>NZ_CP150315.1:5537500-10170000 GCF_051525985.1 Sorangium sp. So ce145 | reverse complement strand
TGGGGGTTGTGACTGTTTACTAAAAACACAGGACTCTGCGAAGTCGTAAGACGACGTATAGGGTCTGATGCCTGCCCGGTGCTGGAAGGTTAAGGGGACGAGTCAGCGCAAGCGAAGCTCTGAACCGAAGCCCCAGTAAACGGCGGCCGTAACTATAACGGTCCTAAGGTAGCGAAATTCCTTGTCGGGTAAGTTCCGACCTGCACGAATGGCATAACAACATCCCCGCTGTCTCGACCAGGGACTCAGCGAAATTGTATCGGGGGTGAAGATACCCTCTACCCGCGGCAAGACGGAAAGACCCCATGAACCTTTACTGCAACTTGGCAGTGATTTTCGGGATATTCTGCGTAGGATAGGTGGGAGGCTATGAAGCCGGGCTTCTGGGTTCGGCAGAGCCAACGTTGAAATACCACCCTGGGTATTCTGGAAATCTAACCTGGGCCCATGAACTGGGTCGGGGACACTGCCTGGTGGGCAGTTTGACTGGGGCGGTCGCCTCCTAAAAAGTAACGGAGGCGTGCGAAGGTTCCCTCAGCCTGATTGGAAACCAGGCGTAGAGTGCAAACGCACAAGGGAGCTTAACTGTGAGACCGACAGGTCGAACAGGTGCGAAAGCAGGCGTTAGTGATCCGGTGGTTCTGTATGGAAGGGCCATCGCTCATCGGATAAAAGGTACTCTGGGGATAACAGGCTGATCGCGCCTGAGAGTTCATATCGGCGGCGCGGTTTGGCACCTCGATGTCGGCCCATCGCATCCTGGGGCTGGAGCAGGTCCCAAGGGTTCGGCTGTTCGCCGATTAAAGCGGTACGCGAGCTGGGTTTAAAACGTCGTGAGACAGTTTGGTCCCTATCTGCCGTGGGCGTAGGACACTTGAGAGGAGCTGCCCATAGTACGAGAGGACCTGGGTGGACGTACCTCTGGTGCTCCGGTTGTCCTGCCAAGGGCATAGCCGGGTAGCCATGTACGGAACGGATAACCGCTGAAAGCATCTAAGCGGGAAGCCGGCCTCAAGACTAGGTGTCCCGGGCCGCAAGGCCCCTAAAGACCCCTCGTAGACCACGAGGTTGATAGGCCGGGTGTGGAAGCCGAGCAATCGGCGGAGCTAACCGGTACTAATAGGTCGTGCGGCTTGACCATACTTCTAAGGCAAACATCGAAGCGTCGCGCCCGGAGTTCGGGTGACGAGCAGCGTGACACAGCTGGCCTGGCGTAAACATGGAACAGAGCACCGCGAGGAGCGGGCTCCGCCGGGTTCCGATTGGACGCACCCACAAGTTTCCGGTGGTGATATCGAGAAGGTCACACCCGATCCCATACCGAACTCGGAAGTTAAGCTTCTTGGAGCCGATGGTACTGCCAGGGCAACCTGGTGGGAGAGTAGGACGCCGCCGGGATTTTCTTCGAACCTGCGCACGGTGAGAGCCGTGCGCAGGTTTTTTTTTGTCCATCGTGCTTCGAGGTCCTGGCGCGCGTTGCGGCTAGGCCTTCAGGTCGGCTTGGGGACGTCGGCGGCTGCGTGGAGCGCGTTCCGGGCCGGTCGGCCCCCGGGGAGCAGCCTCCAGGGGGCATCGTAGGCGTTAAAAAGGCTTCACGCCGCGTCCTCCTACATCCGGAACGTTTACGTGGACGTGGTCGTGGTCGTGGTCGTTCACGGCTTATCGTTGACGACCACGACCACGACCACGACCGCGTAAACGTCCACGTCCACGTCGACGTTCACGTAAACGTCGACGTTCACGTAAACGTCGACGTTCACGTAAACGTCCACGTCCACGTAAACGTCCACGTTCACGTAAACGTTCACGTTCACGTTGGTGACCGATGGTGGGGTGGAGGGGGCGGGCGCCGTGCTCTGAGCGTGACCGAACGAGCTCGGTTAACGTCTATGCGCCGAGGGCCTTCGGTTCGGCACGACGGCTCCGCTGAAGGCTTCGCCTTTGCAGCGAGCTCGTGCTGGCCGCCGTCAGACCGGCGCCGTCGAGGCAGCGCTCGGGACGGGGCCGGGGGCGTGCGTGCCGTTACGGCGTCGGGACGGGAGGGGCCGTCAGGGCGGCGACGCTCAGTGCGGGCGCTCGGTAACTCGCCTCGGGCCGTAGCTGCGCAGGAGGATGAGCCCGGCAAGGACGGACAGGGCGGCGATCTGGAGAGCGAACGGGATCTTTTGCACCCATTCCTCCTCGTCGATCCCGATCGTCGCGAGGAAAATGCCGAGCAGTCCGCCCATGGCTTCGCCGGCGCGGCTCAGAGAGGTCGCTGGGCCGCTTGCGACCGCCTCGTGCGAGAGCGCGTGCAAGAGGAGGCCCGCGACCGCGGAGAGCAGCCAGGGCTCGATCACCTCGAGGTGCTCCAGGTCGACAAGCCGCGTCGCGAAGGCGCCAACCACCGTGGCGAGCGCGATGCCCGCGAGCGCAGCGCTCATGGCGCGCTTGCCGCCGGTATCGGCTTTCACCTCGAGGACCTGAATGGCCACCACCATGGCGAGCGGCACCGTGTGCGCAGCGATCACGAGCACGACAGGGAGCGAGAGCTGTCCAACCCGTGAGAGCGACGCCACCGCCGCGCCCTCGCCGAACTGATGCGCGAGCACCGCGGCGTACCCCATCGCGAGCGCCGTCGTCGGCGTCCGGTGAGCCCCAGCGTCCCCGAGCACGAGGCGCTCCAGCACCGCCGGCGCCACGAAGCCAGACGCCGCCGCGAACAGCGCGAGCCAGCCGATCTCGCCGATCGCCTCCGGGAGCAGGTGAAGCAGCGCGATCGACGCCGCACCGACGAGGGCGAACGTCCGCAACGCAGACATCGCGCCCTCGCTCCGGTGACGGAACACCGCCGCAATGCCGCCCAGCATGACGGCCAACGCGAGGAGCGAAACGCCGAACGCCAGCGACACAGGCGCCCTCCTAGCACGGATCCGGTACGAACCGGTGATGACCCGAACGCTATGTGGGGTGCGCTACGAACGCGGGTGGTCGTGCCGTTCCGTGCGGAGGATCAGGTCGCCCACGAGGGCAGTCCAGCCGGTCTGGTGCGAGGCGCCGAGCCCAGCGCCGGTGTCGCCGTGGAAGTACTCGAAGAAAAACAGGCGATCTCGGAACCCAGGATCACGCTGGAAGAGGGGGTGCTCGCCGTAGACAGGGCGGCGGCCCTCGCGGTCGCGCTCGAAGATCGCGATCAGCCGGCGCGCGATCTCGTGCGCTCCGTCGCGGAGCGTGCGAGGGCCGTGGCCGCCGAGCGACGGGATCGTGAGCACGTCGCCGAAGCCGTGGTCGAGCCGGAGGAGCGAGCGGTAGAGCAGGTAGCCGAGCGGGAACCAGATCGGGCCGCGCCAGTTGGAGTTGCCGCCCTTCATGCGCGTGATCGACTCGCCCGGCTCGTAGCCGACCGTGTACTGCGCGTCGCAGGGCTCGAGCCCGAGCGAGACGGGCGCGGCCGCGTGCTCCTTGGAGAGCGAGCGCGGGCCGAACGGCGAGAGGAACTTGTCCTCGTCGAACAGGTGCGCGAGCACCCGCTCGAGGCGCCCCGGCGGCACCGCGGAGAGCACCTGGCGGCCGTCTGGACGTACGGTGATCGACTCGGCCAGCGCGGGGTTCCTGCGGAGGAACCACTCGGTCCGGCGCCGGAAATTCGCGAGCTTGCCGTAGATCTCCGGGGTGATCACGTGCACCGCGCAGAGCGGGATGAGGCCGACGGCCGATCGGATCTTCACGTGCCGCGGCTTCCCTCCGGCGATGAGGATGTCGAAGTAGAAGCCGTCCTCCTCGGACCAGAGCGGCAGCCGGCCGTCCGCCGTGTGGTGGAGCGCGTGCGCGATCCGCAAGAAGTGCTCGAAGAACTTGCTGGCGAGATCCTCGTACGCGGAGTTGTCGAGCGCGAGCTCCAGCGCGATGCGCATGAGGTCGAGGCAGTACATCGCCATCCACGCCGTGGCGTCCGCCTGCTCCAGGCGCATCCCGGGCGCGAGCCGCTCGCTGCGATCGAAGAGCGAGATGTTGTCGAGGCCGAGGAACCCGCCCTCGAAGACGTTGTGCCCCTCGGCGTCGCGCTTGTTGACCCACCAGGCGAAGTTGATGAGGAGCTTGTGGAACACGCGCTCCAGGAACACCCGATCGCCCTCGCCCCGCTGCTTCCGCTCGATCTTGTAGATCTGGTAGGTCGCCCAGGCGTGCACCGGGGGGTTCAGATCCGAGAACTCCCACTCGTAGGCAGGCAGCTGCCCGTTCGGGTGCTGGTACCACTCCTTGACCATCATCTTCAGCTGGGCCTTCGCGAGATCGATGTCGAGCGAGGCCAGCGCGACCGCGTGGAAGGCGAGATCCCACGCCGCGAACCAGGGGTACTCCCACGCGTCGGGCATGGAGACGACATCGGCGACGGAGACGTGCCGCCAGTGGGCGTTTCGGCCGCTCAGCCGCTCGGGCGGCGGGGCGTGCGCGTCGCCGCGGAGCCAGGTGTCGACGTCGTAGTGGTAGAACTGCATCGTCCAGAACAGGCCCGCCGCCGCCTGACGCTGGATGGCGCGGCGATCGTCGGACAGGGCAGGGCCCTGGACGGCGAGATAGTACTCGTCCGCTTCCCTGCGCCGCGCCTCCAGGAGCTCGTCCGCGCCGTCGAAGGGGCACTCCACCGGCTCGGGCGCGAGCCGGAGCAGGATCCGCCGGCTCCCGCCGGCCGGCACCTCGAAGCGATGCCAGCTCGCGGCCTTCGTGCCGCGGCGCTCGGCGTTCACCCGCGCCTCGTCGCCATGGACGACCCGGTGATTGAACGCGTCCTTGACGTACGGTGTCCGCGAAGGGACGCCATAGAGCCGCTCGCGGTTCGTCTCGTTGTTGGTGAAGAGCAGCTCCGGGCTGCCCTCGATGTACAGGTGATGCGCGCCGTGCTCGGGGTGCGCCGCGCGCAGCATCACATGACCGGCGTCGGTCTCCATGGCCCGGATCTCCGGGACCGGACCCGGAGGCTCGGTCCAGGACCATGTGTTGCGGAACCAGAGGTGCGGGAGCACGTGGATCGGCGCGGCCTCCGGGCCGCGGTTCACCACGGTGATGACCATCAGGATGTCGCTCGGGCTCCGCTTCGCGTACTCGACGACGACGTCGAAGTAACGATCCCCGTCGAAGGCGCCGAGATCGGGGAGATCGGCCTCGCCCTCGGAGAGGCCGCGGTCGCGCGCGGCGGCGACGAGCGCCTCGTAAGGGAACGGCCGCTGCGGGTACCGGTAGAGATAGCGCAGGTAGCTGGAGGTCGGCGTCGCGTCTTCGTAGTAGTAGATCTCCTTGACGTCCTCGCCGTGGTTGCCTTCCGGCCCGGTCAGGCCGAAGGCCCGCTCCTTCAGGATCGGATCCCGCTCGTTCCAGACGGCGACGGCGAGACACAAGATCTGGTGTCGGTCGCAGATGCCGCCGAGCCCGTCCTCGTTCCAGCGATAGGCGCGGCTCCGGGCATGGTCGTGAGGGAAGTGCGCCCACGCGTCCCCGTTCGCGCTGTAGTCCTCGCGCACCGTCCCCCAGGCCCGCTCGGAGAGGTAGGGGCCCCAGTGCTTCCAGCGCAGGAGGCGCTCGCGCTCTTCCTCGAGGCGGCGGTGCTCGGCGGTCGGCGCAGCGCGGACGTTCCTCGTCATGCGCGCCACGCTAGGCGACTCCGACGGAGGCGTCGAGCCCGCGGCCGGCGCGCGACGACCTGGGGCGGGCGCTACTCGGTGCGCTGGATGATGTGGAAGCCGAACGGCGTCTCGATGATCTCGCTCACCTCGCCGATCTTCAAGGCGAACGCGGCGTCGGAGAAGCCCTTCACCATCATGCCGCGCTCGAACACGCCGAGATCCCCGCCGCGCTCGGCGGCGCCCGGCTCGTCGCTGTACTCCGCGACCGCCTCCTCGAAGCTCGCCCCGCCGCGGATCTTGAGGAGCGCTTCCTGCGCTCGCGCGCGGGCCTCGGCGCGCGTGCGGCGGAGGCCCTCGGGCTTGCTCTTCGAGCCCTCGTGCATGACGAGGAGATGCCGCGCGCCGATCTGCTTGGGCTGACTCGCGATCACCGCGCGCTCCCGCTCGATCGCGGCGTCCTCCTCGGCCGCCCGGATCGGCGCGGAGACCGCGAGGCCGCCGCCGACCCACGACGGCGAGGTGGCGAGCGTCCCGCAGGCGGTCGCGCAGAGGAGCGCGAGGGGCGAGCACGCCGAGAGCGCGTGGACCAGCACGGCGCGGAGATGAGGGCTACGCATCGGCGCGGAGACTGCCGCGGGAGGAGTGCGCCCGCAACCCTCCCGTCCGCGCGCGCCGCTCAGCGGAGGACCATCACCGGGACGAAGGCCCACCCGCCAGCGGCCACGCTCACCCGGGCGCGCCTCGACTCGCCGCGGACGCCGACGACCACGTCGTGCGTGCCCGCGCGGACGCGGGTCCGCGCGATCGCGATGCGCGCGGGGAGCGTCGACCACCCGCGCGTGTCCGGCGTGTCGAGCGCGGTCAGCGTCGCGCTCGTCAGCAGGCCGACGAGCAGGCCCAGCGGCCCGGAGTCCTCCGCGGCGGCCTCGGTGGCGCCCTGCGCGGCCTCGCCGGCCGCGATGCGGGCGACGGTCCTCGTGATGGCCGACAGGATGACGGTGCCCTCGCTCTTCTTCCAGGCCGCGCGCACCTGCGCCTCGACGTCGAGCGCCTGCTCCATCGGCTGGGAGCGCCCGTCGAGCTTCAGCGTGGGAATCGAATAGCCGCCCTTGCCCCGGGCGAGCGTCGGGTAGTTGACCCAGGTCACGAGCCCCTTCGCCGCGAGCTCGCTCGCCCGCGCGCGATCCGTCGGGCTGATGTCGTTGGCCACGAGCGTGAGCGCGAGGCCGATCGGCAGGCGCTGCGGCACCTTCTGCGGGACGCGCCCGAACCCGACGACGACGATGAGCTCGGCCTCGCCGGTCTCGTCGAGGGGCGGCGGCGGGGCCTCCCCTTCGATCAACGCGGCGATGCGGGGCGACCTGGGCTCGCCGCGCGTGAGCGCGCGGAGCGGGCGGCGGAGCGACGGATACGGCCCGTGGCGGAGGGCGTCGTCGTAGTGGAGGAGCGCCTCGTCAGCCTGGCCGCTCTTCTCGAAGGCGAGGCCCGCAAGGTAGCTGCCGAGGCCGAGGAGCGCCGTCTCGCCCTCGTGATCGCGCAGGTATCTCTGCATGATCGCGAGGCGTCGAGCCTCGACCCTGGCCCCGCTGAGGTCGCGCTGGGCCAGGTAGTTCATCATGTTGATGGTGTTGATGAGCAGCTTCTCGTAGGCAGGCGCCTTGTACGGGCCCACGTCGTCCGAGAAGAGGTATTTGCCGAGATCGTGGGCGGCCCCGCGGGACATGTCGAGCAGGTCGATCGACTTGTCCGCGGCCCCGAGATCGCGCGCGGACAGCCGGTAGCTGTCCATGCTGAGGAGGACGTTGCCGCGGTCGAGCAGGAGGAGCGCGTTGTCGCCCCGGAGCGCCGGGAGCTCGGCCGCGGTCTCGACCTCGAGCTGCTCGTTCAGCGCGGCCACCGCCTCGGCGGGAGCGCCGCGATCGAGCGCCTGGAGCGCGGTGCGCACGCGATCTTCATGTCCGCCGCAGGCGGCCTGCCAGAGGCCGAGGAGCAGCGCGAGAGGAGCCAGGGCCGCACGCTTGCGCCCCGCGAGGCTCGCGTGCCGCCGGCGCATCACTCCTGGATGAGCGCCTTGGTGAAGGCCGCCCTGTTCTGCCAGGCCACCGCGCTCGTTGCGACCTCGATGAGCTGCATGAACATGAAGTACTGGACGCGGCGCTCGTCCTCGGTGCGCTCATCGGCGGTGAAGACCTTGCCGGTGAGGTAGTACTTCGCGCCGAGCTGGCGGTTGTACTCGGCGATGTGGTTCGGATCGAACCCGCCGCCGCGCTGCTTCTCGACCTCCGCGACCATCTGCTGCTGGCGCTCGACGCTCACCACGGTGACGAGGCTCGCCTGGGCCAGGTACGTCTCGATATCGGACAGGAGCGCCTGAAGCTGGCTGTCGATGTGCTCGCTCGTCTGGTTCGACAGCGGATAGATGGCGAGCGTGGGCCGCGAGCCGTCGTGCGCCCACGCCTTGGCGACCGGAGAGGCCATCAGCGACGTCAGGTTCTCGTGGAGGAGCTGCTCGATGTCGCGCCTGTCGATTCCCGTGCTCATCGCCGCGTCGTCGAGCCCCTCGACCTGATTGCCGCGCACGTAGGTGGGGCCGCAGCCGATGGGGAGCGAGGCGAGCGCGAGCGCCGCGAGCAGCGCGGCCGGACGGATGCTGGGCGAAATGGGCATGGACACTCCGCAGGGCAGGACGCCGGCATCCTAGCAGGCGAGGTGTGCGCTGGCGCTTCGATCAGGCGGAAATCGTGCTCTGCGACGCGGCGCGCGCGCGGCGTGCGCGGTGAGCGCGGCATGTCGGCAGCGCGGACGTCCTGGCTCGCTTCAGCGCGAGCAGCGCGAGCATCGCGAGCGCCGCCGCGGCCCCGCTGTCGTCGCCGACGAAGGGGCCGTGCGCGCACGAGAGCCAGCGCTCGTCGAGCGGCCGGCGCGAAGGCAAGCGCTCCGCGGGGTCCGACGCCGTGGCCCACCAGGGCGGGTCGTAGCCGCCGACGTCGGCGGCGCGCATCGCCTCGGTGACGAGCCAGTCGCGATGGGCGATGAGCCCACCATAGATGGGGTCGGCGCAGCCGGCCGGCCCGCGCGACGTCACGCCGATGATCTGCCCCGCGACGTCGAGCGCCGGTCCGCCCGAGTCGCCGCTGCAGATGCCGTTCTCTCCGCGCCACTCGCCCCCTGTGACGCGCTCCTGCGTTCCGCACCCGTACCCGACGCACTCGACGTGGAGCCCATCGCGGCGCCTGCGGACGCCGCCGCCGCGCGATCTGCCCTCCGTGTCGCCGAAGCCCACCGCGGAGTAGACCTCGCTCTCCTCGGGCGGCCGATCGAGGCGGGGCGCGAGCGGCGTGACCTCGCTGCCGCCGAGCGGGGAGGACAGCACGACGAGCGCGACGTCGCGCCCGCAGACGGCGTTGCCGTCGGGCGGGCTGAGCAGCGCGCGCGCGCCGATCCACGGCGTGTCCGCGGCCCACAGGGCCCCGCCGAGCGTGGCGTAGACCTGCGAGGCGTCGACCGGCTCACCGAACGTCGCCGTCTTGCAGGCGATGAGCTTGGGAGCTTCCGCGATGCAGTGCTGCGCGGTGAGCACGAGGTTGGGCGCGATCACGGTGCTCGAGCAGGTCCGCGCGACGCGCCCTCTGCGATCGGTGATGAGGAGCCCGGCGACCGCGCGGTCTCCAGCGTCTAGATACCCTCCCTTGATCTCCAGCGCGGCCTCGGCCGCGTCCTCCTCGTGCAGGTCCGCTTCGTCCGCGTCTCCAGCGCAGCCGGCCAGCGCGACGGCGAGGAGGCAGCCAGCTCGGGTACACCATGCGGTGCTGTTCCGGCACACGGCCAGCCGCCTTTGCACGGCACCTGCCAGCCTGGGCTGTGCACCGCCGCGCTCCCCGAGGGAGGAGAGCATTGCTTCCGGGGAAGCTCACGCGCCGGCGGAGCCACCCCGCTGCGCTGTGGTGTGGGATGCGGTCAGCGCGCCGGCCGGGCTCATGTACACCCGAGCGCCCGACCCTGTCGTCCACCGAGCGCAAGGCGCTGGAGCCCGAGGCTCCGGCGAGCAGGCGTGGGCGCGGGGCCTCGCGCGCCGGGAGCGCCTCCCTCGCGCTGCGATCCCACGCGTCCGTTCGCGACGTCGCCGCGCTGCGAGCGCTCGTTTTCTCCCGGCGGCGCCGGAGCTCTCCGGGCGGCGCCGGAGCTCTCCGGGCGGCGCCGGAGCGTCAGCCGACCACGATGTTCACGATCTTCCCCGCGACGTAGATGAACTTCTTCAGCTGCTTGCCCGCGGCGAGGGCGGCCACGGTCTCCAGGCCGAGCGCGGCGGCTCGCGCCTCCTCCTCCGATGCCGCCTTCGCCAGCATCACGCGACCGCGGACCTTGCCGTTCACCTGCACCGGGATCTCAAGGACGTCGTCGACGCAGAAGGCCTCGTCGTAGGTGGGCCACGGCTCGTAGCTGAGCGAACGCTCGTGGCCGGTGAGCCGCCACAGCTCCTCCGCGAGGTGCGGCGCGAAGGGGGAGACGAGGAGGATCAGCCGCAGGACCGCCTCGCGCGGCGGCGAAGGCAGCGAGCTCAGGTGATTCACGAAGACCATCATCGCGGAGATGGCGGTGTTGAACGCCATCCCCTCGATGTCGCCGGTCACCTTCTTGATCGTCCTGTGGAGCTGCCGGCTCGTCGCGTCGTCCATCGCGTCCGAGAGCGGCCGCGTGCACGTCGCGAACACGCGGTCCCGGAACCGGACCACACCCTGGATCTGCCCCGATTGCCAGGGCTTCACCGCCTCGAGCGGGCCCATGAACATCTCGTACATCCGCAGCACGTCGGCGCCGTGGGCCCGCACGATGTCGTCGGGGTTGATCACGTTGCCCCGCGACTTCGACATCTTCTCGTTGTCCTCGCCCAGGATCATCCCCTGATGGACGAGCTTCGCGAAGGGCTCGGGGTGCTTCACATGGCCGAGGTCGTAGAGCACCTTGTGCCAGAAGCGCGCGTAGAGGAGGTGCAGCACGCCGTGCTCCGCGCCGCCGACGTAGAGGTCGACGGGCATCCACGCGTCGTACGCGGCCTCCGAGAACGGCTCCGCGTCGTTCTGCGGATCGAGGAAGCGGAGGTAGTACCAGCACGAGCCCGCCCACTGCGGCATCGTGTTCGTCTCGCGCGCGTACCACTTGCCGTCCCGCTGGAAGAAGCGCCAGTCGACGGCGCGCGCCAGCGGGCCCGCAGGGTCGTCGCCAGGGCGGAAGTCGGCGAGCGGCGGCAGCTCGATCGGGAGGCTGGCCTCGTCGACCGCGATCGGCTGATCGTAGCGGATCGTGTGCGCGGCGCCCTTCCTGGGATCGCCCTGCGGATCGGCGAGCTCGACGGGGAAGTAGATCGGGATCGGCTCGCCCCAGTAGCGCTGGCGGGAGAAGACCCAGTCGCGCAGCTTGTAGTTCACCTCGCGCTTGCCTCGCCCGAGCGCCTCGAGGCGCGCGATGACCGCGCGCTTGCACTCCTCCGTCGCGAGCCCGTCGAACTCGCCGCTCCGGACCGCGACGCCCGGGTCGACGTAGGCGGCCTCGAGCTGGTCGTGCAGGGAGCCGTCGGGGCTCACGACCTCGACGATGGGCAGCCCGTAGGTGCGGGCAAAGGAGAAGTCGCGCTCGTCGTGCCCTGGCACCGCCATCACGGCGCCGGTGCCGTAGCCGCCGAGCACGTAGTCGGCGACCCAGATCGGCACCTCCACGCCCGTGATGGGGTGGACGGCGACGAGGCCGGTGTCGACGCCGGTCTTCTCCCTCGCCGCCGCGGCGAGCCGCTCGCGATCGCTCTTGCCCGCCGCGGCCGCGACGTAGGCGCGCACCGCCTCGCGGCGCGGCTCGGACGCGCCGCTCTCCGCGCTCGTGAGCCATGTCGTGAGCGGGTGCTCGGGCGCGAGCACGACGTAGGTGACGCCCATCAGCGTGTCGGGGCGGGTCGTGAACACGCTCAGCGCGCCCTTGCCCCATCCCTTGACCTCGAACGTGATGAGCGCCCCCTCCGAGCGGCCGATCCAGGAGCGCTGCATCGCCACCGTCCCTTCAGGCCAGTCGAGGAGGCGCAGATCCTCCGCCAGGCGGTCGGCGTAGGCGGTGATGCGGAGCATCCATTGCCTGAGCGGCGTCCGGTAGACCGGGTGCGAGCCGCGCTCGCTCTTGCCGTCGATCACCTCCTCGTTCGCGAGGACGGTCCCGAGCGCCGGGCACCAGTTGACGCTCACCTCGTCCTGGTACGCGAGCCCCTTCTTGAAGAGCTGGAGGAAGATCCACTGCGTCCAGCGCACGTAGCGCGGATCGGTCGTGGAGAGCTCCCGCGACCAGTCGTAGCTGAAGCCCAGCATCTTGAGCTGGCGCTTGAAGGTCGCGATGTTCCGCGCCGTCGTGTCGGCCGGGTGCGTGCCGGTCTCGAGGGCGTGCTGCTCCGCCGGCAGCCCGAAGGCGTCCCAGCCCATGACGTGAAGCACGTCGATCCCGCGCATGCGGAAGTAGCGGGACATGATGTCGGTCGCCGTGTACCCCTCGGGGTGGCCGACGTGCAGCCCCGACCCCGACGGATAGGGGAACATGTCGAGCACGTAGCGCTTCCCGCGGGCGGGGTCCGCGCTGCGGACGGCGCGGAAGGTCTCGCCTTCCTCCCACGCGCGCTGCCAGCGCGGCTCGACGGCGGCATGATCGTAGCGCGCGGGCTCACGCGGCTCGTTGGGAGAAGGTTCGGTGGAGGCGCGGGGGTCCATCGTCTCGGCGGCCATATCGCGACGTGCCATAGCACTGTGCTGCCGCGGTCGACAGCCGCCCCGCGGCGGCAGAGGCCCGCGCCCCGGCGAGAGCGCCACCGCCCGTCCACGGCGCGCCGCGGCCATGTCGAGAGTTCCCGACAAGCGTGGACACAGCGCCTCGGTCCGAGCTCTGCCGTCGGAGACGCCCGCGCCCGAGAGGGCTGACTCGCTCTTCAATCACGCCGACCCGGCCCGAGGAGCGCACCCCTGGCGTCGCTATCCTGCGTCCGCGACGGGCGGTGTCGTCACGGCGCGGCGCTGCGCGGCGCCAGCGCCGACGAGCGGCAGCGCCTCGCGGGGCGGGGCGACGCGTCAGAAGGATGGCCGCACGCCGAGACTTGGAGGTAGATTGAGGGCGCTGTTCCGCTTCAGTGTGAGGCGGAGGGGTCGCGTGGGCGGTCCCTCCGAGGCGCGCGGATGACCGACAAACACGTTCCATGGGGAGCCCCCGAGAGTGAGAGGGCGGCGCAGCCAGGCCGGCCGCTCCCGCCGGCGCACGGCTCGGGGATCCCTTTCCGGCCGCTGCCCGTGCCGCCGCTGATGGCGCCCGGCGCGCTGCGCCCGCTCTCCGCACAGTACGCGCTGAGCCCTCATCTTCAGCAGCAGAGCCCGCCCGCGTTCTCAGGGCCGATGCCGTCGGCGCCCGCGTTCTCGGGGCCGATGCCGTCGGCGCCCGCGTTCTCGGGGCCGGTGGCATCGGCGCCCGCGTTCTCGGGCGCCATGCCGGCGCCGGCGTTCTCGGGGCCAGCTCCCGCCGGGTACACCCAGCCGCCCACGGCGAGCGTCTCGGCGCGCGGAGGGACCCTTCCGCCCGGGATCGTCTCGCAGCAGGACGTGCTCTCGGCCAGCGGCGTCTTTTCTCCGAGCGCGCTCCCGTTCATCTCGGCGCCGCCGCAGTCGGATCCGGTGCCTCCGAGCCAGGCGGCCTTCCAGCCGGCGCCGATCACGGACCGGATGGGCGCGAGCGCGACGCAGCCGCCTGCGCCGGCGGCGCAGCCCGGGTTCGCGAGCCCCGGCCCCGGTGCGGCCGCGCCCGCTGCGCCAGAGGCCGCGCGCGCGCCGATGCCATCGCCTCACGCCGGCCAGCCGCCTGCGCCGGCGGCGCCGCCCGGGTTCGGGAGCCCTGGCTTCGGCGCGGCCGCGCCCGCGGTATCAGAGGCCGCGCGCACGCCGATGCCCTCGCTGCATGCGGGGATGCCGGCTCAGGCCGGGCCGCCGCCGGCCGCCGCGCCCGCGCCGGCGATGAGCGCAGCTCCCGGCGCGGCGGCGCACGGCGCGCCCCAGGCGGCCGGCGGGTGGGACGGAGCGGCCGAGAGCCCGTGGGCCACCACGTCGGCGCGCCTCGAGATGCCGGCGCTCCCGTCGACCTTCGTCCAGGAGCGCCCGGAACCGCAGAAGCCACCCGCCGCCGTCGCGCCGCGGCGGCGGGAGGGCGGCAGGACGCTCATCATCGTGCTCAGCGTGATCCTGGCGGTGGCCTTGCTGGCGCTCATCGGGATCACGCTGTGGCAGAGCATGGGCGGCGGAGGACCGATCGCGATCGACTACAAGGAGCCGCCGCCCACGGCCGCCGAGGCGTCGCCAGAGCCCACCGTGAGCGTGACGGCGGCCCCCAGCGCGCCCGCAGCGCCCCGCCCAGCCGCACGCCCACGGCCGAAGAGCGACGACATCTACGACGAGGTCGAGAAGGAAAAGACCCGGCGCTGAGGCGGCGCGACGCCGCACGGACGGGGCGTCTCGCAGGCGATTCGTTGGCCCCGCGCCCGGTTCCGTGCTGGTGATCGCCCGCGATGGCGACGCCGATCCCGCACAACCTTGCCCCCTTCTCCCTCGACGAGCTGGCGCGCGCGACCGGCGGGCGCGTGCTGAGGAGCGGGCCGGACGCGCGGGGCGTCTCGACCGACAGCCGGACGATCGCGCCAGGAGCGGCGTTCGTCGCGCTCGCCGGCGAGAGCTTCGATGGCCACAGGTTCCTCGACGCCGCCGCGCAGCGCGGGGCGGCCGCGTTCATCGTCTCGCGGGAGGTGGCCCTGCCGCCCGGAGGAGGCGCGGTGCTCGTGAACGACGGCCTCACGGCGCTCGGGGCGCTGGCCAGAGCGCACCGCGAGCGATGGCGGGCGGGCGCCCACCCCGGCGGGCCGCGGGCGATCGTCGCGATCGGCGGCTCGGCGGGCAAGACGACGACGACGCGGACCATCGCGGCGCTGCTCGCGGCGGTGGGCCGCGGCGAGGTGCACGCGACGGCGGGCAACCTGAACAACGCCGTCGGGCTGCCGATGACGCTGCTCGGGCTCGAGGACCGCCATCGCTTCGCGGTCGTCGAGATCGGCACGAACCAGCGCGGCGAGGTCGCGGCCCTCGCGCGGATCGCGGGGCCGGACCTCGCCGTGCTGACGTCCATCGGCGTCGAGCACACCGAGGGGCTCGGCACGCTGGAAGACGTCGCCGCCGAGGAAGGTGATCTGCTCGCCGCCTTGCCGGCCGAGGGCGTGGCTCTCGGCAACGGCGACGACGTGAAGGTGGTCGAGCAGCTCGAGCGCGCCGGCGCCGCGCGGCGGATCACCTACGGCTTCGGGGAGCGCGCGCGGATCCGGATCGCGGGGAGGCGGCCGGTCGGGGTGCGCGGCACCTCGGTGCGGATCGAGCGCGGAGGCGAGGCGCTGGAGCTCGTCGTCCCGCTGCTCGGCGAGGCGGGGGCGCTGGCGGCGGCCGCGGCCGTCGCCGTCGTGGAAGAGGCGGTCGGTGAGCCGCTCTCGACCGAGCGAGCGGCACGCGCCGCCGCAGGGCTCGCGCCGCCGGGGGACGGGCGCCTGTCCGTCCGCGAGCTGCCGGACGGCACCGTGGTCATCGACGACAGCTACAACGCCAACCCGCTGTCGATGCGATCGTCCCTCAGGACGGCCGTCGAGGTCGCCGAGGCGCTCGGGAAGCGGCTGGTCCTGCTGCTCGGCGAGATGCGCGAGCTCGGCGCGCTCGCGGCGGCGGAGCACGACGCGCTCGGCGAGCAGGTCGGCGCCGCGCGCCCCGCCGCGCTCGTCGCCGTCGGCGGCGAGGCGGCGCGGATCGCGCGCGCCGCCGAGGCGGCCGGCGTGCGGGCGTGGTTCGCCGGAGACGCGGACGCCGCGGCGGCCCGCGCGCAGGAGATCGTCGAGCGCGGCGATCTGGTGCTCGTGAAGGGCTCGCGCGGGATCAGGATGGAGCGGATCGTGGAAGCCCTCGTCGCCAGCGCCGGGCGCGGCGCCGGCTCGTCGCCCTCACCGTGAGCGCGCGTCCGCCAGCCGAGCGCGCTCGCCTCCCGGCGCGCCGGGCCGTGGTCACGCGCCGAGCGCGGCCCGCGCCTCGGCGACGGACAGGCTGAGCAAGAGCTTCGCCTCCTCGTTGCTGCAGAAGGAGCGCGTGACCATGCGATCGACGTACAGCGTGCCGCGGAGGTGATCGACCTCGTGCTGGAGGATCCGCGCCGGCCAGCCCGTCGCTTCCCACCGGACCTCCTTGCCGTCCTCGTCCACGCCGCTCACCTCGACCGACAGATCTCGCTCGACCAGCGCCATGTAACCCGGGACGCTCAGGCAGCCCTCGAAGAACGTCGCCCGCCCCGCGCCTGCCGCGTCCGGGAGCGACGGCGCGAGGACCCTCAGCGTCGGGTTGATGATCACCCTGAGCCGGAAGGGCACGCGTCCGCGCTCGGCGCGCTGGCCCGGGGTGAGGCGGGACATGAGCTCCTCGCTGTCTTCGAGCACGATCACCTGCTGGTCGACGCCGATCTGCGGCGCCGCGAGCCCCACGCCGGGCGCCTTGCGCATGACGGAGACCATCGTCGAGACGAGGTGCTTGAGCCGCTTCGTCCCGATCTCCTCGGGCGGGACGGGCGCGGCGGGCTTCCGCAGGACGGCTCTGCCTGCGAGGACGATCGGGGGGAGCTCCATGCTGCCGGGATGAATCGGCGCCCTCGCGAGCGCAAGCGTCGTGAGCTCGGGAGCACGGACCGTGTAGGGCCTCGCGGCGAGGCGGGCGTGAGGGTGGATGTCCTCGCGGCGAGGCGGGCGTGAGGGTAGAGGAGCGGCGCTGGGCACTTTCCATGGCAGCACCTCTTCCGCCTCCGTCGGCTCGCGCGGACGCCCCCCGCCGGCCGCTCCGCCTCGTCGTCGTCGCCGCCCTCGCGGCGCTGACGCTCGCCGCCTTCGCCGCCGTGACGCTGCGGCTACAGCTCGAGCCGAACGTCGCCTCGCTCCTGCCGGAGCGCGGAGACGCCGCGGCGCTGCGCCGGTACGTGCGCGGGTTCGGGGGCGGCGATCTCGGCGTCGTGATGGTCAAGGGCGACGACCCCGACGAGAACGCGGCCGTGGCCGCGGAGATCGCGCGGGCCCTCGCGGCGCGCCCGACCGTGCAGCGCGCCGCCGATCGGATCGACGTCTCGCGCTCGCTCGATCCGTGGGTCGCGTTCCGGCACGCGGACGCGCGGGTGCGAGAGCGGCTCGCCGCGGCGCTCTCGCCCGAGGGGATGCGGGAGCGCCTCGCCGAGACGCGCGCCATGCTGCTCGCGCCGGGCGGCGGCGCCGCGGCCGAGACGATCGCGGCCGACCCGCTGCGCCTCTCGCAGCTCGTCTTCGAGTCCGCGGACATCGGATCCGGGGTGCGCACGCAGGCGGACGGCGCCTTCGCCACGGACGACGGCAAGGTGCACCTCGTCCTGGTGCAGCCGGCGGGGCAGGCGCTCCGCGGCGCCGACGCGCGGGCGTTCGTCGCGGACGCGAACGCCGTCCTCGGCCCGATCCGCGCGGCGCACCCGGGGCTCACGCTCGGGCTCACCGGCGGGCACGCCATCGCCGCGGCGACCGAGGCGATGCTCACGCGCGATCTCGCGATCTCGGGGACGCTCTCGATGCTGCTCGCCTCTGTCGTCTTCGCGCTGCTCTTCCGCCGCCTGCGCGCCCTCGCCGCGGTGATGCCGCCGCTCGTGCTCGGGACCCTCTGGACCGCGGGGCTCGCCACGGCGCTCCCGGGCGGGCTCAGCGCGATCGCCGTCGCCTTCATGTCGGTGGTCGTCGGCGTCGGCGTCGACACCGGCGTCCACGTCTACGCCGCGCTGCTCGAGGCGCGGCGCGAGGGCCTCGATCCGGAGGCGGCCGCGCGCGCGGCGAGGGCGCGGACCTCCCGCGCGGTGCTCATCGCGGCCGTCACCGCGGGGGCGGCGTTCGGGGCCCTCGCGCTGTCGGACATCAACGCGCTCCGGCAGCTCGGGCTCCTGTGCGCCGCGGGCGAGGTCCTGACGGCGATCGCCATCGTGCTCGTGACGCCGGCCGTGGGCGCGTGGCTCGAGCGGGGGACCCCGCCGACCGAGGCACCGGCGCGCTGGCCCGACGGCCTCTACCGGCTGACCCGCACCCGGGGCCGCGCGCTCGCGCTCACGGGGCTCGCGGCGCTCCCCATCGCGGCGGTCGCCCTCGGCGCCTCGCCGCCGCTCGCGGAGGCCATCGTCGCGATCAGGCCGGCCGAGCTCGAGCCCCTCAAGGTACAGCAGGAGATCTTCGAGGCGTTCGGCGGGCGGCGAGGGCAATGGGTGGTCCTCCTCGCGGACGGCGACCAGGAGCGCGCCCGCGCGCGCGGCGACCGGATCGCGGAGCGCCTCGCCTCGATGAAGGCCGACGTGGAGGCCGTCGACGCGCTCACTGCGCTCGCCCCCGCCGCCCCGACGCAGGCCGAGCGCTTCGCCGCGCGCGACGCGCTCGACCTGCCCGCCAAGGCCGACGAGCTCGCGCGCGCGCTCCGCGACACGGGCTTCGCGCCCGAGCGCTTCTCGGCGGTGCTCGACGGGATGCGCGCGCCGCCCCGGCAGGAGGTGGCGCTCTCCGATCTCGAGCGCGGCCCCGCGTCCATCCTGCTCTCGCGCTACCTCGGGGCGGACGGGGGCGAGGCGCTCGTCGCCCTGTACGTGCGGCCCCGCGAGACCGGCTCGGTCGCGCGGATCGAGCGCGCGATCCGCGAGGAGGATCCGGGCGCCATGCTCACCGGCTACAGCCGGCTCGAGGCGTCGCTGCGCGAGACGCTCGCGCACGACATGCCGAGGATCGGGCTCGTCGCGGGCGCGCTCGTGCTGCTGGCGCTCTCCGCTTCCCTCCGCAGCGCGCGCGACATCGCGCTGGCCGCGCTCGTCGTCGCCTCGGAGATCTCCCTCGTCCTCCTGCTGATCCGGGTGCTCGGCATCCCCCTGCACGCGTACGACGCGCTCGTCATCCCCGTGCTGCTCGGGATCACGGTGGACGAGGGCATGTTCCTGCTCCACCGCGCCCGCGACATCGAGGCGGCGGGCGGCGGCGACGCCGTGATCCGCGAGACGCTGCGCCGCGAGGGGCCGGCGATCGCCGCCACGGCGCTGACCACGGCCGCGGGCTTCTCCGCGCTCGCGTTCTGCGGCTTCGACGGCCTCCGCGACCTGGGCCGGGTCGGCGCGCTCGGCAGCGCGGTCGGCCTCGTCGTCGCGCTCCTCGTGGTGCCCGCGGGGCTGCGGCTCTGGCCCCGGGCCCACGGACGCGCATAACATGTCACCGTTGTCGCCCCGGGGCCTCCTCCTTGTCGCTCTCCTCGCGCTCGCGCGTCCCGCCGCGGCGCAGCCGTCTCCTCCGCCCGCTGCGCCGCCTCCTGCGTCGCCGGCGCCGAGGCCGCCGCGCTCGGCCGTGGCGCGCGCCGTCGACGCGCTCGTGCGCTCGCTCGACGCCGTGGACGGCCGCGCGCTCGTGGCCGCCGCGCCGCTGGTCTCCGACGCGCCCGCGCCGCGCGGCGCCCAGCTCGTGGCCACGCTCGCCGCCCACGTCGCGGGCAAGCTCGGCGCCGGCGTGCGCGCGCAGAAGGACCCGATTTCGCTGCCGCTCGCGCGCGAGGCGGCGCGCGACGACGCGGCGCTCGTCCACCTCGTCGTCGAGATCGCGGCGGGGAAGCTGCGTGTCACCGCGGACGTGTACCCGGTGCCGCGCACCGTCTGGGCGCGCATCCGCGACCCGGAGCCGGGGCCCATCGCCCACGCCTACGCCGAGGCGCCCATCGACGCGGAGATCCGCAGCTTCCTCGCGCCGATCCCGCTCGTCGCCGCCAGGGTCGACCGCGCGAAGAACTTCGAGGGCGACGTGGTCGCGCTCGCGTGCGGCGATCTCGACGCCGACGGGGCGCTCGAGCTCCTGAGCGTGAGCCGCCGGCGCGTGACGACGCTCCGCCTCCGCGGCGGCCGGGTCGTGCCGCTCGCGTCGCGCCCGTGGCCGGACGTTGTCGCCGTGCACCCGGCGCCGCTGCGCGAGCCGCTCGCGTTCGCCACGCTCGTCGAGCGCGCGAGGGACGGCGAGCGCCTGCCGCCGTTCGCCGACGTCGGGCTCACCGACCGCGCGCGCAGCGTCCGCTTCGACGGCGAGCTGAAGGCGCTCGCCGAGCTGCCGGGGCTGGCGATCCCGGACGCGGGCGGCTCGGCCTGCACGACGGCGTGGGGGCCGCTCCTCACGGGCTCGCTCGGGCCGTGCGCCCCGGCCGATCCCCCGCCGGCGACCGCGTCGCTCTCCGGCCGGTACGACGCGATCGCGTCGGCGCAGCTCCTGTCCACGCAGGGCGAGCCCTTCGCGGTCTGGGCGACGCGCGAGCGCGGCGCGGTCGAGCTCCGGGACAGCGCGGGCCGTCGCAAGGTCGTGGGCAGCGCCGGGGCGCAGCTCGCGGTCGGCGATCTCGATCAGGATGGAGAGCCCGAGCTGCTCGCCAGCCTCGACGTCCTCGATCCGCTCGAGGATGCCGTCGTTGTCTGGTCGTGGCGGCGCCGGGAGGGCGGCCCGTCCCGCGCGGCGCCCGAGGAGATCCTGCGCTTGCCGGCGCCGGCGGGGGTGCGCGCCCTCGCGGTCTGTCCGCCCGACGGGGCCGGGCGCGCCCCGTTCGCCGTCGCGACCGCGGACGAGATCTGGGTGGTGCGGTGAGCCTCCCGCGCCGCGCCTTTCTCGGCGGCGTCGGCGCGCTGCTCGGCGCCGCCGCCCTCCCGGAGGTCGCGCGCGCGATGGGGCGCACCCCGCTCGGCGGCCGCCTCTCGATGCACCTCCCGTGGCCGACGAGCTCGCTCGATCCGCACGAGCTGAGCGATCCCGCCGCGGCGCTGTTCGCGCCGGCGATCGCCGACAGCCTCTACGGGCTCGACGCGTCCGGGAACCCGTACCCGACGCTCTCGTCCGCGCTGCCGTCGCGCGGGGCGGATGGCGCGGTCGTGCGCCTCCGCGAGGGGCTTCGCACCGCGCGCCTGCTCAAGCTCGACGGCCGCGACATCGTGAGCTCCGTCGAGCGCGCCCGCGCTCGCGGCGCCGCCGCGGCGCTCGCCGACATCCCGAGGCCCGAGCGGCACCCGAGGGATCCGCTCGCCGCGGTGTTCCCGCGCGCGGATCCCGCCCGCGTCGCCCGCGCGCTCGCGTCGCCGATGGTCGCGCTCCTGCCGCGCAGCTTCGACCCCGCGGCGCCGGATGGCACCGGCGCGTTCCGGGCCGACGTCGGCCCGGGGCAGATCACGCTGACGCGCAACGACGTCGCCGCGCGCGGCGCCGCCTTCCTCGACGCGATCGAGGTGATCCGCTCCGACGACCTGACGACCTCGCTGCGCGCGTTCGAGACCGAGCGCGACGACCTCGGCTGGCTCGGCGCCGGCCTCCACACGAACCGCCGAGGCGCCGTCCGCTTCGATCTGGGCGTCGCCGGGTGGATCGTGCTCACGACGGGCCCCGACGCCGGGCCCTTCGGTCAGCCTGGCGTCGCGCAGCGGCTGGTCGACGCGCTGCCGCCCGAGCGCCTCGCGCACCTCGGCCTCGTCGGCCTCCCGAGGGCGCACGGCGATCCCGCGTGGGGAGGGCCCCCGGCGTCGCTGCTCGTGGACGAGTCAGCCGCCCACCTCGTCGAGGTCGCCGAGGCGGTCGCGCCGATCCTCTCGCGGCCTGGGCACGAGGTCACCGCGGAGCCGGTGGCGCGGGCGGAGCTCGGGCGCCGCCGCGCCCGCGGGAAGGCGACGCTCGCGATCGGGCTGGTGCGCCCGCTCGGCCCCGGGCCCCTCGGCGCGCTGCTCGCCCTCGCGACCGCCGACGATCGCAGCCGCGCCCTCGACCTCGCCCGTCACCCGCCCCGCCTCGTGCCCGGCGCCGCCCCCCGCTCGCTCACCGCCACGCTCCGCCTCGGCGTGATCGCCGAGGTCCGGATCGCGGGCGGCGTGCTGCCGGACGTCGCGCTCGCGCGCGCCGCCAGCGGCGAGGGCTGGGATCTCGGCGCCACCTTCCGCCGCCCAGCCAGGCGCTGATGTGTGCCTACCCCCGCGCGGAAGCGAGCGCGACCGCGCGGCGGCTGTTCGGGACGTCCGGGCGAGGGTCGCGGTGATGGGGGCCGCTTCGAGCGCTTGCGCGGTGGGGACATTTGGTTACTATCGGCTGGTCACGAACGTCACTGGCACTCGACACGACGCTTCTCTTCTCGGGGATCGCGGATTGATCGCGGACTGGACGACGCAACGTGTGGCGCACCGGGGGCTCCTCCCCAGCGCCGCCCCCCCTCGATCCCCCACGGCTCCATCGGGGCGGCAGGGCACTGTTCGGCACCGAAGCTGACGCATCTCGCAGAGCCGTGAAGTGAATCAGTGTCATGGGTACTCGCCTCTACGTTGGTAATCTCCCCTTCTCCGCCACCAAGGCCTCCGTGCAGGCCGCGTTCGCCCAGAGCGGCGAGGTGACGGATGTACACATCGTGACCGACCGCGAGAGTGGGCAGTCGCGTGGCTTCGGGTTCGTCACGATGGGCACGCCTGAGCAGGCCCAGCAGGCGATCGAGAACATGAACGGCGCCATGATGGACGGCCGTCCGCTTCGCGTGAACGAGGCGGAGGAGCGGGTCCAGCGTGGTGGTGGTGGCGGCGGCGGTTACGGCGGCGGCGGCGGCGGCGGTTACGGCGGCGGCGGCGGCGGTGGTGGCCGCGGCGGCCGTGGCGGTGGCGGCGGCGGTTACGGCGGCGGCGGTGGTGGCGGCCGCGGCGGCCGTGGCGGTCGCGGCGGCGATCGGTACTGAGCCGAGCTAGGCCGACGTTTTGACGGCGGTGCCTCTCCCCGGAGGCGCCGCCGTTCTCGTTTGTGCGCTGCCCTGTGCGGCGACCGCCGTCACGCGCGCCGAGGCCCCGATCGATCAGTACTCCGTCGATGCCTCCGCCTCATCGGCCGTCGCGGCGATCTGGCCTGCCTCCGCGGGGCGGAGCACGAGCCTGCCGACGGCCATCGCGACGAGGGCCGAGATCAGCGACCCGAGCAGGACGGCGAGCTTCGCGACCCCGAGCCTTTGCCCCGCTCCGAACGCGAGCCCCGCGACGAAGATCGCCATCGTGAAGCCGATGCCCGCGACGCATCCCACGACGAGCACGCCTCGCCAGAGAACGCCGCGCGGGAGGGCGGCGAGGCCGAGCTTCACCGACAGGGAGCACGCGACCATGATCCCGAGCGGCTTGCCCATCGTCAGGCCGAAGACGACCCCGAGCAGTAGCCGCGTCGATCCCGCCGCGCCGAGGTGCACGTCGCCGAGGCTCACGCCCGCGTTGGCGAGCGCGAACAGCGGCATGATCCCGTAGGCGACCCACGGATGCAGCGCGGCCTCCAGGCGCACGACGGGCGGCAGCGCCTCGCGCCGCGCCTGCGAGAGCTGCGCGAGCGGCCCGGTGAGCTCGCGCGCGTCATGCCCGCCGGTCGCGCGCTCCTGGAAGTCCTCTAGCGCCCTCCGGGCCTCGGCGAGGAAGCCCTCCTCGCCGAACCAGGGATGCACCGGCGTGAGCAGCCCGAGCAGGACCCCCGTGATCGTGGGGTGCACGCCGGCGCTCAGCAGGCCGGCCCAGATGACGACGCCGGCCGCGGCGTAGACCACCGGCGAGCGGACGCCGAAGCGCTGCAGCGCGAGCACGCCCGCGATGCCCACGGCCACGAGCCCGAACCCCGTGACCGAGATGCTCGACGAATAGAAGACGGCGATGACGAGGATCGCGCCGATGTCGTCGATGATCGCGAGCGCGAGGAGCAGCACGCGCAGCGCCGCCGGGACGCGGTTGCCGAGCAGCGCCAGCGCGCCGACCGCGAACGCGATGTCCGTCGCCATCGGCACGCCCCATCCGCTGCGCTCCGGCGGGCTCGGGTTCAGCGCGAGGTAGATGAGCGCCGGGAAGAGCATGCCCCCGAGCGCGGCCGCGACGGGCAGCACCGCCCGCTTCAGGACGGAGAGCTCGCCTTGATGAATCTCGCGCCGGATCTCGAGCCCGACGACGAAGAAGAAGATCGTCATCAGCCCGTCGTTGATCCAGAAATGGAGATCGCGCTCGACGAGGTAGGAGCCGACGCCGAGCCTCACGGGCGTGTGCCAGAGGCGCTCGTACGAAGCTGCCCAGGGAGAGTTCGCCCACGCGAGGGCCACCGCGGTGGCGATGAGCAGGACGATGCCGCTCGCCGCCTGGACGTGGAGGAACCGCTCGAGGGGCTGGAAGATCCAGAGCGCCAGGCGGCGCGCGGGCAACCAGGTTCCGGGCGGAGCGTTGCGGAGGTCCGAGGTGCCCATCCCGCGCGTACGGTAGGGCGCCCCACGGCGATCGAGAAGCGGCAATGACCCGAGCTCCGCGCTTCCGGGGCGCGGAGCTTGCTCCTTTGCCTGGCGGGCGTCAGAGAGCGGCACGCTGAACGCCCCTCGCGCTCGGGGCGGGCCGCTCACAGCCGATGCCTCCTTCCATCCCTTCAGAGCACGGGCCGTCGCCGCGGGCGATCTCGCTTTACTACTTCGGTATCTTCGCCGTCCTCGGCGTGTACCTGCCGCTGTTCCCGAGCTGGCTGGAGGCGCGGGGGATGCAGGGGCTCGCGATGGGGGCGATCGCGGCGACGCTCCCGGCGATGGGCCTCGTCGCGCCGCCGGTGTTCGGCTTGATCGCCGACTCGCTCGGCGTGCGGGTGTGGCTGATCCGGGCGGCCTGCGCCGGCGCCTTCGTCGTGTTCGCGCTGCTCGCGCTGTCGTCGGCGCTCGGCGTGTCGCTCGGCTTCGCCGGCCTCTTCGTCGCGGCGCTCGCGTTCGCGTTCTTTCGATCGCCGATGTTCACGATGGCCGACGTCGTCGCGGTGGAAGCGTCGGCGAGCTCCGGCATCGCCTACGGCCGGCTCAGGCTCTGGGGCTCGATCAGCTTCGCGCTGATGGCGATCGCCAGCGGAGCCCTCGTCGATCCGGTGCGGCCGGCCGCGTTCCCCGCCACGATCGCTGCCTCCCTGCTGATCGCGTTCGCCATCTCGTGGGCCCTCCCGGCGCGCGGCGAGGCGCCCTTCCGTCGGTCCGGCGTGCGCGACGGAGCGGCCGACGCCGCCGGCGCTGCGCGCGCTCCGGCCGCCGAAGGCGAAGGCGCCGCCGGCGCTGCGAGCTCTCCGGCCGCCGGAGGCTCCGTGCGGCAGCGCGCCCGTGCCCTCCTCCAGAGCCACGATTTCCGCCTGTTCCTCGCGGCGTCGTTCCTGGCCCAGAGCGCCACCTCTTCGTACGATCTCTGTTACACGCTGCACCTGCGCGACATCGGTTTCCCCGAGTCGCTGGTGGGGGTCGCGTGGGCCGTCGGCGTCGCCGGAGAGATCGCGCTCATGGCGTTCTCCGGCCCCCTCCTCAAGCGGTTCGCTCCGCCCACGGTGCTCGCGTTCGCGTTCGCGGGCGCCTCGCTCCGCTGGGCGCTGCTCTCGTATGTGCGCTTCTGGCCCGCCCTGCTGGCGATCCAGCCGCTCCACGCGGTCTCGTTCGGCATGATGTGGGTCGCCTCGCTCGCCTACACGCGGGATCGCTCCCCGCCTCAGATCCTCGCCACGGCGCAAGGGCTCTTTACTGCCAGCGCTGGCGCTGGATCCGTCGTCGGGATGCTCGTCTGGGGTGAGCTCTACAAGCACGGGGGCGGCACCCTCACTTTCGGGGTCGCCTCGATCACGGCGTTGATAGCATTCGTCCTGGCTGTGACCTTCGCGCGATCAACGCGACCAACGCGACCAACGCGGCGTTCACCGTCAGGGGGCTCGATTTTCTCTGTCAGCTCCCGGTGCCAGGAGTAACGTTCCATTTTCCGCCGCACGCGTAGGCGCGCGCGGGCACTACCTGAACGAGGCGAGCATGTGCGGGATCGTCGGATACGTTGGGTCAAAAAAGGCGGCGCCGATCATCGTCGAAGGGCTACGGAAGCTCGAGTATCGAGGCTACGACTCGGCCGGCATCGCCATTCATGACGGCAAGGGCATCGAGATCGTCCGGACGCTCGGCAAGCTGATCAAGCTCAGCGAGGCGCTCGAGAAGCGGACCCTCGACGGCACGACCGGCATCGGCCACACGCGGTGGGCGACGCACGGCCGCCCGAGCGAGGTGAACGCCCACCCGCACTCCGCGGGCCCGGTGGCCGTCGTGCACAACGGCATCATCGAGAACCACGTGGCCGTCCGGCAGCAGCTGGAGAGCCAGGGGGTCAAGTTCCTCTCCGACACGGACACCGAGATCGTCGCTCACCTCGTCCACCGCGAGCTCCAGAAGGGCGCGAAGTCGCTCTTCGAGGCCGTGCGCGGCGCGCTCCGGCAGGTCCACGGCGCCTACGCGATCGCGGTCCTCTCGCGCGACGAGCCCGACGTCATCGTCGCCGCCCGGTACGGCTCGCCGCTCGTCGTCGGCGCTGGCGAGGACGAGATGCTGTGCGGCAGCGACATCCCCGCGCTGCTCGCCCACACCCGCGACATGATCTTCCTCGAGGACGGCGACATCGTCGAGCTGCGCGCGAGCGGCGTCCGCATCGAGACCGTGGCCGGCGGCGAGAAGGTCGAGCGGCGCGTGAAGCGCATCGACTGGAGCCCCGTCCAGGCGGAGCGCGGCGGCTACAAGCACTTCATGCTGAAGGAGATCCACGAGCAGCCCGACGTCGTCGAGGCCACGCTGCGCGGCAGGATCGATCTCGCCGCCGGCGACGTGCACGCGACCGAGATGGGGGTCACGCCCGAGTTCGCGAAGGAGCTGCGCCGGGTCTACATCGTCGCGTGCGGCACGAGCCACCACGCCGGCATCGCCGGGCGCTACTGGATCGAGCAGCTCGCCAGGGTCCCCACGGTCGTCGAGCTCGCGAGCGAGGTCCGCTACCGCGAGCCGATCTTCTTCCCCGACGATCTCGTGATCGCCATCAGCCAGTCGGGCGAGACCGCCGACACGATCGCTGCGCTCAAGGCGGCGAAGGCGCAGGGCGCCAAGGTGCTGGCGCTCTGCAACGTGCTCGACAGCGCGATCCCGCGCCTCTCCGACGGCGCGCTCTACACGCACGCGGGCCCCGAGATCGGCGTCGCCTCGACCAAGGCCTTCACCACGCAGCTCGCCGCGCTCCTCCTGCTCGCCGTCTACCTCGGCCGCCGCCGCGACTCGCTGCCGGCGGAGCGCGGGCGCGAGATCCTCCAGGCCCTCTGGGAGATCCCGAGCCACATGCGCGAGGTGCTCGGCGACGCCGACTACGTGCACGCGATCGCGAAGCGCCTCGTCCACGCGAAGGACGTCCTGTTCCTCGGGCGCGGCCTCGGCTTCCCCATCGCGCTCGAGGGCGCGCTCAAGCTGAAGGAGATCTCGTACGCGCACGCCGAGGGCTACGCGGCCGGCGAGATGAAGCACGGGCCGATCGCCCTCATCGACGAGGCGCTCCCCGTCATCGTCGTCTGCCCGCGCGACGCGCACTACGACAAGACGTTCTCCAACCTGCAGGAGGTCCGGGCGCGCGAGGGGCAGGTCGTCGCGATCGCCACGAAGGGCGACGAGTCGATCCTCGAGATCGCTCAGCACCACGTCTGGATCCCCAAGGTGCCGGACGAGGTCGGGCCGCTCCTTACCGTGCTCCCGCTCCAGCTCATCGCCTATTACGTCGCCAACCTGAAGGGCAACGACGTCGATCAGCCGCGCAACCTCGCGAAGACGGTCACCGTCGAGTAACGAGCAACGTCGCTCTCGCGGCGCGGCATCCCCGCCGCGGCGAGCGGCCTCCTCTGCCGCGCGCAGCGCTCCTCTGCGGTGCGCGCCCCTCCTTCTTCAGCGCGGGCGCCCCCGCCCCGCGCCTGCGCGCCCGCGCGGGGCCGCGGCTATGCTGCGCGCATGCGCATCCCCGGCAGGACGGAGCGGCGGGTCGTCGCGGCCATCCTCGTGACCGCCCTGATCCCGCTCGTCGCCAGCATCGTGGTCGCCCGGACGGTGATCGCGCGGGTGTCGGCGACGGCGTTCCAGCCCGAGTTCGGCGTCCACCTGGACAGGGCGCTCGGCGTGTACGCCGAGCTGGCCGCCGCCATCAAGCAGGGCATGCGCTCCGAGGCCGACGCGATCGTCGCGGCGGACCCGCTGCGCGAGGCCGCCTTCACCGGCGAGGCGCAGCGCCTCGACGCCGAGCTCGCGCGCATCATCGCGGCTCACCCCGCGCTGGTCTCCCTCCGCGTCGAGCGCTGCGGCGGAGACCTCGTCGGAGCGCGCGAGCGCGGCCGCCCGGTGGATCCGGCGCACGAGAAGACGCTCACGGTCCGGAAGGCGATCGCGCGCGCGCCCGGCCACGCCGCCGAGCCCGGCGATCCCGCGCCCGACGACGGCGGCTGCGAGGGCGACGCGCGGACCCTCGTCGCGACGTTCGCCGCGCCGAGCGCGCGCTTCGACGAGCTCGACGCGGCCCAGGCGTTCGCGCAGGCGTACCACGCCCTCGAGCGGGAGCACCGGAAGGAGTACCTCGACGAGAGCTACGGCGACGCCTTCGCCGCCCTGCTCGGCGCGACGATCCTCCTCGCGATCCTCGCCGGCGTGCTCGTGGCGCGCCCCGTGGTCGACCGCATCGCGCGGCTCGCCGCGGCGACCCGGCCCGTCGCGGAGGGCGACCTCTCGGTGCGCGTGGGGCTGCAGGGCGACGACGAGGTCGCCGATCTCGGCCGCGCCTTCGACCGCATGCTCGAGGAGCTCGAGGGCAGCCGCGCGCGGATCGAGTTCCTCAAGCGCATGGGCGAGTGGCAGAAGATGGCGCGGCACCTCGCGCACGAGATCAAGAACCCGCTGACCCCGATCCAGCTCGCCGTCGAGGAGTGCCACCGGCGCTATGCGGGCAGCGACCCGGCGTACCAGCGCTTGCTCCAGACGACGCTGGAGGTCGTCGAGGAGGAGGTCGGCACCCTGCGCCGCCTCGTCGGCGAGTTCTCCAATTTCGCGCGGCTCCCGCGGGCAGAGCTCGAGCCCTCGGATCTCGCGGAGTTCCTGCGCGAGCAGGGCGAGCGCTTCGCCGCGGTCGAGGAGGCGGGGCGCGAGCACGCCTCGGACGAGGCGCTGCTCGGGCGCGTCGATCTCGAGTTCGACGTGCCGGATGTCCCGATGCCGGCCGCGCTCGATCGCGAGATGCTCCGGCGCGCCCTCGGCAACATCGTGCGCAACGCGGCGCAGGCGCTGCGCGACGCGCAGCGAGCGGCGCCCGGCGGAGGGGCCCGAGAGCGCCCGGGCGCCGCCGTGTGGGGCAGCGTTCGCGTCTCGGCGCGGAGCGAGGGGCAGAGCCACCTCATCGCGATCGACGACGACGGCCCGGGCATCGATCCCGCCGTGCGGGACTCGGTGTTCGATCCGTACGTCACGACGCGGTACGACGGCACGGGGCTCGGCCTGAGCATCGTGAAGAAGATCGTTGTCGATCACGGCGGCACCATCGACGTGCTCGAGTCCCCGCTCGGCGGCGCGCGCTTCGTCATCCGGCTCCCGCGCGCAGGCACGCCCGCGGCGCGCGCCGCGCTCGGGGCCGAGGCCTTCTCCGACGGCGATCGCGAGCCTGCGTCCGAGGGCGCCGCTCCGGCGCGGCCAGCCGCTCGCGGAGGGCAGGCGCCGCGCGGGGCGGGGTAGGGCCGCTCCCGCCGGTGCGGCGCCGCGGATCTTGCAGCGCAGAGCGCCCCGCAGGCTCGACGACGAGCGCGGCCCGGGAGCGCGCTCCGGGCTGCTGGCGGGGGCCTCGGCGCCGAAAGCGCACCTCCGGACCGGTCGGTGGTCAGGAGATGCTTGACCAGCCGGCCCCGCTTTGCCATGTTCGCCGGCGGAGAGGTGACCGAGAGGCCGAAGGTGCCTGATTCGAAATCAGGTGTACCCGCAAGGGTACCGCGGGTTCGAATCCCGCTCTCTCCGCTACGCTTGGCTGCTTGCCCCCGTTGAAGCAGGTGGGCTCTGACCGCCCGCTCTCTCTCGAGCGGCGCCGGTCCGGCAGGAAGCGGGGCGCGTTGAAGTTGTATCGGGAGAGGTGACCGAGTGGTCGAAGGTGCACGACTGGAAATCGTGTGTACGGCAACGTACCGCGGGTTCGAATCCCGCCCTCTCCGCTGAGCTGAACCATCGATCGACTCCTTGCCGCGATGCGCTCCTTCAAGCGAGCCAGCAGGACGTCGGCGAGCGATGTGATGTGAACGATGAGCAAGGAGACGGGATCGGCCGGTCGCTCGACCGCCGCGTCTTCTCGTCGCAGTGTTGCCTGGCGCGGCGTTCGAGGGGGAGCTTTGGGCTCGTTCGCCGTCGATGCGGCTGAGGCGCTGCCTGGTTCAACGCCCTGGCGAGCTGGATGGTCGGGCAAATAAGAGAAATATGGGAACCCGAGACAAGCCAGCGGTGCGCGGCGGGACTGACGGGACCGACGGGAGCGACGAGACCGACGGGACCGACGTGACGGACGGACGCCGGCGGCTTGTCGACAAACCCCGCTTGACCAACGCTCGCCGGACGACGACGATGCCCCCGCAGAAGCCTGAGACGCTTGACAGGCGAAGGGCCGCCTTGTAGAAGTGGCGCCCCTTTTTGGCAGGCGCCCTTCCGGAGTTTTTCGCCCAATGAATCCTCAGCCCAAGTCCTTTTCCGCCAAGCCTGCGGAGGCCCGCAACGAGCGTACGTGGTGGGTGATCGACGCGGAAGGCAAGCCCCTCGGCCGCCTTGCCAGCCGCATCGCCACGGTGCTCCGCGGCAAGAACAAGCCCACGTTCACGCCGCACGTCGACACCGGCGACTTCGTGATCGTCGTGAACGCCAAGAAGGTCCTTCTGACGGGCCGCAAGCTCCAGCAGAAGAACTACGTGCGGCACAGCGGCGAGCCGGGCGGCTTCCGTTCCGAGTCGTACGGTCACCTGCTCGAGCGCAAGCCGGAGCTCCCGATCCAGAAGGCCGTGAAGGGCATGCTCCCGAAGAACGTGCTCGGGCGCGAGCTCCTCACCAAGCTCAAGGTCTACGCCGGTCCCGATCACCCCCACGCGGCGCAGAAGCCGCAGCCCCTTAGCTACAGCTGAGCAAAGCCATGACGGAAACGAGAACGTACGCCACTGGTAAGCGTAAGACCGCCGTTGCGCGCGTCTTCCTCTCGCCGGGCACCGGCAACATCAAGGTGAACCAGAGGCCCGCTGACGATTACTTCGTCCGCGAGACCTCGCGCATGGTGATGCGTCAATCGCTGGAGCTGCTCGAGCTGCTCGATCAGTTCGACGTGAGCGCGACCGTGGTCGGTGGCGGCCACAGCGCGCAGGCCGAGGCGATGCGGCACGGCATCGCGCGCGCCCTCTGCGAGCTCGATCCGGAGCGCAGGCCGTCGCTCAAGCGCGCGGGCTTCCTCACGCGCGACGCGCGCAAGAAGGAGCGCAAGAAGTACGGCCAGCCCGGCGCCCGCAAGCGCTTCCAGTACTCGAAGCGGTAGCAGGCCTGGGCCGCCGCCCATCGGGATGGACGGCATGGCAAGGACATCGAGGACGCGAGGGTTTCCCCCTCCGCGTCCTCGGTGCGTTTTGTCTGCCCGATGCCGCGAAGGCGCCGAGGACGGGGCAGCTCGTCCCTCGGCGTCTGTTCTCATCGAGCGGACCTCTCGGCCCGCTCGGCGTCTGTTCTCATCGAGCAGACCTCTCGGTCCGCTCGGCGTCACATCGCTTCCGGCGGGCTCTTGAGATCGGCGCCTTCGATGAGCTCGCCGTCGTCGTCCCCGGCGCCTTCCGGCGGCTGCGCTTCTTGCTCGTTCGGTCCGCTCGGTCCGACGTCCGGCGCGGCGGCGGCCGAGGCCTCGCTGCCGGTGGCCGCGAGCGGCGGCGAGGGAGGCTCTGCCGCCTCCGGCTTCGCCGGTTCGGGCGGCGGCTCGGGCAGCGGGATGGCGTCGAGCCGCTTGTCGAGCGCTTCCTTCGCCGCGGCGAACGCCGCGCGATCGATGGCGGGCATCACGCGCTCTCCATCGAGCTGGAGCGTCTCGGCATCGAAGTACTTGCCGTCCCTCTTCGCGGTGAAGTGAAGGTGAGGGCCCGTCGAGCGGCCCGTCGACCCGACGTAGCCGACGAGCTGGTGGGTACCCACCTTCATGCCCGCCTTGATCCCGGGGGCATACCTCGACAGGTGCGCATAGCCGGTGGTGACCCCGTTCGGGTGCGCCACCGTGACGAGGTTGCCGCTCGGACCCGCCGGACCGACCCAGTCGACCACGCCGCGATACGCCGAGTACACCGGCGTTCCCGTCGGCGCGCCGAAGTCCGTCCCGTTGTGGGGCATCCTCTTCTTCAGCACGGGGTGCATCCGCTGCGGGTTGAACTTCGACGTCACGGGCGCGCCCGGGAGCGGCGCGCGCCAGCCGCCGGCGTGCGGCTGCCGGCCGCGCTCATCGAACGTGCCGCGGGCCTCTTGCCCCTTGAAATCGTAGATGCGCACCGGCTTCTCCGCGGGATCCGCGGGCCGGTACTCGAGCGCGATGACCTTCTTGTACCGGGAGAACATCCCGAGCGCCGTCTCTTCGACGGCGATCAGCCGGACCGTGCTCCCCTCCTCGAAGCTCTCCGTCGAGAGGCGCCCGTTCAGCGCGTCGTCGATCGCGTCGAGCACGCCGGGCTCCAGGCCCCCCGCCCGGATCGCGTCGGCGAGATCCTTCCCCACGTAGAAGGAGGCGACGACCTCCTCCTCGGCGATCTTCATGTCGAGCGCGGCGCCCTTGAGCAGCCCGGCCGCGTCGTCCCTCGCCTGGTAGATCTCGCTCGCCGAGACCTCGTACTCGAAGGCGCGGACGCGGCGCGTGGAGCGATCCATCGCGACCGTGAACCGGTCCTTGCGGCCGCACTTGTCGAACTTCCGCAGCCCGTCGAAGGCCTTCATGATCCGGTAGATCTGCGCCTTCGGCACGCCCTTCTCGTCGAGGGCCGTGATGAACGACCGGCGGTCCATCACGTCGCTCACCAGGAGCACGGAAGGATCCTTCCCGAGCTCGGAGATCCGCCATGGGCCGGGCAGCGGGGTGCGCTGCTTGGTCTTCACCTCGGGCACGGAGGACGGCCCGGCGGCCCCGTCCGTACCTGCTGCCGAGGCCGCCGGGCTCGCCGCGACCAGCGCGCGCTCGTCGCGCACCGGGACGCCCTGGATCAGCAGCGCGATGAGCGAGGTGAGCGTCGCGAGGCCGAAGATGCCGCCGAAGACCGCGGTCATGCGCGGCGACAGGTGCGGTCCTGGAGGGGGCCGGGTGAGGCCGGGAGGAAGCCGCGGGCCGTCCGTCGAACCGGGGCCCGCGTGGGGACCGCCGTCCATGAGCGACGGCGACCGCAGGGGCTGCGCGCGCGGATCGCTGCCGCGCGACCAGGGCGCCGATGCGCGCCCGCGAGAAGAAGAAGGAGGAGGGAGCTGCGGCGGCCACGTCGACGCCGCGCGCGCGCGCAGCTCGCTGCTGCGCGACCAGGGAGCGGCCGGAGCGCCCTCGCCCCGGCGACCGCCCTGAAGCGGCGCGGTCAGCGGCGGCGTGGCCGGTTTGCTGGGGGCGTCGAGCGCGTCGTCCGCGACGTCCTCGGCCGCGCCGATGCGCACGATCTCCGCGCGCGGCGCGTCCTGCGGGACAGCGGCGCCGGGCTCCGCGCGCGGCGGGTCCTGCGGGACAGCAGCGCCGGGCTCCACGCGCGGCCCGTCTTGCGGGACAGCGGCGCCAGGCTCCGCCGCGCTGCCGGCCTCTCCGCTCCGCCCCCTGGCGCGGTCCTCGGCGCCCGGCGCTCCGGAGGCCTCGAGCGGGTTCTGGGGTACTGCACTCGGCACGCCGACGTGCGTACCAAGGCATCGACGGGGTTGCAACCGCGCGACTCCCTGGCCGACGCAAGGGTTGCGCGGAAGGCAGATCCCATCGTACGCCGGTCGCGTAAGCTGACGGGCCTGATGGACGACCGGCTGAAGCAACTCCTGGTTCTCGGCAGGGAGCACTACGAGCGGCGCGAGTACGATCTCGCGGAGCACGCCCTGCGGCAGATCATCGAGAAGACCGACCGCTTCGCGGACGTCTACAACATGCTCGGCGTCATTCTCCACGAACGCGGTGATTTCCTCGCGGCCGAAGCCCACTTCGAGCGCGCGGTGCAGCTCAACGAGCACTACACGGAAGCGCTGCTGAACCTCGCCGTCACCTACAACGACCTCGGCAAATACGAGGCCGCGCGGCATGTCTACTCTCGCATCCGCCGCGGCGAAGGGGGAGGCGGCGTCCTCGACCCGTTCGCGCGCGGCAAGATCGCCAACATGCACGCCGATCTCGCGCAGGCCTATGCCGACGCCGGTTGCGCGCAGGAAGCGATCGCCGAGCTCACGCGGGCTGTGGCGCTGTGTCCGACGTTCGTCGATCTTCAGCTGCGCCTCGGGACGATGTACCGCGACGCCGGGAATCTGGCGCTCGCTCGCGAGCATTACGCCGCCGCGCGCGACGCGAACCCGAAGTACGCACCAGCGCGCGTGCTGCTCGGGGTCGCGCTGCTCTCCCTCGGCGCGCCCGATCAGGCGAGCGCCGAGTGGCGCGAGGCGCTCGCCATCGATCCCGACAACAGGACGGCGAAGATGTACCTTCGCTCGCTGGAGGCGCAGCGGAGCGGGCGCGCCGCGGGCGCTGTGTCAGGCGAGCCGGCGCCGGCCGCCGCGGCGGGCGGTACGTGGGACGCGCTCGACGAGGCGACACCCACGACCGTGAGCGACATCCTCTCCAAGACGACGGCCGATGCAGCAGGTGAGACGGATCGTGCTGCACGGGAAAGCAAACCCTGAACGTTGGCGAAATACTCTCTCCTCCGAGAGGAGGCGCGCCGCGCGTGGCGTGAGCTCCGTGGCAGCGAGCTGTCCGCCGGCCGGACCGCCGTGGCGGTCGCGATCGGCCTGTTCATCGGGTCGCAGCCGATCTTCGGCTGCCACACGCCGCTCGTGCTCCTCCTCTGCCTGTGGTTCCGTCTGGATGCAGCGATTGCCTGGGTCGCTGCGAACATCTCCAACCCCTTGTTTGCGCCAGCGCTCCTCACGGCCGAGGTCCAGGTCGGAGCGTACATCCGCACGGGTCGCTGGCTGCGCCTCCACGAAAAGATGAGCTGGGCGCAAGCGCTTTCGGACTTCCCCGAGTACATGTTCCTCGGCGCTCCCGTGGTCGGGCTCGCGCTCGCGGCGCTCGGCGGCGGCCTGATCTTCGTCCTCGTCACGCTGAAGCGGCGCCGCGCTCCCTCGCAGCAGAGCAGCAGGATGGAGCCGTATCGGCTCCCCGGCGATGCGCCGCCGTGGGTCCACGCGGTCGAGCGCGTCGCCGGGAGGTACAGCCCGCCTGAGGGCGCCACGCCGGCGCAGCGTACCCGTTTTCACTATGTCCGCTTCAAGCTGCTCGGCGACCCCATCGCCCGGTTGATTGCCGACATCGCAGGCGACCGCCCCGGCGCGCTCGGGGAGGTCCTCGATATCGGGACCGGGGCTGGCCAGCTGCCGATTCTCCTGCTCGAGCTGGGGAGGGCCGAGCGCACGCGTGGGTTCGACTGGGACCGAGCCAAGATAGAGGACGCCCGGCGCGCGGCCGGCGAGGGCTCCGGCGCATCTCTCCCGCGCTCGTCCGAGTCGTCCGGCCCGCAGCGCGCGGCCCACGCCCGCCCTCCGCTCGACGCCGAGTTCTGGTGCGCAGATGCGCGCGAGGCCGAGCTCGGAACTGCAGACACCGTGCTGCTCATCGACCTGCTCCACTACTTCCGCGTGGAAGAGCAGGACGCGATCCTGCGGCGCGCGGCGGCCGCGGTTCGCCCGGGCGGGCGCCTGCTCGTCCGCGAGGCGGACACCGAGCGCGGCTTGAGGAGCTCGATCACGCTCCTTGAGGAGCGTGTCTTCACCGCGCTTCGATTCAACCGGGGCGAGCGTGTGCGCTTCCGTCCCGCCCGAGAGATCGCGGCGCTCCTCGAGCAGCTCGGCTTCTCCTGCGAGACGGTGCCCGCCTGGGGGAAAACGCCCTTCTCGAATGTCCTCATCGTCGGGAGCCGAGCCCAGCGCTGAGCCCGAGTCGCCCTTCCCCGCGAGCTCTCATCCTCCCACCGCCGTCACCGCGCCCCGAGCGTCAGCGGTCGTTGCCGGGGTGTCCGATCCGGCGTGCGGCCTCTTGTGCATCGCCCAGTTGCTCGAACACCGCGGATGGTTAGAACCTGTCCAGTAGGTTGACGCGTCGCTCTCGCGGCTCCTCTCGGTACACGAGCCGCGCTATCGGGTGGAGCGATTGCCCTGATGGCACAGACCATGCTTGTCCCACGGGCCTGGCGAAGGAGCCCCGCCGCCCATGTCCCTTCCTGTTCGCCAGAGGTCGATAGGCCTCCGGCGGCTCCTCCTTAGCCAGGCGTCAGCCTCGCCCACGTTGCAAGGCCGCGATATCCGCCTGGGGCGTCCTGTCCAGGTGTCCGTGAAGGTGCGTTGAGCTCCGGGCCAGCCAGGTCCGGTGCGGCTCCGAGGGCGCCGCGTCATCGTCGAGAAGGGCGCCGGATGGGCGGAGCGGGTCGGGCGTTCACAGCAACGACGCTTGCGCGGCGCCGATCGTGCTCTGCCATGTCGGCAGTCCCGGCCACGCTCACGGCTCCACGCAGCGAGCATTGCCCGGCGGGAGTCCGGCCCCGGATGACCGGACTCCTGCGCCGCGTCGCGCCGGTGACCCTCCCTTTCGTGTCCTTGGAGCTCGGCCCCGCCTCACGCCCCAGCGTCCGTTTCGAGGCCGCGTCAGCGCCGCGTGACAGGAGACCCGACGCGATCGCCGATGCACGAAACTAGATGTGGTGGTCCTTCGATGATGCCCCACGATATGTTGGGGCTCAGGGGGCATGACGTGGTGGTCTTTCCCGATCCGACGCCGACAAGCGCACGGGCATGGCGGCTCGGTAACCCAGCGTCCTGGGCACCAGAGCGGACATGTGTGCACAGACGCGATCGCGGAGCGGCGCCGCCTGCGCCGTGCCACAAGGCGGATCCGCTCAGCAGCGGTCGGGCGGCAGTTGACGCGCTTTATGCGCGGATTTCTCCGTCGTCCTACGACGAGACGACATGGCTTGGCGGGACTTCCTGAGGGGCATCCAGCGGCGTGTACGGCTGCGGAGCTTGCTCCGCTCCGAGGTGCGACGTCTCCGCGCCTGCCGGGACAGCTCCCGGCTCGCCGCGATTTCCCCTGCTGGGCTTGCGGGAAGGCGGGACGTCGACCTCGGTCGGTTTGGCCGGACCCCTCTGGAGAGCGTCGATGCCGGCTTCAGCGGGAAAAGTACTTGGTAGCCCGCTTCTCTCCTTTCGACGTGATCTTCTTCTCGACGAGCAGCTTCCGAATCGGGAGGGTCAGCTCCTTCGTGGTGGTGCCCAGATCCTTGGCGATCTGCTCGACGCCCTGGCCGCTGTTGCTCCGGATGTGCTCCAGGACCTTCTGCGTCATGGCGGCGAGCTCTTCCTTCGAGCGCTTCTCGCCCTTCTTGCGGGTGGGCTTCGCGGCGCGAGCGGGGCGACCGACCGCCTTCTTGACCTCCGCAGGCTGCTGGGGAGCGGCCTTGGCCCGACCCGCCTTGCGCGGCGCGGCGGCCGCAGCGGCCGGCTGGCCCTCGCCTCGCAGGGCGTTGGCGACGGCCTCGAGAGCCGCTTTGCGGACAAGTCCGCTCAGCTGAGAGACGAATGCATCAACGTGGCTTTTGATCTCGGTTTCGACGTTGTTCATTGGATCTCGCGTCCCATGAATAGCTAGAGTTGTCAACTGCTGAACAGCACCTTGCTTGAAAATAATTCGAGAGGTGTCCCCCTCTCCCCTCAACGCGCGTCAAGAACCCGCGCTCGCCACCTCCCCGTCGGTCATCGGGTGCTGGGGGCGACCGGTCGAGCCGGACTCCAGCCACCTCGTCTCCCTGGCGACGTCGCGCGACGTCGCGCCGCGAAGCCAGGCTCCGCCCCAACCCAAGAGGGTGCGATGGACAGCGCCGTGCTCCTCTCTGCACCGCGCTCCCGCTTTGGATGCCGCGGCGCGCGTGCCGTGGGCAGCCCCGTAACCGAGGGGAGCCAGCGACATTCCCATGAAGATCTGCTTTCCTGTGCTCCGGACACACGCGCCCCACCGCGCAGCGACCGAAGCGGGCGCCTGACCGAGGGACCGTGGAGGAGCCCGACCCCCCGGGTGGAGCGCCCGCGATGAGGAAAGGTGTCATGGCCGAGGTCGCCGTTCCAGGCGACCCCGGTGAGCTGGAGCGGCAGCCTTTCACTTCTGCACTCCACCCTGCTCCGGCGGCGTAACCGTATGCCCGAGCTCTCGTCTCCCGACCGAGCCGCTCTCCGGGATCGACCGCAACGTGTCGGCCGCCGAGCCGCCCTCGGGCGGTGTCGACGTCATGAGGGCTACCCCACCCACCTGCCAGGACATCCCCCTGGCTGATCGGCGCGGCGGCCCGACGCGGTTGCTCCCACCCACGTTGCAGCCCCCAGGCCATGTCGCCTCCGGCCTGGCTGCGTCTTTTTGCGGCTGTGCTGGAGCTGCCCAACCTCCGGCCGAGTCTCCCAAACCGCTCGCCGTGCCCGAGCTCCGACGGCCGCCCCGGCAAGCCGGAAGTCGCCCTGCGGGAGGCCACGAGGCCGCCGCTCCTGCTCAGCCGCTCATCCTGATTCAGGGGGTGACACTCGTGCTGGGCACCAGGGTGACGCTCGCCCGCGGCTCGCTCCCGTGCGAGGGGGCAAAGCTCACCGTCGCCGCCGAGGGCGACATCGATCCCCCGAGCGGGGCGGCGGTGATGGACGCTGGTGGACAGTTCGTCACTCCTCGGCTGTTCGACGCGCACTCCCACCTCGGGGGCCGCCCGACACCAGGCGCGGCGGCGCACCTGGACGGCAGCGAACGGGAACCAGACACGGGGCCGGTGGCGCCGCAGGCTCAGTTCGCCGATGCCTTCTGGCCCCAGGACCCGGGTATCGAACGGGCAGTCGCTGGTGGTGTTACGACCATACAAGTCCTTTCGGGTTCAGGCAACCTGATTAGAGGGTGCGCGGTAACGATGGAGCTCCGACCGGGCATCGGTCCTCCCATCGCCCCTCCCAGGTTCCTCCCTGATTCCTGCCAGATGCTTCCCAGACGCTCGCCACCGTGGCGCCCGGCGGGCTGAAAGTGGCTTGCGGGGAGAGCCCGAAGCGCAGCTACGGCGGGGACAAGCGGGCACCGATGGCCGGTAGGGGCAACCTCGCTCTCCAGCGGGCGACCTCTCTCAAGGCCAGGAAGCTCCAGACGGACTGGGCGCGATGGAGCGACCGGGAGTCGCGCCGGATTGCGACCGAGGCGAAGACGCCGTCGTCCGCCAGGCCACGAAGCAGGAGCGCTCGACACCCGAGACCTCCTCCCGCGAAGATCCTGCCGTCGAGCCTACTGCCTGCTCGAGGGCGCGTCTCGCGTCGACGTGGGCGCGGCGCGCCATCACCGCAGTCGCCAGCGCCGCCTCCCACACGGGCGATCGCGCGACGCGTGACGGCGGCTCACCGTGATCGGGTGGCCTCACGAGAGCCGCGCGTCGACGCGCGGCGCGCGCGGCTCTCGTGATCAGGGCGCTCGCGCGCGCTGCGCGGCTCTCGTGATCAGGGCGCTCGCCGCCCGACATCTCGACCTGGGCGTTCTGCCCCGTCGCGCCGAGGCGAGCGGCGCCGCGTCACATGACGGCGTTTTTCTAGATGTAAAGGAGAACCGGCGCGGCCGCTTCGGCCGCTCTCCACGGGAGCAGCCGTGATCGCGGCGCTTGCTGCCGGCGCGCGCGACTTCTAGATCGTTCCGGCCGTGGTCAACCCGAGCGCCAAGCAGGATCCCGAAGCCCTCCTCGCCGCCAAGCTCGCGTCGCTCCCGACGACGCCGGGCTGCTATCTGTTCATCGACAAGGCCGGCGCCGTCGTCTACGTCGGCAAGGCGAAGAGCCTGCGCTCGCGCGTCCGCAGCTACTTTCAGGAGAGCGGGAGCGACGCCAGGTACTTCATCCCGATACTCCGGAAGATCGTGGCCGATCTGGAGACGGTGGTGACCGCCACCGAGAAGGAGGCGGCCGTACTGGAGAACGAGCTCGTCAAGCAGCACAAGCCGCGGTTCAACGTCAAGCTGCGTGACGACAAGGACTTCCTTTGCCTCAAGCTCGACACGCAGAAGGCGTGGCCGATGCTCGAGACGGTCCGCCGTCCCGCCCCGGACAAGGCGCGCTATTTCGGGCCCTACCACTCGGCGACGAGCGCGCGGCGGACGCTCCACCTGGTCAACAAGCACTTCCAGCTCCGCACCTGCTCCGATACCGAGATGGCGTCGCGCCGGCGCCCCTGCCTGCAGTACCAGATCAAGCGTTGCCTCGCGCCCTGCGTGATGGATGTGGACCGGGAGCTCTATACGGAGATGGTCCGCTCGGTCGCGCTCTTCCTCGAAGGGCGCCACGACGAGCTCACGGGGGAGCTCACCACGCGAATGCGGGACGCGTCGCGGGAGCTCGAGTTCGAGCGCGCCGCCATCTACCGCGATCAGCTCCGGGCGGTCGAGGCGGTGCGCGAGGCCCAGCGCGTCGTCTACGTGAAGGACGTCGATCAAGACGTGGTGGGCATCTACCGCGAGGGGACGCTCGTGGAGGTCGAAGTGATCTTGGTGCGGAGGGGGCGCGTGACAGACACGCTGTCCTTCTCGCTCCGCAACATGGAGCTGCCGGACGACGAGGTGCTCGGCGGCTTCTTGAACGAGTACTATGGCGTCGCGTCCACCACGATCCCCGATGAGGTCCTCGTGCCGGTGTTGCCCGACGGCGCGGAGGGCGTCGCGGAGTGGCTCGGCGATCGGCGCGGCCGCAAGGTGGCGCTCTTCGTGCCTCAGCGCGGGCCCCGCGTCGATCTGCTCAAGATGGCGAGCGAGAACGCGGCTCACGCGTTCCGGGAGAAGCAGCGGAGCTCCGACGATCTCGAGGCCCGGCTCGAGGAGATCAGGGAGCGCCTTCGTCTCCCGACGCTCCCGCGTCGCATCGAGTGCTGCGACATCTCGCATCTCGGCGGCGGCGACACGGTGGGATCGATCGTGGCGCTCCTCGATGGTCAGCCGGACAAGAAGCGCTACCGCAGCTTCAACGTGAAGAGCGTGGCCGACGGCGACGACTACGCCGCGATGTACGAGGTGCTCTCACGGCGCTTCCGCCGCGGAAAGGCCGCCCGGCAGGCGAGCCCCGCGTCCACCGCAGACAGCGAGGCCGCCCCCGGCGCCGAAGGCGCGCCCGAGAGCGACGTGATGGAGGGCGTCACCGAGAGCGACATGATGGAGAGCGATCCGGCGGAGAGCGACGCGCTCGAGAGCGATGCGACGGAGGGCGACCTGGCTGACGAGGACATCGGCTCGGCAACAGCGAGCGACGCTCCGCCGGAGACGGAAGGGACGCCGGTGTCCGCCGCCGCGGAGCGAGAGAGCGCCGGCTCGGGGGGTGATGTGTCGAGGCGCGCCGAGGCCGGCGGAGGCGAGTGGGATCTTCCCGATCTGTTCGTCGTCGATGGTGGGCGCGGCCAGCTTCAGGTGGCGCTGTCGGCGGCGCGCGATCTCGGCCTGCACGGCCTCCCGATCGTCGGTCTGGCGAAGGAGCGGGAGACGCAGACCGGAGAGAAGCTCGTCGACCGCGTCTACCTGCCTGGCCAGAAGAACGGTATCCCGCTCCGATCCACGAGCTCCGCCCTCTTCTTCCTGGCGCGCGCGCGCGACGAGGCGCACCGCTTCGCAAACCACGCACGCAAGCGGCTCGGCAAGGCGCGGCGCCTCCGGTCCGAGATCGAGGACATCCCTGGGCTTGGCAGCGCGGTGAGGACGGCGCTCCTCCGGGAGCTCGGCTCCATGGAAGGAGTGCGTCGCGCGACCGACGCTCAGATCCTGGCGGTGACAGGGGTCACCAAGCGACACCTGTCAGCGCTGCGCAAGGTCATCCCGTCTCCCGAGTCCTCGCAGCCCGACGCGCCGGCCGAGGACACCGGCGATCTCTCCAAGGCACGGGGGCTCACGCGCTGAGCGCGACCGGCCCGTTCCGCGATGGATCGGTGAAAGATCACGCTGCGACCCGAACGGCGTTCCGGGTTGAGCGCCAAGGCGTTCTCTGCGACGATCCGAACACCAGGCGCCCGGTCGCATTCCGGGCGCGCGCGGTCATTTTTCGATCAAGAGCACCACCTGGCACACCGAGCGCTTCTTGCGGACCCGACGTCGTGGGCGGGCCGCGGCGGGCCGCGCTCGGCGGGCTCGATTCCCGGCGGGCGCCGCCTCGCTCCGGGGTTACGCGGCACGTGAGCACCATGGGAGAAGTACGCGCTGGCCACACGCTCGGTCGCTATGAGCTCCTCGTCCCCATCGCGCTCGGGGGCATGGCCTCGGTGTGGGCCGCTCGAACGGGCGGCCAGCTCCCCAGGATCGTCGCCGTCAAGCTGCTGCGCGCCGAGCTGAGCGACGATCCCGACTTCGAGGCGATGTTCCTCGACGAGGCCACCCTGGTCTCGCAGATCCATCACCCGAACGTCGCGGAGACCATCGATGTGGGCGAGGAGGACGGCGTCCTCTACCAGGTGATGGAGCTCATCGACGGCGAGCCGCTCAACCTGGTTCTCCGCGAGAGCAAGGCGCGCGGCGGCCTGCCGCTCCCCTTCGCGCTCCGCATCGTGGCCGAGGCGGCCCTCGGCCTGCACGCCGCGCACGAGCTGCGCGGCCGCGACGGCAAGCCCGTCGGCCTCGTCCACCGCGACGTCTCGCCGCAAAACATCCTGGTCGGATACGACGGGTCGGTGAAGATCCTCGACTTCGGCGTCGCCAAGGCCGCCTCGAACCTGCAGCGAACCCAGGTCGGCCAGGTGAAGGGCAAGTACGCGTACATGTCGCCGGAGCAGGCGGGCAGCGAGCCCATCGATCGGCGCACCGACGTGTTCACGCTCGGGATCGTCTTCTATCAGCTCGTGACGGGCAAGCACCCCTTCCACGCCGAGAACGATCCTGCGACGGTGCGCCGCATCTGCGACAAGGCGGCAGCCGAGCCGCCGCGGACCCTCGTCCCGTCGCTCCCGGAGGACGTCGGGCGCATCGTCATGAGGATGCTCGCGAAGCCGAGGGACGAGCGCTTCGCCACGATGGCCGAGCTGCGCCAGTCCATCGAGCAGCTGTCGCCAGCGACGCCCATCGCCACCTCGGATGAGCTCGCCGCGCTGATGCAGCAGATGCTCGGCCCGCGCGGCGAGCGGCGGCGCGCCGCGATCCAGGAGGCCATGCAGATCGCGCGCGAGCGCGCGATCGACTCCGACTATCCGCAGTCACAGCAGAGCTCGCCGCAAGCCGCCGCTCAGCCCGGGCGAGCGAGCGCAGAGCGCGGCGCCGGCCCACCGCAGGGCGCTCGGCCGGCGCCGCCGGCGCCGCTGACGCCCGACGAGGGCCACGCGCGGCGCTGGCTCGTCCCCGCGACCGTCGGCCTCGTGGTCCTCGTGGTGCTCGCGGGCGCGCTCCTCCTGCGCTCCTCGCCGCACGGCGGCCCGCCGCGCCAGCCGGGCTCTCTGCTCGTGCCCGGGGCGGGCTCGATCAAGGAGCCGCTCCTCAGGGCCGCGCGCGCCGCATCGAAGGCGCCGCGCGGCGGCCCCGATGTGACGCGGGCCGCACCGTAGCCGCGCCGCGCGCCCGCGTTCGCTTGACGGTTCGGGCAACGCTTTTCAAGATGGCCGCCCTCGCATGGATCTTCGCCGCTCGCCGGAGCTCTGGCGGTTCGCCGCGCTGGTGGCGATCTTCGTCACGAGCGGCCTGGCCATCACCTACCTCGTGCTGCCGCCCCCGCCGGACGACGGCCCTAAGCCCCCGCCGGTCCTCCGCGTGGCGCAGGTGCCGGTGCCGACGGGTGGCGACGTGGTGGCGAACGCGCTCGACCTCGTGCGCCGCTACGCCACCGGGGAGATCCGGATCGTGCTCCCGGACGGCTCCGCGCGCGCGCTCCGCCGCAACGATCTCGGCGTCGAGATCAACCGGGTCCGCCTCGCCGAGTTCGTGCGCGAGGCGCTCCGCCCCGAGAGCGCGCTCCGCCGCGCGCACGAGCGGGCCGCGCAGGAGGACGCGCCGCTCGACATCCCGATCCCGCTCCTCCTCGACTCCGAGCGGGCGATCAGCAAGCTGCTCGACCTGAAGGTCGAGCTCGACGCGCCCGCGGTCGACGCGTATGTCGACCTCGAGGCGAAGCAGCTCAAGCCCGAGAAGATCGGGTATCGGCTGGACGTCTACGGCACGCTCGCGCGCATCGACGCCGCCCTCCGGGCGGGCGAGGACACCGCGCAGGCCAGCGTCGAGACGATCGCGCCGAAGCTCGTCGCCGACCAGCTCGGCAACGTCAAGTTCGATCAGGTGCTCGGCTACTTCGAGACGCGCTACGCGACCGGCGCGAGATCCAAGGAGAGGACGTACAACCTCAGGCTCGCGGCGTCCAAGCTCGACGGCGTGGTCGTCATGCCGGGCGAGATCTTCGACTTCAACGAGACGGTCGGCCCGCGCGACGAGGCGCACGGGTACCGCGTCGCTCCTGTCATCGCCCAGGGAGAGCTCGTCGACGGGCTCGGCGGCGGGACCTGCCAGATCTCGGGCACGCTCCACGGCGCCGCGTTCTTCGCGGGGCTCGAGATCGTCGAGCGCTATCCGCACTCCCGCCCGAGCTACTACATCAAGCTCGGCCTCGACGCGACCGTCGTCTACCCGACGATCAACTACCGCTTCAGGAACCCGTTCGACTTCCCGATCGTGCTCCACGAGACGGTGGCCGGCGGCGTCGTGCGCGCCGAGATCCTCGGGCCCTCGCGCAAGCTCACGGTCACGTACTTCCGTCGCATCGACGAGGTCGTCCCGTTCGAGGAGCTGGAGCGCCCGACGCCGAAGCTGCCCGAAGGGAAGCGGGCGCTCGCTCAGCGCGGCATCCCCGGCTTCAAGACGACGAGCTCGCGGGTCGTCCGCGACGGCGCCTACGCGGTGCGGGAGAAGTGGAGCGACAGCTACCCGCCGACCGCGCAGATCGTCCATGTCGGGAGCGGTCCGCGCGACCCCGAGGCCAAGACGGCCGACGACAATCACCCCGAGTACGTGGCGGACGAGTACCTCGTCGTGACGCAGGGGCCGGACGTCCGCACGCCAGGCGTGACCGGCCCGGAGCCGGGCGGCGGCACCGTCGAGAGCCGCGAGCCCGGGCTCACGGGCGAGCGCGGCTGGACCGAGCGCGCTGGGTTCGGCACGTTCCGCGCGAAGGGGGAGGAGCGCGCCGAAGGGGAAGGCGGCCGCGCGCGCGGCGAGGACGCGCCGCCCGCAGAGGGGATCGCCGTCGCGCACGCCCCGGGCGCGGCGGCGCCGGAAGCCCGTGGCCAGCGGGACCCCGCGGGGGACGAGGCGAAGGGCGGCAAGGGCAAGAAGCGACGCCAGAACCAGAAGAAGACGACGACGACGAGCGATGGCGGCTGAGCGGGCGGCCTCGAGCGAAGCCGCCGTCGGCTGCTCGGCGGCGCTCGCCGCGCGCTGGCCTCGGCGAGCCCCGCTCGCCCTCCGCCGCCGCGGCCTTCAGCGAGCGCCGATCGCCCGGCGCACCTCGTGGAGCGTCGGGCCCGCGAGCGCCCGCGCGCGCTGGGCGCCTTCCGAGAGCAGGGCGTCGATGCGAGCCGGGTTGGCCATGAGGTCGGCGAAGCGGCGCCGCGGCTCCTCGAGCGCGCGGTTCAGCACCTCGAACACGGCCTCTTTCGCCTCGCCCCAGCCGATGCCGCTCTGGTAGCGGCCGCGGAGCGCCTCCGCCTCTTCGGGCGTGGCGAACTCCCGGTAGAGGTGGAAGAGCGGCGAGGTGTTCGGATCCTTCGGCTCGCTCGGGGGCGACGAGTCCGTCTTGTACTTGAAGATCGTCTTGCGCAGCTTCTCCGGCGGCAGGAAGAGCGCGATGGTGTTGTCGTAGCTCTTGCTCATCTTGCGGCCGTCGAGGCCCGGGATCACCGCCGTCTCGGCGCTGATGCGCGCCTCGGGCAGGACGAGGGTCGGGCCGTAGATCGCGTTGAAGCGCTGCGCGATATCGCGGGCGATCTCGATGTGCTGGACCTGGTCCTTGCCCACCGGCACGACATTCGTCTTGAACAGGAGGATGTCGGCCGCCATCAGCACCGGATAGCCGTAGAGGCCCATGTTGATCCCGGCGTCGAGGTCGTCGCTGTCCTCGGCGCCCGAGGCGCTCGGCGCCCCGGCCCGGGACTCCATGTTCTTGGCGACAGCGGCCTTGTAGGCGTGGGCGCGGTTCATGAGCCCCTTCGCCGTGAAGCACGAGAGGATCCAGCTGAGCTCGAAGATCTCCGGAACGTCGGATTGCCTGTAGAAGATGACCTTCTCGGGATCGAGGCCGAGCGCGAGCCAGGTCGCGGCGACCTCGTGGACCAGGCTCCGGAGCTTCTGCGCGTCGTGGATGACGTTGAGCGCGTGATAGTCCGCGACGAAGTAGAGCGCGTTCGACGCGGTCCCTGCGAGCGCGAGCGCCGGCTTGATCGCCCCTACGAAGTTGCCGAGGTGCGGCGTTCCGGTGGGCTTGATGCCGGTGAGGACGGTGCTTGCCATCGTTGTCGTGTTCCTCTGAGGGAGCTCATCCCATTACGCGCTCCTGGCGGGTGATGCCACTGCCACGCCCCAAAAATCAGCCGGGTTTCTTGCTGCGCGGGCGCGCTGGCGCGCGGTGGTACGCGCGTGCGCACCAGCACGAGCTCTCTGCCCGCAGCGCGGCCCCGGAGCATCCGCCCGCGGCGCGGCGTGTACCGTGTCGTGGCCGTGGCCGTGTCGTGGCCGTGGCCGTGGCCGTGTCGTGGCCGTGGCCGTGGCCGTGGCCGTGGCCGTGGCCGTGTACGATTGGCGATTTTCGTGCCACGGTGGACGCCGGACCGACCCCACGACCCACGCTGGCACCTGCGCCATGTCTGGCCGAACGCCGTCATCTCCCGCACCTCGCCCCGAGGTCTCCGCCCCGCCGCCCGCTGGCCAAGCCCCCGAAGGCGCGCGGCCGACCGTCGCGCTCGCCGTCTCGGGCAGCATCGCCGCGTACAAGGCCGCCGAGGTGGCCCGGCTGTTGATCCAGGGCGGCGCGCGCGTGCTCCCGATCATGACGCGCGCCGCGCAGCAGTTCCTCGGGCCCATGACGCTGAGCGGGCTTTGCGGCGAGCCGGTGCGCGACACCATGTGGGATCCCGGCTTCGCGGGCGAGCTGCACGTCGCGCTCGCCGCCGAGGCCGATCTCGTGCTGCTCGCGCCCGCGACCGCCGACGTGATCGCCCGCCTCGCCGCGGGGCGCGCCGACGACCTCGTGACGGCGCTCGCCCTGTGCGCGCGGGGGCCGGTGCTCGCCGCGCCGGCGATGCACCCCCGCATGTGGGCGCACCCCGCGACGGCGCGGAACGTCGCCACGCTCGAGGCCGACGGGCGCGTGCAGCTCGTCGGCCCGGTCTTCGGCGAGGTCGCCTCGGGCGAGCGCGGCCTCGGGCGCATGGCCGAGCCGGCGGCGATCGCGGCCGCGGCGTTCTCGCGGCTCGCCCCGCGCGACCTCGAGGGCCTCCGCGTCGTCGTCACGGCGGGCCCCACGCTCGAGGACCTCGATCCCGTGCGCTTCCTCGGCAACCGGTCGACCGGCAAGATGGGCTTCGCCGTGGCGGAGCGGGCCGCGGCGCGGGGCGCGCAGGTCACGCTCATCGCCGGCCCCGTGTCGCTCTCCACGCCGCCGGGCGCGCGCCGGGTCGACGTGCGCGGCGCGCTCTCGATGCGCGGCGCGCTCTGGCAGGCGCTCGGCGAGGACCTGCGCGGCGCCGACGCGCTCATCATGACGGCCGCCGTGTCCGACTACCGCCCGGCCGAGCAGCACGCGACCAAGCTGAAGCGGACGCCCGACCTCGCGTCGCTCCCGCTCGTGCCGAACCCTGATTTGCTCGCGGAGATCGGCGCGGCGCGCGGTGGGCTGGCGGACGCTGCCGGCGCCGACGGAGCGCGCTCGCCGGTGCTCGTCGGGTTCGCGGTCGAGACCGCCACGGACGAGGGGGTCATCGCCTATGCCCGGCACAAGCTCGCCAGCAAGCGCGTCGACATGATCGTCGCCAACCACGCGGCGGACTCGTTCGGCCGGGACGACAACCGCGCCACGATCGTGACCCGCGACGCCGCCGACGCGCTCGGCGTGTTGCCCAAGCCGGCGCTCGCGGACCGCATCCTCGACCGGGTCTTGCAATTAAGTCGGACGAGTCGGACGAGTCGGACGAGTCAGGCGAGTCAGGCGAGTCCGACGGGTCAGGCGAGCGCGCGATGAGCCCGGGCGAAGACCGCGCCGCGGCCTCTTCCGCCGCGGCTCCTCCGGCTGCCTCTGGCTCGGCCGCCCCGGCCCCGTCGCGCGATCCGCGGGCGATCGATCCGCGCGAGCCGCCGCGCTCATCGCGCCGCGAGGCCGCGCTCATCGCCGCGTCCGTCACCGCCTGTGTCGCGCTCGCCGTCTCGTTCGCGTTCGATCCCGGTCACGCGGGCGCGCCTGCCATGCTCGCGGCGCTCGGCGCGCTCTACGCCGTCCTCACGGCGATCACCGTGATGTGGCTCCGCCGGCGCGGCGAGCTCCGCGCCGCGCTCCGCCCCCTGTCCGGCGATCTCGCGCGCGGCGCCCTTGTCGCGGCGGGGCTCTACGGGCTCGCCATGGCGGTGCAGCTGCTGCTCGCCCCGCGGGGCTCGCCTCGCGAGGCCTGGGTCCTTCGCCTGTACCTCCAGCTCGGCGACCCCTCGGCCGACGCGCGCGTGTTCGTCGGCGCGCTCGTCTTCGTCATTGCCGCGCTGGAGGAGATCGTCTGGCGCGGGCTCGTCCTGCGCGCCCTGGAGGGGCCGCTCGACCGGGGCGCCGCGTGGCTGCTGTCGAGCGCGCTGTTCGCCGCCGCGCACGCCCCCACGCTGTTCCTGCTCGGCGATCCGGTGGCCGGGCCGAACCCGCTGCTCGTCGCGGCGGGCTTCGGCTGCTCGATCGTGTGGGGCCGCGTGGTGCACCGGACCGGGCGCCTGGCGCCGGCGGTCTTCGCCCACGCGTTCTTCTCGTGGGCGATCGTGAGCTTCCCGATCTGGCGGCCGTGACGGGCTCGCGCCTGCCGCGGGATCAGCCCTCGAGCTTCGCGAGCTCCTCTTCGGGCACGTCGAAGTCGGCGTAGACGTTCTGCACGTCGTCGTGGTCGTCGAGCGAGTCGACGAGGTTCAGGCAGACCTCGGCGTCGCGGCCCGCGACCTCTTTCTTGTTCTTGGGGACGTAGCCCGCGGAGTTCGACTTCACCGCGATCTTCGCGTCCTCGAGGGCCTTCACGACGGTGTCCATCACGTCGACGCTGGAGAGCACCTGCCACTCCTCTCCCTGGTCGCTGTAGTCGTCGGCGCCCGCGCCCACGGCGGTGTCCATCAGCTGGTCCTCCGTCGCCGCGTCCTTCGCGAGGAGGATGATCCCCTTCCTCTCGAAGGCCCACTGCGCGGAGCCGCCGGCGCCGAGCTGCCCGTTGTTCTTCTCGAAGATCTTCCGGATCTCGGCGACGGTGCGGTTCCGGTTGTCGGTCATCGCCTCGCAGAGGAACAGCGTCCCGCCGGGCCCTGTCCCCTCGTAGAGGATCTCCTCGTAGTTCGCGCCCTCGATCTCGCCGGTGCCGCGCTGGATGGCGCGCTTGATCGTGTCGGCGGGCATCGCCTGGCCCTTGGCGTCGTTGATCGCCTTGCGGAGGCGCGGGTTGCCGTTCGGGTCTCCGCCGCCCATGCGCGAGGCGACGGTGATCTCCTTGATGAGCTTCGTGAAGAGCTTGCCGCGCTTCGCGTCGAGCGCGCCCTTCTTGCGCTTGATGGTGGCCCACTTCGAATGGCCGCTCATGCCTGTCTGCTCCGTGATGACGGGGCGCTCGCTCGCGGCGCGCGCCCAGGGGGAAGGTTCGGCGCAAGATGGAGCACCGTTCGGTTCGAGCGTAGAAACCGTCAGGGCGCCGGGAGCGCCAGGAGATTGTCGAGCTCTCCTGGCGCTCTCGGCGCCTTTCGGTTCGAACCGTCCGTCGCAATAGCGGTGCGCCCCTGGGGAGGCAACAGCGACGGCACCCCGGCCGCACGTGGAAGGTGGGATCTTGTGAACCGCCAAGGCGCCAAGGACGCCAAGAAAAACACAAAAATCTTGGCGTCTTATGGCGCCTTGGCGGTCCATCGTGCCAGCAGGGCTGGGGAATTCCCCCACCACCCTCGCGTGCCCTCTCCACCGGGAGGGCGAGCGCGGCGGGGAGCCCTCGTCGACCTGGGTCTGTGGCTGCCCCCTCTGTGTCGCTACAGCGCGTAGCCAGTTTCTCCGTGCTCGGTGGCGTCGAGGCCCTCGCGCTCGTCGCTCTCGGGCACGCGCAGGCCGATCAGCTTGTCGACCACCTTGAGGAGCACGAAGGTCACGATGGCGGCGTACAGCCCGACGGCCACGATGCCGGCCAGCTGCGGGACCAGCTGCCCCGGGTTGCCGGCGATCACGCCGTCGCGGCCGGCCTCGTTCAGGGCCTTCTCGGCGAAGACGCCGGTGAGGACCGCGCCGAGGAGGCCGCCCACGCCGTGGACGCCGAACGCGTCGAGCGAGTCGTCGTAGCGCAGGCGCTCCTTCGAGACGACCGCCGCGTAACACACCACGCCCGCGAGCAGGCCGATCACGACGGCGGCCCACGGCGCCACGAACCCGGCCGCGGGCGTGATCCCGACGAGCCCGGCCACGATGCCGGACGCCACGCCGAGCGCGGTCGGCTTGCCTCGCTGCGCCCACTCGACGAGGAGCCACGCCGCGCCGCCCGCCGCCGCCGCGAGGTGCGTGTCGAGCAGCGCCAGCGCCGCGAGCCCGCCCGACGTCAGCGCGCTGCCGGCGTTGAAGCCGAACCACCCGAACCACAGGATGCCCGTGCCCGTCAGGGTCATCGTCAGGTTGTGCGGCACGTGCCGCTCGTGCGGATATCCCGTGCGCTTGCCCAGCACGAGCGCGCAGATCAGCGCCGAGATGCCCGCCGCGAGGTGAACCACGGTGCCGCCCGCGAAGTCGAGCGCGCCCATCTCGAAGAGCCAGCCCTTCTCCGCCCACACCCAGTGCGCCACCGGGTCATAGACGAGCGTGGACCAGAGCAGGATGAAGACCAGGTACGCCGAAAACCGCATCCGCTCGGCGAACGCCCCCGCGATGAGCGCGGGCGTGATCACCGCGAACATCATCTGGAACGCCGCGAACGCGATGTGCGGCACCGTGCCGCGCTCCACCGTCGCGATCCCGTGCAGACCGACAAAGTCGAACCCGCCGATGAGCCCACCGTGCGAGGTCCCGAACGCGAGCGAGTACCCGATGGCCACCCACTGCACCGAGATCACCGCGAGCGCGGCGAACGAGTGCATGAGCGTCGCGAGCACGTTCTTGCGGCGCACCATGCCGCCGTAGAACAGGGCGAGGCCCGGCGTCATGAAAAGGACGAGGGCTGTCGATGCGAGGAGCCAGGCCGTATCCCCAGTGTCGATCTTCATGGCACCGGGGTAACGTGCCCGATGTTTCAACGAGGTTTCGTGGCCGCGGCAGGACGCATTTGACAGGAAGTCGGGAAATTTCTAACGCCCGTTCCGGCGGCGCCGGACACCGGATCCGACCGTTTCGTGATGTCACCTACATCAGGCCGGTTGGGGTGCCCGTATCGACAGGACCGGGACCTTTGCCGATCTCACCACCCGCTGCGCCACGCTGCCGAGCAGCGCCCGCGCGACCGCCCCGCGCGCGTGCGTCCCGATCACGATCATGTCGGCGCCGATCTCGTCCGCGAGGCGGCAGATCTCCTCGTCGGGGACGCCGGCGCGCAGCACGCCCGAGATCTCGACGCCGGGCGTGGCGCGCCGGCGCTCGAGCACCTGATCGAGGCTCCGCTGCGCCGCATCGCCGATGCGGGCGGCGTCCTCGGCCGAGGGGATCAGGGACGAGCCTTCCGGGAAGCTGTAGACGGGCACGCTGTACACGTGCGCGACGACGATCTTCGCGGACAGCTTGCGGGCGAGCTCGATCGCCGTGTCGAGGGCGATCTCGGAGGTCGCGTTGAAGTCATGGGCCAGGAGGAGGGTCTTCATCTTGCTCCGCGGTGTTGGAGGGCGCAGGCGGCGCGCCGCCGCCCTTTCGGTCCGGCTTTCGTAGCTCCGGGGGCGGGTCTCCGGTAGGGGGCTCGGAGGCCGCCGGCGCCGGCGGCTGCGCCTTCGACGGCGGCTTCACCCGCTTGAACAGCGCCAGCTTCTTCAGCCGGCTGAGCTCCTCGAGCTCGCCGCGCTTCACCGCCGCGTTGTGGCGCTCCAGGTCCTTGCCCTTGAGCTCCCCCTCGTCGAGCAGCACGTACTGGACGGTCGCGGCGCGCTCGCCCGGATAGAAATAGGCCTGCTTCCGGTTCGACACGTGCGGTCCCATCTTGCTCGTCGCGCCGACGATGGCGTCTTTCGGGATCGCCTCCACCTGCTTCCGGACCCAGGCGTAGGTCGCCTCCTGGTCGGGCGTCAGCTTGCGCGCCACGCGGGAGAAGCCGCCCCTGAACGACGCGTTCTCGACGAGGCCGCCGAACTTCCACGACATCAGCGCGGCCGCCACGACCATGGCGGCGAGCAGCGCGCGCGACAGGCGCCGCCCGTCGAGCCCGTAGTACGCGGCCGGCCCGGAGCCCTCGATCCGCTTGAGCGCGATCGGCGTCAGCACGAACGCGATGGGGAAGAGGATCGACGAGTACTGGAAGTGGATCGAGAACACCGCGTCGCGCGAGGCGAGCAGGCAGAACAGGAGCCCGTAGGCGAGCATCCAGCGCCCGGGCTTGGCGAGGAAGGGCAGGAAGCACAGGGGGACGAAGAGCTGGAGCAGGAAGATGATCTTCGGCTCCTCCAGCAGGACCTTGAGCGCGAAGACAGGGTTCGTGAGGAGGGAGACGAGCATGCCGCCGAGCCCGCTCCGGTTCGGCATGAGCTCCTCGTAGTAATAGGCGAACGAATAAGCGTCCTTGCCGGACATGATGATGCCCGACGACGTCATGAAGAACAGCTTCACGATGACGAAGTAGACGAGGCTCGTCGCGATGGTCACCCAGCCGAGGCGCGTCTTGCCCGGGCGCCGGTCGAAGATGGCGTAGAGCCCGATGAAGCACATCAGCAGGGAGACGTCCTCCCGGCAGAGCAGCAGCACGGCGAGGGTGACCCAGTACAGCCTGTCCCTGCCGGTCTCGTAGAAGTAGAGGAGCCAGACGACGAGCGGCGAGATCAGCGCGAGCGAGTGGAACTCGTACATGTTCGCGCCGTGCAGGGCCGGATAGATGGCCCACACGGCGGCGAGCAGGAGCGCCTTGCCGCGGTGAGCGAGCTTGTCGCGCGCGAGCAGGTACACGGGCACGACGCCGGCGCCGAGCCACGCGGACTGGAGGATGAGGAGGAACTCCGCCCTCGGGTAGATCAGGTAGAGCGGCGAGAGCAGGATGAGGATCGGGTCGAAGTGCGCGGAGCCGTGGTAACCGGCCTTGAGCCAGGAGCAGCCGAGCGGCCGTCCGTGGATCGTCTGGTAGAAGATGTTGTCGTAGTACCCGAGGTCGGGCGTCCGGGTGTGCAGCGCGTGGTGGTTGGTGATCGCGAGCCGGGAGAAGAAGAGCGTGTAGCCCGTCCACATCGCGAGCAGGGCCAGCGGCGGGAGCCACCGCGCGGCGCGGCCTCCGCGGGAGGGCGCGCCATCGAGCTCGGACGCATCGTCGAGCCAGGGCGAGAGCCGCGCGCGGCGGCCCCAGGCGTAGGCGCCGGCGCCCGTGGCCAGGGCGGCGAGGGCGACGAAGAAGATCGTGCTCTTCGGGCTGTCCTTCTCGATGTTCGGGAGCTTGAGCGCGGCGACGAACGGGAGCGCGAGCAGGGGGATCAGGGCGCGGTTGAGGCGGCCCACGGTGCCCATGAAGTCCCACGAGCGGGTGCGGGCCCGCCGCGCCAGCATCACGAGGAAGTAGGCGAGCGCGACCCCCACGATGGCGGCGGCGGCGCCGCCGACCATCCAGCGGCGCTCCACCTCGGTCAGCTTGTTCGTGTCGAGCTGCGCGTGCCGGCTCGGGTGGGTGAAGACCCAGGCCGTCACGGCGATGCTCATGCCGTAGAGGATCGGCCACGGCGCCAGGGTCAAGGCGGCGCGCGCGAGCCGCTCGAGGGCGCCGTCGAGCTTGGCGAGCGCGCTGTTCAGCCTGGTGCGGTGGTTCTCTAGCATAGGTGAGGCGGGTCCTCGGCTACTTGACCCCACCCCCCGCTGTCAAGGAGCGGGGGGAACATCGCGAAAGGACGCGGAAGGACGTGTAACGACGTGTAACGACGTGAGCGCGCGGGAAGGGCAGGGCGCCACGCGCGGCCCGCGGTAGAATGGCGCCATGTCGCACTACCGGGATCATCTCGATGCGGCTCGCGCGCGCATCGAAACCCTCGAAGCCAAGCTGAAGGAGCGGGATGCGGCGCTCGCCGCCCGGGACGCGGAAATCGCGGAGATCCGTGCGGAGGTCGAGCGGTTGCGTGGCGGATCGGACGATGACGGGCCGCCCGACGGGCCGCTCGGCCGGGGCGGCGGGCAGCGGGCCCTGCTGGTGGCGCTCGCGGTGTGCAGCTTCGCCACCGCGACGGGCTATGCGATGGTGCGCCCCTCGCACTGCCTGCAGCGCGGCGGGGCGTACCCCCCCTCTGCCGAGATGTCGCTGCGCTCTCACGAGGGGTACGACGCCTGGTCGAGCCGGGTCGACGGGGCGCGCGTCCGGGTGGGCAAGGCCGCGGGCGCGGCGCTCGAGCACGGCCGTGTCCGGGCGAAGCGCTGCTGGCAGCCGGACGGGCCGAGCGGGGAGGGGAGCGTGACCGTGACCTTCGCGCCGAGCGGCGAGGCCCAGGTGGCGCTGGACGGGGCGTCCTTCGCCGGGACCGAGGTCGGCGCGTGCGTGGTCGAGGCGTTCCGAGCCGCCGCGGCGCGGGTGCCGGCCTTCGAGGGGGAGCCTCTGCGGCTCACGACCCCTATTTCTCTCTAGAACACCCATCATGTTGAAACCCGGAGAATTTTCACAGGGAGGCGGGGAGGCGGGGAGGAAGAAAAAATGAATTTCTCCCTCTTGCCGTCTTTCGCTCTCCGCCTTCCCGCCTGCCTGCCTCTCTGTGAAATTCCTGATTTTCTCGGGGTTTCGACCCGTTTGTCGCTCTAGCGGGGGATGGATGGGGCGGGGGAGGTGGGCGGGGGGGCCAGCTGCCAGCTCACGAAGCCGACGGCGACGACGTTGAGGTAGACGACGGCGAAGACCAGCAGGCCGAAGCTGACGCCGTGCTCGGCGGTGAAGCCGAGCGAAGGGAACACGAGGGAGAAGAAGAGCTCACGGACGCCTACGCCGGCGATCGAGATCGGCAAGAGACCGAGCAGGTTCGCGATGGCGAGCAGGCAGGTGACGTCGAAGAGCGAGAGCGGTACGCCGAGGGCGCGCGCGATGAGGTAGCCCTGCGCGAAGTTGACGACGAACGTCGCCACCGTGACCGGGAGCGTGAAGAGGAGCCCGCGCCCGACATGAGCGCGCAGCGCGACCAGGAAGCGGCTCGCCGCGCCGGGCTCCGCGCTCTCGGACGGATCCTTCGCGAGCTTGCGCGAGAAGGCGAGCAGCAGCCGCTCGGCCAGCCCGGGGATGAGCAACACGAGGGGCGCCAGGACCGTGAGGGCGATCCCACCCCACGTCAGCCAGGCCAGGCGGCCGGCGATCACCGCGCTGTAACGGGCGACGCCGACCGCGACGAACGCGGCGAGCACGTAGAGATCACACAGCCTGTCCATCACGACGGTGGCCAGCCCCTCCGCGTAAGGCACGCCGAGGTCGTGGCGCAGGTAGCGGATCCGGAGCAGGTCGCCGACCCGGCCGGGGGTCAGCATGCCGACGTAGAGCGACGTCGCGTAGGCGCTCCACGCACGCCGAAGCGGATAGACGATGCCCCGGGCACGCAGCAGCGCGTCCCAGCGGACCACCTTGAGGTGGATGTTGAGGACGTTCAGCGCCGCCGCGAGCGCGAGCGGGCCAGCCGAGGCCGAGACGACCGCGCCGAGCACCGCGTCCCGGTCGTCCATGCGCACGACCACGAGGACGAGCAGGAGCGGGCCAATCAGGCGGGCGAGGGCGCGCAGGGCGGTGCGGCGCACGACGGCGAACCCCGGCCGCGCGCTCAGCGCGGCGCCGCGGAGCAGAGGGCCTGAAGCGAGGGGAGGCGCCCGGACACGGGGACCCAGGACCGATCGCGGCGAGGCTCGGAGATCACTCGAACTCCTCGCGGACGGGCGGATCGTCTGCCAGGTGGCGCTGCTGCATCTGGAAGGTGAGGAACTCGCCGATGAAGCCCATCGAGAAGAACTGGATGCCGAGGAGGATCATCAGCACACCGAGGAGGAGCAGCGGCCGGTCTCCGATCTTGTGACCGAGCAGCCAGAGGAACGTCAAATACGCGTTGATGGTCACGCCGGTCGCAGCGAAGACCAGGCCGATGAGGCCGAAGAGGTGCATCGGCTTCTTCGAGTAGCGCGTCAGGAACATGACGCTGAGCAGGTCGAAGAAGCCGCGCAGGATGCGCTCCAGTCCGTAGCGCGAGGCGCCGTACTTGCGGGCGTGGTGGCGCACCGGGATCTCCGTGACGCGGAAGCCTTGCCAGGCGGCGAGCGCCGGGATGTACCGGAAGAGATCGCCGTAGATCGGGATGGTGCGCAGCACCTCGCGACGGTAGGCCTTGAAGCCACAGTTCATGTCATGGAGCTTCACGCCCGTGACCGCGCGGACGGTCCCGTTGAAGATCCGGGACAAGATGAGGCGATTGGCGGGGTCGAGGCGGTTGACCTTCCAGCCCACCACGACGTCGAGGCCCTCCTCGACCTTGGCGATGAAGCTCGGCAGATCGGCCGGGTCGTCCTGGAGATCGGCGTCCATCGTGACGACCACGGCGCCCCTCGCCTTGCGGAACCCGGCCGTGAGCGCCGTCGCCTTGCCGAAGTTCTTCCGCAGCCGGATCCCCTTCACGACCGGGTTCTCCGCGCGGATCCTGGAGATGACGCCCCAGCTGTCGTCCGTGCTGCCGTCGTCCACGAAGATGAGCTCGTAGGAGAAGCGCCCTTTCAAGGCCTGATCCACCCGCTGCGCGAGCTCCGCCAGGCTCTCCGCCTCGTTCAGCCCCGGGACGACCACCGAGACCTGCGGCGCCGCCGAGGTGGCCGGCGCGATGGAAGGCGCCATGAGGCTCGGGCGAGGATCGAAGGCGGAGAGCCCGAACGTGGCCCGGTCCTCCGGAGCCTCGTGAGGGGCAGGTGTGGGGGGCTGGTCCACAATCACGGCGGCGGAGGATAGCAGAACGTCACGAGAAGGCGCGGTTCCGTCCGAGAACGCGCCGCAAGCGCGACGGCAACGAGGGCAGGACGTGCTGCCGGTCACCGGGAGGGGGAGAGGGCAAGGGCTGCGGAGAGCCGGCAGGGGTTCGGGCAAGGGCTGCGGAGGGCCGGCAGGGGTTCGGGCAAGCGCTGCGGAGAGCCGGCAGGGGTTCGGGCAAGGGCTGCGGAGAGCCGGCAGGGGTTCGGGCAAGGGCTGCGGAGAGCCGGCGGAGGTGGAGGGAAGGGCTGCGGAGGGCCGGCAGGGGTTCGGGGAAGGGCTGCGGAGAGCCGGCAGGGGTTCGGGGAAGGGCTGCGGAGAGCCGGCAGGGGTTGGAGAAAGGGCTGCGGGGAGCCGGCAGGGGTTCGGGCAAGGGCTGCGGAGAGCCGGCTCGGGCGGCGACCGGCGCGATATGCCGGCGTCGATGCCGTGTGCGAGACTCTCCGCATGGGCGGCAACACGAAGACGCTGAAGCATTTCCTGCGGATCTTCGAGGAGGACATCCACTTCGGTGCCGTGATGGCGGACACGCTCGAGAGGGATGGCTTCGAGCTGACGCATGTTCGCCCGGCTGCGCCGCGCAGCTGGCTCCTTCGCGCGAAGCCGCCGCAGCACATCCAGGAGGGGTTCGGCCTGGCCCCCGAGCTGCTGTTCATCGCCGTCCAGGGCGAGGTCCAGTCGCGGGATCTCCAGCGCGCTGCCGACGAGGTCGTGCGCTCGGATCTGCGCCTCGACGGCAACCTGGTCATCGTCACAGACGATGGTCACACCCACGACGACGGTCGGCCGCTCAAAGACCGCCTCGATCGGATGCCCGGTCGGGATCAGCGCCTGGCGTGGGTATGGGGCGAGGATCGGAGCTGGCCGCCGCTCTCCGAGGTGCTCCGCCAGCAGCTCCCCACGTACGACGTGTTCGAGGAGCGCGATCCGGTTCGAGGGTACCAGCTCATGGGCCGCGATGCGGAGGTCATGGAGCTCCGCACGCGGGTCACCCGCGGCGACGCCGTCGGCGTGTTCGGATTGCGCAAATGCGGCAAGACCTCGCTGGTCCGGGCGGTCACCGACTGGCTCGACCCGGCCAGCGGGATCAAGGCGCCAGGCGCGGAGAAGATGGCGTCCCAGGCGTGTGTGATCTGGTTCGACGCGCAGGGGCTGGATGCGGCGGAAGCGGATGTGGACGATGTCGCCGACGAGCTGCTCGCCGCGCTGCGCCGCAGGATGCGCGCCGCCGGCCGCGCAGATGTACCGCCGGCGCCGCAGGGCATCGCCGGCCTGAAGTCAGCAGCCCAGGCGATCGTGGACGAGGGAATGCGCCTGTGCTTCGTGATCGACGAGTACGATTTTCTCTTCGAGCGCGAGGGCAGCCTTGGCCCGGTGCCGGGCATCTCGCGGCTCCTCGGGCTCGTGCGCGCCCTGTCCCAGCAACATCAGGGGGCCGTCTCGCTCGTGCTGATCGGCCGCGACCCCGAGCACCTGTCGGTTCCGCATCTGGATGGGGTGCCCAACCCCTTGCTCGCGGGGCTCACGCCGATGTGGCTCGGACCGATCCGTCCGCCGCACGACACGGAGATGCTCCGCAAGCTAGGGCGCCGCGTGGGGCTCGCCGTGGGGCCCGAAACGGCGGCGCTCGCCCGCGCGTGGACCGGTGGGCATCCGCTGCTGCACCGCCAGTTCGGCTCGGCCCTCCGCGAAGAGGTCCGGCTGCATGCGCCGGGGGTCCTGCTGAAGGAACCGACGGATCCTCATCGCGAGAGGGCTGTCGAGCGCTTTCTGGGCCGTCAAGCCGTGCTGGACGTGGACCGCGAGATCATCGCGCTGCTCTCGAAGAGGTATCCGGCGGCCTACGCGTTGCTCCTCGATCTCATCGAGAGTCATGACCCTGGAGCGGCCGTGAAGCGGTCAGGCGGATCGCAGAGCTCCGGCGTGCGGGTGTTGCGGAATTTCGGCTTGTTCGACGAGGCAACGCTGGCGCTGCCGAAGCACCTGTCGTGGTACGTGCGGACCTTGCTCCCCACACAGGCGCGGGTGGCGGTGTGACGAGGCGGTCCAATCCTTACAGCTGGCAGCACCACACCCCAGGTCACCCGGTGCCCCGACGCGCGCTGGTGGAATCGATCGTGGAGGATCTTCGTAAGGGCATCGCCGTCAAGGTCATCGGCGGTCGCGGGAGCGGAAAGAGCGTCTTGCTACGCCAGATCCGGGGCGAGCTTCAGGACGCGCCGGGGACGCGGGTCGTGCTCGTGCCGGATCCGCCCGAGGAGCCGACCGTCGCCGGAGCGGTGCACGATCTCGCGGCGAGGCTCGGCATCCGCGATCTCTCACCGCCGCGGATGGATGACCTTCTCGAGCACGTGCTCCAGGGCGACGTGACGAGGCTGGTGGTTCTCTTCGATGAGGCTGACCAGTACGTCACGGCTGGAGCCGGAGAGCGGGGGGCGTTCGCTCGGAGCTGGTTCAACAAGCTGGAGACCACGCGGAAGGAACACGGCGCACACTTCGATCTCGTCTTCGCGGGCGGGATCGGTCTCTTCTATCTCGCGACGGAGCTTGGATCCGGGCTCGTCAGCCGCGCCGAATCGTATGTGCTCGAGCCCTTCGGACCGGCGGAGATCGTGGAGCTCGCCAGGCCCTTTCAGGACGACGGGCGTCCCCTGAGCGAGGTCCACCTGGAGACGCTCCGCCTGCTCTCCGGGGGCAGCCCGGTTCTCGTGACCTACGGCCTGGAGCACCTCTGGGGTACGAGCAGCGCCTCCGTGCTGGAGCTGGAGACTGTTTTCGGCGTGTTCCGCGAGAAGTACGACGGCTTCATTCGGTCGGTGCACGCATCCGTCTCGCACTACGGGCGGCTCGATGCCCCGTTCCGGGTGCTGAAGGTCGTTCGCGAGCACGCCGGCTCGGTTCCGATGCAGCGGCTTCGCGATGCGTGCTCCTTGCAAGCAGGTGAGCACATCCCCATGGACCCGGAGGAGGCGCTGACGCTGCTGCGCGCGGCCGGCCTGGTGAGGGGCGAAGGCTCGATGCTCGCCGACCCTGTGATCGCATGGCCCATTGCCTCGATCCTGAACCTGCCGGAGATCCCGGCGGGCTCAGGTGACCCCATCGAGCGTCTGGTCCAGGATGTCTGTGCGGTGCTGGCGAACTTGCGCCGCTTTGGACGCGATTTTCACGGCGAAGGCGGGCTCTTGCAGGAGCAGGTATTCAGCTCCCTCATCGCGGTGGGGCTGCGTCTTCTGGGATGGATCGAGACGGAGCGGGAAGCCATCCAGGCGGCGGGCTTCACCGATATCAAGGTGCGCCTGACCCGGCCGGGCCTCGACGGCCATGCGTTGATCGAGACCAAGATCTGGCGCGACGCTGCCCACAACGCGGGGATCCAGAAGCAGATCGACGACTATCGCCTCTCGGAGACCCGCCACGGGATCGCCGTGTTGCTGGGCGCGCGTGACGCGGCGGGCTGGCCGGAAGCCTACGAGCGAATGTGCCTCGGGGGCCGCAGCTTCGAGCGACTTCCGACGCCGCCGGATCTGGTGGGCCGTTGGCGGGTTCAGCAGGCCGATCCGGGAGGCAAGGCGTGGCTCACCGACCACCTGGTGGTGCAGCTTCCGAAGCGCAGATGATCCCGGCAGGAGTGCGCGCTGGATTCTGCGCTTATGGGCCGGCATCGAGAAGCGAGCTGATGTCCGGATAGAAACGCGCGTGGGGGGTCAGGACGGCATGAGCCGCCGGCCGGTCGCGCTCCTCCACCGGCAGGCGCTCACGCGTGCGTGCTCTCTTCCGCCTCGGGCTTCGCGGCGTCCTCCTCCTCTGCGGCGTCCTCGTCCGCGACGTCCTCCTCCGGCGCGGTGGCCGCCGGCGCGCGCTGCGGGCTGCGCTCGAGGAGGGCGAGGAACGGCGCGTGGAGCGCCTGGAGCAGATCGCGCTGCTTGCCGCTCGGCGTGTGCTCGAGGAGCCAGCCGATCTCGCCGTGGATGGCGTTGAACGCCTGCGTGCACGCGACCACCGCCTCCCGGATGCGCTTCGAGCGCGCGACCGCGCGCTTCTGGCCGGAGGTGCGGCCGAGCCCCCTGGCGAGCGCCTCGGTCGCCTCCTCGACGCGCTTCAGGTACGCGCCGGCGCCGACCTTCTTCACGTCGGCGGCGAGCGGCGCCTTGCCCACGATCGCGACCTGGTGCCAGCCGTAGTCGACCTCGGCGTCGTATGTGTACCGGGTCTGCTCGGTACCCGCCCCCGCAAGCAGGGCGCCGCGGAGCCGCACCGCCGCGTCGCGCTGCGCAGGATCCTTGCTCTCGGCAGCCGAGGCCAGGAACAGGTGCAGCGCCCGCTGGGCGGTGTCCCACTCGACGTCGAGCTCGGCGAGCACCGCAGCCGGCGCGACGCCGAGCGCCTCATCGAGCGCCGCGATGCTCCAGCGCGCGCGCAGCTTCCAGACCACCGGCCTGGGCGCTTCGAAGAGCGACGCCGCCGGGATGCGGTTCGGGACATCGTACTTGTCTATCGAGACGCCCTTCCACGCTCCCTGCTCGAGATCCCGCGCGAACGCGCTGAACGCCTTGTCCGTGACGAAGCTGTATCCATAGGCTGCCATCGTTCTCTCTCCGATCCTCCCCCAGGAAACCGTGCATCTTAGCGAGAGCGCCTCGCGCGTTCACAACCGCTTTGCGCAAAGGCTCCTGTCGGAACCGTGCTCTGCGCGGCCATTGGCCAGAGGCCATTGGCCGGAGGCCAGCGGCCAGCGGGCATGCGAGGGCCGCCGGGCCGTGGGCGCCTGGTGGCCGGCGGTCGCGTCGCCTTGGAAGGGGGAGGCGTCGATCGGGTGAGCACTCCGGCGGCGCCGTATCGACATGGATAGCAGCGCCTCCAGAGGAGGGGCGCTCGCCCGAGAGGCACCCGCCTGGAGCGCCAGGGGAGGCTGTCGCCTCTGTTCGCGCCGCACGTCGCGCTCGAGGCCGCGTGGGGGCTCGACGCGGCGCACGAGAACCAGATCATCCACCGCGACGTGAAGCCGGACAACAACGTCTTCACCGCGGACGGGATGGTGAAGGTCGTCGATTTCTCGATCGCGAAGGTCATCCCCTAGGAGATGCGGACGACCCAGCGCAACGTGCGCCTCGGGACGGCCGCGTACATGGCGCCCGAGAACCTCGCCGGGAACGAGGCGGACGCGCGCTTCGACGTGTACTCGCTGGGGCTCGTGCTCTGGGAGATGATCGCCGGCCGCCACCCGTTCCGCGACGCGTTCGACGACCGGACGAAGCTCGTGAACTGGGAGTTCTTCGCGGATCCCGCGCCGCTGTCGGAGGGGGCGGGGCTGCCGGCGTACGTGGACGAGGTGATCCGGCGCGCGACGGCGAAGCAGCCGGCGGCGCGGTACCTGTCGGCGGCCGAGATGGCGCAGGGCATGATCGCGCTGCGCAGGCGCCTCGAGCAGGACGAGGCGGAGGGCCGGATTTCGCTGGCGGCGCCGCCCGACGAGCCGCCGATCCCGGGCCGGCCGGGGCGGCGCGCGGTCCACCGGGCGCCGGTGACGGGGCCGACGCTCGAGGTGCCGCGGCGGGAGCCGTCGGCCAGGGTGGTGGTCGCGTCGCCGGTGCCCGCGCTGGGGCCCGGCGGGACGGCGCCGATGAACGAGGGGCGAGCACGTGGATGGCGGACGTTACGTGGAAGAGGGAGCGACCGTGAGGCGAGAGCTGCAGGCGGGGTGGCTTGCGATGTCGGTGCTGCTCGGGAGCACGGCAGCGACGAGCAGCGTCCGCGAAGAGGAGCGATCGACGCCGGGGCCGAGCGCGGAGAGCGAGCGTGAGCGCGCGGTGCGCGACTTCGAGGACGGGCGGAAGGCGCACGTGGCGAGTCGCTTGGAAGACGCGGAGCTCGCGTACTTGCGTGCGTGGTCGCGGCTGATCTGTGAGGATGAGCGCGATGAGAACGCCGAAGGACACGAGCGTCTCGTCCAACACCCCGGAAGCCTCCGTCGGCCGGTGGACCGATCCGGTGTGGTGCGCGATGACGCCGGAGGCGGAGAAGAAGCGCATTGCGAAGGTGGAGGCGCGACAGGCGATGGCAGCGCACGGGATCGAGGACGCCCGGCTGGAGGCGACGCTCGTGCAGCTGGCCGGTTGGGTGGAAAAGTGGGCCGCCGAGGAGCGCGAGGCAACGCAGGCGAACGACGACGTGTGGGTGAGCGCGGTGTCTGTGAAGGGCGAGGCCGACCAGCGCAGGTCGCGCCTGGCGCTCGTCGGCACGGTGCTCTTCGTGCTGGGGGTCTTGTGCGGCGTGGTGCTGGCAGCGCTGCGGCTGCGCTGAGGTAACGAGCGCGGCTCGAGGGCGTGCTGGCAAGGCACCGGGACCTGAGCCTGGCGGCGAGCCTGCTGGTCGACATCGCCAACGAGCACGGCGGACCGGACAACGTGACGTGCGTGCTGGCACGCTTAGGAGGCGGGTGACCTGCGCGGCGATGACGCGCTGCTGCCTCTCGTCACGGGCGCACCGAGACCCGAGCGTGTGCGCGTGCGGCGAGATGCCGAACTTTTTGAGAATTTCACGCACCCCAACGTAAGCTTTGGCGATATCTCGGATTCGGCGAGAGCGCGCTTGGCGAGCGGTTTCGTCAGCGGCAGAATGGGTGCCCTTATCCCAAGAGGAGCGCTCATGGCCAAGCCTCGGCGGTTCAGCGGCAGCGGCATGCGTCGTTCGGGCAACGTGATTCACGTGAGTCCAAGGCTCATGTGGGAGCTCGCGTGGCTGCGGAAGCTGGGGCTCGAGGACGTCGACTGGGATCCGGAGCTCTGTTGCCCGCACTGCAGAGCAGAGCGAGCCGATCGAGAGGATCCGGTGGAGGACCTCGCGCCGCCCTCCGGGGCATGGCTCAAGCTCCCGCTGCACGACGATCAGCACGAATGATCGACGGGCGCCGCTGCGAGGGCGCCCGTCCAGAAGAGCACGCAAGCGCGGAGATGACGGCTCGCGCTCCTGTACATCGCGGCGCTGCCGATGGCCCCACGGCACGCCGAGGCCGCACGACCAGGATGAACGGCATCAACCGCCCCCGGGGGGGGGTTGTCCTGGGTTCGGGCAGAAGGGCCTCTGATCTGTCGGCCCCTTCTGTATCGAGCGGCGAGCGCGGAGATCCTCCGGCCGTCGCGCCGAGCAGCCCTTCAGCAGGTCGATCTATCGCGGCGTGGCAGCTGCCGTCGATGGCCGCGGCGGGGCGGTCGCCGCGCGCCACCGTCGCCAGGGTTTTGCTCGGGTCCGGAATGGCGTACATCACCTGCGTGGGCGACTCGCGGGTCTACCCGATGCGCGGAGATGTGATGTGCGCGCTGGTGCGCCGCGGAGGCGGGTGACGTGGCGGGCGAGCACAGCGGTGCGCCGCGCGGCGGACACCCGGACGACGAACGGCTGTTCGGCCCCGATGCCGTCCGGACGCTGCGCGTGGCCTTCGAGGAGGTGACGTGGCTCCTCGGCCGCGGCTATCCGCTGCGCACCGCGATCCGGACCGCCGGCGACCACCACCAGCTGGCCGCACGCCAGCGCCTCGCGCTGCAGCGGGCCGCTTGCTCGGACGCGCAGCGGGCGTCGCGCCTCGCGCGCTGCGCCCCGTGCTCGTCGCTCCAGGGCGCGGAGGCGAACATCGACGGCTTCAACCTGATCATCACCCTGGAGGTGGCGCTCGCGGGCGGGCTGCTCGTGCGCGGGCCGGAGGGGGCGCTGCGCGATCTCGCGGGGCTGCGCGGCAGCTACGCGCCGATCGCGGAGACCGACGCGGCCCTCGATCGGATCGGCGACGCGCTGTCCGGCGCCGGCGCGGCGCGCGCGCGCTTCCTCCTCGACGCCGCCATCCCCAGCTCCGGGCGGCTGCGCGCGCGGATCCTGGAGCGGCTCGGGGGCGCGCCCCTCTCGATCGAGGCGACGCTCGTCCCCGATCCCGACCGCCTGCTCGCGGGGGCGGCGGGCGTGATCTCGTCCGACAGCGTCGTCCTCGATCGCTGCGTGCGCTGGGTCAACCTCGCGGACGAGATCGTGGGCGCGCGCGTGCCGGCGGCGCGTGTGGTCGAGCTCGTCCCTCGCGGAGGTGATGCCGGCGCGTGAGGGCGCGGAGCGCCCGTCACCGGCAGCGCCCGAGCCGCCTCGTTTGCCATGCGACCTGCGCCGCGAGCCCCTCGCGCAGGGGCACCCGGGGCACGTACCGGAGCGCCGCCCGCGCCGCCGCGGTGTCCGCCCAGGTGCGCCGGACGTCGCCGGGCTGCGGCTCTCCCCGCTCGACGCGCACGGGTCCCGCGAGCTCTCCCAGCAGCCCGAGCGCGTCGTTGAGGCTCACCCGAGAGCCGCCGCCGATGTTGAACACGCCGACCGCGCCGCTCTCCATGGCGTCGACGTTGGCCTGCACCGCGTCGCTCACGTACGTGAAATCGCGCGTTTGCTCGCCGTCGCCGTACACGCGGACCGGCTCGCCCTTCAGCACGGCGGCGATGAACCGGTGAAACGCCATGTCCGGGCGCTGCCTGGGGCCGTACACCGTGAAGTACCGGAGCGAGATCGTGGGCAGGCCGAAGTTGCGGCGGTACAGCTCGCAGAGCTGCTCGGCGGCGAGCTTCGTCACCCCGTAGGGGGAGTGGGGGACGGTCCGGCTGGATTCGTGCATGGGCACATCCCCCGTGTTGCCGGAGGGGTCGCCGTAGACGGAGGAGGACGAGGCATAGACGAGCTTGCGCACCTGGCCGTGCGCCCTGGCTGCCTCCAGCAGCCGCTGCGTCGCGAGCACGTTGTCGCGCAGGTAGACCTCGAAGCTCTGTCCCCAGCTCGGGCGCACGCCCGCCTGCGCCGCCTGGTGGAAGACGACCTCGCGGCCCGAGAGCAGCGGGCGGAGATCGTCTGTCGCGAGGTCGGCCGTCGAGAGCGAGAAGCGCGGTTCGCCGCGCAGCCGTGCCAGGTTCCCCTCCTTGAGCTCGCGGGCGTAGTAGTCGGTGAAGCGGTCTACCCCGAGCACCTCGTGTCCGAGCTCGATCAACCGCTCCGCCAGGTGGGAGCCGATGAATCCGGCCACCCCCGTCACCAGACAACGCATCCGCCTTCCGTCCTGGTCCTGCCGCGTCGCGGCCTCGCGTCCTCGTCCAGCCGCGCCGCGGCCTCCGGTCCCGGGCCTGCCGCGTCGCGGCGCGGCGATGCTAGCACCTCGGGCCATCCGTTGAGTCGGGCAGCAGCCGGCCGCGCGAAGCCCGCCGCGCCGCTGAGCTCGCTCCGGGGTTCGGGAACCGGCTGGGGACCGACCGGGGTTGGAGAGCGTGGAGAGCGTAGATAGTGGACCGACCGAGGTTGGGGACCAGCGGACCGACCGAGGTTGGGGACCAGCGGACCGACCGAGGTTGGCGGACCGACCGAGGTTGGGGACCAGCGGACCGACCGAGGTTGGGGACCAGCGGACCGACCGAGGTTGGGGACCAGCGGACCGACCGAGGTTGGCGGACCAGCGGACCGACCGAGGTTGAGGACTGGCCGAGGCTGAGGACTGGCCGAGGTTGAGGACTAGCCGAGGTTGAGGACCGACCGAGGTTGAGGACCGACCGACCGGGAGGGGGGCAGCCTGAGCACCGGCTCCGCGCTCCCTGCCCTCTGTCAGCCTTCTCGCATCAGCACGCCCCCGTTCTTGCAAATACGCCCACCTTTCCGATGTGTATTTCTGAATCTGGTTGCGCCTACCCGACCGGCAGGCGACGCTGGTGCGCGCTCGGGCCCCTCGCTTTTTCTGCCCGAGGAGCGATCGAGACGGGGTCGGAAGGCTAGCTGTTGCTTATGGGAATTGTTGTCGAGCGGCTCACGAAGCGGTTCGGTCCGAACAAGGTGGTCGATGACGTCTCGTTCGAGATCGAGAGCGGCGCGCTGGTCGCGCTCCTCGGGCCGAGCGGAGGTGGCAAGAGCACCGTCCTGCGCATCATCGCCGGGCTCGAGAGCCCCGACTCCGGCGAGGTCATCCTGAACGGCAAGAACGCGACCACCACCCGCGTCCAGGACCGGAACATCGGCTTCGTCTTCCAAAACTACGCGCTGTTCAGGCACATGAGCGTGCGCGACAACATCGGCTTCGGCCTCAGCATCCGGAAGCGGCCACGGAAGGAGATCGCGACCACCGTCGACGAGCTCCTCAGCCTCGTGCAGCTCGACGGGCTCGGCGGCAGGTTCCCGCACGAGCTGTCCGGCGGCCAGCGGCAGCGCGTCGCGCTGGCGCGCGCGCTCGCGCCAGGCTCGTCGCTGCTCCTGCTCGACGAGCCGTTCGGGGCGCTCGACGCCAAGGTCCGCCTCGAGCTGCGCGAGTGGATCCGGAGGCTCCACAAGGAGCGAGGGATCACGAGCGTCTTCGTGACCCACGACCAGGAAGAGGCGATGGACCTCGCCGATCGGGTCATCGTGCTGCACAAGGGGCGGGTCGAGCAGATCGGCACCCCGGAGGAGATCTACGACCGGCCGGCGACCGAGTTCGTCGCGAGCTTCGTCGGGTCGATCAACGTGCTCAAGGGGGAGGTGCGCGACGGCCAAGCGGCGCTCGGTACCCTCGCGGTGCACGCCCCCCCCGGGACCGGCGACGGCGCGAGCGTGCACGCCTTCGTACGTCCGCACGACATCGAGGTCCACACCCGGATCGACTCCTCGAAGACGCCCGCCGCCGACGATGCCAGCGTCGCGCGCGTCGAGCGGCTGTCACGGGTCGGGTGGATGGTCAAGGCAGAGCTCCGCCTCTCCGACGGCCAGCCGCTCTCCGTCGAGCTGACCAAGGATCGCGTCGCCGAGCTCGGCCTGTCCGAGGGGGACAGGGTGCTGGTAAATCTCCGAGACGCCAAGATCTTCGTGCAAGATTACTCCATCTAGCCCGCTGGCCGGCGCTCCCGTCTGGCCAACGGCCATCATGGGAGGTGGCACGTGGCTTCAATCTTCGACGACATCGCGGCGACGATCGGGCGCACCCCCCTCGTCCGCCTGAGCTCTGCGGGCAAGGGGCTGCGCGCCGAGCTGATCGGCAAGGTCGAGAGCCGGAACCCCGGCGGCAGCGTCAAGGATCGCATCGGCCTCGCGATGGTCGAGGACGCGGAGCGGCAGGGCAAGCTGAAGACCGGGAGCGTCCTCGTCGAGCCGACGAGCGGCAACACGGGCCTCGCGCTGGCGATGATCGCCGCGGCCAAGGGCTACCGGCTGATCCTCACGATGCCCGAGTCGATGAGCCCGGAGCGGATCGCGCTGCTCCGGGCGTTCGGGGTCGAGGTGCTGCTGACGCCCGGGTCGCTCATGGTGCAGGCCGTCGCGCGGGCGCGCCAGATCGTGGAAGAGACGCCCGGCGCGGTGATGCTCCAGCAGTTCGAGAACCCGGCGAACCCCGCCGCGCACCGCCTGACGACCGCGCGCGAGATCTGGGAGGACACGGACGGGACGGTCGACGTCGTGGTCGCCGGCGTGGGGACCGGCGGGACGATCACCGGCGTGGGCGAGGTGCTCAAGCAGAAGAAGCCGGGCGTGAAGATGATCGCGGTCGAGCCCAGGAACGCGGCCGTGCTGAGCGGCGGCCGCGTGGGCGCGCACCTGATCCAGGGCATCGGCGCGGGCTTCGTCCCGAAGATCCTCCGGCGCGAGCTCATCGACGAGGTGGTGCCCGTGTCCGAGGACGAGTCGTTCGACGCCGCGCGCCGGCTCGCCAAGACCGAGGGCATCCTCGTCGGCATCTCCGGCGGCGCGGCGATGGCCGCGGCGCTGTCGATCGCGGCGCGCGACGAGATGCAGGGAAAGAGGATCGTGGTGATCCTTCCCGACGGCGGGGAGCGGTACGTCACCTCGCCGCTCTTCAAGGAGCTCGTCGGCTGCGCTCGCGCGGCCGTGCCCCGCTGACCCGCCAGGGAAGGCAGCCGCACATCGGGTCGCCTTCCCTGCAGAAGCGCTCCGTCTTCCTGGGCGCCTGCGGCGCCGCCGGCCTCGCGGCCTCGATCACTCGATGCGGACGGCGACGAGGACCTTCATCCACACCCCTTCGGGCGGGATCGTCTTCGTCAGATCGACCTTGCCTTCCCAGTCGACGTGCACCGTGTAATCGCCGCTCTCGTCGTCCTTGTAGAAGAAGGGCCGGATGTCGTCGTGATAGACCCGATCGAGCGGGACGATGCGCTCCCCGGGCGGCATCGGCGCCTTCTTGGCGACGACGGTCGACTTGCCGTCGACGACGGCCGAGGCGGAGACGCTCTTGAGGAAGGTGAGGTCCGGCACGTTGTCGTCGCGTGCTTCCAGCCGGATGTACATGAGCTCGGCCCTGTCGACGGAGTTCGGGTCCTCCGAGACGGACAGCTCGCTCCATCCGGAGAAGGTCGACTGCGAGGTGGGCTTCACGAGGAACTTGGTCTCCACCTCATGCTCACCGACGACCGATGCGCAGGCGCTCGCGCCGAGCGACAGCACCACGGTGAGCGCCGCGCCGCTGCGCGCGGCAAGGCAGAGCGAAGCGAGCCCACGGCGACAGCTCAACATAAGCATCCTCATTCGCAAGACATAGCATGTGACGAGGTCCGATCGACGCGCGGGGCGTGGCCGGCTATCGTCGTCGGCCGAGGGCGACCAGATGGCGGCGGAATCAGGCGCGGGTATTGACGGCGGGCAGGGCACGGCCCCTGCGTCCTTCGAGGCGAGGCTCGAGCTCGCCCAGCGGACGAGCGCGCGGCTGCGAGAGGCGATCGGGCAGGCCGTGGTCGGGCAGGACGACGTCATCGAGCAGACGCTCTGGGGGATCCTCGCGGGAGGGCACGTCCTCCTCGAGGGGGCGCCCGGGCTGGGCAAGACGCTCCTCGTCAGGACCATCGCCGGCTGCCTGGATCTCGCGTTCTCGCGCATCCAGTTCACCCCGGATCTCATGCCGAGCGACGTGACCGGCACGAACGTGCTCGTCGCGGCGGCGGACGGCTCGCGCCACTTCTCGCTGCACAAGGGGCCGATCTTCGGGCAGGTGATCCTGGCCGACGAGATCAACCGGGCGACGCCGAAGACGCAGAGCGCGCTGCTCGAGGCCATGCAGGAGCACGCGTGCACCATCGCGGGCACGCGGTACGCGATGGAGGAGCCGTTCTTCGTGCTGGCCACCGAGAACCCGATCGAGATGGAAGGGACCTACCCGCTGCCGGAGGCGCAGCTCGATCGGTTCTTGCTCAAGGTGCTCGTGCCGGGCCCGACCGAGGATGAAATGACCGAGATCCTCGCCCGGACCACGGGCCACGATCGCGGGCCGCCGCCGCGGGTGCTCACCCGCGACGACGTGCTCTCGCTGCGGTCGCTCTGCCGCGACATCGCGGTCGCCGAGCCCGTCATGCGGTACGCGTCGCGGCTCACCCGGGCGAGCGATCCGGCCGCCGAGGGGGCGCCCGAGATCGTGCGGAGGTCGCTCCGGTTCGGCGCCGGCGTGCGCGGCGCGCAGTCGCTCGTGCTGGCCGCGAAGGCCGTGGCGCTGCTCCAGGGAAGAGCGCACGTCGCCTTCGCCGACGTGCAGCGGGTCGCGAGGCCGGTGCTCCGCCACCGGATGATCCGGTCCTTCGAGGGCGAGGCGGAGGGCATCACGACGGATCAGGTGATCGCGGCGCTCCTCTCCGCGATCGAGGCGCGGCCCGAGCCCGTGGCGCAGGCGATCCGGCGATGAGGCGCGTGCAGGAGCCGCGGGGGCAGGCGATCCGGAGCGGGTCGCTGAGGAGAGGCGCGAAGGGCCTCGCGGGGGCGGCGTCGCTCGCGGCGCTCTTCTCGGCGGGGCCCGCGTCCGGGCAGGCGCCGCCCCCGTCGACCGCGACGGCGCTCGTCGTCGACGTGGCGCCCGTGCTCGGGACGAGCGGCGGGATGCCCTGGGGCTGGAACCAGGTCGTCGTGCGCATCCAGAACAACGGCGGCCGGGCGGCCAGGGGCGAGGTCGAGGTCGAGTCGAAGCGCTACTCCGATGACCGCGTCTTCGTCGCGTCGGCACCGTACGCGGTCGGGGCTGGCGCGTCGGTCGACGTGCGCGTGCCGGTGCACGTGTCGCCTTTCGGCGACGTGCAGGTGCGGGCGCTCGATGAGGGCGGAGCGCAGGTGTCGTCGCAGGGGCTCTCGTCGACCTCGCAGCACGCGGTGGTGCTCTTCGACGTCAGCGAGAGGTCGCTGCTCCGCGGGGGCCTCCACGACGCGCCGATCGCGCCGCTGTACATATCGACCAGCCGCGCGCCCGGGGGGACGCCGAGCCCTGTCCTCTGGGTCGGGCAACCTCGCTTCGACAGCGCGACCGGCGACCCGCTGCTGCCCGACCGGGCGGCCCTGTACAACGCGGCGGACGCCGTGCTCATGCGCACCGACACGCTGTCCAGGCTGGGCGGCTCCGAGCTCGAGGCGCTCGCCGGCTTCGTCCTCTCCGGCGGCACGCTGGCGCTGTCCGTCGCCCGCCCCGAGGATCTGCGGCACCCGACGCTCGCGGCCTTCGTCGGCGGTGAGGTCGCGAGGGCCGCCGTCGCGCCGCCCACCCTTGCGGAGATCGCGCCGCCCGGCGGCTCCAGCGGCTTTGGCAAGCAGGGCAACGTGCTCCTGCCCGCGCCGAGCGCGACCCCCGCGGTGGCCGAGTCGCTCTCTGGCTGGTCGGGCGGCAACCTGCGCGGGAGCGCGTATGGCAGCTCGGCGTTCTACGGCCTCGGCGAGGTGCACCTGCTCGCGTTCGACCCCACGCGCTCGCCTGCGGCCAGCGACCCGTGGGTGAAGATCCGGGTGGCCGATCTCGCTCGCCGAGCCTACGACCGTCGCTCCACGGTCGCCTTCCGCCCGGGGGAGGATGCGATGGGCGTCGACCTCGATCCGGTGCGGCGGGAGCTCGATCCGAACGAGAGCTCCCGCTGGGCGATCGGGGTCTCCGCGCTGCTGCTCTGCATTTACGCGGTGCTCGCCGGTCCGATCAATTTCTCGCGCGCCGCGCGGCAGGGGAGGCCGCTCCGCGCGCTCTGGCACCTGCCGGTGCTCTCTGCGGTCACGTTCGCGGCGATCGTCGGCGTGGGCCTGCTCGCGAAGGGGGTGCGCGGCCGGGCGCGCCACCTCACGCTGATCGAGGCGGGGGCCGGCATGACGAAGGGGGCGGTGCGCCGGTTCCGGGGCTTCTTCGTCGCCAGCGCGGAGGAGCTCACGGTCCGCACGACCGACGCGAGCGGCGTGATCAGCACGGCCGTGGTCGCCGAGCTCTCGGAGCGGCGCGACCGGTTGCTCGTGGACCGCGACGGGGCGCGGCTGACGAAGGTCGCGGCGCTCCCCTGGCAGACGGTGATCGTGCGTGAGGACGGGGCCGCGTCGCTCGGGGACGGCATCGCGATCGTCGCCGATCCGAGCGGCGACGTCGTGGTGAGCAACCGGAGCGGCCGCGACCTCCGGGGCGGCGTCCTGTGGCTACCGGAGGGCGCGGCCCGCTACTTCGCCCGCATCGGCGACGGGGAGAGGGTCTCGTCGCGCGCGGGGGTCGATCTCGCGGCGCGGAGCGAGGGGCAGGGCTGGCTCTCGCACGCGGGCTTCGGGCGGCGGGTCGGCGGCATGGACGTCCACGACCTCGGCGGGAGGCTGCTGGCTCCGCTCCTCGATCCCGACGCGCCAGGGCTAGGCGCTGCGTGGCTGGCCATCGAGGAGGCGGCCGGCGGATCGGTCGACTGGTTCCCGGCCGGCGTGCCCGTGCTGTTCGGCCAGCTCGACGGCGGCGAGGGGCGCGCGAGCGACTCCGGGTTGCGGATCGACAGCGACCGCGTGCTCGTGCGGGTCGTTGGCTACGGAGGCCGGCCGTGAGCGCGGCGCTCGGCGGCGCTCCGCCCTCCCCGGCCGCGGCGCAGATCGAGCGGCCTCGGCCGACGATCCGCGTCCGGCACCTCTCGCACCGCTTCGGCGCGCTCGACGTGCTGAAGGACGTCACCTTCGACGTGGGCCCCGGCGAGATCTTCGGCTTCATCGGGCCGAACGGCGCGGGCAAGACGACGACGATCCGGGTCATGGCGACCCTGCTCGAGCCCATGGCGGGGCGGGTCGAGATCGACGGCGTCGACGTGACGATCGACCCCGCGGCTGTCCGCCGAAGCATCGGGTACATGCCGGATCACGCCGGCGTCTACGACAGGATCACGGTGCGCGAGTACCTCGAGTTCTTCGCGGACGCCTTCCGGGTGCCGTCGCTCGACGTGGTCGACGCCGTCCTGGAGCTGACCGACCTCGGCAAGATCCAGGACCGGATCGTCGCCACGATGTCGAAGGGGATGAAGCAGCGCCTCCAGCTCGGGAGGATCCTGCTGCACGATCCCAAGGTCCTCATCCTGGACGAGCCGGCGAGCGATCTCGATCCGCGCGCGCGCATCGAGATCCGCGATCTCTTGCTCGAGCTCCGGAGCCTGGGGAAGACGATCTTCCTCTCGTCGCACATCCTCACGGAGCTCTCCGACGTGTGCACGTCGATCGGCATCCTCGAGAAGGGCCGTCTCGTCGTCGCTGGGCCGATCGGGGAGATCGCCGCGCGCCTCGAGGCGGTGCGCGCGGCGCAGGCGCACGGGCACGCGCCGCCGCGCCATGGCGCCGCGCCGGGCGCGTACGGGCCGCAGGCGCACGGGCACGCGCCGCCGCGGCACGGACCCGAGGCGGCCACGCCCGACGGCGCGCCGGTGGATCCGGCCGCCGTCGATCGCGCGCAGGCCGGCGCTCCGCCGCCCGGATACGGCCAGCACCCGCCGCACGCCGCTGCGCCGGCGAGCGCGGGGCAGGCGGCCTATCCGGCGCTCTCGCAGATCTCCCGGCGCAAGGTCAAGGTGCGGGTCCTCGGCGATCCCGAGGCAGCGGCCTTCCTGGTCAGGGGCGGGCCGGGGATCACCGACGTCGACATCGTCGCCGGAGCCGTGCACGTCGGTTACGTGGGCACCGACGTGAAGATCGCCGAGATCGTGCAGCACCTCGTGCGCAGCGGCGTCGGTGTGATCGGCGTCGAGCCGGAGCGCAACGAGCTCGAGAGGATCTTCCTGGAGGTCACGCAAGGAGAGGTGCAGTGAGCGTGCAGACTGGCACATCGCCGCCCGCCGGTCCGGCGTCGCAGCGGCTCGTCGATCGGGCGCGGCATCGCGTGGGGCACGTCCTGCGCGAGCCGAACCCGATCTGGATCCGGGAGCTCAAGCAGGCGGCGCGCCTCGCCCGCACGCCGATCATCCTGCTGGTGCTGGCCGTGCTGATGGCGCTGCTCGTGGCGGCCATCGGCGGCATCGCGGCGAAGGAAATCGCGCCTGCGAAGACGGGCGTGATCCTGTTCCAGGTCTTCTTCTCGCTCGCGTACTTCGTGGTGGCGCTGGTCGGGCCGGCGGTCGCCGCGAACAGCATCGCTTCGGAGCGCGAGGGGCGCACCTGGGAGGCGGTGCTCCTGACGGGCATCCCGCCCGGCGAGATCGCGCGAGGCAAGTTCCTCGCGGCTTACACGGCGATCTCGATGTACGTGGTGATGCTCGCGCCGGTCGGGGCGCTGCCGTTCCTGTTCGGCGGGATCACCGCGATGGAGGTGGTGATCGCCTTCCTGTTCCTCTTCTTGATCGCGCTGCTCAGCGTGGCCTTCGGCCTGGCGATCAGCTCGAAGATGGGGAGCCTGCGCGCGGCGATCCTCGTCACGCTGCTGCTCGCGTTCCCGCTGTCGATCGGCCTGTTCTCGGCGGGCGGCTCGGGGCTCTCGTATGCGGCCCACCTGGCCTGGCCGGAGGTCCCCGAGGGGCCGCCCATCTGGCTCCCGATCGCCTACCAGCGCGCGCCGCTCGGCCTCGATTACGTGCTCTTCCTGATCCTCCTTCCGATCGCGGCGGTCGGCATGCCCGCGTGGTTCCTGTACCAGGTGACCGTCGCGAACCTCACGAGCGAGAGCGACGATCGCTCCTCCGGGCTGAAGACGTGGTTCGCTGTCTGCGCGCCCGTGACGACCGCCGCCGTCGCGGTGCCGGCGTTCTCGGTGGACGCCTCCGATCGCCTGCCCGCGATCGTCGCGGGCGTGTGCGCGGCGCTCTCGTTTCTGATCTTCTGCGTGTTCCTCTTCGCCGGAGAGCCGATCGGCCCATCGCGCCGCGTCGAGGTTCACTGGGCTCGGAGCCGCGCCAGCCGGCTGCGTCGCTTCTTCGGCCCCGGCGTGATGCGCTCGGCGTACCTCCTCCTCGCGGTGGGGGTCCCCGCCATCGCCGCGCTCTGGGTCGTCGGGCACCGGCTGAGCCTCGGCGCGCCCGTCCCGACGCCGCAGATCCAGGCGCAGCAGGTCCAGCACGTCGCCGTCTACGCGCTCGCCGTCTACGTGTTCCTCGTCGGGCTCGGCGCGTTCCTTCGCGCGCGGATCGCCTCGCCCCTGGTCGCGCGGGCGCTGCTCCTGACGCTGCTCTTCACGATCGCGGTCGGCCCATGGATCGTCGCCGCCATCGCCGGCCTCGTCGCGGAGCTCGACACGAGCGAGAGCGCTCTCCTCGTCGCGGCCCCGTCGCCGTTCTATGCGTTCGTGATGCTCTCCAGGGCCGATCAGGGCGACGCGGGGTCTGTCATCGCGGCCGGGTACACGGCCGCAGCTGGCTGGGTCGCCGTCGGGCTCGGCCTGCTCTCCGCGGCCCGCGCGCGCTGCGCCGCCGTCGTCGCGCAACGCGAGGCAGCCTTCGCCGAGACGGACGCGCTCCTCGCCCGGGAAGACGAGGCGGCGCTCGCGGCGGAGCAGGCAGCTCCGCCGCACGCGGCCACGCCCGAGCACGCGGAGCCAGGGAGCGCAGCGGGCACCGCCGCCTGATCACGGGGCGTGATCGCGGCGCGCTCCGAAATCGTACGTGCACGTCTCTTTGTGTGGAAATTTGGAACGCGTCCGGGGAATGCAGCAGGATGCGCCGCGCGCGGATCTGTCGAAATCTTGGGCGTCCTGTGGCGAGCGTGTGAGAAGAGCGCTCGCGCGCTCGAGGTCCGGGAGCGAGAGGGGATCTCGATTCCTCGCGTCGTGTGACGACGGCGGCACCACCTCGACCCGCAGGGGATGGCCTTGCCTTCGCACGAAGACTGCCGATGCGCGGCGCCTGAGCTGAGCGATACCTTGCTGGATGGAACGCCGTACCGGCCCGTGCGCCGGCTCGGGCGAGGGGGAATGGGCGAGGTGATCGAGGCGGCGCACGTGGGCCTCGACAAGCCGGTGGTGGTGAAGCTCTTGCACCGCGACCTGAACCGCGAGCCGCGGCTCGTGGAGCGGATGCGCGTCGAGGCGCAGTCGCTGGCGCGGCTCGCCCACCCGAACCTGGTGACCGTCACCGATTTCGGGCGGACCGCCGAGGGGAGGACGTTCCTCGTGATGGAGCGGCTCTACGGCCGGACGATGCGCGAGGAGCTCGCGGCGCGCGGCGCGCTGCCGGCGATGGAGGCGCTCGATCTCGTGACGCAGACGCTGGCGGGCCTCGCCGCGGCGCACGGCGCGGGCATCGTTCACCGCGACGTGAAGCTCGAGAACCTCTTCGTGTGCGACGCGGATGCGCAGGGTCGGCGCGTGGTGAAGGTGCTCGACTTCGGGATCGCGAAGGTGGTCGCTCCGCGCGGCGATGGGCGCGCGCCGGCGCCGTCGCTCTATCAGACGGAGGAGGGGGTGCTCGTCGGTACGCCGCGCTATCTCTCGCCCGAGCAGGCTTGCGGGTTCGCCGTCGATGCGCGCACCGACGTGTATGCGGCCGGCGTGGTGCTCTACACGCTGGTCGCCGGTCGCGATCCGTTCGAGCATGTGAGGCGCGTCCACGAGCTCGTGCGCGCCCATGCGAGCGAGGTCCCCGCGCCGCCGTCGAGCCACGCGCCACGACCGGTGCCGCCGGAGCTCGACCGCGCGATCATGAGGGCGCTGGAGAAGAGCCCGGAGCTCCGTTTTCCGGACGCAGCGGCGTTCGCGGCGGAGCTGTCGCGCATCGCCGCGGGGCTTTCGGGACGGGTGGATGGCGGGTCGGTCAACCCGTCCGGGTCGTACTGGCAGCGCACGGCGCCGCTGACGCTGCCGCCGGTCCGGGCGCCGGCGCTCCCACCGACGTTGAGCGCGACCGTGAAGGCGTTCGGCCTCACGGCGCCGGACATGGCAGCGCGGCCCGCCCCAGGGGCTGCGCTGCAGCGGGCCTCGGAGGCGCACAGAAGCAGGCCGCGGCGCGCGCGACGGCCCGCGCGCGCTCAGGCCAGCTGGGCGGCCATGGGATTGCTGGTGGTGAGCGTGGTGCTCTTCGGCTTCACCCTGGCGCTGCTGGTGAGCTTCCTGGGCTGACAGGCGGGTACGGCGTCGTCGCCGCGGATGCCAGGAACGTCACCCGGTGTGACGAACCCGCTACGATGCGGGCTGCGGAATGGGAGCGCCGGCGCTGAGAGGGCAACCTGGGTCGGAAGGGTCAACCTCGGAGGGGTCAACCTAGGCGCGCGGTGGAGGTCAACCTGGGTGTGGGCCACGAGACAGCTCCGAGACAGCTCAACCTAGACAGCTCAACCTGGGTGCGGGCCAGAAAGCAGCTCGGCAGCTCAACCTGGGTGTGAACCGTCGGACCGTCGGCAGCTCAACCTGGGTGCGGACCGTCGGCAGCTCAACCTGGGTGCGGACCGTCGTGGACCGTGGATGCTGGATGGGTGCAAAAAAATCGATGTCGTGGCACACGGGAATTTTGGCAGCGCAGTATCGGACAACACGCGCGTGGTTCGCTGAGGAAGCAAAAAGGTGGCCAGGGTTAACTTTGCACGCTGTCGACCCGCGGAGCCGCGCCTCGCGCGACGTCATGGTCCGCGACACCGGCGCCTCCGGGCACCGGGAGCCGCCGCCGTCACGGACGTGACCGCGGCGGCTCCCGATGCCCGCGCCCTGCCATGGAGCGACCTTGGCATCGCTCCGGAGGGGGTGGTGACGCTTGGGTGCGTGGTGGTGGCGGCCGGGTGGAGTATCTTCGGGTCCATGCCGTGGCCCTGTCCCCGAGCGAGCTCCGAGGTACCGTGCGCGGACCAGCGCGCGTTCGACGCTGGCCTCCGGCGCCCCCGGGCTCGTCGGAGCGCTGCCGCGGCACCCGCCACGCCGTCTGCGGTGCAGCGGTCGAGGCAGATCACCTCGGGAGTGCGCCCATGACAGCGCGGCGTCTTGTACCGGGGGCTCGATGCGCTGCTGCTCACGTGGGGCAGCAGCGCGCCTTTTGCGCGTGGCGAGAGGGGCAGGCATGACCAACAGGAACGCGAACAAGAGCTCGCCAGGGCAGCCGGCGGCTCAGGGCGCTGCGGGCGACGCCGCGCCGCAGCAACCGACGCTGCCGCAGCAGCCGCCGCGCGGGTACGACACACCGAATTTTGCATCGCAAGAGCACCCCTCACCCGCGCAACAGCGAGCGCTTACGCAGGAGCCGCGCCGCAGACCTGAAGAAGGGAACACCGGCCCCGCAGCGCCGCCCGCGGAGCGGATGGTGCAGTGGGGCGAGCCCAGGCCGCGGCGCCGCCAGGATCGCGAGGCGGGGCCGAGCGACAAGCAGGTGTATGTTCCTCCGGTCACGCTGCCTCCGAACCGAGAGCACCAGGCGATGGATCAGCAGAAGATCCAGGTAGCGCCGTCGCTGTTGAAGGGCGTCGACGAACGGAACCGGCCGACGATGCGCAGGATCCCTGTGCAGGGGTTGTCGGGTCCGCCGACGGGGGCTCCCGATGGGCAGGGCGGCGTGCGTCCCGGTGGCGTCCGCACGGCCCGCGTCGGTGTGGGCAGCGGCGTCTGGCCGCCGCCCGAAGACGAGTCGTCCGGCTCGCGCGGGCAGTCGTCCCGGAAGCAGCGGCCGATCGCAGCGGCCGCTCCCCCGCCCTCAGCCGGCGCGCCTCGAGCGGGGCTGCAGCCGACCGCGGCGCGGTCCGACGACACCGCGGTGACCGCAGCGGCCGCCGCGGCGGTGCTCGCCGCGCGCCGCCGGCGGGCCCCGCTGGCGCTCTTCGCGTTGCTCGTGTTTCTGGGGAGCGCGACGGTCGCTGGCTTCTGGGTGCTGTGGCGCGCCGCCAACCCGACGAGCGAGCACGATCCGGCGCTGGCCGAGGGCGGCCGCGCTCCCTCGCCCGATCCCGCTGGCCTCGCGACGTCCACCCCGAGCGCGCAGCCCGAACCTCCGCCCCCGGTGGCGATCGAGCCGCCGCCCACCGCAGAGCGACCCGTTCCCGCCGTGCTCGAGGTTCCGACGGCGTCGCCCACGGCGGAGCCGAGCTCGCCGCCCGCTCACTCCGCGCCCACGGTCGCCGCCCGTCCGTCATCACCGCGCCCTGCTGTGCAGGTGCGGCGCCCCGTCAAGCCTTCGACGGCGGCGGACGACATCTACGACTCGGCTGTGAGCCCCCCCATCCCGCCCTCGGTCCCGCCGTCCGCGCCCTCTGCGTCGCCCACAACGCCCCCGGGGACGACCGCTCCCCCGCGTCCGTTCCCCTGAGGCGTCGCCTCTCCGGATTGCATTCCTCCCGCCAGCCACCATGCGAAAGCCATTCTTGAAATACCTGTCTCTACTCCTCCCGTGCGCGGCGGTTCTTCTGAGGCCGAGCGTCGCGAGCGCGACCGGCGAGGCTCGGCTGATGCCCAACTCTCCGACCGACGCCGCGCCCGCGACGTCGCGCGCGGGCGAGCGCGCCGCGCAGCTCTACCGGGAGGGGAACAGGTTCTACGATGAAGCGCGATTCGCCGAGGCCGAGGCGCGTTATCAGGCGGCGTGGGATCTCCAGCAGAGCTTTGACGTGGCCGGCAACCTCGGGAACGTCGAGCTGGAGGTGAACCAGCCCCGCGAGGCGGCCGAGCACCTCCTGTACGCGCTCAACACCTTTCCGCTCGGCGAGAAGGCCGAGAAGAAGAGCTTCCTGCAGAAGCGCCTCGCCGTCGCCAGGTCGCAGGTCGGCGCGCTTCGCATCAGCGTGAACGTCGACGACGCCGAGGTGCTCGTCGACGGCAAGGTCGTCGGGCATTCGCCCCTCGACACCCAGGTGTTCGTCGATCCCGGCAAGCGCACGATCGAGGCACGCCGCGCTGGCGCCAGGACGTCGACGTCGCTGCTCGTGGCGAGGGGCTCGGACCAGAGCATCGCCCTCAGCCTCGATTCGGGCCCGAGCATTCCGCTGGTGGTCGCGGGCGGGGCCGTCGGGCTGCTCGGGCTCGCGTCGGGCGTGACCTTCGCGATCCTCTCCACGGCAAAGGGCGAGTCCGCAGCGACGGAGCCGTTCGGCAGCGAGAGGCGCACCGACCTGCGCGACGCCCAGACCACGCTCGCCAACGTCTCGTTCTGGAGCTTCCTCGGCGGCGGCGTGGTGCTCGCGGGGACGGCCTTGTACGCGTTCTCCACGTCGAGCCGCCCGCCGGTCACGAAGGCCGGGCTCCCCCGGCTGTATGCCGCGCCCTTCGTCAGCGCGGAGGCGAACGGCCTGCTGCTGGGCGCGAGCTTCTAGGCCGGTGGGCGCTGCGCGCTCCACGTCTCGTCCCCGGGCTCAGCGCGGCTGGAAGTAACGGCCTACCTGCTCGCGGTACTCCTCGGGGACATCGCTGCGCTCGACACCGCCGACCTCCTGGGGACCCACGACACCGAGCGCGCTCTCGCCGCGCACATTGGCGGTGTCTCCGGCGCGCCCGGCTGCTCGGCCCGTCACGATCCCCGGCATCGGCCTACCCGGGTTGAGCCTCGCGCTGGCCCGTGAGCGCAGCTCACCCCCGGCGATCGCGCCGGTCTGCCCTTCGTGGCTGCCCGAGCCGCCGCCCTCCGAGTGACCTGGCTGCGCCGACCCCTGCTTGCCCGTCCCGCCCCCCGACGAGCCCTGCTGCCCGCCCTGTCCGCGCTCCTGGCCGCCCAACCCCGGTTGGCCTGACCCGCCTGCGATCGGCATCGGGAGCGGCGTCCCCCCGAGCTGCCCCTCGGCCTCGCCCGCCCCGCGCTGTGCATCGTCGAGCGCTCGTTGGCGCTTCGATTCCTCGCTGCCCGGGCCCCCCTCCTGGGCCATCTGGCGCAGCTGTTCCTCGAGCTGCTGCTGTCCGTCCAGCGTCTCGAGCTGCCGTGCGAGCTCGCGCATCTGCTCCTTTGACATGGGCTCTCCGAGCGCGCTCTCGGGCGACTGCGCCATTCGCTGCTTCAAGCGGTCGGCGAGCCGCTTGCGCTCCTCGGGGCTCAATTTTTCGAGCGCCTTCTCGAGGCTGCCAGCAAGCCGCCGCGCGTCGCGGTCGCTGCCGGTCCGGGCGAGCTCGCGGAGCGCGTCGCGCCCCTCGTCGCCGAGCCCGTCGCCGAGCGCCTCCGCCAGCTCCCTCAACGCGTCGGCCTGCTTGCCGCGCTGATCCAGCAGCTTGCGCTGTTCCTCGAGCGCCTTCGCCACGCCGGGGGCGCCGGCCCGCTTGGCGGCTTCGGCGGCCTCCTCGAGCACCTTCCTGGCCCGTTCGCGGTCGTCCCGTTCGAGCTTGTTCGCGAGCCGCGCCATCTCCTCGTCGAACGCGACGAGGTCGCGATCGCCGAGCGCCTTCGCAGCCCGCTTCAGCTGAGGGTCTTCTCCGAGCTTGCCGAGCGCCGACTCCATCCCATGACGCTGCTCGCCCTCGCCGAGCGATAGCCGCTCGGCCGTGATCGCGTCGCGGAGCCTGCCGAGCTCGGCCTGCGCTTCGCGGCGCTCGACGCCGCTCTTCAGCTTTTCGCGGAGCCGCTTCGCGTCGTCCGAGAGCTTCTTCAGCCGATCGTGCTGCTCCGCGTCCCGAGCGTCGATCTCGGAAAGCTGGATCACCCGCCCAAGGCCGGCGATCTCGGCGAGGCGTACCTGCTCGGCCCCGGGTGGGGGCGCTGCTGCCGCGGGCGCTGGTGGCAGAGGAAGCCAGCTGAGATAGCCAATGGCCGCTGCCGCGAGGGGCGCTCCGGCATGCCAGCGTCGCCCAAGGGGCGTGCGGACCTGCCGGGCGGTTGCGGCATCGAGGGCCGCGGTCGCGTGGGCGAACACCACCTCGCGGGCCGCGGATGCGCTGCCACGGGGCGCGCCGTCCGCCGCGTCCTCGGCTGCTGCGAGCTCGACGGCCGTGGAGACCGACTCGGCGGAGCCGAGCTTGCCGTCGAGAAACAACGCGACGTTCGGGTCAGTCCACCGGCGCCGGCGCGCCACCGCTGCGCCAGCCACGGCGCCGAGCAGGCCGCCCGCGGCCATCCAGGGGCGCAGCGCGCCTTGCCGCATGTGCCAGGCGACCGCCGCGCCTACCGCGCCGAGCATCATCCCAGCGGCGGCGCCGGTGAGGATCAGATCGAGCGCGAGCCGCCGCCGGACGCGGCGAGACCACCGAACGAACGCGGCGCTGAACCTCCGCCGGGGAGACGCATCGACCATGGATCGAGGTGTACCTGCGGGCCGACGCGCCGGCCAGAGCTGCTTCGGGGCGCTCCTCCAAGCCTCATTGCGGCACGCCGTGCCCGACGTCGCGCCCGGTGCGAGCGCCTCGCGCGCTGTCGGGACGCCCTGTGGAGCGGCTTCGGTCGTCCTTGCGCGACGACGCGCCGCGGAGGAGCTGTCCTTGGACATATCGCGCTCCGCCCCCTCAGGGGACGAAGCACCATTTCAAGCGGAATGACGCGAACTCGAGGCGCGCTGGGACAACGTCCTGGGCAGCGCCGAGCAAGTTCAGGCCACAGTCAGCGAAAGAGAACTTGCATTCGTGCGAGTCCTCGGACGATGTCCGGAGCGTCGCGTGGCAAGAGCCATAAAAAAGCGCATCGTCGACGTACATTCGCATGTTCACGACAGCAGCGTCGCCGCCCTTGCGCTTGCTGCCGAGCAGATGGAGATCGAGGTAGTAGAAGCCCCTCCTGTCCTTCGAGTGATCCACCAGCTCCAGATTGGTTTCGCCATTGATGTGGGAGCAGTCAACGTCCCAGCTGTCGTCGAATCCGGCGACAGGCAGCTTGCCGCTATCGCCCGTGTCAAGCACCAAGCTCTCCCCGTTCACGGTCATGACCGCCATGCCGTACGCTTCAGGAATTTCCGGGCTAGTAGAGCACCCGAACGGCGAGAGCGACAGCACGAGGCCTTGGGCGAGGAGGGGTCGGTGCATGGGAGTTCTCCAGCAGCATGGCGGGCGAGAGCATCGCACGAGGTCGACAACCATGAACGCGCGCAATGTGGTTGATCCATGCGCCGTGCCAGATGTCAACCGGAAACGGAGGCCGCTGTTGGCCTGTGCCACCGGAAACGGAGGCCGCTGTTGGGCCCGTGCCGAGCTGACTGCCGGGCTGACCGACGTTGCCGTTGACTGTCGACCTGACCGACGTTGCCGGTCTGCCGGCCCGGCCGGTCTGACCGACGTTGCCTTGGTGGTGAGACCCGATACGTGTTGTCTATGAGGCGGTCCCGGGCATAGGCCATGGCGGGCGCCGGCGGAAAACAGCAACCGCCAGGTTCTCGAAGATTCAAGTGTGCGAAATCATTGGCCGCAATCCGCGGCACGCATTTGGCATAGTCGGCAGCGATGAGCCAGCCCCGCGCTATCGTTGCAGGTGCCACCTATCTCCTCACACGACGCGCGTTGCGGCGACACCTCCTCTTCAGACCGGATGCCGCGATTACTCAGCTGATCATCTATGCGCTCGCGGTTTCGGCCAGGCGCTACGGCATTCGCCTGCATGCATTGTGTGCTATGTCCACGCACCTGCACATCGTCATCACTGACGTCGAAGGCGTGCTTCCGCGATTCCTGCAGCTGTTTCATCGCCTCGTGGCGCTGGGGACCAAGGTGCTCCGAACCTGGGAGGGGCCGGTGTGGGGCCACGAAGCAACCAGCGTTGTTCGCCTCTTGACGCGGGCGGCCGTGGTGGAAAAGATTTCATATTCACTGGCGAACCCGGTCGAGGCGGGGTTGGTGCGACGTGCGAAGGAATGGCCGGGAGCGAAGGTGCTCGTCAACGAAATCGGCCGCGGTGAGCTGCGGGCGAGGCGTCCTGACGTCTACTTTGCTCCGAACAATCCTGTATGGCCCGAGGACGCCTCCATTGCGATCTCGCTTCCGCCAGCCGTGGCGGATGATGACGCTGACGCCTTCCGGCGCGAGGTGGCGGCGGAGCTGGAGCGGAAGGAAGCCGAGGCGCACGCCGCGATGCATCGAGCTGGCCGCGGTTTCCTCGGCCCCGAGCGCGCATGCACGGTGTCGCCCGACGCTCGCGCGACGAGCTTCGAGGCGCCTCTCGGCCTCAATCCGACGTTTGCGGTGGGGAGAGGACATGCAGACGCACGAAGGACCGCGGTTGCCGCTGTCCGGGCATTTCGCGCAGCGTACCGCGAGGCGCTTCAACGATGGCGTGCAGGGCTGCGCAGCGTGGTGTTTCCGGCACAAACGTGGTGGATGCGCGTATTCCATGGCGTGGCCGTGAACGATGATCCGCTCGTAGCGTAAAAGGAACGATCGGGATGCCGACGCGGCACCTGGGCTGCTGAACGAGGGCGAGTGAGCGGCAGACGCCCTCCGTTCGCGTGCATGAACGCGCACCTGGTTTTCGTGGGAAACTACACGTCAAGGGCGCCGGGATTGCGTGAGCCGGCTTGGTGGTCGAGGGGGCGCGGGCGGTCCGTGCGTGTCGCTATAATGGTAGGGGGAGCTCGATGTACGGCTCGGTGATCCGGCCGACGACGATATCGCGCATCTGCGTCCCATAGTAGGTCGATCCCGATTGCGTGCTCCAGGCGTGTCCCACGATCGTCCCGTTGCTGTTGGCATAGAGGCGCATGACGCCCCTGCCAACACCGGCGTGCCAGGAGCCGTCCGCGTTGCGCCGGGTGTCGGTTGTCCCGTGGCCCGTGGTGCTCGAGTCGAGGACGAGGAGCGAGTACTGGATTGTCCCCGTGACGAACGGATAGGTCGCCACGCGTGGCACCGCAGCGCCTGCCGCGATGGCGACGTGCCCGCTCGCCGTGCTCCCCGCCGGATACTCGATCGCGACGATATCGCCGGCCTCGATCTCGCTCACCGTCACGATCTGCTCGAAGCCGACCTCCTCGATGATCTTATCGTGGTAAAGCGCGGCGTTCGGGCTCATGCTGCCGAACCATGTATTGATGTCGTAGGCGGACAGCTGATAGGCCTGCTTGAGGACGTTCGTGACGAACGACGCGCACAGGCTGCGGCTCCGGTAATCCGTGGATCCTCCGACGCCGGCCCAATAAACATAGGTCGTTCCGTTTCCATATTCGTTGTTTGCCGGTGCGATGTGGGTCACGAGCGTGTCGGCCCAGTAGAAATGGTCCGGCTCTCCGGCCGTCTGGCCCTTTGCCGGGCGCGGCGCGAGCAGGCTCACCCCGGCCAGAACGATGGCCGGGAGCGCGCGAACAGCAGCTCTCGAGCTCATGCGCTTCAATGCATTCATGATTTCCTCCCGTGTGGAATCGATGGCCCCGCGTAGGCTGGTCACACCGGTGTCGGCCTCATCGCGGGCATCGCCGCGGAGCGCCGGCAAAGCGAAGTTGCGCACCAAGCCACCGAACATACGCCGAACGAGCGATCTCTTCAATCACCGGTACGAAGGCGGCACGCGGGCCGTGCGCGATTCTGCGTGGATAGTATTCCCCTCATTTCCACAGGCTGTCTCCTCGCGGCGACCTCCGTGCACGTCTTCGCAGATCCGCGCGTCGATGCCCACCGCAGGGGCGGCGCTGCGGTGGCGCCGGGATCACGGCCGGTACGGAGAGGGCGCGGCCGTCGCGACCGACGTTGCGACCGACGTTGCGCCCGACGCGTGGCCGTGGCCGTCGCGACCGAGGTTGCGCCCGACGCGACCGACGTTGCGCCCGACGGCCCCCGACGCGACCGAGGTTGCGCCCGACGCGTGGCCGTGGCCGTCGCGACCGAGGTTGCGCCCGACGCGACCGACGTTGCGTCCGACGTTGCGCCCGACGTCGACTGGAGGGCGGCGATGTCGCACGGATCGGCCCATCCCGGGCGCTCGGGGCTCGCGCTCGCTGGCGAAGCGCGCCCGCCCGCGCCGCGTGGCGCGCGGGTCCTGGCGGCTCGCCGGGGACGAACTCCGCCGTTTTGTTGACAGATCCGCGCAGTTCGATTGGATGGCCGCGTGCCCCCCGTGAAGCGCGCATCGACCAACCTCCACCCCACCCTGACGCTCGGCGACGCGCTGGAGCACTACGCCTCCTGGCCGAGACCCACCGTGATTGTCTCCGACGGTGCTTATGGTGTCTCCGGTTTTCCCGGCGATCCCCCGACGCACGACGGGCTCGCCGCGTGGTACGCGCCCCACGTCGCCGTCTGGTCGGAGCGCGCCTTGCCGTCCGCCACCCTCTGGTTCTGGGGGACGGAGATCGGCTGGGCGACGGTTCACCCGCTGCTCGAGCAGCACGGCTGGGAGTACCGGACCTGCCACGTCTGGGACAAGGGAATCGCCCACATCGCGGGCAACGCGAACACCCGGACCCTGCGCAAGTTCCCCGTGGTGAGCGAGGTGTGCGTGCAGTACGTGCGCAAGGTCCTCCTGGAGAGCGCCGGCGTGCGGCTGCCCCTCAAGACCTGGCTGCGGCATGAATGGGAGCGCTCGGGCCTCCCCCTGCGCCAGACGAACGAGGCATGCGGCGTGAAGAACGCGGCCACGAGGAAGTACTTCACCCGCTGCCACCTCTGGTATTACCCCCCGGCCTCGGCGTTCGAGCAGATCGCCGCCTTCGCGAACGCGCGCGGCCGCCCCGAGGGGCGACCCTACTTCTCGGTCGATGGCAAGCGGCCGTTGACGGGCGAGGAGTGGGCTACCCTGAGAGCCAAGTTCCATTGCGAGGTCGGCGTGACCAACGTCTGGCAGGAGCCGGCGGTCCGCGGCCCCGAACGCTTCAAGGAGGACACCCGGTCGATCCACGGCAACCAGAAGCCCCTCAAGCTGCTCGATCGCATCATCCGCGCATCGTCCGATCCAGGCGATGTCGTCTGGGAGCCATTCGGGGGGCTCTGCTCCGTCGCGGTGGCGGCCTTCAACGCAGGGAGGCGCTGCTACAGCGCCGAGATCGCGCCCACGTACCACGCCGTCGCGTCGCGCCGCCTCGCGAAGTGCGCGCCGCAGCCGCGCGTCGAGATCTCGGCGGCCTGACGGTCGGTATCGGCCCCGCTCGTCCGCATGGTAGCCTGCTCCCCCATGGCGACGCCGAAGATCGTGACCGTGGGAGGGGGGACGGGCCATTACACGCTCCTCACCGGCCTGCGTGACCTGAGCGTCCGTATCACCGCGATCGTGACCATGATGGACTCGGGCGGGAGCTCCGGGAGGCTCCGGGACGAGTACGGCCTCCTGCCGCCAGGCGACTTCACGCGTTGCCTCGTCGCCCTGTCCGAGCACCCGGAAGCGCTGAAGGAGCTGCTCGGCCACCGCTTCCGCTCGGGGAGCCTCGGGGGGCACACCCTGCGCAACCTGATATTCACCGCGGTGCAGGAGCTCACCGGCTCGCTCCCCCTCACGGTCGAGCGCCTGCACGAGATCTTCTCCGTCAAGAACCGCGTCCTCCCGGTCACGATGGATCACGTCGATCTCGTGATGCACCTCGAGAACGACCGGACCATCCGCGGCGAAGCGTCGATTGACAACCTCTCCGACATGCTCGATGCGCCGGTGCTCTCGGTCTATCTGGATCCCGAGGCCCAGGCGTATCCAGCGGCGCTCGACGCGATCGCGGAGGCCGATCTCATCATCCTCGGGCCGGGAGATCTTTACACGAGCCTCGTGCCGAACCTCCTGGTCAAGGGGGTGCGCGAGGCCATCGCGGCGAGCCGCGCCCGCGCGATGTTCGTGTGCAACCTGATGACGAAGCCCAACGAGACCCCCGGCTACACGGTCGAGGACTTCGTGGGGACCATCGCCATGTACCTCGGCGAGGCCCGGCTCGACGCGGTGCTCGTCAACGACGTCTGGCCCTCCGAGGGCCTCGAGGAGTACGCCTCCGCCGGCTCTGAGCCGGTCGTGACCTCGCCGGACAAACCGCTCGCCTCCGACCTCCTCGTCCCTGCCGACCTGCTGTTCGGCGGCAAGCTGATTCGCCACGACCCGCGCAAGCTCTCGGCCGCGATCGTCTCGCTCGCCCGCCAGCGCTCGTGGTGGTGAGGCCTCGGGCCGGCGTGGCCGCGCGCGACGATCAGGCGGCCTCCGGTGCATCGGGCATATAAAAAGGCGTGTTGACGATCACGATGCCCTTCCCGCCCCGGAAGAGAAGGAGCCATTTGAGGACCGATGCCGTGTGGTTGTGGAGCAGGTAATGGTACCAGCGTGACTCGATCACCTCTGGCACGACGACTGCCACCTGCCGGTCCGGGTGGGCGTGCGCGAGGGTCGTGACGAAGCGGAGCAGCGGCCTGAAGAGCCGCCGGTAGCGAGACCGCACCACCGAGAGCCGCGGCGCCGGCACCCCCTTCTCCTTCGCGGGCTCCTCCACCAGATCGTGCCATTCGCCGCTCAGGTCCTCGACGCGAGGATCGTCGAGGAGCACCTGGAGCGCGTAGACCTCGGGCGAGAGACGGAGCGCGAAGCGGAGCCCCTTCTGCGCCACGAGATCCCAGCGCCTGATCGGGACCACCACGATCGGCGGCGGAGGCGGGGTGAGGTCGAGCGGCGCGCGGGCGCGAACCGCCTCGTCGATGCGCTTGTAGTGGCGTCGCACATTGCAGAAGATGAGAAAAGCCCCGAGCACGAGCAGGGTCGAGATCCACGCCCCCTCGGTGAACTTCGAGATGATGATGACGACGAGCGTGACGGCCGTGGCCGTGGCGCCGGTCGCGTTGACGGCGAGGTGGAGCCGGGAGCGCTTGCCGCCGACCCTGCGCCAGTGCGCGGTCATCCCCGCCTGCGACATCGTGAAGGCGAGGAACGCGCCCACCGCGAAGAGCGGGATGAGGGCGTCGGTGATGCCCTGGAAGACGACGAGCAGGAGGGCCGAGAGCCCGGCGAGGACGCCGATTCCGTAGGAGAAGGCGAGGCGCCTGCCGCGGTGGATGAAGGGCTCGGGCAGGAAGCGATCGAGCGCGAGGAGCTGACCGAGGCGCGGGAAGTCGGCGAAGCTGGTGTTGGCCGAGAGCATGAGCACCGCCACCACGGCGGCCAGGGTCACGTAGTAGAACGGGCCGCGCCCCACGACCGCGCCGACGATCTGCGAGACGATGCTCTGATAGCCGCTCTTGCCGGGCTCGGTGGCGGTGATGCCGTATGCCCGCGCGAGGATCGCGATCCCGGCGAGCAGGATGCCGAGCGAGGCGACGATGTAGGAGAGCGTCCGGCGCGCCTGCTCGCTGCTCGGCTTGCGGAAGGCAGGGACGCCGTTGCTCACCGCTTCCACGCCGGTCATCGCGGTGCACCCGCTCGCGAAAGAGTGGCAGAGGAGCGCCAGGCTCGCGGTCCCGAGCGCGACCGGCAGCGAGGGCGGTGCGACCACCGGCGGCGGGTGCCCTCCGTGGAGGATCGTCTTCCCGATCCCGATCCCGATCACCGCGAAGAGACAGCCGAGGAATGCGTACGTCGGCACCAGGAACACGAGGCCTGCGGTGCGGAGCCCGCGCAGGTTGGCCGCGGTGAGCACGACGAGGACGGCGAGGCAGAGGCCCAGGGTGTGGGGCAGGAGCGAGGGCACCGCGGAGACCAGCGCGCCCACCCCCGCGGAGATGGCGACCGCCACGTTGAGCACGTAGTCGATGAGCAGCGCCGCCGCCGCGACGAGGCCGGCGCGCGTGCCGAGGTTCTCCTTCGCGACGATGTACGAGCCGCCGCCGTTCGGGTACGCGGCGATCGTCTGGCGGTACGATACGTAGACGATCGCGAGCAGCCCGATGACCAAGGCGCTGAGCGGCACGATGTAGTGAACGCCGAGCGCGCCGAGGGGGAGGAGCACGGTGAGCGCGGCCTCGGGGCCGTACGACGCGGAAGCGAGCGCGTCGAGGCCCAGGACCGGGATCCCGGAGAGCGGGCCGATCTGTTCCTTCTCCTCTTCATCCGAGGCCAGCCGCCGGCCGAACAGCACCGTCATGAGCGACATGGGTAAGGCAGCTCACGCAAGGCGTGTGCCGGGAGCGAGCTCCGTCGCGCGCGCGTCGGTCGGAGCCGCAGCGTGCAACCGGTGCTCCACGCTCGCGCCGAGCGCTCGTCAGCGGTGCTGCTCGAGCACGAGCGTCGCCTGCATGAGCGTGGCGGCAGCCCGCCGCATTCGAGGTTTGCAGGGCCAGCCTCTCCTCCGATGCGAGCCGATATCGTGTGAGCCGATCGATGTGGGATCATTTGCCACGCCCGGCCAAGTTGCCTCATCGCAGGCGGGCGCCCTCGCCTGCGAGCGCGCTCGCCGCTGGAGCAAGCGGCTCGCCCGCTGCCGCGCGAGCCGCGCGGGCGTACGCGTGGCAGCGCGCCGGCCGCCCCGGCGCTTGCGGCTGGTATGTGCTTCGCATGGCGCCGGGAGCTATCGCCACTTCCGTGGCTCATCATCTCAGGACGAGGTAGAGCGCTATGAGTATCGGTAACGACCAGTACACTTCAGGCGGGTACAAGAACGGGATTTACGAGGGCGGCTCGCAGGAGTCCGGCTCTCACGAGGCTGGCGCGCCGCAGACGCAGGGGGGCGAGGGCGCGGTGAGCCTCGACATGCTGCTGAAGTTCGCCAAGGACATCCAGACCAAGGTCAAGGACGTCCCGTACATCGTCCCGATCGCGATCGGCGGAGCGGCGTTTGCGATTGGCGTGCTCGCCAGCTCAAAGATCCTGCGCCAGCTCACCGTCCTCGCCGGCGGCTACGCGGTCAAGTATGCGATCCAGAACGTCCCCAGGGAGCCGATCATCGACTTCGCAAAGAAGGTCGTGTCCGACTCGTACCGGGCGTCGTCGAGGGCCTGAGCCAGAGACGCGCAGGGGCGCTCGCCCGCCTGCAGCCGTGCGTGCTCCGGCGGAAGGCAGCCCGACCTGAGATCCTACCTTCGCCGCGCCGGCGGCACGTGCCCCCGTTTCTGGCATCATGGAGGCGGTGGCGCGGACGCGCCGCCAGCGCGCGGCCGGGAGGACGCCATGGACATCCGGGAGAGCATCGAAGTCCGCTGGTTTCTGCCTGCGGACGACGCTCGGGCGGCGCGGCTCGTGTCGTGGTTCTCGCGTGCGTTCTCCGAGGCGCCCCGGCATGACCGCTACCGGCGCCTCCGGCGCGCCGATCTCGGGATCAAGAAGCGCGGCGGGCGGCCGAAGGGCCTGGAGGTCAAGTTTCGGGTCTGCACCTTCGGATCCATCCACCTCTCTCCCACGGTGCTGGGTGAGCTGGAGCGGTGGACGAAGCTCACCGTCTCGTCGACGGACGACGATGACAGCGGGTGGACGACTCTCACGAAGGAGCGCCGCGTGCGGGTGTTCGGGCTGGTGGGCGGGCGCGCCGTCGAGGTGATGGACGGCGCGCACCCCGGAGCCGGGTGCGCTGTCGAGCTGACGCGCGTCGCCGTGGCGGAAGGCGAGGGCGCGGCTGCTCCGGCGGCCTGGTCGCTGGGCCTCGAGGCGTTCGGTCCGCCAGCGATCCTGCTGGAAGCGCTCTACGCCGTGGGCCGCGCGGTGTTCGTGGAGGTACCCGACCTCGGCCTCACGTCCATTGAATCGAAGGGGTATCCGGCGTGGCTCGCCGAGCGGCTGGCGGAGCGGTGAGCGCAGGGGCTCGCCGCCGCGGCAGCCTGCCGATCCCTGAGCTCGACGTTGCGAACGGCGACGAACCAGCGACCATAATCCAGGAAAGAGTGGGTGTTTTCACGCTCCCAGCCGGCTGTGCGGCGCGTAACGTCGTCCTCTCTCATACGTCGTTGTAGATGTCGTCGTACGTGCCCCGTCGCCATGAGCCGCTGCGGCCGACTGTCTTCCCCCGAGAGCGTCGCATGCGATACCCTGCTGCCTTTCTGAGCTCCAGGGGAGTGCTCGTGTGATGAATGTTACTTCAGACGCCCTGTTCGCGGAGTTCTTCGCCAGCTGTCCAGAGCTGCTCTTCGTCGCCTCGGCGGCGGGCGGACTGCTTCACCAGAGCGATGCCTTGCGGGAGGTCATCGGTCCCGCGAGCGAGGGGGGCACCTCGCTCGCAGAGCTCGCTCACCCGGACGATCGCGCAGCGCTCCTTGCAGCATGGGCGAAGCTCGAGCAGACCCGCGAGCCCGTCTCGTTCCGCGTCCGCCTCCGCGACGCGCGCGGGGCGTATCGGCCGCTGCTGTGCAATGCGAGGCGATCGCCCGATCGCAGCGCGGTCTTCGGATCGCTCCAGCCGACCTCCGAGAGCGATGACAAGGAGCTGGCGACCCTCCGTGACAAGGCGCGCATGCTGGACAGCATCGCCGAGCACGTGGACAACCTGGTTCTCTGGGCGATCGACAGGGAGGGAGTCTGTTTCTATCACGGCGGCAAGGGGCTCGGGGCCGCCGGGCTCAAGCCCGGGCAGCTCGTCGGGGCCAGCTGGTTCGACATCTATGCGGACAAGCCGGAAACGACTGGCATCAACCTCTCCGCCGCGGATCTGCGCCAATGGTTCGACGGGGAGGTGCGCGGCTTCCGCACCGACGCGTTCGGCGCTTACTGGGACAACTGGATCACCCCGCTCCAGGACGAGCGCGGAGGGCCCGTGTGCGGCGTGCTCGGGCTGGCGCTCGACATCTCGGAGTCCAAGCGCACGGAGGAGGAGCTGCGCGCTCAGCTGCAGCAGATCGAGGCGCAGCAGAAGGTCATTCGCGATCTCTCCACGCCGATCATCGAGGTCTGGGACGGCGTGCTCACGCTGCCGATGGTGGGGACGGTCGACAGCATGCGCACCGCCGACGTGATGGATAGCCTGCTCTCGAAGATCGTGGAGAAGCAGGCGCGCTTCGCCATCCTCGACCTGACGGGCGTCGAGGTGGTCGACACGAAGGTCGCGAGCCACCTGATCGAGCTCGTCACGGCGATCCGGCTGCTCGGGGCGGACGGGATCGTCGCGGGCATCAAGCCGAACGTCGCGCAGACGATGGTCGCGCTCGGGCTCGACCTCTCGCAGCTCAACACGCAGCGCAACCTCCGCGCTGCGCTCCAGCATGCGATCCGGAGCATGACCCGCCCGGAGAACCCCCCGCGCAACGGCGCTGCGACGCCCGGCGCCGGCGCAGGCGCCGCGACGCCCGGCCTGCTGGCGCGGGGCTGACCGCGGCGCGTCACGGGAGCTCGCCGCCGCCGCAGAGCAGCGCGGCGAGCTCCTCCGTCCGCTCCGGCGTCGCGAGGTCCCCGGCTGTGACGGTGATCGCGCGGATCCCCTCGGCTCTCCAGCCGCCGTGCTCGCGCTCCGGGGCCGCCGTGATCCGGACGCGCATGAGCTCGCCGGACGCCACGACCGCGAGCTCCACGCCCTCGCCCTCCGGCCCGTCACCGCGGCGGATGGTCACCGCCACCGCGCCGCGCGCCGCGAGCGCCCGCGCGAGCCGGGCCTCCGGCGCCGCCGCGCCGCCGAGCGGGTAGAGCGCCGTGGCGAGCTCCACGGACGCGATCGCCTCGGAGGCGCGCGTCCCCGCGTCGCGCACCGCCCGCCGCAGCCGCTCCGCGCGCTCGCCGTCGCGGTCGAGCGCCGCGCGATCCGCTGGCTCGAGCCGCACCACGCAGCGCACCAGCGCGGCGCCCCCGCTAGCGACCTGCGCCGCCTCGAGCCGCGCGCGGCGGAGCATCGCCGCGCCCCGCGCGTCGCCCGACGCCTCGAGCAGGGCCGCCGCGCCGCCGAGCACCGCGTCCGGAGCCGGCCGCTCCGGCGCCGCCGGGAGGGCGGCCTCCCGGTAGATCTGGCTCCACCCGCGCCCGACGCCGGGCAGGCGCAGCACCAGCGACAGATCGGCGAGCTCCGTCTCCGGCGTGCGGACCGCGCTCGCGAACGCCTCCTTCACCGCCGCGAGGCGGCTCGGATCCGCGGTGAGCGCCGCGAACTCGGGCGCGTCGACGGCCAGCGAGAGGCGCGACGCGCTCACCTCGCGCGACCCCAGCGTCCACCGCTGGGGCGGGGCGGCGAGCGCGAGCTCCCCGCCGGCGACGAGGGCGGAGAGCCCGCGCTCGCCGCGCGCCTCGAGCAGCGCCGCGGCCGCGGCCTTGAGCGCGGTCAGCGCCGGGATCACGCCCCGCCCATGCGCCCGCGCCGCGCCGTCCGCTGCTCCTCGATCGCCGCCTCCTCTTCGAGGGCTGCCTCGGCCTCGCGCTGCGCCTCGGCGTCGACCGCGCGTTGCCCCTGCTGGACGCGCACGGGCTTCGCCTCGGTGGCCGCCGCCTCGGCCATCGCGACCGCCGCGTGCCGCACGTCGTCGTACGGCTTCGCGAGGTCGAAGATCACCTTGGTGTTGCCCTGGCTCAGGTTCGCCAGCGCCTCGAAGCGGCGCAGCTCCATCGCCCCGGGCGAGCGCGCGAGGATGCCCGCCGCCTCCGCGAAGTTCTTCGCGCTCTCCACGTCGGCCTCGCTCTTGATGACCACGTAGCGCCGATCGCGCTCGGCGATCGCCCCCTTCGCGAGCACCTCCTGCATCTGGGGCGGCAGCGCGATGTCCTGGAGTCCGATCATCTCCACATGCAGGCCCCACGCGGCCGCCACCGCCTCGACCTGCGCGCGCACCTTGGCGGCGACCTCCTCGCGGTGCGCGAGGAGCTCGTCGAGCCGCGTCTCGCCCACCACGTCGCGCAGCACGACCTTCGCGCGATCCTTCATCGCCGTCTCGTAGTTCTCGACGGCCAGCGTGGCCTTCTCCGGATCGACGACGCGGTAATAGACGACCGCGTCGACCATCGTGGTCACGTTGTCGCGGGTGATCACCATCTGCTGGAGGAGATCGCGGTTCTTCATCCGCGTGTCGATGCGCCGCAGCTCCTGGATCCCCGGGAGGAACAGCGTCACCCCGGGGGATACGCGGCCGGTCAGCTTCCCGAGCGTGAAGCGCAGCGCGGCCTCCCACTGGTTGATCTGCCGCAGCCCCGACAGGAGGTAGAGCGCGGCGAACAGCCCGAGCACGGTGAGGATCAGCGACATCGCTCGCGACTCTAGCAGAGCGGATGGCGCGGACCGCGCGTCGGCGGGCGTCCGGACGTTCGCGCCCGCTCGCGGGCGCCCAGGCGCGGCTTCGACCTGGTGTCGTTGTCCGGGCGGTGTACTCTCGCTCCCTCGATGGGTGCCGAGCCGAGCCAGGCGTTGCGCGACGGCCGCTACGCGATCACGCGCGCCCTCGGCGAAGGGGCTCAGGGGCACACGCTCGAGGCGGTCGACAAGCGGCTCGGCAAGCTCGTCGCGATCAAGCGGTTCCAGATCCGCGGCGCCTCGAGCTGGAAGAGCGTGGAGCTCGCCGAGCGCGAGGCCCGGGTGCTCGCGTCGCTCTCGCACCCGAGCCTGCCAGGCTACCTCGATCATTTCGAGGAGGACGGAGCGCTCTTCCTGGTGATGGAGAAGATCGAGGGCGAGAGCCTGGGCGCGATACGCCGTCGCCGCGCGGTGCTCGGGCGGGACGACGTCCTCCGCTTCCTGCGGGACGCCTCGGGCGTGCTCGACTACCTGCACGGCCGCGCGCCGCCGGTCATCCATCGCGACATCAAGCCGAACAACGTGATCCGCAGGCCCGACGGCTCCTTCGCGATCGTCGACTTCGGCGCGGTCCGCGATCGCATGCGTCCCGAGGGCGGGAGCACCGTGGTCGGCACGTTCGGGTACATGGCGCCGGAGCAGTTCCAGGGCCGCGCGCTGCCCGCGTCGGACGTCTATGCGGTCGGCGCGACCGCGCTCTGCCTGCTCACCGGCGAGGAGCCGGAGAACCTGCCGCACCGAGGGCTCGCGATCGACGTGCCCGCTGCCCTCGGCGATCGAGCCGATCCGCGCCTCGTCCGGGCGCTCTCCGCGATGCTGGAGCCCGACCCGGACCGCCGCGCCGCGCGCATCGCGCCGCTCCTTTCGGGGCTCGAGGCGGGCGGCGCGCCCCCCCCTACGCCGCGCGCTGGCGAGCCCGCGGAGGGCTCCGCGGAGCGCGGGACGCGCAAGGAAGAGAGGCGCACGCGCAAGGACGAGCGCAAGGACGAGCGGCGCGCGCGCAAGGACGAGCGCAAGGAAGAGAAGCGCGCGCGCAAGGAGGAGCGGCGCGCGCGCCGGCACGAGGGGCGCCCGTCGCTCGATCGCGGCCTTGTGGGCCTGCCGCTCGTCGCCGCGCTGTTCGGCCTCACCGTCGCGCGCATCGCCGTCGGCCTCGCGCTCGGGGTGATCGTCCCGACGGTGCTGACGCTGCTGTCCCTGGTGTTCGGCCGCGTGCTGCGCGAGAAGGCCGCGCCGAACGTGCGCAGGGCCGGGCGGGTCGCCGATCTCGCGCTGCGCCGCGCCACACGCGTCGTCCGCGGGCACCCGGCGCCAGAGGACACGGCCCAGCGCGGCCAGGCCGCGGCGGCGCGCGTGCGCTTCGAGGAGCAGGAGGCCCCCGGTCGATCGCGCATCCACGACGGCGACGTCGCGCTGGACGAGGAGCTCGACGAGCTGGAGATCGACGAGCCGGGCCGCACGCGCGCCGCCTCGCGGTCGCCTCGCGCGGGGGAGCGCTGAGCGCAGCGCGCGCTCGCGCTCCGGCGGGGCCGCGCGATCAGAGGCGACCGCGCGCGGCGTCGAGCTTCAGGCGGAAGACCTCGACGATCGCCTCGGCGAAGATCCGGCGGCTCATCTTCGAGCGGCCTGCGCGGCGGTCGACGAACACGATCGGCACCTCGACCACGCGCAGCCCTTTGCGCAGCGCGCGGTAGGTCGTCTCGATCTGGAAGGCGTAGCCGTTCGAGCGCACGCTGCCGAGATCGAGCGAGAGGAGCGCGCGCCGCGTAAACGCCTTGTAGCCGGTCGTGAGGTCGCGGATGCCGACGCCCAGGATCGTCCGCGCATAGAGCGAGCCGCCCTTCGAGAGCACGTGCCGCCCGAGGCCCCAGCCCTCGACGCCGCCGCCCGGCATGTTGCGCGAGCCGAGCACGACGTCGGCGCCTCGCGCGATCGCGTCGAGGAACGCCGGCAGGTGGCGCGGGTCGTGCGAGAGGTCGGCGTCCATCTCGAACGCGACGTCGTAGCCGCCGTCCAGGGCGCGCTGGAAGCCCTCCAGGTAGGCCGTGCCGAGCCCGCGCTTCGCCGCCCGGTGGAGCACGCGGACGCGCCCGTCGCGCGCGGCGAGCTCGTCGCCGAGGGCGCCTGTCCCGTCGGGCGACGCGTCGTCGACGACGAGCACGTGCGCCTCCGGGGCCGCCGCGAGGACGGAGCTCACGAACTCGGCGAGGTTGTCGCGCTCGTTGTACGTCGGCGTGATGATGAGGGTTCGGGGGGCCATCCTGGCTCGGCGCCGCGCGAGCGGGCGCTCGCACGCGGGGTCGCGCGCGCCGTGCGGCGTCGCGCGCCAAGTCCGCGGGCGTCCGCTCGCGCTCAGGCCTCCGCTGCGTCGGCCAGCACGGGCGCTCCGGCGCCGGGCGATCTACCAAAACGACGGCGCAGGCGGAAGGTTCCGCGGGCGCGCCGCGAGCGCCTTGTGGGTTGCCGGAGGCGTGCGCGCCGGGTACTTTCCTTTCCCGACAGGGCGGTCCGCTCTGCATCGGGCCGATAGGCCGGCGCGGCCTCGGTCAACTCACGGGGCGCGCCCCGCGCACCACAGGCGCGGCCCCGAACATGAACAGCGCGGCACCGACGGAGACAATCATGGCAGGCGAGCACATCGTCACCTTCACCAACGAGAATTTCGAGTCCGAGGTCATCAACTCCCCGATCCCGGTGCTCGTGGACTTCACGGCCACCTGGTGCGGACCCTGCAAGCAGCTCGCGCCGATCGTCGAGACGATCGCCAAGGAGTCCCAGGGCACGCTGAAGGTCGGCAAGCTCGACATCGACGCGGCGCCCAAGCTCGCCCAGAAATACAACGTCCGCGCCGTTCCGACGTGCATCCTGTTCCGGGGCGGCGAGAAGGCGGGCTCGTACACCGGCGTCGCGAGCAAGGAGAAGCTCCTCCGGGAGCTCGGCGTCTGATCCGCGGCTGCGCCTGACGCCGGCGTGACAGATCCCGGCGCGGCAACGCCCGAGCGCGCCAGCGCTCCCCTTCCCACAGGCCGAAACCACCCCAAATACCGACCGAAAGCCCTCCCGGCGAGGCGCCGCTCCGGCCAGCCGGCCGCGGCCCCGTCGCCGCCGGCGCTCCACGTCGCCGGCGCCCCGTGGCTGAGGCTTTGCTTGACCGTCGCGCGCGAGGTGACTACGACTCGCGCCGGCCACTTTCCCAGGAGTTCGTGATGGCGACGAAGATCGCAATTAACGGTTTTGGGCGCATTGGACGCTGCATTGTCCGCGCGCTCTACGAGCGCGGCGTGAAGGATATCGAGCTGGTCGCCATCAACGACCTGACGGATCCGAAGACCCTCGCCCACCTCTTCCAGTACGACTCGATCCACCGCGAGTTCAAGGCGGCGAAGGTCGGCGCCGGCGACAAGCACATCAGCATCGGCGACCAGAAGATCGAGGTCCTCGCGCTGAAGGATCCGGCCGAGCTGCCGTGGAAGAGCCTCGGCGTCGACATCGTCCTCGAGTGCACGGGCCTCTTCACGGACAAGGCGAAGGCCGCCGGCCACATCAACGCGGGCGCCAAGCGCGTGATCATCAGCGCGCCGGCCAAGGGCCACGACCTCACCGTCGTGATGGGCGTGAACGACGAACTCTACGACGCGCAGAAGCACACGATCATCTCGTGCGGCTCCTGCACGACGAACTGCCTCGCCCCCATCGCCAAGGTGATGCTCGACAACTTCGGCATCGTCCGCGGCCTGATGACGACGGTCCACTCGTACACGAACGACCAGCACCTGCTCGACGTCCCGCACCGCAAGGGCGACCTGCGCCGCGCGCGCGCCGCCGCGGTCAACATGATCCCCTCGAGCACCGGCGCCGCGAAGGCGCTGTCCGAGGTCATCCCGGCGCTCAAGGGCAAGTTCGACGGGCTCGCGGTCCGCGTCCCCACGGTCGACGTCTCGCTCGTGGACCTCACCCTCGAGACCGAGAAGCCGATCACGAAGGAGAGCATCCACGCCGCGATGAAGCAGGCCGCCGAGCAGGGGCCGATGAAGGACGTCCTCGACTACACCGATCGGGAGCTCGTCTCGGGCGACTTCATCGGCTCGCCCGCGTCCAGCACCTTCGACGCGACCATGACGTCGGTCCTCGGCGATCGCTTCGCGAAGATCTTCTCGTGGTACGACAACGAGTGGGGCTTCTCGAACCGCATGATCGACCTCGCGCAGCTCGTGGCGAGGAAGGGCGTCTAGCGCCGTGAAGCTCACCGGAATCCGCTCCGTCGAAGACCTCGCCGCCGCCGGGGGCGCCGCTGGCCTCAGCGGCAAGCGCGTCTTCATCCGCGTCGACTTCAACGTCCCGCTCGACAAGAAGACGGGCAAGATCACGGACGACTCGCGCATCCGCGAGGCGATCCCGACGATCAAGCTCGTCATGGAGGCGGGCGCGAAGGTGATCCTCGCGTCGCACCTCGGCCGCCCGAAGCCGGGCAAGACCGAGGGGCTCTCGCTAGAGCCGTGCGGGGGGCGGCTCAGTGAGCTCACGGGCTACGAGGTCCACCTGCCGGACGACTGTGTCGGCGACTCGCCCAAGAAGGTCATCTACGACCTCCGCGCGGGCCAGATCTGCCTCCTCGAGAACCTCCGCTTCCACGAGGAGGAGGAGAAGGACGACGAGGGGTTCGCGCGCCAGCTCGCCGAGCTCTGCGACGTCTACGTCGACGACGCCTTCGGCGCCGTGCACCGCGCCCACGCGTCGGTGCACGCGCTGCCGCGCCTCATGCGCGAGCGCGCCGCCGGCCTCCTCCTCCAGAAGGAGCTCAAGGCGCTGACCCGGCTCGTCGATCGCCCGGAGAAGCCTTACGTCGCCGTCCTCGGCGGCGCCAAGGTCTCCGACAAGATCGACGTCGTCGAGGCGCTCCTCAACGTGGTCGACACCCTGTGCATCGGCGGCGCGATGGCGAACACCTTCCTCGCCGCGCAGGGCAAGAACCTGCAGAAGAGCCGGATCGAGGAGGACAAGCTCCCGCTGGCGCGCACGATCATGAGCAAGGCGCGCGATCGGGGCATCCAGCTCCTCCTGCCCGTCGACGCCGTCGTCGCCTCGAGCATCGACGCGACGCAGGGCGAGCCCGCGTCCGTCGACGCGATCCCCGAGGGCACGATGGCGCTCGACATCGGCCCCCGCTCGATCGAGCAGTTCGGCCAGGCGATCGAGCGGGCGAAGACGGTGTTCTGGAACGGCCCGATGGGCCTCTTCGAGACGCCGGCCTTCTCCAAGGGCACGTTCGACGTCGCGCGCATCATGAGCGGCGCCTCCGGCTTCACGGTGGTCGGCGGCGGCGACAGCGCGGCGGCGGTCAAGCAGGCCGGCGAGCAGATCGCCAAGGGCTTCGATCACATCTCGACCGGCGGCGGCGCTTCGCTCGAGCTCATCGAGGGCAAGCGTCTCCCGGGCGTCGAGGCGCTCCGGTCGGCCGAGGTGAGCGAGTGAAGCCCGTGAACGATGGGGGCACGTCCGCGGAGGCGGGCGCCGCCCCGCGGGCGGCCTCGCGTCGTCCGCTCATCGCCGGCAACTGGAAGATGAACGCCGGGGGCCAGGACGCATGTCCTCTCTCGGCGGCCGTCGCCAAGGCGACGCGCGAGCTCACCCGGGCCGAGGTGGTGGTCGCTCCGCCGTTCACGGCGATCGCCGCCGTGGCCCACGAGCTCGCGGAGGCGAAGAGCGAGGTCGGCATCGCCGCGCAGAACATGAGCGCCGAGGTCTCCGGGGCGTTCACCGGCGAGGTCTCCTCGGGCATGCTCAAGGACGCGGGCGCGACCTGGGTGATCCTCGGGCACAGCGAGCGGCGGCAGCTGTTCGCCGAGACCGACGAGTCGGTCGCCCGGAAGGTCGCCTCGGCGATGGCCGCCGAGCTGCGCCCCATCGTCTGCGTCGGCGAGACGCTCGAGCAGCGCGAGGCGGGTGAGACGCTCGCCGTGGTCGAGCGGCAGGTCCGCGCCGTCCTCGACGAGCTCGCGAAGCAGCCCGGCTTCGGCGTCATCGCCTACGAGCCGGTCTGGGCGATCGGGACGGGCAAGGTCGCGCGCGCCGAGGACGCCCAGGAGGTTCACGCGTTCATCCGCGGCCTGCTCGCGAAGGCCTCGGAGGACCTCGCGGGCGTCACGCGCATCCTCTACGGCGGCAGCGTCAAGGCCGACAACGCCGAGGCGCTGCTCGCCCAGGACGATATCGACGGCGCGCTGGTCGGCGGGGCTTCGCTCGACGCCGCTGGCTTCGCCAAGATCGTCGACGCCGCTCACCGACTGGCGGAGCGCGCGGAACAGGGGTAGATCGCAGGCCGCTCCCGTCTCGCCACGGGAGCGCCGGCCTGCCCACTTGCCCCTTGGGTCCCTCGCGCGGTCCAGACTCACCTAGCTGAAAGACGCCGATGCTTCACACGTTCCTCAACATCGTGCACGTGTTCGTCTGTCTGTTCCTGATCCTCGTCGTGCTCCTCCAGCAGGGCCGCGGGGGCGGGATGGGCTCGGCCATGGGCGGCGCGACGGCGCAGGTGTTCGGCGGCCGCGGCGCGGGCAACTTCATGACCCGCCTCACGGCCGCCTGCGCCGTCGTCTTCATGGCGACGAGCGTGTCGCTCGCCTACCTCTCGTCGGCGGGCGACCGCGAGCTGCGCGAGTTCGAGAAATCCCAGGAAAAGTAGGCCCGCGTGCTAGGGCCCGCCCCCGCGTCGGGGAGGGAAGCGGGTAGGGCGCTCGAGGCGAGGTCGTCCGTGGAGGCGGCGTCGACCGTCTCCGTCCCTTTCGCGCGCGACCTTGCCCTCGTCGCCCTCGCCAAGGCGGTCGTCTCCGCCTTGGTCCTCGCGCTCGGCTTCCGGGCGGTGAGCGATGACGACTTCGCGCGCGTGGTCCTCGCGCAGGCGTGGGCCCACGCGCCCCGGCTCGACCCGACGGGGACCAGCTGGCTGCCTGTCCCTTTCTGGCTCAACGGCGCGCTCTTCCGCGTTCTCGGGGGCTTCTTCGCGCCGACCCTCGAGGTCGCCCGCGCCATCGCGTTCGTCCTCGGCCTCGCTTCGGCCGCGCTCGTCCACCTCGCCGCCCGCTGGATCACGGGTGACCGCCGCGCCGCGCTCGCCGGCGCGCTGCTCGCCGGCGCCTTCCCCTGGAGCGCTTGCCTCGGCGTGGCGACGGTCCCCGAGCTGCCGACCGCCGCCCTCTCGCTGTTCGCGGTGGCGTCGCTCGTCACGCCGCCGGCCGGGCCTGCGCCCCCGGCTGGGCGCGCCCTCCTCGGCGCGTTCGCGCTCGTGCTCGCGACGCTCTCCCGCTACGAACCCTGGTCCGTCGCCGTCGCCTTCGCGGCGATGGCGCTGCTCGCTGCCGCCCGCCTCGGCCAGGGCCGCGGCGCGCAGGCGAAGCTCGCGCTCGCCGCGCTCGTCGCGCTCGCCGGGCCCGCCGCCTGGATCGCGTGGAACCGCGTCGCTCACGGCGACGCGCTGCACTTCCTGGCCCGCGTCGCCTCCTACCGCAACGCGATCGGCCCGGGCGGCGACGGCTCGCTGCTGCGGCTCTTCGCGTACCCTGCCGCGATGGTCCGCGAGGAGCCGGAGCTCTTCGCGTGGCCCATCGCCATCGCCCTCGTCGCATGGCGTGCCCGCCGCGGCGCTGCGCCGGGGGCGGCCCGACCGCTTCCACCGCTCCTTCGCGCGGCCCGTCCGTACGCGCTCCCCGGCGCCGTCGCCGCCTTCCAGATCGCGGCGCTCTCGCTCGCCCTCGTGCGCGACGGCGCGCCCACCCACCACCCCGAGCGAGCGACCCTCCTCGCGTTGCTCTTGCTCGCCCTCGCCGTCGGAGATCTCTCGGCGCGCGCCTTCCGGGGCGCCTCGGCCGGCGCGCGGCGCGCCCTCGGCGGCGCGCTGCTGGTGGTGCTCGCCCTCGGCGCCTTCTTCCGCCCGCACCTGCGCCGCGAGCATTTCAATCCGCGGAGGGACGAGGTCGCCATCGGCCGCGCCGCCGCGGAGCTCACGCCTCCTTCCGCGCCCCTCCTCCTCGAGGTCGTCGACTATGGCCACCTCGCGGCGCTCGCCGCCCTGGGGCGTCCCGAGGGGGTGCACCCCGATCGCTCGATCGATCCCCGTGATCCGCCGGTCCGCTCGAGCTTCGAGGACCCCGCCTCGCTCGCGCGCCGCGCCGCCGGCCTGGGCGCCGCTTACCTCATCGGGCGCGTCAGGCCGCCCGTCATCGATTTCGCCGGCCCGCCGCTCGCGACGCGCGGCGCCTGGGGGATCTGGCCGGTGCCTCCGGCAGGCGGCGCGCTGGGGGCCTTGCCGGAGGGGGGCTCTAGGGGCCCCGCGGACAGGGAGCCATGAGCGAGCCCGCAAAGCCCTTCTTCGCGCACCCGTCCGCGTGCATCGACGAGCCTTGCGACATCGGCGAGGGGACGAAGGTGTGGCACTTCTGCCATGTCTCGGCGGGGGCGCGGATCGGCCGCGCCTGCGTCCTTGGCCAGAACGTCTTCGTCGCGGGCACCGCCGTCATCGGCGATGGCGTCCGGATCCAGAACAACGTGTCTCTTTATGACGGCACGCTGGTCGAGGACGACGTGTTCCTCGGCCCGTCCGCGGTGCTCACCAACGTCGTCAACCCGCGTGCCCCGATCGACCGACGCGCGTTCCTCGACACGACGCGCATCCGTCGCGGCGCCACCGTGGGCGCCAATGCCACCATCGTCTGCGGCGTCACGATAGGGCGCCATGCGTTCGTCGGCGCCGGCGCGGTCGTCACGCGCGACGTGCCCGACTATGCGCTCGTCACCGGCGTGCCGGCCCGGCGAACCGGCTGGATGAGCCGCCACGGTCACAAGCTCGTCGCCTCGCGCGACGGCCTCCTGCGCTGCCCCGAGAGCGGCTTTCGCTACGAGCGCCGCGGCGACATCGTCCGTTGCCTCGACCTCGACGAGGACGCGCCGCTCGCCCGGCCCCGCGCCGCGGCCACGCGCCATTACCGCGATCCCCTCTCCCCGGAGGACACCGACGGATGACCGCGCCCGTTCCCTTCTTCGATCGAGCCCGCGGCGATCTCGCCATGCAGGACGAGCTCTCCGCCGTGTTCCAGTCGGTCCTCCGGAGCGGCCACTACATCCTCGGTCCGGAGGTCGAGGCCTTCGAGTCGGAGTGCGCCGCGTACCTGGGCGTCCGGCACGCGATCGGCGTCTCTTCCGGCACCGACGCGCTGCTCGTCGCGCTGATGGCGCTCGGCGTCGGCGCGGGCGACGAGGTCGTGTGCCCCGCCTACACGTTCTTCGCGACCGCGGGCGCCATCCATCGCATCGGCGCCACGCCGGTCTTCGCGGACGTGCTCCCTGGCTCGTTGAACCTCGACCCCGCCTCCACGGCGCGCGCCCTGACCGAGCGCACCCGGGCGATCCTCGCCGTCCACCTCTTCGGCGGCTGCGCGCCCATGGACGAGCTCCTCGCGATCGCGGGCGGTCGCGGCCTGCCGGTCATCGAGGACGCGGCCCAGGCGTTCGGCGCCGAGCGCGGCGGCCGCCGCGCCGGGGCGCTCGGGCTCATGGGGTGCTTCTCGTTCTTCCCGACCAAGAACCTCGGCGGTTTCGGCGATGGCGGGCTCGTGACCACCGATCACGACGAGCTCGCCGAGCGCGTCCGGACGCTCAGGGCGCAGGGCGCTCGGAAGAAGCACCATCACACCCGCGTCGGCGGCAACTTCCGGCTCGACGCGCTCCAGGCGGCGCTCCTCCGGCGCAAGCTCCCGCGGCTCGGCGCGCTCCTCGAGCGGCGGCGCGAGCACGCCGCGCGGTATGCCGCGCTGCTCGGCGGGCGAGATCTGCCCCTCGCGCTGCCGGACGCCGGCGCCGCGGGGCGCACGTTCAATCAGTATGTGATTCGCCTGAAGGATGCCTCTCTGCGCGATCCGCTGCGGAGCTCGCTCGCGGAGCAGGGCATCGGCACCGAGATCTATTATCCCGCGCCGCTCCACCTCCAGCCCTGCTTCGCGCGCCTTGGCCCGCCGGAGGGCTCCCTTCCGGTCGCCGAGGCGGCGGCGCGCGACACGCTCGCGCTCCCGATCTTTCCCGAGCTCACAGGCGAGGAGGTCGCCCGCGTGGCGGCCGCTATCGCCTCGTTCTTCGCTTGAGCCGGGCGCCTCGGCGCGGCGGCGTCAAGGCACCTGAGCCGCGCCTCGCGTCGAGCGCGGCGCGCGTGCGTGCGCCGTGACGCCGGGCTCCGGCTTGCCGGATCGCGCGAGCGGGTGCTAGCGTGCGCCGCGCTGACGATGTTGCCCGTTCGCGCCATCACCCCGACTCCTTCCAGCGATCACCTCGCGCTGGGGGTCTCTGTACGGGAGCGGGCTCCGGCGGTCTCGGCCGTGCACCACATAGACGCGGACGGCACGGTCTGGGCGAGCCATGGGCGCGTCGTGCTGCGCCGCGCCCGCGGCGTCGGCGCTTTCGAGCCGTTTTGCCGGTTTCCCGCGGCGATGCCGCGTGACGCCATGGCCTTCCAGCGCCTGCTCGTCCGGGCGGCGCGCGCCGACAAGTGCAATGTGTACCGCACGTCGCGCGGCGTCGTCATCGGGGTCCGCGCGGGGACGATCTACCGGCTCGAGGAGGGGCGCGATCCGGCGCCGCTGGGCACGATCGCCGGCGATTGCGTTTTGCACCGCGGGATCGCGGAGGACCCTCTCGGCGCCGCGTACCTCGGCGAGTACACGAGGAACGAGCGCCGTGGCCCGGTGCGCGTTCACCGGGTCGCCCCTGACGGCGACCGCGTCGATGTAGCCCACGAGTTCTCCGCGAGGTCGGTGCGGCATGTTCATGGCATCTTCGCCGACCCGTTCGACGCCGGCGCGGCGTGGGTGACCACCGGTGATCTCGACGGCGAGTGCTACCTGTGGCGAACGCGCGACTGGTTCCGCACGATCGAGAGGTTCGGCGACGGCACGCAGCGCTGGCGCGCCGTGCAGCTGTTCTTCACCGCGGACCACGTGTGCTGGTTGACCGACTCCGAGGTGACGCAGAACCATGCATGCCGCGCCGATCGACGCACGCTCGCCCTGGAGGTGGGCTGTGCGATCCCCGCCTCGGCGTGGCACGGGGCCCAGCTCCCAGGTCCGGTGCTCATCGCGCTCACGGTCGTCGAGCGCGGCGCCGGGGTTCACCGCGACACGGCGGCCGTCCTCGCGAGCCGCGACGGGATCACCTGGCGGGAGCTCGCCTGCTTCCGCAAGGATCGATGGAGTCCTTACTGGTTGTTCAAGAACGGTGTCCTCACGCTGCCGTCTGGGCATCTGCGTCAGGACGATCTCTGGTTGAGCGGAGAGGCGCTCGTGGGCCTGGACGGGAGCAGCGTGCGTATCGCGATCGACGGGGGCTTGCCGTGACCCTGCGCGATCGCGTGCTGGCGGGCGTCCGCGCCGCCGCGGTGTGGCTCGATGATCCCGCCCGGGGGCGCGAGCGCCGGAGCCGCCTCGAGGCGGCGCTGCGACGGGCGGCGTCCGGGGTGACCCGCGCCGCGCCGGCGCGCGCCGAGGGCGCCCTCCGCCCGGCGCTGGAGCAGCGCCGGTGGCGCGCCGGCGCGTGCGCCGACATCGAGGCGGCGCTCGCCGCGGGCGACGCGCGGGGAGCCGAGGAGCTCGAGCGGCTGCTTCGTCATGTCGAGCTGCGTCGCGGCGACGCCCTGGCGGAGATCGAGCCGCTGCAGGATCGCGCCGGCGTCGCGCGTGAGCGCGCTGCCGTCTGCTCGCTGCTCGCGCGGCAGGCGCCAGCGCGCCGCGACTGGCGGCTGCTCAACGCCGCCCTCAAGCTCGCGGATCGGTTCGCGCCGGGGATGTCGCGGCGGGTCGGACCCGAGGTCGCCGCGGACTGGGCCGCGGCGCTCCGCGACGTCGAATCCGCCCTCGCGGAGCTGGAGGCGCAATGCGCATCGCGCTCCTAGCGCCCGTGCATACGAGCATGTACGCGCGGCTGCTCGCGTGGCGGCTCGGTCGCACCGACGGCATCGAGCTGACCGACGTCCTGCTGCGAGCGCCTTACCAGCTCGACCGGCTCCGCGACGAGCTCCGCCTCACCACGCCCGGCCGCGTGCTCGCCAAGGTCACCGGCAAGGTCCTGGTGGGCAGCCTCTCGTCCCCCCGCGAGGGGGAGCGATCGGTGCGGGACATCGCCGCCGAGGAGGGGCTCCCCGGGGCGTCCCTGCGAGACGTCGCCGCGGCGATCGGCGCGCGGTTCCACGTGGTCCAGAACCACAACGACGACCGATCGCTCGCCGTGCTCCGGGCCGCCGCGCCCGACCTGATCGTGTTCGCGGGCGGCGGCCTGCTTCGCGCTCCGCTGCTGGCGATTCCCAGGATCGGCGTCCTCAACGCCCATGCGGGCGTCTTGCCCAGGTACCGTGGCATGGACGTCGCGCTGTGGCCCTTCCTCGAGGACGGCCCGCCCGAGCTCGGGGTCACCGTGCACCTCATCGACACGGGTGTCGACACCGGGCCCGTCCTGCTGGTCGAGCGGTTCGCGCTCGAGCCCGGGGACGACCACCCGGCCGTGATGAGGCGCGTCGAGCGCGTCGGACTTGAGCTCATGTGTCGCGCGGTGCGCGGCCTGCGCGACGGGACCTTGACGCCTGCCCCCCAGGCCGCCGATGCGGGGCGCCAGCATTTCGTGCTGCACCCGGCGATCGCGGCGATCGCGGCGCGGCGGCTCCGGGCGCTCGCCGGCTGATCACGCCCCGGCGGCGCCGCGGCGACGGCCCGCGGGCCAGCCGGGAATCTCGCTGGGGCGGCGCTGCCCACGGGGCCGGGCCGCGCGACCCTGCCTGTGCTAGACGTGCGCGCCATGAGCGTCGAGGTTGGCATCGTCGGACTGCCCAACGTGGGCAAGAGCACCCTGTTCAACGCGCTGACGGCCGCCAAGGCCGAGGCGCAGAATTACCCCTTCTGCACGATCGAGCCCAACGTCGGCGCCGTCCCTGTCCCTGACGACCGGCTCACGACGCTCGCGAAGCTCATCAAGTCCGAGAAGATCATCCCCGCCATGGTGCAGGTGGTCGACATCGCCGGGCTCGTGCGCGGCGCGAGCACGGGCGAGGGGCTCGGGAACAAATTCCTGAGTCATATCCGTGAGGTAGATGCCATCCTCCACGTCGTCCGCTGCTTCACGCTCGCGGACGTCGTGCACGTCGACGGCGGGGTCGACCCGCTCCGCGACATCGACACGATCGAGACGGAGCTGATGCTGGCCGACCTCGGCTCCCTTGAGGGGATGCTGGAGCGCACGCGGAAGCAGGCCAAGGGCGACAAGGAGCTCCTCCCGAAGATCGCGCTCATGGAGAAGTGCCTCGAGGCGCTCCAGGCCGGCAAGCCCGTCCGCGGGCTCTCCTTCGACGACGATCAGCGGAAGGTCGTGAAGACGTTCGGCCTGATCACGGCGAAGAAGGTCCTTTACGTGGCGAACGTCGACGAGTCCGACGTCTCCGGCACGGGCCCGCTCGCGACGAAGGTGCGCGAGCGGGCCGCCTCCGAGGGAAGCGGCGTCGTGCCGGTCTGCAGCAAGCTCGAGGCGGAGCTGAACGAGCTCGCGCCCGACGAGCGCAAGGAGATGCTCGAGAGCCTCGGCATGAAGGAGCCGGCGCTCTCGACGCTCGCGCGCGAGGCCTACCGGCTGCTCGGCCTCCAGAGCTACTACACGGCCGGTCCCAAGGAGATCCGCGCTTGGACGATCCCGATCGGGTGCACGGCCCCGCAGGCCGCGGGGGTCATCCACAGCGATTTCGAGAAGGGCTTCATCCGGGCGGAGGTCTACAAGGTGGACGACCTCGTCGAGCACAGGACCGAGGCCGCCATCCGCGCCGCAGGCAAGCTGCGCGTCGAGGGCAAGACGTACGTCTTCCAGGACGCCGACGTCGCGCACTTCCTCTTCAACGTCTGACCGTCCGTCCCACGAGCGCGCCCGCTGCCGTCGCTCTCCTCGAGGGCGCCCGGTGCACCCCTGCTTCGCGGGCGGCGCGGCACCGCCGTTGCTCCTCCGGCGTTCGCGCAGGCGCGGTGTGCCGGCCACGACCGCCGGCGCTCCGCGGACCTCGCGCTTCTCGGACGGAGGCAGGACGGTGCCCAGGGCGAGCGTCGGCGCATGGCGTGTGCTGGTTCTCCTCTCCTCGTTGGGGAGCGCCGCGGCGGGCTGCGTCGCGGCTGCCACCGACGTCCCGCCCGAGGAGGCGGGCGCCCCGGACCCGGGCGGCGGCGCGGCGCGGGCGCCTGTTCCGCCCGCGCCGTGCGATGTGCCGCGCGGGTTCTCGGAGGGCGCGCCGCCCCGCTTTCCTGCGGTGCCCGCGCCGGCCATCGGCCACAGGCCATCCGCGGAGCCCGGCGACGACGTCTTCGGCCGCTTCCTGCGAGCCACCGTCGTCTTCTGCGGGCCCGACGAGCAGCCGTATTTCCTTCACTATCGCTTCTATCTCACTGGCCCGTTCTCGGGCCGCTGGCTGCGCCCGCCGCTCGTCCAGCCGCTCTGACCGCGCCCCCTGCCCAGCCCGCCTGGCGGCTGGGGCCATCGCCGTTCGTCGCTGTTCGTCGTCGTTCTCCGCCCGATGGCCGCGGCGCCCCGTCCGGTTTTTTGACCCCCTGGATCCGCTCGGCTACCTCCTGCGCCTTCACGAGACGAAAGGACGATCATTTGGGCGCACTCAAAGGATCCATCTCATTCTCGAAGTTCTATGTCCGCGGCGAGCTCACCGAGGGGTTCCGCGACAAGTTCGTCGAGCGAATCCGGCTCCGCGCGTTCCGGCCGCTCACGGTCGAAGAGGACGCGGAGCAGCGCGCCGGGTGGTGCTCCATCGAGAATCCGCTCGACTGCGAGCTCGATCACGGCAAGATCTTCTTCAACTCGTACATCAACCTCGGGCTCAGGACCGATCGCTGGCAGGTGCCCTCGGCGCTCTTCAAGGCGCATTTCGCCGAGGCGGAGCGGGAGCACCTCGCGAAGCGCGGGCGCGAGAAGCTCGGGCGGCGCGAGAAGGAGGAGCTCCGGGCCGTCGTGTCGAGGAAGCTCCGCGCGCAGCTCATGCCGGTGATGAAGGTCGTGGATCTGTCCTGGAACCTGGAGGCCGGCGTCGTCCGGTTCTGGAACCAGTCGCCGCGCGCGCACGAGGGGCTCTCGGAGCTCTTCGAAGAGACCTTCGAGCTCGATCTCGTGCCGGAGAGCCCGTACACGGCCGCCCGTGAGCTCGGCTTGTCGGCCCAGCAGCTGGCCGCGTTCGAGCTGCTCAAGCCCACGGTCTTCCACGCAGAATCGACCCTTGGAGGTGCCCTGTGAGCCTCGCTGAGCTGATCGAGCAGCGCCGGTTCGTCGGCCGCGAATTCCTCGTCTGGCTCTGGTTCGAGAGCGAGCTCTTCGAGGGCCGCTTCTCGCTGGACGCCCTCGGCGTCTGCGAGCTCTGGCTCGAGGGGCAGATCACGCTCGTCCAGGAGAAGGAGCAGAGCCGGCTCAAGGGCGCGGCGCCGAGCAGCGCCCCCGAGGCCCACGAGGCGCTGCGCCAGGGCAAGCTCCCGTCGCACGCGCGCGTCCGCGTCACGCGCGGAGAGCTCGAGTACGCCTTCCTGTTCAACGCCGACGCGTTCTCGCTCTCGGGCGTGAAGATCCCGAGCGTCGTCAAGGACGCCGTGGACGAGCAGTTCTACGAGCGCATGTACCTCATCGAGGAGCTCGAGACGCTCTTCACCGCGCTCTACGGCGAGTTCCTCGCGCTCCGCCTCGGGGCCGCCTGGGAGTCCGGGGTGGCGCCGTTCATCCGCACCTGGGTCCGGGGCGAGCCGGTCGACACGGCCGCGTATCAGAAGCTCCGGGGCAAGCTCGCGCCCGTCCGCGGCGCGGCGAGGTCGAGGACGACCCCGCCGCCGGCGGAGAGGCCCGAGCGCGCGGCGCGCGTCGTCGCCTGAGCGCGCCGGCGGCGGTGCGCCGGCCGCGCCGCGCGGGGCCGGCGCGCTCGCGCCGCTACTTCCCCTTCACCTTGCCGTGGACCTGCTTCGCCATCGCGAGGTGCTCCTGGAGCTGCGGCAGCGTCGAGGCGGCGAAGTGCTTCACGTCGGCGTCCTTCGCCTCCTTCGAGGCCTTCTCGAATTCCTCGATGTCGCGCTGGTGGTCATCGACCATCGCGCTCATGTAGTCCCTGTCGAACTCGACCCCTGTCTTCTTGGACAGCCTGTCGACGTGCTCGCGGTGTTTCTGCGTGAGCTCCTGCGGCACGAGCGCGTCCTTGCGGTGCGCGAGCTCCGCGAGCCGCTTGTTGATCGCCGTGTGATCGTCGACCATCCGCTGCGCGAAGCGCTTCACCTCCGGGCTCGCGGTGCGCTGCTTCGCGAGCTGCCCGAGCCGCACCTCCAGGAGCCCTCCCTGACCAGCCTTCTCGACGAACTCCCGATCTGACTCGCTGAGCTTGGTTTGATTGGCCTGGGCCTGCTGCCCTGTCGAGCCCTGCCCCTCTGCAGCGGCAGAGGCCGGCACGGACGCTGCCGCCATCATGATGGTGAATAGAACAGGCTTGAGCATCTCAGTCCCCTCCTTGTCACGGCCGCGTTCCGGCGGCCGTGCCGATCGCTCCATCGCCCCGGGACGGCCGGACTCCACTGCTCGGCGCCCCCGGGTCGATGCGCTCGCCGTATGTCGTGAGTCGCTGGCGCCCTGGCAAGGGGCAGCGAGCATGGGGCGGTCCGCTGTCCACGCGCTCGGCTTGGCGCAGCAGGCCGCGCCCGGCGGAAGGGCAAAAGGCCCCCGAGAACTGGGCCCCGGCCGATCGCTCCATCTACGGTTGGCGCCTGTGGTCGGCGAGTTCTTCAAGCGCCTCACGAACGGCGTCGTGTTCCTCCTCGCCGCCCTGACCTTCTTCCTCGTCCCCATCGGCAGGAAGACGGCCGCGCAGCACCTCGTCGCGATCGTCTCGACGCCGCCGGCCAGGGAGGCCGCCTCGGCCTTCGCCCACATCGCTCGGCGCATCGCCACCGAGGCGCGCACCGAGCTGGACAAGCTCCGCCGCCCGCCGCCCTCGCAGCGCGAGCCGAAGCCGGCGACCGCCAAGGTGAGGCCGCCGCCGTAGCCGTCCCTGCCATCGTTGCGCGTTGATCGCGCCGGGCGGCGCGCGCTGCTCGCGCGGATCGGCCCGCGCCGCCGGCTCAGCCCTTGCGCGGATCCTTCACGTTCGGGTGCTCGTTGTAGAAAGCGTCGAGGCTCTCGCGGGAGATCTCCGCCTCGATATCGCCGTCTTTCAAGATCTTCGCCTGACAGCCGAGGCGGCTCGTCGACCGGACGTCGAAGGCCTTGTCGAGGATGTCCTCCTCGTCCTCCTCGGCCTCGCTGAGGAGCTCGCGCCCCTTCGTGACGTAGACGTGGCAGGTGGAGCACGCGCAGACGCCGCCGCACGCGTCGCCCTCGGGCGCGCCCACGGACTTCGACGCCTGGAGGACGGACGAGCCCACCGGGGCCTCGACCTCCCACGCGCGTCCGTGCGCCAGAAATCGGACCTTGGCCATCAGCTCCTCCTCGCCTCGACGCCGGCCTTCGCCGGGCCAGCGCCGCTCGCCTCGACCGGCGCGTGGCTCGCGTCGCCCCCGCCGTGCTCGGCCAGGTGCGCGTCCACGCCCTTCGCCGCGGCGACCTTCGCCTCGACGTCCTCGACCTGCTTGCCCGCGATCGCCCTGGCCACGGCGCGGTCCATCCGCCGCCCCGCCCACCCGTGCGTCGCCTCGTCGAGCGCCTCCGTGCGCGCGAGGATCAGCCCTGGCTTGTCGCCGCGGATCGCCGCGTCGAGGCCCGTCAGCGCGCCCTCGATCGCCTCGCGCTCGCCGGGCTCGAGCAGATCGGCGTCCGCGGCGAGCGCCTTGCGCGTCGCCATCGCCACGCGCTCGCCCTCGACCCGCGCCTCGACAAGCCGGCGCTTGAGCAGGTCCTCCTCGCCGTGGTCCAGCGCCGCGAGGAGCATGTCCTCGACCTCCTCGTCCGTCAGCCCGTAGCTCGGCTTGACCTCGACCTTCTGCTCGACCCCCGTCGTCAGCTCGCGCGCGGTCACGCCGAGCAGGCCGTCGGCGTCCACGCGGAACGTCACCTCGAGCCGCGCCATGCCCGCGGGCATCGGCGGGATCCCCTTCAGCACGAAGCGCGCGAGCGAACGGCAGTCGGCGGCGAGCTCCCGCTCGCCCTGCACGATGTGCAGGTCGAACCCGGTCTGGTTGTCCGCGTAGGTCGTGAAGGTCTGCCGCGCCCCCGCCGGGATCGTCGTGTTCCTCGGCAGGATCTTCTCGGCGACGCCGCCCATCGTCTCGATGCCGAGCGACAGCGGCAGCACGTCGAGCAGGAGCACCTCGTCCGCGCGATCCATCGAGCCGGCCAGGATGTCGGCCTGGATGGCCGCGCCCAGCGCGACGACCTCCTCCGGATCGATGTCCTTGAGCGGCTCCTTGCCGAAGAGGCGCGCCACGTAGTCCCGCACGTGGGGCACGCGCGTCGCGCCGCCCACGAGGATCACGCCGTCGATGTCCGCGGCCTGGACGCCCGCGTCGCGGAGCGCGCGGCGGCACGCGACGCCCGTGCGCTCCAGGAGCGGCGTGATGAGCGCGTTCAGCTCGTCGCGGGTCACGGTGACCAGCTTCGACGCCGGGCCGCCCGTCGCCTCGGCCGCCTGCACGGGCAGCTCGATCTCGATCTGCGTCGCGTCGGTCAGCGCGTGCTTGATGCTGCGGGCGGTGTCGAGCGCGAGCCGCACCACCTCGGGCGTGCGCCGCGTCGCGCCCATCTCCTCGAGCAGCCGCTCCGCGAGCGCCCTGTCCATGTCGTCGCCGCCGAGCGAGCTGTCGCCCCCGGTGGACTTCACCTGGAAGACCCCGTTGTCGAGCAGGAGGACGGTCACGTCGAACGTCCCGCCGCCGAGGTCGTACACGGCGAACAGGCCGTTCTGCTGCTTGTCGAGCCCGTACGCGAGCGCCGCGGCGGTCGGCTCGTTGAGCAGGCGCAGCACCTCCAGCCCGGCCAGCCGGCCGGCGTCCTTGGTCGCCTGCCGCTGGGCGTCGTCGAAGTACGCCGGCACCGTGATCACCGCGCCGCCCACGGAGCGGAGCTCGCGCTCCGCCGAGGTGCGGAGCTCCTTCAAGATCTCCGCCGACACCTCGACGGGCGTCACGACCGCGTCCCGCACCTTGAAGCGCACGCTCTTCGCGTCCTCGGGGCCCTTCGGCTCCGCGAACTCGTACGGCCCGAGCCGCCGCGTCTCCGGATCGTTCGCGCCGCGGCCCATGAAGCGCTTCACGCTGACGATGGTCTCGCGGGGGTGGCTCTGCGCGAGCCGCCGCGCGCTGTCGCCAACGACCGCGCGGCCGCGCTCGTCGTAGTGCACGACCGACGGCAGCAGCCGCTCTCCATTGCAGTCGTCGATGACCACCGGGCGGCCGTCCCGCACGCGGGCGACGAGCGAGTTCGTCGTCCCGAGATCGATGCCGATCGGGCTGGGCCTTGCCTTGGGGTCGAAAATTTCGAGGAGGGTCATTTCAAATCTGCGAGCTCTTCTTCGATGGCGCTCACTTCTTCCAGGAACCGCCGGATGTAGCGGAGCTCGCTGAGCAAGGCGAGCACGCCCTGCAGCTGCTCCGCATCATTCCCTGCGGCGGCGAAGGCGCCCTGGATCGCCGTGAGGGTCGCCTGCTCGCGCGCGAGCATCGCCGAGCCGAGCCGCGCGATCCGCGCGGGATCGCGCCCCTTCGCCGCCTCGGCGAGCTCTTCGCGCGACTCCATCATCTCCATGAGCAGGGCGGGGGAGGCCTTCTTCTCGCCCTCCTCGCCCCGCGCGACCCCGGCGCGCTGGAGCAGCGCCTCGGCCCGGCGGATCGGATCCCTGAGGACGCGCAGGGCGTCGTTCGCCTCGATCGCGCGGCCGAGCGCGAGCCGGCGCTCGGCCGCGGGGGCGCCCGCGTAGCGATCGGGGTGGAGCGCGCGGGAGAGATCGCGGTGGCGCTGCTCCAGCGCGCCCAGGTCGAGGTCGAACCGCGGCTCGACGCCCAGGGTATCGAAGGGATCGGTCATGGCGTGCTCTGGGGAAGGCGCCTCGGCGACGGGCGGGCGCTCCCTGCGGCGGCTCAGGCCACCGTGAACGAGTGCCCGCAGCCGCAGCGCGTCGCCTCGTGCGGGTTCTTGAACTTGAAGCCCTGGTACATGAGCGTCTTCTCCCAGTCGAGCACCGAGCCGCCCAGGTAGAGGATGCTCTTCTTGTCGCAGAAGACGCGCACGGTCGCCTTGTCCGGCTCGGCGAACTCCAGGACGAGGTCGCCGGACCGGGGCGGCTTGTCCTCGAACTCGATGACGTAGGAGAACCCGGAGCAGCCGCCGCCGCGGATCCCGACCCGGATGGCGCCCTCGGGCGTGCCGCGCTTGGCGAGCTGCGCCCGGATGGCCTGCACCGCGGCGTCGCTCACCGAGAGCGTCCGCTTCGACTTGGCCTCCGCCTCGCCGGGGGCCCCGTCGCTGCGCGCGGGCGCGCCGTCCGCCGTTGCGGTGTGCGCGGCGTGCGGCCCGGTGTCCGCCGGCTTGGTCGTGGTCTGCTCACTGCTCTGCATGCGTCGTTCCTTCTCCGGTTCCGGTTCCGGTCCCGGTGCTGTGGGCCGCCTCCGCCCCGAAGCCCCGGCGCTGTTACTCCGCGCTCGCCGTCGCGGCGGCCGCGGCGGGGACCGAAGGCGCCGCGCCCGCGAGCTCCCTCTTCGCCTGCTGCTTGGCGCGGAAATCGGCGATGGCGCTCTTGATCGCGTCCTCGGCGAGGACCGAGCAATGGATCTTCACCGGAGGCAGGTGGAGCTCCTCGGCGATCATGCTGTTCTTGATCGTCTCGGCCTCGTCGATCGTCTTGCCCTTCAGCCACTCGGTGGCGAGCGACGACGACGCGATGGCCGACCCGCAGCCGAACGTCTTGAACTTCGCGTCCTCGATGACGCCGCCCTCGCCGACCTTGATCTGCAAGCGCATGACGTCGCCGCAGGCCGGAGCGCCGACGAGCCCGGTGCCGACGCGCTCGTCATTCTTGTCGAGCGTGCCGACGTTGTGGGGGTTCTCGTAGTGCTCGATGACCTTATCGCTGTATGCCATGGCTCTCTCCTCGACCGTTTCCTTTCGTCTCGAAATCTCGCTCTGTCGGGCCGGCGGCGTCCGCGCCGCTCGTCAGTGGGCCGCCCACTGCACGGTGTTCAGGTCGATCCCCTCTTTGTGCATCTCGTAGAGGGGCGACATGTCGCGCAGCTTGTTCACCTTCCGGATCACGAGGTCAGCCACGTAGTCGACCTCCTCCTCGGTGGTGAAGCGCCCGAGCCCGAACCGGATGGACGAGTGGGCGAGGTCGTCGCCGATGCCCATCGCGTGGAGGACGTAGGAGGGCTCCAGGCTGGCGCTCGTGCACGCCGAGCCGCTCGAGACCGCCACGTCCTTGATCGCCATCATCATGGCCTCGCCCTCGACGAAGCTGAACGACACGTTGAGGTTGCCCGGCAGCCGCCGATCGGGCGAGCCGTTCAGCTGGATGGCGTCGAGCTCCTTCCAGAGCCGGCTCCTGAGCCGCTCGCGCAGCGACAGGATGCGCGCCGACTCCGCCTCGCCCTCCTCCATGAGGATCTCGGCTGCCCTGGCGAACCCGACGATGCCGGGCACGTTGAGCGTGCCGGACCGCATGCCGAACTCGTGGCCGCCGCCGTCCATCTGCGCGGTGATGCGGACGCGCGGCTTCGACCTGCGCACGTACAGGAAGCCGATGCCCTTCGGGCCATAGATCTTGTGGGCCGTCACCGACGCGAGGTCGACCCCCATCTGCTCGACGTTGAACGGGACCTTCCCGACCCCCTGCACCGCGTCGGAGTGGAGGAGGATGCCCTTCGATTTCGTGATCTTCCCGATCTCGGCGATGGGCTGGACCGTGCCGACCTCGTTGTTGGCCAGCATGATCGAGACGAGGATCGTCTTGTCGGTGATCGCCCGGGCGACGTCGTCCGGGTCGACCATCCCGTACTTGTCGACCTTGAGGTAGGTGACCTCGTAGCCCTGCTTCTCGAGCCGCTTGCAGGTGTCGAGCACCGCCTTGTGCTCGATGACGCTCGTGATGATGTGGTTGCCCTTGTCCTTGTAGAACTCGGCGACCCCCTTGATGGCGATGTTGTCGCTCTCGGTCGCGCCGGAGGTGAAGACGATCTCCTTGGGGTTCGAGGCGCCGATGAACCTGGCGAGCGTCTCGCGAGCGTGGCCGACCGCCTCCTCGGCCGTCCAGCCGAAGACGTGGCTCCGGCTCGCGGCGTTGCCGAATTTGCCGTTGAAATACGGCAACATCGCGTCGAGGACACGCTGATCGACGGGCGTCGTCGCGTGGTAGTCCATGTAGATCGGAAGCTGGATAGCCATGGTGTTTCTCGCTCAGCGGTGATTCGAGCCGTGGCGGCAATGCCCATTGCCGCGGATGCCGGCGACGAGCTCGGGCTCAGCCGTGCTCTTGTCGTGGAGGTTACAGTTCGTACAGGCGGCGACGAGCTCTGCCGGGTCGCACGTCTCGCAGGTGTCGAGGTAGGCGAGGCTCGCCACGAGCTCGTGCTCGAGGGTCTTGAGGTGCGCGACCTGCTCCCGCACCTCTTCGAGCTTCTGCTGGTAGACGTGGCGGATCTGCGCCATCGCGCCGGGGGCCGAAGGGGACGACTCCCAGGTCGAGACGATCTGCTGGATCTGGCTCAGCGACAGGCCGAGGTCGTGGAGCTTGCCGATCCACCGGACGCGGGTCAGGGCCGCGTGATCGTAGAGCCGGTAGCGCCCCTTGGAGCGGGCGTGCGGCGTGAGCAACCCCACCTCTTCGTAGTGGTGGATCGCCCGCACGGTTTTCCCGGTCGCCTTGGCGATGTCCCCCACCTGAAGGAGGCGCTCCTCCTCCTCGGCACCACCGAGAGCCCCCATCACGTCGTCCGTTCGGGACGTGCTGGACGTGACGGGCCCCCCGATGCTTTGCTCGTGGGCTAGCGGAAGGTGGTGGCGGGTGGTCATCGGGTGGTCATCGGCTCATTGCGCTCGAAACCGTGCTCGGTTGAAACCATGACCCTTACGTGCGCGTGAGGGTTGGGGACCTTGTAGGTCGGAGCGCCAAGACTGTCAACCGGGTCGTACGGGGCCAGCGTGAAACAGCGGAAGGGGGCGGAATCGGTGGCCGCTCGAGGTGACGGAGGAGCAACGTCACGGGCCGCCGGACGCGGCCGCGCCGCGGCTGGTCGGGGCGGCGGGAGGGCGCGCCCAGAGAGCCCGCCCCCACCGCCCTGTGCCGAGTCCGGCTGACTGCTTTCCTCTGACCGCGGGCCGTTCGGTGACGATCCGGCGCTGTCGGCGCGGCGCTCGGCGAGCGGGCGTTCCCGCCATCCATCGCCGCACAGGTATGGTATCACCTCCGAGACGACAGCGACCCGATGGCAGACAAGAAACGAATCCTGTTCGTGGGCTCGTTCAATCCCCCGGCTGACGGGAAGATGGGTGGGCAGTACTTTGCTTGTCGCTCTCTGATCGAGAGCGATCTGAAAGATGACTTCGATTTCCTCCTCGTCGACTCCACCCTCGACAGCATCCGGGTGCAATCGGCGCTCCGCAGGCTGCACAGAATCGCGCCGAGGGTGCTGACGTGCGTCAGGGCGCTGCTCTTCTCGAGGGTGGATGCGGTCCTCTTGTTCTCGAGCTCGGGGCTGAGCTTCGTCGAGAAGGGGTCGATCGGGCTCCTCGGCAAGCTGCTCGGCAAGAAGGTCGCCATCTTCCCTCGCTCGGGGCCGATCGTCGACAACGTCGCCAGGAGCAGGCTGTACAGGTCGTACCTGAGCGCCGTCGTGAGATCCTGCGATGTCGTGATATGCCAGAGTGAAACCTGGCGGAGCTTCTTCCAGAGCCTGGTCCCCGAGGAGCGCGGGGACAAACTCGTCGTCATCGAGAACTGGCTGCCCGACTCCAGCTTCGGCGACGTGGGACACAAGGCATACCCTCAGGCCATGGACAGGCCCTTGAGGCTGCTCTATTTCAACCGGATCGAGAGGCAGAAGGGGATTTACGATTTCCTCGAGGCCATGCTCCTCTTGCAGCGGGCGAACGCCTCGGTCAGCGCCAAGATCTACGGAGACGGAAGCGAGCTGGACGACGTGCGCAGGTTCATCTCCGAGAACCAGCTCGAGAACACCGAGTACATGGGCTGGCTCTCGACGGACAAGAACGAGGTCATCTCGTCCTTCGATCTGTGCGTGTTCACCTCGCACAGCGAAGGGTTCCCGAACGCCTTGCTGGAGGTCATGGCCCTCGGGGTCCCGGTCGTGTCCAGCAGGGTGGGCGCCGTGAACGATCTCGTCGTGTCCGGGAGAAATGGGCTCCTGGTGGACGTCGGGAGCCCGGGCCAGATCGCCGAGGCGGTCCTGACCGTCCTCCGCGAGCCGGCGCTGCTGGAGGAGTTCTCGCGGCGCTCGCTCGAGAGGGTGAGGCAGACCAACAGGATGGGTCATGCCGTGACCAAGTTCAGAGACCTGCTGTCGACGCTATGAAGAACCCTTCTGTGCTGCTGTACCGGCTGGGAAACTTCTTTTATCGGAACAACCTGACCTTCATCGCCACGCTCATCACGTGGTTGAACAGGTTCGTGTTCGCGGTCTTCGTCCCCTCCTCGGCCACGATCGGGGCGAATTTCAGGCTCGCTTACTGGGGGCTCGGGGTCGTGATCCACACGAGGACGGTCATCGGCGACAACTGCCTCATCTGCCAGAACGTCACGATAGGGAGAAACTTCGGCAGCCAGGGCGTCCCGCGCCTGGGCAACGACGTCTATGTCGGGGCGGGAAGCGCGATCTTCGGCGACATCACCATCGGGGATAACGTGATCATCGGAGCCAACAGCGTCGTGAACAAGGACGTGCCGTCCAACTCCGTCGTCGCCGGGAATCCGTTCAGGATCATCGCGTCCGACAGGAAGCTCAAGTACTACGAGCTGGATAACCCGAGCGCCTGATCCGCAGGATCGGGTCGGCCCGACCGCGTGACCGGGCGCATCTCCATGCGCGCCTTGTTCCATGGCGCGGGTGACCCGCGCGGATCTGCATGGCCAAGGGCGCGCTGGCCTCGCCCGGCCGGGGAGCGCCCGGGGTGCCGCGCTGCGACAATTCGTCCAGAATTGTCCTGGACCGAGCTGGGAAACCGTGATTTCTTTCGCGAGGCATCCGCCCCGCCGGCGGCCCTGCCCTAGCGAGGACGTGATGAGCAACACGGCGTCGTCGGCCGGAGACAAGGCAGGAAAAGCGCATTGGAATCAAGTGTGGTCGAACCGGTCGCTCCCAAAGCCGGTGGATCCGCACGCGCGTGGGTTTCGGCAATACGTGCGCCAGGCATTTCATCGGGAGTTCGTTCGCGCGTTCGAGGGGATGGACACGAAGGGGCAACGCCTGCTGGAGATCGGCTGTGGTCGTTCCGCCTGGCTCCCCTACCTCGCGCGTGAGTTTGGCTTTCAGGTCAGCGGGCTCGACTATACCGAGATTGGCTGCGCGCAGGAGCGGGACATCCTCGCGAGCGCCGGCATCCCTGGCGAGATCGTGTGCGCCGATCTGTTCGAGCCGCCGGAGCGCTTCGTGGGCGCCTTCGACGCGGTGGTGTCGCTCGGCGTGGTCGAGCACTTCGAGGACACGGCGGGCTGCCTCCGCGCATGCGCGCGCTACCTGCGCCCGGGCGGGCGCATCGTCACGGAGATCCCGAACATGCGCGGGCTCGTGGGGTGGGTGGCCAAGGTCACCGACAGGCCCACCTACGACGTTCATGTTCCGCTGGACCGCGAGGCGCTGGTGAAGGCGCATCGCGACGCGGGCCTCCATGTGCTGCGGAGCGACTACATCCTCCCGCTGGACGTCAGCCTCTTCGGCGTGGGCAGCATCGGGTCGCGCTGGCTTCGCCTGCCGGCGGTCGGCGCTGCCTCCGCCGTTGCTGAGCTCGTCTGGGCGCTCGACGCGCGCGGCCTGGCACCCCGACCGAACGCCGTCACGTCTCCGTACATCTTCTGCGTCGCCGAAAAGAGCTGATGGCCCGACTCCATCACACCATGGAGTCTCGGGCCAGAAAACGCACACAAGGCGCGGGCTCCATCGCTGCTATGGAGCGCCACGCGCCTCGCGAGGGGCTCCACGCCCAGCGGAGACGAGGAAGGGCTCGCCGCCACGTCTCTGTCCCGATGAAGGCGTTTCCGCTGTCACGTGAAGGCGTTTCCGCTTTCACGGCAAGCCCGGCACGGACGAGTCCGGCATAACGACATTGTCACCAGGCCGACGCACCATGGTAGACACTCACAGGTAAAATTGTTCGATGTGACTGTAAAATGTAAGCGACAGCAGAAAATTCCAGATGCTCGCCGCATTCCAAAGCCTGCTCCTGGGTTGTTCCGTGTGCTGACTTGGGGTACGAAGTGCGCACCAACAACGGGCTGTCCGCCATGGTGATGAGCTATGAATGTCGCCCGCCGCGCCGCACCTTAGGGGTGCGGGATTTTCAGAGGAGCGAGCGATGGTAAGTACGCTCACGGCGGTCATTCTGGCGCTGGTGCTCTCGTGGGCAGCGACGCCGCTCGCGCGCCGCTTGGCGGTGACGGTGGGGGCCGTGGATGAGCCGACCGCGCGGCGCGTACACACGCGGTGCGTCCCGCGCCTGGGCGGGCTCGCGATCGTTGCGGGTTTCGTGCTGCCGCTGTTCATCCTGGTCGCGCTGGGGACGCAGATCGGGCTGCTGTGGTTCTCGCAGCGCTCGCTGGTTTTGGGGCTGCTGGCTGGAGGGCTGGCGATCGCCGCGGTCGGCGCCTGGGACGACACGAAGGGAATGCGCGCGCGGCACAAGCTGGCCGCGCAGGTCCTCGTCGCGTCGATCGCCTGGGCCTGCGGGCTCCGCCTCGAGTGCGTGACGCTGCCGTACTTCGGGCATGTATCGTTCTGGCCGCTCTCGTTCCTGGTGACGATTCCGTGGTTCGTCGCCATCATCAACGCGGTCAACCTGATCGACGGGCTCGACGGGCTCGCGGCGGGCGTCGGCTTCTTCGCCTGCGTCGCGAACTTCATCACCGCGTACCTCGGCGGCTACCCCGGCAACATGGTGATCTGCCTGCTCGCGGCGACGCTCGCGGGCGCGATCGTGGGGTTCCTGTTTCACAACTTTCACCCCGCGACGATCTTCATGGGGGACACCGGGAGCATGTTCCTCGGGTTCATGCTGGCCGCGATCCCTCTCTTCGGCGTGGGCACGCACAAGGGCGGCACCGCGCTCGCCGTCATGGTGCCGCTGCTCGCGCTGGGCCTGCCGATCTTCGACATGATCTCGGCGATGGTGCGGCGTTATGTCGCTCGCCGGCCGATCTTCGCCCCCGATCGTTCGCACATCCACCACAAGCTGCTCGACAAGGGCCACTCGCATCGCAGCGCGGTGCTGATCCTGTACGGGCTCAGCCTGCTGTTCACCGTGGTCGCGCTGGTGGCGTATGTCGGCCGCTCGCTCGAGATCGGGTTCGCCCTCGTCGCCTGCAGCGTGGTGCTCTTCATCGTGGTGCGCACGGCGGGCTCGCTCCCGCTCTTCGGGGCGCAGCCGCAGGACCCCCGGCGCGCCCGCGAGGCCACCGTGGAGGCGCTGCGCCGCGCCGTGCCGTGGGCGCTGATGGAGATGGAGGCCGCGAGCGGCGTGGACAAGCTGCGCCCGGTGCTCGAGCGCTTCGCCGAGGAGGCGAAGCTCGTCGCGCTCGAGGTGAGCTCCGCCGGGGCCAACGGCAGCGCGCGCGTGAAGCCCTGGAGCTGGGCGCAGGACGCGGCGACGGCGCAGCAGCTCCGCGAGGCGGTGGTCGCGGTGTTCCCGATCCAGCTCGAGGGCGAGACCGTCGAGCTGCGCTTCCGCTGGGACAGCGAGGAGTGCGCGGTCAATCCGCAGGCCGACATGCTGCTGCAGCTCGTCGTGGACTCTGCGGAGCGCCTGCTGCTGCGCCGGCCGCCCCCGCGCACGCGGGATTCGCGCCCGCATGGGCGCTTCTCGGTGGTGTGAGGGGCCGCTGTCCCGCGCTGATGTGTTCGTGCCGGACTGACTGAGGAGATATCGTGGATATTGCCCGCAAGATCGTTGGTCTCAACAGCAAGACGAACGAGCTCTATTATCGTTTCAGCGATCATGCGCATTACTGGAAGGTCTATCAGGGCATCGTGGACGAGGCGGTCGCGCCGGCGACGGACATCATCCACCTCGGCTGCGGGCCGCTGTGGTTCGGCAAGGTCGCGACGGTGCCTCTCGACGGCAAGACCATCTACGCGGTCGATCCGGATGAGGAGGCGCTCGCGCGCAACCCGGCGCAGCGGCATATCTGCGCGTTCGGCGAGTCGATCCCGCTGCCGGACGGCTGCGCGGACGTGATCGCCGCGGACCACCTGCTCGAGCACCTCGAGCGGCCCGAGGCGGTGCTGCGCGAGGCGCACCGCCTGCTGCGGCCGGGGGGGCGGTTCGTGTTCACGGCGCCGAACCTCCTCTCCTATTCGGGCCTCGCGACTCACCTCACGCCGCACTGGTTTCATACGCTCTACGTCGGGCTGCTGCGCGGGACGAGCGGCAGCGACAATGCCAAGCCGTACCCGACGTACTTCCGCATGAACACGGTCTGGGCCGTGAAGCGCCTCGCGAAGGCCGCGGGCTTCCGCGTCGACAAGCTCGCTACCGGGGTCGACCACCCGAGCTATACGGTGTTGATCCCCGGGCTCCACCAGGCCGCGCTGGCGCTGCACCTCGTGCTCGACAAGGTCGAGGCCCTCGCGCCTTTTCGCATCACGCTCACAGGCAGCCTCGTGCGCGAGTAGCGCACGGAGACGCGCCCCGTCTAAAAGCGGACGCGAAACCCGCCGCGCCAGGCGTCGCGCACGTCGCCTCGCACGGAGAACACCGTGGCCGCCTGGGGCTTCCGGAAGCAGGGGTGCCAGACGCCCGAGCTCCGCTCGGGCGTGAGCTGGATACCCTCGATCTCGATGGGCTGGCGTCGCAAGGCGGCCTCGTCGAGCCTGAGCCGGGAGCAGGCGCTCGTCCTGCCGCCGAGGATGTCGTCGAGGACCACGAGCTCCCGGGCGGACAGCTCCACCGTCCGGCGATGCCGGGGGGCCCCGGGGAGCGCTCGATACCCGTCGTGTTCAGCTTCCACGGCGACGTGCGCCGGGGCGCGCTCGAGCCTGCGCACCCCGGCGCGCGCCCGGCGGCCGACGCGGAAGGCGCTCCACACCTCGCTCGAATCCACGTCGCCGAGCTCCACCGTGTTGTGGGCGCGCGTGGAGCGGGTGGTCTGCCGGTCGCCGTCGGCCTTGTAGCTGGAGACCCCGTAGTCGACGACAGCGCGCTCTCCGTGGAGCCATAGCTCGAAGGTGAGCGCGTCCGCGTGCACGTGCCCGGGCTGATAGGGGGCTCCATCCATCCCCGCGTCGAGCGCGAGCCAGGCCCGGTCGCCGAACCGCAGGATCACCCAGCCGGTGGACGCGAGGTGGTCGAGCGACGGCGTGTCGTCCGGCGGCGCGCCCGGCGTGCCGGGGGCTGCCCGCCCGCCACCGGAGGCCCTGCCCGGCGTGAAGAGGCCGAGGTCCTCGCCGAGGGCGAGGACGTGGTCGAGCTCCGGCGCGGCGTCGAGCGACGCATCGTTGAAGAGCGGGTACGAGCCGTCCGGCGCGCGCACGGCGGCGGCCCACTCGAGCGCCCTCTCCGCCGTGGTCCTCCAGCGCTCGGGCACCTCGCGGCCGGCCGCCTGCGCGAGCTCGATGGCCTCGAGCAGCCCGGCCGTCAGCGCGAGGTGGTACGACGCGGAGAGCTCGAAATGGCCGCCGTCCGCGAGGAACTGCTCCGGCAGCTGCCACGCCAGGATCGCGGAGCCGAGCCGCCACCACGCCTCGGCCTCGGGCCCGCGGGCCACCGCGCCGCCGCACACGAGCCCGATCGCGTTCTCCAGGAGGTGATTGGCGAGCAGGTGAAGCTCGAGGCCGAGCGCGATGGCCCGACACGCGCGCGCCAGCTCGGCAGAGAGCCCGGGGCGGCCGAGGCGCGCCGCCGCCGCGAGCCGGCGGGCGCGCACCGACGCGGGAAACGGGTGGGACGCGATCGGGTCGTCCCACGCGCTCGGGGCGGGGAGGGTCGGCTCGGCCCCGAGCTCATAGCCGTAGGCGCGCTCGTAGGCGTGCAGGAGCGACCCTTCGGGAATGGCGGCCAGCCGCGCGCGCCCGCGCTCCTTCTCCGCGTCGGCGAAGGCCGCGAACCGCGGGCTCGGCGGGGCAAAGCCCGGCCGGAGGCGAGGCGCCAGCGCCGCGCTCGGCCCCCCGCCGAGCGCGCGGTGGCCGAGGGCGATCGGGCGGGCGAGGACCTGCAGCGGATGGAGCTGGACGAGGGTGCGGGCGATCCGCGGGAGGTTCATCGCTTGCTCCTGCTCTGGCCTTCACGAGAGCGCGCGCGGCAGAGCACGCGCTCCAGCACATCGACATACTCGCGCGCGAGCATGTCGCGCTCGAACGAGCGCATCACGTAGGCCCGCCCTGCCGGCCCCATGCGCCTTCGCCGCTCGGGATCGGAGGCGAGCTCGACGATCGCCCGGGTCATGGCCGGCACGTCTTCCGGGGGAGCGAAGACGCCGGCGCTCGCCTCCTCGACGATGGACCGCGCTTCGCCGTCGACCGAGATCACGATGGGCCGCTCCATGGCGAGGATCTCGAAGATCTTGGACGGGATGACCGTCTGAAAGAGCTCGGTCTTGCGCAGGGGAACGAGGCAGATGTCGGCGGTCGCGTACACCTCGGTGACCGCATCGCGCGGGAGGGCGCCGAGGAACGTCACGTTGGAGAGCCCGAGCTCCCGGGCGCGCGCCTCCAGGCTGGCTCGCTCCGCCCCCTCGCCGACGAACAGGAAACGAACGTCGTCGCGCGCGCGCAGGCCGCTCGCCACGTCGAGCACGGCGGAGAGGCCGTGCGCCATGCCGTGCGTCCCGACGTACGCCACGACGGTGCGGTCGCCGAAGCCGAGCTTCTCGCGGAGCGGCGTGTCGCGCGAGGCGGGGGTGAAGCGCCCGAGGTCCACGCCGTTCCTGATGACGTCGATCTTGTCGGCGGGGACGCCTCGCTGGATGAGCCGCTCCCGGAAGCTCTGCGTGACGACCACGATCCCGTCGGCCGCCTCGTAGAGGTGCTCCTCGACGCGCGTGAGCCCGCGCACGACCGCGTGCCCGGCCGACAGCGCGCCTACGGCCACGATCGACTCGGGCCAGAGGTCGCGCACCTCGAACACGAACGGCAGCCCGCGGAGCCTCGAGAGCCCGTAGCCGGCCACGGCCGCGAGGAACTGGGGGCTCGTCGCGATGAGGACGTCGGCCTGCGGTAAACCGAGCTGCGCGAGCGAGAGCGCGGACAGGGCGAAGGACCCATACGCGAGCGAGCGGCGCACCTTGCCCCGGTTGGCGGCGGCGTAGATCCAGGTGCGGAGGACCCGGACCCCGTGGAAGTCCTCTTCCACGCGGAGCCGACCTCGATAGGCAGCCGGGATCACCCCTGTCGGGTGGTTCGGCATGCCCGTCAGGACCGTGACCTCGTGTCCGGCACGCCGCCAGGCCCGGGCGAGCTCGGAGACACGCGCGGCAGGGGCCCCGGGCTCGGGGGGAAAGTAGGGAGAGACGTAGAGGATGCGCATGAGGGCTTCAGGGAGGTCCGTGCGTGGGAAGCGAGCTTCGCTGCCGATGAGAGAGGGGCTTCAGCAGCTCAGGATGAGCTCCTTGATCTCGGTTCCGCCATGGATGCTGTCGATGTGCCCGAAGCCGCCCTCCGTTCGCGCGAACAGCGAGGCCTTCTCGGCGTCGCGGTTGTCGATCACAAGGAGCAGCCCGTCAGGCGCGAGCGCGCGCCAGAAATTGCGCGCGGCTCGGCGGATCTGATCGTCGGAGAAATAGGCGCGGTTCAGGATATTCGCTGCCTTGACGACCGTCGGCGCGGGGCCGTCCCACGGCTGGAAGATGTCGTGGGGCCTGAGGCGCACGCGCGCGTCACGGCGCGCGATCTCGCGGAGCCGCGGCTGGACGAGCGACACCTCCGGATAGGCCGGGTCGAACGGCGGGATGGCGCCGCGCCACCCGGGGAGCACCCAGCGCGGCCAGCGGCGCGAGCCCGCCGCTGCGGGATAGAACAGCAAGCGCGGGGTGGCGGCGAGGACGCAGGCGCCGTCCGCATCGTAGAAGAACGCGCGCCCGCGGTCGTCTGCGCGCACCCGGAGCGAGAGCGCCCTGTCCGTCACGTAGTACGCCTCGAAGGCGTCGCCGAGCGCGGTGATCAGATCGAGCGCCGTGCTCCCGTCGGAGGCACCGACATCGAGGACGACCGGGCTCTTCTGGCGGAGCGCTCCCACGAGGAGAGCGTCGCTCTGCCGGTGCCTGCCCGGCCGCGTCGTCTTGTAGGTGCCGCCCAGCAAGAGGACGGAGATCCGCTCCGAGAACACCTCGGGCGACGTGATCTCCTCGGGCCGGAGAAGGGCCCGAGGGTCCGGGAAGCAGACCCTGCGAGGCAGCATGCGCGCCGGCCAGCCTGAACGGTTCAAACGAAAGGGAAATCTCATGACGATAAGGACCTGGCTTCTCCGCTCTTCATGTTCCGACGCCGCGCGCCGCGCGGTCCATCCTGCGGCTTGCGGGCGCGCGGTCCCGCGTTGTGCTCGCGCCGGCCAACCCCGGTCGGCGCGGCTACCGGCCCAGCGCCGACGAGGGCCCGAGGCGCGGATCGCGCAGGCGCCGCCCGGATCTCCGGCGTGTCGGGCCGAGCGCCGCCAGCCCGCGCCGCAGGTGCGCGACCACCGAGGTGAGCACGACCGTCGCGAGCAGCGCGATCCCCAGCGACACCGCGATCTTGAGCAGCGCGGTCAGCTCGCCGCGAAACTGGTTGTACGCGAACGAGGCGAGGTTCACCGCCGCGGCGCGGGCGAGCAGGGGCGAGCCGCGCGCGCCGGCCACGAGGAGCGGCATCATGAAGAAGAGCGCGCTGAAGACCGCGATCTCGATGGCCGTGCCGACGAGCCCGAAGTTCAGGTACCCTTCGGCGGCGGCGCCCATCGCGAAGCCGGCGCCGCGGCGCGCAAGGTCGGGGGCCGTCCACATGGCATATCGCTGCGCGAGGCCGAGCGGTCGCTCGCTCCAGAGCGGCTTGGGCACCAGGATGAGGACCGCGTTCACCCAGCTCTCGCCTGGGTAGCTGATGATGGGCGGCTGCTCGTTCACGACGCTGACGAGGTTGGCGTAGACGCGCTGGAGCTCTCCGATCTCCAGCGGGTTCTCTATCCGATCGAGGTACGCGCTGGCCGACGATATCTGCGCGTCGAGCCCGCTGCCCTGCTCGGCGCGGGCGCCTTCCACGACGATGCCGTAGAAGAGGACGCCCACCATTCCGATGGCCAGCCATACGCGTCGGATCTGGATGCCGAAGGCGTGCGCAGCGAGGGCGACGGAGAGGACCGTCCAGACGAGGGGGCCCCGCCGGCCCATGATCGTGTTGAGCAGGAAGCTCACGAAGAAGCAGAACCCCGCGAGCGAGACCACCCTCGGCACGGCCAGCCCCGCCTTGCGGAGCGATACGACCCGGAGAAAGAGGTAAACGACGGCCACCCCGATGAGATGCCAGCCGCCGGTGAGCAGCCCTTTGCCATCCGCCTCGAGGTGATTGGAGGCGTAGTTCATCGAGAAGAACCGCCCCACGCCGATCGTGGCGATCCACGTGGCCACGAGCCCCAGGCCCACCATGCCGACGAGGATCGTGGCCCAGTCCTGGTCCAGCGTCGCCTTGGGCCTGTGCGCCGGGACAAGGCGCTGCAGGTCGGGTGTTTCCTGGCGGCGGCTCAGCGCGGTGCAGGCGAGGGCGCACCCGACCGCGCCGGCATAGGCCACCCGCATGGCTGCCGTCTCATGGCTCGACAGGGAGAACTCGCGGGAGATGAGGAGGCGCAGGATAGGTGAGTAGGCGACGCTGAGGAAATAGGCGGCTGGTATGTAGGTCTCCGGATCCAGCGGATGGAACCGGGGGCCGCTGGCGCGGGCGAGCGACGGGGCGGCCAGCAAGATCAAGAGGCCGATCGTCCATCCGCGGCCGTCGCCGAGCGCTCCCTCGAGGATCGGGCCGAGGGCCGCCAGCGTCCCGACGAGGAGCGTCGCGGTGACCCGGCCGAGGGGCGTCTTCGTCCGCCGCGCGGGCGCCGCGCCTGCGGCGCGCGCAGCGCCGCGCGCGCGGGGGAGTCTCAGCGAGGGCAACGGCGGCGCTCCTCAGTTGGGCAACGGGGGTGGAGAGGGGGGCGGGGAGGGGGGTGCAGGAGCGTCCGTCGGGGCCGGGGGCGCCGGCTCGGAGGGCGCGTGGTAATAGCCGTCCTTCCTGTCGCCATAGTAGTGGTACACCCCGTACTCTTGGCGCTTCAGATCGACGGCGTTCAGCACGACGCCCACGGTCTTGCCGCCGACGTCGAGCAGCGCGCGGATCCCATGGCGCGCGAAGTCGTGCCTCGTCGCGGAGGCGCGCACGACGAGCACCGTGCCGTCGACCAGCGTCGACAGCACGGCGCCGTCGGTGACCGCCACGATGGGGGGGCTGTCGATGATGACCCGGTCGAAGCGGCGCTGGAGCTTCTGGAGCAGCGCCTGGAAGCGCTCGCTGTGCAACAGCTCCGCCGGGTTCGGCGGGATCGGGCCTGCCGGGATGACGTAGAGGTTCTCGACCTCGGTCTTGAGCGCGCTCTCGTCGTCCACCACGGAGTCGTCGAGCAGCGCGCTGGTGACGCCGAGCTCCGGGCTCTTGCCGAAGATCTGGTGGATGCGCGGCTTGCGGAGGTCGCAATCGATGAGGACGACCTTCTGTCCGGCCTGCGCCATGGCGACCGCGATGCAGCAGCACACGGTCGTCTTGCCCTCGCTGGGGCCCGCGCTGGCGATGAGGAGCGTCTTGTAAGGCCGGTCGGGCGACATGAAGAGCAGGTTGGTCCGGATCGCGCGCGCCGCCTCGGCGATCCCGCTCGTCGGCTGGTCGTGCACGACGAGCTCGCGCCGGCCCAGCTGCGGCGCGGCCTTGCCGCGGTGGCGCGCCCTGCGGCGCTGGGCTTCCTTCTGGTCCCGCTTGTCGAACTCCGGGAGGAGCCCGAGGAAGGGCAGCCCGAGCTCCCGCTCGACCTCATCCGGCGTCCGCAGCGTGCGATCGAGCATCGCCCGCGCCAGCGCAGCGCCGATCCCGAGGAGCAGCCCGGCGAGGATGCCTATTCCGATGTTGACGCCGACGCGCGGCCGCAGCGCGGTGAGCGGGAAGTTCGGTCGATCGAGGACGTGGATGTTGTTCACCCGCAGCATTCGCTGGAGATCGCTCTCCTTCGTGCGCTCCAGGACGAGCTGGTACAGCTTCTCTGTGTTGTCCTTCGTCCTGCGGAGTCGATCGTACTCGATCTTGAGGGAGTTCAGCTCGAACGCCTGCTTCTTCGCGTCCTCGAGCAGCCCCACGAGGCCCCCCTCCTGGCGCTTCACGATGGCGAGATCGCGGTTGACGGCGCCCTGAACATTCTTGATCTCGGCGATCAGCGCGCTCCTGTTGGCGGCGACCCGCTCGGTCGCGGCGCGGACGTCGGGGTGGTTCTCGCCCTTGCCGGAGCCGATGAGCGCGTCGCGCTCACGGACGCACTCCTCCTGGCGCGCGCGCAGCATCTGGAGGACCGGGCTCTGGATGAGCTCGGAGGCGGGGAGGTCGAGCGGGTTGTTCGGATCGAGCTTCGACAGCTCGTGGCTCCGGGCCGCGAACTCTTCACGTTTCGTGCGCACGGACGTGAGAGCGTCGTTGATCTGCTTCATCTCCTCGCGCAGCAGGTTCGTCTTGTCCTCGAAATCGACGTCGAGGATGTTCTTGCTGAGCTTGTATTCGTGGAGCGACGTCTCGCTCGTCTCGAGATCGTACTTCAGCTTGTCGAGCTGCGCCCGGAGCCAATCGACCGCTGAGTTCGTCGAGGCGAGCGCGTCATCGAGATTCTGCTCGATGTAGATGTCCATCAACGTGGTGAGGATGCGCTGAGCCCGCTCGCGATCCGCGTCGTTGTAGCGGATCACCGCGAGGCGGCTGTCCTTCACCGGCTCGACGACGAGCCGCTCGCGCAGGATCTCCGCGGCCTCCTCCGGGGTCACGGACATCGGCCCGGGCGAGGCCGCGTCCTTCGGGAGGTCCTTCAGAAAATAGGCATCGTTCTGCAGGTTGAGCTGGGCGACGACCGCCAGCGCCACGCGGATGGACCGGATGACCTTGTACTGGGTTTCATAGTACTCGCGGTTGTTCCAGTACGAGCCGGCGCCCATGTCGACCACGGTGTCGACCCCGCGGCCGAGGGGCCGAGGAGGGTTCGGATCGAACTGCACCGTCGCCGCGGATTGATAGATCTTCTTCTGCCCGAGCGTATAAAACGTGACGCTGAGGGCGACAAGGAGCAGGGTGGTCAGCGCGATGGCCCAGTGCTTGCTGACCGTTCGCCAGGTGACGACGAGGTCGAACGCGCGCTCGCCTGAGGTGTCGTCGCGGAGAGCGGTCGTGGAGGGGGCTCTGGATTCGTCGGCCATAAGTCATGCGCTCGAAGCGCCTTCGTGGAGGGTAGAGGTCCGCGCGGAGGGGTAAGGTGCCCGCGGCGTCTCCAAAATTCAAGCCGGGGTTCTCACTAGGGGGACGATGTGGTATAATGTGCGCATCGTGAAAATGCGCGGCCTCGTGGCGGCCTGGCGTCGGGGAGGCGAGGTGCGGCACATTCTCGCGCGGTGCGACGCTCGCGCCGATGGAGTACACTTCGGCCGCGCGTCTGGAAGCGAAAAACGCGCTCGGGCAGTCAGAATGGAACGATCGTCCTTCATGGCGCGCGGCGCGGTCGCGAGCGCGGTTTGCTCTGCGCTCCTCCTCGATGGAGCCTCGGCCTTCGCCGACTGGCCATCTGCCCGTCACGACGCGCAGCGCACGGGCGCCACGTCGTCCACGAGCAATATCGTGAAGCCGGCGCCCTACTGGCGGGCGTACCTCGGCGGTGTCCTCGGGACAGGCCGGGTGCTCGCAGGGGATACGAACCAGGACGGCGATATCGACCTGCTCTTTGTGTCCGGCGGCCGCGTCGTCCTCTCCGATCCGCTGGGATTCGTCCGCTGGAGCACCCCATCGCTGGGATTGCAGACGCTGCACTCCGTCGACGATCTCGACGGAGACGGGCGGCTCGAGATCGTCGCGCTGAGCGGCGCGGGCGCGGCGGTCATCGATGGATCGAGCGGAGCCATCCTGTGGCGCGAGGACGCCTCGGAGCTCGGGACGCTCGGGGCCGCGCGCCTCGCCGATTTCAATGGCGACGGTCATCTCGATCTCTTCCTGGACGAGTGTGGCTGTTGCACCGTGCGCACGGACAGCCCGGGTGTCATCTACAGCTTCGCGAGGGGGTTCGGCGCTGTCGAGCGGTTGCCTCCTCCTCCGCGGCGCGTGCATTGCAACGCGACGATCGACACGGTGGGCGACTGGAACGGAGACGGCGCGGACGATCTCCTCGTGTCCTCCTATGACCAGCTATTCCTCGTCTCGGGATCGGGGGACGTCTTCGCGGAGTCGGCCAGCATCGGCGTCCATCTCGGCGCGGCCGTCTGCGAGGCGGTGACCATGGGCGATCGGGCGAGCCCCGGTCAGCACGCGCTCTGCTTCCAGAATCGGGTCCGCGGCAACCAGGGCGCGCGCGAGGTCACCCTGCTCGCGTACAGGCCGGACGAGAGCCCGTCGCTCGCCGTGGTCTGGCGAAAGACCCTCAGCCCCAATGACGGCGGCGACGCCCGCGCCCCGACGCGCCTCGCGTGGGATCTCGACGGCGACGGCGCGCTCGAGGTGCTGGCGAGTGGCAAGGTGGGCGAAACCTGGACGTCTTTCGTGCTCGATGCCGCCACGGGCGCCGTGCTCGCCACCATTCCCGACGCGATAGCGCAGGGCGCGGTCCAGGGAGACGCGGGCTCCGAGCAATGGATCGTGACGTCGCGCGAAGAGCGTGTGTCGGCGTACCGGTTCAGCCGCGCCGCCGGAGGCTCGCTGGAGCGGCTCTGGTCGCTGGACGGCGAGCGGGTGCGCACGCGGGTCGACTGGGCGAGATCCCGCAGGACGAACCTCGCCTTCTCGCTGGTGACTCCGGATCTCACGGGCGACGGACGCGGCGAGCTCGTGCTCGAGTCGACGTCGGAGCCCGTGGCGCTCACCGCGGTGGATATGCAGGGGGGCGGGACGACGGTCGCGGCCGTCTACTCCGTCGAGCCCGGAAGCGGCATCGCGGCGCTCGAGCTGCCCGTCGCGAGCGCTCCGTCGTGGCCGCGGCTGGTGGTCTCCCGGGCCGATGGGTTCCTCACGCTGCTCGACGCGTCGTTCGAGCCCTTGAACCTCGTGCGGGAGGGGCGCGACGTCCTGCCCGGGATGCGCGTCGGCGGCTTCTACACAGGCCCGGGCGCCTTCGTCAATTTCGGCCGCGCCCCGCTCGCCGCGAGGTTCTCTCCGGAGGACGCCGCCGCCAGCGTCGTGGTCGTCGACAGCCGGGGCGACCTCGTCCGGGTCGCGTCCGACGGCGCGAGCAATGTGGCGCCGGCCAAGGCCGCCTGGCGCGTGAGGGACGCGTTCGGCGCGTCCATCGCCCCCGCCGAGGGGAGCTCGCCCGCGACGCTCGCGTGCTTCAGGCGGCTGCACCCGCTCACCGACCCGGTGAAGTACGCCGTCGCGACGCTCGACGCGAACGGCAGGCAAACGAGCGAAACTCCGCTCGAGAAGCCCCCCGCGTGGGACGTGCTGCACGGGGATCTCGACGGAGACGGCGCGCGCGAGCTCGTGGCGGTCACGGTGGATCCGAGCCTGCGCACCGAGGTCGTCGCGATCGATGGGGGCGGCGGAGAGCGGTGGAAGCACCGTATCGACGCCTCCGCCGGCACACAGGCCGTCGCGATCGCCGACTGGAACGGAGACGGCGCGGAGGACGTGGCGGTCGCGATCAACAGGGCCAAGGTGCTCTCGGGTCGGAACGGCAGCCCCCTCGGCGAGAACCCGGAGACGCTGCTCTATTTCATGCCCATCCTCGCCGATGTGTCGGGAGATCATCGGCTCGAGATGACCCTGCAGGGGGGGTATGCCCCCGCGCGGGCGCTGCCGCACGACCTGAGCGCCGCGCTGTGGAGGGGCGTGGAGGACATCCGTCCCTACCCGCACGGCGCGATCGCCAGCTGTGACGGCAAGACCGTCCTCGTCGAGGGGTCGTTCATGAATCCGGCGCGGCTGACGTTCTCCGTGCTGGACGCCGCCAGCGGGGGGCAATCGAGCTTCATCGTCCTCGCGGGCGACGGCGCGTTCGACGCGGAGGGCGCCGCAGCACAGGCGGGCGCCCCGATGGGCCAGCTCGGCGATGTGGCGATCTCGCGGAACCTGACCGGGCGCGCGTCCGCCGGTCCGACCGCCCTCGTCGGCTCCACGAACGGCTTTCTTTATGCGGTCGACGCGTGTTCGGCGCGCCTCGTGTGGTCTTATGCTTTCGGCAGCCCCGTCGGCTCACCGAGCCTCGCGGACACCGACGGTGACGGCCACGACGACATCCTCGTGAGCGTGGCAGATGGCTACCTCTACAACATGCGACACGAGATCCTGCCGGCACCCGAGTTCGTCTGGGATGTCGATCCGGGCAGCGGCGAGCAGGGCGAGGACATCGACGAGATCGAGACCAGGGACACGCTCCACATGAGGTGGTCGAAGGTCGAGGGCGCGACGTCGTATCAGGTGACGGTCGTGGGCGGGCAAGGCGATTACCTGAGCTCGCCCGCTTGGCAGGACGTGGGCGATGTCGTCGAAGCCTCGGTCGGCGGGCTGCCGCTCCTCGACGGGGCGAAGTACTACGTCGGCGTGCGCGCGGTCTCTGCCGCCGGGCTCTCGCCGGACCGGGGGTCGGACGGCGTGATCGTGAGGATGCCGCAGGGCGAAGGGGGAGGCGGCGGTGGAGCCGGAGGCGCTGGCGGCGGTGGAGCCGGAGGCGCCGGCGGCGGCGGAGCAGGAGGCGCCGGCGGCGGCGCAGGGGGGGGCGGCGACGGCGGGGCAGGGGGCATCGGCAGCGCGGGTTATGGCGGAGCCGGCGCGGCCGGATGGGACGACACGCTCCTGTACGGCCGTGGTTGCGTGTGCACCGAGGCGCCTGGGCAGCGTCCGGCCTCGTGGGCGGCCGGTCTCGGCGCTATCGCCCTGGCGCTCGTCGCCCTCGGCAGGGCCCGCGGGACGGCGAGCGCGCCGCCGAGCCGCCGCGCGATCAGGGCACCTCGCGGGCGCTGGCCGCGCGACGCGCGGCCGGCGCGCTAGAAGCTCACGCCCCCGCCGAGCGCCAGCGTGAGCGCGAACGCTGCGATCAGCAGGAGCATCGCGCCGAGCGTGTACCGCCGCACAGGCGCGTCGATCACGAAGGCGAGGCGCGCCACGCCGACGAGCACCGAGGGGCCGAACACACCGAAATGGCGGACCAGGGGCGCCGGCGCCAGCAGGAGCCATCCGGCCACGCACGCGCTGCTCAGCACGCTGCCCGCCGCGAGCACGCGGCGCGAACCCGGGCCGGAGAAGTAAATGCACATGGCGTCCGTGACGAGCGGGGCCACCGCAGAGACCAGCATCGTCATCGTCATGGCGTCGCGCGCGGCGCCCGAGTGCGGCAGGCCGGGGATCCGGACCGTGAAGATCACATAGATGGCCGCGCCGAGGAGCGACAGCAGGGCGGCCGGAGGCAGCCAGGCGCGCACGGCGCGCGCCTGCCAGGTCGCCTCGTCTCCCGACCTGCTCGCGCCCGCGACCGCGCGCGCGGCGAACGCCTGCGACGCCTGGGAGAGCACCGCGGCGAACGACCAGTAGAGCACCTGCTGCCCCACGCGATGGTCGCCGATGAGCTTCAGGTTGGCGCTGAGCGAGATCGGGTAAACGATGACGGTCGCGAAGTTCGCGATGGAGTACGGGACCGCGCGCCGGACGACGAGCATCGCGTAACGCGCGGCGCGCCGGAGCCGGGTCGGGCGCAGGAGGAGCAGCGCGGGCGAGGCGCCGGCGATCCCGATCGCGACGGCGACGGCATCGGGGCGCCCCGCAAGCGCGGCCAGCATGGACGCGCCCGGGGAGAAAACGAGGAGCACCGCGAGCGCGTGCAGATACCGCCCCTGGAGCTGCCAGCTCGGCCAGATGCTCGGCGAGGCGGCGGCGAGCAGCGAGCACGCGCTGAAGAGGGCGGTGACCAAACCCGCCGTCCCGCCCAGCCCGGTGGTCAGCTCATGGGCGAGCGTGCAGCTGAAGGCGAACACGGCGACGAGCGCGAGGGCGCCGCCCACGAGCGCGCGGCCCCCCCTGGTCGCGAAGGCGCGCGCCCGGCGCGCGAGGGTCGGCGCGAGGCCGGCGGAGACCAGGGCGACGACGACCATCCCGCGCGACGTGTAGTTGGCGAGCGCGGCGAGCGCCGCGGGGTCGGCGGACAGCGCGAGCACCCACTGGGCCGCGAGCGAGACGGCGCGAGGCAGGATGACCGCGAAGGCGACCCCCGCGCCGCCGTGCATCCCAGCGCGCAGCAACGACGACAGCTTCACAGGGCGATTCGAAGGAGAGGGAGGAAGGCGAAGATGGCCACGATCGTGCGCAATCTACCTACGGGCTGAGCGAAGGCGCCAGCGCCTTCGCCTTCTCCTCGAGGACCCGCTTGCGCAGCGCAGGGTCCTGCCCCCCGCGCCGCTGCAGCAGGCGCTCCAGCGCCTTCGACGCCTCGATGTGCGCGCCCGCGCGGCTGGCGGCGTCGGCCAGCTTGAGGAGGCGCTCCTCGGTCGGCTCGTCCTGCGCTGCCCGCGCGTAGTAGGTCACGGCCGACGGATAATCTTCACGCGCCGCGAGCAGGTCGCCGGCCCAGGTCGACGTCGCCGCGCACGCCGCGAGCGTCGTGCACGACGCGGAGAGCAGCTCGCGGAGCGCGGGGAGGAGCTTCTCGGACGAGGCCATCTGCGCCGCCGCGACGACCCGCAGGCGAAGACAGCCGGCCCGGTTGTCCAGCCGCTCGCAGCTCCCCGAGAGCAGCTGCTCCGCCTCCGCGCTCTTCTTGCCCAGGAGGAGGAGCCGCGCCCTCAGCTGGACCGCGAAGAACGAGTCGTCGTCGAGGCCCTGCACCGCCGCCGCGTGCGCCTCGATCTCCCGCTCGCAGGCGGCCCTCCGCCCGTCGTCACCGCCGCAGCGGGCGGAGCCCGGGGCCTCCAGCATCGCGAGCAGCGCATCGCCGGCGGCCCAGTGCGCGCCGACCCGCGCGCGGTCGCGCGCGATCGCCTCCTCCGCGCAGCGCAGGCGCAGGTCGACCTCTTGCCGGCGGTCGCCCGCGGTGGCCATGCGCTCGAGCACCTCGACCCCGGCCTTGCCTTCCGGCACGGCCCGCAGCAGCTCCTCCCACGTGTGGGTCCACTGCCGGGCGAGCACCGCGGCCGTGTCGGTCACGCCGGGGTCGTCCTCCACGGCGAGCCGCAGGCTCAGGAGCGCCTGCTCCTTGGCGCCGCGGGACGCGAGCACCTCCGCGAGCAGGAGGTGGGCGCGCCCGTGGCGGCGTGAGCGCTCGAGCGTGCGCTGGAGCCATGGGATGGGGCTCTCGCCGCTGCCCCGGAGCGCGGCGACCGCGCCGAGCAGCGGGAAGTACGGCTCCGCGGGGTGGCGGAGGATCGCCGCGCGGAGCTCTTCGCGGAAGCGTGGCCAGCCGGCGCCGCTCGCCGCGCCGGCGTCGCTCTGCGCGCGCAGCGATCGGCGGTCGTGGTCGACGTCGCGCCAGCCGAAGCGCACCATCAGGGAGACGAGCGCGAGCGCGGAGGCCGCGGCGCAAGCCGCCGCCTGCCACGGCCGCCGCCGCTCCGGGCCGGGCGCCCCTGCCGGAGCCTCGTGCCGTGGCCGCTCGCCATGGGCCTCACCCCAGAGCGAGCCCAGGGTCGCCGCGAGAGCGATGCTGACGCCTGGCACCTCGAGCCCGAGATCGAACAGGTTCTGGAGGACGAGCACCGCGCAGCCGACCCAGGCGCCCAGCGCCGCCGTGCTCGCGCGCAAGGCGATCTTGCCCGGGCGAAACGCGACGCCGAGCGCGACGAGCGAGGCCGCCGCGACCGGAGCACCCCACTCCGCGGCCCACTGGATCACGACGTTCTCGGCGTGTGTGAACACGATGTTCCCCGGCGACTGTCGGTACGCGGGGAACACCGTCTCGAACGCGCCGCGCCCGATGCCGAGGAGCCAGTGATCCGCGAGCAGCGGGAGCGTCGAGCGAAAGAGCGACAGCTTGTCGAGGTTGTCGTCCGCCATCTCCGCGAGCGTGCGGTTCGTCGCGGCGAGCGCGGCCAGCAGCGCGCCGCCGCCGATGGCCACGCTCAACAGCCACGCCGCCGCGCCCCGGCCGCGGGGGCCGGAGCGGTGCCTGCCGCGCCGCCGCCGCGAGAGCAACGCGAAGAGGGCGAGGCCGAGCGGCAGCACGAGCAGCCCTCCGCGAGACGACGCGATGATGCCGACCCCGACGATCGTGGTGAGCCCGACGCCGGCGACCCAGGGCGGCAGGAGCGGCCTGCTCGTGAGCAGCAGCCCGACCCCCGAGAGGATGCCGAGGTTCAGGTAACCGGCGAGGTTGTTCGGGTTGAGCAGCGGCCCGACGTGCCATGACGCCACCGAGAACCGCGGTTGATACAGGCCGAAGACGGTCGTCGCGCCGAGCAGCCCGTGGGCGATCGTCGTGAGCGCGGCGAGGAACGCGCTGCCGAAGACCAGGGTGATCCCGAGCTTCGCGCCGCGCCGCGCACCGACGAACGCAGCCGTGATGAAGACGCCGGTATAGGTCAGCCATTTCACGGCCTCCACCAGCGTGGCGCCGGGATCGAGCGAGACGCTGGCGTACCGCGGCGCCGCTTCGCCGAGCGGCATCAGGGAGCGCGACCAGATGTCGGCGCTCGCCGGCGAGAGCCGCTCGAGCCACGCGAGCGGCAGCGGCGCGGCCTGCAGCAGCGTATACGCGGTCAAGCCGAGCAGCGTGAGCGCCGGCAGCGCCTTCACGGGAGACGGCTCGCCGGCGAGCGCGCTGGCGCGGAGCGAGAGCGCGGCGGCGATCGCCACGACCGCGGACACGAGGGCCAGCGTCGGTGTATGGACAGCGCCGATGGCGAGCACGGACCCGGCGACGATGGCCCCGAGCAGCCACGGGATCACGCGCTCGGCGAGCGGTGGTGCGGCGCCTCCTGGGCGGCTCCGCGCCGCGGCGCCCATCGAGCGCCGGAGCTCGGCGGGCGACCTCAGCTTCGGGCGTGTGGAGTCCGTCGTCACGGCCGGCCAGGGTAGTCGATCTGCGCCGCAGAGGGACGGGATCGCTCACGGCACCATCGAGTCGACCTGCGCATTCGCGGGATTGACCGAGAGCGTGTGAGATGACGAGCATCCATCCAGGAGCGCTGTCGCGCGCCGCGCGCCGTCGCGCATCAATGGGCCTTCCTTCGCGTTCAACGCCGAGCGGTTGATCACGAAGGGGTCGTCCAACGCGCTGATCGAGCTCGCACCCAACCGCGCCTCTGGCGAGCAGCGCGCCGATGACGACCTGCTCCGAGGAGGCGCTCGCGCAGCCTCGCCGCTCGTGTAGAGTGCGCCGCGTGCTCACGCTCTCGGCGCATCCTCTGCTCGAAGTCGCCGCCTTCGTCACGACGTTCCCCGCGCCGCTCGGCGAGCTGCAGGGGAGCGACGCGCTCCGCGGCCTCCTGTCCGACAAGGCCTCGGCCCCGTTCCGCTCGGACGACGCCGTGCGGTCGGCGGTCCGCGATCTGCTCCGGCACGGCGGCTACAAGCCGACAGGCCGGGGCAAGCCGGCCTCCGAGTACCTCATCCGCGCCGCCGAGGGGGGATCGCTCGCGCCCATCAACGCGGCCGTGGACGCGTGCAACGCGGTGTCGCTGCACACGGGCCTGCCCATCAGCGTGATCGATCTCGATCGCGCCCGCCCGCCGCTCCGCATCGAGGTCGCGCCCGCTGGCTCCCGCTACGTGTTCAACGCCTCGGGGCAGGAGATCGACCTCGAGGGGCTCCTCTGCGTCTTCGACGCGGACGGCCCGTGCGCGAACGCCGTGAAGGACGCGCAGCGGACGAAGACGCACGCGGGGACGACGCGCACGCTCTCGGTCCTCTGGGGCAGCCGCGCGCTTCCGGGCCGCGCGGCGGGAGCGGCCGCCTGGTACAAGGAGCTGCTCGCCGGCATCGGCGCGGCGACCTCGGACGCGCCGATCGCGGCCTGATCGCCCGGCGCGCGGGCCATCGCCTCCCACGCACGCGGGCGCGCCGCCGCTGCCGCGACGCGCCCTACGGCTGCGGCGCAGGGGGGTCGGGCAGCGTGATCACGCTCTCGTCCTTGTCGGTGAGCCACCGCCAGTTGTCGACGAGCCCGGTCGAATCGAGCTGGTGGTCTCCGGCGTCGTACGCGCCCCACCGGATCTTGATCTCCGTGTTCGGCTCCACGGGCGCCGAGGTGACCAGCCAGCTCGTCCCCGCGCGGCTCTCGAACCCCGTCCCGAGCAGCTCCCGGGTCCCGCGGGTGCACGCGTACACCCTCTCGTCGAGATCGCAGGGCGGGCCGCTCGGGCAGGCGCAGACGTCGATGAAGGAGCTGTTGACGCTCATCGCGTTCCGCTCGCTGTCGAACAGGATGTGGCCGTCGATGAGGTTGGCCGGCCGCGGCGAGAGGAACGCGACGAAGTAATCGTTGAAGCTGTCGCAAACGACTGGCCAGTCGAACGTGACGTAATTGACGTTGAACGCGAAGCCGCGGACGTTCGACGGGACCCGGAGGGTGATCTCGACGGCGGTCGGGTCGGACGGCTTCGCGAGCACCAGATCTTCACAGTTGCGAGGGGCCTTCGGAAAGCCCTCGGGGAAATCACCTTCGTACTTCTTGTCGAAGCCTTGCGGGCTCTCGAACCCCTCGTCGTCCGCCGTCCGCGCCGTGCCGCTCGAGAGGGCGAGCAGCCGCGTGCCCGCCCTCGGCGGGACGTTGGGCCCGAACTTGGGGAGGATGCCGTGCCCGAGGTGGAAGTTGGCGAGCAGCTCGGGTTGCTGCGGCGGCGGCGCGCCGTCGACCATGACCCAGGCGGCGGAGACCACGCCCCAGTCGTCGGGCCCGGACGACATCTTGCACAGCTCGACCGCCCTCGCGGCGTTGAGCGGATCCAGGTCGTCGAGCGGGATCCCGTCGTCGCACGGCTCGGGCACGTTGTCGGCGATGCCGTCGCAGTCGTCGTCCACGGGCTCCGGCGAGGCTCCCCCTTCTCCACCGACCGTCGGGAGCTCGAGCGCTCGCGGGTTGATCAGCGCGTTGCAATCGTCGCAGTCGCCGTCGAGCTCCGTGAAGCCGTCACCGTCGTCGTCGGCGTCCGGCGAGCCGCTGCAGCCCACGTCCCCCGCGCCCACCCCCGCGGACGTGGCGACGGTCGTCGCGTCGGCCGTCGTTTCGGCTGTCGTGGTCTGTATCCCGCCGGTGCTGGAGGCGCTCGCGGCGCCGCCCTCTCCGACATCGAGGCCGCCTACCGGTCCGATGTTCCCGGTGCAGGCCGTGCCCAGACACCCTGCCGCGGTGATGAAGCTCAAGAAATTCAACCAAGGTTTCATCGGTGCTCCTCGAGGTCGCATGGAACCAGGGAGGTTCGGTCGATCCGGCGATACGGGAGTCGTCGATGATTTTATCAGCAGAAGCGGCCGCAGCAGTCAGCCCATCCCGGCAAAGGCCAGTGCTTTTTTGTGAGGTGAGTGCCCACATCGTGGCACCCGCATCCGACCCAGGCGCCACGGCCACGAGCGTTCCAGGAGACCGGGGCGTGGCGACAAAACGCAGAGCGCCGGCGCTTCGACAGCGCCGGCGCTCTCGGCCCCTCGGAGGGGCCGTCCACGGTTCGCCCCGCTCCCGCGCAGCGGGCGGAGCGCTCTGAACGATCAGGCCTGGGCGCCCGTTTCCTTCTTGCCCTTGCGCTTCGGCTCCTTCTTGCTTCCGGAGCCGTTCTTGCTCCCGGCGCCGTTCGTGCTCGCGGGGACCGCGGCGAGCGTCGGGCGCAGCAGGTCCTCGGCCAGCTTGGCCGCGCGGTCCGTCTTCTCCCAGGTGAACTCGTCACGCCCGAAGTGGCCGTACGCGGCCGTCTTTCGGTAGATGGGCTTCAGCAGATCGAGCTGCTCGATGATCGCCTTCGGCCGCATGTCGAAGTTCTGCATGATGTACTTCTCGAGCACGTCCTCACCTACGCGGCCCGTGCCGAAGGTGTTCACGTGGACGCCGACCGGCTGGGCGACGCCGATGGCGTAGGCGATCTGCACCTCGCAGCGCGCCGCGAGCTTGGACGCGACGACGTTCTTCGCCACGTAGCGCGCGTAGTAGCAGGCGGAGCGGTCGACCTTCGTCGGGTCCTTGCCGCTGAAGGCGCCGCCGCCGTGCCGGCCCATGCCGCCGTAGGTGTCGACGATGATCTTGCGGCCGGTGAGGCCGGCGTCGCCGAAGGGACCGCCGACCACGAAGCGGCCGGTGGGGTTCACGTAGATCTTCGTGCTCTTATCCATCAGCTTGGCCGGGATGCACTTCTCGATGATCAGGCTCCGCACCGCGTCGACGATCGTCTTGTGCTTGACCTCGGGGCTGTGCTGCGTCGACACGACGACGGCGCTCACGCGCACGGGCGTCTGATCTTCGTACTCGATCGTGACCTGGGTCTTGCCGTCGGGGCGCAGCCAGTCGAGCTTCTTGGATTTGCGGAGATCGGCGAGCTTCCGGGCGAGGCGGTGGGCGTAGCTGATGGGGGAGGGCATCAGCTCCGACGTCTCGTCCGTCGCATAACCGAACATGAGCCCCTGGTCGCCGGCCCCCTGCTCCTTGAAGAGGCCCTCGCCCTCGGTGACGCCGCGGGAGATGTCGGGCGACTGCTTCTCGATCGCCGTGAGCACCGCGCACGTCTCGTAGTCGAAGCCCATCGCGGCGTCGGTGTAGCCGATGTCCTTGATGGTGTTGCGCACGACGACCGGCATGTCGACCCACGCCGAGGTGGTGATCTCGCCGGCCACGACGGCCATCCCCGTCTTCACCAGGGTCTCGCACGCGACGCGGGCCGTCGGATCCTTCTCGAGGATCCCGTCGAGAATGGCGTCGGAGATCTGGTCGCACACCTTGTCGGGGTGTCCTTCGGTGACGGACTCGGATGTGAACTGGTAACGGCGCATGAATCGCTCCTTCGGCGGACTCGAAATCGGACCTCTACGCATAGTTCGAGCGCGGGGCACCGTCAACGCGAGCCGCGGCCTTCCGCGGACAAAAGCGCCGGCCGGACGAGCTGCCTCCGGTGAAGGAGCTGCGCTGCCTGCGGGGAGCTCGCCGGCGGGATCGCCCGCGAGACCGGACGAGCGGGGGGCGTCGGGCCGTCGATCCGGCGCGCTCGCCCCGAGTGCGCCGCGCCGCCAGAGGTTATGATGCCGTGCATGACGTTCGACGAGATCAAGGCGTGCCTCGAGCGCGAGGGCTGGGCCGTGGAGGTCGTATCCAACGACACCATGCGCAGCGACTTCCAGGGGGCCGAGCGGCTCTTCCCGCTGTTCGTGCGGCTCTCGCCCCCCTTCGTCGTCTTCGCGGTGATCCCGTTCGTGCGGCTCCCGATGGAGCTCGAGGAGGGCGACGCGATCGTGCGGCGCCTGCTCCAGCTGAACCGCGAAATCAACATGGCCAAGCTCTCGGCCGACGAGGAGGGCGACGTGATTCTCAGCGTCGAGTACCGCCTCCAGGACCTCGATCCGAGCGAGGTGCGCGACGCCGTCGATGTGCTCTCCTTCTACGCGAACAAGCACTATGCCGAGCTCGTGGCGCTCGCCGCGCAATGAGCGGTCACCGGCCCCGCTTCAAGGCAGGATCTGCTCCTCTCTGGGCTTGAGCCCCTCGTGCGCCCTTAGCTCGGTGCGCACGACCCGGACGCGCCGCACGTCGCGCCCGCGGACGACCGTGAGCTCGACGGCGCTCCCGACGGCGCCGCGGAGCCGATCGCGCACCGCTGCCGACGAGAGATCCCGGACATACACGCCATCAATCATCATGATCTCGTCGCCCGGGATCAGCCCCGCTCGCTCGGCGGCGAGGCCCGGCGGCACGTCGCGCACGTAGAGCGCCAGCGACTCGTTATCTCGCCCAAGGACAGCCCCGATGGATCCCACGCTCGCGGTGCACCCTGCGGCCACGAGCAGGAGCGCCGCGCTCCAGGACCTGTTTGCCACCGCGGCACCATAGCGCCGGGGAGCCCCGGCGCGCCGCCATTCTCGCAGGGCGCCCCCCCGGAGCGCGCGGCGGGGCGCGGCCGCCGCGTCAGACCGGCTCCAGCGGACGCGCGCGCTCGTCGAATGTCGCAGCCCCGCAGGCGAGAGAATGTGATTTTACAGGAAGGGAGCGCCCGAGTGTGCCTGTCGCGCCCGCACGCGAGGTGCGAAGCCCGGTTCTCGGTGGGGCTTGAGGAGCGCAAACAACACTACGCGGCTGGTCGCTGGAGGCGCGGGATACACCCTGGAAAGCGCGGCGTGGCGCCGGGACGCGGGCTTGCAACGAACTGTCACGCCATGTCCATCGAGAGGTCGCAATCCAGTTGGTCCCCGGGGGCGGCTGCCCTAGAGTCCGGGCCGGGATCGCCGATGCCTGAACCGCGCGCTGCTGCCGAGAGCTCGACACCTGCCGCCCAGTCCGGCGGTGTGCCCGGCGGCTGGAAGATGCGGATGGAGGACCCGCTCAATCGCTACTATCGGTACCCGATCGCCCGCTGGATCGTGCGGGCGCTGATGAGGACGCCGGTCACGCCGAACCAGGTGACGCTGGTTCAGCCGCTCTTCGCCGCGCTGGCCGGTTACCTGGTGACGTTCGATGATCCGAGGCACCTCATCGCCGGGGCGCTCGTGTTCGAGCTCCGCTCCATCCTGGACTGCGTGGACGGCGCGCTGGCGCGGGCGAAGAGGATGGTGAGCCCCGCCGGGCACGCCATTGACGGCCTGGCCGACTGGCTGGGCGTCGTCTTTCTTTATACCGGCATCTTCTGGCACCTTCACCTTCACCCGCCGCCGGAGGGCCCGTGGAGCGCGACCGTGTCCACGAACGCGCTCCTGCTCATCGCGTTGCTCCAGGGGGCGCTGCGCTCTTTCTCCGCGGACTACTTCAAGCTCAAGTACTGCTCGATCTTCGAGACGGGCACCGACGAGACGGCGGACGTGCTGCGCCGGAAGATCCAGGCGCTCGGCCCCTCCTCCTCGTTCTTTGCCCATTTCGATGTCTTCATCGGGCGCATGGGGCACCTCGCGTTCGAGCACGAGTGGTTCGACCCGCGGCGGAGCCGGTCCTCGACCAGCGCGGATCAGGTAAAGCAGCTGATCCGGGAGGAGGCGTCGCCGCTCACGCGCCTCATCGGCGCGCTCTGGGCGATATCGAACGGCGACGCGTTCCTGTCGATGGTGGTGCTGACGCTCCTCGTGAACCAGCTCTGGCTGGGTCAGGTCTTCTTCGCGACGGGCGGGGTCGTCTGGATCGTCGCGGTCATCTGGCTGAACGGCTGGTTCCTCCGCGGCGCATCCCGCCGCGCGAAGCTGGCCGTCGCCTGAGCTCGGCGCCCTGCGCCGCCGAGCTCAGATCCGCGTAGTCCCCCTCAGGGCCCGCTCCTAGAGAGCGTTTGCCAGGCGGCGGGCTTTCTCCACGTCTTCTTCGAAGTCGATCTCGGTCCAGGGCAGGTCGTCGACGCGCTCGATTCCGAACGGTACCTCCTGGAAAGCGCGGTCCATCGCGGCCTCGTACTCCTGGTCGAGGCGGCCGGCAGAGACCTCCTCCTCGAGGAGGCGCTGCATCGTGCGACCGCCCTGCGGGCCGACCTTGGCGAAGCCGACGGTCTCGCCGGCGATGTCCCAGTCCTTGCCGACGCGGCGCGCGATCTTGAGCACGCGGCCGGCGCGGACGCCGACCATCATCTCTTCGCCGCTCTCCTCCGAGCTCGCGTCGACCAGCAGGCAGTTCTCGTGGGGCGAGCTCACGAGGCGCCGCAGCAGCGCGGCGGGGTACAGCACGTCGGCGTCCATCCACAGCCCGCCGCCTGACAGCCGATCGGCCGCCACGTGGAGCGAGACGATGCTGCCGTGGATGAACCGCGGGTTCTTGACGAGCTCGACCTTCAGCGAAGGGCGGAGCGAGGCGAGCGCCTCCTCGATCATCTCGTGCCGGAAGCCGACGACGATCGTCAGATCGGTGACGCCGCTCTCGGTGAGGTTCACGAGGTGGCGCTCGAGCAGCGTCTTGCCCTCGATCGAGATGAGGCACTTGGGCGCGTCCCGGCCGATTCGCCGGCCGCGGCCGGCGGCGAGCAGGATCGCCCTCATCGGCGCGCCTCGGCCGCGAAGCGGGAGGCGAGCTCCTGCGGGGTCTCCGCGACGCGGCCGATGCCCTTCACGGTGCCGCCGTCGACGAGGGCGAGGACCATGACCGGGCCCGGCTGCACGAGCGCGACGCGCAGCGACGCCTCGAAGGACTCGACGGAGTCGGCGCGGTGCGTGGCGCGGTAGCCGACCGCGCTGGCGACCGACTCGAGCTTCACGTCGCCCGAGATCGTCCGCTGCCCGCCCGTCGAGGCGTGGGAGCGGTTGTCGAGGACGACGTGCACGAGGTTCGCCGGCCGCTCGCTGCCGACGCTGGCGAGGGCGTTCATGCCCATGAGGACGTTGCCGTCGCCGTCGAGCACGAAGATCCGCTTGCGAGGCTGCGCGAGCGAGAGCCCCAGGCCGATCGACAGGCCGAGCCCCATCGAGCCGATCATGTAGAAGTTCGAGGGCCGGTCCTGCGTCGTGTAGAGCTCGCGGCCGATCATGCCGTTGCAGCAGACCACGAGGTCGTCCTTGCCGACCGCCGCCGTGAACACCTTCAGCGCTTCGAGCTTGTTCATTCGAGCACCCCCGCGGGCACGATGAGCGCCGCCGGCTGCCTGGTGGAGAGCATGACGTCCTTCGCCCACTGCACCTGGGGGCCCATCGGCTCGGCGGCGCGGAGGACGCGGTGCTGGATCTTCATCAGATCGAGGATGGGGAGCATGATCTCGCCCATCATGATGTGCTCCGGGGCGTCGTTGCCGCCCTCGCCGCGCCAGGAGATGACGAGCAGCGCGGGCACCTCGTACATCGTGCTGAGCGAGGCCAGCGCGTTCACGGAGACGCCGAGCCCGGAGTTCTGCATCAGGACCATCGGCAGCCTGCCGCCGAGCCAGGCGCCGAAGGCCATCCCGATGGCGCTGTCCTCGCGGGTCGCGGAGATGTAACGGGCGCTCGCGTCGGCGTCGAGCAGCGAGACCAGGCCCTTCAACAGCGAGCAGGGCACGCCCGCGAAGAAGTCGAACCCCGCCTCCTTGAGCGCGGCGACGAACTCGGGCGCATACGATTTGCCTGAACCGTGGGACATCGCCTCACTCCTTGATGAGCGCCCAGGCGCGACGGTAGTCCTCGAACGTGTCGATCTCGAGCCACCCCTTGTAAACGTCGATCGCCTGCACGTCCGCGCCGCGGTCGATGAGCTCCTGGAGCAGGTCGGTGAAGGTCGCGTTGCGGAGCGACTCGGCCTCGTGGAAGCCGCCCTTCGTGCGGCTCTCCTGCAGCTGGTGGTAGCAGTCGGTGAGCAGGCGCGCGCCCTTCGCGGTGAACATGGCCATGCCCACGAACTCGCCGTGCGCCTCGCCCGCCGGGATCGCCCGGCCGACGCGGGCCACCCGGTGCGGCGCCTCGGCGCCGACGAAGCGGTAGCCGGCCTCCTGCGCGTCCTTCAGGGCCACGAGGTCGGGCACGCCGCGCGCGTCCTTGGGCCGCTGGCCCTCGGCGTACGCGCGGTCGATGACGATCGAGATGTCCGCCGGGCTCTTGAGGAGCTTCTCGAGGTGGCCGCGCTCGAACACGATGTCGCCGTAGAGGAAGAGGAACGGCCCGCTCAGCTCCTTGGAGGCGCGGAAGAGCGAGACCACCTCGTTCGTCGTCGCGTACTCGTCGTTGTCGTAGAAGCGGGCGTTCGGGACCTTGATCGCCTCCTTCTTGTACCCGCGCACGACGGCGACGTCCTTGACGCCGCACGCGTTGAGCACGTCGATCTGCCGCTCGAGGATGCTCTTGCCCTTCAGGTCGAGCATCGGCTTCGGCAGCTCCTCCGTGAGCGGCAGGAGCCCCTGGCTCTGGCCGGCCGCGAGGATGACGGCGGTGACGCCCGGGCTGCCGGAGGGCAGGAAGCTCGACTCCTCCTGCTTCATCTTGTCGACGCCCACGAGCTGGTAGACGCGCTCGAGCGGCACGACCTTGTCGTCGACGCTGCCGGTGTACATCTCGCGCTTCAGCGTCTGGAGCGTCTCCGTCATCGCCTTGATCGACGAGCGGATCGCGTGGTTCGCGAAGATGATCAGCTTGAAGCCGGCCTTGTGCAGCGTGTCGACGCTCGTCGTGCGGTAGATGGTCGGCACGCAGACGAGCGGCGTGTTCGGGCGGTCCCACGCGCGGGCGAAGGAGAGCACCTCGTCCGGGTCCTTGCTCTTCGAGTGGATGAGGACCATGTCGGCGCCCGCGTCCGCGTACGCGCGGCCGCGGCGGAGCGCCTCCTCCATCCCCCAGCCGGCGATGAGCGCCTCGGTCCGCGCGATGACCACGAAGTCGCGATCCTTCTGCGTCGCCTTCGCCGCGCGGACCTTGAGCGCGTGCTCCTCGACGTCCGCGAGCTCGCGCTTCACGCCGGCGTAGAAGCTGCAGCGCTTCGGGAAGATGTTGTCTTCCATGCAGATCGCCGCGATGCCCGCCGCCTCGTACTCCTCGACGCAGCGGACGACGTTGACGGCGTTGCCGTAGCCGTTGTCGCAGTCCGCGACGACCGGGAGCGACGTGTTGTTCATCATCTTGGCGGCCTGGAGGTTCTCCGCCATCGTGAGGATGTTCGCGTCCGGCACCGCGTAGCTCGCGGAGATCTCGAAGCCGGAAGCCCAGAGCCCGTCGAACCCTGCCTCTTCGCCGATCTTTGCAGAGAGCCCGTTGTGCGCGCCGATGATGACGATCGGCCCGGGGCGGGCCATGAGTTCGCGCAGCTTCCTGGCTTTGGTCACGTCTCGTCCACTCCTCCGCGCGGTGTTGCCATCTCCGCCCGACGGGCGACCGCGGCTCTAGGTGCCGCGGTGCGCGTCCCAGGCGAGCGGCGTCCCGTCGTCACCGCGCGCGGGCAGCTCCGGGGTGCGCCTGATCTCGCTCTCCTCCCCGAGGAGCCGGGCCTCAGAACGGGGCCTGCCTTAACACCGTTCGCCTGTGCCGCCAATGCCAGGGCACGACCGCAGCAGACGATCGCGAGGGCGGCGGAGCGCGCTCCGCCGCGTGGGGACGTGCGCGCTGCGGCGGTGCCCGATGGCGGGCGCGCGCGATGCTCGCCGCGGGCCCCCTGCCGCTCAGCCCTCGCGGCCGACGACCCCGCGCAATCGGATCAGCCCGGGGCCCGCGCGGAGCACCGCCTGGCACGCGAGCCGGAGCTGCGGCGGGGCGCCGAGGCGCTCGAGCAGATCGCGCTCGCCGCGCGCGGGCGGTTCGAGGAGCTGCTCCCCTTCGACGACCTCGACGCGGCACGTGGCGCAGCGCGCGTCGCGGCACGAGAACACGATCGGAGCGCGCGCGTCATCGCAGACATCGATGAGCCTGCCGGCTCCCGCCTCCGCGGTGACGGCGGGGCCGAGCGCGCCGTCCTCGAACACGACCGTGGGCACCGCCGATTCCTCCTCACCTGCCCGGCGCGCGACGCCGAGAGCGCATTTTCGCGGGCGTCGGCTCGCACTATACGACGAGCGATGACGGATCGCTGGGACGCAATCATCCTCGGCGGAGGGCCGGGTGGGTCGACGCTCGCCGCATCGCTGGCCCGCCTCGGCCGCCGGGCCCTCGTGCTCGAGCGCGAGAGGTTCCCTCGCTTTCACATCGGCGAGTCGCTGCTGCCGCTGTCCCGCGAGGTCTTCGAGCGGCTCGGGCTGGACGAGGAGCTGGACGCGCGCTTCCTCCGCAAATACGGCGCCCGGTTCCTGTGCTCGTCGACGGGGCGGACGCGGACGTACAGCTTCGCCGACGCGTTCGATCCGAGGTTCGAGTTCGCCTACCAGGTGCAGCGCGACGCGTTCGACCAGCTGCTGCTCCGCCACGCCGCGGAGCTCGGGGCGGAGGTGCGCGAGTCGTGGGAGGCCGTCGAGGTGGTGTTCGAGGGCCCCCGCGCCGTCGGGGTGCGCGCGCGGCCCCGCGCTCGACCCGACGGCGCCGGGCCGGAGGAGGCCGCGGCCGCGCGCGCCGGATCGAGCGACGCCGTCGAGCTCCGGGCGCCGGTGATCGTGGACGCGACGGGGCGGGACACGCTGCTCGCGTCGAGGATGCGGCGGAAGGCGCAGCTGGCCGAGCTCGACAAGACCGCGCTGTTCACCCACTACGAGGGCGTGCCCCGCGAGGAGGGGATCCACCAGGGCGACATCCAGATTGTCCTTTTCGAGCACGGGTGGTTCTGGTTCATCCCGTTCCGCGGCGAGGTGACGAGCGTGGGCGCGGTGGTGTCGTCGAGCTGGATCCGGAGCCGGGCGAAGGGGGAGCGGCTCGACGAGCTCTTCGATCGCACCGTCGCGCAGAGCGGCTGGGCGCGGGAGTTCCTCGCGAGCGCGCGGCGCGTCAGGCCGGTGGGGGCGCTCGCCGATTTCTCGTACCGGATCGACCAGCTCGCCGGAGATGGATGGCTCTTCGTGGGCGACGCGGGCGGGTTCCTCGACCCGCTCTTCTCGACGGGCGCGCACCTCGCCATCAAGGGCGCCGATCTGGCCGCCACGGCCATCGACCGCGCGCTCGACGCCGGGGACACCTCGCGCGCCGCGTTCGCGGCCTACGAGGCGGAGATCCGCTACGCCGTCGATCTCTTCCTGGGGGTCGTTCAGGGCTTTTACAAAGGCCAGTTCCGGGAGACGCTGTTCGAGCCGAACCAGCGGACCACGATGCGCAAGCTCATCACCAGCATGCTCGCGGGCGACGTGTTCCACGCCGAGCGGCGGCCGCAGTGGGCCTCGTTCCTCCGGCAGCACTATCCGGCGGAGGTGCCCGCCTTCGCGTGAAGGGCGGCGGGCGGCCGAGCGTGTGCCTCGTCGCGCGCGCTCGCCCGGGCGCTCGGCCGTCCGGCGCTCAGCGGCCGCACGCTTCGCGGTCGAGGACCGCGTCGCTCATCTGCTTGCAGGCGGCCGCGAGCGCGACGCGCGCCTCCGCCCTCGCGGCGCCCTTCAGCGCGTCGTCGTCGGCCTCCGCCCTGGCCTCGAGCACGTCGCGCGCGATCCGGATCGCGGCCTCGTGGCTCTTCCTGGTCTCCGCGGGCAGCTTGCTGGCGCAGGTGGCCATCGTGGCCAGGTAGCTGTCGCATGCGTCGACACCCGTGCTGTCGAGCTCGACCTTCCCCGGATCGCCGCCTGCCTTGCCGCAGCCGAGGGTGAAGGTGCCGCAGAGGAGAAGTGCCAGGTGAGCTCTCGCCATCGTCGCGCGCGCCGGAGCGCCGCGCGCCGCAGGAGGCCGGTGCTGGCCGCCTCGCGCGCTGCCCCACGCCGGCGCACCCTGCCATGAGCCCGCGCCGCGGGGCAATTTTCGGTGGCTCAGGCGCGCCCTGGCATGAGCCTGCGCCGCGGGGGGAGCTCGAGCCTGCGCCGCGGGGGGAGCTCGGCGGGTCAGGCGCGGATCAGCAGGATGGCGTGCTCGTGGCGCGGGCGGCGCTGGAAGGCGCGCGCCGTGGGGCGGTGGAAGTGGGGGCGCGGCTGCGACGCGACCGCGCGGACCGCGAAGCGCGCGCCGGACGCGGCGGCCTTGACGACGTCGACCGCGTAGACCGGCGCGCCGGCGACCACGCTGTCGGCGATCAGCAGCACGAGCGGCGCGCCGCTCCGGAGGACGCGCGCGAGCGCGGCGAGCACGCCGCCGAGCTCGTCGCGCCAGCGCGCGCGGCCCGCCTCGGGGCCGAGCGGGTCGAGGTGCCGGCGGGCCCCGATCTCGTCCTGCTCGAAGCGGGCGCTGCGGAGCCGGAGCCAGCGCAGCCTCGCCTCGTGGTGGGCGAGGTAGTCGTACACGCCCGGGTAGGGCGGCGACGTGATCGCGAGGTGGACGGAGCCGGCCTCGACGCCGCGGAGCACGCGCGCGTCTCCCTCCTCGACGAGCGCGGGGGGGCTCGCTTCGAGCGGCGCGGCGACCTCGGCGAGGCGCTGGGCGAGCTCCTCCGCCTTGCGGATGAAGAGCCGCGCCGGATAGCCGGCGGCGATCCGCCGCGGCAGCTCGTGCTCCGACGTGTCGGACGTGCGGCGGCTGAGCTTCGTCAGGATGGCGGAGAGGACGAGCTCGAGATCGGCGCGGAGCGCGTCGGCGCCGTGGCCCGCGATGCGGTCGAGGCCGACGCGGAGCCCGTCGAGCTCGAGGAGCACGTGCGGCTCGAACAGGGCGACGTCCTCGGGGCCGTACCGGCGGCTCGGACCGGCGCGCGCCTTGCGGCGCTCATCGGCCGCGGCCGCGACCTCGCGGGCGGCGGCGACGAGCCGCTCGCGCTCGCCGGGGGTGCTGCCCTGCACCTTGAGGCGGGCGAGGCGCACGGCCAGCGGGTTCGCGTCGACGCCGATCGCCGCCCGGCCCGCGAGCCGGGCCTCGACGAGGACGGTGCCGCTGCCGCAGAAGGGGTCGAGCACCCGCTCGCCCGGCCTCGAGAGGCCCTCGATCAGCCGGCGGGCGGTGTCCGGGTGCATCCGGGCCGGGTAGCTGTGGAACCCGTGCACGTGCGCGCGCGCCGCTTCCTCCGCCGTGCTCGAGCTGGCCACGTCGAGCGCGTGGGCGAGCTTCGCGGCGCTTTCGGGGTCGCCCTCGAGCACCGTCGCGCCGCCGATGTGGGTCAGGGCGCGGCGCTCCTGGGGCGCGGGCCGGCTCGCGCGGGCCTTCTGCTGCTGCGGGCCTGGCTTCGGCTTGGGATCAGCGCTTCGCGGGGTCGACATGGGCGGTCCGTTGCGTCAGGGGCTCGGCGGCGAAGGCTTCCTCTTCGGCGGCGAGGGCGTGCGCCACGCTCTCGGCCCCCGCCTCGCCCTGGTCTTCGCCGCGCGCCGCGCCGACGCGCAGCTTCGGCGCATAGCCGAACTCGCCCGCGGGGCTCACCGCGCCGCGCACGACGTCGTTGACCTCCAGCAGGGCGAGGAGCTCCTCGGCCTGGGACTCGGCGATGCGGAGGGTCGAGGCGAGCCCGCCGGCGGTGAGCGGGCCCTCGGCTTGGCGGGCGACGTCGGAGGCGACGGAGACCCAGGCGGCGTCGAGCGCGGGCGCGATGTCCCGGCTCCGCGACTTCGCCCGCCGGAGCGCCCAGAGGGCGAAGGCGCCGACGGGCGCCATGGTGAGGAGGCCGGCGGTGAAGAGCCCGACGCTCGCGCCGAGGACGAGCAGCAGCACGGCGAACAGGAACAGCTCGAAGCCGAGCAGCGCGCTGGCCGCGACGCCCGCGGCGCGCCAGACCGAGCGCGCCGAGGCCGCCGCGCGCGCCTTCTGGAGCAGCGGCACCTCGCGGCCGGATCGCTCGACGCGGTCGTCGGCGACGGGGACGCGCGGGCCTCCGCAGGCGTCGCACGCGAAGCGCAGCTCGGGGTGCGCCGAGGCGCCGGTCACGCCGCCGCAGTGCGGGCAGGCCTCGGCGCGCGCGGCCGCGCCGCACTGCGGGCAGCGATCGCCCTCCGGCGCGAGCGCCGCGTCGCACACGCGGCAGCGGGCGGCGCCGGGCGATGCGTCGCTCACGGCGCGCTCGCGGATGGGGCCGAGCGGGCGATGACCACGGTCGCGTGCATGGCCGTCGACGTACTCCGGTTGCCGGCGCTCGGCCAGGGGTCCTGACGGCGCGCGCGGCTTCACCGGCTTCTTTGGGCGTGCCATGATGGGACATGGCGTCGCGATGGGCGCGGACCGGTCGAACCGACGCGACGGTGCAGGCGGCGTCCGGCTATCTCGTCCTCGCGGCGCTGGCGATCTCGCTGGGCCTGGTGCTGCGGGATGGATGGCCGTGGATCCATCCGAGCCCGTGGCTCGCGCTGCCGCCGCTGGCCGCGCTGCTGATGAGCGCCTTGCTCGGCCTCACGCTGGCGGCCGGCGTCATCGCGACGACGCGCGTCGCCGTGGCCCGGTTCAGCTGGGCCCGGCGCCTGCACGCGGAGCTCCGCCCGGTCGCGCGCGACTTCTCGCTCGGCCAGATCCTGCTCCTCGCGGGCCTCTCGAGCCTGGGGGAGGAGCTGCTCTTCCGCGGGCTCCTCACGCCGCTCCTCGGCGTGCTGCTGAGCGCGATCCTCTTCGGTCTGATGCACCAGATGCGCGGTCCGAGCCGCTGGGTGTGGATCGGCTGGGCGGTGGGCGTGGGCGCGGGGCTCGGCGCCATCTTCGCGGCGACCGGGTCGCTCGTCGGGCCGGTCCTGGCGCACGCCGTCGTGAACGCGGTCAATCTGAGCTACCTGCGCGATCACGATCCGGGCGCGGTGGAGCAGCAGCCGACGCTCTAGATAGGCGCTTCCGCTTCTTCTTGTTGTACCCGTTGCCCGCCGTCAGCGCTTCTTCGCGTCGGGGCGGGGAGGCCTGGCCGGCGCCGGTCTCGGGGGGATCGGGGTCGCGCGCTGCGGGCCTTCGTGGCTTGCCGGCTGGGTCTCTGGGGGAGCGAGGGTCCCGCGGGAGAGCTCGCCCGTGTCCACGGTGCTCTGCCGCTCGCGCCCTGGCGAGGACGGTCGCGAGGGGGGCGGTCGGCTCCCGCCTCGCGGGAGCGTCGGAGGCTCGCTCTCCTCCACGCGCACGCCGCGCTGGCTCGACGGCCTCGCCGTCCTGCGGGCCAGCGAGGGCAGCGTCGGCGGCGCCGCCGGGGTCGCCAGCTCGAACTCGAAGTTCAGCTCGAGCGACGGCGGCCCATCGGAGATCGCCACGCCGGGGTCGGAGCCCTTCGGCGGCGCAGGGGTGGGCCCGCGGCGCAGGCGCTCCTCGGACACGACGCGCGACGACGGCGGCGCGACGTCGTCCAGAATGGACGACGGCCCGCCGAGCGCCGTCGTCGCGCTCCGGGGCTCCGGACGGCGTCGCGACGGCGGGAGCGGAAGCTCGACGCGGGCGCTCTCGTCCTCGAGCCGGGTCGCCTCGAGCAGGTACGCAGCGATGGATGTCCGCTGCGCGGGCAAGGGGCGGACGCCTGGCACGAACGCGAACCGTCCGACCTTCCAGCTGAGCATGGTCCGGAGCGCGGCGAGCGCCGAGGCGCGCGTGCCTCCCACCGTCCCCTCGACGATGCACCCTTCGGCGATGTCCAGCTGTGCCCGACGTTTCTTGCTGCTCACCTCGAACACGCCCGACCGCCGCTCCATCTCGAGGACCGTGAGGACGGTCGCGATGGACATCTGGCTGAGATCGCCCTCGATCGCGGTCTGATCGACGGAGGTCGGGATGGACATGAGGCTGTCCCGCCGCTGGCGCAGGCGCGACGCCATCTGCACGAGCGCCCCGATCTGCGCGACGACCTCGCCGACCCGGAACGGCTTGGTCATGTAGACGTCGGCGCCCACGTGGAACCCTTCGAGGCGGGCCTCCTGGTCGTCGAGCGCGGAGAGGAACAGGAACGGGGTGACCGATACCCGGGACGGCTGGGTGCGCACGTTGCGCGCGACCCAGTAGCCGTCGTGGTCGGGCAGGCCGATGTCGCAGACGATGCACTCGGGCTCCAGGGTGCAGGCGGTGGAGAGCCCGGCCTCCGCGGTGGCGCAGAAGATGACCTCGTAACCTGCCTCCCGGATCGCGGTGGCGAGCAGGTCCGCGATGTACTCCTCGTCCTCGATCACGAGCACGACCCCGCTCGGCATCTGGCAGACGGTACACGCGCCCTGCGGGGGTGGCCAAGGGTGAATGGCGGAGAGCCAGCCTGATCGTTCATTCGCCGGCGCGCCGCCGTCCCGGCTCCTCGCGCGAGCTCGCCGCGGCATCCCGCGCGGGTTCGCCCGCGGCGTCCGGCCGCGGCGAGGAATCCACGCTATAAGAACGGAAATGGCAACTCTGGTCCGAGAGGCCGACGGTACGGCGCGGCCCGGCGAGCGGCCCTCGTCGGGGGCACGCGTCTTCATCGCGATGAGCGGCGGAGTCGACTCGTCCGTCGCGGCGGCGCGCCTCTGCGACGCTGGATACGAGGTCGTCGGCGTGACGCTGCACCTCTGGGACTACCCCGACGACGGCAGCGTCAAGAGCCGCTGCTGCGCGCCCGAGGATCAGCACGACGCCCGCCGGGTCGCCGACCACCTCGGGATCCCGCACTACACGTTCGACCGCCGCGCCCTGTTCCGCGAGCACGTCGTCGACCCCTTCGTCGAGGCCTACCTCGCGGGTGAGACGCCGAGCCCGTGCGTGGCCTGCAACCGTTCCGTCAAGCTCCGGGAGCTGTTCCCGCTGGCGGAGCGGCTCGGGGTCTCGTGGGTCGCGACGGGCCACTATGCGCGGGTCGTCCTGGAGGAGGGCGGCGCTCGCCTCTACCGCGGCCGCGATCGGCACAAGGATCAGAGCTATTTCCTGCACATGCTCCGGTCGGACGAGCTGTCGCGGCTCCTCTTCCCGCTCGGCGACTCGACCAAGGACGAGGTGCGCGCCGAGGCGATCGCCCGCGGGCTCCCGGGCGCCGAGAAGGGGGAGAGCCAGGAGCTCTGCTTCATCCCGTCCGGCCGTTACGCGCCGTTCGTGGCCGACCGCGCCGCGGACAGGCTCCGGCCCGGCCCCATCGTCGATCGGGACGGCCGCGTTGTCGGGTCGCACGGCGGGGTGCACGGCTTCACGGTGGGCCAGCGCAAGGGCATCGGCGTCTCGCTCGGCCGGCCCGCGTTCGTCGTGGGCCTCGACGCCGCGTCCGGCGCGGTGCACCTCGGCGACGAGGGCGATCTGTACGCCGCGGGCGCCGAGATCGCCGACGCGGTGTGGTGCGACGACGCGGTCTTCCCCCTGGAGGCCGAGGTGCGGGTGCGCGCGCGGCACGAGGCGGCGCCTGGCATCATCGAGCGGCGCCGCGACCCCGCGACGGGCGCGGAGAGCTTCGTGGCGCGGTTCGCGAGCCCGGTGCGGTCGGTCTCCCCCGGGCAGATGGCCGTGGTCTACCGGGGCGATCGTGTCCTCGGGGGAGGCCGCATCAAGGCGGCCCTTCGCTCGCAGGCGGCGTCATGAGGGCCCGTGCGCTCGCGCCCCTCGCCTGCGCGCTCTCGCTCGGGTGCTCGCTCGGGCAGGGGGAAGGCGAGGTCGTCAGCGAACGGCTGCGCGCGGCCGGCTGCTGGGACGACAGCTACGACATGAACCCGGACTTCTTCGCTGCGGTCCCCTACCGCTCCACATTGCAGGTCCGGGTGCAGCGGGGGAGCGACCTGCAGGAGATCTCGGACGGGCTCGCGGTCCTGATCGATGACGTCGACCTCATCCGCGGGGACGGGACCGTGAACAAGCTCGACGTCGACCTGAGCGTCGGGCTCCCGCCCGGCGTCCAGCTGCCGGGCTCGCCTCCACCGACCCCGAAGCCGGAGGGGCTCGCGCCGCTCGTGCACATGGCGCTTTACCTCCAGCGGTCCTGCCACAACCAGAACATCGTGCTCTACGCCGTCGATGGGACCATCAAGTTCCAGGCGCTGTTCAGCGGCGATCCCAACGAGACGGACGCGGTCGACAAGTACACCGACGCGACGTTCGACGTCTGGGTCGGCGATCCGCGCGACGCAGGGCTCGGTAATCCGGCCGACGCCATCCCTCGGGAGCTCCTCTCGCGGGTCACCGGGGGGTTCCGCTTCTACTTCGAGCGGGGTCAACCTGGGCAACCGTTCCCCTGAGCCCGTCACGACTCCGTCCTGGGTTTCAGGTGGTGTCCTACCTGTCGGGACAGGCGCCTTCAGCGTCCCGGTGGATTGAAGCTGACCATCTGGAAGGTGTCCTGGCCGAGACGACATGGCAAAGCGCCGCGAACTCGCGGTAAAGTAGTGACCGCTCATGCCCCAACCCCCGCCTCGACCCGCATCGCGAATGGGCGGACCTCCAAGCCCCGGGTCGACCAATTCATCGCTCGAAGCGCGCGCGAAGGAGTCCGAGAAGCAGCAGGGGACCTACTTCCTGGGCCGTTACCGTGTGGTCGACGAGATCGGGGTGGGCGGAATGGCGAGCGTTCACCTGGCTCGCATGGATGGCCCGGGCGGCTTCCAAAAGTGGGTCGCGATCAAGCGGATCCACCCTCATCTGGTCGAGGACGATCAGTTCGTCGACATGTTCCTGGATGAGGCGCGCATCGCGGCTGGCATCAACCACGCCAACGTCGCGCAGGTCTTCGATCTCGGGAAGGACGACAACACCTACTGGATCGCCATGGAGTACCTCCACGGCGAGCCGCTCCGGGAGGTGATGCGCCGCGCGGAGGAGCGCCGGTTGCGCATCTCACCCGAGCTCGCTGCGCGCATCTGCTCCGATGCCGCAGAGGGGCTTCACGCCGCTCACGAGCTGCGCGGAAAGAACGGCCAGCTGCTCGGCCTTGTGCACCGAGACGTCACGCCGCACAACCTGTTCCTCACCTACGACGGCTACACCAAGGTCGTGGATTTCGGGATCGCCAAGGTGGCCGACCGGCTGTCGTCCACCCGCGCGGGAACGCTGAAAGGCAAGTTGGCCTACATGTCTCCCGAGCAGGTGCGCGGCAACGAGATCGATCGCACGACCGACGTGTTCGCGCTCGGGGTCGTCCTCTGGGAGCTCACGACGAACCAGCGCCTCTTCCGGATGGATACGGATCTCGACACGCTCGAGAAGGTGCAGGCCTGCGTGGTCCCGCCGCCGTCCACGATCGTGCCCGACTATCCGATCGAGCTGGAGAGCGTGGTCATGAAGGCGCTCGCCAAGCACAAGCAAGACCGCTTCCAGACCGCGCGTGAGTTCTCGCGAGCCCTGCAGAATTTCCTGATGAGGAGCGGGGTCTTCGTTGGCTCCGAAGAGGTCGCGCAGTTCGTGCAGCAGGTGTTCGTCGATCGCATCCAGAAGCGTGAGGCGCACCTCGCGTGGGCCGCCGAGGTGACGTCCACCATCAACGTCGAGCAGGTGCGCGCGCGCAGCTCGACGACGGCCACGGACAGCGTCGGGCTGCGCAGCCGAGGTCGAGAGCCTGAGCCGCAGCAGCGCCTCACGCCGCCGCAGATCCTGCGGCACAACGCTCCGCCGGCGAGCGGGATCGCGCCGGTCGGGCGCCCGCCGCCGAGGGACGCGGACGACCGGCAGATGGTGGCCTCATCGCTGATGGATGACGATGAGGATGTCCCGACGACGGTCGCGACGCGCGAGCAAGCCGAGCCGGTGCGCTCCCTTCCTCATGGGGAGCGCCCGATGGTGCGCCCGGCGGCAGGCATGGTGCCCGAGCCGGCGCCAGCGCAGCCTCGCCAGGCCGGCGTCCAGTCCGGCATTGCCACGGTGCGCCCTGGCATGTCGACGGCGCGCCCCGGCTTTTCGCCGTCCTACCCGAGCCCACCGCGCGTGCCCGGCGGCCACGATCCTGCTCCGCCTCCGCTCTCCTCGAGCCCGTACCCTCCGCGCGACTTCGACACCGGCGAGCTCGCGCCCCTCCCCAAGGGAGGCCTCCTGGACAGCGATCTGGGCAACCCGCTCGCGTCCACGCTCGCGCTCCCGTCGCAGGATCCACCGCCGGTTTTGCAGAGCGCGAGCGAGCCTGCGCGTCACGCCCGGATGACCAGGACCCCTGCCGTCGCCGCGCCGTCGCCGGCGCACGCTGCGGTCCCGTACGCGCTCCCGTTCAATGGCCAGGGTCATGCCCCGGCCCATGCGCCCGCTGTCGGCTCGCCGGTGCAGGCGGCACCGCCGCCGATGACCGTGGGGCAGGCCCAGCTGTTCGCGTCCGCGGCGACAGCGCAGCCTCCACAGTCGCAGATCGAGACGGCGCTCTCCCTGCCGCGCCCGGATCCGGCGGCCATCTGGGCCGCCACGCAGGACGCGGCGTCCAAGGGGAACGGCAGGAACACGCTCGTGCTCGTCGCCGTCATCACCCTCACCGTGCTGTGCGTGCTCGGTATCGGCGCGCTGATCTACATGAAGACGAGCGCCGCGCAGTCCTCGCCTTCCAGGGGCGTGGACGCTGTCCCTGCGTCGCCCGCCTCGACGGACGCGACCACCACGGGCCAGTCGAGCTCCTGCGTACCCGGGGGCTCCGCGGGGGACGGGCACAGGCGCGGCCTCGCTGTCCGCGGCCGAGCGTCCGTCATCCACCCCGACCCGATCCGCCAGCAGCGCCTTACGATGAAGGGATGAAGTCTGTCCACCGCCGCTCGAACGGTGCCAGGGCGCGGCACCGCCCCGGCGAGCGAGCTCAGCTGCGTATCGAGGCGCTGGCCGCCGGAGGCGCGGGGGTCGGTCGGCTCGCGGGCGAGGTCGTCTTCGTCCCTGGGACCGCGCCGGGTGATCTTGTCGACGTCGAGCTCGACAGGAGCGCACGCCCGGCGAGGGGCAGGCTCCTCGATGTCGTCGAGCCGAGCGCCGACCGCGTCGCTCCGCCGTGCCGCTTCGCTGACGCCTGCGGCGGCTGCGACTGGATGCACGTCCGTATCGAGGCGCAGCAGGCCGCGCACGAGCGGATCGTCCGGCAAGCCATCGCGCGGGCGACGTCGCTCGCCGAGGCCGATCTGCCGCCGATCCGCGTCCATCCGGCCCCCCTTCCGCTCGGCTACCGATCGCGGGCGAGGTTGTTCGCGCGCGCGGAGCGCGGCGAGGTGCGCGTGGGGTATCGCGCGCCGAGGACGCACGCCGTGGCGGCGGTCGATCGCTGCGTGGTGCTTGTCGACGCGATCGCGCCGCTCGCCGGCGAGCTGCCCGGCGTCCTCCATGGGGCCGTGGGGGAGGGCGATGTCCTGATCTCGCTGGGCGCCTCGAGCCGCCCGGTGGTCGAGGTCCTGTGGCGTGGCCAGCTGCCGCCGGCCGTGTGGCAGCGGCTGGACGAGCGCACGGCGCGCGGCGGGTGGGCCGGCGCCCGCGTCACGCTCGACGGCGCGCGCGAGGCCGCGTCGTTCGGCGATCCGCGGCCCGCGATCCTGGGAGCGGACGGCCTGCCGCTGCTCCTCGCGCCGGGCGGGTTCGGGCAGCCGTCCGAGGAGGGGGCAGCCGTCCTCGCCCGCCGCGCCGCCGAGCTTGCCCACCTCGACTCCACCCGCCCGCCGCACGTCCTGGAGCTGTTCGCCGGGAGCGGGACGCTCTCCGTGCTGCTCGCGCGCGGCGCGCTGCGACCCTCTCCGGGCGCCGAGCCCGGCGGGGCCGTGGCCTCCGGCCCCCCGGGGCCCGCGTCCTTCACGGCCGTCGAGCTCTCGTCCGGAGCGGTCGCTTGCCTGCGGCAGAACCTCGCCGCTCGGGGCCTCGCCGGCAAGGCGATCGAGGCGGACGCCGATCAGTACCCGATCCCGGCCCGCACCGACGTCGTGGTGCTGGATCCGCCGCGCAGCGGGGCTCCCGGCGCGGCGCGCGCGATCGCCGCCTCGAGCGCGCGCGTGGTCGTCTACGTCTCCTGCGATCCGGCCACCCTCGCGCGCGATCTCGGCGAGATCCTCCGCGGCGGCTTCGAGATCACGGACATCGAGGCGGTCGAGCTCTTTCCCCAGACGAGCCATATCGAGTCGATCGTGCGGCTCTCCCGCGCCCGCAGATCCCCGCGCTGATCCGCGCGGGCACGCCGGCTTGCTCGCCGCGCCGAGCGTTGCTCCGCCGAGCTCGGCCGGAGGGCCGCGCGCGGCCGCGTGGCGCCGTCGCCCGGCGGCTTGCGCTACGCTGCCAGGGATGATTCACCACCTCGACGATCGCCTCCGCGAAGAGGCGCGGCGCTATCGTCTCGTGTTCGCCTGCCCCGATTGCGCCTCGTTCGAGCCGGTTGCCCCCGATCCCGACGACGGGGGCGCCGGGCCGCCTGACCGCGGGCCTCGTTGCTCTCTTGGCTACCCGGTCGCGCCGCACCTGAGCACGTCGCTCGAGGATCGCGACGAGATCATCTTCTGCAAAGCGTTCGAGCTGCGATGAGCCCTCCTGCTGGACCTCCCCCGCCGCCCAGGCGGGGCCGGTCGCACCCCCCGTCGCTGATCCGCCTCGCCGAGCGGCTGATCCGGGACGAGCGGCTGCTCGCTCGCGGCGACGTCGTGCTCTGCGCCTGCTCCGGAGGCCCCGACTCGACCGCCCTGCTGCACGTCCTTTCGCTGCTCCGGCGGCGGATCGGCCACGAGGTGGTCGCGCACGGCGTCGACCACGGCCTCCGCGCCGCGGCCGCGGCCGAGCTCGCGATCGCGCGCGACCTGTCCGAGCAGCTCGGGGTCCCTTACACCGAGACCCGCGTGGACGTGGCGCCCGGCGCGAACCTCCAGGCCAGGGCGCGCGCCGCCCGGTTTGCCGCGCTGGCGGCCGCGGCGGCGGCGCACGGCGCCCGCGCGATCGCGACCGGCCATACCGCGGACGACCGGGCCGAGACGGTGCTCTTGCGCCTGCTGCGGGGCGCGGGGCCGCGTGGGCTCGCCGTGCTGCCGCCGCGCGCCCCGCTCCCGTCCGGCGTCGCCGGCGCGGCGTGTGGCGGCGTGGAGCCGGGCTCGGCGGCGAGCATCGAGCTCATCCGCCCCTTGCTCCAGGCCCGCCGCGCCGACGTCCTGGCCCACCTCGGCCGACATCGACTGGCGTTCGCCGAGGATCCCAGCAACCGCGATCCCCGTTTCACCCGCGTCCGCGTCCGCCGCGAGCTCCTGCCGCTCCTCGAGGACCTGTCGCCGGCGATCGTCGAGCACCTCTGCGCGCTCTCGGACATGCTCGTCGCCGGGCGAGAGCGGCCGCCTGGCGGCGATCCAGACGTCCTCGACGGCAGCGAGCCGCTGTCGATTCCGCTGTCGATTCCGCTGTCGATTCCGCTCGGTCGGGCGCAGCGATTCGCGATCGAGCGGGCTCGCAAGCTGGGGCGGCCGCTGCGCGTCCGGGTTCGCGGCGGCGAAGAGATCGCCGTGGGCTTTCCAGAGGAGTCCAGCGTGCTTATCGAGGACGGGTCTGCGCGTCGCGGGACCTGACCGCATGCACCCCACCCGCGGCCCCTGTCGAGTCCCCTTTTTTCGCCGTGTCACCACGGTGGAGACCCGCGGTCGACGACCGAGCTGACGGGTGGCATGCTGACTGGAACACGCGTACAATTTCAGTACACGCCGGCTCGCCGCGCGAGCTTAGAGGGTCCTCGTGAAGCAATCGCACAAGACGCTGCTGCTCTGGGTTCTGCTGATCATGATGTTCTTGGCGATCTGGCAGTTCTTGAGCCCGGATTCCCGGCCCGCCACACAAGTCGCGTTCAGCGAGTTCATGGCCCAGGTCCAGGTCGAGGCCAAGGACAAGGATCCGCACGTCGAGTCGGTCACGATCAAGGACCGCGAGTACACCTTCTGGGTCAAGGACCCGAAGAGCGGGACGAAGACGAAGAAGGTCACGATCGGGCCTGACAACGCCGACGAGATCACGAAGACGATCGTCGACAACAAGGTCGCGGTGTTCTTCGAGAAGGAAGACACGTCGCCGTTCTGGCCGGGGGCGATCATGTACCTCCTGCCGACGGTCTTCCTGCTCGTGATGTTCTATCTGTTCATGCGCCAGCTCCAGGCCGGCGGCGGCAAGGCGATGAGCTTCGGCAAGTCGCGCGCCCGGTTGCTCAGCGAGGCGCAGAACAAGGTGACGTTCGCCGACGTCGCGGGCATCGACGAGGCGAAGGACGAGCTCGAGGAGATCATCGCGTTCCTCAAGGACCCGAAGAAGTTCCAGAAGCTCGGCGGCCGGATCCCGAAGGGCGTCCTGATGATGGGCCCCCCCGGGACGGGCAAGACGCTGCTCGCACGCGCGATCGCCGGCGAGGCGGGGGTGCCGTTCTTCTCGATCTCCGGCTCGGATTTCGTCGAGATGTTCGTCGGCGTCGGCGCGAGCCGGGTGCGCGACCTGTTCGAGCAGGGCAAGAAGCACGCGCCGTGCATCATCTTCATCGATGAGATCGACGCGGTCGGCCGCCACCGCGGCGCGGGGCTCGGCGGCGGTCATGACGAGCGCGAGCAGACGTTGAACCAGCTGCTCGTCGAGATGGACGGCTTCGAGTCGAACGAGGGCGTGATCATCGTCGCCGCGACGAACCGCCCCGACGTCCTCGACCCTGCGATCCTGCGGCCTGGCCGCTTCGACCGGCGCATCGTCGTGAACCGCCCCGACGTGCGCGGCCGCGAGGGCATCCTCCGGGTCCACACGAAGAAGGTCCCGCTCGGTCCGGACGTCGACATGGAGATCCTGGCGCGGGGCACGCCCGGGTTCGTCGGCGCCGACATCGAGAACCTGGTCAACGAGGCGGCCCTCCTCGCGGCGCGTCAGGACAAGGACGTCGTCTCGATGGTCGACTTCGAGATGGCCAAGGACAAGGTGCTGATGGGCGCCGAGCGCCGCAGCATGGTCATCAGCGACGAGGAGAAGCGGACCACGGCCTACCACGAGGCCGGGCACGCGCTCGTCGCCAAGCTCCTGGAGAAGTTCTCGGATCCGGTCCACAAGGTGACGATCATCCCGCGCGGCCCGGCGCTCGGCCTCACGCAGCAGCTGCCCAAGGAGGACCGGCTCAGCATGTCGCGCGACTTCGCCAAGGCGCGGCTGTCGGTGCTGATGGGCGGCCGCGTGGCGGAGGAGATCGTGTTCGGCCAGTTCACGACGGGCGCGGGCAACGACATCAAGCAGGCGTCGAACCTCGCGCGGCGCATGGTGACCGAGTTCGGCATGAGCGACGTGATCGGGCCGATCTCGTACGGCGCGGACGAGGAGAGCGTGTTCCTCGGGCGCGATTTCACGAGCCGGCGCCGCGACTACTCGGAGACGATCGCCAACCAGATCGACGACGAGGTGCGGCGGTTCATCCTCGACGCCCACGCCGAGGCGCGGCAGCTCCTCACGGACAACCGCGAGATCCTCGAGCGGCTCGCCACGGCGCTCCTCGAGCGCGAGACGCTGGACGCCGAGGAGGTCGACGCCATCGTCGGGGGCCGCGAGCTGCCGCAGCGCCAGCGCGTCGTGATCCCGAGCTACAGCGATCGCGATCGCGCCGCCAAGGAGAAGCGCCGCGCGGCCAGCATCTTCGGCACCCCGAAGCCCGCCCCGAGCACCTGATCCCGAAGCGCGGGGCGGCGCCCGATGCCTCGGGCGGCCCCCCGCGCACCTGCGGCGCCACGCGGGACGGCGCGGCGCCCCGAGCCCCCTCGATTCCCTTCCCCATCAGAAAAGCGGCGCGCGCAGCCGGCGCGCTCCCCGGATCGCCTCAGGGGGCGGTCAGCGTTGCCTGCAGGAACGCCCACTGCTGCAGATCCGCCGGGCGGCCGTCGTCGTGCGCGCGGTTCGCCTTCGTGAAGATCGCCTGGGCGCCGTCACCGAAGAGGAACAGGCCGTAGCCGAGCGCGAGGCGCAGCGGCTCCCACGGCTGCAAGGCGAGCGAGACGTCGATCTCGTGGCCCAGCGTCCGGCTCTCGTTGTCGCTGGCGGCGCCGACAGGGAGGAGGCGTGCTGTCACCCACCTGCCTGTTGGAGAGGCGAGGCCGACGAACGTGTATCCGGCGGAGACGGTCAGCGGGTCGAAGGGTGAGGCGCGGACGCTTCCGCCCCCCTCGATCACGTTGGACCACGCGTAGAGCCCCATGGGGCCGTGGTTGTTCTGCGCGTCGGGCAGGATCGGATCGAAGCGGCGCTGCGTCTCGCCCACCGCGAGCGCGCCATCGTCGCCCGTCGCGTAAGCGCCGCGGGCGCTGAAGGTGAGGTGGGCGGGGAGCGCTGTCTCGAGCTCTGCCCGCGCTGCGGCCGCGAACGCGCCGAGAGCGCGGTCGGCCGCGAACGTGGCCACACGACCGAGCTCGTACGCCCCCTCGATCGCGTAGCGAAAGCCCCGGCGGTCGCCGGAGACGCGCGCGTCGAGGACGACGGTGTCGCCGGGCGTGAGCCAGGTCGGGCGCGGCTCCCGGGTGATGCGCGCGAGCGCCGTGGCCTCGAGGTGGAGCAGGGGGGCGAGCCGCCAGATCGCGTTCAGGCCGTAGAGCTGGGACCCTGTCCCGGCGGCGATGGGCTTGCGCGTCCCCGCCACCTCGGGCGGAGCGCCTCCCGGCGCGGCGAGGAGCACGGCCATCGCCTCGAGGTCGACGTTGCCGAGCTGCAGCCCTGCGCGCACCGCATCGAGCGAGCGCCCGGTGAGCGTCTCGTCGTCCGCTCCGACGAGGCGGCCATCCCCCCACGCGATCCGCTGCCGGCCCAGCCGGATGAAGGCGCGGCGTCCCGAGCGCGTGCGCAGATCGATGTACGCCTCGTACGGCGCCGTCACCGGGAGGGCCGGCTCGCCCGGCCCGACGAAGATCGCGTCGTCGTTCCCCCAGAGCCGCGCGTCCTGCAGCGTGACGACGCCCGTGACGGGGCCGCGCTCGACGGTCAGCCCGAGGCGCGCGCGCTGGGCGAAGAACCACTGCGTCTCGACGACGTTGCCCGTGTCGCTGAGCGGCGGCAGCGCGCCTCCGAAGCCCTCGGCGAGCACCGCGTTCGAGCTGTAGACGTCGCCGCCCGTGTCGACCGGGTACCGGCGGAGCTCTCCGCGGAGCCGGAGCTCCACCGAGGGGCGGAACGTGAACCCGCCGACGGCCAGGCCCTCCGACTGCGGCGACGCCTGCGCCGCCGCCCTCCTGGGCGCAAACGTGAGCGCGAGGAGCGCCGATCCCAGAGCGATGGAGGCGAACGGCAGGGATCGGATCATCAGCGAGGAGGGCCGGAGCGCGGGGGCGTCGAACTGCAGATGGGCGGCCAGGACCGCGCCGTTCAGGCGGGCCGCGCTCCTGGATCGCTCGCGCGAGGATAGGCGTCCCGATGCGCGTCGGACAAGTGGGGAAGCGGCTCCGCTCCTCCCCGGCGACCCCGGCGTCCGGCGGCGCCAGCTCGCGCGCCGCGCGCCGTGCGGCGTGTGGACGACGTCAGGGATCGAAATCGTCCTCGCCGTGCGACGTCGGTGGCTTCGGCGGCTTCGGGGCGGCCCCCGTGCTGCTCCCGCGCCGCGGCGGCGACTTCACGCTCGGGGCGGGTCGCCTCGTCGGCGGTCGGCTGGCCGCGCCCCGCCGCGCCGGAGCGTCGCCCGAATCGACGGCGAGCACCAGATCGAGCGCGAGCTTCGACGCCCTGCCGGCGTGTCGATCCGCGGCCGCGCCCGCCTCCGCGATCACGCGCTCGGCCGCCTCGAGCTCGTGCTTCACCTCGCGACGCTGCGGATCGTCCGCGAGCGCCTCTGCCCACGCGGCCGAAAGCGACGCCCGCTTCTTCTCGAGCTCCGCGGCGCGGCTCGACAGCTCGCCGAGCTGCTTCGACGTCGCGAGGGAGCTCTTCAAGGACGCCTCGAACGCCGCGATGGTGTTCCTGTCCTCCGCGTCCAGCGAGCGTCCACCTCGGGCGCTCACGATCCGCGCCTCTGGCACGAGCTCGACCTGGAGCAAAACGCCCGCCGCGCGGAGCTCCGCGGCGCGCGCGCGCGCCGCTTCGAGCGCCGCCTTGCCGTCCGATCTCGGATCGAGCCCCAGCGCGCGCGACAGCTCGGCCGGCGCCGCGCTCGAGAGCTCCTCGGCCCTCAGCGACTCGTCGCGGAGCGCCCGGGTGGCCTCGAAGAACTCGTCGTAGGGCTGCTTGCCCGTGCGCAGGGCCTGTCCCTGATCGAGCAGCGAGACCTGCGCGGTGCACGCGGCGAGCACGGGTGCGTGCGGCGCGACCAGCAGCAGCGCGAGCGCCGCCACCCGGAGCCGGCTCGCGCGGTCCGGCGGCCTCGTCACCCACATTGGAGGATGACCCCCCAGAGCTCGTAGCTCGCGGCAGGCTTCGAGAGGAACACCACGCCCACGTAACCCGAGCGCGATACGCCGAGCACGCCTTGCCCGAAGTTCCCGGCGGGCGGCGAGAGCGCGATCGGATCCCCGATGGGGGAGAAGTTGGCGGCCAGGGTCTGCGCGCGCATGGCGCGGCTCCCCGGAGGGCCCTCGGTCCACACGAGGAGCCAGCGTCCATCGCCGAGCCCCGCGATGTCCGGCGCGAAGGCGTCTCCCCCGGGGCCGCCGGAAGGGAGCGGGATCACCTGGGTCGACCCGGGGATGGACCCCGGAGCGGCCTGCCCGGCGCGGATCTCCCATCGCCCGTCCGTTGGCCGATCGGCAAAGACGACGGCGAGCGCGCGCTCGTTCCATCCGAGCGATGGCTTGCCGATCGAGCCTCCGGAGCCGGTCACCCGGGTGAGCTCGCCGACGGGCTTGCGCTCGGCGTCGAGCCAGCCTGCCCACACGGCCTTCTCGCGGCGGAACGCGACGGCGTAGCCGCCGGCGCCGGCCGCGAGCGCGCGCGGCGCCTCGAGCGGCTCATCACCCTGGACCGGCCAGAGCGGGGAGGGGGCGGCGTCGGGAGAATCGGCCGCCACCAGGGCGCCGTCCGCCAGACCGACGACGAACGACCTCGGCCCTGGCACGCTGACGGGAGAGCGGATGGCCTGCTGCGCCGCCGTGAGGACGGTGAAGCGCTCCCCGACCGGCGAGATGCTCACGATGTCGGCGGCCTCTCGGTTCGAGAACCGCTCGCGCCGCTCCCCGGTCGCGGGATCGATCTCGAGGCCGACGGCCTCCATGGGGCTCTTCGCGTACCCCACCACGAGCTTGCCGCCCTTCGTCGCCGTGACCTCGAAGGGGATGCTCTTCGCGACGAGCGGCGCCCATGGCTGGGGCTGACGCGCCACCCAGCAAGGCTTCGGCGGGACGGGGATCGCCGAGCGCGCGACGTCCTGCGCTGCGCCGAGCGTCGTGCGCGCCGTCCCGACCGGCGACTGGCGCGCGGTCGTGACGGAGCGGCGGCCCGCGAAGAAGGCGACCACGCTCATGAGCAACGCCGCCCCGCAGAGGCCGACGAGCGACGAGACCGGCACGGTCACCGCTGCAGAGAGCCCCTTGCCGTCGCCGCGTCGCGCCGCGAGCGCGCGCGGGTTGAGCGCTGGCGGGCCGTTGCCCGATCCGGGGACGGAGCCCCGATCCGAGCGGTGGCCCGAGGCCTGGAGCGCGTCGGCAGCCGTCGCGCCGCGCTGCGGGTTCGGCAGCCCCGGCCACGAGCGCATCGCCGGGTGCCCCTGCGACGCGCTCGATCCGACGCCGACCGACGGGATCGTCGCGTACTCGCGGCGCCCCATCGGCGCCTCGGCGGCAAGAGGAGAGCGCTTCGTCTCGCTGGGCACGGGCGGCGTGGGGAGCTCCGGGCTCTCGCGGCGCATCACCGTGGTGGAGGGCTCCGGGGCGTCGCTGCGATCGCGGCTCGCCGCGGGATCGCGGCCGTCGGCGGCCGGCGTGTCCTCGGCGCTGCGGGGCGAGGGACCGTCGGTGGACGTCGCTGGGCTCGCAGGGCGAGAGCCAGGCGACGCCGTGGCCGTGGGGGCGGCGCCCGTGACAGGCGCCGCTTCGGCCGGCGGGGCCGGCGCAGCGAGGGGCAAGGTCGGCGCCGCCAGCGGGGCCGACGGCGCGGGGGGCGCTGCCATCAAGGGCGTGGCGCGGGGCGCGTCCGCGGGGGGGCGCGGCGGCGGCGCGGGGAGCGCTCCGAGACGGACGAGGGCCTTTGCGCCGGCCGCCGTCCGATCCGACGCGTCAGGCGCGCGCGGGCCTACGGGCCGCTTCGCGGCGACCGCGGGGAACCGGACCGGAACTGGAGGTGGCGGCACGGAGCGCTTCCCCGTGAACGCGGGGCGCCTCGTGGCGCGGCCGGGGCTCGACGACGCCGGCGGCGTCGCCGCGAGCGGCGTGCCGGCGCCCTGATCCGCGCCGGTCGTCGCTCCGCCGCGCCCATCGTTCTGCGGTGCGGCACCCGCCGGCGCCGCGTCGCGACCGACGGGGAGAGGCGGCGGCCGGGGTGGCCTCGCCTCCGCGCGCGACGTCGTGCCGCCAGCGGCTCTCGGCGCTGTTCCCGGGCTGCTGGGCGCGGCCGCGCCCGCCGCGCGCCTCGGCGGCGCCGGCTCATCGCCGTCCGTCGTCGCGCTGGCGCCGCCCGCGGCGCTGCCTGTGTCTGCGACGGGGCGCTGACCCGCGGAGGTCTCCTCGGGTTCCTCCGCCCCCGAGGGGAGCTTCGGCGCGCGCGGGATCTCGGTCGTCCCCTGGTCGCCCGGCGAGGGGCCGTCGTAACGGGGGAGCTGGGTGATCGCGCGGGCGACCCCCGCATCGAACGTTCCACCCGCGGCTGGTACGACGATCGGCGCGTTCTGTCCGCTGGCCGGCGCGTCTGCCGGCGCTTCGACGCCCGTGAGCGTCCTCATGGACTCCCGCTTGCGCGGCGGCAGGGGAGGCGGCTGCGGTCGCGCGGTCGCCCGGCTCGCGTTCGGCGCCGCGGGCCTCCGCCCGTTCGAGGACCTCCCCGCGGGCGCAGGGCCGGTGGACTGACCGCTGCGGGCGGGCGCCGGACCCAGATCCTCGATGAGCTCGATCTCCAGCGCCGCGCCGTCCTCGCGAGCGGCCTCTTCAACGCCGGCGGCCGGCCCCTCGGGCGCAGCGGTGCGCGCCTCGGGCTTGCGCCGGAGCTGGGCGGCGTCGGCGAGCTCCGGCTGCCTGGACGCGGGCGCCCAGGCGTCCATGCCCTTGCGCCAGACGAGCGTGGAGCCTGGAATGATCCCGGCAGCCAGCGCGCTGCGCAGCTCGGCGGTGCTCAGGCTCCGCTGGACGCCACGCTCGTCCGTCCATCTCCACGCGCTCAACGGGGGCCCCTCCGCGAGCTGGTAGAGCGCCGGAATTTCAGGACGTGAACCACGACGATCGCGATCGTACCGCGCGTCGTTTGCAAAGAGATCTTCTTTCGTGCGCCCACGCAACCGCACGTCCACTCACGACGAAGATCGCGCTGGTAGCTCATGAGCCTTTCCAGCGCCCTCGCCGCCGCAGTCCGCTCGTTGGTCGCCGCCGCTGCGCGCACGCTCAGCCCGCCGGCCTGTGCGGGCTGTGACACCCCGATCGCCGATGCCTCGGTGTTCTGCGCCGATTGCGCGCGGACCTCCGTGCCGTACGCAGAGGGGGCGCCGCGAGGAGGAGCGGGCACGCGCGCCGCGGCGGGAGCACCTCTCGTCGCGTTCGCTCCGTTTGGAGGGGCGGTTGCGGAGGGTATCCGGCGCTTCAAGTACGGAGATCGTCCGGATCTCGCGCGCCCGCTCGGCCGGTTGATGCTCTGCGCGGCGCGCGATGCGGAGCTGCGCGTCGACCTCGTTGTCCCGGTGCCGCTTCATCCGCGCCGTCTCGCCGAGCGCGGGTACAACCAGGCCGCCCTGCTGGCCGCGCACGTCGCAGACGGACTCGCGGTGTCCTTCGCGCCACGGGCCCTCCGCCGTGTCCGTCCCACGGCGCAGCAGGCGCAGCTCCCGCGCGATCTCCGCCTGCAGAACGTGGCAGGTGCGTTTCGCGCGCACGCGCCCGAGCGCGTCCAGCGCCGGAGGGTCGCGCTCATCGATGACGTGGCGACCACGGGGGCCACGCTCGCGGCGTGTCGAGATGCGCTCCTCGGCGCGGGCGCAGCTTCGGTGACCTACCTCGTCGTCGCGACCGCCGAGAGCGGGGCGGACGAGCTCAGAAGCTCACCTCCGTCAGCACACCGCACTTGACGCGGACGGTCCTGCCCTCGGTGAGCCATCGCGTGCCGTCGCGCGTCGGCTCGCCGAGTCGAACGAAAAAGCGCCCGCAACGCACCTCGACGGGTCGCTCGCTGGGCCCCACCGGCACGCCCGTCACGTAGACGGTCGCATTCCGGGAGGAGTTGAGCTTGAGCAGGCCGTGGCCCTTTCGCGGCGTCGGCAGAGTCGTCGCTGCAGCGTCGACGGATGTCTGTTGTTGAAGGGCTGCCGTCTCGGTGGCTGGTGGTGCTGGAGGTGCCGCGGCCTCGGTGGCTGGTGGTGCAGGAGGTGCCGCGGCCTCGGTGCTTGGCAGTACTGGCGGTGGTGCAACCTCAGCACGTGGCGTCGGGGATGCGGCCGGCGTCGGCTGTGCCGTGGCGTCGGTCGCGCTCGCCAGCTGCACGGGGGCGGCTGCTTGCTTTGAAGCCACAGCGGTGATGCTTACAGGATCGCCGGTGGTCACGATCGCCGGTCGAGGCGCTCGGCTGCGCGTCGCCAGTTCGGGCAGGCTCGTCTCGAGGGTGTACACCCCCAGCGCAAACAGGATGGTTGCTGTCGCCAGCGCAACTCCGGCGGTGCCGAGCGGCGAGAGCGGCTTCGACAGAGGCGCCGCGACTGACTCAGGTTGAGGCGAAGCCGAACCAGGTTGGTGCGAGGGCGGCTTCGACGGGGGGCCATCGTCCGACCCAGGTTGAGGTACGTCCAACGGGGGGCCATCGTCCGACCCAGGTTGAGGTACGTCCACGCCCGTCGACCCAGGTTGAGGTACATCCGACCCAGGTTGGGGGCCGTCCGAGGGAGCGTCCGCGTCCGTCGAGAACATCGGGCGCCACTTTAGCGGGATCGCTGTCGCGCCGGATTCCCCGGTCGGCGGCCCACCCGCCGGAAGCGCAGGAGCTTCGCCGTCGGAGCCGGTCTCGAGAGCAAGCACGAACGTCGAATGTGTGCTGGAATACATTCGTGTACGTCGTCGCACATCCACTGACGTGGATCCGCAGGAGGTTGCCGCGCGGTCGTCGTGTGCTGGCTGCCGGGGTGCTCGACACCCTCGGGCTCCTGGATCGCTTCCTCTGGCTGCGCGCGAAGCTTCGGCTGCCCGTGCTCTCCGTGTTCACCTACCACCGCATCGCGGACGTCTCGGAGGTGGACGAGCTCGATCCGGGGGTCGCCGAGGTGAGCGCGCGCGAGTTCGAGGAGCAGCTCGCGGTCATCAAGACGCACGGCACCGTGGTGTCCCTCCGGGACGTGCGGCTGCTCGCGAAGGGGCGGAAGCTCCCGCCGAACCCCGTCATGGTCGCGTTCGACGACGGCTACCGTGACAACCACGACGTCGCGTTGCCCCTCCTCGAGCGCGCGGGGGTCACGGCCACGTTCTTCATCGCCACCGGGTACCCCGACAGGGGCCGCCTCTTCTGGTGGGATCGCGTCGCGCTCCTCATGCACCGGTGCCGGCGGGCGCGCGTCGAGATCGCCTACCCTGCGACGCTCGTGCTCGAGCCGCTGCGCGACCCGATCGCCGCGGCGACGCTCGTCTGCCAGACCATCAAGCACACCTCCGGGGTCGACATCGGGCGCCTCTGGGACGAGATCGAGCGCGCCACGGGGGTGTCGATCGACCACGGCGAGGAGCGCGCGCTCGCGACCAGGACGATCATGGACTGGAACCACATCGGGGCGCTGCGCCGGGCGGGCATGGACGTGCAGTCGCACTCGCACAGCCATCGTGTCCTCCAGACGCTCTCGCCCGAAGAGGCGACTCGCGATCTTGCGCGCTCCCGCCGCGTGCTCTCCGACGCCCTGAACGAGGCCGTGCACGCGGTCGCGTACCCCGTCGGATACAGCCTGTGCGGCGCCTTCCATCGCGCCGTGAGGGAGGCCGGCTTCGAGATCGGCTTCACCAACAACTCCGGCCTTTGCATGCTCTCGTCCTTCGACCCCCTGAATTTCCCGCGCATCGCCATGGACCGCGGGCAAATCGGCGCGCTCTTCAAGCTCAAGCTGCTCATCGGCCAGCGGCCCGGCTCTCGGTCCGGCCGCTGATCGAGCAAAGACCGCGCGCCGCTCCGCCGCCGCGCGCCCCGAGCGCCTCCGCTCGCCCGACGCCGCCTCGGCCGGCGCGCGTGTGGCCTGGGCTGTGCACGTGCACGTCGCTGGGCCGGTTCTGCACGCGCGTGGCCTCGATGGGCCAGCAAAGCTGCTGCGCAGCCTGTTCGACGAAGGGGGGCTCCCGTGAAAGGCACAATCCATGAACGCGGCTTCCGCGCCGCCGTCTCCATGCTCGGCGCGGCCTCGCTGATCTCCGCGGCCCTCGCGTCGGGATGCGGCGGCGCGCCGGCGCCCGCCGCCTCCGCGAAGGCGCCCGCGCGGCCCGCGCAGGCATCGCCCGACGGGCAGGGCGCGCAGGGGGCGAGCGTCGAGCAGCGCGAGCAGCGCGAGGCCCAGCGCTCCTGGTGCGTGTACCTCGAGGCGCTCTACCAGCGGGCCACCGAGCAGGCGAAGGGCTGGCCGAAGTTCGAGCAGTGCACGCAGATGACGACGATGGCCTCGCCGAAGATGCTCCGCGCGACCTCGGAGTGCTCGCTGGCAGCGCTGCGGCGCTTCGAGGGCGATCCCTTCACCGCCGCCTATGCGGAGGAGGTGAGCCGCTGCGGCTCCGAGGCCATGACGGCCACCACGCTCCCGCGCGCCGACCTGGCGCCGTACATGGCCGTCCTCTGCGGCCGCCTCGCGGGGTGCGGAGACCTCGACTACGACACCTGCCGGCAGAGCCTGGAGGACGGCCTCGGCCCGCAGCTCGAGCGAGCGATCGGCGCGATGAACAGCCGCGGCCGGCACGAGGTCCGCGCCTGCTTCGGCAAGCTCGCGTGCGGCGGCGATCTCGGCCCCCAGATCTCGGCGTGCCTCGAGCCCATCATGGACGACCTGCTCTGGCTGCCGGGGTGAGCGGCCGCCGCGCCGCGCCCAGGGCGGCGGTCAGCCGGCGGCGCCCGGCAGGCGGCAGCGCGCGATCAGGGGGACATGATCGGACAGCCCTGCGAACGCGCCCTTGTGCCCGAACGGGTGCGTGCCCGTGAAGTCCAGCCACTGGAGGCGCTCGGACGAGTAGACGTGGTCGAGGTGCATGCGGAGGTTCATGAAGCCGGCCGTCGGGAAGGCGCGCGCCTCGGTCTCGGAGAAGCAGCGGACCTTGGCGAACGCGTCCACGAAGCCGATCTCCTCGCGCAGGAACCGATCGACCGGCGAGCCTGGCAGCGAGTTGAAGTCGCCGACCACCACGAAGTTGTCGCTCCGGCGCTCGCGGCGGACGAAATCGGCGAGCACCCTCGCCTCCTCGATCTGATTGGGCCCGAACCCCATCCGCGCCTCGCCTGTCCAGAACTCCCGCGAGAACACGCTCGGCAGGCTGAGGTGGGTGTTGAACACATCGAAGCTCTGCCCGCTCTCGTGCTCGAACGACACGTGCGCGCAGATGCGCGTCTGCTTCAGGCTCTTGACCCCCCGCCGATGGGTGATGTCATGCGGGCGCTCCGCGTTGTGGTGTCCGATGTGGAATGTGTCGCGCGCGAGCACCGCGAGCCCGGTCGTGTAGATGTTCGTCCGCGAGGTAAGCCTGTAGGTGTGCGCGGGGAAGTAGTAGGCGACGTAGCGCTCGCGCCGCTCTGCCTGCGCCAGCGCCGCGTGCAGCTCGGTCATCAGGCGATCGAGCTGGGTCTCCTCCGGGTGCCAGCGCGGGTTCATCGTCGAGGACCTCAGCGACTGGGTCTCGACCTCCTGGAGGCACACGAGATCGGGCAGCGGGGACATCCGCGCGAGCGTCGTCGCGATCCGGGTGATGGCGGCGCTGGTCGAGGCGATGCCCCGCGTCCCGTGCCCGAAGTAGCGGACGTTATAGGAGACGATCCTGAGCGACGTGGCGTCGTCGCGCGGTGTCCCGGGGCCGAGGAGAGCGCCGGGCGCCGCGCGCGTCGACGTCGGGTCCGGTACCCGCTCCGCCGGTGTTGGGCCGCTCGAACGAGGTGGGAGGCGTCGCTCGGTCATGTATCCTCTCGCCCATGGGCAAGAACATCATCGTTTCCGAGGATACCATTCGTGACCTGCTGGAAGCGCATGCCTCCCTCTCCGCCTGGTATTACGAGCTCTGGTCGGCGCTGCGGGTCGCGAAGGCCTCGGCGAGCGCCCCCGATGATGCGGCCCGTGCGGCGTTTGTCGAGCGGATGGCCACGAGCTTTCCGGAGGTCGCGTCGATCGCCCGCTCGATCCAGGTGCCGAGGATGTTCGTCCCGCCGCCGCCCGCGGTGAGCGTGCCCCCCGTCGCGGAGGGCGAAACAGGAGGAGATGAGGCCCCGACGGCGATCGAGCCCGCGCCCGCTCGGCTGCGGGAGCTCCATGGCCAGGCACCCAAGAGCCAGCCAGGCTCGCACCCCACCGATGAGCCCGCCCCTGCGCCGTCACAACCCGCGATCGCTCCTCCACCGATGGTGGTCCCGTCGACAGTGAAATACGACACCTGAGGTCCAGTCCCCGCTCGGCCGGACTCGCGAGCTCTCACCACCAAGGGCACGCCTCGCGTGCTCGCCCTCAGCGCGCCTCGCGCGCTGCTCCTCCGCAGAGCCGTCAGCGCGGCGGGCCGCGGGGGGCCTTGCGACGCGCGAGGAGCTGCTCGGCCTCGGCGGCCCCTGTCATGTCGAACCTGGGGTTCAGATCGAGCGCGTCCCGCACGAGCCGCTCGCCTCGCGCCACGTCCCCCAGGGCGATCCGGATCGCCCCGGCGTGGTAGAGCAAGCGCGCGTCCCTCGTGCCGAGCGCCAGCGCCCTGTCGCTGGCCGCGCGCGCTTCGGCCAGCTTGCCCGCGCGGTACAGCGCCCAGGCGTGGGTGTCCTCGGTGTAGATGTCCGCGCGGACGGCGCGCTCCGCGGCGGCGAGGCGGAGCGCCTCGTCGCGCTCCAGGCCCTTGGTCGCGTAGTACAGCGCGAGGGTCCGGCGGTCCGACCGCTGCCCCGCGTCGACCGCGCCGGCGTAAGCCCGCGCTGCGCCGGCGTGGTCGCCTGCAGCCATCCTGGCGTCGCCGAGCAGCCACGCGATCTCCGCGTCCGGGCTCTGCTGGTGGGCCCGCTCGAGGAGCTCGACGGCGCGGCCCCACGCGCCGCGGGCCAGCGCGACGCGCGCCCTGCCGGCGAGCGCCGGCAGATACCCGGCCTGCGCGGCGAGCGCCCGCTCGAAGCCCAGGTCGGCGCTCTCGTTGTCGCCCTCGTGCCAGAACATCATGGCCGCCTGGGTCAGGGTCCACGCGAGCGCCTCGGGTTCGCCCGGGTCGCCGGCGTCGATCGCGAGGCGGATGATCCGCTTCGCCGTCGCCGCGTCGCCCTGGAGCCACCGCAGGTGTGCGGCCCGCGCGTAGGACGGCAGGCCAGGCCGCTGGTCGACCATCCGCTGCGCCGCGTGCGCCGCGACCTGGAAGGCGCCGAGCGCGAGGGCGGCGTCGCTGAGCGTCCCGAGCGCGAGCGCGTCGCCTTCGTCCCGCGAGAGGACCCGCTCCGCCGCGTCGCGCGCCTCGGTGAACCTGCGCTCGTGGATCAGCACGAGGCCGAGCAGGTTGAGCGACGCGCGATCCTCTGCGGCCAGCGCGAGCCCGACCTCCGCGCACGCGTGAGCTCGGCCGTAGAGCGACGGATCGCCCGAGGCGCGCGCCTTTCGGAGCCACGCGTGGCCGAGCGCGCTCCAGAGATCCGCGCCGCCGGGCGCCTTCGCGATACGTCGGGACAGCGCCTCGATCTCGCGATCGACGGCGCTCGCGCCCGCCGGGGCCGCGAGCGCGAGCGCGCGCGCCGCGTCGAGGCTCGAGGGCGCCGGCGCCTCGGCGGCGCGCCCGGTCGATACCGTCGCGGCCGGGACGGCCTCTGCGCGCGGGCGCTCGGTGCAACCGAGGCTTCCGCTCAGGGCAGCGCAGGCGAAGAGGCAACCCGTTCGTCGCAGCATCGGAGCGCTGACCTCCCCTCGCGCTGGAGCTCCGCCCTGGGCGCGCCGCGGCTCACCTGCGGTGTCACAGGCTGGAGCCGATCGCGAAAGAGCTTGCCTTGCCGGCCTGCGCCGGCAAGCTCGCCGCTCCAGCGCATCGTTCGATCGACCAGCGGCGCGCAGCGCGGAGGAGATCGCATTGCCTGTCCAGACGGATGGCCGCCGCCTGCAGCGGCTCTGCGCCGCGGCGCTGATCGTGCACCTCTGCGCCGCGTGTGCTCGCCGCACCTCGCCGGAGGCGGGCGCGACCGCGGCGCCCTCGCCGGAGGCCGATGCGGCCGCGGCGCCCTCGCCGGAGGCCGATGCGGCCGCGGCGCCCTCGCCGGAGGCCGATGCGGCCGCGGCGCCCTCGCCGGAGGCCGATGCGGCCGCGGCGCCCTCGCTGGCAGGGCCCGCGGAGAATCCGGCGGGCGACGAGATCACCCCCGTCTACGGGAAGGCCGAGGGCGCGCCGGAGCCGCTCGCGGCCCGGCTGTGCGACGCGCTTCACGCGTTGCCCGCACGGCGCAAGGCGGCGTGCTGCGGCGGCGCCGCGGGCTTCCAGGCCGCCGCCGAGTGCGCGCGCGCGCTGAGCGTCGCGGTGCGCGCGCGCGCGGTGACGCTATCGACCGACGAGGTGGGCCGCTGCGTCGAGGCGATGGAACGGTCGCTCGATGGATGCGACTGGGTCTCTCCGCTCGCCGCCCCGGTCCCGCCCGCGTGCGAGGGGATCGTGCGGGGCGCGCTCGACAAGGGGGCCCGGTGCCGGTCGTCGCTCGAGTGCGCGGGCGGGCTGCGCTGCGACGGCGCCGGCCCCACCGACGCGGGCACCTGCCGCGCCCCGCGCGCCGCGGGGCCCTGCGGCCTCTCGGTCGACGCGCTGGCCGCGGTCACCCGGCAGACGCGCTACGCCGAGGCGCACCCCGAGTGCCGCGGCCACTGCGCCGGGCGCGCGTGCACGGACGACGTCCCGCTCGGCGGCCGCTGCGAGGCCCACGCGGCCTGCGGGAGGGGCCGCCGCTGCGTCGACGCGCGCTGCAGCGAGGCGGCGCTGCCCCCCGCCGGCGCCGCCTGCCTCGGCGGGCTCTGCGCGGCCGGCGCGCGCTGCGTGGACGGGCGCTGCGCGGCGCCGAAGGCCGAGGGCGAGGCCTGCGCGCGCGACGGCGAGTGCCGCGCCGCGTGTGTTCGACGAGCGCGCGGGGGCGCCGCGGGCGGCGTGTGCGGGATGCGGTGCGCTGCGCCGTGACAGGCGAGCCGCGCGCGCTGCGCCACGCCGGGCGGCTCAGGGCCGGAAGTGGCCCTGGGTCGCGCCCTCCCAGGCCGTCGCGAGGTAAGGGAAGGCCGGGAGGAACCGCGCGTCGTTCGCGCCCACGCCGTCGCCCGCCGTCGCGCCGAGCGCGCCGGTCAGGACGAGCGTGAGCAGCGCGTCGGTGACGTCGGTCTGCTCGTGATCCGCGCCGGGGACCAGCGCGCGGCCGTTCGGGAAGCCCGACGGCATGCCCAGATCGATCCGGAGCACGTCGCCGACGGTCTCCAGGCTGTGCCCTCCGAGGCTCGCGGGCTTCAGGTTGAAGGCGTCGATGAGGTCGGTCCGGCTCTGCTTCAGCGCTTCGGGATCGAACGCCGCGAGCGGCTGGCCTGCCTGGTAGAGCCCGGCGAACTCGGCGTCCCGCACCAGGATCGGGTTCAGGAAGTAGGCTCCGAAGTTGGCGAGATCGTCGCGCGGGTGCGCGCGGTTGTACTTGTCCTTGTCCTGCAGGCCGATGATCCAGGTGTTGATCAGCGGCAGGCCGACGCGCGACACCTGGACCCAGGGACCGAGGCCATCTTCCTTGCCGTTCGCGCGCAGGATCCGCACCTTGCGGCGGCTCGCGGAGGCCCAGACGCCGAGCGTCTGCCGGTCGCTCGGCCCCGGCGTCGGCTCCGCGCCGCCGTTGACCGCGGCGAGCGGGAGCTCGAGCGCGAGCGTGTGGACGTTGAAGCCGGCGAGGTTGTCGCGCGGGGTGCACGACGGGTTCGGCGCCGCGAGGAGCGGGCACAGCCCCGCCAGATCGGACGCGCGGCCGAGATCCGCGTAGAACCCGTCGTCGCGCGGCCCGGCCCAGGCGCGCCCCGCGCCGCCCGCCATCTGCTTGAGGAACTTCGAGGACGTCGCGAATGCCGGGTAACCGCCGCCGGTGATCCGGTAGGCGAGCTGGTTCGTCCTCCTCCCGATGTTCGGCGGCGCGACCGGGGCGTCCCTCAGGAGCACGGTCGACGCGCCGCCCTCGATCTTCGTCACGGTGTACGTCTGCTCCCCGCCGGCGAGCTGCGAGAAGAACTCGTTGCCGCCGCTCGGCGCCGGCGTGAGCCCCGCTGGATCCGCCGCCACGTACGGCCTGGTCGAGAACCGGAACTGATAGGTCAGCGCGTCCTCGAGGCTCGACGGCCCGCGCGCGATGTGCACCTCGTAGAGCACGTCGTCCGAGAAGCCGTGGAAGTTCGGCCCGCTGGAGGGCTCCTCGAGCGGAATGTAGCTCGCGAGGATCACGAGGTTGCCGCCTTCCACCCACGCGTACAGGTCGGTGTTGTCGGCGGCCGGATCCCTCGCGATGGCCGGCGCCTCGCGGTGGCTCGACGCGGCGGCGAGGCTGGGCGCGCTGAGCGCGACGGACGCCGCGAAGACGGCGACGGCGCGCGACGGTCGGTGGATCATGCGTGCGGGTCCTTCCATCGCTCCTCTGCGGCTCATCGCCTGAGCAGGAACACCGAGCCTCGCTCCTGGGCCCTGTGATCGACGAACGCGAAGACGTCGGCGCCCCTCGCCCGGTGCAGCCCCCCGGGCTCGTCGTGGCCAGGCGCGCCAGCGGCCGTCGCCGAGCGCGCTCCGGACGCCACCTCGATCCACACGACCTCGTCGGCGCCTCGGGTCGGGTCGCGCGTGAGCACGAGCAGCGCCGCGTCGTCGCGCGTCAGCGCGATGCCGCAAGGAGTACCGACGTGGAGCCCGGTCGCGAACGGGCTCACGAAGCCGTCCTCGATCCTGAAGATGGTCGCCGTCTTGTCGGGGCTCGCGAGGGCGTCGCACACGAAGACGTCGCCCCGGCCGGCGACCGCGATCCCGCTCGGGTCGACGAGCGGGCTCCCCTTGGCGAGCGCCGACACCTCGCCGCCGCGCGCCGGCAGCGAGAACACGCCGGGCTGGCCATCGTCGCGATCGCGCCCCGAGAAGATGATCCGCTCCTCGTTGTCCGCGCCGCGGGCGACCTCGAGGCCGCCCGCGCGCAGCCCCGCGCCGCCGTCGATCGGGGCGACGGCGCCGCCCGGCAGGTCGATCGCGAAGAGCGCGCCCGCGTCGTCGAGCGCCGGGTCGCCCGCGCCTGGGTCGGCCACGAAGACGCGACCGCCGTCCGCGCTCGTCGCGATCCCGAGCGGCGCGACGAGCGGCGGACCGGCCGCGATCTCGGCGGCGCCCCCGCCGCCTTGCGCGCCGATCCTGAAGACACCGGCCCTGCCGTCCGCGCCAAGAGCGGTGAAGTACACGTAAGCCCCGGCGACGTCCGGCGTCGCGTCGAACGCGATCGCCGGGACGAGCGGCAATGCCGCATAAGGAGCATCCCCCCCCGCGCCGCCTCCGCCTCCCGTTCCGCTCGCCGCGGTCGTGCCTGGCGCTCCGCCGGTGGAGCCCGCGCTGGTCCGTCCGGGCGGATCCTCCGCGCGGCTGCAGCCCGGGTTGCTCGCGGCGGCCGCGAGCGACGCGACAGCGCACAGCACACCGGCGCTTCGCCGGAAGTCCCCCCTGGCTTCCGTCATGCCTGCTCCTCCCGAGGGCGCCGTTCGTGCGCTCGGCGCGCGGCGCGCTGGCGCACGCGACGCGAGCCGCACGGCGATCGCGCGGCGCTGGACGCCGCCCGTCTTGCCACGGGCCTCCCGGATCGAGTAGGCCGCGGCCGCGCGGCGCGCGACAAAGCCGCGTGCACCCTGCCTCTCGGGTCCGGGGTCGCCTGCTGGCGCTCAGGCCCATGAGCAGCGCCGCCCTGGGGGTCCGGACGGCGTTCCCCCGTCGACCGGCCGACAGCCCCGTTTTATAACGACGTCATGTTCGATGTCGCTCGGTCACTGTACGTACGGGCGTTGGAGGACATCCGTGCGGCGGGTCTCTACAAGGAAGAGCGGATCCTCGCGACGCCGCAGGGGCCGGTGATCCGGACCGAGGGCGGCGCCGGGGTCCTCAACTTCTGCGCGAACAACTACCTTGGCCTGTCGTCGCACCCGGCGGTCATCGCGGCGGCGAAGGAGGCCATCGACACGCACGGCTTCGGCCTCTCCAGCGTGCGCTTCATCTGCGGCACGCAGGACCTCCACCGGCGGCTCGAGTCCAGGATCGCCCGCTTCTTCGGCACCGAGGACGCCATCCTCTACTCGTCGTGCTTCGACGCGAACGGCGGCCTCTTCGAGACGCTCCTCGGCGAGGAGGACGCCGTCATCTCGGACGCGCTGAACCACGCGTCGATCATCGACGGTATCCGCCTCTGCAAGGCCGAGCGGCACCGCTACCCGAACGGGGACATGGCCGCCCTCGAGGACATCCTCCGCGCGACGGCCGGCAAGCGGCTCCGGCTCATCGCCACCGACGGCGTGTTCTCGATGGACGGGTACCTGGCGAAGCTCGATACCATCTGCGATCTCGCCGACAAGTACCGCGCGATGGTGATGGTCGACGACTCGCACGCGACCGGGTTCATCGGGCCGACGGGGCGCGGGACAGCGGAGCTCTGCGGCGTCATGCACCGCGTCGACGTGATCACCTCCACGCTGGGCAAGGCGCTCGGCGGGGCGAGCGGCGGCTTCACGACCGGCCGGCAGCCGATCGTCGACCTGCTGCGGCAGCGATCGCGCCCGTACCTGTTCTCGAACACGCTCGCCCCGGCGATCGCCGGCGCCTCGATCGCCGTGTTCGACCTCATCGACGCGGAGCCCTCGCTGCGCCTTCGGGTGATGGAGAACGCGCGCCGGTTCCGGCAGGGGATGACGCAGGCCGGCTTCACCATCAAGCCCGGCGCCCACCCGATCGTGCCCATCATGCTGGGCGAGGCGCGGCTCGCGAACGAGATGGCGAGGGCGCTGCTCGCCGAGGGCATCTATGTCATCGGCTTCTCGTACCCCGTCGTGCCGAAGGGCGAGGCCCGCATCCGGGTGCAGCTCTCCGCCGCGCACGAGCCCGAGCACGTCGATCAGGCGATCGACGCCTTCCTGCGGGTCGGCCGGCGCCTCGGCGTCGTCGCCTGAGCGGCTCAGTAGCGGAGGATCACCTTCGGGTGGCTCGAGATCGCCTCCTGGAAGGCCGCCGCGTCGTAGTCCTCGAAGTCGAACACCGTCCCCTCGCCCCGGTTCAGGATGACCTCCCAGATGAGGTCGTGGATGTTCGGATCGCGCGACTCGAGCAGGTGGCGCGTGATGTGCCACGTCTCGAAGATGCGCCGGCCGATCACGCTGTGGAGGCTGATGCCGTCCACGATGAGGCGGTCGAAGTTCTCGATCACCGCGTCACCGCTCTTCAGGCCGAAGAGGATCACGTCGCCCCCGCGCCTCGCCGCGTGGATGGCGTTGTTGACGCTGCTGTTCACGCCGCTCATCTCGAGCACGACGTCGACGCCGACGCCGTCCGTGAGCTTCCGGACCCGCTCCGTCAGCTCGGGATCGCTCGCGTGGGGCCGCTCGGGGCTCGCCCGGTGCGGGCGCAGGATCGCGTCGGCGCCCAGGCGGCGGGCCATCTCGGCGTTCCGCTCCGCCGGCTCCACGCCGATGACGTAGATCGCCCCCATCGCGCGGGCGATCGCGATCGCGAACAGGCCGATGGTGCCGCAGCCGAAGATGGCCACGCGCTTGCCGCGGAGGTTCACCTTGGTGCACGCGTGCACGGCGTTGCCGAACGGCTCCTGCACCGCGGCGACCTCGGGCCGGATCCTCGCGATGTCGGTGCGCCAGAGGTTCTTCGCGGGCAGCTTGACGAGCTCGGCGAAGCAGCCATCCTCGCTGATCCCGATGATCTTGTCGTCCGCGCACACGTGGGTGTCGCCGACGCGGCACTGGTAGCAAGCGCCGCAGGCGATGTGGCTCTCGGTCGACACGATGTCGCCGATCTGAAGCCCGAAGGACCGGCGCGCGTCGGTCCCGAGGTCGACCACGCGGCCGAGCAGCTCGTGGCCGATCGTGCGCGTCGCCTTCCGATCGCGCTCGAGCGACGAGAGGATCATGTCCTTGAAGGCGCTGCGGAACCAGATGCCGCGATCCGAGCCGCAGAAGCCCGTCATGATCGGCTTGACGAGGACGCTCGCGCGGTCGTGGTAGTCCCTGGCCTCGTCGATCGCCGGGCGCTCGACCTGATCCTTGGCCAGCCCGACGGTGGACTCCCACGGCTGCTTCTCGCGGTTGTACGTCAGCGCCCACATCGCGTCGCTCATGCACCTGGCTCCTGTTCGGGGTTCGAGGCGCACGCAGCTGGCGCACGGGCGCCTCGGGCAGGTGAAGCGTGGCGCGCGAACGACCGAGCGCCCATCAGAAAATTGCGCTCGGGCTGCCCACGTCTCCGGCGTCTCCCCTCGGCCTCTTCGGCTCGATCCCGCGGCGCCCCGGGCGCACCGGCGGCTCCGTCGCCCTGGACCGGATGACTCGCCGCGTCGACCGCGAGCGCACAAAGACCGCCTGCGCGCTGTCGGGGAGACTGCGCTCCCACGCGCTGCCGGCGCGGCTTCAGCGGCGCTTCGACTGAGGGCGCGCGGGCGGGGGCGGCGGGGTCGTCTCGGAGACGGGGGGCCGCTCGCGGAGGCATTTCTCGAGGCCGTCGTGCAGGGTCGCCTCGTGGGCGCCGGGGAGCTTCGGGCGCCCCATGACGTTCACGAAGAGGCGATCCTGCGCGATGCCGCCGCCGGGGCCGAAGCTCATCCACACGAACATCGCGCGCCCCTTGATGTGATCGAAGGGCACGCCCGCGCCGAGCCCCCCGCGCCAGCTGCGCGAGTCGTGGCTGTTGTTGCGGTTGTCGCCCATCACCCACGCCTCTTCGGCGGCCACCTTGAAGGGGCCTTGGAGATCGCCGCAGACGCCGCCCCGGCACGTGGAGCCCGGCGTGCAGTCGTCGCTCTCCACGCACATCATGCCGTCGGGGTTCTTCTCGTAGAGCGTGAAGTACGACTTGTCTCCGAGGTACTCGACGAACAGCTCCGCTTGCCGGCCCTCGTAGTGGTAGGGGCCGACGTGACAGTGGGGGACGAGCCAGCCGTTGATGACGGGGCGGCCGTTGATCGCCTCCAGCGTGTCGCCGGGGATGGCGATCGTCCGCTTGATGAAGTCCTGCTCCTTGTTCTCGGGGAACTTGAACACCATCACGTCCCCGCGCGACGGCGGCAGGCGAGGGAAGAGGCGCTGGTCGGTCCAGGGGATGAGCGGGCCGTAGGTGAACTTGTTGACGAAGATGTGGTCGCCGACCATCAGGGTCGGGATCATCGAGCCGCTCGGGATCTTGAACGCCTCGACGACGAAGGCGCGCAGGAGGAGCGCGACGGCGACGGCGATGCCGATCGACTCCGCGTACTCGCGCATCTCGCCCTTGCGCCAGCGGCCGAGGTGCTCGCCGACCGCGCGATCGGCGCGGCTGTGGGCGGCGTCGAACTCGTCCGCGTCGAACGTCTCGGCGCTCATCGCGCGCTCGAGCGCCGCGATCGCCTGCGTCACCTGCTCGCGCTCGCCGCTCGTCAGCTCGCGCTCGACGTCGCGCTTGCGGCTGCGCAGGATCCGGTGGGCCTCCTCGAGGAGCGCCGCGGCGTCCTCGAAGCGAGCGCGCGCCTTCGGCGGGATGTCCCGGCGGCCGCCGACGCCGATCGCCGACGCGAACGGCAGCTCGTGGCGGAACCGCCAGAGGATCATCGCGAAGATCGTGAAGAGCACGATGCCCGCCGGGATCTGCTGCTCGCCGACGAAGACCCGGAGCGGCTGGGAGCTCCCTCCCTGGGCCGGCGGGGTGAGCAGCCAGACGTTCAGGACCGCCAGCGCGAAGGGAACGATGCAGATCCACACGAGGTGGAACAGGAAGCGCAGCGGCGCCCGGCCGTCCCTGCCCCCTGGCGGAGGAGAGCTGCCAGTCGAGCGCGGGTCTGCGCCGCCTGTCGCCTTGGCCGCGCTGGCGCGGGGCTCCGAGCTCGCGCTTCCCCTCATCGAGGGTCTGAACTCCGAGCTTGCGGGCCGGTTGGCCGCGACCGACGGGACGCTCTGGGGTTGATCATCGGGGCGCGGCGGCAAGAGAGAGCTTATGTATACGCCGGCCCTCGCCGCGGCAAGTGCGCAGGCGTGGCGGGCGACGCGTGGTCCGTCGGCGTCGTCGCCCGCGTGTCCTCGTTCGCCCTCGTTGCCCTTGTTCGCCCCTCGTTCGCCCCTCGTTCGCCCCTCGTTCGCCCCTCGTTCGCCCCGGTCAGGGCGCGTCTCCGACCTCGACGGCGTAGCTCACGAGGGCCGCGCGGTCGTCGCGGGCGTACGTCGTTGGCTGCGTCCGCCCCGCGGCGCTCGTGTTGTCGATGACCAGGTAGTATTGCCCCTTGGGCAGCGGCACCGTTCGCCGCCAGGGGGCGCCGGAGTACACCGGCTCGTCGAGCAGGGCCGCCGCTGTCAGGGGCGCCGGCGCGGGCTGCGTCAGGTACGCCTGGAGCCACGGCTCCCCGGTGCCTCGAGGCACGAGGATGACGTCCACGCCGGGCGCGCCCTCGACGGCGATCGTGAGCGTCAGGGCCTCGCCGCTGCCCGCGATCTCCAGCGGGCCGATCATATCGCGCTGCTCCTGGTGCACCTCGGTGCGCTCGTTTGCCAGGAGCAGCTTGCCGTTGTTGCGGCGCTCGTACGGAGCGTCGGGCCGCTTCCCCTTCTCGATGATGCCGAGCCCGAACTGCACGGCGCCGTCGTCGTCGCGGATGACGGTGAACCCCCGGGCGATCTCGGTCTTCAGGAGCTGGGCGCCGAGCGCGTTCGCGTACGCGCTGCCCTGGGCGAGCGACACGCCGCCGAGCGAGATCGCGGCGGGCTGCTCGATGAGCTTGGTCGTGAAGCTCGCCGCCGTCGTCGAGCGCTGGCGGAAGTAGACGTACATCGTGTCGCCATCCATCAGGAAGTCGTGGTCGTACTCGACGGCCGCGCTCGCATCGAAGCTCATGCGCTTCGTCAGGTTCGTCCAGACGACGCCGCTCCCCCCGAACTGGAGGAGCAGGTGCCCGTTCGCGAGCTCCTGGGCGACGCACGAGCCCGGGTAGAACCGGCCCGTCACCGGATCCTCGTCGCGGAGGCGCAGCGGCACGCTCCGCTTCCGCATCTCGGTGCAGAGCTGGCTCGTCGCGAAGGCGAGGATGGCCCTGCGGAGAGACAGGTTTCCCGGATCGTTCACGACGCCGGGCATCACGCCGAGCGCGCCTTGGCCGCACGCGCCGCACACCGTTCCGAGCAGCGAGAGACAGAGCGCGAGGCCGAGCGCGCGCAGCGCGGCGGTGCGGAAGAGCATGGGCGCAGCATAGTCGAAACACCGGCGGGTCGAGCGGCGCGCCGTCGGCCCCCGCGCGCCGTGAGGCGCGCCGCCGTCGGCCCCCGCGCGCGGGTGGTGGTAGGGTCACTGCCATGGCGAACGTCGCAGTCATCGGGGCCGGCGCGTGGGGGACGGCGCTGGCGAAGTTGCTGGCGGACAAGGGCAACCCCACCGCGCTCTGGGCGCACCACGGCGAGCTCGCCGAGCGCATCGGCCGCGAGCGCCAGAACGACCGGTACCTGCCGGGCGTGGAGCTGCCCGCGAGCCTGCGGGCGACGGGCGATCTCGAGGACGCGCTCCGCGGCGCGGAGCTCGCCGTCGTGGTCGTCCCGTCGCACGCGCTGCGCGAGGTCGTCCGGGAGGCAGGGCGCCACATCCCCCGCGACGCGCTCGTGTGCAGCGCGACGAAGGGCATCGAGAACGACTCGCTGATGCTGATGAGCGAGGTGCTGGTCGACGAGCTCGGGCGCGAGGCCGAGCCGCGGCTCTCGTACCTGTCGGGCCCGAGCTTCGCGCGCGAGGTCGCGGCCGGCCAGCCGACCACGGTCGTGGTCGCTGGCAGGAGCGAGCGGGAGACGCACGCGGTGCAGCGCATGTTCGCGACCGACAGGTTCCGGGTCTACTCGTCCGATGACGTCGTGGGCGTCGAGGTCGGTGGCGCCCTCAAGAACGTCATCGCCATCGCCGCCGGCATCTGCGACGGCCTCGGCTTCGGCCACAACGCGCGCGCCGGCCTCGTCACGCGCGGCCTCGCGGAGATCGGCCGCGTGGCGGCGGCGAAGGGGGCGAACCCGCTCACGCTCGCCGGCCTCTCCGGGATGGGCGACCTGGTGCTCACGTGCACGGGCGAGCTGTCGCGCAACCGCACCGTCGGGATCGAGATGGGCAGGGGACGGAAGCTCGACGAGATCCTCGCCGGCCTCGGCCACGTCGCCGAGGGCGTGAAGACCGCAAAGAGCGCGCACGACCTCGCGGACAAGCTGGGCGTGAGCGCGCCGATTACGGTCGAGGTGTACCGGATGCTGTACGAGGGGAAGCCGCCGCAGCGGGCCGTCGTGGACCTCATGACCCGCGCTCTCACGAGAGAGTGAGACGCGGGGCCGGCTCGCGGGAAGGCGCTTTCTCGCGCTGCCGCGCGCCTCGCCTCTCGCGAGCGTGTAAAGTGGCGGCGCGATGCACACGCGACCTCTCGTGAGTCTCCTCTCCGCGCTCCTCCTGTCCAGCGTCAGCTCGACGGCCGCTGCCCAGTACGGCGCGCCGCCCTACGGTGGTCAGCAGGGCGGCGGGTACGGCGGTCAGTACGGCGGTCAGTACGGAGGCCAGTACGGCGGCGGGTACGGAGGCCAGTACGGCGGCTACGGGTACGCCCCGCAGAAGAAGAGCGAGCCCAAATCGACGCCGCTCGAGGTCGGCTACCTCTACGCCACCTCCGTGGCCTACGGCGTGGGGACCGGCATCTGGATCGACGCGCTCGCCGGAATCGACGATCCCGGCGCGCAGTTCATCGCGCCGGCGCTCCTCGGCGTCGCGGCGCCGGTCGGCGTCTACTTCCTCGACTCGCCGCCGATGCCGCGCGGCATGCCGTCCGCGATCGCCACGGGCATGGTGATCGGCGCGGGCGAGGGGCTCGGCATCGCGTCCTACCAGTACGTCAGCGCGCGGAAGGGCAAGGAGTGGGGCTTCCTCGGGCTCGCGACCGCCGAGGTGATCGGCTCCACCGTCGGCGGCGCGGCGGGCTGGGGTTTCTACTATCTCCTCCGGCCCAAGCCGCAGACCAACATGCTCGTCGCCTCGGGCGCGGTGTGGGGCTCGCTCATCGGCAGCGCGTTCGGGGCCGCCGCCAGCAACGGCGACTGGAGCGAGTCGAACGACAGCATCTCGCTCGGGGGCCTCATCGGGTTCAACGTCGCGACCGCGGGCGCCGTCGGCCTGTCCGTCGCGTGGACGCCCTCGTGGAACCAGCTCGCGTGGATGTGGGGCGGGCTCGGCATCGGCACGGTGGTGTCGTTGCCCATCTACCTCGCGTACATCGGGAGCGATCATGACCCCCGCCGCGGCCTCATCGCCCAGGGCGCGGCGGGCACCCTCGGCCTCGTCGCGGGCGCCTTGTTCCTCGGGAGGCCGGACTCGAGCGCCTCCGTCGCCCTGGACGACCAGGAAGATCGTGGCCGTCCCCCGTTCGCGCGCGTGCTCGGCGGCAGCCTCACGCCTTATCGAGGCGGGCTCGGCGCCGTCGTCGTCGGAGAGCTCTGGTAAGCCGCGGTGTGCCGTCCAACACGGCTGCATGAGGCCGCGGCACGCCTGCTATGCTGCCCTCGATGCCGACCCTGAAGTATTTCGCCTCCGAGGGCGCGCCACGCCTCTACAGCGTCCACAAGCCGGTCACGACGATCGGCAAGGCGCTCGGAAACGACGTCGCGGTCGCGGGGTCAGGGGTGCTGGACCATCACGCGCAGATCGTGTTCGACGGACGCGATTTCGTGCTGGAGGAGTGCGAGCGCGACGGGGAGATCGCGATCAACGGCAAGAAGAAGCGGCGCGCCCGCCTGGTGCACGGCGACCGCCTCCAGCTCGGCACGGTCGAGGTCGGCTTCTCGATGTTCGCCGAGGCGCCGACCGTCCAGGAGCGGCTCCCGGCGTGCGACGGCGGGGCCGAGCGGCTCGCGCCGCTGCAGGGCTCGTCGGAGCTCGCCGGCGTCCGCAAGCTGTTCGCCTTCAGCGAGAAGCTCATCAACCGGCGCAGCGTCGACGAGCTCCTCGAGGCGATGCTCGACGACGTCATCGAGCTAACGCACGCCGACAAGGGCTTCCTCCTGCTCCTCGAGGGGGCGGAGGCGGCGGCCGACACGGCGGTCAACGGCGGCGCTCCGGCCGCGCCGGCCGCTGGCGGCGACCGCAAGCTGGCGGTGCGCGCGTCGCGCAACATCCGCAAGGAGGCCATCACCGACGCGGCCGGGGGGATCTCGGACAGCATCGTGCGTCAGGTCATCGTCTCGGGCCGCCCGGTGATCGTCTCCGACGCGCTCGCCGACACGCAGTTCGGCCGGAGCGACAGCGTCATCGCGATGAAGCTCTCCAGCGTGATGTGCGCGCCGCTCCTGTCGCAGGGCCAGATCATCGGCGCGCTCTACGTCGGCAACGACAAGATCAAGCACCTCTTCGACCGCGCCCAGCTCGACCTGCTCAGCATCTTCGCGTCCCAGGCCTCGCTCATCCTCCAGAACGCGATGCTCCTGAACGCCCTCAGGGCCGACAAGGCCAAGCTCGTCGCCGAGCTGCACGACAAGAAGTTCGGCGAGATCATCGGCGCCTGCCCGTCGATGCTCGAGGTGTTCCGCAAGCTGCAGAAGGTCGCGGCGACGGACATCAGCGTGCTCATCACGGGCGAGACGGGCACCGGGAAGGAGCTCATCGCGCGGGAGCTGCACCGGCGCAGCCCGCGCGACGGCGGCCCCTTCGTCACCATCAACTGCGGCGCGATCCCCGAGAACCTCATCGAGAGCGAGCTCTTCGGCCACGTGAAGGGCGCCTTCACCGGCGCCATCGCCAGCCGCCCGGGCAAGTTCCAGATCGCCGACAAGGGCACGCTGTTCCTCGACGAGATCGGCGAGCTGCCGCTGAACCTCCAGGTGAAGCTCCTCCGCGCGCTCCAGGAGCGGGTCGTCTTCCGCGTCGGCGACTCGAAGCCCGAGAAGGTCGACATCCGCATCGTCGCCGCCACGAACAGGAACCTCGAGGAGGAGATCCGCGCCGGCAATTTCCGGGAGGATCTCTACTACCGGCTCAACGTCGTGAACCTGTGGCTCCCGCCGCTCCGCGAGCGCGGCGACGACGTGCTCATCATCGCCAAGGTCCTGCTCTCGAAGTACGCCGACGAGCTCGGCAGCGCCGTGCGAGGCTTCAGCCCGGCCGCGCTCTCCGCGATCAAGAAGTACCCCTGGCCGGGCAACATCCGGCAGCTCGAGAACCGCATCAAGAAGGCGCTCGTCCTCTGCGACCAGGCGCTCCTCGCCGTGGAGGACCTCGATCTCGGCCCGGGCGCCGAGACGGCCATCATGCCGCTGGAGAAGGCCAAGGAGGAGTTCCAGCGGCGGTACGTGCTGGAGGCGCTCGAGCGCAACAACGGCAACCGCACGCAGACGGCACGCGACCTCGGCGTCGACCCGCGCACCATCTTCCGCTACCTCGAGAAGGAGCAGAACCCGATGCCGAGCGGGGCCGGCGGCGTGGCCCGCGATCCGACCGAAGCGTGATGGACTACAACCCCGAAGGGCCCTTCGCAGATCCCTGTCCCACCAAGACCCGCGCCGACCTGGAGTGGGATCGCGTCCTCGAGGCGCTCGCGGAGCGATGCGCGTCCCGGGGCGGGAAGCGGCTGGCCCGGGCCCTGCCGTTCGCGTCGACGCGCGCCGAGGCCCTGACCGCGCTCGCGGAGGTGCGCGAGGCGGTGGAGCTCGCCCGGGCCGGGGAGCCGGTGCCGTCGCGCGACGTCGCGGAGCTCGAGGACGCGCTCGATCGGGCCCGCATCGGCGCGGCGCTCGCGAACGAGGAGCTGCGCGCCGTGCTCGGCCTCCTCGAGGCCGCGCGGACGTCGCGGCAGTACCTGCAGAGCCGGCGCCAGATCGCGCCCGCGCTCCACGCCGCGTGCGCGACCAACCCCGAGCTCGACGCCGTCGCGCGCGAGCTCGCGGCGGCGTTCGATCCGGACGGCACGCTCGCCGATCGCGCGTCGCCTCGCCTGGAGGCGCTGCGCGCGGAGCGGCGCGCGGTGCGCGAGCGGCTCGTCCGGCGCCTCGAGGACCTCATCCAGAAGCACGAGGACATCCTCCAGGACCGCTACTGGACGGAGCGCGACGGGCGCTACGTGCTGCCGGTGCGATCCGACGCGCACGAGCGCTTCCCCGGCATCGTCCACGCGACGAGCGCGAGCGGCGCCACCGTGTTCGTGGAGCCCCGGGTGCTCGTCGAGACGGGCAACCGGATGAAGATGGTCGACGCCGAGGTCGCGCGGGAGGAGCTGGCGATCTACGCGGCGCTCACCGCCCGCGTGGCCGAGGACGTCGAGAGCGTCGCGGCCGCCGCCCGCGCGCTGGCCCACGCCGACGTGCGGGCCGCGGCGGCGCGGCTCGCGGAGGACCTCGACCTCACCTTCCCGGACGTCCCGGAGGACGCCTTCGGGGCCGGGCGGGGCGCCTCGGAGGGCGGATCGAGGCCGACCTCCATCGCCCTCAACGGCGGCCGCCATCCGCTCCTCGCGCTCGACGGCGTGAAGGTCGTCGCGAGCGACCTCGCGATGAGCGCGGGGCGCGCGATGATCGTCTCCGGACCGAACGCCGGCGGCAAGACCGTGGCCCTGAAGACGCTCGGGCTCGCGGCGCTGATGGTGCGCGCGGGCCTGCCGGTCGCGGCCAGGGAGGGCTCTCGCGTCGCGCTCTTCGACGTCGTGCTGACCGACGTCGGCGACGAGCAGAACCTCCACAAGAACCTGTCGACCTTCAGCGCCCACGTGAAGAACCTGGGGCTGATCCTCGGCGAGACGCGCCCCGGCGCGCTCGTCCTGCTCGACGAGCTCGCCGGCGGCACCGATCCGCGCGAGGGCGAGGCGCTCGCCGCGGCCGTGCTCGACGCGCTGTGCGCGCGCGGGGGCACCGTCGCCAGCACCACGCATTACGAGGGCCTCAAGGCGCTCGCGCTCGGGGACCAGCGCTTCGAGAACGCCTCGGTCGGCTTCGATCTCGCCACCATGAGCCCGACCTTCCGGCTCGTCGTCGGCGTGCCCGGCGCCTCGAGCGCGCTCGCGGTCGCGCGGCGGTTCGGCATCCCGGGCGCCGTGCTCGAGCGGGCCGAGCGCTTCCTCACGAAGGAGGCGGTCACCTTCGAGCAGATGGTCGAGAAGCTCTCCGCCGAGCGCCGCGCGCTCGAGCTCGCGCGCGAGGACGCCGCGCGGGAGGCGGCCGCCTCCCGCGCGAAGCGGCGGGAGCTCGAGGCGGAGATCGAGCGGCTCCGGGACAAGGAGCGCGGCGTGATCACGCGGGAGGGGGAGGCGCTGCTCGCCAGCCTGCGGCGCGCGCGCGAGGACCTCAAGGCGGCGCAGGCGCGCCTGCGCGGCAAGCCCACCGAGGAGGACGTGCGCGCGGCCGCTCGCGCCATGGACGCGGTGGGGCAGAAGACGTCGATCGGCGGCGAGCTCGAGCTGCGCCCGAAGGACGAGCCGCAGGCGCGGCCGGCGATCGATCCGGCCGCCATCCGCGTCGGCGCCCGCGTCTACGTGCCTCGCTTGCGGGCCGAGGCCGAGGTGGTGGAGGTCCTCTCGGGCGGCCAGCTGCGGGTCACCGCCGGCTCGCTCAAGCTCACGACCTCGATCGCCGAGCTGCGCGGCACCGGCGCGCCGCCGGCCGCCGCGGCGCCCCCGCAGCGCCGCGTCGATCTGGACGCCGCCGCCGACCCCGACGTCCCGATCCAGACGGCGGACAACACCGTGGATCTCCGCGGCCTGCGCGCGCACGAGGCGGTCGCCATGGCCGAGCAGTTCCTCGACCGCTCGCTCGGCGCGGGCCGCAAGGTCACGTTCTTCGTCCACGGGCACGGCACGGGCGCCCTGCGCGACGCCGTCCGCGAGGCGCTGCGCGGGAGCCCTTACGTGGCGCGCCTCCGCCCGGGCGGCCCGAGCGAGGGCGGCGACGGCGTGACGGTCGCCTGGCTGAAGTGGTGAGCGAGGCGCGCGCCCGAGCGACGGCGCGCCGTGACGCTCAGCGATCCCGGTCGACGCGGCCGAGGTTCTCGGCGATCCGGTCGAGCACGCCGTTCACGAAGGCGCCGCTCTCCTCGCTGCCGTAGCGCTTGGCGAGCTCGACCGCCTCGTCGAGGATGACCGCGCGCGGCACCTCCGGGCGGTTCATGAGCTCCCACGCGCCGAGCCGGAGGACGTTCCGATCGACGCGCGCCATCCGCTCGAGGCGCCAGTTCGTGCTCGCCTTCCGGATCGCCTCGTCCACGGCCGCGAGATCCTCGGCGACCCCGACCACCACCTCGTCCGCGTAGGCGCGTCCCTCGGGATCGCCCGGCGTCTCGCGCCAGAAGGTCGCGACGACGCGGGGCGCCGAGCTCCCACCGGCTTCCACCGCGAACAGCATCTGCAAGGCCGCTTCGCGGCCGGTAGAGCGCGCACCCATCTCTCAGAACCTTCGTTTACAGGCCAGCGGTGTCCAGCGCGGCGCCGAGCGCGAGCATCTCGATCGCGCTGACGGCGGCCTCCCACCCCTTATTGCCATGCTTCGTGCCTGCCCGCTCGACCGCTTGCTCGATCGAGTCGGTCGTGAGCACCCCGAACGTGACCGGCACCCCGGTCTGGAGCGACACGGTCGCGATCCCCTTCGTGACCTCGGCCGCCACGTAGTCGAAATGCGGCGTCGAGCCCCGGATCACCGCGCCCAGCGTGATGATCGCGTCGACGCTCTTCTTGTGCGCGAGCCTCCCCACGACGGTGGGCATCTCCCACGCGCCCGGGACGCGCACGATCGACGTCCGACCGAGCGCGCCGCCGTGCCGGGCGATGGCGTCGAGCGCGCCCTCGACCAGGCGGTCGACGATGAAGTGGTTGAAGCGGCTCGCCACGAGCGCGAAGCGCGCCCCCGGCGGGACCACCAGGTTCCCTTCGATCACCCTCGCCTGTGCCTGCCCGACCGCTTGCTCTGCCATCCGCCGTTCCTCTCTCCTGCAGCGCGGGATGCGCGATCGCCGCGATCGCGATCCTGTCCGAGCGTCCTTTTACCAGCGAACGAGCGCGCCCGTCTGTCAGGCTTCGCCCTTCATCGAGACGAGCGGCACCCGCTCGATCACGGTGAGCCCGTACCCGGTGATCCCTGCGATCTTCGGCTGGCTGTTCGTGAGGAGCCGGATCTGGTGCACCCCGAGGTCCGCGAGGACCTGCGCGCCGAGGCCAAACTCCCGCAGCGTCCACGGCTGCTGCGTCTTCACGACGGGGAGCACCTCGTCGGAGCCCGAGCCCTTCAGCAGCTCCAGCTCGCGGCCCAGGTCCCCGCGCGACGGGATGTAGACGACCACCCCGACGCCGGCGCTCTCGATCGCGAGGAGCGCCTCGCGCAGGTTCGAGCCGCCGTCGAGGGGCGTCGAGCTGAAGAGGTCCGCGATGGTCGACCCGGAGTGCACGCGGCACAGGATGGGGTCCGGCGTCGCCACCGCGCCCTTGGTCAGCGCGAGGAACTGCCGCTGCTCGTTGATCACCTCGTAGACGTACACGGTCCACTCGGTGCCCGTCAGGTCGAGCCGCAGCGTCCGCTCGCCCACGCAGCGGACCAGCCGCTCGGTCTGGAGCCGGTACTGGATGAGGTCCGCCACCGTCACGATCAGCAGGCCGTGCTTCGCGGCGAACACCTCGAGATCCCGCATGCGGGCCATGCTGCCGTCGTCGTTCATGATCTCGCAGATCACGCCCGCCGGCCGGAGCCCGGCGAGGCGCGCGAGATCCACGGACCCCTCGGTCTGCCCCGTCCGCACGAGCACGCCCCCGCGGCGCGCCTTCAGCGGAAACACGTGCCCCGGCGTGACGAGGTCCTCGGGCGCGGCGTCGCGCGCGATCGCGACCCGGATCGTGTGCGCGCGATCGGCGGCGCTGATCCCCGTCGTCACCCCGGCGCGCGCCTCGATGCTGACGGTGAAGGCGGTGCCGAGCGGCGGTCCGCTCCGCCCTGGCGCGGACATCATCGGCAGCTCGAGGCGCGCGACCTGCTCCTCGTCGAGGGCGAGGCAGATGAGCCCGCGCCCGTGCATCGCCATGAAGTTGATCGCCTCGGGGGTGACCGCCTCCGCGGCCATGCAGAGATCCCCCTCGTTCTCGCGATCCTCGTCGTCGACGAGGATCACCATCTTGCCCGCGCGGATGTGATCGAGCGCGGTGTTCACCCGGTCGAGGACCGCTTTGTCGATGGTCAGCCGATGAGGCATCGGGCCCCCGGAGGTCATGTCCTGGTCGAGCCTGCCGCTCGAGGCGGCTGACACAGCCTCACCAGAATCCCCCCGCGCGCAGCTTTGCGAGGAGTCGTTCGTCGTGATCCGCATGCTCTCCCGTATTTCCACGCTCTTCGTCGCGCTCGGCGGAGGTATCGCCGCCGAGCGCGTCTTGGCTCGTGCGGCCCTTCGCGCTGGCGAGCGACGCGACCTCGAGCGCCCGCGCCACGTAGCGCGCGAGCACGTCAACTTCAAGGTTGACGGCCGCGCCGGGGCGGAGCTCTCCGAGGAGAGTCCGGCCGATGGTGTGCGGCACCAGCATCACCTCGAACCAGATCTCGGCGGCGCCCGGCGTGGACACGGCGTTGAGCGTGAGGCTCGCGCCGTCGACGGCGATCGAGCCCTTGGGAGCGAGGTACGGCGCGAGCTCGTGCGGGGCGCTCACCCGGAGGCGGATCGCGTCGCCGGCCCGCGCGTGCTCGACGACGCGGCCGAGCCCGTCGACGTGGCCCAGCACCACGTGCCCCCCCATCCGCGCGCCGAGCGGCGTCGCGCGCTCGAGGTGGACGCGCGCGCCCACCGGCAGCGCGCCGAGCGTGGTGCGGCCGAGGGTCTCGGCGGACATGTCGCACTCGAAGCCGCCGGGCGCGATGCGATCGACCGTGAGGCAGGCGCCGTTCACGCTCACCGACTCGCCGAGCGTCAGCGGCCCGAGGCTCGCCTCGACGAGCGCGCGGGCCACGGCGCCGCCGCTCCGGCGGCGGAGGACCCCGATCGTCTCGACAAGCCCGGTGAACATCGCCGACGCCCCTCTGCCTAGCCCTTCGAGGTGCGGTGCCCCTGGCTGGTCAGGAGCTTGTCGATGAGCCCCTGCGAGTAGCCCGACAGCTCGGTGAAGACGACGCCCATCCCCTGCGGATCGTCGTGCACGCGCACGACCTCGCCGACGCCCTCGATCGTCTCGATGTCGTCCATGATCACGGTGAACCGCAGGTTCACCTTCGTCCCGACGGCGAGCGGCGTCTTCGAGCGCACGAACACGCCGGTCCGCGAGATGTTCGTCACGTACTCGTTGATGAACGCGTCGTAGGACTCGAACTCCTTGTTGATGGTGACGCGCTCTTCCTTGCGCCCCGTCTTCGCGTCGCTGCTCTCCGGAGAACCCTGATCGTCCACCATGACGCCTTACCTGCCTTGCAGATCGAACTGCTCGAGGTGGTACTCCTTCCGGGGCACGAGATCGATCCGGCGCTGGAACAGCCGCTCCGCCTCTTGCACGGCGATGCGCTCGTCGTTCTTCAGTAGGTCGATCACGGCCGGGTGCGCGTTGACCACGACCGAGTAGCCGGGCAGGTTCATCCGCTCGCGCCGTATCTGCCGCAGGATCTCGTAAGCGACGGTCTGCTTGGATTGCAGCTGGCCCGTCCCGTCGCAGTAGAAGCACGGCTCGAGGATCGTCCGCCCGAGGCTCTCGCGCGTCCGCTTCCGGGTCATCTCGATGAGGCCCAGATCGGAGATCCGGTTCAGCGTGGTCTTCGCCTTGTCCCTGGAGAGCAGCTCCTCGAGGCGGCGCCGCACCTTTTCCCGGTTCTGGGCGCGCTCCATGTCGATGAGGTCGAGGATGATGAGCCCGCCGATGTTGCGGAACCGGAGCTGGTAGGCGATCTCTTCGACCGCCTCCAGGTTCGTCGTCAGGATCGTCTCCTCGAGATCCTTCGACCCCTTGCCGACGAACCGCCCTGTGTTCACGTCGATCGCGGTGAGCGCCTCGGCCTGGTCGATGATCAGGTGCCCGCCCGAGGGCAGCGGGACCTTCCGCGACAGCGCGCGCTGGATCTCGTCCTCGATCCCGTACGCGTCGAAGATCGGCTCCGTCCCCTCGTAGAGCTCCACCGCGTCGGCGCGCTCGGGCATGAACATCTCGACGAAGCGCCGCAGCCGGATGTACTCCTCGCGGTCGTCGATCACGATCTTCTCGATGTCGTCGGTGAAGAGGTCGCGGGCGGTCTTCAGCACGAGGTCGAGCTCGGTGTAGAGCACCGCGGGCGCCCTCACGCCGCTCTCCCGCTTCTTCGCCACCTCGCCCCAGAGGCGCACGAGGTAGCCGACGTCGGCCTTGAGCTGCTTCTTCGTGAGGCCCTCGGCGAGCGTGCGCACGATGAGCCCGCCCTGCGGAGGCTTCATCGCCTCGATGGCGTCCCGCAGCCGGGATCGCTCCTTTTCCGAGCCGATGCGCTTGGAGATCCCGATGTGATCGACCGTCGGCAGGTACACGACATAGCGGCCGGGCAGCGAGATGTGGCTCGTGACCCGGGCGCCCTTCGTCCCGATCGGCTCCTTCGAGACCTGGACGATGACCTCCTGCCCTTCGCGGACGACCTCGCGGATCGGCGTCGACTTCGAGATCCGCGGCGGCTCGTTCTGCCAGCTGCGTGAGCTCTGCTGGCCCCGCGCCGCGCTCTTGCCCTTGCCGTCCCGCGACTGCTCGCGCCCGCGCTCTCGCGTCCGCTGCTCGCGCCCGCGTTGCTCGCGATCGCGCCCCTCGCGTCCGCCCTGCTGTCCTTTGCCGCCCCGGTCGCGCCCTTCGCGCGGCGCCTCGCGCCCTTCGCGCGGGGCCTGGCGCCCCTCGCGCGGCGCCTCGCGGCCTTCGCGCGGGGCCTGGCGTCCTTCGCGCGGCGCCTCGCGGCCTTCGCGCGGCGCCTCGCGGCCTTCGCGCGGCGCCTCGCGGCCTTCGCGCGCTTCCGCGGGGGCAGCCTCCGCGAGCGCGGCGCCGCCCTCGAGGTTGGCGCGCCGGTCGCGCGTCCGTCCCGATCGGCGCACGCGCGCCTCGCGCCGTCCGCGCGCGCGCCCGCTGCGCGCCCGCGCTGCCGGCGGGACGTCATCGCCGGAGGCCGCTGCCGCGGCCTCCGGGACCGGCGGCGCGCTCGCCTCCTCTCCGGCCGGCCAGTCGCCGGCGGCGCCGTGCGCGGCGGGCTCATCCGGTGCGCTCGCCTCCTGCGCTCCCGTCTCGCCGCTGTCCGCGGTGTTGCTCAGCGCTTCCGGATGCTCCTCGGCCGCGCTCCACGCGTCCGCGGCATCCTCCGGAGGCGGGGAGGCAGGCTCGACGTCGTAGCCGGGCGCGTCGAGCTCGTCGTCGTCCTCGATGCTCGCCTCGTCGGGGCCGGATTCCTCGTCGCTGGCCTCGTCGGCGTCGCTGCCTCCTCCTGGCGCGACCAGCTCCTCGTCGTCGTCGTCCGCGCCGTCGTGCTCGTGCCCGTCGTCGATCTCCGGCTCCGAGTCGTCGGCCTCGTCGAGCGCCACCATCGTCCCCACGCCGGCGAACGCCTGGCCGGAGGGGCTTCCGAGCACATCGAGCGCCGTGGGCAGCTCGATCGGCACGTCGCTCCCTTCGTCGAGCGAGCCGCCGGCATCGACGGAGCCGCCGGCATCGAACCCTTCTTCCGCCCCGAAGTCCGCTCCTTCCCGGAGCTCGTGTCGTCCGGGCGTCAGGTCGGGGCTCTCGGGCGCGGCTTCTGCGCCCGATAGCTCATGCACCTCGCTTTCGTCAGGTCTAGGCGCCTCGCTGCCACGCGCGGCGCGGCCTCGCGAGGAGGCGCGCTCTTCCTCGACAGTCCGGCGGTGCCCGGCCAGGTACGCCTCGAAATCGTCGGGCCGGATGAGGTCCTCGACGTGCAGGAAGGCTGCTCGCTCGAGCCCCACGTCGATGAACGCGGCCTGCATTCCGGGCAAAACGCGGCTGACTTTGCCGAGGTAGATGTTTCCGAGCGTCCCCTTGGAGCTCTCCCGCTCGAGATGCAGCTCAGCGATGATCCCGTTTTCGATCAGCGCGACGCGTGTCTCGCGGATGTCCACATTGATGACGAGAAGGTTCTTTCCCATGTCGGATGCCGCACATCGGCGGCGCCGCCAAGCGTTACCACGGGTTGCCCGGCCCATGAAGGCGCAACCCGGAGTATGCTGCGCGATTGGGGGCCCGGGACCGGAGGTCGCCGAGGCAGGCCGGCCGCCAGCGCGTGAGCTACCTCGCGTCTCCGCCGCTCTGCCTCGGCGGCGCCCGGCGGCGCCGAGGCCTGGCCCGCGGACCGGCGGCGCCTGCCGCTGGGCCAAGGCCCTGGTCGGGAGCGCCGGGTCGAGGCGCCCGCACGGCGGCGAGGGCGCGCGCTGGGGCGACCTCCCTCAGGAGGCGCTCCCCGCCCTCGCTCGGGACCCGAACCGCCCCGTTCCCTTGCCCCCGCTGGCACGCCGCCGCTTCCGTGCTGCTCCGGAGCCGCCGGTGTCGTGCCCCGCGCCGCCCTGCGCCGGCTGCCGCGCCGCGACGGCTGGCGCGGGCGAGCCGTGCGTCGCGGTTCGGCCCGCATAAAGGCCGAAGGGGGCGGCCATCTGGCGCCCCCTTCGGAGATGCGCTGCTGTTGTCAGGAGCTCACAGGCCACATACCGGCTCTCCGGCGGCATCGCAGCTCTCGGCGCACTCCTCGCAAACAGTGCACGTGATGAGGGCGTCGTAGGCCTGGACCCCGGCCGCGTTGTCCGTGCGGCACGTCTCGATGCACGTGGCCGGGTCTTCCTCCGCGGCGCAGTCAGCGATACACACCACCACGTCAATACAATCCTCGCTGTCCACGCAGCCCTGGTGGACCTCTTTGCACGGCCCATCGGCGGCGCACTTGTAGCAGGCCGTATTCGTGTCGCGGCCGCACGTGTCCTCGGTGTCATCACAGGTCGGGGTACCCGTCGAGGAAGTGCTCGTGGCGCTCGCGCCTCCTTCTCCGCCGGCGCCGCCGCCGCCGCTGGCGCCATTGCCGCCGTTGCCGCCGTTGCCGCCGTTGCCGCCGTTGCCGCCGCCAGAGCTGCTGCTCCCGCTGCTGCTGCTGGTGGTGCTGGAGCTCGACGACGTGTTGCCGTCGTCACCGCAAGCCACGAGGGCGCAGCCGGAGATCAAAATCGCAGCGAATACCCAAGATTTCATGCTCAATACCTCCACAGAACCCAACCGACTCTTCATTCGTGTACTCGGCGCCCCCCCAACGCTCGGCATGCCTGCCAAACCACCCGTTTCCTGCGACCGGCCCCCGGGTGCACCTGTGCAGATCGTCGGTCAGAGAGAAGCATCGCGCGTGGAGTTCAAAGAAAAACAGCCACGCAAGTCGTTTCTACACGCTCGGGATCGGCCGCGCAACGGCGTCGCTCGCCCCAGCACCCACCTGCCGTGGCGCTCTAAGCGGTTTGCTCGCTGATCTCTCCCGGAGCACGGCTCTCGCGGGCTCCCAGCTGCCGCAAAATTCTGCTAAAGCGGGATGTTTCCGTGCTTCTTCGGTGGGTTCTTGTCCCGCTTGTCGCGCAGGAGGTCGAGGGCCGAGCCAGTCGAGTGCGGAGCATGCGCGGGTAGATCACCTCGTCTATGAAGCCGAGCTCGGCCGCCTTGCACGGGGTGGCGAATTTCGCCTTGTCGTCGCCGACGAAGCGTGCGCGGGCGGCGGCCGGGTCGTCCGCTCGCTGGATCTCGCTGCGATACACGATGCTCACCGCGCCTTGCGGGACCATGACCGCGAGCTCGGCCGTCGGGAACGCGAGGTTGTAATCGACCCCGATGTGCTTGGAGGCGATGACGTCGTAAGCGCCGCCGTGGGCCTTGCGGGTGATCACCGTCGCCTCGGGCACGGTGGCTCCGGCGAACGCATAGAGGAGCTTCGCTCCGTGAGCGATGAATCCCGCCCTATTCCTGGTCGAGCCCCGGGAGGACGCCGGGCACGTCGACGAGCGTGACGAGCGGGACAGTGAAGCAGTCGCAGGAGCGGACGAAGCGCGCCGCCTTGATGCTCGCCTCGATGTCGAGGCAGCCGGCGAGCACCTGGGGCTGGTTCGCGACCACCCCGATGGGCGCGCCCCGATCCGGGCGAACCCGACCACGATGTTCTGCGCAAAGCGCTCGTGGATCTCGAGGCGGCGGCCGTCGTCGGCCACGGCGCCCCACCATGGCCCCCGGAGGGATCGAAATCCCGCCGCGCGCGACCGCGCGACGCCATGGCAGGGCGACCACCTCTTGCAGCCTGTACGACAAGGGAGCGAGGCCGGTGGAAACGTGCGAACCGTGCGAACCGTGCGAACCGTGCGAACCGTGCGAGGCGCGCGAAACATGCGAACCGTGCGAAACATGCGAAACATGCGAAACGCGCGCGACCTGGAGACGTGGGGACGTGCGAGGCGCGCGGGACCTGCGACGAAAAATGACCGCGGTCCTTGAGCGGCTCCGCCCTACTCTCTTGCATGGGCGAGGGGACACCACGTACGCTGAGCGGCGCTCAGCTGCCGATGGTAAATGCAGGAATTCCCGATACGTAGACCATCTGAAGACCGGGACGCGGGGGCCGCCATCGCCGCTGCGGACCCGCCGCGCCGCGACTTCGAACGGGGCAGCTCGGGCCGGCGTGGCAGCAGAGCGGTCGCGTGCCACGGCAACTGACGTGCGGCGCCTCGTGAGATGCGCGCGGAACAGCGTCACCGGCAGCCCTCGATCGTTCGCGGGAGCGCCACGCGCTCCTGGCTCGCGGCGCCTTGCGCTCGACGGCCTCAGCGTGGCCTTCCGCCTCGCGTCGCGGGGTGAGATCGTTTCGGACGAGAGGTCGCTCGAGTGAAGCTCGCTCAGACTCGTGAGGCTCGTGCCCTGGCCGTCGCCGCCGTGGCGCGAGGGCTCATCGAGCCCAACGCCCTTTGGGATATGGCTTGCCGATGGACCCTCGGCGGCGCGTCGACGCCCCAGGAGCTCTTCGAGGGGATCCTCACGCCCGAGCAGCTGGCGGCGCTGCCGGAGCTGCTCGCGCAGGAGGGCCGCAGCCCGCCCGCCGCGCGCGCCCCCTCGCCGCAGAGCGAGGACCAGGACGCGCTGCGCTTCGACACGCAGCGGGAGATCGACCTGCCCGGAGAGGACGTCGGGGCCGATTTCCCGACGCTCGCGACCTCCGCCACGCGCGCCGTGAACTCCGGCGGCACCCGGTACGAGGTGGGCGAGGCGCTCGGGGCCGGCGGCGCCGGGAAGGTGGTGAAGGCGCGCGACCGGGAGATCGGGCGCGTGGTCGCGCTGAAGACCTTGAAGCCGGGGGCCGAGGAGGACTCCGCGGTAGGCAACCGCTTCCGGACCGAGGCGCGGATCACGGCCCAGCTCGAGCACCCGAACATCATCCCGGTCTATGACCTCGGCACGCTGCCGAACGGTCAGCCGTACTACTCCATGCGGGTCGTCAAGCGGCAGAGCCTGCAGAACGTGCTGACGAACCCCGAGCTCCGCAGGCAATGGCCGCTCGTCCGGCTCATCGGCGCGTTCGTGCAGATCTCCCGGGCGCTGGCCTACGCGCACCGGCGAGGCGTCGCCCACCGCGACATCAAGCCGGAGAACGTGCTGCTCGGCGACTACGGCGAGGTCTACCTGGGCGACTGGGGCAACGCGAAGCTGCTCGCGAGGGCGGAGGTGAGCGAGCCGATCTCCGTCGATCCGAGCGGGCAGGACTTCGGCCGCAGGCGGCACGAGGCGATCGCGAGCGCGCTCTCGGGCACGCCCGGCTACATCGCGCCCGAGCAGATCCGAGGGGACCACGCGCGGATCGATCACCGCGCGGACATCTTCGCGCTCGGCGTGGTGCTCTACGAGATCCTCACCGGCGAGCACCCGTTCGACGCGCCGACCGTCCTCGCCGTGATCCTCGCGACGCAGACGCGCGACCCCAGGCCGCCGCGCTCGATCGCGCCGAGCTGCCCGCTGCTGCTCGAGGACCTCTGCCTGGCGATGCTCGCGAAGGATCCCGATCAGCGCCCGCCGACCGCCGACCGCGTCGCGGCGGAGGCGGAGGCGTTCCTCGAGGGCGCCAAGGAGCGGATGCGCCGCCGCGAGGAGGCCATCAAGCTCTGTGAGCTCGCCAAGGCCCCGCTCGAGCGTGACCGGCGGCTCGACGGCGAGCGCGAGCGGCTCGTCGAGGAGGCGCGGCGGCTGCTCAAGGACGTGAAGGAGTACGAGGCGATCGAGCGCAAGCGGGCGGGGTGGCAGCTCGAGGACAGGGCCGCCGGGGTCGAGCGCGAGCAGGCGCGCGCCGCGGCGGAGGCGATCGATCTCTACACGAAGGCGCTGGCGTACGATCCGGACCTGGTCGAGGCGCGCGCAGGGCTCGCGGACCTCTACTGGTCGCGCGCGGTGCGGGCGGACCAGGAGCACCAGCACGCGGCGCGCATCTACCACGAGGCGCTCGTGGCGGAGTTCGACGTGGGCCGCTACGCCGCGCTGCTCACCGCCGATTCGGTCCTCTCGTTCGACTCGTCGCCGCCCGGCGCGAGCGTCGTCGCGTACCGATACGTCGAGAAGGATCGCATCCTCGTGGCGAGCGACGAGCGCGCGCTCGGCCGCACCCCGCTCCGCGAGGTGCACCTCAAGCCGGGCAGCTACCTCTTCATCCTGAAGCGCGCCGGCTGCCGGGACGTGCGCTACCCGCTGCTGCTCAAGCGCGGCACCCACCACCGCGTCGAGGTGAACCTCTACACCGACGCGGAGATCGGCGAGGGGTTCGTGTACATCCCGGGGGGGACCTTCATCGCCGGCGGCGACGCGCAGGCCGACGATCCGCTCCGCCGCGCCGAGCTCCACGTCCCCGACGTCGCGATCGCGAAGTTCCCCGTCACCTTCCGCGAGTATTGCGAGTTCCTGAACGAGCTCGAGACGCGCGATCTCGATCTCGCCCTCAAGCGCGCGCCGCACGGGACGCGCGGCTCCGAGGGCTACGTCGCGCGGCCCGCCAGCAGCGGCGGCTGGGAGCCGTTGCCCAGCGTGGTCGAGGGCGACGCGCAGAAGCGGTTCCCGGCGGAGGAAGGGCACCTCTGGAACCTGCCGGTCATCCTCATCGACTGGTTCGACGCCGTGGCCTACTGCCGTTTCCGGAGCGAGCGCGACGGGATCGAGATCCGACTGCCCACCGAGCTGGAGTGGGAGAAGGCGGCGCGCGGAACCGACGGCCGGTTCTACCCGTGGGGAGATCACTTCGACCCGACGTTCTGCCTGATGCGCTCGTCGCGGCCGTTCCTGGCGCAGCCAGAGCCGGTAGGGACCTTTCCCATCGACACCTCGCCCTACGGCGTGCGCGACATGGCGGGCGGCGTGCGCGAGTGGGTCGCCGACGTGAACGGCGAGAGATCGTGGGCGGAGACGTCGGGCGAGCTCGAATCGGTCGCCGACGCTGGCGGGGACGCGCCGCCGTGGCGCATCGCCCGCTCCGGGAGCTGGGCCGCGGACTCGCAGCAGTGCAGGAGCGCGTCGCGCACCCGCTTCTTCGGGATCGCGCGGGCGCTGAACCTGTCGTTCCGGGTCGCGAAGCCGCTCTCGCGGGGCCCGGGTCGCTGAGCGGGCGGCTCAGCCGCCAGACCCCGCCGGGGGGTCGACGTACTCGACCTCGACGCCGCGGTGCGTGCGGAGGACGGTGCGCCCCGGCCGACGGTCGACGACGTACTCGGGCCCGATGGGCACCTTGCCCATCCCGCCGGGCGTATCCACGATCAGCTTCGGCAGCGCGATGCCGGTGAGCCGGCCCTGGAGCTGCTCCATGAGGGAGACGCCGGTCGCGAGCGGCGTGCGCAGGTGCGCCGTGCCGCGCACGGGGTCCATCTGGAGCAGGTAATAGGGGCGCACCCGCCAGCGCACGAGACCCCGGAAGAGCGTGGCCAGCGTCGTCGCGTCGTCGTTGATGCCGCGCAGCAGCACGGTCTGGTTCATGACGGGGAAGCCGTGATCCGCGAGGCGCTTGCACGCGCGCTCGGCGGCGGGCGTGAGCTCCTTCGGGTGGTTGAAGTGCGTCATCACCCAGAGCGGGTGATACGGCTTGAGCGCGCGCACGAGCTCCGCGGTGATCCGCTGCGGCAGCGTGACCGGCACGCGCGTGGCGAGTCGGATCGTCTCCACGCTCTGGATCTGCCGCAGCCGAGCGATGAGCCGCACGACGCGGTCCGTCGAGACGGCGAGCGGATCACCGCCGCTCACGATGACATCGCGCACTTCCGGGTGCGCCTCGAGGTACGCCATCGCCGGCGCAAGGCGCTCGAGCGCCACCGCGCCGCCGCCGTCGCCGACCATGCGTGATCGGGTGCAGAAGCGGCAGTAGACGGCGCAGCGGTCGGTCGCGAGGAGCAGCGCGCGATCCGGGTACCGCTGCACGAGGTGGGGGGCGACCTCGTGCGCGACCTCGCCGAGGGGGTCGACCAGATCGCCGGGCACCTCGGCGGACTCGTCGGCGAGCGGCACGCACTGCCGGCGGATCGGGCACGCCGGATCGGCGTTGTCGCAGAGGCTCAGGTAATAGGGGGTGACGCGGATGGGCAGCCCCGCCTTTTCGGCGCGCCTGGCGCCAGCGAGCTCCTCCGGCGTCAGCGACAGGGCCCCGTGGAGCTCATCGGCGCTCGAGAGCGCGTGACGCAGCTGCCAAGTCCAGTCGCTCTTCCGCGTCTTCACGCGGGCCGGTTGCGCTCCCTGCTGCGCGCTCGCGGCGAGCGGCCCCGGTCGCTCCGGCAGCGCGGCGGCGCGGGTGTTCGCGCCTTCCTCGCCGGGTCGCCGGGCGAGCCGCGCGGCGGCGACGAGCTCGCTACTTGCCCGCATCGCTCGACGGCGCCGCGGCAGCGCCGGACCGCTCCGGCTGTGGCGTGAGGGGCTTCGCGGGATCGGGCTGCGCCGCGCTCCCGGTCCCCATGAGCTGCGCCGGCAGCTTGACCGAGGAGAGCGCCGCCTCGTTGATCTCGACGGGGAACTTCTTCCGCAGCTCGTCCTCGAGAGCGCGCTCCTGGTCCTGCATCTTCTGCTGCAGGAGCGCGACCCGGATCGAGCGTTCGGCCTCCGCGAACTCGCGCCGGTGGCCGCCGGTGAGCCCGTTCAGGCGGACGATGAAGAACCGTCCGTCGGCCTCGACGAGCTCCTCGCCGACCGCGCCCACGCCGCCGATGCGAAAGGCGGCCGCGCGGACCGGCTCTGGGACGCGGGGGTGGGCGCCGCGCGGATCGCCGGGCGGGCTGACGATGCCGAGCTCTCCGGCGAGATCGAGCGGGGGGGCCGCGCTCTTGTCCTTCGGCGCCGTGAGCGAGTGCTTGAAAAAGAGCTCACCCCACGCGCTGCTGCTCCCGGCCTTCTGCGCCTCCTTGAGGACCTTCTCCCCGAGCGCTCGGTCGCCGACGACGATGGCGGCTACGCGCCTGCGCTCGGGCTCGCTGAACTTGTCGGCGTTCGCCTCGTAGTACGCGCGCACCTCGGACGCCGGGATGTCGGCCGGCGCGGGCAGGCCCTTTCGCGCCCGGGCGATCATCGCCTCGCGGAGGATCTGCCGGATCGTGTCCTCGACCGCGGGGTCCTTGTCGAGGCCTCGGCGCCGGGCTTCCAGCGCGAGCAGCTCCGCGTCGATGAGCTCGCTGAGCAGCTCGCGGCGCCGCTCCTTCGTCTGGTACCGGAGCCGATCGAACTGGTCCATTCGCTCCAGCGTCCTGCCGAAGTCGCCCAGCGTGATCACCCTGTCCCCGACCTTCGCGAGCACGCGCGCCGACTGCTCGGCGGTGAGGCCGAAGACCGGATCTCCCGCGTCCGAGGGGACCTGGAGGGCGGGCTCGTCGCAGCCCGCGACGAGCGCGACGAGCGAGATGGCGAGCAGGGGTCGGCGCACCGGAGCTCGGGTCATTGCTGGCTCGGTGTCTAGCACGGTTTCCGCGTGGCTCGAGGTCGCAGCGCCTCGTTCGGGCTGGCGCGTCGGCGGACGCCTCGGATCGTCGCGCGCGCTGAGCGCTCGAACGCGCGCTCAGTCGACGATCGTGCCGATCTCTTCGCCCCTGCAGACGCGGAGGATGTTGCCGCGGGTCATGAGCTTGAACACCCGGATGGGCATCTTGTTCTCGCGGCAGAGCGTGACCGCCGTCGAGTCCATGACCCCGATCCTGTCGGCGAGGAAACGGTCGTAGCTCAGGTGCGCGAACATCTGCGCGCCTTCGTGGCGCACGGGATCGCGGTCGTAGATGCCTTCGACCTTGGTCGCCTTGAACAGCGCCTGCGCCTGGATCTCCATGGCCCGCAGCGCTGCCGCGGTGTCGGTCGAGAAGAACGGGTTGCCCGTGCCCGCGGCGAAGATGACGATGCTGCCCTTCTCCAGGTGCCGCATCGCCCTGCGGCGGATGTACGGCTCGGCGACCTGCCGGATCTCGATCGCGGTCATCACGCGCGTCGGCACGCCCGTCTTCTCGAGCGCGTCCTGGAGGGCGAGCGCGTTGATGACGGTGGCGAGCATGCCCATGTAGTCGCTCTGGGAGCGGTCCATCCCCGCGCTCGCGCCCTTCAGCCCGCGGAAGATGTTGCCGCCGCCCACGACGACCCCGATCTGCACCCCCATCCGCTGGAGCTCGGCGACCTCGCCGGCCACGTGGTGGAGCGTCTCGGGACGGATGCCGAACCCCCCTTCCTCGCCGCAGAGCGCTTCGCCGCTCAGCTTGAGGACGATGCGGCGATACTTCAGCCCGGGGGCCGGACGAGGGGGAGGGGGAAGGAGAGAGTCCTGGTCAGCGGCCACGGTGCGACCTCGTAGCCGGGACCTGCGTGGAGGGCAACGAACAACGTGAACCATCGCTCGGGCGAATCGGCAGCGCGCGCCGCAAAAGGAGGAAGAACCAGAAGCAGCAGAGGAAGCAGAGGAAGCTGAGGACGCAGAGGAAGCAGAGGAAGCAGAGGAAACAGACGCGGCAGAGCAGGTAGACCCGCCGGGGCGGCATGTACCTTGCGCTTGCCGGGGCGGGGAGCTAGTCTCGGCTCCCCTATGGCGCGTGTGACTGTGGAAGACTGCCTCGAGCGCGAGGAAAACCGTTTCGCTCTCGTCGTGCTCGCGGCCAACCGGACGCGGCAGCTCATGAAGGGCTCGGACGCTCTCGTGAAGACGAAGAACAAGCCTGCCGTGACCAGCCTCCGAGAGATCGCGGCGGGCAAGGTGCACTTCCACCGGAGCTCCCACGAGGTCGTATCCGAGTGGCTCCAGCAGATGAACGCTGGCGGCCAGCGCTGATGCCGCATCGGAAGGGCGCGCGTCCGGTGATGCGCGCCTCCGTTGGGGCTCCGTTCCGCAGCTCGCTCCCGTCACCGTGCCAGCGCTGCGCTTGATCTGTTGCCTCGCATGAGCGGGATGGCCACAGGGCGGCCGGCGCGCGTTTCGGCTTCCGGCCAGCGTCGCGATCCGGAGCTCGAAGCAGGGACGTCGGCCCACTACGAGGATCCGGCGTACTACGCGAAGACGTACGCGCGCCGGAAGGATGACGTCCGCTACTACGTCGACCTCGCCGTCGCGTCTGCGGGGCCGGTGCTCGAGTACGGCTGCGGTAACGGGCGGATCACGCTGCCTGTCGCGAGGGCGGGGGTCCAGATCACCGGCGTGGACCTGTCCGCGCCGATGCTCGGCGATCTGCGCGCGCAGCTGGGGCGCGAGCCGCGCGGTGTCTCCTCGCGCGTGAGCCTCCGGCGGGGCGACATGCGGGCGCTGCGGCTAGGGCGCCGCTTTCCGCTCGTGATCTGCCCGTTCAACGCCTTCTTGCACCTGTACACGCGCGTGGATGTGGAGCGGTTCCTCGCGCGAGCGCGCGAGCATCTGACGCCGAAGGGCGAGCTCGTCTTCGACGTTTCCATGCCCGAGCCGGCAGAGCTCGCGCGAGATCCGGATCGCGCCTATGCCACGCCGCGGTTCCGGTACCCCACGAAGGATGGCCCTGGCGAGTTCGTCCGGTACACGGAGCGGTTCGACTACGACAAGGTCCGACAGATCCTGTTCGTGTCCATGGAGTTCTCGCCCGTCGACGGCGGTGAGCGCTGGATGACGCCGCTCGCCCATCGTCAGTTCTACCCGCAGGAGCTCGAAGCCTTGCTCCACTACAACGGCTTCGAGCTCACGGAGCTCCGCAGCGATTTTTCCGCGGAGCCGCCCGACAACCAGACGAGCATGCTGCTCTATCATTGCCGGCCACGCCGTTCTGCCAGGGCTCGCCGCCCTGGACATGACGGGAGCCGCTGAAGGGGCGCGGCACCGGCGCGCAAACGCCTGGCCCGGCTGCGCCTCGCGCCGCCCTGAGGCCTCAGGCCATGCGCGAGGTGTCCGCGCACGAGCGCGCGCATGCCCCTGGGTCCTGCCGCACCGGGCGTGCGCCAGGTGCCGCCGTTGCCCGGAGTCTCAGACCCCGATGTAGAGGCGGTGGGCGAAGTTGCGCTCGAGCTTGGCGCGCAGCACCTTCTCCGCCGCTGTCTCGATATCGTACTCGACGCGCTTGAACTCGAAGCGCTTCGTGTCGCTGTCGTAGACCGTGTAGCTCGCGCGGTTGTCGTAGTCCCGCGGCTGCCCCACCGAGCCGACGCTCACGATGTACTTGCGACCCTGCTCCAGCTGGAAGTCCACCGCAGGGAGCTCCTCGACGCTGTTCGGTGTGAGCGCGAACACCTTGCAGAGGTGGGAGTGGCCGATCAGCGTGATGTGACCGAGCTCGTTCCACATCGGGAGGCACTCGCGCGCCTGCTCGGGGGCGAAGATGTACTCGAACTCTTCGAGCCGGACGGGCGAGCCATGGCAGAGGTCGACGTTGATGTCCGTCAACTTCTCCTGGTACGTCAGGCTCCGGAGCCAGGCCGCGTTCTCGGAGGACAGCATCGCTGCGTGGGTGTCCAGCGCCTGCCGGGCGGCCTCGTAGTAATACGAGTAATCCATCCGACCCGCGACGGCCGCGTCGTGGTTGCCGAGGATCGTCTTCTTGGCCACCTTGCGGACGAGATCGGCGCACTCGTTCGGCGAACCGCCGTAGCCGACCGTATCCCCGAGGCAGTAGTAAACGTCGATACGTTCGTGGCGGTAGGACTCGAGCACAGCGCTGAGCGCCTCGTAGTTGGCGTGCGTATCGCTGAAAATCCCGAGTCTCATTTCGACGCGAGGGCGGAGCTTAGCACGAAGGCCTCGACTTCCGTTAGGAATTCAAACCTGGATCCACGGATGGGCCGGTAGGACCGGCACCGAGCTTCGTCGGCTCGTTGGCGTTGTGTCGGCTGGCCCGTTGGTTCCGCTCGCTCCGGCGGTTCCGCTGGCTCCGGCGGAACCATCGGGCCCGTCGGTTCCGTCGGCTCCGTCGTTCTTGTCAGCTTTGTCGGCTCCGACGGAGCGTGCTTCCGCTGCGCCCGGGGATCTGCAGAGGACGGTCGAGGGCCGGACACAGTCCTTGCGGAGCTTGCCGAGGCGCTCCAAGCACGACCACGTTGACGAGCGGCCACCCGCACCGGAGAAGAATAGCGTGGAGCCCATGAATACCAAACAGAACGGTGCAGGGACGTCTCCGATTTCTGCGGAGCGGCCGGCCGAGTCTGCGCTGTCCGCTGCAGCTGTCGAAGCTGTCGCGCCTTGCGCGCCGCCGCCGTCCACCGTGGAGGATCTCGCCGAGGGGTGCGTGCGGTTTGTGGAGCGCGCCCTCGGCGTACGGCTTGACTATCGGCCGGAGACCTTGCCCGTGCTCGACCACTACCTCGAGCAGGCGCGTGGCGCGACGTCGGAGCGGGTCGAAGCGTTGCCGATGATCGCGCACATGGCAGGCGCTTACTTCGGCGAGGTGATCCGGCGCCGGCACGCGTCGTGGTGGCGCCTGGATGGCGAAGATCCGACCTACTGGCAGGTGCAGTTCGGCTCGGTTTACCTCGCGTTCAGCCCCGTCCTCTTCGTGCGCGAGGCGCTCACGCGCGGACATCGGGCCGACGCCTCGCTCGACCTCGCAGAGGACTCCCTGAGCGGCGATCCGGCGGCGCTGGAGCTGGAGGAAGACGATCGCGAGGCGGTCGCGGCCAGGCTCGCGGAGCTGCCGTCGGTCTCGGAAAACGAGTACTACGCGCCCTCGACGCGGCTCGAGGTGATCGACATCGCCGTGGACGCGATCCGTTCGCGTCGGCTCGAGGCCGGCGAGGATACCGACGCCGCGCTCGAGCCGGGCGACTACGAGCGCGGCGGCGACTGACGCGCGTATCGCGGCGCGCGGTCGGCCCACGCTCGCTCGGCGGGGCCGCGCGGACGTGCTCCGGAAGCGGCGACCGGTGGTATCGTCGCTTCCGTGTTGTGGGTCCTCTTCGGGCTGTTGTTCCTCATCTCGTGGGCGGCGTTCTTCACGTTCGACCTGCCCACCGCGATCCCGATCGCGACGAGCGTCGTCATCGCGCTCGCCGCGATCGCGCTCTTCGTGTACCGCCGGATCAACGCGCGCCGCGCCGCGTCTGCGCTTGAGCGGGCCATCGTCCAGCAGGGAGCGCAGCAAGCGCTCAACGCGCGGCCCGAGCGCCGCGCCGAGATCCAGGAGCTCCAGCGGCAGGTCCAGGGCGGCATCAGCGCCCTGAAGAGCTCGAAGCTCGGCAAGGGGAAGGAGCACGGCAACGCCGCGCTCTACTCGCTGCCCTGGTACGTCATCATCGGCCCGCCCGGGGCGGGGAAGACGACGGCGTTGAAGCACTCCGGCCTCGTCTTCCCGTACGCGCACCCGAGCAACGGCGGCGGCGTGCGCGGCGTCGGCGGCACGCGCAACTGCGACTGGTGGTTCACCAACGAGGCGATCCTCCTCGACACCGCGGGGCGCTACACGACGGAGCAGGACGACCACGAGGAGTGGATCGCGTTCCTGCAGATGCTCCTCAAGCACCGCGCTCGCCGCCCGCTCAACGGCATCCTGGTCGCCGTGAGCGTGGCGGATCTCATCGACGCGAGCGAGCAGCAAGTCGAGCTGATGGGGAAGAAGCTCCGGGCGCGCATCGACGAGGTGATGACGCAGCTCCACATGGTGCTGCCCGTCTACCTCCTGTTCACGAAGTGCGACCTCATCGCGGGCTTCTCGGAGTTCTTCGGCGACATGCGCAAGAGCGACCGCGCGCAGGCGTGGGGAGCGACGCTCAAGCTGAGCGCGGACAAGGCCGACCCAGGGAGGCTGTTCGACGCGGAGTTCGACGCCCTGGCGAAGCAGATCCACGGCCGCTCGCTGAAGCGGCTCGTGATGGAGCGCAGCCGCGAGGCGCGCGAGCGCGTCTACCAGTTCCCGCTCGAGTTCTCGGGTATCCGGCGGAACCTCTCCGATCTGGTCTCGACCGTCTTCATGGTCAACGCGTTCCAGGGGACGCCCATCTTTCGCGGCTTCTACTTCACGAGCGGCACGCAGGAGGGCAGGCCGCTCGACCGGGTCCTCCAGCGCATGGGCCAGGCGATGGGGATCCGCACGCACGAGGCCGCGGCGCAGCAGAACGTGGAGTCGAAGAGCTACTTCCTCCACGACGTCTTCATGAACGTCGTCTTCCCGGACGGGGACATCGCCGCGAGGAGCGCGAGCGAGATCCGGCGCCAGCGGCTCGTTCGCGGGGCGATCAGCGCGGCGGCCGCGGCGCTCGGGGTCATCCTCGCGATCCCCAGCGTGGTGTCGTTCGCCAACAACCGCGCGTTCCTGCGCGACGTGGAGGCGGACGCGCGCACCGTCAGCGCGCTCCGGTGGGAGGACACGCGACCGCTCTCGGAGAAGCTCGCCGCGCTGCGGCCTGCGCTGGATCGGCTGAAGGAGATCGACAAGGCGCGCGAGGAGGGGCCGCCGGACGGGATGGGGTGGACGATGTTCCAGGGCGAGACGGTGTACCCGCCGCTCGTGCACGTCTACGTCGCCAGCCTCCAGAACGGCTTCGTGATCCCGTGCAAGCAGCGGCTCGAGGATCGCCTCAAGCTCGCGAAGGGCGACCACTACCTCCGCGAGCGGAACGACCTCAAGCTGTACCTGATGCTGAGCGACGTCGAGCACCTCGACGTCGCGTGGGCGAAGGACAGGTTCACCTCGCTCTGGGCCGAGGTGCTGCGGGCGACCTCGAACCTCACCGAGACCGAGCTGAAGAAGCAGCTCGAGCGGCACGTCGAGTACTACCTGACGCTCATCAAGGAGAAGCGGGTCACGCCGATCGCGCGCAAGGAGGATCTGGTCGCGAGCGTGCGCGCGACGCTCCAGGCCGTGCCGCCGCGGAAGCGGTACTACGACTTCTTCGTCAACGCGATCATCGAGGAGAAGTACGACGAGACGGGTGACAACAGCCGCGCCAACCGCAAGTACCCTCCGCACACGCTCGGCGACATGTTCGCCGACCGTCCCGCCGTGCTGAAGATCATCGGCAGCAAGCTGTACGCGAAGGAGAAGCGCTGGAAGGAGGTGGACGGTCCGTACACCGAGAGGGGGCACTTCGCGGTGCTCGAGAGGCTCGAGAGCGGCGCCGACAGCTTGATGGCCGAGCGGTGGGTCGTGGACCTCGCGCCCGGCGAGGAAGCCTCGATCAACAAGAACCTGGACGGCCTCGCGGCCGACTACGACGTCAGCTACATCGCGCAGTGGACCGACTGGATGGCGGACCTCACCGTGCGGGTCCCGGCCAACCTGAAGGAGGCGAAGGAGACGTACCAGGCGCTCACCCAGGCGGATTACCCCTACCTCCGCGTCCTCCGCGCTCTCGAGGACAACACGCAGTGGAAGCGGGATCGCAGCGCGATCGAGGACTCGGCCCTGGCCAAGCGGGGGAAGGAGTACTTCGATCGAAAGATCGAGCAGAAGACGAGGCTGAAGATCCCCGTCAACGTGAAGCTCATAAGAAACCGGCCGAGCTCGGTGCCGGATGAGTTCAAGCGGACCGTCGAGTTCGGCGTGCCGTCCGCGCCGAGCGGCTCGGCGCCGATCACGGACACGCCCCTGGCGAGGTACATCTCGTTGCTCAGCGCTCTTCGAGACGAGATCCAGCGCCTCGAGGATCTGAACCCCAACGTCGACGCGCGCCTCATGGCCGATCGGTTGGTCGAGGCGACGCGACAGGCCGACGCGCTCCTCCAGCCCTTCGACGAGCGGGCCAAGACGCTGCTCCGGCCGCTGTTGCTCACCCCGATGCAGGTGGTGGCGGCGCGGCTGCCGCCGCTCGCCGCGGTGTCTCGCTTTCCCGCGGCGCCTGCTGCGGGCTCGCGCTGAGCCGCGCGGCGCGGTTCAGATCTCGATGCGGATCTCGTCGCGGCCTGGCTGCACCGCGCCGGTCGCAGGATCGAGCGTGAGCACCATCTCGACCGCATCCTCGCCGTTGTCGCTGTAGTACCGAGGGCGCACCCCCATCGCGGTGAAGCCGAGCTTCCGGTAGAGCCGGATCGCTGCCCGGTTCGAGCGGCGCACCTCGAGCAGGATCAGCCGCACTTGCTGCTGCTGCGCATACTCGAGCGATCGATTCATCAACGCCGTCGCGAGCCCGCGCCGCCGCGCGACCGGGCAGGTGGCCACGTTCAGCACGTGGAGCTCGTCGGCGACGTGCCACGCGATGAGGAAGGCGAGCGCGCGCCGCTCTTCGCGCGCGACCCAGCAGCGCGTCCAGGGGCGACGCAGCTCTTCTCGCGCGGAGAACTGCGGCACGTCGAAGGCCGCGGACGCGACGGCGTCGATCTCGTCGAGCGCAGCGTCGTCCGCAGCGTCGGCCGTCAGCTGGCTCAGCGAGACCGACGGCCTCGTCGCGTCGCGTTTCACCTCGCCACCTCCGTGGGACAGCCGGAGACGATCTGGACTTGCCCCACCCGCCCGCTCTTGAGCTTCGTGCAGGCTTCCCCGAGGAGCTCGACGACCGCGGGCGACTTCCAGCGCCAGCCGTTCTCCGGATCGTAGGCGACCAGCTCGTCGTCCAGGTAGACGTTCGTCTGTCCCGCCTCGGGAGGCGGGTCGACCAGGTCGAACTCGCAGGAGACGACGATGCTGGCGATCTTCGAGAGGACGTTCCCCAGCGTGTCGAGGTCGTCCACCTTGAAGTAGAACGGGCTCACGAACTGCGCCGCGCCGCCGGCGAGCGCCATCTGGTCGAGGACATCGCCGTAGAACTCGCTCCCCGGGATGCCGACGACGTAGACCTCGATCCCGCTCGCCGCGAGCCGCTCGATCGCGGCGACCGTATCGTCGCGATCGAGGCACCCTTCGGGGCCCGAGGGGCCCAAGGGCGAGCAGCAGTTCTCCTCGGGGTCGGGGCACTGCTGTTCGATGTTGGCGATGCACCCGTCGGCCTCGCAGCTCGCCGAGCTGTTGCAGTTCGGACCGCCGTCGGTCGCGAGCACGACGATGGTCTTGCCGGGGAGATCGACGAGCTTCGGCGTCAGCGCCGCGAGGGTCGCCGCGGTAGGCGTGCCGCCCAGGGGCGCGGCCCGCGTCGCCGCGCGGAACCGCGATGTCGTCGTCGAGCCCTCCTGTCCCCCTGCGAAGGGAGCCCCCGGCGTGACAGCGAACACCTCGCCGCCCGGCCTGCACGGCGCCTCGTCGGTCGCGTCCAGGGGGAACACGGCGGCGCCGACGTTGATCAGCGGGCCCAGGTTGCGCACGAGATCGACCGCGGCGTCATGGACCCGGTCGTATCGGGTCGCGTTCGAGCTCGAGGAGGCGGGGCTGAGCATGCTGCCCGACGCATCGAGGACGAAGTAGATGTTCGGCGCTTCGGCGATCTCGACCTGGTGGATCCGGTTGCCGCAGAGCCCTCCCGCATCCGCGGCCGGTGGTCCGCTCGGGTCTTCGGTGTCCGGATCGAACCCCTCCCCCGGCTCTTGCGTCCCCTGACCGGCGCCGCTGCGTGGGCGCTGCTTCGTGACCTCGTCCTCGCATGCGGTCATCGCCGCGCCGCCGAGCGCGAGCGCGGCTCCGACGCAGAGGAACATGCCGCAGGCGCCGGCTCGCTGCTTCACGGCCGTCTTCATGGCGAGCAGCGTATCACGCCCGTTCGCGCCGGCAGCGCCAGCGCTGGCGCCGCCGCGCGCGCTCAGGGCTCGCGGTAGAACCTGGGCACGCGGCGCGAGATGCTGGTCAGCACCTCCCAGGCGATCGTCCCCGTGAGCCCCGCGATCTCTTCAGCGCTGATCGTGCCGCGCCCGAGCGGCCCGTCCTGCGTTCCGAGGAACACCACCTCATCCCCCAGGCGTGCTCCCGGTACATCCGTCACGTCGAGCATCGTGAGATCCATCGACACGGCGCCCGCGATCGGCGCGCGTTGACCGCGCACGAGGGCGGCCCCACGGTTCGAGAGCTGGCGGCTCAGGCCGTCGGCGTACCCCATCGGCACGGTGGCCACGACGCTCTCCCGGGAAGCTTGCCAGGTGTGGCCGTAGCCGATCCTGTCGCCCTTCGCGATCGTGCGCAGCGCGACGATCTCGCTGCGCACCCGGATGACCGGCTTGAGGTCGGGCGCGAGCCCCGCGCACGGCGATATTCCGAACAGCGCGACCCCCGGACGGACGATGTCGAGCAGCGCCGCAGGGAGTCGCAGCATCGCCGCGCTGTTCGAGGCGTGCCGCACCCGCGGCGTGAGGCCGAAGCTCTTCGCTCGCTGCTCGATCTCCCCGAAGAGGCGCATCTGCTCGATCGTCACGCCGAGATCGTCGGCGTCCGCGCAGGCGAGGTGGGTCATGAGCCCGTCGAGCTTCACCTCCGGGTGCTTGGCGAGCGTCGCGAGCACTGCCTCAATCTCCGAGCTCGCGGCCCCGAGCCGTCCCATGCCGGTGTCGACCTTGAGATGGACGCCCACGCGACCGCGCTGCTCGAGCCGCACCACGCTCGCGAGGCGCTCGATCTGGCCGGCGTCGTAGACGACGGGCACGAGATCGCGCGCGATGATCTCCTCGAACCCGTCGCGCCGCGGGCCGTAGTAGCCGCCCATGACGAGGATGGGCAGCCGGATGCCGGCGTCTCGCAGCTCGATGGCCTCCTCGAGCAACGCGACGCACAGGCCGGGGATCCCTGCGCGCTCGAGCGTCCGTGCGACCGCTGGCGCGCCGTGGCCGTACGCATCGGCCTTGAGCACGCCCCAGATCTGCGGCTTCGTCGCGCCGGTCAGCCCTCGCTCGAGGACGCGCAGGTTGTGCCGCAGGTGCGCGAGGTTCACCTCGGCGCGGGTCGGCCGCACGGCGTCCGCGGGCGCCGCTCGCCGCGGCCGCAGCACCCGCATGGGGCCTGCGCTCGCACCGAGCCCCTCGAGGGGCGACGCCGTGCCGTTGCGATCAGGAGTCGTGCTGCTGAGCTCTTTGGGCGCGTGCGAAGCGGACATCGTGTACGCCGATAGCTCTACGCTCGATCGCGGGTCAAGATTCCAGGCCATCTTGGTGTGACAAGGTGAGGCATCTGCGCGAGGAGCAGACGACGTCGATCAGAAGCAGCGACGCATGCACCGCGTGTACTTGCCGGAGCATCCTTTTTCGCAGGCGGCGGATTTGCAGTCGTCCTGGCATTCCTTCCAGTCCGTCTGGCACGACGCGCTGCACTTCGCTCCCGGCGGTGCAACCTCCTCCGCGGTGTTCGACGCCGAGGCCGCAGCGCCGCCGTCGTTCGCGGCTGGGTCTGCGTGGGCCTCTCCCGTTGCCGCCGGCGCGGCCACGTCGGCGGTCAGGAGCCTGGGCGGCGGAGCGAGCGCGCTGGTCGGCTCAGGCACGGCAGGGGCTCGGCTGCTCGGCGGAGTCCACTCGCCTTCGTCGAAATCACTGGCGTGGCTGAGCTGCCTGGCCCGCAGCGTGGCGTACTCCACACGGTCGCGCGTCTGGCCGAACGTACAGAACTGAAGCCACTCGTCCCAGCACGCGCGCCGCAGGGTCGGCTTGACGTCGGCCAGCGAGTCAAGCGCCATGCAGTGCTCGAAGCGTACGTCCCCCTCGTAGACCGCGTTGATGCTCGCGCCGCATGCGGTCACCGAGGCGGCGGCTAGGCAGAGGATGGTCCTGAACCGCACGTCGTAGAACACCGATAGCAGAAAAGCTCGGCCCCGGTGCCAGGGCCCGTCCTATCCGCCGCGGGAACCTGCCGGTCGCCCGGTCGAGGTGCTCTCCGGTTGAACTTTGGGCTGTGATGCCGTACGTTCCCGCCCCTTCGCACCGGCGGCGGCGGCACGACGCCTCCGCGCCGGGCGCCTCAACGGAGCCTGTTCATGTTCCTCATGCTGTCGAAAGGTCCTCGGAAGACCACGCGCTCCAAGTCGAAGCGCCACCGGTCCAAGCTGAAGGCGAAGAACCGCAACCGGCGCAACCGCATCTACCAGCGCGCCTGATCATTGCACCGAGCGCGAGCGAGTCCACGGCCTCGCTCGCTGCGCGTTCTTCGATCCGACTTTGGGGCCGGCCCCTGGAACCTAGGGGCCGCCCTTCTTCAGCTCGGTTAGCACCAGCTTGGCGACCGCCTTGAGCGTGTCGAACACCCCGACGCCGGTCCGCGCGACCCCCTCGAAATCGGGGACGTTCGTCGGGTTGAGCAGCGAGCGGAGCTCCTCGACGGTGCCGATCTCCGGCAGATCCCGCTTGTTGTACTGGATGACGTACGGGATCTTGTCCAGCGAGTAGCCCTGCTCGGCCAGGTTCGTGCGGAGGTTCTCCACCGACTCCTGGTTCGCCTCGATGCGGCCGAGCTGCGAGTCTGCCACGAAGACCACGCCGTCGACGCCTTTCAGGATGAGCTTGCGGCTCGCGTCGTAGAAGACCTGCCCCGGCACCGTGTACAGGTGGAACCGCGTCTTGAAGCCGCGGATCTCGCCCAGCGCGAGCGGGAGGAAGTCGAAGAAGAGTGTCCGGTCGGTCTCGGTGGCGAGGGAGATCATCTTCCCCTTCGCGTCCGGGTTGGTGCGCTCATAGATGTACTGCAGGTTCGTCGTCTTGCCGCAGAGACCCGGGCCGTAATAGACGATCTTGCAGTTGATCTCGCGCGCCATGTAATTGATGAAGCTCATCGACCGCGCTCCTAGTCGTTGAAGAGGTTGTCGATGTCCTCGTCGGTGATCTCGGCGAACGGCGAGTCGGCGCCCGGCTCCTGCACCTTCTTGAGCAGCGCCTCGAAGATGTGGTTGAGCTCCTCGCTCGCCTTTCGCACCCGGAGCCTCACCAACCCGAGGCTCGACTTTGAGTCGAAGATCACCACGAGGATGACGCGGTTCCCGACCAGCTGGATGTGGATGTTCGCCTTTTCACCCTCGTGGAACTGAGTGGCGAACTCGTTCTCCTTGAGGAGCTTCGCCATCCCGCCCGTGGCGGCGATGTTCCCCGCCGTCAGCGAGGCGAGCGACGTGGTGTCGAGGTTGTCGACGTCTCCGCTCGCGGCGATCAGTTGCCCGTTTTTGTCAACGATGAAGACGACCTTCGCATTGGCGTCCTTGACGAGGCGATCCACCACGCTCTGGATCTGATTGAATTCCTCCTCGTACATCACCATCTGAGGGTTGACCATCGTTCCTCCGCCAGCGCTCTCGCGATGGGGCCCTGGGCATTGCGGGCTCTGTCGCCCTTGTCATCACCGGGCGCCGCACGTGCGGTCCCCGACCATCGTCATCCAACTGGCTTCCCGCTGCGCGGGCTTGCCTTACCACCGGTACCACGTTCGCGGCGTGCCGCTCGCTGCCTTGGGACTTGCATGGCTGGTTCGCAGCGCGCAGTGCGGCTGCTCCTCGACCGTGCACCCGTACATCTTGGGACGTTTCTATCCGAAGCAGGTGCGGCGGAGCAAGGCGGCCCTTTCTGGAAGTTGGAGGATCGCACGGCCGGACCTCGCCGGGCCTTGCCGGACCCCGACGGAGCTCGCTCCCCCTGCCCCCAGGGGAGGCTTGGTTCCGGACCTTTTCCAGGCGCCTGTCCGCCCCGGCCGCCCAGAAGGCATGCATGATAAATATCGAAAATTGCTTATATTTTCTTCGTTGAATGCGGTCGGACGACGCTCCACCCTCCGAGGGCGCTGGTGTGGGGCGCGCTGCGTGTCATCGCGCTGTACCCGGCCGAAGATCGACGAAATTCGCGGGAACGGCGCGCGCGGCGCGGCGAGCTCATGAAGCGGCCCGATGAACGCGGCCTGGGGGACGACCTCCTGCCGGCGTGCGTTCCGCCGGCTCGTGGGCAGCACCCCCTTGACCTCGGCCGGCGCGACGCGCCTGCAGCCCTGGCTTGTGCTTGACCGATGGCTTCGGCCACGGGATAGCGCCTCGGATGCGTGACGTGCTCAGCCGGGCCGAGCCCCGTGAGATCGAGCTCAACCCGGGGACGACGAGGGGGCGCTCCTTCTGCGCGCTCACCGTGGGGACGGCGGCCTTGGCGTGCGCCATGTCGCTCGGCGCCGACGCGCGCGCGGAGCTCGGCGCGGTTCACCCTGAGGTGCTCTCCGCGCACGCGGCTGTCCGCGCGGCGAGGGGCCCCGAGGTCTACGGCGCGTTACGTGAGCTCTGGCGCACGTGGGACCGCGCTGATCCCACCCAGGTCGAGGAGGCGATCGCGTCGATCGCTGAGGCCGGCGCGACCAGCGCGCCCACCCAGGTCTATGCGGAGCTCCTCTCGGCGTACGCGCGCAGGCGTCGAGGTGATCTCGACGGAGCGGTCGCGAGGATCCAAAAGCTCGGGTTCATCGGCCGCTGGGCGACGATCGGACCGTTCGACAACGAGAACAAGGGGGGCTTCGAGCGGGCGTTCGGACCCGAGGAGGATCTCGAGCAGCCGGTGGCTGCGGGCAGGACGTACGACGGCAAGGCGCGCGCGGTCCGCTGGCGCGTGCCCCCCGAGGCGCCGCAGTATGGGTGGTTTGATTTCGGCGACTTCATTCGTCCGGTGGAGAGCGTCTGCGGCTACGCGACGACGTTCGTTCGCGCGAAGGCCGGGACGCGCGCTCCTCGGCCGATCTCGATCTGGGTCGGGGCAGACGGGGCGTTCAAGCTGTTCTGGAACGGCGCGAAGGTCCTGGCCGATCCCGGGTACCGCGAGCTCGACATCGATCGGTTCGCCGCGCCGGTGACGCTGCGACCCGGCTACAACCGCTTGACGATCAAGGTCTGCGGAGGTGCGTCGGCGCCCAAATTCGCGCTGCGCATCGGCAACGAGAAGGGAGCGCCGGATCTCGATCTGGATGTGACCTCGGACATCGGAACCCAGGTCACGGCGCCTCAGGGGGAAGCCGCTGAGGCGAGGCGCGCGGGCGGGGCGCGGGCCGAAGGGCCAACCTCCGGCGCGAAGCTCGCCGCGCGCGCGGCTGCCATCGAGGGGCCGATGCAGGCGTTCGAGCGAGCCGCGGGCGCCGCTCGGCCTTCGCCCGCCGTGCTGGAGGCGTTCGCGCGGTACCTCATGCTCACCGGCGGCGACGCCGAGGGGGAGCACAGAGCGCGCGATCTCGCGCGGCGCTCCGCCGAGGCCGCGCCGAGCGTGCGTCGCTACCTGCTCGCGGGACAGCTCTCCGAGGACAGGAACCAGCAGCGCGCGTGGATCGAGCGCGCCGCCGCGCTCGCGGGCGGTCGTGAGGACACCGACGTCCTGCTCTCGCAGGCTCGGCTCGCGCAGACGAGCCCGAACTGGCGCGAGGCGGCTCCGATCTACGAGCGCATCCTGGCCTCCGATCCCGATCATGTCGCGGCCGTCCTCGGGCTCGTGGACCTCTACGTGGAGGCTGGGCTGAAGCGCACCGCGCTCGCCACGCTGGAGCGGGCGCTCGCGCGCCAGCCGAGCAGCGTCTCGCTCCTCCGCGCCTCGGCGGCACAGCTGCGCGCGCTCGGGCGCGACACGGAGGCCGCCGAGATGGAGGCGCGCTACGCCGCGCTGCGGTTCGACGACTCGAGCTTCCTTCACCAGCAGGTCGAGCTCGCGGTGGCGCGCCGCGACCCTGCCGGCGCGGAGCGCTGGATCGAGCGCTTCCTCCGCAGCGAGCCTGACTCCGTCTGGGCTCGCACGGTCGCGGCGCGCACGTACCGCGCGCTCGGCCAGGGCGACCGCGCCCTCGCGGCCCATCAGCGCGCGCTCGCCATGGCGCCCGAAGACATCGGAACGCTGCGCGCGCTCTCGGACCTCTACGGCGAGGAGGGGAACCGAGAAGCGCAGCTGGAGATGCTGCAGCAGATCCTGGCGATCAGCCCTCAGGCGAAGGACGTGCGCGAGTACATCGAGCACATCGAGCCGCCGAAGCCGCGCGCTGACGAGGCGTACGCCTGGGCGCCCGACCGCTTCCTCCCGATGCGGCGCAACGCTGACCGCCAGTATCCGAAGCGCACCCTGCGCAACCTGACGGTCACCACCGTCTTCCCGAACGGCCTGGCGAGCCGGTTCCGGCAGGTCGTCTTCCAGCCGCTGACGGACGAGGCTGCGGCGAGCGCCCGGCAGTACGCGTTCGAGTACCAGGCCGATCGCCAGACCGTGAGCCTCCGTGCCGCGAAGGTCTACCGAGCAGACGGCAAGGTCGACGGGGCGATCGAGAGCGGGGAATCGGGGGCGAACAACCCGGCGCTCGCGATGTACACATCGGCGCGCACGTTCTACGTCAGCTTCCCGCGGCTCAACGCCGGCGACGTCGTCGAGCTGCGCTACCGCGTCGATGACGTCAGCCCTCGCAACGAGATCGCCGATCACTTCGGCGAGATCGAGTTCCTCCAGGGGGATGAGCCGATCGCCAGCAGCGAGTACGTGCTGATCACCCCGAAGACGAGGCAGTTCCACCTCTTCGCGTCCGACCTCCCTGGCCTCGTGCGCGAGACCAAGGAGGACGCCGAGCGGCGCATCTTCCGCTTCTCTGCCGCCTCGGTGCCGCCGGTGGCGCCCGAGCCGGCGATGCCCGCGTGGTCCGAGATCCTCGCGCACGTCCACGTCTCGACCTTCAAGAGCTGGGACGAGGTCGGCTCCTGGTACTGGGGCCTCGCGCGTGAGCAGTTCGACGTGGATGATGAGGTGCGCAAGCGGGTGCGCGAGATCACCAAGAACCTTGCCGACGATCGGAGCAAGGTCCGCGCGATTTACAAGTACGCGACCGAGACGCGCTACGTGGCGCTCGAGTTCGGCATCGAGGGGATTCGCCCGAGGAGGTGTGCGCAGACGCTCGCTCGTGGGTGGGGCGACTGCAAGGACAAGGCGACGCTGATCGTCACGATGCTCCGCGAGATCGGCATCCCAGCGACGATCGTGCTCGTGCGCACCCGCATGCGAGGCGACATCGGGCCGGAGCCCGCGAGCCTTGCTCCGTTCGACCACGCGATCGCCTACGTGCCGTCGCTCGACCTTTACCTCGATGGAACGGCGGAGCACTCGGGCTCGACGGAGCTTCCGATCATGGATCGCGGAGCGATGGCGCTTCAGATCAACGAGGGCAAGCCGAAGCTCGTTCGCCTTCCGGAGCCTGCTCCCGAGGCCTCGGTCGTGCACCGGACCGTCGACATCGCGGTCAGCGCTGACGGATCGGCTCAGCTCGGGGTCGACATCCAGGTGGCCGGTGCGTCCGCGCCGGAGTGGCGGACCCGCTACATGGCGGAGGGGACGCGCCGCGACCGAGCAGCTCGTGACCTCGCCACGGATTTCGGCGCGGTCGAGCTGGCCCCTGGGAAGGCCGGGGTCGAGGTCAACGATCTCGAGGACATCGAGCAGCCGGCGAAGCTGCGGGCTCGAGGAAGAGCCGTCGCGCTCGCTCGAAGGGAGGGCGACAGCCTGTCGGTCCCGGCTGTCCCCACGCAGCGTCTCGCCACCGAGTTCGCCTCCCTCTCGACGCGCACCCGCGACGTGCTCATCCCCGCGCTCACCACGCGCCGGGATGAATGGACCATCCGGATCCCTGCCGGGTGGCGTGTCACCAGGGCGCCGCTGCCCCAGGACGTGGACACCCCCTTCGGCAAGTTCTCGCTCTCGGTCGAGCAGTCCGCGGGGAAGATCGTCGTCCGCAGTCAGATCTCCCTCACGAAGTCCCGGATCAAGCCGTCCGAGTACATGGCCTTCCGAACGTTCTGCGAGACGGCGGACCGCGTCTTCGGTCAGCGGGTGGTGTTCGGAAAGTGAGCGACGGAGCGACGGAGCGACGCCCTGACCCCCCCCGGCCCTCCGGCGCGCCGACCGGCCCCTAGCCGCCGCCTGGACACTTGACAACCCCACGCCGGATCGCCATAAAGCGCCCCCTCTACGCATCCCTGCGGCGCAGAACAGCCTCTCCGGTGGTTCGGAGCGGTGGCCGCCGGGAGCGATAGGCATTCGGATCGAGGGCATCATGCCGAAGATGAAGACCAACCGCGCCGCGGCCAAGCGCTTCAAGGTGACCGGCTCCGGCCGCATTCGCCGCAGCAAGGGCGGGCTCAACCACTGCATGCAGGAGAAGAGCAAGAAGCGGCTGCGTCGTCTCCGCAAGAACGACATGGTCGATTCGGCGATGGAGAAGCGCGTCAAGCTGCTTCTTCCCTACGGCTGACCCTGGAGCAGTGAGGTAAATTACCGATGCCGCGTGTAAAGAGAGGCTTCAAGGCCCGTCGCCGTCGCAACCGTGTCCTCAACCAGACCGAGGGCTACTTCCTCGGCCGAAAGAACCGCTTCCGCCAGGCGGTCGAGGTTCTCCGCCACGCCTGGGAGTACGGCTACATCAGCCGTAAGCTCAAGAAGCGGGATTTCCGTCGCCTCTGGATCACCAGGATCAACGCTGCCGCGCGCCTCAACGGTACGACTTACTCCCGCCTCGTCAGTGGGCTCAAGAAGGCAGGCATCGCCCTCGATCGGAAGATCCTCTCGGAGATCGCGATCCACGATCCTGCGTCGTTCGGCGCTGTGGCGAAGCTCGCTTCGCCCGCCGCGGCGAAGTAACGGCCCGCGGGGTGGTCTTGAGCCCGCCGCTCGACCACCCCGATGCGGAGCGGTCGAAATTGGCCAAGGACGCCTCCCTCTCGTCGCAAGTGCCCGATTATCCTAATATTTCGTATATTTGACGCGTCTCCGCTGCGAACGCTCCCTTGGGTTGCATCGCAGACGTAGAGCTCGGGTGCATCCCTCGGGCAGGGACGTGCGGCTGACGTCGCTGACGCTGATCAGCGTCAGCAGTGTGAGGCAATTAGGCACCGAGCAAATGCGCAGCGTGCATTTCGTGCGCACCTGCTATGCACCGCCGATGGCACCCTATGATCGTGCGATCAGGGTAAAGTCCGACCCAGCTCAGTCCGTTGGCGGCTGGCCGACCGTTCGTTGTTTCTCAAGGGGCTCTGCATCCCCAGCCGAGGGCTGACCGGCCTAAGGCGTGCTCCCGGTCCCCTCCCGGGGGACAGACTTAGCGACGAATTCCGCTGAAACTGAACAGTTGGCCGGAATTTCTAACTTTCCAGGCGGTCTGTCGCGAAAAATAACCTTCTCCGCCTTCGTCCGTCGGGTGAGGGCTCGACATTGCCATCGGGAGGCCCAGGTTCAGGAAACATCGAAGCTCACTGAGAGAACGGCCTCAGCGGCTAGGCGCGGGTTCCTACACGCTGGAAAAGACAGCGAAATTCCCTTGCCTGTGCTGCGAGGGCGGACCCACCGAACCGCGGAACGCTGGCGAGCTCGAGGTGTCCCCAAGGAGAACAGGTTGCCGATGTTGTTGCGTCCCCGAAAGCGTACCCAGCCATGCAGCTCGGCTCGGTCGCAGCGAAACGTCTCGCTCGACAGGACATGGATAGCGCCTTCCGCTCTACATAGCGCACCCCGGCCGAGCTCTCAAACAGGAGAAGCGGGAACGCACGCTAAAAAAGGCACTGTTTTTGCTTCTGGAGCTGGGCTGCTACCGGGGACTGGCGCAGGAGCATCGTTCTGCAAGAGCAGACCTGCCTCAGGTGAGAAGAGTTCGACCGGAATCAAAAGAAAGCACCAGCGGTTGCCAGTTTCAACAGGGGCTCCTTCGGTCAGCTCCTCCCCTCTGTTTGGCACGAAATCGTCTCGCCTGCCGTCAAAAGGTGGCGAGACATTTCAATCTCGCAAGGTCAGCCGTTTAGAAGTGAACGCCGACACAAAGACCAAGATGAGCACGTCGACCGCCCGCCGTCCAGAAACTGCGCGGAGAAACGCCAAGTCCTCTGCTGTAGGTGCCTCTGCGCGGCTCGCGGCATCCAAGAGCTCGCAGGGGGCCGAGACCGCATCGGCTCCCCGGCGGGGGGCATCGCAGACCACCGAGTTGGAGGTCTCCGAGGTCGAAGATTTCGGGGACAACCAGTCGCCGCGCTCGCACTTTCAAGGAGCTACCACCGTGGAGGGAGCCGCCATGAGGTCGACCAAGAGCAACGCCACTGTAGTGAAGGGCGACCCGCTCGCTCAGGGTGGGACGGCCACGCCGGAAATCGCAGCGCTCGGCCTTCTGGAAGACGACCAGACGGAGGAGACGGTTGTGCGACCCCGCCCGGCCGAGATCCTCGATGAGGAGCGGACGGCCGACTTCATCGATTTGGACCTCGGGCCGCTCGATCGGCTGCCTCAGCCCGAGCGCGCGAGGAACCAGGATCGGGAGCTGAAGGATGTCGAGGACGGGGGCGGTGACTCGATGCTCGCCCGCTATTTCCGCGACATGGCGCTCCACCCCGTCATGGGGCCGGACGAGGAGCTCGATACCGCGCGGGCGGTCGAGCGCACGGAGGTGGAGCACTGGGTGGCTCTGCTCTCCTACCTGCCTGCGGCCGAGTACATCCTCACCGCGCTCGAGGAGGATGTCGCCAAGGCGGGTGAGGACGAGGTGAAGGCTCCGCAGATCGCGGAGATGCAGAAGCTCGTTCGCCTGGCGAAGAAGCAGAAGGGAAAGCTGCTCGCCGAGCAGGAGAAGCCGTGGACCCAGCTCTCCGAGGAGCTCGCTGCGGCTGTCCGCCTGCCTGACTCGGATCGCCTCTGGATGGCGCGTGCCTTCGGCATCGCGCGCGATCTCGTGCGCGAGCCCGACTTCGAGGACGATGTGAGCGATCCCGAGGAGACCCGCCCCACGCGGCCGAGGCTCCCGATGTCTGGCTCCTACCGCCGTTACCTCGATCGGGTCGAGCGATCCTTCCAGGCGCAGCACGACGCGAAGAACCGCTTCGTGAAGGCCAACCTGCGGCTCGTCGTGTCGATCGCGCGGCGCTACAACCGCGGGCGCCTGCCGCTCATCGATCTGATCCAGGAAGGCAACATCGGCCTGATGAAGGCGGTGGAGCGCTTCGACCACAGCCGTGGCTACCGCTTCTCGACGTACGCATCGTGGTGGATCAGGCATGCGATCAGCCGCGCCTTGGCCGACAAGGGCCGCGCTGTCCGCATCCCGGTCCACATGCTCGATACGTACAACCGCGTGGCGCGGGCGACGCAGGCGATCATCGCGCGCACGGGGCATGAGCCGACCATCGAGGAGCTCGAGAAGGAGACGGGGGTTCCGCGCGAGAAGCTCGACAAGGTGAAGGACTTCTACGCGGAGACGCCCTTCTCGCTCGATCGTCCGGTCGGTGACGAGGATGGACGCAAGTTCATCGACTTCCTCCAGGAGGAGAACGCGCTGTCGCCGTTCGATCACCTGGCCAACAGGAAGTGGAGCGACGAGGTCCGGCGTCTCCTGACCACGCTCACGCCGATCGAGTCGCGGATCATCCGCTGGCGCTTCGGCCTCGACGACGAGGACGAGCTCACGCTCAAGGAGATCGGCGACAAGTACAACCTGTCGCGCGAGCGCATCCGTCAGCTCCAGGAGCAGGCGCTCGGGAAGATCCGCAAGCAGATGCGCGACTACTGAGCGACGAGCTCAGCACGAGTTGGTGAAGCGGCCGCGCGGCGTCATGCTGCGCGGCCGCTTTGCGTGAGCCGCCCGAACACGCAGCTGCGTGGGGGGCGCGCGGAGGCGAGCGGGGCCGGAGCTCACCGCGGCCCAGCGGGCCGACACGAGACGGACCGCGCTCTCACGGCGTGCGTGCGTCCTTCCAGAGCTCGTCGGCGAGCGACTCGACGAAGTGGTCGATGGCCCTTCGTGCGGGGTCGATCTTCCCTGGGACGTCGGAGGCGAGCACGGCGAAGGCGATCGGGGGACGACCAGGGGGCGCGAGGATGTAGCCAGACAAGGCCACTACCGAGGCGAGCGTTCCCGTCTTGGCGCGGATGGCGCGCTCCTTCGACCACCCGCGGAAGCGGCTGCGCAAGGTGCCGTCGACACCGCCGATCGCGAGCTGCGCGGTGAAATCTGCGCCGAGCGCCGGATCGAGAAGCGCGGCGCGCAGCAGCCGGACGATGGCCTCCGGCGATGCGCGAGCGGCGTCGAACAAGCCCGAGCCGTTCCTCAAGACGACGTCTTGTCCGAACGCATCGAGCTCCCTGAGGGTCTCGCCGACCACCTCCGCGGCACCCTCGGCTGTGCCGGGGCGCCCGCGCTTCTCTGCGGCGAGCGTCTTGAAGATCGTCTCCGCGTAGAAGTTGTCGCTGTCCTTCCCGAGGGCGGAGAGGAGCTCGCCGAGAGGCGCCGAGCGGTGGGCCACGAGGAGCCGCTTCTGGCGCTCACCGCCGAGCCGCAGCTCGCCGGAGACGTCGACGCCCACCTCCAGCAGCATCTCCTTGAGCGCATACGCTACGACCAGGCGGGGATCGTCGACGCGCCTCGCCAGGCTCACCGCGCGGCCGCCCTCCGGGATGTGCCCGCTGAGGTGCGCGACGAGGCGCTGGCCGTTCGGTTCGAGCCGGACCCCGAGCTTCTCTGGTGCGCCGCGCCTCGCGGTGGTCACCGTGCCCTGGAGCACCGCGAAGCCCGGGGGATCGATCGCGACGGAGGCAGCCTGCCCAGGCTTCGACGGGCGCACCGTGAAGAGCAAGGCGTTCGCGTTCAGCGAGGCTGCCGCGACCGGGGCGCGAAAGGCCGCCCATTCCTCCGGCTGCTGTTCGAAGGCCGGAGGCACGTAGCGCGTGTCAAAGTAGCCCTGGTCGATCGCGATCGCCGCGACCTTCCGGACGCCGGACGCCCTCAGGGCGCGCGCCATCTCCCAGAGATCACGCGTCCTGAGGGAGGGATCGCCCGAACCCCGGAGCACGAGCTCGGCGACGGTCCCGTTCGACGCGTCCCCGTAGAGGCCGGTCAGGTAGCGGTAGCTCGGCCCGAGCAGGCGAAGCGCGGCGGCCGCCGTGAAGAGCTTCGCGTTGGATGCAGGGTTGTACAGGCCGCGCTGATCGAAGGCCGCGAGCGTCGCGCCGCTGGCGACGTCGAGGGCGAGCACGCCGACCCGTCCGCCCAGGCGGCGCACGTCGGTAACGAGCGTCTCGACCTGCGCTCGAGCGCGCTCAGGGTCGATTTTTCGAGGTCCGTGCGACGCGAGGGGCGCTGGGGGCGCGCTCGGCGAGACGGGGGCTCCCTGGGTCGGCCTCGCCGTGGGGGTCGAGCGGTCAGCGGGAGCGGCGCCGTTGTCGAGCGGCTGGGAGCCGCCGGGGCGGGCGAGGAGCGACGAGAGCACGAGCGCGACCGCGGAGACTGTACGGCGGGGATGTCGAGGCATGAGACGTCTCCGCCTCTACACCGCCTCCACCGCGGACGCCTCCTCCGGTCGACCGGTCGTCGCAGCCCGGCTTCGCTCATCGGTGCGCGCGTGTGCGCTCGGGGTTGTCCTCGGAAAGGAGAGCTTGCTAGGGTGCGCGCAGACGCTCCTTCACGCTCTGTTCGAAGGGAGGACACCGTGTCCCAGCAGCATTCGACCCGCGCGCTCTTGCCGCTCATCATCCTCGCGGCTGCAGCATGCTCCGGCGCCAAGCCCAAGCAGGCAGGGGAAGACTACAACTTCGATCAGGCACCGTCCGATGTTGCCGCGCCCGCCGAGACGGGGAGCTCCGGCGCTGAGGCGGGGAGCTCCGGCTCCGAGGCGGGCGCGTCGGCGGACAGCGGAGGCGGGCTCAACCCCGATCAGAAGAAACAGATGGAGATCGCCCTGCGACGCGGAGGGGACAAGGCGGCGAACTGCGCCGAGGTCGTGCCCAACGCGCCGACGGGCGAGGGAGAGGTCAAGGTCGTGTTCGACGGCCAGAAGGGACGCGTGACCGACGTGTTGGTCGGGCCGCCCTTCGCAGGGACGCCCGCCGAATCCTGCGTGAAGCGCGCCTTCGTCGGAGAGATCGTGCTGCCGTTCGAGGGTGATCCGCTCGAGGTCCCGTACACCGTGAAGCTGCCGTCCAAGAAGTCGGGCGCGGGAGCTTCCGGAACGAAGACGCCATGAAGTTCGCCTCGATCGCCGTCGTCGCCGCGCTGGGGTTGGCCGCTGCCTCCGCCGGCGCGGAGGAGCCGGCGGCGCCTCCGCGGTACCCGCCGTCCTCGGCGCGCGTGAAGGTCATCGTCGGCGGGGTGGCCGTGACGGCGCTCGCCTACGGCGCGGCGTTCCTCGCTGCATCGTCATGGCCAGAGGTCCCTGGGGCGAGCGAGCTGAAGATCCCGATCGCTGGTCCATGGCTCGCGCTCGCCAAGAACGGCTGCGCCGCGGACGATCCGGACTGCGGAGCGACGCTGTACGTTCGCGGGGCGCTCACCGCCATCGGTGGGCTCGCGCAGCTCGCCGGTCTGGGTCTCGTCGGCGAAGGGATCTTCATGACCACGGAGGCGCGCTCGGCGCAGCCTTCGACCCCTGCGGCGCTGACGGTGCGGCCGACCCCGGTGATCACCGCGACCGGCATGGGCATCGGCGTCGTCGGCACGTTCTGAGCTACCGAGAACCGCGCGGTGATGCGCCGACGCCCGCTCACCGGCGGCGCCATGGCAACAGCGCGGGGCCGCAGACGGGCTTGCCGGTCATCCGTCCGATGCGCTCGATCATCAGCTCGACGCTGGCGCCGTACGGTACGCGCTGAGCAGCGCTCCCGCCGAGGACGCGGCCCGCGCCGATCACGTCGCCCGCGCGCAGCTCGACGTGGTTGCTGATGTACGCGACGGACTCCGCCAGCGAGAAGGTCCACTCGCCAACGCGCGAACAGGAACGCGCCACGGCGTCGACGCGGACCTGGGTCCGCAGCGCCTCGACCGTGCCGAGCTCGTCGGGCGTGACGAGCACCGGGCCGAGCTGCGTTGCAAAGTCCTTCGCCTCCGACGGTGGGAGCCCGCGCTCCAGCGACCGCGCCTCCAGGCTGCGCGCGGTCCAGTCGTTCAGCACGGTGTAGCCGGCGATCGCGCGCTCCACCTCCTCCGGGGTGGCGCGCCGCAGATCCTCGCCGAGGACCACCGCGAGGTTCAGCTCGTAGTCGGGCTCGTCCTCGAGCGGGGGGAAGGGGATCTCGGCAGCGTGTCCAAGCAGCGCGCGGCTGTTGCCGAACCGGTACCAGGGGCGCTCGGCGCCGTGCGCGTAGGGGCCGAGCTGGATGTACGCCGCGCGGTCGGTGGCGCAGGGAGGCAGCCACACGATCGTGGCTGGGTGCAGGTGCGCCGACGCGGGACGATCTCCGCTGAGCAGCCGATCATCCAGCGCGTGAAGACCGGCGCAACGGAGCGCCACCACGCGCGTGTGAAAGTCCGACACGCCGCGGATGTCCGCGAGCTTCGTCCCGAAGTGGCGATCTAGCTCCGCGACGTCGTAGAGCGCTCCGTCCCGTTCGAGCGCTACGATCGGGGTGGACGTCGCGAGCTGGAGCACGTGCGCGATTCTCATGGCGTGACCAGGCCCGCCGGGCGCCGGCGGAGCGTACCATCCCGGTCCGCCGACGCTCTCAGGCCGGCGGAGCCCCCAGCGCCTGCGCCTGCGGCCGGCGGTCGGCGTCCGATCCCGAGGGACTCGAGCCTTCTTGGGACATCGGATTGTCCTTTGCATTGACGCGCTGGGAGAGCGGCCTAGAATGCCGGCGGATTCAGAGCGGCATCACGTCGCGCAGGCTTGCCGTGGGTCCCTGCCGGTTGCAGATGGGCTCGTACGGCAGGTCAGGTTCTGTTGCCGGCACGGGGTTCCCCGTCGCGGGGTTTCCTCCGGCTTCGGTCCTGCTGACGGGGCCGTGCGGCTTGTAAGCCGGGCAAGGTATTTGCCGTGGACAGCCGACCCTTGGCGGCGCTCACCTTGGAGCGCCGCTCGAGGGACTGGTTACAGGCGCGCACACGGCGCAGCGGAGCGATGGGTCATGAGCAAGCGGACCAAATTCGTCTTCGTCACAGGCGGAGTCGTATCGTCGATCGGCAAGGGACTGGCTGCGGCCTCGATCGGGGCGCTGATGGAGTCCCGTGGGTTGAAGGTCACCCACCTCAAGCTGGACCCGTACATCAATGTCGATCCCGGCACGATGTCCCCCTACCAGCACGGCGAGGTCTTCGTCACAGACGATGGAGCGGAGACCGATCTCGATCTCGGGCACTACGAGCGCTTCACGCTCGCCCGGATGAGCCGCCAGAACAACTTCACCACCGGCCGCGTCTACGAGGCGGTCATCTCGAAGGAGCGCCGCGGCGAGTACCTCGGGGCGACGGTGCAGGTGATCCCGCACGTCACGGACGAGATCAAGCTGCGCATCCGTTCTGCTGCGGATGGGGCTGACGTCGCGATTGTCGAGGTCGGCGGTACCGTGGGTGACATCGAGTCGCTTCCGTTCATCGAGGCGATCCGCCAGCTCAAGGTGGAGTCGGGCGCGCAGAACGCGATCTCGGTGCACGTCACGCTGGTGCCGTTCATCGCGACGGCGGGCGAGCTGAAGACGAAGCCCACCCAGCACTCGGTGAAGGAGATGCGCGAGATCGGCATTCAGCCGGACATCCTCCTCTGCCGCTGCGATCGGCCGCTCCCGCGCAGCATGAAGGAGAAGATCTCCCTCTTCTCGAACGTCGCCGTCGACTGCGTGATCGCGGCCGTCGACGTCGACTGCATCTACGAGCTCCCCCTCGTGCTCCACGCCGAGGGGATCGACGAGAAGATCACGGAGCTGCTCAACATCTGGGCGAGGCAGCCGGACCTGTCGCCGTGGCAGCGCATCGTCGAGCGATTCAAGAAGCCGTCCCGCGGCATCGTGAAGATCGGCGTCGTCGGCAAGTACGTGCACCTGCGCGACTCCTACAAGTCGCTGCACGAGGCGCTCGTCCACGGCGGGCTCCACAACGACGTGCGGGTCGAGCTCGAGTACATCGACTCCGAACAGATCGAGGCGCGCGGCGCGGCCGAGCTGCTGTCGAACCTGGACGCCATCCTCGTGCCCGGCGGCTTCGGCGATCGCGGGACCGAGGGGAAGATCGAAGCCATCCGTTACGCGCGCGAGGAGAAGATCCCGTTCTTCGGGATCTGTCTCGGCATGCAGCTCGCGGTCGTCGAGTACGCGCGCCACGTCTGCGGCATGACGGGAGCCAACTCCGTGGAGTTCGATCGCAACGCGGCCGACCCGGTGATCGATCTGATGCCCGACCAGAAGGGGGTCGTCGAGAAGGGCGGGACGATGCGCCTCGGCGCGTACCCGTGCGTCCTGGACAAGGGCTCGATCGCCGCGGAGGCGTACGGGCAGACGAGCATCAGCGAGCGGCACCGGCATCGGTACGAGGTGTCGAACAAGTACCGCGAGGCGATGGTGCAGAAGGGGCTCGTGCTCTCCGGGACGTCGCCCGACCAGCGCCTCGTCGAGATGATCGAGCTGCGCGAGCACCCGTACTTCGTGGGCTGTCAGTTCCATCCCGAGTTCAAGAGCCGCCCCCATGGCGCGCACCCGCTCTTCGCGCGCTTCGTGCGCGCCGGTCTGGAGCGCCAACGCGAGCGCAACAAGGCCGAGAAGCCGAAGCCCGGCGATTCTGCCGCCGCCCACACCCAGCAAGCTGCCTCGTCCGTCAACTAGAGCGGGGTGCACAGGTTCGTGCGCCACGGGCTCAGTCGCTAGGCAGGCGAGTGAGGCGTACGAAGCTGCGCCGCAACGAGCCGAACGACGCGGATGAGCGCGCAGCACGCCGAAGAGGCGCCCGCGCTCTAGCGGTCCATGCCAGAGCTCCCGAGGGGCTCTGGCCGCCGCATCGACGGCGAGACGGGCGGCGCTGCGATGGTCGTCGAGGGTTTTGTCGCGAGCTCTTGCGGGCGAAGGCGGCCCTGCAGCCTCCGTCCGCAGATCATCGATGACGAACGCCGCGCGCGATCAGACGTCGCCGAGGCTCGGCCGGCCCAGCGGCGGGGCATCGAGGGGCTCGGCGTTCGTGGCCTGAGGGGCGAGGAGCGGCGAACGCTCGCCCACCTCCTTGATCAGGTTCCGCTGCAGCACGTGCGCCGGCGCGGTCCTGAGCTCCCAGATCAGGCCGAGCTTCTCCATCGCGCGCAGGATGTAGAAGCTGACGTCGATCTCCCACCAGAAGAAGCCCTGGTTCGCGCTGCTCATGTAGTGGTGGTGGTTGTTGTGCCAGCCCTCGCCGAGGGTGATCAGCGCGAGCCAGAAGTTGTTGCGGCTCGTGTCGGTCGTCGCGTAGCGCCGCGAGCCAAACACGTGCGCGAGGGAGTTGATCGTGAACGTGCCGTGCATGAGCGCGCACGTCGACACGACATAGCCCCACAGGAACGCGTCGTAGCCGCCCACCGCCAAGAGCAGCGCGATCATGCCGATCGGCCCGACCGCGTGGTAGCGGTCCAGCCAGCGGAGCTCAGGGAAACCCGCGAAGTCAGGGATGCGCTTCAGGTCCAGCTCCTCGTGCTCGCGGCCGAGCCACCAACCCATGTGCGCGTACCAGAACCCCTTGCGGAGCGGGCTGTGGACGTCGCGCTCGGTGTCCGAGTACTTGTGGTGGACGCGGTGCGTCCCCCCCCACCACAGCGGGCCCTTCTGCGTCGCCGTGGTGCCGAGCAGCGCGAGCAGGAATTGCAGGCCGCGGCTGGTCTTGTAGCTACGGTGCGAGAAGTACCGGTGGTAGACCGCCGTGATCGCGAACATCCGGACGAGGTAGGTCGCCGCGGCGAGCGCCGCGAGCTTCCATGTCGCACCTCGGACGATGGCGACCACGGTGCCGACGTGGATCGCAGCGATCCCCAGCACGTTGAAGATCTGGCTGAGGCTGGGGCCAGGTTTCGGTACGACGACCCGTGTAGGGCTCGATGCAGGCGCTTGCGTCATGGGTTCCAAGGTGGATGGAGCATCGAGCACGCCCGTCACTGGGGCTCACGACGCCGGTCATGATTCCGTCATGCGATGCAGCAGCCGGCTCGCCGACCGATCGGCGCAGGGCGTCGGCGAGCGCGCGATCTCAGGGGAGCAGGGAGAGGACGTCGATGGCTGGCCCGGCGGAGACCCGGATCTCGCTGGCTCGAAGGGGATCGCCGTCGAGGATGTAGGGGCCGTCCCCGAGCGAGGTCGCGCTGGCCTCGGCGCCGAACCGGACCGTGAAGTCTTGGACGAGGTCGTCGAAGTGGTCCGTGCCGCCGATCCGGCGGCCCGCGAGGACGAGCGGAGCGCGCGGCCCGAGCTCTCGAGGAGGCAGGGCGCTGGCGACGAGGTGAGGGCGATCGAGATCCTCCCCTGCCCGGTAGGTGACCAGCATGTGGATCCCGAGGTCACGCACTGCAGACGAGCAGATGAGCGACCAGGCGCGTGGGGCGAGCCGCCGCCCCTCGACGTCGATCGTGCAGGGCAGCGGGTCGAGGACGCGGCGCGCGTAGGCGCCGCCGTAGAAGGACTCGACGAACACCCGCGCCACGATGCGCGCGGCGGCGCCGTAGCCGTCGCCTCCGCGCTCGTAGTAGACATCGAAGAAGCTGGCCACGAGCCCGGTGCCGAAGATGAAGCCGATGCGCTCCTCGACGCCGCTGCGGGTCGTCGCACAGACGCGCAAGGTGGGCCGGCGGACGGCGCTCGGGATGGCCGCGCCGCTCGGGAGGCCGCGAACCTCGCTGACCGTCCGCGCGAGGAGCGCAGCCGGATCGCCGGTCATGCCCCAGTTCCGCGCGACGGTCGCCACGGTGCCGCCTGGCAGCAGGACAAGCGGCGGCAGCGAGCGCTCGCCGAAGGCGCGCGCGAGGGCCGTGACGCCGGCCATGAAGCTGCCGTCGCCGCCCGAGAGCGCGACGAGATCCGTGCCTCGCTGGGCGAGCCGCTCGCAGACCTCCGCGAGCTCCGCGATGTTCGAGGTCGGGTGGAGCTCCGCCGCGCCAGCGCACGCGGCCGCCATGGCGTCGATGAGCGACGGCCTCGCCCGGTACCGGCGCGCCGTGGTGTTGACGATGACGTCGATACGCATGGTGCCGGAGCGTGACCGCCCTATAAAACGGATTCCCCGGGTGGTCGAGCCGAAGGGGCTTCGAACGCGAACTTCGGCGCGGTAAGAGGCGCGTCATGCGCCGCGTGCTCTCACGGTCGATCCTCGCCGGCCTCCTCTCGTTCGCAGCCGTCACCGGCTGCGCGAGCTCGGCCTCCCTACGCGCAGCCGAGGCGGGCAGGTTCGACGAGCTGCGCCGCACGTTGAGCGACGAGCTTCGCCGCGGCACGCTGGACAGCGACGACGCACGAGCGATCGCCCGCGCGGTCGCGCAGGGGGAGATCGCGCGCGCGACGCCGCCATCGGGGGCCGATCGGCTGCGCGAGCTCCGGACATGCGCGCGCGCGCTGGAGGACGCGCTCGCCGAGCGCGCCGCGGGCTCGGACGCGATCGCGACCGCCGCGGCGATGATCCTCCTCGAGGCGGGGCTCACCGACCCGGAGAGCGTGAAGCGGTACGCAAGCGACGCGGCGGCGGGGCGATACCCCGGCAAGGACACGGCGCTCCGCGCGCTGGAGGCGCGGGCGCTCGTCACAGCCGAGGACGGCGCGGTGCGCCGCTCGCGGATGCTCGACGGAGATCAGGAGGTCCGCGTCTCGGCGCTTCGCGCCGCCGCCGCCGCCGCAGACCCGAGCGATCGGGAAGCGCTGCTCGAGGCGGCGCGGCTCGATCCTTACCCGCTCGCGCGGACGCTCGCGATCCGCGCCGCCGGGGCGCTCGGCGGTCAGGACATCGTGCTGGCGCTGCGCGACGTCTGGACCCTCTCGGATGAACCCGGGCGCGAGGCGATCGCCGAGGCGTGGGCGACGCCGCGCGCGCTGGACGGCGGCGGACGCGCGCAGCTGCGCTGGGCGATCTCCACCCAGCGCGGCGCGCCCGCGATCGCCGCCGCGCGCGCGCTGGTCCGCGCGGGAGGCGAGGGCGCCGGCGAAGCGATCTCCGTCCTCATCGGCTCCATCCACTCCAGCCAGAGCCGGGATCGCGTCTACGCCATCCTCTCCGCGCCGCTCCAGGACCCGGCGGTGCGATCTGCGCTCATCGAGGCGCAGGGCGATCCGGATGAGGCCGTGGTCTTCGCCGTCCATAGCCGCCACGCCGACGCCGCGCCGCGGGACGTCACGGCGCGCGAGCGCTCCGCGGCCGTCGCTTGGCTGATGAAGCTCGCCGCGGGGACGTCGACGCGCGCGGTGCTCGCGCGGGGAGTCCTCGCACGTGCAGGGATCCGCGCGGTCGTGCCGCTGCTGGAGCGCGACGTCCGATCCCGCGAGATCCCGGTGCGCGAGGCGGCGGGGGCGGGCTTGGTCGCGCTCGGCGAGATCCCGCGCGCCGCATCGCTCCTCGCCGACGCCGAGCCCCAGGTCAGGACGTCGGTGGCCTGCGCCATCCTCGAGGCGTTCTGAGCGTTGCCGAGGCGGCGCCCGAGGTGGCCCGGTCGCTCAGAACCTGGAGACGAGCTCGAGCCGCGCCCCCTCGAACGGAGGGAAGTTCCGGCACACGCCCGAAACGCAGCGCAGGCCCGCGCGCCGCTGCCCGACGAAGAGCTGCACCGTGTCGACGACCTGGTCGAGCACTGTCTCCCTCGACCCGGCTTTCCACTGAAGTCCCCCGTTGAAGTAATGGCAGAGCTCGCCGCTCTTGCCCGGCGCACACCCAAGCGCATTCGTGTACTCGTAGCCGAAGATCACAGCGAGATGGGGGGACCACTGGAGCGCGACGTAGTTGTCCCCTTCGACCCAGGACGATTCGAAGTTCTCTGGCCTGTAACGGCGGCGGCTGTTGCCCTGTGCCTGGAGGGAGAACGCGCCGGCGAGGTGCTTCACGATGTCGTACCGGACGTAGCCTTCGCTGTAGAACACGTCGCCGGTGTCGGCCGCATCGGATTGCCGAACTCCAGCCCAGGCGCGCACGTGCGAGCGGCGGCCGTCGAAGTCGACCTCGGTGCCTGCCGCGGTATCCCAGGTGTCGGTCCTGAAAGAGTCGTCCGTCTCGCACCCTTCATTCGCCTTGCGCTCGGAGAAGCTCACATAGCGGCCGAGCCAGGCATAGATCGCCGCGCTCCGGTTGAAGCGGTAGTCGACGCGGGCGCGACCGCCGGTCACGCAGACATTGGGGCTCCCGATCGGCTCGACGTAGATGGGCTCCGCCGTCGGAGGCTGGTTGTACGCCACGCCTGCGAACTCCGGCGCATTGAACCCCGGGTTCGACAGCGGAGAGACGTCGATGTTGGCCGAGAGCGGGAAGAATCGACGGTAGTGCTTCCCTTCGAGGGCGACGGCGAGCGGACCTCCGCGCCCGTTCGCTGCCAGGTAAACCGCATAACCGGATAGGTCCTTTGCCGGCTCGCCATCCCGGTCGGGGCGACCGCTGCGGAGCTGCTGACCGGCCACCTCGACGTAGACGTCCCCGCGCTCCGCGATGGCCGGAATGCTCACCGAGCCGCTGAAGGTGCGGATCGTGTTGCGCTGCCGCTCGGGGGCGTTGTTGACGAACTCCGGGAACTCACCGGCGCACAGGCGTCCCTGCCCCCTGCGCACATCGATGTCCTCAATGAGCTGGGCCGCGGCCATGCATCGGTTGAACTCCTCGGTGGTTGACTTGCGCAGCAACAGCGCGCCGTTCGCTGCGAGCTCGACGCCCTTCACGCTTGCCTCCAGGCGTCCGCCGAGCACGGTGTCCTCCAGGTAGTTCGCCCGGGCCCCCTCGATTGCGTTGTAAGGCCGGTTGCTTTTGTCGAAGTCGATTGTGGCCAGGTCGCTCGCGCCAGGGAAGGCGAAGAAGAGCGGCGACCCGTCCCCGTGGAGCCGCCTGCCGCTCGCGTCGTCGACGCGCAGAGGGTTCATCTGCCCGGCGAAGGCGGTGGCCTCCAGCCTGAATAGCTGGAAATCCTTGTCGAGCACGAGCCTGCCGCCCCTCACGGTCGTGTCGATGGCCAGCTCGTCCATCTTCCGCACGCTGAAGACGAGGCCGCGCCCGAGCTGTGCGTAGAAGTCGCCGACCGTGGCCTCGATGCCCGGTTGCGTGTAGGTGAGCCAGAGCTTCGCCGGGTAGACCGTCGTCAAATAGCGGGAGTGGAGCTCCCGCGCGGCGTCGTCCAGCTTGAACGAGACCTCCTTGTTCAGGACCTTCCGCTGCAGATCGATGTCGGTCGCCGAGGGCCTGGGCACGTAGAAAGAGCCGTTGAGCCGCATACCCAGCTGCAGGCGCCACCAGTTGAGCTGGGCGTCGAGCCGATCGACGATCTCTCCGTAGTTGTCGTCGAGATGGGTCGAGGGATAGCGGCGATCGTCGTTGCGATTGTCGAAGTGGTAGCTGACGGCCGCGGTGTTCACGACATCGAGCGAGATCGGTTCGCCGCCGACGTTCGGGAGATCGGCCGCCGCCGCCGGCGAGGCCGCGAGGAGGAGCGTCGCTGTCAGGCAGGAACGGACGAGGCGGAGCGGGCTGCGCACCGCCCGATCTCTACCATGGACCTCGCCGCCGTGGAGCGGGCGAGCCGTCGATCGCGCCGAGAAGGCGCGCCGGACGGCCGCCCCGGCGCTACAGGCCAAGCGCCTTCTCGACCTGCTCGGTGAGCGCCGCCTCGTCGCCGGGCTGGTACCCGCCGCGCTTGTGAAGAATCGAGCCGTCTCGGCCGATGAGCACGGAGAACGGAAGCTCGCGCTTCGGATTGTACCTGGCGGCCACGGTCGTCTCCTCGTCGAGGAGCACAGGGAAGATCATCTCCCTGTCGTGGACCGTGCTGCTCACCTGCGCCCGCGACTCCGGTCCGTCGAGCGACACGGCGAGCACGACGAACCCCTTGTCCCTGTGCTTCTTGTAGAGCTCGACGAGGTGGGGCATCTCCGCCAGGCACGGATCGCAGGTGGTCGACCAGAAGTCGATGAGCACCACGCTCTTGCCGGCATAGTCCGAGAGCCTGACCGTCTTGCCGTCGAGGGCGGGGAGCGAGAAATCCGGGGCCGGGCTCGCCGATGAGCCGCCTGAGGCCGCTCCGCACGAGGCGGCGGCGAGGCCGAGGACAATGGACGCCAGCGAGAGCGCGCAGCGGGTTTTTCGGTTCATTGGGTTTCCGTCGCGAAGGGGCCGGCCTGAGCGGCCGACCGGCATGAGGGCTCAACGTCGCGGGCGCCCTCTGCGGCGCCCTGGCAAATTCTCCCTACACGCGCGCCGACCGGTGGTTCGACGACGCGCCCACGGCGAAGCTCGCTCAGAGCTCGCCGTTCATGATCTTCTCAAAGGTTCGCCAGAAATTGCTGTTTGCCTCGGGCACGCCAGCGACGATCTCCATGATCGTCATGTCCTGCGTCCTGACGATCATGTTTGCCGGGAACGCGTCGGCCTGGAAAAGCGCGCCGAGCTTGTACGAAGGGTCGATCGCCGACGGGTACTGCACGTCGTACCGGGTCGTCCAGCGGTACAGGTCGTTCGGGACCGCCGCCTCGCCCGGGGTCCTTCCGTCTGCGAGCTGAACAAGGAACTCGCCGCCCTGGGGTTGATACTTCTTGTAGAGCTCGGGCAGGACGGACTCTGCCTCGATTTTGCAGGGGCCGCACCATACGGACGAGACGTCGATCAGCAGCACCTTCGGCTTCGGCTCTCCCGCGCCGTAAAGCGAGCCTTCCGGAAAGACCTCCGTCCCGGTCGGGTTGTAGAAATCGGCGAGCTGAATCGGCTGCATCGTGTCGTTGTGTTCGGCGGCGTTGGCGTACCCGACGAACTGATAGTTCGCGATCACCCGGTGGAGGCTCACCCCATACGGCCCAGCCGGATATCGCGCGTTCGCAGCTTGACCCGTCCCCTCGGGAAAAGGAGGAGCAGGAATGGGATCCTCTGCGCAGCCGACGAGCCCTAGAGCCGCCACGACGAAAAGGCCCATCCCACCGAGAACCGCGTCGATTCGCATGATGCCACCGCCTGAAGTATGGTGTAGGAGTGCTCATTCTTCTGGGCGGCACGGGGGGCGTCAAGGGCAACCTTGGCGTCGCCGCTTCGCTCGGGAGCGCGTTTCCGCAATCTCCGGCCAGGCCCGCCGTGCCTGCCCCGATCCGCGGGTGTTTCCCGCGCTGAGGTCCTATGCAGCAGGTTGTCGCTTCTCACAGCGCCCGTCGGCCCCGTCTCCGTAGTATCCACGCCTTCCTGATGCTGTGCTGCCTGGCGAGCGGGGCGGCCATCGCGAGCGGCGCATGCTCGTCGGGTACGCCACAGGACAAATGCTTCGGGGGGGTCATCGTGGACGGCGTCTGCGAGGGCAAATGCAAGCCAGAGCTCTGCCTGGAGGGCAACACCTGCGTCGGCAACCGCTGCGTGCTCAGGTGCAGCAGCCACCGCGAATGTATTCCAGGCATCCAGGACTGCGCGCCGGCCGCGGAGGACGACACGAAGGCCGAGATCCTGGTCTGCACGCAGAAGGAGAAGATGGTGGGCTTCGGTGCGCCCTGTCCATTCGGCACCGAGTGCGGCCAGTTCGGGCGCTGCCCCGACGAGACGCCGTGCGACCCGACCCAATGCAACGGGAACCCAGGCGAGTGCGAGCGCGACACGGAGCGGTGCGGCGACGACCCCGCCTGCTCCGCCGGCAAGTGCAGCAGCGACGGCAGCGCCTGCGTCGTCCCGGCCTGCTCTCCCGACCAGTGCACCTCGCTCGGCCTGGAGTGCCTTGGCAAGGGGCAGGGCGACGCCGAGGCCTACTGCACGATGCCGCACTGCATGAGCGACGCGGACTGCCCCGGCGGCTTCGAGTGCGCCGTGTCCCGCGATCCTCACGCGATCTGCGGTACGGACAAGGGGGATGACGGCTTCTGCGGTGAGACCGACGAGGAGTGCATCGACCCTTCCACGTTCGGGGACGGCAACACCTATGTCGAGGGCCCGGTGTGCCTGCTGCGCAGCACCTGCGTCAAGCGCGCCCAGTGCGCGCCGTGCAGCACCGATTTCGACTGCTCGTTCGCTGCAGAGCAGCGCTGCGTCGCGATCGACGGCGAGCGCCGGTGCGCCAGGTCCTGCAGCGCGGACTCCGACTGCGACCTGGACTACCGGTGCGACGAGGGCGCGTGCATCCCGCGGTTCGGCGCCTGCACCGGCAAGGGCAACTTCTGCGAGCCGTGCCGCAACGACACCGATTGCGGCGACGCGGACTCCACGATGGAGTGCACCACCACGCTGCGCGGCGAGCGGGCGTGCCTGGACGCGGCGCTCCCCATCCGGTGCACCGCGGAGAACGCGGCTGAGGTCTGCCCGAAGTCGCCCAGCGGGCTCGTCGGCGCGTGCGTGTGCGTCGAGCAGAACTCGAGCGGGGACTGCGTGGACTCGCGGTGCTACCTGCCGTCGCGCCAGCTCGATCGAGGCGACCCCGATTCCAAGGTCGCCACCTGCTGGTAACGGCGCCGGCCGGGCGCAGGAACGGCCTGTGTCGCGCCGCGCCCGGCCAGGCCAGAGCGAGCGCCCGCGGCGACGCCGCGCTCGCCGGTTGACGGGAATCCCGAGCAGTCCTAACTCCTTCGCCCCATGCCCATCACGAAGGACGCCGCGCTCGCCGCGCTGGCAAAGGTCATCGCGCCGGACCTCCAGCGCCCCATCACCGACCTCGGTCGCGTCCGGGAGCTCTCGGTCGAGGGCGAGGCCGTCTCGCTCACCGTCGAGCTGACCAGCTACTTCAAGCAGCGGCTCGCGGCGGACATCGAGGCGGCTCTGAAGGGCGCCGGCGCGAAGGGCGTCCGGATCGCGTGGGACGTCGGCATCCCCGCGCGCACCATCCTTCAGGACGACCCGTCCCCGGGCGTGCGGAACATCATCCTCGTGATGAGCGGCAAGGGCGGCGTCGGCAAGAGCACGGTCGCCGCGAACCTCACCCTGGCGCTCAGCCGCGAGGGGGCCAAGGTCGGCCTCCTCGACGCGGACATGTACGGGCCGAGCGTCCCGACCATGCTCGGCGTGATGGGCCGCCCGACGTCGGCCGATGGGCAGAAATTCCTGCCGCTCGAGCGCTTCGGCGTGAAGCTCATGTCGATCGGCTTCCTGCTGGAAGATCCGAGATCGGCGGTCGTCTGGCGCGGGCCGATGCTCCAGAACGCCCTGATCCAGTTCATGCGCGACGTGGAGTGGGGTGAGCTCGACTACCTCGTGCTGGATCTTCCGCCCGGTACCGGCGACATCGCGCTGACGATTTCCCAGAAGATGAGGACCACGGGCGCGATCGTCGTGACAACGCCGCAGGAGGTGGCCCTCCAGGACGTGTACAAATCGGTCTCGATGGCCCAGAAAGTCGGGATCGCCCTGCTCGGCGTGGTCGAGAACGAGAGCTACTTCGTGTGCGACGGGTGCAGCAAGCGGCACGAGCTCTTCGGGGCCGGCGGCGGGCAGAAGATCGCGGAGTTCGCCGAGGCGCCGCTGCTCGGCCAGATCCCGATGGATCCGGCCATCCGGGAATGGGGCGACGCCGGCACGCCGGTCGTACAGGCTGCCCCGAGCAGCCCGATCGCGCGCGCTTTCGTGGATGTGGCGGAGCGGCTGGCCGGCCAGGTCAGCGCCCACAACCTCGCGAGCGGGGGCGGCCTCCGCATCGATCGGAGCGGGGGGACCAACAAGCACCTGCCCATCATGCGGTAGGCTCTCGCGTAAACGTCCCGGGTACGATATGGTTCCGGCCCCTTCCCCCATTCAACCGAGGGGGCCGCTGGAGAGAACGCGAGCACGTTTCGCCCCCCATCGGCATGCGTTGTCGCGCGAGGCGCGGATGAATACCCACGAAAATACCACCACGCCGGCGGACGCGCCGGGAGCTCCGGCCGACCAGGGCGGCCCGCTCGAGTCGTCGAACGCTGCGCCCGAGCAAGCAGCCCAAGCCCATGAAGGGGGGTCCACCCCCCCGACCGAAGCGAGCCACGAGCCCGGCGGAGAAGCGTCGTCGGAGGCGAGCTCGGCCCAGTCCGAGGCGACACCGGCCGCGGCGGCGAGCGCCGCCCCGGCGAATGACGCCGACGACGAGTGGGAAGAGCAGCCGGGCGATGACATCGGCAACCGCGTTCCAGGCCTGCCGCGGGATGATATCGGCAACCGCAAGCCGGGGTTCTCGCCCGGCAGGCGGACCCCTCCGGCGGCCGCGAAGCCCGCGCCGGCCGCGAAGCCCGCGCCTGCCGCGAAGCCCGCGCCGGCCGGAGAGGCCGGTGCGGCCGCGCAGACCGAGGGGGGCGCTGGAAAGAAGCGCCGCCGCCGCCGTCGCCGCAAGGGCGCGGAGGAGGCCGGCCAGCCCGAGGGCGAGGCGGCTGAGGCGGCCGAGGCCAGCGGCGCGGAGGCGGCCGACGCGGCAGAAGAAGAGGAGGGCGAGGAGGAGCAGGCGGCCGACGAGGCGGGCGGGCAGCCGCAGCCTGGTGGCGAGAAGCGCAAGCGGCGCAAGGGGCAGGGCGCGCCGCCGCCGCGCGAGCGCCCGGCCTTCAGCATCGGCGAGGAAGTGTTCGGCAAGGTCAGCAAAATCACCGACCACGCCATCTGGATCGACATCGCCGGGAAGGCGACGGGGCTGTTCGACCGTCGCGAGATCCTCGAGGAAGAGCCGCCCGTCGAGGGGGATCAGTTCATCGCGACGGTGGCGAGCACCGGCGTGCGCGGAGGCATGCTCCTCCTGTCGAGGGCGCCGGTGCAGCTCGATCAGGCGCGCGCGCGCGCCGAGGCTGCGCTCCAGAGCGGCGAGTCGATCGAGGGGTTCGTGACCGGGGCGGTGAAGGGCGGGCTCGAGGTCGATCTCGGCGGCCTCCGCGCCTTCGCGCCGGCGTCGCACGTCGATCTGCGCCACGGCGCCGACCTCAACTACCTCGTGGGCCAGCGGCTCGACTTCGGCGTGACCCAGTTCGCGAAGAAGGGGCGCGACATCGTCGTGTCCCGCCGCAAGATGCTCGAAGAGGAGAGCCGGAAGGCGCGCACCGAGGCGCTCACGTCGATCGAGCCCGGCTCGCTGCACAAGGGCATCGTGCGCAAGGTCGTCGCGTGGGGCGTGTTCGTCGCGCTCCCCGACGCCGGCGGCGTCGAGGGGCTGGTGCACATGAGCGAGGCGAGCCACGACCGCGGCGCCAAGCTGGCCGACCTGTTCAAGCCGGGCGCGGAGATCGACGTGAAGGTCCTCCGCGTCGACGACAAGGGCAAGCTCTGGCTGAGCCGCAAGGCCGCCACGGTCGACCCGTGGGACGCGGTGAAGGAGAAGTACGCGGTCGGCACGCGCCACAAGGGCAAGGTCGCTCGCCTGCAGCCGTTCGGCGCGTTCATCGAGCTCGAGCCGGGCATCGATGGGCTCATCCACACGGCCGACCTCTCGATGAAGCCGATCCAGCACCCGAACGAGGTCGTGAAGGTCGGCGACGATGTCGACGTTGTCGTCGCGACCTGCGACGCCGCGGGCCGGCGCATCGGGCTCCACCCTGCTCCGCCCGAGGGCGAGGAGAGCGAGCCGCGCCAGCGCGTTCAGCAGGGCAAGGCGGTGAAGGTGGCTGTCACGCAGGTGACCGAAGGGGGGCTCGTCGTCCGGGTGCTCGGCACCACGGGGCGAGCGGCTCGCGGCTTCATCCCGGCCGGCCACACCGGTACGCAGCGCGGCACCGACCTCCGGAAGGAGTTCCCCATCGGGACCCAGCTCGACGCGAAGATCATCGAGGTGGATCCGCGCCGGGGCGAGGCCAAGCTGTCGATCCGCGCCCTCAAGGAGGACGCTGAGAAGCAGGCCTACCAGCAGTACCGCGCGGGGGTCGCGCGCGAGGCCAAGTTCGGCACGTTCGCCGACCTGATGAAGAAGAGCTGATCCCGGGAGGCGCGCGCCGCCCGTGCGGCGGCGCCTCCGCCTCCCTCCTCCACCAGCCACCGCCCGCGGTCCGGCGCGCTTCGCGCTACTCGCGCCCCAGCGCGTTCACGGGATCCATGCGCGCGGCCCGCCGCGCCGGGAAGAACCCGAAGACGATCCCGATCGCCGTGCTCACCCCGAGCGCGACCGCGAGCGCGGCCGGCTCCAGCCTCATCGGCCAGCCGAACGCGCGCGAAAAGCCGAAGATGACGCCGTACCCGAGCGCGCTGCCGACGACGCCGCCCAGCGTGGCGAGCACGAGCGCCTCGAGCAGGAACTGCAGCAGGATGTCGATCTCCCGGGCGCCGATGGCCATCCGGATGCCGATCTCCCGGGTGCGCTCGGTGACGCTGACCAGCATGATGTTCATGACGCCGATGCCGCCCACGACGAGCGACACCGCCGCGATGCTGACGAGCAGCGCCGAGAGGGCCGCGAAGATCGCGTCCTGCATGGCCTGGAACTCCGCCTGGCTCCGGACGGCGAAGTCGTCCTCGTCGTTCTCGCCGATGCGGTGCCGCTGGCGGAGGATCGCCTCGGCCTGCTGCCTGGCGCGCTCCGACGTCTCGGCCGACGTCGAGCTCAGCAAGATGGCGTGAACCTCCCCGGGTCGCGTGGCCATGACGTGCGATCGCATCGTGGTGATGGGCATCAGCACGATCTCGTCCTGGCTCTGCCCGAAGGGCGACGCCCCCTTCTCCTCCAGCACGCCGAGCACGCGGTACATCTGGCGGCCGATCCGCACCATCCGGCCGACCGGATCGAGCGATCCGAACAGATCGCGCGCGGTCTGGGCCCCGATCACGACGACCTTCTCGGAGAGGTTCTCCGAGGCGGGGCTCCACGGCTCTCCCTGCGCGACCTTCCAGCTCCGGATCTCGAAGTAGTTCAGGCGCGTCCCGACGAGCGTCGGGCTCGCGTTCTGGCCCTCGTGGATGACCTGGGCGCTCGACCTGAGGAACGGCGCCACGAGCCGGATGCTCGTCGACTCGCGCGCGAGCGCCTGGCCGTCGAGCTCCGAGAGCCTGGCGCCCGCGGTGCTGCGGACGCCCGAAGCGCGGGCGGAGCGGGCGAAGACGATGAGCGAGTTGGAGCCGAGGTTCGAGATCTGCGCGTTGACGTTGGCGCGCGCGCCGCTCGCCAGCGCGGTGACGGTGACGACGGCCGCGACGCCGATCGTGATCCCCAGGATCGTGAGCCCGGCGCGGAGCTTGTTCCGGCGGACGGCGCGCAGCGCGATCACGACCGCCGAGAACACCCGGGTGAGCGTGGCGCTCATTCGTGCCTCAGGGCGGCGATGGGATCCTGACGGGCCGCGCGGCGGGCCGGGAAGAACCCGAAGACGATCCCGATCGTCGCGCTCGTCCCCACCGCGACGACGACCGCGCTGGCCGGCAACGTCATGTTCCAGCCGAGCGTCGCGGCGAGGGCCTTGATGACGCCGAGCCCCGCGCCGAGCCCGAGCACGCCCCCGATGAGCGACAGGGTGATGGCCTCGACGAGGAACTGGACGAGGATGTCTCCCTCGGAGGCGCCGATCGCCATGCGGATGCCGATCTCGCGCGTCCGCTCGGTGACGCTGACCAGCATGATGTTCATGACGCCGATCCCGCCGACGAGGAGCGACACAGCGGCGATCGAGGACAGGAGCATCGTCAAGGTGTCCAGGATCCGCTCCTGGGAAGCGCGGAACTCCGCCTGCGTGCGGATCACGAAGTTCGGCTCGTCGTCCGGCGCGATCTCGTGGCGCTGCCGGAGGATCCTGTCGATCTGCTCCACCGCGCGATCGACGGTCCGCTCGCTCGTGGCGGCGGCGACGAGCATCTGCACCCTGCCCGGCGCGCTCGGCAAGATCCGCGACCGGAAGCTGCCGATCGGCATGAGCAGCCGGTCATCCTGGTCCTCGCCGAAGGGCGATTGCCCCTTCTTCGCGAGCACCCCGATCACCCGGAACGGGTGCTTGCCGATCCGGATGTACCGGCCCACGGCCTCGCCCGAGCCGAACAGGTTCTCCCGGACGGTCTCGCCGATCAGGCAGACCTTCGCCTTGAGCTGCTCGTCGGCCTCGGTCCAGCCCTCGCCCACCCCGACGCTGTACGAGAGGATCGAGAGGTAGCTCCGGGTCACGCCCATGACCTGGGTCGCGACGTTGGCCTCTCCGGCCACGACCTGCGTCGACGTCGAGCTGAACGGGCTCAGCGCGGCCACGCTCGTCGACTCCTTCAGGATCGCGATCCCGTCGGCCTCCGACATCCTCGCGTTCTCGCGGCGCTTCAGCCCCGACGCCTGCGTCGACTGCGGGAAGATGTAGATCGAGCTCGCCCCCATGCCCGAGATCTCGCCCAGGACGCGGTTGCGCACGCCCGTCCCGAGCGCCACGACGATCACCACGGCCGAGACCCCGATCAGGATGCCGAGCACCGTCAGGGCGGCGCGGAGCTTCGAGCGGACGATGGCGCGCAGCGCGATCCGGACGGCGGCGAGGTAGCCGCTCATGGCGAGAGCTCGTCGCGCTCCGCCGCGGAGAGCGGCAGCGCGGCGAGCGCCGCGGCCGCGTCGACGGGGCGATCGTTCCTGAGATCGCTGCGGATCTCGCCGTCGCGCATCGTGATCACGCGGCTCGCGCAGGCGGCGATGTCCGGCTCGTGCGTCACGAGGACGATCGTGATCCCGCCCCGGTTGAGCCTCTGCAGCAGCCCGAGCACCTCGTAGCTCGTGCGCGTGTCGAGGTTGCCCGTGGGCTCGTCGGCGAGGAGCAGCGGCGGTGAGGTGACGAGCGCCCGCGCGATGGCGACGCGCTGCTGCTGCCCGCCCGAGAGCTGGTTCGGCGTGTGGTGCAGGCGCTCGGCCAGCCCCACCGCGCCGAGCGCGTCGAGCGCCCGCTTGCGCCGCTCCGCCGCGCCGACGCCCCGGTAGACCAGCGGCAGCTCGACGTTCTCGAGCGCCGTGGTGCGCGGCAGCAGGTTGAAGCCCTGGAAGACGAACCCGATAAGGCGGTTCCTGACGATCGCGCGCGCGTCGTTGCTGCGCCGGGTGACGTCGAGGCCGTCGAGCCGGTACGTGCCGTGCGTCGGCCGGTCCAGGCACCCGATGATGTTCATCAGGGTGCTCTTGCCCGAGCCGCTCTGCCCGACGATCGCGACGAAATCGCCGTGCTGGATGGTCAGATCCACGTGCCGGAGCGCCCTCACGATGACGGCCTCGGTCGTGTAGTCCTTGCGGACGCTCGAGAGCTCGATGAGCGGTTCGTCTCGGGGCGCCGCGGCGACGTCTTGGCTCTGGGGCAGCATCACGCCTCAGAACAGCCGAGGGCCGCGCCCCCTGCCGCTCGCTGACGGATCGTCGTTCTCGTCGGTGACGACCTTGAGCGGCCCGAGATCGGACCCGAGCGCGGTGAAGATGCCGTCGGTGATCCCGACGTCGACGACGCGCGGCTCGATCTTCTCCGCCCCGGGCGTCGCGTCGGTCAGCACGTAGATCCGGCCCTTCTTCGGCGGGAGCGGCTCGAGGGGCGGCGCCTTGATCTCCTTGCCGTCCTTGTCCCGCGCCGGGGCGGGCTTGAACCGGAGCGCCGCGTTCGGCAGCCGCCGCACCCCCTTGGCCTCGGCGGACCGGACGCTCACCGTCGCCGTCATCCCCGGCCGGAGCTTGACGTCGGGGTTGTCGACCTCGACGACCGCCGCGTACGTCACGACGCCGGACTGGCTCAACGGGCTGTAGCGCACCTGGCTCACCGTCCCTCGGAACGTCTCGCCCGGGAACGCATCGACGCTCACGTCCGCCGTCATGCCCTCGCGGAGCCGCCCGACGTCCGCCTCGTCGATGTCGGCGAGCACGCGCATCTTGCGGAGATCCTGGGCGATCACGAAGAGGGTCGGCGCCTGGAAGCTCGCCGCCACCGTCTGCCCGGGGTCGATCGCGCGGCTGATGACGACCCCGTCGATGGGCGAGAAGATGCGCGTGTACTGGAGGTTCGTCGTGGAGGAGCGGAGCACCGCCCTGAGCTGCGCCACCTGCGCCTTCGAGGCCGCGAGGTCGGCGAGCGCGACGTCGTAGGCGCCCTGGGCCGTGTCCAGATCGGCCTGCGAGCCCACCCCCTCCGCGACCATCTTCCTCGCGCGCTCGAGCCGCTGCTTGGCGGTCCCCAACGACGCCTCCGAGCGCACGACGCTCGCGTTGGCCGCCGCGATCTGCGCCTGGTTCGAGTCGATCTGCGCCCCGAAGAGCGTCGGATCGATCTCGGCCAGCACGTCGCCGGCCTTCACGATGCTGTTGAAGTCCACGTAGACCTTGGTGATTCGCCCCGAGACCTGGGCGCCGATCTGCACCTCGGTGAGCGGCTTGACCTGCCCTGTCGACTGGACCACTTCGAGCACGTCGCCCGTGGTGATGTCGCCCGTGACGTAGCGCGGCGGCGGCGGGGGCCTCGTCCGGATCCTCCAGACGACGATCCCCGCGACGAGCGCCGCGATCGTCGCGAGGACGCCGAGGCGAGCGAGCCAGCGCTTCGTGCCTACCCGGGAGAGCTCCTGCTCCAGGCTCTCTCCTCCGCGCCGAGGACGCGGTCCGCCCTCGCGCAGGCCCCTGGCTGCCGCGCCGCCGGGGGGCGCCGGCGCGGTCGAGGCCGGTCGCGTCTCGCCAGGCGCCGCCTCTCCGGGACGGAGGCGCTCCGTTTCCGTGGTGGCCTGCGCAGCAGGGGGCGACGCGTCGAGGGGGTCGCGACCGGTCGCCCGAGCCATGGAGTCGGCCATCGGACGTCCTCATAGCATGCTGCCGCGCGAGCGCGCCTCGCTTGAAACCGCGGAACCGCCGTGGCAGACCAACCGCCGCCCCATGGAGTCGCTGCCCATCGCAACGGATACGGTCGTCACGCTGTCCTACGTCCTCTTCAACGAAAGCGGAGAGACGGTGGATGAGGCATCGACCGCGGAGCCGCTCGTCTACACGCACGGCTATGCTCAGATCGTGCCCGGGCTGGAGCGCGCGCTGGAAGGGCTGCGCGCCGGCGAGCAGCGCGAGATCACCGTCGAGGCGGAAGATGCGTTCGGCGAGCGCGATGACGCCGGCATCTTCGAGGTGGACAAGGCGGATTTCCCCGATGGGGGCGCTGTCGAGGTCGGCGACGAGTTCGTCGCCCAGGGCCCGGACGGTTCGCCGATCGCGCTCCGGGTCATCGAGATCCTCCCCGAGGGCTTCCGGGTGGATACGAATCACCCCCTGGCAGGCCAGAAGGTGCGCTTTCAGGTTCAGGTCAAGGACGTGCGCGCCGCCAGCGAGGAGGAGATCGCGCAGGCTCAGGCCGAGCTGGAGGAGCGCATCGAGGATTCCGAGGGCGAGGGCTGCTGCGGTCACGACCACGACCATGACCACGATCACAGCCACCATCACGAGCACGGGGATGGGGGGGTGCTCGTGACGCTCTCGAAGAAGTCGTCATAAGCCCACCGCGAACTGGTGGGTTGTCCGAGGAGATCACATCATGACCGTAGGTGAGAAGGGCAAGCTGACGGAGCTGCAGCTCGATCGCCGGGTGCGCGAGCGCCTCCTGGCGAGCGGGACGCTCAGCGCCGGGACCATCGAGGCGCACCTCGCGGGCTTGCCGGACCTGGAGGAGCACGCCGAGGGGATCGCCGTCGATCAGCCGGCGCTCGGCGCGTCAGCGCAGGGGTCGCGGATCGAGCCCGAGCTCGACGACGAAGGGGCAGAGTGAGCGACGCGAAGAATCGGGAAGAGCTCCCTCCGCCAGGGAGCCCCCCGGAGCTGCCGACGCTCGACTTCTCGACCTTCGTGCTGTCGATCATCGGCTCCGCGTACGTGCACCTCGGCGACGCGCCCAGCCCCGACGGCAGGGAAGAGCAGAACCTGATCCTCGCGCATCAGGACATCGATTTGCTGTCGCTCCTCCAGGAGAAGACGAAGGGGAACCTCTCGGGCGACGAGGAGAGGTTGCTCGAGCAGGCGCTCTACGATCTGCGGATGCGCTACCTCGAGGTCTCGAAACGATCGTGACCGTTGGCGCCAGGGCTCTCCTGTGGGTCCTCCTCGCCTCGCTGGTCGCCTCGTGCAGCAAGGCCTCTCCTGGCCACTCTTCCAGCGCAAGCAGCTCCACCGTCCCCTCGGGCGCCGTGCCGGTGGCGATCGCGCCGCCTCCGTCCGCGCCGCCTCCTCCTCCGATCGTCCGCTCCGAGGGCATGCCCGGCTCCTTCGCGCCGCTCGCGCGCAGGGCCGATCCAGCGGTCGCGACGGTCAAGGCGCGCGTCGAGCGGCAACAGCAGCCGGGCGGCCGCCGTCGCACGGTCGCCGAGGGGCTCGGGACCGCCTTCGTCTATGATCCAGAGGGCTTCCTGCTGACGAACAACCACGTGATCGAGGGGGCGACCGACATCCTCGTGAGCTTCGTCGACGGCCGCGACATCAAGGCGACCGTCATCGGCCGCGACAAGCACACGGACGTCGCCGTGCTGAAGGTCGACGAGAAGGGGCTCCCGTCGCTCCCCCTGGGCGACTCGGATACCACCGAGGTCGGCGACTGGGTGGTCGCGATCGGCAACCCCTTCGGCCTTTCCCACACGGTCTCGGCGGGCATCCTCTCCGCCAAGGGCCGCACCCGGGACGACGTGAAGGGGCTCGACCCGAGCGGCTACTTCAACTTTCTCCAGACGGACGCGAGCATCAACCCCGGCAACTCCGGCGGCCCGCTCCTGAACCTCAAGGGCGAGGTGGTCGGCATCAACGCGGCCGTGCGCGCCAACGCGAACAACATCGGGTTTGCGATCCCGATCAACATGGTCCGGCAGCTGCTTCCGATGCTGCTGCGCGACGGCAAGATCCGGCGGAGCCAGGTCGGGGTGATCGTCGACGTCCTCAACTCGATCGAGGCGGGGCGGCTCAAGCGCCCCGATCGAAAGGGGGCGTGGGTGAAGACCGTGGTGGCGGGGGGACCCGCGGACCGGGCAGGCATCGCGCCGGACGATGTGATCATCGGCTTCGAAGGAAAGACGATTTCCGACCCGAACGAGCTCCGGTGGATGGCGAGCATCGCCGGGGTGAACAAGGTCGTTACGCTCCGCGTCGCGCGGCTGGAGCGGGTCTTCGATGTCCGCCTCACGCTGGGCGAGCTGCCCGAGCTCAGCGACGAGGCCGATGAGCCGTGAGCCGGACGGCCGCTGTCTGCCGCCCGGCACGTCCGCCGGCTACCGCGCGCCGTGCGCGGCCGCCTGCTCCGTGACCTCCCTCGTCCCCCAGCCTCCTCAGGTAAGCTGACCCCGTGGCCATTGCACCTTCTCACCCGGACGAGCTCGAGCCGGTCGCACCTCCCGGTGATCCCGGCGAGGGCGATGCGGAAGGCGACGACCTGTCCGCGGAGGGCGACCACCCCGAAACGAAGCAGCTCCACCCGCGCCTGAATAGCGCTTCCGCCCGTGCGTCCAATCGCGAGGCGCGACGGCGGGAAGCGGAGGAAGATCGTGAGCTCATCGAGCGAGCGCAGAAGGGGGATCAGGCGGCTTTCCGCTCGCTCGTGGAACGGCACCAGCGCAGGGCGTTCGCGATCGCGATGGGGCTCGTCCGCGACGAGAACGACGCGCGCGAGCTCGTGCAGGACGCCTTCCTCCGGGTCTACAAGGGCCTCGGCTCCTTTCAGGGGGGCTCCTCGTTCTTCACCTGGCTCTACAGGATCGTCACGAACCTGGCGATCGACCTCATGCGGAAGCCGGGACGCCGCGACCTCGAGCTCCAGGAGAACCAGGCGGCGGACGAGCAGTCCGACTTCCCGCTCGTCGCTCGGATCGACGGCGCGGACCCCCTCAACGTCGTCCGGCGCCGGGAGATCGCCGGGCGCATCCAGGCCGCGCTCGACGCGCTGCCGCCCTACCACCGAGGCGTGATCCTGATGCGGGAGGTGGAGGGCATGTCGTACGAGGAGATGGCTCAGGCCATGGGGGTCTCGAAGGGGACGATCATGAGCCGCCTGTTCCACGCCCGTCAGAAGCTTCAGCGCGCCCTCGCCGACTGTTACGCGGAGGAGGAGGGCAAGGCCCCAGCAGAGGACCCGGAGGAGATCGCGTGAGCACCGCCAACAGCAGCAAGGCGAATCACGGGCAAGCGAGCGCCCCGCCGACGGATCTGGAGCTGATGCTCTATGCCGATGGCGAGCTCGATGAGGCGCGCCACCGGCAGGTGGAGGAGTACGTGCTTCACGACCCGCGCTGCCGGGCGAAGGTCGCAGCGCTCGTCACCGCGGCCGACATGGTCCGGGACAGTGCGCTGGCCTCCAGCGCGGCCGACGGCATCGCCGACGCGGTGATGGCGAAGATCCTCGAAGGGCAGGCGGGCGCCGCGCGGGTCGACGGGGGCGGCGCCGCGCGGCCGCTCGCGGCGCCGCCGTCGGGCGAGCCGCCCCGCGCTCGGGCGCGGCTCCAGGGATCGCCGGCGAACGACAACGCGCGCGGGATCTTCGCGCTGACGGCGCTCGCCGTGGCGGCGGCCGCCGCCCTGATGGTCTGGGGCAAGATGGGCGTGGAGACGCCCACCGCGGAGCTGACGACGTCGGCGCCCTCCGCGTTGCTCGCCCCGCCGCCCGCGGCGCCCTCCGCGTCGCTCGCGGCGCCGGCGAAGGAGCCGGACGCCGCGCCGAGCTTCGAGGGGGAGGCCGAGCCCGGCGTCGAGATCGCCGCGGTCGACTTCGGGGCACGCATGGGCACCATCTTTTACGTCCCGCAGGAGGCCGTGGCTTCAGGCCCGACGACCACGGTGGTCTGGCTCTCCGATGACGGTCCGGGAGGACAGTGATGAGATTTCTTGCGAGTGCGATCACCGCGACCATGGTCCTGGCGCTCGGCGTGAGCCCTTCCCTTGCCGTCGCGCAAGAGCAGGCGCCGGCCCCCCCGCAGGCCGCGCCGTCGGACGCCGAGGTCACGTCCGAGATCGTGATCCTCCACGCGACGAACGATGGGAAAGGCATCGACCCGAAGATCGGCAAGATGCCCGAGCTCGGGAAGCCGCCGTTCTCGTCGTACAACAGCTACAAGCTCCTCGATCGGCTGAAGGTCACCCTGCAGAAGGGGAAGCCGACCACGACGAAGCTGCCGAACGGCAGCGTCCTCATGGTGTCGCTGAAGGACGTGGTCGCCGCGAAGAAGAAGGACGAGCCGAGGCGCTTCGTCGTCAGCGCAAGCATCCAGAAGCCAGGTGGCACCACGTTCCTGCCCCTGCTCGAGGTGAACGCCAAGGCCGGCGAGAGCTTCTTCGTCGCGGGTCAGCAGCACATGGGCGGTGTGCTCGTGCTCGGCATCAAGGTCGCGCCCTGAGTCGAGGGGAGCTCGCCCCTGCTCAGCGGCGAGCCGAGGACGGCAGCGCGATCGGCAGATCCAGAGAGAAGACCGTCCCGCGCGGGGCGCGCGCATCCGCGCGGATGCGGCCGCCGTGCGAGGCAACGATGTTCCTGACGATGCTCAGGCCGAGCCCGGTGCCGGTCCCGTCGGTCTTCGTCGTGAAGAAGGGGTCGAAGATCCTCGTCAGGTGCTCGGGCTCGATCCCGTGCCCGTCGTCGCGGATCGTCACCGTGATGTAGCCGTCCTCCGGCGACATCGCGGTGGAGATGCCGAGGCAGCCGCCGCGCTCGTTCATCGCGTGCGCGGCGTTCGTGAACAGGTTCACGAACACCTGCGTCAGCGGATCGATGACGCCGCAGACCGGAGGGATCTCGTCGAAGCGCCGCTCGACGGTGACGCCCGTCTGGTCGAGGAGGTGCTCGCAGAAGACGAGCGCGCGCTCGATGATGTCGTGGAGCGAGACGGCGCCCGGCTTCTCCGTGGACGGCCGCGCGTAGGCGATCAGGTCGCGCGAGAACCGGCGGATGCGATCCGCCGCGTCGTTGATCCTCGCGAGCCGCTCGATGTCCGAGGGGTCGAAGCCGCCGCGCTCGCCCTTGCGGCGCAGGTACTCGGAGTAGGCGAGGATCGAGGTGAGCGGGTTGTTGAGCTCGTGCACGACGCCTGCGGCCATCTTCCCGAGCGAGGCCAGCTTCTCGGCCTGCATGACCTGAGCGCGCAGCGACTCGTGCGCGCGCGCCTCGCGGAGCGACGCGCCCAGGGTGAGCACGAGCCGGTCGACCAGCGCCTCCACAGGCGCGCTGTCGAGGTACGCGGCGTCGTCGGCCGCGATGTGCATCGTCGAGCGACCTCCGGGCTCGATCGCCACGACGCGCTCGAAGGCGAACTCCGGGAGGAGCCGCGCCGGATCGCGGCCGTCGTCGCGGCGAGCGCGCGGCGAGACCCGGACGGCCACCTGCGCCCCCGTCGCGCCGGGGATGTAGATGCCGAGCCCGCAGGCCGTGAGCACCTTCGCGGCCGCGCCGAGCAGGGCCGAGGCGCGCTGCTCGATGGAGGCCGACGGATCCAGCTCGCTCGACGCGATCAGCAGGCTGTCCACCCACTCGAGCGGGATGTCCCGGGTGAGGGGCTTCCGGAGCGTGACGGGAGCGTCGGACAATGGCTGCTCCCCCAGGCGCTCCGCGGTCTTTCCGCTCACCCGATCACCCTGTTCGGGTCGTCGCCGCTCGATCGGTCGAGATCGATGATCTTCGCGGCGCCGACATAGGACTTCGTCTCATAGCGGGTGATCTTGCCGATCTTGCGGACGATCTCCGCCATGCGCTCGGCTTCGCTGCGGATCGTGGTCGCGGCCCCCTTGATGGGGGATGCGTCGTCGATCCGGCGGCAGATCAGCTCGGCGTAGCCGAGCACGCTGGTGAGCGGCTGGTTCAGCTCGTGCGCGGCCGCGCCCGCGAGCTCGGCGATGATGGCCTGCTTCTCGCGCGCGCGGAGCTCCTCCTGCGCCTCGGTGAGGCGGGCCTCCATCCGCATCCGCTCCCGTAGATCCGTGAAGATGCCGACCGAGCCGACCGGGACGCCGTTCTCGAAGATCAGCGCCGCGGAGAGGTGCACCGGGATCCGCGACCCGTCCCTGGCCAGGACCTCGGTCCGGTAGCCCTCGAGCCGGCCGGGACCGCCGTGCTCCTTCGCGTGGATGAGCCTCATGATGTGCTCGGCGTTGTGGTCGGGGTAGAGCGCGCGGGCGTTCATCGCGCCGACGACCTCCTTCGCGTCATACCCGTAGATCCGCTCGGCGGCGCGGTTGAAGAGCAGGACGACGCCCTCCATGTTGGCCGAGACGATCGCGTCGACCGAGCTGTCGATGACGCGCTCCAGGAACTCCTTCGTCTTGGTGAGCTCCGCCTCGGTGGCGCGCTCCGTGGTGACGTCGCGGAAGCTGACCAGGACGGCGCCGCTCTCCTCGCGAAGGACGCTGCTGAAGCTGAAGCTGAGGATGAGCCGCTCGTGCTCGCCCCGCCGCACGGTGAAATCCACCATGTGCGGGAACGATCCCTTGGCGAAGCCGGCCCGGATCTCCTCGAGGAGCGGGTGCTCGCGCGCGTCGACGAGATCGGCCAGGTTCGCCCTCTCGAGGTCCTCCGCCGTGCGCCCCGTGATCGCCTGCGCGCGCGGGTTGGAGAAGAGGATGTGGCCGTCGGGATCGACGACGACGATGCCGTCCGCCGTCGAATAGAAGAAGTCGGCGTAGCGCTGGAGCGCCTTCAGCCGGCGCTCCGCCTCGAACCGCGCGAAGGTGCTCTGCTGCGTCTGGTCGCGGAGCGACTGCAGGATGCGCGCGTTGCGCAGGGCGATCGCGGTGGCGCTCGCGACCGTGCGGGCCAGCGAGAGCTCGTGCGCGTGGGGCGCCACCGGCTGCCGGCCGCGCAAGAAGAGCACGCCGAGCGGCTTGTCCTCGAACAAGATCGGCAGGAGCGCCAGCGAGCGGAACGCGTTCTCCGGGAGCTCCGCGCGCACGATGTCGAACAGCGGGTGCGCCTTCGCGTCGTCGATCACGAGCACGTCGCCCGTGCGCATGACGCGCTGGATCTCCGGGTACTTGCCGAGATCGATCGGCAGATCCCGCAGCTCCTTGTCGTCGCTCGCGGCGACCACGTAGCCGACGTCGCCCGCGTCGCGCACGAGGACGATGCTGCAGCGGTCGACGCGCGCCACCTCGGCGATGCGCCGCACGACCGTGAAGAGGATGTTCCGGAAGTCGAGCGTCGAGGAGAGCGCCTGCGTGAGCTCGAGGACCACCTTCGCGTCGTGCTCTTTGCGCGCGAGCGCGTCGACGTAGTCCCGGATCCGGAGCTGCCCGCGGATGCGCGCGATCAGCTCGGCAGGGCGGAACGGCTTGCGGATGAAATCGTCCGCGCCGAGCTCGAAGGCGCGGGCGACCTCCTCGTCCGCGTCGAGCGCCGTCAGCACGACGACGGGGACGTCCTGCGTCCGAGGGGCGTCCCGCACGGCGCTGAGGACCACGTAGCCGTCAGGGGGCGGCATCACGAGGTCGAGCAGCACGAGCGCGGGCACGCTCGCCTTGAGCCAGGCGAGCGCGTCCGCGCCCGAGGTGACCGCGACGGCCTCGATGCCCGCGTCGGCCAGCGCGTGCAGCAGCATCTGCCGGCTGACGGCGTCGTCGTCCACGACGAGCACAGGATCACGGCGAGGCACACGCCAAGCTTAGCGACTCCAGGCTGGAGCGATGAGAGAATTCCGGGCCTCGGCGCGGCGTTGCGCGGCGTTGCGCAACGCATTGCGCTGCCCGCGCGGCGCTGGGATCAGGAGAAGAGATCTCCCTGCTTCGTCGCAGGAGCCGCGAGGCCCAGGTGCTCGTAGGCGCGGCGGGTCGCGACCCTGCCGCGCGGCGTGCGGCCGACGAAGCCCTGCTGGAGCAGGAACGGCTCGTACACGTCCTCGATCGTGTCGCGCGGCTCACTGAGCGCCGCGGCCAAGGTGTCGATGCCCACAGGGCCGCCGTCGTAGTGATCGACGATGACGCGCAGCAGGCGGCGATCCATCTCGTCGAGGCCGGCCGCGTCGATCTCGAGCCGCTCCGCGGTCTTCCGCGCGATCTCCATCGTGATCGCGCCGTCGCCCAGCACCTCGGCGAAGTCGCGGACGCGGCGCAGGAGGCGGTTGGCGACGCGCGGCGTCCCCCGCGCGCGCGCCGCGATCTCGCGCGCTCCGCCGGCGTCGATCGGCACGTCGAGCAGGCCGGCGCTGCGCTGCACGATGCGCTGGAGCTCCTCGACGGGGTAGAAGTCGAGGCGGACGACGTGGCCGAAGCGCGACAGTAGCGGCGCGGTGAGCAGCCCGGTGCGGGTCGTCGCGCCCACGAGCGTGAAGGGCTTCAGCGCGAGCTGGATCGTCGTCGCGTAGGGGCCGTCACCGGTCATGATGTCGATGTTGAACGACTCGATCGCGGGGTAGAGGCTCTCCTCGACCGCCGGCGTGAGCCGGTGGATCTCGTCGATGAACAGCACGTCGTTGCGCTCCAGCTTCGTCAGCAGGCCGGCCAGCGCGCCTTTGTGCTCGATCGCCGGTCCGCTCGTGACATGGAGCGCGACGCCCATCTCGCGGGCGATGATGTGGGCGAGCGTGGTCTTGCCCAGGCCGGGCGGGCCACAGAACAGCATGTGGTCGAGCGGCTCGCGCCGCCGGCGCGCGGCTTCGACGAAGACCTTGAGGTTCTCCGTGTGCTTGGCCTGGCCGACGTACTCGGCGAGCGAGGCAGGCCGGAAGAGGCGGTCGAAGCGATCGTCGTCGCCTGTCTCGGCAGGAGAGAGCGCCCGTTCAGGCATGCCACGGGCGTACCGCGTGCAAGCAGCGAAGGGAAGCGATCCGCGCGGCGGCGTGGGTCGCCGCGGGGCGCTGGTCGAGGTCAGCCGAGCGCGGGGACAGAGGACAGGCGGGGACGGCGGGGGGGCGGGATGCGCGGCAGACGAGCGCGGCAGAGCGGCCGGCCGTCGGGGGCGCCGTCCACCTCGAGAGAGCCTCCGTGGAGCTCGATCACCGATCGCGCGTGGCTGAGGCCCAGCGTCAGGCCGCGCCCGCGCGCCGTGGTCTGCCGGCTGAACAGGGCCTCGAGCTCGTCCGGCGGCACGTCGCGGCTGCCGTACTCGATGTCGATGCGGACCTCGTTGTTGAACTCGCCGGCCATCGTCGCCGTGAGGCGCACGAGGCGCGCCGACGGGTCGGCCGCGCCCGTCCGGAGCGCGTGCGCGACGATGACCGCGATCGCGCGCGTCGCGTAGGCTTGATCGACGGGGATCAGCGGCAGCGTGTCGCCGACCTCGATGACGACCTCGCCGCCGGCGTCGCTCGCGAGCTCGCGCGCCTTGCGGAGCGCGCCCGCGATGAGCCAGCCGACGGACGTCGGCTGAGGCTCGAGCGTGAGCTGGCCGGCCTCGACGCGGGCGGCGTCGAGGATCGACTCGATGAGGCCAAGGAGCTCCCGGCCGCGCGTCGCGATGAGCTCCAGGCTCTCGCGCTGCGCGGGGGTCAGATCCTCCTGGCCCACGAGCTCGGCGAACCCGAGGATGGCGTTCAGCGGGCTCTTGAGGTCGTGGCTCACGCTCGCGAACAGGAGGCCGCGCATGCGCTGCGCCGCCTCGCGGGCCTCGAGCGCGCGCTCCTGCGCCGCGGCGAAGACGCGGAAGCGCTCGGCGAGGTCCTCGATGGCGTGCCCGAGCCGGGCGACGACGGCGAACCGGGCGGGGCGCGCGATCTGGGTGGCGCCGCGCAGCACGCTGTCCGTGCCGAGCAGGCGCACCTGCTTCGTGGCGTGCACGAGATCGGCCGCGAGGACGCGGCCGAACAGGTTGCCGAGCGCGCCGGCAACCAGCACCGCGAGCAGCGCGACGAGCGCGCCCCAGATCGCGGCAGAGGGCTCGAGGTCGGCGGAGAACCGGGTGTTGACGCAGCCGTAGTCGAGCGGCGTGATCACGGCGATCTGCCCGTCGGCCTCGCGGCCGAAGGAGGGCTCCGAGCCCACGCAGTCGTGCTCCACGCGCGCGAGGAACCCGAACTCCGCCGCCGAGGCCACGACGTCGTTGCGCCCGGCCGCGTCGATGGCCCCGAGCGACGGATCGAGCGCCGTGCGCGCGATGAGCCCCGCGGTCGAGCGCCGGCTGCGCTCGATGAACGTCTGGAGGTGCGCGTTCGCGATGAGCACCGCCCCGACGCCGACGAGCAGCACCGGCGTGGCGACGGCCAGGAGCAGCTTGGAGGTGACCCGCCGGCGCGGCGTCTGGTAAAGCTCGGCGGTCTCGAGCAAGGCGCCGATCGCCTCGGCCGGGCTGATCTCGAAGAGGCTGAACGCCGCGGCGCGCGTCAGCACGTAGTGCGGGATCGCGGACGCGCTGAGGATCGTGATCGCCAGGATGAGCAGGCTGACCGCGCGGCCGTCGTCGAGCTTCTCCGGCCTGATCCCGGGGATCATCATGAGGCCGGAGATCGTCGAGCTCGCCAGCACGAAGCGCAGCGCCAGCGAGGTCGGGAGCCCGGCGAACCGCTCGAGCTCCTCGTGATCGACGTCGCGCGAGCCGATCACGAGCGAGCGCAGCAGGTTCTCGTGGGTGCGCAGCCGGAGCAGCGTCAGCAGCGTGGTCGCGCAGATCGCGGCGAGCGCGATCTTGGCGCCGACCGAGAGCACGCTGGCGGCGACGCGCTGCTCGAGGATGAGCAGCTTCGGCGCGAGCGCCGCGATCGCCCCGAACGCGGCGACGCCGACCAGCGCCTGGCGGACGAGCACGCGCCTCGCGAAGTGGATCGCGTCGTCCCTCATGCGCTCCTCGGTCATGCGATCCTCCCCTGCGGGCCGCCGGCGCCGGGGTCGTTCCCCGGCGGCGCCGCCACGTCGGGCGTGGGCGGGGTCGGCGCGAACAGGGGCTGCTGCACGATCCACATCGGCAGGGTGATCGTGAAGGTCGAGCCACGCCCGAGCTCGCTCTCCAGCTGGATCGTCCCGCCGTGCATCAGCACGAGGCGCCGCGCGATCGAGAGCCCGAGCCCCGTCCCGGCCCGGCGCGAGCGCACGTCGCCGGTCTGCCGGTACTCCTCGAAGACCGCCGACGTCTCCTCCGGCGGGATGCCGGGGCCGGTGTCCTGGACGACGATCGCCGCGTAGCGGCCGCGCCCCGTGATGTTGACCGTCACCGAGCCGCGCGCCGTGAACTTGACGGCGTTCGAGACGAGGTTGGTCAGGATCTGCCGCACCCTCCGCGGATCGGCGTGCGCGACCAGGGCGTGGTCCCCGGTGACGCGGAGCTGGAGGGGCTTGTCGCGCGCCGCCGCGGACGCCTCCCGCATCACCTGATCGACGAGGGCGCGGAGGTTCACGGCGCGGCGGGAGAGCTGGAGCTTGCCCGTCTCGAGCGCCGAGAGGTCGAGGATGTCGTCGATGAGCGTGCGCAGGTGCTCGCCGCTCTGCCGGATGACCGACAGCGCCTCGCGCGCGTCCTGGCTGAGCGGGCCGTCGACCTCGCTCTCCAGGACGTGCGCGAACCCGAGGATGGCGTTGAGCGGCGTGCGCAGCTCGTGGCTCAGCCCCGCGAGGAACGCCGAGCGCTCGCGGTCCATCGCGGAGGCCTGCTGGAGGTCCGCCCGGTAGGTGCGCTCCGCCGCGGCGAAGCGGGTGATCAGGAGGTTGAACGCCGCCGTCAGGAGGCCGACCTGGTCGAGCGACCTGATCGGAACGGGCTCGGCCTGGATCACGTCCGTGGGCAGCGCGCTCTGGCCCTGTCCGCGCGCCATCACCGTGATGCGCTCGCGCAGGTAGTCAACATCGTCGCGCGCCGACTTGGTGAACGAGAGCGCGACCGCGACAGCCACGCCGAGCAGCAGCACCGTGAGCGCCGCGACGGCGTTGCCGAGCGCGATCGAGTCGGGCGGCGGGCTCGGCGCCGAGACGAAGGTGAGCACCGAGAGGTGAGAGAGCGGCGGGTGCAGCGGGCGCGCCGCGAACCGGACGCGGCCGAGCGAGGTCGTCGTCTCGCCCTTGCCCAGGGTGAGCATCTGGACGATGCCGGCCCTGGCCGGCGCGCTGAAGCTCTCGTTGATCAGCACGTGGCCGCCCTGATCGACGAGCAGGATCTCCGACCCAGCCCGCCGCGCCGCCTCCCGCAGGAACGCCGCCCGCTCCCCCTCGATGGTCCCGCGGAGCCGCGCCGAGAGCGTCGCGGCCAGCACCTCGGCGCGCAGGCTCGCGGCCTGATCGCTCATCTTCGCGAGCTGGCCGATGCCGATCAGCGCGATCGCCACCGCCGTGGCGATCCCCACGACGATCACGATCGCGGGCGCGAGCGGCACGAGCGGCGTCGTGCCGCGGGGCCAGCGGATGAGGCGACGACGGCGGGCCACGGCGGAGTCAGGATGCTAGCGCGCTTCGGGCGGCGCACGGGCCACCTCGGGCGCGCGGAGGGAAATAGCGAGCGAGCGCCCTCGTGGGCGGCTTTACCTGGGATCGGTCGCCAGGAGCGCGAAGACGGAGTGGTCGAGCCAGCGGCCGTCGCACCACTCGGCCTGCCGGGCGATGCCCTCGAAGCGGAAGCCGAGCCGGCCGATGACCGCGAGGGAAGGATGGTTGTCCGTCGCGGCCGCAACCCGAACGCGGTGCGCGCCCATGTGGCCGAACGCGAACCCGAGCGCGGCCCTCGCGGCCTCGGTCATGAGCCCGCGCCCGGTCGCCTCCTTGCGGAGCCAGTAGCCGAGCTCGCAAGAGCGGTGCAGGTGGACGCACGCCTCGAGCCCGACCACCCCGGCGAGCGAGCGGTGCGCGCGCTCGCGGATGACGAAGCGCAGCGCCCTGCCGTGATCCCAGTCGGCGGCGCACGCCTCGGCGAAGCGCACGCTCGCGGCCGGATCCGTGTGGAACTGCACCCAGGGAAGCCAGCGCTGGAGGGTTGCGCGCGAGCCGTTGACCGCGAGCCAGAGCTCGGGCCCGTCGGACGGGTCGATCGGCACGAGGATCAGCCGCTCGGTCTCGATGGGACGGGCGCGGACCTCGCTTCGAGGTGGGAGGATGAGCATGGGGTCACCGGCACTGGATGCGGGCGGCGTAGGGCTCGAGATGACCCGCCTCGTAGTCAAGCCAGGCGACATACCACTCTCCGGGCTTCGCGCCGGGGCTGATCGAGGGCGCCGGCTGATCCCCGCTGACGCGGGCGAACTTCGTGGGCGCGCCGATGCCGTCGCGGTTGATCGATGCGGTGAGCATGCGGCCCCCCTCGAACCAGACGAGCTGGGCCTGCCCGCTCGGCGCGATCGCGATCGACGGGCGCGCGCCCGACTTCGAGAACCGCTTGCGCCAGATCGGCTGGCCCTTGGCCGGATCGATGTAGGCGGCCGACGCGCCCCCGAGCGGCGCCTCGCCGTGCCAGACGACGAAGCAGCCGCCCGCGCCGCAGGCGAGCGAGGGGCTGTCGCTCCGGACCCGATCGCTGTTCACGAGCGACAGGTCGCCGAGCGCGCGGTCGGCGCGCTTGCCGGGGCTGGCCGGCGGGAGCCCCTTGCCGGCGTTCGCGAGCGGGAGGCGCATGTACTGGATGACCCGCGTCGGCTCGCGATCGAAGCGGAAGGCGAGGTGCATCACGTCGTTCGCCACCGCCACCGAGGGGAAGCGGACGCGCGGCTTCGAGGGGCCCGTCGGGGTGACGTCGGTCAGCCGGATGATGTCGCCCGCCGGATCGAGGTTCGGCGAGAGGCGGCGCATGAAGAGGTCCTCGGAGGCGTTGTCGCCGTCGTCCGACCACGTGATCAGGAACCCCTCGGCGGCGCGCGCGAGCGAGGGCCACGAGTTCCCTCCGCGAGGGAAGGGCGCGACCATCACGGCGGGGCCGTCGATCCGCCCGTTGGCGTCGAGCCAGCGCACGTGCACGCCGGCCTCCGGCCCCTTGCCGTCCCAGTACGTGAGCACCAGCCGATCGCCTGCGGAGGTCAGCTCGGGGCGCCCGATGGCGCGGCCCTCGGGCGTCACGTCGAGCGCCGGCGACGACGGCCGCATCGCGCCGTCCAGCGTCGTCGTGTAGGCGTGCTCGGTGCCCTCGTGCGAGTCCGTCCAGGTGACCACCGCGCCGCGCGGCCCGAGCGCGATCGAGGGCCGGCTGGCCCCGATGGCGCGGCCGCCCTCGCGCACCAGATCGTGCGTGCGCGGCCTCGCGAGGCCGGTGAGCGCGCAAGGCGCCTTGCCGCTCGCGTCTTTCAGGGCGACCTGCACGTGCTCGATCAGGGTACGCGGCACGGGGTGGTTGCCCTTGTCCTGAGCGTCCTTCAGCAGCCGGAGCGCGGCCTTGAGATCGCCGGCGGCGACCGCCTCCTGCGCCTGCGCGACGAGCGGCGGCCACGCCAGGGCGGGCGGCTCGACGCGGGCGTCGGTGCGCGCCGGCACGTTGGCCCCGGCGGACGCCGACGCCGAGGGGGCGCTGATGGCCGGCGGCGCCGCGCTGCTCGACGAGACGGGCGGCAGGGCCGTCGGCTTGAGGAACTGGCGGTAACCCGCGTAGGCGCCGCCCGCGGCGAGCGCGAGCACGCCGAACACGACGAGCGCGCGCCCCGCGCCGCCTCGCTTCGGCGTTGATGCGTGCGCCAGCGGATCGGGGACCGAGGTCTCGCCCGAGCCCCCGGAGAAGGTGATCTGCTGCCCCGCGCCCTGGCTCATGCGCCCGGCGATCGCGGCGCCGGGCGCGCCCGAGGTGTCCAGCCCGGCGAACGGATCTCCCCCGCGCTCCGCCGGACCCGACGGGACGGTCCGCCGCGATTCGTTGGGGGTCACACGGACGACCCCCGGCGGATCGAACGACAGGTCGGCCGGCGCGTCGCCGCCCGGCATGACGAGCCCCGCCTGGGACGGCTCCGCGCCGCGCGGCGGCGTCGGTTGCGCGACGCCGAGCGCGACCGACAGCTCGTCGGCGAACTCCTTCGCGGTCTGGAAGCGGCGATCGATGGAGCGGTCGAGCGCCTTCTCGAACCACGTGGTGAAGCTCGCCGGGAGGTCGGGGCGGAGCGCCGCCGGCTGCGGCAGGGGCGCGTTGGCGATCTGCGCGAACGTCATCGCGACGCCCTGCTCGGTCTGCCAGACGGTGCGGCCGGTGAGGCACTCGTAGGTGATGCAGCCGAGCGCCCAGAGATCCGCGCGGTGGTCGACCGCTCCCTGGCCGCGCACCTGCTCCGGGCTCATGTACGCCGGCGTTCCGAAGACCGCGCCCTCGCGGGTGAGGCGCGCCTGCGCGTCGCCGCCGTCGACCGGCGCGTAGAACTTCGCGAGGCCGAAATCGAGGATCTTCGCGCAGAGCCGGCCCTCTTCATCCTTCGTGAGGAAGATGTTCTCCGGCTTGAGGTCGCGGTGGACGATGGAGGCGGCGTGCGCCTTGGTGAGCCCTCGACACACCTGGGACACCACCGTCACGGTGGTCTCGGGGTCGAGGTACCTGATGACGGTCATCCGCTCGTACAGCGACTCGCCTTCGAGGAGCTCGAGCACCAGGAAGGGCCGCCCGTCGTCGAGCTTGCCCGAGTCGTAGACGTCGCAGATGAAGGGGCTGCGGATCGACGCGGCGGCCCGGGCCTCTCGGAGAAAGCGCTCGACCACGACGGCTGAGGTCGTCAGCTCCTGGGCGAGCACCTTGATCGCCACGCGTTTGCCGATGTCGATGTGCTCGGCCTCGTACACGGCAGCCATGCCGCCGCGCCCGATCTCGCGTGTGATGCGGTATTTTCCGGCGAGGACCGTGCCTACCGGGATCTTCGCTTTGTTCGGCAAAGCCATCAGGCAGGGCTATCCCGCGACTGGATTCGCCAGCGCAGCCTATTCGAGCCGCGTCACAAGAACAATGGCGAGCGCAGCGTGACCCGTCAGGGAGGGGCCCGATCCTCTCCCGGGCGCCGCGCAAGCGGGCTCAGCGGTCCAGGACGCCACCGTGAAAGTGGATTCCACCCTGGGCCGCTCATGGAACAGGGCGGGGCCACCGCTCTGGTGGCGTGGTGCGTAGGCAGGTTCTCACCCCCGGCGCCGCCGCCGCGCAAGCGAGCTCTGCCTTGCACAGGTAGAGCTGTGAAAAAAGTAAGCGGGCTCCGATTTTCTGACGTCCGATGCACTTTTCTCACGCTCGCGCGGTGCGCGAAACATTCCGGAAACATGAGCTTGGGTACACCAGCCTGGACCTTCGGTCGCGCGCCAGCGTCCGGGGTGAAGGGTCGCCGATCCGGCTCTGCTGGATGGGTCCCTGAGTCGTTGACAGTGGCGGGCAAGGCTCGGTGGACCGGGCCGCCCCCGTCACGGATCGGAAGCCGGGCGGCGCCCGGCACATCGATGGGAGGCCGCCGGCGGAGGTGTCCCCCCTTTACCAGCTCTGCTCCGGCGGGGCCTTTCGGGTGAGCGCCCGGGTCTTCACCCCTGGCGGGCACCCGGTCACCACAGGCGTGCGCAATGAAAAAGGTCGAGGCGATCATCAAGCCGTTCAAGCTCGACGAGGTCAAGGACGCCCTCGCCGAGGTCGGGATTCAGGGCATGACGGTGACCGAGGTAAAGGGCTTCGGTCGGACCGGCGGCAAGAAAGAGGTCTATCGAGGGTCGGCGTATGTCGTCGACTTCGTGCCGAAGGTGAAGGTCGACATCGTCGTGCCGGACAGCATGGTCAGCGACGTCATCGACGCCATCGAGAAGAGCGCCAAGACGGGTCGGATCGGCGACGGCAAGATCTTCGTCGTCCCCGTCGAGGAGGCCGTGCGGATCCGCACGGGGGAGCGCGGCGAGGACGCCATCTAGGAGGCGCGCCGCCGGCAGAGCGTCACAGGGCATTCGCGGCGGGTCACAGGCTCGAGGATCGATAGAACGATAGATCGACAGATCGATAGGTCGATAGGTCGACAGATCGACAACCGAGAAGCGAGCACGAGCCCGCGCACCGTCGAGTCACATACAGCGAGAGCAGCGAGTCAGCGAGGTAGAGAAGATCATGAAGGCGAAAGATGTCGTCGCGTTTGCGAAGGAAAACGACGTAAAATTTGTCGATCTCAAGTTCATCGATCTGCCCGGCATCTGGCAGCACACGACCATCCCGGCGTCCCGCCTGAACGAGGATCTCTTCGAGGAGGGGATCGGCTTCGACGGCTCGTCGGTGCGCGGATGGCAGCCGATCAACGCGAGCGACATGCTGATGACGCCCGATCCGTCGACGGCGAAGCTCGACCCGTTCCATGCCCAGAAGACGCTGAGCATGATCTGTAAGATCAGCGATCCGGTGACCGGCCAGCCCTACGGCCGCGACCCGCGCTACATCGCCCAGAAGGCCGAGAACCACCTCCGCGCGAGCGGCATCGCGGACACGTCCTACTTCGGGCCCGAGGCCGAGTTCTTCGTCTTCGACTCGGTCCGCTACGAGAGCTCGCAGCGCGGCGCCTTCTACGAGATCGACAGCGACGAAGCGGTCTGGAACTCCGGCAAGGCCGGCCCGAACCTCGGGCACAAGATCCGGTCGAAGGAGGGCTACTTCCCCGTCGCGCCGACCGACACGCTCGGCGATCTGCGCGGGCAGATGATGTCGACGCTGATCGAGACCGGCATCGCGGTCGAGGTCGGCCACCACGAGGTGGCGTCGGCCGGCCAGTGCGAGATCGGCATCAAGTTCTCGACGCTGACGTCGATGGCCGACAACCTCATGTGGTTCAAGTACGTCATCAAGAACGTCGGCCGCAAGAACGGCAAGTCGGTGACGTTCATGCCGAAGCCGCTCTTCGGCGACAACGGCAGCGGCATGCACTGCCACCAGTCGCTCTGGAAGGAGGGCAAGCCGCTCTTCGCCGGCGACGGCTATGCCGGGATGTCCGACACGGGCCTCTGGTACATCGGCGGCATCCTGAAGCACGCGAAGGCGCTCGCCGCGCTCACCAACCCGACGACGAACAGCTACCGCCGGCTCGTCCCGGGCTACGAGGCGCCCGTGAACCTCGCGTACTCGAGCCGCAACCGCTCGGCGTCGATCCGCATCCCGCTGGCCCCGGGCAACAGCCCGAAGGGCCGCCGCATCGAGGTCCGCTTCCCGGACGCGAGCTGCAATCCGTACCTCGCCTTCGCCGCCATGATGATGGCCGGCCTCGACGGCGTCCAGAACCGGATCGATCCGGGCGATCCGCTCGACAAGGACATCTACGCGCTCTCGCCCGAGGAGCTCAAGGAAGTGCCGCACATGCCGGGCTCGCTCGACGAGGCCCTCGGCGCCCTCGAGCGCGACCACGAGTTCCTGCTCCGCGGCGACGTCTTCACCCGCGACATCATCAAGACCTGGCTCGACTACAAGCGCGAGCGCGAGGTCGACGCGGTCCGGCTCCGCCCGGTCCCGCACGAGTTCTTCCTCTACTACGACGTCTGATCGCCCCCGCCCCCGAGGGCAGCGCAGGGGCCGGCGCACAAGAAAATTGTGCTGTGCCCCTCGCTGCCTGGTCTCTTCCTCGCTCGCCGTCGTGTCCGGCGAGCGCCGGTGACGCCGAGTCGAAGCGTCGCGGCACCGCAAAATCGACGGATCTCTGCGCCCGCACAGGCGACGAGGCGGGCTATCGCACCCTCGCACCGCGAACTTTTGCTTCCTGCTGGAGCGCGCCGCACCGCGGTACCGCTCGTCCATGGCTCGGGTTATCCTCCGGTCCGGCTCCGATGGGGGCGGCGTCAAGCCAGCTCCTCCGCTCCTCCTCGGTTCCCTGGTCCCGCGGTCCTCCGGTCCGCCCGTTTCCTCGGCTTCCTCGGTTCCCTCGGTTCCTTCAGTCCCCTCGGCTCCCCAGCGACACCTCGGCGCAGCAGTGAACCCCGGCGATCTCATCCAGTCTCGCTACCGCCTCGTGAAGCTCCTGGGCCAAGGCGCCAGCGGGTCGGTGTGGGCCGCGAAGAACGTGCTCATCGACCGCGACGTGGCGCTCAAGGTGATGAGCCCCGAGGTGGCCGGGGACGCCGTCGCGCTCCAGCGCTTCTTCAACGAGGCGAAGGCGAGCGGGCGCCTGCGGAGCCCGAGCATCGTCGAGATCCTCGACCTCGGCCAGGCCGAGGACGGCTCTCCGTTCCTCGTGTTCGAGCTGCTCGTCGGCGAGGGGCTCGACGAGTGGCTGCGGCGCGAGCGCACCATCGAGCCGGAGGTGCTGGTCGAGCTCTTCCTCGGCCTCGCGCGGGCGCTCGACATGGCCCATCAGCAAGGGATCATCCACCGCGATCTGAAGCCCGCGAACATCTATGTGCATCGCAACCACCTGGGCGAGCTCGTGGGGAAGATCCTTGACTTCGGGATCAGCAAGGTCCTGGAGAAGGAGCACAACTTCTCGTTGACCCGCACGGGCTGCGTCGTCGGCTCGCCGGCGTACATGTCGCCCGAGCAGGCCGCGGGGCGCGAGGACGTGGACGCCCGCGCCGACATCTGGTCGCTGGGCGTCGTCATGTACGAGGCGTTGACCGGGACGACCCCGCATCAGGCGCCGAACTACAACGCGCTGATGGTCCGGATCCTGAGCAAGGACTGCGATCCGATCGCCGCGCGCAGGCCAGGGCTCCCGCCGCGCCTCTGCCAGCTCGTCGAAGCGTGCCTCCGCCGCGAGCGCGACGAGCGGATCGCCTCGGCGGACGCGCTCGCGAAGGAGCTCGAGGCCGTTCTCCGCGAGCTGCGCGCCGAGCGCTTCCGGGGACAGAAGGGGCGGCGCGCTTCGGACGTCGGCCTCGGCGGCGACGTCGGCCTCGCGCCCGAGAGCGCGGCGGCGCGGGGCGGCGACGCCGCCGGGACGCTGGGGCGGCTCGTGCAGCACGGCAGGCGCCTGCCAAAGGCCATGCTCGTCGCGGCGGGCATCGGGGTGGTGCTCTGGGCAATGGCGCTCGTGCTCATCGGCAGGTACTGGATCCGCTGAGCGCCGCGGCGCCGCGGGGCGAGCGAGCGTGGTCGGCTCGCCCACGGCATGCGCGCCAGGTTGCTCCTTGCGGCGGTGCGCGTCGGGGCCCCATGTTGGCCCCACGTCGAGCCGTTACCCGAGCTCGAAGCGAGCATTGATGGAAAGGATGCAAGTCGATGGACGACCACCAGACGCATGAAGCGCACGCCCATGTTCATGGGCAGGGATGTGGACATCAGGCGTTGCGGCATGAGGGCCACGTCGATTACCTGCACGACGGACACCTGCATCACCCGCACGGCGATCACTTCGATGAGCACGTGCTCTCGGTCGGCAAGGAGAACCCTGACGCGTGCACGCCGAGCCATGCATGCGCCGATCACGAGGAGGCGCACACGCACGGGGCAGGCTGCGGCCATCAGGCCGTGCCCCACGGCGATCATTTCGATTACCTCGTCGGGGCGCACCTGCACCATCCGCACGGCGATCACTGCGATCACCACGGCTCGGTCCAGCTAGGGTGATCGCCGCGCCGCCCCGCGCCGGAGCTCCGGCGCGTGAGGTGGAGGCCGCGGGACGACGCGCGAGCGAGAGCGGCGAGCGGCGCGCGAGGAGGCCGCGAGCGGCGTGAGGGAGACCGGTGAGCGTGAGCTCCTGGAACGACGTTCCGGGGAGCCCGGCGTCACGCGGGCGGCGCGCCGTGGTCGTCCGGTGCGCCGCTCGCGCTTCTGCGATGTGCGTGCGTGCAGGGCGCATGCGGCTCCTCTGGCCCGGATGCACCGGTGCCGCCGACGCCGCGCATACCGCCGAACCATGCGCGAGGGCCGAGCCTCATGAAGCTCGAGAGCAGGAGCGCGCCGAGCGCGGCCGCGCAGACCCATGCGATGGTGGAGTGCTCTTGCGGCGCGAGGTCGTAAGGGGCCGGGATCGCCGAGAGGGGGACGAAGGCGTTCGCGACGAGGCCGAGCGCGACGGCGAAGGCGACGCTGAAGAGCGCGGAGGCGACGGCGGCGCGCGCTCCGAACGCCCGACGCAGGCCGCCGAGCGCCGCGATGTGGGTCGCGGGCCCCGCCACGAGGAACGCGAGCGCCGCGCCGACCGGGAGCCCCTTGTGGATCATCACCGCGGCGAGCGGCGTCGCGCCTTGCGCGCACACGTGCGCGGGCACCGCGAGGAGCGCGCTCACGAGGACGCCGTCCGGCGCGCCGAGCGCGCGCGCCGCGGCCGGCGCGATGGCCGCCTCGAGGACGGCGGCGAGCAGAAGGCCCGCGACGTACCAGGCGGCCATGTGATCGAGCGCTGGACCGACGGCCTCGGCGACGGCGGCGCGGAGCCGCGCGCCCGGCGATGCCACGGTCCCGGCGACGACGGGCGGTGCGCCGCCGGAGGGCGCGGCGCTCGAGCCGTTCGTCCTGGCCACCCCGGCGACGAGGAGCGCGACCAGCACGGCGAGGAGCGCGCCGCCCGCGACGCGCGCCGCGGTGAACGGCAGGCCGAGCATCCGCAGCGAGAGCAGCGCGCCGGCGGGATCGAGCGCCGGCGCGCAGAGGACGACGGCGACGGCCGAGGCGACCGGCGCGCTCGCGCGCGGGAGCCGCTGCATGCGCGGCGCGACGCCGCAGGCGCAGAGGGGCAGCGGCGGCCCGGACGCCAGGCCGCGGGCGGCCCGGGGCGGCGCCGCGCCGCCGCGCAGCGAGCCGGTCGAGCGATGCACGACGCTCGGAGAGAGCGCGCGCAGGAGCCCCGCCATGGCGAGCCCGGCGAGCACGGCGGGCGCCGTCTCGATGAACAGCGGGCCGAGCGGCTCGGCGAACGACAGCTCGGACGCGTGCGCGCTCGTGAAGGAGCCCTCCGGGCTGGGGAGCGCGAGCGCGACGCAGAGCCCCGAGGCGAAGGCGATCGCGCTCGCCGTCCGCGCGCGCGCTCCGCGAGGCGGCGCCTCGTGCGTGTGGACCACGAGCCGCAGGAGGACGCCGAGGCCGAACGCGATGAACACCTCGAACGACTCGTGAGGGAGGCTCTCCACGGCGCGCTGGCCGAGGAGGGCGCCGAGGACGGTGAGCAGCCCGAGGAGCCCGAGGCGCGCGGCGAGCTGCCGCCAGCCCCAGGCGGGCAGGAAGCGCGTCGCGAGCGACAGCCCCTCGGGCAGCCGGTGCACGAGGACGGCGCTCGCGAAGAGCACCCCGTCCGCGCCGCTGCCGGCCGCGGCCACGGCCAGCGCGAGCCCGGCGCCGTCGAGCAGCCCGTGCACGGCGAGCGCCGAGAACGCGATCTCCCGCCCCAGCACTTCGCCGGTGTCACGCCGCCGGTGCTCCGCGAGCCCGAGCGCCGCGTACCCGAGCGCCGCCCAGAGGAGCGCCTGCGCCCCGATCTCCTCGACGACGTGCGGCAGGTGGCGCGTGAGGACGAGCGCGGGCACGAGGCCGAGCGTCAGCCCGTCGAGCGCCGACGTCGGCAGCGCCTGGCGCCGGCCGAGCGCCACGAGGAGCGGCCCCGCGGCGAGGCCGGCGATCGACAGGACGACGACGAGCGCGAGCATGGGCGCGGTGGGCTATGCCCGAGCCCCGTAGCCTAATCAATATCAAATTGGTGTTGCAACCAAGATGCGGGCAGCCGTCTGTGGTCGCTCAGCGTCGGTGAGCGTCGCCGAGCGCCGCGTCATCCGCGCGGCTCGGGGCTGCCGGTGGCCGGGGGGCGCCGATGCCCGGAGGCTGCTCCGCCGCTCAGGCCTGCACGCACCGATCGCAGCGGCCCTTGATCTGGATCTGGAGTCCCTTGCGCCGCAGCGCGCGCGGCGCGCCGCGCGCCGCCTTGATTTCGATGCTCTCGTCAGGGAGGCAGAGCACATCGCCGCATGTGTCGCACATGAAGTGCGGGTGCTCGTCCGCCGCGTGGGCTCCGGTGGACTCCCGCAGCTCGAACCGCCAGAGGTGGTCGCCCATGTCGGTGCGGCGCACGAGCCCGGCGTTGGTCAAGTCGATCAGGTTCCGGTAGATGGTGGCGCGATCCCACCCTTTCGGGGCGAGCTCAGCAGCGAGCTCCGCGTGGCTGACGGGCGTCCGCGAGCGGCCGAGGCTATGCAGCACCGCGATGCGCGGCGAGGTCGCCCGCAGGCCGGCCGCCCGGATCTGCTCACGGAGCTCCTCCGCGGACTGACCTGCTTTGTTACGCGCCATGCCAGACCTCTACCGTCGCCAGGAGAGTGCCGCAATCACGATGCATCGCGCCCGTCGGCCGCGCAGCGCCCGGGTCGGCCGCGTGCCAGTGTGAGCGAGATCGCAGGATCGCCGCCGAGCCCGCCGCGCCATCGCCCGCGAGAACGCAGCGTCTGCCCTCGTGCGGACCGCGTGTGCGCGAGCCCGGCGCGGCCCCGACGACAGGGCCGGCGGCGGCGAGCGCCGACCCGGCGCCGAGAGGATGTGGCAGGCGGAGAGCTTGGATAACGTCGTGCGCCCGGCTTCGAGCGTCGCTCGAGCTGCACAGACCAGGCGGATGGGCGCGCGGTGCGGCGCTCCTCGGGAAAGCGCCTCGAAATCGGGGTGAGCTCCACGGGCCCTGATCCCGAAGGCGCGGAGGACATGGAACCGGTGGAACAGCCAGGTCCCCGTCATCGTCTGATCTCGAGTCGAGGGGCGCTCTCTCGGTCCGCGCCGCTCTCGATGTGTGCTCCATCATGGAGCGATCGATCCACGTTGGAGCAATCGGCGTGTCCGTTCCACACGGGCCGCCGCGCCTCGTCACCGCTCTGCATGTCCGGGGTCCTGTCGGCGTTCGGCGAGAGAGCGCAAGACTCGTAAGACGACCAGAACGGCCAGAACGACCAAGACATGGAATCTTCCTTTGTCGTCGCGAGTGGAATCAGCCCTTTTGGAATTGAACCGATTGTGATCGCGGATATATATTCATGCTTCCTTTGCGGGGAAATGAACCAAGGAGAGTGTCCATGCGAGCTCGGACGTGCGCGGAAGTATTTGCCTTAGTCTTGATCGCTGCCTTGGGCGTCGCGTGCGGCGCCGACCCCTCGACCCCCGCGGAGGATGCGCCGGCCGTCGCTGACGTCGAGCCCGAGCAGGTCGAGGCGACGCCGGCGCCCCTGCGGCGCGGCTGCGCGACCGTCGAGCTGAGCGACGTCGAGAAGGAGGCCGTCGAGCAGTTCGTCCGCAGCCGGATGGCGCTCGGGTTCTCGGTGGGCGCGGCGGTCGAGATCCCCGTGCACGTCCACGTCATCAACAAGGGCATCGGCGTGTCGAACGGCGACGTGACGGACGGGATGATCGCGGCGCAGATCGAGGTGCTCAACGAGGCGTACGCGAACACCCGCTTCAGCTTCACGCTGGCCTCCGTCGATCGGACGAGGAACGCGACCTGGTACACCATGTCGTCGGGCTCTTCGGCCGAGCGGCAGGCCAAGGCCGCGCTCCGTATTGGTGGGTCAGACCACCTCAATATCTACACGGCCAATCCGGGCGGCGGTCTGCTGGGCTGGGCGACGTTCCCCTCGAGCTACGCGGCCCGTCCGACCGATGACGGCGTCGTCCTGCTCCATTCCACGTTACCCGGCGGCAATGCGGCGCCGTACAACGAGGGAGATACGGGTACGCATGAGGTCGGCCACTGGCTCGGCCTCTTCCACACGTTCGAAGGCGGCTGCAACAAGAGCGGTGACGGCGTCGCGGACACGGCGTCCGAGCGCAGCGCCGCGTATGGCTGCCCGCTGAACAGGGACAGCTGCCGGGGAGGTGGGCTCGACCCGGTCCAGAACTTCATGGATTACACCGACGATTCCTGCATGGATGGGTTCACTGCAGGGCAGGCCGATCGCATGTCGGCTCACTGGAATACGTATCGTTGATCGGTGGGTGAGGTGACGGCGGGCGGCGGGCGACTCCGCCGCTCGCCGGCCGGACAGGCGTCCGGCAGGGCTCGATCACATCGACTTGATCTGGGCCCGGCGCTCGAAGCTCCGGCTCTCGGTGAGGGCGCGCGGCGCGGGCTCGGCAGGCGCCGGCCCCGCGCTCGAGTCCCTATCTCCCTGCGCCAGGCGCTGCTGGCGGCGGGTGCCGGCCTGTACGCCGAAGTACACGCCGAGGAACGTCACGACGCCCCAGCCGAGCAGGCCGATGGCGATGAGGCCGGTCTGGCGCGACGCATCGCCCCCGAGCTGGCTGATCTCCTCCATCGGCGCCGACAGCTTGCTCACCTCCTTCATCGGCTCGCGCAGCGTCGCGACCTGCTCCATCGGCTGCTTCAGCCCGGCGACGTCGCGCATCGGCGCGTCCAGGGCGGCGACGTCGCGCATCGGCGCGTTCAGGGCGGCGACGTCCGTGAGCGGGCCGCGGATGCCCACGAGGCTCTCGTTCATCGCGGCGATGGTGGCCTCCATCTCGCTCAGCCGATCCATCGACTCCTTGAGGCGCGCGGTCTCCCGCATGCTCTGCTGCATTGCGTCCATCGATCCCTTGAGCTCGGCCAGCCGCTCCATCGCCGCCTGCATCTCGGCGAGCTTCTCCATCGGCTGACGCAGCTCGGCAAGCCGATCGATGCTCTCCTGCGAGCTCCGCAGCGTCTGATTCGAATCCTCGATCGTCGCGCGGGTCCGCCGCATCTCCTCCGTCGTTGCCTGGATGGAGCGCGTGTTCGTGTCGATCATCGTCGCCATGCCGCAGCCCGTCGACACGAGCGCGAGCAGCATCATCGGCGCAATCCGAAGGATCCTTTCGCAGTGCATACCTGATCGTTGGTTCCTCGAAGGCGGCGCGTCAATGTGTGCTTGACGCGGTGCGCTGAAATATGACATAGCCGTGTCCGAGGGGTGAGGCGCTGTGGGATATCGCGCGTGTTCGCCCGCGATCCGCTTGCGCGGCGCGTGCTCTCACGGCGCTGTGAAATGTCGGTGTCGGTCCGGTGGATGTGACGCGCCGGGCGCTGGAAACCGGACGCCGGCGGTGGAGGGGGAGAGGCCGAGTGCGCAGCTGCGATGGACGCGGCGCCGCCAGCGCCGCTGTCCGGAACTACAACGCGGGTGAGGCGCGCTTCATGCCGGCGCGGCGGCGAGAGCTCCGTGGCGGCCGCGCGGGGCGGGGGCGCTTTACCGTGCTGGACGGTCAGGCTGCAGGGCGCCGGCGCGGAGGGTGAGCGCGGCGAGGATCGCGAGCACGGCCGCGCCGAGCCAGGCAGGCGGGCCGAAGGCCTGCGTCCCCGCGGCGAGGGCGCCGTCGATCCACGTGGCGTCGAGCAGGGCGCCGCGCAGACCTGCGCCCGCGAGCGCGGTGAAGCTCGCGTGGACGGCGACCGCCGCGAACACGCCGCGGCCGCGCAGGAAGAGCGCCGCGGCGAGCGCGCCGAGCGCGGTCGCAAGGGCGAAGCTCGACGGGGACGCGCCCGGCGCGAGCCCGATCGCGGCGCCGTGCGCGAGGGCGGAGAAGACGAGCGCGGGGCGGGGCGAGAGGCCGGCGCGCGCCGCGGCGGCGAACGGGATGCCGGTGAGCAGGAGCTCGTCGCGGACAGCGAGGGCGATCGCGCGCGCCAGGGCGAAGCCGAGGCTCGCCGAGGGCGCCCCGGCCTCGACGGTCACCCACCCCAGCGCCGCGGAGACGCCGACCGTGATCAACACGGCGAGCGCGCCCAGCGCAGCGCCGAGCCCGACGCGACGGGCGAGGGGCGCGCGGCGGCCTGGGCCCTCCGGCTCCAGAGGGTCGGTCCATTGCACGCCGGCCCGCGCCGCGACGACGTCGGCGACGACCGCGCCGGCGAGCGCCGCCGCGAGCGGGCTCGACGACAGGACCACGGACACGATCTGCAGGGCCGCGGCGAGGCCGATGAGCCAGGCCGCGCCGAGCGCGAGCTCCGTCAGGCGGCGCTGCGGTCCGGCGGGATCGGGCCGAGGAGGGGCCTCCTCCGTGGCGTTCAATGGAGCGTGTGCCACTGGCCGTTGTGCTCCACCTTCGGGACGTCCGCGTCGCCGTCGACCTCGTTGCGGTGACGCGCGCCCAGGGTGGCGACGAGCTGGACCGTGGACGGGCGCGCGGGCCGGTGGCGTACCTCCGACGCCGCGCGGAGCCGGCGGCGCGGCGCGGGAGGCGGCGGCGATCTCCGGCTGCGGAGCCGCTGCACGGCCAGCCGGCCGGAGACCAGCAGCCCGATCGCCAGCAGCGAGCCGGCCAGCACCGGGACGAAGCCGTAGCGGCGCGCGACGTTGGCGCGCCACGCGAGCTCGATCTCGCGGCCCGTCGAGACATAGGCGGCCCCGAGCGCGGCCTCGAGCGGCACGCCGCCGCGCACCTGAGCCAGCGCGCGCACGAAGCTCTGCCGCCGCTCGTCCTCGACGAGGAAGCGGACGACGTCGGCCGCCTGCGCGTAGGGCAGCGAGCCGGCCATGTCCTCGGCGCCCGTCAGGTTCGCCTCGAGCTCGTCGAGCGGGAGGAGGCTCCCCCGGAGCGCGGCGACCGAGAGCGCCTGCGCGCGACGAGCGCCGCGGTCTCCGGCCACGTGGGCGGCGAACCCCTCGTGGAACCAGCGCGGGAGTACGGCGCCGCCCGTCACCTCGTCCAGGGCGAGGTGCGCGAGCGCGTGACGGAAGGCGCCCTCGAGATCGGGCGCCTCGGCGCCGAGCCGAGGAGAGGCGCTCAGGACCGCGAGCCGCAGCGCGCCGAACGAGATCGCCGTCACGGGGCCGGCGAGGCCCCCGGGGACGAGATCGTCGAGCTCGGCGGGCACATCCGCGATCCGGACCTTCACGGGGGCGGCCAGCACGTCGCGGCCGAGCAGGGCGCCGAGCTCGGCGCGCAGGTCGCCGGCGCGGGCGATCAGCGGGCGGACACGGTCGCGGGTGGACGGGTGATAGGCGAGCTCGATCCAGCCGAGATCCTCGGTGTGGTACGCCGGCGGCGGCGGCGGCACGGGGAGATCGGCGCTGCCGTCGCGCGACGCGGCGGGCGCGTCGTAGACGCGGGGCGCGGCGCCGGCGAGCCGCGCGGGCGCGGCGATGATCGCGACGCAGAGGAGCGCGGCGAGCCTCAGCCCCAACCCCGCCGGGTTGCGCCGGGAGGAGCGCGTCATGGCGCGATCCGGCCCCGGAGGTGCACGGTGTCGCCGTCATCGCCGCCCGTCTGGGCCAGCACCAGCACGACGATCCCGGTCGCGACGACGCCAGCGAGCGGCCCCCAGAACCAGGGGGAGCTCCACGTCGAGCGCCGCTCCGGCGGCTCCGACGAGCTGGCGCCGCCGCCCGCGGACCTCGGCGCCGCCTGGACGACGTCGGCGCGAGGTCCGCGAGGTCCGCGAGGTCCCAATGAGCCCTGTCGCGATGAGGCGGGCGCGGGCGGCGTCGCGGCGCGACCCGCCGCGCCTCCGCTCCGCTCGTCTCCAGCGAGCAGCGCGCGCACGGCCGCGCCCGCGCCCGGCCAGCCGAAGATCGCCCCGGCGGGGGCGGCCGCGCCATCGGCGGTCCGCTGGACCGTCGCGCCGAGCTCGAGCGGCGCGTAGCTCGCGCCCGCGACCCGGAGCACGCGCGCCACGGGGTGGCCGTGCGCCGTGCTCACCGCGACGACGAGCGCCGCGCCTGCGCCCGCGCCGAGCGAGGCGAGCAGCCCGCGCGCGACCGGCTCGGACTCGGCGCGCCCGGCGGAGCGGCGCACCTCCGCGAGCTCCTTCACGGCGGCCGGCGCGTCCGGGCGCGGCGGATCGCCGGCGAGCACCTGCGCTGTCGCCTCGTCGATCGGCGGGCGGAGCGCGGGGTCGCCGTAGATCGCGCGGGCGAGCGAGCGAGCCGCGTCGGCGCTCGCGTCGTCCACCGCCACCACGACGGCGCCGCGCAGGGCCGACCGTGCGGCGGGCGCGTCCGGCGCGCCGCGCGCAGCCGCCGCGCTGCCCGCGTCGGGCGCCGCCGCGCCGGCGCCGTCTCGAGGCGGCTCCTGGGCCTGCGCGGGCGCCGCCGTCAGGCCGAGCGCCATCGCGACGAGGCCCGGGGCAACCGGCGGACAGCGGGACATGCATTTACGGTACGGAGGCCGCGGGCGAGCGTCAAACGGCGCGCGGCGCGGCGTCACGTCACAGCCAGCCATGCTCGCGGTACCAGGCGACCGCGCGGCGCGTCCCCTCCGCCCAGCTCACCTCGGGCGCCCAGCCGAGCTCCCTGCGGGCGTCGCTCGAGTCGCAGACCCAGTGCGACGCGGAGAGCTCGTTCAGCTTGTCGCGCGTGAGCATCACGGCCTTGCCGGTGAGGCGGCCGAGCCCCTCGCTCGCGAGCGCGGCGCCGCGCACGAGCGAGAACGGGACGCCGAGACGGACGAGCGCCCGCGCGCCGAGCGCCGCCTCCACGTCCGCCAGCATGTCGCGCCACACATACACGCTTCCGTCGTCGATGAAGTAGGCGCGGCCGCTCGGCACGTCGCTCTCGATCGCCCGGATGCACGCGGCGGCCGCGTCGGAGGCGTAGATGACGCTGAGCGTGTTCCTGCCGTCGCCGAGCATCGGGAGGAAGCGGCGCGCGACGCTCTGGAAGAACGCGAACGACTCCTGGTCGCGCGGGCCGTAGATCATCGGGGGGCGCATGACGACCACGGGCAACGCGCCCTTCTCGGCGAGGACCAGCCGCTCGGCCTCGAGCTTCGAGCGCCCGTAGCGCGTCACCGGGGCCGGGCGCGCGTCGGCGGCGATGGGGCGCCCGTCCTGGCTCGGGCCGATGGCGGCGAGGCTCGAGACGAATACGAACCGCCGTATCGCCCCCGCCGGCGCCGCCTTCGCCGCGTCGAGCAGGTTCCGCGTGCCGTCGACGTTGATCCGGAAGAACTCCGCTTCGTCGCGCGCCTTGACCAGCCCGGCCGAGTGCACGATCGCGTCGACACCCGGCGGGCCGACGACCGCGCGGCGGACGCTCTCGGCGTCCTCGACGGCACCGTACGCGAGCTCGACCCCGCGCAGCGACGACAGGAACCTCGTGTCCGACGAGCGCCGCACCAGGGCGACGACGCTGTGCCCCTGTTGCACGAGCTGCTCGGCGACGTGCGAGCCGAGGAACCCGCTCGCGCCCGTGACCAGCACCCTCATCGATCCGCTCCTCCTTTCCGGTCCCGGCGCGCGCCGGCGGCTCGACGCGGCGCCGGCGCCCACGTCGCACAGCCGGCGCCCGTGTCCATCACAGCGCCCGCTCGTAGACGCGGTACTTCTTGTGGATCCGGCCGCCCATCAGCCGGATGCCCGCGTTGATGGCGGCGTTGTCCTCCAGCGTCCACCCCAGCTCGCCGCCCTCCATGCCGAGCAGATGCGCCGCGCGGTTCATCTCGACGTACAGGAAGGCGCTGAGCCCGGCGTAGCGCCGCACGTGGCGCCACTTCTTGCGAATGCCGAGCACGACGAGGCGCCCGCGCTTCGGGCCGCGCACGCGCAGCCGCCACAGCAGCTTGAAGATGCCGCCAGGGAGGAGCTTGCCGTGGAAGTCCTTGATCAGCTGGTTGAGGTCGGGCAGCCCGAGCGACACGGCGGCCGGCTCGCCGTCGATGAACGTGATCTTGGTGAGCTCGGGCATCAGGATGAGCCGCACGTCCTTCGCCCACTTGACGAGCTCCTTCTCGGTCATCGGGACGAAGCCCCAGTTGTCGCTCCAGGCGTCGTTGTAGACGTCCATGAGGATCCGGATGTCGCGGAGCAGGTTCTTCGGATCGCCGCAGCGCGTGTGCACCTCCGGCATCGCCAGGACCTCGGCGTGGGCCTTCTGCGCCCGGGCGGGGACGTTGCCGACCTCGTAGCCCCACGCGTAGAGGTCCTTCACCTTCTCGAGCCCCGCCTGCTCGATGAGCCGGCCCTGGTGCGGCCGGTGGTAGGGCATCATCATCACCGGCGGGAGCTCGAAGCCCTCGATGAGGCAGCCGATCTCCTCGTTGGTCGAGAGCGAGTAGGGGCCCCGCATGCGCTTCATCCCGCGCGCGCGCAGCCAGCCCGCGGCCTCGGCGAGCAGCGCCGCGGCCGTCTCGGCGTCGTCGATCGTATCGATGAACCCGAACGAGCCGGTCTCGTCGCGGTGGACCCGGAGGTGCTCGTGATCGACCTGCGCGGTGATCCGGCCCGCTGGCCGGCCGTCCTTGTACGCCACCCACGCCGTCCCCTCGGCGTGCTCGAAGAACGGGTTCTTCTTCTTGTCGAGCCGATCGGAGATGTCCAAGTCGAGCGGGCGGATATAGTTGGGCTCACCCTCGTAGACGGTGTCGACCACGTTCAGGAAGTCCTTGAGGACCTTCTTGTCGCCCTTCCGGAGCTCGCGGATCTCGATAGCCATAGGGCTTGAGCCCGTACCTTCCGAGACGCGGCGCTGCAAGGGGCTCGCACCGACGTGGTCTCGGCCCGATCGCGGAGCGCCGCGCCCCGCGCCGATCGCGGAGCGCCGCGCCGATCGCCCGGCGCCGCGCGCCGCGCTGACCGCCGGACGCCACGCGCCGCGCTGATCGCACGACGCCGCGCGCGCGAAGCCGGTAAGCTCTCGCGGAGGGCCTGTCTGGCCCCCGGCAACTCAGGTGGACGCAGCATGATGACCCCGAAGGAGTTCCAGAGGCAGTTCAAGCGGCTGCTGATGAGCCGTGTGGAGGGCATGGACTGGGAAGACAAGCTCGCCCGGGTCCGCCAGTACCTGCGCCAGCTCGAGGCGCGCCAGAGCCCGGAGGAGGAGTCGGCCGAGCTCTCGCCGTCGCTGGAGCTCATCCCGTTCGAGCCCGGCAAGCGGCCTGTCGACGAGGCGCTCTATCCGGGGCACGGGTGCAGCGAGCGCGTCGGCTGCATCAACACCTCCGGCGACCCGTCGGAGCTCGGCGACGAGGTGTGGCTGCTCTACCGGCTGCGCGATATCTACGCGTTCGTCGCCCCCTTCGAGCGCCCGTTCGAGGTGACCATGTCCGCGTGGTTCCTCCCCGCGAGCCCCGACGGCGGCGAGCCGTGCCCGGTGCCCGGCCTCATGGACGTGCCGCTCAGCCCGCAGATCGTCTCGACCTCGTCCTACCCCGTCCCGAAGCTCGAGCCCGCCCCGTGGAACTCGTTCCACCAGACGGTCTACGTGGCCACCCTCGTGCCGGCGCGGCAGCTCGTGCCGCACCCCCCCGGCGAGGAGACCGGCGGCGGCTATTTCTGGGGCGAGCTGCCCGAGTCGTTCCGGCGGCGCGTCACCGACGGCTTCGAGCCGTTCACGTTCGCGAGCCTGTTCCGGCAGCAGCTCCGCGTCGAGCTCAAGCTCAGCGAGGCGGGCAGGACGGTGGCCTCCGAGTCGACGGACATCGAGATCTTCGACACCGGCCGCTTCGGCTCGCTCTACGCGCGCCTGCTCGACCGGCTCGTCAAGGCGGACACGGAGATCCAGCAGCGGGCGCTCGGGATCGACGAGCTCCACGTCGGCTATCACCCGTGGTTCCCCGTGCTGACCATCGGCATGGACAAGGCGCTCCTGTACCTCCGGGCCATCCATCAGGACCTCGAGCAGCACCGGCGCAACCTCCCCGACCCCCGCTGGCTGCTCCGGGTGGGCCTCTACCTCGAGCTGCTCACGTGCCTCGGCATCTTCGAGGCCGTGAAGCACGACTATCCGGACATGCTCTCGCCGGGGGAGCGCGAGGCCTTCGAGGAGGGCGCGGCGTTCGCGCCGATCCGCGCGTCGATCGACGTCGCGGCGTGGGCGCAGGTCTGGGACATGCGGCACATCGCGCCGCGCGCGGCCGGCTTCTTCTCGGCCGGGCCCGTGAGCCTGACGAACCTGATGCGCAAGCAGAAGGCCACGCTCGCCTTCCTGCACGCCCACCACGCGGACCTGCAGAAGGCGATCGAGCTCGCCGGCCCCAACCTGTGGAACGCGCAGGAGACGTGGCACCGGGTGTTCCGCGACGCGGAGCGGGCCGTGCTCAAGAACAACGTGCTCGCGTTCCCGGAGCTCGCGCACCTCGATCCGCGGTGGCGCGACTTCGCGCTCTGGCACCAGCGGGGGGACATGCGGCTGTTCGGGCTCAGCCTGATGCCCGAGGCGCTGACGGGGCTCTTCGGCGACCAGGACGGCATCTTCCCCGCGGCGTGCCGGCAGTACCGGAAGTCGATGAACGACGTCGCCCGGTGGGCCGCCGAGCGGAACCTCATGGATTACACGGGCGACGAGTGCATCCCGCGGAACGCGAGCCTGCTCGAGGCGTACATGGAGAAGAACCCGTCGCACCTCGCCGCGCTGCAGCGGCGCGACGGCCACGGGGCCGCGCCGTCGATCGAGCTCGAGGAGCCGAGCAAGGCGGCGCGGGAGGCGAGCGCCGAGGACCTCATGATGCTGCTCCGGCGGACGCCGGTCTTCAAGCCGCTGCTCGATCGCGAGCTCCGTAAGCTCGCGACGAAGGCGCGCCGGATCGAGTACGGGCCGCTCGATCGGATCGTGCTGCAGGGGCAGCGGGATTCGTCGATGTTCGTCGTCGCGTCCGGCGCCGTCGAGGTCCTGGTGCGGCACCCCGACGGGCAGGACTCGACGGTCGCCGCGCTCGAGAAGGGCGCCGTCTTCGGGGAGTTCGCGCTGCTCACGGGCGAGGAGCGCACCGCGACGGTGCGCGCCGTCGACGAGGTGGTGCTCTACCAGATCACGAAGGAGGCCCTGCAGCCGATCATCGAGGCGCGCCCGCAGCTCGTGATCGAGCTGAGCTTGCTCATGGCGTCGCGCCAGGCCCACCTGCGCGACGCGGCCGAGCGCTACCTCGAGGCCGAGGAGAAGGTGCGGAGCCTCGCCGGGCGCATCCGGCGGTTCGTCCTCGGCTGAGCGCGCGGCCCTTCGTGGCCGGCCTCGCGCTCGGCCCTTCGCGGCCGGCCGGCGTCGCTCGGCCGCCTCGCGCTCAGCCCTTCAGGAGCCACGCGACGGCGTCGGCCTCCGCGGTGAAGAAGGAGTACTCGGGCAGCCCCATGGCGGCCGACAGGCGGGAGATCTGCATCTTCGAGAGCGCGCTGTTCACGAGGTTCGCCGCCTTGCGCATGCCGTGCTCGACGGCGTAGGCCATGGTCTGCTCGACGTACGGGCTCACCTCGGGCTTCTGCGGGGGGAAGTCCGCGATGTCGGCGAGCACGTACCAGGGCTTCCCGAGGTTGAGCAGCGTCGATGCCTTCTGACGGAACTCGTCGAGGTACGCCTTGCCCTCGTCGATGTCCCAGAACCCCCACACCTTCACGTGGAGGACCCCCGTCGACGTGTCGGGCCTGACGGTGAAGCGCCGCTGCGGGGCGCGCTCGCGCCTCGAGGTGAGATCCGTCCTCCTCGACGGCTCGCTCCCGGAGAGGCCCGTCCGGCCCGGCGGGTCCAGGGGGGGCGGCGTCCGGGGCCGGGTCTCCGCGAACTTCGAGGCGGCCGAAGGCGCGGGCGGCGCGGAAGAGAACGAGGGAGGGACGGAGCGCGAGGGCGGGTTGGGCGCCGACGGCGTGACGGAGCGCGAGGGCGGGCTGGGGTAGGAGGCCGGACCGGGGCGTGAGGGAGGCGTCTTCGACGACAGCTCCGGCACGGTGACGGTCGGCACCTCGGCGAAGCCCTTCGCCGTGCCCGGCTTCGAGGGCAGCGTCGGGTCGGTCGGGCTCGGGTTCTCGCTCGGCGCGGGCGCCGCCGGCTCCGGCAGGAGGATGACGCGCGAGGCCCGCGGGAGGGCGACGTCGAGCGCGGCGGCGAGCGCGCTGACCGCGACGGACGCGCGCTCGAAGCGGTCCTCGGCCTTGAGCGCCGTCGCCTTGAGGAACCAGCCGTCGAACTCCTTCGGCAGCGCCGCCGAGGACCGCCGCGCCGCGCGCGCGCTGGGCGCCTCCATCGCGCCGCGCAGGAGCTCCCCCGCGAGCATGTACGGGGACGCGGTCGCCTCGGCCTCCTGGGCCCAGTACGACTCGCCGACGAGGAGCGCGTACGCGACGTGCCCGAGCGCGTAGATGTCGGCGCGCGGGCCGACGTTGCGCTCGGCGCGGATCTGCTCCGGCGCCATGTACACGGGCGTGCCGAGCATCTGCCGCGTCAGCGTGGAGGCGTGGTGCTGCTCGATGACCTTGGCGATCCCGAAGTCGAGGATCTTCACGCACGGCGAGCCGTCGTCGCGGACGGTGACGAACAGGTTGTCCGGCTTGAGGTCGCGGTGGACGATGCTCGCCGCGTGCGTCTTGTCGAGCGCGAGCGCGGCCTGGAACAGGTAGAGCGCGACGTCCTCGGCGGGGAGGGCGCCGCGCTTCTTGACGAGGCTGCCGAGCTCCTCGCCGCGGAGCAGCTCCATGACGAGGAACGGGGTGCCGGTCTCGTCGTCGACCCCGGCGTCCGAGGTCCTGACGATGTGGTCGCTCTCGATGACGCCGGTGATGCGGGCCTCGAGGGCGAAGCGGGCGCGCAGCTCCTCGCTGTCGAGCAGGCTGGGCAGCATCACCTTGAGCGCGCGGCGCGTCGCCGTGACGTCGTCCATCACCTCGTAGACGGCGCCCATGCCGCCCGCCTTGATGACGCGCAGCACCTGGTAACGGTTGCGAAACCGCGTATTCGGCTGCAACAGGCCGGGCGAGGAGCTCATCCTGCGGCCCTCGGTTCAGGCATGGTTTGCACCACGCTACCAGCGCCGCTTCCCGCGTCGCAAGGCGGTCGGGTGAGGAACGTGCTCAGCGCAGGATCGCGCCTCCGCCGGCAGGCTCACCTCCGGATCGATCGGCGTGGTCGAGGTGCGGCTCCAGCGCGCTCCAGAGCGAGCGGACGTCCTGGAAGCGCTCCTCGGGGGCCACGGCGAGCGCCCGCGCGACCCACGCGTCCACCTCGGGGAGCAGATCGGGACGGAAGGCGTGCAAGCTCGGCCGCGGGCCGCGGGCGGCGGCGAGCAGGATGTCGACCCGGCTCGCGCCGGCGAACGGCACGCGCCCCGCGAGCGCGCGGAAGAGCACCGCGCCGAGCGAATAGATGTCGATCCGGTGGTCGATCTCCTGGGGCCGGCCCTTCCATACCTCGGGCGCGATGTAGCTGGGCGAGCCGGGGATCGCGCCCTCGCGGGTGAGGGGGTCGGCCTGCATGACCTTGACAAGGCCGAAATCGAGCAAGCGCACGCGCCCCCGCGCCGCCGTGCCGGCGCGGGCCGGCGCGCTCCCGCGGTGAGGGGAGGTGGAGGAAGGAACGCCCGTGTCGTGGTCGAGGACGAAGATGTTCGCGGGCTTGAGATCGCGGTGGACGATGCCGCGCGCGTGCGCGGCGTCGAGGGTGTCGACGATCGGGCGGAACAGCTCGCGGATCTCGTCGAGCGGGAGCCGCTGGTTCCGCGCCTCCAGCTGGCGCAGCGCCGTCTCGAGATCGCTGCCCTTCAGGAACTCCATGACGATGTAGAGGGTGCCGTCGGGCGCCTCGCTGAACGCGAAGACGTGCGTCGCGCTGGTGCCGGCCAGCTCGCCCATGGCGCGGGCCTCGCGCCGCAGGCGGGCCTTCAGGGCGGGATCGCTGGCGAACTCGGGCCGCAGGTACTTGACGGCCACGTGCGCGCCGGTCTCCTGGTCCAGGGCGCGGTAGACCACGCCGTGGCCTCCCTGACCGACCACCTCGATCAGCTTGTACCGGCCGTCGATCACGTCGTCGATGTCGTGGTCCATCGGCAAGCCCTCGGTGCTCGAGCGCGCTGCGTCAGCGTGCCGCGCAGCGAGCCCAGGTTGTAGCCGCTTCGGCGCGCTGGCGGTAGGGACGGTTGGGCGCCGACCTCATTCGCCGGCCAGGGGGGCGGACCGGAGGCGGAGCGGGGCGGGGGCGCGAGCGTCCGGGGGACGTGGCCCCGCGGGAAGGCGCCAGCAGGGGGAAGAGGCCTGCGGCGAGCGAGCGTGCGGCGAAGCGCGCTGGGAGGAAGCGCGACCCTGCGCGGAAGGGCGAACACGCCGAGGGGAAAGCGAATGCGACAGGGACGTCACGGATCGGGTTCAGGCCATATCCTAGGAGTGACGGAAATTGCCTGATGATCGATCACACTCATTATGACGCAGCCACGAATTTGGTTGGTTTGCCGACCTGAGATCCCGTGTAGAGTGGCGCCTATCCTCCTATGAGATCCGTCCGACAGAACAGCGACCTTCCCGGGGTGAACGGCGCGCTGCCGGTCGCGCTCGACGTGCAGCCAGCCAGGCCCGGCGCGCAGGAGCTGGAGGAGGAGTGGACCTATGAGGTCGCTCACCACGACTCGCCGCCGGATCTCACGCATGTTGTCGGGGAGAACCTTCGGCGGTTGAGGACGCGGCGCGGCCTCTCGCTGGAGCGGCTCTCGAAGATCTCCGGCGTGAGCCGCGCGATGCTCGGCCAGGTCGAGCTCGGCCGCAGCGCGCCCACGATCAACGTCGTCTGGAAGATCGCCCGCGCGCTCGGCGTGCCGTTCTCGGCGCTCGTCAGCGCCCGCTCGGCGAGCGGCCCCATGCTGCTGCGCGGGGATCGCGCGAAGCGGCTGACATCGCACGACGGCAAGTTCACCTCGCGCGCGCTCTTCCCGTTCGATGCGCCGCGAACGGTCGAGTTTTACGAGCTCTGCCTGGCCCCGCTCGGCGTCGAGAATGCCGATCCCCACCCGCCCGGGACGACCGAGAACATCGTGGTCTGTCAGGGGACCGTTGAAATCAGCGTCGACGGACAGCGGTTTCTGCTCGCGACGGGCGACGCGCTCGTGTTTCAGGCGGATGTCCCGCACGTCTACCGCAACCCGGCAAACGTCGACTCGCTGATGTACCTGGTGATGACGTATTCGTTGCCGGCGCCTTGAGGCGGGCGCGTTCTTCGCCGAGAGGCGGGGGAGGGAAGGGGCGGAGCCGCGCGAGCACGCCGGTGAGCGCCGACGCTCCGCTGCTCCGAGGAGGGGTTGCGGCCGCGCTACTTGGTCGTTGCGGGGGTGCACATCATCATGGGCATCCCGCCGCACATCATCATCATGGGCATCCCGGCCGACATCATCTTCGTCATGGCCTCGCAGCGCTCCTTGAGCACGTCCATCGACATGCCCTCGGGCGGCATCATCTTGCAGACCATTCCGTCCTTGGTCATCTCACACGACATCTTGCACATCATGGGCATGCCCATGCCCATCATGCCGGGCATCATGCCCATCATGGGCATGCCCATGCCCATCATGCCGGGCATCATTGGCATGCTCATGCCCATCATGCCGGGCATCATGCCCATCGTGGGCATCATGGGCATACCCATCATGCCGGGCATCATGCCCATCATGGGCATGCCCATGCCCATCATGCCGGGCATCATGGCTGCGCCAGCGGCCATCTCCGGCGTCGGCATCATGGGGTACATCGTCTGCGGCATCATGGGCATCTGCATTGCAGTGGTCATGGCGGCTCCTGTCGTCAGCGCTCGTTGCTTCCGGGGAGCCGTTCTAGCCGGTCGGCGTGCCGTCGCAACGCGTTAACACGGGCGCCTGTCGCTTTGCTCCAGTCTAGCGGAGGCGCCTCCACGGCGTTGGAGGCGCCGGCGCCCTGGGCGGACGAACGTGTGGGAGATAGCTCCTCGAGCGCAGCAGCGTTGATCAGTTGATCTGCAGGTTCGCGGCCGCCTCACCGTCCTGTCCCGCGCCCGCGGCGCCGCCGCTCGGGGTCGTGCCGCCAGCGCCGCCGTACCCGGGGGCGCCGGTCGAGCAGCTGTTGTCTCCGAACGTGAAGCCGACGCTCGCGGCTCGCGCCAGGCAGGCGCTCGGGCCGCCGCCCCCGCCCGCGCCGGGGCCGCCGTCGCCGCCATTGCCACCCCTGCCGCCGACGCCGCCGTTGCCGGCGTCATCAGGACCGGGTCCGCCAGGGCCGCCGTTCCCTCCGAACTGCGGCGCTCCGCCGTTGCCGCCGCGGCCGCCGTTGCCGCCCTTTCCGGTCGTGATCTCGTTGCGGGAGACGACCACCCGTCCGGCCGCCGCGAAGATACCAAAGCTCCCGCCTCCACCGAGGCCAGCCTGGCCGGCGCGGCCTCCGAGCCCGCCGCATCCGCCGCTGCCGCCGCCACCGCCGCGATCATCAGGGAATGGCGAGCACGAGCCGCCGCCGCCGCCGCCCGCGCCGCCGCCGCCGCCGCCGTTCTTTCCCTGCTGCCCGTTGGTGCCGTTCGCAGGCTGGTAGACGCCCGAGGCGATGCGCCCGAGATTCGCGCCCCCTGTTCCCGGCGTCCCTTGCGATCCCGCCATGCCCGGCGCGCCATTTTGTTCTGGCGAGGTGCGCGTCGAGCAGCTTCTCGACGCGATGCCCCCCGCGCCGCCCGCCGCGCCCTGGCTGCCCAGATGGCCCGCCGCTCCGGTGTTCGGACCATGTCCGCCATATCCGCCTCTCCCGCCAGGCTCGTCGCAGGTGGGCGCCGGGCCGGCATTGCCGAGACCGCTGCAGTTGTGGCAGCCCTGCTCTCCCGCATTCCCCGCCGCCGCCGTCCCCGCCGTGTACGCCGCCCCGCTCGTCCCCGCGGCGCCGGCCCGGCCCTCCTCCACGTTGATCTGGTTGAACCGCACGAAGAGATCCGCCGTCCCCCCGCCGAGGCGCACTCCATAGGTGCTCGCGCCGGCCGACGACGGGCTCAGCGCTTCTATCGAGAGGCCCTCGATGTGCGTCGGCTGCGTGATCGACGGCGCGTGGAACACCGTGCCTGTCGCGCGCACGGTGGTCGTCACCGAGGGCGTCCTCCGGAACTTGAAGTCAGCGTTGGCGTGATCGAACCCACCGTAGATGCTGATGCCGGACACGACCGTGACCGCCTCCTGGTACAGCTCGCCCGACAGGCAGATCGCCGGCACCGCGCCCGCCTGCGCCACCTGGATGGCCTTGGCGATCGTCTCCACCGGCGCGTCGCGCGTCCCGCTGCTGGCGTCGTCCCCCGTGCTCGCCGAGACGTAGATGCATTGCTCGACGAGCCCGTCGCCGCCGTCGCAGTTGTCGTCGATGAACTCGGCGTCGATCGGATCCTCGCCCGCCTCTCCCGCCGCGGTCGGCGTGCACGCGTATTCACAGCCGCACTCGTCCCCCGTGAGGGGATTGCCGTCCACGTCGTGTGTGCCCGGCAAGCATCCCAGCGCGCATCGATCCGTGCCCCCAGCGCCGCCGCTCGCCTCTTCACTGCCCCCCTCTCCACCTGAGCCGCCTTCACCTCCGCCCGAGCCGCCCTCACCCCCGCCCGAGCTGCCCTCACTCCCGCCCGAGCCGCTCGCGGCGGCGCTGCTCGATGACGCTGTCGTGGTGCTGCTGCTCGCGGAGGAGTCGCCGCCCGCGCCCGGGCCGCCTCCCGTGCCCGCGACCGGCCCGATGGGGCCGTCGATCGAGTTGCTCTCCGCGCAGCCGATCGCCGAGAGCAATGCGAGCAGAGATGCCGTCTCGAGGAAGAATTGTGCGCGCATGCTTGATTCTGCACCTTCGCGCGCTTCTCGAAAAGACTTTGTCTCGCTCGTTTCCAATCATCATGGGGCTGTGCGCCACATTGCTGCCGACATCAACAGCGCGTCCGCCCACGTCGTTATGTGCTGCGCCGGCGCGTGCCAGCTCACGATTCCGTGATTCGCCCCTCGCGCCTGTCACCGTCTCCGGTACTCTGTGTCTGCGTATCTTCCCGCTTCCGCGCCGTCCTCGCTGTCCTCGCTGTCCTCGCTGTCCTCGATTCATCCCATGCGCCTCGAATCGCTCCACCTCACCTCGCTCGCTTCCATGGTTGGGCTCGCCGTCGCCATGGGGCTCCATGGCGCGTGTGCGCCGGACTCAGGAGCTGGCCTTGTCTCGTCCTCTTCCTCTTCGGACGGAGCTGGCTTGGGCGGGACCTTTGATCCGGATGGCGGGCTGTCGACCGACGCGCCTGTCGAAGCCCTCGATCCGGACGCCGCGTGTGGCCTTGTCACCGAGGAGGCGATCGCGGTCCCGCTCAATCTCTACATCATGATGGACAAGTCGTCCTCGATGGCGGGCGACAAGTGGACCAGCGCGAAGGCCGGCCTGACGGCGTTCGTCAACAGCGCGAGGTTCGCCGGCGTGCGCGTGGCGCTGCGCTTCTTTCCGCGGGTCGCGGACGCCGTGCCGGCCTGTGACCACGAGGCGTACAGGGAGCCGCTGGTCCCGTTCGGTCCGCTCCCCGACAACGCGGGCGCCATCGTCGCGGCCATCGAGGCCGAGTCGCCGAACGGAGCGAGCACGCCCGTCTATCCGGCGCTGGGCGGCGCGCTGCTCCAGGGCATCGACGTGGCGAAGAACCACCCCGGCGAGGCCTCGGCTGTGCTGCTCGTCACCGATGGGCAGCCCCAGGGGCCGGCGGCCCAGTGCGCCGGGGTGAACCCGGAAGACCCGGACGCCATCGCGGATCTCGCGGCGGCGGGCGCGCGCCACGGCACCCCCGTGCGCACCTTCGTGATCGGGCTCCCGGGCGTGAACCAGCGCTTCGCCAACCAGGTCGCGGCCGCGGGAGGCACCGACGCCGCCGTCCTCGTCGGGGCGACCAACATCGCCGTCGAGTTCCAGAACGCGCTCGCGAAGGTCACGGGGCAGGCGCTCCCGTGCGAGGTCGAGGTCCCTTCCCAGGTGGCCGGCGGACAGGTCGCGTTCGACGACGTCAACGTCCTCTTCGGGCTCGACGGCGCATCGCAGGAGGTCCTGCCGCAGCGCCCCGGCTGCGACGGCCCAGGCTGGCGCTACGACGACCCGGCCTCTCCCGCGGCCCTCGTGCTGTGCCCCGATACCTGCGAGGCCGCCAGGGGCGCTTCCATCGCGAAGATCCAGATCCTCCTCGGCTGCGAGACCGTGATCCTCTGACCGAGCGCAGCAGAAGGACCGCGCGATCTCGAAGGAGAGAGGGCGGACCGCCGGTGTCGTGGAAATTACATCGGGAGCGACAGAGAGGCCCAGGAACCTGCGACGCAGACGCGAAGCGTCATGGGTGAGGCGGCTCACCACGCTGGCGGCGTGGGGGCGCGGATCGTGGGGCCGGCACGAAGGCGTCGGACCGGCGCGCGCGGGCGGCGCCCGGCGGCGCCCAGCGCGGTGAGCGCCGCCTTGCAACTCTGCACTGCGCTTTGTGGACTCCGGGCCCCCAGAGCCGTAAGAGGACGGAACCATGACGAAGGAGTCCTCCCTCGCCGCCGCAGGCTCGCCGCGGCACGCCGCCCCCGCCGCGCTCCATCCCGCCCTGGTGCTGAGCGCCTACCTCGAGCCGCTCGTGCGCGGCCGGCGGGTCGCGGTGGTGGGTGACGCAACCATCGGCCTCGCCGACCGGCTGCTCCAGCGCGGAGCCCGCCTCGTCCATGCCTACGACCCGGACGCCGCGCGCGTCGCCGAGAAGCTCGCGCGGACGGCGCCCACCCGGCAGCCGCACCCGAACGTCGCCGTGTTCGAGGGCGACCTCGGCGTGCGCGACGGCGCCTTCGACACCCTCGTCATCCCCGATCTCTCCCTCTTCGCCGATCCCGCCGAGGTCGTCCGGCGCGCCCGACGCCTCACCGCCGCGAGCGGCGTCGCCGTCATCGCGTCGCCGAACCCGGAGGCCGCGCGGGGCCTGCTCCCCGCGGGCGCGCGCCGCGGCGCGGCGCCCGGCTACTACGCGCTCTACGACCTCGTGGCGCTCCAGTTCAAGCAGGTGCGGATGGTCGGCCAGGCGCCGTTCGTCGGCTACACGGTCGCGGAGTTCGCGCCGAAGGGCGAGCCCGAGGTCAGCGTGGACACGTCGATCCTCGACGCGTCCGAGGAGCCCGAGTGGTTCATCGCCGTGGCCGGCGAGCGCCTGCCCAGGCTCGACGCGTTTGCCGTGATCGAGCTGCCGTTCGCCGACTTCCCGGGCGCGAGCGCCGGCCCGCCGCCCGAGGCGCTCATCGAGGCCGAGGGCCGCGCACAGCGGCTCGGGGGCGAGCTCGCGGAGCTGCGCACCCGGCACCAGCGCGACCGCGAGGACGCCGGGGTCCGCGCCGAGAGCGCGGTCGCCACGGCCGCGCGCCTCGCCGAGGTGGAGGCGGAGCTCGAGGCCAGGGCGGCGCGCCTCCGCGACGTCGAGGCCAGGGCGGGCGACGCCCACGTCCGGGCCGAGCGCCTGTCGCACCAGATCCGCGACATGGAGGAGGAGCTCCGCAGCCAGCGCGATCGCGCGACCCGGCTCGCCAAGCAGCTCGACGACGAGAAGCGGGTGCGGACCAAGGTCGAGCTCGAGCTCGGCATGATCCGCAACAAGCCGGAGATCGCCGGCGCCCGTGACCGCCTCGACGCCGCGACGTCCGACCTCGAGGCCGCGCGCGCCCGGATCGCCGAGCTCGAGGCGCGGCCCGCCGTGGCGGCGCCCGACCCGGCGCTTTCGGCGCGCGTGGAGGAGCTCGAGGCCGCCGCCGCGGGGTCGCGGCGGGAGCTCTCGAAGCTCATGTCCGAGCGGGACACGGCGCGCAGGCGCGCGCAGGAGAGCGAGCGCGCGCTGGAGGAGGCGCGGCGCGCGGCGGGGAGGGTCGAGGAGCTGGAGGCCGCCCGCGCCGAGCTCGCGCGCGACCGCGACCGGCAGAAGGAGCGGGCGGACCGGAACGAGCGCGAGAGCCGCGCGCTGGAGGACCAGCGGAGCGCCCTCGACGCGCGCAGGCTGCTGCTCGAGGCGCGGATCGTGGAGCTCGAGCAGACCGTCGTCGCGCTGGAGCAGCGGGCGTCGGAGCTCGAGAAGCGCGACGCAGGCGAGGCGGCGGCCGCGGAGATCGCGGGCCTCGAGGAGGCGCTGCGCGACCGGGGCCACGTCATCGCGTCGCTCATGGCGCAGCTGCGCGAGAGCGAGCGGGTGGGCAAGGAGCTCGTCGACGAGCTCGGGACGGTCTTCGCGTCGGCGCCGGCCGGCGACGGCGGGCCGGGCCAGGCGGCGGACGGCGGGCAGGGCGGAGCGCTCGCGGGGCAGGGCGGGCCGGGCGGCGCGGTGGAGGCGCTGCGGCAGCAGCTCGACGCGCTGGCGCGGAGCGCCGCCTCGAGCGAGGCCGACCTGCGCGCCGCGGGATGGAAGATCGCGCAGCTCGAGCGCGAGCTGACCGAGGCGCGCGGCACGGCCGGCTCTCCGCCGGCGCTCCACGAGGAGCTCGAGCAGGCGCTCGTCGCCGCGCAGGCGGAGATCGCGGCGCTGCGCCGGGCGGCGGAGCGGGACGACGTGGCGGTGGCGCGCGAGGACGTGGCGGTGGCGCGCGAGGACGTGGCGGCGGCGCGCGAGGACGTGGCGGTGGCGCGCGAGGACGTGGCGGTGGCGCGCGAGGACGTGGCGGTGGCGCGCGAGGACGTGGCCGTCGTGCGCGAGGACGTGGCGGTGGCGCGCGAGGACGTGGCCGTCGTGCGCGACGATGTCGGCGTGCCGCCCGAGGTGATCGAACAGACGGTGCTCCTCCAGCAGGTCGCCAGCGCTGTCGAAGCGAGCGTGTGAGCCGCGGTCTGGCCCGGGGCGGGCGGCGGCCCCGGTCCAGATCCGAAACCGCGGCCTGCGCGCCGCATCGACCCGCGCGTCAGCCGTGACGCCGACGCGGGGTCCCGGGCGCAGCCCGACGCGCGGCGCGCGACGTCACGCCGGGCCGGACAGGTTCGTGCTCTCGGCCGGCGACGCGCTGGCGAGCGGGGAGCGCTTCTCGCCCGCGAAGGCCTTCTCCACGAGGTAGTCGCCCGGCTCGCCGCTGTTGCCCTCCTCGAAGCCGCGCGCCTCCAGGAGCGCGGCGGTGTCGGCGAGCATCTCCGAGCTGCCGCAGAGCATCAGCCGGTCGTGCGCGGGGTCGAGCGCGGGCAGCGCCAGATCGGCGAAGATGCGGCCGGACTCGAGGAGCGCGGTGATCCGGCCCTCGGTCTTGAACGCCTCGCGGGTGACGGACGGGTAGTAGCGGAGCTTGGGCCGCACGATCTCGCCGAGCAGCTCGTCCGCCGCGAGCTCGTGCTCGAGGTAGCGCGCATAGGCGAGGTCCTGCACGCGGCGGCACGTGTGCGTGATGACCACGCGCTCGAAGCGCTCGTACGTCTCGGGGTCCTTGACGACGCTGAGGAACGGCGCGAGGCCGGTCCCGGTCGCCAGGAGCCACAGGGTCCGGCCCGGCCGCAGGTTGCCGATCGTGAGCGTGCCCGTCGCGCGCTTGCCGACGAGGATCGTCTCGCCGACGGCGATGTGCTGCAGGCGCGAGGTCAGCGGGCCGTTCGGCACCTTGATCGAGAAGAACTCGAGCGTCTCCTCGTGGTTCGCGCTCGCGAGGGAGTACGCGCGGACGAGCGGCTTGCCCGCGACCACGAGCCCCATCATGCAGAACTGCCCGTTCGCGAAGCGGAAGCTCGGCGAGCGGGTGGTCTTGAGCGTAAAGAGCTTGTCCGTCCAGTGGTGGACCTCAAGCACCGTCTCTTCTGTGTAACCGGGTACCATGTCGTTCATCCTTGTCGGTGCGAAAGCATCGCGGCGAGGTGGTTCGAAAGAGCGCGCTCCCCGATCAGGACAGCGGGGCGGCGCCGCGGTGCGCGAGCGCGCCGAGCTCTACCGCAAGGTCGTCTTCCATGAGTTCGCCGCTTCACATAGCAATGATGCAAATGATAATCAAGATCGCCATCGACCCGTAAGGCCGTCCACGCTGTCGCGCACGACCTCGTGGCGCGTCGTCCTCTAGGGGCGACGGCGCTCCTTGACGATGCCTGGAGCCGCTGGCAACACGCCGCGGAGACCGCATGCCGCGGGTCGGGCGGCGACGGCGGGCCGGGCGGGGCGCTCACGGGCCGGGCGGGCCAGGAGCGCTCGCCGCGCGGCGTCTCTGTGCGCACGCGGTCGCTCGCGCTAAGGACCGGGCCGATGCGCGCTCCTCGCCCCCTCTCCACGCTCGCCCGGCTCGCCGGCGCCGCCGCCCTGGCCCTCGCGCTCGGCGCCTGCGGCGCGGTCACCGCGCCCGGCGCGAAAGACCCCATCGCCTCGCTCCGCGACGCCGGCGCGCATTCGGCCGACGGCGAGGTCGTCGGCCGCTGGCTCCTCGGAGAGCTCCTGGTCCCGGGCGGCACGCCCGCCGGCGCCAGGGAGGCGCGCAAGCGCCTGGAGGGGATCGGCGCGAAATCGATGCTCGCGTCGCTCGGGCGCGCGATCGACGACCAGGGGCACGGCCGCAACGCGCGCGCGGCGGCGGCCTACCTCGATGCGCTGGACGCCGCCCGGGTGAGCGCGCACCCCGACGCCCCGCTCGTGGGCTGGTTCGCCGCGAACCGCCTGCTCGGCCTGCGCTCCAGCGTCGCGGGCCTCTGGAAGAAGTCCCGCGAGGTCGTCCTGCGCGCCATCGACCACCCGGGCAAGCTGGGCTGGCGCGCGCGGGGGGAGCTCGTCGAGTGGTGGAGCCTCGACGGGCTGCCGGACGAGGCCGCCGCGGCGCGCCCGGACGGCGCCGCCGGGACCGCCGACGACGCCGCCGGCATGGCGCCCGCCGTGCCGCTCGTCGACCGCGCGGCGCCCGCCGTGCCGCTCATCGACCGCGCGGCGCGCCGCTACGGGTGCATCGAGAACGCCCGCTTCGCCGGCCCGTTCGGCCGCCTGGCGGCGAGCGACCACCGCGTCCACTACGAGGCGGAGCGCGCCGGCCCCTGGCCGCCCGTGTTCCCGCGCGATCCCCACCGCAGAGGCCCGCCGCGCGTGCTCGGCGCCGAGCGCCGCGGCTGCCAGCTCTCGGCCGTCGCGCCGGAGGGGCCCGGTGAGGGCGGGGCCAGGGGAGGCATCTTCTACGTCGAGACCTTCGTCGACCTGCCCGCCGAGCGCGAGATGCTCATTGCCGTCCAGGGGGCCTACGCCATCCTCGTCGACGACGTCGAGGTGCTGACCCGCGACACGAAGCAGTGGGGGATCTGGCCCCGCTTCGGCGTCCGCCTGCGCCTCGGCCCCGGCCGGCACCGCATCCTCGCCCGCGTCGGGGGCCGCGACACATCCATCCGCCTGCTCGCGCCCGACGGCACGCCCCTCGGCGTGGCCACGTCCGCCGATCCGACGCCGCCCTATTCGCTCGTCCCGCCCGAGGTCCTGCCGGACCCCAACCCCATCGAGCCGTTCCTCACGGCGCTCGGCGTGCCGCCGCAGCCCGCGCCGAAGGTGGCGCGCGCGCTCGGCCTGCGCGGCGCGCCCCCCGCCGAGCGCGACGTGGCCGATCCGATCGCCCGGTACCTCGCCGCGACCATCGCGCACCTCGAGGGCCAGGACGACGTGAGCGCCGTGCTGATCGAGCCGCTCGTGGCCGATCCTGCGCGCGCCACCGGCCCCGCGCTCGCGGCCCAGGCGGTCTTCCTCGAGAAGGACCCGATCTTCCCGGCGTCCGACGGGCGAGATCTCGTGAAGGACGTGCGCGCGCGCGCCGCGGAGAAGGACCCGGAGCTCTGGTACCCCCGCCTCTGGCTCGCGCTCGAGGAGGCCGACAAGGTCGGCCTGTCCGAGATGACCCGCACGATCGAGGCCCTCGCCGATCGCTTCCGGGAGGTGCCCGACCTCCTGAAGACGCTCGCCGGGATGTACTCGCGCCTCGGCTGGCGCGTCGAGCAGGTCCGCACCGTGAAGGAGGCCGCCGCGCGCTTCCCGGACGACATCGAGGTGCTGGGCGCGCTCCTCCGGATCTACGACGGCGACGGGCACATCGCGCAGGCCGACGCCCTCGCCGCGCGCATCCGGGAGCTCGATCCCGACGCGGAGATCGAGCTGGAGAGGGCGATCGATCGCCGCGACTACGCGGCGGCGATCAAGGAGCTCCAGCGCCTCGGCTCCGCCCGCAAGGACCGCAAGGACATCGCCGCGCGCATCGCCGACCTCCTGACCCGCGCCGGCAAGCGCGCCGAGTCGTTCGAGCAGCTCGAGCGCGCGCTCGCGAAGTCGCCGGACGACGCCGACGCGCGCCTCGCCCTCGCGGACGCGCGCTTCGCGCGGGGAGAGCGCGACGCGCTCCAGAAGGCGCTCATCGAGGCGATCCGCACCGGCGCCGACACCTCGGGCCTGCGCGACGCGATCGAGCTGCTCGACGGCACGACGGAGCTCAGCCCGTACCGGCTGGACTCGAAGAAGGTGATCGCCGAGCACGAGGCCTCGGGCGAGGTCATGCCGGGCACGGCGGCGCGCGTGCTCGACTATGCGGCCATGTGGGTCCACGAGGACGGCTCGGCGCGGATGCTCCAGCACGAGATCATCCGGATCCAGTCGCGGGAGGCCATCCAGGAGCACGCCGAGCAGCGCATGCCCGAGGGGCTCGTGCTCAAGCTCCGCACGGTCAAGCGCGACGGGTCGATCCACGAGCCGGAGTTCATCGAGGACAAGCCGACCGTGACGATGCCCCACCTCGAGGTGGGCGACTACATCGAGGTGGAGAACCTGTTCGTGCTGCGCGGCGACGGGCAGGGCGGCCTCACGTTCCAGGGCCCGCGCTGGTTCTTCCGCGAGGAGAAGGTCCCCTACTGGCGGAGCGAGTTCATCGTCGTGTCGCCGAAGAGCAGGCCGCTCGACGTGGAGGCCTCCGGCGCCGTCCCGGCGCCGGAGATCGTCGAGTCCGGAGCGCTCGTCACGCGCCGCTACCGGGTCGACAAGAGCCCCGCGCTCCCGGAGGAGCCGGCGAGCGCGCCGATATCGGAGTTCCTTCCGAACATCCGCATCGGCTGGGGCATCCGCCTGGACAGCACGATCGCGCGCATGGTCGACGCGGCCGCCGACGAGACGCCGCGCGATCCGCGGCTCGTGCGCATCGCGCAGGCGATCACGCGCACGCCGCTCGCACCGCGCTCGCCGGCCGCGGGCGGCGGCGAGCACGGGAAGGCCGCCGGCGCCGCGCAGGGCGCGCGCGGCGAGGCCGGGGGAGCGGCGCCGTCGAAGGACGAGCAGGCGCGCCGGATCTACCGGTGGGTGCTCGCCAACGTGGAGCCGGGGCGCGAGGACGACGGCCGCCGCGTCGTCATCGGCAAGAGCGGCAACCGGACCGAGGCGTTCCTCTACCTGTGCCGCCTCGTCGGCATCGACGCCGGCTACGGCGTCGTGAGCGACCGGCTCACCGCGCCGCCGCGCGGGCCCATGAGCGAGGCCGAGACGTTCAACGCGCTCGCCGTCCGCCTCGACACCGGGGACAAGCCCGGCGCGGGCGGGGTCCGCTGGATGTTCGTGCGCGACAAGTTCGCGCCGTACGGCTACCTGCCGAGCTCCCTCCGCGGGCAACCGGCGATCGTGCTGAAGCCGGGGACGCCGCGCGAGGTGACGCCCTCGTCCGGCGCGCACGACGGCGTGGTCACGGAGGGCGTCGCCGAGGTGGCGCGGGACGGCTCGGCCTCGCTGGCGATCGAGCAGCGCTACGAGGGCAAGCTCGCGATCGCGCTGCGCTCGGCGCTGGAGTCGCTCCCGGACGCCCAGCTCAGGGACGCCGTCGAGTCGCGCCTCCTGCCGCAGATGGTGCCGGGGGCGCGGCTCCAGGCGATCGAGATCAAGGAGCTGAGCGAGATCGACCGGCCGCTCACGCTGAAGATGAAGATCGCCGCCGCGAGCTTCGCGCGCGCGCAGGGAGGGGAGCTGGTCATCACGCCGCCCTTCGGCGTGCGCGTGGCCAGCCTCGCCAGCCTGCCGGTCCGCGAGACGCCGCTCTACCTGTCGGAGCAGATCGCGACGCGCTCGGAGGTGCGGCTCCGCGTCAAGCTCCCCGCGGGCGCGCGCGTGGTCACGAAGCTCGCTCCGTCGACGGCGGACGACGCGGGGCGCGCCGTGCGGGTAAACGATCGCATGGAGGGCGGCGCGCTGGTCCTCGATCGATTCCTCGAGCTGCCCGCGGGCCGCGTGCAGCCCGATGCCTATACGAAGTTCCAGCAGTTCGCCCGCGCGGCGGACGGCGCGCTCGACCGGGACATCGTCGTGCAGCTCGACCGCGACGGACGCTGAGCGCGGCGCTCCGTTCGCCCCGCGCCCGGGCCTCGGTCGCAGGGATTCCTGTGTGTCAACCCACGCGGTATGGATTACTCTTTTGTTCCCTACCGTGAGCGATCTGGATTCCCAGTACGCGCAGGATGCTGGCCGCCAGCCCACGGATCCCGTGAAGGCTCGGGTGGCGCGCGCCTTCCGGCTCTCTTCGCTGTTCGCGCAGGTGGATCGCGAGGTGCGGGAGGCGGTCACGGACGCCGCGGTGCTCGAGGTGGTGGCGTCCGACGCGGCGATCTTCGAGCAGGGGGCCCCCGCGGACACGCTGGTGGTGCTCGGCCGGGGGCGCGCGCGCGTCGAGCGCGTCAACGAGGCGGGGGCCGCGTTCCCGCTCAGCTACCGCGGCACGGGCGACGTGCTCGGCGAGTCGTGCCTCGGCGGGCTGGAGACGCGGACGGAGCGGGCGATCGCGATGGATGAGGCCGAGGTGGTCCGGGTGCCGCTCGCGCTGGTCCGCGAGCTCTGCGCCCAGCACCCGGGGCTCGGGGGCGCGGTGTTCGCGCTGCTCGTCGCGCGGCAGCGGGAGACCGAGGACCGGATCGAGTCGATGCTCTTCAAGAACGTGGGAGGGCGCCTCGCCGAGTTCCTCCTGCACGCGGCGGAGCGGTGGGGCGTGCCGACGCCGCGCGGGACGCTGATCTCGGCGCCGATCACGCACGCGGAGATCGCCCAGGTGATCGGGTCGACGCGCGAGACGGTGACGCTGACGCTCGGTGCGTTCCGGAAGGAGGGGGTGCTCGACGCGGCGGGGCGGCGCCTCATCGTGAAGGACCGCGAGGCGCTCGCCCGCAAGCGCTAGGTGCGGCGTCAGCCCGCGGCGGGGCGCGCGCCGTTCCCAGTTGACGTGGCGCACGAAGCGTCGATACGCCTTCGCGGGTCGACCCCGCAGGAAAGGACCGCTCATGCCGAAGCTCAGCTCCGGGACAGCCATCGCCGTCGCATTTCTTTTCGGTTGCTCCGCGTCGTACGTCGCGCCGCGCTTCCTGGTGCCGCCGGTGCAGGCGGGGACCGATCCGCCCCGGTGGGAGATTCGATGCGTGGACGTGGAGACCGCGCGCGTCAGCGACAGTCAGGTGATCGAGGTGACCACCACGTCCGGATGGAACCCGGTCCTCAAGCGGTTCGGGCAGGAAGGCTGGGAGCCGGTGCAGTTCCTGCGCAGCGAGATGACCGCGAAGATCGAAGCCGTGTGCTTCAAGCGGCCTCTCCTCTGACGTGGCGCACGTGGCGCACGCGGCGCAGGCGGCGCACGTGGCGCGCAGCCGCCGCGCGCCTGGAGGGCGGTCGCGCCGGGAAGGCCGCCCGCGCCGGGGCACGCCGAACGGCCGCCGCGCGCCGGGAAGGCCGCGGCGAGCGGGCGAGCCTGCCGCCTGGCATTCTTGCGGCGGAAGCCGGCCGGAAGGCGTGCTAGGGGGCGCCGATGGAGTCCGCGATCCAGACGTACCGGATCCGCCTTGACGGCATCCGCTTTCGCGCCAAGCACGGCGTGTCTCGCGCCGAGCGCGACCTGCCCCAGGATTTCGTCGTGTGCCTGGAGGTGGAGCTCCCGGTCTCGCTGTTGCCTCGAGCGGATACGCGCGCGCGCGTCTTCGATTACGACAGGCTCGCGAGCCTCGTCGTCGAATCGGGCACGAGCGCGTCATACAAGCTGCTCGAGACGCTCGCCGAGCGCATCATCGAGCGCGTGCTCGACGACACGCCGGCCCTCCTCGTGACCGTTCAGGTCAAGAAGTTCGGCCCGCCGACGTCGGTGTCGGTGGATGCCGCATCCGTGGAGCTCTCGGGCCGCAAGGTCGGATGAGCTCGCTCTTGCAGGCGTCCAGAGCTCTCGCCATGGTCACGTCATGGGGGACGACGCGGGGCGGCGGGCGAGGTCGTTGATCGAGCGCAAGCAAGCGTTCGCCGCGCGGCAGGCGGCGCGCGGCAAGGGCGCCTTCGACGGGCTCGCGCCGATGGGCAGCGGGCCGCCGAACCGGCACGGGATGCCGAGGCTGCCGGTCGGGCAGCGCGAGGTGAAGAGCTGGCCGGTGCTCGATCTCGGCGATACGCCGGACATCCCGACCGAGCGCTGGCAGCTCGAGATCGACGGGCTCTGCGAGGCGCCGCGGACCTACTCCTGGGAAGAGTTCATGGCGCTGCCGCAGACGCTGGACGTGTCCGACTTCCACTGCGTGACCACCTGGAGCCGCCTGGACAACCACTGGATCGGCGTCCGGTTCGCCGCCCTTGCGGAGCGCGCGCGCCCGCTCGCGGACGCGCGCTTCGTGCTGATCGAGGCGAGCGACATCGCGCCCGGCACGCAGACCCCCTACACGACGAACCTGCCGCTCGAGGAGGCCATGCTGCCCGACGTGCTGCTCGTCCACACCTGGGAGGGCAAGCCGCTGCCGCGCGAGCACGGGGGCCCGGTGCGGATGATCACGCCGCAGCTCTACTCCTGGAAGGGCGCGAAGTGGATCCGGCGGATCACGTTCAGCGCGGCGGATCAGCCGGGGTTCTGGGAGGTCCGCGGCTACTCGAACACGGCGTACCCGTGGTTCGACGATCGGTACGGCCGCCGCTAGGGCGGGGCGCCGCGCGACGAGGAGGGCGAGCCACCATGCCCGGCGAGGAGAGCGTGAAGCGCACGGAGGCCTACGCGAGGGAGCACCTGGCCAACGAGCGGACGCACCTCGCCTACGTGCGCACGGCGATCGCGCTGCTCGGCTTCGGCATCACGCTCAACCGGGTCAGCCTCTACTTCCTGGAGGCGGGGCCGCCAACCGCGCCGGGAGGGCCGCGGTCGTTGCTGCGCGAGGTCGTGGGCCTCGGCGCGGGGATGGTCGTGCTCGGGATGGGGCTCATCGCGTGGGCGGCGGTGCGTTACCTGCGCGTCGCTCGCGCCATCGATCGTGGGGAGTACCGACCTGACCGGACGGCGATCCTGATCTTCACGGCGGCGCTCTTCCTGGCCGGCGCGGCGAGCATCGCCTGGCTGTTCGCCTCGTGAGCCGGAGGCGAAGCGTCCCGGTGCGACGCGGCGCGACCCGGTGAGCAGGGGCGCACGGCAGCGGACGTCCCCTCCTCGCGGCCCGGCGGAGAACACGGTGCCTGTCCGCGGCTTTCCGTTGACGAGCACCGTTTTTCCTCTCTTCGACGGCGCGCCTGCCCTGCTGGAAGGCCGCCTCCCCAGCGGCGCATTCTGGCGAAAACTTGCGTGACGGCGGCGGGCCCGACGCGGCATAGTGCGCGCCTCGGATGACAGGCAAACGACACCCCGGCGGATTGGGGCCGCCAGGGTGCCGGCGCCTCAGCCTCGTGCCGGAGGACTGGAGCATGGGTAGGCCCATCGCGCCTTGGTTGGTTGGTTCCATTCTTCTCATCGGCCCAGCGACGTTCTTTGCATGTGGTGACGTGCCCTATATGGGCGGAGACTGCGCGGTCACGGATGACTGCGAGTCGGACCACCAGTACGTGCCGGGCACGGTCTGCGTCGATGAGCGCTGCGTGTGCGGCGACCCGAGCAAGGTCATCTGCTGCGCGCGCGGCGAGGAGGGCTCGCGCGGCGAGCAGGACTCGGAGTGTTTCAAGGAGTGCCTCACCTGCGACGAGTGCGCGGAGGGCACCGAGGAGGGCACCGAGAAGTGCTCCGGGGTGCCCGTGCCGCCCGGCGGCTGTGAGAGCGGCGCGGAGTGCCCCGGGGGGCCGCCCGGCGGCTGCGAGAGCGACGCGGAGTGCCCTGGCCCGCCGGACCCGCGGTGCGGCGCGGGGCGGTGCGTGGACGGCGCGTGCGCGGTGGAGATCCACAAGGGCCCGCTCGAGTCGCAGCTCCGCGGCGACTGCAAGATCGAGGAGTGTACGGCCGACGGCCGCGTGGTCAGCGCGGCGGCCCAGGACGTCTACGATGACGGCAACCAGTGCACCCTCGACTTCTGCGCGGTCGATGAGCCGCAGCACCTCCTCTTGAACGAAGTCACGTGCCCTGCTTCGGGCGAGGGGCGGTGCCATGAGGGCGCCTGCGTGCAGTGTGTCGCCACCGACGCGTCGCTGCGCTGTCCCGGCGGGCTCGCGTGTGATGGCGTCTGGTGCGTGCCGGAGCACTGCGTGAACGACGTGCAGGACGGCGATCGCGGAGAGACCGGCTTCAACTGCGGTGGCCCCTGCCGGCCCTGCCAGGCGGGGGACCGCTGCCGCGCGGCCACGGACTGCATGAGCGGCGTGTGCACGAACGAGAGCTGCATGATCCCGACCTGCAGCGACGGGGTGAAGAATGGCCGCGAGTCCGGCGTGGACTGCGGCAAGCAGTATTGCCCGCGCTGCGAGCCGGGCGGGGGCTGCAAGACCGGCGCGGACTGCAAGAGCGGGGTGTGCTGGGGTGGCGCCTGCGAGGCCCCTACCTGCACGGACGGCGTGAAGAACGGCGACGAGGAGGGCATCGACTGCGGCGGCGAGGGGTGCGGCGGGCCGTGTCCGGCGTGATGAGCGTGTCGTCGGCGGCCACCTCGGAGACGGCGACGCCGGGGCTCCCCGGATCACTCCCTGAACCGTGAGCGTTTACCCGCGGGAATCCCGGTTGACGTCCAATTTCACCGTCAGTAGGACGGCTCGCGTCGTCACGTCGCTCGTCCGCCGGGGGAAAGGGGAGGTACCATGGGCACAAGAGGCTGGCAGAAGATCCCATGGGCGGTCGCGGTCGTCCTCCCGCTCCTCGCCGCACCGGCGCGAGCAGGAGCGGCCGAAATCAGCGCCGGTGGGAGCTTCGGGTGGATTCAGATCGGCGACGATTCTCGCCCCGCGGTGGGTCCACAAGCGGGGATATCGTGGCCCTTCGAGCGAGACTTCTTGTTCACGGTCCACGACCTGTTCACCATCCTTTTGGCGAGCCAGGGCGGCGGGCTCGGTGTCTACAATCAGACGTCACTCGACGTCGGAGTTACGTGGGAGGACGGCAACTTCAGTCTGGGGCCATCGGTCGCGTTCTACGACATGCCGTCGTGCGGCGCCGCCTTGTGCGGGCGCGTCGCTGGCGTGGCGATAGGCGGGCATGCGCAGGTCAACTCGTACTTCGCAGGGCCGCTGGGCTGGTCGACGAGCGCCCATGTGCAGTGGCTCGGCGGGGATAGTCCTGTGCTTCCGGGCCACGCGGCCTTCGTCGTCGTCGCTGGTCCCGTGCTTCGATGGACCATCGAATGAACACGAGGAGACCTCTGTCGTTGATGGCGGACGTCATTCATCCTCCGTCGCGCCGCTCGCCAGCACCGTCTCTCCACCATTCTTGCCAAGCTCGATGAGCCGGCAGGGCGTCGCCTTGCGGATCCGCTCCGCCAGCGGGCGGGAGTGCGTCGTGATCCACAGCTGGCTCCGGGATGCCGCGTGCACAAGGAGATCCCCGAGCGGCCCGAGCAGATCCGGATGCAGGCTCGTCTCCGGTTCGTTCAGCGCCATCAGCAGCGGAGGCCTCGGGCTCAGCAGCGCCGCCAGGAGGCAGAGATAGCGCGCCGTGCCGTCCGAGAACTCGCGGGCGTCGAGCGGCCGCGACATCCCTGGCAACCCGAGCTCGACGCGGAACCGCCCCTGCGTCGAGGAGACCTCGAGCGACGCGCCAGGGAACGCGCTGGAGACGGCATCCTTCAAGGCGCCCCTGTCGCCGATGTCGAGGATCGTCGCCAGCGCCGCGGCCAGATCGTGGCCATCGGTGCTGAGCACAGGCGTCCGCACCCCGACCTGCTCGACCCGCAACGGCGCGCCGGAGTCGGTGCGGAAGTGGTGATAGAACCGGAAGTTCATCAGCTGTTGCCGCACCACCGAGAGCAACGGAAAGCGGTGCGGCTCCACCACTTGCGCCAGCACCGACTCCGAGCCCCAGAGCGAGAAGGGAAAGGTCACGCGGTGGCCGTCCGCGTCGCGCGCGAAGGCCGAGCCCGCGGCCCGCTCCAGCATCGGCAGGCGGCGGCGCTTGTCGAGCAGCCAGAGGTTCTCTTCCTTGATGTCCGGGTCCAGCTGGAACGGCCCTCCCGGCGGAGGCGTCAGCCCGCACTGAAGCTCGTAGACGAGCTGAGCCAGCCGCACGCGCAGCGTCATCCGCACCGGGCCTTTGCTGCGCTGGCCGGCCCAGAGCACCGAGGGCATCCCCCCCTCCTCGGACAGCGTGCGCGCAAAGGTCCCGCTCGCCGCGGAGCCGAGCAGCACCATGGTGCGATAGAGGTTGGTCTTGCCGACGCCGTTCGGTCCGACGATGACGTTGACCTGCGCGAGGGGGAGGGTCAGCTCGCGGATCGAGCGGTATCCCGCGACGTGGAGCTCCTGGACCGTCATCCGGCCCAGGATAGCGTATCGCGGTGACCGGCCTTGCTACCGCAGGCGGTGCTCGCGGAGCACGTCGGCCGGCACCGCCTCGCGCGCGAGCTCGCAGAGCCGCGCGTGGTGCGTGAAGAACAGCACCTGCGTCGTCCCCGCGAGCTCGCCGAGCACCGCGAGGGCAGCCCGGGCGCGGTCGTCGTCGAAGTGGATCAGGATGTCGTCCAGGATGAGCGGCATCGGCTCGCCCGTCCGCGCGTGGTGCTCGAGGCTCGCGAGGCGCAGCGCGAGGTAGAGCTGGTCGCGCGTGCCGTCGCTCAGGCCCGTCACGTCCACCTCGCGCTGCACCGGCGCCCTCGCGGGCTCCGCCGCTGCGTCCGCGGGCGCCTTCGCGGGCTCCGCCGCTGTGTCCGCGGGCGCCTTCGCGGGCTCCGCCGCTGCGTCCGCGGGCGCCTTCGCGGGCTCCGCCGCGCCGGACGCCGCCGCGCGGACGCAGCGGAGGATCGCCTGCTCGCTCTCGTCGTAGCCCACCCGGAGGCCGGCGAAGGCGCCCAGCGTCAGGCGGTGGAAGAGCGCGCTCGCGCGCGCCAGGATCGGGCCCTGGTTGCGCTCGCGGTAGCGCTCGATCTCGCGATCGAGCAGCACCGCGGCGAGGCGCGCCCGCACGTAGCGGCGCACCTCGCCGCGCAGGTGCGAGAGGCAGATCTGCGCCTCCGCGGCGGCCTCCGCGGCGCCCACCGTCGCCCGGAGGTGCTCGCGCTCCTGCTCCAGGCTCCCGAGCGCCCTGTCGATCCGGCGCCGCTCGTCCTCGAGCGCCGCGAGGCGCTCCTCCGCCCGGTCGAGCTCGAGCGCGAGCGCGTCCCGCTCCACCCCGGCGGTCTCCTGCTCGAGCGCGGCGATGCCCGCGCCCTCGCCCGCCTCGAGGAGCTTGCCCTCGTTCTCGACGAGCTCGCGATCGAGCCGGCGCGCCTCGCGCGAGCGCTCCTCCGCCAGGGAGAGCGCGGCGACGTCGTCGGCGTCGTCACCGCCGCGCGGGACGCCCGCCGCCTCGAAGAGCTTGGCGAGGCGCGCCTCGGCGGCCGCGCGGCGCGCGTCCTGCTGATCCAGCTCGCGGCGCTTGTCGGCCAGGCTCCGCGCGATCTCGCCGCGCTCGCGGAGGTCGGCGCGCGCCTTGTGGTGGCGCTTGATCAGCTGATCGGCGGCCTGATCCGCCGGCAGCGGGGCGAGATCCGGCGCGTGCCGGGACGCGAGCTCCGCGACGTCGGCCGCGAACGCCCGGGCGTCGCGCTCCATGCCGCGCACCCGGCGGCGCTCGTGGGCGGCGCTGTCCGCCTTGCGGAACAGCGCGCCGAGCTCGTCGAGGATCGCCGTGGCCTCGTCCGCGGAGGCGTCGCCGGGCAGGCCGAGCGGCCGCACGCCGTCGGCCCACTCGGCCCGCCACGCCTCGAGCGCGCGCGCGTGCTGCGCCTGCTCGCGCTCGAGGTCCTCGATCTCGCGCTCGAGCTCCTTGCGCTCCCGCAGGAGCTCCTTGCGCTCCCGGGCCGCGCCCTCGATGGCCGCGAGCTCCTGCTCCGCGGCCTCGACGAGCGCCGGGAGGCGCGCCGGCGCGTCCTCCGGCGCTCCGGCCGCGTCGCCGCGCGGGCCCGCGCCGGCCGCGTCGCCGCGCGAGGCGTCCGGCGCGGCGCGGGCGCCCTGGAGCGCCGCGTGGAGCTCGGCGGCGTGCGCCTGCATCCGGGCCCGCAGCGCCTCGGCCTCGGCCTCCGCGGCGCGCAGCCGGTCGACCGTGGCGGTCAAGGCCGCGTAGCGGCCGAGCCAGCCGCGCATCTCCTCGGGGGAGCGCGGGGCGACGCCCGCGGGCCGCCACAGCTCGAGCCACGCGGCCTCGGCCTCCTCGGCCCGACGCGCCAGCGCGGCGCGCTCCGCGGCGAGCTGCGCCTGGTCCGCCTGGGCCCGCGCCTCGTCCGCGAGCAGCCGCGCCAGGCGGGCGACCCGGTCCGCCTCGCGGCGCAGCCGATCGGCGAGGGCGTCGGCGGCGCGGACCAGGTCGGCGTACTCGTCGGGCTTCCCCCGGGCGGCCGGCGGCTCGTCGCGCGCGGCGAGCGATGGCCTGCGCCGCGCCCCGGGCGAGGCGGGCGCGTCCGCGCCGATGTCGAAGAGCGACGCGGTGTGGATCGACGCGGCCGCCGCGCGGGCGCCCGCCTTCGCCTGGAGGGCGCGCACCAGCGCCTTGAAGGCGGCGTCCCGGCGCTCGCGCGCCTCCGCGAGGTCGGCCTCCGTGGGGACGGCGCCGGCGCGCTGGAGTGCGTCGATCTCGCGGGCGCTCTCGCGGAGGCGCGCCTCGATCTCGGCGGCGCGCTCGCCGAGCCGCTCGCGCTCCCGGGCGAGCGCGCTCCACTGCGCGGCCGCCTGGTCGACCGTCTCGGGGAGCGGGACGGGCAGGGCGCTCGCCTCGGCCGCGGAGAGCGGCCGGCCTTCGGGCGCGCCGCCCGTGTCGAGGCGCGCCCGCCGCGCGTCGTCGACGTCGAGGCGCGTCCGCTTCGCGGTCGCGCCGAGGCCGAGCCGATCGCGCTGCGCGTCGGCCTCGCGGGCGAGCTGCGCCGCCGCGGCGGCGGCCTCGCGGAGGCGGTGCTCGAGGTCGCCCTGCTTCTGCGCGCGAGAGAGCGCGCCGCGGAGCGGGGCGGGGTCCTCGCCCTGCGGCAGCTCGGCCAGCCTGCGCGCGCAGGCGTCGCGCCGCGCGCGGTGCGCCGAGAGCAGCCGCTCCACCTCGCGCGGCTTGGCCTCGGCGGCGCCGCGCTCGCGGGCGAGCTTCTTGATGCGCGCCTCGGTCGCGACGTCGACGCGCATCGCCTCCAGCCGCTCGGGGTCGTCGCCGCCGGCGAGCGAGGCGTCCCGCCCGAGCCTGCGGAGGATCGCGCGCGCGTCCTCCTCGACGCCGTGGAGCTCCGCCCGGACGCGCGGCAGGTCGACGGCGGCCTTGCGGTGGCTGCCGAGCCGGGTCACGAGGCCGTCGATCGCGCCCGCGTCGAGGTCCGCGAGCGACGCGGGGACCTCCAGCGCGGCGTGGCGGGCCTCGAGCTCCGCGATGTCGGCGCGGAGCCGCGAGGCCTGGGCGCTCGCGTCGGCGGCGCGATCCTGGGCGTCTTCGCGGTCGCGCTGCGCGCTCTCGGGCAGCAGGACGACGTGGCCGAGGGCGGCGCGCCGGCCGAGGATCGCGCGCCGCGCCTCCAGCAGCGGGAGCACCCGGAGCGCGCGCCGGAGCCGCTTGTCGGTCGACCGGAGCGCGCGCAGCTCCGCGTCGACGCGCTCCTGCTCGGCCCGCTGCTCGTCGATCTCCTGCCGCTTGCGCGTCCAGTCCGCGGGCGGGTGAGCGGCGCTCCTGGCCCCGTTGCGGGCCGCCTCGAAGGCCTTGATCGCCTCGTTGAGGGGGCGGGTCCTCGCCTGGGGCGTGAAGATCTCGTCCGCCTCCTGGCGCAGCGTGGCGAGCAGCTGCTGCAGCCCCGGGCCGCCGAGCCCCGCGCCGAACAGGCTCTGACCGACGTCGCCCTTGCCCTGGAGCAGGGCCTCGGCGCCCTGGCGCAGCGTCTCGTGGGTGAGCCCGAAGGAGGTCCGGAAGAGCTCCTCCGTCACGCCGCCGAGCACCGGCGCGAGCGCGGCGTCGTCGAGGGGGTTGTCGTCCGGATCGCGGAGCGTCTTCACGCGCCCCTTGCGGCGGACGAGCGCGAGCGCGGCGTCGCCCCTGCCCGCGAGCCGGCCGCCGACGCGGAGATCGGTGTTGTGGTGCAGGTGGGCGTCGGGCGTGATGTGCGGGATGCCGTAGAGCAGGCCGCGGATCGCCCGGAGCGCGGTGCTCTTCCCGGCCTCGTTGGGGCCGTAGACGACGTGGAGGCCCGGCGACGGCGAGGAGAAGTCGAGCCGGAGATCCGTGAAGGGGCCGAACGCGAGGAGATGGAGCTCTAGGATCTTCACGAGATCGCTTGCCGGGCGCAGGGGGCGGTGCCCTCCCCTGAACGGATAGCAAGTGCGGAACCTCGGCGCGTTGTCAAGGCGCACCGCGCGGCGCCGGGGCGCGTCGCGCGGCGCCCGTCTGTCCGGTGAGGGAGCGGCAGGTCGTGTCGTGCTGGAAGCGACAGGCGGGCGGGCGGACGGCACCGAGCGTCCGCTCGGCGGCGCTGCGCCGCCGGATCAGCGGGGATGTGTCGCCGGCGTGTGGAGGAAGGCGCTCCACGAGCCGCGCCGCGGCGCCTTGCCGAGCAGCACCTCGGCGAGCGCCTCGCTGATCGGGAGCCCGGGGTTCCGCTCCAGCCAGAAGAACTCGCCGGACGGGTTGACCTCGAGGAAGACGTGCCGGCCGTCCGGCGTGCGGAGGATGTCGATCGCGCCGTAGTTGAGGCCGAGCTGATCCATCAGCCGGAGCACGCCCGTCTCGACGTCGGGCGGGAGCGTGTCCTTGCGCCAGGCGTCGATGAGCTCGAGCCCCTGCCTGCGCCAGTCGACCTCGGCGCCGGGCGCCGCTTGCGAGTCGACCGAGGCCGTGAAGACGCGCTCGCCCACGACCGTGACCCGCAGCTCGCGCGCCTTCGGGATGTTCTCCTGGAAGGTCATCGGGCAGAGCGAGAGCCCCCGCATGTCCGCGAGGTCCTTGGCCTCGAGGGCGTTCGTGAAGACCACCTGCTCCTCGCCGTCGCGGTAGACGGCGAACGACGAGAGCATCTTGGCGATCACCCCGCCCGGGCAGGTCGCGGCGAAGGCCCGCGCCGCGTCTTCGTCGTTGGTCGTGAGCGTGCGCGGCGTGTCGAGGCCGACCTCGCGCGCGATGTCGAGCTGCACCTGCTTGTTCGACGCGAAGCGCACCGCCGGCAACGGGTCGACCTGCGGGACGCGGAACGCCGCGAGCATGCCCTCCGCGGTCTGCTTCGCCTCGTGGACCGACGCGCTCCGGAGCTGCGGATCCATCGACGAGGGCAGCCTGGCGCCGTAGGCGACCCGGCGATACCAGACGGCGGTCACGTCGCCGAGGTCGAGCGCGCCGTCCCGGGTGGTCAACGTGGAGCGGCCCGCCCCGGCCCCCGACGAGAGCGAGAGCCGCACCCCCGCAGGGAAAGCGTCGGTGTCGAAGCGGAAGGCCCGGCCGCCCAGCCTGGCGATCGCGGCGGCGACGCGGTCGATGCACTCGTTGTCTTCGCTGTGCGTGATGATGAGGACTGTCACCGGTTCTCCGTCGGAGCGAGCAGCGCCTCCGCCAGCGCGTCGGCGATCGGCAGGCCGAGATCCCGCTCCAGCATGCCCCACTCGCCGGCGGGGTTCACTTCGAGAAAGACGTGCTCCCCGTCCGGCGTCCGGATGAGGTCGACCGCCCCGAAGACCAGCCCGAGGGCGCGGAGGAGCGCGCCGAGCCGCGCTTCGACGTCGCGCGGGAGGGCGTCCGGCTCCCACCCGATGCCGACCTCGCTGACGTCCGGGTGGCGCCAGTCGACGGCGATGGACTCGTAGCGGGTCGCGTCGAGCGCGCCCGGGAAGCACCGGCCGTCGACGCAGGCGACGCGGAGCTCGCGCGCCTTGGGGATGCGCTCCTGGAAGACCATGGGGCTCTGGCGCAGCCCGGAGAGGGCGTCGAGGTCGGCCTCCGCGACGGCGTGCGTGAAGACGAAGGGCGCGCCGCCAGCGAGGCTCGTCGAGAAGGGCGTGAGCATCTTGGCGACCACGTTCCCCCCGAGGCGCGCGAAGAGGCCTCGGACCTCGGCCGGGTCGTTCGTCACCACCGTCTCGGGGACGCGAAGGCCGACCGACGCGGCCGCCGCGAGCTGCCGCAGCTTGTCCTGGGCGCGCTCCTCGGCCGCGGGCTCGTTGATCCAGCGCCGCGCGGGGAGCCCGCGCAGCCAGCCGGTCAGCGCCGCCATCGACTCGCGCACGCACGCGCCGCGGTACTCCTCGGGGATGCCCTCGCCGAGGCTCGGCGCCCAGAGGCGCCGGAGCCAGACCGCGGAGATCTCGTCTCCGCCGATCTCGGCCCCGGCGTCCTCCAGGCGGCGGCGCACGCCGCCCGGCCCGAGCGCCGTCGAGAGCTTGATGTCGCGAGGGAACCGGTCGACGTCCAGGCGGACGGGGCGAGCGCCGCGCCTTCGCAGCGCCTCCGCCACGCGCCCGATCCCGAAGTCGTCCTGGGAGTGCGAGACCAGGAGGACGCTCGCGCTCGCCGTCGTCACGTCAGGATGCCTCTCTCGCACGGGCGCGGGCGGTCCATGCGGTGCTCAGGTCTCGTCGCCGTCCGACGGGTACTTCAGCGTGGTGAAGATGGGGTCCTTCCCGCCGCCCCCGCCGTCCTCCTGGTCCGACGGGTACTTCAGCGTCTGGAAGGGCGGCCTGCCGGCCTTGACGCCGGTACGGACGCGCTTCTGATCCTCCAGGAAGCGAGCGAAGAACGGCACCGCCTCGGCGTCGTCCTTCTGCTCCTGCTGCTCGAGTTCACGGTTGTCGATATCGGCCATGGGATACCTCCAGATGGTTGCCTTGCCGCGGCAACGAAGCTGCCGAGGATAAGAGGGCTACTTTGACGAGCAGCCGAACGGGTTGGCAAGCCCTCATGGACGTCTCGCGGCGAGATTGTCGAGGCATGATTCCGTTGTTGTGGCCATATTTTACAACTGGCACAACTGGCACAAAAGGCACGAAAAGCGCAAAAGGAACGGCAGTCGCCGCGGTCGCGGGACGCCTGGTATTGAATTGTGTTGAGCTTGGCCACGTGAGCTCACTCATGGTCGTGTGAGCTACGTAAGATTACGCAAGAACGAGCGAGGTCACGTGGTGTCGCGCGGGATTGCACGCCGTCTCGACACGGCGATCCTGTTGGCCATCGCGCGGCGCCCTCGGCTCAATTCAGAATTTCACGTCGTCGTCGCCGTCGGAGGGGTACTTCATGGTGACGTTCTCGTCCCGGTCCGAGGGGTACTTGAGGGTCTGGTAGATGCCGCCGGCTTTGACGCCGGTCCGGATGCGCTTCTGATCTTCCAGGTAGCGAGCGAAGAAGGGCACCGTCTCCGCCTGCTCCGTTTGCTCGTTCTGCTCGTTCTGCTCGCGATCACGATCGATATCAGCCATGGGAGACCTCCAGATGGAATGACTGCCTTGCGGCGGAGCCGCAGGGGAGAGCATTCATTCAATTGGCCCGCGCTGCACGTGAAGTTTTGCCAGGCTCATCGCCTTTACCCGGGCGATGGGTGCGACTTCCTGCGCATCCTTCGCTCGTGTACCTTGGCGCGACCCCTCATGCCCGCCGGGTTCTCACGCTCGATCCACGCGATCGCGACCGACGGCCATCGCGGCTCGATCGTCGGCGCCGCGCTCGGCGCGCTCCTGCTCGGAGGCTGGCTCGCGTGGTTCTTCCTCGCGCGCGTCGGGCAGTACGAGGCGAGCGTGAGCGCGCGCCTCGAGGTGGGGCAGGCGGCCCACCGCGTCGAGACGCCCCTCGGCGGGAGGGTCGCCGCGGTCCGCCTCGACCTCCTCGGGGCCGAGGTCGCCGCGGGCGACGTCCTCGTCGAGCTCGACGTGGAGCCGCTCCGCCGCGACATGGACGACAAGCAGGCCCGGCTCTCGGCCATCGCGGGGCAGATGGGGCCCCTCCGGGCCGAGATCGCGGCGCGCTCGCGGGCGCTGCGCGACGGGGCCGAGGCGGCGCGCGCGCGCATCGACGAGGCGAAGGCGCGGCTCAAGGAGGCGGAGGCGGGCGCGCGCTTCCAGGAGCTCGAGGCGGCGCGGGCCGTGCGCCTGCGGCAGGACGGGCTCGTTTCCGAGGCCGAGGCGGCGCGGCTCGCGGCCGAGGCGCTGTCGCGGCGCTCGGCGACCGAGGCGCTCGACCGCGCCGCCGCGCGGGCCGACGTCGAGCGACGCACCGGGCAGAGCGAGCAGCAGGCCGAGCTCGCGCGGCTCGACCGCGAGGCGGCCTCGCTCGAGGGGGAGCGGCTCGTGCTGGAGGCGACGATCGCGGGGCTGCTCGCCGAGATCGAGCGGCGCAAGATCCGCTCGCCCATCGCCGGGCGCGTCGGTGAAATCACGGTGCTGCGGGCCGGCTCCTTCGTGCGCGAAGGGGACGTCGTGGCCGCCGTCGTCCCGCCCGGCGAGCTCAGGGTGATCGCGGAGTTCCCGCCCTCCTCCGTCGGGCGGATCCGCGCGGGGCAGGCGGGGCGCCTGCGCCTCGACGCGTTCCCCTGGACCGAATACGGCACGCTGGCCACCACCGTCGAGCGCGTCGCCAGCGAGGCGCAGGAGGGCCGCATCCGCGTGGAGCTCGGCGTGCGCCCCGATCCCGCGTCGCCGATCCCTATGCAGCACGGGCTCCCCGGCAACGTCGTCATCGAGATGGAGCGCGTCTCGCCGGCGTCGCTCGTGCTGCGGGCAGCAGGGCAGATCGTGAGGGTCCGCGGCGGAGCGGACGGGTGAGCCAGGGGACGGCGGGCGCCGATCGACGATCTTCGCCACGATCCGCGCCGGAGCGAGCAGCGAGCGCCGATCCCCGCCGCCGGCCGCCGAGCCCGCGGCGGAGGCTCCTCGCGCCGGAGGTCGTGCAGACGTCGGCGATGGATTGCGGGCCCGCCACGCTCAAGTGCGTGCTCGAGGGCTTCGGCGTCGGCGTGAGCTACGGGCGCCTGCGCGAGGCGTGCCAGACCGACGTCGACGGCACCTCCATCGACACCCTCGAAGACCTCGCGGAGCAGCTCGGGCTCGTGGCCCAGCAGATCCTCGTGCCGCCGGAGCACGTGCTCCTCGACGAGGCTCAGGCGCTGCCCGCCCTGGCGATCGTGCGGCAGTCGACCGGGCCGCTCCACATCGTCGTGATCTGGCGCCGGCACGGCGGCCTCGCGCAGATCATGGACCCGGGCACGGGGCGGCGCTGGGTCACGCGACGGCAGCTCGAAGCCGAGCTCTACCAGCACGAGCTGCCCCTGTCCGCGGCGGACTTCCGTGGGTGGGCCGCGAGCGACGGGTTCACGCGGCCGCTCGGGCGCCGGCTCGCGTGGCTCGGCGCTGGGACGCGGCCGATCGAGGCGGCGCTGTCGGACCGGGACTGGCGAGCGATCGCCGCGCTCGACGCCGGCGCGCGCCTGGTCACGTCGCTCGTGCGCTCCGGCGGCCTCGGGCGCGGCCGCGAGGCAGCGCGCGTGCTGGGCGCGCTGCTCGACCGAGACGCCGAGGCCGCCCGGGAGGAGATGATCCCGCCCGGCTTCTGGACGGCGCGTCCGGGGCCGGCCGACCCGTCCGGGGAGGCGATGGTCCTCACGCGGGGCGCCGTGCTCGTGCGGATCCGCGGGCGGCGGCCGCTCGGCTTCGCCCGCGCGCCGGCAGGCCGCGACGGCGCGCCGGGCGCCTCCGCCCCCGAGCCCCCGGCGCACGCCGAGGCGGTCGCTCGCGGTGAGGTGGCTGCTCGCGGTGAGGTGACCGCCGGCGGCGAGACGGCTGCTCGCGGCGAGGCGCGCCTCCCCCCCGACCTCGCGGCCGCCCTCGCGGAGCGCGAGATCCCGCCTGCGCGCGCGCTCCTCCGGATGATCCGCGAGGACGGCCTGCTGACGCCCGCCGTGCTCGCCGGCGCGCTCTTGCTCAGCGTCGCGACGGTGGTGCTGGAGAGCCTCCTCTTCCGGGGCCTGCTCCAGATCTCGAACGATCTCGCGCTGTTCGAGCAGCGCCTCGCCGCCCTCATCGCCCTCGCGGCGTTCCTCGCGGTGGAGCTCGCCCTCGATCTCTCGCTGACCACGGGGATGATCCGGCTCGGGCGCCACCTCGAGGTCCGGCTGCGGATGGCCTTCCTCGCGAAGATCCCGCGCATCGGCGATCGCTACTTCCAGAGCCGCCCGGCCTCGGACATGGCGCAGCGCGGCCACAGCTTGCACGTGCTCCGCGGCCTGCCCGCGTTCGGCGGCCAGATCGCGCGCTCGGCGCTCGACCTCGCGGTGACCACGGCCGCGATCGTCTGGATCGATCCCGGGAGCGCGCGCCTCGCCGTGCCGGGCGCCGCGCTCGCGCTCGCGCTGCCGTTCGCGGGGAACCGCGTCCTCGTCGAGCGAGACCTGCGCGTCCGCACCCACGCCGGCGCGCTCACGAGCTTCTACCTCGACGCGCTCCTCGGCCTCGTGCCGATCCGGGCGCACGCGGCGGAGCGGGCCGTGCGGCGCGAGCACGCGGGGCTGCTCGGGGAGTGGGCGCTCGCCGGCCGCGCGCTCCTCCGCGCCGCCCTCGCCGTCGACGGGGCGCAGGCGCTGATCGGCTTCGCGCTTGCCGCGTGGATCCTCGGCGATTTCCTCGCCCGCGGGGGCGCCCTCTCGCGGGCGCTCCTGCTTTTTTACTGGGCGCTCGCGCTGCCCGCCATCGGGCAGGCGCTCGCGAGCACGCTGCTCCAGTACCCGGGGCACCGCAACACGGCGCTGCGCTTGCTCGAGCCGCTCGGCGCGCCGGAGGAGCTGCGCGCCGGCGCCCCCGCGCGCGCTCCCGCGGAAGCGGCGCCGCTCGCGCAAGGGGCCGCCGGCGGCGCGGGCTGCGCGATCACCTTCGAGCGCGTGCGCATCCAGGCGGCCGGTCACGTGATCCTCGACGGGGTGGATCTGAAGATCGCGGCGGGCAGCCACGTGGCGATCGTGGGCTCCTCGGGCGCGGGGAAGTCGAGCCTCGTCGGGGTCCTGCTCGGCTGGCACCGGGCGAGCGAGGGCCGGGTGCTCGTCGACGGCCGCCCCCTCGACGGCGAGCGGATGCGCGCGCTGCGCGAGGAGACCGCGTGGGTCGACCCGTCGGTCCAGATCTGGAACCGATCGTTCCTCGACAACCTCCGCTACGGCGCGCCCGACGACGCGGCCGACTTCGGCGCCGTCGTCGAGGAGGCCGAGCTGCGCGAGGTGCTGGAGCGGCTGCCGGAGGGGCAGAAGACCCTGCTCGGCGAGGGCGGAGGGCTCGTCTCTGGCGGCGAGGGGCAGCGGTTGCGCCTGGGCCGGGCGATGCTGCGGAGCGAGGCGCGGCTCGCGATCCTCGACGAGCCGTTCCGCGGCCTCGACCGGGAGCGCCGCCGGGCGCTGCTCGCCCGGGCGCGGCGGCGCTTCCGGCGCGCGACGCTCCTGTGCGTCACCCACGACGTCGGCGAGACGCGATCGTTCGAGCGGGTGCTCGTCGTGGACGGCGGGCGCGTTGTCGAGGACGGGGCGCCGTCCGAGCTCGCGGCGCGCCCCGGCTCGCGCTACCGCGCGCTGCTCGAGGCCGAGGCAGCGGTGCAGCGAGGGCTCTGGTCGAGCGGCGGGTGGCGCCGGCTGAAGGTCGCGCGCGGGCGCATCGCCGAGGCGGCGGGGGAGGGCGCCGGAGCGCCAGGAGAGGGCGCCGGAGCGGCAGGGGAGGGCTCCGGAGCGGCAGGGGAGGGCGCCGGAGCGGCAGGGGAGGGCCAGCGGAGGTGACCGCCGAGGCGCAACCCGGGTGGGAAGCCCGGCCGGACGGGGAGGAGGCGCAACCCGGGTGGGGGGCCAGGCCGCAACCTGGGTGGGGAGCGAGGCCGGACCAGGCGGTCGATCCGCTCGGCGCCCTCGAGTGGCCGGCGGAGCGCCTCGGCGACGCGCTCGAGGCGCTCGCGACGCAGAGCGGCCTCGGCCCGCGCGCGGTCGCGGCGCCCGTCCCGGCCGCCGGGCACCTCCGCAGCGCGGACGCGCTCGGGGCGTGGATCGATCAGGCCGCGGCGTACCTCGGCGTCGAGGCGGAGCCGATCGCGGCGCGCTACGACGAGATCGGCGAGGCGCTCCTCCGCGTCGCGCCCGCGCTCGTGTGGCTGCGCGACGGCGGGGCGCCCCGCTTCCTCGCCGTCCTGGGGCGCAGGGGGCGCGACCTCGCCGCGCTCCGCGCCGACCGCTCCACGGCGCGCGTCCCGGTCGAGGCGATCGCCGGCCGCATCTGCCGCCCGATCGAGGCGCAGGTGCTCCCGGAGATCGAGCGGGTCCTCGCGCGCGCGGCCGTGCGGCCGCGGCGGCGCGCGCGCGCGCGGCGGGCCCTGCTCGACGAGCGCCTCGGGCCCGTGATCATCGATGGCATCTGGAGCCTGCGCCTGCCGCCGGGCGCGCCGCTCGCGCGGCAGGCGCAGGCCGCGCGGATCCCGCGCCGCCTCCTCGGCCTGCTCGCGGCCCACGCGGCGGCCTACACGCTCTGGATCCTGGTGTGGATGACCGTGGGGCGCAGCATCCTCGACGACCACCTCGACGAGGGGTGGCTCGTCGCCGGCGCGCTGCTGCTCGCGACGGTCGTGCCGCTGCGCCAGCTCATGGCGTGGCTGTCCGGCCTCGTCGCGATCGACTCGAGCGCGCTGGTCAAGCAGCGCCTGCTCTCTGGCGCGCTCGCGCTCGACGCCGAGGAGGTGCGCAGCGAGGGCGCGGGCCGCTTCCTCGGCCGCGTGATCGAGTCCGAGGCGATCGAGGGGCTCGCGATGGGCGGCGGCGTCGCGGCGGTCGCGTCGGCGTTCGAGCTCGCGGCGGCGGCGGCCGTGCTCGCCCAGGGCGCGGCGGGCGCGATCCACGCGCTGCTGCTCGCCGCCTGGGCGGCCCTGGTCCTCGCGCTCTGCGTGCGGTTCTACCGGCGGCGCGCGCGCTGGACCGCCGCGCGGCTCGCGATGACGCACGACCTCATCGAGCGCCTGGTCGGCCACCGGACCCGCCTCGCCCAGGAGCGCCACGGCCGCTGGCACCACGGCGAGGACGAGGCGCTCGCCCAGTACCTGCTGCGGTCGCGCGACATCGACCGGAGCCAGATCGAGATCGGCGCGCTGATGCCGCGCGGCTGGCTCATCGCCGGCATCGCCGGCCTCCTGCCGCCGTTCCTCGCGGGCACCGGCTCCGCCGGGGCGTACGCGGTGGCGCTGGGGGGCGTCCTGCTCGCGAGCCGCGCGCTCCAGGGCCTGTCGGGCGGCCTGTCGAGCCTCGCCAGCGCGGCGATCGCGTGGGAGCAGGTCTCCACGCTGTTCCAGGCGGCCGCCCGCGGCGGGCCGCCGCCGCCGCCGCTGCCCCCCGACGCGGGGCGATCGCCGGCCCGCGCGCGCGGGCAGGAGGCCGCCGAGGCCCGCGCCGTGGTCCTGGAGGCGCACGAGCTGTCGTTCCGGCACAAGGGACGGGCGCGCCCCGCGGTTGCCGACGTGTCGGTGCGGATCGCGGCGGGCGACCGCATCCTGCTCGAGGGGCCCTCGGGCGGCGGGAAGTCGACGCTGAGCGCGCTGCTCTCGGGGCTGCGCGCGCCCGACGCGGGGCTGCTGCTGCTGAACGGGCTCGACCGCCACATGCTGGGCGCCGCCGCGTGGAGGCGCCGCGTGGCGGCGGCGCCGCAGTTCCACGAGAACCACGTCCTCGCCGGGACGTTCGCGTACAATCTGCTGATGGGCAGGCGCTGGCCGCCGAGGCCCGACGACCTCGCGGAGGCCGAGGAGATCTGCCACGAGCTCGGCCTCGGCGAGCTGCTCGGCCGGATGCCGGGGGGGCTGGAGCAGGTGGTGGGCGAGACGGGCTGGCAGCTCTCGCACGGCGAGCGGAGCCGGCTCTACATGGCGCGCGCGCTGCTGCAGGACGCCGAGGTCGTGGTGCTCGACGAGAGCTTCGCGGCGCTCGACCCGGAGACGCTGGAGCGAGCGTTGCGCTGCGTGCTCCGGCGCGCGCGCACCCTCGTCGTCATCGCCCACCCGTAGCCGCGGAGAGCGCGCTTCATCGCCTTCCATCGCAAGGTCGTCAAGCCCACTTCATCGCCTCTCCCCATCTCGATGGGTCGACTCCTGTCTCGCTCTATCTCTTTCGTGTCCTCGAACACGCGCCTTGGGCAAGGAGGGAGCCCAAGGCGCGCGCTTCAGAGCGAGCTCACGTCGCGCAATTTCGCCACACAGACAGCGCCGACCTCGATGTCGGTTTGCTCCTGATCGCGCTCAGGCAGCTCCGTAAGGCACGTTGCGCTCGACAGCTGAGCAGTGACAGCGGTAGCGTCGTCAGGTGCATATCGGCGCTGGACGTCATCTGTGTTGCGCTTAGAATTCATTTCAATGCTGGAGTTCAAGACGGAGAGGCGGCTGCCCATCGGCGCAGAGGTGCTCGTCGGGAAAGGAGTCCACTTCCGTGTCTGGGCGCCGGCCAGGCGCAAGGTCGAGGTCGTCCTGGAGGCCGGGCCGGGGAGCGGCGGGGCCGCCCCGCTGCGGCCCGAGGAGGGCGGTTATTTCGCGGGGCTCGTCGCGTCTGCGGCGAGCGGCACCCGCTACCGGTTCCGGCTCGACGACGGTGAGGCGCTCACTCCCGATCCCGCCTCGCGGTCGCAGCCGGAGGGGCCGCACGGGCCCTCCGAGGTGATCGATCCCGGCGCGTTCTCATGGAGCGACGCGGCATTCCGGGGCGCCCCGCTGAAGGGGCAAGTCATCTACGAGATGCACATCGGGACCTTCACCCGGGAGGGCACATGGGAGTCCGCCGCCCGCGAGCTGCCGGAGCTCGCGCGGATCGGCGTCTCCCTGATCGAGCTGCTCCCCATCGCCGAGGTCCCCGGCCGCTTCAACTGGGGGTACGACGGCGTGAACCTCTTCGCGCCGACGCGCCTCTACGGCAGCCCGGACGATCTCCGCCGCTTCGTGGACGCGGCGCACCGCGCCGGGATCGCGGTGATCCTCGATGTCGTCTACAACCACCTCGGCCCGGACGGCAACTACCTCGGCCAGTTCTCCGGGGACTACTTCACCGATCGTCACAAGACGGACTGGGGAGCGGCGATCAACTTCGACGGCCCGCGATCCGAGGCGGTGAGGGAGTACTTCATCGCCAACGCCGGCTACTGGATCGACGAGTTCCACCTCGACGGGCTCCGGCTCGACGCGACGCAGAACATCTACGATGGCTCGAAGGATCACATCCTCGCCGCCATCGCGCGCCGCGTGCGGGAGGCGGCGAAGGGCAAGGAGACGTTCCTCGTGGCCGAGAACGAGTCGCAGGAAGAGTGGCTGATCCGCGCCGCCGAGCGGGGCGGCTACGGGCTCGACGCGATCTGGAACGACGATTTCCACCACAGCGCCAAGGTGGCGCTCACCGGCCGGAGCGAGGCCTATTACAGCGATCACGAGGGCTCGCCCCAGGAGCTCCTCTCCGCCCTGAAGCACGGGTTCCTCTTCCAGGGGCAGCGCTATCAATGGCAGAAGCAGCGGCGAGGGACGCCGGCGCTCGGCGTCGATCCGGCGCGCTTCGTCCTCTTCCTGGAGAACCACGACCAGGTCGCCAACACCGCGCGAGGCGAGCGGCTCTGTCACATCGTGAGCCCGGGCAGGCTCCGGGCGATGTCGGCGGCCCTGCTCCTCGCCCCGGGGACACCCATGCTCTTTCAAGGGCAGGAGTTCGGGTCCTCGGCGCCGTTCCTCTTCTTCGCCGACCACAACCCCGAGCTCGCACCGCTCGTGCGCAAGGGCAGGGCGGAGTTCCTCGAGCAGTTCCCGTCCTGCTCGGCGCCGGAGGTCCGCGCGCAGCTCGACGATCCGAGCGACCCGCGGACGTTCGAGCGCTGCAAGCTCGATTTCTCCGAGCGCGAGCGGAACGCCGCCCTCTACGCCCTCCACGAGGACCTCATCGCGCTCCGCCGGCGCGATCCGGTGATCCGGGCCCAGCGCCCGCGCGGCGTCGACGGGGCCGTCCTCTCGGCCCACGCCTTCCTCCTGCGCTACTTCGGCGACGACGGCGACGACCGGCTGCTCCTCGTCAACCTCGGGCGGGACATCCATCGAGGGTCGTTGCCGGAGCCGCTCTTCGCCCCGCCGCCGGGGCGCCGCTGGGAGACGTCGTGGTCCAGCGAGTCCCCCCGCTACGGGGGCCAAGGCAGTCCACCTGTCATCACCGAGGAGGGCGTCCACATCCCGGGCGAGGCGGCGATCCTCCTCCACCCCGTGGTCGGGACGCCGGTCCCCGAGAAGACGAGCGCCAATCCGCGCCCGGAGGAGCCCAAGAAGCATGTACGCTGACGAGATCTGCCGGAGGATGGTCTGGTCCCGGGGCGCCGCCCCCACCTCGCAGGACGACGCCGAGCGCGGCTCGGACCCGCTCACGCGGGAATGGCTCGTCACGAACGGCCTCGGCGGTTACGCGTCGGGCACCGTCTCCGGCGCTGTGACCCGCCGCTTCCATGGACTGCTGATCTCCGCGCTGCCGGCCCCCCTCGGTCGCACCATGATGCTCAGCGATCTCTCCACCCGGATCTTCACCGCGGAGGACAGGGTGTACCAGGTGGGCGGTCAGGAGCCCTGGCTCGACGACGGCGCCGCGCGGGTCATCGATCTCGCCGAGTTCCGCCTCGAGGCCGGGCTCCCCGTCTGGCGCTACGAGGGCGCGGGGATGGCGATCGAGCGGCGCCTCCTCATGCCTCACGCGCAGAACACGGTCCATGTCACGTACACGCTCGTCGAGGGGACGGGCCCTGTGCGGATCGAGCTCCAGCCGTGGGTGAATTTCCGGCCGCACGAGGGCGCGCTCGATCGGCCGGTCGCGGGCCCCTATGCGCTCACCGTGGTCGAGGATCGCTACGAGCTCGCGTCTCCGGGCGAGCTGCCGCCGCTCCGGCTGAAGGTCCAGGGCGCTCGGGCCGAGTTCAGGATCGAGAGCGCCCGCCTGCGCAACGTCCGCTACCGGATCGAGCAGAGCCGCGGATACGACGCCGTCGGCGAGTTCTACAGCCCTGGCCTCTTCAGCCTCGAGCTCCCGGTCTCCGGCAGCGCGACCCTGATCGCGTCCACGGAGGCCTGGGAGACGCTCAACGCCCTCTCCACGGACGAGGTGCAGCGCGCGGAGCGCAAGCGCCGGACGCGGCTCCTGCTCGCCGCGGCGCCCGAGGTCCGCAGCGGGCCGGCGGCGGAGCTCGTCCTCGGCGCCGATCAGTTCCTCATCAGCCCCGCGGGCCGCGTCGAGGACGCCGCCCGGGCCCGGGCCGCGGGCGACGAGGTGCGCACCGTCATCGCGGGCTATCACTGGTTCACCGACTGGGGCCGGGACACCATGATCAGCCTCGAGGGGCTGACGCTCGTCACCGGGCGCCACACCGAGGCGGGCTACATCCTCCGCACGTTCGCCCATTACGTGAAGGACGGGCTCATCCCCAACATGTTCCCGGAGGGCAAGAACGACGGGCTCTACCACACCGCCGACGCCACCCTCTGGTTCTTCCACGCGCTCGATCGCTACCTGGCGACCACCGGGGATCGCGAGACGCTCCGGCTCATCCTCCCCACGCTGATCGATATCGTCGAGCACCACACCCGCGGGACGCGCTTCGGCATCCGCGCCGACCCGCAGGACGGCCTGATCCGCCAGGGGGAAGAGGGAGTTCAGCTGACCTGGATGGACGCGAAGGTCGGCGACTACGTGGTCACGCCACGCCGGGGGAAGCCCGTGGAGATCAACGCGCTCTGGTACAACGCCCTGCGCCTCATCGAGCGCTGGGCGCGCGAGTCCGACGGCGACGGCGCGGCGAGGCGCTACGGCGCGGCCGCCGAGCAGGTCAAGGCCTCCTTCAACCGGCGCTTCTGGTCCGAGAAGCACGGCTATCTCTACGACGTGATCGACGGCGAGCAGGGCGCCGACGACGCCTTCCGTCCGAACCAGCTCCTCGCGATCTCGCTGCCTCACCCCGTCCTCGAGCCCGCGCGCTGGAAGGGGATCGTCGATCAGGTGAAGGAGCGGCTCTGGACGCCCGTGGGCCTCAGGTCGCTCGCGCCGGGGCACCCGGACTACAAACCGAAGTACTTCGGCGACCTCCGCGCGCGGGACATGGCCTATCACCAGGGCACCGTGTGGGGGTGGCTCATGGGCCCGTTCATCGACGCCTGGCTGAAGGTATATCCCACTGACCTCGCCGGGGCGCGGCGCCTTCTCGAGGGCTTCGCGCCGCACCTCGATGAGGCCTGCGCCGGCTCGATCAGCGAGATCTTCGACGCCGAGCCGCCGTTCACGCCCCGCGGGTGCGTCGCCCAGGCGTGGAGCGTGGCCGAGGTGCTGCGCGCCTACGCCAGGACGGCCCCCTCGGGGGGCTGAGCGCGTCCTGCCGGCAGGGAGCGCCTCGGCCTCACTTCAGCGCTGCGCGCAGCGCGTGGACCGCTTGGGTCTGCGTCGGCTGATCGAGGAACCCCGCGAGCCACGCAGGATCGAGCTCGGGAAGGAACGCGCTCCGCGCGCTGAGCTGGTACCGCTCACCCGAGAGCGCGAAGATGCGGAGGCCCTCGTCGCGGTCCCACACCCAGACCTCGGCGACGCCGAGGCCACGGTAGATCTCCAGCTTGTCGAGACCTCCGTGCGTCCAGACGACCTCGATCGCCAGGTCTGGCACTTCTTTGTTCGTGTCGCCGACGATGTAGCACTCGTCGGGTTCGGCCCCGCGCTCCTTCGGCGCGTTGCGGAGCGTCCACGCGCCGTATCCGCTGAGCTCGATGCCGCACCCATCGCAATAGGCTTCGAGGAGCCGCGCGATGGTTTTCTTGACCCCTTCGTGACTGCGGGACGGGCTCATCAGCTCGATCGCTCCGTTCAGGTAGTACATGCGCACGCCGGCCCGGTCCCCTCGCACGGCGAGGAGGATCTCGTAGTCCTTCCACGTCATCCCGTAGAGGATGACGCGCTGGTCGCTCTCCTCGTGACGGGGCCGCGGTCGCTCGGCCTCGGGGGCGGAGTTCGTCGGGGCAGACTGCATGGGCCAGAGGATACCCGATGATGGAGCCGGCGGCGAGCGCTGGCAGGCGCTGGGCGCCTGTCTCCCCGACTCCCTTTTCGATTTTTTCTTGCCAAAAATACCAACGAGAGGAGGGTTTTGTCCGCCTCAGAACACCACAGGCACCGCCGCCGGGCCGCGGATCGTGGGCCATTCGCTCCATACGATGTCGCGGGTCGAGGTGGCGAGCTCGATGCGCGGCAGCCTCCGGAGGAGCGTCGAGAAGGCGATCGCCGCCTCGATCCGCGCGAGCATCGCGCCCAGGCAGAAGTGGATACCGCCCCCGAAGCCGATGTGCCGGTTCGGCGAGCGGCCGATATCGAAGCGATCCGGATCCGGAAAGTGCTGCGGATCCCGGTTCGCGGCGAGGAGCCCCGCCGCGACCCCTTCTCCCGCCGGCACGCGGGCGCCGAACAGCTCGATGTCCTCGAGCGACCAGCGGATCGTCGAGAGCTCCGCCGGCCCCTCGCAGCGCAGCGCCTCTTCCACCGCGGAGCCGACGAGCCCGGGGTCCTCGTCCAGCCGGCGCCGCTCCGCGGGGTGCGAGAGCAGGAGGAGCATGCCGCTCGCGATGAGGTGCACGGTGGTCTCGTGGCCCGCGACGAGCAGCAGGAACACCATGCTCGAGAGCTCCGCCGGGCTCAGCTTGTGCTCCTGCTCCTCGGCGAGCAAGAGGCCGCTGATCAGGTCGTCGCGCGGGGCCTTGCGGCGCGCGTCGGCGAGCGCCCGGAAGTACGCCGCGAACTCCTCCACCACGGGCTGGGCGCGCTCCACGAACTCGCGATCTTTCGCGGGCGCGAGGAGGATCTTCGTCCACCGGCGGAACCGGCCGCGATCCTCGACGGGGAGGCCGAGCAGCTCGGCGATCACCGCGGTGGGGAGCGGAAACGCGAAGTCTGCAATGAGCTCCATCCGGCGCCGGTCGATCACCGCGTCGATGAGCCCGTCCGCGATCTCCTGGATGCGCGGGCGCAGCCCTTCCATCATCCGCGGCGAGAAGGCCCGCTGGACGATGGCCCGGAGCCGCGTGTGATCCGGCGGATCGGCGTCGAGCATGTGCTGATCCATGAAGGTCGTGCGGTCGCTGAGCGGGAAATAACGCCGGCGCACCTCGTCGGGGAGCTTGCGGAAGTCGCGGATCAGGCGCGGATCCTTGAGGAGCTCCACGCAGTCGTCGTAACGCACGGCCACCCAGATGGGCACATCGAGGCGGGGGTGAACGAGGCGATGCAGGCGCCCCGCGGCCCGCATGCGCGCGTAGATCGCGTGCGGCTCGGCGCGGCTGCTCGGATGGAACAGCTCCGGAAAAGCGTCCTGGTCGACCATGATTCCCCCGTTTCATGGCGTCCGGACGTTCGAGGTGATGCTCGCGTCACGCCGGATCGCGAGGTGTGCATGGTGGAGAACCGCGCGCCGTCAAGCCGCGGTCGGAGGGCTGCGCGCCGCCGACCGTCGAGCCGCGGCGTCGGAGCTCGAGCGGGCCGCGCTCGACCTTCAGGGCGCGTCGCTCGCGCCGAGCAGCCGCGAGATCAGCGTGTGCTCCACGTCGTCGAGCGCCTCGCGCAGGAACGCCGGGTCGTCGAGGCGGATCGCGTCGTCCCCCTCGCGCGCCTCGACGGGCAGCTTGTTCCTGAGGCTCGCGAACTCACGCAGCAGCGAGGACAGGCCCGCCTCGTCGTCGCGCAGCGCGCGCAGCGACCGCGTGAGCTGGCCGATCGCGTCGTCCCGCTCCTCGAGCGCGCCCACCTGGAGCGGCGAGATCGTCCGGGAGAGCACGCGCTCGATCCAGAGCGCGCCGCCCAGATCGTTGGCGATCGCGCGGATCTGCCCCGTCCAGCGCTCGAAATCGGCGCGGAGCGCGGCGTGCGCCTTCGTCGCGCCGCACAGGAAGACCCGCGCGGCCAGCGTGCGCCCGTCCGCCTCGGCGAGGCGCCGCTCGAGCTCCTCCCGCGTCAGATCCACGATGTCGTCGGCGCTCGCGGCCGCGGAGAGATCGACCTCGCACGCGCTCCACCGCACGACGTCGAGGGGGCGGTGCTCGACCGAGGTGATTCGGCCGTCGTCCACCGCGACGAGGAGGGCGCCCTTCTCGCCGGTCTCGCGGGCGTGGCGGCCCTGGAGGTTGCCGGGGAACGCGATGTACGGATCGCGCGAGAGCACCTCCCGGGTGTGCACGTGGCCGAGCGCCCAGTAATCGTATCGCTTCCCGACGAGGGTGTTCAGGCTGCAAGGAGCGTAGTTGTCGTGGCCCTCGCGTCCGCCCAGGCAGGTGTGGAGCATGCCGATGTTGAAGAGGCCCGCCCGCGCGTCCGGATAACCCGCGGCGAGATCGTCGGTGACGGCCTTGGTCGCGAAGCTCTGTCCGTGGACGGCGACCCCGAGCCGCTCGAAGACGATGGACTCGGGGCGGCGGGGATCGAGCCGCCGGGCGTTTTCGGGGAGCTCCAGGTGACGCGTGATGTTGCTCTCGGCGTCGTGATTGCCGTAGAGGAGCACGACGTCCACCCGGGCGGCGCGCAGGCGGGAGAGCTGCGCGGCGAAGAACAGGCCCGTGCTGTAGTCCTTCCAGTCGCCGTCATAGATGTCGCCCGCGAGGAGCAGGAGGTCGACCTCCTCGGCGAGGCAGAGGTTCACGAGGTTCTCGAGCGCGCGGCGGGTGGCCCCGCGGATCTGCTCGACAGGGGCGCCCGGGTAACGGTCGAGCCCGCGGAGGGGGCTGTCGATGTGGAGGTCGGCGGCGTGGACGAACTTCATGGGCAGGCGCGGCCCGAGCTTAGCCGCTCGGCGCCGGGAGCGCTGCTCATCCGATGAGGATCGCGCTCGCCTGAAGCGGCCGAGCCGCGCCCTGGCGAGGAGGCCGGCGGAGCGCGCCCGCGGAGCGCGGCTGACGCGGGCGCTGGCCTAACGGACGCACGTGCAGGCGGAGTGCTCGGAATCAGGCGTGTCCTTGCCCTGCTCGCCCGCCCTGTCGACGACCCGGGCGTCCATGCCGAGCTGTTGCAGGAGCTCGGTCACGAGCGCGATGGCCTCCTGCTTGTCCGCCTGCGTGCGCGGAGAGGACCACTCGGCGCTCTTCGCGACGAGCGTCTTCACCAGGGCGTCGATCGGCGCGGGGATGGGCCCCGCGTCGAGAGCAGCCGGCGCGCCGGTCGCTTGCGGGGCCGGCGCCTCGCGGATTGCGCTGTCTTCCCGCGAGCTCTCGACGCTCGTCGTGGAAGCGGTGGTCGCGGTCTGTGCCCCGTCGCTCCTGCCGCTCGCGGCGTCCTGAGGCCGGTACCCAGCGCCCACGTCCGCCGGATTCGTGCGTGCAGCCGTGGGCCCCTCCGCGCCGGGGCTCACCGGGGACGGCGGACCCGAGAAGAGCTCTTCACGGCCGAACTCTCTCCGGATCTGCTCGGCCGACAGGACCTCGACCCGGATCTTCGTCGTCTTGCGGATCGTCTGCTCGCCGGGGGAGCCGCTGGTCATGATCTTCGCGTCCGCGCCGAGCGCATCGTTCATGAGGGGCGCGGTCGATCTCGCCGAGACCAGCAGATCGCCTTGCGCCGCGGCGACGCCGGGCTCCTTGGCGCCGTCGGTCTGCTTCTCGAGCGCCGCGACGGCCGTCCCCCCGAGCAGCTCGACGAGGCCGCGGGCGAGCAGGTGGTCGAAGAGGTGGCCGTCGAGCTCCTGGGTGGCTGCGCCTTGCCCCTTCAGGCGGTCGCGCTTGGCCTTGGCGGTCTTGAGGCCGTTGAGGAGCGGTCTGTTCGGAGTCGGCCCGTGCGCTGGCAGGACGTCTCCCTTCATCTGGCTCAGGAGGAGCTCCAGGCCGTGGCTGAGCGCCCGAGAGCGCGAGCCTTGCTGTCCGAAGGCGCCAGCGCCGGGCGCGCCCGCGAGCCGGCCGAGCGGCCTGCCGGTGAAGAGCGCGACGACCAGGTGCGATGCCGTGGCGAGGTCGTTCTTGAGCGTCGTGTAAAGGACGCTGTGCAGCGCGCAGTTGGTGAACGCCGATTGCGACAGCGAGGCAGGGTGCTTGATGAGGGTGCTCAACCGTTCGACGATCGAGCTCCTCACGCCCTGCGCCTGGAGCAGCTGGCTCAAAAGCTGGGCGGCCTCCTCCCTGTGCTCGCCGTCTGCCGGGCGAGGCCATGTGCTGCTCCGCTCCTCGATCGTGCGGATCAGATCCTCGACGGGGCTTCCCTGGGGCTGCGCGGCTTGCCCGGCGCCGGAAGGGCTGCCGGACATCGTGGCGGTGGTCGGGGCGGCTGCGTGATCGCGGCTGTTCGAGGCGTTGTACCCTGCCAGCATGTCCTCCGGGGCGTTCCGTGAGACGCTCGCGGCGGGGGTGAAGCCGGTGGTGATGGCGCTCGGGCTCGCTGCGCTCGCAGCTGTCGGGGTGCCGGTCTCCGCGGTCACCGTATCGCCGCTGCCAGCGGCGTCTGCCGGCGCCGCCTTCTTCTCCTCCAGGTCGATACCGAACATGCTGTCCGCGGAGGCGATCCGCCAGGGGGTACCGTCCTTGTCGCGAACCACGATCTCCCGCTCGCTGCGGTCGGGGAGCTTGTCGACGTAGCCGAAGATCTCGTCGGCCACGGTATCGCCGAATTGCGCGGCGATGGCCGATTGTTCTTCGAACTCGAAGTGCTTCTCCTTCGGCTTGGCGTTCTGCTTCTCCCTGATGCGCTCGGAGGCTCTCTCGAACACGGCGTCGAGCTCGTCGGACTCGAGCTGTGCGGGCGTCACCTCGACCTCGTGGAAATGCTTGCCGTTGTGCTCTCGCGGGGTGACCTTGGTGATGGTCATGCGCGAAGGCACCAGGAGGACCTCTTTCTGGTCCTGGTTGTAGGCGATCGTCTCTCCGTTCCGCTGCTGGTCGGGGTAGGAGAACATGACCGTCGGGTAATGGCTCGTGGTGTTGATCTTCATGACGAGCCCGCCGTCCTTGACCCATTGATCCAGGGCCAGATCGGAGGTCCATGAGGTCGAGCTCGGGAGGATCTCGTCGATCGTGTCGCCCTGGCTCAGCGAGCGGGTGTCGAGATCGTTGATGACCCTGTAGAGGGTCAGATCCTGTTGCGGCAGGTCCTGGGTCCTTGTGAGCAGGTCCTGAGCGACGCGGGAGAAGTCGTCGACCTTCTGGCGAAGGGTGGTAAGCTCGTCCGGACGCAGATCGGCGCGCAGCTCGCCGTCTTCGCCGCGCTTGCTGGTGAACGCCCCTCCGCCGGGGATCCCGCGCATCGTCTGCGCTTCCGGGGTCGTATTCGACATGTCGCGCATCAAGCCCTGGAGCGCGTCGATGTGCCGGAACGCCAGGAGGCCGGTGCCGCTCCTCGGCGCCGGCTGCGCCGCCTGCGACGACGAGGAGGGCTGCTCCGAATTCTTGGCTCTCTTGGAGCTCGCCGGAGCGTCTTGCTCGTCGTCGCTGTGCGTCTGCGCGGCTGTCCGCTTCCTCCCGCTGGAGGGCGCGGGGGTCTCGTCGGGCAGCATTCCGGTGACGCTCGCGGCCTGGTCCTGGGCTGAACCGGACGTGGCGGGCGCCTGCGCCTGCCCTGGCGCCGTGGCGAACGAGCCGTAGGTAACGACGGTGAAGAGCTTCGGCATGACCTCCTTCTTCACGTCGACGGAGAAGGTCTGCCCCCAGGAATAGATGGGTACGGTGTAGTGCGTGCCGTTGTCCGTGATCTTGCCGTTGATGACGACCTGGTGCGTGCTCGACGCGTCGAACGCGCCCGCGTCGTCGAACGGCCTGGACTTCGCCGGATCCTTCGCGAACTCCTTCGCACGTTCGGCGAGCGCCTTGCCGTCGAGGACCGTGGCCAGGGCGAACGGGGCCTGGTCGGCCCGCGAGAGCACGTCGTTGATGCGGCTCACGTCGTAGCCGTCGCCGGCGACCATGGTCCGGGCGTCGCCGCCCAGGATGCCGTTGAAGAGCGTCACCAGCGAATTGGCCGACAGCAGCAGATCGCCGCGCTTCTTGGACGGACCGGTGGCGTCCTTGGGCCTCGTGGCTGCCTTGTCGAGGTAGCCGGGGATGGCGCTGGCGGTGTTCTCGGCGTCGGCCTTGTATTGCTCCGGGGCGAGCTTGCTGAGCATCTTGCCCATGCCCCGGGCGAGGAGGTAATCGAGGACGTGCTTGTCGGAGAGGGCGCCGCCCTTGCGCTTGAGGTCAGCGCGCTTGGCCCCGGCCTTCTTGATGCCGTTCTGGAGCAGCTTGTTGCCGATGGGGGCCTGGTCCAGCGGGATCTCGCCGCGGATGGCACGCTGGATGGGATCGGCGATCTTCGGGCTCGTGGCAGCGCCGTCTTCGCCCTGCGCGGGCAGCGAGAAGTCGGCGAGCAGCTTGCCTTCGCGGTCGAAGAGCTTGCCGGAGAACTCGGCCGCGACCACGCGCGCGAACCCGCCCAGGTCGGAGGTGAGCAGCGCGTGGAGCACGCCGTTCAGCGCGCAGATGGCGAACTGGGACTGGGAGAGGGAGTCGGGGTTTTCGATGAGCTCCGCGAGCCGCTCGATGAGCGACTCATCCACGCCCTGAGCTCGCATGAGCTCGCCGAGCAGCGCCGCGGCCTCCTGCTTGTCCTCGTCCGTGGCCGGATGAGACCATTGGGCGCTCTTCTCGTTCAGCTCCTTGAGCAGCGCATCGATCGATGTCTTGCCGTCGGTCGTGGGGGAGCTGCCTGTCGCAGCGAGGCCGTCGGTGGCCGTGGAAGCGGCGGTTTTGCCTGGAGCTACGCCTCCGGTGAGAGCGGCACCCTGATTCGCGGTGCTCGGAGCGCTTCCGAGCTGCTTGGTGGTGGCGGCGCCGTCGACCTGGGGGGGCGCGTGAGTCCAGCTGGGCCCCGGGGCCCCGGTCACCGTATCGGCGCTGCCAGCGGCGTCTGCCGGCGCCGCCTTCTTCTCCTGGAGGTCGATACCGAACCCGCTGTCCGCGGAGACGATCCGCCAGGGGGTACCCGCCTTGTCGCGAACCACGATCTCCTCGGAGTAGGGGAGATTGTCGACGTGACCAAGGATCTCGTCGGCCACGGTTTCGCCGAATTGCTCGACGATTTTCGGTCGTTGGTCGACTTCGAAGGACACCTCTTTCGGCTTGGTGTGCTGCTTCTCCTTGATGCGCTCGGAGGCTCTCTCGAACGCGGCGTCGAGCTCGTCCTTCGGGAGCCGTGTGGGCGTCACCTCGATCTCGCGGAAGCGCTTGCCCTTGTGCTCCCGGTCGGTGACCCTGGTGATGGTCATGCGCGACGGCACCAAAAGGACCTCTTTCTGCGCCTGATTGTAGGGGATCGGGTCCTTGTCCTGCTGCTCGTCGGGGTAGGAGAACATGACCGTCGGGTAATGGCTCGTGGTGTTGATCTTCATGACGAGCCCGCCGTCCTTGACCCATTGATCCAGGGCGAGCTCGGAGGTCCATGACGTCGAGCTCGGGAGGATCTCGTCGAGCGTGCCGCCCTCGCTCAACGAGCTGGTGTCGAGATCGTTGATGACCCTGTAGAGGGTCAGATCCTCTCGGGGCAGGTCCTGGGTCCTTGTGAGCAGGTCCTGAGCGACGCGGGAGAAATCGTCGACCTTGGATCGAAGCGTGTCCAGCTCGTCCCGGCGCAGGTCGGCGCTCAGCTCGCCGTCTTCGCCGCGCTTGCTCGTGAACGCCCCTCCGCCGGTGATCCCGCGCATCGTCAGCCCTTCAGGGCTCGTGTCCGACATCTGCATCAAGTCGTGGAGCGCCTTGATGTGCCGGGACGCCAGGAGGCCGGTGCCGCTCCTCTCGGGCGGGGACTGAGCCGCCTGCGACGAAGAGGAGGGCTGCCCCGAGTTCTTCGCTCTCTTGGAGCTCGCAGGGGCGTCTTGCTCGTCGTCGCTGTGCGCCTGCGCGGCTGTCCGCTTCCTCGCGCTGGAGGGCGCGGGGGGCTGCAGGTCGCCCGCATCGTCCTCGCCGTCCAGAGCTGGATTGTACCCTGTCGGCACGTCCGCCGGCGTCGCCTTCTTCTCCTGGAGGTCGATACCGAACATGCTGTCCGCGGAGACGAGCCGCCAGCGGGTACCCGCCTTGTCGCGAACCACGATCTCCCGCTCGCTGGGGTCGGGGAGCTTGTCGACGTGACGAAGGATCTCGTCGGTCACGATATCGCCGAATTGCGCGGCGATGTCCGATTGTTCGTCGAGCTCGAAGTGCTTCTCCTTCGGCTTGCTGTTCTGCTTCTCCTCGATGCGCTCGGAGGCCCTTTCGAACACGGCGTCGAGCTCGCGCGGCGGGATCTGTGTGGGCGTCACCTCGACCTCGCGGAAGCGCTTGCCGTTGTGCTCCCGGTCGGTGACCCTGGTGATCGTCATGCGCGAAGGCACCAGCAGGACCTCTTTCTGGCCCTGGTTGTAGGCGATCGGCTCTCCGTCCCGCTGCTGGTCGGGGTAGGAGAACATGACCGTCGGGTAATGGCTCGTGGTGTTGATCTTCATCAGGAGCCCGCCGTCCCTGACCCATTGATCCAGGGCCAGATCGGGGGTCCACGAGGTCGAGCTCGGGAGGAGCTCATCGAGCGTGCCGCCCTCGACCAGCGAGCTGGTGTCGAGATCGTTGATAACCCTGTAGAGGGTCAGATTCTCTCGGGGCAGGTCCTGGGTCCTTGTGAGCAGGTCCCGAGCGACGCTCGAGAAGTCGTCGACCTTCTGGCGAAGGGTGGTAAGCTCGTCCGGGCGCAGATCGGTGCTGAGCTCGCCGTCTTCGCCGCGCTTGCTGGTGAACGCGCCGCCTCCGGGGATCCCGCGCATCGTCTGCGCTTGAGGGCTGGTGTTGGACATGTCGCGCATCAAGCCCTGGAGCGCGTCGATGTGCCGGGACGCCAGGAGGCCGGCGCCGCTCCTCGGCGCCGGCTGAGCCGCCTGCGACGAAGAGGAGGGCTGCCCCGCATTCTTCGCTCTCTTGGAGCTCGCCGGGGCGTCTTGCTCGTCTTCGCTCTGCGCCTGCGCGGCTGTCCGCTTCCTCGCGCTGGAGGGCGCGGGGGTCTCGTCGGGCGGCATTCCGGTGGCGCTCGCGGTCTGATCCTGGGCTGAACCGGACGCGGCGGGCGCTGGCGCCTGCATCCCCGTGGTGATGGCCGCGGGGTCCACCGGGCGCCCCGCGGGCGTCGCCTTCTTCTCCTCCAGGTTGATACCGAACATGCTGTCCGCGGAGGCGATCCGCCAGGGGGTGCCGTCCTTGTCGCGAACCACGATCTCCCGCTCGCTGCGGTCGGGGAGCTCGTCCACGTAACGAAGGATCTCGTCAGCCACGGTATCGCCGAATTGCTCGGCGATGGCCGCTCGATCCTCGGCGTCGAAGCTCTTCACCTGCGGCTTCGCGCTCAGCCTCTCCTCGATGCCCTGGGACGCTCTCTGGAACACATCGTCGAGCTCGCTCGATTTGAGCTCTCTGGGCGTCACCTCGACCTCGAGGAAGCGCTTGCCGTTGTGCTCCCGCGGGGTGACCTTGGTGATGGTCATGCGCGAGGGCACAAGGAGGACCTCCTTCTGGTCCTGATTGTAGGCGATCGGCTCTCTCTCCCGCTGCTGGTCGGGGTAGGAGAACATGACGGTAGGGTAATGGCTCGTGGTGTTGATCTTCATCAGGAGCCCGCCGTCCTGGACCCATTGATTCAGGGCCAGATCGGGAGTCCATGAGGTCGAGCTCGGAAGGAGCTCGTCGAGCGTGCCGCCCTCGACCAGCGAGCTGGTGTCGAGACCGTTGATGACCCTGTAGAAGGTCAGATCCTCTCGAGGCAGGTCCTGGGTGCGTGTGAGCAGGTCCCGAGCGACGCTCGAGAAATCGTCGACCTTCTGGCGAAGGGTGTCCAGCTCGTCCGGGCGCAGATCGGTGCTGAGCTCGCCGTCCGTGCCGCGCTTGCTGGTGAACGCGCCGCCTCCGGGGATCCCGCGCATCGTCCGCGCTTGAGGGCTGGTGTTGGACATGTCGCGCATCAAGCCCTGGAGCGCGTCCATGTGCCGGGACGCCAGGGCCCTGCCCGGCGCGGGCGGCGCCTGCTGCGACGAAGACGAAGAGGAGGGCTCCCCCGCATTCCTCGCTCTCTTGGAGCTCGCCGGGGCGTCTTGCGCATCTTCGCTCTGCGCCTGCGCGGCTGTCCGCTTCCTCGCGCTGGAAGGCGCGGGGGTCTCATCGGGCAGCATTCCGGCGACGTTCGCGGCCAGGTCCTGGGCTGTACCGGATGCGGCGGGCACCGGTGCCTGGCTCCGGGCGGGGTCGTTCGCGGCCGGCGCTTGCGATGGGAGATAGGTCCCGTACGTGAAGACCGGCAAGAGCGACGGCAAGACGTCCTTCTTCACCTTGATGGAGAAGCTCTGCTGCCAGGTGTGGAGGGGCACGACATAATGATCGCCCTCCTCGGTGATCTTGCCGTTGATGACGACCTGGTGCGTGCTCGACGTGTCGATCGCGCGCGCATCCTCGAACGGCCTGAGCTTCGTGGGGTCCTTCGCGAACTCCTTGGCACGCTCGGCGAGCGCCTTGCCGTCGAGGATGGTCGCCAGGGCGAACGGCGCCTGGTCGGGCCTCGCGAGGACGTCATTGATGCGGCCCACGTCGTAGCCGGCCCCGGCGACCATGGTCTTGGCGTCGCCGCCGAGGATCTTGTTGAAGAGCGTCACCAGCGACTTGGGTGACAGCAGCAGATCGCCGTGCTTCTTGGACGGATCGGTCGCGTCCTTGGCCCTCGGCGTCGTCTTGTCGAGGTAGCTGGGGATGGCGCCGGCGGCATTCTCGGCATCGTCCTTGTATTGCTCCGGGGCGAGCTTGCTGAGCATCTTGCCCATGCCCCGGGCGAGGAGGTAATCGAGGACGTGCTCGTCGGAGAAGGCGCTGCCTTTGCGCTCGCGGTCGGCGGATCCGGCCTTCGCCTTCTTGATTCCGTTGAGGAGCAGCTTGTTGCCGAGCCCGGCGTTCTGCACCGGGAGCTCGCCCCGGAGGACACGGCGGATGGGATCGGCGACCTGCGCGCCGATGGCGGCGCCGTTTTCGCCCTGCGCTGGCAGCGAGAAGTCCGCGAGCAGGCCCCCCTGGCGATCGAAGAGCTTGCCCGTGAACTCGGCCGCGACCACGCGCGCGAACCCGCCCAGGTCGGAGGTGAGCAGCGTGTGGAGGGCGCTGTTCAGCGCGCAGATGGCGAACTGGGACTGGGAGAGGGAGCTGGGGTTGTCGATGAGCTCCGCGAGCCGCTCGACGAGCGCCTCATCGACGCCCTGAGAGCGCATGAGGTCGCCAAGGAGCCTCTTGGCCTCCTGCTTGTTTGCGCCCGTGGCTGGATGAGACCATTGGGCGCTCTTCTCGTTCAACGCCTTGAGCGCGGCATCGATCGAGGCGTTACCGTCGGCCGCCGGCCGGCGCTGGGTCGCGGCGAGGCCGTCTTTGGTGGTGGAAGCGCGGGGTTGGCCTGGAGCGGGACCGTTCGGCGTCTGGCCTGTCGCCTGCCTGCCGAGCGCTGTCGCTGGGCGCCCGGGCGAGGCTCCGGTCACCGCCTCGGCGCTGCTCCCGGCGGCGTCCGCGGGGGTCGCCTTCTTCTCCTCCAGGTCGATACCGAACATGCTGTCCGCGGAGGCGATCCGCCAGGGGGTACCGTCCTTGTCGCGAACCACGATCTCCCGCTCGCTGCGGTCGGGGAGCTTGTCGACGTGACCAAGGATCTCGTCAGCCACGGTATCGCCGAATTGCCTGGCGATGGCCGCTCGATCATCGGCATCGAAGCTCTTCACCTGCGGCTTCGCGTTCAGCTTCTCCTCGATGCGCTGGGACGCTCTCTGGAACACGTCGTCGAGCTCGCTCGGCTTGAGCTCTCTGGGCGTCACCTCGACCTCGAGGAAGCTCTTGCCGTTGTGCTCCCGCGGGGTGACCTTGGTGATGGTCATGCGCGAGGGCACCAGGAGGACCTCTTTCTGCGCCTGGTTGTAGGCGATCGCGTCCCCGGGCCGCTGCTGGTCGGGGTAGGAGAACATGACCGTCGGGTAATGGCTCGTGGTGTTGATCTTCATGACGAGCCCGCCGTCCTTGACCCATTGATCCAGGGCCAGATCGGAGGTCCATGAGGTCGAGCTCGGGAGGATCTCGTCGAGCGTGCCGCCCTCGACCAGCGAGCTGGTGTCGAGATCGTTGATGACCCTGTAGAAGGTCAGATCCTGTTGCGGCAGGTCTCGGGTACGTGTGAGCAGGTCCCGAGCGACGCTCGAGAAGTCGTCGACCTTCTGGCGAAGGGTGTCCAGCTCGTCCGGGCGCAGATCGGTGCTGAGCTCGCCGTCGGTGCCGCGCTTGCTGGTGAACGCACCGCCTCCGGGGATCCCCCGCATCGTCTGCGCTTGAGGGCTGGTGTTGGACATGTCGCGCATCAGGCCATGGAGCGCGTCCATGTGCCGGGACGCCAGGGCTCTCCCCGGCGTGGGCGGCGCCTGCTGCGACGAAGACGAGGAGGATTGCTCGCCCGCATTCTTCGCTCTCTTGGAGCTCGCCGGGGCGTCCTGCTCCTCGTCGCTGTGTGCCTGCTGGGCTGTCCGCTTCCTCGCGCTGGCGGGCGCGGGGTCCTGGATGGGCGCCATTCCGGTGACGTTCGCCAGCGCGCCTGCATGGTCCGTGGAGGCGCCGTCGCCCTGGGCGTCCGCGTGGACCGCGCTGGGCGCCGGGGCCCCGGTCATCGCCTCGGCGCTGCTCTCGGCGACGTCAGCGGGCGTCGCCTTCTTCTCCTGAAGGTCGATACCGAACCGCTTGTCCGCGTCGACGATCCGCCAGAGGGTACCCTCCTCGTCGCGAACCACGATCTCCCGCTCGCTTGGGTCGGGGAGCTTGCCGACGTAACCGAGGATCTCGTCGGCCACGGTTTCGCCGAATTGCTGGACGATCTCCGGTCGTTGTTCGACCTCGAAGGACACCTCTTTCGGCTTCGCGTTCAGCTTCTCCTCGATGCGCTGGGACGCTCTCTGGAACACGTCGTCGAGCTCGCTCGATTTGAGCTCTCTGGGCGTCACCTCGACCTCGAGGAAGCTCTTGCCGTTGTGCTCCCGCGGGGTGACCTTGGTGATGGTCATGCGCGAGGGCACCAGGAGGACCTCCTTCTGCGCCTGGTTGTAGGCGATCGGCTCTTTGCCCCGCTGCTGGTCGGGGTAGGAGAACATCACGGTCGGGTAATGGCTCGTGGTGTTGATCTTCATCAAGAGCCCACCGTCCTGGACCCATTGATTCAGGGCCAGATCGGAGGTCCATGAGGTCGAGCTCGGGAGGATCTCGTCGAGCGTGCCGCCCTCGACCAGCGAGCTGGTGTCGAGATCGTTGATGACCCTGTAGAAGGTCAGATCCTCTTGAGGCAGGTCCTGGGTGCGTGCGAGCAGGTCCCGAGCGACGCTCGAGAAGTCGTCGACCTTCTGGCGAAGGGTGTCCAGCTCGTCCGGGCGCAGATCGGTGCTCAGCTCGCCGTCCGTGCCGCGCTTGCTGGTAAACGCTCCTCCGCCGGGGATCCCCCGCATCGTCTGCGCTTGAGGGCTGGTGTTGGACATGTCGCGCATCAAGCCCTGGAGCGCGTCCATGTGCCGGGACGCCAGGGCCCTGCCCGGCGCGGGCGGCACCTGCTGCGGCGAAGAAGAGGAAGAGGATGGCTCCCCCGCATTCTTCGCTCTCTTGGAGCTCGCTGGAGCGTCTTGCTCGTCGTCGCTCTGCGCCTGCGCGGCTGTCCGCTTCCTCGCGCTGGCGGGCGCGGGGTCCTGGATGGGCGCCATTCCGGTGACGGTCGCCAGCGCGCCTGCATGGTCCGTTGAGGCGCCGTCGCCTTGGGCGGGCGGTCGGGCCGGGCTGGGCGCCGGGGCCCCGGTCATCGCAGCGGCGCTGCTCCCGGCGATGTCAGCGGGTGTCGCCTTCTCCTGAAGGTCGATACCGAACCGCTCGTCCGCCGAGACGATCCGCCAACGGGTGTCGTCCTTGTCGCGAACCACGATCTCCCGCTCGCTGGGGTCGGGAAGCTTGCCGACGTAACCCAGGATCTCGTCGGCTACAATTTCGCCGAACTGCGCGACGATCTCCGGTCGTTGTTCGACCTCGAAGGACACCTCTTTCGGCTTCGCGTTCAGCTTCTCCTCGATGCGCTGGGACGCTCTCTGGAACACGTCGTCGAGCTCGCTCGGCTTGAGCTCTCTGGGCGTCACCTCGACCTCGAGGAAGCTCTTGCCGTTGTGCTCCCGCGGGGTGACCTTGGTGATGGTCATGCGCGAGGGCACCAGGAGGACCTCCTTCTGCGCCTGGTTGTAGGCGATCGGCTCTTTGCCCCGCTGCTGGTCGGGGTAGGAGAACATCACGGTCGGGTATTTGCTCGTGGTGTTGATCTTCATCAGGAGCCCGCCGTCCTGGACCCATTGATTCAGGGCCAGATCGGGAGTCCATGAGGTCGAGCTCGGGAGGAGCTCGTCGAGCGTGCCGCCCTCGACCAGAGAGCTGGTGTCGAGACCGTTGATGACCCGGTAGAAGGTCAGATCCTCTTGAGGCAGGTCCTGGGTGCGTGCGAGCAGGTCCCGAGCGACGCTCGAGAAGTCGTCAACCTTCTGGCGAAGGGTGTCCAGCTCGTCCGGGCGCAGATCGGTGCTGAGCTCGCCGTCCGTGCCGCGCTTGCTGGTAAACGCCCCTCCGCCGGGGATCCCGCGCATCGTCTGCGCTTGAGGGCTGGTGTTGGACATGTCGCGCATCAAGCCCTGGAGCGCGTCCATGTGCCGGGACGCCAGGGCCCTCCCCGGCGCGGGCTGAGCCGTCTGCGACGAAGACGAAGAGGAGGGCTGCCCCGCATTCTTCGCTCTCTTGGAGCTCGCCGGGGCGTCTTGCTCGTCTTCGCTCTGCGCCTGCGCGGCTGTCCGCTTCCTCGCGCTGGAGGGCGCGGGGGTCTCATCGGGCGGCATTCCGGTGGCGCTCGCGGCCTGGTCCTGGGCTGAACCGGACGCGGCGGGCGCTGGCGCCTGCATGCCGGTGGTGATGGCCGTGGGGTCCACGGGGCGCCCCGCGGGCGTCGCCTTCTTCTCCTCCAGGTCGATACCGAACATGCTGTCCGCGGAGGCGATCCGCCAGGGGGTACCGTCCTTGTCGCGAACCACGATCTCCCGCTCGCTGCGGTCGGGGAGCTTGTCGACGTAGCCGAAGATCTCGTCGGCCACGGTATCGCCGAATTGCGCGGCGATGGCCGATTGTTCTTCGAACTCGAAGTGCTTCTCCTTCGGCTTGGCGTTCTGCTTCTCCTTGATGCGCTCGGAGGCTCTCTCGAACACGGCGTCGAGCTCGTCGGACTCGAGCTGTGCGGGCGTCACCTCGACCTCGTGGAAATGCTTGCCGTTGTGCTCTCGCGGGGTGACCTTGGTGATGGTCATGCGCGAAGGCACCAGGAGGACCTCTTTCTGATCCTGATTGTAGGCGATCGGGTCCACGCCCCGCTGCTGGTCGGGGTAGGAGAACATGACCGTCGGGTAATGGCTCGTGGTGTTGATCTTCATGACGAGCCCGCCGTCCTTGACCCATTGATCCAGGGCCAGATCGGAGGTCCATGAGGTCGAGCTCGGGAGGATCTCGTCGATCGTGTCGCCCTCGCTCAGCGAGCTGGTGTCGAGATCGTTGATGACCCTGTAGAGGGTCAGATCCTGTTGCGGCAGGTCCTGGGTCCTTGTGAGCAGGTCCTGAGCGACGCGGGAGAAGTCGTCGACCTTCTGGCGAAGGGTGGTAACCTCGTCCGGACGCAGATCGGCGCGCAGCTCGCCGTCTTCGCCGCGCTTGCTGGTGAACGCCCCTCCGCCGGGGATCCCCCGCATCGTCTGCGCTTCCGGGGTCGTATTCGACATGTCGCGCATCAAGCCCTGGAGCGCGTCGATGTGCCGGAACGCCAGGAGGCCTGTGCCGCTCCTCGGCGCCGGCTGCGCCGCCGGCGACGAAGAGGAGGGCTGCCCCGCATTCTTCGCTCTCTTGGAGCTCGCCGGAGCGTCTTGCTCGTCGTCGCTGTGCGTCTGCGCGGCTGTCCGCTTCCTCCCGCTGGAGGGCGCGGGGGTCTCGTCGGGCAGCATTCCGGTGACGTTCGCGGCCTGGTCCTGGGCTGAACCGGACGTGGCGGGCGCCTGCGCCTGCCCTGGCGCCGTGGCGAACGAGCCGTAGGTAACGACGGTGAAGAGCTTCGGCATGACCTCCTTCTTCACGTCGACGGAGAAGGTCTGCCCCCAGGAATAGATGGGCACGGTGTAGTGCGTGCCGTTGTCCGTGATCTTGCCGTTGATGACGACCTGGTGCGTGCTCGACGCGTCGAACGTGCCCGCGTCGTCGAACGGCCTGGACTTCGCTGGATCCTTCGCGAACTCCTTCGCACGTTCGGCGAGCGCCTTGCCGTCGAGGACCGTGGCCAGGGCGAACGGGGCCTGGTCGGGCCGCGAGAGCACGTCGTTGATTCGGTCGACGTCGTAGCCGTCACCGGCGACCATGGTCCGGGCGTCGCCGCCCAGGATGCCGTTGAAGAGCGTCACCAGCGAGTTCGCCGACAGCAGCAGATCGCCGTGCTTCTTGGACGGACCGGCGGCGCCTTCGGGCCTCGTGGCTGCCTTGTCGAGGTAGCCGGGGATGGCCTGGGCGGTGTTCTCGGCGTCGGCCTTGTATTGGTCCGGGGCGAGCTTGCTGAGCATCTTGCCCATGCCCCGGGCGAGGAGGTAATCGAGGACGTGCTTGTCGGAGAGGGCGCCCCCCTTGCGCTCGACGTCGGCGCGCTTGGCCCCGGCCTTCTTCATGCCGTTCTGGAGCAGCTTGTTGCCGATGGGTGCCTGGTCCAGCGGGATCTCGCCGCGGATGGCACGCTGGATGGGATCGGCGATCTTCGGGCTCGTGGCAGCGCCGTCTTCGCCCTGCGCGGGCAGCGAGAAGTCGGCGAGCAGCTTGCCTTCGCGGTCGAAGAGCTTGCCGGAGAACTCGGCCGCGACCACGCGCGCGAACCCGCCCAGGTCGGAGGTGAGCAACGAGTGGAGCACGCCGTTCAGCGCGCAGATGGCGAACTGGGACTGGGAGAGGGAGTCGGGGTTTTCGATGAGCTCCGCGAGCCGCTCGATGAGCGACTCATCCACGCCCTGAGCTCGCATGAGCTCGCCGAGCAGCGCCGCGGCCTCCTGCTTGTTGTCGTCGGTGGCCGGATGAGACCATTGGGCGCTTTTCTCGTTCAGCGCCTTGAGCGTCGCATCGATCGAGGCCTTGCCATCGGTCGTGGAGGTGCTCTGGGTCGCGAGGCCGTCGGTGGTGGTGGAAGAGCCGGTGTCCCATGGAGCGGGGCTTCCGGTGACAGTGGCACCCTGCTTCGTGGCGCTCGGGTCGACCCCGAGCTCCTTGGGGGCCCCGGACCGCTGTTCGACACCCCTGCCGTCCCCGTCGGTTCTGGTGTTCGTCGCGGAGGACCCGCCGCGCGCGCCGGCCTGCTGTCCGCCTGCAGGCGTCAACGGCGCTAGAGGCGGGGCCTCGCGGCCGGGCTCGGGCCCTTGCGATGGCGCGAAGCGACCTCCGTCCTCGTCGTCGTCCTCGTCCTCGTCGTCGTCCTCGTCCTCGTCGTCGTCCTCGTCCTCGTCGTCGTCCTCGTCCTCGTCGTCGTCCTCGTCCTCGTCGTCGTCCTCGTCGTCGTCCTCGTCGTCGTCCTCGTCCTCGGAGCCGTCGTCGTCAGTCTGGTCCTCCAGGTCGTCGGGGTCTGAGTTCGTATCGCTGTGATCCTCGTCGTCGTCACGGCTCTGGTCCTCGTTCTCCGAGTCCTGCGCGTCTGCGTCCTGCGCATCGCTACCGAAGAACTCCTCGTCGACGCCACGCTGGATGTCATCGAGGACGGCCTCGATTCCATCCTGGATGAACAGGGCTTGCTGCTCCGGAGTGAGCTGCTCGAAGTGCTCGTCCCGCCGGGTCCTCGCCTGGTCCTCCATGGCCTGCAGCCCATCGTGGTAGGCACGGGCTTCGTCCTGATTGAGCGTCTTCCTGAAGCGCTCCAGATTGACGAGCTCCGACTGGTAGCCCAGCACCTCGAGCGCCGCCTTCTGCTGTGCGAACGCGGTCTCATGCCGATCTCGCTCGTTCGGTGGCAGGCGATCGAACTCGGCCTCTTTGCCTTCGAGGTTGATGAGCTTGAAGGTGTCGTACTGGTAGGCATGAGAGAGCTCATGGGCGATGGTGAGCACGACGCGCAGCTCAACGAGCTCCGGCGGCAAGGTGACGGGCACTCCAATGCCGGCCGGGAAGACGGTGCTCTCGAAGGGCCCTGGGCCGATGTCCGGGTCCTCGCCCGGTAACGTGAGCCCATCGGTGCGGAGATCGTCCTTGAAGGAGACGTTATCGTCGAACTTCCAGCGGTCGAGGATGCTGTCGATGGCCGCTTGCGATGGCCTGGGGCTCACGAGGGGGCGCGGCACGTTCTCCGGGTCGAACGTCACCATCGAGTCATGCAGGTACTCGTCGGGGAGCGCGTTCACGACCAGATCGGAGGTGCTCTCGATGTCCTCCTCGTCGCTGCTGTCATCGAGCCACGGCAGAGTCCCCGGGTTCGGGGTCGCGGAGGCTGCGAAGGAGCCCTGTGCGCTGGCCGCGGGCGAGCCGGCCGGCGCGATCATCCCGGTGGTGATGGCCGTGGCCGGGTTCCCGGGGGGCCGCGCGGGCAGCTGCGGGGCCGTCTCTGGCCGTGGCTGGCCGGGTCTCTCCGGCGCCTTTTCCTGGGCGCCCTGCGCCGGCAAAGCGCCCGCCTGAGGACTCGAGGCCTCCGTCGCCTTGGCTGTCCTCTGCTCCGGGGCATCACCGCGCAGCTCGCGCGGCTCGTTGTCCTTGGGGGCTTGCTCTGCCCCTCGCGTCGGCTGCTCGGGGGCGCGCGGCTCGGTGTCCTGGGCATCTTCCTTCGGTGATGACGCCCGATCCCCGGGCGGATCGCGGGGCTCGCCGTCCCGCGGCTCCCGATCGGGCCCTCCCGACCGGTGCTCGGAGGCACGCCGATCGGTGTCCTCGATGCCTTCCGGCGGCAGGGCGCGCGGGCCGACGAGCTCGTCGATCGCCTCTCTGCCCCTCTCCGCCAGGTCACGCTCGAACCTGTCCGCTCGGTCCTTGAGGACCCCGGCCCAGTCGTCGCCGAGCTTGCCCAGGTCGACGGTGCGAGCATTCTTGATCTGGTCGTCACCGATCTTGTCCTGCTTGAGGCCGCCGACGCTGGAGATGGGGTTGGCGGTCTTCTCGGTGGAGCGCCAGTTGTGGATGTAGCCGACGGTGCTGGGCGCGTTGGGCCCTGTCGTCTCGATGCCGATCTGGAGGGCGCCCGGCCTGTCCGACCTGGGCGGCCGGTGGCCGATGAAGATGTGGCCGTGAGCGCCGTCTGGCAGGATGACGTCGCCGTTGAAGTCCTTGAGGCCGAGGCCGCCGATGGCGAGGTTCATGCCGTAGAGCTCGGTGTCGTCGAGCTTGGACTTGATGGCGGCGACGTGTCCTCCTTCCTCCTTGAATTTGCCCTTGCCGAGCGCGATGTGGTGCGTCCCGAAGGCGCGCGGGAACACGCCGGCCTGCGGGTTGCCGTGCCCGTCGGTGATGCCGAGGAGCTCGGTCACCGCGTACGGGGGGGTGCCCGCGGGGATCTGGATGTTGACCCGGCCGCCGTGGGAGAGGAGCTTGGCGACGGGGACGTCGCGGAGCGGGACATGGCTCTTCGCGCTGTCGTCGTAGATCTCGGCGCCTTCCTGGAGCAGGTGAAAGACGTTCGTGAGCACCTCGATCGACTGGTTGTGCCTGGCGAGGACGTCGTCGTTCGAGAGGGTGCCGCTTCCCGTCGGGTTCGGCACGGCGCCTAGCGCGATCGCCGTGGTCGCGTCGTCGTTCGGCGCCGTGTGCTCGAGCGTCTTGGCCCATTCTGCCGCGATGCCCCGATCGATCTCCTGCTTGAGCTCGCCCCGCCTCGCCGGGTCGGTCGCGTGCCTCGCCTCCATCGACAGGGCCACCGCGGCTGGAGGGGTGCCATCGAAGCGTTGCCCGCCCTCGCCGCTGTTCCTCTGTCGCGAGACGTAGCTCGCGAGGACGACCTTGCTCGGCTTGTGGAGCTGGTGGAAGCCGCGGAACCTCTCGCGATTCTCTTTCTTGTCGTCCGACAGGTACCGCTTGACCTGGTCGAGCGTGAGCATGCCGGAGGCGTTGAGCCAGCGCTGTCCCTGAGGGGTCGAGGAGAGCTGCTCGAAGGCGTTCCACTCGGCTTCGTTGAACAGCGGTCCCCCGGGGAAGCGCCTCCCGAGATCCTTCTTCGCCTGCGCGGGATGGGTGGGGAAGCCGCCGCTGGTCAGCTGCTCGGCGATGCTCGGGAGGCCTCGCTTCGCCTTCTTGCGGCTGCCTCTACCCGTATGAGTCCTCCATTCGGACTTCTCGACGACCTTGTCCGCGATCCATGTCACCTTGCCGTCCTGCGCCGGGTCGGCCGTGGTGGACGAGCTTCCCGGCGATGGTCCCGAGCCGCCGGTCCCCGGCTGCCGGGAGCCCTGCCCCGCGGGCTGTGACTTCGAGTCGGAGGGACTGGCGCGCGTGGGCTCCGCGGTGGAAGCGGGTTTACCGGCGGGGGCGCTCTTCGCGCCGGTCTCGCCCGTCTTGGGGGAGGTCTGAGCTGACGTGCTGTCCTTTGCGACGGTCTCCTTCGGGGGCGTCCCTCCGGGCACCTCGCCCCCCTTGGGACCCGTGCTTCCTGGCTCCGTCGCCTTGGTGTTCCCTTGGGGACCCTTCCCGAGGCCCGGAGATGGCTGGTCGGCAGGCTGTGTGGGGGCCTTGGGGAGGCCGCCATCGGCGGAGCGAGGCCTGACGGTGGGCTCGGTGGTCTGAGGCTGTGTGGAGCCCTTGGGGAGGCCGCCATCGGCGGAGCGAGGCCTGACGGTGGGCTCGGTGGTCTGAGGCTGTGAGGAGCCCTTGGGGAGGCCGCCATCGGCGGAGCGAGGCCTGACGATGGGCTCGGTGGTCTGAGGCTGTGAGGAGCCCTTGGGAAGGCCGCCATCGGCGGAGCGAGGCCTGACGGTGGGCTCGGTGGTCTGAGGCTGTGAGGAGCCCTTGGGGAGGCCGCCATCGGCGGAGCGAGGCCTGACGATGGGCTCGGTGGTCTGAGGCTGTGAGGAGCCCTTGGGGAGGCCGCCATCGGCGGAGCGAGGCCTGACGATGGGCTCGGTGGTCTGAGGCTGTGAGGAGCCCTTGGGGAGGCCGCCATCGGCGGAGCGAGGCCTGACGATGGGCTCGGTGGTCTGAGGCTGTGTGGAGCCCTTGGGGAGGCCGCCATCGGCGGAGCGAGGCCTGACGATGGGCTCGGTGGTCTGAGGCTGTGTGGGGGCCTTGGGGAGGCCGCCGTCGGCGGAGCGAGGCCTGACGATGGGCTCGGTGGTCTGAGGCTGTGTGGGGGCCTTGGGGAGGCCGCCATCGGTGGAGCGAGGCCTGACGGTGGGCTCGGTGGTCTGAGGCTGTGTGGGGGCCTTGGGGAGGCCGCCGTCGGCGGAGCGAGGCCTGACGATGGGCTCGGTGGTCTGAGGCTGTGTGGGGGCCTTGGGGAGGCCGCCATCGGCGGAGCGAGGCCTGACGATGGGCTCGGTGGTCTGAGGCTGTGTGGGGGCCTTGGGGAGGCCGCCATCGGCGGAGCGAGGCCTGACGGTGGGCTCGGTGGTCTGAGGCTGTGTGGGGGCCTTGGGGAGGCCGCCATCGGCGGAGCGAGGCCTGACGATGGGCTCGGTGGTCTGAGGCTGTGAGGAGCCCTTGGGGAAGCCGCCATCGGCGGAGCGAGGCCTGACCGGATCCTGCAGGTTCCCGGCGTTGGAGAGCGGCGGCCTCGGCGTCGCGGTCGGGGAGCTTGGCGCGCTGGTGGGTGCTCGGCCGACATTGGGGCTGTTGTTGCCGGTCGTCGTGCTCCCGAACTGGCTCCCTGATGGACTGTGCGGCGCGGCCGTCGTCGTGGTCGTCGGGCCGGGCGAGCTCGGTTTGCTGGTGCTCTTCCGCGTGACGGGATCCCAGCCGGAGAAGGGGTCTGGCTTCGGGGTCGGGCTGGGAGCCGCGGCCTGGTTCACGGCGCTGGGCGCGGCCGTGCTGCTGGACGTGCCGCCGGCGTCGGTCACGGAATGCGCGTAATTGCCCGAGCTCTTCATCTGGGCGCGCAGCCCCCCGCGGACACCTGTGGCTTTCGACGGCGAAGGCGAACGGCTACGCGAGGAGGTGCGCGAGGAGGCCATGCGCCATGAATGACGCGAAATTCATGCGCTGCCAAGCGCCTCGATCCTCGCCTTCACGCGGGATATGCCGTGCCATGTCGCCCCGCTCGGCCAACCGCGAATCTCTCCGGATCCGCCTTGTGGACCGGAGATCCCCGCGCCTTCGCGCCATTGTGGCGCTCCGCCGGGACCGAATCCGCGCATGCATCCAGGGCGGCGCGGCGACAAGCATCGCGATTGCGGTCGGTCCGCCGAGCAGGTAACCTGGCGCTCCGATTGCACCCACGGACGTGTCAGCTTTACTGGAATATTACGTTGTGGGTGAGCGCTTGCTGCCTCTCCGCTCACGCGTCTGGCGCGCGGCCGTGCGTCGGCGCGCCCGACGAGGTCGAGGTGCTGCCGAGGCGATTCCAGGGTTGAGCCCGCTCGCTGCGCGGCCGCCGCCGGCGCGAGTTGTCTCGCGCGGCGCGCTTGTGTACGAGGTTCTATCTACGGCAGCGCTGGCCCATGAAGCCGTCGCGCAGGGCCAGGAGGACGAGGAGCCATGAGCGTCACGACGATCGACGTTGCCGAGGTCGCGCCTTCGACGGCGCCCCTGCCCGCGTTCGACGAGGAAGCGACGGTGCAGAGCCTGCTCGTCTCGCCCGTCGAGGCCGCCTACCGCCATCGCCTGCCCCTCGTCGGACGCACGGACGTGCACCCGCTCGTCCAGGCGGCCTACATGGCCTATACCCAGCGTTATCCCCTCGTGCTGTCACCCGACGTGGTCTGGTTCTGCCTTGCCCGGGGGTTCACGCTCCACGTCGCCGCGAACGAGGCGCAGCGGCGTCAGGTGCTCCTCGACGACAGCGACTTCGAGCTGAGGATCGATCGGCCGGATTTCACGCTGGGCGAGGTGAACCCGTGGCCCGTCGCGTTCTCGGATTTCTCCACCCTGATCACCGCGCGGATCGGCAAGCTGCGGGAGCTCGTGACAGCCAGTTTCTCCACCACGGGACCGGTGGAGCGCGTGGCGTCGGAGCTCACGGTGATGACGCCGTTCGTGCCGCACTTCGAGTGGCAGCCGCCCTTCCCCGCGGACATGAGCTTTCCGGATCGTGGGATCCCGCGCATCTACCTGCTCGGCACGGCGGACGACTGGCGCTGGGTGCGCCACCGCGCGGCGGCGTTCGTCCCCTTCGGGGCGGAGCGCTGGACTGACGTGCTCCTGCCGGTGGTCGACCAGATCGTCGCCGCGGCGGAGGGGCGCCAGGATCCAGCGTTCTGGCGCGCCTTCTTCCGGTACGAGAACGCCGCGGACGAGCTCACCGGGTGGATCCACGTGCTCTTTCCGTACCTGCGCGCCTGGCCGGCCGACCACTTCGTCTGGAATGCGTACCTCGACGGCTGGCTCGATCGCTGGAAGGCCGCGGAGGCCCGGCGCAACCCGCTCTCCGCGCTGGCGGATCCGGAGGGACCCGGGTTCGCGCAGCTCCCGCCGGGGCTGACCAGCGTGCCCTTGCGGTTCATCGACGCGCAGCGCCGGGAGCACCCCCTGGAGTTCGTCAGCGGCCTCATCGGCGTCACGCAGGACCAGCACTCGCTCGCGCTCATTCCGGAGTTCGTGTGGGCCGTCGTGCACGGTGAGCCCGGCCCCGGGGTCGAACAGCCCGCCGGCGCGGGCTGAGGGGCGCAAGGCCGCTCGGCGAGGGCTGCGCCCGCCCCCTCTCGGCCGGCTACCCGAACCGCACCTCGAGCCCCGCGCCCCCGCCCGCCACCACGACCTCCCGATCCCTGCACCCCGGATCCTCCGCCATGCGCGCCGCGATCGGCGTGATCACCCGCTCCTCGATCACCCGCTTCAGCGGCCGCGCCCCGCGCCTCGGATCGAACCCCGCCTCGGCCAGGAAGGATCGCGCCTCGGGCAGCACGCGGAGCCTCAGGTTGCGCCGCACGAGCCCTGTGCGCGCCTCGGCCTTGGCGAGCTCGAGATCGACGATCCTGAGCACGCTGTCCCGCCCGAGGCCCCGGAACTGCACGACGTGGTCGATGCGGTTCACGAACTCCGGCCGGAAGTGCTCGCGCACGCCCGCCGGCGCCCCGCGCCGCGCGCCCGGGGGCAGGACGCGCTCGTCGTCGCCGCCGAAGCCGACCGGCGCCCGGTCGGCGACGCCGAGGTTCGACGTCATCACGATGAGCACCATCCGGAAATCCACGTGGCGCCCGTCCTCGTCCGTCAGCCGCCCCTCGCCGAGGATCCCGAGCAAGAGGTCGAACACCTCGCGGTGCGCCTTCTCGATCTCGTCGAGGAGCACGAGCGACAGCGGCTCCTGCCGCACGCGCTGCGCCAGCGTCGTCGCGTCCGGCCCCGCCGCGAGCAGGCGCGCCGACGAGCCCGGGAGCCTGTACTCGCTCATGTCGAGCCGGATCATCCGCCCCTCGTCGCCGAACATCGACCGCGTGAGCTCCTTCGCGAGCTCCGTCTTGCCCACGCCGGTCGGGCCGACGAACAGCAGCGTGCCGCACGGGCGCTCGGGGTCGTTCATCCCGGCCTTGAAGCGCGCCAGCACCCGCGCCGCCGTGTCGCACGCCTCGTCCTGCCCGATCACGCGCCGCTTCAGCCCGCGCGCGATCGTCTCGGCGCTCGCGGGGATCTCGTCGGCGATGAGCTCGATCGGCAGCCCCGAGTGGCGCGCGTAGGCCTCGGACACGTCCCGCGGGTACAGCACGCGCGCCGGCGCCGCGCCGGCCGCCTCTGCCTCCGCGCCGGCCCGCGTACCGGCCTCCTGCGCGAGCCAGTCGAAGAAGCGGAACGCCTTGCCGGGGAAGAGCACGTCGCGCCGGAACATCGCGAGGTGCTGCACCAGCCGCTTCTTGCCCGCCGGGTGCAGCCGGACGCGCGTCTCCTTCCGCGCCTCGTACTCCGCGAGCAGCGCAGGCACCGCGGCCGCATCCGGCTCGCGCAGCCGGACGATCTGGAAGCACGCCACGAGCGAGGCCGCGCGGCGCTGGCACGCCTCGAGCTCCGGCTCGGTGCACTCCGCGATGAGGCTCACCTCGCCCGTCCGGAGCGCCGGCAGGAACACGTCGCCGATCGACGCGCCGTCCGGCTGCGGCCGCAGCAGCGGCAGGAGCGCGCCGACGTGGAGCAGATCCCCCTCGTGCGACAGCTCGCTCACGAGCCTCAGGCACCTCGCCTGCCACATACCGAGGTACTTCATCCCGGCGAGCAGCCGATCGGCCGACGTGCTGAACAGGCCCGGCGAGCTCGCGCGCGCCTTGTCCCTTCGCCACGCCGCGAACCGCCGCGCCAGCCGGTGGACCCAGGTCGTCTTGCCGACGCCCGGGCCGCCCACCAGCAGGATGGACGGCATCGACGTGGCGCGCGCCGCGTCGAACAGCGGCAGCGCCCGCTCCAGCTCCTCGGACTCACCCACCGCGAGCGGCAGCCGCTGGCGCGCGGCCTTCTCGACGAGATCCTCGGAGACGGCGTGCAGCGTGGGGCGCTCGTCCTCCGGGCGCCGAGCGCTCCGGCCGGCGCGCTCCATCCGGCGCGGCGACCACGGGCGCACGTACTCGTCTCCCTCCCGGCGAAAATCGAAGAGCGACCGCGGGGACTCGCCGAGCAGCGCGCTCGTGACGAGCTGGCGGAGCACGTCGGGCGCGATCGAGAGATCCTCGAGGACCACGGACCAGCCGAAGCGGGGGAGCATCACGCGGACGCCGCCCTCGGCGAGCTTGCTCGCGAGGTACGTGAGCCGCAGCGGGATCTGGCGCCGGCCCACGACGGCGGTCCGCTTGACCGTGGTCTGCGGGTGGACGTCGACGTCCAGCGAGCGGACCTCGAACGACTCGTCCCACAGGTAGCGATCGAGATCGTCCTCGTCCGTGGCGAGCCTCGCGTGGAGCTCGACCTCGATCGCGCGCAGCACCTCGTCCTCGGAGGCGCCATAGGCGGACGGCGCCGGCCGATCGAAGAGGAATGCCCACGTGCGCAGGAGGATGCCGGTGAAGCGGCCGTCGTGGTGGGCGATGAAATAGACGCGGAGCGATTTCTTGGTCATACGGTGGCGGTGGAAACGCGCAGCCTGACCGCGCGAGCCTACCACACCCGGGCAACACCCCGCGCCGGGAGCGCCGCTGCGTTGATCGGCCGCGCGGTTGGTTGTTTCGTTGCGCGCGCCGTCGTTTCATTGCTCCCCTCTTTCATTGCGCCATTGTGCCGATTCCGCCGCAGTCGTCCGCGCAGCGCCCCGAGGAGGCCTGTCCCGGCGCGAGGCGGAGCGGCGCCGGAATACGCTGGCGGTCGACTCAACGTCAGATCTACTCCATGCGTCGTGGTGACGGCGTGCGTCAAAGCGGCCGCGCGCCGCGACGCAGGAACAACCGTGCTGCATAATTCTCGCGGTGTGGAGATGTGTAATCTCATCCACCCTGGTCTCCTCGGGAGGTGTAGAGTGGTGTTCATGCCGCAAACGCCTTATTTCATGACGCCTCGCCGCCGCGCGGATCGAGCCGCCTTTTCCTTGTTCCTGTCGCTTGCCCCGCTCGCGGGGGCCGTGCCCGCGAGCGCTGCTGTGGAGCAGCTGGACGGCACGCGCCTGCCCACGCCGGTCAAGGACAACGAGCTTGGCCTCGTGAGGAGCCGGGGCTTCGAGGACGACGCTGTCACGCTTGAAGGGCTCTTCATGCACCGGGACGAAGACATCGATCCGGTGGCCGACGCGAGCACGGAGCCAGGTGTCTTCTCGCCGCTCTGCGGGTTCTCGGGAGAGCTGGTGCTGCGTGGGGGCGGGTGCAAGGTCGCGTTCGGCTGGTACAACGCGACCGCGAGCGGCGTGCGCCCGCCGGACAACCAGATCTACGAGCTGATCCCCGCGGACACCTCGACGGCGTTCGACTGCGACGACGACGATTTCTGCCCGCTGGCCACGATGGAGACCACCCAGACGGGGCAGCACGGCTGGACGCCGCGGCAGTTCTCGGCGGCGGACATCCGGAACGATCGGCGGTACCAGGGCGGTCTGGTCGGCTTCGCGCTGATCGGCAAGGCGGGCACCTACTGCACCCAGACGAAGTTCTCGCAGCGCGAGCTGAACACCGTCTGCACGAGCTGCACGCCGAACGAGCCGTGGGTGACCACGCTGATCTACACGTCGACCGCCGAGCCCGACGCGTTCTATGTCGCCTTCGAGGACCTGCCCGTGACCGCGACGAGCTGGAAGGGGAACCAGGGCGGGTACGAGAACGACGGCGATTTCAACGACTTCGTCTACTACATCACGGGCGTGACCTGCAAAGGCGGCGGCGAGGTCTGCGATACGGGCCTGCAGGGCGCGTGCGCCGTGGGCAGGACGGGCTGCGCGACCGAGGGCGAGGTCCAGTGCCTGCCCGTGCTCGAGCCCGGCGAGCAGAAAGAGACCTGCGACAACATCGACAACGACTGCGACGGCAAGGTCGACAACGGCGAGGGGCTCTGCAACGAGGGCTTCGTGTGCAACCGCGGGGCGTGCGTGCCGTACTGCGGGCGCGGCGAGGTGGTCTGCGACCTCGGCCTCGTCTGCAACGACGACGGCTTCTGCGTGGAGCCGGCGTGCGTCGACAAGGAGTGCACCGGCGGCCAGATCTGCGTCGGCGGCAACTGCGTGGGCGGGTGCGACGGCGTCGTCTGCCCCGCGAACCAGGAGTGCCAGCTCGGGCGGTGCGTGGATCTCTGCGCCCACATCGAGTGCGAGGACGGCGCGGTCTGCGAGCGCGGCATCTGCCAGTCCAACTGCGGCTGCCGCACCTGCCCGACCGGCAAGGTGTGCGGGGAGGACGGCCGTTGCGTCGACACCGGCTGCGACGGCAAGACGTGCGCTGACGGGCAGGTCTGCGTCGCCGGGAGCTGCGTCGATGCGTGCGCGGGCGCCGTCTGCCCCGGCAACGCGCCGTGCGTCAACGGGGCCTGCGGCGAGCCGGTGGTCCACGGCGGCGCCGCCTCCGCCGCGAGCGGAGGGCCGATCGGACCCGACGTGGGGCTCGACGATCCGGTGGATCTGACCACCGGCTCCGGCTCCGGCTCTGGCTCCGGCTCCGGCGGCGCGAGCGGCGGCGGCACGGGCGGCAACAAGCCCGACACGTCCTGCGCTTGCCGCGCGGGCGCGACCTCGGAGGCCTCGCCGGCCAGGGTCGGCCTGCTCGGGCTCGGTCTCCTGCTGCTCGCCGGCCGCAGGCGCCGCGCGCGCCGCGCCGCGAGCCGCGCGTAGGCCGCGCTCTGGCCCGCCGCGCGCCCGCGTCACCCCGCGGAGCGCGCGGCCATCGCCGCGACGAGGCCCCCCACGACGGCCGCCAGGACCCACGCGAGGCGCGCGCCGTACGGTGACGCGGCCGCGGCGCCGGCGGGCAGCGGGAACACCACCGACCGCACCCGCCGGGACTCCGCGTCGACGAGGAGCACGCCGTCGACGTCGAACGCGACGCGGTACTCGAGCAGCTGCCGCCGCGTCGCGGGCGTGTCGATGCGCGGCGCGAGCCGGCCCGTCTTCACCTCGGCGACATACCGCCTGGGACCGTGCGCCACGAGGTAGTCGGCGCGGAGCCCGACGCTGACCGGCTCGCCGTCGATCTGGACTCCGTACGAGACCGCGACCTGCCGGCCGACGATGGTGTAGCCGAGCTCGCGGAGGAGCGCCTCGGCGCGGGCCTCTCCCGCGGCGCCCTGCGCCCGGCACCGCGAGAGCCGGCGCCGCTGCCATGCGCGCCTCCACGCGAGCCGGAGCGTCTGGACCAGCCCGAAGGAGAGCGCCGCGCCGGCCACGGCCAGGAGGAGCTCGGGCGGCATGTCGCGGAAATCCACGCTGCGCGGGTTTGCTCAGGAATCGGGATACCGGGCCAAGTTTTCTGCGCCGGATCTCCTGCGGCTCGGCTGGCGCGCATGTCCACGCGCTCCTATGACTGGGCCGCAAGAGGCATACCGCCTGCTCGTGCTCTGGTGTGGTGGCGCCGTGTTCCAAGAGCGTGCCCGGCTGATCGGGTCAGGGATGTACACCCATCGTCCGCGAGAGCACCCTCATGCGGCATCCGAGAATCGTCTGCCTGTGATCGAACACGAGGAGAGGCACCGTTCGCAGATCCGCGCGCTGACCGAGGCCAGCCACGCGCTCGCGTCGGCGTGTTCGGCGCCCGCGATTCAAGAGATCGTCCTCTCCGCGGCGGCGCGCCTGAGCGGCTCCGGCAGGGCCGTCCTGATCCTGAACGACGAGGACGAGCGCCCGGTCGTGCGAGCGGCGCTGGGGCTCGATCCGGCGCTGCTCGCCGAGCTCTCTGGCCGCCCGCTCCCGAGCGCCGACGACGGGATAGCGCGAGCGCTGGACGGCGCGGCCCACGTCGCCGCCGCGCCGCTGATCGTCAGCGGCCGTGTCTCTGGCGTGCTCGCGGTCGAGCGCGCCGCCCCGGCCTCCGGCGAGGATGCCTGGCTGATCGAGGCGCTCGCCGATCAGGCCGCGGTCGCGCTCGCGGGCCCCGCCGATGGCGCCGCGCACGCAGGCGCCAGGGAGCCGCCCGCGCGCCTGGAGGCGGACGTACAGGACGAGCGCTATCGCCTCCTCGGTCGAGCGATCAAGGACCCGATCTGGGACTGGGATATCCGGACGGACCGGGTCGAGCGCAACGCGACATTTCACGAGGTCTTCCGCTACACGCCCGAGCAGACGGCCCCGACCGGCGCGTGGTGGGTGGACCGCATGCTGCCCGAGGATCGCGACCGCATTGCGCGCGCGCTCGAGGAGCTCATCCACGGGGACGCCGACACCTGGTCGGCGCAGTACCGCGTCTACCGCGGCGACGGCTCCGTCGCCCGCGTGTTCGATCGCGGCGCGGTGCTCCGCGACGCGGGAGGCAGGGCGATCCGCATGGTCGGCGCGACGGTGGACCTGACCGAGCGGTTCCGGATCGAGAGCGCGCTCCAGGACCGGGAGGATCGGCTCCGGCTGGCCACGTGGGCGGCGGACGTGGGCACGTGGCGAGTCGACCTGGAGACGCGGTACGACACGAGGGACGCGAGCCTGAACCGCATCCTGGGCCTGGACGAGCGCGAGACGACGCAGCCCGTGGGCGACTGGTTGACCCGCGTCCACCCGGAAGATCTCGACGCCGTGATCGCCATGCACGAGCGGAGCGTCCGCGAGCGGTGCATCTACGACATCATCCACCGCGTCGTCCGCGCCGACGGGTCGATCCGGTGGGTCCACGATCGCGGGCGCATCGTCGCCGATCGGGACGGCTCCCCGCTGTTCCTGACGGGCGCCGTCGTCGACATCACCGAGCTGAAGCAGCTCGAGCACGAGCGCACGGAGCTGCTCCGCCGCGAGCAGCAGGCGCTCGCCCAGTCGGAGAAGGACCGCATCCGGGCCGAGGACGCGAACCGCATGAAGGACGAGTTCCTCGCGACGGTCTCCCACGAGCTGCGGACGCCGCTCACGGCGATCCTGGGCTGGGCGCGGCTGATCAAGGACAAGGCCCTCGCCCCGGAGCGCGTCAAGCAGGGCATGGCGTCGATCGAGCGCAACGCCCACGCGCAGGCGCAGATCGTCGACGATATCCTGACGGTCTCCCGGATCATCACGGGCAAGCTGCGGCTCCGCACGATCGCCGTGGATCTCGCCGCGGTCATCGAGGCCGCCGTGGACACCATCACGCCGACGGCGAAGGCGAAGGAGATCGAGATCCGCGTCGAGCCGGGCGAGGGGCTCAGCCACGTGTGCGGCGACCCGGATCGCCTCCAGCAGGTCATGTGGAACCTGCTCTCCAACGCGGTGAAATTCACCCCGAAGCGAGGGCTGGTCACCGTCCGGGTGGGGAGGAGCGACTCCCAGGTCGCGATCTCGGTCACGGACAACGGCAAGGGCATCGCCACGTCGTTCCTGCCGTATGTGTTCGACCGCTTCCGCCAGGGCGACTCCTCGCCGACGAGGGCTCACGGCGGGCTCGGCCTGGGGCTCGCGATCGTCCGCCACCTCGTCGAGCTGCACGGCGGCACGGTGGAGGCGGAGAGCCCGGGCGAGGGGGCAGGATCGACGTTCACGGTGACGCTCCCCCTGCCCGCGGCGCCCTCCGCCGGGCACGAGGGGCCGCCGTCCGCGCCGGGGCGCGCCCCGCCGTGGAGCGGGGAGCCGCCGCCGCTCTTCGGCGTTCACGTCCTCGTCGTCGAGGATGAGCCGGACGCCCGGGAGATGCTCGCGTTCTTGCTGGAGGGAGCGGGCGCGCGGGTCACCACGGCCGGCTCGGCGAGCGAGGCCATGAGCGTCCTGGAGCGGCTGAGGCCCGATGTCCTGCTCAGCGACATCGGTATGCCGGGGGAGAGCGGCTATGCGCTGATCCACCAGCTCCGCGCGGCGGGCCGGGACGAGATCCGGCGCATCCCCGCCGTGGCCCTGACCGCCTATGCCCGGATCGAGGACCGGAGGCGGGCGCTGGCGGCCGGCTTCCAGAAGCACGTCGCCAAGCCGATCGACCCTGCCGACCTGGTGCAGGTCGTCGCGGATCTCACGGGCCGCTCGGGCGGCGACGGCGCCCCCGCCCGCTCCCGGCGCGGCGCCCTCCTCGGTTGACCCCGCGCGGCGCGCGGCCGCTCTAGGCCAGCTCGACCCCGAGCAGCCACAGCATCAATGCCTTCTGCACGTGCAGCCGGTTCTCGGCCTGATCCCACACGCGCGAGCGCGGCCCTTCGAGCGTCTCGTCGTCGATCTCCTCGCCGCGGTGCGCCGGCAGGCAGTGCAGCACGATGGAGTGCTGCGCGGCCCTCGCCATCACCTTGGCGTCCACGGTCCAGCCGGCGAACGCGGCGCGGCGCTTCTCCGCCTCGGCCTCGTGTCCCATGCTCGCCCACACGTCCGTGTTCACCACGTCCGCGCCCGCCGCGCCCTCGCGCGGGTCGTGGGTGATCGTGACGTGGCCCGTCTTCCGCGCGCGCTCGACCTCGTCCGCGGGCGGCATGTACCCCTCGGGCCCCGCGAGCACGAGGTGGAAATCGAAGAGCTGCGCCGCCTCGAGCCACGAGCGCGCCATGTTGCTCGCGCAGTCGCCGAGGAACGCGACGCGCCGGCCGGCGATGCCGGTCCTGTCCCCGCTCGCCGCGAGCGCCTCCTGGATCGTGAAGATGTCGCTGAGCACCTGCACCGGGTGGCCGTCGTCCGAGAGCGCGTTGATCACCGGCACGCTCGCCTCCGCCATCTCGAGCAGGCGCGCGGTCGACGACGTGCGGAACGCGATCGCGTCGCAGTACCGGGCGAGCACGCGCGCCGTGTCGCGGATCGGCTCGCCGCGGGCGAGCTGGCTGCCCTGGGTGCTCAGCACGACCGGCTGGGCGCCGAGCTGCGCGATGCCGACCTCGAACGACACGCGCGTGCGCGTGCTCGCCTTCTCCAGGACGACCGCGATGGCCCGGCCGGCGAGCATCGTCGTGCGCCGCCCTTTCGGCTCCTCCTTCAGGCGAGCGGCGAGCCTGAGCACGCGGTGCGCTTCGGCCAGGGTCGTGTCCGTGATCTTGAGGTAATCGCGCTTCGCCATTGTCCCGCCTTCCGCGTCGCCGCCGTCCGGGCGCGCCGTCGTGCCGCGGGCAGCCCGCGACGCGGGGCGCGCCGTACGCCCGTCGTGATGTGGCACAACCGGGACGCCGCCGTCAATCGGCCGTGGATCCGCCGTGGACCGCGCTCAGCGCCAGATCTCGATCTGCCACGCCGCGTCCGAGATCTCCTCGACGGACGCGCGGATCCCGAGGAGATCTCGGAGCAGCCCGAGGTGGGTCGTCGTGTGGGATGACGGGCGTACGGTCCGGAAGGCGCCGCGGCCCGCGAGGGCGATCGGCAAGAGCAGCTGATCGGCCAGGTGCTCGCCCACGGGGACGCCCGCCGCGAGGTAGTCGCGCGCCTCCTCGGCCGCCTTCGTGGCGACGGACTCCGCGCGCACGCCCTTCGCGCCGAACCCGGTGAAGACCTCGGTCACGTGCTCGCTCTCGACGGCGATGGTGAGCACGTTGCCCGGGCCGTTCCCGCCCCTCAGCACGCTGGGCTTGAAGCAGTCCGGCTCCCAGCCGAGCACCGCCGCCGCCGCGTCGAGCTCGCGCATGGCGATGGCGCCCGGGAGGTTCGACACCGTCGCGACCGCCCGCCGGCCGCGGATCTCCCCGCGCTCGAGGAGCTCGAGCGGCGCGAGCGCCGGCGCCGGCGCGATCGAGACGCGGGCCAGCCCGCCGCCGGCCGGGTAGAAGCCGGGCGTCACGAGCGTCGCGGTGACGTCCGGCCCCATCCGCCGCACGAGCGGCAGGTAGGCGAGGTCCAGGAAGTCGAACGGCGGCGCCAGCGGGTTGTGCGTGCCGCCCTCGAGCGTGAGCGCCGACGGCGCGGGCGCGCGGAGCAGCGCTGGCAGGACGGTCTGCAGCACGAGCGTCGTGCTCCCCGCGCTCCCGACCTGGAACGTGTGCTCGCCGGGGACGATCGCGGTCGGTCGAAACACGATCTCCTGCGATCCGAGCGCGGCGCCCGACACCTCGGCGCGGCCGATCTGGGCCGCGGCCCGGACCGAGGTCAGGTGTTGCCGCATCAGGCCCGGGCGCGCGCGGCCCTTGCGGATCGAGGTGATGCGGACGGGCGTCTGCGTGATCAGCGAGAGGCCGAGCGTCGTGCGGAGGATCTGGCCCCCTCCCTCTCCGATGGATCCATCGATGGTCAGCATGGCGATCGGCTCTCCCCTGGATCAGCGATATCACGGCGCCGGGGCGCGGGGCTCACCCCTTCACGCAGACGACCTGCCGCAGGGTGTGGACGATCTCGACGAGATCCTTCTGCGCCCGCATCACGTCGTCGATCGGCTTGTAGGCCGCCGGCGTCTCGTCGATCACGTCCTCGTCCTTGCGGCACTCGACGCCCGCGGTCGCGGCCTCGTGGTCCGCGACGGAGAAGCGGCGGCGCGCCTCGCCCCGCGACATGACGCGGCCCGCGCCGTGGCTCGAGCTGCAGAAGCTCTCCGGGTTGCCGAGCCCGCGGACGATGAACGAGCGCGCGCCCATGCTGCCCGGGATGATCCCGAGATCACCCGCCTGCGCGCGGACGGCGCCCTTGCGGGTCACGAGCACGTCCTTCCCGTAGTGGTGCTCGCGCGCCACGTAGTTGTGGTGGCAGTTCACCGCCTCCACGGTCGCGTCGAAGGGCGGCAGCTCGCCCGAGCCGCGGAGCGCCTCGACCACCTGCGCCATCATCAGCTCGCGGTTCACCGCCGCGAAGTCCTGCGCCCACGACACCGCCTGCATGTAGTCGTGGAAGTGCCTCGTCCCGTCCGGCAGGTAGGCGAGGTCGGCGTCGGGCAGGTGGATGAAGAAGCGCCTCATCTCCTGCTTGGCGAGCTCGATGAAGTAGCTCCCGACCCGGTTGCCGACGCCGCGCGACCCGCTGTGCAGCATGACCCAGACGCGGTCCTCCTCGTCGAGGCAGAGCTCGATGAAGTGGTTGCCGGTCCCGAGCGTGCCGAGGTGCTCGATGGCGTAGCCGCGCCCGATGCGCGGGTGCTTCTCGACGATCTGCCGGTACCGCGGCTCGAGCTCGGCCCACGCCGCGACCTGGGCCGGGGGCGGCGAGCGCCACGCGCCGCGGTCGTTCTTCCCGCCGTTGTCGGTGCGGCCGTGCGGCACGGCGCCCTCGATGGCCGCCCGGAGCCCGCGCAGCGCGTCCGGCAGCTGCGACGCGGAGAGGCTCGTGCGCGCCGCCATCATCCCGCAGCCGATGTCGACGCCTACCGCCGCCGGGATGACCGCGCCGCTCGTCGCGACCACGCTCCCCACGGTCGCGCCGATGCCCTGGTGCGCGTCGGGCATCACGGCGATCCACTTGTGGATGAACGGCAGCGCGGCGAGGTTCTTGAGCTGCGCCTCCGCGGCGGTCTCGAACGGCACGCCGACCGTCCACGCCTTGATGGGCACGCCCGAGTCCGTGGGGATGACGTTGTAGCTTCGCTCCATGGCAAGATCTCCGGTGAGGGGCCGAGCCGTCCGGCGCGCGCCGCGGCGCGCGTTCGCGGCGGGGTCCGTCGGTCTCCGTCGTTTCCGTCGGTTCGTCGTTCCTGCGTCTGCGTATCGCACGGCGCGTGCCACTCGAAATCCAGGCGATCGCGGGGCAGCTGGCAGTGCGGATTAGACCTGTGTATAAATCGGTTAGAGAACATTCTATGACGCGCAAGACGACCGTGGTCCTCGGCATGCTGGGCCCGACGCTGGACACCGGGAAGACGGCGGAGCGCTGGTCGCGCTGGCGCCCGAGCGTGGCGCTCTGCCAGCACGAGGACCTACTCGTCGACCGGTTCGAGCTGCTCTACCAGCGCCGCTTCGAGGGCCTGGCCGAGACGGTGATGGGCGACGTGCGGCGCGCCTCGCCGGAGACGGACATCCGCGGTCACGTGGTCGAGGTGGACGATCCGTGGGACTTCGAGGCGGTGTACGGCGCGCTCCACGACTTCGCGAGGGCGTACCCGTTCGCGCCGGACCGGGAGGACTACCTCGTCCACATCACGACGGGCACGCACGTCGCGCAGATCTGCCTGTTCTTGCTCACCGAGTCGCGGTACTTCCCGGGTCGGCTCATCCAGACGTCGCCGCCGAAGCGCGACCGTGAGGAGCTCGCGGCCGGGTCGTTCACGATCATCGATCTCGACCTCTCGAAGTACGACCGCATCGCCTCGCGCTTCCAGAAGGAGCAGCGCGAGGGGGTGTCGTTCCTGAAGAGCGGCATCGACACGCGCAACGCGGCGTACAACCGGCTGATCGAGCGGATCGAGCACGTGGCGATCGCGTCGCGCGCGCCCATCCTGCTGATGGGCCCGACGGGGGCGGGCAAATCGCAGCTCGCGCGGAAGATCTACGACCTCAAGAAGGGGCGCCGGCAGGTGGGCGGCGACTTCGTGGATCTGAACTGCGCGACGATCCGCGGCGACGGGGCGATGTCGGCGCTGTTCGGGCACACGAAGGGGTCGTTCACGGGGGCGCTCCAGGACCGCCCGGGGCTCCTGCGCAAGGCGCACGAGGGGGTGCTGTTCCTCGACGAGATCGGCGAGCTCGGCGCGGACGAGCAGGCGATGCTGCTGCGGGCGATCGAGGAGAAGGCGTTCTTGCCGGTCGGCTCGGACAGGGAGGTGAGGAGCGAGTTCCAGCTGCTCGCCGGCACGAACCGGGATCTCGCGCTGGAGGTTCTGGCGGGGCGCTTCCGGGAGGATCTCCTGGCGAGGATCAACCTGTGGACCTTCCGGCTCCCGGGTCTCAGGGAGCGGGTCGAGGACATCGAGCCGAACCTCGATTACGAGCTCGACGCCTCGGCGCGGCTGCTCGGCGTGCGGATCACGATGAGCCGCGACGCGCGCGCGCGGTTCCTCGAGTTCGCGACGTCGCGAGAGGCGGTGTGGCCGGGCAACTTCCGGGACTTCAACGCGGCCGTGACGCGGATGGCGACGCTCGCGCCCGGGGGGAGGATCGGGGTGCCGATCGTGGAGGAGGAGATCGGGCGGCTGGTGGAGGCCTGGCGGCGAGCGCCGGCGGCGGGCGGGCGAACGTTCGCCGGGGGCGGCGCGGCGGGGGAGGGGAGCGACGGGGACGATCTCGTGGTCGCGGCGCTCGGCGCGCGCCGGGCGGCGGCGCTCGACCCGTTCGACCGGGTGCAGCTCGCCGAGGTGCTGCGGGTGCTGAAAGGCGCGCGATCGCTGTCGGAGGCGGGACGGGTGCTGTTCGCGGCGTCGCGGGCGAAGAAGAAGAGCGTCAACGACGCGGACCGGCTGCGGAAGTACCTGGCGCGGTTCGACATCGACTGGAGCGAGGTGGCGGGGGCCGGTTAGCCAAGGAAGGAGGCTGCCGAGCCGCCGCCGCATGCAGCGCTGGACTGCCGAACAGGGTGTCGGGTTACAGCCTCATGGCCCACTGACGGTGCCTCTACCGTCCTGCGGTCACCCAGCGCAGGAGGATGCGGCCACGCGCGCGAAGCGACGCTTGCTGCCAATGCTGAGCCTGCCTACCATGCCGATCCGACGCGCGAACGTTTCTCCCTGACCGGAGGGCGGCGTCTCGCGACGCCAGCTAGGAGATTCCAGTGGCGCTAAAGAACGTGCAGCATTTCTTCGTGCTCATGCTCGAAAATCGATCGTTCGACCACCTCTTCGGTCTGTCGGACATCGCAGGCACCAGCGCGACGACCGGGGAGAAGGTCGGCATCGAGGGGCTCAGCGACAAGACGCTCTTTCTCAAGAACAGCTCGGGCGAGTCGGTTCAGATCGACAAGAATAGCCTCCTCGCCAGGAACCGTCTGAGGCGCGATGTCCCCCATGAGTTCGAGGACGTGAAGCGCCAGCTCTGCGGTCCCAGGCATGATGGGCCCTATTCGGATGAGAGCATCACGATGGGCGGCTTCATCGCGGACCGAGGCGGCGAAGACCCGGACATGGAGGATGCCGTTCGTTGCGTCGGGCCAGGTCACCTTCGGGTGTTCAACGCGCTTGCCAGCGAGTTCGTCATCTGCGACCACTGGTTCAGCTCCGTGCCTGGGCCGACGTTTCCGAACCGAATGTTCGCGCATGCGGCCACATCGGGCGGGATCGCCGGCAGCCCGACCACTTGGCAGATCGTGCGGCACACCGTCGACGGCTACGACTTCAGGAATGGCCACATCTTCGGTCGGCTTCGTCAGAAGGGGATCCCGTGGGAGATCTTCGTGCATGATCGCATCGAGAACATGAGCGTACTCCTGGATGGCATCTCCGCGGCGGGGGTGAAGGAGTTCTCGCAGTTCACCTGGGAGCTGAATCAGGATCCGTTCCGGCCGCAGTACATCTTCATCGAGCCGCGGTACGACGCCATCGTCGGGCACTATTCCCGAGGAAACTCGATGCACCCCATCGGCGATATGGTGAAAGCCGAGCTCCTCGTGAAGGATGTCTATGAGACGATCCGGGCGGTACCGCGCGTCTGGGAGCGCAGCGCGCTCATCGTCGTCTTCGACGAGCACGGCGGGTTCTTCGATCATGTTCGGCCGCCCAAGGCGCCGGCACCGGGGGACGGCTCCTCGAACAGCGCGTTCGATTTCGAGCGGCTGGGGCCGCGGGTGCCGGCCCTGATCATCTCTCCGCTCATCCCCAGGAATCTCGTCGATAGTAGGGTCTACGATCACACGTCCATCTTGAGGACCGTCGCGCAGCGCTTCGATCTTCCGCCCCTGACGAAGCGGGACGCGAGCGCCAACTCGCTGGAGCACCTCTTCTCCTTGGACTCCGCGCGGCGCGACACGCCGAAGAGGCTGCCGGACCCGGCGTGGCCGCCGGAGCTGGTCTCTCGCTCGTTTCAGAGAGCCATCCCCGAGATGGCAGGCGACCCCACGCTGCTCGGCGCATCCGCCGGACCGTTCGTTCTGGCGGCAGCGGCGGTGAAGGCTGAGCTCGCGGGACCGGACGCGTGGGGCGCGATCACCGACGAAGTGCGAGCGCTCGATGGGCGATCCCAGGAGAAGATCGTCGACTTCGTCACAGGGGTGCGGGAGGAAGCGGCCGCCACGGCAGACGCGAGGGCGCCGCGCGCGCCGCGCGCGCCGCGCAGCCGTGACGCCGGCCTGGGGGGCATGGGTGAGGTGAGCATGTTCGCTCCCCGGAGCGAGATCCTCACGCCGAGCGACGAGGTCGAGGAACGCCATGCGGAGGCGTGGCGCGTCGGCATCAGCCGGGCGGAGCTCCGCGAGATAGAGCGTTCCAGGGAAGAGGCGAGCAAGGCAGGCGCGAATCCAGCCGCCGAGTCGTCCGGGAATGGCGACCAAGGCACCAGCGCTGCAGCCGGTCCATCGGGCGATTTTCCCGTGTGATCGCAGAGGTTGAGCCGCGGCCGGTGCTCCGCGAACTCGCCTGCCCGAGCTGTCTATCGAATGGACAGACAGCGCGCCCCGGCGGTGCGGTGCGCGCCGCAGAGGCCCCAACCGCCAAGAGGCCAAAACCGCAAAATCGTTGATATTTCCTGGCGTCTTATGGCGCCTCGGCGGCTCCCAAGTAACGCACTCCCCGAGCCCCGCCTCGCGCGCCTGGACCTTGACGCCGCTATGCGCTTCATGCTTCCGTGAAGTGGCCGGGCGCAGGCCTGGTCCCAGTCGGGCGCGGGCGGCGGCGCGCGCCCGGGTGGAAGCACCGGAAGGCGGACCGCCAGATCGAGAACCGCGAGCCATGGGGACTCTTGGAGCGCAGCGGAAGGCATTCTTTGACGAGCTGGAGAAGGCCTTCGATATCGCGAGTTTCGAAACCTTTCTCTCCCTGCACCTGGGAAAGAGGCTCGATGACTTGAGCCCGCCGGCCGCGTTGCCGCAGCTGCTGACGAAGGTCGTGCAGAAGGCGGAAGAGCAGAGCTGGCTGAGCGCCCTCCTGACGGCGCTCAAGGAGGGCAAGCCCGGCGCGGTCGGTCTCCACGCCGTGATCGACGCGATCTTGAAAGACTGGAGTGCGGCCGGCGCGAGGGTGCCGGGCGACCCGTATAACCTCTTCTTGACGACGCGTGGCGGGTTCGTCAACCGCGAGTCGACTCGGGCGATCCTGAAGGGCATGCACGCCAGCACCGGGAATCGGATCGTGCTCCTCCGCGGCGGAGCCGGGGCGGGAAAGACGCACACGTGGCACTTCCTGAACACGGTGGCGAAGGAGAAGTCGTTTCCAGCCATCTACATCGACTTCGTCAAATGGCAGAACGCGCGGGCCAAAGAGGTCATGGGCAGCATGGCCGAGCAGCTCGATGCCGATCTGCAGCCGAAGTTCGACGAATTTGCGCGGAAGCCGCGGCAGACTCTCCAGCTCGCCGAGTGGTTCGCCGGTGCGGTGAAGAAGCGCGGAGTTCGCTGCTGGGTGTTCTTCGATCACCTGGACAAGGTGGAGCCCCCGCCGGAGGTGATGGGGTTGGTCAGGGAGCTCATGAGCATCGCGGACAGCGACCTCGCGGACATCCGGCTCGTCATCGTGGGGCTGAGGGAGGACGACGACGTGAGCGACTTCGCGCCTTTGGTCGACATCGCAAAGGGCGTTCAGAGGGACGACGTGGCCCGGTTCTTCCATGCCGTGGGGGAGTTCGTCGGGGCGAAGATCGATGATGCCGCGGTGGAGGCGGCGATCGTCAAGATCTACGCGCCGGTCGCGCCGGGCGACAAACCCGTCCCAGCGAGGGAGCTGACGAGGCGCATCGGCGAGGAGGCGCTGAGGCTCTTTCCGGGGATCGCGTCATGAGCCGCATCGCTGCGAAGGACGCCCGCTCCCTGCGCGCGGATATCGATTTCACCAAAGGGGGAGAGGGAGGTACGGCCGACTCGGGTTATCACCGGGCGGCGGCCACGCTGGCGACGTTCGAGCCGAGCGGCCTGCGCCCCGCGGAGGGGACCTTGCCTGGGACGGTGCAGGCGCTGCTGCAGGAGTGCACTCCGGTGTCGGGCGCGGGGTGGGCGCTTGATGAAGAGATACGGATCCAGGTTCTCCACAACCTTCGACGCGAGGGTGGAGTCGACGCGATCCTGCGAGCGCGCGCGGCCAATCCCGGGTCGACGTCGGACGCGCAGGGGCTGCTCGACGCGTGGCTGCACGGGAAGTCGACGCCGGTGGACCGGATGAGCGCCGAGCAGCTTCGCGCCGGGCTCCAGGTTCAGAGGTGGGTGCGGGAGCTCGGGCTCCCCGCCGTGCCATCGAAGGAGGAGCTGCGGAGCCGGCTCGTCCTTGCACAGCTCCTCGAGCCGATGACGAAGTCGATGCAGACGTTCTTCAACCGCGAGGACGAGCTGCGGAAGCTGATGGCGCGCGCCGACACGCCCGGGCCCGCCGCGCCGCTGCTCGTGCACGGCCCCGGGGGAATGGGCAAATCAGCCCTGATCGAGCGCTTCACCCTGGACATCGCCAGGGCGGCGCCGCCGCGTCCATGGGCCTATGTCGACTTCGACTCGCCGACGGTGTCCGTGGACGACCCGAACACGGTGTTCATGGAGATCCTCGAGCAGCTCGGCGCGCAGAGCCCGGCGTTCCAGCGGACCTCGCGGAGCTTCCGGATCCGAGCACTCAAGCGCCGTTCTCTCGCGGCGAACGCCGAGGTCTCGGAGGCGCGGGAGGTGCCGAGATCGAGCATCGACGAGCTTTCGTACCTTCTGAGCGCCGGCGGGGACGGCAGGCCGCTCGTCCTGGTGCTCGATACGTTCGAAGAGGTGCAGTTCCGGGGACCCGCGGCGGTTCAACGGATGCTGCGGTTCATCGAAGACCTGATGTTCACCAGGTCTGGCGCCCGTGTGGTGATCGCGGGGCGCGTCCCCGAGCGCGGGATCGACAACATGGAGCTCGGGGGATTCGAGCTCCCGCACGCGCGTGCATTCCTGACGGGTTTGCTGCGCGACGGGCCCGTTGGCTCATCCCAGCTCAGCGCCGACCAAATCGACGAGGTCATCGAGGTCGTCGGGACTGCGCCGCTGTCGCTCCTCCTGGCGGCCGACGTGGTGCGTAAGCAGGGGATGGACGCAGTGCGCTCGATCGTCGCGGAGCAGGTGCTCGTTGACGAGCTGCACGCGGTTCAGGTGCAGGGGCTCCTCTACACGCGCATCCTCGGTCATCTGCACGGGCGCCTGGAGGATCGGGAGCGGCTGTCGAAGCTCGCCCACGCGAGCCTGGCGCTCCGGGTGTTCACGCCCCGCGTCGTGCTGGAGGTGCTGAATCCGGTCTGCGGGCTCGGCCTCGACTCCATCGATACGGCGAGGTCCCTGCTGGAGCAGCTCGCGAAGGAGATCGCCTTCGTCGAGAGCGTGCCGGCCGCCTCCCCGGACGGCGACGAGCCGAGGCTCAGGCACCTCCCGGATCTCCGCGCCATGGTGGTGTCTGCTCTGCCTCGGAGTCTTGGCGCGGAGCAGCTCCAGGCGATCCATGAGGCCGCGGCGACCTTCTACGAGCGTAGCGGCCAGGACTCGGAGGCCGTTACGGAGATGATCTACCATCGCCTCGCGGCGGGCGACACGTCGGAGGAACTGAAGCCGTACCTCAACGAGGCCAACCGTCGAGCGCTGCTGTCGAGCGCGGACGAACTTCCGCCGAGCGCGCAGACGTTTCTATTCGCAAATCTCGGCCGGAAGGCGCCATTGGCATCATCCGCGCCAGCGTCGAAATCGTCCCCCGGCGCCGTCGCTGATAGGGAAAAGCCGCCGTGGGACTCCGCGGCGGCACAGCTGCGCGCCTCGAAGCTGCTGGCGGACTCTGACCCTGCCGGCGCGCTGGCCGTCCTCCGCGAACGGCCCGATATTCCGCTCACGCCGGGCCTCGCGTTGCTGGAGGCGAAGGCGCTCGCCGCGCTCGGGAAGGAGGGAGAGGCCCTGGAGCGAGCGACGATCGCGCTGCGGCGAGCGCTGGAGCTGGGGGACGGACGCTTGGCCTGCGAAGCTGCGCTGACGAGCAGCGCACTCTCGTCCATCACGGCGGCCGAACGGCTCGATGGCGTCCGGGCCGCCCTCTCCGCGGACGGGCTGGACTCGGCGGCGCGCCTCCACCTCGTTCTGCGGGAGCTGAGCCTCGTTCGCGAGGACCAGCGCGCCGGGGCTTCCGCGGAGGTGTCCGCGTTTTTTGCACATCGGTCGAGTCATGGGGCCAAAGGGGTCGAAACGGAGGATGACCCGGCGGAGAAGGAGATCCGGGAGCGGCTCGACGCGCTCCTCTCGCAGGTGAGCCCCCGCGACCGGGCGAGGACGCCAGCGCTTGTGGCGGAGCTGGCAGCGACGCTCGCTCTCGAGAGGGTGGAGCTTGTCCGGGAGGCGCTCTCGCGGATCGGACTTGGCTTCCCGACCGATACGCAGCTGCGGTCGCTCGCGCGAGGGCTCGCGGCCTGGGACGAGGTGCTCGGGGCCACCGCCGCGGCGCCTGGCGAGCTCGGGCGAGCCGTCGCGCTCCAACGGTTCCGGGCCGACGTGGCAGGGCCGCCCGAAGAGCTGTGGCTCAACTACCTGCGCGCGCAGGGGGACGGCGCCGGACATGCGCTGTTCGATCTCACCCTCAAGAAAGAACCCCCTCCTCTGGTCCTGATCCCTCTCCAACGCATCTATGCCAGCTTCGGGAAGCGCAGGGAGACGCGCCCAGAACGCGGTGAGCTCGGAGAGGCGAGGCTCGCGCAGCTCAGAGGCATCCTCGTTCAGGCCTATTATGAGACAGGTATGCTCCGCCAATTGATGGAACAGATCGGAGTGCCCACGAGCCGGATGGTCCTGGACACCAGCCTCGAGGAGGCGTGGTACCTTGCCCTCAGGGACGTCGTTAACTTGGGGATGCTCGACAAGCTGCTCTCCGCCGTGCTCGCCGATCCAGCCGCGGCGGGGTTTCGCCCTGCGATTCAAGCATGGCTATCCGATGATTGAGGCGCATGGGCGACGAGCACTCCGGGGTGCTCGTCGCCAGTCCGTGAGGCCCCGGAAGAAGGCCGGAGATCCCGATGCGACTGTCCCTCACGCCCGCCAACCACCAGCGGCTCCACCAGGCTCTCGTGGATGCCTTCGATACTCCGTCGTTCGAGCAAATGCTGCTCTTCCGGCTGGGGTACCGGCTGGACGTCATCGCGAACCCCCTGCTGCCCTTCGATCAGATCGTCTTCAAGACGCTCCAGCGCGCGCAGATGGAAGGCTGGACGTCGGCGCTGTTGCTCCAGGCCATGGCATCGCGCGCGAAGGACGTGGCGCTGGCCGATGTGGCCGCGAGGGTCGGGGTCAGCCCGAAGGTCACTGTAGACTCCGCGGGAGGGCCGGGGGATGGGGCGAATCAGGCGGCGCCGGGCTTGTGGCTGCAGAGCCTCGTGGATCCGGCCGAGGGGTTCCTGAACCTCGCCGAGGTGATCGAGGTGTTCTCCCAGCGCCTCCGACAGGTCTGTGTCGTCGAGATCAACGGGCAGCCGAAGGGCACCGGGTTCCTCGTCGGACCGGATCGCGTTCTCACCAACCATCACGTGGTGTCGAGCGTCCTCGATGGGCGCTTCGGTCCTGCGGATGTGAAGCTCCGCTTCGATTACTGGCATGAGCAGCTGCTCGGCGCGCAGCGCTCCGGTGTGCTCTTTTCGCTCGCCGGCACCACCGTTGCCGAAGCGATCCCGCACCACAGTCCGCCCACGGTCGACGAGCTCGCCGGCAAGGAGAGCGCGGACGAGCCCTGCGAGCGCCACCTGGATTTCGCGCTGCTCGCCGCGAGCGGCGCGCCGGGGAATGCGACCATCGACGTCGTGGGGGCGGGGGCGTCGGGGTTCCAGGCATCGACTCGCGGATGGATCCAGGCGAGCGACCCGCCGTCGGCCGCCGCGGAGAATCAGACGCTCATCATCTTGCAACACCCGGAGGGTGGGCCCCTCTCCCTCGCATGGAACGCCCCCGGCGTGCTCTCCGTGAACAGCAAGGGCACCCGGATGAAGTACCGCAACAACACGAGCCCCGGGTCGTCCGGATCGCCCTGCTTCAACGGCCGATTCCAGATCGTGGGACTGCACCACTCCGGGAACCTGCGCGCGGCCGCGGGGGCGGCGTCCACGATCGGGAACGAAGGTGTCCCGATGCGGGCGATAATGAGATCCTTGCGAGCGAGGGGAGAAACGACGGCGTTCGCGTCCTGATGCCCCACCCACCGCTACCGGGGCGCTCAGCCGCCGGGATTGAAGTCGCGAGCGAGCTGCACGGCGACGGCCGCGTCCGGTCGGCCGAATCCGTAGAACTTGCTGTGACCCGTGGCGTCGTAGGCGCCTCCCCCGGCGTCGATGCGCACACAGGCTAGCTTGATGAGCTCTCTGACGTCGGCGCCGCGGAGCCTGGGATTGACCGAGAGCATGAGCGCCGCCATCCCAGCGATGCCGGGACAGGCGCTCGACGTTCCGCCGAACGTGGCAGTGTAGTTGCCGTCCGCGTCCCCCAAGGCGTTGTCCCCGGCGCGGAGGTGCCCCTTGTTGTAGCCCTGCGCGCCGCGCCGGTCCGTGGTCCAGATGCCGGGGGTCAGCGGAGCGGGGTGGTCGACTTCCGGGTGCTCGAAGTCACCGCTCGGGAACGCGCACCACACGGCGGCGCCGTAATCGCTGTAGACGCTCCTCTTGCCGCGATCGTTGCACGCCGCGACCGCGACGACCTGCGGGTGGGAGGCGTATCCGTCGTTGTCCACCGATTCGTTGCCGTTGCCCGCTGCCCAAACCACGACGCATCCCTTGCCTCCACGGCCCTTCGTGAGGGCGTACTCCATCGCCTCGCGGAACGAGTCGGGGATGGGGTACTCCTCGTCGTGCAGCGGGTCGGCGGCGTTCCACCACTCGCCGTCGGTCGGTCCCCAGCTGCACGAGATCACGTCTGCGTGGTGGTCGACCGCCCATCTGAACGCCTTGAGCTCGGCCATCGAGCCGAGGCCGGACGCCAGTCGAATGGGCATCAGGTTCGCATCGGGCGCGACCCCGGACGCGCGGTCGATGCCGGCGGCGCACGCGACCCCCGCGCAGGCCGTTCCGTGCATATCCGAGCGCCGCTTCGGCCTGGCATCATCGAGCTGCAGGGTCGCGTCGAACGGGTGGACCACCTTGCCCTCCACCGCGAACTCCGGATGGTCGGTATCCACGCCGTCATCGATGAGCGCGATGGTGATCCCCTTTCCGCGCGTCATCACCCAGGCCTCCATGGCGTTGCAGTGCTGATCGATGCCTACGCCGCCGACCGTGATCTTGCGCAGGTGCCATTGATTGGCCGTCGCTTCTCGGCGCTTGCTCTCTCGGAGGAGCTCGGGATGAGCGGCCTCCACGCGCGGATCGTCGAGGAGCTCGTTCGCGATCCGGAAGACCCCCGCGCCCACGTCCGGTCCGACGGTCAGGATGAACGAATTGCCGTGGAGGCCTGCCGGGGCGCGTTCGGCGATCGGCTGCCCCGCGAGGATGGCGTCGACTTCGGACTCGGCGGCGTCCGGCGCGAAGCGGACGTACACTTTGTCCGTGTACACCACCGGCTCGCCGGTGGTGTCCTTGAGCACGCGATCTTCGGCGAGGACGCGGGTCGTGTCGTCCAGCGACTCCAGCACCTTCTCCCTGAGCGCGCCCCCCGCTGCCTGGTCGGAGGGTTTGACCACGAGCAGCCCCTCACCCTCGAAGAGGATCACCCGCTTCGCCTCCGGGAGCTGCTCGAGCGTCCCTTCGAGCGCCTCGAGGGACTCGAGCTCGGTGTGAGGGATCCGAACCGCCACGTATTCGCTGGCAGGTTCAAGCTTGCGCGCCTTGGCTTGCTGGCCGCCATATCGATACTCGTACATCTGTCACCTCCGGATGCACACCGCCCCTCGGGAAACCTTTCGCGAGAGGCGGCCCACGGTGCGGGCAGAGACGACGTTACCAAGAGTGCGGTACGAGGAGGAGAAGGAATGGCAAACCACTCGCAGACGTCATGGGGGACTCGCGGCGCCTGGTCGGGCTGACGTCCGGGCCTCCGGGGCGCTTGGCTCGCGCGGCCATGGCGTTTGCTCCCTGGCGAAGCGGTGCGGATCCGCCCCCACGAAACTGCCGGGTTGCCGGTCACCAGGCGCGCGTCCTCGCGATGATCGGCTCAGCGCCGCGACGCCAGGCACACCGTACCCGCATCGTCGCTGCAAAATTGCCGCTTCGTTCGAATGGTGCACCGTGAACCAGCGTAGCGTCCTGCTCGCTCCACGACCCACGGGCGGTATGCTCAAACTTTACCGGTTCATCTTGTCGAAGCCGGTTCGATGATGCGAGAGTGCCTGCCCCTGGAGGTAGATCGAGATGGCTTTTGGTTCAGTCCTTGGATCCGGTTCACTCGCTCTTGCGGTCGGGATGCTCGCTCTCTTGCCCGCCTGCTCGGACGACAGCGATCCCGCTGACGGCTCCGGCGGCGCGGGAGGCGGCTCGTCTGCGAACACCGGGAGCGCCTCGCAGGGCACGGGCGGCAGCGGGGGCGGCATGGGCGGCGCGGGCGGTGGTACGGGCGGCGCCGGGGACACGGGGGGCGGCGGCACGGGCGGCGGCGGCACCGGCGGTGGCGGTGGCGGCACCGGCGGCGGTGCGGACGCGCAGGGGATCGTGCCCAATCCCATCATCTCCCGCGGCAAGCCGGCCTTCGCCTCGGCGGGGACGGCGTCGGTGATCAACGACGGCAAGTACAGGTCGGCAGGGACCTGGATCGCGGGCAAGCCCACCTCGGGCGCGCCCGCCTGGGTCGCCATCCAGGTCGGCACCGGGTACGAGCGGCTGCTCCTGAGCTGGACGGCCTCGTACAACTACAACTACACGGACGTGCAATACGGGGCGCCGGGCGCCTACCGCGTGGAGACGTCGAGCGACTCCACGAACGGCTCGGACGGCACCTGGACCCAGGTTGCGGAGGTGACCGACAACCCGGTCCGCACGCGCGCCCACAGCTTCGATTTCGGCGGCAAGAGCTGGGTCCGGCTCGTCGTGACCGCGGCCCCCGCGACGAGCGACGAGACCGGCGTGCAGCTCGACGAGATCGACGTGCACGACATCTCGAAGGGCGCGGAGGACACGTGGTTCTTCCTCGGCGACAGCATCACGGCGTACGCCTACGACCGCGACACCCCGGCCACGCAGCCGAGCTTCGCCGAGAACGTGCACGCGGCGCACCCGGCCCACTATCCGGCGATGATCAACGGCGGCATCGGGAGCGAGCTCACGAAGAGCAGCGACAAGCCCAGCGCGCTCGATCGCATCGATGACGTCCTGGAGCTGAACCCCGACTTCCACTACTTCGCCATCGGCTATGGCACCAACGACTCCTGGGGCCAGACCGACCCGAGCACCTTCAAGGCGAACCTGCAGCAGATCATCGACAAGATCGAGGCAGCGGGCCGCGTCCCGGTGCTCGCGCACATCCCGTTCTCGCCGGACGGCAACCACGACGCGGTCCCGGCGTTCAACGAGGCGATCGACGCCCTGACGCGGGAGAACGGCCTCCCTCCTGGGCCGGATCTGTATACGTGGTTCAAGGACCACCCCGACCGGTTCACCGACAAGGTGCACCCGGATCCCGCCGGGCGGGTGGCCATGAACAAGCTCTGGGCCGACGCCGTGGACGGCCTCTACCCGGCGCAGCGGTAAGCGCGACCAGAGGCCGGACGACACGCGACCGAGCGCGCCCGCGGCGCCGGCGCGAGCCTTGACTCCACGCGGCCGCGGGGGCTAGCTCGATCGGGCGGACGAACGGCGGCCTGGGGAACAGCGCCCTCGGGTGGGCTCGGCCGGCCCGCGCCCTCCAGGGTGGAGCCTCTGGTTCGGGAAGATCGATCCGCCCAAGCTGGGCGATCAGCTCATCGGCCGGCTGAAGAAATAGCGGGCGCCGGAGCGGAGCCGTGATGGACGACGATCGGGACGAGCGAGAAGAGGAGGACACGAAGCGGGACATCGCTCCCTACGTGCCGCGCCGCCCCGTGATGGCGGTGATCGGCAACGGCCTCGCGGTGGACGCGGCGACCGAGGTTGTGTGCGTCGAGCTCGGGCGGCGCGCCGTGGAGGCGGGGTTCCGGCTGGTCACCGGGGGGCTGGGGGGCGTCATGGCCGCCGTGTCGCGCGGCGGGCGCGAGGCGACGACGTGGCGCGACGGCGATATCCTGGGGATCCTGCCAGGGTACGAGGCGTCCACGGCCAACCCGTACGTGGACATCGTGGTCCCGACCGGCATGCAGATCGGGCGCAACATCCTGGTCGTCGCCATGGCCGACGTGGTCGTGGTCGTCGGCGGCGGCGCGGGCACGCTGAGCGAGATCGCCGTTGCCTGGCAGCTCGGCAAGCCGGTGCTCGCGCTCGCGACGAGCGGGGGCTGGGCGAGGCAGCTCGCCGGGGGGCGCGTGGACGACCGGCGCTCGGATCGGATCGTGTCGGTCGCGAGTGCGGAAGAGGCGGTGGCGACGGCGTGGGAGACGGCGGGCCGCGGACGCGGCCGGGGGGCGTGACAGGGCGCCGCGCGCGCGGCGCGGCCTCCGCGCGAGCCGGCCGCGCGGCAGCCCGTGCTAGCCTCCGCGCCGATGTCGGAAGCGGAAGAGGACGAGATCCAGCGGCTGAGAGCCCGCGTCGGGACGATCCTCCACGGAAAATGGCGGATTGACGCGCTGATCGGGGCGGGGGGGATGGCGGCCGTCTATGCGGCCACTCATCACGTGGGGCACCGCGTGGCCATCAAGATCCTGCACCCGGAGGGCGCCGTATCCCGGGAGCTCCGCGCCCGCTTCGAGCAGGAGGCGCTCGCCGCCGCGCGGCTCGGGCACCCGGCCGCGGTGCAGGTCCACGACATCGACGTGACCGAGCGAGGAGAGCCGTTCCTGGTCATGGAGCTGCTCGACGGAGAGAGCCTCCGCGAGCGGGTGTTGCGGCTCGGTGCGATCGATTCGATCGAGCTCCTCGCCCACATGGACACGCTCCTCGAGGTCATCAAGGCGGCGCACGACGCCGGGATCGTCCATCGGGACATCAAGCCCGACAACCTCTTCGTGACCCGCGATGGGCGGCTCAAGGTGCTCGATTTCGGGATCGCGCGCATGAAGCAGGGCGGCTCTGGGCTGAAGACGCGGACGGGCGCGGTGCTGGGCACGACGAGCTACATGGCGCCCGAGCAGATCCTGGGGAGGAACGTGGACGGGCGGGCCGACCTCTACGCGGTGGGCGCGACGATGTTCACCGTCCTCGCGAACCGTCGAGTCCACGACGACGACGGGCTCACCGAGGGAGAGCTCCTCGTGAAGAGGGGCACGACGCCGGCTCCTCCGCTGTCGACGGTGGCGCCGGGCGTGGATCCGCGGGTCGCGCGCGTCGTGGACCGCGCGCTCGCCTTTCAGGTCGAGCGTCGCTACCCGGACGCGCAAACGATGCTCGCCGACATACGCGCGCTGCGACGGGGCGAGGAGCCGCCCTTCGCGACGGGGGAGCTGGCCAAGATGGACGAGCGCACGCGCGCGTACGGCCGGGCCATCCCCGACGGGCCGCCGGTGGGGGCGCAGTTCCCGAGCGCGAGCCCGCCGGGGGGGGTGATGCCGGCGGCGGTGGCCGCGTCGACGGGGGCTCCTCCGGGCCGGCCTTATCCGGGGGCGGGGGCCGCGCTTCAGGGACGGGGGCCGCGCGCGCCGGGAGCGACGCAGATCGCCGTCGTCGGCGGGGTGGGGGTGCTCCTCTTCTGCGTGGGCGTCGGCATGGTGCTGCTGCTCTGGCCCTCCCGCGACCAGGGCGCCGGCGACGCCGGCGAGAGCGGCGCGCCGGTGTCCCTCCCGGATGCCGCGCGGGCCCGGAGCGCTGCGGCGCTCGCGGTCGACCCCGCCGGCTGCCCGCCGGGCGTGCCTTGCACCTGCCCGGGCGGCAGTCCTGGGAACGTGCCGGCGAGCTGCCTGCTGACGTGCGGCGACGCGCCCGGCTGCAAGCCGAGCTGCTCCGATCGAGAGAGCTGCGCGAGCCACTGCGCCGGTGACTGCCAGTCTTCCTGCGCGAGGAGCAAGGGGTGCAACACGACGTGCGCCGACGGCTGCTCGACCGACTGCCGCAACGCGGAGACGTGCCAGGTGACCTGCGGCGCAGGGTGCTCGATCACCTGCGAGGACGTGAACAAGTGCGCCCACGTCGTGGGCGACAGGAGCGTCGTGAGGTGCAATCGGGTCGGAGAATGCCAGGTGATGTGCATGGGCTCGTGCGCGGTGGCGTGCTCCAACGCCGGGGGAGGATGCCCGGTGACCTGCGTGGGGCAGGGGCCCGCGGTGAAGTGCGGCGACGGCCGCAAGGCGTGCGGGGACGGCTGCTCGCTGCCGCGGTGAGACCGGGCTGGCGTGCCTGCGAGCCCTCGCCGCGCGTCAGAGCCGCGCCTTGCGCAGCGCGAGCAGCCAGTCGTTGAGCTCTCCCTGGTTGGGCGGCTCCTCCGGCAGCACGGCGTGGTCGCGGGCCGCCTCGAGGGTCGTGAAGGCGCGGGCGATCTGCTCGGCCCAGCGCTCGGCGACGTCGGGAGCGAGCGGCGCCTGCTCCCCGGCGCGCTTGGCCTCGACCAGCTCGCGCGCGGCGCTGAAGCCGTAGAGATCGAGGAGCGATGTGACGTCGGTTACGATCTCGCCCGTCCGGAGGGCGTGGGCGCCGGTCAACGTGGTCCTGAGGACGTAGAGGAGCTTCTTCGCCGACGAGCGGCCTCCCGCCTCCCAGGCGCGGAGCTGGCTCGTGGCGAAGCCGACGTAGTGGCGGAAGATCCGGCGCGAGAGCGCGGCGGCGACGAGCGGGCGAAGGGAGGCGAGGTCGGGATCGACGTGGAGCTGGAGGGGGCCGAGGATCCGCTCGATGTAGTTGCCGTTGCCCTGAAGGACGCCGATGAGGACGGGGTGGAGCTCGTTCGACGTGTAGTCGATCTCGACGCCGTCGATGACCTGCATCCGCTCGGGGCTCGCGTTGCTGCGGTGGAGGCCGAGCAGCTTCTCGGTCGGCTCGACGTGAACCGCCTTGAGGTCGAGGTCGCTGTCCGGCGAGGGGAACCCGTACGCGTGCGCGCCGCTGAGCGCGATGACGAGGTGCGAGCGCTTGGCCTCCTCCTCGGCGATGACGCGCGCCGCGACCTCCCGCTGCTTTGCTTCGAGCACCTGGGGGTTCATACGTCGTCCTTTCTCTCCTCGTTGCCGGGCGTGGGGTCGTTGCCGGGCGTGGGCGCCGCGTCTCCGTCGTCCCAGGTTGCGACCGGCGCGGGGGGAGCGTCCTTGCCGAGGGGGCCGGGCTCCGCCGCGAGGTGCCGGCGAGCGATCTCCTGGCGGACCCGCCGGAGGAGCACGTCGGCGCGGGGCACGTCGGGGTGCGGCGGCAACCTGGTTGCGAGCCGCGCGGCCTCCAGCTCGGGCGTCATCGCCTCGGCGAGCTCGATGGTGCGATCGAGCGGCCAGGCGCCCCTCTTGATGGCGAGGAGCGTCTCGCGGAGATCGCCCTGCACGACCAGGTCGACCTCGCCGTCGCGCAGCCAGCGGATGGCGGTCGCGATCAGGCGAACCAGGTTGTAGGCGTTCTTGGGGCGGAGGTCGCGGGAGAAGTCCAGCGACGTCCTGTCCGCCCGGGCGAAGGCCGCGAGCGAGGCGAAGTCGCGCGCGGGCAGCAGGCCCTGGTCGTGGAGCGAGCGGTAGAGCTGCTTGATGTACTCCTTCGCCTGGAGCTCGCGGTCAACCTGGGTCGGCGCGGCGCGCGGGCTGATGGTGGCGAGCTTCCGGGCGACGTCGTCGAGCGACATCGCGGGGTCGTTCGCGAGCCAGTCGAGCACGCGCTCCCGGTGCTCGGCCAGCCGGTGCGCCTGCGAGAGCCTCTTGAGCTGCGAGAGCGCGTAGCGGCCGAAGCTGCCGTAGATGGCCGAGGAGACGAACGCGTCACGCGCCTCGAGGATCCAGGCGCCGATCTCGTCGCGCGCCTCGGCGGTGCGGACGAAGAGCAGCTCGAGGGTGTTCGGGTCGGCGCGCAGGGCCTGCCGGATGGCCTTCTCGACCTCCCAGTACGAGGCGCTGCCGTCGGCGCTCACGAGGTCCCGCGGCGGCTCGGCGAGGCCTGTGGTCCAGGGGAAGGGGAGGGCGAAGACGCCGCGCCGGTCGGTGTCGGACCCCTCGTTCGCGAGCCCCCATGCGCGCGACCCCACGACGGCCTCGAGGACGACGGCGGGAAGGAGCGCGTCCCAGGCGGCGCTGCGCCGCTCTGCGTGCCGCACCTGGCCGGTCTTGCGCGGGACGAGCTCGTCCCGGCGGTAGCGGACGACGCCCACGCCGACGAGCATCACGTCGAGCTCGGCGCCCGCCGAGCCGACGACGCGCCCGATGGCGCCCTGCGGGACGCGGCGCTCCCCGAGGACGCGGTCGACCCGGGTGGTCACCTCGGTGCCGTGGGGCAGAGGGACGGCGAGCGGATCGAGGTGGGTGAGGCCGCGTAGGCGGAGCTCCATGCGAGGACGCTACCATGACGACCCGACCCAGGTTGGGGGCGAGCGACCGATCCGGATCCGACCCAGGTTGGGGTACCGGAGCCGACCCAGGTTGGTGACGCGCCGGGTCCGACCCAGGTTGGCGGTGGGCCATGGGCCAGGTTGGCAGACCGAGGTTGGCGTCCCGATCTGGGTCGGACTAACCGCAACCCAGGTCGGGCTAGGAGTAGTCGCAACGGCTCCAGCGCGGGTGGCGGCCCGCCAGGCGGCCGCCACCCGCGAAGCTTGGTCGAGCCGCGAAATGATTGATGGAAATCCCTGGCACGGCGCTTGTTTTAGTGCGCCTGTCATGAGCCAGCCCCGCGAGATCGTTGCCGGAGCCACCTACCTCATCACCCGTCGCGTCCTGCGCCGGCACCTGCTCTTCCGCCCGGATGCGGCAATCACCCGGCTCTTGGTCTACGTTCTCGCGGTGTCGACCCGCCGTTACGATATCGAGGTCCATGCGCTCTGCGCCATGTCAACGCATCTGCACCTGGTCGTGACCGACTCGAGGGGCGTCCTGCCGCGGTTCTTGCAATTCTTCCATCGCATCGTCGCGCTCGGCACGAAGGTGCTTCGCGGGTGGGAAGGCCCGGTATGGGACCACGAGGCCACGAGCGTGGTGCGGCTGCTGACGCGCGCAGCGGTGGTGGAGAAGATTGCTTATGTCATGGCCAATCCTGTCGCCGCTGGCCTGGTGCAGCATGCGCGCGAGTGGCCGGGCGCCAAGGTGGATGTGGACGAGCTCGGTCGCGGCGTGCTGCGCGCGGCACGGCCTTCGGTGTATCTCGACCCGGAAAATCCCCAGTGGCCCGAGGAAGCGACGGTCTCGCTCGCGCTGCCGCCGGCCATCGAGCAGGACAGCGCGGAGGGCTTTCGCCAGGACGTCTCTGCCGAGCTCGAGCGGCTCGAAGCGCGGGCCCGCGCGGAGGTGCAGCGGCGAGGGCTTCGCTTCTTGGGCGCCGAGGGAGCCGGCAAGGTGTCCCCTTACGAGCGCGTGACGAGCTTCGAGCCGCTGCGCGACGGCAATCCGACGTTTGCGGTGGGTCGCGAGCAGGGAGATGCGTGGCGAATCGCTGGTGCCGCTGTGCGTGCGTTTCGAGCGTCGTACCGTGCGGCACTGGAGCGATGGCGTGCCGGCGTACGCAGCGCTGTATTCCCCGCGGGGACGTGGTGGATGCGCACGTTTCACGGCGCCAGCGTGGCCGACGTCGTGCTCACGGTGTAGAGCCCTAGCGGCGCCGTGGCAGGGACGCGGGCGGAACGGGCGAGGGCATCGGTGCCTTGTCGTGGGGCGCGTCCGTATGGGGCAGTGGTGTGGGCGGCAGATCGTTGTGCGGCGTGGTGCGCAATAGGATGTGCTGAGACGATGCCGCTCCGAATGCGTATGAGTGGGACCGGAGGGGTTACGGTCGGCTCTGCGTGATCGAACAAGGAGCTTCGTACCGGAAAACGAACATAGCTATTAGCCCAGCTTGGCTTTAAGCTCGCCTAGCCGGGGTTCGATCGTGCCACGAGTAGAATTTAGCTCGACTGAAATTGCTGCGTTGCCGGCCGCAGATCAACCCGGGTCCGGCGGGTGGCTCGCAACCTGCGTCGGGGCTGCTGGGCTGCTGCAACCTGGGTCGGGTCGCCCGCCCGTGCCGCAACCTGGGTCGGGTCGCCCGTGCCGCAACCTGGGTCAGGTCGCCGGCAGAGTGGGTTGCCGCAACCTGGGTCAGGTCGCCGCCGGCAACCTGGATCAGGTCGCCGCAGCTGTCACCGTTCGATCAGCAGCACTGGGCTGCCCGAGAGGGCGACCGTCGCCTTGCCGCCGCTCGCGTCGGCGGAGGTCTTCGCGCCGTCCCACGCGTGGACCTCGAACCCCGTTGCCGTCGCGAGCTCGACGCTCGCGGACGCGTCCTCCGTGCTGCTCGCCGTCACGGCCCAGAGGGCGATCCGGCGCTTGCCGTCCTTCGCGTCCTTCGTGAACACGGCGCCCCGAGCGCCCCCCGGCAGCGCGAGCTCCCTGGTTGCGCTGTCATCGTAGGACGTGCCGAAGAGCACCTCGTTGAGCGTCGTATACGCCTTGCCGAGGTCGGTCTTCGTCGCCTCGTCCACGCTGGCGAGGGCGCCGACGTCGTTGTAGAGACCCATGTGAGCGAACACGTCGTCGCTCCCGTCCTCGCCGTTCGATAGGATGAACCAGTCGACGCCGCCGACGCCGTGCGCCTGTGCCATGGTCATCATCTTGATGAGGTAGTTCCGCGCGTACTCCGGGCTCCCCACCTCCGGGTACTCCGGCGTCCGCGCGAGCGGCGCGCCGTTCTCCGAGACATTCCACCCCTGCACCTCCACCCCGGCGTCGGCGAGCGTCGCGGCGAAGGCGTCCTTCGACGCGAGGAAATCGTCGACGGACGCATCCGAGCTTTTCGGGCTGAAGATCGGGTAATAGTGAAAATCGAGCACGTCGATGTAGGCGCCGCCCTTCTCCGGGTAATCTGGCGTGACCGCCCCCCCATCGGGGTTGTCGGTGTAGCGCAGGATCGCCGAGAGGAACGAGGGGTATCCGATGCCCCCCGTCGCGATCCGCGCGTCTGGATCCGCCTTGCGGGCGGCCTCCTTCGTGACGCGCAGCATTCGTATATAATCGAATATCGATCCATTGAACCGGGGGAGATCGGCGGCCTTCGGCGGTTCGGTCCTCCAGGTCTCCGTGACGCGCCAGTCGGCCACCCAATCGGGCTCGTTCCACACGTGCCACAGCTTGACCCAGGGCTTGTAGGTGTCGACGGTCCGATAGACGTAAGAGGCCCACGCATTGCCCGGATTCACCGTTCCATCGGCCGAGAAGATCGGCTCGTAAAGGCTCTTCGGGATATAGTACTCGTTCTGCCAGTCCTCCGCGTCGGCCGGCGCCACCGTCAGATCGACCGACTCGGAGCCGATGAGGAACCCGATATGGTCCGCCATGCCCAGGGACGCGTACGATTGAATGTCCCCGACCTCGATCTCGTATCCCCACCTCGCGAAATGGGCCGCTGGCAGCTTGATGCGGAGGCTGCGGACGCCCGCTCGCGCCGCGAGCGTGGCCTCCTTGTCGTCGCCCCAGTCCGCGTTGCGGTGGCCGAGGTTGGCGCCATAGCGAAACGCGTGAGGGAGCCCGCCGCTCCCGCCGTTCCCGCCGCTTCCCCCGCCTCCCGCGCTTCCACCTCCCCCGGAGCTGATGTCGCCGCCGCCCGACTCCTCGTACCCCGGCGAGTCGTCCCCCGAACCACATGCAACGACAGCTGAAGCGCACAGCAGAACGGACCATCGACGCATGAACATTCCTCCTCCAGGCAGATCCCGGGAGGCCAGCGTAAGGGAGTTTCGCGTTCAATTTCAGGAAATCTGCGAAGCAGATTGCACTGTGCTCACCCAGGGGGCCGTTCGCCCGCTCTACAGCGGCGGGTACGCCGAGGCCGAGGCCGCGCTCTCGCTGCCGGTCTGCGTGGGCCAGGTGCAGGAGCGCGAGGTGCTCGCTCGTCTGGCTCGCGCCGTGGCGCAGGCTGGCGAGCCTGGCTGACGCAAGCGCGTCTCCCACCGGGCGCGCAGCGCGCCGGTGGGGCTTTGCTCGATCGCGCAGGAGGTTGCGCGTGCGTGTCTTCCAGCTCGCTCGGCCGGTCTCCCGGTGCCCGAGCGAGAATGCCCGCTCTGCTCTGCGGTTCATGGGTCTCGAGGCGAGACCGGGCACACCTTCGCGGCTGGCACATCGTTTGCGATTCGCGATGGTGCCCAGCTGTAACCGACGGCAGAAAGGAATCGAACATGACCGACGCCTGGTCGAACGATTCCAGGACCTCACGTTGGAAGAGGGCCTCGCCGAGATCCAGCTCGGCGCAGGCGTCCTCGATGTCGAGGCTGTCGGCCGAGCCGTCGTTGACGAAGGTGTGTCGGGCAGCCGGCGGCTGAAATCTGGCGAAGCAGGAGACGAGCGAAAATGTTTGAATGGTTGGTCGATGATCTGATGGACCTCACGGTCGATGAGCACGGCGCCGCGAAGTCCGTCGTCTTTGTCGGCATCGCCGCGTGCAGCAGCGGTAGCAGCACCATCTGCATCGGTTGACGCGGGCGGTGCTATCCGACCGGACAGGGCTCTTCGTCAGATGAGGAGCCTTTTCCGGCGATCCATTGATTCCTGACGGGCTCTGCCCCAGTCATCGTTCTGCGTGCCAGCGCTGGCGGCGTGGTGAGGCCTCGCCGCCAGCTCCGCAGCGCGAAGAAGCTGATGAGCGAGTATGAACAAGCTAGACGACGTCCCCGAGTTCCCCTGTGTCAAGACATGGTATCGGGTCGCGATCACGGACGATGCGGTGATCTTCCAGCACGGAGAGAGGGCGCTCTGCTTTCAAGGCAAAGCAGCGAGCGAGCTGCTGCCGGTGCTGCTTCCGATCCTCGATGGAACGCGTACGGTCGAGCAAGTGATCGAGTACATGGGAAAATCCATCGCGCCCGCCACCGCGAACGCCTTGCGGTTGCTGGCCGAGAAAGGGGTGCTCACGAGCGGCTCTCCCGTCGGGGCCTCGGCGCCGCGGCCCGTCCGGGAATCGGCCCGCTTCCACGCGGCATACCGCGATGACGAGCCGGAGTCCCTCACGCAGCAAAGGTTGAGCGACGCCAGCGTGGCGGTGGTCGGTGCCGGCGTTCTTGCCGACGAGATCGCGCGCCAGGTGAGCCTCTCCGGGGTCACGGGCGTGCAGCGGAGGTCGTTCGATGCCGGGGCGGGCGACCTGGCCTCGGCGGACCTCGTCGTGGTCGCTCCGGATCGAGGCGAGCTCGATTGGATGGCGCACTGGAACGCGGAAGCGCTGCGCCGACGTATCCCCTGGATGCAAGTGCTCGCGTACGACAGCAGGTTCTCCGCGGTAGGCCCGCTCTACCTTCCGCACGCAACCTGCTGCTACGCGTGTTACCGGCTGCGCCTCGCTTCGAACGTCGCGCATCGCGGACAATACTGGGCCCTGGAGCGCAGCACGCCCAGCTTCCCGCTGCCGTGCGCGATGCTGGCGATCGTGAGCGGCCTCGCCGCGTTGCTCGTGGCCCGCTGGATCGTCTCGCGCGACCCGCTCTTGCCAGGGCGGTTTTACGCGGTCAACCCAGGTCCAACCGTCCGCAGCGACACGCACATGGCGTACCGCGTGCCCCGGTGCTCGGCATGCAGCGCCGCCGTCGCCGCGAGCGCCCCCAGCCCCTGGTACGCCCTGCAGGCAGGAACGGAGCCATGAACATGTTTGCTCCGCTCCGCTCCCCGGGCGGCGAGCCGGCGCGTGGTCACGTCACGCCGAAGCGCGCGCAACGCACGCCGCTCGCCGAGGTCGCCCGCAGGCTGCGCACCCTCGTGTCTCCCTATACGGGCGTCGTGCGCGACACCGTGGAGCCGCTCCGCGCTCCGGATGACTGCCGCTTCTTCAACTTTGGCGCCAACACGGGCGACCTTTCGGATCTGGTCGGCGCGCCGACCGAGGTCACGTCCAACGCCGTGCATCCCGATCGAGAGGCGGCCTGGGTGGCGGCGGTCGCCGAGGCTGTCGAGCGGTATTCGTCGTTTTATGTGCCTGCGGGGGAACTCGTGTTCTCTTCGTATGAGGAGCTGGACGGGGCGGCGCCGGAGCCGGAGAGCTTCGCCCTGTTTCATCCATCGCAGTACGCGTCGAGCGACTTCCCCTATGTGCCCTTCACCTCCCGCACCCGGGTGCGGTGGGTGCGTGGCTGGTCCATCCAGGATGGGATGCCCGCGTGGCTGCCGGCCCAGCTGACGTTCATGGGCTCACACCTCGCGCGCGGCGAGCCGCAGATCGCCTACTCGACGAGCAGCGGGACCGCGCTGGGCGGTACGCTGGAAGAGGCTGCGTTCAGCGCGCTGATGGAGGTCATCGAGCGCGACGCGTTCATGCTCGCATGGAACAACCGATTGGAGCTGCCGCTCCTGGATTGGCAGGGAGACGACTCGCCTCGTCATGACGAGCGCGTGGTCCCGGCCCCACCGGGCATTCACTATGCCGCGCTCGACGCGAGCGTCTTCTTCCGCGTGCCGACCGCCATCGGCGTGACGCGATGCGCCCTGGCCGGGCAGCCCGCGCTGACCGTCGGCGCTGCCAGCGCGGCGACCGGTCAGGAGGCTGCACGGAAGGCGCTGCGCGGGGCCTTCCAGACCAGGGTGCTGGTGAAGCAGCTCTTGAGCGCTCTGCCCGGGGGACGGCGCGCGCTGGAGGCGCATCAAGTCCGCACGTTCGACGATCATGCGCTCTACCATGCGCTGCGAGAGAGCTCCGCGTCTTCCGCGTTCCTCGATGGAAGCAGAGAGCGGCGCCACCTCGGCGAGGTGCCCCCCCTGGAGGGCACGGACGTGCTCGGTCAGACCGCTTCGGCCGTGCGAGCGCTCGCGCGGCGAGGCGTCGGTGCGTACCTCGTCGACATCACCTCGCCGGATGTGCGCGACGCCGGGCTGTGGGTGGTGCGCGTGATCTGCCCCGAGCTCTGCCGGCTCGACGCCCCTCACACCGCGCGGTTCCTCGGCGGCAAGCGGCTCTATCATGCGGCGTACGAGGCGGGGCTCCGCTCCCGGCCTCTCTCGTTTGCGGACATCAACGTCCATCCGCACCCGTTCCCGTGAGCTCATGCGAGAGAGGGACGAGCGGGCGTCATCCACGGCGTCCGTCGTCGAACGAGCTGAAGAGACGGAACGCGCTGGACGGCGGCGTGGCGCCGTGGCGCGCTGACCGGGGCAACAGGGGGACATGATGAAATCGAGTCAAGCCGATGCGGCCACGGTCAATGTCGCGGAGCTGGTCTATGGAGACCAGGTGGAGCTCGATGATCCGGCGGAGACATACCATGAGGCTTCCAAGCTCCATCCTGGCATCCTCGGCGAGGGGGCCGCTGGCAGGACGCTCCTGGAGACGAGCGCGCAGCTCCAGCGCTCGACGGCGAGGTCGACCAAGCGGTATGTGCTCGGCGAGGCGATTCGACTGCCAGGCCCGGCGCTGCCCGATGTGGGCCTGACGGCGCTCCTGCGGGAGCGCAGATCGATCCGCCAGTTCAGCGGCGCGCGAATCGACGCGCAGGCGCTCTCGAGCCTCGTGTACGCCGGGTACGGCATCACCCACACGGTCCCCGCGAGCCCGATGACGATGCGGACCGTCCCCTCCGGAGGCGCGCTTTACCCCCTGGATCTCTACTGCGCCGTCCTCGAGGTCGACGGTGTTGCCTCCGGCGTGTACCACTACGACCCCTTCCAGCACGCCCTGGAGCAGGTGCGGGCTGGCGACTGCCGGGAGGAGATAGGCGGCTCCATGGTCGCTCCCGGGATCGTGATGGGCGCGTGCGTGGTCCTGCTGATCGCGGCGATGTTCAGGCGAAACCGGTTCAAGTACGGCCTCCGAGGGTACCGGTTCGCGCTGATCGAGGCCGGGCATCTGGCGCAGAACGTGCTGCTGGCCTCCCAGTCGCTTCAGCTCGGCGGCGTTCCGCTGGGCGGCTACTATGACCGCGGCATCGACGATCTCCTCGGCATGGATGGGGTGAACGAGTCTGTCGTCTACACGCTCGCCATCGGTGTCCCCGCCTGATCAGGCCTCGACCGGCGCGAGCAGCGCTGCCCGGTGGCGCGCAAGGTAGCTCCGCACGTCCTCCGCGGGCGTGCCGGTGAGCTCCTCCACCGCCCTCGTCGCCACATCCAGCGTTCCGCGGGCGATCGCCTCGTCGAAGGAGGCGAGCAGCCCGGCGATCGCCGCGGGCATCCCGGCCTTCTGCATGCCTTGCTCCAGCGCATCACGCGGCACGGGGACGTACTCGATCGACTTGCCTGTGACGGACGAGGCGATCTGCGCGAGCTCGCGCTGGGACACGGCCGCCGGCCCGGTGATATCGAGCACGCGCTTGCCGTCGAAATCGGACGCCAGCGCCGCGGCCGCGGCGCGGGCGCAGTCCTCGCGCGTGACATACCCGGCCTTGCCGTCTCCGGCCGCTGCGACCAGCTGGCCCGTCGCCAGCGCGCGCCGCAGCGAGGCCACGAGGAAATCCGTATAGAGGTTGTTGCGCAGGACGGTCGCGCCGAGCCCGCTCTCCGCGAGGGCGTCCTCGGTGGCCTGGTGGTCGGGCGCGATCGTGATCGGCGAGCCCGGCCCGGGGTTGGTCAGCGACGTGTAGACCACGTGCCGCACGCCCGCCTTCGCCGCGGCCTCGAGCGCGCTCCGGTGCTGCGCGATGCGCCGGCCCGGGCGGTCCAGCGCGTCGGTGCTGATGAGCAACAGGCGCGCCGCGCCGGCGAACGCCTCCGCGAGCGAGGCGGGAGCGTCGAAGTCCGCGCGCCGCACCTCGACGCCGCGGGCGCGGAGCTCGCCGAGCTTCTCCGGGTGCCGGGTCGTGACGAGGAGCGGCCCTGCGCCCTGCGCGAGCAAGAGATCGACGACGCGCCGCCCGAGCTGGCCGTTCGCGCCGGTGACGAGGAGAGGCTGAGACATGGTGAGAGCTCCTTGTGACGAGGTTGGGTGGATATTTGCCGCTGTATCGAATGTGGTGCAATGCGCATAAACTGGCTACTGTGTGCCGAAATGGGAACAATGGATCTGAACCACCTCTCCGTCTTCGCGGCGGTCGCCGAGACGGCGAGCTTCACGGAGGCGGCGCGCCGGCTGGGTGTGCCCAAGTCGACGGTCAGCCGGGGCGTCGCGTCGCTGGAGGCGTCGCTCGGCGTGCGGCTCTTGCAGCGGACGACGCGCAGCGTGGCGCTGACGACGGCCGGGCACGCGCTGGTCGACCGGCTCGGCTCGCGGCTCAAGGCGCTGACGGAGGCCATCGAGGGGCTCCCGGAGCTCGAGGACGAGCCGTCGGGCACGCTGCGCCTCACCGCGACGGCGGACTTCGCCACCGAGGTGCTGGCGGAGATCCTCGCCGCCTTCTGCCGCCGCTACCCGCGCATCACGGTCGAGATGCACCTGTCGACGCAGCCCGTGGATCTGGTGAAAGAGGGGTACGACGCTGCGTTCCGGTTCCTCACGAAGCAGCCGCGAGACTCGACGCTGGTGGCGCGCAAGGTGGGCGAGCTGCACCTCCAGTTCTACGCCTCGCCCGCGTACCTGGCCGCGCGGGGGACGCCGAGGACGCTGGAGGATCTCGCGGGGCACGATGGCGTGGCGCTCATCAAGACGAGCCCGTTCGGGCGAGACGAGGTGTCGCGGGCCGGCGCGCGGCTCCGCATCCGGTGGCTCGTGAACGACGGGTTCTTCGCGCGCGAGGTGGTGCGCAACGGCGGTGGGATCGGCCTGCTCCCGACCTTCCTCGTCCAGCAGGACGTGCTCGCTGGAGGGCTCGTCCGCGTGCTGCCGCGCTGGACGGCGCCGACGGGCGGCGTCTTCCTCGTGTTCCCGAGCGGCCAGCACTTGCCGAGGAAGACCGTCGCGCTGCGCGATCACGTGGTCGAGGCGCTGCGGATGCAGCTCAAGGCGCGCGCGGGCCGCGCCGGTGAGGGCTAGCGCCCCATCGGGTTGTCGCGAACATTACACACGTGTTGGACCCACGACCGCGCTGCGACGAGATGTGATCCGCGCCTCCACGCGGGCGCCCCTTAAGGCTTGATTTGCCGGCAGGTCGTGAGGTTAGGCTGCACAGCCGAGGCCGCCGGCGCATCGCGGGCGGGGCACCTGGACATGAGCGCACACGTGGACACTCTCGCGCGATCGCCGCTCGCGGTGGTCGAATATGGGCTGGATCTGGCGATCACGGCGTGGAACGAGAGCGCCGCGCGGCAGCTCGGGTTCTCGAGGCAGGAGGCGATGGGTCGATCCATCGCCGAGCTGCTCCCTGTCCCCGAGGGCGCGGGGTTGTGGCGGCGGCTGCTCGACGAGGACAGCGGGGAGCAGCGCCTGCGTCACACGCGGAGGGACGGCGGCGACGTCGCCGTCGTGTGGGTTCATCACCGCGTGCTCGATGCGCGGGGCGAGGCGGCGGGCGTGGTGTGCATCGGCCGCGATGTGACGGCCGAGCTCGAGGCGTCCAGGCGTCAGGCGGAGCACCAGCACATCCTCCGTGCCCTGGTCGAGAACCTCGATGTCGTCGTCTGGGCCTGCGATGCCAGCGGCGTGTTCACCTACTACGACGGCAAGGCGCTCGCGGCGGCCGGCATGAAGCCAGGACAGCTCGTGGGGCTGAACAATTTCGACATCTACAAGGAGCACCAGACCGGGGGGTTGCGCAGGGCGCTTCGAGGGGAGCCGATGCACAACGTCATGGAAGCGGACGGAAAGCCCATCGAGAACTGGTTCGTCCCGGTCCGAGGGGAGGGGGGCGAGGTGGACTCGGTGGTCGGCATCACTCTCGATCTCACCGAGGCACGGCGCGCGGAGAAGGAGCTCCGGGAGCGGCTGGCGATCATCGAGCGGCAGCAGCAGGTCATCCGCCAGCTCTCGACACCCATCCTGCAGGTCTGGAAGGGCGTGCTGGCGCTCCCGATGATCGGCGTGGTCGACAGCGCGAGGACGGCGGAGGTGATGGACAGCCTGCTCCAGGCGGTGGTGCGCACCGGGGCCCGCTATGCGCTGCTGGACCTGACCGGGGTCGAGGCCGTGGACACGAAGACCGCGAGCTATCTCGTCGATCTCGTCCGCGCGATCCGGCTCCTCGGCGCGGAGGGCATCATCACCGGGATCCGGCCGAGCGTCGCCCAGACGATCGTCTCGCTCGGGATCGATCTCGCCGAGATCACGACGCTTTCCGACCTCCAGGCGGGCCTGAAGCATTGTATCGGGCGCACGCTGCGCGAGGCGACCAGAGGCGGGCGTCCCGACCCGGGTTGAGGTTGCCGACCCAGGTTGGGGTTGGACGACCCGACCCAGGTTGAAGTTGAGGTCGTCGGTCCAGGTGGACGACCCGACCCAGATTGGGGTTGGACGACCCGGACGACCCGACCCAGGTTGAGGTTGTCGCCGGGCGACCCGACCCAGGTTGAGGTTGCCGAGGTTGCCGGCCGGACCCTTCACGCTGGGCACGCGCCTGGCACGGGCCTCGCATCTCCCGAAGGAGGCCCCCCATGGATTACGACCGCTTCGTCGAGGAAGTGCAGCGCCGCGCCGGCTTCGAGGGCCGCGACCAGGCCGAGCGTGCGATCGCCGTGACAGCACGGACGTTCGGCGAGCGGCTGCTCGTGGAGGAGGCGGCCGCGGTCGCCGGTAGGCTGCCGGGTCCGGTCGCCGCCGCGGTGCGCGGCGCCACGTACCAGGGCGACTTCGATCGCGACGAGCTTTACGACCGCATCGCCCGCCGCGAGGGCGCGCCGCGCGGCTTTGGCATGGAGCACGCCCAGGCCGTGTGCCAGGTCATCGGCGAGGCGCTGCCCGAGGCCGAGCGCGTGCGGCTCCAGCGGCACCTGCCGGACTGGGCGGACCTCTTCGCGCCGCGCTCGGCCGGAGCTCCCCCGCCGCGGCCGGCGCACGCCGCGTCTCCGCCCGAGACCGGCCAGGGCTCGACGCTCGCAACGGGGCGGCCTGGCAGCCGCCACCCCGTGAGCGAGGCGCGCCCCGAGACGGCCCATGCGCAGTCCGTCGCCCGATCGGACGATCCCCACACGGATACCAAACTGTCGAGCAGCCCGGGGCTGACGCAGGAGCGCCTCCGAGAGACGCTGGCTGACGGGCGCCCCGGCCCCGAGCACCCCGTCAGCGAGACGCAGCGCTGATCTACTAGACGCTTCAGCGCGGACGGCCCACCCGGCACGGCGGCCCCCGGCGCCCGCTTGACAGCGGCCGTGCTCCCGCGAACACTTCGCCCCACGGGCTGCTCCGGGCCCGGCTCCTCGCTCGCCGCCGGCACGGCTCCGCGAGGGGCGAAGAGGGCGCTGCCCTTCGGCGGTCTTCGCTCGTGATGCTGCCGCTCTTTCGTCGGTGCCGGCCGACAAGGACCGATCTCGGCAGATCACCTGGACAGGGCCGATGGGGAACCGCCACCACCACAAGAAGCTGCGCGCCGACGTCCGCGCCAGGATGGCCCGGACCGGCGAGAGCTACCAGAAGGCGCTCGCGCAGATCCTCGACGAGCGTTCCACGCCGAAGGCGGCGCGAAACATCGATCTCGTGCCGATCGATTACTTCGGCGCGCCGGCCGCGCTCGCGACCTTCGAGATCGCTGGCAGGCTCGCGTGTCTCGTCGTCTCGAGCCGGCTCCGCCCGCGGCCGTTCCCTCAGAGCCCCCTCGTCGCCCTGGCGATGCGTGGGCCTCGGGCCATCCATTGAGTGATCTCCGCGATCCCGGGTATCGCGAGGTCATGATGAGCACATCAACGAGAGATCGAATCGACGCCTTTCGCGCGCAAGGCTTCTTCATCATGCGCGCTTTCCTCGACATCGCCGAGCGCGCCGAGCTCCGCCGCGCGTGCGACGCCGCGCTCCTCCGCACACGAGCGCTCTCCCGGGAGACGGGTCACTCGACCCCCAGCATCTCGCTCCTCACGGACGGCGCGACCTGCTTTCAGGACGATCCCTGCGCGCTGGAGCTCATCTCGGCGTTCGTCGGCTCCCGGCGCGTCTGCGAGCTGCTCGCCGGCCTCTCGCGCGCGGGAGCGGGAGAAGGAGAGGAAGACGCCCCGCGCCTGAAGGACGCGCATTATTACCACGAGCAGACCCGGCGCGACTGGGACGGGGACTGGCACCGAGACAGCCAGTTCGGCCAATCCGATCCAGAAATCGAGCGCGCGATCGTCGCGACGACCACATCGGTCCACTTCAGGGTGGCGCTGGAAGACGACGATCGGCTCGAGATCGTCCCCGGATCCCACGCCCGCTGGGACACGCCGGACGAGCTCCGGATCCGCAGGGGCGCCGATCGGACCACGCCGCACATGCCGAACGCCGCGCGCGTCGCCTTGCGCGCCGGAGACGCGTGTATCTTCCACGCGTGGTCGATCCACCGCGCAACGTACCTTCGAGCTCCTCCGCGTCGCACGATCGACGCCCTCTACACCTTCGCTCGTCCGACCGTGCGTCGGTGGGCGCTGCCGGCGATCTGAGGTACGGCCGTCCGTCGCCCCGTCACCGCGGCGCCCGCCCCCTCGCGCATGCGGGTGCCGGCGTCGCCGTCGCGGCGGCCCTCTTCTCGCGCGAGGTCGCCTATCCTTGCCGCCCATGGCGCCCCGCCCGCCCCTGCTCCACCGCCTCGCCGGCGGGCTGGAGACCCGCCCCGTCAAGGCCGCGATCTCGCTCCTGATCCTCGTCTCGGTCCTGCCCATCCAGGGCCTCGACGAGCAGCTCCGCCCGTATTTCCTGGCGATCTTCGGCGTCGAGCTCCTCTTCCGGGCCGTCCTCCTCCACCAGCGCGGGGACGGGCGGTCGCGCCTCGACGTGCTCCTCTTCGCCTTCGACATCATCGCCTGGGTCAGCTTCCTGCCGCTCGAGCGGATCCTCGACGCGCACGCCGCCCACGCCCTCCCCATACTGCGGCTCTCGCGGCTCTTCCTGCTCCTGCGCTTCACGCGCGAGATCGCGATCGACCTCTACGCGATCATGACGCGGCGCGAGCTTCTCGAGCAGTTCGGGCTCGTCACGCTCGCCGTCTGGGGGCTCGCGTTCGGCTCCTCCGTGCTGCTCAGCCACCTCGCGATCACGCACGACTACGATGGCCGCGGCCCGACCCCGGACACCGACTTCATCGACCGGATCTGGTGGTCTTTCCGGCAGATCGAGAGCGCCGACAACCTGGTCGAGAACCTCCGGGTTCACCCCGTCGTGGCCGTCGTCTCGCTCGGCCTCACCATGGTGGGCGTCTTCATCACGTCGTTCATCATCGGCATCGGCGCCAACGTGGTCGACCAGGTCGTGCGCGCGGCGCGGCGGCGGCCGGTCCGCTACGCGGGGCACGCGCTCGTGATCGGCCCGGTGCACGAGGCCGAGATGCTCGTGCAGGAGTTCGTCCGGCTGTACGAGCGCCACCGCGCGCTCCGGAGCATCCGGCTCGCGGAGCTCTGGCTGTGGCTCACCCGCCGCGGGCCCCCGCCGACCCGCCACGCGCTCCCGCGGATGGCGCTCCTCGGCACCGAGGACGACCCGCCCGCCTACCTCTACGCGCCGGGGATGCGCTGGGTGACCTACCGCCAAGGGGACGGCGCGCAGCCGGAGGCGCTCGAGCTCGTGGGCGCCGCCGAGGCGAAGCGGGCGCTGATCCTCGCGCGGCCCGACGCGGGGCCCGACGCCGACGCCCTGACGGCGATGACGCTCTCCTCGTTCCGGACGCAGAACCCGCACGGCCACGTGTTCGTCGAGGTGCAGGAGAGCAAGAACCGCGATCTCATCCAGGAGGTGGGCGGGCCCGGGACTCATCCGCTCGACATGCAGCGGTTCCTCGGCTTCTTCCTCTGCCAGCACCTGCTCACGCCAGGCGTGGAGTCCCTCTACACCGACCTCATGACCGCGGACGGCTCCGAGTTCTACACGCACATCTTCCTGGGCGAGGAGGCGGTCTGCGCCGTCGGCAAGCTCGGCAAGGCGCCGAAGCACGAGCTCTCGTTCTCGGACATGGCGCGCGCCGCCTGCGAGAAGCAGGTGATCCTCGCGGGGGTGTTCCTCGGGGACGAGGCGGCGGTGCCGAAGCGCGAGGAGGGCAAGCTCGTGTCGGTCGAGGGGCTCGTACCGTGGTTGAATCCGCTGCTCGATCCGCCCGAGGGGTCGCCGGCGTGGGCGCTCGGCGCGCGGGCGGGCCGGGTGCCGGCGCAGCGGCTCAGGGGGCTCATCGGCGTATCGGCGACCTACGCGCCGCTCCTGGACTACGGGCGAGAGCTCTACAGGGGGCGGGGGATCGAGCGCGCCGCGGCGTCGGACGGCGCGACGGCGGCGCACGAGTGGGCGGCGAAGCTCTCGCTGCACCTCGGCGAGATCGAGCGGGTGCTGATCGTCGGGTACAGCCCCGCGTTGCCCTCGCTGCTGCACGCGCTCGCGCGGTTCGTGCCGGGCGTCGAGGTGACGCTGGTCCTCGGGGAGCGCGGGGACGAGCGGATGCCGCTCCCCGATCGGCTCGCCTCGCTCGGCGTGACGCCCGGCCCGGGCGGCGCGCCGCCGGGCTCGGACGGGGTGATGCTCTCGCTCCCGCGCGGGGGCAGCGCGACGGTGTACACGCAGCACGGGCACGACCTCGCCTCGCTCGCGGTGCGCTGCGTGGCGCGCGGCGCGCCGCTCTCCGCGGCGGTGTTCCTGAGCGAGCCCGAGGGGCTCGATCGCGACGCGCGCACGGCGATGCGGGTCATCCGCTTCGCGCGGGCGCTGGCGAGCCGGGAGCTCGCGCACGGCGGGGCGCTGCACGTGCTCGCGGAGTTCTCCTCGGTGGCGAAGGGCGAGCACGTCCGGAGCCTCCTTGCCCCCGACAAGTGCGGCCTGGCCGTGCGGGTCAGCCTCGTCAGCACCGAGCGCATCAAGAACTACTTCATGGTCCACAGCGCCTTCGTCCCGGGAGTAACGGCTCTTTACGATGAGCTCCTCGGCGAGGGCGGGCAGGACCTCGTCCGCATCGAGGCGCCGCCGCCCGACGTGGCGGGGCAGGCGGGCGGCGAGCTCCGCTTCGACGACATCCGGAGGGCGCTCGAGCCCCGGGGCGCCATCCCCATCGCGCTCGAGGTCGAGGAGCCGAAGGACGACCAGCCCGGGGGCGCGAGCCCCGTCGCGCGGCGGGGCGAGCCCCGGGGCGCGAGCCATGTCGCGCCGCCGGGCGAGCGCCGGGTCGTGCACCTGAACCCGCCGCCGGAGCAGGCCTTCAAGACGTCGCTCATCCGCGTCGTGTACGCGCTCGCCCGGCGCCACGATCTCGTGATCCAGGGGGCGCAGCGGCCGAGGCGGGGCGACGCCGGTGAGGCCGCGCTCGGCGAGGAGTCCCCGCGGATCAGCGCGTGATCAGCGCGTGAAAAGCGCGCCGCCGCGCCTCTTTTTCGCGCCTCGCCCGAAGTCGCGCGATCTTCGCGGCGAGATCTGTATCCTGGAGGCGTGCCCGAGCGCCCGGACCTGGAGTACGTCGTTCCGATCCTCGCGCGCGAGCTCGCGGGCGCGGCCGTGGCCGCGGCGCGCGCCGAGAACTCGGTGGTGCTGCACGTCCTGCTCCCGGAGCGCCTCGACGCGCTCTTGCCGGGCGCGGAGATCCGGCGCGTGGCGCGGCGGGCGCACGCCGTGGTCTTCGAGCTCGACGGGGCGCGCGCGCTCGATCTCGTGATCTCCCCGATGCTGGCAGGGCGGTTCTCGATCACGCGGCCAGGAGAGACGCGGATTCCAACCGATCTCGCCTTCTCGCTGACCCTCGGGGACGGCCGCGAGCTCAGGGTCCGAGACGACGTGCAGATGAGCAAGGTCTACGTGCTCGCGCGGGGCGATTTCGACAGGCTCCCCGGGCTCCAGCGCGTCGGCCTCGACGTCCTCGATCCTCGGGTGTTCACGCAGGAGGCGTTTCGCTCCGCGGCGCGCGGGCGGCGCGACCTCGCCAAGGATTTCCTGATGGACGGGACGGCGCTCGACTCCATGGGAGACTCGTACGCCGACGAGGTGCTCTTCGAGGCAAGGATCCACCCGAAGGCGACGGTCCAGAGCCTCTCCGAGGAGGAGACCGACCGCCTGCACGCGGCGATCGCCCGTGTCCTCGGCGACGCGACCCGGACGATCGCCCGGCGCGCGCCGGCGCTGGACGAGCGGCTGCGCGACTTCCTCAAGGTCCGCGGGCGTCCGGGCCAGCCGTGCCCGCGCTGCGGCGACAAGCTCCGTCGCGCGAGCGTCCACGGGCACGACGCGATCTTCTGCCCGGCCTGTCAGCCGGAGGCGCGGCGGAGCGCAGCGGGGGATCCGCGCCGCGCCAGGCGGGAGCCGGGCTGAGGCGAGGCCGGCGTCACAGCGCTTCCGGCAGCGGCTCCGGCGGCGCGAGCCCCGCGCTCTTCGCCCTGCACGGGACGCTCACGCCCTGACAGCCGCACTGGTTCTGGCCGCCGTCGGTGATCTTGCCCGCCGTGCCGCTCTCCGTCTCGACGTTGAGATCGATGAAGTTGCACTCGATGGTGCTGCGCGCGAGCGCCACCGAGGCGCCGAAGCTCGCGACGGCGGCGCCGTCGCTCGCCTCGATGCGCACGCCGGTCAACGTGGCCTCCGAGTCGCCAGGATCCTTGACGATCGTGACGCCGTTTCCCTGGAGCCCATCGGCTGAGCTCCGCGTGCCGCGGACCGCGGTCTCCTCCAGGGTGGCCACAGATCCGAAGAGGGCGAGCCCCGAATCGACGCTCTCCTCGACGAGCGACGACCGGAGCACGAGGCCGCTCCGCCCGTTCGGCGTGTCAAGCGCGTGGACCTCGATCCCCCGGCCGAAACGCCCGTCCGACGCCTGCGGGAGCGTGTTGCCCTCTCCCCGGTTCGCGCCGACGCCCGTCCCCTCGACCTCGCCGGACTCGAGGGTTCCTCGCACGACGGACGACTCGAGGGCGAGCTCGGCGCCCGCGCTGTGCACGCCGACCCGATGGGCCCCTTCGACGAGCGAGCCACGGACGGTGAGCGCCGCCGGGCCTCGCTCGTTGTCCACCTTGATGCCCTGGGCGCCCGCGCCGGCCACCCAGACCTCGTCGATCACGGGGCCTCCCTGTCGCAGCCAGCCAGGAGCCACGTCGCCGTGAGCAGCAGGAGCGGAGCCCCGTGTCGGTCCATGAATCCGTCCATGAACCGGACCACGACGTCGAGCAACAGTCTACTTGTCGTCCACCACCGTAAAAAAAACGCCGACCCGTCCGCGCTCACGGTCTTCTCTTTGCTCGAACGCGACCCAGGAGACGCGGAGGCTTCACACTCCGCGCCTCTTCTTCTGCGCCTCTGTGGTGCATTTTTCTTCTCACTGCATCGGCGTGCGGCGCGCCGGCGCGAGTCGAGCCTTCGTGGCGAGGCACGGTGACAGGGAGCGGCGTTCTGAGCTACGCTGAGCGCCCCGCAGGAAACGCAGCATGCTTTGCAAATCCCATCACTCTGTACATCGCCTGGCCGGCGTCGCCGTGCTTCTTCTGTCGCTGCCGGGCTGCGCCCTCGACACGAAAGGCACAGGCTGGTCAGGTGAATCCGAGGCTCAACCCGGAGGACCTGGCGGCGCTCCCGTCGAAGAACCCGGTGGAGCCATCGCCGGACAGCCTGGCGGCGCTCCCATCGAAGAGCCTGGCGGCGCTCCGGCGGAAGAACCCGGCGGAACGCCGACGGAAGAACCCGGTGGCGCGCCCGTCGAAGAGCCCGGCAAGGATCCGGTCGAAGAGCCCGGCAAGGATCCGGTCGAAGAGCCCGGCGGCGCTCCCAAGCCGCTGTGCGGGGCGGCGGCTCCATCGCTGATCGCGTGCTTCGCGTTCGAGGGCAACCCCGACGACGCCTCGCAGCATCACTTCACGCCCGAGCGGGTGCGCAGCCTGCACTACGCGCCTGGCCGTGCCGGCCAGGCGCTCTCGGTGACGATGGGGAGCAAACTCTACTTCCGCCACGACGCCGCATGGACCGCCTCCGCGATGACCATCGATGTCTGGATCAACCCCGCCTCTCTCCCCGACAAGCGGCGATACACCGTGATCGACAGCGGCGGGAAGCCTTCGCTCTTCCTGATGCCGGGCGGACAGATCCGCTGCACCATGGGCGTCGAGCGGAACGTGACTTACCCCATCGTTCCCGGGCAATGGACGCACGTCGCCTGTCTCTCCGACGGCCAGACGCAGAGCCTCTACGTGAACGGCGTCGAGGTCGACCGGAGCCCCTCTGGCCCGGTGATCGCCTCCGGCGAACAGCCCGTCCACATCGGCTCGGACGAGCCCTCGGGGGAAGACGAGTTCAACGGGCTGCTCGACAGCCTCCGCATCTTCGGCCGGACGCTCACGCCCCAGGAGATCTGCGCGGCTGCCGGCGGCGGCTGCTGAGCTGCGCCGTCAGGCGCGCACCCAGCGGGGGGGCTCTGGCCCGCGGGGCGGCTCATGGCCGTCACCGCAGACCGACTGGCGGGCCCCGGCGCGACCGGCCAGGGCTGCCCGAAGAGAATGCGCGCTCTGGGCGCGCGTAAGGAAGAACGGAGGAAGGGAAGAGCGCGAGAGAGGAGAGATGCGCCTCAGAAGGGGGCGTCGCGGAGCTTCTCCTTGTACTCCGCCTTGTACAGATCGTGGCAGGCCTTGCAGCTCGCCTTGGCACCGTCGATGTCGCCCTTCTTGGCCTTCTCGATGCCGTCGTTCGAGATCGCGACCCACTTGTCCATGCCCTTCGGCGGCCTCGCCGCCACGTACTTCAGCGCTTCCGCGATCTTCGCGCCGTCGCCGCTCGTGGTCGCCGACTGCATCACCGACTTCATCCAGCCCTGCATCGGACAGGCCTTCTGTCCTTTTGCGCCGCAGCCGAAATCCTTCTTCTCGGCGACGGAAGCGGGGAGGTCCGCGGTCCCGCCAGCGGCCCACGCGGCTCCAGCAAAGCCAATGCCGACGGTCATCAACACGGCACTCATCAGCTTCTTGCTCATCGACATCCGACGTCTCCTGTGGGTAAGGGCAAGCGCAGCGAGAGACATTGCAGTTCCGCGGGTGGAAGTCAACAGCCACCTTGGTCGCCGAGCCGGCTCGCGAACGCCGCCGAGGCGAGACGGCGTCGGGGGCCAAGATCTTCATCACGAACGCCACCGAGGCGAAGATAACGTCAGGAGAGAAAAACTTCATTCATGATGTCCGCCGAGCGCCGTCTCCGTCCTCGCTCGCGCCGCGCGGACGTCCTGGCGCCACGCGGCGGGCGGAGGCGCGGGCCCGCCGGCGAGCGCGCCTCAGGGCCGCCCTCCGGGCGCGCGCCGCCTCCGCGCCGCTCGAGCGCGCCCACCCTGGGCGCCGTCAGCGGGGTCCCGCGTCCGTCGATGGCGCAGGCAGGTCCCTTCGCCGGCGCGATGACGAGGTCCGCGATGCGCCAGACCGACCCATCGACATGACGCGACTACGTGGCTTATCGACATGGCGAGATGCGCTCTTCGATGGCTTTTCAGATGCCTTGAAGCGAGCCCGCGGAACACGGCACCCGGCGGCGCCTTCTCCGGCGCCGGCGCCGTTCCCCCATCACGGGCGCCCTCGTCGTCGATGATTTCCCCGCGCTCGGCGCGCCACCTGGACGGCCTGCGCACACGCACGTATCCGTCGAGAACCCCCCGTTCGCGCCGGCGGGCGGCCAGCGCGTGCGCGGAGCCGGACCTCCCCGAGCGCCCCGGCGTGTTCTTCGTGAGACTCCAGCCCTGACGCGTCGCATCGCGCCTTCGATCCGGTCGCGGTCGCGCTGGAGGTGAGTCGCCCCACCATCCCGGGCCTGTATCCAGACCGGGAGGGCGGCGCGCGTGATATCGCTGGATTCACGGCCGTTGATGCGCGTCGGAGAGATCGTCGACGAGCGGTTCCAGATCGAGGGCCTCGCGGGCTCGGGCGGGATGGGGCACGTCTACCGGGCGCGCGACCGGCGAAGCGGCGACACGGTGGCTCTCAAGGTGCTTCGCCGCGCCGAGAAGGGTGAGCTCAGCCGCTTCTCCTGCGAGGTGGAGGCGCTCTCGGCGCTGCGCGTCCCCGGCGTCGTCCGGTACATCGCCCACGGCGTCGCGGCGGGCGGCAAGCCGTATCTGGTGATGGAGTGGCTCGCCGGAGAGACGCTCGCCGAGCGCATCGCGCGGCGAGGGCTCACCCCCGCCGAGAGCGTCGACGTCGTCGCGCGGATCGCGGAGACGCTCGGCGCCCTCCACGGGCAGGGCGTCGTGCACCGCGACCTCAAGCCGAGCAACCTGCTGCTCGTCGAGGGGCGGCTCGATCGCGCGATGGTGCTCGACTTCGGGATCGCGCGCTTCCGGATCGATCAGCAGCTCACCCTGCCGGGCACCGTCCTCGGGACCCCGGAGTACATGGCGCCCGAGCAGGCGCGCGGCGAGCGGCGCGTCGACGCCCGCGCCGACGTGTTCGCGCTCGGCTGCGTGCTCTTCAAGTGCCTCACCGGGCGCGCCGCCTTCCAGGGCGCCGGGGCGCTCGCCGTGATGGTCAAGGTGCTGCTCGACGAGCCGCCGCGCCTCCGCGAGGTCCGCCCGGACCTGCCGGACGAGCTCGACGTCCTGGTCACCAGGATGCTCGCGAAGCAGCCAGACGGGCGTCCCCGCGACGGCGCGGCCGTCGCCGAGGAGCTCCGCGCGATCGACCTCAGCCGCGCCGGCGCGGCGGACGGCGCCTACCCTGCCGCGCTGGCGCCCGTCCTGGAGCTCACGAGCAGCGAGCGGCGCGTCACCTGCCTCGTGCTCGCCCACGAGCGCTCGGCGCCCGAGGAGGTGACGCGCTCGCAGGAGGAAGAGCAGGCGCGGGCGACGGGCCGCGCCGACGAGCTCTACGCGCTCGCGGAGCGCTACCAGGGCCAGATCGAGCTCATCGACGCGAGATCGCCGCTGCTCGTGCTGACGAGCGCCGAGGCGGCCACCGATCTCGCCGCGCAGGCGGCGCGCTGCGCGCTCTCGCTGCGCGCGTTGCTCGGCGGCGCGCAGGTCTCGCTCGTGACCGGCCGGGCCGAGCTGACGTCGCGCATCCCGATGGGCGAGCTCATCGACCGGGCGGTCCAGCTCCTGCCGTCGCGCGGCGAGCCCGGCGCGGTCGCCGCGGTCCGCATCGACGAGGTGACGGCGGGGCTCCTGGGCGGCCGGTTCGAGACGAGCTGCGAGGGCGGCGCGCGCTTCCTCCACGGGGCGCGGGACGACCTCCGGGTGACGTCGGCGCCGGCGCTGCTCGGCAAGCCGGTGGCGTGCTTCGGGCGGGAGCGGGAGCTCGCGGTGCTGGCCGCGGAGCTCGATCGGAGCACCGAGGAGTCGACCTCCGGCGCGCTGCTGGTGGTCGCGGCGGCCGGCATGGGCAAATCGCGGCTGCGGCAGGAGTTCCTCGAGACGGTGTCGGCGCGCAACGCGCGAGCGGCCGACCGCGCGCGCGGCGGGGGCGGCGCCGACCTGGCGGACGGCACCCACGTGGAGGTGTGGATCGGCCAGGGGGACCCGATGAGCTCGGGCTCGGCGTTCGGCCTCCTGTCGCGCGCGCTGCGGAGCGCGATCGGCATCGTCGACGGCGAGCCGCTGGAGGAGCGGCGGCGCAAGGTGAGGGCGCGGGTCGAGCGCCACCCGGAGCTCGACGTCGGGCGCGTCAGCGCCTTCCTTGGCGAGCTCCTGGGCGCGCCGTTCCCGGACGACGACATCCGGGTCGGCGCGGCGCGGCGCAACCGGCAGCTGATGGGCGATCAGCTGCGGCTGTCGTGGGAGGAGTTCATCCGGGCCGAGTGCGCGAGGCAGCCCGTGCTGCTGATCCTCGAGGACTTGCAGTGGGGCGACCTGCCCACCCTGACCATGGTGGAGGCGGCGCTCCGGAGCCTGCGGGATCTGCCGTTCCTGGTGCTCGGGCTGGCTCGCCCCGAGGTGCACGAGGCCTTCCCGGGGCTGTCTCAGGGGCGCTTCGGCAACCAGATGATGCTGCCGCCGCTCACGCGCCGGGCGAGCGAGCGGCTGGTGCGGGCCGCGCTGGGCGACGAGGCGAGCGCGGAGCTCGTGGCCACGCTGGTGGACCGGGCGGACGGCAACCCGTTCTACCTGGAGGAGCAGGTCCGCGCGGTGGCGGCCGGCCACGGCGCGGACCTGCCGGAGACGGTGCTGGCGATGGTGCAGGCGCGCATCGAGGCGCTCGACGCCGAGGCGCGGCGCGTGCTGCGGGCCGCGAGCGTGTTCGGCCAGGCGTTCTGGCCGAGCGCGGTGAGCGCGCTGCTCGGGGGCGCCGAGGTGACGCGCTGGCTCTCGGAGCTGGAGCGCCGCGAGGTGGTCCACCGGCGCGGCCCCGGGCGGCTGCGCGGAGAGGTCGAGTACCGCTTCCGGCACGCGCTGGTGCGCGAGGCGGCGTACGGGATGCTGACGGAGGCCGACCGGCGGCTGGGCCACGCGCTGGCGGGCGCCTGGCTGGAGGGCGCGGGCGAGCCCGACGCGATGGCGCTCGCGGAGCACTTCGAGCGCGGCGCCGTGCCCGCGCGGGCCGCGGCGGCGTACCTGCGCGCGGCGCAGCACGCCCTGGAGGGCAACGATCTCGGCGCTGCCATCGCGCGGGCCGAGCGCGGGCTCGAGTGCGCGCCGGAGCCCGCGGTGGTGGGGGCGCTCCGGCTGGTCCAGGCCGAGGCGCACGTGTGGCGGGGCGACCTCGCGCTGGCCGAGCAGCGGGGGACGGACGCGGCGCGGCACCTCGCGCCCGGCTCGGCGCCGTGGTTCGCTGCCGTCACGCAGGCCGTCGCGGCCGCGAGCAAGCTGGGCGGCTTCGACCGCGTGGAGCGGTGGATGGACGAGGCGGTCGTCGTCACCGCCTCGCAGGGCGCGGAGAGCGCGAGGAGCACCTGTCTCTGCATGGGCGCCTCGACGCTGGCCTTCGCCGGACGGCCTGCGATCGTCGATGGGCTCATCGCGGAGGTGGAGCGCGCCATGGGCGACGGGGCGTCGACCGGCGCCGGCGCAGGGGCCGAGGTGGTCGCGGGGCTGCACCAGGCGCGCGCTTTCCGCGCGATGAGCGGGGGCGATCCCGGCGCCTGCGTCACCGGCCTGGAGGCCGCGCTCGTCGCGTTCGAGCAGGTCGGCGACCGGCGCAACGCGTGCATCACCCGCGCGAACCTGGGCTATTCCTACGGCGAGCTCGGCGACTTCGGCGGCGCCGAGGCGGCGCTCCGCTCCGTGCTGGAGGCCACGGAGCGGATGGGTCTGCACGAGGTGGCGGCGGCGGCGCAGGCGAGCCTCGGGCAGGTCCTCGCCTACCGCGGCAGGCTCGCCGAGGCGCGGGCCGTCGAGGAGGCGGCCCTCGCCTCGAGCCAGCGGCTGGGCGACCCGCGCGCCGAGGTGGTGTCGCGCTCGTACCTCGCGAAGATAGCCCTGCTCGCCGGCGATCTCGCGGGCGCGGAGCGCGAGGCGCGCCTCGCCGAGGCGCTGGAGAGCGCGTCGCCGTTCCGCGTCACGGCCATGGCGATCCGCGCCCGGGCGCTGATCGGGCTGGGGCGCGCCGCCGAGGCGCTCGCGGCCGCCGGCGAGGCCCTGGCAGCGCTCGAGTCGCTCGGCGGGATCGAAGAGGGCGAGTCGATGATCCGACTGGTCCACGCGGAGGCGTTCTCCGCGGTCGGCGACGCGGCCAGCGCGGCGGTCGCCATCTCCTCGGCGCGCGACAAGCTGCTCGACCGGGCCGCCGGCGTTCGCGATCCCGAGTGGCGCGGGCGCTTTCTCTCACACGTTCCGGACAACGCCCGCACCCTGGAGCTCGCATCGCAGTGGGTCGGAGCTGTCGGAGCCGGGCGGAACCACCGGAACTGAATGTGGCCGAACGTGACGGAACGTGGCCGAACGTGACTGAACGTGACTGAACGTCACGGGACGTGGCCGAACGTGACGGAACGTGACGGAACGTGACGAAGCGTTGCTGTCCCACGGAGGAATCCGCGGGGGACGTGCAATTTAATGGCTGACAGTCGAAGTGGTTTGCCGTACCCTGATCGTTGACGTGGAGAGTTCCCGGCTGTCGTTGTGTTGAGCGACGCGCCGGAGGGCGTGCTGTGATCGGGGAGCGTGGGCGCTCCCCTTGGCTCGCTACCTGAGGTCTCATCACGTGAAAACCAGGGCTGTACTTGGGTGCGCAGGCATCCTTTTCGTGGCTACCGGCTGCGTCGCGCCCGAGCAGGCGCTCGAAGCGGGGGATGAAACAGAGGAGCTCGGCTCGAGCGCTGACGAGCTCGCGACCGGCAATGCGCTGAGCGCGAATGCGCTGAGCGCGAATGCGTTGAGCGCGAATGCGCTGAGCGCCAACGCGCTCAGCGTGAACGCGTTGAGCCCGGTGGCGGCCTCCGCTCTCAGGGATCCTGGCGCGAGGGGCGATCTCTTCCGGTCGCTCGTGAAGTACACGGTCAGCTGCGCGCTCAAGGAGTCCCAGTCGTTCCGTTTCTCCTGGACCGACCGCGCGGGCGCGACCCACAAGGAGGTCTATCCCGGACACCTCGGCCTCGCGCCCCGGTGGGACCGGCGCCCGCTCGACGACGAGGGCAAGCGGATGGTCTCCGCGTGCCTCGCCGCCCACACGAACCGTTATGGAGTCTCGGTCAGCATCTCGATGCGCTCCCGACAGAACCCGCTGCATCACGAGGTCGGGTGCGGCGAGCTCGACGAGTACCCTCATGTCGAGGGGGCCTTCTGGGGGAACCTCTTCACGGAGACGCCGTACCTGCGCGCCTGTTACAACCCGGCGAACGTCGATGTCGCGCGCGCGGCGAAGCGCGACTGCGCCGCGGGCCAGCTCGACGCGGACGGCGATCTCGAGGGCTGCGGGATGATCGAGATCGTCGGGCGTTGCAAGGAGTACTGCGGCAAGCTCAACCGCTCCGGCGAGTATTACAAGGAATGCGATGATCCGGAGTTCGGCGAGACGCGCTATGTGATCACCACCGCGCTGCGGTGACCTTCGCCCTCCCGGGGAGAGGGGCCGCCGGTCGTCTTCTCCCTCGGCAGCCCTGATCGGAGCCGAGCGAACGCGCCGCCCTCCTTGGCGCGGGCGGCGTCGTCGGGCGAAGATGCGCGGCCATGGAGATGCATCAGGTCCGGTATTTCCTTGCGGTGACCGAGACCCGCAGCTTCACGCGCGCCGCGGAGCGGTGCGCGGTCTCGCAGCCCGCGCTCACGGCCGCCATCAAGAAGCTCGAGGAGGAGCTGGGCGGGCCGCTCGTCCTGCGCGAGCGCGGCGGCGCCAAGCTCACGGCGCTGGGGCAGCGCGTGCTGCCGCGGCTCCAGCGGCTGCGGGACGAGATGCAGGCCGTCCAGGTGATCGCGGACAACCACCGGCGCCTCAAGCAGGTGCCGCTCCGTGTGGGCATCCTCTGCACCATCGGGCCTGCGCGGCTCGCGGGCTCGCTGGCGGCGTTCCGCGCGGAGGCGCCGGGGGTGGAGCTGGAGATCGCGGTGGCCGTGCAGGGGGAGCTCCTGCGGCGGCTGGAGGAGGCCGAGGTCGACGTCATCGTCTCGAACCTCGGCGACGCGGTTCCGGACTGGTGCGTGGTGGCGCCCCTCTACGAGGAGCGCTACGTCGTGGTCCTCCCGCCCGGCCACCACCTGGCCGCGCGCGAGGGCCTGCGGCTCGAGGATCTGGACGGCGAGCCCTACCTCGATCGGCTCGCCTGCGAGATGCGCGAGCAGGTGACGGGCGTGTGCGCCGCGCGGCGCGTGGACCTGTACGCGGCGTACCGCACCGACCGGGAGGACTGGGTCCAGAGCCTGGTGCACGCGGGGCTGGGGTTTGCCTTCATGCCCGAGCACTCGGTGCTCCTGACGGGCGCGTCGCAGCGCCCGCTCGTCGATCCGGCCCTCCGTCGCACCGTCGCGCTGGTGCGCTCGGGCGATCGCACGCCGGCGCCGGGCTTGCAGCTCTTCTGGGACGCGCTCCTCTCACGCGCTGCCCGGGCGCGGCCGGTCACCCCTTCGCGGCGATGATGTCCACGTGCTCGATGACGGGCGGCGCGGCGAGCAGCTCCGGCGCCTTGGCCATGAGCGCGGCGGCGATGCGGCCCGCGAGGTGCTCCTTGCGCCCCACCTCGTCCGCGAAGGTGTCGAAGATGCCGAACGTCGTCGGCCCGATGCGCAGCGCGAACCAGTGAACCGTCCGCGGCTCCTCGGCGGCGAGGCCGACGGCGGAGCGGAGGAGCGCCTCGACCTCGGCCTCCTTGCCGGGCTTGGCCTCGATGCGGGCCAGGAGGGAGAGCGTCACGGCGGTCGGGGAAGCAGCGGTCATGGGATCCTCCTCTTCGGCGGCGCACGGCGCGCCGCGCTTCGGTGAAGAGAGTTGTAACGACGCGCGTCCGGCCGACCATTCGATGTTCTGGATGGATCCATCAGCGCCGTGGATGGCGTTTCCCCGCGATCCTGCGGCGGCCACCGGGGGACGGCCGCCGCGTGTGGCGGATTCGGCAGGGGGGACGCGCCCGCTCCCGGGATAACGCAAGGGGCGAGGCGCCGCGTTACGTTCGTGCTTTACACGGCCGGGGGCGGTGGTCAGGTGCCCCTGGGCGCTGGCGAGACCGACCTGCCTCGACCGCGCTCTGCTGGCGCGAAGCGCGATCCGTGCACGCCGAGCGTCATGTACGATGGGCCTCATGCACCGTCGAGCGCGCATGGGGCCGCGGACGGGCGGAGCGTTGAGCTGACCAGCGGTGGCGACAGGTGCAGCGGCGGCGATGCGTGGCAGGGCTCGGGCTCGCGGCTCAACGGCCGGCCGTTGGGCGTCGCAACAACCGGAGGTCAACCAGATGAGTAGTGGATGGAGGGAGTCCCGATGAACGTCACGCTACGACCGGGCAACGTCGAAGACGCGCAGCCCTGTGGTGCGATCTGTTACGATGCCTTCAAGACAATAGCTGAGCAGCACGGCTTTCCGCCGGACTTGCCCTCGCCCGAAGTCGCCACCGCGCTCCTGACGGGGCTGCTCGCGCACCCCTGCTTCTATGCGGTGGTCGCCGAGCTTGACGGCCGGGTTGTCGGCAGCAACTTCCTCGACGGGCGTTCGACGGTGGCGGGCATCGGCCCGATCACGGTCGATCCCGCCATGCAAAATCGCGCGGTCGGACGCCAGCTGATGCAGCATGTCCTGGATCGGGTGACCCAGCAGCGTTATCCGGGGGTCCGGCTGGTCCAGGCCGCCTATCATAGCCGCTCGCTCTCCCTGTATGCCAGGTTGGGGTTCGTGGCCCGCGAACCGCTGTCCATCATGCAAGGAGCGCCCCTCGCCGTGCAGATGCCCGGCTACAGCGTGCGCCCAGCCACCGAGCGTGATCTGGACGCCTGCAATCGGGTCTGTGTGCAAGTCCACGGCCATGACCGTCGTGGGGAACTGCTCGATGCGATCAAGCAGGGAACCGCGACCATCGCCGAGTACGGGGGGCGCATCACCGGCTATGCCACGCCGGTCGCGTTTTTCGGTCATGCCGTCGGCGAGACGAACGACGCGCTGAAAGCACTCATCGGGGCGGCTTCCGCATTCCCGGGTCCCGGCTTCCTCTTACCAACCCGCAACGGGGAGCTGTTCCGTTGGTGTTTGGACCATGGACTACGCGTGGTCCAGCCGATGACGCTCATGAGTGTCGGTCTCTACAACGAGCCCGCAGGCGCGTTCCTGCCCTCAATCCTCTACTGAGCCTGAAAAATATCGCGGACTTCCGCGAGTCTCCGGACCCTCGCGGCCGCAGCGCCTCCGCCGCCGCAGGCGACCCGTTCGAGCGCGGGCCGCTCGTCCTCGACGAGATCACAGCGACGCTCGAGTGGTTGTTCGACGATGGCGTCGAGGACGAGGACGACGCGACGCTCGCCAGGCTCGGACAGGCCCACGCGGGCGACCCGTCCCACCGCCGGCGCGCTCGCGCTGGCCCTGGATGACTACGTCGCCCTCGCGGCGCCCAGCGCTTGACGGGGCGCTGTCCAGTGGCCTCGTCCCGCGTTGCGGGCCCGCGGCGTCATGCGTCGAACCATGGGGAGCGGATCCATGGGGCACCGGTTCGCTGGCGTGATCTCGTGACACGGGCATCGATCCCGGCGTGATGCCGTCTCGGGCGGAGACGGCCTGATCCTGCGATCCGTGCTCGGAGATTCCGGCTCGACGGCGCTGGGACCGAGGTTATGGTGCGACCCCGCAGCGCAATCGGGCCGACCCGCGGAGGGGAAGATGAACCAGGAAGAGCGGCAGGACGCAGCCACCTATCGCGTCGTCGTCGATCACGAGAAGCAGTACACCGTCTGCCCTGTCGAGCGCGCGATCCCGAGCGGGTCGCGGGAGGCCGGCAAGCAGGGATCCATCATGGAGTGCCTCGCTTATATCGAGCAGGCATGGGAGCGCCTGCGCGCCCCGGAGGAGGGATGCGCCCCGGCGGAGGTCGCCCGAGCGCGCGCGGAGTGGCTCTCCTGACGCCGCCATGAGGCGAGGAGGGCGGCGACAGGGGCGACATGGCCATGAAAGCGGAGTCCGCGCCGTCCGCCCGGCAGCCTGGTCAGGCTGGACCGGGCAGGCTGGATTTGGAGCACGCTGGTTGGACGGAGGTCCTTGTGCCATGGGGGCCTGCCGAAGCGTGCCAACCTGGGCCAGAGGGGAACTCCTGCGCTCGACGTAGCGCATGAAACAAGGCAAGGATCGCCGCGGAACGGCGATTGCTAAGGGCAGGCCCGGCCCGGAGGAGCGGATGCGTCACCTCTTTCTCGTCTGTGTTGCCCTCGTTGTGCCCCTGTTCATCGGCTGCTCTCCGCACGTGGACCTCGACGCAGAGAGCGCTTCAGCGGGTGGGTCCGGAGGCGCGCCGAGCGGGGAAGGCGGCGCGCCGAGCGGGGAGACGACGGTTTCGCCCGGGTGCCCGAGCGAGGTGCTTGTCGAGTCGACAGCGTGTCCTGAGATCGGGAAGATCTGCACGTACACGACGGGCGATTGCGTCCTCGTGTTCGAATGCAAACTCAATGAAGGTGATCCCGACGATACTCAGAGCAGCTGCGCGGCGCGGCCGGCAGCCTGGCTCAAGACGGAGCAATCGGCGTGCGGCGGATGCTCCGGGGCCAACGCGAGCTGCGTTCCGTGCGAGGGCGCCAGCCCAGGCGAACCGTGCGATGCTGTCGGCTATGCTTGCGAGAACGACTCCGGGGGCGGCAACTGTGGTGGGGCGATGCGCTGCAAGCACGACAAGACATGGGTTGTATCAACGCTCTACCCCTGGTGCTGCATCTAGGGCACCGATCCCGTTGATCGAGCGAAAATGAGCCGCCAAGGACGCCAAGGACAAAACACAATCTTGGCGTCCTTGGCGCGCTTGGCGGTTCAAATTTCTGCTCTTTTCTGGGGCTTCAGCCCGTGTCGCTCTAGAGGGTGTGCGACTGCAGCCCCGCGGACTGCAAGGTAAAGACCTACCGCAACAAGGTAAAGACCTACCGCAACGGGTACAGAGAGGTTTGAGCCGAGCTCGCCGGCGCCGCCGCCGGGCCCGACATCGATGGCCTCCACCCTCCGCCATCGCGCCGTCACCAGCTGCGGCGGAGACGCGCCGCGCCCGCGGGCGAGCGCGGAGGGCCGCGCCGCTCGGGGGCGGCGGTGCGTCCGAGTTGCCTCGGACGCGAAATCGGATCAATCGACGCCATGGAATCAGCAGCGGCGCGGCGCGCGCCAGAGCTCGGCTCCTCGAGGCGGCCAAGCCTGAGCACGCTCCTCGGGATCGCGACATTTCTCCTCACGGGCGCGGCGATCGCCGTGATCGCCGCGCTCATGGCCGCCTCGGCGACCATGCAGCAGGCCACCGGGATCCTCGGCGACGCGATCGAGAGCGTCCGCCTGGTGCACAGCCTGCAGATCGACCTCCTCCGCGATGCACATCAGATCCACCGCGGCGCCGGGTCCGCCAGCGGCGGGCCGAGCTCCACCTTCCACGAGTGGGAGATCGAGCTAAGGGAGGGCCTTGCGGAGGCTCACCGTTACGTGAGCAGCCAGGAAGAGAGCGACGTGCTCGTCGACGCAGAGCGGCGCGTCGACGAATACCTCGTCGGGCTTCGAGCCGGCGATGCCGGCGGCTCACCCCCCTCGCCGGACGCGCCGGCGCTGGCGACCGATTCGCTTGCTTTCGACGAGGCGTTCGATGCCCTCGACCGCCTGGTCGAGATCAACCTCCAGCAGGCCCGTGCGTCCCAGGCGCTCATAGAGCGTCTGGGACGGCGCGCGACCACCGCCGGCGTCGCGGCCGTCCTCTTCTTCATCGCGGGCGCGTCCCTGGTCCTCATCAGCGCGCGGCGGCTCGTCTACGGCCCTGTCGTCGCGATCCAGGAGGCGATCGGCCGCTACGGCGCGGGGGACCGCGCCGCGCGCGCGCCGCTCGTCGGGCCGCGCGAGCTCGGGGACATCGCGCGGGCCTTCAACAGCACGGCGGAGTCGCTGGAGCGCCAGCGCGAGGCGCAGTTCGCGTTCCTCGGCGGCGTGGCGCACGACCTCAGGAACCCGCTCTCGGCGCTCCGGCTGTCGGTCGGCTTCCTCAACGACGGAGGCCCCCCGTCGGAGCCGCGCGTGCAGCGGACCATGGCGCTCGTCGGACGGCAGGTCGATCGCCTCGAGCGCATGGTCGGGGACCTCCTTGACGCGTCGCAGATCGAGGCGTGCAAGCTCGACCTCCGGGTCGAGGAGCGCGACCTGCGCGAGCTCGTGCAGGAGGCGGCCGAGCTCTACCGCCCGGTCTCGCCGGAGCACCCGATCGATCTCTCGCTCCCCGAGGCGCCGGTCCTCGTCCGCTGCGATGCGACGCGGATCCAGCAGGTGCTCAACAACCTCCTGTCGAACGCGCTCAAGTACTCTCCCGCCGGCGGCCAGATCGATGTGGCGGTCCACGGCGGCGCGGGCCGCGCCGAGATCGCGGTTCGCGACCGCGGGGTCGGGATCGAGGCGGCGGATCTGGCGCACCTCTTCGAGCCGTTCCAGCGCCTCAAGGCTTCGGCGGGCGCGATCCCGGGGACGGGCCTCGGGCTCGCGGTGGCGAAGCGCATCGTCGAGGCGCACGGCGGCCGCCTCCTCGTCGAGAGCGAGCCGGGCGCCGGCTCGGTGTTCCGGGTCGAGCTGCCGCGCGCGTCCTGATGGGAGAGGCGGTGCTCGAGGCCGCGACGCGCGGCGCGCGAAGGGCGACGCCTCCACGACGTGATCCCGCTCCGCCCGGCCGTACGCTCAGGCGCCCGTCCCCGCCGCGCGCCGCCATCGGTCGTCGCTGCGCACCACCCGCCCCTCGCGCTCCAGCTTGATCAGGTGAGCCTCGAGGCTCAGCCGCGCGAGCGGCCAGACGAGCGGCGCCGTGTCTGCGTAGACGACCGGCAAGAGCGCATCGATCGACGTGCCGCCCGCGCCGCCCTCGCTGGCCGCCTCGAGCGCCGCGATCACCAGCCGCTCCCTTCCCAGCCGGTGCGCGATGTAGCGCCGGAACAGCGCCTCCGGCGCGCCGATCGGCCCGCCGTGCGCCGGCAGCGCGACCCGCGCCCCGAGCCCCGCGAGCCGATCGAGCTGCGCGAGGTACTCCGCCATGTCGCCCTCCCGGGGATCGATCAGGATGGTCCCCTCGCCGGCGACCATGTCGCCGCAGACCAGGGCGCCCTGCGCCTCGTCGAGGAAGCAGAGGTGGTCGGGCGCGTGCCCCGGCGTGTGGAGCACCCGCAGCGCCGTCGGCTCCGGCCCGCCGAGCCGCACCACCTCCCCGTCCGCGAGGCGGCGCGCGAGCGGGACGCCCGGGAGGCGCGGGGCCGCCTCGGCGTGCCCCCAGACCGGCAAGCCGAGCTCGGCCGCGAAGAAGCGCGCGCCCCCGACGTGGTCGGCGTGGTGGTGGGTCACCGCGATCGCCACGAGCGACCGCCCCTGGGAGGCGAAGCCGCGCGCCCAGGCGAGCCACTCGCGGCGCTCGTCCTCGTACGGCGTGGCCGGCTCGACGAGCAGCACCTCGCCGCCGCCGAGCGCGTAGCTGTTCGTGTGGGTCGCGGGCGGCAGGGTCGGCGTGCGCGCGGGGAAGGCCTCCACGCCGCGCACGCCGGGCCCGACGGGCTGCGGGCGGATCACCGCTCCACGACGACCGCGAGCGCCTCGCCGCCGCCGATGCAGAGCGTGGCCAGGCCGCGCTTCGCGTTCCGGTCCTTCATGGCGAAGAGCAGCGTCGTCAGGATGCGCGCCCCGCTCGCGCCGATCGGGTGGCCGAGCGCGACCGCGCCGCCGCGGACGTTGACCTTCTGGGCGTCGAGGCCGGAGAGCTTGTTCACCGCGAGCGCCACCACCGCGAACGCCTCGTTCACCTCGAAGAGGTCGATCTGGTCCGTCGGGATGCCGAGCTTCTTCGTTGTGTTCGCGATGGCCGCGGCCGGCGCCGTCGTGAACCACTCGGGCGCCTGCGCGGCGCCGCCATAGCCGACGATCCGCGCGAGCGGCGTGAGCTTGTGCTCCTTGACGGCCCGCTCGCTCGCCAGCACGAGCGCGCTCGCGCCGTCGTTGATCGACGACGCGTTGGCCGCGGTGATCGTCCCGTCCTTCTGGAACGCGGGCTTCAGGGACGCGAACTTCTCGGGCTTGCCGGCAGGCGGGCCCTCGTCGTCCTTCACGATCACGGCGTCGCCCTTCTTCTGCGGGACGGAGACGGGCGCGATCTCCGCGGCGAAGAGCCCCTCGCGCTGGGCCGCGACAGCGCGGCGGAAGCTCTCCTTCGCGTACTCGTCCTGCGCCTCCCGCGAGAAGCCGTGCTCCCTGGCGCACGCGTCGCCCGCGGTGCCCATGTGAAAGTTGCCGTACGGATCCCACAGGCCATCGTGGATCATGCCGTCCACGAGCTTGCCGTCGCCCATGCGGTAGCCGGAGCGCGCTTGCGGGAGGTAGTAGGGCACGTTCGACATCGATTCCATGCCGCCGGCGACGACGACGTCCGCGTCGCCGAGCGCCACCGTCTTCGCGCCGAAGATGACGGCCTGGAGGCCCGAGCCGCAGACCTTGCTCACGGTGGTGGCCGGCACCTTGCTCGGGATGCCGGCGAAGATGGCGGCCTGCCGGGCCGGAGCCTGCCCGATACCGGCGGACAGGACATTGCCGAGGAACACCTCCTCGACGGCCTCCGGAGACAGCTTTGCCCGCTCGAGCGCCGCCCGGATGGCGACCTCACCCAGGCGGGGGGCGGGCAAGGGCGAGAGTGCGCCCTGGAACGCGCCGATCGGCGTCCGGGCCGCTGCGACGATGTACACGGGGACGGGCAGGGTCATGATCTCCTCCAGCAGCGCTGATGCCATTTCATTCGATGACGCCAGCCATGCGCCTTGCGAATGTGCCTTGGGTACCTCGGTTGGCCTGGGGGGGCAAGCCGGCCCCGGGGACGCTCCGCTGCCCGCGCGCTTGCCTGCGCGGTTCGTTCGGTTCGCGGGTTCACATCGATCATCGAGCGCCCCCCTGCCTCGCTCCGCCGGCCGGGCTCTTCGCGACCGGGCTGCTCGCGCTTCCCTCGAGCGCTTCCCTCGAGATCGTGTGTTCCCACCCAGCCGCCGCGCGCCGCGCCTCGCGGGGCGCGCGCCGCGGCTGTGCGCAGGCGCGCGAAACCGGGAGAGGAACGCAGTCGTCGTGCGGCCGCTCTCGGACGGAATCAAGCTCCGCCCGAGCCGGATCCGGGCTGGCCCTGAGCGCCCGCGCCCTCCAGGCCGAGGCCCCGCCGACTCGTCGCCTGGGCGCGGCGCGCGGCGCGCGGCGACGCTGGCGCGGGCCGGGGGGCGCTATGTGGTACGCCGGGGACGTCGCGTGATACCGTGCGCGCCGATGGGGAAGGGGGGCTGTCCTCCCTGCGCCCGGGCGGACAAGGAGCGAACGAGCGATGGTGAATGCAGGCGATCGTGCCCCCGATTTCTCTCTCGAAAGCGACAGCGGTAAGACGGTGGGCCTCGCGGATTTCCCTGGCAAGACGGTCGTCCTCTACTTCTACCCAAAGGACGACACCCCCGGCTGCACGCGCGAGGCCCAGGCCTTCTCCGCGGCCCTGCGCGCCTTCGCCGAGGCCGGCGCCGTCGTGCTCGGCGTCTCCCGCGACTCCGTCGAACGCCACCGGAAGTTCAGGGACAAGTACGATCTCGGGGTGACGCTCCTCAGCGATCCGGATCTCGCCGCGCACAACGCCTACGGCGTCTACGGCGAGAAGTCGATGTATGGCAAGAAGGTGATGGGCACCATCCGGAGCACGTTCATCATCGGCCCCGACCGCGCGGTGAAGCACGCCTTCAGCGCCGTGAAGGTCGACGGACACGCGGACGAGGTGCTCGCGCTCGTGCGCGGAGGCGGCGGCCGCGAGGCGCCGCCCGCGCCTGGAGCACGGGCGCCGGCGAAGAGCGCGGCCAAGGCGCCTGCGAAGAGCGCGGCCAAGGCGCCGGCGAAGAGCGCGGCCAAGGCGCCTGCGAAGACGCGATAAAAAACCGCATGAAGCGTCGGACAACGACATAGCCGACTCGCGGCGTGCGGGCTGTCGATCGCCTGATGGATGGCATCGCGAGGCCCTCCGGCGCGCGGACGGCGGGCTCGCCAAGCTGGACGGGCCCGGCGCTTCATGAAAGAATCTGTGCCGTTGCTTGCAAATCGATGAAACTACCACGACACCAGGGCTCATCTCTCGATCCGCTTCGGGGCAGGTGGAGCGATGAGCGCTGGAGCGAGGGAGCGAGGGAGCTGGATTATGATGTTGAAGCATCCGATGCTACGGACTTTTGCTTTGCTGAGCTGCCTGTCCGCGATCGCCGCGTGCGGCGATGACGAGCCGCCGCCCAAGGTGACCGAGGGCGACGGCGGCGGAGGCAGCGGGGGGGGCGGCGGCGACGGCGGCACCGGCGGCACCGGCGGCGTGCCGGTCGAGACGTGGGATCTCGACCGCAGCAAGCCGCTTTCGGACGTCGCTCCGGAGTTCACGGAGGCGGAGCACCCGCTCGCGCCGGGCGCCGTGCTGGCCGATCTCAAGGCCCCGCTCCCCACGAACGCCACCTGGATGAACTTCGCGCTCGGCCAGGGAGATCAGCGGATCAACGCCGCGCCGTACGACCTCAAGGCGGTCGGACAGGCGCTGTCGATCTCCCGGCCCGCCGTCGTGGTGGAGAGCGCGTCCGTCACCTCGGCGGACCTGACGCAGCTCGCGCTCAGCGCGCGCCAGGCCTTCTCCGGCCACACCGTCAAGTCGGCCGATCTCCTGTCGGTCACCGTGGAGTGGGCGGCGCAGGGCGGCACGATGACGGCGCCCATCGTGTACGGGATGCCGTACGTGACGGCCACGTACGACGGGCTCGCCCCGTCCGTCCGCGCCGGCGACGGCGTGGCGATCACCGAGGTCAACGGCGAGTCGACGAGCCCCACCACGGTCACGGGCGACCGATTCGAGATCTCGCTCAACAACGGCCAGACGTGGGTGCTCTATGCGTTCCCCGAGATCAGCCTCGAGTGGGACGCCCTCTCCATGACGGCGGACGAGCCGTACGAGGGTTCGCTCCGCCTCGCGCTCGTCCCCGGGCCGAACGCCGCGGCCGTGCTCGACAAGCACGCCGCCGCCATCCCGGTCGGCGGCGACATCGAGGCCTCGGTCACCGAGGACGAGGCCAGGGTGCGCTTCGTCTGGCAGACCGAGGGCGAGGGCGATCTCCTGACCATGGCGCTGCCGCACCATCTGGATCACCTCGATATGTTCAAGGCGGCGGACGTCTCGTACCCGACCGTGATCGGCCAGATGAAGGGCATCTCCGGCGCGAGCTGGGAGCTCGAGTACCCGCTCAGCACGATCGGCTGGGACGCGCCGCGCCGCGTCTCGGACGACTGGGGCATGGACATCGTCACGGCCCTCGAGGAGGACAAGGGCTTCATGCCCGACGAGGCGGTCGCCGGGACAGACCCCTATTTCGGGGGCAAGCAGATCGCGAAGCTCGCGCGCCTCGCGCAGATCGCCGAGGTGGTCGGCAAGGCGGATCTTGCGGAGGAGCTCAGGGCGCGGCTCAAGTCGCGCCTCAACCCGTGGCTCAACGGCCAGAACGACAACCCCCTCGTCTATGACACGACCTGGGGCGGCCTCGTGACGACCAACGGCCTGGCGGACCAGACCGCCGACTTCGGCCAGGCGTATTACAACGATCACCACTTCCACTACGGCTACTTCCTCTACGCGGCCGCCGTGCTGGCGAAGAGTGATGAGGCGTGGCGCGAGGAGTACGGGGACAAGGCGCTCTGGCTCGTCCGGGACATCGCGAACCCGAGCGCCAAGGACACGTTCTTCACGCCGTTCCGCAACATGGATTGGTTCAGGGGCCACTCGTGGGCGTCAGGGCTGTTCCCGTTCGCGGACGGCCGCAATCAGGAGTCGACCTCCGAGGCCGTCAACGCCTGGTACAGCATGCAGCTCCTCGGCGAGGCGCTCGAGAACGAGGACGTGAAGAACCTCGGCCGGGTGCTCCTCGCCATGGAGACGGCCTCGGCGCAGAAGTACTGGCAGGTGACCGCGGACAGCACCGTTTACCCCGAGCCGTTCAAGAACAACGGCGCCGTCGGCGTGCTCTGGTCCACGAAGGCCGACTTCGGGACGTGGTTCGGTCCCAACCCCGAGTACGTCTATGGGATCCAGCTGCTCCCGATCACGCCGATCTCGGAGTCGCTCATCTCCAAGGACTGGGTCCAGGACGCGTGGCCCGTGATCTCGGAGACCACGGAGGACGCGGAGGACCCCTGGAAAGCGTTCCTGATCGCGGCGCACGCGACCGTCGACAAGGAGGCGGCCTGGGAGGAGGCGCAGGCGCTCACCACGCTCGACGACGGCCTCAGCCGGACCGCGCTCCTCTACTGGATCGCCACGCGGCCCTGAGCCGCCCTACCTCTCCATCGAGCGCCCGGCGGCGCTGAGCCGGTCGACCTCTCAGTCGATCGGCTCGACCCGCACGTCGACCGCGAGGCGCTCCGCCCCGCCGCCCACGTAGATCGTGCCCGAGGTCGGCGTCGCGTCCACGTAGTTGCGCCCGACCGCGACGCGGATGTGATCGGTCTGCGTCAGGATCCCGTTCGTCGGGTCGAAGCCCTTCCACCCGATCTCCGGCAGGTACACCTGCACCCAGGCGTGCGACGCCTCGCTCTGCCGCTGGTTCTCGTGCTTCGGCCCCGTGTAGATGTACCCGCACACGTAGCGCGACGGCACGCCGAGCAGCCGCGTCAGGCAGATGAACAGGTTCGTGAAGTCCTGGCACACGCCGCGGCGGTTCGCGTACACGTCGAACGCCGTCGTGAACAGGTTGGTCGACCCCTGCTTGTACTCGTACTCTTCGAAGATCGACGCGTTCAGGTCGAGCAGCGTGTCGAGCAGATCGTAGCCGTTCCGCTCGACGAAGGTCATCGCGTACTCGCTGAGCTCCGCGAGCTCGCTCTCGGCCAGCTCCGGCGGCAGGAGGAACGGCTGCAGGATCTGGCGCTGCCACGGCATCCACACGAGCGGGATCGTCGACCGCGCGCGCAGCGGGCGGAAGCTCAGCGGATCGGTGTCGAGCAGCTCCACCCGCGACCTCGACTCGATGACGAGATCATGGAACGGCGTGTCGAGCAGCACCCGCCGCGCGCGGTTGCCGAAGACGTCGTCGTACTCGCGCTGCTGGCCCTCGACCGACACGTCGATCTCGTTGTGAAGCAGCGTCTGGAGCCGGTCGTGCGCAGGCGTCAGCCGCAGGAGGTGCGTGCTGCGCTCCACCGCGGTCGCGTAGTGGTACGACGTGCGGTGCACCACCTGGAAGCGGCGGATCGCCGCGTGCACGGGGCGCCGGACCGGGCGCGACGAGAGCGGCGGCGTGGACGACGACGGCTTGCGCCGGTCGGTGCGCGGGGACGCCGTGGCCCGGAGCGCCCCCTGCCGCAGCACCACGAGGTGCCCCGGCGGCACGCGCTTCCAGGTCGCCGCCCGCCCGCCCGCGTGGACCTTGAGCTCCTCCGACGAGACGATGACGCCCTTGCGGCTCTTGACCCCCCGGCGCGTGAGGTCGACCTCCAGATCGTCGTCCCCGAACGCGAGGCGCTCGTACGGCGGCAGCACCTCCCACAGGAACGCGTCCCCCTCGCGATCGCGATCCGCGTAGACCACCAGATCGCGGCCGTCGGCCAGGACCGTCGTGAGGGGGCCGTGCTCGTTCATCTCGTCGAACCAGTCGCGCAGCACCGCCGGATCGACGTCGCCGATGCTCCGGAGGTTCTCCGACGCCATCCAGCGCATGAGCTCGCACAGGATGAGCTCCGTGTCCGTCGAGCCGACCGGCTGGAAGAGCGATTTCGGATCGACCTCGATCCGGTCGACGAGGCTGCCGCTGTGCGCGAACAGCCAGTCGCGCCCGCCCCAGCTCCGGGTGAACGGCTGCGTGTTGGCGTCATTGACGCTGCCCCACGTCGCCGTGCGGATGTGCAGCACGAGCAGCGACGACTCGAGGTGCTCCCACGCCTTCACGAGCTCGCTGCGGATGCTCCCCTGCGGCGGCGCCGGCTCCTTGAGCACCGAGGCGCTCGGCTCGCCGCCGGGGTAGTAACCGATGCCCCAGCCGTCAGGCAGTTTGCGTCCGGGCTGCAGGCAGGTGAGATCGAAACATGGGGCGAGCTCGCCCTCGAACGACATCGCGAGGAGATTCGGCATGGGTACGTCGGCGACTCTGGCGGCTACTGGCTCGTGACCGTGGGGCTATTGTCGGGCGGCCCGTAACCGAGCAGCTCGCGCCCGATACCGTCGCAGATCATCGCCGTCTCGTCGACCACATGGGTGAGCGCCGCGTGGACCGCCATCGGGTCGAACGCCTCGGTGGCCCTGTCGGCCACCCACTGGTGCAGGAGCTGGAGCCGCTCGAGGCTCTCGCCGCCGGGGAGCGCCACGCTGTCCGGCGGCCGGATCTCGCAGAGGCGCGCGAACGCCGCGTGGACGCAGTGCCGGATCGAGCGCGGGAAGCGCGGCTCGTACAGGAGGAACTGGGCGACAGCCTGCTCGCTCACCTGACCCTGGTTGAGCTTCATGAACGGCTCGAACCCGGAGCAGGCGCGGAGGAGCGAGAGCCAGAGCGCCGTCTCCACGACCCGGTGCTGCCTGCGCAGCGCGCCCTGCGCCTGGGCGCTCATCTCCGACGGCGGCGGCGGCGGCAGGTGGGTCAGGGCGTGGTGGTGCACGTCGAGCGTGCGCGCGGTCTGCCCGACCCGCTCGAGCAGCACGCCGAGCCAGATGAAATCGAGCGGCGCGTCGTTGAGCATCGTGCTCTGCGTGAGCCCGAGGCAGAGCTGTGTGAGCTGGCGTACGCGCCGGTAGAAGGCGTAGCGGCTCGTCCTGAACTCCTCCCGCGCCTCGTCGCTGTTCACCCAGAGGTGGAGCTCGTTGACGGTCTCCCACACCTCGAGGCTGACGACCTCCCGGATCGACCGCGCGTTCCACCGCGCGGCCGAGATCGAGCTGCGGAGGCTCGTCGGGTTGTCCTCGTCGAAGCTCATGTAGCGCTGCACGAGCTCGCCGTCGGCCGCGGCCTCCTCGCCGTGCTCGGCCCCGAAGTGCGCCTTCTGCCCGGCCACGATGATGACCGGCAGCCAGCACTGGTGCGCCGGGATCTCGGCGTCGAGCGCGAGGTTCTGCGTGACGGCGAGGATGCGGGCCATGTTCTCGGTCCGCTCGAGGTAGCGGCCGAACCAGAAGCAGTGATCGGCGACGCGGGAGATCACGGGGCCTCCGGGGGGGCAGGTCCCGGCGCGGCGCCGGGAGGGTCGTTGTTCGCGGCGGCGGGGCTCGCGTCGGAGCCGCCGATCGAGGGCGTGCGCTGCGCGCCCTCGCCTGGGCCCTTCAGGACCCAGGTGTCCTTCGAGCCCCCGCCCTGGCTCGAGTTGACGACGTAGGAGCCCGCCACCAGGGCGACGCGCGTGAGCCCGCCGGGCAGCACCCACGCGCCGTCGCGGCCCGTCAGCACGTAGGGGCGCAGGTCGAGCCTCCTCGGGACCGCCGTCTTCGCGGTCGGGTCCCAGGTGGGGCTCGTCGAGAGCTCGACCCGGTGCTGGGCGATGTAGCGGCGCGGCGTCGCCTGGATGCGCGCCCGGAACTCGTCCCGCTGCGCGGCGGTCGACTGCGGCCCCATCAGCATGCCGTAGCCGCCGGCCTCGTCGACCGCCTTGACGACCAGCTGCTCGAGGTGGTCGAGCACGTAGCGCCGGTCGTCGTCGCGCATGCAGAGGTAGGTGGGGACCTGCTCGAGGACCGGCTCCTCGCCGAGGTAGTAGCGGATCATCTCCGGCACGAAGGGGTACACGGCCTTGTCGTCCGCCACGCCGTTGCCGGGCGCGTTCGCGAGCGCGACGTTGCCGGCGGCGTAGGCGCGCATCAGGCCGCGCACGCCGAGCAGGCTGTCGGGGCGGAATGCCTCGGGGTCGAGGAACGCCTCGTCGATGCGGCGGTAGATGACGTGGACCCGGCGCGGGCCGCGCGTCGTCCGGACGAAGACCTGGTCCTGATCGACGAACAGGTCGGGGGCCTGCACGAGCTCGAGCCCCATCGTGCGCGCGAGGAAGCTGTGCTCGAAATAGGCCGAGTTGTAGGGCCCCGGCGTGAGCACGACGGCGCTCGTGCCGCTCGGGCTCGCGGGCGACACCGAGCGCAGCGTCTCGGCGAGCCGGGCCGGGTAGTGGTCGACCCGCTGCACGCGCGCCTTGTCCAGCAGGTGCGGCAGGACGCGCTTGCTGATGAGCCGGTTCTCCAGGACGTAGGAGACGCCGGACGGCGTGCGGAGGTTGTCCTCGAGGACCCGGAAGGTCCCGGCCGGATCGCGGATGAGGTCGACGCCCGCGATGTGGATGCGCACGCCGCCCGGGGGCCGCAGGCCGTGGACCTGCTTCAGGTACTGCCCGGAGCCGAGCACGAGGTCCCGGGGGACGCGCTCCTCCTTGAGGATGCGCTGGTCCCCGTAGACGTCGTCGAGGAAGAGGCCGAGCGCGCGGACGCGCTGCTCGAGGCCCCGCTCCATGTGGGCCCAGTCCGCCGCGGAGAGCATCCGGGGGATGAGGCAGAGCGGGAAGATCTTCTCCGCGCCGCGCTGATCCGCGTAGACCGAGAAGGTGACGCCCTGGTTGAGCAGGGCGAGCTCCGCGAGCTGCTGCGCGCGCGCGAACTCGTTCGGCGCGAGCGCGCCGAGGAGCGTGGCAGTGCGCAGGAACTCGGGGCGAGGAGCGCCGTCTCGACCAAACAGCTCGTCGTAGGCGCCGGGGAGGGGAGTGTAGCCGGCGAAGAGGCCGGCACCCGGGTTCTCTAACAACACTGGAGTGAAGCTACCGCTGGACGGCCCTGGAGGTCCATGGGCCATTTGCGGTTTCTGCCGCGATGGAGGCAGTGGCGCGGGCGGCTGATCGACGCGGCCTACTCGGCGTCGAGGATTTGCCGCTCTCTGGAGCGCGTGAGCTCGTCGACCGCCGCGAGGAAGGCGTCGTAGTCGATCGGCTTGGGCAGCACCCGAGCGACACCGAGGCTCGTCGCGTCATGTTTTGAAGACGCGGATGAAACAATGACTGGTATACGGGCCGTCTTCTCGTTGTGCCGGAGCGCCGTGAGCAGGCCCCAGCCGTCCATCACCGGCATCATGATGTCGACGACGAGCAGATCCGGCGGCGCGATCTGGTCGAGCAACGCCAGCGCCTCCTCGCCGTTCGAGGCGCAGCGCACCTCGTAGCCGCCCTCGCTCTCCAGGATCATGCTCACGACCTCCTGGATGTTTGGCTCGTCGTCCACGACGACCACGAGCTTGGCGCGGCTGTTCGGCGCGCTCGATCGTGTTCGTACTTCTGCGTTGCGCCGCACCGTCCGACCTCCGAGCGTATCGACCAGCATGCCGTTCTCCCCTGCGCTCTCCGGACCCCGAATTCTCCGGATGAACGAGAGTATTCCCCACGCGCTCCGTTCCGTCGCTGCGTGGAATCCAAGATTGAAAGCTCAGGAGACTCCCGAAAGCGGTGGGGTCCGCGCGCTTGCGTCATTACGCCCGAACCACGATCGGGCGCGCGGCGCGACCGGGACATCCGCGCGCGCACGCCCGTGACACGCGCGTGTCGGGCCGCGTGGACGCGCGGGCGCGGGAAGGCTGGCCATTCCCGAATTTCCAGGACGTGCGCGCCATGCGTCCGCCGCGCGTCGTGCGTCGTCGTCGCTCGCCTGTTCCGGGATTCCTACTGTCCCGCGCTCTCCAGCTCCGCCGTCGCGTCGTGGTAGGCGCGCGTGACGTCGGATTCGTCCAGGATGCCGACGATCTTGCCCTCGGCGTCGGTGACCAGGAGCTCTCGCACCCGCAGCTCCAGCAGCACCTGGAGCGCGTGGTGCAGGTCCTCCGCTTCGCTGACCGACGCGGGGCTCGCCATCATGTCGTGCGCGATCGCGAGCCCCGAGAGCTCGGGGCTCGTCGCGGTGGCGCGCAGGATCTCGGCGTCGATGGTGCCGACGACCTTGCCGTCCTCGGCGAGCACGGGGAACGTGTCCTGCCACTCGCACGCCGCGATGCGCTCGACGACGATCGAGGCGGGGGTCCGCGCCTCGAACGACACGAACGGGCGGCTGCGGATGACGATGTCGGCGACGCGGATGCTGCGGAGCACGTCGACGATGAGCTCACCCCGGTGCGCCGGGGACTCGCGCTTGGTCGCGACCTGCGCGCGGTACAGGGTGCTGTGCCTGAGCGCCACGAAGGCGATGCCCTCGCAGAGCATGAGCGGCACGAGCAGGTCGTAGCTGCCGGCGAGCTCGCAGACCATGACGAGCGAGGCGATCGGCACGTGCGCGATCCCGCCGTAGAACGTGCCCATCCCGACGAGCGCGAACGCGCCGGGATCGATGCGCGGGTCGCCGAGGAGGAGCTCCGCCGCGCGCCCGAAGGCCCCGCCCGTGAGCGCGCCGAGCACGAGCGACGGGCCGAAGTCCCCCGCGCTGCCGCCCGAGCCGACGGTGAGCGAGGTCGCGACGATCTTCGTGGCGAGCAGCACGAGCAGGAGATGCACCGCGGTCCACCCGCTGGGCAGCCACGGGGCCCCCGTGATCGCGATCTGGGCCGCGCCATAACCCGCGCCCAGCATCCCGAACCCCTGCCCCGGCCTGTCGAAGCGCGGTCCGAGGAGCATGAGCAGCGGGGTCACGAGCGCGCCGAGCGCGAGGCCGCCGAGCGCTGGCTTCGCCCAGAGCGGCAGGCGGATCCGGTGCACCGTGTGCTCCACGGCGTGCAGCGTCCGGAGGAAGACCGTGGCCACGAGCGAGACGACGAGCGCGAGCGCGGCGTAGAGCGGGAGGTGGCTCGGGATGAACGGGTAGCGGGGCGCGTGCGCGAAGAGGGTCGACTCGCCGAAGAAGTAAATGAAGACGGAGTACGAGACGACGCTCGCGAGGATGGAGGGGATGAGCGCGTCGGCCTCGAAGTCGTCGCGGTGCAGCACCTCGACGGCGAGGAGCGCGGCCCCGAGCGGCGTCCGGAACACGGCCGCCATGCCCGCGGCCGCGCCGGCGATGAGCAGGATCCGCCGCTCGCGCGTGTCCACCCGGAGGGCGCGCCCGATGATCGAGCCGATCGCGCCGCCGATCTGCATCGTCGGCCCCTCGCGCCCGCCGGCGCCGCCGCAGCCGAGCGTGAAGATGGAGGCGAGCGCCTTCACCACCGGGACGCGGCGGCGGAAGTTGCCGTCCAGGTGGTGGAACGCCCGGATGAAGGCGTCGCCGCCGCCGCCGCGGGTCTCGGGCGCGAGCTTCGTCGTGAGCACCCCGCCGACGAGGGCGCCGAACGCCGGCAGGACGAGGACGAGCCAGGGCCGGAACGCCCCGATGTGCGCGCTCGAGAGCACCGCCTCGCCCTTGGCGCGGAGCGGCTCGTAGCCGGTGACCGCGATGAAGAGCTCGTGTTCGGCGAGCTCGAGGGCGGCGAAGAACAGCGAGCCGGCGATGCCGGCCGTGACGCCGACGAGGATCGCGTGGAGCAGCACCCGACCGACGAGCTGGAACGGGATCAGCCCCCGCGCGCGGGGCATCGGCGTGCGCGCCGCCCCCGTGCGGCTGGGGCGTGATGGGGAGTACTCGCGGGACGACATCATGATCTCGTGGCCCCAGGGCCTCCCCCCCTCGAGCGATGGGCCTGGCAGGAGCGGTAGCTTCCCTGATCTTCGGCGGGTTGCCGCCTGAAATCGCCGCCAGGATCGCCGTCCCCGGAGGCGCCCTCGCGGTGCCGGCCTCCGCTCGGTCTCCGCTCGGTCTTCGCTCGGTCTCCGCTCGGTCTTCGCTCGGCTTCCGCTCGGGCCTCCCGCGCTCCATGAGCGAGGAAGGAAGCCTGGCGCGGGCGCGGCATCCGGACCCGCCCGAGCCTGGACGAGGTGGAGTCATGACGACCGATCGGAGCACCGTCGAGTACGGCACCCTCATCACCGGAGACGCGAGCGTCACGATGGGCGACGCGGCCGTCCAGACGACGGACGAGAGCGTCCGCACGACCGCCGAGACCGTGGTCACGCCCGTCGTGGCGCTCGAGCTGGCCGCCGAGATCCTGGCGAGCTCGCTCGGCCCGTTGATCGACGAGGATTACGTGCAGGGCAAGACCCGGTTCCGGGACGTGCTCTGCGACCGGATCGACATCTCGCAGCTCGAGGCGGAGGAGCTTGTCGACGATATGGAGCGGTCGGGGCGGATCCGTTTCATCGGCGTGGCAGAGGGGCGGGGGTGGCACATCCAGCAGGGAGCGGGGGTGCGTTGATCGCCGCTGTCTCGCGCGGAAAGACGGGCTCGCCGGTGGTGCCTGACGAAACAATTCCCTTGCCGGCGTACTCGACTCGTGGCCTACGCTGAGGCGCCTATGGAGGACGGTACGAAGCCGCGCAAGGCCGTGGTCCCGAACGCTCCGCCCGCTCCGCTCGTGATCGTGGCCGGTTGTCCTGCCGAGCTCGTCGCCGTGTGCCGGGAGGCGGGGGCCCGGCTCGGGGTGACGGTGCGCGAGTGCGATCTGCGCTCGCTCCGGGCGGCGAGCGCGGCGTCGCAGCTGTACGCCGTGATCGTGGGGGAGGAGCTGTACCGGTTCGATCGGGAGGTGTTCGACGCGATCACCCGTCAGGCGCCGGCGTCGCTCGTGCGCGTCGATCGCCGGGAAGCGGACGACGAGTCGGCGCGGCGGCTGCTCGTCGATGCCGTCTTCGAGTCGGCGGCGATCGAGCCGAGCAGCGGGATCCGGTCCATCCTGACGTGAAGCGGCGCGGCGCGGCGGCGCACGGCCGCCGCCGGCGGCTGCGTCAGGGCTTGCGCTTCATGCCGGGGAGGGTGGCCTTCTCGGGCGGCGGCTCGAGGTACTCGATCTGCTCCGCGGACAGGATGCCGTACTTCGGGTTGGCCGCCGCGCCGCCGGTCGACTTCGTGAACGTCACGCCGTAGGTGCCGGTGACCTTGACCTTCGCGCCGACGGCCGGGATCGGGTTCGGCAGCTCCTGGCCCCAGAACTCGTCCGTGAGCTTCGCCTCGCCCTCCTTGCCGCGCGGCGCTTTGTCGATCGCCTCGATCATGCTGTAGATCTGCGCGAAGTTCGAGGCCCAGCCCATGACCTCGATCATGTCCTTCGTCTCGCCCTTCTCGTCGGCGATCGCGAAGCTCGGGACCGGCGCCTTGCAGTCCGGCGGGTCACCCTTGCCCGTCTTGTGCACGGCACAGGCGGGGGCCTCGGCGAGGTTCGTCTTGACGATGTAGCCGACGATCGAGAGCTTCTTGCCGTTCACGTCCTCGAAGTGGACGCGGCTCCGGAGGTCGTGCGTGACGCCCCAGACCGTGTAAGCGTCGCCCTGCTTCTTGTTCTTCGCGGGCAGCGTCGGCACCGCGGGCAGGGTCGCTTTGCGGCCGCTGAAGGCGGGCTTTGCCTGGTAGGGCTGCTCGTCCGTTCCGCACCCTGAAGTGCCCGCGACGAGGAGGATAGCGGCGAGGAGGGTTCGACCGAATCGGGCGTTCATGGCATCTCCAAGGTCAGCGTGACGGGCACCTCCAGCAGGAAAGATCCAGCGCTGGAATAGCCCTCGGACAGCGGTGCGCCGCGTGCGGGTCAGGCGCCTCTCGCATGCGCGCGCGGCGGCGGAAACGGCTAACACGGCCGCGAGTCGATCGTAAAGAGAAACGGAGACGTCCCCCTCTCTTCATCGAGCCTCGTCGCGCATCGGCGCGTCGCGGCGGAGGGCCGCGCGGCAGCGCGCCGATGCGGAGGGCGGGCGGAGGGCGGTAGAGCGCGACGGGCCGCTGCCGGCGCCGCCCGATCGCGGGGGCAGGAGGGCGCGAGAGGCGGGCTCGGCGAGGCGCGCGCGCGACCCGCCCGGGCTCCGCCCGGCGCCGCCAGGCCGGGTTGCGCGGGGCTCCGCGGCGTTCTCCCGGTCCCGGGGTTGCCTCGAATACGCGAAGGACGTGTTTCCGCTCTTCGCGATGGCAACATCGATCGAGTACCCTCTCCGTCCCATGCGCGAGACCTCCCTGCGCGCCGCTTTCGAAGCGTCGAAGGTTTTGGTGATGATCCTTGCTGGCGGCGAGGGCCGCCGGCTCGGCCCGCTGACGCACGACCGGGCGAAGCCGGCCGTGCCGTTCGGCGGCCGCTACCGGATCATCGACATCGTCCTCTCGAACTTCGTCAACTCCGGCCTCCACCGCATCAAGATCCTCACGCAGTACAAGAGCGCGTCGCTAGACGAGCACATCGCCCGGGCTTGGCGCCTCTCGCCGATGCTCGACAGCTTCATCGAGACCGTCCCTGCGCAGCAGCGCACGGGCAAGAGCTGGTTCAAGGGGTCGGCGGACGCCGTCTACCAGACCCAGCACGTCATCACGGACGAGTCGCCCGAGCACCTCTGCATCTTCGGCGGCGACCACGTCTACAAGATGGACGTGCGCCAGATGCTGCACGATCACCTGTCGCGCGACGCGGAGGTGACCGTCGCCGCCATCCCGGTGACGAAGGAAGAGGCCCGGGCCTTCGGCGTCATCGAGTGCGACGAGTCGGGGCGCATCATCGCCTTCCACGAGAAGGTGCAGGATCCGCCGAGCATGCCCGGCAGGCCGGGCATGTGCCTCGCCTCGATGGGCAACTACATCTTCAAGACGAAGGCGCTGCTCGACGTCCTCGAGCACGACGCGGCGACCGAGGACAGCGCGCACGACTTCGGGCGCGACATCATCCCGCGCATGGTCCAGAGCGGCAGCCGCGTCTACGTCTACGATTTCCACGAGAACCGCGTCCCCGGCGAGGACGAGGGCGCGGGGTACTGGCGCGACATCGGGACGATCGACGCGTACTGGGCGGCCCAGATGGATCTCGTGAGCATCCAGCCGGCGTTCAATTTCTACAACCCGCGCTGGCCGATCCGGACCGGGATCAGCCACGACCCGCCCGCCAAGTTCGTCTTCCGCGACGAGGCGAACGCGCGCGTCGGCATCGCCACGGACAGCCTGGTCTCGCTCGGGTGCATCATCTCCGGCGGCAGGATCCACCGGAGCGTGCTCTCGAACCGGGTCCGCGTGAACTCCTTCAGCCACATCGAGGAGTGCGTGCTGTTCGAGGACGTCAAGATCGGGCGCCACGTCAAGCTCCGCCGCTGCATCATCGACAAGGACGTCGAGATCCCCGCCGGCGCCGAGATCGGCTTCAACCTCGAGGAGGACCGCAAGAAGTGGTTCGTCAGCGAGGGCGGGATCGTCGTGATCCCGAAGCGCGCCAAGATCGACTCTCCGTAATGCGCCTGACCAGGGCCCCGCGCGGCGCCGTCCGGGGGGCCGGCGCGTAACTCTCCTGAATTGCATGTAAAATTTCGATCGCAGCGCGTGGCGATCGCCGCGCGCTCGCCGGCCGGGCCGCGCGGTCCTGCCGCGTCCGCGGGGACGGGCCTGGGCGCCCCCCATGGAACGGGCGTCCCTGCTACGTTGGGTGTGCGATGCCGCGCACGATCATCATCGGTGACGTTCACGGCTGCCGGGACGAGCTGGCGCGGCTGATCGAGCACGTGGGCCTCGTATCGGGCGATCGGGTCGTCATGGTCGGCGATCTGATCGTGCGCGGGCCTGATCCGTGCGGAACGCTCGATCTGCTCCGGGAGGTCGGCGCGATCTCGGTGCGGGGCAACCACGAGGATCGGCTGCTCCGCTGGCGTGCCGGGCGGAGCGATCCTCGCGGCGAGCCGCTGGGGGAGCTCTCGAAGGAGACCGCGCAGCAGCTGCGCAAGCGGGACTGGGCGTGGCTCGAGACGCTGCCGTACTGGCTGGATCTGCCGGAGCACGGGCTCCGTGTGGTCCATGCAGGGTTGATCCCCGGGCTGCCGATCGAGCGACAGGATCCGCACACGTTGATGTACGTGCGCTGCCTCGGCCGCTACGGCGAGCCGGTCGAGCGCCGCGGCGGCAAGACGCTGTGGGGCCAGACGTACCAGGGCCCGCCGCACGTGGTGTTCGGCCACAACGCGCGGAGCGAGCCGCAGATGCACGCGTGGGCGACCGGGATCGACACGGGCGCGGTCTACGGGGGGCGCTTGACCGCGATGGTGCTCCACGACGGCGAGCGCGTCCCGCCGCCGGCGGCGCGCTCCGAGGTGCTCGTCTCGGTCCCGGCGCGGCGCCGCTACGTGGGGCGTTAAAAATGCTCCGCGTCTTCCAGCGGTTCCGCGCGATCGGCCGCGCCTCTCTGCTGGAATTTCGTTAGGCTCCCGTCCGCGCCGCGGCCGCTCTCCAGGCCGGCGGCCCGTCACGGAGCAAGCCAGGTGGAGCCTCGATACCCGTTCGTTGCAGTCGATGTCCCCGAGCCGGAGGCCGACGAGATCGGCGCCCTGCTCTTCGAGCTGGGCGCCAGCGGCGTCGAGCAGCGCGACGAGCAGACCCTCGTCCGCGGCGCGCGCTCGGGCCAGGTGACGCTCGTCGCCAGCTTCGAGGATCACGGCGAGGCGATGGAGGCCATCGCGGCGCTCGGGGAGCAGTCGCCGCCGCTCGCCGCGCGGCTCGAGGAGGTGGTGGGCGACGCCTGGCGCGACGCGTGGAAGGAGCACTTCGCGCCGTTCGCGCTGACGCCCACGATCACGGTCGTGCCGCCGTGGGCGGAGCGCGCGCCCGAGCGCGAGGGCGAGCGGGTGCTCCTGCTCGAGCCGGGCAGGGCGTTCGGCACGGGGCTCCACGCGACGACGGCGCTCGTGGCGGAGCTGCTCGACGAGCACGCGGCGGAGCTCCGCGGCCGCGAGATCCTCGACGTGGGCACGGGCAGCGGCATCCTCGCGCTCGTCGCGCTGCTGCTCGGCGCGGAGCGGGCGGTCGCGATCGACAACGACGAGGACGTGATCGAGGTGGTGCTCGAGAACGCGGCGCGCAACGGCCTCGAGGGCCGCATCGAGGCGAGCGCCGGCGTGGTCGAGGCGGTGACGCGGCGGTTCCCGTGGGTCGTCGCGAACATCGAGGCGCGGGTGCTGCGGCCCTTGGCGCCGGAGCTCGCGCGCGTGCTCGAGCCGGGCGGCTGGCTGATCCTGTCGGGTATCCTCGAGAGCGAGCGCGACGATCTGATCGCGCGGTACACGTCGCTTCCGCGCCCGCTCGAGCACGTCGCGACCCGGCCGGATCCCGCGTCGCCGGGCGGCGATCGCAGGGCGGGGCGGGGCGACGCGGGCGGCGAGGGCTGGGTGGCGATCCTGTTCCGCGCGCCGGGCGGCGCGGCGTCCTCGCCGGGATGAGCGGCCCGGGGCTCTTGCGGGTGCCGCTCGGCGCGATCGCGGCCGGCGTGATCGCGCTGCCGCCCGAGGCGGCGAGCTACGTCGTGCGGGTGCACCGCCTCCGCGAGGGGGATCGGTTCGTCGTGTTCGATCCGGAGCTCGGCGTCGAGGCGGAGGCCACGCTCGAGTCGATCGGCCGCCGCGGGGCGGAGGCGCGCATCGACGCGCCCCGCCCGGCCGCGCTGCGGCCCGGCCGGCGCGTCACGTGGATCCAGGCCGTGGGCAAGGGCGACAAGATGGACGCGGTGGTGCGCGACGCGACCGAGCTCGGTGCGACGCGGATCATCCCGGCGATCTCGGCGCGGAGCGTGGCGCGACCCGCGGAGGAAAAGAGCCAGCGCTGGCGCCGGATCGCGATCGAGGCGGCGCGGCAGTGCGGCCGCGGGGACGCGCCCCGGGTGGAGGCGCCGATGAGCCTCGCGGCGGCGCTCGCCGAGGCGGGGGCGGCGCCGTCGACCGAGGGCGGCGCGCTGGGGATGTGCCTGGATCCCTACGCCGAGACGCCGCTCGGCGCGCGGCTGGCCGCGCTGTCGCCGGGCATGGAGGCGGCGTTCGCGGTCGGGCCGGAGGGCGGGTTCACGCCGGAGGAGCTCGGCATGTGCGCCGCGCTCGGGTTCGAGCGGGTGCGCCTCGGCGCGCTGACGCTGCGCACGGAGACGGTGTGCGCGGCGGCGCTCGGGGCGCTGATCGCGGTGAGCGACGCGCGCGCGGGGTGATGGGGCGGCGGACGGCGAGCGGCGCGCTGGCCAGCGCTGGTCGCAGCGCAAGCGGCTCGTCGCCGCGAGGTGCGGCGCGGTGGATCGCGGCGTTGCTCGGCGCGCTCGCGGTCGCGCTCTGCGCGTGCAGCAACACGGCAGACGCTCCGAGGAGCGCGCGCGCGCCGGTGGGCGACGGGGCCGCGCTCGGTCCAGCGCAGCCCGGCCTCGTGGCTGCAGCGCCGATCCCGATCGTCGCCGCCGCCCCGACCGCATCGCCTGAGCCGGCGCCGTGGCCTCGAGCGCGCCCGCCGCACGTCGAGACGGACTGGTGCATCGATGGCGTCGACGCGCTCGACGAGGAGACCTGCTACGTCCTGCCCGACGCGCCGACCCGGACGCTGCTGCTCTACTTCCACGGCATCGTCCCGCCGGGGAAGGAGAGCCAGCAGAAGACCAACTTCGAGACGGTCGTGTCCCGCGCCGCACGGCGCGCGGGCGCCGCCGCGCTGATGCCGCGCGGCAAGGTCGGCCTCGCGCCGAAGGGCTACGCGAGCTGGCGGGGCTGGCCGACGGGCGGGCGGGCGTACGACGAGCACGCAGCTTCGTTCGTCGCGGTGTTCGCGGAGAAGCGGAGGAGGCTCGAGGAGATCGCCGGCGCGTCGTTCTCGCGGGTGTATGTCGCCGGCTCGTCGTCGGGCGCGTACTTCGCCGCGGCGCTCGCGCTGCGCGGCGGGATCGACGCCGACGGGTTCGGCGCGATGTCCGGCGGGGGAGGCCGCGCGACGCCCGAGCTCGCGACGCTCGCGCCGAGGCCGTTCTACATCGGCTTCGGCGCCCACGACACGGTGGGCGCCTCGGCCCGCGCCCTCGCGGGCGTCCTCCGCGGCGCGGGCTGGCCCGTGCGCGTCGCCGAGCACCCGGTCGGCCACGGCGCGAAGGAGGTGTACCTGGACGAGGCGTTCGCCTTCTGGCGCGAGCACGAGGCGCGCTGATTCCGCGCGTCGGAACTAGATCCCGAGCGTGTCCTCGCCCCACGACAGCCCGCCATCGAGGTGCTCCGGCGATGCCGTCTCTGACCCCGAAACGTAGGTCACGGTCGTGCGCGCCAAGGAGCGCCGCGGCACGGTCGTGCGAGGGAGATCACTCGCCGCGACCGAGGAAGTCCATCAGCCAGGTCATTGCCGGCCGCATCGTGCCGTCCGGGTGCAGGAGGCCCGTGCGGTCCCTCCAGGTGGACCCGACGACGTAGCCCCAGAGGGTGATGCCCTTCACGGCGCTGTGGTTGTAGAACATCGTGAACTGCTCCTCCATCACCCTGCGCTGCTCGTCGTCGTCCGCGAGGTCGATGTCGTACTCGGTGATGTACACGGGCAGGCCCGTGGCGGCGAGCCTGTCGATGTAGCCCTTCACGGTGCTTGTGTCGATCTTGTACGCGTCGTGGGCCTCCGCGCCGAGGGCGTCGATCGGGGCGCCCGCCTCCAGCGCCGCCTTCACGATCTCGACGAAGTGGTTGTGATCGCTCTCGTACTCGATGTTGTTGTAGTCGTTGAGGATCAAGGTCGCGTCCGGGCAGAACTCGCGAGCCCATTTGAAGGAGTTGACGATCCAGTCATAGCCGCTCTCGCCGCCGCCTCCGATGGCGTTCATGAAGGGAGGCACGGTGTGGGGCGGCGGCTCGTTGACGACGACGATGTACTTCGTGTCGGGGTACCGCTCGCAGAACGCCTGCATCCAGTCCCTCACGGCCTGCCGCTGCTCCTCCGCGGGGAGGCTCGTGAGCCACGCCGCCTGCGTGGCACCCCACACGAAGCTGTGCTGCATGAAGGGGATGTCGTTGTCCTGCGCGTACTCGTAGATCGCGTCGAGCCTGCTCCACTCTCGAACACCGCGGGTCCTCTCGACAGAGGGCCACTTGCCCTCATTCTCGGGCGCGATCTGGTTCCAGTGCTGGATGAAGCCGTCGCGCACCTGGCCGTCCGTCGTGATGTTGCCGACGAACTTGCCGGTGCTGCCGCCCGAGCCACCCGACCCGTCGCTGGAACCGCCGGCCCCGGAGCTGCTCGGTCCAGCGCCTCCGGCGCCTCCGTTGCCGCCGTCGCCGGAGCCGCCCGTACCAGATCCCAGAGCGCCCGTGCTGCCCGTGGCGGCTCCGCCGGCGCCCGTTGCGCCGGCGCTGGCGCCATGGCCCCCCGCTCCCGTCGTGCCGCCCGCGCTCGACGAGCCGCTCGGGCCATCGTCAGCCTTGTCCACCTTGCCAGAGCAGCCGGAGAGGGCCGCGATCCCGAGCGCGATCGAGGTCGTGCCGCACAGCCATCGAGAAGAACGGTTCTTGTTCATGCCAACCACCCGCAAGCTGAAGGATCGTGACCGGTGACTCCCGGAGCGGGAAAGCCGAGGTGAGCAGCGCGAGGTAGAGAGCATGCGCCCGGCGCCACGCACGCCCGACAGACCGGCCCCTGGAGTCCCCGTTGCCCCTCGGATTTATCACGACCCGTGCGGTGGGGCGATCCTCCGGCACGACGACGGGTCCCTCGACATCACGCGCTCCTCGTCGCCGCGCCGCGATCGCAGCAGCTCCCGTCCACCTTGCAGGCAGGACCACACCCCGAGGCATCGCTCCTCTTGAACCACCTTCGGGCGGCCATCACGCCGAGAGCGACGACGAACACGCTCCCGCCCACCAGGAACTCGGAGCCGGGGCGGAACACCGACGAGAGCGTGGCGATGGCGCCGCTGCCGAGGCCTGCGGCGGCGAGCAGCGGGATGGCGCAGCAGACAGCGCAGCCGATGAAGGCGGCCACGCCCGCGAGGCGGAGGTGGCGCTTCGAGAGGATGGGCTCTGACGTGTGGACCGTGGGCGTGCTCATTCGGGGGCTCCTTTGGGCGGCTCACCGCGAGCCGCGCGCGCCCCACTAGGCAGCGTCGGACCGAGCGTGACCCACCGGCCCGGACGATTTTCGGGTCACGCGCGAACGCCGCCCGCCTACCGTAGCGTGCCCGAGCGCTTGCAATCGCTCGGGGTCGTCGAGGTAAGGCCAAGTACGCATGGATGCAGCCCGCCGGAAAGCCATCCACCACGCCATGGTCCGGCTCGCCGACGGAGACCGGACCGCGTTCGACGTCCTGCTCGACGACCTCTGGCCCGTGATCCTCTCGTTCTCGGAGCGTGGGGTGGGCCGGGGCGCGGACGCCGAGGACGTCGCGCAGGAGGTCTTCTACAAGGTCTGCGCTCGAATCGCCGAGTTCGATCGAAGCCGCGACGGCCTCTCGTGGGCGTTCGGGATCGCCAGCTACGAGATCATGACGCACCGCCGCCGGCTCCAGCGCCGCCGCGAGGTCCTCGACGAAGCGTCCGTGGCACGACAGCTGGATGGCGCGGCGTCGCAGGAGGAGCAGCTCCTCGCGCGGGAGATCGCGCTCGCGTTCGAGCAGGCCGTGGGCTCGCTCACGGAGGAAGATCGGGTGTCGCTCGGGCTCGTGGACGGCACGTCGGATGCCGCCGGCGCCACGCTCCGCAAGCGCAAGCAGCGCGCGCTCGACCGTCTGCGCGGAATCTGGAGGCACATCCATGGTGAACCGTGAGCAGCTGAAGCGCCTTGGCCTCCGCGCATACGAGGTCGGCCGGCTGCGCGTCGCCGCGCGCGCGGCGTGGATACTGGCGCCCGTCGTGCTCGTCTGCATGCTCGAGACGGGCGAGCGCGAGGCCTGCGCGTGCCTCGGGGTGCTCCTGCTCGGCGCGAGCTTCTTCCTGCGCTGGCGCGACCGGCAGGGGGCGGACTCGGTGCGCTACGGGCTCCTCGCCGGCGCGCTGCCGCTCCTGGCGGGGCTCGCCGCCGGCCGGGTGGCTCCGGCCTGCGCGGACGCGCCGCTCCTCTCCGTGTGCACCGCCGTGTGCCTGGGCGTCGGTGTTCCATCGGGCGTGTGGCTCGGCGCCCGCCTCGTCCGGGGCTCGGCGCCCGCATCGACCTGGCTCGGGGCGAGCGGCGTCGCGGTCCTGGCCGCGAGCCTGGGCTGCGCGGGCCTCGGCATCTCGGGTCTCCTCGGCGCAGGCGCTGGCTTGGTCCTCGGCGCTGCGTCCGCGAAAGTGCTCTTGCGCGCTCCGACATAGCCTGCACGGGGGCTTCCGTGGGATGGCACGCTCGGCGTCCTTACATTCGCTCGGGTTTCGCGGTAGAACGCGAGGTCCGTCAGGTAAGACAGCATGATCTACAGCTTCCCAAGCTATGTGCCCGGCATTGCGATCGCCGTCGCGGTGCTTGCCGCGTCGATCGGCGTGCTCCTGCTGTGGAGGCGTCTGCCGCTCGTGGTCGCCTTGATCGCATTCGGGGTTTCCGCGGTAGCGGGTGGCCTCTTCGCGCCGATGCTGGCGATGGATCGGGTCGTCCTCGACGACGACAAGCTGGAGCAGACCACGGGGTTCTGGTTCGCGCCGACCGTGAAGGGATTTCGTCTCGCTGAGGTCGAGTCCATCGCGATTGGCACTGCCAGGGACAGAAAGAATCGCAAGATTGAGGTGTGGATTGTGAAGGGGAGGGACGGCCAAACGCGAGAGATCGACCCGGGTGACCTCTGGGAGATGAACGGTCAGGACATCCTCCGGCGCCTGAGAGAAAAAGGGATCGACGTCAGGTGATGAGGAGAGGCTTGCTTGTCTCGCGCTCGGTGTCGGCGACCGTCGCGAAGGCGCCGAGGTCGCGCGTCATGCCGACGACTTGGACACCGCTGCCTGACACCGGCAGATGTGCCCAGTTCGAGACGAGCGAGATAACCTCTTGGCGCTGCTCCGGTAGCTCGACGTCGCCTCAGCGCCAGCGCGCCAGCTCTTTGACGTCGATGCGATAGACCGGGCTGATCCGCCCCCGCTGCTCGGGGTTCGGGCAACGCAGGCCGGGGACGTCGTCGGACGAAGCCAGCTGGGGGAACCTGTTCGCCAGCTGTCCCCCGTTCGGGCCGCCCGGCTTGCGGTTGTATTCCCGCAGCAGGAACGCCACGAACTCGGCTTCGGTCCACGCCGGGTCCTGCGAATCGAACGTGGTGAAGCGCGGCTCGCCGCCGACGTTGCCGAGGTAGACGGCATTGGCACCCTGCCACGTGGCGAAGGAGCTGTCGCGGTGGCGCTTGACATAGTCCGGATGATTGTAGAAGTACACCCAATCACCGGGGCGCAGCTGGTCGACGGAGTCCACCTCCAGCGCCACCCGCAGCTTGCTCACGCTGCCCTCGTCTCCCGAGGCGACTTGCACGATGTCCTCGGTGACCGTGTCGAGCGCCGCCGTGCCGACCGTCTTCATGAAGGCGCGCAGAAAGCAGATGTGCAGCGCGCTCATGCACTCGATGGCGATGGGATGGGCGTCCCAGGTGAACAGATCCTCGAGGGCGGCGGACGGGCTGAAGTCATCGGTGTTGGCGAAGTTCATGGTGACGGAGTGGGCGGGGTGGCCGTCGTCGACGGGCGCGTCCGCCATCCACGACCGCTCCGGGAAGCGATAGACTCCACCATCCCATTCGTTGGCGTAGATGAAGCGTCGAGCCTGGCCCGAACGTCGCGCGGTGTTGAGCTCGCGGAGGCTGGTGATCATCCATTGGCCGAACAGAGCCTCTCGGTGCTCGGTCACGCAGGTGCCGACAATGTCGACCAGGTCGTGTGCCCGGCCTTGCATGGGCTTCGAGCGGGCGTAGTTTCTGGCCAGGCCCATGAGCAAATTGCGGCGATAGAGCCGGGCCCGGCCTGCGTGCTGGGGTGGGATCTGGCCTTCTTCGACCTTGGCCAGGCGCCGGAGCAGGATGCGCCGCTCGTTCTGGAGCTTTCGCGCCTTGTTGAGCACACGGCGGATGTGCTGGCGCTCGGTGGGCCAGTCGGTATTGCCGGGCGGGGCCGTGGTGTGGTCGAGACGGACGAGCTCCTCGTCGATCCGGCCGATGCGCCGCTGGCAGCGCGCGGCTGCCCGCAACAACAACGTCACGTTCAACGGCACGCGCGCACCCGAACCTCAGCGACACTCGCCCACACAGCCGCGATCGGGCGCCGTCCCATCGCTTACCCGATCACCAGCTCGTCCGCGATGGCCCGCGCCTTGGCCTCGCTGGTCACATCCCGGGCGCGGAGCGTGGCGACGAGCGCCGCGTACTCCGGTTGTTCCTCGAACGAGTCGCCGAGCTCGAAGCACAGATCCACATAGCTGGTCACGTAGGCCTCGAGGTGAAGCCCGTGGCCCGCCGCCCGCTGGAGCTGCGCCTTCAGGCGCTCAATCAGCGCCTCGTCGTTCGTGCTCCAGACCTGTTCCGGATACATCACCCGCACGCGTTCGAGCAGGCGCGGCATGAGCTCGGCGTCCGAGCGCCGGGCCAGGAGTCTCATTTGCTCGCGCCGGATGGTCAGCACGACGCAATTACGACGGCTTCGTCAACCCGTGTCAAGGACGACAAGGCGAGCAAGGCCGATCCTGCAAGCCCGACCCCGCCGAGCGCGCCTCCCCCGCGCGCCCTGGCAGGTGATGCCGACACGCGTACCTCGAGCCCGAGGGAAGCCTGGAAGCCGCTTGTCGGCTGAGAGGGCTGGCACGCCGGTTGCTTTGCTGTGGCGTTGGCACACATGGAGTGGATGAAACCCGCGATTCGAGCGTCCTTCGGCCTGGTGCCGCGGCACAACGATCCGGGTTTGGCACACCGGCACACCGGCCCCCGTGCCGCCAAAGGAGCAGGAAAATCCGTGCACACCCAACGAATTCTCTCCACCCTGGTCAGCGTTGGCTTGCTCGCGGCGTGTTCTGGTTCCACCGAACCGGGTGGGCCGGGCCCCGCCGGTCCCGGCGACGAGCGTCCCACAGAGGTCGGAACCCAGGTGCAGCTCGAGCTCAGCTCGGTCGCAGCGACCGAAGTCGAAGCCCAGGTGGCCGCCGCCAAACAACACGACGCGGCATCCCTCCAGGAGGCCTACGCGGTCTCGTTCTCGAATGATCTGGGCTACGGTCTCACGGACGTTCAGAACCTCGATCTGATCCAGCGATCAGAGCTGGGCCTGAATGACGCGGAGCTCGAGGTCCTGGCCGCGAACGGCTTCGTCATCTCCAGTCGACTTGCCTATCCCAGCTTTCCCTACGCCTACGCTGCCATCTACGTGCACGATCTGCCGGTCTTCGTGAGCGGCGACATGGTGCTCGAAGCCATGCACCGTTCGTACGACGACATCTTGCAGGCCCTGGAACAAGCCGTCTTGATCCCGCGTGTCACCCGCTTGCTGGACGGGATGCGCGCTCGCCTGGCGTCCGGAAATTCCGGGCTCTCGCAGCAGGCGGCAGCCGACGCGGACTTCTACCTGACCGTCGCGCGCAGCCTGCTGATGGGAGCGCCGAGCGAACCCGTGGCGGGTGCCAGCAAGGCCGACGTCGCGTCCTTCCTGACTCACGCCGAGGCGGCCGACGGAGAGCAGCTAAAGTCCATGTTCGGCGTTTCGCGCCGCTTCGACTTCTCGCAATTCAAGCCGCGGGGCCACTACACGGACACGGTGGCGCTCGAGCGCTATTTCCGCGCCATGATGTGGATGGGGCGCATCGATTTTCGGCTCATCGAGACCATGCCCACTGGTTCGCGCGTCTTCTGGCGCCGCCAGCTCGAGGCGGCGCTGGCGTTGCGTGACTTGATGGACGCCGCGGCGCTGGAAGACTGGTCGGGCATCGATCGAACCATCACCGCGTTCGTGGGTGAGCACGACTACATGATCGTGCCCGAGCTGGACGAGCTGTTGAGAGGCCTGGGGGTGTCCGATGCGAGCGGGCTTGCCGCCATCGACGACGCGACGATCGCTCAGGCGATCATCAACGGGCGCTACGGCGAGCAGCGCATCGCGAGCCACATCATGCGAAAGGACGGCGGCGACTCCACGTTCCCGCTCAACGCGAGCTTTGCGTTCTTCGGGCAGCGCTACGTGATCGACAGTCACGTGTTCTCCAACGTGGTGTACGACCGCACCTCGACGCGCGTGGTCCCGAACCCGCTCGACGCCGCGTTCGCCGCCCTGAAGAACGACCACGCGGTGAGCCTGCTCGCGAGTGAGCTCGAAGAGTGGAACTACGCCGGCGATCTGGCGGCCGTCCGCGTCATCGCCGACGCCCACCCGCCGTCGTACTGGGAAGGCAGCCTGTACACGTCTTGGCTTGGGGCGCTGCAGACGCTCTCGGCGAACGCCACGACCCTCGGGCCAGCCGCGGAAGGTCTGCCCAGCGTGGCGCGCAGCGAGGCGTGGGGGCGCCGCTTGCTGAACACCCAGCTCGGATCGTGGGCGCAGCTCAGGCACGACACGATCTTGTATGCCAAGCAGTCGTATACCGGCAGCAATGGCTGCGACTTCCCGGATGCGTACGTCGAGCCCTACCCCGAGCTGTTTCAAAGGATCGCCAAGTTCGCCGGCCAGGGCCAGGCCTTGGTCGATACCCTCGATTTCAGCTTGAACGGTAACAACGCGCTGGCGGAGCAGGTGAGCGCCTACTTCGGCACCCTGTCACGCATCGCGACCACCTTGAGTGAAATGGCGGAAGCGCAGCGGACGGGCATGCCGCACTCGGAGGAGCATCTGACCTTCATCAAGCAGGCAATTCACATCGAGGGCGGTGGCAGCGGCGACCCCTGGCAAACGGGCTGGTACAAAGACCTGTTCTTCGATCCCGTCGACGGCCTGAAGAGCGACCCGACCATCGCCGATGTGCACACGGACATCGGAGGCGACCTGCCGGTCCCGCGATCTCCGTCGGTGTTGCACGTGGGCACCGGCAATCCACGCATGATGGTCATGACGGTCGATACCTGTCAGGGTCCGCGCGCGTACGCGGGCGCAGTGTTCGCCTACCACGAGCACCTGGCGGAGGGCTTCACCCGACTCACCGACCAGGAATGGGCTCGGAAGCTGTATCAAGATCCGCCGGCCGACGTGCCGTGGATGGCGCCGGTGCTGGCGGAGTAGAGACCGGCGCGGCTGCAGGGGCCGGCCGATCTCCACCCAGCCCTGCGCCAAGAGCTCCGGCTGCGCGCCGCTCACGAGCGCCTCCTCGGTGCCGTCTTGATCTCCATCGGCCTGAGCAGGCTCTGCTCCACGATCCGACGCATCGCGCGGACGTAGCGCGGCCGGGACCAGCCACGCTCCTCGATGAGCTCCTGCCAGTTCCCGATCGACAGGAGGGTGGCCAGGAAGTCCGCCGCATCCGGCGCCGACCATTCCTCGGCCAGCGCGCCTTCGGCCTGGAGCCGCGCCACGAAGCCCGCGCAGAGGCCCGTGAAGCCGCGCATGCGGTCGCGCCACGCGAGCTCCGCGTCCTCGTCCGTGGCCCGTGCCGCCCGCATGGCCCGCGCCACGTCGGTGATGTGGGCGACGTAGCCCGCCCACGCACCGATGAACTCGGAGAGGATCGTGCGCGCGTCGGAGGCGCGCTCGCACTTTCGGACCAGGTCGGCGAACCCATGCACCTCGTCGACGTGACGCACCAGCGCGACCAAGAGCTGGGTCCTGGTCTCGAAGTGCAGATAGACCGCTTGGCGCGACACCCCGGCCGCCGACGCGATCTCCGCCATCGAGACGCCGCGACGCCCCGGCTCGGTCACCAGCCGGCGCGCGGCCTCGAGGATCGCAGCGCGGGTCTCCCCGTCCTTGCTTGACATCGTGTCAACATGGGGCATAGTTTACACTGTGTCAACTTCGACGGGCGCGCCGCCGTCACGGACCTGGTCGCCTCGACGTGCAGCGAATGAAAGAGTCGGCAGAGGGCGTCCATCGCCCGCTCCTCCGGCGCCCGTCAAGCGCCTCATCTGGACGATCGGTTTATTTTTTTTCTGATGTTTCAGGCATAGAAAGTCTACATTCCTGGACGTACTGTGCAACGGCGAACGGGCGGCGAACACGGGCCGCCGTCCCGCCGACGGGCGGCGAGCAGCGCTCGCGCGCCGCCAGCGACCGAAGAGAGCCCGGAGAGAAGAACGATGATGCGGATGATTTCCACGCGGCGAATCGCGTCCATCGCGGCCTCACTCCTGCTGCTCGGAGGCGCTCTCACCCTCCCCGCCGCGTGCGCCGCCCCGGCCCCGCCGAGCAGCAGCGCTCCGAAGAGCCCGGCGGCTCCGGAGCAGCCCGCCGCGACGCCGGCGGCACCGGCGCCGTCTCCGGCGGCGAGCGCGCTGACTCCGTCCGGCGGCGAGAGGCGCCAGGCGGGCTTCTATCACACGCGCGTGGGCGACATCGACGTGACCGTGCTCTCCGACGGCACGTTCGGCCTCGATATCTCGAATGGCCTCGTCCTCAACGCCAAGCCGGGTGAGGTCGACAGACTCCTCGCGCAATCCTTCCAGAGGTCGCCGATCGACGTGTCCTTCAACACCTTCCTGATCCACAGGAACGGCAGGACGATCCTCGTCGACACCGGGTGCGCAGAGCTCATGGGCCCCACGACCGGGAAGCTCCCCGCGTCGCTCGCTGCGGTGGGCGTGAGCGCCGACAGCGTCACCGACGTCTTCCTCACGCACGTTCACCCGGATCACGCCGGCGGGCTCGTGATCGGCGGGAAGCGGGCCTTCCCGAACGCCACCGTCCACCTGAACCAGAAGGATCTCGACTACTGGATGGACAAGGCGAGCGCCGCGAAGTCCTCGGGCATGCAAGCCCAGTTCTTCGCCGCGGCGCAAGCCACGTTGCAGCCGTACCTCGACGCCGGGCAAGTGAAGCCGTTCGCCGGAGCGGCCGAGTTCTTTCCGGGGTTCCGCGCGGAGCCGGCGTACGGCCACACGCCCGGCCACACGCTGTACGCTCTCGAGAGCGGCGGCCAGAGGCTCCTCCTGTGGGGCGACCTCGTTCACATCATGGCCGTTCAGTTCGACGATCCCTCGGTGGCGGTGGCCTTCGACGTGAACGCGCCGATGGCTGTAGAGACGCGCAAGAAGGCGCTCGCCGACGCGGCCGACAAGGGCTACCTCGTCGCGCACACCCACGCCCCGTTTCCCGGGCTGGGCCGCGTCCGGAGAGACGGAGCGTCCTACCGCTGGGTGCCCGCCCCCTACGTCGACGACGCGAAGAGGAAGTAGCGCGGCGCCGCGAGGACGCACGGACGGGCTCACCCCCGCGGATGGATCCGCGGGTGCCCGGACGGATCCTCGCCGGGCTTGAGGCTGAGGACCTCATAGACGGCCTTGTTCCGGCGGTTCGCCAGCGCGAGGCTCCGGTTCACGCGTCCGTCAGGATGCTTGAAGTTGAAGCCATACGTGAGGATGTTGAGGTCCGGCCCCAGCTCGGTGAGCAGCCGCATCGCCTCGTCGTCGGCGAACAGCGCGTCGGTGTCGCGGCGACCGATCCGCTCGCGGATGAACTGGATCTGCGCCGCTGACGGCGGCGCCCGATCTTCCTCCGCGTCGAGGCCGTGTGGCCCATGCGCGCAGGAAGATTTCCTGTATCGGCGGAGCTGCTGCCGGATCGCTCGTCGTCGGGATCAGAAGGTGATGCACGTGACGGTGATGTCGCCGTTGGCGTCCGCGCTGCACTGGAGGACATCGAGGCACTCGTTCGACTCGTCGACGCACCCATTGCAGCTGGCGCTATCGCAGCCCTGGGGCAGGTCGCGACACTCGTGCCAGGGGGACCCGCAGCCGTCGGGATGGTTCACGATACATATTTGAGCCGCCTTCTCGCAGAACAGCTCGCCGCACGCGAAGCGCCCTTGAGGCGCGGGCCCACAGTTTCCGAGGCTCGAAGTGCCCACGCCGGCGGAGTCCGCGAGACACGCGTTGTCGTAGACCTTGCCGTCGCAGCCGCAGACAGGTGGACCGCCCAGGCCGCTGCATGAACCGGGCACAGCACAGTAGCCATCCGTCGGGCAGAGTTCGTCGGGCGGGCTCGTCCCGCACGCATGGTCGCCGAACAGGCAATACGACCCCGGCTCGCAAGGCCCATTCATCCCGCACGCCTCGCCAGCTGCCTCCGCACCGGAGCTCCCGCTGGTGCCGGCGGTCGACGTGGAGCTCGGGGTATCCGCACCGGAGCTCCCGCTGGCGCCGGCGGTCGACGTGGAGCTCGGGGTATCCGCACCGGAGCTCCCGCTGGTGCCGGCGGTCGACGTGGAGCTCGGGGTATCCGCAACGGTGACAGAGCCGCACGCCGCATGCAGTGCGGCCGTCAGCAGCGCGACGGTGACAGCAGCCCATGATCTGCGCATCGATGATTGGGGTGGCATACGTTCGCTCCAGGCAAAGCTCGTGCCAGATACGTTGTGCCCCGATCTCCGTTGCTTCTTCATCTGGCGCGCGAGGCTCGTGTCGCCTTGTGCCGAAGTTGGCCATGGCACCCCCAGTGCCTCCAGCGGGTGTCCACCCCCTTCCGCTCGATTGATCGAGTGCCGATGATCTCCCCCACATGTCGTTGATCCTCTGGCACCGCTGGATTCTGACGAAGTCCCGCCGGTCTGATCCCGCACCATCGTCATCGCGCGCGCCAGCGATGACCCGGCGGCATCTCTAGGAGGTGTTTCAAGAGAATGGGCTGACGCCGCGATTCTTGACCAGCTCGCAGCGGATCTGGGTCGGGCCGCTCGATGCGGAAGCCGCGAGGGAGGTGGCCGCGCAAGGCGCCGCGGCGCACGTGGAGCAGGTGCTCGAGGAGGTGGGCGGCTTCGCCTACGGGCTGCAGTGGCTCGGCGAGCGGCTGCTCAAACGCCTGGGATCACCGCGACGTAACACCAAGCGGAAGGCATCCTGCCGTTTGGCCGTACCCTGCTGGCTCTACCTGCCCGGCCCCCGTTTTCTGCACACCCCTTGAGTACGCCCGCGCTGCCCGGGTTTCACCGAGCATCGTCCACGGCGGCACGCCGGGGATCCATGCTTGACGTCCGCCGCTCTCCTCCCAATGGACGCGCTGCCCAGCGCTCCCTCAAGGAGGTCCTGTTGAGCTCCACATTCGCGGAGGACGCGTACCCTTCACCCGATGAGCGCGCTCGGTTGCGCGAGAGCCTCACACGATCGCTGCCCGAGATCCCGTCCGTCTACTTCTACGACGATCTCGGGAGCGAGCTGTTCGAGCAGATCACCCGGCTCGGGGTCTACTACCCGACGCGCACGGAGATCGGCATCCTCGAGCAGCGCGCCGGAGACATCCTGGGCGCCGTCCGGCCGCGGCGCCTCGTCGAGCTGGGCAGCGGCGCGGGCCGCAAGATCCGCATCCTGCTCGACGCCTGGCGGCGGGTGGGTGGCGGCGAGACGTGCACGATGCTGGACGTGAACGGGCTCTTCCTCGAGACGTCGATCAGCCGCCTCCGCGCCGACTACGCGGAGTACACGTTCCGCGGCGTGATCGGTGATTTCACCACCGACCTGCCGCGGCTCGGCCGGGGCGGGGGGCGCCTCGTGATCTTCCTCGCGGGCACCATCGGCAACCTCTACCCCGACGAGCGGCGCGCCTTCTTCCGCGAGGTCGCGCGCGTCATGGAGCCGTCGGACGCGCTCCTCGTCGGCGCCGATCTGGTCAAGGACACGGCCCGGCTGGAGGCCGCGTACGACGATCCGGAGGGCGTGACGGCGGCCTTCAACCGCAACGCGCTCCGCGTGATCAACCGGCGCTTCGGGGCGAATTTCGCGCCCGACGCGTTCGCGCACCGCGCCTTCTACGACGCGGCGCGGGCGTGGATCGAGATGCGCCTCGTGGCCTCGCGGCGGATGCGCGTGCAGATCCCGGCGCTCGATCTGCGGCTCGATCTCGAGCGCGGCGCCGAGATCCGCACCGAGGTGAGCTGCAAGTTCACGCGCGACTCGCTCCAGGCCTCGGCCCGGGCCGGAGGGCTCGTGGTGTCTTCGTGGCACACCGATCCCGACCAGCTCTTCGCGCTGGCCCTGCTCCGGCGGAGCGACGCGTGACGGAGGCCTCGTTCGAGGCGCTCCTCGCCGCCGCGTGGCGCCGCAGCGACGATCTGTTCGCGCTCGTCCCGGAGGCGTCGATGGGGCGTCGGCCCATCGCGCTGCGACACCCCTTCTCGTTCTACCTGGGGCACCTCCCGGCCTTCGCGTGGAACCAGATCGGCCGAGGCGTCCTCGGGCTCGGGCCCATGCGGAGCGATTTCGACGTGCTGTTCGAGCGCGGGATCGATCCGGCCGACGAGGACGGCGCCCGCGCCGCGTCGAGGGACGTGTGGCCGGCGATCGCCGAGGTGATCGCGTACCGCGACGAGGTCCGCCGCGCCGTGCGGGCGCGCATCCCCGACGTGCTGGCGCGCGCCGAGGACGTGCTCGGCGCGCGGGGGCGGATCCTCCAGCTCGTGATCGAGCACGAGCGGATGCACCACGAGACCCTGATGTACATGCTCCAGGAGCACGGCGCCGCGCGGCGCCCCGGCGGCGCGCCCGCGCTCGTGGGCGGCGCGGGGCGCGCGGCCGAGCCCCGGCACGTCCCGGCGGGCCGCGTGGTGATCGGCGCGGACTTCGAGGCGATCCCGTTCGGCTGGGACAACGAGTTCGGGCGCGCGGAGATCGATGTCCCGGGCTTCACCATCGACTCGTTGCCGGTGCGGAACGGCGATTACCTGGCCTTCCTCGAGGCGATGCAAGACGGCGCGCTGGCCGCGCTCACGCCCCGTACGTTCGTGCGCCGCGGAGGCGGGCTGGCGGTGAAGACGATCTTCGGGCCTGTCTCCTTCGAGGTCGCGTCGGGCTGGCCGGCGCAGGTCTCGGGCGAGCAGGCGCGCGCCTATGCAGTCTGGCGCGGTGGGCGCCTGGCGACCGAGGCCGAGCTGCGCCGCGCCGCGTTCGGCGAGCCGAGCGGCGGTGTGCGCGCGCGTCCGTGGGGGCACGCGCCGGGCGAGCCGCGTCATGGCCAGTTCGGCTTTCGCGGATGGTCGCCGGCGCCGACGGGCAGCCACCCGGACGGCGCCAGCGCGTTCGGCGTCGAGGAGCTGGTGGGCAATGGCTGGGAGTGGACGTCCACGCCCTTCGCGCCCTTGCCCGGCTTCGTCGCGTACGCCCGCACGTACCCCGGGTACTCGGCGGATTTCTTCGACGGGGAGCACGACGTCGTCTTCGGCGCCTCGTGGGCGACCGACGAGGGGTTCCTCCGGCCGAGCTTCCGCAACTGGTACCGCCGGGACTATCCCTATGTCTTTTCGAGCTTCCGGGTCGTACGCGAGGAGCCACGCTCTCGGCGGCGATGATCGAGCTCGATCAGGTGACCAAGCGCTACGATGGAATCGCCGCTGTCGACAGCGTCTCCCTGCGCGTCGAGCCCGGCGAGCTGGTCGTCCTGCTGGGCGGGTCGGGATCGGGGAAGACCACGACGCTGAAGATGACGAACCGGCTCATCGAGCCGAGCTCGGGTCGCATCCGCGTCGAGGGCGAGGACGTGACCACCGTGCCGCCGCACGCGCTCCGGCGCCGCATCGGCTACGTGTTCCAGCGGCTCGGGCTCTTCCCGCACCTGACGGTCGCCGAGAACGTGGGCATCACGCCGGCGCTCCTCGGCTGGGACGCGAGGCGCATCCGGGGTCGGGTGGACACGCTGCTGGAGCTGGTCGAGCTGGATCCAGCCGAGGTCCGCGATCGGCGGCCCGACGCGCTCTCCGGCGGCCAGGCGCAGCGCGTGGCCGTGGCGCGGGCGCTGGCGGCCGAGCCGGGCGTGCTGCTGCTCGACGAGCCGTTCGGCGCGCTCGATCCGATCACGCGCGAGCGCCTCCAGCGATCGTTCGCGCGGGTGCGCCGGAGCCTGGGGTTCTCGGCGATCTTCGTCACGCACGACGTCGTCGAGGCGCTGCTCCTCGGCGATCGCGTGGGCGTCATGCGCGGCGGGCGCCTCCTGCAGCTCGCGCCCGGCCGCGAGCTGGTGCGCGCGCCGGCCGACGACTACGTGGCCGATCTGGTGCGCGGCCCGCTCGAGCAGGCGCGCGCCGTCGAGTCGCTGATCGCGGGCGCGCCCGCGCGAACGATCGCTGGAGGCGACGCTTCGTGAAGGAGCAGCTCGCCCTCCTCCCGCGCTACCTCGCCGCCCACCTCGGGCTGACGCTGGTCGCCCTGACGCTGGGCGTGGCCGTGAGCGTCCCGCTGGGCGTGCTGGTCACGCGATCGCGCCGCCTGGAGGGGCCGGTGCTGGGCGTGGCGAGCGTCGTCCAGACCATCCCGAGCCTGGCGCTCCTGGCCTTCATGGTGCCCGTGCTCGCGGCCCTGGGCGCGCGCAGCATCGGTTACCTGCCGGCGCTGATCGGCCTCTTCCTCTACAGCCTCTTGCCGGTCCTCAGGAACACGGCGGCCGGCCTCTCGGGCCTCGATCCGGCGGTGATCGAGGCCGCGCGCGGCGTGGGGATGACGCCCCGCGAGCAGCTCCGCCGCGTCGAGCTGCCGCTGGCGCTCCCGGTGATCGTGGCCGGCGTGCGCACGGCGGCGGTGCTGACGGTGGGCACCGCCACGCTCTCCACGCCGGTCGGGGCGCCGAGCCTTGGTGACTACATCTTCAGCGGGCTGCAGACGCGCAACTTCACGGCCGTGCTGATCGGCTGTGTGGCCTCGGCCGGGCTCGCGCTGGTGCTGGACGGCCTGGTGCGTGGCCTGCTCGCCGGCGTCACGCGCCACAGCCGGCGCCTCGTGCTGCTGTGTCTCGGCGGCTTCGCCGGGCTCGCTGCCTTCGCGGCCACCCCGGTCGTGCGCGCCCTCCTCGCGCGCGATGATCAGGTGTCCATCACCGTCGGCGCCAAGACCTTCACCGAGCAGTACATCCTCGCCGGCATCGTCGCCGGGAGGATCGAGCGCGTCGCCGGCGTGCCGGCGCGGACGCTGGGATCGCTCGGATCGACGGTGGTGTTCGACGCGCTGAAGAGCGGCGAGATCGACGTCTACGTCGACTACTCGGGCACCCTCTGGGCGAACGTCCTGAGACGGAGCACGGAGAGCGCGGACCGCGCGTCGGTGCTGGCCACGGTGGAGAGGGAGCTGCTCGATCGGTACGACGTCCACGTGGCCGCCGCGCTCGGGTTCGAGAACACCTACGCGCTCGCCATGCCGCGGGCCGAGGCCGAGCGGCTGGGGATCCGGCGCATCAGCGATCTCGGGGCGCGCGCGCGATCGCTGCGGGTGGGGGGCGACTACGAGATCTTCCAGCGGCCGGAGTGGCGCGCCATCGAGCGCGTGTACGGCCTCGCGTTCCGCGAGGCGCGGAGCATGGATCCATCGCTGCTCTACGAGGCGCTGCGGGCGGAGCAGGTGGACGTGATCACCGCCTTCTCGACCGACGGGCGGATCGTCGCCGACGATCTGGTGCTGCTGGAGGACGATCGCCGGGCCATCCCGCCGTACGACGCGCTCGTGCTGGTGAGCGATCGGCTCGCGCGCACCCGCCCGGAGGTGCTGGAGGCGCTGCGCGGGCTGTCGGGGACGATCGACGCGCGGAAGATGCGCCAGATGAACGCGGCCGTGGACGAGAAGAAGGGCTCGCCCGCCGCGGTGGCCGCCCGTTTCCTCGATGAATTGCGGCGCTGAATTCTTCTGCGCTCAGTCCGACTGGATGAGCTCATTGACAGAACGGGCCTTGTGCGATGGGGCAGGCCTTCCACGCCTGAAACGCCTGGGATTACCGCGACGTAGCACCAAGCGGAAGGCATCCTACCGTATAGCTGTACCCTACTGGCACCGTCATCGTTCCCGAAGACGGCCATGGCGCGAGCGACGGCGGCAACGCCTCCGCGGCCGTACACCACGACGGCGGCGCGCCACGGCGCGTTCGGCCCGAGCACGCCGCTGAGCCTCCGTAGCGGGCTCGGGCGCGCCCCGTAGATGGATCCCCGCGCGCGACCCTGGTCCGCAGCCGAGCTTTGACCCGACGGCACCGCGCCTCCTGGCGCGCGAGCGCCTCGATACCTTCCGCGTGAGCGCACCGTTGAACAGTCTCAGAGCGGGCGGGCACTCACCGAAGTAGCACCGACGCCAGGTCGCCGGCCCGTCCGTAGACCTGGGTCGCCGGTGCTCTCACGCGCCAAGTCTCCCGCTGTTCTCGGGAGCTCGCGGCGCGCGTTCTTCTTCCACCCAATTCGACGGCGTTTTTCGGAATCTCGGTCTTCGACCGCCCTTCCGAAAAGCTGCAGATCAGCGCTCGATACCCCCGAACACCGATTCAGGTCGCACTTTTCCCCGAGGAGCTCGCATGAATCGTACTCGTTATTTGTTCTCGGCGCTGTCCTTCCTATCCGCTCTCGTGGTCGTCGCGTGCAGCGACGCCGAGAAGGGCAGCAGCGGCTCATCCGGCTCCGGTCCGGAGAACGGCAACGCGGAAGCGCTGCCGTGCGACGTCGACAAGATCCTCTCCACGAAGTGCCAGACCTGTCACGGGGCGTCCCCGAAGTTCGGCGCGCCGTTCCCGCTGGTCGACCGGAGCGATCTGGTCGCGCCCGCGGTGAGCGATCCCAACAAGAAGGTCTACGAGCTCGTCGCCGCACGCGCCCGCGACACCGCGCGCCCCATGCCTCCGCCCCCAACCGAGCCCCTGACCGCCGCGGAGCTCGCGATCTTCGATCAATGGATCGCCGCCGGCATGCCGGCCGGTAAAGACACGTGCGTCGACCCGGGCGGCGGCGGAACCATCGACCCTCCGACCCTGAGCTGCACACCGGATGTCCTGCTAGCGCCGTCCGCGCCTTACGTCATGCCGAAGGACGTCCAGGACCAGTATATGTGTTATGGGGTCGATGTAGAGATCGGCCAGAAACGACACCTCGTCGGGATCGTGCCCCGCATCGACAACAGCACCATTGTACACCATATCCTGCTCTTCAAGGCGGATGAGGCGTCTCCCTCGACGCCCACGCCGTGCAATGGGGGCGACATCATGGGGCCTCTTTTGGCCGTCTGGGCGCCCGGCGGCAAGGCCACGGAGCTGCCGCTGGAGGCGGGCTTCCCGCTGGAAGGCACGGCACACTTCACAATCCAGGTGCACTACAGCAACATCAAGGGCCTCGACGGGCAGCAAGACAGCACGGGCTTCGACGTCTGCACGACGACGGAGCTCCGCCCCAACGACGCCGGCATCTTCGCGTTCGGCACAGAAGACATCAACATCCCGCCTCACGGCTCGCTCGACGTGAGCTGCGATTACCAGTTCCCGCAGGATATGGGGGCGATTTCGGTGATCAGTGTCATGCCGCACATGCACACCCTCGGCAAGCACCTGTCGAGCAACACGGTGCCCACGGACGGCAGCGAGCCGAGCAACCTGGGGCTCGCCGATCCGTGGAACTTCGACAACCAGATCTGGTACGACAACGATACCATCCTTCGAGGCGGCGACATTGTGAGGACGCGTTGCGCGTGGGACAACCCGGGTAACCGTGCCGTGGAATTCGGGGAGCGGACGCAGGATGAGATGTGCTATAATTTCGTGATGTACTATCCGTCTCAAGAGCTAGAGTCAAAGGTGGAGGACTTGACTTCTCCGACGGAAGACGTGTCCTGTGTGACGACAAAATAGACCAGCTCGTGCAAGACGCGCGGCCTGTGCCCAAGCGGAGGCGCGCGCCGTTCGGTGAGAGCTCTCGTAAGCCTGGCGAACAGGAGCACCGCGCGCGCCGCCGGGCGCCTTCGAGGGTCTCTTCGATCCGCGCGCCACCCCGAACGGCCGCGTCGATCGCTTCGCTTTCAGCGAGCGGATAGGACAAGCAAACGCGTTCCGCAAAGCCAAGATTCTCGGAGCCGTTCCTGGTTCGTGCAGTCCGACTGTACGAGCTCATTGACAGAACGGGCTTATGCGATCAGGCAGGCCTTCCACGCCTGAAACGCCTGGGATTACCGCGACGTAGCACCAAGCGGAAGGCATCCTGCCGTTTAGCTGTACCCTACTGAGCTCGTCCAAACGGCCGGATGGCGAGGAATGGCCCGGGCTGAACCGCACGGCAGACAAGGCTGACGGCGTGTATGGCGGCGATGCGTGCTCGGGAGCCTCCCGACGATCGGGATTGTCGCGCTCCACGCCAAACTGACGGTACGCGACACCCTGATCGAGACACTCGCCGGGGGACCGGGTGGCGACGGCGGGCCACCCGAGCAAGGGGGCAAAGGCGGTCGAGGCGCATCCGGCGGCGCCGTGAGGACGGCACCTGGTCCTGTCAGGGTGGCAACGGCGGCCGAGGGGGCGATGGCGGCTACGGCGGCCCCGGGCGCGGCGGCGACTCGATCGGCATCGCCTACCTCGATGAGGACCAGCTCACGCTCGAGGGGGTCACCTATACTCTCGGACCGCCAGGCAAGGGCGGCGTGAGCTGAGATGGGTCTGGCGACGAGATCACGGGGGAGGACGGCATCCAGGTCGAGACGCAACGCTTCCCTGAATGGGATCACGGCACATCAGGCGAACCCTGTAAACGGTGTGAGCGGCATACGCCTCGGGCGATCCGCCATAGCGTGATCGCCGTAACATCCGGCGTGACGACCGAGGCAGCCGCGGAACTCGGCCAGACGGACGCGCGTGTGGGCGCAGGCGTCATTCCTCCTTCTGCGTAGCGCGATCTTCAAGTCGCTGGACGCGCTGGTGAGGTGTGCCGCCGTCCACCACGACCCAAGGAGCCAGCGGATCGTACGCTGTGACACCCCACACCGGCAGCGGCGCTCCTTGAGCGATTTCAGCAAGACCATGCCGCTTTATTTCATCGCCGACAGCCGTCAACCTATAGCGAGCCTCCAGCATAGGTCCTCTGTCCGTCCTATAGGGGACACTCTCCAGCGCGGCCTCCGCCCCTCGGTGCTCGGCCCACTGGCGCAGCCGCATGGCGAGAAAGCAATCGCCGATGCGCATCCCCCAACCAGCGCGCAGCTCTTCGCCAGCCGATGAACGGTGCATGAATACGTCCACGGGCGTCAACCAGTCTTGTCCGAGGCACGCGAACAAGAGCTCGTCAACCCAAGATAAAGTGAGCGTCCTACCGTCCACTCGAGGGAAGAATGCCGCCTGGTGGGCGCCCAGCTCTGCGAGATCGTTCGGTACTCGATCTGCGCGCCCCCCCTCGATGGACAGGATCGGAGACCGACCGGATACCTTTCGCCAAGAGCGCGCCATGTGCTGGACGCGCGTCCGAGATAGAGTGAGTGCGTCGTCCAGACCGCGGCGCGCGTCAGCTGGCTTCACGTGGACGAATCCACGGCCAAACCCATCCTCCGGCGCATCTCCCAGGACGACGATGTCGAGATCCGGGTGCTCGGGCCAATAGCCGAGCCTCCACGCGCAGAGCGCCCACAGCATCAGCCTGTCCCTCCACAACCCGGACGTCCACACGACGATTCTCTGTCGCGATTTCAAAGCGTTGATAACATCATGAAACCGCGAACAAAATCGTGTTCTTTCCCGCCCTCGCAGATTCCAATAATTGCTCCGCCTCTCACGGTGGACATCGGGGCCGGACGCGCACGGCCCCTCCAGCACGTTATCGCCCACGAAACGCACAGGAAGGCGAAGGCCGCGCCGGATCGCTCTCCGAATATCCTCATTTGAAGTGACGTGAATCGTCATTGGAGCCTCAGAACAAGCACTTTTTGCAATCTCGCGATGGAGGATCCCCGGACTCGCATCGTCTACTGCAGGTCTTACACTTCGTCTCGCCTGGGTCTCCTGACCCTGGTCTTGCACAAGACCACGGGCCGTGGTTGACGCAATCCTGATACTTCTCATCGCAGCTGCGGTTGCTTGTCTGCTCGCAACCGTCGCGGCAGTTCTTGTATCTAGCGTACGCGCTATCCCGACAAGCTGTCCGCTGCGCCTCGCCCTCGTTCTTTCCACACTGTATATTGTCAGACTCGTAGTCCGCCTCGCAGTTCTCCTCACACGGCGTCTGGCTCGCGATGTTGCAGACCGGAGGAGAAGGCGGATCCATGTCCTGCGTCTCCAGCGGTACGGGCCCGATGCCACCGGCCCCTGTCTGGCCGAACCCGTAGCCGCCCGCGCCTGTCGCGGTGATGATGATCCCGCCGGCGCCGCTCTCGCCCTCACTCCGGAGGTAGCAATCCCCGACATCGAAGTTGCACCCCGCAAGACCGATAAATCCAACGGCCAACACCTTGTTCATTTCGACTCTCCCCCGAATCTCCAGATAGGCCCAGCGGTCACCATCACGACCACGCTTCCAGGAAGAACACGGCTGCTCCCGCCGGCCCAGTCCACGTTGAAGCTCGTGGATACCCCCAGACGCCCAGCGAAATACCAGTCGGACTGTGCGCGCCCGCCTGGAGCAAGCCCCATCACGCGGTTACAGAGCACGGCACCGCATACCGGCATCGAGTAGAGCGACAGGGCCGGACCAAGGCTGACGTTGCCCGTCTTCGTGATGTATCCAACGGTAACCGCCGTTCGATCGTAAACCCCTACACGTGCCCCCGGAATGATGCTGAGCATGTTGTGGACTTCGATCCGGAAGTCCCGCTCTTTTCGCCAGAGCCAGCCGGCGAAGGGGCTCACGGCCAGCTTGGGTTCGGTCCCGACCTGGATCCCACCCACGCTCACGCCACCGCTGAACTCGAGTGCCTGCGTTGACGCCGGAACAAGGACGAGCGCGCAGGCGCAGAGCAGACCGACGTTGCCGTGTGCGCACATGGACATGGCGGAAGCCCTGGCCAGCTCGCGACGTGCGCTGTGGGGCACGAACGATTTTCCTGGGCGTGTGGCGCGGGCGTCAACGAGAAACGCTGCGGTGCAACCGCAGTGGATGGGGGTCGACCCGTCCCGGGTGTGCGCCGGTGCGCAAGGCGGCTACGCGGCTGGAGTGTTCGTCAACCAAATGGTTGGCGAACGGCCCTCGCGGTAAATTCGCAGCGCCGCGACTATTTCCGCTTGACTATGGCGGCCGCACCGTGCTGTCCGGCATGCGCTTCGACCTCTACGACCGCAGCGGCGGAGAGGCGCCGAGCTCGCGCCCGCGCGCCTCGTCGCTGGTGCCTCTCCTGTACTCGGCCAGATGGACGACGTCGCCACGCTCGCCCTTTGCCAGCGTCGCTCCTGCACTCGGCCAGGTGGAGAGCCACTGCACCGAGCTGGCCGACGTTCACCTCGACATCTGCGACGGCCCTGAGCGTGCCCAAGTGGACGACCGTAAGCGCTGCGCGAAGCGCCGTCTCACCCCGGCCGCGCTGTCCAGTTCATGATGGCGTGCATGGCAAGGACGAAGGCGACCGAAGTGATGTGGTCCGAGCGCGTTCGGGCGTGGCGCGAGAGTGGTGAAACGGCGGAGGAGTTCGCTCGGAGCCGCGGATTTGCGGCCTCGACGCTGCACGGCTGGTCGAGCCGGCTGTCGCGGGCCGAGCCCCCGCGCTTTCTGCGCCTGGTGCCGAAGGCGCCCGCCGTGACGAGCGGCGCTGCGGAGCTCGTCGTCGAGGTCGGCGGCGCGCGGGTGCGCGTCGCCGCGGGGTTCGACCCCGCGCTGCTGGCGGAGGTGGTCCGTACCCTCGACGGAGCGGCGCGATGATTCCGGCGGGCTGTTACCGAGCAGGCTGTTTGATGGCCGGAAGATCCGGCTCTGTGATGGCCATCATCGACCTGGATCTCCGCTCACCGCGATTGCAGCCAGGCGATGCGCCGGGTGACTGCGGCGGTCGCAGAGCGCCGGCGCTCTCAGTCGATGCGGAGGGGGAGGCGGTCATCGCCGTCGAGGACGGCGTCGTAGCGAGCGAGAGCGTCGTCGAGTCGATCGAGGTAGTGGAGCACGACGTCGACGGCGTAGAGACGAGGGCAAAGCGGATCCGGGTCGCCCGGGTAGCGCGCGGTGAGCGCGTAGCGGGCGAGCGCGAGGGCCGCGACGAGGGCGGCGGCTGCGCTGCCCGCGGCGTCGCCGCGCCGCGTGTCCCCCTCGGCCAAGGGGACGGGGTTCATCCGGCCTCCTCTGCGTCCAGCTGCAGGACGCGGCTCAGGACGTCGCGCTCGACGAGCTTGCGCTTCTTGCGCGCTGCGGCGCGGAGCGCGGCCGTGGCGAGTCGGTCGGTGTCGCGCAGGCTACCGGCGGCCGCCTCGTGCAGCATCGCGATCGCGTCCGAGGTGAAGAGCTCTTTCGTGCAGCCGACTCGGCCGAGACGTACACGCAGATAGTCGGCCGTATCGTCCGGCGTGAGCGGGTCGATGGTCAATCGGTAATGGAGTCGCGAATACAGGGAGCGATTGCGGCGCACGCGGAGCCGCTCGCCGAGCTCGGGCAAGCCAAGCAACACGAGCGAAAGCAATGCGCGGCTATCCCAGGCGTAGTTCGGTGGGCGGCCGGCGCCGTACCCGGCTTGCGCCGGGTCGGTTTCCGGTCGCCCACCGAACTATGAATGGGACAGCCGCGCCCTATTGTCGCTGATCCTGGTAGGACTCTCTGACCTTCAAGACCGGCTTGAGCTGCGCAAAAATCGCTCGCTGTACTCGCGCATCGAGCGGCGTCTCTCGATCGGCGCGATGGTCCCCGACGATACCGGCGAGTACGTGCGGCTACGGATGAGCCGTGCTGGCGCCGACCGCGACGTCTTCACCGCGGACGCTCTGACGCTGCTCCACGAGGCGGCTGGCTCGAGCCTGCGCGAAATCGACCGCATGGCCACCGCCGCGCTGCGCGAGGCGGCGCGACGGAAGAAGAAACTCGTCGAGCGTGACGTGATGGCGCGCATCGTCGGCGACCTGGGGACGGACGGCAGCTGACGCTGACCGACACGACGGGCGCCCCCCCTCGGCGCTGGCGAAGAAACACCTCGCCGGCGCCGACGGCCACCAACCATGATGGCCATTGCGAGCTGCCTTGCGGCGCGCGTCCGAACAATGGCCATCGCTCTCTTTGACCGCCACCGCACACGCCCGCGATGGCCATCAAGCTGCCTGCTCGGCGGACCATCGGCCAGCCTGAGCGTCAACAGCGCAATGCATTGCTTCGACCGGCGCTTTCAGAACTCAGCGACGATCTCAGACAATCATCGTCTGGAGTTCAGGCGCTAGCATCCCTTAGCGTCATCGCGGTCGAAGATTATTGAAAGTAAGCATTGAACCTCCGCCATTGTTTGCGGTCGCTTCCGCGCTTCCTGCTGCGTCATAGGCCCGACGACTTGCTGCCATGGTGCCATGACCGTCGGGGAGACGTTCGGCACGGGATCAACGCCTGTTGCCCAAGCGATAACCTGCCCCAAAGCGTAGACGTCGCCGGGCGCGCCGACGTTATGCGCGTCTTGATATGCCTCAGGGGGTGCGAAACCCGCACTGCCCAAGAACTGTCCGGTCTTCGTCCACTCGGCTGTGGTTGCTCCCGGCGCGCGCCGCGTCAGTCCCCAGTCGGCCAGCACCCACTGCCCCTCGCCGTGTGCACCATCCAACTCGATGATGTTCTGAGGCTTGACATCTCGATGTGGGTGCCCGGCAGCATGTGCAACCTCGAGCGCGGCAGCTACACTCTTCACTATCCGGCAGAGTAGATCTGGCTCGACTGGCCGCGTGAGCTCCGACATGACACGCCGGCCGCGAGGCATCACGTACCAGGTGTAATTGAGGCTGTCCCAGTCTAGAATGGGCATAATGTTGGCATGCCGAAGCGAGGACTGCACCTCTATCTCGCGTCGCATCCTGTTTTGGCCCAAGGCCTCCCGAACTCGCTTTAGGACAAGCGTCTTGTTATCAGCCTTTCTAACGGCCTCGTAGACCTCCGCCTGGCCTCCGACGGCCAGCGGACGTGGCGGAAGCCGGTACGCCTTTCTGTTGCCGACTCCAGTAGGTGTTATGGGTGCTGACTCTAAGGTGGGCCCGGCGCGACTGGGACCTAAACTTAAGGAACGCTCCTCAACCTTTGCGGCGAACGTCGATAGCAACTCACGGGTCAACACCAGGTGCTCAGCGGCAAGCTGCTTGCCCGAGACGGTCAGTTGCCATTCGCCTTGGTTCGGCGCCTGTGCCAGGCCCGCGCGCTTCAGCCAGTTGAGCGCCCATGACGCGCGATTCTTGTAGACTGGCCCGCCGCTGGGCAATTGTTCTGCGCGATCGTCGTCGCTCAATTGCAGCACGCGAGCCGCTGCTTCGCACACCGCGCCTGTCGCTACGGTCGAGTCGTGCAACGCCAAATAGCGCAAGACCGGCTCGATGAATAGTTTGTACGGCGGTGCCGCCATCGTTGACGGATGATACCATCTGTCAACCAACCTGCCGCACGCTTTCTGCAGTCGTTCACGCTGCCCGATGGCCCTACATAGACCTACCTACAGCTTCGAAGGGCGTCTGGGTCTTGCATGCAGTGGTGGCTGAGTGATAAGCTGCGCACTAGAGAGGCTCTCAGCCGGGTCTGGGCTTGCTCAAACCCGTGTGGGTGATGTTTCGTCACCTCAGCTCCCAATGCATGCGCAAGATAACGCGGACACGTCGTTAAACTCCGTGATCGCGTAGAGTGTAGGAGGGTGAGAGCCTCTCGCCTATCACAGCCCGGAAATAATGCGACGCCAGGCAGCTTCTTTCGACATCCACGGCCTGCCACGGATCGAGACGTTTGAGGATCTCGCAGTCCACGCACGTCTCTCAGGGCGCCAGCTTTGGTGGTTGCTATTCGCCGGACACAAGGCGTACACCACCTTCCGCATTGCCAAGAAAACTGGGGGCTTTCGGCCGATCGCGCATCCCATTCGCATGCTGCGGTCCACGCAGCGATGGATATTGCGAAGCATCCTGGACAAGCTTCATACAACGCCGAGTTCATACGGTTTTGAGCGTGGCAGTAAGCTTCGGTACCATGCAGAGCAGCACCGCGGCGCACGGGCGATTTTGACTGTAGATATCGAGAATTTTTTTTCATCGATTTCGATGGCGCAGGTTACACAAGTGTTCCGGGTCGCGGGTTATCCTTCGCCTGCCGCATCCATGCTTGCACGCTTGTGCACGTGTATGGGTGCGCTGCCGCAAGGCGCGCCGTCCTCGCCCCGGCTAGCTAACTTGGTCTGCTTTCGCATGGACCGCCGCCTTGCACAATTCGCGGAACGAAGGGGCATCGTCTACACGCGGTACGCCGACGACTTGTCGTTCTCGTCATCCTGTGTCCGCGTACTCGCGCGAGCGCGCCCCTTCATTTCCCACATTGTTCATGATGCGGGGTTTAGGCTAAACCGTCGCAAGTCAAGATTGGTCGGCCCGCGAAGCAGGAAAACGATTACCGGTCTTGTGCTAGCGTCGGAGACGGTCGGAATTGGACGCCAGCAGCTTCGTGAACTTCGCGCTCGGATCCATCGCGCCCATACCGGGCGCGATACCCTGAGCCTGGATGCAATCCAGGGTTGGCTGGACTATGTGTCGGACGCGGACCCGGCCCGATATCGGATCCTCGTTCGCTATATCGAGCGGTTGCGTGCGAACGCGACCGCAAGTGGACTCGAGCGATTGCGCGTCCGAGCGGATATCGACTGAGCGTGCTAATAGCCTCCTCTGTCCTGGCGCGTCCGCTCTGTGCCTCAGACTGGGCGGCGCCACCAACAGCGACCCGAGCGATGCCGGCTAATGCACGCTGCTGCGGACGCGCTACGCGCGCCGCAGAGCTCAGCGTTCGACGGAGAGAAGCGCGCGGATCCGTGCTACAAAGACCCAGGGGCGGCTCCGATGACCGACGGCCTCGGCGGTACGTCGAGATCGACCTTTTCTCGGCCGAGTGAATGCGATGTACTACGCTGATCTTCTCAACGCGAACGGGCTGTTTCAGCGTGTCAGCTCCTGGCGAAAAGCTGCACCTCAGGAGCACCATCCGGCCATCGATAACCTTCTATATCGCGGCACAGCAGCCACGATCAATGTCGGTCGTATGCAAACTCTTCCGACAGCGCCGGCCGTCCTGCTGGAGCTACTCTACGACGATGGCTGCGTCCTCGTCGCATCCTGGCGCTCTCGGCGCGTGGGTGGACGATCGTCGAGGTGGGCGAGGCATGACGGGCGCTACAGCCCTCACGCTCCGGGCGCGCGCCGGTGCCCACTTCTTCGACGCTGCGGCCAGTTTCCGCGGCTTCTGCACCTGCACGCGCGCCTCGGTGCGCGACGCAGCCCGAAGCACCCGATCCCATCTCGTCGGCGGGATCAGCGCGTCGAACATGAGCCGCATCCTGACCGGGGCCACCGGTCACCTCGTGCGGCGCGACGGTCGGCGCTTCTTCTGCATCTTCTTGAGCTTCCTCGTCGTGAGGAGGCGAGGCGCTTCATCTCCCGCCTCTCACGCTCCAGGCCGGACGCGTACGGCCGTCCTGATGCGGCAAGCTACCGTCGAAGCGAGCTTGCTCGCTCATCCAGTGCCACCGGCAGGCCGAGAAGCCGTCCGATCGCCTCGTGGACAACACGAGCCGCGTCCTCATCGCCGAGGGCGACGGCACGGCTCAGGGGGCCGGCGAGCGAGGCGACCACGGCGGCCCGAGGCGACGGGTCGGCTGGCGCGAGCTCGCCACGCCCAAGCACCGGCGGCTGGGCCCGGGTTGGGTCGATGCCTTCCGAATGGGGGCAATCGGTGGTCTGGTGCCCCAAAAATCCCGGGCGAAGCGACGGATCCCGACGGTTCGGCACCGCAAATTCGTTCCTCCAAGAAAAGACGAGTGGCACTCGTCTCCCGGTGGACGTGCCTCCAAGAAAAGACGAGAGGCACCCGTCTCCCGGTGGACGTGGCTCCAAGAAAAGACGAGTGGCACCCGTCTCCGCGGTGGAGGCGGCTGCAAGATGAGAGGGCCGGCACCCGTCTCCTGGTGGACGTGCCTCCAGGAAAAGATGAGTGGCACTCGTCTCCCGGTGGACGTGCCTCCAAGAAAAGACGAGTGGCACTCGTCTCCCGGTGGACGTGCCTCCAAGAAAAGACGAGTGGCACTCGTCTCCCGGTGGACGTGGCTCCAAGAAAAGACGAGAGGCACCCGTCTCCCGGTGGACGTGGCTCCAAGAAAAGACGGGTGGCACCCGTCTCCGCGGTGGAGGCGGCTGCAAGATGAGAGGGCCGGCACCCGTCTCCTGGTGGACGTGGCTCCAAGAAAAGACGGGTGGCACCCGTCTTCGCGCTGGAGACGCCGCCCTCCGACCCCGCGATCCCTGGCCCCCTTCTCGCCGGCGCTCCGGCGTCGGTCTCCCCCCTCGATGCGGCCTGTCCTTTTCCCATCGACAGATCCAGATCGCCCTTCGCGAGGTGCGCGCGGCGTTCGCTTCGCCCCCGTCGCTTTTGTGAGCCACCGGGAGCCGCTCGCGACCACCTAGTCCAGTTCCCGTGGTCTTGCCCAGCGCAGCCCTCGCTCCCCGGCTTACCCTCGTCCGCCCGAGCCCACTGGCCGGCCTGGACGACGCCGGCCTCGCCCGCGCGGCTGCCGAGGGCCAGCCAGGCGCCGCCGGCGCCGTCTGGGACCGCTACGGCGCCCTGGTGCACGGCCTGCTCCGCCGCGTGCTCGGCCCGGGCGGCGACGTCGAGGATCACGCCCAGGAGACGTTCCTGCAGTTCTTCCGGGAGGTGAAGAACCTGCGGGATCCCGCGGCGCTGCGACCGTTCCTCCTCGGCATCGCCGTGCGCGTGGCGCGGTCGGCGCTGCGGCGCCGGCGGCTCCGGCGCTGGTTCTCGCTCACCGACAGCGGCGCGCTGCCGGACGAGCCGGCCGAGGGCGTCGACGAGGGCGCGCGCGAGGCGGTCGCGCGGCTCTACGCGCTGCTCGACAGGCTGGACGACAGGGCGCGGCTCCTCTTCGTGCTGCGTCACGTCGAGGGGCTGGAGCTCGCGGAGACCGCGCAGGCGAGCGGGATGTCCCTGGCCACGGCCAAGCGCCACCTGGCGAAGGTGACCGCGCGCGTCCACGCGATGGCCGAGCGGGATCCGATCCTCGCGGCGTACGTCGAGCCCGTGGAGGAGGTGAGCGATGGCTGATCCGAGGCCCGGGGTTCCGCCGGAGGTCGCCCTGCGGCGGCTCGCGGCGCTGGCGCGCGAGGCGGGGGCGGTCTCGCCGGCAGACCGCGCGCTCGCCCGCGGCCGCGCGCGGCTGATCGACGAGGTCGAGCGCCCCGTGCTGCCGCTCGCGCCGCGGCGGCGCTGGCTCCTGCCGGCGGCGCTGGCGCCGCTGCTCGTGATCCTGGGCCTCTGGGCGCTGCGCCCGGCGGCGCGCCTGTCGTACCAGGTGGACGGTGTCGCGCCGGGAGACCGCGCCGACGGCGCGGCGCTGGCGGACACCTACGTGCGCGGGGGAGCCAGCGGGGCGACGGCGCGCTTCAGCGAGGGGACGACCGTCCGCTTCGCCCCGGGGGCGCGCGGGCGCGTCACCGCCGTGACGGCGCGCGGCGCGCAGATCCACATCGAGGGCGGCGCCGCGCACTTCCGGGTCGCGCACCTGCCCGAGGCCGAGTGGGTCGCGGCGGCAGGGCCGTTCACCGTCAGGGTGACGGGCACGGAGTTCGACCTGAGCTGGGAGCGCGAGCGGCTCGAGCTGACCATGCAGAGCGGCTCGGTCGCGGTCCGCGGCCCGCTCGTCGCGGGTGGCGTCGCGCTCCAGGGCGGCCAGCGCCTGGTCGCGGACGTGATCCGCGGCGAGCTCACGATCGCGGACCTGAGCGCCGCCGGCGCGCGCGCGCCAGGAGGCGGCGCGCTGCGCGAAGCCGACGCGCCGGCGAGGACCGACGTGCTGGAGGACGCCGGGGCACCGGCCGAGATGGGCATGCTGGAGGACGCCAGGGCGCCGGCCGAGACGGGCGGGGCAGCCGCGGCGGGAGCGTCGGCCACTGCGGGAGCGCCGGCCACTGCGGGAGCGCCGGCCGCGGCAGGAACGCCGGCTGCGGCGGGAGCGATGACCGCGGCGGGAGCGCCGGCCACTGCGGGAACGCCGGCCGCGGCGGGAGCGCCGGCTGCGGCGGGAGCGATGGCCGCGGCGGGAGCAACGGCCACTGCGGGAGCAACGGCTGCGGCGGGAGCGCCGGTCACGACCGAGCCGATGGCCGCGCTCGCGCCAGCTTCGGCTGCGGTCCGTGCGCCCGTGGCGCCTGCGCCCGCCTCGGGGAGCTGCAGCGAGCATGTCGCCCGCGGCGACTTCGCCGGGGCGATCGCGGTGGCGGAGGCGCGGGGCATCGACGCGACGATCGCGGCGAGCCCGCTGCCGGAGATCGCCGCGCTGGCCGACGCCGCGCGCTACACGGGGCGGAACGACCTCGCGCGGCGCGCGCTGCTCGCCGAGCGCGCGCGCTTCCCAGGCTCGCCCGAGGCGCGCTCGGCGGCGTTCCTCCTCGGTCGCATGGCGGAGGCGGGCTCGCCCGCGGCGGCCATCGACTGGTACGATCGGTACCTCGCCGAGTCGCCGGCCGGCTCGCTGGCCGCCGAGGCGCTCGGGCGGAAGATGGTCGTGCTGCGCGCCTCCCAGGGCGACGGCGCGGCCCGGCCGATCGCCGCGCAGTACCTCGCGCGCCACCCGCACGGGGCGTTCGCGGCCGCCGCGGCGGAGATCCTCCGCCGCCCATGAGGCGCAGCGGGTTCGGGCTTGCCCTTGCGCTGTGCGCCGCGCTCTTCGTGTCCCGGGAGGCGAGCGCCGCGGAGGAGATCGGCGTGATCGTGGTGCGCGCGCCGCACGCCGGGAAGGTCGTCGAGGAGGCCACGGTGCGCCTCGAGGGCGAGCTGCGCGCCGTGGGCTTCTCGGTCCGCTCCCTGGAGGGCGCGCCGGGCGCCGACGGGCGCGCGCAGATCGAGGGCGCGGGCGGCGTGTTCGCGGCCATCGCCATCCTCGAGACCGACGGCGGCGCCGTCGCCGGCGCGTGGATCGCGGATCACGCGACGAAGGAGACGCTGGTCCGCCGCGTGGAGCTCGGCGTCCCCGGCGCCAGCAACGCGGCGAGCGATCTCGCCGTGCGGTCGGCGGAGCTGCTCCGGGCCAGCCTGCTCGAGCTGAGCGGCGAGCAGCGGCGCGAGCTGCCCGAGCGGGTGGCGCAATGGATCGCCGATGCGGCCGCGCCGGCGGGGCGCGAGGCCATCGCGCTCGACGCGGCGCCGCTGCAGCCGCGAGCGGCGGTCGCGCCCGCGGATCGATCCACGGCGGCGCGCGGGCCGGCCGCGCCCGCGGGCGGATCCCGGGCGGCGCGCGGGTCGGCCACGCCCGCGGGCGGATCCCAGGCGGCGCACGGGTCGGCCGCGCCCGGGCGGCTCGACCCTGGGAGCGCCGCGCCCCGGGCGCCCACGGCGCCCACGTCCGACAAACTCCGGCTGAGCGTCGAGGCGGGGCTCGCGGCGCTGACCGGCGACGTCGGGGTCGTCCCCGGGCCCTACTTCCGTGTGGGGCACGAGCTGACGGCGAGCGTCTCGCTGCGCGGGACCCTCGTACCGGCCGTCGTGGCCAGGAACCTCGACGCTCCCGGCGGGCGCGTGGCGCTGCGGCAGACCGCGGCCATGCTCGGCCTGGCGTACGCCGCCGGCCCCGAGGCGTGGCGGATCCATCCGGTGATCTCGCTCGGCGCGGGCGTCTACCATGTGACGGTCGCCGGCCGGGCGAACCCTCCTTATCACGACCGGCGTCAGAGCTGGCTCGCCGCCGGCGTCTCCGCAGGGGGCGGCGTCGGCGTCCGCGTCTTACCGTACCTCGCCGTCCACGCGGCGCTCGACGTCTTCGTGCTCGCAAGACAGCCTGTCTTCACCATCGCCGGTGTGGAGGTGGGCCGCACGGGGCGCCCGGCGCTGCTCCCGAGCCTCGGCCTGCAGGTGAGCTTCTGAATCGCCGGATGGTTCTGAATCGTTGATTTTGGTGAGCCACGGAGAGGAGCTCGCGCCCACTTACCAGAGCGAGGCACATCCCGGCTTCGCTTCGAGAGGGAGAGTCATGCGTCATAAGCTTCTTTCGCGCCGTCCGCTGCTCGCCGTCGCAGGGCTGTTCTTGATGCAGGCCGCGTGCGAGGTGCGCTTCATCGAAGGAGTCGACTCGCCGGAGGAGAGCTCGAGCACGGGGGCGTGTGTCGAATGTTGTTCCTCCTCGACGGACTGCGCGTCCGGAGGTAGCGCCGTGGGCGGGTCGAGCGCCGTGGGCGGGTCGAGCGCCGTGGGCGGGGCGAGCGCCGTGGGCGGGGCGAGCGCCGGCGCGGTGTGCGGAGACGGCGTTGTGGACCCGGAGTGGGAGCAGTGCGACGACGGCAACACGGCTGACGGAGACGCCTGCTCGAGCGACTGTCAGCTCCGCGCAGCGGGGGGCGCCGGCGGGGCGAGCGTCGGCGCGGTGTGCGGAGATGGCGTTGTGGACCCGGAGTGGGAGCAGTGCGACGACGGCAACACGGCTGACGGAGACGCCTGCTCGAGCGACTGTCAGCTCCGCGCGGCGGGCGCGGGCGGGGCGAGCGCCGGCGCGGTGTGCGGAGACGGCGTTGTGGACCCGGAGTGGGAGCAGTGCGACGACGGCAACACGGCTGACGGAGACGCCTGCTCGAGCGACTGCCAGCTCCGCGCGGCGGGGAGCGCGGGCGCGGTGTGCGGAGACGGCGTGGCGGAGCCGCCGCGGGAGCAATGCGACGACGGCAACACGGCGGAGGGAGACGGGTGTACGAGCGATTGTCAGATCGGCCCGGCATAGCGCCGTGAGCATCGTGGGGCGGCGCGCCCCGCCGCCTTCAGCCGGTCACGGCAGCACCGAGCGCGTCGGGCACTCGCCGTCTCCCTGGAAATCGCCGAGCGTACGCGCCTGCGCGACGACGTAGTCGTACGCCGTCTCGATCGGGTCCCCGGGCACGGTGATGTTGTACTCGTCGCCGAACACGTCGGTGGCGCTCACCTGCCTGAGCTCCTCGATCGTCGTCTCGCCGTCCCCGTCGAGGTCGCAGTCGGCGATGTACTGCGCGTAGCGCTTCGTCAGCTCCACGCCGGTGGTGATGTTGTCGAAGAACCAGTGATCGCCGTGGATGGTCGGCTTCACGGCGACCGTGCCGCTGGTCGGCACGCCGAAGCCCGTCAACCCGTCCTCGGTCGCGCAGTCGTCGAACGACGTCCCGGCCGAGAAACCCCAGCGGAAGCGCACCTCCTCCGCGGGGACACACGTGTCCCCGGGCGGCGGGCACGACTCGCCGCCCGCCTTCTCGATGACGCCCTCGAAGAACACGGAATAGCCGTTCTCCACCATCAGCGCCACGTCGTCCTCCCTGGTCGGAGGCAACGTCTTCACGCCAGCACGCGCGTTCGGGAGATCGAACCCGAAGCGGTTCCAGCGCACCGCGCTCACGTCCTGGAACTCCGCGATCACGTACCGCGTGGCCGGGGCGTTCTTGAGGTCGAGGACGAACACCGAGGGGTCGACGAGCGTCTCGCCCGCGTCCGTGCGCCCCGCGCGCACGTTGCCCACCGTCACGAGGAACTGCGTGTACGTGACCTTCCAGCCGTCGGCGATGTTCTCCTCTCCCGTGCCCGGCTCGAGGCCCTCCGGGATCGTGTCCTCCGGCTCCACGAACACCTGCACCGTGCCGGTCTCCGACGCCGCGCCGTCGTCGCCGCACCCGGCGACGAGCGCGAGCGCGCAGGTCGCCACCACGAACCCTGTTTCTCTCATTCTCTGCATGATCGAGCTCCTGAATCGTCCGGAATCCGCCTTGATCCGAGCGAGCGCGCACGGGCGCGCCCGGCGAGCACAGGCCCGCGCTGCGTCGCGCGCCCCGCGCCCGCGTCGTCTCTTGTGATGAGGCCCAGGGGGATCAGGCCGCGGGCGGGGAGCTCTTCGGCGCCAGGATCAGCAGCGGGATGGGCCGGACCTCGGACGAGGACCGGAGCGAGGCCGGACAGAGCACCTCGAGCAGCGTGGCCTCGGCCACGGGGTGCACGGGCGCGCCGAGCTGGCCGCGCAGGGTGAACACATCGCAGTGGTCGTCGTCGAGGTGGCCCCCCGCGGCACGCTCGGCGACCTCCGCTCCGGGCGTGCGGCGCTCGGCGACCTCCGCTCCGGGCGTGCGGCGCTCGGCCTCGTGCAGCGCGGCGGCGGCGGCGACGTGCACGAGCTCGCCGTGCTCGCAGCGCGCGTGGGGGACGAGCAGCGCGTGCGAGAGGCCGCACAGCTGCGCGAGCAACGCGAGCACCACGAGCCAGCGGGCGCCCCAGCCGGCGCGGGGGAGCGCCCGCGCCGGGCCGGCGGCGGCGCCGCCGCGACGGCGCCTCATGGCGCGACCGCCGCGTCGATCCAGCGGAGCTCCGGCAGGTCCTGCGCGGTCATGGCCTTGACCAGCACGTTGTGCGCCCGCGAGCCCGGCGCGATCGCGACCTCGGCCGCGCCGCCCGCGGCCAGCTCGTCGAAATTGACGCGCGCGATCCACGCGGCCACGTCGAAGCGAACCACCAGGCGGACCGGCTCGGCGCCGACGCGCGCGGCGAGCCCGATGCTCGGCACGGCGTTCTGCCCCGGGTTCTGTGGGACGGCGTCGACGTCGGCCACGAAGTCGAGCACCTGCGCGCCCCGCGTCGCGCGCCCGCGCAGGCGAGCGGAGTGGCCGCCGGGGGCCTCGGGCGCCGGCGTGGGCGACGCCTCGGTCAGGAACCAGTGGACGCCGTAATCGAACGACGCGCTCCGGATCCGCCCCTCGAACCCGTGGACCCGGCCGAGCGGCTGGGGGGCGGGATCGAGCAGGTCGACGCGCGTGATCGAGAGCATCTCGGCGACGGCGGCGTCGCAGAGCGTCGCCGCACCGCCGGACGCGGCGCAAAAGTACACCGGCCCGAAGGCGGCCGTCGCCTCCTCGAGCTCGACCGTCCACGCGTCCGCGGCGATCGCGCCGGGAGGCGCGGCCTCGGCGATCGCGTCGTAGGAGACCTCGGGCTGGCTCGTGTCGGCGCAGCCGATCGCGGGCGCCGCGAGGAGCAGGAGGAGGGCGCTCGGCGCTGCCAGGCGGTCGTTCATAGGGAGAGCGTCACGTTGCCGAGGATCGTCAGCGGCGGCCCGGCGCTGATGTGCCGCGCCGGCAGCCGCGACGGGACCGGCGTGGTCGGCCAGCTGGAGACGAACGAGTACTCGGCGTCGGCGTACTCGGCGTCGAGCAGGTTCTGCGCCTCGACCCCGACCTCGATCCAGGGCCGGGACGGCGCGTCGCCGCCCCCCGCGCCGAGGCGCCGCCGGAAGGCGAGGGACGCGTCCATCACGAAGACCGGCGCGGCGCGCTGCGCCCTCGGCAGCGGCTGCGGCGAGAGGAACGTCGCGCCGTAGCCGAGCCGCCCCTCGATGGGCGCGCCGGCGATCGCGACGAGCTCCCGCCGGAGCGAGAGGTCCGCGCGCACCACCACGGGCGGCACGAACGGCAGCGGCTCCCCCGGGACGTACGACGGGCTCGGATCCTCGGGCGTCGGCGCGGGCGGCGCGTCCTTCGTGGCGTGGGTGAACGTCGCGCTGACGGTCGAGACCAGCATGGGGCTCGGCGCCGCCTGAACGTACAGGACGACCCCGCGGCGGGTCGTCGGCCCGATGAGGCGCATCCTCCCGCCCTCGGTCGGGTCGGCCTCGACGTCCTCGGAGAGGCGCGTCTCGTAAGCGGCCGCGGTCGCGCTGAGGCCCCCGCCGGGGCGGAACGTCGCGCCGACCTCGTAGCTCCTCACGGCCGTGAACGGCGCGTTCTCCCCGTCCTCGAGCCACAGCGCCTGCGGCGAGCGGTAGCCGTGGCCGTAGGACGCGGAGAGGCGCAGCCGGGGCAGCGGATCGACCTCCAGCGTCGCCCGCGGGCCGAAGGCCACGCCCGCCGCCGTGCGCCGGAACCCCACGATGTGCGTCTCCTTCTGGGCCGCCGGGATGAAGTTGCCGAGGCGGTCGTCCACGTCGAACACGAGCAGATCGGCGCGGAGGCCGCCGCGCAGGCGCGCCCAGCGCGCCGGCTCGAGCAGCACGTCGCCGTGCACGCCGATCCCGGTCAGCTGGATCGAGGCGTCGATGCGCCGATCCCACGTCTCGTTCTGGGGTTGCTGGAGGAGGTTCTGCGCCTGAACGATCCAGTCGGTCTGCACCTCGGCGCCGAGCGCGACCTGGCCGGTGAGCCAGGAGGTGACCGGGGCCTCGGGCGTGCTGTAAGTGAAGCCCCCGCCGAGCGCGGCGTCGTGGTTCGACTGCTCGAAGAGGTCGCCGCGGCCGGTCCACGCGGGGCGCTCGCGCGAGCGCTGCGTGTAGCCGGTGAAGTTCATCCGGCTCCGGTACCCGGACGCCATCGTCCAGAGCCACGCGCTCTTCCGGGAGCCGTCGTCGTCCGCCCGCTCGACGAGGAGCGCGAGCTGGAGCCGGGTCGACGCGGCCGACTGCGAGCGCGCCGAGACGTCGGGGTAGGCGCCGTGGAAGTCGACGCGGCCCGCCTCGATGTCGTCCCGCCGGACCACGCCCGCGAGGTTCGCGCGGGCGCCGTGCGCCGCCACGTGGAGCAGCGCCGAGAACTCGTCCGGCAGCGGCACGCGGTACTGGCCGATCGCGCCGCCCGAGACCGCCCCGCGCGTGCCGTCGCCGAAGCCGTCGGTGGCGCGCACCGCCGCGGCCCCGAACGTGTCCTCGGACTGCGCCTCCGGGGCCCAGAGCGCGAGCAGCCGCCGCGTGCCGAACGAGCCGAGCGTGCCCTTCAGCAGGAGCCCGCGCTCCTCGACGCCGAGGTCGAAGTACGCGCTGCCCGCGATCGCGAAGTCGCCCTGCTGCGGATCGTAGACGCCCTCGACGACGCGCAGCGACCGCACCACCTCCGGGATGATCACGCCGAGGTCGGCGTAGCCCTGGCCGTGCACGTGCGAGCGCTGGTTCAGCGGGATCGGCCCGACCCGGAGCTCGACGTCCTGGCCGTGCTCGGCCTCGAAGCCGCGCAGGAAGATGCGCTGCGCGACCGCGTCGCCCTCGGGGTGCGCGATGTGGACGCCGGGCGCGGTGCGGAGCAGGTCGGCGGCGGTCGCGTGGGGCGCGGCGGACAGCGTCGCGCGGCCGATCCGGAAGTCGCTCGACGCGCGCCGCGGCGGGTTCGGCCGGCCCTGCACGTGGATCTCGATCGGCTTGCCGGGCTCGGCGACGGCGTGTGGGCCGGCGACGCCGCCGGCGAACTCCTCCACCGGCGCCGGCGGGGCCTTCGGCGGCGGCGCCGGCGCGGACGCGGGCGGCGCGGGCTCGGCCGGCGCCGGCGCGGGCTCCTGCTCGTGGGGGCCGGGCGCGAAGTGGAACGGCACGCGGATCCGCGCCCGCAGCGGCGCGCCGCCGCGCATGGCCGGCGAGAAACGCCACCGCCGCACGGCCTTCATGGCCGCGTCATCGAACGCCGCCCCTCCGGACTCGGCCACGACCGCGTCGCTGACCGTGCCGTCCTTCTCGACCGTGACGAACAGCGTGACCGTCGTGTCGATGCCCTCCGCGAGCCGCTCGGGCGGGTACTCCGGATCCACGTGCTCGAGGATCTGCGGCGCCACGGGCGCTTCGGGCCGCGCCTCAGGCTGCCCGAGCGCCGGAGGCGCGGCGAGGGCGGCCGCGGAGAGGCAGCAGAGGAAGGACAGCCAGCGCATGAGCAACCGAGCTGAACGCGACTACCACGCCGCACAGCGGCGCCGCAAGCGCCGCACCGCCGCGCAGCGCGCGCAAACGACGGCGACGGAAGCGCGCGACGTCCACGCGACGTCCGCGCGCCTCCTCGGCGCCTCGGCTCCTCGGCGACACGTCGCGCCGGTGCAGCGGCGGTCTCGCCGCGGGGCGCGGGGCCGTGTATCGTCTCGTCATGCCGAATGAGACGCTCGTCCAGGCGGTCAAGACCATCGTCGCCCTCGCGCGCGGTGGCGACCTCGACGCGGCCTACAAGGGATACCGCGACCTCTTCCAGAAGCCGGAGTTCCTCAAGCAGCGCCCCGAGGATCAGCGCCAGGTGCTGCGGCTCATGATCCTCGCCAAGGGCGTCCCGTCGACGCCGACCGAGGCGATGATCGACGCCCACCGCGCCGCGGTCCCCGCGCTGACCGAGCTCGTGTCGATCCACGGCGATCCCGGCGACCACGAGCTGCTCGGGCTCTGCCACGTCGTGCTCGGCAACGTCGAGAGCGCCGACAAGATCTTCCGCGCCGGCCTCAAGATCGAGCGCGAGCGCAACCCGCAGAGCGATCTGTGCGGCACGCTGATGAAGCGGATCTCGCTGCTCTAGTTCGCGCTCGTCAGGGACGGGACTAGTTCTCAGCAGCACCCGTCCTGGTAGGATGGCCCCCGGGCGCCACGACAGCGCGCCGTCAGGGAGTCCATGCACGTCATCGCGGTCGCGAGCCAGAAGGGCGGCGTCGGAAAGACGACGATTTCCCTCAACCTCGGGCTCGCCCTCGGGCGCGCGGGCAACCGCGCGTTGATCCTGGAGCTCGACGCGCAGGGGAGCCTCGGGCTGTCGCTGGGCCTCGCCGACCGCGCGCGGCCGGGCGTCGCGGAGCTGCTCACGGGCGCCGAGCGGCTCGAGTCGGTGCTGCTCCGGACGCGCGAGCCAGAGCTCCAGGTGCTCACCGTCGGCCGGGTCGATCCCACGACCGTCGCGGGCTTCGAGGACGCGCTCGCCCGCGGGCCCGTGCTCCCGAGCGTGCTCGCGCGGCTCTCGCCGGACTTCGACATCGTGGTCGTCGATTGCCCCGCGGGGCTCGGCAAGGTCACGACGCGGGCGCTCGAGGTGGCGACGCACGCGCTCCTGCCGCTCCAGGCCGAGCCGCTCGCGCTCCGCTCGATCGGCCAGCTGCTCGCGGTGATCGATCGCGTCCGCGCCGAGAAGAACCCGCAGCTGTCGCTGCTCGGCATGGTGCTGTCGATGTTCGACCGGCAGGCGTCCGCGTCGCTCGACGTCGCCGAGACGCTCTGGACGAAGTTCCCCGACGGGATCATCCTCGACACCGTCATCCCGCGCGACGAGGCGTTCCTCGAGGCGTCTCTGCGCGGGGCGCCGCTCCTGCTCATGCAGAAGCGCCCTCCGCCGCTCGCGCGCGTCTTCGATCAGCTCGCGAACGACGTGCTGGTTCGCCTGGACCCCACCTCGCCGGACGATGACGATGGCCCGATCTCGCTCCTCCTTTGATGTCGACGGCGCCGTCGTCACCGCGACGGCGCTGGTCAAGCGGTCGAGGTCGCGGCGGCCGCGGGCGGCGTCGGTCGCGCCCGCGGCCGAGCCGCTCGTGTCGTTCGAGTCCCGGCCGCCGTCCTCGCGGGCGGAGCCGGAGCCGATGTCCTCGTCGCCGCTCTCGCCGTCGTTCGAGGAGCTCGCGCCCTCGAGCGACCTCCTGCCCCTGTCGAGCCCCCTGTCGGGCGCGGGCGCGGGCGGCGAGCTCGGGCTCCGGGGCGCGCTGCCCTCGTCGGCCGACGACGTCGACTCGCGGCGCGGCGCGCCGCTCGACCTGCGGCCCCTGGGCTCGCCGCCCTCGTTCGCGGCGGCGCGCGAGCCCCTCGACGAGCGGCTCGACGGCGCCATCGAGGCGCTCTCGTCGGGCCGCGCGCCGCGCTTCCCGGACCTCGCCGCCGCGGGCGGGCCGGTCGCGCGCTGCGAGCGGGTGCTCGAGTGGATCGCCGAGGCGACGGGCGCCACGGACGTGTTCCTCGCGGATGCGGCCGGGCTCCCGTTCGCCGGCGCGATCCGCGACACGGAGGCGAGGCTCGCCGCCTCGGGCCTCATCGCGTCGGCGATCGGCTCGCTCGTCGCGGCGCTGCCCGGCGCCCCGTCGCAGCGCTTCGAGCTCTGCGTCGGCGACGGGCCGTTCTTCCAGCTCATCGGGTTCCAGGTGCGCTCCGCCGAGTACATCGTCGGCCTGATGCGCCCGGGCCCGCTCACGCCGCGCGAGGCGCACGCCGTCCGGATCGCGTGCCGGCACGCGATCGACGCCGCGGTCGGGGTCATCGGGTGAGCGCGGAGCACGGCGAGCCCTCGTTCGGTCGTGGCGTCGCGGCCGGCGCGGGCGCGCTGGACGACGACGACCCGCTCGCGCCGATCGCGCTCGACGGCATCGGCTACGGCGTCGGCGGCCTCGACGCCATCGTCGTGTTCCACCTCGGCGACGCGCGCGTCCACGCCGTGTTCGTCCGCGAGGGCGCGGCCCTCTCCCCGAGCGACGTGGCCGCGGGGCTGCGCGACGCGTACCTCGGGAGCCAGCTCGCCGCGCAGCGGCTCGTCCCGGAGCGGGAGGGCTCGATCCGCCCCGCCCGCGGCCGCGGCGCGCGGTCGTCGAGCAAGCCGCCGCGCTCGCAGGGCCGCGCGGAGGAGCTCCCGGACCCCGTGGTCACGCTGGAGCTGAGCGGCCGGACCGTCCTCCTGCGCCGCGTCCGCGCGTGCGTCGTCGCGAGCCTGTTCGACGGCACGATGCCGCTCGGCATGGCGCGGCTCGTGGCGCAGCGGCTCGCCGCGACGCTCGCGCCCGAGCTGCCGCTCGAGGAGCCGCCCGAGGAGATGCTGAGCGACCCGTCGGGGCTCTTCGAGGAGCCGCTCAGCGCGGACACGGTGGACGATCTCGTGCGGGGCGTCGCGCGCTCGGCGCCGCCGAGGGGCTCGTCCAGCATCCCGTCGCGCCGCACAGGCGGGACGCCGCCGCCCGTCGATCCACCGTCGGCCGAGGTCGCGCGGATCCAGCGGCTGCTCGCGCTGCTCGAGGCGCGCGCGCCGGAGCCTCACGTGGCGCGGCTCCGGCTCGCCCTGCGCGCCGGGCTGACGCCGCTCGCGCTCGAGCACCCCGACGGGCTCGGCGCGGAGGCGATGGTGCTCGTCGAGACGGCGGTCGCGGACATCCTCGGCCTGGAGCGCGCCGCGCTGCGGAGGCTCCTGTGACGGCGCTCCGGCACGGCCTGCGGGGCCGCATCGACGGCCCGCTCGGCGATCTGGTCGGCCCGATCGTCCCGCACGGGCTGCTCCACGTGGCCGATCAGCTGGTCGTCGCGCACTCCCACCACTTCGCGCTCTTCCTGGAGCAGACGATCTTCGACGCGCTCGGCGGGGAGAGCCGCGGCGTGCGCCGGCAGGCGGCGTTCGAGGCGGCGCACGCGCTGCTCGGGCCGCTGTACGAGGACCGCCACGGGGCGTCGCCGCGGGAGAAGCTCGAGCTCGCGGGCGAGCTGTTCGCCGCGATGGGGCAGGGGCGTCTGCGGTTCGAGGTGAGCGCGGAGGGCGGCGCGGTGCACGCGGACTCGCTCTTCCACGGGACGAGCTTCCTCGCGAAGTACGGCGGTCGGATCCAGAACCGGCTGGCGGTGGACGCGTTCGCCTCGGGCTACTGCGCGGCCGCGGCGAGCCTCGCGTTCCCGTCCGACTGGGGGCGGCTCGACGCCGACGAGGTGACGTGCATCGCGCGGGGCGACGCGACCTGCACCTTCCTGCTGACGCGGCGGTCGGAGCGGCCGCGCTTCGGCGAGGCGCTGACGCGCAAGCAGATCGAGTCGGCGCGGGTGCGCTGGGAGACGGAGGGCGGGCCGCTCTCGCGGGCGCAGCGCGTCGAGGGCGCGATGCTCGAGGAGCTCGGGGCGCTGCGGTCCGACGAGCGCGGGCTCATCTCGGCGTACGGGGTGAACCTGGCGCTCTTGCCGGTGGGGTACATCGATCAGAAGACGTTCGACACGGTGCACCTCATCGAGCGGCGCTCTCCCGAGCTGGTCCCTGTGTTCGAGGCGCTCGTGCGGGAGGCGGCGCAGACGGGCGCGTTCCACCTGCTCGGGGGGATGCTCTCGTCCTCGTCGTTCGAGGCGGCGTGCGGTCCGGTGGGCAGGGATCAGCACGAGCGCCTGGAGCAGTTGCTAGGGCTCGCCCGCGCGCTCGGCTGGGGGGCGCTCTCCGCGCCGGAGTTCCAGCCGGGCCGGGCGCTCGTGCTGCGGGCGCCGATCACGCACGAGAGCGCGTATTACGCCATGAAGCACGGGTCCACGGCGCGGGCGCGGCTCCTGTTTCAACAGGGGACGGCGCTGGCCATCATGCAGCTCCTGCACCGCGTCGATTTCGGGACGGTGCGGCCGATCGACGCCGAGACGTATGGTGGGCTGTTCAAGGTGGGGACGCGGTTCCGCGTGCAAGAGACGAAGTCGCCGCTCAGGGGGGACGGCGCGTGCGAGGTGCGGGTGGAGGCGGTCGAGGACAGGTGGTGAAGGCAGCCGCTCCCTCCGCTCTCGCTGGCGCATCGTTGTCCGAGCCGGCGGGAAGGGCGGCTCGCTCGCCGCGTGACAGCGCGTTAGACTACGAGGAAGGAGGTCGACCATGGCCGAGCCCGCGCGAAAGCTGACGTTCACGTTCGCCGAGTACCTCGCCCGCGAGCAGGCGAGCGAGGCGAAGCACGAACATGTGAACGGCGAGATCTTCGCGATGGCCGGGGGCACGCCGGAGCATGGGCTCATGGCGGTCAACGTGGCCAGCGTGCTCCGCAGCCAGCTGCTCGAGCGACGCTGCCGTGTGTACAACTCCGATGTACGGGTGCGTATCCCGGCGACAGGGCTCGCGACGTACCCGGACGTCAGCGTGGTGTGCGGGGGGCTGGAGCGCGATCCTCAGGACGAGAACAGCATTCTGAACCCAGTCGTGTTGGTGGAAGTGTTATCGCCGAACACCGAGGCCTACGACCGTGGCGACAAGTTCGCTCATTACCAGGCCGTCCCCTCGCTGCGCGAGTACGTGCTCGTCTCGTACCAGAGGAGGCGCGTCGAGGTGTTGCGCCGCAATGACGATGGCACCTGGACGCTCCATGACGTGCGGGAGAGCGGCGTCGCGGAGCTGTCGTCGATCGGGTGCCGTCTTCCGCTCGACGAGGTGTATCGGGGCGTCTTCCAGGAATGTTCGCCCGCGGGCGAAGCATGAGGTTTTGAGCCGCGAGCTCTCCGGGATGGCCGGTGCACCGGCGGGAGGCCTGCCGATGTGCTACGAGGTGCGGCCCATGCCAGGACTCGTATTCCCCTCAGGCTCGTTTGTCGCCTACCTCTTTGATTGCGACGGGACGATCGCGGACTCCATGCCGCTCCATTACCAGGCATGGCTCGAGGCGCTCGCCCCGCATGGGTGCGAGTTCTCCGGCGAAGATTTCTACGGCTGGGCGGGTATGCCGACCGACCGGATCGTCGAGCGCCTGAACGAAAAGTACGGGCTGCGGATGCCGGTCGCAGAGGTCTTCGCGGCGAAGGAGGCGGCGTACCACCGCCTGATACCGACGGTGCGAGGCGTGCCCGAGGTCGTGGCCGCGCTGCGCGAGGCGCCTCCGGGCGTGAAGCGCGCCGTCGTCTCGGGGAGCCCACGGGCGTCGGTGGAACGGACGCTCGAGTTCCTGGGCCTCCGCGGGTACATCGACGAGGTCGTCGCTGCGGAGGATTACGCGCGGCCCAAGCCGGCGCCCGACCCGTTCCTCGAGGCGGCGAGGCGCCTGGGCGTCGAGCCCGCGCGGTGCCTGGTCTTCGAGGACGCCACGCTGGGGATCCAGTCCGCGCAGGCGGCGGGCATGCCGTGGGTCTTCGTCGATCCCCGGGCGCTCGCCGCCGAGCGCGGGTGAGCGGGGCGGAGGGGGCCGGCGGGGGGATACCTCGCCTGGCTCGCGTGGAGCCGGCGCGTCAGTGGGCCGCCGCGCGCCGCTCGGGCCGCGCGTTCCACAGCCGCGTGGCCAGCGCGAAGCCGACGAGCGCGACCGGGAGCATGGCCGCGGGCCATGGCATCCAGTTCCCCGGGGTCTTCGCCGCGTCGCCCGAGGGCAGGATGCTCCCGTAAAGGAACGATTGCGCCGCGGTGCCCAGGTAGACGAAGCCGTCGATGATGCCGGTCGCGACGCCGGCGTTCTTCTTCCCGCCGAAATCCATGCTCGCGGTCCCGGACAGCATGCCGTGGACGCCGATCACGCAGAGCGACATGAACACGACGGTCCACCCGGCGATGGGGAAGCTCAGCGTGAAGAGGACGACGACCGCGCCGAGCACGAGGCCTGCATACAGCACCGAGGCGACCGGGCCCCGGCGCGAATCGAAGACGTGATCGGAGATGAAGCCGGCGAACACGCCGCCCAGGATGCCGGCGATGCAGAGGAGCACGCCCCAGTGCGCCGACACGAAGCCCTGGAGTCCGGTCTTGCCGGCGAAGATGAGGTACCATTTCATGACGGCGTTGCGGAGGAACCCGCTGCAGAACTCGATGGCGACGATGATCCAGATGACCCGTTGCGAGAACATGCGCCGCGCGACCTCGATCGCCCCCTGGCGCTCGCCGGTGTCGCCGGAGGAGGCGTCGGCCGTGTCGAAGTCCTTGAACCCCGCCTGGCCCGGCGTATCGCGGATGAGGAAGAAGTCGAGCACCAGGAACCCGAGCAGCAGCAGGGCGGGGGCGTGGAAGATCCACGGCATCGGCAGGTGCTTGGCGATGAATCGACTCCAGTCGTAGGCGAAGTAGAGCCCGAGCGAGATCAGGATACCAAAGACGCCGCCGAGCATCCCGCGCTCGCGGACGTGGAACCAGGGCGCGTTGACCTTGACGATGGATACGGCGCCAAAGCTCTGGAAGTACATGTTGGCGGAGAAGAGCACCGTCATCGCGGTGATGGCGGCGCCGTGGTCGAGCCGCCCTTCCTGGGCGAGGCGGACGGCCACGCCCATCAGGACGTTCATGAGCGCGGATCCGCCCGCGGCGATCAGGATGGTGGCGCGCCCGCCCCACCGGTCGGTGAGCGGCCCGTTCAGCAGGAAGGCGACGCCGTAGACGGCCGAGCCCCAGCCGTCGATGTTCCCGAACTCGTGCTTGCTGACGAGGTGCAGCGCGTCGAGCTCCGGCGCGTTGGCGGAGAGGTTGTACCGCCCCATGTAGAGGAAGGCGTACGTGAGCCCGAGCGGAAACCAGTTGAAGAACCGCCTGCGCCGGAACTCCTCCGAGTGCCCGAGATCGATCTTCGGCAGCCGCCGCATGACGACCGCGATGGCCGCGAGCAGGAGCACGATCGGCAGCAGCTGGTTGAGCCACACGGGCATGGACGCCCTTCGACGATAATGGCCCCCCGCATGAGCGGCCATGCCTTCGCGCTTCCCCCGCGCGCCCGCTCGCTCGAACTCCGTCCGTGAGGTCGAAGCGCGTGCAGTGACGTGTCGCTGTCCTGAGAGCTACCAGCGAGAGCCGCGGCCAGCTGCCGTGAGGCAGCCCCGGAGAGCGCCAGGGGGCCCTTCCGAGCCCCCTCCAGGATCACCCACCCCGCCCGCGGAAGATCGCGTGGCGGAAGAAGTTGATCTGGCTCTTGGCGAACTCCTTCGCCGCGTCCAGCCGGTCCCCTTCGCGCGACGAGCTGCGGATCAAGAGCTCCCCGTTCTCGTAGAGCTCCCGCGTCTTGCTCCGCTGGAGCTTCCCGCTCGAGGTCTTCGGCAGGATGCCCGACCCGACCGCCACCACGTCATCGACGGTGAGCCCCATGGCCTGCTGGACGACGCGGCGCACCTCGCCCTTCAGCGCCTGCTTCTCCTGCTCGTCCGACGCCGGGGTCTCGAAGACGATGACCACGCGCTCGCGGTCGTTGTGCGGCTTCATCGTCCCGAACGCGATCACGTTGCCCTTGCGGACCCCGGAGACGCGGCTCGCCTCCCACTCGAGATCCTGCGGGTAGTAGTTGCGCCCGTTGACGATGATGACCTCCTTCGAGCGCCCGCAGATATAGACCTTGCCCTCCGCGAGGTACCCGAGATCGCCGGTCCGCAGCCAGCCGCCCGCGAACGCCTCCTTCGTGAGATCCGGGTCGTTGAAATAGCCGGGCATCACGCTCGGGCCCCGCAGCCGGAGCTCCCCGACCTCGCGATCGCCGAGCGGGCGCGCGCTCTCCGCGTCGTCCGACGCGAAGACCGCGATCTCGTGCCCCTCGAACGCCGACCCGCACTGCACGAGCGACGACGCGCCCTCGCTGTCGGCCGGGACGGGCGTCGCCTTGCCCTCCTTCCAGAGCGTCTCGCCGTCCACCGCGTCGGTCTGCAGCCCGGCCCCGAGCGCGCTGAACGACACCGCCAGCGTGCTCTCGGCCATCCCGTACGAGCAGACGAACGCTTTCTCGTCGAAGCCGACCGGCGCGAACTTCTCGGCGAACGCGCGCAGGTTGTCGGCCCGGATCGGCTCGGCGCCGCACCCGGCGACCCGCCACGTCGAGAGATCGAGCCCCGCCATCTCCTGCTCTCGGATCCGCTTCACGCAGAGCGCATAGGCGAAGTTCGGGCCGAACGACACGTTGCCCCGGTGGCGCGTGATCGTCTCCAGCCAGCGCACCGGGCGCTTCAGGAACAGGAGCGGCGGCAGGAACGTGATCGTGTTGACGTAGTAGAGCGGCGCGATCACGAAGCCGATGAGCCCCATGTCGTGGTAGAGCGGCAGCCACGACACGCCCGTGTCGACCGACTCGCGCACCCCCAGGCCGAGATCCACGATCGCCCGCACGTTCGCCGCCAGGTTCCCGTGCGTGAGCACCACGCCCTTCGGGCGCGACGTCGAGCCGCTCGTGAACTGGAGGAAGCACACGTCGTCGAGCTCGACCTTGACCGGCTTGAGCTCCTCGCGGGCGCCCCGGAGGCCCTCCACCGCCACGATCTGCTCGAGCGCCGGCGCCTGCGCCTGGATCGTGCCGAGCATCCGCTTGATCTCGGCGCTCGTGAGCAGCACCTTGGCGCCGCTCTTCGCGACGATGTGCAGCGTGTTCTCGAGGTAGCCGGTCAGCTTGCCGAGGCCGGTCGGCGGGTAGATGGGCACCGGGATGACGCCCGCGCGGATCGCGCCCAGGAAGGCGAAGATGAAATCGGCGTTGTCCGGCAGGATCAACGCGACGCGATCGCCCTTCTGGAGCCCGAGCGCCTGGAGCGCGCCGCCGAAGCGCGCGCTGGCCCGCTCGATGCCCCCGTGCGTGAAGAACGGCTCGTTCTCGCTGGACTCCTCGATGAAGCGATAGCCCGTCTTCGTGCTCGCCGCTGCGTCCTCGATCGCCTGCGCGACCGTCCGCGGTTTCCAAACAGCCGTCATCCCGAGAGCCTTCCTTCGTTCTTGAGCCGGAGCTCGATGGCCTTGACGACGTCGGCGACCGTGTCGACCTCGCGCAACATGTCGTCGGGGATCGAGAGGTCGAACTTATCCTCCATATCCGCGACGATCTCCATCACTCCCAGCGAGTCGAGGCTGAGGTCGGCGACGAGGTGGCTCGACTCCTCGATCTTTACCTCGCCGGCCGTGTGTCCTTCCAGGAGCTGGATGATCTCTGCCCGCAACGTCTCCCGTGTCCACGTCATCCTACGTTCCTACCCCAACTGCGGCGTGGCGAGGAGGGGCTTGCTCGGCCGCAAGGCCGCGGGAATTCGGCGTCGCACCCCCTGACCCGACGCTCGCGCGTGCATCAGGGACGGGCGGCGTCGACGATCTCGCGCAGCCGACTGAGCCCCTCGAGCGCCCGCGCGCCGTACCACATGAGGTCCTTGCCGTCGCACCTGATCACGTGGCCACGGCGGGCAGCGGGGATGTCGAGGGAGCGAAATATTGCCGCGTCGGCGTCGGTGAAGGCGTGCGGCTCATCGGGCAGCAGGACGAGCTCCGGGGCGCGGGCGATCACCTCGTCGAGGGTCACGCGGGGGTAGCGGAGGTCGCGGCCCTCGACGCGCTCGGGGGGCAGCGGCGGCGCCTTGCCCAGGTCGGCCGCGAGCGGGTAGCGCCGGGGCCTATCCTCGAAGACGTTCTGCGCGCCCACGAGATCGAGCATGTCGGAGAGGAACGTGTCGCCGTGGACGGTCATCAGCGGGTCCATCCAGATCGGGACGAAGGCGCGGATCGGCGGGCGCTCGCGGCGCCGCGCCTCGGCCGCGGCGTGGGCGCGGTAGGCGGCCGCGACCTGCTCGCGCGCCGCGGCCGGCGGCGGCTGGCCCGGGGCGCCGTGCTCCACGTACGCCGGGGGGGCGGGCGCGCCGGGCTTCGCCGCGGCGTGCCCGAGCAGGCGCGCCAGCCGGGCGAGGTGCGCCACGCCGTCGGCGACCCGCTTCGGGAACGAGACGAGCACCCGGAGCCCCGCGGCGTCGAGGCGCTCGATGTCGCGCTTGCTGTTCTCCTCCTGGTTCGCGACGACGACGTCGGGGTCGAGCGCGGCGATGCGGTCGACGTCGGCGTCCTTCGTGCCACCGACGAGCTCGATGCCCTCGACGTCCTCGGCGGGCGCGACGCAGTAGCGGGTGCGGCCGACGAGCCGATCCCGGGCGCCGAGCCGGAGGAGCGAGTAGGTGTCGCTCGGCACGAGCGAGACGATGCGCCGCGGAGGGGCGCGCCACTCGTGCTTGCGCCCCCGGTCGTCGACGATGCGGATGAACGACCCGGCAAAGGCCGGTCCCCAGCCTGCGCTGAACGCCATGCGCCGGATGTAGCCCGCCGCCGCGCGCGCTGCACGTGAACTGACGTGAACTGACGTGGACTGACGTGGACTGACGTGGACTGCGCCGCGCCCGAGCTGCGCGCCCCGGGGCCTGAACAGCGCCGCGTCCACTTAGTTGGCCCGCCCGGGCGAAGTCTGCGACGACGGCTCGTGCAGATCGATCGCCTCGATGTGCGTCGCGGAGGCACGCTCCCGTACCCGCCTTCCGGCCTGCCCGCTCTCCCCCTCGGCGCCGCGCGCGAGGAGACACCCCGCCGACGGGCGGCGCCCCGCGGGGGGCGGCTGCTGCCGTGCCAGATCGGCCGCTACACGCTGTTCGATCACATCGGCCAGGGAGGGATGGCCGATCTCTACCTGGCCCGGGTGCGCACGGACCTCGGCGCCGCGCGCCTCGTCGCCATCAAGGAGGTCGCCCCGAGGTTCGCGCACGACCCGCGCTTCGTCGAGATGCTCGCGAGCGAGGCCAGGCTCGCGGCGGGGCTGCGCCACGCGTCCATCGTGCAGGTCGAGGACCTCTGCCGCGAGGACGGCTCGCTCTTCATCGCGATGGAGTACGTCGAGGGCCTCGACCTGCGCGAGCTGCTCCGCCGCTGCGCGCGCCAGAAGGTGAAGTTCCCGGTCGCGTTCTCGCTGCTCATCATCGCCGAGGCGCTCCAGGCCCTCGCGTACGCCCACCGGAAGGGCGTCGTGCACCGCGACGTCTCGCCGTCGAACGTGCTCCTGAGCTTCGAGGGCGAGATCAAGCTCTGCGACTTCGGCATCGCCCGCGCGCACGAGCGCTGCGGGGCCATGGACGAGGCGCTGCAGGGCAAGGCCGGCTACATGAGCCCCGAGCAGGCCCGGGGCGAGGCGCTCGACGCGCGATCCGACGTCTTCGCGGCGGGCATCCTGCTCTGGGAGCTGCTCGCCGGCCGGCGGATGTACAGCGCGGGCCCCGGCGCCGCGCTCTCCAAGGAAGCGGCGCGGGGCGATCTGCTCGAGCTCGCGCGGCGCGCGTCGATCCCGCCGCTCGTGGAGCGCGGGCTCCCTGACGAGGCGGCGCTCCACGCGATCGTGGCGCGGGCGCTCGCGGTCGCGCCCGACGACCGCTACCCGAGCGCGGCGGCGATGCTCCAGGACATCACCGCCTACGCGGCGGCGGCCGAGCTGACGGCGAGCCCGCTGCGCTTCGGGGCGTGGCTGCGCGACAACTTCGGCGCGGAGCTGGTCGCGCCCCGCCGGGCGCGCGAGCGCGCGGTGCGCGCGCTGGAGCTCGGTCCGCCCGCGGTGATCGAGCCGATCGCGACCGTGCCCATCGCGCCGAGCGCCAGGGAGGCCGTCACGCCGAGCGCGATGGACATCGGCGCGCAGGGCGCGATGGCGATGGCAGCGCCGCCGGCGATGGTGATGGCAGCGCCGCCGGCGATGGAGGCCCCCGCGCCGCCCGCGAGGGCGGCCGGCGCGCAGGGCCCAGAGCCCGCCGCGCTGGCCTTCGCCGAGCCCCCGCCCTGGGCCAGGGCGCAGCCTCCGCTCGCTCGCCCGCAGCAGCGCTGGCCCGTGCCATGGCTCGTGCACAACGCGCTGCTGTTCGCCCTCGCCGCGCTCGTCATCGCCGGCTGCTATCTCGCGGCGCGCTAGCGCCCGCTCGGGCGAGGAGAACGTCGCATCTCGCTCCCGTCGGGCGCGCCGGCGCCCGTCGCCGTCAGCCCGCGTCGGCGATCGGCGCTTCGGGCACGGGCACCTGCATCTCCGGCCTCCGCTCGCACGCGTCGTTGCCGATGCCGACGCCGTAGCGGTAGATGAGCTCTCCGCCGAGCCAGCCGCTTGCCCCCGCGAGGCCGAACCCCGCGGTCGACAGCGCGATCCCGAGCGGCCGCAGCCCGATCGCCCGGGAGGTGAGCGAGGCGCCGTACAGGCCGGCGATCGCGAGGTTCATGGCGCCGTGGACGAAGCCGATCCGCTTCGCGGGGCCGAGGGTGGTGCTCCAGTCGGCGAGCCCGGCGAAGGCGGCCACGAGCGCCCCGCCGAGGCCGATGGCCGCGGTCGCGTCCGCTCCCCGATGGAGACGGCGCCGCCTGCGGCCGATGCCGGCGAGATCGAGCACCAGCGCGCAGGACCAGGCGCCGATGGGGATGGTCACCAGCACCGGGTGCAAGGGGTGCCCGAGGAACTTGCCATGCAGCACCTTGGCGACCGTCGGCGCTCGCCTCAGGACGGACTGGATGCCGCGCTGAAGCGGGTCGGCCATCCGGTCGATCCAGTCCTGCTCCTCGATTCCCCCCAAGACTGCGCTTCCGATCATGTTCCCCTCCTCCGAGGCGCGTGGCTGCGCGGATTTCCAGCGCATGGCGCCCGCCCCGCCGGCCGTCCAGCGGTGAACCCCTGACCGGATCCCGAGCAATCGGCGGACCCCGCGGGAGCGGGTGGGGCGTTCCCATCCCTTCCCGCGGCGCGTGCCTCCGCGACGCTCGAGCAGGCCGCGCAGTTCGCTTTTGCAATGGTGTTTTACTAAAATTTCAGGTTCGAAATCAGTGAGCGCCCCATCTGAAGTGAAATACGTTCGAATCGCGAACCCCGCGGATGGCATGGACGGTGCTCTATGTCCGGCCAGCGCTGCCGGCGCGGCCTTCCCCCCCCCGAGGCCCCGGTGGCGCTTTTTTTTGGAGTCTTTCCTTTCCGGGCACGGCGCCCGCGCGCACGCCCTGCGTTCCTCGTCCTGGGCGGCGTTCTCTGGTATCTCGCCCGTGCCGCGCCGCGCGCGGCCTCCCGGAGCGATGCCCCTCCTCGCCGACGTCGCGGTGCCCGTCCCGCTCTCGCAGGCCTTCACCTACGAGGTCCCCGCCGCGCTCGCCGGCGAGGTGAGGCCGGGGGCGCGCGTCCTCTGCGAGTTCCATCGGCGCAAGCTGCTCGGCGTGGTGCTCGCCGTCAGCGAGCGCAGCGCGGCCATCGATCCGTCCAAGATCAAGCCGCTCGCGGCGCTCGTCGACGCGCGCCCGGCGCTGCCAGCGGAGCTGCTCGCCTTCCTGCAGGAGCTCGCCGCCTACTACTTCGCGCCGATCGGCGAGGTGCTCCGCCTCGCGCTGCCGGCGATCGAGCGCGAGCAGGTGCGCGCGCTCAAGGCCCAGGGGGAGCTCGACGGCGTCCTCGACCTCGGCCGCGCCAAGCAGGTCGGCGGCCGCAAGGTCGCGTACGCGAGCGCGACCGACGTCGTCGAGGAGCCCGGCACGCTCCGCGGGCAGGCCGCGGCGGTGCTCGCGCTGCTCCGGGCGAACGGCGAGCAGCCGGTCGCGCGGATCGAGGAGCGCTTCGGCAACGCGCGCAGCGCCCTGAAGAAGCTCGCCGAGCGCAACCTCGTCGCCCTGGACGAGCGCGAGCCGCCGCGCGACCCGTTCTTCCGCCGCGCCGAGGAGCGCGACGTGCCCCCCGAGCTCAACGCGGCGCAGGCCGAGGCCGCGGCGCGCATCGACGCCGCGCTCGCGGCGCTCGCGCCGTCCGGGGGAGGGGAGCACCCCGCGATCGCCCAGCAGGAGCCGCGGCCCGCCGGGCAGGAGCCGCGGCCGAGCGCGTTCCTCCTCTTCGGCGTGACCGGCTCCGGCAAGACCGAGGTGTACCTGCGCGCCATCAAGAGCTGCCTCGACCGGGGCCGCGGCGCGCTCGTCATGGTGCCGGAGATCGCCCTCACCCCGCAGCTCGTCGCGCGCTTCCGCGCCCGCTTCGGCGACGAGCTCGCCGTGCTGCACAGCGGGCTGAGCGACGCCGATCGCCATGCGATGTGGGCGAGCCTCCACGGCGGCAAGGTGCGCGTCGCCATCGGGGCGCGCTCCGCGCTGTTCGCGCCGGTGCCGGACCTCGGCCTCATCCTCGTCGACGAGGAGCACGACGGCTCGTTCAAGCAGGAGGAGGGCGTGCGTTACCACGCGCGCGACATGGCGCTGCTCCGCGCCCACCGCGCGGGGGCGGTGTGCGTGCTCGGCTCCGCGACCCCTTCCATCGAGTCCGTCGCGCTGGTGCGCCGCGGCAAGCTCGCCGAGCTGCGCCTGCCGGACCGCGCGCACCGCGAGGCCAGCCTCCCCGAGGTCTCCCTCGTCGATCTCCGCCGCTTCCGCGCCGGCCCCTCGGGCGATCCGCTGATCTCCTTGCCGCTGCACCGCGCGCTCGAGAAGACGCTCGCGGCGAAGGAGCAGGCGATCCTCTTCCTGAACCGCCGCGGCTTCGCGCCGAGCGTCGTCTGCGGCTCGTGCGGGACGCTGACCACGTGCGACGCCTGCTCGGTCGCGCTGACGTACCACCGCGGGCGGCGCCGCGACGCGCGCCCGCCTTCGCCGGGCGGCGCGCCCGCGCCCGCGGCGCCGCTCGACGAGCGGCCGGAGGGGGGGCGGCTGCGCTGCCACTACTGCGACTATGCGGGGCCGCTGCCGGACCGCTGCGGCGCGTGCGGCGCGCGGAACCTGCTGCTCGAGGGGCTCGGCACCGAGCGGCTCGAGGCCACGATCGCCGGCTCGTTCCCGGAGGCGCGCGTGGCGCGCCTCGATCGCGACGTCGCCGGCAAGGATCGCTCGCAGGCGATCCTCGCGAAGATGCGCGAGGGCAAGATCGACATCCTGGTCGGCACGCAGATGGTCACGAAGGGCCATGACCTGCCCAACGTGACCCTGGTCGGCGTGGTGAACGCCGACGCCGCGCTCGGGCTGCCCGACTTCCGCGCGGCCGAGCGCGGCTTCCAGCTGCTCGTGCAGGTGGCCGGGCGCGCGGGGCGGCGCGACCGCCCCGGCCGTGTGCTCATCCAGACGCGCAACCCCGAGCACCCGGCCATCGCGTTCGCCGCGGCGCACGACGTGCCTGGCTTTCTCGAGCGGGAGATCCGCGACCGCGAGGAGGTGGGTTATCCGCCCGCCACGCGCCTCGCGCTGCTCCGGATCGACGCGGTCGACGAGAGCGTGGGGCGCGGCGCCGCGGCGAAGCTCGCGGCCCACGCCCGCACCTGCCCCGAGGGGGCCTCCCGGCGCGTCGAGGTGCTCGGCCCGTCGGCGGCGCCGATCGCGCGGCTGCGCGGGCGCTACCGGTTCCGGGTGCTCCTCCGGGCGCGCGATCGCGGTCCGCTCCGGGGGGCGCTCGCGGCGCTGGCCGGGCTGATAAGGGATGGCCTTGACCGGAACGCCCGGGTGATCATCGACGTGGATCCGGTCGCCATGCTGTGACGGGCGATCCCTGGAGACGGGCGCGCTCGCCGCGCCAGCGGCGCTCTCTATCCAGATCCACGCGCGGTGAGCTCGCCGAGCTCGTCGCGCGACGCGCGCGAGAGCCGCTCGAACTCCGCGCCCAGCCAGTCGAGGAACGCCGCGTCCCACGTCGGCCCTTCCGGGCGGGACGCGACCGCCTCGGCGAGCTCACGGTCCCAGCGGCCGTAGACGTCCCGGAGGAGCGCGTGCGCCCGGCGGCCCTCGGCGGACGCAGGATCCGTCTGGCCGTCCGCGCGCTCGGCGAAGGCGTCCTCGCAGAGGAAGTAATTGCATGTCGCGGCCCGCCGCTCGGCGGGGACGGTGCAGCCGCGCGCGCCGTGATAGACGCACTTCGATTGCCGCGGGGCCGTGCGCTCCTCCCGCTTCCGCACGCGCCGGAGCTCGAGTCCGCGGCTCACGGGGAGCAGGTTGCCTGCGGCGATCTGCTCGAGCAGCCAGCCACGGCCGTCGAGGGAGACGATGCGCCCGATGTCCGTCCAGTCGAGCTCGGGCGGGCTGACGCAGCACCCCGCGGGGCCCTGCGGGCACTGGGCGCACAGCGTCGAGTGCAGCCGGGTGTGCTCTCCTGAAAGCTCCAGACGGATCATCGAACCCCTTGCCGTCCCCCGCAGGGGCCGAGACACGCGCTCGAACCAGCGCACATCCTGCCAGCGAACGCGCGAGGAATGACAGAAGCGCCCCGCGGCTGCAACCGACGCAACCGACGCAACCGACGCAACCGACGCTGACCCCACGTCGACCCGAGCGGCGGCCAAGCGCCTCTCTTCACCGGCATAGCGATCGAGAAGCGCGAGAACTCGCACTCCCGGGCGCTCTTGGAGGAGCTGAATCAGTTATAGTAAGTAACGGACATCGACGTGCGCCCCGCGCGAATGCAGGGAGAAGCGTGCGATCATGCTTTTACGGCCGCGGCGGGAGTTGATAGGCTGCGCCGGCCATGAGCGATGCGCTTCCCAAGGAGGTCGGTCGAGCCATTCGCGTGCTCCGGCAGCTGCACGGGCTCACTTACGCCGAGTTCGCCGAGAAAGCGCGCCTCTCGGCGACCTACCTGCGGCAGGTCGAGCGCGGCGAGCGCGATCTCGGGCTCGGCGCGCTGGCGCTCATCGCACAGGGGCTCAACTGCGATGCTCGGCTCCTCCTGCCCGGCGACGGGAGGAGCCCGGTCTCCGCGGTCGTCGCCGATCGCTTCGATCGCGCGCCCGAGGCTCTCCAGGAGGCGCTCCTCTTCCTGTTGATCGAGCCCGACGACTCGCCCAAGAAGCAGGCCATCCTCGCGCTCATCAACGAGGATCCGGAGCGCGCGCGGCTCCGCTCGCGGCCTCGGCCCGAGGAGCGCGGGTCGCGCGGCTCCGCCCCCTCGTCATCGAGCCGGCGCGGGCGATGAGCCCCTGAGCCGTCACGTCCGCGCGGACCAGCCGCCGACGCGAGATGGCCCGGCGCCGGACTCCGGCCGGCCGCCGCCCCGCGCCTCCGCGCCGGGCATCGACGCGAGGCGCCGCGTGGCCAGCTGCTGAAACGCGGCGAGCGCCCGGCTCCGCCGCTTGTACGCCGTCGAGAGGGGGACTCCCGCCCGGCTCGCGAAGTCCGCCATGGGGACGCCCTCGATGTCGTGGGCCATGAGGATCGCGCCGAGCTCGGCGTCGAGCTCGCGCAGGACCGCGCGCGCGAACAGGCGATCGCACGCCGAGATGATCTGCTCCTCGGCCGAGGGCTCGTCGAGCTCTGCGTCGAAGTCGTCAGGCAACGGCTCCTCCCTCCGGCGCCGCTCGCGCAGCCCGTAGTGGGACGCGGCGTGGACAGCGATCTTGTTCAGCCAGCGGTCGGACGGCCCGAGATCCGGATCGTAGTTCCCGAAGCTCTCATGCGCCGCGAGCATCACGTTCTGGGCGATATCCCAGCGATCCCGGCGCGGGACCCCCAGGAGGCGAAGCCATCGCCGCACGAGCACGATCGTTTTCTTGTTGAAGATCCGCCAGTAGGCCCCTTCTCTGTCGTTCGGCGGCCCTGAACCGTGGCCTCCACGCCCCGTTCCCGACATCGCGTAACGATCGTTATCACAAGAAACGGAACTTGCAAAAACTGGTTGCGGCGATCACAGGCAAAATTCGATCGAAAAAGTGGTCGAAGGTATGTGCATGTGGTCATCTCCTGCGCCGCCCTCCGCCTGCGCAACTGCGCGCATGCAGGCCGAATCGCTCGGGAAAGCGCCGCTTGACGATGGTTCTCGGGATGTAACGATCGTTCCTCACCCGAACCGCGCCAGGGGGGCTTCTGGCATCGTGGGCCACGATGGTGCTCCCGCCCGCCTGCTGCGGCGCGCTCGACGCACGGGCGGGCTCGGCGGCTGCCTGGCGCACCGCGGCGGCGGGCGCCTCCTCGCGCGGGTAGGTAAACAGACACGCGAGACACGCGAGCCGCCGCTGCTTTCCTCGCTGGACGCCGCCGCATCGCGCCGGTAGACAGGCGGCGCTCGATGCACAGCTTCCATCGAAGGATGCCGGCCCCACGGCGGAGCGGCGCGCCCTGCGGGGGGCGTTTCGCGACCGTCCGCGCGGGTGCTGGCGAGGCGCCCATCGCTCATGTCGGCTGACGCGGGGAAGCCAGGGACGGCGCGCGGCGACGACGCGGCGCCCGCGGCGAGCGACGGGGCAGGGGCCCCGGCGGCGCGCCAGCGGGTCGCCTACTTCGGGCGGCCCGGGACGTTCAGCCACGAGGTCGCGTCCCGGCGCTTCGGCGCGAGCGCGGAGCTCACGCCCCGGCGCACCATCTCGGAGGTGTTCGACGCCGTGGCCGGCGGCGCGGCGACCTACGGCGTCGTGCCGATCGAGAACGCGGTGGGCGGACCGATCTACGACACCGTCGATCAGCTGATCCGCCGCGAGGGCACGGGCGCCGCGCTCGCCGTGTGCGAGGAGCTCTCGCTGCACGTCACGCTGTCGCTCCTCGGCAGGGCGGGCGTGGCGCCGAAGCGCATCTATTCGCATTTCGTCCCGCTCAAGCACTGCGGCGACTGGCTGCGCGAGACCTACCCTGACGCGCAGATCCTCGAGGCCGAGAGCACCGCCGAGGCGGTCGAGCGCGCCGCGCAGGACGGCGAGGCCTGCGCGATCGGCAACAAGGGCGCGGCGGCCATCTACAAGCTGGAGATCCTCGTGCCGAAGCTCGGCGCGAAGGGCGAGAACATCACGCGCTTCTTCATCGTCGGGAAGGCCGCGGAGCCGCCGGCCTCGGGGGGGCGGACGCTGCTCCTGTTCGGGCTCGACCACCGCCCGGGCGCCCTGGTCGCGGCGCTCTCCGCGCTCGGGAGACACCACATCAACCTCACGCGCATCGTCTCTCGCGCGCTGCCGGACAGCCCTGAAGAGTACCTCTTCCTCGTCGAGTGCGAGGGCAGCACGGAGGAGCCTGCGTTCAAGGAAGCCCTCGCGTTGCTCGAGCAGCACGCGACGGGCGTACGCTCGCTCGGCTCGTTCCGCGTCAGCCAGAAGTACGAGTAGGCGCCCCGGGCCGACCCGGTGACGCTCGCCGATCCGCGCGGGCGCCGCGCGGATCGGCCGGTGCGTCGGATGACCGCGAGTCCACCGCGGCGGACGCGCGCCAGCCGCTCGTCGCGTGGGCGCCCCCACGCGCGGGGAGGACAACGCCGCTGCGAAGCTGGGAATATCTTCGCGCGGGGTATCCCGCGTGACTCACGCGCTCTTTTCAATAACCAGTTGGCCCTCGCCTGTGACTAGAACGCTCGGCAGGTGCGGTTTCGCACTCCTCACGAGGCAGGGTGGCATGGATCTACATTGGCGATGGCTCTTCGTTGTGGTGCCGGCGCTCATGGGTTCTCTGGAAGCGTGTGATGTGGGCCCATGGGAATCGGAGTTGACGGTCGACAGCGAGGTGCAGAGCGGCGGGGCGAGCCAGAAGCGCCTCCCCGCCGGCGCGAGCTGCAGCTGCGATGCGGACTGCGACGGCGAGGCGGCCGTCTGCATGCTCGGCATCTGCATGCAGCGCGCGGAGGGGCTGTGTACGGCGCCGAACAGCGAGCAGGGCTGCGCGCCCGGCTCTCGCTGCTTCAACACGGACATCCTGACCGACTCGGGGGTGTGTTATCCCCTCTATGATCCAGAGACCTGCGATGGCGTGCAGAGCCGTCATGGCCTGTGCTCTCCTCGGCGCGGCGGCGGGTGCAACGCGGCCTGCGGCGCGGCGTGCGCGGAGGACACGGCCGGCGCCGGGGGGATCGGCGCGGCCTGCGACGCCGACGAGGCGTGCTCGCTGCGCGGCGCGACCTGCTATCGTGACGAGGATCCCTCGGCGCCGAACGGCTGGGTGGAGGGGTACTGCCTCGCCTTCGACTGCGAGAGCGATGACGAGTGCGGGCCAGGCGCGGGCTGCTTCCCCGCGGCGGAGGGCGGCTCGCCGGTGTGCCTGAGCACCTGCGGCAGCGATCTCGACTGCCGGCCTGGCTACGTGTGTCACACCGTCGACGGCGAGGGCAGGTCGGCCTGCTTCGCCGGCTGCGACGGCGCCTCGACCTGCCCGGAGGGCACGACCTGCCTCGGGGAGCTCTGCGTATCGGACGATGTCGCGTGCTCACCCGACGTCCCGTCCGGCTGGTGTCCGGAGGGCAGCTCCTGCGACGGCGGCGCGTGCCGCAAGGGCCCCTCCGCCTGCGGCGCCGAGGGCGACGCGCTCGAGCCCAACGACGACCTGGGAGCAGCGGTGACCGCGCCCATGGGCGTCACGAGGGACCTCACTCTCTGCGAGGGGGACGAGGACTGGTTCAAGATCGTGGTGCCGGAGCGGACCATCGTCCGCGTGGGCATCCGGTTCCGTCAGGCCGCCGGGGACATCGATCTGGTGGTCTATGACGGCGTGGGCCGCCTGCTCGGCGCGCGCAACGGCGCGCAGTACCCGTACGCGTACCGCGATCAGGAGACGGACACCGAGTTCTACGGGTTCTACTCCGAGCGGGGTGGTGCCGAGTACTTCGTCCGGGTCGTCGGCCACGACGGCGCGCAGAACGTCTATGGCCTGGACGTCACGTCGACTCCGTATGTCGACGGCCCGAGCTGCGTGGACGCCGGCTTCTCGTTCGACGAGTGCGCCGGCTTCGGCGAGCGCGGCGGCGGGCTCTTGCCGTTCCCGTTCCCCGACCCCGACGACTTGGTGGTCGGCGGCGGTTACATCTGGGAGACGTTCAGCAATTACCGCTTTGCTCGGCGCGAGCTCATCATGCTCGTCCGGGACGCCCTCGCGGAGACGCTGCGCGCGTTCCCGGGCACGACGCCGCTCTCGCTGATCGACGTCTGCCAGATCAACGGCGTCACGCCCGGCTACGACGTCGACAGCCCGCGTCACCCCGAGTCGACGCACGACCAGGGTGGCAACATCGACATCGCCTATTTCCAGACGGACGGATCGAACGATGGGGAGATCATCTGCGGAGACGGGTCGAAGCACGAGGACGGGTACTGCTCTTCGGCGGCGAAGCGGAAGCACATCGTCGACCTCGAGCGGGAGGCGTTCTTCATGGCCAGGCTGTTCCGCTCGCCCCGCACGCGCGTCATCGGCGTGGACAAGGTCATCGCGCCGTTCCTGTCGAGGACCGCGGCCCAGCTGAACGCCCTTCCGGCCCGGGATCGGCGGAAGATCACCGACGACGAGCTCGCGAGCTTCTCGGATCGGATGGCGTACGGCGAGGGGTGGCCGTATCACCACCACCACATCCACCTCAGCATGAACTGGTGGCCGAAGAAGACCGCGGCCGGCGGCGGCTCGCCGGAGGCGTCGTTCGCGGCGCCGCCCTCCATCCATCGTTCGCCCGCGCTCGCGGCCGAGCAGCGGATGGTGTGGCCCCCGCGGCCCGCGATCGTGCGGTGAAAGGTCGCTTGCGCGACTCGCCTCTCTCCTGGAAAAGTGCGCTGTATCCACAACGCACTCGTGCATCGAAGGATGCCTCGTCTTACTCCACAGCCGCTGCCTGCGGGGCCTTCTACCAGGCGATGTGCAACAAGCGACGAATGCCGGCCTGAGCCATGGGATTCCCGGCGTTGATCGTGGCTCTTCGCACGTGGATCCGGGGTGGCGTGCAGGCCCCTGTCACCCTCGATACCTGACGCGCCGATGCGCGTGAAACAGCGGAGGATAACTACATGAGGGTAGGAATGTGGGATCAGCTCGGGTCCCATCTTCCACGCCCCGCGCCGCCATGCTTTACTGTCGCCGTTCTTGGGAAGATGTTGCCGCCTTTTCGGCGCCTTGTCCGCCGGACGGACAGGTCATCGACCACCTGAGGAGAGCTGCTTTATGAGCAAGGAACGAGATACCGAGACCCAGGGCCCGTTGTTCAAGGTCGTTGACCGGCGGCAGGCGCTCCTGGGGCTGGGAGTGATTGCCGTCACCGTGTCGTGCGGAGACGGCGGCGAGTCGGATGACCCCAGCGGCGCCGGCACCGGCGGAGGCTCTGCGAGCTCCGGGGGCGGCAGCGGGACCACGGGCCCGGGCTCGGGCTCGGGAGGCGGGGGGGCCGATCCTTCCACCTCCACGGCGGGCTCGGGCGGCGCGGGACCGGGCAGCACCAGCTCCACGGCGGGCTCGGGCGGCTCGGGCGAGGGCGGCTCCGAGCCGGGTACGGGAGGTAGCGGCGGCAGCGGCGGCGGCGACGGCCTCGAGGCGCCGCCGTTCGACAACGTGCCGATGTGCAGGGCGATCAACAAGACGGACGGCGCCGGCCAGGGCCCCTTCTTCATTCACGAGCTCGAGAAGAACGACGACATCTCCCTGATCCGACAGGACATTCGTGGTCGCTACAATGAGAGCGCGCCAGAAGGTGTGGAGATGCACCTCCACCTGCGCGTGGTCGACCTGAGCGCGCCCGACTGCGATGGCAAGGGGGTAGGCCTGCCCGACGTGGACGTCTACATCTGGCACACGGACGGGCAGGGGTTCTACAGCGGCTTCGGGACCAGGGGGACCGCCAACGAGCAGAAGCCCGACTCGCCCTACGCGGGCAGGCCGGGTCAGAACGATCTCACCAACACGGACCGTTTCTGTCGCGGCGTGCAGACCACGGACGCGAACGGCGTCGTCTCGTTCCGCAGCATCTTCCCCGGCTGGTACAACGGCCGCGACGTTCACATCCACTTCGTCTGCTTCAAGAAGGGGTCGATGTCGAAGGGGCGCACCACGTACCAGGGTGGAGACCACATCTTCACGACGCAGTTCTACTTCGATCCCGCCTTCACCGACTCCGTTCATACCAAGTACGAGCCGTACAAGGCGCGCACCACCGGCAACCTGGCGAATTACTACCAGGGCGCCATCAAGGCCGACGAAGCGGGCAACAGCGGCCTTCGTGCCAAGGCCGTGATGGACGGGGACATCGTGATCGCTCAGATGCAGATCGCGGTGAATCCGGGCTAGCACACCTGCGGGAAGTTGCCCCGGATCGGCAGAAAAACCGCCATGGCGAAGGCCGCCAAGGAGAGAGAGAAAGCGCCGTCCCGGCGGTTTTCCCTCTGAGCTCGCTGGTTTCTTGGCGTCCTTCGCGTCACGGCGGCTCGCTTCCCTGTCCGACTTCCCGCAGCAGTGCTAGAGTCGGGGCCATGAGACGTGATGGCCCTGACGCCGCTCCCTCGTCGATGGCCAGCGAAGTCGGCGGCTGCTTGTTACGGCAGTTCGAGATAGCCTGGCAGCTCACCAGCTTTCACCTCGACGGGCTCTCCACCGAAGAGTGCTTGTGGCGCCCTGCTGACCAGGGATTGCACGTTCGTCAAACCCCCGATGGCCAGTGGCGCGCCGACTGGCCGGAGCACGAGGGCTACGATCTCGGCCCGCCGAGCATCGCGTGGCTGACGTGGCATCTCGGCTTCTGGTGGTCCATGGTGCTCGACCACGCCTTCGGCGACGGCGCTCTCGCTCGCGAGAACGTGACGTGGCCTGGCAACGCCGACGACGTGCGCGCATGGCTCGGAAGACTTCAGGGCCAGTGGCGAGCGGCGCTCGAGCAGGCTACCGACGACGACCTGCGCTCGACACGACGGACGCGATGGCCCTTCCAGGACCGCCCGTTCGGTGATGTCGTCGCGTGGGCCAACGTCGAGCTCACGAAGAACGCCGCCGAGATCGGCTATGCACGCTTCCTCTACGCACGAAGGCCGCGCAGCTAGAGGGCGAGCTTGCGCAACTCCAGGAGGCCCGATCAGGGCACGACCGTGATCCGGTCGAGCGCGGGCGGGGAGACGGGCGAGTTCGCCGCGAAGTAGTCCCGCAGCGCGTCCAGATCCAGCGCGCCGCCGAGGCGATCGGTGCCGTCGTTGAGCACGGTGAAGCCGTCGCCGCCCGTCGCCAGGAAGCTGTTCACCGTCACCCGGTAGGTCCGCGCCGCCTCGATCGGGACGCCGTTGATCCGGATCGAGGCGATGTCGACCTTCGCGCCGATGGGCGCGCTCTGGCTGTACGTGTACGTGAAGCCGTCCGAGACCTGCAGGATCAGGCTCTGTCGCACGCCCCCCGCGTCCAGCCGGAACTGCTGCTCCAGCAGCGTGTGGATCTGCGCCCCCGTGAGGGTCATCACGACAAGGCTGTTGCCGAAGGGCTGCGCCGTGAATACCTCACCGAACGTGACCACCCCGTCGCTGACCTCGGTGGGCGAGGCCTCGTAGGTGAGGTCCGCGCGGATGCCGCCCGGGTTCATGAACGCGATCTCGGCCCCGCCGGTCCTCGCGTCGCGCGTGGCGGCGAGCTGGGCGTCGGCGATCACCGCGCCCATCGTGAACAGCCCGGCGCCCATGGCCGGGACCGCGCGGTCGAGCGTCGCGGTGATGGTGCCGACCTGCACGCTGGCCAGCGGCGCCGCGAGCTCCTTGTAGCGCGTCACCAGGGTGCTCACGCCCTCGTTGGGCGCTTCGCGCGTCACGATGACGTTGTTCGCCGTCTTCGCCGTCACGTCGCCCGTGCTCTTGCTGATCTCCAGATCGATGTCCGTCACCAGGCGGCCGAACGACGCCGCGCTCGTCACGATCTTGTCGCCGAGGATGCAGTTGTACGCTTGATGGGTGTGCCCTGAGACGATCACGTCGACGGCGGGGTCGATGTTCGTGGCGATCTCGACGATGGGGCCAGAGAGGCCCGGGCACTCGTTGAAGAGGCCGGTGGGGAGCCCTCCCTCGTGGAGCAGCACGACGATCGCCTCGATGCCCTGCGCCTGGAGCTCGGGGACGATGTCGTTCACCGTATCGACCTCATCCATGAAGGACAGCCCCGCGACGCCGATCGGCGTCACGATGGATGGCGTGTCCTCGAGCGTCATGCCGATGAAAGCGATCTTCACGCCGTCGAACTCGCGGATGTCGTAGCGCGGGAAGAGCGTCCTGCCGGTCGTCGTGTCCACGACGACGTTGGCGGCGAGGAACTTGAAGCTCGCGCCCGGGAAGAAGGTGCCGTCCGCGCAGCCGTCGGCCGGGCTGCACCCGCCGTACTGCATCCGGAGGAGCTCCGCTGTGCCCTTGTCGAACTCGTGGTTGCCGACACCGTTGATGTCGAGGCCGAGGAGGTTCATGGCCTCGATCGTGGGCTCATCATGGAAGAGCGCCGACACCAGCGGGCTCGCGCCGATGAGATCGCCGGCCGAGACCACCACGGTGTTCGGGTTCGTGGCGCGGAGCGCGGCGACGCGGGACGCCAGGTAAGTGACGCCGCCGGCGTCCACGGTGGTGCTGGTGGGCGTGGCAGATACGGTGATCCTGCCGCTGCTGCCCGTGGGGGGCTCCAGGTTGCCATGGAAGTCGTTGAAGGCGATGATCTGCACGCTCACGGTGTCGCCGCCGGAGCCGCCAGTGCCGTCCGAGCCGCCGGAGCCAGCCGCGCCGGAGCCACCCGAGCCACCGGCACCGGAGCCGCCGGTACCGCCGGAACCACCTGAGCCGGCAGCGCCGTCCGAGCCGCCGGAGCCGCCGGAGCCAGCCGCGCCGGAGCCGCCCGAGCCGCCGGCACCGGAGCCGCCGGAGCCGGCATCGCCGCCGGAGCCGGCATCGCCGCCGGAGCCACCCGAGCCGGCAGCGCCGCCGCCCGAGCTGGTACCCGTCGCGCCGCCGCTGCCGCTCGACACCGAAGCGGTGGTCGTCCCCTCGTCATCGCCGCAGCCCGCGCTGGCGACGGGGGGCACGCACAGCGCGGCTCCGAGGAGCGTGATCCGCCACGTTCGTGCGCATCGCCCGAGGACCCACGAAGCTCCGCTCGATCTCATCTCTGCTCCTCCACGTCGCAGCGCTCGCCGTTCCATGGTGCCACATGCTGGATTCCCCTGGAAACGGCCATGTGAACGCCGCGCGGCGGGCTCATGGCCGGCCGCGGCCGCGGCTCCAGAACGCCACGACGTCCTCTGGCAGCTCGCGCTCGCGCAGGACCCGGAGGTCGTCGGCGTCGACGCCGAGCACAGCAGGGATGCCGCGGCTGCAATGGCGGGACCACATGCTCAGCGTGTAAGCCCCCGTGTCGCGGATGAGCACGAGATCGCCGGGCGACAGCTCCGGAAACGCGAGCTCGCGGGCCAGCACGTCGCCGCCGAAACAGAGCGGGCCGCCGAGGGTGCACGGCGAGAGCGGCCCCCCCTTGGGCTCCGCCTCGGGATCGAGCGCCATGAAGTCATGGTGCCAGTCGTCCGGGTGATACGCGCGGCGCAGCAGGAAGTCGGCGCCGAGGTGAAGGATCGCGGTGCGCCCGGCCGAGTCCTTCTTCACGTACTCCACCCGCGAGACCGCGAAGCCGCAGCCCGCCTGGATCCAGCGCCCGAACTCGGTGATCAGCGTGGTCCCCTCCTCGAAGAGCGTCGGCACCTCGCGCCGCAGCGCGGCCGCGTAGTCCTCGAGCGCCGGGGGGCGGTCCGTGCTCCGGTAGGCGACCGGCAGACCGCCGCCGATATCCATGGTTCCGGCGGCGAGCGGGCCCATCGCGCGCCGGAGCTCCTGGCGCAGCGCCTCGACGCGGCCGATCCCGTCGATGAGCTGCGAGAGCGCGCACCCCTGCGAGCCGACGTGCACGTGCAGCCCGGCGAGCCACGCGTACCGCGCAAAGGCGGCGCGCACCGCGTCCGCCTGTTCGAGGGGGACCCCGAACTTGGAGCGCCGATCCGCCACGCTGGTCAGGGCGATGCTGGAGGCCCCGACCTGCGGGTTGATGCGCAGACCGATGCGGCTGGCCGCCCCCCCGTGACCGACGAGCTCGTCGATGCGTCCGAGCTCGTCGAGGTTGTCGGCGTTGATCCGCACGCCCAGGCGGAGGGCCTCCGCGATGTCGGCGCGGGACTTCGCGGGAGAGTCGTAGACGATGCGGTCGGGCGGGCAGCCGGCGGCGAGCGCGAGCTTCACCTCCTCGAGCGAGGCCGCCTCGAGCCCAGCGCCGCAGTCGACCGCCGCCCGCAGGACCTCGACGAGGGGGTTCGCCTTGATCGCGACGGTGTGGAGGGCGCCCGGCGGAAACGCCGCGCCGATCCGTCCGATGCGCGCCCGCATGCGCCCCAGGTCGTGGAACAGGACCGCCGGCTCCACATCCATCCCGCGGCGCCGCGCCTCGCGGAACGCGCGCGCCATGCTCCCGGGATCCAGCCGATCCGTGTCGCTCATGGAACCTCCCTGCCGCAGTCTGGCGCTCCGGAGGGCGATTGTCCGCCCCGCGCCGGCGCGGCGAACGGCAGAGGTGCCCTGTTTCCTCGAAATTTCGTGACGTTCAACGGGCAGCGGGCAGGCGCGGTCCCGGCTCGCCGAGGGGTGGCCCGGGTCGAGCCGTGGGCGTGACGCGCGGCCCCCCGGGGGGACACCCGTGCGCTCAGGCATCGACGACGATGTTGAGAATGCTGGTGATCAGCCCCGAGGTGTACGTGGCCGGCATGACCACGCTGCCTGGCGGCGGATCGAGGCTGGGCGCCGCGAGGTTCGCCGAGCGAGCCGCGTAGGCTGGCTCCTTCTGGAAGACCTCCGCGCTGAGGTCCGCGTCGAAATAGAGCTGCGTCGTGATCAGCCTGGTCGTGGCTCCGTTGATGCGAGCGACCATGTGGACGTGGACCGGCCGCCCCGCGTCCGACCCGGGATAGATCGACTTGAAGCCCACGATCCCGTTGCGGTCCGAGAGCTGCACGCCGCGGCAGAACCGATCCTGGCTCTCCGGCGTGCGCTCGGCCGCGCCCGTGGACGGCGTGGAGGGGCTCTGATGCTCGAAGCCGCTGGTTCGCCCATCCGCGTCACAGTGCCAGATGTAGACCTCGGCGTCGGGGATGGGCTCGTTGTTGTTCCGGGCGTCGAGCAGGCGGACATAGAGCCGGAGCTCGCAGCCGGGGTGGGCGTCCCGGATGTCGCTGCGAAACAGGCTGATGTCGTTCGGGATCTCGCTGTCGTCGATGAAGAACGGACCCCCGATGTCCGTGGCGGTCAATCGGCAGCTGCCGGCGCCCTTGAAGAGCGACGGATCCAGCGCGTCGGCGCCGCCTGCGCCCACGCCGCCGCCGGCGCTGCTCGATCTGGTGGCGAAGGGGCCGGCGGTGCAGCTGCCCGAGCTGCCAGGGCCGTTCCACGTGCCCCCTTCGCCGCCGGTGCCGCTCCCGCTCAGGTCGCCGCCCCTCTCGTCGTCCTCCCGGCAGGACACGAGTACGGGCCTGGTGATGGCGAACGCCCCGAGCTTGACGAGGGGCTGCCGACGGTTGAAGACCCAGTCGAGCAGCTCTCGCGGCACGGCTCCTTGGCTATTTCGCATACAACGGTCTCCTTCGATGAGTCGCTGATCTGACCCGTGCAATCACCCTGGCTCGACCGGACAGGGAGCGGCGTCCCGCCCCGGCGCTGCCCATGCTGGCGCCGTGGCTGACGGTGGGGCCGTGGCCGACGCCGCCAGCGCCGCCGGTCGCCGAGGAGACGCCCGTCGGCGCCGCGTCGTCGTCATCGGGCGCGTCATCGCCGTCCCCGGTCTCGGACTGGCACGCCGCCATGACGAGCGACGGGATGAGCGCGCCGAGGATGGGTCGGAGAGCACGGGTACCGAAGCTGCCCGAGGACAGGCTGCCCCACCCGTTGTTCACGGTGAGACAGTGCTTCAAGGACATACGGGCTTGGCCCTCCTAAGTAAGAACCGGGCGACGCGCCGAGGTGCGCGGTACCGGAGCGACGTACCGCGAATGGGAAGCTCTCGCCCCGTCCAGCTCTATCGTGGCAGAGCCAGGGCTCTCATCGAAGCAGCTCTGGTGAAGAATTGCAGTGCGCGCGGCGCGCACAAGGTTTCCTGTGTGACTCAGACGAATTCCCGGAACGCGCCGATGTGATCACGGCATGGGCTCGAGGAAGGGGCAGGCCGGTCCTCGGAGGCCGCCGCGGGGCACCTGACCAGCGCGCAGCCGGGCGTGGAGGGCCCAGGGGGCGCCGCCGGGGACGCGCTCTCCTGTCGGAAGGCCGACAATCGCTTCTGATTTTGCCGTTTGTGGTGTACTAGGCGCCCCCCGAGAGCTCGAGCCGGACCCCCGCATGACCCGCATCCTCCTCATCGACGACTCCGCCGCGATGCGGACCTACATGCGAGCGGCGCTCGAGGGGGCGCCAGAGCTCGGGCCGGCGGTCGAGGTCGCCGAGACGGCGAGCGGGTTCGAGGCGCTCCGGCGGATGCACGGGGGCGCGTACGACGCGGTGATCATCGACATCCACCTGCCGGACATCGACGGCCTGGAGCTCATCCGTTTCATCCGGCAGAGCCGGCACCATCGCGACGTCGCGGTCGTCATCGTCTCGTCGATGTCCTCGTCGCGCGAGCGGGAGCGGGCGTTCCGGCTCGGCGCCCACGCGTTCGTCGCCAAGCCGTTCGCCCCGGATACGCTGGTGGCCGCCGTCCGGCGGGGGGTCGCGTCGAGCCAGCTGGGCCTGCGCGTCGCGACGTAGGCGGGCGCGACGCCTCGCGGCGAGGCTTCCGGCGCACCGCTCCGAGCTGGTAGGGTGCGGGCCATGACGCTCCTGTCCCACCTACGCCGCCTCCGCGTGGCTGCGCCGCTGGCGCTGCTCGTCGCGGCCGCCTGCTCTGCCTCGTCTCCCGCGCCCCGCGTCGAGCCGCCGCCCGCGGCGGCGCCGGCGCCGGCGTCGTCCGGCGCGCCCGGTGAGGTCGGCCCGACCGGGCTGCTTTCGGAGGAGGACTTCAAGGCCCTCCACCAGCTCAGGGCGGACAAGGCCCCGCCCGCGCGAGGACAGACGGTCGAGGTGGCTGGCACGAAGGCGTACCTGAGCCTGCCGCGGGACGCGAAGCCGCCGATCGCGGGCGTCGTCGTCATCCACGAGTGGTGGGGCCTGAACGAGCACATCAAGCACTGGACCGATCGCCTCGCGGAGGACGGGTATGCGGCGCTCGCCGTGGACCTCTACGGCGGCAAGGTCGCGACCACGCCGGACGACGCGATGGCGGCGATGAAGGCGGTCGACGAGGCGAAGGGGATCGAGGTCGTGCGCGCGGCGCACCGCTTCCTCACGACGGACGCGCGCGTCCTCGCGCCGCGCACGGCCTCGATCGGGTGGTGCTTCGGCGGCGCGTGGTCGCTCAAGCTCGCGCTGAACGAGCCCGAGCTCGACGCGGCCGTGATCTACTACGGCCGGCTCGTCACCGACCCCGCGCAGCTCAAGGCGATCAAGGCGCCCGTGCTCGGCATCTTCGGCAACCAGGACAAGGGCATCCCGCCCGAGGTCGTGAACGACTTCGACAAGGCGCTCCACGACGCGGGCATCGAGCACGAGGTGCTCCGGTACGACGCCGACCACGCCTTCGCGAACCCGTCGGGAGAGCGGTACGACACCAAGGCCGCGGCGGACGCGTGGGAGAAGGCGCGGCGGTTCCTGGCGGCGAAGCTGAAGGGGTGATGAGCGGCGGGGCTGGCGAGGAGGGCTCAAGCGGCCATCCCCCTCGCCGGCCAGGCGCTCAGCGGGACTTGAGCCGCTCTATCTCCGCGCGCGCCTGCGCCAGCTGCTTCTCTGTCTCCTCGCGCAGGCGCTGCTCCTCCTCGCGCAGGCGCTGCTCCCCCTCGCGCAGGCGCTGCTCCTCCTCGCGCAGGCGCCGCTCCCTGTCGAGCTCCGCGGCCAGCTCCTCGGCGATACGCTGCGCGTCCTCCTGGTGGGAGATGACCTGATCGAGCATCCCGCCAAGGCGTGCGATCATCTCGCCCGCGTCCTCGAGCGGGGCGTTGCCCGCGAAGAAGCGGAGGCGAGGGCCGTCGAGCAGCAGATCGAGGCCGAGCACCTCGGAGGCGAACCGGCCAGCCTGAGGCACGATGCGCTGGTAGGCCCGCGGGCGTGACGGGTCGCTCTCCTGGGCCGCGGGCAGCCTGTAGGCGTGCAGGCGCAGGCGGGCGCGGTCGAAGAGGAAGTACTCGTGGATGCCGAGCCGGGCGTAGCGGTCGACGTTGAGCTTGTGATCCTTCGTGCGGCTGCCGGCGACGTGGACCTCGATCACGAGATCGAGCCCCTTGCCCTCGTGGTCGACCACCCACCGCATGCGCTCGTGGGGCTCGACGTCGACCACGGCGAGAAGATCGGGCGCGAACCGCGGCTCGCCGGGGTAGAAGACGGCGAGCTCGGAAGAGAGGTAGATCTTGCGGGCGGTGCGGCGGAAGAAGCCGTCCAGGGCGTCGAGCGCGTCGCGCTTCGCCTTGCGGTGCGGGTCTCCCTCGGGAGGCATGAGCTCCAGCGGGACCTCGGCGGGGAGCATGTCGACGACGCGCGCGCGCTCGGCCGGGGTCATCCGCGCCCACTGCTCGCTCGTCGGCGCGCGCGGGTCCGCAGGGTCGAAGAGATAACCGGCAGGGAGGGCCTGAACCACACGCAAAGCCTAGCTCAACCGACCTCGCTCGGGGAGGCTCCCAGGGCGCCGCGCGCCAAGGGCACCCCTTACGGCCAGGCATCGTTTTCCGTTCGATTTTCAGGGCGGTCGTCGCTCATCGCCTCAGCGGAGCTCGCGCAGCGCTGCGATGAGCTCCGCCAGCGACGTCGCGTCGCTCCGATCGAGCGCCACCGAGCCCGCGGCGAGCGCCTCGGCGAGCGCGCGCGAGCCCCCGGCCTCCGGCGCGGCGGCGGCGACGGCCGACTCGGCGCGCCCTATCTCCGTCACGAGCGCGCCGATCGCCGCCGGGTCGATCGCCGCCGCCCTCGCCGTCGCGGAGAGCGCGCCCGCGGCGCTCTCGACCTGCTCGACAGAGGCGCGCGCCGACGCGTGGAGCTCCGCCAGGCGCAGCCGATCGAGCAGCGCGCCGTACGCCGACTCCATCGCGGCGAGCTCTCGCAACGCGAGCGCCGCCGGGCCCTCCGCCGCCTCTGGACCGGTCGCATCGTCGACGGCGCCGGGCGCGCCCGGCGCGCGCCGCTCCGCGATCTCCACGACCTCGGCGCGCGCCGCCCGCACCTCGCCGAGGAACGCCTCGATCGACGCCGCCGCCGGCGCGAGCGCGCCCGCGCCCAGGGTCGCGAGCGCCTGCGTCGCCTCGCGCGGCCGCCGCCGCAGCAGCCGCCGGAGCGGCGCGTTGCACGCGATCCGCAGCGCCGCGGCCTCCGCGGCGGCGAGCACCCGCTGGCCCATCGACAGCTTCAGCGCGGCCTCGTCGCACGCGCGCGCGAGATCCTCGGCGAGCGCGCTCGCCTCCGGTCGCTCCGGGGCCGGCGGCCCGTCCTGCGCGCCGGCGCGCTTCGCCTCGAGCGCGGCGCGCGCGCCGGCCAGCGCGCCCACCGCGGCGCGCAGCCGCGCGACGGCGTCGTCGGCCGCCGCCGTCTCGGCGGCGAGGTCGTCTCCCTCGGCGTACGCGCGCTGGCTCGCCGCGAGCAGCCGGCGCCGCTCGTCGCCGGCCCGCAGCGCCGCGGCGCTCCGGCGGGCCCGCGCCGCCCCGAGCGCGGCCGCGGCGCGCGCGCCGAAGGTCCACGCGCACGCCGCGGTCGCCCCGAGCGCGGCCGCGGCGGCGAGCCCCACGGCGGCCGTCGGGACGGCCGCGCCCGCGCCCGCGCCCACGCGCAGCCCGACCATCCCGGCCGCGAGCGCGCAGGCCGCCGCGCCCGTGCCGACCGCGCGCGCGCCGCGCTGGCGGGGCGCGGCCTCGAGCGCCGTCACGCCGAGGTAGGCCACCGAGCCGAGCGCCACGAGCAGCAGGACGAGCGACAGCGGCGACGTCAGCGTGACGAGGAGCCAGCCGAGCAGCGAGACGTCGATCATGGCAGCGCGCGGCTCGCCAGCGCGACCTCCCGGTCCTTCGCGCCGATCGACCCCGGCGCGCTCGTCACCTGGAACGACGCCCCGTCCCACACGATCGTCGTCACCACGAAGCGCACGTCCCGCCCCGGCGCGTCGCTGCGGAACCGGACGCGCCAGTCGAGGCGCGCGAGCTCCGAGGCGGGCAGCTGCACCGCCGCGAGCCCGACCGCCGGCGCGAAGGTGCCGTCGCCGAGCGCCGCGTCCACCTGGCCGTCCCGCGCCGCGAGGGCGAGCTCCGCGGCGTAGTCCTCCCAGAGCACGACGCGCAGCGCCCCGGGGCCGCTGAAGAGCTGGAGCTCCTTCAGCTTGCGGGCGAGGCTCTCGGCCTCGGCGCCGGCCGCGGGGGCCGCGCCGCCGCCCCCGGCGAGCAGCCGGCCGATGCGCGCCGCCGACAGGAGCCGCGCCCACGCGCGCGGATCGTCGGGCCCCGGCGTGCCCTCCGCGGCGGCGACCTTGCGCTGGATGCGGAGCGCCTCGTCGACGCGCCCGCTGCCCGCGGCCGCCGCGGCGAGCCGCAGCCAGCCCTGGGGCTCGGCCGGCGCGAGGTCCGTGAGCGTCGTGTACTGGCGGTACGCCGCCGCGTACCAGCCGTGCCGGAGGTAGACGTCGCCGAGCATCGCGCGCGACGCGGGGCTCGTCGGATCGAACTCGACGACCTCCGAGTACGTGCGCAGCGCGTCCGCCTCGAAGCCGCTCGACGCGAGCACGTCGCCGAGATCGAGCGCGAGCGCCGGGCTCATGAAGCCGCGGTCGCGCAGCCGCCGCCCGTAGGCGAGCGCCTCGTCCTTCCGGCCCGCCTCCGCGAGCAGGCGCACCCGCCGGATCTCCCCCTCCGGATCGTCGGGCCGCTCGGTGAGCGCCTGCCGCACCAGCGCGAGCCGCTCGTCCACCGCCGGGAGCGCCGCGAGCCGCTCGTCGAGGAGCGCCCAGCTCGCCCTGGGATCGACGCCCCCGAAGAGCGTGCGCCGCACCGCCGCGGAGATCGCGGGGTCCACGCTCCGCCTGAGGAGCGCGTGCGCGATGAACCGCTGCGCCTCGGGCTCGCCGGCGAACCGGGCGAGCAGCGCCTCGGCGCCGCCTTCCGTGGACACCCTCGCCTGGAGGAGCGAGAGGAGCGCGGCTTTCGATCGCCAGTCCGGCAGCTCGCAGGTCGTGAGCGCGCCCTCGTAGCGCGCGATGAGCTGCTCCGCCGCCGTGGCGCGGGCGAGGCGCTTCGACCAGACGACGATGCGCTCGGCGAGCGGCCGCCGCGCGGTGTCGCTGCACGGCGCCATCGCGACCTGCGGGCGCCTCGGCGGCGGGGAGGTCCGGGAAGCGGGGAGCACCGCCGCCGGCGCTGTCTTGCGGGCCTTCTCCAGGCGCGGGATGGCGTCGGACGGCGCGATCGCACCGCCGCCGCCCGTCGCGCGCTTGAGGCCGGTCGAGCCGATCGATGCGAGCTCGGACGGCCTGTCGGCCGCTGGCGCGCTCATGGGCGCAGCCAGCGGGCGGGGGGCGGCCGGCTGGTTCGCCGCGGCCTCCTGCTTCTGCCGCAGGGGCTCTTGCTCCGCCTCCTCGGCCGGGCGCGCCGCCTCGGGCGCGGGGGGCGGGGCCGCCAGCGTGGCGCCGGGCGCGGCGACACCTCCCTTGGGGCTCTGGTCCCGCTCGTTGCCCTGCTCCGCGATCGCCGGCGCCATCGCCGGCGCAGGCGCCGCGGCCTGCGCCCTCGCGCCGTGGCCGCCTTCCTTCGCCGAGCTCTCCTCGTAGCTCGCGCTCGGCTCGCTCTTCGAGCACCCGGCGGCGACGGCCGCGGAGGGCGGCGCGAGCAGCGCCGCGAGCTCGCGCTCTCGCTGGGGCGTGAGCGCCGTCAGCCGCTCGCCCCGGAGCGGCGAGCGCCGCCGCCGGATCCCCTGGTTCACGTAGGCCTGCTCGCTCTCGAGCGCCAGCGTGCTCGTGAACGGCGTGATCAGCCCGTAGTCGAGCCCGAGCTCGACCACCTTGCCCCGGTGCGCCTCGATGTCGTCGCCGTCCGCGAGCAGCCGCCGCATCTTCTCGGCCGCCCAGAAGCGCGGCACCAGCGCCGCGCCGACGCCCCGATCGAGCTCGATGGGGTGCTCGCGGGTGTACTCCTTCCCCGCGAGCCGCCCCTTCACGATCGCCTTCGTGGGCAGCGCGTGGTGCGTGCGCGCGAGCAGCACCACCTCCTCGCCGCGCGACACCTTGCCGCTCGCGGTGAGCATCGGCTCGTCGAGCCCCGCGCCGAGGTCGATCGCGAGATCGGTGATGGTCGGCGTCTTGATCGCGCCGGCGAGGCGCAGCACCTCGGACGTCGAGCCCTCGGCCTCGTCGATCCGGAACGCCTGTCCTCCCCCGGCGCGCGCGAGCTCGCGGAGCAGCGCGTGGTTCGAGTTCTCGCCGACGCCGACGGTGAAGAAGCGCGCGCGCGAGCCCGTGAGCGAGCGCCGAAGCCGCTCCGCGAGGCGCGCGCCGGTCACCTCGCCGCTCGTCGCGAGCCCGTCGCCGATGTAGATGACCGCCGGCTGCTCCTTGCCGTGCACCCGCCCGAGCGCCGACTCGAACAGCGCGCCGAGGTCGGTCGCACCCCCCGTCGCGTGCTCGGCCAGCCGCGTGAGCGCGGCGGAGATCTCCTTGTCCGACGCCTCGGCCAGCCCGTCCTTCGGGTGCAGGACCGCCGGCGCCGAGTCGAGCGCGATCAGCGCGAAGTGGTCCGACGGCGACATCGCCCGCAGGATCGCCTCGGCGGCCGCCGCCTTCTGCTGCCGCGCCGACTCGTCGGCCGACGCCGACGTGTCCACCACGACGACCAGGTCGGCGGGCAGCTCCTTGAGCTCGGCCCAGTCCACGTCGGGCACGTACCTGGCCATCACGTAGTCCGCGCGGTCCTCGCCCGCGGCGAAGCGCGACACCCGCAGCGGCGACGGCTTCACCTTGACGGAGGCCTCGAGCTGGAAGTCCGCGCGCGGCTCGTAGCCGCTCCGCCGCATGCTCACCCGCCGCCCGCCGTCCTCGACCACCGCGTCGGCGAGCGTCGCGATCTGCAGCCCCTGGCCGGCCTGTCCGAGATCCACGGAGAGGGAGAACTCGCCGATCTGCACGGGATCGCTCGCGCGCATCGGGTAAACGTAAGAAAGCTTACCTGATGGCGCGCTGAGCATCTCCACGTAGCGCAGCACGACGCGCCGGGAGCCGCTGGCGGGCACGGGGAAGATGCGGGCGCGGTAGCTGTGCCCGTCGACCCACTCGAGCAGGGCCGGCTCGTGGCCGGTCTGCACGGCGGTCTGGTAGCGCTGCGCCGCTTCCTTCCGCTCGATGACCTCGCCCTCGACGAGCACGCCGTTGGTCTCCACGGCGAACGAGCTCACGATGGCCCGCTCGGGCACGGTGAACCAGTACCAGCCCTCGACCTGGCGTCCGCCCGGGTTCGAGAAGGTCTGGTCCACCTCGGTCTCGGCGATGCCGTCGCGCAGGACGGCCCGCACGGCTTGCCGGCTGATCTCGAGCGTGCGCGCCTGCGTCCCGGGGGCGCCCTGCAGGTCGACGCCGTAGATCCGGCCGGAACCGCTGCCTTCGCCTGCGAGCGGCCGGTGGTCGCCCATGCCTCCGGTCCAGTCCTCCCAGTAGGCGAGCGGCGCGACCTTGGGCGCGGCGCTGCCGGCGACCGTCGCTTGCTCCCCTGCGTGCACCTCGACGCGGCCGCCGGGGGCCGCGACGACGGCGAGCCCGCGGGCCACGTACACGCTCACGGCGTCGCCCGAGCGCCTCATCGACAGGCCGGCGTCGGCCGCCGAGACGTTGACGTCCCCGAGCGCGTGCGAGAGCCCGCCGCGCCCTTCGGGCGGCGCGTCGAGCCAGACCTCGCCCTGGGCGATCGAGAGCCCCTCTGCGCGGAGCGTGATCTCCGAGTCTGCGCGGAGGAACACCGCCGAGCCGTCGGCGAGCCGGACGAGCGCCCGCGCGCCCTTTCCGGTCGCGAGCTTCGCCCCGACGGGGACCGGGATCCCGGACACCACCGTCGACTTCCTTTCGCCCTGAGCGTTCGCCGCGAGCGTGACCTCCCCCGAGGACAGCTCGAGCCGCGCGCCGATGGCGCTGGTCTTCTCGGGCTTCGTCTCGTGGGTCAGGACGAGCGCTGTCACGCTGGCGGCGAGCGCGAGCGCCCCGAGCGCGAGCCGGAAGCGCAGGCCGCGCCTGCGGCGCGCAAGCTCCGCCCCCGCCCTCGCTGCGCCCTCTTCTGCCGGCGTATCGGCCGGCTCTACCTGTTCGTGCGACGACATCCAAGACCTCCTCGCCGCGGTGGCCCTCGCCCCCGGGAGCCCAGCGCGGGGCCGCATGCAGACGTCCCATGCCCCCCCGACGATCTGCCCAAGCGATCGCGCTGGTCATCGTAACGGGAAAGCGCCGAGGAAGCGTAGCCCCAAGCCGGAGCGGGACGGCCAGCTGCGCGCATCCGGCTGCCGCCTGGTGTGGGGACGAGCTTCGAGCCGTCCAGACGCCAAGAGAAGAAGAATTGAACGCAAAGGCGCAAAGACGCAAAGAGAAGAGGGATTGAACGCAAAGGCGCAAAGACGCCAAGGCGCAAAGACGCCGAGAGAAGAGAGAAAAGCTCGTGAAGGCGCCAGAAGAAGACTGCAACGCCAGCGTGCCAAGGGAGCGAAGAAGGAAAGTGTTCGCTCTCGTCTCTTGGCGTCTCTTGGCGTCTTGGCGTTCAATTCTCCCTCTCCATTCGACCGGCGCTTCAGGCCACCTCGCGCCCCGCGGGTCCGGCGCGGCGAGCGCTTTCAGAGGAGCGGCGTGCGCTCGTCATCACGGGTGCGGGTCGTGTGCCTAGCTGCGCGGCGTCGAACCCGAACGCCATCGGTTCGCGGCGGTGGTGCAGCCCCTCCATGTGGCCGTGTAGCCGCGGTTGGCTCGCGGGGGCTTCGCCTTGTCCAGCTTCCGGCGCGTCGTCGTCCTGCTGATCCACCAGCGTCGTGGAACAGGCGATCACCTTGCTGGGCGGGTGCGACGCGAGCCACGCCATCGTGAAGGGGGCCGGAGGGAGACGGCGCTTCACGCAGCGCTTACGGCACTCCCTCGAAGCGCCGAAAATTCACGAAAGCAACCTGATCAGTGTTCGAGACTCCGGTGGAGCCCTGGGGCCCAGGCACATGCGGACGGCCCCGCCGGCTGGCTGCTCATGAGGGTGTCGGACGCCAAACGTCGCAGCACTGCCAGGTGCTTCTGCCCGGAGCATCGTGGGCGCAGAAACCACGCCCTCTGTATCCCTTGGAAACCCTCCACAGCGCTGCGAAGGATTAAGGCATATCGATTGCTTCTCGACCTGAATGCCAGGCGCAACGCCAGGGCGCCGGACCGCGAGCGCGCGCTTCGCGTGACGAGGCGTGCGAGCGACAGGTCACGCGGGGCCCGAGAGAGGCTAGGGCTATGAAGTTAGAGGCGATTCGAGTGACCAGGTTCGATCGGTGTGACGCGGGCGCAACGGGGACCCAATCCGCCACGACGTCTTTCGCCATTGAGGACGCGCTCAGATGCGTCGACAACGTCGACTACATGATCCAGGCGAAGGCAGGAGAACACGATCGCCTTCTCGCCTCCATCTTCGGCATATCCTCCATATGGGCCTATTCCGACACGAACACTGTCGCCAGGGTGATGCACCGTCACGCCGGGATCCCCTGGAACGAGACCGTCCGCGTCCAGGCGGCCAACCCTGCGCTCCTCACGGACACGGCTGCGTATGTCGTCCAGAGCGAGGACAGGAGGCTGTGCGTCCTCTGCTTCCCTGGCGCGGATTTCTTTGCGAACGCGATCCAATGGTTTACGACCATCAGCAGCAGACCGGAACCCTTCCGCGCCGCAGGGCACGTCCATGGAGGCTTCTTCCGCGGCCTCATGCTGCTGGCCGCCACCCTGCAGACCTTGCTCCAGAGCGCTCGCAAGGGCGGTTCCATCTGCGAAGCGGTCGCACGGGAACGAGCCATCTGGAACGACTGCGGCAAGGAAGCCCCGCGGTGCAGCGAGGATGATCCGGGCCCCCTCGGGGCGGATTCGGGCACCTCGCACGGGGTACTCCGGCCGCCCCGAGAGGACGGTCCCGATGTGCTGGAGGCGCTCTATATCACCGGTCACAGCCTGGGCGGCGCGCTCGCCGTCATCATGGCAGCGCTCCTTTTCGAGGACCCACGGCTCGCGTACTTCCGGGAGAAGCTGCGCGGCGTGTACACGTACGGACAACCGATGGTCGGTTACCAGGACTTCAAGGACAGGTTCGAACGAGACCTCGGAAAAATGCTCTTCAGGCATGTCTATCGCAATGACTCGATACCGCGCCTGCCGGCGTGGACGATGGGGCCCTTCGTGCACTTTGGCTCCCTGTACAGATCGGAGGAAGGGAAAGGATGGGTGCCGAGCCGAACCTTGACGCCCCAGTCGTGCACCCTCGTCGGCTCCGTGCTCACCGGGGTCCTGTCATGGTTCTTTCAGGAAATGCTGGTCGGCCTTTCCGTCGTCCCTCTCCTTCCGCCGGGCATCTCGTATGCCGACCACCTGCCGCTCTACTACTTACGCGCGTCCGAGGCCGAGGCCGGCGTGACGTTCACCTAGCGGCCCGGCAGCTCTCCCAACCGGATGACGCGGATCAGGCCGTTCGGCGGGCGACAGAGGGGACTCGACACGTCGGCCAATGCCGCGAGGACCGGGCAGGCGCAGAGACGACCCGGCGATAGCCGCACATGTCCTCCGTGTCGCATAGCAGGCAACAGGTGATCCGAGCGAGGGGGCATGAAATTAGAGGCAATTCGAGTAACCAGGAGCTCCCAGCGCGATAAACGCGCAGAGCGGATTGGATCGATTGAAGCGTGGTCTCCTGCGGCGCTCGGGCTCGAGCACGAGGACAGCGTCGACCACATGGTTCAGGTGAAGGCAGGAGAATACGACCAGCAGCTGGCTGCTATCCTCGGCTCAGCGTCATGCTGGTCGTATTCCGACCCGGACACCTTTGCCAAGACGATGCATCGCCGTGCCGGAGTTCCCTGGAACGAGACCGTGGCGCTCACGGATCGCAACCCTGCGCTCCTCACGGACGTGACCGCATACCTCGTCCAGAGCGAGGATAGGAGGCTGTGTATCCTCTGCTTCCGTGGCACGGGGCCACTGAACATCATCAACTGGCTGTCGGACGGCAGCTCCAGGGTGGTTCCCTTCTTCTCGGCAGGCCATATTCATGGCGGCTTCTTCCATGCCGCGATGATGCTGACGACGACCCTCAGAACCTTGCTCCAGAGCGCCCGCAAGGGCGGATCCATCTGCGAAGCCGTCGCGCGGGAGAGGGCCATGTGGAGCGACTGCCTCAGGAGAGACCCGCGGGGCTGCGGGGACGATCGGCGCCGCGCCGGGGCGGACGTCGGCGCCGCGCGGCGGGTGCTCCGGCCACCCAGGGGGGACGACCCCGATGTGCTGGAGGCGCTCTACATCACCGGTCACAGCCTGGGCGGCGCGCTCGCCATCGTCACGGCGGCGCTCCTCTTCGTGGAGCCTCGGCTCGCATACTTCCGGGAGAAGCTGCGCGGCGTGTACACGTACGGGCAGCCGATGGTCGGTTACCAGGACTTCAAGGACAGGTTCGAACGAGATCTCGGAAAACGGCTCTTCAGGCATGTCTATCGCAACGACGTCTTCCCGGGCCTGCCTGCGCTAAATATGGGTCGCTTCGTGCATTTCGGCTCGCTGTATACCGCGAAAGAGGGCGCTGAATGGCTGCCGAGCCGAGCCTCGACGAGGCAGGAGCGCACGCTCCTGGGGGCCATTGGCCAGGCTGCGCTGGCGGGGATCCAACAAGAATTTTTCGGCAATCTCCCCGTCCTCAATCTCATTCCGCTGCGCTTGTCGGTCGCCGATCATTCGCCTATCAAGTACCTGCGCGTATCCCGGGAGGGGGCCGCCGACATCGAGCTCGTGTGAGCCGGGAAGGCCGGGCGGGACGCGCTGATGGGGATCGAGGCACCGACGGTGCGAGCTTGCTGAAGCACGAGGGCTGTTGCGTGCCGCGACCATGAGGCGCGCCGCGGCCCAAGCGCTCAGCGAGGCGCGGGCTGCCCGAGGACGGCGCTCTCCTGCTCATGCCTCCCCGGCGCTGCTCCTCTGGGATGGCTCACCCGCAAGGTGGAAATCTTGCTGCGCCACGCCGTTCCGAACGCCGATCGGGCACGCTGCCGCCACGATGGCCGACCGGACGATTCAGAAAAGCAGCGCTGCCTTCTTGATATCGCTCGCGCAGGCGGCCGTCGCCGCCTGCGGAGATGACGGCAGCGGAGAGGCGAGCGCCTCGACGACATCTTCCGCGAGCTCGCACACAAGCGCGAGCGCCGGGACCGGCGGCGGCTCGACCGGTGAGGGCGGTGCTAGCGGCGGCGCGACAGGTGGCGGCGGCGGCGGCGCAACGGGCGGCGGCGGCGCGACGGGCGGCGGCGGCGGCGTGGGCGGGTCGGCTGGCGGTGGCGGCGCCGCTGTGGAACTCCTGGATCAGCTGCGCGCGCTCGACGTCGCCGAGGTCACGGAAGAGGCGTCCAAGATCCCCGGCTATCGGTTCTTCGTCATCGAGCTCGAACAGCCTGTCGATCACGATGCCCCGGGCGGCGAGCGCTTCCGGCAGCGGCTCGCGCTGCACCACCGCGACTCGAGCGCGCCGCTCGTGCTCGCCTCGACCGGCTACTCGCTGGTTCTCCCCGACCAGTACATCGAAGAGCCCACCGCGCTCCTGAACGCAAACCAGATCTACATCGAGCACCGGTTCTTCGCGCCGTCGCGCCCGGAGCCGGCGGATTGGACCAAGATGACGATCGAAGCGGCGGCCGCCGATCACCACCGCGTCGTCGAAGCATTCCGCTCGATCTACACCGGGAGATGGATCTCCACGGGTGCGAGCAAGGGGGGAATGACCTCCGTCTACCATCGTCGTTTCTACCCCGATGACGTCGACGGCACGGTGGCCTACGTGACTCCGCTCAGCCACGGCGTGGAGGATCCACGCTACATCGATTTCCTGAACCAGGTCGGCGAGGCCGACTGCCGCGAGCGCATCGCCGCGTTCCGGCGCGAGGTGCTGCTCCGGCGCCCGGCCATGCTCGAGCGCGCGGAGACGGAAGCGGACGCGCTGGGCGTGACGTACGACCTGTTCGGCGTGGAGGCGCAGCTCGAGAGCGCCGTGATATGGCTCCCATTCTACTTCTGGCTCTACTCGCTCGAGGCCACCTGCGACCAGATCCCGGATGTGTCGGCGTCCGACAATGACCTGTGGCTGGCCCTCGGCCTGATCTCTCCCGTGAGCGCCGGCGCCGATGCTGCATATCTCGCCTACGAGCCGTACTACTGGCAATGCTACACAGAACTCGGCGCCCCCCTGCCCGACACCACGGATATCGCTGACCTGCTCACGTTCGACTGGGGGTCGGTCGACCGCCTGCCGAGCATCCCCATCGAGCCGGAGTTCTCGCCTGCCGCGATGGAGGACGTCGCGCGCTGGGTCGCCACCGAAGGCAGCGAGCTCCTGTTCGTCTACGGCGAGAACGACCCCTGGTCTGCCGGGGCCTTCGATCTCGGCGCGGCGGTGGACTCGTATCGCTATTTCGCGCCGGGCGCCAACCACGGCGCGCACATCGGCGGCCTCGCCCCGGCCGACAGGGACGCCGCGGTGGCGACGCTCGCCCGGTGGGCGGGTGTGCCACGGTCGCTCGTGACGGCGCAGCCCTTGCGCGCTGCCGTCCCCCGCTCTCTTCGCATGCTGCGCCCGCGATTCGCTCTCTGATCTCTTGTCTTTCTCGATCGCGACGCTGCTCGCGGAGCTGCCGCCCAGCACCGTCATGTCCTCGCCCTCATGCTGCCAGGCGACCACGACGATGTTGCCGGCGATCGCCGAGGGCGCTGGCGCGGCTGGATGACCCCGGGTTAACCTCGACCGATGACCACCGCGGACCACGGGGAGCAGGCGATGCGGCTGCAGCAATGAGCGAGGGCGCTCCCGGCGCGGCTTCGCTCGAGCGACTCTGCAAGGTCGAGGTGCAGGACGCCCGCCGCGACAAGCGCCTCCTCGGGTCCGTGGTCGTCGCATCGCTCGTCGGCACGTTCGCCGCTCCGTGGGGGCTAGCCGTGCTCGGGATGGAGAAGGCCTCGCTCGTCGCCGCGCTGATCGGCCTTGGCAGCTACTTCGCCAGCGCGCTGTCGTTCGCCGGCGCGGACCGCGGGCCGGGCGAGCGCCGCCTCCGCGACGGCAGCGTGAAGATCGAGGGCGAGCGGCTGCTGATCACGGAGGGAGCGAAGGAGAGCAGTCTGCCGCTCGCGCTCCTCGCCGGCGGCTGGACGGAGCGGACGCCGAACGGCCACGCCGCGGTGCTGTCGTTCTCGGATGGGCGCGTCGCCGCCGTCGAGCAAGCCTCGGAGGAGGAGGCGATCGACCTCCTGTCGCGGGCCGGGGCGGGGGCGCAGGCGCGCGCGGTGCGGATGCGCACGTACCGCGAGGACTCCAGCGGTCGCAAGATCGCGGGCTGTCTCCTGGCCGTCTTCGTCCTGATCCTCGCCCCGGGTGCGCTGGCGCTGCTGATCCTGCTGTTCACGGCCATCGCGCAGTGGTCCATCGCACCGCTCGGTCCGATGGTGGCGATGGGCGGGCTCGCGCCGCTCCTGGGCGTCGCGGCATGGCTCTGGTCCAAGGTGACGCCGAGCTGGGTGCATATCGGCACCGACGGCGTGATGGTCAAGAGCGCGTTCCGGCGGCGGTTCCTCCCGCACAGGGCCATCGTCCAGGTCGCTCTCACCCACGGGGGAGTTGGCGGCGTCTATCATTTCGTGAAGATCGGCCTGCGGCACGGCGAGTCCGTCACCGTCCCGGCGGCCAGCCCCGCCGAGGCCACGGCGCTGATCGTGCGTATTCAGGCCGCTCAGACCGCCGTCGCGATGCAAGACCGGGCGCGGCTGCTGGCGGTCATCGCGCGCAATGGCCGGCCGCTGGCCGAGTGGAAGAGAGCGCTGGGGTCGCTGGTGGCCAGCACCGGATACCGGACGGCGGGGAACGACCTCGAAGAGGTGCTGCGCATCGTCGAGGACGGTTCTGCGCCGCCGGAGCAGCGCGTCGCCGCGGCGCTCGCGGCGCGCCCGCACGGGGGCGAAGCGGTGGAGAGACGGATCCGCGTCGCCGCCGAGGCGAGCGCCGAGCCGAAGCTGAGGCTGGCGCTGGAGAAGGTGTCCGCGGGGGAGGACGAGGATGATTTGCTGGAGGAGATCGGCGCCGGCGACGCCCGGAGGGCGGCGCTATGAAGAAGAATTGAACGCAAAGGCGCAAAGGCGCAAAGACGCCAAGAGAAGAGAGAAAAGCTCGTGAAGGCGCCAGGCGAAGATTGCAACGCCGGCGCTCCAAGGAAGCGAAGGAGGAAATCTTCCCTCTTGCCTTTGGGCGTCTTTGCGCCTTTGCGCCTTTGCGTTCAACTCTTCCTCCCCGCCCGACCGGCGCTTCAGGCCACCTCGCGCCCCGCGGGTCAGGCGCGGCGAGCGCTTTCATAGGGCCAGGGCCCTCTCTATATCTTCATGGAACAGGCCGCCTGGGCAGGGCGAAAGTCCCTGCGATACGCGAACGGCGGTTTCTGTGGGGCTATCCATCATAGGAGGGGGCGATGGCAGGATTGCTTCCGGAGTTCCGGAGGTTCATCGACTACGTGTCTCTTGTCTACCGGAGGCGGGGGCTGCGCCGGGAGCTGCCGGGCGACAGGTTCCTCGCCGAGGTGGTGAGGACGGTCGACGGCGACACGCTCCGCGTGCGCGACGAGCACGGCGTGATCCATCCTGTCCGTATGCTCTCCATCGATACGCCGGAGACGCACTTCCTCGGCGCCTCGCAAGGTTACTGGGCCGAGCTGGCCGCCGAGCGGCTCTCCGAGCTGCTCCCCGACGGCGCCGAGGTCGAGATCCAGACGGACGAACAGCCGTTCGACGCCTACGGTCGCGTCCTCGGGTACGTCCTGTCGCGCGGTCGGCTCATCAACCGGCAGATGCTGGAGGAGGGCCTTGCGACGACCTACATCGTCGCCCCGAACCTCCGGTATGCCCGGGAGCTCTCCGAGGCCGCGCGGCGGAGCTTCGCCGAGCGCCGCGGCATGTTCGGCGACGCCAGCGTCCTGCTCCCGTACGAGTTCCGGTGGAGGATGCGAGGCCAGTCGAGCGCGAAGCTCGTCGGCAGCCTGTCCCGAGGCGAGGTGTACGATCTGGCGGAGCGGGAGCGGGTCCCCGTCTGGGATCGGGTGTTCTTCTTCGACGCGAAGGACGTCAGGGCGCCGTTCTTCCGCGTCAGGCCGGAGCGGGGCGAACAGGGCGACTGAACGGACCGCCGCGGGGCGCGTGCGCGCCCCGGTCGCGCATGCGGCGCGACGCGGGCCATGATGCCACGGACCGTGGCAGTTTGCCTCGCGCCGCACCGCACATCGGCTGGACGAGCGCGCTCGTGAGCTCCGTGGGCGCGGTGACCCGCGATGGCGCGAGGCGTGCTCGTTCGCCGATCCGTGCGAGGAGGCACGATCTCCCGCGCAAATCGCCCCGCTCCGCGCCTGATCAGGGATGGATCGCACAGCGGGCGCGCTTCTGGCACAGGAGTCGCCTGCGGGCGGAACTGCCCATGGCGCCTCGGCTGTGTGCCCGGCGAGCCGCCATTCGTGTGCACTGGACGGGAGCTCCGCGCGCCGGGAGGCGGGGCGCTCGGCCAGCCATTTCTGACGACGTACCCCTCGTGAAGGAGCCGCTCGTATGCCTGTGAAGAGAATGGATATCACGTGCGTGGTCGCGTGCACTGCCGCGCTCTCGCTCGGCCTCGTGAACTGTGCCTCGACGCCGGGGGCGGTACCTCTGGTGCCTGACAGCACGCGTGGCGCGCCGCCGGGGACGGCCGAGGCGGTCGCGCCGACGGGCCCGAGGGCGCCCATGAACGCGTCTCCGCCGCCCGGCCCCGCCACGCCGCGCACGAGCTACCTGCCGGTCGACGACAAGGAGCCGTTCGCCGCGCTGATGGCCCGGATGAAGGCCGACAAACCCGCGGTGATGAAGCGCCACCAGACGCTGCTCGAGGCCCGGTACGACCTCTCGAACCGCCCCGCGCCAGGCGTCACCATGTCGCGCGGAAAGCCCGTCCAGGGGGGCGTCCGCGTGAAGCTCGAGAAGGGGACGACGTGGGAGTCGCTGGCCGCGCTCACGCCCGACGCCATCCGGGATCAGGGGCTCTGGCCGCAGGGCTTCCTGCCGCTGCCCCACCCGAACCAGCCGGAAGGCGGGATGGTCTTCCCGAAGCTCCAGATCGAGGAGCTGAAGCGCCAGACGGGGAGGGATCTCACGCGCTTCGATCTCGACTTCGATATCCCGGATCACCTGATCTCCGAGTTCCCGCCGCCGATCTACCTCACGACGCGGCCTGATCTCGGCGACGTCTCCAAGGGGCAGCTCGTCACCATCGACAACTTCTACGAGCTCTTCAACGGCATCCTGAACCCGAAGCAGCTCGAGGGGCTCCGCCTCCTCGTCACGCCGTTCCCGCAGATGCAGTTCAACGCGACCGCGGACCGGCGCTCGGAGAAGGCGAGCCTCGGCGTCGCCTGCTTCGATTGCCACGCGAACGGGCACACGAACAACGCGACCCACCTCGTGGGCGACATAAGGCCGCAGGAGTTCCGTCACCGGGTCGACACCCCCACGCTGCGCGGCGTGAACATCCAGCGCCTCTTCGGCTCGCAGCGCGCGCTCAAGACCGTCGAGGACTTCACCGAGTTCGAGCAGCGAGCGGCGTACTTCGACGGCGACATCGTCATCGCCGTGAAGAAGGGGATCAACATCCTCGACCGCGGGCACCAGGTCCACGCGATGTCCGAGTTCGAGGAGATCCTCGACTTCCCCCCGGCGCCGAAGCTCGCGTTGAACGGGCGCCTCGACCCCGCGAAGGCCACGCCGGAGGAGCTCCGCGGAGAGCAGATCTTCAACGGCAAGGGCCAGTGCGCGACGTGCCATGCCGCGCCGTACTACACGGACAACCTGATGCACAACCTGCGGGCGGAGCGCTTCTTCAAGCCCGTGCTCATCAACGGACGGATGGCGACCGCGGACGGCCCCATCAAGACGTTCCCGCTGCGCGGCATCAAGGACAGCCCTCCGTACCTGCACGACGGGCGCCTGCTCACGCTGGAGGACACCGTGGAGTTCTTCAACCTCGTGCTCGGCACGAAGCTGACGGCGCAGGAGAAGGCCGATCTCACGGCGTTCCTGCGGGTGCTCTAGAAAGGCCGCGGCTACCGCCGCTCGCGGGGGCCTTTTCCCGCCGCCGCGCCGCAGGAGAGGCGCGCCGCGATGCCGTCGAGCACGCAGTCGAGACCCCTGTCGAACGCGGCGTCGGCCGGCGGGTGGGTGGCGTCCTTGACCACCTTGGCGAGCGTCGGGAAGCGGCCGGTGGCGATCATCCGGCGGATGTACGCCTCCGACGCCCGCTGCCATTCGGTCTGATCCATGCCACTCGCGACCTCGGCGCGCAGCTCGTTGGCCTCGGCGCGGATGGCGCCGAGCACATAGGCGTTGACGGTCCCGACCGCCATCATGACGACGTCGATGTCCTCGAAGCCCGGAGCGCCGCTCAGCGCGGCGAGCGAGGCCTCGAGGTGCGCGAGGGCGTTCGGGCCCAGATGGGGGCGGCCGCCCAGCAGATCGATGAACCACCCGTGCTCCCTCGCGGCCCGACGGGTGCGGTGGGCGATCGTCCGGAGGGCCTCGCGCCAGCCGCCGGGGATCGGCCCAGCGGACGCCATCTCCCCGTACACCGCGTCCACCATGAGCTCGAGCAGCTCCTCCTTGGTGTCCAGGTAGCCGTAGAGGCGCATCGGGCCGGCGTCGAGCGAGGCCCCGATCTTGCGCAGGGACACCGCGGCGAGGCCTTCCGCGTCGGCGAGCGCGATGGCGGCGCGCACGATCCGGTCTCTGCTCAGCGGCCCGGGAGCGGGACGGAGCGCCGGCTCCGGGCGCTCCCAGATGAGGGAGGCGCCGGTCGCGTGCGGTTTTTTCTGCCGTGCGGTCATCGCTCGTCTTGTTCGCATCGGCACCCGGTTGACAACAAATCCGACGCGATACACTGTATCGTAGTAATACACTGTATCAAGGACGGTTTTTATGCACGTAGAATCGACGTCGGTGCTCGTCGTCGGGGGCAGCCTGGTGGGCCTGTCGGCCGCGGTGTTTCTGGCCTGGCGAGGTGTGCGCACGGTGCTGGTCGAACGGCACGCCGGCAGCTCGCCGCATCCGCGCGCGATCGGCTACACGCCGAGGACGCTGGAGCTCTATCGCGCGGTCGGGCTTGGACCGCACATCCCGCAGGTGCCGCCCGGCTTCCGGCTGCGCCGGGCTCGGGTCGAGAGCCTGGCCGGGGCGTGGTTCGAGGAGGTCCCGTGGACGCCCGGGGAGCAGGCGGCGCCCCCGATCGAGCGCTCGCCGTGCACGGGCGCCGCGATCGCCCAGGATCGTCTCGAGCCCAGGCTTCGAGACAGGGCGGTCGAGCTCGGCGCCGACGTGAGGCTCGAGACCGAACTGACCCGCTTCGAGCAGGACCCAGGCGGCGTGACCGCGTGGCTGCGCGAGCGCGACGGGCGAGAGGTCGCGCTGCGCGCTTCCTACCTGGTGGCGGCGGACGGCCACCGCAGCGCGATCCGCGAGGCGCTCGGGATCGGCCGCACCGGGCGAGGGCACATCCGGGCGGTGCGCAGCGTCCTCTTCCGGGCTCCGCTCGAGGAGTACCTTCGAGCGGGGGTCACGCAGTTCGCGATCGAGCAGCCGGGCTTCAGCGCATTCCTCACCACCTATGGCGATGGCCGCTGGGTGCTGATCTTCTGGGATGACGAGGAGCGCGACGCGGCGACGTTGAGAGCGCTGATCTCCAGGGCGATCGGCAGGGCTGACCTGGAGATCGAGATCGTCACCACCGGGCGCTGGGAGATCAGCGCCCTCGTCGCCGATCGATTCACGTCCGGCAGGGTGTTCCTCGCCGGGGACGCCGCGCACACGCTGCCGCCCAACCGGGGCGGTTACGGCGCGAACACCGGCATCGAGGACGCCCACAACCTCGCGTGGAAGCTCTCTGCGGTCCTCTCCGGCGCGTCGACGCCGGAGCTGCTCGACACGTACGACGCCGAGCGGCGCCCGATCGCGTGGCTCCGGCATCACCAGATCTTCGCCCGGGAAGACTACAAGGCGCACGCGGGCGGGACCGCCGGAGGCGTGCCGATCCTCGACGACGACGCCATGGAGCTCGGGCAGCTGGTCCGATCGACGGCGGTGCTCGGCGCCGGCGACGGGCTCCCGCCGGCGTTGCGGCCCGAGCAATGGGCGGGTCAGCCCGGCACGCGCGCGCCGCACGCGTGGGTGGTGAGGGGCGGCGAGCGGCTGTCGACGCTCGATCTGCTCCAGCGACGCTGGGTGCTGCTCACCGAGGACGCGCGGTGGCGCCCCGCCGCAGCGCAGGCCGGCGAGCAGCTGGGCATCGAGCTCGAATGCGTCCTTATCGGGGCGGATGTGCGGTCATCCGATGACGGCGCGCTCTGCAGGGCGTTTGGCCTCGGGGCCGGGGGAGCGTCGCTGGTCCGCCCGGACGGCTATGTGGCGTGGCGCTCGCTCGACCTGCCGGAGGATCCGGCTGGCGCGCTCGCCGATGCCCTCGGGCGGGTGTCGTCCGCCCCGCGCCATACGATGACTCCCGACGAGAGGCCCGAGACCGCCGTCGGCGCGTAACGTCTTGTACGGGTCCCGTCGCCGATCTTCCCGTAACCATTGCTTCCCCAGCTGACGTGGGGGACGCTCGCCTCCGGCACCAGGCCGGATCACCTCAGGTAATCGGAGATCGCGTCGTACCAGCGGCCCGCCATCCGGGCGTAGCCGGCCTTGTTGGGATGGACCCCGTCGCCGAGCTCGGACGTGGGGAAGTCCTTGAACTGATCGACGAAGAGGACGTGCGCGCCTTTGCTGGCGCGCGCCTCGACCAGCGCGGGGATCTTGGCGTTGTACGTGTTGACCGCGCCTGCGCCCATCGGGAAAGGAATGATGTTGCTCACGACGATCAGCGCGTCGGGCGCCTCGGCGATCAGCTCGTCGATGAGCGCGCCCAGGCGGGTGTCGGCGCCGTTCGGCTCTCGATACATGTCGTTGGTGCCGGCGTGGAGCAGCACGATGTGCGGCATGTCCCGGAGCCCCGGGGTCGGTATACGATTGGCGATCTGCTGGATGGTCTCTCCGCTGATGCCCTCGTGATTGCGGGGGAACGGCTTGCCATCGACCATCGCGGGGCCGTTCGCCTGCTGCGTGCCCGTGAAGGTGACCTCGTGGCCGTCTTGCGTGGCAAGGTGGAAGAGCTCGACCCGGTAGCCGCCGTCGAAGCCGAGACCGAAGGTGATCGAGTCCCCGAGGGGCAGGATCTTGCAGGCGCCCGTCGCAGGGCAAGGCTGGAACCCTGCATCCGGAGAGCCCCCGCTCCCGCTCGTTCCTTCCGCCGCGCTGCTGCTGCTGCTGCTGCTGCTCGCGCCTCCGGCCCCTCCGGCGCTGCTCGAGCTGCTGGAAGAAGCCCCACCGCCCGAACCGCTTGTCGCCGTCGTGCTGCTCGCTCCGCTCGTCGTCGAGGAGACTCCCGAGCCCTCACCCGCGCTCGTCGTCTGGGCGCTGCTGGAGGAAGAAGCCCCTCCTCCGGTGCCGCCCGAGCCGTCGGACCCATCGGAAGCGCTGGAGCAGGCCATGGAACCGACCAAGAGAAGGCCCACGAGCGGAATCCCGCGGGCAAAGGTGCCGAATGCGCCACGGCGGACGAGCAGCGAAGAGGTCGAGGTAGACATGTGAGCCCCGCTCCCGGTCAGCGACCGAATAAAATTGTGTTGTAAGCAGAGGGGCGGGAGCTCGGCGCAATGCCACACCACCCGCACAGCCTCTGCGAGGAAGTGAAGGGAAGGGTACGTGGCGCTCGCAGAGAGGTCGTTCAAATTCCCGGCGAAGGTTTTCAGGATCCCGACGCGCGGGACCCGATCCACCCGGCGCCAGCGATCAGAGGTGTGTGTGCGCTCACATGCCCGGCTCACGAGGGGCTTGACCCCCGTGTTCCGCGACGCCGACGATGCTCCGGGGCGACCCCAGGCATGACCGCGGAGTTCTCAGCAAAGTACGGCGCGGCGCTCACCGGATCGGACTGGGTGGGGCTGCCCCTCCGGATCGGGTATGTGCCCGAGAGCGGCCGGCTCGAGGGGCTCGAGGCGGCGAGCGATGCGGTCCTGGTGTGGACGGGAGGCCCCTCGCAGGTCGACATTCGCTTCGCGGAGCCGACGTCGGGCGAGGTCCGGGAGCATTCCTTCGAGCGGCTCTCGGGAATGATGGACCTCTTGCCGCGGAGGACCAGGCTGTACAGCGTCGAGTGGCGGGGGCGGCCCTCCGTGTGCACGTCGGTGAACTTCCCCGAAGCATCCATGTTGGCGCTCTGTGCGTCTCCGTCCGCCGTGCTGGTGCCGGAGCGGGAGCCGCGGTTCGGTCTGGTCGACGCCCACGTCGTCGACCTGGTCCGTCGCCTGCAGGCGCAGGCCGAGGGGCAGGAGTACTTCGGGGCCGTCTACGTGCAGTCGCTCTGCCTGGCGCTGGCCTCCTATCTATCGGCGCGGTACGGAGCGGGATCCGGGGCGGAGATCTCGCTGCGCAACGCGAGCCTCTCGAGGAGCCAGCGAACCCAGATCGAAAAATTCGTCGACAGCGAGCTCTCCTCGAACTTCGGGCTCGTCGACCTGGCGGGGCTGGTGGGCTACTCGCCGGACCATTTCTCGCGCTTGTTCAAGAGCGCCTTTCACCAGACTCCCCACCAGTACGTCATTTCGCGCCGCATCGAGAAGGCGATGACCATGCTCCAGGACGAGCGGCTGTCCATCGCGGAGATCGCGCTGGAGTGTGGCTTTTCCAATCAGGGGCACCTCACGACGGCGTTCAAGCGCCGCACGGGGACGACGCCGGGCGCCTATCGAAAGAAGTGAGCGGCCGCGCGCGGGTCCCGCGATCACTGGACCAGCGGGGCCGGCGGGCCCTCGGCTTCGTCCTGAGAGCCATCCAGCATGATGCCCGGATCGACCGGCGCCACCGCGCTTCGCAGGGCGAGTTGCCGCTGCAGCAGCTGCTTGGTCCGCAGGACGCCCGACACCGAGCGGATGAGGCTCCGGTGATCCGCGCCGAAGTCGATCCGCGGCACCGAGAACGGCGCGTCCGCGGAGCTACGGAATCCGCTGACCGTCGCATGGTCGCCAGGCCAGTTGGTCACGGCTCCCAGGAAGCCGAGCCGGCGAAGCGTCGCGCACTCGCGAGGACCGAAGTCCGTCCCCACGTGCCCGTTCGGATAACCGAAGATGGGGACCGGGCGCCTGGCCTCGGCGCGCAGGCGCGCCCAGGACACGTGGATCTCGTGCATCGATTGCGCGTCGCTCGTCCTGGAGAGCACCGGATGGGTGACCGTGTGCGGTCCGAACGTGATGCCGCGCGCCTCGCACGCGCGGACGTCATCCCACGACATGGGCGCGTACCGCGCGGGAGGGCGCGCCGGGAGATCGACCTCGGCCGCGGCGGCGAGCCGCTGGATGGCGCGGAGCTTCTCGGTCTCGGGCACGCGCTTGCAGCGCTCCATGAAGCGCCGCGCGAGCTGCGCCCGCGGGACGCCGTCGTCCAGGCGGATGACGTGGCGGAGGCCGCCCACCATCACGCTGAGCTCGCGGCGCCGCGTCGTCTCGAACACGTGCTCCACGCGGTGCCACCAGCACCACAGATGGCCGTCCAGATAGCCGCTCACCACGAAGATGGTGGCCGGGCAATCGAACTCCGCGAAGATCGGCGCGGCGACCGTCGCCTGGTCGATCGTGCCGTCATCCATCGTGAAGGCGACGGCCCGGTCGATGGGCGGCTCCTCGCCCGCGAGGCCCCGGAACACCCGCTCGAGCGACACGAGCGGATACCGCTCGCGTCGCAGGAACTGCAGCGCGCGCCGGAGGGCGCGCGGATCCAGGCCCTCGATCCCGCGATCCGGGTCGGCGAACCGATGCATCACGATGATGGTCGAATGGCCGTGCATCATCGGCGTGAATGGCCGCGTCGCCCACGGTGCGGCCAGGAGATCGGAGAGCCATCGCATTGCGTTCGACATGAGTCGTCCCCCCGGTAGGTCCGTCGATCCTTGAGATCACGCGCCTCGATACCGCAATCGGTCCGTACCACCATTCCTTTCTCCCCCCATCGAGTAGACTGTCGATCTCTCGACTCGGCCGCTCATCGAGCGCCAGGCATGTCTCGCTGTCCTCCCGCCGCGCCGTGGCTCTCCGGTACGGAACACACCGTCCAGGGCATCGCAAGAGCGAAGCCGGGACGGATGGGGCCTCGACCTGGCAGAGATCGACACGAGCGCTGCAACACGCCGCATGACTACATTGCGGACGGCAGGGGCGCGACTCGAATACACTATACGTCGAATTCACGAACTGACAAGCACATCGCACAACAAACGAGAAGGCCGGAGTACGGGGGCCGCAAAGCTCAATAAGGACATGAACAGCGGCCCAGGAGTGGTGATCCGTCCCAGTCTTCGACTGGGCACGTCCCGCGAGGGCGACATCTCACCGGCCCAGGAGCCCGTCGAGAGCCCGCGTGGGCGGCCCGGTCGCCGGCCCACAAAGTCGTTCGTTTTCGCCAGGTTACAAAAATCGTCGCCGGCCGGTCACGAAAGGTGAGCCGCGCCTGGCTCGCCTGAGCACTGAAGAGGGCGGGCCGGGGGTCGGCCTGGCGACCCACATCAACGGACGCGCGCCGGTGCTTCTCGGAGGTAGTCGAGCAGCCGGGCCTCGTCGCTGCCGATCATCCGATCGATGCCGTCCTCGCGGAAATGGCGCTGGATCTGCAGCGCCCCCGCGGTCGTCCGCACGAGGATGGCGACGCGCCGGAAGCGGCCCATCACGGGCGGCCGAATCCGCTGCATCGCCGCCTCGAACTGCGGGTCGTTCCGCCCCACCGCGGCGCGCAGATCGATGAGCAGACACAGCCGATGGCGGTCGACCCGGTCGAGCGCGCGGCTCACCTCCATCCACAGCTCCTCGAACTGCGCGACAGACTCGGACGGCAGCGCGCTCCGCGTGACCCGTGCGATCTGCGAAACCGGGTCGATCGTCACCGTGTGGTGCGCGTTGCGGAGGAGCTCGAGCATGACCAACGACCATTCTATCAGACCCAGAGCAGCGGAGCGAGCGAGCAGGCCTGGCACCCCGGGTGGAGCTGCCGAGTTCGCCGGCGTGGCCTGGCTGTTCCTTCGACGCCGCCGGAAGAGACGCCTCCGACACGTAATCGAAACCTGATCGGCGAGCCCCACCGCGTGAGTCGCGCTGACGCGCAGTGGCAAATCCTGAGGCAGGAGCGGCGAGGGATGCGCTCGGCCGGCGGAATGGTCCAGGGGCCCCAGCGCTTCGCCGGGTGACGCGGGCGCGCGCGGCCCCGGCGCGCCGATCCGCTCAGCGGATCGCGAGCGGGATGCCCGGTGATCCGGACGCGCCCCGGAGGGGCAGCGGGCTGTAGACGTAGAAGAACTCGTAGGGGCTCTTGTGGCCGTGGGGCCGCTCCTGGAGCTCCGCGGCCAGATCCGCGGCCAGCTCCGAGAGCACCATCACCTCGTGCATGAAGATTCCGCTCTTCACCAGCAGGTGATGGTGCACCGGGAAGACCACCCCCGGCGCCACCGGAGGCTTCGGCGGGGTGACCTCGATGCCGAAGTTGTCCGACCCGACGCAGGCGATGCCCTTCGATGCGAGCCACTTCGCGACCTCGATCCCGATCCCCGGCTGGGCCAGCCCCACGCCTGGCTGCGTGTAATACCCCTCGGTGCCGAGCTCCCAGTTCTCCTCCCAGCCCGTGAAGATCAGCACGACGTCGCCGACGCCGATGTCGCGCTCGTCCATCTTCTGCGCGCGCAGCGTCTTCTTCACCATGGCCAGCGTGATCTCCTGGCCGAACGCGAGCGTCTGCCCGCCGTTCGCGTAGCGTTTGACGTCGAGGAGCACGCCGCGCGTGACGAGCGGCTTCACGTGCTCGACGCCGAGGTGCGCGAGCCCGTCTTCGGTGAGGATCTCGGCGCCAGTGAACTGGTTGTAGAAGAGCGCGTCGGCGGGGTCCGTGCTCCCGGGCGGGATGTAGCCGAAATGGCCCAGCGCGTCGAACTCCGTCCCCATCTGGCCGAACTCCCCGTGCATCACCTCGGAGTTCGTGACCTGCTGCTGGATGACCGCGGTCGGCCCGGCCTCCACGGAGAGCCCCTGGTTGCCCGGGAACGTCGGCATCCCCGGCTCGTAGACGTGACCCAGACGATAGACCTTGCCCTCCTTGATCAGGCGCTTGCCTTCGAGGACCTTGTCCGGCGTCTGCGTGTTGGAGGCGCCCGCCTCGTCGTCAGGGCCCCACGGCGAGGGACCGGGCATCGGATCGTAACTCTCCAGCATCGGCACGCCCCGGGCCAGCGCTGCCCCCGCGACCAGGCTGACGGCCATGGTCACAACGATCGCGCCACGCAACGGCATCACTCCAGGCTTCATAGGCAACCTCCTGGGTCACATCGCACGTTGTACCGACAGCGCTCCGCGCTCCGTTATGGGCGCGGGCGCATGTCATCCATAGAGTACACCGTCAGGGGCGCCAGGAACCTGCTCTCACGAGGTCATCGCGGGCTTCGCCAATGCCGTGAAGGCATTGTGCGTATCCGCGTACACCCGGTCGCTCGGTGGGAGCGCTCGGTCACCAGCGGAGCCGGCGTCCGAGCGCGTAGGCAATGCCGCTCTCCAGGGTGCCTTTGGTCACGATGCCGCTCAGATCGGCGCCCATCGTCGTGAGCGTCTGCGCGATCTGCGGCTTGATCCCGGTGAGCACGACCCGGGTGCCGAGCAATCCCGCGGCCCGGGCCGCGTCGACGAAGGATCGCGCCACCCGCTCGTCGACGACCTTCACCCCGGTGATGTCGAGGATGGCGATCCTGGCCTGCCGGTCGGCGATCCCTTCAAGCAACGTCGTCAGGATCTGCTCGGCGCGCGCGGGGTCGACGCTCCCGACGATCGGCATCGCGACGACGCCGGGCGCCAGCGGCAGGAGCGGCGTGATGAGCTCCTGGATCGTCGCCTGCTGCATCTCGATGAGCTGCCGCTGCATCTCCGCGCGCTCGGCCTCGGCCTGCTTGGCCCGGCTGATGTCCACCGAGATCGTCCCGACCGCGTAGATCTTCCCCTCGGCGTCGCGGATGGGGAACTTGGTCGACAGGTAGGTGCGCGGACCGTCCGGGTAGACGAGCACCTGCTCGGATGCGCCCGGGCGCCCGGCGGCCGCCACCTCTTCATTGGCCTTTCGTATCGAGGCGGCCGCCGGCGCCGGGAGAAGGTCGTAGACGACGCGCCCCAGCAATTCCTCGCGGCTCATCTTGTAAAACGACTCGATTTCGCGGTTCACGAGGAGGAGCCGGCCCGCGGCGTCCACGGCGACCACCATGGACGGCGTGTATTCGAGGAACGCATGGAGCAGGCTCTCGCTCCGCTCGAGCATCTGCTCCGTATGCTTGCGCGCGGTGATGTCGTGCGCCGACCCGAGCATCCGCCGCCCCGGTCCCTCCGGATCGCGGCCGAGCGCGACGCCTCGCTCGAGGAACCATCGCCAGCCGCCGTCGCGACCGCGCACGCGGTACTCCACCGTGGCCTGCTCCCCGCTCTCCGAGGCAGCGACGCGAGCCCGGTACTCCTCGATGCGACCGATATCGTCCGGATGGACTACCGAGGACAGGCCGTCGCCGCGGGGCGAGCCGGCCGCGGCTCCGCCGCCCTCTTCGAGGAGACCGGCGAGCTCCCGGTTCCGGTAGACGTACCGCCCCTCATCGAGATCGAGCACGTAAACGACGCTGGGCAGCGCGTCGACCAAGCGCTCCGGGAAGCCGCGGCCAGCCGCCTCCAGCTCGGCGACGCGGGAGCGCAGGCGCTGCACTTCCTTCTGCAACGCGTCCAGCTCCGCCTCGAGTGCCACGGTCTTCTGCGCGTCCATCGGCCTTCCAGGGCGAGGTTATCCCAGCCTCGGGCTGAGGTGGGCCACAATTTTCCTGGGAATCCTGGCTCCAGCACGATCGCGCGGTATTTTTCGACAAAGGCGCTGGCTGCCTCCCGGGCCGCCAGCCGTCGGCGGCGCGCATCGCGGAGGCGCCTTGCCGGCAAGACGGCGAGCGCGAGCGCGAAGGTCATGAACGTGGAAGTGCTGCGCGTCGGCTGACCTGGACCGCCAATGCGGCAGCCGCGATCCCCGCCGGCGCCAGTCCCAGGACTGCCTGTACCAGCGGACGCCGTGCTACTGCCCGCGTTCCCGCCGCCCGCAACACTGCTGCTTGCGCCGCCGCCGCCGCCCGCAACACTGCTGCTTGCCTCCACGTCAGGTGGAGGCCGCTCACGACATGAGAGGCGACCTTCCGCCGTCGACGCCCTTGTCGATGGCGTCGCTGTCCGGCGCGAGGCGGAAATTCGTGAGCACGGGCAAGCTGCCGTCGGCCTGTCGCGGAGCGTCCAGCCCCATTTCGGACGGATCCTGAAAGTCCGCGTCCGAGGCCGTGACACCCCCCGCCGTCCAGGAGTTGTTCGCGCCGTCGGCGCCGTTGCGGTTCGAGAACAGCGTCCCGCCGAACGCCAGATTGTTCCAAACTGCGGGCCCTCCGGGTTGACAGGTCCAGCGTCTCTGCGATATCGGCTGCGTGTGCGCCGCCGGAGCACATGGGGAGTGGATCCATGCGACGATTCGCGATCTCTCGTTGGCTGATAGCGTGTTTGGCGAGCTGTACGTCGGCGCCGCCGTCCACGCCGGGGGATGGGGTCGTCGAGGGGCCCCCGCCCCCTGCGCCGTCGTGCCCGACCCAGAAGCTCGCGTTCACCCGGGAAACGGGGTGCGTGAACGATGGATCCCTGGAGTTTTGCCTGCCGTCGGACGACGCGGCGCTCCTCGCGCGCGTGCGGGGCATCGCGCCGGCGATCCGGGCCGGCTCGTCGCGGGGGCGCGCCAGGTGCGATGTGCCCGCGGAGACCCTGTACTTCTTCCCCACGGGAGACGCCGAGTGCACCGCGCGCCATGGCGCGCTCGACGACGCGGCCTGGGACCAGGTCTGTCGTATCGCCGCGCTGCCCGAGGTGCGGGAGATCGTGCCGACGTGGTACGAGTGAGCGCGGGCGGGCGCTCCTGCGCTGGCTCGCCGGCCGAGCGGCCCGGCCGCACGGATGGCTGATCGCTGGTAGAACCACGCCGCGGAGAGGGCCGCCCGCCATCCCCCGGGCGTGAGGGGGTGAGCAACCCGATCACGGACGCGCGAGGCCGGCCGCTCTGGAGTCACTTGACACCGCTCGGGGGCGGCACCTTGTTCGCCGTGGTCCGACCCCTGCCGTGCCCCGCCCGGCTCATGCGCTCTCGGCGGAGCGCGTGGCGCTCGTCGCGGCGAGCGGGCACGCCGGTGAGGCGCTGGGCTTCCAATTGCGGTTGCGGTTACGGCGAAACTCCAGCTCCGGGAAGAGGAGGGTGCACACATGGCTGATCGCTGGGAGGACCCTGTTCGTACGACGAGCTTCGGATTGCAACTGGTCGAGCCTCATACCTTGCGGGAGAACCGCGGCTCGTTCATCGGGCTCGGCATCGCCCTCCTGGTGCTTGGGGCTCTCGCGATCCTCATGCCCGTGATCGCCTCGCTGGTCACGGCGGTCGCCATCGGGGCCGTGCTGGTGGCGAGCGGCCTCTTCCAGGGCCTCCACGCCATCCAGCACCGGCAATGGGCCAACTGCGGGTGGTCGCTCGCGAGCGCCCTGCTCCAGATCGCCGCGGGCGTCCTGATCGTGGCCTTCCCGGTGACGGGCACGGTCACGCTGACCTTGATCCTCGCGGCCTTCTTCTTCGCGGAAGGTTTCCTCAAGATCGTCCGCGCGCTCCAGCATCGCGAGATGCCCGCCTGGGGCTGGCTCCTGTTCGACGGGCTGCTCGCGCTGGCGCTCGGGGTCCTCATCTGGTGGCGCTGGCCGAGCACCGCGGCGTGGGCGATCGGGCTGCTCGTCGGCGTCAACGTCCTCGTCAGCGGCACGTCGATGTTGCTGATCGGGACCAGCGCGCGACAGCGGCCGGTGGCCAGCATGTGACAGGCGCCCCGGGCCGGCGACAGCGCCAACGCTCGTCCCTCACTGGCCACCTCCGCTCGTGGCGAGCAGCCAGGTCTCCACGGCGTGCGCGAAGCCCTCGTCGGCGTTCGACAGCGTGATGAAGTGGGCTTGCCGCTGCACGACGGCGCGCGCCTGCCCCATGGCGATGCTGAGCCCGCTCTCCCGGAACATGAGCACATGGTCGGGCAGCTCGCCGATCGCGGCCATGGCCGCGCCGGAGAGGCCGAGGCGCGCCGAGAGGGTCCTCGCGACCTCTCCGGAGTTGGCCCGCGGGTGCACCACCTCGATGCAATGGGGCACGGGGCGTGACGCGGAGAAGAACGCGCAGGCCCCCTGGAGGTCCGACTCGGCGCGCTCCAGCCCCTCGGCGTCGTCGCTGACGCCGACGATCTTGACCGCGCTGTCCACGACGCCTTCCCAGCGCTCGACGACTTTGGGGACACACTGCGCGACCGCCTGCTCGCGCGCGACGTGCGGCGTGCCGGCGCGGCGCACCAGCCAGTCGTCGCCCTGGTAGACCCAGACCGCGGCGCCGTGTCGCTCCAGGGTCGCGATGACGACCGCGGCCGCGCCGTTGTCCATCGGGTGCTGCTCGATCACGGAGAGATCCGGCCGCACCAGCACGGCGCCGCCGAACGCGGCGACGGGCGTCGCGATCCCCAGCCGGCCGAGCAGGACGCGCAGGCCGCGCGGCGAGCGCCTGCTCATCAGCGCGAGGTCGATCCCGGCGTCGCGGAGCCGACTCACCGCCTGCTCCGCCCTGGGGGTGAGCACGCCGTCGGGCGTGAGGAGCGCGCCGTCCACGTCGGCGAGCAGCACGCGAATCCCGGTCATGCGGCCTTCCTCGCCACCGGGGTGGCCAGGGCGGGCGTCCGCCACCCGCCGAGGTCGGCGGCGAGGCGGTCGGCTTCCGCTGGGCCCCAGCTGCCCGTCTCATAGGGCGAGAGCGGCGTCGCCTGGTCGAGCACCGGATCGACCACGGCCCATTGCGCCTCCACTTCGGCCTGGCTCGCGAACAGGGTCGGATCGCCGGCGAGCGCATCGCCGAGGAGCCGCTCGTAGGGCCCCAGCGCCTCGGACAGGTCGTTCGTCACGAGCAGCTCGGTCGGCTGTCCGGCCATCATCTCGCCGGGCGCCTTGATCCGCACGCCGACGGCGAGCTCCGGCGCCGGGGCGAGCCGGATGCGCACGTAGTCTGGATCCCCGCGCCCGACATCGTCGAACACGGCGTGCGGAGGCCGCCGCATCAGCACGATCACCTCGGTCGCCGCGACCGCGAGGCGCTTGCCGGCGCGGATGAAGAACGGCACGCCCGCCCAGCGCCAGGTGCGGATGCGGAGCCGCGCGGCGCAGAACGTCTCGACCTGCGACCCTGGCGCGACGCCCGGCTCGCCGCGGTACCCGTGGTATTGACCGCGGACGACGTGCGCCGGATCGAGCGGCGCGATGGCCCGCAGCAGCCGGACGCGCTCCGCGCGCACGGCGTCCGCGTCCCCGGACGGGGGTGGATCCATGGCGAGGCACGCGACCACCTGCAGGAGGTGGTTTTGCAGGACGTCGCGGATGCACCCGGTGGCGTCGTAGAACCGGCCTCGGCCCTCGATGCCGAACCGCTCGGCCATCGTGATCTGGACGCTCTCGACATGGTGGGAGTTCCAGACCGGCTCGAGCAGCGCGTTCGCGAAGCGGAAGTAAACGATGTTCTGGACCGGCTCTTTGCCGAGGAAGTGGTCGATCCGGAAGATCTCCTCTTCCGGAAAGACGCTCACGAGCGTGCGGTAGAGCGCCCGAGCGGACTCCAGATCGTGGCCGAACGGCTTCTCGACGACGAGCCGCCCTCGCCGCACGCACCCGGAGCGGTCGAGCGCCTTGACGACCTCTTCGAACAGGTCGGGCGGCACGGCCATGTAGTGGAGCGGCCGCTGGGCGGTGCCGAGCCGCTCGCGGAGGCGGTGGAACGTCGCCGGATCGGCGTAATCCCCGCTCACGTACGAGAGCCGCGCGCACAGCTCGCGAACCACGCCCGCCTCGAACGCGCCCGCCCGCTCGAGGCTCTCGCGGACGCGGGCGCAGACCTGATCGAGGCTCCACGGGCTCTTGGCCACGCCGACGATCGGCACCTCCAGCTTGCGGCGGCGGACCAGCCCGGCCAGCGCCGGGAAGATCTTCTTGAAGGCCAGGTCGCCTGTCGCTCCGAAGAGCACGAGCGCGTCGGCGGCGTTCATGCCGCCTGCTCGGCGGCGCCGGACATCACGCGCCGCGTGCCCGAGCTCTCCTTACCTTCCATCCATCCAGTGCGCATGCGCTCGGCTCCTCGCGTCTCGCCATGGCCCGGGGGCCCTGGTCCCGATCCGGCATCGCGTGTGCCACGCTGGATCGGCGCGAGCACGCCTTTCGTCACGCGCGCTGTGACGCCGTGCGCCTGGGCCTGCCTGCCCTGACGGCCCGCCTCTTCAACAGGAGCGGGAGGCTCTCGATCACGTCGACCCGATCCGCGATGAACAGCGCGACCCAGTGGGAGAGCCGGTGATCCGGGACCTTGTAGGCGATGCGGCGCAGCGCGCCGCTCGCTCCTCTCGGCGGCAATGCCGTGCTGAACACCGGTGTCGGGCGGGCGCGCCCTGGGTGCCTGAGCAGCGGCCCCTCGATCGGCTGCTGCTCGGGCTCGATCCAATGCGCGCTCTCCAGGAGGCGCGGCGGCACCTCCCTCGGGACGCCTGGCCTGTCCTCGAGGCAAAGATCGACTCCCCAGTACGGCAGCTCCCTCGGCAGCACGATTTCGGCTTCCATGATCGTCCCCTCCTCGATGACGGAGCTCACTTGGCCCCCCGCGGAATGAGCACGCATTTGAGGATCCCGTCGGTCCTCGCCGCGAACACCCGGTACATCTCCGGGGCCGCCTCGAGCGGGGCGCGGTGGGTGATGAGCGCCCTCGGGTCGATGTTCCCGCTGCGGACGTGCTCGAGCAGGCGGGGCATGTACCGCTTCACGTCGCACTGCCCGGTCTTGATCGTCAGGCCCTTGTTCATGGCCGCGCCCACGTCGAGGAGGTTCCACGGCGGCCCGTAGACGCCGACGATCGAGACCCTCCCGCCGCGGCGGACCGACTGGATCGCCCAGTTGAGGGCGACGGGCGAGCCGGCCTGGAGCTTGAGCGCCTTGCCCAGCACGTCGTGCAGCGCCGAGCCGTTCGCCTCGAGGCCGACCGCCTCGATGCAGACGTCCGGCCCGCGGCCGTCTGTCATGTCCCGGAGCGCGGACACGACATCCGGGGTCTCGCTGAAATCGAGCGTCTCTGCCTTGTTGTGCCGGCGCGCGAAGTCGAGGCGGTAACCGACCGAATCGACGGCGATGACCCGGCGCGCGCCGAGGATCCATGCGCACCGCTGGGCCACGAGGCCCACGGGCCCGCAGCCGAAGACGGCCACGGTGTCCGCGGGGCCGATGTCCCCCATCTCCGCGGCCTGATACCCCGTGGGGAGGATATCCGAGAGAAAGAGCGCGTCCTCGTCCGAGAGGTCGTCGGGGATCTTCATGGGCCCGACGTCGGCGAAGGGGACGCGGACGCGCTCGGCCTGGCCGCCCTGGTAGCCGCCGGTCGTGTGTGAATAACCGAAGATCCCGCTGGCGAGCGTGGTGAGCGGGTTCGTGTTCTCGCACGCGGAGGTGCGCTCTCGCTGGCAGAAGAAGCACGTCCCGCAGGCGATGTTGAAGGGCACCACGACGCGGTCGCCGCGCTTCAGCGTTTGCACCGAGGCCCCGAGCTCCTCCACGACGCCGGTGAACTCATGGCCGAAGATGGTCCCCACGCGCGTGTCAGGCACGTAGCCATGATAGAGGTGCAGATCAGATCCGCAGATCGTGGCGCGACTCACGCGCAGGACCACGTCGTTCGGATGTTGAACCCGAGGCTCCGGGTTTTCCTCGACGCGGACGTTCTTCGGCCCATGGTATGTGAGCGCCAGCATTCGCACGACCTCCCAGCTTGCCCGATGAGGCAATGCAAGGGCTGAACCAGGCGCGCGCGCTCGTGGGTGCACCTGGCGTAGGCATCGGCGCTCCGGGCTTCGGGCGCCCAGCCTCGGGACATCGAGGACATCGCTGCTGGCGCCGGCGGCCCGGGCGCCATTCGCCCCATCAGCGGTCGTTCGTCCTCTTCTTCTCTTTCTTCGGCAGCGGGGGCAGCTTCAGCCTCTTCGGATCGCCGAGCGCGCAGGCGCCCCCTTGCCGAGGCGATAGGCCGCCATCTTGCGTTTCAGGGTGTTCCTGTCGATGGCGAGCGCCCGCGCAGCGCGCGAGAGGTTGCCCTCGTGCACCTCGAGCGCGCGTCCGATCGCGGCGCGCTCGGCCGACGCCACGGCCTCCGCGAGCGGCGCGACCTCCTCGCCGCCCGCCTCCGACACCGACGCTCGCGCGATCCCGCCTGCGCCGCCGCTCGCCGGCCGCGCCGCCGGCGACGCGATCTCCGGCGCGAGATCGCCCACGTCGACCGTGTGCTCGCAGAACACGCCCCACCGCTGCACCTCCGCGCGCAGCTCGCGCACGTTGCCCGGCCAGGCGTGCTGGTAAAGGCGCCTCAGCGCCTCGCGCGTCACCTCGAGCCCGCGCCCCTTGCGCCGCGACTGCACCTCGTCGAGGAACGCGCCGACGAGCACCTCGATGTCGCCACCCCGCGAGCGCAGCGGGGGAACCTCGATGATCGCGCCGCGGAGCCGGTAGTACAGATCCTCGCGGAACGTCCCTTCCTCGACCATCGCCGCGAGATCGCGGTGGGTGGCCGCGAGCACGCGGACGTCGAGCTCGATCTTCGCCTCGCCGCCCACCCGCCGCAGCGTCCCGTCCTGGAGCACGCGCAGCAGCGACGCCTGCACCCGCGGCGACAGCTCGCCGATCTCGTCGAGGAACAGCGTCCCGCCGTGCGCCTGCTCGAAGACGCCGCGCCGCCGCCCCGCGGCCCCGGTGAAGGCCCCCGCCTCGTGGCCGAACAGCTCGCTCGCGAGCACGCCCTCGGCGAAGACGCTGCAGTTCTCCGCGATGAACGGCCCTCTCGCGCGCGGGCTGTGCTCGTGGATCGCCCTGGCCGCGAGCTCCTTTCCGGTCCCGGTCTCGCCGACGATGAGCACGGGCACGTCGGTCGCGGCGACCCGGGCGATGCGGGCGCGGAGGAAGCGCATCGGCTCGCAATCGCCGACGAGGACCGTGTCGCGCGTGCGCGCCTCGGCCCGCAGGCGCACGACCTCCTCGCGCAGCGCGCGGATCTCCGGGAAACCCTCGATGTCGAGCCGGACCTCGCGCACCGGCCGCGGGTGCGGGTGCGGCACGAACGCCGCCGGGATCACCTGGAGCATGCGCGCCGGCAGGATCCCCGCCTGCACCAGGATGACCCAGAGCGTCTGCGCCTGCGGCGTGCCGGCCGAGAGCAGGACGTCCGTCGCCCACGCCGCCGGCGGAAAGGCGCGCTTGAGCTGCGCCGAGAGCTTGCCGAGCGCCCGGAAGAGCTTCGCGTGGTCCGACGGATCGTCGACGTCCACGACCCGGAGCTCGATCCGCGGCGCGCGGGCCCGCGCCCGCTCGACGAGCGCCCGCGACGGCGCCTCGCCCGCCGGGATGGTGAGGACCACGATCGCGTCGTAGCGGCTCTCTTCCTGGTCGAGGAGCCGCAGCACCGGCCCGCGATCGCCCTCGGGCCGGCGGCCATGGTGCGCCGGCGCCGGCCCGAGCGTGCCCGCGTCCGACCAGGTGAGGAGGAGGCGATTCACTGGTGCACCGTACACCATGTATGGTGCATGATGTACCACTTTATCTGGTGCGCGGCGCACCACGTTGAGGCGTTCTGCCGGCGTCGCAGCGGGCCGCGCGCTGGCACGGAAGCCGCAAGTCTCCTCCGCATTCCCATGGGCATTCCCCTTCGTATCCGCGTTTGCGTCTGCCTTTGCCACCTGCCCCGGAGATCTCGATGAAAGCCCCCGCCGACAGCGCCGTCCTTCCTGCCCACGCCCGCCTGGTCGCCCGCGACGACGTCTGGCTCGAGGGCAACGCCGTCCAGCAGCTCGCGCGCGTCGCCGCGCTGCCGGGCTGCGTCCGCGCGGTGGGCATGCCGGACCTGCACGCCGGGCGGGGGATCCCCATCGGCGCGGCCTTCGCCTTCGCGGACCGGGTCGTCCCGGAGCTCATCGGCGGCGACGCCGGCTGCGGCGTGCGGCTCGTCGCGACGTCGATCGGCCGCATGGCGCCGGACGTCCTCGAGCGGCGCGCGCGGCAGGCGATGGACGACGATCCGCTCGCCGAGTGCGACCCGCGGGCGGTGTTCGAGCGGGTCTGGGAGCGCGGCGCGCGCGGCTTTGCCGAGGTCGACGGCGCGCCCGAGGCGCTCGCGCGGCTCGCGGCGGCGGAGCCGGAGGACGGCCTTCGCCCGAGCGGGGACGCCTCGCCGTACCGCGCGGGCTACGAGGGCGCGCTCGGCTCGGTCGGCGGGGGGAACCACTTCCTCGAGGTCGCCCGGGTCGGCGCGCTGCGGGACCCTGCGGCGGCGAAGGCCCTCGGCCTCTCCGCGGGGGAGCTCGTCGTCGTGGCGCACTCCGGCTCGCGCGGGCTCGGCGGCGCGCTGGGGCAGCGCTGGGGCGGCGCGGTGCTCGAGGGCGACGCGGCCGACCCGTACCTCGGCGAGCTCGCCGGCGCGTGCCGCTTCGCGCGGGCGAACCGGCTCCTGCTCGCGTACCGGATGCTGCGCGCGCTCGGCGCCTCGCGGGCGTCGACGATCACGGGCGGGCTCGACCTCACCCACAACGACGTCGCGCGCGAGGCCGTGGGCGGCGAGCTGGCCTGGGTGCACCGCAAGGGCGCGGCGCCCGCCCGGGGCAGCGACTTCACCGTGGTGCTCGGGTCGCGCGGCGCGCCGTCGTGGGTGATGCGCTCGTGCGACGCCGAGGCGGGGCTGCGCTCCGTCGCGCACGGCGCGGGCCGCAAGATGGGGCGCAGCGAGGCGCGCGAGAAGATCGCGGCCAGGTACCGGCGGCGCGAGCTCGCCCGCACGGAGCTCGGCGGCCGCGTCGTGTGCGACGATCCGGCGCTGCTGCTCGAGGAGCACCCGGACGCGTACAAGCCGATCGAGCCGGTGATCGAGAGCCTCGTCGAGGCCGGCCTGGCGACGCCTGTCGCGCCGCTCGTGCCGGTGCTCACGGTGAAGCGATGAGCCGGTCGTGGGTGCAGATCAGCGCGGGGAGGGGGCCTATCGAGGTGCGGCGCTTCGTGGCGCGGCTCGCCGAGCGCATGGAGGCGCTCTGCCAGGAGCGCGGGCTCGCGGTGGTCGACGTCACGCTGCACGGCGACGAGGACGCGCCGGCGTCGGTCGAGATCCTGGTGGAGGGCGACGCGCGGCGCTGCCTGGAGGGCGAGCTCGGGACGCACGCGCTGGTCGAGCGGAGCGCGGCGCGGGGGAAGGCGGCGCGCAAGCGGTGGTTCGCGGGGGTGGCGGTCCACGCCGCGGGGGCGGACGCCGGGGAGGGCGCGGGCGCGGGGGTGGATCTCGGCGAGCTCGAGATCTCGGCCTGCCGAGCGAGCGGGCCAGGAGGGCAGCACGTGAACAAGACGTTATCGGCGGTCCGGATCCACCACCGGCCGAGCGGGATCACGGTGCGCGTCGCCGACGAACGCTCGCAGCGCGCGAACGTCCGCCGCGGGGTGGAGCGCATCGCCGAGCGGCTCGCCGAGCGCGCCGCTCGGCGCGTCGCAGAAGGGGAGGCCGCGCGCTGGAGCGAGCACGACCGGATCGTCCGGGGAGAGCCGGTGAGGACGTACCGGGTGGGGCGGAAGAGCGCGCTCGTGGTGGAGGAGGCGCGGGAGTCGCGGTGAGGGGAGCGCCCGCGCCATGTCGCCGGCCTGCCGGCCCGCTCGGATCCGCCAAGCATCTGAAATGTCATGGGAAATCCTGATGTCCCGGCAGCGATGCCGTCGATCGTGCGCGAGTTGGAGACGGTGCAGCTGGGCGATGCGCGCCTGCATCAGCGTGGCCGGGCTGTGGTGGCGCGGCTAAGGGGTGCAGATCAGCGCGGGGAGGGGGCCGGTCGAGGTGCGGCGCTTCAACGCCGTCTTCTTCCAGCTCGCGCTGATGGCTACAGCTGCCGCATGAAGGCGGTGAGATCGCTCTTCTCGTCGCGCGAGAGGTTCAATCCGAGCACGATGTTGAAGAACTCCACGGTGTCCTCGAGCGTCAGGCAACGCCCGTCGTGCAGGTACGGCGGGCTGTCCTTGATGCCGCGCAGGGTGAAGGTCTTGATCGGGCCGTCCCCCGGCTCGTCCTTGAGGAAGCGCTCGAGATGCAGGTCGTGCTGCTGGTTGTCCAGATAGAAGGGCGCCGTGTGGCAGCTTCCGCATTGACCCTTGCCGAAGAAGATCTGCTCGCCTCGCAGCTCGCTCGGGGTCGCCTTCGCGTGGTCGAGGCGGCCGGTCGCCGGGTCGAGCTTGGGCGTCGGCGGGAAATCGAGCATGTTCTGCAGCTGCGCCATGTGGCTGACCTGGATGCGGTCGAGGATGTTCATGCCCTTCTTCATGGCGTGGATGGCATCGCCGTTGAAGTAGGCCGTGCGCTGCTCGAACTCCGTGAAGTCTTCGACGGATCGCAGGCTCCGCTTCGATCCGTGGATTTGCTGGTTGAACACCCCTCGCAAGCTCACCGTGTCGAGGCGGAGGCGCCGCTCCTGCGGGCGAATGTCCGGGTTCAGGTGAAACTGCCCCGTCGTATGGCCGTTGATGTGGCAGTCGAGGCACGTCACGCCGAGGCTCGGCTCACGCGACTTGCGATCGTCGGTCGGGTTGAACTCCTCCTGCGGGAACGAGGTCAGGAGGAGCCGGAGCCCGTCGAGCTGCACCGGCGTGAGGATGTCCTTGAAGAGCCGGTAGTAGTTGTTGATCGACACCACCTCCCCGCGCGACACGTCGCCGAGCTCTGGCCGGTTGCTCAGGAACATCGCGGGCGGGAACTCGGGCAGGAACGCCTCCGGCAGATCGAAGTCCACGTCGAAGCGCTCGAGCCGCGGGAACATCGCGATCTGCATCTTCGGGAAGACCTGGCCGCCGTTCGCCTGCAGGGGATGGGGCAGCGACGGATACGGGAAGATGCCCTGCCGCTTGATCTCCAGGGGAGGCATGGCGGCCAGCTTCTCCCAGGTCAACCCGCTCTGGAGGCGCGCCGTCGGGCCCACGCAGAGCGGCTTGCCGCGCGACATCTTGGCGACGGGGTCGAATCTGGGGGTGAGATCGTAGCGCTGCTCGAGGAGCTTCTGCTGAGCGCGCATGACGTTGGGTTTGTTCGCGATCTCCCGCTTCATGATGGCGGTGGGATCCTCGTTCGGCTTGTCCGAGTTCAGCGGATCCCGGTAGAAGTCGAACCCCGAGACCCTGCCCTGCTTCGGTTGGCTCAGGAACACGGGAGAGGACGGCTCGGCGTTGCGCGCGTTGAAGATGTCGGAGAGGTCGTGGGCGGTCTTCCTTTGCTCCGGCCGTTGCACCGCGACCTGGCAAGCCTCCTGTGCGCGGGCGATCGCGTCGGGCGGAGGTGGGGTCGGACAGCTCGTCTGTGCCCACACGCTGGCGATGCCGCAACCGACCAGCGATGTCGTGACGAACGCGACGACGCCGCGGCAAATCGGCCTTTCTGCGAGCACGACAGTCGTCCGTGGCAAGGTTGGTCGGTTCTTGCTCATGCTCGTCCGTTTGCAAGCGCTAGACCGATCCTCGAGCGGTCCTCGGACCGCGCGAGATGCCTTGCGGGCAGAATCAAATGCTGCAGGACCGGACAAACCGCGGCAATTGGAACAACCCGGCCGAGCCTCGGACGGGCCGCTCCCAGCCTACTTTTTCGGCCGGGCGGCGCTCTGCTTCGAGGTCCCGCCTGCGCTCTGCGCCGCGCGGCGATGAGCGCGACATCGTGTCGCAGGACCTTGGCAGCGGGTGACGCTAGCCTGTCTCGCCATGATCCAGCGAGACCACGACGGGTCTGCCAATGACCCGGCCCGTTTCCCTCACCGCGTGCGAAAGGCAAGCGGATCGATGGGTCTCCGGTCGCGGCGGAGCTCGCGCTGGCGCCGCGTGGCAGCGCTGGCCGCAGCCGTCGCGGGCATGGCGCTCAGCGGCAGGGCCGAGCCCGCGCCGCCCAGCCAGGCCGCCTCCGAGCTCGTCGACTCGACCCCGGCGCCTGGCGAGAGGGCGCTCGCGGCGCGTCTGCTGGCGCCGTGTTGCTGGGATCAGACGCTCGATGTCCACGAATCGGAGGTGGCGCGCGATCTTCGCCGCGAGATCCACGCGCGTCTCCGGCGGGGCGAGGCGGCCGACGCCATCGAGCAGGACCTCGTGGCGCGTTATGGCGAGCGCCTCCGCGCGGCGCCCTCGTCAGGCACGCTCGGCAAGGTCGCGCTGGGATTGCTGCTAATCATCGCGGCGACCTTCCTCGGGATCTTCGCCCTGTTGCGATCGTGGCGGAGCAACGTTGCGCAGGCCGCTCCGTCCGGAGGCACCCTCGCGGCTGCTCGCGACGAGTACGACGAGCGTCTCGACGACGAGCTCCGCGAGCGCGACGCGTGAGCGCGCCGCCTTCCCGGTTGATCGGAGGAGACGTTGACGATCCGCCCCCATCCGCGGGCCCGCATGGGGAGGAAGAAAAAAAGAATCTCTCCTTCTCGCCGTCTCTCGCTCCCCGCCTCCTCGCCTCCCTGTGAAATTTCTGCTTTTTCTCGGGGTTTCAACCCGTTTGTCGCTCTAGCCTGCATGGTTCCCGCCCGGCTTGACACGAACCGCGCGATTCATGCTACGGTGCCCCCGAAGCCACCCGACGCTGCGATGGCGGCCCGGCCTGCGCCGGTCCGTAGCGCGTCCCTGGTGGCCTGCGCGACCCGAGGCCACCGGGACGACCTTCGTGGTCGCTGAGGCTCGGCGAAACATGGTTGAGACGAAGTCGGGGGCCACGACGCTGCCCCTTCTCACGTTCGTTCTCCGCAACTACAAGAATTTCAACGCCCGCGCGACGCGCGACGCGCTCCTCGCCTACTGGGAGCACATCGAGCGCGGGGGGAAGATGTTCTGGGCCGTGGCCGGAGCGATGTCCTCGGCCCAGCTCGGCATCACGCTGGCGCCGGCCATCCGCGCCGGCCTGATCCACGGCATGTCCGTGACCGGCGCCAACCTGGAGGAGTCGCTGTTTCGCCTCGTGGCGCATGACGGCTACCGTGACTTCCCCGACTACCGTTATTTCACCAAGCAGGACGACACGCGGATCCTCGAAAACCGGATGCGGCGCGTGACCGACACCAGCATCCCCGAGGACGAGGCCTTCCGCGCGGTGGAAAAGCACGTCGTCCCCATGTGGGAGCGGGCGACGGCGAGCGGCGAGCGCCGCTTCTGGCACGAGTACTTCTACGAGCTGGTCCGGGCGGTCGAGCCCGCGCTCCACCGTGGACCGCCCGAGGAGTGCTGGTTGCTCGCCGCCGCGGAGGCCGGGCTGCCGCTGGTCGTCCCGGGCCACGAGGACTCGACCTTCGGGAACATCTTCGCGTCGTACGTGAAGCGGGGCGAGTGCAGCGCGAGCATCGTGAAGTCGGGCATCGAGTACATGGTCGCGCTGTACGATCAGTACCGCGCGCTCAGCGAAGGCGCGGGCGTGGGGTTCTTCCAGATCGGCGGGGGCATCGCGGGGGACTTCCCCATCTGCGTGGTGCCGTCGCTCAAGTACGATCTCGAAGAGCCGGCCCGGCCCTGGGCCTACTTCTGCCAGATCTCCGACTCGACGACGTCCTACGGCTCGTACTCCGGCGCCACGCCCAACGAGAAGATCACCTGGGACAAGCTGACCGAGGACACGCCCATGTTCGTGATCGAGTCGGACGCCACCATCGTGGCGCCGCTCCTGCTCGGAGCGCTGCTCGAGTGCAAGCGCCACCCGGCCGAGGCGCGGGCCATCATCGAGGCGCGCGGCGCGTGAGCGCCGGCGGCTCTCCTTACTCCTGATTCCTGTCCCTGAAGCGAGGTTGTAAGACGATGAGCAAGAAGAAGGTCCTGATCACGGGCGGCGCGGGCTTCCTCGGGATCAATCTGGTGCGGCACCTGCTCGAGCGCGGCTATGACGTCACGTCGCTCGACCTCCTGGACTTCGACTACCCCGAGCGGTCGCGCATCCGCGAGGTGCGCGGGGATATCCGTGACGCGGCGGTCGTCGACGCGGCGGTGAAGGGGCACGACTTCGTCGTGCACACGGCGGCCGCGCTGCCCCTGTACACGGCGGAGGAGATCTACACGACCGACGTGATCGGCACGCGCCTGGTCATGAGCGCCGCGCGCCGTCACGGCGTCGAGCGCGCCGTGCACATCTCCTCCACGGCCGTGTACGGCATCCCCGACCACCACCCGCTCTGCGAGGACGACCGGCTCGACGGCGTTGGCCCGTACGGGCAGGCGAAGATCCAGGCCGAGGTCGTGTGCCTGGAGGAGCGCGGCCGGGGGCTCGTGGTGCCCATCATCCGGCCCAAGTCCTTCATCGGCCCGGAGCGGCTCGGGGTCTTCGCCCTGCTCTACGACTGGGCGCTCGACGGCAAGGGCTTCCCCATGATCGGCGACGGCAAGAACCGCTACCAGCTCCTCGACGTGGCCGATCTCTGCGAGGCGATCACCCTGTGCATGACGAAGGAGGCGTCGATCGCCAACGACACCTTCAACATCGGCGCGAAGGACTTCACCACCATGGGCGAGGACTACCAGGCGGTGCTCGACGCGGTGGGCAAGGGCAAGAAGATCGTGCCCTTCCCGGCGGCGCCGGCGGTGCTCGGCCTGCGCGCGCTCGAGGCGATGGGCGTGTCGCCGCTCTACAAGTGGGTCTACGAGACGGCGTCCAAGGACTCGTTCGTGTCGATCGAGAAGGCCGAGCGGGTGCTCGGCTTCACGCCGAGGTACTCGAACAAGGACGCGCTGGTGCGCAACCTCGAGTGGTACCGGGCGCACCGGAGCGAGTTCGAGAGCCGCTCGGGCGTGACCCATCGCGTGCCCTGGAAGCAGGGCGCGATCGGCCTGTTGAAAGTCTTCTTCTGAGGGGCGCGCGGCGCCGGGCGAGCGAGATCATGATCACGAGTCGCCCGCAGCGGACCTCGGGATGAGCATCGACGACGACGCCCCCCTGCTGCAGGTGATGAGCCACCTCGGCCTGACCCGGGATGCGCTGCTCGGCGTCGGCGGTGAAGCCTGCGTGTTTGCGCTGGGGGGCGAGCGGGTCGCGCGCGTCCACCATCCCGGGACCGTCCGGGAGACGGTCGTTCGACGGGCCCAGCTGCTCGAGGACTTCCACCAGGGCGCGAGCGCGGTGCCGTTCTCGATCCCGCGCGTCCTGGAGATGACCGAGCTGCACGGCCGCCTCATCACCTTCGAGCCGCGGCTCCCCGGGCGGCCCCTCTTGCAGGTGCTCGGCGAGGCGGCCGGCGCCGAGCGGGAACAGCTCATCCTTCGCTTTCTCGAGGCCTCGACGCGCCTGCGAGCCCTGCGCGTGAGCGCTGCGTGGTACGGCGACCTCTGCGAAGCCGAGCCGATCCGGACGCCCTCTTACAGCGCTTACCTCGAGCTGCGCGCAAGGAAGAGCCTGACCTCCGCCGGGAGCGCGTTCGACGGCATCGATCCGGCGCCTCTGGCCGCCGCGCTGCCCGAGCCGGAGCGACCGAGCTTCGTGCACATGGACTTCTATCCAGGCAATGTGCTGGTCGAAGGCCAGGAGGTGAGCGCCGTGATCGACTTCGGGGGCCTACCCATCGTGGGAGACGCTCGGCTCGATCCGCTCTCGGCCGTCATCTACCTCACGCCGTTCATCACCACGACCGCCACGGATCGCGACCGACGCCTCGCCCGGGAGTGGCTGCTGGCCCAGCACCTCGACGCGCTGTTCGAGCCTGCGGAGCGATGGCTCGCCGCCCGCTGGTCGTTCGCGACCGACGACGTGCGCCTGCATCGATGGTGTCGGCGCGTGTTGCTCGGACACCAGGGGGATCCGTGAAGCGGACCCTTGGACCCACGCGGCGGGCGGTTCCTCCGGCCTTCACCACGGGGCCGCCCGCCTGCTTTGCCGATCGTCCAGGCAGGGGTGGAGTGGAATACACCCGGCGGGTCAGGGGGACGGCGCTGCACATGAGGCCGACGCGAAGCCCGGTACGCTCCGGCAGTCGCCGCGTCGCTAGAAAGATACGGCGGAGCGCTCCGCTGACGCGGCCCTGCTACTTTTGGTAACGTGTGAGAGCCGCTCGCTACTTTTGGTAACGTGCGAGCCGCTCGCTACTTTTGGTAACATATGAGCCCTTCGCACGATGCGTCGGCCCGCGTGCGTCGCGCTTAATCCTTTGAGCGCCTTCCGGGGGTTTTGTATCCTCACCCCATGCTGAAATCTTTGCGATTCCTCCACTTCGAGAATTTTCCTGCGTCATCGTCCCTGGCGCTCGGTGCGATGTTGTTGCTGGGCACGCTGCACGTCAGCGGCTGCGGCGGTGACGACGGGGAGGACACCTCCGGCGGCACCACCGGTGGCCAGCAGACGACGAGCAGCAGCGGCGGCGACGGCGGCGGCACGCCGGGAAGCTCCTCCTCCGGCGGCGGGGATCCCAGCGCGACCTCGGCGTCGTCCGGGGGGGGCAACGGCGGCTCGGATCCGGCTGGCACCGGCGGCTCGGATCCGGCCGGCACCGGCGGCTCGGACCCGGCTGGCACCGGCGGAGCGGGTGCGGGTGGAGGAGGGACGGGCGGCGGCGGTGATGGAGGATCGCTGCCCGACTCCGGCATTCCGCCGGCGCCCGGCGCTGGCAATGTGCCGAAGCCGTCCGGCGCGGCGGGCGGGTTCAAGGTCCTCGACTGGGCCGGCTTCGCGGGCGCCGTGACGTACAGCTTCGACGACGTGAACCAGACCCAGATCCAGCACTTCGATGAGATGATGGCGCTCGACGTGCCGTTCACCTTCTACGTCTGGACCGGTAAGCAGGAAGCGAACAACGCGGTCTGGAAACAGGCTCTGACGCGCGGGCACGAGCTCGCCAACCACACGAGGAGCCACTCGAGCAACGACAGCGGCTCCGATACGGACGCCGCGACGAAGGACATCAAGGACAAGTACGGCGTCACGCCGTACACGATGGCGGCCCCGAACGGCGCGGGTGTATACGAGGGCATCGCCCGGACGCGCTTCATGATCAACCGCGGCGTGTCCAACGCCCTGATCGGCCCGAACGACAACAGCAATCCGTTCGTTCTGCCCACCTACATTCCCCCGACCAACGCCTCCAAGGCGCAGATGGACTCGGAGGTCGCGAGCGCGCGAAGCGGCAAGAAGTGGCGCACCTTCTGCATCCACGGCTTCACCGGCGGCAACGACGGCGCCTATCAGCCCATCCCGTTCCAGGCCTGGTCCGATCACGTCAAGGCCGTCAAGGAGTACGGCGACGTGTGGATCGGCACCATGGAGACCATCGGCGCCTACTGGCGCGGTCAGAAGGCGATCACCGACGGCACCAACATGAAGAACGGGAACGACACGACCTACAGCTGGACGCTCCCCCAGAACTTCCCGCCCGGGAAGTACGTGCGCGTGACGGTCACTGGCGGCACGCTCAAGCAGAACGGCGCCCCGCTCAAGTGGGATCCGCACGGCTACTACGAAGTGGCGCTCGACGCGAAGTCCGTCACGCTCTCGCCGTGACGCGAGCCGCCCGAAGCCCCGCGCCGCTGCGGGCGCGGCTTCGGGCGGAGTCGACCCCACCCAGGACAGGTCCCGCAGCGGGGGCTTGACGTCTCCGGAGCGTTTGGGTCTCCTCTCCCCCAGCGAGAGCGCGTTTCATGCCTGACATCAGCAGTAGAACCATGGGGAGCTTCGCTCGGTTGCTCCGCGACCCGGTCATCCATTTCCTCTTCATCGGCGCGCTGCTGTTCCTCGGCCACCGGCTCGTCGCCGGCGATCCCAGGGAGATCGTCGTCAGCGCGGGGCTGAAGGCGGACTTGGAGCGGCAGTTCCGCGACACCATGGGGCGGGCGCCGACGGCGGCGGAGCTGGCGGAGGCGCTCGACGGGTGGAAGCGGGACGAGGTGCTCTACCGTGAGGCGCTGCGGGAGGGGCTCGATCGGCAGGATGCGACGGTGCGGGTCGCGCTGGCCGAGAAGCTGCGGACACGGGCGGCTCAGCCGGTGGCGGCGCGGGAGCCGACGGACGCAGAGCTTGACGCGTGGCTGGCTTCTCACCGGAGCAAGTACGAGACGCCGCTGCGGTACGATTTCGAGGTCGTGACCTTTCCCAGGAGCGATCCGGCTGCAGAGGAGCAGCGGTCGACGTATCGACGGGCGCTGGCCGACGGTGCGGACCCAAGGACGCTCGGTCGTCCGATCGTGGGTGGCAACCTCACCCGCGATTCAATCGCAGACAAGTTCGGACCCGCGGTCTCCGAGAGCATTGGCAGCTCGCCGCTCGCGACGTGGCAGCCCCTGGAGACCCAGGACAGCCTGCTGCTCGTGCGGGTCAACCAGATAAGCGGGGGGCTGCCCAGCCGCGAGGCGATCCGCGCGATCCTCACCGCCGACTGGGTCGCCGCACAGAAGAAGGAAGCCGTCGACGAGCTCGTCAAGAGCCTCCTTGCGCAGTACAGGTTCAAGGAGAGCCCTTGAATCGTTCTCGTCTGCTCCGGCTGGCTCGGTTCCTGCCGTTCTTGCTGGCCCTGCTTCTGGCGCCTGTCCCCGCTGCCGGCCACGCGCTCAACTCAGCGCTTCTTTCGCTGACGGAGGTGGAAGGTCACGACGGGCGGTTCCTCGTGCGCTGGCAGGCGAGCTCTGCCGCACTCCAGGCCGAGCTCGCGACGCCCGCCGTGTTCCCTCCGGCCTGCAAGGTCGAGGGAGCGTATCTCGACTGCGGTCACGACGGCCTCGTCGGCACCATCGAGCTCCCCTGGCTCGAGGGGACCGAGACCAACGTGATGGTCGCGGTCGAGTGGCGGAATGGAAGCCGGCTTGTCCGGGTGTTGACCGGCAACGACCCGAGCCTCTTGGTCTACGGTATCCCCGCCTCCGCCGGGCTCGGCGCGCTCCGGCCGATCATGGTCGATTACACGTGGCTCGGCGTCGAGCACATCCTGACCGGGTTCGACCATCTCCTCTTCGTCATCGCGCTCACGCTCCTCGTGCGCGGCGGCCGGAAGCTGCTCGGCGCTGTCACGGCCTTCACGGTCGCGCACAGCCTGACGCTGGCCTGCGCCGTGTTCGGCTGGTTGACGCTGCCGGCCCCGCCGGTCGAAGCGGCCATCGCGCTCTCGATCGTGCTGATCTGCGGCGAGTGCATGCGGTCGACCGACTCGCTGACCCGCCGGGCCCCATGGGCCGTCACGTTCGCCTTCGGGCTGCTTCACGGGCTCGGGTTCGCGTCGTCGCTGCTCGACATCGGGCTGCCGGAGAGGCATGTGCCGCTTGCGCTCCTGTTCTTCAACGTGGGCGTGGAGCTCGGTCAGCTCGGCGTGATCGCGCTGGTGGTCGCGCTGCGCCTCCTCGGCGCGCGGGTCCCCACGCAACCAGCGACGGTGAGGCGCGGCGTGCTGTATGCGATGGGCGCAATGGCAGGCTACTGGTCGATCGAGCGCGTCGTGGCGATGCTGACGGACGCCAGCATGTAGAGCGACGGTCGCCCGCTTCGGATACGGGCCCACCTCGACGTTTTCGGTGCTCAGCGCACCAGAGTGCGCTTGCGCGCCGAAAACGCCGATCTGGGCCCGTCTCCTGTGCGGGTGACCGCCGCTCTGCTCGGCATGTGCAGAGGCGGGCGGAAACCGCTCACCGCTTCTCGCCGCTCCCTCGCGCCGCGGGCGCGCCGCCTCCGGGCGTTGCGTCCACGGCGCCCGGCCCGAGCAGCGTGCCGCACATCGTCTTGCACAGGATGTCGGTCGGCTTGCACTCGCACTTGCCCTGCTCCTTGAGCTCGAGCTTCCCGCGCATCTGCTCGACGGTGAACTGCGCCATCCGCTCGACGCGAGACATGTCCCACCCCTCCTGGACCTGCCGGGGCGTCCGCGGCTCGGTGGCCTTGCCGTCGGGCTCGGCGCAGCAGCGGAAGCTCAGGAAGTAATAATAGAACCCCTCGTCGTGGGTGTAGATCTTCGGCCGGCACTGGTTGCGCACGCCCTTGTACCAGGGGCCGCCGGTGTGGACGCTGTCGAACTTGCCGCGCCAGCCGCCGCTCGTCTCGCTCGCCACCACCTCATCGGTGTTCGCCGGCAGGTCGGCGACGCCATAGTCGCTGATGCATTCGGGCTGCGACCCGCTCCGCACCCCCTTCCAGAGCCGGGCCAGCTCGCCCGGATCGCGCTTCGCGACCTTCTTCATGTCGGGATCGTCCCAGAGGTGGTCGCCGTTGCACTTCGTCGCGTCGCGCGAGTACCCGTACGGGAACGGCTTCATCTCGGGGCCCTCGCACGCGAGCGTCCACTCCGACTCGGTGCAGAGGCGCTTGCCGACGGCGGCGCACTTGACCTGCGCCTGGTGGAAGCGGTTCATCACCTCGGGCCGCTCCCCCTTCTTGTTCGGCCACTCGTACGTGTCGATGCAATAGCGCTTCTTCGTCCTGTCGCCCGTGCAGCGGGCCGGGGCGGGGGCGAACTCCTCACAGACCGTCTTCTTGTTCGACTTGTCGTACCAGCTGCGGAGGCAGGTGTGCTCGACCTCGCTGCAGTACTCGCCTTCCACGAGCTTCATGTCGGCAGGGCACGCCTGCTCCTCCGCGGCGGCGGTCTCCCCGCCGGCCGTCCCCGCCTGGGCGGCGGGCGCGCCGGCCTCCGGGGCGGCGGGCGCCGCGGCTCCGGCCTCGGGGGGGGACGGCGCGGCCGCGGGCGGGCGGCCGTCGTGCGCGCGCGGGGACGGCGCCGTCTGGGCCGGCTCCGGGGGTGCGCCGGAGCAGGCGGCGGCGAGCGTCAGGGCGGGGAGGGAGAGGGGGAGCAGGAGGCGTCGCATGCCCGGCGTCATAGTCGAGATCTCGGCGAGGGGAACCAGGCTCGCGCCCCCGGATCGACGCCGCGCGCCCCGGCCGGGCCGGAGGCGGTCCGGCGGGGGCGCGCTCGCTCCGGGCGGCGGCGCGCCGGGCGCTCTCCGGGGGCACCGGCTCCCCGCGCCGACGCTGCCGGATCTCGCCCTCTGCTCCGGCAACCTATCGACGCGCGCAGCTCGCCGTTCCCGCCGGAGGCGCGTGATATCGTCCGCCCGAAGGCAGAAGGAGTATCGCTGATGATGCGTACGGCTCGATTCGGTTCGCTGGTCCTCGCGCTCGTCTTTGCCGCTTCGGCGGCCGCCGTCTCGTGCGGCGACGACGGCGAGGCCCCGTCCAGCGCGGCAAGCGGCAATGGCGGTGAAGGCGGCGGGGGAGCCGCGGGGGGCGGGGGAGCAGCGGGCGGCGGCGCAGGGGGATCGGACCCCGGCGGCGTGACGATTCCCGATCTCGACGGGGAGGTCCGGGCGGTGACCGACGAGCTCGGGGTCCTTCACCTCGAGTGCGCGTCCGACGACGACTGCTTCGCCGCGCTCGGTTACTTCCACGCTCAGAACCGCTTCTTCTTCATGGATTTCATCCGCAACCTCGTCGAGGGGTCGCTCGGAGGGCTGGTGAAGGCGGGCGCGCGGGTGCTCGAGCAGGACTATCAGAACCGCCATTTCTTCACGACGCGGGAGGGCGAGCCGCTCGAGAGGGCGCTCTACGAGCAGGCGAGCCCGAAGGTGAAAGGGCATTTCGACGCGTATGCGCGCGGCGTGAACGCCTGGCTCGCCGACATGCGGAACAAGAGGAACGGCGCGACGCTGACCGTCGAGTACAACCTCGCGCTCATGGTGAAGGACCCGATCCGCGACTGGAGCCCGGAAGACAGCGCCGCCGTCGGCCTCTACGTGCTCAACGACCTCTCGAACAACAGCGAAGGAGAGCTCGAGCTCGCGGCGCAGGTGCCGCTGTTCGACGCGGCGCTCGCCGCCGATCTGTTCTCGCCAGCGCCCGTGTTCGACGCGTCCACCGTGCCCGCCGCGCAGACGGCGGACCTCGTGCGGCCCTTCGCGCCGGCGGCCGTGTCGCGGCTCTCGCCGCACCGGGCGCTCTTCACGGGCGCGGCGAAGCGCGCGGCGAAGGTCGGCGACGGCCGGCGCAAGATGGCGGGCGACGCCGGGTCGAACAACTGGGCTGTCGGCCCGGGCCGCACCGAGAGCGGCCACGCCATCCTGGCGAACGATCCGCACCTGTTGCTCGGCAATCCCAGCATCTGGTTCCCCGTCGAGCTCGACGCCAAGAGCAGGGGCGACGGCGAATACCACGTCGCCGGCGGCACGTTTCCGGGCATGCCGAGCGTGATGATCGGACAGAACGAGTCCATCGGCTGGGGCGTGACCACCGCGTACTACGACCTGGCCGACGTCTACCTGGAGACGCTGACCGGGGACGGCGCGTCGGTCGATTTCAAGGGGGAAGACGTGGCGATCGTCGAGAAGAAGTTCTCGTTCAAGGACGCGGCTTCCGGCGAGACGATCGAGAAGACCTTCCGCTGGGTCCCGCACCACGGGCCCATCGTGAGCGAGGACGCGGGCGCCGGGACCGCCGTGACCATCCGGTGGCGCGGGCACGACGGCGGGACGGACCTCGACGCGTTCTTCGCCCTCGGGCGCGCTGGAAGCGTCGACGAAGCCAGGAGAGGGCTCGAGGCGGCCAGCTCCGCCAGCCAGAATTTCGTGGTCGTCGACACCGAGGGGAACATCGGCTGGTTCCCGTACAGCAAGGTGCCGGCGCGGCCCTGGGCGTCGCCCGAGGTGCCCGCGTGGCTGCCGCTCCCGGGTGACGGAAGCGCCGAGTGGGGCGACCCGATCCCGTTCGCCGAGCTGCCGCAGCTCCTCAACCCGCCTGCGGCCGCGATCGCGACGGCGAACGGCGACATGACGGGCGCGACCGCCGACGGCGATCCCACGAACGACGGGCAAGGCGCGCTCCAGGCGTGGGACAAGGCCGACGGGACGCGCGAGCAGCGGATCCTGGATCTGCTCGCCGAAGGCGGCGACGCGCATTCGCCCGACACCATGACGGCGATGCAAGGCGACACGTACTCGCTCTATGGCAGCTTCGTCGTGCCTGCCGTGCTCTCGGCCGCGGAGCTGGCGACGTTGACGGACGAGGAGCAGGCCGTCGTCGGCGCGCTCGCCGCCTGGGACACCACATGTCCGACAGGGCTCGACGGGCACGATCCGGTGGACGCGGGCAAGGTGGACGACGCGACGCTCGCCGCCGAGTCGATCGGCTGCACGGCGTTCCACGCGACGTTCTATGCGATCGTGAGCGAGGCGCTGGGCGACGAGGCGGCGGCCGCGGGCCTCGATGAGCCCGGGTTCGGGCTGACCGTCGTGGCGCGCGCGCTGCGCGATCCGGCGCGCCTGAGCTCGGGCCCTCTGCTCTGGGACGACGTGACAACCGACGGCGTGGCGGAGACGCAGGACGACATCGTGCTCCGGGCGCTCGCGAAGGCGGCCGCCTCGCTCGCGGCCATCGGCCCGGCGGACGACTGGCGCTGGGGCCGCGTCCACACGCTCACGCTCCGCAGCATCTTCGATAACTTCGGCCTCGCCGTGTACAACGACGGGCCTTATGCCGCGCCGGGCGGGCTCTTCACCGTCAACGTCGCCAACCCGAGATCGCGCGCGCTCCCGCCGGACGGCGAGAAGCCCAGCTTCGCCTTCGCCAACGGGCCGTCGATCCGCCTGGTCATCGACGCGGATCCAGCGGGCCCGAAGATGCGCTTCGGGCTCCCCGGCGGGTCGGACCTCCACCGCGACAGCGCCTTCTACAACAACCTCCTTCCGCAATGGCTCGACAACGAGCCGCTCGAGTTCCACTTCGGGCCGGGCGCGGTGACGGATCCGGCGAGCGTGGTGGACGTCTCGCCGGCGCGCTGACCCCGCGCGAGCGCGCCGCGGGCCCCGGCGGCCCCATGTCGCCGGGCGCCGCCGGCGCGAGCGCGCGAGTCGGCGCGAGCGCGCGAGTCGGCGCGGCCGCCGCCCGCGCCGGCGCGTGATCCAGACTCCCAGGATCCCTCGGCTCCGCGGGTTCCTGGGACACCGATGATTCCATTCGAACGCGCAGAGAAGACCGTTGCGCCTAGGGCTATCCCCTGCTCGTATCCGGCCGCGCCTGGCGCCTTCTCCTGCGCTGCGATGAGGCGCGAACGAGCATTGGCCGTGAAGCGATCCCTGATCCGTGACCTGCGCCGGAGTCTGAATTACCTGTCTCCCCATCGCGCGAGGCTCTCCGTGTGCCTCGCGCTCACGCTCGTCTCGGGCGGCCTGCCCGCGCTCGAGCCGCTCGCGCACCGCGCGATCTTCGACCAGATCTCGGCGAGCGCTGGTGTCTTCGGCCCCGGGAGCGGGCCGGCCGCGCCCGGGGAGCAGAGCGCCCGGGCCCTCGCCTGCCTGACGCTCGCCCTGTGCGCGCTCGTCGTCCTCCGGCAGATCGCGGAGGGCCTGGCGGCGCTCGCCGTGTGGCGGGTGCGGCTCCGCATCAACCGCGACCTGCTCGACGAGACCACCGCGCGGCTGCACGCGCTGCCCCTCTCGTACCATCAGGAGAGGGGCGTCGGAGAGACGATGACGCGGGTCGATCGCGGCATCACGTCGCTCATGGACTGCCTTGCTTCGGTCGCGTTCCAGCTCTTCCCGGCGCTCGTCTACCTCGTGGTCTCGCTCGGGATCATGCTCCGGCTGAGCCCGCTGCTCGCGCTGGTCGCGGTCGGGTTCATCGTGCCTCCGCTCCTCTTCGGCAGGGCGACGACCGCGCGCCTCGTGGAGCGCGAGCGCGAGGTGCTCGACCGCTGGTGCGGGATCTACAACCGCTTTCAGCAGGTGCTCTCGGGCATCAAGACGGTCAAGGCGTTCGCGCGCGAGGCGGACGAGCACGCCCGGTTCATCCGTTCCGTCGAGGAGGCGCAGGGCGAGGTGCTCAAGAGCATCCGCCTCCAGACGCGGCTCTCCGCGGGCCGGAGCGTCTGCGTCAACATCGGACGTGTGGCGCTGCTCGGCGTGGGGGGCCTCCTTGTCCTCCGCGGGGAGCTCGGCGTGGGCACGCTGGTCGCGTTCCTCGGCTATGTCGGCGGCCTCTATGGCCCCGCGCAGACGCTCCTCGGCGTCTACGAGACGGCGCGCCGCGCCGAGGTCGGCCTGGCGGCGATCTTCGGCGTGCTCGACGCCGAGGTCGCGGTCGCCGATCCGGAGCGCGCCGTGAGCCCGGAGCACATCCGCGGCGACCTCGAGCTCGACCAGGTGAGCTTCCGCTACCAGCACGCCGCCGGGCGGGCGGTCATCGACGGGGTCTCGCTCTCGATCCGGGCCGGCGAGTTCGTGGCGGTCGTGGGCCCGAGCGGCGCCGGGAAGAGCACGCTCGCCGACCTGCTCCTGCGGCTGCACGATCCGACCTCCGGGGCGATCCGCATCGACGGGCTCGACCTCCGGGCGCTGTCGCAGCGCGCGCTCCGGCGGAGGCTCGGCATCGTCACGCAGGAGCCGTTCCTCTTCGAGGACACCATCGAGGCGAACCTCCGCTATGGCTCGCCCGACGCGACGAGCGAGGCGCTCCGCGCCGCGGCGCGCGCCGCCTGCGCGGAGGAGTTCATCGAGCGGCTCCCCCTCGGGTACCAGACCCTCGTCGGCCGCGGCGGCGTGGCGCTCTCCGGCGGGGAGCGGCAGCGCCTCGCGATCGCGCGCACGCTGCTCAAGGACCCGTCGGTCGTGATCCTCGACGAGCCCACGAGCAGCCTCGATATCGAGAGCGAGACCGCGGTGCAGCGGGCCATCGAGGGGCTCTCGCAGGGCCGCACCACGCTGCTCATCGCGCACCGGCTCTCCACCACCCTGCGCGCCGACCGCGTCGTCGTCATCGAGGGCGGGCGCGTCGTCGAGCAGGGCCCGCCCGCGGCGCTCCTCCGCCGCGGCGGGGCGTACCGCCGGATGATGGATCTCTGGCGGGCGCACGAGCCCTCCGGCGCGAGAGGCCCGGGCCGGGCAGGAGCGCTGGAGCCAGCGCTGCTCGAGGCCGCGGCGGCGTCCGGCGCGGTCGCGTGAGCAAAGCCCGACGCGATCGTGCGGGCGGAGCCCGAGGCGCCGGGTCAACGCATGATCCAGGAACGGGGGCGCAGGGCGACGCCGCACGCCCGCGCTGAGCCGTCGCGGCGAGGGCCGGCCATCTTAGAGGCTACCCGATGTCCGTGCACCTCCGCGTCGTTCGAAAGCCCCGTCCACCCGACGGTCCTGCCGGCGCGCAGGTCACCTCACCCGACATCCTGCGCGGCCTGCACGCTCGGAACCCCGCGGCGGAGCGCCGCCTGCTCGACACCTACGCGGGCCTCGTCGAGCGGATGCTGTTTCGCATCCTGGGCGACGTCCGGAGCCTCGAGGATCTGGTCCAGGACGTGTTCGCCCGGGTGTTCTCCCGCATCGACGACGTGCGCGAGCCCGAGGCGCTGAAGCCCTTCATCACCAGCGTCACCGTGTTCGTCGCGCGCGAGGCGCTCCGCAAGAGGCGCAGGCACCGCTGGCTCGCGTTCTTCGCGAGCGACGAGCTGCCGGAGGTCGCGGCCAGCGCCGATCCGGAGGCCCGGCAGGGCGTGCGTGCCTTCTACCGCGCCCTGGAGACGCTCGACGCCGACGATCGGCTGGCCTTCACGCTGCGCATCGTCGAGGGCCAGGAGCTCACGGAGGTGGCCGCTGCGTGCAAGGTGTCGCTCGCCACCGTCAAGCGCCGGATCCAGCGCGCGGAGCTCGCGTTCGTCGAGCGCTGCAAGAAGGATGAAGCTCTTTCTTCCTGGCTCGCGGAGGGCGACCGATGGACCTGAGGACCAAAGACGTCGCGGCCGTGGGGCGCCGGGTCGCCGCGCACCAGGATGCCGCGCTCGAGCGGCTGGTGCGGCCGTCGACCACGGATCGACTCGAGGCGATCTACCGCAAGGAGGCCGCGCTCTCGCTGAGCGCCAGGGCGGCTCCCCGCTCGCGGCGGCTCGGCGTCGCGCTCGCCGCGGCGTGCGTCGCCGCTTCGGTCCTCTGGTTCGTGCTGCTCCGGCCGGGCGACCCGTTGACCTACCGGGTCGCGGGGGCGCCGGGCGCCGTCGGCCGGTGGGTGGCGGCGGACGCGTCGCAGGTCGGGCTCGACTTCTCGGACGGGTCGCGCGTGGACCTCGCGCCCGGGACGCGCGCCCGCGTGACCGAGGTCGGCCCCCGGGGCGCGAGCGTCCTCCTCGAGCGCGGCTCGCTGCGCGTGCGTGTCGTGCATCGCGACGACACCCGGTGGGTGGTGGCCGGGGGCCCTTTCGAGGTCCACGTGATCGGCACCGAGTTCGACATCACGTGGAACACGGAAGCCGAGGAGCTCACGGTCTCGATGATCACCGGCCGCGTGCGCATCCTGGGGCCATGCGTCGACCCGTCGGGGCGCGCCCTCGCCGCCCCCGAAGCGACGCGGGTGGCGTGCGCGGCTCCTCGATCCGCCGCGCCGCGGGCGTCGTCGCCAGCGCCTGATCCTGAGGCCACCCCCTCCGCGCAGCCGCCCGCGCTCCTCCCGGGCGCGAGCGCCGCCGCATCCGCGCCCACCCCCGCGCCCGCCCCCGCGCCCGCCCCCGCGCCGCCCTCCCTCGGCGCGCCGCGGCCCCGCGCGGGCGAGCCTCTGGCCGAGGCCCCCGCCGAGCGCTGGCGCGCGCACCTCGCCGCGGGCAAGCTCGGCGAGGCGCTCGCGGACGTGGAGCTCCTGGGCATCGACGCGGTGCTCGGGCGCGCCGGCGGCGCGGAGCTCGTCGATCTCGGCTCCGCGGCGCGGCTTTCCCGCAAGCCGGACGTCGCGGCCAGGTTCTACGAGGCGGCGCGGCAGCGGTTTGCCGGGAGCGACGCCGCGGCTGCAGCGGCGTACCACCTCGGCCGCATGGCGTTCGACGGGCGCGGCGCCTGGGCGGAGGCCGAGCGCTGGTTCGCCGTGTACCTCGCGGAGAGGCCGCGCGGCGCGCTCGCGCCGGAGGCGCTCGGCCGCTCGATAGAGTGCGCGAGGAACCTGAAGCTCCGCGCGCGCGCCCGCGAGCTCGCCGCGCGCTACCTCGCGGCGTACCCGAACGGTGCCCACGCCGGGCTCGCGGCGACGCTCGCCGATGGGGCCGATTGAGGGGTCCGCTCGGCAGCCTGCGCGCTGGATCGAGCCTCCTTCCGCGGAGGTCGCGGCCGCCGCGCCGGCGCCGCCTGCGCTCGCCGGGGGCGCGCGCCGTGGCGCGCTCGATCGGCTGCGCGCTCGTCGCTTTGGCGGCGTTCACGGCGTTCGTGGCGCCGTGCTCCGCCGAGGAGGCGCCGCCGATCACGGTCGTCGCCGGCGCGCGCGGGGCGCTCGCGTACCGGCTCTCGCAGGAGCTCGAAGCGGCGGGCCTGCAGGTACACGTCCAGGCGGGCCCGGTGGCGGCGGGTTCCGGCGGGTTGCTCATCGTCATCCCCGAAGGCGAGGAGGGGGCCATCGAGATCTGGTCGGACTCGAGCGGGCGCGCGGACCTGGTCGCGAGCGTGGCGCCCGACGGCCCGCTCGACACCCGGGTGCTCCGCGCGGCGGAGCTGGTGCGGGCGCTCCGGTCGACGGCGTCGACGGCCGGGGCCCCCGCCGGAGCCGTCGCACCAGAGCCGGCGGCCGTCGCGCCGGCCCCGGTCCAGCCCTCTCCTGCCGCGCCTCCAGCCGCGTTGCCCGGTGAGGCGTGGCGGAGCCCGCCGATCCGCGCCTGGGCGCCGCCCTCGCCGCCGTTCGCGGTGGCTCTGGCGCCCAGGATCCCGCTCGTCGAAGTCGGTTTCGCGATCGCCGTGGGATGGCAGGCGCCTGGCGCCTCGCTGGCGCTCGATGCCTCGCTCCGGATCTGGCCCTCGGCCCGGATCGGCGCCGGCCTCCTGGCGGACCTGCCGGTCATCGGTCCCGAGATCGAGGCGTCCGAAGGCAAGGTTCGCTTTCGCCGCTCGCTCTTCGGCGCCGAGCTCGCCCTCGCGCCCATCGAGAGGAGCCGTCGGTTCGGACTCGTCCTCTCCCCCGGCGTGGGTCTCGGTTACGTGAGCGCGTCCGGCGATGCGAGACCGCCCTATATCGACAGCGATGAGTCCACGTTCACCGCCTTCGTGTACGGGCGAGGCGAGGCGCGTCTCCGGCTCGTCGACTCCGTGGCTCTCACGGCGGGCGCGCTCGGCGGCGCGGCGATCCCGCCTGTCGACATCCGGTTTGCAGGACGGGTGATCTCGACATTCAGCCCGCTCGCGTCGTTCTCGCTCGGTGTCGTCGTCCAGCGGTGAGCCGCCGCCACGACAGGCGGCCATTCATAGGAGCAAGCCACGCGCACTTCTTCAATCGAGATCGGAGAGGCCTCCTTGAAACAGCTCCTCGTACCTGGATGCACCGCGCTCATGACGCTTGTCGCCGCATGCGACAGGATCCCGCTCGATCCCATACGCGATGAGGGCGCCGGGGGTGGCGCGACCGGAGCGGGCGGGGCCGGCAGCGGCGGCGCAGGCGGCAGCGACGCCGTCGCCGGCAGCGGCGGCGCAGGCGGCAGCGACGCCGTCGCCGGCAGCGGCGGCGCAGGCGGCGCAGGCGGCGCAGGCGGCAGCGGCGGCGCGGGCGCCGGCGACGCCGTCGGCAGCGGCGACTCTCTGTGGAGCCGGCACTTCGCCTCGAACCCACGCCAACCCAACGTGTGGGTGGGCAGCCGCATCGCCGTGGACGAGCCCGGCAACCTCGTCGTCGCCACGGCGGGCGCCGATGGCGTCGACTTCGGCGACGGTCCGCTCTCGACCGGGGGCGCCCTGGCCTTCGCGCTCGCGAAATTCGACGAGGAAGGAGAGAACCTCTGGCACAAGGAATTCTCCGGTTCGGCCTACCCGAATGACGTCGCGGTCAACCAGGCGGGGCTCATTGCCACGACGGGGGTGGTTTACGGGACCGGCGTCGACTTCGGAGGTGGTTTGCTGGTGGGGCAGGAGTCGGGCGGCGACGCCTTCGTGGCCGTCTTCACGGCAGACGGAGATCACGTCTGGTCGGCTCGGATCGGCGTCGATGGTGATCAATGGGCGGACAGCCTCGCCATGGATGCAGCCGGGAACGTCGTCGTGGCAGGGACGTTCATGGGCCATATCAGCGTCTGCGGCGCCTCGCTGACCAGCGTCGGTGACATGGACTCGTTCATCGCGAAGTTCGACCCTGCGGGGAATTGCCTCTGGAACAAGCAGCTCGGCTACACGGAGATCCACAACGTCGCGCTCGACGCGTCGGGCAGCGTCGTCCTCGCCGGCAGCTTCGGCGACTATTTCGCCGAGGCGATCGACCTCGGCGGCGAGCCGCTGATCACCGCGGGCAGCGAGGATATCTTCGTGGCGAAGCTCGACGCCGCCGGTGAGCACGTCTGGAGCAAGCGGTTCGGCGACGAGGCGCTCCAGAGGGCGTACGGCGTCGCGATCGACGGCGCTGGAAACGTCGTCATCAGCGGGACGTTCCTCGGGAGCGTGGATTTCGGCGCAGGTCCTCTGGTGAGCGAGGGAGGGTACGGTCCTCTCGAGCCCGGCTCTGTCACGTGGGGCGGCAACGCCTTCGTGACCAAGCTGAGCCCGGCAGGCGAGCTCCTCTGGGCGAAGCGCCTCGGGCAGTATGGGCCGCAGACGGCGCTGGACGTCGCGGCGACCGTGGACGGCGAGCTCGCGATCACCGGCTTGATCTACGGCGACGTCGACTTCGGCACGGGCCTGATGGACTGCACCTATGGCGATGCCTTCGTCGCGAAGCTCGATGCGGCGGGCACGGTCCGCTGGGTGAAGCACACCGGCGGCAGGGGGCAACAGTACGGCTATTCCACGGCCATGGACGCGACCGGCCACGTGTACGCCGCCGGCCCGTTCCTCGGCACCATCGATTTTGGCACGGGGCCGCTGGCGGCTCCGACGTCTACGACCCGGGCGATCTTCCTCGCGAAGTTCGGCCCCTGAGGCCGCGGGCGGCGATCCGCGAGGTGGCCCTCACCGCAGGCAGGCGCCGAGCCACCGCGCGGCGTTCTGTCCGAGGGCGGGGCCGAGGAGCTCGGGAGGCAGGTGAAGGCCCTGATAGGTGCCGATGGTGCGGGCCGGTTGATCGGCGGTTTGACGAAAGAAGCGAAACTTGTCCTCTTTCAAGAGACCCATGTTCGACTCCACCTGCAGGTCCCACAGCTCCATGGACATGGGGTCCAGCCCGCTGGTCACGAGATCGGTCCCGAACAGGAAGCGCTCGGGCCAGCGAGAGAACAGCCCGAGGAGCCGGGCGCGCTCCCGCTCGAGGCTCGCGAACCCCTCTGTCGCCGGCCCGGCAGAGCCATGGCTCGTATCGACGAGGAGGCGCGGAAAGGCCTCCATCAGGGACTCCATGCGCGCGAGGTCGGTGCGGCTGCCGCAGAGGTGCGCGCACACGAGCTGCAGGTCGGGGAAGGCGCGCAGGACCGCCTCGAGCTCGCCCCTGTAACGGACGGTGTTGGCATGAAGCAGAACCGGAACCGCCTGAGCCGCGAGCGCCTGCCACATCGCCTGGTGCGAGGGGTCATCGAGGGGACGCTCGTGGAAGAGGTTGTGCCCCTGGTAAAGCTTCACGCCGCAGGCGCCCCGGCGGCGCAGCTCGGCGAGGTACGGGATGTCAGCGTCCCCCAGCTCCAGGGTGACGAAGGGAATGAGCTTTCCACGGTGAGCCGCGGCGGCGTCGAGGACGATGTCGTTGCCCGCGCGGTAGCCGGAGAGGCCAGCGCCGCCGCGGCCGCTTGTCAGGTCCGGGCTCGCCAGGATGACGGCGCGATCGACGTGATGCTTGGCCATGTGCGCGAGCAATGGTGCCACCGCGCTGGCCTCGGTCAGGTGCACATGGATGTCGATGACCTCCTGGCGGGCCGGCGGAGGCGGCGACGAACGGCACCCCAGGACGGCGGCGAGCGCGGCGCCCCACGCGATGCTCCGGACGCGAGCGCCGCGCTCGGCGCGCGAGCTCATCGGAGGAGGGCGATGAGGGCGGCGGCGACCACGAGAGCGATGAGCGACGATTGGATCCATCGCCGACAAGGATACGCCGTGGCGGGGATGGCGCCATGAGAAAGGAGGGAGTCGGGAGATATGAAAAATGATGTGAGCTGACGATTCGCTTCTGAGCCTGCTTTGTGCGAACGCTCGATGTTCGCGCCTCAGGGCGAAGTTTCGCCCTGGAGGTCGTTGTTCATTCGTGCCCAGTGGAGTTGTCTATGTCGCTCATTCGTAGCTCGGTTCGTCTCATGGGGTTCGCGGCGCTCTACGCGTCTTTGTTTGGAACGACATCTTGCTCGCGCTGGCTGGACGATGGCGCGGGCTCAGGCGCCGAAGGAGGCGGCGGCAGCGATGCCAGCGGCAGTACCGGCATCAGCGGTAGCGGCAGCGGCGGCAGCGGCAGCGGCGGCACCAGCGGCAGTGGCGGCAGCGGCGCCACCAGCGGCAGCGGCGGCAGCGGCGGCAGCGGCGGCAGCGGCGGCAGCGGCGTTGGCGGGGCTGGTGCAGGCGGGGCCGCGACCGGGGGCGGCGGAGCGTCTGTTTGCGCAGACGACGCCTACGAGGCGAACGACGCGTCCGCCGCTGCGGCTCCGCTCGCCTATGACCACACCGACGACAGCCTCGGTCCCAGCGCGTGGTTCTCGAAGATCGACTTCGTCCTCTGCCAGGGCGACGAGGACTGGTACCTGCTCGACACCACCTCTCTCGGGATCGAGGAGGTCAACTGGAGCCTTCGCGTCCTGGCCTCCGGGGCAGGGCTGTGCGGCGCGGGTTGTGAGCAGTACACTCCGCCCCCCGGTCCAGAGAACACGTTGATCGTGGAGGTCTACAGCGCTGCCACGATGGAGCTCCTCGGGGCCGAGGAGAGCGATCATGGACGGGTATGGCTCGATGGAGGGGGCGCAGATTCGGCGAACGATCTGCTGCTCCGCATCTATGGGCCGCCCGAGGCGAACTACCCGTACGACATGAGCTTCGTCGCCAAGTCCTATGAAGGGGAGGACGAGTGCGAGTGCTGATCTCCGCCTAGCGCCGCGGCGCCCGCTCAGCCCTGCTTCGGCGCCTTCATCCGCGCCGGATCCACGCTCACGTCCCGCGCCACCTTGCCGAACGCGATGACGCTGCGGTCGCCGTTCCGCTCCTCGATGACCACCCGCCGCACCGACCACAGCTCTGGCCCCGAGGTCATCTCGAGGCTGCGCACGTGCTTCGCGACCTCCTCGGCCCGCGGCCGCGCCGCCAGCGTGATCCCGTCCGCGCGGCTCGGGATCGACAGATCGTAGCGCGCCCGCAGCTTCCCGAGATCGCCGCCGAGCAGCACCAGGAGGTCCGACAGCACCGCCCCGAAGCGCCCCGCCGCGCCGCGCCCCGCGCCCGCCGCGCCCTTCGGCGTCGCGAAGCCGAACCCCTCGGGCGTGATCCAGTAGGTGATCGCGTCCGGCGGCTTCAGCTCCCACCGGAGCCGGTCGGGCAGCACCAGCGTCATCTCGCCGTCGCTCTTCACCGCCGTCGCCAGCAGGCCGATGCTCCGCTCCTGCGTGAACGGCGCGACCAGCGTCTTCACCGACGCGCGCGCCCGCGTGATCTCGGCGAGCGCGTCGCCCACCTCGTCCGCGCGCGCGCGGCGCGCGTGGCTGCCGATCGACAGCGCCCCGCCGCACACCGCGAGCCCCATCAGGAAAGATCGTCGCTGCATCCTCGCCTCGTCCTCTGACATGGTCATGTCAGACGAGCGGGCCGCGCTCAATCTGCAATGGGCTTCGGCGTGTTGGGCCCGCTCTCCGGCAGGTCCGGCTTCGCGATGTACTCCTTCGGGAGATCGCCCGTCAGGCTCTTCAGCCACACCACGATCTGCTCGACCTGCGCATGGGACAGGTCCTTGCCGAGCTGGTGCTTGCCCATGAGCCGCACCGCCTCCTGCAGCGACGAGACGGACCCGTCGTGGAAGTACGGCGCCGTCATGGCCACGTTGCGGAGCGTCGGCACCCGGAAGACCATGAAATCGGCCTGCTTCTTCGTGATCTCGAAGACGCCGCGGTCCATCGTGTCGGGCCACGACCGCACGAGGCCGAGCTTCTGGAACATCGTCGCCCCGACGTGCGGGCCGAAGTGGCACGTCACGCAGCCGACCTCGACGAACGTGTTGAACCCTTCCTTCTCCGCGTTGGTCAGGGCCTCGGGCTCCCCCTCCAGGAACAGGTCCCACCGCCCGCGCGTGATCAGCTTGCGCTCGAACGCGCCGATCGCCTTCGCGGTGTTGTTGGCGTTGACGGGCCACGGATCGCTCGGGAACGCCCTGGCGAACGCCTTCACGTACTCCGGGATGGAGCGCAGCGTCGCCTCCAGCCGCACCGGCGTCATCGCCATCTCGCTCGGGTTCATCATCGGCCCGTTGGCCTGGGCCTCGACGTTGTCGAAGCGCCCGTCCCACATGAGCGAGAAGAACCCCGCGGAGTTGTACACGCTCGGCGTGTTGCGGCGGCCGCTCTGGTGCGCGTGCCCGATCGACACCTTGGCGCCGTCCGCGCCGTAGCGATCGAGCGGGTGGCACGAGTTGCACGAGAGGTCGTGGTTCTTCGAGATCCGCGTCTCGTAGTAGAGCATCCGGCCGAGGTTGATCTTCTCGTCCGTGAGCGGGTTGCTCGAGGACGTGATGACCGCCGGCAGCGGGTTGAAGCTCCCGAGCCGCTCCGGATCGATCTGCACGGCCGGCTCGGCCGTGGCCGCGGCGGACGCGCCCGGCGCCGCGGTGGGCGCGGCCGGGGCGGCGGCCGCCGGCGCGGGCTGCGTCCCGCCGGTCGCCGGGGCGGACGCGGACGCCGTCGTCTTCTGCACCAGCCAGGCGCCGACGCCGGCGCCCGTCGCCGCGACCAGCGCCGCCGCCACCACGAGCGGGGCCGCCTTGCTGCGGGGGCGCACGTGGGCGGTGGGCTGGTCACCCGCCACGATGATCGTCTTGTGGAAGGGCACGGAGGTGCCCGAGACCGTCCTCGATGGCGGCGGGCCGTCCGGGAGCCCGCGGATGAGGAGGCCGTGCGGGGTCGCGTGGTGGCCGCTCTGGGTCGTGTGGTGGTGGCCGCTCTGGGTCGCGTGGTGGTGACCGCTCTGGCCGAGCTGCCCGCTGTGCGTGACGTGCTCGGGCCAGCTGCGGGGCGTCCCCACGGGCGTGGGCGGGCGCCGCGTCGATATCTCGCCGGGGTCCGGCCAGCTGCGGGACGTGCTCCCGGGCGTCGGCGTGCGGCTGCGGGGCGTCCCCACGGGCGTGGGCGGGCGCCGCGTCGGGGCGTCGGGGTTCGGCGGCCCCTGCGAGGGCGGCGGCATGTCGGCCTGCACCGAGTCGGGGAGGGGCCGCAGCATGCTCTCGTGGATCGAGATGCCGTGCGGCAGGAGCATCCGGCACTCGTCGAGCATCTCCGCCGCGCTCTGGAAGCGCAGGTTCCTGTCGATCTGGAGCGCGCGCTGGACGATCTCGGAGACCTCGTAGGGCACCCAGGGCGCCAGCGTCTGGATGGGCGGCGCCGGGGTCGAGCAGATCGCGACGATGAGCTCGCCGAGCCCCCGCGAGTTCCTGTAGGGGGTGCGCCCGGCGAGCATCTTGAAGAGGACGATGCCGAGCGACCAGACGTCGGTCCGGCCGTCGACGTCCCGCATGTTGCGCGCCTGCTCGGGCGACATGTAGATGGGCGAGCCGATCAGGTTGCTCGTGGCCGTGAGCTCCTGGTGGTGCTCGAACGAGTCGTCGGCCTGGATCTTGGCGACGCCGAAGTCGAGCAGCTTGACCGCGTACTCGCCCCCGTCGCGCCGCGCCAGGAACAGGTTGGCGGGCTTGATGTCGCGGTGGAGGACGCGCGCGTCGTGCGCCTTGATGAGGCCCATGCACGCCTGGGCCACGATGCAGAGCGCGAGCTCGGGCGGCAGGGGGCCGAGCCGCCGGAGCATCTGGTCGACGTCCTCGCCGTTGAGCAGCTCCATCACGAGGAAGGGCAGCCCGGTCGCGCGGTCCCTGCCGCTGTCGAGCACGCTCGCGATGTGCTCGCTGTCGATCGCGCCGGCCGCCCTGGCCTCGCGCTCGAAGCGGGCCATCACCGCCTCGTCCTGCGCGAGCTTGCTCGTGATCACCTTGACGGCGACGCGGCGGCCGGTGCCCAGGTGCCGTGCCTCGTAGACCGCCCCCATCCCGCCTTCCCCGAGCAGCCCGAGGATGAGGTACCGTTGATCGAGGGTCGTGTTGATCAGGTTGATGTCCGTCATGGTCTGGTCGACCCGGTCGCCGCTCCGATGCCGCGACCTTGGCGCCCCGAATCGCATTGTCGGACGGAAGGTCGCGCTAGGCAATCTTGCGGTAAGGCCACGCCGGACGAGAGGTGTCCCACCTCCGGTGTATGGGCGTGGGAGAGAGGGCACCCCGAAACCACGCCGAAAACTTGCGATTTCGCGCCGGGTATGTCGCTGCTGCGCTGCGGGGAGGGCCTTCGTAGGCGTGGCGGCGCGGCGCTTTCGTGCTCGCCGTGGGATGAGGCGCGTCCCGGGCGCGGGACTGTCGCGCTCGCTCGCCACGCTCGCCACGCTGGCGATCGTGGCGTCACGGCATGGAGACGGCGCCGCCGCGCTTGCGCGAGGGACGGAGCGGTTATTGGGTTGCGTCTGTTTATTTTAAGGATTGTCGTTGCCGCGCTCCCCGCCTTCGTGGGGTGAGCCGGCGCGCTCCCAGGCGGCGTAGTCGCCGCTCGTGAGCAGCGGATCCTCGGGCAGGGCGTCGGGCTCGGCGGTGTCGAGCGCCGGGTCGAACGCGGGGTCGAGCAGCCGGGTGAGGTCGAAGCGGAGGAAGCGGCCGGCGAGGTGGGGGCCTTCGCTGACCCAGAGGACGCGCGCCGTGGCGTCCATGACGACCGCGTGGGTGGCGATGAGCGCGTCGATCGCGCGCCGATCGCCGAGCGGCAGCGGCGCGCCGCCGCGCCCGCGCCGGTCGCGCAGCACGTCGATCGCCGCCTCGATCGTCGCGCCCTCGGGCAGCGCCGCGAGCCGCTCGTCGAGGCGCTCGCGCCGCGGGCGGGTCGAGGTCTCGGCCTGGACGCGGAGGTTGCGCGGATCGCCCGCGAGCGGCCCCTCGAAGTGGTTGGTGAGCGGGACCTTGCCGCGGCCCCGGCGCGCGTGCAGCGGCGCGCCGGGCGCCCGCTCGGCGATCGCCGCCTCGCCGCCCGCGTCGACCAGCATCACGAGGTGGGAGACCATCGGCGCGCGCGCCTCGAGGATCGCGAGCGCCTCGTCGACGCCCCGCGCGCGGCCGAGCACCTCGCGCATCGTGTGGACGACCGGCTCGCCTGCCGCCCGCGGCTCGCCGGCCCGCCCGCCGTGGACGACGAGCGCGAGGCCCGCGGCGTTCATCCCCGTCACCGCGCCGATCAGGCCGGGCCAGGACACCGAGGCGTACGGGATCTTCCCCTGCTCGTGGACGAGGAACACCGCCTTGCCCTCGTCGAAGACGGGCCCGGCCTCGAAGTCGAAGTTGCGGGCGAGCACCGCGTGCCCGTCCGCCGACGCCGTCCCGGTGAGCGCGAAGCTCGTGCAGCCGATGAGCGGCGAGTGCTCGAACGAGAGCGCGATGTCGTAGAGCGACTGGAGGAAGACGAAGCGGTGGTACGTCGGGAGGACGCCGTCGAACGGGTCGGGCGAGAAGGCGCGGGCCTGCGCGGCGATCTCGCGCCGGACGCCGTCGGTCATGCCCTCGTCGACGTCGCGGAACTCGAGGCGCGACAGGTCCATGATGAGCCACCGGAGCGGGGCGACCGGCACGTGGCGGTGGAACTGCTCGTAGAGGGTCCCCTCGTTCTGGACCATCTCCGGGTAGAAGAGCCGCCCGTGCTGGTGCCCGATCTCCTCTGGCGACCCGGAGAGGCGCGCCTCGAGGATCCGCCCGCGGCGGCGCACGTAGGCCGGGCCGAGCACGCGTAGCCCTCCCGGCCTCGCCTCGGGCTCGCCGGCGGCCGCGCGGATCGGGGGCGGCTCGATCCGCGTCGTGGCGGCGATGCCGAGGTGCGCGAGGATCGGCGCGGCGAGGAGCGCGGCGGCCGCGAGGAGCTTGCGGCGGTGGCGTGCGAGGCGCGGCGGCCGCAAATCAGGGAGGCGCCGTCGCCGGCTGCCGCGGGTGGGGGTCGAGCTCCGTGGCGAGCGCGCTCGCCGCGGCCGGGCGGACCGGGTCGGGGGCCAGCACCGGCTCGGCCGGCACGTGGCGGAGCCCGCGCGTGAGCGCGAGCGTCGCCACCACCCGGCGGATGATCCGCGCCGGATCGCGCACGCTGTCGAAGTGGGTGAGCCGCTCGCCCTCGGGCGGGTAGATGACCCGGATCGGCACCTCGACCAGGCGGACGCCGGCGGCCACCGCGCGCAGGAGGATCTCCGCCTCGAAGGCGTACCCCTCGTCGCGGGCGCCGAGTGACAGCGTCGTCCGGAGCGGGTAGCGGCGCAGGCCGCACTGGGTGTCCGCGAAGGGGCGGCCGGCGAAGAGGGAGAGGAAGAAGTTCGAGATCCGGTTCGAGATCTGGTTCGCGCGCGGCGCGCCCGCGCCCGCGAGATCCCGGATGCCGAGCACCAGCGCCTCGGGGTCGGCGTCGGCCTCGATGAGGCGCCGCGCCTCCTCCGGCGGGTGCTGTCCGTCCGCGTCGATCGTCACCGCGACGTCGAAGCCTGAGGCGAGGGCGAACTCCATCCCGGTGCGGAGGGCGGCGCCCTTGCCCTGGTTCTCCGGGTGGCCCAGCACCGTGGCGCCGGCCGCGCGCGCCCGCTCGGCCGTCCTGTCGCTCGACCCGTCGTCCACCACGATGACGGCGCCGGCCAGGCCGTGGACCCGGAGCGCCTCCCGTGTGACGTCCCCCACGTTGCGCTCGGCCTGGTAGGCGGGAATGATGGCGCAGATCCGCATGAGACAGAGCGCGATTACCATGGTGTGCCCTGGATGAACAGCGGCAGGCGCCCGGAGCGCCGTCCTGGTCTGCTCCGCCGCCGTCCTGCGTTCCGTCGCGTCTGGATGAGCGAGGTCGTCTCGCTGCTCGGCGACTGGATGAGCTTCGTCGCTGTGAGCCTGCTCGCGCTGGGGGGCGAGGGGGGCGGGGTCGTGGCGCTCGCGCTGGTGATGGTGGGGCATCACCTCCCGATCGCGCTGTTCGCGCCGGTGGCGGGGGTGCTCGCGGACCGGCTGGATCGGCGGTGGCTGCTCGTCGCGACGAGCGTGGTGCAGGGCGCGCTCACGGTCGGGATGCTGGGGGCCGCGGTCGCCGGCAGCGTGGTCGGGGTGCAGCTCCTCGTCTTCGTGCGCGCGTCGGTGGGCGCGCTGCGCTTGCCGGCGCAGAGCGCGGTGCTGCGCCATGTGGTCGAGGAGGACGAGCTGCTCGAGGCGAACGCGATCGCGTCGGCGACGTGGAGCGTCATGTTCGCGGTCGGGATGGCGGTCGGCGGCCTGATCGCGGGGCTCGGCCCTGCGGCTGCGCTCGCCCTGGACGCGGCGTCGTTCGGCCTGGCGGCGCTGTTCCTCCGGGGGCTCCCCCCGATGGTGGCGGAGGGGCGGCCGGCGGAGGGCGGCATGCTGTCGGCGCTCGCGTCGGTGCGCCGCGACATGGTCCACGCGTGGCGGCACGCGTGGGAGCGGCCGCCGCTGCTCGCCGCGGTGCTCGCGAAGACGCCGGTCCACATGGCGAACGGCGGGGCGCTCCTCTTGCTCAACCTCGTCGCGACGCAGCTCCCCTTCGCGGGCACGGGCGCGCTCACGCTGGGCATCCTCCAGTGCGTGCGCGGCGCGGGCACCGGGGTCGGCCCGCTGGTCGGCGTCGCGCTGGTCCGCCGCGGCCTGCGGGGCGAGCTCGCGGCGACCGGGGCCGTCTGGGTGACGTTCGGGGCGATCGCGGTGTTCGCGGTGACCCGCCACCCTGCGGCGCTGCTCGCGGTCGTGCTCGTGTGGGGCCTGGGCAGCGGGGCGAACTGGGTGCTGTCGAGCACGGAGATCCAGCGGCTCTCGCTGGATGGTTTCGTCGGCCGGCTCTCGGCCGCCGACAACCTGGCCCTCACGGCGGGCCTGTGCGGGACGTTGCTCGGCGGGGCGTTCCTGGTGGAGCGCGCCGGCGTGCCCGCGGCTTCGGCCTGGCTCGGCCTCGGCGCCGGCGTCGTCACGTGGCTCGGGGCGCAGTGGATGCTGCGCCGGCGGGCCGCGGCGGTCTCGGCGGTCTCGGCGGTCTCGGCGCCGCCTCCCTTGCCCTCCGAGACCGAGCGCAGCTAGCTTCTCGCCCCGATGATCCCGGACGTGTGGGCGCCCCTGAGCGGCCTCTCCGTGCGCCGCTGCGAGGACGAGGGCCTCATCAACGGCACCTGGCTGGCCGGCGACCCTCCGCGGTACGTGGTCCAGCGGGTGAGCCCCATCTTCGCCCCGGAGGTCCACGACGACATCGAGGCGGTGACGGCGCACCTGGCGGCCCGCGGCCTCGCGACGCCGCGGTTGCTTCGCGCCGGCGACGGCGCCCTGTGCGCGCGCGACGCGGAGGGCGCGGTGTGGCGGGTGATGGACTTCGTCCCTGGCCGCACGCACCACCGGGTCGGCTCTCCTGTGCTGGCGCGCGCCGCCGGGGAGCTCGCGGCCCGGTTCCACCGGGCGGTGGACGATCTCGAGCACGTGTACCGCCACGTCCGCGCGGGCGCGCACGACACGGCGCTCCACATGGAGCGGCTGGACGGCGCGGCCACCGGGGGTGAGGGGCGGCGGCTGGCGGACGCCATCCTCGACGCGTTTCGCACGTGGCGGGGGCGGCTCGACCTGCCGGTCCGGCACTGCCACGGCGACCTCAAGATCTCGAACCTGCGCTTCTCCGAGGCGGGGGAGGGGATCTGCCTGCTCGATCTCGACACGCTGGCGCTGCAGTCGATCGACGTGGAGCTCGGCGACGCGTGGCGGTCGTGGTGCAACCCGGTCGGGGAGGACTCGACCGAGACGCGCTTCGATCTCGAGGTCTTCGCCGCCGCGGTGGCGGGCTACCGCGAGGCGAGGCCGTTCGGGGCGGAGGAGCGGGAGGCGCTCGTGGACGCGGCGGAGCGGATCGCGCTGGAGCTCGCGGCGAGGTTCTGCCGGGATGCGTTCGAGGACCGGTACTTCGGCTGGGACCCGTCGCGTTTCCCGACGCGGGTCGCGCACAACCTGTACCGGGCGGCGGGGCAGCTCTCCCTGGCGCGCTCGGCGCGGCGCCAGCGCGGGGAGATCGCGCGGCTGCTCGCGGGGGGGTGACGAGCGCGGCTGCGCGGGAGCGGGCGGGCACGTCGGGAGATGGGCCGTGCCTGGCCGAATGTGCCTGAGCCACCGCCGGACCGAACTCGCGCTCGATGAACGCGACCGCCTCGGGCTGAGTGCATCGTGGATGGTCGGCGAGGCACCGCGCGAAGCGCGGTCAGCACCAGCGGTTCGTTGGGCGGGAGACAGAGAAAGAGAGAGTTCACAGGGAGACGGGGAGACGGGGAGGAGAGAGATATATACAGACCAAGGTGGAGAGGCGAGAGGTGGGGACCCTTCTCGCCTCCCCGCCTCCCCGCCTCCCTGCGAATCTTTCCTTCTTCCTTTCCGCCCAACATGCATTGAGGAGAAAGTCGTCGCTGAACGCTCCGAAGGGATCGGAGGCGTTGGGTGCTAGCCCGCGGTCACGCGCACCCCCGCCGCGCCGAGCGCCTTGATGCGCTATCGCCCCTTTGCGCTCGTCAGAGATCCGCCACCGCGTAGGTCATCACCGGCTGCACGCGGCCTTTGACCGTGATCTCGCTGATGGGACGTGTGTTGAAGGCGTCCTTCACGAGGAGGTGCGTGTCCTCGCTGAGGAGCACGCTCACGCCGAGCTCCTTGGTCGCGCTCTCCAGGCGCGAGGCGAGGTTCACGGCGTCGCCGATGACGGTGTACTCCATCCGCGCTTCACTGCCGATGTTGCCCGCGACGACCTCGCCGGTGTGGATCCCGACGCCGGTCTTCAGCGCCGGGATTCCCCGTCTGGCGAGTCGCTCGTTGAAGCGGTCGAGCGCGGCGCGCATGCGGATGGCCGCGCGCACGGCGCGCACGGCGTCGTTCGGCCTGGGGACGGGCGCGCCGAACACGGCCATGATCGCGTCGCCGATGTACTTGTCGACGACCCCGCCCTCGTCGAGGATGATGGCCACCATCTCGGTGAAATACTCGTTGAGGAGCCCCACGAGCTCGTGGGCGTTCATCCTCTCGCTGATGGTCGTGAAGCTCCGGATATCGCAGAAGAGGATCGAGACGGTGAGCGTCTCGCCGCCGAGCTGCACCTTGCCGGCGAGCAGGTGCTCGAGCACGGATTCGGTCATGTACTTGCCGAAGGTGCTGCGGAGCTTGTCGCGCTCCTTGAGGCCGTCCACCATCGAGTTGAAGCCGGTCGCGAGATCCTCCAGCTCGTCGCCGGTCTTCACCGCCTCCACATGGACGTACTGCTGTTGTTCGAGGTGCTTGAGGGCGACGTTCACGCGGGAGAGCGCGCGCGACATCGTGCTTGCGAGGCGCGCGCCGAGGACCAGCGAGAAGAGCGCCGCGAGGGTGAGCACGCCGGCCGCGAACATCAGGTTCTGGCGCACGATGTTCCGGACGTCGCTCACGTCGAGCGCCATGACGATCGAAAAATCGCCGGCCTTGCCCCGCAATGATCGGGGCGCGAAGCGGGAGAGGGCCCACAGCGAGCTCGCGTGCTCGACGATCGTGGGGTGGGTCTCGTCGCCGATGACGGCGCCCTGGAGCAGCTCGGTCGGGAAGCGCGCCGTGCCCGTGATCCTCTTGCCCGCCGGATCGACGAGCGCGATCTCCACGCCGAGCCTCGTCGCCGCTTCGTCGAAGTAGGTGTGATCGATGGGGATGCAGGCGAGCAGCGATCCGGCGTCGCTCCTCGCATGCTGGGCGATCATGTACGCGGGCGGCGAGCCTTGCTGTCCATCACACCCATGGACGAGCACGTCCCGCAGGTCGTCCATCTCCGCGAGGCCCGAGAGGCCCTCGGTCAGCCCGGGGACCTCGTCCGTGCTCGGGGGCGGCGCATCGAGCCCCCTCGCCGCGACCCGATTGCCGAGCTCATCGAAGGCGACGATGGCGACGTTGGGGTGGGCGGCGATGACGGCCTCGAGCGCCGTCCCCACGTCCGACTCGTTCCGCAGCCGGAGCCCCTCGACCAGCTCGCGCGCACGAGACGCCTGACGTGAGGTCGCCGAGATGGCGCGCTGCTGCTGCCTGAGCTCCAGCCGGAAGTTGCGGATCGCCTGCGGGACGCGCTCGCTGATCTGCGCGAGGAGCTGCCGGTGCATCACCCAGGAGAGCACGGGGAGGGCCGCGAGGGTCGCGAGCGAAGAGAGCGCGACGAGGACGGTGAGCTTGGCGCGCACGGTGCTGAGGCGGAACATGAAGGCCTTCATCAAAGCAAAGTCGGCTTCCGGTGGACAGCGCGTCGACATGTCGACCTGACGTCGAAGCTCGAGCGCTCCTTGAAGGAGACCAGAAGGGCCTCGGTGTGGACGGCCAAGATGTAGCGGGCATTGGTGATGAGCGTAGCGGTGCGCGTCAGCACATCTGTGAACGCGCTGCGCGCGCGGCTGTTGGCGGGGGGTGAGCGAGGCGGCGCGGGCGCTGCTGGGCCTCCTGGCGGTATGTCGAACATGGGGAAGCGCCTGCTGGGCTGATGCGCCCGAGGATGTCGGACATGGGCGGGTGCCTCGGCGAGCAGGCCGCCGGGCATGTCGGACATGGGCGGGTGCCTCGGCGAGCAGGCCGCCGGGGATGTCGGACATGGGCGGGTGCCTCGGCGAGCAGGCCGCCGGGCATGTCGGACATGGGCGGGTGCCTCGGCGAGCAGGCCCCCGGCATGTCGGACATGGGCGGGTGCCTCGGCGAGCAGGCCCCCGGCATGTCGCCGCGAGCGGTCCGGCTACAGCTCGGGATCGGCGCTCACCACCGGCGCGGCCGGCGCCACCTCGCTGGGCACCGTCGGCGGGCTGGAGGGCGTGGGCGGGGCCTGCTCGGGCGATGCGCGCCCGCGCAGGGCCCGCTCGCGATCGGCGTTGAGCTTGTCGACGTAGGCGAACAGCCGCGCCTCGTGGTCGGCCGGCAGCTTGCTGCCCTCTTCCTGGATCTCGTCCCGGAGCGCCTCCCGGAACCGCCCGAGCAGCCCGACCGCGGCGCCGCGGAGCGGGCCGGTGGCCGCGGCGTTCTCGCCCGTCGCGAGGAGCGTGGCGCGCCTGCGGAGCAGGCCGTCGATGTCGTCGCCGGCGGCAACGAACGCCTTCACCCAGTCGTGCAGCGTCCCTCCGCCGGGGGTCGCGGCGGCCTTCAGCTCCGCCTTGAGCCGGGTCAGCTCGGGCCGGTTGTCGAGCGCCGCCGACGCCTCGTCCGCGTACGGGGCGCGGAGCACGTCGAGCTTCGGAACGAACGCCTGCTGCGCTGTCGCCGCCGCTTCCTTGAGCGCCGCCGGCAAGGCGGGGTGCGCCTCGACGGCCTTGCACAGGAAGAAGACGGCCGCCCCGAGGCCGTCGTGCCGGGCGTCCGCCTCGGCGAGCTCCCTGGCGAGCGGCGCCTGCGTGCCCGCGGCGTCGGGGATCGCGTCGATCTCCTTCTGCTTCGCCCTGAGCCTCGGCTCATACAGCTTGCCTGTCGCCGACAGGCGCAGCTCATCGGCCTTGTCGGTCAAGAGATCGCGCAGCGCGAGCTTCAGGTCCCCGATCGTGAGATTGCGCAAGGTCACCTCCGTGAATGGCGTGATCGGCCACCCCCACGGCCGCACGGGCGGCCGAGAGGGCGAGCCAAGGAGTGTTGCTGGAGCGTCACAGGATAATGAACTTCTCCGCATCCGGTAGTCCGAATTCGATGGCTCGGACGCGCAGCACCTTCGGGTGCGCTGAAATCGTGCTGGGAACCGGTCGAATCTGGCGCCTTTCGCGGCGAGACCGCCCCGCTTGTTATCGCTTGTAATTGCTATTTACGATGTCGTTTGCTCCCTTCGCGCCCGCGGAGGCAAGCGATGACGTCCGGGTGGATGAGACGGGTATGGCCGCGGTGCGCGGGTTGCGTTCTCTTGCTCATGGTGGTGAGCGCGCCCCTCGGCGCGTGGGCTCAAGCGTCGACGTTGCGCCGGATAGGCGATCCCTTCCGAGCGCGGCTCACCGGCGCTCGCGGCGGCGCCGAGCCCGCGGCGGCGCTCGCCGGGGACGCCGCCGTGCTCGCGAGCGCGGCAGAACCCGCAGGCGGCCACGGCGGTCTCGCCGTCGTCCCGATGGTGGCCTTGCCAGCGGACGTTCGCGCCGATGGCCCCGGCCCGGTTGCGGACCCGTGGGTGCTGTTCGACGGCCGCCGCGATACGGGGCTTCGCAGCGAGACCGGGGAGAAGGTGCGGATCCGGGTCTCGTTTCCGCAGCCCACCTCGCTCGAGGCGCTCTCGCTTTACGGGCGCAGCGAGGGCGCGCTCACGGTCGGCGCGGAGGACGGCGCGGGGTTTCAGGCCGTCTCCGGCCTCGTCGACGTGCCGCTCCACGACACGGGCGAGCGCTGGACGCGTCTTCCCATGGCGGTCACGGCCCAGCACGTCGTCATCGAGTGGCTTCCTTCGGGCGAGCGCGGGCCGCAAGAGATCCTGTTCTGGACCGCCGGCGCGCCCACGCGCGGCCTCTCGGAGGTGGAGCTCGCCGATCGCGTGCTCGCCGGGCGGCTCGCCGGGGCTTACCAGTTCGCCGCGACCTCCGAGCGGGCCACCGTGACGCGCACGGGCGGCGAGCAATCGCTGTCGCTCCACGTGGACACCGATCCACGGGCGCTCGCGCGCGCGTTCCTCGTCTACCAGCTGGAGGGCCGCGGCCACTGGTCGAGCGTGAGCCGGCAGATCAACGGCACGGCCCCGCGCGGCGGCTCCCCGGCGGCAGCGCCCGCGACCGGAGGCCTGCAAGTCGAGGAGATCGCGCCCGCGTGGCTGAGGCGCGGCGACAACGTGGTGCGGTTCCGGCCCTCCGCGGAGCAGGAGCACGGATTCATCGTGAGCGCGCTCCGGGTGGTCGGGATCCCGCACGCCGGTGTGATCGAGGCGCGTTCCGCTGCCGAGGCGCGCGCCCGGCCGGCCGGCGGCGAGCGCGCGCCTCGCACGGACGCGCTGAGCCTCGATTTCGGCGCGGCTGTGGCGCCGTACGCGCTCCTCTTCCAGCTGACCAGCGCGGGCGCCGGGGAGCTCCGGATTGCGCCCAGCGAAGGAGCGGAGGGGCTTCGCTTCGACCTGAAGGACCTGCCGCCGGGCTGGCACCGGTTCGATCTCCCGGAGTCAGCGACATGGCCGGGGGCGGCCTCCGTGCAGATCACGCCTGCGAAGGGGAGCCGCGCCGAGGTGTCGGACGTCGCCGTGGTGGCGAGCCCCGTCCCGTCCCGCGCGCGGAGGATCGCGCTGAGCACGCCGCTGCACGGTGAGTGCGCCGAGGGAAGGGCCCATGTGCGCGGGTTCCTCGATCTGGCCGGCGAAGACGCGTCGCGAGCACGCCTGTTCGCCGGCCCGGAGCCGGTTGCGCTGGGCGACGACGGCAGCTTCGAGCTCACGCTCCCGGAGCCCGAGGGGGCGAGTCACCGGACGTGGACGGCGCGCCTCGAGGCGCGGCTCGAGGACGGCACGCGCCTCGATCGCGAGCTAGAGCTCGGTCCGTGCGCCGCGGGCGCCGCGCCGAGCGGGCTCGTCGTGGACCACGGCGCGCCCTATGGCGCGGTGGTGAGCCCGGACAAGGGCGCGGTGCTCTCGTTCGCGGGCGCCACGCTCGAACTCCCGCCCGATGCGCTGGAAGAGACGACGCGCATCACGATCCGCCCGCTGATGCCCGTCCAGGTGCAGCCGATGGGGCGCGCGATGCGCAATGTGACGCCCGAGGGGCGCGCGTTCCGCTTCGGCCCGCACGGGCTCAAGTTCAAGAAGCCGGTGAAGCTGACGTTGCCTGTCGACGCCACGGCGATCCCGAGCGGCGCCAGGGCCAGGGAGATCTTCGGTTTCTACTTCGACGAGACGGTCCAGCGATGGACGAAGCTCGGGCGCGTCGAGGAGGGCGGGGCCCGGGAGCTCACGAGCTTGACGGATCACTTCACCGATTTCGTCAACGCGGCGATCTCCATGCCGGATCAGCCGGGGGCGCAGTCGTTCGATCCCAACGCGATGAAGGGGATCCAGCTCGCGAGCCCGTCCGCGGGCGTGTCGTTCATCGAGCCGCCGGAGGCGAACGGTCAGGGCACGGCGCAGCTGTCGTTCCCGATCGAGGTGCCGCCGGGCCGGCGCGGCATCGCGCCGGATCTGGCGGTCACGTACGAGAGCGAGCTGGACAATGGCTGGCTCGGCGTGGGGTGGGATCTGCGCGTCTCGGCGATCGAGATCGACACGCGGTTCGGCGTGCCCCGGTACACGGGCGACGAGCTCTACTCGCTCGACGGCCAGATGCTGCGGGCCATCCCCGATCAGCCGGGCAGGTACGAGCGGCGCGTCGAGGGCGCGTTCGATCGCATCGAGCGCCTCGGGGCCGATCCCGGGAGCTTTCACTGGGTGGTCACCGACAAGGACGGCACCCGGTATACCTACGGCGAGAGCGCGGACGCGCGCCTTACGGACCGGTCCGGCGAGGCCGGGATCTTCCGCTGGAACCTGGAGCGGGTGGAAGACACGTTCGGCAACCGGATGCGGATCTCGTACTTCAAGGACGCGCCCGAGGGCGAGGACTGGGTGCAGCTCTATCCGCAGCGGATCGACTACACGGAGCACGAGAGCGGCTTCCCTGGAGCGCACTATCACGTGGTCTTCTCCGTGGACGACGGAGCGCAGCGGAGAGACGTCGTGAGCTCGGCGCGCGCCGGCTTCGAGGTGCGGACGACGCGGCGGCTCACGCGCGTCGACGTGACCATGGGCCAGGCGCCCGGCGCCGAGGAGATCATCCGGAGCTATCATTTCGCGTACGACACGCCGGACCCGCGGCACCATCACAAGTCGTTGCTGAAGAGCATCGCTGTCCATGGAAACGGCGGTGAGGAGATGCTCTACGAGCACGGCTTCGAGTACTTCGGCCTCCAGCAAGAGGACGGCGAGCTCCAGGTGTTCTCGGCGCCGACCGAGTGGGGCCGTCCTGCGGAAGGGCGCGATGGCCTCGGGGCCACGAGCTCGGTCGAAGGGGGGCTCAGCGCGTTCGTCGGCGTGGGGCCGACGGTGTGTGATCCGCACGCCGGGGTGGGGGTCTCCGTCTCGTTCGGGGCGGACGACGAGGACGTCGCGTTCACGGACATCAACGGCGATGGGCTCCCGGATTTCGTGGGCAGCAACGGCGTCTGGCTGAACTCGCTCCCGGATCGGTCGAGCGGAAACGCGTTCTCGCCGGAGAGCGCGGGCAGCACGCACCAGATCACGGTCGGTCTGCAGGGGGCGATGCACTTGTTCCAGGAGCTCGGAGGTCTCGGTGGCAACCGCGCCTGGAGCACCGCGACCGCGCAGAGCCTGCTGCTCGACATCAACGGGGACGGCTTCCCGGAGCTGCTCGACGGGAGCGGGGCGACGCTGAACCCGAACAACGCGCGGCTCGGGCCGGGCGCCCGCGGCGCCGGGTTCACGATCGACGAGGATTTCAGCGATGGCGAGCAGGTCGAGGCGCTCCGCAACGCGTTCTACCGGACCAGCGCGCTCGTGAAATGGGTGCCGCCGATCGACGGGATCATCATCATCGACGGGGGCGTGTCGCTGGCCGGGGGCGGCGCGGGAGACGGGGTGACGGCGTCGATCACGAAGACGACGTTGGCGCCGCTGCCGAATGACAAGTTTCACCGCGAGCAACAGCTGCTCTGGCAGAGGGACATCGGGCCGAGCGATGCTGCGTGTGTCCCCGAGGGCGATGGGGGGTGCGGGAGCGGCGTCCGCGTCCGCGTCCGTCCGACGGATGCGCTCTATTTCCGCGTGGACCCGAAGGAGGACATCGAGGGCGACGTCACGCGCTGGAACCCGCGCATCCGCTATACGGAGCTCTGCCTGCTGGACACCTGCCGGCGGATGGTTCCGCGAGAAATGATGCGCCCCGACGCGCTCGGGCGCCCGCTGTACACCTATACCTTCGCGGACGATTTCTCCGTGCTCGACCGGAGCGTGCCTGGCTGGGCCGCGGGGGCGGACGGGCAGGTCACGGTGCAGGCGAGCTTCGTCCGGACCGACGCGCTCGATGCGTTCGACGTGCGGCTCGTGCGCCGGGACGTCGACTCGGGGCAGAGCGTCGAGCTCCATCGGACCAGGGTGTCGGGCGCGCAGCTCGGCACCGAGATCGCGTGGCCGGTGGCCGTGCTCCAGGGCGATCTCCTGTTCCTGTACGCCGAGCTCGGCGAGAACGTGGTCGACCCGTCGCGCGTGCAGTACCAGGGGTTCGCCCGTTACACCGAGGTGTGCGGCCACGACGCGGATCCTGGGAGCTGCCGCGCTGTGGGCGAGTGCGCGCCCAGGTCCGGTGCTCCGTCCGGAAAGAGGGTTTGCGGGCTCGAAGCGTCGCCCGGCGACGGCGGGCCGATCTCGGTGCCCGAGGAGTCGATCGTGGCGCCCGTGCAGCTGAGCGACAGCACGATCGGCGGGACGGCGCTTCCGCTGTCGCAGCTGGAACAGGTGGACGCCCGCATGGTGGGCGGGTTCCGCGGCTTCAGCTATGGCGAGTGGACGACGGAGTACCCGTTCGACGAGAACCAGCTCCGCCGGAGGCCGGAGGAGAACAGGCCGCCTTACTTCACGCGCGTCGAGCCTCACTGGGAGGGATACCACGCGAGCTGGTCGCCGGGCGACGCCGGGTTTCCTCTCGTGGGCAGCGTCAGCGGCCCGGTGTTCCGGGGCTCGGGCGCGGACATGTACATCCGGGCCGGGGAGCTCAAGCCGTCGCGCGTCGGCGGCGTCCGGCCGGAGGACGTGGCCAACGTCCCCGGGCTGAGGAAGAGCCACAACGGCTCGGGCTCGGCGGAGCTCGCGCTCATCGGGTCGTTCCAGGTGACGACCGGGACAACCGAGTCGAAGCTGGAGCTCGTCGACGTCAACGGCGATGGACGGCCCGATGCCGTCACGCAGGGCGGCGTGCGCATCCAGACGTGCGGCGGCGGCGGCCGGTGCGACGGGCAGCAGCCGGGGCAGTATGGCGCACTGACCCTCGAGGGGCCGGGGGACATCCGGGTCATCGAGACCATGAGCGCGCGGTTCGGGTTCGGCTTCGGATCCGCGGCGTCCGCGATTGCGGAGAAGATCGAGGCGAGCGCCGAGACCAAGGAGGTGCTCAGCGTGCTGCCCTCTCTCGGCAAGAGCTGGGGCACGTCGCAGACGACGCGCGACCTGCTCGACGTGAACGGCGACGGGCTCCCGGACAAGGTGAGGAGCGCGGGCGGCGTGCTCCATGTGCAGCTGAACCTCGGCTACCGCTTCGGCGACGAGCGCCCCTGGGCGTCGCTCGATCCGAGCGGCGATCCGTTCGAGCCGCTGCCGGAGGTCGACGGGGATCCGCTGACCGCGCTGAGCCGGGTCTGGTCTCCGGAGAAGCTCTCGTCGGTGCGGGTGCAGGACAACACGACGAACAGCCTGCAGGTGGGTTATGCGGGGATCGGCGGCGGCATCGCGCACACGGTGAGCCGGACGCTCGTCGACTTCGTGGACCTGAACGGCGACAGGCTGCCCGACCGGGTGATCAAGCAACCTGGACAGGGCTACTACCGCGTCCGACTGAACCTCGGCGACCGCTTCGGGCCCGAGGAGAGGTGGAGCGCGCCGGCGGTGAGCGGCGCGCTGCCGTGGGGCGTCGTGCTGGAGAAGAAGTTCACGAAGGAGATCAACGGCAGCAACGACGCGCTGTCGTTCTCGGAGACGACGGCGTTCAACGCGGGGTATGGCGTGCCGATCAAGATCCCGACGCCGTACGTGTGCATCGTGCTCGAGATCGCGGCGCAGCTCGGGTTGAGCGACGGACGGAGCGAGCTCGCATGGGAGGACGTGGACGGGGACGGGACGGCGGATCACGTGCTGAAGCTGAGCGAGGGGATGCTGCGCGAGAGCGACCCGGCGCTTCGTGCGCGGCTGAATCTGACGGGCAAGACCAACCGGCTGTCGCGCGTGGTGCGTCCGTTTGGCGGCAGCATCCGGCTGGACTATGCGCGTGAGGGGAACAAGGTGGCGTATGCGAGCAGCCCGGACGAGCTGAGCGTGGACATGCCCGGCGGCAAATGGGTGCTGTCGCGGGTGGAGGTGGACGACGGCATGGGCACGCCCGCGTACGTGCACACGTTCGATTACCACCAGAGCGGGTTTTACGACCGGGCGGAGCGGGAGGACTACGGCTTTGCGCAGGTGACGGCGACGCGCGAGGACGGCTCGCAGATCGTGACGCGGTACCACAACCAGGACTATTACCGGCGCGGGCTCGTGGCCGAGGTGATCGAGCAGGACGCCGAGGGGCGGCTGTTCAGCCGGCAAGAGGTGGTGTACCGGGCGCCCGGGGCGCAGGCGACGCTGACGGGCTCGTTCTTCCCCGGGGAAGAGCAGCGGACGATGTCGTGGTACGAGGGCAAGACGACGGACCCGAGCGCGCCTGGCAAAGAGACGAGCGAGGAGCGGGACTGGGACGACCGCGGCAACCTCATCGAGGTGATCGAGCACGGCGAGCCAGGCACGCTGGAGGACGACGTCACGACCACGATCCACTATGTGACGTACGACGGGCCGCACGTGGTGCGAGCGGACAGCGTGGAGGCGCGCGACAGCGCGGGGAGGCTGCTGCGGGAGCGCACCGCCGGGTACGACGAGGTGACCGGGGCGTTGAAGTGGATCACGAGCACGGTGATCGGGGGCAAGGATCCGGCGACGGGCGCGCCGTACACGGGCGACGCAGCGACGAATCCAACATGGGAGTTCTCGCACGACGCGTACGGCAACCTGGAGCAGGCGATCGAGCCGCGGGGCTTCACGCTGACGTACGAGTACGACGATGTGGCGGAGACGTACCTCTCCCGGGTGGAGGACTCGTTCGGATACCTCTCGGAGACGTGGTCGGACTACCGCTACGGCGCGGTGAGCGCGGTGCGGGACGTCAACGGCCATGAGGTCCACTACGACTTCGATGCGTTCGGGCGGCTGCGGGCCGTGTTCGGTCCGGACGACCCGCTGGCGGCGGCGGAGGCGACGATCGCGTTCGAGTATGCGCTCCAGCCCGGGGAGAGCGTCGCGATGCCGGCGTGGGCGCGGACGCGGCACAAGGACGTGCAGCACCCGGGGGATCCGATCGACACGGTGACGTTCATCGACGGGCTGGACCGGGTGATCCAGACGAAGAAGGACCTGGAGAAGGACCCAGGGACGGGGGCCGCGCCTACCGTGGGCATGAGCGTGAGCGGCCGGGTGGTGCTGGACGAGCGGGGGCGCGTCTGGCAGCAGGGGCAGCCGGTGTTCGCGACGGGGGAGGCGACGGCGTTCGTGGACGTGGCGCTGAAGCACCCGACGACGTTCGAGTACGACGTGCTCTCGCGCATCGTCGAGCGGAGGGAGCCGGACGACGAGGCCGAGGGCGGCGAGGCGGTGACGACGACGAGCTACGATATCGACGAGCTCGACGGCGTGGCGATGTTCGTGGCGACGGAGGTCGACCCGAAGGGGAAGGTGCGCAAGGCGTACCAGGACGTGGACAACGCGATCGTGGCGGTCGAGGAGCGCAATCGGCTGCGCGGGTCGGAGGCGTGGACGACGCTGATGACGCGGTACGGGTACAGCGCGGTCGACGAGCTGGTGCGGGTGACGGACGCGCGCGGGAACGTGACGGCGGTGGCGTACGACACGCTGGGGCGGATGGTGACGCTGACCAGCCCGGACATGGGGCGGACGGAGTGGCGCTACGATCGGTCGGGCAACGTCGGTGCGCGGCAGACGGCGAAGCTCTTGGCGGAAGGCGCGGACAAGCTGATCCGGTACGAGTATGACTACAACCGGCTCAGGCGGGTGAACTACCCGGACTCGACGGACGTGACGTATGTGTACGGCGCGCCGGGCGAGGCAGGCGATGATCACGGCAACCGGGCGGGGCGGCTGGTGGAGGAGCAGAGCGAGGCGGGGACGAGGACGTTCTGGTATGACCGGCTGGGGAACGTGGCGAAGCTGACGACGGAGTTCCCCCGGCTGAGGGAGCCGCACCGGGGGCCGTACCAGGCGACGATGGAGTACGACTTTGACGGGTTCGGGCGGCTGCTGTCGCTGAAGTTCCCTGGCTCCGGGGCGGAGGTGGTGACGTACGGCTACGACCGAGGGGGCCTTGTCCGGTCGGCGGTGGGAACGAACACGCAGACGAACCCGCAGCATCCGGACGAGCCGGCGGTGACGCAGTACCTGCAGCACATCGGGTACGACGAGTTCGAGCAGCGGGTGAGGGTGGTGCACGGCAACGGGATCGCGACGTCGTATCGGTATTACGAGAAGTCGCGGCGGCTTCAGGAGATCAACGCGGACCACCGCGATCGGTACCTCGCGGAGCGCGGCCGGCCGGCGCGGGCGTTCCAGCGGATGCGGTATGCGTACGACCCGGCAGGCAACCTGGAGCGCGTGCGGAACGAGGTGCCGTACGAACAGGACATGCCGGGGTCGGTGCTGGTGGGGCCGACGACGCAGGAGTACGGGTACGACGATCTGTACCAGCTGATCTCGGCGAGCGGGACGTACCAGGACCGGAGAGACTGGCAGTACCGGTACCGGCTGTCGTTCGCGTACGACGAGATTGGCAACATCCTGACGAAGGACCAGGCGAGCTACCGGTACGTGCCGCAGGCGTGTCCCACGCCGGTTCCGGCTGGGTGCGACGGATGGCGCGAGGATCATGCGATCCGGGAGCAGACGTACCGGTCGGAGTACCAGTACCCGGGCCCGCAGCCGCACGCGCCGAAGCGCATCGAGGAGCACTTGGTGGCGGAGTCGATGCCGTGGCCGCGGGAGATGCGGTATGACGCGAGCGGCAACCAGACCGGCTGGACGTACCGTGGCTCGGACACGCGGACGACGGACTGGAACGAGGAGAACCGCGTCACGCGGGTGACGCAGAACGGGCAGGTGCTGTCGCGGATGTTGTACGACGGCGACGGGGAGCGGCGGGTGCACCTGCACCACGTGAGCGGTGAGGAGGAGACGGCGTACCACGACCAGCACCTGACGCTGCGGGACGGGCGGTTTGTCACGAAGCACATCTATGCGGGGCAGACGCGGGTAGCGAGCAAGATGGATCCGGACTGGTTCCGTGACCCGCCGACGCTGTATTACCACCCGGACCACCTGGGCAGCACGAGCTTCGCGTCCAACAACGAGCAGACGCTGACGCAGCGGGACGAGTACTTCCCGAGCGGAGAGCTGTGGATAGACGCGTCGGACTCGCGGTACGAGCTGAGGCGAGCGTACGTGTTCACGGGGAAGGAGCTCGACCAGGCGACGGGGCTGTACTACTTCGGGGCGCGGTACTACGACCCGAGGAGCAGTGTGTGGCTGAGCCCGGATCCGATCCTGGACGAGTACATGGACGGAGGGACGAGCGGAGGGGTGTTCAACCCGGGGAACCTCGGGCTTTACAGCTACACGCTGAACAACCCGGTGAACCTGGTCGACCCGGATGGGCGGCAGGCGCAAGGGGGGCACCGGAACTTCCCGCCTGGTAGCAATGGCGAGCGGAGCCCGAATGGCTGGTACGGACCTGAGGCCGCTCGTTATAACCAGATAATACAGGCACAGCGCATCGCGGAGCAGCAGGCGCAGGGTAAGGTACCCACGAGCTCAGCGCCTGCGCCGGTGCCTCCGCCTGCTGCCCAGCAGCGGGCGCCCTCGTCGCCCCCACCGCCGCCGGCGCAGCCACCGCGGCCAGCACCGCCAGCACAGCCGGCGAAGGCAGCCGCGGCGGCGCAGCCAGCGAAGCCGGCGCAGGCGGCACCGCCCGCAAAGCCGATGCCGGCGACAGCGAAGCAGCCGGAGTCACCCACAGGATCTGCAAAAGGTGGAGCAGGAGGTGAACGCGCAGGGAGAAATTTCACACGAGCTGGAAAAGCTGCAGTCAAGTCCGCGAACGCTGCGGCAAATGCCGGTCAGACTACATGCACTAGCTGCGGTCAACCTACCGTCCCGGCTCAGCAGAGCCGGACGGGGGTGACACCTCCAAAGAACGAAACGCATGTCGATCACATCATCCCGAAGATTAAGAACGGAAACGGTTCCCCTAACAATGGGCAGGTGCTCTGTCGTGATTGCAATCTCCGCAAAGGACCTCGCTGATGAGCCGACTTGAAAAGGTACATTTTCGTCTGATTCAAGATGAAGATGGATACCCGCCCATCGCCGTGGAGTCTCTCTGGGCTCAGCCGGGGACGGGTGCTGGAGAGTACATATTAGATAACGTGCCTTTCTTCGCACGCGACGCGACGCTTGGAGACACGGTGCTCGTGCGCGAAGACGAGGGAGACCTTTGGTTTGAAAGGTTGCTGTGTGGCTCCGGGAACTCCCTTGTGCGGATCGTGTTTTTCGAGCGATCCTGTGTCGATCGGTTGAGCGCGCATCTTACAATGATCGGATGCTTCACTGAGTACTTGGAGGGGCACGGTTTGCTTGCTGTAAGCGTCCCTAATACTGTTGATATATCGCTAGTGCAATCCTATTTGCAGGCTGAGGCGAATGATGGAAACATCGACTATGAGGAGCCGATTTTGAGGCAATAGGATGAGGTTGCGGTTTGTGCGCGCTAATCCAGAACAGGACACTATTGCCCGTGGGGTCTTGTGCGGTCGGCGGTCTGAGGGATCCCCTCGTTCGTCACGGAGCCGGGAATCCATCGCCCGACTGATGGTTGATGCGGCATGATGCCACCCGTGACCGTTGCCGAGTCGCTTTCGACCCAGAAGCCCGACCGAGACAAGCTCGGTCTGGAGCACACCCGGGAGTTCGTGGACCGCGTTTTCGGCGCCGACTTGCACGCCTTGCGCGTGCTGTCGCTGGCAAACGGCGTCGCCGGGGTCCTGAACGCCGCCGTCCTGTCGATCCACGCCATCGGGCAGGCCTACGCGAACGTCGCGCAGATCACCGCCAAGAGCGGCGTCAAGCAGGTCGACCGCATGTTGGGTAACGACGCCCTGTCGCTCGACATCGTGCTGGCGCTCTGTCCGATTCGTCGTGGGAGAGAACGCGTCGATTCTCATCGCCCTCGACTGGACCGACTTCGACAAGGACGACCACACGACGCTCTGCGCCTACATGGTGACGACCCACGGTCGGGCGATGCCGCTGGCTTGGAAGACGGTAAAGAAGTCGGCGCTGAAGGATCAGCGCACCGGACATGAACTGGAGATGGTCGAGCGGCTGCACACCTGGCTGCCCGAGAACGCGAACATCACGCTCCTGGCCGACCGGGCGTTCGGCTACCAGGAGCTCTACGCGCTCTTGGAAGCGTTCGGCTGGGACTTCGTCATCCGGTTCCGAGGCTGCATTTTCGTTGAATCGGCCGAGGGCGCGGTGCGTCCCGCCGAGGACTGGGTGCCGTCGAACGGCCGGCCGAAGTCGTTGGTCGGCGCGCGAGTGACGGACAAGCGTGCCGCCGTGGGCGCCGTGGTGCTCGTGAAGGCGGCGCGCATGAAGGAGGCATGGTGCCTGGCGACGTCGCTCGCGACCACGAAGGCGACGGAGGTGGTCAAGCTCTATGGCCGGCGGTTCACGATCGAGGAGACCTTCCGCGACACCAAGGACCTCCACTTCGGCATGGGGCTGTCGGCGACGCACATCCGCGATGCGGCCCGGCGCGATCGGCTCCTGCTGCTGGTCGCCATGGCGCACACGCTCTTGACGCTGCTCGGCGCCGCCAGCGAGGCCTCCGGGCTCGATCGAACTCTGAAGGTCAACACGGTCAAGAAGCGAACGCACTCGCTCTATCGCCAGGTGCGAGGGCCCGAGGCCCACCCGCTGAGATCGCCGAGTTCCACGCCCGGGCCTGGACAAAAGCCGCACGGTCACGTGGGTCCGGTCGACCACATCCCCGTCAAGTGAAGACGATGCAAGGAATGAAAGAAATGGACTGCTACGTTTTTACGGATGAGCCAGGAGGGGTCGTGTACGGACAGCTGGTAGAATTTTGTTGTATGATAGCTCCGACGATGCTTCTGGTCGTACGGGATCCGCAACTAGATCCGGGAGATTCTATCAAGAGCCAGCTGGACCTCCTGAGCCCTTTTCTCTTGGATGCTTCCCGGGAAAAAGAATGGCCTGGGACAGTGCTGTATGCCGACGAGGCTACTGTTTATCGATACTCCGCTGGCGAGGGGCTTCTGGAACGGATGAAGCAACAAGCGGCCAGCTTATTCAGCTGGATTCATCCCGCCGCACCGGAGGACCCCTGTTTCCTCCGCCGCAGCGGAGATGTGTTGCTCGTTACGATTTCGCATGAGCGCGAGGCATATATGTTGCTATCCGAGGACGAGATGCAGATCGCTCGGCGCGGGTTTCCAGAACTCGCATCCATTCTTCAAAAGGAGTGATGAGGTGGATGCGGCGAGCGTCGGGTGCACCTGCACCACGTGAGCGGCGAGGAGGAGACGGCGTACCACGACCAGCACCTGACGCTGCGGGACGGTCGGTTCGTGACGAAGCACATCTATGCGGGGCAGACGCGGATAGCGAGCAAGATGGATCCGGACTGGTTCCGTGACCCGCCGACGCTGTACTACCACCCGGACCACCTGGGCAGCACGAGCTTCGCGTCGAACAACGAGCAGACGCTGACGCAGCGGGACGAGTACTTCCCGAGCGGAGAGCTGTGGATAGACGCGTCGGACTCGCGGTACGAGCTGAGGCGAGCGTACGTGTTCACGGGCAAGGAGCTCGACCAGGCGACGGGGCTGTACTACTTCGGGGCGCGGTACTACGACCCGAGGAGCAGTGTGTGGCTGAGCCCAGATCCGATCCTGGACGAGTACATGGAGGGAGGGCCGGGCGGAGGGGTGTTCAACCCGGGGAACCTGGGGCTGTACAGCTACACGCTGAACAACCCGGTGAACCTGGTCGACCCGGATGGGCGTCAGGCGCAAGGGGGGCACCGGAACTTCCCGCCTGGTAGCAATGGCGAGCGGAGCCCGAATGGCTGGTACGGACCTGAGGCCGCTCGTTATAACCAGATAATACAGGCACAGCGCATCGCGGAGCAGCAGGCGCAGGGTAAGGTACCCACGAGCTCAGCGCCTGCGCCGGTGCCTCCGCCTGCTGCCCAGCAGCGGGCGCCCTCGTCGCCCCCACCGCCGCCGGCGCAGCCACCGCGGCCAGCACCGCCAGCACAGCCGGCGAAGGCATCCGCGGCGCAGCCAGCGAAGGCGCCCGTGGCGGCGCAGCCAGCGAAGGCGCCCGTGGCGGCGCAGCCAGCGAAGCCGCCGCAAGCTGCACCCCAGCAATCGGACTCATCCTCAACAACTGCGAAGGCAGGAGTCAGCGCACCGGTGCGAAATGGCCACTTGGCTGGGAAGCCTCACCCGGTCACAGGCGTACCCTTCGATTCGAAGGGATTTCCCGACTTCCGGGCAGCCGGGGTAGTGGCGGCCGAGGTGAAGATTACTCCTTCGGGAACACGGCCTGGCGACTTCGCTGCCGCGAACCGGGCGGCAGGTTTGAAGGAGACACCGTCAGGGATGACGCGGCATCATCACCAGGACGGGAGGACGATGCAGCTCGTCCCGAGAGCTATTCACCAGAAGACCGGGCACACGGGTGGGTTTGTTTCAGCCAAGTAGGAGTGACGATGATACGTACTCATGAAGCGGCTAAACCTGTCGTCGGAAGCGACGTTGAAATTGTCGAGCAGTAGTTCGGTCTTGTCTTGCCTGATGGCTACCGCAAATTCCTCTTGATAAGGAATGGTGGTCGTCCAGAGCGAGATCTTGTGGTCGTTCCGATGTGCGAGGCGAGTCCTTATGCGCGTATACACTTCTTCTTCGGAGTTGGTCATCCGATGGAGTGTTATGATCTTGCATGGAATCTGGCGAATGGTAGCGATCTTCCCGCTGGTTTGATACCCATCGCGACCACCGAAGGCGCCGACGTGTTCTGCTTGACTCCGTCAGGAGGCGTCGTTTTCTGGGATGGGTACGGTGGCTCTATGTTCCCGGTGTCAGAGAGTTTCGACCAATTCTTGAGCCAGCTTTACCTCGATGAGCTGTCTCCAGACTTTACTAGCGACGCCGGGTGACGGACGCGCGCGGGAACGTGACGACGGCGGCGTACGACACGCTGGGACGGATGGTGACGCTGACGAGCCCGGACATGGGGCGGACGGAGTGGCGCTACGATCGGTCGGGCAACGTCGGTGCGCGGCAGACGGCGAAGCTCTTGGCGGAAGGCGCGAACAAGCTGATCCGGTACGAGTATGACTACAACCGGCTCAGGCGGGTGAACTACCCGGACTCGACGGACGTGACGTATGTGTACGGCGCGCCGGACGAGGCGGGCGACGAGCACGGCAACCGGGCCGGGCGGCTGGTGGAGGGTAAGCGCCCGACCAACGCCATCGTGATCGTTGGCGTGGCGCCGGTTACCTATCCCCATCGCGAAGGAGGAAGCGATGGCGACGAAGGCGGAGTGGGCCGAGCGGGTGGAGCGATGGGAGCGCAGCGGGCTGAGCGCCGAGAGGTTCGCGCGGCGTGAAGGATACAAGCCGAAGCAGCTCTACTGGTGGCGCTGGAAGCTGCGAGCTGACCGGCCCTCACAGCCCTCGCCGTCGTCGTTGACCGAAGCACCGCGCTTTCTGCCGGTCCACGTGGTGGCGGACGCATCGATCGTCGCGCCGGAGCCGATCGAGATCGCGCTGCCCAACGGGCGGGTGGTGCGGGTCCGGCCGGGCTTCGACCCGGCCACGCTCGAGCGGGTCCTGGCGCTCGCGGCCGAGGAGACGCCATGCTGACGCTGCCGCCGTCGGTGCGCGTGTACATCGCAGCCGAGCCCACGGACCTGCGCAAGAGCTTTGATGGGCTGTCGGCCTTGGTCTCTCAGCGCTTCGGAGCTGACCCGCTCTGCGGGCATCTGTTCGTGTTCAGGAATCGGCGTGGTGACCAGGTGCGCGTCTTGTTCTGGGACCGCACCGGCTACATGATCGTGGCGAAAAAATTGGCCCGCGGGCGCTTCCACCTCGCCCGCGACCTGCCCAAGGGGGCCACCCACGTCGAGGTCGAGGCGGCCGAGCTGTCGCTGATGCTCGAAGGGTTCGACCTGTCCGAGGCCGTGCGGCGCAAGCGCTGGAGACCCAGCGTGAGAAAAATTGCTCCGTCGAAGCAAAGCTTGATGGATGCGCGTGGGATAGCTATCTCGCGCGCCACGTGACCAGTCCTCTTCAGTCCCAGGCACAACTGCCCGCCGATCTGGCGGACGTGCGGAGCAAGCTCGAGCAGCTGGCGGCCGCCGGGCAGCTTCCGGAGCTCATCGACCTGGTGCTCGGACTGCTGGTCCAGCTGCGCGACAAGAACACCGCGCTCTCGGCGAGGCTCGCAAGCGCGCTGCGCGAGCTGTACGGCCGCAAGAGCCAGCAGGTCTCTACCGAGCAGCTGATGCTGATGTTCGCCGAGCTCGGGGCGGAAGCTCCGCCGGGGGCGGCGGGCTCGGAGCTCGGCGCGGACGCTGCGCCGCAGCCGGAGCAGGGGCTGGTGCCGCAACCCCCTGAGCCGCCGAAGCCGCCGCGAGGACGGGGCGGGCGCGCGCCGCTTCCCGAACACCTTCCGCGTGAGACGCGCGTGGTGCCCGTCCCCGAGGCCGAGCGGACGTGCCCGCAGTGCGGCGCGGACAAGAAGTGCATTGGCCATCGTACGAGCGAAGTGCTCGAGTTCGTGCCGGCGCAGTTCAAGATCATCGAGGAGCAGCGGGAGAAGCTCGCCTGCCCGCGCTGCCCGGAGCAGGGTGTAACGACGGCGGACAGCGAGAAGGTGATGGACCGAGGGCGTCCGGGACCGGGGCTGCTCGCCAGCATCCTTGTCGAGAAGTTCGAGGACTCGATGCCGCTGTACCGGCAGTCGCAGCAATACGCTCGCTTCGGCGTGTCGCTGTCTCCGTCGACTCTGGGCGACTGGTCGGCCTTCGCGCTCGACGTGCTCGCTCCGGTGGCTGAGAGGATCGCGGAGCGGGTGCTGGACTCGTTCTACTTGCGCGCCGACGACACGGGGATGCGGGTGCTGGATCGAGATCATCCGGCGGGGGTGAAGCGAGGTCATATCTGGGCCTTCGTCGGGGCGGGTCTCGTGGCGTTCCTGTACGCACCGGACTGGAAGGCGAAGCATCCAGCCGCGCTGCTGCAGGGCTTCACCGGCTACTTGCAGGGCGATGGGTACGCGGGCTATGGCGCGATGCTCCGCGGAGGCGACGACGGCGAGATGATCGTGCCCGAGGAGCGTCGGCTCGGCTGCGGGATGCACATCCGCGCCAAGTTCGAGAAGGCGGCCAAGGGTGGCGACGCGCGAGCGGCGGTAGCGCTCTCGTACTTCAAAGCCATCTACCGAATCGAGTCGACCTGCAAAGAGGAGGCGCTGTCCACGGAGGCGCGGCTGGCGCGCCGGCAGGAGCGGTCGCTCCCCGTTGTGGACGAGCTGTATCAGTGGATTCACGAGCTGCACCTTCGGCTCGTACCAGGTACGCCGCTCTGCATCGCTACCCAGTACGCCATCAATCAGGCGGCTGCGTGGCGGCGCTGCTTCACGGATGGACGCTTCGAGATAGACAACGGCGAAGTCGAGCGGCAGCTAAGACGTGTAGCCCTCGGAAGAAAAAACTATTTATTCGCGGGCTCCGATAAGGGCGCTCAGCGCCTGGCCATCGGCTATACGATCTTCGGCTCGTGTCGGATGCACGGAGTCAACCCGCTCGCCTGGGCGACAGACGTCATCGGCAGGTTGCAGGCGGGCTGGCAGCGCGACCGCCTGGACGAGTTGCTGCCCGACGCATGGGCGAGATCGTCGCGCGCTGCTCCGAGCGCCGGCGATACCGACGCGACCTGAACAACGCGAGCCTCGGCCGGCGACGCAGGCGGATGCCGCTTCGCCGGGCCTTCTTTCAGGACCGTCTGTGCCCGCGCCGAGTCGTGGGCCGACGCCGCCCCGCGCCCAGCATCGTCGACCCCGGCGAGAGCCGCAAGGGGCTGTGCCCATGGCGTTGGCCGGGCGCTTACGGTGGAGGAGCAGAGCGAGGCGGGGAAGAGGACGTTCTGGTATGACCGGCTGGGGAACGTGGCGAAGCTGACGACGGAGTTCCCCCGGCTGAGGGAGCCGCACCGGGGGCCGTACCAGGCGACGATGGAGTACGACTTCGACGGGTTCGGGCGGCTGCTGTCGCTGAAGTTCCCTGGCTCCGGGGCGGAGGTGGTGACGTACGGCTACGACCGAGGGGGCCTTGTGCGGTCGGCGGTGGGAACGAACACGCAGACGAACCCGCAGCACCCGGACGAGCCCGCGGTGACGCAGTACCTGCTGCACATCGGGTACGACGAGTTCGAGCAGCGGGTGAGGGTGGTGCACGGCAACGGGATCGCGACGTCGTATCGGTATTACGAGAAGTCGCGACGGCTTCAGGAGATCAACGCGGACCACCGCGACCGGTACCTCGCGGAGCGCGGGCGGCCGGCGAGGGCGTTCCAGCGGATGCGGTACGAGTACGATGTGGCGGGCAACCTGGAGCGTGTGCGGAACGAGGTGCCGTACGAACAGGACATGCCGGGCTCGGTGCTGGTGGGGCCGACGACGCAGGAGTACGGGTACGACGATCTGTACCAGCTGCTCTCGGCGCGCGGGACGTACCAGGACCGGAGAGACTGGCAGTACCGGTACCGGCTGTCGTTCGCGTACGACGAGATTGGCAACATCCTGACGAAGGACCAGGCGAGCTACCGGTACGTGCCGCAGGCGTGTCCCACGCCGGTTCCGGCTGGGTGCGACGGATGGCGCGAGGATCATGCGATCCGGGAGCAGACGTACCGGTCGGAGTACCAGTACCCGGGCCCGCAGCCGCACGCGCCGAGGCGCATCGACGAGCAGCTCGTGGCGGAGTCGGCCCCGTGGTCGCGGGTGATAAGCTACGACGCGAGCGGCAACCAGACGGGCTGGACTTACCCTGGCTCGGGTACGCGTGCGACGGAGTGGAACGAGGAGAACCGCGTCACGCGGGTGTCGCAGAACGGCCAGGTGCTGTCACGGATGCTGTACGACGGCGACGGCGAGCGGCGGGTGCACCTGCACCACGTGAGCGGCGAGGAGGAGACGGCATACCACGACCAGCACCTGACGTTGCGGGACGGGCGGTTTGTCACGAAGCACATCTACGCGGGGCAGACGCGGATAGCGAGCAAGATGGATCCGGACTGGTTCCGTGACCCGCCGACGCTGTATTACCACCCGGACCACCTGGGCAGCACGAGCTTCGCGTCGAACAACGAGCAGACGCTGACGCAGCGGGACGAGTACTTCCCGAGCGGAGAGCTGTGGATCGACGCGTCGGACTCGCGGTACGAGCTGAGGCGGGCGTACGTGTTCACGGGGAAGGAGCTGGACCAGGCGACGGGGCTGTACTACTTCGGGGCGCGGTACTACGACCCGAGGAGCAGTGTGTGGCTGAGCCCGGATCCGATCCTGGACGAGTACATGGACGGAGGGCCGAGCGGAGGGGTGTTCAACCCCGGGAACCTCGGGCTGTACAGCTACACGCTGAACAACCCGGTGAACCTGGTCGACCCGGATGGGCGGAGCGCGCAAGGGGCGCATCGGAACTTCCCTCCCGGGGCCAACGGGTGCCGGCACCCGAGCTGCTTCAACGGGCCGGCGGGGCAGAAGTTCCACCAGGAGCAGATGCTGCAGCGGATGAACGCTGGCGCTGCGGCGGCGGGTCGCACGTCTCGCGGTATCGGGGACGGCATGCGCCGGCTGCTGTTCAGGTTCGTCATGCAGCAGCAGGCTGCTCGGCCGCCGGCGCAGCCAGCAGCCGCACCTGCGCAGCCGCCGCAGGCGGTGCAGCCAGCGAAGGGTCCGCAACCGGCGCCAGCGGCGAAGCCGGCGAGTTCTCCGCAGGCGGCACCCCCGGCGCAGCCGGGGCAGACGGCTGGAAAGCAGCCAGCATCATCTACAGGCGCCGCAGGCGGTGGAGTGGAGAAGACGGCCTCTGGAAGGCGGATCGGTGATTTCACGAAGAGTCAGAAGGCGGCGGCAAAGGCGGAGAATGCGGCGCAGAAAGGTGGTCAGATGGCGTGTACGGACTGCGGTGCACCGGTGCAGAACATCCCGAGCCAAAAGGGAGTACGCACGCCGCCCAACCAGGCACAAGTTCATCACGATCCGCCGATCGTGGAAGGCGGCGGACGCCATAGCAGGCCAGTGGTGGTCTGCCCGGAATGTCACGCAGGAAGGCACGCCAAATGACTAGCCCGATGGAATCCATTGTGTCTCTTTCCTTTCCCCTCGACGTGGAGGATGACTGGCCTCCAGTGGCGGTTGAGTCGCTACCGTTCCGAGTGGCGCCCGAGGGCTACGTCGCACAGGTTCCACCGTTGTTCGTGAAAGGGCTATCGGTTGGAGACGTGATCGGTGCCACGCTTGAGGCCGGGAGCTATAAGGTGATCGGCTGGAAGCATGTTGTGAAATCCGGACGGAGTACTGTTTGGTTGCTGCGGATGAGGCAGTCGGAGACGATTAGCGCGGTTCTGGCCGAGTTGCGGGAGCTTGGCTGTAACACCGTGGGGCTTGAGGACTTAGGGGTGTACTCGGTCGAGGTTCCAGAATCGGTCCGAATTGAGGCTGTCGATGCGGCATTGGCGCATCTAGACAGCGACTCGGTCGCAGTAGCGTTTCCATCGTTGCGCCACGAGCAAGACTGAACGCCGTGCTCGCGCCGCCCGCCCCCGCATGTCCCCGCACGACCGGCACTCAGGCTTCGTCTGTACGTGGACACCGCGCGCGCCGAGCATCTCCCGACACGTCGAGCCCGACGCGGTAAGCGCGTGAGCCCCGCGAGCGCCTGAACATCGCGGCGGCCGAGGGGACGTGCGCGAACGTCTCGCATGCCCGCCCCCGCATCACCCCCTCGCCAGGCTATTGCTCGACAATGGCGTCCCCTCGATGCCCTCGGCCGGCCTACTGGGTGGTGGCGGAGAGCGGAGCGATTGCGACCGGGGAGGAATCGGTCCGGCATGAGACGGTGACCGGTCGCGACATCGAGGGAAACCTCCTCTGTATCATCGATCCCGAGGGGACGGAGGTCATCGGGGCTCTCCGACGGACGGAGCGAGCTCGCATGGGAGGACGTGGACGGGGACGGGACGGCGGATCACGTGCTGAAGCTGAGCGAGGGGATGCTGCGCGAGAGCGACCCGGCGCTTCGTGCGCGGCTGAACCTGACGGGCAAGACCAACCGGCTGTCGCGGGTGGTGCGTCCGCTTGGCGGCAGCATCCGGCTGGACTATGCGCGTGAGGGGAACAAGGTGGCGTATGCGAGCAGCCCGGACGAGCTGAGCGTGGACATGCCCGGCAGCAAGTGGGTGCTGTCGCGGGTGGAGGTGGAGGACGGGATGGGCACGCCGGCGTACGTGCACACGTTCGATTACCACCAGAGCGGGTTCTACGACCGGGCGGAGCGGGAGGACTACGGCTTTGCGCAGGTGACGGCGACGCGCGAGGACGGCTCGCAGATCGTGACGCGGTACCACAACCAGGACTATTACCGGCGCGGGCTCGTGGCCGAGGTGATCGAGCAGGACGCCGAGGGGCGGCTGTTCAGCCGGCAAGAGGTGGCCTATCGCGCGCCCGGGGCGCAGGCGACGCTGACGGGCTCGTTCTTCCCCGGGGAAGAGCTGAGGACGATGTCGTGGTACGAGGGCAAGACGACGGACCCGAGCGCGCCTGGCAAACAGACGAGCGAGGAGCGGGACTGGGACGACCGCGGCAACCTCATCGAGGTGATCGAGCACGGCGAGCCAGGCACGCTGGAGGACGACGTCACGACCACGATCCACTACGTGACGTACGACGGGCCGCACGTGGTGCGAGCGGACAGCGTGGAGGCGCGCGACAGCGCGGGGAGGCTGCTGCGGGAGCGCACCGCGGGGTACGACGAGGTGACCGGGGCGTTGAAGTGGATCACGAGCACGGTGATCGGGGGCAAGGATCCGGCGACGGGCGCGCCGTACACGGGCGACGCAGCGACGAATCCAACATGGGAGTTCTCGCACGACGCGTACGGCAACCTGGAGCAGGCGATCGAGCCGCGGGGCTTCACGCTGACGTACGAGTACGACGATGTGGCGGAGACGTACCTCTCCCGGGTGGAGGACTCGTTCGGATACCTCTCGGAGACGTGGTCGGACTACCGCTACGGCGCGGTGAGCGCGGTGCGGGACGTCAACGGCCATGAGGTCCACTACGACTTCGATGCGTTCGGGCGGCTGCGGGCCGTGTTCGGTCCGGACGACCCGCTGGCGGCGGCGGAGGCGACGATCGCGTTCGAGTATGCGCTCCAGCCCGGGGAGAGCGTCGCGATGCCGGCGTGGGCGCGGACGCGGCACAAGGACGTGCAGCACCCGGGGGATCCGATCGACACGGTGACGTTCATCGACGGGCTGGACCGGGTGATCCAGACGAAGAAGGACCTGGAGAAGGACCCAGGGACGGGGGCCGCGCCTATCGTGGGCATGAGCGTGAGCGGCCGGGTGGTGCTGGACGAGCGGGGGCGCGTCTGGCAGCAGGGGCAGCCGGTGTTCGCGACGGGGGAGGCGACGGCGTTCGTGGACGTGGCGCTGAAGCACCCGACGACGTTCGAGTACGACGTGCTCTCGCGCATCGTCGAGCGGAGGGAGCCGGACGACGAGGCCGAGGGCGGCGAGGCGGTGACGACGACGAGCTACGGTATCGACGAGCTCGACGGCGTGGCGATGTTCGTGGCGACGGAGGTCGACCCGAAGGGGAAGGTGCGCAAGGCGTACCAGGAGGTGGACAACGCGATCGTGGCGGTCGAGGAGCGCAATCGGCTGCGCGGGTCGGAGGCGTGGACGACGCTGATGACGCGGTACGGGTACAGCGCGGTCGACGAGCTGGTGCGGGTGACGGACGCGCGCGGGAACGTGACGACGGCGGCGTACGACACACTGGGGCGGATGGTGACGCTGACCAGCCCGGACATGGGGCGCACGGAGTGGCGCTACGATCGGTCGGGCAACGTCGGTGCGCGGCAGACGGCGAAGCTCTTGGCGGAAGGCGCGAACAAGCTGATCCGGTACGAGTACGACTTCAACCGGCTCACGCGGGTGAACTACCCGGACTCGACGGACGTGACGTATGTGTACGGCGCGCCGGGCGAGGCAGGCGATGATCACGGCAACCGGGCCGGGCGGCTGGTGGAGGAGCAGAGCGAGGCGGGGACGAGGACGTTCTGGTATGACCGGCTGGGGAACGTGGCGAAGCTGACGACGGAGTTCCCCCGGCTGAGGGAGCCGCACCGGGGGCCGTACCAGGCGACGATGGAGTACGACTTCGACGGGTTCGGGCGGCTGCTGTCGATGAAGTTCCCTGGCTCCGGTGCGGAGGTGGTGACGTACGGCTACGACCGAGGGGGCCTTGTGCGGTCGGCGGTGGGAACGAACACGCAGACGAACCCGCAGCATCCGGACGAGCCCGCGGTGACGCAGTACCTGCAGCACATCGGGTACGACGAGTTCGAGCAACGGGTGAGGGTGGTGCACGGCAACGGGATCGCGACGTCGTATCGGTATTACGAGAAGTCGCGACGGCTTCAGGAGATCAACGCGGACCACCGCGACCGGTACCTCGCGGAGCGCGGCCGGCCGGCGCGGGCGTTCCAGCGGATGCGGTACGAGTACGATGTGGCGGGCAACCTGGAGCGGGTGCGGAACGAGGTGCCGTACGAGCAGGACATGCCGGGGTCGGTGCTGGTGGGGCCGACGACGCAGGAGTACGGGTACGACGATCTGTACCAGCTGATCTCGGCGAGCGGGACGTACCAGGACCGGAGAGACTGGCAGTACCGGTACCGGCTGTCGTTCGCGTACGACGAGATTGGCAACATCCTGACGAAGGACCAGGCGAGCTACCGGTACGTGCCGCAGGCGTGTCCCACGCCGGTTCCGGCTGGGTGCGACGGATGGCGCGAGGATCATGCGATCCGGGAGCAGACGTACCGGTCGGTCGTGCCCGGGGCGCGCCTCGTGGGCGGTCAGCGTCCATGACGCCGCGGCATGGGTGAAATCGTCGATCCTCCGCAGCTGATCAGAGGGCGCCCTGGCAGGCTGAGCGGAAGCACGAACTCCCCCGCTTCTCCCTGGTTGTCGAGCAGCCGCGGCGGCCGCATGCGCGGCGCCGGCATCTCGGCGCTCTCGGCGGCGGTGCCGAGCCGGATGCGCGCCGGCCGCTCCGGCTGCGTGACGAGGCGCTCCTTCCGGATGATCTCTTCGATCTGGGCGAGCCGCTCCTTGTAATGCGGCAAGATCGCCTCGCCCACGAGCTGCTCTTTCTTCAGGGCGCGGATCACGTCCCGGTAGTCCGCGCTCGGCAAGTGGCGCGCTTTCGCGAGGGGCAGCGAGAGCTTCTGCATCTGCGCCTTCAGATCGTCGAAGGCGGCGTGGGTCAGCCGGGCGAGCGCGGAGGGCGGGATGTCGACGCCATGCAGCTCGAGCATGTACGCGTAGAGCGGCGGCGGCAGCGCGAAGTCGGTCCGCGCCTTCGGGAGGACGTCCTTGCGCAGCGCCGCGTCGTACGTCTCGAGCTGACGATTCAGCGCTGCCAGCGGCTCTTCGTGGCCGCTGATGGCGTATTTCCGGAAGAGCTCACCGAGTCCCTCCCGCACGCGGGCGTTGGTGGCGAGGTGCCGCTCGATCTCCATCCTGGAGGTCGCCGGCAAGCCGGGCTTCCCGAGCTCCTGGTCGAGCCTCTTCCTCGCCAGCTCGGCGATGGGCGCGTGGCTCGCCTCCAGCCCGGCGTACCGCCGGAGCCGTGCGAGGGCCGTGGCTCGGCGCGGCGGCGGGATGCGGTCGTCGAGCAGGGCCGAGATGGCCCTGGAGCGCCAACCGGAAGCAGAGGAGCAACGTACCCGCGCACCGAAGATGCCTCCCGTGGCCTGCGGCGTGAGCGCGGCCCCCTCGGCGCATGGACAAGTTGTTGAATTGGCACCGCTTTTCAGGGGACGTCGGAGCGCATGGAAAAGTTTCAGGCAACCCGGGTCAGGTCCGCGCAGCTGGGGCTTGACGTCTTCGGAGACGTTGGATCTCCTTCTCCGGTGGCAGATCTCGGTAGATGAATTCAGGATAGTGAAACTGGCCCTGCGCGGCCGCGTCAGCCGGCACAGCGCTGAGCCGCATGGGAAAGCGAGCGGTGGAACATGGCAGACATTCGTCATCTGGTCATCGTGATGCTCGAGAACCGCTCCTTCGATCACATGCTGGGTTACCTGCGCGGCACGGGCATGGACGTCGATGGGGTGATCGGCGCGACGAACTCGGACGATAACGGCACGCCGATCACTGGATATCATCTCGAGAGCACGAGAGTCCGGATCCGCCCGCATCACCACCGGAAGGAGGTCGTGCGGCAGATCAACGGCGGCGCGATGGACGGCTTCGTGAAAGGCTACAGCACGAACAGCCACGTCGCCGAGATCATGAGCTGGTACGACCAGCGCGATCTGCTGACGTACGATAGCCTGGCGCGACAGTTCGTCGTTTGCGACCAGTGGTTCGCTTCGTTCGCGGGCCCGACGTGGCCGAACCGGTTCTTCGCGCTCTGCGGGACCAGCGGCGGGCGCACGGGCAACCTGCAATGGTTCGACCACGCGACGTTCTTCGACTTGTTGCCGGTCGACTCGTGGCGCTATTACTCGCACGACATCGCGTTCTTGCGGACCGTCGAGAAATACAAGGGCCACCGCGGGCCGCCGATCGCGAAGATCTCCTCGTTCTACAGGGCCTGCCGTGAAGGCACGCTGCCCAGCGTCTCGTGGATCGACCCGAACTTCACGCTGGTGGACGTGGACGCGCTGCTGAACTGGGCGAACGACGACCATCCCCCGGCCGACGTGGCGCGCGGTCAGAACCTGATCGCGCGCATCTACAACCACCTGATCGCGAGCCCGGCCTGGCCGCATGTGGCGCTGGTCGTGACCTACGACGAGCATGGCGGGTTCTACGACCACGTGCGCCCGCCGCCGTCGCCCGCGAGCGAGGCGGCGCCGTTCGATACGCTCGGCGTTCGCGTGCCGGCCCTCGTCGTCTCGCCGTGGGCTCCGCGCGGCGTGCCGTTCCACGGAACACTCGATCATACGTGCATCGCGCGCACCGCGCTCGAGCTGTTCGCGCCCGATCGCGTGAACGCGCTGAGCCCTCGGGTCACCGCGTCTCCGAGCCTGCTCTCCGTGCTCAGCGAGCCGAGGCCGCGCACCGACCAGCGCAGGCTCGATGGTATCCCGATCCTGGAGACCGCGGTCGCCCCGATCCACATGGGCTCGACCGCCCCGTCCGGCTTTCACTCGATGGAGCTCACCGACGCCCAGCAGGAAATTCTGACGCTGAAGAAGGCCGTGCTCGAGGCCGGCGTGCCCGTCGAGAACCATTGAGCCAGAGCGCGGCCATCCGCGGCCGCGCGCCCCCCCGGGCGACACCGGCGTCGACGCGCCCTGCCGCGACGGGGAGCCCGCTCGCCGGCGAGCCGCGGAAGCTGCGCCGCCCGCGCGGTGACCTCTCCGTTTCGCGTCACGCGCCCTTCAGCGCCGCCGTGCAGTGCCCGCAGCGCACCGCCTTGATGGGGATGCTCATCGCGCACTCGGGGCACTCCTTCGTCGTCACCTCCTCCGCGTGCTGCCTCTGAAGCTTCCCCATGAGCCGCACCAGGAGGAAGACGCAGAGCGCGACGATGAAGAAGCTCACCAGGCTGTTGATGACGACCCCGTACTGGAGGAGCACCGCGCCGGCCTTCACCATCTCCTCGGGGGTCGCGTACGGACCGGGCCCGCTCGGCGACTTCAGGACGATGTAGTGCCGGCTGAAATCGATGCCGCCCGTCAGGAGGCCTATCGGCGGCATGATCAGGTGATCCACCAGCGTCTTGACGATGTTGCCGAACGCCGCGCCGATCACGACGCCCACGGCCATGTCGACGACATTGCCACGAATCGCGAACTTCTTGAAATCCTCCCAGAACATCGCTTCCTCCGGCGTCGGGGGCTCCTGCCCTCGCGATCGCACCGCTCCGGTATCGTCTCTCCGCGATCAGGACACTACCAGCTGTCTGTGCGGACCGCGCGGCAGCGGCGATCGCCGCCGTCCGCGCAGCCGCCGGCCGCCGCCATCAGCACGAACGGTGCCACCGGGCTCGTCCGTGGGCTCCCCCTGGCCAGCCGCTCGCGGCCGCTGCCCCGCCCTCCGTGCAAGAGCGCCACACCTGGGGCCAACTGCGCCACCTCACACGGATTTCGCACATGGCGGTTCCCCGGCCCGGGGCGGCTCTCTAGGATGCGCGCCGGAGGAACCACCGAGCCATGGACCCCGACGCCGAGGCCGCCCTGCGCTACCGCGCCAAAGCCGAGCTGCGGAAGCGCGCTCGGGCCGTCCGCAGCTCCATCCCCCTCGACGCCATCCTCGAGCGATCGCGCCGGATCCAGCGCGCGCTCGCGGAGCTGCCGGCCCTCGTCGCGGCCCGGCGGGTCGCGCTCTTCTACCCGATCGAGGGGCGCAACGAGGTCGACCTCCGGGAGCTCGATCCGCTGCTGCGCGCCCGCGGCGCCCAGGTCGCGTACCCCTCCATCGACCCCGAGTCGCGCGCCATGACCTTCCGCTTCGTCGAGGATCCCGAGGCCATGGAGGAGCGCGGCCTCGGCTTCCGCGAGCCCGACGCGACCGACGAGGAGGCCGCCGCGCTCGACGTCATCGTCGTGCCCGCCCTGCAGATCGACGCCCGAGGGCACCGGATCGGCTATGGCGCCGGCTACTACGACAGCACCCTGCCGCGCTTCTGCCCCCCGGCGCATGCGGTGGGCGTCGTGTTCGACTTCCAGCTCGTCGCCGAGGTGCCGGCGACCCCGGGCGACGTCCCGCTCGGGACCATCGTCACCGACGCCCGCGTGCTCGCCGCCGAACCCGCCTAGGATGCCCAGGGCGCAGGTGGGAGAGGACAGCGCGAGCGACAGGCCCGTCCTCCTCGCGGCCATCGCCTCGGGCGCGATGATCGCCCAGCAGGTCGCCGGGCGGGCGACCCGGGACGCCCTCTTCCTCGCCAGCTTCGGCGCGGCCGACGTCCCCAAGGTCATGGCCGCCGGCGCGGCCCTGTCGTTCGGCGCCGTCGTCCTGCTCTCGCGCGCGCTCCTCCAGCTCTCCCCCGCGCGCGTCGTCCCGGCCACGTTCGCTGCGAGCTCCGTGCTCCTCGCCCTGGAGTGGGCCCTCGCCCGGCGCGCGCCCGGCGCCGCCGCCCTCGTCTTCTACCTGCACATCGCCGTCTTCGGCGCGACGCTCATCTCCGCCTTCTGGTCGCTCGTCAACGAGCGCTTCGACCCCCACACCGCCCGCCACTCCATCGGGCGCATCGCGGGCGGCGGGACCGTCGGCGGCGTGATCGGCGGCCTGTTCGCCTGGCGGGCCAGCCGCCTCATCGACGCTCCGACGATGCTCCTCGCCCTCTCCGCGGTGAGCGCGCTCACCGCCTGGGCCACCCACCACCTGGGCGCCGGCCTCGCGCGCGCGGCCGGCGCCACCGGCGGGGCGGGGCGCACCGAGGTTGAGGCGGGGCGCACCCAGGTTGAGGCGGAGCGCACCCAGGTTGAGGCGGGGCGCACCGAGGTTGAGGCGGGGCGCACCCAGGTTGAGGCGGGGCGCACCGAGGTTGAGGCGGGGCGCACCCAGGTTGAGGCGGAGCGCACCGAGGTTGAGGCGGGGCGCACCCAGGTTGGCGCCGGCGGGTCGGGGCTCGCCGCGCTGCGCGACAACAGCCACTTGCGGGACCTCGGCCTGCTCGTCGGGCTCGGCGCCGTGAGTGGTGCGCTGTTCGACGTGGCCCTCAGCGCCGAGGCGGCCGCCGCGATGACCGATCGCAACGCGCTGCTCTCGTTCTTCGCGCTCTTCCACCTCTCGGTGAGCGTGCTCTCGTTCCTCGTGCAGTCGCTCGCCGCCACCTTCTCGCTCGACCGGCTCGGGCTCGCCGCCACCATCGGCATCCTCCCGGCCGCGGTCGTCGCGAGCACCCTCTCCCTGGTGGTCGCGCCGCGGCTCTGGGCCGCCTCCATCGTCCGCGCGACCGAGGCGGTGCTCCGGAACTCGCTGTTCCGGTCGGGCTACGAGCTGCTCTATACGCCTCTGCCCCCGGACCAGAAGCGGTCGATCAAGACGCTCATCGACGTCGGCTTCGACCGGATCGGCACCGCGGCGGGCAGCGGCCTCGCGATGGCCCTGCTCGTGCTCGCCCCGGGCGCGTCGCTCCCGCTGCTGCTCGGCCTCGGCGCGGCGGCCGCGGGCGTCACGCTGCTCTTCACGCCTCGGCTGCACCGGGGCTACGTCGCCGCGCTCGAGGGCAGCCTGCGCTCCGGCGCCGTCTCGCTCGACCCGACGAACGTCGTCGACGCGACCACCCGCCGCACCCTGAGCGGCACCGTCGACGCGCTCAGCCGCGACAGGGTCCTCGCCGAGCTCGCCGCGCTCCGGAACGCCGCGGCGGCGCGGCACGACGCCGGGCGCGCCTCCGCCGACGGCGATCGCACGTCGCACCCCGGCCCGCCGCTCTCCGGCCGCTCACCGCTCTCCGGCCGCTCACCGCTCTCCGGCCGCGCGTCGCTCTCCGGCCCCGCCCCCGGGGACTCGCCGCGGCCTCCGGCGGGTGATCGCAGGGGCGTCGACGGGCCGCTGTCCGCGCGCGCCGCGTCGGCCGCGCTGGCGTCCGATCCGGTGCTCGCCGCCACGGCCGACCTGCGCTCCGGCGATCCCGAGCGGATCCGCCGGGCGCTCGTCCGGGAGCCGGACCCCGCGCTCGTGCCGCACCTCCTCCCGCTCCTCGAGCGCGAGGGGCTCACCTCCGAGGTGATCCGGGCGCTCCGCGCCGTCGCCCCCCGCGCGACCGGCCAGCTTACCGACGCGCTCCTCGATCCGTCCGTGAGCGTCGCCCTCCGGCGCCGCATCCCGCGGGTGCTCCAGGCCTGTCCCACCCAGCGCGCCGCCGACGGCCTGATCCTGGGCCTTGCCGACGAGCGCTTCGAGGTGCGTTTTCAGTGTGGCGTCGCGCTCGCGCGGCTCCTCCAGCAGCGCGCGCCGATCCACCTGCGGCGCGACGACGTGATCGAGGCGGCGATGCGGGAGATCGCGATCGGCCGCCGGGTGTGGGACGCCCAGCCCCCCGGCGTCGCGGCTCCGGTCGAGGCGCCGCTGGCCGAGCGATTGCTCGTCGAGCGGACGAGCCGCAGCCTGGAGCACGTGTTCCGCGTCCTCTCGCTCTGCCTGGAGCGCGAGCCGCTCGAGATCGCCTACAGGGCGCTCCACGCCGACGACGCCCACCTCCGCGGGACCGCGCTCGAGTACCTGGAGAACGTCCTGCCGGCGCCCATCCGCGAGAGCCTCTGGCCGTACCTGGGCGCCCGCGCGCCCGCCCCTCCCGAGCCAGGCGCCGCCGAGCCGCGCGCGCCGCGCCTGCCCGAGCACGCGCTCGACGAGCTTCGCCGCTCTGCCGCCAGCATTCCGCGGGCGTCGATCTCCGTTGCCCGCCGACGACGAGAGCCACGCACGTAGCGCGTGGCCCATCGCTCGTCGCTCCAGCGAGCGACAAAAGAAAAAAAGCGTCGCCGGGGCCTAGGGGGGGAGAGGCCGCACCAGCAACGCTCGTCCGTGAATTAGCAGCTCACATGCCACCGCGAGAAGACGGAAATAGATTTAAAATTCGCATAGATGTCCCGGGCAAATCCCCCCGGTAGTGCAATCCTGCGATTTCATCCTTGCAACCGAGCATGGTGTCGTGGACGTCCCCCACCCCTCCGTTTCGAGGCGTTCCCCCCGCCCGTCTGCCCCATCTCCCTCGTTTTCCGCCCCCCTCTGCCCCGACCCGCAGCAGCGCGGCGGTCACCCGCTTCGGATACGGGCCCACCTCGCCGTTTTCGGCGCGCAAGCCAGAGCAGAGCGGCGGTCTCCCGCACAGGAGACGGGCCCAGATCGGCGTTTTCGGCGCGCAAGCGCACTCCGGTGCGCTGAGCACCGAAAACGTCGAGGTGGGCCCGTATCCGAAGCGGGAGACCGTCGCTCTAATGGAGGGGTTCGTGGCGGTGGGCGCGCTGGTCGAGGTGCTCGGCGATGGTGAGCCGGTCTGCGTCGCTCATGACCACGAAGCGGACGGCGAGCAGGTTGTCGCGGTCCCAGACCGGGCGGGCGCGCAGCCGGATGGGGCGCCCGACCCCGAGGTCGAGCTCGAACGGGGTCACGGCAGGCAGCGCCCGGCCTGCCAGCGCGGGCGCGCGCTCGACGACCATCCCCGTGGGGGAGAGATCGATCGCGCGACACCGGTGCCGGTGGCCATCGACGAGCGCCGAGACGGGGAAGTCGACCTGAGCGCGCGCGCCCTGCCTCCGATCCATGGGAGCCTCCTTGGTGTCCTCGTGACGCGGCGAGCCTAGGTCGCGGGGCTCGTCCGGGCCAAACATCGGGCGGGCGAGCCCCGCGGTTCGCTCGCGGCGCCGGGCGCGATCTCCGCGCGGTCCGCTCGCGGCGCCGGGGCGCGATCTCGGCGCGCGCGGGATCGGTGCGATATGCTGGCCCGGCGAAAGGAAGGTGTGGCGATGCCCACGTGCCGGGAATGCGATAACGAGGTCGACGAGCTCAAGACGATCAAGGTCGGAAGCAAGAAGAAGAAGGTCTGTGAGGACTGCGCCGACCGCGCGGCGCAGGAGGGCGCGATCGCCGAGGAGAGCGAGGCGGTGGTGCAGCAGATGATGGGCTTCAAGGGGAGGCGCTGACCGCTCGCCCGCTCGCGCGCCCGCCGATTCCCGCCTATCTCCCCCGCGCGGCGAGCAGCGTGATGCCGCGCGGACGCCGCCGATCTCCCCGCTGAACGCCGGCCCGTCGTCCCTCTCCACGATCTCCCGCGAGCCCGCGTCGCGCGCGTCGACCGCGGCAGGCCAGCCGCGACGCGTATGGCTGATTCTCCGCCGAGCGATCGAGCAGGGCTGCGAGCTGGTTTCTTGCTTGCGGTGCAGCGGTGTCGCCGAGGAAGCGCGCGGCCTCCCTCGGGTCACAGGCGCCGCGGCCGAGATAGCGAATGCGGGGGCAAGGTAGGTAAAGGTCGTTGGCCGACATGGAGAACCCTGTCGCATTGGGAGTTCACCCACATTTGCCGGGGATTTCGTCTGCATTCAAGCGAGCGGACGACCACTTCTCTATACCTTCCTTACATCAGCGGACGGACTGCGCATTGCAGTTTTGCATCGAAAATTTGCAACCGTGATGTGAAAAACGGCCGAGGTGTGCGACCTAATTGGGTGTTCGTTTCGTTTTCGAAAGCATTTCGTCTTGACCCGTCGTGTTAATCCGGGAATAAGTTGTTTCACGAGAGCGCCGGTATCCGCCCCTCTGGTGCTGAATGGTCTGCACCGATGGTTCGCGGCGCGAAGGCACGCAGCGGGAGGCTCCTCTTCTGCCCCCTGATGCTTTCGCCCGTTACGGTCCTGTTCACCACAGGGGTTCGACGACGCCGGGGGAGATAAAGCCATGCATTCAATTTCTCAAGGCTTTGGGTCGCTGTCGATTGCCGCCGGTAAGGTCATCGCTTCCCTGTTGGCGATGTCGATCGTCGGCTTCGGCTGCGCGCCGCTCGACGAGGACGTGACCGCAGAGGAGCTGGACGCGGAGGAGCAGGCCGCCGGCACGACGTATCAAGTCGGTCCCACGCGCACCTACAAGACCATCGGTGAGGTAGCCAGCAGATTGCAGCCGGGCGACGTGGTGGAGGTCGACGGCAACGCGACGTACTCGGGCAACATCAGGCTCACGAAATGGGGCACGCCCACCTCGAAGATCACGATCCGCGGCGTTCGCGTCGGCGGGAAGCGCCCCGTCCTGAAGGGCGGCACCAACACGATCGAGATCAACGCGAACCACATCGTCTTCGAGGGGTTCGATGTGACGGGCGGCACCTCGAGGTGCATCTTCCAGCACGGGCACGATGTCACGATCCGTGACTCCGTGATCCACGATTGCCCAGCGCACGGGATCCTGGGCGCCGACAGCGATTCGGGTTCGCTGTTGGTGGAATACGTGGAGGTCTATAACTGCGGTAGCGGTACGCAGAAGCACCCGATCTACATCGCAACGGATGAGTCCGCCTACCCGGGCTCCGTGTTCCGGATGCAGCACAGCTATGTCCACGATGCAATCGGCGGCAACGCGGTGAAGACCCGCGCGGAGCGGAACGAGATCTATTACAACTGGATCGAGGGCGGGCTCTACAAGGACCTCGAGCTCATCGGCCCCGACGGGCAGGATCCGGGGCTCGCGCGGGAGGACTCCGATGTGGTCGGCAACGTCTTCCGCAAGACGCACACGCAGTACGTGATCCGCGTCGGCGGCGACGGCACGGGCGACACCAACGGGCGGTATCGGTTCGTGAACAACACGTTCCTGCTGATGGCGGGGTCGAGCGCGGCGATCCACCTGTTCGATGGCATCGAGAGCATCGAGCTGCACAACAACATCTTCTATCGCGTCGGGGGCGGGAGCGTTCAGGTCTTCCGTGACGACGCGAGCTGGACGACCGGCAGCCCGCTCATCAAGGGCGTCAACAACGCCGTGCCCACGGGCACGACGGTGCCTTCCGGCTTCACGGGGACGCTGATCGTGAGTGATCCCGGCTTCACGAGCATCGGCAACCGCGACGTGACGCTGCTCTCGACGAGCCCGCTGCGGAACGCGGGCGTCAGCTCGACGACGGGGATCTCGGGGCGCACGTTCCCGTCGCCGCTCGCGATGCCGCTGTACCACCCGCCGAAGGCGGCGCTCGCGGCCGTCGGCTCCGCGCAGCGGCGGACGGCCGTGGGCGCGGTCGACCTCGGCGCGTTCGAGTTCGGGACGACGACCACGACGCCGACGCCCACGCCGACGACACCGACGCCCACGCCGACCACGCCGACGCCCACGCCGACGACGCCCACGCCGACGGCGCCGGTGTGCTCGGTCGTCAACGCTGGCAAATGGTTCAATTCGCAGCTGCCTTCGACCCAGCGGGGCACCTTCACGGCGACCTGGGACGTGACGCCGAGCGCGTCGAAGATCGACGCTGTGGTCGGCCTCTCGAGCGCCTCCGCGAGCCAGTGGACCCAGCTCGCCGCGATCGTCATCTTCGACGAGGAAGGCAATGTCCGCGTCCGGAACGGCGCGAGGTACCAGGCGCTCCGGGTGTTCCCGTACACCGGCGGGACGACCTATACCGTCCGGATGGTGGTCGACGTGGCGGCGAAGCGGTACTCGGTGTACATCCGGCCGAAGAACGGCACCGAGGTGCAGCTCGCGAGCAACTACGCGTTCAGGTCCGAGCAGGCCAGCGTCGCCTCGCTCGCGAACTGGGCGATGACGCAGACGATCGGAACGGCCACGCTGTCGGCCTGCAACTTCAAGATACAGTGATCCCACGGGGGGCCGGCGCGACGAGCGCCGGCGCTTCCTCGGGGCGGTCGTCCGAGGGGGCCCGGCGCGAGGAGACGGTGTTCTTCGCGCGTCGCGGGGACCCCGCCGGACTCACCTGAGGCAAAGCTCCTCCGGCTTCGCCGGAGGAGCTTTGTCATTTGGGCTCAGACAGAGGCCCTCCCCGCGCCGCGCGAAGAACACCGTCTCCTCGCGCCTACGGAGGTCGATGGGGCGTAGACCTTAACCAAGCTTCGCGCCGCGTTCTCCTACATCCGAACGTTTACGTGGACGTTTACGTGGTCGTAGTCGTGGACGTGGACGTAAACGTGGTCGTGGTCGTGGTCGTTCACGGCCTATCGTTGACGACCACGACCACGTCCACGTCCACGTAAACGTCCACGTTTACGTAAACGTCCACGTTCACGTTGGTGACCGATGGTGGGGTGGAGAGAGGCGGGCTTCGCGCCCTGAGCCTGACCGAACGAGCCTGCTTAACGCCTCACGAAAGCTCCGCTCGGACACATGGCCAGAGATGAAACTCATGGATGCGGCGCCGGGCGGCCACCGGGCCGCCCCGGAGGCTCAGGCGAGGCCGCTGCGCTGGAGCAGGGCGTCGAGGGTGGGCTCGCGGCCGCGGAAGCTCCTGTAGAGATCCATCGGGTCCTGCGTGTCGCCGAGCGCGAGGATCTGGCTCCGGAACGCGTCACCCACCTTCCGGCTGAACAGACCCTCTTCCTGGAAGCGGGAGAAGGCGTCGGCGTCCAGCACCTCGGCCCATTTGTACGAGTAATAGCCCGCTGCGTAGCCCACCGGGCTCGAGAAGAGGTGCGAGAAGCCGGCGATCATGGCATAGCCCTCGGGCAGCGGGACGGGCGAGTAACGTCCGAGGACCTCGCGCGCGAACTCGACGACATCGCCCTGCTCTCCGGTCCAGTCCATGTGGAGCGCGAGGTCGATCTCGGCGAAGCCGAGCTGCCGCATCGTCGCGGCGCCCGCGCGGAACGTGCGGGCCGCGCGCATCCGCTGGAGCAGGTCGTCGGGGACGGGCGCGCCCGTCTCGTGGTGGCGCGCGAAGAGATCGAGCGCGTCCCGCTCCCAGCACCAGTTCTCCATGATCTGCGAGGGGAGCTCGACGAAGTCCCAGGCGACGTTGGTGCCGGCGAGGCTCCGGATCGGCACCCGGCTCGAGGCGTGGTGCATCATGTGGCCGAACTCGTGGAACAGCGTCTCGACCTCGCGGTGGTTGAGCAGCGCGGGGCGGCCGCCGACCGGCGGGGTGAAGCTGCCCGCGAGGACCTCGAGGTGGCGCGCATCCTCGCCGGCCGCGCGCCCGTCCTCGCTCGGCGCGCCCGTGACGAGCCCGTGCATCCAGGCGCCGTCGCGCTTCTGCTCGCGCGGCACGAAGTCGAGATAGAAAGCGGCGCTCTGGGCGCCGTTCGGCTCGACGAGCTGGTAGGCGCGGACGCTCGGGTGCCACGTGGGGGCGGCCTGCCAGGGCGTGATGCGCACGCCGTAAAGGCGGTGGGCGACCTCGAACAGGCCGGAGACGACGCGATCCAGCGGGAAATACGGGCGGAGCGCCTCGTCGTCGAAATCGTAGCGGGCGCGGCGGAGCTTCTCGGCGTAGTAGGCGACGTCCCACGGCGCGAGCGGCGGCGCGTCCGGGCCCTCGATCTCGCGGCGGAAGGCGGCGAGCTCCTCCTTCTCGCGGGCGAAGACCGGCTCGGTGCGCGCCCGCAGCGTGTCGACGAAGCGCCGCGCCGCGGCGCCCGTCTTCGCCATCCGGTCCTCGAGCACGAGATCGGCAAAGCTCGCGTAGCCGAGCAGCCTCGCCTTCTCCCCGCGGAGCTCGAGGATGCGGCGGATGAGCGGCCGGTTGTCGTGGTCGCCCTCCGTCGCCCGCGTGTTGAAGGCGCGGTAGAAGCGCTCGCGGATGGAGCCGTCGTCGAGGTGCGTGAGCACGGGGATGTAGCTCGGCGCCTGCAGCGTGAAGCGGTACCCCTCGATGCCCCTGTCCTTCGCGCCCTGACGGGCCGCCTCGACCGCGCTCGGCGGCAGGCCGGCGAGGCGGGCGGCGTCCTCGACCACGAACTCGAAGGCGTTCGTCGCGTCGAGCACGTTCTGCGAGAAGCGCAGGGTGAGCGTGGCGAGCTCGACGTCGATCTCGGAGAGGCGCTTCTTGCCGGCCGGGTCGAGCTCGGCACCGCTCCTCCGGAAATCGTCGAGGGTCTTCTTCAGGAAGCGATGCCGCGGGCCCGTCAGCGCCGCGGCCTCGGGCGTGGCCGCGTACGCCTTGAGCGCGCCGTAGACGCCCTCGTTGAGGGCGATGCCGCTCAGGAACTCGCTGACCTCCGGCTGGACGGCGTTGTACGCGGCGCGCAGCGCGGGGGTGGTGGACGTCGATTCGAGGTGGGAGACGACGTTCATGGCGCGGTCGAGCCGCTCGGTGACGGCCTCGAGCGCGGCGAGCGTGTTGTCGTAGGTGCGGGGGCCGGGCGCCGCGACGAGCGCGTCGAGCCGGGCGCGGGCGTCCTGGAGCAGCGCGCGCACAGCGGGCTCTACGTGCTCGCTCCGGATGCGATCGAACGGGATCTCGAAGCCGAGAGTGAGCAGGGGATTGTCGGTCGCTTCGGTCATATCGTTCCTGGTTGGGCTTGAAGGGCCGGCGGACGGGCGCGGGCCGGCGACCCTCGGCCGGTCCGCGCAGCCCTACCTTGGTAAAGGCGCCGGCGAGGGTTGGCCAGTAGTTCGTCGTCCAAGTTCTTCCATGCTGGATGGGAGGGGGCCGAGCACCCTCCCCGGGGGCCTGATGCCACGGCGAGGGAGGAGCTCGGTGAGACGAGGTGAAGCGCGGGCGAGCGGCTAGACGCCCAGCCACCGCGCGACGATCGTGGCGAGCACGTCGGACGTCCCCGAATGGATGCTGCCGCCCAGGGCGTCGTCGATGGCGGAGGGGAGGCCGCTCTCCTCGAGGTAGCCAGCGCCGCCGCGGAGCCGGAGGTCGTCGAGCGCGGACGCCACGGCCGAGTCCGCCGTGTGCCACTTCGCGAGCGCGGCCTCGGCCTGGCCGCGCTCGCCCTGATCCAGCGCCCACGCGGCGCGGTAGATGAGCAGCCGCGACGTCTCCAGCCGCAGCTTCATCCGCGCGAGGCGGTGCGCGACGGCCTGGTGGCGGGCGATCGCCTGGCCGCCGATCTCGCGCTCGCGGGTGAAACGGACGGCCTCGCCGAGGGCGCGCTCCATGGCGCCGAGGCGGAAGGCGAGGATGAGCGCGCGCTCGAAGGTCATCGCGATCTGGAAGACGGCGAGGCCGGCGCCGGCGCGGCCGAGGAGCGCGTCGTGGCCGACCTCGCAGCCGGCGAACGAGACGGGCGCGAGCCGCGCGCCGCGGAGGCCCGCGGTCGCGAGCGGCGCGCCGGGGAGGACGCGCGCGGCGCCGTCGCCCGCGGCGCGGGGGACGAGCAGCGCGGTGAGGCCGCGCGCCGGGGCCCCTCCGGCGCGGCCGCCGCCGTCGCGCGCGATCGCGAGGTACACGTCGGCCCGGTCGGCCCAGGTCACGTACCGCTTGTCGCCGGTGAGCCGGTAGCCGGCGTCCGTGCGGTCGGCCCTGGCCTGCACCGACGCGACGTCCGAGCCCGCGCCGGCCTCGGTCGCGGCGACCGTCGCCATGCACGCGCCGCTCGCCATCCGCGGCAGCCACGCGCGCCGCTGCGCGGGCGTGCCCACCCGCGCGAGCAGGAGCGCCACGCCGAAGAGGTGCGCCCCCGCCGCGAGCAGGACGCCGCCGTCGCGCAGCGTCGCGCCGAGGCCCTCGTAGGCGAGCGCCGTCGTGACGAGGTCGAGGCCCTCGCCGCCGAGATCGCGGGCGATCGGCAGGCCGAGGGCGCCGCCCCGGGCGAGGACGCGCATGCGATCGTCCGGGGCCGCGGCGTCGGCCTCGGCGCCGAGGGCGCGCATGCGGTCGTGGACGGCGCGCTGGGAAGGGGTCCACCCGAAGTCCATCGCCGCTGCGATACCAGAGCCGGCGAGGGGCGGGGAGGAGACGAGGACGGCGCGCGCCGACGACGCGCGCGCTCAGTAGGGGCGCTCTCCGGCGAAATTGCCGGGAGGATCGTAGTTGCACACCCAGATCTGCCAGGTGCCACCGCCGAACGGCGAGCCGGTCGTGCAATCGGCGACCCCGCAGCCGAGCCGCAGGGAGTCGGCCCATACCACCTGAGTGTAATGGCCGCAGGTGGAGCTGCAGGCATTGCTCGCAAGGTCGTAGTTGGCCGCCTCGTCGACCCACGAGGCGACGACATCCTCCGGTGTGGGTGACGAGCCGGCCGACGCGAAGATGTTTTCTCCATAATCGCTCGCGCTATGGCCGAACATGCACTGGGCGGCATAGGCCTGAGCCACCGCGGCGATCTCGGGCGACCACGAGAGAGGGGGCACCGGCTGATCGGCGGGCGGATCGACGGCGGCGCGCGCGGCATTGTGGGCCGCCGTCATCCCGGTCATCCTGGGCGGCTCGCCGGCGGCCTGGCCGCTCGTCGGGCCCTCGTCGTCGGACGACGCGCCGCAACCGGCCGTCAGGGCGAGCAGGAGAGAGAGCTGCACGAACCGGGGGAGCCGTGGGCCGAGCGTCATCACGGGGCCATTGTCCTACGGCTCGGCCGAGCTCTGCAACGGCGATTCGATGAAGGCTGGTTGAACCCACGACGTGCCGTGTCATGGCGCGCCCGCGGCTTCCCCTGGACGGCCGCGACCGGGCGTTCTTCCTGCCTCTGCCGTCGGCATGAACATCAACAGATCTCGTCGTCGATGCCTCCCGTGCTGACGGGCTTCGCCCTAGGGTGACGTCGAGACGAGCAACAATTCCGCAGCATGGGCCTTGTCATGTGGGTCGATCTATGAGCTATTGTCGCCCTGCTTCGGAGGCGGCTGCAGGCCGAGCTCGGAGGCGAGCGTGCTCCCTCATGGGGTTTCGCCGTTCTCCGTGGCAGTCCCGCACCAGCGGCACGCCCGACAAAGAACCAAGGAGTTTCCCGATGAATATCCGTGTGACGTGGCGAATCGCGGCATTCCCGCTGGCGTTGGCAGGGCTCTCCGTCGTCCCGGCGATGGGGTGTGACAAGGTCTCGGAGCTGCAGAATGACGTCTGCTGTCGCGACTTCACGCCGGGCGCCGATCTCGCCACGGTGAAATGGGGTCTCGAGGGCGAAGCAGAGCTCAATTATGGTGCCTTCATGCAGTCCGTGTCGGACTTCACGGGCGCCGCGGGCGCCATCGTGGCGGACGTGACGAGCGCCTGTCAGGCGATCGCGCTGGACCTCGGCGCGGACGTGGCGACGATCACGGCGACGAAGCCGAACGAACGGGCGGAGCAATGGTGTGAGCTCGCCGTCGACGCGCTCGGGGACGCGACGGCCGACCTGTCGATCACCTTCCAGCCGCCGAGCTGCACGGTCGACGCGAGCGTACAGGCGAACTGCGAGGCGAGGTGCAGCGCCAACGTCGAGTGCCAGCTGACCCCGGCGGAGATCGTCGCGCGCTGCGATCCCGGTCAGCTCTCGGGGCGGTGCGAGGGGAAGTGCACCGGCTCGTGCGAGGGCTCGGCCAACCTGGCGGTCCACTGCGAGGGGACGTGCCAGGGGACGTGCGAGGGCACGTGCGACGGCGAGTGCTCCGCGACGACCGCCGGCGGCGACTGCCGCGGCGAGTGCCAGGGCACCTGCACGGGCGAGTGCCGTGGCTCGTGCTCGTTCGCGGCCGAGGCAGATGTGCAGTGCAACGCCGATTGCTCGGGCTCGTGCGACGTCCAGTTCAAGGCGCCGAAGTGCAGGGCCGAGCTCAAGCCGCCGAGCGCCGAGTGCCAGGGGTCCGCGGAGTGCAGCGGCTCCTGCGAGGCGAGCGCGAGCGCGAAGGCCAGCTGCAAGGAGCCCGCGGTCAACATCGAGGGTGGGGCCGAGGTCGAGGCGGCGATCGCGACGCTCAAGGCGAACCTGCCGCGGCTGCTCGTCGTCGCGCACGCGCGCGGCGAGCTGCTCCTCGCCAGCGCCGAGGCGGTGGTCCAGGCGGGCGGCAACCTCGAGGGCGCGGCCACCGGCAGCGTGAAGGCGGGGGCGTGCCTCATCCCGGCCACCAACGCGATCACGCAGGCGGTCGAGAACATCCAGGCGAGCCTCACGGGCAGCGCCAGCGTGATGGCGAAGCTGGAGATCGCCCCCCCGAGCCCGTGAGCGCAGGGCCCGTGAGCGCAGGCCCGGCAGCGGCGCAGGCCGCGGCCGGGCGCGCGTGAAGGAGCCCGTCAGGCCAGCCGCGGGCGCAGGCCGCTCACCGCGGCGCTGCGCCCCTGGTCCGGGCGCGGAACGCCTCCGGCGTCACGCCGGTCCAGCGCCGGAACGCCCGGTGGAACGCGCTCGGCTCGGAATAGCCGAGCAGATACGCCACCTCCCCGATCGCCATGTCCGCGTCGAGGAGCGCCGCAGCGCGCCCGCGCCGTACCTCGTCGAGCAGGGCGTGGACCGACGTCCCCTCGTCGCCGAGGCGGCGCTGGAGCGTGCGCGGGCTCATCCGCAGGCGCGCCGCGAGCGCGCCCAGGTCGGCCCCCTCGCGCAGCCGCTCGCCGAGGAGCGCGCGCACGCGGTCGGACAGCGCGGGCGGCGCCGCGCCCGGCAGGCGCGCCGCGGCGGCGCTCATGTGGCGCTCGAGGAACGCGGCGAGCGCCTCGTTCGCGTGCGGCAGCGGGCGATCGAGCTCTTCCACCGGCAGGACCAGCTCGGTCGCCGGCGCTCCGAACAGCACCGGCGAGCCGAGCCGCCGCGCCTTCTCCTCCGGCTCACCCTCCGGCGCGTGGCGAAAGCGCACCGCGAGCGCCTGGATCGGCGCGCCGCACATGCGCCCGGCGTTCACGAGCGCGTCAAACGCGAACATCTCCGCGAGCTGGCCGTGGGCCGGCCGGTCGGGCCCGAAGGGCACGAACCCGAGGTGCGCGCGGCGCCCGCGGATCTCCAGCGTGTAGCGCTCGCCCTCGTTCCAGATCTGCTGGTAGCGGAGCATCCGGCGGAACGACTCGCCGAGGGTCGGGCTGCTCATGGCCAGGAAGCCGAGCGCGTCGAAGTGCTCCGGCTCGAAGCGCGCCGCGAAGTCGAGGCCGAGGTGCGGATCGGCGGTCGCCGCCACCGCCGCCTCGATGAGCGCGTAGAACGCCGCGAGCGGCACGCGGGCGTCCGGATCGGCGAGCGCCGCGCCGGCGAGCCCCGCGGCCTCGAGCAGCGCGCGCCGATCCGCCCCGCGCTCCGCGGCGTGGTCCGCGAGCTGCGCGGCGGTGCGGGCCCAGATCGTCGGGGCGGGCGCCCGCGGGGCCTGGCGCCGCATGTCAGCCCTTGTGGCGCGCGCTGTCACTGCTCCCCGGCCGGGCCGGCACCAGGCTTCCGGGCGATCGGAGGAGCATCATGCGAAAGCACGGCATCGAGGAAGGGCGCGGCGCGTTCGTCGAGGGCGCCTGGTACATCATCGCGGACGCGGCCTGCGTGGGCAAGCGGCCGGTCGCCGTCGAGCGCTTCGGGACGCGGCTCGTGCTGTTCAGGGACGAGCGCGGCGCCCTGGTCGCGGCGCGGGCGCGCTGCCCGCACCGCGGCGCGGACCTCGGCCTCGGGCGGGTCGTGGACGGGGCGATCGAGTGCCCGTACCACGGCTTCCGGTTCGCCTCGGACGGGCGCTGCGTCGCGATCCCGTGCGAGGGGCGCGGCGCGAGCGCGCGCGGCGCGGGGGATGCGCTCGCGCTGACCCGGTACGAGGCGCGGGAGCACCGGGGCTTCGTGTGGCTCTTCTGGGGCGAGCGGCCGGCCGAGCTGCCGCCGGTGCCCTGGTTCGATGGCCTGCCGCCGGACGAGCGGCACGCCCACACGGCGTCGGTGGACTGGGACGTGCCGTTCGCGCGCGCGATGGAGGGCATGCTCGACTTCCACCACCTGCCGTTCGCGCACCGCCCCTGGTTCCCCGGCGTCGGCGCGATGCTCGACCCTTGCGAGGTCCGCGTGGAGGGCGACGTCATCCGTGCCGAGGCGGTGCTGCGCCACGACGACGGGGAGCCCTGGGACGGCCGTCGGGGGTGGAGGTTCGAGATGGAGGTGCGCTTCCCGGGCGTGCTGCGCCTCTCGTTCGGGAAGCGCGTGGTGGGCATGGCAGGGTGCGCGCCGATCGACGCGGAGCGGACGGCGATCGTGGGGCGGTACTACGTGCCGATCCCGGTGATCGGGCGGCTGCTCGCGTGGCTGGGGGTGCGGGCGGAGTTCTGGCTGATCCAGCCGGGCGACGAGCGGATGCTCGCGTCCTCGGAGCCGCGCGACGCGGATCTCGACGCGTGTCGCTTCGTGCGCGCGGACGAGGGGATCCTCGCGTGGCACAAGATGCGGCGGGCGCGGCTGAAGGCGCAGCGCGTGGGGGAGCCGCGCCGGCTGCCGGTCGAGGCGGGGTGAGGCGGCGCCGGGCGACTCACGAACGCACGGATCTGCTCCACGACGATGTTGAAAGCGTATCCAGCGGTCAACTGGCGCGCTCCTGACAAGGGTTATGTGTAGGCCAGGTGCTCGTCGATAGGCTCCCGCCGGCGCGCCATCTCGTGATGTCCGTGATCGCGAGGTGCTCCCCAGCGGCGTGGTGCGTCAGCCGCGCATCGAGACGAGGGTCTGGACCACGATCCGCAGATCGTCCACGTCGAGCGGCTTGTCGAGCACCGCGTCGGCGCCCAGGCGGTAGGCTTCCGCGTGCGTCTCCGGGTCGCCGAACGCGGTGATGAGGACCACCGGCGTCGTCCAGTCGTCGCGGCGCAGCCCGGCGAGCAGATCGAGCCCGCTCGCGCCTGGCATCCGGATGTCGCTCACCACGACATCGACCGGGGCGCCGTTCCCGGAGACGAGCGCTTCGCCCATCAACTCGAGGAGGTGCTTGGCGTCGTGCGCCTCCAGGACCTCGTAGCCGTCGCGGCGGAGGGCGGTGGCGAGGAGCCGCCGCAACTCCCTGTCGTCTTCGGCGAGCAGCACGCGGATGGGGGTCGCGCCGGGGTGGACGCGCGGCACCGGCTCAGGGGGCGTATTCAGGATCGAGGCAAGACCGCGCATCGAGTCGGGGGGCATCGGGCTCTCTCCTTGGTGAGACGCCTGTATTGCAGGCCGCGTGCCGCCCAACGGCGGCCGCCCCGAACCGACCGGGGTTGAGGTGGCCGGAACCGACCGGGGTTGGGGTGGCCGGAACCGACCGGGGTTGGGGTGGCCGGAACCGACCGGGGTTGGGGGTGGCCGGAACCGACCGGGGTTGGGGTGGCCGGAACCGACCGGGGTTGGGGTGGCCGGAACCGACCGGGGTTGGGGGCTGGCCGGAACCGACCGGGGTTGGGGTGGCCGGAACCGACCGGGGTTGAGGCCGCAGGCGCCGACCCAGGTTGCGGCGGACGCCGACCCAGGTTGCGGCGGACGGGCGGGTTGCAGCGGGACGGGCGGCGACCCCCCGGTGGGCCATCCGGGGTGGGGCGTCGTTCCCCGCCCGGGGTATTCCTCCGCGCCTCGACGTGGGCTTCGAGCTTCAGGTCGCCCGACCCACCCCGCCCACCCTCTCAGCTCCCCTTCGTCCCCCCGGCGCCCGGCTCCCACCGCTCCAGCTTCCGGTGCAGCGTCTTCCGGTCCAGCCCCAGGATCCTCGCCGCCAGCGTCTTGTTCCCGCCCGCCGCCTCGAGCACCCGCAGGATGTACCGCCGCTCCACCTCCTCGAGCGGCACCAGCTCGGACGGGTCGTCCCCCGCCACGAGCACGTGCGACGGCCGGTGCTCCCGGATCTTCGCCGGCAGGTCCTCCACCGTGATCTCCGGGTACCCCGTGAGCGCCACCGCCCGCTCCATGCAGTTCTGGATCTCCCGCACATTGCCCGGCCACGTGTACGCGAGCAGCCGCTCCGCGGCCGCCGGTGACAGGCCGACCACCTCCTTGCCCCAGCGCGTGGCGAAATCCTCGATGAAGCGCTGCGCGAGCAGCAGCACGTCGCTGCCCCGCGCCCGCACGGGCGGCAGCTCCACGTGGAGCACGTTGATCCGGTAGTACAGGTCCTCCCGGAAGCGGCGCGCCTCGACGGCCTCGTCCAGGTCGCGGTTCGTCGCGGCCATGATGCGCGCGTCGAACGGCACCTCCGCGCTCCCGCCCACCGGGCGCACCCGGCGCTCCTGGAGGGCGCGGAGCAGCTTCGGCTGCACCGCGAGCGGCAGCTCCCCGATCTCGTCGAGCAGCAGCGTCCCGCCGTTCGCCTCGACGAACAGCCCGGAGCGCGCCGCGCGCGCGTCGGTGAACGCCCCCCGCACGTGCCCGAAGAGCTCGCTCTCGATCAGCGACTCCGGCACCGCCGCGCAGTTGATCGCCACGAACGGCCCCTCCTTGCGGCGGCTCCGCGCGTGCATCGCCTTCGCGACGACCTCCTTGCCCGTCCCGCTCTCGCCGGTGATGAGCACCGTCGCGTCCGCGTCGGCGATGCGCTCGATCAGGTCCTGCACGCCCCGCATCGCGGCGCTCCGGCCGATGAGGTCCGGGAACCCGCCGGGCCCGGCCACGGCGCGGCGCAGCCGCCGCACCTCGGCCTTGAGCGCGTGGTGCGCGATCGCCCGCTCCAGCGCCAGCGCCAGCGCCTCGATGTCGACCGGCTTGGTCACGTAGTCGTACGCGCCCGCGCGGATCGCCTGCACCGCGGTCTCGATGCTGCCGAACGCGGTGATCACCATGACCGGCACGTCCGGCCGGATCTCGGCCGCCCGTCCGCAGACCGCGATCCCGTCCATCCCGCGCATGTTCAGATCGGTCAGGATGACGTCGAAGCCCTCGTCTGCCTCGAGCAGCGCGAGCGCCTCCGCCGGTGAGGTCCGGGTCGTCGCCTCCACGCCGCGCGACCGCAGGTCCGCCGAGAGCCACGCGCACATCGCCTCGTCGTCGTCGATGATCAGCGCTCGCCTGCCCATCGTCACCTCGATGGCTCGCCCGCCATCTCTCCTCGATAACTCGCGTAGTACAGCGCCCCGCCCGCGGCCAGCCGCGGCGCGGCGGCCGCCCCGGCCAGCGCGCCCTCGCCCTCAGCCCCTCGCGTCATCCTGCGTCATCCTGGCCGCTCGGCGGGAGGTACACCGTGAACGTCGAGCCCTTGCCGAGCTCGCTCTCCAGGCCGATCCAGCCCCCGTGCTCGCGCACGATCCCGTAGGAAACGCTCAGCCCGAGGCCCGTGCCCTCGCCGACGTCCTTCGTGGTGAAGAACGGCTCGAAGATGCGGGGGATGTTCTCGGGCGCGACCCCCTCCCCGCCGTCGGTCACCCGGACGGCGACGTGCTCGCCCTCGGCGCCGCCGTGGTCGGCCGGCGGGCGCACGCGGGCGCGCTCCACCCGCACGGTGAGCTCGCCGCCCCGCTTCATCGACTGCATGCCGTTCATGATGAGGTTCGTGAGCACCTGCTGCATCTGCCCTGCGTCCACCTCGGCGCGCGCCGCCCCGCCGCTCGCCTCGTCGAGGCGGAGCGTCACGCTCCGCTTCCGGGCGAGGGGCTCCAGCAGCGCCAGCGTCTGGCGCGCGATGTGCGCGAGATCGGCCGGCGTCTTCTGCGCAACCCGGCGGCGCGCGAAATCCAGCAGCTGCCGGATGATCTTCGTCATCCGGTCCGCCTGCTCGGCGATGATGCGCGCGCTCTCCACCGCCTCCTCCTGCGGCAGGCCGCGCGCGATCATCTTGGCGCGGCCGCCCACCACGTTGAGCGGCGTGCCGAGCTCGTGCGCGAGCCCCGACGCCAGCTTGCCCACGGTGGTGAGCCGATCCGCGTGCCGGAGCTGCTCCAGCGCCGCGATGCGCGCGGTCGTCTCGCGGCCCGCGCGCTCGCGCGCCTCGGCCAGGTGCTCGCACATCGCGTTGATCTCGTGGGCGATCCGCCCGAGCTCGTCGCGCTGCGGCAGGAGCAGCGGCCCGCCGAGGTCGCCCTCCCCGATCCGCCGCGCCTTGTCGACGAGCCGCCGCGTCGGGCGCCCGACGAGGACCTGCCCGAAGGTCATCGCCAGGAGCCCGCTCAGCGCCGCGAGGGCGATGATGGTGGCCACGGTGTTGACCACGCTCGCCTGGACGTACGCTTCTTCCTCCTCGAGCGACTCGGAGATCTCGATGGCGCCGACGCGCTCGGGCTCCACCCCGACGGGCGCGTACGTGTAGAAGCGCCCGCTCCTGTCGCCCTTGCGCTCGATCCGGAACACCTCGGTGCCCCGCGAGAGCTCCTCGATCTCGGCGGCCGGCAGCGCGGGCGCGAAGCGATCCCCGGCCGGCGCGTCGAGCCACACCCAGCGGAAGCGCACGCCGTCCTCGCGCTCGCTCATCTCGTCGAGCAGCTGGAGCGCCTTCCCCATCCCGTCCCGGCGCCACGTCTCGACCACCGCCGCGCGGAGCGCGATGCCGATGAGGTGCTCGTCGCGCCGCATGTCCGCCTCGAAGAGCGCCCGCTCGCGCCGGACGGAGAGGTAGCCATACAGGCTGAGCGCCGCGCACATGACGAGCACGAGGGCGAGGGTGAGCTTGCTGGCGAGTCGCATGAGGTCGCCGGTAGGATGCAGGACGCGTACGCGTTCTCAAGGTACCCGTCCACACGCTGACCCGCCCGGGCCCGCCCCGGATCGCCCCGATGGGGCAAAACTCCCCTGGACGGGCCCCCGCGGGCCGCGGCGTCACCCGCGCGCCACGTCCTCCCACGAGCCGGTCGCCGCGAGCTGCGGCGCGGGCACCGGCGCCGACCAGCGCAGCGGCAGCGCGTCCTCCCGCCAGGCGCCCTCGGCCACGTGGAACCGCAGGAGCCGCTGGGCGCCGGCGAAGGCCGAGAGCTCCGGCCCGTCCCAGAGCACCTCGGCCTCGCCGGTCAGCGACAGCACCCCGCCGGAGGCGAAGTCGACGAACAGCACCCCGGCGCGCGGGCAGAGCGCCAGGTTGCCGAGCGTGTTGAACGCGAAATTGCCCGTGAAATCCGGCGAGGTCAGGACGGTGTGGCCGTCCTCCTCGGTCACGCGCACGAAGCCCGGCTTGCCGCCCCGATGGGACACGTCGGCGCCCTCGATCGCGTCGCCTCCCCGCGCGGCCGGCGCCGCGGTCGCGATGAAGAACGTGTCCGTGCGGCGGATCAGCGCCGCCGCGCCGGCGGACAGCGCCGGCCCTTCCGCCCGCGCCGGGGGCGCGGCGGCCGCCTCCGGCGCCCTCACGAGCTCGGGCTCTCGCGCCTGGATGTACTGCGCGCAGTTGCCGAAGCTCTGCCCGACCTCGACCACGAAGCCTCGCTCGTCGGCCGCGGTGATCGTCCCGTTCATCCGGTTTCGGCGGCGGGTCTCCAGCTGGATGCCGAGGAGGCCGACGGGCGCGCCGGCCACGAGGTGCGGGCCGAGCGCATCGCCGGCTCCCGGGCGAGCGTTCACCGCGAGCGTCCGCGGATCCGGGGACGAGATGAACCCCGGCGGCCCCACGACGATCGAGGCCCACGGCCGGCGCTCTGCGTCGAGGGCCCCGACGAGCAGGAACGACAGCTGCGCAAACAGCTCGCGGTGCTGGTCGGGCATGAAGTCCCGGATGATCCGGCGCCCGGCCTTCTCGGCGCGCTCGCGCGCCCCGGCCCGCGCCTGTACGGCCATCTCGCCCGGGTGATAGGGCGAGCCCTCCCTGGTCCACCCGGGCAGGGAGGTCACGACAGCGCCTTCTTCATCGGCACGAAGCCGGGCAGCCCCTCCACGCGGGCGAGCCACGCGCGCAGGTTCGCGTACGGATCGAGCGACACGCCGCCCTCCGGCGCGTGCGCCGTGTAGGTGTAGATCGCGATGTCCGCGAGGGTCGGCTCGTCGCCGGCCAGGAACCGCTGGTCCGCGAGGTGCTGGTCGAGCACCGCGAAGAGCTGGGCGGCGATCCCCTTGGCCTGCTCGACGTCCAGCTTGCGGCCGAACACGCTCGCGGCGCGCGCCGCCGCGGGCCCCGCCACGAGCTGCCCGGCGGCCACGGAGAGCCACCGCTGCACGTGCGCCGCCGCCACCGGATCGCGCGGGAGCCAGCGCCCCGACGGGTCGTACCGCGCAGCCAGGTACACGAGGATCGCGTTGCTGTCGGCCAGCGTCACGTCGCCGTCCTCGATCACGGGCACCTGACCGAACGCGTTCTTGCTCAGGAACTCGGGCGTCTTGTGAGCGCCGCTCTTCAGGTCGACGTCGACCCTCTCGAACGGCAGCCTCAGCAGCGACAGGAACAGCTCCACGCGGTGCGCGTGTCCCGAGAGCGGATAGCGGTAGAGGCGGATGGGGCTGGCAGGGAGGGTCATCGAGGTGTCCTTTCGGCTGTGGATGTCGGCGGGGAGCGGCGCAGTCCGCGTGGGGCTCCCGCGCTCGCCGAGCCAGGGTGCCCATTCCCGCGGCCAAGGGTAATGCTCGTCCTTGACAAGGGACCATTCCAGAAACTGGAATAATCCGATGGACCGCCTCGACGCCATGCGCGTGTTCGTCGCCGTCGCCGAGGAGGAGGGCTTCGCGCCGGCCGCGCGGCGGCTGTCCATGTCACCGCCGGCGGTGACCCGGGCCATCTCCGCGCTCGAGGAGCGCATCGGCACGCGGCTCCTGCACCGCACCACGCGCGTCGTCCGCCTGACCGAGGCGGGCGCCCGGTACCTCGCGGACTGCAAGCGGATCCTCGGTGAGATCGAGGAGGCCGAGGCGTCGGCGGCCGGGTCCCATACCGCGTTGCGCGGGCAGATCGGCGTCACGGCGCCGGTCCTGTTCGGGCGGATGTTCGTCGCGCCCGCCCTCTTCGATTTCCTGGCCCTCCATCCGCGCGTGTCGGCGTGGACGCTGCTTGTCGACCGCGTCGTCGACATGGTCGACGAGGGGCTCGACGTCGCCGTCCGGATTGCCCACCTGCCGGACTCATCGCTCAGCGCGATCCGCGTCGGCTCCGTGCGCCGGGTGGTCTGCGCTTCGGCGGAGTACCTCGCCGCGCGGGGCGAGCCCAAGGCGCCGGCCGATCTGGCGCGTCACGACACCATTGCTTTCTCCTGGACGGGCTCCCCGGTGGAATGGTCGTTCGGGTCGGGCTCGCGGGTCGAGCGGGTCTTTCCGTCATCGCAGCTCCTCGCCAATACGGCCGACGTCGCCATTGCAGCGGCCGTGGCCGGGCGAGGGCTCGCGCGGGTGCTCTCGTATCAGATCGACCCGGAGCTGCGCGCCGGGCGCCTCTCGATCGTGCTCGCCGCGCACGAGCCCCCGCCGGTCCCCATCCATGTCGTCCACCCGGAGGGCCGGCGGGCGGCGGTCAGGGTGCGCGCGTTCGTGGATTTCCTCGTCGATCGGCTCCGGTCCGAGGCGTGGCTGAGCTCGTGATCGCAGGCGGGCTCGCGCGTCGAACCTCGGCCGGAGGGCGCTCACTCCGCCGGCGCGGTGGCGCGGATGAGGTACTCGAAGGCCCCGAGGGCGGCCTTCGCGCCGTCGCCGAGGGCGACGACGATCTGCTTGAACGGCGTGGTCGTCATGTCGCCGGCGGCGAAGAGGCCGGGCACCGACGTCTGCCCGCGGTCGTTGACGACGACCTCGCCGAGGCCGTTGAGCTCCACCGTCCCCTTGATGAACCCGGTGTTGGGGAGCAGGCCGATCTGCACGAACACGCCCGCGATCTCGATCTGGTGCTGCTCCTTCGTCTCGGTGTGCTCCCAGCGGAGCCCGACGACCTTCTGCCCGTCGCCCACCACCTCGGTCGTGCGCGCGCGCGTGACGATCTCGACGTTGGGCATGCTCTTGAGCTTGCGGACGAGGACCGCGTCGGCGCGGAGGGCGGGGGCGAGCTCGAGCAGGGTGACGTGGCCGACCACGCCCGCGAGATCGATCGCCGCCTCGACGCCGGAGTTGCCGCCGCCGATGACGGCCACTCGCTTGCCCTTGAACAGCGGCCCGTCGCAGTGCGGGCAGTACGTCACGCCCTTGGTCCGGTACTCGGCCTCGCCGGGGACGTTCATGTCGCGCCACCGGGCGCCCGTCGCCAGGACGACGCTCTTCGCGCGGAGCGTGGCGCCGCTCGCCAGGCGCAGCTCGAACGGTGAGCCGGGGGTGATCGACGTGACGCGCTCGTGCTTGAGGAGCTCCACGGGGTACGCGCGCACGTGTTGCTCGAGCGCCGCCGCGAGCTTGGGCCCGTCGGTCTCCACGACCGAGATGAGGTTCTCGATGGCGAGGGTGTCCATCACCTGCCCGCCGAAGCGCTCGGCGACGATGCCGGTGTCGAGGCCCTTGCGCGCCGCGTAGATGGCCGCCGAAGCGCCGGCGGGCCCGCCGCCGACGATGAGCATGTCGAACGGCTTGCGCTGGTCGAGCGCCTCGGCGCGCTTCTTCACGGCGGAGCCGTCGTCGAGCTTGGCGAGGATCTGCTCGATCTCCATCCGACCCTGGCCGAAGGGCTCGCCGTTCAGGAAGACGGTCGGCACGGCCATGATCTTCCGCTGCTCGACCTCGCCCTGGAAGAGGGCGCCATCGACGGCGACGTGGCGAACCCTCGGGTTCTTGGCCGCCATCAGGTTCAGCGCCTGCACGACGTCGGGGCAGTTCTGGCACGATTGAGAGAAGTAGGTCTCGAACCGAAGCTCGCCGTCGATCCGCGCGATCTGCTCGAGCGCCTCCGCGCTCACCCGCGGCGGATGGCCGCCGACGTGCAGGAGCGCGAGGATCAGCGAGGTGAGCTCGTGACCGAGCGGGAGCCCCGCGAAGATGACGCGCGGCTCCTCGCCAGGGGAGTGGATGCCGAACGACGGCGTGCGTTCGGCGCCCTCGCGCCGCTCGTGGAGCTCGACCAGGGACGAGGCGCTCGCGACGTCGCGCAGGAGCGCGCGCATCTCCTCCGACCCCTGCGAGTCGTCGACGAAGGCGGTGACCGCGACGGGACGGGTCAGCCGTCCGAGGACGTCGCGGAGCTGGGTCTTGATGGAGTCTTCGAGCATGGCTGCGTTCCTTCCGGCGAATACGAGCGGGTCACGAGGCGAGTCACGAGAGATGTCGGGCGTCGCCGCGGAACGCGCGGCGACGCCCGAACGCCTCAGATCTTGCCGACGAGATCGAGCGACGGCTTGAGGGTCTTCGCGCCCTCGTCCCACTTCGCCGGGCAGACCTCGCCCGGGTGCGTGGCGACGTACTGGGCCGCCTTGACCTTGCGGAGCATCTCCGCCGCGCTGCGGCCGATGCCGAGGTCGTGGATCTCGTAGACCTTGATGACGCCGTCGGGGTTCACGAGGAACGAGCCGCGGAGCGCGAGGCCCTCCTCCTCGATGAGCACGCCGAAGTTGCGCGAGAGCGTGGCGGTCGGATCGCCGACGAGCGGGTAGTTGACCTTCTTGATCGCCGCGGACGTGTCGTGCCACGCCTTGTGCGCGAAGTGCGTGTCGGTGGAGACGCCGTAGATCTCGACGCCCAGCTTCTTGAACTCGCCGTGGAGGTCCGCGAGGTCCTCGAGCTCGGTCGGGCACACGAAGGTGAAGTCCGCCGGGTAGAACACGAAGAGCGACCACTTGCCGAGGACCGACTCGTGCGAGACGTCCACGAACTTCCCCTGGTGGAACGCGGTGGCCTTGAACGGTTTGATGCGGGTGTTGATGAGCGACATTCTCTTTTCCTCTTCTCTCTTCCTCGTTTCGGGGCGGGGGCGTCTCGTGCCTCCGCGCCGGCGAGAGGCAACGTGGTCGTTCTGCGCCCGCGGTGCCAATCGAACGATTTTATGAAACGTTCATTTTTTGTGATACTCCTCCGGCCATGGACCTCGAGCAGGTGACGCTCACGCAGCTCCGCTACGCCGTGGCGGTGGAGCAGACCCGCAGCTTCCGCACGGCGGCCGAGCGCTGCCACGTCTCGCAGTCCGGGCTCAGCATGCAGGTCCAGAAGCTCGAGGAGCTCCTGGGCACCGTGCTGTTCGACCGCAGCAAGAAGCCCGTCCTCGTGACCGAGGAGGGGGCGCGCGCCATCGCTCAGATGCGCGAGATCCTCCGGGAGACGGAGCGGCTCGGTCAGATCGTCGCCGGCGACGACGCTCCGGCGGGGCGCTACCGGCTGGGGATCATCCCGACCCTCGCTCCCACCGTGCTGCCCCTGTTCCTCGACCCCTTCGTGAAGGCACACCCGCGCGTCGAGCTGTTCATCGAGGAGCTGAAGACCGAGGAGATCATCGAGCGGCTCGGCGCCGACACCCTCGACGCGGGGCTCGCCGCGACGCCGCTCCACGCCCCGGGGCTGAGCGAGACGCCGCTCGGACACGAGGCGATGGTCGCCTATCTCCCCGAGGGCGACCCGCTGCTCGACCGCAAGACGGTCACGCAGGCGAACCTCAGCGATCGCGAGCTGTGGGTGCTCCCGGAGGGGCACTGCTTCCGGAGCCAGGTGCTCTCGTATTGCAGGAGCGGTCAGGCGAGGCCCCCGCGCGGCGTTCAGCTCGAGAGCGGCAGCTTCGAGACGTTGATCGGCCTTGTCGACACCGGGCTCGGAGCGACGGTGCTGCCCGCGCTGGTGGCGCAAGGGCTGCCCCCGGACAAGCGCCGCGACCGCGTGCGGCCCCTCGCCCGGCCGATCCCGCTCCGGGAGATCGGGCTCGTCACGTCGCGGACTCAGCTGCGCAGGCGCGTCACCGAGTCGCTCGCGGCCGCGATCCGCGAGCACCTCGGCCGCGCGCTCGGGCCCTCGCCCCCGGGCGGGAGCGTGCTCGATCCGCTGCTCCCCGAGGGCTGACGAGGCAGGCTCGGAGGTCATCGACGCATCGACGATGAGGCAGCCTTCGCCGCACGGCCGGCGCGAGCTCGTCCAGCGGCGGATGCCAGCGCGCGGAAGGTGTTGACCGGACGCACGACCGCTGGGACGTTCGTGGCCGGATGATCCCCCCCGATGCTCCTCGCGGCGCTCCCACGGCGGCCGCGCAGCGCCCGACCGCGGGGCTCGTGCCGCTCGAACGCCCCGGCTTCGGCGCGGGCCTCAAGGCCCTGCTGGGCGGCTACGGTTACCTCTTTCGCACGCCGGACCTCTGGCCGCTCGCGCTCGTCCCCACGGGCATCGCGCTGGTGCTCATGGTCGTGCTCTCCATCGTCGGCGTGAAGCTCGCGCCTTCGCTCGTCGAGCTGATCGTGAGGGAGCCGGGGACGGGGTGGCCCTGGACCGTGCTCATGGCCGCGCTGCGGATCCTCTCGCTCGCGGTGGTGCTCGTGGCCGCCCTCGTGATCTCGTTCGGGCTCGCGAAGCCGCTCTCGGGGACGGCGCTGGAGCGGATGGTGCGCAGGGCCGAGGCCGATCTCGGGGCGCCCCCGTGGCCTGAGGTCGGCTTCTTCGCGGACATGTGGCGCGCGCTGCAGTCGTCGCTCGTGGCGCTCGCCGCCACGCTCCCGATCCTCCTCGTCCTCGGCGTCGTGGGTCTCCTCTTCGCGCCGGCGAGCGTCGTCGTCGTCCCGCTCCAGCTCGCGGTGACGGCGCTCGCGGGGGCGTGGGACCTCTGCGACTGCCCGCTGTCGATCCGCGGCGTGCCCGTGGCAGAGCGGATCGATTTCGTGCGCCGGAACCTCCCCGCGGTGATGGGCTTCGGCTTCGGCCTCGCGCTGCTCTCGTTCCTGCCTTGCGCGCTGCTCATCGTGCTGCCGGCCGGCGTCCTCGGGGCGGCGCGGCTCGTCGTCACGCTGGAGCGCTGGGAGGCCACCAAGCGAGCGCCGCGCTGAGCTGATCGCAGCGTCGCGGTGGACAGCGAGGAGCTCAGGCGACGCTGCGCGACCGCGCTTCCGATCACCCGTCGCGCGAGGCGCGCGTCCCCCCCGCGTCGTCCGCGCGCTCGCGCCCCGCCCTGCGCTTGCGCCGCCGCTTGACCGACACCCCGCTCGACTGCATCGCGAAGAGGAGCGCCTCCCGGAGGTTCGAGAGCGTCTTGATGTTCGACAGATCGAGCCCCAGCGACACCACCGTCTGCGCCACCTCGGGCCGGATGCCGACGACGATGCCCTGCGCCCCGAGCAGCGCCACGGCGTCGATGAGCCTCAGCACGTGATCGGCCGTGGCCGCGTCCACGGCGCTCACCCCGGTCAGATCGATGATCGCGTGACGGCAGCGGGTCCGCGCCACGGCCTCGAGCAGCACCTCCATCATCTGCTGGGCGCGCTCCTCGTCGAGGACGCCGAGCACCGGCATCGTCAGCACCCCCCTCCAGACCTCGATGATCGGCGTCGACAGCGCCCGGATCGCCTCCTGCTGCTGCTCGATGATCGCGAGCCGCTCGTTCAGCACGGCCTGCTGGCGCTTCTTCTCGGTGATGTCCGTCGCGCCGCCCGCCATCTGGAACGGCACGCCCTTGTCGTCCCACTCGGCCATGCCGCGGGTGAACACGTCGCGGTACTCGCCGTCCTCGCGCCGCAGCCGACACTCCACCTCGAACGGCCGCCGCTCCTCGAGGTGCGCCCTCAGCGCGGCCTGCACCGCCCCCTGGTCGTCGGGATGCACGCGCTCGAAGAAGCTCGCGAACGTCCCGCCCCACGCCTCGCGGCGGACGCCGATTATCTGGAGCATGCGATCGCTCCACTCCACCGTGTCCTCGCGGAGGTTCCAGAACCAGACGCCCTCGTTCGACGCCTCCGCGAAGAGCCGGTAGCGCGCCTCGCTCCTCCGGAGGGCGGCCTCGGCGCGGCGCAGCTCGGCCACGTCGGTGGTGCCGCCGATCCACCGGAAGATGTTCCCCGCGGCGTCGCGCTGCGGCAGCGCGCTGACCACGTGCTCCCGGTACGTCTGATCGCTCGCCCGCTTCAGGCGAAACTCCGTGTTGTACGGCTCGCCCGTCGCGAGGCTCCGGGTCCACGCCGCCACCGTCTTCGGGACGTCGTCCGGGTGCAGCACCGCGAGCCAGCCCTCGCCGATCATCTGCTCCTCCGTGCGGTCGAAATAGTCGAGGACCGCCCGGTTCACGAAGTTCAGCTGGCCGTCCGGGCGCGCGGTCCACACCTGGAGGGGCATGGCGTTGCCGAAGAACCGGAGCTGCGCGTCCAGGTCGCTGAGCGGCGCGTCCAGCAGCCCGGCCCCGCTCGCCGGGCCGCCGGCCCCGCGCACCCGGCTCGGCGGCGGCGCGTCCCGCCCGTCCGGCTCCTCCACCTCCTCCTGCCCCGCCCAGGAGGCGTCCCCGAGCGCGCGGAGGAGCGGCTCCTCCAGGTCGAGCGTGCGATCCGCGCGGCTCTCCGCGATCCGCGCGCGCACGAGGCGGAGCAGCTCCCTCCGCACCTCCTCCTCGATCCGGCCGCGCAGGTAGTCCTTCGCGGAGGCCCGCGACTCGGCGAACCTCACCGACTCCGCCGGCAGCTCCGCGACGTCCAGGAAGATCCCGAGCGGCGCGCAGGGCCTCGGCGTGATGCGCAGCGCGAGGGCCGCGTCGAGCCGGTGCTCCTTCGCCTCTCCCTCCGCGTCGACCCGCACCGTCACGGCGTGCGGGATCGCGACATCGAACGCGCCGCTCATGCTCCGCGTCGCCGCCGGTTCGCCGACCTCGAAGTCCATCGTGAGCCGCGACGGCCTGCCGAGGACATCGAGCTCCCGCTCCGCGCGGCGCCCGACCGGGAGCAGGGCGATCACCTGGCGGCGTATCACGTCCTCGGTCATCGCGAGATCGACGATGCTCCGACCCAACTCCTCGAGCGTCAGCCCTCCGTCCTTCACCGCGTCTCCTTCCCGATCCCGCTCGCCCCCCGGTGTCCGTTAGCCCTCCTCGCGCCCGGAGGGCAATCGTGTGACGTTAACGCACCGCGCCGCTCGCCGGAAGCCCTCGCGAGGCTCAGCTCGACGCCGACGTATACCGGCCTATCGCCCGCTTCCACACGCCGCGCGCGACGGCGCTGAAGGTGAGCGCGCCGAGCGCCGCGGCGGCGGCCGTGCGCGGGGCGATGGTGCCGAGCATCGCCTCCGCCGGGTACGTGGTCATCAGCCCGAGCGGGACGATCACGGTGAAGACGACGCGCCAGAAGCCGCTGAAGATCGTGACCGGCCAGCGCGCGAAATCGAAGATGGAGTTGAAGAGGTAGGCCAGGTTGTCGAGGCGCACGACCCAGAACGCCGCCGAGATGACCAGGATGCAGATGGAGTAGAGCACCAGCGTCGCCGTCACGAGCAGGCAGAGCGCGAGCGCGACGTGAGCAGGCGCGGGGGCGCGCCCCATCTGGGCGAACGCGTAGGCGAAGATCGCCACCGCGGCCGCGGCGTCCGCGACCTTGCGGATCTCGAACCGGGCCGTGGAGACGAGGAACTGCGCGTCGGCCGGCTTGAGCAGCGTGAAGTCGAGCGTGCCCTTCCGGATCTGGTCGACCACGCTGATGAGCGACGGGTTCACGGCCCCCTCGAGGATGCCCTTGAGCAGCGTGAACCACCCGACGACGACGAGCGCCCGCTCGTACGTCCAGCCCTGCACCGGCGGCCGGGCCGCGAGCGCGATGTGGAGCGGGACCAGCCCGACCACCGTCCACACGACGGTCATCACCGCGCCGAGCAGGAACTCCCACCGGTACTGCATCCCGAGCGCGATCGACACGCGCAGCTGCGTCGCGAGCAACCGGAGGTAACGCACGCCGCTCACCCGCCGAACGCCGAGAACCGCCGGACCCCCGCGCGCCACGCGACGAGCGCGGCGGCGGCGGACGCGGCGGCGAAGGCCCACTGCACCGCGAGCTCGGTGAGCGCGCGGCCCGGGTCGAGCAGGCCGGTGATGAGCTCGACAGGGAACGCGAGGCTGTAACGGAACGGCAGCACCCGCGCGAGATCGGCGAGCCACGAGGGGAACAGCTCGATCGGGACGAGGTAGCCGGCGAAGACCATGAAGGCCGCGAGGTAGACCTCGAACACCGCGGTCGAGCTGTCGATCACGAACGCCAGCGAGCCGATCAGCGCCATGGTGAAGAAGTTGATCGCCCAGGCGCCGGCGAGGGAGAGGACCCAGAGCCCGAGCTCGAGGGCCGTCGGCTGGAACCGCTCTCCCGACGTCGCGACGAGCGCGACGACCGCGATGGGCAGGCAGAGCGCCGCCCGGAGCGGCAGCGCGGCGAGGTTCTCGGCGGCGTACGAGAAGAGCGGGTGGATGGGCCGGAGCAGGCGCTGCGAGAGGGCGCCGCTCTTGATGTCCATGTTCATCTCCCAGACGAGCCACGAGCCGGTCAGCTGCCGGACGATGAGGATGGCCAGGAAGTACGCGGAGAAATCGCTCGCCCCGAAGCGGCCGACCGGCGCGCTCGCGGCCACCGCCGACCAGAGCGCGAGGCTCACGAGCGGCATCGTCGTCGTGAGCATCCAGATCAGCATCTCGGCCCGGTACGCGAGCGCGGCCGCGATCCCGACGCGGAGCAGCGTCGGGAACGCCCGGGCGGCCCGAGCGAGCTCGCTCATGACGCGGCCCCGCCCGTCGAGCCCGACGGCCCGGCTTCCGGCGCGCTTTCCGGCTCGCCTTCCGGCGTCGCCGAGGGCTCCACGCCCGAAAAGAGCTCGCGCATCACCTCCTCCAGGGGGGGATCCTCGACCGTGAGATCCGAGATGTCGGTGTGGCCGAGCAGCCAGGACATGGCCTCGCGCAGCTCCGCCTGCGGCACCTGCAGCACCGCGTGGCCAGGATCGAGCGAGAGGACGGCGCCCACCCGCTCGAGGATCGCCTGGTCGACCGGATTCTTGAAGTGCAGCGCGATCCGCTTGTGGGGCCGCATGCTGCGGACGAGCGCCGCGAGGTCGCCGTCGTAGCGCAGCCTGCCCTTGTCGATGACGATGACCCGCGGACAGAGCGCCGCCACGTCGTCCATGTAATGGGACGTGAGCACGATCGTCGCCCCCCGCCGCTCGTTGTAGCGGCGGATGAACTCGCGGACGCCGAGCTGCATCGCCACGTCGAGCCCGATCGTCGGCTCGTCGAGGAACAGGATCTCCGGCCGGTGCAGCAGGGCCGCCGCCAGCTCGCACTTCATGCGCTCGCCGAGCGAGAGCTGCCGCGTCGGCTTCGTCGCGATCTCGGCGATGCCGAGGAGGTCTTCCAGCTCACCGAGGGTCTCCTTGAAATCCGCGTCGCCGATCCCATAGATCGCTCGGTTCACCGCGAAGGTCTCGGCGGGCGGGAGGTCCCAGAGCAGCTGCTGCTTTTGCCCCATCACGAGGGTGATCCGCTTGAGGAAATCGGGCTCACGGTGCCGCGGGACGAAGCCGGCGACCTCGACCTTGCCGCCCGACGGGTGGAGGAGCCCGGAGAGCACCTTCAGCGTCGTCGTCTTCCCGGCGCCGTTCGGGCCGAGGAAGCCGACGCGCTCGCCGGGCGCGATCGAGAACGAGAGGTCCTCGACGGCGTGGACGACCTTGGTGCGGCGCCGGAAGAGCGAGCGCACGGCGGCCGAGAAGCCGGCGGCGCGCTCGTGGACCTGGTACGTCTTGGAGAGCGACTCCACCACGATGGAGCTCGACGCCTCTGCCATGGGCGGCGGAGACTAGCACCTCCGTGCTGGCGCTCCCGCGACGGTCGGCGCTCGACCGGCCGATCCCGTGGGCTAATCTCGTGACGCGGGGGGCAACGGCCGCCGGAATTCCCCTATGCCGCAGAGCTTCAAGGACGACACGATCCACGATCTTCCGCTCGCGGCGAGCGGCGCGCGGCAAGCGGCCGACTCCGCGGACGCCGTCGCGACCGGCCCACGGCAGGTCCTCGCAGGCCGGTACGAGCTCCTCGGGCTGGTCGGCATCGGCGGGATGGGCAGCGTGTACCGCGCCCGCGACCTGGAGCTCGAGGAGCTCGTCGCGGTCAAGGTGCTGCGCCGGGAGCTCAGCGTCGCGCCGGAGGTGACCGATCGGTTCCGGCGCGAGGTGCGGCTCTCGCGCAAGGTCACGCACCCGAACGTGGCGCGGGTCTTCGACATCGGCGAGCACGAGGGCGACCGGTTCCTGACGATGGAGTTCGTCGACGGCGAGCCGCTCGCCGCGCTGCTCGCGCGCGAGCGGCGGCTCGGCGTGACCCGCGCGCTGGACGTCGTGGAGGGCGTCTGCGCGGGCCTCCACGCCGCGCACCGGGCCGGCGTCATCCACCGTGACCTCAAGCCGGACAACGTGCTGCTCGGGCGCGACGGGCGCGTCGTCCTGACCGACTTCGGGATCGCGCGCGCGGTCGCGAGCGGCGAGGCGGGCAAGACGCTGGGCGCGGTCATGGGGACGCCGGCGTACATGGCGCCCGAGCAGGTGCAGGGCGCCGACGACGTCGACGCGCGCGCCGACATCTACGCCCTCGGGGCGATGCTCTTCGAGATGCTCACGGGCGAGCGCGCGTGGCAGGGCGACGCGCCGCTCGCCGTCGCCGCGGCGCGGCTCTTCGCCGACCCGCCGGATCCGCGGCTCCGGCGCGCCGACCTGCCCGACGCGCTCGCGCGCGTGGTGCTCCGCTGCATGGCGCGCGAGCGCGGCGACCGGTATCCGTCCGTCGAGAGCGTCGTGCACGACCTCGCCTCGCTCACCCGCCCGGCCACGGTGACGCCGCCGGCGTTCACGCCGCCGCAGGGGCGGACGGCGGTCTCCGGGGTGACCCCGGGGGCGAGCTCCGGGGGGGCCGAGCACGGCGGCAAGAGCGTCGTGGTCCTGCCGTTCGCGAACCAGGGACCTGCGTCGGACGCGTACCTGGCCGAGGAGCTGACGGACGATCTCGTCGACACGCTCTCCATGACGCCGGGCCTCCGGGTGAGGCCGCGCGGGGCGCTCGGGCGGCGCTCGGCCCCCGAGCTCGATCCGCGCGAGATCGGGCGCGAGCTCGGGGTGCAGGTGGTCGTCGGGGGCTCGGTGCGGCGGCGCGACGGGACGGTGCGGATCAGCGCGCGGCTCATCAGCGTCGCCGACGGGTTCCAGCTGTGGGCGAAGCGCTTCGATCGCCCCGAGGCGGAGGTGCTGCGGATCAACGACGAGGTGGCCGAGGCGGTCGCGGAGGCGCTGACGCTCGACGGCGCCGCGCCGAACCGCACGGCGCCGAGCGATCCCGTCGCGCTCGACCTGTTCCTGCGCGGGCGCCACGAGTACCGCAGGTTCTGGCCGGAGCACCAGGAGCGGGCGATCGCGCTGTTCGAGCAGGCGCTCTCGCGCGCGCCCGAAGATCCGATGATCCTGTCGGCCTACGCGATCGCGCGCTGCCGCTTCTGGTTCTTCACGGACCGCGGCGGGGAGCTCGCCACGGAGGCGGCGTCGCGCGCCGTCGCCGCGGCGCCCGGGCTGCCGGACGCGCGGCTCGCGATGGCGTCGGTGCGGTTCCAGCGCCTCGACGTGGTCGGCGCGATGCGGGAGCTCAAGGCGGCGCTCGCGTGCCGCTCGGGCAACGCCGAGGCGGAGGGCCTCATCGGCCACATCCTGCTCGAGTGCGGCGCCTTCGAGGAGGGCGCGCGGCGCGCCCGGTCCGCGCTGGCGCGCGATCCCGAGGTGGTGCTGGCGGCGCAGGCGCTGGCGCGCGCGTACACGCTGCTGGACAGGTGGTCGGACGCCGACGACGTGATCCGGGCGCATCCGACGGTGGGGAGCGGCTCGGGCTACACCGTCCTGCGGATGCGCCGCGCGCTCTGGCAGCGCGACCCGGAGGTGGTCGAGAAGCTCGCTCAGAGGCGCGTGAGCGAGGCCTTCCCGGACCTCCCCGCGCCGTTCGCGCAGGTGATCGAGGACCTCATCGAGGGGCGGCTCTCGGACGTCCGGCCCGTGCCGGTCGAGGGGGAGCGCCCGGCCGTCACGGCGCTGCGGCGCACGTCGTTCATCCGGCAGCTCCAGGCGGAGTTCGCGGCCTTCCTCGGCCAGCGAGAGCTCGCGCTGACCGCGCTCGAGCTCTCGCTGGCCGACGGCCTGTTCGACCTGATCTGGCTCGAGCGCTGTCCGGTCCTCGCGCCCCTGCGCGACGAGCCGCGGTATGCGGACGTCCACGCGGCGGTGCAGCGGCGGGCCTCCGCGGTGGTCGCGGTCTACCGCGAGCGCTGAGGCGCGGCGCTCGGCTCGGCGCGCGGAAAAGCGCTCGGCTCGGCGCGCGGAAAAGCGCTCGGCTCGGCGCGCGGAACAGCGCTCAGCTCGGCGCGCGGAACAGCGCGAGCACGCCGGTGTAGAGGGCGAGCCTGGCCTGGCCCCGGGCCCAGGGGGCGATCTCGAAGCTCGAGTGCATGCCGGCGATCGGGAGGTCGGCGAAGCGCTGGCGCAGGATGCGCGCCTCGACGTCGGGCGTCCCGTACAGGCCCTGGCCGCGCCCGGCGCAGGTCAGGTAGAGCGCGAAGCGGGGGGCCGACCCGAGCGCGCTCCGGGACACCTGCCGGGCGATCCCCTCGAGCCCGGCGCGACCGATGGCGGCGTCGCGCACCGCGAAGGCGAGGCGCGCGCCGGGCCTCGCTTCGTCGCCGAGCAGGAGCCCCCGCCGCGACGGATCGATGCCGCGGACCGGCCGCAGCACGTAACGCACGGAATCCAGCGCCTCCGCCTCGGCGGCGTCGCCGCGCGGCCCGCCGCGGTCGGCGCCCGGCGCGCCCGGTAACGCGGCCGGTAAATCGAGCGGCGGGTCGGCCAGCGCGGCGAGGATGAGCTGCTGCGCGCTGGGCGGCTCGCCGAGCGTGGCGGTCGCGGCGGAGAGCAGGTCGAGCGCCGGCCGCCCGTCGGCGCGGAGCACGACGCCGCCGCTCGCCTCGTCGATGCGGTGGAAGCCGGAGAGCAGCCTGGCGGCGGGCGAGGCGTCGACGAGCGGCGGGGCGAACCCGGTGATGGCGAGGCCCGTCGCCGGGCCCTCGATGAGCTCGCCCTGCGACGTCACGCCGATGGCGGAGCCGGAGGCCGTCCCGGCGCCGAAGAGGCACGCGTTCGGCGCGGACAAGGTGAGCGCCTCGAGCCGCTCGGGCGCGAACGCCCCGGGCCGGGCGAAGAGGATGGCCGTCGCGGAGCGCTGGCCGACGGCGCGGGCGAGCGCCTCGCGCAGGAGGCGGCTCGGCTCCTCGGCGCGCTCGGGCAGCGCGAAGGGGGTAACCTGCCCGCCGGACCACAGCACGCCGCTCGCGCCGGTGTCCCCCTCGATCTCGCCGCGCTCGCTGAGCACGCCCGCGGCCGGCACGACGCAGGCGGGGACGCCGCGCCAGGCGCTTCGGACGAGCTCGGCGACGCCCGACGCGCGCTGGGCGAGCTGTCCGGAGACGAAGACGACCCCGCCTGACGGCGACGGGACCGCGCTGCGCAGGTCCGCCAGGTGCTGGAGGAGGCCATCCGGCCCACAGGTCGCGGAGAAGCTTCGTGCCATGGCTGGCTCGCCCATCCTAACCGAGCCTCCGCCCACTCGACAGGCCCCACCCAAGAAGTTTATCGTGCGACAGTCGCGCCGGCGCCTCGGGGATTTCCTCACGGGACGGCGAGCGAAGGACCGGGCAAGCTCGATGAGGATCCAATCATTTGGCCGCACCGATGTCGGGCGCCACCGGCGCGCCAATGAGGATGCGTTCTTCCGGGACGACGAGCTCCGCCTCTACATCGTCGCGGACGGCATGGGCGGGCACGCGGCCGGCGAGGTCGCGAGCGCCGAGGCGGTCGAGACGATCTACGGCATGGTGAAGCGGGGCCTGCCCGCCATCGGCGATCCGAACGAGCCGCTGACGCAGCCCAAGGCGCGCGCCGTGCTGCGCATCCTCGAGGGCGCGATCCAGGCGGCGACGTACATGGTCTTCGCGATCGCCGAGCTCGATCGCGACAAGAGCGGCATGGGCACGACGATCAGCGCGGCGCTCATCGTCGGCGGCGCGCTCGTGACCGGCCAGGTGGGCGACAGCCGCATCTACCAGGTGCGCAACGGGACCGCGGTGCAGATGACCGAGGATCACACGCTGATCGCGTGGCAGATCAAGAACGGCCTCATCTCCGTGGACGAGGCCAAGAGCTCGCCCCACCGCAACGTGATCACGCGCGCGGTCGGCAACCGGGACTACGTCGAGGTCGACACCTCGATCGTCGCCGTGGAGGAGGGCGATCGATACCTGCTCTGCTCCGACGGGCTGCACGGGTATCTCCACGCCGAGGAGGAGGTCGCGAGCATCGCCTCGAAGGGCGGCGACCTGGCGGTCGACCTCTTCATCGATCTCGCGAATCGGCGCGGGGGGCGGGACAACATCACGGCGGTGCTGGTCGAGGTGGGCTGACGCGCCGGCGCGAAAGTCGGCTACGCTGCCCGCATGGCGCTGAAGGACAGACTGGTCACCGAGGGCATGAGGCTCGCCGCGAACCCGAACGTGGCGAAGCTGATGCAGGACGAGCGGTTCATGCGGCTGTTCATGACGGCGATGAGCGTGCCCGGCCGGGTCTCCTCGTTCACCGCGGAGCAGAAGGAGACGTTCGCCAAGGCGATGGGCCTGGCGTCTGTCGAAGAGGTCCGCGACCTCAAGCGCACGGTGGCCTCGCTGGAGCGCGAGGTCGCGACGCTCGAGCGCGAGATCGCGAAGCTCCGGCGGGACGGGGAGCGCGAGCTCGCGAAGGTCAGGCGCGAAGGCTGAGCTTGGGGGGCGAGGGCGAGCGGCGCGGCGCGCGCTGCCAAGAGCGCCGCCGCGCCCCCGCGACGGGTCACTTCGTGTCGCCGCGCGCGTAGATGCTGGCGACGTAGTCGAGCACGTCGCGCGCCGAGACCTCGTTGTACCCGAAGTACTTGATCATCCGGGTCTTGATGATGTCGATCTTCTCCTGCGTCTCCTTGTCGATGACGCTCGACACGAGGGTCTGGAGCTTGATCGCGTCCTTCTGATCCTCGAACAGCTTGAGCTCGAGGGCGCGGCGCAGCCGGTCGTTCGTGTGCCACTCGAACTTCTTGCCGTCGACCGCGAGCGCGCCGATGTAGTTCATGATCTCGCGGCGGAAGTCGTCCTTGCGGTTCTCGGGGATGTCGATCTTCTCCTCGATCGAGCGCATCAGCCGCTCGTCGGGCTCGACGTCCTCGCGGGTGAAGCGGTCCTTCACCTTCTCCTTCAGGGTGTAGGCCTTGATCGAGTCGATGTAGTTCGCCGCGAGCTTCTGGATCGCGTCCTCGTCGGCGCTGATCGCCCGCTGCACCTCGTTCTTGACGATCTCCTCGTACTCGCGCTTCACCATGCCGATGCACTCGGTGTAGCGCTTGCGCTGCTCGTCGTTCGTGATGAGCGAGTGGTGCCGGAGGCCCTTCTCGAGCTCGCTCATGACCATGAAGGGGTTGATCGTCCCCTCGCCGAGGTCGTTGACGAGCGCGTTCGAGATCTTGTCCTGCACGTAGCGGGGGCTGATGCCCTCCATGCCCTCGCGCGACGCCTCCTTGCGGAGCTCCTTCACGGTGTCCTGCGTGTAGCCGGGCAGGACCTTGCCGTCGTAGAGCTTCATCTTCTGGACGAGCGACAGGTTGTGCTTCTTCGGGTCCTCGAGCCGGGTGAGCGCGGCCCACATCGCGGCGACCTCGAGCGTGTGCGGGGCGATGTGCTTGCCGCGGATCTTCTCCTTGTTGAAGTCCTTCTCGTAGATCCGGATCTCCTCCGACACCTTCGTGATGTACGGGATATCGATCTTGATCGTGCGGTCGCGGAGGGCCTCCATGAACTCGTTGTTCAGGAGCTTCTTGTACTCGGCCTCGTTGGTGTGGCCGATGATGACCTCGTCGACGTCCGTCTGGGCGAACTTCTTCGGCTTGATCTTGTGCTCCTGCGACGCGCCGAGCAGGTCGTAGAGGAACGCGACGTCGAGCTTCAGCACCTCGATGAACTCGACGATGCCGCGGTTCGCGATGTTGAACTCGCCGTCGAAGTTGAAGGCGCGCGGGTCCGAGTCCGAGCCGTACTCGGCGATCTTGCGGTAGTTGATGTCGCCGGTGAGCTCGGTCGAGTCCTGGTTCTTCTCGTCCTTCGGCTGGAAGGTGCCGATGCCGACGCGGTCCTTCTCGCTGAGCACGAGGCGGCGCACGCGCACGTGCTGCATCACCTTCGACCAGTCGCCGCCGTACTTGTCCATCAGGCGGTTGAAGATGAAGCGGCACGCGGGGTCGAGGTCGCCCTCGGTGCGGACGTGGTGCTGCGCGCTCGACAGGCCGAGCTCGCGGAACGCGCGGTCGCGCCACGCCGGCGGGACGAGGCGCAGCGGCTCCTCGTGCATCGGGCACTTGAAGCGGGCGCTCTCCGTCCCGGCCATGCCGACGTCGTCGAGGTTCACCCAGTCGAACGTGTAGAGCGCGCCGTCGGGGGTCGTCGAGTAGTGCTCGATGCCCTTCTTGAGGAGCCGGGCGATCGTCGACTTCGACGAGCCGACCGGGCCGTGCAGCAGGATGACGCGCTTCTCCGGGCCGTACCCCTCGGAGGCCGCCCGGAGCACGTGGACGAGCCGCATCAGCGGGATGTCGAGCCCGTACACGGCGTCGGCGCCGCCGTGCATCTCGTCCTTGAAGAAGTTGTACCGGATGAGCTTCTTCTTGTTGTCCGTGTACTCCTCGATGCCGTAGCGGATGATCATGTCGTACGCCCGCTGGAACGCGTTGCGCGTCACCTGCGGGTTCTGGCGCACGATCTGGAGGTACTCTTCGAACGTGCCCTCCCACGCGAGATCGCGGTAGAGCGCGAAGTCCTGCATCGCCGCGATCTTCTCAACCATCCCTGTCCGCAACTCGCCCATTTCGCACCCTTTTTCTCCAGGGCGACCGCGGGGCGGCCTTGGCCGCCGGAGGTGCGGGGGACAGATCTCGGCTCGCCGAGCTCCGCCCCCGTCTCGCGTCGCGCGCCCAGGGGGAAGACGCCAAGCTTAACACCGATCGCGGGGAGGCAAGTCACCGCGCCCCGGGGCGCGCTCCATCATCCGGAACGGGAGCGCGCGGCGGAGCAGCCGGTCGCGCGGGTGGAGGTGCGAGGTGCGAGGGCGACCGCGGGGAGGCGACGTCAGCGAGGCGTGGCCCCGCCGGAGCGCGCCCCCTGCGCGCCTCCCCAGGAGAGCCCGCCGCTCTCGACGACGCCGGGCCAGGAGTCGACGTATTCCGACGGCTCGCCGGGGCCGGAGATGTCGATCCAGAAGACGCGCCCGGCGCCCGGGCGGCGCACGTCGACATGGACGAACTTGCTGTTCGGGTAGAACCCGCAGCCCACGTCGTCGAGCGTGCGGCAGAACTGAAACAGCGCGGTGTTCGGGACGCCCATCACGAGGATGTCCATGGCGCGCCCCTCGGCGTGCTGGCTGTGGTGCGTGCCGGAGGTCGGCCTGCGCGCGGCCGGCGCGTCGCGCGTCGTCGGCGCCCGCGGCCGGTACCCGCTGAAGATGTGGATCCCGCGGCGCGGGAAGGCGTCGGCGATCTGCTGGAGCAGCCAGAGCAGGCGCGGGTGGACGAGGCGGACCTGGGGCACCCACTCGAGCGCCCGCTGCCAGGTGTCGGCGTCGGGCTCGTCGGGGAGCGCTGCGCCCGGATCCGGCGCGTCGGGCGGACGGGCCATGATCGACAGGCGATCCAGCGCCCCGGGCGCGACGGAGCCGTCGCAGCGCACGAGCTCGAAGGCGTCGTGCTGGCCGCCGTACCGGGCGAACTGGACAGGGCCTCTGCGGCAACGCCAGTCGAGCGGCTGCTTCTTCGGCGGATCCCAGAGCAGATCGAAGCCGTTCGAGGAGAGGCTCGGCCCCGTGGTCGCGAGCACCGGCGGGCCGAGGATCGGATCGAGCTGGCGGAACCACGCCGGCGCGGCCGGCTCGAGGTGGAGGGTGCCGGGCGGCTCGAAGGGGGTGAAGGGGGACCAGGCGCTCGCGAACGCCGTGGAGCCGAGGGCGGGGGAGGCGAGCGCGTGCTCGCCGAGCGCGTCCGCGGCGTCCGGCCGCGCGCCGCCCCAGGCGAGCTGCCACCACGGCTGCTGCCGCCATTTCCCGTAGGCGCTGCTCAGGTAGAGCCGGAACGGCCCGGGGCGCTCGACGGCGGCGTTGTGGAAGGCGCGGAGGAGCGGCAGCTCCGGCGCGACCGTCTCGTTCAGGTTGAAGCTCGCGCGCTTCGGCGGCTCGTCGAGCAGGCTGGCGCCGGCGCGCTGGGGGGCGGCGACGAGCGATGCAGCGAGGCCGAGGGCGGTCGCGAGGCTGGGGATGGCGGCGCGGGACGTTGCCGGCATGGGATCGACGAGGGGCGCGGGTCGGGCGAGGAAGGTAGCTCACCCAGCGGGCGGGCGACCCTGATTTGCCACAAACCGCCAGCTTGGGGGGTGAAAACACACCTGCCGGGGGGGAACCCTGGGCGTCAACCAAGCTTCGCTCCGCGTTCTCCTACATCCGAACGTGAACGTTTACGTGGTCGTGGTCGTGGTCGTGGTCGTCAACGGTAGGCCGTGAACGACCACGACCACGACCACGTTCACGTCCACGTCCACGTCCACGTTCACGTTGGTGACCCGATGGGCGGGCTTCGGGCCCTGAGCGTGGCGGCGCTTGCTCAGGGGGTCGCGGAGGCGCGCGTCAGCCTGTCGCGCACCGCGTCCCACGCGGGATCCTCGGGGACGGCGGCGATGACGATCACGTCGCAGCCGGCGTCCTCGAGCCGGTGCAACGCGGCGTAGAGCGCCGCGGCGTAGCCGGCGGGATCGCCGGGGAGGAGCTCGGCGTGCGGCCCGGTCGCGGTGCGGCTGCCGTGCTCGACGGCGCCGGCGCGCGACCCGGCCTGCGCGGCGCGAGCGAGCTCGCCGCGGACGGCGTGCGCGGGGACCAGCGCGACCTGCGCGCGGGGGGCGTAATGGCGCGCGTGGGTCCCCGGGGACGGGGCGCGCTCGGCCGGGGCGGTGACCAGCCCGGCGGCCGCCTGGACCGGCACGAGCGCGGCGATCGCCTCGGCCGTGACGTGCCCCGGGCGGAGCACCCGCGCCGGCGAGCGCGTGACGTCGACGATGGTGGACTCGATGCCGACGGCGGTCGGCCCGCCGTCGAGGATCGCGTCGATGCGCCCGCCGAGGCTCTTCTCGACGTGCTCGGCGGTGGTCGGCGAGATCTCGGTGGAGCGGTTGGCGCTCGGCGCGGCGATCGGCAGCCCGACCGCGTCGAGCAGGGCGCGCGCGATCGGGTGGACGGGGACGCGGATCGCGACCGTCGGCCCGCCGGCGGCGACCACGCCGGCGACGCGGTCGGGCCGGCGCGCGACGATCAGGGTGAGGGGCCCTGGCCACATCGCCTGCGCGAGCCGCTCGGCGTCCGCTGGCCAGCCGTCCGCGAGCGCGCGGGCGGACGCGACATCGGGGACGTGGACGATCAGCGGGTTGCCGGGCGGCCTCCCCTTCGCCTCGAAGATGCCGCGCGCCGCGCGCGCGTCGTCGGCGCGCGCGCCGAGGCCGTACACGGTCTCCGTGGGGAAGGCGACGAGCCCTCCGCGGCGGAGGATCTCGGCGGCCCGTGCGATGGATGCCGCGTCAGCGGCGAGCCGCTCGGTTCGCATGCGCCGCGGTCCATGTTGCCCGGGCGCGCGGGAGGCAAATGAAAACCGACGCGCGCGGTGCCGGGCGCTGGGCGCGCGGTGCGGGCGCCCAGCGCTCACGACTCGGCCGTGCGGCCGGCCGCCGGGACCGTGCTCGCGGCGGCGATGAGCTTCTTCACCAGCTCGGCGACGCCGGCCAGCCAGTCGTAATCCACGGTCAGCGTCGCGTCGGTCTCGCCCGCCTCAGGCGCGCTTCCGGCGCCCTGCTGTCGGCGGGAAGAGCGACGAGAGCTCCAGAATCGGAATCACTCGCTCTCGTCCGTTCACCTCATGGACAATCTCATGCGTGTCGAGCGGGGGCACGAGCGCGCTCTTCGCCCGCTTCCGTAGCTTGCCGATCCCTGCGGAGCTCTCCTCGTAGATGTCTCCGACCCGTCCGACCGACCAGCAGATGATGACGTCGATCGCTTCGAAGAAGTGATGTATGGGGTTGTTCGCTGATACGTCCAGTTTAAACTCCACCCGGACATGCGCTTTCTTGTCGCTCAGCAGCCTCGGCTCCCTGAGCTTGCCGATCGCGTCGACGCCCTCCGTCGCGTCGTACTCGATGATGTGGATCGGCATCTCGAAGCGCCCGGAGATCAGCCCGTACACATAGAAGAGCTCCTGCTCCGAGCGTGGAGCCTTGAGGAGGAGGGAGTGATCCTCGCTGAGCTCGGGCAGCCCTCTGACCTCCATCGGATCGATGCCATCCTTCTTCGAGCTCAGGCCGATCCATTGCTCCACATCGTCGAGCCGCTTCGCCATCTGGGCGATCTCTCGGTCCTTGCGCCGCTCGAGGGTCGCGCTCTTCAGTCGCTCCACCCACTCCCGGAAGGTGGCCTGCCGTAGCGCCTGCTCGAGCACGGCCACGAGCGCATCCTCGATCTTCGCCTCGAGGCTCGCCTTGTTGGAGACGTCGTTCCGGTTGGCGGTCAGGCGGAAGCTCTGGTGGTTGATGAACACCTTCCAATTTCGCAGGTTGGTGATCTCGAACCGGAGCCTGGAAGATGCGGCTCGATCGAGCGCCTTGCGTAGCAGATCGTTCCGCTGGGTGATGGGGATGAAGTCTCGGCACAGCCAGAGGCCGAAGCGCTGCTCGAAGCCGTAGATGCCGGGATGCCCCGACCACATCGCCTCCATGTAGGTCTGGAGCTGGCGGCGATGCCCCTCGACGCGCGCCACGATGGCGATCCCGTCCTCGGTCGTCCAGTTGGCGGGCGAGGTGAGCCGGATGGCGCTCGTGTCGTCGCGCACCCGGGTCGCGCCGACGGTGCTCTCGTAGGTGTCTGCGAAGCGGTGGCCATAGGCGAGCAGCCCGGGCTGGCTCCTGAACTCGTCGATGTCGTCCTTCCAGGCCAGCAAGAACTCCTTGTCCCGGTTCGTCGGTCCCAGGCCGATGGGGTAGTATGCCTTTTCCCCGTTGGTCCGGAGTCGGACCTCGATCGGACGGATCTCGCTGTCCTGCGGCCGCAGGTCGTCGAGCATCGGATCATGCGTCGCGATAGCCCGGTGGAAATCAATTCGCCTATCGTAGAGCCCGGAGCGGATGTCTCCCACGGCGGTGAACCAGTCACAGTAGGATTCCACCCTCGTCCGGTTGAGCAGCTCGGCCCGATCCTCGAAACGAACTTGCTCGATGAGGATGATCGTGCCGGTCGCCTCCTGGAGCCCGATCTCCTCGATCTCCTGGTAAAGGAGATCTTCGGGCCCCAGGGCGTGCTCGGGAATATCAGCTTCGGCCCTCTCGAATGGCATGTCGAGCGTGGTTGCGCACCAGGGATCGGAAGGGCTGGTGCGAGTGGCGACCGAGAGCCGTCGGCAGTCGAAGAAGAGCTTGGTTCCATGCCCCTTGTACCCGATCGGCTGCGTCGACGTCGGTTTTGCCGACGCACCAACGCCCCAGAACGCCTCCAGGCGCTCTCTGTCCATGCCCTCGCCGTCGTCGGCAATGGTGACCGTCACCTCGTTGCGCTGGTCCTTGGCCGTCTTCACCCAGACCCGCTCCGCGCCGTGATCTTTCGCGTTCGAGAGCGCTTCGCGAAGGATCTCCAGCGCGCTCACCTTGTTCTCGGCGAGCTCGCGAACGAGGTTCCGGATGTCGAAGTTGCGGCGGATGGCCATGCGAGCTCCTCGTGAGCGCCCGATCCTCGGGCAATGCGCACACTACCCCATCCACAAGCCCCCGGCTATGGACGCCAGGCGGAGCGCCTGAGCAGGTCGAACGTCCCAGACCTTCGCTCGTCGGCCATCTCGGGCGTGCCAAAGCGCAGCGGCTATCGCGCCTTCGACAAACCGCGCCGAGCTGTTTCGCTGCACGTTTGCCGTCGACGTGCTCGAGTGCCCGGCGTGCAAAGGCAGGATGAAGCTCGTCGCCATGATCACCGAGGCAAGGAGCATCGCCCGCTTGCCGCCGCGCTCGGCGAGCCGGTCGATGTATTAGGCACGCGCTGCTCGCTGCATCAACCGGTGTGCAGCCGAGGGGCCTCGACCCCTCCGGCCGCTCCGTGCGGATGCCCCCCGCGTGGTCTCCACCCATCGCGAGGCTCCTCTTGAGCCGCTGGCCTGGTCGGGACCACGCCTTTTGTATGAAAAAATCCATTTCTTTTGATCGGGACCTGTTCCCGGGCCGAAAAGATCCTCCGCGATCGATCGCGACCTGTCCGCGGGCTCGCAACGAGCGCCGGCGCTGGTCGTGACCTCTGGAGCAGCATCTTTCTGACCGGCCGGATCGGTCTTGCGCCGTCGCAAACCAGCGGGTCGCTTGACGGGCTCTCCAGCTCCGCGATCTCCTGGCCGGATACGCCGTACCCCGGTCAAGGAGGTCTACGCGATGTTGAAACACCTGATGATCGAAGAGATGGTCGCGCTCGTGTCCCCGTGGGTCGAGAACGCGCAACGGAAGCGGCTGTTCCTCTCGATCCCCGAGATCGCCGGCCTGCACCCGAAGGTGGTCGCGTCCCACGAGGCCGTGCTCGCGGTGCGCCCGAGCAAGGCGGGGCCGTCGGGCGAGATGAACGCCTTGAACGACGAGCTCGCGCGGGTCGACGAGCGCCACGATCACCTCGCCAAGGCCGTGTGCTGGGGCATCGACGCGCACCGCGAGCACTGCCTCGGAGAGGACCCTCCGGACAGGGAGCGCGCCGCGACCTGCGACCAGGTGCAGCCAAAGCTGTTCCCGAAGGGGCTCACCATCATCAAGGCCTCGCCGACCGCCGAGGCGGGCAACACCGCGCGTGTCGCCCGGCTCCTCGACGAGGAGCCGTCGATCGGCGAGTTCCTGAAGGGGATCCCGGCGCCCGGGAAGACGACGCTGCTCCACACGGCGCAGCGATGGATCAAGACGGGCAAGGAGCTCGAGGCGATCGAGCACCGGCGGGACGAGCTCGCCGCGAAGGAGAGGACGGCGCCGGCGACCAAGGCGACGATCGCGGCGGCGCGCAGCCAATGGTTCCGGGTCGTGTCCGCGGTGCTCTCCAACCTGGAGCTCTCCGACGCGCCGGCCGAGGCGATCGAGACGATCCGCGGGCCCGTGCTGAAGGCCTCGGAGCGGGCCGGAAAGCGGTATGGCGGGGCGCCCGCGGGCCAGGGGTCGAGCGGGGAGGAGCCGCGGGAGCCGGCGGTGGGTGAAGAAGGGGGACTGGAGGCGGCGCGAGGGGCGGCGAGCTCGTGAGCTGAGCCAGCCCCCGCGAGCGCCGCGCGAGGTCAGCCGCCGGCCGGCTCGCAGCAGCGCGTGCTGCCCTCCTTCCCGCGGGGCCGCGCTGCCGTGCCGGGCGCGCCACCGAGCTCGCCGCGCTCACGGCGCCGCGGCGCGGCCGAGGGAGCGGCCGTCGCCGTCGGCGTCGATCCAGAGCGGCGCCGTCATCGCGAACGGGAGGATCTCGCCCGGGTCTCCCGCGAGCACCGGCTCGAGCGGGCGCCGACCCCGGACGATCGCGACGACGAAGGTGTCCTCGGCGACGGAGATCGCGCCGTGCGCGCTCTGCCCGGGCCCGCGGTCGCCGCGCGCTGCGCCGGCGCGGGCGTCGGGCCGCGGCGGTCGTCGCCCGCCGCCGGCCCCGAGGACGATGGGGATCGCGATCTCGTCGAGGAGCGCGCCCGCGGGCGTCGTGCGCGCGCCCTCCAGCGGGATCGGCGCGCCGCTCGCGACGCCGCCGACGAGCACGTGGAGCTCGCGCGCGTCGACCCACGGGGCGCGCTCGACGCGGATCGAGAGCGACAGCGGTCCGCCGCGGGACCCGCGCCGCGGCGAGGCGACGCCGCCCTGGCGGGTGTCGCCGAGGCGCATCGTCACGAACGGGCCGTTCGTGATCACGACGTCGCGACGGCGCCGCAGGCCCGCGACGAGATCAGCCACGTCGAGCCGGCCAGGATCATCGTCGGCCACGGCGACGTAGGTGCGCGGATAACCCGCCTCCGCGCCGTGCAGCCCGTGGCTGTCGCTGGTCGCCGTCGGCGTGACCGGGTGGGACGCGCGGAGCAACGCCCAGAGCTCCTCGAGCGCGCGGTCCCGCGCGGCCGCGTCGCGCCCGGTCCAGACCTCGACGGCATCGGCGCCGTCTCCGACGATCTGCGCGAGCAGGCTCGGGCCCTGATCCGGCGCGGCCCGCGGCGCCCCGGATCCGTGCAGCGGTGAGCCTCCGCCGTGCTGTCGGCTCACCTGGACGACGCGCTCGCCGGGCAGCGCGCGCACCTCGCGGAGGATCTCGCTCGCGGTCTCGTCGACCCACCGCAGCGCGCCCTCGCGGGGCGCGGCCGCCTCCCTGCCGAGCGGGAACACGCCGAGGCTCCCGAGCCCGGCGCCGCTCCGGCCGCTCGTGAGCTCCACGCCAGGGAGCATGCGCAGCCGCGATTCGAGCCGCAGGGCGGCGACGTCCCGCTGGAGATCCGAGGCGAGGTTGTGCTCGCTCGCCACCGCGCACTCCACGCCTTCCGCCGCGTTCCAGACGAGCCGCGCGGCCGAGGAGACGCCCGCGTCGGCGCTCCGCGCCGTGTGCTGCCGGAGGTCGCAGGCGATGTAGCCCGACGTGTCGACCACCCGCTCCAGCGTGAGATCGAGCCGCGACGTTCCGCCGTCCGCGATGTCGACCGTCGCCTCGGCGAGCGCGTACTCGGGGCCATGCGATGCGACGACGCGGACTCGCCCAGGGGGAAGGGCGGCATCGAGCTCGCCCAGGAGCGCGAGCCGGGGCGGCGACAGGGCCTTGCCGGTCGCGGCGTCGAAGAGGCTGACCTTCGCCGGCGCGAGCGGACCGAGGGGATCGGGGTCCGCGGCGGGCGCGGAGGCGCCGCCCTCGCGCACCCCGAGGTAGAGCCGGCCGGCGCCGGAGAGCGTGAGCCGCGCGGGGGCGAACTCGCCGGCGCGGATCCGGATCCGCGCGCCCCCCAGCGCGCGGCGGCCGCTCCCTTCGAAGCCGACGAGGTAGAGGCCGGGCGGCGCCTCGGCGGCGAGCGGCGCGCCATCGCCGGTTCGCAGCCACAGATCGAGCGCGGCGGCGGGCGGCGCGGCGCCGTCCTCGGCGATCGGCGTCAGCGTCGCCTTGCCGGCGAGGGGCGGGAGCGGCGCGCCGCGGCCGTCCACGAGCTCGAGCGCGACGCCGCCGGGCGCGCCGCCGCCGAGAAAGAAGAGCTCCGTCGCGACGGCGAGCGCGTCGCCGCGCGGCGCGATCGCGAGGATCCGCTGGTACGCGGCGCGCCCGCCGGGCGGCAGCGCGGCCTGCCGAGCGAACGTCACATCGCTGAAGCCTTCGCCGCTCCGCGCGCGGACCGCCGCGCCGTCCACCGGGGCGAGCGCGTACGCGACGCCGGCCCCGACGCCGGCCAGGTACGGCGCCTCGTGCTCGCCGCGGAGCCCCGGGGCCATGCCGGGCGCGACGTGCTCCGCCGCGCCCCAGTGGACGACGTCGCCGAGGTCGAGCGCCTCGACCGGGCGGTCGCCGTCGTTCCGGAGCGACGTCGTGATCATGACCGCCCGGTCGCGCGGCCGGAGCGTGTAGCGGGTGGTGACGGAGAGCGCGCCGCCGGCGAGATCGCGCCCGCGCACCTCGCCGCGCGCCTCGATCCAGGCGGCGCCGTCCTCGCTGCCGCCCGTCGTGATGTCGCGATAGATCACCTGCCGCGGCGGCGCGCCGAGCCGCGTGACGATCTGCCCGAGCTCGTCGCGGCGCGCCCGCGCGTCCGCCGCGTCGATGAGGTTGCCGCCGCTCTCGGCGAGGCCAGCCCCGGGGCCGGGCTGATCGACGACCACGGCGATCTCGTCGTTCTCGAGCACGTAGTCGCCGGGCCGCCCCGCCGCGAGCGGACCGGAGAGCGCGTCCGCGGGCCCCGTGATCCGCCGGACGCGCGCCGGCCGCGCGGCGCCGCCGTCCCTCGGGCAGAGATCGCCCTGCTCCCCGCCGCCGCGGCCCCACCGGCAGAGCATGCCGAGGCGCTCGACAGCGCCCGAGGACACGACGACGCTGCCGCCCTGCACGGGCGGCGCGCAGGTCGCGGACGTGAGCGCGAGCGCGAAGAGGCGCGCCGAGCGGAGGGCGCGGCGCGCCGCGCGCCCCGCGGGGCTTCTGGGGGGGCGGGGGCACTCGGGCGAGCGGGTCATCGATCCTCTTCCGACTCCGATGCGCGGCCGCGGCGCGCCTTGGGTCAGGAGCGCTCGGTGGCGAGGACGAAGAGGGCGGCGAGCCCCAGGCCGACGCCGAGCGCGCGGCGCGCGGTGAACACCTCGCCGAAGAGCAGCGGCGCGAAGAGCGCGGCGATCGCGATGCCGCCGGCGAACACGATCGGCCCCGTCGCGGTCACCGGACCGCCGATGCGGAGCGCCATGAAGGTGAGCGTCGCGACGCCGCTGATGCACAGGCCGGCGGCGCAGGCCCAGAGCACCCCCGGGGCCGACGGAGGCGTCTCCGCGCCCGGGCGGATGAGGAAGAAGACGAGGATCCCGACGGCCGCGGTGCCCTCGAGGCACAGCGCGCCAAGGACGTCTCCGATCCGGCCTGCCGCCGCGCGCAGCATGAGGTAGTGACCGGCCATGCAGAGCGCGGCGAGCAGGGCAGGGACGTACCAGGCGGACATGGCGTGCGTCGCAGCCTACTCGTCGTCGACCATCTCCGGGTAGTCGCCGGGCGCGAGGTTGTCGAACCGGGTGCACGACGAGGTGAACCGCGTGAGCACCTTGCCCGTCGGCCCGTTGCGCTGCTTGGCGACGATGATCTCGGCGATGCCTTTGTGGTTGGTCGTCTCCGGGTTGTAGTACTCGTCGCGGTAAATAAAGATGATGTTGTCGGCGTCCTGCTCGATGGCGCCCGACTCGCGGAGGTCCGACAGCTGAGGGCGCTTGTCCTTGGTGGTCCGGGTCTCGACGGCGCGGTTCAGCTGGGAGAGCGCGATGACCGCCACCTTGAGCTCTTTCGCGAGCTGCTTGAGCCCGCGGGAGATCTCGCTGATCTCCTGCTCGCGGCTGGCCACGCCGTCCCGGCCCTTCATGAGCTGCAGGTAGTCGATGACGACGAGCCCGATGCGCCGCCCCGAGTTGCCATCGCTGGGCGGCCGGTCGTACTCGGCCTGGATGCGCCGCACCTTGGCGCGCAGCTCGAGGAGCGTGATGGCCGGCGTGTCGTCGATCCAGATGGGGAGGGTGGACAGGAACGAGGCGGCCTCGGTCAGGCGGCGCCAGTCGTCGGGCTGGAGGAAGCCCTGGCGGAGCTTGCCGACGTCGACGCGGCCCTCGCTGCAGACCATACGTGTCGCGAGCTGCTCGCGGGGCATCTCGAGCGAGAAGACGGCGGCGCCGAAGCCGGGGTCGTGCCGCTCGATGCCGTGCCCCGACTGGTCGGGCCCGGGGGAGCTCACCGTGCGCGGCGACGCCACGTTCACGGCGAGGTTCAGGACGAACGACGTCTTGCCCATGCCGGGGCGGGCGGCGATGATCGAGAGGTCGCCGTCGTGCAGGCCCGCCGTCTTGGCGTCGAGCTTCTCGTACCCGGTCGAGATGCCGGTGATCCGGTCGCCGCGCTCCGCGGCGGCGGTGATCTGCTCGAACGCGGCCTTGAGCACCTGGGCGATCGGCTGGGTCGCCGTCCCCTGGGGCGTGCGCGCGAGCTGGTAGACCGCCTGCTCCGCGCCGTCGATGAACTCCTGCACCACCCCGACGTCGCCGTACCCCTCGGCCGCGACGCGCTGGCACGTGGCGATGAGCTGCCGCACGCGCCATTTCTCGTAGACGACCCGCGCGTGCGCCGCGACGTGCGCGACCGCGGGCGTCGCGTCCGCGAGCTGGGCGAGGTACGCCGCGCCGCCCACCTGGGCGAGGCGCTCCCGGTCGCGCAGCCACGACGCGACCGAGACGATGTCGATGGGCGTGCCGGCGGCCGCGAGCTCCTGCGCGGCCTCATAGACGCGGCTGTTCGCCTCGCTGTAGAAGTGGTCCGCCTTCAGGATCTCGAGCACCCGATCGAGCGCGTCGCGGTGCAGCAGGATGGCGGAGAGCACCGCCGCTTCGGCGTCGAGGTCGTGCGGCGGCACGCGTCCGGCGACGATGGGAGGCTCGATCCTCTGAGGCCGCTGGCCGCGGCGCTCCATCATTCTCATCATCCGTGCTTCTCCTCCCCACCGATTCCCCCCATCCCGCCCCGAGCTTTTCCACAGGTGCCGAAATGGGCGACGCCCCGGAGGGGAAACGTTCCTCCGGGGCGTCGGGTGCAGGGTCGATTTCCGTCTACCAGAACATGGGCAGCCCTGAGAAGGGTTTCTGTTTGCATTGCAGTGAGCGTTCGTGCGGTCGGCATCCCAATGCAGGTTCCACGTCGAGGGGGCGCTCTTCCATCGTCGGAGGCATGATCGGAGGCTTGCGAGGAAGCAGGCTCGAACGCTTGCTCGGACGCTTTCGCGGAGGCCTCCTCGGCGGTCGCTGCCGAGGGTCCTCGCGGCGAGGCGCCGCCGCCGACGGCGAGGTATGGAAATTGAGCAACCCCGGTCTCATCGCGATTTCTTTTCGCGCTTGACTCAGCTGCGATGACGCTTCGCGCCTCGGCGTGAGCCATCGCGGGGAGCCGCCATTGTGGATCACAAAACACGCCATACAAGGATTGAGCCCGCCGAGGTGGTCTGCGTCGGTGAAGCGCTGTGGGATCTCTATGCGCCCGAAGGCATTCCGCTCGAGCAAGCGAAATTGCTGCGCCGTGTGCCGGGGGGCGGGGCGGTGAACACCGCGACGGCGCTCGTCCGGCTCGGGATACGCTCGGGGCTGTGCGCCGCGCTGGGCGATGACGCGATGGGGCGCGGGCTGAGGGACGAGGTCGCGGCGGCCGGCATCGACGTGGGGCGGCTCTCGCTGAGCGCGGCGCGCACAGGCCTCATGCTCGTGGCGATCGAGCGCGGCGAGGCGCGCTTCGCCGGGTACAGGCAGGGCGAGAGCGAGGCGCAGGCGCTCGCTGCAGCGCTGCCGGAACGATGGCAGACCCGGGTCGTGCACTTCACCGGGATCGCGCCGGTGCGCGGGGCGAGCGGCGCGCTCGCGCGGGCGGCCGCGAGCGCTCGCCGCGAAGGGTGCGCCGTCGCGGTCGACGTCAACGCGCGCCCGCGGATGTGGCCGCGCGCCGCGCGCGCCGCGTCCGTTCCCGGCGCGGAGGCCGGCGCCGCGCCGGTTTCCGGCGCAGGCGTGCGCGGCTGCTTCCGCCTGTTCGGGCAGGCGGACCTCGTGAAGTGCAGCGCCGGCGATCTCGACGTGCTGGGGACGACGGCGCGCGCGCTCCGCGAGCGCCTCCGCCCCGAGGCGACGCTGGTCGTCACCGACGGCGCGCGGGAGACGCTCCTGCTCGGCCCCGGGGGCGAGCGCGCCGTCGCGCCGCGCCCGGTGCGCCCGCACGATCCGACGGGCGCGGGCGACGCCTTCTGCGCCGGGATGCTGGCGAGCCTCGTCTGGGAGGAGCGAGCGCGGTGGGGGGACGCGGCGCTCATGCTGCGCGCGGTGGCGCGGGGGCACGACGTCGCGCGGGCGTGGGTGAGGCGGAAGCGCGGCTGAAGGGGGCGCGGGGGCGCGGCCGAAGGAGGCGCGCGGGGCGCGGCCGAAGGAGGCGCGCGGGGCGCGGCCGAAGGAGGCGCGCGGAGGCGGCGGGAGAGGGGAGGGGAAGCGCGGGAGCGCGGATCGAGCCGCGCTCCCTGGCGCCGCGCTACTTGGCGGCGACCGTGACCTCGACCGACGCCGTGATGGACGGGGCGAGGCGGATCACGACGGGGTGGGCGCCGAGCGACTTGATCGCGTCGGTCTCGATGCGGCGCCGGTCGACGCTGAAGCCCTGCGCGGCGAGCGCCTCTTCGATGTCGCGCGCCGTGACCGAGCCGTACAGCTTGTCGCCCTCGCCGACCGGGCGGCTGATCGTGAGCTTGACCTGGTTGAGCTTGGACGCGAGCTGCTCCGCCTCGGAGCGCGTCTTGGCGGCGCGCGACTCGGCGACCCGCTTCTCGTGCTCGATGCGGGACACGTTCTCGGCGGTGGCGCCCACCGCGAGGCCGCGCGGGATGAGGTAGTTGCGCGCGAAGCCGGGGCGAACCTTCACGAGCTCGCCGCTCTTGCCGACGTTGTGGAGGTCCTCCGTGAGGACCACATGGATGTGGGTTGCCATGATCGACCTCCTACGCCGTGACGGTGAACGGCAAGAGCGCGATGTTGCGCGCGCGCTTGATCGAGAGGGTCACCTTGCGCTGGTGGCGCGCGCAGTTGCCGCTGATGCGGCGCGGGACGACCTTGCCGCGCTCCGAGATGAAGTACTTGAGCGCCTGCGGGTCCTTGTAGTCGATGACCAGCGCCTTGTCCGCGCAGTAGCGGCAGACGCGCTTCCGGCCCGTGCGGCGGCGCCCGGGGGCGTCGGCGTTCAGGTCGGGCGTGCGCCCGAAGTCGCGATCGTCGTAGTCAGCGCCGCCGTTGCGGCCCATGTCGTTGTTGCGGCCGTTCATAGCTCAGCTCTCCTCCTCGTCGGCGGCGCCTTCCGCCTCAGCCTCTTCGGCATCGTCGAGATCGCCCGCCGGGGCCTGCTCGGAGCTCCGGTCGATGCGGCGCTCCGGCTCGATCAGGCCGAGCTGGCGCTCGCGCGAATCGTCGCGGTCGTCCTCCAGCGGCGCGAGCTCGAGGCGCTCGAACTTCACGTCCTCGTCGGCGATCGTGACGCCCTCGACCTCGACGTCGTTGCGCACGAGCACCGTCTGGTACTTCAGCACGCCGTCGGAGAGGCGCAGGTTGCGCTCGACCTCGGAGACGACCTTCCCGCCCCCGAGGTACTTCAGGTAGACGTAAACGCCGCGGCGGTGCTTGGCGATGTCGTACGCGAGGCGGCGGCGCCCCCACGTCTCGACCTTGGTCAGCCGGCCCGACTCGCGGCCGACGACCTCGGCGAGGCGCGACCCGATCCGCTCGGCGCCGTCGGCGTCGATGTCGGGTCGCAGGATGTAGATCGTTTCGTATTCTCTGGCGCGCCCGGGCGCCGTTACCTGTCGGCTCATTCAGTCTTCCCTCTCGGCCAATGGCCCCGGGGCGGCGCCCCGGAGCGAGGAAAGGAACAGCCTGTCGAGCGACGCACCGGCGAGCTCGGCAGGCTGTCCCGTAGAGGATCAGGGCTTCTGCGTCGGGGGGAGGGGACCCTTCCCTTCCTTCGCGGCGGGGGCTGGATCCGTCGACCCATCCCCCTCGCCCTTCTGCCTCTTGCCCGGCTTGGGCCGGGTGTTTCGGACGTTCATCGCGGCCTCGAAGCCGCGGGCGGCGACTTCTAGCACACTTTGGACAGCTTGCTTCAAGCAGTCGGGCAGGCTCGCGCGCTCGACGGCGTCGAACCCCGACAGGACGTAATCCGCGACCTCGCCCCGGAAACCCGCCGGCGGCCGTCCCACCCCGAGGCGGACGCGCCCGAAGTTGCCCGTCCCGCCGTGCGAGATGATCGAGCGAAGCCCGTTGTGGCCCGCGTGCCCGCCGCCGACCTTGAGGCGCACCGTGCCGAACGGCAGGTCGAGCTCGTCGTGGAGCACGATCAGCTCGGAGGGCGCGACCTTGAAGAAGGCCATCGCCGGCTGCACGCTGCGCCCCAACTCGTTCATGTAGGTCATCGGCTTGAGCAGGATCGCCTGCTGTCCGGCGATCTCTGCCCGAGCGTGGACGCCCGAGAACTTCTCGCGGAACGGATCCGCCCGGACCTCGTCGGCCAGCGCGTCGATGGCCATGAAGCCGACGTTGTGCCGGTGAGCAGCGTATTCCTTGCCGGGGTTCCCCAGGCCGACCACGAGCAGCATGACGAGCTGGTTCTGCTGAGTCCCTGGAATCGGGCAGGCGAGGCAGGTGGGGCAGGCGAGGAGCGGGGCAGGGCGGGCCGCGCGCGCCTCGCGGTGCGGAGGCGCGAGGCGGCCCGCTCCCGGATTACTTCTTGTCCTTCTTGTCGGCCGCGGGGGCCGCGCCCTTCGCGGGGGCAGCCGCGCCGGCGGCCGGCGCAGCGGCCGCGCCAGCGGCAGGCGCGCCAGCGGCGGGCTTCGCCTCTTCCTCGGGGCCAGCCTTCTCGGGCGCGTTGACGACGGCGATCGTCTGGTCGTCCGCGAGGAGCGTCTTCACGCCCTCCGGCAGCTTCAGCCCGCTGGCCTTGTACGAGTCGCCCAGGTCGAGCTCGGTCACGTCGATCTCGATGAACGACGGGATCTTCTCCGGCAGGCAGCGCACGGGGATCGTGCGGAAGATCTGCTGGAGCACGCCGCCGGTGACCACGCCCTTCGGCTTGCCCACGCAGCGGAAGGGGATCTGCACGTCGACGGGCTGGTCGAGCTTCACCTGGATGAAGTCGGCGTGGACGAGCTCCCGCGAGATGGGGTGGTAGTCGTAGTCGCGCACCATGACGGTGAGCGTCTGGCCGTTCTCGATGGCCAGCTCGACCACGGAGTTCTTGCCGTGATCGGAGCCGAGCACCTGAAGGAGCGCCTTCGGCGAGATGGCGACCGACTGCGGCGCGAGCTCGCGCCCGTAGGCGATGGCGGGAATCTGTCCGGCGCGGCGCAGGCGGCTCGACGCGCTCTTGCCGCTATCCTCGCGCCTCGTGGCGTTGAGCTTGATGATGTCCATGACGACGGCTCCAGAAGTGATCCAGGGGTCCGCGGTGCGCGGTTCCACCCCGGCGTAGGGTGCGGCGCTATAGCAGAACGGAGAAGAGGAAGTCGAGCCTTCGTCGCCGGAGGGCGCGTTTTGTGTCTTTTGTGAGTTCTTTGGTGTGTCCTGGCGAGGGGGCGCAGGCGACCTGCGTCGCCGAGGCGTCCCGCCGCCGAACGCGCGCGGCCGGTCAGACGAAGAGCGAGCTCACCGAGTCCGAGTGATGGATGCGGCGGATCGCCTCGGCGAGCAGCCGCGCCACCGAGACGACCTTGAATTTACCGGATGCCCTCGCCTCGTCCGAGAGCGGGATCGAGTTCGTCACCACGACCTCGGTGAGGGGCGAGTCCTTGATGCGCTCGACCGCCGGCCCGGACAGGACCGGGTGCGTGGCGCAGGCGGCGACGCTCCTGGCGCCCTGCTTCATCAGGGCGTTGGCCGCGTTCACCAGGGTGCCGGCGGTGTCGATGAGGTCGTCGAGGATGAGGCAGTCCTTGCCGGCCACCTCGCCGATGATGTTCATGACCTCGCTCTCGTTCGCCCGCTCGCGGCGCTTGTCGATGATCGCGAGCGTGCCCTGGAGGCGCTTCGAGTAGGCGCGGGCCCGCTCCACGCCGCCCGCGTCCGGGGAGACGATGACCACGTCCTTGCCGTAATGCTCGCGGAGGTGGTGCTCCAGCAGCGCCGGCATCGCGAACAGGTGGTCGAACGGGATGTTGAAGAACCCCTGGATCTGCCCGGCGTGCAGGTCGAGCGCGACGATCCGGTTCACCCCGGCGGCGACGATGAGGTCGGCGACGAGCTTCGAGGTGATCGGCGTCCGCGGCGCGACCTTCCGGTCCTGCCTGGCATAGCCGTAGTAGGGGATGACCGCCGTGATGGAGCCGGCCGAGGCGCGGCGGAGCGCGTCGACCATGATCAGGAGCTCCATCACGCTGTCGTTGACCGGCGAGCAGGTGGGCTGCACGACGTAGGTGTCGACGCCTCGGACGTTCTCCTGGATGACGCAGAACGTCTCGCCGTCCGAGAAGCGCGACACGCGCGACTTCCCCATCGGTTGCTCCAGGACCTGACAGATTTCCTGGGTAAGGGGGAAATTGGCGTTGCCGGAGAAGATACTGACTCTCTTGAACACGGCGCGCCTCCAGCCCATTTCGGGGAGCGCGGCTCTATCAGTCGGACATGGGCACGTCAAGCGACTCTGTACAGCGATCGCTTGGCTGTACGTGTGTATCGTGACGGGCGGCGCTGCTCTCGCCTGCGTCCACCCGCATTTCGTTCGGCGCTGCTTCGGGTTAGGTAGCGGCCGTGGAGTCTTTCGCTGCCGCCGCTTCCGGGCAGGGCGGGCGCGCCGCGGCCGGGCCGCGGGGCAGCCTGGTGATCATCGGCAATTTCGACGGCGTTCATCTGGGGCACCAGGCGCTGCTCGCCGACGCGGCGCTGGACGCGGGGCGGCGGGGGCTCGAGCCGGTGGCGCTCACGTTCGCCCCGCACCCCGCGAGCGTCCTCGGCCGGACCCCGCCGGCGACGCTGACGGCGCTGCCGCGCAAGATCGAGCTCATCCAGCGCGTGCAGCCGGCGATCCGGGTCGACGCGGTGACGTTCGACCGCGCGTTCGCGGCCCAGACGCCGGAGGAGTTCGTGCGGCGCGTGCTGCTCGATCGGCTCGCGGCGCGCGTCGTGCTGGTCGGCGCGAACTTCCGGTTCGGCCGCGGGCGCGCCGGCGACTTCACGACGCTCGGGCGCCTCGGCGAGGATCTCGGCTTCGAGACGCGATCGCACGCGCTCGTCGGCGACGCCGAGGGGGCGTGGTCGAGCACCCGCGTCCGAGCGGCCCTCGCGCGCGGGGATCTCGAGTCGGCCGAGCGGATGCTGTCGCGCCCGCACATGCTGTCCGGCGTCGTCGCGCAGGGGGCGAGGCGGGGCAGGACGATCGGCTTCCCCACCTGCAACATCGACGAGATCGACGAGGCGCTCCCGCCGTTCGGCGTGTACGCGACGCTCGTCGATCGGGTGACCTCATCGGGCCGCGCGATCGCGCTCGCGCGCGGCGTGGCCAACCTCGGCGTCCGCCCGACGGTCGAGGCGTCGCGGCAGGCGCGCCCGAACCTCGAGGTGCACCTCTTCGACGTCGACGAGGATCTCTACGGCGCGGCGCTGCGCGTGCACCTGATCGCCCGGCTGCGCGAGGAGCGGCGGTTCTCCGGGCTGCCGGAGCTCAAGGCGCAGATCGCGCGAGACGCCGAGGCGGCGCGCGCGCGGCTCGCGTCGATCAGCGCGGATCCGGCGGCGGAGGGGGCGTTTCGCTGAGCGGTCCGGCGAGGGTGAGCGAGCGTCGGATGTGGTAGCGTCGGCGGCGATGGAGCGCCGGGAGCTCGACGGGCTGACGCGGGAGGAGCTGATAGCGCGCGCCGAGGGGCTCGGGGTGCCCCGGCCGCGCCTGCTCACGAAGGTCGAGCTCATCGACGAGATCGTGGCGCGCACCGCGCAGAGCGAGCCGGAGCGGGCCCGCCTCCGCGGCTTCCTCGGGCGGGCGCGCGATCTGCTCTCGCGCGTGGTCGAGCGGGGCCTGCACATGCCGGAGACCGCGCGCGCGCTGCGCGGCGAGGCGCCGCCGGAGCAGTGGCCGCCGCCGCCGCCCCCGCCGCGGCCGCGGTCCACCACGACGCTCGCCGAGATCTATGCGTCCCAGGGGCACACGGACCGCGCCATCGCGATGCTCGACGAGATCCTCGCGCGAGCGCCGGAGGACGAGGACGCGCGGCGGCTCCGGGAGAGGCTGACCGAGAGCGCGGCACGCGGGCAGGGGGCAGGCGTGGAAGCGCGGGACGCGGACGCGGAGGACGCGGACGCGGAGGACGCGGACGCGGAGGATGCGGACGCGGAGGATGCGGACGCAGCCGCCGAGGATGCGGACGCAGCCGCCGAGGATGCGGGCGCAGCCGTCGAGGATGCGGGCGCTGACGCGGACGCGGAGGATGCGGACGCAGCCGCCGAGGATGCGGGCGCTAACGCGGACGCGGAGGATGCGGAGAGCGCCGCCGCGGAGGCTTCTCCTGCTCCGTTCGCGCGAGACGATGGCGCGACCGAGCCACGCGAGGCCGCCATCGCGAGCGAGCACCAGGAAGAACCCGGACCCGTTGCCGGAGCGCCTGGCGGCGTTCCGGTGCAGCCTCCGCGAGATCCTTCGCCGGCAGGCGCCGGAGCGACGGCGTCGCCCGTCGCCGCAGGGGGGGTGCTGGGTCCTGCGGCGGCCTTGCGCGACGAGCGGGCGGAGCTCCCGGCGCGGTATGACGTCGACGAGATCGTCGGCATCGCGGTCGATCACGAGACGATCTACCTCTACTGGGAAGTGCGTCCCAGGACGCTCGCGCGAGCGCGGGCGCGTCGCCCGGAAGGGCAGCTCGCGATCCGCGTCGTCGCGGTGCTCCCGAGCTGGGAGCGGCCCGTGGTCGAGCAGCGGGATCTCGCCATCGACGCGCTCTTCGGGGACATGTTCGTGCGCGACATCCCGTCCGGCGCGAACCTCCGTATGTGCACGGGCTGGCTCGCCGGCGAGGTGTTCGAGCCTTTCGCGGTCGGCCTCGAGGTCGCCGTGCCACGCGCGTTGCCGGCTTCGCCGAGATCGTCCTCGGAGGAGCCGCCGGCCCCCGCGCCAGCGCTCGCGGGCGCGACCTCGGAGGAGCCGCCGGCCTCTGCACCAGCGCTCGCGGGCGCGACCTCGGGGGAGCCGCCGGCCTCTGCGCCAGCGCTGGCGGGCGAGACCTCGGGGGAGCCACCGGCCTCTGCGCCAGCGCTGGCGGGCGAGATCCCGCCGGGCAGCCCCACCGCGGCGATGAACGTCGCCGAGCGGCACCTCGAGGGCGGCGCCGGCGATGCGGCATCCCCGGCGCTGATCGCCGCGGGGACGGCGTCACCGTCGATCCCCGGTACCAGCGGAGAGCACGGTGAGCCTGTCGTCGTGGTCGGCGCGAGCGGAGGCCCGGTGACCACGGCTCTTCCGGCGCCGAGCGCGCCGGTCGCCAGCGGTGACGCCGATGTCGAGGCGGCTGCGGCGGCGGCCGTCACGAGCAGCGCCGTGGAGCCTGCTGCGCCGGCCGCGATCGGCGACGTGGCCGCCGAGGCTGCCCGAGCGGCCGCGCCTCACGACCTCGAGGCGGTCGCGGCTGGGCGCGGCGCGACGCTCGCCGCGGAGCCGACGCTCGCGTTGCCCGACCAGGCGCCGGCGCGCTTCTCCTCGGGTACGGCGCCGACGCCGGAGGCGATCGCGCAGGCGGTCGCGGCGACCCGCGGCGCGGCGAGCGAGGGACCAGCTCGCTTCCCGTCAGGAACGGCGCCGACGCCGGAGGCGATCGCGCAGGCGGTCGCGGCGACCCGCGGCGGATCGAGCGAGCTGCTCCGAGGTGGCGGCGGGAGCGCGGGACCTCACGCCAGCGAGGCGCTCCGGCGCACGAGCGCGGAGCGGGGCCTCGCTCCGGGCGGCGGGCCGCGACTTGGCGCCGATCGGGTCCGAGCCCTTGGTGGTGGATCGGAGCTCTGGCGGAGCTTCGCCACCCGGGCGCGCCCGCCTTCCCGGGGCCGCTGAGCGACCTGGTTGACCCGTCGCACGCAACTCGGGACGCGCGGCGGTCGACCCACCTCGCGTGCACCCGAACCACCGATCCATCGCAAGCTCCGCTCTCTTCCTCCTCGGCGCGCTCGCCTGCGCCCTGTTCACGCGGCAGGCGCGCGCCGAGCTCCCCCTCGACGACGAGCCCACGGCGCTCGACCCGCGCGTGGACCGCCTCGACACCGCGCCCCACGAGCTCTGGGCCGCGTCCCCGGGCGGCGCGCAGCCGCTCTGGCTCGCGGTGGAGCTCGGGATCGCTCGGCTCGAAGGGGGCGAGCGCTCCCTCACCGGCATGCTGCTCGCGAGCATCCCCCTCGAGCGGCTATCCGCACGCCCTGGCGCGCCGTCTCCACCGTCCGCCGTCGCCGAGCCCGCGGCGCCTCGGCTGAAGCCTGCCCCGGCGGCCCCGAGCCCGCCGCGCGCGGCGCCGGAGATCGAGCTCCCGGAGCCGCCTCCGCCCGCGCAGCCAGCCGAGGTGGAGCCGCCGCTCCCGCTGCCGGTCCGGGTCACGCCGGCGATGGCCCGCGCGATCGTCGAGGCGGCGCTGCGGCGATCCCGCCTCCTCGATCCCGAGGCGCGCATCGACGCGATCGCGTCGCGCGCGCGGACGTCGTCGCTCTTCCCGGAGCTCCGGCTCCGCGTCTCTCGGCTCGTCGATGAGGCGGAGAGCCTGGCCCCCACGGAGTACGATCCGGCGCGAAGGACGGCGTCCGGCGGCACGAGCCTGTGGCTCGAGGCGCGCGCGACGTGGCGGCTCGACCGGATCGTCTTCGCCGACGAGGAGATCGCGCTGGAGCGCCTCCGGCGCGAGCGCGCCGAGCTGCAAACGAAGCTCACGGCGCGCGTCCTCGAGCTGCTCTTCGCGTGGCAGCGCGCCGTCGCGCTCGCGGCCGATCCGGGCCAGAGCCCCGAGGAGCGCCGCGCCGCGACGCTCGCGGCGCTCGAAGCAGAGGCGTCCCTCGACCTGCTCACCGGCGGCTGGATGACGCGGTGGCGCGCTGCGCGCGAGTGAGCCCGCGCGCCTCCGCCTGCGCAGGGCGCCCGCGCGCTACAGGATGGTCTGCGAGAGCGTCACCGCGCGCCTGCCGGTACCGGCGTCTCCGTCGGGATCGCTCACCGTCACCTCGACCTCCACGACCTTCCCGAGCAGCTCCTCGATCTTCCGCTCGCCATCCAGCCGGAACCGCAGCCCGGCGAGCTTGCAGAAGCCGCCTTCGTCGGGATCCAGGGTGAAGATGACCTCGAGCGGCTCGATGGCATAGCCGAGCTCGGGCACGACGCCGTGCACCACGGTGAGCGAGCCGGATCGGCGCAGGTTCTTGAGCCGGATGGCGACGAAGATGTGGTAGCCGCCTTGAGGTCCAGCCTCCACCTGGACCTCGTCGAGGTCATCGAGCGGGAAGTAGTCGGCCTGCCCCTCCCCGACGATGACGACCGGCTCGCCCCCGTCGGCCGGCTTGCAGAGGTCCGGCTCCGCGCCCGCGTTCCACGACGTGCTGTAGGGATCGAGCTGCCGGGGATCCACGTCGGGGGCGCTGCAGCCGCCGGCCACGCAGGTCTGCGGCGCCGGGCAAGTGGCCGCCCCGGGCGCGACGACGCACTCCCGCTCGAGGCGCACCTGCAGCAGCAGCGTGCGGCCGCCGATCACCCGGGTCGACGCGGTGCGGGTGAGCAGCGGCCTCTCGGCGTCGTCCGCGCCGAACGCCTCCAGGGAGATCTCCACGGCCGTGCCATCCTCGAGATCGCTGAAGAAGAACTCCCGCGGGAAGAAAAGCTGCCCGTTCTTCTTCGCCAGCGCGTCCTCGTGGACCACGTCTCCGCCGGCCCGCAGGACGACGCGCAGCAGGTCGATGTCGGCGCCCGCGAGGAGCTCGCTCGTCACCCCGATCACCACGGTCCCGGTGGTGGGCCCCGCCGCCGCGCCGCACCCTGCGACGAGCAGGGCGCAGAGCGCGAGGGCGGCGAGCAGGAAGGTGCGGAGGTTCGTGGCGGACTGGCCGCGATGGGCGCGGCGCCCGTCGCTCCCTCCTCGCGGCGTTCGGTCCTCCTGAGCCATGCCGACGGCGTGTGCGGCGCGCTGCTGCCAGGCGCAGCGCGCTACTGGATGCCTTCGAGCGCGGCCAGGAACACGTCCGGGCCGACGAAGTCGTTGAAGCGCTTCCGCTCGGCGCCGGTGGAGTCGTACAGCACCACCGTGGGCAGGCCGACGACCTTGTACTTGCCCTTCACCGCGTCGATCTGCGGATCCTCGTCGTCCGTCGCGTCGACCTTCACCGCGACGAAGTGCGCCGCCTTGGCCATGACGCGGGGATCCGAGAAGGTCTCCTTCGCGAGCTGCTTGCAGGCGCCGCACCACTCCGCGGTGAAGTCCACGAGCAACGGGCGCCCTTCCGCCTTCGCCTTGGAGACGGCCACCGGCTCCTCGTGCAGCCACGTGAGCTGCGGCGACACGGCCTCGCCGGCAACCGCCGACGGGACGGGCGAGGCGAGCTTCGGCAGATCCAGGCTCGCGACGAGCAGGAAGCTGCTGGCCACCGTGAGCGCGATCCCGACCCCCTTGCGGGCCTTCACGCCGGCGCCGCCGTCGTCCCAGGAGAGGTGCACCGCGCCGAGCGCGAGGCCGACCGCGACGAGGCCCGCCATGATGGCCATGAACTGCGGCGTGGGCTGCGCGAGCGACGACAGCGCCGGGAAGGTCGTCTTCAGGAAATAGAGCGCGACGACCATCATCACGATCCCGAAGAACGACTTCACCCCCAGCATCCACTTGCCGCCCTTCGGCAGCGCGAACGCGAACGCGCCGACGAGCCAGAACGGCAGGCCGAGCCCGAGGGAGAAGGTGGCGCCGACCAGCGCGCCGAGGCCGACATTCTGGGTCTTCCCGATCCAGAGGATGATGCCCGTGAGGACGGGCCCGGTGCACGGCGCGGCGACGAGGCCGCTCACGAGGCCGAGCAGGAAGGCGCCGCCGTAGCCGATGCCCCCGACCTGCGAGAGCCGCTGCATCAGGGTGTCCGGCAGCGTCATCTCGAACGCGCCGAACATCGACAGCGAGAGCGCGATGAACACCGCCGCGATGCCGACGATGACCCACCTGTTCGAGAGCACGCCGCCGAACAGGCTGCCCGTGAGCGCCGCGGCCACGAGCATCGTCGTGAAGAGCACGACGATCCCGAGCACGAAGCTCGTCGAGAGCAGCATCGCCTCGCGCCGGGACTTCGCCTCCCGCGCCCCGAAGATGCTCACCGTGATGGCGATCATCGGGTACACGCAGGGGGTGAGGCACGTGAGCAGCCCGCCCGCGAGCGCGGCGAGCGCGGCGAAGAGCGGGCCAGCCTCCAGACCGCGGGTGAAGAGATCGCGCTCATCGCCGGCCAGCGCGATCGCCGGGGACGCGAGCGCGGAGAGCGCGGCCAGCGCCGGGAGCGCGCGTCCGAGCGCGCCGCGTCGGACACCCGCCGGCGCGGCGCCGGCGCTTGCCTTGAAACGAGTCGAAGCGGTCATCACCAGGGTTCTATAGCAAAGCGATCGGGGTCGTGCGGCGGGCCGCCGTCCGTTCAGGCCGGCATCAGCGTTCCGCGAGGGACGCGAGCGTCCGGCGCGCCGCCTCGATCTCCGCGCCGAGCGCGATCGCGACCGCGGCCCTCCCCGATGTGCTCCGCTGGACGAAGGCTTCCAGGTATTTCTTGGCCTCGTCCCAGCGCTGGTCGAAGTAGGCCATCTGCCCGAGCACGAACCGGCCGTAACCTTGGCCCGCCGGCACCTCCGAGAGCCGATCGATCAGCGCGCCGAGCCCCTCCACCGCCTTGCCGCTCTCGCACTGCACGACGGCGAGGTGCCCCTGGTAGAGCGGCTTGTCCCGCGTGCCCCAGCGCGCCGCGCGTGTGAGCGCGCCGATCGCCTCGTCGTACCGGCGCGCCAGGTGATACACGCTGCCCAGCGTCCACCAGTGGAACGCCCTCCGGCTCGCCGGCCCCGTGCGCGCCGCCAGCCGGAGGTGCCCGACGGCCCCCTCGATGTCCCCGAGGGCCTGCTTCGCGCGCGCCGCGTCCTGGTGGGCGACGTCACTCAGCACGCCGAGCGCCAGGATCTGCTCCGCCACCTCGGCTGCCCGCTCGAAGCGGCGTGTCTCGAAATACGCGAGGTAGAGCTGCCGCAGCAGCATGGCCTGCGTCGTCCTGTCGAGCGGCCCCCGGAGCGACAGGCCCCGCCGCGCCCAGATCGCGCGCGATCGCGGGGTCGCCGCGCCCAGCGCGCGCCGCAACATCTCCTCCGCGGTCAGCGCCGCCGCGGGCGCGCGCCGTCGCGGCGGATTGCTCGGCCGTTTCTCTCGTGGAGCGTCGGGGCGAGCGTTACTCCCGCTGCCCGCAACGGATTGCGCCGTCGCTTTCGTGCGTCGCCGCGTACCCCCGGAGCCCGTACGGACGGATCGAGCGCCGCCCACGCTGTCACCGTGCTCGCTCGCCTTGCGCACAGAAAGCAATCCTAACAGACCTGCACACGCGTTCCAGCAATACGCGACGATTCCATCTTGACTCGGGCCAGATGGCTGGCAGGTGGCCGGTCGTGGACGACGGCGGGGTGCCGGCTGGGGTTGGCCGTGCGCCAGTACGGGCTGTCGGCTTCGGCTGGACCTGGTTGCGCCCCATCGAGCGTGGCGCCATCGTCGCGGCCATGCGTCGCCGTCCTGGCTCAACTTCCCTTCAAAGGAGGCGGTATTCCGTCTCCACGGTCTCCGGCAACCTGGGTCGGGTCCTCAACCTGGGTCGGGTCCTCAACCTGGGTCGGGTCCTCAACCTGGGTCGGGTCCTCAACCTGGGTGGGTTCCCCAACCTGGGTCGGGTCCTCAACCTGGGTCGGGTCCTCAGGCTCGCGCCATGCTTGGCCTTGCTCGCCGGTCTGCCGCTCCTGGCCGGGTGCGGGCACCCGGCCAGCCGCGACGAGTGCGAGGCCATCTTCCGGAGGAGCGCCGAGATCGAGCTCCGGGCGCAGAACGTCGTCGATCCGAAGATCGTCGAGGAGCGCACGGCGGCGGTGCGGGATGCCCGCGGCAAGGAGCTCATCGACAGGTGCGTCGGGCGCCGCATCACCGATGCGGCGATGGTGTGCGTCCGGCAGGCAACGACCCCGGAGCAGGTCGATACGTGTCTGGAGTGACGCGCCCCGCGACCCGCGCCGACGTCCTGGCAACCCTGGCGATCGTCCTGCTGGTGCTCGGTATCTTTGTGGGGCGCGCCGCGCTCCGTCGCGCCGCTCCACGCCCGTCCGCCGAGGCGTGCGCCGCGCTCCTCGATCGGTACGTCGAGCTCGTCCTGCGCGCGGCCAACCCCGAGCCCGCTGCGTCCCAGGTGGCCGAGAGGACCGCGATGGCGCGCGCGGCCGCCGGGGAGCGCGGCTTCGTCCGCTGCGAGGCCGACCTCACGCAGGCGGAGGTGGCGTGCGCCCTCCAGGCGGGAACTGCGGACGACCTGGAGCGCTGTCTGCCCTGACGCGACCAGCGCGTGGTCCGCGGAGGACCAGGCCCGACATGCTCCCCTACCGAGGAGACGGTGAAGGAGCGGCGGAGGACGGGCGAGGACGGGCGGAGGAAGGCGGAAGCGCAGCGGAGGAACGTGAAGGGACGCCGGCGCGCTGCGAATCGTTCCGGGCGCGCCGCGCTGTGATAGTCTCGGCCGTGGCGAGCGCTCCCCGCTGGCGCGATCTCCTCACCTCCCCACCCTCGGATTGCCTGTCGTGAAAGCCCCGTCGCCCTTGCTCGGCTTCAACAACAACGTCCGGCACAAGGGGCGGTTGTTCCACATACAGACTGAGGACTCGGGCATTCGCCATCCTCACATCATCACGCACCTCTTCGCCGACGGCGGGCGCATCCTCAAGACCACGAAGACCTCGTACGCGGAGCACGTCGGTCAGGCCTCGCTCGCGGAGACGGTCCGCGGCCTCATGAAGGAGCAGCACAAGGCGATGTTCATCGCCCTGCGCGACGGTCACTTCGACTACCTCTTCGACGACACCGCCGCCCCGCCCGTGTCCGCAGGCGCCGTGTCCGCGGGCGCCGCCCCCGCCCCGTCGCACCCGGAGGCGAGCAAGCCCGCGCGCGCGTCGTCGCCATCGTCACCCGAGGTGACGGGCGCGCCGAAGGCGCCGCCGCCGTCGCGGCCCCTCACGCCGCCCGTCATGCCGCCCGTCGTGCCCGATGCGTCGCCGCGCCCGAAGCCGGCAGCCGCGCCGACGCCGGCGCCCAGACCCGCCGCGCCGCCCGCGAGGCCAGCGGCCGCGCCCCTCGCCGCAGCGCCCCGCGCCCCGGCGGCCGAGCCGGCGCCCGCTTCGGCCAGCGGGCGCCCCCGGCTCGAGCTCGATCCCGTCGCGCTCCAGGCGCTCGGCGGCGGGCGCGCGGCCAGCCCGCTCGCCGGCAGGGCCGTACGCCCGGCGTCGCCCGCCGAGATCAAGCCCGAACAACCGTCCATCGATCTCGATCTCGACGCGCTGGAGCGCGCCGCAGCCGAGGCACAGACGCCGTTTTTTCAGCAGATCCAGGACCTCCCGCCGCCGCCTGCGTCGGTGATCGGGCGGCGGGCGGAGTCCGCGGCCTCCGGCGCCGGGGTCTACAGCAATGTCCACCCCGAGCAGCCCGTCGCGTCGCCCGCGCCCCAGGTCGCGGTCGAGCATTTCTCGGGCGGCCCTGGCTCCGGCCGCTACGCGGCCTCGCGCCCGGCCAGCATCTTCGCGACGAACCGGCCGGCGGAGGGCGCCTCGATCTTCGGTGAGGACCTGATCAGCGAGAAATCGCTCGACGAGGTGATCCTCAGCTACCTCGCGGAAGATCTCGACAGCCCCCCGGAGAAGAAATAGCCGGGCTGCCGCCTGGCGTGGCGGACGCGTGGAGCAGGTGCGTGGGGGGCAGCGTGGAGCGGGAGGGCAGGCAGGTCGGCAAGCAGGTCGACCGAGCGGCGGTCACCTGATGAGACCCGATCGGACCGCAGACGACGCCGAACGACAGCGTCGCAGGGGCGCGACCATGGCCCGCATCTGGCTGCGGCCGATGTCGTATCTCCTGGGCGTCAGCGTCGCGACCCTCGCCGTCGTCCACCTGCTCGACGTCGCGCGACACGAGGACGCGCACCTCTCGCTCTGGGAGGTGTTCGCGCGCATGTCGCCGAGCGACGCCGAGCACATCATGGGCGGCATCGGCGAGGTCATCGCCGCCATCCTCGGCATCGTCATCACGGTCGCGTCCATCATCGTGCAGCTCGCCGCGAACCGTTACACGCCGCGGATCACCGAGATGTTCTTCCGCGACCGGACGAACATGCTCGTGATGGGCTTCTTCGTCGTCAGCGCGGTGTTCTCGCTGTGGGTCAACTTCTCGATCCGCGTCGGCGGGGGCGGCTCGACCGAGGACGTCTTCGTCCCCGTCTACGGCGTCGTCGTCACGATGGGGCTGCTCACCGCGAGCCTGCTCATGATGGCGCCCTACTTCGGGTACGTGTTCGACTTCGTCGAGCCCGACAACGTGGTCCGGCGGATCAAGACGAGCGGCGTCGAGCAGGCGCTGCGCCCCGCGGGCGGAGAGGGTGAGGCCGAGGTCGACGAGCGGCGGGTGACGGCGCTCTCGTCGCTGGAGCAGCTCGCCGACGTGGCGCTCAACGCGATCGATCAGAAGGACAAGGGGATCGCGTCGAAGACGATCGACTCGCTGTCGGAGCTCGTCGTCGCGTACCTGCCCCACAAGGCGACGCTCGATCCGCGCTGGTTCCAGATCCGCGATCGCCTCGCGAAGGACACCGACTTCGTGAGCATGAACGCCGAGGCGCTCGGCAAGCTGTCGACCGCGCGGACCTGGCTCGAGTACAAGGCGCTCCGCCAGTTCTTGATGGTCTATCGCGAGGCGCTCACGGCGATGCCCGACCTCATCACGCGCATCGCCATCGACACGCGCTACATCGGGCAGACCGCCATCGCCGCTGGAGACCGGGCCGCCGTCGCGGTCGTCGTGAAGTTCTTCAACACCTACATGCGCAGGTCGCTCAACGCGAAGGACATCGCCGCGGCCTACAACAACCTGAACCAGTACCGCTACCTCGCGGAGGAGCTGCTCAAGGCGGGGTGGGGGGATCAGGTCCTCGAGATCGCGCGTCATTTCAAGTACTACGCGCAGACGGCGCACGCGATGGGGCTCGCGTTCCTCACCGAGACCGTCGCGTTCGATCTCTGCGTGGTCAACGAGCGCGCGTACGACCTGCACGCACCTGCCCGGGACGAGCTGCTCCAGCTCTTCCTCGAGGTGGACAAGGAAGCGGAGCTCGACCAGCAGGAGCCGTCGCTCCGCGGCGTCCGCAAGGCGCAGGTCAAGCTCGCCACGTACTACCTGCAGAAGGGGGAGGAGGCGCTCGCGCGGAAGATCTACCGCGACATGCGCGACGAGCGGCCCGACAGGCTGCGCTCCATCCGCGCGGAGCTCCTGGCCGTGACGAGCAACGAGTTCTGGGAGATCAACGACCGGGGCGCCGTGTTCGAGTACATCGAGCCCGAGCGGCGCCAGCTCATCCACCGCTTCTTCGAGTGGTTCCCGGCGACGACCATGCGGGAGCCGATCCGCGAGGAGCACACGCAGGAGTGAGCGAGGCGTGAGCGGCGCCCTCTCGGTGAGGCGGGACCCAGTGCACGCAGGCTGGATCTGCGCCGGGCATCGACGCGGTGATTCCTGCGGCGCGCGGGCGGCGGTAGGATCGGGCATGCCTTGCTTGCACCCTCTCCACCCCGAGCAGGAGGGCTAGCCTCGACGGAGTCGAGATCGAGCGCTGCACACCACGAGATGCCCGCCTCCCGCCCTCGTCGCAAGAACGCCGAGTCCGATCCGCCGCCGGAGCTGTTCGCCGGCAAGTACCGGCTCATCCGGATGCTGGGCAAGGGCGGGATGGGGGAGGTGTGGCTCGCCGAGGAGGGGCCTCCCGACCTCCGGCGCCACGTCGCGCTGAAGCGGCTGGTCCCGAGGCCAGGGCTCGGCGAGAGCGCGAGGGAGTCGTTCTTCGCCGAGGCCCTGGTGATCGCGCGGCTCGATCACCCGAACGTCGTCCGGCTGGTCGAGTTCGGGGAGTTCGAGGGCTCGGTGTACCTCGCGCTCGACTACATCGACGGCCCCGCCCTCGATCGCGTGCTCAGGAAGGTGGGCGCTTTCTCGCCGCGCGCCGTGGCCTACATCGGCCGGGAGATGGCGAGGGCGCTCGAGGCCGTGCACGGCCTGTGCGAGGACGAAGGGCAGAGCTACGCGGTCGTCCACCGCGACGTCTCGCCGTCCAACATCCTGATCGGGCGGGACGGCCGCGTCTGCCTGACCGACTTCGGCGTCGCGCGGATACCGGGCCTCGCGGACGAGCAGTCCGAGAGCAGCGTGTTCAAGGGGAAGCTCCCGTACATGCCTCCGGAGCAGGCGCGCGGGGAGCCGTTCGACGGGCGCGCGGACGTGTTCTCCCTGGGGATCACGCTCCTGGAGGCGCTGCTCGGCAGCCGGGTGCGCAAGGCCGAGACGCAGAGGCAGCTGATCATGGGCGTCGCGTCGCTGCCGATCCCTCGCGCGCGCGAGCTCCTGCCCGACCTGGGCGCGCGGCTCTCGGCTGCGCTCGACGCGGCGACCGAGTTCTCCATCGAGAAGCGGACCGCCAGCGCGGGCAAGCTGGCCGGCGATCTGGAGCAAGTGCTCCGCGACATGGGCCACGGCGCCGAGGAAGAGGCCCGGAGCGAGCTGAAGGAGCACGTCGAGACCTGCATCGCGAGGACGGGCTCGCTGAGCGGCGCCGGGTACCGCGCCTCACCGTCGCTCCCTCCGGAGAGCGCGCCGAGACAGAGCTCGCCGGGCCTCGGGCGAAAGGCGCCGGCGCTCGGGACCACGTCCGCTGACCGCAGGTCGGTCCGCCCCTCGTCGCCCGATGGACGGCACGGCGCTCCTGCGGCGGGCCGCAGCGACGCCCCGCTCCCTCTCGGCGCCGCGACGGGCTCGCTCTCGGTGCAGTACCTCGATTTCGACGGCCCGGACGATGTTCCGCAGCGCCCGCGCCAGCATGCGATGTCGGCCACGCAGGAGGGGGAGCTCCAGCGAGCGCTGGCCGCGCCCCAGGCTGCGAACGGCGTCGCTTCCACGGCGAGCACGCCGCCCGTCGCGCGCAGGCCATCCGGAGCGAGCACGCCGCCCGTCGCGCGCAGGCCATCCGGAGCGAGCACGCCGCCCGTCGCGGGCAGGCCGCCTGGAGCGAGCACGCCGCCCGTCGCGCGCAGGCCATCCGGAGCGAGCACGCCGCCCGTCGCGGGCAGGCCGCCCGCAGGCAGCGAGCCGACCGCGGTGCCGGCGGTGCACGCCGGCGGGGAGGCGGCGCCTGGTGAGGAGCCCGCGTCTACCGGGCTCAGCGCCGAGCAGCTGCGGCGCAAGCGGACGATCTTCTATGCAGGGCTGTTCGTGCTCGGGACGCTGGCGACGATCCGCCTGATCTTCGTTTCCTCCTGCTAGCGCGGCTCGGGCGGCGCCTGCGCGCCGCGAGCGTCTGGGCGCCCCCGCCAGGGCTCGGCTCGGAGCTGCCTCTCGTCAGCCGCCCTGGATCGCGCGGAGCACGGCCGCCTCGTTGAGCGCGTGACGGCCGCCCTGGAGCGAGGCGAAGCCCGCGCGGGCGAGCGCGGCGAGCGCGTGCGCGGCGCGCCGGATCTCGACCTGGCTGCGCGAGCCGCCGCGGGCCGCGAGCTCCTCCGCGGTCAGCGCCGCGCCGCGGGCGAGCAGCTTCGCGGCCAGCGCGACGTGCGCCACGGACCGGGGAGATCGGCGCCGCGCGTGGCTCCTCGCGGCGCTCACCATCTGCTTGACGCCGCGCACCTCGAGCATCGTGGTGGCCGGCATCGCGAGATCCCGGAGCGACGGAGAGGCCGGTCTCGCGGTGATCTTCACGGCCGCGCCGCCCGACGCCGCGGCGGGCGCGAGCGCGGGCGCCCCCGGGACGCGGTCCATGGGCGCGCCGAGCGCGGGAGCCGCGGGGGCGGCCGCGGGAGCGCGTACGGCGGCGGCCGCCGGCGCCTGCGCGACCTCGCCATGGCCAACGCGCGCCACGATCTCGCTCTGGATCACCACCTTGACGACGCCGGCCACCTGCAGCGCGGTGCGCAGCCGCTCGGCCTCGGCCTCGGCGGCTCTGCGCGCCTCGTCGGCCCGGGCGAGCTGCTGCTGGAGGCGGCGGATCTCGGCTCGCAGCGCGGCGCTCGGATCCGGGCCTTGCTGGCTGGCGCTCTCGGCCGCGAGCGCCTCGCGCAGCTCGTCGAGGAGCGTGCTCAGCGTGGCGTCCGCGACGCGCGGCACGCCGCCGGGCTCACCGGTCCAGCTCGGCGCCTCGCCGCCGTGGGCGGTGTGGCGGGCGCGCCAGCGTTCGAATCGCCCGGCGGCGGGCAGGAAGAACTCGCCGGCCGGGAGCGCGCGGAACTCCTCGAACGTGTGCCCGTCGACGAGCGCCCTCACGGCGTCGTAGTCGCGCTCGATCTCGAAGCCGCCGATGGCGGGGAAGTTGAGCTGGCTCATGAGCTCCTTCGAGACCGCCTGCGTGCGCTGGCTGGCGACGACGAGGAGGACGCCGCGCTTGCGGCCCTGCTTCGCGAACCGGTGCAGGATATCGGAGGTGAGCGACGCGCCCGATTGAGGCGCGAAGATGTGCACCTCCTCGATCACGACGGCCGCCGGGGCGCGGCGCTCCGACAGGAGGACCCAGAGCCGCTCGAGGAACGGGAGCGCGGCCTCTTGCTGGGAGCGGCTCGTCGGCTGATCCGACAGATCGACGATGAGGCCGAGCCCTTCGTCGAGCACCCTCGCGAGCGCGATCTCCGCCGCGCGCTCGCCGGAGGGCAGCGGCAGGTCCGCGTGGGCGCCGCCGAGGACGAGGACGCGGAACCGCTCGCGCAGCGTGTAGAGCTCCCCCTCGGGATCGATCGCGACGACAGGGATGCCGACGGCGAGCAGCTCCTCGCAGAGGACCCCGACGCCGAAGCTCTTGCCCCGGCCGGAGGAGGCCCAGATGCCGACCCGCAGCCCGGTGCGCGCGTAGACGGAGAGGTCGAGCTGGTAGCCGTCGCAGAGGGAGAGGATGGGGCTCACTGGGTCGCTTCGGGCCGGGGGTCGGGTCGGCGCGCTCTTGGTGAACAGTAGGCGAGCGCGCGGACGCGCGGGAGGCGGGGGCAGCATCGCGGCGGAGTCCAAGGCCACAGGGCATGTCGCGCCTCTCTGCGACCGGGCGCGACCCGCGCTACGGGCTCGTCCGCGCCGTGCGGCTCGCTGCGACGTACTTTCCTGCGCCTCATTCGTCTGCTCCGGGCCGAATCCGTATCACGCGAGCCGGCACCCCGCTTCACGGAGGAACCGAAACCGTCGGATAGGCGACGTGACCAGCGCCGACATCGCCCACGGTGGTCGTCTCGAAGGTCCAGATCCCGCCCGGCGGAATGTCGGCGGCCGCGCTGCTCGTCGCCATGCCGAGCGGCCGTCCGGCTCGATTCACCGGGAAGACCGTTATCTTGGGATCGCTCACCGCCACATCGAGTCGGTTCTCGAGCGTGCCCGTGTAGGCGCTCCCGGCGCCCCTGCCGACGGTCTTCACCTCGCTGACGGTGACGGCATCGACAGGGACCACGTCCACGGTGAAGGCCGGAAACCTATGCTTCAGATACCCGAGCTCCTCGATCACGAGCTCACCGGGGAGATCCGCTGAACCGGTCATCGCGATCTCGCCCGGGGCGATGCAGGGGATCATCACGCCAGAGCCGTCGTCCAGCCGATAGAGCCGACCGCTGAGCAAGCTGCCGCCCCAGGTCGTCACGAGCTGGTCGGCCTTGTCGATGAAGTAAAACATCAGGCCGGCGTCGCAGGACGGGGTCTCCCCGTCATTCCTGACCGCGGCGTAGAGCTCGGGGCTCGCCGCCCCCTGCACCAGGGTGAAGGCAACCAGCTCGAGCCCGGCCCCATCCTCGTCCATGTCGGTGCTGGACAAGCCTTCCGGCACGAAACGCAGGCCTTCGCCGGGGTCCCCGCCGCTGCCACGTCCGCTCCCGCCGTTGCCCGCCCCCTCATCGGGGCTCCCCGAGCACGCCAGAGGGAGGGCAAGAGCGGCAGCCCCGATGACGACCAAGGACTTCGATTGCATCGTTGTGCAGAGGGCGAGGGGCAGAAAAGCTGGCTTCCGAGGGCTCAGGCTAGCGTCACACCGCCTCACGGGCAAGCGCCGACCTTGTGAAGCTTGGAGAGCGAGTGTTCAAGTCCACAAGCCCTCGACTCCACGGCGACGACACCGCGTCTTCATCCGCGGCATCCCCCGCGTCCTCAGCGGCCGCCGGGCGAATCGCCTCGACGAGCGCCTCGGCGCGCCCGGTCGACACCCGCGCAACATCGACCCAGCGCTTGGTCGAGCGGGGCCGCGCGCCCGTTCTCGCGAAGGCCCCGGAGGAGGGGGAGGCCGCGTCCTTCCCATGAACCGCGTCGACGACGTCGCGAGCAAACCTGGCTTTCCGAGCCAGAAGTGACCGCCCTGACCGCAAATGACCCGATTGGCGTGATGGTCCTCACGTTGGGTGATGCGGCGCGTTGCCCACGAAGGACACGGGGTTTGGAATGCCATGGTTGCACATTTGGGGACCTACTGGATTCGCGAGACCTGTGCGCCCGCGCAAGAAGCGCCGGCCTCTCGCGGCCGAGCGAGCTCTCGTCGAGCACTCCTCAACTGTTGGCGATGGGCCGCTCGATCCCGGCGACAGATGCTCCGTTCCCATTGGCGCTATGCAGCATGGTTGCATCTCGCGGGCGAGCTTTTTTTTGTTGGAGATATCGCGTGGATGGAGCTCTATCTAGAGAAAGGTTGAATCGCCCGCGCGCCGCTGCCGCGCGCAGGGCTCGACGTCAACGGCGAGCTGCGCCGTAGCCCATGGCACGGCGAGGCACATCCCCCGACCGTCGACGGCGCCTCGTGCGATGTCGTGGTGCACGCGTTCTCTCCACTCCGCGGCGCTCGCGCTCGATGAGGCGGCCGAGGAGAGCGTGCTAATGGCTCCGATCGCGCCGCCGCGCCGCGTCGCAATGACGCGCTTGGCGGCCCCTGCAGTGGCCCGCGCGCGCCGCTGTTTCGCGGCGAACTCGGCGTCCGCGCGCCAATCGGGCAGCTTCTCGAGGTCGAAGAGGGCATCAGGGCGCCGCCCGTACGCCGGCGTTTCACTATCACGTCTCCAGAGGAAGCGGTCGGCCAGACGCGCGTGATCTCGCGGTTGGCGACCCTCGGGCTGATCCATAACTTTTGATCCGCTCCCATGATCACTTCGGCGCGGACCGGGAATAGTGAGGTCATGCGAACGTTACGGCAACTATCGTACATTGGTACGACAACATTTTTCACCTCATTGACCATCCTCGCTGGCTGCACCGGCGAGATAGCGCCCGACGAAGGTGGGATCACCGGCGGCGGGGAGACCTCCGGCAGCGGCAGCGGCAGCACCGGTTCGGGGGGCACGGACGAACCCGACAACGGTCCCCCCGAGAAGTGCATCCCCGGCATCCCGATCACGAGCCAGATCCCTCGGCTGCTGAACCGGCAGTACGACAACACGGTTCGGGATCTCCTTGGCGTCACCAGCGTCGACAGCAAGCTGCCGTCCGAGCAGCTCGTCGACGACTTCGACGGCCCGATGACCCCCGACGCGTGGCGGCTCTATCAAGAGGTTGCCGAGAAGATCGCCAAGGCGGTGATGGCTGGGCCGAACAAGTCCAAGTTCATCAGCTGCGACCCTGCGGCGGACGGCTGCCTGGAGCAGACCATCAAGACCTTCGGCCGCAAGGCGTTCCGTCGCCCGCTGACCGATCTGGAGGTGGCGCGATTCCAGAAGCTGGGCCAGATTACGCCGGCAGGAACGCCCGCCGAGGTCGCCGAGGCAACGCTGGTCGGCTTCCTCGTGTCGCCCTCGTTCCTCATGCTCCCCGAGCTGGCGACCGACGCGGATGCGTCGGGTCAGGGCATCAAGCTGTCCAGCTACGAGGTGGCGACGAAGCTCTCGTACCTGCTCTGGGGCTCCGCTCCGGATGAGGTGCTGAGCGCGGCGGCCGACAACGACGAGCTCCAGTCCAAGGAGCAGATCCTGGCGCAGGCGCAGCGGATGATCGCCGTGCGCGACAAGACCGGGCCGCTCGTGACGGCGTTCCACCGCAACTGGGCGCAGATGAACAACGGAAACGCCCACTGGTGGAAGATGGATCACGACACCGAGACGTATCCGTTGTACTCCGACGCCGCCAAGCCCAGCTGGCAGGCAGAGCTCGACGCCTTCTTCGAGGACGTCGCGTTCGAGAACGGTTCGTTCGACGACCTCCTCCTCAGCAATGTCGCCTTCGTCAACAAGGACAACGCGGCGATCTACGGGCTCGATCCCGCGAGCTACGGCACCGAGCTGACCAAGGTGGAGCTCGACGCCAACCAGCGGCCGGGCTTCCTGACGCGCGTCGGGTTCTTGAGCTCCTACGCGGGCTACGACGCCACGAGCCCGATCCTGCGAGGCGCGTTCATCTCGGTGTACCTGCTCGGCGTCAACCCGGGTCCGCCCATCCCCGGCGCTACCATGCAGACCGTTCAGGGAGATTTCTCGACGCAACGCGCGAAGATCGAGAAGCTGACGGAGCCGGCCAGCTGCAAAGGCTGCCACTCGATCATCAATCCTCCGGGATTCGTGATGGAGAACTTCGACGGGATCGGAAAGTGGCAGACGACCGATCCTCTCGGCGGTGCGATCGACGCGAGCGTCACGACGAACACCATCGACTTCGGCGACGGCAACGTGAAGGAGATCTCCTCTCCGCTGGCGCTCATGCAGGAGATCGCGCAGCTTCAGAAGGCCAAGCAGCTTTACGCCGAGTCGTGGGTCTCCTACGCCTTCGGGCGAGATCCGAACGGGAAGGATAAGTGCGTCGTCGATCAGATCGACATGAAGCTGTCTGAGGGTGGCTACAGCATCCTCAACCTGCTGGCCGATCTCACTCAAGCGGATTCGTTCCGCGTGCGCGTCCGCGAAACGCCGTGAAAGCTGAGGAAACTTGACCATGAGCAAGCAACTGAACCGCAGAATCTTCCTTCGTGGCCTGGGCGGAGCCGCCCTGGCTGCGCCGTTCCTCAGCTCCGTGTGGGAGCGCGACGCAAAGGCGCAGACCGCTTCGGGCGGGAAAGCGTTCATCGTGATGTTCACCCACTATGGGTGCGTCACGAACAAGTGGTTCCCCACGAAGACCCAGGGTGAGCTCACGGCCGCTGACCTCCAGTCGACGAGCCTCGCGGCCCTCGCTCCCTACGCGAAGAAGCTCCTCATGCCGCGCGGCATCCGCTCGATGAACGAGTGGACCTCCAACATGAAGCGCGGACAGGGGAACGACTCCCACACGCAGATCGTGGGGTCGTTCTTCACCTGCCAGCCGGTCACCCCGAACAGCAACGACCCGTTCAGCTTCAACCAGGCGACGAAGTTCAACGCGAAGCCCGTCGGTCCCTCGCTGGATCACGTCATGGCCCAGCAGCTCAGCCCGCAGGGCACGCCGCTGCTCATCGCCACGGCTGGCCAGAATGACAACTCTCAGTCGGCGATCTCCTACTCCGCCGCCGAGACCATCTTCAGGGGCCTCAACGCGTCGCAGGCCTTCAGCAGCCTCACGGGCCTCTTCCAGACGGGGCAGCCGATGAACCCGGACACCTACGCGGCGCTCCGCGGCAAGAGCATCCTCGACCTCGTGAAGGATGATCTGCAGACGCTCGAGCGGTTCGACATGAGCCAGGCCGACAAGCGCAAGCTCGCAGCCTGGAAGGAGCTCCTCAACCAGACGGGAACCGTGGTGGCTTCCGCGCAGTGCAGCGAGGAGCTCGGCGCGATGCTCGGCGCGACCTCCGCGAACGCCTCCAAGGCGTCGTCGGGCGGCCTGGGCGTCGACGTCCTCACGACGAAGGTCTCCGGCGATCTGGATGGCGCGGACATCAGCTCGGCCATCGCGGCGCTCGCGGCCGCCTGCAACGCCAACCCCGTCATTTTCCTGAAGTACCCGGGAAATTACAACTTCAAGGGGCTCGGCATCACGATGGAGTCGCACTCCCTCTCGCATCGCCTCGACAACGCCGGCATGACCGGCAGCTGCCTGCCCAACGCGCTCGAGTGGCTCGTCAAGGTGGACACCTATTACGCGCAGAAGTTCGCGAAGCTCGTCGGAATGCTCGACAGCATCCCCCAGGGGAATGGGCAGACGGTCCTCGACACCAGCGTCGCCATCTGGTTCAACGAGATGTCGGACGGCAACGCGCACAACCTCAACAACGCTCCGATCATCCAGGCCGGCAGCGGTGGCGGTTACTTCAAGACCGGTCAGATCATCAACGTTGACCCCTCGTCGACCCCGACGAACGGCAACAGCGAGTCGCAGTGCGCCAACGGCACCGGCCAGGTCAACGGTATCAACCAGGGCACCGGGACCGATCCGAAGGTCGGCAACGCGCCGATCAACAAGTACTTCTGCAACATCATGAATGCCATGGGCGTGAAGGCGGGCGCGGACGGCTTCCCCGCGAAGGGTGGCTCCGCGGAGGTGACCAAGTTCGGCTATTCCGACAAGACGGAAGAGTTCATCGGTGGCAAGGGCGCAGTCGCCGGCGCCTCGATCAAGAATCCGGGCGGGTTCACGGAGCTCAAGGCCTGAGCGCTCTCGGAGCCAGGTCCTGAACACCCCGACGAGCTCGGGTCCAAAGACCCCTTCTTACCGAAGGGGTCTTTGCGTTTGTGCGCGGTCGGCGATCGCGGGCATCGCGAAATCGCCGCTCTTCGTGGTGCGCCTCACGGCGCGACTCCGTGCTGTCCAACGATGGCGGGCAGCGATAGGCTGGGCATCTCTTCTCATGTTCATGCTGGCGAAGCGCTTCCTCCTCCCTGCTGCCGTGCTCCTCCCGCTGGCCTGCTCGGGCGAGGCGAACGACGGTGCCGGGGTGGGCGGGGACACTGGTGACGAGGCGCTCATCGTCCCCGAAGACCTCACCATCATGGCGCTCCCTGGCGGGAACGGCGTGCTCAACGTGATCGCGCTGACCCTCCGCAAAGGACCGACCAACACCGAGCTCTACGCCGCGTTGAGGAACGACGGGGATACCCCGGCCTGCAGCGCTGCCCTCTCCGTCGAGCTCTACAACAAGGCTCAGCAGTCCCTGGCATCCGGGATCAACGGGTTGCTGACTCAGCATTTCTATCGAGTCACGGATGGCTCGGACGCGATCGCTGCGTGTGTTGGTCCAGGTGACGTGACCATGACCGCGGTGATGGATCTGCCCTCGGACATCGTGATCGAAGATGTGGGATACGTCGTCTACCGGTGCCCCTACTTTGCTCTCGACGTCGTTCCCATCGATGGCCTCACCGCCAGCGAGGTGAAGGCCGTGACGGGTGGCGCCGGCACGGTGTACACGGGCACGCTCTTCAACGGGCTCGACGTGGCGGTGAGCGACCCCTCCGTCACGGTTTTCTCCGTCAATCGCGTCGGGCGCCCGCTCGGCGTCGCGATCGCCACCGGCACAGTCCAGATTCCGCCGGGTGGCAGCTGGGCCTTCGAGACGAGCACCGTGGACATGCCCGGCGCTGATCAAGCCGCATATCCGGCAGGCGCGATGGTAAAGCAGTAGGCCGTCCGACGGGTCGCTCGGCTATCCCCTGACACGACGCGCCCGTGGGGCGCCGCGACCCGTCGGCGGCTACTCGCCGAGCCCGGCTACTCCTGCGCGCCGTCAGCGATCCATTGCGTGAGCGCCTCGATGTAGTCGGGGGGGATGCACGCGGCATCCCCATCGCTGACGCATTCAAGGGGCATTCGCGGAGTTCCGCCGCACGGCCCCTTCAGGATCCTGATGAGCCCGCTCTCTTCCGGATTACCGGTATCGATGAGATTGCCGCAGTTCTTGGTCACGTGGGAGCTCACCCTCGTGTGAAGCTCTCCGTCGATCATCAAGTCCAGGGGGTTCATCTCGTCGTTATGGCAACCCGCCCCCCAACAAGCGTTTTGTACAACGTACTGCAACGTCTCGAACGTCGGTGCTTGCCCGCTGCCGCTGCCGGTCGAGCCGCCGTCGCCACCGGTGCCGGTGCTCGCGCTGGTCGAGCCAGCCCCGCCCGCACCGCCGGACCCGACCGCGCTCGAGGCAGACACACTCGCGCTCGTGCTTCCGGCATCCGTGCCGCCGGCGCCGCCAGCGCCGGTATCGTCAGGGTCATCGGAGCAGCCCGAAAGCGGTGACAGGATGGCGACGAATGCTGCCGCGATGAAGCTTGAGAATCGAAGTTTCATGGTTCACGACGAGGATGGTGAGAGAGAAGGTTTAGCTCTCGTTCCCGTGGATCGAAGCAAAAGGCTTCGAGCTTCGGATTGCAGAGGCGACGCGCGATCCACGTCGCCCCCAGGCAAGAGCTGCGCGAGACGTGGAACGTCCTCTTGTGCGGGTAGAATGAGCAAACGCCATCCGAAAATCAAGCGGTTCGTGGACGCCATCCTGGTGTACAGCCATGCTGTACGCGTCGATTGACACTCGTGCCTTGTGCGCTCAAGCCGGTCTCACGTGCCCTGAGCGCCTCTCAAAACCTCCCGTCACCAGGCGGAGGGACGGGCGCGTCGCGTCGTTGCTCCTCGTCGCACCATGTCAGCAGGGCTCTTCGCTGCGTCAGGCGCGGCGCCCGAGCTCGGTTGCCTGGCTCGGTCCGGCACGATCAACTCGGGAGGGGCGAGGAGCTCCAGGCGCCATCCGAAAGTCAAGCTCCTCGAAGTGGCCCTCCCGAAGTGGCTCTCCCATCGTACAGCCATGCTGGACGCGCCGGTCGACATGAGAACTGGCTTGCGCTCAGCGCCCGGGCGCAGCCATCCTGCTCGGCGAGATCCAGAACTCTTTCGACAAGGAACTCCCCGTGACCGCCGCTTCGCTCTTCGACTTGGCAGTGCAGTTTCATCGGGCCGGGCAGGTCGATCGCGCAGAGCTCCTCTATCGCGGCGTGCTCGAGCAAGCGCCCGGGAATGGCGACGCGCTGCTTCTTCTCAGCGTGATCACCGTGCAATCCGGTCGGCTCGCGGAGGCCGCCGCGCTCCTCGAGCGAGCCGTCCGCGTCGCCCCGAACAACGCCCTCTACCTGTCGCATCTCGGCGACGTGTATCGCTGCCTCGGCCGGAGACCCCAGGCGGTCGCCGTGCTGCTCATGGCCGTCGCGCGGAAGCCCGACTTCGCCGAAGCGGTGTTCAACCTCGCTCTCACGTTCGAGGAGCAAGGGGACCTGGACGCGGCTGCGGCGTGCTACGAGCGCGCCCGCGATCTCGAGCCTGGGTTATTGCAGGCTGTCGAGCGCCTCGCGAGCCTGAGGGGCCGACGGGGTGCTGCCGCCGGGGTCGGTCCGGCGGCGACGCGCGGCCCCGAGTCGAGCTTGAGCGCACCTGATGCCCTGGCGGCCCTCGGCGAGACATTGCGCCTCGGCGGCCGGTCGGACGACGCCGCGGTCTGGTATCGCGTGGCGCTGAAGCTCAACCCGCGGATGGCCAACGCGTACACTGCGCTCGGCGCGATTCACGCGGACGCCGGCCGCTTCGACGAAGCGATCGACGATCTGCGTCGAGCGCTCGAGATCGACCGAAACTTCCATGTCGCTCGGGATTATCTCGCCGCCGCGCTCGGCGAGTCGGGGCTCCTCGACGAGTCCCAGGCGATGTACCGCGAAGCGGTCGCCCTGTGCCCCGACGACCCCGCTGCGCACAGCGCTCTTCTCTTCAACATGCCGTTCTGGCCGAACGTCACCGAGAGCGACATCCTCGCCGAGGCGCGCGCGTGGAATGCCCGGCATGCCCGTCCCCTCGCCGCGCAGGCTGCCCCTCACACGACCGATCGCTCGTCCGACCGGCGGCTCCGCATCGGCTACGTGTCACCCGACTTCCGGACGCACGTCCAGTCTCTCTTCACGATCCCGGTGTTCCAGAACCATGACCACCGGCAGTTCGAGATCTTCTGCTACTCGAGCACGGACAAGCCGGATAACCTGACGGATCGCATTCGCGGTCATGCCGACGTCTTTCGCGAGGTCGCGGCGCTGGACGACGCTGCCCTGTCCGAGGTCATTCGACGGGATCGGATCGACATCCTGGTCGATCTCACCATGCATATGACGGACCGCCGCGTCCTGGTCTTTGCCCGCCGGCCCGCTCCCCTTCAGGTGTGCTGGCTGGCGTACCCCGGCACGACGGGCCTCGAAACGATGGACTATCGCCTGTCCGATCCCTTCCTCGATCCCCCCGGCGCAAACACGGACGTCTACACGGAGGAGACCCTTCGGCTCCCCGACTCCTTCTGGTGCTACGACCCGCTCACCGGCGTGCCCGACGTGAGCGCTCTCCCCGCTCTCGCGGAGGGGAGGGTCAACTTCGGCTGCCTGAACCACTTCAGGAAGGTGAATGAAGGGGTGCTCCATGTCTGGACGAGGGTGCTGGCCGCGGTGCCCAGGTCGCGGCTCACGCTCATGGCGCCTCGGGGGAAGGCGCGGGACCGGGTGCGCTCGATCTTCGCGGAAGGGGGCGTCCAGCTCGATCGGATCGAGTTCGTCGATCGGTGCGGGCGGCTCGACTATCTGCGAAGGTACCGCGAGATCGACATCTGTCTCGATACGTTCCCTTCCAACGGCCACACCACGAGCCTCGACGCGCTGTGGATGGGCGTCCCGGTGGTGACCCTCGCAGGTGAAACCGTGGTCGGCCGCGCCGGCGTCTGCCAGGCGATGAACCTGGGTCTGCCGGAGCTCATCGCGACGACGCCGGAACACTACGTTCGGGTCGCCAGCTCGCTCGCCGAGGACCTCGAGCACCTGGGCGAGCTTCGCCGAACGCTGCGCGATCGCATGAAGCAGTCGCCGCTCATGGACGGCCCGCGCTTCGCCCGCAATCTCGAGTCGATCTACCGCGACATCTGGCGCCGTTTCTGCGCTCAAGCCTGAGGCGAAGGCCGCACGATCCAGGCGAGTTCGCCGCGCTCGAGGCGAACCCCTGAGCGGTCTCGCTGCCGAGCCTGTCGCGCTCTCGAGTGATGAATGCGCCGCGTGGGCCCGGCGCTCCGGCGCTCCGCGCTCATGACACGTTCTCGTAAAGCCATGCGCGAAGATTCCACCACGCGAGCGGCCTCCACAGCGCTTGTGGGCGCCAGCTCACCGAGTCGAGGACTCGCCGGTTGGGCCGCGTTGGAATCCTGCGCTGAGGGATCAGTTCGGCGCAGGTCGGGGATAGTCACATTATGCGAACGCTGCGGCAACTAGCGTACATCGGTACGGCAACATTTTTGACATCATCAACTTTTCTCGCTGGTTGCACTGGCGAGATCGCACCCGGCGAACCTGGGGTCTCCTCCAGCGGCGGGGAGACCTCTGGCGCCGGTACGGGGGGCGGGCCGGACGAGCCGGACCCCGGGGACCCGGATGTCTGCACTCCCGGCATCTGGGCGACATCCCAGGTCCCGCGGCTCTTGAACCGGGAGTACGACGCGGTGGTGAGGGATCTGCTCGGCGTGACGAACGTGCCGAACGCTCCCACGGGCAACCCGTCCTCGCTCCTCGTGGCCGACTTCGAGGGCAGCATCACGGACATCGCCTGGAACTCCTACCTCGTGGCCGCCGAAAGCATCGCCGCCGAGGTGATGGCTGGGGCGAACAAGTCCAAGTTCATCGCCTGCGATCCGGCGGCGGCCGGGTGCCTCGAGTCGACGATCCGCGATTTCGGCCGCAAGGCTTTCCGCCGCCCTGTGACGGACGAAGAGGTGCAGCGCTACATGCGGTTCAACGCGCTCGAGCCCAAGGGCACGCCCGCGGAGGTCGCCGAGGCCATCCTCTTCGCCATGCTCGCTTCGCCCTCGTTCATCACGGTCCCCGAGCTGACGGACGACGCGGAGAACGGCGCCATCAAGCTCTCCAGCCACGAGGTGGCGACGAGGCTCGCGTTCCTGCTCTGGGGATCCATTCCGGATGACGCCTTGAACACCGCCGCAGACGCGGGTCAGCTCACCACCAGGGAGCAGATCCTCGCGCAGGCGGAGCGGATGGTTCAGGACCGCACCAAGACGGCGCCGATCGTGGCGCTTTTCCATCGTGCTTACGCGGACATCCGTCAGGGGTCGCACTGGGGGACGGTCGAGCACGACACGACCAAGTTCCCCGACTACTCCCCGGACATCGTCGCTCCGATGCTGGCCGAGATCGACGCCTTCTTCGAGGAGGTGGCGTTCGAGGGGGGGTCGTTCAAGGACATCTTCCTCAGCAACGTCGCCTACGTGAACAAGGACACCGCTCCGATCTACGGGCTCAACGCCGCCGACTACGGCGCGGATCTGACGCGGGTGGAGCTCGACCCGAACGAGCGGCCGGGGTTCTTGACCCGCGTCGGGTTCCTGAGCTCCTACTCGTCCTTCGGCGCCACGAGCCCGATCCTCCGGGGCGCGTTCGTCGCCAACAGGCTGCTCGGGCTCACCCTGAAGCCGACGCCCGGCGCCGACCAGACGCCGCGGCCTCCGGGCCCGTTCTCCACGGAGCGTGAGGCCATCGAGGCGCTGACCTCCCCCGCGGGGTGCGTCGACTGCCACAGCAAGCTCGTCAACCCGCCGGGCTTCGTGCTCGAGAGGTTCGACTCCGTTGGCAAGGTGCAGACGAAGGATCCGCTCGGCGGCGACATCAACGCGACGGACGACGTCTACTTCAGCGACACCAACACGAAGACGATCACGACACCCCTCGAGATGATGACCGAGCTCGGCGCCGGTGCGATCGCCAAGCGTCACTATGCCGAGCAGTGGGTCTCCTGGGCGCGCCGGCGGGTGCCGAACACGAACGACGCCTGCACCGTCAACGAGCTCAGCGACAAGCTGTCGAGCGACGGCTATACCATCATCAATTTGCTCACGGATCTTACCCAGGCCGATTCGTTCCGCCTGCGCACCGTCCTCGGGGATTGAGAAGGAATACGACCATGATGAAGAACCTCAACCGAAGAGTATTCCTCCGAGGCCTGGGTGGAGCCGTCGTCGCTGCACCGTTCTTGGGCTCTGTCGCCGAGCGTGACGCCGAGGCGCAGTCGGCCGGCGGCGGCGCTCCGAAGCGGCTGATCGTGCTCTTCACGCACTATGGCTGCCTGACGAACCGGTGGTTCCCGAAGAAGTCCCACGGCGAATTGACCGCCGCCGATTACGAGGCGACGACGCTCAAGCACCTCGCGCCCTTTGCAAAGAAGCTCCTGATGCCCCGTGGCATCCGGGCGATGAACGAGTGGAGCTTCGGGCGGACCCACGGCCAGAACAACGACCCCCACGGTCAGGTCATGGGGTCGTATTTCACCTGCTACCCGGTGACGCCCGAGAGCGACAAGTTCAACGCGAAGTCGACCGGGCGGTCGCTCGATCACATCGCCGCGGAGCAGGTCAACCCCAACGGCGCCGCTCCCCTCGTGATGCAGATCGGCGGAGTGCGGCAGGACTCGTTCTCCAATTTCTCGTACGACAAGCCCAAGCAGATCTTCCCCGGCATCGGGTCTCCGACGACGATCTACAATAACCTCACGGGCCTCTTCGGCCAGGGCCCCGTGTCGCAGGATACGTACAAGGTGGCCCGCGGCAAGAGTGTGATCGACGTCGTGCGGGAGGATCTGGAGACCCTCGAGAGGGTCAGGATGAGCAGGGCGGACAAGCAGCGGCTCTCCGACTGGAAGGAACTCCTCCACCAGACCACGAACACGGTCAGGGCCCAGTGCAGCGCCGCGCAGGCAGAGGCGCTCGGTCTGACGGCCCAGTCCGTGCAAGCGGCCTCGCAGGGGGGTGGCCTCGGGACCGACCTGTCGAAGTCGACGAACGTCATGATGGACCTCGCGGTGCTTTCGGCCATCTGCGACCAGAACCGCGTCATCTTCATGAAGTTCCCCGGGACCCTCACGTTCAAGTGGGACGGCATCAATCATTCGAAGGACTCCCATGGCATCTCCCACCGCGTTGGCGACGCCAACATGGGTGGTGATTGCGTTCCTGGCGTCATCGAGATGATTCAGCAGATCGACGACTGGTACGCGAAGAAGTTCGCTTACCTCGTCGGTCGGCTCGACAGCATCGAGGAGGGTGAGGGGAAGCTCCTCGACAACACCGCGACCGTCTGGTTCCAGGAGGACTCCGACGGCAACAGCCACAACCTCAACAACCTGCCGATCCTCCAGGCAGGGAGCTGCGGCGGCTACTTCAAGACGGGTCAGGCGGTGAACGTCGAGGGTGGCAAGGCTGACCTGGCCGTCGGTAACAGCGAGGCTGCCTGCGGGCCGGGCCAGACGAAGCTCGAGTTCGGCGAGATCGACGGCACGGGGACTCCGCCGGATGTCGCCACGCAGCCGATCAACAAGTACTTCTGCAACCTGCTGAACGCCATCGGGGTGAAGGCCGGCGCGGACGGCTTCCCGGCGATCGGCGGCTCGGCAGAGGTGACTCACTTCGGCAAGCACGACGACACCAAGCTCTTCGCCAGCGAGAACAATCCAGTGTCCATCAAGGACGCTGGTGAGTTCAAGGCGCTTCGCGCGAACGGCTGATCGTCGCTCGTGCCGGGGCTGCCGGCTCGAGCGAAATAAAAAAGGCCCCTCCTCTCAGGAGGGGCCTTTTGCCTGGTGCGCCCAGGACGGGCGCGACTCTGCGGCGGAAGGTTTCGGCAGCAGTGAGGCCTCGGCTCGCACCACGCATCGGCCGCTCAATGAAGCGCGCCGTCAAGGACCCACTGCTCGATCGCGTCGATGTATTCCTGGGGCAGGCAAGTGTATTCTGGGCCGGGTGCGGGGTTGCAGCCCCTGGGCATGCGGCCGGCATCCCCGCAGGGTTCCTTGATGATCTTGACGAGGGCGCTCCGCGCTGGGTCGCCGGGGGTGACGACCGGAATGTTGCCGCAGGCCTCGGAGATGTGTGAGGTCAGGGTCGCGTAGAGGGTCTCGTCGTCCAGCAGTGTCGGTTGCGCCTCGCCGTTGTGGCAGGTCGCATCGGAGCAGTGAGCCTCCACGACGACGTACCGGATCGTGTCAAAGGTTGGCTCGACCGTCGGGCCGCCACCACCGGACGCCGCGGAGCTCGAGCTCGCGGACGTGGCCCCTCCAGCGCCATCCCCGCCCGTGCCCTGCCCGCCGGACCCGGATGCACTCGAGGTGGACGCTCCAGTGGTCGTGCCTCCGGCTGCCGAGCTCCCGGTGTCTCCGTCATCGGAGCAGCCTGGGAGAGGTGAGAGGAGGGTGACGATTGCTGCTGCTGCGAAGTTTGAAAATCGAAGTTTCATAGATCGTGCTGAGTTTGGCTGGAGAGAAAAGTATAGCTTTCTTCCCCGCGGGGACAATGGGAAAGGCTTCGATTCGTCCGACCTCCAGAGGCGCGATCGATCAATGGATCTCGTGAAGCCGAACTTTTGTGAACACGTCGCCCGTGGCCGTAGCGGCTCGCTTGGTGAAGAGCTGAGCGAGGCCAGGGTTGTCCTCCGGCGCGGGTAGGCAGCACAAGCAAACGCGTTTCGAAGATCAAGCGGTTTGTGGTGGGCATCCTCGCAACCAGGGGTGCTGTATGCGCTGATTGATGTACGTGCCTTACGCTCTCAAGCCAGTCTCGACGGCCAAAAGCGCTTGCAAATTCCGCCGCTCTGGGGGCGCGCGCCGAGCGCGATAAAGGCGTGCGGCTGCACAGCGCGACCGGGCGCAGCCGGGCACGGTGAACATGGTGAGGACGCGATGTGGCCGGGCGAGAGCAGGGTGGGTACCCTTCGCCCATGCTCGATCCCCTCCTCGTGGCCCCCGGTCCGCTCGTCGATGTCGCATGGCTCGCGGCGCACGCGGGCGATCCCCGCGTCTGCGTCGTCGATTGTCGCTGGTACCTCGGCGGTCGCCGCGGCGCCGACGAGTACGCCCGCGGGCACATCCCGGGCGCCGTCCACCTCGACGTCGACGCCGATCTCTCCAGCCCGGCGCACGGCGGACCAGGCCGCCACCCGCTGCCCGACGCGGCGGCGTTCGCGCGTGTCCTCGCCCGCATCGGGGTCACCCCAGGCTCGGTGGTCGTCGGCTACGACGACGCCGGGGGCGCCATCGCCGCCCGTCTCTGGTGGCTGCTGCGCTACTTCGGTCATCCTGGCGGGCGCGTGCTCGACGGGGGACTCCAGGCGTGGACCTCCGCGGGACACCCCCTCTCGACCGGGGCTCCCACGATCGCGGAAGCGCCCGCCATGGATCTCGCCCCCGGCGGCGCCCCGGTCGCGGACAAGGCGGCTGTCGACAGGCTGCGCCGCGATTCCGCGGCGGTGATCCTCGATGCGCGCGCCCGCGAGCGCTACGAGGGGCAGAGCGAGCCCGTCGACGCGCGCCCGGGCCACATCCCCGGCGCCCGCTCCGCCCCCTTCGTCGAGAACCTCGGCGCCCCCGGGGGCGCCTTCCGCGAGCGCGCGGAGCTCGAGCGGCGTTACCGCGACCTCGGCGCGCTCGATGCGGCCACCGTGGTCTGCTACTGCGGCTCCGGCGTCACCGCCTGCCACGACCTGCTCGCCCTGGCGACGCTCGGCCGCGAGGACGCGATCCTCTACGAGGGGTCCTGGAGCGATTGGGCCCGCGACGCCGCCCTGCCCGCGGCCAGAGGCCCCGAGCCCTGAGCGGCGTCAGGCGAGCGCGCGGCCGACGGTGGCCTCGATCGTCTCGCGCAGGTAGCGCGCCGCCAGCGCGACCGTGCGCGCCGCGCTCTCCGGCGTCGGCTGGAGCGCCGGCGCGACCTCCATGACGTCGCCGCCGATCAGGCCGACCTCGCGCCCGAGCCGGCGGATGAGCGCCACGACGAACTCGGGCGACAGGCCGTCCGGCTCGGGCGTCCCCGTGGCGTCGGCGTACGCGGCGTCCGTGCCGTCGATGTCGTTCGAGAAATACACGCCCTCGACGCCGGTGCTCTTCACGTGGGCCACGATGGCGTCGAGCGCCGCCGCCGGATCGGCGCGGCACTCGGCCGCCCAGAACTGCCGCACGCCGTAGCGGCTCTCCCAGTGCTCGCGCGGCTTCTGCGACGCGCGGACCCCCACCTGCGTCAGCCGGCCGCCCCGCCCGACCAGCTCGTTCGCGTGGTACGACCACGTGGCGAAGCAGTACGCGACCCCGAGCCGCTCCTCGAGGAGATCGGTGTGCGCGTCCGGCTGGACGATGCCCCACGGCCGCTTCCGCGCGCGGGCGATCGCGCGCGCGACCGGCAAGGCCGTGGAGTGATCGCCGCCGAGCACGATGGGGGCGACGCCCGGGTTGATCGAGAAGACGAGATCGAGCGCGCGCTCCGCGATGGAGAGCGGCGAGACCGGCAGCCGCGACGCCACGGGCTCGGGCACGCCAGGGTAGAGCGCGCGGCGCGACGCGGTCTTCTGCGCCTCCGAGAGCATGTCGTCGTGCAGGAGCTGCGGCACGACGAACACGTCGCCGATGTCGACGAGCCCGACCTCGCGCGCCCGCTCGACGAAGTCCGGGAAGGCGTCGAGGAGCGCGGTCCGGATGGCCTGCGGGCCCATGTTGGAGCCGCGGAGGAACCCCGCGCCGACGTCGGAGGGCACGCCGAGCAGGACGGCGCGCGCGCCGGCGATGCGGTCGAGCGACGCGCGGAACCGCGCGAGGACCTCCTCCTCGGTCGCGGCGCCGTAGAGCCGCCGCTGGACCTCGAGCTGCTGCGCGCGGCCGGTCGAGACGAGGTAGAGGCCTCCGGCCGCCGGGCGCAGCAGGAGCGCGAGCTCTTCTTGCGGGGTCATGCCCGACGAGGGTACGCGCCCCTCAAAGGTCCGCCAGCGAAAGGGCGGACGCAGGGAGAGGGAAGCGCTCGGCCGTGAGGTGAGGGACCGGCGCGCTCATCGCCGCGGGCCAGCTGGCGCCGCGCGCGACGACCCGAAGCGCGCGCAGCACCCCGGCGTGCGCGACCAGGAGGTGCGGGCGCGCGCGGGACGCGACGTCCGCGACGTCCACGCCGTCCACGCGGCGCTGGGCGCCGAGCTCGCGCCAGAACGACCGCACCCTGGACTCGACCTCGATCGCCGACTCGCCCCCGGGCGGCCCGACGCGCTCCCAGTCGCGGAGCCACGCGGCGTACGCGGCCGGGTCGTCGCGCTCGATGTCCGTGAAGGCGCGCCCCTCCCACGCGCCGTAGGAGATCTCGAGCAGGCGCTCGTCGACCGCGTGCGGCGCCCCGAGGCGCGCGGCGAGCTCGGCGGCCGGGAGCGCGCAGCGGGAGAGCGGCGACGAAAAGACCACGCCGGGGCGGACGCGGAGCTCGCGGAGCGCGCGCTCGATCGCGGCCGCTGCAGCCTCCGGGGGGAGCTCCGCGGCGACGTCGAGGCGGCCGTAGCAGACGCCGGAGAGCGCGACGGGGGCGTGGCGGAAGGCGACGAGGCCGTGGGCGAGGGGATCCACGCGCGCGCCCGCGGCTCAGCCGCCCCGCACGAGCGCGAGGGCGAGCAGCGCGGCGCACTCCGCGATCTGCTGCGTCGCGCCCAGGAAGTCGCCCGTGAGCCCGCCGGCGCGGGCGCGGAAGCGGAGGCCGCAGATCGCCGCGGCGGAGGCGGCCGCGACGAGCATGCCCGCCGCCTCGGCCGCCGTGAGGGCCCCGGCGGCGTGCGCCGCGGCGAGCGCGAGCGCCGGCCAGAAGGAGCCGAGCAGCGCCTGCGGGAGCGCCGCCTGCGCCACCGGGCGGCTGCGCGAGCCGCTCTGGGTCACGTAGGGCAGCGCGACCATCAGCCAGATCGGCGGGGTGCGCGAGAGGCACTGCGTCAGCACGAGGGCGACGGGCGCCGCGGCGTCGAGCCGCGCGAGCAGGGCGACGCGCAGCACGAGGACGACGATCAGCGCCGCCGCGCCGAACGCGCCGATGCGGCTGTCCTTGAGGATCTCGAAGATCCGAGCGCGATCGAACGCGCCGCCGAGCGCGTCGGCCGTGTCCGCGAGGCCGTCCTCGTGGAACGCCCCGGTCAGCAGCAGCCCGAGGGCCACGGTGACGCTCGCCGCGACGAGCGCGCCGCTCCGATCGACGAGCAGCCACACCGCGGCCTGGGCCGCGCCGAGCGCGGCGCCCACGAACGGGAACCACGCAGAGGCCCAGCGCCAGTCCGCCTCGGCGTAGGGGAAGCCGCCGACCGGGACGCGCGTGAGGAAGGTCGCCGCTGCGCGGGCGCCGCGCAGCACCGGCGGCGCCGTCATGGAGTCCCGGGCCGCGCGCGATCCGGCACGCTCGCGCTCGCGAACGTCGCCATGCCGGCGTGGAGGGCGCAGGCCGCGTCGAGGAGGGGCAGCGCGGCCAGCGCCGCGCTCGCCTCACCGAGCCGCATCCCGAGGTCCAGCAAGGGGCGCGCGTCGAGCGCCGCGAGGACGTGGGCGTGACCGCGCTCGGCCGAGCGGTGGGCGAAGAGCATGCCCGACCGCGCCTCGGCGCACATCCGGACGAGCGCGAGCGCCGCCGTCGAGACGATGAAGCCGTCGACGAGCACCGCCATGCGCAGCTCGATCGCCCGCGCCATGGCGCCCACCAGCGCGGCGATCTCCTTCCCGCCGACCGCCTGCACGACGCGGTGCGGATCGGTGCGCTGGACGCCCGAGACCTCCTGCGCGCGTCGCGTCGCGTCGCGCACGACCTCGATCTTGCGCGACAGCGCGTCGCCGGAGACGCCGGTCCCCGCCCCGACGACGTCCTCCGGCGCGAGCCCGAGGAGCAGCGCCGTCATGGCCGCCGCCGCGGTCGTGTTGCCGATGCCCATGTCGCCGAGCAGGACGACGCGCGTGTCGCTATCAAGCGCGTCGATCTCCGCGGCGCCCGCGCGGAGCGCGCGCTCGTAGACAACCTCCGAGAGCGCGTCCTCGATCCGCAGGTCGCCGATGGGATCGTCGGCGACCGGATCGCGCCGCAGCCGCGCGCCATCGCCGCCGTCGACGCGCTCGTACGGGTGGGCGACCCCGACGTCCACGACCCGCAGATCGACACCGAGGTTCCGGCAGAGGACGCTGGCGGCGGCGCCGCCGCGCACGAAGTTCGCCACCATCGCCGCCGTGACCTCTGGCGGGTACGCCGACACGCCGTGCCGGGCGACGGGGTGATCGGCGGCGAAGAGCACCGCCGCCGCGGGCCGGCTCGCGGGCGCCCCGCCCTGGATGCCGGCGAGCGCCACGGCGAGATCCTCGAGGACTCCGAGGCTGCCGCGCGGCTTGGTCAGCGTGTCTTGTCGCGCGCGCGCCGCGCCCAACGCGCTCGCGTCGAGCTCCGGGAAGACCCAGTGAGGCAAGAGAGCCATGTCCGGGTTCTCTACTCCGACACGCCGGCGAGCGGGCACGGCGGTGCGGACTCCTTACAGAAACAGGAGTCCTTCGGTCCTATCGGTGGAGCTGAGGGGGATCGAACCCCTGACCTCATGACTGCCAGTCATGCGCTCTCCCAGCTGAGCTACAGCCCCGGTCGTTGGGAGCGGGATATCTACAGCCTCTCGCGCCGCTTGTCTCTACTTTTTTTCGACCGGCGCGCTTTTGTGTCCGAGGGCGTCGGTTCGCGGCTGTTTGTGCTTGTTTGCGCGTGTTTGCGTGCGTTTGCGCGTGTTTGCGCCCGTTGCCGGGTGGGTGCTCCCAGCGGCGAGCTCCGCGCGGCCTGGCGGCGATGCGGCCGCCGGGCCGCGGGGCGCTCAGAAGTTCATCAGCTTTGCCAGGTAGTACTTCATCGTCTCGGTCGTCCCGCCGCCGATGCGGAGGAGCCGCTGATCGCGCCAGGCGCGCGCGATCGGGAAGTCCTCGATGTAGCCCCAGCCTCCGTGGAACTGCAGGCACGTGTCCACGACGTCGTTCGCCACGTCGCCGGCCAGGATCTTCGCCATCGAGATGAGCTTCACCGTGTCGAAGCTGATCGGCACCTTCCGCACGTACCGCTCGTCGTTGTAGTGGTCGACGCACTTGTAGGCGAACGCGCGCGCCGCCTCGCAGCGCGTGTACAGGTCGACGAGCTTGTGCTGCCACGACTCGCGCTTGATGATCGGCTTGCCGAACGCCACCCGCTCGCGCCCGTACTCGACCGTGCCGTCGAGCGTCATGAACGAGCTCGCGATCGCGCTCACCGCGGCGACCAGCCGCTCGGTCTGGAAGTTCTGCATCAGGTACGCGAAGCCCTGATCGGGCTCGCCGAGCAGGTAGCGCCCCGGCACCCGCACGTCCTCCAGGAAGAGCTCCGCGGTGTCCGAGGACTTGTTGCCGATCTTCTTCAGCTTCTTCGCGACGTTGAAGCCGCGGAGCGCCGTCGGCACGAGGAAGAACGAGCAGCCGTGGGCGCCCTTGTCCGGCGATGTCTTGGCGAGCAGCGTCACGAAATCGGCGCGCGTCCCGTTCGTGATGAACGTCTTCTGCCCGTTCAGCACGTAATCATCGCCCTCCTTGCGCGCGATCGTCCGGATCCCGGCCACGTCGCTGCCGGCCGCCGGCTCGGAGACGCCGAGCGCGGCGATCTTGTCGCCCGCGAGCGCCGGCTTGAGGAACTCCTCGATCTGCTCCTTCGTGCCGATGTCGCTGATCACCGGGGTCGCCATGTCGCTCTGCACGAGCAGCCCCATCGAGACGCCCGCCATCGTGCAGCGCACGAGCTCCTCGGCCTTGGCCGCCGAGAACCAGTAGTCGAGCCCGGCGCCGCCGTGCTCCTCCGGGAAGTGCGCGCCCAGGATCCCGAGCTCGCCGGCGCGCTTGAACACCCAGCTGGGAAAGCACTCCGACGACTCCCACTCCTCCACATGAGGAGCGAGCTCCTTCTCTGCGAAGGCCCGCACCGTCTTCCTGAACTGCTGATGTTCTTCCGTGAACGGCTGCCACATCGTGAACCCCTCCTCGCCGGCACGACCGAGATGATTCGTACACGAAACATTTTCCAGCGCAAGCGCCGCACCTCGGCGCTTCTGCCGCGCCTGGTCCGCCGCACGGCCGCGCGGGGAACCCCGCGGCGCCGCGCGGCGTCCCGCGGGGCGGGGGACGCGCGGGAACGCGCGGCGCCGCACGGGGCCCGCGCGGAGCCCCATGGAAAACGAGGGCCGATGGCGCGGCGCGCGACCGTGCGGGGCGCGGCGCGAGCGTCAGAAGAACCGCCGAAGAGCGAAAAATGAATCGGCACGCGCATCCATCCACGCAGTCTGCCGGCTCTGCTAGCCTCCGGGCCACATGCGACTCCTCGTCCTGTCCCGCAACGCGTCCCTCTATTCGACGAGCCGGATCGTGCTCGCGGGGCGCGCGCGTGGTCACGACGTCAGCGTCATCGATCCGCTCGATTTCCAGATCGTCGTGTCGCGCGGCCGCCCGTCGTTGCTCGTCGGTGGTTCGGCGGTGCCCCGCTTCGACATCGTGATCCCGCGCATCGGCGCCAGCATCACGAACTACGGCCTCGCCGTCGTCCGTCAGTTCGATCTCATGGGCGTCCCCGTCCTGAACGGCGCCGTCTCGATCGCGAGGAGCCGCGACAAGCTGCGCGCGCTCCAGCTGCTCACGCGCCGCAAGCTCAACGTGCCGATCACCGTGTGCGCCCGCAGCCCGGCCGGCGTCGAGGCGGCGCTGTCGCTCGTCGGCGGCTGCCCCGCGATCGTGAAGCTCCAGCAGGGGACCCAGGGCATCGGCACGATGCTCGCCGAGACGCCCCACGCCGTGCACGCGCTGCTCGAGACGTTCTGGGCCATGGGCCAGGACATCGTGCTCCAGGAGTACGTGCGCGAGTCGAAGGGGCGCGACATCCGGGTCATCGTCGTCGGCGGCCGTGTGGTCGCCTCGATGCGCCGCGTCGCCAAGCCGGGGGAGTTCCGCTCGAACCTCCACCGCGGCGGCAAGGGCGATCGGGTGAAGCTGCCGCGCGCCTACCGGAGCGTCGCGATCCGCGCCGCGAAGGCGATGGGCCTCGAGGTCGCCGGCGTCGACATGCTCGAGGCGCGCTCCGGGCCCAAGATCCTCGAGATCAACAGCTCGCCCGGCCTGGAGGGGATCGAGCGCGCGAGCGGCGTCGACGTCGCGGGCGCGATCATCAGCTACGCCGAGCGGTACGCGGTGGAGCAGCGCGGCCTCAGCCGCCGCACGCTCGAGGCGCGGATCGCCGAGGTGATCCACGACGAGCGCATGCCGGCGCCGCGGCGGCTCAGCCGCGCGGCGGCCGAGAACGGGGCGGGCGCGAGCCGCCGGAAGGCCGCGGCGCTCACCGGCGGGAGGGGCGCGCGGAGGGCCCTCTCGTGACCCTGCGGGTCGAGGCGGCCGGCGATGCGGTCGTCCTGACCATCGATCGTCCCGAGCGCAGGAACGCCATCGACAGCGGCTTCGCGGGCCGCCTCGGCGAGGCGATCCGCCGCGCCAGCGCCGACCCGCGCGTGCGCGGCGTCGTGCTCACCGCGACGAGCAGCGACGTCTTCGTGGCGGGCGGCGACATCCGCGAGCTCCACGCGCTCGCCGCCGGCGGCGCGGAGGGGGGCGAGGTCCTCCGGCTGTTCGAGGGCCTCGCGGCCTTCGAGGAGAGCGAGGTGCCGATCGTCGCCGCCGTGCAGGGCGACGCGCTGGGCGGCGGCTGCGAGCTCTTGCTGCTCTGCGATTTCGTCGTCGTCGAGGAGCACGCCGCGCTCTCGTTCCGGCACGTCAAGATGGGCCTCTCCCCGGCCTGGGGCGGGCTGACGCGGCTCTGCGAGCGGGTGGGGCCGCTCGCGGCGGCGCGGCTGCTCCTGACGGCGGAGAGGATCGACGCCGCCGAGGCGCTCCGCGTCGGCCTCGTGAGCGAGGTCGTCCCCACCGGCGCGGCGCGGAGCCGAGCGATCGCGCAGGTCGGCCGCATCGCCGAGGGTCCGCGCGCGTCGGTCGCGGCCATGAAGCGGTCTCTGCACAAGGTGCGCGAGGCGCTGCGCGCCTCCGCCGCCGAGGTCGAGCGGCGGGCGTTTACCGAGCAGTGGAACGGCCCGGAGCACCGGCGTGCGATGGATGCGTTCCTGAGCAAGAAGTGACGGTGGCGCGGCGTGGAGGGCGCGGAGCGGCAGGACCCTGAGGGCGCCGAGCCCCCGCTGCAGGGCGCGGAGGCCGCGCCTGCGAGCGCCGAGGCCGCGCCTGCGAGCGCCGAGGCCGCGCTTGCGAGCGCCGAGGCCGCGCCTGCGAGCGCGGAGGCCGCGCCTGCGAGCGCGGAGGCCGCGCCTGCGAGCGCGGAGGCCGCGCCTGCGAGCGCGGAGGCCGCGCCTGCGAGCGCCGAGGCCGCGCCTGCGAGCGCGCTGCTCCCGCCCGCGCCGCCGACGATCGAGCACTTCATCGGCCGCCGCCCGCACCTGCGCGCGCTCCAGCGCGCCGCCGAGGCCCTCGTGCTGGAGCGGCCCGTCGCCGTGCTCGTCCACGGCGCCGCGGGCATGGGCAAGAGCGCGCTCATCCACCACTTCTTGATGGGGCTCCGCCGCGACAAGGGGCCGGTCGTCCTGCGGGGGCGCTGCGCGCTCGCGGCGGCCGAGTCCTACAAGGCGTTCGGGGGCGTGATGGAGGCGCTGAGCCGCTTCCTCCGGCGGGTGTCGGACGACGAGGTGGAGCGCCTCCTGCCGCGCGACGTCCGCGCGCTCGCCCGGGTGTTCCCGGTGCTCTCGCGCGTGCCGGCCGTCGCGTCGGCGCCGCGCCCGAGCGAGTCGCCCGACGCGCAGGAGCTGCGGCAGCGCAGCTTCGCCGCGCTCCGCCAGCTGCTCTGGCGCATCGCCGAGCGCAGCCCGCTCGTCGTGGCGATCGAGGACCTGCAGTGGAGCGACATCGACAGCGTGGCGCTCCTGCTCGAGCTCACGCGGCCTCCCGACGCGCCCGCGATGATGTTCCTCGGCAGCTTCCGGGACGAGGACGTCGCCACGAGCGCGCCGCTCCGCGCGCTGCTCGACGGGATGGGCCTGGAGCGCCGGGACGCCGAGGCCGAGAGCGCCGGCGCGCGGGGGCGGATCGAGCCGGCGCGCCGGGACGGCGAGCTGCGCGAGATCGCGGTCGGCCCGCTCTCGCCGCTCGAGGCCGAGGAGCTCTCGCTCGCGCTCCTCTTCGCGCGCGACGACGTGACCCGCGCGCGGGCGGACGCGATCGCCCGCGCCTCGCGGGGCAACCCGCGGCTGCTCGGCGAGCTCGCCCGCGACGCGCAGGAGCTCTCGGGCGAGGACGGCGCCCGGGGCGACGCCGCGTGGGGCAGGGCGCTCGACGCGCGGCTCCGCCGCCTGCCGGCGCAGGCGCTCCGGCTGCTGGAGGTGATCGCTGTCGCCGGGGAGCCGATCGACGCGGCGGTCGTGGCGCGCGCGGCGAAGCTCCGCGACGACGAGCGCGCCCCGGCGATGACGCTGCTGCTCATGGAGGACCTGATCTCCGCGCGGCGCGCCGGCGAGGGCGAGCTCGTCGAGGCGTCGCACGACAGGGTGCGCGCGGCCGTCGTCGGCCGGCTCGATCCGGAGCAGCTCGCGGCGCGGCACCGGCGGCTGGGGCGGGCGCTCGAGGCGCTGGGGACGGCGGACGCGGAGGCGCTCTCGCGGCACTGGCTGGGCGCGGGGGACGCGGCGCGGGCGGGGCGGCTCGCCGAGCGCGCGGCCGAGGAGGCGGCGGAGGCGCTCGCGTTCGAGCGCGCGGCGCGGCTCTACGAGCTCGCGCTCGGCCTGCGCTCGCGCGAGGCGGATGTCCCCGAGGCCGAGCGGCGCGCGCTCGGCGTGCGGTGCGCCGACGCCCTGGTCAACGCGGGCAAGAGCGCCGAGGCGGCGAGGATCTACGCGGCGGCGGCGGAGGGGGCGGACGGCGCGCTCTCGCTCGAGCTCCGCCGGCGGGCCGCGGAGCAGTACCTGCGGAGCGGGCACATCGACGAGGGGATCGAGCTCGTCCGCGCCGTCCTCCGGGCGGTCGGCCTGTCGTTCCCGGAGACGCCGCGGCGCGCGCTGGTGGCGCTGCTCCTGCACCGGGCGGAGCTGCGCCTCAGGGGCCTCCGGTTCCGCGAGCGGTCCGAGGCGGAGGTGCGGCCGGAGGACCTCGCGCGCATCGACGCCTGCTGGACGGTGACGGTGGGGCTGTCCGGCGTCGACATGGTCCGCTCCGCCGAGTTCTCGGCGCGCGCCCTGCTGCTCGCGCTGCGGGCCGGCGAGCCGTACCGCGTCGGCCGCGCACTCGCGTTCGAGGCCTCGTCCGCGTGCATGATGGGGGCGCCGGGCCGGGCGCGCGCGGAGGAGCTCGTCGCCGCGGTGCGGGCGCTCTCGGAGCGGCTCGACAGCCCGCACCTCCTCGGCCTGTCGATGATGGTGTCGGGCATGCTCGAGGCGTTCACGGCCGGGCGCTGGAAGGCGGCGTCCGCGTGGTACGAGGTCGCCGACGAGCTCCTGCGCGACCGCTGCGCCGGCGTGTCCTGGGAGCTCGCGACGACGCAGCTGATGGCGTCGTGGGCGCGGTACTACCGCGGCCAGATCGACGCGCTCGCGCGGACGACGCCGGCGGTGCTCCGCGCCGCCGAGCAGCGGGGGGATCTCTACGCGGCGGCGATCTTCAGCGTGCAGGCGACGTGGGTGGCGCTCGCGTCGGACGACGTGGCGGGCGCGCGCGGCGCGATCGCGGGGGCGCTGTCGAGGTGGACGACGTCGGGGTTCCACCTCGAGCACTTCGTCGGGCTGCTCGGCGAGACCTACGTCGACCGGTACGCGGGCCGCGCCGGCGCCGCGATGAAGCGCCTCACGGACGCCTGGCCGAGGCTCGAGGGCTCGATGCTGCTGATGATGCAGAACAGCCGGGTGATGGCCCACGTCGAGCGCGCGTGCACGGCGCTCGCCGTGGCCGAGGCGGCGCCCGAGCCGGAGCCGCTGATCCAGGCGGCGCTCCGGGACGCCGCGGCGCTCGCCCGGGAGAAGACGGCGTGGTCGGACCCGTTCGTGCCGCTGATCCGCGCGGGCGCGGCCGAGCTGCGCGGCGACAGGGAGGCGGCGATCGCGCAGCTGGAGGCGGCGGCGGCCGGGTTCGACGCGGCGGACATGCCGCTCTACGCGGCGGCGGCGCGGCGCCAGGCGGGCGAGCTGCTCGGCGGGGAGAAGGGGCTCCAGCGGCTCCTCGTGGCGGACGCGGTGATGGCGCGGGAGCGGATCAAGAGCCCGGCGCGGTGGGCGGCGATGCTGGCGCCGGGGTTCGGAAGGGGCGAGCGGGTCGGCTGGGGCTGACCGTGGCGGCCGGCGGTGGTCGGGGAGCCGCTAGCCCGAGCCGCCGCCGGGCAGTGGGCCGAACTGCTTCTCGTAGGCCGCGAGCCGGGCGGCGAGCCGTTCTTCTTCGCCTGCAACTCGCTGAAATAGATGGCCATGTTGCCGCCGACGTACACGTCGTCGCGGTCGCGCCAGAGCAGCTTCAGCGCCTCGATGAGCAGGTCCATCTGCGCGCGGTGGCGCTCGGATTCCATCGGCTCTCCATCGTCGTACGGGAGCTCGTCCTCGCCGGGCGGGGGAATCGGGATGAAAGAATTCTCGCTCTGGAAGGGCATACGTCGCTCCAGGCGCAGCGTACCCCATGCCGCATGCGGGCGCAGCCGGCCGACCCGTGCCGCTCCACCCGGCGGCGCCGGCGCGAGGGCAGGGGACGTCGGCGTCAGCGCACCGCCAGGACCAGCTCGTGGGCCTCGGTCTTGGCCGGGATCTCCCAGCGCTCGATCATCCGGCGGATGACCGCCTCGGGCACCGCGGCCTCCCGCGCCCGGTTCTGCGCGAACAGCGTCGATGCAGGCACCTCCACGTAAACGACGCGGATCCTCGCCCCGTAGTCGGCCGCCATCTGCAGCAGCGGGCCGCGCCGCTGCCGCGAGAGGTTCGTCGCGTTCCACACGAACCGCTCGCCGCGCCGCAGGTATTCCTTCGCCCGCTCGCGCGCGGCCTGGACCACCTGTCCCTGCGTGTCCGCCGGATCGATCTCCAGCTCGCTCCGCAGCGCGTCCAGGGAGACGACCGGCCAGCCGGCGAGGTGGTGGCGAACATAGGTATCCTTCCCGGCGCCCGGGAGCCCGCTCATCACCACGACCTCGGAGCGCGTGTCGTCGTAGACCTCGACGTCCGGGTGGCGCCCGCCGGCGGGATCGGCGCGGAAGTACACGAAGCGCGTGTGAGCCGAGGCGAAGGACCGCGGCGCGGTGTAACACCCCTCCTCGCGACAGAACTCGCGGAAGAGCTCGATGTTGTCGACGACGCGCCCCATGTCCGCGCAGACGCGCCCTCGGATGTCGGCCTCGGCGACGAGCGCGAGCAGGTCGCAGCGCGCCTGGAGGCTGATCTCGGCGGCGACGCGCCGCGCGTCGTCGCGCTCGATGAGATAGAACGGGATCTGGTGATAGCGCACGAGCGCGCACACCTGCTCGCGCAGCGCGAACGGCGCGCCGAGCTCCCAGAGCAGGCGGCGCGCGAGGAGCTCCCCCGCGCGAGAGTGGCCCTTCGCGGTGATCCGCCCGTCCTCCTCGCGGGTGGTCGCCGGCTTCGCCACGTCGTGGAGGAGGCACGCGAGGTACACGACGCGCTGCTCCTCGGCCGGCAGCGCCTGCCACTCGGGCAGCCCGAGGAGCGTCTCCAGCACCATGCGGGTGTGGATCCAGACGTTGCCCTCGGCGTGGTGGATCGGGTCCTGCGGGCACGCCTCGAGCGCGCGGACCCAGTCGAAGACCTGGAGCTCGTTCCAGGGGACACGCCCCGGATCGGGCGTGAGCAGGTCGAGGAGCGAGGACGCGGAGGACATGACGGAGGGCCCCTGGCGAGCGTGCGGTCAACGCCGCGCGACGCGCGTGAGGGCCGTAGCATGTCCGCGAAAGGACGCCGGTGCTACCCTGTCGCCGCCATGTCCGCCAAATACCCTCGCTCGTTCCACCTGCCGTGGTCCCCCGGCGGGACGTCTGACGACAAGCGGATGGCGGACGTGTCGGGGCTGCTCGGCGTCGAGATCGTCATCACCGAGAAGTGCGACGGGAGCAACCTCACGTACACGCGTGCGAGCGTCTTCTCCCGCTCGCACGCGGGCCCTCCGTCCCACCCGAGCTTCGACCTCGCGAAGGCCACGCACGCGAGCATCGCGCACCTGCTCTCGGAGGGCATGTCGCTCTTCTGCGAGTACTGCTATGCGGTCCACTCCATCGAGTACGAGGCGCTCCCGGGGTATTCGCTGGTCTTCGGCGTGCGGGACGACGTGCGGGGCCTCTTCTGGGAGTGGGACATGGTCGTGGCCCAGGCGAACGATCTGGGGCTCCCCACGGTGCCCGTCCTGTTCCGGGGCACCGTCGAGGGTGAGCGCGAGCTCGAGGCGCTGACGACCGCGCTCGCGCGCGAGCCCTCCGCGTTCGGCGGCCCGCGCGAGGGCGTGGTGGTGCGGGCCGCCGGCGAGTTCCCGGACGCGGCGTTCCAGCGGCGGCTCGCCAAGTGGGTGCGGCGCGGGCACGTGCAGACGGACGAGCACTGGATGCACCAGGAGATCCGGCCCCAGCGGCTCGCGCCGGCGCCGGTCTCCGCGTCACCGCCGTGAGGCCAGCGCCGCGAGCCGATCGCAGAGGCCCTCGCGGATCGGGCCGTAGGCCTTGCGGTACTCCTCCCAGTCGAGGCGCTCGTCCGCGACGATGTCGCGCCAGTACGGGTTCGCGGCGCCGTAATCGTGGAGGACGCCGGACTCGGCGATCTGCACGGCGAAGAGCGGCACCCGGAGGGCGTGGAAGAGCTTCTTCTTCGAGGCCTCCGGCTCGTCGTCGAAGCGGGCGCCGGCCTTCTTGAAGTCGGACGCGGAGCGGCTCGCGGCCGACGCGGCGAGCTTCTTCCTGTCGAGCTTGAACGGGAAGGGCGGCCTTCCTTCCTTGAGCCGGTGCTCGGGCGGCAGGAACAGGCACTCGAGCGCGAAGACGCTGTGCTCGGCGATGGCGTCGCGGAAGGTGTCGAGGCCGTGGACGACGACGTTGACGCCCGGCGCGAAGGCGAGGTCCTGCCGCGCGTCGCGCCGCGCGAGGACGGCGACGAAGTCCTCGTCGGACGTCGCGGACGCGGTGCCGTACACGCGCGACCCGGCGCGGAACACGCTGTGGATCTCGCCGTCTTTGCGGCCGAGGACGCGGAGCACGGTGGAGAGGCTCATGGCAGCGGCCCCGCTCGAGGGGCGGTGAGCATCGCGCCGTTGCCATCCCCGCGCAACGGTCGGCGCGCGCTCGACATCGCCGCGCGGTTCGTGGAGCTGGCGGGACGGTTAACCTTCGATCGTCCGCTCGCCGGCACCAGGGGGGAGCGTCGTGTCGCAGCCTGTGGTTGCCGAGCAGCTCCGGTGCTCGCGCCGAGCGCGCCGGCTCAGATAGGCCACGATGACGATGTTGATCACCAGGATGACGATGCGCGTCAGTCGCCATCCATGGCGGACGAGGTCCATGATCTCGAAGGGGACGAGCGAGGCTGTCGCTCCGACGACCAGCCAGGGGGCCCACCTGTAGCCATGGCGGAGCGACGAGCCCTCGATGAAGCTGAGCAGGGAGTCCGCCGCGAGCGCGGCGCTCACGACGTGGGCGCCGTGCGGCGTCGTCGCCTTCGAGACAACGTCCATCAGCGCGGCGCTCCAGGCGCTCGCGCTCTCCCTGCCCAGCGTGACCGCGAACGCGTGAGCCCTGGCGGCGAGCCCGGACGAGGCCAGGAGGAAGATCGCGATCGCCAGTACGATCTGCAACACCGATTTGGCGAGCTTGTAGACGATGATGACGCGCACGCCGAGCGCCCGCCGCAGCGCATGGGCCTGACCGGCTGCGAATCGATCCCTGGCGGCCATGCGCTCCATCCTGGCACGTGTCTCCCGCGCGCGGCGGCCCCTATCGATCTCGAATAGGCCCGCCGAGCTCAACCATCGGGGCGCCATGGAACGAACCCGGCCACGAGGCAAGGATGGGCCCGAACTTCGGGACATGCGCGACCGTGCGCTCGCGGAGCTCGACCTCATTGACATCACGCGTGTCGAGGACGGCAGGAGGCGCGACGTGTGCGGAGTTCGGGCCGTGGCCTGCGACGTCCCGGCCGGCTGCGCGGCCTTGTTTCGCTAGCGCCTGGCCGCTCTCGCGGCAGCCGTGGCCGCCAGCGTGTATCATCATGATGTTTCGCCGATGATCTCTTGATCAGGGCAGAATCCGCACGAGGCATTCCTGCAAGTGGGGTACATATGGCCGTCGGGCAGCAGCAAGCGGGTCAGCAAAGCCTGTTCACCGATGATTTTTTCTACTTCATCCTGAGGCTTCGAAAATCCCGTATCCAATCCGTGGTGGCCCGCGTGCGGCGCATGTATCCAGACGAGTCGCCGGAGCAGCAGGCGCGCCGGCTGATCGCATCGACCAAGGCGATCTCTTTCGCCGCGGGCGGCGTCGTCCATGTGCCCTCCATCATCCCGGGGTTCGGCATCGTGTACGAAGGCGTGGGGTTCGTCGCCGGCACATCCATCCTTACCAGGATGCACCTTTACCTGGTCCTCGAGATAGCGCTGCTCTTCGGGAAGGACATCGACGAATCCGAGCGCGTCAAGGAGCTCGCGGCCGTGGTGGCGGCTTGTGCCGCCAGCGCCGCCGCGCCGGTGGCCGTCCTCGCGGTGAGCTTGAACCCGGCCTTCGCCGTGGCGACGGGGGCGCTCGCCGCGACGGCCGTCTCCCGGGCAATCGGGGAATCGGCGATACGCCGCTACCAGCGCTCGACGGCGCCCGAGGCGGCGGTCCCAGCGCCCGCGAAGGGATAGCCCCCCGGTAGGAAGCCCGGGCTCGGGTGCAGCTGGACCGGCCGGCATCGACGGCGATGCCGGCCGCCATCGGAAACCCGGGAAGGAGCCATGTTTGCAGCACAAGGGGCGTTCGTCGCCACACGCGCGGCGGGAGAATCCTCCGATGCGCCTCGCACCCCCCCGCCCCGCCGCCACGCGAACACAGAAGGTGGCCCTCTCCACCATCCCGGCGGAGCGCGAGCTCACCGGCGGCCGTGACGCTCCTGTGAGCCCGGTGTTCCTCGACCGTGGTAGCACCGTGCTCGGCGCCGCCTCAGTCGGCGGCGCCTCCGCGCATCCAGGAGGGTCCATGGCCGTCGCCGACTCGCACGCTGCTCGTCCCCAGAAGACCGATCACCTGCCCGAGGCCGTCGAACGGCGGGTGGCGGACGCCCTCGCCGCGCTGTCGCTCGAGCAGAAGGTCCGCCTGCTCACGGGCGCCGACTTCTGGAGCACGCACCCCGAGCCCGCGATCGGCCTGCGCCGCATGGTCGTCTCCGATGGCCCGGTCGGCGTGCGCGGCGAGCGCTGGGACGAGCGCGACCCCTCGGTGTGCCTCCCTTCCTCCACCGCCCTCGCGGCCACATGGGACGAGGCCTTGCTGGAGCGCGTCGGCGCCGCGCTGGCGTCGGAGGCGCGGCGCAAGGGCGTCGACGTCGTCCTGGGGCCGACCGTCAACCTGCACCGCAGCCCGCTCGGCGGCAGGCACTTCGAGTGCTTCTCGGAAGATCCGCTGCTGACCGGCCGGCTCGGCGCCGCCTACGTCCGAGGGCTGCAGGCCCACGGCGTCGGCGCCACGCCCAAGCACTACGTCGCCAACGACTCGGAGACCGAGCGGTTCACGGTCGACGTCCGGGTCGATGAGCGCACGCTGCGCGAGCTCTACCTCGCGCCCTTCGAGCGGATGATCACCGGCGCGGGCGCGTGGCTCGTGATGGCCTCGTACAACGCCGTCAACGGGGTGACCCTGACGGAGAGCGCGCTGCTCGCGTCGCCGCTCGAGGACGAGTGGGGCTTCGACGGCGTCGTGGTCTCCGACTGGACCGCGACCCGCTCCACCGAGGCCGCGGCGCGCGCGGCGCTGGACCTCGCCATGCCGGGCCCGGGAGGGCCGTGGGGCGCGGCGCTCGTCGCCGCCGTCCGCCGCGGCGCGGTGCCCGAGAAGGCCATCGACGACAAGGTCCGCCGCCTGCTGCGCCTCGCCGCCCGGGTCGGCGCCCTCGAGGGCGTCGCGCCGGCCGCGCCCGCCCCGGCCCCGCTCTCCAGCGCCGAGGCCGGGGCGCTCGCCCGCGAGGCCGCCGCGGCCGGCATGGTGCTCGTGCGCAACCAGGGCGACGCGCTCCCGCTCGACGCGGCCAGCCTGCGGCGCATCGCCGTGATCGGCCCGAGCGCCGCGGCGGGGCGGATCCAGGGGGGCGGCAGCGCCAGCGTCCACCCGCACTACGCGGTCTCGCCGCTGGACGGGCTGCGCGCCGCGCTCGGCCGGCGCGCCGAGGTGCTCCACGCCGTAGGCACCCGCATCCACGAAGGGCTCGTGCCGGTGGCCGGGGACCAGGTCGTCGACCCCGTGAGCGGCCAGCGCGGCGTCCACGTGCGGCTCCTCGACGCGAAGGGCGGCGTCCTTCACGAGGAGCACCGCGACGTCGGACGCCTCACCTTCATCGGGGATCAGCGCGCGAACGAGGCCGCGACGATCGAGGTGACGGCGCGGTTCCGCGCCGCCGAGGCCGGGCTCTACCGGATCGGCGTGGCCGGCGTGGGCGTCTACCGCCTCACCGCCGGCGGGCAGGTCCTCTTCGACGAGGTGGTCTTGCCGGACAAGGACGACATGGCCGCGGCCCTGCTCGCCCCGCCGCAGCGGGCGGCCGAGCTGTCCCTGGCCGCCGGCCAGGAGATCGATCTCGCCCTGACGCACACCGTCCCCGTGGGCACGCTCGCGGTGGCGTTCTCCCTGGGCGCCGAGGTTCCGGCGCTGTCCGACGAGGAGGAGCTGGCGCGCGCCGTGGATCTCGCGCGCTCCGCCGACGTCGCGATCGTGGTCGTCGGCACCACCGAGGCGATCGAGAGCGAGGGCTTCGACCGGAGCACGCTCGGGCTCCCCGGCCGCCAGGACGAGCTGATCCGTGCCGTCGCGGCCGTGAGCCCCCGGACGATCGTGCTTGTGAACTCCGGCGGGCCGGTGACCATGCCGTGGCGCGACGAGGTGGCCGCGGTGCTCCTCACGTGGTTCCCGGGCCAGGAGTTCGGCGCTGCCGCCGCCGACGTGCTGCTCGGCGCCGTGGAGCCCGGCGGCCGCCTGCCCACGACCTGGCCCGCGCGCGCGGAGGACGTGCCCGTGCTCTCGACGAAGCCCGAGAACGGCAAGCTGGTCTATGCCGAGGGCCTGCACATCGGGTACCGGGCCTGGGCGCGCGCAGGCGTCACCCCGGCCTACCCGTTCGGGCACGGCCTGGGCTACACGCGGTGGGAGATCCTCGACGTGGAAGCGCCCAGCGTCGCCGCCGGCGCGGCGGTCGAGGCGCGGGTGCGCGTGCGCAACGTCGGGACGCGCCGCGGGCGCCACGTGGTCCAGCTCTACCTGTCGCGGCCGGACTCCGAGGTCGAGCGCCCCGCGCTCTGGCTGGCCGGCTTCGCGTCCGTCGAGGCCGAGCCCGATCAGACGGTCGACGTCGCCGTCACCGTCGAGCCGCGGGCCTTCGCGCACTGGGCGGCAGGCCGATGGCAGGTGGAGCCCGGCGTGTACACGCTGCATGCGGGACACTCGGCCGCCGTCCTGACGAGACAGACCGCGGTGCACCTGCACGAGTGAGAGCGCGGCCGCGCGGCCGCGCGGCACTTGATGCAAATTGCCCCAGCGTGACCGATGCGCGCGGCCGATTCCCGGCTGGAAAGGGGAGTCCGTGCTCGTCTTGTCGTCTCGCCCCGAGGGCGCGCGGGCGAGCGTCGAGCTCGCCGGACGCTGCGCGCGCGGCGGGACGTGGGCTGGGGGGTCGCGCAGGCGCCGGCGGAGGTGAGGAGACGGCGCCTGGTTCGCCGCTTGCTTTCCAGGAGGGCGACCCATGATGGACGAGCACCATGTCCCCGGCCAGAGCGGATGGCTCGCGCTCGCCGGGAGAGGCGATGAGAGCACGGGCGGCGTCTCGTCGAGCGTCCGTGGATCGCCGCAGAGGGAGCGCGCCGTGGGCGAGGTCCTCGCGGGCAAGTACCAGATCGTGGGCCGGCTGGGCGCGGGGGGCATGGGCACGGTGTGGCGTGCGCGCAGCCTTTGGCTCGACGTCGACGTGGCGATCAAGGTGCTCCACGAGGAGCAGCTCGACGGCCACGCCGCCGAGCGGTTGCTCCGGGAGGCGCGCGCGACGGCGAAGCTCGGCCATCCGGCGATCGTGCGCGTGTTCGATTTCGGCGAGACCGACGCGGGCGAGCCGTTCCTGGTGATGGAGCTGCTCGAGGGCACGCCGCTCTCGAGCTGGCTGGAGGCGAGGGGCCGGGTGCCGGCGGAGCAGGCGGTCCAGATGCTCTTGCCGGTCGCGTGTGCGCTGGCGACGGCCCACGCGCAGCGCATCGTCCATCGCGACATCAAGCCTGCCAACATCCTCATCGTGCCCGACGGCGCGGGCGGCCACGTCCCGAAGGTCGTCGACTTCGGCATCGCCAAGCTCGCCAACGCGGCGAGCCCTGCGATCACGCAGCGAGGGATGATCGTCGGCAGCCCGGAGTACATGTCGCCGGAGCAGGCCGACGGCCAGCTGGACGTCGGGGAGCAGACCGACGTCTGGGCGTTCAGCGTGGTGATGTACGAGCTGATCACCGGGCGGCGGCCGTTCGGCGGGGAGACGCTGAGCGCGGTGATCGTGGCGATCTTCAGCAAGGAGCCGGTGCCGACGACAGAGCTCGGCGCCGGCGACGAGGCGCTGTGGGCGATCCTCCGGCGCGGGCTGGCCAAGTCGCCGGCCGATCGATGGCCCAGCATGCGCGCGCTCGGCCGCGCCCTGGCCGCCTGGGCGGTCGAGCGCGGGGTGACGGCGGATGTGGCGGGCACGTCGCTCGCTCACCAGTGGCTCGCGCGCGGGGCCGAGCCGCCGCTCGCGGCGGAGAATGCGGCTCCGATCGCCGCGCCTGCGGGCGCGGCCTCCGGGGCGGAGGTGGCGGCGCAGCGCCCGGCCGGCGCGCGGGAGGCGCCGGGCGCGCTGCCGGCGCCGGCGGCCGCGCCCGTCGCGCGCCGGGGCGGCACCATCAGGATGGCCGAGGCATGGCGCGGAGCTCGGCTCGGGCTCACGGCCTCGCCGTGGCTCCAGAAGGCGCTCGTGGCCGGGGTCCTCGCCTTCGCCGCGCCTCTGGTGGTCGTCCTGGGGCTGGGCGCGCGGGGTGGGAGCGCGAGCGCGGGCACCGCTCGGCCGGCGGTCATGGCGGCTGCTCCTGCCGTCGCCCTGGGCGCGTCGGAAGCGCTGCGCGGGACGGCGTCCGCTGCGTCCTCCATCGGCGTCGCGCCCCCGGATGCCGGCGCGCGGCGCGCGGCCGCTTCCGAGGCGGCCGTGAGGGGTGCGGCGGCGGACAGCGCGCCTGCCGAGCGGGACGAGCACAGCGATCCGTGGGAGGAGCCGAGCGATCCCTGGGATGAGCTCTTGCCGGCGCCTGCGGAGCGGCGCGCTCAGGTGGCCGAGCCGGCCAGCCAACGGATCGCGCCGCGCGCTCAGGTGGCCGAGCCGCGCGCTCAGCGGGTCGAGCCGCGCGCTCCGCGAGCTGCGTCGCCGCGTCCACGGCCTGACTCCACGTCCATGCCGCTGCCTGCGGCGCCCGACTTCTGAGGTGGTCATGCGCACTCCCGGGGTGAAGCACCGCTCCCTTCGTGGTTCTGGCGATCTGATGCTCCTCCTGGTCACGCTCGCTGCAGCGGCGCTCGGGCCGGGAGGCTGCTCCGCTCTGATCAGCGAGGAGCTGTCCGACAAGGCCGGCGATACAGAGGGCGCTGGAGGGCTCGACGACCAGGTCGGCGACGGGCGTGGCGGGGGCGATCTCATCGGGAGCAGCGGCGCGAGCACGAGCAGGACCACCGCGGGCGGCGGTGGCGACGAGAGCGCGACAAGCAGCGGAGGCAGCGGAAGCGCAAGCAGCGGGAGCGGCGCTGGCCCGAGCAGCGGGAGCGGCGCTGGCCCGAGCAGCGGGAGCGGCGCTGGCCCGAGCAGCGGGAGCGGCGCTGGCCCGAGCAGCGGGAGCGGCGCGGGAGCGAGCAGCGGAAGCGGCCCCGACCCGAGCAGCGGAAGCGGCCCCGACCCGAGCAGCGGAAGCGGCCCCGACCCGAGCAGCGGGAGCGGCGCTGGCCCGAGCAGCGGGAGTGGCCCCGACCCGAGCAGCGGGAGCGGCGCTGGCCCGAGCAGCGGGAGCGGCCCTGGCCCGAGCAGCAGTGCAGGCGACGGCAGCGGAAGTGGCGCTGGTGGGAGCGGCGCGGGAGGCGACGGCAGCGGAAGCGGCGCGGGAGGCGACGGCAGCGGAGGCGGCGCGGGAGGCGACGGCAGCGGAGGCGACGGCAGCGGAATCGGCGCTGGTGGGAGCGGCGCGGGAGGCGAGGGCGCGAGCAGCTGGAGCGGCGCGGGAGGCGCTGCAGCGAGCAGCGGCGCAGGCACCGAGGCGACCTGCAATGGCCATTACGCCGATTGCGACGGGGACGCGGCGCATCATTGCGAGACCAACCTGTGGAACAACGACGATCATTGCGGCGCCTGTGGCAACCGATGCCCCGCCGGTACGAAGTGCCGGCGAGGAGACTGCTCATGAGCGCGCGCCCCGCACCGCGCTCCGCGCGCCTGGGCGTCGCGCTCGCCGCGGCCTTGCTCGTGGCCGCGGCCCCGCTCGCCGCGTCGGCGCAGGGCGCGGGCGATGTGGCGTCCGCGCGCGTGCTGTTCGTCCAGGGGGCCAAGCTGGCGAAGCAGGGGCGCTGGGAGGAGGCGCGCGCGCTGTACGCCCGATCGCTCCAGATCAAGGCGGCTCCCCTCACGCGTTACAGCCTCGGCGTCGCGCAGAAGGAGACCGGACACCTCGTCGAGGCGCTCGCCAGCTTTCGCGCATTCCTGGCCGAGCCGCCGACGCCGACGACCTCTCCCTACGTCGTGCCAGCGCGCGAGGCGGTCGCGGCGCTCGAAGGGCGCATCGGCCGAGCGACGATCGCCGTCAGGCCCGCCGAGATCGGCGGGCTGACGCTGACCATGGACGGGAGGCCGCTGAGCGAGGCCCCTGGTCAGGTCATCGAGCTGGACCCGGGCGCTCACGAGATCGCGGCGAGCGCTCCGGGGTTCCGCGCCGCGGTCGCCCGGTTCAGCGTCGGCGCGGGCAGCTCGGTCGAGGTCCCGATCGCCCTGGCGCGAGCCACGACCGAGACGAGGCAAGCCTCGGCTGCTGGAGGCGCTCTGCCTCCCGTGGTTGGCGCTGCCGATGCATCATCGAGCCGGACGCTCCCGCTCGTCGTCCTGGGCGCGGGCGGCGCGCTCTTCGCCGGCGGGGCCATCCTCGGGCTCTCGGGCCTGAAGCAGGCAGGCGATGCGCGCTCGAGCACGGGCGCCGACGCGGGCGCCGCGCGGGCCAAGGGGATCGCCGGCGACGTCCTCGGCGTCGCCGGCGTCGCGACCGTGGGCGTCGGGCTCTACCTGCTGCTGAAGGAGCCCGCGCCGAGCACGACCAAGGCGGGCTCCGTGACGCCGTGGCTGAGCACGTCCGGCGCGGGCATCGAGGTGCGGCTCTGACGCCGCGCGGTCCGCGCTGAACCCACCGCCGGCGGCGAGCGCTCGACGCCAGGACGCGGGGCAACGACGCAAAAGAGAGGCGGCGAGGGGTATTCCCGGCGGAAGCGCGGACATGGTACTGCGCGCCCATGCGCTCGCTCGTGACGGTGCTGTCCCTGGCCGCGCTCCTGGCCGCGGGCGCATCCGCCTCGGCCAACGGCGACGGGACCAGCTCCTCGCCCCCCGCGGCCGCGCCCGTGGCGACCGCTCCTTCCGCAGCAGCACCCACGGCGAGCGCGCCCCCTGCGGCCGCGCCCGCGGCGAGCGCGGCCGCATCCCCGCAGGATCCGGCGGCGGCCCGCTGGTGTGCGCCCGAGCTCGCGTCGCTGCCCGGTGAGGTGTGCGCCTTCCTGCCGGCCAAGCCGGCGCCTGGCCCGCGGGTGCTCGTGATCTTCCTGCACGGCGTCGTCCAGCCCGATTCCGGGTGGCAGTGGGCGCAGCAGCGGGGCGCGGCGCGGGCCGGCGCCCGGCACGGGGCCGCCGTGATGATGCCGCGCGGCCGGCGGGGGATCGGTCCGAAGGCGATGCCAAATTCAATGGAAGACTGGTGGTGCTGGCCCACCGCCTCCGCCGCGCAGACGGCCCACGAGGACGCCCTGCTCGCCGAGTGGGACGCGGCGCGCGCGGAGCTCGAGCGGCGCGCGGGCGCGCGCTTCGAGCGGGTGCTCGTGTTCGGCTTCTCGAACGGGGCGTACTACGCGACGTCGCTGGCGATGCGCGGGCGGCTGCCGGTCGACGGCTACGCGGCGTTCGCAGGCGGATCGGGCGCGCGTTACCTGCAGCGGGCGGGCGCGCAGACGAAGCTGCGCGCGCCGGTGTTCGTCGGCTGGGGCGGGAAGGACCCGGCGCACAAGGACCAGGTGGCGCTCGCGAAGATGCTCCGCAGGCTGAAGTGGCCATCGAGGTCGCTCGGCAAGCCGCGCGCGGGGCACGCGATGACCGACGAGCAGGTCGACGAGGCGTTCGCGTTCCTGGGCGGCAGGCGAGGCGGCGACAAGGCGCCCGGCAGAGGGCGAGGAGCGCGGACGCGATGAAGGACGCGCTGACGACCGCGCTCTCCCCCGATTTCCTCGAGCGCGAGGCGGCCCGCCTGGGCGCGCTGCTCGCGGATCACGTGCGCAGCGCGCAGCGCCGGGAAGGGCCGGTGCTGGTGCAGCGATCGATCGAGGAGATCCTCGCCGCGCTCGACTTCGATCGCACGGTCGCGCACGGCGGCGCGGATCTCGCCGCCCTCGTCGCCACCGTCCTCGACAACAGCAACCGGCTGCACCACCCCCGCTACTTCGGCCACCAGGTGGCCGTGCCGATGCTGTCGTCGTCGCTCGCCGACCTCGTGCACGGCGTCCTGAACAACGGCATGGCCGTCTATGAAATGGGGCCTGCCGGGACCGCGATCGAGCGCGGGCTCCTCCGCTGGATGCGGGGCAAGATCGGCTGGGGCGCCGAGGGCGACGGCGTCATCACCCACGGCGGGAGCCTGGGCAACCTGAGCGCGCTGCTCGCGTGCAGGGAGCGCGTCGCCCCGGGGAGCTTCAAGGCGGGCGTCCCGCCCGGCCTCGTCCTGCTCGCCTCGGAGGCGGCGCATTATTCGGTCGCGCGCGCCGCCGCCATCCTGGGCCTCGGCGTCGATGCCGTCGTGAAGGTCGCCGTGGACGACGCGCTGCGGATCATCCCGGGGGCGCTCTCGCGGGCGTACGAGGAGGTGAAGCGGGCGGGCAAGCGGGTGCTCGCCGTGGTGGCCAACGCGGGCGCGACGCCGAACGGGGCCTTCGACCCGCTGCGGGAGATCGGCGCCTTCTGCCGGCGGGAGGGGCTCTGGCTCCACGTCGACGGCGCCCACGGCGCGGCGGCGCGCTTCACCGAGCGCTACCGGGACCTCCTCGACGGCGTCGAGCTCGCCGACTCGCTGGTCTGCGACATGCACAAGATGCTCGGCACCTCCACGCTGGCCTGCGCGGTCCTCGTCAGGGATCCCGCCGCGCTCGCCGGCACCTACGAGCAGTACGCGCCGTACCTGCACGGCGACGACGAGCGGCAGGGCGTCGATCTGTCCAAGCTCACGTTCGAGTGCACGAAGGCGCAGCTGTCGCTCAAGCTGTTCTTCAACCTCGCCCTCGTCGGCGAGGCTGGCCTGTCCGCGCACGTCGAGCGCCTCTTCGACGCCGCCCGGCGCTTCCACGGCCTCCTCGCGCGCCGGCCGGCGTTCGAGTGCTTCGGCGCCCCGCAGGCCAACATCCTCTGCTTCCGGATCGGCCGCGACTCGGCGACGCAGGATCGCGTCCGGCGGCAGATCGTGGAGGAGGGGAGCTTCTACATCACGCGCACCACGCTGCGCGGCGAGTCGTGGCTGCGCCTCGTCATCATGAACCCGCAGACGACGGACGGGGACATCGAGGCGCTCGCGGCGCGCATCGAGGCGCTCGCCGTCGAGCGCGCGCCGCCGCCCTGACGAACGCGCCCCGGACCGGGGCCGCGGGCGGACGCGAGGCGGTCAGCCGCCGCCTCTGGACCTGGTCGCCGCGGCTGACGGGGGCGCCGGAGCGTCGCCGGCCGGCACCTGGAGCATCGCATAGTCGATCGTGGTCTCGTTGCGGAGCACGGTGAGCACCACCATGTCGCCGGGCACGCGGGCGCGCAGGTAGCCCTCGAGGCCTGCGAGCGAGTGGACCGGCTGCCCGTCGACCGCGAGGATGACGTCGCCCGGCTCCAGGAGCGGGGACGTGAAGCTGCGGATATCCATGCTCGCGATCCTCGCGCCCTCCCCCGCGGTCGGCTGGATGGTGAGCAGCCAGGGCGCCGGGACGGAGGTGGCCATCGGCGCGCGGCTCGACCGGCTATCGCGTTTCTCTGGCCTTGCGGTCGCCTCCGGGCTCGCTGGCGCGCCGGCGCGTTGCTGCGTGTCCTCGATGCGCTGCGAGGCCTCGACGCGCGGGCAGTCGCCGCGGCACGCGCTGACCGCCAGCGGGACGAGCGGCGTGAGCACCCCGGAGAGGCGTCGAGCCCACCCGTACGCGCCGCGCGCACGGAGGGGCTGATCCCGCTGTTGACTGCCATGCATGGCCCCGGCGTCCTCCGCGCGTTCGCCACGCGTCCTATCGCGTGCTCACGTCGCTCACCTCGCTCCTGTCGCTCATGTCGAGAGCTGCAAGATCCCAACCACCGATTCCTCGCCGCTGTCCGGGCCGTTGTTCGGCGCGCGGCGAAGACCGGGGCGAGGCGGGCGCGGAGAGCGTTCTTCTCCCTCTCTCGCCGCGCCCTCGCTGTTCCGTCTCTCGTGAGTCCGAGCGGCGTCCGCGCGCCTTGAACTCACCGGAAAGCAGGGAGGGTGTCCGTCCTTCGGCGCGCCGTGCTCACGGGCTGGCGGGCCGTGGCGCCGAGCCGAAGTGCGCGGGGAACACCCGCTCGAGGAACTCGTTGCGCAGGAGCCCGTCGGGATCGACGAGCCGCTTCAGGCGGACGAACTCCGGGAGCGCGTGCGCGTACATCGCCTGGAGGTGCTCCGCTGTCGCGTGGACGTTCTTCACCAGGTAGACGCGGCCGCCGAGCTCGAGCGCGCGGGCGCTGAGCTCGCTGAGGCGGAGGCCGATCCGGTGGGCGCTCTCTTCCTCCGAGGCCTCGAACGCGAGCGTCACCGCGAACCCGTCGGTCCCGCGGTTCGCCGAGAGGAGGAACTGGTCGCCCTGGATGTGGAGCACGTCGAGCAGGAGCGGCGGTATGCCGTCTCGGGACGCGATCTCGTCCACCTTGCCCAGGAAATCGACGAGCCGGCGCAGGCTGTCCTCCTGGGCGCCCGGGTCGTAGGGGATCATGAACGCTTGCTGCACCGTGAGCATGGGCATCCCGAGGGTCTGCGCGATGCGCTTCGCGCGGACGTTGCCGTCCATGAAGAACAGGTAGCCCATGAGCTCATCGACGTACGGGCGTGAGACATCGAAGAGGAAGCGGTCGATGAGCGTCCAGAGGCCCCGGCTCACCACGGAGGCGCGCATCAGCCACTCGATCGGGACGCGGAGCACGTGCCTGGGGCGATGGATCAGCAGCGGGCGGAGCTCGTGCGAGGTCCCCGGGACGTACCGCGACCGGAGGACCATGCTCCTGCTCCCCTCCAGGGTGTGGAAGGCGATGGAGAAGAGCGCCTCCGGGATCCACCCGTCCTCGTCCGCGGTGCCGCCCTCGGCGTGCAGGAGCTGCTCCGCGCGCGGGAGGAGCGCCGTCGCGAGCTCTTCGAGCGAGGCGCAGCGCGTCGCCTGGGTGACGACCCGGATCGGCGTCCCTGCCGGGGCGACGCGCGCGACGCGGTAGGTGACGTCGATCACCGCGCCGAGGTAGCCGAGCCCGCCGATCACCGCGTGGAACAGCGCGCTCGTCGCCTCATCGCGGCTGAGGGAGAGCAGCTGTCCGTCGAGGGAGAGGAGGGAGAGCCGCTCGACGTAGTGTCCCTCTTTGCTGGCGATGCCCGAGAAGCGCGAGAGACAGTCGCCCGAGACCGTGCCTCCCGCGGTGGCGTGGCTCGTCGAGACGACCGTGTAGGGCACGAAGCCGTGGGCGGCGAGCGCGCGGGCGATGGCTCCCCAGGTCGCGCCGGCGCCCACGGTCATCCGCGCTCCTTGCGTGTCGATCTCGATGGATCGGAAGTGGTGCATCGAGATCACGATGTCGTCGTTCAGCGCCTGGCCGTCGAACGACTGCCCTCCGGCGCGGAACGTGATCCTGCGCCCTGTCCGCCTCGCCATGCGGAACAGCACCCTCAGCTCCTCGACCGACGCCGGGAAGTACACGTCTCCGCAGGATCGGTGCAGCCCGCTGTAGCCCTGGAGCGCGAAGAGCGGTCTCCGTCGGATCTCGTCGAGCCGTGGCGTGAGAAGCTCGCCCGTCGTCCCAGTCCGATCGAGAGCAGCGCGCATCCGACCAGCTTCGCTCGATGCGGCGCGGCGGGCCAAATTAGCCGCTGTTTTCGCGGGCCCCCCGGGGGCCCCAACGTTAACCGAGCTCGTTCGATCACGCTGAGGGCACAAAGCCCCCCCTTCACCCCACCATCGATCACCAACGTGGACGTGAACGTCCACGACCACGTTTACGTAAACGTCCACGTCTACGTAAACGTTCGGATGTAGGAGAGCGCGTCGCGAAGCTTGGTTAATGCCCGGGAGGCCCCCGGGGAGGGGGCTCGTCGGGCGGGGCGGGGACGTGCCGGTGTCCGAGTGTCTCTAGAAACCGCGGAGCTCGACGTGGATGTTCCGTCGATGCGCCGATTGCTGGAAGCGCCGGATCAGCTCCGCGACGTCGTGGTCGATGTACGACACCCCCTGGGCGTCCACGACCACGTGGGTGTCGCTCGGCAGCCGCTCGAGCAGCGTGACGAGGTTGCCCTGGGTGAAGAAGTAGGCCGCCTTGTTGAACCGGATGGTCACGCGAGCCCCCTCGTGGATCACGTCGAAGACGCGGGACATATGGGTCCTCAGCACGAAGAGGACGCCGACCGCGAGGCCGATGGCGATGCCCTTCAGCAGATCGGTCAGCACGATGGCCACGATCGTCACCACGAACGGGATGAAGTGGTTCCAGCCGAGCTGGCGCATCTCGGCGAAGATCTTGGGCTTGGCCAGCTTGTAGCCGGTCACGAGCAGGATCGTCGCGAGGCACGCGAGCGGGATGCGCGAGAGCAGCCCTGCCGCGAAGACCACCGCGAGCAGCAGGAGCGCGCCGTGCGCGAAGGCGGAGACCCGCGTCCGCGCGCCGGCGTTCGTGTTGGCGCTGCTGCGGACGATGACCGACGTGACCGGGAGACCGCCGGCGAACCCGGAGAGCATGTTGGCGAGGCCCTGCGCGACGAGCTCCCGGTTCGGCGGCGACTTGCGGTGCCACGGATCGATCCGATCCACGGCCTCCAGGTTGAGCAGCGTCTCGAGGCTGGCCACGATCGCGAGCGTCACGCCCAGCACCCACACCTCGGGGCGCAGGATCGCGGACCAGTCGGGGAGCTGGAGCGCGCTGACCAGGTCGCCCGTGGGCAGCGTCACGAGGTGCTTCTGCTCGAGGGCGAGCGACGGGATCGCCGCCTTGAACAGCTCGTTGCCGAGCGTCGCGACGAGCACGGCGACGAGGGGCGCGGGGAGCCAGGAGATCTTCGCGAGGCGCGATTTCTCCCACCCGACCAGGATGGCGAGGCAGATGGCGCTGAGGAGGAACGCGCCCCACTCGATGGCCTGCGCCGCCTGGCCGATCATCGTGAAGGTGTTGCCGCCGTCGGCCTTGAACGATTCGGAGGCGAAGTTGTCCTTGTCGAAGCCGACGGCGTGGGGGACCTGCTTCAGGATGAGCAGGACGCCGATGGCCGCGAGCATCCCCTTGATGACCGAGGAGGGGAAGAAATGGCTGATGGCGCCGGCCCTCAGCACGCCGAGCCCGAGCTGAAGGACGCCGCCGATCACCACGGCCATCGCGAAGGCCTGGAAGCTCTGCAGGCTGGTGATGCCCGCCAGCACGATGGCGGCGAGCCCCGCCGCCGGGCCGCTCACGCTGAGCTGAGAGCGGCTCACGAGCGGGATGACGAGCCCGCCCACGATGCCGGCCACGATGCCGGAGAGGAGCGGGGCCCCCGACGCGAGCGCGATGCCCAGGCAGAGCGGCAGGGCGACGAGGAAGACGACGAGGCCGGCGGGGATGTCGTACTTGAGGTTCGCGGTGAGGCGCGGGTCGAGCGGCGGCGCGCTCTCCGCGGGCGGCGACTCCTGGCTCGCACCCGGGCTCTCGGGACTAAGCGTCACGGCGCCGGCGGGACTCACCCCGGCGCCTGCATGGATGGTATTCGGAAGCTGCATCGAACGGGCCCTCTCGATTCGAGTTAAGACGTGGATCGGCGACGAACAGGCGCTCAGACGGCCCGCCGGTAGACCGTCGACTCCGGCAGCGCCGATGGGGGCGCAGCGTCACCGATCGGCCCGAACTGGCCGGTCGAAGCCTCGAATTGAAAGACCTGTCCGGTCTCGATCTTGAAGACCCAGGCGTAGAGAGAGAGCTCGCCGCGCGCGAGCCGCGCGCGGATCGTCGGGTGCGTCCGGAGGTTCTCGATCTGGGCGAGCACGTTCTCCTCCACCGTGATCGTCAGCCGATCCTCCCCCTCGATGTGCGGGTAGTTCTCCTGCACCAGGCGGCGCGTCAGCTCCGCGTGCTGGAGCCACCCTTTGACCGCCGGCAGCTCGTCGAGGCCCGCGGAATCGAGCAGCCCGCGCATCGCGCCGCAGTGCGTGTGGCCGCAGACGATGATGTGCTTGATCCCGAGGTGCGCGACCGCGAACTCCATCGCGGCGGCCTCGCTGCCGTTGCCGGCGCCGTACGGCGGCACGATGTTGCCGACGTTGCGCACGATGAAGATGTCGCCCGGCTGAGTCTGCGTGATGAGGTTGGGGTTGATGCGGCTGTCCGAGCACGTGATGAACAGCGCCTCGGGCCGCTGACCCCTCGCCAGGTTGCGGAAGAGGTCCTGATGTGTACCGCACACCTCGGCATGGAACTTGTGCAATCCGTCCGCGAGCTTCTGCATGGAATAAACCCTCTCGTTGACCGCGCCGATACGGCGCGGCGATCGTCATGAACACCTCCGATTCCAGCGACTCCGAGCTGGACCGCGAGCGGACTCAGCCACGGAGCTAGCCTGTCAGTTCAGGAAGCGTGGTGGAGGACGACGGAGGGGAGGGTGGGGGACGGGGGAGGGGACGCGGACAGGCCGGAGATCGGCGACGAGGACGGCGCGCGGCGGCGCCGCGCCGGCGCGCGGCGCCGATCGCGAGGCGATCGAACGATGCGCCCCGTCGCGGAGCTGCGGCTGCAAGGCCTCGAGGCCCCCCGCGTCGTTCTCGCTGGCCCCGGTACGAAACGATCCCGAAACATCGGAGCTGCCGGCTTCGATGATGCTGATATTCGCCCGTCCCAGCGCAGCGGGGGCGAGGATCAGCACGAAGAGCAGCGCGATCCGAGGGAAAAATGACCGGAGGGCCAGCATCGTTCGAGGAGTGAGAGGCTGTCGGCCCCGGGAACCAGGGCAGCGCCCTGTCTATTCCCTAACCTGGCAGCGGTCTCGGTTCATCGCAAGACACAACGAGGTGCAGAGCGTGTGTGGCAGAATGTCCCGATCTGGGACGGACGTCTCGCGCCTGAGCCAGCACGGCGCCACGTCCAGATACCCGTACCAGCGACAGAATTCAACCTACCGTCAATGCCGACACGATGGCGTCGCGGAAGCCGCGCATCTCGTGCTCACCCGCATATTTATAACGAGGCCAGAAGAAGCCCTTGAGACCGTCCCTCCGACGGCGCGGGACCACGTGGATGTGCACGTGGGGGACGCTCTGACTGACGCGGTTGTTGATGGCGACGAAGAAGCCTTCAGCCGTGCATGCGGACTCAACAGCGCGCGCGAGGCGCTGCGCGGTCGCGAAGAGCGGACCGACGAGCGACGCCGGAACGTCGGTGAGCACCTGATGATGGGCGCGTGGGATGAGCAGGCAGTGGCCGGGAAAGAGCGGGTGGTGATCCAGGAACGCCATGACCTCCGGCTCGTCGAGCACGACGTGGGCCGGCGTTTCGCCCCGGGCGATGCTGCAGAACACGCAGGGGCGGGGCGGCATGGCGGGCTTCGCGCTCTTCGATGACGCGCCACCTGCCAGGCGTCAATGCCGGGAGCGCGGGGAGCGGAGCGCGTCCGCGGTCACGCTGAGAGCGCGCGACCGCGGCCACACAGGGCGGGCACGGCTGCGCAGGGGGCGCGCGATCAGTGATCAATGGCTCGCGAGGATGTCGTCTATCGAGCCATAGGTGGCAGGCTCGCGCGTCCAGTAGTCGAGGAGAAGACTGCCGGCCGTCATCCACGCTCGGTCGAAGCGGCCGTCCTGCGACGTGACGCGCACGACGTGGTCGCCGCCGTGGAAGGCCCAGTGGCGGCCCGTGTGGTCGAAGTGGTCGATGAGCGCGCCCTGCCGCGTCTTGACGTGGAGCGCGTCGGAGGGATCGTCCCACGAGGTGTCGATGATGAGCTCGTAGACCTGCCAGATGTTGCCGGACGGGAGCACTCCCCAGTCCACCTGGACCCCGGAGTCGTTCGGGAGCCCGAAGACGAAGCAGCGGGGCATGCGCCGCGCCGCGTGCCAGAGATCGCCGTTGCGGCTCGGCTCGTGGTGGAGCGTGACCAGCGTGTCGCGCGCGAGGCCGAACGCGTCGTTGTCGCCGGGGCTGTCCCACACCCGGCGGAAGAGGTGCTGGCAGAGCTGGTCGGCCCCGGCGGAGAACCCGACGGTGAGCAGGCCCCGCTGCCGGCGCTCGTGCAGGAGGCGCCCGAACTTGCCGGGCTCTCCGTCGAACATCGCGCCGAGCTGCTTGTAGCGCCAGAGCCCTGTCGTGCTGTAGCCGCCGCCGAGGATCACCACCTCGGACGACGCGAGGTAGCGCCAGAGGACGTCGACGTCCTCCCTGCGCAGGTCGCTGTTCCAGTAGAACGGCACGTGCTCGAGGCCGAAGCGCTCGTAGAACCGGAAGAACCAGCTGAAGTTGCCGTACGCGAACTCCTGCCGCTCGCGCTCGTTGCCGTCGCGGGGCGCCTCCGACATCGGCAGGAACAGGATGCGCTTGTTGTCCCGCCCCGAGAGCGCCCGCTGCGCGATGTAGTGGTCGTGGATGAAGTTGCAGCGGTTATGGGAGCTGTAGAGCAGCGCGGTTCCTCTCATGAGGGCGCGCATCTGAGCCGCTCGCCGCGCCGCTCGTCAAGGGGCCGCTCTCGCCGGGCGGGCTCGGCGCGCGGACGGCGAGGCGCGGCGCTTGTCGGCCTCGGCCGCTCGTTGGTCGACCACGCACCGCGCACCGCGCGCCGCGCGTCAGCCGCGCCGCACCTGCTGCATCTTGCGAGGGATGGCGCCCGAGCGCATCAGCATCTCGAACGCCTCCTTCTCGAGCATCGGGTGCACGCCGCGCGGCGGGACGCCCATGGGGCTCTTCTTCTTCGTGACGAAGCCGCTCAGGTACTGCGGGTTGAGCGCGCTCAGGCTCCGCAGCGTGGTCTTCATCTGCTTCGTGTTGTTCGCCCACGCATAGGCGAACGCGCGCGAGCGGAGCAGCTGCGGCTTGAGCTCGGCGAACGCCTCGTCGTTCGGATCGAAGGTCTCGAGCAGCTCGACCGCCTTGCCGGCCTGGCCGGTCCGGGCCCACGCCTCGCCGACGATGGCGGCCATCATGGCGCGGATCCTCGGCTCCTTGTGGCGGGTCATGTCGATCTTGTCGACGAGCGCCCGCGCCTCGTCCGTCTCGCTCAGGATGAGGTGGATCATGCCGCGCTGGGCGCGCGCCTCGTCGGCCATCGGGGCCATCACCTTGTCGAGGTTGATGGTCTCCAGCGTCCGGAGCGCGGCCCGCGGGTCCTCCTGCATCTGGAGCTGCGCCTTCGCGAACGTCGCGGCCGCGTCGTCCTTCTTGAACTCCGTGTCGAGCTTGGCGATCGCGTCCTTGCGGGCCTCGGCCGAGTCGGCGGTCTGCACGATCTGCGCGACGGCGCGCGTCCGGGTCGCGAAGCGCAGCGCCCACACGATGACGCCGCCCACGATGACCGTCAGGACGCCGGCGACCGCCTTCGGCCAGATCCCCGGGATGGCCAGGGCGATGGCCCAGACGATGAGCGCCGGGATGCCGACGCGGATGGCGAGCGAGCGCGGGTTCAGCTGGGAGAGCGGGTCGGCGGGGGGCTTTCCGCTGCGGAGGGCGGCGATGGCCTGCTCGCGCTGCTGCTTGGGGCTCTGCTTCTTCGGGGTGGGTTTGCCGGGGGTCTTCATCGAGGTCGTGGAGCTGATTTCCTGCGCGGGGCGCGGGGTCTCATAGCCGGCTTGCGGGGGAGCGGCCAGCGGAGGCGGACGGACGGGCCGATCGGCCCGGGGGAGGGGCTCGGGCGGTGGGCGGCCGCGAAGCGGACGCGGGGTTCGGGGCGGAGCCCTGAGGAAAACTAGCTCGCGGCCGTGTCGGGGTCGCTGCTGCGGGCGCTGGGCTCGCCTTCGGGCTCGGGGGCGGGGACGGGCGTGGAGGCCGGGCGGGCGGGCTCGAAGCCGCGCAGCGGCGGGAGCGGCTCGATCGCGGGGGCGATGATCGGGACGCCGCGCTGCGGCGGGATCGTGGCCGTCGGATCGGCGAGGCCCAGCGTCGACTCGCGGAAGTGGAGGAAGATCGTCTGCGCGAGCGAGAGGCAGGGCACCGCGAAGAGCGCGCCGGTGATCTGGAAGAAGTGCTCGCCGACGAGCAGCGCGAGCACCACGAGGACCGGGTGGATCTTCGCCGCGTCGCCGATGATCTTCGGGTTCAGGAAGTTCGCCTCGAGCTGGTGGATGCCCACGATCCACGCGAGCACGCCGACCGCCGTGCCGAACGACTGCGTGAGGCCGATGAGGACCGCGGGGATCGAGCTCAGGATCGAGCCGAAGATCGGGATCAGCGACATCACCCCCGCGAGGACGGAGAGGATCGGCCAGTACTTGAGGTCGAAGAGCCAGAAGCCGATCGCGGAGAGCACGCCGTTGACGAGGCAGATCAGGAGCTGCCCGCGGACGACGCCGGAGAGCCCCCGGTCGAGCCGGCGCAGGAACCGATCGAACGAGTCGCGCGAGGTCGGGTGCCAGAGCTCGCGGAAGAAGCGCAGGATCTTCTCGTGCGTCAGGATGATGTAGCCGGCGAGCATCAACGTCATGAAGAGGTTGAAGATGCCGCGCGAGATGGCCGTCGCGATGGCCTGCCCGATCCGGAGGACCGCGAGCGAGTTCTCCTTCAGGTAGGTGGCCCCCTTCTCGTAGCCCTCCTGGAGCATGTTCGCGCTGGAGAGCCCGCGGTGCCTCGGGCGCGCCTGCGCGATCTGCCAGACGCCGTCGCGCGTCTCGCGGACCTCGACGTCGTCGGAGATCTGCACGTCGAACGAGCCGTCCGGCCCGGGCAAGATGCGGATCGGCGGGCGATCGACGCCCTCGTCTCCTCCAGGGGCCTCGATGGATCCAGGGTGCCGCGCGGCCTGATCGGGCTCCTGGTCGGGCGCGATCGCCGGCGGCGGCGCCTCGGGCTCGCGGCCCGACCAGCGGTTGAGCCGCGCGTCGAGCGCGGGCAGGTACTCCTCGCGCAGGCGCGCGGCGAGGCGCGGGGCCTCGGCGGTGAGCGCCTTCCCCTCGGCGACGAGGCGCGGGACGCTGAGGGCGAAGAAGCCCGCGATCCCGGAGAGCACGAGCGCGTAGACGACGAGGATCGCCGCCCACCGCGGGACGCGCGCGCGCTCGAGCCGGAGGACCGCCGGCGTGAGCACGTAGGCGACCACGAGCGCGAGCACGAACGGGAGCAGCACCGCGTGGGAGACGATGAGCAGCGCCGCCGTGAGGACGGCGCTGATCGTCAGGAACACGGTGCGCTGCGAGGGGCCTTCGCTCACAGCGCCTCGCCGCGCGCGGCCCGGCCGTGGGGGCCCTCGTCGACGAGCGACGCCGGGAGGTCGGCGAAGAAGCCGAGCAGGTGGTCCCGCGTCGCCTCGAGCGCCTGCGGGACGACGCGGACGTCGGCGAGCACCGGCATGAAGTTGGTGTCGCCTGGCCAGCGCGGGACGATGTGGACGTGCAGGTGCTCGGCGATGCCGGCGCCCGCCGCGGTGCCAAGGTTGATCCCGACGTTCATGCCCTCGCACTTGAGCGCGGCGCGCAGGCGGGTCGTCGACTCGCGCACGAGGCGGAAGAGGGCCTCGTGATCGGCCGGATCGAGCGCGTCGAGCGAGGCGACGTGCGCGTGCGGGACGATGAGGAGGTGGCCCGACGCGAACGGGTAGCGGTTGAGCATGACGAACGCGCGGCGGGTCGTCGCAACGACCAGCCGGTCGCGCTGTTCTTGCTCGGATGCGCGGGGGATGCCGCAGAAGATGCAGTCGGCCTGGCCCTTCGGCGCAAGGATGTACTCGATGCGCCAGGGCGCCCACAGGGGGTTGCCCATGTCGCGGAGACGCTAGCACGGCGGCAACGCGCGCGGGACCACCGCTCGCTCGTCACCACGCCGCGCTCTCACCTCACAGGCGCGCCGCGCGCTCTGCCGCTCCGCCGCCGGCGCGCGCTCAGAACTGGATCGGCGTGGCCCCGAGATCGAACCAGAGCGAGAGGCCAAGCCCGGCGGAGGTGCCGAGCACATCCCAGACGAGGTCGCGCGCCGAGGGGGTGCCGTGCCCGGCGGCGTCGAAGGCCTCCTTCGCCAGCCCAGCGCCGAGCGCGAGCGCGGCCCCCAGCGCGAGCCGCTGCCGAACGTCGTTCGTCGCGAGCGAACCGAGCGCGTACCCGCCGCCGGCGAGGGCGATTGACGCGCAGAAATGGCGCGCCTTGTCATCGCCGAACCACGGGTCGGCGGCCGCGGCGCGGGGGCCGTCGGCGCGGGCAGGAAGCGCGCTGAGCGCCAGGGCGGCGAGGACGGGCGCCCCGAGGGCGGAGCGCGCGAGGAGGCCTCTCATCGCGGCATCGTCCGCGGCCTCGCGGAAAAAGCAAGAGGCGAGGCCCTGGGGAGGGCCTCGCCTCTCGTCGACATCGGGTCCACACGGCGAGCCGGGGGCACCGGGGGCGCCCTCGGCCCGCCGCACCTGTGACGTGCGGCGGGTGAGCGCCTGGCGCGCGGCCGCCTCAGCGACGCCGCGCGCCGATCCGCGTCACTTCAGGTCCAGCTTGGCGCCGAACTTCTCCTTGATGAGATCACCGATCGTGCCGGCCACCGGCTTGTCGTCGTCGTCCTTGCGCTTCTGCTGCTGCTGCCGGACCGGGGCGGGGCGCTCCATGCCGATGTTCTTCATCGTCAGGAAGAGCCTGCGGTCGACCGTGTCGAGCGAGGAGATCTCGGCCTTCACCTTGTCGCCGACCTTGAGCTTGCCTTCCTCGGGCTCCTGCACGTCGCTCTGCGAGATGAGGCCCTCGACGCCCTCGCGCAGCCGCACGAACACGCCGTAGTCGACGATGCTCACCACCTGGGCGTCGTCGAGGACGCGGCCGGGCGGGTACTCCGTCAGCATGCTCGGCCACGGGTCGTCCCAGAGCTGCTTGATGCCGAGGGAGACCTTCTTCTCGTCGTGGTTGATCGAGAGGATGATCGCCTCGACGTCATCGCCCTTGTGGTAGAGGTCGCTCGGGTTGTTGACGCGCACCGACCACGAGAGATCGCTCTTGTGGACCATGCCGTCGACGCCCTCCTCGATCCCGACGAAGACGCCGTAGTCGGTGAGCGACCGGACCTTGCCCGCGATCTTGTCGCCGGGGTGGTACTTGTCCGTGAACAGCATCCACGGATCGGGCTCCAGCTGCTTGAGACCGAGGCTGATGCGCTTCGCGCGCGCGTCCACCTCGAGCACCTGGCACTCGAGCTCCTGGCCCACCTCGAGCAGCTTCGACGGGTGCTTGACCTTCTTGGTCCAGCTCATCTCGCTGACGTGGATGAGGCCCTCGACGCCCGGCTCCAGCTCGACGAACGCGCCGTAGTCGGTGATCGACATGACCTTGCCGCGGACCTTCTTGCCCGCCGGGTACGCCTCCTCGGCGTGGTTCCAGGGGTCCTCCTGGGTCTGCTTGAGGCCCAGGGAGACGCGCTCGGTGTCGGCGTTGTACTTGAGGACCTTCACGAGGACCTCGTCGCCGACCTGGAACACCTCGCTCGGGTGGTTCACGCGGCCCCACGACATGTCCGTGATGTGCAGGAGGCCATCGATCCCGCCGAGGTCGACGAACGCGCCGTACTCGGTGATGTTCTTGATGGTCCCCTTGACGGTCATCCCTTCCGTCAACGTCTCGAGCGTCTTGGCCTTCATCTCGTCGCGCTCGCGCTCCAGGAGCACGCGCCGCGAGAGCACGATGTTGCCGCGCTTCTTGTTGAACTTGATGACCTTGAACTTGTAGGTCTGGCCGATCAGCTTGTCCAAGTTGCGGATCGGGCGCAGATCGACCTGAGAGCCCGGGAGGAAGGCCTTCACGCCGCCGCGGATGGTGACCGAGAGGCCGCCCTTCACGCGCTGGCTGATCGTGCCCTCGATGAGCTCGTCCGCCTCGCAGGCGTTCGAGATCTCATCCCAGACCTTCATCTTGTCGGCCTTCTCCTTCGACAAGGTCACGAGGCCGTCGTCGTTCTCGCGGCTCTCGATGTAGACGTCGACCTTGTCGCCCGCCTTGACGGCGCTCTGGCCCGCGGCGTCCGCGAACTCGCGGAGCGCGATCACGCCCTCGCTCTTGCCGCCGATGTCGACCACGACGGAGTCGCGGTTCACTGCGACCACGGTGCCGGAGATGATCTCTCCTTCACGCGCGAAATCGCCCCCTTCCACGCTCTGTTCGAAGAGCGCGGCAAAGCTCTCCATGCTCGCCCCGGACGAGCCTGCCTCCATATGGATGTTACTAGTCATGTTGTTCGTTCTTGTTTCCTTTCCTTCCCTGGGATTCGCCGCGCGGGCGCAGGCGTGGACCCTAGGTGCCACGCACGAGCGGCGGAGGGGCAGGCACACGCGTACCGATGCACCCGGGCCCCTCGGGAGAGGCGAGCCTGTAGTCTGAGGAGGGGCCTCTGTCAATGCAACGACCGAGCCACTGGAGGTTTTTGTAGGTCCGATCCGTTTTGCTGGGAAGGATGTGCCCGCCCGCCCAAAGCAGCGCGATCTCAGGGCGCGCCGGCCGGCGCGCTCGCGTCGAGCGCGTCGCGCGCGGCTCGGGCGCGGTGTGCGAGCTCTGCGCAGGCGCGATCGAGGCCCTCGTGGGGCCATTTCGTCCGGATCTCGACGAGATCTCCCTGCGCGAGGGCCTGGGCTCCCTCGAGCGCGGCGCGCGCGCCGACGACGTCGACGACGTCGGGGAGCAACGCGAGGGCGAGCTTGAGGCTGCCGAGGAACGCCTGGGTGTCCGGGGCGAGCGCAGCAGCGGCCTCGCCCGACGCCGGCGCAAGGAGCATCGAGAGCGCGGGCTCCGCGCCGAGCGTGAGGGTGCCCGAGGCGTGGTCGATGCGGCGGAACAGCGCTCCGGCCCGCGGCAGCACGCCGGAGGCCGCGGCGGCGGCGCCGGACCACGCGGCGCTGGTGAGCGCGAAGGTGACGGCGCCCTGCTCGGGCAGATCGAGGCGCCGCCACTCGTCTGCGTCGGGCGACGCGGGCAGCGCGGCCTTCACGATCTCGACGTCCGTGCCGAGGACGATCGTGCCGTCGTCGGCCTGGCCGAGCACGGCGCGCGGCCCGAGGAGGAGGAGCTCGCCCTCGCGGCGGACGCCGGTCCAGCCCTCGTCGCGGGCGACCTTCTCCATGCCGGCGACGAAGCGGCCCTTCGGGATGCGCCCGCCCGCGAGCGCGACCCAGCTCGCGGCGTCGGTCGACGCGACGACGATCTCGCGCAGATCCGACGGGAAATCGAGGCCGGTGGCCGCCTCGATGCGCGCCTTGCGCGACGCGGTCCGGGGCGCGTCGTCGAGCAGCGGGAGGAAGTGCTGGCGCACGGGGCCGAAGAGCGCGAGGTCGGCCGTCTCGAGGCGGACCACGATGTTCGCGTCGCCCGGGATGTGCTGCCGGGCCGTCGGCACATAGCGCCAGAACAAGAAGTAGACGCCGAGCGCCGCGCCGGCGAGCAGCGCGGCGAGCGCGAGCGCGACCACGAGGCACGCGGCCCCGCGGGGGCGGCCCGGGCGCCGCGGGGCGGCTTCGCCGGGCGGCGCAGGGCGCGCGTCCGCGGGGGCGGGATCGCCCTCGGGCGCCGGCGCGGGCGCGGCGAGGTCGTCGGTCACGGTCGGTCGGATCGGTTCTTCGATCAGGGTGTCAGGCATCGGCTTAGCCCGGGGAGCGCCCGGACAGCAGGGCGAGCACGAGGGGCGCGGGGAAGAGCCAGCGGAGCCGCACGGTGCTCTCCACCTGCTCGATCGAGAGCTCCTTCATCAGATCTGCGTAACGACCCTCCTCGACGTTGTCGCGGAGCACCTCGAGGAACCGGCGGGCGCGCGCCGCGCCGGCCGCGTCGACGCCGACGAGCTCCACGTCGAGGCGCACCCCTTCGTCGTGGAGGGACGCCACGGCGCGGACGCGCGCGACGCCCGCGACGAGCGCGCCGATCGACGGGAAGCGCCGCGCGAGGTAGGGGGGGAGCCGGCGCGCCCGCAGGTCGAGGCTCACGAGCCCCTCGGCGGCCGGGTCGCCGCGGCGCGCGTCGGGGCCGTCGCGGAGGACGCGCGCGACGCTGCTCACCTCGACCGCCGACACGAGCGCGACCGCGCGATCGCCGAGCGCGATGATCCGCGCCGTGTCGGCGCGCGATCCCGCGACGGCGCCGCGGCGGTCGAAGACGGCGACGCGGTCGGCGGCGCCGCCCTCCTGCGCCGCCGGCGCCGGCTCCCAGCGGCCGGGATCGGGCGTGAGCCCGGCCATCCGGCCCTCGAGGACGACCACGCGATCGCCCTCCTCGAGATCGGCGAGCCGCAGGCCGAGCCAGACGACGTCGGCGCGCTGGAGGGCGCTCTCCAGCGCCTCGTCGGGCACCTCGTCGAGCGCGCGCCGGGCGAGCTCGTCCGAGGCCGCCTGGCCCAGCCCGTCGCGCATGCGGGCGACGTCGACGCGCACGACGAGATCGAGATCGGCCGGGAGCAGATCGGCCGGCTCGATGCGCCGGACGACGCGCGGGCCTGCAGGGCTCGCGGCGTCGCGCGCGGGGGGGCCGCCGCCCGCGAGCCGCGGCGCGGCGTCCCCGCAGGCCGGGAGCCCGAGCGCCATCAGGGCGGCGGCGGCGGCGGCGGCGCGGACCTCAGCCGCCGCGCGCACGGATCTCCACGAGGGTCGCCATCTCGTCGATGATCTCCTGCGGGCTCCTGTGCCCGGAGTCGACGAGGATCGCGTCGTCGGCCTTGCGGAGCGGCGCGACGGCGCGCTCGCTGTCGGCCTTGTCGCGGCGGAGCACGTCGGAGAGCGTCGCCTCGAAGCTGACGGGCATGCCGCGCGCGACGAGCTCGTCGTACCGCCGCTTCGCGCGGATCTCGGCCGGCGCCGTCAGGAAGAACTTCACCTCGGCGTCCGGGAACACCACGGTGCCGATGTCGCGCCCCTCGAGCACAACGCCGCCGCCCGCGCCGGCCTGCCGCTGCATCGCGAGCAGCGCCTTGCGCACCGCGGGGATGGCCGAGACCCGGCTCGCCCCGAGGCTGATCTCGGGCGCGCGGATCGCGCTGGAGACGTCCTCGCCGTCGAGCAGCACGCGCATGCCGCTGCCCCCCAGGCTCGACTGGGCCGGGGCGTTCGCGGGCGGGGGGGCGGAGGAGTCGGGCGGCATGCCGTGCGGGCTCCGCTCCAGCGCGATGCGCCCGCCGCGCGCGAGATCCTCGGCGAGCGCGCCGATCTCGCCCTCCTCTTCCCACGTGAGGCTCGCGCGGCGGGCCGCGAGCGCGACGGCGCGGTAGATCGCGCCGGTGTCGACGAGCAGGTAGCCGAGCCGCTCGGCGAGCCCGCGCGCGACCGTGCCCTTGCCGGCGCCGGCCGGCCCGTCGATCGCGACGCGCAGCCGCCGGGGCTCGTCCCGGGCCGGGAGGTGGTGCGCGTCGTCCTGTCCTTGTCGTTCGGTCACCTGCGCTCCTCCTCCTCTCTCTTCTTCACGGAATCGCCTCACCGATCGCGCGCTCACGCGGCGCGGGCGCCCTCGACCTCGATGCGCGCGCCCAGGGCGCGCAGCGTCCCGACGAAGAGGGGAAAGCTGGTCGCGATGCAGCCCGCGTCGCGGACGCGCGTGGGCCCGCCGGCGGCGAGCCCGAGCACGGCGGCCGTCATCGCGATGCGGTGATCGCCGCGGCTGTCGACGTCGGCCGCGTCGAGCGGCCGGTCGGGCCTGCCCTCGACGAGCAGCCCGTCGGTGCGCTCCTCGCAGCGCAGGCCGAAGGCGCCGAGCACGGACGCCATGGCCGCGATGCGGTCGGTCTCCTGCGCGCGCAGCTCCCGCGCGTCGAACACCTCGGTGAGGCCGCGCGCCCGCGCGCCGAGGCCGAGCAGGATCGGCAGCTCGTCGAGGGCGCGCGACGCGAGCTCGCCGCCCGCGCGCCCGGCGCGGAGGCCGGCGCCGGAGGAGGCGGACGCGACGTGGACGTCGCCGGTGGGCTCGCCGAGGGCCTCGCCCTTGATCTCGACGGCGACGCTGCCATCCATGTCGTCCATGTCGCGCAGCACCTCGAGCAGCCCGGTGCGGGTCGGGTTGAGGCCCACGCGCCGCGCGGTCACGCGGCTCCCCGGCACGATCTGCGCGGCGGCGACGAGGAACGCGGCCGCGGAGAGGTCGCCGGGCACGTCGATCTCGAACGCCGGGAGCGCGCCGGAGAAGCGGGCCGCGTCGAGGCAGACCATCGCGCCGACCGAGTCGATCGGCACGCCGAGCGCGGTGAGCATGCGCTCGGTGTGATCGCGCGAGACGATCGGCTCGCGCACGAACGTGGGGCCGTCGGCGTAGAGGCCGGAGAGGAGGAGGGCGCTCTTCACCTGGTCGCACGGGACGGGGAGCTCGTGCTCGATCGACGAGAGCACGTGCGGCTCGGGGAGCGGCCCGACGTCGAGCGGCGCCGTGATCTCGCCGATCTTGCGCGGATCGAGCTGCCCCTCGATGCGCCCGCCGCGGAGCCGGAGCGGCTTCGCGACGCGCTCCATGGGGCGGCGCGAGAGCGACGGGTCGCCGACGAGCCGCGCGGCGAAGCGCTGGGCGACGAGGATGCCCGCGAGGAGGCGCATCGTGGTGCCGGAGTTGCCGCAGTCGATGGGGCCGTCGGGGGCGCGGAGGCCGGAGAGCCCGGCGCCGTGGACGACGAGGTCGCCCGGCGACGGCTCCTCGACGCGGACGCCCATGGCGCGCAGCGCGCCCACGGTCGAGAGGACGTCGCCGCCGAGCGTCCCGCCCCGGATGCGGCTCTGCCCGGTGGCGAGCGCGGCGAGGAGGAGCGCCCGGTGGGCGATGCTCTTGTCCGCAGGGACCGGCACGCTCCCGATGAGCGGCCGCTCCGCCGGGTGGACGATGAGGTCGGGCACGGGTTGCCGTGTAGCAGAACGGCGGCCGCAGGCACAGCGGGCGGGGCGCCGAGGGCGCCGCGCGCCGGGTGGGACCGCGCGGGCGCCTCGATGTTAGGGTCGCCGCGTCGCGGTGGGGATCGACAGGAGGCGGAGGCGGCATGGATGAGGCAGTGGACGTGGCGGCGCGCGTGGCCGCTCGGCTCGGCGCGATCCCGGGCGTTGTGGCGGTCGTGCTGGGCGGATCGCGCGCTCGCGGCGCGGGCCACCCGGACTCGGACGTCGATCTGGGCATCTATTACGAGCCCGAGAGCCCGCCCGACCTCGCGGCGCTGCGCGCGCTCGCGCGGGAGCTCTGCGCGGGTGGGGCCGAGGGCGACGTGGCGCCGCTCGCGCGGGAGCTCCACGCGAGCGCCGTCGAGGACGTCGTCACGCCGCCCGGCGCCTGGGGGCCCTGGATCAACGGCGGCGCGTGGCTGGAGATCGAGGGGCACCGGGTCGACTGGCTCTACCGGGATCTCGCGCGTGTGCGGCGCGTGATCGGGGAGTGCCGGGCGGGGCAGGTGACGTGCGACTACCAGCCCGGTCACCCGCACGGCTTCCTCAGCGCCAACTACCTGGCGGACATCCACGACTGCCGGCCGCTCTTCGATCCTGAGGGCGCGCTGGCCCCGCTGAAGGCGCTCGTGACGCCCTATCCGCCGGCCCTGCGGAGGGCGCTGCTCGAGAGGTTCCTGTGGGAGGCCGGCTTCGCCATCGACACCGCGAGGAAGGCCGGGCGGCGCGGCGACGTGTTCTATGTGAGCGGCTGCCTGTTCCGCGCCGCGGCCTGCCTGGTGCAGGCGCTGTTCGCGCTGAACGAGCGCTACCTCTCGAACGAGAAGGGCGCCCTGCCGAGGACGCGGGCGCTCCCGCGGTGCCCCGAGGGCTTCGCCGGCAGGGTGGAGGCGACGCTCGCGGCGCCCGGCGAGGGCGCGGAGGCGCTGCTCGCGAGCCTCGGGCGCATGGAGGCGATCGCGCGCGAGGTGCGCGAGCTGTGCCGCGGCGACGGGCCGAGCTGCTAGAGCGACAAGCGGGTTGAAACCCCGGAAAAGAACAGGAATTCGAACCGCCAAGCGCGCCAAGGACGCCAAGATTGTGGTTTGTTCTTGGCGTCCTTGGCGCCTTGGCGGCTCATTTCTCGCCCGATCGACGTGACCGGTGTCCTAGCATCGCCGCGACGATCGCCGAGGGCGCCGCGGGGGCGGGCCCGGTGGCGGCGGCGCATGAAGCGAGGACGAGGAGCCATGGAGTCGATCAAGCTGGAGCACGGTCCGTCGGAGGAGCAGCTGGCGAAGCTCGGGGCGCGCGGCTGGCCCATCTGGACGAAGGAGGTGTCGACCTTCTCGTGGCACTACGACGAGCGGGAGATCTGCTACCTGCTCGAGGGCGACGTGATCGTGACGCCCGCGGAGGGCGGCGGCGCGCCGGTGCGGATCCAGGCGGGGGATCTGGTGACGTTCCCCGCGGGGCTGAGCTGCACCTGGGAGGTGCGCTCGCCGGTGCGCAAGCACTACCGGTTCGGCTGAGCGGCGGGCGCAGCGCCTCCGGGCAAAGCGACTGTCGGCAATCTCCGCGCGGCGGCGCTTCGGGGCGAGTCCGCTGCCGGTGATCGCCGCCCGGCGGTGCATGGAAGTAAGATGTCTTACGTGAGATCGCCGCCCGGCGGCGTTCCGGGCAAGTCCACTGCCGGCGATCGCCGCCCGGCGGTGCATCGAAGTAAGCCATCTTGCCTACAAGCGCCGCTCGGCGGCGCCTTGATGTAAGGCTTCTTACCTATGATCGCCGCTCGCCAGCGGATTGATGTAAGGAATCTTTCATATTTGTCGCCTGCCGAGCGTTCCGCGCGAGTGGGCAGCCGCCCACCCGCCGGCAGGCGGCGATAAATGGAAGATAGCTTACTTTGATGGGGCGGAGAGCGGCGGATCGAGCAAGATGTCTTGTCTCGCGCGCCCCGGTGAGGGGATCCGTCGCCCCGCAAGGTCAGGAGTGCCAGCTCAGGCGCTGTCGAAGGAATCGTCGTCGTCGCCGGCAGCAGGTGGCGCGGCGTCATCGACCGGCGCGGGCTCGGCCGCGCCCTCGGCGCCGCCCTTGCGGCCGCGCCGGTCGGCCCGGGCGGACTCGCGGCGGAGCCGGCCGAGGAGGCGCTCGGCGATCTCCCCGGTCGCCGCCTTCTCGAGGGCGAGGTTCGTCTCGACGGCCCGGACCACGCGGATCCAGGCGTTGCGGGCGTTCACCACCTCCCGCGGCGTGGCGCCGTCGGTGTTCGACGGGGCGTTCAGCGCGAGCTGCTCGCGCTGCGCCTCCACCTTCTCGATCTCGAGCGCGGCCGCGACCCAGGCGTCCACCACCTGCGCGAGCGGCCCCTCGGGCGTCTTCAGCTTCTTGAGCAGCTTCTCCGACGCGTCGTCGAGCCGCGACGGGAGCAGCTTGGCGTCGCCCGCCTGGTCGCCGTAGCTGCGCGAGACGGCCTTGAGCCCCGCCGGCGCGAGCCGGTCGCGCAGATCGAGGACCGCCGCCGCGAACGCGGGGTCGTCGGTCATCTCGGCGAGCGCGCCGAGGTAGTTGTACGCCCCGCGGAGCTTGCGATCGTGCGTGGCGTCGAGCGCGAGGGCCTTCTCCATGAGCGCCTTCGCCTGCTGCTGAAGGCTGGAGCCGAGCCGCTGCGTGGTGAGGATCCGGCCGTGCGCCTCCTCGACCGCGGGCAGGAGCGGCGCGAGCAGCGGCAGCGACGTGAAGACCCTCCGATCCTGCTCCGGATCGAGCCAGGGGCCCGAGATGTTGACCATCGCTTGCGGGGTGAGATTGCGATAACCCATGAAATTCCTCCTTCGTCAGGGGCGTCCCGAATCTCGGTCCGGGTTGGCTGGATGCAACGCCCCGCGCGCTCGGGCAGCCGTCGCGATCTTGCTCCGTGGCCGGAGGATCGCTCGTTGCGCTCGGCCCGCCTCGGGGAGCCCGGATGGGCGGCCAGGGCATGTGCTCATCTTCTGAGAGAGAGGCCCTCTTCTTCCAAAAGAGGCCCTCTTTTCCCAAGAGAGGCCCTCTTCCTCACCAGACGCGCGCTCCGTATCACCAGAGGCGTGCTCCGTGCCGGTGCACCCCGACCGCCCAGGAGGGCGATTTGGTGAGAATTTGGGGGCGCGATTTGCAATGCGTCCGCGAGGGCAAATTCGGCCTGTGGGGGATTCAAAGCGCGGGCAGACCTATGTTAGTGCACGTCTGCCCGAGGGATGGACGCCGCTCCGGCCGAGGCCGAGGCTGAGCTGAAAGACGGTACCGCGCCGGATTGGGCCGGCGCGGTATCGGTCCCTTTGGTAGGGCCGAGGTGCGCTTTGCTGCGTTCTGCGCTGGTCATCTGTTGGTCGCATGTGGCGGCCGTCGCGATGTTCCTCCTCGCGCTCGATCCAGCGTTCGCCGCGCAGCCGCCGCCTCGGTCGCCGCGCGTGACAGCCATGATCAAGGAGGCAGAGGCCGCCCTGGACCGGCTCGACGTCGCGCGCGCACGCGACCTGTGGGCGCAGATCTACGATATCGAGCGTTCCACGGTGGGGATCTGCCAGCTCGGGCAGCTCGACCGCCGGCTCGGGCGCTGGGTGGACGCCGTGGTGGAGCTCACGCGGTGTGTGCAGGAGATGCGCCCGCCGGCCACGCCCAGGGAGCGGCGGCTCCACGACACGCGGCACGCGGACCTGGCGGCGGTGCGGCTCGAGGTGGCGCAGCTCCACGTGTTCGCGCCCGCCGGGGCGGCGCCCGTGCTCGTGGACGGGCGCATCGTGGACGAGAGCGGTCAGATCTACGTCGCGCCAGGGCAGCATGAGGTGACGGCCATGTTGCCGGATGGCCGCAAGGTACGCTCCACGGTGCACGTCACCGCGAGAGAATCGCGCGTCGTCCTCCTGAGCGTCGAACCGGCGAGCGTGCGCTCGGTCGCTCCGTTGAAGGCGACGCCGGCGGGCGCGCCGGTACGGCCGGAACCCGGTCTGGCGCCGTGGCTTCTCTATACGGGCTCCGCAGCGTCGGGCGCATTCCTGGTCTCAGGCATCGTGCTGCACATCGTGGCATCTATCGAGGACAGCGCTTTGAGAGACAAGATGTGCAAGCCCCACTCGGACATTCAGGCAGCGGGCGTGTTTCGAAGCGAGCAGCAGGCCGTCGAGGTAAAGCAGCACCTCAGCACGGCAGCGCTTGTTGCCGGGACCGCCCTGGGGGCCGCAACACTCGCGGTTGCGGTGCTGCCGAATGGCACTCAGATCCGCGCGCGCAGGGCTGGCGCGGAGGTGCGATTCTCGTGGTAGAGCCTGGTGCGGTCTGGGAAGGTCACCGGATCCTCGGTGAGGTTCACGATGGCATGATCCGCACGTTCCTCGCCCGGCAAGTAGGCGATGAGCGAACGACGGTGTTGTTGCACGTTCGCGAGGGCCAAGCCTTGGACAGGAAGGCCTTCACGTCCGAGTTGAGGCGGCTGCAGGATATCTCGCGAGCGGTGCCGCAGATCGAGCCCGTTCTCTACGGCGACGCAGGCGGCCTATCTGCCTGGGTCGCGTGCCGGCGGAGCGACGGTATCGGCATCAAGGACGCTATATCCGGGGTCGATCTCGGGGCGACCGCGTTGCGGATGGTGATAGAGATCGCCCGCACGATCGAGCGCTGCCACGCGCTGGGCTGGTGTCATGGGGCGCTGAGTCCGGAGCGCGTGTTCATTACGTCGCAGCGCGACTACTGCATCCGCCAGTTCGGTCTGGTCAGGTTGTTCCGGATCGAGCCGCACGAAGCCGCACGAGAGCCGCTGGTGGCGCCGGAGCTGCTGAGCGGCGACCGTGTTGGCCCACGCGCAGATGTCTATGGCCTCGGGGCCCTGCTGTACGAGCTCGTGTGCCGTCGCTCGCTCGACGTCGGCCAGACCGGTGAACTGGGGGCGCGGCGTACGACCCCGGTCATCCCGAACGACACCCCGCGCGCTGTCGCCGCCGCGATCGAGATGGCCCTGGCTGAGGATCCGCGTCGCAGATACAGGAACGTCAACCACTTCATCACCGTGCTCGAAGATCTCGTGGACGCATGGCCTACGTTGGACCAGGCGCCGAGCTGCCGTGATGATCGGGCTTCGAGCGCTGGCGCAGCGCCGTCAACGCTGCGCAGCTCGCGCATGGAAGGGCCACGGTCGCGAGCATCGGTGATGGAAGGCCCGGATACTTGCCCGTCCGAGGTCGCGCCCGGGGCTGTGCCATCGGGGCTTGCGCCGTCGAACGAGGACGAGCCTCCGCTGCCGCAGGTTCCCCCGCTCGATGTGCCCTCGTCGCCGGCCTCCACCCCGGAGGAGCCGGTTTTGCCACCCCCACCGTCGTTGATCCGGCAACCGGATCGAGAGCTCCTGGCCGCCCGGCGCACGCCTTCTGGAATGTCGCCCCGGTCACTCCCCCTACGCATCGCTGCTTCGCTCGCGGCGTTGGCTGCGATAGGCGCCGGGGTGCTCTGCCTGATCCACCCGGCTCGGATCATGCTCCGCGCGGAGAAGCATGGGGCGACCCTGGTGGATATGTTCTCTCCGCCACGAGAGGTACGGCGCTGGACGCGAACGCTGGGCTCGGCGCCGACCGCATTGAGGGAAGCGGACAACCGGCCGCGCACCGCGCTTTCGCGCAAAATGAGCGTGGCGACGAGAGCCGAGCTGGGCCGGGCGTACTGCGAGACCGGCGATGTGAGCTGTGGTCCTGCGATGTACTAGGAGGGCTTCTGTCGATGCGATGTGTTCTTCTGTTCATCGGCGCTGCGGCCGCGGTAGGTTGTGTCCCCGACCGCGACTGCCCTGGCACAGGGCCCCACGAGGGCGATCGTGCCGTGTGGCTCTGGAAGGGCACGCAGAACGAGGTGCAAGGCTGTGCGGAAGAGACAGAGGTCCTCTGGGATGGCTGGCGGGAAGATACCTCCACCTCACCCGAGTCGCCGTCGTTCGCACGTGCTTGCGCAGGCGTCGTTCGCGATGACCTCCCGGACGGGTACACCCTTTGCGTGATCCCGACCGAGGACGAGGAGATCTGCTACGAGGGATACGAGGAACGCGCGGTGTATGTCGAGGAGAATGGAAAAGAGCACGTGATGTGCTGCACGCCCGCGGGGCACCCGCCGACGGTGATCCCTCTAAGCTTCGGCGAATGCACGACATGAGCGAGCCGATGGCAAATTCTCTCGCACGTGCGCTCTCGCCGCTGTTGTGGGTTGTCGTGTGGAGCTCGGGTGGAGGATGCCTCGCTCAAGCCGAGCCCGAGGTCTCGGGCAAGGCGGTTGTGACGCGCGCCGGCGAAGAGCTGGTGATCGACACCGGCGGCAACGGAACGAAACTTGTGGGCCTGGACGACGATCCGACAGGGCTGTGCGTGGTACGGAACTCGGGCGGCCTCAGCGTGGTGGTGGAGAAGGGGGACGGTGCCCGGCTTTCGTTCATCAACGTCATGGACGGGGGCGGCCTGCCTCATGTATCTGCGACGATCGACGGAGATCTCTACCAGGGTCCTTGTGAGATTATCGTCCAGGAGCAGCCAACGGACCCGTACGAGGCCGACGTGACGGCGGGGCCGTGTGACATCATCCGGCTCTTCGACGGGGCAACGGCGCGCGTGGAGACGGCGGTCTTTCACGTCTCGGACTGCAGCGGGGCCGATTAGGCGGACGGGCTCTCCCGGGGCTATCGCGCCCTCTCGGGCGGACCGTCGTCGGCCTGCGCCTTGGCTCGAGCGGCGCGGACCGCGGCGAGCCAGTGCGCCCTGTCGATCGTCGGGTACTGGCGGAGCCTGGAGGGCCTGGTCGCGCTCGGCACGGAGGGTTCGCTCGCGCGCGGCGCTCGGTCCGTGGTACCCCGGCAGCCCGGCGCCCCAGTACCACGGTGGTTCCAGCATCGGAGGGATGGGCTTCTTCATCGAGCTCGGGGCGCCGCGGAGAGCGAGCCGAAAACCCCGCTGGAAGGCGCGGAGCATCCCGGGCCGGTGCTGCTCGGCCGTGTCGTCGGAAGAAAGGATCCGCCAGAGGTAGGTACGGTGGAGGCGCGAGGCTGCCCCGGCCGCGGCCTGTTCACCGTCGCTGGCAGGCGTCTCGTCGAACGCATTGACGAAGGCGAGGAACGCGCTCTCGACGGCGGCGAGCAGCATCGGCCACGGCGGGGTGAACGTCCGGGGAATGTGCCCCTGGCTGCCCCGGAGAGCGCTCTCGCTGGCTCCCGGCTCTGTGCCGTTCGGTCCCTGATCGTCGACCCACTTCCTGAAGCTCTCGCGGTGCGCCGCCGCCCATGCGCGGTCCCTCTCCGGCAGATCGTCGTACCACACTTCGGCGCACAGCTTGCCCAGCTCCTCGGAGTGCGACCTCCATTGTTCGGGATCCTTGGTCGAGAACAGCGCGTGTCCGAGCGCCGCCTCGCGCACGATGCGAGTCACGAAGGGCTTCGTCTCCTCCAGCGAAGGGTTCATGAGCAATCTCCGGGTCGACCGCACGTGGGGTCGGTGGGCTCTACGCCCGTCAAGGTCATACCTACCAGAAGATTCGGCCCGCCGCTGCGGGCTCCACGCTGACACCCGACCACGCGAGCGTGCGGATGAAGCGGACACCGCACGTCGCCACGATCGCCACATGCTGCGTCGATAGATAGGCCGCGCCGGCCTCCATGGCCGGGAAGAATCCAAGATAACGCAGGCACAACCCCCATGCGTTGCACACAGGGATGCGCCCGAAGTCGAGCCGCGCCGCGAGCTCGAAGGACACCGGCGCACGGAACGGCCTGCCCCGGACGGCCGCCGTGGGGCCGGTCAGCACGCCGAGCCAGCGCGCGTCGCCGCCCAGACCGAAGAGGCCCACGTCGGCGCCGATGCCGATGTCCACGGCGTTGCGGACGGGCCATCGGCGCAAGCCGGTGACCGATGGCATGATGCCGCCCGTCGCGCGCGTGGCACGCGACCCCAGTACGACGTAGGTCGCCTTGACGTCGATCTCCCAGCGCGGCGGCGCGCTCTCTTCCGCCCGCGCGACCGCGGGCAGGAGCGACAGCGCGACGAGCCCGGCGCGCGACCCCGTCCGAGCGCTACCTGCCCATCGCCGGCGGACCATCGTCGGCCTGCGCCTTCCTTCGAGCGGCGCGGACCGCCGCCAGCCAGTGCACCTGGTCGGGGTCGCTGTCCCACAGCGGGGCGTCCCGGTAGAGCGCATCCCAGTATTCCCATACTGCTGCCTCGGCCGTCGCCGGCTCGCTCTCGCCCTCGGGCGCGTCCTCGACACGGTCCACGAGAGAATACCAGGGTTCCTTGGCGAAGGCGTCCACGCTACGCCACGGTCCAGCAGGCCCGCTGCCGAAGCGTCCATCGCTGCTCTGGAGATAGCCTTCATAGGCGCTCTGCGCCAGGGCATTTCTCCGGCATTGATTCACCCACAGCATGCACGTTTCACGGTACAACGCTGCCCAGAGGCGGTCCTCCTCCGGCACGTCATCTCGCCATGCGATCGCATACAGCGCTCGCAGCTCCTGCTCGCGTGCCGCAAGCTCCTTCGGATCGTCCGGAACCGGCAGCGCCCTGATGGCCCGCTCGCGCGCGGCGCTCGGACCGGGAAGCGCGGGCGCCGCAATATCCCAGATCGCGGGAGGCTCCAGCATCGGGTGGATGAGCCTCGTCAGCGTCCTCGGTCTTCCACGGCGGCCGATCCGAAATCCCCTCCGAAAGGCGCGGAGCGCCTCGGCTCGGATCTCCGCGGCCGTATCGTCGGACGTCAGCGTTCGCCAGAAATAGGTCCTGTGGAGGCGCGACATGGGATCCTCCGCCGCACGCTCGCTCGCGCCGGGGCGCATCTGTTTGGCGGTCTCGATCATCGCAAAACAAGCGCTTTTGACGGCCTCCAGCAGCATGGGCCAGGGTGGCGCGGGCTCTCCGCCGAAGCGGCCATGGCGGTTCTGGAGATCCGCTGCATTCGCCTTGTGGCCGATGTCAGCGTGTCCAGGAACGTCAAGCCATCTGCTGAATTTCTTGCGATACGGCTCCGCCCATGCGTGGTCTTCCTCGGGCAGGCCATCGTCCCACGCCTCTGCGCACAGCTGGCCGAGATTCTCGAGGTGCCATTTCCAGAGATCGGGGCTCTTGGTCGTGAACAGGCCGTATCCGTAGCCTGCCTCCTGCACTGCGAGCATTCCAGGGTGCTTCGCCAGCCACCTCATGGCCGATCTCCCGGCTGTCCTCCCGTCGGGTCCGTGGGCTGTCCGCCGGTCGGGTCCGTGGGCGTGGGCGGGCATCCCCAGCCTGGCCCCGCGCCGAGCGGGCAGAGGAGAGGGACGAGCCGAGGAAAGGCCCACCCAGGAGGCGGCGCGGGTAGCGCGATCAGGGTATTGATGATGTCGTCCATGTCGACCGCGTCGGGGTCCGTGAGCTCGGCCGGTACCTTGTCCGGCTCGTAGCGGAAGTCCCATACGAACCGGCACTCGACGGTCGCTCCGCCCGGGATCGGCAGGCTGTTCATGAGATCAGTTTTTCTGATTTGACGCTGCAGCGCTTCCCATTCGTCCTTGCACATCAGGTAGGTCACCAAGAAAGGTTCCTCGATGAGACAGACGCGCATGTCTGCGACAATATAGGACGGCTCCTGGTCGGCCCACTCGGTCCACTGACCGCCAGCCTGGTAGCGGCACTGGATTTTGCCCATTTGATCTCCCGGTGGCCTGCCCTGAAGCCAGTCGAGGGCCGCGGCGTTCATGCCTAGCCTCTTGAGCCTCGATATTTCTTGGAGTGGCATTGACGCGAGCTGGTGTCTCAGCTCGTCGCGATCGCTGGGATCCACGATGGAGCAGCCGCAGGCAAACACGACGAGCAGAACGCCGCGCCGATGATTCATCGGTTTTCCCCTGATTCACCGATCCACGTACCCGCAGACGGTGGCCGACCTTACCAGCGGTCGCCGCCGCCGGTCAAGCCGCGACGGACCACCTGGAGGACGCTGACCGGCGCCCAAGCGCCGCCACTGGCCGGGGTCTCGCGTTTGAAGAAGTGCAGTGACGGTGCCGAAATGTTTGCCCACATCGCCGGGTCGAGGAAGCCCGCCCGACCCGCCCTTCACCAGCAGCGCAGAGTTGCGCCGTTCTTTCGAGCGCGGCTCTCGGCGAACGCTCGCGCCGCTCGACCCGGGTTGAGAGAGCACGAACCCGGGGCCGTCCACCGCGGAACTCCGGTTTCATCGCCCCGGGTTTCGACTAAAATACGACCCGATGGGCATTTTTTTATCGCCCCGGCCTCTGGCGATATCGTCCCAGGCGTAAGTATCGGGTTTGGGGCGGTGGCGCCGCTCTGGCGCGGGGATGAAGCGCGGTCCTCTCTCGCGCCCGTGCGAGCTCGCTCAGGAACAGCGACACCCGCAGTGCGCATCGCGAAGGCGCGGCGCGGGGACGGGGCGCGCGGATGGCTTGATGCTCACCGCCTCTCCATGGAATCCTGCGCGCATGAAGCTGCTCCTGAAGGCTGTGGCGGTCGCTGCGGTCGCCGTGATCGCCCTTGGCTGCTCGATCGTGGACCCCGACGATCGCGACGAACTCAGACGACGGATCGCGGCGCTGCCGGCCGATGTGCTATCGGACTTGCAAAAAAGGAAATTGAACACCAATGCGCTGAGGTGGCTGCTGACCTACAAGAAGGACCGCAAAGATCAGGTGGGCAAGCTCCAGTGCCGGTTGAAGGCCGGCGGCACCTGGAGCGGCTGGAATGACCAGGAGCCGACGTACACCGTCGAGGACTTGATCCAGTGTCTCCTTGGAGGAGGAAATATCGCCGTGACCTACATGATGTGTGCCGACGAATTTCAAGGGCGGGGCAATGCGGCCATGAATCTCAAGATCCTGCACGAGGAGCAGGTGCCGGGCGTGACGCAGGTCGAGTGCAGGTTCGTGTGGGATTTTCGTTACGAGCCGGAGAAGGTGCCGTCCGACCTGACGAACCCCAGATCGATCACAGTCGATGAGCTGATCGACTGGCTTATCTCGCTCCCGGCGCCGCCTCCGGGATTTGCTGCCCCTCAGCTCGTCCCGCTCCTGTGCCCGCTCGGCGCGGGGCCGGGCTGGGGGTGCCCACCTCGGCCAACGGACCTTCCGGACGAGCAACCCACCGACCCGACGGGCGGTGAGCCAGGGGATCATCCATGAAGCTCAAAACGTCGCGCGTGTGGTACCTCATGCGGCGCAGCGAGGTCGAGGCGGGCACGGCGAGTTGCCTATTTCCGCCCAAGGATATTTGGGGTCGGAACATGGACCTCGAGACCCTGGGCAGGCTGTGCGCCGAAGCATGGCACGACGACCTGCCCGAGGCGGACCGCGCATGGGCCGAGGCGCATCGCGAGAAATTCGGGAGGTGGGTCGACGATTCGCGGCCCGAGGCCATCCGCCCGAGGGTGGACGCGGGCTCTCCCGAGAGCCTCACGGGCAGGTTCGACAAGGAGCCCGCTCCACCGTGGCCGATGCTGCTCGAAGCCGTCAAGAGCGCGTTTTTTGCGTTCGTCGTGGACTTCGGGCAGACGGTCGCGGGTGAGGGCGAGGGCGCGACGGGCGATCCGACAGCGCGTCTCCACCGGACGTCCTTATGGCGGGCGCTGACGGTCGATGACGCCCCCGAGGTGGACCGGCCCTCGGCGCTCCGCGCCTTTCAGAGGGGGTTTCGGCGCGGGCGCCGCGGGCTCCCGAGATCCATGACGAGGCCCATCCGCCCGGTGGTGGAGGTTGCGCGGTCCTGGACGTTTAGGGCGCATCCTCTCCCCGGGCCGAGCGCGGCGCGCAACCGAGCCCTCGCGGACGCGTTGCGTCACACAACGGTTCTCAAGGAGTCGGCGGTGCTCCTGCAGGAACTGCGCGATCTCTATGCGAGCGCCTGGCGAGACGACGTGCCGGAGGAGGACCGCGAATGGGCCGAGTCCTACCGCCACTCCTGCGTGGACGAGGTCAACCGTCGCCGGCGAGACGCCGTGGCCCAGAGCGCGTACGAGGGCTATCTCCGGAGCAGCGATGGGCTCTTCGACGGAGAGCCCGCAAGGCCGTGGCCGAACCTGAGAGGCTACGACTCGGACCCATGGCGTGCTCTCGTGGATGCCGTCGAGGACGCGCCCGAGGGCGAGAGCGAGCTCGCGACCGCCGAGGCGGCAGCGCGGGAGTTCTGGGACTCGCTCTACCGGGAAGCCCCGCCGTGGGAGAGCGACCCGGCCAAGGTGCACTGGCTCGCGGCGGTCCGCGCCGCGCGACGAAAGGGGCTGTCCGGCGATGTTCCGCCGGACGGCGGGGCGTAGCGCTCACGGACTCCCATTTGCCTTTGGCACGGAACTGCCGCTCCCTCCGCCCCGGGTCTCGACTAAAATAAGACCCCATGCGCTTTGTTCATCGCTCCGGTGGGATCGTTGTCTCCAGGAAGAGCACTCGCGCGCTCGCGCGCGCCGCCGGGGTGCTCGGCGCCGTGCTCTGCGCGGCGTGCGCTGCAGACCCCGAAGCGCCGCCGCCCGAGATCTCGGTCGGCACGGTCGACGGCACGGACGCCGTGCTCGCCCTCGTGCGCGGCGAGGGTGCGGTCACGCTCTACGTCTGCGGCGGCGTGAGCAGCTACGCGACCATGACCCGGTGGTTCGAGGGAACCGAGGACCCGAGCGGCGCGTTCTCGCTCGAGAGCGACGGGTGGACGGCGACCGCCGATCCGGACGGCGAGTCCGGCCGGCTGCGCACGCCCGAGGGCGCGGAGCTCGCCTTTCGCGCGCGGCCCGCGGCGCTCGACCGCATCGAGGGCCTCTACGCGGCGGTCGACGGCGGCTGCCGCACCGGCGCCGTCGTCTTCACGCCCGACGACGCCGAGGCGCCCGCGCTCCAGGGCACCTGGTGCGGCGCCGGCGATCTCTATGCCCAGGTGACACCGATCCGCCCGCTGTCGGTGCTCGATCGGCGCGGGATCGAGGTGCAGGTCGAGCTCAGCGGCGCACGGAAGAAGCTGCTCGTGACCCCGCTCGTGCGACCCTGACTGAGCGCCCGCCGCGTCTCCGGCGCCCCACCGCGCCCGTCCCGCCGCATCCCCGCCGTCCGCCCGCTCCGGCCCGGCGCCCGTCCTCGGCGGCGCAGAGCGCGTCGGCGATGGCGCAGGACGCTCGGCATTCTGCCGCGACGACGGTGCTCGCACCGGAGTCCTGCGAGGAGGAGGCCGTCAACCCGATCCTCGTGTCAACCCGATCCTCGTGATCGACACGCCGCCCGTGGGGTCATGGACCTGGTGAATCCTCCCTGGGCGCGCGGCGCGCGACCTCGTCGAGGATCTCGTCGGCGAGGAGCGACTCGCACGCGGGAAACAAGTCCCGCTCTTCGAAGCGCACGTGCTCGGCGAGCTCTGCTCCGAACGCCCGAGCGGCGTTCGCGTCACCCGCCGACGCCGACGTGGCCGCGCGTCGCAGGCGGGCGTGGTCGCGTTCGACACGTTCGCAGAGGTCGAGCCGGCCCGCGGCGCGCAGCGCGGGCAGGAGGACCTGCTCCTCCGCGAGGAAGTGAGGCTCGAGCTCCCGATCGAACTGCTCGCGGAGGCGCGCGCCTTCCGACGTCGACCAGGCGTCGATCCGCCGCTCGACGGCGCGGGCCAGGACGAGGGCGTGGTGATGCTCCGACGACAGACCGCGGAGCCGCCGATCGCGCTTCACGCCGACCCCGGCCCCTGCGGCGCGCCGCCGTCGTCGTCCCAGCACGTGAGCTCCACGGTGATCGCCGCGACCTCGGACGGCGGCCTCGAGGGCGCGGCCCTGCTCGCCGCCGCGGCTGCCGCACCTGGCGAGGGCGCGGCCCTGCTCGCCGCCGCGGCTGCCGCACCTGGCGAGGCCAGCAACGCCTTCATGATGCTGCCGAGACGAGGCCCATTCTCCGGCGTGTCGGGTTGGCCGTCGGCCCATACGGCGCGCGCGCCGCTGCCCCGGACCTCCTCCTCGAACGCGCGAACCGCCTCGTGCAGGCGCGCGATCGCTGCTCGCGGCGCGAGCGACGCGAGGTACGGAGTCGGACACTCGTAGCTGACGATTCCGGAGCAGGGCCCGTATTCGTCGACGAGGCGCTGGCTCTGCTCGATGGCGTCGAGCGGGACCGCGTAGGTCTCCGGGCACGCGGGGCACGACACCTCGAGCGACAGGTGGTGGGTGAACTGGGTCGAGAGCATGAGCGCCTCCTTTCACGAGATGCTGATCACGAGAATTGCAGGAGACGTGCCATCAGCTCGCGCTGTACTCGCGCAGCTTGCGCCAGAGCGTGTTGCGCCCGACCCCCAGCACGCGCGCGGCCTCCGCCTGGGAGCCGCCACAGGCATCGAGGACGCGGAGGATGTGCTCTCGCTCGACCTCCGCGAGCGACCGAAGCGCATACGGTGCGCGAGGTGCAGGCGGCGGCGTGAGCAGCTCCTCCGGGAGGTCCTCGGCGTCGATCCTCGCGCCGGTCGCGAGCGCCGCGCCGTGCTTCACGGCGTTCTGCAGCTCGCGCACGTTGCCCGGCCAGGGGTGGCGAAGGAGCACGGCTTGCGCGGCGTCGGTGAAGCCATGCGCCCTGGTGCGCTCCTCGCCCAGCATGCGGCGCGCGAGCGGGAGGATGTCGTCTCGCCGCTCCCGGAGGGGCGGAACCTGCACGGAGAGGACCTTGAGGCGATAATAGAGATCTTCGCGGAACGCCCCCCCTCGCACGCGCTGCAGGAGATCTCGGTGCGTCGCGCAGACGATGCGGACGTCGGTCTCGAAGGCCTGGTTCTCGCCGACACGCCGGATCTCGCCGTCCTGCAGGGCGCGCAGCAGCTTGGCCTGCAGCGGCAGGGGCAGCTCGGCCACCTCGTCGAGGAAGAGCGTCCCCTTGCTCGCCGCCTCGAACAGCCCGCGCCGATTCTGCGTGGCGCCGGTGAAGGCTCCCTTGCCGTGCCCGAAGAGCTCGGACTCGAGGAGCTCGGCCGGCAAGGCCGCGACGTTCACCGGAACGAAGGGGCCGGACGCGCGCGGCGAGTTCGCGTGCAGCATCCGCGCGACGACCTCCTTGCCGGTGCCCGTCTCGCCCAGGACAGCGACCGGCGCCTCGCTCCTCGCGAAGCGCGCCACGCGTCGAAATACGGCCTGCATCGCGGCGCTGCGGGCGACCACATCGGTCGCACCGGACAGGCGCGGCGCGAGCGGGATCAGGCCGCAAACCTCGCAGCTCTGGCGCGGGTGTTCCATGCGTTCCATTTTGGAACGCGACCGGAGAGGAGGCAAGCCCGCCAGCGATTTCGGGGGCGAAATCGGGTGGATCCGCGCGCGATGGATCTCCGGCACGCGCCCTGCTTACGCGGACGACAGGAGGTCCACCGTGCTGAACCCAACCCGATCGGTCGCCAACATCGTTCTTGATCACTCCGAGTGCGCCCAGGTCTTCCAGCAGCACCGCATCGACTTTTGCTGCCGCGGAGAGCTCAGCCTCGAGCAAGCCGCCAAGGAGCGCGGAGTCGAGCTCTCCGCGCTCCTGGGGCAGCTCGAGCGAGCCATCGCGGAGCGGCGAGGCGGCGCGCCGGGCGCGGTGCGCGAGGTCCCGACGCCCGCGCTCATCGACCACATCGTGGGCAAGCACCACGCGTACCTGCGAAAGGCGCTGCCCTTCGTGCGGCCGCTCGCGGCGAAGGTCGCGCGGGTTCACGGGGAGCACAACCCGAAGCTGCGCGCCCTCGACGGCGCTGTGGGCGAGCTCTCGGAGGCCCTGCTCCTGCACCTCGACGACGAGGAGGCGACGCTGTTTCCGGCGCTCCGCTCGGCGGGCGCACACGTCGACCCGGAGACGACGCGCGCCCTCGCGGCGATGCGCGACGAGCACCTCGCGGTGGCGAAGCTCCTCGAGACCATCCGGGATGCGAGCGACGATTTTGCGCTCCCCGACTGGGCCTGTGGCAGCTATCGCGCGCTGTTCGGGGAGCTTCAGGCGATCGAGCAGGACATCTTTCAGCACGTTCACCTCGAGAACCACGTCCTCGCGCCGCGCTTCGGTTCGTGAGCGGGAGCGCCGCGATGCGGTGAAGCGGCGGCGCTGGGGTGGTCGAGCGCGTCGCGGCCCGCCGCGCTCGCGCTCTTGCAGGGGACCACGCCGCTCGCCAAGCGCGGCGACCCGCAGGCGGTGCTCGACGCGCTCGCCGCCCTGGAGGGCGACGTCGGCAAGGCCGCGCGCGCTTACCTCGACCTCGTGCGCTTCCGCACCACCTGCTCCACGCCCCCGCGCGCCGCGCCACCAGGGCCGTCAACACCCTCCTCGCCGCGATTTCACCCGGACACGTCGCGCGTCGCACGGACAGGGGCGGCGTTCACCCGGACACGTCGCGCTCCGTGGTGGCCGGCGTTGCCGCCGTGGTGGCCGGCGTTGCCGCCGTGGTGGCCGGCGTTGCCGCCGTGGTGGCCGGCGTTGCCGCCGTGGTGGCCGGCGTTGCCGCCGTGGTGGCCGGCGTTGCCGCCGTGGTGGCCGGCGTTGCCGCCGTGGTGGCCGGCGTTGCCGACGTGGTGGCCGGCGTTGCCGCCGTGAGCGCCGGCATGAGCGGCTGGGCCGGCGCCGTGCTGCCCGTGCGCGGGGGCCTGGGCAGCGGAGGCGGCGTCGGGCGTGGCGCTGCAACTGCTGAGGAGCGCGGTGAGGGCGGCGCAGGAGGCGGCGGGGCGAAGGCGGCGGTGCATCCGCGCCCCCTACCTCGAACCGCACCTCGAACCGCGGGCCGGAGTCCCCCGCGGGGCGCTGTCGCGCAAGTTGCGCAAGCTCGCGCCTATTTGAGCAAGCCCCTGCCCGATCCGGACCGCCCGGGGACCGCGGAAAGGCGTGAACCCCGCAAAAGCCGCATGGCCCGACTCCTGCCAAGGGAACTATGCCTCCGCAACACGGCGACGGACCCCGATGGCGCGTCGCTGAGGCGTCCTCGACACGGCGATCGCCGCGTCGAGCAACGCGTCGATCCTTCGCTTCGACGCTGCGCATGTCGCCGCCGCGGAGGAAGGTGCTCGTGCATTGCAACCGCCGCCGGGAGCGGCGAGGCCCCATGGAGAGACATCATGAACGTTCAGCGTCGTATCCACAATCATCGATTCGCCTCCGCGCTCTGGCTCGCGCTCTCGATGGCCCCGTTCGCCGCGGGCTGTCAGGTGGAGATGGCCGACGAGGCCGTCGAGCCGATCGCCTCCGAGGCGCAGGAGGCGAGGGCAGGCGGCACCATCTCGGTGGCCCTCTGCGGCGGCTTCCTAGGGCTCACGTGCAAGCCCGGCTTCTTCTGTGATTACGAGATCAAGGCCATGTGTGGCGCGGGCGATCAGTGGGGCGCCTGCACGCCCATCCCGAAGATGTGCACGAAGGAGTACGACCCTGTCTGCGGCTGCGACGGCAAGACGTACGGCAACGAGTGCGCCGCGAACGCGGCGGGCGTGTCGGTGGCGTCGCTCGGCGAGTGCGGGGCTCCCGAGGAGCAGGCGTGCGGCGGCATCGCCGGCCTCGCGTGCGAGCGCGGGTTCTTCTGCGACTACGGCCCGGAGGCCCAGTGCGGCGCGGGCGATCAGACGGGCACCTGCGAGCGCATCCCGGAGGCGTGCCTGGACGTGTACGACCCGGTCTGCGGCTGCGACGGGAAGACGTATGGCAACGCCTGTTATGCGAACGCGGCGGGCGTGTCGGTGGCGTCGTCCGGCGAGTGCGGGGCTCCCGAGGCGCAGGCGTGCGGCGGCATCGCCGGCCTCGCGTGCGAGCGCGGGTTCTTCTGCGACTACAGCCCGGAGGCCCAGTGCGGCGCGGGCGATCAGATGGGCACGTGCGAGCCCACCCCGCGGGCCTGCCTCCAGGTGTACGATCCTGTCTGCGGCTGCGACGGCAGGACGTACAGCAACGCCTGCACCGCGAACGCGGCGGGGGTGTCGGTGGCGTCGCGCGGCGCTTGCGACGCGCGCCTGTGAAGCGCGGCGCTTTACGGCGCCATCGATGACGGCGCCATCGCCGTCCGGATACCCAAGCACGCGAAGAAGGAGCTCGAAGCCTACCTCGATTGCGGGCTGCTCTGCCGCGGCTTCGCGCGGCTTCGGTGCGATGGCTGCGACGAGAGCCGTCTGGTCGCGTTCAGCTGTAAAGGACGTGGATTCTGCCCGTCGTGCCTCGGCCGGCGCATGTGCGCCACGGCGGCGAACCTCATCGAGGACGTGCTGCCCGAGGTGGCGCTCCGTCAATGGGTTCTGACGTTTCCGTTCCCCTGGCGCCGCAGGCTCGCCCAGGATGGTGCGCTGTTCGGGCGGTCGGCAAACCGCGCCGAGCTTCTGCGCCGCACGTTTGCGATCGATGTCCTCGAGTGCCCGGCCTGCAAGGGCAGGATGAAGCTCGTCGCCCTGCTCACCGAGCCGAGCAGCATTGCCCGCTTCCTCACCGCGCTCGGCGAGCCGACCGACGTTCCAGGCCGCTCCCCCAGCGCCGACGCGGCGGCCGCCGTACTGGAAGAGCACCGTCCTGCGCCGCAAGGCGCTCGGAGACGCCGCGTAGCCGCAAGAACATCCCGGGCCAGACCAACGCCCGGAGGGCGACGTGTGCCCGCGGCACGCCAATGCGCCCCTCTGCACGCTCGGCGCCGCGCTCGACCCACTCTTTCGACCCATGAACGACGCGTCGCGACGCTCGCGGTCCCGCCACTTCGGATCGCCGCGCCACACTTCTCCGCGCAACGATCCGGCTTCTTTTAACTACGCGCTCCGGATGCGCGGCGTAGGCCGTGTCGAGGGCGACCTGGCGCCGAGCCGCGATATCTTCGACGCGGCCGTAGAATACATCAGCAGGTGTGAAGAGCGCAAGACCAGAATGCTGATGAAGGTCGTTATACCAGCCGAAGAACTCCTGGCACCACGCTCGTGCATGAGCCGGCGAGGCAAAGCGGTCCGGATAGTCGGGCTGGTACTTGAGCGTCTTGAACTGCGACTCGGAGAAGGCGTTGTCATCGCTGACGTGAGGCCGGCTGAAGCTACGAACGACGCCGAGCGAGCCGAGGAGCTGGGCGAGCCCCTCCGACCTCATCGCGGAGCCGCGGTCGGCGTGCACCGTGAGCGAACCGGGCTCGACGCCGTGGCGGGCGACCGTCTCTGCGAAGAGGTGCTCGGCGAGCTCCGCGCTCTCGCGCTCGGCGAGCAGCCAGCCGACGGTCATGCGACTGAACAGGTCGAGGACGACGTACAGGCAGTAGAAGACCCCGGGCAGCGGCCCGCGCAGCTTGGTGATATCCCACGTCCAGATCTGGTTGGGGGCTGTGGCGGTGAGCGTCGGCTTGGCATGCTTCGTCGGCCCACGCTGCGCGCGTCGCTCGCCGCTCTCGCCGGACGCCGCGAGCAGGCGGTACATCGTACGGATGGAGGCAAGGTAGACGCCGCGCGACAGCAGCGTCGCGTAGACCTCCGGCGGGGGCTGGTCGACGAACTCGTCGCTGTGCAACACCTCGAGCACGGTTTGCCGCTCGGGGTCACTGAGACGGCGTGGGCTCGGAACGGGCCCCCGCAGCGCGGGTGGCCTCGCGGGCTGGGTCTGCCGGTAGAGCGTAGCGCGGCTGACGCCGAGTGTCGCGCACGCCTGCGCGATGGGGACGTGCGGGTCATCGAGCTCTTCGATAACGTCCATCAGCGCTCTTCGTCGCTCGTGAGGTTGATGCCCAGAATGGCAGAGACTTTTTTGGGGAGATCGATGAGCTTCTCAGCGAGCGCGAGCTTCTCCTCGAGCCGCGCGGAGCGCTTCTCGAGCTCGGCGATGCGCCGGTCCTGGCCGACGCGAAGGGCACGCCGCTCTCGCTCTGTCCCAGCGCCGCGAGTGTGCTGATGAGATGGTCTGGGCCGAAAATAGGCCAGCCAGGCTGCGGATGAATGAGCGTACTCGCGAAGTTTGAGGGGGTGCCGAGCACGGAGATTGAGGGACGCGCGGCGTCGTGGCCGGCGCCGCCTTGGGCATGGCCGGGCCACGAGGTCGGGATGGGCACGTGCGCGAAGCTCGAGGGCTTTTGAACGGCCGACGATCATCCGCGCTGTCCGGCGCGCCGCCGGTGCCCGCGCCCAGCGCGCCGCGCTCGTCATTCCGGCGGGGCCAGAAGGAGCGTGAAGAAGAGCGTGGTGCCAACTCCTGGCCGACTCTCCGCCCAGATCCTCCCGCCGTGGGCCTCCACGAGGCCCTTCGCGATCGTGAGCCCCAGCCCAACTCCCAGGCACGCCGTCTCCGGCGCCTGCCAGGATGGCGGATCCGGCCGGCTGCGCACGCCGGAGGGCGCGGAGCTCGCCTTTCGCGCGCGGCCCGCGGCGCTCGACCGCATCGAGGGCCTCTACGCGGCGGTCGACGGCGGCTGCCGCACCGGCGCAGTCGTCTTCACGCCCGTCCGCCCGCTCCGGCGTTGAATCCAGCCCCCGTCCGATCGAAGGTCGGCGCATGGCGGACGCAGCTCGGCCGCGGAGGCGGCACCTTGCCCTGCCCGCGTCGCGCTTCATCGGCCGGGAGGGCGAGCTCGTCGCGATCGCCGAGCTGCTCCGGCGCGGCGAGCGGCTCGTCACCCTCTGGGGCCCGGCCGGCATGGGCAAGACGCGGCTCGCTTTGGAGCTCGCCAGCCGCTGGGCCGAGGCGCACGCCGGCGAGGCCGTGTGGCTCTGCGAGCTCACCGCCTGCCGCGACCTGCGCGCCGTCTGCGGCGCGGTCGCGCGCGCGATCGGGGCGCAGGTCGCGGCAGGGCGCCGGGAAGCGACGCTCGTCGAGCGGATCGGCCGCGCCCTCGCGACCGAGGGGCCGGCGCTGCTCGTGCTCGACAACCTGGAGCACGTGCTCGAGCAGGCAGCGCCCGCCCTCGACGCGTGGGTGCGCGCGGCGCCCGAGCTCCGCTTCCTCGCGACGTCGCGCGAGCGCACCCGCCTGGCAGGGGAGATCAGCTACGAGCTCGGCCCCCTCGGCCTCCCCGCGGAGGGCTCGACCGAGCGGAGCGCGGCCGTGGCGCTCTTCCTCGATCGCGCCGCGGCCCACCGCGCTTCCGCGCCGCCGCCGCCGCCCGGCGACGAGCACCTCGCCGACGTCGCCGCGCTGGTGCGGCGGCTCGAGGGCATTCCGCTCGCGATCGAGCTCGCCGCGGCGCGCGAGGGCGTGCTCGGCGTGCGCGGCCTGCTCGCGCGGCTCGGGAGCCGGCTCGACCTGCTCGCGGGCGCGGCGCGCGGCAGGGAGGCGCGGCAGGCGACGCTGCGCAGCGCGATCGAGTGGTCGTGGGACCTCCTCGACGACCGCGAGCGACGGGCGCTCGCCTGCTGCTCCGCCTTCCACGGGCCGTTCACGCTCGCGGCGGCCGCCGCCGTCCTCGCGGAGCCCGACGCCGCCGCGATCGATCGGATCGAGGCGCTGCGCGACAAGTCGCTGCTCCGCGCGGCGCCCCCGAGGAGCGACGGGGCGACGCGCTTCGCGCTCTACGAGGTGGTGCGAGAGCTCGCCGCCGAGAAGCTCGCCGAGCGCGGGGAGCGCGAGGCGGCGATCGAGCGGCACGCGGCGTTCTACCTGGCCGCCGGCGAGGCGGCGGCCGCGGACTTCGAGCGGCGCGGGGCGCTCGAGGCGCTCAACCGCATCGCCGGCGATCTGGAGGAGCTGCTCGCCGTCGCCGAGGGGGCGCTCGCCCTGGCGACGGCGCCTCGCGCCGGCTCCGGGGCGGCGGCCGAGCGCGCGCTGCGGGCGCTCTGCGCCGTCGAGCCCGTGCTCAGCACCCGGGGGCCGTTCGGGGCGCAGCTCGAGCTGCTCGACCGCGCGCTCGCGGCGGCCGAGGCGCTCGCGGCCGATCCGCGCGTCGTGGCCCGCGCGCTCGCGGCGCGGGGGCGCGCGCGGCGGCTCCGAGGGCAGGCGGAGGCCGCGCTCGAGGACCTCGAGCGCGCCCGCGCGCAGGCGGCGGCGCTCGGCGCGGAGGCGCTCCTCTCGGGGATCCTCGCGGACCTCGGCGTGCTCCACCACGGCCGGCGCGACATGGAGCGCGCGCGCGACCACTACGCGCAGGCGCTCGCGCTCCACCGCGCCCTCGGCGACCGCCGCGCCGAGGGGCGAGCGCTCGGCAACCTCGGCGCGCTCCACCACGACGAGCGCCGCGAGGGCGAGGCCGCCGCCTACTACGAGCAGGCGATCGCGATGGCGGCGGAGATCGGCGACGGCCGGATGGAGGGCATCTTCTCGACGAACGCCGGCCTGCTCGAGCAGGAGCGCGGGGCGCCCGCGCAGGCGCGGCGGCGCTACGAGCGCGCCGCCGCGATCCTCGGCGAGGTGGGCGATCTCCGGCTGCTCGCGATCACGCTCGGCAACCTCGGCGCGCTCCACCACGAGGAGGGGCGCCTCGCCGATGCGCGCGCGTGCCACGGCCGCGCGGTGGGGCTGCTCCGCGAGGTCGGGGACCGCCGCTCCGAGGGGATCGCCCTCTGCCGCCTCGGGGCGGCGCTCGCGTCGGTCGGCGAGGTGGACGAGGCGCGGCGCGCGATCGAGCCCGCGGAGCGGCTGCTCGCGCAGCTCGGGGACGAGCCCGACGTGGAGCTCGCGCGGGTGGCGTCCGGCTTCGTCGACCTCGCGCTCGCCCAGGCGGCGCGCCGCGCGGGGCGGGGGGAGGAGGCGGCGGCGCACGCGGGCGCGGCGCGGCGCAGGATCGCGCGCGCCCGGGAGGGATCGCCGTCGAGCGCGAGCCGATCCGACGACGTGCGGCTGCTGCTCCGGATCCTGGAGCGCAGCCTGGCGGCGCTGGGCGGCCTGCCCGAGGCGCGGGCGGAGGGCGAGCGCGAGCTCCTCCTGACCGAGGGGGCGCGCTTCGTCCGCCCGCCGGGCGGCGGCTGGCACGACCTGCGCGAGCGCCACGCGGCGCGGCGCCTGCTGCACGCGCTGGCCGAGCAGCAGCGGTCTGCGCCCGGCCGAGGGCTCTCCCTGGCCGCGCTGAAGGAGGCGGGGTGGCCCGGTGAGCGGATCTTGCCGGACGCGGCGGCGAACCGGATCTACGTGGCGATGAACCAGCTGCGGAAGCTCGGGATGAAGCCGTGGCTCCGGAGAGACGCAGAGGGGTACTCGCTGGATCCGGCGCTGCCGGTCCACTACGTCGCGGTGGAGCCGGCCGCGGGGGGAGGGGGCGATCCGCGCGGGGGGGAGCGGAGGTAGGGGGCCCCCACCCCGCTCCACGAACACCCTCTCCGGGGGCCTGCGGACTGGATGGGAGAGCAAGGGTGATGGCGCCGCGGGAAGGAGCGCGCGAATCGCTTCAAGAGGGGATGAAGGGGCGGTCCTTGGGCGGGGACGTAGCTTGCTGCGCGGAGGTCACGCCATGCGCAACATGGCTCCTGCTCTGCTGATCCTTGTCCCTGCCATCCCCCTCGCCGGATGCAGGGAGGGTCGTGAAACGGAGCGCGCTGTCGCTTCGACCGGAGCCTCACCCGTCGTCCTCCAACTCCTCTCCTCCACCACCGGCCTGTCCCTTCTCGGCCGCCTCGCCCGCAAGCGCACCCGCATGGATCGCCCGCACCTCGTCCATCGTGCTGATCTCGCCTGCAGGCTTGTCAGGCCGGTATCTCTTCACCCGCGCAGACCGCAGCGCGACCCCCCCGGGGTACCGCGGACTCGACTGCAGGCCGTCGAAGGCGACCTCGACGACGATCTCCGGCCGCACGTACACCGTGTCTGCGTCGCGGCCGATCTCGAGCTCCAGCAGCCGCTGCGTCTGCCACGCGAGCACCTCGTCGTTCATGCCCTTGAACGTCTTGCCGAGCAGGACGAAGCCCCCGGCCGCGGGATCGCGCGCCCCGAGGTGCAGGTTGCTGAGCAGCCCCCGGCGCCGGCCGGTCCCCCACTCGGCCGCGAGCACCACCAGGTCGAGGGTGCGCGCCCGCTTCACCTTGAGCCACGTGCCGCGGCGCCGCCCCGCCTCGTAGGGCGCGGCGAGCGACTTGGCGATCACGCCCTCATGGCCGTGGGCGAGCGCGTCGGCGAAGAACGCCTCGGCCTCGGCCGCCGTCGGCAGCTCGATGCGCGGGACGCGCAGCGACCGGTCGAGCACCTGCCGGAGCGCCGCCGTGCGCTCGCTGCCGGGCCGGTCGAGCAGATCCTCGCCGTCGAGGTGCAGCACGTCGAAGAACAGGGCGCGCAGCGGCAGCTCGGCCCGCAGCGCGGCCGCGTCGTGCGCGCGGCCGAAGCGGCGCATCGTGACCTGGAACGGGTGCGGCGCGCCGTCCGGGCGAAAGGCGAGCGCCTCGCCGTCGAGCACGACCGAGCGGACCGGGAGCGCCCGGACGATCTCGACAATCTCGGGGACCGCCTTCGTGACCGGGCCGAGGCCGCGGCTGAAGACGCGCACCTCGTCGCCGGCCTTGTGCGCCTGCACGCGCACGCCGTCGAGCTTCCACTCCAGCGCCATCGCGCGGAGCTCGCTCAGCGCCGTCACGACGTCGTCGGCCGACTGCGCCAGCATCGGCTGCACGGGGCGGAGCAGCTGCAGCGAGAAGCGCTGGAGGCCGAGCGCCCCCTCGAGGAGCGCGGCCTTGACCACCTCCGCCGCGTCGCCGGCCAGCATCACCGCGCGCCGCAGCGAGGCCGGCGGCACCCGCGCCGCGCGCGCCACCGCGTCGACCATGACCGGCTCCAGCCTCTCCTGGCGGAGCTCGCCGGCGAGGAGCCGCGCGAAGAAGTCCCGCTCGAGATCGGTGGCGCGCGCGAACAGCCCCGCCAGCGCCGCGCGGCGCTCCCCCCCGGCCCCCGCCCCCGAGGCGCGCGCGATCTCCGTGAAGACCGCGTCGGCGTCCCCCAGGGTGAGCGCAGGCTGGGCGACGGAAGGAGAGGCCCGGCGGGCCTCGGCGAACACCGAAGGCCCGAGGCCGAGCCGCCCCTGGCGCAGCCGACCGGTGAGCCAGTCGACGCCGATCTGCACCTCCGCGGGCGAGAGGCGGCGCAGGAGCGCGGCGAGCGCGCCGATCTTCTCGACACGGCGAGAGAGCGCGGCGACACGCTCGGAGGTGGCGACAAGGTCGGAAACGAGCACGCGGGCAACCCTACCCTGGCATCTCGAGAGCTCACGCTCGACGGGTCTTTTGACGAGGCCGCTGCAGGGTGTCCTCCGCAACCGAGCCGGGGAACTCCACAGGATCGAACCTGGCCCATGGGCGCCAAGTGGTCTCCGCGTGGGCAGAGAGAGCCTACCAAAGGGTGTAACGCGGCGGAGCAGAAAAGCGCTCTCCCGCGCCGGAATGACGGTCACTCCCGCTTGCAACCACTTGCGGGGAGGGGCGAAGAATTATCATGTCATCTGCAGGCGAGTGCCTCGCTCGGTCGCCGCCGGCGCCGCGAGCAGGCGAGAGCGCGATCGCCTTTCAGAAGATCTCGGGCGCTGGATCTCGGGTGCTGCGCGCCATCGATTCGCCAGGTGCGAAGCGCCCGACGCGCCTGCGCCGCCGCGCGGGGGGAGGGCGCGCGGCGCTGCCCCGCCGTGGCCGCAGACTGCCGAATACGCCGCGAGATGGCCCCAGCCGCGCCCGTCTCCCTCGACGGCGCGATCGCTCCGTTTAGTTGACCTCCGCCGCGGGCCTTGATACCGGGTTGGCGGTCGGCACGCCGTGGGCAGGTGAACACGGCGGGCGGGCGCGGTTTTCCTCAACCACAGCTCAGGAATAGCGCCCTCCGCTGACAAGGCCGCGGATTTTGGCCTTGGGAGCAGCTGGCTTGGTTTTTGCGCAGCACCTCTCCGGCAGCTGGACTGTACTGGAAGGAGCTGACGTGGTGTTGGTGTCCGCACGGGAAGGCGACGGAGGTTCTTCGATGGTGGAGCGGCAAGTCCGGAAGCGGGTGGGCGTCGTGATGGGCGGCTCGTCGGGTGAGCGCGACGTGTCCCTGCGCTCGGGCGCGGCCGTCGCCGAGGCGCTCGAGGCCCGCGGGTACGATGTCGTGCGGATCACACTCGGGGACAGGTTCGGCGCGGAGCTCTGCGCGACGCTGCAGCGCGCGCGGCTCGACGCGGCGTTCCTGGCACTGCACGGACGTCTCGGTGAGGACGGGTGCGTGCAAGGCGTCCTGGAGCTCGCCCAGGTTCCGTACACGGGGTCGAGCGTGCTCGCGAGCGCCCTCGCGATGGACAAGCTGAAGGCCAAGGAGATGTTCCGGCTGCACAACGTGCCGACGCCTCCCTACTACACTGTGGGTGCGAATCAGGACCTCGAGGAGCTCGATGCCGTCCATGGCTCGTTCGGGTTCCCCGTCATCGTGAAGCCGCGCGGCGAGGGGTCGAGCCTCGGCGTGACCAAGGCCGGGTCGCTCGAGGAGCTGAAGTCGGCGCTCGCGCTGGCGTTCGAGTTCGACGACGCCGCCATCGTGGAGCGGTTCGTGGCGGGGACCGAGGTCAACGTGGGGATCCTGGACGGGAAGGTCCTTGGCGCGATCGAGATCGTCCCGAAGAAGGGGCTTTATGACTACGAGGCCAAGTACACGCCGGGCATGACCGAGTACCACATGCCGGCGCGCCTCCCGCCGACCCGCTATCGCGGCGTCCTGAACCTGGCGGAGCGGGCGGCCCAGGCGCTCGGGTGCACGGGCGCGGTGCGGGTGGATCTGCTCGTGACCGGCGGAGAGAACGAGTACGTGCTCGAGGTGAACACCCTGCCGGGCATGACCCAGACAAGCCTCCTGCCGAAGATCGCGGAGGCCGCAGGCTACGAGTTCGGCGACCTGTGCGAGGCCATCCTGGCGAGCGCCAGGCTGCACCAGCCGGTGCGGCGCCGCGCGCCCGCCGCCTCGGAGCTGCGGCTCAGCGAGCGGGGACAGGCCGAGAAGCGGCTGCGCCTCGTGAAGTCGGCGATCTGAAGCGTCCCCTCGAATTTTTCGGGAGAATTCACAGGGAGGCGAGGAGACGGGGAGTAAAATCCCACCGATCTCCCCGTCTCCCTGTTCAATTTCCCGCTACTGCAGCAGGACTCCTCGTCGCGTCTGGCGCTGCACCCAACCTCGGCCACCTGGCTCGATCCGCCCTACCCCGGGACAGGCTCTAAGGCACCCGCTTCATCGTGATGAAGTCGGTCGCCATGCCCTCGACGATGGGCTTGAGCTTGAACACGTCGCCTTCACAGCGGTACTCGAAGACGGTCCCTGGGCGGTCCATGCCGGAAAAGGCGCTGGTCGCGGGCACGGGCATGTCGCGGCCGCCGAGCGTGGCCTTGGTCTCGACGCGCAACCCGCTCATGTCGGCGCGCGTCGTCTTCCAGCGGCCAGGGCCCGCGGGCTCGTATTCAGCGCTGGAGCGGCCGTTCATCTTGACCGTGATCTTCAGGGCCATCCCCGCCGTGGGCGCCTCGAACACGTTCTCGACGCCGCCCTCGCTCGTCTCGCACACGTAACTGCCACGCTCGTTGCCGTTGAACGTGCAGACGTACTTCCCGCGCTCGCTGACGACGCGCGCGCCCGACGAGTTGCGCGTCAGCGTCTCGAGGAACATATCGGCATAGTCGTATTCCCACTTGCCCGCCGGGCAGCTCGCCGCCGGCGCCACGGCGGACGTGCCGATCGGGGCAGGCGCAGCCGGCGCGGTCGCGGCGGTCGCGCCCGCGGACGCAGGCGCGCTCGCGGATTCGGAGCGGTCACAGGCGGCGAGCGCAGCGATCGACACCACGGTGAACGGGAGCAGGTGAGGACGTGCCATGCACCGAGAGTACGCGTCCATGCGCGCAGTTGCACGCATCCTCCCCGGCGGGGGCCCCTGCCGAAAGCGTACAACCAGGGATGACCAAGCGTCCGGTGGTGGATCAGGCTGAGTCGCGGAAACCCCTGGAGCGCGCGGCGAGCAGCGCGGCGAGGAGGAGCCAGGGCACGGACGAGCCGCCCGCGTCAGGGCCAGCGCCACGCGCCAGGGCGCAGCCGTTGCCATGCGCGCGCGGCGGGGCGCTCCCCTCCGGTGCAGGCGCCGGAGGCGCGCCGCCGGCATCGCTGGAGCCGCCGGACCCGCCGGAGCCATTCGCGGCGGCGTCGCCGCCGTGACCCTCGCCGCCCTGGCCGCCACCGCCGTCGCCCTTGCCGCCCTGGCCCTCGCCCCCCGCGCCGCCTCCGGAGCCGCTGGCGGCCTCCGCGAGCAAGCAACCCCCGGCGATGCACTCGCCGCCTGGACAGGGCGCGCCGTCGAGCTTGTAGCGCCTCTCGCAGGCGCCGGTGGCCGGCGCGCAGACGGCGCGCCTGCAGGTGGAGGTGTCGGGCTGCGGGCACACGAAGGGATCGCCGCCGACGCAGGCGCCGTTCTGGCAGGTATCGGTCTGCGTGCAGGCGTTGCCGTCGTCGCAGGGGCTGCCGTCGGGCTTGCGCGGGTTGTCGCAATCGCAGGCGTCGCCGACCCCATCGCCGTTGACGTCGGCCTGGTCGGGGTTCGCGAGCAGCGGGCAGTTGTCCACCGTATCGCCGACGCCGTCGGCGTCGTCATCGTCGTCGCAGGCGTCGCCGAGGAGATCGCCCGCCGGCAGGCCAGCATCGGTGTTGGCCTGGAGCGTGTTGGGGACCGCAGGGCAGTTGTCCTCGCTGTCGGCGATGCCGTCCTCGTCGATGTCGAGCGCGCAGGCTCCGGCCCTGCACTGCCCGCTGAGGCACTCCTTGGGGAGCGAGCACGCGGCGCCGACGGGCTTCTTCGGCAGGCAGTCGCCGCCGGTCGCCGCGCAGTAGGCCACGTCGGCGCACTGGGTGTCGAAGGTGCAGCCCGTGAGACAGGCGCCCGCGACGCAGCGGTACTCGGCGCAAGAGCGCGTGTCGCCCTCGGCGCAGACCCCGCGGCCGTCGCAGAGGGGGGCCTCGACGAGCTCGGAGGCGTCCTTGCACGAGGCCGCGCCGCAGGGGGTGCCCTGCGCCCGCAGCTGGCAGCCGCCGCGGCCGTCGCAGACGCCGGTGGTGCCGCAGGAGGAGGCCGGCTCTTCGGCGCAGTCGCCGTCCGGATCGGCGCCGGCCGGGATGGGCCCACATGCGCCGTCGGGGCCGGCGCCCTTCTTCGCGGCGGAGCACGCCATGCACGCGCCCGCGCAAGGGACGTCGCAGCAGACGCCGTCGACGCAGGAAACGCCGGCGCAGTCCGCGTCGGTGTCGCAGGGATCGCCGGGGAGGGCAGGGATGAAGAGCTCGCCGTCGGCGAGGATGCCGCCGGGCCCGTCGCCGCCAGTGACCAGGACCCTGCCATCGCTCAGCAGCGTCGCCGCATGGTTGGATCGCTGGGAGTACATCGTCTCTGCCGGAGACCAGCTGTCGGTGGCCTGGTCGTACACCTCCGCGGTCGCGCTACCCTCATAACCGTAAGCGCCGGCGATGCCCGCCACGATGAGAACCCGCCCGTCCAGGAGCGACGTGGCTGTGTGGTTCTGGCGCGCGGTGCTCATGGGAGCCCGTGCCGTCCAGCGATCGGTCGCCGGATCATACGCCTCCGCGGCCGCGAGATTGGCGTTGTCGGCCCCATAACCGCCTACGACGAGGACCTGGCCGTCATCGAGCAGCGTGGCCGTATGGCTCTGGCGCGCGGCGTTCATCGGCTCTGCAGCCGACCAGGTGCCCGTGTCGGGGTCGAAGAGCTCCGCGCTCGAGAGGTTGGTATAGTCGGCCCCGTAACCGCCCGCGACGAGGACCCGCCCGTCCCTCAGCAACGTCGCCGTGTGACCCTGGCGCGCGGTGCTCATCGGCTCTGCCGCCGACCAGGCGCCCGTGTCGGGGTCGAAGAGCTCCGCGCTCGAGAGGTTGATATAGTCGGCCCCATAACCGCCCGCGACGAGGACCCGCCCGTCCCTCAGCAACGTCGCCGTGTGGAGCTGGCGCGCGGTGCTCATCGGCCCTACCGCTCTCCAGCCGCGCGTGTCGGGGTCGAAGAGCTCCGCGCCCGAGAGGCTGAGATAGTCGATCCCTTGGCCGCCCGCGACGAGGACCTGCCCATCGTTCAGCAGCGTCGCCGTGTGCGCGCTGCGGGAGCCGCTCATCGCCTCCGCCGCGGTCCAGGTTCCCTCCGCCGGGTCGAAGAGCTCCGCGCCCGGGAGGCTGGTATAGGCGGTTCCGTAGCCGCCCGCGACGAGGACCCGCCCGTCGCTCAGCAACGTCGCCGTGTGGTCGTAGCGCGCGTCGAGCATCGGCGCCGCTTCCGACCACGGGCTCGCGCCCGACAGGTCGTAGATCTCTGCGCTCGCGCCGAAGTCCTGATTGCCGCCCGTCACGAGCACACCGCCGCCCGGGAGCAGCGTCGCGGTATGAGCGCTGCGGCCCGTGGCCATCGCCGGCACGTTCGACCACGAGCCTGCCGCCGGGTCGTAGATCTCCGCGCCCGCCAGGGACCCGGACTCGGACGACGCGGACCCGCCCGTGACGAGGACCGAGCCGCCGTCCAGCAGCGTCGCCGTGTGGCGAGTGCGCGCGACGCTCATCGGCGCCGTGAGCGCCCAGCCGTCGCTCGCCGGGTCGTAGATCTCCGCGCTCGCGAGCTCTCCCTCTTCCTCCTCCTCCTCGCCCTCGCCGTACCGGTCGCTCGTCGAGCGGCCCGTGACGAGGACGCGCCCGTCGTTCAGACGCGTCGCCGCGTGTTCGTGGCGCGCGACGCGCATCGGCGCCGCGGCGGTCCAGGTGTTCTCGGCCGGGTCGTAGATCTCCGCGCTGTCCAGCGCGCCCCGCCACTCGAGTCCGCCTGTGACGAGGACCCGCCCGTCGCCGAGTGGCGTCGCCGTGTGCTGGTAACGACGAACGCTCATCGGCGCCGCGGCGGTCCAGGTGTTCTCGGCCGGGTCGTAGATCTCCGCGCTGTCCAGCGCGAGCTCACCGTCGAGACCGCCCGTGACGAGGACCCGCCCGTCGCCGAGCGGCGTCGCCGTGTGCCCTTCGCGCGCGGCACCCATCGGTCGCGCCGGCGTCCAGCGGTCCTCCGCCGGGTCGTAGATCTCCGCGCTCGTCAACAAGCCCTCGCTGCCCCGGCCACCCACGACCAACACCTGCCCGCTGGCCAGCAGCAGAGCGGCGTGCTGGCCGCGCGCCTCGCTCATCGGCCGCGCCGGCGCCCAGCCGTCGTCCGCCGGGTCGTACAGCTCCGCGCTCGCGAGATAGCTTTCGCCGCCATAACCCCCCACGACCAGGACCCGCCCGTCGTCACCGCCGAGCCGCGTGGCGGTATGCCCGGCGTCCCGCCTCGTGGCCATCGCTCCGACGGCGCGCCACAGCGGATCCACGAGCAGCAGCTCCCCCGACGCCTCGACAAGCAGCGCGATCTCCGCCCCGCGCGCCTCGAGGCGCGCCGCGATCGGCCGCCCGCCTTCCGCGAACGCTCGCGGCGCGGTGACGCGCAGCCGCGGCGTCCCCGCGGCGTCCAGCACCTCGACGGCCTCGCCGCGCTGCCGCAGCGCCGCGCCGTCCACCTCCCAGACGGCCGCGGGCTCACCCGCCGGCACGGCGCCCGGCGCCACGGTGAGCCATTCCTCGATGCCCCCGGCGACCGCTCGCCAGAACGACGCGCCGCCCGCGCGGCCGTAGATCACCGCGCCGTCGACCACCGCCCCCGGGCCGGACGCGCCGGCCTCGCGCACCCGCACCTCGAAGCCGCCCGCGCCCGAGAGCCGCATCCAGCCGCCGCCGTCGCGCGGCAGCTCGGCCTGGAGCCGCGGCCCGCGCCCCGAAAGGCCAGCCGCGCCCAGCGCGAAGCCGCCGCCGGTCGGCACCGGCGCGCCGGGAGCGCCGCTGCCCAGCACTTCGGCGGCCTGCGCCGGGAACCGGCGCTGCACGAGCGCCGCCGCCGCCGCGCCGTCGTGCCCCGCCGCGCACCCGAGCGCGCCCATCCATCCCACCACGGCCAGCACCAGGACGGCCATGACCAGCACGCGGAGACTCGACCCAGCTCGCATGCTGGCGAATGTCTCACGCGGTCACGCCCGCAACAACAGCGCCGCGAGCGCGGCTCACACGAGCGATGTGCAGATTTCGAACCGGGGAGGATAGACCCCGACTCGGCGCTTGCCGCTCCGCGTCTCACGGACGAAGTCGATGTCCCAGCTCACGCCTCGAGATCGCCCGGTGCGAGCCTCGCCCCGAGCTGTCGCCCCGGGCCGCCCACGGCCCGCGCGAGCGCCTGCTCGCGCAGGTGCCGTCGCTCCTCGGGCAGGCGGGCGTGCAGGCGCGCCTGTACCCCCGCGAGCTCGCTCTCTGGGTACGAGCGCTCGATCCGCGCCACGAGGGAGCGCCCGGCGGCGGCGTGGCGCACCTCGTCGCGCAGCAACGACGCGAAGACCCGCCTGATCCGGTGGACGTCGGCGAGCGCCGGGTACGGCGCCTCGGCCTCGACGAGGGCGGCGAGCAGATCGGTGTAGATCACCACCCCGCGGTACTCGCCCAGGACACGGTGGCTCCAGGCCAGCTGGGCGTGCTCGATGTCCTCCGCGGAGGAGCGCTCGAGATCGGGCCTCACGCCGAGCCCGTCGTCGACGCCGATCGATGCTTGTGCGTCGAGATCGCGAGCGAAGCGGGCTTCAGGTCTTTCTCGGCTTCTTGCGGCGTCTCGAAGGCGTGCTGGTAAGAGCGGTAGATGACCTTGAGATAATGAACGATGCGGGCGAGGACGAAGAGCCGCTCTGGGATCAGCAGGACGGGCCGCTCCTCGTCGACCGGTAGGCGAAGTGTCGTGGTGAACGAGTCGAGGCGCAGCCGTCGCGAGCCGCAAGAGCGTCCGGCTCCCGGGGAGGGCTGACGCTGGTGTCGGAGCGCATGGGCGCGTGGCCCAGACGGCCCTCACGCCGCCGTGGTCGCCTCGCTGGCCAGCGCCCTCAACCGCACCGCCGCCCTCGGGGATCACGTCGCGGCTCTGTCGTCCACGAGGGGATCAGCCGATTGCTCGGGCTCCACCGCCCGTCAACTCCGCTACTCAACGTGATAGAAATCGCGCTCATGACATCGACTTGCTTCCGCTCTGCCGCCCCCTCGCTGCGACGCACCGTCCTGGCCCTCGCCGTCGCCCTGACCCTGACCGGTTGCTCGTCGGGCGGCGACTCGGGCGGCAACTCGCCGGCGCCCGCCGATCCCGTGCCCCTGACCGCGTTCTGCGCCGAATGGTCCGCCGCCCGCTGCGCCGGGGTGCAGCGCTGCTGCACGCAGACGACCGGCAAGTACGCCGACGACGCCGCCTGCGCCGCCGGCGAGACCGCCCTGTGCGAGGCGACCATGCTGCCCGCCCTCGGCAACCCCCAGTACATCTACGACGAACAGGCCGGCGGTGACCTCGTCGCCCGCCTGCGCCGGTCCGGCGACGGCTGCCGCGAGCCCGACGGCGCCCTGGACATGACCGCCCTGCTGAAGCCGGCCCTGGAGCCCGGCAGCGCCTGCGACCTGGCCGGCGCCGCCGCGCTGGGCGGGAACCCCTGCAAGGGGACCATCTGCCAACCGGCCAGCTCCGAGTCGACCGCCGGGACCTGCCTGGTGCTGCCCGCCGAGGGGGAGCTCTGCCCCGATCTGCTCTGCGCCGCCGGGCTGGCCTGCACCAGCGAGACGGACGGCCGCCGTTGCCGCCCCGCTCCGCCCTTGCCTGCCGAGGGGAGCCCCTGCGACAGCAACACGGACCTGTGCGCGCCCGGGCTCCGCTGCATGCCGACAACGGCCGCCCTGCGCGCCTACTTCGCCGGCGGGGACTATCCCGAGGAGCACACCTGCCAGCGCCTCCACAAGAACGGCGAGCAGGTCCTGGACCCTGGCGACTGCGAAAGCGGCCTCATGAAGATCACCTCCCAGGCCACCCTGGCCGCCACCTGCACCGCCTGCCGCAGCCACCAGGACTGCTCCAGCGAGAACACCGACACGTTCGACGGTCTGATCAGCATCGACAGCTACAGCGGTTACTGCGACCAGGGCGTCTGTCACGACGGCCTGAACGACGTGGCCCCCGGCAGCAAGTCCGAAGGCGCCATCTGCTTCGACGTTGCGGAGTGTCGGTCCCTCAGCTGCGACCGCACCCCCAGCGCCTATGGCCACTGCCAGAAGGCGAATGTCGAGGCGCTGTTCTGCACGGCGCCGTTCACGGGCGGGGGCGCCGCCCCCGACGGGGAGACGGCGCTCACCACCTCCAGCTCGGGGTCCCGACCCGCAGCTCGCCCCTGAGGCCGGCGGCGCCGGGGCGGTGACCCGGCGGGATGAGGCCCAAGTTCGTCCCTGGTTGCGCGTGAGCGAGGCATGACCGAACCGCCCGGGAGCCTGTCGGACGGGCACGACCCGCGAGAACTCGGCGAACGGCGGTAAATCAGCCTGCCTTGCGGAACCCCCTGGACCGTGCAGCGAGCAGCGCGGCGAGGAGGAGCCAGGGCACGGACGAGCCGCCCGCGTCAGGGCCAGCGCCACGCGCCACGGCGCAGCCGTTGCCGTGCGCGCGCGGTTGGGCGCTCCCTTCCGGTGCAGCCGCCGGAGGCGCGCCGCCGGCATCGCTGGAGCCGCCGGACCCGCCGGAGCCATTCGCGGCGGCGTCGCCGCCCTGGCCCCCGCCGCCCTGCGCGTCGCCGCCCTGGCCCCCGCCGCCGTCGCCCTTGCCGCCCTGGCCCTCGCCCCCCGCGCCGCCTCCGGAGCCGCTGGCGGCCTCCGCGAGCAAGCAACCCCCGGCGATGCACTCGCCGCCTGGACAGGGCGCGCCGTCGAGCTTGTAGCGCCTCTCGCAGGCGCCGGTGGCCGGCGCGCAGACGGCGCGCCTGCAGGTGGAGGTGTCGGGCTGCGGGCACACGAAGGGATCGCCGCCAACGCAGGCGCCGTTCTGGCAAGTATCGGTCTGCGTGCAGGCGTTGCCGTCGTCGCAGGGGCTGCCGTCGGGCTTGCGCGGGTTGTCGCAATCGCAGGCGTCGCCGACCCCATCGCGGTTGACGTCGGCCTGGTCGGGGTTCGCGAGCAGCGGGCAGTTGTCCACCGTATCGCCGACGCCGTCGGCGTCGTCGTCGTCGTCGCAGGCGTCGCCGAGGAGATCGCCCGCCGGCAGGCCAGCATCGGTGTTGGCCTGGAGCGTGTTGGGGACCGCAGGGCAGTTGTCCTCGCTGTCGGCGATGCCGTCCTCGTCGGTGTCGAGCGCGCAGGCTCCGGCCCTGCACTGCCCGCTGAGGCACTCCTTGGGGAGCGAGCACGCGGCGCCGACGGGCTTCTTCGGCAGGCAGTCGCCGCCGGTCGCCGCGCAGTAGGCCGCGTCGGCGCACTGGGTGTCGAAGGTGCAGCCCGTGAGGCAGGCGCCCGCGACGCAGCGGTACTCGGCACAAGAGCGCGTGTCGCCCTCGGCGCAGACCCCGCGGCCGTCGCAGAGGGGGGCCTCGACGAGCTCGGAGGCGTCCTTGCACGAGGCCGCGCCGCAGGGGGTGCCCTGCGCCCGCAGCTGGCAGCCGCCGCGGCCGTCGCAGACGCCGGTGGTGCCGCAGGAGGAGGCCGGCTCTTCGGCGCAGTCGCCGTCCGGATCGGCGCCGGCCTGGATGGGCCCGCATGCGCCGTCGGGTCCGGCGCCCTTCTTCGCGGCGGAGCAGGCCATGCACGCGCCCGCGCAAGGGACGTCGCAGCAGACGCCGTCGACGCAGGAAACGCCGGCGCAGTCCGCGTCGGTCTCGCAAGGGGCGCCGGGGAAAGCCGCGGTGTAGAGCTCGGCGCTGGCGATATACATGCCGGGGCCCATGCCGCCGGTGATCAGGACCTTGCCATGGCGCAGCAAGGTCGCTGCGTGTTGAGATCGCTCGGAGTACATCGTCCCTGCCGGAGACCAGCTGTCCGTGGCCAGGTCGTACACCTCCGCGCTCGCGCTGCCGTGCCCATTGACCGAGGCATTGCCCGCGACCAGGACCCGCCCGTCCAGGAGCCGCGTCGCCGTGTGGTTCTGGCGCGCGGTGCTCATGGGAGCTCGCGTCGTCCAGCGATCGGTCGCCGGGTCGTACAGCTCCGCGCTCGCGAGCCCGCTGATCCCCTCCGAATCCGGGGAGCCGCCCGTGACCAGGACCCGCCCATCGTCCAGCAGCGTCGCCGCGTGCATCCGGCGCGCGGCGATCATCGGCGCTGCCGCTGTCCAGCCGCGCTCGCCGGGGCTCCAGATCTCCGCGCTCGGGGCGTCACCTCGGGGCCCGTAGCCGCCTGTCACCAGGACCCGGCCGTCGGCCAGCAGCGTGGCCGTGTGCCCCTGGCGCGCGGCGATCATCGCCACCGCTGCGGTCCAGGTGCCGTCCGCCGGGTCGTAGATCTCCGCGCTCGCGAGGTTGACGTAGTCGGCCCCGACGCCTCCTGTCACCAGGACCCGGCCGTCGGCCAGCAGCGTGGCCGTGTGCCCCTGGCGCGCGGCGAGCATCGGCGCTGCCGCTGTCCACCCGCGCGTCATGGGGTCGAAGATCTCCACGGTCGCGAGCGCACCCTCCGCGTTGCTCGCGTAGCCGCCCGTGACAAGGACCCGCCCGTCCGGCAGCAGCGTCGCCGTGTGCGTGTAGCGCGCGTCACGCATCTCCTTCGCCGCGGTCCAGGTGCCGTCGGCCGGGTCGTAGATCTCCGCGGTCCTGAGGTCGTTGTCGTCGGCCCCGTAGCCGCCCGCGACCAGGACCCGCCCGTCGCCCAGCAGCGTCGCCGTGTGCACGTAGCGCGCGTCGCGCATCGGCGCTGTCTCCGCCCACGGGCTCGTGCCCGGCGGGTCGTAGATCTCGGCGTTCGCCTCGACGCCTTGATTGCCGCCCGTCACGAGCACGCCGCCGCGCGGGAGCAGCGTCGCCGTATGAAAGCTGCGGCCGACGGCCATCGCCGGCGCGTTCGACCAGGCGCCCTCCCTCGGGTCGTAGATCTCCGCGTCCGCCAGGTGGAGGTACGACGAGTGGAGGCCGCCTGTGACCAGGACCCGCCCGCCGTCGAGCAGCGTCGCCGTGTGGTCAAAGCGCCCGATGCTCATCGGCGCCGCCGGTGCCCAGCTGCCGTTCATGGGGTCGAACAGCTCCGCGCTCGCGAGGAACGTGCCGTCGCTCGTCAAGCCGCCCGTGACCAGGACCTGCCCGCCGTCGAGCAGCGTCGCCGTGTGCCCTCGGCGCACGGTGCTCATCGATCGCGCTGGGGTCCAGGTGTTCGTCGCCGGATCGAACAACTCCACGGTCGGGACCTCGCCCGCAGCCCCGATGCCGCCGGCGACCAGGACCCGCCCGTCGGCCAGCAGCGTCGCGGTGTGCCCATAACGCGCGGTGCTCATCGGCCGCGCCGTTGTCCAGATGCCCTCGCGCGGGTCGAACAGCTCCACGCTCGCGAGGAACGTGCCGTCGCTCCAGCCGCCTGTGACCAGGACCCGCCCGTCGTCCAGCCGCGTCGCCGTGGGGCCCTGGCGCGCGGCGTTCATCGATCGCGCTGGCGTCCAGCGGTCCTCCGCCGGGTCGTACAGCTCCACGCTCGCCACCGTGCCCGAGCCGTCAGAGCCGCCCACGACGAGGACTTGCCCGCTGTCCAGCAGCAGGGCGGCGTGATCTTGGCGCGGGGCGCTCATCGGCTGAGCTGGCGCCCAGCTGTCGTCCGCCGGGTCGAACAGCTCCGCGCTCGCGAGATAGCCTTCGCCGTCAAAGCCGCCCGCGACCAGCACCCGCCCGTCGTCGCCGCCCAGCAGCGTGGCGGTGTGCCCGGCGTCCCGCCGCGTGGCCATCGCCCCGACGGCGCGCCACAGCGGATCCACGAGCAGCAGCTCCCCCGACGCCTCGACAAGCAGCGCGATCTCCGCCCCGCGCGCCTCGAGGCGCGCCGCGATCGGCCGCCCGCCTTCCGCGAACGCTCGCGGCGCGGTGACGCGCAGCCGCGGCGTCCCCGCGGCGTCCACCACCTCGACGGCCTCGCCGCGCTGCCGCAGCGCCGCGCCGTCCACCTCCCAGACGGCCGCGGGCTCACCCGCCGGCACGGCGCCCGGCGCCACGGTCAGCCATTCCTCGATGCCCCCGGCGACCGCCCGCCAGAACGACGCGCCGCCCGCGCGGCCGTAGATCACCGCGCCGTCGACCACCGCCCCCGGGCCGGACGCGCCGGCCTCGCGCACCCGCACCTCGAAGCCGCCCGCGCCCGAGAGCCGCATCCAGCCGCCGCCGTCGCGCGGCAGCTCGGCCTGGAGCCGCGGCCCGCGCCCCGAAAGGCCAGCCGCGCCCAGCGCGAAGCCGCCGCCGGTCGGCACCGGCGCGCCGGGAGCGCCGCTGCCCAGCACCTCGGCGGCCTGCGCCGGGAACCGGCGCTGCACGAGCGCCGCCGCCGCCGCGCCGTCGTGCCCCGCCGCGCACCCGAGCGCGCCCATCCACCCCACCACCGCCAGCACCAAGATGGCCATGGCCAGCACGCGGAGACACGACCCAGCTCGCATGCTGGCGAATGTCTCACGCGGTCACGCCCGCAACAACAGCGCCGCGAGCGCGGCTCACACGAGCGATGTGCAGATCCCGAACCGGGGATGATAGACCCCGACTCGGCGCTTGCCGCTCCGCGTCTCGGGCGTCACGAGGACCACCACGCTCTTGTCGAGCGGCGCGTTCGCGCGAATCCGCACGTGCTGGCCGGCGACGACGACATGCCAGATGTTCACCGTCCCGTACCTCGTCACGACCGCTCCCTCGTAGATGTGCGCCGCCGACGGCGCGCCGCGGAGCGCCAGACGGCACGCGGCATAGCTGCCCAGCGCCTGATACAGGAGCACGACCGGCATGACGGCGTACGAGAAGGCGAGGAGCATCGCGACGAGATCGATGTGCCGGAAGAACGAGCCGACCCCGACAAACCCCGCCCAGAAGAGCAGCGAGTACCCGACGCCAGCCAGCTGGTGCCGGACGTGCCGCAAGGCCGCCCAGGGGCGCGGGGGCGGCGCGCGGAGCTCCTCGGGCAACTGGCTCGCGTTGGGTGGCTGCATGTCGTACCGCTCCGACATACCCGGGGCGGCCGCGGAGCTCAATCGGACAGCGCGCGCGTCGCCGCGTCCTCCCGCGCTCGTCCAGGCGCCTGGCCGCTCCCGCTGCGCCCGCGCTCGCCGCCGCAGCCCGCTCCCGCCGTCCTGCCAGCGATCACGGCGCCAAGATCACCGCCCCGCCCGGCGGGACGCTCATCGAGAGCACGCCGGCCGCGGAGACGACCTCGCTTGCGCCGCCGAGCGCGTCCCTGAGCTCGGTGCCGGGCGGGAGGCCCAGCGCCTGAGCGACCTCGACCGAGATGTGCTGCGCTGTCCCCGCGCGCGTCAGCGCCACCACCGCGGACTCCCCCCGGCCGTGCCGGCGGCCGAAGACCAGCGTGTCCTCCGTGGCGGTGAGGTTCACGTAGGCGCCCCGGCGGAGCGCGGGGATGTCCCGGCGCGCGGCCCCGAGCGCGCGCACGAAATCGAGCGTCTCCAGCTCGTCCGCCGTGAGATCCTCTTCCGGACGCCACAGGCTGCGGTTGTTCGGGTCGGCGCCGCCCCACGCGCCGTACTCGTCGCCATAATAGAGCAGCGGCGCGCCCGGGAGGCCCAGGAGCCACGCCATCGCGAGGCGCGCCCGCGCGTACACCTCGGGCGACTCGGGCGCTCCCGCGGTGTCCGACCACTGGCGGCCCGGGACCTCCCGGCCGCGAGGCCCCGTCTCGTCGCGGTAGTCGGCGATCGTCGCGAACCGGGCCGTGTCGTGGCTGCCGATGTACGGCGTCATGATCGCGCCCTCCGGCCACCGCCGCTGCCCGTGCTCGACCCAGTACGCGGCGTGCAGCATGCCCTCCTCACCCCAGCCGAACGTCCGGGTAGAGACCCCGTGATAGAGGACGAAATCGAGCTGGCCGTCGAGCCCCTGAGGGCCGATGTACCTCGCGATCGTCTCGTAGTTCTCGTCGTTGCACGGGTCGGCGCAGTCGCTCCAGCCCATCGCCGTCTCGCCCATCAGGAAATAACGTGTGCCGGCCGGCTCGAACGCCTCGCGGACCTCCGCGGCGAGGTTGCGCGTCGCGATCTCCTCCACGTGCTTCACGGCGTCCACGCGGAGCCCGTCGAGATCGAACGTGTCGAGCCAGTGGATCGCGTCCGCCACGAACGCGGCGTTGGCCTCGGGCACCGTGTGGTCCACGTCGGGGAGGTAGCTCGCGAACATGCAATCGAGCGCGTGCGACGTCCAGTCGCACCCGTCCGTCCCGCAGACGCACCCCGTCCTGAACCAGTCCGGGTGAGACGAGACGTACTCGTGATCTTCGTGCACGTGGTTCACCACGAAGTCCTGGAGGACGCGGATCCCGTGGCGGTGCGCCTCGGCCACCACCGCCCGGAGCGCTCCGGCGCCGCCGAGCCGCGGATCCACCTCGCGCGCCTTGATGGGCCAGTAACCGTGATATCCGGTGACCTGGTGGACTCCATCGCTCGCCGGGTAGGCGCCGGCGGGGTTCTCCTGGAACGGCGTGAGCCAGATGGCCCGCACGCCCAGCGCGTCGAGCGTGCCGTCCTCGATCGCCTGCCGCAGCCCCTCGAGATCTCCGCCGGCCCAGTCGCCCCGCGGGTCGGCGCCCGGCGTGGCGGGCGGGTTCAAGGACGGATCGCCGTCGCGGTAACGATCGGTGACGACCATGTAGATGAGCGCGTCCTCCCAGGAGAACGGCTCGGCCTCGACCCAGAACACCAGCCGGAGCGGCTCACCGGCGCGGCCGCTCCGGGTCGCCCCGCGGAGGGTGACGCGGTATTTGCCGTCGTCGAGGCCTCCCAGCAAGATCCGCACGTCGCCGCGCGCGTCGACCGAGAGCTCCTGATCCGTGAGCGGGCGCGCCTCGCCGTCCTGGTCCTGTAGAACCGCCTCGAACGCGGCCGCCTCGGGGCCCGCGCCCTCGATGCCGTCCCGGTAGACGAGCCGGGCCTCGAAGGCGCCCTGTCCGGCGGCAGGCCGCGTCGCCTGGCTGGACGCGACCGAGAACGACGGGAGGCGGCAGTCAGGGACCTTGACGGCCGAGTTCTCGACCCCGTCGACGTACTTGCGGCGCCCCTCCGCCGGGTCGAGCACCCACGAGACCTCGCCGCCGGACCGATAGACGATCTTGTAGCCGTGGAGCCCCGGCGGCAGGTCGACGGTGGCCACGAGCCGGCCCTGCGTACCGCCCTGCAGCTGCGGGGCAGCGCCGAGATCGAAGCCGCTCCACTCGCCGGCGACGCGGACATCCGTGGCCCCGGGAGGCGCGTTGAACGTGAACGAGGTCGGACAGAGCACGTTCCCGTACTGCGCAGCACCGCCGCCAGCCCCGCCAGCGCCTGCGGCCTCGCCGCCTGCGCCAGCCGCCTCGCCGCCAGCAGCAGCACCGGCGCCTGCCGTCCCGGCGCCGCTCGTGCCCTTCCCCTGGCCCGCGTCGAGCTCGCGATCGCCCCCACACGCGAGCGGGACGGCAGGGAGCATGACGGCGGAGACAGCGGCGATCATGACGGCAGAACGGCGGCGCGACATGGCCTCGAGCAGTATCCGATCGCGAGAGGCATGTCAGCGCGCGCGTCGCCCTGAACCACCGCAGCCGCTGCGGAGAACAGCGATGCTCCACCCATGTTGTCGCGTCGCTAACAGGCGCGCGCAGGTTCCGTCGGGGCTCCGCCCCGCACCCAGGCGTTCGCTTCGTGCGTTGTCGGGCCGAACCGCGTGAGCTCACGCGCTCGGAGCGGCCTGGTCTCGCGACCCGATCAAGGCGTGTACCGATAGAGCTCGATCCAATCGTAGGTCGCGCTCGCCGTGCCCGTCTCGGCCGTCACGGCTCCGGCCCAGGCCGCGCTCGACGACGCCCAGATCGTCATGAGCACGTTCTGCGGCAGCACCATGAGGTCGATGCGCTCCGTCCACTCGTGTCGGAGCACGTCGTCGACGGAAAAGCGGGCGCCGGACGGTGTCCATTCGATCTGGTACGTGTGAAAGTCCTCGCTCGGATCGAAGCCGAGGTCCACCTTCTGCGGATGCTGCGTCGGACTGACGGATTGCGTCACCGGGGGCCGTACCGGAGCGCCGGTGTACACCATGGCGTTGAACTGCACGTCATTCGGCTCGGCCCCTAGGCACTCGATGTCGAGCTCGTTCCAGTTGTCCGCTGGCCAGGGGGTGTAGATCGTGACCAGGGACGAGATGACCGCCGACCCTCGGGCCAACTTGACGCGAGCGCGCACGCGCCCGTACGTGAGCGAGTCGACGGAGCGAACCTCGGCACCCAGGAAGGACTTGGCGGCTCCGGAGCTGTCGGTGGTGCCCTGAGGGGCCGGCGTGAGCCGGAGCACGAGCTGACCACGTTCGATGGTAGCGGCGGATCGCGAGAACAGCGCCAGATTCTCCGTCCAGGAATGTGTCATCAGCTGCCAGCGAGCTGCGTCCAGCCGATCGAAATCGTCGCGGAAGAGCAGCGTGAAGGCCTCTTCGGCCGGGGGAGGGCCGCCGGCTGAGCCGCCGTTCCCCGTGGCGCCTGCCGCTGCTGTGCCACCCGCCGTTCCGCCTGCGCCGCCTGCGTCGCCTGCGCCACCTGCGCCACCTGTGCCGTTTGCGCCGCCCGCGCCGCCCGCGCCGCCCGCGCCGGCTCCGGCGCTGGAGGTGCCATCCGCAGCCCCAGCCCCCGCCACGGAGCTACCCGTTCCGGCGCTGGAACCACCGCCAGCCCCCGCGCCGGTGCCGTCCCCGCCAGCCCCCGTCGCCGAGCCCGAAGGCTGGCTGGAGTCGTCACAGGCCAGCGCGGTGAATGCGGAGAACAGAAGCAAAGCGACCGTGCAGCGCGTCGAAGACATCATGAGCTCCACGTGGCGCACCGGGTGCGAGAGCGCTTCGCATTTTTTGCTTCCTGTCCGCGTCCCCGCTGCCGCACACTGACCCGGCCTTGAGCGCTCGGCCCGCGTTGTTCCAGCCCTTTCCGATGCTCGCCGGCCGGCGCGCCCAGGTCTTCCGTCACCAGCCGCAGTACCGTCGGCCCCGACATTTCCACGAGGAGCCGGAGATCAACCTCGTCGCTCGCGGCAGGGGCATCATGGGCGTGGGAAAGCGCGTGGTGCCGCTCGTGGCGGGCACGCTGCTCTATTTCGCGCCGGGGCAAGATCACGCGCTCCTCGAGGAGAGCAGCGATTTCGTTCTGTACGTCGCGGCGCTCCGCCCCGAGCTGGGGGCTCGCGTCGCGGGGGCCGCGTCGAAGGTCGCGCTCGACGCTGTGCAGCTCACGCCGGCCGTGCTCGCCGGCGAGCTCGCGCTCCTCGGCGCGCTCGACCGAGCGCGCGACATCTCGGTCGTGGAGCATCGCCTCGCGGAGCTCTTCGAGCGGTCGCTGTCGAACATGCCGCTCCCCCACGTGGTAAGCCGCCGTATCTTCGAGCTCTTGCGGCTCGATCCGAATCTCCCCGGGGCGGCCCTCGCGGCGCGCCTGCGCACGGGCGAGAGCGGGATCAGCCGGCGTTTTCGCAAGGACGTGGGCGTGAACGTCGTCGAGTACCGTGCGCGGCTCAAGCTGATGCAGTTCATCGCCGAGGTGGATCGCGGCGCGAGCTTCGCGCGCGCGGCGTACGCCGTCGGGTTCGGGAGTTATGCGCAATGCCACCGCGTCTTCACGCGCGCCCTCGGCTGCGCGCCCCAGGACTATTTCGGCGGCCAGCGCGCGGTGCTGACCGAAATGACCGTGTAGATGCACGGAGGGTAACGGTGATATGCCGGTGACCTGGCGGACTCCCTCGCTCGCCAGGGTTGCGCCGGCAGGTTCTCCTGGAACGACGTGCGCCCGATAGCCCGCACGCCCGGGGCGTCGAGCGTGCCGGCCTCGATCGCCTGAGGCGCGTTGAGCGCAGCGGCTCTCGGCCGAGGCAGCCTGGCGACGGCGCCCTCGGGAGCCGCGCGCGGCCGAGCCCGCCGGCCGACGCGGATCCGCGCCGGATCGCCCGCAACGGTGGCCATGATGCGGGGGCGGGCAATGGTATACCTTGGCGGGGAGAGGGCTTCTGCCGCCGCTGCCGAGGCTGCCTTGCCCATCGCCCGCATGACGAGCCCGTCCCCTCCCTTTCCGTACACGATCTCCGAGACCATTCACGAGGGCCGCGGCACCGCCGTGTACCGCGCTGTTCGAAGCGCCGACGGCCATCCGGTGGTCCTCAAGGTGCTCGACCCGAGGAGCTGCCGGCCGAAGGACCTCGCCCGGCTCAAGAGGGAGTACGAGATGGGCAAGATGCTCGACGTGGGCGCCGTCGTCAGGCCCCTCGCCCTCGAGATGTACGACGGGGCGCTCGCCCTCGTCATGGAAGACGCAGGCGCTGAGCCGCTCGAGCGCCTGCTCGGCGCGCCGATGGCGATCGGCAGGTTCCTCGAGCTCGCCGTCCGCATCGCGGATGCCGTCTCCGACATCCATCAGCGAGGCGTCGTCCACAGAGACCTCAAGCCCGCGAACATCCTGGTCATTCCTGCCACCGGCGAGGTGAAGATCGCCGATCTCGCGCTCGCCTCATGGCTCTCCCGCGAACAGCACGCCCTGGAGCCGGCGCGCCTCATCGAAGGGTCCCTCCCTTACATGTCGCCTGAGCAGACAGGGCGGATGAACCGTGGGGTCGACAGCCGCAGCGATCTGTACTCCCTGGGGGTCACGTTCTACCAGATGCTCACGGGGAAGCTCCCCTTCGACGCCCGCGATCCGCTCGAATGGATCCATTGTCACGTCGCCCGAGCGTTCGCGGCGCCGTCCGAGGTGGTCCCCGACGTGCCGGAGGCGGTCGAGCGCATCGTGCTCAAGCTCCTCGCGAAGATGCCCGAGGATCGCTACCAGACGGCCCGCGGCCTCGGCCATGATCTGAAACGGTGCTTCGACGCATGGCGCTGCGACGGCAGCGTCGCGCCGTTCCCGCTGGGCGAGCAGGACGCGTCGGGCCGCCTGCGCATCCCGCAGAAGCTCTATGGGCGCGACGAGGCGATCGCGGTGCTGCTGCGCGCCTTGGAGCGCGTTGTCGACACCGGATCTCCACAGCTCGTGCTCCTCTCGGGCTACTCCGGCATCGGCAAGTCGACGCTGGTCCACGAGCTGGACAGGGCCGTCGCCCGCGAGCGGGGGTTCTCCGCCTCGGGAAAATTCGATCAGCACAAGCGCGAGATCCCTTACTCCACCATCGTGCAGGCCGTTCAGGAGATCGTGCTCGAGCTCCTCGCCGACAGCGAGAGGATCGCGGCCTGGAAGCGGCGGTTGCTCGAGGTCCTCACGGTCAACGGGCAGCTCATCGTGGACTTGATCCCGCAGCTCGAGCTCGTCATCGGCCCGCAGCCGCCGGCTCCCGAGCTGCCGCCGGTCGAGGCGCAGAACCGGTTCCGCACCGTCTTCCGGCACTTCATCGGCGTGTTCGCCCGTAAAGAGCACCCCCTCGTCCTCTTCCTCGACGATCTCCAGTGGGCCGACTCGGCGAGCCTCGCGCTCTTGCAGGATCTGGTGACGCACCTCGACACGGGCCACCTCCTCGTCATCGGCGCGTACCGCGACAACGAGGTGACCCCCTCGCACCCGCTCATGACGGCGCTGGACGACGTGAGGAGGCAGGGCGCGCACGTCCAGGAGCTCGTGCTCGGCCCGCTCTCCCGCGAGCACCTGTCCATGCTCGTCAGCGATATGCTCCAATGCCGCCCCGAGGACGCCGCGCCGCTCTCGGCCCTGGTCCACGAGAAGACGGCCGGCAACCCCTTCTTTGCGATCCAGTTTCTCCTCGCCCTCCACGAAGAGCAGCTGATCGAGCTCGACCCGCGCGCGGGCGCCTTCCGGTGGGACATGGCGAAGATCCGCGCCAAGAGCTTCACCGACAACGTGGTCGATCTGATGGTCGACAAGCTCGCGCGGCTCCCCGCTGGCACCCAGGAGGCGCTGAAGCAGCTCGCCTGCCTCGGGAGCGCAGCGGAGGTCGGCGTCTTGACGATAGCGCGCGACCGCTCGGAGGAGGCGCTGCACGCGGAGGTCTGGCAGGCCATCCTCGCGGGGCTCGTCCTCTGCCACGAAGGCACTTACAAGTTCCTCCACGACCGCGTCCAGGAGGCGGCCTATTCGCTCATCCCGGAGGCCCGGCGGGCCGCTGTGCACCTCGAGATCGGCCGGCGCCTCGTGTCTCGTCTGCCGGGCGGGGCGGTCGAGGAGCGGGCCTTCGACGTCGCGACCCAGCTCAACCACGGCGCCCACCTCATCACCGATCCACGCGAGAGGGAGGCGCTCTGCCGGCTCAACCTCCTGGCAGGGATCAAGGCGAAGGCCTCGGTCGCCTACGCCTCCGCGCGCAGCTACCTGGCGCAGGCGACATCCCTCTTGCCGCAGGACGCCTGGAGCGCGCGGTACGAGGACACGTTCAGGCTCCACCTGGAGCTCGCCGAATGCGAGTCCATCGTCGGCAATTTCCAGCCGGCCGACGAGCTGTTCGATCTGATCCTCCAGAACGCGCGCTCCAGGCCCGACCGGGCCAGGGCCCACCGGCTGCGCATGCGGCTCTACCAGATCGCCGGGTGGCACCGCGACGCCATGACGGTCATGATCGAGGCCCTGCGGCTCTACGGGGCGACGCTCCCGGAGGCCGACGAGGAGATCCACGCCGCCGTGGAGGCCGAGATCCGGCAGGTGCCGATCGCCTTGCGCGGCCGTCGCGTGGCCGATCTCGTCGATGCGCCCGTGGCGACCGACGAGGACGTGCGGGCGTTCATCAGCCTGGTCGCCGAGTCGGCCCCCCTCGTGTTCTCCGTGCGACCGGCGCTCTGGCCGCTGCTTGCCGCCAAGGGGGTGAACGCGTCCCTGCAGCACGGACACGCCGAGGAGTCCTCTTTCGTTTATAGCTGTTACGCCGCGGTCATGGTGTCCATCCTCGGCGACGTCCCCTGCGCGTTCCAGTTCTCCGAGATGGCGCTCAGGCTCAACGAGAAGTTCAAGAGCGTCACGGCCATGCTGAAGGGGAGGCTGCTCTTCCACCACGCGGGCGTCATCAGCATCTGGCACAGGCACTACGCGACGAGCATCCCGCTCATGGACAGGGCGTTCCTCGATTGCCTCGACGTCGGAGACTTCATCTTCGCCGGCTACTTGACGTACAACATGGTGTGGGTCGTCTTCGAGAACGGCGATCCGCTCGACCGCGTCATCGAGGTCGCGCGGAAATACACCGCCTTCGCCCGGCAGACCCACAACGACGTGGTGTACCACGTGGTCCGGCTCGAAGAGCAGCTCGCGGCGAGCCTGAAGGGAGCGACGCGGGGGCCCACGAGCTTCGACGGCGGCGACTTCGACGAGGCGAGCTCCCTCGCGATCCTCGAGAAGGCGGGCTTCGGCCTTGGGATCGCGATGGTTCATATCATGAAGCAGGTCGCCGCGTTCACGCACGAGCGTCACGCCGAAGCGCTGGAGTCCGCGGCCACCGCCGCGCTGATGCAGGGGCAGGCGGCGTCTCTGGCCATGGAAGCGACGCACCACTTCTACCACGCGCTCACGGTGACGGCGCTCCACACAGAGGCGCCGGCCGAGCAGCGGCAGCGATTGGCTCAGGCGCTCGAGGCGCCGCTCCAGAAGCTGAGGCGCTGGGCCGACAGCTGCCCCGAGAACTTCCGGAGCCGCTATGCCCTGGTGTCCGCCGAGGTCGCCCGCGTCGAGGGCCGGGATCTCGACGCGATGCGCCTCTATGAAGAGGCCATCCGCGCGGCGCGCGAGAGCGGCTTCGTCCACATCGAAGCGCTCGCCTACGAGCTCGCGTCTCGGTTCTATCGAGCGCGAGGGTTCGAGCGCTTCTCCGATACGTACCTGCGCGAGGCCCGCTCGTGTTACGTGCGCTGGGGGGCCGACGGCAAGGTGAAGCAGCTCGAGCAGCGCTATCCGCAGCTCCTCGAGCGGCGGCCGCTCGAGCCGACCGCCACCTTCGCGGCCCGCACGGAGCTGCTCGACGTGCTCGCGGTCGTCAAGGCGTCGCAGACGATCTCGGGCGAGATCCTCTTCGAGAAGCTCCTGCGAACCCTGCTCGAGTTCGTCCTCGAGCAGGGAGGCGCCCAGAAGGGCTGCCTCATCCTGGTGCGGGACGGCGGCCTGACGATCGAGGCGGAGGCCGCGATCGAGGAGCGACAGGGCACCGTGACCAGGGTCCTCCAGTCGTTGCCGGTGTCGTCCTCTCCGCTCCTCCCTGCCTCGCTCCTCCACTACGTGCGGCTCACCAAGGAGCGCGTGCTCCTCGATGACGCCGCAGCGAAGGCGGGCAGGTTCTCCGGGGACGAGTACATCGTCCGGCACAATCCGAGATCGGTCCTCTGCGTCCCCATCTTGCGGCAGGCCGAGGTGCTCGGTCTCTTGTACCTCGAGAACAACGTCACCACGCACGCGTTCACGCCCGAGCGGCTCCTCGCCCTCGAGCTGCTCGCCACGCAGGCGGCCATCTCCCTCGAGAACGCGCTCTTGCTCGCCAGGGAGCGCGAGGCGCGGGCGGCGGCGGAGGCCGCGGAGCGGCGCACGGCGTTCCTCGCCCACGAGCTGAAGACGCCGCTGACAGGCCTCCATCTGAAGCTCGACGCGCTCGCGCGATCGATCAAGCAGCAAGAGACGGTCTCCTCGCCCTGGCTATCGTCGTCCCTCATGTCGTTCAGGCGCCAGCTCGGCCGGCTCGACCTGCTGATCGACAGCCTGCTCGACCTCTCGCGCGTCCAGAAGGGGCGGCTCGCCCTGACGCGTGAGCCGGTGGACCTGGCGGCTCTCGTGCGGGACGTCGTCGGGCGGCTGAGCGAGCAGGCCGAGCTGGCTGGATGTGCGCTCCACGTGCAGGCGGAGCGCGCCGTCGTGGGCCAGTGGGATCGGCTGCGGCTCGAGCAGGTCGCGACGAACCTGCTCACGAACGCCATGAAGTACGGCGCCGGAAAGCCGGTCCGGATCGTCACCGACGGGGACGGGGCAGTCGCTCGCCTCTCGGTCTCCGATCAGGGCATCGGGATCGCCGAGGCCGACCAGCGGCGCGTGTTCGAGGCGTTCGAGCGCGCGACGGGGCTTCATCAAGCGCAGAGCCTCGGGCTCGGGCTGTACCTCGTTCGGGAGATCGTGCGAGCGCACGGAGGGCGCGTGGATCTGCGCAGTCAGCTGGGCTCAGGGACCACCTTCATCGTCGAGCTGCCCGTCGATCCGGAGGGAGAGCTCGGCCTCGCGCAGCCGTCCTGAGGAGAGGGGCGCGCGGGCCGCCTTTTGCCGACCCGGCCTTGCGGCGCGGCGCCGGGTCATGAGACGTTTTGTGGGGAGGCTGCAGACGGCGTGGAACAACTGCTTTCGAGCGATATCTGGGTACTGTACGCGATGTTGCTGGTCGCGGGCGACGAGGATGTTGCTGGTCGCGGGCGACGAGGAAGAGATGCAGCGGAAAGCGGCGAATGATCCGTGGTTGTTGGCTCACGGCCTCACGCCCGGAAAGCACTACGCGTGGGGCTCCGTGTGGTCTGGCTTCGATCCCAGAGGCGGCTCTTCCAGCGCCGTTATCCGTTATGTGACAGAAGGCTGACGCCATGCTTGGTGCCGGCGCGTGCAGCGCGGCGCGCGGCCCTAGCGATCGCTCAGCGGCTCCTTGTCGCGCGCGTCCGCGGCGAGGTACTGGCGCAGGTGCCGGCGGAGGGAGACCCGCGTGATCCCGAGCGCGCTCGCCGTGCGGGTCACGTTGCCGTTCTGGGCCGCGTAGACCGCGAGGATGTGGCGGCGCACGGCCTCCCCGAGCGACGCGCTGCCGCGCGCGGGCGGCGACGGCCGCAGCGCGCCCGGCGGGCCCGAGCGCGGTGCCGCGGGCGGACGCGTGGCCGCGCCGATCTCCGGCGGCAGGTGCTCCAGATCGAGCGGCGCGCCGTGGGCCCGGAGGAACGCGCGCTCGACGACGCCCCGGAGCTCGCGGACGTTCCCCGGCCAGGGGTACGCCTCGAGCTGCGCGAGCGCGCGCGGGGCGACCCCGGCGCTCGCGAGCCCCGTCGCGCCGCTCTGGCGCTGGAGGAAGTGCTCGACCAGCCTGCGCACGTCGCCGTCGCGCTCGCGCAGCGGGGGGAGCGAGAGCGCGAGCCCGCCGACGCGCCGGTGGAGCGCCTCGTGGAACGACCGCCCGAGGACGCGCGCGGCGAGATCCTGGCTCGTCGCGGCGATGACCCGCACGTCCGCGACCAGCGCCTCCCCGCCGCCGATCCGGCAGAGCGGCTCCCCGTCGAGCACGGCCAGGAGCCGCGGCTGGAGCTCGAGCGGGAGCGCGCCGATCTCGTCGAGGAACAGCGTGCCCCCCCGCGCCAGCTCGAGCAGCCCGGGGCGCGCCGCGGGCCGCCCGTCCGCCCCGGCCGCCAGGCCGAAGAGCTCCTCCAGGAGGCGCTCGGCCGGCAGCCGCGCCGCGCTCACCGCAACGAAGGGGCCGCCCGCGCGCGGGCTCGCCGCGTGAAGGCGCCGCGCGCAGAGCTCCTTGCCCGTGCCAGGCTCCCCCGTGATGAGCAGCGGCGCGCGCTCGTGCTCCGAAAGCCGGCGCAGCTGCTCCATCGCGCGCGCCCAGCGCTCCGAGGCGCCGATGAGCCGCACCTCGCTGTCGTCCTCGACGCAGACGACGCGCGTCATCCCGCCGCCGGATGAGCAGAGGCGTTCCGTGCGCCGGGAAGGGGCCGCGCTTTCTTCCACATCGCATCTCCTCGATTCATGGGCAGACGGCGAGCGGCGCGCCTGCCGTTGTCTGGATTACCGAGCTGTCCTCAGCGCAGGCGGCGATCAGGGATGGGCCGCCGTGAACGAAGATGGGAACGACGGTGGGAACGACAGATGGACGATGGCGGATGAACGCCGGCCACGAGGTGGCGACGAACAACGAGGGATGATGGCTGACACATGCCGGGTGATCTCACCCGGTCAGCGACATCGACTCTACCGCGAATCACGGTCTCTTGGAAGGGAGATCCCGACCGGCGGCGGGGGGGCGCCGAGGAACTACGTGCTCAAAATTTGTGCGTACGCGCGGACCTGGGTTAGTCGACCCGTGTACCCGAAAGGAGAGACGACGAGATGAGCTCGAAGCGCAAGACCCCGGCCCGCACGAAGACCACCCGGGCCACGAGCCCGGTCGCCTCGGCGCAGCCCGAGAGCGCGGTCTCTGCCCCCGCCGCCGTCGAGATGCCCTCTGCGGCCGTGGAGCGCGCCGCCGAGCGCGCGAGCGCCGGTGCCCCGAAGGCCGCGCCGCCGCGCCCGCGGCTGTCGCGCGAGGAGCGCCACGGCCTGATCGCCAAGGTGGCCTATGGATATGCCGAGAGGGCCGGCTTCCGGAACAACCCCGTTGAAGACTGGCTGAACGCCGAGCGCGAGGTCGACGCGCGGCTCGAGCGCCTCGCCAGCTGAGGTCTCCGCGGCGGCGGCGCGGGCGGCGCGAGGCCGCGCGCCCCTGCGAGCCCGACAGGCGCGCTCGCGCGGGCGTGAGCGGCCCCGTCGGCCGGCGAGGGCGGGCCGCGGCCGCGCTCCCGCCGCCCCCGCCGGCCCGGCGGCTGCGCCCGCGGGCCTTCGAGGCTCGTAGCCGCGCCGCGGGATGAGTATCCTCGCGCTCCGCGTGGGCGGTGGGCCCACGGTTCGCGGTCCACGCGCGCTCCGGCCGCCTGGACCGCGGAGGTCTGCACACCGATACTTGCGCCATGCATTCAGGTCACGTCCTCGCCAACCGCTTCCAGCTGGAACGCCTCGCGGGCTCCGGCGGGATGGGCGCGGTATGGCGGGCGCTCGACCGGCAGAGCGGCCACGCGGTCGCGCTCAAGGTGATCTTCAACCAGGGCAGGGAGCACGTCGTGCGCTTCCAGCGGGAGGCGCGCCTGCTCGCCGAGCTCGAGCACCCCGCCGTCGCCCGCTACATCGACCACGGCGTCACGGCGGACGGCCTCTACTACCTCGCCATGGAGTGGCTCGAGGGCGAGGACCTCGGCGCGCGGCTGTCGCGCGGTCCGCTCGGGATCGAGCACAGCCTGATGCTCGTCGGCCGCGTCGCCGAGGCGCTCGCCGCCGTCCACGCGCGCGGCATCGTGCACCGCGACCTCAAGCCGACCAACGTGTTCCTGCCCGGCGGCGACATCGGGAGCGCGAAGCTCATCGACTTCGGCATCGCGCGCCAGGCCGACGCGACGTACGAGCTCACCCTCACCGGCTCGGCGATCGGCACGCCGGCTTACATGGCGCCGGAGCGCGTCCGCGGCGACGTCGACGTCGACGCGCGCGCCGATCTCTACTCGATCGGGTGCCTCCTGTTCGAGTGCCTCACCGGGCGCTCGCCGTTCGTCGCCCAGCACCCGCTGTCCGTCCTCGCCAAGGTGCTCTTCGAGGCCGCGCCGCGCCCGAGCACCTTCTGCCCGAACATCCCGCCGCCGCTCGACCTGCTCGTGGCCCGGCTGCTCGCGAAGAACCCCGCGGAGCGCCCCGCGGACGCGGGCGAGGTCGCCGCCGAGCTCCGGATGCTGAGCGTCGTGGAGGGCAACATGTCCACGGGCAACGGCCTGCCGACGCCCGCGCTGACGAAGAGCGAGCGCCGGCTCGTCAGCGTCGTGCTCGCCGCCGAGATGAGCGCGGGCAGGCGCGGCCCGCCGTCGGCTCGCCCGCAGGCGATCGCGGGAGCCCAGCGGGCGAGCGACACGATGCTGTCGGGCCACCACGCGACCGTCGTCTCCGGCAGCAAGGACGCGCTGCCCGAGGGCCTGCTCGCGCCGGCGCCGCCGATGAAGCCCCGGCCAGCGCCGCCGCCGACGACGCCGTTCCACGAGGTCCGGCAGGCCGCGCAGGCGCACGGCGCGGTCCTGGAGGTGCTCGCCGACGGCTCGGTCGCCGCGGTCGTCGCCGGCGCGGGCTCGCCGACCGATCTCGCCGGCAAGGCCGCCCGCTGCGCGCTCTCGATCCACGCGCTGCTGCCCGGGGCGTGGGTGGCGCTGGCGACGGGCTGGGACGTCATCGCCGGGACGCAGGCGGTGGGGCAGGTCATCGATCGCACGGGCGCGCTGCTCGACGCGCGGGTCCGCCACGCCGCGGAGGATCCGTCGTCGGGCCGGCCGGTGCTCATCGATCAGATGACGGCCGCGCTGCTCGGCGACCGCTTCGAGATCGCGGCGGGCAGCCAGGGCCCCACGCTGCTCGGCGCGCGCGAGCCGCAGGACGGCGGGCGCAAGGTGCTCGGGAAGCCCACGACCTGCGTGGGGCGCGAGCGGGAGCTCCGGGCGCTGGAGGACGTGCTCGACGAGTGCGCCACCGAGGGGGTGGCGCGCGTGGTGCTGGTCACGGCGGGCGCGGGCGTCGGCAAGTCGCGCCTCGGGTACGAGCTGCTCCGGCGGGTCGAGGCGCGCAGCGAGCCGGTCACCGTGTGGCGCGCGCACGGCGATCCGATGTGCGGCGCGGCGCCGCTCGGGTTGCTCGCGCAGACGGTGCGGCGCGCGGCGGGCCTGCTCGACGACGAGCCCCCGGAGGCGCGGCGGGAGAAGCTCGCGGCGCGGGTCGCGCGGCACGTCGGCGAGGCCGCGCGGGAGCGGGTGACGGAGCTGCTCGGCGAGCTGGTCGGGGTGCCGTTCCCGGAGAGCCCGGCGCTGCGCGCGGCGCGGCAGGATCGCGCGGTGATGGAGGAGCAGGCGCGGCGGGCGTGGCTCGATTTCCTGCGGGCCGAGTGCGACGCGCAGCCGGTGCTGATCGTGCTGGACGACCTGCACTTCTGCGATCGCGCGACAGTGGACACGCTCGACGCGGCGCTCCGGTTCCTGCGGCATCAGCCGCTCATGGTGCTGGCGCTGGCGCGCCCCGGGGTGCGCGAGGCGTTCCCGGGCCTGTGGGAGGATCGCGAGGCGACGGAGATGCGGCTCGGGGAGCTGTCGCGCCGCGCGTGCGAGCGGATCGTGCGGGAGGTCCTCGGCGACGCGCCGCCCGAGGCCGAGCTCGCGGCGCTCGTCGACCGGTCGGCGGGGAACGCGTTCTTCCTCGAGGAGCTCGTGCGCGCGACGGCGGACAGGCGAGCGGGGGAGGTGCCGGAGACGGTGCTCGCGATGATGCAGTCGCGGATCGCGGCGCTCGAGCCCGAGGCGCGCCGGGTGCTCCGGGCCGGGGCGGTGATGGGCGAGGTGTTCTGGCGGGGGGGTCTGGAGGCGATGCTCGGCGGGGGCGGGCAGGTGCCGCAGCTCGAGTCGTGGCTCTTGACGCTCGAGAAGCGGGAGCTCCTCGAGCCGCGGCCGGAGTCGATGTTCCGCGGGGAGCCGGAGTTCGCGTTCCGTCACGCGCTCGTGCGGGACGCGGCCTACGAGATGCTGACGGACGCGGATCGGGCGCTCGGCCACTGGCTTGCGGCCGAGTGGCTGGAGCGCGTGGGCGGGGACGATCCGGCGGTGCTCGCGCTCGTCGACTCCCACCTCGGCCGCGCCGTGGACGGGGCGCTCTCGCTCGGGAACGCGGACGGCGCGGCGGGGCACCTGGCGCGCGCGGCGGGGGTCCGCGTGCGCCGCGGCGAGTTCGACGCGGCGATCGCCGCGATGACGCGGGCGTTCGAGCTCGCGGACGTCGCGCGGCGCGAGCCCGACGAGCTCGCCCGGTGGGTGGAGATCCTCTCGAAGGCGGTCGGCCACGCGCGCCGCGCGCCGTCGCTGCCGGCGGCGTCGGACCGCATCCTTGCGCGCGTCGATGCGGTCGGCTCGCTGGAGCTCCGGGTGAAGCTGCGCATCGAGCTCGCGCGCGCGCTCGGGGCGACCAACCTGTTCCGGCTGTCGCACGACCTGCTCGACGACGTGGTCGAGATGGCGGTGGGGCGCCGCGAGCTCCTGCAGGAGGCGCTGACGGTCGACGTGGAGGTCTCGTGCCTCCAGGGGCAGCTCGCGCGCGCGCGGCGAGCCGCGCTCGACCTCGCCGCGCTCGGGCCGACCGACGATCCGCGGGCGCTCCAGTCGGTCGCGCTGGCGCGGGCGACCTCGGGGGATCGGGCCGGGGCGCTGGAGGCGCTGTCGCGCTGGGAGGCGGCCGCCCCGGGCGATCGGGTCGCGGAGGCGGTGCGGGCGAAGCTGCTCGTGACGATCGAGCTCTACGCGGGGGATTTCCGGGCCGCGGCGGGGGCGTCCGAGCGCGCGATCGCGCTGGGCCGCGCGCTCGGGCTGCGGTTTGACGGGGTTGTGAACCTTCACAACCTGGCGTACGCGTGCGTGCGGCTGGGCGAGCACGAGCGGGCGCGGTCGCTCTTCGCGGAGTCGCTGGAGCGGGCGGACGAGGCGGGGTACGACCGGGTGGCCGCCTCGAACCGGATGTACCTCGCGTACCTGGACGGGGTGGCGGGGGCGGGGGACGCGCGGGAGCGGCTGCAGGCGCTCATCGCGCGGGCGGAGGAGCAGGGCTACTGGCACGACGTGCTGCAGGGCCGCTGGGCGGCGGCGATGCTGCTGAAGAACGCGCGCAATGACGCGCTGGCGCGGCGGGAGTTCGAGGATCTTCTGGAGCTGTCGGTGCGGCTCGGGGATCCGCTGCTGGAGAAGGACGCGCGCGCCTGGCTCGACCGCGTGGACAGGTGAGGGGAGGCGTCCCCGGCATGCACTGCGGGCATGTTCCGGGCGCGTTCTCGCGAGACGCGACAACGCGCCTGGAACTTGCTGGGGGGCGCTGGGGGGACCGCGGCCAGGAGGATGACAAGCACCCGCGCCTCAGGCCGGTATGCGATGGGCGCGCGCCCGCGCCCGCCGATTTGTGACGGCTGGTGGGGGCGCCGCGCAACCTGAGGGAACGAAGCTTGGCTTCCATCACCCGCAGAGGAACGATGACCCACGCGTATCGACTCGCCTCCTTCTCGATCCTCGGCTTGCTGATCGCTTGCAGCTCGACGGATCCCGACACCACGCCCGGCGCCGGCGCGGGCTCTGGAGGAACCTCGGGCGCGGGGCAGACGACCGGCGGAGGTGGCGTGACGACCACGGGCGGTGCCAGTACCACCACGGGCGGAACAGGCGGGGCCGGAGCCACCACCGGCGCAACGGGCGGCGTCGCCGCGGGCGCGGCCGGCTCGGGTGGAGCGGGCGCTGGTGGCGGGGACACGGATGGAGCGGGCGCTGGTGGCGGCGGTACCGGCGGGTCGACGCCGGTTGGGGACCTCCACATCACGGATCCCGTTCCAGGCTTCGCGAGCGTCGCTGGCGGCACGACCGGCGGCGGCACGGATCTGAGCTCGGCCATCACGGTGGACTCGATGAGCGCGCTCCAGGACGCGGCGAAGGGCTCGACCCCGGCGATCATCCTCGTGAAGCCCGGGAACTACAGCGGGACGCTCGCGCCAGGCGCCAACAAGACGATCATCGGCATCGGCCCCGGCGTGACCATCACAGGCAACATCCGGATGAGCGGCGCCGGCGTGAACAACATCATTATCCGCAACCTCGCCGTGCGGGGCGCGCGTTGCGCCAGCTACGACGAGTGCAAGGCCGGCGCAGACGCCGTGTACACCGGGAACGGCGCCCATCACGTCTGGCTGGACCATCTGGACATCTCCGACGGTCAGGACGGCAACTGCGACATCACCCAGGGAGCCGACTACGTCACCGTTTCCTGGTCGCGCTTCTACTATACATACGACAAGGAGCACCGGTTCTCGAACCTGATCGCCGGCAGCGACGACGAGCCGGCGAGCCAGGGCAAGCTGCACATCACGTACATGAACAGCCACTGGGGCGAGCGCGTCGATTCACGCCAGCCTCGCGGGCGGTACGGCAACGTCCACATGCTCAACAACTACCACAAGACCGGCGGCGGGCAGATCCACGGCGTGGGCAAGGACATGGCGCTCATCGCCGAGAACTGCGTCTATGATGAGAACAGGTCGATCTGGACGGACATGGGCAGTCCAAGAGGCTGGAAGGGGATCGGCAACCAGGGGACCGGCGACGACTTGAACGACTCGAGGGGCACCGTCTTCGAGATCCCGTACCGCTACACGCCGATGCCGGCGTCCCAGGTCGTCGCGGCGGTCACCTCCAAGGAGTGCGGAGCCGGCAACACCTGCACGCTCGCTTACTGAGAGCTCCCCCCGGCTGGTAGGCCGGAGAGGGCCTCATCGGTTCGTCGAATCTACAGCTGAGCGGCCGGCTGGCGGCTGCCTCTCCTCCGGGCTGCCTGTGCCATCGTCCCGCTGGATGGCCCCGGACGGAAAAAAAGATACGCTGTCCGCATGCGCCAGCTTGCTTCGTCCCTCGCCGCCCTCTCCCTCCTGCTCTCGTTCACCCCGCCAGCGTTTGCCGAGGAAACCGTCACGGAAGCGCAGTGGGCGAAGTCCTACGGCTTCCGTCTCGGCGTGGAGGCGGACGTGCTCACCAGCACCATCGAGGCGAACCTCCCCGACTGGGAGACCGTGAGCAGCGACGGGACGAGCGGCGCGTGGGAGGGGAAGTCCTTCGTGGCGTCCTTCGCAGCGGTCGCCCAGATCAGGCTGATCGGGGGGCTCCACCTCGACGCAGAGCTGCCGTTTGCGTACGGGAGCAGCCAGGCGAACGAGCCCGGCGCGGGGGAGCAAGACGCGGCGACCGTCGCGCCGGAGCTCGAGGGGTTCTTCTTCGGCAATCCCTCGATAGGACTTCACTACGCCGGGAACATTTCCCCCATGCTGATGCTCGTCGGCGGGCTCTCGGCCTCCATCCCCATCACGCAGGATCCGTCCGACGACACGAAGGCGGCCGCGGCGGCGGCGCTGGCCGTGCGGGGGTACTTCGACACGCAGCGGGCGCTCCTGGAGCACGTCCCGCTGCGGGCCCGCGGCGGCATCGAGCTGCGCCCGATCGAGGCGCTCTATGTGCGGAGCGATCTCGTGGCGATGTTCGCCATCCCCACGGGCGGCGGCGACACGGAGTTCTTCATCGAGCAGAGCAACGAGGCGGAGCTGCGCAGCGTGGGAGGGTTCGGGGTCGGGGCGCGGCTCCAGGCCGCGTTCCCGCTCACACAGACCGACAAGATGCAACTCGCGGCCGAGCCCTTCGTCGGGGTGGAGCCACCCGCTTCGGGCCTGTACTTCCGGGCCGGGCTGCTCGTGGCGCTGGACGAGCCGCTCGGGTTCGGCCTGGAGCAGGGCAAGCTCGCGACGCTCCGTCTCGCCGTGGGGGCCAGATTCTGAGTTGGCTTCGGCCGCGTGGCGCGAAGGGACAGGGCCTGCGGGACGGACCTGTGCTGGCGCGGGGGGTCTGCTAAATATCCCTGTGAATGAAGCGACGGACAGCAGAGCTCAGCGCCGAGGATCTGCAAGCGCTTGCGCGCTCTTCCAGCGAAAGTCTGCGCATCAAGGCGGCGCTGCACCCGCGCACGCCGCTCGCGACGCTGCTCTCGCTCGCCACCGACGAGGCCATCAACGTTCGTCGCGCCCTCGCCCGCCGCACGGGCGCTCCTCGCGAGGTCCTCGCGCAGCTCGTGCGTGACGCCTCGCGCGCCGTCCGGTGCGTTGTCGCCGCCCATCCAGGCTGTGACGAGCCGCTCCGCCGCTTGCTCTGGACCGACGGCGACGGCAACGTGCGCGCGATCGCGAGACACGCCGCGGCGATTCCGCATCACTTCAGCGAAGACCTCGCGCGAATCGCACGCAACGAGCCGGTGCCCGCCCCGGTGCTCGCCGAGTTTGCCGAGCTCGGAAGCCAGGCACGCTGTGCCGTCGCTTCTCACCGCGAGTGTCCGCGCGACTGGCTCGAGCGCTTCCGTCACGACGCCGACGCAGACGTGCGGCTCATCGCCGAGACGCGCATGGGTCTCTCGCTCGACACACTGCGTGCCTTCGCGCAACACCGACTGGCTTCTTATCGCGCCACCGCCGCCGCGTCGCTGCCGTGGGACGACGCGAGGATGCCCGAGCTGCTCGCTGATCGGAATGAACGCGTCTTGCTCGCGCTCTTGCGGCGTCCGGACTTCCCCGCCGCGTTCTACGCCCAGATCACGGACAGTCCGCCGCCCGCCGTGCGTCTGCTGCTCGCGACCCACGAAGCGCTCGACGCCGCGCGCCTGCAGGGCCTGCTGCGCGACCCGCTCGTGGAGGTTCGTCGGCGTCTGGCGCGGCGCCGCGCGCTGAGCGCCGAGCGTTTCGAAGTGCTTGCGAGCGACGGCGACACCAGGGTGAAGCTCGAGCTCGTGAAGCGCCCCGAGTGTCCCGAAGCGTGCCTGCGCCAATGGAGCCGTGCCCCGAGCGAAACGTTGCGTCGCGCCGTGTTCGCGCATCCAGGCGTGACGCCGGACATCCTCGCCGCCGCGAGCGCCCTGCGCGACAACCATGAGGAGATCGCAAAACACCCGCGCACACCGGAGCCGATCCTCGTCCAGCTGGCCGACTCCACCAGCGCCTTCGTTCGTGGCGCTGTCGCGCAGAATCCGAGCACGACCGAGCGCATGCTGTCGCAGCTCGCGCGGGACCCCGACTCGTATGTGCGCTTGCAGGTTGGCAGAAACGAGAGATGTCCACTGCCCCTGCTGCTCGACCTCGAGCACGACCCGGACTTCGTCGTGCGCCGTCACATCGTATGGCGCGCCGACTGTCCGCTCGAGATCCTGGAGCGGCGCGCCGCCGACGAGAACAAGTATGTCCGCTACGCCGTCGCGGACCACCCGCGAGCCACAGCCGCCGTGCTGTCGGGGCTTGCGCGCGACGGAGCGATGTTCGTGAGGGCGCGCGCCAAGGAGCGTCTCAGCGGCTCCTGACGACGCGGCTGGAGCCGGGGTGGGACGATTCAGAGGGGGCGTCGAGCAGCTGAAAACCCGGAAAGACGACGACGCTGATCGCGTGGGGCATGGGCTTGGCAGGAAAGGAGGACTATTTGTCCTTCCTGCCAAGCTGCCATCGTGGGATGGTTCGGTCAACTCCGGCAGAGAGGCGCGCCATGGAAAGGCCGTTTACTATCGTCTTCATCCTGTTCCCCCAGCTCACGCAGCTCGACTTCACGGGCCCGTTCGAGGTGTTGCAGCGCCTGCCCGGCGCGCGCCTGGTGGTGGCCTCCCGCGAGGGCGGCTCGCTGTCCGCCGACAGCGGCCTCACCTTCACCGGGCTCGCCCGCCTGTCCGACGTCACCGAAGCGGACGCCATCTGCGTGCCCGGGGGCTACGGCCTCACGGCGGCCCTCGGTGATCGGGAGCTCGTCGCGCATGTCCAGCGCCTCGGCCGCGCCGCGCGCTACGTCACCTCGGTGTGCACGGGCTCGTTGCTGCTCGCCGCCGCGGGCCTGCTCGACGGCAAACGCGCCACCTGCCACTGGGCGTTCCGGCCGCTGCTCGCCGAGCTCGGCATCCAGACCGAAGCGGCGCGCGTCGTGCGCGACGGCAACGTGATCACGGGCGGCGGCGTCACCGCCGGCATCGACTTCGCGCTCACCCTGGTGGCGGAGATCGCCGGCGCGGACGTCGCTCGTTCGATCCAGCTCAGCATCGAGTACGATCCGCAGCCTCCCTTCGGCGCCGGCTCCCCCGAGACCGCGCCCGCCGAGGTGCTCACCCGCGTCCGCGATCGCGCCCTGCTTCAATATCCCGAGCGCCGCGCCGCCCTGCTGGCCGCGCTCGCCCGACCGGTGTGACCGCGCTCCCGGGAGCCTCCTCCCTCTCCCTCCGGGAGACGATCGGGGAGGGGGGCTGGTCGTGAGCCCCCGCGAGCCCCTTGAGCCCGGCGACGCTCGCCTCCACGCTCAGGCCCACACCGCGCGGCCGCTGAGCGCAGCCGCTTTGCTCGGAGATGATCATGCCCCTCGAACGCCCTGCCCTGAACCCCAGCGATCTCGAGCCCCGCACCGGCTCGACGTACCCCGAGCCGCTTCGCGCGCGCGTCACGCCGCGCGAGAAGCGCGCGCTCGGCGACGCGCTCGGCCTGACGAAGATCGGCGTCAATCTCACCACGCTCTTCCCGGGCAAGGAGTCGGCGCTGCGGCACTACCACTCTCACGAGGACGAGCTCGTATTCGTGCTGGAGGGCGAGGTGGTGCTGCGCACGGACGACGGCGAGCAGGTGCTCACGGCGGGTCAGTGCGCGGGCTTTCCGGCCGGCGCGCGCAACGGGCATCACTTCGTCAACCGCAGCGCCGCGCCAGCGCGTTACCTCGAGATCAGCAACCGCGATCCCGAAGACAGCGCGGAGTACCCCGACGAGGATCTCGCCTTCCGCAAGGTGGGCGGCAAGTACGTCTACACGCGCAAGGACGGGACACCTTACTGAGTGGATGAGGTGGTGAATGACCACCGCGAGAGATGGGATCGGGTCCACGCCTAGATCTCCGGGTGCGGTCCGCCGTCGAGGACCAACACGTCGAGATCGCGGAGCTGCTCGCGGTCGCCCACGACGTCGATCCGGGCGATCTTCCCCTGCGCCAGCGTGAAGCGCAGCACCCGGAAGAGCCGCCCCTTCGGGGCCAAGACGATGCCCACCGTGCCGTCCACGAGGGCGGGGCGCGCAAACTTGGCGCCGCGCGCGGCGGGGATCGCCTGCTTGGCCCAGGCGCGCGCGCCGCGGACCTCGCCCCCGGCCGGGGGCTCGGCCGTGGCGTCGGCGTGGATCACGACGTCCGGATCGAGGATCGCCACGAGGGCGTCGAAGTCGCCGCCGCGCATGGCCGCGATGAAGGCGTCGACGACCTCGCGCTGGCGGCCGACGTCGGCGTCCGGAGACGGGGGCGCGCCCTGCACGCGACGGCGGGCGCGGCTCGCGAGCTGCCTCGCCGCAGCGGGGGAGCGGCCCACGATCGAGGCGATCTCCTCGAAGGGCACAGCGAACAGGTCGTGGAGCACGAACGCGAGCCGCTCGGCGGGGGTCAGCGTGTCGAGCACCACGAGCAGCGCGAGGCCGACGGAGTCGGCCAGCACCGCCTCGCGCTCGGGGTCGGTCCCGGCCTCGCGGTCCACGGCGGGGTCGGGCGCCGCCATCGGGTCCTCGCGCCGCGCTTTGCGCGAGCGCAGCATGTCGAGGCAGACCCGCGCCACGACCGTCGTCAGCCACCCGCCCAGGTTCTCGACGCCGCTCGTGTCGGCGCGGCTCAGGTGGAGCCAGGACTCCTGCACGGCGTCCTCCGCCTCGCTCAGGGAGCCGAGCATCCGGTACGCCACGGCCTGCAGATGGGCTCGGTGGGCCTCGAACCGCTCCGCCAGCCAACTATTTTCACCCATCGGTCACACTCCCTCGTCGTGCTTCGTCATGGCTGTGACGGACGAACCTTAGCCCATGTGACGGCGCGAACGGACGTTCAGCGCCCCGTCACGGTTGGCGAGCACACCCGAGCCCCTCGGGAGGAGCACGAACATGCTGAAAGCACGGATGAAGAACCCCGCGATGGTCATCCCCGACGTCATGCAGCCGATCTACGCCCTGATCGGCGCGGTGAAGAAGAGCGGCGTGCCGGCGCGGACGCTCGAGCTCGTCCACCTGCGGGCGAGCCAGATCAACGGGTGCGGCTTCTGCGTCGACATCGGCGCGCGCGAGATGAAGAAGGCGGGTGAGACCGACGAGCGCGTGTTCGCCGTGGCGGCCTGGCGCGAGACGCCCTATTTCACCGACGCGGAGCGCGCCGCGCTGGCGCTCGCCGAGGCCGCGACGCGGCTCAGCGACCGCGCGGACCCGGTGCCCGACGACGTCTGGGAGGAGGCCGCGAGGCATTACGACGAGCCGGCGCTCGCGGCGCTGACCCTGCAAATCGCGCTGACCAACCTCTTCAATCGGTTCAACGTCACCACGAGGCAGATCGCCGGCTCGGCGAGGCTCGACGCGCGCGCGGAGAACCGCTGACGAGGAGCGCGCGCCGGCAACCGCGGACGAGGCGAAGGTGTGGAGCCTGCGTCCTAAGAGCGACCAGAAGGGGCGCTCATGCCCCGGCGCGCGGTGAGCCATACGGCCCCGCCGGCGGCCAGAAGCGCAGCGGCGCCGAGGAGATAGAGCCGGCGCAGGGCGACCTGCGCCTTGTCGGGATCGAAATCGGTGAGCGAGCTCCGCGCGCCGCGCGGCAATACCCAGGCGTCGCTCCCGCCGCCGATCGCGCGCAGCGCGCGCCCGAGCGTCTTCTCGGGCGCCATCCGGCTCCGAACGTAGAGGATCCAGCGGCCCAGCGGCGTATGCCCCTTCGGCTTCTGCTCCATCGACGTGATGACGCGGCGGAGCTCCGCGGCCGTCTCGGCCGCGCTCCCCTCGCCCGGCAGGCGGGCCCATTCCCCGTGGCCCGGCAACACCCACGCGAACCTCAGCCAGCCGGCCTCGGCCGCCGCGAGCAGGTACCGCACCGAGCGGATCTGGCGCTCCCAGTCCTCCCAGCATTGCAATCGATGCGCCACGAGCTGACCCAGGAAGCGCGAGTAGCTCAGGTGATCGCCGGTGAACAGGAAGCGGCCTCGATAGAGGAGGCATAACGAGCCCGGCGTGTGCCCGGGCTGCGGCAATACCATGATCTCGGCCTCTTTGGCCGCCTCTCGCGAGAGCGGCTCCCCCTCGAGCGAGAGCGGGCCGAGCTCGTTCCCGAGCTTGATCTCCACGTCGCCGGTCGAGGGCATGTATTTGTTCTCACGGAGGAGCACGTCCGCGGCGCCGAGGATGCGGCGGCAACCCGGGAAGCGGCTGGCGAGCTCGGCGTGGTGGTGCGTATGATCCCGGTGCGTCAGGAAGAGCCACCGCACGCCGCCGTGCTCCGCGAGCCAGCGGAAGACCTCCTCGCTCGGCTTCGGGGGATCGATCAGCACCCCGCCTCCGTCGCGCTCGATGAAATAGGACACGGCGCCGAAGTTCTTGATGGATGGCTGTCCGATGACCCAGACACGATCCTCGATGGGCCGCGGAAAACCGCGCCAAGGTGACCCGAGATCGCCCCGGCGAACCTGCGCCGCGCCCGGCTTGAGCGTGATGGCGCCGAACGGGCACGCCGCGACCGCCGTCCGCGCCGCCATCAGCTCTTCCTTGCTCCGCGGATGCCGCAGCACACCCGTGAAGGCGCCCTCCTCGTAGGAGCCCGGCAGCACCGAGAGGCGGCGGCCTCCCCGGAGCTCGCTGGCCGGCACCACCTCGCCCAGGAGCTCCGGCGCGTAGTTCCGGCACGTGCCGGCGCCGCAGCACTTGCGCGTAACGAATAGCTCTCCCCACGCCTCAACCTGCATTTCGTCTTGCATCGCGGTACCTCGTGGATGGCAATCGCTGGTAGAGAAGCTCTCAGCCGAGCTCGGAGTTCTCCGTTTCTTCGCTGCCAGTCGTGGCAGTGTCAAGAATGACGGTAGCTTCTCCCGCTGCGCTTGACCAGGTAGCGGCGGGCGAATAGCCCGTTCGACCAGGCTGCACAATGTTCGACTTCGACGCGATCGCGACGTTCGTGGAGGTGGTGCAGCTCGGGAGCTTCAGCGCGGCGGCGAAAGCGCCGCGGCTGCCGCGTTCGACGGTCAGCCAGCGTGTGGCTCGCCTCGAGGCGTCGCTCGGCGTGAGACTCCTCGAGCGCACGCAGCCTGGCGCGAGGCGCCCTGTTTCACCGACGCGGAGCGCGCCGCGCTCGCGCTCGACGAGGCTCAGTGATCGCGGATCCAGTGCCCGATGACGTCTGGGAGGAGGCCGCGAGCATTACGACGAGCCAGCGCTCGCGGCGCTGACCCTTCACATCGCGCTGACCAACCTCTTCGATACGAACCGCTGGGGCTACGTCGCGACGCGGACGCCCGATGCGACGACCGCCGCGCTGGAGGACCGCCTGCCCCGCGCCTGCTGGGTCGAGATCAACCAGCTGCTCCATCGCCCCACCCGCCCGGGTCAGGCGCTGCGTCAATGGAACGGCTTGGGATTGCGCACGATCCACTTCATGCGCGTCCCGGGTGGGTGGTATTTGAGGATCATCGCTATCTGACGCGGGCGCGCCTCGGGGCGCCACGCCAGCCAGGCGACGTGCCCGCGCATCGGCTCGCAGCGAAGGATGAGGTGATCGTCCTCGTGACGATCCACGGTGCCCACGAAGGCGCCAACGCGGCCCGTTTTGTCGCCCCCGGGTTGATAGCTGTCGACGGTCTCCGTCGTCGTGTCGCAGGAGAGGAGCTCCTGATAGCCGAACACCACCTCGTGCTGAGACAGGTTGGTGAGCCGGATGAGGGCCTTGCCCTGCTCCCGGATCCGGCGCTCCTCCTGCTGGTTGGCCTCGACGCGGGCAGACTCTGCGAGGTGCTTCATCCGGGGCGTCATGGGGGCCACGAGGATGTCGCAGACGATGGGCAGGTGATCGCTGACGTACTTCCGGTAGATGTAGAAGGCCTGTGTCTTCGTGGGCAGCGCGCCGAGCGTGTCGCGCTGCGGATCCGTGGCGGGGAGATCGAAGTCTCCGAGGTTGTCCTCGATCCACGAGATCACGTCGACGACCGCGGCGTTGGCCACGTGCGCGCGCACGTCGTCGCCGCGAAGGAAGCAGTTGTCGTAGGCGCTGCTCGTGTACTCGGAGGTGACTGGATTCGTCTGCTTCCACTTGGACTGGCCGTGGATGCTGATGAGCGAGCTGGCCACGCCGCCGTCGATGAGCGGGACGAACCCTTTGCCCGTGAGATGCGCGTAGAGCTCGTTGGCGATCTGCTGCTGGCTGCTGGGCTTCGTCAAGCTCGGCGCCCAGTCCAGGTTGAAGTCGCCGATGACCATGACGTCGGGCTCGTCGCCGAGCTTCGACCCTTTTCCCACGCCTCCCTCGAGCAGCTCGCGCATGGCCGCGGCGCGCAGCTTGATGCCGTCGAGGTTGTCGGCCCCGAACGGGGCGTGGAACGCGACCAGGTACAGCTTGTGGCTCACGTCGCGGTAAGGCAGCCAGAGCTCGACCGGGAGGAGATAGGGACAGCGCCCGTAGAAGCCGACGCTCTGGTCTTGAAAACCGAGGAGCGGGCCCGACTTGATGACGAGCTTGCCGTGGGAATTGTCGTGCTCGTCGGGGGCCCGCATCAAGAGGCGCGCGGCGGCGGCCTTGACGGAGACGAGCTTGCCTTGCATCCACTGCCCCGTGGCGCTCGAGCCGATCACCTCCGTCTCTTGCCGGAGGAGGATCGAATAGCTCTCCTGGCAGGTGCAGCGGTAGAACGTGACCGCGTCGACCGCCTGGCGCAGGTTGGCGAGAGCGGTGGTGTAGGGGCCCCTCGGCTCACACTGGGCGCACGCGCCGGCGCCGAGATACTCGCCGCAGACGCAGCTCTTCAAGCGGAGGAAGAAGCGCCAGTTGGACATCGCCGTGACGCCGGAGAGGTCCTGGCCCCAGGGGACGACCCCCTCCGACCAGTCATTCTGGATGAAGTAGAGATCGTAGTAGTCGCGGAGAGGAGCGGCGCCTTCCTCGGCGAGCGCGGCCCGCCATGCCACGGAGGGAGCGCCGCCGTCCCCCACGCAAAGGCCCTTCAAGATCTTCGGGTGGAAGTTGTAGCTCGACGCGAACTTCGCGCGGTTGGCGTCCGGGATCCGAGCGTCGTCGTAGTGATGCGGGTCTTTCTGGAGCTTCGCGTCGCGCCTCTTCGTCAGCGACGCGAGGGTCTTCTCCTCTTTCTTCGTGAGCTTCCCGGTCCGCTCCTGCTCCATTTTCAGGAGCCGCTGCAGCCGCTCTTGCTCCTTGAGCGTGAGCCTCCCCTTCGTCGCGAGCTTCTTCGTGAGCCGGTCCTTCTGCCCCTGCTCCTTCTTCGGGAGCTTCCCCGCCTGTTGGCGTTTCTGCTCGATGGTGTTGATCCGGATGAGATCGCGGATGTCACGACAGAGCGGCACCATGAACGGGTCGTACACGGCGATGACCTTGGGTGGGAGCCAGCGCTTGCCGGTCATCTCGCTGACGTTCTGCGCGTAGGTGAGCGGCTCGCCGCCGTCGATGGGAGCGTCATCCTGCTCGTCGAGGAGGGCCTCCTGGAGGGTGGTGTCGTCCGGCTCGTCGTCGTCGTCCTCGTCGTCCTCGACGACGTCTTCTTCGTTGGCGATCTGCTTCCAGTCCGAGGTGCCGACGTGCCCGGTCTCGATGGCGTTCATGTTGACGTAGGAGTCGGCGCGGCTCTCGAGGAGGATGCAGGCGTCCGCGTCGAGGGCCTCGAGCACCCTGTTGATGACCTGGTTGACGAAGGGGGTCCCCAGGCTCTTGCCGGCCTCGAAGGTCTGCACGTTCCAGCTCACCACCGTGAAGACGGTGGGCGGGAGAGGCAGGTTGATCACCGTGGTGTGGTCGCTCGGATCCGAGAGGCTCCCGGCGCGATTCTCGAGCACGTTCAGCGCGGCGTCGTGGCAGGCCGCGATCCTGGCGCGGCGGCGCTCGAGCAGCTCGGCGATGGTCAGCGGATCGGCCATGGATCACCCTCGATCGTGCAGGTTCCACAGCGCGGCGCGGACGTTGTTGTCGATCGCGCCGGTGGGCGCTTGCTTCACCATCTGCTGGAAGCGCCGCAACACCGCGCTCGCCTGGTCATCCATGGTGCCATCGGTGCGGCCGCAGGGCATGCCCAGGTTGTGCAGCCGCTGCTGGACGCCGGCGTCGCTCCGGAGGGGCAGGAGCGTCTCGAGGCGGAGCTGGATCGGCCGCGGCAAGCCGTCGATCGTCACGCGCACCGCGCTGGTCGAGGCGGGCACCGCCACGTCGATGTAGCCGTTCACCGTGGGGCCGCTCAACGTGGGGAAATTCGGGATCTCGAGCAGATAACGGGCCATGTCGAGAGGCTCGAACGCGACCTCGATCCGGAGGCGGAGCCGGGACATGGTGCCTTTGCGCACCAGCACGTAATGATGGCCGGGGACGACGTCGATCTGCTTCGGGCGCCGCGGCGGCACGTGGAGCTTGTCGCCGGGGTGGAGCGTGTTCCGGCTCTCGCGGGCGCCGCGGAGCGGCGCGTTGGGCTCGTAGCCCCAGAGGATCTCGGGGAGGTGACCGAAGCGGAGCGCGAGCTTGTCAACGCCCTCACCGGGCTGCACCGTGTGCTCTCCGCCGCCGAGCTGCGCTTCCTCCGGCGGGCGCCAGTCCGGGGACAGGTTGCTCGTGATGTTCTGCTCGGGCAGCCCTTCGCTGATCATGACGTCCCACGCGTCCTGGTCGATGCCCACGAGGGTCAAGCCGTGCGTCACGCTGTCGAGCCCCTCGAAGCGCGCCGGGCCGAACGCGGAGCTTGGCAGGCGGTAGCGCGCCTGTCCTCTGGAGAGCTCGATGAGATGATCGCCGAGCGGGCGCACGCCCTCTCCGATACGCTCGACGACCGTGACCTCGAGCGCCTTCTTGGTGACCGGAGGGCACGGGGTCGTCGTGCCCTGGAGGGGCACGGTGCCAAAGCCGCCGGCCGAGGTGTTCGCCTGGAAGAACGCCTGCGAGGTGGGGCCGCCGGTGGAAGGGTTCATGTCGAGCCCGCGCGGGCCTGGGCGGTGGCCTTGAATTGCTGCTCGGTCACGCGATTCTGCTCCTCGAGCGAGAGGCGCCGTCCCACCTCGTTCACCGCGAGGCGGAGGCGATGGGAGGTGGACGCGATCGAGGCATCACGGAGCAGATCTCCGATCCAGGCGTGCTGCGGCGCCGCCTCGAACTCCCACCCCAGGACCGCGCCGATGTTGGCATAGAGGCACAGGTCCTGCGGACTCTCGAGCCCGAGGGCGGTGGCGCGCGCGACCGCGCCGCGCAGCGAGGCCTGGAGCGCCGACGGGGATTGCGCCTCCGCGACCGCCGGGAAATGGCGCCGGACATGGGCCTCCAGATCCCTCATGAAGCACGCCTCGCGCGCGGCGGCCAGGACCCGAAGCTGCTCCGCGCGAATCGTCAACATGCTGCGAAAGATACTACATGGTCGTTCCGGACGCCGGCAAGCCGAAAATGAGCCCGAGCGCTCGCGCTTCGGGGGCGCGAAACGCTGCAATGCGACGGAGATCGTGATGGATCGAGAGGACCGCTGTCGGACTGGCAGTGCGGGCAAGACATCCTGATCAGCCTCGTTGACGAGCGCCGCAGCATCCGCACGTACGGCACGGCCTCGTGATCTTCGAACGAGGTCTGGATGTCGGCCCACTGGATGCGCAGGTACAGGCCGGCGCGCGCCCGCGCGGAGCGCCGGTTGAGCGGCGCGGGAGGACAGATCAAGCAGGAACCTGCTCGGCCGCCGGGAAGCGCGGGGACGACCACTGCCTTGTCGCGCAGCAGAGGTCGCCCGAAAATCTCCCTGGAGGGAGGATCGCTGGTCGCATTCCGTCCTGCTCGACACTACGATGAGGCTCCGACAGCAGCGCCCCTGAAGGATGCGAGGGGGGCAATGATGGAGCTGCCGGATTACACGCTGGAAAAGGTAATCTACGACGGCAACGAGACACGGGTATGGCGCGCGGTCCATGTCCCCTCGGGGGCGCGCGTGGCAATCAAGATCCCCGTGGCCGAGGTGGCCAGTCCGCGCGTGATGGGGCGGCTGATCCACGAGCACCAGGTGCTCATGCAGCTCGCCGAGGTGCCCGGGGTGGCGCGCGCACGGGCGCTGGAGCAGCGGGGCGGCGCGGCGGCGCTGGTGCTCGAGGATCCTGGCCTCGGCTCGCTCGATCGCCTGCTCACCAGGCGGGGGCGCGTGCCGGTCGGGGCAGCGCTGCGGCTCGGCCGGCTCCTGTCACGGGTGCTCGAGGGGGTGCACGCCGCTGGCGTGATGCACAAGGACATCAAGCCGCAAAACGTGCTGGTGGACGAGGCGTGCGAGAGGGTCACGCTGCTCGACTTCGGCATCGCCTCGCTGCTGTCCCAGGAGGCGACCGAGGCGAGCATCCCCGAGGCGCTGGAGGGGACGCTCGTCTATATTTCCCCGGAGCAGACGGGGCGCACGGCGCGCGCGCTCGATACGCGCACGGACCTCTACTCGCTGGGGGTGACGCTCTTCGAGGTGACGTCGGGGCGGCTGCCGTTCACGGAGCGTGATCCGCTCTCGCTGGTGCACGCGCACCTGGCCAAGGACCCGCCTCCGCTCGACGCCGTCGCCCCGGAGGTGCCGAGGGCCGTGGCAGCCATCGTGGCGAAGCTCCTGGCCAAGGATCCCGAGCGGCGCTACCAGACGGCCCGCGGCGCGGCGGAGGATCTGGAGGAGGCCCTCCATCAATGGGACGAGCGGGGCACGGTGGAGCCGTTCGGCCTGGGAAGAAAGGACTTTTCACGCAAGCTCCGGTTGCCGCAGGTGCTCGTGGGGCGGGAGCGCGACGTCGAGCGGGTGGGCGAGTCCTTTGCGCGCGCCGCGCAGGGCATGACCGAGCTCCTGCTCGTCGGCGGCCCCTCGGGCATCGGCAAGACGGCGCTGGTGCGCACGGTCTACAGGGATATCGCGCAGGCGGGGCGCGGGCTCCTGATCGCGGGAAAGCACGATCAGCTCGCGCGGTCGACGCCTTACGCGGCGCTGGCGCAAGCGTTCGGGGCGCTGATGCGCCAATGGCTCTCCAGCTCGGAGGCGGTGCTCGAGGCCTGGCAGGAGCGGATCCGGCGCGAGGTGGGGGACAACGCGCGGCTCATCGCGGACGTGGTGCCGGAGCTCGACCTGGTCATGGGCAAGCTGCCGCCGGTGCCGCCGGTGGAGGGCGAACAGGTGCTCAACCGGCAGAAGCTCACGTGGCTGAATTTCGTGCGAGCCGTCACGGCGCCGAACCCGCCGCTGGTGATGTTCCTGGACGACATGCAATGGGCCGACAGCGCCACGCTGATCATCCTGCAGACCTTGCTGACGGACGTGGAGCGCAAATCGCTGCTGGTGATCGCGGCGTACCGCGACAACGAGACGCCGCCCGAGCACCCGCTGTGGAAGCTCGTGGAGGCGGTGGAAAAGAGCGACGCCAACGTCTCGCGGATGACGGTGGGCCCGCTGTCGGCAGAGCAGGTGCAAAAGTGGTGTTCGCGGACGCTGGAGAGCGAGCCCGCGCGGGTGGAGCCGCTGGCGCGCGTGCTCTCGCGCAAGACCCGCGGAAACCCCTTCTTCCTGGAGCAGCTGCTGCTCTCCCTGCACCGGCAGAGGCAGGTGGTGAGGGACCCGGAGACCGGGGCGTGGCGGTGGGAGCAATCGTCGCTGGAGAAGGCGGGTGTCACCGACAACGTGGTGGCGCTCCTGACGGGCAAGGTGCGTGAGATGCCCGAGCCGACGCAGCAGCTCCTGGGGCTCGCGGCGTGCGCAGGCCACACGTTCCACCTGCACGACCTGGAGCGGCTCAGCGGGTGGGAGCGCGCCCGCGTGACGGGGGCGTTATGGCCGGCGCTGGACACAGAGCTGGTGGTGCCGGTCGATGGGGCCTACCGCCCCGCGCAGGCGCTCGGGGTCATCGGCGCAGCGGCGATGGACGCGGCCTACCGGTTCCTGCACGACCGCGTGCAGCAGGCGAGTTATGAGCGGATCTCGCCGGAGCAACGGGTGCTCGCGCACCTCGAGATCGGCCGTCGGCTAGAGGCGCGTCATCGCGCCGAGGGGGGGACGGCCCAGCAATTCCTGGAGCTCGTGCGGCACCTGAACCTGGGCGCGGCGCGGCTCGAGTCCGTGGAGGAGCGCAAGGAGCTCGCGCGGCTGAATTTGGAGGCCGCGCGCGCCGCGAAGGCGGCGAGCTCGTACCGGTTGATGACCCACCTGCTGGACAGCGCCCAGGCGCTCCTCGGCGAGCGGGCCTGGGAGCAGGAGCGCGCGCTGTCGGCGGAGATCGGGCTCGAGCGCCTGGAGGCCGCCTATCTGCTGCGGGAGTTCGACGACGTCGAGGCGCGCGCGCTCGCCTTGCTGGACAGGCCCCTGCCGGAGGTCGCCTGGCTCTCGGCGCAGGAGATCCGCACGCGCTGCTGCGTCGCCACGGGCCAGTACTCGCGGGGAATCGGGCTCGGGATGGCCGCCCTCGCGAAGCAGGGCATCACGTTCCCCGACACGGATGAGGCGTGCCAGGCCGCGCTCCTGCGAGAGTCCACCGCGCTGGATCGATGGCTCGATCGCGAGCCGGACGGGTTTGATCGAATGCAGGTCGATCCGTCGCTGGAGCACCGGCTCATCGATGCCCTGATGACGCAGGCGCAGCTCTGCGCGATCTACGGCGGCCGGCCGATGCTGTATTCGCTCGTCATCGCCCGCATCGTGTCCGAGGCGATACGGCGGGACGCGCTGACGCCCGCCGCCACCCTCATGATCTGCAGCTTCGCCAACGCGTGGTCGGTGGCGACGGGCATGTATCGCCGCACCATGCGCTGGCTCACGCCTGGGGTGCGCGCCGCAGAGCGCGTGGGCTCCGCGATGCTGCCCGAGTGCCTCGCGCTCAAGGGGATCTACCTCGGCCACTCGAGGCCCATCGATGAAGCGTCCCCCGTGTATGAGCAAGCCATCGCGGCCGGCCTGAAGATCGGGTCGTTTCAAGGCACGAGCTGGGGGCTCTTGTGCGACTTGCTCTACTACCGGCTGTGGCGCGGCCTGCCGCTCGGCCAGGTCGATGTGCAGCACAAGGCGCGCTGGGAGCTGGTGCAGCGCGCAGGGGACGCCGTCGGGCGACACCACTTCGAGCTGGTCGCGTCCTTTTGCGATGTCTTGATGTCTCCTGACGGCGCCAAGCGCCTCCTGGAGGAGGAGCCGTTGCCGCGAGGTTCTCGCTCCCTCCTGGCCGACGGGGACAGGTACACCGGAGGGTTCGCTCGCACCCTGGAAGGGTATCTGTTCTGCGCCGTCGGCAAGTGGGAGCGGGCGCTGTCGAGGATGCGGGAGGCGGAGCAATTCCAGGCGGACCTCCTCGGGATTCCTATGGTGACAGACATCGCGCTCTTTCTCGCGCTCGCGGCGGCGAAGCGCTGGCCCGACGCCGTCACGGACGAGGAACGGGCGCGGCTGCGGCAGCACATCGAGCACAGCCTCGCGCGATTGCGCTACTTCACCGAAGGCTGCGAGGCCAATTTCCTCCACAAGCTGCGCCTCGGCGAGGCCGAATACGCCCGCGTCCTGGGCAAGCGCGATGAGGCAGCGGTCAGATACGACGAGGCCATCGAGCTGGCCCGCGAGCACCGCTTCCTGCACATCGAGGCCCTGGCGGCCCAGCTCGCCGCCGAGTCTCGGCTGGAGGAGGGCAAGGGCCACGTCGGGGCGATGTACCTGCGAGAGGCGCGCGACGCTTACGCGCGCTGGGGTGCTGACGCGGTGGTCGCCCATCTGGGCGCGAGGTATCCCGCCGTGCTCAAGGCGTCCATGCACGGGTCGGCCTCCGAGCGCACGACCGTGACGGCGACCACCACGACCACGGGCGGGTCCACGGGCGCGCATTTCGACGTGAAGACCGCGGTGCGCGCGGCGCAGGCGCTCTCGGGCGAGCTCGACCCGGGGCGCGTGGTGGGCCGGCTCATGGAGCTCACGCTGGAGAACGCGGGGGCGCAGCGCGGCGCTTTGGTGCTCAGCGAAGGGGAGGCGCTCTCGGTCGTCGCTCGTTTATGGGTGGAGGGGACCCGCATCGAGGCGGGCCTGTCGGAGCCTCTCGGACAGAGCCACGACGTGCCGGTGGCGGTGGTGCAATATGCGGCCCGCACGGGCGAGCCGGTGGTGACGGGCGACGCGCGGTCCGACGCGCGCTTCGCCGGCGACCCGTACCTGGCATTGCACGCGGTGCTCTCGCTGCTGGCGCTGCCCTTGACGCATCGAGGCCACGTCGTGGGCGTGCTGTACCTGGAGCACCGCGACGTGCCGTCGGCGTTCCCTCCGGCGCGCGTGGAGCTCCTGTCGGTGCTCGCCTCGCAGGCGGCGATCGCCGTCGAGAACGCCGTGCTGTACCGGGACCAGGAGGTCAAGATCCAGGAGCGGACGGCGGAGCTGCGGATCGCCAAGGAGGCGGCCGACCGCGCCAATCGCGCGAAGAGCGATTTCCTCTCGAGCATGAGCCACGAGCTGCGCACGCCCCTCAATGGCATCCTGGGCTACGCCCAGTTCCTCATGCGAGCGCCCGAGCTCTCGCCGAAGAGCCGCGAAGGGGTGCAGATCGTGAAGAAATCGGGCGAGCACCTGCTGGCGTTGCTCAACGACCTCCTGGACCTGGCGAAGATCGAGGCGGGCAAGATGGAGCTCGTCCCCCGGAGGTTCGACTTTCCCTCTTTCGTGCACAACGTGGTGGATCTCTGCGGCGTGCGCGCCGAACAGAGGGGCATCGCCTTCACTTACGAGGTGCGGGGCCCGGCGCTCGCCGCCGTGCACGCCGACGAGAAGCGCTTGACGCAGGTGCTCCTGAACCTGCTCGGCAACGCCATCAAGTTCACCGAGCGCGGCGCGGTCACCCTGCTCGTCGACGTGCTGGACGACGGCGGAGGTGGTCCGCGCGACGTGCGCTTCCGGATCGAGGACACGGGCACCGGCATCGCCCCCGAGCACCTCGCGCGCATCTTCGAGCCCTTCGAGCAGGTGGGAGACCAGCGGGTGAAGAGCGAGGGCACGGGGCTCGGCCTCGCCATCAGCAAGAGGATCGTCGAGCAGCTGGGCGGGACCATCCATGTCGAGAGCGAGCTCGGCAAAGGCAGCGCGTTCACCGTGACGCTCACGCTGGCCGAGGCGCCCTCTTCCGCGGCCGCCGACGAGGCCCCGGCGTGGGCCACGATCACCGGGTATCGCGGCGAGCGCCGCAAGATCCTCGTCGTGGACGACAACCCCGGCAACCGCGCTTTGTTCTGCGATCTGCTGGTCCCCATCGGCTTCGATCTCGTCGAGGCCGACGGCGGCGAATCCGCGCTGCGGCTCGCCCTGGAGCACAGGCCGGCGCTGATCCTGATGGACCTGGCCATGCCAGGCCTGGACGGCTATGAGACCACGCGCCGCCTTCGGCAGATGCCCGAGCTCGACGGGGCGGTGATCCTGGCCTCGTCGGCGAACGTCACCGCCGCCGAACGGCCGAAGGGGGCCCACGCCGGCTGGGACGACTTCTTGCCGAAGCCGGTGCATGCCAGCCTGCTCTTCGAGAAGATCGCCCGTTTTCTGCGCGTGGAATGGACGCATGAACCGGTGAACGCCCCCGCCGCCGCGGTGGTCAAGGGGGATGACGCGCTGGCGCCGCCCTCGGCCGAACAGCTATCGCTGCTGTCGCGGCTCGTGGCGTCGGGCCGTATCCGGAAGGTGCTGGCGGAGGCGGAGCGGATGCAGCAAGTCGAGCCGCGACTCGGCCCCTGGCTCGATCAGCTCCAGACGCTGGCGCGGACGTACCAGATGCGGAAGCTGCAGGAGTTCGTCGAGGAGCACGCCGCGGCAGGCCAGGTGGTGGCCGACGGTCGGCGATCATGAGCAGAGCCTCCGCGCCCGGCGCTCGTGAGCCCACGATCCTCATCGTGGACGACATGCCCACGAACCTGGCCCTGCTGGTGGATCATCTGGAATCCGCCGGTCATCAGGCGCTCGCCGCCGAGGACGCGGAGGCGGCCCTGAAGCGAGCCAGCCTCATGAAACCCGACCTGATCCTGCTGGACGTGGTGATGCCTGGGATCGACGGGTTCGAGACCTGCCGGCGCCTGAAGGCGGCCGAGGGCACCCGAGACATCCCGGTGATATTCATGACCTGCCTCGGAGAAGTGGCGGACAAGCTCGTGGGGTTCGAGGCGGGGGGCGTCGATTACATCACCAAACCGTTCGAGATAGAAGAGGTGCTCGCGCGGATCAGGACGCATTTGAGCTTGCGCGAGGCGCAAAAGGAGCTCGAGGCGAAGAACGCGCAGCTCCTGCGCGCTCACCAGGAGCTCGAGCAACGGGTGCGAGAGCGCACGGCCGAGCTGGCGAGCTCGAACGCCGCCCTCGAGGCGGAGAACGCCGAGCGCCGGCGCGCGGAGCTCGCTTTGCGCGAGAGCCAGCACTTGCTTCAGGCCATCATCGACAACTCCACGGCGGTCATCTTCGTCAAGGACCTCGAAGGACGGTATTTGATGATCAACCGCCGCTACGAAGAGCTGTTTCATGTGACCGCGCAGTGGATTGCCGGCAAGACCGACTATGATTTGTTCCCCGCGGAGTGCGCCGACGCGCTTCGCGCTTTCGACCGGCGGGTGGTGGCGGCCGGGGGGCCGCTGGAGATAGAAGAGAGCGTGCCCCAGGGCGATGGGCTCCACACGTACATCGCGATCAAGTGTCCGCTCTTCGACGAGTCGGGCCGGGCGTATGCGGTCTGCGGGATCTCCACGGACATCAGCGATCGAAAGCGGACCGAGGCGGAGCGGGAGATGCTCCTCTCTCGCGAGCAGGCGGCGCGGGCGGAGCTCGAGCGCACCGGGCGGCTGAAGGATGAGTTCCTGGCGCTGTTGAGCCACGAGCTGCGGACGCCGCTCACCGCGATCCTCGGCTGGTCGCAGCTGCTCCGCCTGCGCGGTCCGTCGGATGAAATCCTGGGCCGGGCGCTCGGGACGATCGAGCGGAACGCGCGGGCGCAATCCAAGCTCGTGGACGATCTCCTGGACATGTCGCGCATCATCGGCGGGCGGCTGAGCCTCGACGTGGAGGTGGTCGATCTGACCGAGATGCTCGAAACGCTGCTGGAATCGGCGGAGCCTGCGGCGAAGGCGAAGGGGATCCGCCTCGAGCTCAGCGTCGAGTCGGCCGGGGAACAGGTCATGGGGGACCCGAATCGCCTCCAGCAGATCGTGTGGAATCTGGTCAGCAACGCGATGAAGTTCACGCGGCAAGGCGGGCAGGTGAAGGTATCGCTGCGCCGCGAGGGGACGTACGCGCGCCTCGCGGTGAGCGACACGGGGATCGGCATCGCGCCGGAGTTCTTGCCGTACGTATTCGAGCAATTCCGGCAAGCGGACGCCTCGACCACGCGCGAGTACGGCGGGCTGGGTCTGGGTCTCTCGATCGTGCAGCACCTGGTGGAGCTGCACGGGGGGACGGTGGAGGCGAGCAGCGCGGGGAAGGATCAGGGGGCGAGCTTCACGGTGAAGCTGCCGCTTTCGGCCAAGCACGCCGAGGCGCTGGCCGGAGGAGAGCCGCCGCCGATGCCGCAGCGCCGGCCGCCACGGCACCGCGCCGGGGAGCTCTTGAGCCTGAAGGGGGTGCGGGTGCTTGTGGTGGACGACGAGCCGGACACGCGAGAGCTGCTCCTGCGGATACTGGCCGAGTGCCAGGCGGAGGTGCGGACGGCGGGTTCGGTCGTGGAGGCGCTGGCGGAGCTGGAGCGGCACCAGCCGACGGTCCTGGTGAGCGACATCGGTATGCCGCACGAGGGCGGGTATGAGCTGATCCGGAAGGTGCGGCAGTTGCCGGAGGAGCGCGGAGGGAGCGTGCCGGCGCTGGCGTTGACCGCCTTTGCGCGCGCCGAGGATCGCGCGCGGGCGCTCATGGCCGGATACCAGATGCATGTGGCCAAGCCGGTGAAGCCACCGGATCTGGTGGCACACGTGGCGACCCTGGCCGGGCGAATCCACGGCGGGGCGAGATGAGGATCGACGCCGCCTGCTCCGATCCGTTCGCCGCGCACGCGGGGCTCGGCGCGCTCCGCGATCAGCTTCATGCCCGCACATTGTGGACCGGCTGCACCCGGGTTGGAGAGCACGGCGGCGCCGTGGCGGATTTCCCTCGAATGGCCGTGCGGACCGCTTGATGCAGCGCACAGAAGCGCTCTACAACTGGTCCATGATCGGTATCCCCGGGTACACCCTGACAGGCCTCATCCACGAATCCGCTGCGTCGACCGTGTACCGAGGATACCGCAACGAGGACCGGGCTCCTGTCGCGGTCAAGCGCCTCAGGAACGAGCGCCCAGCGCCGGCCGAGGTCGCGAGGCTTCGGTACGAGTACGCCATCGCCAAGGAGCTCGCGCTGCCCGGCGTGGTTCACGTCCTGGGCATCGTGAAGATCGGGGCGAGCCTGGCGCTCATCATGGAAGACGCCGGGGGCTGCACGCTCCATGAGCTCATCGCGGCACGCTCCCTCACCCTCGAAGACGCGCTCCGGATCGCGATATCCATCGCGAGCACGCTCGAATCCATTCATCGGAGCGGGGCCGTTCACATGGACATCAAGCCGCAGAACATCATCGTCGAACCGTCCACGTGGAACGCCAAGATCATGGACTTCGGCAGCGCCACCCGCCTCTCCCAGGAGGCACAGCGGCCGAGGAGCCCCGCCGCCTTCGAGGGCACCCTGGCGTATATGTCCCCGGAGCAGACCGGGCGGATGAACCGCGTTATCGATCTGCGCACGGACCTCTACTCCCTGGGGGTCACCCTGTACGAGATGGTGACGGGCAAGCTCCCTTTCCCGACGAAGGACCTCCTGGAGCTCGTGCATTGCCACATCGCCAGGCTCCCGCCGCCGCCGGCGCGCGTCTCGCCCGACGTTCCGCGCTCCGTCTCTGACATCGTCATGAAGCTCCTGGCGAAGAGCCCCGATGATCGGTACCAGGGCGCCTACGGGCTCCGGATGGATCTCGCCGAGTGCCTCACGCAGCTCGAGGCGGCGTCGGCGATCGAGCCGTTCGCGCTCGGGCGCCACGATTACGTGGACGCGCTCCGGATCCCGCAGAAGGCCTACGGCCGCGAGGCGGAGCTCGCGGTCCTCGAAGGCGCGTGGCGGCGCGTCAGCCAGGGCGCGAGCGAGCTGCTCCTCGTGTCCGGCCACGCCGGTATCGGCAAGTCGCTCCTCGTCGGCGAGATCCAGAAATCCATCGCGCAGGGCAAGGGGTACATCGTCGCTGGCAAGTTCGACCAGATCAACCGGAGCGTCCCCTACGCGGCCGTGGCGCATGTCTTCCGGGAGCTCGTCCGAGCCTTCTTGACCGAGCCCGCGGAGGCGCTCGCGCTGTGGAAGGAGCGAATCGCGAACGCCGTCGGGCAGAACGGCCAGCACCTCGTCGACCTCGTCCCCGAGCTCGAGCTCCTCCTCGGCCCCCAGCCCGGCGTCGAGCCGCTCGGACCGACCGAGGCGCAGGCCCGCTTCCACCTCGCGTTCCGGAAATTCTGCAGCGCCATCCCCGCCCAGGAGCACCCCCTCGTCGTCTTCCTCGACGACCTGCAATGGGCGGATCCGGCCTCGCTCAAGCTCCTCGAGCAGCTCCTGACAGAACCGGAGATCAAGCATTTCCTCGTGATCGGCGCGTACCGCCGCAACGAGGTCGACGAGAGCCACCTCTTTTCGATCACCCTCGGGGAGCTGCGCAAGGCCGGGGTCGCCGTCGGCGACATCGACCTCAAGCCGCTCGAGCTCCCCGTCGTGACGCGGCTCCTCGCCGACACGCTCTCCTGCGACCCCGAGCGGGCCGAGCCGCTCGCGCGCCATGTGATGAGCAAGACCCACGGCAATCCGTTCTTCATGAACCAGTTCATGAGGGCGCTGCACGCCGAGAAGCTCGTCTCCTTCGATCCGGCCCGGCGCGAGTGGACCTGGGATCTGCCGCGCATCCAGCGGATGAAGGTCACGGACAACGTCGTCGACTTCATGGCGGGCAGGCTCCTGGAGCTCGATGGAAGCGAGCAGCGCACCCTCACGCTCGCCGCGTGCATCGGCTATCGCTTCGACCTGAAGACGCTGGCGAGGGTGGCCGACAGGCCGCGCCGCGAGGTGGCAGGCGAGCTGTCGGCGGCGCTCCGTGAGGGGCTGATCCTCGCCGTCGGCGCGGACTCCAGGTTCTTCGACGCGGCCCTGGGCGGCGCGATGACCGGCGAGGCGGACGAGCCGGAGCTCGCGCTCGACGCCGCCTACCGGTTCTTGCACGACCGGGTCCAGCAAGCGGCCTACCGGCTCCTCGACGGGCCCCGCAAGCAGGAGATCCACCTCCAGATCGGGCGGCTCCTGCTCGCGGACAGCGACCCCGGCGGCATGGAGGGTGAGGTCTTCGAGGTCGCGACCCACATGAACCTCGGTATGCCGCGGATCACCGATCCGGAAGAGCGCGTCGCGCTGGCGCGCCTGAACCTCGAGGCGGGCAGGAGGGCGAAGGCCGGCGCGGCGTACGAGGCGGCCGCGAGCTACTTCGAGGCCGGCACGAGCGCGCTCGGCCCGAGACGCTGGGACGAGCGGCACGAACTCACCTTCGCGCTGACCACCGGGCTCGCGGAGTGCCTTTGCCTGACAGGCCATTTCGACGCCGGAGAGCGGCTGTTCGACGCGCTCCTCGAACACGCGAGATCTCCGCTGGACGGCGCGCAGGTCCGCAACCTGCGCATGTCGTTCCACCTGATGCGCGGCGACCTCTCCGCGGTCGTGCGATGCGGCCTCGAGGCCCTCGCGCTGCTCGGGGTCGACATCCCCGCGGCGGCCGAGGAGCAGCGCGCGCTGCTCGGCAGAGAGCTCGAGGCGATGCAGGCCCACCTCGCGAGCCGCCCGATCTCCGCTCTCCTGGGGCTGCCCACCGTCGCCGATCCAGAGAAGCAGACCATCCTCCGTCTCCTCGCCGACCTGACGCAGCCCGCCTCCGCGCTCGGGCTGCCGGTGCTCGGTCCGCTCACGCTCATCATGCAGATCAACCTCGCGGTGGAGTGCGGCACCTCGAGCACCACGGCGTACGCGTGCGTGCTCTATGCGGCGCTCCTGATCGACGGCGTCTTCGAGCCGAGGACCACCGACGACCGGTACAAGGAAGCCTACCAGTTCGCCAGGGTGGGTATCGAGCTGAACGAGCGGATCCCCAACCAGCGCATCACGTGCATGCTCCTCATGACCTTCGCGTGCATTCTCCATTTCTTCGAGCCGCTCCGGGACACGGTGAAGCTCCTGGCCCGCTCCCGGCAGGCCGGCCTCGAGTCGGGAGATCTGGCGTACGCGTCGTACTGCTGCATTCACATGATCTCGGCGAGCCTGAGCCTCGGCGACGATCTCGGCGCGGTGGCCGGCGAGATCGAGCAGGATCTCGCGCTGATGCGGAAGACGAACGACAAGCTCACGACGCTCATCCTCACGTGCGCAAGGCAGGTCGTCGCGAACCTCACGGGGGGCACCGCCGGGACGCACACCCTGAGCGACGACACCTTCGACGAGGCCGCCTTCGCCAGCACGGTCTCGGTCCCGGAGCTCAGCTATGTGGCCGCGTGGTACCACACGCAAAAGGTCCAGCTGGCCTATCTCCACGGCGACCACGGCGCCGCGCGCGCGCTCATGGCCGCCGCGGAGAAGATGACCGCCGGCTGCGTGAACAACTTCTGGGCGACCGAGCTCGTCTTCTATTCGTGCCTGATCCTCGCCGCCTCGTGCGACGGCGCGCCGGCCTCCGAGAAGGAGCGGCTCGTTGCGGCGCTGTCGGCGCACCGGGAGAAGCTCGCCCGCTGGGCGGAGCTCTGCCCCAAGAGCTACGCGCACAAGCATCTCCTCGCCGAGGCGGAGATCGCGCGCATTTCGGGCGGCGACCGGCACGCCGTGGCGCAGCTCTACGACAGGGCGATCGAGGGCGCCGAGGAGGCCGGGTTCACGCGCGACCAGGCGCTGGCGAGCGAGCTCGCCGGGAAGTTCCACCATGCGAACGGCCTCACCCGGAGCGCGCGCGCCCACCTGACCGACGCCCACCACGGCTACATGCAGTGGGGAGCGACCGCCAAGGCGGACCGCCTGGCGGCCGAGGCGCCGCAGCTCGTGCAGAAGGTCGCGCTCACGTCGGCGCCGCCTGGCATGCTGGAGCACGCCCGGGCCGCGGTCCAGACCACCTCGACGACGAGGCTCAGCACCAGCGTGCTCGACGTCGAGGCGGTCATCCGGGCCGCTCAGGCCATCGCCGGCGAGGTCGTCCTCGAGAGCGTTGTCAGCCGGCTGCTCGACATCGCGATCCAGAACGCCGGCGCGAAGAAGGGGGTCCTCGTCCTGGAGCGCGATCATCAGCTGATGATCGAGGCGTCGATCACCGTGGATCCGAGCGCGGTGAGCGTCGGCCTGCTGCTCCCCGTCGAGGGCAGCGCCGAGGTCCCCGCCTCGATCGTGCAGTACGTCGCGAGGACGATGCAGCCGGTGGTCCTCGCGGACGCGAGCCATGAGCCTCGCTTCGCCGCGGATGCCTACGTCGCCGCGAACAACCCGAGATCGATCCTCTGCCTGGCGATGGTGCACCAGGGGCGCACGAACGGCGTTCTTTATCTGGAGAACAACACGGCGACCAACGTGTTCACGCCGGCCCGGCTGGAGCTCTCGAAGCTCCTCCTGGCGCAGGCAGCGACCGCGGTGGAGAACGCCGTGCTCTACGCGAACCTGCACAGGCGCACGGAGTCGCTGCGCCTCGCCGAGGAGCAGCTCAGGGTCGAGTTCTCGGCGCGGGAGCGGAGCGAGCACGCGCGCGCCGAGCTCCAGGAGGAGATCATCCGCGTGCAGAGCGCTCGCCTGGCGGAGCTCTCCACGCCCATCATCCCGATCACCGACCGGATCATGGTCATGCCGCTCATCGGGATGATGGACCGGCAGCGGGCGGAGCAGGTTTTGAGCACGGCGCTCCAGGGGGTCGAATCGAGCGGCGCCGAGGTCGTGATCATCGATATCACCGGCGTGAGCACGGTCGACGGCGACGTCGCGAGCACCCTGATGAACGCCGCCGTCGCCCTCCGGCTGCTCGGGGCGCAGGCGGTGATCACGGGCATCCGCCCCGACGTCGCACAGACGCTCATTCGCTTGCAGATCGACCTCGGCGCGGTGGTCACGCAGGGGACGCTCCAGAGCGGCATCGCCTATGCCCTGCAGCGGGTGGGGGGCCGCGGCGTGCCCCTCGGAACGCGCGCGCGGTGAGGGGCGGCCGGGGCAGGTGGTACTGCGCTGCCCGAGGACGAATCTGGGATGGCGAACCGGTGCGATCCGTCTGAGCACCCGGGAGCTGAGAGGGGCGTGACGACGGATCGCATCGCCTCAGAAGGCATGGACCTGAGAAACCCCCTCATTTCCTAGAGAGTTTGCTTCCCGTCTTCATGTGAATTCCTCGAAAATTTGAGGGGATACCTCAGGGCATGGACCCGACGTGGGCCCAACCGGCGAACCCGAGGTCCGGGGAGCTCGCGCCGGCCGACCCATCGCCTCGCGCCGTCGTGCTCGCAGCGCTCGCCAACGCCCGCAGCTGCGTCGTCGCCCTCGGGAACCACGTTGCGGCTCGGGTCGTCCACGACGCGTTCGGTCGGCAGCGCGGCCTGGCGCCAGCACCGGAGGGGCAAGCAAGGTCGCGCCGACGGTGACAGGCCGCATGACGAGGCGCCCGGATAGGACAGAAGCGGAGCGCCGCGGAGGCCGAGCTACATCGGCGCGGTTCGCTAGCGAATTGGTGTTCACCCCTACCGGCCGAGGGGAGCGCAAGCGATGGTGGGCAGCCTCGGGGGCAACGCCAGGTTAGGCACGCGCGCCATGCGATGCCGCCATTGGTTCGCCGGACATCTCCTCTTGGCCCAGACGACGGCGAAATTCTCGCTCGAGCTCGTCGAAGAGACGAGGAGCTTCCTTCTCCATGAACTCATCTATGGCTGTCCACGTGTTGATCGAATCGTGATCTGGTGTATCGTTGATATCTATGCGAACGTTGAAGTCGATGGCCTTGCGAGACAGCGCGCGAACGAATGAATGAACAGCGTCAGCCATTGGTCGCGGCAAGTACAGACGGTGGAGACGGAAACGACTGGTAAACTTGCTCATGGCTGCGTTCACCGCATCGCGGCGTTCGGTGCGCGTCCCCATGGCGGAGGTCTCCATGATCGATACGTATGCCACGACTTTGCTCCTGAGGTCGCTGAGATTTTCATACGTTTCCGCGATCGCTTCCGCCTCCCGGTCATAGATATGCTTGAACCGGAGTTGTCGCTCCGCAGCTGCGACCTGAAGATCGGCCTTGAGTCGTTCGATCGCGCTCGTGTTGGCCGCGGTCAGTCCGGCCTGCAGTTCCGCGAGCTTCATGTCCGCTTCAGCCTTCAGCGTGGTCTTGTGCGCTTCAAGCAGCGTTGCATACTCATGCTGAATCGATTGCTTGAGCCGTTCGCTGAGCCATGTCTTTGCCAGCCAAGTGAAAGCCGCAGCGACCAAGCCGCTAGTAATCCCCGACGCCACGATCGTGTCGAACACGTTCATATTTGTTGGTCTGGTCTCTCGTCTGGGTTGCGTCGATATTGTAATGATGGCCCGCTGAGTAGGCATGTTCTGCTCTGCCCAACGAGCGCTCGTCAATGTGCTGACTGTGCGCCGTGCCGAGCGGAACGAGGCGCGGCGCACAGTCAGCATCATTGGTTTGTTCGGCGGCTCTTCAGGACTTGCATGCCGCGTCATGATGCCGCCAAGTGGCAACGTCCGTTACAGTCAAGAACTTTCGTCCGCCTGTCCTGTCGTGCCCACACGCCGACGACCGAATGCACGTAGTGCTGGCGTCCTGGCGAGGCCGGCAGATCGAGAACCTGAACGCCGTTGCCCGGATTCGACCAGCGATCGAGACCGTGAGCACGAGCGAAGCGCGTGAGACGTGGCCCCAGTGTTCCTCCACCGTGATCGTAGCCGACTATCACAATAGCTTGGGGCAAATTTCTTCGATCGACTGCAGCTTCATCGAGCTTCCTGATGTCGCCATGAGCCTTCGCCAGCTTATCCCTGGCGTCCTCGACCGGCATCGTCTTCAGCTCGATCCATGCCCATCGATCCGAGGCCACGTCACCGACCTGCACCGCCAGGTCGCATCGCGTATCTGGGCGACACCAGAGGCTATCGTCTAGTACGCACCTCGCATCGTACGCGCGGCGCAGATGCGATGCGAATGCAGCTACTAGGTGAGACTCTCGACGTCCCGGAAGGCCGTATACACCTGCCCAGTTGCTTTCGTACTTGGCGAGAAACGACGCTTCATCGTTGACTACCTCGATCACTGCTTTGGCAAGCTCCGCAAGATCGAACGCCATTGTGTTGCCTCACGCCGTTTCTCGCGACTTATCCCATCATAGTGCACATGGCTCGGTAAGCCATCCCTCACTTCGAGGGCGGATTGTTGCCCCTCCCGCCGCCGGAAGGATTCCCCGTGGTGCTCGGCGCGTTCGCGGGCCTGCCCCCGCCCGTTCCGCCACCGCCGCTCTTGCCACCGCCGCCACCGCCGCTCTTGCCACCGCCGCCACCGCCGCTCTTGCCACCGCCGCTCTTGCCTCCACCACCACCACCGCCACCCTTGCCGCTCATATTCACCTCCAAATCTGGCTGTTTACTGTATTGTTGATGAGAGTCATGTTGTCTTATGTCCTTGTCGGATCCAGTCGCGGCCTAGCCCAGTCCGCCGAACTATCAGTCGATTGGTCAACCGAAGCCGCCGGGCCAGCTCTGTCTGGATCGTTGCCTTCTGTAGCCTCCCCCACTGAAAGTCTCACGGCTCGGCTCTGCGCCGCAAGGCCGAAACGCTGTCCAGCGCCATAGGGTAGCAGGTGTTTCCCTCGCCAAGCCGTTTCTGCCGTGCGGGCGAGGACCGGCGGGCTCTACGCGCGCTGGTCGCGCTGCATCGCGTTGAGCATGGTCACGAGCTTGCGCATGCAAGCCGCGAGGGCGACCTTCGGCTCCTTGCCCCGTGCAGCGAGCCGGCCGTAGAGGGCGGCTCGCTGCACGGGGTTGTGGGTCTTAGCGACGACCGAGGCCATGTAGAGCACGGAGCGCACGGCTGCCCGGCCGCCCCAGATGCTGCGGCGGTCGTTTATTCTGCCGCTGTCGTTGTTGAAGGGAGCAATCCCGACGAGCGCAGCGATCTGCTTGCCGTCGAGGGGTCCAGCTCTGGAAGCGTGGTGGTAACGACGCATCCGACGCCATTGACCGACTGGAGTAGCTCGTCCTTGGCACGCCATGTCGAGTGCGTCTGGATGCGCGTGGTCAGCTCGGTCGGTCTCCTCGATCTGCTTGGACAGGAAGGCGATGAGCTTCTCGATGCTGGGCCGAACGTCCCGAGGGGCGAGTTTGCGTCGGGCCATCGCCATAGCTCGCATCTCGATGAGCTGGCGCCGACGCGTGACCAGAGCTTCCGGGAAGTTGCCGGACACCTACTGGACCGGACGGCTCGGCAAGACCTCCTGCAGAGCCAGGGACGTACCCAGCCGCCGAGGACCCAGCTCAGTGCGACGGCGGCCCGCTCTCGGGCACGCTCTCCGCGCCGAGCGGCCTGGCCCTCGACCTCCGGAGCGCCCGCCCCTCCGGCGGGTCGGCGAGCGCGGGCCTCACCGCGGCCGCGATGCGCTGCTGGATCGCGCGGGCGACGTGCGCGACGTGGGGCGGCTCCAGCATCGTGAAATGGTTGCCAGGCACCACCTGGAGTGCAAACTCCCCTCGCGCGAGGTCCATCCAGGCATGGACGGCGACCGCGTCTTCCGGGCTGATCTGCTCCCGCGCGCGCAGGAACAGGACGCTGGCGTCCGTCGGCTGCGGCGCGTAGCTCGCGAGCGCCTGCCATGTGCTCGTGACCTCGGCGCGGAGCCGCGCGTCGTCCTCCATGGCCGCCACGAAGCCGCGGTATCTCTGCGACGCGATCGCCTGGATCTTCGCCATCTCGTGGGCCAGGGCGCTCGCCGGAGAACGGTCGCTCGCTCCCTGTACGCTGCCCGTGTCCAGCAGCACCAGCAAAGGCACCTTGCGCCCCTGCGCGAGCAGCTGCTGCGCCATCTCGTACGCGACAACGCCGCCGGCCGAATGCCCGCCCAGGAGGTACTGACCCTCGGGTCTGACGCTCAGGATCTCCTCCACGTACCGGGCCGCGATCGCGGGGACGGACATGGCGCTCATGAAGCCCGGCTCGCTCGGATCCGCCCCGGTGGGTTGAATCCCGTGGACGGGCTGCTCGCTGCCCAGGCGTTGCACGAGGGGGCGATAGAGGTGGACCGTGCCGCCGAGCGGCGGGATCAAGAACAGCGGCGTGGCGTCCGGCGCCCCCGCCTGCAGCGAGACGAGGAGCTGTCCGGCAGCGCGCCTGGCCGTGAGGACCGCGGCGCTCCCGCTCCGCTGCGTCATCGCGGGGCTCAGGGGCGCCTTCGAGCTCGGAGGCAGCGCTTCCCGGACGCGCTCGGTGAGCACCGCGACCGAGGGAGGACCGGACGACGCCGGCGGACTCCAGATCTTCGACGGCAGGGATCGCACCGTGGCCGGGCCCACGGTGCAGGGGGTGTCGAGCACGTGAGCGGTGCGCTCGAACGGGTACGTGGGGAGCGGCACGCGCCTCCGGCGCTCGTCCCGGGAGAACGCAGCCCAGTCCACGTCGACGCCGGCGCACCAGAGCCGGCCCACCGCGGCGAGCAGCGCCTCGAGGTCGCCGGCGCCCTCGCCCGGGCCCGCCAGGGTGGTCGCGACCCGTCGCTCCGCGTCCGGGTGCCGCGACGCCACGGAGGCCAGGGTGGAGCCGGGCCCGATCTCGAGGAGGGCGCGATCGGCCGATGCCAGCAGCATGGCGATGCGATCCTCGGGGCGTGTCGATCCCGCGGCCTCCTCCTCCGCGCGCCCGCGCAGCGCGACCCGCGCGACCGCGTCGTCGAGCGAGAGCGTGCCGGCGACGCACGCGGCGGCGACCTCGCCCACGCCGTACCCGAACAGCGCGGCCGGGCGGATCCCCCACGACATCAGGAGCTGCGCCAGGGCGACCTCGGTCGAGAAGAGGGCGGCCGCGGCCGCGCTGAAGCGCGGAGAGCCGATCTCCGCGTCGCCGGAGGCGCGCTCCTGCGCCTCGGGGAAGAGCCAGTCGCGGAGGTCGACCGACAGCTCGTCACGGAAGCGGTCGGCGCACTGGTCGATGCTCTCGCGGTAGGCGCGCTCCTGCAGGTAGAGCTCGCGCCCCATGCCGGCATGCTCCGCGCCCGCGCCGGGGAACATGAAGACGACCTCCGGAGGCCGCTTGCCGGCGACCTGCGTGAAGACGCGGGCGGGGTCGCGCCGATCGAGGCAGGCCGCTCCCGAGGCCGGATCCGCGCACACCACCGCGCGGCGGTGCGCGAAAGGCACCCTGCCGCGCTGCAGGGTGAACGCGACGTCGGCGAGCGAGCGCTCCGGCGCGCGCCGCAGGTGCTCGGCCAGCCGATCGGTGCTCCTCTCGAGCGCGGCGCGCGTCTTCGCCGAGACGACGAGCAGCTGGCAGCGCCTGGACGGGCCGGACGGCGCCGTCTCCGGCGCCTCCTCGAGCACGGCGTGCGCGTTCGTGCCGCCGATGCCGAAGGCGCTCACCGCGGCGCGGCGCGGGGCTCCGCCGCGCTTCCACGCGCGCGGCGCGGAGTTGACGAAGAACGGGCTGCTCGCGAGATCGATCTCGGGGCTGGGCCGGCGGAAATGGAGCGTCCCGGGAATGAGCTCGCGCTCCAGCGAGAGCGTCGCCTTGATGAGGCCGGTCACCCCGTTCGCCGCGCGGAGGTGGCCGAGGTTGCTCTTCACCGAGCCGAGCGCGCAGAAGCCGACCCTGTCGGTCGCCTTCCGGAACACCCGCGCCAGCGCGGCCACCTCGATCGAGTCGCCGAGCCGCGTGCCCGCGCCGTGCGCCTCCACGTACGTGATGCTCTCCGGGCTCACGCCGGCAGCGGCGTGGGCCCGCGCGAGGGTCTCGACCTGCCCCTCCAGGCTCGGCGCCGTGTAACCCACCTTGAGCGCGCCGTCGTTGGTGACGGCGGATCCGCGGATCACGGCGTGGATCGTGTCGCCGTCGTCCAGCGCGTCCTTCAGCCGCTTGAGGACGACGAGGCCGACACCGCTGCTCGCCACGATGCCGCTCGGCTCGGCGTCGAAGGGCCGGCAATGGCCGTCGGGCGAGGTGACCCGGCCTTCCTCGTAGAGGTAGCCGATCCTCTTCGGCGTGAGGATGCCGACGCCTCCCGCGAGGACCATGTCGCTCTCCCTGGTGAGGAGGCTCTGGCAGCCGAGGTGCACGGCGACGAGCGACGTCGAACACGCCGTCATGACGCTCACCGCGGGCCCCCGGAGCCCCAGCTTGTAGGCCACGCGCGTGGTCAGGGAGTCGGTCACGTTCCCGGTATAGATCCGGTGGTGCTCCGAGTTCGGCGCGGCCGGAAGCGGCCCGACCTGCTCGATCCAGTAGCTCGGCGCGTCGCTCCCGGCGAATACGCCGATCGGCTTCGGGTAGGCGAGCGGGTCGTAGCCGGCGCTCTCCATCGCTTCCCAGGCGCATTCGAGGAAGACGCGCTGCTGCGGGTCCATGAGCACGGCGTCCTGCGCGCTGTAGCCGAAGAACGCCGCGTCGAAGCACATGACGTCCTCGATCACGCCGGCCGCCGGAATGAACCCGGGCGACCGGTAGAGCTCCGACTCCACGCCGAGCGCCTCCAGCTCCTCGGGTGAAAGGAAGGAGATCCCCTCGCCCCCGCCCTCGAGCATCGACCACAGCGCGTCGACGCTGCGCGCCTTCGGGAAGCGACCCGCCATTCCGACGATGGCGATGGCGTTCTCGGGGAGCGCCTCCCGCGCGGGCGCTTCGGTCGCGGAAGCCGCGGCGCCGCGCTCGCGCCCGGAGGCCGCGCTCTCTCCCGGGGCGGCCGCCCGAGAGCCCCTCTTCAGACGTGCAGAGAGGCTGCGGATCGTCGGGTACTGGAACAGCTCCATGAGGGGCACGTCCTCGCCTAGCCGCGCCCGGATCCCCGCGCGCACCCGGGAGAGGAGCAGCGAGTGACCGCCGATCTCGAAGAAAGGATCGTCGAGGCCGACCTCGTCGACGCCGAGCACCTGGCGCCAGATCTCGGAGACGATCCCCTCGATGTTCGAGGAGGGCGCGGGTGGCTCCGCCCGCGGCTCGGGTCTCGCGCGATCGTCGGCCGGAAGGGCCGCGATATCGACCTTCCCGTTCGCTGTGAGCGGCAGCGCGTCGAGCTTCACGAAGGCGGCCGGAACCATGTAATCGGGGAGCTTCGCCGCGGCGTGCTCGCGCAGGCCTTCAGGTATGACGCGCGCCTTCTGCCTCCGGAGAGGGCTGTTCGCGAGCGACCGGGCCGGCGAGGTCTCCCCGGGCCGCGCCTGGACCCAGGCGCGCGGCCGCGGCGCGCCGCCCTCCGAGCGTTCGACCGAGCGTTCGAAGAGCACGTCCATGCAGCCTGGGTCCGAGGTCCTCGACGCGGTGATCCGGACCGAGCAGCCGAGGCGCGCGCCGAGCGCCCACAGCGCCTCCGGCTCGATCGCGGCCGCCGCGCTCCGAGCAGCGATAGCGGCGCGGTCCAGCTCGGCGTCGCCTCCTTCCCGCAGCCGGCTCGCGGCGACCACGTCGGCGTACACGCGCGCGTTCGGGATCCCCAGGACCAGAAGCGCGCCGGAGCCCCCCTCGCGCAGCGCTCGCTCGACGCCCGCGAGGCCCTCCGAGGCAGCCCAGTCCAGGGATCGGCCGATGGCGATGGGCTCGGGCGCCACGCCCACGTGCAGGACCACGTCATAGCGGAAGCGCGTCATCTCGTCGGCGTCCGAACCCCGCTTGAGCCAGCACTCCACGTGCTCCACGCCCGGGACCTCGCCGGGCAGCGCGTGAAAGAGCTCGGGCGCGAGGACGAGCTCTTCCTCGCCCAGGGCCGCCCGCCGCGCCCGGGCAAAGAGCTCGGCCGAGGTCACGCTCGCGGGCAGGCGGTGAAGCTGCACCGAGGTGTGAAACGCCTCGAGCAGCGGAAGGCTCCTGATGTCGCCAAGGAACACGACGCCGCCGGGCGCCGCCGCGCGCACGGCGCCCTCGATCACCGAGCGCAGGTAATCGGCGCTGGGGAAATACTGCACGATCGAGTTCAAGACGATCACGTCGAAGCTGCCCGGCTCTACGCCGCTGAAGTCGTTCGCCTCCCGGCGCTGCAGCGACACATGCGAGAGCGTGCCGCGCGCGAGCTCGGGGCGGAGCAGCGAGATCGCCTTCTCGGAGAAATCGGTCCCCAGGTAGGCGGCGCACTGCGGGGCCAGCTGCAGGAGCAGGAGCCCCGTCCCACAGCCGATCTCCCATGCCCGGCGCGGCTGGAACGAGAGGATCCGCTCGACCGTGTGATCCCGCCATGCGCGCATCGCTCCGGCGTCGATGGGCTCTCCGGTGTAGCTGCTGTTCCAGCCCGTGATGTTGAAGTCCGGATCCACGCCGGCGCCGGCCTTCCCGTAGGTGCCGTCGTACAGCGCCTGCCACGCCGAGACGTGCTCCGCTTGCAGGGCCGGGGCTTGATCCGCGGCGCCGCCGTCATCGAGGCGAGGGATGACATAGGCGACGAGCCGCTTGTTGCCCCGCGCATCTTCCCGCGCCACCACGACGGCCTCTTCCACGGCGGGGTGCTCTCGCAGCACGGCCTCGATCTCGCCGAGCTCGATACGGTAGCCGCGGATCTTCACCTGGTTGTCGACCCGCCCCAGGAACTCGATGTTTCCGTCAGCGAGCCACCGGGCGCGATCGCCGGTGCGGTACATGCGCGCGCCCGGCTCGTCCGCGAACCGGTCGGGGAGAAACCTCGCTTCGTCGAGCTCGGGCCGGTTCAGGTACCCGCGGGCGATGCCGGCGCCTCCCAGGTAAAGCTCGCCGGGGACGCCCACCGGGACGAGCTCACCGCGCGGATCGAGGAGGTAAACCCGCATGTTGTCGATGGGGCGGCCGATCGACGGGTCGAGGGTCGCCGCCCCGCTGCTCGGCCGCGCCCTCGGCACGACACAGGAGGTCGCGACGACGGTCCCCTCGGTCGGACCGTAGTTGTTCACGACCTCGAAGGGGAGCCCCGCGCCTGGCCAGACGCGGAGCTTGTCTCCTCCGGTGAGCAGGTACCGGAGCGCGACGGAAGCAGGCCAGTCGAGGCGCAGGAGTTCTTCTGCCACCGGCGTCGGCAAGAACGAGACGGTGATCCCTCGCGCGAGGAGCCACGCCTTCAGCTCGTCCGGGGAGCGGCGGAGCGGCTCCCCGGGGATGAACAGGCACGCTCCCGCGCACAGGTACGGCCAGAGCTCCCATACCGACGCGTCGAAGCCAGGGCTCGCGACGAGGGTCGCGCGATCCGCGGAGGTGACGGCGAAGCGCCGCACGTGCCACGCTGCCAGGTTCATGAGGCTCCGGTGCTCCACGAGCACGCCCTTCGGGCGGCCGGTCGAGCCCGACGTGTAGATGGCATAGGCCAGATCCCGGGGGCCCGCGCACACCGGAGGGGGCGACCCGTCGCGCGCTGCCATCTCCGGCCAGTAGGCGTCGAGGCGGATCACCGCGCCCGCGAACGGCGGGAGGCGATCGGCGAGGCGCTCCTGCGTGAGGAGCACCGGCGCCCCGGAGTCCTCGAGGAGGAACGCCAGCCGCTCTCTCGCGATCTCCGCGTCCACCGGGAGATACGCCGCGCCCGCCTTGAGGACGCCGACGATCCCGACCACCATCTCCAGCGAGCGCTCCGCGCAGATCGCGACCAGGGTATCGGGCGCGACGCCCAGCTCGAGCAGGCGGCGCGCGAGCTGGTTCGCCCGGCGATCGAGCTCCCCGTACGTGAGCGAGCCGCGATCGGACACGACAGCGGCGGCGTGCGGCGCGCGCGCCGCCTGCTCCTCGAACAGATCCAGGACGCGCCGATCGCGAGGGAAATCGGCGCCGGTGTCGTTCCAATCGACGAGCAGCCGGCGCCGCTCGCGCTCCGGGAGCAGCGGCATCGACGAGACGGAGCGCGCGGGGTCCGAGGTCGCGGCGGCGAGGAGCGTGAAGAGGTGACTCAACATCCGCTCCATCGTCGCCCGCTCGAAGAGGTCGGTGCTGTACTCCAGCATCCCGGCGACGCCGCCGGTGCTCTCCCAGGCATAGAGCGAGACGTCGAAGATCGTCTTCCTCGTGTCCGTGGCGATGGCGCGCGCCTCGATCCCGCGGAGGTGGAGCTCCCGCTCCGCGGGCGGCTGCGGCGCGAACACGATCTGCACGAGAGGGCTGTAGCTCGGGTCGCGCTCCGGCTGGAGCTCCTGGACGAGCCGCTCGAACGGGAGCCCGTCGTGCGCGTAGGCGTCCAGGCACACGCCCCTCACGCGGCGGAGCAGCTCCTCGAACGACGGCCCACCGGAGACGTCGATCCGGATGGGGACCACGTTGACGAAGAAGCCGATCGCCGCCTCGAGATCGGCGTGATCCCGGCCCGCGCTCGGCAGGCCGACCAGGAGGTCGTCGCGCTGCGTGGTGCGGTGGAGCAGGACGGCGAACACGGCCAGGAGGACCATGTTCACGGTCACGTCGTTTCGCGCGCCGAGGTCCCGGACCGCCCTTCCGACCTCCGGATCGAGCTGGAACGGGAGGGTCGCGCCGCGGAAGGTCTGGACCGCCGGCCGGACGTGATCGCTCGGCAGCTCGAGCAAGGGCGGCACGTCGAGGAGCCTCTGCTTCCAGCCGGCGAGCAGCTCCGACAGGACCTCTTCGGTCATCTGCTCGCGCTGCCACGAGGCGAAATCGGCGTACTGGAGCGGCGCGTCCGGCAGCGCCGCCGGAGCCCCACCGCAGAAGGCATCGTAGAGCGCCGCGATCTCACGGTAAGCGACCTCGAGCGACCAGCCGTCGACGGCGATGTGGTGGATGTGCAACCAGAGGACGTGATCCCGAGGTCCGAGCCGGAGCAGCCCTGCGCGGAAGACGGGGCCGCGCTTCAGATCGAAGAGCCTCTGGGCTTCCGACGAGAGGTGCTGCTCCGCCTGGGCCTCGCGCTCCTCCCCGGAGAGGTGCTGGAGATCCGCGACCTCCAGCCGGAAGGAGGCGTCCTCGGCGACGATCTGGACGGGCTGGCCGTCGAGCTCCGTATAGACCGTGCGCAGGATCTCGTGTCTGCGGACGAGCTCACGGAGGCTCCTGTCGAGCGCAGGGACGTCGATGTCGCCGGCGAGGCGGAAGGGACAGAGGCAATTGTAGGCCCTGCTCTCCGGCGCGAGCCGGTGGAGGAACCACATGCGCTCCTGCGCGAACGACAGGGGGATCGCTCCCGTTCGGGCGCCTCTCGGAATGGCCTGATCGCTCCGGGCCGCGGCGCGCTCCTTTCCGCTGATCAGCGCGGCGAGCGCGGCGATGGTCGGGTGGGCGAAGAGCTGCTGGAAGGTGACGTCGATCCCGAAGGCGCCGCGCAAGCGGGAGAACAGCCGGAGCGCGTGCAGCGAGTCGCCGCCCAGCGCGAAGAAGCTGTCGTGCACGCCGACGTGATCGACGCGCAGGAGCTCCTTCCAGAGCTGCGCCAGCTCCTCTTCCAGCTCGGAGCGCGGCCCGAGGAGCGCGCGCCGGAGCTCCGGACGAGCGCCGCTCGGCGCGGGCAGCGCCTTGCGGTCGAGCTTCCCGTTCGGCGTGGTGGGGAACGACGCGAGCAGCACGATCGCGGAAGGGACCATGTAGCTCGGCAAATGGCTCTCGAGAAAGGCGAGGAGCGCCGGAGCCAACACGCGCTCGTCGCTCGCCGAGTCGCCCTGGCTCGTTCGGTGAGGGACCGCGTAGGCAACGAGCGTCTTTTCCCCGGGCGCGTCTTCGCGCGGCACCACGACGGCCTCGCGTACCTCGGGGTGTTGGGCCAGCACCGACGCGATCTCGCCCACCTCGATGCGGTGGCCGCGGATCTTCGCCTGGTCGTCGACCCGACCGAGGTACTCGAGATCTCCCGACGGGAGGTAGCTCGCGAGATCACCTGTCCTGTACAGGCGAGCGCCTGGGTCGTCGCTGAACGGGTGCTCGATGAACCGCTCCTGCGTGAGCTCGGGCCGGTGGAGGTAGCCGCGCGCGAGGCCCGCGCCGCCGACGTGAATCTCTCCGGGGACGCCGACCGGGACGAGCGCGCGGTTGCGATCGAGGAGGAGCACCTGCGTATCGGGGACCGCGCGGCCGATCATGCTCGACCAGGGCCGCTCGAGATCGGGCAGGCCGACAGGGCGGTAGGTGACGAACATGGTGGTCTCGGTGGGTCCGTAGAGGTTGAGGATCGCGGGCACCCTGTCGCCGTGGCGCTCCCACCACGGCTTCAGCGCGGTCACGTCGAGGGCCTCACCGCCGCAGATCACGAGCCGGAGCGCGAGTCGCTCTCTGGCCTCCGGCTCGATCGTCTCCTCGGCGTGGACGAGCAGGCGGAACGCCGACGGCGTCTGGGTGAGCACCGTTACCCCCTCGTCCCCGAGGAGCCTGTAGAACAGCTGCGGCGCGTGGATCACCGGCCGCGGCACGACGACGAGGCGACTGCCGTGGAGGAGCGCGCCCCAGATCTCGAAGACGGAGATGTCGAAAGCGAACGAGTGGAACGTCGTCCACACGTCCTGATCGCCGAAGCGGAACCATCCGGCGGTGGTGTCAAACAGGCGAAGGACGTTGGCGTGGCTGACCATCACGCCCTTGGGCTCCCCGGTCGATCCCGAGGTGTAGATGATGTACGCGAGGTTCTCCGGACGCTCGTTCGGCGAGGGCGCCACCTTGTTTTCGGGCTGCCGGTCGATCATGGCCCGATCCGCGTCGAGGCACACCACCCTCGCGCTCCCGCTCCGGAGCCGGGAGGCGAAGCGCTCCTCGGTGAGGATCACGGGGACGCCGGCATCTTCGAGCAGGAAGGCGAGCCGGTCCGCCGGATAAGAGGGGTCGAGCGGGACATAGGCGCCGCCGGACTTGAGGACGCCGAGCAGCGCCACGATCATCTCGAGCGATCGTTCCAGGCAGACGCCGATCGGGACCTCGGGCCCCGCGCCGCTCTCCCGGAGGAGATGGGCTATCTGGTTGCTCCTCCGATCCAGCTCGGCATAGGTGAGACGCTGCCGCTCGAACACCACCGCCACCGCGGACGGGGTGCGCCGGGCGTGCGCCTCGACCCGCTCGTGCAGCCGATCGCGCGGCGCATCGAACACCTCGCCGTGGTTCCACGCGAGCAGCGCGCGGCGCTCCTCCTCGGTCAGGACCGGCAGCTCCGAGACGCGCTGCTCCGGGTCGCCCGCCGCCCCGCGCAGCAGCACCGCCCAGCGCCCGAGCAGCCGCTCGACGGTCGCGCGCTCGAAGAGGTCCCGATTGTAATCGACGCGCGCGATTACGCCCGCGTCGGTCTCCTCGACGCGGACCGCGAGCTCGAAGGCCACCTCGGTCGCCTCGAGCGCCACCTCCGTCAGCGTGAGCAGCGCGCCTCGCTTCGGCTCCAGCGTGCTCGGCTCGCTGGAGAAGATGGCCTGGACGAGCGGTGCGCGGCTTGGATCCCGCGGCAGCGAGAGCTGCTCGACCAGAGAGGTGAACGAGAGATCCCCGTTCTCGCTCCCCTCCTGCAGGGATCGGCGCACCTGGCGCAGGAGCGCGCGAAAGCTCGGATCTGCGCCCAGCCTGCCCCGTACGGTCACGAGATTCCCGAATGCCCCGATGAGGCCTCGGGTCTCCTCGTCTCGTCCGGACAGCGGAACGCCGATGAGGACGTCGTCCTGGCCGGTATGGCGGTGGAGCACGGCGTGCATTCCCGCGAGCAGGATCGCGGACAGCGCCACGCCCTCTTCCCGGGCCAGCGCGCGGAGCTCTCGCACGAGCTCCCGATCGAGCGCGCACGCCACCGAACCTCCGGCGAAGGTCCGCACCGCGGGCCGCGGCCGATCCGTCCGGATCTCCAGCGCCTCCGGTGCCCCCGAGAGCTCACGACGCCAGTGCGCGAGCTGCCTGTCGAGGAGCTCTGCGGTCCGGTGCTCCCGCTGCCGCCGTGCGTGGTCCTGGTAGCTTATCGGCGGCGCCGGCAGCTCGACGCCATGATAGCCGTCGAATAGCTCCGAAAAGAACAGCGTCACGCTCGGTTTGCCGTCCGAGAGGAGGGGGTGCATGGAGAGCGCGATGAGGTGGCGCCCTGGATGCACCCGGATGAGGCTCACGCGCCAGAGGGGGCCGCGCTCCAGATCGAGGGGCCGAGCGATCTCCCGGCGGGCCATCGCGAGCGCGGATTCATCCGAGGCGGGCTGCCCTTCGGCGCCGAGATCCACCTCGAGGAAGGCGATGTCTGCCCGCGGCGAGACGACCTGCACCGGCCGCCCCTCGTGCTCTGCGAAGGATGTCCTCAGGATCGCCTGACGCCCCGTGAGCTTCTCGATGGCATGGACCAGCCTGGGCACATCCAGCTCGCCGTCCAGCCACGCCGCGCCCCCTTCGTTCAAGCCCGGCGTGGCGCCTCGGCCCCGGGCGAGCACCCACGCACGTTCTTGCTCCAGAGAGAGCGGAGAACAGGAAATTTCGTTCATCGCGGATGACCTCCTTGTTGCTGATAGGGGTCGATTGCATCGATGCGCGTGGAGCAACCGCGCGCCGCGTCGGACGTTCGACGCGCGCACACCTGCGCGCACACCGTGCTTGCTGATCTGTCGTACGCTCCTCAGACATCAGGGCCGCCTGGTCACCTGGGCACGAGGAGCAGGCGCCAGGCTGGGCCAAAGATTGTAAAATGCAGAAAATACTAAATCGATGTCGATCGCATCGCGAGGGGGCGCGATGCACACGCTACGCAGTATGAAGTATGGACACCACCACGCCAGCTTGTATTTGGGAGGATGCGGATGCTGGCGATTGATGGACCTTGTCTGGATTCCGGGATCCCGACCTCGCGCCTGCTCTTGTGGGCCAATAGACAAATCCGGCTTCCGCTTCACCCTGAGTTGGTCCTCTTCCTCACCGTCGGGGTAGCTTCCAGCGCATCACGTCAGAATTGTGCTCGCGGCAGCCGTCGATAGGCTCGGTCCTCTGCTGCACCGCTGCCTCTCAGAGAACCAGGGACGGACATGACTGGACGACGCGCGGGCGACAGGCAGGGCGAGCCCGCCGTTCGCTCCGATCTGCCGGGCTGTCGTCTCCGGTTCGTCCCGCGCAATCCCATGGAAGCGGCGACCTCCGGCAGCTGGAGGTCGCAACGGCCGGCAGCTGGAGGCTGCAACCGCCGGCAGGTGGAGGCTGCAGCTTCCACCACGCATCGCCGTGGTGCCGGATTCGTGGCCGTCCTAGGGAATGGCTCGCTGGCGGCACGGAGCGCGGCTGTGAACTGTCGCTTCAGATCAGCACGGCCCTGTCCACCGCGGCGGACAGGATGCCTTCGTTGATGAAGTGACGTGCTCCCGTGCCATCCCTCTTCGAGAGATGGCCGCCGGCGTGGTGAATCGCGACCACCTCCCAGCGGTCGTCGAGCACCGGCGAGCCGCTGGAGCCCGGGAGCGTGTCCGTCGTATACTGGGCGATCTCCTCCTGGACATTCACGACCTGGTTCTCGCTCAGCGCGATTTTCTTGAGGCCGCCCCCGGGATGCTGGATGATCGTCACGAACTCGCCCACCGATGGGCGCCGGAGCGTCAGCTTCAGAGCTCCCCATTCGGCCAGGTCCCCTGCCTCGGCGATGCCCGCGCCCACGCCTACGGCCGTGCAGTCCAGGCCCTCGCTCGTGCGAAACCGAGCGCGGTCGAGGTTGTAGCGGTGGACCGTAAGGAGGTTTCCGCGATCGTCGTCCTCGTAGTTGAAGGCGATCACGGAGCGCTCGGCGACGCCAGGATCGGGGATCACGTGATGGTTCGTGAGGAGCAGGCGCCCCTCGATCAGGAAGCCCGTGCCGACCCCGCTCGGCGTCTCGACGCGGCACACCGCGCGCGCCGCCTGGAGCCCCTTGCGGACCCAGGCGAGGCTCATCAGGCGGTCCGCGCCGATGATCTTCTCCAGCGTGCCGCCCGGCAGGTCGGTCGAGAGCGGTCGTGCGCTCACCGGGGGTTGCTGGAGGGGTCGCTCGTTCTCACGGATCCTGGATGCCTCGTCGATCACGGCGAGCAGATCGGCCGCGAGCTGTCTGCGCGCCTTGCTTCGATCTTGCGGCGAGAAGCTCGGGTCCAGGCGCTGCCGGTCGAGGTTGCGTAGCGAGCTTTTGAGCGCCAGCGCTGCGTTATAAACGTGCCGGTCAGAGCGCTGTACGAACGTCAGCAGTCGAGCCAGCGCCTTCTCCAGCTCGTCGTCCCCGACCAGATCCCTGAGCTCGTCGAAGAATGTGTTATCCATGGGTCTCATCCTTCCTCGAAGGGAAGATCGCGATACCAGCCCGCGAGCCATCGATGCGCGATGGTCACCGCGGCGAGCCATCCACCGGTCACGGCGTAGACGATGTTCATGTGCGACGCGTCGACGACGCGGTAGGCGGACGCTGCGATCCCCAGCGGCACGGACAGCACCAGGACGACGAGGCTCCGGTCCGTCCACGGGGTGCGGCGCGCCTTGCGGAGGCCGATCACCACCACGGCGCACGCGACGGAGAACAGCACCGCGACCGCTGGAAGAAAGAACTCCTGCTCGAGCCTCGGGCCATCCCGCAGAGCACCCGCCACGGCCCAGGCAACGATGATCGCGGCCAGCGACACCGCGCCATGGCTGGGTCGGACGACGCTCGCCAGCGCGGACAGGAGGACGAGCGCCGCGCCCACGATGACCGCGAAGAGAGGCGCCGCGGGTTTCATGAACCAGAAGGGGAAATGTGGCATGAGGCGATTGAGACGCCAATCGCGTAATTCTGGTGACGCGCGGGCCAGGAGAGATAGGTTCGACTCGACACGAGATCCTTTCTCGAGAAACAATCGCTCCACTGTGGCCATGTCCGAGGCCGACTGCGCTGCACGGAGCACCTCGAAGTCGTGTTCGTCGAACCCTCCCAGGCGAGTCATTGCATGGACGACTTCCATCGGCGGCGTACGACCGCTGCGAAGCCTGTCGAGTATTGCTGCTCTGTCCAGAGTGAATTCATAGGAACGATGCTTGAGCCATTTTCTATCCTCCAGCAAAAGCATGACAGCGTCGTGTGCGTCCTTTTGCTTGACGACTGTCGCGATGATGTTCGCTTGCCGGGCGCCCGCAAGGGGTCCTGCTGCCAAGAGCATCGCGACCACCGGGAGAACCGGAAGCGGCCCCGTGAGCCAGCCCATACGCGTGCCGATGGGGAGCCCGGCGCGCAGCCGCCACTGAAGAGCGAGCCACACCGAGCCGGTGGCGGCTCCGATCGCCAGAAACGTATTGGCGAGGGCCTCCGGATCGGGGACGGACGCAGGGTTGATGGACATCCCACTGGTCGTGCCGGCGAGCACGGTGACAGCCAGAGTGACCGGCAGGATGAACACTGGGCATAGCTGCGCGAGCTCGGGGCTTCGGCGAGCGATCCACGATGAGCCTCTCTCTAGCGCTTCAATGCCGCGAGTGGTACTCGCGAGCAAGCCGTCCTCGAAGGGGAGTGTACGGTAGCGCCCTCCGAGCCACCAGAGCCAGATGGAGAGCACGACCGACCATGCGCACGCGAGGAGCAAGCCCGTCTCAGTCGCCCACGGGAGCCTCCCTCGCATGGACAGCAGAAACAGCGCGCCCGGTGCTCCGACGAAAGAGACGGTCAGTCCGATGTCGGCGCCACTGGATCGTTGGCCTTTCACGAGCGCTCGAACCACGAATGCGCTCGCTATCCCCAGCCCGACAACACTGGCAATCCAGAAAAAATCGAGGATGGGTCCGTGCATGAAGATAGAGGCAAGGGATAAAATGGCGCACACGATGGATGCCCGGCGGACGAGTTGCTTTCGGGATATTTGCCCGCCAAGGGTCGCGGCGTTTGCGCAGACCGTGCAGCCGATTCCGAGCACGTAGATCCAGTAAGGGTCCTCGTATACGAATGCCTTTCTTATGCCTGAAAATCGCCGAAATAACGACGGTCGAGGGGTTCTGCGGGTGTGAAGCTCGAGCGACGTCGCGCGATAGAACTGATGGCGGTTATTTAATATCGGCTGCCTGCGGGGCTCCACGATCTTATCGATTGCCGCGTCATCTCCACGCTTGCACGCCTCGGGCAGGAGCCCGCTGAGTTCGTTGGAGCCAGAGAGGACGTCGAGCCACGCTGTCGCCTTGGACGAGCGAACTCGATCCGCGCTCTCTTCGGGGTCCTTCCCCCAGCCCATTCCGAGCTGGGAACACAGGTCGCGCCCGCGTGACACCGAAAGGCGCATTGCATCGTAGAGCGCGCCGTCGTTGTGCAACGCCTTCTTCACGCGTTCTTCACGGCCGAGTTCGCGGATTCGCTCAGCGGCCACCCGGGTCGCGGTCGATGCTGGCGACACAAAAGCGACCACGACGAGCAACGCCACGATCGGTGTCCACGCCAGACCCGGACGGAGCCCGAGGGGCAAGCGCTCCCGATCTCGCCACTGCGTGTGAATCCACTGCGCCGTGGCGACCACGCCCAGGATGAGAAAGGACGCGCCCCAGGCGTCAAGATCAGGCAGATCGTGCGCGACGATGGGGATCGTCGACGAGGCCACGACCGCCGTCACGTGGAGCAGCAATGAAAGAGGCACGACCCAGTGGAGACCCAGGATACGAACGCGGGGCGCGCGCCGTCCGAGCCACCCGAGGAACGCGCCAGCCCAGGAGGAGATGGATCCCTTCACAGCCTGCGCGCCACAGAGCTGGTCAGATCGGAGAACCGCACCGGCGTGATGCCGTGCTCGGCGAGCGCCCGCAGCACGGCGCCGCGGTGCACGCCCGGCGGGAGCGTGATCCGGACCTGGCGGGGATCCGGTCGTGTTTCGATGCGGATCTCATTGGCGCCAAGGCCGAGGCTCCTTTGCAGCGTCTCGCCGGTGCGCCACGGCTGATCGACCGCCATGTCGAGCACGACGGCCTCTGGCTGTGACGTTGCGCTCGCAGGCACGAGACGCCCTTGCTCCAGCACGAGGACCCGGGTCGCGATGGCTTCCAGCTCTGGGACGAGATGCGACGACACGAGAATGCCCGTGGCGTGCTGTGGCACGTTCACGAGCCGGCACATCTGATCGAGGAACCAGCGCCGCGATCCCGGGTCGAGATAGGCCATGGGCTCGTCCAGCACGATCAGGCTCGGCCACGGCGCGAAGGCGAGCGCGAGCGCGCATCGCGCGCGCAGGCCGCCCGAGATCTCGTTCCAGCGCTCGCGCGCGCTCTTCGCGAGATCGAACTGCTCGAGGACCTCCGCGGTGCGACGCTCGTTCTTCTTTCCGGTGATCCCGTGGAAGGCGAGCAGCAGGCTCAGGTGCTCCCCTAGCCGGCCCGCCCAGGGCTCCGGCTCCTGCGCGACGTAGGCGATCCTCGCGAGGATCGATCTCTCCGACCGCTCGGCCTCGATCGCCGGATAGGAGACCTTCCCTTCGTGGTGCAACCGGCCCGCCGCGATCCGCAGCAGCGTGGACTTTCCGCTGCCGTTCAGCCCCACCACGCCGACGATCTCGCGGGCGCGCACCTCGAGGTCAATCTCTTCCAGGGCGAAGCTGGAGCTCGAGAAGCGCCGGCACACAGCCTTCATCTCGAGGAGCGGCTTCGTCGGTCCGGGATCGGCGGCTGCGGTGCTCCATTCGGACACCGTTCGGATCTCCTCCAGGAGCCTATCGCGCTCTTGGAGGTGCGCCTCGATGAGCCCCTCTTCGGCCAGCTTCCGCTCGAGCGCGTCGAGGCGGGGCAAGAGGGCAGCAGCGTGCCTTCGCTGTGCGTCCTCCTTGAGGCCGTCGACGAAGAGAGAGAGATAGAGCGCGGCCCGGCGCACGTCTCCCTGAACACACGCCCGCCGGAGGCTGCTGCGGGTGTCGACCGGGGGCGACGCCTGACCGGTGGATCGAGTCATGCTGGGATGTTATCCCACGCCGCCGCGCGGAGGTAATCACCGCAGCGAGCCGGCTGCTTTTGCTGGTGCGCCGAGGTGCAGCGCGGCGAACGGACGTGGGAGGGTGAGGGGCCTGGCTGGGCGACGTACCGGGGGGATCCGGCGCGCCTTCGCGGGCTCGCGCGGCGCTCGCGCCCACCCTGCTGGAGTGCGACGCGAACTACCAGGACGACAAGGCGAGCTGTCACGACCTGCCGGACCGGATCGATTTCCGGATCTGTGTCTGGTTCGCCAAGGCAGCGTACAAGAACTGCTGTCGCGAGGCGGGCGGGGACTGTGATGACGGCCTGCCCGTGGGGCCGACCGACAGCCGCGTGAGCAACGACGGGAGCGGCTCTTCGGTCACGGTGAGCCTGGATGGCGCCACGGGAGAGCGTATCCAGGCGACCCGGGGCAGTCGCGTCGCGATGAACCCCGAGCCGGGGAGACGTGTGCCCACGGCCGGTCGACGCGACGCGTCTCGCGCGCTGCGCCGCGCTCGAAGGTTCACGACCTTGTCCTCGGATGCCCGCGATGCCGCCCGATCCGCTCGCCGCGCACACCTGATCGCGTAGCGAGCCGGCTCCTTCTACTTACGCGCTGCGCCGCGCTCTGGCCGCGGCTCCGCCATGGCCCGCCGCTCGTGCATCCGGCGGGCCAGGCCGGCGGCGCCTCGGCCCGGAGCCAGGGGCTTGCGCAAATTTCGGTGCCAGGCATTGTGCCGGTGCGACGGGCCCTTGGCACCGGGCGAAACCTTTCCAACAATCCCGACCGGTTCAACCCTCGAGAAAACAGTGGAAACGCAAAATTCTACCATCATCTACACGAAGACGGACGAGGCGCCGGCCTTGGCCACCTATTCGCTCCTCCCGATCGTCGAGGCGTTCACGAAGGCCGCCGGGGTTCGAGTCGAGACGCGCGACATCTCCCTGGCGGGCCGCATCCTCGCCAACTTCCCCGAGCGCCTGACGGACAACCAGAAGCTAGGCGACCACCTGGCGGAGCTCGGCGAGCTGGCCAAGACGCCGAACGCCAACATCATCAAGCTACCCAACATCAGCGCCTCCATCCCGCAGCTCGTGGCCGCCATCAAGGAGCTGCAGCAGCAGGGCTATGCCGTGCCGGACTATCCCTCCGAGCCGAAGACGGAGGAGGAGAAGGCGATCAAGGCGCGTTACGCCAAGGTGCTCGGCAGTGCCGTGAACCCCGTCCTGCGCGAGGGCAACAGCGATCGGCGTGCCTCGCCCGCCGTCAAGGACTACGCCAAGAAGCACCCGCACTCGATGGGCGCGTGGAGCCGCGACTCGAAGAGCCACGTCGCTCATATGTCGGGCGGTGACTTCTACGGCAGCGAGAAGTCGGTCGTCGTCGACAAGGCGCAGGAGCTGAAGATCGAGCTCGTCGCCGGCGGCAAGACGACCGTGCTCAAGCCGAGCGTCAAGGTGCAGGCGGGCGAGGTCGTCGACGCCAGCGTGATGAGCGCCAAGGCCCTGCGCGCGTTCTACGCCGAGCAGGTGGCGGACGCGAAGAAGCAGGGAGTGCTGTTCTCCCTGCACCTCAAGGCCACCATGATGAAGGTCAGCGACCCGATCCTCTTCGGGCACGCCGTCAGCGTGTTTTACGCCGACGCGCTCGAGAAGCACGCGGCCACGCTGGCCAAGGTCGGCTTCGACCCGAACAACGGCATCGGCGACCTGTACACGAAGATCCAGGGCTTGCCGGCCGACGAGAAGGCGGCGATCGAGGCGGACATCAAGGCCGTCTACGAGCAACGCCCGACGCTGGCCATGGTCGACTCCGACCGCGGCATCACCAACCTGCACGTGCCCTCGGACGTGATCATCGACGCCTCGATGCCGGCGGCCATCCGCTCCAGCGGCAAGATGTACGGCACGGATGGCAAGCTCTACGACACCAAGTTCACGATCCCCGATCGCTCCTACGCCGGCATCTATAAGGCCACGATCGAGTTCCACAAGCAGCACGGGGCGTTCGACCCGCGCACGATGGGCACCTCGCCGAACGTGGGGCTCATGGCGCAGGCCGCGGAGGAGTACGGCTCACACGACAAGACCTTCAAGATCGCCGAGAGCGGCACGGTGCGTATCGTCGACGCCTCCGGCAACGCCCTGCTGGAGCAGGAGGTCGAGGCCGGCGACGTCTTCCGCGCTTGCCAGACGAAGGACATCGCGATCAAGGACTGGGTCAAGCTGGCCGTCTCCCGCGCGCGCGCCACGGGCGCCCCGGCGGTGTTCTGGCTCGACGAGAACCGCGCCCACGACAAGAACCTGATCGCCAAGGTCAAGGCGTACCTGTCCGAGCACGACACCAAGGGCCTGGAGCTCCCGATCAAGAGCCCTGTGGAAGCGATCGAGTTCACGCTCGGCCGCATGAAGGAGGGCAAGGACACCATCAGCGTCACCGGCAACGTGCTGCGCGACTACCTGACGGACCTGTTCCCGATCCTGGAGCTGGGCACCAGCGCCAAGATGCTCTCCATCGTGCCGCTGCTGGCCGGCGGCGGCCTGTACGAGACCGGCGCCGGCGGCTCGGCGCCGAAGCACGTCCAGCAGCTGCAGAAAGAGAACTACCTGCGCTGGGACTCGCTCGGTGAGTTCCTGGCGCTGCAGGTGTCGATCGAGGACCTCGCCAACAAGACCAGCAACGCCAAGGCCAAGGTGCTCGCCAAGGCGCTGGACACGGCGATCGGCCTGTTCCTCGAGAACAACAAGAGCCCGGCGCGCAAGGTCGGCGAGATCGACAACCGCGGCAGCCACTTCTACCTCGCGCTCTACTGGGCGCAGTCCCTCGCCAAGCAGACCGAGGACAAGGAGCTGGCGGCCAAGTTCGGCAAGCTCGCCCAGACCCTGACGGACAACGAGTCCAAGATCGACGGCGAGCTGATCGGCGCGCAGGGCAAGCCCGTCGACCTCGGCGGCTACTACCACTTCGACGATCAGAAGACGTTCGCCGCGATGCGGCCCAGCGCCACGCTGAACGCGGCCATCGACGGCTTCTCCTGAATCATTCACGGCTTCGCGGCGCTCCCCAGCTCAGCCGGGAGCGCCGCGTCGAGCCAGGCCTCGAACGTGCTCGACAGCGCGCAGGTCGCCGCGCCGCCGCAGAGGTCCGCGCGCTTGGCCGTGAGCTCGCCCTCGAGCGCCTCCCGCGGGGCTCCCAGCGCGCGCGCGCAGACGAGGTTCTTCGCCGTCTGAGCGACGTTCACCCCGCTGCCGGCCGTCACGACGATCGCCGCGGGCTTCTTGCCGCACGCGCGGCCGAGCGCCCCGGTCGCGCTGGCGTCGGTCGCTGAAAACGAACCGTCCTGCACCGAGTGAAAGTAGAACTTCGGCCCGGTCACGCGCGGCGGGCAGCTCTTCACGCCGCAGTCCGCGCCGAGCCACGCGACGAAGGGACCGTAGCTCCCGATGTCCGGCCGCATGTCGTGGTCGAGGTGCTCGATGCCGAGGCCGCCGGAGACGCTCGGGGCCTTCGCATAGGCGGACACCGCTCCGTTCGAGAACGTCCAGATCGGGCTCGGCGCCGCCGGCTTCGCGCCCGCGGCAAGCGCGTTGAGCTCGTAGGGGACGATGAGCTCGTCGTTGCCGTCGTCGTCGAAGTCATAGACGTTCAACGCGGAGATCGCGAGTCCGCCGGGCGCGACCTCGATCGTCCCGAGCGGCGCCGCGAAGCGCTTGCCTTCGAGGTCGATCCGCACGACCTCGATGTCGAAGGCGAGCGCCCGCGCCGCGCCCTCGCCGGCGCCCGCGAAGCGCGTCAGCGACAGCGCCCAGGAGCCGAGCCCCGCCGGCTGGCAGACCCCGAACTTTGGCAGGCGCGTCGCCTCGGCCGCCGAGACCTTCTCGGGCCCTTCGAGCTTCTGCGCGCCGGAGATGCGCGCTCGGTTCTGATCGAGGAGCTCCTGGCAGGCGCGCCGGTGCGACACCACGGAGCCGGCCCAGTCGAGCTTCGCGGTCGTGCCGTCGATCTGGAGCTCGTACCGCGTGTCGGTCCACTCCAGCGTGACGCTCTGCTTGGCGTCGGCCCGGAACGGCGCGACGAGCCGGAGCTCGCCGCGCTCGTCGGCGAGGACCTCGTTCGACGGGCCCGCGTCGGGCCCCTCGCCGGCGTCGTCGGCCGCCGCCGGCTCGCTCGGCTTCTCGGCCGCGGCCTCCGCGCTCGGATCGTGGATCACCGCGCGAACAGGGTGCCCTCCGGTCCCGTTCTTCTTCCGGCAAAGCAGCTCGAGCCAGCCGTCGAGGCTCTTCGCCTCGCAACCGAGGCCGACGGCCGCTGCGATCGACTCGCTCCGGCCGTCCTTGAAGGACGCCGGCGCACCAGGAGACGCCGGCGCGGTCGGCGGCGGAGCCGGCTCGGTGGGCGCCGCGGTCGCGGGCGCGGGGACCGACGAGGCCGCCTCCGCGGCGGCCGGCGACGCTGTCTCCGCGGCGGCCGCCGCCGGAGCGCCCGAGCCGGCGCTCGGCCCCGAGCTCGCCGCCGGCAGGCCGGCCTCCTCGGATTTCTGGCAGCCAACGAGGATCCCCAGCAGAAAGCAAGCGCTCAATGTCTTCATGGTCCGGTCCCTGGATCTAGCAGCCTGCGTACCAGGTCGGAGGCACGGGCGAAATGCCGCTGCCCGTCGCTGCCCGTCCTAAGGAGAGCGGCCGCGGCGCGTGTCGGGGCGGCCACGGCGTCGTGTTCCGGGCGCGCCGGGCGGACCGAGCTCGATCCTCGCCGGCCAGATCGGATAAGCTGAGCGTCCCATTCCATCGCGGCGTCAGGCGCCTGGAGAGAGCAGATGAGCGAGTCCAGCATTCACGGGGGTTGCCTTTGCGGGGCGGTGACATTCGAGGTCGAACCGCCGTTCAAGTTGATGGCCCATTGCCATTGCTCGCGGTGTCGCAAAGGCACGGGCACGGGCCACGCCACGAATCTGGCCGTCGATGCCGGCCAGCTCCGATGGCTGTCAGGGGAAGAGGCCATCACGCGCTATGAGCTGCCCACGGCGAAGAGCTTCGGGAAGTGGTTTTGCAGTCACTGCGGGTGTCCCGTCCCGCGTCTGCGGCGCGGCGGCAAGATCATGGTCGTCCCGGCCGGCTCGCTGGATACAGCGCCGCCCATGTCGCCGACGGATCACATCTTCTGGGGATCCAGAGCGCCGTGGGGGTGCGCCAGCGGAGGGCTTCCAACCCACGATGAGTACCCGGCGTCGTGGTAGGACGGCCGGGCGTGTCGTCCCCTCGAGCGCGGGGCACGGTCAGCGGGTCACGCTGCTGTCCGGCCCGGCGCCCTTGGGGGGCTCGTAAGGCTCGGGGCTCTTTCCGACGGTCCTGAGGTTCACGAGCTTGTTGAGCAGGTCGAACCAGAACGGCGCGCCGAGGGAGGCGGCGACCGCGGTGATGAGGATGCCGGGGGTCAGGAGCCTGTCGAGCACCCCGCGGATCCAGCCGACGATGCCCTGACCGAGGATCGCCGCGATCGCGCTCCAGAGCTTCGGAACGCTCGTGTGCTCGGGGGCCTTCACGCCCCAGGTGATCTCGACGTCGAGCCCGGTGAGCCGGGAGCGAGCGCCGCTTCCCTCGGCGATCGCGGCCATGATGTCCTCGTTCTGGTCGACGCCGCCGGCCTGGGGCGCGGCGCGGGGCGGGGACTTCGCGATCTCCTGCGCCGCCGCGATCAGCCGGGCGCGCACCACCGCGTCGTGCGAGAGGGCGCCCGCGAGGCGGATGCTGTCGGCGTTGAACCCGACGCAGAGCACGAGCGCCGTCGCGCTGATGATCAGCTGCGCGCGGCGCTTGTACCGGCCGGCGGCCCGGTCCATGGCGTCATTGAACCAGCGCTCCAGCCGGATGTTGGCCTCGCGCATGTCCTTGACCGTGGAGTCGACGATCGTGGTGAGGGCGCGCCGGAGATCGCTCTTCGGCGGCATGCTCCGGATGATGTTCTTCAGCTCGTCGAGCGGGTCCTCGTCGCGGCTCGGCGCCGCCGCGATCTCGCCCGGCGCAGGCGCGGCGCCGCTCGCCTGCGGCGGAGGGACGCCGTCGCTCGCCTGCTGCTGGGGCGTGGAAGCGGCGTCGCCCGCCGGCGAAGGCGCGGCGCCGGTCTGCGCAGGTGTGGCGCCGGCCTGCGGGGGCAGCGCCGCGGCGCTGCCGGGCCAGGGGACCTGCCGCAGGGTGTCGATGAGCGCGGCCACGAACGCGTGCGACGGGATGTAGGACGGCCCTACCCAGCCGTACTTGAGATCCTTGATCAGCGGGTGCTCGCGGAGCTTCGCCGCGAGCGGGCTCGGGAGCGGCCCCGGCATCACCCGGGTGCGCATGAACTCGACAGCGCGCCGCGCCGCGCGCTTCATGGCCTGCTCGAGCGGGGGGCTCCTGGGGGCGGCGGTGTCGGCGGCGCCGGGCGATTGCTTCACGTGCGCGTCGAGCTCGCTGTCGGCCAGCATGATCTCGATGCTCTGCGCCAGGTTGAGCGCGCGCAGCCGGAGCACGCCGGCGAGCGCCTCGTGGATGGCCGAGCAGAGGACGCTGAGCAGGAAGAAGACGCTGACGAGGCCGATCGCGATGTCGAGGGTCGTTCCCATGGGCATCCGGAAGGGCAGGGCGCGCGGCGGCGCGAGGCGCAGGCCGGCGCGCGTCGCGCGCTCCCCCGGCCAGCAGGAACAGGGAGGAAGAGGCGGCCCTGCGAGCGCCCGTTCCCCGCCGCGGCCCGACCAGCATCTCCCCTCCGCGGCCCCATAAGCATACGCCACCCGGCGCCGCGGAGCGAGCGCCAGCGCGCGCTCGTTCCCGCGCGTCACCCGTCGCGTCATCCATCGCCTCATCCATCGCGTCATCCGTCGCGTCGTCCATCGCGTCATCCATCGCTCGATACCGCGGGATCTTGGTCTACCATCACGCCCCCGTGACGAGCTCCACGCTACCCCCCGAGTCGCGGCGCAGCAGCGCGCCGCAGCCGCGCGCCTCCTGGGTCCAGGAGAGGACCGACCTCGACCGGACGACGCTGCGGCCCAGGCGCGACCGGCTCGGGCACGAGCCGCCGCCGGCGTCGCCGCCCGGGACGCTCGTCATCGAGGACACGCGGCGGCCGAAGATCTTCGTCATCGACTACGACGCCGAGGTCGTGTCCGAGAAGGAAATCCAGAGCGTCGACGGGTGCATCCCCTACCTCACGGACGACCGGCCCTCCATCACGTGGGTCGATGTCCGGGGGCTCGGGCACAAGTCGACCTTCGAGCGGCTGGGCGAGATCTTCCATGTCCACCCGCTCGCGCTGGAGGACATGGTCAACGTGCCCCAGCGGCCGAAGGCGGACGTCTACGGCGGCGAGCACGTCCTCATCATCGCGCGGATGGCGCAGGTCAACGAGCGCTGCGTGCTGCGCACCGAGCAGCTGGCCATCCTGGTCGGCAAGAGCTTCGTCCTGACGGTGCAGGAAGAGGCCGACTGGGACGTCATGGAGGCCGTGCGGGAGCGCATCCGCACCGGCCGGGGCTCGATCCGGGAGCGGGGCGCCGATTACCTGGCGTACGCGCTGCTCGACGCGGTGGTCGACGGCTTCTTCCCGGTGCTCGAGCGGCTCGGCGAGCACATCGAGGACCTGGAGATCGAGGTCATCGACGCGAAGCGCCGGATGTCGAAGCCGATCCACGATCTGAAGCGGGATCTGCTCACGCTCCGGCGCGCCATCTGGCCGCAGCGCGATCTCGTCAACGCGCTGCTCCGCGAGGACAACCCGCTCATCTCCAAGGACACGCGGCTCTACCTGCGCGACACGTACGATCACGCGGTGCAGCTGATGGACATGGTCGAGACCTACCGCGAGCTCAGCTCGGGCCTCATGGATCTCCACCTCTCCGGGATGTCGAACCGGATGAACGAGATCATGAAGGTGCTCACGATCATCTCGACCATCTTCCTCCCGGTCACCGCCATTGCGGGCATCTACGGGATGAACTTCCACCACGAGAGCTCGCCGTACAACATGCCGGAGCTCGACTGGTATTACGGCTATCCGTTCGTATGGTGCCTGATGCTGGCGAGCGTCGTCGGGCTGCTCACGTACTATCGCCGCAAGGGCTGGATCAGGAAGGACGACGACGGCGCCTGAGCGGCGGCGGTGAGCGCGGCGCGTCAGCGCTTCTTCGCGGGCGCGTAGAACGCGAGGTTCCCGAGCAGGCGCGGATCGCCGGGGCGGCGCGCGAGGGCCTTGCGCAGCGCCGCCTCGCCGGCGGCGAGCTCGCCGACGTGGAACGCGCTGGTGGCGACGAGGTCGAGCAGCTTGTGCTCGTAGACCTCGGCGTCCACGAAGAGGGTGGCCTGGGCGGGGAAGGGGAGGGCGGCGCCGCGGGAGGCGAAGAGGTAGGTGAGCGGCCAGCAGCGCTGTCCGTACCAGTGCCAGGCGACGGCGAAGAGCGGCTCGGCGCGGTGCGGGCTGTGGGCGTGGGCGTCGAGGTAGCGCTGCTGCACCTCGGGCCAGGGGCGCCCGAGCGCGGCGGCGGTGCGCGCCATGCGGAACAGCGATTCGTAGACCTCCTCCTGCCAGCCGCCGAGCGCGGCGCGCCGCTCGTAAGCCTCGAACGCCTCCGCGTGCCGGCCGAGGCACTCCAGCGTCTGCGCGAGGTAGAAGGCGGTGCGGCCGTCGCGGGGGGATCGGGCCAGCGCGGCGGAGAGCAGCTCCAGGTCGCGCTGCCACCTCCGGGTCTGGGCGGCGGCGTCTCGGCGAGAGAGGTCGTGGACGATGTGGGCGTCGGGGACGCGGATCGAGGGGGGCGGCTCGCCCTCCTTGGAGAGCACCTCGTGGGTGGCGCCGACGTAGCGCCACCCGGCCGAGGCGCGGGCGAGCCGGGCGGAGTCGTAGACGGAATCGCCGTAGCGCACGCGGACGTGGTAGGCGCCGTGCCCGGGGCCCGACGCGTCGCGGCGCTCCTCGCAGAAGCGACGGAGCGCGCCGCCGGCGACGAGGCGCTCGTCGCCGCTCAGCATGAGGGTGAACACGGCCGCGTCGCCCGCGAGGTCGAGGGCGCGGCTGCGCGTCGCGCCGAAGTCGACGAAGGGCTCCTCGACGAGATCGCCGGGGACGCCCGCCATGGCGGCGCGCGCGAGGGCCTGTGTGCCGTCGGTGGAGCCGGTGTCGAGGAGGGTGAACCGGTCGACGTGGGGCCTGGCCGAGGCGAGGGTCTCGCGGATGGAGGGGGCCTCGTCCTTGACGATCATGACGAGCGCGAGGAGGGGGGGCGTCACGGGAGCAGTATGCCGCCGGACGCCGGTGGGCCGGGGTAATTAAAAGTTGAAGAGGAGGTGGGCGCGCACGCGCGCACCACAGGGTGCGCGCTGGAGAGCGGGAGAGGTGACGCGCGGCGGCAGAGGCGTGGGCGCGCGCTCCGCGAATTGGTCGCGGCCCTGGCGTTCTGTATACTCTCCATGTCATTGCAATGAGCATGCGCCGACGCTGGAGTGCTCTCGTGTTCATCGGCGCAGCGGCGCTCCTCGCGCTCGCCGGCAGGGCGGAGCGCCTCTCGCCCGATTCGGGCTCTGCTCCCGGAGGGCACGGGCCGCCGGGCCGCCCGCGCTTCGAGAAGGCGCTCGACGTGGAGGTGTTCCAGCGCGGGAACATCCACACGCACACGTCCCTGAGCGATGGAGACAGCGAGCCGCGCGACGTCGTCCGCTGGTACCGCGAGAACGGGTATTCCTTCGTGGCGCTGACAGAGCACAACCAGCGCGTCGATCCTGCGATGTTCCAGGACCCGTCGTCGGCGTCGAATTTCGCGGTGATCCCCGGCGAGGAGGTCACGATGTGGGCCGAGGGGAAGGCCGTGCACGTGAACGCGCTCTGCACGCGGGCGACGATCGGCGGGGGCGCCTTCCTGACCAAGGGGGAGGCGCTGAAGTGGGCGATCGGGCGTGTGTGGGCGGAGGGGGGCGTGGCGCTCATCAACCATCCGAATTTCGACTGGTCGTTATCCGCCGGCGACCTCCTGGCGGCGCCTGCGGCGGAGCTCCTCGAGATCCACAGCGGGCACCCGTACGTGTACACGGACGGCGACGCGACGCGCCCGTCGCACGAGGCGCTGTGGGATGCGGTGCTGACGGTGCGCGGCGCCGCGGGAGGGGGGATCGTCGGCGTCGCTGTGGACGATCTGCACCAGCTCACGGCCGGGTCGGGCGCGCCGCCCGCGGGGCCCGGCCGCGGGTTCATCGAGGTGTTCTCGCGGGAGGCGTCGCGCGCCGCGATCTGCAGCGCGCTCGCCGGGGGACGGCTCTACGCGTCGTCCGGGGCGAGGCTGCGGAGGATCGCGCTCGCCGGGGACGCATTCTCGGTCTGGCCGGCGGCGGCGGGCGCGGTCGTCGAGTTCGTCGGGCGCGGCGGGCGCGTGCTGGAGCGGCAGCAGCCCATGGAGGGGCGGGCGACGTACCGGCTCCGCGGCGGGGAGCGCTACGTGCGGGCGCGGATCACGCGGCCGGACGGGAAGCGGGCGTGGACGCCGGCGTACGCGACCGTGGAGCCGTGAGCGCCGCGGGCGTCGTGGACGCCAGATTGCCCTCCGCAACGGCTCACGCCCCCCCGCGCTTCCCGTCCAGCCGCGCCAGCACCGCCCGCGGCGACATCGTCGCCCGGTAGACATAGATCTCCCCGGCCTCGTCGTCGCCCAGCACCTCCTCGCTCACGCGGAGCTGCTTGCCGACCGCGAGCAGGATCCTCGCCGGAAACCCCTTCCGGATCAGCTCGACGCGCCGCCACACCGCGTCCCGGCTCCAGAACCCGAACGCCTCGAGGTACACCTCCTCCCCGGTCTCCGCGTTCAGGAACACCAGGTCAGGGACGCACACCACCTCTCCGGGCAGCGCGAACAGCCGCTCGTTCGGCGACACGGTCCAGGGCGACCCGAGCTTCCTGAACCCCTCGCAGAACGCGTCCAGCTCGGGCGTCGTCTCCGCGAGCTCGCGCCCGTGGTACAGGAGGCCGTCCGCCGGGCCGATCTCGACGGCGAGCGGCTCCTTGTCGCGCCCCCAGCGCAGGTCGGCGCGCAGCCGGAACGAGGCGCACGAGAGCACCGACGGCAGGAACATCGCGAGCCGCAAGCCATACCGCTGCACCGCGTCGAACAGGCTGAACGGGCCGTCGAGCGCGATCGTGTAGCCGGAGACCGGATCTCCCTGGACCACGTGGATGAGCCCGTGAAAGCGCGCCGCCCGGAAGATCCGCCGGTAGCGCTGGGCGCTCTCCCCCTCGATGCGGATCGTCACCTGCGTCGCCCGGAGGAGGATCGACTGCGCCAGCGCCAGGTTGTACCGATCGAGCAGGATCTCGGGCGCGTCCGCGGCCGCGCGCCGGAGGATCTCGGCGCCGCGCAGGTCGGCGTAGAGGCCCGCCTCGATCGCGGCGGGCGTCGTGCCGAGCCGGGCGGCCACCTCGTCGAGCACGGCGGCCCGGTCGAAGCGGGCGCGGACGTCGAGGGCGCGGTGCGCCGCCGCCGCCGCGTGGAACAGCTCGCGCCGGAGCGCCTCGGGATCGACGCCCTCCTGCACCTCGTACTCGCAGCCGTCCTCGAGCACCTTCCTCAGGCCGAGCGAGGCCACGCGATCCCGCGCGGGCACCTCGATGGCGTCGAGCGCGGCCTCGACCTCGTCGCGGCGCTCGCCGACGCGCTGCGAGAGGATGTCGATGTACGCCCGCGCGACCGGCAGCAGGCGCTCGGCGGCCGCCCCGCGGAGGTACTGCGGCACGACCAGCCCGCCCCGGCGGCGGACGCGGACGAGGTCACTGGTAAGCAATGTGCTCCCGGCGCTTGTCGCTCACCCGCTGCTCGCTCGTGCCGAGGGCCACGAGCTCGTAGAGGATCGCCGTCTTGTTCTCGCTCCGGCGCAGGATGCGGCCGAGCCGCTGGACGTGCTCCCGCACCGAGCCGCTGCCCGACAGGACGATCGCCACGTTGGCCTCGGGCACGTTGACCCCCTCGTTCAGCACCTTCGAGGTGACCACCGCGGACAGCGCGCCGCGGTTGAAGGCGTCGAGGATGGCGCTGCGCTCCTTCACCTTGGTCTGGTGGGTGATGGCCGGCAGCAGGAACTGCCGCGAGATCTGGTAGACCGTGGCGTTGTCCTCGGTGAAGACCAGGGTCCGATCGGCGCGGTGGGCGTGGAGCAGCCGGGCGAGGACGTCGATCTTGCCGGGCGCGCACAGCGCGAGGCTGCGCTGGCGGCGGTACGCCTCGAAGGCGCGGCGGCCGGCGTCGGACTGCGAGCTCAGCAGGATGAACTGGCCCCACCCCTCGGGCATGCGGATGCCGTTCGCGCGCAGAAAGCCGATGTACACGGCGCGCGCCGCCTCGTACGCGGCGCGCTCGTCGTCCGAGAGCGGCACCTCGAGCCGGACGACGTCGTAGGCCGCGAGGTACTGCCCGGAGAGCTCGGTGATCTCCCGGCGGAAGACGATCGGGCCGATGAGGTCGTCGTAGCCCCGGCCGTCGGCGCGCTCGGGCGTGGCGGTGAGGCCGAGGCGGAAGGGCGCGAGGCACATCTTCGCGGCGAGCGCGTACGACGGGCTCGGCAGGTGGTGGCACTCGTCGAAGATCACGAGGCCGAACCGGGCGCCGAGCCGGTCCATGTGGGCGTGCGCGGAGTCGTACGTGGTCACCGTCAGGTCGAGGACGTCGTGGTAACCGCCGCCGAGCAGGCCGATCGGGACGCCGAACGCGGCGGAGAGCCCGTCGTACCACTGGTTCAGGAGATCCAGGGTGGGGACGACCACGAGCGCGCTGCGCTGCCGGGCGGCGATGGCGAGCGTCGCGACGAACGTCTTGCCCGCGCCCGTCGGGAGCACGACGACGCCCCGGCTGCGCCGCCCGGCCCAGGCGTCGAGCGCCTCGCGCTGGTAGGGGAACGGGTCGTGCTTGGCGAGCGGCACGAGCGGGAGCGCCTCGTACTTGCGGGCGGCGTCGGTGAACGGGACGCCGCGGGCGCGGAGCCTCAGGACGAGCTCGGCGTAGTCGATCGCCGGCACGCGGTAGACGCGCTCCCGCGCGTCCCAGCGGCAGGACGCGGGCAGACACGCGGGGTCGAGCGGCGCGCCGCCATCGAGCGCGGGGTCGCCGGCGTCGCCGCCGTCGGGCTCGCCCGCGCGCTCGTCTGCGTTCGGTGGCAGCGCGCTGCTGTCGAGCGCGGGCGAAGGCGCGAGCGCCGGGCGCGGGGCGAGGCCTTCGATGCGGAGGGTGCCGCCCTGAAAGCTCAGGACGATCGGCGCTGTGCGGACCGGCTCGGTCATCGGCGCGCTCTTTTGCCGCGGGCAGGGCCGCGTGCCAAGCGGAGACGGCCGGCGATCAGGCCAGCTCGGTCGGCATGACCGAGGCGCCCCGGAGCGGCGCGCGGTAGCGCACCCAGACGAGGGGGGACTCGTTCAGCGTGATCGTGAGGGCGCTGCCGGCGCTCACCGGGAGCTTGCGGCCGAGCTCGCGGTGGATGTAGCGCGCGATGAGCTCCGGCGTCGAGCGCTTGCCCTCGAACGCGGGGTGCTCGTCGAGGTTCCGGTAGTCGATCTCGGCGAGCACGGCGCGCAGGCTATCCCGCAGCGCGCTCGTCTCGACCACCTGGCCGAGGGGCGAGAGCTCCTCGCGCTCGACCTCCACGCTGACCGTGTACGTCGCGCCGTGCAGGCGCTGCGCAGGGCCGAACTGCACGCCCTTGAGGCTGTGGGCCACCATGATGTGATCGCGGACGCCGACGGTGTACATGGCTCCACTATACCCGCCGCGCCGGCGCTGGAGGGAGATCCCAATCGCCTGTCACGGCACGCCGGAGTAAGGTGGGGGCGGCCCCCCGTCCGGCCCCCGCCGCGGCGGACGGGTTCGTGCGGGACGCAGTGACCGGTTGACCGTTGCGAGGGAGGATCGCCGATGAACAGCGAAGCGAGCGTGCTGGCCCCAGGGTTCCTCATCGCGTCGCCGCCGCTCGGCGATCCGAACTTCGACCGGACGGTCGTGCTCCTCGCGGTGCACAGCGAGGGCGGGGCGCTGGGGTTCGTGGTGAACAGGCCGGCGCCGATGACGCTGGGGGAGCTCCTGTCGTTCGCGGGTTATGGCAACGACCTGAAGGACCCGGCGCCGGTTTACCTCGGCGGGCCGGTCCAGCCGAGCTCGGGGTGGATCCTGTGCCTCGATCCGGCGCTCGGGGCCGAGGAGACGGGCGTGATCCCGGTGGGCTCCCGGGTGCGTGTCACGTCGTCCCGGAGCGCGTTCGACACGCTCGCGGCCGACGCGGTGCGCGGCACGGCCGCCGCCGACCCGCGGCGCAGGACGGTGCTCCTCGGCTACAGCGGCTGGGGGCCCGGCCAGCTCGAGCGAGAGATCGCCGCGGGCGCGTGGCTGCCCGTGTCCCTCGACGAGCGGATCCTGTTCGACGTGGAGGCGGCCCAGCGCTGGGAGCAGGCGTATGCGCTGCTCGGCCTGCGCCCGATCGAAGTGATGTCGATGCGGAGCATCGGAGAAGCCTGAGAGCTCACGACACGAGAGGAGTCCTATGGAGATCAATATCGGAATCGACGCCAAGAACCGAGAGCTGATCGGCGCGGGGCTGGGACGCGTCCTCGCTGACACGTACACGCTCTATCTGAAGACCCACAACTTCCACTGGAACGTCACGGGGCCCATGTTCCAGACGCTCCACCTCATGTTCGAGCAGCAGTACAACGAGCTGGCGCTCGCCGTGGACCTGGTCGCCGAGCGTATCCGGGCCCTCGGCCTCCCCGCGCCGGGGACCTACAAGCAGTTCGTCGCGCTCTCGACCATCAAGGAGGACGACGGCGTTCCGAAGGCCACGGACATGATCAAGCGCCTCGTCGAGGGCCACGAGACGGTCGCGCGCACGGCGCGTGAGCTCTTCCCCGTGGCCGAGAACGCCAACGATCAGCCCACCTGCGATCTGATCACCCAGCGCCTGCAGGTCCACGAGAAGACCGCCTGGATGCTGCGCAGCCTGCTCGAGTAGCCCCCGCGTCGCCCGGCCGGCTCAGCGCGCGCTCTTGACGAGGAACCCCTGGCCGTCGATCGCCACGGCGCGCTCCTTCAGCAGGCGGCCGACGGCCCGCTTGAACGCCTTCTTGCTCAGGCCGAAGAGCGCCCGGATCTCCTCGGGGCTCGAGCGATCGCCGACCCTCGGCGCGCCCGGGCGCGAGAGCCGCGCGAGGATCTCCTGCGCGTCATTCTCGACCTCCTCGTGCGCGTGACCGCGGAGCGAGAGATCGATCCTCCCGTCGGGCAGCACGCTCGCCACGCGGAACCGCGCCGCCTGGCCGCGGGAGAGCGCGTGCGGCTCGTCGGCGGGGAGCAGGCCGACGAACCTGCGCTCGACGATGACGAAGAGGCCGATCCCCGGCTCGTTGCGCCACGCCTCACCCTCGACCCACTCGTCGAGATCGAACTCGCCCTGGTCGCGCAGCATCTCGCTCACGCGCATCGTCCCCGCGAGGCGCCCGGTCCTGTCCACGAGCAGCCCCACCGGGTGCCGCTGGCCGACCTGCGGGTCGCGGGTCTGCTCCGCGCGGGGGACGAGCAGCTCCTTGGGCAGGCCCCAGTCGACGAAGGCGCCGAAGGGCGCGACGTCGGTGACAGTCAGAAAGGCGACCTCGCCGAGCGTGACCTTCGGCCGGCGCGTCGTGGCGATGGGGCGATCCTCCGAGTCGAGGTACACGAAGACCTCGAGCTCGTCCCCCTCCCTGGCGCCCTCGGGCACCTCGCTGCGCGGCAAGAGGAGCACCGGCGCGTCCGGGCGAAGGTCGTCTGGATCGGCCGAGAGGAAGGCGCCCGGCGGGCCGAAGCGCCGCACCGGCAGGGTCACCACGCGCCCGAGGAGATGGTCGTACGGCATCGGCGCGCAGTCTTGCACAGGGCGGGGGCGCGCGGTCGGCCGCTCGCGTCTCTTCGGGCGCGATGAGCTCCGAACCCACAAATCAGTTGAAGCTGCCGGAAAGACACCGAATGGTGAGCTGCCGAGGCGCCAGAACGCCAGCAGCTGGAGCTCCTCCTGGCGCGCTCGATGGTTCGTTTCTCGCTTGAACGACGTGATCGATCTCCCAGGAAGCCGGTCGGGGTGAAGCTCCTCCAGGTCCTTCGGGGCGCGCCGCCCGCCGTGGCTCCGCGAACGACGAGCGCGCCCCGTCGGGCGTGGAAGCGACTCGCGGTCGCCGCCGGTCTCCTGCTCGTCGCGCCCCTCGTCGTGGCGCACGGCCGCGTCTGGCTCGACGGCGCGGCGCCGTCCGAGAGCGTCGGCAGCCCCGCGCGTGGCCGGCTGCTGCACGGGCACCCGCTCCGCCCCTCGGGGCCCGGTCATGTGACCTATTCCTACCTGGGCGCCAGCCTCGGACGCCAGTACGTGCACGGCGCGGTTCGCGACGCGCTGGAAGAGGCGTTCGCCGCGTGCGCGGCCGCCAGGCCAGGGCGGCGCTTCGTCGTGGGGGAGACGGGCCACCGCGATGGCGGCCCGTTCTGGCCTCACCGCACGCACCAGAACGGGCTCAGCGTCGATATCTTCGTCCCGCTGCGCGACGGCGCGGGGCGGCCCGCGGAGGTGTCGACCTATCCCTGGAACAAGCTCGGTTATGACCTCGAGTTCGACGCGCAGGGCCGATCGGGCGAGCTGACGATCGATTTCGACGATCTCGCGCGGCTGCTGTCGGCGCTGGACGAGAAGGCCAGGCCAAGGAAGCTCCGGATCCAGCGGATCATCCTCGCGCCGGAGTACGTGCCGCTGCTGCTCGCGAGCCCCGCGGGCCGCAAGCTGGGCTCGCTCGCAGGGGCGATCCCCCGCGGCCCGGTGTGGTGGCGGCACGACGAGCACGTGCACATCGATTTTGCGTTCGCGGCCGGCCGCCCGCGCTGAGCGAAGTTGTCGACGGCGATGGCGCCGGAGCCGCTCGCGCTGCCGCCCCCGGCCGCGACCGAGTCAGGCCCGTCGCTCTCCTCCACGCACGAGGCCGGTGGCTTGACGAGCTGGTTCCATGACGTTACCGCTGGGAAGGCCCGCGAGCGGCGCGGGTCGCGCGTCGCGCAGCGGTGAGGCGCGGAGCCCGCCATGGACGACAGCTCCGGATACCGCATGTACGTGTTCCGCAGCGGCCGCCGCGACGTCCCGGGGCGGCGGCTCGTCGACGAGCTCGCGGGCGACCTCCGGGCGATCGCCGGCCCCGAAGGCGCGGAGCGCCCTCACGACCTCGTGCTCAGCGCCTTGATCCGCGCAGGCGAGCTCGAGTCCCTCCTCGCCGACACCGGCGCGGAGAGCGCCTCGGCGCTGGCGCAGCTCACCGACGATCTCGCCGCCGCGCTGATCCGCGGCGACGGCGCGGGCGCGCTCGCGGGCGGCCAGCCATCTGGCCACGGACAGCCAGACGTCGGGCCACGGACGGCCAGCCGTCTGGCCACGCCCGAGGCCCTCACGGCCGTCGTGGTCCCGGCCATCGTCTCGACGTCGCCGCCCGAGGGGTTCTCGTTCTACGCGCTCCACCCGCTCGATTTCGCCCGGCTGGCCGAGCGGCTCGCGTCCCCGCCGGCGCCGGTCCGGGTCGCCGGTATCCGCAGCATCGGCACGACGCTGAGCGCGGTGACGGCCGCGGCGCTCCGCGGGCAGGGGATCCGGGCCGGGCGCACCACCGTGCGCCCATCAGGTCACCCCTACGACCGCCGCGTCGAGCTCGACGCCGGGCAGATCCGCTGGGTCGAGGACGGCATTACCGAGGGAGCGCGGTTCTGGGTCGTCGACGAGGGGCCGGGCCTCAGCGGCTCCTCGTTCCTCGCCGCCGGCGACGCCCTGGTCCGCGCGGGCGTCCCGCACGCCAGCATCGTTTTCCTCGGCTCCCGCGCGCCCGATCCCGACGCGCTCGTCGCGCCGGACGCCGCCCGCCGCTGGCGGTCCTTCCGCTCGGAGCGCGCCGAGGGCGGGGCGCAGCTCCCCGGCGACGCGGGCGAGCCCATCGGCGCCGGGGCGTGGCGCCGCCGCTGCTATGAGGACGAATCGCGCTGGCCGCCCTCCTGGACGTCCATGGAGCGCCTCAAATACATTTCCCGCGACGAACGCCGGATCCTCAAGTTCGAAGGGATGGGCCGCTACGGGGCGGAGTGTCTGGAGCGGGCATACGGCATCTTCCGGGCCGGCTTCGGGCCGGAGCCGCGCGACGAGGGCCAGGGATTCTGCTCGTATCCATGGCTCCCTGGCCGACCGCTCCAGGCCGATGATCTGTCCTCCGCGGAGCTCGAGCGCCTCGCCGACTACTGCGCCTTTCGCGCTTCGGCCTTCCCTGTGCCGAGCCCTGCGGCCGACGAGCTCATTGCGATGGCACGCACCAATTTCTCGCTGGAGATGCGGAGGGAGCTCCCGGGTGAGCTCCACCTGGAGCTCGCGCGTCCGGTGATCGTCGATGGCAGGATGGATCCCCACGAGTGGCGCAGGTCCGCCGCGGGTGAGCTGGTCAAGGTGGACGCCTGCGGGCACGGCGACGAGCACTTCCTCCCTGGCCCCACGGACATCGCCTGGGATCTCGCCGGCGCCATCGTCGAGTGGCGGATGCCGCGAGGCGCCCGGCGCGCCTTCCTGGAGCGGTACCGGCGCCGCTCCGGTGATGATCCCGAGCGGCGCCTGCCGGCGTATCTCCTCGCCTACACGCTCCTGCGTCTGGGTCACGCCGCGATGGCCGCGGCGTCGATCGCGGACGAGGGCGAGGCGCTGCGCCTCTCCGCGGCGCGACACCGCTACCGCGCGGCCCTGATCGAGGGCCTCCGCCCCGCGGCCGCCTCGGGGGCGCTCGGCCAGCGCCGCGTGTGAGCGATTCCGCCAGGGATCTGGGACGCTGGGACGCGCCGAACCAGGGCAGGCGCGAAGCCCGGGGCGCTTCTCATGGCCGCGGCGTCCCGGCACCGGACGGAGTGACACTACGTGTGCCCAGACGTTTACAGGAGGGCATCCGAAATGACACTACGTGTGCCCGGACGTTTACAGGAGAGCATCCGAAATGACACTACGTGTGCCCGGACGTTTACAGGAGGGCATCCGAAATGACACGAGGTGACTCTATGCGTTTACAGCGCGGGGTGCTGGTGAACCTGCGCGCCTGATCCGAGAGGCGCGGAGCCTTCCTGCCGAGCACGCCTGCGCTGCTTTCTTGCTCTCGCCGACGGCAGGTCCACGCCCTTGGCCCCGAGGACTGGCATCGACCGAGAGGTCGCTCCTCGGCGGCGCGGCCGAGCAGGGCGGGGGCTTCTACGTCGGCGCGTCGGAGCTGCTCTCCTCCTTCCGCGTCGACTTCGACCCGGCGTTCCGCAGCCGCGGCGTCGTGGCCCGGTGCGCGAGGACGCCGTAGATTGGCGAGCCGCGCGCTCCGGCGCTGCTGCTCGACGTCGCCCGCAGCGTCACCTCGCGGGGCGGGCGAGGTGCGGCGGGATGCCGGCTCCTTGTTCCACGCCTCGAACGCGGCCGTTCCAGATCGCCGCCTGGCGCCGCTCGGGGTAGCGCAACATACTCTGGACGCGATTCTTGAGCCGTTTCGGGCGGATTTCGTATGCCCGCCTCCGGGCCTGCCGCTCCGGCTGTCCCTTCACCGGTTTCAGCCCGGTGCCCCCATGGGTCTGCGCGGAGATGCCGTCGCCGAGCCTGGCGCGCCGCAATCACAGGCCCCGTCACGTTGATCGCTGACGAACGCTGGCTCCTGGCGGAGCGGACTCCGACGGCGCGAACGATCGTCTGAACGGAATCATGATGTGGAGGCAGAATGAAGAAGAGAGAACTTGGTCATCAGCTTGGTCTCGCGGTGTGCGCGGGCGCCGCGCTCGGCCTCTTTACGGGCTGCTCGATTGAAGGCGCGTCCGACGAGGCGCTCGATGCATTGGGGTCGCATTCGTCCGCGATCATCGGCGGCGAGCTCGCCGAGGCGAGCCCCTGGGCCGTGCAGATCTTCGACGTGCGGAGCACCGGCGACTTCTACCAGTGCACCGGAACGCTCGTCGCGGCGCGCTGGGTGCTCACCGCGCAGCACTGCATCGCGGACGAGGGCGAGACCTCGGCGGTGCGCGTCGGCAGCAACACGTACCTCGCGGGCCAACGCATCGCGGTCGACGCCGTCGAGGTGCCCTCGGCCGCCGCCGACATCGCGCTGCTCCACCTGACCGAGGACGCCAGCGGCCCGGTCGTCCAGCTGGCCGAGGCGACGTCGGTCGCGATCGGCAGCGACGCGACGGCCTACGGCTGGGGGAGCGAGGGCACGCCGCTCGTGATGGCGCCGTCGCTCAAGAAGGCGACCCTCCACATCGACGGCTGGTACTCCGTCGAGGAGCTCCTGGCGACGGGCGTGACGGGCTCGGGCTGGAGCGGCGACTCCGGCGGCCCGTGGTTCGTCGATGGGCGTCAGGTCGCCGTGTTCTCGGCTTCGAACGGGCAGAACGGCACGAACCTGCACGCGAAGCAGCTCGGCGTCGACGTCGCGCGCCACCGCGCCTGGATCGACGCCACGATCGCCGGCGGCCCCACCGTCCACCCCAGCGGCCGGGTGGTGCTCCACGATCTCTCGAACTTCTCCGGCATCTCGCAGGGCTTCGGGATCGGCCGCCACGACCTCCCGAACTCGACGATCATCGGAGACAACCGCGCGAGCGCCATCAGGGTCCCCGCCGGGCTCCGGGTCACGGCCTTCATGCACGGCAGCTTCGGGGGCGAGGCGCGCGTCTTCACGTCGGACACGGATCTCGTGGCCGCGGGCTTCAGCGACACGATCTCGAGCATCGTCGTCTCGAACGCCTCGGACCCGCAGCTCGACGTGGTCACCTTCTACGAGCACGCCAACTTCTCGGGCCAATCGGTCATATACGGCGTCGGCTCCGGCCTCTTTTACAGCACCCCATGGGACCAGAGGGTCAGCTCCGTCCGCGTCCCCTCCGGCTTCAAGCTGACGCTCTACAACGGGCTCTGGCGCTACTCGGCCGAGTCGCGCGTCTTCACGGCAGACGCGAACCTCGCCCCCCAGAGCTTCGACGACCAGACCCGGAGCTTCCTCATCGAGCGCTTGTAGGAGCGAGCGCGCGGAGCGGCCAGCGCTCTCGCGTCGCGAGGCTCACCATTCCGGTGCCACCGGCGGCCCGAGCAGGCGACCGATCGCCTCGTGGACGACCCGGGCCGCCACCTCATCCCCTGGAGCGACGGCGTTCGTGCCGGCACGCGGTGCTCGAAGCCGCTGGGGTCACGACAGAAATCCCCGCCAATCGGATCGAAACCCCCGCCGTGTCGAGGCCGCGCGAGGGGGTGATACTCCTCCGCTGAAGGCGGTCCGGGCGACCGTCCGCCGAGGAGAAGGCGTGATGAAGACGGACGAGCTCGGGAAACATGCAGTGGACTTCGGGCGCGAGCGAGCCTTGAGCTACGACGACCAGGTGCGCCGTTTCTGGGCGGGTTATGGCGTCATGCAGCAGGTCATCGCCGAGGTGATCGCCGCTGCGCTCCCCGACAAGGAGGCCGCGTCGCTGCTGATCGTCGGCGTCGGGACCGGGAGCGAGGTGAAGCCGCTCGCGCGCTATGCGGGGGCCGGCGTTCGTTTCCGCGGGGCATGCTGCTCTGGCGGGCTTCGGGCCGACGGGAGCACCTCAGGACGCGTGCTTTCGCGCGGGCCCGTGTCGGGCCGGGTGAAGAAGAAACCGCGAACGCCGCCAAGCACTGTCCGCGGTGAAGGGCTCGTGGGCATCACCGGTCCGACCGCACGGCCACGCTGCACGCGCTGGTTGACATAGAGAACCTTACATGACCGCCTTTGCAGGCGGTCAGGCGGGATCGCACCGGCCCAGCACGGACGGACGCGCGCGGCCGAGGCGCGGGCCGTGGGTAGCTCGGCCGCGGCGGGATCCAGCCCCGTGGAATCAACCGTTCTCTGGCCACCAAACGCCCCGGCGCGCGGCCGCACGGCGCCGTTGCGCTCCACGAACCCGCTCGGTACCCTCAGGGGGAAAATGACGTCCACCGTGCCGCAGGGCTGCTGCGAGAGGAGCCATGTCGACCGTTCGGCTCCCCCTCTGACCGGAGCCCTGCCTCCCGCCGCCGCTCCCTCCGGCCCGATGAACAAACGGCGCGGCGCCCCGTCCGCCCTCCGAGGCATGTCGCGCTCAGCGGCGCGCACCGACATGCGAATCAAGCACCACGCCAGGGCCGAACGCCGTGGCTTCGCGGATCGATGAAAGGAGTTGTGACGACATGAAGAGGTTCTTGGCTCTTTTTGCCGCCCTGGGCTGCTCCCTCGCCACCTCGCTCGCGCTCGCGGATCCTCTCCCTGTGACCGGCCAGTGGCGGACGATCGATGAGCAGGGGGTCGAGCAGTCGGTGGTCGAGATTTACGAGAGGGGCGGGAAGATCTTCGGCAAGATCGTGAGCTTGAAGCAGCCGCTCGACGAGAAGGGGAAGCCGAAGATCTGTACCGCCTGTGAGGGGGCCGACAAGAACAAGCCCATCGTGGGGCTCGTCATCATCAGGAACATGGTCCGCGATGACGACGAGTACGACGACGGTACGATCCTGGATCCGAACAACGGCGAGACCTATAGCTGCAAGCTCGAGGCGATCGAGGGCGGGAAGAAGCTGAAGGTGCGCGGCTTCTTGGGCATCTCCCTCCTCGGCAGGACCCAGACCTGGCTGAAGAAGTAAGACTTCTCATCCACCGGTCGTCGGCCGCGCGGGCGGCGTGGGTGCGGCGGCCGCCGCGCGACGTGCTACACCGCGGGCTCGCGATGGCCCTCCGGGGCGATCGCCCCCCGAGCATCGATATGACTCAGCCCCAGCCCGACAATCCTCTTCACGGTGTCACGCTCCAGATGATCCTCGAGCACCTGGTCGCGCAGCATGGCTGGGAGCAGCTCGGGCGCATGATCGACATTCGCTGCTTCAAGTACGATCCCAGCATCAAGTCGAGCCTGCACCTCCTGCGACGGACCCCGTGGGCCCGGCAGCAGGTGGAGGCCCTCTACCTGCGGGACAAAGCCAAGCCCAGCCCGTGACCGGCCGGCTCGATCGCACGCCGAGCGCCGGGAGCCGGGAGCGGCGCGGTGTCGTGCTCACCGCGAGCCGGGCGGCGCGTCCCTGACGCACCACGCCTCCTCCAGCGCTGGAGTCAGGCGCCCGGGGCACGCACGAACTGCTCGTAGACAACGAGCGTGACCGGCTTGTCGGTGGCGACCTTGACGAGGATGCTCTTGACGCGCAGCCATTCGAGGCCGGTCTTGCCGGCGCCCACGCGCGGCACGCCGATCCGCGCGATCCCCGCCCCGGCGGCGTGCGTCACCATCGCGGCGAGCGAGCGCTCGAGCGCGGCGAGCGTGGGCCTCTTCGTCGCGTTCTCCTGGATCGCGAGGGTGTACACCGTGTCGCCGCCCTCGCTCCAGACGAAGGCCTCCCCGAGCTGGAGCCTCCGCTCGGCGCTCCGCTGCTCGAACGCCGGGAGCAGGCCCGGCCAGCGCTTCTTGAAGGTCACGGAGATCCCCGTGTCCATGTTGCCCACGCAGCTCACGCCGTGCGCGTACGCGTGAAGATCCGGGGTGTTGAGGAGATCGCCCTTGGTGAAGATCGTCGGCACGCGGGCACCCTAGCACTGCCGCGGTCGGTTTCCACGCCGCCTGCCCGGGTGAACAGCGCGCAGCGCTCATCGACGAGACATGTACACGTCGATCACCGTTCCCCGGCGCCCAGTGCCCGCGGCGTCCGTGAAGGAAAAGGCGCTCCGCTCGCCCTCGCAATTGCCGCGCGCGTCGCAGCGCATGTCGCGGAAGTCGCGGAGATCGATCGACGGTGGTTCCAGCTCAGCGCTTCCTGGAACGCGAGAGGCCCTGAGCGATGGAGCCCACGAGGGTGATGCCCGTCCCGTCAAAGCCCGATGCCACCAGGGCGCGGGCCAGCGCGGGCTGGATGCCCGTGATCATGGCGGACGCGCCGAGCAGCCGGATGGCGCGCACCATCTCGATCAGGTGCCTGGCGCCGGCGTCGTCGAGCGCCGCGGCGCCGGTCATGTCGAGTATCACGCGGTCGACCCCGCCGCCGGCGATCGCAGGCAGGAGCCGCGCCGCGATCTCCGCGCTCCGCTCTCGGTTGAGCGCCCCGATGATCGGCAGCGCCAGCGCGCGCTCTCCCACGTCCAGGATGGGCGCGGAGAGGGCGAGGATCTCACCGCGCTGCTGCTCGACGAGCGCCAGCGTCGCGTTCAGCTCGTCCAGCAGGCGGCCGCGCTCCTCGGCGGAGCGCTCCGCGCCGATTCGCGCCGTCTCGTCCGTGTGGTGGAACAAGACCCCCAGGGCGCCCGTCACGGGATCACGCACCGCTCGCCCCTCGATCGCGTGCAGGCGCTCCCCGTCCACGGTGCGGACGAGCATCTCTCGCGTCACGATGTCGCCGTCCAGCGCCGCCCTGAGCATCGCGTCCGCCTCGCCGGGCTCACCCAGCCAGGCGCTCCACGTCCCGGTGCGGCCGAACGCCCGCAGAGCCGCTGGGTTCTGCATCAGGAGGTCTCCGCTCGGGTCGACGAACGCGATCATCACGGAGGTGTGGCGCAGCGCCTCGATGCCTCGGACGAGCTCCGGCTCAGGCGCTCCCCCGGGGGGGAGCGCCTGGCTCAAGATCGCGATTCGCCCATCGTCGAGCTCGACGCTCGAGGAGTGGAGCGTCACCGTCACGGGCACCCCGCGCGGGTAGAAGGTCCAGCTCTCGCGCACGACGCCCCCCTCGCGCAGCTGCGCGGCGAGGGCCTCGAAGCGCGTCCGGATCGGCGCAGGCACCGCCGAGAAATCGCGCGCGAACAGCTCGTCGCGATCCTGCGCCCTCCACAGCTCCAGGCCGGCCTCGTTCACCCAGCAGACCCGCGAGCGGTCCACGTCGAGGACCCACACGGGGATGGCCGACAGCTCAAGCCCGGCCAAGCGCTGCGCAAGCTGCATCGGTATCACACTCGCTTACCGGGCTGCGGCGCGCAATGGGCGCCGGTCCGCCGTGTGATGCTCCTCATAAATTCGGCCTGGAGCGGCGGCAGGAGCACCTGGCCGCGCTGCCATCCTCCTGGGCCAGCTCCCGCGCCGACTGGAAACATGCCGCCTCGCCCTCCTCGATCCGCCGCCATGGGGGAGAGCTCCGATGCGGAGGCTGCTCTCTGTCGTTGCGTACGTCGCGATTTCGCATGGCTGTTGGATGGACCTGTTCTCGCTCTCCCTGCGAAAAGAAGTTTCTTGCCCAGTAAAAGTCCAGCGGCGAGCAGCCTTGCGACGCCGAGCGACCGGTAGATGCCCGTGGACAGCGCGGGACAGGTCGAGGTGACCTGGCGCGATCTCGTGCGGAACAACTTCCAGAGCCAGGAGGGGTGCAGCAACGGCAAACACGAGGCGTACAGCGATGGCCCGTTCAGCGTGACCGTGTGGGGCTGGGGGTCGGAGGTGCCCTTCCACAACAACAGCGACGCTTACCCGGCCGGCGCGAGCGTTCGAGCGATCAACCCCGTCGTCATCCCTCCGGAGACTCCGCTGTGAGCGGGAGATGCGGTATCAGGGGCGGTGGGCCACGCCCGGGCGACCCCGGCCGGCGCGCGCGCAGCCCAGGCGGACCAGGTACGGCCGTCGTGGCAAGGCGGCCGCGGAGCGGACGCCGGGGCTCGCGGCGGCGCGTCGAGGGGAGATAGCCGCGGCTGGCGTGGCTACGGTGATCCCACGTCTCGCGCTCATTTCTTTCCCGACGTTGCTCTACGGAATTTCCGCGATGGTGCGGTGAGGACCGCGGCGATAGGTTCCCCACCTGCGATCCCGGTTCGTCCGCGGCAGCCGCGCGCGGCAGCTGTGTCGAGCTCCATCCCGGTGGCTGACCGGAGAGCGCACGCTCATGCTCAAGCGCCTCATCCTCATCGATGGCCCCTCTTCGAGCAGCGATGGACGCTCGATCCGCGGGACGCCGCTCCTCTCCCCGTCCGACAGGGCGGCGCTCTCCAGGGAGTTCCCTGGCGTGGAGGTGGAGAGCGGCGCGCCCGGCCCATCCGGGGGGGCGCTCCACGCCGTCGTCGACGCCCGCGCGTGGCGCGCGTCGGCGCTCGATTTGTGGGCGCTCGACACCCGCCTGCACGCGCTCGACGCCGGCGGCCTCTTCGACCTCCGCATCGAGGGGCTCGAGCGAGCGGGCGCCGCGCGCGCCGCCCACGAGGTCCTCACACGGTGCCAGCGCTTCCTCCGCAGGAGGAATCTCGCCTCCGCGACCGAGGTGTTCGACCGGGTCCTCGGGCGTCACCGGGAGCTCCACGATCTCGACAGGCCGCTCGTCCGCGCCGACCACGATCATGCGATCGACGTCTGGCAATGGATGCTCCGGCTCGAGCCGCGCGCCGGCGTCGCCGTCCAGGTGGCGGCGCTCTTCCACGACGTGGAGCGGCTCGTCTCCGAGGCGGACGTCCGGAGAGAGCACCGCGCCCCGGACTACCAGGCGTTCAAGGACGAGCACGCGCGGCGCGGGGCGGTCCTGACGCGCGCCGCGCTCACCGGCGTCGGGCTCGCGCCGGAGGTCCTCGACCGGATCGGCGCCCTGGTGGCGTCGCACGAGCGGCCGGGGGACGACGCCGAGCTCGCCTTGCTGAACGACGCCGACGCGCTCTCGTTCTTCTCGCTGAACAGCGCCGGGTTCCTCGACTGCTACGGGGCCGAGCACACCCGCGCCAAGGTGGCGTACACGCTCCGCCGCCTCCGGCCCGAGGCAAGGGCGCTCTTGCCGCGGATCCGCTGCCGCCCCGAGGTGGAAGCGATGATCCCCGGCGAGCCGGGCAGGCCGCCGGCGCTTGCGCCGGAGACGCAGGCATCGAGGAGGTCCGCTCCGCCATGAGGCTCGTCATCTTCGGTCTGACGATCAGCTCGTCCTGGGGCAACGGCCACGCCACGCTGTGGCGCGGCGTCGTCTCCGCCCTCGGGCGGGCCGGGCACCGCGTCACCTTCTTCGAGCGCGACGTCCCTTATTACGCCGCGCACCGGGACCTGACCGCGCTCTCGCACGGCAACACGCTCCGGCTCTACACCTCGTTCGAGGACGTCCTTCCCGAGGCCAGGCGCGCCGTCCGGGAGGCCGACGCGGCGATGGTCACGTCGTACTGCCCCGACGGCGGCCCCGCGACCGACGTGGTCCTCGAGTCCGGCGCGCTCAAGGTCTTCTACGATCTCGACACGCCGGTGACGCTGGATCGCATCCAGGCCGGACAGCCGGTCGGCTACATCGGCCCTCGAGGCCTCGCCGATTTCGACTGCGTGCTCAGCTACACCGGCGGCGCGGCGCTCGATCGGCTCCAGGCGCAGCTCGGCGCCCGGCGGGTGTTCCCGCTCTACGGCAGCGCGGACCCGGCGGTGCACCGCCCGGTCCCGCCGCGGGACGGCTTCCGCGGGGATCTCTCGTACCTCGGCACGTACGCCGCCGACCGGCAGGCGGCGCTCTCCCGCCTCTTCCTCGAGGCGGCGAGGAGGCTGCCCGAGCGGCGGTTCGTCATCGGGGGCTCGCTCTATCCCGAGGACTTCCCGTGGGCGCAAAACGTCTATTACCTGCGCCACGTGGCGCCGCCGGATCACCCGGCGTTCTATTGCTCCTCGCGGCTGACGCTCAACGTGACGCGGGGGGCGATGGCGGCGATGGGCTACTGCCCTTCCGGCCGGCTCTTCGAGGCCGCCGCCTGCGGGACGCCGATCCTGAGCGACGGGTGGGAGGGGCTCGACCGGTTCTTCACGCCGGGGAGGGAGATCCTCGTGGCGGCGACCACGGACGAGGCGGTCGCGGCGCTCTCGCTCCCGGAGGGCGAGATCGCGGCCATCGCCCGCGCGGCGCGGGAGCGGGCGCTCGCGGAGCACAGCGCCGCGCGCCGCGCGGCGGAGCTCGTGGCCATTCTCGAGTCGGTCTCGGCTCACTGAACGGAGCCGAGGTCGGCTCATCGAACGGAGGGACGGCGCGATGTGGGGAGTGATTCCGGCGGCGGGCCTGGGCAGCAGGATCCAGCCGCTCGCGTTCTCGAAGGAGCTGCTCCCGGTGGGGACGCGCCTGGACGGCGACGTGGAGCGGCCGCGCGCGGTCAGCGAGTACCTCATCGACCGGATGGTGCTCGCCGGCGCGACCCGGCTCTGCATGGTGATCTCGCCGGGCAAGTCGGATATCGTCGAGTACTACGGCGCGAGCGTCGGCCCGGCGCACATCTGTTATGTGGTGCAGCCGGCCGCCGCCGGGCTCTGCGACGCCATCTTCCGGTCGCTCCCCTGGATCCGGCCGGAGGAGGACGTGCTCGTGGGGCTCCCCGACACGGTGTGGTTCCCTGAGCACGGGCTCTGCTCGCTCGGCGGCGGGGGGCTCTCGTTCCTGCTCTTTCCGGTCGAGCATCCGGAGCTCTTCGACGCGGTCGTCACCGACGAGGGGGGCCGGGTGCTCGAGATCCAGGTCAAGCAGCGCAACGCGCGCTCGCGGTGGGTCTGGGGCGCCTTCAGGCTCACGGGGGCGGTGATGCAGGAGCTCCACGACCTCTGGCGCGAGCGCGGGCGGGAGGACCCGTACATCGGGACGCTCGTGAACGAGTACCTCGCCCGCGGCGGCAGCGCGCGCGCCGTGCGCGCCGGAGAGGCCTATGTCGACGTGGGGACGCTGCACGGCTACCACGAGGCCATCCAGCTCCTCAGCCGCGCCGCCGCGTGAGGGGAGGAGCCATGGAGAGGTGCGTCGAGGGAGCGGCGAAGTGGACGCGGGAGCAGATCCAGGAGCGCGTGCGCGGGCTCGGGCCGTGGTTCCACAACCTCGATCTCCGCGGGGTGAAGACGGCGCCCGACCATTTCCTGGGGGATTACCCCGCGTTCAAATGGAGGGGCTTCGCCGACGCCGTCCCGGCGGATCTCACGGGCAAGACGGTCCTCGACATCGGCTGCAACGCCGGCTTCTACTCGCTCGAGATGAAGCGGCGCGGGGCGGCGCGCGTCCTCGGGATCGACAGCGACGAGGACTACCTGGCGCAGGCGCGCTTCGCCGCGGAGGTCTCCGGGGCGGACATCGAGTTCCGGAACCTCTCCGTGTACGACGTCGGCAGCCTCGGAGAGCGCTTCGATCTCGTGCTCTTCCTGGGCGTCCTCTACCACCTCCGCCACCCGCTCCTGGCGCTCGATCTGCTCCACGAGCACGTGGTCGGACACACGCTGATCTTCCAGAGCATGCAGCGCGGCAGCGCGGAGGTGGCGCCGCTGGAGGAAGATTTCCCCTTCTCCGAGGAGGAGATCTTCGACGAGGCCGGTTATCCCCGGCTCCACTTCGTGGAGCACAGCTATGCGCACGACCCGACCAACTGGTGGGTGCCCAACCGGGCTTGCGCCGAGGCGATGCTGCGGAGCGCCGGCTTCGAGATCGTGAACCACCCCGAGCCCGAGGTCTACCTCTGCCGCCGGCGCGCGAGGGCCGCCGGTCGTCCGCCTGGCGCCGTCTACCCGGCGAGGCGAGCTTTCGTGAAGGGAGAGCAGGCGTGATCGAGGCGGTGATGCTCTGGAACGAGCCCAACAACAAGTCGCACTGGGATTTCGAGATCGACCCCGAGTGGACGACGTACGGAACCATGGTGAAGCTCGCCGCGGACGCGATCCGGAGCGAGCGCCACTGGCTGCTGCGCGTGCTGGGCGGCATCTCGCCGATCGATCCGGGGTTCATCGCCAACATGGGGCGGCAGGGCGTGCTCGAGCACGTCGATGTGGTCGCGGTGCACGGCTTCCCTCTCGACTGGAATCACTGGCAGATCCACGAGTGGCCCGCCAAGATCGAGGAGATCCGCGTGGTGACCGACAGGCCGCTCTGGATCACCGAGATCGGCGTCTCCACGTTCGGCGCCGAGGAGGTGCAGGAGTTCGGTCTCCGGCGGAGCGCCGAGCTGCTCCGCGGCAAGGTCGAGCGGATCCACTGGTACAGCCTCTATGATCTGCCGCGCGCGTGGCCGGCGACGACCCGGCACCGCGAGGCCGAGGGCTCGTCGTATTACCGGCATTTCTACATGGGCCTGCTCCGCGAGGACGGGACGCCGAAGCGCGCGCTCCGGCTCTTCCCGGAGTACACCCCTGAATTCGGTCTATGCCAGTGGTTCCACTTCGAGGACCACCGGCTCGACGACGCGGTGGCGTGGCTGAAGGAGCTCGGGGTGCGCCACCTCCGCACGGGCCTCAGCTGGGCCGACAGCTTCCGCCCCGGCGCGGAGGCCTGGTTCGACCGACAGATGAAGGCGCTCGAGCCGTTCGAGGTGACCCTGACCTACTGCTTCACCCCGGAGCACGCCGGCGTCCGGCCCCACCACACGAGCCCTCCGCAGCGGATCGAGGAGTTCGCCGACTTCTGCGCCCGGATGACGCGGCGCTACGCATGAGACGACGCTGTGCGTAACGTGCGTAACGCGCGCAAAGAGCGCAAAGAGCGCAAAGAGGCGAGGGGCGGGTACGCGCCGGCTCGTCTGTCCGCGCTTTACGCGCCGTCTGGCGCGCCGCGTCGCCGTTTGGTAGTGTGGAGATCGCTGCGTTTTGCGCCAGGACGACCTGACCGCATGCGCTCCAGGTGGCTCATGTCCCACATCGCGAGCACGCCGAAGCGAAAGAGGTTACCCGAGGAGCACCGCGGCACCCCGGGGGGGCGACCGGGGCCGCGGGCCGAGCCGTGCCGCGGGCGCGCGGAGGTGCCGTCGTGAACCTCGCCGTGCTGCGCCGCCAGGGCCCCTCCGCCCAGGAGCTCGCGTGGCCGCCGTTCTCGTGGCTCTCGTCGGGCCGGGCGCCGCGCTGTCTCGTCGTGCTCGCCCATCCGGACGACGAGACCATCGGGCTCGGCGCGCGGATCGGCCGGCTCAGCCCGATCGAGGTGGTCCACGTGACCGACGGGGCGCCGCGCGACGAGCGCTTCGTGCCGGCGGGCCTCGCCGGCATCGGGCGCGAGCGCTACGCCGCGCTCCGGCGCGAGGAGGTGACCCGCGCCATGTCGGCCGGCAACGTGCCCGCGGGGCGGCTCAGGTGCCTCGGCGCGGTCGACCAGGAGGCGATCGAGGAGGCGCCGAGCCTCACCCGGCGGCTGGTCGAGCTGTTCGCCCGGACGCGGCCCGAGGTGGTGTTCACCCACCCTTACGAGGGCGGCCACCCCGATCACGACGCGGTGGCGCTCGCCGTCCACGCGGCGGCGGTGCTCGCCCTCTGGAACGGCGTCACCGCGCCGCTGATCTTCGAGGCGGCGTCGTACCACGCCGCGCGCGGCCGCCTCCTCACCGGCGAGTTCATCGCGCACCCCGGCGTCCCCGAGATCGCGCTCCGGCTCTCGGACATCGAGGCGTCGCGGAAGCGCGCCATGCTGGCCTGCTTCGCCAGCCAGCGGGAGGTGCTCGCCCCGTTCGGCGCGGAGGTCGAGCGCTTCCGGCCGGCGCCCGCGTACGATTTTCGCCGGCCGCCGCACGACGGCCCGCTCCACTACGAGCGCCTCGGCTTCCCGATCGACGGCGCGCGCTGGCGGCGGCTCGCCGCGAAGACGCTCACGCTGCTCGGCCTCGAGCGCGAGCTGTGCCTCTGACGGTCCTGCTCGTCGGTTATCCGCTCGCGCCCGTGGGTCCGGACGCCGTCGGCGGCGCCGAGCAGGTCCTCTCGATGCTCGACGAGGCGCTCTCGCGCGGCGGCCACCGGTCGATCGTGGTCGCCCCCGAGGGCTCCGCGTGCGCGGGGACGCTGGTCGCCACGCCGGCGCCCCCGCCGGGCGCCGTCCTCGACGAGGCGGCCAGGGAGCGGGCCTTGTGCCACCACCGGAGCGCCGTCGCCCGGGCCCTGGACAGGTATCCGATCGACCTCGTCCACTTGCACGGCGTCGATTTCGATCGCTATCTGCCCGAGCCGGGCGTGCCGGTGCTCGCGACCCTCCATCTCCCGCCGAGCTTCTATTCACCTGCGGTGTTCTGTCTCGAGCGGCCGAGGACGTTCCTCCACTGCGTGTCCGCGACGCAGCGGCGCGCCTGTCCGCCGGGGGCGCGGCTCCTGCCCGAGATCCCGAACGGCGTCCGGCTGGAGCACTACCGGCCGAGGCGGCACAAGCGCGGCTTCGCCCTCGCGCTGGGCCGGATCTGCCCGGAGAAGGGCTATCACGTCGCCGTCGAGGCCTCGGTCCGCGCGGGCGTGCCGCTGCTCATCGCCGGCCAGGCGTTCGGGTACGAGGAGCACACGCGGTATCTCCAGGAGGTCCTGCTGCCGATGCTGCGCGGGCCCGGGCCTGTGCGGCGCTTCATCGGCCCGGTGGGCCTCGCCCGGAAGCGCCGCCTGCTCGCGGCGGCGCGGTGCCTGCTCGTCCCCAGCCTCGTGCAGGAGACCAGCTCGCTCGTGGCCCTGGAGGCGCTGGCCTCGGGCACGCCGGTGATCGCGCTGCGCGGCGCCGGCGCGCTGCCCGAGATCGTCGAGCACGGCCGGACGGGGTTCCTTGTGGAAGGCGTTGCGGAGATGGCCGACGCGATGGCGAGCGTCGACCGGCTCGACCCGGCGGCGTGCCGTCGCGCGGCCGAGGAGCGCTTCTCGGCGGCGGCGGCGGCGGCGGCGTACCTCGAGACGTACCGCCGGATCCTGCGCGAAGGGTGAAGCGCCGGGTCGCCGTGCTGGAGGATGGAGGGCGATGCTCGAAGCCTGCGGCCGCGCCGCGGGCATCACAAAGGCCTCTCAGCGAGCGTTGCAGGCGAAGACGTGTTCGATGGCGTCCACGCACATCTGCTCCGCGACCTCTCGGGTGACCCGGGACAGCACCCGGAACCGCGTGAGCTCGGTCAGGGTCTGGTAGACGTTGACCTCGGCGATCACCTCTCCGTCGCCCGCGGCCTCGGCGCTGTAGAAGAGGCGGATCAGGTTGTTCGCCTTCGCCGGCGCGCCCCGGAGCAGGAGGTGAAACTCGATGCTCGGGGTCTTCTCGCCCACGTCCTGCTCGATCCGGTAAGCGTGCCCTGACGAGGCGAGCTCACGGCCGATGGCCTCGAACGTGGGAACGAAGATGTCGGCCAGGATCCGCCGGAATTCATCAATGAACATCTGGCGCCGATCCGGCGGGCTATCGCCTTTCGTGCTCCGGGCCAGGCGATCTCCGTATTTCTTCTGAATGATCCCCAGGCGGATGCGGGTGGTTTCATCGATGGCCACGTGGGTGTCCCTCGGCGGTCAGAACGGGGCGGGATCTCGGGGCGCTCTCGCGGGCGGCTCTCGCGGATGACCGAGCGGACGTCACTTGAGAATCAGGACCTTGGTCTGGCTCGGGACGATGGTCGTCGAGTTCGTGTTGATCTGGTTCCCGAGGCCGCTCGCGCTGAGCACCACCGCCGGTTTTCCCTGCCACAGCGTGTTGCGAGAGAATCGGAGACGCCTCGCGGGGCCCATGTTGCGGCCGGAGATCACGCCGCCGAGGAGCCCGGGGTTGTCGCCGGACGTGAGCGGAATGGTCGTCGCCAGCGTATGGACGGGAGCGGGCCCGATGCGCACTTTGTACGCGGGGGACGTCCCCATGGGCTTCGCCGCAAAGTTTGGAAACGGGACGGGGATGGTCGTCGGAAGACGGCAGACGTCCGGGATGCCAAAGTCCATTCCACCGCGCGATGTGATTGCAAACATGGTCGGTCACCCTACCTGGATCTGATCGGCGTCGATCTTCACGACGTGGCACGCGGTGATCTTGGCGTTCTCGCTGTGGATGGCGAGGTTGCCCTTGGCCGCATAGTCGATGCGCTCGGCGCGCACATGGTCAGCCTCTTCCACGATGCGGTAGGAGCGCTTCACCCGCTGCGACAGCCGTTCGAGCGCCGAGTCGAGGCTCCGGCCGATCAGCTTGGCCCGGTCGACCTCCCCGCGGGCCATCTTGCTGAGGAACGTGAACAGCTCCAGCGCGACGTGCCCCTCCTTGGCCTGGACATGGAAGGTCGACGCGGCCATCGAGAGGTCCTTGCCGGCTGCCAGGTGTACACCGTCGGGCGCCGCGATGCCCAGCGAGCCGCGCCGCAGGCGAATCTGGAGATCTCCTTCGGAGACGAGGTGTGAGGGCGCGCCTTCCTCCCGCTCGAGAACGGCGAGGATGTAATGCGCGCCGTTCACGGCGGTGAGGAGCACCAGGTCTCCCGCGGCGGGCTCCAGCAGGCAGCTCGTCGCGCGCTTCGCGCGGACCTCGCCGCTCTCGGTCTCGACGATGTACGCGGGGCCATCGACGCGGAGCACGGCGCCGTGTTCGGCGTGGGCTTCCCGCTGGGTTTGTCTCGCTCTTGCTGCGCTCTGCATGGTTTCCTCATGAGTGAGGGGTGCGTTGACCGCCGGCAGGCCTCCCAAGGACGTTGGCCTGCCAGTCTTCTGCTTCCTTGAGCTCCTGGTCGTCTCCGTGCGCCAGCGCCTTGCTCGGCGGCCAGATCGCGCCCTTGTCCGCCACGCGGTGCAGCCGCGCGCGCGACAGCGTCGCGTCGGAAAAGTCGGCGAACGACACATCGGCGTGGGAGAAGTCCGCGTGGCTCAGGTCTGCCCGGCAGAAGCGGGCACCCGGGCAGCTCGCCCGGTGCCAGACGCTCATCTCGAGCCGCGCGCCCGAGAGGTTCGTGGCGCCCGCGCGCGCGTCGACGAAGAGCGCCTGGCTCAGGTCGGCCTGGGTGAGGCTCGCGTTCATCAGGGTCGCTTCGACGAAGTCGGCCCGCTGGGCGACGGCGCCGTCCAGCCGAGCCCCGGTCAAGTCGGCGCCCTTGAAGCCGCATTGCGCCAGCGTGGCCCCTGAAAAATCGCAGCCGCGCAGGTCGGCGCTGGTAAACTGCGCTCTGCTGAGGTCCATCCGCCGGAAGTCCTTGGGCCCCATCCGCACCTCGACCAGGATCGCTTCCACGAGGGTGATCCCCGTGAGAATGGCCTGGGACAGGTCCTGACGGAACAGGACGGCCCTGGTCAGGTTGGCCTGAGAGAAGTCCGTGCCCTCGAGCGTGACGCCAAACAGGGTGCCGTCGGTCAGGTCGGCCCGGACCAGTCGGGCGTTCTTGAGCTGGGCATGGTCGATGGTGGCCGACGAGAGATCGGCTCCGGTCAGATCGGCCGATTCGAGGTCCACGGCCGAGACGCTCGCTCCAACCAGCGAGGCGCCGGCGAGCACGGCCCCCGCGAGCGTGCAGTCCATGGCCGTGCCAAGGTGAAAATCCAGCCCCTTCAGGTTGGCTCCCGCGAGGTCACAGCGGTGAAAGATCGCCTCGCGCACCTTGACGCCGGTGAGGTTGGCGTTGGTGAAGCGGACATCTTCGAAGATCCCGCCGGAGAGGTCGAGCCCCGACAGGTCGAAGCCCGACAGGTCCAGCTCCGAAACGACCTCTTCTTGCTCGATCAGCTTGCGCAGCGCTTCCCTGTCCATGCTCCCTCTAGGCCGGTATTACCCTGAGTCGCTTGAGGTTGGCGCCGGCAAAGCTCGTGTCGTCATCTCCAACCATTCGATCGGCGCACGCGCTGAACAGGCTGGCTTTCTCGAAGTTGGCCCCCTCGACGCGCGCGCTGTTCAGGATGCTCTGCCTCAGGTCGGCGGCGTAGAGCGACGCCCTGGTGAGGTTGGCGCGGGTCAGCATGGCTTCGGCGAGGTTCGCGCGATCGAGGCGCGCCTCCGTCAAGTCGGCCTCGTTGAGCAGCGCGCCGCGCAGGTCGGCGTCGGAGAGGTCGGTGCCGGCGAGGCTCGTCCCCATCAGGTTCGCGCCGGCGAGCGTCGCGCCGGAGAAGTCTGCGCCGGCGAAGGACGAGCCCATCACGCTCGTGAGGTCCTTTGCCATCACGTTCCGGAAGACGGCGCGGTCGCCCTGGGCGGCGATGAACGTGGCGGAGCTCAGGTCGACGCCGGTGAAATCGACCTCGGTCACGTTCACCTCGTTGAAGGTGCACCCCGAGAGCCGCGCGCCCACGAGGCGCGCTCCCGTGAGATCCACCTGCTGGAACATCGCCTCTTCCGCGACGACGTTCTCCAGGTTGGTGTCGCAGAAGTTAGCCTCGGAGAGGTCGGCGCGCGAGAGGTTGGCGCCGGACAGATCCGCTCCCCAGAGGTCCGCCTTGACGAGCACGGCCTCGGCGAACTCGACGCCTCCCGTGGCCTTCACGTCCCGCAGGCACGCCGAACCGAAATTGGCTCCGTCGAGCCTGGCCTCCGAGAGATCCGCGGCCTCCAGGTTGGCTCGCGCCAGGACGGCTCCCGTGAGCTTCGCCTTTCGCAGGACGCTCCCGGTGAGAAAGGCCGACTCGAGCATGGCGCCCTCGAGGTCGATCCCCTCGAGGTCGAGGTGAGAGAGGTCGGCGCCCGTGAGGTCGCACCCCGCGAAGCTCCGCCCCTCCTTGTGCCCGGCCTCCACGTCGCGGCGAAGTCGCAGCGATTCTTCGCTGTCGAGGGGCGCGGAGGCCGCCAGGAGGTGCGCGAGCCGCGGCCCGTCCTCGCCCAGCTCGGCGAAGGACGAAGCCCTGTCGTCCAGATCCTCCGCCGACGCGAAGCCCTCGCCGTCCGCGGGCTCACCCCCCCAGGCCTCGTCCTCGGGCAGCGCGCGGGCAGCCTCGGGCGCCTCGTCGGGGAGGTGGAATGGGTCGTCGAGGTCCTCGCCAGCGGCGGCCTCTTCCTCGAAGGCTCGCCAATCCAGCGACGACACCAGCTCTTCGGTCTTCTCTGGCGTGAAGCCCTCGCTCGTCAGCGATCGCCGCATGCGCTCGCGGACCTCCGACATCCTGATCTCGCTCGGACGCTCGGCGTCGTTCTGACGCGCCCTGGCCAGCAAGGCGCCGACGTCGACCCCGTGCGCCGTCAGCCCGCTGCCGAGCTTGCCCTCGACGAGGCGGACCACGGCCTCTTCGGATTCTTCCGGATCATCGAGGGACGCGAGGTCGCCGGAGGGCTCTTCCCGGGCGAGGTGCGCCTCTGGATCGATGCCACGGTCTCGCAGCTGCTTCTTGCCCCATTCCGTGAGCGCTTCCTGCGCGCGAAGCGCTTCGGCCTCCTCGGGGTCGTCTTCCAGGGCGGGCGCCGTCGCCGAGGCTGCAAACGCGAGCGCCTCCGGGTCCGCCTCGTGGTTCACCCCCGTGTCCGCCTGGGACCACGCGGGGCTCTCGTCTTCCTCCGTGGCTGGCTCCGCCTCGTCCTCGTCGGCCGCGGCTCCAGCCGCGCGCTCGACGGATCGAGCCGGAGTGCCTCCCAGAAACCCCTCTCGCCTGAGCTTCGACGCGAGCCCGGAGAGCGTGTCATCGGGCAGCGGCGGCGCCTCCGGGTCTTCGGGCTCGGGCATGAGCATGTCGTCCTGATCCTCCGGGAGATCGTTGCTCGGAAGGCCAAGCCGGGGGATCAGGTAATCGTGGTAATACGCGGCGGGCCTGGGAGCACCCATGGCCTCGCAGGCGACCAGCACGGCGACCACGTCGTCCGCGTCGTCCTCGGAGATCTCGATGCCGCCGCGGAAGAGGACGACCCCGCGCTCGCGGTGCGGGAACAGACGCACCGTGTCGAGCCTCATCGCGGGCTCGTGGATCTCCACACCGTCGCTCGCCTTGAGGACGACGAAGCATCGACTTACGACCCCGGGGAGGGCGCCTTCGATCCGGGGCTTGTCGGGGTGCATGTTCTCGACGACGAAGGCCTCGTCGCCCCGGAAAACCCCGTCGATCTGCTGGTCTTCCGGGGCCATGTTGAACAGCGTCGGGTCCAGATCCCGCGCGAGACCAGGGAAGCACTCGTCGCGCCACGCCGCGTCGTAGGTGCCGATCTTGGAGAACCGCTGGGGCCACGTCAGGTCGTAGCCGTCGAGGCCGGCGGGCATCGGGCAGTCGCCGCGCGCGTGGATGAGGTGCCTGGGCGACTCGATGTTGGGGAGCGCCGCGCTCTTGTCGCCGTGGCCTTTGCCCAGCGGGTTCTTGGCGAAATCCTTCCCGCCAAAGGCGTTTCGCCAGGTGACGGGCATCTCGGTGAAGGGCGCCGGATCCGACATGCCGAGCATCCCCCACGTCCGGTCGCCGATGACGTAGAGGCTCTTGTCGATCGGTCCGAGCTGGACGCGGACCGAGCTCGCGGGGCGGGCGAGGCGCCCCGGCGGATAGCAGCGGCCCGTGACGAGGAGCTCGCCCCGGGTCTTGGGGTTGAACTCGTCGAAGAGGCCGTCCTCGCCGAGCTCCTCCATGGCCATCTTCCAGACCGTGGGCTCATAGAGCAGCCGGGCCGGCCGGTCGTAGGAGAAGCCGACGAAGGTGGTGACCACCAGGTGCGGGGCGCGCTGGTGCATGAAGACCCTCGGCACCACCCCGAGGCGCATGGGCTTGACGATTTTCATCCGACGGACTCCAGGGGGCGGGCTCGATGGGGCGTTCGACTCGGCGCTCGGCGCGAGGCTGCTCCGCGAGCAGCAGGTGAATTACTGGATGAGGTGCAGCTGCCCCTTGTGGAAGCCGAGCTGGTATTGAATGCGACACAGGTTGGATGTGTAGTGGATGTTCTTCGCGTTGAGCTCTGCCCGCGTCACCTTCTTCACCTCGTTGGGGGCATATTTGTATGCCAGCCCGTTGATCCTCTCGGTCTTTGTCCCCCGGATGATCTCGACCCGGGACCCGATCGTGGTCTTGTAGAGCCCGGTGATGGTGCTCTCGGCAGGGCCATTGACAGTGCTCTGCTTCGGTCCGTGGAGCGTGAATTTGACCGGGCCGAAGACCTCGGCGATGTTACCGCCCCTGACCGTTTTCCTGCTTCCCCCCGCGTGAACCGTCGTCGTTCGCCCTGCGTAAAAGTTGCTGGTGGCGTGACCGCGGACGTCCGCACGTCGCGTGCCGTTGATATCGACCTCGCTGGTGCCGTTGACCGTCGTCTGGCTCGACGTGTAGATCGTCGTCTCTCGCCCATTGAAGAAAGTGCTCTTGTCGCGGCCTTGGATGCTGGTGTTGCGCCTCCCGAGGACGCGCAGGCCGCTGTCGCCGCCGATGTGGGCGGTGCGATCGCCCACGAGCCTGAACGTGTCGTCGCCCCCGATCGTCGTGGACCGGTTCCTCGTGATGGCCGTCTTTCGGTTGCCGCGGAGAATCGTCTTCTCGTTGCCGAGGATGGTCGTGTGGCGATAGCCCAAGATCACGTTCTGTGAGTATCCGGCGATGAAGCTCCCGGCGTATCCCCCGACGGCGCTCAAGCTGAAGCCCCCGATCACGCTCTCGGAGATGCCGACGGTGAGCGCCGTTCGGTTGCCACACACGATGTTCTCGGAGGAGCCTCCGATGAACACGTAAGCGTGGCCCTGCGACTTGACTTCGTACGACGCGCCGCCGTTGGGCGCCCCCATCCGGAGGTAGGTGTTGTCATAAGGCGTCGACAGCGTGACCCGCTCTTGCCCGGCCTGGTCTTCCAGCTCGAGCCGGTTCCGCCCGCCCGTCTGGATCACGTTCCGCGTGTTGTTCCCCGACGTGACCGGGCTCGGCGTCAGCGCGTTGGGCGCGACGCCGACGATGGCCGGCCTATCGGGATCGCCCCCCTCGAAGGCGCACATGACCTCGACGCCGGCGCGCAGCGGGAAGTGGAAGCCCTCGATGCCGCCGCCGTGGGGCTGGAGCATCCGGACCCATGTCGACGCCTTCCCCCCGCTCAGGTCGCTCTCGTCGAAGTGGAACTTGATCCGGTAGCGACCATGGGTGTCGATCTGCGCGTACTCGCTGACCGCCGCGCCCTCGACGATCGCGATCTCGGTGCCGTAGATGCGCGGCCACTCGGTGACCTGCGGCGCGCGGAACTGCGTCGTCACGGGGATGGCCTTGGCCTCCATGCGGTAGTTCTCGGTCCACGTCGCGAAGTCGCGGAGCTCGGGCATGTCCGGGGCCTGGTTGGACCAGTGCTCGACCTCGATGGTCAGGTACTTCGTGTTGAACGCGGCCCGCGGGTGGTCCTCGATCTCGAAGGTGAACCCGGGGACCACCGTCGCCGCCTTGCCCATCGCCTGGTAGACGACGCCGGTCGCGGAGAGGCTCTCGGCCTTGATCCGCGCCAGCCGCGCCCCGTCGCCCGACGAGAAGAACCGCGCGCCGTACAGGCTGACCTCGCCGAAGCCGCTCGGGCTGACCGACGCCTGCCCGGTGACCGGTACGGCCGGCGTGGCGTAGTTGTAGTCCTTGAGGCGGACCGTGCCGGGCATGGCGTCATGCCGGCAGGTGAAGGCGTGGAACGTGTCCTTCGCCGTGTTGGCGCCGCCTGGCTGCGGGTAATAACGAATGGGCTTGCCGCCATGGGGCTGATGGGCCGACTTGTCATCGACAAGCACCAGCGTCTCGCCGCCCTCCCCGTGCTCGAAGTGATAATAGATGCCTTCGCGCTCCATCCACCGGGCGACGAAGGCATAGTCGGTCTCGCGGTACTGACAGACATGCTCTTCGGCGGTGTAGGAGCCCTGGAGCAGGAGGGAGCAGTCCGTGACGCCGCCCTTCTGAAGGACGGCTTGAAGGATCGCCGGGATGGCCTGCGCGGTGAAGACACGGCTGTGAAACGACATGGCGAGCAAGGCGAGGCGCGGGACCATGGTGGCCCGGAAGACGGACCGGCCGGCGAACTCGTTGATGAGCTCGATGCTGCCGAGGACGCCGCTCCGAAGGAAGGGCTCGCCGCCGTCGCTCCGCTCCAGGGAGATGCTCACCGGCTGCCCCACGGCCGCCGCCATATCGAAGCTCTGGCCGACGTCGTTCGTCATCACCAGGTAGAGCTCGAAGCGATAGGGCCTCGAGATGCCCTCGGTGCCGTGAAAAGCTACGAGCTTGGTGGAAGAGGGCAGGGCGCTTGACTGGACGACGAAATTGTCAGGCATGGCGAGCCTCGCGGGTGGGAAACAGCGGCAGGCGCAGACGCGCTGGAGAGCCTAGACGGAATGTGTGTCAATTGTGTGGCAGATTACCTGCTTGTTGTTGTCTATCGATGACGATGAAGTGACGGATTCGTCGCAGGCGATGTCGTCCGGTTGGCGACGTCCCGCTCGCGCCCATCGTCACGCGGCAGCGGTCCGCGCCGGCTCGCCTCTTTGCCGCCAGCGGCGCAGGACCGCCGTCCTCTCGGCGCGCTACATCCGGATCAGCGGTCGCCCTGCGAGGGCCGTCAGGAAGAGCGCCAGCGCGACGGCGCCGTAGCCGACGCCGAACGCGATCACCCACCCCACGGCCCGCCGCGCGCGCGGCCCAGACCCCTGCGCCCGCGCCGACAGCCAGTAGCCGACCAGCGGGACGGCTTGCAGCGCGTGCATCCCGAAGAAGTGGGCGATGCGCAGGTCGCCCCCTCGCGTGCTCCAGTTGACGGCGGGGAGCCCGGGCCCGCCGTCGGCGACGCCGACGCTGTGCGCGTTGTGCGCCGACATGAAGCCGCCTTCCGCGCAGGCCAGCAGGAACAGGACGAGACCCAGCCGGATGCCCCAGAGATACGGGGCCGGCAGCGGAGGTCGCGTCGCCCAGAACCTGTACGCGAGGTACGCCGCGAGCGCCGTGTTCACCAGGATGGCGATGCCCATGAGCGTGAACACCGCCCCGTCGAACAGCGTCGATTGATTGAAGTGCGACGCCACGCCCCGCGCCGCCTGCGCGGTGATCGCGATCATCTCGAAGCTCACCATCGCCACCGTGCCCCAGACGACGGCCCGGCGGCCTCTCGGCGGGAGCGCGACATCGCCGACGAGCCAGTTGATCGTCAGGAGGTAGATGGCGATCGAGGCGGCGAACTTCGCGGGCTTGATCCACGGGTTCACCCCCATCACGAGGCGCACGTCGAGCGGCGCGACGGCGAGCAGCACGACGAGCAGCGCGACGTGGGCGGCCGCCGCCATGAACAGGACGGGACTTCGCCGGAGGAGCTCCTCGATCGAGCGAGGCAGCGAGGGCGAGGGGCTCAGCGAGCGCGCGCTCATGTCAGGCCTCCCCGGCGGGGCGCGGAGCCGCGGTGGTGACGACGGCGCGCGGCCATCGAGCGGCGATCGCGCGGACGGCGAGGTAGAGCGAGAACCCCAGCGGCCCGAGCATCAGCGTCAGATAGAGCACCGGGGCCATGAGCCACGGCGAGATGTCGCGATCGCGGCTGTCGAGGTACACCCACCGGCCCACGAAGAGATCGAAGGCGAGGAAGTGAACCCAGCCGATCGTGGCGCCCGCGGGCGAGCCGAGCAGCGGGGCGACCGCCGCGAGGCTCGGCTGGTTGACGATCGGGAACACCTCGCGGAGGACCGGGAGGACGAGCGCCGTGTAGAGCAGCGCGGGCGCGACGACCACGAGCGGCGACTCCATGATCCGCCGCGTCCATCGAGAGCGGGGCAGAAAAACCATCAGGAACCAGAACGGCATCACGAGCAGGCCGCTCAGCCCAAAGACCCTATCCATCATACCCTCCACCGGCTGCTGGTTGTAACGATGAAACTATTAGTAACAGTGTTAACTTTGCGGGAAAAAAAGAGAGCGATCAGGGGCGCAGGCCCCGGACCATCATCTTCATGGCGATCTCCAGGGTCCGGTCGACGTCGTCGGCCGTGAAGCGGCCGCGGTCGGCCAGGCCGAGGGCGGTGATCCCGTGGACCAGGGCCCAGACCACCTGGCTGTGGCGCTCCACGTCGCCGCGCTGCATCACGCCGGCATCCATCGCGGACGCGACCGCGTTTTGCAGCACGTCGAACGAATCGATCATCGGCTGTTGCCGCGCTTTCCGCTGGTCGAAGACGAAGTCGAAGCGCTGCATGAACATCAGCCGGTAGTGCACCGGGTTGTCCATGCCGAAGCGAACGTACGCGGCGCCGAGCGCCACGAGCCGCTCGATCGGGTCCGCCGTGCTCTCGGCGGCCGCGACGAGCGCCCGCTGGAACTCGGTGAAGCCGTCGTGGACGATGGCGAACAGGAGATCGTCCTTGTCCTCGTAATAGCGGTAGATCGTCGTCGCCGAGTAGCCGATGCGCTCGGCCACCTGGCGCATCGAGAACGCCTCGTAACCCTGCTCCAGAAACAGCTCGCCCGCCGCCGCCAGGATCGCGCCCCGCAGGTTCTCCTTCTGCTGCTCGCGGCGCTGCTGGCTCGAGGCCTGCAGGCGCTCCGCCTGGGTCGTGCCGCTGGTCTTCGTGGTCTTCGGGCGCGAGCTCGCCATGTCCGTGTCGCCTGGCCTCCGGGCGGCGCGGCCGCCGCCCCCGTTGTCGTTCGTAACGGTGTTACTTTTTATAACGGTAGCATGGTCCACCGTCAAGGCTCTTTATCTCGAGCGCATTGCGGCGGTCTCCCGGGTCCGCCGTCACCCCCGCCGGCCCTCACGCCTCGCGCCTCGCCGAGGCGTGACGGATGCTTGTGCGCGCCTGGTGGGAGCAGCGGGCGGGCCGCCCTCGCGGTACACCCCTTGCGGCAGGCGTGATAGGCTCGGTTCATGGTCCAGGCTGCGGCTCGTTCACCCGCACCCGCGTCAGGCCGGCGGATGTCGCTCGTCGAGTGGGCGGCCCTGCCCGAGGATGAGCCGGGCGAGCTCGTGGACGGGTTGCTCGTGGAGGAAGAGGTGTCCGGCTACGTTCACGAGGTCGTGGTCGGCTGGCTGATCCACATGCTCCGCGCCTGGATCACCCCCCGCGGCGGGCTGGTGGGCGGCTCGGACGCAAAATTCGCGGTGAAGCCGCAGCGGGGCCGGAAGCCGGACGTGACCGTCTTTTTCCCCGGAAGCCGGAGGCCACCAGCGCGGGGGCTGGTGCGTATCCCGCCCGATATCGCCGTCGAGGTCGTCTCCCCCACGCCGAGCGACGGGCGCCGCGATCGTGTCGAGAAGCTCCGCGAATATGCCGCCTTCGGGGTGCGCTGGTACTGGATCGTCGATCCGCAGCTCCGGAGCATCGAGCTCCTCGAGCTCGGGGCGGATGGGCGCTACGCGCACGCGCTCGACGCGACCGATGGGAGCATCGATGTGCCTGGATGCGAAGGGCTCCGGCTGGATCTCGATGCTTTGTGGGGGGAAGTCGAGCAGCTCGGCGACGACGAGGGCGAAGCGCCGGAGGAAGACCAGGAGAGCTTGCCGCGGTAGCCTGCCGGCGGCGCCTCACGGCGCCGCCCTTCGTCAGTTCATCGTCAGTTCACGGTGGGCACGAACTCCACACACGCCTCTTCGATCGCCGCGAGGGCGCTCGTGAGGCCGTCCTCGAGGTGCCCTTCGCAGAGATCCCAGAAGAACCCACGGCCATCGGCGGCGAACAGGTCCACGAGCCTCTGCATGTCCTCGGCCTCTTCCGCGTCCCCATAAGCGCCCTCGCACTGCCGCCTTCCGCCGATGCCGAGGAACACCACGTTCTTCGCGTCGCCCTTCGCGGCGACCAGCCGATCGTGGATCTGCTGCGGCGTCTGGCGCGGGGCGGGCTGCTCGTCCTCGTCGGTGATCGCCACCACCACGAGCAGCGCGTCGTTGCGGAGGAACCCCGCGTTCTCGGCGTCCGAGAACGGCGGCTCCAGCGCGGCGGCGATCGAGGACACGGGCTGCTCGTCGTCATTGGTTTCGGTGCACTCGATGTCGTCCACATAGAGATCTGCAGCGCACTGGAACTCGCTCGTGAGGTCGGTGCTCGAGCTCTCCATCCATGCCTTGCCGCTCTGGAACGAGCAGTCACCCGCGGCGCCGCGCGTGTGGAAGGTGGCGGGGAGGGGGCAGGCGTCCATCACGGCCGCGCGGAAGTCGAGGATGCCATCGATATCGAGCAACGCCTGCGCGAACGCCGGGAAAACGACGTCGCGCATCGACGCCTTCTCCTCATCCATGCTCGAGGAGTTGTCGAGCGCGAATACGACATCGACGTGCTCGCACCCCGAGGAAGCCGCGCCGCTGCCGCCTCCCCCGGTGGTCCCGCTGCCGGATCCGATCCCGGAGCCGACCCCCTCGCCGAAGGAACCCCCTTGGCCGCTGGAACCACTCCCCTGCCCGCTGCCCGAGCCCGAGCCGTCCGACGAACCGCTGGTACCACTCGTTCCCGAGTCCCCGCCGCAGCCCACGAGACCCACCGTCGCCGCGCAGAGCGCCGCGCACCATGCCCTGAGATCCATGCCGCTCTCCTTCGCTCTAAGTTAAGGGCGCAGTGCCCCTGCCGTTCGCCGCACGGCCCTGTGCGACAATCGGGCGTCAGAGAGCTGACGGTATCATGGGCGCCGCACCGACTCTACGGTCGGCGCGGCTCAGCCGTTCGCCGCACGGGGCAACGGTGCGTCATCGTCCGACACCGGGAGCCCAGGTGCGCGATGGCCCAGCCCGAGCGCGCTCCGGAAACCCTCGATCGTGCGGCGCAGTCCCGTGCGCAACGGCACCTTCGGCTCGAAGCCGAGCACCCGCCGCGCGCGGTCGATCACCGGCTGCCGCTGCCTCGGATCGTCCTCGGGCAGCGGACGGAACACCACCCGACCCCGGCTCCCGGTCAGGTGAAGCACCTCCTCGGCGAGCTCAAGCACCGTGAACTCCTCGGGATTGCCCAGGTTCACCGGGCCCGTCTCGGCCGGGTGCTCCATCAGCCGGACGATCCCCTCGATGAGGTCCTCCACGTAGCAGAAGCTCCGTGTCTGGGAGCCATCGCCGTACACTGTGAGGTCCTCACCCCGGAGCGCCTGTACGATGAAGTTCGACACCACCCGACCGTCATCGAGCGCCATGCGCGGACCGTACGTGTTGAAGATCCGCGCCAGGCGCACCTCGACGCCGCGGCGGTGGAAGTCCATGAGCAGCGACTCGGCGCACCGCTTCCCCTCGTCATAACAGGAGCGGATCCCGATCGGGTTCACCGCGCCCCGGTAGCCTTCCGGCTGCGGGTGGACCTCGGGATCGCCGTAGACCTCGCTGGTCGACGCCTGGAAGACGCGCGCCCCGCAGCCCTCGGCGAGCTTCAGCGCGTGGAGCGCGCCGAGCACGTTGACCAGCGTGGTCCGGACCGGATCGCGCTGGTAATGCGGCGGGCTCGCCGGCGAGGCGAGGTTGTAGATGCGGTCGACCTCCCGCTCGTACGGCTGCATGACGTCGTGCTCCACCAGCCGGAAGCGCCGGTGAGAGAGGAGATGGGCGACGTTGTCCCGGGAGCCCGTCGAGAGATCGTCGAGCGCGACGACCTCGTGGCCCTCGCGGATCAGCCGATCACACAGGTGGGAGCCGACGAATCCGGCGCCCCCGGTCACCAGGATGCGGAGCGCTGCGCTCATGTCTCTCTGACCTCCTCTCCAGGTCGACTCCCCACGTCGACGTCATCGTCCCCGGCCCCCCGGGCGCTCCGGCGCTCCGGCGCGTCCTGCTCGTCGAGCAGCTCCCGGGTGTATCTCTCCAGCGCCTCGGCGCGGTGCGCCGCGGTGTGTCGGGCGAGCACGCGCTCGCGCGCCCGCTGGCCGATCGCGATCCGCTCCCGCTCGGGGAGCTCGCGGATCAGGTGGAGCACCTCCTCCGGGGAGCGGGCGACCAGGATCTCCTTGCCCGGCTCGAAGAGCTCGTCGAGGCCAGGCCAGTCGTCGCTGATCACCGGCACCCCGCAGGCCGCGGCCTCGAAGAGGCGCACGCTCGGCGAGTACCCCGCCTCGATCATGTCCCGGCGGGTGACGTTGAGCGTGAAGCGCTGCGCGCCGTAGAAGCCGCGGTGCTCGCCCGGCGGGACGTGATCCGTGCGCTCGACGTTGGTGGGCCAGCCCATGTCCGCCGGGTACTGCGGGCCGGCGACGACGAAGCGGCCTCGCCCCCAGCGGCGCGCCGGCGCGACGAGGAGCCGGTCCAGCGTGGGCTGGCGATCGGCGCTGTACGTGCCGAGGTAGCCGAGATCCCACCGGGGCGGCGCGCGCTCGGGGAAATACTCGTCCGGATCCACCGCGCAGTAGAGCGGCCGCGCCCGCTTCGCCCCGTGGCGGCGCTCGAGCCGCTCTAGCGTCGGGCCGCCGGTGAACGAGAGGTACAGGTCGTACCGCGGGATGAGCGCCGGAGACAGGTACCCGGCGCCGCCCCGCTCGATCTGCTTGAGGGTCACCGGCGTGTCGATGTCGTAGAACGCGGTCTTCCCGCGCGCCGTCTCCGTCACCCAGGCGCCGACCTCGGCGCCGTCGGGCACGTACGACCCGACGACCACCAGGTCCGCGTCGCGCACCGCGCCCCCGAAGCGCGCGCGGAGATCGTCGAGCCCCCGGTAGAGCTCGGTCCGGCCGTAGGGCGGGCTCGGGAGGTCGCGGTTCTCGGCGTAGAACGAGAGGTCCCGCTCCAGGAACAGCACGCCGTGCCCCCGCTGGGCCAGCCGCCGGAGCAGCCCGCGGTACGTCGTCGCGTGGCCGTTGCCCCACGACGAGGTGATCGACAGGCCCAGGAAGACGAAGGAGATGGGCTTCACGGCGGCGCGATCGCGGTGAGGGTTGCGCCGTCGGGGCGGGCCAGCAGCGCCTCGACCTGCCTCGCGCGCTCGGCGTAGGTGTGCCCCGCCAGCACGCGCTGCTTCGCCGCCCTGCCGATGGCGCGGGCCCGCTCGGGCGTGAGCGCCCGGAGGATCTCCACGACGTCGTCGCCGCTCCTCGCGACAAGCACCTCGCGCCCGGGCTCGAGGAAGAGCTCGATCCCCTCCCAGGCGTCCGTGACGAGGCACGCGGCCGCGCCCGCGGCCTCGAAGACCCGGGTCGCCGGGGAGAAGCCGACCGACGCCATGCTGTCGCGGGCCACGTTCAGCACCGCGCGGGCGCTGGCGTTGAAGGCGTTGTGGTCCGCCGTGTAGACGTGCCCGACGTACCGGACGTTCGGGGGCATGACCTTGTCCTGCCAGCCGCTGCCGCCAAGGAGGAACCGGAGCCCGGGGAGCGCGGCCGCGGGCCGCAGGAAGAACTCCTCCACGCGCCGCTCCCTGTCCGGCAGGCGGTTGGCGAGCAGCGCAAAATCGCAATGAAATCGAGGATCTGGCGGGACTTCGAGGTGGGTCTCGGGGTCGAGCGCGTTGTAGATCGGCGCGCAGCGCCGCGCGCCGAGCGCCTCGTAGCCGCGCACCACCGGGTCGCCGCCGCCGTAGGTGAAGACCAGGTTGAAGCGCGGGATCTGCGCGCGGAAGGGATCCGACGGCGCGGCGCGGACCCGCTCCAGCGTGGCCGGGGCGTCGACGTCCCAGAAGATCGTGGTGAGCCCCGGCCGATCGAGCGCGGCGACCTCGGCCTCGAGCAGCTCGTCGAAGACGCCGACGCCGCTGGCCTTGACGACGACGTCGGCGCTCCGGGCCTGCTCGACGAGCCGCCTGGGCTCTGCCGGGTCCGTGCCGGAGTAGACGACGACGCGGGCCCACGGCGGGTCCTCGATGTCGCGGTGCTTCTGGCGATCGTAGGCGTCCGGCTCGTGGAAGGTGATGCGGTGCCCTCGCGCCGCGAGGGCGCGGAGGATGCCGCGGTAGTAGGTAGCGGCTCCGTTCCAGTAGGCGGAGACGAGGCTCGATCCGAAGAAGGCGATGTCGAGCGATCGGCTCGCGGTCGGGCGTGGGTTGCGTCGGTTCATGACGTGGCTCGCTGGGGTGTGGCGGCGGGCGCGGGGCGGTCGACCTCGACGCCGAGCTCGGCGGCGATGGCGAGGAGCTCGTCGACCCGGTGGGCGCACGTGTGGCGCGCGAGGATCGTCGCGCGCCCCCGCTCCGCCAGCTCGGCGGCCAGGGCGGGCTCGGCGAGCAGGGCCGCGAGGCGCCGCTTCATCTCGTCGCCGTCCCGGGCGACGAGGTAGTCGCGGCCGGGCGAGAACAGCCCCTCCGCGTCGCTCCACGGCGAGCAGACGAGCGGGATGGCGCAGGCCATGGCCTCGAACGGCCGGATGGTCGGGATCCCCGGGAGCGAGGCGACGTAGGGCCTCCTCGGGACGTGGACGGTCACCCTGGCCCGCGCGAACGCCTCGGGAGCGCGGTAGTTGGGGAGCCAGCCCCTGTGCTCGATCCCGGCCGCGTCGAGCGCGGCGCGGGCGTGCTCGGGGTAGCGCACCCCGTGCACGCGGGCGGAGAGGCCGAGATCGCGCGCCGGGCCGATCAGGAACGCGTCGAGCTCGCGGGTGCGCTCCTCGTCGCCCCAGTTGCCGATCCACACGAGATCGCGCTCCGGCCGGGCCTCGCGGCGCGGGCGGAACACGCGCACGTCCGCGGCCTCGTGCCAGACGAAGGCCCGGCGGGCCCAGCGGCGCGCGAGGTAGATATCGCGGATCACCCGGCCGAAGGCGAGGACGCCGTCGTAGCGGGTGAGGTCGTAGCGGGTCATGGCCCCGGGATCCGTGACCGACCGGTGGTGTGTGTCGTGGAAGAGCAGCCGGTACGACGCGCGCGACGCGTGTGCCCTGTGCGCGCCGATGCGGGCGACCAGCTCGGGCTCGCTCCACTCGTGGACGAGGACGAGCGAGGCGCCCTCGAGCGCCTCGTCGAGGTCGAGCGAGGCAAGGTCGTACCTCATCGGATCGACGCGCGGGTAGACCTCCCTCACCTCGCGCAGCGGCGCCTCGCCGTGATCGGCCACGAGGTTCTGGAGGCTCCAGGCGTCCCTCGGCTCGAAGGCGCGGACCTCGTGCCCGCGCTCGGCGAGCTCGGTGACCACGCCGCGGAGGAAGTGCGCGTTCCCGTGGTTCCAGTCGGAGAGCAGGGAGTGGCAGAACAGGGCTATGCGCATGGCGCGTGCTCCCCTCTCCACGGCGAGCGATCTTCTTCGCCAGGCCCGCGCTCGAGGAGCTCGCCGTAGAGGCGCAGGTAGCTCCGGGCCATCCGCCGCGGCGAGAAGCCGAGGGCGCGGGCGCGGGCGCGCGTGGCCATCTCGCGCCGCGCGCCGGGCGCGTCGATGAGCGCCCGGAGCGCGCGCCGGAGCGCCTCCGTGTCGCCGGGATCCACGTAGAGGGCCGCGTCCCCCCAGACCTCGCGCAGGCTGGGAATGTCGCCGAGGACGAGGGCGCACCCGGAGAGCGCCGCCTCCAGGACCGACAGGCCGAACGGCTCGTAGCGGGCCGGGTGAGCGTAGATCGACGCGCGGCCGAGCGCGGCGGCGACGGCGGACGGCGAGAGCACGCCGAGGTGTCCGAGCGAGGGGAGGGGCGAGGGGAGGGGCGAGGGGAGGGGTGTCCCGCCCGCGCCCCCGCCGGGGCGGACGTCGCTCCCGGCCACCTGGATCGGCCAGGGCAGGTGAGGGGCCACCTCGCCGAGCGCCTCGATGTTCTTGGCCTGGTCCCAGAGCCGCCCGACCGCGAGGACGAGCTCCTCCTTGGGGCGCGGGGCGAACCGCGCGGGGTCGGCGGCGTTGTGGATCACCTCCGCCCGCGCGCCCCCGGGGAGCGGGCCGTGGTGGCGCAGGAGCGCGTCGAGCATCGCCCGGGTCGGGGCCACCACCGCCGGCGCGGCGGCGAGCCCCCGGGCCACCTCGCGCCGGTAGCGATCGTACCGCGGCGGCGCCTCCCCGCCGAGGACCGCGGCCCACCAGGAGAGGACGCACGAGTGGGCCACCACGAGCTTCGGGGCGCGGAAGCCGAGCGCGCCGTGCGCATAGCCGTTCAGGTGGATCAGCGCCGGCCGGACGCGCTCCTCGAGCTCGAGGAGCCAGTCCCCGGCGCGCGCGACGTCGTCCCACGGGTCCTCCATCCACTCGAGCCGGAAGGAGCTCTCGAAGACGGCGAGCCCGGGCACGCGGCCCGCGGCCTCGCGCTGGGCCGCGGAGAGCGGCCCGCCGAGGGTGGCGAGCGACGTCCGGACCCCGCGCGCCGCGAGCGCGCGCGCGAGCTCGATCGCGTAGGAGAAGACGCCCCCCACCGTGTCGGCGGTCATCAGGACCGAGCCGGGGGCGCGCGCGGCGTCAGCCATGGCCGGGGGGCGCGATCTCCAGCGCGGAGAGCGGGAGAGGGCGGCTGTCCTGGAGGTCGCTGAAGCGCTCGAACTGATCGAGGTAGTGCGCGACCGAGCGCTCCCACGCCTCGTCGTCGGGGGTGCCCCAGCGCATCGTGTACTCGGGCGAGCCCGGGTAAGGGAACATCGGCACCGGCTCGTTCGCCCACACGCCGTGCTGCCGGAGCCGCTCCCGGAAGGCGGCGACGTCCGCGGGATCGTCGGTCGGCGACTGGATCAGGTTCGCCTGGACGAAGGGCACGCTCTTCTTGGCGTGGATCAGGAGATCGCCGAGCTGCTCGGTCGAGAGCCTGCAGCGCTTGGCCAAAAGGCTCCTGCCCTCCCGGGTGACGCTCTCCACCCCTGCCTCGATCGAGACGCACCCCGCTCTCCCGAGCAGGTCGAGCATCTCCCGGCTCCAGCTGTCGACGCGCATCTGGACGCCGAACGACACCGGGCGATCGACGAGCGCCTCGAGCAGCGGGCGATCCGGCAGGAAGATCTCGTCGATGAAATAGACGTAACGAACCCCCTGGGCGACGAGCCCGTCGATCTCGTCGAGGAGCACGTCGAGGGGGCGCTTGCGGTAGCCGTCGCGGAAGTTGTCCTTCGCGCAGAAGGTGCAGTGGTAGGGGCACCCTCTCGACGCCTCGACCTCGGCGCCGGGGCCGATCGGCGCGGTGTCGAAGCGGTGGTGGTGGTGGGCGTGGCGCGCCACCGTCGCGTCGTCCCAGCGGAGGGCCGGCAGCCGGGCCATGTCCGACGCACGCGGGCCGCCCTGCACGCGCGCCTCGTCGCCTTCCAGCCAGGCGATCGCGTCGATCTCGCCCCAGCGCGATCGCGGGCGATCGGCGAGCTCCACCAGCACGTCCTCGCACTCGCCCATCACCACGGCGTCGACCCCGAGCTTGCGCAGGGTGGCGCGGGGGGTGGTGGAGGCGTGGGGGCCCACCGCGAGCCGGAGCCCTGGCAGCCCGTGGAGCGCGCGGAGCGCCTGCTGCGGGACGCGGAGCTCGGGCGGGGCGCAGCGCCAGAAGAGGTAGCTCGGCGCGGTGGTCACCACGATGGCGTCGGCGCGGAGCGCGGCCACCTCGTCGCGGAGGGCGCCGTCGGCGAGGCCCCGGGCCTGGGCGTCGACGAGGGTCGCCTCGTGCCCCGCGGCCTCGAGCAGCGCCCTGGCGTAGCCGTATTCGAGGGGCAGGTGAGGCTCGCGGCAGCCGAAATAGATGCTCCCCTCGAAGCTCCAGGCCGGGTTGACGAGCGCGAACCTCACCGGACGCCCCCCGCGCACGGCTCCTTCGCTGGCTGGCCGGCGCCGGCGGCGGCCTTCGCGGCGCCGGTCGCCTCCGTCATCTCCCGCAGCCAGCCGTGCAGCCTGCGCACCCCCTCGCGGACCCGGACACGCGGCCACCACCCCGTGGCCGCGGAGAGCCGGCGGCAGTCGGAGACGTAGTACCGCTGATCGCCCGGCCGCCACCCCTCGAAGCCGATCAGGGGGCGCCTGCCGTCGAGCTCCTCGATGAGATCGAGCAGCTCGAGCAGGCTGAGGGTGTTCTCCGGGCCCCCGCCGACGTTGAACGCCGACGCCGCGATCTGCCGGATGTCCCTGCGGGCGAGGAGGAGCGCGTCGACGAGGTCGTCGATGAAGAGCACGTCCCGGACCTGCATCCCGTCGCCGTAAAGGGTGATCGGCTCCCGCCGGAGCGCCTGGAGGAGGAAATGCGCGACCCACCCCTGGTCCTCGGTCCCGAACTGGCGAGGACCGTAGATACAGCTCATCCGGAACACCGCCGCGGGGAGCCCGAAGGTGCGGGCATAATCGATGACGTACTGGTCCGCCGCGCCCTTGGAGCAGCCGTAGGGGCTGTGGAAGTCGAGCGGGCGGGCCTCGGAGACGCCGGAGGCCCGGAGCTCCGGATCCGCGGGCTCGTAGCGCCGGCCGCTGCACGAGAGCGGGAGGTCGGGGAGGCCGCCGTACACCTTGTTGGTGGACGTCAGAAGGAGCGGCGGCGGGGCGCTCTCGGCGCGGATCGCCTCGAGCACGTTGAGCGTCCCGCGGGCGTTGATCTCGAAGTCTTCCACCGGCTGGACGAGGCTCGTCGTCACGGCCACCTGGGCGGCGAAGTGGAAGACGCTGGAGGCGCGCCGGACCGCGGCCGCGACCGCGCGGGCGTCCCTCACGTCGCCGGTGATCAGCGTGACGCGGTCGCCGTGGGTGCGCCTCAACCACTCGACGTTGCGCGCCACCGAGGGGCGGGAGAGGTTGTCGAAGAGGATCACCGCCTCTCCCGCCTGGAGCAGGCGGTGGGCCAGGTTGGCCCCGATGAAGCCGGCGCCGCCGGTGATCAGCGCCGGGCGCCCCGGCGCAGCGGTCGCGCCGCCAGGGCCATCCGCCGCGGCGCTCATACCGTCAGCCCCCTGGATTCCAGCTCGGCGCGGGCCTGGGCGACAGCGTCCTTCGCCACCTGCCCCTCGAGCCAGTCGGCGAGATCGCGGAGCCCCTCCTCGAGCGAGACCCGGGGCGCATACCCGATCTTCTGCTGCGCAGCGCCGATGTCGGCGAAGCAGTGCCGGACGTCGCCCAGCCGGGCTTTCCCGACGATCTCGGGCTCGATACCGCTCTTCCCCATCACGTCGCGGACGCGCTCGGCGACCTCGCGTACGGTGTACGACCGCCCGCTGCCGATGTTGAGCACCTGGTCCACCGCGGCGTCGGCGCCGAGGGCCCGGACGCAGGCGCGGGCGACGTCGGTGACGCTCACGAGATCGCGCCGCTGCAGCCCGTCCTCGAAGATCACGGGCGGACGGTCGTTGAGGAGCCGCGCGGCGAAGATGGCGAGGACGCCGGTGTACGGGTTGGAGAGGGCCTGACGGCGGCCGTAGACGTTGAAGAAGCGGAGGGCGACGGTCGGGATCTGGTACGCGCGCCCGATCATCAGGCAGAGCCGCTCCTGGTCGTACTTGGAGAGCGCATAGACCGACTCGAGCGACGGGGGCTTGGACTCGGGCGTCGGGATGGGCACGAGCGCCTCGCCGGCCTCGCTCCGGACCTCCCAGTCGCCGCGCTTGAGCTGCTCGAGCGGCCGACTCGCGCCGGGGACCACCGCGCCGGAGGCCGCCCGGTAGAGCCCCTCGCCATACACGCTCATGCTGGAGGCGACGAGCAGCCTCGAGACCGGCTTCGCGGCGAGCTCCTCGAGCAGCACGGCGGTGCCGAGGTTGTTGATCGAGGTGTACTCCGCGATCTTGTACATGCTCTGTCCGACCCCGACCGCGGACGCGAAGTGGACGACCGCGTCCACGCCGCGGAGCGCCGATTTCACCGCGTCCCGGTCGCGGACATCACCCACGATGAGCTCGACCTCCGGGTCGAGGTACGCCGGGCGGCGGCGGTCGGGGCCGTGCACCTGGGGGACCAGGCTGTCGAGCGCCCGGACGCGGACCCCCTGGCGCAGGAGCTCGTCGGCCACGTGAGAGCCGATGAACCCCGCTCCACCGGTGATGAGGACGTGACTCGTCATATCCCTCTGGTTCGAAACAGGGCATGATCGTTGCCCCGGACGCCATCCGAGTATCATGCGACTCACGATCACGCAACACGGTTTGTGAGGTATTCAACAAGGGCCCGCTCCGTGCGATTTTCCGTGCTCCGCTGAGGAATGCTCGAGTCTGGCGAGCCCATAGGGGCTTTCCCGTCTGTCTACCGGGCCAGTCTGTACCGTTCGAGTGCGCGAGATCCGCTGACGTCGGAGCGGTTAGGGTGAATCCGTAGCGATGCTTCTGATCGCTTGCGTGTCGCCAGCGGCATTGCGTTGAGCTCCGGGGGATTCCCAGGCATTCTGCCGGCGTGCGAGCGGCGCGAGCGCGCGGGCGGCGCCAGCGCCGCGCGGCCCCGGCCGGGCACGGGCGCTGCTAAGCTTGCCGCCGCCCGCAGCGCGGGCCTCCCGCACGAGCAAGAAAGCAAGAAGGAGAGGAGCGATGATCGTCGTCACCAACCGCATTCCCGTCGCCGAGGGCCACGAGGCCGATTTCGAGGATCGCTTCAAGAACAGGGTCCACCTGGTCGATCAGGCGCCCGGCTTCATCCGGAACGAGGTCCACAGGCCGAAGCCGATGAAGCTGGACCACGCGACCGGCGCGTGGAGCCCGGACCCGGACGCGCAGGGGTTCTACGAGGTGAAGACCTGGTGGCGGTCCATGGACGATTTCATCGCCTGGACGAGGAGCCCCGCGTTCGCGGAGGCGCACCGGAACCGCGCGCCGAAGGAGATGTTCGCGGGCCCGAGCAAGCTCGATATCCACGAGGTGTTCCTCAGCACCGATCTGAAGGGGTAGGCCCGGAGCGCGGCGGCAGGGGTAGGCCCGGAGCGCGCCGGCGATCGAGCGCGGCGCCTGCCGGGACGGTAGACCCCGTGCGAGGCCTCTGTTATAACGGATCCACGTCGACGGTCTGACTGAACCCGGCCCGACGCGCGGAGCCGCCCGGGGAGGAGGCGCATCGGCCAGGTCGCCTGCCGCCCTTCACGGCCTCGCGCCGCGGGCAGCGCGCGCCGTCCTCGCGGGCGGCGCCTGGAACGACACGCGAACGCCCAGAACCAAGGAGACGCAGCGCATGCGGTTTCGTCCGGATCCCACCTTTTACCCGTCGCCGCGCCTGGCGATGGAGGCGCCGCCCGAGCGGCTGGCCTACGTGACCGCGCTCGACGCGGGCGCCGCGCTGAAGCGCCCCGGCGAGCTGCGCCATGACGCGCTCACGGTCGTCGATCTCGATCCGCGGTCGCCGGCGTACGGCACCCTGGTTTCGGTCAACGAGCTGCCGACCTACGGCGACGAGCTGCACCATTCCGGCTGGAACGCGTGCAGCGCCGCCCTGTGCCCCTACGCGCCGCACCCCCACGTCGAGCGCCGCTTTCTCCTGCTCCCGGCGCTCCGCTCGTCGAACATCTTCGTCTTCGACGTCAAGCCGGACCCGCGCCGCCCCGAGCTCGTCCACACGGTGCGCGCCGAGGAGATCGCGAAGCGGGCAGGCTACTCTCGCCCGCACACGCTGCACTGCGGCCCCGACGGCATCTACGTGAGCGCGCTCGGCGGCCCCGACGGCGACGGGCCCGGGGGCATCTTCGTGCTCGACTGCGAGAGCTTCGATGTGCTCGGCCGATGGGAGATCGATCGAGGGCCCCAGTTCCTTCACTACGACTTCTGGTGGCACCTCGGCCACGACACCCTCCTCACGAGCGAGTGGGGGACGCCGAAGATGATCGAGGAAGGCGTGAATCCGGAGCTCCTGCTCGGCAAGAAGTACGGCCACCGCGTTCATGTGTGGGACCTGCGGAAGCGCAAGCACCTCCAGGCGCTGGATCTGGGCGATGAGCACCAGATGGCGCTGGAGCTCCGCCCCGCCCACGATCCGACCAAGGCCTATGGCTTCGTCGGCGTCGTCGTGAGCGTCAAGGATCTCTCCGCCTCGATCTGGCTCTGGCATCGCGACGGCGACCGGTGGGCGATCCGCAAGGTGATCGAGGTGCCGGCCGAGCCCGCGGATCCCGACCTCTTGCCGCCGCTGCTCAAGGGCTTCAAGGCGGTGCCGCCGCTGATCACCGACATCAACCTCTCCCTCGACGACCGGTTCCTCTACGTGTCTTGCTGGGGCACGGGCGAGCTCCGCCAGTACGATGTATCCGACCCGTTCCACCCGAAGCTGGTTGGCTCGGTGCACCTCGGCGGCATCGTGCGGCGGGCGGCGCATCCCCGCTCCGGCCCGCTGCGGGGCGGGCCGCAGATGGTCGAGGTGAGCCGCGACGGCCGGCGCGTCTACTTCACCAACTCGCTGTATGCGTCGTGGGACGAGCAGTTCTATCCCGAGGGCGTCGGCGGTTGGATGGCCAAGATCGATGTGGCGGCGGGCGGGGGCCTCGCGGTCGATCCCGAGTTCTTCGTCGATTTCGGCTCGCTGCGCCCTCACCAGGTGCGGCTCGAGGGGGGCGACGCGTCGTCCGACTCGTTCTGCTACCCCTAGCCGGCCATGATGCCCTGGCTCACGCTGGCGCTCCTCGGCGCCTATCACGGCATCAACCCTGGCATGGGCTGGCTGTTCGCGGTCGCCCTGGGCCTGCAGGAGAAGAGCAGCGGCGCGGTGCGGCGGGCGCTCGTCCCGATCGCGCTCGGCCACGCGGCGTCGATCGGCCTCACGGTCGCGCTGCTCGGGGTCGGGCTCGCGAGCGTCCCCGCCGCGGCGCTGCGGTGGCTCACGGCGGCCGCGCTCGTCGTGTTCGGCGTGCTCAAGCTGGTGAGGCCGCGCCACCCGAGGTGGGTCGGGATGCGCGTCGGCTTCCTCGACCTGACCTGGTGGTCCTTCCTGATGGCCACAGCGCACGGCGCGGGGCTCATGCTGCTCCCGGTCTTCCTGCTCGGCGCCGAGAGCCCCGCTCCGTGCCACGGCGGCGGGTGCCACAACGCGGCTGGCCTGTCGCTCGCGAGCCCGCTGGGCTACCTCGCCGCGGTCCTCGTCCACACGGCCGCCATGATGGGGGCGGCGGCCGCTGTCGCGCTCGTTGTCTATCACAAGCTCGGCGTCGCCATCCTTCGCACCGCCTGGTTCAACCTCGATCGCGCCTGGGCGGTCGCGCTCATCGGGGCCGGCGTCATCGCGGCGCTGCTCTGACGTCCAGGCCGTCGTGACGGGCGGCGGCCTGGCCACCGAGCTCGCCCGCGCCCGCCTCGACACCGCGAGGGGCGACGACGGCCCGCCTGCGCGCCGCTGCGCCGCCGAGCGGCCTGCCGCTTGAACGCGAGCCGCCTCGTGTACTACGAGGCCGGCCGGGCGCGCTCATCGGGCAGCGGCCTTCAGCCGCGGCGCCCCTGTCCCGCGGGATCGGCACCATGTCAGAACATTCTCCAGCAGCGTGGGACACCGGCGTCGGGCCGTGGTGTCCCGCGGGCCCGGGGCAGGCGACGAGCGCGCGCCCCGAGCGCGCTCGCGGCGAGGTGGCGCTGGAGCGGCCGCGGCCCGCGCCAAGGCGGGCCCTGTACCTCCTGCCCAACCTGATCACGCTGTCCTCGGTCTTCTGCGGCTTCGACGCGATACGGCTCTCGGCCTCCGCGCGGTCCGACGACGACCTCCAGCGCGCCGCGCTCCTCCTCCTCGTCGCGATGCTCGCCGACACGCTCGACGGCCGCGTCGCGCGGATGACCCGGACCGAGAGCGCGTTCGGGGTCCAGCTCGACTCGCTGGCCGATCTCGTCTCCTTCGGCGTGGCCCCGGCGCTGCTCGTGTATCAGGGGTCGCTCCACCGCCTCGGTCTCGCCGGCGTGCTCGGCGGGTCCGTGTTCGCCGCGTGCGGCGCGATCCGGCTCGCCCGCTTCAACGTCCTCTCCATGGGCGAGGCGGGCGGGCCGCCGTCGCCCGCGAGGTACATCGTGGGCCTCCCCGTCACGGGCGCCGCGGGGATCCTCATAGCGATCGTCATGACCCGCCACGGCGCCGGCGGGCAGCTCGGCGGCGCCGGCGTCGCGCCGGCGGTCCTCGCGACGACGCTGCTCCTCTCGATGCTGATGGTGTCGACCCTCCGGTTCCGCTCGTTCAAGGATCTCCGGCCGGGCCCCCGCACGCTGCTGGCCATCGCGCTCGCGCTCGGATCGAGCGCGCTCCTCTCCATCCGATGGGGGCCCGCGCTCGTCCTCGCCGGGGGGCTCGGCGTCTATGTCCTGCTCGGCGTCGTCGAGTCGCTCTGGCGGCTCCCGGCGCTGCGGCGCGGCGCTCCGGCTGCGCTTGAGGCGCGCGCCGGAGGAGGCGAGGAGCGGCCGTAGCGCGGCCCGCCGATCACGGCCTCCCCGACTGCCAGTATCCGTTCCCCTGCTGCTTCCACCACTTCACCTCGGCGCTCGGGGACCCCGGCCACGCGCGATACGTGTAGATCCCGTCGTCCAGGAGGCAGATCGGGTCCTGGTGCTCGTGGCTCAAGCAGACCTTCCCGGGCCCTCTGTCGTACTCGAGGTAGTAATCCACCTGTTCGGGGTCCTGTAGCCCATCACTCCAGATATTTTTCGTTCGTGCCTCCCATCTGCCCATCGACACATAGGTGAACGTTCGATGGGTGGTCCCGGTGACCCCTCCGGCCCTGGTGGTCGGCCCGGAATACGCATAGATCATCATCTGCGCATAGGCGGCCGCCGACGTGAGCGACACGACGGCCAGGGTAGCGAGACCGCGGCGTAGCCTGCTCATGGATCACCCCTCCTGCCATTGAGAGAACGATGCTTGTCCCGAACGATCGGCTGTACGTCAGGCCCCTCTCCGGCCTTGACGCGCTCCACCATCTAGAGCCCTGGTGGTTCCCGTCAACCCTGGGTACCGGCCTCTGGCGTGGCCATTGCGCGGCCGCGAGCAGGCTCGTGCTGGCGGCGCACTTGGCGCTTCAGCGCTCGGCCTCGACCTCGATGGGATGTGTCCGGGTGGCGCCTCAGAACGCCGAGCCGTCCGCGCGACGGCCCGGAGAGGCGCTCGCGCCAAGGGTGCTGTGCAGGGCGAAGGGCGCTTCCGGGGAGGCGTCGGGGCTGCGGTTCATCGAGATGCCGTCCTGCGCGGCGAGCCCGCTCGCGTAGGTGACGGCGTCCACGGTCGCGCTCGAGGCGTTTCGCAGCCTGACCGTGTCCCCGCTGTTGCCGAGGTTCAACGACCCCGTGGACGCCGCGACGGCCCCGCTGCCGCTCGGCACGGCGGAGGCGCCGCCATACACCACGATGGCCGTCGAGGGCGCGAGCGACGCGCCGGCCGGGAAGGTATGGCGCGTCGACGTGCCGTCAGAGAGCGTCCATCCGGCGATGGCCGCCGCCGCCGTGCCGACATTGACGATCTCCACGAACTCGCCGGCCGTGTTGCTGCCCGGCTCGTTCGCGAGGACCTCGTTGATGATCACGATGGCGGTGCCCGTGCCCCCGCCGCTTCCGCCGGCTCCGCCGCTTCCGCCGCTGCCGCCAGCTCCGCCGCTGCCGCCGGCCCCGCCGCTGCCGCCGGCTCCGCCGGCACCGCCGCCGCCGTCGGGGACCAGGAAGTCGCGCACGACGCCCATGTGCTGCATGTTCGGGGCGCCGCTGTCCGGCGAGAGCGCGGGGCTGATCTCGGAGAGCGGCGAGTAGACGCGCGTGTCCGCCACCAGGCCGTTCGCGAAGCTGCTCCCGCCGATCACGACGGCCGTCTCGTACGCCTCCAGATCGCCGTCGACGAGCACCCAGTCGTAGGGCTTCGTCCTGCCGGCGTTGGTGTTCGTGTTCCCGTTCCGGTCGGCGGGATAGGGCCCGGCCGTGACGACGACGTCCGAGAGGCTCGAGACGCACGCCTCGGTCCGGCTCCCCGTGTTGAAGTCGCCGCCGATGACCAGGTAATCGCCCTGGGCCACGTTCGCCTCGATGAACGAGACGAGGTTCTGCGCCTCCTTGTTGCGCGCCGCCGCGCTGGACGTCAGGAGGTGGACGCTGATCGCGAACACGTGGCCAGGGCCGGGGATATCGATGCGCGCCCACGCGAAGTCCCGGTTGCTCACCGACGTGTCGTCCCACTCGCCGGCCGCCACGATAGGCCACCGGCTCACGATCCCGTTCGGGATCTGCGCCCCGTTCTCGCGGTAGTAGCTGAACCCGGCGCCGAACGTCTCGTCCACGAAGCCGCGGAGCTCGGAGATGGTGTTGCCGCCGTAGTTGAACTCTTGCAGCAGGGCGATGTCGGGCTTGATTCCCTTCAGGATGCGCTGGCCGTGCCCGGGATCGTAGCTCTGGTGGTTGCCGCTCGTGATGTTGGCGGCCATGAGCCGGACGCGCGTCGACAGCGCGTCGCTGTGCTCGCCGAGGAGCTCCGCCTCCGCGGCCTCGTCCACGTCGAGCGGCGGACCGGCCGCGCACGCGGCCACGGCGAGCGCCGAGGCGAGCAGAGGCAGCCGAACCCATAAGGATCGCTTCAAGAGGGAAGACGTCGATCGCATAGCGCTGCACCCGACCTTTCTGGGGATCGTCTCCTGAAGCATCCCCTCGAATTTTTCGAGAGAATTCACAGGGAGGCGGGGAGACGGGGAGAACAATGAATTTTTTTTCTCTCTCTCTCTCTCCCCGTCTCCCCGCCTCCCTGTTGAATTTTATCTTCTGAAGATGCCAGCATAATGAGGGGGGTTGTCAGGAGCGCCTCATTACAGCACGGAACGAGGGCGCGACGGTGTCGCGTTCGTCCCTGTTCCATGCAGTGATGATGCCGTTCCGGTCACGGACGGACGACACCCGACGTCGGGCGCGCTGGTCGGCTCAGCGGCTCAGCGGCTCGCCATCGCGAACGCGATCCCGCTCTGGAGGGAGCTCTTCACCGCGCAGCGGCCCATGTCCGCGCCGCGCTCGGCGAGGCGCTGGGCGACCTCGGGGCGGATCCCCGTGAGGACCACCCGCGCGCCGAGGAGGCCCGCGACCCGCACCGCCTCGAGCAGCGCCTCCATCGCCGGCGGATCGATCTCGTCCACGCCGGTCAGGTCGATGATGGCGATCCGCGTGCGGCGGTCCGCGATGCCGCGCGACAGCGCCTCGATCATGCGGCGCACCCGCCCGGCCTCGAGCGGGCCGATGAGCGGCACGACCACCACGTGGTCGCAAATCGGGATGAGCGGCACGGACAGCTTCGCCAGCGCGGCGTCCTGGGCCTTGATCACCTCCTCCTGCAGCCGCGCGCGCTCCTCCTCGGCGCGCTTGCGCTCCGTCAGATCGATGCCGGTCATGATGACGAACCGGACCCGCTCGTCCCTGCCGCGCAGGACGGCGCCCGACCACGCCGTCACCCGGCGGGCGCCGTCTGCAGCCGCCCACGGCACCTCCACCTGCTTCTTCGACCCGCCCGCGCCGAGCTGCTCGAAGAGGTCTTTGAGCTGCGCCGACGCGCGCGGATCGGGCGTGAGATCCCAGAGGAACCGGGCCTCCCGGAGCCCCCGCGCGCTCCCCAGCGCCTGCTCGGCGGCGCTGTTCATGCGGACGATGCGACCCCGCGCGTCGAGCACCACGATGAGGCCGTCGACGAGATCCATGACGGCCGCCATGAAGTCCCGCTCCCTGCTCAGCATCTCCTGCCCGTGCTTGCGCTCGAAGATGCGGCCGAGCTGCCGCGCGATGCGGCCGATGGTCGCCGTGAACTTCCCGTCGTCCGCGTGCTCGGCGTCGGAGAAGAACTCCAGCACGGCCACGACGTCCGCGCCGACCACCACGGGGAACGCGAACCCCGCCTTCACGCCCAGGTTCCTCGCGAGCCTGGCGCGCGGGAAATTGGCGTCCACCGTGACGTTGCGCACCCACGCCGGCTCCTTCGAGGCGAGCACCCTCCCGGGGAGACCGAGCCCCGCGGTGAACTGCGTCGCTTCCGTGACAGCCTTGAACGTCGCGAACTTTGCTTCATCGCTCAGGTGCCAGAGCGCCGTGGGAAGGAGCAGAGACGGATCGTCCGCGGCCGGCACGTACGCATGCCCAACCGGCCAGCCGAGGTGATTGCAGATGTGCGTGATGGTACGATGCAGCGCCTCTTCGACGCTCGCTGCCTCGTGGACGTCGACGGTGACCACCCGGAGCAGGTCCACGAGCGACCGCTCATCCGTCAGGACATTGTCGAGCCTCAATCGAGCTCGCGCCGCCAGTTCATCCGAGCGTTTGAGGGGGCAAGTCATGCATGAAGCCGTACCATGCGCCATGTATCGAATCCGTTTCGACGCGGCGTCGTCCCTTCGTTTCGCTCGTTCGCCATGGATCGGCGCCGCGCGCGGCCCCTGGCCAGCGCCGCGGCGCCGCGGTGACCTCGCCGGGCGGGCGGCGGGCGCGCCGGGGATCCTGGGAGATCACGGCGCTCGCCATCCGAGTCGTCCGAGTCGTCGCTGGACGGTGGTGCGCTCTTCCCCTTAAGGTGTCAGCCGCCGCGGCGAGGCGGCGCGCGCGGGGCCGTGGAGCAGGCGACGGCCGCGGCGCCCTCTCCGGCTTCTGCTCCAGTTTTCGACCGCTTCTGACCGCTCTGACCGCTTGTGACGGCTTCTGACGGACAAGGATGATGATGCTCTCGAACTGTCTTCGCCGGTGTGCGTTCGTTGTGACGTTGCTGGCTGCCGTGCCGGCGCTCGGGGCGCCTCCGCCGGACGGCGCCGCGGCCGAGGCGCAGCAGGCCGCCCGGACCAAGGCGCACGAGGGGCTCAAGCTGTACGGCGCGGACCGCTGGCAGGAGGCGTTCGACGTCTTCCAGGAGGCGGATCGCCTCTTTCATGCGCCGACGCTGGTGCTCTACATGGCGCGGTGCCAGCGCAAGCTCGGCCGCCTGGAGGCCGCGCGCGACCTGTACGAGCAGGTCCTCGGCGAGCCGCTCCCGGAGGATCCGCCGACCGCGTTCCTCGAGGCGCGGAAGGACGCCGAGACCGAGCTCGCGGCCGTGCGCGCCGCGCTGGACGCGGCCGCGGCGAAGGCGCCTCCTCGCGCCGAGCCCGCGGCGCCGGCCGGGGCGGAGGGCGGCGGCTCGCTGGTCCCCGCCGGCGTCGCGTTCGGGCTCGGGGCGGTGGGCATCGGCGTCGGCGCCGTGACCGGCCTCATGTCGCTGTCGCAGGTCTCGGACATCAGGTCGCGCTGCGAGGGCCGGCGCTGCCCGGCAGAGCTGCAAGGCGACGCCGATTCAGCGGCCACGCTGGGCCACGTGTCCACCGTGAGCTTCGTCGTGGGCGCGGCGGCGGCCGCGGCGGGCGTCGTGCTGGTCGTGGTCCGGCCCGGCGGCGGCAGCGCGCCCGACGCCGCTGGCGCGCCTGCGGCTGCGGGCGCGCCGCCGCGAGCGCCGCGCGGCGTGGTCTGGAGCGCCGGGGTGGGCCTCGGGCGGATCGAGCTCCAGGGGAAGTTCTGACGCGAGCGCTGGCGCCATGCGCGAGGCGGGCGTGGAACGGGAGAGCGCTCGCGGCCGAGCTCCTCGCGGCTCCCTGAACGAGCGGCGCGGGAGCGGGAGGATCGCCCCCGGGAGCGGGAGGATCGCCCCCGGGAGCGGGAGGATCGTCTCCGGGAGCGGGAGGATCGCCGCGGGATGGCGCAGGGCCGCCCCGCGGCGCCTGTCATCGCGACGTCAGTCGCACGTCGCGGTCTGGCAGGCCTCCATCTCCGCGGCGCACGCCTCGCCCACGCACGTGTTGCAGGCCTGGGCGTCCTCGCCGCTGCACGCCTCGATGCAGGCGCCGTTCCCTCCCGTCATCTGGCAGGCGAGCGCCGCCGAGAGCTGGGGCCCGACGCTCTCGCAGCTGTTCACCACGCAGCCGAAGACCTCGGCCTCCCCGTTGCCGTTGCTGATGCATTCGAACGTCTCGGCGCACGTGGCCGTCCCGTCGCCGAACCACGTCGCCGCGACCAGGCCCTCCTCGGTCTGGCAGTTCTCGTAGGCCGGCGAGCGCGGGAAGTACGGCCCGATCAGCATGCACATCTCGTCGCGGCTGGTCAGGCCCTGCGCGATGGTGCGATCCTCGACGTTGTTGTACTCGCAGCGGTAGTCCAGGGACTCTCCCGCCTTGACCTCGAGGAACGGCGTGAACTCCTGGGACGGGACCCCCTCCCACCGGTCGTGGGCATAGAGCTCCTTCATCGTGCCGTCGAGACCGACCTTGTGCGCGACATAGCCGACGCCGCGGCGGTGCATGTGCGACTGGATCCTCACGACCGAGATGTCGTTCTCGGTGACACAGCGCATGCGCGCCGTGGACTTGCCGCGCGCCGGCACGTTGATGAAGGGGTTGTAATGGAACAGCATGCCCGCCTCGACCTTCACCTCGTCGTCCGCGATCGTGTAGAGGTTGATGCGCGCGTCAGTCTCGATGGCCTCGGGCGAAGCGTTCACGTAATGGGTGTTCATGAGGAGCACCGTGCCCGGCGCGACCTTGAGCGCCACGCCCTCCGGGAGCCCTTCAAGGAAGGAGTTGCCGTCGGGCGACTGGGAGCCGGCGACCACGCCGGTGACGTCCCAGTCGGCCTGGGGGCCGTCGTTGCAGTCGTGGACCTGGGTCGCGTCCAGGGCGACGCCCCGGCGCGTCTCGGTCGGGATCGACGTGTACGGCGTCGCGTAGAGGAGCACATGGTGGCTCCCGCCGGAATACCGCACCAGCTCCCGGTTGACGTTGAGCCCCTCCGGCGGCGCGACGAAGAGCTGGCAGCGCTCGATCTCCTGCCCCGGATCGAGCGTGGAGACCATCCGATACTGCACTCCGGTGCCCTCGGCCGGCGGCGCGAGCAGCTCGTCCTCGGAGGGTTGAGGGCCGGAGTCCGAGGAAGAACAGCCGAAGAGCGCGACTGCGCCGAGGAGAGCGATGAGTGAGGTCGTTGTTCGCATGCGTTGATCCCTGCCGTGTGTTGGTATCGCATCTCGCGCGCGCCGGTCGTGTCGCGCGCGCATGGCTCCCGGGCGCTCGCGGAGGGGCGCGCACCCGGAGAAATCGATCGAAGTCGGCCGGTCCGCGCCGGCATGTCCGCTCCGACCTCATCCCATCGAGGGCGGAGGCGGACGGATAATGAAGTCATCCCCAGGATCGAGGGCGGCCGCGCCCGCTCGGCCGGTCCCGCGAGCCCCACCTCGGAGAGCGGCCGAGCAGCGTGTCCGTGGCGAGCCGCGCCTCGAGGCGAGCCGGCGTCGCCCCGATGCAATAGTGATCGCCGCCGCCAAAAGCAATGTCCTCGTTGACGCCTCGCTGCAGATCAAACGCCGACGTGCCGAAAGCGATGATCGTACCGCTCACCACGTCGACACGTACGCTCGGCGCCGCGCCGAACTCCCCACTGTCCTCGCTGCCGCCCGCCGCGGCGAGGGGCGCATGGGACGACTCGGCGGCTCCCTCGTGCCGGCGGGATGAGGGAATCCCCTCGCCACCCACACGTGAGTCTGTCGCGAGAGCGAGGACAGGCTGTGCTCGTGCAGCCGCTCGCAGCGCGCGGTTCAAGGCGCGCCGCGGGTCGTTCGCCGTGAGCTCCCACGCTGAACGATCGGTCGTCAGGCGGCCATCGCGCAGCAAGGATACGACGTCCTCTGCGCCGGAGGACGAGCCACGCGCCCCGCGCTCGCCCGCGTACCATGGCATATCGAAGGCCTCGGCCGACAGTGCGTACATCCTTTCGCTTCGCTGTGAGTTGTGGCCAGGACGCGCGGGGCCGCTTTGGAGTCCGGCGTCGAGCATCGCTGGATGCCATGCGGACGAGCGCCTGTCGAGCCTCGCTCCCGGCGCCGATGGGTCACCCGGAGCGGCATTGGCGGGCTGTTTTGTAGCTGTTTTCGCGCTGGTGCCGGTCAGATCATGTGTTGAGTGAAGAACTGTAAAGATGTTTTCATAAGTGTGATGTCGCGAGCGTGGCGCAAGGTAGCGAGGCAGGGGCGCGCGCCGGCGCGCCCGCTCTTCCGGCGGGGCGAGGGCCATCCGGGCGCCCACCGCCGCGCCACCACCGCTCGGTCACCGCTCGGTCGGCTGCGCCGCCCGGGTCGCTGCGAGCGCACCTCGGCCGCGCTCTCTGGTAGCGTGGGCCCGTGCAGCCTCGCGCCACCGCCTGCCACGTCCTTCCTGCGATCGCCCTCGGGGCGGCCGTCGCCCTCCTCGCCCCGGACTCGGCGCGGGCCGCGGATCCGGCGCCCGCCGTCGCGATCGACCTCGGGGGGGTGCAGCTCGATCTCGTGCTGGTGAAGGCGGGGCGCTTCCGCCAGGGCTCGCCGCCCGCGGAGGCCGGGCGCGGCGACGACGAGGCGGTCCGGGACGTGACCCTCGGCCGCGACTTCTACCTGGGGAAGTTTCCGGTCACGGTCGGGCAGTTCGCGCGCTTCGCCGCGGAGACCGGCTACCGCACGGAGGCGGAGGTCGGCGCCTCCGGCGGGTTCGGGTTCGACGGCAAGGGGCTCTCGCAGCGCAAGGAGTTCACCTGGAGGACTCCCGGCTTCCCGCAGACCGACGTGCACCCGGTGACCCTGGTGACCTTCAAGGACGCGGGCGAGTTCACCCGCTGGCTGACGCAGAAGACCGGCCGCGCCTTCGACCTGCCGACGGAGGCGCAATGGGAGTACGCCGACCGCGCGGGGACCCAGACGCGGTTCTACGCGGGTGACGCCGACAGCGCCGCGGCCGCCATCGGGTGGTTCAAGGGCAACGCGGGCAGCGGGACGAGGCCTGTCGGGCAGAAGCAGCCGAACGCCTTCGGCCTGCACGACATGAGCGGCAATGTCTACGAGTGGTGTCGCGACTGGTACGGCCCCTATGCGCCCGGCCCTGCGGTCGACCCCGAGCAGACGGCGCCCCCTGCCGGCGACAAGCCCCGCCGCGTGCTGCGCGGCGGGTCGTGGCTCAAGGACGCGAAGCACCTGCGCGCCGCGGCGCGGTACCGCAACGACCCGGGCAGCCGCAACGCGGACAACGGCTTCCGCGTTGTCGCCGCGCTCTCGGCGAGCGCCCCTGCCGCGGCGCCAGGGCCGACCCCGCCGCCGGCGGCGACCGCGCAGGCGCCGCGCTCGAGCTCCTGGTCGACCGCGGCGACGGTGGGGTTCGTCGGCGGCGGCCTCGTCCTGGCCAGCGCCGTCATCGGCCTCATCGGCCTGCTCGTGCACCGCGCCGTCGGCCGCAGGCCCATGGCGGGGGCGCCGCCCGGCGTGACGTTCCGGCCGCAGGGCGACGGCTTCTGGCTGCACGCGCCCCCGCACCTGCACGGGTCGATGCTCCACTACCGCTGCCTCGTGAAGGGCGCGATGCGGCGCGCGTCGGTCCCGATCGAGCCGGGCCCGCGCGGGCAGTTCGTCTACACGGGCGGCGTCCCGTCCGCCGTGGAGGTCGAGCAGATCGGCGCGGCCGCGTGGGCCGCTCCGCGCGCGGCCGGGTGGGCCGCGGCGCCGTCCGCCGCGCCGCGCGCGGCCGCCGGGCGGCACCGGTCGAGGGACCGCATCTCGAGCGCGCCGGACGTGGCCGCCGCCGCGCCGTTTCGCGGCTATCCGTCGGCCTACTGAGCCGCGCCGCTCGCCCTCGCATGTCCCGCACGTTCCGCAGCTCCCGCATGCGCCGCCCGCTCTGCGCCGTCTTCGCCGAAGCGCCTGCGCACCGCGCCCGCGCCGGCCGCACGCTGCGCGCGCTCCGGCTCGCCGGGCTCGCGCCGGTCGACCTCACGGCGGCGCCGCTCGCGGCCGCGGCGGAGGCGCTCGCGGCGGGGCCGGTGTGGCTCGTGCGCGGGGGCGCCTGGCCTGCGCTCTCCGCGGCGATCGAGCCGGACCCGTTCCCGCCGCCGAGCGACACCGGGCTGCCGCTCTGCGCGCTCGGCGCCGTCCTTGCGCCGATCGATCTCGCCGCGCCCTCCGCGGCCGGGCCGGACGCCACGGCGTGGGCCGAGCTGCTGCGGGCCACGGGCGGCGAGCTGAGCCGCGCCGCGCGCGCCCGCCGCGCTCCGGGGCTGCCCCGCGCGGCGAGCGTGTACCTCGACGGGGCGCTCGCCGCGGGCGTCGCGGCGCGGCTCGGCGCGGGCGAGCCGCTCGATGCCGCGCTCCAGGGTGAGCTCGGGGCGCGGCGGGCGCGCGTGGTGCGGCACGCGCCGCTCGACGTGTGCGACGACGCGGCGCCGCGGGTCGCGCAGGTGGTGACCAGCCTGCAGCAGGGGGGCGCCGAGCGGATCGCGATCGACCTCGCGAGGGAGCTGCCGCGGCGCGGCGTGCGCTCGCTCGTCTGCGCGGTGTACCGGCCGACCCGCGCCACGTTCGCCGCGCCGCCGGGGGCGCTCGATCTGTCCGATGCGCGCGGCGATCGGGAGGCGCGCTTCGACGCGCTCGCCCGCGGGCTCGCCGCGTGGGGCGCGGATCTCGCGCACGCGCACCTGCTCGACGCCGAGGACCTCGCGCGGCTGTCCGCGCGCGGGTACCGCCCGCTCGTCACGGTGCACAACGTGGCTGCAGGCTGGCCGGCGGGGCTCGATCGCCTCACGCCGGACGGCGCGGCGCTGCTCGTTGCGTGCGCGCGCGCGGTCGAGGCGGAGCTCGCGGAGCGCGCGCTGCCGATCCCGGCGCGCACGGTCTGGAACGGCATCGACCTCGCGCCTGCGGAGGCGGCGCGCCGGGCCGAGGCGGCGGAGGCGCATCGGTCCGGATCCGGGTCGGGGGAGGCGGTGCGCCGAGCCGGGGGGGCGGAGGCGGTGCGCCGAGCCGGGTCGGCGGAGGCAGCGGCGTGGCGGCGGCGCCTCGAGATCGCGCCGGACGACCTCGTCCTGCTCGCCGTGGCGAACCCGCGGCCGCAGAAGCGGCTGCACCTGCTGCCTGGAATCCTCGCGGCCACGCGGGCCGCGCTGGCGGCGGCCGGCGACCCGCGAGCGGCTCGGCTCGTCATCGCCGGGAGCGCATCGCCGGGCAGCGAGCAGGCGCTGGCCGCGGAGGCGGAGATCCGGCGCGAGGTCGACCGGCTCGGCCTGCGCGCCGAGGTGCGCTTCGCGGGCGCGGTCGGCGACGTCGCCGGGCTGCTCGCGGCGGCCGACGTCCTCGTGTCGCCGAGCGCCCACGAGGGGCTGAGCCTCGCGCACCTGGAGGCGCTCGCGGCGGGCCTCCCGGTCGTCGCGACCGGCGCCGGCGGCACCGCGGAGATCGCGGCCGAGACGCCGGCGATGGTCCACCTGCCGCTCGACGCCGCGCCCGAGCGGTTCGCCGGGGCGATCGTGGCGGCGGCGCGCGCCGGCGCCGAGGGCGGCGCGCGCGACGCGTCGACGAGCGGCCGGGAGGTCGTGGCGGAGGCGCGCGCCGGCGTGGGGCCGCCGAGCGGCCGGGAGGTCGTGGCGCGGCACTTCAGCCTCGCGCGGATGGCCGAGGGGTACGCGCGGCTCTACCCGCGGGCGATCGCGCGGAACCGCGGGGTGCACCGGGGCGACGGGTTGCTCCTCGTCACGAACAACTTCTCGATGGGTGGGGCCCAGTCGAGCGCGCGCCGGCTGCTGCTCGGCCTCGCGGCGGCCGGCGTGCGCGGCCGGGCGGCCGTGATCGAGGAGCAGCCGGAGTACCCGACGCCGGGGCGGCGCGCGCTCGCGGCCGCGGGCATCCCGGTGCTGGCGGTGCCGCCGCCGGCCGACATCGAGCCGGCCGAGGCGGTGGAGCGCCTGCTGCGCGCGATCGAGGAGGACCCGCCGGAGGCCGTGCTGATGTGGAACGTGATCGCCGAGCACAAGGTGCTCCTGGCCGACGGGCTGCTCGACGTCCCGCTCTTCGACATCAGCCCGGGCGAGATGTACTTCGCCTCGCTGCGCCGCTACTTCGCCTCGCCGCGCCGCGGGCTGCCGTACCGCGCGCCGCGCGACTATGGCGCTCGCCTCGCGGGGGTGATCGTCAAGTACGGGGCCGAGGCGGCGCTCGCCGTCGAGGTGCTCGGGGCGCCGGCGCATGTCGTGCCGAACGGCGTGGCGCTCGGCCCGCGCCCGATGGCGGCGTCGTGCTCGCCGGCGTCCGAGCCGCGCGCGTCCGGCGGCGGGCACGGGCGGCTCGCGATCGGGACGGCGGCGCGGATCCACCCGCACAAGAAGCTCGACGAGCTCCTCGCCGCGCTTCGCCTCGTGGCGCCGCGGCTGCCGCCGCACGTGCTGCGCATCGCGGGCGGCGTGGAGCGCGGCGCCGAGGCGCACGCCGAGGAGCTGCGGCGGATGGCGGCGGGGCTGTCGGTCGAGTGGGTGGGCGAGCTCGCCGACACGCGCGCGTTCCTGCGCGAGCTCGACGTGTTCGCGCTGATCGCCGAGCCCGCCGGGTGCCCGAACGCGTCGCTGGAGGCGATGGCCGAGGGGCTGCCGGTGGTGGCCACGGCGGTCGGCGGCATGTCCGAGCAGGTGGACGACGGCGTGACGGGCCGGCTGGTGCCGCCGGGCGACGCGGAGGCGCTCGCCGCGGCGCTCGTGGAGCTCGGCGCCGATCCGGCACGGCGGGCGCGCATGGGGGCGGCGGGCTGGGAGCGCGCGCGGGAGCGGTTCTCGCTGGAGAGGATGGTCGCCGATTACGTGGGCGTGTGCCTGGGCGGGCGGGAGGCGTCCCCGTGGTAAGGTCGCTGCGTGTCGCTCACCTCGTTCAGCGTCGAAGGCTACCGTTCGTTCGTCCGGCGCACGCTCGTCGAGCTGCGTCCGTTGACGCTCCTCTTCGGTTACAACAGCGCTGGCAAGAGCGCGCTCGTGCGGGCGCTGCCCCTCTTGTCCGCGTCGTCCGGCGGCGCGAACGTGGGCCCGCTGGCGCTCAAGGCCGAGGGCATGCGCGAGCCGACCTACGCGGATATCGCGACGCGGCTCTCATCGCGCAACAAGCTCGTCTTCGGCCTGACCTGGGATGACGACGAGCAGCCGGCGCGTGCCATTGAGATCTCGCTGCGCGAGGACGACAAGCGACACCTGGTCAGCGAGTTCTTCGCCCGCGACGCGGACGGCGCCGAGCTCCTCCATGCCATCGATGTTCCCGGAGAGCCGGGCCGGTACGAGATCACTGCTCCTGGCAGCCCGCTGCTGACCGTCACGCTCTCGTTCAAAGATCTCCGGCCTGTGCTGTCGGGGCAAGGCGCCGCATCCTCCGTCCCCGGAGATGTCCGAGTGGTGCTCGGCCAGTGCTGGCAGCGATTGGAGTCATTGCAGGAGTCGGTGCACTGGCTGGGCGCGGTACGCGCGGCGCCCGAGCGTCGCGGGGTTTATCAGGGCGAGCCGGTGCGGCTGGGGAGCAGCGGCAAGGAGGCGGCGGCAAAGCTCGCTTATGACGCGCGTGGCAGGAAAATCATTCTGCCTCGCGTCTCGGCGGTGTTGCGCAAGATGTTTGGTCAAGCCATCGACGTTCGCGACAGCGGAGAAGAGTTCGCCATCGAGCTCGAGCCCGTCGAAGGGGCGCCTCTGCGGATCTCGATCGTCGATGTCGGAGAGGGGGTCAGTCAGGTCCTGCCGGTGCTGGTGCTCGGTGCGACGGCCGCCGTGGGCGATCTCCCCCCGGGCGCCGTTCTCGCCATCGAGCAGCCAGAGATGCACCTCCACCCGCGGGCCGAGCGGGCGCTGGCCGAGTTCTTCGGTGAGGTGATCAAGGCGCCGTCCCACCCGAGGCTCCTGATCGAGACCCACTCAGAGAACCTGCTACTCTTCGTGCAACTGCTGATCGCGCAAGGTAAACTCCAGCCCGAGGACGTGTCCATCCTCTGGCTCGAGAGTCTGCCCAACGGGGAGTCCGACTGCCGCGGGATCGCACTGGACGCTCGGGGGCGTCCGAAAGACTGGCCGGCGGGGGTCTTCTCCGAGGACGCGAAGATAGCGCGCGAGCTCTTCCTGGCGCGGAGGGGCGTACCGTCATGATGGTGCTGCTCGACGCGGAGGTCTTTGTCGACACATCGACCGCGGATCTGATGGTGCTGCTATGGCTTGGCGCGACTCAAAGGCATAGGATCGTCGTGCGCGACGACCAAGCGACGGCGTACACGGCCTGGCTCGCGGGGCTGGACGAGGCGACGCGCGCAGACTGGGAACGCGTTGTCGGGGACGGTCTCCGCCAGAGCGAGCTGGAACCATCCTATCATGAGGTCTGGGTAACGGCGCGCGGGGAGTCGACGTGGTCCTACCCGCATCCGATACTGACATTCGGCGACGCCATCGATTTCCTCCAGCGTCCCTATCGACTCCTCCTGGAGAATGGCCTAACAGACCGCGCCTTCCTCTTGAGCATGTGCGACCGCGCGACGCGTGAGTTCCTGGAAGAGCGGCTCTCTCGAGAGTGGGTCGAGGCGGAGCACTGCGGAGGGCTCGGCGAGCTCGAAAAGCGGGTGAAGAAGGTCCGAGGGCATGTCGCGACGCGGATGCGCTCCTCGGCCATGTTCGACAGCGATGCGATGCGGCCAGGAGCGCCGAGCTCGAAGTCGGAGGTCGTCCGGAATCTTTGCTATCCCGACGTGCACCACCACCAGCTCGAGCGCCGGGCCATCGAGAACTATCTGCCGCGTGCCGCGCTCGAACGGTGGTGCCAACTAGCGCAGGGGCGAACGCGGGACAAGCGTAAGGCCCAGGTTGAGGCGCTCTTCGCGCTCCGGGACGACCAGCGCGCACACTACAATATGAAGGAGGGCTTCGAAAAAGACCTGCCGAACGTCCATCGGGCAGGCGAGCTGTTCGCTGTCATCTCGGGCGAGACGCGCCGGTTGCTTCATCATGGATTGGATGTGCATATCGCCAATTTGTACCGAGACGGTCACGTCCAGTTTCACGAGCTGGAGCGCGCGACAGTCGTGGCCCACGTGCAGCAATTCGCTCGGGAAATCGTCGAGCGGATCCGGTGAGGGAATCATGACGGTACGAGAGTCACTGGCAGGGTTCTATAGCGAACCGCAGATCCGGTACCTACCGCAGGTGCTTGAAGAGATCAGTAGCGGCCAGATTGTTATCCCCAAGTTTCAGCGTCCGCTCGTGTGGCCCAAGGAGATGAGGCTTGCGCTGCTCGACAGCATTCTGGAAGGAATTCCGATCGGCACCGTCATGCTCTGGCGAACGCGCTCCGGCGAGATGTCAGTGAAAGAGCGCCTTGGTCCGTTTCTGTTGCCTATCGCGGACAGGAGTGCACCTGTACGTCAATATTTGCTCGACGGGGAGCAGAGGCTCACGACGCTGTACTTCGCGCTCATCGGCGCCCAAAAGTTGGAGCAAGACAGCGACGATACGAACGAGCCCTCGGAGGCGTTTCAGGTATATTACGATCTGCGCGCTAAGGTGTTTGTTACGCGGCAGGATCTCGGGGCGGTGCTCCCACACCATCTCCCACTCACGGATATGCTTCAGGGGGCCCGCTTGGTCAAATTTCAGAGAAATCTGGTCGGTGAGAGGCGTGCGGGCGGGAGGGAACACGAGCTCTATGCCGATGCGGATGACCTCGTGAGCTTGTCAGATGAGATCGCCGATGCATTTCGTCAGTATAAATTTCCGACGGTCCCCGTGACGTCGGAGAACGTCGAGCTCGTAACGCGGACTTTTCAGCGCGTGAACAGCCAACACGTCACGATGAGCGAAGTGCATATGGTGAATGCGCTCACGTGGTCCTCAAGCTTCGACCTGCTCGACCGTCTGCAGGAGATGAAGCAGGGATCTCTTGCCGAGCTCGGATGGGACGAGATCGACGACCAGACTATCCTCCGTGTTTGTAAGATCGCGCTCGGAGTAGCCGTCTATGATGACGATTCTGAGGCTGTCGGTAAGGAACTGAAGAAACAGCCCGACATCCTGGGAGAAGTCGAGGCCCATCTCTGTCACGCCGCGCGATTCCTGAGGACGAAAGTGTCGATCTGGGCTCCGGATCTGGTCCCCTACACTGCGCAGATCGTCCTCATCGCGGCAGCTTTTCGAGAGAGGCCAGAGCCGGATGCGGACGTGCTCGAACGTCTTCGTGACTGGCTCTGGTTGACCACCTACACCGAGATGTTCCAGCGGCAGATGAGCGAGTCCCGGTTCTCGCAGCTCCTCGACGACGTTCGCGCGCTGGCCACCGGGGAGATGCTCGCGCAGCCGCCTGGCAAGGTGCCAACCAAGCGTCCGCTGCCGCGCTTCGACTTTCGTCATGCGCGTGCGCGCGGCGTGGCCCTGTTGATGGCCAGGTACAAACCGAGGGCTCCTTCGGCTCCCTCGGAAGAAGTGACGCGAGCGCATTGCAGCAGGCTTCTCGCGGCGCACCGAAACCGTGCGATGACACAGCTCATCACCTCGGCGCAGGCCAAGAGGCCGGCGGTCTCCGGCAGCCCCGGCGCACGCGTCCTCGTTCGCCCAGAATCCATTGGTACAATGCGAAGGCTCCTCCAGTCGGCTGAGCGACCGCCCAGCGAATTTCTCGCCAGCCACATCATCAGCTACGAGGCATACCAGGCGTTCCGTGATGGCGACTATGATATGTTCGTCCGGCTGCGCGAAGGCCACCTGAACGGCCTGGAAGACGCGCGCTTTCAGCGCGTGCTCCGGCGCCTTTATCCCACGCTCGGTGGAGCGCCAAGCATATAGTGGCAAGCCCTTGTTGCGGAGCCTGAGAAATCGACCGAATTCGAACAGCTGGCGCGCACGAGGGCGGCGGGTGGATCTGGTCCACGTGGTGAGGGACGCATCGGTCGTCGCGCTGGAGCCGATCGAGATCGCGCTGCCCTACGGATGGGTGGTGCGGGTCCGGTCGGGCTTCGACCGGCCGCTGCCGACCTCCCGCGGCGCTGGATGCCGCCCTCGGCGTAGCTTCTCAGCTGCGCGCAGGACTGGCTCTGGCCAATGAATGAGGGCTCGGAAGGCAGGTGCCTCCGCCCAGCCGGCGTCACTTCAGGCGCAGGTAGAACTCCGCCGCGTCGAGGCGGTTCATCGAGCCGGCCGGACCGGTGATGATCGCATGTTGACCGGCGATCAGCAGACCGGTCGTTGAGAGCGCCGTCATGCCGCCTTCGACCTGCTTCGCCGTGGCCCCGGACGCGGACAGATCGACGCCGTCGAGTGAGCCGCTCAGGTTGGTGTTCAGGCTGTGCTCGGAGAAGGAGGGACAGGGATACGTCACGCACACGATCCCGCTGCTGTCGACCCGAGAAAAGTGGCCCTTCGGCGCATTGCCCGTCGCCCCGAGCCAGATCTCGCTGGCGACGAGGACGTCCGCCGGCCGCGACCGCAGGTCGCCGAGCACGATTTGCTTCAGGCCGCCGCGGACCAGCGCCTGCCCGGCACCGAACGCCTCTCTGGCCTTGGCCTCGGTCGAGCGATCGAGCCCGAGCCCGGACAGATCCAGCTCGAACATGTGGCATTCTTCTTGCCAAGTTCCATCGGCGCAGCGGGCCACGCTGGTGTTGACGCGGGCGACGAAATGGCCGCCGCACATCGGCGCCGCGCATCTGCGGTAGTCAGGACGGGTCGCGATGAAATAGTCCGCCACGGCGACCTCGGCCGCGGCAAGCGCGCCGACATCGTCCTCCACGTCGAGCTCGGCCTGCGCGAGGTCCCCCGCGAGGCCGCCCTCGCGCGGGGCTTCGCAGGCGAGCGCTGGCGCGGCCAGCACGCCGAGCAGGGAGAGCAGCGAGAGGCGATGATGGATGAGGTTGAACATCGGTGTTCTCCAGGAGCGGACACGGGTCAACGTGGATGCGAGCGCCTCGGCCGGTCCGCAGGCCCGAAGCGCCTTCATGGGCTTCCACGCGTCGAGGGGGCGAGCTGTCGCGAGCACGGTACGCCCCTGCCGCCCTGCCACCTGCTCGCCGTGCTTCGCCCGGAGACGATCGCCTCCAACGAATGAATGGAGTGTGCTAGCAGACCTGCCGAGTGAAACGCTGGTCGGAGCAAGAATTCGACGAGCGACGAGGCGTCGCGAAATTGACCTGACTTTAATTCTTCAGAAAAGATTCACAGGGGAGGCGGGCGGCGGGGCAGGAAATCTTCAAAATACTCCCTGTCTCCCCGCCTCCCTGTTCCATCTCCCCGCTGAAAAGGGGCGGCATAATGAAGGGGGGGCCTTGGGTGCTGAACCGTTGGGTCCGATAAACACAACGGAAAAGAGGCGGGATTGCGCGCGCTCACGGATTCGTCATGACCCGGAGCGGACGCCATCGGATGCGGCGAGGACCAGGGGGATCCGGCGGCTCCTTGGCGACCTGGTCGCATGAGGGTCGGTCGTGGCGAGCTGCGCGCTACCCCGGCTTCTTCGCCACGACGAACGCAACCATCTTCCCGCCACCAACCTCCCGCTCCTCGATCTCGACGAACCCTGCCTCGCGCATCTCGCGGAGGATCGTCTCGCGATCGTAGCTGTGGACGACCGGCGCCTTCCCGAACCAGCGCAGCACCGTGATGATCGCGCCGTAAGGTACCCAGGTGCCGCCGAGGCAGACGTTGGACGAGATGAACGAGCCGCCGGGCTTGAGGAGATCGAAGACTGTCTTGAGGGTGCGCCGCCGATCGGGGACGAGGTGGAGGATGGAGTAGGCCCAGGCGCTGTCGAAGTGCTCGGGCTCGTACGGGGCAGGTCCGTCCAGCGTGCCCTGGCGAAAGGTGACGTTGGTCACGCCCTGGGCCTGCTTCTTCTGGTTGGCGATGCGGATCATCTCGCCCGAGACGTCCATCGCGTGGATGTGGCCGGCGAACGGCGACATCTCCAGGGCGAGCGAGCCGGTGCCGCAGCCGATCTCGAGGACCGTCGAGCCCGGGCGCAGGCGCTCGCGGGTGATGGCCTTCTTGCGCTCGAAGGCGGTGACGTTCTCCACCGGCTTGGCGGCGTACTTCTCGGCGATGTCGTCCCAGAACTTGGCGTCGGCGGTCATCGTGGTCGAAGAATCTACGCACGCGGCGCGCCTGCGCCCGGTGCAAGTTCGTGACGCAGGGGCGCAGTTTCGCGCCACCCCTCGGCCTCGCCGCGAAACAGGGCCGCGCGCTCCGTCATCGCCGCGGTGATGGCCTCGCGCGCGGCCCGCAGGCGCGCGTTGTCCCGGAGATCGCGGTGGCTGAGGAGCCAGAAATCGGCGACGTGGCGCAGGTCCGGCCTGGCGAGGCGCTGCAGCCCGGGCTCCGGATCGCCGGCGTACGTGGGTAACATCACGAAGCCGAGGCCCGCGTGTGCGGCCTCCATCATGATCGCCATCGACTCGAACGTGCCCCAGATGGGAACCTCGGGATAGCTCGACGACGCGACGAGCTCCCTGACGATCCTGTGCACGCTGGATCCGAGCCAGCGCGCGGGGCGCGCGCCGCGCTCGGGGTCGAGCTGGGCAGCGTGCGCGGCCGCGACGTAGTTGCAGAGGGTGATGGGGGCGAGCCGCCGCCCGATCAGGTGCTCCGGCGGGGACGCGCCGGGCACGAGCGCACGCACCGCGACGTCGGCCTCGCGCTTCGACAGATCCAGGTTCTTGGCGTCGGCATCCAGCTCGAGCTCGATGCCGGGATGCTGCTCGCAGAGGCCGGCCAGGGCGCGGAGGAGGATCTTCGCGATGAACGGGTCGGTGCAGGTCACCCGCACGGGCCCCTCGAGCCGCGCGTCTTGCCCGGCGAGGCCGCGCTCCAGCGCGGCCATCTCCCGCTCGACGCGCTCCGCCCCCGAGACCATCTCGTTGCCCGCGTCCGTCAGCTGGTACCCGTCGCGGTGCCGGTCGAACAGCTTCACGCAGAGCCGCGCCTCGAGGGCCTCGACCCGCCGCGCCACGGTCGAGTGGCTCACGCCGAGCAGCGAGCCCGCCGCGCGGACGGAGCCCGTCCGAGCGAGCGCGAGAAAATGGCGCACGTCATCCCAGTCCACGACGCCGCTAGAAGCCCTGGTAGTCGACCTTCATCTGATCATAGGGAGCGATCATGCTCTCGATGATATCGCCGTTCGGCGAGAAGATGCGCTCGTGCCACTCGGTCGGCTCCCAGATGAAGGTGCCGAGCCCGCGCTTGTCCGGGAGGTTGAACATCAGGTCGTTGGCCGCGCGCTTCTCCCACGAGTACTCCGCCACCACGAACTTCAGGTCGGGATAGCGCTTCACGAGATCATCGAAGTTCGCCTTCCACCCCGAGGGCGGCCCCTGGTACTCGGTGTAACAGGACTGGCCGAGCACGTCGAACTTGACGCCCTGCCCGAGCACCCCGTCGACCCACCAGCGCGTCGCCGCGTTGTCGTCGCAGCGGTCGAGGTGCAGCATGACGGTGATCGTGTCGTCGGCGTCCTTCACGCCCTGGATCCCGGCCTTCAGGAGCGAGCCGAGCCCCTGGAACGCCTGCCCGGTGACGAAGCCGTCAGGCCACAGCAGCCCCTGCGGGATCTCGTTGCCGATCTGGACCATGTCCGGGCGCGCGCCGGCGGCGCTCAGCTGCTCGATCGCGTCCCGCGTGAACTCGCGCATGGCGCTCGCCAGCGCGCCGCCCTCGAGATCGGTCCAGGCGACGGGCTTGTGTTGATCGTCGGGGTCGGCCCATACGTCGCTGTAGTGAAAGTCGAGCAGGAACCCCATGTTCGCTCGCTTCACGCGCCGCGCCATCTCGATCGTGTGCTCGAGATCGCAGAAGCCCTCGCGCGAGTAGGGGTCGTCGTCGACGGCCGCGTCGGCGTACACCGCGGTCGGGTCGTTGAACAGGCGCAAGCGGATCCAGTTGAACCCGTGCGCCTTCAAGATCTCGAGGATGTCCTTCTCGACGAGCGCACCGGTCCGTGGATCGATGTCGCGGAACACCTTGCCTCCGGCCTCGCGCTCCTGCACCCAGGAGATGTCCGCGCCGAGGATGAAGCCCTGGGGCGCGCCCGGCGTCCCGTCGCCACCGCTCCCGCCCGTGCCCGCGCCGCCCGCGCCGCCCGCGCTCGCGGAGGTCCCACCCGCGCCGCCGGTGCTCGCGGACGCTCCTCCCGCGCCGGCTCCGCTGCCGCTCGTGCTGCCGCTCGCGCCGCCCGCGCCGCTCCCCGTGGACGCCTCGGCGCCGGTCGATGCGGCCTGACCGGCGCCGCCCCCGCCGGCCGCCCCGGCCCCCGAGCTCTCACCGCACGCGGCGAGCGCAGGAAGCAGCGTCACCACACCCATCCATCCCAGCTTCTGTCGCAGCATCCCTGATCCCGGCGAGGATCCTACCATTGGCCATGCGCGCGATCACGGCGCACGAAGAACGCGCGCCCACGATCGCGGCGCCGCCGGTAGAAAGATCCGCTGTCGACAGGCGCCAGGGCGCAGAGCGCCAGGGCGCAGAAATGGCGAGAGCCCGCCGCACAGCGTGTGCGCGGCGGGCCCTCGGACTGCTCACAGACGATGGTTGATTGCTACTCCGGCCCCTTGCCCATCCAGTAGCTCTCGGGCGGGCCCAGGAGGCTCTCCTTCATGCCACCGGCGTCCACCACGATCTTCTGGACGATCACGCCCGGATGGACCATCCACACCTTCAGCGTGTGATCACCCGCCGCGGCGATCGTGTGCTTGGTGCGCATGATGTTGGCGTTGTCCGAGGTGTGCCGCTCCCAGATTTTGTTGCCGTTGCCGTTGAGCTCGACGGCGTGGCTCGTGTTGACCTTCTGGACCGGACCGTCGTCGAACGACACGCCGTACTGCAGGCCCTCGGCCCAGTTCTGGAAGTTGTTCCTGGGCGACACGTAGACATACACGTTCACCGGGCCGCTGCTCGTGAGGTGCATGTCGTACTCGAGGCGAGGCGACGCGGCGCCGGGCTCCTGGGCCTCGGCCGTCACAGGGAACGGCGTCACCCCCGACCCGGTGCGCCCGATGTCCGGGAGCACCTTCCACTCGACGTCATCCGTGCCGATCGCGCGGCTGAAGTGGTCCGCTTCCATCGAGACGTAGCCGTTCGCCTCGATGAAGCGGTTCGGCTTCCACGCGACCTGCCGCGGGTCCTCGACGCGGGCCGTGACCACCACCGAGCTCCCGTCCGAGCCCGTGACCGTGATCGGGACATCGACCGGGAACGTCTGGTTCGTGGGGATCATGACCCAGTCCACCCTCACCGTCGCGCGCACCTCCTTGTCGACGACACCCTGGCTCGGATAGACGTTCAGCCACGGCGGGCACGGCGTGTTCGCGGCCCAGCCGGCGGGGCACTCGACCGGGAGAGCGACGTCGATCGCGTACTCGAGCGGCTCGCGGCCGCGGTTGAACACCTCGATGTACTGCTCGGGCTGCGTCTGATACCGGCTGAACGCCGGCAGCTCGGGGGTCACCGCGGTCCCGTCGCCTGCCCCGGCGGCCGTCCAGAAGTTGCTCGATCCGTCGATCGCCACGCCGAGCTCCGCCGCTTCGGGGACCTCGATCGAGACGAGCTCAGGCCAGATGAACTCCTGGATGTTGTTGTACTGGTGCTCCGGCTGCTGCCAGGACGGGTTCCCCGGCGCGCCGTAGCCGATGTGAGGCTGCGTCTGGAAGCCTTCCCACTTCCCGTCGGCGAGATCGTGATTGTAGTAGTAGGAGAGCGCCAGATCGTCCTGGAGCCGCGCCTCCGCGACGGCCGCCAGGTCGTTCGTGGCCGCGCGCCCCTGCGCCGCGTAGAGCTTGTTCTTGAAGCCAGCCAGGCGCAGCGCGTACAGGTTGGCGGTCGCCTTCACCTGGTAGAGCACGAGCTGGAAGTAGGCGTCCTGCACCTCCTCCGGCAGGAGCCTGGCCGCGAACTCCGCCTGCGAGGCCAGCGCCTCCCACTCCTCCGTGACGCTCTCGAGCTCGCGGTAGTTCGTCAGGCTGAACGGGCTCGCGCCGTCGTCGTACGTGATGGCGGCCGTGTCGGGATCCGGCACGTCGGTCGTGGGCGCGCTGACCATGAGGTCGTAATCGACGGTGATCTTCCGGTTGGTCAGCTCCGGCTTGCGATCCGACTGAAGCAGCGAGTAGCTGTGCAGGATGTCGGCGATGATGTCCGCGTGCTCGGAGCCGAACTGCTGCTCGGTCCACCGCCGCTCCCAGTCGCCGATGCGCTCGACCGGCCAGCGGTCCGGGTTCCACGCGTAGTCGAGGAAGAACTGGAGCGGGAGCTCCTCGTTCTTGAAGTCTCCGACGTTGACGACCCAGAGCCGATCCACGCCGTAGTTGTAGGCGAGGTGGAGCTGCTCCCAGACGTTGGGCAGGAGGATCGTGTCGACCCACTTGTAATTACGGCCGCCGCCGACGTAATCGAAGTGGTAGTAGAGGCCGTAGCCGCCGGCCCGCTGCTTGCCGAGCTTCGGCAGGCGCTTCATGTTGGACCAGTTGTCGTCGCAATAGACCACCGTGACGTCGTCCGGCACGGTGATGCCTTCGTCCCAGTAGCCCTGGATCTCCTTGTACAGCGTCCAGACCTGGGGGATGGTCGTCACGTCCTTCCCCGTCACGTCGGCGAGGATCTTCCGCTGGGACTCGACGATGTTCTTCATGAGCGGGATGCCGTCCGCCGGGGGCAGGCTGACGTCGCCGGGGCCGCGCATGCCGAGCGTGACGACGCCCTCGATCTTCTCGTCGACCATCCGCTGGATGCCCTTGGTCCAGTGCTTCTTCAGCGCATCGGAGTTCACCGAGAAGCGCCACTCGCCGGTGCCGCCGTACGGATCGCTCCCTGCCTTGGTGATGGTGCCTGCCGCATCCCTCTGCGCCGCGACCACGTGGCGATTCCACTCCTCGATACCCTGCATCATCGGGGCCTCGTGCGAGGTCCCCATCACGATGCCGTACCGCGTGGCCGTCGCGTGGTTCTCCGGGTCGTCCTCGGCGAACGCGCGGCCCCAGACGGCCGGCCAGATGTAGTTCGCCTTCATGCGGAGCGCGACCTCGAAGATCTTCTCCCAGTAAAGGTGGTTGAGCCCTCCGGGGAAGCCCTCCGCCTTGCCCGGCCCGAACATCTTGGCCGCCCAGTTGCCCGTCGCGGGGTTCTCGTCGTTGATGAAGAACCCGCGGTACTTCACCTTCGGCTCGCCCTGGGTGTGCTGCCCGGGGAGCACGAAGAGCGCCTGCTTCTTCTGGGCCGGGACGTCGTCCCACCAGTACAGGGGCGACACGCCGATCTGCGAGGAGAGGTCGTACGCGCCGAAGATGGTGCCGCGCTGGTCGCTGCCCGCGATGACGAGCGCTCGGTCCACGCCCTCCACCGGCTGCTCGACGATCTGCGTGACGAACGTCTCCCACTTCCCCGTCAAGCCGGAGACGTCGAGCCGATCGGCCTCCACCAGCTGATCGATGATCGGGCTATTGCCCACCGTCCCGACGAGGACCACTTCCTTCGCCGACGCCGGGATCTCGTTGTCGACGGCCGCGGCAGCGCCGGTCACCCGCTGGATGTCCGCCGCGAGGTCGTCCACGACGCGGTTCACGCCCGCATAATCGCTCTCGCTGACGACCAGCGGAGCGACCTTGCCGCCCACGGCGAGGGGGAAGCGGCCCGCTCCACCTTCGGTTGAAACGTACTTCTCCAGGGAGCCCGTCACCGGGTCGACCGGCGACACGGGCGTCTCGCCGGGCGGGCCCTCGGGCCCCGGCTCTCCGGGCGCGCCGGGCGCGCCCGGCTCTCCCGGATCGCCCTTCGCTCCATCCGACCCGCAGGCGGTCAACGAAGCGAGCGACATGGGGAGCAGCAAGCAGAGTAGCGAGGATCCGATTCGACCCTTCCTGATGACCATGCGTGCGTAACTCATAACGGTGTTTCCCTCGTTGATGCGGCTGACCGGCGTCGTCGACGCGCCCGCGCTGGACACGGGCCGTGACCTCCGGCGCTGAGGCCGGGCGCTCCTATGCAATCGTCCAAATCCCTGCGGCGATCCGCGCGATCGTGATCGCGATCCCGGTGATCACGAGGCGCTGTTCCGAGCGATCACACCGTGGCGATCCGGGTGATCTCACCAGAGCGTGACATGCACACCGACGGTCCCGTGGCCCGCGGCGAGGCGCCCTTGACGCGCGGACACGGTCCGGCGCGGAAGGCCCCTCGCTGCACGCCGCGTCGCCTGCGGTCGGGCTGGGTTCCGTGGTCGATGGTCGTTGACAGATGAAGCTCGGAGGCAGAGTACGCCTTCTCTGCGCAAGTTGGCTGGGTGTCACCCAGGTTGCACCTCGCTGGTGTGGCCCGGGAGAATTCCCGCAGCACGCCGATCTGATCACGCAATCGCCTCGATTTTTAGGGTCGGCATCCGTTTTCGTGATCGTGGCGCACGGGGGGACGCCGCCATGCGTCGCGGTGGCTGTGGCCTGGTGCGCGCTTTTCCTGGCGTACCGCAGCGGTGATGAGTGACAGTGTTTATGAAGTTCCGCTCGTCGATGGGGAAGAAGGCGTTGTTCTGGTAAACGATGTTTCCCTGAGCATCTGCAACCGTCGAGAGCGACGGCGCAACGACATTCAAAACGCCAAGATGGCCGCGTCAGCCACGCTGCCTCGAAGTGAACAAGGATAAGTAGGACTCGTTACAAATAGACGAAGAGAGGGGTAGAGCCAGGCTGACCCGTTCCGCCGCGATACTGCTTCGAGAACAGCGCCATTGCAAGAGGAGGCTCTGGGGCGCCCCAGCAGAGCTTCGAGGCACGGGGTTGCGTCATTGTGTGCCGGGTGGCGGGTCCGATGGTCCGTTTGTGCCATCATGGGTCAGCGGCAGGCCTTGAAGGAGGCGCGTCAGTATCGTGGCGCTTCGGGGGGCGACGTCTCCCGCGCGCTGTCCGCCTGCGGATGGAGGCTGGAGCCGCGGAGAGCAAGGGCGCCGCCGCGATGCGGGGACGGTGTGGCGCGCCGCTTGCTTTGCGCCATGCATGGCACAGTCTCCACAGGCTCGTTGGGAAAGGGCAATACCATGAGAGCACATCGCGTCATCCAGGGAGCGCTCCTGCTGGCAGCGGCACAGCTTCCGTTCATCGTCGCTTGCGCGCGCGTCGAGGGCTCGGACGGCGCCGAGGCCGAGGCGGAGCCGGACAGGGGCGACGACACGGATCCCGGGCCGGAGTCGTCCGAGACCACGTCGGGCGGCGGCGCGGAGGCGACCGATCCGGCCCTGGATCTGTTCGCCTGCAACTTCGAGCCGAGCTGTGAACCGGTCACCATGCATGCCTATCCGAGCCCGCCAGAGGCGCTCCCGTGCGCGGCCAAGCTGGTGATCGGAGGCGGCACGGGCGTCCTCAGCTCGCTGCTCACGCCTGGCCCGTACGTCGACGAGACCGAATCGCTGATCTTCGTGCTGGGCGACGGCACCGCGCTGGTGCAGACCCGCGAGAGGCACTGCGGGCGCGAAGGGATGGAGTGCGGGCCGACGCCGGTGTGGGAGGCGCCGTCGCCGCATCGGATCTGCGACCTCGTCGTCTCTCCGGACGTCGAAGCGGCGTGCGAGGAGGACGCCGAGGGGTGCGGCTTCCGGCCGTGGGCTGACGTGGCGAACTGCCGGGCCGTCGAGGAGCACTCCTGCGAGGACGTCGCCGCTCTGCTCGCGGCCATGTGATCGCGGCGGGGCGCGCCGGCCGCGAGCCGCCGAGCTCGGCCAGATCTCCCGTCAGAACGGCCAGATCGTCTGTTCCAGCTCGGGCAGCGAGGAGACGCGGGACTCCCAGCCTTCGAGCCCGAGCTGGAACCTGAGATGGCTGTACCGGTGCAGCAGCGCGAGGGCCATCAGCTTGCGGCTCAGCGCTGGGCCCAGGTCGGCAGGCGCGTATCCGCAGGCGCCGAGAGACGCGCGCTGGAGGTCCGCGTTCGCGGCGCAGGCGGCTTGACCTAGGTCGGGGCACGCGGGCGCTGGCCGCCCGGCCGAGGTCCAGTATGCTCCCGGGCCGCCCGTGAGACCCTGGCCGCCGTCATGCCGCTGATCGTCGTCGAGGACCTGCGCAAGGCGTACCGGGTGGCCGAGCGCCGGCCGGGCGCCCTGGGCGCGCTCGCCGGGCTCGTGCGCCCGCGCTACCGCGCCGTCGACGCGCTCGCGGGCGTCTCGTTCTCGCTCGAGCGGGGCGAGCTCGTCGGGTACATCGGGCCGAACGGCGCAGGCAAGTCGACGACGGTCAAGATCCTGGCGGGCATCCTCGTGCCGGACTCGGGGCGATGCGAGGTGGCCGGCCGCGTCCCGTGGCGCGAGCGCGTCGCGCACGTGGGGCGCCTCGGCGTCGTGTTCGGCCAGCGCACCCAGCTCCTCTGGGATCTGCCGGTGATCGACTCGTTCGAGCTCCTCCGGGACATCTACCGCGTCGGCGCGGCCGATCACGCCCGCGCGCGCGACGAGCTCGTCGCGATGCTCGATCTCGGGCCGCTGCTCGACACGCCGGTGCGGCAGCTCAGCCTCGGCCAGCGCATGCGGTGCGATCTCGCGGCCGCGCTGCTCCACGCGCCCGACCTGCTCTTCCTCGACGAGCCCACGATAGGCCTCGACGCCGTCTCGAAGCTCGCGGTGCGGCGCTTCGTGCAGCGGCTCAACCGCGAGCGCGGCGTCACGGTGATCCTGACGACGCACGACATGGACGACATCGAGGCCCTCTGCTCGCGGGTCATCCTCATCGCCGGGGGGCGGGTGCTCTCGGACGGCTCGCTCGAGGCGCTGCGCGCGCAGGTCACCGCGGAGCGCTGGCTCATCGTGGACCTGGCGGACCCCGCGGCGGAGATCGCCGAGCCGCGCGCCGAGGTGATCCGCCGCGAGGGCGCCCGCGTGACGCTGCGCTTCGACCCCGCCGTGATCTCGACGGCGGAGCTGGTCGGGCGCGTCACGGCCCGCGCCCCGGTGCGCGACCTCCTGGTGCAGAACCCGCCCATCGACGAGATCGTGGCGCGGCTCTACGGCGAGGGCGGCGAGGCGGGGGCGCCGCCGTGAGCGCGCCGTTCGAGCGCTTCGCGGCCAATTTCGCCGCCTGTGTCGCCGTGTTTCGGGCGCGCTGCCGCGCGCTCCTGCAGTACCGCGCCGCCGCCGCGGCCGGATTCGGCACGCAGCTGTTCTGGGGGTTCATCAAGGTCATGGTGCTCGAGGCGTTCTACGGGAACGCCGTCTCGGGCGCGCCGCCGCCGATGGCGCTCGGACAGGCGATCACGTACACGTGGCTCGGACAGGCGTTCTTCCAGCTGCTGCCGTTCTCGACGAACCCCGACCCCGAGGTGCGCGAGCTGATCCGCACCGGCGCGGTGGGCTACGAGCTGGCGCGCCCGCTCGATCTTCACGCGCTCTGGCTCGCCCGCGCGCTCGCCGCGCGCGTCGCGCCGACGCTGCTGCGCGCGGTCCCGATGTTCGCGGTCGCGGTGCCGCTCCTCGGGATGGGGCTGCCGCCGTCGCTGGCCGCCGCGGGCGCGTGGGCGGCGGCGATGGTCGGCGCGGCGGCGCTCGTGGGCGCGTTCGCGACGGCGGTGACGTCGACGATGCTGTGGACGACGTCCGGCGACGGCATCGCGCGGATCGTGCCGTCGCTCGTGCTCGTCGCCTCCGGCATGATCGTGCCGCTGCCGCTGTTTCCGGGGTGGATGCTGCCGTGGCTCGACGCGCTGCCGTTCCGGGGCATGGTCGACGCGCCGTTCCGGCTCTACCTCGGGCACCTGCCCGCGGGGGCGCTCCCCGGCGTGCTGCTGCACCAGGCGCTGTGGACCGCCGTGTTCGTGGCGCTCGGCAGGGCGATGGTCGCGCGCGGCCTGCGCCGGCTCGTGGTGCAGGGCGGCTGAGGGGCGAGGGCGAGGGCGAGGCGAGGCGAGGCGAGGCGAGGCGAGGAACAGACGAGGAACAGACGAGATGTCGCTCGATGCAACGAGGCTTTACCTCCGGCTGGCCGCCGCGTCGCTGCGGGCGCAGATGCAGTATCGCGCGTCGTTCGTGATGTGGTCTGTCGGGCAGTTCATCACGGTGGGCATCGAGCTGCTCGGGGCGTGGGCGCTGTTCGACCGGTTCGGCGCGGTCCGGGGGTGGCGCTTCGCGGAGGTGGCGCTGCTGTTCGGCCTCGTCAACGTCTCGTTCGCGCTCGCCGAGTCGTTCGGCCGCGGGTTCGACACCTTCTCCGCGATGGTGAAATCGGGCGATTTCGACCGGCTCCTCCTGCGCCCGCGCTCCACGGCGTTCCAGGTCGCCACCGGGGAGTTCCAGTTCCTGCGCGCAGGGCGGCTCGCCGTCGGCCTCGTGATGCTCCTGTGGGCCGGTAGCGCGCTGAGCGTGGGGTGGACGGCCGCCAAGCTGGCGCTGCTCGCCGGCGCGATCGTCGGCGGCGCCTGCGTGTTCTACGGGCTCCTCGTGCTCCAGGCGACGCTGTGCTTCTGGACGGTCGAGTCGCTGGAGATCATGAACGCGTTGACCTATGGCGGCACGGAGGCGGCGCAGTACCCGCTGACCCTGTACCGCGACTGGTTCCGGCGCTTCTTCACGTTCGTCGTGCCGCTCGCGTTCGTGAGCTACATCCCCGCGGGGGCGCTGCTCGATCGCCCCACGGTCCCGGCGCTGCCGGAGGCCGCGCGCTGGGCGTCGCCGCTCGTGGGCGTGGCGTTCCTGCTCGTGTCGCTGCGCATCTGGCGCTTCGGGGAGCGGCGGTACCAGTCCACCGGGTCCTGAAGCAGCGGGCGGGAGGCCAGCGCAAAGGGCAAAGGCCACCGCGCTGTCAGCAGGCGCTGTCAGGTGTCATCGATCGCTGACAGCTGTCGATGGTCGCTGACAGCCGGAGGCGGCGCGCGGCGGCGCGCTCCGCAGGAATGCGTGCGGGGCGGGCTCGGCACGCTGCCTGCAAAAGCGTCGAGGCGTTGAAGCGTTGACTCGTTGAACCGCCAGAGCGCCAAAGCGCCCCGGCGTCCAGACGGCAGCGAAGAATGGGCTTCGCGCGCTGGAGAACAACGGAAACCGGCGAGGCGGCCCGCGCCGCCCGATGACAATGGAGAACTTGCCATGCTCTCTCTCAACAAGACCCTCGGACACGTCGGAATCGCTCTCTGCAACACCACCTTCGCGCTCTCGCTCCTCGGCGCTGCCGCTTTGATGACCCCGGGCTGCGTCGCCGGCACGGACGAGCCGGGCGACGGCGCGGACGAGCTGGGCGACGGCCTGGACATCGGCTCGGGCGAGGCCGAGGACGTCGGTGAGGCCGAGTCGGCGCTGGGGGTGAACGACGTGGGCGTCATCCCGGCAAGCGCGTGCCCCTCCAATTTCGATCAGATCACGATCTTCATGGACGACGAGGACACGAGCAACGGCAACGATCACGCCGGCTGGATCGGCGCGACGCAGAGCGATAGCAACACCAGGTTCGTCTTCTGCCGCGTGCCGGGGAGCTTCTTCAAGCCGCTCGACAGCGGGGAGCCGTACGCCGTGCTCAGGCTCGGCAGCGCCTGCCCCGCCGGCTCCGAGGCGTTCTCGCGCACCTTCGACAACGAGGACACGTCGAACAGCAACTCGTCCACGGGGAACATCTTTCCCAACACCTCCACGCAGAGCCCCTCGAAGACCACGCTCGGGTTCTGCCTGTTCCGCGGCAGCGCCGGCGCGATGATCGGCTTCCCGAACCTCGGCTTCAGCTACGGGATCCTGGCGCGCGCACACCTCTCCGACAGCCGGGCGGACGGCTGGATCATGACGGACGACGAGGACACCTCGAACGCGAACGGCATGTCGTTCTCGTGGATGCCGTTCGACTGGGCCAAGACCAACGACGCCCTCGACATCGTGAGCGACGAGGCCGACTCCAAGACGAGGCTGCGCACGGCCCGCGTGAAGTGAGATCCGCGCCGCGCGGGGACGGCCGCGCGCGATAGCTTTCGCCGGGCGATCCACGTACTGTCCGGTGCATGAAGCCAGCCAGGGACGAGCCCGAGCCCTGCACGCTCACGAGCGTGGATCGCGATCGCTCGCTCCGCATGCCCTCCCTCCGTGTCCGCGTCACCTCGCCGCAAGGTCACGTGACGGAGGCGCCCCTCGATATCAGCCCTGTCATCGTCGGGACCGGCCAGGACTGCACCCTGGTCGTCCCCGACGCCCGGGTCTCGCGCAGGCACTGCGAGCTGCGCCTCACGCCCGAGGGGATCTTCCTCCGCGATCTGGGCAGCAAGAACGGCACGCTGCTCGGCCAGACGGCCATCCTGGAGGCGCGCCTCGCCCCCCGGGTGGCCGTGCTCGTCGGCGACTCGGAGCTCGTCGTCCACCCGGCCGGCGAGCCCCGGCTCGTGCCGTTGTCGCCGACTGGCATGTTCGGCGACGCCATCGGCCGGAGCTTCGCCATGCGCGCGCTCTTCGCCAAGCTGGAGCGCGCCGCCGCCACCGATCAGACCCTCCTCCTGCTCGGCGAGTCCGGGACCGGCAAGGAGGTGCTGGCCAGGGCCATCCACGAGCACAGCCCGCGCAGGAACGGGCCTTTCGTCGTCTTCGATTGCGGCGCGACGACGGCCAACCTGGTGGAGTCCGAGCTGTTCGGCCACACCCGCGGCGCCTTCACCGGCGCCCAGGCCGCGCACGCCGGCCTGCTCGAGGAGGCGAGCGGCGGCACGCTGTTCATCGACGAGATCGGCGAGCTGCCGCTCGAGCTCCAGCCCAAGCTGCTGCGGGCGCTGGAGGCGCGCCAGGTCCGGCGGCTCGGCGCCAGCGATTTCCGGCCGTTCGACGCGCGCGTCGTCGCCGCCACGCACAGGAACCTGCGCGCCCGGGCGGCGGAGGGGCAGTTCCGCGAGGACCTCTATTACCGGCTCGCCGTGGTCGAGGTCCAGGTCCCGGCGCTGCGCGAGCGCAAGGACGACCTCCCCGCCCTGGTGGAGCGCTTCCTCGCCGCGCACAACCCGCCTCGCTCCCTCGCCGATCTGCCGCCGAACGCCCTGTCGCTGCTCGCCGCCCACGACTGGCCGGGCAACGTGCGGGAGCTGCGCAACGTGGTGGCGCGCCTGCTCCTGTTCCCGGAGACGGTCGACGAGCTGCTCCGGCCCCTCAAGGAGGGCGCCGTGGCGGCGCGCCCACCTGCCCCCGCGCCCGGGCCCGTGGCCGCGGCGGCGCGCCTGGACCCGCTGCTCGAGATGCCGCTGCTCGAGGCGCGCGAGATGGTGATGGAGCAGTTCGAGCGGAGCTACCTGACCGCCTGGCTGGGCCGCCACAAGGGCAACATCTCGCGCGCGGCCGGCGCCATGGGCGTGTCGAGGCAGCTCGTGCACAAGCTCCTCGACAAGCACGGAATTCGGCCGAAAGGGGAGCCTTGATGCCGGCCTCGCGGGCCGCCGCCCGCCGCGCGCCGTGGCTCGCCGCGGGCGTGGCGCTGCTGCTCGCGCTGCCGCCCGGCATTGCGGGCGCAGAGGGCCCGGCGGGGCTCAACGCCACGTTGAACGAGGCGGACGTCGCGCACCTCGGGGCGGAGAGGCTCTTCGAGGAGGAACGCCTGGCCGAGGCCGCCGCGCTCGCCGAGCGCGACGTCGCCCTGCACGAGAAGGTCGTCGCCTTCTACAAGGGCCGGCTGCCGAAGCAGCACACCCCGGCCACGCCGTCGCCCGAGCTGTTCGTCGGCGCGGCGCTCGATCAGCTCGGGTGGATCCTGATCGAGCTCGGCCAGCACCGGCGCGCCGAGGAGGTCTTCGCGCGCGCTCACGCCATCTACCGGCGCATCCTCGTCGCCGGCGACGAGGAGCTCGCCGGCCTCTCGATCGCCGGGCTCGCGCGCCTCGCGGCCCTCCGCGGCGACAGCGCCGCCGCCGAGGGGCTGCGGCGCGAGATCGTCGCGTTCGACGCGCTGCTGGGCAGCCCGTTCCCCTGCCTCGCCTACAGCGAGGTCGGCCGCCTGTTCGCGATGAAGGCAGACCACGACGTGGCCGAGGCCATGCTCAGGCTCGCCGCGGAGAGCTATCGGGGCGCGCCCGCGGTGCAGGTCGAGCTGCTCCGCAACCAGGCCGATCTGGCCCTGGAGAGGGGCGAGCCCGAGGTCGCCGAGCCGCTGCTCGTCAAGGCGCTCGAGGCCGCCAGCGCCCGCGCGCGCAGCGCTGGCACGCCGAGCCCGCGCCTCGCCCGCGTCCTCGACAGCCTCGGCCGCCTCCACCTGGCGATCGGCAGGCCCGACCGCGCCGTGCAGGCGTTCACGCGGGCGCTTGCGCTCCAGGAGGAGGCGCTCGGCCCCGGGCACCTGGCGGCCGCCGAGTCGCTCGACGGCCTCGCGCTCGGGCACATGCAGCGCGGCGAGCCGGCGCGGGCCGCGCCGCTGCTCGATCGCGCGCTCGCCATCCGCGAACAGGTGCTCGGGCCGGGGCACCCGGCCACCGCCGCGCTGCGCCTGCACCTCGGCGACCTGCGGCGCGCGACCGGCGACGACGGCGCCGCCGCCGCGCTCTACCAGCGGGCGCAGGCCGATCTCGAGGAGGCGTCGGGGCCGGATCACCCCGCCGTGGCCGAGGCGCTGCTGCGGCGCGCCGCCCTGGCCCGCGGCGGCGGACGGCCCGATCCGGGGCGCTCGGAGGCGCTCTCGCGGCGGGCCCTCGCGATCGTCGAGAAGGTCTTCGGCCCCCTGCACCCCAGGGTGGCCGACGCGCTCGACGCGCTCGCCGAGGGCCACCTGCGCGCGGGGAGCATCCCGAGCGCGGCGCAGGCCCTCGCGCGGAGCACGGAGATCCGCGACCGCCGCGCGGCGGCGCTGCTCGCGGACAGCTCCGAGGAGCAGAAGCTCGCCGCCGTGGAGGCGCTGCGCGGCCAGACCGACCTCGTCCTGGCGCTGCCCGCGGCGGCCTCGCCGCAGGGCGGCGCGGCGGTGGACCTGGCGCTTACCACGATCCTGCGGCGCAAAGGCCGCGCCCTCGACGCGCTGGCGGCGGGCCGCGCCGCCCTGCGCGATCGGCAGAGGCCGGAGGACGCGCGGCTGCTCCGCGAGCTCGTGGCGATCCAGGGCGCGATCGTCGACGCCATCGTGCGCGGCCCGGGCGCCGTGCCGGCCGCGGAGCACGACGCCGCGCTCGCCGAGCTGGAGCGCCAGAAGGCCCGGCTCGAGGCGGAGCTGGGCAAGCGCGGCGCGACCCTCCTGCGCGACGACCGGCTGGTGACGCTCGCCGAGGTGAAGGCGGCGATCCCGGAGGACGCGGCGCTCGTCGAGATGATCGTGCGCCGCCCCGTGGGCGAGGCCGCGGAGGCCCCGCGCCTCGCGGCGTACGTGCTGCGCCGGCGCGGCGCCGCCCGCTTCGTGGACCTCGGCGAGGCGCGCGCCGCCGCTGGCCTGGTGGACGAGCTGCGGCAGGCGCTGGCGAGCCCGCGGCGCGATCCGGCGCCGGCCGCCCGGGCCCTCGACGAGCGCGTGCTGCGGCCGCTCCGGCCGCTCCTTGGCGACGCGCGCCGGATCCTGATCAGCCCGGACGGCGAGCTCAACCTGGTCCCGTTCGGCGCCTTGCTCGACGAGGGCGGGCGCGCGCTGATCGAGCGCTTCACCTTCACCTACCTGTCGAGCGGGCGCGATCTCGTGCGCTTCCTCCACGATGAGACGCCGCCCGAGCCCGGGCCGGCCGCCGTGCTGATCGGCGCGCCGGACTTCGGCGATCCCGACCGGCAGCGCTCGCGCTACCGCCCGGGGGCAGGCCCCGATTCGATCGAGCTCGGCGACATCCGCTTCCGCCCGCTGCCCGGCACGGCCGAGGAGATCGCGGCGATCGGCGCGGTGATCCCGGGAGCGAAGGCGCTCACCGGCGCCGCGGCGACCGAGGAGGCCGTGCAGGCCGTGGCGCACCCGCGCATCCTCCACATCGCCACGCACGGCTTCTTCCTGCCGCCCGTCGTCGCGTCGGCCGGGCGGGCCCTCGAGAGCCCGCTGCTGCGCGGCGGCCTGGCGCTGGCGACGGCCAACCAGCCCGTCACGGGGCGAGAGGACGGGATCTTGACCGCGCACGAGCTCGCCGGCCTGGATCTCTACGGGACGCGGCTCGTTGTGCTCTCGGCCTGCGAGACCGGGGTCGGCGCGGCCCGCAGCGGCGATGGAGTGTACGGCCTCCGGCGCGCGGTGCTGATGGCGGGAGCGCAGTCCCTGGTGATGAGCCTGTGGAAGATCAGCGATCGGGAGACGCGCGATCTGATGGTGCAGTACCACCGCCGGCTCCAGGGCGGCGGCGGGCGCAGCGAGGCGTTGCGCGAGGCCGCGCTCGCGGTGCGCGCCGCGCCCGGCAACCAGCACCCCTTCTACTGGGCCGGCTTCATCAGCGCCGGAGACTGGTCGAGCCTCGACGGCAAGGACGTCCCGCAGCGGCCGGCGCCGCCCCCGCCGGTCGCGCCCGGCCCGCGCGGCTGCGGCTGCGCCGTCGGCCCGGGATCGAACGGGAGCGCCGCAGCCCTGGCGCTCGCCGCGCTCCTGCTGGGGTGCGTTCGACGGCAGCGCCGGCCCGAGGACAGGCGCGCCTGAGCTCTTGCGCATGAGGACAGAAAAGAAGGAAAACGGTGCGATGCGCAGCAACGTGAGTCGCTCAATTGTAATTTTACTCACCGCCCTCCTCGTCGCGTGCGGCTCCACCCCGCCGCCCGATGCGCCGACGTCGCCCGAGGGGGCGGCGGCGCCCGATGTCTCGGCCGCGCCCGAGGGGGCGGCCGCGCCCGATGGCTCGGCGCCTGATCGCTCGGCCGCGCCCGCGGCGGGCGGCGTCGTCGAGGAGTGCGTGTGGCCGGCGGGCACCCCCGCCGAGCCGCCGCCGGCTTGCCCGCCCGGCTGCTTCTGGAGCGAGAAGGACAAGGCGTGCAAGCCGGATCGCGGGGTCATCGTGCCCCAGCGCCCGCGCTGACCCGCTGCTCCGCGCTGACCCGCTGCCCTCTCAGCCCGAGGCGGCGGGCGCCGGACGCTGCTCCAGCCACGCCCGCGCCTCTTCCATCAGCTTCATCGTCAGCTCGCGCAGCGTCACGTCCGCGGCCTGCGCCTCGGCGAGCGCCCGCGCCACCTCCTCGGGCGGCGCGGCGCCGCGCCGGGCCAGGTGCAGCGCCTCCCAGAGATCCGCGCAGAGCACGCGGTCGCGCTCGCGGTGCTGCTCGGCCACGCGGCGCGCGGCCCGCGCGTCCGCCAGCGCCTCGGCGCTGCGGCCCATGCCGGCGAGCAGCTCGGCGCGCCGGAGCAGGGTCAGCGAGAGCATCGCGTCGCCGCGCTTCTCCTGCAGCGCGACCGCCTCGTCGGCGCAGCGCAGCGCCGCGCCCGCGTCGCCGCAGCGCCGCAGCGCCTCCGCCCGCAGCGACAGCGCCACGCCGCGCAGCGCCGGATCGCCGGCCTCGGTCGCCAGCGCCGCGGAGCGCCCCGCCACCTCCGCCGCCTCGGCCGCGCGGCCGGCGCGCAGCAGGAAGGCCGCCAGGTTCTGCAGGAGCAGCCGGCGCTGCGCCCGCATGCCGTAGCGCTCGGCCCGCGCCGCGAGCCCGTAGAGCCGCTCGATGGCCGCCGCGAGCCGCCCCAGCTCGGCCTCGACCACCGCGAGATCGCCGTCGATCTCGATCTGCCGCCACACCGAGGCGCTGGCCGCCGAGAGCTCGAGCGCGCGCTTCAGATCGGCGTCCGCCAGCTCGAGGTCGCAGCGATCCGCCTCGTAGTCGAGCTCGAACCGCAGCACGCGCGCCGGCAGCTCCAGGCCGGGGCCGCAGCGCACCGCCAGCTCGACCGCCTCGCCGGCGAGCGCCATGGCGCGAGGCCCGCGCGTCACCCCGGCGAGGGCCATCCGCGCCTCGCAGCGCAGCCGCTCGTCGCCGAGCGCGTCGGCGTCGGCGAGCAGCGATTCGTCCCCGCTGCCCGCCTCGTGCAGCCCGCGGGCCACCTCCAGCCGGTAGATGCGCCGCCGCAGGCCCGCGGCGCTCGCCGGAGCGAGGGCGCCCGCGCTCGCCCCCGGCCGCTCCAGCCGCTGCCTCGCGTCCTCGAAGGCGCGCCCTCGCAAGAGGACGCGCACGATGTCGAGCTCGATCGCGGCGCGCTCGCCGGGATCGCCGGCCAGCGCCGCCAGCCGATCGCCGAGCCCGGCGGCTTCCTCGAAGAGCCCGGCCGCGAAGGCCGCATCCATGGCTCGCTGCAGCCAGGCCCGCGCCGGCTCGACGGCGCCGAGCTTCTCGTAGCCGGCGGCCAGGAACGCCGCGTCCGCCGCGGCGCCAGGCCCCGCGGCGATGGCGTCGAGGAGCGCCCGGTGCAGGCGCGGGAACCAGGGGCGCTTGCGCGCCACGCCGAGCACCGCCTGCCGCACCATCTCCTGCCCGAAGCCGATCTCCGGCGGCTCCCCCGACACGGTGAGCATTCCCGCCTCGACCCAGGCGTGCACGGCGCTCTCGAGCAGCTCGTCGCTGGCCACCACGCGGTAGAGGACCTCGAAGCCGAGGCCGCCGCCGTACAGGGCGATCGCGGCCAGGGCGCGCAGCCCCGCGCGCTCGGCGTCGCTGCCCGGCTCGAAGTGGCTCGCGAGGCGGTCCTCGACCAGCTCCGCGACGCCGGGCACCTGCTCGTGGAGCGCCCGCCCGGAGGCCGCCTGCAGCACGCCGTCCTGCCACGTGATGGCGCCCGTCTCGCGCCAGGCCAGGAGCGCGTGCACCGCGAAGAAGGGCACGCCGCCGGAGCCCCGCGCCACCGTCTGCGCGAGCTCCGCGGAGAGCGGCGCGATGGCGTGCGCCAGCCGCTCGGAGTCGGCCTCGTCCAGCCGCTCCAGCGCGAGGTGCTTGATCCCGGGCCGTATCCTGGAGCGCACGACCCCGAGCAAGGCCCGCAGCTTCGGGGACGGGCTCGGCTCGTTGCGGGCCGCCGCGAGCACGAGCAGCCGCGCGGGATCGCCGCTCGCGGCCTGCTCGGCGAGCAGCGAGAGCAGGCGCAGCGTCGTCGGGTCGGCCCACTGGAGGTCGTCGAGCGCGAGCAGCAGCGGCTCGGCGGCGGCGCGGAGCAGCGCCGCCTCGACCCCCTCGAGCGCGCTGTCCGCGTCGCCGGCGCTGGGCAGCGCGGCCGGCGCGAGCGCGCGATCCACGGCGTCGGAGAGCTGGGCGAGGGCCGCGCGGCCGCCGGGCGGCAGCGTGTCGAGGGCGCGGCGCAGCGGCCGCAGCGGGCTCTGCCGCTCGGGCGAGCAGCTCCCGCGCAGCACGCGCTCGGCCGGCAGCCCGGCCGCCTCGATCCCGGCCTGCAGCACGCGCGTGCGGCCGATACCGAGTGGGCCGGTGATCACCACGAAGCGCGCCCCGCCGGCGATCTGATCCGCGGCGCCCGCCAGCGCCGCCAGCGCCGCCTGCCGGGCGATGAGCGGCGGGTGCACCTTGATCTCGGGGGCCTCGGCGCGGGAGAGGGTGCGCGCTGGAGGGGCGTTTGCCCGGGAGAGCGTCGGCGCTGCGCCTGCGGCGGAGCCGGAGGCCGTGTCAGGCGAGCGCTCGGCGAGCGGCGGCGCGGCCGGCGCGCTCGCCATCTCGGGAGGCGCCGCCGCAGGCTCTCCCGAGGGCTGACCGCGCGGCGCGGGCGGCGCCGCCGGGCCGCCGCCGCCCCGCAGCGTGCGGGCGACGCGCTCCGCGGCCTGCCCCTCGTGCGGCGCGAACGGCGCCAGCGCGGCGGCGAGCGCGGCCACGTCGGCGGGGCGCTCCGCCGGGTCTTGCCGGAGGCAATGCAGCACGGCGGCCTCCAGCGCCGGCGGGGTGCCGGGGCGGGCCGCGGCGAGCGGCGCCGGACCGCGCTGGATGGCCGCGCAGACGTCGAGCAGCGACTCCCCGGGGAAGGGCGGCGCCCCGCTGAGCAATCGGTAGAGCACGGCGCCCAGCGCCCAGATGTCCGAGCGGGCGTCGGCGGTGCGCGCCGAGCGCATCTGCTCCGGGGCCATGTAGAGGGCCGTGCCCAGCACCGCGAACGTGCTCGTGAGCTGCTCCCCGGCGGCCGCGGGCGCGGGCGCGAGCGTGTGCTTCGCGATCCCGAAATCGATCACCTTCACGAGCTGCGAGCCGTCGGCCCGCCGCGCCAGGAACAGGTTCCCGGGCTTCAGGTCGCGGTGCACGATCCCGCGCGCGTGCGCCTCGGCCAGCCCCTCGCAGGCCTGCAGCACGTACCCCACGGCGACCTCGACCGGAGGCGGCCCCTGCGCCCGCAGCAGCGCGCCGAGATCGCAGCCCTCGAGCAGCTCGAAGACAAGGAATGGATCCCCGGTGTCGAGGAAGCCCAGATCGAAGACGCGGGCGACATGCTCGCCGCGCAGCGCCGCCGCCGCCCGCCCCTCGCGCAGGAAGCGCTCCCGCGCCGCGGCGTCGACCAGCGCGTCCCGGCGCAGCAGCTTGAGCGCGACCTGGTTGCCGAGGTGCAGGTGGCGGGCGGCCATGACCACGCCCATCCCGCCCTGGCCGAGCAGGCGCTCGACGCGGTATCTGCCGGCGACGACGTCTCCGAGGCTCACCGGGGCGCTCATGGGCTTCGCGGCGCCCGAGTATAGCGGTGTTCGCTGCGGCGCGGACGCGATATACGCGCCAGACCCTCGCAGCCGGAGGATCTCCGCGTGTCGATCAAGGACCACCTCTCCATCTCGTCCGAGGTCAGGAAAGCGCTCGCTGGCGGCCAGCCGGTGGTCGCGCTGGAGTCGACCATCATCACGCACGGCATGCCGTATCCGCAGAACCTCGAGATGGTGCGGCGCGTGGAGGCGGTAGTCCGCCGGAACGGCGCCGTGCCGGCGACGATCGCCATCATGGACGGCAAGCTCAGGGTGGGCGTGAAGGGGGAAGATCTCGAGCGGCTGGCCAGGGGGGGCGGCAAGGCGGCCAAGGCCTCGCGGCGCGACGTGGCGGCGCTCCTGGTCCTGGGTGGGATGGCCGGGACGACCGTGGCGACCACGATGATGGCGGCGGCCTGGGCCGGTATCCAGGTCTTCGCCACCGGGGGCATCGGCGGCGTGCATCGCGGGGCGGAGACGACCTTCGACATCTCCGCCGACCTCGAGGAGCTGAGTCAGACGCAGGTGGCGGTGGTCTGCGCCGGGGCCAAATCGATCCTCGACATTCCCAAGACGCTGGAGACGCTGGAGACGCATGGCGTGCCGGTCCTGGGCTACAAGACCGAGGATTTCCCGGCCTTCTGGGCGCGGCAGAGCGGGCAGAAGGTGGACCACAGGATCGAGAGCGCCGAGGAGGCGGCCAGGGTCATCGCGCTGCAGTTCGAGCTCGGCATGGGCGGGGTCCTTGTGGCCAACCCGATCCCCGAGAGCCATGCGATGGACGCCAGGGCGATCGAGGCGCGGATCGAGGAGGCGATCCGGTGCGCCGAGGCAGAGGGGGTGAGCCGCAAGGACCTGACGCCGTTCCTCCTGAAGCGCATCTTCGAGCTCACCGAGGGCAAGAGCCTCATCGCGAACATCGCGCTGGTCGAGAACAACGCGGCGGTGGCGGCGGAGATCGCCACGGCGATGAGCGAGCTCGGAGCGAAGTCGAAGTCGAAGTCGAAGGCCAAGGCATGAGCGAGGCCCACCGCGCGCTCGCGGTGGGCGACGTGATCGTCGGCCCCGAGGGGTTCTGGGCGGCGATCAGCTCGCCCGCGCCTCCGCTGCGGCCGCGGCCTCGTGCGCCGCGGCGAGCTCTGCGTCCTTCGCCGCGATCCGCGCGAACGCCGGCCGGCTGCACACCCGCGCGACGTAGTCCGTCACCTCCGGCAGCTCGGGCACGAGCTTGAACTTCACCATCCACTCCAGCGCCTTGCCCCACAGGACATCGGCCGCGGAGAACCGCTCGCCGAGCAGATACGGCCCTTTCCGGAGCGCTTCCGCGACGACGCCGAACATCGTATCGAAATCTCCGTACGGAGACGTCGCGGCCGGGGCCGGATCGCGCTTCATCGCCCGATCGACGACGGCCGGCTCGAAGCACGACCCGTAGTACGCGATCCACCGCAGGTACGGCCCGCGCAGCGGATCCCCGATGGCCGGGGTCAGGCCGGCCTCCGGGAACAGATCGGCGAGGTAAATGACGATCGCGACCTGCTCGGTGACGAGCGCGCCGTCGTGCAGGATCGCGGGCACCTTGCCGAGCGGGTTCACGGCGAGGTAAGGGGCCTTGCGCTGCTCGCCGGCCTTCATGTTCAGCACGCGGAGCTCGTGGGGCGCGCCCAGCTCCTCGAGCAGGATGCGCGTGCCCACCGAGCGCGAGTTCGGGGAATGGAACAAGACGAGGTTGCCCCTCGGGGTCGTGGTCGAATCAGCCATGTTGCTGCCTCCGGGGCGGACGCTACTGCCCGGGCCAGGCCCGGTATTGTAAAACAGCGCCACGCGCGATCATGAGCCCGAGCATCACCCCCGAGGACCCCACCCGCGGCATCCTGAACCCCGCCGCGGGTCTCCAGCGCTCCTTCGAGCTGCACCGCCACGCGCCCGCGCCGGACCTGGCCAGGCTCGTCGACTGGCACTGGGTCGTCCGCTGGTCGCTCACCGCGCCGTTCGAGCAGGAGCTCTTGCCGCACCCCTGCGTCAACCTGGCCATCGAGGCGCCGGGCTCGGCGGTGCACGGCATCGGAACCCGGCGCGAGGTCGTCCGGCTCGAGGGCACGGGCCGCGTCGTCGCGACGAAGTTCAAGCCAGGCGGCTTCTTCCCGTTCGCGCCCCTCCCCATGCGCCGGCTGGTCGACAGCGTCGTCCCCCTCGTCGAGATCTTCGGCGGCGCGGCCGGGCCGCTCGAGCGCGCCGTGCTCGACCAGCCGGACGACGCCGTCGCGATCCGCGCCGTGGAGGCGCTCCTGCGCGCACGCAAGGGCCCGGAGGACGCCGGGCTCGGCGAGGCGACGGCGCTGGCCGTCCGCGCGCAGGAAGACCGCGACATCCACCGCGCCGAGCATCTCGCCCGGATCGCGGGCGTCTCGGTGCGCACGCTGCACCGCGCGTTCGAGCGGTACATCGGCGTCGGGCCCAAGTGGATCATCCGGCGGTCACGCGTGCAGGAGGCCGCGGAGCGCGTGGCCACGGGCGCGCCCGTCGCGTGGGCGGCGCTCGCGCAGGAGCTCGGGTATCATGATCAAGCGCACCTGATCCGGGAATTCAAGGCCCAGGTCGGCTTCACGCCGGCCGTCTATGCAGAGCGGTGCGCGGCAGCGAGGTCGAAAGGCGGCCCGCCCGGCGTGAACGGGTGAGCTGCGGGTTTACGGCCATCCGCAGCGCGGGAAGACCCGTTGACGCGCGAGGTCTTGGTTCAATTTTGCGGATTGGAAGGATCCCGAGCGGCTTGCGTCGAACTTCCCCTGTCGATAGCATCCGCGCGCCAATCGCGCGCCGTCGTCGGCGACTCCAGCTTTAGAGGTATTCGAACATGCGTCGATTTCAGAATCGCGTTTTCGTTGTCGCGTCGTTCTCTTCGGGGCTGTTCGCGGCCATGCCGGTGTACGCGGCGTCGGTGCAGGCGGTGAGCCGGGCGACGTGGGGGGCGAGCGGCGTCCCGAGCTACGTCAACATGAACATCTACGTGCCGGACAAGCTGGCCGAGAATCCGCCCATCGTGGTGGGCTGCCACTCGTGCAGCACGCCGTTGAGCTCGTTCTTCAACAGCATCTCGGGTATCAAGGCGGGCGCCGACAAGAACGGCTTCATCATCATCCTTCCGGAGGCCACCGGCCGGAATTGCTGGGACGTGGGCACGACGAAATCGCTGACCCACGACGGCGGCGGCGACACGCAGGCCGTCGCTCAGATGGTGAAGTACACGCTCGAGAAGTACAAAGGCGACCCGAAGCGCGTCTACGTGATGGGCGGCTCGTCCGGAGCGATGATGACGCAAGCCATGCTGGCGGTGTACCCGGACATCTTCCGGGCCGGCGCGGCGAGGGCGGGGGTGGCGGCCGGGTGCTGGGCGGACGGCTTCGACGCGGGCCAGCAATGGAGCAACAACTGCGCGGGGGGCAGGACGAGCAAGTCGGCGCAGCAATGGGGAGATCAGGTTCGCGGGATGTTTCCTGGGTACACGGGGCATCGCCCGCGCCTTCAGATCTTCCACGGCACGGCGGACGCGACGATCAACTACAAGAACCAGGCCGAGGCGATCAAGGAATGGACGAACGTGCTCGAGCTGAGCGAGACCCCGACCTCGACCGACATGATCACATCGGGCGGGACCACCTATGATCGCCAGTTCTGGAAGAACGAGTGTGGTCAGACGGTGTTCGAGGCCTGGTCGGGAAGAAACGGCGCGCACTCCATGCCGTACGAGGCCGACGCCATCCTCGCGTTCTTCGGGCTCGACAAGGCCGGTGGCGCCGATCCGGAGACCGACTGTTCCGAGGCTGCCGGCAGCGGCGGCACGGGTGGCTCGGGCGACGGCTCCGGGGGTGATCAGAACGTCGGCGGCGCCGGGCCTGCTGCGGGGAGCGGCGGCGCCTCGGGTGACGGCGGAAGCGCGGGCGAGGGCGTGACCGTCGGCTCTGGCGGGCAGCCCGCTGGTGGCGGCGAGGTCACCACGACGGGCGGCAGCGACCCGAGCGGCACGAGCGGCACGAGCGGTACGGGCGGTACGAGCGGCGCTGCGGACAGCGCCACCACCGGCGCGGGCTCGGAGTCTGCAGGTGAATCGGGTGGGTGCGCCGTCGTCGCCGGCGATGCCAAGCCGAAGAGCTCGTACGCAGCGGTCGTCGCCATGGGCCTCGCGCTGTTGACGCTCCGTCGCCAGCAGCGAAACGCTCGCACCCGACACGTGTCTTGTCGATGAACTGAAGCAACCCCTCGGCTTTTTCGAGAGAATTCACAGGGAGTCGGGGAGCGAAATCCCATCACTCTCCCCGTCTCCCCGCCTCCTTGTTCAATTATTTCTCCCTGAAAATGCCAACAAGGGGTCTCCGCGCTAGAAGGGCACCTCCGGAATCGGCGCGCGGTCGTGCCCCGGCGCGGTCGTCGGCGGGTTCGGCGGCCTCCTCGGAGGAGCCGGGACACCCGCGTGCGGTGTCCTGGGCGTGGCGCTCGACGGCGGCCGTGCTGCCGTGGTGGACGTCGGGGGCGCCGCCGTCTCGCGGGCGGCGTCCGCTGCTGAGCCCGTCGCCTCTGCAGCGGGCGCCGCGGGCGTCACGCTCTCCAGCGGCTCCGAGGAGCGCTCGACCTCTGCCGACGCGCGGGCGGCGACCTCCTCCGACGCCGGCGCGCCGGCCGAGGCGACCTTCGCGCCCGCCTCGCCCCCGGCGCTCGATCCGCCCCGACGGAGCGCGATGGTGACGCTGGCCCCGACGAGCATCGCCATCGCGATGCCGATCGCTTGCCTCGCGCGCTGAGGTTTCTGAAGTCGGGCCTCCTGCGCCGTCGATCCGGCGCCGGTCAGGGTGCCTGGCCTCGCCGAGCGGGGCGCGGCCGCCGGCTCGTCGAGCCTGGCGACGTCGAGCGCTATCGTCCCGCTGAGCCTCGGCCGAGCGGTGCTCGGCACGCCGGAGCACGGGGATTGCAGATCCGGAATCGATGGCGACGCCATGCCCGCGACACGGCGGAGCTCGCCCATCATCTCTCCGACCGACTGGAAGCGCTCCGCCCGCTCGCGGGCCAGCGCCCGCGCGAAGAAGGCATCGATCTCCGGCGGCAGGTCGGGCGCGATCAGGGACGCGCTGGGCACCGGACCGACCAGGATGTTGGCGATCACCGCGCCGAGCTGGGCCCCCTGAAAGGGCAGCTCGCCCGTGACGCCATAGAAGAGGATGACCCCGAGCGACCAGAGATCGCTGCGCTGATCGATGTCCTTTTCGCCCCGGACCTGCTCCGGGCTCATGTAGTGGGGCGAGCCGAGCAGCTCCCCGGTGCGGGTCACCTCTTCCGTCAGCGCCGCGCCGGTGTCCTTGACGATGCCGAAGTCGAGGACCTTGACGACCTCGTCCTGCTCTCCCTCCAGGCGCATGAGGAACAGGTTGGCAGGCTTGAGATCGCGATGGACGAGGCCGGCGTCGTGCGCGCGACGGATGGCCTTGCCGGCCTGCACCAGGATCAGGGTGGCGTCCACGAGAGAGAGCCGGCCGACGCGCAAGAGGCGCGTGCCCAGGTCCTCGCCCTGAAGCAGCTCCATCACGAGGTACGGAGTGTCGTCGTCGACGCCAAAGTCCTGGACGTAGACGACGTGTGGGCTCTGGAGGCTCGCCGCGATCCTGGCTTCACGCTCGAAGCGGGCGAGGAACGTCGACGACGCAGCATAGGTCGGGTCCATGAACTTGACCGCGACGAGAGAGCCCAAGTTGACGTGTCGCGCCACCCACACCGAGCCCATCCCGCCGTGCGAGAGAGGTCGTTCGAGACGATACTTCCCACCTACGACGGAATCCGGAGCGAACTGCATGGTGATGGCTTCCTCCTGATAGCCGAGGGAGGCGAGGGGAGCGTACAGGATAGGAAAGGCGCCGGCCACGACGAGGCGGGAGATGTCAGATGGATTATCCTTCTGTGCGCCACGTTCCGGGCGCCTCGGGCTCGACACGGCCGCGAGATGACTCCCCGGATCGCCGTGGCTGGTCCGGGTCCGACGCGGGCGTCGACAGCGCCATCAATGCGTGACGTTCCTGACAGCGGCGGTGTTCGGCGAGGGGGGATGCGCTCGGGACGCCGGCGAGCGCGGGCGCCGCGCGCGCCGGCGCTGCGCGTTCGCGCGCGGAGCACCGGGGGCCTTGCTTGCGCAGCGCAGCACGCCGGGCCTCCGCGGCGGTCCGCCGGCGCCGGCGCCGGCGCCGTGAGAGGAGACCACGACGCCCCCACCTCCGAACCCGCGCGGAAGCACGAGACCGCCTGCGAGAGCTATTGCGATCCCCTTGCCCCCGTCTAGAATCCACACTGCAATGAACAAATTATTTCGCAATCCAACTATCATCGCAGCTGGTCTCTCCCTCGCTCTCGGCGCGCTGGCCTGCGGAGAAGACGACAGCCCGGCAGACCAGAGTGGAACGGGCGGCGGGGCGACCGCCGGGTCGGGCGGCGGGGCGACCACGGGCTCGGGCGGCGGGGCGACCAGCGGGTCGGGCGGCGGGGCGACCACGGGGTCGGGCGGCGCGTCGACGTCGGCGTCGAGCGGCGGGGTGACGACGGCGTCCGGCGGCGATCCCAATCCCGATCCCGCGAACGCGCGGACCTTCGACCACCGGCACGCGAGCCTGGACGGTATCCCGGCGAGCTGCGCCGAGGCGCTCAAGTCGGGGGACTTCGTCTTCCACTACGCCCACCGCTCGCACGGCTTCCAGATCATCGTCGGCGCCGAGAGCATCGAGGCGAAGACCCCTACCTACGCCTTCGAGACGGAGTATTGCGACGTCCCGCAGCAGGAAGGCGCCTTCCTGATGTGGGACGGGATGATCGACACCGACCTCATCCCGGGCGAGCAGTACTGGGCGACCGAGGCCGGGATCAACGACGTGCGCACCATCCTCGGAGGGCACCCGGAGATCCGGTACTCGATGTGGGCGTGGTCCTCGGAGATCTCCGAGCAGACCGAGGAGGACGTGCAGCGGTACCTCGACGTGCTCGACGCGCTCGGGCAGGAGTTCCCGGAGGTGACCTTCATCTACATGACGGGGCCCGGTGACGAGGAGTACAACGGCGTGAACCGCGCGGCGCGCAACCAGCAGATCCGCGATTTCTGCCGGGAGCATGGGAAGATCCTCTATGACTTCGAGGACCTCGACGTCCACGCGGACGGCGAGCGGCACACCACGACGGTGGACGGCGTCGAGATCCCGATGCAGCACCCGCGTTACGACGTGGAGACGTCCGGCAACGCGGAATACGAGCACACCCACACGACCCAGGGCGCCTGCGAGAACAAGGCCATGGCGTTCTGGCGCATGATGGCCGAGCTCGAGGGGTGCGCGCAGTAGCCCCCGAGGTCGGCGGGCGCGCGGGCTGGCGCTCGGCCGCGGCGACGCCGCGAGCCGCTGTCTTTCCTGTCGGTTAAGTCCCGGTTTCCGGCGGAAAACTCCGCCGGATCGCGTCGCTCACGTCTTGCGGGCCGCCTTGCGCCCATGCTACTCGGCTGTCGCACGGGCATGCTCCCCCGCGCGCCTCCCGCGCAGGGGCGCCGCCTGGCAGCCGATCGGAGGCGGGCCATGGAAAGCGCGATACCGCTCGGGAAGAAGCAGATCATCGACGGCCAGCTGCGGGTCTACTACTACGGTTACTGGATCAAGGCCTACGAGGCGCCGGCCGACACGCTGCTCGCGAAGAAGCGCCTCATCGAGGCGCTGACGCGGCGCCTGTTCAACCACGTCGAGCACGGCATCAACGTCCCAGGGAAACGGCTGGACGAGGCGCGGCTCGCCTTCGAGTCGGAGACCGATCCGCAGCGGAAGCGCGTCAAGGCCGCCATGCTCGCGGGCGCGATCTTCAATCGAGCGGCGGATATCTTCACCAAGCTCGTCGAGATCCAGGAGCTCGGGGTCACGATCGAGCCCGACAACGCCCTGATGCGCGAGTGCGGAGAGCACCTCCTCGAGGCGCTGACGCTCGGGAAGATGGTGCTCCACCGCAGCGGCGAGGAAGGTCTTGACGAGCTCTGGGGCGAGCCCTTCAAGGCGTTCTCGTTCCCGATCGAGGCGTTCTACAACAGCCGGTATGTCAAGATCGCCCAGAGCATGAGGGCGATCGACGGCATTCGCGACGCGATGATCGCCACCTTCGCGGGCTCGCCGATGTTCGCCGGGCTCGACCGCCTGGCCCGCGAGTTCGCGCACGCGGCCAAGATCAAGTGCGAGACGCTGCGCACCGACGACGACATCTTCGAGGTCTGGACGTCGTTCGTCGTATCGGCGGAGAAGCTCGCCGGCTTCCAGCCGCTGCTCGGCGCGGACGCCTCGCCGCACGAGCGGGAGCAGGCGGCCCAAGGCGTCGAGCTGATCGTCCGTGGCAAGAACGTGATCTCGTACATCACGCGCGCGCGCGTGCCGATGCCCAAGACCACGGGCGAGCTCCTCGAGCGGTACGAGCGCTATCGCGCCACGTACAGCGCCGCGCCCGCGTCCGGGCCCGCGCGCAGCGTCGCCTGAGCGCCCTCTGTCCGCCGGAGCACGTCTGCGACCGGGGCGTGTGCGTGCAGGCGTGCGGCAGGGGAGAGCTCGTGTGCCCCTCGGACAAGGCGTGTAATGCCGTCGACCCGTGCAGCACCGTGACTTGCGAGGAGGGCACGGTCTGCGGCGGCGGCTCGGGCGGGGCCGCCGCGGGCGGCTCCGGCGCGGGCGGCTCCGGCGCGGACAGCGGCTGCGGCTGCACCGTGGCCGGCGCGCACGGCTCGCTCGGAGCGCCGCTCGCGGCGATCGCGCTGGCGCTGGCTGGAGCGATTTGCCGGCGGAAGCACGGCATTGCTTCCGCAAAGGGCCGGGCGTTTCGGAGATCGACAGGGGCATGACACCGCCCTGGCCGCTCCTCTCCGGCGAGCGGTCGTGGCATAGTCCGTTCATGAGACATGAAATCCTTGGCTCCGTGTTGTGTGGCCTCCTCCTCGCCGCCTGCAGCGATGATGAAACCGTGTCCCCGATCGGAGCCGGCGGCGCGGGCGGCAGCACGAGCAGCAGCGCTGGCGGCGGCGCGACCGGCGACGGCGGAGGCGGAAGCGGAGGCGCAGCGCCCGTCGCCTGCGGAGGGAGCGCGGGAGCGACCTGCGGCGAGACGGAGTACTGCGCGACGCCCGACCTGGCGTGCTCCGCAGAGGCGCAGGGGGAATGCACGCCGAGGCCGAGGGTCGGGGAATGCCCGGACGAATGTCAGGGGGTCTGCGGGTGCGATCAGCGCACCTATTGCAATGAGTGCATGGCGCACGCGGCCGGGGTGAACGCGTCGAGGGATACGGTCTGCGCAAGCGCAGATTACGTGATCGCCGATCACGACCGTGTCTACGTGCACCACGCCGACCTGCGAGGAGATCGGTGTCTGGTGATCTCGATCGCCGCGTTCGCCGACAGCGATCCGCTCTATGCCGGGGTCGAGCTGGAGGGCCTCTGGGGCGTGCTGGACGTGGCGCTCACCGATCAGATGGACGATTGCACCGGGCCGGGCATGCCGCCCGACGACGAGCGCACGTATACCGTGACCGGGGCCACCGGGACGATGTCGTGGGAGGCTGAGCCGAACACCGACATCCCGTGCATCATCGACATGGATATCACCGTCACGCTCGACGGGGAGCCCGGGACCGTGCGCTTCCGGGAGACCGGCGTGGTCGTCGACAACACGTGCCTGTAGCGTCGAACGCGCGTCTAACGCTAGCTGCGCTCGTCGGTCTTCACCGGGATCATTGACCATCGATCGGTCAACGAGCGACTTCAGGCGCTGCTCGCGTCGGGGGCGGGCGAGCCCTGCGAGCCGTCCACCAGGACGCTGTGTCCCAGAACCTACGCCGCGGAGGGCAAGGACACTTCCTTGCCCGCTCTCCTAGCCTCGATGATGTGAGCGGTGTTGACGAGGCCGATGTGAGAGAACGCCTGCGGGAAATTGCCGAGCTGGCGGCGCAGCTCGGGGCTGTACTCCTCGGCGAGCAGGCCGATATCATTGCGGAGGGAGACCAGGCGATCGAGGAGCGCTTCCGCCTCGTCGAGGCGACCGACCATCGCGTAGTTGTCGGCGAGCCAGAAGCTGCAGATGAGGAACGTCGCCTCGTCCCCCGGCAGACCGTCCACCCCCGTCTCGGTCGCGTAGCGCAGGACGAGGCCATCCCGGGTGAGGCCCTTCTCGATCGCAGCGACCGTGGACAGCATGCGGGGATCATCGGCGGCCAGGAAGCCCATGTGCGGGATCAGGAGCACGCTGGCGTCGAGGGCATCCGAGCCGTACGATTGAGTGAAAGCGCCGACGCGTGTGTTGAATCCGCGATCGAGCAGGTCGAGGCGGATCTCCTCGCGCAGCGCGCGCCAGCGCTGGAGCCGCTTCTCCAGTCGATGCTGTCCGCCTACACCGAACTCCTCGATCATGCGTACGGCGCGATCCACGGCCACCCAGGTCATCAGCTTCGAGTGCGTGAAGTGCAGCTGCTTCCCCCCGCGTATCTCCCAGATGCCTTCGTCCGGCCGCTGCCAGGACTTCTCGACGAAGTCCACGATCTCCACGATCGGGTCCCACGTGTGCGGCAGATCCGGCAGGCCGTGCGCGTGGGCATCGTAGAGCGTGTTGAGCACCTCGCCGTAGACGTCGAGCTGAAACTGATCGTAGGCGCCGTTGCCGATCCGCACCGGCCTCGATTCCTCGTATCCCGGGAGCCACGGCAGCTCGATCTCGGTGAGCCGATGCTCCCCGGCCACGCCGTACATGATCTGCAGCTGCGCAGGAGCGCCCGCGACCGCGCGCATGAGCCAGTCGCGCCAGGCCTGAGCTTCCTCGAGGTACCCGCCGCGCATCAGGGCGTCGAGCGTGAGCGTGGAGTCGCGCAACCAGCAGTAGCGATAGTCCCAGTTGCGAACGCCGCCGAGGTCCTCCGGCAAAGACGTGGTCGGCGCCGCCACGATCCCACCCGTGGGCGCATAGGTGAGCGCCTTCAGCGTAAGGAGCGACCGCACGACGGCATCACGCCAGCGGCCTTGGTAGCGACAACGGCCCGCCCACTCTCGCCAGTGACGCTCGGTCCGCGCGAGCTCCTGCTCCGCGTCGACGGGGTGCGCCGGCGCGAGTTCATGCGACGGGTAGAACGTGAGGGTGAACGGCAGGCGCTGACCCGCGCGGACGGCGAAGTTCGTCTCCAATCGGGCGGCGCTCCAGTCGGGGTCAAGCGATGCTGGGCTGCTGAACGCGAGCGCGGCGGGTCCAGACGTGAGCGTCGCTCGGCCTCCGGCGCACTGGATCCACGGGATCACGCGCCCGTAGCCGAACCGCGCCCTCAGGTCGGAGTGCATCGGGACCTCGCCCTCGATTCCTTCGACGATCCGGATGACGTCGTGGGCTCCGTCGACGAGCCGGGTGGCGTCGCGCGGGGCGACGCAAGGGGGCATGAAGTCGATCAGGCGCACGCGGCCGCTCTCACAGGCGAACTCGGTCTCGAGGACCAGCGTGTCCCGCCGATAGCGCCGCTCCAGGGTTCGTATCGCCGTGGCTGGCCGGATGGTCCAGTAGCCGTGGTCGTCGCGTCCGAGCAGCTTCGCGAAACACGCGTCTGAGTCGATGCGTGGCAGGCAGAGCCAGTCGAGCGAGCCGTAACGCGAGACCAGACCGACCGTGGTCGTGTCACCGATGAGACCGTAGTGTTCGAGCGGAGCTGACATGACTACACTATGCGTGTCCATGCCTGGACCGCAATCCTGGTGCTGATCGTTCGCCGCCCAGACCGCCTGATCCGATCCGCGGTCGCAGCGCCGCGTCCCAACGCGTCCGCTCGCTCATGCTGCAAGCAAGAAAGCTCATCAAGGTTCTCTCCCGGGGGGCGGCACGACGCTCGTCTGCGAGGAACACGGAAGCGTTTGCGCCCTGGAGTTCAGCGGCGACGAGCGGATCGTCGTGGAGGTCGACGATGGGGAATTCGGAGTCGCGGAGCTACAGTGGGAGACCGCCATCGAGCGTGGCCGAGCGGCGGGAGGCGATTGACCTTCAGGTTGAGCCGCGTCGTGGGTTGCCCGTGTTTCGGACCACGGCATCTCGCGGGCATCCTCGCACCCGTTCCCACGTACGTATCAATCTACAGCACGCGGGCGGTCCTGGCCGATGAATGAATCGTGCCCACCCGCGGCGTCACGGCGGGGGCTTTCGGCCGCCCGCCGGTGGTGCAGCGGCCTCGGTCGTGGAGGCCACGCCGGCCGCGGCGGCCAATCCGGCGACGATGCCGTCCCAGTGGCTGCCCTTCCACAGGACCTTGCCGCATCGATCGCACCGCCAGAACTCGTCGTGGCGATCCGCCACCACTGCCGGCACCGCATCCCGGACGCTGTCCTTCGGGGCGGCCGTGAGCGCGCCGCCGCACGCCATGCAGCGGGGGTCCCGCACGGGCAGCCCGAGCTCCCGCAGCACGAAGCCGGCCTGCTCCGTCGGCCGCAGCCCGCGCGGCACGTAGAGCCCGCGCACGGCCGCGGTGCGGAGGCAGCGCCGCTCGAACACGCCGGCGTCGGAGCTCAGCAGCACCCGGCCGGTCTGCTGCGCGAGGCGCACGAGATCGCCGTCGTCGATGCCATGCTCGAACATGGCGTCATAGCCCGCGCCGCGCAGCCAGCGCGACAGGCCGCCCAGCATGGCGTCGCACAGGAAGCTCGGCGCCGCCGCGCCGCCCTGCGCCGGGGCCGCGCCGTCCTGCGCCGGGGCCGCGCCGTCCTGCGCCGCCGCGCCGTCCTGCGCCGCCGCGCCGTCCTGCGCCGAGGCCGTGCCGCCCTGCGCCGGATCGGCTCCGCCGCCCGCCTCACCCACGAGCATGCCCCATCACGCTCAGGATGGCGGAAGGCCAGCGGGTGGCAAGGGCGCCGCCGGCGAAATCCCCACGCGCCCGCCTCGCGCTGCTACCGTCGCTGTAGGGTCAACCGATCGTGGAGGAGTCGATGTCGATGAAGCGTGCCAGGTGCTCCTGCGTGGCGGCCGCCCTCGCCGTGCTGGCGAGCGCGCAGCAGGCGTCGGCCTACTGCCGCTCGAACACCTGCAAGAGGTCGGAGCTCTGCCTGCAGGACGACCAGCCCGTCGGCGAATGCAAGCCGCTCCGCTGGGCGGGCGATTGCATCGGCTTCAGCATCCAGGAGGACGCGTCCAGCGAGATCTCCTACCAGGAGATCTCCGACGTGCTCGAGGCCGCGTTCGACACGTGGATGCAGGCGCCCTGCGACGGGGGAACGCCGGGGCTTCGCGTCCAGAACCTCGGGCCCGTCGCCTGCGGAGCGGTGGAGCTCAACGCCAGGGACGGCAAGACCAGGATCGTCGATGGCCTCGTGCCGGGCAACGCCAACGTGGTCGTCTTCCGCGATCTGGAGTGGCTCGCGGCCGCGGGACACAACACCGAGATGCTCGCGCTCACGACGGTGCAGTTCGACAAAAAGACCGGTAATCTCTGGGGGGCCGACATGGAGATCAACACCGATCTCTACGATTTCACCGTCGGGGACGACTCCGCCGCGCCGAGGGAAGATCTGCTCGCCATCGTCACGCACGAGGCCGGGCATTTCCTGGGCCTCGACCACACCATGGCCGGCCCCGAGGCGACCATGCACTCGAGGTACGACAGGGCGGACCCGATGAACTTCCGGACGTTGCACGACGACGACATCGCCGGCATCTGCCAGATCTACCCCCCTCGGGATCTCTCCGCGTCGACCTGCAACCCCATCCCGCCGCACGGGTTCTCGCCCGAGTGCGCCGACGACCAGCTGGTCCGCTGCAGCGCGGCGCCGCCCGCCGCCGGATCGAAGTGGAGCACCCCGCTCGCCGTCATCGCGGTCGGCGCGGCCACCTGGCTCCGCGCCGCCGGGCGCCCCCGCGCCGGCGAGCGCGGCAGGCGTGAGGCCCGCCGCGGCCGACGTTAGGCGCCCTGCGGCCTGCGCGAGGGGCTTTCCGACTTCGCCGTCACGGTCGCTGGCTGTGTCGTCACGACGGGCAACCGCGCCGCTTTACGTCCACGTCTGCTCGCTGAGGAGGAAGCGGTCAAAGAATCCTTCCTCGGCGAGATGCTCGACCGCATTCTCCATGTTGGTGCGGGTCACCTCGTCGAGGACAATCATCCCGGGTTCGGCGATGAATGGACGCCCTGCTTCTTTTGCCGACTCCAGATCCTGCGCCAAACGGGCGGTGTCGTAGAAGAACACAGGAATCCTCCCGCCGCCCGGTAGCAACACGGATGCCGTGCTCAGATACCCCTTGGAGTGAGTCTCGAGTTGCTCCAGCTCTCCAAAGTCGCCCAGGTCCAACCTGGCGACGAGCGGTCGCCTCTCGTCTGTCATCACGACCCTTCCTTCTCCACGTTGATCTGGTTGCGTAGCTCCTGAAGTTTATCCACGCGCATCGGTTTCGCCGGGACGATCTCAATGTGAGTCCAATGCTTGTCACGCTGGATAATTCTAGTCCCGGAGGGAGCTGCTCGGCCTGGTACGCGCCCCCGAATCTCTCGACCTCCGCCGCCGCTCCAGCACGACATCGAGCGGGCGATCTGATAAGTTCGACGAATGAACCTGCGTCGTGCGATCCCATTCCTCTGTCCGTTGGCTCTGCTCGCCGCGTGCACGGATGAACAGCGCTCTGACGCGGGCACCGGCGGAGGCACCGGGACCTCCGAGAGCAACGGGAGCACGAGCGCAGTGACCGGGACCAGCGCAGGCAGCGGCGGCACGGGCGCCAGTGGCAGCACTGCCGGCAGCGGCGGCACTGGTGGCAGCGGTGGCAGCGGCGACGTGCCGCCTCGGGAGCCCGAGGAGGTTCCGGTGCTGGAGGACATCACGTTCTACGACGGCTACGCCGAGACCGTTGACGAACCGATCCCGGCCGGCGTGATCCGCCACAACAACTCGCTTGTCGCGACCAGGTTGACCGGCGAGCTGCTCGCCAAGGTCCAGACCACCTTGAAGGTCCGCGTCATCGTGGGAGCGCTGTGCGACAACTACGACCGGCTCGGCTCGGTCAACCTGGCGCTGGTCCCCAAGGGGGCTCAGACCTACGTTCCCGGCCAGGTCGACCGGATCGAGGTCGCACGGTTCGTCACGCCGTTCATGGACATGAACAAGCAGCCGAAGACGGTGCCCTACGAGTGGGAGGCCAGCAACCTCGTGCCGATCTTGAAGGACCCCGACCTCCTGGCCGAACACGATTTCTGGTTCGAACTGGGCATCTTCGGCGTGCCTTACGCCGCGAACGACGAGGTCCGCGGGTGCGCTGGTCGCAACGACACGCAGCTCGGATCGCTGCTGTTGTATACCGACAGCACGCGGGAGGCCCAGGACTTCAGCGTCCTGCTGCCGCTGGCGATCGGCGAAGAATTCAACAATTACGCCAAGGGCGCCAGCGACAAGGTCGGCACGACCCGCAAGACCGTCAGCTTCGAATTGCCGGCGGATACACAGAATGCACAGCTCGTGTTGATCACGTCGAATCACGGCGCCAACCAGGGCGGCGAGGAGTATATTCGCCGCGAGCATTACGTGTACGTCGACGGCGAGCTGGCCTTGCAGTACAAGCCCGGGCGCACCTCGTGCGAGCCGTTTCGCAAGTACAACACCCAGGGCAACGGCATCTACGGGCCGTCCCCGCGGTCGGACAAAGAGTGGCAGTCGTTCAGCAACTGGTGCCCTGGCGACGTCATCGACACCCGGATCGTCCCGTGGGGCGCCGCGAGCGCCGGCACGCACGAGTTCGTGATCGACGTCCCAGACGCGACCTTCGTCGGCGGGGAGGGCAATATCCCGTTCTCGCTCTACGTGCAGGCGCGTTAGGAGCTTCAAACGCGAGCACCCGACGCGGGAACGGCCCGCGCCGTCATCGCGCTCCCGGCGCCTGAGCGCGGCGGCGTCCGTGTCGCCGCGCGCGCAGGAGCGCGCCGCCGGCCGCGGCGAGGCAGCTCAGCAGCGCCCCGGCGCGCCCCCCGCCCGACGCCCCGCAGGAGCAGCCGCCGCCGGCGCTCGGCTCGGTTGCGACCGCGCCGGCCTCGCCCCCGCCGGCGCTCGCCTCGCCCCCGCCCGCGCCCGCGGCGCCGCCCGGGCCGGCGCCGGCCTCGCACGAGGCCCCGGCGCCGACGAAGCGCGCTGTCGCCCGCCAGAGCCCGGGGCAGGTCCGGCCGGTCGAGCTGTCGCCCCCGCAGGTCTCCGGCGGGCCGCAGAGCCGGTCGAGCGTCATGAGCGGCGAGAACGTCCTGCCCCCGTCCGTGGAAACGCCGGCGGAAAAGCCGTCCACGGGCTCGTCGGCGCAGGCGAAGAGGCCCCGCGCCGTCCAGGTGAGGCAGCGGACGCCGAGCTGCCCAACCTGGGTGAACTCCAGGGTATCCGTCGGCGCCACCCACAGGCCGTCCAGATCGCTGCCGGCCGCGATCTCGGTCCCGTCGGGCGAGAGGGCGAGGCCGAGCAGGCTCGCCGCCTGGAACACCTCGCGCCACGTGGCGCCCCCGTCCCGCGAGACCAGCAGGGCATCCGCGCCGTCGCCGTCGCGGCGCACGTACACCACGTCAGGGTTTTTCGGGTCCACGGCGCCGAGGTACGGCAGGTTGCGATCGTCGCTGCCAGGGACGTCGAGCTCCTCCCACGTCGCGCCGCGATCGTCCGAGCGCCGCACGATCCCCTCGAACGTGGGGCCGTTGCGCCGCCCGCTCACGTAGATGCGCCGCGGATCGCTCGGCGCGCTGTCCAGGGTCACGCCGAGGAACGTGCTCGGGAGGTCGCCCCCGGCCTGCGTCCAGGTCCGTCCGTCGTCCTTCGATTCCCAGACCTGCGTCAAGATCGCGTCGCTGGCCATGACGCTGGAGCCGAGCAGGAGGACGCTCGCGGGATCCGCGCGATCGATCGACAGATCGACGATGTTGCGCTGGGCGAGCGGGCCCTCGGCGATATGCCAGTCGCAGCCGCGGTCGTGCGTCGCGCTGAGCCCGTCGAAGAGCCCGGCGAGGATCGAGCCGTCGGCGGTGACGACGAGCATCGGGTCCTCGAAGCCGCTGTAGCCGATGGCCGCTTCGCAGATCCACGACCAGCGCTCGCCGCCGTCATGGGTGGTGAGGACGCCGTAGGTCGCGCGGACGACGATGTGCTCGGGATCGGCGGGATCGACGAGGATCTGGCCGGCGGTGGGGTATCGACCGTTGGCGCGCGCGGGCGGGGCGGCGGAGAGGGCGAGGCCCGCCGCGGCGGCGGCGAGCCCGAGAGCGATACGGTTCATCGAAGCGAGGTTCGCTACTGCCGCCGGAACTGCTGGTTCGTCCCGTTGTTGCACGTGTACTGGGCGAGCCTGGCGCCGTCGGCGGTGCTGGCCCCGTAGACGTCCACGCACTTTCCGCTGTTGACCGAGCGCAGCGAGACGACGCCGTTGCCGCGATCGATGAGATCCCACTTCTGGCTGTTCTTGCTGCTGTTGCAGTCCGCCTGCGTGATGTTCGCCCCGTTGTTCCGGCTGGACCCTTGCACGTCGGCGCACTTTCCGCTGTTCACGTTCTTCACGGTCGCCGTGGTGCCGCTGATGATCTCGACTTTCCACTGCTGGTCGCTCGCCCCGGTGCACGGCCGCTGGACGACGGTGGCGCCGCTGTCCAGGCTCGCCGCGTTGACGCTCATGCATTTGCCGGAATGGAGGGCCGCCAGGCTCTGGCCGGTGGTGCCGCCGGTGCCGCCGCCGGGGTCGGTCGTGCCGCCGCCGGGGTCGGTCGTGCCGCCGCCCAGGCCGGAGATCTGGACCTGCGCGCCCGTGGCCGACACGGAGAGGAGCTTCAGCGTCGCGTTCGTCCCGAAGAGCTGATGAGAAGCGCCGACGGCGAGCGGCGCGTCCCTGAAGTTCCCGCCAGGGATCATGTCGAGCAGGTGCGCCCGGCCGCTCTCCCGCGACTGCGTGAAGAACGCATGGATGAGCACGCCCTTCGTGGAGAGGTTGCGCGAGTCGACGACGTTCGTCGCCGCCGGCTGGCGGAACTCGATCTGGTACATGATGTCGTTCGGGCCCTTGACGCGGAGGAGCTGGGTCCCGGTGCTCGCCTCGGTCATCGGGGCGAGCGTATACGTCCCGTCGGCGGTGACCGTCTGGGCCTGCGACGACGGGATCCACCCGAGGTTCACCTTGTAGTTGGCGTTGAAGTGCTGCTTCCCGCCGTTGCCCATCGGGTCGAACGGATCGCCGTACTCGTCGAAGGTGCAGTCGTTGCTCATCGTCACCGTCGCCCCGGCGTTGCGGCACGTCCGCGAGGAGGCGTGCCACAGGCCGAAGTTGTGGCCGAGCTCGTGCACGACGACCTCGGGCCAGAGGCCGGCGATCCAGGTGGCGTTGCCGGGCTGCGCGCCCATGCCGGCGTACCCGCAATCCATCTTCCCCCAGATCATGTAGTGCTGGTACGCGTTCAGATCGAAGCCGGCGTTCCTCGCCGCGGTCCTGGCCTCGTTCTGCCACCGGTTGTAGTCGTCGCACTTGCCGAAGGCGATGTTGAACGGGCCGGCGACGTCGTACTCGAGCTGCATCTTGCCGAACGACGAGCCCGCCAGGTGGGTCGCCGCGCCGGCCATCGTGTTGCGCACGTCCTGCTCCGTGCCCAGCGTCTGGCCGCCGTCGAACTGCACGCGCAGCACAAGGACGCGCTTGGTCCCGGTCGTGACGAGCGCGTTCGTCAGCTCGCCGATCCCCTCGGCAGGCCGCATCGTGGCGACAACGATCGTCCCGTCGCCGGTCTCGGTGCCGAACACGTCCACGGGGGAGCCGCTCGCCGTGCGCCAGTCGATCGACGGCTCGGCGCCTGGCGCCGCGTCCGCCATCGAGCCCAGGTCGAGGCGCACGAACACCCCATCTTCCCGCTCCAGCATGTACCGCGCCTCGCCATTCGCGACGGCGACGGTCAGCGTCCCCGAGGCGGTCGGGGCCGGCCCCTCGCCCTCGTCACCGGCGTCGAGGATCAGACAGCCGGGCGCGAAAGCGCACGCTGCGGTGAGGGCAGCCGTCGTGAGGTGTGACTTGAAGCGCTTCATTGGATCTTCCTTTCCTGGCTCGGTCCGATGCGCCCATCTCCCCCGAGGTCGGAGAGCGCCGCACCCTCCCCCTCAGGAGCCAGGGCGCGGCGCGACGGAGCGCTGCCAAGGAGAGGCCGCAAGCGCCGCCAGCCTCTCCGCTGCTGATGTAACTTGACGGCCAATCCGCTCGCGGATCCGCGCGGCCATCGCTCGCGATCGCCGCGCGTGCTGCCGTCCACCCACCCTCGCGAGTGCCTGTGCCTTCAGAGCAAATCCGCGGCCACAGTCGTGCTACCGGCTTGACAGGGGCGGCGCGCCTCTCTGGGTGAAACAATCACATGAGGACGGCCCGTGATCCACTCCGATATGATGTTTGCGCGACTGGCGTGGATCGCGAGGGATCCTGAATGGACATGAAAACACCACCCCAGTCAGACCACGTGAGTTGGTGGATGAGCTCTTGTGCTCGGTCGATCGAGCGAACTCGGCCGGCATTCTGCGCGATTTGCTGCGAGGGCGGCAATCCGTGGTCGCGGGTGAGCGCGTGAGTTCTCCAGTGAGTGCGCGGGCGGTGATGTGGGTAGATTGGCGCGCTCGCGGCGCGCCCTGTCGGCCGTCGCTCCGTTCGGAGCTCCGCGGGGCGCGGCCTGGCCGTGGGCGCGGAGCGCGGAGAGCGATTGAGGGGACCCGCGGCAGGGCCTCTCAGCGGGGCGGGGACACGGGCGCCCCGCCCAGCTGGACGGCGGCCCCGCGGCGGATCGCGCCCTCGCGGCGCACGGTCGCGTAGACCCCGGCGACGGCCGGGAACACGACGCCGGGGGCGACGGTCGCGCTCGCGACCGCGTTGTGCCGGGCGAGCGCGCGCAAGAGGCCGGGATCGCGCGGGAGGTCGCCCTGGGCCAGCGTGGGGACGACGCAGCGGGGGCAAGGATCGATGACCTCGAGGTGGACCTCCTGGGTGATCTCCAGCGCGCGGCCTATCCAGCCGTTCTCGACGAAGCGGCGCTCGCCCGCGGCCGTCGCGACGACGAGGTTCGGGCGGAACCTCGGGGCCTCGATGCGCCCCGAGGGGTGGAGATCGCGCAGGTGGTCGAGCGTCGCCGTGGTCAGCACGTGCATGGCGGCCACGTCGAAGAACGTGCCCGCCGGCGCGGCGAGTGCCATCGGCTCCTCGACGATCGTGGCCTGCGTCGCGGAGCCGTCCGCGGGCGACCGATCCGCCTCACGCGTCGCCGCGTCGGGCGGTCGGCTCACGAGCGCGACGTCGCGGCCGAGGGCGCGCGAGAGCGCCCGATCCACGTCCGGCTGCGCGCTGCTGAGCACGGCGCCGTCCGGCAGCGTGATCCACACGGGCGGCAAGGGCGCCGAGGGGCGCGGCGGCGCCGCGAAGGCCGCGCGGCACGCGAGCAGCGCGCCCCACTTGCCGGGGTGCTTGGCGCTCGCGACGTGCCCCGTCTCCCGGTCCAGGACGGCGTAGGCGCGGTCGCCGATCGCGCCGCGGTCGGTGATCTCCGCCTCGTCGATCTCCTCGCCTTGCATCGATTTGACCGGATAGCGCCATATCGAAACTACCGTTCCGGTGGGCTGCTCGTCCGGGTGCATGCCGTCTCTTTACTCGTTGCTCGATCTCCGGTCGAGCTCGGCGCCAGGAGATCGACGGCCCGACACGGCGCCTCGCGCCTCGCTCGGCTCCGCCGCCGCCCGTAGCCTAGATGCGCGCAGCGGCAAACACGCGCATCGGGTTCACACGGGGACGATCAGCTCGGCGAGCGGGAGCAAAGCGTAATCGGCGGCCGCGGTGAACCGCATCTCCCCGTCGATCAGGTAGAGATCGGCAGCTCCGGGTCGATCGTCCAGGATTCCGAGGTCGTACGTGACGACATCGCCGTCGACGCGCAGCGTGCGGATTCCTCCGATCTCCTTCTGGTGCGCTGCCGCCGTGAGCCAGTCGTGACCGAGCTCCGCCTTGCACTTCCTGTGACCGGTGTGACCGGCGACCTGTCGCAGGCCTCGCGGGAGCGAACGCGGCTCGAAGCGCCGCGGTCGCGCCGGATCGAGCTCCCATGCGGGATCGCCGCCCACGCGATCGACGCACGCAGGTCGATGGTAGAGGAGGCCGCCACCTTCGTTGCCCGCGGCGCCCGCGATGTGGAGAGGCTCGAGTGAAAGGGGCGTGCGCGCGCCGCTCTGCCATTCCGTGCGCCGCGCGTCGACCGCGGCGCGCAACTGTCGCTCGAGGGCCGCCGCCAGCCGGTGCGGGTCGCGCTCGTCCGGCATGCCCAGCATCGCGAGCTCGCGCGTGGTCACGCCCGCGTGGGTCAGGAGCACAGCGCGGCCGTCGGGCAGCACGCCTGAGAGCGCGAGATGAAAGCGGCCGCGGAGCAGCAGCTCGATGACGAGCTCGCGCTGGGACTCGCTGAACGACGCGTAATCACGCGCCGCGAGCCCCGGGGTCGCCACATCGGGAAACTGCGCTGCGAACTCGTCGCGCTGGCGCCGGGCGGCGGCCTCGGCGCCTTCACGCCGCCTGGTCTCCTTGATCGAGCGCCCGAGCGCGCGCGCCGCAGCGAACCGCACGTCGTCGAGGCCGGCGAGCTCCATGACCCGCGCCGCGTCATGGTTGCCGAACAGGAGCCTCACCTGCGCGGGATCGTGGCTGGCCAGCCAGCGCAGCGTGCGGAGCCCCTCCGCGCCCGCGCCCACCGGATCATCGAGGTCATAGTCGAAGTGATCGCCGATCGACACGAGCACGACGTCGTTGACCAGCCGGCCGTCCGCACCGAGCAACGCGTGCGACGCGAGCACGGCCATCACCTTGGCCATCGGCGCCTGCGGGTCGCCCATCACGAAGATGCGCCGCGGTGTCACCGTTGGCTGAGGCGCGGCCATGGCGCGTATTTTAGCATGTCCTCAGGTTCGGGCAAACGCTTGTCGATTGTCACGCTGTACGGCCGCCTTCCGCCGCTGGTCTTGAGCATCCGGAGCTCGGCCGTCTCGGCCATGACCTGAGTGAGGAGCCGCGCGTGAAGTGCCCGGCGCTCGAGCGTCGAGCGCGACGAGGCAGGGGATGAGCCCTCCGAGCCTGGATGAGATCGAACGAGGGAGAGCGCCATCCTGCCATCACTTGCAGGCGTCGCAGGCGCGCAGCGCCCCCTTCTCCGCCGTACTGCTTCCAGAGAGGCCGGGCTTCGGGACGGGGCTTGGAAGGACCTTCCGTGCCCTGGAGGACGTCGCTCCGCGGACAGGTGACCACCACCACATCGAACGCCGCCCTATCGACGCCTAAACGCTTCAGGCCTCCTGCGACACCCTCCTTGTTCCGCATACGTGACATGAGATAAAGCCGAAGCGCGTTGATAGGATTCATGACTGCTCCGCTCCGAGATTCCATGACATCAGTCGATGTATTTGATGGATGAGCCCAAGGACGAGGACGAGCCCGAAGACAGCAAAGCCATCGCCGAGGGCGATAACGAGCCGGACACCGACCGCTCCCGGTAGTCAAGGCCATGCACGGGACCAAGCGCCGATGCTAGGGGAACTCGAATATCGTCCGAAACTCGGCCTTCCTGTACAAGTCCAAGCGGTTTCCCGGCGGAGTTTCGACCGACGGAATTGAGTAGCTCGGGAGGCGTGGCGCCAAGCCCGGCAGGCCCAGGGTCGAGTTCGACCTCGGGCGGGCCGTGGCGCTTCGTGGTCAAGGTCGGTCCATCCGAGAGGTCGCCGCCGCCCTCGGCGTCCACACGAGCACCCTCCATCGAGCCCGATGGCGAGGCTCAATACCAAAACAACACCGGGCCGGTCGAAGGCGCACGGGCCCGGCGATCGGCACCGACCAGCCCCACCCGCTTCGGCGTCTTCACGTGGCGCATGGACATGGTGCGGATTCTTCCCTCGGCGTGGACCACTGGTGCGACCGCAGGTGCGGGATCTCTCACCTTCTGGTGCCTCGGGGAAAGGAGGGGGAAAGCAGTAACCTGGGTTCGATTCCAGCTTTGAACTCCCTACTGTTCGCTATGCACCATTGTCGATGTCATCGATTCAGCGATGAAGACTGGAGTTTCAGTCCCCCGCCACTGGCGCTTCTGAAGCCGCCCTTCCACATAGATCACGCGTTGATCACATGCCTGATGATTCTGGACGAATCGAATGTGCGTCCACTCCAATGCGAGCATGCCCTCCGACGTGATGAGGGAGCTTGCCTCAAACCTCAGCACCGCGAACGCATGCACTTTGACGAGGATACCTAAATACCGATCCGGGTCGTCTAGGACATCTCGGAGAGCAACAAGACGAGCCTCCGGCTGCGACTTGCCCCCCGAGCACACAGCCGGCTTCTCGGGTTGGACCTGCGCACTCACCGTCGGGGTTTCCGGGGGGCCACGTTCCGCAGTCCCCTGTCCTGAACGATGCACGGCTCCCGCAGCGCAGCCAGCCGTCGCAAGAATTTCCCAGAAGACGAAGAGAAACTTGACGCACCTGGCGAAATTCATTCTTGCCCCTTGGACGATACGGATGCTTCTCAGCAACGAGCCTATTTCGCGTATGCGGCCGCCGGGGGCAGCTGCCCTGGCGGCAGCAACCGCGCGTTGGGAGAGAAATAGAATTCGAGATCCTTGGCTGGGATGTAAATCCCGAAACGGCCCTCCGGCGTTCCCAGAAAAGAAGTATAGGTCTCTCTGTCGAGGATATACTTAGATTGCCTATCAAGATCTGTCCTGCTTCCCGCGATGTCTCCCCGCTTGGCCTGCTGTTCGAGTATGCTCTCCGCAACATCTATTGAAGTTTTCATGGTGTGAGCCAATGCTACCTCCGCAGGGACGATGACAACTTTTCCCGGTGAAACATCATTAATTTTGTCCAGTCGCTCTAGCGGCGAACCCGAGAAGCGCTCGGCGTCCATATCCCGGACCTTCCCGCCATGGGTGTGATAGTCGCCAACAATGCGTCGCTCCGGATCGCCGGGCACGTTGCTGAGTGTCTCCCAAACATCAACGCTAGGCGACCCTTCGTTGCCATTCGTACCTATTACTGCTTCTGTGTAGTAGAAGCGTTCGCCACTCTTGTAGATGAGTCCACCATACTCGACGCCGAAGTTGACGTCGGAGGTGCCGGGAGGAGCTGCTTCTTTGCTCAAAATCGATTCCGGGTTATATTTTTGCAGCGCTGCACGCGCCGCCTCCCATGGAGTGGAGTATCCTTCTGCTTGATTGATGTCCGGCTTGCCGAAAATGAGCTCGCGCTCCTCAGGTGTCAAATCCTTAGGTTCTGAGATTTTGACGTCCTCGAACTTCTCTATAGCCTCTTTGAGTGATGCCGGGGGCGGCGAGCGGCGGGGTTGCTTTGGTCGAGTATCATGGCTGTGCTGTTGCTGATTATCATCACCCGATTTTCCTTGGGCGCCTGACGGATCCGTCAGCGTGATGGGGCGCCCGGAGACATACATGTACAGATTCGGCCCATCCACCATCCCCGCTGGGTCTGCCGCCGTCCACCTCCCCAGCCACGGCGCGTAGTACCTTGCCCCGTGGTAGTACAGCCCCGTCTCCTCGTCCTTCTCCTTGCCCGTGTACCTGTACCTCCTCTGCGAAACCTCGATCCCCGAGGCCGCCGACCAATACGCCGTCGTCCCGAAAGGGTGATACTCCTCGTAGCCGATCACGAGCCCTGCCCCGTCCACCTCCAGCGACGCCGACCCGAGGTGGTTGTCGAGCTGGTAGCGCACTCGTGGCGTCACCGTGAACGGCCCCGAGGTGTCGACCGTCTTGGTCTCGACCATGGCCGCCCGCCGCGCGCCATCCATCACGTGCAGCGTCTGTCGCTCGAGCACGAGCCCCGTCGCGTTGCGCTTGCGGTAGACCTCGTAGCCGCCGAGGTAGATGCGCTCCTCGACGAGCCCGCTGTGCTCCCAGACCTTGCGCACGCGCTGGCCGGCGGCGTCGTAGGCGTAATACACGACTCCGCCGCCGTCGAGATCGGTGCTTCGCAGCTGGTCGTTCTCATCCCACGTGAGCGCTGCGATGTGCGGCATGGCCGTCATGTTGCCATGGGCATCATGGGGATACATCGGGCTGGACGGCTCGTCTTCGGGATCCCCGAAGGTGCTCTTGAGCCGGTTGCTCGTCATCTCGTAGGAATACCGCCGGATCCAGGTCCCCGCGCCGGCCAGATGCTCCATCCGCTGGATGTTGCCGACGGCGTCATAAAAGTATTGCTCGGTGTAGTTCCTGAGGGCCTGCGTGTCGTTCGCGTGGGGCAGCGCCTGGATCGGCAGGTCGTTCTGGTCGCGCTGCACGTCGGCGAGCCCGCCCGCGTGCTCTCGTCCCGTCGCCTCGATCAGGCGATAGACCGCGTCGTAGACGTACTGCGCGTTCGGTGACACCACGGCGTTGTTGAAGAACACCGTCTGCTGCGCGCTATCGTTGATCTCGACGATGTTCCCGACGGGGTCGTACGTGTACGTGAGGTTCTGGAGAACGGCGCCGTCCGAGCTGCGCGTCGTCCGGAGGCGCGCGAGCTTGAAGGTCAGCGGATCGTACGTGTACACCGTGGACGTGCCGTTGCCGTAGACGATCCGTTCTCGCTGGCCCTTCGCGTCGTAGTCGATGTTGTCAACGAACGTCGTCCATGCCGCCGCGTCCCGGATGAGCACGTCGATGCGTTCGACCAGGCCCGCCTCGTTGTAGGTGGGCTTGATCTCGCTGGCATCCGGGTCCGGCGCGATCAGGCGCGTGGGCCGGTTCAGCGCGTCGTACTCCGTCTGCGTCTCGAAGCTCTCGGCCTCGAGCAGCGGGGCGGCCGCGGCGGCGATGGCCGACACGTCCGTGAGCGCCGAGAGCACCGACCAGTCGGCGCCAGCGTGCACCTCGCTGCGCAGATGGCGCGACGCCTGCAGCAGGTTGCCCTTGAAGTCGTACGCCTGGCTGGTCACCACACCCGCGCCATCATACACCTGGTACGCCTGCGCGCGAAGGTTGCGCTGCTGCGCCTCAGGATGCGCTTCGCCATAGACCACGCGCTTGACGAGGCGCTCGGCTTCGCCGTCGACAAACAGCCACGTGCGTGTCGGGCGTTGTAGGGCGTCGTAGGTGTAACGGCGATTCTGCCTTCTGCCGTTATAACTGCGCACCGGCTTGTTACCGATATCGACGACCTCCAGGCGAACTCCACCGTCCGGGCTCGCCGTGGAGAACCGCCGCCCAAGGACGTCAAACTGCTCGGTAACCGCCTCGACGCCGCGCGCGTCGAGCATACGGAGCACATGGCCTTGCACATCGAGCTTGCTGCGTGTCTGGTAGGAGGGGGCATCCACCCCGTGGATCCTGTTGGGGATCACGGTCCAGAAGGCACGACCGAGCGCATCGAGGTGCGTGGCCGACGGTGTGTCCGCATGCTCGAGCGCGAGCGTCGCGGCCCGCTGCTCTGCAGGGCTCGCCGAGCCCGACTGCCGTTCGGCCAGCCAGGGCGTGCCGATGACGGCGTCGTTCTGATCGAACGTCCGTGTGAGCCAGGTATCGAATTCGACGCGGGATTCGGTGCCGTCGGGAAACTCCGTGCGGATGACGCGATCGAGCGGGTCGTAGTGCAGGATGGGAGTGACGCCCCATTCCACCAGGTCCGCCTCGTCCTCGTATTCGGCGGTGGAGCTGAAGAACGGCTCGAACTGCTTGACCGGATTGCCCTTGTTATTGAAGACCGTGCGGCCTGTCCCGACCCAGCGGGCCGCCACGGGTCCGTTGACGAGCGCTCCATTTCCGTCGCGCACGAGGACACCTTGAACGTCGCGGAGCGGCGCGTCGCCGGGTTCGGCCTGGACCTTCTGCATCACCACGCGACCGAAGCCGTCGCAGTAGGCGAGGCTCTCTCGAAACGGGGTACTCGGACTGTCGGCATAATGTACCTCCCGCGCGTACGTGTGCACGAAGGCCGGCTTCTGTTCGACCTGCCAGCGAAGAATGTCGTATTCGATGCGCGACGTCGGGTTGTCGAGCGTATCACCCTCGTTCGCGTTGTCTTTGCCCATCACGGCGCTGCGGACGACCCTGCCGAGCGCGTCGAAGGCGACGGCGGAGCGGTTGAGGTTTGGGTCGGTGATGTGCCACGGGGCAAGGACGCGGTAGTCGTTCTCGGCCTGAACCTGATTGTTCAGCGGATCCGTCGTGGTCTCGATGAGCAGCGCAAAATCGTCATAGGTGACGAAGGAGTGCTCGCCGAACGGGTCGACCGCTTCGACGGGGAGGTAGAAGCGCGCGGAATCGAAGACGAGGTGGCCGCTGGCCGTCCAGTACCCCCCGTCGCGCTGGACATAACGCCCCTCGGACAACAACACCGCAGGGTCGAACGCCGTCGCGCTGAACTGCCCGGAATCCTGGACGATCTCGCTCACGAGCCCCGGCGTCAGCGCGAGCTCGTAGCGCTTGTAGGGCAGCGCCAGGGATTCGACTTCACCGAGCGGCAAGGGCCCGCTAAGGTCGTCCTCGTAGAAGACCTGCTGCGTTCGCTGGATCAGGCGGCGCTGGGGTGCAAGGCCGGTCGACTCTCCCTCGTAGGGCAAATCGTCCTCTGGATCAAGCATATCGAGGACACCCGTCCCCTGTTCATCGTGCAGCGCGGAGCGAGCCAGCAGGCCCTGTCCAGCGGCCGGCAGCGTGAGCCCGGTGAGCTCGAAGAGCCGCTCTTCGCATTGGAGGCCAACCCTGTACCACGTGATTTCCGTTGGCTTGTTGATGTAATCGCTCTCCGTCATTGTCGTCCATGCGCGTCGCTGCTCCGGCTCTCCCGTGGCGCGTGCATACGCGATCGATACCCTGCGCTCGACGTTGCCGAACTCGTCGACGTCGAGCACGAGGTCGTGGACGACGCGCGGATCGTCGGCCTTGCGCTCGCTGTGAATGAGGACACGCTCTCGCTCATGCACCATGAAGACGCCGTGCCGCGTGCCTTCGCTCGTCTTGATGCGCCTGACCTCGAAGCTCTGCTCGGTCGTGAGATACGGGATGTTCTCTTTGTTTGTGCCGTCCAGCGCGTAGATCTCCTGGCGCAGCAACCTCCCGCGCAGCGCTCGCGCTGCCTCGCGCTCGTCCTGAATGGACATGCCCTGAGGGAGCACGGTGTCCCTCAGGAGCATGGCGGCCGGCCCCTTCTGGAAGTACTCCTCCGCCAGCTCCCTTTCCAGCCGCTCTTTCTCGAGCCAAGCGCCCGTGTGATACCAGCTCACCGTCCGTACCGGCGCCTGAAAGAGCTCGGTCCCGGAGGCTCCCACCGTGAACTCCTCCGCGTCGCGTTGCTCGACGCGGGCGAACCCACGAAACTCGCGCTCCACGCCGTCGAAGAACCCATGCCGATAGCGGTACGTCGTCACGAGCCGGCTCTTCGAGATCGCGTCGACGCGCTCGACATGATCGACCACGTGCACCGGGAAGGCGAGGCGCGTGAGCCATGGGATGCCGGCGGCCTTGTCCTCCAGGTAAAACTTCGTCGAAGGCGCGTAGCTGATCGTCGTCTCCGCGCCGAGGTTGTTGATGACCGAGCGGAGCAGGTGCGGCTTCGCGCCCGCCATCAGGTCCACGTAGAAGATGGAACGCGCCGTGGGGAGCGGCGACGACCAGACCAGGCACGCGGTGCCCTGGCCGAGCAGATCGACGATGCCAAGCCGTACGACGTTGTCCACCGGCGGCAGCGAGTGAATGTGCACGGGCGCAGCGAGGCGGTTGCCGGATTCGTTCAGGTAAAGGGCGACGCGATCGCTCCCCAGATAGAAGATGTCGCTGGTGCCCGAGCCGTCGACGTCGCCGAAGCGGACGCGCCGCGCGTCGAACTCGTCCATGGCCGCGAAGACGGGGCTGTTCTCCAGCGTGACCTTCTTGCCGAAGCGCCCATAACCGAGGTTGGGCCAGAAGCACACCTCGCCGTTGCGCACGCGGACGATGTCGACGAGCCCGTCGCCGCTCATGTCGGCGAGCTGGATGCTCTGCTCCGGATCCGCGAACACGACCGCCGGCCCGCGCTCGTCGTCGTCCGGATGGAAGACGCGCTGGGCTTCGCCGAAGCCCTGCTTCGCCTTCGAGCGGTACCAGACGAACGCGTGGTCCTCGGTGATCAGCAGATCCGGGAGGCCGTCGCCATCGAGGTCGATGAAGCGCAGGTTCGGATCCATCCAGTCGATGTTCGGCAGGGACTCGAACGTCCGGAGCGCCTCGAAGCCGCCCTCTTTCGTGCTCGAGAAGTAGCCGGAGAGCGGCGCGCCGTAGGCGACCAGATCGAGCTGGCCATCCCCGCCGAGGTCCTCCAGCTGCTGGATGCCCCCCACGAGCGTGCTCGGCGCGGGCAAGGCGGAGAGGGTACGGGGCGCCTCCAGCTTTCCTTGCCCGCGGTTCGCCTTGTAGTACCAGGTTGACCCTTCGTCGATGAGCACCCCCGGGATGCCCTCGCCGTTGAGATCGATCCACTGCTTGGCCGCTCCATCCACGCCGTCCTCGATCCCCACGAGGCTGTCGCGCGGGAGCGCGCTCAGCGTGTCGTTGATGACGGGCCGCACGTAGTCGAGGCGCAGCGTGGGGAGCACCTGCCGCTGCCACGTGCTCGTGACCGTGTCGAACAGATAACCCGCCTGCGTGACACCCACGAGATAGGTGAACGCTCCGCTGGCGTCATACTCGAAGTCCGTCGACCTGACGAGCACCGGCGTGCCATCGGCGGGGAAGCGGTGAAACATGAGCACGCGACGGCAAAGCCGGTACGTGCGCACCTCGAACGTGGCCCTGTAGCTCGAGAACGGGTCCTGGCGGACCGTCCAGGGCGAGGTCCCCGGTCCGGAGTCCGCCGGTGTGGGTACGGCGGTGGTGGTCGCCTCGGCGGGCGCGTGCTCGCCGTAATCGAACACCATCTCCATCATGAAGCCGCTCGCGACGAACGGGACCGCATTGCAGTAACGGACACGCTTCAGGTAACGCTGGGCAGTGGCAAGGAAGACAAGATCCCCTCCCTGGCGCTCGAAGCGGCTCTTCTCGCTCAAGTCCGAAGGGTCGACGCCGGTGCGATCCTCGGCCTTGTACTCGTAACGAATGATGTTGCCCTTGTCGTCGCGGCTCTCGTCGAGCAGCCAACTGAAGATGCGCGCACCGCGGCCCACCTCCGGGCCTCCGGGGTCCGCGATGCGCGTCTCGGGCGTCTGGCCATAGAAGTGGGTTGTATTGTCCTTGGTGGTCACACGCCAGTGCACGTCGCCGTCGTCCTTTCGGATCCAGCGCTCGATGCGCGCAAAGAGGCCTTCCACCCGCGGCCTGTAGGTGAGCGCGACATGGGTACCGCGATCGAGCTCAGGCTCGCCGGTCTGGCTGAGCGTGGGGACCAGATCCTCGGCGCCCGAGAGGATGAAGTCGTCAGAATCGATGTCGTCCAGGTAGCGAGGCAGGCCCTTGTCCGTCTTCCGGGAGATGCTCGGGACCGAGAGAGCGAATCCGAGGCCGAAGGCGCCGTTGCCGCCCCCGCTGTCGTACGCGAGCTGGAGCTGGGGGCCGAACCCGCCGCGGCCGGGCGACGCGGGGAGCGGAACGGCGAGCGACGAGGTGCCCGTCGCCGGGTTGACCGAGAATTTCTCGCCGATGCCGCGGATGGCACCTCCGCCCTTCGGCAGGGTGAGCGCGGGCAACAGAGGCTGCCCGCCAGGTTCGCGGCCCTTCCCGTCGCCGGACCCGCCGTCCTCGCGCGCAGCGCGCGCTTCAGCGCCCTGATCGGGCGCCGCCTGCGCGCGGTTCGTCGACGTCGTGTCCGGTTGGCCTTTACGGCCGTCGCTGGATCGCTCTCTCTTTTTCATGACGCCTCACCGACGGTTCAAGGGGCCACCACGCTCTGGATCAGTTGAATGCTGGGCTTCGGTGCCTTGCTCTCCTCGACCTGAAACAACGCCTTCATCTTCGCGAGCTTCTGCCGGATCCACTTGCTCGATGTGGCCGCCGTGAAGAGGCCGCGGAGCTGCTGCGGAGTGAGGTCGGCGACCTCGGACACGACACCGATGCCGCTCCGCCGGATCCTCAGGGCGTTGTCCATCTGGTCCTTGCCGTGGGGAACGATGACGATGGGGACCTCCTCCCAGATGGACTCCTTGATCGTGGCGAGGCCGCCGTGCATGAACACCACCTCGGCTCGCTTCAGGATGTCGAGCTGGGAGACCCAGGAGAAGAGGCTGACGTTCTTCGGAAGGCGATTGTTGTGCCTGTCCACGTCGATCCCGTATTCGACGCTGAGCTGGGCGAGGAGCTTGTCGCCGACGGCGAGGACGAGGTGGTATTTGTCCATCTCATGGGTGCTCATCATGGCGATAAGGTTGCTGAAGAACTGCCGTGCCTTGAACTCGTAGTCCTGGACCTGCGAGCCGGAGGTGCCGAAGATGAGCTTCTTGTCCGTCGGGATGTCGGTCGGGTCGTTGGGCAGGGGGCCTCCGCCCAGCCATTGCCTCTCGATCATGGGCTCGACGTATTTGACATGGTCGCCATGGGTCCAGTCGTCGTCAGTGAAGTCGAACGCACGGGGGCAGGGGATCAACTCGAGCCGGTCTCGGAGCGGCTCGATGAATTGATCGATGTCGAGGCCCGGCGCCGGCGAGACGGCGTCGATGATCTTCTGCGAGACGGCGCGCGGCATGTAGACGAGCTTCGTCTTGGCGTGGAGCCGAGGCGTGTCGTCGGGGTGCCGGAGGTAGGTGGTGACGATGATGAAGGGGATCCCGTATTTGCGGTGGATGATCAGGGTTTCAAGCGCGGTGAAATAGCCGCTGATCAGCAGGTCAGGCGCGGACGGCCCGAGAAAAATATTATCGAGCTCGCCTCGGCATATCGGCAGCAGATGGTGCGGCTTCCAGCGCTGGTCGATCGGCTCGAGCTTATTCTCGAACGAGTATCCGCTCGGGTACACCGATGCTAGAATCGGACTCTGATAGATTCCATACTGGGATATGATGTCGCTGCAGTCCGGGATGCCCATGAACTTCACGGTATAGCCGGCGCTATGCAGGGAGTTGGCCAGGTTGACGCAGGGGAGCCAGTGCCCCTGCTCTCTGTAGATGTCGGGCCAGATCATTACTCTTGCCATGTTGCTCTCCTCATGACGTCGTAGAGACCGTTGACGGTTCAGCTTTCAACCGGCGGCCGCCGCCGTGTACTTCACGATAACGACGATGTCCTCGACGGTTTCCGCGCTCATGCCCTGTTGCTGCAGCGCCCAGGTCTCGGCGGCCCAGCTCTGGAGCAGCGTCGTGGAGTCATCGCCGCCCTTCGGCAGGGACTGCACAGCGATGCCATCTTGCGGGGTCACCGGCTTCTGCTGGCCGCCGTTCAGCGAGAGGGTGGCGCCGCTCAGCGTGGCGCCGGGCTTGGTGATGACGTGAACGTCGACGTAGCCCTCGTCATTGACGACGTTGGCGAGCTCGAGCGTCATGCGGGCGCGCCGGATCACGAACGGGAAGTGCTCGGGCAGGAGCGTCACATCGACCGGCTCGCCCGGGTTGACGAGCAGGCGGTGGAACACGTCGGGGAACTCCTTGCGCAGGCTAAGGGCCCGCACGAGCCCGGTCTCCGGCTCGGAGACGACCTTCAAGATCCTGTTGAGCCCGGCGACGATGGCGGCTTCAGCGCCGTCCTTGAGCGTCCCGCCGCCGTCGCGCGCCGTGTAGCTGAGCTGCATGACGACGTCGGAGATGGTGTTGTGGTCGAACTGCGGGTACGCGGTCGGCAGCTCGAGCCTCCAGCGGCTGACGACGCCTGCGCCCTCGAACGGCAGGTAGCGCTCGTCGCGGAAGCTGAGCTCGAACAACCCCGCGTCGCTCTGCGCGCTGCTCGTCGCTATCGATTGAATGCCGACGAGGTCATGGACGAACCGAGGGTCGTCGTAGCCGGTATAGGCGTACGCCGCCGGATTGGCCGTGCTCTGCTTGCGGATGGCGCTGCCGAGCAAGGTGAGCTTGGCGCTGACGCTGGTATGCGGCCCGGTGACGCAGGGGATCGTGAGCCGCACCGCCCGGATGCGCCGGAAGTACTGGCCAGGGTGGTCGAGATCGAACAGCACCTCCGGCAGTTCGAACTCGCAGGCGCCCCTCTCGCGCAGGTCTTGAAGCGCTGCCGGGTTGATCGCGGCGAGCGAGATCGGCTTCTGGATCTCGAATTCGCGCTTGTTGCGCTCGAGGTACGCCACCTCCATGCGCTTGAGATCGAGGACGAGCTTCTCGCCGGCGAGCAGCCCTTGCCGCAAGCTGTCGAAGTATCCGAACTGGATGAAGCTCGCCCCCTCGACGCCGAGCTCGAACTGGAAGGTGCGCTCGGCGAGCTTCGCCACGTCATGGGCCAGCTTGTACACCTGCTGGTGAGTGCGGCTGAGCTCGCGCACCATCCACTGGTAGAGGTCGCGGTTCGTGAACTTCTCCTGCAGGAGCTCGCGCACCTCCTCCGCGTGCTCCATCTGCGCCTCATGGTTCTCGAGCTCGCGCTGCGCGATGTCGCGCCGGATCTGCGCGGCGACGATCTGCTGGTTGATCTGGTCGATCTCCTTCCGCGCCAGCCGCTCTTGCAGCTTCCACTCCTCCCAGCGCCGCTCGTGGCCGGCGTTGATGCCGGCGAGGTTCGCGCGGCCTCGCGTCCAGCTGGCCGCGGCGCCGAGCGCGCTGGCAATGGAGTTCATCGTGGTGACGAAGGCGGTTCCAATCTTCGTGTTCACGTTGATGAGCGGAAATGGCCCCACCACGCCTGCGTCGGCGTCGGGGACCGTCGCGAACAGCCCGCCGAGCGTGTGGAATGTACCCTGACCCACCTCGAGCAGGTTGCTCCACTCGGTCGTCGAGATCTGCGTCTTCTCGGTCTTGCTGATGCGAGAGCGCGTGCGGTATTCCGTGTGGCGCTCCTCCGCGAGCGCCCGCGACAGCTCGAGCGCCCTGATGTTCTCTTCGGCCTCGGCGATCTGCGTCTGCCGCGTCCGGCGCACGAGCTCGAGCATCTTGATCTCATGCCCCTGGCGCAAAAGCTGCAGCTCCTCGGCGTCCTTCTTCTCGAGCGCCGCGAGCAGCGCCGCCCCGAAGCCCTTGAGCTCGCTCGCAAGATCGACCGCACGCTGGATCCACGTGCCGAAGCGGTAGCAGGGCATCGGTGCGTTGAGCTGCACGAGCGCGCTCCCGAGGTCGAGGCCCGCCGCGGCGGCGCGCACGAGCAGGGCCGGGTCGATCGGCGGCTCGAACAGCTTGAGCTGCCGCTTGACACCGTCGATGTTCATGCTGTTTCTGATCTTGAACAGACGGTCCTGCACCGTGTCCCAGTAGCGATCGAGCCGCTCGTTCCTCGGCACGCAGAAGTAGAAGGTCTTGAGCGACAGGCTCTTGATCGAGGCGGCTGCCGAGCCCTCCGGGTCGAGCTTGGTCTGCTTGAGGTGCTCGCTGTTGCTCACGAGCCGGTATTCGACGTCGACGATGGCGTTCGAGAAGCCGTCGACGCCCCGCGCCTTGAGATCACGATAGGTATACTTGGGCTCGCCCGTCAGCGGCTCGACCTCCTCGGGGCGATCGCCGAGCAGCTCGGCCGCCAGGATGTAGAGCTGCGTCGCTTGATTGATCGACTCGATGGTGTCCAGCCGGAAGAGCTGATCCGCCCAGGCGATGAGGTTGTCGAGATACTTCATCACCACGAACTTCTGGTACGCCACCAGGCGCTGCCGCGCGATGAGGTGCGGGTTGAAGGGGTTACTCCGCCAGTCGTCGATCAACGCGGTGAGCTCCTGGCGATCGTAGGCCGACAGCGCCTTGTTGAGGCCCAGCGTCGCCGAGAGGCTATCGGTCGCGTCCTTGTTGGCGAAGAACGGCAGGAAGTTCCAGTAGCGGCAGCCGACCGGCAGGCCCTCGACCCACCGCTTGGTATTTTCGTATCGAGTGAGCTCCTGCTTGGGGTCGAAGACATAGTGGTGCCACTTCATCGCATCTTCGAACTTCAAGTCCTGGCTCAGGCGTCCCGCGATCAGCATCGGCAGATGGAAGAAGAGCTCCCAGTTGTAGATGCCGAACGGCGTTCCATAGCCGAACTCGATCGTGGGCAGCGGATACGGCTGCGCGACGCTCCGGCTCGGGTGAAGCTCCGCCTCGATCATGCGCTGCGTCGTGCCCCAGGCCTGCCTGTCGCCGGCGATGTGGTAGCCGAGGTAGAGATGGCCGTAGTAGTTGTAGTAGTAGTTCGAGTAGTACCGGTTGTCAGCGACGGGCAGGGCCTGCGTCGGGCGGTTCATGATGCCTTCCGGACCGAACGCCTGCAGGCGCTTTCGCACCTCCATCACCAGCGGATGGTGGAAGGTCGAGAACGAGGCGACGTGCGTTTTTTCCCGGCTCAAGCCCGACCGCGTCACGACCCCCTTGCTCACGGCGAACAGGCTATTGGAGGGCGTCTCGTAGAAGAAGGGCTTGCGCTGAGCGCCGCCAAGATAGGGGAAGTTCGTGCCGAAGACGCGAAACACGCCCGGGGTCCTCCGGAAGAACGGCGTATTGCCCAGGAAGCGAAGCTCATCGCCGGCGACCTTGTTGTTGACGGGGTACGTCACCTCAACGGCGGCGTTCTGCTTGAGCAGGGTTCCTTCCGGCCAGTCCTCCCCCAGGGCGAGCACGAGGTCGCTGGACCCCAGCGTATCCTCGCCCGTAACCCAGACGGCGAACGTGCCGAGCCGCGTCGGGCGGAGCAAGTCTTTGTCGCGCCTGAACCAGGCGGCGAACGAGCTGAGGTCCTTCAGGCTGAGCACGCCGTCCCCCCCCGGCACGTTCGTCTTGACGACATCCACGGAGACGTACTCGCTGCTCGCGACCGCGGCGCGCAGGTGATAGCCCGTCGTCCGGGGCTGCTCTTCCCCGAGCTCCCGATCGAAGATCGTCTCGGCATGGTTGTCCGTCACGCGGCTCTTGGACAGCTTGGGCTTGAGCCACTTGTTGTCGGAGGCCACGTACTCGCTCCACATGAGGCGTATCTCCGCCTGGAACTCCGCCCGCATCTTTCCCGCGTTGTTGCCGTCCACAAAGCTCTGGTTCGCCGGCAGGGGCTGTGGCTTCTGCTTGCTCTGCACCAGGGGCCAGAACAGATGCAGGCGGCCATTGAAGACGACCGGCGCGACGACGTCGGCGTTGATTTCGAGGTTGATCTTCTTCCACGGCGTCCAGATCCCGTCGTGGAACTGCTTGGCCTGGAACGTCCGGTAGTAGAAGCTCCGCGGCTGAGAGCGCGTGCGTCCAACGACGTGCAGGACGTGATTGACACCGGAAGAGAAGACGTCCTCGGCGTAGGTGCCCACCACCTCGAGGTTCGACACCTCGCTCATCTTCTCCAGGTAGTTGCGGAGGGCGGTGACGCCCCGCTCGTGCGTGATGTCGCCCTCGAGGAGCTCGTTCTCGAGCTCCGTGAAGAACTCGGTCTTGTCGTCGCGCAGCTCGGGCTCGATCCAGTTCTCCGGGTAGAGGAAGACCTTTCGGTTGGCCTCCCAGACCCGATAGTTCTGCATCCACGACCACTCGTCCTTGGCCCGCTCGAGCTGGATCAGCGATGCGTCGTCCTCGAGCCCGAGGAAGACGCGATGGACGAAGAGCTGCACGACGTTCAAGGCGAGCCGGATGCGCGAGATGAGCGTGTCGGGCTCCATTTCGACGTCGATCAGGAAGTGAGCGAAGAGGTCGTTCTCGTCGAAGAAGTGGTGCTCATTGCCGCCGATCTCGATGGTGCGGCTCGTGAGATATCCCGCGAGGGCGTCGCGCTGGCGCCGCCGGAGCGGGTCGCGCAGCGGCTTGAAGACCTCCTTCCAGGCGTCCCTGGTGAACTGCGATCGAAGGACGTTCCTGAGCCGAACGGCTGCGCCGATCGTCGGCGCCGGGCTGAGCAAGAGGTCGATGACCTGGCTCGCCTTGAGCTCGAGCCGTCGCACGATCCGCATCGTCGCCTCGAGCACATGCCAGAGCTTGAGCAGCTGCGAGCGATTCGGGCCATTCCAGGGCGGATGCGGGGGCGGAGCCGGATAGAGCAGGTCGAAGACGGCCGAAATGTCGTCTGCTTGCCATCCGGTGAGGGCCGCCACGTCATCGATGTTCGCGTCGGCCGAGCCGCCGCCTTCGCTCCAGAACTCGAACAGGGTCGTCGTCTTGAGCTCCACCGAACGCTGGAGGCCGAGCAGATCGATGAAGCCCGCGAGCGCCGACCACGGGACGTCCGCGTCGGCCGTACGCACGGGGAGCGCGTCGAGCGACAGCCCGATCAAGCTGGCTGCTTCGATGAGGTATTTCAGCTCCGGATTCCTCAGCTCGAGACCTCTCACGAGCCCGGCGGCCTTGAACAGCTTGAGATGAGCCTCCGGCCGGAATGGGATGATGGCGCTCGGCGGCACGGGCGCGATGTCCGCGTTGTCGACTCGCCAGTGCAGCGAGACGGGCTCCGGGCCGGCATAGTCGATCTTCATGTCGAGGACCATGCCTGCTTTGAACGTCTGCATGGCGTAGATGAGCTGTGTGCTCCCCTGGCCGAGCCCCCACCCGCTGAAGGGGACCCACTGGCCGTTCGCCCATAACGTCAGCTCGAGGCCGATTCCGTCCGGTATGCCGACGGAGACGACGAAGCGGTAGATACCGTCCCGCGGGATGACGACGAAAGCCCTGCTCTCACCCGGCACCTCGGTGTTCCATCCCCCTTTCAGGAAGCTCTTCCACTCGTCGAGGGCGGGGTGATCCGAGGTCGAGCTCTTCAGCTCCTTCGTGAGCAGGATCTGGGTCGTGTCCTGCGCGAGGTTCATGAGCTCGGCGGCCACGGTGATGGCCGAGGCCGTCCGCGCCTGCTCGACGAGGTGAGTGCGGATCAGGTCCCATACGATCTTGTAGCGCGCCGGGCGCGACAGACTTTCGTTGTAGGTGGTCAATGGCTCAAGGACTGTGTTGCTGAGCGCGTGCGGGACGAATCGCCAGAGGTAGTTCCACAGGACGTCACGGTTCTGGAATATCAGCTCTTCGTACGCCACGAGCGCGGCGTTGTACTTCGCCTGCCGATCGGGATCGGCAGGGTCGAAATCGTCCAGGCTGGGCGGCGGGGGCGGCCCCTCGATGATCTGGATTATCCGCACGACCTTGTCGGCCGGCATGACCTTGGTGAGGGCGGTGCTCAGCGTGGCCACGTCAGGGAACTGGTCCGGATAGGCCGCTTCGATCTCCGCCGCTGCCGCCGAGAGCCGCAGGACGGCGCGATCCGTGGCGTCCGCCGCAGGGATGAACGCGTCGCCTGGCTCGCTTTCATGGCGCAGATAGTAAGCGATCTCAGCGGCAGACATGCGCGTCGCCCGAGCTCGCTTCAGCTCTCGGATCGCGGCGTAGGTGTTCAGGATGGCCGCCTGGAGATCGGCCCCCCCCGTCGTGAATGGGCTCCCGACGAGCGCCGTGAGGTCGTAGAACTCGGCGACCGAGAGCCCCATGGCTCTCGAGAACGTCGCTACCCGGTACATCTTCGTGAGCTCGGCCAGCCCGAGGTTCGTGCCCGGCTGTGATTCGATGACGGCCTCCCAGAGCCGCTCGATATCGGCCGACTTCAGGCGAAGGGCGGCGCGGATGTGCGCCGGATAGTCCTCGTCGTCCGTCACCGTCGAGAGGTTGATCGTCGCGCCGAGCCGCACCCGCTCGAGCCCTTGGTACTCGGCCTGGCTCGGGGCGCCCACCAGGAACACCTCGTCGAACAGGCTCTTCTTGACTCGCCCGGTGCGACGCGTGTCGAGGGCCGCCCACCAGGCGACGACGTCGAGCGGCGGGACCCTCAGCTCGTCGACCAGGCGCTTCACCTGGGCGAGCCTGACGAGGTTGCTGGGAATGTTGCCGCCCTCGAGGCCCATCAGATAGGCGTCGAGCTCGCGCATGCTCCAGCCGAGCTTGCGCCAGAGCCGGACGAAGAAGCTGATGCGCCGCAGCGTGTTCGAATTGAGGTGCGCGATCTGGAACTCGTTGTAGTTGCACTCGACGAGTTCGTCCGCGCTCGAGACGACGTGGAGCCCGTGCGGATCGGCGGCCTGGACGTGGACGAAGCGGGTATCCAAGAGCTCGAGCAGCTCTTGGTAGCTCAGCCCCGTGCGGTGCAGGAACACGGGCACCAGGGTCACGAGCTTGACCCAGGCCGGCCTCGCGTCGGGCGGCGTGGTCGCGGCGGTGATCTGAACGGTGGGTTTGTCGGGCCGCCGGATGGTCACCGCCTCCTCGCCGGTCGTGAGCGTGAAGCCCCAGTAGTCCCAGACGGGGCGCTCCGCGCCGAGGATCGCCTGAGCCTCGGAGGGAATCAGGTTCAGGTAGGCGAGCGCGATGTCCGGATCCCCGAGCTTCACGTCGACGTCGCTCGTCGAGAACGCCTCGAGGATCTCATGCTTTCGAATGTTCTTGTGCTTGAGGAAGACGTCGACCTCTTCCCTGCCGAGCGCCAGCGGAAGATGAAATGGGAAGACGGCCTGCGCGAGCGTGTCGTAAGCCTTGCTGTTGAAGTGCTCCGGGAACACCTCGAGCGAGTCGTTCGTCCCGCTGGTCTGGAGAGCCGGATACACCGTGAGCGGCGCGGCGTTGCCCCGGATCCTGAAGCGGACGGCGTCTTCCTCGACGATCCACTCGTTGCTCGCGTTGGTATAGGCGGCGCTCCGAGTGACGACCGCGCGCTCGCTGAGCACGTACCCCTCCGCGTCGAGGGCGCTGCGGAGCGAGCCGAGCGCCTCCGCATCACCATCCTTTGCCGGGTCCAGCGCCGTGGGCGTGAGGTCGATGGTGAAATCGAGCGGCTCGACGACTGCTTCGAGCACCTCGTTGACGAGGTCGATATAAGGCAGGACCGTGTTCGTGTTGGCGCACGTGAGCTCGATGTCCTCGAGATCGGGCCGGCGCTCGAACAGCGTTCTCTTGGGCGCACCGTCGACCCACTCCAGGAGGTCGATCAGGTACGCGCCGGGGCTCATCACCGTCTGGCAATGCTTGCAGGCACATTTGCTGAGGTCGCCGAACAGGGTGATCCAGTTCGGGAGCCTCTGCGGGCTCCCCGTGCTCGCCGGTGTGGTCTGCACGAGACCGGCGGTGTGGCCGTGTTCTGGATCGAGGACGGAGAAATTGACTGGCCCGGGCACGGCGGTCATCCCGCCTACCTCGTTCAGGTTCTGGTGGAACTTGACCAGCGTGAACAGGATCTCGTTCGCGTAATGAGACGCCGTGCGGTGGATGTCGCGCGCCGCCGTGAGTCCGCCCACATGCTCTTCGTGGTCGGCCAGGAATCGGTCTTCCGGGATGCGCGCGATTCGAACCGCAGAGTCGAGCTTCTGGTCGATGAGGTGAGCGGCAGCCTCGAAATCAGAGGTCAAGCGAAATACGCGCTGGATCTGCTTGATCGAATCGACGATCTCTTCATCCAGGGTGAGCTCGTTGCCGGCGAGGTAGTCGTCGACGTTGCCTTTCTCGAGGCTGAACTTGGGGTGGTCCGTCAAGAACTGGCTCACTGCCGCGAAAGCGGGGGCCTCCTGCATGCGCGCGGTGAAGCGACGCTGCGGGCTCACCTTGCCGAACAGCTCGTAGAGGCGCCTGCCATAAATGACTGCCTTGGAGTGCCCAGGTCCCGGGAGGTCGCCCGGATATCCTCCGTTGGGCTCCGCGTGCATGGCATAGTATATCCAGTAGTTCGACACCTGACCTTCCAGCGGCACCGTGGCGAGATCCTCGATCGTCTTCCAGCCCTGGGTCGACTTGTGGGGGTAGACGGAGGCGACGATCGGGTAATGGCGGCCGACCTTCTCGTACATCTCGAACACGAAGGTGATGTCCTCCGCTTCCTGCTCGGTGAGCGCTTCATCATCGACCAGCGCCGAGAGGAGCTCGGCGAGCTCCCCGAGGTTGTCGAAGTGCGCGCCGATGAGCGCCTCCTTCTTGGCCCGGTACGGGTTCTGCTCTGCGGGCATGCGTAGAATTCCGATGGTCTGCGCCATGCACTCGTGAGGAATGGGGGTATCGAGGACGAAGCTCGACGGGTTTTCGCTGTTGCCTGGGGTCGCGTGCGAGGCGGACAGCAGCAGGCAGTTTTCGGCGCCCGAGGACGACTTCGTGGTTTGGTGGTCCTCATAGTTGTTGGGCCACGATGACACATTCGGCCCGCCGGTGATCGCCGCGCACGCGATCCACAGGGTGTCCGCGATACCTCCCGGCGGGTCGCACACCGGCGGATTCGTCTGGTTGGCGATGTCATGGACCGCTGTTCCAGCTGCGACGCCCTCGGCTATCGTTCCCTTCCAGCTGTTCTTGGCCACCAGATACACCTGCGCCGCCGCCTGCAGTGAGCTCGATGTATGGAAATTGACGGTGTTGCCGCCAGGGCCTCCGCTGGCCACCGCGGCGTAGCCGCTGATGCGCATTGGCGCGCTCGGAAGGTGGTTGCTGTTCCACAGTTGCGTGAAGCCGGCCGGCGTCGCGTCCGGCTCGGTGGAGCAGGCGAACAGCACGATGAGCAGGTCGCCGGCCGTCGTCGGGGGCATGACGACCAGGTGATCTGTGGTATTGGTGCCGAATGACTGTGGGGTGACGGACAGGATCTTGGGATATCGTTCTTCTTTGCCGAGCACGAGCTCGAGCAGCTGCTGCTGCCACGGCGGCTTGCTGCCCGGGGTCAGCGGGACGAAATTCATCGATTTCGCGAGCACCGTTCGCCAATCCCCGACCAGGGTCGGGTAGATCTTCTCCTCGAGGGTCGCGGAGACCATCCCGCGGTGGACGGCGGCGACGAGGGTCTGGAAGAACTGATCGGGGTTCACGTCGAGCAGCGCGTGCAGGTTGTCTCCGAGCCCAGCGCGCACGAGCGGGTAGATGACCTCCGGGGACATGGACGGGCTCAGCGCCGAGGGAGGAACCTGTGTGTTGATCTCCGCCGCGATGAGCGAGGCCCGAGCGAACGCACGGATCTGCTCTTCGTCGAAGCCGCTCGATCTCGCGACGAGGGACAGGAAATCTGGCCGTTCATCGAGGCTGCGGAGGGTCGACATCCGGGCGAACTCGTCGATCCCCAGGCTGGTCTTCAGGCCGTTGTTCAGGCGCTCGTACTCGGAGTCTGCGCTGGCGGCCACGCGATCGATCTCCACATCGAGCCGCTGCTCGCGGGTGGCATTGAAGATCACCTCGGAGGACGACAGCCTCTTCAGCGTCGGCTCCTCGGGATCCAGCACCTCGTTCGCGTACACGATCAGGTTGATCTGCCCCGCGGGCGTGCCATTGAGGGTCGGCGTGGCCTCTACCGGGGGCAGGTCGTAGGGGATCTCGTAATCCCCCCCTGCGCCGCTCGTCGCCGTGCCGAGCGCGATCTCCTTGATGCCGGTGCTCGTCCAGGCGACGTGATACGCCTGGATGAAGATGCCCGATACGGCGAGCCCGAGCTTGTTCCGCACGGTCCCGATCACACGAAGCTGGCGCGAAGACGCGCTCCAGGTCGCGCTTCCCACGATCTCGGCGCTCTGGCCGATGATGATGCGCACCTTCGACCCGCTCTGGATCGCATTGAAGGTGTCCGTCCAGCCCACCTCCTGCCCGCTCGCGTTGTAGACCCTGAAGCGCAGGTTCGGCTGCTCTCGACCCGGGTAGAACGCCTCGATTTTCTCCACGATCACCGGCTGCCAGCCGCCGGTCTCCGCGTCGTATCCGCTCTGCCCTACCTCCGTCTCGACAGAGTTGTTGACGTCGAATGCCCTCACGCGCGCGATCTCGTTCTGAGTCGGACGGCTCATGTTGGGCCAGAACAGGTCGATGTGGATGAGATACGGGTTCGGGACTGACATGTTCTTTCCTCTCAGGTACGCTCGCGCGCACCTCAATGGCGGCAATGGCGCGCCATACCCTGGCTTGCCTCATGGCCGTGCCGGGGCGGCGCTCCCTTTCGGGGAACGTGGCAGATCGTCAGCGTGGCGGCGTGTTCTCGTCGCAAACCGTGTGCGACAGGCGCGTTACGGCTTCTGTCGCATTCTGATGGAATGCGCTTTCGACGTCAGTTGCTTGCTCGATGATGTGCGATTGCGGCGGCCGTGGCTTCGCCGGCTGCGCGGGCTGTCTGCCCTCGAGTGCTGGCGAGCGAGCGGCGTTCCGCGATGGACGAATATGTCAGCGTGCAGACTGGTGGTCAACCTCGGACCATGGACTTAGGACCCGGTCGAGACCACGTGGCCGGGGCATTGGGACGGTGATCCCGAGTGGAGATGGACGGGTGATCCCGTGGAGCCGACGTCGGAGAAGAATTCGATAGTCAGGCGCGTTCAGTGGGAGCAGCGCGTCACGGCGTGCTGACACTCAGGCTGGCTTTTGCTCCCCCGAGCAGGCTTGTTGACGACCATCGCGGGAGTGCTCGAGTCGCGCCGCCGGGGGCAGCGCGGCGGCGGCGGCGCGGTCGAACCTCGCGCAGGCTCGGTCCTACGGCCCTGTGGAGCAGCGTGAGAGCTTTTGCGGTGAAGACGTCGCGGTCGGCGCCGGCGCGGCTCATCCGGAGCTGCGCGTCGTCGCCGGTGTCGTCGTGGACCATCGCGCCGGAGCGGCGGTTCGCCGCGGTTCGGCGCCGCGAGCTCGAAACCACGGACCGCGCCGGTTCGCCGCCTCGAGCGCTAGGTCGCCCTCGAGCGATCCACGCGGAGCTCGATCCAGGGAGAGGTCTGCTCGGCCAGGGTGCGGTACGTGAGCGCCGCGGCGCCGACGAAGAAGAGCGCGAGCGCGGCCGGGCCGATGTCGATGCTCCCGGCCGAATCGACGGCGCCGAGCATGCTCGCGTGGAACGCGCGGAACAGGCCGAGGTGAAGCGCCGCGAGCGCCCCGCCGAGCGCGAGCGCCCAGGATCGGTGGAACCGCGCGCGCTGGGCGTGGTGGGCGATGACCGTCTCGGAAGCGACGCAGAGGCTGCCGTGCGCGGGCGCCCGGAGCACCCAGGCCCGCGCGGCGTCGCGGTAGCCCGTGCCGGCGGCGCTCGCGTCGATCTCGCGGCGCACCGAGCCCGCGATGTAGATCGTGTCGCCGGGGCGGACCTCGGACACGTAGGCGGGCGCGCCGCCACGCCTCGTCGGGACGAAGGTGGTATCCAGGGTCAGCCTGCTGCTCGCCGGCTCGACCCGCACGGTGGCGCCCGAGGCCAGCCGGAGCGAGAACGCGCGCGCCCGGGTTTGCCACGCGCTCGGCGCGGCGCCCGCCTGGCCGCCGCACGGGATCTCGACCGCGATCACCGCGTCTGCCGGCGCGGCGTCCTCCGCGCTCACCTCGCCGCGCAGGAGCGCAAACCCCTCGCGTATCGCGCCGGGTGACGCCGAAGGGCTCCGCGCATACGCGGCGATCTGCGAGCGCCGCCGGTGGTGGAGGCAGCGCCCGATCGCGATGGCGACCGCGACACCCAGCACCACCCCGGCGACCCCGTAGACGATGAAAAGGCTCGCGACAAAACCCATCGTGACAGCGTAGACGTGCGGCGTCGGGGCGTCGAGACGGGGTGTTGGTCTCCGGAGCCCCTGGAGCGCAAGGCGCGCATCTCGCACCCTAGCCGCACCGCGGCCCCGCGCCCCGCGTCGACACAGACAGCGCCGCACAGCGCCGCAGGCACCAATCCGAGCACCGCTGCGCGCCAGGAAGCGCACATCCACAGGGGAGGCGCAGCGGGCACAGCCGCGCTGCGCATTGCGGTCTGGACGGGCGGATTGTCACGGCGGGAGGCGATTTCGATACGAAGCAAGCGCCGCTCCAGGGCCGGGCGTGAGGCCGCATCCTGCGTGTCGGGCGCGGGTGGCGCCGCGCGTCAGAAATGGGCGATAGAACTTCAACGCGACGCCGGAAGCGTGTTAAGGAGACGCCGTGTCCGACCAGCTCAGCTCGGATCTCGCCTCGCTGCGGATCCAGCGGGACGTCGATCCCGATCGGCGGAGCCCGCTCCGCACCGTCCTCGTCGCCGCGGTCGTGCTCGCGGCGGTCGCCGGCGCCGCCGCGTTCGCCGTGCCGAAGGCGCAGAGCGCGCTCTTCAAGACCGAGGTGACCACCACGGAGGTCGCGCTGGTCTCGCCGGCGCAGGCGTCGATCTCCGTGACGTCGACCGGGTACGTGGTCCCGCAGGTGGTGTCCAAGGTCGGGGCCAAGTTCCCCGGCCGCATCGCGCGGGTGCACGTCAAGGAAGGCGACGTGGTGAAGCAGGGCGACCTGCTCGTGGAGCTCGACGACGCCGACCAGAAGAGCCTCGTGGCCGCGGCCCAGGCCAAGGTCGCGGCGGCGCGGGCGCGCGCCACGGCCTCCCGGGCGGGCATCGGCGAGGTGGAGCAGCAGCTCGCGCGGGAGCGGCTGCTGGTCGAGCGCCAGGTGACCGGCCGCGCCTCGATGGATGACCTCACCGCGCGCATGCACTCGCTCACCCAGTCGGCGGCGGCGGCTGACGCCGAGGTGAAGGCCGCTGCGGCCGACGTCGAGAGCCTCCGGGTCACGCTGGCCGACCGGAAGATCGTCGCGCCGATCGGCGGCACGATCATGTCGAAGCCGCCGGAGGTGGGCGAGGTCGTCGGCCTCGAGCTGCCGCACCTCGTCGAGATCGCCGACTTCACGTCGCTCGTCGTCGAGACCGATGTCCCGGAGACGCGCCTCTACCTCGTCGAGCCCGGCAAGCCGTGCGAGGTGGTCCTCGACGCGTATCCCTCGAAGCGACACCGCTGCACGACGCTCGAGATCGGCAAGCGGGTGAACCGCGCCAAGGCGACCATCCCGGTGAAGGTGAAGTTCGTCGGAGAGCCGAAGGAGGCGCTGCCGGAGATGAGCGCGCGGGTCAGCTTCCTCTCCGAGGCGCTGTCCGAGGAGGCGATGAAGGAGCCGCCGAAGCGGGTCGTCCCGGAGGCCGCGGTGGTCGAGCGGGGCGGCGCCAAGGTGGTGTTCGTGGTCAACGAGGGCCAGGTGAAGATGGTGCCCATCAAGGTGGGCGGCCCCGCGCCCGGCGGGCTGGAGCTGCTCGACGGCCCGGCCCCGGGGGCGCGCCTCGTGGCGAGGCCGTCCCCCGAGCTCGCGGACGGTCAGAAGATCAAAGAGAAGGAAAAGGGGAGCGAATGACCGAGGGGTATCGCGACGGGAAGCCGAAGCCCATTGTCGAGCTGCAGGGGGTCGGCAAGAGCTATTTCCGCGACAAGGAGCCGATCGTGGTGCTCGACAACATCACGCTCGACATCCCGGAGGGGTCGTACGAGGCGCTGATGGGGCCCTCGGGCTCGGGCAAATCGACGCTGCTGAACCTGATTGCCGGGCTCGATCGCCCGACGCGCGGCACGGCGCGCGTGGCGGGGCAGGACCTCACGCGGATGAGCGACGGCGAGCTGGCGCGCTTCCGCTCCAGGACGATGGGCTTCATCTTCCAGGCCTACAACCTGATGCCGGTGCTCACCGCGGTCGAGAACGTCGAGCTGCCGCTCCTGCTCACGAACCTGTCTTCGTCCGAGCGGCGGAAGCGCGCGCAGACGGCCCTGCGCGTCGTCGGGCTCGAGGAGCGGATGGGCCACTATCCCCGGCAGCTCTCCGGCGGCCAGGAGCAGCGGGTCGCGATCGCACGGGCGATCGTGAACGACCCGACGATCATCGTGGCGGACGAGCCGACCGGCGATCTCGATCGCAAGAGCGCCGACGAGATCCTGGCGCTCCTGGAGAAGCTCAACAAGGAGTTCAAGAAGACCATCCTGATGGTCACGCACGATCCGCAGGCCGCCGAGCGCGCGACGGTGACGCGCCGGCTCGACAAGGGGAACCTGTCATGAACCTCGTCTCCGTCGCCGCCAGGAACGTCCTTCGCAACAAGTTCAGGACGCTGCTGACCGTGATCGGCGCGGTGGTGGCGGTGCTCGCGTTCGTGCTCCTCCGGACGGTGCTCTCGGCGTGGAACGTCGCCGCCGACCACGCGGCGAAGGACCGGATCGCGACGCGGCACAAGATATCGTTCATCCTCCCCTTGCCGAAGCGCTACATGGACACGGTCCGCGAGGTCCCCGGCGTGACGGAGGGGTCCTTCATGAGCTGGTTCGGCGCCAAGGACCCGCGCGACGCCAACAATTTCTTCGCCTCGATGGCCGTCGAGTCGAAGACCTTCTTCAAGGTCTACGACGAGATGGTCGTCTCGCCCGAGGACATGGAGCGGTGGCTGGGCGACAGGAAGGGCGCCATCGTGGGCGACGTCCTCGCGACCCGGCTCAAGGTGAAGCCGGGCGACACGGTGACGCTGGAGGGGACGATCTACCCGGGAAACTGGCAGTTCAACGTCTCGGGGATCTACACGGCGACGCGCAAGTCGATCGACAGGTCGCAGTTCATCTTCCACTACGACTACCTGAACGAGTCGCTCCCCGAGCGGCAGCGCGACCAGATCGGCTGGATGACCGCCCGGATCGACGACCCCTCGCGGAGCGCGGACATCAGCGCGGCGATCGACAAGATCTTCGACGAGAGGGACGTCCAGACGGCGACGATGAGCGAGCGGGCGATGAACCTGTCGTTCATGGCGATGATGTCGGCCGTGCTGACGGCGCTCAACGTCGTGTCCATCATCATCCTTCTCATCATGATGATGATCCTCGGCAACACGATCGCCATGGGCGTCCGGGAGCGGACGCGGGAGTACGGCGTGCTGCGCGCGCTCGGGTTCGAGCCGAAGCACGTGAGGATCTTCATCATCGGGGAGGCGGCGACCATCGGGCTCCTGGCCGGGGTGCTCGGGCTCGTGGTCTCGTATCCGATCGTCGAGCTCGGGCTGGGCCGGTGGCTGGAGGAGGACATGGGCGCCTGGTTCCCTTATTTCCGGATCGAGCCTTCGACGATGGTCATGGCGGTGCTGCTCTCGATGGGGCTGTCGCTCGTCGCGTCGCTCATCCCGGCGTACAACGCCTCGAAACTCTCGGTCACCGACGCGCTCCGGCGCGTGGCGTGAGCGACCCACGCAGCCTGTCTTCGACACCCTGAAAGCGGGAGAGAGCGCTCATGATCCCCGTCGCCTACAACGTTCGAAATCTGGTGGTGCGCAAGACGACGACCCTCGCGACGGCGTCCGGTCTCGGCCTCGTGGTGTTCGTGTTCGCGTCGGTGCTGATGCTCGCGAACAGCGTGGAGCGCACCCTGGGGCGCACCGCGCGCGACGACGTCGCGATCGTGATGCGGAAGGGCTCCGACGCCGAGATGGTGAGCAGCATCGAGGAGCAGCAGATCGGCGTGATCCTCGCGAGCGCCGAGGTCGCGAAGCGGCAGGACGGCAAGCCGGACGGGGTGGGGGAGGTGATCGCGGTCATCCTCCTCGAGAAGCTCGGCACGGACGGCATCTCCAACGTGCAGGTGCGCGGGGTGCCCGAGGACGTGCTCGCGTTCCGCTCGCACGTGAAGATCATCGAGGGCCGGCCGGCGCAGCCGGGCACGGACGAGGTGATCGTGGGCAAGGCGATCAGCGGTCGCTTCAAGGGCCTGTCGATCGGCGAGTCGTTCGAGCTCCGAAAGAACCGGCCGGTGAAGGTCGTGGGGGTGTTCGAGGACGGCGGCTCCTCGTCGGAGTCCGAGGTCTGGGCCGACCTGCACACGACGCGCTCGGCGTTCGGGCGCGAGGGGGGCGTCTCCGCGGTGCGGGCGCGGCTCGCCTCGGCCAGCAAGTTCGACGCGTTCGAGGCGTCGATCGAGCAGAACCGGAACCTCGGGCTCGAGGTGATGCGCGAGAGCGTCTATTACGAGAAGCAGTCCGAGGGGACGAGCATGTTCATCAAGGTGATGGGCGTGCTCATCGCGGTGTTCTTCTCGATCGGCGCGATGATCGGCGCGATGATCACGATGCACTCGTCGATCGCCAACCGGCAGCGCGAGATAGGCACGCTGCGGGCGCTCGGCTTCTCGCGGTTCAGCATCCTCGTGTCGTTCCTCATCGAGTCGGTCCTCCTCGCGCTGGCGGGCGGGGCGCTCGGCGTGCTCGCCGCGCTCGGGATGAGGTTCGTGCGCTTCTCGACCGTCAATTTCGCGAGCTGGTCGGAGGTCGTGTTCACGTTCGAGCCGACGCCCGGGATCTTGCTGACGTCGGTGGCGATCGCGGCGGTGATGGGCCTGCTCGGCGGGTTTTTCCCGGCGCTCCGCGCTGCGCGGATCAGCCCGATCCAGGCGATGCGGGGGTGACCCGGGGCGCGGGGGGCGGTGCCTGAGGCATCCCCCGCAAATTCTTCGGAAAGCTCACAGGGAGGCGGGGAGACGGGGAGGTAAATCTTCAAATACTCCCTGTCTCCCCGCCTCCCTGTTCAATTTCCCCGCTGAAAAGGGCCGCGAAAGGTGTTCCGGCGCGCGCGGCGCTCCCTTGGCCGGGGACGTGCTCTCCCCTCGGCGGGGGGAACAGCATGCCCACGATCACCAAGGCGGTTTACGTGAACTTCGCGGCAGGGAGGAGCGTGGACCGGCTGAACCGGCTCTCCTCCCTGGTCCAGCGGACAGAGCTGAACTCCCTGGTGATCGATATCCGATCGGAGGAGGGCGCGCTCCTCTTCGAGCGGGACGAGGTGACAAAAGCCCAGCTGGGCGTCCTGCGCGAGGCCGGCGTCTACCTCATCGCCCGGCTCGTCGCGTTCAAGGGCGGCCCGCGGGGCTGGTACGACCCAGGATCTCAGCCGCGATGGCGGGAGATCGCGGAGATCTCGCTCCGGGCGTACGACGCCGGCTTCGACGAGGTGAACTACGATTATGTGCGTTATGGCGCCGCGCGCGAGCCGCGGTCGCGGACGCCGATCGAGGAGAGGACGCCGACGATCCGCGCTTTCTTCGAGTTCCTCCGCGCGGAGGTCGGCAATGCCGCGTCTCGCCCGATCTCCGCGGATGTCTTCGGGTTCACGCTGCTCGGGCCGCAGGACGGGATAGGCCAGCGGCTGGAGGACGCCGTGGAGCTCTTCGACTACGTGATGCCGATGCCGTACCCATCGCACTGGGGCCCTGGCAGCTTCGGGTTCGCGAACCCTGCGCATCACCCCTACGAGACCCTGTATGCCTCCCTCTCGGCCGGCTGGCGCAGGGTGGCATCGCTCCCCGGGCGCATCGGGCTGCTGCGCAGCTGGATCCAGGCGTTCGATCTGGACAGCTCGCGCCCCATGCAGCGGTACGAGTACACGCCGTGGCACATCCGGGAGCAGATCCGAGCGATCGACGACGCCGGCTGCGCGGGCTACGCGGCGTGGAACCCCCGGAGCCACTACGACGAGAGCGCGTTCGTCGGCGCGCCGCAGGACACGGCGTGAGAGCGCGGCCGCTCTCGCACGCCCGCAGCGGGGCCATCCGGCGGCTTTGCCGCGGCGAGAGCGCTTGCCATGCCGCGCTGCTGCCCGCATGCCGCCGCCTGACCGGACGGGCTAGTACCGCGGGTCAGAAATCCCGCCAGAAACACCGGCCGATGACGAGTGGTCGCCGAAAACAGTAGCGAATTTCCATGGTTTTCCGCCTGTTTCGCCGCCGCGGGTAGCTCCGACGTGGCCCGACGGGGCGCCCTCCGCCGCCGCATCGACCGCGGTCCAGGCCCTCCGCCGCCGCATCGACGACGGTCAAGGGCTCGCGGCATCACCGATCGGGGTCGGCGCCTAGACCAGGGGGCCGCTTTCACTCCGCAGCCTGCGCGAGCGGCGCTGCTGCACGAGGCCGGCTTCGCGCGCGTCGACCGCCGGCTGCTCCACCGCTGCTGGTGGGCGCCGGCCTGGATGCTGGCCGCGCTGAGGGGTACGGCCACGCTTCGGCGGCAGGCGCACAGGGGCGGCGATCACCGCCCGTCGGACGCGTTGCGCGCCCGGTAAGCGCGCTGCTGGCACGCCCGCGAGCAGTAAGCCCGCGGCCGCCCCGTGGCAGGCTGAGCGATCTCGCGGCCGCACTGCGCGCACGTCGGCCCCTCGTCACGCCGGGGGGCGTCGCCGGGAGTTTCGTCACCAACGCGCGCCGGGGGTCGTGACGTTTCGGGACTTTCGTCACACTGACCGGAGCGCGACCGGACGAGCGCCTCGATGCCGTCGAGCACGCGCTGGAGGCCGAACAGGAACACGTCCTCCGTGAACGGGTGGTCGTCGAACGCGCCCGAGCGCATCAGCTTCGCCATCGTCGGGTGGCGCCCCGGGTCGAAGAGCTTGTCCCAGAAGTACGCGCGCTCGGACCACCACTGCTCGTCGGTGACGCCGGTCTCCTGCTCGGCCTCGACCGCGTCCACCGAGAGCCTCGCCGCGCCTCGGACGTACCCGTCGACGAGGTGGACGGCGGAGAGCACCTCGCGGCCGGTGAGGCCGATCCCGCAGACCGCGCGGAGCTCCGCGTCGTACGCCGCCATCCCGTTCGGCCCCATCACGGGGCGCACCGGCGTCACGAGCAAGAACCACGGGTGGCGGTGGTAGAGCGCCCAGTCGGCGAGCGCCGCCGCCTCGAGCTTGGCCCGCCATCCCCCGGGGACGCTGTCCACGAGGGGCAGCTCCCCCGCCGCGGTGTCCAGCATGAGATCCAGGAGCTCGGCCTTGCCCGGCACGTACCTGTACAGCGACATCGTGGTGAACCCGAGCTTCCCGGCGACCCGCTCCATCGACAGCGCCGAGAGCCCCTCGCCGTCGGCGAGCTCGATCGCGGCCCGCACGATCTGATCGAGGCTCAGGCCGGGCCTGGGCCCCCGGCTCGGCCGCTTCCTGACCCCCCAGAGGAGCTCGAGGCTGCGCACGGCGTCGCCGCCCCCGCTGTACTCCGTCGCAGTTTTTCGCCGTCTCTTTGGTTTGACAGCCATCCTTCAACTGCGTATACCACACACAATTCAGTGTACGACGTAAACAGTTGCTGGAGGTCCGCTTGAAGCAGCACGACGAGAGGCCATCGAGGCGAACGACGCGAACGACGCGAACGACGCGAACGACGACCCTGCTCCTCCACGCGCCCGGCCTCGCGGCCTCCGTGCCGCTCCTCGCGCTTTCCCTCGGATGCGCGGCGCAGGAGGCGGAGACGGCGCAGGAGCCGACGTTCTGGCAGGACGTCGCGCCGATAACGGCGTCCAAGTGCGCCGCGTGTCATCAGGAGGGCGGGCTCGCGCCCTTCCGCCTCGACGACTACGTCTCGGCGAAGGCGCGCGCCGGCGCGATCGACGACGCGGTGCGGGGCGGCCATATGCCCCCTTTCCTTGTGAAGCACGACGGCTCGTGCGGCGACTTCAAGGACGACGAGACGCTCACCGCCGAGGAGCTCGACGTCATCCATCGCTGGGCGACCGGGGCGCGCGCCGAGGGCGATCGCGCGGGCGCGCCGCCCACCCCGCCCGTGCCCACGCTCGAGGGCGGGGTCGACTACATGACACCGCCGATCACCCCCTTGGTCGACCCCACCGATCCCCTCGCGGCCCACGACGAGTGGAGGTGCTTCCCCGTGGACCCGAGCCTCGACGCGGACCGCTTCATCACCGGATATCAGGTGACGCCCGGGGTCCGGTCCATCGTTCATCACGTCACGGTCTATCGGGTGACCCCCTCGGAGGCGTCGCTGGCGGAGGGAAAGACGAACCAGGACGTGATGACGGAGCTCGACGAGGCCTCGCCGGACCGGCCCGGCTGGGAGTGCTTCGGCGGACCGGCCGACGAGTTGCCGTTCCAGCCGCTGTTCGCGTGGGCGCCCGGGCAGGACGTGGTCGAGTTCCCCGGCGGCACCGGGGCGCCGGTCTCCGCGAAGGACGCCTTCGTCGTCCAGGTGCATTACAACATCCATGACCACGCGGGCGCCTCCGCCGAGGACTCGACGCGCCTCCGGCTCCGCTACGAGGACACCGTGGAGCGGCGCGCCGTGTTCATCGGGGACGACGGCTTCATGACGACCCTCTTCGAGCCGGACGGCCCGGACACGCTGCCGCCCGGCCAGCAGGACGCCGCCTACACATGGCGCAGGACGCGGGCGGAGCTCACGCTCGACCCGGCGCTGCCGCCGATCGAGGTGCTCGGCGTGATGCCGCACATGCACGAGCGCGGGCGCACCTTCGACCTGCGCGTGAGGTCGGGGACGCAGGAGAGCTGCATCGCGCGCGTGAACGACTGGGACGTCCACTGGCAGGGCGTCTATTGGTATCGCACGCTCCCGCTGCTCGACCCGAGCTCCTCGCTCGAGGTGACATGCACCTTCGACACGCGCGACGCCGAGGCCCCGGTGCTGCCGGGGTGGGGCACGCAGAACGAGATGTGCAACCTGAACCTCCTGGTCGCGCTGCCGATGACGCCGTGACGCCGCGACCGCCCCTCGCCCGCGGCCTTGCGGAGGAGCGCAGTGCGCCACGACGCCTGTCAGCCCCCGCCGGCCGCCCCCGCGCGGCGCGCGCCCCCCGCGCTGCCGCCGCCCCTAGCAGGCCGAACGCCGTCGCCGACATCGCCCCGCCCGCAGCGCGTACCCCGAGCCACCCCCAGCGCGTCCAGGCGGCAGGACTCCTGGTGGGTGGAACTAGACCCCGTAGACTTGCTCCACGATCGACGCGATCAGCTCCACGGACAGCGTGACGCCGCGCTGCTGGCGCCACGCGACATGCCCGTCCGGTCGGATCAGGAGCGCGCCGTCCTGCTCGATCTGCGCGAGCGCGTGCACCGCGGCCTGGTGGCAGGCAGGGATGTCGGCCGAGCCGAACCTGAACAGCCGGACGCCGTGGCGCGCCTCGACATCCTCCAGCGCTTCGAGGTCCGCGGGCAGCGCCTCGACGGCCGCGCCGAGCAGCAGGATCGACGCGCCGTAGTCGATCATGGAGCGGCTGCCGCGCTGTCTCCCGTTGCCGTCCAGCCAGAAATGCGGGAATCGCGCGCCCGGCCGCGTCGACGGGAGGTACGAGGACACCCGATCATCGACCTCCGGCGGCCTCGTGCCGTCGCCGACGAGCGCGCCCTCTTCGTACGTGTAGCCGAGGTCGAGCCCGATCCGGTCGAAATGGGACCTCTGCTGCGCGATGGCCGCGAGGACACGCTCTCGCACCGAGGGATCGCGATGGTACCGCGAGAGGATGCTCTCGCCGTAGTGCTGGACCTGCCGCTCGGTCCAGGCGCGGAGCGGGGCAGGCAGCGCGCGCATCGTGGAGCTCGCCAGCTTCTCGTTGACCCACTGCGCTTCTTCGACCTCGATCCCGAACGCCTCCGCGACCTCGCTCATCCTCTCGAAGTTGAGCCGGCTCTCGTCGCAGTTCGTCTCGATGACCGGGCGGCGCTCGGCCTCGTAGCTGTCGAGCAGGCCGGGCGCGGCCCGCCGCTCGATCACCATCGCGAGCTTCCAGGCCAGGTTGTGCGCGTCGCCGATGCCGGAGTTCATGCCGAGCCCGCCCGTGGGCGGGAAGCGATGGGCGGCGTCGCCGACCAGGAAGACGCGCCCGCTGCGGAAGCGCTCCGCCACCTGCGCCGTCATGCGCCAGTGGCTCATCGAGGTGATCTCGATATCCACGTCGTCCCGCCCGAGCGCCGCCTTGATCTTCTTCTTCATCACCTCGGGCGTGTACTCCTCGATCTTCTCGTGCGGGGTCGCCACGGGGAGGTGAAAGACCCAGCGCTTCTCGACGTGGTGGGCGATGAACACGCTGCCCGGCGCCTTGGGGGAGAAGATGAAGTAGAGCTTGCCCCGGGTGCGGACCACGCGGCGCAGATCGGCCTGAAAATAGGCGTTGACGACGTCGAGCAGCTTGTCCGGGCCCTTCATCTCGATCCCGAGGGCCTTGCGGCTCCGGCTCCCCGCGCCGTCGGAGCAGATGACGTACTGGCTCCGGACCGAGAAGGTCTCGCCCGTCGCCCGGTCGGTGATCCGGCTCGTGACGCCGTCCGCGTCCTGCTCGAAGGACTCCCACTGATGGTGATGGAGCGCCTGGATCCGCGGCGACGCCGAGACGCGCCCGCGGAGGAGCTTCTCCAGCTCGACCTGCGAGAGGTTGAGGTAAGGCATGGGCGCCTCGAGGTGCTCTCGGTACTTGCGCCCGACGCCGTTGGCTCGCAGATCGATGCAGCCGAACTCCTCGCCGATCGTGCCGCAGAACAGGATCTTGGCGGCGTCCTCCTCCGGCGACGCCTCCGCGGACAGCTCGCCATGACCGAGCCCCAGCTCGTGGAGGATCTCGATCGAGCGCGCCGAGAGCTCGTGGGCCTTGGGGTGATTCTCGAGGCCCGGCCGGCGCTCGATGAGCACGCAGTCGATGCCGCGCCTGGCGAGGCACAGCGCGCTCACCATCCCTGAGGGGCCAGCGCCGATGATGACGACAGGAGCAGAGACGGTGTGATGGCTCATGTGGCGGCCCCTTTCTTGTGACACAGGGAGACGCCGGCGAAGAGCAGGGCTGCGGACGTGCCCAGGTGCAGCATGTTCGGCGGGAGAAAGCCGAGCAGGACCCGGCCACCGGCGTCGAACTCGGCGCCGGCGGCGCTCGTGAAGGCGGCGGCCAGGATGAACCCGCCGATATGGAGAGCACCCAGGAAGGCGCCTGTCCGGACACGCTCCACGGTGCGCGGCGTGGCCGTCCAGAAGAGGTAGATGGAAGCGAGCGCGCCGAGGGCGCCGGCGCTGATCTGCCAGAGCAGGTGGAACCTCGCGTGTCCGGGCCAGTCGGGGTTCCGGAGGTGATGCGGATCGAGGATGTCGATCAGCCCGGTCAACAGGCCGTAAGCGACGGCCGACACGATGCAGAGGGCCTTGCCCACGGCCCACGCCGTGGAGGATGGCGCGTGTTCGGAGCTCATGGCAGAGGGATAAAGCACGGGAATCACGTGCACAATGGCCGTGAGTGGCCATGGGGTGGCCGGAAGTGGCCACGCCCGTGGGAGCCGGAGGCTCAGGTCATCGCCCGCGGCGCGGGCGCGCCTCGACGAGCGCGAGCGCGAGCCGGGACAGGCCGGCTCGTCGGGCGTCCATGACCCCTCAGAAGCCCACCACGGCGTCGTAGGCGGGTTTGGGGGTGTGATTGACGTCGAAGAGCAGGGGGAAGTCCTTGCGCCCGGAGCTGAACTCGGACAGCCAGGTGTTGTCGTCCGCGATGCCCCAGAAGGTGACGCCCGTGATCACGGACTTGTACTTCCGGAACAGCTCGAAGAACTCCCTGTAGCGCGCGGCCTGCTTGGCCTTGAGCGCGTCGGTGAAGGTCGCGGTCGTGTAGAACGTGCTCTGGTTGTACGTCACGCCGGGGATGTACAGCGAGATGTCGAGCTCCGTGACCTGCACATCGAGGCCGAGCGACGAATAGAGCTTGATCGCCTCCTCCATGTTGGCCACGTTCTGGTGATACGCCTGGTTCGTTGTCACCGTGGAGGGCTCGATGTTGAGGTGTGCCTGCAGCCCGACGCCGTGGACCGGCACGCCCTGGTCGAGCAGGCCCTTGAGCATGTTGTAGATGCCCTGCTGCTTCGCGGGGATGTAGTTGTAGAAGTCGTTGTAGAACAGCTTGGCGTCTGGATCGGCCTCGTGCGCGGCCTTGAAGGCCTCCGCGATGTAGCTCTCGCCGAGGATCTCGTGCCAGCGGCTCCTCTGGCCATCGGCCAGGTTGCCCGTGCGGTACGAGCCGTCCTCCATCATGGCCTCGTTCACGACGTCCCACGCATAGACCTTGCCCCGGAAGTGGCGCACGACGTTGCTGATGTGGTTTTTCATGCGTGTCAGCAAGGTCTGCCTCGACACGGTGCCGCCAGAGCCGTTAGAGAACAGCCATGCCGGGTTCTGGCTGTGCCAGACCAGGGCGTGCCCGCGGACCTTCATCTTGTTCGTGACCGCGAAGTTCACGATGCGATCCGCCGCGTCGTAGGTGAAGTTGTTCTCGTTCCTCTGCAGGGACTCGAACTTCATCTCGTTCTCGGCGGTGACGCTGTTGAAGTGCGTCTTCAGCAGCGCGGCGTGCGTCATGTACGACTGCGAATCCACCGCTGCCCCAATCGGGAAGAGGCTCGCGTACTTCTCCGCGAGGTTCTTGGGGGGGCCTTCATCGGGCATGCCGCCCGTGCCCTCGCCGCCTGTCCCCGCGCCGCCCGTGCCTCCAGAGCTAGCGCTGTCCGTGCCGCCGCTTCCACCCTCGTTCGTTTCACCCCCACCGGCCGACGTGCTGCCGCTGCCTCCAGCGTCGTTGCCGCCCGCGCCACCCCCGGCGCTCGCCGATGTTCCGCTCGTTTGAGCCGTGCTCGCCGTGCTGCTGGTGGTGGTGGCGCCCGTGGCCGCATCGTCGTCTGGAGTCGACGTGGAGGAGGTGCAGGACCAGAGCAGGCAGCTGAGCAAACCAATCGAGATCAAATTCTTGCGCATCGGTGCGATCCCTCGGACCCGGACTCTACCCGATACGTGCCGGCGACAGCGAGTCAGGGCGTCCAGCACCGTTTGTTTGGTAATACTAATTACAAATTGTCTCGGTGTAGGTGTTCTTTTCTCCTTCCGCACGCGGGTGAACCCTGACGGGATCCAGCTTTCTCGTGAATGTCCTGTCGAGCTGGCGCAACATAGCGAGCCGGGTGGAGGATGCATGTGCGCGAAGGATGAGTCGCGAGGGCGGTGGCGATCGGTCCGCGGGGCGCGAAGGCTGACAAGGACAGCTGTCCTGCTGGCCATCACCGTGCCCGCGCTGGCCTGCGACGTCGGTGAGCAGGAGGGCTCCAGCAGCGGAGCGGGATCATCTCCGGCTACCAGCGAGGCGAGCGCAAGGGGAGTGGGCGGCACCGGTGGAGCCGGGGGCACGGGCGGCACCGGTGGAGCCGGGGGCACGGGCGGCGGCGGAGCCGGGGGCACGGGCGGCACCGGTGGAGTCGGGGGCACGGGCGGCGCCGGCGGTGCGGGTGGAACGGACGGTGTCGGGGGAACAGGCGGCACCGCCGGCACCGGCGGCGCTGGCGGAACGAACGGTGTCGGGGGCACCGGAGGCGCTGGCGGAACAGGCGGTGTCGGGGGAACAGGCGGCGCCGGCGGCACCGGAGGCGCTGACGGAACAGGAGGCCATGTCTGGAGCAAGCGCTTCGGCGGTGCCCACGCGCAGGTCGCCGCCGACGTCGCCATCGATCCGGACGGCGGCATGATCGTCACCGGCCACTTCGCGGGAGCCATGGATCGCAACGGCTGGCGCTCGATGTACAGCGCCGGCGGCGATGATGCCTTCGTGATGAAGCTCGTGCGCGACAGCGAAGATCCCGACTGGGCGTACATCCCCCTCTGGTCCCGGCGGCTCGGCGGCCCCGGCGGACAGCGGGCGCGCGCCGTCACCGTGGACGCCGCCCGGAACGTCGTCGTGGTCGGCGTGTTCCAGGGAACCGTGGATCTCGGCGGCGCCCGGCTCACGAGCGCCGGCGGCGACGACATCTTCGTCGTCAAGCTCGACGCCGACGGCCAGCACGTCTGGAGCCGGCGCTTCGGCGACGCCGCAGATCAGCGCGGCGAGGCGGTCGCGGCGGACAGCGAAGGAAACCTCCTCGTGACCGGACGGTTCCAGGGGACGGTGGACCTCGGCAGCGGCCCGCTCGTGAGCGCCGGCGGCGACGACGTGTTCGTCGCCAAGCTCGATCCTGACGGCAATGCCGTCTGGAGCCAGCGGTTCGGCGACGCCGCGGACCAGCGCGGCGAGGCGATCGCGGTGGACAGCGCGGACGACGTCCTCGTGGCCGGCGATCTGCAGGGGCAGGCGGACTTCGGGGGCGGCCCGCTCGTGAGCGCGGGCGGCGATGACGTGTTCGTGGCCAGGCTCGATGCCCACGGCGAGCACCTCTGGAGCAAGCGCTTCGGCGACGCCCAGGACCAGCATGTCGGGGACCTCGACGCGCGCGCGACGGGCGAGGTGCTGCTGATAGGTGACCTGGAGGGACAGGCGGACTTCGGCGGGGGGCCGCTCGTGAGCGCGGGAGGCCGCGACGTCTTCGTGGCCTGGCTGAGCGTGACCGGGGACCACCTCCACAGCGCGCGCTTCGGCGACGAGGCCGATCAGCGCGGCAAGGCCATCGCTTCTGCGGAGGGGGATGTGTCCCTGCTCGCGGGGGAGTTCCAGGGTCAGATCGATCTCGGCGCGGGGCCGCTCACGAGCGCCGGCGGCGACGACCTCTTCTACGCCGCGCTCGACGGGAGCGGCGCGCCGCTCTGGAGCCGCCGCGCAGGCGACGCCCAGGACCAGCGCGCGGCGGGGCTCGCCTGGAAGGTCACCGAACAAGGTCCGCGGGGGATGCTCGCGGGCCGCTACGACGGCCAGTTCCAGCCAGGCGATCTCATCGGGTGCCGCGATTACAACTTCCCCGGCTGCTCCCCCGGCTGGGATGACAGCTTCGTGGTGGAGTTCGCGTCATCGACCGGCGGCGATGCGTCGCAGTGCCACCTCGGCGAAGGGAGGCAGGACGACGGCGTACAGCACTCCATCCTGGAGGTGGCAGCCGACGGCGACGGCAACGCGGTCTTCCTGGGCGCGCTCGGCGGCGCCGTGGATCTCGGCGGCGGAGAGCTCGCGCCGGGGGGGCCCGCGATCTTCCTGGGAAAGCTCTCTCCGGCCGGCGAGCATCTATGGAGCAGGGCCTTCGACGTGGGCCCGCCGCTCTCGCCAACCCCGATCCGGCGCATGGTCGTGGACAGCGCTGGCAACATCGTCCTCCTCGTGGGCGCCGAGGCATCGCTCGACATCGACCTCGGCGGCGGGCCGGTCGGCCGCGGCATCCCGGCGATCGCCATGGCGAAATACGACCCGTCCGGCGCCCACCTCTGGAGCAAGCGCTTGAGCACCGGCGGCGTCAGGTGGCTCGATGCGCTGGCGGTCGACGGCGCGGGGAACATCTTCCTGTCCGGCAGCTCCGACACGAGCATCGATTTCGGCGGTGGCCGCGTCCCTCCGACGAACACGGTCGGCCGCTATGCGTTCCTCGTGAAGCTCTCTCCGGGCGGCGAGCACCTCTGGAGCAGGGGCTTCGTGGGGACGGACTACATGCGTCCGTGGAGCGCGGCCGCCGACGGGGCCGGCAACGTGATCGTGGTGGGCGCGCTGCGGGGGACCGCCGATTTCGGCGGTGGGCCGCTGTCGAAGGCCACGCGGCGCTCGGACGACGTCTTGATCGTGAAGTACGACGCGCTCGGCAATCACCTGTGGAGCAAGAACTTCGGCGACGACGCGTGGCAGTCCGGCCGGGCGGTCGCGGTGGACGCGGACGACAACCTCTTCGTGATGGGCAAGTTCGGGTCGACCCTGGATCTCGGCGGCGGGCCGCTGTCGAGCTTGCCAGAGGCCAACGAGTCCTTCCTGGCGAAGCTCGATCCGCTCGGCAACCACCTCTGGAGCAAAGGTTTCGGGCTGCATGTGTGGGTGTCGAGCATCGCGAGCGACGGGGCGAGCGTGCTGCTCGGCGGCAGCTTCTATGGGTCGGGCGACTTCGTCGGGAGCCCCTTCTCCACCGGGAGCCAGAGCGACTACGACGCCTTCGCGGCCAGGTTGAGCGGCGCGGGCGACCTGCTGTCGGTCGCACAGCTCGCCGGTCCCGACGTCCAGCAAGCCTGGTCGGTCGCCGTGGACAGCGGGGGATACGCCTTCGTCGCTGGCAGCACGGTGGGGGAGGTCGACCTCGGCGGGGGAACGCTCGCCGCGGACGGCACGGAAGACGCTTTCCTCGTGAAGCTGGCGCCATAGGTCGAGCGACTCCGCAGGTCGGTCGCAGCGACCCGAGCCATCGTCCATCGATGGGCCTCCTGCGCTCCACAGCGGCATGGCCTCCTGGCGATGTGAATGTCAGGAGGGCGAGCCGCACCGCAGGGAGAGGACACCCGCGATTCGGTCGGGCGGTCCGCAAGGAACAGGAGGAATATGGGCTCAGGGGCGATTCTCGGCCCTGCGTGGCGCTTTGCTGCGTGGTGCTTCGTGCGATGGGGGGCGGCGCTCTTGCTCGTCGGTCTGGCATGCAGCGTCGGATGTGCGGCGCCTGCGGGCGACGCGCTCGATGTCGAGGCGCTGGAGGCGCAGTTCGAGGAGCGCGCCCGGGCCGTGCTCCGCGGCGGCGATGCGCTCCGGCCCGTCGCGGGGGGCTTCGAGCTCGCGCCGAGCCCGTCGCGAGGTGGCCTGTCGCTCGCGTTCCCCTCGGACGGGAGCGGGGCCGTGCGGTTCGACCTGCCGGGCGGGCTCGGCATCGAGGTGCGCGAGCTCGGGGTGCGCGGCGAAGGCCAGAAGGCCGGCGCCGCCCTCGCGTACCCTCGCGCGGGCGGTTTTGCGCTCTGGACTGCGCAGCGACACGGTGTGGAGGAATGGCTCTGGTTCCCGGAAGGGGCGCCGGCCGGAGGACCGCTCGCCTCGTGGCAGGTCGAAGGGGCGCGCCTCCAGCGCCGCGGGGCGAGCGTGGAGGTCCTCGACGCGGCAGGGGAGGCGCGGATCCTCGTGTCGGCTCCCGAGGCCTATGCTTCGCCGCTCGGGCGCATCGCGACCCGGCTGGACGTGCAAGGCGATGTGATCTCGCTCTGGGTCGAGGAGACAGGCATGCCGCTCCTCGTCGACCCGGCGTGGACCGTCACGGCCGCACCCGAGGCGACGCTCCGCGAGGTGCACACGGCGACCTCGCTCGCGGACGGCAGGGTGCTCATCGCGGGCGGATACAAGCAGGATACCGATTACTCGCTGTTCGCGGTCGCCACCGCGGCCATCTACGATCCCGCGCTCGACGCCTGGGTGCCTGCTGCTCCGATGAACGAGCCGCGGGGGGATCACCAGGCGACCCTGCTTGCTGACGGCAGGGTGCTCGTCACGGGTGGCGGCGGGGCGCTCGGCACGGCGGAGCTCTATGACCCCACGACCGACACGTGGACCTTCACCGCGCCCATGACCTGGGCGCGGGGGGCGCATACCGCGACGGTGCTCGACGACGGGCGGGTGCTCGTCGCCGGGAGCCTCGCGGCGGCCACCGCCGAGATCTACGATCCCGCGACGGGCGGCTGGTCGCCGACGCCCGCGATGGCCATCACGCGCAATGACCACACGGCGACGCGCTTGCTGGACGGCCGCGTGCTGGTCGCGGGAGGCAGGACCGCGGCGAGCAACAGCTCCTCCAGCGTCGAGATCTACGACCCCACCACCGGCGCGTGGACCCCGGGGCCGAGCATGCTTCAAGCCAGATCCGGGCATACGGCGACCTTGCTGGAGGACGGCGACGTGCTTGTGGTGTCCAGCTGGGGGGTCGCGACCGAGGTCTACGATCCTGACACCAACGCATGGACGCCCGCGGGCTCGCTGAGCGTGCCGCGCGACAGGCACACGGCGACGCGCCTGTGCGATGGGCGGGTCGTCGTCTCGGGCATGGGATCGAACCTCCACATTGCCTACCCGGTCGAGGTCTACGATCCGAGCACGCGAACGTTCTCGTCAGGTCCCGTGAACGACGGGGCCCGCCGCGCAGGTACGGCGACCCTGCTTCCGGATGGCAAGGTCCTTTTCGTCGGCGGCCTGCGCCATCCGGGGGCCGAGATCTATGATCCCTCGGCCGCTCCCGCAGGGACGCCGATCGGACCGGTGAACACGCCGCGGAACTTCGCAAAGGCAGTGGAGCTCCCGGACGGAAAGATCCTGATCGCGGGCGGCATCGGCCCGATTGCGGTCAACGAGCTTTACGACCCCTCCAGCATGACGCTCTCCACGGCGGCTCCCTTGAACTTCGCGCGGTCTTCTCCCGATCTGACACGCCTCGCCGACGGCAGGGTGCTCATCAGCGGCGGTATCCCGAACGACTCTCCAGCGCTGGAGTTGAACAACGAGATCTACGATCCGGCGACGGATGTCTGGACGCTGGCCGCGCCGGACGGCGTGTGGCGATCCAAACACACGGCGACCTTGCTCGGGAGCGGCGAGGTGCTCATCGCGGGAGGTGAGATGTTTTTTGACCCCCTCGACCCGTACACCATCGACAGGATCCGATCGGCCGCGCTGTACCGGCCGGTCGACGACACCTGGGTCCCTGTGGCGCGGATGAACGTCGGGCGCGCGGAGCACGCGGCGACGCTGCTGCAAGACGGCAGGGTGCTGGTCGTCGGCGGGCGCAACGGCCTCGAAGACAGCACGGGCCCCTCGACCGCCGTAGCGGTCGCCAGCGCCGAGATCTACGATCCAGCGACCCATACCTGGTCGCTGGCGGCACCCATGGGGACGCCTCGGAGCCACCCTGCGGCGACGCGGCTCTTGGACGGCCGCGTGCTCGTCGTCGACACGACGGCGGAGGTCTACGACCCGGCGACGAACGTCTGGACACCCACGGGGCCGATGTTGATTGGGTCGGGCGTGAACAACTCGGCCCTGCTGTTGTCGACGGGCGAGGTGCTCGCCATCGGCGGGACGGTCGCGCAGATCTATCGTCCTTCGACGAACTCCTGGACACCCGCCCCATCCACCGTGATGTCCCACCTCGCTCATGTGACCGCGCTGCTTCCGGGCGACAAGGTCCTCGTCGTGGACGGGAACACGAACGCGGAGCTGTACGATCCCGAGCCGCGGAGCGCCGGGGACAATGGTTGCGGCCCGGGTGGAGACAGCGGCGCTGGCGGTGGAGACGGCGGTGCGGGCGGCGCTGGCGGTGGAGACGGCGGTGCGGGCGGCGCTGGCAGCGGAAGCGGCGGCGTGGGCGGTGCTGGTGGCGTTGGCGGCGCTGGTGATGCTGGTGGCGCGGGCGCCGCCGGTGGCGCTGGTGGCGCGGGCGCTGCTGGTGGCGTTGGCGGCGCTGGTGGCGCGGGCGCCGCTGGTGGCGTAGGCGGCGCTGGCGACGCGGGGGGCGCTGGCGGTGCTGGTGGCGTTGGCGGCGCTGGCGGTGCTGGCGACACAAGTGGTGCTGGTGGTGCGGGCGGTGCTGGTGGCGTTGGCGGTGCTGGCGGCTCTGGTGGCGTTGGCGACGCGGGTGGTGCTGGCGGTGTGGGCGGTGCTGGCGGCTCTGGTGGCGTTGGCGGCGACAGCGCCGTGGGCGGCGCTGGTGGTGTGGGCGGCGCCGGCGGCGGAAGCGAAATGAGCTCATCCGTTGGCTCGGCGGGCGGAAGCTCGACGGGCACTGCGGGCGGCGACGGCGGGAATGGTGCAGGAAGCGCCGGCGGCCCAGGGGCGGCTACCGCATCGAGCAGCGCTGCGGGGGCCGGAGGCGACGAACACACCGGGTCATCGAGCTCATCGAGCGGCTCCGGAGAGGGATCGCCGCGGGACCACGGCTGCACCATGGGGCCAGCGGCGGCAGGTAGCGGAACCATGGCCTTCTATCTCGCTGTCGCCGGAGCCGCGCTTCGGCGCCGACTCTCGCGGTCGCGGGTCGGCGGCCGCTCCAGCCGCGCTCATCCTCGGTAGTCCGTCTCCCTGCTTTCTAATTCTCTCGCCACAATGCCACTAAAATGAGGGGGGCAGCTGGCGGCCTCATCTCGTGGTCTTCGCCCGCGCCGCAGGCGCCTTGGCGGCTCCGCCGCTCTTCGCCTTCGCCCGCGCCGCAGGCGCCTTCGCTGCACCCCCGCCTTTAGCCCGCGCCGCAGGCGCCTTGGCGGCTCCGCCGCTCTTCGCCTTTACCCCCGCCGCAGGCGCCTTGGCGGCTCCGTCGCTCTTCGCCTTCGCTCGCGCGGCAGGCGCCTTCGCGGCTCCCGCCTTCCCGAAGCGCACCTCGAACGCGCCGGCGTCCTCCTCCATGAATCGGAGGAGCGCCTCCCCTTCCTCGGCGAGCTGCTCGCGCGCCGCCTTGCCAAGCGCCTCGAACGGCTCGAGCACGAGCGCGGCCGTGGCCTTCTTCCGCTCGATCGTCCATGTGCCGGCCACGAACCCGTCCACGAGGAACGTCGGCAGGATGCGCAGGTTGGCGGACATGACGATCCGCGGGCGATGCTCGTCCGCGATGACCCGCGTGCGGTCGTCGTGCGCGAGCAGGAGATTGTCGTAATCGGGGAGAAACCGCGCCGGCGCGGCGGTGTCCGCGGGCGGCCGCGGCGCGTCGGGCAGGTCGAAGAGCTCCCGGCCTCGCTCGTCGCGGAACACGGAGAGCTGCTCTCGCAAAGCGTTGAGCACCTCCTTGACGCGGGTCAGGCCGGACCACGTTTGCACATCGGTCGCTGTCGCCGGGCCGAACGACGCGAGGTAACGGAGCACGAGCGCCTGCGGCGCGCCGCCGTCGCGGAGCGGCTTGCCGAGCCAGGACGCCGCCGGGGCGAAGTCCGCCGTTCCCGGGTATCCCCATGGGGTCTCGCCGGGCACCTGGACGACCGGCAGGTGCATGCGAACCGCGAGGGCCATGGCCCGCACGTCGCCGCCGGCGTGGAGCTCGGCCAGGTGATCGCGCAGCTCGTCCATGGTCCGCGGCTCCGCGTCGAAGTACGCGCGCGCCAGGGCGACCAGCCGAGCGATGTCGAGGGCGTCCGCGCGCTCGCGGAGGACCGACCGCGTCGCGGCGTGGAGCACCGGCGCGATGACCGGGTGCAGATCCAGGTAGTCCCTTGCGCTCACGAGGTGCAGCGTGCCGCGCAGGAACGGCGCCCGGACGACCTCGCGGCGCACGACGAGCTGGACGAGCTCTTCGCGCCGGAACGCCGCCAGCCGCGACCAGAGCCCGATGAAAGGCGGCCGCGCCAGCTGGGCCTGGAGGGCGATCAGCCGCTCGATCCCGTGGACGACCGACGTTTGCTCCCGCGCGAGCAGCATCTGCCGCGCGAGCGTGGCCCGGTTGAGGTCTCTTCGTGTCAGCGTCGGGACGGTCATGCAGCCCGCGAGCTTACGCGAAACGGGGCTCATCCTCTATGGGCCGCCCGCTGCTCCTGGCCAGCGCAGCAGGTCGCGCGCCTCACATCCGGATTCAGGGGGTGAGGGCGAACGAGAACAGCGCCGCCTCGTCGCGATTGGGTCAGAATCGATAGAGCACGTTGTCCTTGTCGCCAGAGACATAGATCGTCCCTGACGGGCCCACGGCGACGCTGCTCAATGCATAGGTCGGCACCGTCCCCGTCACTGCGTCGAGCCCCACCTTGAGGTGCTTTTTCACGACCCAGGTGTCCCCCGTCGACGGGTCCACGCGCAGCAGGCGGCGCTTTCCGACCTCCACGACGAGCAGGGTGCCGTCCAGATCGACGGCCATCCCCTCCGGCTGATCCAGGCCGTCGGCCACCACGAGCGGCGGAGAGAGCGTCACGCCCCCCGCCGCCACCTGGAGGATCTGGCCCGTGGCCCAGTCGGCGGCCCAGAGGTCGCCTCCCGACACCGCGAGGCCCGAGGGCACGGTCATCGGCGCGAGCGTCACGGGGCCGCCGCCCGTCTGGCGGGCGACGCGCGCTGCGCCAGGCCCCGCGCCGAGCTCGGCCACCACGAGATCTCCCTGGAACCGGACCGCGTTGAGCGGCGAGACGAAGTTGCTGTACGTCTCGAGGACCGTCGCCGTCGCCGGGTCGTAGGTCTGAACCACGCTGCTGAACCACGCGGTCAAGATCAAATTCGGGCCGTCCGCCGACACCGTGGCAGGCGCGTGAAACTCCGATTGGCCGAGGAACGACCGCTCGACGCCCAGCGGAGCGCCCGTGTCTCCATCGAACTTCCGCAGCGACGACAGATCGGCCACATAGACCGACTCGGCACATCCTTCGGTCGTGACGGCCACGCCGCCGGGCATGATCATGCCGCCGGGCATGATCGTGCGCTCCTGGCCGTTCGGCCTGATCCGGACGATGAAGCCGTCGCTGGCGCTCGACACGTAGAGATTGCCCTGCGGGTCGAAGGCGAGGTTGTCGAGCCCCGGCGTGAGCTCCGCGATGACCTCCTTCTCGCCCGTCTCGATGTCGATCCGCACCACCTCGCCGTTCTGATCGACCACGTGGAGCCGGCCGAGCCCGTCGAACTTGGCCGCCGCGGGGATGACGAAGCCGTCCGCGACCGTCTGGAGGTCGCACTCCACCTCCGGGTCGACCGCGCCGGTGCAGGAGTCCACATCGATGCTGATCACCCTGCCTTGCGTCCAGATCGGCCCGTACAACCTGCCGTCGGGCCCCCAGTCCATGCCGTTCAGGAAGCCGAGGTTGCTCGCGATGTGGCGCGGCGGAGCCGACAGCTCCGGATCGACCTCGTAGAGCCCGTCACCGAAGAAGTCGAGCGCCACGAAGAGCCGCCCCGTATCGGAGAACGTGATGGGGTTGACCCCCGGCGCGACGAACTGCTGGGTGATCGCGCCGGACGGCGCGTGCCGCACGACATTGCCAGGGATGAGCGAGGTCCAGTAGAGCGAGCCATCCGGGCCGAACGTGAGGTCGTCCGGGCCATCGATCCCGTCCGACGCGTCGAGCCGATCCACGATGGCTCCGCTCTTGCGGTTCACGATGGCGATCTCATTGCCAAGGAAGCTCGCGACGTACAGCCGACCATCCGGCCCCACATTCATCCCATTGGTGCCGTGCATCGGCGAGCCCTCGGCGAGGACCGGGCGCTTCGCATGCGCCGGCGGCGAGGCCCCCAGAAGCACCGTGCCAGCGAGCACGAACGCAACAAGCCTGTGCATGAGCTCTCCCTTCAGCGCCGCACCTGGACCGGCACACCCAAGGATCACGATGACGTCAGGCGCGAAACCAGCGCGACGGCGCGAACCTCCGGCGGACTTTGTAGTCACGCGGGGTTGTTCCGACGCTAACATAATCAGTAGACTTACCCAAGCATAAAATTCGTGCAATGGATGCGGGTGCGTCAGCGTCGTCGACATCGCCGGCATCGTCGGCATCGTCGGCATCGTCGGCATCGCCGGCATCGTCAGTTCCTGGGCGGCCATCCCGCGCGTCGCGCGCCGCGTGACACCCGAGCCGGCGTGGTGGTATGCGTCGGAGTCGATGGCTGCCAGCATCTGCCTGCCGGCGTACAACGAAGTCCGCACCATCGAGGCGACCCTCACCGAGCTGTCGCGGCTCGGCCCCGAGGTGGACGAGATCCTCGTCTGTCTCAACGGGTGCACGGACGGCACCGAGCGCGTCGTCGAGGCGTTCCGGGGGCGGGAGCCGCGGCTCGCCGTCATCGAGAGCGAGCTCGGAAAGAACAACGCATGGAACGCCCTCGTGGCCCGGGCGCGCAACCGTCGCCTCGTGTTCACGGACGCGGACGTGCGCCCCGCCGAGGGCTCCATCTCGGCCCTGCTGCGCGCCCTCGAGCGCTCTCCGCGCGCCGCCGTCGCCGCGGCCTTCGAGCAGCCGCGCGGGGCGCCGCCGCCGCCGCTCGGCACCGTCCTCCGCCTGCTGACGACCAGCCTCGGTCAGGACTACATCTCCGGTCGCCTCTATGCCATCGATCGCGATCGGCTGGGCGCGGTGATGGCCGATCGTGGGCTCCTGCCTGCCGGGGCGCTCCCTCGGCTCCCCGTCGACCTCGTGACCGAGGACTCGTGGCTCACGGCGCTCGTCGCCGGCGACGCGCTGGTCGTGGTCCCCGAGGCGCCCATCCACTTCGAGGTGGACAGCATGGCCGACGTGGTCCGCGCGCTGGCGCGCAATGCCGCCGCGAGAGAGCAGCTCCGCTCGAGCTACCCGGAGCTCTACCGGCGCGACGGCGCCCGCCTGCTCTCGGCGCAGACGGCGCCGAGGATCCTCCTGGACCGGCTGAGATCGGCGCCGGGGCCTTTCGCGGTCACGCGCGGGCTCGGAGGGATGGCCCTCAGGGCTGCGATCCACCGCGTGCTCGGAGAGCGGATCCGGGCGCAGCGCGACCGCATCCTGGCGGACGTCAGCGCCGGCCGCGGCGGGCGCGTCATGGCCACCTCCGGCCGCCTCCCGTCGAAGGGCGGCTGAGCGCCCGTCCCGGCAGGGCGCCTCCAGGGCGGCAAACGGTTCAAACCCGCCAGAAAAGAGCAGAATTTCGAACCGCCAAGGGCGCCAAGGACGCCAAGATATTTTCTTTGTTCTTGGCGCTCTTGGCGCTCTTGGCGGTTTATTTCACGCTCGATCCACGTGATCGGTGTTCGTACGGCCGATCCCGTGTCCCACGAAGGCTCCCCGCGCGCATCGCCGGACGTCAGACGCGCGGGCGGAACCAGTCGATCGTGCGATCGAGGCCCGAGTCGAGATCCACCACCGGACGCCAGCCGAGCAGCTCGGTGGCCCGGGAGATGTCGGGCCTGCGCCGCTGGGGATCGTCGATGAGGGCATCGCTCATCGTCAGCTTCGCGCGCCCGCCGGTCTTGCGGATGATGAGCTCGGCGAGGTCCTGCATCCTCGTCTCGGCCGGATTCCCGAGGTTGACCGGTCCGGTCAGGTCCTTGGCGTTCATCACGCGGACCAGCCCCTCGATGAGGTCGCTGACGAAGCAGAACGAGCGCGTGCGGTGGCCTCCGCCGTACAGCTCCAGCGCCTCGCCGCGCAGCGCCTTCACCACGAAGTTGGCGATGACCCGGCCGTCGTTCCGGTCCATGTTCGGGCCATAGGTATTGAAAATGCGCACGATGACGGTATCGACGTTGCGGGTCTGGCGGTACTCCCAGAAGTACGTCTCCGCGACCCGCTTGCTCTCGTCGTAACAGGCCCGAGGCCCGATGGGGTTGACGTTCCCCCAGTAGTCCTCGTGCTGCGGATGAACGAGCGCGTCGCCATAGACCTCGGAGGTGGAGGCCTGCAGGACCCGGGCCCCCAGCTCCTGCGCCAGGCGGAGGACGTTGATCGCGCCGAACACGTTCGTGTTGAGCGTGTGCACCGGATCAGCCCGGTACTTCACGGGCGACGCCGCGCAGGCCATGTTGTAGATCTGGTCGACCTCGAAGCGGAGCGGCTCGCTCACGTCGCAGCGGTGCAGCTCGAACCGCGGGTTCTTCAGCAGCGGCCCGAGGTTCTCGTCACGCCCCGTCACCATGCTGTCGACGCAGATCACGTGGTGCCCGTCGGCCAGGAGCCGCGCGCAGAGGTGCGACCCGAGGAAACCAGCCCCACCCGTGACCAGGATTCGCTTGCTCGCACTCATCGGAAAAATACCTCCTTGACGCGCTGTTCGGTAAAGCTCTGGGCCGTGGCGCCGTGATTGGTCGATTTCTCCTTACCATAGGAAATAGGTATTACAAAGACCGGATGACATCTGGAGGCGAGTTCCTTATCATGCAGCGCGTGCACCGCTCACCTCGTTACCTGGGCTCGCTCGTCCGCGCAAAGCTCTCCCGCGAAGCGCGTCCCATCTGGGTGGATGTGTGCGTCACCAACCGATGCCACCTGAGCTGCGAGTACTGCTACGGCGACTACCACCACCGGCACGACGACATCGGACAGCTCAAGGTCGAGCAGCTGTTCGCGATCGTGGACGAGGCGGCGGCGCTGGGGACGGCGGTCCTGACGCTCACGGGCGGCGAGCCGATGCTGCACAAATCCATTGGCCGCATCGTCGAGCGGGCGGTGAGCCGAGGGATCTCGGTGGGAATGGTCACCAGCGGATTCCGCGTCAAGGAGCGCGTGGATGAGCTCGCCAGCCTGAGCTCGATCGTCGTGAGCGTCGACGGTCCGGAGCCGATTAACGATCTGAACCGCGGTCAGGGGACCTTCGCCGTGGCCATGGCCGCGCTCGAGGCGTGCCAGGCGCGCGGCATTCCGCGCATCGTGAAGGCGGTGCTGAACCGCCGGAACAAGGACCAGGTGCCCTGGCTCCTCGAGCTGGCGGGCCGCTTCGGCGCGCGGCTCGAGGTCGTCATGACCTACGCCCCGCAGTCCGATCGGCAGCTGCGCATGCACGGCGACAACTCCCTCGACGCGGGCGAGCGGCAGGCCCTGGCGGACGCGCTGCTCGATCACAAGCGCCGGGGGGCGCCGATGGTCTTCCGCGAGCGCGTCTGGGAGAACATGGCGCGCTGGTGGCAGCACCACGGCGGGGATCGCGTCACCCGCGAGGAGCAGCGGGAGCGCTTCGAGTACCTGCCGTGCAGCGCGGGCCGGTACTACGCCTTCATCGACGGCGACGGCCGCATGTACCCGTGCAACCAGCGGCTCGCGGACTTCCCCGCCAGGAGCGTGCTCGAGGTCGGCGTCCGGGCCGCGTGGGAGCACCTGCGCGATCACGGGTGCTTCGCCTGCGCGGCGCCGTGGCTCAACCAGCAGCACCTCGTGAGCAGCGAGCGGCTCCTCGCGCGCAGCCTGGGGCGAGATCTGCTGGCGCGGGTCGCGCGTGCCTGAGCGGACGCTCGCCATCGTCGTGCTCGGCGGCTCGCGCGGGATCGGGCGGGCCATCGTCGCGCGCGCGCTCGCGGAGGGGCACCGGGTGTTCGCCGGCGCGCGGGACGAGCGCGCGCTCCTCGCGTTGCAGCAGGGCGCCGCGCCCGAGGGCGCTGGCCGGCTCGGCACGGGCGCGGTGGACGTCGGCGACGACGCCTCCCAGCGCGCCTTCTTCGGCGCGGCGCGCGCGTTCCTCGGCGGGATCGACGTCGTCGTCAACAACGCCGCCCGGGAGGGCTACGGGCGCCTCGACGAGATGGCGCTCGAGGAGGTCGAGGCGATCGTCCGCACCAACCTCCTCGGCGTCATCCTGGGATGCCGGCACGCGGCGCAGGCGATGGGGGACGGCGGCGGCCACATCATCAACGTCGGCTCCGAGGTCTCGTTCCGCGCCGTGCCCATGAAGAGCGTCTACTGCGCCACGAAGTTCGCCGTCCGCGGGCTGAGCGACGCGCTCGAGCTCGAGCTCGCGCCCCGGGGGATCCGGGTCTCCCAGGTGCACCCCGGGTGGGTGGACACGGGCCTGCACGAGGACGAGCGGCGGCGCCGGGGCTCGGTGTCCCGGCCGCACGACGGCGGCGTCCCGGTGGAGCGGGTCGCCGAGAGCGTGGCCGCGCTCTGGCGCGCGCCGCGGGCGCAGGGCGGCGCTCCGCTGCGGCTCCGCCTCCGCAGCGTGGTGGGGGAGCTCTTTCCGGCGTGGGCGCGGTGGCGGACGCGCCGGGCGTTCGGGGAGCAGCTGAGAGAGGGCTGAGGCGAGACGGCAGGGCGGGGGACCGCCGCGACGCCGGACCGGAGACCACCAGGAGGTTTTCTTGACCTGTGCAACGACGTCCTTCCCTCAGGGTGCAACCGCGCCGCCTCCTCCGCTCGATCCGGGCGCGCCCGTCGTCGTCGAGGGCCTCGACGCGGTGGGGGAGGTGTTGCGGCAGGCGCGCGGGCGGGGGCAGGCGGTCGCGATCGCCTCGCGGGACCTCGAGTGGCTCGCGGAGCGCCTCGGCCTGTCGGAGCGGACCGCGGACGGGCTCCCGGTGGTCCGGTTCGGCTCGGGCGAGCGGGGCGGCCTCGACGCCGCGGCCACCCGGGCCGTCGAGAGGCTCGTGGCCCTGTCGGTGCTGCTCGGGGGCGCGCCGCTGTGGCTGACGATCGCGCTGCTGATCCACCTCGAGTCCCCGGGCGGGCCGTTCCACATCGCCCCGCGCGCAGGGCTGCGCGGGAAGCCGTTCCGGTTCTTCAAGTACCGGACGATGCGGACGCAGCGCCGGGACGGCGAGGACAGGGGCGACGCCGCGCGGCTCTCGGTCATCCGCGGCGAGATCCCCGGCTTCGTGCGCGACGACGGGGTCGTCATCCCCAAGGACCCGAGGGATCCGCGCGTCACGCGGCTGGGCGGCGTCCTGCGCTGGCTGTGCCTCGACGAGATCCCCCAGCTCCTCCACGTCCTCACGGGCGAGATGGCCCTCGTGGGGCCGAGGCCCTATCCGATGGCGGAGTTCGACGCGCTCAAGCCGTGGCACCGCCTCCGGACCGAAGGCCGGCCCGGGATCACCGGCCTGTGGCAGGTCGTGGCGCGCAACCAGGTGACCTTCGACCAGAGCGTCATCCTCGACATCTACTACCTGGCGAACGCCAGCTTCTGGGGCGACCTGAAGATCATGGCGATCACGCCGCTGCGCATGCTCTTCGGCGTGGGGAGCTACTGACGCCGTGCGCCGGGCGATCGACGACGCCGTGAAAGGACCGCTCCCCGGCCGCTCAGGAGGCCCCGAGGTGGTCCCTGACGCGAAAGAGGACGATCACCTCGCCGGCCACCAGGCCGAGCGTGACGACGAGCTTCACCGCGGCCGCGCCGGCGGCGCCGTGCGCGGGCACCGCCCACAGGTCCCCGGCCGCGATGAGGAGCACGGTGGCCGTCCAGAGGGCCGCGTACGGGCGCTGCTGGCCCGCGGCGAAGAGCATCGGGCCGATGGCGAGCTCCGGCACCATCCACACGAGCGCCGTGGTCAGGAGCTGCAGCGGCAGCACGGCGCTCGCGTAGTCGGGGCCGAACACGAGCCGGACGAGCGGCCCGCCCATCCACCACACAACGGCGCTCATGAGCGCGCCCGCGGCCATGAGCCCGACGAAGGTGAGCGTGGCGAGGCGCCTCCGGGCACTCGCGGAGCGGCTGGCGACGAAGGCGGGGAAGACCGCCGCGCGCACGACGCCCGGCAGCATCATGGCGCCGCCGATCATGCGCTGGACCGCGCTCATGTCGCCGACCGCGTGGGGGGTGCTCATCCAGCCCAGCATCAGGAGATCGAGCTGGAAGTAGAGGGGGCTGGCGAGCATCACCACCGCGAGCGGCCCGGCCTCACGGAGGAAGCCCTGCGGCAGCGCCGCGCCCTCGCTGGACCACTGCCGGCGATCGAGGAGCTGGGCGGCGAGGGCCAGGGCCAGCGCGAGGGCGACCAGGTGGCCCGCGACGAGGGCCCACGCCAGGCCGAGCGCGCCGAGCCCCGAGAGCAGCGCGCCCGTCCCCAGCCCGAAGGACGTGATGGCCATGGTGACCGCGACCGCCACCTCGCGCTCCATCCGCTGGTGCCCGCGGAACACCTGGTTGAGCATCTCGACGAACGAGGCCATCAGCCAGGCGGCCGTCAGCAGCCACACGAGCGTCCGGCGTGGCGAGGCCGCGCCCGCGAGGAGGCCGACCACGAGGCCGACGGCGCCGGCGGCCAGCGTCACGGCGAGCTTGAGGCGCACGAGCGCGCCGATGGGCGCGCCGGGATCGCGGGCCACCTCGCGCGCGATGAACAGGTGCAGGCCGAGGTCCGCGAGCTCGCCGAGCAGGAAGCCCACGGCGAAGGCGTAGCTGTAGTCGCCGAAGCCCGCGGGCCCCAGGAGCCGCGCGGCGACGACGGCGAGGAGCATGCGGACGCCGCGCGAGACGAGATCGCTCGCGGTCTTCAGCGCCATGCTGCCCGAGACGCTTCGCCTCGCCGGCGGCGGGGCGTCCTCGCGGAGCGCCGACGACGTCATGGATGGAGGAGATCCTTCTCCGGAGGTCGCCGCGCGCGCATGCCGCTCCCCTATCGCCCCGATCGCGGTGCGGTTCAACTTCCCGTCAGCGGTCACGTGGAGCGGCGGGGCGCCGCGCCTCACGTGAAGGATCCAATCGAGGAGAGGACCACGTGAAGACCAGCACGGATGGCAACGTTTCGTTGGTGCAGCTCAGGCGAAAGGAGTCGCTGGTCTCGGCGGACATCGAGCCGCCGGAGATCCTGCTCGAGCGAGCCCGCGCCCTGGCGGTGCCGGCCACGCGCCCGGCCGCCGCGCCGCGGCCCCACGGCCGGACCCGGGAGCTCACGCGCCGCGGCGTGCTGTGGCTCGGGCAGACGTGCAACCTGCGCTGCCACTTCTGCTACTTCCTCGATCGGATCGAGGACAAGGAGCACCCCGAGCACCCGTTCATGTCGCTGGAGAAGGCGCAGGAGATCTGCCGGACCCTCGTCGAGTTCTACGGGAACGACGCGATCGACATCCAGGGCGGCGAGCCGACCATCTGGCGCGACATCCATGCGCTCATCCGGTACTGCGCCGGGATCGGCCTCGCGCCGACGCTCATCACGAACGCGCTGGTGCTCGACAAGCGCGACAAGGCGCAGCAGTTCAAGGACTCCGGCGTCGCCGACTTCCTTGTCAGCGTCCAGGGGCTCGGCAAGGCGCACGACCTGGCCGTGGGCGTGAGCGGCGCGCACGTGCGCCAGATGCGCGCGCTGAACCACCTCATCGCGCTCGACGTGCCGTTCCGCGTGAACTGCGTGATGTCGAAGCTCGCGGTGCCGCAGCTCCCGGCGATCGCGAGGCTCTCGGTGGAGCTGGGGGCGCGCGCCGTCAACTTCCTCGCCTTCAACCCGTTCGCGGATCAGCGCAAGGAAGGCGCCCGCACCGCGGAGAACGTGCCTCGTTATGGCGACCTGCGGGGCCCGCTCGACGAGGCCCTGGACGTGCTCGCGCAGGCCGGCGTGGAGGCGAACGTCCGGTACCTGCCCCACTGCATCGTCCCCGAGCGCCACTGGCCGTCGGTGTACAACTACCAGCAGCTCTCGTACGACCCGCACGAGTGGGATTTCGCGAGCTGGACGTGGACCAACAAGGGCCCGCAGCGGATGCGGGCCGGCGCGGTGTCGCCGCCCGTCCCGCTCGGCGCACGGCCGCGCCTCGGCCGGCTCCGGCAGCCGCTCCTCCGCCTGGCGGACGCGATCGACCTCCGGGGCCGGATGCTCCGCGCCGACACGGACCCGCGGCTCGGCCCCGTGATGAGGAAGCTGGAAGGGCTGTCCTACCGGCTCTTCCGCCGCCGCGGGGATCGCGACGCCGCCTACCGCCACGACGCGCTGAACCGCGTCGAGCACAACGGCTACCAGAAGGGCGCGGGGTGCCAGCGCTGCGCGCTCCGCGACATCTGCGACGGGTTCCACGGCGACTACGTCGCGATGTTCGGCACCGACGAGGCGCGGCCCGTCCTCGATCGCGCCCCGGTCAGCGATCCTCGCGCGTTCATCAGCGCGCAGGACAAGGTGGCGCCGGCCAGGGGAGAGGCATGACCGTCGCTGCGCCCTCGATCGCGCCCCGGGTCGACGTCCTCGGCGTCCCCGTCGCGCGGCTCTCCTTCGAGCAGCTGCTGCGCCGCCTGGACGAGGCCTTGCGGGCGGAGCGCGAGAGGCCCGACTACTACACCTACGTCAACGCGTACTGCGCCACGCTGGCGGCGCGCGAGTCGCCGTACCGCGCCTCCGTTTCCCGGGCCGACGTCGTGTACGCCGACGGCATCGGGGTGGTCTGGGCGGCGCGCCTGCTGGGCGGGCCGTGCCCGGAGCGGATCAACGTGGGCCCGATCGAGCTGGGCCGGATCGTCGACCTCTGCGCCGAGCGCGGGGCGTCGGTCTTCCTGCTCGGCGGCGCGCCCGGGATCGCCGACGAGGTCGCGCGCCGCCTGGTCGCGGAGCGCCCGGGGCTCCGGATCGCCGGCGTTCACCACGGGTACTTCGCCCCCGAGGAGGAGGCGGCGGTGGTCCGGCAGATCAACGGGTCGGGCGCCGCGTTGCTCATCGTCGGCCTCGGCCCGCCCAAGCAGGAGCTCTGGGTGAGCCAGCACCTCGCGGCGCTCCAGGTGCGCGCCACCTGGTGTATGGGGGGGCTGCTGGATCAGGTGGCGGGCGCCGTCGCGTACCCGCCCGAGTGGGTGCGCCGGAGCCACGTCCAGTGGCTCTACCGCCTGGCGGTCGAGCCGCGGCGGCTCTGGCGGCGGTACCTGCTCGGCATCCCGGAGTTCATCGGCCGCGTCGTCCACCAGCGCCTTCGCCCGGAGAGACAAGCATGAGCGACCAGCGACCCTTCATCCCCATGGTCTCGCCGCAGGTGGACGAGCCGGACGCGATCGCGGCGCAGATCGCCGACGTCCTGCGCTCGGGGCGGCTCAGCAACGGCGGCCCGCTCGCCGAGGGCTTCGAGCGGGCGATCGCGGCGTTCCTCGGCGTCGAGGAGGCCGTGGCCGTCTCGAACGGCGCCGTCGCGATCAGCCTCGCCATCGAGGCCGCGGCGGTGCGGCGGGGCAAGGCGATCCTCCCGGCCTTCACCTTCATCGCGACGCTCAACGCCGCGGTGCACGCGGGCTTCGAGCCGGTCTTCTGCGACATCGACCCGGAGACCTGGACGCTGGATCCGGGGCACCTGCGCCGCCTGCTCGCGGAGCACGGCGCGACGTTGGTCCTCCCGGTCAACGTGTTCGGCGTCCCGCCCGATCTGGCCGCCATCGCGCGCGAGGCCCGCGGCGCGGGCGCGGCCGTGATCTACGACAACGCGCACGGCATGGGCACCGAGACCGCGAGCCGGGAGGCCGAGGCGCTCCTCACCGCGACGACCTACTCGCTGCACGCCACCAAGGTCCTCGTTGCCGCGGAGGGCGGCGTTGTCGTCTCGCCGGACCGCGAGGTGAGCGCGGCGATGCGCCGGCTGCGCAACCACGGGCTCGCGCAGCCGCTCTCGGCGTCGGTCCCGGGGATGAACGCCAAGCTGGACGAGCTGCGCGCCGCCCTGGCGCTCTCGTCGCTCCGCCGGCTCCCGGAGGCGCTGGCCCGCAGGCGGACGTACCTCGACCGGCTGCGCGCGGCCCTGTCGCGGCACCCGCAGCTGTACCGCACCCAGCGCATCCCGCCGGGCGTGAACCCCAACGGGCAGAACCTCGGCGTCGGGCTGATCGACGCCCCGATCGACGACGTCATCGCGGCCTTCGCGCGGCGCGGCGTCGAGGCGCGCCGGTATTTCTACCCGCCCCTGCACGCGCTGGACTGCTCCCCCGCGGGCCTCGTCCTCCCGAACACGGACCGGCTCTGCGCGGGCCAGGTCTGCCTGCCCCTGCACGGCCGGATGAGCGAGGAGACGCTCGAGCGCGTCGAGGCCGCCATCCACGGCGTCGCGGAGGAGCTGGAGGCGCGGCGGCTGTCCGCGCGCTCCTCGAGGCCCGCGCTCCTGGGCGCCACGTAGGGGCGGCTCCAGGGATCCGACGCCATGCGCAGGGAAGGAGCGTGGGACCGCGTGAGCACCGCGGCCGGCGTGATCGGGCTCATGGCCTTCGCCGTCGCCGCGTTCACCCCGGTCGCCGCGCCGCTCGATCGCTGGATGGCGTCGGCGCCCGACGCAGGGCAGGCCGACGCCGTGGTCGCCCTCGGCGCGGACGTCGATCCGGACGGGCGGCTCCCGGAGGATTCGCTCCGGCGCGCCGTCGAGGCCGTCGCGCTGTACCGTGAGGGGCGAGCGCCGCTCGTGCTGATGCTCGGCAGCCGCAACGGGCCGGCCAGCGAGGCCGAGTCGCGCGCTCGCCTCGCGCAGCGCCTCGGCGTCCCCGCGTCGGCCCTGCTCACGGAGCCGCGCGGGCTGACGACCGCGGTGGAAGCCCAGCGCAGCGCGGAGCTCCTGCTGCCGAGGGGCGCAAGGAGGATCCTGCTCGTCACCGGCGCGCACCGCATCGCTCGCGCGCGCCGGCTCTTCGAGCGCGCGGGCTTCGAGGTGCTCGCCGCGCCCGTCCCGGAGGGGTCGCCGGCGTCGAACATCCCGGGGGAGCGCCTCTCGGCGATCGGCCGGCTGCTCCAGGAGCTCGCGGCGCGCGCGCTGTCGCGGCTCCGCGGGGAGGTGTAGCGGTGCCCGACGCGCTCTACATCCTGGGCGTCGTCGCCGCCACGTCCTGCGTGGTCTACGCGGCGGGGCGCCGCCGGGGGATGCGCGCCGGGCTCCTCCCGCCGGCGCTCCGGCGCGCGATCCGCTGCGTGGGCGTGGGCCTCCTGTTCTGGGGCGGCAACGTCGCCGTCGGGGCGGCGGTGGCCCTGCTCGTGCGCGGCCTCGGGCTCGGGTTCATCTGGCTCTACGTCAACACCGACGTCTCCGTCCTCGTCCTCTCCGCGCTCCAGGCGCTGGCCTTCGAGTCGTGGCGCGTCGAGCACGAGCGGGAGCGCGCGGCCAGCGCCTCGCGCGCCGACGATCCCCCCGGATCCCCTGCCGCGCCGGGGCCGGAACATGAGTCCCCGCATCGGGTAAAAGGAGCGAAGCGATGAGCACTGCAGCCGTGGAGGAGCGTCCGGTCTCGAGCCGGTGGAGCGACAGGGCGCTGCGCCAGACGGCCGGCTACTACGGGCTCTTCATCTGCCTGGGCCTCATCACGGCGATCACCGGGCCGACCCTGCCGGACCTGGCGCGGCAGACGGGCTCCAGCGTCGGGGACATGGGCTCGCTGTTCCTCGGCGGGGGGGTCGGTTACACGCTCGGTACGCTCTGGGGAGGCAAGCTGTTCGATCGCGTGCACGGGCACACCCTGCTCGGGGGAGCGCACCTGATCGCCGCGGCGTGTCTCGCTGCCATCCCGGCCATCCCGTGGTTATGGCTGCTCGTGGTCGTGGCGTTCTGCCGGGGTCTCGCGGAGGGGCTTGTCAACACGGGCGCGAACGCGCTGCTCCTCTGGACGCACGGGGAGAAGGTCAGCCCTTACATGAACGGGCTGCACTTCTGCTTCGGGCTGGGCGCGTTCCTGTCGCCGCTCCTTGTCGCGCGCGTCCCGGGCGCCTGGGGCGGTTACCACGCGGCGTACTGGGCCGTGGCCGCCTTCTCGGCGCTCGTCGCCCTGGGCGTGCTCTCGATGCGACACTGTCCCGAGCCTCAGGAAAAGGCCGGGAAGGACGCCGCGGTGAAGGGCGCGGATCGCGCGCTGCCCCTCCTTCCGGTGCTCGTCGCGGTGCTGTACCTGTTCGCCTACGTCGGCGGGGAGATCTCGTTCGGGAGCTGGATCTACACCTATGCCCTCACGCTGGGCGTCGTCTCGGCGACCGGGGCCGCGTACCTCACCTCGGGGTTCTGGCTCTCGTTCACGATCGGGAGGCTGCTCTCGATCCCGGTGGCGATCCGCTTCACGCCGCGCCAGGTCATCCCTGTGGGGCTGGGCGGCTGTCTCGTGCTGTCCGCGATGATGCTGCTCCTGCCGCCCTCGAGCGCGCTCCTGTGGGGTGTCGCGCTCGGGCTCGGGCTCTTCATGGCGCCGCTCTGGCCCAGCGGCTTCACGCTCACGGGGCAGATCGTGCCCATGACGGCGTTCGTGACCGGGCTCGTGCTGGTCGGCGACAGCCTCGGCGGCATGGTCCTCCCGGCCCTCACCGGCAAGCTGATCGAGGGGGTGGGCCTGGAGCGGCTGGCCTACTCGCTGCCGATGCTCGTGTTCGGCAGCCTCGTTGTCTGTACCTTTTCTTATCTCGTGCTGCTCGCCCTCGACAGCAAGCGAGCAGGGGAGGCGGCGGCGAGCGACGGCGCTTCGCCGTGAGGCGGGGATGGATGTGTGGCTGTGGGAGCACACCTGACAAAGAGAAATTGAACAGGGAGACGGGGAGGCGGGGAGATTCATGGGATTTCAACTCCCCGTCTCCCCGCCTCCCTGTGAATTTTTCCGAAAAAAATTCGAGAGGATGCTTCAGGGCGTAGGCCACCGCCAGATCCCGCACGTGGACGGTGGACCAGCGGTTCTCGCCATCGTCGATAGGACGCGCCACCCCCGCGGCGCGCGCGCCCTGCACCAGGCCCGCCACCGGGCCTCCGCCGTCGCCGTAGACGATGGGCGGCCGCACGACCAGGCCGCGGACGCCCTTCGCGCCGCGCACGCGCGACTCGGCCGCCACGAGCCACTCGAGCGCTCCGCCGGGATTGACGCTCTCCTCCTCCGGCACGGGCACCCGCGAGGAGCGCGCGCGCGGCGCGAAGGGCGTCGCGATGAAGACGCCGCCGCTCATGGCCGACGCCTCTCTTTGGTCGACCGCGCTATCTGGTGATGACGATGTCCTTGGAGCCACGGCGTCATGGCTCGGCAGACGTCGAGCGAGCGGATGGATCGGGACGCATACGCGATGAGCTGTGGAGAGACTAAGAAATTCCCTCACTTGCAGCCATTTTCAGCGGGCAAATTGAACAAGGAGGGCAGGGGCGATTTGCCGTCGGGCGCATCGTGGTGCTGTTCGCTGCCCAGAGAACTTTGCAGGGATGTGGGAAGAATCTTGCACTTGCAAACTTGCAAACGTGCAAACGTGCAAACGTGTCCTCGCTTTACCGCCTTCCTGTTGAGCTGACAGCACGTCGGGCGCGTTCGTTTCCGATCTGGACAGGGAGGGCCGGTCGGGTAGTGTAGTCTGCCGTGCGTATCGCATCGAGAGCGGACCTGACGCAGGGCCTCGAGGCGACCCAACCCACTGCGGGAAAAGACGCTCCGCCGGGTGAGGGCGACGAGCGCGGCGAGGGCGACAAGCGCGGCGAGGGCGACGAGCGCGCGCGGCCTACGTGGCGTCCAGGTGCCGTCGTCGCCGGCCGGTACCGGCTCGAACGGCTGCTCGGTGAAGGGGGCATGGGCGTGATCTGGGCCGCGAGCCACACGCTGACTGGCAAGCCGTTCGCGCTCAAGTTCGTGAAGGGCGGGGCCGTGCGCGGCGTGGTGGGCATGCGCCTGCTGCGCGAGGCGAAGCTCGCGAGCAGCGTCCGCCACCCCAACGTCGTCGAGGTTCACGACGTCGAGATCGAGGGCGGGGCGCCGGTGATGGTCATGGAGCTCCTGTCCGGCGAGTCGCTCGCGAGCAGGCTGCGTCGCGAGCCGAGGCTGCCCCTCGGCGAGGTAGCCTCCATCTTCCTGCCGGTCATCTCCGCCGTCGGGACGGCGCACGCGCTGGGCATCGTCCACCGCGACCTGAAGCCGGAGAACATCTTCCTTGTCGACGGATCGAGCGAGCGGGTCAAGGTCCTCGACTTCGGCATCGCGAAGCTGACGGCCACGAGCGGACAGGACGCCCAGACAACGGGGCTCACCGAGAGCGGGACGAGGCTTGGCACGCCCTGTTACATGTCGCCGGAGCAGACGTTCGGAGACCGACAGATCGATCACCGAACCGACAACTGGTCGCTCGGCCTCATTCTTTACGAATGCCTCTCGGGCGTGCTCCCGACCCGGGCCGACAACGCCGGCCAGGTGTTCAAGATCATCGTGACAGGCGCGATTCCCCCGCTGGAGAAGGTCGCGCCCGACGTGCCCCGGGAGCTCGCCAGGGTGGTTGGCCGGTTGCTGTCGACGGACCGCCAGGCTCGGCTCTCCGACCTGAGCGAGGTCGCTCGCGCGCTCGCGCCGTTCGCGCAGGGCGCGGCGCCGAGCTTCGGCGCGCCGGAGCCGCCCGCATTGGGCATCTCCGAGCCGCCCAGGGCGCTGGGCGGCGAGGCGGCGGATGGGGACGTGGTGGACCCCCTGGCCGCGACCGAGCGCCTCGGCGCCGCGGCGCGCCGCGATGAGCTCCGCTCGACCGAAAGGCGCCTCGGCTTGCGGGCGGCGGCCTGGAAGATCAGCCTCGCCATGGCGCTCGCGGCCGTCATCGCTGGGGCGCTCGCGCTGCGCGGAGGGCCTCGTCCGGTCGGGGCGACCACCGTTCCCGGGCCGCGCTCCATCTCCACGGCGCTCGCCCTGTACAGCGCCGCGCTGAAGGCCGCTGGCGATGCCAACGAGGGCAAGGCGGTGGACGGCCTGCGGCAGGCGATCTCCGTCGATGACTCCTTTGCCGAGGCGCACCTTCGCCTCGCGATCTACGCGCCGGAGCCCGCCGAAGCTCGGGATCACTATCGGCGCGCAGAGGAGCTGAGCGCCGAGCTCGACCCCCGCGATCGAGCGCTCCTTGCGGCCATGGAGCCCGCGCTCGGCCGTGACCCCGCGGATTCGGCGCGCTGCACGGAGCGGCTGACCGCGCTCACGGCGCGGCACCCGTATGATCGCGACGCGGAGCTGTTGGCCCTCCTCGCGCGGTGCGCGCTGCGATCGGACGTCCATACCAGCGTCGCTGCGGCGAGGCGGGTCATCGCGATCGACCCCGAGTACGCGCAGGGATGGGCCACGCTGGCGCAGTCGTTGTGGCAGCTCGGGAGCTTCAACGACTCCGCTGCCGCCCTCGACCGGTGCCTCGCGATCTCGCCCACGGCGGCCAGCTGTTACGAGATCCGGAGCGAGCACCACAGCGCGCTCGGACGCTGCGCGGACGTCGAGGAGGACCTGTGGCTCACGCGGCCCACGACGAGCGGAAGGGGCCGGCTGATCTTTCGCAGGCTTGCGTGGTCGAGCTATGCGCAAGGGCGCTCTCTCGACGCGGTCCGCGAGGCGATGCGGCAGAGCCGGGTCTCGCTGCCGCACAAGGAGCGGCGCTTTACCGCGCTGCTCGATGAGTCGAACCTGAACGCGATCCAGGGCAATTTCTCGCAGGCCGAGGGACAGCTACGGCAGGCGCGCATGTACATCAGCGCGGATTCCAGGGGGCATGCCGATGTCGTCCGCGCGCTCATCGATGTCTGCCTCGAGACCGATCGCAGGCGCGAGGCAGCGGACATCGCCAAGACGTGTCTTGACAATTACAGCGCTTGCGCCGGCGGCTCGCCGGACCTCTTGCGGGTCATGCTGCATGCCGGCCTCATCGCCAGGGCCGAGTTCCAGGAGAAGGTGGCCGAGCTCCTGTCGCCGTCGAGCGTGCAGGGTGCGGCCGACCCTGCGCGCTCCGCCGTGGTGCAGGCCTACGCGCGGTGGATCGAGCACCCCGAGGAGGCGGCGGAGGCCGTCCCCGTGCTGCCGATGACCGCGCTGATGAGCAATCAAGTCGGGCAAGAGGTCCAGGCGGACGTCGGCGCTGTCTTTTACCTCGCGGGCATGCCTCTCCATGCGATCCCCACGCTTCGCAAGGCGGTCACGACGTGCGATATGCTGGGCTGGCCCGTAAGGTACGTCCGCTCGTTCTGGTTCCTCGGTCAGGCCCTCGAGCAGATGGGCGAGATCTCCGGCGCGTGCGAGGCCTACGCGAGCGTGATCGATCGCTGGGGGAACGCCAGCCCGCGCTCGGTGACCGCCGAGCAGGCGCGGGCGAGGATGAAGGCGATCGCCTGCCGACCGGTCGAGTGACCGCTCCCGCTCATCGTGCCGCGCTCCGGCCATGGGAACCGGCGGCGCCATTGTTCTGAATTTCGGTTCAATGGTGTGCGGAAAATGCAGATTCTCTTCGCCGTGTCGCGCGCCTACACTGGTCCACATGGGCCGAGTGCTCGGCCCGCGCCGCGCCCCGCGGCAAACAGCCTATTTACTGGAGGAGAGCTTATGCGTGAGGAGACGAGACGGGCAGCATTGCGTGCAGCAGCGAGGGTCGCGCTGGGAGCGCTGGCCTGTGGCGCCCTGGCGGGCTGCAGCGGACGTTACGTCTCTGGCGGGCAGTCGTCTCCGCTGGATCCCGACGAGGAGATCCCGGCGGAGGAGCCGGACGCCCCGGCCCCGGCCAGCGGCGGGGCGACGACCGGAGTCGGCGCGACGACCGGAGTCGGTGCGACGACCGGCGGCGGTGGGGAACCTTCGACGGGGAGCGGGGTCATTCCGACGCCTGACGAGGGCGGCGCGGGTGGCGCGGGCGGGGCGGGCGGCGCGCCGCCCATGCCGACCGGGCTCGCGTGCGCCGAGCAGGTGAGCCTCGACGACACGGAGGCTCGCCCTCGCGCGGAGCTCGAGTGCTGCGTCGACTACACGGCGCAGCACGTGCCCGCCCCCGGGACGGGGATCTCCGAGGAGCAGTGGGCGGCCCTCGCTGGAGACGCCTCCTTCGTGAACTGCTGCACGGCGCTGATCGTGGGCGTGGACGCCGACGCGATCTCCTACAGAGAGGCCGAGCCCGTCCGGCACGCCTGCTGTTTCGGCGACGTCGTCGCTCCCGAGGCGGAGCTCTATACGCGGACATTCTGCACGCCCTGGGGCCCCCCGGTCCCGCCGGCGCTCGACGCCTATGCCCCGTCGGAGGTCGCATGAACGCCGCGACGCTCGATCTCCGCGGCGAGGCGCGCGCGCGTACCTTCGACGTGAGCGGGTATCCCGCGGCGCTGTTCCCGTCGGCGATCCGCACCTGGCACGCGCGGATGGTGAACGAGCACGGGTCGTCGGCCGTGTTCGAGGCGCTCGCAGGCCAGCTCGCCGAGGCGAGCTTCCCGCCGGAGCTCGTCGAGGCGTGCCGGGGCTTTGCCGACGAGGAGCGCCGCCACGGGATCCTCTGCGGCGCCGTGGTGGAGGCCCTCGGCGGGACGGCGACCGCGAGCGTCCCGGAGCGCCCGGAGTTCCCCCTGCACCGCGACGCGCCCCCCCGCGCGGCCGCGCTCCGCAACGTGATCCACATCTGCTGCATGAGCGAGACGGTGGCCGTGGCCCTCATCGGCGCGGAGCGGCTGGAGATGCCGCCCGGGCCGCTGCTCGATCTGCTGACGCGCATCTACGCCGACGAGGTCGGACACGCCCGCTTCGGCTGGCGCCTCCTCGAGCAGGTCGCGCCGGAGCTCTCCTCGGCGGAGCGGCAAGCGGTCGAGCGCTACCTGCCCGTCGCGTTCCGGCACCTCGTGGAGCACGAGCACGCGCACTTACCGGCCCACGACGCCCCGCCGGACGGGGAGCAGCTCGGGCTGTGCAGCGGCCTGAAAGCCCGGGTGTTGCTCGATGAGACCATCGAGGAGGTCATCCGCCCCGGGCTTCGCCGCTTCTTCGATTGCTGAGCGCAGCCGCAAGAGCATCCGGGGCCAGACCAGTGCCCGGAGGGCGACGTGCGCCTAGAGCGGCGGTCACCCGCTTCGGATACGGGCCCATCTCGACGTTTTCGGTGCTCAGCGCACTTGAGTGCGCTTGCGCGCCGAAAACGCCGATCTGGACCCGTCTCCTGTGCGGGTGACCGCCGCTCTAGGCGGGCCGCCAGTCGTCCGCGTGGAGCTGAGGGAACGATATCTTACATGTCCCGGCATCGATGCCGACGATCACGGCTTGGCCGTTTTGATCGAGCAATCCCTCGCGAACGGAGCGGTCCGGCAGCTCGATACGGTATCTCTTGAACGGGACAGGTTGCGGCGGGTCCCCGTCGTCCATGAGCTGAATCCCGACCCATGTCTTGTCCTCCCTGGGCGCAGGCGCTGGCGCGTCGCGCTCGAGCGGCTCGGGCGGCGCGAAGCGCGCGCCGGAAGCGACGTACGGCATCCGGTAGGCGTGGAGGCGGCCGTCGAGCAGCGCCTCCCGCAGCCGCGCTCCGAGCGCCGTCGGATCGAACGAAGGCCCCGTCGACACCGGAATGCCGAGCGCCTCGCCGATCTCGGCGAGGAGCACCCTGCCGTGGACGCCGTCGGAGAGCCACGCCTCCAGCTGCCACGTCGCTTCCAGCGCAGGAAGGGCCTTGGCCCCGTCCGGCAACGGCGCATCGACCCGCCGGGCGATCCACACCTTGTCAGGGAAGCAGCCGAAACCCCAGCGGTCGCGCATCGCGTTCTCGATTCGCCCCTCGACCATGGCATCACGCCGCGCGGGGGAGAGTCAAGAGCGGGCCAGGAGCGGGTCAGGGCATCGATGCGGGGGCCTGGCCGTCGCGCCCCCCCCGTCGCCCCCGCTCCTCACGGTCGTTCGCGCCGGCCCGTTCGCGGCGCTTGAGGGCGCCGCTCGGGCGCGTTACGGTGCTCGACGCATCGCCTGCTCGCGGATGCTCGCTCCGGGAGCATGGGATGGGATCATGGGATGAACGATGCCCCACCAGCATGTTGTCCGACAGGGAGAGTGCCTCTCGAGCATCGCCCCGAAGTACGGCTTCTCCGACTGGCGCGTCATCTATAACCATCCTGACAACGCCGAGTTCAAGAAGAAGCGCCCCAACCCGAACCTCATCTATCCGGGCGACGTCCTCATCATCCCGGACGCGGCGCCAAAGGAGGTCGAGGTCGCGACGGGCGGGAAGCACGTCTTCACGGTCAAGGTCCCGAAGACGATGCTCCGCCTCCTCCTCGAGGTCGAGGAGCCGTTCGCGTACGAGCTGACGTACCGCGACGTCGTCGTCGCCGGCACGACGGACGGCAAGAGCCCCATCGAGCACCCCATCCCCGCCGACCTGGCGGACGCCGAACTCGCGGCCTGGCCGGACACGCCGGGCAACGAGACGGCGCGCGCAGGCGGGGTCACCTGGGCGCTGAAGCTCGGGCACCTCGATCCCATCGAGGTCCCGAGCGGCGTCCAGGGGCGCCTCAAGAACCTCGGCTATTTCTCCCGCGAGGTGGACGGCAAGGACGGGCCCGAGCTGGCCAATGCGGTGGCGTGGTACCAGTCGGCGTCGGGGCTGACGCCGACCGGGGTCCTCGACGACGCGACGCGGGCGAAGCTCCTGAAACGCCACGACGGCGCGTGACGAGGACGAACGAATGGCACAGACGGCCGCGGTCACGATCACCCTCCAGAAGGTCCTCGGCGTCGACGGGCTGCTCGCCGGCGCGAAGAAGCCGTATGCGCTGGGGTTCATCGCCGGGCGGCGCTTCGGGCGCAGCAAGCCGATCCCGGCTGGCGCCAGGGAGGTCGATCTGACGGCGGAGGCGATCCCGTGGAAGCTCGAGGTCGCCGCGAACGGGGTGATCCCGGTCGCCGTCGAGATCTGGGACGATCAGGGCGACGCCGGCCCGAAGCGCCTCGGCGCCGTGACGGGCAGCCTGAGCAGCCCCTACCCGACCCGGGTCCACGAGCTCGGCGGAGGCCCGCTCCTGCGCTGCGACGTGCTCACGCGCGAGGTGCCCGCCGCGCCGGGCGCGGCGCTCGTGCCCCGCGTCGCCGAAGGGGAGAAGACGCGCGCGACGCTGCGCGTGCCGAACACCGTGCTCGTCTCCATCACGGAGATCCTGGGCCTTCACGCGCCTGTCTCGCCGGGGGCGCCGGGGGTGAAGCGCGCCGAGGCGAGGCCCGGGTACACGAGCCAGGACCACCTCGGCCGGGTGTACCTCAACAGCGACCTCGCCGGGAGCTGGGCCAAGGACAAGCAACTCATCCAGCTCACCGCCAAGGTGACGATCCAGCGGGGGAAGCTCCCCGCGGACGCGAAGATCCGGTGGACGGTCGTCGAGCCGGACGACCCGACCAACGACGATCCCGGCTTTCACGCCGCGTGGGGGGCGTACGTCGACAAGAAGGACTATGACGCCGCCGGGGATCACAAGGGCTCGCGCGCGGCCGATAACGAGGGCAAGCCAGCGAAGAGCCCGCCCTGGGAGGCGGTCGCCGGCTTCGCGCTTGCGTCCGCGGCCGCGACCGAGGCGAAGACGACGATCGTCGGCGACGAGAGCAAGGTCGTCTTCCACTGCCCGGACACGGCCGGGGACAACTTCATCCTCCGGGCGGACATCGACGCTGCAACGCACGTGGAGGGGTTCGGCGCCGAGACCGGCATCATGACGATGTGGCACCGGATCCGGGTCGAGTCCGTCCGCATGAAGAGCGCGTTCGCCCTGCCCATGGACGAGGTGCCCGTGCCGTTCGAGCCGTGCTGCGTCCAGCTCGATTGCGAGCCGGAGAAGGAGGTGCCGGACCAGCCGCACATGGCGCCCAAGGACGACGACCTCGAGACCGAGTGCGTGGCCTACGTGAACAAGGTGTTCTCGAACAGGTCGAACCCTGGCTGGTTCTGCGTCATCTCCGCGATGGAGCCGCACCCCCTGCCGAGCAAGAAGGGCGACAAGGTCTTCGAGGGGGACGTCGAGCTGAAGAGCGGCGGCGCGGGCGCCAACCTCTTCGAGTTCTTCGAGATCCCAGGGACGTTCCCCGACGTGGATTTCGCCGAGCTGACCTCCGGCTCGGAGACGGTCGGCTTCAACCTGTTCAGCGTTCAGACCGAGACGACGGCGGCCGGCCCGATCACGCGCTGCTGGATCGTGGAGCACGACGCCCAGCCGGACTTCACGGCGGGCGACGGGTCGCTCGCGCATGCGTACAAGGTGCGGTTCAACTACTCGCCCAGGTTCCGGAAGAAGGGCGGCGCCGTGACCCCGGGCGGCTACGGGATGGCCGCAAACGTGAAGGCCAAGGTGTTCAACCCGGGCGCCTTCTACACCGCCGGCATCAGCCCCACGGTGACGGCCAAGGGCAAGGAGTACTTTGCTGGCCGGACCATCATGTTCACGCACCACAGCGCCTACCGCGACGCGGGCACCGGCCTGCCAAAGCCGACGTACCGCGGCCGCATCGTCGGGACCATCGTTCATGAGCTCGTCCACGCGTTCGGTATGCCGCACAAGTGCGGGTACTTCGACTTCCGCGCGCCGCGGGACAAGACGTGCTGCATGAACTACAGGCCCAACTGGATGCTGGACGACAAGCGCAACCTCATCCGGGGGACGTCGGGGAAGACCGGCAGCGACGTCTGCGGCAGGCACCTCAAGGAGGTGAGGCGGGTCCACCTCGAGGACAACAAGGGGCTCGCGTGGAAGTGAGCGCTCCGGACATCACACCTCCGGGCCCGGCCCTCGTGGGCATCGATGTCGAGCCGCAGTATGTGCTCGGCTTTCCGATGTTCGTGGGCATCACGATCGGCAGCGTGCCCCCGGGCGCGTCGCTCATGCGGCTGCCGCTGCCGTCGCCCGCGGCGCTGCGGGGCGCGATAGGCATCAGGCTGTGGCGGCCGGGCGAAGCGGAGCCGTTCTTCGAGGAGGCGCCCACGGCCGTGGTGGACGCCGATCTCTCGGCGCCGAGCTTCCGCCTGCGGGCCGGCGAGGTCCGCAGGCTCCTCGTGGAGATCGCCGAGCTCCTGCCGGACGACCTGGCGGCGGGGGAGGTCGACGGCGTGCTGCTCTACGGAGCCCCGCCGCACGTCGCCGCGAGCGGCCGCGGACGGCTGCGCTTCCGGGAGCCCACGGGCGCGGAGCGCGCGTCGCTCGACGAGCTCCGGCCCGAGGTCGAGGCGGCCGGCTCGTTCGGGCGGTGGCTCCGCCGGCCGCCGTCCGATCCGACCCGGCTCGCGCCGCCCGCCGATCCGGGCGATCCGCTGCGGTATCCGAGGCTCATGAAGTACCTGATCCACGGCCCGGAGGAGCTCGCCGCCATCGACCCGGCGCGGCTCCGCGTGCTCGGCGGCGTGTTCGCGCCCGAGGCGTGCGGGCTCGCCGCGGAGCTTCAGGCCGCGCGAGATCCCGGGGCGTTTGCCGGGTACGCGCAGCAGGTGAAGGCGGCGTATCCGGGGCTCGCGGCGTGGATGGACGCGATCGCGGCCGGGCAGAGCGAGATCGCGTGGGCACGGAGCCATCGGTGATGAAGATGAGCCCACGAGCGTGCGTCGTTGCCGTGGCCCTGGGGCTCGCGGCGTCCTCGAGCTCCGGTTGCGGTCGCTCCCAGGCGCCGTTGCCCGACCGCGCGGCGCCGGATGCGTCCAGCGCCGCGGCGGCGCCCGGGGTTGCAGCGACGGCGCCCGGGGCCGTCACGGAGGCGCCCGAGGTGGCGACCGCGCCCGGGACCGCCGCGCCGCCGGGCACTGCACCCGCTCCCGCGCAGTCCGCGAGCGCTGCGCCGCCCGCGCAGCCCGCGAGCGCTGCGCCGCCCGCGCAGCCCGCGAGCGCTGCGCCGTCCATGAGCGCCGCGGGGATCAGGAAGCCCTCGCCGGGCGCGCGCGGCCCGCTGCCCGATGCGAAGCCGAAGCTCAAGTGTGGCAGGACGTACTGCAACGCGGCGGGGGAGTGCTTTGCGCCGTCGCCGCCCCAGTGCGAGTGAAGGAGCAAGGGCGCGGCAGAGACTAGCCGCCGCTCTGGCGGGTTCCCGCGCTCTCCCGCGGGTCACCCGCGCTTCTGCGGCCTGCCGCGGGGCGCGGGCGCCGCCGGCTCCGGGACCGCGGGGGGCGCCAGCGTCTGCCGCGCCAGCTCTCGCGCGTAGGCGAGGCGGTCGGCCGGCGAGCCGAGCGCATTCAGCCCCTCGTAAAGCCCCGCGAAGAACGTCGGGAAGAAGACCGCCGAGAGCGCCGCCACCACCCGGCGCGCCGCCGCCCGCTCCTCGAGCCCGGGCACCGCCGCCCGGACGAGATCGCGCAGGCGCTCCATCACCGGCGCGAAGAGCTTCGGGAAAGGGCCGCTGTAGTCGTCCGCGTGAAACGCGTCGTGCAGGAGCGCCCTGCCCACGTTCGGGTACCGCATCCCGCCCTCGAGGTAGTAGCCGAGCAGCCCGCTCAGCGCCTCCAGGGGATCACCCGGCATCCGGGCGAGGAAATCCTCGCTGTCCGACAGCATGTTCTGGATCGACCCCTCGAGCGCCGCCGCGACGAGCGCCTCCTTCGACCGGAAATAGTAGTTCACCGCGGCGATGTTGACGCCGGCCGCCGCCGCGAGCTTCCGCACCGTCAGCTGCCCGATGCCGTGCTTCTCGATCTGATCGATCGCCGCGACCACGAGCCGCTGCCGTGGATCGAGATCGTCCGCAGGGGCGAGGGGGTCACGGTCGTTCATACGATTGTTTGAAACACACCTTGACGATGCGCCTGGCAGGCGTCAATGCTTGAAACACTTGTTTCAATCAATTGTTTCATCAGGCGCTGGAGGTGCACCGATGCTCGATCGGCGGAGATTTCTCACCCACACGGCGGTCGCGGGGGGCGCGGCGGCGCTCGGGTTCGCGTCGGGCCGCCGCGGGGTCGATCAGGAGGTCGCGTCCGCCCGGTTCCACGGCGACGACACGCTCGGGCAGGGCCAGGCGGCGCCCGTCTGGTACCGGTTCAAGTTCATCGGCCAGCCGGTGATGGATGCGCAGATCGTGTTCTGGCTCGGCCTCGCGTCGATGGGGCTGACCGACGTCGGCGAGGTGCTGGACACAGCGACCCGCATCCGCCCGGGCGACGAGCGCTCGTGGTTCGAGCAGTGGCTGGCCACCGCGAAGCGGGTGCAGGGCTACGGCGAGGAGGCGGAGGCCCGCGGCCACGCGCGCAGCGCCGCGTCGCACTTCCTGCGCGCGGGCGCCTACTACCGCGCCGGGCTGATGCGCTACGCGGATCGCTCCGACCCGCGCCTCGTCGAGGCGACGATCGCGGGGCTCGACCTGCATGACCGGGCGCTCCGCATGCGGGGCTACGACTCCCGGCAGGTCGATATCCCCTACGAGAGCGGCGTGCTCCACGGCCGCGTCCATTACGCGCCCGGGGTGGCGCGCGCGCCCACGATCGTGCTGCAGCAGGGCCTCCACGCGTGGCCCGAGGACACCATGTGGGTCATCGACGGCGCGCTCGAGCGGGGCTACCACGTCCTCTCGTTCCACGGCCCGGGCCAGGGCGCCTCGCTTCGCCTCCACGGGCACCCCTTCCGGCCCGACTGGGAGGTCCCCGTGGGGCGCGTGCTCGACTTCGCCGAGCGCGACGAGCGGCTCGACGCCGGCAAGCTCGTCCTGATGGGGCTCTCGTTCGGCGGCTACCTCGCGCCGCGGGCGGCCTCGCGCGAGCGCCGCCTGCGCGCCCTCGTCGCCAACCCGGGCGTCGTCAGCTGGCGGGACGCGATGCTGCGCCACTTCGCGTCGATGCCCGGCCTGCTCGAGCTGCACGCGCGCGGCCCCGCGGCCTTCGACCGCGCCATCGACGCCGCCTCGGTTGTGCTGCCCGACGCGCGCTGGTACTTCGACGACGTGACATGGAAGCACGGCGTCTCGACGCCGCACGAGGTGATCGACGAGCTCCGCAAGTACGACAATGCCGACGGCGTCGCGGGCATCCGCTGCGAGACACTGATCATGGAGGGCAGCGCCGAGGACGCGTCTCCAGGCGAGTCGGAGCGCCTCTACGGCGCGCTCACGTGCCCGAAGCACATGATGGTATTCGACGCGGGCACGGCGTCGCAGGTCCACTGCCAGGGCGGCAACCAGCTCCTCGCCCAGGCGCGGCTGTTCGACTGGCTCGACGAGCGGGTGGCGCGATGAGGCCCGCCGATCGCGCCGCCGCGCGCCCCCCGCGGCTCCTCGCCCTGGCGCCGCTGCTCGCGGTCGTCGCGGTCCTCGCGCCGCGCGCGGCGTGGGCCCAGCTCCCCGATCTCGTGGACCTGAGCGCGCAGTACATGCCGGGCGCGGCGATCGAGGACCCGCGCCCCGTGCGGGCGCAGATCTCGTCGTACGAGGTCAACGCCAACGTGCCGATCCCCCTCGGGGAGAGGACGTTCCTGATCCCGGGGGCGACGTACCACGTCGAGGCGATCTCGTACGCCGGCGCCCCGCCCGGCTTCGACGAGCTCCGGGCCTTCCATGCCGTCGACGTCCCGGTGCTGTTCGTCCAGCTGCTGCCCCACGACTGGTCGCTCTCGCTGCGCGTCGCGCCGGGGCTCGCGGGCGACTTCGAGGCCTTCGACGGCGGGCTCGTCCGCGTCAGCGCGCTCGGGCTCGTGACCCACACGCTCTCGGAGAAGCTCGTCCTCGGCGGCGGCGCGCTCGCGTCGTACAGCTTCGGCTCGTTCCTCCCGCTGCCGGCCGCGTACGTCGAGTGGACGCCGAGCCCCCATTTCCGCGTCGAGGCCTTCCTGCCGGGCTTCGCGTCGGCGAAGCTCCTGTTCTCGGATCGCGTCGAGGTCGGCCTGCGCGCGGACGTGGCGGGGAACGCCTACGCCGTGCGCGACCCGCGCGTCGCCGGGGCGTGGCCGTGCGCGGCCCAGCCGGCCGACGACCCGGCGACCGAGCAGGACGAGCGGGCGGCGCGGCCCGAGCAGTGCCTCGATCATGTCGCCTACTCGGTCGCGACCGCGGGCGTGACCCTCGGCGTGCGCGCCTTCTCGTCGGTGTGGGTGACCGCCCAGGCGGGACACAGCCTGTTCCGTCGCTACGAGCCGATGAACGATGAGGACGATGGTATCCCCGGAGGCGGGCAGAGCATCCCGAATGTGCTCTTCTTCCGCGCCGGCGTGACATGGCGCATCCCGAAGAGCTGAAGCGCGACTCACTGCCTGGCGCGCCCCGCGAGCGTATAGCCGCACACCGACGGGCGGGTGCCCGCCGGACCGTTGAAGACGGCTCGACGCCGGTGCATCCTCCGCCTTATGCGCCCGGGAGAGGTCATCGACAGCCGCTTCCAGCTCGAGCGCGTCGCGGCCTCCGGTGGGATGGGGACGGTCTACCGCGCCGTCGACCGGGCCACGGGGGCGCAGGTCGCGCTCAAGCTCCTCGGCCAGCCCGACCGGAGCGCCGCGCACCGCTTCGAGCACGAGGCGCGGATCCTCGCCGAGCTCGATCACCCGCGGATCGTCCGGCACGTGGCTCACGGCATCACCCCCGACGGGGTGCCCTACCTCGCCATGGAATGGCTCGAAGGGGAGAGCCTGGCGCAGCGCCTCGCCCGGCAGAAGCTCGACCTCGAGGAGAGCCTCGCCCTGCTCCGCGCGGCCGCCGAGGCGCTCGGGGCGGCGCACGCGCGGGGCATCGTCCACCGCGACGTCAAGCCGGGCAACCTGCTGCTCGTCGGCGGCGAGGTCACCGGCCTCAAGGTGCTCGATTTCGGCATCGCCCGGATGAAGCGCACCATCGGCGCGCTCACGCAGACCGGCTCGGTGATGGGGACCCCGGGCTACATGGCCCCGGAGCAGGCCACCGGCGAGCGCGATCGCCTCGACGCGCGGGCCGACATCTTCTCGCTCGGCGCCGTGCTCTTCGAGTGCCTCACGGGCAGGCCCGCGTTCCAGGGCCAGCACGTGATGGCCCTCCTCGCGAAGCTCCTCATGGAAGATCCGCCGCGCGTGCGGAACCTCCGGCCCGAGCTGCCGCAGGAGCTCGACGAGTTCGTCGCCCGCATGCTCGCGAAGGACCCGGAGCAGCGGCCGCGCGACGGCTCGGCCGTCGTCGAGGCGCTCGACGCCCTCGAGCGCGATCCGACGAGCGGCCTGGCCGCGCCCCCCGTCCTGTACGAGGCGATCACGGCGTGCGAGCTCCGGCTGCTCTCGCTGGTGGCCGCGCGGGAGCCGCGCTTCTCGGCCTGCGACAGCGCGGCCAGCACGCTCGTCGCCGCGGAGCCGAGCGACCTCACGAGGAAGCTCTACACGAGCGCGCAGCCGTTCGGGGCCCGCGTGGACGCGCTCGCCGACGGGACGATCGTGCTCTCGATCGCCGGCGTGGGCGACGCCGCCCTGCAGGCGGCGCGCGCGGCGCGGTGCGCCCTCACGCTCGTCGAGCTCGTGCCGGAGGCCTCCGTCGTGCTCACGACCGGCCGCGCCGAGCACACCGGCAGCCTCCCGGTCGGCCCGGTCATGGACCGCGCGGCCGCGCTCCTCGCCCTCGCGGAGCGCGACGCGCGCCCGGAGCGGAGGCCCGCGCCCGTGTGGATCGACGACGTGACGCGGGCGCTGCTCGACGCGCGGTTCGAGATCGAGCCGGCGCGGCCCGGCACGTTCTTCCTGCTGCAGGAGCGCGAGGTCGGGCGGTCGGCGCGGACGCTCCTCGGGAAGCCGAGCCCCTACGTCGGCCGCGACAGGGAGCTCCGGAACCTGCGCGAGCTCCTCGAAGACAGCTTCGGCGGGCCCGAGCCCCGCGCCATCCTGATCACCGGGCCGCCCGGGATCGGCAAATCCCGCCTGCGGTACGAGCTCATCGAGATCCTGCGGGAGCGGCACCCCGAGCTCACCGTCGCGGTCGGCCGCGGCGACTCGCTGAGCGCGGGCTCGCCGTTCTCGCTCCTCGGCTCCGCGCTCCGGGGCGCGGCCGGCATCACCGGCGGCGAGCCCGCCCCGGCGCAGCGGGAGCGGCTCCTCTCGCTGGTCGCCCGCGCCCATGCGCTGACGCCTGGCGAGAGGACGCGGATCGCCGCGTTCCTCGGCGAGATCGTCGGCACGCCGTTCCCGGGCGAGGCCGATCCGAGGTTCCTCGAGGCGCGGCAGAGCCCGGCCCTGATGGCCGATCAGATCCCGCTCGCCTACCTCGACTTCATGGAGGCGGCGTGCGCGGCGGGGCCCTACCTGCTCGTGCTCGAGGACATCCAGTGGGGCGACGCGGCGTCGCTGAAGCTCATCGGGCGGGTCCTCCGGGAGCTCCGCGACCGGCCCTTCGCGGTGCTCTACCTGGCGCGGGTCGAGGTGCGGAAGGTCTTCCCTGTCCTCTGGGAGGGCAGCGAGGTCCACGAGATCACGCTCGGCGCGCTGCCGCGCCGCGCGGCCGAGGAGCTCGTGCGGCAGATGCTCGGCGACGGGCTCCCGCCCTCCGAGGTCGCGCGCCTCGTCGAGCGCGCGAGCGGCAACGCCTTCTACCTGGAGGAGCTCATCCGGGCGGTCGCGGAGGGGCGCGCGGACAGGCTGCCGGAGACGATCCTGGGCATGGTCGAGGCGCGGCTCGAGGCCATCCCCGCGGAGGCGCGGCGGCTGCTGCGGGCGGCGAGCATCTTCGGCGAGGCGTTCTGGAAGACCGGGGCGCTCGCCCTGCTCGGCGATGCCGGGGGGTCGACGCTCGCGGTGGACTGGCTGCCGTGGATGCTCCAGCGCGAGCTGCTCGAGCGCCGCGAGCAGAGCCGCTTCTCGGACGAGGAGGAGTACGCGTTCCGGCACGCGCTCATCCGCGACGGCTGCTACGCGATGCTGCCGGACCACGATCGCGCGCTCGGGCACCGGCTCGCCGCCGAGTGGCTGCTGCAGGCGGGAGAGCACGACGCCAAGGTGCTCGCCGAGCACTTCGAGCGGGGCGGCGAGCCGCGGCTCGCGGTGGAGTTCTACCTGCACGCGGCGGAGCAGGCGCTCGCCGGGAGCGACCCGGCCGCCGCGCGGGCGCTCGCGGACCGGGGGCTCGCCCTCGGCGCGGAGCGGGACGTCGAGGCGGTGCTCCGCGGGATCCGGGAAGGGGCGTCCCGCGCGCTGGGCGAGGCGGACGAGCGGGCCGCGCCCTCGTCGCGGTCGTGAGCGCTCGGGGAGGCCGCTTCCGAGGCCTCGCGTGTATTGGTTGCGCGTGCTCCCCGTCGTCTATCGACGGCTCTCGCCCGGCTCGTTCCGGCCGACGTCGAGCGGCTCCAGCGCGAGTTGCGCCAGTGTTGCTCAACCCGCCCACCTGCGGCGCCGGGCGCCCCGGCCGCCGCCAGCGTGGGTCGGGCGGCCAGGGGCCCTGGCGCAGCCCTGGTACAGCGCTCGCAAAGCGCCTGCGCTCCACGGACAGGAAACGCACCCACCATGCACCAGAATCGCCCCAGCGCGTTCGCCCCTTTGCTGCTGACCCTCGCCCTCGCCAGCGGCGGGTGCGGCTCCGAGCCCCCCGCCGCACCGCCCGCCGACGATGGCGGATCGCCGGCGCCCGCGGTGCGGATCGACGACGAGCCCCCGGGCGCAAACTGCCCTGAAGGGGGCCGCGCCATCCACAAGGGGGAAGACGACGACGGAGACGGCGTCCTCGATCCGGGCGAGATCGACGCCACGGAGTACGTCTGCGCCGAGCCGGGAGAGGGAGACCTGCCGGAGCTCCTCACGACGCGGGCAGAGGAGCCGCGGGGCGAGCACTGCCCTCATGGCGGGACGGCGGTGCGCTCCGGGCTCGACCTCGACGGCGACGGGGCGCTGGACGCGCAGGAGGTCTCCGGCACCACGTACGTGTGCGCTGGCGCCCCGCCCGAGGAGCCCGAGCAGACGCCGGAGCGGCTCGTCCGGATCGACGAGGAGCAGGCGGGATCGAACTGCATCGCCGGCGGTGCGGCCGTGCATGCCGGCCTGGACGACAACGCCGACGGCACGCTCGACGACGAGGAGATCGACCACACCGATCACGTGTGCGGCGCGTCGCTGGTGGGCGACTACGCCGTGACCGACCTCGACGACCTCCGGGCCCTCGAGGGCATCCGCGTGATCACGGGCACGCTGACCCTCCTTCCGGAGCTCGCGACGGTCGTGTCCCTCCCCGACCTCGTCTATGTCGGCGGCTCGTTCGAGGTGGAGCACGCGTACGCGCTGGAGCGGCTGGAGCTGCCGGCGCTGGCGCAGGTCGGCGGCGACCTCTCCGTGATCTTCGCGCCAGCGCTCCGATCGCTCTCGCTGCCGTCGCTGGCGCGCGTGGGCGGCGCCCTGGGACTCTCGTGGGTGGACCAGCTCACGGCGGCGGAGCTGCCGGAGCTCGCCGAGGTCGGAGCCAGGCTGGAGCCCCGCCTCGACGCGATAGCGATCCAGGCGGATGAGCTCGCGGAGCTCGCGATGCCCTCGCTCCGGCGCAGCGGCGGCGGCATCCACCTCCGAGGCGCGGCGCTCGAGCGGGTCGCGTTCCCCGCGCTGATCGAAGCCGGCCGGTTCGAGCTCCGGGACAGCCTCGCGGTCCAGGCGCTGGAGTTCCCCGTCCTGGAGGCGGTGCGCGGCGACCTGATCGTATGGGGGATCGCGGCGGCCGAGATCGCGCTCCCGAGGCTCCTGACGGTCGCCGGCGATCTGGACGTGGTGGACGCGCAGGGCGCCGCGCGGCTGTCGCTCCCGGAGCTGCGGGGCGTGGGAGGTACCCTCGTCCTCGCGCGCTGCGCTCAGCTCACGGCCCTCGAGCTGCCGCGGCTCGCCAGCGCGCCGCGCGTCATCATCCGCGATCAGGGGAGGCTCACCTCGTTCTCGCTACCTGCGCTGGCCACCGTCGAGGAGCAGGTCGGCATCTGGTACAACCCGTCGCTGACCGACTTCTCGCTGCCTGCGCTGCGCCAGACCGAGTGGCTCTCGCTGTCGGGGAACCCGCGGCTTGCCGGGCTGGGCGGCCTGGCGCAGCTGGAGAGCGTCTCTCGCCTCATGACCGTCGAGGATAACCTCGCGCTGGAGGATCTCTCTGGCCTCGCAGCGCTCTCGGTCCTCGGTGGCTTCCTGGAGATCCACGGCAATCACGCGATGACGCGCGTCGGGCTCGCGCGGCTGGAGCGGGCCAAGCTCATCGAGATCGGGCGCGTCGGGAGCGGCGGCAACGACCGGCTCGGGGTCGTCGACATGCCCGCGCTCCGCCGCGTCGATGGACTGGGCATCTCGTCGAACGACCGCCTCACGGACCTCTCCCTTCCCTCGCTCACCAGGATCCCGGGCGCGCTGAACATCTCCATGAACCCGGCGCTGCCGCAGTGCGAGGCCGAGGCGCTCGCCGCCCAGCTCACGGGGCAGGCGGAGCAGGTCTACCTCGGCGGCAACGACGACGCCGGCACGTGTGAGTGACGGCGGTCACGGCCGGTCGCGCGCGGCGCCCAGCGCGCGGGCTTCCCGCCGCATCTCGCGCATCTCGTGCAGGAGCGCGGCGGAGAGGTCCGGGTGCAGCTCCGGGGCGCTCGCGACCTGCCCTCGCATCGCGGCGAGCCGCCTTCCGTAAAGACGGGTCCGGTTCGAGCGAACCTGGCGCAACTTGCGCAAGACCACCTCAACCTAATCCCGCGTTTGGCGGAAAAGCCTGGCTCATCCCGCTGGCACGACGGTTGATATGCGTCCAACGCGCTGCCGCGCGGCGGGCCCTTGGGGGTGCGCGCGCAGCCGCCTCGCCGGCCCCGACCGGGCCGGCATGAAAGGACGCGTTTGTTTATGCAGACCTTCGGCAAATATCTCGCCCTCGCCCTCGGCGGCGCCGCGATCGTCGTCGCGTGCAGCGCTTCGCCCGACTCCGATCCGCCCGAATTCCTCGAGCCGTATAGCGCAGCAGCCAAATGCGAGGATTGCGAACCGCCGCCTCCCCCCGAGTGCACGCCCAGCTGTGCGGGCAAGGTGTGCGGGGCGTCCGACGGCTGCGGCTGGAAGTGCAGCGCCGGCTCCTGCCCGGCGGGCACGACCTGCGGCGGCGGCGGCGTGGCCTACCAGTGTGGGTGCACGCCCCAGTGCTCGGGCAAGACGTGCGGGGCGCCCGACGGCTGCGGCGGCATCTGCACCGGCGGCTCGTGCCCGGCGGGCCAGGCGTGCGGCGCGTCGGGCGTGCCGGGCCAGTGCGCGACGCTGCCGGTTGGGCAGGGGGTCGAGTGCTTCGTGTTCAACGACGGCGCCACCGAGATGGCCGGGCCGACGCAGGCGCTCTACTTCAAGCGTGACGGCAAGGTGTGCATGCCCGACGGCACCCCGGGCGGCACCTGCCGCAAGTGGTTCGGCAACTGCCGCACCACCGACCCGAGCCACACGCCGGTGCTCTTCTCGGTCTTCAACGAGGGCAGGGCCGACATGACGAGCCCGTCGGGTGCGGTGTACCTGACGTCGAACCTCAAGGCGTGCATACCCGACGGCACCCCGACCGGCACCTGCCGCAAGTGGTTCGGCGCCGCAACGCTGCCCGACGGGCGCCCGATCGAGTGCCGTCTGTTCGAGGACGGCGGCGCGCAGAAGACCAAGGTCACGGACGACGACATGTTCATGAGCGGCATCCCGGACGTCTGCTTCGACAACGGCACCGGGTACACGTACGGCAAGTGCCGCAAGTGGTTCGGCGAGTGCATGGTGGCCGGCTGCGGCGACGGCGCGTGCAACAACGGCGAGACGCCGTCGAGCTGTCCGTCCGACTGCAAGTGCGGCGACGGGATCTGCAACGGCAACGAGTGGTGTGGCAACTGCGCGACCGACTGCGGCTCGTGCTGCGGCAACCACGCCTGCGAGCCTGGCCTCGGCGAGAGTTGCAGCACGTGCTCGACCGACTGCGGCTCGTGCTGCGGCAACGGCGTCTGTGACAACAACGAGACGTGCGACAGCTGCTCGAAAGACTGCGGCGCGTGCGCTCCGAAGACGTGCTCGGGGCAGACGGCCGGGTCGGGGGCGCAGCACTTTGCTGTGAACGTCGAAGAAGTCTACATGGTGGGCGGCGCACAAGTCGTCGGCTGCCTGGTCGCGACCCCGGTGTACCTCGCCAACTCGCTGGGCGAGGCCGAGCTGTGCGGGCATAACGCCTACCCCGGCTATAACATCACCACGAGCGGCACGCCCGCGCAGTACGTCTACCACAGCGACCCAAACTACTGCACCGCCTACTATCCTTATGCGACGTCGTCGTCGAAGGCGGACTGGTGCGGGTGGGCGCATGGCTACCCGTACGAAGGCCCTTGCCCCTGAAGCGCCGGTAGGGCGCCCGCGCGGCGCCCTGCGGCAGGGCCGGGAGCAACTCCGCGAGGTGGTGCGCCGCTTCAGGGAAGGCGGCGGCGAGAGCAAGCCGGTGCCTCCCGGCGCTCGCCAGGTGACGCAGCGACGTGGCGAGCGCGGCAGCAGCGGCGGACGCCGGCCGCCGCCGCCGGAGCGTCGCGCGGCGATCTGCCACACATGGCGCGTTCTGCCGTCGGCGCGAGGTCTGGCGTCGCGCCGCGGTCCGTGATTTCACTCGATCACGATGAGAGTGCAGACAGGCGATGTCCGGCTGTTCTTCGATGTGGAAGGGGCGAAGCTCGTCCCCGAGGGGCCCGCGATGCGGGAGCGACCTACCGTGATCCTGTTGCACGGCGGGCCGGGAAGCGATCATACCGAGTTCGTGCCGTTCGGCTCGGCGCTCGCCGAGGTGGCGCAGGTCGTCTATCTGGATCACCGCGGCTGCGGGCGCAGCGATCGCAGCGGGCCCGAGCGGTGGAACCTGGAGACGTGGGCGGACGACGTGCGGGCGTTCTGCGACGCGCTCGGGATCGAGCGGCCCGTCGTGCTCGGAAACTCGTTCGGAGGCGTGGTGGCGCAGGCGTACGCGGCGCGATACCCCGATCACCCCGGGAAGCTGATCCTGACGAGCACGACCGCGAAGCTCCGCCTCGATCGCATGCTGCACGTCTTCGAGCGGCTCGGGGGCGCGCAGGCGGCCGACGTCGCGCCGGTTCTTCGCGGATCCCATGCCCAATTTCCACGACTACATCCGTGTCTGCCTCCCGCTCTACCGCCAGTCGCCGCCGGAGGAAGACGCGCTCCGCCGCGCGGTCCTCCACCTCGACGTGGGCGGCCATTTCGTGGCGGGTGAGATGCAGACCTACGACCTGCGCGCGGACCTCGCGCGCGTCCGGTGCCCCACCCTCGTGCTGTCCGGCGATCTCGACCCGTTCGCGACGACCGCGGATGCGCGCGATCTCGTCGCCGCCTTGCCCCGGGAGCTCGTCCAGGCGCGCAGCTTCCCCCGCGCCGGGCACGCGGTGCTCGACGACGCGCGCGACGAGGCGCTGGCAACGATCCGGGAGTTCCTCGGCGCGCCCTGAGCGACGGACGCCCCGGAGCCGAGCGCGCCGGTCCTGCCCGCACGGGGCGGAGCCGGCTGCGCCCCCTGCAAGGGCACAAAAAAAGAGCGCCCATTCGACGGCGGGGGGGGAAGCCGTCACGGGCGCTCTGGTCTACACACTTAGCAGGATGCGGGCCAGGGTCATCCTTCAGGCTTTCCCCGGGTTTTCCCTGAGGCAAACGTCCGATGCCTTTCATTCGTGAGATCGGGGCTTGCAGACATGGCAGCTCGGTCGCCCTGAAGGCAGGCGTTGACGAGCGCCGCGTCGCCCGGCAGCGCGGCGAGGAAGGCCGGCGCCTCTGCGCTCGCCACCTTGAACAAGGTGTCACCGAGGGTGACGTACCAGTCCCCGTCGAACCAGCGCCCGTGTCCGAGGTCGCTGCTGATCTCCTCCGGGGCGGCGCCAGGCCGCCCGATGTAACGCTTCTTGTCGTTGAGGAACATGACCTCGCCGGTGTCGCTGATGCCGTCGTGCCCGATGCGCAGCTCCTGCTGATCGAACCGGCTCGGCGTTGCGAAGTCGCTCAGCTGGTGCTCGTCGCCCGCGGGGGTCCGCAGCCATACCTGGTTGACGGCCCCGTCGCTCTTCAGGTAGGCCGCATACCCTGCGTGCAGCAGCAGCCCTGCCGCATCGCCGGTCCTGGAGTCGCCGAGGAACACCTCCGCGCCGCCGGCCGTGTAGAGGTAGCTCGAGCTCACGGACCCGTTCCACCACCGGCCGGCGACGTTCGTCCCGTCGGTGATCGGCCGTTGCAAGTAGCCGGGATGGTTCCCGAGGCGGATCTCGCCGGGCCCGCGGATCCACGGCTCTTCGTGCGTGCTGTAGTAGGTGTCGCCTGACGCCGTGATGTCCGCCTGGAACGGCGACGCGCTGCCAGGGTCGAGCCACAAGCTCGTCTCGGTGCCTGTCGAGAACGTGTGCACGATGGCCTCGTCGTCGTCGGCCCTCGTCCACAGGAGCGTATCGCCGTTCACCGCGTCGAGGCGGCCCTGCCTGGGCGTCCGGTCCAGCGCGCCGTCCTTCCACAGGAAGACATATCCGTACCACGCTTGCATGGCGACGCCAGACGGCGTGAGCGCCCCGTAACCAGGCTTGTGCATCCAATCATGGTGCATCCGGAGCTCCCCGAGCCACGTCACCTGCTGCGTCATGCGATCGACGACGCCGATCTGGAGCGCGTGATCGATGAACAGGACGCGCGTCGCGTCGAAATCGAGGATGGCGCCGGGGGCGCGCTGGACGGCGGTGAGCTTCGGGCTCCGCTCGACGTAGACGCGCGGGAGCGCCCAGTCGTGGAAGCCGAGTCCCCCGCCGAGGGTCGGCCCGTACCAGATGGGGCCCACGTCGTCCGTCGCTTCGAGCCTGATCGTGAGCACCTCGCCCGACTGAAGCGGCGATGACAGGGAGTGCAGCACGTCCATCCTCCCTGGCACCGACGACGGGACGCCCACCAGCACCTCATCGCGCACCTGGCTCCGGACGCGCGCCTTGAGCTGCGTGCAGGAATAGGGAGGCGTCCCCACGCACGTCGCAGCGATGCGGGTGTCCCCGGTCAGCGTGCGGTTTGGCCGCGGGCTCGCCACCCAGACGCTGGGCGGCGCGTACTTGTGCACGGTATACTGCCGCGTCGACGCCCTTCCGAGCTTGTCGTACGCGGTGAACGTCAAGGTGTGAGGGCCGTAGGGCACCGCGCTCGTGTCGATCGTCGCGTAGTAGCGATCGTTGTAGTCGTTGAAGGTGAGCGGGGTCGTCACCCCTGCGTATTCCGCTTCGACGGAATAGACATCTTCGTACGGTATTGCGGCGATGCTGACCTGGATGTTGTTGAAGTCGGATATTGCGCTCTTGTCATCTTTTCTCCAGGTGGTTCGTCCGAAGAACTGAATCTGGTCCAGGACCACCTCCGCCAGCGCGGAGGTGGTCGAGAGGGACATCCACGACGCGACCGCGCAACCGGCGAGCGTCCGAGGGAAACGCATGGGGCCTCCGGGGCTAGCACGCGGCTCTGATGCCGCCGCGGTTCGCCCCGTTCAACCGGCGGGCCCGCGACGCGGCGGGAGCGGCCGGGGTCAGGAGGCGGTCAGTGGAAGCACACCTCGAGCGAGGGGCGGTCGCCGAGGATGTCGTGCTCGCTCGAGCGGTAGCTGGTGCGCGCCGTCAGGTCCTCCTCCAGGAGGAAACCGTGGTTCGGGTGCACGCCGTCGACCCACGCCTGGACGAGCTCGGTCAGGTCGACGGTCGCGACGCCGGACGAGGCCCCGAGGAACGTCGCCTCGACGGCCGGCTCGAAGCTGTCGGCGAAGCTGCTCCAGGTCACCGTGGACTCCGCCCAGGAGGCGTTGATGCGGTGCACCCGGATCTCGCCCGTGCCGGAGCTGTAGAGCGTGGTGCTGAACGTGGCCGACGCGACGGTGGCCCCGTACGGGATGGAGTCGAGCTCGAAGCGGTACAGCGCGTTCTTCTCCGCACCGTTGCTCAGGCCCGTGTGGACATAGGAAGAGCTGCCCTCGTTGTAGCTCGGGTACAGCGCCCAGATCGCCGTGTCCGCCACCTGGCCGAAGGTGCCCCGCTGGATCGTCACGCAGGGGTCGCACGCGTCGCCGACGCCGTCACCGTCGCTGTCGGCCTGGCCGGGGTTATGGTAGCCCACGCAGTTGTCCGCCGAGTCGCAGATCCCGTCGGTGTCCCCGTCGGAGTTCGCGGACCGGAAGCAGACGTCGCAGGCGTCGCCCACGCCGTCATGGTCGCCGTCTTCCTGGCCGGGGTTCGGCGTGGCCGCGCAGTTGTCGCAGGCGTCGCCTACGCCGTCGCCGTCGGCGTCGCTCTGGTCGGGGTTGTAGTGGTAGTCGCAGTTGTCCGCCACTCCGCAGAGCCCATCCCAGTCGAAGGCGTCCGATTCTGGGCCTACGCACTCGTCGCAGGGGTCGCCGATCCCGTCACCGTCGCTGTCTTCCTGGCCGGAGTTCGCCCCGCTCGCGCAGTTGTCGCAGGCGTCGCCCACGCCGTCGCCATCGATGTCGCTCTGGTCCGGGTGGCCGTAGTAGGGGCAGTTGTCCGCCAAGTCGCAGAGCCCATCTGCGTCGGGGTCGGACGTCCCTCCTCGGTCGCAGTAGTCGCAAGCGTCGCCCACGCCGTCAATGTCGAAGTCGAACTGGTCCGGGTTGTAGTAGTAGCAGTTGTCCACCGAGTCGCAGATCCCGTCGTTGTCCTCGTCGGAGTCCGCGGACGCGTAGCAGGCGTCGCAGAGCCTACCGCCGTCTGCGTCGTACGACCCTGATCCGTCGCAGCGGTCGCAAGCGTCGCCGAACCCGTCGCCGTCGGCGTCGCTCTGGTCCGGGTTGTAGTCGTAGGGGCAGGTGTCCGCCCCGTCGTCGCAGAAGCTATCGCGGTCGACGTCGTACGACCCCGGGCCCACGCAGCGGTCGCAAGCGTCGCCGAACCCGTCGCCGTCGGCGTCGCTCTGGTCCGGGTTGTAGACGTCAAAGCAGTTGTCGCACCCCGAGCCCGCACCCGCCGTGACGCCGTCGCCATCCCCGTCCAGGTTCCCCACGGAGGGGGCATTGAGCGCGTAGCCTAGGCAGATATCCCGATCGGCGCAGCGCGCGATGGGGCGGGACAGGTTGCCGTCGAACAGACACGCTGACGCCGCCCCCTCGTCCGACGCGACGTCGATGCGCACGTAGCCCCACGCAACGAAATGATCACCGACCGTCGCGACCCGGAAGTCGTTACAGCTCATGGGGTTGTAGAGCTCGAGCAACGCCGGATCGGTGATGCTCGCCCGGAGCGGCGAGACGTTGCACCCGCAGTCGTTCGAGCTTGGCACGGTGTCGAGCAGCGTGCCGTTCATGTACAGCGCGAAGCTGGTGTCCGCGCCGCAGTCGGCGTGGGCGATGGTGTACGTGATCGCGGTGGTGGCCGCGTGCGCCGCATCGGGCAGCAGCGCGAAGCCGAACAACAAGCCAGGCGTACAGAATGGCAAAAAGCCAATTTTGCGGTGAAGGCGCATCGTTCCTCCTCGGTTTCGGGGCGCTCGCACCGGAGCGCACGGGGCAGGGAGCACATCGGATCTGCCCGGAGACCCGCCGGGCCGCGCTGCGCCCGTCGAGCTGCACGGTCCAGAGTTCGTCGCTTCCCACCCTAGATGCGACAGCGCTTGCCAAAATTCACCGTCCGGTGAGGATCGCCGCGGCGGGGTCGCTGGAGGCTCGAACGCCACCGTCATGACGATGGCCGCCTCGACTCCTTCCCGTGCGCGTCTTCCGGCCTCGCTCCGCTTTCGTGTCCGCGCTGGTACGCCCCCGGGGTCCCGCCGATCACGCGCCGGAAGGCGCGCGTGAACGAGGATCAGACAGCCGTCCCGGCGATCCCCGAGATCGGCGCAGTCCACGGTCGCGGAGTCCTCCGAATCGGACAGCGCGCAGGGATCGCCGTCCAGAACGAGGAAGAGATCGTGCGCGCCGAGCAGCCTCGGCTCCAGCGTGGTGTAGACGAACCACCACAGCCGAGTGAGCTCGTTGGGTCTGTTGATTTTTGTAGGCGGATCAGTGGATCGTACCTTTGAACGTTATGTCGACTGCCGGTCGTTGGCGGGAAATTCTTGACAGGTCGGAATGGCTTTGCGCGGGCTATCCTCGCGAGGCCGCGTTCGGGCGCCGGACGCGGGCGCAGCACGCCGCGGGCGAGGCGACCGGCGCCCTCTGGCCCACCGGCCGCGTCGCCGAGGTCGCCGAGCCCACCTACGTCGGGATCGCGGCCTCGCCGGGCCCGTGACCGCGCCCCGCGCAGCGCGCCTCGGGCTCGTCGCTGCGGCGCTCGCCGCGTCGGCGCTCGTCGCCGCGGCGCGCCCCGCGCGCGCGTCGTCCGGCGAGCAGACCGCGTCGCTGAGCTGGGTGCGGCTCGCCGGCGCCGAGGCGTGCGTCGGGGCGCGCGCGCTCGCGCAGGCGGTGGAGGCGCGCCTCGGGCGCGCGGCGCTCGTCTCGGCCGCCCGCGCCGAGCTCACCGTCGAAGGGCGCATCGAGCCGGGGGGCACGGGCGGGTGGCGCGCCGAGATCGCTGTCGCCGACGCGGGCGGCGCGGTGCTCGGGACGCGCGAGATCGCGACGGCGTCGCCGCGCTGCAGCGCGATCGACGACGAGCTCGCCCTGGCCATCGCGCTCATGATCGACCCCAGCGCGAAGCTGTCCCCCGGCGCGCCTCCGCTGGCGGCGCCGGCGCCGCCTCCAGCGCCGTCGCCCGCGCCCTCGCCGCCGGCGCCGCAGGTCATCGTGCAGCGCGTCCTGGTCCCGGTCCCGCCGCCGGCACCTCCGCCGCCGGCGCCGTGGCGCGTCGAGGTCGGCGCCGGCCCGCTCTTCGGGCTCGGCCTCCTGCCCTCGCCCGGCATCGCCGCCGCGCTCCGCGCGCGCCTCACGCCCCCGCGGTCCTGGTCGTTCGAGGTCGGGGGGGCGATCTGGCTCCCGAACGAGGCGACCACCGGCGCCTCCTCGACGCGCTTCTCCTGGGGCGAGGGGTTCGTGTCCGCGTGCCCGGTCTCGCTCGGGGGCGAGACGCGGCTCTCCGCGTGCGCGGGCGTCCGGCTCGGCGCGCTCCAGGTCGGCGGCCTCGGGTTCGGCGTCGACCGCGCCGACGAGCGCCTGACCGCGGGCGGCGCGCTCGACGTCCGCCTCACCCGGCAGCTCGCCGGCCCGCTCACCGTGGGGGGCGGGCTCGGGCTGATCGTGCCGATCGTGCGCGACACCTTCTACTACATCGACGCGCAGGGCCGGGATCGCGAGGTCTTCCGGATGGCGCCGCTCGCCGGGGCGGCGGACGTCGTTATTGGCGTCGATTTCCCGTGATACTTCCGTAGCTTCCGCTGATTTTTCTGATTCGAAGCCCGGCGTCGCTTTTCTTTCAGAAAACCGCGCGCTCGCGACCATCAAGGTCAGGGCCCGGCTTCCTTGCGCCCCGGCCTCTCGCGATGACCCTCGAGGAGATTTTCGAAGAGAACGCGGCGTACGTGTGGCGCGTGCTGCGGAGGCTCGGCGTCGGCGAGGCCGACGTCGAGGACGTCTGTCAGGAAGTCTTCCTCACGGTGCATCGGAAGCTCGACACCTTCGACGGCAGCTCGGCGCTGCGCACGTGGCTCTACGGCATCTGCCTGCGGCTCGCGTCGGAGTACCGGCGGCGGCCGCACCGGCGGCGCGAGGAGGTGGCCGAGGCCGTTCCGGAGCAGGTCATGGCCGCGCCGCAGGACGAGACGCTCGATCGCCGCCGCGCGCTCGACCGGCTCGACGCGGCGCTCGATCAGCTCGACGACGACAAGCGCGCGGTGTTCGTCCTGTACGAGATCGAGCAGGTGCCCATGGCGGAGATCGCGAAGGCGGCGGGGTGCCCGCTGCAGACGGCGTACTCGCGGCTGCGCGCGGCGCGGGTGCAGATCGAGGCGGCGATGCGCCGGTACGAGCTCGGCGCGCCGCGGGGCGGGGCCGCGCGGATCACCGAGGGGAGCAACGTATGAGCGGCGATCCTCGCAAGCAGATCGGCTCGGAGGGCGGCTCGGACGTGCTCCGCCTGGCCCTCGAAGCGGCCCGGCGCGACGCGCCGGACAAGGCGCAGCTCGCGCGTCTCGCGGCGCGGCTGCCGCTCCACCCTCCGGGCGGACCGGGCGGCGGCAAGGACCCCGGCGGCCCCGCGGGTGGCGGTGGACCGGCGACCGGCGGCGGCGCGGGCGCCCCGGCGACCGGCGTCGGCGAGAGCGCCCCGGCAACACACGCTCCGGCGGGGATCGCCGCGACCGGGGCTATCGCACCGCCGTCGGTGCTCTCCGGCCTGGCGGTCGGCGCGGCGCTCGGCGTCGTCCTCGTCGGGGCGGTGTGGCTCATGCCGTCGCGCTCGCAGCCGCCGCCCGCCGCGCCGCTGGCGCCGCCCGGCGCGGCGGTGGTCGCGGCCGCAGCCACGGCGGGGGCCGCAGCGGCGTCCGCCGCGGGGGCGCCGGAGGTGCCCGCGGAGGCGCCCCCCGCTGCGGAACCGCCGCGCGCGCGTCCTTCGGAGCCGCCGCGCGCGCGCGCGTCCGCCGTGACGGCCGGCGCGCCGCTGCCCGCGCGCGCGTCCGCCGTGACGGCCGGCGCGCCGCTGCCCGCGCGCGCGTCCGCCGCGACGACCGGCGCGCCTGCGGCGGGCGGCTCGGCGCAGGCGGCGCTGCCCGACGCGGAGACGGAGCTCGGCCTGCTGCAGCGCGCGCAGGACGCGCTCGCGGCGCGCCCTGCGGAGGCGCTCGCGCTCGCCGACGCCCACCTCGCGCGCTTCCCGGGCGGCGCGCTCGCCCAGGAGCGCGAGGTGATCGCGGTCGGCGCGCTGAAGGCGCTCGGCCGCGGCGGCGAGGCGCTCGCGCGCGCGAACCGCTTCGTCGCGGCGCACCCGAGCTCCGCCTACCGCCGCAGGCTCGAGATCCTCGTTCCGGAGCTGAGAGGCGCGCAGCGGTGACAGCAGGCCGCGGGCTGCCGTCGCCCCGGCGAGGCCAGGGCGCCGATCGGCGGATCTCTCGAGGTCACCGGCTCACGGCGTTGCCACACCGGACGCCGGTTGTAACGACTGCTCTGCTCGCGGCAAAGGAGGCTTTCTCGACGGCACGGTCGAGCTCGTGGGCAGCGATGCCGCGGAGCTCGTGGTGAAGCTCGAGGGGACAGACACCTTCGGCATCGACGTCAGCGGCGTCCACGACGCGCTCCGCTGCCCCTGAGCGCCGCTCGCCGCTCCTGCGCTGCGGCTCACCGTTCTCGCCGGCGCGGCCTCGAGGCGATCCAGCGCCGCCGCCTTGTTCAGGCCCGCCGTCGTACCCGAACGAAGATCGATCAGGAGATCATAAAAACAGACGAACGACGCCATTCATGGAGTGACAACGGGCTGCGCTGACAGGCCCGGGGAGATACGAATGCGACGCCTCGTGAACACATCCATTTCATTGTTCTTTGGGCTGATGATGCTCCAGACCTTCGGCGCCGGATGCACCGCCCTGGTGGAGGTCGGCGATGACAGCGACGACGGCGGTCAAGGTGCCGGGCCCGAGGATGGCGCCAATGGGACCGGCAGCGGCGGCGTCGGCGGCGACTCCAGCACCGGGGGCGGCTCGTCGGTTGGGAGTGGCGGCGACTCCAGCACCGGGGGCGGCTCGTCGGTCGGAAGTGGCGGCGACTCCAGCACCGGGGGCGGCTCGTCGGTAGGGAGTGGCGGCGACTCCAGCACCGGGGGCGCCTCGTCGGTAGGCGCCGGCGGTTCCGCCTCGACCGGGAGCGGCTCCGGGCCGGCGACGGCCGGCGCGATCGCGTTCTTCAGGAATGAGTCCCCCGGAGAGTCCGGGACCGGTTCGTCCGCCGGGCCGGGCACTTCTCCGAACGATCTCTTCATCGTCTTCGGCTCCCCGGTGAGCCGCTGCTCGGATCCATCCGGGACCACCGGCTGCGGCAACTGGCAGTGGAGCATCAGCATTCCCCCTGCGCTGCAGGTGCCCGGCATCATCGATCTGAGCGCGCCGGAGGTGTTGTTCTCGTACTACACTGTGAGCCGCCCTGACAGGGGCGGCTGCTGGTGGGGGGATGGCTCCTTCAGGTCCGGCACGATGGAGATCGTGAGCATCGACGCCGCGGAGGTCGTGATCCGGCTGAGCGGCACCGATACCCACGACTTCGACGCCAACGGCGAGTACACCGCAGCTCGATGCCCCTGACATCCCTGGCTCCGTGACGGAGAAGAATCCTCTCGTCGAGGGGCTGGCGATTCCCGAGCGAACGAGACGTTTGCTTGTTTCGATCTACGCCACGCGCTGATCGACGCTCCTGCGCGGTGATTCAGCCGTGCGCGGCGCGCAGCTGCGCGCGGACAGCCGACGGCGTCGCCCCGGTCTCGCGCCGAAACGCGCGCTGAAACGCCTGCACCGTGGCGAACCCGACCGCGTGGGCGATCTGCTGGTTCGACAGCGTCGTCTCGCGGAGCAGGCGGCGCGCGTGCTCGGTGCGCAGCGTCGCCCGGTACGCCATGGGCGGCGCGCCCGTGGCCTCGAGGAACCGCCGGGCGAGCGTGGCGCGCGAGACGCCCACCGTTCGCGCCAGGGTGTCGACGTCCCACGCGCGCGCCGGGTCCTGCACGAGCTCGGCGATCGCGCGGGCGACGACGACGTCCTGCGTGGCGCCGAGCGCGGCGAGCTTCGCGGGCTCGCGGTCGGCGAGCAGCCGCACGAGCTCGATGAGGATGAGCTCGAGCCAGCGACGGCGAGCCAGCCCCGCCCCCGGGCGCGCCTCGCGCAGCTCGCTCCGGAGGCGCGCCAGCGCGTCGGCAAACGAGGGCCGCGCCTCGATGGCCCGCGCGCCGGCGTGGATCACCGGCGGCAGGACCTGCAGCAAGGGGGCAAGCGCGTCGTGCTCGAACCGGAACACGCCGCACAGCGCGCGCGCCGCGGTGGCGCCGCGGCCGAGCACGCGCTCGCCGTCCTCCTCTCGCGCGACCTCGAGCCACCGGTCGAGGAGCACGGGCTTCGCCCTCGCGTCGCCGTGGTCGACGCGGTGCCCCACGTTCGGTCGCACCAGCGCCACGTCGCCCTGGTAGAGCGAGACCGCCTCTCGCCCGGCGCGCAGCACGCAGCTCCCCTCGGTCACGTGGTGGAGCACCAGGATCGGACGCGCCGGAAGATCGAGCGCCCAGGCCCCTCGCGCAGCGGTCCGGCAGACGAGCTCGGACGAGAGTTTTGCCATGGAAAATCGGCTCGAAAGCGGATCATCCTGGTACATGGTGCGATCCTAACGATGATCCAGAACGCGCGCAACGTGAGCGTCTGGGGACATTCGTTGCGCGCGTCGGCCATCGCGGGCGCGTCCGCCGAGGGCTACATCCAGCCCATGGACAACGCCACCGTCGCTTCCTCCGCCTCGTCCCTCCCGTCGCGCCGCCTCGGCGGCGCGGGCATCGCCACGCTGCTCACCGGCCTCACCCTGTGCTTCATCGGCGCGCGCTTCCTGGTTGTCCCCGGCGCCGCGGCTGCGGCCTTCGGCGTGCCGCTCGCTGGCCTCGCCGCGTACGCTGTCGCCAAGGGAGCGCGCGACCTCTCCGTCGGCGCCTTGCTCATCGCCTTCACGCTCCTTGGCGAGCGGCGCGCCGCGGCGCTCGCGCTGCTCCTCGGCTCCGTGATCCCCGTCGTCGACGGAGCCATCGTGCTCGCGTGGCGCGGCGCTCACCCGGGCTACCTCGCGATCCACTGGGGCACCGCCGTGTTCTGCATCGCGCTCGGCGCGCTGCAGCTCCGCCGCCGTGCGTGATCCTTCCAGGTGCTTGAAGGAGTCCGATCGGGGCGATGGTCGATCACAGGGAGTGGTGGGCGCCGGCGGCTCCTCGCCGACGTCTCCGAGCGCGAAGCCATCGTGGCGCTCCTGATCCGTCTCGGCATCCCCACCGAGCCGCCGCCCATCGTCAAGGCCCGCGCTGGGCGTGGCGGACGAGCGCGCCGCGCTCTCGTCGCGCTCGTGAGCGCTCAGGGCGACCGCTTCCGCGGCCGCGGGATGCCGTAGTCCTTAACCCCGTCAAAGCGGTAGTGATCGTGCATAGGTCTGCTTAGGAATCGCGATCGTGTCCCAGTGTGGACTGTCGAAAGGGCTGCCAGGCTCCCCTAGGTTGCCCTTGAATCAACTCGATGCGCCCTATCTCGCCATCGATCCTACGCAGCATTCGATAGGCTGAGCCATGGAAGATGTCATCGCCGAACGGATTTAACCTGGTGGCGCTTCGCAGACGTATCGTGCGTCCGTCCTGGCTCATTGTGGCTACGACGTCGATCCCCTCTTCTGAGAGATGCATCAGTTTGTCGAGTTGCCGCTCATCTGGCGCCGCGATCAGACGCACTTCCCAGTCACGCACCCATACACCGTCGTCGCCTTGAATCCATTGCGGTGCTGCTATGGGAAACAACTGTTCTGCTCGATAGTTGTCCGTCATGATTCCTCTGCGGGCGTCCCGCGCCCTGGGCGCCGGGGGTGCGGCGCTTCCGTCGCGCTCGTGAGCGCTCAGGGCGACCGCTTGCGCGGCCGCGGGATGCCGTACTCGTCGATTCGGTTGATCAGCGTGCGCAGCGAGACGCCGAGGAGCTTGGCGGCGCGCGTCTGGTTGCCCGCGGACCGCTCGAGGGCCTCGACGACGCGCTGCCGGTCGGCGGCCTTCATCTCGAGCCGGAGCCTCGCCAGGGCGTCACCGCTCGGCGGCGGCGCGTCGGCCGGCGGCAGCCCGGTGCCGCTGGGCGGAGGTGGCGGCAGCGCGGCGCGGCCCGACGGGGGGGCGTCGCCGCTCGACGGGGGCGCGGCGCCGGCGGGCGGCAGCGCGGCGCCGCTGGGCGGCAGCGCGGCGCCGCTGGGCGGCAGCGCGGCGCCGCTCGGCGGCAATGGCGGCGGCGGGGGGATGGTGCCGCTCGGCCGCGACGCGGCGCCGCTCGACGGGGGCGTGGCGCCGTTCATCAGGTGCGGCGGCAGATCGGCGGGCAGGACCGACTCCCCCGCGCACAGGACCGCCGCGCGCTCGATCACGTTGCGCAGCTCGCGCACGTTCCCCGGCCAGGCGTACGCCTCGAGGGCGGCGAGCGCCTCCGGCGAGATGCGCGGCGCGCCGCGCTGGTCGAGCTGCAGGCACGCCTCCTCGAGGAACCTGCCGGCGAGCGGGCCGATCTCGGCGACCCGCTCGCGGAGCGGCGGGACGACGAGGGAGATGCCGTTCAGCCGGAAGTAGAGGTCCTGGCGGAAGGCGCCGCGCGCGATCTCCGCCTCGAGATCGCGGTTGGTCGCCGCCACGAAGCGGAGATCGAGCCGGCGGGGGGTGCGGCCCCCGATGCGGAGCACCTTCCGGTCCTCGAGGACGCGGAGCAGCTTCGCCTGGAACGCGAGGGGCAGCTCGCCGATCTCGTCGAGGAACAGCGTGCCGCCGTGGGCCGCCTCGAGCAGGCCAGGGCGCGCGTGGCTGGCGCCCGTGAAGGCGCTCTTCTCGTGGCCGAAGAGCTCGCCCTCGAGGAGCGATGGCGGCAGCGCGGCGCAGTTCAGCTCGACGTAAGGCCCGCTCGACCGCGGAGAGCGCGCGTGGAGGGTCCGGGCGAGCACCTCCTTGCCCACCCCCGTCTCGCCCAGGATGAGCACGCTGATGGGGCTCCGCGCGGCGCGGGCGGCCTGCTCGTAGAGCGCCAGCATCGCCGGGGCCAGCAGCACGATGTCCGCGGGCGGCTTTCCGCGGTCGGGCTCTTCGGCCGCCCCGCCGGGCGCGCGGCCGACGACGACGGTGGTCGCGCCGAGGTTGAAGCGCTCGCCGACGCCGACCTCGGCGCTCTCCCGCGAGAGGCGCCGCAGGCGGTGCGTGCGCGCCGTCAGCGCGCGGGCCTGCGGCTCGCCGACGAAGGTGCCGTTGGCGCTCCCGAGGTCCTCGATCCGGAGCGGCGGGCCGACGTGGAGGGCCGCGTGCCGGCGCGACACCGAGCGATCGTCGATCCGCACGTCGCACCCCTCGTCGCGCCCGAGGACGACGCGGCCGTGGGGCGGCAGCGGGGCGAAGGTGATCGTGCTGCCGGCCACGATCGCGAGCCGGAGCGTCGTCGCGCAGGAGCCCCGCACATCGCTGCCGGGAAAGCCTTCGTCCACGAGCACATCCTACGCGGCGCCGCGCGCCGCCGTGCGCTGGTTCGGCGTTGATCTGCACGAAGATTTGCACGAATCGTGCAAGACCGTGCAGAGCGCCGGCACCGCGCGGGCGATCGCGCGGCCGATCGTGCAGGCGGGTGCACGATCGGCGCACCGGTCCGCCGGCGCTCTCGCGCGGCGGCGCCGCGAATCGCTGGGTCCGCTGCTCGGCACACCTCCTGCTGTCCAGGAATTCGGGCGCTCGCGAGCGTCGATGGCGACCTCGGCGACGGCGCGCGAAAGCGCGCCCGAGCGGGCTCTGCAGCGGCGCGACCCGGCCCCCCACGGATCACGGATCAGGAGCGAGCATGTGCACCGAGCATGGATTTTTCAATCGCAGGCGCCTTCTCCAGGGGCTGGGCCGCACGGCGGCGGTGGCCGCGTTCGCGCCGGCGGTCCTGTCGGCCAGGGTGGCTGAGGCGCATATCCAGACGACGTACGAGCGGCTCGTCCCTGGGCGGCCCGAGGGCGTCGGCCTGTGCTCGGAGCGCATCGAGGACGTCTTCGCGCGCATCCAGCGACGGGTGACCGACGGCCTCTTCCCGGGCGCGGTCGCCCTGGTGGCGCGGCGGGGGAGGATCGTCGGGCACCGGGCGTTCGGCTCCCGGGTCCGCGGCGCGGACGAGCCGATGACGCTCGACACGCTGTTCGACCTGCTCTCCATCACCAAGGTCCTCGCGACGTCGACGTCGGCGGTGATCCTCGTGGAGGACGGCGTGCTGCGGATGAACGATCGGGTGGCCGACTTCATCCCGGAGTTCGCGGCCAACGGCAAGCAGGCCATCAAGGTGCGCGACATGCTCCGGTACACGGCCGGCTTGCCGCTGGACAGCCAGTTCCTGGACGACCCGGACGCCGAGCGCGTCTGGCAGCGCATGGCGGAGGCGCCGCTCGAGTACGTGCCTGGCACGCAGGTGCTCTACAGCGATCTCACCTACCGCCTCCTCGGGCGGGTGATCGAGGTCGCCTCGGGCATGGATCTCGACGCCTTCGCGAAGGCGCGCATCTGGGGCCCGCTCGGCATGAGCGACACGACCTTCAACCCGCCGGCGGCGCTCATCTCGCGGACCGCGGCCACGGGCTACTCCGAGCTCCGGGGGAGGGTGCTGCGCGGCGAGGTGCAGGATGAGCAGGATCACGCGCTCGGCGGGATCGCCGGCTGTGATGGCGTCTTCTCGACGGCGCGGGACATCGCGGTGTTCTGCCAGATGATCCTGAACGGCGGCAGGTACGGCGGCGTCCGCGTCCTGAGCCGCCAGGCCGCCGCCGCGATGGTGAGCAACCAGACGCCCGAGGTGAGGGCGTCGGAGACCGACGTATCGCCGATAGCGAACCTCCTGTTGACGCCCAAGGGCTATGGCTGGGAGCTCGCGACCCACCGCTTCTCCAGCGGCGGGTCGCGCCTCTCGAGCGGCTCTTACGGCAAGGCGGGCGGCACCGGGTGCTTCCTGTGGATCGATCGCCGCCGCGAGCTGATCGGGGTCATCTTGACGAACCACGGCGTGCCGACGCCGTTCGACGAGATCGGCTGGAACCGGATGCTCGATGCGGTCGGGAACACGGAGTTCTTCGACGGGATCGTCAACGCCGTCATCGACGACTGAGCCCGGCGCGGGCTCACTTGCCGCAGCCGACGCGCTCCGAGTGGAGCGCGAGGTCGTCGTACCACATCGTCTTGGCCCCGCCGTGGTACTTCTCGAACCCGAACTTGAAGAGCTTGTAGTCGTACGGGCCCCAGTCCGTGACGTGCATCGCGTTGACCTCGGTGCCGTCCACGAACACGCTCACCGAGCGGCCCGGCCCGTCGTAGTGGAACTCGAGGCAGTACCAGGTGTTCGCGACGAGCTTCACGCCGCCGCTGCACATGTACATTCCGCCGTTCGAGAGCATCTCTTTGTCGTCGCTCTTGCGGTTCAGCTCGAGCTGACACTGGTGCTCGCCGATGCGGATCTGCTCCCCGTTGTTGGGATCCCCGTTGCCTTCCACGGCCGCGACATACGTGTTGTGGCCCATCTGGATGTCGGTGGCGCTCTTGAGGTAGATCCTGCCCCAGAACTTGCTCGGCACGGCCACGCCGAGCATCTGGCTGAAGTCCGTGCCCGTGACCTTGACGGAGCGCGAGCCGCTGTGACCGGTGCTGTCCAGCGTCACGAACTCGCCCATCCTCGGCCGCAGGTAGTCCGGGAAGAACTGGATCTCGGAAGGCAGCGAGCCGCCCTCGAAGTCGGAGCAGAAGATGCTGCACCCGCCGGGATCCGTGCCCCCGGTCGCCGCCGTGCTGGTCGTTGTGTCGCCGGTTCCGGTGCTCGTGGTGGTCGTGGTGACGTCGCCTGAGCCGCTGCTCGCGGCGCTGCTGCTGGCGGCGCCGCCCGTGCCGCTGCTCGTCGTCGCGCTGCCGCTGCCGCTGCCGCTCGTGGCGCCGCCGCCGCCGCTCGTGGCGCCGCCGCTGGTCGCGCCGGGGCCGGAGGAGGTGCTCCCGGGGCCCGGGCCCGCGGCGTCGTCGCCCGACCCGCCGGCGCCGCCGGCCCCGGAGCTGGATTCGCCGCCGCACGCGGCCACGGACGCGAGCGTGTACATGGCAAAGAAGGCAAAGGAACGAGCCGAGAAGGACATACGGGGAGATCTCCTCAAGAAACGGGCGCAGAACGGCCCAAGCGATGCGCGCGATTCTATCAGTGAACCCCGCGCGTGTCAGGCAGAACCGGAGGAGTGCGCCGGGGCCGGCTCAGGCCTGCCGGAGCCCCATGGCGCGCGCGACTCCATCCCGGTACGCCAGCCAGGCCGCGTGCGCCGCGGCCACCGCCGACGCGACCGCGTCCGCCGTCGGACCCTCGTCCGGCGCGTGACCCAGCACCATCTCCCACGCGTCCCGCCGGTGCCCTCCTTCGACTGCCCGGTGCGCCCTCGCCAGGCGCATGCGCTCGGGCGGACACCCGTAGTGCCGCACCATCGGGTGCGCGCGCAGCGCCTCCTCGATCGGCGGCGCCTCGCGCTGCCCGAGGAGCTCCGCGCGCTCGTGCACGCTGCCCTCCACGAAGATCGTCAGCACCGCCGCGCCCACGACCCACGGCGGCGCCGCGCTCGCGCGGTCGAGCAGTGTCCGGTAGGCGTGGGCCTCGGGCTCGAGCGGGAGCGACTCGTCCTCGATGGTCGCGCGCGGGATGCCCAGGCCGTCGATCATCTCCAGGAAGAGCTCCGGGTGCGACACGCCCAGCGAGAGCTTGCCCGTCTGCTCTTCGAAGAGGTTCTCGGCGAGGGCGCTGCGCACCGCGGCCGGCGGCGACTGGCCGAGCACGCGCGCGAGCAGCACCGGGAAGTCGCGCACGTAGACCCGGTATTCGTGCCTGAAGTGAACCGCGAGCTGGTCTCGCGTGAGGCCGGGGCCGGTGAGGTGCGCCCAGGCCCAGTGGTTCTTGCGGTCCATGATCGCGAGCAGGCGTTCCTGAAGACGACGCGTCATGCGGCAGCTCCTCGGCAAGGGGTGAGCCTTGGTTGTACAGCACCAACGGCGTCTGCCCAGCGCCGTCGTCGCAGGTCGCGCGGAGGGCGGCGCGCCGCCAGGGCAGACCGGGGGAGCTCGAGAGCCTGGGGGCGCTCGTGCGCCGTCCTTGTCACAGATCGCCCGCTCCGGCCGATGACGCGCCATGAGCTCACGTTCCTGGGGATTCGTCGCCGCGGTCACCCTCGTGGCCTGTGGCTCGCAAGGGCCTGCTCCGCGCGAGAGCCGCCACGCGTCGGCCGCTGGGCCTGGACGCGCGGAGGCGCCCGCGCCCGCGCCTGAGCCTGCTCCGGCGCCTCCTGCCGAGCCTGCCATCGCGCCCGCGTCAGGCGATCCGATCGTCGCCCGCGCCCGCCTCGAGGTCGCCCGTGGCGTCACCTACGATCCAGCGTGGGTCGCGATCGGTTACCCCAACGGTGATCCGGCCCCCGATCGCGGCGTCTGCACCGATGTCGTCGTCCGTGCCGTCCGCGCCGCTGGCGTCGATCTCCAGGAGAAGATCCACGAAGACATCCTCGCGCGCCGGGCGGTCTACACGACGGTCGAGCGTCCCGATCGCAACATCGATCATCGCCGCGTCGGGCCGATGCTTACCTACCTGCGCGCCCACGCCACGTCGCTTCCCAGGACGTTCGACGAGGCCGCGGCGCGCACCTGGGAGCCTGGCGATATCGTGGTCTGGGCCCTCAAGCCGTGCCCTTCGTGCACGCCGGATCACGTGGGCATCGTCAGCGATCGCAAGGGGCCGCGCGGCCTCCCGCTCGTCCTGCACAACATCGGGCCGACGCCGAGCGAGGATGACGCCCTTGACGCGTGGACCGTGCTTGGCCACTTCAGGCTCCGTCTGAGCCGCTCAGGGACAGGCAACAGAGCAAGAGAGAGTGCACAGGGAGACGGGGAGACGGGGAGGAGAGAGAGATAGACAGAGCAAGGTGGAGAGGCGAGAGGTGGGGATCCTCCTTCGAGCCTGCTCGCCGCCCCGTAGCGATGCCGTCCGAAGCCGCCGGCGCCGAGCCTGCAGGTTCGAACGACCGATCCCCATCTCTCGCCTCCCCGCCTCCCCGTCTCCCTGTGAATCTCTCCGTCTTCCTCTCCTCCCGACAATTTTTTTTCGCCCCCCGTATCCTTCCGGCCGCGCCGTTCGTCGGTGGGCCATGACGACGACGACCCCGACCGAACGACGCCTCTACGTCTCCATGATCACCTCCCTCGACGGCTACATCGAGGGCCCGGGCCGCGAGCTCGACTGGTTCCAGGACGGCAACCCGCAGTTCGAGCGGTACTGCGACGAGATGATCGACTCCGTCGGCCTGGCCGTGTACGGGCGCACCTCCTACGAGCTCATGCTCCAGTACTGGCCCGACGCCGAGGCCCACCCGCGCTCGCCCCAGGACCTCGCGTTCGCGCGCAAGATGAACGCCCTGCCCAAGGTGGTGCTGTCCCGGACCCTGACGCACGCCGCGTGGGCCAACACCCGCGTGGCCCGCGGCCCCGAGGAGATCGCCGCGCTCAAGCGGCAGCCCGGCAAGCCGATCGTCGCGTGGGCCGGCGCCGCGCTGGTGTCGACGCTGATCGAGCACCGCCTGGTCGACGAATTCCGCCTGATCGTGCACCCCGTGGTGCTCGGCGGCGGTACGCCGCTGTTCGCGCGCCGCGACAAGCGCCTCTCGCTGCGGCAGATCCGGACCCAGAACCTCGGCGGCGGGCTGTCGGTCCTGTGCTACGAGCCGGTCTGGTCATGAGCGACGAGCCGCGCGACCTCGGCGAGCTGAGCAATGACGTGAAGGCGTCATGGCAGCGGTTCCTCGACGTGTTCGAGCCGCTCCGGCCCGAGCTGTACCGTTACTGCCGCTACCTGACCCGGAGCCCGTGGGACGCCGAGGACCTGGTGCAGGACACGATGGCCCGCGGCTTCGTCACGCTCGGCACCCTGTTCCACGAGCTGCCCAACCCGCGCGCCTGGCTGTTCCGGGTGGCGTCGAACCTCTGGATCGACCGCGCCCGGCGGCAGCGGCTCGAGCGCGACGCGCTCGGCGAGCCCGCGGCAGCGCCCGTGGCGCCAGGGCACGCGCCCGACGAGCGGGCGTCGCGCGAGGCCGCCGGCACCCTGGTCGCGCACCTGTCGCCCCAGGAGCGCGCGGCGGTCGTTCTCAAGGACGTGTTCGATTTCTCGCTCGAAGAGGTCGCCGCGTCGCTCTCGACCTCGGTCGGCGCCGTCAAGGCGGCGCTGCACCGCGGCCGCGGCAAGCTCGTGGCGCCCGAGGCCGACGAGCCCCGGGCGCCCGCGCCGGGCGTGCTCGACGCCTTCTGCGCCGCCTTCAACGCCCGCGACCTGCCGGCCCTGACCTCGCTGCTCCTCGACAGCTCGATCACCGAGATCGTCGGCGTGGTGACCGAGTACGGGCGCGAGCCCCCGGCGGATCCGCGCACCGGGTCGTTCGTCGGCAGCCTCTCGCCGATCACGACCACCGACGCCGGCGGGGTCGACGCCCGTCACCTGGTCGGCTACCTCGGCGGCCCGCCGCGCTGCGAGGTGCGCGAGCACCGCGGCGAGCTCTTGCTGCTCTTCTGGTTCGATCACGACACCGGACCGGCGGTGCGCACCGTCTGGACCGTCGAGACCGACGGCGAGCACATCGCCCGCATCCGCAACTACTTCTTCACCCCCGATGTGATCGCCGAGATCTGCCGCGAGCTCGACGTGCCTTTCCGCACGAACGGCTACCGCTACTGGATCCACGGTTAGCGACTCGAGCGCGGCGAATCACGCCGAGGGGCAAGCCGACAAGTACGTGCTGGAGGTCTCCCCGACAAAGGGCGCAGAATGGCCCTGGCGATGGGGGCGACCTCCGGACCTGCTTTCGAGTTCACGAGCTACCGGCTCGCGGTGCGCCACGAGGGCCTCGGCCGCATCTTCGCGGGCCTCGCGCTGCTCGCGATCGCGGGGCCTTTCCTGGCCAGCGTGCTCGCCGTGATCCTCGCAAGCGCGCTGGGCGAGCCGAGCCTCCGCGGGTTCGCGCTCAGCGCCCTCGCCATGACCGTGCCCGGCGTGGTCGCCGCGCTGGGCCTCTCCCTCGCGAGCGCCCTGGCCATCACCACCGGCATCCGCTGGAAGCGGCCGGTCCGCGTGACCGCGGACGCGGCCGGGCTGCGCTTCGCCTTCGGCTCCGTGGAGCGCTCGATCCCGCGCGCCGAGATCCGCTCCGGCATGGTCCTGTCGGATCTGCGCGTCCGCGTCGAGCTCCGCCTGAGCCGCGGGCGGGTGATCGATGTGCAGGTCGCGCGGGAGGAGGAGGGCGCGCGCCTGCTCGCGGCCCTCGGGATGGGCCCGACGGAGCGGCGCGTCGCTGTCTCGCTCGGCAGCGTCCACCGCGAGCTCGCGGCCGGTTGCGTCGGCCTGCCGCTCTTCATGATCCTCTGGCTCATCGTGATCGCGGCGATCGCCCTGCCGCTGCCGGCCTCTCGCAGCGCCGGGCCGATCGTGGCGTGGTTTGCCCTCGCCCTGGCGTCGACGTGGCTCCTCCGTCGCGCCGCGCGCCGCACCCAGGTCGTGGTGGGCACCGACGGCGTGCGCATCGATCGGCCCTTCTCGTCCGTCTGGGTCCCTTACGCCGAGCTCAACTCGGTCGGGATGCGCGGTGATCGGCTCGTTCTCTCTCGCCGAGGCGGCGGCATCCCTCTCGTGCTCCGGACGGGGGAAGCCCTGACCGAGGCGCTCGCGCAGCGCATCCGCGATGCGCACGAGGGGGCCGCCGCCGGCGCGGCGCCGCGCGGCGCCGAGGCGCTGGAGCGGCGCGGCCGCGACCTCGCGGCCTGGCGCGAGGACCTCCGCAAGCTGCTCGCCGCCGGCGACTACCGCGCCGCCAGCCTGACCCCCGAGGACGCGCTCCTCGCCCTCGACGACGTGAGCGCCCCGCGGGATCGCCGGGTGGGCGCCGCCCTGCTCCTTCGCGTCGCCGGCCACCCCGAGGCGCAGGAGCGCATCCGCGTCGCCGCGGGGGCCACCGCGGACGATGCGCTGCGCGCGGCGCTCGAGCGCGCCGCCGAGGACGAGGTCGACGAGGCGGCGCTCGCGCGGGCCTTGCGGTGAGCCGCGCGCTGCTGAGCCACTCTGGGCCACGCGCGACGGGTGCGTCGGGCGGCGCTGTAGAAGGCGAGATCTTCAGGGATATCCGGCGGTAGCGAGATGGCACATGTCCTGCACGCTGCGTTGAGCGGAGGTGTTCATGTCACGTGACGTTCTTTCGGACGATGCAGCCTTGTTATCGCCGCTGCCCACGCCGCCGCCTCGGACGGCGGCCCTGGTGCAGCGGGTGTCTCGAGCGGCTGTAGCGGCGGCTGCCGTCTTCGTCGTCGCCTGTGGTCCTCCGGGCGTCGACGAGGGACACGACCCCGATCAAGGCGAGATCATCCCGCCGATGCCGCCGCCGCCTCCGGACGAGGAGATCATCCCGCCGATGCCGCCGCCGCCTCCGGACGAGGAGATCATCCCGCCGATGCCGCCGCCTCCTCCGGACTGCGACGGCGGCGAGATTGTCCCGCCGATGCCGCCGCCGGTCGGGGACGAGGGGGAGATCATCCCGCCGATGCCGCCGCCGCCGCCGCCTCTGGGCGAGGAGATCATCCCGCCGATGCCGCCGCCGCCGCCTCCGGGCGAGGAGATCATCCCGCCGATGCCGCCGCCTCCTCCCCCGTGCAAGTGAGGCGTTCGATCGTCGCACCGTTGCGCTCCCCAACATCGTGAGGTCGAAGATGGGCGAACAGGAACGCGAGCTGGAAGTTGCGCCCGAGTGGTGGCGCTGGGCCGCGGAGAACCTGCTGCGCGGCGTGCCCGAGGGCCAGATCTCGGAGCAGCTCCAGGCGGCCGGCGTCAGCAGCACGCAGGCCGGAGAGCTGCTCTCGGCCATCGTCCGTTCGCCCATCTTCGTCGCCGCTCGGCCCTTCGCGAGGTCGGCGCGGCGGCACGAGATGCTGGCGCGGCTCCAGCAGAGAATGGCGTCGGTCGCCTGCGATCCGACGGGGATCCCGCGGCGGTCCGGCGTGTCTGGCGAGGAGCTCCGCGACGTCTATGTCGCCGGCAACATCCCGGTTATCCTGACCGACGTCGTGACCCGCTGGCCCGCCTTCGGCCGGTGGACCCCGGCGTACCTCTCCGAGCGCTTCGGCGATGTCGTGGTCGACGTCACGACAGGACGCCAGAGCGATCCCGACTACGACATGCACGCGGCGCGGCACACCGAGAGCACGCCGCTGCGCGACTTCGTCGCGCGCATCGCCGGCGCCGCGAACGAGGAGACGAACGACTTCTACATGGTCGCGAACAACCGCGTCCTCGAGCGGACGAAACTCGGCGCGCTACTGGACGACGTGGTGCTCCCGGACGGGTACTGCGCCGCGCAGCGGCTGCTGGGCGCCTCGGCGCTCTGGCTCGGCCCTGCCGGGACCGTCACGCCGCTGCACTACGACACGTCCAACATCCTGTTCGGGCAGGTGTATGGCAGGAAGCGTTACCGCATGATCGCGCCGTTCGAGACGTCGCTGTTCGATGGCGCACGCGCGATGTACGCCGGTCGGGATCCGGAGAAGGACCCGATGGCCCCGGTGCTCGTGAAGGACGTCGTGCTCGAGCCGGGCGATGCGCTCTTCATCCCGGTGGGCTGGTGGCACCACGTCCGCGCGCTCGACGCCAGCATCAGCCTGGGGATCAACAGCTTTCCGTTCCACAACGACTTCGACTGGTACCGGCCGAGCAACATCGGTTAGCGAGACGCTCGACCATCGGTCACCAGCGTGAACGTTCACGTGGTCGCAGGAGCATTCCTATCTTCCTGGAGGCATACCCCTTCCGCGGCCATCCGTGAAATCGGTCTTGATCGTGCCCCGGCACACGGGGAAGTGGGCAGCTCCGCAGAGCGAGCTTCGAGCTAAAACGCCAGGAGATCCAGAGAGACGAGCGCGGCGACGGTCGTGGCGGTGGCGAGCGCGAGCGACGCGACGACCGAGAAACAGGCCGCCGCCCAGACGCGCCCCGGGAGAGCTGGGTCCCATTCGCCCCGCGCATCCGGCCGCGGGGCGGAGGCGAAGTCGCAGTTCGCCAGGCCGCCGCCCGTCTCGGGATCGACGAGCACGACGCCGCGGAACGATGGCCCCGTACGCACCGTGACTTGCGCGATGCGTCCGCGCGGGGTCTGCACCGTGAGCGTCGTCACCGAGCCGAGGCCCGAGTACGCGCGCAGCGAGATGTCCCAGCCGTTCGTCCAGAGCACGGGCCAGTTCCTGAGCCGCACGCCCGAGTACGCTTCGCTCTTCTGGAGCACCGTGCCGACCTCGCCGCGCGCGAGGAGCCGCAAGCGCTTCGTCGCGACCGCCAACGACACGCCCCAGAGCACGACGAGGAACGCAGCCATCGCTGCGGCGCCCGCGAGCGGCCCAGCGTACCACGGGAGGAGCAGGAACGGCGCGATCAGCATCGTGAAGGGAGGAAACAGGGCGATCTTGAAGAAGGACCATGCCCCGCGGGACAGCTCCGCGAAGACGTACGCGGCAGGCACGGCGCGCGGCCCCGGCCGGAGCGGCGCGACAGGACGAGCGCGCTGGGCAAGCACCGATTCCATCGCGCGGAGGGCCTCGCCGAGGCGAGCTGCTTCTCCGGTGTAGTACGCGCGCTGGCCCTGGAGGAGATCCACGGAGGCCGGCACCCCCACCGCGGCGGGCGGCGGCGTGTACGTGGCGAGCGGAATCGGAGCCACCCCGCCTTCCACGAGGCGCGCATTGAGGGCCGCGACACGCGCCACGACCTGCACGAGCGCGGCGTAGCTCGCGAGGACCTGCGCCTCGGCCGTTCGCACGAGGGCCGCATCGTCGGATGCACGGTACATCGTCCAGCTTGAATATCGAGCGGGAGCGCCCGCCGCAAGAGCCTGGTTGGTACCATCGTCCCCGCCACCGGTGCGCTGCTCGCCGTGTCCGGTGCGGAGCGTGTCGCCAGGATTCCTGCGGCGATCCGTGGCCTGCGTCGATCGGGACGCACGGCGCCCCTCGTGCCTTCCAGATCGCTGGCTACGTCCTCGAGGAGCTGGGTGATTGTCTCTTTTCGGGTGGCCGCCTCGGTCGGGGCGTCAGCGGCCAGCGGCGCGCCGGCCAATGGGCCGAGCCCGCCCGCTACAGGCTGCGGGGAAGCGAACGCGCAGCGAGCTCGGCCCGCGGTCCTGCAGGTTCGAGCCGGCGTAGCTCAACGTCTCTTCGGCGAGCTCCCAGCGCGGCAGCGAGAGCAGGGCGCGCACCGACTCCTCCACTTCCATCCGGATGAGCGAGGCCCCGGGGCAGTAATGAGCGCCGCTCCCGAAGGTCAGGTGCCGGCTCTGCTGCCGGGTGATATCGAAGCGGTCCGGCTCGAGGTGACAATTCCTTCGTACACCCGAGCCTCCTCTTCGGCGATCATGCCCGTGTCCTGTCCAGTCTGTTGCCGCTGGAGAGGGACAAGACCGATAGGCACCTGTGGACCGAGCGCGCCCGGCGACACCGCGCGAGGAGGGAGCGGCTACAGGCGAGGCGGCTGTGCAGGTGGCGGGAGCTTGGCCCATGGGCTCTTGGCTACTGTAGGCCGAGCAAGAACTCCTGTATGCGGGCCGATACCGCGCCCCCTGCCTCGAGGAGCATCGCGTGGCCTGTGCGGAGCACGATCATCCACTCGGCACCCGGAATGAGGCGGCGCAGCGTGTCGAGATCGGCCCGCAGGGCCATCACGTCGCGCTCGGGCGCGATCACCAGGACCGGCACCCGCACCTGGGGGAGGACGTCCGACGCGCGTGCCTCCATCAACGACCGCAGAGACTCCCAGTAAGCGCGAAGGTCCATGGTCCCGACGGCGCGGAGGAAATGCTCGAGCTCCTCCCGAGGCGCCTCGGGCCCGAAGACGCCCGTGGCCTGGCCCAGGGGGAAGAGGGCCTTGGACGCCGTGACGCGGCGCACGACCGGCGCACTACGAGGGACGATGGGGGCCGCCGTCCGGAGCGCCACACGGAGGGCCGCGCGCGCGCCGGGGATCCGGAAGGCGGCGCTCGACGCGTAAGGGTGATCGGCGCCGCCGGCGATGAGCACCATCGCGCGCACGAGATCTGGGCGGCGGCGGTAGAGCTCGAGCAGCACCGTGACGCCCATGGAAAAGGCGATGTGCACCGGCGCGCCGGCGAACGTACTACGAGCACGGACCGCCTCCGTCACCCGGAGAAGGTCGTCTGCGTGGGTCGGAATGGCGTAGTCGCCCGAGCGCGCCGTCTCGCTCTGCCCGTGACCCCGGTAGCTCCAGTGGACCAGGTGGGTCGTCGTTGCGAGCGCGCTGACGAGGTGCTTCCAGAAGTTCTCGGTCGTGCTGAGGCCGTTCGTGAGGACGACAGGCGCTCGATCCCGCAGCTGCACCTCGTCGCCTGGGCGCTGGTGCGTGTGCCACGCGATGCGCGTCCCATCGCTTGCAACGATGTGCCGGAGGATCGAGCCTTCCATGATCGGAACGGACGGTAGCATGCGCGACCTCGCGACCAGCTGCTCGGGTTGTCGGTGGCACCCGAGGGGCGAGCAAGCTCGGACCGGTAGTCGAGTCCGCCGCTCGCATCGGCTCGCTGCCGGCTCATTGCCACTGGCCGGCGCCCGCAGGCTCTGCTGAGGTCAGCCACGCTCGAGCGCGAGCGGTCTACCGAGGTAGGAGAACTGGGCCTTTGCGTGAGCGACAGGCTCGGAGGTCACGCGTGAACGGCCCCGGGCGTCCCCGGGGCCGTGATTCAGCAGCCAGCGCTGCTGCTCGTGGTCCCCGCTACCGCGCCGGGCTGATGGTCACCTTCAGCATCTGGCTGGCCGCAGGATACAGATAACCGTCATCGACGGAGCGCACCCGGTCCGTGGGATCGTCGGCGCCCATCTGCGGCCCGGCCTGGCGCGGCGCCTGGTCGGGGCCCACGCCGGGCCACTGGTTGGCCTCGGTGCCCGCGTCCCAGATCGAGACCTGGTCGGAGACATCGCCGCTCACCGGCTCGCCGCTCGCGTCGAACAGCGCGATCCCCTCCTCGCTCGGGGCGAAGAACAGATCGTTCGATTGCCCCAGCATCGACGCGAAGCTCAGCCGCTCGCCGGGCCGCGCGGTCACCCTGAAGCTGAACTTCGCGCCGGGCAGCAGCGGCCCCGGCATCGAGGCGCCCACGGGCGTGTCGTAGACCAGCACCGACGAGAGCCCGCTCTCGCCCCCGACCTCGGCCTCCAGCGACTCCGCGAGCGTGGTCGGGTTCCCGTCCTCGGCCAGCATCTCGAGTCCCTTGCTCCGGTCCGCCTCGCCCGACCTGAACAGCGGCGCTGCGGCCCCGTGCACCACCGCGACGCCCGGCGCCGCCGGCGAGGTCAGCCCCGCGCGGGGCATGACCCCCTCGTGCAGCATCATCGGGTTCCCGTCCTCGGCTTGCGCCTCCAGTCCGTTACCGGGGTACGCCTGCCCGACCGTGAACAGCGGGTTTTCCATCGTGTGCACCACGAAGAGCCCCGGCGACAGCGGCACGGCGGCTGGCTCCCCGCCCTCGGGCATCAGCGTCCCCACCTCCGACATGTTGGTGATCCGGATCGTGAACTCATTGCCCGGCTCCGGCGTCACGATCACCTGGATGACCTCCTCGACCGCCGGGTAGGTATAGCCATCCTGGACCAGCCGCACCGTGTTGTCCGGGTCCTTGGCGCCCGTGTTCGGGCCGCTCTGCCGGGGCGCCTGGTTCGGCCCCGCGCCCGGCTCCTCGTTGGCCTCGCTGCCTGCGTCCCACAGCAGGACCTGGCCGGTCACGTCTCCGCTCACCGGGTTGCCCGCCTCGTCGTAGAGCGCGATCCCGGCGCCATCGGGCGCATAGAACAGATCATTCGACTGCCCGAACATCGTCGTGAACGACAGGCTGTCGCCTGGCAGGGCGCCGACGCGGAACTCGAAGCTCTTCTCTGGGAAGAGCGGTCCGGGCATGCTCTCGCCCACGGGCGTGTTGAACACGCCGGCCACCCGGTAATCCCGCGCGGGTGTCACGTTCTCGATGGTCACCTCGAAGCTCGTGGCCGCATCCCCGACAGCAGATCCGCCAGCGCCTTCCCCGCCCATGCCGCCGGCGCCTGTGGTATCGCCGCCTCCGCCATCGCTGCAAGCAGCGGCGAGGGTGAGGACAAGGGACATGGCCGACAGCGTGCGACGCCGAATCTTCATGACGATCCTCCAGAAGCAGTGAATGAGATGACGCGAACTGGATCGCCCCCGCCGCGGCGAGCGGCGTGCAGCGATCGTTCCTCCAACGCGCTGGAGACCGGAGCGGCCGCGGGCGCCCGCGTCGGCCCGCGATGGCCAGTGGCGCGTGGTTCGAGGGTGCTACGCGGCGGGTGCAGATCGGTTTCGCGACCCTCGCACGCGCCTGCACGATCGCGCTCGGGAAGAATTGTTCAGCGCGGCCGTCGGTCGCCTCGAGCGCGTGGGCGCCTCACTTCGGACTCCTCTGTGATCGACCCGGCGGCGCCCCGCTCGGCACGCCCGCAGCGCTGGCGAAACCGCGGCTCGCGTAGAGGGGTCAGCACGCCCGCAGCTTTCACTCGATCGCCGCGAGCGTGGCGCTCGGGCGGCGGCACCGGCGCGGGCAGCAGCAGCAACGCGGGCGGCAGGGCCTCGTGGGCCGGGGGTGACCTTCGTCCATACCGGAGATCACAAGGCGGCCGGTTGGGCTCGCGTCGGGCCACACCGGAAGAGGGGTCAGCCGCCCGTGTCCCGCCGTGTAGCCATTGAGAATTGTGGAAGTCTCCGCCGTTCGTTCCTCCGCGCCAGCGCCGTCGCCCAAGAACTTCCCTGGTACCGAGGAGAGAACGGGGATAAATTTAATGATTTCGATGGGTTCAGCTTGGGGCTTGGCCACCCCAGTTTTCGGGTTGGCCCAACGCGGGCTCAACGAATAGGCGTTTGCGGGACTGCGCCGGGACCTCGCCGCCGCTGCTGCTCAGGCGCAGTCCCGCAAACGCCTATTCGTTGTATGCTCTTTAGTGAGCCCTGCGTGTGCCTGACAAATTTCGGCGACGCTGGATTGGGGACCCGAACAATGTGAGCTGGGTTGCCAGGAGTGGGCGCGGCGGGTGACGTCATGGTACGAGACTCCACGGAGCTCCGCGGCGGGCACCCGGTTGAGGGCGCGGATGCACGTCGAACTCGCGCGCTGTCAGCGCCAACACGTCGAACTCGCGCGCTGTCAGCGCCAAGGCGAAGGAGGGGACGCAACCGCTGATTGTGACGTCCCGCCCTGTAGCCAGTCTCCTACATTGGCCGCGGCCCCTCGTCTTGACACGGAGCGGCATGTCCGATGGCCTTGCCGGTCGGGGCGGCTAGGGTAGTCGCCCCCAGCTCCCCGGGACGCATGCCTCCCTGGCCATCTGCTATGACGGCGAGCCGAAGCGTGTGGTGGGCGGGGGCGTTGACGTGGACCATGTGGGTGCGTCAGCATGACGTCTCGCATCGCGGGGATGTACGCATGACCGAACCCTCTGCATCGTTGCTGGAACGGATCGAACTCCTCCGGCGAAGACTCCACAACGAAACTAATTCGATCCTCCCGCTCGTCGGTGCTGACGTGCCAAGCGGGCTGCCGACGTTCCACGAGATGCTAGTCGACCTCATCGAGCTCGTCGAGGATGCTGCGCTCGCCGGCGAGATGCGTGATGCGCTTGCCCAGAAGCGGTTCCAGGACGTGGCAAGCGCGCTCGAAGCGGATGGAAGCGTGGGCAGGTCCAAACTCACAGCACGCATCGCGCAACTCTACCGCCGCCCCAAGAGGGAGGCGCCACCAATCTTCAATCGCATTGCCATGCTGCCGGTCACGCACTTCGCTACGACTGCGTACCACCCATTCTTAAAGAATGCTCTCGCACGGAAAGTCCGTGAGGCCCCGCGCGTCTATGTGCCCGAGGATCCGGGCGCGTTCGGGGACACCCGGCCCTCTTCGCCGCCGCTCGTCCTCATGCTGCATGGCGATGCGGATCGCCCGGCGACCTGTGTGGCGAGCGAGACTGGTTACCGCCAGCTTGTCCACGGCCAGGCGTATCGCGCCGCGATGTCCGCACTTCTCGATCAGCGTACGCTGCTTCTCATCGGTACGGGGGATCTGGACCCTGACCTCCATTTACTCCTCGAAGGATGGCAATCGGTGTTCTCTCCGGGCGGCGACCTACGGCACTTCCTACTCGGCACGAAGGTAGGCAAAATGTCAGCGCAGAGACTCGAACGGTGCGGTGTCGAGGTGCTCGACCTAATCTCCATGGGGGACAATCCACTTGAGCAAGTGTTGATACGCCTCGCGACGGTACCGCAGGTGGCAGCCACCGGATATGGCAAGGCTCAGAGCCTTAGGGGACGCGAGCTGTCGCGCTATCTCGACTGCGTCGACTCGCAGCACGGGTCGGTGGTGCTCACGGGTCTGCTTCGTGATCGCGCCGTCCAGGCCGTTCCAGTGGAGAGGGTGTACGTGTCGCTCGACGTTGCGCGGCCGGAGCGAACGACCGCCGAACCCACGAACGATAACGGTACACGTGCGAGCAAACGAAGGCGCCATGCAAAGAGAACAGGTACGCGTGGGGGGGCAATAAGTCCAGACAATGGCGAGAACCCTATTGCGCGGCTGGCGTATAGGTTAGATAGGCACTTATTCGCCTCCGCAACGTACGTACCCGATGACCTTCGGCCTCTCATCATGAGTGCGCTTCGCGCGATCGGGGCGAGCGAAGATGAGGTAAACCGTCCGGATGTGCTTCTGGCCATGTGGTCGCGAATCCATGCGGGGAGCACAAATATCGACGCACTCGCGCAGCTACTCCGCCGCCAATCAATCGAAGACGCCGTGCGGGCTGCGCGCCATCTCCTCATCGAAGGCGCACCGGGTGCGGGTAAGACGACCGTTCTCAAGCACGTCACCATGGCGCTAGTCGAGGCGCACCGCGGCCACCCTGCGCGCGCCCTCGCTATGGGCTTTTCAGCACCATTCCCTGTCCCGATTTTCGTCTTCCTAAGGCGTTTCGCGAGCTGGGTGGGCAGGCAGCCCGAGGAGCGGCGGCGAACCGCAGGTGCGGAATTGCTCGTCGAGTATCTGCGCGAGATAGTTGGCTCGATGACCGGCGGCGGGGGATGGCTCGGCTCCGCACTCGAGCATGGTGGCGTGGCTTTGCTCCTTGACGGGCTGGACGAGATCGCCGACGCGCACCTCCGCGACCGGACAGCGGACATCGTGCGCGACGCCGCGCGCGAGCACGCCGCCTGCCGTTTTCTGCTCACGAGCCGTCCCGCGGGTCTCTCGGGTATCGCGAGACGCATGCTCACCGAGCTCGGCAACCTCTCTCATACGACTGTGCAGCCCCTCGACGACGCGCAGGTAGACCGGTTCGTCCACGCCTGGTACCGCGCTCTGCTCACCAGCGAGGATGAAGCGAACCGTCAGGCGAGCGACTTGCTCGGGCGTATTCGTCAAGTCACAAACCGGAGCGGCGATCTCGCTACCTTGGCACGCACCCCAATCCTACTGACTGCAATTGCTGTCGTCCATCAGAGTTACGGCAGGCTACCCGAGCGTCGAGCGGATCTCTACGAGCATTGTGTTCAATCTCTTGCCCATCTATGGCAGCAGGCGAAGGATGTAGAAGACGGTATGGACCGGCCTGACGAACTCACGCAAGATCAGAAGCTTGGCCTACTTCAGCAGATTGCGCTTCGCATCCAGGAAACGGTTGAACATGCGCAGACGATCGAAATCGGCCCGCTCACAAAACTCGTTGCAGAACGGCTCTCAGATGGATCGTCGCGGCGCCGAGAACCCGCTGAGTGCCGCTCGATCATCAGCACCATGGCGGAGCGGAGTGGCTTGCTAGTTCCGGACCGTGACGGTTCATATAGATTTCGTCATCTCCAGTTCCAGGAGTTTCTTGCAGCGCGATGCATCTGCGTAGAACGCGGTGACCGTATCGACTTACTGGCAAAGTATATTGCGAACGCATCTTGGCGCGAGGTCGTCGTGCTCGCGCCCGCCTTCAAGGCACTATCCGACAAGGTCCAAACACGAGAGATCCTGAACGGCTTGCTTCAGCACGTGAAGATGCTGCCGGATGCGCATGATCAGATGGCTGCGCTGGCGACCACTGCACGCGCGTTGTTCGATCTTCGCGAGTATGATGTGAGCGGTCTTGATAGCATTGCCAAGATCATTGCTGCCATAGCGGAGCCGTTGCTCGAAGCCGAAGCGCAGCCAGGAACGATGCTCGATCGGGTCGGCGTCGCTGGCGCGCTCGCACTGTGTTCGGAAGGTGACCCCCGACTCCGTCCGGATCGACAATGGGTAAAAGTGCCAGCTGGCGAATTCTGGCGAGGGAACGAAAAGGTCTCTACAGATGAAGCACTCTTAGATAACACCCCGTCAGGTTGGGTTTACTTGTCGGACTTCTACGTCCAACGCTGGCCAGTCACGGTCGGCGAATATGCACGGTTTCTCAGGGATGGCGGATACGCCGAGAAGCAATGGTGGTCCCGTAAGGGATGGTCCTGGCGTGAACGGCGAGGGATTCTGGCTCCGACGGAGTGGTCTCGACAGAGAGTCAACTTTGCCAACGTGCCGATCGGTGGTGTCTCGTGGTGGGAGGCTGAGGCCTATTGCAGGTGGCTTAATTCACATTTGCTACACTCCGAAGATGGACTAGTGGTACGCTTGCCTACTGAGGCGGAGTGGGAGAAGGCGACGCGTGGTGGACAGTATCTGATCGATCGAGAAAAGAATCCTTATCCGAAACGCGGCTGGCCATGGGGACTCAAAGGAACGAGGCTGAATCTGCCCCGCGAAATTTTGCCAGTTGGGCTTTTTCCGACGAACCATGGACCTTACGGAAGCTGGGATCAAGTCGGATGCATGTTTGAATGGTGTCTCGACTGGTATGACCCCCGCGCGTACTCATATCTGTTAGGTCCAGATCCTTGTTTACTTGATGAGGCAAGGGCCCCAAAATTAGGAAGTGAAACCATGGATTATAAAGGTAAACGGCGATGCCGGGCACAGCGAGGCTACAATGCAGTTGTTGTTCCTGATGCCCCTCGACTGAGCAGGCGTGACTGGTACCCTCCCGAAATGCAAGCAAGATACGTTGGATTTCGGTGTGTACTAGCTGCCCCGAGAACTACGTGACTCGCATTTGACGCGAGGCATGCCACCTGGCGGACAACGAACACCGATGTCTGTTGCTCAGCGCGCGCTACGCTCCGTTACGGCGTGGCCAAATACTCAAGCACTGGCTCGAGCAGCGCGTAGTTCCCGGCCGCACCGTACTCAATCGGCATTACTCCTCGGTCGAGCATGCGCTGCTGGTCACGCATCGAGATGCCCACACCAAGGAGGTAATGCCGAGGTGTGCCACCCGAGCCGAACACCTCCTGCCACTCGTCGAGCACCAGCCGGAGATCCGGATCGGTGAGCGAGTGCCCAATGAAGAGCAGCGAACGGGCCGCTACGAGCACTCTTAATGCTTCCCTGTAGACCGGGTAGTGCACGAGGCGCCGGTAGCCGGCCTCGCTGAGCACGCATGTTTGCGGGCGATCGGCATCCCCGTGGAGCATTAATACCAGCAGTGGTGCGCCGGCAGAGAGGTCGGAGAACGCCCCCGGATCGAAGGGCGTATAGACCTGCGGCGCTTGGGCGCGGCGCTGGCTCACCGCGTTCTTGAGCCACGGGTCGTAGTTGGTCGTTGCGAAGTGTGCGACTGGCAGGGCGGCGACTAGCTCGTACGCACGCGGCGCGATCGCAGCTGGGCGCTGGTACTCCCGCTTAATCGCATCGCTCACGCGCCCGGGATGGAGCAGCTGCTCGAGATCTCCGGCCACTTCGAGATATTTCCCCTGTTTCAGCTCGTGGCTCAGTTCGCTGCGAGTCACCGCGGTGGGCACGGTGGCGATGAGCTGCTCGAGCAGTTTGGTCCACGAGAGTAGTCCCTGCGAGAGCCCGGAGCCGATGACGGGTAGCACCGCGTTCTGCCCCCCATGGAGGAGCGCGCGAACTGGGTCGAGCTGCGTGCGGATAGCTTTAGGAAGCCGTCGGGTCGCCACAGAGTGACATTACACTAAAATCTGAACGGGCAGATCATTATCAGCGGGGTATGTTGAATGATGATGCGATGCGTCGAATAGGTGGGGAAAGTCCGTTCGACAGCTCTCCATGCGCGGATGCCGCCGCCTGGATACCGGCGGAACTACTTCTGCCTCGGATTCGGTCCGCACATGCAGAAGCGCGGGGAGCGCAGCCACCATCAGTTTTCCGCAGCAATCTGACCGACTCAGTATGCGCGGCGCTCCCCTGCGCGGTCGAGCGATCGCAGGCATCGGCTCCACCAGCCAGAGCGGTTCCAGGAGGGGGCGTGCCGCGACCTCGGGGTGGGGACGACGGCCCCGATCCTGCTGGGCGAGATGAGCCAGCGGATCGGTACCGGAAGCTGCCCGAGTCCGGCGCGACGCAACCCGCGCCACCGTCGGGTCGGTAACTTGGGCATGATCGCTCCTGACGAGCTCGACGGCGTCGCTGAAGCTGTTCTCGCGGAGGAGGCCGAGCCGCTTTCCCTACTGTTGACGCTACCGTTAGATGATGGGTAGGAGCCGCTTTTCGCTCACGCAGGATGATGGCTCGCTCACGCGCACGATGGCCATCGCCCCCATCCGGTGCCCGGAGCCCCCGCCGGAGGCTCCGTCCGCCCATCGCCCGCGCGACGTGGCCGCCGGGGCGCGCAGGGCGCGTCAAGCGCGGCGCAGCCGCCGAGCCCTGCGAGGGAACCCTTGACGCGTCCGAGCACCCCGGCACGCTCAGGACGCGATGAGCCGACCATCACGCCCGTAACCGGGGCCCGCTCACCGTCACGATGGTCATCAGCCAGCCCGAGCGAGGAAGCATCAACCAGCTTGATTCTCAACACGGGGAGCTCGACACTACCCCCAAGCAGCCAGGGAAAAACTAGGGCGACGAGTAACTAAACATCGGCATCTCCTCCTGGGCTAGGGTAGCGATCCCTGGACCGAGGCGGCGCCCCGCGCACCCCCGCCCAGCGCTGCGAAGGAGCCCCCGATGAGCCGTTACGCCGACCATGAACCCGCCTGCGTGGACTCGCCCGCGAACGCGATCGAGCTCGTCATCGACGCGCGCGCCCGCGATCTGGGCGGCTTCTCCGTGCGGCGCGTGCTGCCGTCGGTCCGCCGCCGGCTCGTCGGCCCGTTCGTCTTCTTCGACCACATGGGCCCTGCGCGCTTCGCCGTGGGACAGGGCATCTCGGTGCGCCCGCACCCGCACATCGGGCTCGCGACGCTGACGTACCTGTTCGAGGGGGAGATCCTCCACCGCGACAGCCTCGGCACGGCGCAGCCGATCCGGCCGGGCGACGTCAACTGGATGGTCGCCGGGCGCGGCATCGTCCACTCCGAGCGCGGCGACCTCGCGCACGAGGCGCACCTCCATGGCGTCCAGTGCTGGCTCGCGCTGCCGATGGCGCACGAGGAGGACGCGCCCCGCTTCGAGCACCACCCGGCGGCGACGATCCCCGTCGTCACCCGGGAAGGCGCCACGCTGCGCGTGATCGCGGGGGACGCCTACGGCGCGCGCTCGCCGGTCGGCGTCCTGTCGCCGACGCTCTACGTCCACGCGGAGCTCGACCCGGGCGCGACGCTCCCGCTGCCCGAGGAGCACGCGGCGCGCGCGGCCTACGTGATCGACGGGTCGGTCGGCTGCGAGGGCCAGCGCTTCGGCGAGGGGACGATGCTCGTGTTCCGCGCCGGAGCGCAGCCGGAGCTCCGCGCGCTCTCGCAGAGCCGCGTGATGCTCCTCGGCGGCGCCCCGCTCGAAGGCGACCGTCACATCCTGTGGAACTTCGTCTCGAGCTCGCCGGAGCGCATCGAGCGCGCGAAGCAGGACTGGAAGGCAGGGCTCTTTCCCAAGGTGCCGGGCGACGACATCGAGTTCATCCCGTTCCCCGACGGGTGAGGGGGCGCGAGCGCCGGAGCGGCGCGCTCAGGCGCCGCATTCGAGGGAGCCGGAGCGGCGCGCTCAGGCGCCGCATTCGAGGGAGCCGGAGCGGCGCGCTCAGGCGCCGCGTTCAAGGGAGATAGACGGGCCATGTTGAACGGAGCTTGTTACTGCGGTGCCGTGCGCTTCGAGGTCGACGACGCGTTCGGCTACGCCTTCTACTGCCATTGCTCGAGGTGCCGGAGGCGCACCGGTGCCGCATGCGCCGCCATCGGCGGAATCGAGATCGACAGGCTCCGCGTCACCGCGGGGCGGGAGCACCTGCTCCGGGTCGGCGAGTCCGAGGACGGGTACCGCTGCGTCTGCAAACAGTGCTTCTCGCCCGTGTACGACGTCGTCCGCGAGCAGCGGTTCGCGCACGTGCAGCTCGGCACGCTCGACGGCGCGCCGGCGAAGGGGCCCGATCACCACATCTACGTCGGCTCGAAGGCGCCCTGGCATCAGATCACCGACGCCTACCCCCAGTTCGAGGAGCTGCCGGCGTAACACGCGGCCCGACCGGGCCCGGGATCCCGCAGGCCGCCGCCCCGGAGCTCGATCGACTACATTTGTAGTTGACGGAGGGCCGCCCATGAACGACACTTGTCGTCGTGGGAACCGAAGCGCTGACCGATCTGCAGCTCGCGGTGATGAAGGCCCTCTGGGCCGTCGGGGAAGGCTCCGTCGGGGACGTCGCCTCCGCGATGGCGGAGGACGGGCGGGAGCTCGCTCCCACGACGGTGGCGACCTTGCTGCAGCGGCTCAGCCAGCAGGGGTGGGTGGAGCGCAAGCGGTCTGGCAGACAGTTCGTGTACCGCGCGTCGGTCGAGCAGAAGGAGGCGGCCAGGGGCGTGCTCCACCGCGTGCTGCGCTCGTTCTTCGGCGGCAGGGCCTCGGCCCTCACCGCGCAGCTCCTCGAGTCGGAGCAGCTCAGCCCTGAAGAGCTCGAGGAGATGCAGCGGCTGATCAAGGAGAAAGGCGCGTGATCGTGGCGCTCCACCTGCTCGCGGGGCCGGGCGCCTGGCCCGGCATGGCGGCCCTCTGGCTGGCGCTGCTGCTCACCTGTTCGGCCCACGCCGCGGTGTGGACCGGGGCGGCGGCGCTCCTGGCTCGCCGGCGATCCCTCTCGTCCTCCACGCGGCACCTGCTCTGGAAGATGGCGCTGTTCGGTCCGCTCGCGACACTGCTGCTCGCGGCGGCGATGTCATGGGCCTTCGAGCGTGCGCCCGGGGACACGGCATCTCCTGGAGAGATCGCGGTCCTGTCGCTCGAGGACGCTCCCGCGCGGGCGGTCCTTGATGCCGCACGAGAGATCGGCGGCTCGACCGGGGAGAGCGCCGGCGCCGGATCACCGGCGTGGCGCGCCGGGGGAAGCCAGGCGTGGAACCTGCTCGCCGCGTGCACGGCCGGAGCGGCCGCGCTGGGGCTGCTGCGGTTCGCCTCGTCGGCGCTGCTGCTGTGGTGTGGCCTCCGCGGGCGCAGGGCGGTGCAAGACGCGCGGCTACTCCGGCGGCTGGAGCGGCTGCGCGCCCGGATCGGAATGCGCCCGGTCGCGCTGACGGAGAGCGCCGGTGTCGGCAGCCCGCTCGTCATCGGAGCCTCCGAGATCTGCGTCCCGCTGGCGAGGCTCGCCGCCCTCACCGACGCTGAGGTCGACGCCGTGTTCGCGCACGAGCTGGCGCACATCGAGCGCCGCGACGGGCTGTGGTTTCCGGCCGCTGGCCTCGTGCAGTCGGTCCTGTGGGCGCATCCGCTCGTGCACTGGGCGTCGTCCCGCTTCCGCCAGACAGCGGAGCTCGCTTGCGACGATCGCGCCGTCGAGCTCACGGGGGATCCCCTCGGTCTGGCGCGCGCCCTGGTCCAGGTCGCGTCGGGGGCGTCGCTCGCCCCGCGGCGGCCGCTGGTCCCGGCCATGGCGCGCTCGGCGGGCGCGCTCCTTCCGCGCGTCCGGCGCCTCCTGGATGCGGGGAGCCGGGCGCGATCCACGCCGAGCCCTCGGGCCCGGCGGCGCGCCATCGCGAGCCTCGCCGCGGCCGGCGTGGCGGCTGCGGGCCTGAGCGTCCAGGTGGCGCGCGCGCGGCCGCCGCTGCTCGCGACAAGCGCGGCTGGCGCGCTCGCGCGGGATCGTGGCGCTGCCCTCGACGTGACGGCATTGCCGCCCGACGCAGCCGCGGCGAGCGAGCAGATGGCCGAGCTCGCGCGCCGCGAGCGGGAGATCGAGGCGCGGCTCGAGGAAGCGCTGCTCCTCCCCGACGCGCAGCGCGCGGACACCCAGGCCGCCGTGCGGGTGCTCGAGCTGCGCCAGGAGCTGAGGCACGCGCGCGCCGCGAAGGCCTGGATCGAAGAGCGATTCGTCGACGAATGGGTGACGTGGGAGAGGCGCCCGCGGGCGTCCGGCAGCGCGCTTCGGTAGCGCGCTCCGCACACCGCACGGGCCTGTCCAGAACAGGCCGAGGAATCCCCCTCATTTTGCCGCCGTTTTCAGCGGGGAAATTGAACAGGGAGGCGGGGAGACAGGGAGCATTTTGAAGATTTTCCTCCCCGTCTCCCCGCCTCCCTGTGAATTCTCGAAAGAAACTGAGGGGATGTCTCGGCAGAACAGGAGCTGACATGTCGATCATGAACAGGACGCCGAGCGCGCGGCGCACGATTGCGCGCGCGGCGCGTGCGGGGTTGACCGCCCGGGCGCTGTGCGCGGTCGCGACGATCGGGCTGACGGCCGCCGGCTGCGCGCGCGCGGAGGTCGTCACCCTGAAGCGAACGGGACAGCCCATCACCGTCCACAGGCCAGCGCTGTATCCGGAGACGATCGAATTCGACAGCAGCAGAGGCAAGTTCCTTGTGAGCTCGTTCAGGGAGGGCGCGATCTACGCGGTGGACGGCGATGGCGGCGTCTCCCGTGTCGTCGACGACCCACGCCTCTGCTCGGTGCTCGGCATCGCCGTGGACGTCGAGCGGGGGCGGCTCTGGGCGGTGAGCTCCGATCTCGGCGCGAGCATCAAGCCGTCTTCCGCGGGGCCGAAGAACCTGGCCGCCGTGGGCGTCTACGATCTCTCCACGGGCAAGGCCATCCACTACGTGGATCTCGCGCCGCTGTCCCCCGGCGCTCACCTCGTGAACGGCATCGCCCTGGACTCCGCCGGCAACGCCTACGTGACCGACAGCTTCTCGCCGACCATCTACAAGGTCGATCCGCAGGGGAACGCGGCCGTCTTCCTGCGGGACGAGCAATTTGCCGGCGATGGGATCAACCTCAACGGCGTGGTCGTCCACCCCGATGGCTATCTGCTGGTCGTCAAGAAGAGCGATGGCAGTTTGTTCAAGGTGCCGCTCGCGAACCCGTCGCGGTTCGCCAGGGTCGATGTCGCCGAGCGGTTCGTGGGCGGCGACGGGCTGACCCTGGTGGGGAAAAAAGATCTCGTGGTCGTCGCGAACCAGGCCGCCGGCGTCGCGTCGAACGCCGCGTTCTCGCTGTCGAGCGAGGACGGCTGGAGCACCGCGAGGTTGCGCGCGGTAGAGCGGCTCGGCGACGTCTATCCGACGACCGGCGTGCTCCGCGACGGAAAGCTCTATGTCATCCACAGCAAGCTGAACGAGCTCATCCAGTCGTCACCGGAGCAGCGAGGGCGGCTGCGGGTGGAGGCGACGATCCAGCAGATCGGGAGCGCGGCGCTGTAGCCGCGGCGCGCCCCGCGGCCGGCCCGAGGCGGGCGGGGTCCTGCGGGGCGCGCCCTGCGGCGGCGTCAGGGCTGGTCTTCGCCCTGGCCCTGGCCGTCGTCGGTGTTGCCGAGATCGGGGCATTTCTGCGCGATGACGTCACACGCCGCGACGGGGGCCTCGAGCGCGCTCGTCGCGGAATCGCAGCTGAGCGCTCGGACCTTCTCGGCGTTCGCCAGCATGCACGCCTCGTACTCGGCTACCGTCGCGGTGCAGCCGACGCGCGTATCGGCCGGCGGCAGACAGCTCGGCGTGGCCGTCTCGTCCGCTCGCGCCGGCGGCTGCTGGCCCTCGGCCAGGCACTTGTCCCTCACGACGGTGCACACCTGCCCGACCGTGGACCACAGGAGCCCGACGAACTCGCAGGTATCCTGCTTGGTGAGCACGAGGTTCGGCGTGAGCGATTGACACGTCGTGTCTTCGTCCGCGGTCGTCAGGTCCTTGAGCTGCTTGCTGCTCAGCGCGGCGGGGATCGGAGCGGCCGCCACATCCTTGCCGCCCCAGAGGACGAGCGACAGGAAGGCCGAGAGTGCTCCGAGTCGAATCAGTCGATTCATTCGTTCTCTCCCTTGTACGAGCGGCCGGCTCCGGCCGCGGACGGGCTCGGAGCAACCGACGTACCCGGCGCCGCGTTGTGCACGACGGGGCCGCGCGGGTCCCCGTCGCCGCCCGTGGCGCGATGATCGAGGACGAAGCGCTCATGGGTCTTCCAGCCTTCCCTCCTTCGCGACCGCGCGCTCTGTCGAGATCCCATCCAATCCACCCTGGCCGCCTGTCCCTCGGTGTGTGTGTGCGCGCGCTCGCCGGCGCGGGCAGGATCGGTACAGGGCCGCTCGCCCTGCCATGGCGGCGGCGGGCCCACACGGGACGGCGCTCTGGTGCTCGGGCGAAGCGGATAGGACGACGTGAAGTCGAGCCATCCGGCGCAAGGACGAAAGGGAGAGAAAATCCTGGCTCTCCTGGCGGCCTTGGCGTCCTGGTGAACGCCCGGCACGCGCTGCGGCGCCGGCCACGGCGAGCGCCGCGCCGGAGCGAAGCGCTGCCGGGGGAGTCTGTCAGAAGAGGTCCCGCTCTCCGCCCGGATACACGAAGGAGCTGCGGGGCGAGTACCACGAGGCGCTCTTCACCACCTGGACCGGGCTCCCGGGCCGCAGCGCGTACACCGGGTGATCCTTCGCGAGGAACTCGACGGCGAGGAGCTCGTACGGGTCGGCCATGTCCGCGATATAGGGGTAGTTGCCGGCGACGAGCCGCCCGTCGACCTTCGTCACGTAGGCGAGGTGGCCGCGCGCGACCACGCCGATCTTGTTGCCGACGAGCGCCCTCGTCCGGATGATGGGCACGCCGTCGACCGAGGTGGTCACCACGAGCTCTCTGCCGTGCAGCTCGAGCGTCGTCGCCCCGGGCGACGCCGGCACGCCGCGCTCGCGCACGTACCGGCGCACCGTCTCGGAGGAGTTGAAGTAGTGCGTGAAGAACCGGGCCGGGGCCCCGCCGTCGGGCGTCGTGTGATCCGCGAGATCCAGCCCCAGGTAGGTGAGCGAGTATGCGCCGAAGCCGGAGGTCTGCTCCGGTTTGTCGACCACGTACTGGTTCATGTAAATGGCCTTGTTCTCCGCCGGCCTGATCCCGTCCGGCAGCAGCGCCGCGGCGGCGGCCGGATCCGCTGGGACCCAGCTCGAATAGAGCATACGGCTGTCGATGACCATCTGCGGCGCGGCGAGCTTCGACTCCGACATGGTGCTTTCCTTCTCCCCCCGGGGAGACGAGCAGTATCACAACTCGACGCCCGGTGACGCACGAGCCGCCGGCCGACCCCGCGGCGAGCGCCGCGGCGCCCGGGCCGCTACTGGACGAGCGAGCAGACGTAGAACCGCTTGTTGTCGCAGTAGTCGCCGCTGCACTCCACCGCCGTGATGAACCGGTTCGTGCCGAAGTGTACGTACCACTCCTCCTCCGACAACCAGCCCGACCAGGAGCAGCCCGTGAGGCGCCCAGCCGCAGGTTTGGTGCACTCGAGCGAGATCTCGTCGCAGTAGCTGTCCGCGCAATCGATGCCCGTCACGATGCCCTTGCTCCCGCGGCCGCCGAAGCAGTAGCGCACGTTGTCGCCGAGCTCGAACGCCTCGCAGCTGCCGCCGCTCGGGCCGTCCGAGCACACCACCTCGCCGAGATCGCTGTCCCCCTCCTCGGAGAAGTAGCTCGTCCAGTACCTGGTGGAGATGTCCAGAGAGCTCCAGGAGGGCAATCCGTTGCAGTGCAGCGCGACCTCGTCGCAGTAATCCCCCCAGCACGCGAAGCCGGTGGCGGCCTCGGGGCCGGGACAGTAGGCGGGGGCGTCTTCTTCCGAGACGTAGCCGGTCCAGCCAGCCTGGGCGGGAGAGGCCGCGGCGATCGACGCGAGCGCAACACAGCCTCCGAACAGCACGGCGATCTTGTTCATGACAGCAAGGCTCCTTTCTCTGTCGTGTCGGCAGGGCATCGTCGGTCGGGCATCGGCCGGAGGGTTCCGGCCAGGCGTGCGTGGGTCGGGAACCTCCACGCGGCCTCGCCGTCTGCGTTCGAGCGCCTGCTGGCGACGTGGAATAGCAACCGATGCGCCAAGCGCCGCGAGCGCGCCGCGCGCCGGCGTTCACGGGGGTGCAGGAGGAGACGCGCGCGGCGCGCGGCGAGCGGCTTGAGCCAGCTTCGCGCAACTCGAGCGTCGTCGGCCCGAGCTGGTTCGGTCAGATGGTGGGGAGGTAAACGTACGGCGTGGCTGTAATACGAGCAATCGACATCGACCCGTGCCCAAACCGGGACCCCTGCGGTCTCTCCAGGTCGAAGGGGCCAGCGAAGGCGGGTCCCCCTCCGGGGTGCCGCGCTGCACTGAACGGCAGGCGCCCCGCCGTGCATCCAGGAGAGCTCCGCCGGCGGCGCGACCGCGCCGTGGCGGTGGCGGCGCGCGCTGCGCGTGGCGTCCTCTCGCGGATAAACGGTTTGCTCGTTCACCAGGGCTCGTTGTTCTTTTTTCGAGGAGAAATGTCATGAACTTTCGTTCGATGCTCTCTTTTGCTCTTCCGCTCCTGCTCGCCGCGTGCGGCGACCCCCAGGTGGGCTCGGAGTATCCGGGCGAGGCGCTGCTGACGGTCGAGGGGACGATCGTCAATGAGCTCAGCGTCGCGCCTGCGGGGCCGGTCGACGCCGTGCTGGTCTGGAACACGGTAGACGGCTCCAGCGATGTCGAGAGCTTCCCCGCCCGCGCGGCGGTGACCGGGAGCTTCCCCGCGAGCTTCACGCTGTCGATCCATGAGCCCCCGCAGGAGATCGCGCTCAACGATTTCAGCAAGGAAGGCCTCGTCGACACCCGGGTCGGCATCGCCACCATCGAGGCGGCGCTCGACGAGGCCTCCGCCGGGGAGGGCGCCTCGCTCGGCGTCGATGAGGACCATGTGATCGTGTACGTCGAGAGCGAGATGGCCGCAGACGGTTTCTGGTCGAATTTCTTCGGAGGGCAGGTCTCCCCCGGATTCCACGTCATGGATGTGTTCCGCCGCGAGGGCGAGGTGGATGCAGAGCTGCAAGCGGCCTTCGACGCCTGCGACGCCGCGGCGACGACGGAGGCGGAGCACAAGGCCTGCTACGGGCATGACGCGAAGAGCAAGATCCGTCCCTCCGCCGGCGGGTCGAGCACGACGCTCACCGTCCGGATGGCGCCCTCCCAGGATTTGACGTACCCCGACTGGCACTGATCGTGGTACACGCTGGGACGTGGAGGATCGCGAGGCGCTGGTGTCGCTGATCGAGGCGGCCTACCGGCAGCATGGGCACCTCGTGCTGCGCCGGGCGCGGCGGCTCCTCGGGAACGAGCAGGAGGCGCGGGAGATCCTCCAGGATGTCTTCGCGTCCCTGCTCGGCGAGCCCGGGCAGCTCGACGGCAAGGGCCCGATGGTGGGCTGGCTCTACGGCGCCACCACGCACGCGTGCCTGAACCGCATCCGCGATCACAAGAACCGGCTGCGGCTCCTCGACACCCACGTTGCACCCCTGCAGCAAGAGAGCGCGGCGGCGTCCGCCGAGAACGCCCTCCTCACGCGGGAGCTCCTCGCGCAGCTCCCGGGCGACCTCGCGCAGGTCGCCGTCCACTATTACTCCGATGAGATGACCCACGAGGAGATCGCGCGCGTGATGGGCTGTTCCCGCCGGCACGTCGGCAATCTGCTGGAGCGGCTGAAGGCCACGCTCTCCGACCGGATGAGAGAAGGGAGTTCGAGTCCATGACGCCAGCGCGACCCGAAGGGTGCCTCTCGGAGCTGATGCTCGACGAGCTCATGGCGGGCGAGCTCGACGCGGCCGCGGCGCAGGGGGCGAGCGCGCACGTGGCTGGCTGTTCGCGGTGCTCGGCGCGGCGCTCCGAGATGGAGGCGGCGCGCGCCTCGTTCGCGGCGTCGGCGCCGCCCCTGCGGCTCGCCCGCGGCGCCCCGGCGGCCCGCGCCGCGGAGAAGGTCCGCCCGCCGCGTCGATGGCTGGCGCCCGCGGCGGCGAGCGCGCTCGCCGCGGCGGCAGCGGCGCTCTTCTTCTTCCGCTTCCACGCCCCGCCAGAGGGACGAGACGCGGAGATCCCCGGCGAGCGCATCAAGGGCGCGGAGCACATCGGCTTCTACGTCAAGCGCGGCGGGAGCGTCCTGCCTGGCGGGGCGGGCGAGAGGCTCCATCCAGGCGACGCGATCCAGTTCACGTACTCCAGCGCGGAGGCGCGATATCTCGTGATCCTGAGCGTCGACGGGGCCTCCCAGGCGAGCGTGTATTACCCGAGCGGTCCTGTCGCGGCGCGGATCGAGCCGGGCCGGGAGGTCCTCCTCCCGCAGAGCACGGTGCTCGACGACACGCTCGGCACCGAGCGGATCTTCGGGCTGTTCTGCTCGGAGGCGATCGCGGTCGAGCCGCTCCGGGCCGCGCTCGCGGCTCACCCCGGCGCGCCGCCCGCCCCGCCGGGCTGCGACGTCGACGCGCTCACGGCGGAGAAGGTCGCGGCGTCGCCGTGATTCGCCGTCGCAGAGCGGCGCTCGCCGCGGCGTGCGGCCTTGCCGCCGCCGCCTCCGCGGCCCCGGCCGAGGCGCGTATCGAGCGCTTCGCGGTGCTCATCGGCAACAACGCCGGAGAGAAGGGCGAGGTCGAGCTCCGGTACGCGGAGGACGACGCGTCGAAGATGTACGACGTGCTCAAGGACCTCGGCGGCTTTCCCCCGGCGAACCTGGTGCTCTTGCGGAGCGAGGGCGCGGAGACGGTCCGGCGCACGCTCATCACGATGAACGACCGTGTCCGCGCGGCCATCTCGAGCCCGGACACCGATGTCCTTTACCTCGTCTATTACTCCGGCCACGCCGACGCGAACGCGCTTCACCTCGGGCCGACGCCGCTCTCGCTGACGGAGTTCGAGCAGCTCGTCCGCGGCTCGGCGGCCTCGGCGCGGCTCTTGATCGTCGACTCGTGCCGCTCCGGGGCGCTGACGCGCGTCAAGGGCGGCACGAGCGCGCCCCCCTTCGTCATCAAGCTCGATCAGCGGCTCGCCGGGCAAGGGATGGTGACGCTCACGTCGAGCTCCGGAAACGAGGACGCGCAGGAGTCCGATGAGCTCAAAGGGTCGTTCTTCACCCACGCGCTCGTCTCGGGGCTGCTCGGGACGGCCGACGCGGATCGGGACGGCGCCGTCTCCCTCGAGGAGGCGTACCGCCACGCGTACGAGAGCACCCTGCGCGCCACGAGCCGCACGTGGGCCGGGGCGCAGCACCCCACCTTCCGTTACGACCTCCGCGGCCAGGGCAAGCTCGTCCTGACCGAGCTGCCGGTCCATGCGTCGCTCCGGGGCGTGCTCCGCTTTCCCGCCGGCAGGGCCTACCTCGTGATGCGAGACTCCAGCGAGGGCGCGGTGGTGGCCGAGGTGGGGGCGAGCGACGCGACGCGGACCGTCAGCCTGCGCCCTGGCCGTTACTTCGTGCGGGGGCGAGGCCCCGATTTTCTCCTGGAGGGGAGCGTCGACGCCGGGGCAGGGCAGACGATGGATGTCGGCGACGAGCGATTGAGCCGCGTCATGTTCGCCCGGCTCGTGCGCAAGGGCGGCGGCGTCCGCGAGGTCGCGCACGGGCCGGTGGCGGGCTATCAGCTCAGGACGCCTCTTGTCCCGGGGGATTCGCTCTGTCACGGCGGCTTCGTCGGATACGGGATCGAGCTCCAGCACCTCGGCGTCGCGCCCCGGCTCAGCGCGTGCCGCAGCGCCTTCCAGAACGAGCGCCTCGCGGCGAGCAATGATGAGCTGGGCCTGGATGTGCGCCTGTCCCGCTCCCTGGATCTGCCCGTGATCAGCCTCGGTGTCGGGGTGGACGTCGGCCTCGCCGTCATGACGCAGCGGTTCGAGACCGCCGGGCGCGCGCCTGACCGCCATGGCCTGGCAGGGGCGTTCGGCGTCGATGCAGGGGTGAACATCGATCTGGCGGAGGGCTTCTACCTCGGCGTCGAGGCGGCGGCGCAGACGTACGTCTTCAAGCAGCAACGCGCGGGAAGCGACGAAAGCGAGGTCGGCGCCGCGGTGGCCATGCGGCTCCGCGTGGGCGTGGGCATGAGCCTTTGACGCGGGCCGCGATCCTGCAAAATTGCCGCGTCGCCATTGCGCACCTCCAGCGTCGCCCCGGGGTCTTGACGCAGGATCGGAGTGAGCTCAACGTCGTGGGATGGGGAAGCCGTGGTGGATGGGCGTGCTTGCGCTGATTGCGCTCGCGCCGGCTTGTGATGGCCGGATTGTGCGTGACGTCGAAGAACCGCCGGCGGGCGGAGGCGAGGTCGGATCGACGGCAGGGGCTGGCGGTGCCGGCGCCACGTCATCCGGCTCGGGCGACCCCGCGGTCGTCGCGAGCGCCAGTTCAGGCGGTCAATCCTCGGGAGGTGGGCCGAGCGAGCCGGACGCAGGCGCAGGCGGAGCCGCAGGCGCAGGCGGGGACGGAGGCGCAGGCGGGGACGGGGGAGCGGGGGGCGCTGCGCAGGGGTGCGAGCCGGGCCGTTCACTCGGCGGCGTCGTGAATGCCAATCGCCAGGAGGATCTCGAGAAGCTGCGCGGTGTTTCCGTGCTCGATGGCAGGCTCACCATCGGCGGGGAAGTCTCCGATCTGTCCCCGCTCGCGTGCCTGACGACCATCACGGGCCGCCTCGATATCAACGACACATTTCAGCTGTCTACCCTGGACGGTCTCGACGCCCTTTCCTCCATCGGGATGCGGCTGGAGGTGATGCGGAACCTATCGCTGCTCAGCCTCAGCGGACTTTCGAGCCTGCGACAGGTCACGGGAATCATCGACATCCGTGAAAACCCGCTCCTCGAGAGCCTCACCGGCGTCGGGGTGAACGTAGGGGAGCTGCGCGTGATCGACAACGATTCGCTCGAGTCCTTGTCAGGCCTCGAAACCATGGAGGAGGGGGAGCTCTGGATCGAGGGCAACGACCGGCTCGCGACGCTGGACGGGCTGGGGAACCTCCGCCGAGGGAGCCTCACCGTCTTCGACAGCGACGCGCTGACCAGCCTCGAGGGCCTCGGAGCCATCGAGGAGCTCGATGAGCTCGCCATCTCCGAGAGCGACGGGCTCGCCAGCCTGGAAGGTATCGAGCGGCTCACGAGCGTCGAGCACCTCTTTTTGTGGAAGAATCGGCAGCTGAGCTCGCTGCGCGGCCTCGACGGCCTCGTCCAAGCGGGGTTCATCGAGATCGGGTTGAACGAGCGTCTCGTGGACCTGACCGGGCTCGCGGCGCTCGAGACCGTCAACTCTCTCGAGGTCAGCGGCAATCCCTCGATGGTCAGCCTCGACGGCATGCTATCGCTCCGCGGTATCCAGTATCTCACTGTCAGTGGGAATCCCGAGCTCGTGAGCGCCGGCGCTCTCGCGCATGTTCCCTCGGGCGAGGACCTCATGCCGGCGCTTTACTTCTCGGGCAACCCCAAGCTCACGCGCATCGATCTCGGCGGTGTAACGCACCTGCAAATGTTCTCCGTCTCCGGCTGTGACTCCCTGTCGGATCTGTCCGATCTCGCCGGCGTCACCCAGCTGGCGGCGCTCGGCGTGGGCGATAACGCCGGACTCATGAGCCTCACGGGAGTCGAGCAGCTCTCGGAGCTCGATCACCTGTCGATCAGCCACAATCCTCGGCTCACGGATCTCCGACCCCTGAGCGGCCTCCGCAACGTATACGGGATCGGAATCGTCGGTAATCCTGCGCTCACCACCCTCGACGGGCTCGGTTCGCTCAGCGAGGGCAACGGCGTGACCGACAGCGTGACGCTCGAGGACAACGATGCGCTCGTGGACATCGACGCTCTGCGCGGCCTGGTCCACGTACGCCAGCTCACCATCCAGGGCAATGACGCATTGCCTGCGCTGACCGGGCTCGAGGACCTGGCCGAGATCACCTTCCTCTTCGTCGAGGGGAACCGGTCGCTCGCGACGCTTCGCGGCCTGGGAGCTCGAACGATCGCTGCTTGGATGCGGATCGCGCACAACGACAGCTTGCCGAGCTGCGAAGTCGAGGCATTCATGGATCGCCTCTACTGGCTGCCCGAGAGCACGATCGAGGAGAACAACGGTACCGGGACCTGCTCGCCCTGAGCCCGCGGGGAGGCCACCGCCGCTGTTGACGCTCGACACCGACGCGCGCCCATCTCTGTGTCAGGATGTGCCGGCTATTCTGGCACAGAAGCGCTGAATTCCCCAAGATCTCGTGTCTGGCATGCTTGCTGCTCACAGGCGGCCCCATGACAACGACATCCTTTTCTTCGGCTCAATTTCGGATCGCGCTCGCTCACCGGCTGACCCGCGCGATACTCACCTCGGCGACGCTCGGCATGGTGGCTGGAGGCGCCGCGTGCAGCGGCGATGTCGTCCGGGACCGCACGTCGGGCGAAGGTGGCGGCGGCCTCACCGCGGGAAGCGGCGGCCGCACCTCGGGCGACGCGAGCTCGGGATCGCGTGGAGAGGACGACGCGAGCTCGGGATCGCGTGGTGAGATGGACGGGCAAGGCGGCGGCATCGACGGTGGCCCCGTGTCGGCGAGCTCGGGTGGTGTCTACTACGACACCGTCGAAGGCACCCACTGCATCCCGCGGGAGGAGGTCAGCGGGCAGGGCGGTGCAGGGGGAGCTGGCGGCGTGGGGGGCCAGGGCGGCGCGCCCGCGAGCCCGTGCCCTCCTGTCAACCCTTACGATAGTAAACACCGTTTCCCAGGCAGCGGCTGCGGAGTCTACGAGATCGGCGAGGGCGTCCTTCGAGATGGTCAGTGCTGCTACGACTACACCGCGGAATGCGCCTCCGTGGGCCGCCCATTCGTCGTGGGCGAGCGCGCCCGCACCGCGCGGGCAGCGCGGCGGGAGGCGGGCGCGTGGGGCGCAGCGGTGCGCCCGGACGTCGCGCAGCTGACGCCGGCAGATCGCGCCGCGCTGGCCGATGCGTGGCTCCGCGACGCCTTGCTCGAGCACGCATCCATCGCCTCGTTCTCGCGCTTCGCCCTGGAGATGATGGCCGTCGGCGCCCCCGCCGCGATGCTCGCCGCCGCGCACGAGGCCGCTCTCGACGAGGTGCGCCATGCGGCGCTCTGCTTCGGGCTGGCGAGCGCGTACGCGGGCGCGGCGCTAGAGCCCGCGCCGTTCGAGTTCGGCGGCCTCGTCGAGGTGAGCTCGGATCTCCCCGAGATGGCGGCGCGCGCCGTCCGTGAAGGCTGCGTCGGCGAGACGCTCGCCGCGGTGCAGGCCAGCGAGCAGCTCGCGCACGCGAGCGACGCCGCGGTCCGGAGCGTCCTTGCCACGATCGCCGAGGACGAGGCCAGGCACGCCGAACTCGCGTGGCGCTTCGTGGCCTGGGCGCTCCAGGCGGGCGGCGATGCGGTGCGCCGGGCGGTCGCTGCGGCGTTCGATGCCGCCCTCGCGGCGCCCCCGCCGGCCGCCCCGGCACAGGCCGCTCCAGCCCTGGCCGCGCACGGGCGGCTCGAAGGCGCCGCCCTGGCCACCACGCAGCGCCGCGCGATCGCGGACGTCATCACGCCGGCCATGCGCACGCTGCTTTCGGCCCAGCACCGCGGGTGAGAAATCCTGCGAGAAAAGCCGATTGAGAATGAGCCGTCGCCGGAAATTCAGGCGCCACGGGCCGGGAGAGTTGCGCCGCTGGAGACGCTCAGCGTAGTCCCGGCGGCCCGTCGGGCGGACGGCCCAGGGTCATTCGGCGGGCACGTGCAGGACGAATGGGTCCGACGTGGTAAAGAACACGCCGGTGTACCCGGCGACGTACAGATTGCCGTCGGCGTCTGCGGCCGCGGCGAGCGCCGTGTCGCTGCGCGGCGTCCCGATCTCCTTGGTCCATTGCGCTGCGCCGCTCGCGTCGAGCTTGCGCACGTAGACGTCCTCTTCGCCGCTGCTCGTGGATCCCACGAGGTAGACGTCGTTCTTGCCGTCGATGGCCAGGGCAAAGCCGTAGTCGTAGGACGCATTGCCGGCGTGGTGAGTCCATGACGTCGCGCCGTCTGCGTCGAACTTGCGCACGAAGGCCTCCGGGGATCCCTCGCTCGGGCCGCCGACCTCGCCGGCGGTGCTCCCCGCAACATAGAGGTTCCCGCTGCCGTCCACGCGCGCGGCGAAGACGAAGTCGTTCTCCGTGGAGCCGAACTGCCGAGTCCATGACGTCGCTCCGCTCGAGTCGAGCTTCCGGACGAAGGCGTCCCGCTGTCCTCGGTCCGAGTCTGGGACGACGCCACCGGAGGTGTATCCGCCGACGTAGGCGTTGCCGCTGCCGTCGACCGCCACGGCCATGGCTTCGTCCTCGTCTGGCCCACCAAACAGCTGAGTCCACGCTGGCGCGCCGTTCGTGTCGATCTTGGTCACGAACGCCTCACCCGTGTTCTGGCCGCCGCCGTAGCTGGTTCCGACAACATAAGCATTTCCTTGGCCATCGACAGCCAAGGCGTTTGCCGACTCCGAACGCCACGTGGCAAGCTGCCGTGTCCACAGCGTCGCGCCGCTCGAGTCGAGCTTCCGCACGAACGCGTCGCCAAAGCCTCCGCTGGCGCCTTCGAGCCCGCCCCCCGTGGTTCCAGCCACGTAGACGTTGCCGCTGCCGTCGACCGCCACGCCCTTGGCGTGGTCGTCGCTCGATGTCCCAAACCGCTGAGTCCACACAACGGCTCCATGCGCATCGAGCTTGCGGACGAAGGCGTCCGATTCACCGCCGTCCGCTCCGAGCGCGCCGTAGGTGTTTCCCGCGACGTAAACGTTGCCGCCGCCGTCGACCGCCACGGCAAAGGCCGCGTACGAGCCCTCCGAACCGAATTTGTAATAAGGGTCGGCGCATACGGCATCGGCGGTTGCTGTTCCGGCGGTCGCCACACCGCCCTGTGGCCATGAGCTCGAAGCCGGCGCGCAATCCGTGAAGGGCGTGCACGCGCGCACGTTTTGCATCGTCGAAAAGGTACCATCGCCGCAGATCACGCACTGGCGATCGCTGGTGTCGGTGCCTTCCTTCGCGATGTACTGACCCGGGGGGCATCGCGACCACGCCTTGCAGGTGTTGCTGGGGTCGCCGTCATGGTCGAACGAGCCATCAGGACAGATCTTGGGTCTGTCGTCCGGCGCGCCACCTGCTCCTCCGTCGCCGGGCGTTCCGCCTTCGCCCGTGGCTCCGCCCGGCCCCACGCCGCCTTCGCCCGTTGTTCCGCCTGAGGTCCCTCCGCCTTCGTCGGTTGCTCCGCCCGACGCCCCTCCGCTGCCGCCCGAGTTGCCGGCGGCGGCGGTCGTGTTCCCAGCGCCACTCCCAAGGCCGCCGCTCGCGCCCGTTCCTCCGCTCGATGTTCCGCCGCCTGTCGCTCCGGTGCCTTCCGAGTGGCCTGTGCCTCCGGAAGAAGGCCGGGTGTCATCCTCGCGGACCGTGCTTCCGCAGCCGAGAAGGACGATTCCGCCGAGGAGCAAGCCGCTGACCTGGCGGTACGCTGGCCGCTGGCGATCGTGGTTTGAATGCATACTGACCCCACTGCCCCCGCGCAGCGCGAGCGCTGAAGTATCGTACGCCACTCTGCTGAGGAAGTCGGCGAGTTCTTCGAGCAGGATCGCGCTTTCAGTGTGATTGACAGGTTGTGGCGCTGCTGCTCGCGGCGATCTGCGGGTGTCATGGGGCGAGCGCCCCTGCCTTCCGCGATCCAATGCGAGGGTGGGAGGCGGCTGCCGCCGCCTGACGCCTTCGCGCTGAGCGCAGCGCTCGGGCTCTCGGGGAAACCCTCCCCCTCGAGTACACCTGCGACGGGAAGGACTTTCCTTTCAGCGGCATGCCACGACCTCCGACGCTCAGCCGGCGGCGTTCGCCGTGCCGCCCGCGGCGCCCTGAGCCGCCCCACGCTTCGCGGTGGGGCGTGGCGCCCTTCACGCCACCGCGAGCACCCGAAAGCGCTTCGAGACACGCTCTGGTCGTCCGCGCGGGGGCACGCCGGCCCTCCTGGAACAACGGCGCTGGTTCAACAACCAATCCGCGTAGCCACCCGAGGCGGCGCCGCGCCGCTGGACGGCGCGCGCGGATACGGTTAGCTCCAGACCATGAACCTCACCGACGTCCTGCGGGAGCTCGCCGCGCTGAGCAACGAGAAGATGCGCGAGGTCAACGCCCGCGCCGGAGACGCCCACGGCGTGAACCTCACCCAGCTCCGCGCGCTCGCGAAGCAGCTGAAGGCGGACCACGCCCTGGCAGGCGAGCTGTGGCGCACCGGGGACCCCGACGCCCGCCTCCTGGCGACGCTGGTGTTCAAGCCAAAGGCCTTCTCGGCGGACGAGCTGGACGCGATGGTCCGGGAGATCGGCTATCCCAAGCTCCTCGACTGGTTCATCGTCAACGTGGTGAAGGCGTCGCGGCACGTCGAGGAGCTGCGTGTCCGCTGGAAGGACTCCGCGAGCGAGCTGGTCGGGCGCGCCGGCTGGAGCCTGACGACGGACCGCGTCGTGAAGAGCCCAGCCGGGCTCGATCTCTCCGCGCTGCTCGACCAGATCGAGGCGGAGATGAAGGCGGCACCAGGCCCGAAGCAGTGGTCGATGAACCACTGCCTCGCCGAGATCGGCATCCACAACCCCGGGTTGCGCGCCCGCGCGGTGGCCATCGGCGAGCGGCTCGAGGTGCTCAAGGACTACCCGGCGTCGCCGGGCTGCACGCCGCCGTTCGCGCCGGTCTGGATTGCGGAGATGGTGCGGCGGCAGAAGGCGGCGAAGACGCGGGGCAAGTGAAGGGGGGCGGCGCGCCCCGCTACCGATGGCGTGAAATCGGCATGCTCGCGCGCCTGCGCTCGGCCCGCCGCGAGGCGAGGCGCGACGCGACGGGGGACAGCAGAACAATCCAATTGCAACAGGAGCAGACTGCGCCGGGGGTAAGGTCAAGCGCGCGCTCCCGTGCTGGATGATTCCATGATGGTCTGTCAGACCGTCGGGCGCCGGCATCGGGTGCACCGAATTGGCGCGGACAGATCTTGCGCCTTGCGATGCAGCACACTAGACCTGAATCAAGCGCTTGGCGATCCGTGAAATGAGCCGGTCCGCCGTCTCGAATCGTCGAACGGATCCGTCCTGCCGGAGAGCCGGAGCTCGGTGATCGTCGCTGCGGCTGGTCAAGGAATCCTCGTTTCATGTTGTGGGGTTGTGGGTCCACCGTCGACCTGCCCGTGCCTCAGTGCGTCGGGCAAGCCCGGTCGTCAGAGAGCATCAAGGAAGCGGAAGAGAACGGGCAGCTCGGGGCGCCAGGCGAGGAGCCGATAGACGAGCGTTCGACCGGTATGGAGAATTTGAGCCGGAACGAGAATGAACCGCTGCACGAAGGAGCGAAATTCCATGCGCAAAACGCGCTCTCGATCGGCCTCGTGGGCTTCGCGCCATCGCGGCTTCGTGGGCAGCATCAAAGCGAACCAAGCCTTCAGCGACCACGCAAGCGACGCGATCACCATGTACGTCCAGTTCGACTCGAGCGTGTTGAGGGGAGCGCGCAGCGCCGGGACGCCGTTCTTGAGCTGCGCGAGCATGTTCTCCTGGTTGCAGCGTCCGTTGGCCTCGCGGACGACCTGCTCGCACGTCATCTCGCGATCGTTGGTCACGTAGAAGAAGTAGCGGAAGGAATGTCCCAGGCACCGCTGGCCCCGTTCCTCGACGAGGGTCTTGCGGAGCGCGACAAAACGGTACGACCGCGTGGCCCTGGTGGGTCGATGCTCGAACTCTGCCACGTCCTCACGCTCGAGGCGCAGATTGCGATATTCGCGCTCGCGGACCACCTGCTCCTTGATGCGTGGTTGCTTCGCGCGCCTCTCCCTCCCCTCGAAGACCGTATCCGCCTCGCGAACGAGCGCATCATACTCGCTCGTGTCGTCGCCTTCGGCGCGCTCCACCATCGGCTTGGACGCATCGAAGCCGAACACGAAGCGCACGCCGTCGTCGTGCCAACGGTCGAAGTGCGCGGTCTGCGAGAACGCAGTGTCGCCGCGCAGCAGGATCTCTGTCCATCCGGCGCGACGGCAAAGCGCAATGGCACGGGCGAAGAACTCGGGTGCTCTTTCCTGGGAAGGCCGGTTCCCGCTGCGGTTGACGATGAACAGCGGTTCGCCGGTGTTCGCGAGCGAGACCACCAGCGGGTGGTAGCCCCACACGCCGTTGTACGCGATGTCCATGCCCTGCTTGCACTCGCCGCTGGTCGCGACGATCGAGCCATCCGCGTCGATGCGCGCCGTCTGCTCGAAGAACGCCGGCGACTGTCTCTGCCAGACGCCGACGCGCACGTCGTTCACGATGTCCATCAGATTCTGGATCTGCTCGGCCTCGAAGCGCCGGCAGAAGTCGCCCGTGGTGGTAGGGTCGGGGATCGTGCGCGCACCGAGCGCATCGAGGAACGCCACATCGTTGCGGCGTACCTCGATGTCGTCGAGGACGGCTCCGCCGCACAAGATGTTATAGGCGATATTGAGCACATGGTCGGCTTCGCTGTACGGGCGCCGGCGCTTTAAGATCGGCAGCCTCGTGTCGAGCGCGGTCACCAGCCCGACCTTGCAGGCCAGTTGATGAAGGGCACCGATCCCGCCGCACGGGATCGCGTGAACCCGATCCGATGCCTCGTAACGAATCGTGCGAGCGGCGAGCTCGGGACCCGTTCCACGCGGGTCGCGTCCACCCTGGGCGGGCTTCAGTCGCCGGGCGATCTTTCTCGCTTCACTTCGGACCCAACTTCGTCGATCCTTCACCTGAAAAGCCTCCGGGTGTTCTCTGTCAAGCTTCAGCAACTCGACAAACACCCGGGCTTTTCATTTTGATCCCGAAAAAGAGCGATCTCCAAGCGCTTGATTGAGGACTAGACTCCGATCAACGAGATGCAGTCACGGGAAAGGTGACTTGAAGCGCCGTCTGTGACGAGCTGATCGCGTGCTCATCGTGACTGGTGCGACGCTCGCGCTGGCGTTCGCGGCCGGGCTCGCCGCCGGAAGGATCGGACGAGGCACGCGAATGGGCGGCCAGCTCGATGTCCAGGCACGACAGCTCGACATCCAACCAAGGGAATTCAACTTCTACACGTGAGGGGCCGAGCGAGCGCTCGCGCCGCTGCAGCGGTGCATGGCGCCATCCGACTCGGTATCAACCGGCGCGCGTCGCGGCGTGCCGTTACAGGCGAGTCGACATTCCCCGATCGGTTCACCCTCCCTTCTCCCTCGACGCGGACAAGCCGCATCCATCGAAGCGGACGGACCGCTGGCAGGCATCACACCCACAACAGCAAAAGGATGTAGAATATGCGAACACGGTCATTAGCAACAGCTTTCCTCGCGTGCATCGCCCTCGCCACTGCGAGCTGCGCGATGGACGCGTCGGACGGAGATGAGTCGGACGGCACCGAGGAGACCGGTGACGCGACGTTGGCCTCGACGGTGTCGGGCTGGACGGGGTGGTCGTCGGGGAGCTGCGGAATCCATGGATGCACCCCCTTCGTCGAGCCCACGTGCGCGAACGGGAGCTTCGCGACCCGCTGGGAGAGCAATTCGGCTCGCACCAGTTTCCGGATCTACTGTACGCCCGGTCCATCGTCCACGTCGAACCACGGCTGGACGACCGATTGCCCGAGCAACAAGGTCGCGACGGCGGTCCGGTGCATCACGACGAGTGCCGGGCTATACTGCACGCCGGAGGTCCGGTGCAGCACGCCCGGGGGGGATTGGGGTACCGGCTCGCCGTCGTCCCTGAGCCCGACCACGATAGGCACGAATCGATACCAGTGTCCCGACACCCCAATCACGGGGTATGGATACGTGGACCGCATCAACTCCACGGGTGGGGTTTGCGGCACGCTGTGGGCGCCGCTCCCCTGATGCGGCCTCCGGCCGTTCCCGTCGCGCAGGTCCCGGCCGCGTTCACGGCTGACCGGCGCGCCCGCCGGTAAACGCGGCTGGGGCGCCGCACAACCAGCCCTCGACCTCCGGCAACGACGGCGGGCCTCTCCTGGCCGAGCCGATCCGCCGCTCGACCCGCCTCTTCCCGCTCGATACAGGCGCACGTTCCCGCCGCTCGGTGAGCGCCTCGCCGGCTGATAGGATCGCGGGCCTCACCGTGAACGATCGCCGCGAGAGCTTCCAGGCCATTCCCCACGACGAGATCCAGCGCGCCGAGGACCGGTCGTGGACCGAGCGGCTCCTCGGCTGGCTGGTGCTGCCCGAGCGCTCCCAGGCCGAGCGGGACGAGATCGCGACGACCCTGGCGCGCGTCGAGGACCCGCGCGCGGCGGCGCGGCTCATGCGCATCGTGGAGGCGCGCGAGCTGCCCGAGGCGGCGCGCGAGGCTGCGGGCGCGATCCTGAGGAGCGCCGGGAATCCACCGGGCGGCGCCTGGCTCAGGGCCGCCTGGGCGGAGGGCGACATCGTGCTTCGCCGTCACGCGCTGCTCTTCATGGGGCGCGCCGAGGCGGACCTCGTCGAGCCGGTTGCCCGGGATCCCGCGCACACGCTTCACAAGGAAGCGATAGAGGCCCTCGCGCTCGGCTTCTCGGAGCCGCGCTTCCAGGCGCTGATGATCGCCGCCCTCGGGCACCCCGACGCGGGTATCCGCAAGGTCGCCGCCGACGCGCTTGTATGGGACGAGCCGGTCGCGGCGGAGGCGCCGCTCCTGCGCGCCGCCGCGGATCCCGCGGTCGACGTCGCCGTCGCTGCGCTGGAGACGCTCCACTATTACCCGAGCCGGCGCTGCCTCGACGCGGTCGCCGCGCTGTGCGGGCACCCTGACGAGCGGGTGCGCGCCGCGGCGGCCGCCTGCGCTTTCGAGATCCGCGAGGGGAGGTTCCGGTGGGCGCTCGAGCGCGCCGGGCCGGCCGAGCGGCGGTTTCTCCTCGCGTGGATGGAGCCGGTCCGGCATCTCCTTGGCGTTTTGGGAGACGATGACGCGCCGGAGGCGGACGATCCCGCCGCGCGCGGCCCCATCTCCTCGCCCGGCGGCGATCAGGGATCCGAGGCAGTTCTCGAGATGGCCGAGCTCCTCGCGCTCTATGCCGATCTCGACGGCTGCTGGGCGGAGAGGAAGCATCGGTTCGCGGACCGCTTCCGAGCAGCGGGCGTCGCGGCGGATCGCGGCGCAGCGGCGGCGTTCCTGGCGGGTCATCCGGATCCCTGGATCCGCGAGCGATCCGCGTCGCTCCTCGCCGCGTGGGACGAGCAGGAGGCCCTTCTCGGGCTCACCCGCGATCCTGCCTTCTACGTCAGGAAGAGCGCGATGTACTGCCTCGGCGAGCTCCCTGCGAACCGGGCCCTCGCGGGGCCCGCCTGGGAGCACCTGGGCGAGCTCGGGACGACAGGCACGCATGCCCTCGAGACCCTGAACACGTACGCGACCCATGCGCTCAAGGAGGAGGCCATCCCCCGGCTGCTCGCGCTGGCGCGCAGCGACGCGCGCGAGCCGGTCCGGTGCGGCGCCGTGGACGCGCTCGCGAAGCTCGGCGCGCACGCCGAGGTCGTGGCGCTCCTCCCCTTGCTCGCCGAGCCGCCGCAGATTACCTGGGCGGTTCACGTCGCGCTCCTCTCCGCGTGCGAGCGTCTCGGTCTCCACCCGGGACTGTGCGACGCGCTCAGCGAGGTCGACAACATCGATGTTCAGCTCGCGCTCGCGCCCTGGGCGGCGGGGTCATCCGTCGACGATTGGCCTTGAAGGAGAGCGCTGGATCGTCGAGCCACGAAGTGATTCCACCGCAGACTGCGAGGCGGCGGGGAGCTCGGCGACTGGCGCGCTCAGGGGCGCGAGCGACGGCCCTTCTGCGCCGGGCGCTGCGCGTTCATGCCGGCAGAAAGGCCTGCTTCGAGGAGAGGAGCGCGTCCATCAGGGCCTCCCGCTCGGCCGGCGGCTGCGCCGCGACCCGCTCCCACGCGTCCCTGCGGAGGCTCGCCTTGGCGAGGCGGAACGCCGCGGCGGGGCGGCCGCACGCCGTGGCGAGGACGCGGCGCGCTTCCTCGAGCGGCTCGGCGGAGAGCGCGTCGCCGACGCCCATGTCGAAGAGGCTCGCGGGGGAATGGAGCTCCGCGCCGAAGACGAGCCTCCGGAGCGCGCGGGCGGGAGAGGCGGTCCGGGCGATCTCGAAGGCGACGCGCGGGAAGGCGATGCCCACGGCGAGCTCGGGGAGACCGACCTTGTAGTCGCCGGCGCCCAGGGCGAGGAAGTCGGCGCACATCGCGAGCAGGAGCCCGCCCGCGATCGCATGGCCGTGAACGGCGGCGGCGAGCGGCTTCGGAAAACGGAAAGCGGCGCCGAAGGCGGCGTCGAAATCGTCGAGGAAGCTTCCAAGCCCCTCTCGGTCGAGCGACGCGACCTCGCGGAGATCGAGACCCGCAGAGAGGCAGTTGCCTGCGCCCCGGACGAGCACGCCGCGCGTGGCGTCGTCCTCCGCGAGCCGCTGGAAGACGTCGGCCAGCTGGCGGAGCACCGCCTGGTTCATGGCATTGACCTTCGGTCGGCTCAGCGTGACCTCGGCGATGCCGTCTCTGGTGAGCACCTCGACGAACTGCATGGAGAGACGATCGCCCAGAGACGAGCGCGGCGCAAGCTCGCTCGCCCTGGCCCCCGCGCCGCGGCCGTGGTGATCAGGCTCCGTGTGCGAGATCGCAGGCGATCCCTCCTGCAAACGCGGCGCTCTATCAACAGATGATCCACGCGCCGAACGAACACGCTTTCATGCCACAGCCACCCTGAGCGGACCTGTCAGAGGTCCCAGACGAGCGAGACGGGCACGACGCGCTCAGCATCTCCTGCAAAATTTCCGTGCTGCAGCCGCACGGTTCCAGCCCCCGGTCGTTCTTGACGCGGGATCGCGGTGAGCCCAACATCGCAGCATGCGGAACCCGTGGTGGGTGGGCGTGTTTGCGGCGATTGCGCTCGCGTCGGCCTGTGGGGCCCGGGATGCGCTCGACATCGAGGGACCGCCGGCGGAGGAAGGCGAGGTCGGATCGACGGCAGGGGCTGGCGGTGCCGGCGCCACGTCATCGAGCTCGGGCGACCCGGCGATCGGCGCGAGCGCCAGCTCAGGCGGTCAATCCTCGGGAGGCGGGCCGAGCGAGCCGGGCGTCGGTGGCGCGGGGGGCGCGGGTGCCGGCGGCGCGGGGGGCGCCGAGCAGGGGTGCGACCCGGCCCGCGTGGAAAGCGGCCCCTGGAATGTCAATCGCCAGGAGGATCTCGAGAAGCTGCGCGGCGTCACCGTGCTCAACGGCAGGCTCGACATCGGCGGCGAGGTCTCCGACCTGTCCCCGCTCGCGTGCCTGACGAGGATCTCGGGCCGCCTCGTGATCAGCGACACCACGCTGTTGTCGAGCCTCGACGGGCTCGACTCCCTCTCCTTCATCGGGGCGCGGCTGGAGGTGGCGCGGAACGCGTCGCTGCTCCGTCTCGGCGGGCTTCCGAGCCTGCAACAGGTCAAGGGGAACATCGAGATCCGTGAAAACCCGATCCTCGAGAGCGTCGCCGGCGTCGGGTTGACGTTGCACGAGGTGCACGTGGTCGACAACGATGCGCTCGATTCCTTGTCAGGCTTCGAGAGGTTCGAGGAGGGGGTGCTGCGGATCGAGGGCAATGACCAGCTCGTGTCGCTGGACGGGCTGCAGCGCTTCCGCCGGGGGACGCTCCGCCTTGTCGACAACGATGCGCTGCTGTTCTTGCCAGGCCTCGAGAGCTTCGAGCGGGGGGAGCTCTGGATCGAGGGCAACGACGGGCTTTTGACGCTGCACGGGCTGGTGAGCCTGCGCAGCGGGCAGATCAGCGTGATCGACAACGACGCGCTGATCAGCCTCGACGGCCTCGAGGCCGTCGAGGAGCTCGACGTGCTCGACATCTCCGGGAACGACGGGCTCCGCGAGCTGAACGGTGTCTCGCGGCTCTCGACCGTCGAGGACCTCGTGGTGGCGGACAACCCGCAGCTGACCTCGCTGTACGGACTCGACCAGCTCCGTCACGCGGGATCCATCTCCATCGCGCGGAACGAGCGTCTCCGGCACCTGGTCGGGCTCGGGGGGCTCGAGACCGTCGACGGTCTCATCATCACCGGCAATTCATCGATGGGCACGCTCACGGGCATGTTCTCGCTCCGTGGTGTCCTGTACGCCGTTGTCGAATCGAATCCCGAGCTGGTGATCGCCGACGCTCTCGCGCACCTCGGCTCGGACTCGAGCGAAGTGCAGTCGCTTTATTTCACCTCCAACCCCAAGCTCACCAGGATCGATCTCGGCGGCCTGACGCGCCTGCGAGAGCTGGTCATCACCGATTGCGGCTCGCTGGCGGACCTGTCCGACCTCGCCGGCGTGACCGAGCTGTCGGTGCTCTCCCTGGGCAATAACGCCGGACTCATGAGCCTTACAGGCGTGGAGCAGATCTCGGACCTCTCTCTGCTCGCGATCGCGAACATTCCCCGGCTCACGGATCTCCGGCACCTGAGCGGCCTCCGCAACGTCCGAAACGGGATCGAGATCGCCGCTAACCCCGGGCTCACCAGCCTCGACGGGCTCGGCTCGTTGAGCGAGGGCGACGGCGTGACCGGTGTCGTGAGGCTCGAAGGCAACGAATCGCTCGTGGACATCGACGCGCTGCGTGGCCTGGTCCGCGTGAACCAGCTCGCCATTCAGGACAACGACGCGCTGCTCGGGCTGACCGGACTCGAGGGCCTGGCTGATCTCGAGAGCCTCATCGTCGACGGGAACCGCTCGCTCGCGACGCTCCGCGGCCTGGGCGCTCGAACGGTCAGCGGCTGGATCGAGATCTCGGGCAACGAGAGCTTGCCGAGCTGCGAGGTCGAGGCGTTCGTGGAGCGCCTCGACTGGGTGCCCGACCGCGTGCGCGCGGCGGACAACGGTACCGGGACCTGCTCGCCCTGAGCCCGCGGGCATGGCCACGCTCTCGACAGCGCCTCTGTGCCTGGGAAGTACGTAAACCAGTTTGCCGGTGGCGACATTCCAGAGGCGCACGGTGCCATCGGGCGACCCCGAGGCGAGCATGTCTCGGCGCCAGCCGAAAGCGACCGACGTAATCCGTTTTTTCGTCTTGCCCTCAAGGACTCTCGCTGGCTGCTCCTACTTGCCCATCTCCCAAACGCGAATTGCGCCGTCGCCGCAGCCGGCTGCGAGGAAGGTGCCGTCTGGCGAGAACGCGACGCTCCGAACCCCGTCAACTGGTCCGCAGTGGATCCGGATGGGCCGGAGTGCCTCGTCCCAGGCTGCCCTCCGCGAACCGCTTCCGGTTGCCGAGTTCAGCCGTGCAGCCAATCCGCGCCCCGGACATCGGGCGCCGCCGATGTCGCATGTTCTCCCCCTCTCCGCGCCTCCGCCGCTCGGCAGCCAGCGACCGCATCCTCACTCACACGCCGCGCAGGATCGCCGTCCGCCCGCGAAGATCTGCCTATCCCCGCCAGCGCAGGGCCCCGATCCCCGAGCCCATTTGGGAAACGCTCCTGTTACCTTGGGCAGCGCTCCGCAGCGCACTGCGGGCGCAGGTTCGACGGCAGCGCCGGCACGCCGGCCCCTTGCTCCACCGCCAGCCGAGGTCCGGATCCACATGCAGCAGGACACGAAGAGCGCGCGCGTCTCGTTCCGTATCGACAACCTCGAAGCCGCGCTGGAGCAGGGGATCGACAACGAGGCGGCCGCGCTCGACGTGCTCGTGGCCGCGGCGGCCAAGGGGAGCCTGCACCCGGAGCTCTGGGCGAAGCTCCACGAGACCTCCGCCCGCCACGACCGGTTCTCCGAGCTCGCGTTCGCCTACGAGCGCCTCGTCGGCGAGCGGCGGTTCGGGATGCTCCCGCAGGCCGCCCAGGCCGAGGTCCTCGTGCGCGCCGCCGAGTTCCTCGCCGACTCCTTCGGCGACCCCGGCGGCGCTCGCCCCTACCTCGAGCGGGCGCTCTCCGTGCTGCCCTCGCACCAGGAGGCGTTCTTCCGGCTCGAGCGCATCCTCCAGGAGGCGAACGAGCCGGCGAAGCTCGCGGACCTCTACGCCCTCGCCGCGGGCCACCGCGCGGACCGCGCCGAGCAGCTGTCGCTGCTCCGCCGCGCGTTCGAGCTCGTCGACGTCACCGGAAGCGGCGCGAGCGACGAGGAGCGCGCGATCAAGCTGCTCCAGCAGATCCTCAAGGTCGACCCGGGCGACGCCTCGGCGCGCCGGGAGCTCGAGGCGCGCTACGCGCGCGCCGGGCGGCACCAGGAGATCGCGAGGATGCTCGAGCAGGCGCTCACCGCAGAGGGGCTGCCGGACGGAGCGCTCGAGATCCGCGGGCGGCTCATCGACCTCTACAGCGGCCCGCTCAAGGAGCTCGAGCGGGCGCTGCCGCACGTCGAGGAGGTGCTCGCGCAGAGCCCGGGCCACGAGGCCGCCCTCCGCGCCGGTGAGGCCCTGCTCGCGCGCAAGACCGTGCTCGTGCGCGCGGCCGCGGCGCTGGAGGCGGCCCACGCGCGCCGCGGGGACGACCCGGAGGCGGCGCGGATGATGGCCCTCCAGATCGAGAACCTGCGCGGGCCGCGCCGCGTCGAGGTGCAGAAGCGGCTCGTCGAGCTGCAGTTCCAGCGGCTCGGCGATCTCGCGTCGGCGTTCTCGCTGTCGGAGCAGATCCTCGCGGTCGACCCGTCCGACGAGGCGGTGCGCGAGCGCTTCGTCGCGCTCGCGTCGGCGCTCGACCGCCAGGCCGACGCGGCGCGCGTGCTCGTGCGCGCGTCGGCCGGCGCCAAGGACAAGCCGCTCAAGGCCCGCATCGCCGCCGAGCTCGGCGAGCTGTACGAGGGCCTCGGGGACGGCAGGAAGGCGCGCGCGTCGTTCCAGCAGGCGCTCGACGGCGAGCCCGACGACGCGGCCGCGCGGCGCGCGGCCCGCGGGCTCGCGAAGCTCTGCGAGCGCGAGCGCGACGCGCGCGGGCTCGCGGGCGCGCTCGAGCGGCTCGCCGAGGCCGAGCCGGAGGCCGGGGCGCGCGAGGCCGCGGCGGAGCGGCTCGCGCGCCTCTACGAGGAGGAGCTCGGCGACGCCGCGGGCGCGATCGCGGCCTACCGCAGGCTCGCGGAGTCAGGCTCCTCGCGCGAGCCGGGCGCGCTCGCCGCGCTCGAGCGGCTGTACGAGGCCACCTCGGCGCACGAGGGCCTCGCGTGGGTGCTGGAGCGGCGCGCCGAGGCGGAGCCGGACCGCCGCGCGGCGCGGGAGCTCGCCTTCCGCGCGGCCGAGCTGCGCACCCGGCTCGCGGATCTGCCCGCCGCCGTCGCCGCCTGGCGCCGCTACCTCGCGGCGTTCGGGGCGTCGCGCGAGGCGCACGCGCGGCTCATCCCGCTGCTCGAGCAGGAGCGGCGCTGGGCCGAGCTCGAGGCGCTCCTCGAGGCCGAGACCGAGCTCGCGGCCGGGCAGGACCGCGCCTCGGTGCTCGCCCGGATCGGCGCGATCCGCATGGCGCGGCTCGACGATCCGGCCGGCGCGATCGCCGCGTACCGCCAGGCGCTCGCGCTCGATCCGACCGACCGAGCGAGCCGGCTCGCGGTCGAGAAGATGCTGGGCGCGCCCCCGGGCAACGGCGCCGCCGGCGCGGAGTCGTCGCGGCAGAGCTCCCACCTGCTGCTGACCGACGATCAGCGGCTCGCGGCCTGCGCGGTGCTGGAGCCGATCGCGCGGGCGGAGAAGGCGGCGCCGCTGCTCGTGCGCGTGCTCGAGACGAAGGCGGAGCTCGGGCCCGTGGCGTGGGCCCCCGGCGCGCCCGCGCCGGCGCCGGCCGACGTGTCGGGCAGGCTCGCGGCGCTCGAGGAGGCGGCCTCCGTGGCCGAGCGCGAGCTCAGGGACCCGAAGAAGGCGCTCGATCTCTCGGCGCGCGGGCTCTCGCTCGCGACCGCGTACGCGCCGGAGCGGCTCGCGCGGTGGGTCGCCGAGGTCGAGCGGCTGACGGAGCACGGCAGCGAGTCCGCGCGCCGCGCGCCGGCGCTCGCGGGGGCGCTCGGGGATCGCGCGGTGGACAGCCCGGCGCTGTCGCACCTCGCGCGGCGCGCGGGCGAGGCGCTGCTCGCGAGCGGCGACGTGACGCAGGCCCTCGCCCTCTACCGCCGCGCGCTCGCCTTCGAGCCCTCGTCGCTCGATCTCATCGCGCGCGTGGACGCGCTCCTGCGCGAGCAGGGCAGCCCCGAGGAGCGGCTCGCGCTCTACCGCGAGGCGCTCGCGCAGCCGTGCGCGCCCGCGCGGCGGCGCGAGCTGCTGCACGCGATCGGCACCATCCAGCGCCGCGACGTCGGCGACCTCGCCGGGGCGGCCGCGACGTACCGCGCGGCCATCGAGGACGACCCGGGCGACGACGCGGCGTACGAGGCGCTGCTCGAGACGTACGCGGCGGGCAACGCGTGGAGCGCGCTCTACGGCGCGCTGGCCGAGCGGCTCCCGGGCGTGGCGCCCGACGCGCGCGTCGCCCACGAGCTGCGCATGGCGGACGCGGCCGCGAGGGGCGGGGAGGTCCCGAGCGCGGTCGCGCACTACCGCGCGATCCTCTCGAGCGGCGCGGCGCTCGACGGCGCCGCGCTCTCCGCGATGGAGGCGCTCGCGCTGTCCGCGGGCGACGCGGCGCTGCTCCGCGAGGTGCTCGAGCGGCGCGTCGCCGCCGCGGGCGATCCTCAGGACGAGGCGCTCTGGCTGGAGCGCCTCGGCGAGCTCGCGGCGTTCGGCATCCACGCGGCCAACGCGGCCGACGCCGCGCGCGCGGCGGACGCCCCGGCGGCGCAGGCCGCTCCGGGCGACCTCGACGCCGCGGTGACGGCCTGGCAGCGCGCCGCCGGGCTCGCCGAGGGGCCGCTCGCGGATCCGGAGCGGGCGCAGAAGCTCTACGAGCGCGTGCTCTCCGTCGCGCCGAAGCACCGCGACGCCGCCGCCCGCCTCGCGGCGCTCTACCGCGGGCAGGGGGCCTGGGCCCGGCTCGCGGCCGTCTGCGAGGTCCTGCTCGAGACGGCGGCGTCCGACGACGAGGCGCTCGCCGCGCTCGCGGCGCTCGAGGACGCGGCGATCCGGGCGCGCGCGACGTCGCGCTTCGTCGACGCCGCGCTCGATCTCCGCGATCGCATGAGCGCCGAGGGGGAGGGGGGCTCGGCCGCCGGCAAGGCGGCGGCGCGGGCCCGAGCGATCGAGGCGGCGCTCGCGCGCGTGCTCGCCGCCGATCCCGAGCGGCAGGACGACGCCGCGTCCGTCTACCGGCGCCTGCTCTCGCCACAGGACGACGGCGACGCCGCGCCGGGCGCGCTCGACGCCGCCGCGCTGGAGGCGTTCCGCGCGTTCCTCGCGCAGAGCGCCGACACGCTCGCTCGCCGCGTGGACCGGCGCTGGCTCTTCACGCTCCTCGTGGAGCGCGGGCACGAGGCCGAGCGCCCGAGGGCGCTCTCCGCGTGGGCCGCGTGGGAAGAGGAGATCGGCAACGGCGCGGCGGCTGCGGCGCTCTACGCCCGGCTGCTCGAGGCGGATCCCGAGAACGACGACGCGCTCGCGGCGCGGGGGCGCCTCCTCGCCGAGGTGGGGGATCACGAGGGCGCGGCGGAGGTGCTCGCGGCGCGCCGCGATCGGAGCCAGGGCAGCGCGCGCGTCGCGCTCGACGTCGAGCTCGCGACGCTCCTCTTCGATCGGCTGGATCGACCGGCGGACGCGCTCGACGCGGTCGCGCCCGCGATCGAGGCCGGGACGATCGGGCCCGCGGTGGTCGAGATCGCGCAGCGCGCGCTCGGGCGCCCCGAGACGCAGGCGCGCGCGGCGCTCCTCCTCGAGCGCGCGTGCGACGCGCTCGACGACCCCGAGGCGCGCGTCGCGCTGCTGGAGGCGCTCCTCGCGAGCTCGCCGGCGGACGCCGCGCCGGGCGCCCTGCTCGACGCGGGCAGCCTCGCGGCCGCGCAGCGCGCCGCCGTCCGCCGCGGCTGGTTCGAGCGCCTGCTCGAGCACCACGATCACGACGCGCCGCGCGGCCTCGGCGTCGCCCTGCGCGCGGTCTCCGAGCTGCCGGGCGAGCTCGCCCTCTGGGATCGCCTCGAGGAGCTCGGCCGCCGGGCGAAGCAGCCCGAGCGCGTCGCGGCCGCGCACGCCGCGGCGCTCGACGCGGGCGCGGCGCTCCCGCCCGACATCGTCGAGGAGATCGGCCGGCGGGCCGTCGAGCACCACGAGGAGTGGTTCGACGCGCCGGAGGCCGCCCTCGCGCTGCTCCGCCGGCTCGTCGAGCTCGTGCCTGGCTCGCTCTGGGGCTTCGAGCGGCTGAAGCTCGCCTACAACGCGGCCGAGCGCTGGGAGGACCTCTTCGCGCTCTACGACGGGATGCTCGAGCGCACCTCGGCGGCCGACGAGCGCGTCTTCCTGCTGGAGGACGCCGCGGCCGTCGCGCGCGACCTCGCCGGCGACGGCGAGCGCACGATGCGCTACCTCGAGCAGCTCCTCCCGCTCCAGGACGACGCGCGCACCCGCGCCGCGCTGGAGCGGCTCTACGAGCGGCACGGCAGGCACCGCCCGCTCATCGATCTCCTGTCGGCCGAGCTGCCGAGGCTCTCCGGCGACGCCGCGGATCGGCTCCGCGAGCGCGTCGCGCTCCTCTGGATCGAGGGCGTCGGCGACGCAGCGTCGGCGCTCCCCGTGGTCGAGCGGCTCCTCGACGCGCCCCCGGAGCCGCGCGCCGCCCGCGCGGCGCCGCGCCCCGTCGACGCCTTCGCGCTGCTCGAGCGGATCCTCGGGGCGCTGCCGCCCGAGCAGGCGCCCGGCGAGGCCGGCGCGCTCGCGGCGCGGCAGCGGTCGGCCGCGCTGCTCGCGGAGCGCTACCGCGAGGAGGCGAGGCCCACGGACCTCGTGCGCGTGCTCGAGATCCAGCTCGCGGGCGCCGACGCCGGCGACCGCCCGGCGCTGCTGCGCGAGATCGTGCGGCTCCGCCGCGACGCCCTCGGCGACGAGCCGGGCGCGTTCGCGCGGCTCGCCGAGCTCGTCGAGCTCAGGCCGTCGGAGGCCGGCGATCGCGCGGAGCTCGCCGAGCTCGCCGAGCGCCTCGGCCGGCACGATCGCCTCGCCGAGGTCCTCGCCGCGGCCGAGCCCCGCGCCGGCGACGCGCGGCAGGCGCTCTCGCTCGTGCGCGACGCCGCGCTCCTCCGCCGCGACCGGCTCGGCGACGCCGACGGGGCGATCGCGCTCTTCCGCCGGCTCTTCTCGCTCGCCGAGGCGAGCGGCGACGCGGAGGCCGCGCGGGACGCCGCCCGCGCGCTCGATCGGCTCTTCGCGGAGGCCGACCGCGTCGCCGAGCGGTGCGACGTGCTCGACACGCTCGCCGCGATCGAGACGGATCCGGCGGCGCGGCGCGAGGCCCTCGGCGAGCTCGCGCGGCTCGCCTCCTCGCGGCTCGGCGACGAGGCGCGGGCGATCGCGGCGTACTCGGCGCGCCTCGTCGACGACCGCCAGGATCTCGCGGCGCTCGACGGCCTCGCGGCGCTCCTCGAGGAGGGCGGGCGGTACCGCGAGCTCACGGCCGTGCTGGAGCGCCGCGCGGCCGTGCGCGGCGGCGCGGGCGGCCGCCGCGATCTCGGGCGCGTCGCGCGGCTCTTCGAGCGCGAGCTCGGCGACGCCGACGAGGCCATCGCCACCTGGCGCCGCATCCGCGAGGAGCTCGCGCCCGACCCGGAGAGCGGGGACGCGCTCTGCGCGCTCTACACGCGCGCGGAGCGCTGGGGCGACCTCGTCGCGCTGCTCGAGGTCGAGGCGTCCGCGGCCGGCGCGCTCCCCGGCGGGGCGGGCGCGGCGCGCAGCGTGGAGCTCTTCCAGCGCCTCGGCGACACGCACCGTGATCGCACGCTCGCGTGGGAGCTCGCCGTGAAGGGCTACCGCCGCGCGCACGAGGCCGAGCGGGACGCGCGCCGCGCGGGCGTCGAGGGCTCTGGCGGGGAGGGCGAGTGGGGGGCGGCCGAAGGCGAGCGGGACGCGCGCTCGCCCGGGCCGCGCGCGGGGCTCGAGGAGCTGCTCCGCCGCATCGACCCGGCGTCGGCCGAGCACCGCGGCGCGCTGGTCGCCGCCGTCGGCGCGCTGCTCGAGATCTGCGCCGACGCGGACGACTGGCGCGGCCAGATCGCGCTGCTCGAGCCGCGGCTCGCCGCGGCCGGGACGGACACCGAGCGGGTCGCCATCCTGAAGGCCTCCGCGGCGCTCCTCGAGGAGCGAGGCGCCGACCGGGAGGGCGCCTTCGAGCTCGCCTTCCGCGCGTTCCTCCTGTCGCCCGGCGCCGAGCCGCCCGAGGGCCTCCTGCGGCTCACGGACCTCGCGGGCCGCTGGCACACGATCGCCGACGCGCTGCCCGAGCTCGAGCGCCGCGGCGACGTCCCTGCCGCCACGCTCCGCGACCTCACGGCCCGCGTGGGCCGCTGGCACCGCGACGCGCGCGCCGACGAGGACGCCGCCGAGCGCGCGTTCGAGCGCGCGCTCCTCCACGACCCGGCGAACCGCGCGATCCTGCTCGATCTCGCGGAGCTCCTGCGGCGGCGGCGCGGGCCCTCGCTCGTCCCGACGCTGCTCCGGCTCGCCGCGGCGACCGGGCACGACCTCGCCCTCCACCGCGAGGCCGTGGAGGCGTCGCGCGACGCCGGCGACGCGGTGCGGGCCCGCGAGATCGCGGCCGGGCTCCTCGAGATCGCCGTGCAGCGCCTCGCCGACGCGGAGGAGCAGCCCCCTGCGCCCGGCGCGTGGCCAGCCTCGAGCGCCGCCCTCTGGGCGATCGACGCGCTCGTCGGCATGCTCGAGGGCGCGGGCGACAGGCCGCAGATCGTCGCGCTGTGCCGGCGCGGCGCCGCGCTCCCGTTCGCGCCGAGCGAGCGGCGCCGGCTGCTGCGCGTCGCCGCCGAGGCGGCGGAGCCCGGCGAGGCGATCGCCCTCTACGGCGGGCTGTTCGCGGACGATCCGACGGACGAGCCGGTCGGCGAGAGCCTCGCCGCGCTGCTCCGGGCGGCCGGGCGGCGCGAGGAGCTCGTGCGCCTGCGCGAGCGGCAGATCGAGGTCTCCGGCGATCTCGAGCGCCGCGTCGCGCTCCGCTACGACGCCGCGGAGCTCCTCGCGGACGCCACGCGCGCGTCCGAGGCGATCGCGCTGCTCCGCCGGAACCTCGCGGAGAGCCCGGGGCACGGCCCGTCGATCGACAGGCTCGCCTCGCTCCTCGAGGCGGGCGGGCTGCACCGGGAGCTCATGCTGCTCCGCGAGGAGCAGGCGGCGGCGCGCGGGTCGGCGGACGCCGGCATGGCGGCCGCCGAGCTCTGGCTCCAGGCGGCGTCCCTCGCCGAGCACGAGCTCAACGAGCCCGAGCGCGCGATCGCCAGCTACCGCCGCGCCGCGGACATCGGGTCCGTCGAGGCGCTCGACGCCCTCGCCCGGCTGCTCGCGCGCCGCGGCGAGCACGCGGCCGCCGCCGAGGCGCTCGAGCGGCTCTGCGCCGGCGCGGCGCCCGAGGAGCTGCACCAGGCGGCGCTCCGCCTCGCGGACGCGTACCTCGCCGCCGGCGAGGCCGATCGCGCCCGCGCCGCCCTCGAGCGAGCGCTGCCCCGCGCCGCGCAGCCCGCGCCGCTGCGCGAGCGGCTCGCGTACCTCTACCGCGCGTCGGGCGCGTGGAGCGCCCTGGCCGCGCTCATCGCGGGCGACGCCGCGCGCGCCGACGAGGCGCCGGCCCGGCTCTCGCTCCTCCGCGAGGCCGCTGACCTCTACCTCACGCGCGGCGGCTCGCCCGCCGCCGCGATCCCGCTGTTCGACGAGGCCATCGCGCTCGCGCCGGACGACCTCTCGCTGCGCCTCGCGCGGAGCCGCGCCCTCTCCGCCGCCGGCAGGACCGACGACGCGACAGCGGCCCTGCGCGGGATCATCGCCGACTTCGGCACCCGCCGCCCCAAGGAGCGCGCGCTCGTCCACTACGAGCTCGCCCGCGTCGCGCTCGCGACGGGCGATCGCGCCCGCGCGATGGCGGAGTTCGACCTCGCGCTGCGCGTCGACCCCGCGCACCCCGACGCGCTCCACGGCCTCGCCGGCCTCGCCCTCGAGGACGACCAGCTCGAGCGCGCGCACCGCGCCTACCGCGCGCTGCTGCTCGTCGCGCGCCGGCCCCGCGACGAGGGCGAGGGGCTCGTCGGCGTGCGGCGCAGCACGATGCCGCCGATGCGCTCCAGCGTGGGCCTCCCGCCTTCGACCTCGTTCAGCCGGGCCGAGGTCCTGCTCGCGCTCGGCGAGATCGCGCGCCGGCAGGGGGCGCCCGATCGCGAGGCGGAGTACGTCGAGTCCGCCTTCGAGGCGGCGCGCGAGAGCGACGCCGAGCACGAGAAGCTCCTCGCCGCGCTGCGCGCCCGCGGGCGCCACGACCTGCTCGCGCGCGCCCTCGAGGCGCGGCTCGCCGGCCCTGCCGAGGGGCCCGCCGAGGACGCCGCCGCGGCGCTCGGCGAGCTCGCGTCGCTCTACGAAGGCCCGCTCGATCGCCCGGAGCCCGCGCTCTCGGCCCGCCTGCGCGCCCTCGATCTCACGCCGGGCGCCGGCGCCGCGCACGACGCCGCCCTCGAGCTCGCGCGCCGCTCGGGCCAGACGCAGCGGTACCTCGACCTCGTCGAGCGGCTCGTCGCCCGGGCGGCGTCCGAGCCGTACGAGGTCGCGCTCCTGCTCCGCTTCGGCCGCGCCCTCGAGCTCTCGCCGGCCGATCAGGAGCGCGCCGCGGCCGTCTACCGCCGCGCGGAGGCGAAGATCGCGGCCGGCGCGCCCTTCTACGCCCGCGCGGGCCGCGACGCGGGCACCGACATCGAGCAGGTGTGGAGCTCGCTCGAGGCCATCTACGCGCGCCTCGGCGACCGCGCCGCGCAGGCGGACGTCCTCCGCAAGCGCATCGGCCTCGCCGACGCGCCGGCCGCCCCCGCGGGCGGCGCGGATCGCGCCGGGCCGCGGTACCGCCTGGCCGCGCTGCTCGCGGCGGACGCGGCGGACGTCGATCAGGCGATCTCGCTCCTCGAAGAGGCGCTCGACCTCCACGCCGATCCGGACCGGGCCGAGTCGATCCTGCGCGACGCGCTCCGCGCCGATCCGAGGAACCCGCGCGCGATCCGCCTCTTCGAGCGCCTCGCCCGGCAGAGCGGGCGGCCGCGCGCCCTCGTGGACGCGCTGCTGCTCCTCGCCGAGGTCGAGGGCCCCGGGGTCCTCGAGGAGGCCGTCCGCACCGCCCGCGCGCTCGGCGATCGCGGGCTGGCCGAGTCGATCCTGCTGCGCATCGTCGGCTCGGGCGCGCGATCTTCGTCCGATTCATCCGATCCGTCCGATTCGTCCGATCCGTCCGGCTCCGCGTGGGCGCTCGTCGCGCTCGCGGAGCTCCGCGAGGAGGCCGGCGATCTCGCGGCCGCCGCGTCGCTCTGCGAGCGCGCCGCGCGCGCCTCGGCGCCCGAGGAGGAGCGCGCGCTGCTCCTGCACGCCGCGGAGCTCGCCGCCGGCCCGCTCGCCGACCTCTCCCGCGCAGCGCGCCTCTACGAGGAGCTCCGCGCCCGCGAGCCCGCCGAGCGCGAGATCTGGACGCCCCTCGCCGGCGTGTACCGGCGGAGCGGCGACGCGGCGCGCCTCTCCGCGCTGCTCGAGGAGACGGCGCCCCTCGTCGACGATCTCGCCGAGCGCTGCGCGCTGCGCCTCGAGCGCGCGCGCCTCCTCGCGCGGGAGTCGCCGGAGGAGGCGGCGGCCCTGCTCCGCGACATCCTCGACGAGGATCCGACCCAGATGGAGGCCGCCATCCTCCTCGCCACCATGCTCGAGGAGGCCGGCCGCACCGACGAGCTCGGCGAGCTCTTCGCGCTGCAGCTCGACGCCGCCAAGGATCGCGCGGATGTCGCCTCGATCGCCTCGATCTCGATGCGCCTCGGCGCCCTCCTCGAGCAGCGCGGCGACGACCGCGGCGCGCGCGACGTCTATCTCGGGGCCGCGGACTGGGACGGCGCGAACCGCGACGTGCTCCGCGCGCTCGTGCGCCTCAGCCGGAAGCGCGACAACGCGGACGACCTCATCGACGCGCTCGAGAAGCTCCTGCGCACCGAGCAGGGCGGCGAGGCGGCCCAGCTCGCCCTGGAGCTCTCCGAGCTGCACGGCGCGCGCGGCGACGACGCCGCGGCGGAGGCCGCCCTCAAGGCCGGGTACGCCGTCTACCCCGCGAACGACCGGCTCCGCGAGGAGCTCGCGTCGCGCTACGCGGCCCGCGAGGCCTGGCACGCCCTCGCCGAGCTCCACGTGCTGACGGCGCACGGCGCCGACGGCGACGAGGCGCGCGTCGCGTCGCTCTGCCGCGCCGCCGAGATCCTCCGCGATCGCGCGGGCGACGCCGCGGCGGCGGCCGAGCTCCTCGAGCGCGCCCTCCGCGTCGCGCCCGGGGATCGCGACGTCTTGATCGCGCTCATCGACGCGTGCGGCGCGGTCTCCGACCACGCCCGCGCGGCCCGCGCGCTCACGGCGACGCTCGAGGCGAGCCCGGACGACCCGTGGCTTTACCGCGCGCGGGCCGAGGTCCACGGCGCGCTCGGCCAGGGCGACCGCGCCCTCGCCGATCTCGAGCGCGCCTACGCGCTCGGCGGCGCCGAGTACGCCAGCGAGCTCGTCGCCGAGCTCGAGCGGGCGCTCGCGCGCGCGGACCACGCGGGCGCGCGGTCCGCCGAGGCCGAGGCCGGCGGCACGCTCAGCGAGGACGCGGCGGGCGCCGCCTCGCCGCGCGCGCTCCGGCTGCGCCTCGCCGAGATCCTCGCGCGCTCGGGCGACGTCGAGCGCGCGCGCGCCCACCTCGGCGATCTGCTCCACGCCGACTCCAAGGACCGCGCCGCGCTCAAGGCGCTCGCCGGCCTCGAGGAGTCCGCCGCGCGGTGGGACGCCGCGAGCGCCGTCTACCGCAGGCTCATCGCGCTCGAGGAGGGCGACGCCCTCGTCGCCACGGCGCTCCTCCTGGCCGGCACGTGCGCGCGCGCGGGCCACCTGGGCGACGCCCGCGGCGGGCTCGAGCGCGCGCTCCGCGCCGCGCCGGGCAATCCCGAGATCCGCGATCGCCTGCGCGCGCTCTACGCGGAGATCGGCGCGAACCGCGAGCTCGCCGCCATCACGCTCGAGGACGCCGCCGCGGCGTCCGACGTGGCCGGCCGCTTCACGCTCCTCGTCGCCGCCGGCCGCCTGCTGCTCGACGTCGGCGACGCCGCGCAAGCGGCCGCGGCGCTCCGGGAGGCGCGCTCCCTGCGCCCTGAAGATAACGAGGTTGCCCTCCTGCTCGTGGACGCGCTGATCGCCGCGGGCGACTCGAGAGAGGCGCGCGCGGTCACCGCCGAGCTCATCGTGGCTGCCAAGGGGCGCCGCTCGCGGCACCTCGGCGCCGTCTACCACCGCGTCGCGCGGATCGAGGACGCCGAGGGCAATCTGCACGAGTCGCTCACGGCGCTCACGAGGGCGCTCGAGAACGATCCTCAGAACGGCGAGATCGCCATGGAGCTCGGCGAGAGCGCGCTCGGGCTGGGGGAAGAGGACATCGCCGCGCGCGCTTACCGCGCGGTCACCCTGATGAAGATTTCCCCCGAGCCCGGCGAGGGAGGCACGACGCCCGCCGCGCGGGCGCTCGCCTATTACCACCTCGGGGCGATGGCGCTCGCGGCCGGCGACCGACGGAAAGCGCGCCTGATGCTCGACAAGTCCGTCTCGGAGGACGGCTCGCTCGAGGCGGCCCGGGCGCTCCTCGACGAGCTGCGCGCCGGCTGAGGGCCTGTCCCGCGCGTCTCCGCGGGTATGCCCAGGTCGCGGCGGCCGCCTCCGCGGCCGCCCCAGGCGGCGCGCGCCGGGGCGTGGAGCGCGCAAAACCGCGCGACTCCAGGCGTTTTTTGACGCTCTCCGGCCCGCTACGGCGCCGCGCCGCCGCCCTTCCCGGCGGCTGGTTGCCCCTCTGGCGCGCCGCTCCGGCGCGGTCTTTCAGGGGTCCGCGCGATGCCCCGTCTCAGAAATCGCTATTTCTCCCCGCAGTTTTGTCTTTTTTTGTCCTGTGTCGTGTGTAAGGTTCACTGAGGCTGTGCGCGGCGAGGTGTCGCGCGCGAGCTCATGTCCGAGGAGAGTGCCATGGCAAGTAAGAAGACGGCCGGGGGCGGCGCGAAGAAGACGTTGAGCAAGAGCGGCCTGATCCAGGCCATCACCGAAGCTGCCGGTGATGAGCTGAGCCGCAAGCAGGTCAAGAACGTTCTCGAGTCCCTCATCACGATCGGTCATCGCGAGCTGAAGAAGTCGGGCGTGTTCACGCTGCCCGGCTTCGCGAAGTTCCGGGTGGTCAAGCGCCCTGCGACGAAGGCGCGCCAGGGGATCAACCCGTTTACCAAGCAGCCGATGACCTTCGCCGCGAAGCCGGCGAGCAAGTCGGTCCGCGCTCGGCCGATCAAGGCCATCAAGGACGCGCTCCTGTAGTCTTACGGGATCTCCCAGCGGAGCGCAGGGCGGCCACGGCGACGTGGCCGTTCTTGCTCCATGGCCTCGGCACGCCGTCGCCGGGGCGGCGGAAGGGCGCCCAGCGCGCGCAGCGGGGCGGCTCGCGCGGCGCCGGCGACGCGCGCCGCCTCCGGGGGGGCCCGGGCGGCTCGATGCCGCCGCCGCCCCCGCGGCGAGGTCAGCTCACTTCTTGCGGCTGTAGGCCTGCGCCGCCACCGGTCCCGAGCCGGTGCGCGCCTTGACAACCAGCTTGGCCGTCGCCGCGATGGGGAACGGCCATTGGTAGCAGCTCTGCTTGGCTCCGATGGCGGCAGTCGGGCCGGTGTCCGAGTCGACGGCGAGCACCGGTTTCAGGTTGAACGCAGCGAGCCCTGGCTGTCCTCCGGCGTTCAGATCGAGCTCCAGCTGGACGTCCACCTCGGTGACGGTGGGGAGCGCCTGCGCCAGGAACGTGTAGCAATTGCCCGGCTGGAGCATGAAGGTCTGCCCAGAGGCCGTCTGTCCCTCGGGCACCACGCTGCAGACGGGCGCCCCTTCCGGCTGCATCTTCGGCGCCTCGCCGGCGGCGCGGCCCTGGAACATGGTGGTCATCGCGAGCGACTGGACTCCATCGCAGGGCGCCACCGTGGGCGCCGCGACCGGGGGCAAGCCGGCGTCCGGGGGCGGCACGGACGCTGTCGGCTGCGGGGGCGGCGGCGGCGTCCCCGCGTCCGGGGCGTCGTCCGCGAACTCCGACTCCTTGCTGCTGCCGCCGCAGCCCAGCGCTGCCACCGACAGCGCCAGGAGCACTGCTGAACCCAACGACCTACCCGTCACCGTCATCTGCGGCCTCCTCGCGCACAGCCCTGCCGCACGCCGCGGCCCCTCGTTGGGACAGCTGTGCTCGCGGCGCTCATACACCCGCCAGGGGGCGGGGGCTATGTGCGAGCGTCTTGCGCGGCCGCGCCGCCGGCGCAAGCCTGCAGGCAAGCTGGCGCGGGCGTTCGGGTGTTCGCGCCGCTCAGCCGCCGGACTCGCCCACGAACTCGCGCAGGATGCACATGCGCGCAATGAGCAGCGCCTCGGGCCGGATCGCCTGATCGAGGTACGCGGCGGAGTTCGCCTCCACCAGCGACTCGCGCAGCATCCCCTGCTCCAGGAACGTGACCGCGCGTCCGAGGTGCAGCCGCGCCCTGTCGGCCGCGAGCCCCATGCCGGCGCTCGCCAGCATTTCTCGTTCCAGGAACCACTGAGCAAACTCTCCGGGACGATCGAGCTTCGCTCGGGAGCCGTGGTCGGTCATGCCGTAGGCTACCTCACTTTTGGGCCCCGGCCAGCCGCGCCTGGCCGCAATAACCCGGGAAATCATGGCAGAAACAGCATCAATCCGTCGGATGGACGCGATGAAAGCGAGGGCGTGCCACGTCCAAAGCGACATCCGGCGGACGGACCTGGAGCTCGGTTGAGCGGGCTTCGGGGGGCGCGCCGGGGAGCTCCCCGCGAGCCACCCGTTGCGTCGCGAGCCCGTCAGTGAGATTGAACGCGGCGTTCTGCCGGAAATTCGAGGAGGTTCTTTTGCTCCGTACGATTGGCGTCCTGCCTGCCCTGGTCCTCACCGCTGCCCTCGCTGCTGGTTGTCAACAGCGGGAGGCGTCCACGCCGCCGCCGAACTACGCGAACCAGCCCCCGCCCGGCTACTACCAGCAGCCCGGGTACCAGCAGCCGGGGTATCAGCAGCCGGGGTATCAGCAACCCGGGTACCAGCAGCCGGGGTACCAGCAGCCCGGGTACCAGCAGCCGGGGTACCAGCCCCCCCCGACGCAGCCGGCCCCCACGCAGCCGGCCCCCACGCAGCCTGCTCCGACGACGACGCAGCCTGCCCCGACGGCGCAGCCTGGCGGCTTTCCCTGGCCGTTCCCGCTCCCTGGCCAGCAGACCGGCGGGACCGGCGGGCAGCAGCCGGCCCCGAGCGGCGGGACTAGCTCCGGCAGCGCCTCGGCGATCGATCCGAACCTCGCCTCCGCCGCGACGATCCCGCTGAACAACCTCGCTGCGACCGAGGCGCCCGGCATGACGAAGGAGGGAGGGCCGATCGCGGGGCAGTTCAGCGCCGGACAGACCCTCGAGCAGCAGATCCAGCTGATGCCCGGCAAGTGCTACACGATCGTCGGTGTCGGCGCGGGGATCACCGAGCTCGACATCAGCTTGGTCGCGCTCACCCCGATCCCGATGGGCTCATCGGTGCTGGCGCAGGACAACTCGAGCGGCTCGAACGCCGCGCTCGGCGGTCGGGGCAACTGCTACCGCTGGTCGCTCCCCGTCGGCATCAACGCCAAGTACATCGTGAAGGCCACCTCCGGCTCGGGCGTCGCCGCCGCGCAGCTTTACGTGAAGTGACGCCGCCAGGACGCCGAGGACGCCGGGAGATCGCTCTCCCCGGCGTCCTCGGGTATCGGCCACAAAAGCGCCGAGGACGCCAGGAGATCGCTCTCCGTGGCGTCCTCGGCCGCAGCGCCGCGGCTCGCCGCAGGTTTGGCTAGAGCCGGATGCCGGGCGCCGGGAAGCCGCGGCAGAGCTCCGCGACCTCGGCGGCGATGCGCGCGATGCGCGCCTCGTCGTTCACGTTCTGCGCCACCTCATCCATCCACGCCGCGAGGCGCTCCATCTCGGCGACGCCCATCCCGCGCGACGTCACCGCCGGCGTGCCGATGCGGAGCCCCGACGGGTCGAACGGCTTGCGCGGATCGAACGGGATCGAGTTGTAGTTCGCCACGATGCCCGCGCGATCGAGCGCCTGCGCGTACGGCTTGCCCGCGATCCCCTTCGGCGTCATGTCGATCAGCAAGAGGTGGTTGTCGGTCCCGCCGGTGATGAGCCGGAAGCCGCGCGACTCCAGCGCGCGCCCGAGCGCCTGCGCGTTCACCACGATCTGCCTCGCGTAGGCCCGGAACCCTTCCTCCGAGGCCTCCTTCGCCGCGACCGCGATGGCCGCGGTCGTGTGGTTGTGCGGACCGCCCTGGAGGCCGGGGAACACCGCCTTGTCGATCGCGCCCGCGTGCTCCTTCTTGCAGAGGATCATCGCGCCGCGCGGGCCCCGGAAGGTCTTGTGCGTCGTCGACGTCACCACGTCGGCGATGCCCACCGGCGACGGGTGCACCCCCGCGGCCACGAGCCCCGCGATGTGCGCGATGTCCGCCGCCAGGATCGCCCCCACCTCGTCGGCGATCGCCCGGAACGCGGCGAAGTCGAGCGTGCGCGGGTACGCCGTCGTCCCGCACCAGATGAGCTTCGGCCGGTGGGCGCGCGCCAGGTCACGGACCTGATCCAGGTCGATGCGGTGATCGCTCTCGCGAACCCCGTACGGCACGCTCTTGAAGTACTTCCCGGTGATGCTCACCGACCAGCCGTGGGTCAGGTGCCCGCCCGCGGGCAGGCCGAGGCCCATGATCGTGTCGTTCGCCTGCGCGAACGCGAGGTAGACGGCCAGGTTGGCCGGGCTCCCGGAGTAGGGCTGCACGTTCACGTGGTCGGCCCCGAACAGCTTGGCCACCCGCGTCCGCGCGAGCTCCTCGACCACGTCGACCTGCTGCTGACCCTCGTAATACCGCTTGTGCGGGTACCCCTCGGAGTACTTGTTCGTCAGCACCGAGCCCGTCGCCTCGAGCACCGCCCGAGACACGTAGTTCTCGCTCGCGATGAGCCGGAGCGTGTCCGCTTCCCGCCGCTCTTCCAGGCGGATCAGCTCGGCGATCTCCGGATCGACCTCGTTGAGCGCCCGCAGGCCCTGCACTTCGCTTGTCACGCTCATACCTCGAACTCCCCGCGTGTGAGGATGTCGGTGACGCGCCAGAGGAACGAGTTCGCCAGCACCCCGTCGATGATGCGGTGGTCGTACGACAGCGCGAGGAACATGACCGGATGGATCGCGATCGAGTCCTCCTTGTCCTTCGTGACCACCACGACGCGCTTCTTGATCTCCCCCATCCGGAGGATGCCCACGTTCGGCTGCGAGATGATCGCGCCGCCGAAGAGGTTCCCCTTGAGGCCGGGGTTCGAGACCGTGAAGGTCGTGTTCGCGAGATCGTCGGCCGTGATCTTGCCGGACTTCGCGCGCCCGGCCAGCTCGTCGATGCTCCTCGCGATGCCCCGCAGCGACAGCTCGTCCGCGTGCTTGATGCTCGGGACGATGAGGCCGCCGGGCGTGTCCACCGCCACGCCGAGGTTGACGTCGCGCAGCACCACGTACGAGTTCTCGAGCACTCGAGCGTTGAACTCCGGGTGCTCGCGCAGCGCGCGCACGGCCGCGGCGCAGATGAAGGACAGGAACGTCAGCGACACGCCCGCCCGCTTGAACTCGTCCTTGTGGAGGTCGCGCAGCTTCGACGTCTCGTGCAGGTCGACCTCGGCGACCGTCACCACGTGCGGCGACGTCACCTTGGAATAGACCATGTGGTCGGCGGTGATGCGGCGGCGCCGGCTGAAGGGCACCACCTTGTCGCCGGGCTTCGGGGAGTAGGGCGGCACCTTGTACGCGCCGTACCCGACGCCGGGCACCGGCGGCACGAACCCGCCGCTCGCCTGGATGAGCTGCGAGAGCTCCGCGGCCGCGCTCGCCGGCTGGGCCGCCGCGCTCGGCTGAGGCGCCGGCTCGGCCGACGCGCCGTGCGCCGCGCGCATCACGTCGTCGCGGGTGATCCGGCCGTGATCGCCTGTCCCGTGCACGTCGCGCAGGTCGACGCCCGACTCGCGCGCGAGCTTCTTCGTCGACGGGCTCGTCAGGGGGCGGGCGCTCTCGTCGTGTCCGTTGCTGCCGGGCGCCGGCGCGGCGGGCCGCGCTTCGGACGGCGCCGGCGGCGCGCTCGCGCGCTGGGCCGTCGTCTGGGCCTCGCCCTGCGCCGTCTCGTCGATCCGACAGAGCAGACCTTCCTTGGCGACGACGGTGCCCTCGGCCACCGCGATCTGCGAGACACGACCCGCGACGGGCGCCGGGATCTCCGTATCGGCCTTGTCGGTCGCGACCTCGAGCAGCGGCTGCTCGCGCTTGACGAAATCGCCCTCGCGCACGAGCCACCTCGAGACGGTTCCCTCGACCACGCTCTCACCGAGCTGTGGCATGCGGACTTCGACCATCGCTTCTCGCGCCTCCAACGCGCGCCGCCGTGAGCGCCCGTTTCACCTCTCCGGGCTAGGCGGCACGGTCGTATACGCCGCCCGCCCTTCGAGAGCAACGACACAGTGTTCGTCCGGTGTGTATCCTTTTTTGTGGGTCGCGTCGGTCGCGTCGGTCGCGTCGGTTGCGTCGGTCTCGGCCACGGCGAGCCGCCTCCACCGAGGCGCGCCTCCACCTGGGCGCAGGGCGGCTGGAATCGTATGTCGACGCACGTAGACGCTGGCGGGCCCCAGCCGGTACAAGGGCCCCGTGCGTGACGCCGCGCCGGATGCGACCGCAGCCCCCGCCCCCCTGGCCCCCTCGAGCGAGAGCGCGCGCGAGCGCCTCGCCGCCGGGCCGCCGCGCGTCGTGGGGGCGCGGGCGATCCGGGCGGCCTCGCTCGGCGTCATCGCGTTCCTGCTGCTGCAGGTGCTGACCTACGGCTACGGCCGCGATCAGGGCATCTACGCCATGGTCGCGCGCGCGGTGCTCGACGGCGGCATGCCTTACCGCGACGCGTTCGACTTCAAGCCGCCCGGCATCTTCCTCATCTACGCGCTCGCCCGCGCCCTCTTCGGTCCCGCGCAGTGGGGCATCCGCGTCCTCGAGGTCCTCGGCCTCGCCGGCATGTGCCTCGCGATGGCGTCGCTCGCCGCCCGCCTCTTCGGCGACCGGCGGATCGGCGTCGTCGCCGCGGCGCTCGCCGTGCTGGTGCACGCCCAGCTCGATTTCTGGCACACGGCGCAGCCCGAGTCGTTCGGCGGCATGCTCACCATCGCCGCGCTGCTCGTGGCCACGCCGCGCGGCCGCGACGGCGCGCCCCGCCCGGCGCCGCGCGGCCGCGACGGCGCGCCCCGCCCGGCGCCGCGCGGCGCCGCGCTGGTCCTGTCGGGCGCGCTCTTCGGCGCCGCCGGCCTCCTCAAGCCGCCCCTCGCCGGGGGCGGCGTCGTGCTCGCCGTCGCGCTGGCCGCGCCCGCCCTCGCCGAGCTCGCGCGGCGCGGCGCGGCGCGGGCCGCCGTCCAGCGCTGGATCGACGCCGGTCCGACCGCGCTCCAGGGCGAGCCGGCGCGCTCTGCGACACCCGCGTCCGGGCCGGTCCGATCGACGGCGGCCGCGCTCCTCTGGGCGGCGCTCCGGCCCGCCTTGCTCATCGCGCTGGGCGGCGTGCTCCCCGTGCTCGCCTGCGCCGCCTGGTTCGCCCTGAGGGGCGCGCTCGGCGATCTGCGGGAGGTCCTCTTCGTCTTCACGCCGCACTACACCGCGCTCGGCTGGCGCGGCGCGAGCGTGCTCGGCATGGCGTGGTACGGCGCCAGCGAGTGGCTCGTCCACTACTCCGGCCCGCTCGCGTTCGGCCTCGCTTGCCTGGTCGCGCTGCACCCCGAACGCCACGAGCGGGCGGGCGTGGCGCTGCTCTCGGGCGTGATCGCCATGCACCTCGTCGGCGTCGTGATGCAGGCGAAGTTCTTCCCCTACCACTACGGCGCGACGTGGCCGCTCACCGCGATGCTCGCCGCGCTCGGCCTCTGGAAGGCGTGGCAGCGGTGCACCCGGTCCGGCGCGAAGGCGGCCGCGGCGGCGCTCCTCGCGGCGCTCGTCGCGACCGCCTTCGCCCGCTCCGCGACCAAGGACGTGGCCGACGACTACATCGAGCGCTGCGCCAAGCGGATCGCGGTGCTCGCCACCGGCGCGAGGGACCAGGCGCGCCTCGATCGCCTCGCGTCGGTCGCCGACGTCAACGCCGCGGCGAACCGGGAGGTCGCCATGTGGCTGCGCGAGCGCGTCGCGCCGGGGCGCCCCGTGTTCGTGTGGGGCTTCGAGCCGGTGATCTACGATCTCGCCGATCGCCCGCCGGCGACGCGCTACCTCTACAACGTCCCGCAGCGCGCGGCGTGGGCCCGGCAGGAGGCGCGCGACGCGCTGATGCGCGACCTCGCCGCGAGCCCGCCGGCCGCGATCGTGGTCGAGCGCCACGACGTCTTCCCCTCGGTGACCGGCGACGTGATCGACTCGCGCGACACCCTGAACGGGTTCCCTGAGCTCGCGGGGCTCATCGAGGAGCGCTACGAGCTCGCCGTGAGCATCGAGGATTTCGAGATCCACCTCGAGCGCTGAGCCCCGGAGCCCAGCGCCGGGCGGCGGCGGCGCGGCGCGCTGCCAGCTGCGCCGCGCCTTCTTCAGGGGCAGGGGAGGGTGTTGGGCCTGCGAGGGGTGGGCGCCGCCGCCCCGAAGCGGCGGCCGTCGCGGAGGCCGTCGGCGCAGCGCTGGATCGACTGCGCCTCCGACAGCGCGGAGGTCGCGCCCTCGCTGACCTGGACGCGCCCCGGAGCGCTCGAGATCAGCGCGTTCAAGAGCTGCGCGTCCGGCTCGGCCGCCGGTCCGTAGACGAGCGCGTCGATGAGGCGCGCCGCCGTGGCCGGCGTGGACGCAGGGAACTCCGCGGGCAGCGCCTGGTACAAGGCGACCGCGGCCGGGCCGTTCTGCAGGGTGTTGGTCGGGAGGACGATGGCGGGCGTCGGTACGACGCCGCTGGTGCCGACGAGCAGGAGCCCGCCCACGTCCGTCGTGCCTTCGAGCTCGATCGCGCGGTAGGAGCCGTCGGTGGCCCCGTCGTAGAGCACGAGCGTGTAGCCGGCGAGGCTCACGTACCGCCAGCCCGTGCTGATCTCGATGAACTCGAGCAGGTCGCCGCTGTCCGCCGTGTCGGCGTCGACCTCGTTGATCTGGAGCTGGATCACCGTCACCGGGAACGACGTCCACCGCGCCCCCGGCCGGTTCACGACGATGTCCCCCGGGCCGATCGGCGTCGCGTCCGAGAGCGCGGGGATCGTGATCTGCGTGTCGGAGTCGATCGTGAAGGGCTGCGGCGCGAAGCCCACGGTCACCCCCGTCGCCCCGGTGAAGCCGGAGCCGGTGAGCACGAGCGCGCCGCCGACGGCGATGACCGGATAATCGACGGAGGTCACCCTGGCCGGCGCTCCGCACGCAGGGCAGGCGCTGCCGCCGCAGTCGATGCCGCCCTCGTCGCCGTTGTGCAGGCCGTCCTCGCACGAGGCGACCTGGCAGACGTAGTCGATGCAGACCTCGGTCGGGCAGTCCGAGTCGACGAGGCACTGCACGCAGACCCCGGCGGGGTTGCACAGCCCGCCGTCGGCCAGGGGGCACCAGGTGCCGGCCTCGACCGGGGCGTTGATCGGCGAGCCATCGCGGCAGGAGTCGACCGTGCACTGGCTGTGGTCGTCGCGCACATCGTCGTCGTCGTCGACCTCCATGACCGCGCCGTCACCGTCGCAGACGCGCTCGCGACAGTCGCCGGCCATCTGCTCCTTCACGGGCGTCCCCGAGGCAACGGGCTCGGTCGTGCATCCACCGTCGACGCACCTCGCGACCGCGCACTCGCCGTCAGGCGCGGGGCAGTCGGTGTCGCCGGTGCACGGGACGTCGCCGCCGCCGCCGGAGCCGTCGATGCCGCCCGCTCCGCCGTCCCCGCCGGCTCCAGCGTCGCCTCCGTTGCCGCCGTTGCCATCGACTCCGCCGGCGCCACCATCGCTCCCGCCGTTGCCACCGCCGGAGCCACCATCGCCACCGCCGGAGCCACCATTGCCACCGCCGGAGCCGCCATCGCCACCGCCGGAGCCGCCATCGCCACCGCCGGAGCCACCTCCGCCGTCGCTGCTCCCGCCGCCGCCATCGCTGCTCCCGCCGCCGCCATCGCTGCTCCCGCCGCCGCCGTCATTGCCGCCGGAGCCCCCTCCGCCCGTTCCTCCCTGTCCGCCGCTCCCTCCCGTGTCCTCATGGATGAGGCTGCGATCGGGCATCGTGACCATCTGGCAGCCCGCGGTGGCCACCAGCGAAATGCTCAACGCGAGCGCCGATCCGTAACGATTCGATCTCGAAGTCATTGACCACCTGTGTGCAGATTGGCCGGGGCGCTCGGGCTCGCGACGCTCCCCGCGCTGCCCCGCGCGCAGGAGCGAGCGGGAGGGCGCATCCTAGACGCATGAGACGCTTGAAGAAAGCGCCGCACCGCCGCGCGCCGGTCCGGATCGCGTTGGCTGGCGGGCGCCGCGCCGCGTCTGCTGCGCAGCCGCTGTCCTCGCGCGCTCCCTCGGCCGGGCAGGTGGGGAGCAGCCCGCTGGCATGCTCGTTGATGGGTCCCGAGTGCGGGTATGCGCTCCGCTGCGAGCGGGGGCGAGCATGGCCCCGGTCGCGGCGCGGCGACCGAGGAGCAAAGAGCATGCGGATCGCGATCGTTTCCACCCCGTTCATCCGGGTGCCTCCCTCCGGGTACGGCGGGACCGAGCTGTTCTGTCACGAGCTGGCCGAGGGGCTGTCGGCGCGCGGACACGAGGTCACGCTCTTCGCGACGGGAGATTCGGTGGTCAGCTGCCGTCGCCGGTCCCTTTACGGGAGCCCGAGCTGGCCTCCGGCGCCGGAAGACGAGGTCAACCACGTCGCCTGGGCCTTCTCGGAGATCGCGCGCGAGGACGGGTTCGACGTGATCCACGTGAACAGCCCGATCGCCGTCCCGTTCACCCGCTTCGTCCGCGTCCCGGCGGTGCACACCCTGCACCACGCGCCCTGCGGCGAGAGCTCGCGCATCTACGCGCGCCACCCGGAGGTCGCGTACGTGGCGATCAGCGCGCGGCAGCGCGCCCTGGAGATCCCGCTGCCGCGCTCGTGCGTCATCCATCACGGCGTCACGCCGGGGCGTTATCCGCCGAGCCTGAGCGACGAGGGCTACCTCGCCCACCTGGGCCGCTACGCCGAGGAGAAGGGGACCCACCTGGCGCTCGACATCGCGAGGGCCGCGGGCCTGCCGATCAAGCTCGCGGGCCGCGCGCACCCCAAGGACCGGATCTATTATCTCCAGGAGGTCGCCCCGCGCCTCCGGGAGAGCGGGATATCGGACCTCGGGGAGATGGGCCACGACCGCAAGGTCGCGCTCCTGCGCGGGGCCCGCGCCGTCCTCTGCCCGCTCCAGTGGGAGGAGCCGTTCGGGCTGATCGCCATCGAGGCCATGCTCTGCGGCACCCCGGTGCTCGGCTTTCGCCGCGGCTCCTTCCCCGAGATCGTCGACGAGGGCGTCACCGGCTACCTGGCGCCGCCGGGCGACCTGTCGCGCCTCGCCGCGCTCGCGGCGGGCCTGGCCCGCTTCGATCGCGCCGCCTGCGCGCGCCGCGCGCGCGAGCGCTGGAGCAGCGCCGTGATGGTGGGCAAATACGAGGAGCTCTACCGGACCGTGACCGGCCCGCGGCGCGCCGAGGGCTCCCGGGCGGCGTGATCGCCGCGCGGGAGGTCGAGGGGCTCAGTTGACCTGGGGTGGGATGGCCACCTGGCACTCGTTGGCTGGCGTCATCCATTTGATGGCGTTCAGCCAGAAGCGCTCGACCTGATACTCGGGATGATCGACCCACTCGCTGTTGTAGGTGATCCACTCGTCGCCCCAGACCAGCACCCGGCCATCGCCGACCTCCAGCGCCTTCAGCACGTCGTGGCCGTCGCCGGTCGCCAGCGTGGTGCCCTCGCCGACCACCGGGTAACCGGTGTCCACGCCGACCGCCTCGATCCCGTCGAGCACCGGATGCCCCGCGGTCCACTCCGTGATGGGCACCGTGGCGCCGCCTCGCCTCGGGAGGATCTGCGCTGCGTCGTAGCTGACGCCGAGCGGAGCGAGCAGCGTGTTGACGTTCGCGCGCTCCCGGGTCTGGCCGTACCCGATCAACGTCATGAGGCCGCCGCCCTTCGAGATCCAGTCGCGGAGCGCCTCGACCTCGGCTTCCGAGTACGTGCGCCCGATTTCGCTCACGTCCTGGATGACGATGACCTGGTGCTTTGCGAGCTCCTCCGCGGTGAGCTCGGCGTCGTTCAGGCCGACGGCGCCGTTGATGCTGCGCTGGTCCAACCAGGACTCGAAGACGTCGCCGTCGCCCCACTGGCCCGGCTCGCCCAGCGTGGCGATGCGGAGGCAGTCGCAGACGCCGTCGCCGGCGACGTCGACGTCGTCGACGATGCCATTGCCGTCGTTGTCCAGGCCATCGCAGGTGTCCTCGCTGCTGGGCGCGCCGCTCCCCGAGCTGCTGTTGCCGCTGCCGGCGCTCGTGGTCAGGCTGCCGAAGTCGTCTCCGCCGCTGCTCGAGGCCACGCCCCCGACGTCGTCTCCGCCGCTGCCCGTGCTGCCCGCGCTGCCCGCGCTGCCCGCGCTCCCCGTCGTGCCGCCGCTGTTCCCGGCGCTGCTGGGGCCGTCGGCGCTGGAGCACGCGGCCGCTTGCAGCGCCGCAGCGATGCACGCGACCCGCAGCAGATGTCCGACCGGAACCCGACCGAAGGACGACAGGCGAGATCTCGAGTTCATGGCTCTCTCCAAGAAGTTAGGCGTTGATGGCGGCGGACCCAGGCGAGTCGCCGAAAGCACCAGAGCGAGGTGTCATGGTGTCTTCCGGGCGGGGCTTTGCGCAACGCGAAATAGCGGTTCTAAGGACAGACATTGGGGTCGACCGCGTGTGTCATGGCCTCGTGGTGTGACGTCGCACCGTGGGTACTGTAAATTTCGAGCCCGACGCGGTCTTCCTCAGGGTTGCACGAGCTCGACGCCGCTGAACTCGATGGGAAAGGTGATGACGGTCGTCACCCCGCCTTGCGGCGAGGGGAACTGCATCTTCTCGAAGGCATCGGCCACGCAGCGATCGACCTGCTGATTCTTCGCCGTCGACCTCACCACGTCAGCCCTGTTCACCCTGCCGGTCGGACCGATGGTCGCCTTGACGGTCACCTTCCCCGTGAACTTCGGCGAGCTCTTGACGCCGATCTTGTAGCACTCGTCGAACAGCTCGCCGTGCTTCTCCACGACGTCGCGGACCTGCATCTCGGAGATGTTGCCCCCCAGCGTGCCGGTCGCGGTGGCCGCGCCGGGCCTCACGTTGCCGTCCGGTCTCGCGGTGGCCGGCGGCGGCGGGGGCGCATCGACCGGCGTCCCCGCCGCGGGGGCCTGCGCGTCCGGCGGGGGCGCCGCGGGCTTCGGCTCCGGGGGGGCCGAGGTCGTCGGTTCCGGGGACGCCGACGACCTCGGCCCCTCCGAGGCGGGCTGCGCCGGCGACTGGGCGGCTGGCGGGGCGCCGCAGCCCGCCGCGAGCGCGAGGATCAGAACCAACCCTGTTCGGCGAGAGCTCATGCCCGAAGGTAAAACCCGAACGCGGGGCCGTGTCCACGGGGATAGCGGCGCTCGCTCAGCGCAGCCGCAGGACCTCGACCTCCGACGCGCCGCCGCGATCCACGAGCTTCGGCGCGCGGCCGCGCTCGCGCGCCGTCATGGACGCCCAGAACACCTCCGTCCCTGGCCGCTTCCGGATCGGCACCGGATCGGCATAAAGGAAGCCCGTCCTCCAGCGCTGCGGCGAGATCGCCGTCGGTGGTCCGACCTCGCGGACGACCGGGTCCGCCATCGTCGTGGACAGCGGGGCGCGCTCGACGACCCGGGAGCGCACCGCGAGCACCACGTCGCTCGCCGCCGGGCCCCCCGCGCGCACGAAGATCGTGAGGAGCGAGCAGGCCCCCTCGTGGAACGTCGTCCCGAGCAGCTCCGTGCCGTCGTCGAACCGCGCCTCGATCGGCGCGAGCGCGGCGCGGATCTCCGCGAAGAGCGCCGCCGCGCGCGCGCCGTCGCCCGCGCTGAGCGCCATGTTGTGCGCGATCCGCTTCTGCTCCAGCGTCTCCGGCGGCGCGGCCGGCGGCTCCGCTGGCTGTCCGAAGTGCGCGCGGAGCTCCCACGTGAGGAACGGATCGGGCACGATCTCGCGCTCGGGCTCGGTGCCCGAGACGAGGTACCAGGCGAGGAGCCCCGGCTCTCGCTCGCGGAACGAGAAGGCCTCGATGCCGCTCGCGCCGCTTGCCGAGAGCGTGCGCGCCCCGGCGCCCGCGCCGAGCGCCCAGAACGGGCCCACCGCCGTCACGTCGAAGCGCTGCGCGAGGCTCGCCTGATCCCGGTCGAGCATGAACCGCGTGTCCACGAGGTAGGCGCCGCGCGGCGGCGCTTCCTTCGGCGGGGGTCGGCTCGGCGTCACGACGCGCCCGCCGAGCGCCCAGACCTGGGCCCAGGTGGCCTTCATGCTCTCGTGCATCGCGACGGGCGCGTCGGTCGGCGTCCCCGGCAGCCTCGGCGCGAGCCATCGCAGGAACGCCGTCTTCGCCCCGTCGGAGTCGATGAGGTGTCCCCGCTCGTTGAAGCGCCCGCCTGTCTCGCGTGCATAACGCAGCGCCGGGAGCCCGTCGCGCAGGATGGCGGCGAGCGGCACGAGCCACAGCGCGAGCGCCGCGAGCGCCGGCCCGCCCGACGGCGCGTCGAGCGCCGGCCCGCCCGACGGCGTCGCGACCCGCGCGGCTCGCCGCGCTGCGGCCGCGCGCTCCAGGAGCGCCGCGCCGGTGTCGACGAGGGCGGCGGCGGCGAGGGCGAAGTAGGCCGCGAAGTAGTGCGGCCAGAAGATGTGGATGTCGGCGCCTTGCCGGAAGACGACGTACTGCACCGCCGCGGTCGCGAGGTAGAGCAGCGGCAGCGCGTCGTGCTCGCGCCGGAGCAGGGCGAGCCGCGCCGCGCAGACGATCGCGGCGAGCTTTCCGGCGGCGATGGCGATCGGCGTGAACGAGAGCTCGAGCCAGTACCGCCGGCTCTCGAGCACCTTGCCGAGCGGCTCGGCGTTCCCCGAGGAGCGGAGCCCGTAGCTCATCAGGAGGTCGCCGAGCTTGCCGGCATGCTGGAAGAGGGCCAGGTAGAGCGCGGCCGTCAGCGCGGCGAGCGAGGCCGTGAGCACCCACCACGCGGCGTAGCGCCGCTCGGGGAGCGGGCCGAAGACGCGCCTCGGGAGCAGGTAGGCCCGGATCGCGCCGAACGCGAGCAGCCCGCCCGTGAGCACGAACGCGGGCCAGTCGGCGTGCATGCCGAGCGCGAGCCCGAGCGCGCTCAGCGCGAGGTAACGGCGCCTGGATGTCTGTAACAGGCGGACGTAGCCGAAGAGCCCGAGCAGCGTCCAGGCCATGACCGGGACCTCGAGCGCGTTGAAGTTCGCGAACGAGAGCGTGATCGGCAGGACGACGAACGACGCCGCCGCGGCGGCCCCCGCGGCGGGGCGGTAGACGCTCCGGCCGAGGGCGTAGAGCAGGGGCGGCGTCGCGGCGCTCAGAAGGACGGCGGGCAGGCGGCAGATGACGTCGTGCCGCCCGAGGACCTCCATGAACGCGGCCGTCGTCCAGAAGATCCCCCACGGGTGGTGGCAGTAGTACATCCCGGGCGCCGGCCGGCTCGCTGTGTACTCCCACACGGGTCCGGGGATCTTCCAGCGGAGCATGTTCTCCGCGATGATCCCGACGCTCGCCGACGACGCGTAATGTCCGGCGAGGACGGGTCCGAACATCTCCCACGCCGCCGCGAGCGCGAACCACGCCGTGGCGAGCGCGGTGACGGCGAGCGCCGCGCGGGCCTCGCGGCGGGACGCGGCGGGGAGGCCGCGCAGGTCGGTCGGACGGGGGGCGAGGCGCGGGGGCAGCAACGTGGGCGCAGCCTATCGCGTCGGCGGCGTCGCGCGGGCAGGTGGAGCGCCGAGGAGCGGGCGCCGCGCGCCGCTGCGGCGCGGGTCGATGCGCGCGCCCCGGTCGGGTAGGATGGGGGCATGTCGACCGAGGCGCACAGGCAGGTCCATCGGCGGGCGCACCGTGACGGCAAGGAGCGTGATCCGACGTTCTATCCGGTGGAGAAGAAGATGGGGGAGGACTCCCTTCAGACGTGGATCGTGGAGCTCCTCCGTCCTCTCATCGAGCGCTGGTACGAGGCGCTCGGTCGGCCGAGGTTCGTGGGGGCGGACCAGTTCATCTATTATCAGCAGTTCAACCCTTCCAAGGTCGTGGCCCCGGACGTGTACGTGCTCCCTGGCGTGCCGCCGGGCCGGCGCGTGCGGAGCTGGAAGGTGTGGGAGACGGGCATCGCCCCGAGCTTCGCGCTCGAGGTCGTCTCGTCCGACGAGCCTTACAAGGACTACGTGGACGCGCCCGAGCGCTACAGGGAGCTCGGGGTGAAGGAGCTCGTGATCTTCGATCCCGACTGGGAGCGGGGCCGCGATCGGGTGCGGTGGCAGCGCTACCGGAGGCTGAAGACGCGCGGCTTCGTCCGGGTGGAGACGACGAACGTCGACAGGATCCACGCGCGCGTGCTCGGCTGCTGGCTGCGGGTGATCGGCGCCGGCGAGGAGGCGCGCCTCCGGCTGGCCACGGGGCCCGAGGGCGAGGAGCTCTTCCCGACCGCCGCGGAGGCGGAGCGCGCGGCGAAGGAGGCGGAGCGCGCGGCGAAGGAGGCGGAGCGCGCGGCGAAGGAGGCCGCGCTGGAGCGCGTGGCGGCGCTCGAGGCCCAGATCGCGAGCGCCGCGGGGGCGAGGGGCAAGGGACCCGGGGCCCCGTGAGCCTCGCGCGGCCCGCGGCCGTTCAGGCCCGGAGCAGCGTCACCCGCCGGCCCGACGGCGTCCGGGCCTCCTCGATCCGCGTGCGCGCCTCGACGTCCCCCGCCGCGGCGCGGCGGTCGAACAGCACGAGCACGCCCTCGTCGAGGCCGAGCTGGGCGAGGTAGCCGTCGAGCTGCGCGAGCCCCTTCGGCGTGGGATCCTTCTCTCCCTCGCGCCAGACCTTGAGCTCCAGCGCCGCGCGCTGCGCGGCGCGTGACCCGTCCGGCGCGCGGTAGGGCCACCGGATCAGGAGGTCGATCCTCCCCCGGCCGAGGCCGTACTCCCGCTCGAGCAGCCCGCCGCCGTTCACCACCCGCTGCAGGAAGGCCATCAGCACGAGCTGCGGCGCGACCTCGTGGTAGCCGAGGTTGCCGGAGAGCGCCTCGCCGTGCTCCCTCCAGAAGGCGGCGAACTCCCGGAGCAGGCGCGCGACGTCGAGCTGGCCGTCGGGCAGCACGAAGCTCCTCGGCTCGGCCAGGATGACGGGCTCCACGTCGCCGGCGAGCACGCGGGCGATGACCTCGCGGTAGATCGGGTTCGCGATGCGCGCGGGGTTGTTCGGCGCGATGAGCCCGAGGTCGCGGGCGTACTGGAGATCGTCCTGGTAGGCGTCGCCGACGATCGCGAGCGTGCCCGAGAGGATCGGCTCGAGCACGCGCCGGACGCGCGGCTCGTGCAGGCGGGCGACGAGCGAGTCGAGGTGGGTGGCGCGCGCCAGGATGAGGCGCTCCTTGGCCGTCTCGACGTGCGCCGCGGTGATCGGCTCGCTCGCGGGCACCGCGAGCTTTTCCACGATCTCGCGGGCGAGCGCGTTGACCAGCCACGGCTGCCCGGCCGTGAGGGCGATGGCCCGCTCGACCGCTTCTTCAGCAAAGACCTGGCCGGTGTCGGCCGTGTGCTGGGCGTAGAGCTCGCGCACCTCGCTGGGGTCGAAATCGCCGAGCTTGAGGGACTCGAGCTTGACGTTGAACGGGCTGGCCGTGCCGAGGCGGCTCGGGTCGCCGCCGCTCGCCGCCTTGTACTCGCGCACGTCGCGCAGCCCGCAGAGCACCACCGCGGCGGGAAAGTCGGCGGGGCGATCGGGAAAGCCGGCGCGCAGCTGGCGCAGCACGCTGAGCAGGCTCTGGCCTCGCAGGGCGTCGATCTCGTCGAAGAGCAGCGCCAGCGGCCGCGGGCAGGCGCGGGCCCAGGCGCGCAGCGCGATCTCGACGCGGTGGCCCTCCGGGGCGTCGGAGAAGGCAGGCGGATGCAGCGCGGGGGGAAGGGTGAGCTCGGCGCGCGCCCGGAGCGAGCTGAGCAGGATGCGCTCGGCCGCGCCGTAGTCGTCGCCCGCCGCCTCACCCGCCTCGCAGGAGAAGTGCAGCGCCGCCCAGCGGCCGGAGGCGGTGAGCTGATCGGCGAGCGCGCGGAGCGCCGTGGTCTTCCCCGTTTGCCGTGGCGCGTGGACCACGAAATAGGCGCCTTGCTCCACCAGGCCGGGCGCCTCGGGCAGGCGCCGCTCGGCCGGGATCATGTAGTGCAAATCGGGGCGGCAGGGGCCGGCCGTGTTGAAGCGGCGTGCCATGCGCGCAGCTTGCGTCCCGGAGCCGGGTGGCCGCAAGGGCCGTGCGGCGGGCGCGGGCGTCGCGGCGCTGGCGTCGCCGAGGTGGAGCCGGCACATCGCGACCTCTTCCGGCGGGCATCCGAGGCCCCATTGTCGGCTCCAGATCGACCGAACCCCCCTCGGGAGGGGGAGCCAGCACATCGCGACCTCTTCAGGCGGCCATCCAAGGCCCCACTGTCGGTTCCAGATCGACCGAACCCCCCTCGGGAGGGGGAGCCGGTACATCGCGACCTGTCCAGGAGGGCCTCCCAGGCCCCATTGTCGGTTCCAGATCGACCGAACCCCCCTCGGTAGGGGGAGCCGGTACATCGCGACCTCTCCAGGAGGGCCTCCCAGGGCCTCGGGTCGGTTCCGAGATGGTAGCTTCCCGCCACCTTGGGTACCCCGTCCCCTCCGGCGGAGCCTCTGGCGGCGCCCGCTCCCGCGCGCCGCGCGCTCTCCGGCCTGCTCCGCCGCGGCGCTGGCGCCGCGCGCCGTGCGCCCCTCAGCGCGGCGCTCGCCCTCGTCGTCGTCGCCGCGTCCGTCTATGTGATCGCCGTCCCGCTCGCGGTCGTCCGCTATCCGCCGATGACCGATCTCCCGTTCCACGCGGCCGAGACGGCGGCGTTCAGGCACTACCTCGACCCGGCGTGGCACTTCCGCGAGCAGTTCACGCTCCAGCCGCTCGCCGTCCCGTACATGTCCATGTACGCGCTCGGCGCCCTGCTGATGCTCGTCCTCCCTCCCGTGGCCGCGGTGAAGGTCGCGGCGGCGGCGATGCTCGCGCTCCTGCCCGCGGGCCTCGCCGTCCTCTTTCACGGCCTGAAGCGGAGCCCGCTCCTCGGCGTCCTCGGCCTGCTCCTCGTCTGGTGCAACCTCACCCACTGGGGCTTCCTCAACCACATGGGCGCGCTCGGCCTCTTCGCGATGGTCGTCGGCCTGACGCTCCTGCTCCTCGAACGCCCCTCGCGCGGCCGGCAGATCGCGCTCGCGCTCGCGCTCGTCGCGCTGTTCTTCACGCACATCTTCCGCTTCCCGTTCGCGCTCGCCGCCGTCGTCGGCACGGCGATCGTCGTCTTCCCGGCGACGCGGCGGCTCCGCCCCATCGCGCTCCCGCTCGCGCCCTCGCTGGCCCTCTTCGCGGCGTGGCTCGCGGTCCGGACCGACACGCTGCACGCGGCGCCCATCGCGCCCGCGCTCCACTGGGAGCGGCTCGGCGAGGTCCCGTCGCTCCTCTTCACGAGCTTCACCGACCCCGCCGAGGCGGCGGCGGCCGGCCGGGCAGCGCGCTTCGTGCTCGCCGCGCTGCTCGTCTGCGCCGCCGGCGCCGCCGCACGGCTCGCCGGCGCCGGCGGCGACGCTGCGCGCTCACCCGAAGGCGCCGGCGGCGATGCTGCGCGCTCACCCGAAGGCGCCGGCGGCGATGCTGCGCGCTCACCCGAAGGCGCCGGCGGCGATGCTGCGCGCTCACCCGAAGGCGCCAGCGCCGATGCTGCGCGCTTACCCGCTGGCGCCGGGGCCGGCGCGGCGCCCTCGCCGCAGTGGTCCTTCGCGCGCCTCGCCGCCCTCGTCCCGGTCGCCTGCGCGATCGTGTTCCTGGGCCTGTTCCTGAGCTTGCCGCTGCAGATCGGCCTCTGGTGGTACGTCTATCCGCGCGAGATCGTCGCCGCGCTGTTCCTGGCCCTCGGCGCCTTCCCGGACCTGCCGCGATCACCCTGGCTCAAGGTGCCGGCCGTGCTCGCGCTGTCGGCCGCCGCCGTCTTCCTCGGCGCCGTGGTCCGCGACAACTACCGCCGGTTCGACCAGAGCACGCGGGACTTCGACGCCATCATCGCCCGCATCCCGCAGGCGCCGAGGCTGCTCTACCTCGTCTTCGATCACGGCGGCTCCACCCGGACGACGACGCCGTTCATCCATCTCCCCGCCTGGGTGCAGGCCACGCGAGGCGGCTGGCTCAGCTTCCACTTCGCCGTCTGGGACGCCTCGCCCGTCGCCTACAGGCCCCGCGAGGAGCCGGGCGCCGTCGTCCCGCCGCCCACGCCGCTCCGGTGGGAGTGGACGCCTTCGATATTCGACGTGCGCCGCCACGGCGCCTTCTTCGACTGGTTCCTCGTCCGCCGGCGGGCAGGGGCGGATCACCTCTTCGCGAAGGACCCGAGCATCGTCGCCGTCGACCACGTCGGAGACTGGTGGCTCTACCGGCGCAGCGGCGCGCCCTAGCGGGCACGCCGGCTCCGACTTTGGGTTACCATGTAGCCCATGCGCACCTCGCCTGCGTCTCTCCTCGTCGCCGCCGGCTTCGCCCTCGTCGCCGTGTGCGCCTGCGGCTCCGAGGACCCCGTGGGCCCTGGCGGCGCGGAGGGCGGCGGGCTCCCCGCCGGGCCCGTCTGCACGGAGCCCACGCCGGTGCCCTGCGAGGACGAGGTCTTCCAGCAGATGAACCTCCAGGACGCCGTGGCGCCCGGGGAGATCGTCAACGAGCAGGACGGCGCCGGCATCCGCTCCCTCGTCGACGCCACCGCGGGCGGCCCCTTCGCCTCCGAGCCCGACGCCTACGTCTATGCCCGGTTCACGGACGCCGGCCTCGAGAAGGTCGAGATCTCCGACGAGGCATCGCTCCAGTCCATGGACTGGGACATCGCCTTCCGGCGCTACATCGTGCGCATCAACAGCGGCCACTCCGGGCCTTCCTGCGTCACGGCGGCGCGGCTCCCGGGCACCCCGGACTACGATGGGATCACCGAGGCGCCCGGCGAGCCGAGGCTCCGCAGCGACGAGTACTTCACCGAGAGCTGCAGGCTCATCCCCGACGGCTCCGGGCTGGACTCCCCGGCGACGGCGCTCTCCGGCTACTGGACCTACCCCGGGTGCGTGAAGATGACGGGCCTCGTCTACGTGCTCCAGCTCGCCGACGGCCGGCGCCTCAAGCTGACCGTCACGCACTTCTACAACGAGCAGACGCAGGCGCAGTGCCAGGAGACCGGGATGATCCCGATGGAGGACACCGGCTCCGCCAACTTCCAGATCCGGTGGGCGTTCCTGCCGTGACGCGGACCGCCTGCGCGGCGCCCGCGTGGCGCCGCGGTCTGGCCCGCGCCGCGGCCCCGTGGCGCCGCCTGGGCCGCGCGGCGGCCTGGCTCGCGCCGGCGCTCGCGGCCTCGCTCGCGCCAGCGCTCGCCGGCTGCGGCGCGGACGACACGGCCGCGGCGCCGCTCGACGGGCCCGCCGCGGCGCCGCTCGAACGGCCCGATTCGCGCGGCACGAGCCTCCAGTTCCGGTTCGATCCGGACGACGTCGTCGAGACCTTCGCGTCGGCGTCCGGGAGCTTCCTCGTCCATTTCGCGCGCGAGGGGCGCTGCGCGGTGCCCGCCGAGGACGGCGACGCGACGGGCGTCCCCGACTTCGTCGAGGAGGTCGCCGCCGTCTACGACGAGGTCATCACCCACTACCGAGACGTCCTCGGCTTCCGGCCGCCGAGGAGCGACGAGGACCTGCCCGACAACGGCGGCGACGGCCGCTTCGACGTCTACCTCGTCGACTTCGCCGGCGTCGGCGACGGGGCGTTCCGCGTCGACGCCTGCGCCGAGGAAGGCGGGGACCGCTGCGCCGGCTTCATGACCCAGGAGAACGACTACAGCGGCTACGGCTATCCGTCGACGCTGGCGGCGAACCGGATCCTCGGGAGCCACGAGCTCTTCCACGCGGTGCAGGCGGGCTACGACCACGGCCAGGACACGCTGATCACGGAGGGGACCGCGGTCTGGGCGACCGAGTCGTTCGACCCCTCGCTGAAGGACTTCGAGGGCTTCGTCGACGGCTACCTCGCGAACACGGATCGGTCGCTCGACGTGCCCTTCACCGGCCCGGTCGACCCCTTCAGCTACGGGAGCGCGCTCTTCTTCCAGTTCCTCGAGGAGCGCTTCGGAGACGGCACGGTCCGCGCGCTCTGGGAGCGCCTCGAGGACGGCGCGAACGGCGAGGCGGATCCGGTGTGGTTCGAGCAGCTCGACCCCTTGCTCTCGTCGCGGGCGCAGACGACGTTCGCCGAGGCGTTCGTGGAGTTCGCCGCCTGGAACCTGCTCACCGGATCGGCCGCGGATCCCGAGCGCTCCTACGCCGCCGGGTCCGGCTACCGCGGGCTCGCCCCGGAGGAGGTCGCCGCGCCCTACGCGGACGGGCTGCGCGTCTTCCACGCGTCGGCGCAGTACTTCAGCGTCTCCCCCGCCGGGCGCGCGACCATGACGGCCGCGCTCGCGGCGCCCGCGGGCGATCCGGCGCAGCTCTCCGGCCTCGCGCTGCTGCTCGCGCCGCGGCGCGGCCGCGTGTACGGCGAGGTGGTGCGCGCCGGCGACGTCGCCTCCGGCGCGGCGCTGGTCGATACGGCGGGCGCCGATGACCTCGCCGTGATCGTGGTGAACGGCCTGCAAGAAGGCGAATCTCGCAAGCCGACGCTGTGCATCGGCGCGCCGGACGAGGTCGCCGCGTGCCGGGCCGCCGCGGAGGCCACCGGCGGCGGCGGCGCCGGCGGCGAGGCGCCCGCCGAGGGCGCAGCGGGCGGCGTCGACGACGGCGGGTGCGGCTGCCGCGTCGCGGCGCCGGCCGCCGCGGCCGCGAGCTCCGCCGCGTCCTTCGGCTGCGCGCTGGGCGCCTCGCTGCTCGCGCTGGCCGCGCGCCGGCGCCGGCGCTGAAAGGGAGCTTACGCGCCGGGCGACGCGCTCGGTGGCAGGGCGAGCGGCGCTCGGTGAGCCGCGTCACCCGGCGAGCGCTCTGCCGCGCCGGCCCCGGGCGCTCGTCGTCCCGTGAGCCGGATGCGCTAGCCTGCTGGAGATGAGCGAGCCCCGTTCCGAGGACGTATGCCCTTTCCTCCGCGAGGACGCCGACGGCATTCTTCGCTTCGCCATCGAGGGCGATATCTCGGAAGAGATCGCGCGCTCTCTCTGCGCTGTGTTCCGGCGCGTGTCGGAGAGCGGTCGCGAGGTCTTCGTGCTCGCCGACGCCCGCCGCGTCGGGACCCTGACGGCGGCGGCGCGCAGCGCGATGGCGGAAGAGCTGCGCGGCGTGCGCTTCGGCGGGGTCGCGGTCTTCGGGGCGAGCTTCTCCGTGCGCGTCGTGACCACGCTCGCCTCGAGGAGCGTGCAATTCTTCACGGGCGAGGTCTATCCGATGGCGTTCTTCGACACGGAGGACGAGGCGTGCGCGTGGCTGCTCGCCCAGCGAGACGCGATCCGGGCGACGCAGCGGCAGGGCGCATGACGCCCGCCGCCCTCCGGGGGGGGCGCCGCCGGCCCAGCGCCGGCGGGCCGGACGCGCGTCGCGGGGACGCGCTACCATGCCTGGCATGAGCGATCCCCGTCCGGCGGGCGCGCGCTTCGAGCTCCGCGAGGAGCCCGATGGCCTCCTGGTCATCGCGACCGACGGCGATGTCCTGGAGGACAACGCGCGCGCGCTCGTGGACGCCTTCCAGCGCCTGACGGACAGCGGCCGCGAGGTCCTGGTGCTCGCCGACGCGCGTCGCTGCGGGGCGGTCGCGCCGGCGGCGCGGAAGGTGTACCTGGACGGGCTGCGCTCGGCGCGCCTCGACGGGATCGCGGTCTTCGGAGCGAGCTTCTCCATCCGCGTCATGGCGACGCTCATCGTGAAGAGCATCAACCTCCTCACGAAGCGGCTCCCCGTGCTCGTGTTCTTCGAGACGGAGGCCGAAGCGCGCGCGTGGCTCCTCAAGCAGCGGGGAGCGCTCCGGGTCGGGCGGCGGATCCAGGCGTGACGTCACCCTCGGCGGCGCGCGGACGACCCGGCGCATGCGCAGCCCCGAGCCGCGACCCACGCGCTCGATCGGCCGCTTCGCCGGTCGTCGCGCGGGTGGCGTCCGTGAGCGAGCGAACGTCGTACCGCCGCGCAAACGAGCTACCGTGCACGCCATGAGCGACCCCCGCATCGACGACGCAAGCCGGGCCCTCTGCGAGGACGCCGAGGGGATCCTGTGCACCGCCATCGAGGGCGATATCTCGGACGACACGGCGCGCGCCATCGCCGCCGCGTGCAGGCGCCTGTCGGAGAGCGGCCGCGCGGTCCTCGTGCTCTCCGACGCGCGCCGCACCGGCACCATCTCGGCGTCGGCGCGCAAGGTGATGGCGGAGGAGCTCCGCGGCGTGCGCTTCGACGCGATCGCGGTGTTCGGCGCGAGCTTCGCCGTGCGCGTCGTCTCCACGCTCGCCGCGAAGAGCGTGCAGATCCTGACGAGGCAATCCTATCCGGTCGAGTTCTTCGAGACGGAGGGCGAGGCGCGCGCATGGCTGCTCTCCCAGCGGGACGCGCTCCGGGCGACGCGGCGGCGGGGCGCGTGAGCGATCCCCGACCGGAGGGCGCGCGCCTCGATCTCCGCGAAGAGCCCGACGGCGTCCTGTTCGTCGCGATCGTGGGCGACATCTCGGAGCCGATAGCGCGCGCGATCACCGCCGCGTGCCAGCGCGTGCGGGACAGCGGCCGCGACGTGCTGGTGCTCGCCGATGCGCGCGGCAACGGGGCGCTCCCGCCTCCGGCGCGCAAGGCGTTCGCGGAAGGGCTGAGCTCGGCGCGCCTCGATGCGGTCGCTGTCTTCGGAGCGAGCTTCTCCATCCGCGTCATCGGGACGCTCGTCTTCAAGAGCATGAACCTCCTCGCGCAGCGCTCGCACGCCATCGCGTTCTTCGACACGGAAGGCGAGGCGCGCGCGTGGCTCCTCGCGCAGCGGGGCGCGCTCCGGACGGGGCGGCAGCCCGGGGCCTGACATCCCCTCAGCGGCGCGCGCGGGCCGCGCCGCGCCGGCGCGCCGCCGCGGCCAGGCCGAGGAGCGCCGCCGCCGCGAGGCCTCGCCGCTCGCCTGAGCCCGCGCCGGTCGAAGCGCACGCGCAGCCGGCGCGCTGGTCGCCGGCGCCTTCGCCGCCTCCCGAAAGCGGCGGCGGCTCGTCCCCGAGCACCTCCGTGAGCGCCGCGACAGGGTCGATGATCCCGTGCCCGAAGATGGGATCGTGCCCGCTCTCGTCGGGGACCGCGTAGGGCGCCAGCCGCGCCGTCCGGATCATGACGTCGTAGAGCTCGCCCGCGGTCCGCTCGGGCGCGGCGCTCACGAGCAGCCCCGCGACGCCGGCGGCGACAGGGCACGCCGACGAGGTGCCGCCGAACCGGTCGGTGTAGTCGCTCGCGTCGTCCCCCTCGCTCCCGGCGATGTCGGTGCTCAGCGTCCCCGTGGGCGCGACGAGATCGATGGATCTCCCGCGGTTCGTGAACGACGTCGCGTCTTCCAGGTGGTTGACGGCGCCCACGGTCAGGACGCCGCGCACGGCCTGGAGCTCGTCGTCGAGGATCTCCCGGTCGTCGTTGCCGGCGGCGAACAGGACGAGCGCCCCCTTCCCGTTGCGCCCGGCGTCGAACAGGCGGTTGATCGCGGCTTCGACCACCCTGGGGACGGGCATCGGGTCGGCGTACCCCCAGCTGTTCGACACGACGGCGGCGTTCACCTGCAGGGCGAACTCGAAGGCGTCGACCGAGGCGGAGATCGGCCGCGGCTCGTCGTCGATCAGCCGCACGCACCGCAGCCTGCAGGCGGGGCAGCCGCCCGCGATGCCCACGCCGTTGTTGGTGTCGGCGGCGATCAGGCCCGCGCAGGCCGTCCCGTGGTTCACGCTCTGCTCGCCCGGCTGGTAGGTGGGGTCGTCGTCGTCGTCGATGACGTCCAGGCCCGGATCCATCTTCGCGGCGAGATCGGGGTGATCGAGGTCGCAGCCGGTGTCGATGACGACGATGGACGTGGCCGCGTCTCCCTGCGCGCGCCCCCAGGCCTCTTGCATCCGGAGGTCGTCGAAATACCACTGGTCGGGCAGGCGCGGATCGTCCGGCGCGAACGGCGCGCCGTGCGCCTTGAGGCGCACGTGGAGGTCCGGGATCGCCTCGCGCACGAAGGCCGGCCGCGCCGCGCCCTGGAGGCGCTGGGCGAGGTCGAGGCCGTCGCCGCCGCCTTTGTCCCGGACGAGCCACAGCCCGATCGAGGGCATCAGCGGCCTCACCAGCTCCACGCCAGCGGCGCCGAGCGCGTCGAACATGTCCAGCGCGCCGGGCTCGACCTCCACGATCGCGGTCGCGCCGACGCTCGCCTCGACCGTCCGGCCGCCTGGATAGCGGAGCCGCACCGGCGCGAGCGCGCGCGGCGTCGAGGAGGCGCCCAGCGCGGCCGGACCGAGCCGCTCGACCGCGACGTGGCGCCCGCCGTCCATGAACCACGCGTCGCGCGCCTCCTCCGCATCCTCGCGCACGGCCGCGCGCGGGCTGGCGAGGCCGTCGCCCGCCATGGCGGCAAGGAGGAGCGCCGCCGAGGAGAGCACCGCCGCCGGCTTGCGTCTCATGGCTCTCCTGGATCTACCGGACCCCGCGGCGCTCGGTCTACCGGAGAGCGCGCCGCGGTGGGGCTAGCCCTTCCCCGGGCCCCGGATCACCATCGACACGAGCATGTCCCTCATCTTCGAGAGCTCGTCCCGCACCGCTCCGCCGTCGGGGAGCGACGTGAGCCGCAGCGTGACGCGCTCCAGGAACTGCTGCCTCGCCCTCTCGAAGCCCGGCACCTGCTGGTCGTGCAGCGCGCAGGTCACCAGCTCGTGATCGAGCAGCCGCCAGAAGAACTTGCCGTCGACGGTCGTGGCGCCGAGCCTCCCCGTGAAGCCGACCACCGCCCGCGCTCCCGCGTCGAGGAGCCTGTCGAACAGCGGGCCGGTCGCGGTCTCGCCGCAGCAAAAATAGAGCACGCGATTGCGCGCCCAGAGCTCGATCTCCTGCGCCGGGCTCTCGTGCGACAGCAGGATGCCGTCGGGCGACTCGTCGTCCACAACGCAGCTCGTCTTGCCGTGGGACGACACAACGATCGCCCGGAAGGGATTGCCCGTGCTTTCGGCGCGCGCGATCTGGCGGAGTATCCGCCTCCGCTCCGCGCTGGCGCGTCCGAACGGTACGATGGAGAACTGCTCTCCCATACGCCCGTAGAGCTGCGTGCGTCCGGCCGCGAACCACGCGCTGTCCGGGTCGAAGGATGTGTCAATCGAGAGTACAGGTCGAGCCGTCATCCTACCTCCGTCGAAGATCCCCCGGTGCGCGTTGGACATCGCTCGCTCGCGCGCCGGACAGCGCCCGCTGCGCCGAGCCGCTGGCGTACGGCATCAGGCCGTGTCCATCGGCTTCTTCGCAGCATGCTCTCTTCCCGCGGCCATTCCGGACCCCTGCCACGAGACTTGCAGCAGTCTAGGATAACAACCGTAGGGAAACTCCTACTAGAAAAATCGCATTCGCTCCGACGAATTTCTCGGGTCTGGCTGACTTGTAGGGTGGCGCTAGGGCGTGCGTGCGGCTCAGGTTTTTACGTCCGGCTTCAGCACGCGCGTGTTGCGTGAGGGTATCGTTTCTAACAGCCGTCCCGTTGTCCAGCCGTCCAGTTATCCAGCCGCTCAGCCGTCCGGCCGTCTCTGAGCTGCGTGTCCGGGCGCTCACGGCACCGGGGGCCACCGGGGAGAGGGGGCTGGAGAGGCAGCGCATGGTTCAGGGGAGGGGCGCTGCGGCGTCCGTCTGGCCCAGGACGAGCCTGCGGGGCTCCCCCTGCTGCAGCGCGCGCATCCTCGCGTGCATCTGCTGCCCGAGCGCTTCGCGCGCGCCGTCGTCAAGGAGCTTCCTGACCTTGGGGAACAGGTGCTCTTCCTCCTCCTTGTGGTGGTGCTCGAGCTGCTCGGCGAGCACATGGAGCTTGGCCCCGAACGTCTCGTCCGCGGCGTCGAGGGCCACGAGATCGGCCAGCACGCGCTTGATGGACAGGTGCTCTTCCAGCGACTCGAGGAGGATATCCTCGGTGCGGCGAGCCCGGACCGCCGGGTAGAAGTCCTGCTCTTCGATCGTGATGTGGGTGGCGAGGAGGTCGGCGGCCGCGGAGAACTGCGCCGCGGTGACGGAAGAGGCCTCCTTCAGCTCGGAGAATCGCTGCTCGAGCTCGCGGTGGTGGCGTACGAGGAGATCGATGGCATCCATGAGATCTCTATGGAGCGGATACCGCCGGCGAGCAAGCCGGAGAGGCGCGCAAAGCCTGTCAGATCGAGACTCGCAGATTCAGCTGCGCCCTGGCGTCGGATCCGCAGCGCGGCGGCGACATGGCGCGTCTGCGGGGGTCGAGCGAAGAGGGATGACGATCATGGCGGTATGTCGCGCCGCCGCCCGCAAGGTGCCTGTTTGCCCCAGGGAGCTCCCTTGCAGGCGGCAGGCCTCTCCTGACGCCGTGGATCAGGGGCGCGATCTCCCGCTGTCTCCTCTGTCCCATCGAGCTTCCGGCGAGCGGAGCGCGCGAGCGCCGCCCCTCAGGCGAGGTCGAACAGCAGCACCTCGCCCGCGCCCTTCCCGACGAGGTGGAGCGACTGACCTGCTCCTCCCGCGCCGGGGGCGCCGATGGCCGCCGCGTCGCCGGCCTCGAGCAGCGTCCCGTTCAGCTCGACGCTCCCGCGCGCGACGTGGACCCAGGCGTTTCGGCCGGCCGGGAGCTCGTAGCGCGCCTCTTCGCCTTGCCCGAAGAGCCCCGCGAACAGGCTCACGTCCTGGTGGACCGTGACCGAGCCCTCGCGCCCGTCCTGCGAGGCGACGAGCCGCAGCTTGCCCTGGCGCTCTTCCTTCGAGAACGCCTTCTGCTCGTAGCTCGGCGTATACCCGCGCCGATCGGGCACGATCCAGATCTGCAGCAGGTGGGTCGCGCCCGCCTTCGAGGTGTTGTGCTCGCTGTGGTACACGCCCGTCCCCGCCGACATGCGCTGGACCTCGCCAGGGCGGATGATCGACCCGTTCCCCATGCTGTCCTTGTGCGCGAGCTCCCCCTCCAGGACATAGGTGACGATCTCCATGTTCTGGTGCGGGTGCATCCCGAACCCCCGCGACGGGGCGACGCGGTCGTCGTTGATGACCCGCAGCGCACGGAAGCCCATGTGCTCCGGATCCTGGTAGTCGGCGAACGAGAACGTGTGGAACGACTGCAGCCACCCGTGGTCGGCATAGCCCCGCTCGCCAGAGCGCCGGATCACCATCGAAGAAGTGCTGTTGGCCATGAACTCAGCATGCGCCCGCCGATCCATCTTGTGAATCGGCATTGTTCTGATGGGAACCATCTACGACGTAGATGGATGCCCCTGGGACACGGTCGCGTCAGACGACCTCGAGGTTGGTCGTCTCGGCGTCCAGCCAGGGCCCGCCCTTCGGGTGGATCACGAACGCGTCGAAGGTCGCGGCCGTCGCGCGCACGCCGGCCGGCCTGAGCTGGTCCTGGGGGACGATCGCCAGGTTCGGCGCGCTCACCGTCGGTGCGGTCGTCTTTCCGCCGAAAGCCTCCGACGCCGCGCGCATCACCGCCGCGAGCCGATCGGCGGTCGGCTCCGGCAGGAAGAGCGCGCCGAGCGTCGCCACGCGGTCGATCCCCCGGGCGGTCGCGATCTCCGACAGGAACACCACCGCGGCGCCGACGGCCTGGCCCGCCTCCTCGACGAGCAACAGCCGGCGCGGCCGTGGATCGCGGAGGGCGTGCTCGAGGTGCGCCGCGTCGGGCGCCGACCACAACACGCGCTCGCCGCTGCACGCCGCCATCACGGCGAGCACGTCCTGCACGGCCGATGCCGGCGCGGCCACGGCCCGCGGCGGCGCGGCGCTCGCCCGGGGGAGAAAGCCGTGGTTCCGGCACGTGGTGAGCTGCTTCAGCTCGAGACCCACCGCCGCCACCGCCTTGAAGAGCACGCGCTGCGCGGGCGCGGACCGCGCCTCCACGAACACCGCGATGGGCAGGCGGGTCGTCCGGAGGCCGGCGAGGAGCTCCGTGTACAGCCGGCTCGCCAGCCCTTGCCCCTGGAACTTCGGCCGCACGCTCACGAACGAGAGGACATATCCCTCCGACGTGGCGCCCCGGAACCGGAAGCGGCGCGGCGCGACGCCGATGAAGCCGGCCGGCTCGCCGCCCTTTCGCGCGAGCACGGCCTGCGGCGACGGGCCGGGGAAGCCGAACTGCCATCTCAGGTAGCCGGCCGTGTAATGGAGGGTCGGCGGAGGCCACGCCTCGCGCAGGACGAAGCTGGCCTCCTCCGCCGCCGCGACCGGATCGACGCGCTCGAACTTCATGGACGCGATGCCTCTCACATCCCCCGGGAAACGGAACTGCGAGCAAGCGGCGGAGCGGCGATGCGCCGCTCTACAGGGTTGCCATTTCGGGAGCGCGCCGCACGACATCGGGCCAGCCGGCCGGATCGCCGCCGTGCTGGGCCAGGAACGCGTAGACCCACCGCTCCAGGCCGAACGCGATGCACACGCTGTGCATCGGGCCCGCGCCCTCGACATCGCAGCTGAACGCGCGGCCGAAGAAGTCGGTATGGTAGTTCAGCGAGCCGGCCGCCACGCGCTCGCCCTCCGGGAGCATCAACGAGATCTCGTATTTCGTCTCGCTGCTGATCTGGAAGTACGTCTTGGCGGCCGCGTCCGGCGCGATGAAGAACGGGTCGCTCGCCGTCCGGATCTCGCCGGCGAGCCGGTGCTCGTCGAGGTAGCGCGCCACGATCTCGTTCCCCTGCTCGCGCAGCGCGAGGACGTTCTCCCGCGACCCGAGGAAGACGATCTCCCGCATCGTGAACTCCCAGAGCCGCCGCAGGTCGACCATCTTGCTCGACTCGTAGCGGAAGCAGCGGCCCGCGAGGGCGTAGCGCGCGCCGCCAGCCGGCAGCACCCGGCCCCGGTTCGCCGCGTACACGTGGTAACAGACCGCCGGCGAGAGGCACACCTCCGGCGGCGCCATGTCGCTCAGCGCGCGCTCGTCGAGCGTGTCCCGGTCCTGATGCCGCGCCCGGAAATCCTCGATGAGCGGCATGTCCTCCGGCAGGTGGCACGTGAACGTGACGATGTGCGGGAACGAGCGGAAGTAGTCGCATTTCGCCAGCGTCGCCGCCGGGATCAACGTCGGCACCAGGATCGGGCTCGGCGAGAACGGCGCGCCGAGCGCCTCCAGCGAGCGATCGAAGTAGCGGTAGAGCCGCAGCGGGATGCCCTCGAGGGCGACCTGGCCCTGGCCCATCTGCGTGATCCCTGCGGGGAGCGCGCCGCCCCGGAACTCCACCCGATCACACGCCGGGCTGCGGTACACGAGCTTCCGCGTGAGCTGGCGCAGGCTGCGCTGCATGGTGCGCGCGAGGCCCTCCGCCGCCTTCGCGAGGTCGGCCGCGCGCTCCTCGGGGGCCTCGAACTCCAGCGCGGCGCCCTCGCGGACGAAGCGGATGTTCGCGATCTCCTTCGAGAGAAAGGCGATCTGCTTGGGAATCTCCTCCTGCGCCATCTCGGTCGCAGGCGCCGCGAGCTCGACGGTGACGACCCTCCTCACGGCGCGAGCTCCTGGATGAGGGAGCTCAGCGCGCGCGGCGTGCGGGCGACGCTGAACCGGTCGTCGGGCAGCGCCACGTTGAACCGGTCCTCCAGCTCGGTGAGCAGCTGGAGCGCTCGAACCGAGGAGAACCCCGCGTCGTAGATGTCGTCATCGGGCTTGATCGCGGCGGGCAAGCGGCCGACCGTGACGATGACATCGATCACCTTCTCCACCTCGATCATCATGAAAGAACTCCAGGGTTAAGATGCGCTGTCAGAGCCCGAGCGACGCGCAGCGTCGTCCGCGCCGTGCCTCCTCGCGCTCGCATCGGCGCGGTCCGCCGCGGGCGCGGGAGGCGGCGGCGGCTCGGTCCGGAGTGATGCCACCCGCCGGGCCGGATTGCCAGCGACGACGGTGTACGGAGGGACATCGGCCATCACGATGGATCCCGCCGACACCACGCTGCCCTCGCCCACCGTGACCCCCGGGAAGATCGTGGACCGGGTCCCGAGCCAGACGTTGTCCTCGATGACGACCGGCCGCACCTCGGCGTCCGAGGGAGGCAGGCCCCGCCTCCGGGCCTCTGGATCGCTCGGGTGGCCGCTCGAGTCGAGGATGAAGACGCCCGCCGCGATCATGCAGTGCTTGCCGATGGTGACCGACTTGCCGACGACGATCCGGCAGCCGTGCCCGATCCCGGTGTTGTCGCCGATCCGCAGCGTGGGGCGGTCGCAGAACCGCGCGGCGAAGATGAAGTCGGTCTTGCCGTCGAGCACCACGTTGTCACCGAGGATGATGTCGCCCCGCCCATTGATGAAGTGGATGAAGGTCCCCGTCCGGACACCCTTGCCGTACTGCGCGCAGTGCGACTTGAAATGCGGCTCGCAGACGAGCACACGCGCACCGAAATAATACACCTCGCGCGCAGCCTCGAACGCCATGCGCATCGGGACCACGAGCGGCCGCGGCGCGGGCAGGGTGAAGCTGCGGACCTGCCGGCGCACGTGGCGCAGGGCGCGGGCGACGTCGTGATCGGAGGAGGCGAGGAAACGAACCAGATTCTTCATAGAGGGTCGCTCGGCGCGGACTGGTCCAGTCTGCGATGTTCAGCGGGTCGCACGCGGCCAGAAGGACGAAACGAACGCCAGGGGGCCGGAGACTATAACCCGAAACTCGCCACGCCGAACCTGCTCCTGGCCGACCTATCTCTCTTCGGCCTCCGCAGGGCCTCTTTGGTCTCTGCCGGGTTTCTGCTGGGCCTCTGTTTGGCTGCTCTTCCGCCGCTCTCCGCCGCTCTTCCGCCGCTCTCCGCCGCTCTTCTGCTCCATGGCAAACGATGCGCCAATCGACGTTGGCGAGTAGCCTGGTTGCAAGATTTTGAAATAACGTGACGGCGAGCCGCGTTACGCCGCGTCATGGCCGGACGGGGGAGCGTCCGTGGGGCGCTTTGCCTCCATATGGGGCAAAACGCCCCGGAGCAGGGCCAGGCCGAGCGCGGCCTCGACGAGGGTGAGCGCCACGGCCCACGTCGTCGTCGAGGCGGCGATGGCGGCCAGGCGTGCGTCGCGCGTCGCGCCGGCCGCGAAGCCCTCGAAGAGCGCGGCGGCGAGCACGTCGCGCGTGCCGAAGCCCTGCGGCGTGATGGGGAGCGTCACCGCCACCATCAGGATCGGGATGTACGTGAGGGCGGCTCCGAGAGGAACGCGCACGTCGAAGAACCAGAAGGGGAGCCAGGTGCCGGCGAACAGGACGAGGAGATGCGGGATGCGCGCGGCGAGGGCGACGAGGTGGCCGCGCACGCCCGCCTCGAAGAGCGGGGCGAGGAGCTTCGCGCGGGCGAGCCGGGCGGGGCGCAGCGCGAGGATCGCGAGGTAGAGCGCGCCCGCCGCGAGGAGCAGGGCGGACCCGGCGAGCGGCCCGCCGTTCGCGGGCACGGCGACGGCGGCGAGGAGGAGCAGGCAGCCGAGCCACGACGCGTACACGACGAGCGTCGCGCCGGCGACGCGCGCGAGCGGCACGGCGTGCACGCGCGCGAGGAAGACCGTGATGAAGGCCTGACCGACGTGGTGGTTGAGCAGCGACGGGAGGTAGGAGGCGCCGCGGAGCACGAGGAAATCGCGGAAGGCGACGGGCGCGATCAGGCGGCGGTAGACGAGGACGGTCGCGAACGTGTCGGCGCCGAGGAGCGCGAGCACGAAGAGGGCGGCGAAGGCGACGAAGAGCGGGGCGTCGACGCGCGACAGGGCGGCGCGGAAGGCGTCGAAGTCGAGCCGACCGAGGACGAACGCGACGAGCGCTGCCGCCAGCGCGAAGGGCAGGGCGCGGCGCGCGCGCCCCGCGAGGCGCGGCGCGGGACGCTCCTCTAGGTCGCCGTCGCGCGGGCGCGGGCGTGGTGACGGAGCGTCGGCGAAGGTTCCCGTGTGGGTCGAGGAGCGCAACGGCGGGACCGTAGCAGAATCCCCGCGCCGGTGGCCGAGCCGAAGCCGGAGGGAGCGGAGCCCGTCGCGCGCGACCGCACGGCGCGCGGCGACCGCGCCCCACATGGGGCATAGTCGTCCGCCATGTCCAAGTACGATTACGATCTGTTCGTCATCGGCGCCGGCTCCGGCGGCGTGCGCGCAGCCCGCATGGCCGCTTCCTACGGCGCCCGGGTCGCCGTCGCCGAGTCGCGCCACCTCGGCGGCACCTGCGTCAACCTGGGGTGCATCCCGAAGAAGCTCCTCGTCTACGCCTCGCACTACGCCGAGGACTTCGAGGACGCCGCCGGCTACGGCTGGACGGTGCCCGGCCACGGCGCCAGCGGGAACGGGCACGCCGGCCCGTCGTTCGACTGGCCGACGCTCCTCCGCAACAAGGACAAGGAGATCGAGCGCCTGAACGGCGTCTACGAGCGGCTCCTGAAGAACTCGGGCGCCGACGTCCGGCGGGGGCACGCCCGGGTCGTCGATCCCCACGCCGTCGAGATCGACGGCGTCAGGATCACCGCCGAGCGGATCCTCGTCGCGACCGGCAGCTACCCGTGGATCCCCGATCTCCCCGGGCGCGAGCTCGCCGTCACCTCCGACGACCTGTTCCACTTTCAGACGATGCCGCGGCGGGCGGTCATCGTCGGGGGCGGCTACATCGCGGTCGAGCTCGCCGGCATCCTGCACGGCCTCGGGGCCAAGGTGTCGCTGATCCACCGCGGCCTGCACCTCCTGCGCGGCTTCGACGACGACATCCGGGCGTTCCTGGCCGCCGAGATCCAGAAGAAGGGGCTCGACCTCCGCCTGGGCGCGAGCGTCGAGAGCCTCGCGCGGCAGGGCGACGCGCTCGTCGCGACGCTCGCCGACGGCACCGAGCTCGCGGCCGACTGCGTGCTGTACGCGACGGGGCGCCTGCCGAAGACCAAGGGGCTCGGCCTCGAGGAGGTCGGGGTGAAGCTCGACGAGGAGGGCGCGGTCGTGGTGGACGACGCATTCCAGACGTCGGTCCCGTCCATCTATGCGCTCGGCGACGTGATCTCGCGCGTGCAGCTCACGCCCGTGGCCATCGCCGAGGCGATGGCGCTCGTGAAGACGCTCTTCCGCGGCGAGCGCGCGCGCGTGGACTACGCCGGCATCCCGACCGCCGTCTTCAGCCAGCCGAGCGTCGGCACCGTCGGCCTGTCCGAGGCGCAGGCGCGAGAGCGCCACGACGTCGCCATCTACCTCTCGACCTTCCGCGCGCTCAAGCACACCCTCTCCGGGCGCGAGGAGAAGACGATGATGAAGCTCGTCGTCGACCGCGCGACCGACCGGGTGCTCGGCGTCCACATGGTCGGGCCCGACGCCGGCGAGATCGTCCAGGGGTTCGCCGTCGCGCTGAAGTGCGGCGCGACCAAGGCGCAGTTCGACGCGACGATCGGCGTCCACCCGACCGCTGCCGAGGAGTTCGTGACCATGCGCGAGCCGCTGCGGAACGCGGATCGCAGCCCCACGCCGATGGGGATCGCGCCGAGCTCCGCGTAGCCCGGCGTCACGCGGGGCGGCGCCGTCCGCGCCCGTCCGCTTCGGTCCGTCGGCGAGCGCTGGCGGTCGTCCCCGTCCGCTTCCGTCCGCTTCCGTCCGCTTCCGTTCGCTGATCCGAGCTTGCTCGCTCGCGTTCGCGCTCGGCGCGCTCCTCTGGTATGGACCGCGCGATGTCGTCCCACGCCTCGAGCCACTTGAAGCCGGTCGGCCTGCTCGCCCGCACCAGCGACCGATCGTTCTACGCCTTCAATGCCGTGCTCTCCGCGGCCGCGCTGGCGTTCCTCGCTTACATCCTCATCATCCGGCGGGGCGCGGGCGGCGCGGATCTCCGCTTCATGCCGCCGCTGAACGCCGCCTTGAACGCGACGGCCGCCACGCTCCTCGTCGCGGGCTGGATCGCGATCAAGCGCCGCGCGATGGTCGTGCACAAGTACCTGATGGTCTCGGCGTTCGCCGCCTCGTCGCTGTTCCTCGTCGGCTACCTCGCCTATCACTTCGTCCACGGCGACACGAAGTACCAGGGCACCGGTCCGCTGCGCGCCGTCTACTTCGCCGTCCTCATCTCGCACATCGTGCTCTCGGCGGGCATCGTGCCGCTCGCGCTGACGTCGTTCTACTTCGCCTACAAGGCGAATTTCGCGAAGCACGCCAAGGTCGCGCGGGTGACGCTGCCCCTCTGGCTCTACGTCTCCGTAACGGGGGTGCTCATCTTTTTCATGCTGCGCGGCAGCACGCCGGCAGTGCCGTGAGCGGCGGTCACCCGCTTCGGATACGGGCCCACCTCGACGTTTTCGGTGCTCAGCGCACTGGAGTCTCAGGATTGATCATATTTTCCCCACCTCCCTCGCGGCGCTCCAGCCCTGGACGAGGGTGAGCAGCTGCTCGTAGCCACGGCCCAAGGTCTGCCAGCCGGGCTCGCCGTTTCGCCGGAGGTGTCCGCCGAGCCCGGCGATCGCCAGGAAGGCATCGCGGGCCGTGGCGTTCTCGGGCAGGGGCTTGCGCGCGAAGACCCGCAGCACCTCGAGCTGGGTGGGCGTGAGCACGGCGGTCGCGGGCTGCTCCGGAGCGCGCCGAGCCTCGCTGCGCAGCAGCAATAGCTGCCAGGCGATGGGCGCGAAGAGCGCCAGCACGTTGCGCAGGCCGTGCAGGTCCTCGATCTGGCGCTTCTCGTAGGCGCATCCGGTCTTCAGGGCCTTGAAGAGCTCCTCCACCATCCAGCGCGCCCGGTACCAGTCGACCAGCTGCGTCAGCTGCTCGACGGACTCGACCGGCTCGCTCGTGAGCAGCACCCACTCGACCGGCGCTTCGCCCGGCGGCGGCTCGATCTCCCAGACGCGTACGACCCGCAACGAGAGCGTCGCAGGCAGCTCGCGCGGCTGGGATCTCGGTCGCCGCAGGGTCACGCGCGTGCTTCCAAGGGCGAGCTTGGCCAAGCGTCCTGCACGCGGAGGATGCAGCCGTTTCTGTTGAGGGCTGCGATTGCCTGCCGGCCGCGGCGAAAGCTCTACCTCGCGCACGGCCACCGCTTGAACATGCGCGAGCGCCTGCTCGAGCTTGGCCTCCGCTCCGAGGGCGTCAGCCTCGACGAGGCGATTGTGCGCGAGCCGAATCACGAACCGATGCCCTGCGCTCAGAAGCTGCGCGAACAGGCCGTAGTCGTCGCCTTCGCGGTCCATGACGTGCACCACATCGTGCGGCGCAGCGCCCAAGACCGCGACTCGCTCCACCTGCTCTCCCCAGCGGTCGTGCTCGTTGTCCGTCGTGCCGTCGTCGCGCACGTGCGTGCTCAGATCGAGCACGCCGAGCGGGCGGCGCGTTCCATCGCCGCTGACCGCCAGCGTGAAGTGGGCGAAGAACGTCTGCCCCGAGGAGCGCAGCCGTCCGAGCCCCTGCCGCTGGCCGTCCGAGCGGAAGGAAAGGGTCGTGGTGTCATGGATGGCGAGCACGACCGGCTCGGCCTCCATGCGCGCGAGGGTGGCGCGCACATGCGGAGCCAGAATCGCCGCGGGCGTGACGGCGTCGTTGCCGAAGAAACGGTACGCCGCCTCCAGCTCGCTGTCGGACAAGAGCGAGGGGAAGCTCTTGTCCGGCGCCTGCGCCAGCTTCTGCACCAGCTTGGTCTGGCGCTTCGAAAGCCGCGCATCGCCGAAGTGCGCGTCGCTCATCTCCTCGGCGAGTGCCGCTGCGTGCTCTGCTGCAGGTGAACCCATCCGCAGCTTTGATCACGTCGCCCAGCACACATCAAGCGAGATGTGTAGGATCTTGAGACTGGAGTGCGCTTGCGCGCCGAAAACGCCGATCTGGGCCCGTCTCCTGTGCGGGTGACCGCCGCTCTGCGACGCTCCAGGGGCGGGTGGAACCGCTCTAGAAGTCCTTGATGCTGCCGCGGCGCCCCTGGAGCCCTCCGAAGACGTACCGGTAGGCCGAGAGCACGGCGTACGAGAGCTCCTCGTACTGGTAGATCTCCTCCATCAGCGGGATCGGGTCCTGGTAGAGCGTGTCGCTCGCCACGATGCTGGGCCACGGCAGGCGGTCCGGGTCGGCGCCAGGGACGCCGGCCTCCTTCATGACCTTGAGGAACTCGTGGGCGAGGAGGCCCTGGCCGATGGCGCTCGGGTGAACGCCGTCGAGGCTCACGATGCCGCCGGCCTTGCGGCGCCCGGCGCGATCGACGTGGTAGAAGCGGGTGTCCATCGGCGGCGCGACGTTGGCCGCGAAGTACGCGGGGAACTCGTACGACGGCTCGCCGCCGGTGCGCCGGTACGCGAGCCGATCCAGGCCGCCGGAGACGTCGACGAGGTGATACCGGGGCGTGCGGTGGCGGGCGTTCCTCTCCTCAATGAGCCGGACGAGCCGCGCGTTGCAGGCGTCGACCGTCTCGTCGATGCGCCGCGCGTCCGCCGCGGTGAGGTGCGGCGCGCCCGCCTCGATCAGGCGGGTGCCCCGAGCGAGCGGGGGATAGGTGTAATACGGGTAGTAGCGCGGGAGGCCGGGCAGCGGGTCGCCGACGCCCGTGGCGATCGGCACGATCGTCACGTGAGGCACGTTGGCCACGAACACCCGCCAGCCCGGGCTCTCGTTGCGCCGCATCAGGGTGTCGACCCGGTCGAGCAGCTCGCCGTACTCGGCGACGAAGTCGTCGGGCATCCAGAGGTTCCACTGCGCCCGGGTCCGCTCGTCGAAGCTGAGCGAGACCGGCCGCCGCTCGGGCCTGTCCTCGGTCGCCGCGACGCTGAGGAGGATCGCCGAGCCGACCGCGTTGTTGGGGCCGAGCCAGAGCAGGAGGTTCTCGACGCCCTCGCCGCGCGCGTGGTGGCCGAGCCAGTCGAGCTGGCTGTACCCGTCGAGGCGCTCGTCCCTCGACGGGTTGAGGACGCGGAGCGCGGTCCGGTAGAACGCCGCGTTGGGCCCCTGGAAAAAGCCGTCCCTGGCGCCGGGCGCCGCCGCGATCCGCTCCCTGCAGAGCCGCGGGGTCACGAGCCACGCGTCGGCCACGTCGAAGCCGTACACCGAGACGTTGTGGAACCAGGGCACGCTCCCGCCGCGGTAGCGGCCGGCCCCCTCGCCGCGCTCGTAGTACTCCTCGGCCACGTCGAGCACGCGGTTGATCTCCAGGAGGACGGCGGCCCACTCGAGCCTGTCGATCGTGGTGCCGAAGGCGAGCTGGAGGCGGCGGAGCACCACCTCCAGATCGAGCAGCAGCCCGTGGGCCGGGTAGTCGGGCACGCGGTACGCCGGGCTCGACAGCGCGTCGCCGACGTCGACGCCGAGCGCACGCGCGATCCACGTGGAGTAGGCGAGCTGGGTGCGCGCCGCGCCGAGCGACATGAAGCCCTGAGAGATGCTGTCCCCGATGGTGAAGAGCCTCATGACGCCGTCCTCACGCGTTCCACGCCGAAGCCCCATGGTATCCGAACGCGCGTCGCCGCGCGGCAGGTTCGCCGCGCGGCGGCGGCGCGGCGGCGCGATGTTGGCGCCTCAGCGCGGCGCCGCGCGTCTGTGCAGGACGGCGCTCGCGATGCGCACGGCGAAGAGGAGCGCGAGCAGCGCCGCGTAGATCATCGGCTCCGTCGCGTCCTTCTTCACGCGGAGGAAGAAGTGCACGATCCCGAGCACGGCGGCGGCGTAGGCGAGGCGGTGCAGGCGCTTCCATCGCGCGGCGCCGAGGCGCTTCAGCATGCGCGCGGTCGACGTCGCCGCGAGCGGGACGAGCACGAGGAGCGCGACGAAGCCGGCGAGGAGGAAGGGGCGCTCCGTGATGTCCTCGACGATCGCGCGCACGTCGAGGCCCTGATCGACGATCGCATACGTCAGGAAGTGGGCGCACGCGTAGAAGAACGCGAGCAGCCCGAGCGCCTTGCGGATACGCAGCGGAAAGGTCCAGCCCGACACGAGCTTGAGCGGCGTCGCCGCCAGCGAGGCGACGAGCAGCACGAGCGCGAGCAGGCCGAGCTGGTTCAGCGCCTCGGCGACGGGGTCCGGGCCGAGCGCCCCGGCCCCGGCGCGCAGTCCGAGCACGACCAGCGGGATCAGCCCGCCGGCGACGACCGCGGGCGGGAGCCAGCCGAGCTTCCGGCCAGCCGGCACGCCGGCGCCGGCAGCGCGCGGCGGCGAGATCGTCCTCGCTGGCGCGCGCATCGTCAGAAGCTCTCCCGCAGGTCCATCCCGCTGTAGAGGCCGGCGACCTCCTCCGCATAGCCGTTGAATGGCAGCGTGGGACGGCGGCGCAGCTCACCGATCCTCCGCTCCGTCGCCTGGCTCCAGCGCGGGTGATCCACCGCGGGGTTCACGTTCGCATAGAACCCATACTCGTCCGGCGCGGCGCGGCTCCAGCTCGTCGCCGGCTGCCGCTCGGTGAGCTTGATGCTGACGATCGATTTGCACCCCTTGAAGCCGTACTTCCACGGCACCACCAGGCGAACGGGCGCTCCGTTCTGGCCGAGCAGCGATTTGCCGTAGAGGCCCACGGCCAAAATCGTGAGAGGGTGCATGGCCTCGTCGATCCGGAGCCCCTCGACGTAAGGCCACTCGAGCACGTCGCTCCGCTGGCCGGGCAGCTGCTCTCGATCGAGCAGCGTGGTGAACTGGACGTACCGGGCGCGAGAGGTCGGCTCGAGGCGCCTGAGCAGCGCGCCGAGCGGGAACCCGAGCCAGGGGATCACCATCGACCACGCCTCGACGCAGCGCATTCGATAGACGCGCTCCTCCAGGGGAAACCATCGGAGGAGGGTGTCGAGGTCGATGACCTCGGGCTTCTTCACCTCTCCCTCGCACGCGATGGCCCAGGGGCGGAGCCTGAGCCGGCCGGCGTTCTGGGCCGGCTCCGACTTGCTCAGGCCGAGCTCGTAGAAATTGTTGTACGAAACGATGTCCTCGTAGGAGGTCCGCGCTTCGTCGGTAACGAACGGGTCTCTCGAGCTCGTCCCGGAGGACGACGCGCCGGCGGCCTGCGGCCCTGGCAGCGCGCCAGCGCTGCCGGGCGGCGCGGCCGCGCTGCCGAGCGGCGTGGCCTCGCCGCCGGGGGCGCCGGCCGCCGAGAGGCGCGCCGCTCCGCCCGTGAGCCAGACGAGGCCGCCGCCGATGGCCGACGCGGTGCCGGCGAAGAGCGCCGCGTTCTTGAGGAGCTCGCGCCGCCGCAGGTAGAGCGCTGGAGGGGTGATCTCGCCGGCGGGCGGCTCCTTGGGCAGCTTGCTCATGCCCCCATTCTACGATCGGGCGAGGCTCCGGTTGCGGTCGGCCGCGATCACGCGGCCCTTGACAGGAGGCGGAGCGCCGTGTGAGGCGCCTGGTGGAGCGAGGGCAGCGCGAGCATCTGGGCGATGCGCGTGGAGCGCCGCTCGATCCCGCGGGAGAGCGCCGCCCGCTCGCTCCCGCCGCGCGCGGCGAGGAGCGCCAGGACGTCGTCCCAGACCCGCTCGCGCCACCGCGAGAGCATCTCCATCGACACCCAGACCGCGACCTCCGGCGCGGTCTCCAGGAAGAACGCGCTGAGGGGGCAGCCGTGCCGCGCGGCGAGGCGCGCGAGCGCCTCGATGACCGAGGCGCGGAGCAGCGAATTGATCTGATCGTGATCGTGCTTGAGCCGCGCGAGCATCGCCCGGTCGGCGCCGTGCCCGAACTCGACGATCGTCGCGTGGATCCCGAAGATCAGGTCGTAGTTGATGTGGGCGCTGAAGCCCAGCAGCGCGTTCTGCACGGGGGGCGTGAACCGCGACGCCGTGCTCGCGTACGCGATGTGCCAGGCGCCGCAGTCCTGCGCCGCGCCCCGATCGTACCAGCCGAGCGTCTCGAGGTAACGCTCGCAGAACCGGCCCGCGAGGCGCGAGATCCACGCCGGCTCGAGGAACATGCCATCGCGTCGCTCGACCTGCGCCGCGACCGCGCGCGTGACGATACCGTAGACGTCGGTGAATGCCGCTCGCCGATCCCCCGCGGCGAGGAGCCGATCCGTCACGGTATCGAGAGCAACGGCAGCATCGTGGACGCTCGTCGGATGCAGATTAAGGCCGTCGATGCAGCACCTCATGAAGTTCCCCTCCTACTTCTTCGCTCGTCCAAGAGACCTGTCTGATGTTCGAACTCCCGCATCCGACCAGCCTCGCAGGCCCCGGCGCGCGCCGGCGACGCGCAGCACGAACGGTGCAGCAGGGCGCCGTCAGGCGATCTGCCCGGCCCCGGTCGGTCTGGTTTGCGGTCCCGGTGCGCGTCGTTCCCATGTGGAAAGCGGATCTCCTGACCCGCCGGGAGAAAGGTCGCCGCGGCCGTTGCCTCTGGCTTCTCCTCCTGCCGGCCCTCCCCTCGAACCGGCTTCCGCAGAAGAGCGATACTCGATGCGATCCTCGACGCGCTCGCCGCGGGATGCCCCCCCCTCGCTGCGGCGCTCTAAGTTCGACCTAGTCTACGACATGGTGTGGGGTGACCACAATTGTCTTATGACGCCTGATCCCGTTCAGGACAATTTCGAGGTTATTCCAACTCGTGACCTCGAACAAGTGCCTGTTGACCCTGACACGTTTCATTGCGGCGCGGGAGAGCGCCACGGCATCTTCGCGGTTGCGCTGCTACTGGAGCGACGGCTCGTCACACTCGAAAAGCCCCCACTGGCATGGGCGCGAGTCGCGACGAGATGTTCTCGAAACATGCCGAGTGCTTATCCCACGTTGACTGTACGGTTGGGGCTCGTGATGTGAAGATTGTTTAGGAAGTACCTGAGTCGATGATCAGGAAACTCCCGGTCTGTTTTCCACAGGCGGCCTGCAAAATCTTGTGGTTTTGGTGAAAAATTGTACGAAAAAGGGGGATGACGGCGGCCTCGTGCCACACCGGTGGCGGCCGTCGGGATCGTGCTGGCGCACCCGCGGCACCAGGGCTCGCCTGTCATGCCGCGGGGCCCTGCTCGGGTGGGCCTCGCGCCGAGGCGCTGCAGCCTGCGCCTGCAGGCACCGGGGGCAGGCCGTACGGGCGGTGATGGGCCGAAGGGCCAGCCTGACCCCGCGGGCCACAGGCGCACCCCTCGGCGCGGGGCATCGGGCGGCGAGCCGGTGCTCAATCCGGGGCGCGCCCGCCTTGGCGGCGGGGTGACGGCGACGGAGCGCCGCCGTTCATGACGTGCGGGAGGAGAGCGTTCGCTGTCGAGGAGAGGGGAGGAGGGAGAGGAAGCGCCGCCGGCCTCGGGTGAGGCCGGCGGTGCGGCGCCTCAGCCGGTGCCGCCCTTGGCCTGCACGTCGCGGTGGACGAGCGTCGCGCGCAGGTAGTCGCGGTTCATCTTCGCGATCATGTCGAGGGGGATCTCCTTCGGGCAGACCGCCTCGCACTCGCCGACGTTCGTGCAGTGGCCGAAGCCCTCGACGCGCATCTGGGCGACCATGTTGAGGCTCCGCTGATCGCGCTCCGGCTCGCCCTGCGGCAGGAGGTTCAGGTGCGTGAGCTTCGCCGCGGTGAAGAGAGAGGCGGACGCGTTCGGACAAGATGCGACGCAGGCGCCGCAGCCGATGCACGCCGCCGCGTCCATGGCGCGCTCGGCGACCACCTTCGGCACCGGGATCGCGTTCGCGTCCGGCGCGCTGCCCGTCGACACCGAGACGAAGCCGCCCGACGCGATGATCCGGTCGAACGCGCTGCGGTCCACCGCGAGGTCGCTCACCACCGGGAACGCCTGCGCCCGCCACGGCTCGAGCCACAGCACGTCGCCGTCCTTGTAGTGACGCATGTGCAGCTGACACACGGTCGTCCCACGGAGGGGGCCGTGCGCCTGGCCGTTGATCATGAAGCCGCACATGCCGCAGATGCCCTCGCGACAGTCGTGATCGAACGCGATTGGCTCCTCACCCTTGAGGATGAGCCGCTGATTGAGCACGTCGAGCATCTCGAGGAAGGACATGTGCTCGCTGACGTCGGGCACCTCGTACGTGACGAACCGGCCCGCTTCGTACTTGCCCTTCTGCCGCCAGACATGGAGGGTGAGGCGCATTATTTGTAACTCCGCTGCGTAGGGTGAACCTCGTTGAACTGGAGCGGCTCCTTGTGGAGCTCCTGGGCCTGACCTTCGCCTCGCCATGCCCAGGCGGCGACATAGGAGAAGCGGTCGTCGTCGCGCTTCGCCTCGCCCTCGGGCGTCTGGTGCTCCTCGCGGAAGTGCCCGCCGCACGACTCCTCCCTGTCGAGCGCGTCACGACACATGAGCTCCGCCAGCTCGAAGAAGTCGGCGACGCGCGCCGCCTTCTCGAGCTCCTGGTTCAGGCCGGTGCCCGTCCCCGAGACGCGGACGTCGCGGTGGAACTGCTCGCGGAGCTCCGGGATCCGCGCGAGCGCGCCCTTGAGCCCGGCCGCGTTGCGCGCCATCCCGCACTGCTCCCACATGATCTTGCCGAGCTCGCGGTGGAACGAGTCGGCCGTGCGCGAGCCGTTCGCGCCGAGCAGCTTGTTCAGCCGCGCGCTCGCGTCGCGCTCGGCGTCCCTCACGGCGGGGTGGAGGTCGTCGACCCGCTCGAGCTTCGTCGACGCGAGGTAATCGCCGATGGTGTAGGGGATGATGAAGTACCCGTCCGCCAGGCCCTGCATCAGCGCGCTCGCCCCGAGCCGGTTCGCGCCGTGGTCGGAGAAGTTCGCCTCGCCGAGCACGTACAGGCCGGGGATCGTGCTCATCAGGTTGTAGTCGACCCAGAGCCCGCCCATCGTGTAGTGGATGGCCGGATAGATGCGCATCGGGACGCTGTACGGGTCGTCGCCGGTGATGCGCTCGTACATGTCGAAGAGGTTGCCATAACGCTCGGCGATGGCCGGCTTGCCGAGGCGCCGGATGGCGTCCGAGAAGTCGAGGTACACGCCGAGCCGCGTCGGCCCCACGCCGCGGCCCTCGTCGCATACCGCCTTCGCCGCGCGCGACGCGACGTCGCGCGGCACGAGGTTGCCGAAGCTCGGATAGCGGCGCTCGAGGTAATAGTCACGCTCGCCGTCGGGGATGAGCTCCGGCGGGCGCGTGTCGCCCGGGTTCGCGGGCACCCAGATGCGGCCGTCGTTGCGGAGCGACTCGCTCATGAGCGTCAGCTTCGACTGGTAGTCGCCCGAGACCGGGATGCACGTCGGGTGGATCTGCGTGAAGCAGGGGTTGCCGAAGAGCGCGCCCCGCTTGTGGGCCCGCCAGATGGCCGTGGTGTTCGACCCCTTCGCGTTCGTCGAGAGGAAGAAGACGTTGCCGTAGCCGCCCGACGCGAGGACGACCGCGTCGCCGAGGTGCGTCTCGAGCGCGCCGGTGATCAGGTTGCGGGTGATGAGGCCGCGCGCCTTGCCGTCGATGACGATGAGGTCGAGCATCTCGGTGCGCGGGTACATCTTCACCTTGCCGAGGCCGATCTGCCGCTCGAGGGCCTGGTAGGCGCCGAGGAGGAGCTGCTGCCCCGTCTGGCCGCGCGCGTAGAACGTGCGCGACACCTGCGCCCCGCCGAAGGAGCGGTTCGCGAGCACGCCGCCGTACTCGCGCGCGAACGGCACGCCCTGCGCGGCGCACTGGTCGATGATGTTCACGCTGATCTGCGCGAGCCGGTACACGTTGGCCTCGCGCGCGCGGTAGTCGCCGCCCTTCACGGTGTCGTAGAAGAGGCGGTAGATGCTGTCGCCGTCGTTCTGGTAGTTCTTCGCGGCGTTGATGCCGCCCTGCGCGGCGATGCTGTGGGCGCGGCGCGGAGAGTCCTGGAAACAGAAGCTCTTCACGTTGTAGCCGAGCTCGGCCAGCGTCGCGCTCGCCGCGCCGCCGGCGAGGCCGGTGCCGACGACGAGGACCGTGTACTTCCGCTTGTTCGCCGGGTTGACGAGCTTCAGGTTGAAGCGGTGCTGGTCCCACTTCTTCTCGATGGGACCTTCGGGGATCTTCGCATTGAGCTGCATGATGACGGAGGCTCCGGGCTCAGCGGACGATGCCGAACAGGACGGCCAGCGGGACGGATGAGAAGCCGACGAAGAGCAGGATCGACGACGCGGCCGCGAGCTTCTTGAGCGCCGGCGTGTAGCGCGGATGGCTGAAGCCCACCGACTGGAACATGCTCCACGCGCCGTGGTAGAGGTGCAGCGCGAGCAGGCCCATCGCCACGACGTAGGCAATCGCCGCGGGCGCCGAGCTGAAGCCCTTCACGACGTTGTCGTAGGCGTCGAGCGGCACGAAGTCGGGGTGCAGGGTGCCCGTCGTCAGGTGGAGCAGGTGATAGACGATGAAGGCGGCGAGGACGCCGCCGCTCAGCAGCATCGTCCGCGCGGCGACGTTCGGGTGCCGCTGTCCCTTCACCTGGTAGGGGACCGGCCGGGCAGCGCGGCTGTGCTGCGCGAGCGTCACGCCCGTGTAGACGTGGACGATGAGGGCGGCGAGGAGGACGATCCGCGTCCCCCAGAGCAGGGAGGGCGTCCCGTGGAGGAAGGCGGCATAGTCGTTGATCTTCTCCCGGCCGAGGAAGACCTGCAGGTTGCCGGTCATGTGGCCGATCACGAAGCCGAAGAAGATGACGCCGCTCAGCGCCATCGCGATCTTCTTGCCGACGAGGTCCCGGTAGAAGGTCGCGGCGCGCTGGGCCCTGGCGGGGAGAGTCGATGGTGCAGCGGTGGGGCTCATCGCTCCCCTCCTTTAGTGGGGTGCGAACGCGTTCGCCAGAGGGAATCTTGAGCTCGATCGCCGAAGAATTTGCGGGCGCTCGCCGCAGATCTCGGCGCGGACGAGCGCGCCGCGCGCCTCATCATCCATCCCGCGCGCGTCAGGCGGCGCAGGGGCCGAGCGAGCGCCGTACCTTGTGGCCGTAAAAGGCGAGCGCGAGCTCAATCGCGAAGATGCCGATGGCCTGCTCCTCCTGGCTGGTGAACGCAGGCAGGCGCTCGTCGCGGAGCACCACGAGGCCGCCAAACGAGCTCTCGCCCAGGCGGAGCGGCGCGACGATGGCGGCGCCGAAGCGATCGCCCTCTGCGGTGCAGAGCAGATCGGGCGCGTCGTCCGCGGACAGGCGGACCGGCGCGAGCGCACCCTCGATGCGCCCGGCGAGCCGAGCGATGAACGCCGCGGACACCTCGGCGCCGGAGGCCGCCTGGTACAGGGCGGCCCCTTGATCGAGCGCCAGCGAGAGCGCCGCGCCGGTCGTATAGACGACCTTCGCCGCGAGATCCACGGCGCGCTCGGGGAAGTCGTCCCGCGAGAGGGACGCGACGAGGGCGGCGCTCGCCTGGTGGACGGCCGCCACGGCGTCGAGGTGAGTGCGCAGCATCGCCGCCTCGAGCAGCCGCTTCAGGTCGTCGATGTCGTAGGGCTTCTCCAGCATGTCGTAGGCGCCGTGCTCGATGCACTCCACGGCGGCCTGCGCGCTCGAGCACGGGGCGCCGACGATGATCTCGAGGTCCGGGCCGAGCGCCTTGAGCGCGGCGATCGTCCCGCCGCCCTCCCTGCCGAGCGCCCCCACATCGGCGACCACGAGGTCGAAGCGGCGCGCCTTGACGAGCTCGATCGCCGCGAGCCCGCTCTCGGCGCAGGTGACGTCGAAGCCGCCCTGGTGCAGCTCGAGCGCGAGCCTGTCGAGGACCCTCTTCTCGGCGTCCACCACCAGCACATGGGGTCGGGCGTGGCTCACTGATGCCTCCTCCTCTGGTCTACGACGGGTGCGCCGCGCCGCCTCGCCATCCGGCGCTGCCGTGATCGCGTGGCGATCGCGGCGGTCGTGGTGGAAGTCGCGCCGCCCGGCGGAGCCCTCTCCGCCCTCTACCACCCGTCCGAAGTCCGCCTACGGTCCAATAGAACCGGTATTCCAGCGAAACGGAAGTCGAAGCGGCGTTGCCGCGGTCCTCCTTTAACAGGGTGCGGCGCCGCGCGTCCGGCGCAGATGTGCTCCGGTATGCCGACTCCTGTGGAGCGTGAGCGCTTCTCGCAGCGGCAGGCGCGCGATAGAGGCCTATTTCGCGGGAGGCGCCGTGGTGGTCGCGCGGCGCATGGCGGAGAGGATGTGGTCAATGATCTCGGGGACTCCTTGGCTCCGGTTGCACTGCGCGAACAGGAACGGCCCGTCGCCCCGCATCCTCCGGGCGTCCCGCTCCATGACGCCGAGGTCGGCGCCGACGTGCGGAGCGAGATCGGTCTTGTTGATGACGAGCAGATCCGACTGCGTGATGCCCGGTCCGCCCTTGCGTGGCACCTTGTCGCCGCCGGCGACGTCGATCACGTAGATCGTGTAGTCGACGAGCTCCCGGCTGTACTGGGCGGCGAGGTTGTCGCCGCCGCTCTCGACGATGAGGAGCGCGGGCGCGACGTGATCCATGAGGTCGTCGAGCGCGACGAGGTTGTGGCTGATGTCCTCGCGGATCGCCGCGTGCGGGCAGCCCCCGGTCTCCACCGCGCGGATGCGCTCCGGCGGCAGCGCCTTGTTGCGGTGCAGGAACTCGGCGTCCTCCTGGGTGAAGATGTCGTTCGTGACGACGCCGAGCGGCATCCTGTCGCGCAGCGCGCGGCAGAGCGCGAGCACGAGCGCCGTCTTGCCGCTGCCGACGGGCCCCCCGATCCCCACCGTGAACGCGCGCGCCGAGAAATCGCGGTCCTTCGGCGCGTCCCGCTCGCTGAAGAGCCCCGGATGCGCCCAGTGCTCGTGCGTGTGCCCGTGCGCGTGCTCGTGTGCGTGCGCGTGCGCGTGCCCGTGCTCGTGCGCGTGCCCGTGCTCGTGCGCGTGCGCGTGCGCGTGCGCGTGCTCGTGCTCGTGCTCGTGCGCGTGCCTGTGGCCGCCCCCGTGAACGTGGTCGTGGTCGTGGTCGTGGTCGTGAACGTGGTCGTGGTCGTGGTCGTGGCGCCCGTGCCCGTGCTCGCCGGGGTCGTGCATGCTGTCACCTCACGATTGAAAGAGACGCGAGTAGAGCCGATCCTGCGTGGCCCCGAAGAGATCGAGGAGCGGCGCCGGCTGCGCGAGCTCGTCGACGCCGTGATCTTCACACTCATGGAGCACCGCGTCGAGGAGCGGCGCGCTCTCGAGTTGCAGTCGCTGTGCCTCCAGCGGCCCGATGAGCCCGAGGCGCACCGCCGCCGAGACGACGCCGCGGAGCGAGGCGTGCAGGTAGACGGCCTGCGCGTCCTCGCGCGGGACGCCGAGCGCCGCGAGGGCCGCGCCGAACGCCGGCGCGTGGTGGCCCAGCGCCTCCCGCGCCCGCACGGCGGCGTCGAGGCGGCGGATCTCGGCGGAGGGGAAGACGCGCGCGCTCGTCGCGAGGAACGCGCGGCCCTGCGTCCGGCTCGCCCGGTTCGCGACGTGGTTCACGAGGAAGGCGTCGCAGGCGTCGTCGACGGCCGCGATGTCGAGCGGGCGCTCGTGCGCAGCCCGCACGAGCGGCAGCGCGCCGAGGCCCACCTGCCAGAGCGCGCTCGCGACGAACGACGAGAGCGCGCTCCCGGGCCCGACCTCGCCGAGCTGCACCGCCGCCTCCAGGCCCGCGGAGTGCGCGAACCCTCCGACCGGGAACGCGGAATCGGAGAGCTGGAGGAGGAGCCACCTGTTCATGCGCGCGGATGGAAGCGGACGGAAGCGGACGGAAGCGAACGGAAGCAGACGGAGAGAAGGGTGAACCCGCAGGCGCGGAGCGGCCGAGAGCGGGCTCCCCGCCTCAGAAGAGGCTGTACCTCTGCGCGAGGGGCAGGATCTTCGCGGGGTCGCAGCGGAGGAGCTCGCCGCCGGCCCGCACCTCGTACGTCTCGGGATCGACCGTGATCGGCAGGAGCGTGTTGTTGAGGCGCATGTCGGCCTTGCCGATCTTGCGGCACCGGCGGACCGCCGAGAGGCGCTTCTTCAGGTCGAGCCGGCGGATGCTCCCCTCGTCCATGGCGCGGCTCGACACGAACGCGATGCTCGTCTCGCCGACCGCCGCGCCGAGCGAGCCGAACATCGGGCGCATGTAGTACGGCTGAGGCGTCGGGATCGACGCGTTCGGATCGCCCATCTGCGCCCAGGCGATGAGGCCGCCCTTGATGACGAGCTCCGGGCGCACGCCGAACATCTGGGGACGCCACAGCACGAGGTCCGCGAGCTTGCCCGGCTCGACCGACCCGATCTCGTGGGACATGCCGTGCGCGATGGCCGGGTTGATCGTGTACTTGGCCACGTAGCGGCGGATCCGGAAGTTGTCGTTGTCGCCCTGCTCCTCGGGCAGCCGGCCGCGCTGATCCCGCATCTTGTGCGCCGTCTGCCAGGTCCTCGTGATCACCTCGCCGACGCGGCCCATCGCCTGGCTGTCGCTCGAGATGATGCTGATCGCGCCGAGGTCGTGCAGGATGTCCTCGGCCGCGATGGTCTCGCCGCGGATGCGGCTCTCGGCGAACGCCACGTCCTCCGGGATGTTCCGGTCGAGGTGGTGGCAGACCATGAGCATGTCGAGGTGCTCGTCGAGCGTGTTGACGGTGTACGGGCGCGTCGGGTTCGTCGAGCTCGGGATGACGTTCGGCTCGCCGCAGATGCGCAGGATGTCGGGCGCGTGCCCGCCGCCCGCGCCCTCGGAGTGGTAGGAGTGGATCGTCCTGCCCTTGAACGCCGCGATGGAGTCGTCGACGTAGCCCGACTCGTTCAGCGTGTCGGTGTGGAGCGTGACCTGGATGTCCTCGTGCTCGGCGAAGCTGAGGCAGCAGTCGATGGCGGGCGGGGTCGTCCCCCAGTCCTCGTGCAGCTTCAGCCCGACGGCGCCGGCGCGCACCTGCTCGAGCAGCCCCTCGGGCGACGAGGTGTTGCCTTTGCCCGTGAGGCCGATGTTGAGCGGCAGGACGTCCGTCGCCTGCAGCATCAGCGAGATGTGGCGGGCGCCCGGGGTGCACGTGGTCGCGTTCGTGCCCGTCGCCGGGCCCGTGCCGCCGCCGACGAACGTGGTGACGCCCGACGCGAGCGCCTCGTACCCCTGCTGCGGGCAGATGAAATGGATGTGCGCGTCGACGCCCCCGGCCGTGACGATGTGGCCCTCGCCGGCGATGACCTCCGTCGTCACGCCGACGATCATGCCCGGCGTGACGCCGGCCATCACCCTCGGGTTGCCGGCCTTGCCGATCGCCGCGATGCGGCCGCGCTTGATGCCGATGTCGGCCTTGTAGACGCCGGTCCAGTCGACGATGAGCGCGTTCGTGATGACGCAGTCGAGCGCCTCGTCGTTCGAGGCGCCGGCCATCTGCCCCATGCGATCGCGCAGCACCTTGCCGCCGCCGAACTTGCACTCGTCGCCGTAGGACGTGTGATCCCGCTCGACCTCGGCGACGAGGCCGGTGTCGCCGAGCCGCACCCGGTCGCCGACCGTCGGCCCGTAGATATCGACATAGTGCCGCCGCTGCATCGTGTGGCTCATGCCTGCTGCTCCTCCCGCGCGGCGTGCGCCGCCCCGTGCGGGCCGACCTGCACCAGCGTGATCGTCTTCTCGTCGCCCGGCTCGAAGCGGACCGCGGTGCCTGCGGGGATGTCGAGCCGCATCCCCGCCGCCGCCGTCCGGTCGAACTCGAGCGCGCGGTTCGTCTCCGAGAACGGGTAGTGGCTGCCCACCTGGATCGGCCGGTCGCCCAGGTTCTTCACGGGGAGGGAGAGCCGCCGCCGGCCGGGGGAGAGCTCGATCTCGCCGGGCTTCACGAGCACCTCGCCGGGCGTCACGAGCACCTCGCCGGCCGTCACCTCTGCCTGGCCTGCCGGCTGGAAGAGCGACACGTCGGGCACGGGGAGGAAGCTGCCGTACAGCGCGAGCGCGAGATCGCCGTGCTCGAGCGCGATCGGGTGGTGGACGGTGACGAGCTTCGTCCCGTCGGGGAAGGTCCCTTCCACCTGGACCTCGGCGATCATCTCTGGGACGCCGGCCATCACCTGCGCGCGCCCGAGCAGGCGGCGGCCGACATCCATGAGCTCGGCGACGCTGCGGCCGTCGCGGATCAGCTCGAGGATCTGCGTCGCGATGAGCGCGACGGCCTCCGGGTAGTTGAGCCTGACCCCGCGCGCGAGGCGCTTCTGGGCGAGGAAGCCCGCGCCGTGCAGCACGAGCTTGTCGAGATCACGAGGCGCAAGGTGCATGTTCGCCCTCTCTCCGGCGCGGCGATGCCGCGGCTTTGCCGGCGCGGCGCGAAGCTACCACTTTCGTGCGAACGGATCATCACCGAGCTCACCCGCGAGGAAGGCGAGCGCGCCGCGGAGGAAGCCGGCCACGCGCTCGACGCTCGTGCCCGCGACGCGCACGACGGCGCCGCCGCCCCGGAGCGGGCTGGCCGACGCGACGAGCTCGGCGCGCCGCTCGGGCGGCGGCCGCGGCGCGAGCAGCGCCTCCGCCGCGCTCGCGGCGCGCGGGCCGAGCGCGACGAGCGTCGCGAGGGCGTCGAAGCGCCCCATGCGCTCGGGCAGCGCGCCGTGCGCGGGATCGAGCCGCGTCGCGTCGAGCAGCACGGCCCGCCCGCCGCGGCTCACCCGGACGCGCGACGCGTACCGATCGAACGCCCAGCGCTCGCCCCGCGCGCTCCGGCCCGAGGACAGCGCGTCGACGAGCACGAGCGACGCGTCGTCGGCGAGCGCGACGTCGATGTCCTGCTCGTACCGCGAGCCCGCGAAGCAGACGACCGGATCGGGGATCGCGACGAGGAGCCCGCCTGCTTGAACCTCGGCCTCGAGGCGCTGGCGGCTGACGAGCGGCGAGCGGTAGACCTTGGTCGAGGCCTGGGTGCTGAGCAGCGCGGCGGCCCCGCGACCGACGCGCGCATGGAGGTGGAGCTCGTCGCCGCCGACGAGGCCGCCGCCGAAGCTCGCGACGAACACCCACGCCGCCTGCCCGTGGTTCCTCGGAGCGAGCAGCTTGAGCGGGCTCCTGGCGAGCGCCTTCTCGAGCACGGTGCGCCCCGCGACGCGCGTGAACACGAGCTCACCGCTGCCGGCCTTCCCCGCGCGCCGCGCGGGCGGCGGCGGGTCTCGCAGGGCGGCGGGAGAATCGCTGGGCGTGGTCACGGGCCGGCGTGCGTACCACGGACCGCGCCCCGGCCGCGAGGGCGCGCAGCGCGTGTCGGGCGCGCAGCGCGCGTCGGGCGCGAGGGGGCGCAGCGCACACGAGGGGACACGTACGTCACGCGACGAGGAACACGACCAGGAAGGTAGGGAGAAATTCGAATCATCTTCCCGATTTCCCTTCTTCGCCTGGAACATGAAACATCCCGGACATGTGAACATGTTGTCGGGGCTCTCCCGAACACCCCTACGGTGTTATCAGCGAGCCAGCCACTGCGTTCCTCCTGTCCCTGACGACAGCGCATGTCCGGGGTGTCCGCCGGCCGCTGTGGGCGTTCCGTGACTCGTTGTGATGTCGTTTGCATGGATGACATGTTGCTTGACGGGAAAGCCCAGCTCGGGTCAGCTCGTCGGGCGGCCGGGGGGCCGCGGAGGGGGTCCGATGTTCATCGTCAGGAAGGGCGAAATGCCGCCGTGGTCTCGTCGGTTCAAGGAAGCGGCGTCGCGCCTGCTGGAGCGCCAGGGCGGGACCCCGTTCGAGCTGCGCTTCTGGGGCGGCGAGCGGCTGCGCTTCGGCGCGGGCGCGCCCGAGTTCGCCGTGACGTTCAGGACGCGTCGGTCGCTCTGCGAGACGGCGCTCCGGGGCACGCTCGGCCTCGGTGAGGCGTATGTCCGGCGCGAGGTCACGTTCGAGGGAGATCTCGAGGACTCGCTCGCCGGGCTGTTCCAGCTCGCGCGGTCCGTGGAGGCCCGCCTGCCGCGCCTCGTGCCCGCGTCGTCGTCGTTCGACCGCGGCCTCTCGGGCGTGCTCGACGCGCTCCGGCTCGGGCTGCTCTCCGGGGCGGCGAGGCGCGAGAGGCTCGCCGTCGAGCGTCACTATGGGCTAGGCAACGACTTTTACCCTCTTTACCTGGACAGGCGCCTCCAGACGTCGTGCGGCTACTTCAGCTCTCCGGGCGAGACGCTCGACGACGCGCAGGCGCACAAGATCTCCCTCGTCGCGCGGAAGCTCGCGCTCCGGCGCGGGCAACGGCTCGTGGATCTCGGCTGCGGATGGGGGCACCTCATGTTCCACGCCGCGGAGGCGTACGGGGTGCAGTGCCTCGGCATCACCCTCTGCGAGAACCAGGCGAGGTACATCCGCGAGCAGGCGGCGGCGCGGCGGCTCCCGGTCGAGGTCCGCGTGATGAGCTGCGACGAGCTCGAGGACGAGCCGCGGTGGGAGCGGCTCGTCTCCCTGGGCTCGATGTGCCATGCCGGCGAGCGCCGAATCGAGGTGTTCTATGACAGGGTGAAGGCGCTGCTCGCCCCGGGCGGCGTGTGCCTGCTCGAGAGCGTCACCAGAGAGCAGGAGTCGTCGCGGACTGACCCCTTCCTGCAAAAGCACATCTTCCCGGGGTACTGGCCTCCTTCGCTCCAGGGGATGGCGACGCGCGCCTCGGCGCGCGGCCTCGACGTGCTCGACGCGGAGAACCTGCGGCGCCACTCCGCGCTCACGGCGCGCTGCTGGCGCCGTAACTTCCTGGAGAACAGGGAGAAGATCGAGCGGGTCACCGGCTTCGACGGCGCCTTCATGAGGACGTGGGAGTTCTATCTCGCGTGCGCGGCCGCCGCGTTCCGCAGCGGGCACCTCGGCGCCATCCAGATGGTGCTGGCGAACGGGGCTCCACGCGACTACCCCCTCGCACGCGAGCCCCTGTATGCCACGGAGGAGCACTCGTTGCGGGAACGCGCGCCGATCGTCCCGGCCGTGCAGCTCAGTTCGTGGGGGGCGGCGCTGCCGTCCTGATCTGTCGGGCGCGCCCGCGCGCCCCGCGCGTGCGCGCGTGTCGGCGGCGCGCGCGTCCATCGCGCGGAAGAGCTTGTTAAGCCCGCGCGGCCAGCTATCAGCTAAGGATGAGCGAAAGGCTTGCGGCCAGCGCCCGTCGCGGCGCCGCGCCCTCGTGGTCCGTGTCGCGCCCTCGCTCCGCGGCGCGCCTGGTCTGCGCCGCCGCGGGGCTCGTCGCGCTCTGTCTCCTGCTCGCATCGTGTACCCAGGTCCGCTACATCGCGCAGGCGAGCCTCGGCCAGCTCTCGATGGCCTGGCGCGCCGAGTCGCTCGAGGACGCCGCCTTCGACGCCCGCAAGCCGTGGCGGACGCGCGCGCTGCTGCGCGAGGTCCCGCACATCAAGCGCTTCGGGGAGCGTCACGGGCTGACCCCGACCGGCAATTACAGGACGTATGTCGAGCTCGATCGCCCAGCCGCGGTCTGGGTGGTGAGCGCGTGTGAGCCGCTGCGGTTCCGCTCGAAGACATGGAGTTTTCCTATCGTGGGTACGGTCCCCTACATGGGGTGGTTCGATCTCCAGGATGCCAAGGCGTTCGCGGCGCCGCTCAAGGCGGCCGGCTGGGACGTCGACGTGCGTCCGGCGGGCGCCTACTCGACGCTCGGCTGGCTCGAGGATCCGGTCCTGTCCACGATGATCTCGGACGGGGACGAGGCGCTCGGCGACCTCGCCAACGTGGTGCTCCACGAGTCGCTGCACGCGACGCTGTACGTGAAGGGGCAGACGAGGTTGAACGAGAGCCTCGCGAGCTTCGTCGGGGACGAGCTCACCAAGCATTACCTGGACGAGCGGGTGGGCCCCTTCTCCGCCGAGAAGACGGCCTACATGAGGGAGATGGAGAGGAGCGAGGTGCGGACGCGCGCGCTGCACGCGGCCTACGTCCACCTCAATCGGCTGTATGCGTCCCCGGCGCCCGACGCCGAGAAGCGGGCGGAGAAGGACGCGGTGCTCGCCCGGCTCAAGGCCGACATCGGGGCGCGGCGTCCGATCAACAACGCTTCGCTCGTGCAGTTCCGCGTCTACAACTCGGGGACTCCGGAGCTCCGGGCGCTGCTCGCGACCTGCGGTGGCAGCTGGCCGAGGTTCCTGGGCGCGTTGCGGAAGCTCGAGCGCCACAAGTTCTCCACGCCCCAAGAGAACATCGCCCGGGTGGTCGAGCCGCTCATCGAGGCCGGCTGCAGGTAGTCCAGCGAGCTGCGCTGTGCGCCGCGCGCTGCGCTGTGTGCCGTGCGATGCGCCATGTGCCGTGCGCTGCACCGATGTGCGGTGAGCTGCGCGCCGCGCTGCGTATTGCGGGCTGCACCGCGTAGCGCGCTGCGCCTTTGGCGGGGAGTACGCCGTCGAGACACGACGCAAAGCGTCGACGGCAGTCGTCCTGTCCTATTGCATTTGTTTGCTTCCACGGTGCAATGCGGGGCGTCCAGCGGCTCGATGATGAACCTATTCATGTCCAGGTAAGGTTTGCGTTCTGGATCTGAACCCATCCCTGGATCGGACCAGTCCCTGCGGAAATGTATGACCGGTGCTGGCCTCCTGGCTCGCGCGCGCGCCTCGGAGGGAGGGTTTCAGCGGCAATTTTGGCTGCTGGGCGCCAGGACCGCGGCTCCTTCGCCGTTGGCCCGCCGGTTGCTCTATGTATCCACCAGATGTCGCCCCTGCTCGTCGTCCTGTTTCAATGGGGACTCGAAGGGGGGACCCCTGGCATGACCTTCGCAATGCTGCCCCGGTCTTCGGGGGGGACGCCAAGCGAGGTGATCGGCGGCGCTAGCCGAGCGATCGCGACCCCGCCGTCACCCGAATGCCATGGCCCTTGCGGTATCGGGCTCCTTGATTGACTTGTCGCCGGGTGCCGGCGGAGAGCTTCGGTTCACGTGACGACAGACGCCTTACGAGGCGATTAAGGAGGGATGGCCGAGGCACGCGCGACGCGCGTCGCCAATTGAGTTGGCTTAGCATGACCAGCTTGTCAGACCTCGGTCTGAGCTTTTCTTATCTGTTGTGCCGCTCTCGATGTCGACCCTGCTTCCCGCTTCGCTTCAGCTTCTCCCCTGCTTTGCTTGAGCTTGCTCGTTCGGTTCCGGTTTGCGCTTTGCACTTCGCTTCAGCTTCATCTTTCGGTTTGACTGGCTTCTCGGATTGTCTTAATCTCCCGCCCGTCTTCGCTTTTTCTTCGCTCTTTACTTGATTGCGCTTCGTATCGCTTTCCTGACTTCTCTCTTCTGACTTCTGATCTCTTCTGATCGCGGGCCTCTCCAGGACTCCGGTGGACTCCCCTCCACCGGCGCTCCTGTGCGGTCCCGGTGGGTCCGCGAAAGCGGGCCTCAGGCCGGCGGGTTCTTCCCGACCGGCCTTTCTTTTTTTGTGCGCACGAGCGCTTCCCTGGCGCGTCCTCGACGCCGTGAAGCTCGCTGTTGGCCGCGTCTCGGGCCTGAGCGCGGTTGTCAGCGGCCGACGTCTGGAGTCTGAGCGCGGTCAGCGACCGTCGTCGCCGGGTGTGTGCCTGGGGTGGACGGTGGCAGAGATGATCTTCCACTCGCCGTCGATCTTCTCGAGCCGCAGCACCACGGGCAGCTCGTCGCGCCGGACCTCATGCCCATGCCGGGCGCCCGTGACCGTCGCGGTGGCGGTCACCTCCGCCGTCATGCCGGCCGGGTCGATCTGGATCTCCGTGCTACCCAGGCTCACCTCCGCGGTCTGATAGACGACCGCTGCCTGGGTCGCCGCGTTCGCGAGCTCGTCGCGGCCGCGGAGGCTGTCGCCGATCTCGGCGATGCGGGCGCTCGCCTCCTTCGTGAAGATCTCGGCGAACTCACCGCGAATGCGGCCGTGGCGCACCAGCGGATTCCGCTCGCCGTCGTCGATGCGCACCGCGTTCTCGAGCTGGGTGAGCCGGTCGCGGATCCGCTCTTCCTCGGAGGGCGACAGCAGCAGCGCCGCCGCGCCGAGGACGGCGCCGGCGGCGATGAGCCCGAGCGGGATCCAGCGTTTCATGCTGCAAGTATAGGCGAAGGCGCCGCGCGAGCGCGCGGAACCGCGGAACCGCGGGACCGATTCCGCTGGCGCCCGCTGTGTGGGCCATCGCAGCTATCGCCCCACGATCGGCTCGAGGCACCGATCGCGCGCCTCGCGCAGGGCGCGGAGCTCGCAGCGCCGCGGGATCGTCGGCGGCGGCGCAGCACTCGCCGAGAGCGATCGAAAGCCCGCGCGCCCGTAGAAGATGCGGCGGCACCGGCGTCGCTCATCGCGGCCTAGCTAGCGCAAGGACGGGGAGAGGGGAGGCGGGCGAGCTCCGCTCTAGGCGTCGCGCTTCACGAGCAGCGCGGTGAGGTCGTCGATCTGCTTGGCCGAGCCGGCGAAGCGGCGCACCTCGGCGAGGAGCGCGCCCAGGATGTCGGACGTGGGGCGCGCGTGCAGGCGGTGGATGAGGTCGCCGACGCGCTCCTTGCCGAACACCTGCCCGGCGGCGTCCTGGTACTCGTAGAAGCCGTCCGTCAGCAGCACGAGGAGATCGCCCGGCGCCATCACGAGGGGCGGCGTCGGGGGCAGGTCGAGATCCTTGAACATGCCGAGCGGGACGGTCGACGGATCGCGCCACACGACCTGGCCCTCGGCCGCCCGGTAATGGAGCAGCGGCCCCTGCCCGGCCGCGTGGAAGCGGAGCTGGTGCGTCGTCGGGTCGAGGATGCCGAGGAACGCCGTGATGAAGCGGTCGTTCGGCAGGTCCTCGATGAGCTGCTGGTTCACGTGGTGCATGAGCGCGTCCATGTCGGCCGAGAGGCGCAGGCCGATGCGGAGCATCGCGCGGAACTGGGTCACGCTGAGGGCGGGGCCGATGCCGTGGCCGGCCGCGTCGGCGAGCAGCAGGAGCATCGGCGACATGTCCACGCGCTCGTCGAGCCGGATGACGTCGTAGATGTCGCCGCCCGTGTCGTCCGCCGGCTTGCTGAACGCCGACAGCGAATAGCCGGGGCAGCGCGGCAGCCGCCGCAGGAGGATGTTCTGCTGGATGTCGCGCGCGATGGTGAGATCGTGCTCGAGCTTCAGCTTGATCATGCGCTCCTCGAGCAGGAGCGTGCGCTGCACGGCGACGGCCGCCTGCGCCGCGAGCAGCTCCGCCACGTCGCGCTCGTCCGGGCCGAAGTGGTCCGCCTTCGAATTCAGCATCTGGAGCACGCCGACGAGCTTGTCGTCGAGCCCGATGAGCGGCACCGTGATGAGGGATTTGGTGTGATACCCCGTCCGGCGGTCGATCTCCTGATTGAACCGCGGGTCGGAATAGCAGTCGTCGACGAGGATGGTCTGGCGCTTGCGCGCGCACTCCCCGGCGATGCCCTTGTCGATGCTGACGCGGATCTGGGCCTCGCCCGTGGCGACACGGGAGTAAAGCTCCTTGGCCTCCTCGTCGTAGAGGAAGACGCTCCCGCGGTCGGCGCCTATCACCTCCCGCCCCGTCTTGATGATGAGCTCGAGCAGCTCCGTGAGATCACACGGCGCCGCGAGCTTGCGCGAGACGTCCAGGATCAGGATGAGCGACGACGCATCGATCAGGGAGGGAGTGCCGGCGCGCATGCGGCCGGAGAGTTTGGGCTACGTGGAAATAGGGGTCAAGACATGGTCTCGCCCCGGGTGCTCATGACGACGTCGTCGCCAGCGCGTGCCCCGGCGCGCGTCGGCGTTCCTGGCCTCGGCGCGGCCCAATTTTCGAGCGACGACGGTCGCGAGCGTCCCGGCGACGCTGCGAGATCGCCGTCGATGCCGCCGGCGCTGGGCTCGGGGTGGTGGAGGTCGGCGCTACCACCTCGGCCCTACCTGTCCTAGAACACGCGACGCACTCTCCTTGAAAGCGAGCTCTTCGATGAACCGCCTCCGCCTCGTCGCCCTCCTCCCGGCCGCTGCCCTGGTCGTGGCGGCCTGCGACGCGCCGCCCGCGCCCGCCGGCGCGGCGCCCGACGCCTCGCCCTCCGCCGCGCCGGCCCAGCCGCAGCCGGTCGACGCGACGCCGCAGTCGGCCGACGCGCCGCCGCAGGCGAGCGCCCCCGCGGCGGCTGCCAGCGCGGGCGCTCCGACGACGGACGCGGGGGCGCCGGCCGACGCGGGCGCGCCGGTGGAGGACGCGGGCCGGAAGCGCGAGGACGCGGGCGCCGCGATCGCGGCGCGCGACGCGGGGACGCCCGCCGGCGACGCCGCGGCGCGCGACGCGGGCGGAGGGCGCGCCGAGGCGCCGGCGGCGACCTCCGCGCCCGCGCCCGGCACGGCGGCGCCGCCCGCGGTGCCGCCCGCCGAGGCGGGATCCGCGGACGCCGTCGCGGCCGAGGTCGACGCGATCTTCGTGGGCAAGAATACATATTTCGCCCGCTTCAAGCAGGAGCACACGCAGAAGGTCTCGGGGGCCGTCAAGAAGCAGAGCGGCGCGCTGTCGGTCCAGAAGCCGGACAGGATCTCGTTTCGCTACGATCCGCCGAACCAGAACCGCATCGTCTCCGACGGCGTGTCGCTCAAGGTCTACGTCGCCGAGGACCGGCAGATGTTCGTCACGCCGGTGCAGAACTCGGAGTATCCGGGCGCCCTCTCGTTCCTCATGGGCCACGGGCTCCGCCCGTCGTTCACGTTCACCTTCAACGACAAGGCGAAGTTCGAGGGCGGCCCCGTGCTCGTCGGCAAGCCGCGGGCGCCGACTCCCCACTACGAATTCGTGATGTTCTATATCGACAAGGCGCTCCTCGCGAAGAAGGACCCTGGCGTCGTGCGCCGCGTCCTCATCGTCGACGCGCAGGGCAACCGGAACCGGTTCGACTTCGAGAGCGCGTCGCAGCCCGCGTCGATCGATCCGGCGGAGTTCCAGTTCACGGCGCCGCCCGGCACCGACGTCAAGCAGAACTGATGACCCCGCGCCTCTCGCTCTCGGAGCTCTTTCCCGACATCCATCCGGAGTGGATCCTCGCCGAGGATGGCGATCTCATCGTCGTCGACAAGCCGGCTGGCCTGTCGACGCACGCGCCGGAGGCGGAGCGGATCGACGACATGGTGACGCGCCTCCGCGCCTTCCTCCGCGGCCGGGGCGATGCGGAGGCGTACCTCGGGATCCACCAGCGGCTCGATCGCGACACGTCGGGCGTCCTCCTGTTCACGCGGCGGCGTGAGGCGAACGCGGCCGTCGCGCGGCAGTTCGAGGGGCGCACGGTGCAGAAGACGTACGTCGCCGCGGTCTCCGGCTTCGGCGATCGCCCGCCGCGCGGCACCCTGCGGCACCGCCTCGTCCCGGCGCCGGGAGGTGCGATGCGCGCGCTCGCCGAGAGCGGCGGGGCGCGGGAGGATCGGGCCGCGAAGCGGGAGGATCGGGCCGCGAAGCGGGAGGATCGGGCCGCGGGGCGGGAGGATCGGGCCGCGAAGCGGGAGGATCGGGCCGCGAGCGGCGTGCTGGCGATCACACGCTACCGCCTCCTCGAGCGCCGCGGCGACCGCGCCCTGCTCGAGCTCCGGCCCGAGACAGGCCGCACGCATCAGCTCCGGGTGCAGCTCGCGGCGATCGGCCTCCCCATCGCCGGCGATCCGCTCTACGGCGGCCCCGAGGCCCCGCGCCTGCTCCTGCACGCCGCCGAGCTCCGCCTCGATCACCCGGCCACGGGCGCGGCCGCGACCTTCCGCTCGCGGCTGCCTGCAGTCTTCGAGGCGTGGCTCGCCGCCGCGCCGGTGGACCCGTACGCGGGCGGCGTCGCGGCCGTCGAGCGCGCCATGCGCGAGGCCGCCGAGCGGCGGTACGGGATCGCGCGGGCCGGCGACACCACGGCGCTCCGGCTCGTCCACGGCGCGGGTGACGGCCTCCCCTCCGTCTCCGTCGACCTGTACGGCGAGCACCTCGTCGTGTCGCTGTTCGGCGCGGGCGAGGGCGAGCCGGGCGCGCCGCCGCGGGACCTCGTGCTCGACGCGGCCCACCGGCTCGGGGCGAAGGGCGTCTACCTCAAGGCGCGCCCGAAGCACGCGAGCGTCATCGTCGACGCGCGGCGCGAGGAGTTCGCGCCGCGGCACGCCGTCCGGGGGGAGGACGCCCCGGAGGAGCTCACCGTCCTCGAGCACGGCTTGCCGTTCAAGGTGCGGCTCGGCGACGGGCTCTCGACCGGCATCTTCCTCGACCAGCGCGAGAACCGGCGGCGGGTGCGGGAGCTGGCCCGGGGGGCCCGGGTGCTGAACCTGTTCGCCTACACGGGGGCGTTCACCGTGGCGGCCGTGGCGGGCGGCGCGCGCGAGAGCGTGACGGTCGACGTGTCCCGGGGCGTGGTCGCCTGGGCGCGCGACAACCTCGCCGCGATCGGCGCGGACCCGGCGGCGCACGTCGTCGTCGAGGCCGACGTGTTCCCGTGGCTCAAGGCCGCCGCCCAGTCCGACCGGCGCTTCGACCTGGTCGTGCTCGATCCGCCGAGCTTCGCGACCACGAAGAAGAGCCGCTTCAGCGCGGCGAGCGATTTCGGCGCGCTCGCGGCGCTCGCCTTCCGCGTGCTCGCCCCAGGCGGCAGGCTGCTCGCCTGCACCAACCACCGCGGCATCGCGCGCGCCAGGTTCCGGCGCCATTTGCACGAGGCCGCGCGTGAAGCAGGATGCGACGTCGTGCAGATGAAAGATCTCCCCGATCCCGTCGATTTTCCCAGCGAACCAGGCGCGGAGTCCCACCTGAAGAGCGTCCTCGCCAGCGTGGGCGCGCCGTCCGCGAGGGCCCGAGAGGGCGCGCCATCCGCGAAGGCAGGGAAGGCCGCGCCGCCCGCGAAGGCCGCGCCGTTCGCGAAGGCAGGGAAGGCTGTGCCGTCCGCGAAGGCCGCGCCGTTCGCGAGGGCGGCGAAGGCCGCGCCCGCCCGGGGCGCGCGCCGAGGGCCCGCTCCGGCCCGGACGACCCGCCGAGGTGCGCGATGAGCCAGCGGCGTTTGCTCATCACGATCAGCTCGTACAGCTACCTCGAGCCTGCCTTCCTGGCCGCGGGCGACTTCGAGCGCGGCCTCGTCGAGCGCAAGAGCTTCCCCGACGGCGAGCGTTACCTGCGCGTCGCGGTCGACTGCTGGGGGCGCGACGTGGTCCTGCTCGGCGGCGCCCCCCGGGACCTCGACTGGCTGGAGATCTACGACCTCGGCTGCGCCATCTCGCGCGCAGGCGCGCGGTCGCTCTCCATCGTGATGCCTTATTTCGGCTACGCGACCATGGAGAGGGCCGTGAAGCCGGGCGAGGTGGTGACCGCGAAGACGCGGGCGCGGCTCATCTCGGCGATCCCCTCGTGTGACGCGGGCACGCGCATCTTCCTCTTCGATCTGCACACCGATGGCATCGAGTTCTACTTCAGCGACTCGCACGTGACGCGCCACCTCTACGGCGCTCCGCTCATCACGCAGGCGGTCCGCGAGCTGATGGGCGATCGCCCGTACGTGCTGGCGGCGACGGACGCCGGTCGGGCCAAATGGGTGCAGAGCCTCGCCCGCAGCCTCGGCGTCGAGCCGGCGTTCGTGTACAAGGAGCGGAGAGGCGACGGCGTCGGCGTGACCGGCATCAACGCCGATGTCTCCGGCCGCGAGGTCGTCATCTACGATGACATGGTCCGCACCGGCTCATCGCTCGTCCAGGCGGGGCGCGCCTACCTCGCCGCCGGCGCATCCAAGGTCCACGCCGTCGCGAGCCACCTCGTCTTGCCGGGCGACTCGCTCGAGAAGATCAGGAAGGCCTCCGTGTTCACGACGCTGCTCGGGACCGACTCCCACCCTGGCAGCCAGCAGCTCGCCGACGCGCCCGGCGCCCTCCACTCGGTGGCGCCGCTCCTCGTGCGCGCGCTCGAGCGGGAGACCTAGGGCGCCTCCGGCCCCCTACGTGAGGTTCGTGAGCGGCCCGGTGCAGTACTCACGCAAGCCGAACGTGGTCCGGGGGTCGCCGAACAGGTTCAAGATCGAGACGAGCAGGTTGTTGTGCGGGAGGCTCGGGTACCGGACCCAGCGCCCGGTGCGCAGGCCCCCGCCGCCGCCTGCCAGCAGGAACGGCATGTCCGTCTTCCTGTGGGTCGGCGGATCCGAGATCTCGGAGCCGAAGAAGACGACGCTCTCGTCGAGCAGCGAGTGCCCGCCCATGTCGACCTTCGCCATCTCCTGCAACAGATAGAGGTGCTGCTCCGAGTACCAGGTGTAGATGAGCTCGCACTCGGCCGGCCTGAAGCCGCCCATCTCCTGGTAGAAATGGTGGTGCTCGGTCAGGTTCAGCCACGGCAACGTGTGCTTCGCCTCGGTGTCGCTCCACTGCAGGGTGCCGACCGCGGTGATGTCACAGGCGAGCGCCATCACCAGCATGTCCGTCATCAGCTTGCCCACCTTGGGGATCGCCGCGTCGGTCGAGCTGTCCGCGATCGAGCCGGCGTCGTCCGAGTTGAGCCCCGCGCTCGGGTCGTAGTCGGACGTGTCGACCCTCGTCGGGGCCCGGCAAGCGCTCGTCGCAGCCGGCGTGCTGCCGAGGCTCTGCTCGATCTCGCGGATCTTCGTCAGGTGCTGGTCGATCTTCTGCTTGTCGGCCGCGCCGAGCCTCGCGGAGACGGCGGCGTAGCGACGGTCGACGAAGTCGAGGATCGATCGCTTCCGCGCGAGGCGGAGGGCGGCGTCGTTGCTGGCGCCGGGGTTCAGCGTGCCAAAGAGCTCGGTGAAGGTCTCGACCGGATCGAGACGCGGCGGGATGGGGTTGTGGGTCGCGGTGTCCTCGAAATTGACGATGTTCATCGGCGACATCAGGCCGTGGGACTTGCCCGTCCCCCAGCGCACCGCGAGCTGGACGCTCGCCTTCGCCTTCTGACCGGCGGAGATCCGGGAGGCGATCACCTGATCGATGGACGGCCCCCTCGCGTAGCCGGTCGAGGTGGTCATCTGATCCGTGCCGGTGAGCCAGGCGATGATCCCGCTCTGGTGCTGCTCCCCGCGCGCGCTCTTCATGTCGAGGCCGTCGACGACGAGCAGCCGGTCCTGCACCGGCGCGAGCGGCGCCAGGATGGGGCCCAGGGTGAAGCTCGTCTCGGTGCCGGTCGGACGCCAGCGGTCGATCAAGGTCCCGCCGGGCGTGTAGACGGCGAGGAAGCGCCGCGCGGGGGCGGGTTGCGCGCGCGCCGGGCGCTCGGGTCCCATGATCTCCAGCCACGGGAGCGCGATGGCGATGGCGCCAGCGCCTCGCAGCATGGCGCGCCGGCTCAAGCGGAATCTCGACATACCCCTCGCTCCTTTCAGGCAGCCATGTGGAGGAAACCGTCCGTCTGGGTGAGCTCGACGAAAAGCGCAGGTTCGTGGCCTGAGGACCCGGACATCGTTCTCTCCCTCGCCCGCACCGGGCAAGCTGAGACCCCGTGATTGAACAACACTCTTTACGAAATGACCAGGGGGATTGTCGTGCGGGGCTCACGACGATGCGGCTCACCACGCGAGCACATGCCGCCGCGCGCTGCTGCGAGGGGCCACGTCGTCCAGCGCGCAGCGCGCGGCGCCGAATTCCCTTGCCGGCGCCGATCGGCGCGTGGATGCTCTCGCGGCGAGCGCGGCTCGCGCAGAAAGGATGAGCGTCGAGGCCATGGACGAGCTGGTACGGCAGGTCGCAGAGAAGGTTGGCATCTCGGAAGACAAGGCCCGCGTGGCCGTGGAGACGGTGGTCGGCTTTCTGAAAGAGAAGCTCCCCGCGCCGCTCGCCGCCCACGTCGAAACCGCGCTCGGCGCGGCGGCCCCTGCCATCGCGAACCTCGACGTCGGCAGCCTCGCAGGCTCGCTCGGCGGCCTTTTTGGCAAGAAGTAGCGGATCTCCGCCGAGCGCGCCGCCGGAGCGCCCTCGACCGAAGTCCATCTCTCCTCTCTCGATCCTGACCTGGACGACGCCGCCTTCGCGCTTCGGCTGGAGGCGCGCTCATGTCCAGGACGTGCTCGCGCTTCGCTGCCTGGCGCGGCGTGAGCATGCGCCGATCGCGCCCCGGCGCGTCACGGCTCCGTCCTGGTCCGGCGCGCGCTCGACCCGGCGCCGCCGCCGCGGCCTCGATCTGGGTTGAGTCTTCGCATCTCCTCGAGCGCGGGCCCTCCAGCGGGCCGTCTCGGGCGCGGCGGCGGGCGACAAGCGTGGAGAACCGCGGGTTTCCTGGACGACGCGCGCGCAGCGATGGATAGCGGCTGCACAGGCGGGCTCCGGCACCGGGCTTGCGAGCATCGAAGGCCTGGAGAAGCACCCGCCCACCTCCCTCTTCACGCGGGCGGTCAGCTTCCGCGAGGAGAGGAGCGATATTCCATGGCGTCCGTGATCGGCGGCGAAGCCGCGTTCATCGGGTCCTTGACCGAACTGATCGAGCTCAACTGGTCCACGGTGGACGCGCTCGCAGCAGCGCTCTCGCGGATGAGCCGACCAGGCGACAAGAGCCGGCTCGCGGGCTTCCTTCACGATCACGAGCGTCACCTCGAGGTGCTCGCCGCCCTGGCCCACGAGCTCGGCGAGCCGCCGGTGGAGAGCGCCGTCCGACCCAAGCTGAGAAGCAAGGCGCTGACGAACGGGATGGTCGGAGATCGCGCGATCCTCGAGGCGATGAGGCATTACGAGGAGGACAGCTGCGCTGCTTACGAGCGGATGATATCGTTCCGTGAAGGCCTCTCCGAGCGCGCGCGCGACGTCCTCCGGCACTCGCTCGCGGTGGAGCGGCGCCACCGGGACTGGTTCTCCGAGCAGCTCGACTCGCGACAAGGGCTTTTGCTGTTGCCGCTGTAGCGCGCGAGCGCCCTTGGGAAGGCGCGGCCCTCTCCCGTCGTCTCGTGTATCATCGCGGCGATGACTCGCCCTTTCGTCCTTGCGTCCCTTGGCGTCGCCCTTCTCCTCCTCGGCTGCGACGAGCCCCCGAAGCCGGTCGCGGGAGCGGCCTCGGCCGCGCCTTCTGCTGCGAAGCCCGCCGACGCGCCTCCCGCCGCGAGCCCCGCGGCCACGGCCAGCGCGCCGCCGAAGAAGCAAGAGGTGGTGTGCACCAAGAGCGATCCGGTGACCTTCTCTCATCCGGCGCTCGAGGCCAGGGTGCGGCAGCAGCTCCAGAAGCCCGAGGGGCCGATCAAGCGCGCCGAGCTCAAGAACATCAAGACCATGAACCTGTCGGACGCCCAGGGGCTCGACGAGCTCGATCCGTGCCTCTTCCCCGAGCTCACGGGCGTCAAAGGGCTCTACCTGCCGCCGGGCAAGATCGACGACCTCCGCCCGATCAAGGGCCTGCTCCGGCTGGAGTCGCTGCGCGTCTCGGCGACCCTGGTCAAGGACCTCTCGCCGCTCTCCGGCCTGGTCAAGCTCGACCGGCTCGACATCGGCCGCACGCCCGTCGCCGATCTCTCGCCGCTCGCCGGCCTCACCAGCCTCACCGAGCTCCAGCTCGATGAGACCGAGGTGACCGACGTGAGCCCGCTCGCCGGCCTGAAGAAGCTCGAGATGCTCCAGATGAAGCGGACGCGGGTGAGCGACGTGTCGCCGCTCCGGGAGCTCAAGAGCCTGAAGAACGTCTACCTCGAGGGCTCGCGGGTCGAGGACGCGAGCCCGCTCCGGTCGATCCCCGGGATCAAGATCCACGAAGGCTGAGGCGGCCGGCCCTCGCGCCGCCGCCTGCGCGCCGCGCGGAGCGCCGCCGCGTGCGGGCCGCGCCGAGCGCCGCCGCGAAGAGGCCGAGCTGCCAGCCCGCCCCAGGGGAGCCCTCGGCGCCCGCGCCGGCTGCGCCGCACTCGCAGCGCAGCTGCCCGTGAACGCCGATGTTCGTGCCGGGCGCGCCCTCCTCCGCGTCTCCGGTGGCTGGAGCGCCCCCGGAGCCGGCCTCGCCCACCCCGCCGGCGCCCGCGCCGCCGCCTTCGCCCGGCAGCGGCGGCGCGTCGATGACGTGGAGCGCCGGCCCGGAGCCCCGCACCAGGAACGGGCGCGGCCGCAGCGCCGGCCCGAGCGGCAGCGCGGCGAGCCTCGCCGCCGGCCACACGACGGCCTCGCCCGGATCGAGATGCCACGCGGCCGCCGCCTCGGCGTCCGGCACGGCCCGCCGCTCGGCGCCGTCGATCAGCCAGAGGGAGGCCGCGCCGCCGTCGGCACGCACGAGCAGCGGCGACGAGGGGAACGCGTCGCCCTCCGGCAGCGCCTGGAGGGCAGCGTCCGGCGCGATGGCGACGTCCCAGAACCGCGAGAACCCCCAGGCGTCCAGCGCGCCGTCGCCGCCGAGCGGCCGCCTCACGCCGGAGGGAAGGTCGAGCGGGCACTCGAGGGGCCTCGGGCTCCCCTCGAGCTCCACCTCCTCGCCGCTCAGCGCGTCGACCCCGTAGGCGTGGACCGCGTGGTCGCCCCCGAGCAGGCTGAGCGGCATCGGCGCCTCGAAGCCGTGCGCGCACGAGCCGAGCGGCTCGCAGAGGTCGTCGCGGCGCACGTCCGCGGGGAAGCTGTAGCCCTCCGCGCCCTCCTCGGTCGCGGGGACGTCGAAGTAGAGCCGCGCGTCGCCCGGCGCGCTCTCCGCGTCCGGGTCGCGGGTCCACCCCGCGATACCGCTGCAGCCGGCTGTCTCGAGGGCGCCCTCGGGGGGCTCGTTGAGCAGCGCCTCGTACGACGCGACGAGCGATGTGTAGGGCGGCACGTAGACCACGCCGACGCCGCTCACGGACTGCCGCACGTTGAAGTGCAGGTGAATGGTCGTCGGCGTGCTCCCGTAGACGTTGGACACCCGCCCGATGCGCTCTCCCCGCGACACGTCCTGGCCGGGCGAGACCTGGACATCCGACATGTGCAGGTAGTCGTAGCGAGTCCCGTCCTCGCCGGTCAGGTAGACAGAGTAGCCGCCGACGCTCGTGATGGTGCCATCGACCACCGCGACGACCCAGTGTCTCCCCGCCTCGCACGTCGCCGGCCGGATGTCCTGCCCCTGGTGCCCCGTGCCGGAGGGGCAGAGAGGCATCTCCCACGAGCGCGACTCGCAGTAGTTGTCGCGCCACGGATAGGCGTAGTTGTCCCTATCGCACTGTCCACCGGCCGGGCCCGCGTTCCCGCCTTTGCCGTAGACCTGGGAGTTGGCGAACGCCGGGCCCTCCTCGAGCGGAAAGCGCATGGAGGGCGCATACACGATGTCGTCGGCGCGCCCCTCTCCCGAGCCTGGAAGGAGCTCGCCGGCCGGACGGTACGAGAACGGATCGGCCGCGGCGGCGCTCGGCGGGAGCGCGAGCGTGGCTGTCGCGATCAACGAGGCCAGCGCGGTGGGGCGGGGGCGCGGCGGGCGGAGCGGGCGCAGCGGCGCGATCATGGCATGTCTCCCGCGGCCCTCGGCTCGTCGCCGCCCACATAAACGAGCTCCGAGGCGAGCTCGAGGACGAGCGCGTCCGAGGCACAGGCCGGCGCCTCAGGAGAGGCGCACTCGACGTCGAGCGCGTACGAGACGCCGTTCTCGGTCCACGACGCGCTCCAGATACACTCGTTCGCCGTGACGAACGCCGGCGCCCCGCGCACGGCGCGGGACCCCTGGAATGGTGGAATGCTCGGATATTTGTGCGCGAGGCGGGTCATCGTGAGCGAGACGGTGATCGCGTCCGTCTTTGCCCAGAACGAGGTCCAGTGCTCCCTGGCGACGAGGACGGGCGCCGCGAGGAGCTCGCGCCGCGACGGCACGAGCACCGGGACCCGCGAGGCCCTGGCGGCGTGGGCCGCCGTCTCCGGGAGCGCCGCGAGCGCGCTCCGGTCGACCGAGGCGGCCGGCGGCCAGGTGACGGCGGAGATCACCGGGGTTGCCGCCGCGGACAGCGGCTGGGCGGCCGCTGGATCGGGCGGCGACTCGGAGGGGGGCGCGGCCTGGTCGCACGCGGCGACCGCGACAGAGAGGAGGATGAATACAACAAGAGGCACGCCGCGCATGGCTCCTCCCGAACGGGGGATCATCGATTCTAGTCGAGAACCCGCATGCGTGGCCAGGGGATGGCGGCACGCGAGCGCGATGTCGCCCGGGTGTGATCCGGACGACCAAACGCCGTGCGAGGCGGTTTCATGAGCCAGCGTGTCAAGCGAGGCCAGGGTCGATCAGACCGCGGAGGCCGCGCCGGTGAGCCTTGGACGTATCCCAGGAACACGACCCGTTCTTCGGTGTCTGCGGCGACGTCGTGCTGGATCAGCCCTCGATGAGGCTGTATCGGGGAGCCCCCGCGAACCTGCTCGAACCTCGGGTTCTTCCTGTGATGCGCGAGATCTTTCTCGCCGGCGACAGGAGGATGTAGGATACACGTAGGCGCCGCTGCCTCTCCGTCCTCGCACCCGGTGAACAACTGAGGCTTGAATGAGTCGCTCTGCCTCGATCGATGTCCGCATTCCGGGACTCAGTTCGAAATTCCAGGACGTCGTGGCCGCCTTGCTCGAAGCTGGTTGGTCCTACGATGATCATGGGCATATAAGCTACTTGCCGGCCGGGGATCGAGGGGATTTCGACTGGCAGTGGGCGCGGCTCGATCGCTGGTCGGATGTCCTTGCCGTGATCAAGCACAAGGAGGATGTGGGCGAGCTCGTGGGGGTCTCCCTGGTACACAAGGATGCTGGTTCCGGCGGAGCATTCCTCCTGGATCCCAGCGATGACTGGTTGCGGGTCAGCCTCACCATCAACGTGCGCGACGTGCGTGAGGTCCCTGGTATCGTCGATTTTACCTGGTATCTCGAGCGTCTCGTCCCTGCGATCTCGCGTGCGGGGCTCTCCATCGAGCAGGTGGAGTGCAGCCAGTTCTGACGCTGCAGCTCCAGGAGACTGCGCACACCGGCGGGAGCGGGGTGATGCCGAGCCGGCCGCGCCCCTGACGAGCGCGGAGGCCCGCCGTGGCTGCCTGTATCCGATGACACGCTAACTCAAATCAAGCGCGTCACCAGTTCCAAAGCAGGTCGCTCTATGAGATGGTGAGGAATATGCCGGCGACGTTGGTGTGGGGCAAGGAGTTCCAATTGAAGAACGTTACCAACCCATCGAGGGAGCGTCAGCAGGAGGTCGTCGGTGTTGATGGAGGGACGGAGTTTCTCGGTTGGTCCTCAGTAGAGGAGGTGAAATCGTTGGCCGAGCGACATGGCGTGGACAGAGAGGCGTGGCCAGTCTATCCAGACTGTGAGATTGAGGGTGATGTGCCGCTGGAGGACGCGCAGAAGCGATCTGCTGCATTGCGGATCGCACTGGAGGGAATAGATTCCCGTGTGGTGGAAGAGGACTATTGGCTCAGGTTCATTCTCAGGTTGCTTCGCGACGGTAACTCTTTCTTCATCATGGTGTGAGCCGAGTCGGGTACGCCGGGGGGTAGTCGACCCCGGCCTACCCGACCAGAGAATATGGGAAAATTCCAGGTCTACGCTATAAAAACAACAGCCGATGGGGCACATGTGACAGGTCGCCTCATCGATGGCACGTTCACACGGGGTAAATCCGTTCATTCTGCCCACCGCGCCGACGAGATGGGCGTGAAACACGGGGAGCCGGTCGAGCTTGATCTGTTGATCGATGGAATCGTCATCTACAGTAACGAGATCGACGAAATTCAGGAGGGCCTTACCGCGTTGATACGGCTCCGAGGTCACTGGCCCGCCCAGATCTCACAAGGATGGATTCTGGAGGGCGGCTGACCCTGTCACACTGCATCCGTCCGCCACGTGAAGATGCCGACGCTGGTGGGGCTGGGAAGCCGCTCGCCGAGCCCATGCGCTTCCGACGGCTCGCGTTGTTGGTGTTGAGCCTCGCCATTGAGCAATGTCCACGCGCCAGGTGAGCGGGCCGAAGATGGGGATGGTGAATGCCTGAAGCGGATCATAAAGCGGTTCCCAGCGCCGGCACCTGTTGCGAAGACCATCGTTTGCGCCAGATTGATCCAGGCCCGTCCGAGCTGGCCAGACTGCCGTCGATGCGAGATCGCAAGCCTGGTGCGAAGTTTCCTGACTGGACGTTCACTGCGGAATTGGGCAACTAGATGGAGGGGCCATGTCGGTTGTTCTGATGACAACTTCACGGCAGGGTGACACCAGGTCGAATCGCCTCGTTCCGGTCGCTTCGCAGGCCACCTTCAAGGAGTTCTGGGTGCCGGCGGCCGAGGTGCTCGGGCTAGAGTGGGTCCCCTTGTTCGAGACCGGAATCCCAGTGGAGCGAAGCGACCTGCCGGACGTCATCCGAGAACTCGCGGCTCTGCGCGCCTTGTGGGTCTCGTCAGAGCCGCATCGCGAAGCGATCCTCGAGCGTCTCGATCGGCTTATCGATGAGCTCGACAGGATCAACAGCGCTGACGATGACGTAGAGATATTTATCGGATAACGTCCAGACGCGGCGAGCATGTGCCGAGCCGCATCATCGATGCTTCGGCCCGCAGCCGCCCCCTCAGAGCGTCGTTCCGCCCGCCGCGCGCGCGAGCGCCTGGTCGATGGCCCCCGGGCTGAACCCGACGAGGATCTGCCCCCGCACGTCGATGATCGGGATGCTCCCCCCGCGCTGGTGGCTCTTCGCGAGCTTGTCCTGCATCTCCGCGGCCGCGCCCGCGTCCTCCTCGATGTCCTTCACCACCGCGGCGATCCCCTTCGAGCGCAGGTAGTCCGCGGCCTGGTGGCACGGCTTGCACCACGAGGCGCCGTAGATGATCACCGTGACCCCCGCGAGGTGGCTCGGCGCGCCCGGCGCCCCGGCGCCCGCCGAGCCGCCGGGGCCCGGCGCCGCGGGCGGCGGCGCCGTCTTCGCGATGTGCTCGGCGCGCCGCTTCTCCAGCAGCGACTCCCATTCCCTCCGCGGCATCGTCCGGACCGCATACGTGCCGTCCGGCCGCTTCTGCGTCAGATCCGCGACGTAGAAGGCGTCCCGCGTCCCCTCCGTCCGGTCGGAGAGCATGGCGCGCACGAGCGCGCGGCCTTCGGCCGGCACGTCGGCCGGATGCAGCTCGACGTGCGTGTCGCCCTTCTCGTCGATCCACGTCAGCATCAGGTTCGCCGTGTCGTCGCGGAGCTCGAGCGGCGGCAGCTCGGCGACGGCCTGCGCGGGCGTGGTGCCGTCGTCGCGCTTCTCCTTGCACGCCGGGCCGAGCGCCGCCGCGGCGAGCGCGAGCAGCACCCCCGCGATCCGCGCCCCCCGCGCGCCCCCCGCCCGCCGCTTCACGCCTCGCCTCCCGCCGTCGCCGAGGCCCCGAGCTCCTCGCTGAGCGCCATCCACTCCGCCATCGCCGCGTCGACGCGCTTCGCGAGCGCCTGCTCCTCGCGCGCCGCCGCCGCGAGCTTCGCCCAGTCGCCGCCCGGGTCCTGCTTCAGCGCCTCGCGCATCTCCGCGAGCCGCGACTCGCCCGCCGCGATCTCCGCCTCCAGCTCCTTGACCCGCTTGCGCTTGCGCTCCGCCGCCCGCGCCGCCGCCTTGTCGCTCTCGAACGCCCGCCGCCGCGCCGCCGCGTCGCCCGCGCCCGCGTCGTCCGGCGGCGGCATCGTCGCGCCGCTCCGCCGCACCGCGCGGCCAGACGCCTTCGCGCCCCGGTCCGCAGCCTCCGCCTTCGGCTCCTCGCGCGGCGGAGGCGCGCTCGCCGTCTTCCGCGCTCCCCGCGCGCCCTTCGCCCTCTCGCCCTCCTCGCGCGCGCGCTCCGCCTCCTCCGCCTCGGCCGCGAGCTTCTCGAGGTTGTCGCGGTAGTCGCGGAAGCCGCCGGGGTAGATGTCCACGCGCCCCTCGCGCACCGCGACGACGCGCGTCGTCACCGCCTCCAGGAACCTGCGGTCGTGCGAGACGAGCAGCACCGTGCCCTCGAAGCCCGCGAGCGCCTCCTCGAGGATCTCGGCGGCGGGGATGTCGAGGTGGTTCGTCGGCTCGTCGAGGAAGAGCAGGTTGCGCGGCTCGAGCAGCAGCTTGCCGAGCGCGAGCCGGCTCCGCTCGCCGCCGGAGAAGCCCTGCACCTTCCGGAGCGCGTCGTCCCCGTAGAAGCGGAAGCGCGACAGGTACTGGCGCGTCGCGTCGACGTTCATGTCGGCCCGCACGCTGCGGATCTCCTCGACCGCGGTCCTCGACGGGTCGAGCGAGCCGAGGTGCTGGTCGAAGTAGCCCTGGCAGAGGTTCGTCCCGCGCCGCACGTCGCCCGCGTCCTCGGGCGCGCCCGCGCCGGCGAGCAGCTTGAGCAGCGTCGATTTGCCGGTCCCGTTGGGCCCCACGATGCCGACGCGGTCGCCGCGCCGCAGGAGCAGGTCCACGCCGGAGAAGAGCGTGCGCCCGCCGCGCGAGGCGCCGAGCCCGCGCGCGTCGAGCACGATGTCCCCGCTGCGCGGCGCGGGCGCGAACCGGAACCGGACCCTCTCGGCGGTCGCCCACACGTCCTCGGGCCGGTCGATCGTCTCGAGCTTCTCGAGCATCTTGCGCCGGCTCTGCGCCTGCTTCGTCTTCTGGCCGGCGATGTTGCGCCGGATGAAGTCCTCGGTCTTGGCGACGAACGCCTCCTGCCGCTCGGCGAGCTCCCGCTCCCGGGCGAGGTCCTCCTCGCGGGCGACGGCGTAGTCGCTGTACTTGAGCGGGTAGGCGCGGAAGCTGCGCTGCCCGAGCTCGAACGTGTGCGGGCAGACGGCGTCGAGGAACGCGCGGTCGTGCGAGACGCAGAGGAGCGCGCCGCCGAGGCCCGCGAGGTGCTTCTCGAGCCAGGTGATGGTCTCGATGTCGAGGTGGTTCGTGGGCTCGTCGAGCAGCAAGAGATCGGGCTCGATGGCGAGCACCACGCCGAGCTGCAGGCGCCCGCGCTCGCCGCCGGACAGGCTCGAGACGGGGCGATCCATGTCGGCGGGCGAGAACCCGAGGTGGGCCGCGATGATCTCCACGCGGCGCTCGAGGTCGTCGCCGCCGGCGATGTGGTAGCGGTCGGTGAGATCGCTGAGGCGGGCGAGATCGGCCTCGCTGCCGCTGGCGGCCGCGTGCTGCGCCGCGGTGAGGGCGTGGCGCAGCTCGAGCACCTCGGAGAACCCGGAGAGGAAGGCGTCGAGCACCGTGCCCTGGGCCGCGAGCTCGTGCGACTGCCGGAAGTACGCGAACCGGATCCCCTTGCGGATCACGACAGCGCCCGTGTCGGGGGTGAGCTCGCGGGCGACGAGGCGGAGCAGCGTCGATTTGCCCGCGCCGTTCGGGGCGACGAGCGCGGCGCGCTGGCCTTGCTCCAGGGAGAAGGTGATGCCCTGGAAGAGCCTGTCCGCGCCGTAACCGAAGCTGAGGTCGGCGACCTGGAGGACCGTCATTGCGGCCGAGTTCTAGCATGTGTCCGGCGCGCGCAAGGGCGCTCGGGGCGCGGGGCCCACACGGCGCGGCCCACATCGCGTGGACAACGTGGATGACCGTGAGCGCTCGCCGCGGGCGACGAAGAGGCAGGGGCGCGCCTCGCCCGCCCGGGCGAGCGAGGCGCCCGGGCTCAGCCCTCGGCCATGACCGCCTTCACGGCCGGGCGCTCCATGATGCGGCCGAGCCATCCCTTCAAGTTCTTCAGCTCGGAGATGTCGATCTTGGCCGCCTGAAGCCCCCAGCCGAGCACGGACGCGAGGTCGAGATCCACCAGGGTACAGCGCTCGCCGGTGACGTACTGGCGGCCGTCGAGGCGGCCGTCGAGGATGCGGAGCAGGCCGCGCGCCTCGGTCATCGCCGCCTCGGCCTGCTTCGCGTCTTGCTGCTCCTTGGGGAACCAGTCGCTCGTGTTCTTGATGTAGCGGAACAGGGCGCTGGTCAGGTTGACCTGGCCCCAGACGAGCCACGTCAGGGCCATCAGCTGCTCGGGCGAGCCGGGGGCCGGCCACAGGCCCTTCTCGACGCCGTAACGCTCGCCGAGGGCGATCTGGATCGCCACCGACTCGAATATCGGGGTGCCGTCAATGACGAGGGTCGGCACCTGGCCATTGGGGTTGAGGGCGAGGAACTCCGGCTTCTTCTGGTCGCCGGCGCGCAGATCGACCCGGACGGCCTCGTGGGGGACACCGAGCTCGGCGAGCGTCAGGCGGATGCGCCCAGCGCTCGATTGGGGGGAGTAATAGAACGTGATGGTCATGGTTCGCCTCCGGCGCCCCTTGTAGTGGATCCGATTCGCCGCCGTCACGCTCATCGTGCATGGGACCGCCAAGTTTCCTCGGGGCCCCGTCGAAACATCGATGTTCCCACTTTGTCATGGGGAGCAAGAAATCGACAGAATCGGACGGGGAGCGCGGGTGAGCGAGGGCGGTTGCTCAGGCGCCGATCGGCGTGAACGCGAAGAGGACAGTCGCCGGGACAACACGAGCGCTTCTTCTCTCCGGCCGTCTTCACGGTTTCACCACGCCCTCTCCGCGCGAAGCACGGATCTCGAACGACCGGACCTGATCCCGGCGCGGTGACATCACGTCAGCTCTCCTCGGCGCCGCATCCATCGCGATGGTGTCGTATCCTGCTGCACTGGAGCAGATCTTTCCTGTTGCGGGCGAAGAGGGGAGCGCGCCTCGCTCCCGCGGCACCGTCCTTGCCCGCAGCGGGGGCGCCGCGCCCCGCGCACTGCACTGGAGGCGCGCTCTGGAAGGAAAACACGATGCGCAAAATGCTTCTTCACTTTCACGTCGTTCCGATCCTCCTCGCCCTCGCCGGCGGCTGCTCCGGCGAGAGCAACCAGCAGCCCGACACCGGCGGCACGGAGACGGGCGGCACGCAGACCGGGGGTACGCAGTCGGAGCAGCCGCCGGCGCCGCTCGGGCCCGAGCAGCAGGCGGAGCTCAGCGCGCTGCTCGACGAGAAGGAGTCCTCGGCGAACATGACCGCGGAGGACTTCGCCTCGAGGTACGCTGTCCCCTTCGCCTCGGGCCTGCCCTACGCGCCTGCGGACGCCGAGGGCCTCTCGCTCGTCCAGGGCACCTCGCTCGCCCTCGACCAGGACGAGCTCGCGAAGCTCTCCGCGAACGGCTTCGTCATCTCGGAGAAGAAGACCTTTCCGACCTTCGCTTACGGCTACGCGAGCATCTACGCGCTCGATCTGCCGCTCTACGTCTCCGCCGACTCCATCCTGTACGCGGTCCACCGCTCGTACGACGCGATCCTGAAGGGCGTGGAGCTCGCCGCGCTCGCGCCCGAGCTAGGGGCGATGCTCGAGGAGATGCGCGCGCAGCTCGCCGCAGGGGCCGGCGGCGAGCTCGGCGCCGAGGCGCGCGCCGACGCCGACCTCTTCACGGCCGTGGCGCTCTCGCTGCTGAACGACGTGCCCGTCGCGCCCGTGGCGGGCGCCGACGCCGCGAAGATCGACGAGCTCGTCGCGGGCGCCAAGGCGCACGAGGGCGCGGGCAGCGTGCGCCTCTTCGGCTCCGATCGGATCATGGACTTCTCGCAGTTCGAGCCACGCGGCCACTACACCGACTCGCCGGTGCTCCAGCGCTACTTCCGCAGCATGATGTGGCTCGGCCGCGTCGACTTCCGCTTCCTCGAGACCCAGCAGGACGGCACGCAGGTCCTGCAGCGGCGGCAGCTCGAGGGCGCCTATGTGCTGCGCGCCCTCGCCGGCGCGGAGACCCTCGCCCGGTACACGCGCATCGACGACACGGTCCAGACCTTCGTCGGCGAGAGCGACTATATGACCCTGCCCGAGCTCGACGTCCTGCTCGCGGACCTCGGCCTCGCCGGCGCCGCCGGCCTCGCCGGGCTCTCGGACGAGCAGATCATCGACGTCGTGGTGAAGAAGGGCCACGGGACGCAGCGGATCTCGAGCCACATCATGATCAACGGCCTCGGCAAGGGCACGATGCCGCTCTCGTCGAGCTTCGCGCTGCTCGGCCAGCGGTACGTCGTCGACTCGCACGTCTTCTCGAACGTGGTCTACGACCGGGTGAAGGGCGGCACCGTCAAGCGCATGATGCCGAGCCCGCTCGACGTGGGCTTCGCCGCGCTCGGCAACGATCAGGCGGGCCTGTTGCTCGCGCCCGAGCTCGGGCAGTTCCCCTACGCGCCGGACCTGCACATGATGCGCGTGCTCGTCGACGCGCACCCCGGCGACTTCTGGAGCAAGAACCTCTACAATCACTGGCTCGGCGCGCTGCGGGAGCTGTCGCCGTCGAAGGCGCTCGCCGACGACGCGGGGCTGCCGGCGGTGGCGAAGACCGAGGCGTGGGGCCGGCGCCTCCTGAACACCCAGCTCGCCTCGTGGGCCGAGCTCCGGCACGACACGCTGCTCTACGCCAAGCAGTCGTACACGGGCGGCGCCACGTGCGAGTTCCCGGACGCCTACGTCGACCCGTACCCGGCGTTCTTCGCGCGCATCGCCGATCTGGCCGAGCAGGGCGCCCGCGTGGTCGAGACGCTCGATCTGTCGGGCGCGCCGTCGCTGCTGGGTCAGCGGGTGCCGGCGTACTTCGCGAAGCTGCAGAGCGTCGCGCGGACGCTCGGCGAGATGGCCGAGAACGAGCGCGCCGGGGTGCCCCTCACGGCGGAGCACCTCGATTTCATCAACCAGGCCGTCCGGATCCAGAGCGGCTGCGGCTCGGACGTGGGGGCGGATGGCTGGTACGCCGAGCTCTTCTTCGACATGTCCCAGACCGTGATCCAGGACCCGACGATCGCCGACGTGCACACGCAGCCGACCGACGAGGGCGGGGCGCCGGTCGGGCGCGTGCTGCACGTGGGCACCGGCCTGCCGCGGCTCATGGTCGTCACCGCCGATCCCTGCGGCACGCCGCGCGCCTTCGTGGGGCTCGCCTCCTCGTACTTCGAGAAGATCACCGGGGACTTCCAGCGCATGACCGACGAGGCGTGGGCCGGCGAGCTCCACCAGGCGACGCCTGACGACGTCGCCTGGATGAAGGACCTCGTCTCCCGCTGACCTCGCGTACATCGGACTCGGCGCCTGGCGCTCGGTCCGGAAGTGAGCCCGCACACGGCAGCCTGTTCCACGACAGCCTCCGGTTTGGGTTTCGACTCTGCCCGGCGGCTCCGGACAGCCTCCGGGTTGAGTTTCAACTCTGCCCGGCGGCTCCGGACAGCCTCCGGTTTGAGCTTCAACTCTGCCCGGCGGCTCCGGACAGCCTCCGGTTTGAGCTTCAACTCTGCCCGGCGGCTCCGGACAGCCTCCGGTTTGAGTTTCAACTCTGCCCGGCGGCTCCGGACAGCCTCCGGGTTGAGCTTCAACTCTGTCCGGCGGCTCCGGACAGCCTCCGGGTTGAGTTTCAACTCTGCCCGGCGGCTCCGGACAGCCTCCGGGTTGAGCTGAACGCAGCCGCCACGGTGGCCTCGCGCCTGCGGCGCCGGGCGCGCCTCACGCGGCCGCGGCCGCCGCCAGGAACGCCTGCGAGAGCTCCGACGGCGCCGGCAGCGCCGCGCTCGCGAGCCCCCGCCGCGCCACCGCGAGCCAGCGCATCGGGTCGGCGACGGCGCCGCTCGCGATCGCCGCGAGCAGGCGGCGGCGCATCCAGTCCTTGCGGCGGTAGAAGCTCGTGCCGTGCTCGGCCGTCGGGCGCGGGACGTAGCTCGCCAGCGAGACGTGCGTCTTCTCGTGGAGCAGGAGATCCGCGAGCGCCGTGAAGGCGACCGCGTCGTCGCGCAGGAGCACCGCGGTGAGCAGCGCCCGCACCCGCGTCGACGCGAGGTTCACGCTGATCCCGCTCCCGTCGGTGTGCGCCATCTCGTCGGGGCCGTAGAGGTCCTGGTGCACCCAGATCGGCGACGCCGGGAGGTCCGCGGACTCGGAGATCGCCGCATCGAGCCGCTCGATGATCGTCATGGCCGCGGCCACGGCGCGGACGCCGGGCACGTCGATCGCGGTCTTGAGGAGCGCCTCGCGCGAGGTGCGGGGCATCGGGCACGGCGCGGCGCTCGGCGCCCGCGGCGGCGCCCCGGCGGCGGCCTGGAGGGGCTGCGACGCCGCGCCCTCGCTCGCGAGGCGCCGCCAGAACGCCTGCGCGAGCGGCTCGTCGAGCGCCAGGTACACGAGATCCCCGGGCCGCACGCCGGCGGCCTCCCGCCCCATGGCGGCCTCCGGCCCCGGACCGGAGGCGCCGAGCGGCCAGCGGGCGGTGCTGCGGACCTGGCTCGACGACAGCGACGGCGCGGCCTCGAGGGGGCGGAGCGCGCCGGTCCGGTGCGCCTGGAGCAGCTCGCGCAGCGTCAGCGGCGCGCTCCGGTAGTGGACCTGGCCGAGCGGGGAGAGCGCCGCGCCCGAGGGCCGCTGGCCGGTGTCGGCGACGATCGACCGGAAGAGGGGCGCGTCGAGCAGCCCGCTCGCGAAGCGGATGACCTGCTCGGGCGCAGCCACCGTGGGGGTACGCGCGACCGGATCGAGCTCGTCCACCGCCTGCGCGGACGCGATCGTGATGCTCTCGCCGAGCAGCGCCGCGTGGAGGAGCCGGTCGAGGACCGAGGAGAGGCGGTGATCGACCGCGCGCAGGAGCTCGCGGTCGTACAGGGCGTCGCGCAGGACGAACCGCTCGAACGCCGCGACGAGCGCCGCCTCGACCGCCGTGGACGCGGTCGCCGCGACCGCCGAGCGGCCCTTGTTGAGCGGCACGCCGAGCGGCAGCTCCGCGACCAGGCCGAAGCCCGCCGCCGTGATCGCCCGCGCCAGCTCGCGGTGAAGCCCGAGCTCGGGGCCAGGGAACGGATCGATCCGCGTCGCCACCGTGAGCCCCTTCTGGGTGATCGTGAGCTGCGGCTCGATGCCGTCGCCCCGGCCCACGAACAGCTCGACCGCGCCGCAGAGCTCGCCCGACGGCGGGAGCCGGAGCGGCACCTCCGCGGCGCGGCGGAGGCGCCCGCGCGCCGTGTTGACGAGCGCGCCGTCCACGTAGATCCGCGCGACGGTCGCGTCGACGAGCCCCACCGCCGCGGTGACCTCCGCGGCGAGCGCGGGCCGCGAGATCGGCTGCGCGAGCGACAGCCTCACCGAGGTGCCCGTCGTCGGGCGGCGGGGCGGCTCGGAGGCGCGCTCGTCGACACGGCGCGCAGGGGCGCCCGCGCGGCCGCCGTCCGCGTACGGCGCGGGCGGGGGGCGGGGCAGGGACAGGAGCGTCCACGAGAAGTCCTCGTAGGGCGGCCCCCCGCCGAGCGGCGCGACGAGCAGCCGGTGCCCGCCCGAGGGCGTCGCCGTGACCACCTCGATCCACGGCGCGATCTCGAGCACGGAGAAGAAGCCGATCCCGTGCTCGCCGATCACGTCGGGCTCGCCCGCCTTGCCGCTCCGGAAGGGCACGAGCAGGTCGGCGAGGAGCTCGGTCCGGCTCATGCCGCGGCCTTGATCGGTGACCGAGATCTCGCGCCCGTCCTCGGACGAGCGGACGTCGATGCGGGCGCCCGGCGGCGACGCGTCGAGCGCGTTCTGGAGCAGCTCGCGGAGCGGGCCGATCCGCGACGACGCCTGCGCGTAGATGGTGCGGGAGAGGATGCGCTGCGCGAGGTCGGGCACCGTCGCCTCGCCGCGGCAGGCGGCGACGAGCGCGAGGCGCTCCGCGCTGCTCGCCTGCAGGTAGGCCTCGGCGCGCCCGTGGATCCGCACGAGCAAGAGCTCCGAGAAAAGCCCGTACGAGATCTGGGTCATGGCTCGCCTCCAGACGTCCTTTCGCCGGGCCCGGGCGCCGCGAAGGCCGCCCCGTCCACGGGTTCGCCGACGATGAGATCGCGCTCGAGATCGGCCTCGCGCACCCCGGAGGCCCGGTCGAAGGCGGCCCGCAACGCGTACCAGTCGCTCCAGCCCGAGGGGCGCCGCACCGCCGCGCTGTCGTCGCGGATGAGCAGGAGCCGGCGCGTGCCGAGGCACGGCAGCGGCCCCGCCGGCCGCCGCCCCGGCGCGTCGGGGAGCGGCGGCGCGCCCGGCGCCCGGCGCGCCGCTGCGCCGGCGCCGCGGTCCGGCTGGAGCCGGCTCCGGCAGAGGGCGACCATCGTCGTGTGCGGGCTCGTCGCCCGCGCGACGAGCAGCGGCAGCCCCGAGAGGTCGCCGCGGCGCCGCGCCAGGGCCGAGAGCGTCTCCGGCGCGTCGATCTCGAGCTCGTCCTCGAGCAGCTCGCGCTCGCCGGGCAGGTGCGGCTGCCACTCGCGCTCCGCCCAGAAGCTCTCCGGCACGAACAGCCGCTCGGCCACGCTCGGCCCGAGGAACCCGAGCAGCGCCTCGCGCCGCTCGGGGGTCACCATGCAGCGCCCGGGGCCGAGCAGGGCGCGCGCGAGATCGAGGGCGACCTCGTCCCAGCCCGCGGATTGCAGCATGAGCGCGCTGATCTGGGCGGCCATCTCGGCCAGCCTGTCGCGCGTGCGCCGGCCCTCGCCGCTCGCCGCCGCGAGCTCGATGAGGCGCCGGTAGAAGGCCGTCGCGACCGCGGTGAACTCCGGCCCGATCTTGAGCGCGTCCCGCCCCTCGGTCAGCTCGACGGCGGCCGGGAAATCGATGAGCGCGAGCTCGGCGAGGGCGAGGCAGGCGTCGACCTTGACCCCGGCATGGAAGGTGGCCGCCGAGATGCTCGGGAGCAGCCCTCGCCCGCCGACGTGGAAGCGCGCGAGGAGCGCGTCGCCGAGGTGGGTCCGCGCCTCCAGCGCGGCCGCGCCGGGGGGCTCTGGCGCGACCGCGACCCGCTCCTGGATGAGCTGCCCGCCGGAGATCAGCCGGCCGTCGTTCACGGCCGCGCCGTCGAGCAGCACGAGGGCGCGGCTCGCGGGGAAGAAGTGGAGCGCGTCGCGCAGGTACGCGCGGACCGTGGCCGTCTCGAGCAGCGCCGAGGTGACGCGCACGCGCGTCCCGAGCAGCGGCGCGATCCGGCGCACCGAGCACATCAGGGCGGCGGTGAGCTCGGGCGACGCGCGGCCGCGGGCTTGCCCGGGCTCCTCCGAGGCGCTCGCAGGCGCGCTGCCCGCGTCGCCCGCGCTGGGCCAGGCCACGACGCGGATCGCCCATCCCTCGACGCCGTCGCCGGTGGTGACGTGAAGGCTGAAGCTCTCCGGATCCGAGAGCCCCAGCCCGAGCACGGAAAAGAACCCGACCCCGAACCGGCCGAGATCGATCCCTGGCCGCTTGTCCGTCGCGAACGGGATGAGCAGCCGTGAGAGGATTGCCCGGAGCCCCATGCCGGCGCCGGCGTCGCTGACCTCGACGCGCCCATCGGTGACGGCGACGTCGACGACGGGCTGCGGCGCGCGGGCCGCGTCGGCGGCGTTGAGCACGAGCTCGATGAGCGGCCGGAGCGGATGCCCGAACTGCCGGCAGATCTCCTCGTCGAGGATCTTGAGCAGGTAGGCGCGGTCGATGGGCGGCTCCGCGATGTCGCGCTGCCCCGCGCACAGCGCCTCGAGCGCGGGGCGGTGCAGGCCGACGGCGACGAGCTCGTGCAGCGCCCCCAGAAAGTACAGCCCGGCGTCGCCCGGCAAAGGCGCGGCGCGCCGGTCGCCGCCCCCGTCACCCCCCGCTCCGTAGTGCGCGTGCACGCTCGACTGCTCCCCCTCACGCCCGCCCTCGACATGCCCCTGCGCGAAGTGCGCGCACCCACCGTGCGAATGCGCGCCGAGTGAGCGCCGAGTGGCGGACGAGCGACGGCGCTTTCACCGCCCGTGCCGAGCCGAACCGCCGGGCGTCGGCCGTCCGTCCTTCAGCCCGCGGCCGCCGGGGGCGTCGGCCTCCCGCCGCCTCGACCTACCCGGCGGCTTGGTGCTCGCGCGGCGAGCTCGGTGCGCCGCGCGCTTCGTCCTCGTCCGCGCTGCCCGCGCCCTGGGCGTCGCCGAGCCGCGCCGCGACCCCGCGGGGGAGCGTTGCGCCCTGGGGGAGGGTGGTGCTCAGGGGCAGCGGCGTGGCGCTCAGGGGCAGCGGCGTGGCGCTCTGGGGCGGCGGCGTGACGCTCTGGGGCAGGTCGGAGAGCTCGGGCAGATCGGAGAGCGCGAGCGCGCTCCACTTGCCGGGGGGCGGGATCGACGTCACGCCGGCGCGCTCCCGCTCCAGGCGCGCGTTCAGCTCGCCCCCGATGAGCAGCGCGAGCGCCAGGAGCCACAGCCAGAACAGGAAGATCGCGACGGTCGCGAGGCTCCCGTAGAACGTGGCGTAGCGGCCGAGCGTGGCGACGTAGAGCGAGAAGAGGGTCGACACGGCGGACCAGAGCACCACCGTGAGCACCGCGCCCGGGAAGATCCGGCGTCGCTCGATGTTCGGGCGCTGGATCGAGATCCTGAAGAAGGCGGCGACCATGCAGATGACGAGGCCCCCGGGGAGGGCGAAGGCGACGATGCGGGCGCCGGTCGATCCGGAGAGCGTGCCGATCAGCACGCCCACGCCGGCGACCACGGGCACCACGGCCAGGCTGGCCATCACGCACGCCGCCGCGATCGCCCTGCGCACGTACCAGGGGCGCTCGCGCGTGTTGTAGATCGTGTCGAACACGCCCATGGCGGTCGAGATCCCGGAGGACGTGATCCAGAGGAAGCCGGTGATGCTGATCGGCGCGACCGCCGACGACTGCGAGAGCCGGATGAGCTCCTCCGAGACGAGCGTCGCGACGTCCGGGGGCGCCGCCTGCAGGATGGGCCGCACCACCACATCCGACCACCGCTGGACCCGGCTGAGCACATAGCCGGCGAAGGCGGCGAGCGGGATCAGGCTGAGGAACGCGTCGAAGGCCATCGCGCTCGCCGCCCGCGGCCCGTTGTGGCGATCCAGGCTGACGATGACGCTCCACACCGCCTTCGCTGCGCGGTGGCGCGCGATCTGTTGCCGGATCCGAGCAGGCACGGAGGGCAGCGTCGCTCTCCCTCGTGCGGGGCGCAACACCATCCGCCCCGCCGCCGCGCGCGGCTCATCTCGGGACAGCGGCGATGTCCGCGCAGCGGCGCTCCGGCGCTACGGCTCGCGCCTAGGCGTCGGTGTTCCTGTCGGCGGCGAGGAGACTCTGTACGGCGTAGGGCACCGACTCGACGCCGGCGAGCTCGGCGAGGGCGTAGGCGATGTGCTCGCGGCTCGCGTGCGGCGGGATGCCGACGATCGCCCAGGAGCCGCCCTCGCCGCGCTGCAGGTTGCTCCCGCGCTCGACGCGCATCGCGGCGATCGCGGGGTAGACGGCCACCGTCATCCGCTTCGGCCGGAGGCGGTCCAGCGTGCGCATGGCGAAGGCGATCCGGTCGAACTCGCTGGGGTCCCGGTACTCGACGTGCCTCGCCCGGTCGATCTCCACATGATGGGCATCACGCTCGCGCACGTCGTGAGCATAGCCCAAGCGGACCGCCGCGCCGCTCCGGCCTGCGGCCCCGGACGGCGGCTCGAGCTGGCTCGAGCGAGCCGCGGGTGCCGGCGCCGGCCGGCCATGCTACGCGCCGAAGCGCCATGGACAGCCTCCCCCTGCTCGCCGATCACCCGTACGCCTCCTTCCTCGATCAGGTGGAGAAGCCCGCGCGCTACGCGGGCGGCGAGGTCGGCTCGGTCGTGAAGGACTGGGCGTCGGTCGAGGCGCGCGTCTGCCTGGCATTCCCGGATGTCTACGACATCGGGATGAGCCACCTCGGCTTCAAGATCCTCTACAAGCTGCTGAACGACGACCCGCGCACGCTGGCCGAGCGCTGTTATACGCCCTGGGTCGACATGGAGGCCCAGCTCGTGAAGCGCGGGCTGCCGCTCGTGTCCCTCGAGTCCGCGCGCCCGCTCAGGGACTTCGACGTCGTGGGCTTCTCCCTGCAGTTCGAGCTCACGTACTCCAACATCCTCACGATGCTGCACCTCGGCGGCGTCCCGCTGCGCGCGGCGGACCGCGGCGAGGACGACCCGATCGTGATCGCGGGCGGCCCGACGGCGACCCACCCCGAGCCGATCGCCCCCTTCCTCGACGCCATCGTCATCGGCGACGGCGAGGAGAAGGCGACCGAGGTCGCCCTCGCGTGGGCGCGGCTCAAGCGCGAGGGCGTGCCGCGGCGCGAGCGGCTCGCCGCGATCGCGCGCCTCGGCGCCGTCTACGTGCCCTCGCTCTACGCGACCCGGCTCGACCCCGACACCGGCTTCGAGGTCGTGGACCGCCCGCTCGCCTCCGGGATCCCGTTCCCGATCGAGCGCGCCCTCGTCGACCTGAACAGGTACCCGTTCCCCGACGAGAGCCCCACGGGCGGGCCCGAGGCCATCTTCGACCGCATGTCGATCGAGATCGCCCGCGGCTGCACCGAGGGGTGCCGCTTCTGCCAGGCCGGCATGATCTACCGGCCCGTCCGCGAGCGCGATCCCGAGCAGATCGTCGACACCGTGATGCGCGCGGTGCAGAGGTCCGGCCAGGACGAGGTCTCGCTCACGGCGCTGTCGACCGCCGACGTCTCGTGCATCTCGCCGCTCATCAAGAAGGTCACCGAGCGCCTCACCGCGGAGCGCATCTCGCTCGGCGTGTCGTCGCTGCGCGCCTACGGGCTCGAGCCCGACCTGCTCGACGAGCTCAAGCGCGTGCGCGCGACCGGCCTCACCTTCGCGCCGGAGGCGGGCACCCAGCGGATGCGCGACGTCGTGAACAAGAACGTCACGGAGGAGCAGCTCCTCGAGACGGCCGAGCGCGTGTTCAGCCGGGGCTGGGGCAAGATGAAGCTCTACTTCATGATCGGCCTGCCGACCGAGACCGACGAGGACGTGCGCGGCATCGTCGAGACGGGCGCCCGCGCGGCCGGCGCCGGGAGGAGGGCGGCGGGCAAGGGCAAGCCGGTCGACGTGACGGTCAGCGTCTCGACCCACGTGCCCAAGCCTCACACGCCCTTCCAGTGGGCGGCGATGGACACGCTCGGCGAGGTCGGGCGCAAGCAGCAGCTGCTCAAGGACACGGTGCGGCCGTACCGCGCCGTCACGCTGAAGACCCACGAGGCCCACGCCAGCGTCCTCGAGGGCATCTTCGCCCGCGGCGACCGCCCCCTCGCCGACGTCCTCGAGCGGGCCTGGCGGCGCGGCGCCCGCTTCGATTCGTGGGAGGACAAGCTCGATCTCGCCGTGTGGGAGGAGGCGTTCACGCACGTCGGCGTCGACCGCGCGAAGTACCTCGGCACCCTCCCGGTGACGGCGCGGCTGCCCTGGGATCACATCGACGTCGGCCTCGAGGAGGGCTTCCTCGCGAAGGAGTACAGGAAGGCGCTCCAGAGCCGCCTCAGCCCGCCGTGCGGCAAGGTCGCCGGCATGTTCGTCCACCACACGAACGTCGACGACGCCAAGGCCGACGCGCGGCGGCTCGTCTGTTACGACTGCGGCGTCGCCTGCGACATGACGCAGATGCGCGAGGAGCGGCTCACCTTCCTCGATCGGCTCGGCGCCCACCGGCGCTCGCTGCCGGTGCTCACCGACGCAGCCGCCGCGCCGCCCGCGGCCGCCGCGCCGCCCGCGGCCGCCGCGCCGCCCGCGGCCGCCGCGCCGCCCGCGGCCGCCGCGGGTCCCTCTGGCGCGCGTGCGCCGAAGGGGCGCGGCGGCTTCCGCTACCGCTTCCGCTTCGAGAAGGCCGGGCCGATGGCGCTGCTCGGCCACCTCGACGTCGTGCGCGAGCTGCCCCGCGTGCTCCGGCGCGTCGGCGCGCCGATGACCTACACAGCGGGCTTCCACCCGAAGCCCGACATGACCTTCTCGCCGGCGCTCTCGCTCGGCGTGATCAGCCTCGACGAGTACGTCGACCTCCGCCTCGAGCGCGACCTCGATCCCGCCGCGCTCGACGCGCTCGTCGCCGCGATGTCGGCCGCGAGCCCGCGCGGGCTCGTGTTCAGCGGCGCCGTCAAGCTCGGCCCGGAGGACCCGTCCCTGAGCAAGCTCATCGCCGGCGCGCGCTACGCGCTCGCCTTCGCGCGCTCCGCGATCGGCGGCGACGCGGAGGCGCTCCTCGCCGCCCGCTGCAGCGCCGCCCTCTCGGCGGCGTCGCTCCCGATCCGCCGGGAGATCGACCGGCTCGCCAAGATGGTCGACGTGCGCCAGTACCTCGTGCGGGCCGAGGTCGGCGGGCCCGAGGTCCACGCGGCGCTCGCGCGCGCCGGGCTCGTCGGCGATCTCGTCGCCCTCGAGGTCGAGGTCGATATCCGCGGCTCGGGTGCGGTGAAGTCGTCCGAGGTCGCGGCGGTGATCACGGGAGAGCCGGGGGAGGCGCCGGGCGCGATCACGCCGCCGCCGCACCGCGCCGTGCGGCTTCAGCTGTTCGGCCGTACCTCGCCGGCGGGCTCCGCAGCGGGCGAGCGCTTCTCGCTCTTCGATCTCGAGCGGGCGCGCCGCGTCAAGCCGGCTCCGGAGCGAACGCCGGCCCTCCCGCTCGCCGCGGACGCCGAGTGAGCCAGCCCGGGACGGTCGTGTCGTAAAGATCCTCCCGGCGGCGGCGGGGCGCGGAGCTTGGAGCGCGCGCGGGCGATCGCTCGGGGATCGGCTACGCTGCGCTTTGCTTTATGGAAAAGGACGCTCACGAGACGGCGTGCTGCGCGGCGCGCCTGGCCGCGGCGGGGGCGGTCGGCGCGAGCGTCGCCCACGAGCTGCGCAACGCCCTCGCGGTCGCGGAGTCGTCGCTCTACCTGGCGCAGCGCGACCTCGACGATCGGCCTCGCCTGCTGCGCCACCTCGACCGGGTGACGTGCGAGATCCGCAAGGCGCACGAGGTCATCGGCAGCGTCCTCGGGCTGGCGCGCGGCGAGCCGCTGCGGCGCGAGCCGGCGCACCTCGGCCGGCTCATCGAGGGCGCGCGGCACGCGCTGGTGCTGCCCACGGCGGTCCGGTTCGAGGTCGCCGTCGCGCCGGCCGACCTCACGCTCCTGTGCGACCCGATCCTGCTCGAGCGCGTCTTCTCGAACCTCTACCTCAACGCGATCGAGGCGTTCGACGAGGGGTCCGGCGGTGTGATCGTCACGCGGGCGTGGAGGGGCGACGAGCGCACGCACCTCGAGATCGAGGACAACGGCCCTGGCGTTCCTCCGTGCGTGGCCGACCACCTCTTCGAGCCGCTCGTGACCGCCAAGGTGAAGGGGACCGGCCTCGGCCTCGCGCTGAGCCGGGTCATCGTCGAGGCGCACGGCGGCGAGATCACCGCGACGGCGGGCCGGTGCGGGGGCGCGGCGTTCCGCATGTGGTTGCCGAACGCGTGACGGGCGCGGAGCGTGGCGAGCTCCCCGGGGCGCATCCCCGGCGTGCTATCGTCCCCTCATGCAGGTGAAGCGCCGGACGGCGGAGCGCGGCCCTTTCCGCGCGGAGCACCTTCGCGCAGGGGATCCGTACGAGCTGTCGAACGGCCACCCCGTCTACTGCGCCCCCACGGGGGGGCGTGCCTCGGGGCCGAACCACCTGGGCAGCTCGGTCGTGGGGTGGGACCCGGCGGTCAAGGAGGTGGGCGTGGACACGGGGTACTCCCCGGATCCGGGCACCCTCCGGGCGCCGGACGTCGCGGTGGGGAACGTGCCCGACAGGCCGGGCTGGGTGAAGGGCGTGCCGGAGCTCGCGATCGAGTACGCCGACGTGGGGCAGGACGAGGAGGCGCTGAAGGAGAAGATCGCCGACCTGCTCGAGGCCGGTACGAAGCTCTTGTGGGTCGTGCGCCTCACCGGTCCACGGCGGGTCGAGGTGCACGAGCCCCGCCGGAAGGTGCGCGTCGCGCTCCCCGGGGAGCTGCTGAGCGCGCCGGGCATCCTGAAGAACGCGGTCCGGGTCGAGGCGCTCTACGACCGAAGCGAGGCGGAGAAGAGCACGCTGACCAACCTCCTCCAGCGGCGCGGATACGAGGATCTCGACGCCGTGCTCGATGCAGGGCGCGAGGAAGGCCGCGAGCAGGGGCGCGAGGAAGGCCGCGAAGAGGGGCGCGAGGAAGGCCGCGAAGCGGGGCGCGAGGAGGGGATCCTCGAGGGCAAGCGCGACGCGCTGAGGCGTGTCCTCGCTCGGCGAGGATTGCGGCTCACGAAGGCGGCCGCCGCGAAGATCTCGTCGTGCAGGAGCGAGCGCGAGCTCGACCTCTGGCTCGACCGCGCCCTCGTCGCGTCGGCCACGGCGGAGGTGTTCGGCCGCGCGGGCCGTTGACCTGGGCCCGCGCGCCGCGCGGATCAGGCGCGGCCGCGGCCGCGGCCGCGGACGAGCTCGGCGATGGCCTCTCCTAGGCCCTCCAGCGTCAGCGCGAACATCGGGAAGATGCTCTTGATCGCGTCGACGGTCGGGTGGGGGTAGGGGCCGATCCCGTCCGGGTTCAGCCACACGGCGCGGTCGAAATGGTCGCGCAGCATCATCAGCCAGGCGACGCCGGGCAGCCGCGCGTCGGGGTCGAACGAGGAGCCCGCGCCGCCGCCGGAGCCCGACGAGCCGAGCAGCTCGTAGGGCGCCATCGAGGCGTCTCCGACCATCACGAGCTTGTGGTGCTTGCCGCACTCGCGGAGGAGCTCGCGCACCGGGACCGGGTCGAGGAGCCCCTCGGTCCTGAAGACCCTCTCGTAGACGCAGTTGTGGAAGTAGTAGCTCCTCAGCTCCTTCCAGTGCGTCGCGCGCTTCGCCGCGCTGAAGAGCTGCGACACGAGCGCGGCGCTGGGATCCATCGAGCCGCCCACGTCCATCATCAGGATCACGCGCGTGTTCGGCCGGCGCGGGGGCCTCGTGACGATCTCGATCTCGCCCGCGTTCCTGGCCGTCGCGTCGATCGTCGCCTCGATGTCGAGCTCGCGATCGCCGCCCTCGCGCGCGAAGGCGCGCAGCTTGCGCAGCGCCACCTCGATCTGGCGCACGTCGAGCGTGACATCGCTGCGGTAGGGGCGGTAGCGGCGGGCGTCGGCGTTCTGCACGGCGCCGCTGCGCCCGCCCGCGGGGCCGCCGACCTGGATGCCGCTCGGATGGAAGCCGCCGCGGCCGAACGGTGAGGTGCCGCCTGTCCCGATCCACCGGTTCCCACCGTCGTGGCGCTCGCGCTGCTCGCGGAGGCGCTCCTCGAACCGCCGGAGCACCTCCTCCAGATCGAGCTCCTCGATCATCGCCCTCTCCTCGTCCGAGAGGGCGCGCATCTTGATGGGATCCCGGAGCCACGAGAGGAGCTCTTCCGTCACCGCCTTGGCCTCCACGTGCACGCCGCGGAAGTGCTGGGCGAACGCCAGATCGAAGTCGTCGAGGTGCGCCTCCGAGTGGACCAGCATCGCCCGCGCGACGTGGTAGAAGCCCTCGAGCGAGCTCTCGTGGAGGCCCGCGGCGAGCGCGCGCGCGAGGCCGACGGCCTCCTGGGCGCCGACCGGGACCTTGCGGGCCCGGAGCTCGTAGAGGAACGCGACGAACATCGCTACGACCGGAACCGCCTGCCGCCCGCCAGCTGATCGGCCAGCGCGACCAGGTCCTGCTCCTTCTTGAGCAGCGCGCCGAGGAACGGCAGCGCCTTGTCGAGCTTCACCTCGCCCACGCCCGCCCTCCGCAGGACGGCGATCCAGTCGATGAGCTCGCTCGTCGAGGGGCGCTTCCGGATCCGGGTGTTCTTCCGGATCTCGTAGAAGACCTGCATCGCCTGGTCGGCGAGCGCCCGATCGAGATCGGGGTGGTGGACGCGGATGATCTCCCGCATGAGCTCGGGCTCCGGGAAATCGATGAAGTGGAAGACGCAGCGGCGCAGGAACGCGTCCGGCAGCTCCTTCTCGTTGTTGCTGGTGATGATGACGACGGGCCGCTCGCGCGCGGCGATCTCGTCGCCGGTCTCGGCGATGCGGAAGCGCATCCGATCGAGCTCGTGGAGGAGATCGTTCGGGAACTCGAGGTCCGCCTTGTCGACCTCGTCGATGAGGAGCACGGCGCGCGCCGAGGCGTTGAACGCCTTACCGAGCGGGCCGAGCTTGATGTACCGGCGGATGTCGCGGACGTCGCCGTCGCCGAAGCGCGCGTCGTAGAGCCGCTGCACGGTGTCGTAGACGTAGAGCCCGTCCTGGGCCCGCGTGGTGCTCTTGACGTGCCAGGTGATGAGCTCGGCCGACAGGCTCCGCGCGATGGCCTCGGCGAGCAGCGTCTTGCCGGTGCCGGGCTCTCCCTTGACGAGGAGCGGCCGCTCCAGGACCAGCGCGCAGTTGACGGCGGCCTCGAGCGCCTCGCTCGTGAGGTAGCGTTCGGTGCCGCGGAAGCGGCGGAAGTCGGACATGCCGGAACGGTAGCACCCCCCGCCGAGCGCGGCGGACCGCGCGGGGATCAGAGCCAGTCGCGCGCGAGGTAGGCCGTCCACGAGGCGGCCCGCTCCCAGAGGGGGCGCTCGGCCCAGCGCGCGGCGGTGATCTCGTGGCAGTGGGCGAGGTCGTCGGCGAACATCCGCTCCATCGCGCCCGCGAACCCGCGGTGCGAGACGACGGCGTTCACCTCGAGGTTCATGCGGAGCGACTGGCTGTCGAGGTTGGTGGAGCCGACGGTGGACCAGAGGCCGTCGATGACCGCGGTCTTGGCGTGAAGGACGCGGCCGCGCCACTCGAACATGCGGGCGCCGGCGTCGAGGAGGTGGCCGTAGATCGCGCGCGACGCGAGCAGGACCGCGGGCACGTCGGTGGTGCCGGCGACCATGATCCTGACGTCGACGCCGCGGCGGGCCGCGGAGGAGAGCGCGTGGATGATCCGGAGCGGCGGCAGGAAGTACGCGTTGGTGATGAAGATCCTGCGCCGGGCGCGCTCGATGGCGTGCCGGTAGGCGTCGCGGATGCCGTGGCGGTGCCTGCGGCGGGGGAGGTCGTTGCTGATGATCTGGACGGCGGGGTCGGGCCTGCGCTCGGCGTAGCCGTAGCGCTCGTCGTCGATGGGGGCGCCGCCCGTGCGCTGCCACGTGCGCAAGAAGAAGTACTGGAGCTCGGCGGCGGCGGGGCCCTCGATGCGGAGATGGGTATCGCGCCAGTCGGCGCCGCCATCCTCCGGAGCCGCGTAGTCGTCGGAGAGGTTGAGGCCGCCCGTGAAGGCGATCGCACCGTCGACGATGAGCGCCTTGCGGTGGTCGCGGCGGGCGACCTTCCCGAGCGGGGCGGAGAGGTCGAGGGGGCGGAAGGCGTGGGGCCGGACGCCGGCGCGGCGGAGCTCGTCGAGGAAGGACGACGAGACGGAGGAGCCCCAGGCGTCGAACAGGACGTTCACCTCGACGCCGGCCGCCGCCCGCTCCATGAGCGCCTCGGCGAAGCGCTGGCCGGTCCGATCGACCCGGAGGATGTACGTCTCGAGGCAGATCGTGCGCCGGGCGCGGGCGATGGCCTCGAGCATGGCCGGGTAGGTCTGCGCGCCGTCCTTGAGGAGCGCGAGGCGGTGCGCGCCGACGGTCATCTCGGCGAACGCGGGCGCGGGAGGGGGCTGGGACATGCGGCGGGGCCAGGCTGCCCGGGACGAGGCGGCGCGATGATAGCGCGGACGGGCGCGTGGCGCCCCGGCGTGATGCTTGGCCGGCGTCGGTCAGCGAGAAGAGGAGCGCCGGAAGGCGTGATTCTCCTCTCGGCGTCCTTGGCGCCTCGGTGATCCGGGCTGTCGAGCGCCCCGATCAGCCCGTCTTCTCGATGTACGTCATCACCAGGTACAGGATGACCTGCTGATCGGTCGGGTTCCTGTACTGATGGGGCACGTCGGCGTCGAACATGATCGCGTCGCCGGTCGCGAGCACATGGCGCTCGGCGCCGACGACCATCTCCAGCGTCCCGGCGGTCACCACGAGGTTCTCCACGGTGCCCGGCGGGTGAGGATCCGCGTGTTCGGTGGCGAGAGGCGCGAGCGTGATCTCGTAGAATTCGACGGTCCTCGGCACGTCGAACGGGAACAGCGCGCGGGACGTGAACGAGCCGTCATGCGACGTCAACACCTTGGCGCGCGCGGCCAGGATGAGCGATGTGCCGCCGAGCGACTGGTCGCTGATCAGCGCCGAGAAGGGCACGCCGAGCGCCCGCGCGATCTTCCAGAGCACGTTGATCGTCGGCGTGCTCTGGCCGAGCTCGATCTGGCTGAGCATCGCCCGGCTCACGCCAGACGCCTTTGCCAGCCGCTCGAGGGAGAGCCCACGCTTGGTCCGGAGGCGACGCAGGTTGGCCCCGACGATGCCAGTGAGCGCCGAGGAGGCGTCCTGCGGGGCCATCTCGTAGGCCCAGGCGTCTCCAGACGCCTCGTCCACGTCCCGCTGCGGCGCTTCTCCGTTGGTTCCGTCGGTGCGGCTGGAGTACGAGCTCGCGGGGCCAGCGAAGCTCTCCGGCCTGCGGTGCGAGCGCGGTCCAGCCGGCGGAGGGGGTCGCCCCGTCGATGCGGCGGACGCTTGCACGCCGTTCTGATAGCCCTCCACGGGCAACGACGCGCCGAGCCCATCGCCGGAGACCAGCCCGGGCGAGCTCCGCGGCGTGTTCTGACGGACGGATTTCATCGCACCTGCCAGATGGGCATCCACGTCCAGATCGGGAACCACCAGAGGACGACCGGTATGGTCAAAGAGCTTTCCGATGACATCGGCCTGTTGCTCTCGGGAACATGCTTGTTCCGAGCCGCCCGCCGCTGCTGCCGGTATTCCTCGAGGTCGATCACTTGAGCACTCTGGGGGCGCATCCGCTTCACCTCCAACCCGTAGGTACATCATCCGTTATAACGGATTGTCTGTCAAGAGACAGATCGGCCATGACGCACGAGGGGCGGCACGCTGCGTTGACCCGAGGACGGCACGACGCCCTCTCGTCCACGGCGCGAGGTTGCCGTATCTTCGCTTACGCCGAAGAAATCGAGCTTCTCATCCGCCCTTTCCATGTTCAGGGCGCCCGAGGATGAGGCTGCTCGATAACGACGCGTTGCGTCTTTTTTTGAGCTGGGCGGATCGAAGCGCCTCCGAAATAGTGGACGATACGGAGCGTGGGCCGCCCGAGGGATTGCTCGTCGCGCTCTGCCCTCATCGGGATCGCCGGCGCGGTCCACGCGCGCGAGAGGTTCACCCGTGGCGGGGGGAGCGGACGTTGGTGCTTTCCAGGAACATCCGGCGCGCGCCGCCCTCTGTCCTCCTATCTCGCAGCGCGGCCGCGGAGCTGGCCAGTGCGCGGCGACAACACGAGCACACGAGGAGGCAGCCATGGCGGGCGTCGACGTGGGAGGTGGCGAGAGGCGGGCGCGAAACAGCGAGATCAACATGATTCCGTTCATCGATCTGCTGATGGTGACCATCGCCTTCCTGCTGATCACGGCGGTGTGGGTCACGAGCTCGCGGCTCAAGACCAGCGCGGATGTGCCTGCCGCCACGGGGTGCGGGGAGGAGTGCCAGAAAGAGCCTCTCAGGACGATGCACGTCCATGTCGGCGAGGACCGGTTCAACCTCGTGTGGAAGCAGGGCGCGACCGTCCTGAGCGAGGTGAGCGTCCCCAAACGTCCTGTCGAGATCGGCGGGGCGGGAGCCACCGCGATCCGTTACAGAGAGCTCGGCGAGGCCATCCGGCGCGAGTGGGAGCGGAGCGGCGAGCACCGCGCCCCGAGCGACCGCCGCGCCGATCAAGCCGTGCTCCACAGCGACAACAAGACGCCGTTCCGTGAGCTCGTCGCCGTGCTCGACGCGATCAATGCCCCGCGCCGAACCGTCCTCCTCGAGGACGGCCGCAGCGCCGAGATGCCAGCCTTCCTGGCCACCTTCTCCGCACGTTGAGGGCGGTGGTCGCGAGACGGGGGAAACGCGTTATGCGGTGAACTCGGTCGTCAGCGCTACCCAGTTCGAGGGCGGGCGGACGGCGTAGCTCAGCGCCAGGACCTCGATCAGCACCACCCGGTAGATCGCGTGGACGTCGTCGACGTCGACCTCGTGCGCGTTCGCCTCGAGCGCCGCGTCGAGGTGCTCCTGCACGAAGGCGAGGACGTCGGGCTGCTCCATCGCGATGACGTCGTCCGAGTCGACCGCCTCGGCAGGATCGTGGAGGCGGATCTGCTCGTCCAGGTTCAGCGACTCCTCGACGCCCGTGAGCGCCGTCTCGGTGACCTCGTCGAGGTCCTGACCGAACAGCTCGTCGAAGGCGAGCCAGATCGCCAGCGTCAGGAAATAGCCGAGGGCGAGCGCCGTCTCGTCGAGCGGGCCGGACAGCACCGAGGAGATCCGGTCCGCGAGCGCAGGCTGCGTCTGCTCGAAGCGCGTGAACGCGTCGTCGAGCTGCTTGCGCGAGTCGTCGTCATCCTCGGCGAGCTGATCCTCGATCTCGGACAGGACGCGCGCCGGCACCTGAGCGTACGAGGGGACGGGGCGAATGGCTGCGCGGCGTACCCACACGCGGACAACCTAGCACACGATGGCGCGGCTCATGGAGCGAGCAACCGGATGCTCGACACCGGAGCCCAGCCCTCGGTGGCGCCCCAGCGGACCTCCGCGAGCCCGCCCGATCTCCTGCCGACCTCGACCGACGCGCCCTCGGGGATCGCGCTCTGCTCCGCGCGGGGCAGCGCGCGCCCGTCCTCGTCGAGGAGCCGGACCTCGGGGACCACCACGACGCCAGCCCGGGTCGTGAGGCGGAGCTGCCGCGCCGCATAGGTGAGCGGCACCAGCGCGAGCAGCGCGACGAGCGCCGTCGGCGCAAGGACGCTGCCCGCGACGTGCGCAGGACCGGCAGGGCGGCGCCGCAGGACCACGCCCAGGGCGAGGAGCAGCGACGCGAGGAGCGCGGCCGCCGCCCAGGTGCGCTCCGAGGCGAGGCCGACGATGACCCGGCCGAGCGTCGGGCGCACGTCGACCGCATCCGTGGCGCGGCGCGAGCGCCGGCGGGTGATCTCGGCGCGCACGAGATCCAGCGCGTGATCCGCGTCGGCGTCGCCGGGGCGGAGCCGCAGCGCCTCCTCGAACGCGGCCGCCGCCCGGCCGAGGTCTCCCGGGCGATCCGCGCCCTCGCGGACGCGCGTGACGTAGGCGAGCCCGCGGTTATAGCTCGCGTCCGGGTGCACGAAGCCGCGGTCGGCGAGCAGCTCGAACGTGTCGATCGCCGCGCCGTACTCGCCGCGGCCGAGCGCGGCCGTGCCCTCCTGGAACAGCGCCTCCGGGGGCTCCGCCGGCTGCGCGCGCGCCTCGCTCGACGGCAGCGCCAGCGCGAGGCTTCCGGCGAGGAGGAGCGCGCCGGCGAGGGGGCGCGTGCGGCGGCCGTTCACGCGGGCTTCCATCGCGCGAGCTCGGTCACGACGGCGCGGCTCTGCTCGACGAGCGCCGCGGCGGCGGCGCCGCCGCCCTCCTGCGCGGTCGGCTCGAACCGGATCGCCTCGCACGCGGCCAGCGCCTCGCAAGCGCGCGACGAGAGCGGCCCGGGGACGCCGCGCCGGCCGAGCTCGCCCGGGAGCTCCGCGAGCAGGACGCCGCGCGAGCGGAGGCCCGTCGCGGACTCGATCGCCCGGTGCACCGCGCGCTCGATCGCCGCGGCCGTCGCCCCGAGATCCCCCTGCGCGGCCGCCTCCTCCGCTTCGCGCTGGGCGATCGCCGCGAGCCGGGCGGGCGAGGTCGCGCCCGCCGCGCGGCGATCGCGGGCCCGGCGCAGGAGCCGATCGCCCGCGCCGAACAGCGTCACGACGAGCGGCGGCGCGGCCAGGAGCAGCCAGAACGGCGCGCCGTCGAGGGGCAGCGTCGCGGGCGGGGCGTGCGGGCCGAGCGACGTGCGGAGCCCCGGCATGCCGGCGAACGGCTCGCCCCGGCCAGCGCCGTCGCCCCCGGCGCGAGGCGCCCCGGACGGCGGCCCGGACGACGCCGGAGGGGCCACCGGGCTGACCTGGACGACGCCGAGCTCGGCGCGCTCGACAACGTAGCGCTTCTGCGCCGGATCCCAGTAGGGGAGCTCGATCTTCCCGAGATCGACCGCGCCGCTCTCCTGGATCCGGACGACGTAGCCGAACGATCGGGTGCCGCCGATCGCGCCGCCGCGCGGCTCGATCGCGTCGCGCTTCTCCGGGTCGAGCCACTCGAGCCCGGTCCGCTCCGGCACCCGGAGCGACTGGGGGAAGTTGCCGGTGCCCGCGATCTGCACGGTCACGGCCACCGAGCCGCCCTGCTCGATCTGGCGCGGCTGCACCGTCGCCTTGAGCGTGAACTGACCGACGTCGCCGACGACATAGCCGGACGGGCGGCCGGCGAGGGGCGGCTCCGTGACCTTGACGACGACGTCGTTCGATTCGCGCAGCACGCGCGCGCCGATCCGGCGCCCGCTGATGCGCGTCTGCATGCTGCCCGTGTGCAGCTCGCCCGTCTTCAGCGGGAACAGCGCCAGCTTGTCGACGAGGCGGGCCGCGTAGCGGTGCCCGCCGACCCGCGTGTACACGGGCCGCTCGTTGCGGGGGTCCTCGAGGAGCGGGTGGCGAAGGAAGTCCGCGGCGGGCGCCGCGCGGGGCTCGGTCATCTCGGCGTTCTCGCGGAAGTACAGGTAGAACGAGACCGTGACCTGCTCGCCGACCACCGCGGCCGTCTTGTCGGGAATGGCGCGAAGGAACACCACCGGGTCCGGCTCGCGCGGCATCGCCAGCTCTGTCGCCTCGGGCTCGGGCTCTTCCTGGGTCGGCTCGTCGTCGAAGAGGCCGCCCGAGCCGCCGAACGGCCACGGGAAGCCCTGCAGCGGGCCGCCGGGCAACAGGAACGGGTTGTTCGGCCGGCGAGGCCGCCCGCTCGCCGGCGCGACCTTGATCATGATCGGGGCCGCCGGCAGGCGCCTGCCGTTCCACGAGATCGTCGGCCCCGGGATGGTGTAGCGGCCGGGTTTGTTCGCGACGATCTGCCACGTCGCGCTGATGCCCAGCTGCGTGATCATGACGCCGCCCCCGAGCTGGGTCTTCATCTGCGTCCCGATGCTCGGGCCGGAGACGATGGAGAGGTCGGGCGGGACACGCAGCTCCGGATCGGAGGGCATGCCGGCGCCGCGCTCGACGAGCGCCTTCACCTCGACCGTGAACGGCTCGCCGACCTCGACGTCGGTGGAGCTCGCGCGCGCGGAGAGCTCCGGCTGCTGCTGGGCGCGCGCGCGGAGCGGGGCGATCAACGCGAGCAACGCCACGAGCAGCGCGGTCGCGAGCGGCGCGAGGCGCGGGGGGGCGAGCGCGAGCGGGCGCGTCACTTGTCCTCCATGCCGCGGCCGCGCCGCATGCCGGCCTTGTTCTTCGCTTCCTGCTCCTGGTACGTCGGCGCCTCCTCGAGCTGGTCGAGGATGCGATCGTCCTGCCGACCGGTCTGCGGCGGCTCCTGGGGCTGCTCGCGCGGCGGCTCGGGTTGCTCGGGTGAGCCGGCGTCGGGCGTCTGGTCCTGCGGGCCAGCGTCAGGGCTCTGATCCTGGTCGCCGCCGTCGTTGCCCGCGTCCTGGCCGCCGCCGTCGTCGCCCGCGTCAGGCTCTCCGCCGTCGTCGCCCGCGTCCTGGTCGCCGCCGTCGTCGCCCGCGTCGGGCTCGGCGTCGGGCTCGGCGTCCGGCGGCGCGTCGGGCTCGGCGTCGGGCGGCGCATCGGGCTCGGCGTCCGGCGGCGCGGCGTCCTTCTGGTCCTCGATGCGCCGCAGGGCGATCGCCCGGTTCCAGGCCGCGTCCCGGCCGACGCCGTCGCCGCCGGCCTCCTCGAGGACCCCGGGGATGATGGCCAGCGCCTGATCGTAATACGTCACGGCGTCCTCGTACTTGCGCCGCAGGAACTCGAGGTTGCCGGACAGGTAGCGGGCCCGCGCGCGCAGATCGGCCGGCACGCTCGGATCGGCCCCGATCGCCTTCAGGAGGATCAGCGCGCAGTCGATCTCGATCCCGCGCAGCGCGTCGCGCTGCTCCTGCTCCGGCCCGCCGTCCGCGAGCTCCTCGTCGCCGAACCGATGACCGTAGCGCTCGGCCAGGTGGAACAGCGTCAGCCCGAGATCGAACGAGCCGTTCGGCTTCTGGCGCACGGAGTCCGGCAGCCCGATGCCGGCGTCGCTGCACGGGCCCGTCCCCAGGTAGCTCGCGAGGGCCTGCTCGGCAGACTCGAGGTTGCCCGCGTCGAGATCGCGGATCGCCTGGTCGACCGCCGGCGCGTTCCGCTCGAACGGGGACGTCGGATCCCACCCGCTGCACCCGGTCGCCGCGGAGAACGCGGCCCCCGTGAGGCACGCGGCGGCGAGCCCGATCGCGATCCAGCGCCCGCGGCGCGCGAAGAACCCGGCGAGATCCACGCGCTTGCGATCACGACGCGGCATGCGGCCCTCCCGCGTTGCCCCCAGGAGCCTGCCCCGCTCCCGCCCCGAGGTCCGCGCCGAGCGGGCGCCCCTTCAGCAACGCGGCGCGCTTCGGCGCGGCCTCGGGGCGCGCCGCCACGAAGCGACGGCGCGGAGCGTCCTTGAGGAACACCTCGGCGATGAGGAGCAGGATCGCGAGGCCGAGCGGGTAGAAGTAGACGTCCGCGTAGACCGTCTCGACCCGCTCCGAGAGCTCGCTCTTCATCTGCCGCCTGAGCTCCGCGGCGATCGTCTCGATGCCCGTGGTCCCCTTCTCCGCGCGGATGATCTGCCCGCCCGGCGTCGCCTGCGCGATCGACGCGAGCTGCTGCTCGCCCGACAGCGACAGCTCGGTCGTGAGCGGCTTGCCCTGGCGATCCGTCCGCCACCCGACGATGCGGCCGTCCTGGCCGATCTCCGGGATCGGCTCCGGCGTGCGCCCGCCGATCTGGACGACGTGGATCGTCGTGCCCTGGGCGCCGATCGCCTGGGCGACGCTCAGCGGGTAGCCCTCGAGGTCCTCGCCGTCCGTGACGAGCAGGATGATCCGCTTGTGCTCGGCGGACTTCGGATCGCGCTTCAGGAGCTCGTTCGCCTGGTCGAGCGCGCGCGCGATCGCCGTGCCGCCGATCGGCATGTCGTTCGGGTCGAGCTGGCGGAAGAACTGCGCGATCGCCGCGCCGTCGGCGGTCAGCGGGAAGCCCATCGGCTCGCCGGCGAACGCGACCGCGCCGAAGCGCGCGCCCTCGAGATCCTTGATGAGGCGGGCGACCTCGACCTTCGCCCGGAAGATGCGGGACGGCTCGACGTCGCGCGCGTACATGCTCTTCGAGTAGTCGAGCACGACCACCACGTCGACGTTGGTCGCCGGCACGAGCCGCGTGCCTTTGCCGTACTGGGGGCGCGCCGCGGCCACGAACGCGAGCGCCGTCGCGAGCACGAGCAGCACGCCCTTCCAGGCGCGGCGCTTCGCCGGATCGGCGGTCGTGAGCGCCTTCACGCGATCCTCGTCGCCGAAGCGCCTGATGGCGCGCGCCACGCCGAAGCCGCCCAGGATGAGCAGGAGGCCGATCAGCGCGGCGAACGCCGTCCCGAGCAGGAACCAGGGGGCCGCAAAGTTCACGGGAACCTCCGGAGCAGCCAGGCGCGCAGGAGCGCGTCGAGCCCGATCAGGAACACCCCGGGCAGGAGCAGGAACGGGAAGAGATCCTCGTACGCGGCGCTCGACGCCTCGAAGCGGGTCTTCTCCAGCCGGTCGAGCACGTCGTGCATGCTGTCCGCGAGCGCCTTCGCGTCGGTCGCCACGTACGACGCGCCGCCGGTCTTCTGCGCGATCTCCTGGAGCAGCGCGGGGTTCACCGGGAAGCGGTGGCGCACGTAGCGCGGCTGCCCGAAGAGATCGATGCCGTCCTCGACCTCGACCTCGTCGTCGGTGCCGATCTGGATCGTATAGACCTTCGCGCCGAGCGAGGTCGCGAGGTGGGTCGCGTACTCGGGGGAGATGGCCCCGGCGTTCGAGTCGCCGTCGGTCAGGAGGATGACGACCTTGGACTGCGCGTCGCTCCTGCGCAGGCGGGCGACCGCGGTGCCGAGCGCGTCGCCGATCGCCGTCGCGCTGCCGTCGATCACGTTGAGCGTCATCTGCGAGACCATCTGCGTCAGCAGGTGGTAGTCGAGCGTCGGCGGCGACAGCACGTAGGCGGCCTTGCCGAAGACGACGACGCCGAGGCGATCGGTCCTCCTGCGGCTGATGAAGTCCTGGAGGACGAGCTTGGCCGTGTCGAGCCGGGTCAGCCGCTTGCCGCGCGGCAGCTTGGGCTGGCCGGGGAGGTCGCTCGCCCGCGCGTCGAGGATCGCGCGCATCGAGCCCGACAGGTCGAGCGCCACGACGATGTCGATGCCCTTGTCGTCCGAGCGCTGCTCGCGGAGCACGCTGACCGGCCGCCCCATCGCGAGGACGAGCAGCGCGAGCGCCACGGCGCGCAGCACGCCCGGCAGGTCGCGCAGGTGGCTGCGCAGGCCGCGCGGCCCGCGCGCGAGCGGCGCGACCGTGCCGAGCCGGAGCCGCGGCCTGCGCGCGTCCTCCGCGAAGATGCCCCAGTACCAGACGACGGGCACCGCGACGAGCGCGAGCAAGAACCACGGGTTCTGCCAGCTCGCCGAGGGCCAGGCGTCGCGGCGCGCGACGTAGGGGTACACGCAGGCGAGCGCGGCGACGGCGAGCGTCGCGATGAGGGCGAGCGCTGCGCGCTTCGTGCGGCTCAAGGCGCCTCCTCTCCCTCTGGCGCCCGGGACGGGCGAGCAGGCTCTGGCGCCCGGGACGGGCGAGCGGGCGGCTGCTGCCCGCCGGCGGGCGAGCTGCGGGGGCCGGCGCCGTCGCCGGGCCGCGCCGCCGGCGGGGTCGTGCGGTGCACGATGTTCTCGCCGTCGTCGAGCGCCGTGAGGCAGTCGGCCTCGCTCGGCTGGAGGCGCGCGAACTTCACGAGGTCGCAGTCGGCGAGGAACCGCGCGATCTGCGGCAGCACCGGCACGGGCGGGCGCACCCGCGCGAGCAGATCCCGCATCTCGTCGCTCGTTGTCTCGAGGCCGTCGAAGCCGTACCGCGCGCCGAGGTACTTGCGCACGCAGTCGCTCACGCGGTCGAAGTACTCACCGGTCCGCCCCTCGCCGAGCAGGTCGGAGCGCCGGAGCGCCTCGAGCTCCTCGAGCGCGGCGATCCACGGCAGCTTGGGCGGCGGCGCGGCCACCACGCGGGGCCGGCGCAGCCAGCGCCGGACGAGCCACGCCACGAGCAGCCCGAGCGCCGCGCCGATGAGGATGCCGGCCGTGAGCTGCTTCGCGAGCACCCACTCCTCCCGCTGCGGCCGCGGCGGCGGGTTCGGCTTCACCTTGGGGTCCCGCTCGTTGGCGATCGGGTCCTCGATCACGATCTCGTGCGGCCGGGTGCAGACGGTGACGAGCTCCCCGCTCGCGCGGGACACGGCGATCGGCACCGGCGGCAGCAGGAGGGCGCTCCTCCCGGGCTCCTTGGGCAGCGGGACGAACGGGATGACGAGCCGGGTCGTGGCGCCCGCGTCGGTCGCCGTCGTCGCGCTGGTCGGCCCCGCGCCCGCGTCGGCCTCCGGCAGGACGAACCCCGCCTTCTGGATCGCGCGCGCGGCGTCGCTGTCGCCCTGGACCTTGAAGCCCTCCGGCAGCACCGTCTCGCCCTTGCCGTGCGTGACCGTGATCTCGAGGTGGGCCGCGTACCCGCTGAACCCGTTCTTCGGGAACGTCTCCTCGATCCGGGGGCGCGTCGCGCCGGGCGGCACGTGCTCCGCGCACGAGGCCCACACGCTTCCGCCGCGCTCCGTGGCTGCCGGCGCCGCGGCTGCCGGCGCCGGGGCCGGCGGCGGCGGGGTGTCGTCAGCGGCGGGCCCTCCGGCGCCGCCGGCGTCCGGCTGCGATCGTGCCGGCGACGCGCACGCGAGCGCCGCCGCCAGCGCGGCCCACGCGAGCGGGCTCGCGCCGCGCGCGGCGCGGACCGCCGAGCGACGCGCCCTCATCGCCTGAGCCTCCGCGCCCGCTTGGCGAACAGGTCGCGCAGCGGGCTCACGAAGCTCTCGCCGGTCTTCACCACCACGGCGTCGAGCGCGAGCTTCTTGAACAGCTTGTCGCGGTCGCTCCGGAGCTTGCGCATGGCGGCGCGGTAGTGGTCGCGCACCGCCCGGTCGCCGGTGTCCACCACGACCTCTTCCCCGGTCTCCAGGTCCTCGAACGTCGCGAGCCCCACGTCGGGCAGCTCCTCGTCGCGCGGGTCGACCAGCATCACCGGGATCACGTCGTGCTTGGCGCTCGCGAGCGAGAGCGAGCGCTCGAAGCCGGAGGCGAAGAAGTCGCTGATCACGAAGGCCACGCTCCTCCGCTTGGCCACCTTCACCAGCGTCTCGAGCGCGAGCTTCAGGTTCGTCCCCGTGTACTTCGGCTCGTGCCCGAGGATCTCCCGGATGACGCGCATCACGTGCTTGTCCCCCTTCTTCGGCGGGACGAGCTTCTCGATGGCCTCGGTCGCGAGCACGAGGCCCACGCGATCGTTGTTCTTGATGGCGCTGAAGGAGCAGAGCGCGGCGATCTCGGCGGCGACGCGCGCCTTCGACGCGCGCCGCGTGCCGAACTGCTCGCTCTGCGAGGCGTCGACGACCAGCATGACGGTCATCTCCCGCTCCTCGACGAACACCTTCACGAACGGCTCGCTCATGCGGGCCGAGACGTTCCAGTCGATCCAGCGCACGTCGTCGCCGGGCAGGTAGGCGCGCACCTCGCGGAACGAGAGCCCTTGGCCCTTGAAGACGGACGAGTACGTCCCGGAGAGCTGCTCGTTGGCGAGCCGTTGCGTCCGGATCTCGATGCGCCGGAGCTGCTTCAGGAGCTCCGGCGGCAGCGGGTTCTTCGAGCCGGAGGCCTTGATCACGGCACCTCGACCACCTCGAACACGCGCCGGACGATCTGCTCGGACGTGACCTCCTCGGCCTCCGCCTCGTAGGTCAGGACGACCCGGTGCCGGAGCACGTCGGGGCCGATCGCCTTCACGTCCTCCGGCGTGACGTAGCCCCGGTGGCGCAGGAAGGCGTGCGCGCGCGCCGCGAGCGCCAGCGCGATCGAGGCGCGCGGGCTCGCCCCGTACTCGATGAGGCTGCTCAGCTCCCGCATCCCCTTCTGCCCGGGCTCGCGCGTCGCGAAGACCACGTCCACGATGTAGTCCTTCACGCGATCGTCCATGTACACGTCGCGCACGACCTTGCGCGCGGACACGAGCTCCTCGGGGGTCGTCACCTTCGCGGCCTTGCCCTCGACCACCCCCGTCGTGCGGTCGATGATCTGCCGCTCCTCGGCCCGCGCGGGGTACCCGACCTTGACCATGAGCATGAACCTGTCGACCTGCGCCTCCGGGAGGCGGTAGGTCCCCTCCTGCTCGATCGGGTTCTGCGTCGCCATGACCACGAACGGGCTCGGCAGCGGGTAGGTCGTGTCGCCGATCGTGACCTGCCGCTCCTGCATCGCCTCGAGGAGCGCGCTCTGCACCTTCGCCGGGGCGCGGTTGATCTCGTCGGCGAGCACGAGGTTCGCGAAGATCGGGCCCAGCTTGGAGGTGAAGTCGCCCTTCTGGTGGTTGAAGATGACGGTGCCGATGAGGTCGGCGGGCAGCAGATCCGGCGTGAACTGGATCCGCGAGAACTTCGCGTGGATGGCGTCGCAGAGCGTCCGCACCGTGAGCGTCTTGGCGAGGCCCGGCACGCCCTCGAGGAGGACGTGCCCCCCGGTGAGCAGCCCGATGAGGATGCGCTCGATCATGTACGTCTGGCCGACGATGACCTTGCCGACCTCGCTCAGCAGGGTGTCGATGAAGGCGCTCTCTTTGGCGACCAGCTCGTTCAGGGCGCGTACGTCGTGCATAACGGGTGGGAGCTCATAGCAAGCCCGGCCGCCCGAGGACAACCGGCGCCGATCGAATATTCCTCGGCGCGAGGCGGGGCCGCGGCGCGCGCTAGAAGCCGGGCTCGCGGAACTTGGCGCGCCCGGTCTCGGCAGGCGATCGGGAGCGAGGCGGGCTCGCGCTCGCGGCGGGGGTGGAGGACGGCGGCGCCGCGGGCGCGGTGGACGGGGCCGGCTCTGACACGCGCGCGGGCTCCGGGGCGCGCGGCTCGGCGGTGGCGACCCCCGGGCGCGGCTCCACCGTGACGGCCGGCGCCGCGGGCACCGCCACGGGCGGCGCGCCGGGGCCCTCCCCGAGGCCGATCCACAGGAGCGTCGCCGCTCCGAGCAGCGCGCCCGAGGCGACGAGCGCCGCCGCGGTGGCGATCGTCCGGGCGCGGCGGCGCGGGTCCAGGCGCGCGGGGGCGCGCCCCCGCGCCCTGCCCTCCGCGGCGCGCAAGGCGTCCTTGATCAGCGCCGCGCGACGCGAGGCGCGCGCGGCGAGCGCGTTGCGGATGTACCCCGTGACCTCGCCAGGGCGGCTGCCGAGGGCGGCGTCCACTTCCTCGAGCGCGTCCGCGAGCTCGGCCATCGTCGCGAAGCGCTCGGCCGGATCCTTGGCCAGCGCGCGCATCACCGCCGCCTCGAGCGCGGGGGGGTACCCGGGGACGAGGGGGCCCGGCGGATCGACCGGCTCGGGCCGCGCGATGCGCGCCATCGTCGCGAGGTCGTGGCTGGCGGCGAACGGGTGCGTGCCCGTCGTCAGCTGATAGAGCACGATCCCGAGCGCGAAGACGTCGGACCGCCGGTCCAGCTGCTCGCTATAGACCTGCTCGGGCGCCATGAAGAGGATCTTGCCCTTCATGTGCCCGGTGTTGGTCGTCGGGTTGTCCACCTGCGCCATGGCCTTGGCCACGCCGAAATCGGCGATTTTGACCGAGCCGTCCCGCGTGATCAGGATGTTGTGCGGCGAGACGTCCCGGTGAACGAGCCCGATCAGCGCGCCGCCGTCGTCCCGTAGCTCGTGGGCCGCATGCAGCCCGCGCGCCGCCTCGATCGCGATCCTCACCGCGACGGGCAGGGGGAGCGGGCTGCCCTGCTTGCGGGTGCTGCCGCCGAGCAGCGCCACGAGCGCGTCGCCGTCGATCCACTCCATCACGAAGTAGAGCACCCCGCTCTGCTCACCTTGATCCAGGATCGCGCACACATTGGGGTGCTTGATCCGGGAGGCGATGCGCGACTCGGTGAGGAACATGCGCTTGCAGCGCGGATCGCTGGAGAGCGCCGGCAGCATCGTCTTGACTGCCACGATCTTGTCGCCCGCCGCCCCGCCGCGCTCTCGGGCCGCCCACACGGTCCCCATTCCGCCCTGCGCGATGGCGATCAGCAGCTCATAGCGGCCGAGAAGCTGGCCTGGCACAAGATCGACGGGCGCTATCACAGCTCGTACCTGCGACTCCTGTGTCGTCGTGAGTCCGACCATGCTGAAGCTCTCACCGACAGTGGGAGAGCGTTCCAGGCGGGTCGTGCAAGAGCGTTCCAGGATCGGACGCCAATCTCAAACAATTTTCCAGTTGTCGAGGATCGGTCGGCGTGAGTACGGTTAGACTGCCTCTATCGCTTGGTGATGGAAGGAGGCGTGGGTGAAGCATCGGATCACCATCGGCGGAGTGGTATTCTTCGCCCTGGTCGGCGTCGGTCCGGCTGCGTTCGCCGAGCCTTCCCCGGAGGACGCCGGCCGCGCGCCGCCGGCCGCGGTCGCGAGCGACACTGCGGCTGTCGCTGCGCCCCACAAGCCGAGCGCCGCGGAGCTCGCGTCCGCGCGGCGCCTCTTCGCGCTCGGCCTCGCCGCGGAGGACAGCGGCCGGTGGGCAGAGGCGCTGGAGACGTACGAGCGCATCAGCAAGATCGTCGTTTCCCCGCCGCTCTGGTATCACCTCGGCGTCTGTCACGAGGCGCTCGGCCACGTCGTCGAGGCGCTCAACGCATTTGAGCTCGCTGCGTCCGGCGCGACCGCGCGGAACGAGATCGCGCTCGCCAGGGAGTCGCGGGCACGACTGGAGAAGCTTCGCGTGAAGACGTCGCAGCTCGTCCTGCAGCTGCCCGAGGACGCGACCGGCGTGCGCGTCGAGATCGATGGTGAGCCGATCCACGCCGCGCTCGTCGGCGCGGCCATCCTCGTGAGCCCCGGGGCGCGGCGGGTCGTGGTGGCGGCCGAGAACTATGCGGCGCGGTTCGAGGCGACGGTGCAGGCCGAGACGGGCGCGGTCGTCGAGCTGCGGGCCGAGCTCGGCCGCAAGCGCTCGCTCGCGGTCCCGCTGTCGCGCGCGCCCGCGCGCCAGGCGCTGCCCAGCGCGCCCGCGCCTGGCCCGCGCATCTCGCCGGTGGTCGTCGTGGGGACGGCGGCCGCGCTCGCCGCCGGCGCCGTGGTCACGGGCGCCATGGCGTACGACGTGCGGCACAGCTTCCTGAAGAAGAACGAGAACCCTGCCCCGGGCTCGCTGGGCGAGCGGCAGGCGCTGCGCGACCGCGGGCAAGCGCTCGCCGTCACGAGCACGGTGCTCACCGGGGCCGCCGTCATCGCGGGCGGCCTCGCCACCTACCTCTTCTGGCCCTCGTCCTCCTCGCGTGCCGCTCCTCCGGACGCCGCCGGGCGGCGGCCTGCGCCCGCGGCGCCGCGCATCCCCCGCCCGACGGCGCTCTCGCCGTGGGTCGGCGCGGACGGCGCCGGGGTCGCCGTGCGGGGAGTGCTGTGAGCGGCGCACCTCGCCCCGGAGCGGGCGTCGTCGCCGCGCTCGCCCTCGCCTGCGCAGGCCTCGGCGCGTGCGCCTTCATCGCGCCGTTCCCCGACGTCGCGGCGGATCCCGCGCCGGTGGGCGAGGGGGGCGGCGGCGGCGGCGGCGGGGCGGGCGGCGGCGCCGAGGTTCAGGAGATCTGCGTTCCGCTCACCGAGGCGGCCTGCTACGCGGGGCCGCAGGGCACGCAGGGCGTCGGCCTCTGCGTCGCCGGCGTCGCCGCGTGCAATGACGACGGGACGGACGTCGGCGCCTGCGTCGGCCAGGTGCTGCCCGCGTTCGAGAGCTGCGCCACGCCCGAGGACGAGAACTGCGACGGGCGAGCGTGCACGGGCGACCCCGTGCACAGCGTCGCGCTCGGAGGGGCCGGCGCTCAGCAGGGCCTGGGCGTCGCCGCCTCCGCCGACGCCGTCGTGGTGGTCGGCTCGGCGTCGGGCAGCACCGATCTCGGCGCGGGCCCATCGGACGAGCTGGGCGCGCTCGGTGAGCCGGACGCTTTCCTCGTCTCGTTCTCCCGCGACGCCTCCCGGCGCGAGGGTCGGTTCCGGTTCGGCCGCCGCTTCGCGGACAGCGTCGCCCGGGCGGTCGCGCTGGCGCCGGGGGGCGACGTGGTGCTCGCGGGCAGCGCGGCCGGCGACGTCGATTTCGGCGGCGGCGTGCTCGAGGGCGCCGGCCGCCGCGCCGACGTCGTCGTGGCGCGGTTCGACGCGACCGGGGCGCACCAGTTCAGCCGGCGGTTCGGCGACGACGCCACGCAACACGCGGCGGCGGTCGCCGTGGACCAGGCGGGGAACGCCTTCATCACCGGCGAGTTCTCGGGCACGCTCGACTTCGGCGAGGGCCGCCGGGGCGAGCGGTTCACCCTCGAGAGCCACGGCAGGAGCGACGCCTTCCTGGTCAAGCTCGACGCCGCCGGCCACGTCGACTGGGCCAAGCGGCTCGGCGGCCAGGGAGATCAGGCCGGTACCGGCGTCGCCGTCGACGGCGACGGCGACATCGTCGTCGTCGGCTGGTTCAGCGGGGAGATCGATCTCGGGGGCGAGAGGCCGCTCACCACCGACGCGAAGACCAACCTGTTCGTCGCGAAGCTCGACCCCTCGGGCGATCACGTCTGGAGCAAGGCGGCCGACGCGACCAACGCGGCCGAGGCGCTCGGCGTGGCCATCGATGGAGCGGGCAACATCCTCGTGACCGGCTCGTTCCGGAGGGCGATCTCCCTCGGCGAGTCGCTGCTCACGAGCAATGGAGACAAGGACGTCTTCCTCATCCGTCTGGACGACAACGGCGTCCTGCAGTGGTGCGAGGACTTCGGCGACGACGCCGACCAGGAGGGCGCCTCCGTCGCGGTCGATCTCGCGGGCAACATCCTCCTCACCGGCTCCTTCCTGGGGAACCTGGACATCGGCACGGAGGCGCACTCGGCCGTGGGCGCCGCGGATGTGTTCGTGGCGAAGCTCGACCCTGCCAGCAACCCGATCTGGTTGCGCTCGTTCGGCGACTCGGGCGAGCAGCGCGGCGCCGCCGTCGCCGTCGATCTCCTCGGCGATGGCTGGGTGACCGGCCGCTTCGACGGCGTCCTCGATCGCGAGGCAGCCACGGGCGCGAGCCAGGGCGCCGGCGACGCGTTCCTCGTGCAGATCGGGCCGTGAGCGCCGGCTGGCGGCTCACTCGCCGGCGAGCGGGTAGATCGGCCGGATGTCGATCGGGATCCCCTCGAGGCCGCCGAGCGCGTGCTGCATCGGCGCCGAGACCTCTCCGTATCTGGCGAGGAGCTCGCCGGCGGCCTGCCTGTCGCCGCGGTGCTGCACCATGCAGAGATCGCGGACGAGGCGGGTGATGGCGGCCTCGAGCTCCTCGGCGTCGACGGTGAAGCGCCGTGTCGCCGGGTCGAAGCGGGCGGCGCGCTCCTCGAGGAACCGGTTGATCTGGAGCGCGGCCCCCTTGCCGTGCGCCTCGGCCACGCCGAATCGGGTGCTCCTGAAGAGCCCTGCGAAATAGGAGATGAGGAGCTTTTCCCTGAAATCGGCCGCGAAGTGGCCTCGCTGGATCATGAAGAGGACGTTGTAAGCGCCCATCACGTCGGCCTTGGCCTCCTCCAGCGCGGAGTACGTCGGGCCGAGCGCGATCCGCACCTCGACCCGCTCCCCGCTCACGGTCGTGAACGCAGGGCCGAGGCTGTGCGAGAGCTCGTGGAAGAGCGTCTCGTTGAAGAACGCGTCGGAGGACAGGTGTTCGAGCTGCGCCGGGTCGAGGATGCGCTCGGCGATAGGGCGCATGATCAGCTCGAACTTCGTCTCGATGACGTTGCGGAGCAGGACCTTCTTGGCCCCCTTCTCGGCGCGGACGCGCTCGTCGTTCGGCAGGTTGAACGCGATCGTCTGGACCGATTTGCGGGCGTCGCCGGCGCTGAACACGAGGTCGACGACCTGGATGGGGCTCTCGCCGCCCCGCGCGGTCTTCACGTCCTCGGGGACAGGCAGGTTGCGCTCCATCTCCGGGAGGAGCTCCTTGTACTTCGAAAGCTTCCGGGAAGCGTCGGGGTCGCTCACCGTGACGAACGACTCGAACGAGGCCTTGAGGCCGAGGAGCTCGTCCTCGTAGGTCTCGTAAGGGCCGATGGTCGCCTCGACGCGGCTGTCGAGGTCCATCCAGTCCTTGTCGGATGCATAGTAGTCGTCGGAGCGGAACGCGGCGGCCCGGGACCTCAGGAACCGCCTTAGGCTCTCGCTCGCGGTGAGCGCCGCGGCCTCCTCGAGGAGCGCGCCGGCGGGGCCGAGCCACGCGGCGTAGGCCTGGCTGTACGGCACGGCGACGAGCCGGCCCTGGTCCCGGCGGATGAGCGTGAACAGGCTCTCGAAGGCCTCCTTGTCGCCCGGGTGCTGCTCGATCCACGCGTTGAGCTCGTCGGCCGAGAGATCCTCTGGGTAGAAGCCAGCGCCAGGCGGATGGGGCCTGTCGATGGCGAAGGGGCGGTGGTGATCCTGCCTGTCCCACGGGCCGCGCATGATGTCGAAGTAGGCGAGCCTGTCCCGCCCCTCCGGGGTGCCGTCCGCGACGAGCTCCTCGCGGAGCTCCGGGTTCCCGGCGTAGGCCTGCCGATCGAACACGGGATCGAGCTGCCGCGAAGCCTCGATGAGCTTGCCGAGCGCTCTCCTCTCCGGCTCGGGCAGATCGTCGATGTCCGCGGTGAGCCTGGCCGGCGCGAACTGCTTGACCTTCTCGGACAACATCGGGACCTCCTTATCTCATGATACCTTGTCCCCGGCTCAGGGGCGGCTCGCCGGGACCGGGTGGGCGTCGCGGTACTCGCGGATGGCCTGGGCTTCGTCGATGGCGTGCTTGAACCCGGTCGCGGCGCGGAACGCGGCCCCGTCCACGACGACGGGGTACTTGATGTGGGTCAGCGCCGCGCGAGGGAGCTTCGGCAGGCCGAAGCGGCCGAACGCGTTGCGCAGCACGAACTCGGGGAGGGGCACCGCCACCCGGCCCGCCGCGCGGATGATGAGCGACAGGGGCACAGGCTGCGGGCCAGAGACGTTGTAGACGCCGCGGATGCGCTTCTCGAGGGCGAGGCAGATGGCGGTCACGACGTCCTGCTCGTGCATGAACTGGAACAGCGGGTCGAACCCGAGCACGTACGGGACGCGGGGGCCGCGGAGGAAGCTCGCCAGCGTGCCGTGGCCTGTCGGGCCGAGCGTGTAGCACATGCGGAGGACGGTCGTGCAGAGCTCGGGAGCGCGCCAGAGCGCCGTGCAGGCGTAGAGATCGGCCGCGACGAGGTCGGCGAGCTCGGGGAAGGTGGACACCGCCATCGGAGGATCCTCCTCCGTGTGGTAGAGCGGCGACTCGGGGCCGGCGCCGTAGTAGGTGTGTCGGCCGACGAAGATCACGTGTTCGACCCCGCAGGCGCGGCTGTTGTCGAAGACGACGCGCGTGCCGCCGAGGTTGATCCGATACCGCTCCTCCGTCTGCTCCACGAGGTGCGTCACGGTCGCCATGTGGATGACGGCCTGGGGCCGGCTCTTGCGGAACACGTCCTCCGCGGCGCGCTTCTGCAGATCCACGTTGTGCATCTCGATGCCGGCCGGGGCGGCCGGCCACGGCCGCCGGTCGATGCCGATCACCTCGTGCCCCTCCTCGAGGAGGCGGGTCGCGACCATGCGGCCCAGCTGGCCGGTGATCCCTGGGATGAGGACCCTCATGCGTGCTCCTTCGATGAGGCGGGCCTGGGCGGCGTGGCGCCGCGCCAGTCCAGCGAGAGCTTCCCGCGGCGCCGCTTTCGCCCGGCCTCGATGAGCTCGGCGATCCTCGCCTTCACCTGCTCGACGTGGCCGAGGATCACCTCGTCTTCTTCGGCGCCGGTCCCGGCGAACGTCATCGGCTCGCCGTACGTGATCTCCAGCTGGACCGGCAGCGGCGCCGGGACGAGGTACGGGGTGATCGGGATGTACGGCACGCCGAACAGCCGGCCGATCGTGTACGAGTTGGCGATGGTCGGCACCGCCTCGCCGCCGCCGACGAAGCCGAAGGGGATGACGGGCGTCCTCGTCTTCATCGCGAGCCGGACGAACCCCGATCCGAAGTGCACGAGCGAGTTGCGCTCGCTGTAGAGCTTGGCGGTGCCGCGCGCCCCCTCGGGGAACACCATGAGCAGCCGCTCGTCCTCGAGGAGGCGGCTCGCGTGCTCGGGGAGGCCGGTGAACTGCCCCGTGCGGCTCGACCAGAGCGAGGTGAAGGGGAGGCGATTGATGAACTTCTCCGCCATCCCCTCGGCCAGGCGCGGCGGATCCATCGCGAAGAACATCGACGCGACCACCATCGCCCCGTCGATGGCGACTCCCCCGCAGTGATTGCCGACGAGCATCGCCCGGCCGCGCGCGGGGACGTTCTCCAGGCCCGTCACGCCCACCGAGAAGTAATGATGATAGAAGAAGTCCAGGAGGGAGAAGAAGAGACCCAGGTGCTTCTGGGAGATGCCGTAAGGATCGACCCCGAAGCTGTTGAAAGGGATCTCCAGCCGCTGGACGCGCTGGGCAATCGAGTCGCTGACGAGCAGTGTCAAGGGTCACCCTCCGGGAGGCTTCGGCGCCCGGAGGGTATGCGCGATCGGGCGAGGAGCACAACCTCCGCCAACCGGCGCAAGAGGCCGCCGGCGCGGCGGAGCCATGGACCACGCGCCGAGCGCCGGGCGCGCTCGTCGAGGATCGCTCCTCGAAACATAACGCGCCGCGGCGACTCCTTCGCGACCGGTCGTCACCGGCCGCGCGCTCGTCGCTGGATCGATGCGCCGCGCGTGGTGCGCGTGGTGCGCGTCGTCATTGAGCAGCCGTGCTGCCCGCGGTATGGGGTCGACCATGTCGATCCGATGCCGCGCTTCCGCGCTTTCCGGCCGTACGGCCGGAGAACGTCCCTGCGACGCCCGCCGGGAGGTCGCCTCGTGACAGCGCTCGTGATCCGCCGGGCGGCGCCCACCGACGCCGCGCTGATCGCGGCGAACAACCGGGCGATGGCGCTCGAGACGGAGGGCAAGGTGCTGGATGCCGCCACCACCCTCCGCGGCGCCGCCGCGCTGATCGCGGATGCCGCCAAAGGGTTCTATCTGGTGGCCGAGCACGCGTCCGAGATGGCCGGGCAGCTGATGATCACCTACGAATGGAGTGACTGGAGAAACGGTACTTTCTGGTGGATCCAGTCCGTCTATGTGACCCCCGCGCAGCGGCGCAGCGGGGTCTTCCGGGCGCTGTATCGGCGAGTCCACGAGATGGCGGCGGACGCGGGGGACGTATGCGGTATCCGCCTGTACGTGGAGACCGCGAACGCGCGAGCGCAGTCGACGTACGTCGCGCTCGGAATGCGGCGTTCGCACTACGAGCTCTACGAGCTCGATTTGGCCTTCGGCTCGTCCTGAGGGGGCCGGGTCTCCTGGTTCGAACCAGGGGGGACGACCGCGGCCATCGACGGCCAGGAGCCCTTGACGAGGGCTCGCATCGCGGCCGTCTTCAGCGCCACCTCCCCGGGATCGAGGAAGACGCCGAGGGCCTGGCGGATGTGAGGGAGCGTGCGGATGAGATCGGCTGGCGTCATCGCTTCGGGCGGTGACACATCGCTCCGCTCGCAGGCCTCCTGGATGATCTTTCTGGCGAACGCGGGTGCGAGGCCACAGCACTCGACGACCTGCTCAAAAAGCGAGCGCATGAGCTGGTTCCCCCCGGGGTAACGTCCGACGCGCGGCGCGTCTTTCACTTGGGCGAGCACATACCGCCCCACGACAAGAATAGCCTACCTCCCATATCGCGCTCGTGAGGCGACCACTGACGTTCTGCTGTCTTCCGTGAGCATGTAGGCGACGCCGCGCGTTCAATGTGCGATAGCGCGACGCGACGTCGCGTTGTCGGCGCCGAGGTCGCGGGTGCTCGCGGTCGTCGAGGTGTTGGACGTGTCTCCATGGTCGGAGTGTTGGACGAGGCGGCGAAAAGGATCATGGCTCGGCCCGGGGGGCGCGCTGGATCCATGCGCACGTACCGTCTTGGGCTATCTCGGCGGTGACGTCGTGCGTCACAGCCCTGTGTGCGTCACAGGCCGGATGGCTTGAAGGTCGTCCGCGGAGCGCTCCGCTTCGGCTCTGGCGCCTTTGGCGCGGTCTTCGGCGCCGCGCTCCGAACGGTCGAGGAGCGGGTGGCCGGCTTCGCCGTCGGAGCCGTGGATCCGCTGGTCGTGCGCGTGTCGGGCCGGCTCGTCCTCGGCTTGACGGCCGCGGGCGAGGTCGCTCGGGAGCTCGGCCGCGGGGCGGGGCTCGTCGCGCGGTTGGCGGTGGGGGCAGGGACCTGCGCGGGCCCACCGGGCGCGGAGCCGTGGGTGGACCGGTCAGGGGCGGGGCTCTGGGGGGCTCCGCCGGGAATCACGCCCTGAGCGGAGCCCCCAGGGACCGGGGACCCGGCCGGTTCGCCGGGATGCCCGGGCGCGGCCGCCTGGACCGGCCCGCTGGCCGCCGCTGCCGCGGGGAAGAAGGACGAGACCCGGGAGACAGAGGCGCTCTCCGCCGTGAAGGGAGCGGCTGGCTCTTGCTGGCCGACGGCGAGAAAGGCGCCCGCCCCGACCGCGAGCGCGACCGCGCAGGCGCTGGCGAGCACGCGGCGGCGCACGATGTGGTGCCGGCCGCGGGAGACGGCCTCGGAGACGACGGCGCCCAGCCCCGGCGCGCTGCCCTCGGCGCCCGAGTTGTCCTGTGCTGCCTCGACGCTCCGCTGGGTCAGGGGAGCGCGCTGGCTCAGGGGCAGACGATCGCTCAACGGAGAGCGCGGGCTCAGAGGATCGCTCAACGGAGAGCGCTGGCTCAGCGGCGATCGCCCCGACCTGGGCGCCGAGGCGGGAGCGCCCCGCGCGCTGACCGGCGCGGTGAGGCTCTCCGGCGGCCCGCGCAAGCCGACCTCCTTGATGAGCGCCTCCACCGCCCGGGGCGACGACACGGCGAGGCCCGGCGTCTGCGTGGCTGCGTCTTCCAGCGCCTCGGCGAACGCCGCGGCGGTCGGGAAGCGCTCGTCGGGGTCGGTGCGCAGCGCGCGCAGGCAGATCTCGTCGATCGCGGCCGGCACCGACGGGACCACCCCGCGCGGACCCGTGGGCGCGCCCTGGAGGATCTGCGCGAGCAGCGCGCCGTCATTGTCGGCCTTGAACAGGCGCTCCTCCGTGAGCATCTCCCAGAGCACCACGCCGGCCGAGTACACGTCGCTGCGACGGTCGACGTTCGCGGCCCGGATCTGCTCGGGCGCCATGTAGGCGAGCTTGCCCTTGAGCGCGTTGCCCCGCGTCGACATGAGCCTCGTCTCGGCGCGGGCCACGCCGAAGTCGGTGATGCGCGCGATGCCGTCGACGCCGACGAGCACGTTCTGCGGCGAGACGTCGCGGTGCACGAGGTTGAGCGGCTCGCCCTCGCTCCCCGTGAGCTCGTGCGCGGCGTGGAGACCCGCGAGCACGTCGAGGAAGATGCGGAGCACGATCCCGAGCGGGACGGGCCGCTTCGCCCGCGCGCACGTGCGGAGCAGGCTGTGCAGCGACGGCCCCTCAATGTACTCCATGACGAGGAACAGCGGGTCCTCGACGAGATCGAACGTCGCGACGACATTGGGGTGGCGGACCCGCGCCGCGAGGCGCGCCTCGTCGAGGAACATCGCGACGAACTCGGGCTCCGCCGCGATGTGCGGGTGCATCATCTTCAGGGCGACGAGGCGCTCGAACCCGCCGGCGCCCAGGGCCCGCCCGAGATACACCGTCGCCATGCCGCCTGACGCGATGGCGCGCAAGCTCTCATAGCGGCCCGCGTGCAAGGTCACGTGACCAGACTACACCATGCGTGGTGCGTTCTCCACGACTCCCGCGCCGCTCACGCGAGCCTCCTCCCACACGGCCGCGAGGAGAACCGGATTCTGTGTCGATGTGAGGTGCCCTGCGACTGATCGCCGAGCCCAGGGGCGCCGAGCCCAGCGGCTCACGTGACCTGTCTCTCGGCGATGCGGGGCCGCGCCGCGTGGGAGCGCGATCAGCTCACGATCGGCAGCCGCCTGGCCACCCGCCGTGAGCGCGCGCCGCCCTGCTCGCGCTCGCGCAACGCAAGGTCGTGCTCGATGATCGTTAGGGGGTTGTCGTAGGCGGGTAAAGGAAGATCCTGATTCTTCGCATAGACAGGGTGCCTACCGTGCTTCTTGTACCACTCGGCCACCGTGGCATTGGCCTTCATTTTTTCTAGGATATTCCGCCATCCAGCCCCGGTGTTGTACGCACAGAAGCTGATCTCGCCGAGCTGCGTTCCGTACGGAATGATGCACATCTCGGTGCGGCGGAAGTCGTAATTGAACAGGTCCTGGAACCACATGCCCGCGACGAAAAGGACCCGCCACTCGTACTCGCGGGCGTCGCCCTCGCCGGCGTGCGCGGCGCCCGTCTGGCTCATGAACTGCTTCACGAGCGTCGCGAGGTGGAAGCCGGGCGGCGCCTTGTCCGGCTGGTAATGGCGCAGCAGCGCGGTGACGACCTGCGCCTTCGTGAGGGCGCGGCCGCGCCCCGCGTCGAAGATCGCGCGCAGGTCGGAGAGCAGCCCTTCGACATCGATGAAGTCGAGCAGCGGGACCATCTGCTTCGTCTTCTTGTGGACGAACAGCACGGTCCCGATCCCGCAGTTCGGGTGGCAGCCGCAGTTGATCTGCCCCCAGTCCTTGTCGGGGCCGTCGAGGAGGTCGGTCACGTTGCCGAAGGGGCTGAGCGCCGACAGGGGGAACCAGTCGCGCAGCGGGTCGGTCACGCCGGTCTGCCGGGCGATGTCGTGCGCGAGGTGGCTCAGCGTATAGCGCTGCTTCTCGCGCAGCTCGTCGGAGATGTCCTCGTCGCGGCCGGTGAAGCTGACCGGCTGGAAGCTGACGACGGTGATCTTGTCGGCGTTCTGGACCGCAAAGTCGATGATCGGCCCCACCTGATCGTTGTTGACCCCGTTGACGATCGTCACGACCAGGATGACGTCGATCCCGGCGGCCGAGAGCTCCTCGATCGCCCGCAGCTTCACGTCGTAGAGGTTCCCGATCTTCCGGTGGCCGTTCGCGGCGTTCGTGACCCCGTCGAACTGCAGGTACGCCATCCGGAGGCCCGCTTCCTTGGCCTTCCTGGCGAAGCCCGGCTCGTCCGCGAAGCGGATCCCGTTCGTCGCGCACTGCACCGCGAAATAGCCCTTCTCGCGCGCGTACCGGATCGCGTCGAGGAAGTGCGGGCTCAGCGTCGGCTCGCCGCCGGAGAACTGGATCGACATCTGGCGGCGCGGGCGCACCGCCGCCGCGTCGTCCAGGATCCTCGTGATCTCCTCCCAGGAGAGCTCATGCACGTAGCCGACCTGATTGGCATCCATGAAGCACGGGTCGCACATCATGTTGCAGCGGTTCGTCAGGTCGACCGTGAGCACCGCGCCGCGACCGTAACGGATGGTGCTCGATCCGTGGTCGTGGATCCTGTCCTTCGTCATCTCGACGTCGCGGCCGCCGAACAGGCGCTCGATCCGGGCCAGGAACGCCGGGTCGATCGAGATCGTGTCCGAGAAGAAGCCGTGCTTCGGGCACGTCTTCTCCATGACCACGCGGCCTTCGCGCGCGACGATGCTGGCGCGGATCTCCCCGGGCTTGTCCGTGATGAGCTTGGTCCAATCCGCCCTGCCACTCAGGATCTCGGCGCGCGCCTCCTTGACGCAGCGCGGGCACAGGCTGTCCGTCTCGCGAGGCCAGCCGAGCGGGGGCTTCGTGCGCTCGCCGCCCCTCGGGATCGGCTTATCGCTCCACTTCGGGTGAAACGGCCTGGGCTCGCCGCCGAGGCGGCTCAGTCGCTGCAAGACCGGCCACGCCTTGCCGGCGGAGACCGTGATGGCCTTTTCCAGTGTCCGTACCAGGTCGATCAAGCGTCACCTCTCTCACAGCCGCATATCGCGGCTGCACGGTAGGTCGACCTAGCGCGTGCTTCCATCAAATTCCAGGCTGTCACGCGGCGCTGGCGCGGCTCGGCCTGGGGCGTGACAGCGGGCCGTCGATCGCGGGATAGTGCGGCGCAGCGAATGCGATTCCTCCCTGGAAACCCCCGCGCCCTGGGCCTCGCCGCGGCGCTCGCGGCCACCGCGATGGCGGGCCCGGCGGCGCCTCAGCCGGCTTCGCGGACCGCCCGGGCGCCGCGGGCCGCGGAGGAAGGCGGCAAGGCGTCCGCGAGGGCCGAGCCCGGCGCGACGCCGCTGCGCGGCAGCCTCGGCGTGCCCGTCGGCGAGCGGCTGCTGTCGTCGAGCGACCCGGCGGCGCGGCTCCGCGGCATCGAGCGCCTCGGGGCGATCGGCACCGAGGAGGCGGTGAGCGCGCTGCTCGCCGCGCTCGAGCAGCACGGCGCCCCGGGGGCGCGCGATCCCAGGGCGCGCCTCGCGGCGGTGCGGGCGCTCGCGCCGCACGCGCGGCGCGACAGCGTGCGCCAGCTCCTCGCGCGCGAGCTCTCGGAGAGCGCGCCCGCGCGCGGCGCCGCCTCGCCGCTCGGCGAGGTGCTGCGCGGCACCGCCGCCCTCGCGCTCGCGCGCACGGGCGAGCGGCGCGCGCTCGGCGTGCTCGTGAACGCGATCGTGCAGGGCGGGGCCGCGGGCGAGGCAGCCGCGCGCGCGATCAAGGCGCACCCGCCCGCGTCGCTCCAGCTCCTGCTCGGCAGCCGCAAGCGGATCGAGCCGGCGCTCGCGAGCTTCCTCGGCGATCTCGGCGATCTCCGGGCGATCGCGGCGCTCCGGCCGATGCTCGAGGGCGGCGACAGGGCGGCGCAGGTGGCCGCGGCGCGCGCCCTCGCGCGCCTCGGCGACGAGGCGGCGCTGGCGAAGGCCCGCGCGTGGCTCCGCAAGCCAGAGCCGGGGCTCTTCGAGCCGACGGCGGAGATCCTCGTGTACCTCGGCGCGCCGGAGGCGGCGGACGCCGTGGCCGCGCTGCTCGGATCCGAGCTCGGGCGGATGGAGGGGCTCAGGCTGGCCGAGCTCGGGCCGGCGGAGCGGCTCGCGCCGGCGCTCGCGCGCGCCCTCCCGCTGCTCCCCGACGACGCGCGGCCCCGCGCGGTCGCGGCGATCGGCCGCGCGGGCGGCGCGGAGGCGGCGCGGCAGCTGCGCCGGGTCCTGAGCGAGCGCCCCGAGCTGGCGACGGCGGCCGCGTTCGCGCTGGCGACGATGCCGGGGGCCGAGGCGCGGGCCGCGCTCGCGGAGCTCTTCGACGGCCCGCGCGCCGCGAAGGACGCGGACCTCCGCAGGCTCGGCCTGCGCGCCGGGGTGGTCCGCGGGCTCGCGCTGCGCGACGCGCCCGAGGCGCTCGAGAAGCGGCTGCTCGCCGCGCTCGCCGCGCCGATCGGGTCGAGCGATCGCGCGGTCGGGGTGTTCGGCGCCGTGGCGCTCGGCCTCCGCGACGCGGTCGATGTCGTCGGCGCCTGCTCCCCGTCGTCCTGCGATCGCGCGGCGGTCCACGCGGCGGCGCGCGGCGCGCTCGCTCGGGGCGAGCGCGCCCTCGCCGCCCTCGCGCCGCTCTTCGCGGCGCTCGCGGCGCCGGGCGGCGACCCGGCGCCCGGCGCCGCGAACGCCGCGAACGCCGCGAACGCCGCGAACGCCGCGAAGAGCGGCGACGCGGCGCCCGACGCGGCGGCGATCTCCGCCGGCGTCGCGCTGCTCGCGGAGCCCGGGGGCGGGGCGATCGCGACCTCGCGGCTCGCCGCCCTCGCGGAGGCGGGCGGACCGCTGTCGCCGCTCGCGGCCCGAGCGCTCGCGTCCCGCGATGACGAGGTGGTCCGCGGCAGGATCGAGCGGCTGCTCGAGGGGGGCGATCCCGTCGTGCGCGCGCACGTCGCGCTCGGCCTCGGGAGCGACCCGATGCCCGACAGCGTCTCCCTTCTCGCCCGCGCGTACCGCTTCGAGGACGACCCCGCGGTGCGCCGCGCGATCGTCCGCGGCCTGTCCCGGCGCACCGAGGTGCAGCGCAGGCGCGTCCTCGTCGCGGCGCGGGATCTCGATCCTGACGAAGGGGTGCGCGCGCTCGCGCGGGCCGCCCTCTCCGGCGCCGACGCGCGGGCCCTCGATATGCCGCGCTCCGCGCTGGCGACGGGCGTCGTGTGGGTGGCCATCGTCCCCAACGACCCGAGCGCGTCCGGGAGCGCTTCCTCGCGTCCGGCACGGCTCGTCCGGCCGGATGGGCTGGCGGTCCCCGTCGTGGCCGATCCCGACGGCGTGCTCCTCGTGCCGGCGGTGCCGCCCGGCGCGAGCGCCGTCCTGCTTGCGCCGGCCGCACCCCCGGGGGACGCTGGCTCATGACGACGATGAGCAACGCGACGGACGAGGGCGGCGCGGGCGTGGAATCACGCGCCGAATCACGCGTCGAACCGAGCGCGGAGCCCGGCGCCGCCGGGGCGCCGGCGAAGGCCGAGGCCGAGCGCGCTCCGCGGAGCGGCGACGCGGGCGCCGGCGCGATGTCGTTCGAGGAGTCGACGCGCCGCCTCGCGAAGATCGTCGCGGAGCTCGAGGGCGGCGATCTGCCGCTCGAGCGCGCGCTCTCGCTCTTCGAGGAGGGCATCCGCCTCTCGCGGTCGGCGCAGGAGCGCCTCGATCGCGCGGAGAAGCGCGTCGAGGAGCTGCTCGGGATGGACGCCGACGGGCGCCCGGTGACGCGCGAGTTCGAGAGCTGAGCGGAAGAGGGTGACATGAGGACCGCAGCGGCGCTGATCATCGGCAACGAGCTGCTCAGCGGGAAGATCGCTGACGAGAACCTGGTCGTGCTCGCGGGCACCCTGCGCGCGCTCGGCGTCAGGCTGGAGCGGGCGGTCATGGTGCTCGACGAGCTCGAGGTGATCGCCGCCGAGGTGCGGGCGCTCGCGGCGTCGCACGACTGGGTCTTCACGAGCGGCGGCGTGGGCCCGACGCACGACGACCTGACGATCGCGGGCGTCGCGCGCGCGTTCGGCGTGCCGGTGGTCAGCGCGCCCAACATCGAGAGCCTCCTGCGCGATTACTACGGCGATCGGCTCACCGAGGGGCACCTGCTCATGGCCCGCATCCCGGAGGGCGCGCGGCTCGTGACCGGCGGCAGCGCCGCGTGGCCCGGCGTGGTGATGCGCAACGTGTGGATGCTGCCCGGCGTGCCGCAGATCTTCCGGGCGAAGCAGGCGCTCATCCAGGCGGAGCTCTCCGGCGGGGCGCCGTTCGTCTCGCTCGCGGTGTTCACGACCCTCGACGAGGGGCAGCTCAAGCCCATGCTCGACCGCGTGGTCGATGCCCACCGCGACGTCGACATCGGCTCTTATCCGAGGTGGTCCGGCGTCGAGTACCGCACGAAGCTCACGTTCGACGGCCTCGTCGAGGCCAGGGTGCGCGCGGCGCGCGACGCGTTCGCCGAGAGCCTCCCCGCGGAGACGATCGTCCGCGTCGAGTGACGCGCGCGCGTCTCCGTTCCCGCTCCGGGCGAGGGCGCGACGGCGTGAGGGCCTGGCGGCCGCCACCCTCCGCCGCCGCTCCGCCGCCTCGCCGGCGCGCGCGCCCCCGCGGCGCCCCGGGCGGGCGGGCGGGCCCGCCGCGTGCTTGTCGCTCGCGCATGACCCCGTGGAAGCGCGCCCCCCTGCTGTCCGATCACCTCCCCGAGACGTGCACCGACGACCCCTCGGCGCTGGCCGCCTTCGTCGGCCCGCGAGAGCGCGCGCTCGAGGAGGGGATCTGGTCGCTCGGCGACGCCGACCTGCTCGCGATCGTGCTCGGCACAGGGCTGGTCGGCACCCCCGTGACGCTCGTCTCCGCCGCGCTCCTCTCGCGCTTCGCCGGGCTGGAGGGGCTCGCGCGGCTCGGCCCGCACGCGCTCGCCGAGCACCCCGGCCTCGGTCTCGCGAAGGCGCTCCGGATCGCGGCGTCGCTCGAGCTCGGGCGGCGCGCCTTCGAGCGCTCGGTGCGCCCGCGGCCTCCGGTGCGCACCTCGGCCTCGATCGCGGCGTGGTGCGCGGCGCAGCTCGGCCCGCTCGATCACGAGCAGATGTGGGTGATCTCGCTCGACGGCCGCAACGGGATGAGGGGAGCGCGCAGGGTCGCGCAGGGCGGGCTCCACGGGTGCTCCGTCACCGCCAGGGACATCCTGCGCGCCGCGCTCTCGGACGCGGCCTCGGCGCTCGTGCTCGTGCACAACCACCCGAGCGGCGACTCGGCTCCGTCGCCCGAGGACGTGGCCATGACCAACGCGGTCGCCGCCGCCGGCGAGGTGATCGGCGTGCCGCTCGTCGACCACGTCATCCTCGCGCCGGACGGGCACTACTCCTCGCTGCTCGATCTCGGGATGATCGCGCCCGGCGACGCGCCGCGCGGCGCCGCCCCGCCGAGCCGAGGCTAGGCGCGCCGGCCGACCAGGAGGCCGTGCCGCTCTCCGCCGGGCGCCCCTCCGGTGCCCGGCACGCTCGCGAACCGCAGCGTCGCGCCGCCCCAGTCGACCGACGGGCTCCCCTTCAGCAGCGAGGTATAGAGCGCGCTCGCCTGCGTCATCGGGCAGCCGATCGCCTCGCGCACGAGCGTGAGCGACGCGCCCGTCGCGTAGCTGACCGGCGCCTGCCGGCCGTCCTCGCCGATCACCGTGACCTTGAAGACGTCGTCCTCGGCGCGCGCGGCGCGCTCCGGATCGGTCAGCGCGAGGTGCAGCGCCTCGATCGCGCCGCTCCCGGGGCCATTGTTCGGGGAGTCGAGGGTCACGTGGAGCTCGAGGAGCGGCGCCGTGTAGCGGACGATCTGCCGCGCCGCCGCGCCCTCCGCGGTCGCGGGCGCCGCGCGCGCCTCGCGGCGCCTGAGCTGCGCCTCTGTGACGAGCGCCGATCGCGCGAGCTCCCGCTCCGTCTTGCCGAGCAGCCGGCGCGCGCGCATCTCGGCGAGCGCGCGCTGCAGCACCTCGCGGTTCCTCGCCGCCTGCTCGTGGCTCCGCTCGCGCGCGAGCAGCGCCTCGAGCTCGCCCAGCGCTCGCTCGTGCTCCCCGATCGACGCGAGCGCGTCCGCGAGCGTGAGCCGGGCGTCGGCGAACGAGGGCGCGCGCCTCACCGCCTCGCGGTAGGCCGCGATGGCCGGCGCGATCTCCCGCCGCGCCTCGTGCGCGAGCCCGAGCGCGAAGGCCGCCCGCGCGTCCTCCGGCGCCGCCTCGCACGCGCGCGCGAGCCAGCGCGCCGCCTCGTCGTAGAGCCGCAGATCGTAGAGCACGACCCCGAGCTCGCGCAGCGCCCGCGGATCGGGCGGCTCGATCGCCGCGCCCCGCCGGAGCTCCGCGGCCGCCTCGTCGAGCCGGCCGAGGCGGACCAGGGCGCGGGCGTAGGCGAGGCGCGCCTCGATCAGCTCCTCCCCTCCGTCCTCCGCTCCGCCGAGCTCCACCCCGCGCGCGAGCGCCCTCGCCGCGTCCGCCCAGCGCTCTTCCGCCGCGTACGCGGCCCCGAGCGCGAGCCACGCCCCCGCGTCGTCCGGCGCGCCCGCGACGTGCCCCTCGAGCCCGGCGATCCCGCCTGCCATGTCTCCGCGGCTCAGCAGATCGAGCGCGCGCGCTCGCTGCGCTCCGGACGACGTCATCGCGGCAGCGTACGCCGGCGCGGCGGCGCGGGTCGAGCGCCGGAGCGGGCGGGGCCTCACCCGCGGCGGAGCCTCACCCGCGGCGGAGCCTCACCCGCGGCGGCACCTCACCCGCGCCTTCGGCGTCAGTAGCCCCGCGGGAGATCGCCCGCCAGGCACGAGACGGTGTTCGGCGCCCCGCGTGACGACCACTTGGCTCCGGTCGGGACCCCGCCGTCGAAGCGCACGCCCTCGTGTGGATCCCACGACGGCGTCTCGTCCGGGCGCAGGGAGTGCGTCCCGCTCTGGTAGAACGCGATGATGTACGTATGCCCCGCGACGCGGCAGCCGAGCCGCCTCGCGAGCGCCTGCGCGAAGGACCGGCCGGTGTGGCCGAAGGCGCTGCAGCAGCGGAGCCACACGAGGGCGTCCGGCCCCGCGAGCTCGGCCCTCAGGGCGTCGAGCGCCTCATCGAGCGGCGAGCCGGGCCGGAGCGCGGCCTCGTCGAGCCGCGTCGCGCCCATGCGCATGTACCCCCAGCCGCCGTGCCCCCAGGCCTGCAGCGACGCGATCTTCCGGCCGCGCTCCCGCGCAGCGCGCGCCGCCCAGCCGAGCGCCTCGGCCCAGCTCGCGGCGGACTGCCACGCGTCGGCCGCGCCCGTCATGCGGTGCAGCAGCACGCCGGCGCGCCAGATCGGCGTGAGCCCGATCGTCGCGCCCACGGCCTCGCCCAGGACCTCGAGGTCCCCGGTCTCGGCGGAACCGGCGGAGTCCGCCGCGGCTGGGTGCGCGCGCGCCGGCGCGCCATCGCGCCGCCTCGCGCCGTTCGCCCGCCGCGCGCTACCCCACCCGACGTCGGTGTTATCGAAGAGGACGAGCCGCATACAACCCCCATTCTACGCGCTCCGAATGTACCGCCGCTCGTAACCGCGGCCACGCGGTCGATTCCCCACCCGCCCCCCGAGCGCCTCCCGACGCCGCACGCGGCGCGCCGCGCGCGCCACGCCAGCGGGCACGCCCCGGGCGCGGCGAGGGCGCGATGGACGGGAGGAGGTCGTCCGTCGACGCCCTCCACCGTCTCGTTCGTGGTGGGCGCAATCGGTAGTGATTTCCTCCCGCGCCCTCGGTTAGCCTGCCCGAACCGATGGGCCTGTCCGAAAACATCAGGTTTTATGCGGCCACCGACGTCGGCCGCATGCGGGACCACAACGAGGACAACTACCTCGTCGACAAGAAGCTCGCGCTCTTCGTGGTCGCCGACGGGATGGGCGGGCACGCCGCAGGCGAGGTCGCGAGCGCCCTCGCCGTCCGCATCATCCACGAGGAGCTGAAGAAGGAGCGGGACCTCATCGAGAACCAGGCGCGCAGCAACGTGCGGCGCGCCGCGATGAAGGAGGTCCTCAGCCTGCTCGAGCACGCCGTCCAGCGCGCGTGCGCCCGGATCCACGAGGAGGCGAAGGCCGACACGACGAAGCGCGGCATGGGCACGACGCTCTCCGCGCTCCTCATCGCCGGCTCGCACGGCTACATCGCGCACGTCGGCGACAGCCGCATCTACCTCCTCCGCGAGGGCCGCATCCAGCAGGTCACCGAGGACCACACCGTCTACAACGAGCTCATCAAGCGCGGCAAGCTCACGCGCGATCAGATCGAGAAGGTCGCGCAGAAGAACGCGATCACGCGCGCCGTCGGCGTGTACGAGCGCGTCGAGGTCGACACGCTCACGATCGAGGTGCTCCCGGGCGACCAGTTCCTCCTCGCGTCGGACGGGCTCCACGGGTACATCGCGCACACCGCGGAGCTCGAGCCGTTCTTCGAGGAGGAGAACGGCGAGATCGCCGCGAACGGCCTCATCGATCTCGCGAACAGGAAGGGCGGCAAGGACAACATCACCGCGATCCTCGTCCGGCTCGGCCAGGGCGACCACCGCGACAGCGTCCGCGCCCGGCTGCTCGCGCTGAAGCGCGACGTGCTCGCGAAGATGCCGCTCTTCGCGCGCCTGCAGGAGCGCGAGATGCTCCGGGTCATGCAGGTCGCCGAGGTGCTCTCGTTCGAGCCCGGCCAGATCGTGGTGCGCGAGGGCGATCGCGGCGACGAGCTCTTCATCGTGCTCTCGGGCCTCGTCCGGATCATCCGCGGCGAATCGGTGCTGAGCGAGGTCGGCCCGGGCGAGCACTTCGGCGAGATGGCCCTCATCCGCAGCATGCCGCGCTCGGCCACCGTCTCGGCCGTGGAGCAGAGCGAGCTCATCGCCGTCCGGCGCGCCGATTTCTTCGAGATCCTCCGCAAGGAGCACGAGCTCGCCGTGAAGCTGCTCTGGCAGTTCCTGGGGGTGCTCGCCGACCGGCTCGACCAGACGTCGCGCGACCTGAGCACCGCCCGCGAGGAGCTCGCCGCGGAGGACATCACGAGCGAGATCTTCCCCGACAGCGAGGAGGGGAAGAGCCCGTTCGCCCCCGAGGAGCGCTCCTCGGCGCGCTGAACGGCGCCCCCGCGGCCGCGCCCCCGCGGCGGCGGCCGCGCGGAACGGAGCGGAACGGAGCGGAACGGAGCGGATTGCCGCGGCGGGAGCGGCGGGGCGGGACCGCACGAGCCGGGCGAGCGATTCGCGGATTGACACCCTCCTACCCCGGCCGGTAGCGTCCGTCCGACGGATAACCATGAGCATGCACGGCAGAAGGTACTGCGAAGGCCATCTCGCTCGCGTCGCCATCAACGTGGCTGGGGGCTCGGCGTTCGCGTCGCTCGCGGCCCTAGCGGCGGCTCTCCTCGCGGCGTCCCCCGCGGCCGCCGACGAGCCGCGGAGCGCCACCGAGCCGCGGCTCATGATGGAGACCGGCGAGATCACGAGCGTCGTCGACGCCTTCGACGACGGCGACACCTTTGATCTGAACTTCAGCTTCGGCTTCGAGTACGCGACGAAGAGCGCGAAGATCCGGCGCGAGACGAGCATCGCCGGGCCGGGGCTGTCGTCGGGCGGCTACACGTCGAACCTGCTCAACGTGGCGACCTACAACGAGGCGACCTCGAAGCTCAACCTGCGCCTCGACGTCGGCCTCTACCGGGACCTGGCGCTCTACCTCAGGATGCCGCTCATCCTGAACCACTCGCGCGAGCTCACCGATCTCAACGGCAGCGCCGGGGCGGAGGCGCAGGCCGTCGCGCTCGCGGGGGCCCCCGGGGAGCAGCTGTTCCAGATGCCCTTCACGTCGCCGAACCGGAGCGGCATCGAGTACCTCGCCGTCGGCCTCGACGTGAACATCATGAACCAGGCCCGCGACCGGACGAAGCCGACCTGGCTGTTCGGGGTCGAGGGGCGCTTCCCCGTGAGCGAGCCGATGCACGCCTGCACCGAGTCGCCGAAGAGCGGCCAGGTGAAGTGCGCCGATCCGACCGACGTCAACCGGAACAACAGCAGCGACAGCGAGTTCGATGGGCAGCGGGTCGCCCAGCGCGACCCCGGCGTGTCGCGCGGCACCATCGGCCTCGAGGTCCACACGTACCTGTCGAAGCGGATCAAGTACGTCGAGCCGTACGGCGGGTTCAAGGCGCTGTTCGAGTTCCAGCAGGAGTCGAGCGACTACGGCCTCACCGACCTGAAGACGTCGCTGGTGAACCACCCGCCGCTCGTCGGCAGCGTGATGCTCGGCGTGATGATCGTCCCGTGGGAGAACCGCGAGAAGTACACCGGGCTCACGCTCGATCTGCGCTTCACCGGCGAGTACCACTCCGAGGGGCGCGACTACTCGGAGCTGTTCGACGCGCTCGGCTCGAGCGACGCGGGCTCGCTGCGCCAGCCGCAGTGGGCGGCGTTCCGCGACAACGACGCGTACGACCCGGACCTGTGCAGGACGGGCGATGCGAGGGCCTGCTCGCCGTCGATCGTCGATCAGGGCTCGCAGCGGACGTACTTCACGGGGCTCAGCGACGTCCAGCCGTACGGCTCGTACCGCGCCTCGGCGAGCGTGACGTGGCGGGCGGCCGAGCTCGTGAAGTTCCAGATCGGCGCGGGCTTCCGCCACGACGGGGGGCACGGCATCGGCGGCGACCAGCCGTGCAACTCCCAGTTCAAGGACAGCCTCGGGGCGGCAGGGCCTTGCCGCCGCCAGGACGCGGACGGGCGCCTCACCGTCACCGGCAGCCCGAACCCCAACTACCGCCCGACCATCAACGCGGTCGGCCGCCGCTTCTACGTCAACGACAGCAACACGTTCGACCTCTTCGCGAGCGGCACGTTCATGTTCTGATCGACGCCCCGAGCGGCGTGGCCACCGCGGCGAGCGCCGCCGTTGGCCGAAGCAGCAACCCCATGATCGACCCCAGGCACCTCCGCGGTGGCGCGGGCGCCCTGGCGCTCGCCGCGGCGCTCGCCGCGGCGCTGCCAGCGTCGGCTCAGCCCGAAGGCGCGGCGTTGCCCGCGCGCTCCGGAGGAGACGAGCGACCGTCGCCGTCGCCGCGACCCGATCGGCCGTCGCGATCGGCCGTGGTGCTCGCGACCGCGGTCGCGCCCGAGGCCGAGGAGCGCGCCGCGCCGCTCGCCAGCGCGCTCGACGCGCTCCTGTCGGACACGGCGCAGGACCTCGGCCTCTCGGTGGATCTCGCGGGCCGCGTCGGGTCGCGATCGCGCCCCGACGAGGCCGAGCTCATCGAGCGCGCGCGCTCCGGCGACAAGCTCTTCATCGCGCCGAGCCTCGAGCTGCACGGCGACGAGGCCGAGCTCAGGCTCGCCGTTGCGTCCGGCGGATCGAGGTCGCTGAGGGTGCGGGTCGAGCGCGTCGCGCGGGACGACCTCGCGGTGCGCGCCGCGGTGATGCTCCGCGATCTCCTGGCCGAGCTCGACGCCGGCGCCGCCGCGGCCCCTGCGTCGGCCCGCGAGGAGCCGTGCCCCGAGCGGTGCCGCGGGCGCCTCGCCACGCCGGCGCGCAGCATGGGGAAGGCGACGCTCGCGGCCAACGCGACGCTCTACGGAGGCCTCGTGGGCTTCTCGATCCAGCGATCGAGCGGCTCGGACGATCCGCGCCTGCTCTATCCGCTCCTCGCGGTCGGCGCCGGCATCGGGCTCGGCGGCGCGATCATCATCGCGGAGGAGTGGGACGTCGGCGTGGCCGACGCGTGGTACCTCGGGTCCGGCACGTGGTGGCCGACGCTCGCGGGGCACCTGATCTACCAGGGCCGCTTCGCGCAGCACGCGGCGGATCCGGCCCAGGAGCGCTGGGCGTCCGGGCTGATCGGCGGGACCGCCGGGATCACGCTGGCGGCGCTCGGGCTCTCGCTGGGCCGGATGTCCGAGGGCGGCGCGCTGATGGCGCAGTCGGGCGGTGGGCTGGGGCTCATGCTGGGCGGGCTCGTCGAGTGGGCGGGGCGGGGCGACGTGCAGCGGACGCCGATCGCTGGAATGGGCTACGGCGCGGCGCTCGGCTGGCTGGCGGCGGCCGCGGCGGCCACGCAGCTCGACGTCACGCCGTCGGAGATCCTGGCGATCGACGTGGGCGCGATGCTCGGCGGGCTGGGCGCCGCCGCGCTGGCCAGCCCGCTCGTGTTCGAGTCCCCGACCGAGGCGCAGCAGCGGGCCTGGGTCGGCGCCACGGCCGCGGGCTTTCTGCTCGGGGCGGGCGTCGCGTGGCGCGTTACCCGCCCTGCCGGCGCCGGAGCCCGCAGCGCGGGCCCCTCGTGGAACCGGTTCGGCCTGCCCACGCTGGGAGTGATAGGAGAGAGCGTGGTCGGGAGCCGGCGAGCGCCCGCGCTCGGCCTCGGGTGGCAGGGGGCGATTCCGTAGGAGCTATGAAGATCACGATCACCGAGCTGGATGCAGGGACGCGCCTCGACAAGCTGCTCGTGCAGCTTCTCCCCGGGCTGGGGCGTGCGGGCGCGAAGCGGCTGTTCTCCGAGGGGCGCGTGCGCGTCCTCGGCGTGGGGAAGAGCGGCGCTGGCCGGCGCGCGTCGAAGGGCGACGTGGCGGCGGCCGGCGAGGTGCTGGAGGTCGACGTCGAGCCGACGGAGGCCTCCGGCGCGGCGACGCCGGATCCTTCCGCGCCGCTCGACGTGGTGCTCGAGCGCGACGACCTGGTGGTGGTGAACAAACCCGCCGGGGTGCCGACGGCGCCGCTCCATCCGGGCGAGCGCGGGACGGTCGCGAACGCGCTCGTGGCGCGGTACCCCGAGATGGCGGGCATCGGCTTCTCTCCGCGGGAGCCCGGGTTGTGCCACCGGCTGGACACGGACACGAGCGGCCTCGTGCTCGCGGCGCGCACGGCCGCGGCGTTCGCGGCGCTCGGCGCCGGGCTGAAGGAGGGGCGGCTCGACAAGCGCTACCTGCTGATCTGCCAGATCGGCGATCTCCCCGAGATGGGCTCGATCGAGGTGCCGCTCGCGCCGCACCCGAAGGACAAGAAGCGGGTCTACCCGTGCATCCACCCGCGCGACGTGGCGCGATACGCCCCGAGGCCGGCCGCGACGATGTACAAGCGCGTGCGGCAGGTGGGGCTCTGGGAGCTCGTCGAGGCGCGGGCCCCGCGGGCGCTGCGGCACCAGATCCGGGCGCACTTCGCGTCGGTGGGGCACCCGCTGGCCGGCGACGTGCTCTACGGCGGGCCCGCGGTGGAGGGGCTGAGCCGCCACGCGCTGCACGCGCACTACATCGGGTGGGGCGGCAGCGACGCGGTGCCTGCGTTCGTGGTGACGTCGTCGCTGCCCGCGGACATGGCGGCGCTGGTCGGCGAGGCCTGAGCCGCGCGCCGCGCCGCGCGGCGTCGCCTCAGCGCGCGCGCGCCTCGACGACATGGCCGTCGACGTCGCGCGCCCGCGCCGTGATCTGGAGGTCGTCGGCCGACGCCGTCCCGCCGAGGTCGCTGAAGCGGAACGCGATCACGTACGCCGCGGACTGCGCGTTGAACTTCGCCGGCTCGATCCGGATGCCTCCGAGGCTCTGTTCGTCGATGGTCGCGGCGTCTCCCTCCCCTGTATACTTGCGGTTCCACTCCTCGTAGTTGAACACGCGCTCCTCGATGACCTCCCCGGTCGATCGGCTGGACGTCGCGACCGCGAGCTCGACGAGGCCCGGGGAGATGCCTGGCAGGGTGGCCTCGACCTCGACCGAGACGCTCGACGTGGCGTCCTCGTCGGTGCGGCGCACGGAGAGCGCCGGGGGCAGCCCGCCCGGCGTGGGCAGGAAGCGGAGCGGGTGCACGCAGTACACCTTCTCGTGCCCTCCCTCGCGGATCTCGAAGTGCAGGTGGGGGAACAGGCTGCTGGCGGCGAGCCCGGTATAGCCGATGTGCTGACCGCGCCCGACCTGATCGCCGGTCTCGACGAGCGGCATCGCCAGGTGGATATAGGTGCTGTAGAGGCACGGGCCCGGCGGATCGCAGTGCTCGATCTGCACAACGACGTCCTCGAAATCCTGATAGCGGCCCGCGCGGATCACCTTTCCGTCGGCGACCGCGTACACCGGGGTGCCCATGACGGTGGGGATATCGATGCCGCGGTGGAAGTCGTAGACGCCATCGCGCGAGGTCTGCAGGCGGGGACCGAAGCTCGACGACATCGGCTGGATCTCGTCCGTCCCCCCGATCGGCCACACGAGGTCTGGGCCTTCAGGCTCCGAGCCGCAGCCGGCGGCGAGCGCGGAGAGGGCCAGCACGGGCGCGAGAGACGATGGCTTCATGGTGGCGAGTCCGTGGCGCGTGGGCTCCGCGCAGGTGGCGAGTCCACGGCGCGGCGCCCACACGCAGGCTATCGAAGCAGCGCGCGGAAGTCGAGGTCAGGGGTGCTGTGATGGATCCATGCGGCGCCGCCATCGACGCCGCTCGATTCCTCGCCCGCGGAGCAGCGGGCTCCAGCTCGGGGTCGCGAGCGTCGTCTCGGGGCGCGCCGAGGGGCTGCAGCTCGCGGGCGGCTTCGCCTTCCGCCCTCGCGGGCCGCGGCGGCGCGCTCAGGGCGTCGCCGCGGCCAGCGCGTACGACCGGTGCGTCATCGTCACGCCGAGGCTCGTGAGCGCCGGATCCGTGGCGGTGCAGCGCACGAAGCTCCAGTCGTTCGGCGTGGCGAACGCGAACCCGAGGGAGCTGTCGGCGATGGTGCCCTCCCACTCGATGAGCGACACGTCGTCGAGGAACGAGGTGGCCTCGCCGCTCGCCGGCACACCCGCCCTGAAATAGAACCGGACCGAGCCCGCGTTCGCCGGCGGGGTCAGGTCGACGGTGAACGGCTGCCAGCCGTAGGTGCCAGCCGCGCGCGTGTACACGACGCTGTTCGACACGCTGGTCCCGCCGCTCGTGTACCAGTAGACCTGCACGCGCATCTGGCCGGCGTTGTTTCCCTTCATGTAGCCGGTCAGGGTCAATTTGCGGCCAGGCTCGAACTTGACGCGGTTGTTCATGTAGGTCGCGGCCTCGGTCGTGTTGCTCGACTTGCGCAGGAACACCATCGCGCCGGTCCCGCTGTGGACGACGCTGTTCTCGATGTAGCGGAATTCGCTCATCGACCACATCGAGCCTTCGTGGGAGGTGTCGTCGACGTCGCCGTCCTCGAAGTCGCCGTAGAGCATGATCTCCCGGCCGTAATCGCAGCTCGCGGCGGCCGTCGTCCGGACGGCGGCGAGCGAGTCCGCCGGGTTCGAGCGCAGGTGGGCGAGGGGGCCTGTGCGGCGGCTCGTGAGCGGCACGGTCCGCGTCTCGACCGCGTCGCTCGTCGTGTACTGCGAGGGGCTGCTCGCCGCGGCGGCCCGCGGGCCGCTCGGGAACACGACCGCCCCCGTCAGGCCGTCCGCCGCCTCGCCGGGCGCGGGCGCCGCCGGCAGCGTCGTGGAGAGGTGGCCGATGTGGCGGATCGCCCGGCCGAGCCAGGCGCCGCCCACGAGCTTCGGGACGTAGTCCTCGTTCTGGAATGGGATGAGCTGCACGCGGTGCACCGCGCGGTTGCCGCTCGCGTCCTCGTCGATGTCGATGGCGGCGAGGTACGACTGGAACGTCTCGAAGACGTCCTGATCGAAGACCATGTTGCCGAGCGACATGAAGATATAGCGGGGGCCGGCGCCGGCGTTGTACAGCCCGATGCCGTGGATCGTGTGCGGGTGGTGCGCCACGACCATGCCGGCGCCCTTCTGGACGAGCTGGGTGAACCGCCGCCGCATGCCGGACGACGGATAGTCGCTGTACTCGATGCCTCCGTGCAGCACCGGGATGGCGAAGCGCCCGACCGCGTCCTCCGCCATGAAGTCGCTGATCTCGGCGAGGCTGAGCTCGAGCGCGCCGGCCTTGGGAGGAGGCCCGTCGGAGGCGGTGAGCGTGTACTCCGGGAGCGTCGTCCCGTCGTTGACGAGCTGGTTGAACCCCTGGAAGGCCACGTCGACGCCGCGGAGCGTCCGGTAGAGCACGGTGCCCTTCGCCATCGTCTCGTCGAGCCCTGCGCCGAACCAGTCGAGGCCGGCGTTCGGGACGGCGGTGAGCGTGTCGGCGACGCCTGCCCCCAGGTAATCGAACATGTGGTTGTTGCCGAGGCTCACGGCGTCGACGCCGGAGAGCGCGAGCGCCCTGACCGTCTCGGGGTAGGAGAAGAACGTGAACGACTTGTAAGGGTGGGGCGTCTGCGGGTTGGCGGTGACGGGGCACTCCAGGTTGACCTGGGTGTAGTCGGCCGACGAGAGGACGTCGCGCAGGAAGGAGAGGACGGCGCTCGCGTCGGCTTGCCGTGTCGCGGGGCGGATCAGGTCGCCCTCCTCTCCCTCGATGCCGTCCTCGTCGCTGTCGATGAAGCGCCGACCGAACATCGTGTCGCCTCCCACGAGGATCCGGGCGCGGCCCGCGCGCTGCTCGGTCAGCACGACGCGGCCGACCCCGGCGGCCGCCTCGGCGAGCGGCAGGTGCAGATCGGCAGGGATGATCTCGCTGTAGTACCCGTCGACCTCGACGCGCAGCAGGACCGAGCGCCGCGCGAGCGCCGCCAGCGTGAACGCGCCCGCGCCGTCGGTGAACGCGATCTCGCCGTGGTTGACCGCGCCGCTCCCCCAGCCGATGGCCGTCACCTCCGCCCCCGCGATCGGCGACCCCGCCTCGTCGACGACGACGCCGGTCACGTCGATGGGCGCCGCCGCGTAGGTCGCGTCGTACGCGGCCTCCGTGGCGTCGAACTGGAACGCCGCCGACGCGTCGCTCGCGGCGAGCCAGGCGCAGGCCGCAGCGCACACGGACAGCGGCGTGGAGGTGATGACGCGGACAAGGGGTCTTTCTGCCATGTTCGCTCCCGATCGGTTGGGGCCTGTTCGAGGACGGATGACCTCAACAGGCGTGATGGGCGCCAGAGCTCCTTCAGGGCCGGCTCAACACGTGCAAAAAAAACGTGCAAGCGTGCAAACGTGCAAATGTGCCGTGTGACCGAACTCCGAGGTGACCAAGGCCGACGATGGGTCGCGAGCGTCGATTGGCCGCTCAGCCCTTGCTAAAAAGGCCGCGAGAGCGCCGACCCATGCACGATTCGATCCGTTTCAGCGATGGCGCTGGAGACAAAGACGATTGTCTCGAGACTATCATGCTTCGATCATCGCTCGCTATACGCTCGAGTGGAGCAGCCGGCGATTTGTCGTCTTGTGGTTTTGTGGTTTTGTCGTCTTGCCGGCGTAGCAGGGTGTTCCTGCGCGTGAAGGCGTGTGCATGGATGGTGCGCTGTGGCGATGCGCGCCTGTGTCGCACAGGGGCGTACTGCCCCGGGGCTCGCTACCCGACCAGCGCCGAGCCCTTGGCGAGCTGCGCGCGGCCGATCACGGCCAGGAGATCGGTTTGGGTCACGATGCCGCGCAGGCGCATCTTGGCGTCGACGATCAGCGCTTCGTGCACGCGCCCGCGGGAGAGGAGCTGGAAGAGCTCGTTGATCGGCGTGTCCTCGCCGGCGGTCTCGAAGTAGATGGACGGCAGGTCGCGCACGGCGGCCTCGGGCATCGCAGACGCGATCGAGACGTCGATCGCGCCGTGCACGACGCCTCGCTCGTCGACCACCGGCAAGACGCGCAGGGCGCGCTCGCGGAGGCGGCGGAGCGCGAGCGCGCTCGGATCATCGGGGTGAATCGTGACCAGATCGCGCGACATGATCTCGCCGCAGGTGACGCCTCCGCGCAGGCGCCGGTGCGCCTCCTCTTCGACGTGCCGGACGAGGGCGATCAGATCGTCGCGCTCGACGTCGAGCGGCGTTCCGAGGCGCTCGAGGGCGGCGTCGATGTCGCTCGGCGAGAAGCCGACGCGGAGCTCGGGCGGGGCATCGGCGGTGCCGTGGGGCGAGGCCGGCAAGGCCACGACGTGCGGGTAGCTGCGGCGCACCAGGTTGTTGAACACCATCCCGGCTGCCACGAGCAGCAGGGAGTTGATGGCGACCGGCACGAGCGCGAAGTGATAGCCGAGGCTCGTCACGGCCGGGCCGCCGATGACCGCCGTGAGCGCCACCGCGCCCGCGGGCGGGTGCAAGCACCGGAGCAGGCTCGTGACGGCGATGGTGACCGCGACCGCGACGGCGCCGGCGCACAGCGGATCGGGGATGACGCGAGCCGCCGTGACGCCGATGACGGCCGCCAGCACGTTGCCGCCGAGCACGGACCAGGGCTGGGCGAGCGGGCTCGCGGGGACCCCGAACACGAGCACGGTCGAAGCGCCGATCGGCGCTATCAGGAGCGGCGCGTGCGCGGTGGGGCCAAGGCAAGCGTGCATCACGAGCCCGGTGGCCAGCAGCCCGAGCAAGCCCCCGGCAGCAGCGTAGATCCGCTCGCTGGCGAGCAGCGGCGTGCGCATGGGCTGGAACCGCGTAAGAAAGCTCGAGCTCGCAACTCCGAAGCTCATCGCGCGGCCATATATCGAGATGTTCGCGCGCTGTCTACGAATGCTTACGAAGGCTTACGAACGCTGACGAGGGGCTCGCGGGTCGCCAACGCGTGTCCGGACGGGGGTTGATCCGGCGCTACGCCGCGGCGGAGACCGCCTTCTTGCGGGGGCGCGGCGCGCGGGTCGCGCCGGCCGGCTTCGTCGGCGTGGCGCCCGCGGGCGGGGTGGACACGGCGCGGACCAGCGCGGCGGCGATGGCCGCCGTCATCCTCGCGGTCGGCAGGCGCGGCGCGAACGCGAGCACGCGCTCGCCGGGGCGCCGGCCGCGCGAGGAACGGCCGCTCTTCGCGAGCCCCTCGACGGCGCGCTCGCACGGCGAGCCGGGGGCGACGCGCAAGAGGACCTCGGGCAGCCCGATGGCGCCGCCGGCGCCGGGCGCGTAGACGACGCCGACCTCGATCCCGACGAAGCCGGGGAGCGCCACGCGCGGCGAGAGGCCGAGCCGGAGCTCGTCGGCGTCGGGGCTGCCGTCCGGGATGCGGAGGCGGCCGACGACGCGGAGCTCCTGCGCCGCGGCCGGGGCGCCGGCGGGCGCCTTCCGCAGGCGCCGCACGCGCCGCGCGACGTCGCGCAGGAACGCGACCGGCCGCGCCGCCGGATCGGCGGGGAGCTCGGCGAGCCGGCCGGTGCAGAAGATCGCGAGCAGCGCCGTCGCGTCGAGCGCCAGCAGGTGGGCGTGGTACGGCGAGGCGGCCGCCACGGCGTGGACGCCCGCGCCGAGCCCGGCGAGCAGCGCAACGAGCAGCGCCTTGCCGGCGCGCGTCGAGACGTCGAGGTAGACGCCGCGCGCCCGCGGCGGCTCGCGGAACGCCTCGGCCTCCGCGATGGGGAGCCACTTGCCAGGGCGCCGCAAGGTCGCGGCGGCGCGCTCCGGGCGGGGCGTGCGGTGCGCGGCGAGCGCGGTCGCCGCGGCCACGAGCGCGGCGCCCGGCGTGCCGTCCCTGAGGAGGAGCTCCAGGGCGACGCCCGCGACGAGCGCGAGCCCCGCGAGCGCGGCGCGCGGCGCGAGCGGGATCGGGACGAGGGGCCGCGGCAGGGCGCCCGCGGCGCGCGCGAGGCGCTCGTGCTCGCGCGCCTTGAGCGCGACGAGGGCGCTGTAGAGCGCGAAGAGGACCACGCCCGCGGCCACGTAGAGGGTGCGGCTGCGATCTGGGCTGCCGGCCGCGGCGTCCGAGATGCGGCCGAGCGCGTCGGCCCCGGGCTTCGCCGCGGCGGGCTCGGGCTGGAAGGCGCGCGCGTCGGCGCGGATCGCCCACCGGATCGGCTCGGACTTGGGGGCGTACGGGCGGAGCAGCTCGAGCTCGTCCTTGTCGAGCGCGCGGCGGAGCGTGGAGAGCGTCGTCGGCGCCGGGAGCGCGTCGGGGGACGCCGCCTCGCCGGCGCGCGGCTCGTCGACGCGCGGCTCGTCGGGCGCGGCCGGGAGCGCGACGGTGAGCCGCGCCGAGTCGTAGCCGTCGTCCCAGATGGGGCCGCTCCAGGAGACGCGGGAGCTCGGGCCGTCCTGGCGGATGAGCCCGCGCTTCATGAGGTCCGTGCGGTAGCGGAAGAAGAGCACGAAGACCCCGCGGCTCAGCCCCTTGCCGTCGAAGCGGGCCCGCATCGCCGCGGGGCGGCGCGTGCCGTCCTCGCGCGGCCGGGTGTCGGGCGGCAGGAGCTCGATCGCGACCGGCGTCGCGGACGCGAGCGAGCCCGCCTCCGCGGCCTTGAAGGGCACGGCGTAGCTTCCCGGATCGAGCTGGGCGTCCGGGTCGACGCCCTGGATGTCGAGCCCGCGGAGCGGCCCGCCCGAGATCTTGAGCGTGACCTTGTGCTCGACCGTGGCGGCGCCGGCCCGGTCGATCGACAGGCGCACGTCGTCTCCGGCGATGTGCACCTCGACCCACGCGCGCGCGGGGAGGGCGAACGCGATCGACAGGAGCGCCGCCAGGAACGGGAGCAGCAGCGCCGGCCCGGGGCGGCGGGCGATGCGAGAGGGCATGGTGCAGGAGTCCCACGTCGCCGCGCGCGGGGCCAAGTTCCAGGGACGCCGGCCGTCCCGCGTGGGGGCCGCGCGCACCCGCCGGGCCGGCGTCGCGCGCGGATTGGCGACGACAAGGCGAGCGCGTCGATCAGAAGACGACGCCGAGCGAGAGCGACCCCATGAGCTTGATCTTCCCCGCCTTCTCGTAGAAGGAATACTGGTAGGGGCCCGCGGTGATCGTCACGGGATCGGCGAGCGCCACGCCGATCCCGAAGCCTCCCGACATGGCGAATCCGCCGTCTCGGCTGAGCACGTTCGTGCTCCCCACCATGCCGCCGAGGACGACGCTGCTCACATCGCCGCGGCCCTCGAGCCGCCCGGGAGGGGTGATGACCGCCTCGAACGACTCGTAGCCGAGGCGTCCTTTCACCCAGAAGCCCCGCAGCGCCTTGCCTTCGACGTAGACACCGACGTCGGCCGCGAGCGCGTAGCCGGTCGTGTCGAGCGACGCGTCCTCGAGCGAGCCCCAGATCCACGACGGCGCGATCCCGATGGTGAGCGGCCCGATGATCGCGACCTCGCCCTCGAACGTCATCTTCCCGAACAGGAGATCCAGGGCGTTGTAGCGGACCGACCAGCGGCAGCAGGTGGACTCGGGGGGCTTCGGGGGCGGCGGGGGCCCGGCCGGCAAGGCGTAGCCCTGACCATAGCCGGGCGGCTGCTGGGGGTATCCCTGCTGAGGATAACCCTGCTGGGGGTATCCCTGCTGAGGATAACCTTGCTGGGGGTATCCCTGCTGAGGATATCCCTGCTGCTGAGGGTAGCCTTGCTGAGGATAACCTTGCTGGGGGTATCCCTGCTGAGGATATCCCTGCTGCTGAGGGTACCCTTGCTGTTGAGGATATCCCTGCTGCTGAGGGTAGCCTTGCTGAGGATACCCTTGCTGCTGAGGGTAGCCTTGCTGAGGATACCCCTGCTGCTGAGGGTAGCCTTGCTGAGGATACCCCTGCTGCTGAGGGTAGCCTTGCTGAGGATACCCCTGCTGCTGGGGATACCCGGACGGCGCCTGGGCAGCTCCGCCGGGCTGCGCCTGGCCCTGCGGGAGCGGCTGAGCGCTCTGTTGCGCTGTCGCCGCTGGCGCGAGGAGGAGCGCGCCGAGGCCGAGAAGGAGGCCGCAGGCTGCCGGGCGGAGAGCTGCCCTGGAGGAGGGCGCGCGCGCGGGGCCCAGACCCGTGGTGAAAGCGCAATCCATGGCGGCGGACTGTACCGAATCCCGAGCACGCCGGCTACACGCGCGCCGCGAACCGTCGCCGCGCTCGCGCGCGCGATCTCCAGCCTGTAATCTCCGTCCCGATGCCAGTCCCCGAAGTCGTCGCCGTCACAGAACTCGCGCCCGGAAGCGCCGCCTCGAGCGGCGCAGCGGCCGTGCCGGCGGTCTCTACGCCGCGCGCTCCGCGCAGCGCCGAGACACCCCCGGCCGAGCTCGATCGTGCGCTGTCCGAGCTGGGCGACGCCGCGCTCGGGTTCGCTCGCATGCCAGCCATCGAGAAGGCCTCCCTGCTCCGCTCGTCGCTCCCGGGCCTGCTCGCCGCCGCGCGCGCCGAGGTCGAGGCGTCGTGCGCCGACCGCGGGCTCGATCCCGGCTCGGCGGCGAGCGGCGAGGCGTGGCTCGCGGGGCCTTGCGTCACGCTCTCGCAGGTGCGCCGCCTGGCCGAGGCGCTCGAGGACATCGCCGCGCGCGGGCGGCCCCGGCTCGACCGCGGGGCGGTGCGCGCCCGCGCGGACGGCCGGATCGAGGTGGAGGTGTTCCCGACGCGCCTGAAGGACACCGCTCTGCACGGGCCCCTCCGCGCGCGCGTGCTGATGCAGCCCGGGGCGACGCGCGAGAGCGTCCGGGAAGAGCAGGCGCGCTTCTACCAGCAGCGCGACCCCGAAGGAGGCGTCGCGCTGGTGCTCGGCGCGGGCGACGTCGCCGGCGTCCCCCTCCGGGAAGCGCTGCACAAGCTCTTCGTCGAGGGGCGCGTCGTCGCGCTCGCGATGAGCCCGCGGAGCGCGCCCCTCGGCGCGCTGATGGAGCGCGCCCTCGCGCCGCTCGTCGCGCGTGGGCTCCTCCGCTTCGTCTACGGCGGCGCGGATTCGCGCGCCTACCTCGCGGCTCACCCCGCCGTCTCGGAGGTCCACGTCACCGGCCCGGCGGGCGCGCACGACGCGCTCGTCTGGGGGCCGCCGGGCCCGACGCAGGCGCGCCGGCGGGCGTCGGGAGAGCGGCTGCTGGACAAGCCCATCTCCTCCACGCTCGGCGGCGCCAGCCCGGTCCTCGTGATGCCGTGGCTCTACGGCGGCGACGAGCTCTGGTTCCAGGTGAGGTGCCTCGCGAGCCAGGTCGTGAGCGGCGCGTCGCACGGCAGCCACGCCGCGAGCGTCCTCGTGCTGCCCAGGGGCTTCACGCAGCGGCCGCTGCTCCTCCGGATGCTGCGCCGTGCGCTCGCCGCCGTGCCGCCGCGGCGCGCCGCCCACCCAGAGGCCGAGGCGCGGTACGCCGCGCTCATCGCCGGGCGCGCGCCGATCGAGCCCGAGCGCCTCGAGGCCTCCGCCGACGTGCCGCTGCCGTGCGGGGTCGCGCGCATCGGCGCGCCAGGGCCCGGCGAGCTCCCCTGGACGCTGATCACCGGGCTCGCCGCGTCGGACGCCGCCGAGCCGCTGTTCTCGACCGAGCCGCTCGGCGGCGCGCTCTCCGTCGTCGAGGTCGGATCGAGCGATCCGGTCGAGTTCCTGGACGCGGCGACCCGCTTCTGCAACGAGCGGCTCCGGGGCAGCCTTGGCGCGACGATCGTCGTGCACCCGATGAGCGAGGAGGACCCCGCCGTCGGGGCCGCGATCGATCGCGCGCTGCTCGATCTCCGGTACGGCGTGATCGCGGTGAACCAGGCGCCCGCCGCCGCGCACGCGGCCGTCGTCCCGCCCTGGGGTGGCCACCCGGGCTCGACGCTCGCCGACATCCGGAGCGGGCTCGGTTTCGTGCACAACACGACGATGCTCGCGCAGGTCGAGAAGACCCTCCTGCGCGCGCCGCTCACCGCCTTCCCGCGGCCGCCCGGCTTCTACGATCACCGGCGCTCCCACGTCGTCGGGGAGAGGCTCGCGGCCTGCGCGGTGGATCCAGGGTGGGGGAGCGTCGCGCGCGTCGTGGCGGCCGCGCTCCGGGGCTGACCCGGCGTCGCGCCCCCACCTCGATCTCGTCTCGATCTCGTCTCGATTCCGTCTCGATTCCGTCTCGATCCCGCCGCGGTGGCGCGGCGCTCAGGAGGGGAGCGACGAGCGGAACTCCTTCACCTTCTCCACGATCTCGCGCAGCGCGTGCCGCGAGGCCTCGGAGACGTCGTCAGCCAGCTTCTCGGCGTCGAGGAGCTTGGGCTCCAGCTTGTCCCACGCGTCCTTCGCGTCCATGCCGGCAAGGTGGAGCCTGACGCGGATCTCGTCGCGCAGGGTCTGGAGCGACTCCAGGCTCTTGTTCAGATCGCTCTTCAGGTCCGATGTGATGTTGCCCATTCTTGTCCTCCCGATTCTACGAGTGTTGATCGCTCCTTCCCTGCTCGTGATGCATTGGCCGCGCCAGTTGGCGCGCTTCGACGCGGCGCGCGACGTTCGCGCGTCCTGACCGGATCCGAGCCCAGCCATACCGGGCGCAGCCGCCGCGCGCCCTCCTCTCGAGGTGTGGCAAAAGCGCCCAGGGACGTGCGTTTTGCCGCACCTCGGACGCGAGCGCGCGCGGGCCCTCAGGCGAGTTGCGCCTGCGCGCAAACGATGCCGTCATGATCGGCATAGACGAGCTCGCCAGGAACCCACGTGACCCCGGCGAACGTCACGGCGATGTCGCGGTCCCCCGCGCCCTTCTTGGCGCTCTTCCTCGGGTGCGTCGCGAGGGCCTTCACGCCGATCGGGATCTGGCCGATCGCCTCCGCGTCGCGGATGCACCCATGAACGATCACGCCGGCCCAGCCGTTCTGGTGGGCCATGGCGGCGATGTTGTCTCCGAGGAGCGCGCAGCGGAGGGAGCCGCCTCCGTCCACGACGAGCACCCGCCCCTGGCCGGGCTCTTCGAGCGCCTTGCGGACGAGCACGTTGTCTTCATGGACCTTCACCGTGGTGATGCGCCCGTGAAACAGCCGAGCTCCGCCGTAATCCCGGAAGATCGGATCGGCGACGAGGACGTCCGGGTGCTCGTCGCACAGATCCGTGGTTCTGATCTCTGAGCTCATGAAGACCCCCTGTCCGCCTTCCTAGGCTGTCGACCGCCGGATTCAACCGCTCATCCGCCGCCGGTCACGAGGGCTCGTGGCGCTCGCCGTCCTCGGCGGAGGGGAGGGAGGCGCCGCCCTTGCGCTTGCCCGCGCCCGCGAACGCCGCCGAGTCGACGCCATGCCGGGCGAGCCACCGGCGCAGCTGGTTCCGGTGCATCCCGAGCGAGCGCGCCGCCCGCGTGACGTTCCCCTGCTCGCGCCGCAGCGCCGTCTCGATGGCGAGGCGCTGCATCTCCGGCGGCGCCGGCGTGCGCCTCGCGACCTCCGTGATGTCGAGGCCCGCCGACGGCGCGAGATCCGCCACCTCCACGGCGGTGCGCCCGGCCGCGAGCGCCGCGATGCCCGCCTGCCTCACCTCGCAGAGCAGCTCCCGCACGTTGCCCGGCCACGCGCGCAGCGCGCAGCACTCCAGGAAGCTGGCCCCCGGCGCGAGCCGAGCGCCGGTGCGCCTGAGCTCCGCCGCCACCAGCCAGGGGATCTCCTCGAGCCGCTCCGTCAGCGACGGGATCCGCACCTCGGGCCGGCCGATCCGGTAATAGAGGTCGTCCCGGAACCGGCGCGCCGCGACCTCGGCCTGGAGATCCTTCAACGTGGCCGCGCACAGGCGGAACTCCACCTTGCGCGGGCGCGTGTCGCCGAGCGCGACCACCTCCCGGGTCTCGAGGACGCGGAGCAGCTTCGGCTGAACCGCCGGATCGAGCTCCGCGATCTCGTCGAGGAACAGCGTGCCGCCGTGGGCAGCCTGGACATAGCCCTCGGCGTCGGCGTTCGCGTCCGAGTAGGCGCCGCGCCGCGCCCCGAAGAACAGCCGCTCCGCGAGGCCCTCCGGGATCGCGGCGCAGTTCACGGCGACGAAGGGGCCGCCCCGCCCCGTCGCCGCGTGGTAGGCGCGCGCCGCGAGCTCCTTGCCCGAGCCGCTCGGCCCGGTGAGCAGCAAGGTATCCCCGCGCATCCCCGCGCGGTGGATCGCCTCGCGGACCTGCCTGAGCGTGGGGCCGACAAGCCCGTCCTCGTGCTCCAGGACCCCGCCGCGCTGGAACGGCTCGATGTCCGCGGTGAAGCGCAGCAGCGTGCTCCCGAGCCGGATCACGCGCGGGGGCGACGAGAAGACCTGATCCTCGATCTGCGCTCCATCGACGAAGGTGCCGTTCCTGCTGCCGAGATCGGTGATCCGGAGACCCGCGCCCGACAGTGCGACGCGGGCGTGCCGGCGCGACACCTGCTCGTCCTCGACCACCACCGTGTCGTCCGCCGCTGCGCGGCCCAGCACGACCGCGCCGCCCTCGAGCGGGATCGGCGCGCAGGCAGGCTGGCCGCGGGCGAAGATGACCACCAGGCCAGGCGTCGCCCCCTCCGGCGACGCCGACGGCGCGGTGTCGGACGCCCTGATCGTCGACTGATCGTCGGCACCCACACCTCACGCATACATGATCCCACGCCGGCCCTGAAGGCTCTCGGACGTCGGCCGTTGTGGCTACAAAATTCTATCGAGGCGCGATACCCGCGCCTCTCTCGTCGTGGGTGTGCGGCTGCTCGTCGTGGGCGTGCCTCTGGCCGAGGCGCTCAGTACCGCGGCACCGAGGGGTCGACATCTTGCGACCACGCGTCGATTCCGCCCTGGAGGTTGTAAAGGTTCCTGTAGCCCTTCGTGAGGTAGTGCTCGGCGGCTGCCTGGCTGCGGCCGCCGTGGTGGCAGTGGAAGACGATCCGCGCGTCCTTCGCGAGCGTCTCCAGGTACCGCTGCCCTGCCTGATCGAGGTGACGGGCCCCCTCGATCGTGGCGATCTTGCGCTCCTGCTCGGTCCGGACGTCGAACAGCTCGATCGCCTCGCCGCTGTTCAGAAGGGCCTTGAGCGCGGTCGACGAGATCTGCTTGACCTTCGGCGGCTCGTTCGGGCTCTCCAGCTTGAAGCCGCCGCCGGAGGGGCCCTCGACGAAGTCGATCGACAGCCCCTCGGCGCGCCGCGCGCTCGCGCGGTCGAGCAGGAACACCGCCCCGCCCGCCTGGGCCTCGACGTCGCCTGCCTGCCGCGGGCCGAAGTAAAGGCCGTAGTTGTAGGACGGGTCGATCTCGATGTGGACGAAGTCGGCCTCGGACTCTTTCGCGGCCGCGAACGCCGCGAGCGCCGCCGCGGTCACGCGGAGCGTGGGCGGCGCCTGCGCCTCGCCCTGCGCGAGCCCGAGCGCCTTCACGAGCTCCCCGGTCGCGTGCAGCTCCTTCACGATGTCGCAGCCGCCGATGAACTCGCCGCGGACGTAGAGCTGCGGGATCGTCGGCCAGCTCGAGAACTCCTTGATGCCGTCGCGCAGCGCGGGATCCGAGAGCACGTCCACCGTCTGGTACTCGGGGAGGTGCTCGTCGAGGATGTTCACCACCGTGGCGGAAAACCCGCACTGCGGCACGGTGCGCGTGCCTTTCATGAACAGGACGACATCGCTCTCGCGGATGATGGTGGCGATCCTGGCCCGCATGGGCTCGCTGAGGCTCATGTGCTTGCTCTCCCTGCGCGGCGGTGGCGGTGCCGTCGGCTCCCGCGCGCGTCCGCTGGCCTCTCGCTAGCATGAGCAAAGCACGGCAGCGAGGCCCTCCAGCCGGCCTCGCCCGCGTCGACCGAGGGCGGAGCGCGCGGCCTCCCTGCGCCCTCAGCGGCCGAGCAGGAGCCCCAGGACCGCCGCGATCGCGGCGAGGGTCGCGATGACGGCCGGCGCGCCGAGCTCGGCGCCGAGCCTACGGAAGCGCCCGCCGCTCGCCCCCGGAGAGCGCGCGAGCGCGTCCGACGGGGGCGGCGTGACGCGGTGCACGCCCGGCGACGCCGCGCTGTCTTCGCGGAGCTCGACGAGGAGCTGATCGAGCGGGGCGTGCTCGCCGAACGGGCGCACGAGGCGGAGCGTCACGCCGCCGCTGAGATCGGGGGGGAGCCGGAGCCGCAGCGTCCTCGCGGCGACCTCCGCCGGGGCGCGGTGCGCGCCGCTCCGGGCGCAGCTGTCGCACCCGCCGCCGTCGCAGCGGGCGCAGGTGACGCGGGCGGGCACGGCGATCTCGATGTCGGCGCCGTCGCGCGCCCACGCCGCCGGGACGGCGATCGCGAGGCGGCCTCGCGAGCCCTCCGAGGCGTCGAGGCCATCGCGGTCGATCAGCTGCGCGAGCTCGGCTCTGCCCATGGACCTTGTGTGCCGCACCCGGGCTCCGGCGCCAAGCGCCGGCGCTGGGCGAGACCCGCCGCCGCGCCGCCGCGCCGCGCCGCGCCGCGGATCACGCCGCCCGACCGGCGCGCAGGACGCCCACCGCCGAGAGCAGGCACGCGATGGCGAGCAGCAACCCGCCGAGCGACCCGGGACGCGTGCTCTCCTTCAGCCCCACGACGAGCACACGCGCGAGCTCGCCGTCGGGCACCTTCGCCGGGTCGGACAGGTAACTGAACACCGCGCCGAGGTCGATCCACGTCGCGTGGATGGTCGCGACCAGCGTCGTCAGCCCCATGGCCACGATGAACCCGAGCTTGCCGGGCTCCGGCCGCCGGGCGAACTGCAGCCCCGCGCCGACCGTGACCATCCCGAAGACCAGGATAGGCCACATCCCCCAGCCGCCCTCGACGAAGAAATCGAACATCGGTGCCTCCCTCTCGTCTGCTCTTCTCTGCCTGCCGCGTGTCGTCGCCGCCGTGTGCGCCGGCCTTCACGAGCCCCAACGCGGCGCCGCGGATCCCGTGACCGGAAAACTTCCTTGTCACGCCCGCGGCCCTCGCGCGTTATGCCGGCGTGGAGAGGGAGGGCGCAGCAGCTCCGTCCGACGCCGAGCTCGCGGCGCGCCTGAGGCGCCGCGATCCGCGCGCCTTCGACGCGCTCTACGCGCGCTACCACCCCCGGATCTTCAGCTTCCTCGTGCGCCTCTCCGGCCGGCGCGACGTCGCCGAGGACCTGTTCCAGGACACCTGGCTCGCCGTCGCGCGCCACGCCGGCCGGCTCGCCGAGGACACCGATCTCGCCGCGTGGCTGTTCACGATCGCCAGGAATCGTTACCGGAGCCACCGCCGCTCCGCCTTGCTCGACCTCGCCCGCGCCGCGCTGTTCTCCCGCGAGCCCGCGCCGGCCGCGCCCGAGCCCGAGGGCGCGGCGGACGCTCGAGCCGACGTGGCGGCGCTGGAGGCGGCGCTCCGCGATCTCGCGGCGGTGCACCGCGAGGTGTTGCTCCTCGGGGCCGTCGAGGGGCTCGACACGGCGCGGGTCGCCCAGGTGCTCGGCATCCGCGAGGACGCCGCGCGCAAGCGCCTGTCGCGCGCCCGCGCCGAGCTTGCGGCCCGCCTCGAAAGGCGAAATGCTGAGCGGCCCCGGCGGGGATCGACGACCTCGATCTCCGCCGCGGACGCCGCCGATGCGACGGATGGACAGACGCGAGGAGGTTCTCGATGAAGCCGTTCTCAGGAGAGGATCCTCTGGCGAGGGGCCTCGCCGATCTGCCGCCGGTCGCCCCGCTCGACCCGGCACGGGCCGACGCGGTCCGGCGCCTCGCCCGCGCCGCGCTGGTGGAGACGGAGCGCCCCGCGCCGAGCGCGCGGCTCTCGCTCGCCTGGTCGGCGGTGATCCTGCCGGGGCTCCTGCTGAGCTCGGGCTGCGTGTACGTGTGGGATTCGGTGCAGAAGATCGGGCAGATCTACGGGGGAGGGTAGCGCCCGCGCGGCGCCTTCGCCGCGCCGCCCGTGACGAGCCGCGCGGCGTGAAGCGGCGGCGCGCGGATCAGTCGCCGAGGTCGACGACCTCGAGCCCGTGGTACCAGAGCGCGCAGAGCGCGGTGTCGCCGGAGATCGTCACCTGCGAGACGTACGACGAGAGCTCGCCCTTCATTTCGAGCGTCATCTCGTCGAGGTCGGCCGCGTCGAGCACCGAGAGCCCGGGCGGGTTGTAGCCGGCGAGGAGGAGGCGCGTCCCGTCCACGGCGCGCGGCCAGCCGGCCTCGGGGCTCGAGAGCTCCTTCGTCGCGACGTCGATGCTGCCTCCCTCGAGCCCGCTGGCCACGAGGATCCCGGACGTGTACGCGCCCCCGCCCACCGCGTCGCCCACGGCGTAGTACCCGGAGGTGTACATGAACACGCGGTCATCGCCCACGAACACCTGGTCCAGGCGGGTGCCGTCGTCGAGCGAGTGCTCGTCCCGGAGGCGCGCGCTCGCGCTGCCGACATCGAGCAGCTTGAGGGTGTGGCGCGTCCCGCGGCAGACGCCGGGGCCATCGTAGTTCTCCTGGTTCGCCGGCACGAACTCGGCGTAGTAGCTGAACGCGCTGTAGCACTCCCGATAGCCCGCGACCTCGAGCTCGACCGTCTCGTAATCGACCGTGAGCGCGCGGTCCGACGCGCCATCGAAGGCCAGCAGCGAGCCGGGCACGTTGACCGGCGTCCGCACGACCGCCGAGGAGGGATCGGCCACGTCGATGCGGTCGACGTAGAAGCGCGCCCTGGAGGGGTCGTTCTGCAGGGGCACCCAGTGCGATGTCAGCACGGTGGTCCCGTCGAGCTGCAGGCCCGTGTAACCGGCGCCGTCGGGCAGGGGCAGCGAGCGGTGCGTCGGGCTCGACGGGTTCGAGAGGTCGATGATCTCGAGCGACGGATCGCGGGGCTGCGGCGGCGGGGCGCCGCTGCCGTCCTCGTAGTAGTAGTACTGGTCCTCGACGTTGCGGAGCACGAGCGTGCTCCCTGCCTGGACCACGGCGGCGCCCGTGGGGACGATCCTGCCGTAGTACCCGTTATAGTAGAGCGCGTTGCTGGTGAACGGCAGATCGCGCTGGCTCGCGATCCGGGGGGCTTCGGGGTTCGTGAGATCGATGACGGCGAGGCTCGTCTTCGTCGAGTCCGCGTACGAGGGCCAGAGCAGGTAGGCGTATTGCCCGTGCGCGAAGAGCTGCGCGCTGATGAGGCCGGATCCATAGCAGTCGCTCTTCGATCCGGAGGCCAGCGTCGAGAGGTCGAGCTTGCCGATCGGCTCGGCGCGCCCCGGCTCCGCCGCGTACACGACCTCGAGCTCCGCGGCCTGTGTCCACCAGTCCGCGCCCATGCGGACCACGAGATCGCCGGTGGCGACCGTGTTGCTGACGACCGTCGCCAGGGCCAGGTCGGCGGCCTCGACCGGGGCGTCGCGATCATCGATGTTGAACGTCCCGACCTCCTGGTCGGAGACGGCGAAGAGCCGCGTGTCGTGGACGAAGGCGCGGCGCGCCTGGCCGCGCGCCGGCGCCGAGCCGCGCTTCGTGAGCGTGTCGGCCGTGAAGTCGACCAGCTGGACGCCGCTCTCGTACGAGCCGCAGCCCTCGGCCTCGTCGATGTCCCAGCCGCTGTACGGCACGAGGATGGTGCCGAGATCATCGAGGATGGTGAAGGCCTTGTGGATCCGGTCCTGGCCCTCGGCGAAGCTCGCCCAGTCGCCGCCGAAATGGACGCGCTCCAGCATCGTGGGCTTCGTGAGGTCGGAGACGTCGAAGAGCGAGACGTGGAGCGAGCCATCGGTGGCGGCGTTGTCGAAGCCGAGGGCGAGCAGCCGGTCGCCGCGCGGCTCCATGTGGTAGACCCAGCCGGGCATCTCGAGCTCGCCGAGCTGGGCGGGGTGCTCCGGATCGCTGAGATCGATGGTGAAGAGCGGGTCGGTCTGCTCCGCCGTGATCGCGTAGGCGCGGTCGCCGTCGAAGCGCACGGAGCGCAGCGTCTCGGGCCTGGGCAGGGTGAGCTCGGTGAAGCCGAGGGGCGTGAGCTCTTGCGAGGACGCGACGGCGAAGGTCTGGACGCCGGGCAGCGCGTTGGTCCGCCAGAGGCCCGGCTGGCTGACGACGCGGAGGACGCCCTCGTGCTCGTCCATCTGCCAGCGGCTCTGGATCTGGCCGACGGCCTCGACGCTCGCGCCCTCGACGAGCGCGCCGCCGGGATCGGAGATGTCGACGACCTGGATGGTGGAGTGCCCCTCGTCGGTGCCGTCCCACTCGATGCCCGCGATGTACATGCGGTCCTGGGTGACGCTCACGCTGCGCTGCCACCCGTAGTCGTTGGGGTCGTCGTCGTAGCTCAGCTGATCGACCACGGCGATCTCGGCGGGGGCGCCGACGGCCAGGGAGGTGATCGTGGTGTTCCGCGACTGCTTGCACCCCCAGCAACCGCCGTCCTCGAACGTGACGGTATAGAGCACGTCGCCGACGATGCGCGAGTCGGAGATGGCGCCCGGCAGGTCGAACGAGCCGATCTGCTGGATATCCGCCGGGTCGGAGACGTCGAGCGCCTCGATGTGGCTCGATTGCTCATAGGAGTACTCGCCGGTAGCCGCGTCGTAGATGTATTGGGTCCACGACGAGAACATCGCGTAGACGATCCCGTCGCGCAGGTACATCTCGAAGGGGATCCCGCTCGCCCGGTAGCGCCCGAGGAGGCTCAGCCGGTCGCGCCGGGAGATGTCGATGATGCTGAGCCCCGAGTACTGCGAGAGCGCGTAGAGCTTGCCGTCCTTGACCTGGATGATGTCGGCCTCGGTGATCGCGCGCTCGGCGTCTCCGTCGGCCGGGGGCGCGGTCGGGTCGCCGTCGCCTCCGGTGCCCGCCGAGGCGCTGCCGCCATCCTCGGCCGTATCTCTTCCTCCGCCGGCCCTCGGATTGTCAGAGATGAAATCGGTCGAGCCGGTTTCGGAAGGCCCCGTCGAGCCGTTCCCGCAGCCGGTGAGTCCGGCCGAGGCCGCCGCCGTCGCGAGGACGAGCCAGCCGGCGTAAGTTCTAGACAGGAAGGTCATAGTTCACCTCGTTGAGGACGAGACACAGGGCGTCATGTCTGCGCCGGTGCGCGTGCGCTGTTCAGGTCCCGTGCCCGGCGCACTTAGCAAATAACGGGCCACGCGGAGCCCCACGAAAAATCCAAGGAATTTGCCGGTATTACCGCGGCCTGTGCCAGAGTGTGCGGCCGGCGGGCTGTCGGCGGTCAGGGGTCTGCCCGCAAGGCGTGCGCCGTGGTGATGTTCGATGCCCTGATCCCGGGGTGAGCTCTCATCACCAGGAGGCGGCTCACGCGGCTTGTCGGCAGCTGCTCGTCACCGCGGGAGCATCGCGTCTGCGCGCGTGGATGCGTGGGGGGCGCTGGCGCCATGCTTGGCACGACGTGTGAATCCTGGCGCCCGCGGCTGCCGAATGGCAGGTTCGTCTATCTCTTGATAGGAGGCTTGACGATGGATCTTTTCAGCAAACGTCACCGACTCGTCGTTGCGATGCTCGTGCTCTTCGTACCTTTGCTCACCGGCGCCAAGGGCAAAGGCTGTCAGGGCCCGATCGAGGGCGGGGAAGCTGGCCCTGGCGGAGGTGGGGTGGCGGGCGGCGAGCCGGCCTCGTGCCAGGTGACCGGCTGCAGCGGCCAGGTCTGCGCGGACGAGGACGTGGTCACGGACTGCGAGTACCGGGAGGAATATGCGTGTTACCAGGAGCACAGCGTGTGCGAGCGGGGCGCGTCGGGCGAGTGCGGCTGGCGGGCGACGCCGGAGCTCGAAGCGTGCCTCGGCGGCGGCGAGCCTGCGCCGTGCGTGGTGACCGGCTGCAGCGGTCAGGTCTGCGCCGACGCCGATGAGGAGATCGTCACGACCTGCGAGTACCGTGAGGAATACGCGTGTTACAAGGAGCACGGCGTGTGCGAGCGGGGCGCGTCGGGCGAGTGCGGCTGGCGGGCGACGCCGGAGCTCGAGGCGTGCCTTGGCGGCGGCAAGCCTGCCCCGTGCGTGGTGACGGGCTGCAGCGGGCAGGTCTGCGCGGACGAGGAGGTGGCCACGACCTGCGAGTACCGTGAGGAATACGCGTGTTACAAGGAGCACGGCGTGTGCGAGCGGGGCGCGTCGGGCGAGTGCGGCTGGCGGGCGACGCCGGAGCTCGAGGCGTGCCTTGGCGGCGGCGAGGCTGCGCCGTGCGTGGTGACGGGCTGCAGCGGTCAGGTCTGCGCGAACAAGGGTGTGGATATCGTCACCACGTGCGAGTGGCTCGAGGAGTACGGGTGTTACAAGGAGCACGGCGTGTGCGAGCGGGGCGCGTCGGGCGAGTGCGGCTGGCGGGCGACGCCGGAGCTCGAGGCGTGCATCGAGGCGGCTTCCGGCGAGTAGAGCGGGTGCAGGTTCAGGGGCCGACTTCGCCGTTGACCGCCGGGGCGGCGATCTCTGCCATGATCCCCCGCCGAGCGAAGGGATATCGACCTGTGACCGCCTGAGTCCGGAGGTGGTCTGCGGGGGGGTGGACGGCGCCTGCGTTTTCTGGAAGTGAGGCCCCCAGCGGACCTCGAAGCGCGCAAAAGGGCTTTCCCTACTCGCTCACAAGCCGCAGCCCCACCGGCAGCCCCTCTCCAAAGAACGCCGCGCGCTCGGACTCCTCGACGGCCACCACCTCGCGCACCGCGTTGACCCACGCCTCGGGGGCGTCCACCTTGACGAGCCGCCGCTCCACCTCGCCGCGGACCCGGTCCGAGACGTCGCGCGCCCGGTCCCCGGTCCTGCGCGCGAGCTGCACCGCGGCCGGCGCCGCGGACGGCAGCTCCTGCCACTTCTCGCGCAGCAGGTGGTCTATCCACCGCTCGGCCGCCGCCGGCGACACCACATGGTGGACGCTCGCGTACGCCGGAACGCGCGCGCCGAGGCGGCCGATCGCCGCCCAGAGCCGCGCGTCGCGGTCGGTCCATGTGCGCTCCAGGATCCACGCGCCGAGCTCGCTCCGCCGGCCGGCGGGCACGCGCTCGAGCGACGCGCAGAGCTCGAGCAGATCGTCGAGCGCCTCCGGCTTCACCCCCTTCGGCTTCTTCAGCCGCTGCTCGGCCGGGGCCAGGAACGGATCCGCCAGATCCCGGATCGCGACCTGCAGCGGCTCGTCGAGGCCGCCCGCGATGCGGCGCCAGGCGATCCAGAACTGCTGCCAGGAGCGCGCCTCCTGCGGGAACGCCAGCCGCTCGGCGAAGAGCGGCGCGAGCGCGGCGACGCGCGCCGGGTCGCCCGCGTCGCCGAACCCGGGGCGGAGGCAGTAGCCGGCGAGCGACCAGAACATGCGCTCGTGATCGGCCGATCGCCGCCGCGAGCGCGCGCTCGGGACGAGGGTGTCGAGCAGCGCCCGCGCGGTCTCCGTCGTCCAGGTGGCGCGCTCCCCGAGGACGCGCTCGAGCTCGCGCACGAGGTTCTTCGCCTCCCGCGGCGCCACGTCGGGCCGCCCCTTGCCGAACACCCGCTCGATCGCCTCCCGGGCCTCGTCGAGGCGCTTGCCGCCCGGCGCCGCCGCGGCGTGGGGCCTCGCCTGCGCCCGCTCCGCCGGGGCGCCGCCCTCGGCCTCGGCGGCGCGCGCGCCGCGGCCGTCCTCGCGCAGCTGGAACGCCAGCCGGAAGCGGCGCGGCGCCGCGGCGTCCACCTCGACGCAGGCGAGATCCAGGGTGCCGATCGCGGTGAGCTCTCCCTCGATCTGCACCCGCACCTCCGCCTGCTTGCCGGTCGCGGCGCGCGCCGCGTCTCCCGCGTCGAACGCCACCGCGATCGGCGGCAGCGCCTCGAACCGGTCGGCCTCGAGGGGGACGAGGTCGCCGGCGCGATCGACGCGCGCGTCGTCCGACGCGAACAGGTCGAACCGCACCGGGCGCCCCACGACGAGCGCGAAGGTCCGCCCGGCCGCCGCGTGGACGCTGCCCTCCTTCGCGCCGCGCGGCACGACGCAGACCGCTGGCCGCGGCCCCCCGCCGGCGGGCGGCTCGAGGCCGACGTAGTAGCCGCGCGCCGCGCCCCCCTCGATGCGCACGCCGCGGCCCGCGAGGGCGAGGCCGTACGCGACCGCGCCCCGCGCCACCGCGAGGTCGGGATCGGCGTGCGGGAGCAGATCGAGCGGCGGGCCGCCCCAGCGCTCGACGACCCGCGCGAGGCGCTCCGCGACGCGGCGGGCGCGGAAGACGCCGCCGTTCAGGAGCAGCGCGGTCGGCCCTCGCGCCTCCGGGGCGTGGCGCGCGAAGAACCAGGCCACGTGCCGGGTGATCGCGACGTCGCGCTCGTAGGGCAGCCCGAACGCGACGAGCCCGCTCCGCCCGCGCTGCGGCCGGGCGTCCCGCGGCGCGTCCGGGAAGAAGCCGTCCAGCACGACGCCCTCGACCTCGTCGCGGCCGAGGCGCGTCGTCAGCGCGCCGCCCACGAGCCGCGCGCCATGCGAGAGCACCGTGACAGGCGCGTCGTCCGGCGGCGCAGGCGCGGCGCTGCCGGCGCCTTCGGACGAGGCCCCGCCGCCGAGCAGGCGCTCCTTGGCGGCGCGGCAGGCCAGCACGAGCTGGCCGAAGCGCGCCGGGTCGAGCTTCTCCCCTGCGCCCACGAGGCGCGGCTCGCAGAGGTGGGCGAGCGCCAGGTCCATGTTGTCGCCGCCGAGCAAGAGGTGGTGGCCGACCGCGACGCGGGAGACCTCGGGGTGGTCCTTGGCCGCGCCAGCGCCCCGGGCGACCCGGATGAGCGACAGATCCGTCGTGCCGCCGCCGACGTCGCAGACGAGCACCATCGCCTCGCCGCCCGAGCGGTCGAGCAGGGCGTCGAGGCCCTCGGCGCCGGCGAGCCGCATGAAGTCGTAGAACGCGGCCTGCGGCTCCTCGAGGAGGCGCGCCGAGAGGCCGGCGCGGCGGGCGGCCTCGACGGTGAGCTCGCGCGCGACCTCGTCGAACGAGGCTGGCACGGTGAGCACGACCTCCTGCGCCGCGAGCGGGCGCTCCGGGAAGGCGTCGTCCCAGGTGCGCCGCACGTGGGCGAGGATCCGGGCGCTCGCGTCGAGCGGCGAGACGCGCGGCAGGGAGGCCGCCTCCTCGGCCGCGCCCCAGGGCAGGATGGGCGCCGTGCGGTCGACGGCGGGGTGGCAGAGCCAGCTCTTCGCCGAGGCGACGAGCCGCCCGGGGATCTCGCCGCCGCGCCGGCGCGCGTGCTCGCCGATCGCGAAGGGCGCGTCGCCGAACGGATCGGCGGGCGCCTCGCCGGGGAGGGGCGCGTAGAGCAGGGACGGCAGCAGCGGGCGCGCCTCGATCTCGGTGGCGGTCACGAGCTGCGGGATCGAGAAGACGCGGATCGCGCCGGGACCGGCGTCGCGCTCGGCCCACGCCACGACGGTGTGGGTGGTGCCGAGGTCGATTCCGACGATCAGGCTCGGGCTCTTCGCGGGGGCGGACATGCGTGCGCGCAGCAACGATACTGGATCGCCGCGGCGCATTCCGCAGGTCCGGCGTGGCTGCGCGCGCCCGCGCGGGGGGCCGTCGCCGGGTGCACCGTGGTCTCACCGGTCGTCCGGCCGCGCGTGCCCGGGCGGGAGTCGACGGCCGCCGGCGCGCTTCTTCCGGTTCTTCCGGGCGATTCCCCGTGCTAGAGCCGCGAAATGCGAGCGAACCGAGCGATCTGGCTTGTGGTCCTGGGCGCCCTTGCGGCGGGGTGCGGGTCGGCGAAGACCGAGATGTCGGTGGCGGCGAGCGCGGCGCCGCCGCCTCCTCCTCCGCCCGTGGCCGTCCAGCCGGCGGCGCCTGCCGAGGCGGTCATCGAGGGGGATCGCATCAAGATCGCCCGGCCCATCTTCTACGACCTCGACAAGGACGAGATCCGGCCGGAGTCGTTCTCGGTCCTCGACGCGGTGGCGAACATCCTGCGGACGCACCCGGAGATCACCGCGCTCACGGTCGAGGGGCACACGGACAACCAGGGCAGCGTGGAGCACAACATCAAGCTGTCCGAGCGCCGCGCGAACGCCGTGGTCCGCTATCTCGTCCAGCGCGGCGTCGCGACGCCGATGACGGCGCCGGGGTACGGCGCCGGCGCGCCGCTCTGCTTCACGAACGACGAGGGCTGCCGCGCCATGAACCGGCGCGTGGAGTTCCGCATCAAGTCGAAGTGACCGGCTGGCGGCCGATCGAGGCCGCCCGCTCGTCGCTCCGGCTCCGACACGCCCCTCCCCGCGCCTGCTCCCCGGGCCACCCGGGCGTCGGAACAACAGGCCAGATTAACACAGGCCCTCAGTCGAAATCGACTGATTTCGTCGGCGTGTGACGCGTTGTGCGGGGCGGCGGTCGCGAGGTTTGTTGTGGGGATGCCTGTCCTTCTGTGCGCCTGTGGGACAAGCGACTCCCAAAGATGGTTGTGTTGCAAATTTGTATTGAACGGCGCCTCTCGATCGTACTTAATATATCACGGGAATCCGCGCGCTGAGTGCGACGCGCCAGTTCGAGCAACTCACTGCATTGCAAGGTGGATCATGGCGAGCGTTCATCGTCGTATGCTGGAGATCGCTTGTCTCGTCCTTCCGGGGCTCGTGTGGCTCTCGCCGCGCACCGCGGCCGCGCATCACGCCGACCACCTCAGGTGGGCGGAGAGCCTCGTGGACAACATCAGCCCTGAGAACAACGAATACAACTCGAGCCCCAGCTTCATCAGCTGGGCCGGTGTGGCCGGCGCGCGGCGCTACGCGAACCGGACGCAGTGCGCCACCTTCCTGACGGAGCTGCTCAAGCGGGGCTACGGCTTCACCGAAGCGTCGCTCAACGGCTGGCTGGGCAGCCGGAGCCCGAGCGCGGCCGCCTACTACGACGCCATCGTCGAGGAGAACGGATTCGAGAGGATCCACGATCCCAAGGACGCGCGCGCCGCCGACATCATCGCCATCCGCTACCCCGCTGGCGAGTCCTCGACCGGGCACGTCGCGATCCTCCGCCGGGCGCCGAGGGCGAAGCTCCCCGTCAGCCCCCTCGTCGCGGGCACATTCCAGTTCGAGGTGAGCATCGTCGACTCGACGAGCACGCACCACGGCTCGTCCGACTCCAGGTACGCATCGAGCGGCCGGGGGGCCTCCGGCGCTGGCTACGGGACGATGCGGCTCTACACGAACACCTCGGAGACCATCGTCGGGCACACCTGGAGCACGGCCGCCGTCACGGCCTATTACCCCACGACGGTGCGCCAGGTGGTGATTGGCAGGCTGGTGTTCGAGGACGACGATCGGTCGGACGACGACGACTCCGACGACCGGTGGTAGCGAGGGACTGACGGCCACTTCCGAGCGCCCAAGGCTCGTCCCTGACGGTCGCCCCTCGCTCGGCTGCGCGCTGAAGACGGCGTCCTCCCCCGGGCCGCGGCCTCGATGAGGCGAGCGGCGCACCCGCCGCCGCTCGCCCGAGCCATCGGACTGCATGGATCCGGGCCTCGGTTTACGTTCGACCCGTCGGTTGGTAGAGTCCTCTCCAGGAGGGCCGTATGCGCGAGCCGAGCGAGACGGGAAGTGCCGACGGTGGCCGTCGTGGCGTGCTGGGAGCGGTCGCCACGACCGCAGCGGCCGTGGCGGTCGGAGCAGCGGGCTGCCCGTCGCCGGCGGCGCCCGCGGTCGGCGAAGCGCCGGCGCGCACGCTCGGGCGGACCGGCGCGCAGGTCGAGCCGGTGTCGCTCGGGGGCGAGGGGATCCTCCGGACGACCGGCCGTCACCGCGAGGCGGTGCCCGTGATCCTGGAGGCCCTGCGCCTCGGGGTCAGGTACTGCGACACCGCGCCTGCATACCAGCAGAGCCAGGACTACTACGGTGAGGCCTTCCGCGCCGCCGGCCCGAAGGCGCGCGAGCAGGTCTTCCTCGCCTCCAAGACCCACGCGCGCGATCGCGACGGCGCGCTGCGGCTGCTCGACGACAGCCTGCGTCGGCTCGGGACAGACCACCTCGATTCATGGCAGCTGCACGATCTGCGGGATCTCGAGGAGCTCGACGCCATCTTCGGCAAGCGGGGCGCCATCGAGGCCGTGGAGCAGGCCAGGGCCGACGGCCGCGTGCGCCACGTCGGGATCACCGGCCACCACGACCCGCGGATCCTCCTGGAGGCGATGCGGCGTTATCCTGTGGATACCGTGCTGTGCGCGGTCAACCCCGCAGATCCGGCGCGGCTCCCGTTCCTGACGACCGTGGTCGAGGAGGCGCGGCGGCGCGGCGTCGGCGTCATCGGCATGAAGATCATGGCCGCGGGCCGCCTGCTCCAGGATGGCGCCGCGAGCGCGACCGAGCTCATCCGCTACGCGGCGAGCCACGCCGACACGGTGATCATCGGTTGCTCGTCGATCGCCGAGGTGCGCGAGAACCTGGGCGCGCGGTCCCTCTCCTTCCCGATGCCGCCCGCCGAGCGCGCCGCGCTGGAGGCGCGCGTCGCGCCGCGCGCCGGCCGTTACGACACGTTCAAGGCCGGTTGAAGCGGCGGATACGCGGCTCCGCGAGCGAGGCGCGGCCCGCGGAGCTGCGGTGTGTAAAATTTTTTCTTCACTGGAATCGTGGGTTGTCTGCCGCACACGCGCCATGCGCCAACACGGCACAGAGCGCGGCGGAGCGCGGCGGACGCGACAGCGTGCGACGGAGCGCGGCGTTCTTGCTGGCAAAACGCCGGCGAGCGCGCCCCCAGGCCCCGTTGACAAGCGGAGGCGCCGGGGTCTAGAGTGGCGGCCCTCTGAGCTCGCTCGGAGGCCCCAGGCCTGACAATCATCGGCTTATCCGACCCGGGGCAGCGCTGCCTCCGGGTTTTTTTCTGTCGCTATCCACGGAGACCGCGCGTCCATGAGCAATCAGTACGGCCACTTCGACGACGAGAGCCGCGAGTACGTCATCACCCGGCCCGACACGCCGCTGCCCTGGCTCAACTACCTGGGCTCGGACGAGATGTTCGGCCTCTGCACCAACACGGCGGGCGGCTACACGTTCTGGAAGGACGCCAAGCTGCGCCGGCTCACGCGCTACCGGTACAACAACGTGCCCATGGATCTCGGCGGGCGCTACCTGTACGTGAACGACGGCGGGGTCGTGTGGAACCCCATGTGGAAGCCCCTCAAGACGGCCCTCGATCGCTACGAGTGCCGCCACGGCCTGGGCTACACGAAGATCACGGGCGAGAAGAACGGCGTCGAGGTGGAGGTGCTCTACTTCATCGTTCCCGGCGAGAACGTGGAGATCTGGCGCACCCGGGTCACCAACAAGAGCGGCTCGAAGAAGGACATCCAGCTCTTCTCCTATCAGGAGTTCTGCTTCTTCGAGGCGCTCAATGACATGACGAACTACCAGCGCACCTACTCCATCGGCGAGGTGGAGATCGAGGGGAGCGCCATCTACCACAAGACCGAGTTCCGCGAGCGCCGCTCCCATTACACGCTCTTCGCCTGCACGCGCGCCATCGACGGGTTCGACACGAGCCGTGACGCCTTCTGCGGCAGCGTCCACCACGGCCTCCACGAGGCCCAGGTGCCGGCCAAGGGGAAGGCCACGAACTCCAAGGCGTTCGGCTGGAACCCGATCGGCAGCCACCAGGTGAGCCTCTCGCTCGAGCCCGGCGCGAGCGAGACGATGAGCTTCGTGCTCTCGTACGTGGACCACGGGGACCTGCCCAAGTTCAAGGCGCCCTTCGTCCTGAACAAGCAGAAGGGCAAGGAGATCCTCGCCAAGTACTCGGCGCCCGGCGTCGTCGACGGCGCGTTCGCCCAGCTGAAGGCGGACTGGGCTGGGATCCTCTCGAACTTCCAGGCCGACTGCCCGGACGAGCACGCGCGTCGCATGCTCAACACCTGGAATCAGTACCAGTGCATGGCGACCTTCAACCTCTCTCGGTCGGCCAGCATGTACGAGACCGGCATCGGCCGGGGCATGGGCTTCCGCGACTCGAACCAGGATCTCCTGGGCTTCGTGCACCTCGTCCCCGAGCGCGCCCGCCAGCGCATCCTCGACATCGCCGCCACCCAGCTCAGCGACGGCACCTGCTACCACCAGTACCAGCCGCTGACGAAGAAGGGGAACGCCGACATCGGCGGCGACTTCTACGACGATCATCTGTGGCTGATCCTCTCCACGTGCGCGTACATCAAGGAGACCGGCGACAAGGGCATCCTCAAGGAGCCCGTGGGCTACGCCGACAAGCCGGGCTCCAAGGAGGACCTCCTTCACCACCTGGAGACGTCCATCGCCTACACGATGAAGAAGCGGGGCCCCCACGGCCTGCCGCTGATCGGCCACGCGGACTGGAACGACTGCCTCAACCTGAACTGTTTCAGCACCGAGCCCAACGAGAGCTTCCAGACCGCGGGCGACGTGAAGGACTCGAAGGCCGAGTCCGTGATGATCGCCGGCCTCTTCCTCTATGCCAGCCGCGAGATGGCCGGTCTCTACGACTGGATGGGCCAGAAGTCCGACGCGGCGCGCATGCGTGAGCAGTACGCGGAGATGCTGGCCGTGGTCGAGAAGGAGGCCTGGGACGGCGAGTGGTACCGCCGCGCCTACGATGCCGAGAGCCGGCCGGTCGGGAGCAAGGAGAACGAGGAGGGGAAGATCTTCATCGAGAGCCAGGGCTGGTGCGTCCTGGGCGGCGCCGGCGCGGACAACGGCCGCGCCAAGCAGGCGATGGAGAGCGTGCACAAGCACCTCTACACGAAGAACGGCATCGTTCTGCAGCAGCCCGCGTACTCGACCTATCACCTCGAGCTCGGCGAGGTCACCTCGTATCCGCCGGGCGTGAAGGAGAACGCGGGCATCTTCTGCCACAACAACACCTGGATCCACCTCGGCTGGTGTCTCCTGGGCGAAGGGGAGCGCGCGCTGGAGTACTATCTCTCCATCTGCCCCTCGGCCAAGGAGAGCCAGATCGAGACCTATCGCGCCGAGCCCTACGTCTATGCGCAGATGATCGCCGGCAAGGACGCCCCGGTCTTCGGTGAGGCCAAGAATGCCTGGCTCACGGGCACCGCGGCCTGGACGTTCGTGTCCGTCAGCCAGGGGATCCTCGGCGTGCAGCCCCAGTACGACGGCCTGAAGCTGGATCCCTGCGTGCCCAAGGCGTGGAAGAGCTTCTCCATCTCCCGCCGCTTCCGCGGCGCCACCTACGAGATCAGCGTCAAGAACTCGGGGGTGTGCAAGGGCGTGAAGAAGCTGACCGTGGACGGCAAGACCGTCGCGGGGAACGTGATTCCCCTGTCGCCGGCCGGCTCGACGGTGCGCGTCGAGATCGAGATGGGCTGAAGGCCCTCTGTCGGAGCGCGCCGCGCGATGGCGGCGGCGCGCTCCGCGTTCGCTCGTCCTGTCCGCGCAGCTCCACGTAACTCCACGTAGCGCGCGCGCCGAGCCCGCGGCGGCGAGCGCGCGTGCGGCTCACTCGGCCTGAGCCGGGCCGACCCACCTCCCGTTCAGCATGACCCGCTTCACGCGGCGCATCGCCCGGATGTCCGCGAGCGGGTCGCCTTCGATCAGGACGAGGTCGGCGAGCTTGCCCGGCTCGACGCTGCCGAGCCGGTCGTCGGCGCGGAAGTACCTGGCGTTCTCGAGCGTGCCAGCGACGAGGACCTCCATGGGCGAGAGGCCGCTCTCGACGAGCAGCTCCATCTCGTGCTGGTAGGCCCAGCCTCGCTCGGCGCCCGGCGCCTTGCCGTGGGAGCCGACGACCACCCGCACCCCGGCGCGGCGCGCCGCGAGGGTGAGCTTCATCATGTTCTCGAAGCCGCGCACCTGGGTCTCCGTCGCGCCCGCGTCGCTGGCGCGGCGCTCGAAGATGGCGAGCGTCGGGGTGAGGAACGTGCCCCGCGCCGCGAGCAGCCCGAGCAGCGCTCGGGTCCGCGGCGCGCCGAGGGAGATGCCGCGAAAGACCTCGAAGCGCCCCGGAAAACGCGCGTCGTTGTCGGCGATCACCGACTGGCGGTAGCGCTCCGCCTCGCGCGGCGGCACGAGGGCCGTGCCGAGCGACGTGATGTGCTCGATGCCGTCGAGCCCGGCGCGGACCGCGGCCGCGGCGTCCACGGTCTCGAGGTGCGCGACGGCGATCACCCCGCGCGCGTGCGCGGCCTTGGCGACCTCCTCGACGAGCCCGAGGGGCAGGCGGAAATAGACCTTGATCGCCGATGCCCCGCGCTCGACCAGCTGATCGACGGCCCAGCGCGCCTCGGCGGCGTCGCGCACCAGCATCGCGCTCTCCGGATAGGCCGGATACGGCGCGTCGAGCAGCGGCCCCGTCAGGAACAGCCGCGGCGTCGGGCCGAGCTTGCGCGCGGCGTCGTACGCCTCGATCCAGTTCCCCGGCTCGCGCAGCGAGGTGACGCCGCGCTGCAGGACGACGCCGGGCAGCCCGTCATCGCCGTCGAGGTGGAAGTGCGCGTCGATGAGGCCGGGCAGCACCCAGAGCCCCGCGCCGGGGACGACCTCCGCGCCGGCCGGGACGCCGGTGGCGCCGCGCGCGCCCGCGGCGACGATGCGGTCGCCGCGGACCACGACGACGGCGTCGCGCACGGGCGGCCCTCCCCGGCCGTCGATGAGCGTGGCCCCGACGATCGCCGCGCAGCGCGCGGCGTCCGGCCGCGCGACGGCGTTGATCTCCCGTGGGGGCGGGAGCTTCGGCTGCCCTTCCGGCGAGGCCCATTGCACGGGCGTGCTCGCGCAGGCGCACAGGCCCGCGAGCGTCGCCGCCTGACACACGCGCAACACGCGCAACACGCGTAACACGCGTAACACGCGTAACCGAATGCCCATCGTGCCCTCCCCCGTGACGCGCGACGAGCCCCGCGCGTCGCCGTCGCTCCGCGGCGCGCGTGGGGCCGTATCGCTGGCGCCCGTCGCGCGCGACCGCAGCGCGAGGCCGGGCTCTGCGATCGCGCGCGACGCAGGCGCCGCGCCTCTGAACATAGCAGATCCGTGCTCCAGGGCCGCTGTCACGAGCGCTTTCCAACTTCCCCCTTCAAGTCGCCAGCGCTTTCCAACTTCCCCCTTCAAGTCGTCGAGGGCGCGCGCTCCCGGCGGCGTCCGCCGTCATCTCCAGATTCGCGCGAGGCATCGAAATGGCGCAGCGCTGCGGTCAGCGCATGGCGCGGGCGGCGGCGATCCCGGTGACGGCGTGGCGTTCCGTGGAGCACAAGGAGGCTCAGAACTCGCGACTTGCGGGATTCGGTGCCATGCTTGCGGCGAGCGTGAGCCGCGAGCCCCCGCCACGGCGATGCGCGCGGTTCGCGACGCGCGATTTCGGTGCTGTTTCGTCAGGGCGTCGGAGTCAGGCGATCCCCGAGCCGCCGGCGCTGGGTGGGCTCGTCCTCAACGCGCATGCCATGGTGTTTCGGGTCGCTCGACCGGGCGAGGCGCGGACAGCTGTTTTCGCGCGTCGCATGGAAGATAGTTGAGCGTCACAGCCTGGGTGGAGTAGTGTGCCGCCGCCGGCACGCGGGGGTTGTCGCGACCGGCGAGTCCCGTTGGGACTGATAGACGAAGCGACGATCGACGACGGGCGCTCGTTCGAGCGCGCCGGAGGACAACATGCGTAACATGAATCTTGTCAGCATTGGCTCGATGGCTCTCATCCTTGGCGCGACCGCCTTCTCCGCAGGGTGTGGGGACGACACCGAAACGACGACGGGCTCGGGCGGCGGGACCACCGCGAGCAGCTCGGCCGGCGAGGGCGGCGGCGGCGGCACGGGCGGCAGCGGCGAGGGCGGCAGCGGCGAGGGCGGTGGCGGCGGCACGGGCGGCAGCGAGGAGTGTGTGACCTGCTCGGCGCCCCTCGTGGCCGACGCCGACCCGGCGGACCTCTGCGAGTCCTCGATCCCGAAATACCAGGCAGTTACGCAGTGTATCTGCGAGACGTGTGGCGCGGCGGACGGCGACCCCTGCTATGTCGCGTGCACAACGGACGAAGTAGCGGACGCGGCGTGCGAGGCGTGCGGCACCGAGGCGGCCACCACCGCTGAGGGCGCGTGCATCGAGCAGGGCACCGCCTGTCTCCTGGACGGCCAGTGATCTCGACGCGCCGAGGTCTCGCGGATCCGTCCGAGCGACCTTCGGCGATTCGCGCCGCGGCCGCAGGGAGGGGCGGGAAGCCTGCCTCGCCCGCGGCCGCCGTTTCGCGCTCTCCGCTGTCGCTGTGGGCTCGGTGCGACAGGCGCCTGTCGGTGCGCGGGCGATCCCGCGGAGAGAGCTAGTCGACCTCGCTCACCGTCACATCGACGTTCATTGTCTCGGCGGCGGCGGTGTAGAGCGTCCCCGCTGTCGGCGTTGCGTCCGTGTAGTCGCGGCCGTAACCGACCCGCACGTGGCCGAGGCTGGCCAGCACGCCGTTCGTGGGGTCGAACCCCTTCCAGCCGATGTTCGGGATGTAGAGCTGCACCCACGCGTGGGTCGCGTCGGAGCCGGCGCGGCTCGCGCCGACGTTGCCGGTATAGAGATATCCGCACACGTAGCGCGCCGGAATGCCGAGGAGCCGCGCCATGCAGATGAACAGGTTCGCGAAATCCTGGCAGACCCCGCGCCGGTTCACGAAGACGTCATACGGGGTGGTCGCCAGGTTCGTCGAGCCCGGCACGTATTGGTATTCGCGGAAGAGCGTCAAGTTGATCGCGAAGAGCGTCTCCATCAGGTCCTCGTCGTTCTTCTCGACGAACGACATGGCATAATCGAAGAGCGCCTGGAGCTGGGTGTCGGGGAGCTCCGCCGGGCGCACGTACGGCGCGATGATCGCCTGCTCCCACGGCATCCAGACGGGGGGGAACGCGGGCCGCATCTCCTTCTTCGCGAACGCGAACGGATCGGCGTCGTAGAGCTCCACGATCGAGTCGGCCGAGATCGTGAGCGCGGTATACGGGGCGGTGATCTCGAAGCGCGTGACCCGGTTACCGAAGATGTCCTCGAACTCCATGGTGGTCACGCGGGGGTCGATCGTGAGCGTGTGCGAGAGCACCCGTTGATCCCGGTCGTGCACCGGGCAGAGATGCAGCTTGTGCACGCTGCGCTCCACCGGGCGATCGTAGGTATATCTCGTCGAATGGATGACGCGGAGCCTGCGAATCATCGGTGCCATGTCGGGCACCCCCGTGTTCACGCCTCGGCGCGCACCGACAGCTCGATCCGCCAGCGCTCGTTCGGCTTCTGCGCCTCCCGGGGGATCGCCTCCAGGAGCAGCGTCCCCACCTCGGTGACCGACGCGCGCAGCTGCACCGGCACCATGTCGCCCTCGCGGCGGCCCTCCGCGGGCAAGGTGACCTCGATCGGCGAGAGCTCCTCGAGCTCTCCGGGCTTCCAGTCCTCGAGCTCGGTCCCGGCCTGGTCATCCCGGCGCACCGACGAGCTGAAGAAGCGGAAGCGCACCGGCTCGCCGACCACCACGCCGAACTCCTGCGGCGGCAGCGTCGCCTCGGTGCCTTCCTCCATGCCGAACGGCGCGAGGCAGAGCGCCGTGATGGGCGGCTCCAGGCCGGGCACCGCGGGGACGGCCCCCTCGATGCCCACGTAGTAGGCCCGCGCTGTCCCGCCGCGGATCCGGAGCCCGCGGCCGCGCCGCGCGAGGCCGTAGGCGGCGGCGCCGCGCGCGACCGCGAGATCCAGGTCGTCGCTCGGGAGCACCCGCGGCCGGGGCGCGCCGTCCTGCTCGAGCCAGGCGCCGAGCGTCGCGACGAGCCGCTCGCGCAGCGCCGCGCTCTTCATGACGCCCCCGTTGAAGAGCACCGCGGTCGGGTGCAGGAGGAGCGGCGCGCGGCCGGGCTCGGCGTTCGCCCCTCCCTGCGGGGCGAAGCCCGGAAGCTTCGACGTCGCGCCGGCCTGCCGCCCCAGGAACGCGGCCAGGTGGCGGGTGATCGCCGGGTCCTGCGCGTACGGGAGGCCGAGCTGCGTCAGGCCGGCGCGCGCGCGGGTCGCGGGGCGCGCGGACGAGGGGACCTCGGGGAAGAACCCGTCCACGAGCGTCCGGGTGATCTCGTCCCGCGTGAGCTCGGTCCGGATCGCCGCCCCGAGCAGCTTCGATCCGCGGCCGGCGATCGCGATCGGCGCCTCGCTGATCGACGGATCGCCGAGCAGCCGCTCCTTCGCGACGCGCGTGGCGTGGGTGAGCGACGTCATCTGCCAGCGATCGAGCTCCTTGCCCTCGGCCGCGAGCTTCGCCTTCACGACGTGCGCGAGCGCGAGGTCCATGTTGTCGCCGCCGAGCAGGATGTGGTCGCCGACCGCCACGCGGACGAGCTCGAGCGAGCCGTCGCGCGGGACCGCGGCGATCGCGGAGAAGTCGGTGGTCCCGCCGCCGACGTCGATCACGAGCAGCACGTCGCCCGGGTGGAGGTGCTTGCGCCACGCCTCGCCGGCCGCGTCGATCCAGGCGTACACGGCGGCCTGCGGCTCCTCGAGCAGGGTGAGGTCCTCGAACCCCGCGGCGCTCGCCGCCTCGACGGTGAGATCGCGCGCGGCGGCGTCGAACGACGCGGGCACCGTGATCACGATCTCCTGCTTCGCGAGGGCGAGCGCCGGATCGTCCTTCGCGAACAGGTGATCCCACGCCTCGGTGAGGTGCTCGAGGTACCGCCACGACGCCTCGACGGGCGAGATCTTCTCGATGTCCTCGGGCGCGCCGAGCGGGAGCGTCGATCCGCGCCGGTCGATGCCAGCGTGGCTGAGCCAGCTCTTCGCGCTCGAGATGAGGCGCGCCGGCGCGTCGACGCCGCGCGCGCGGGCGTGCTCGCCGACGGCGAAGCGCCGCTCGGCGTCCCAGGGCAGGGCCTGGGGGCCCTCGCTCTCGTGAGGGATGTACATGAAGGACGGCAGGAGCGGTCGCGCCTCGAGCGTCCCCTGCGCCACGAGCTGCGGGGCCGCCATCACCTCGGGCGACGGCGTGAGCCGCGCGTCGGCTCCCTCCTCCGGCAGGCGCGCGTAGGCGAGCGCGCAGTGGGTGGTGCCCAGATCGATGCCGATGATGTAGCGCGCGCTCATAGCTCGACCTCCGCGGGGGCGATGATGCTGGCGTCGTGGCCGGCGACCGGCGTCGGCAGCGAGACGTCGTCGGCGCGCCAGCCCCGGTGGCGCAGCACCCCTCTGTAGGGCGCGGTCCCGGATACGTTGCCGATCAGCTTGATCTCCGAGGGGTTGTAGCCGGCCTCGAGCGTCACCTTCTCCCCCTCGTCCTCGCGCCGCACGGGCGCGAGCTTCGCGTGGCTGCGCAGCGCCTTGCGGCAGCCCTCGTGGACCATCCTCGCCGCCACGCCGACGTCCGCGTCGCCGAACGAGGCGATGTCCTGCTCGAGGAAGTCGACGAGCCGCCCCTCGCGCTGGAGCAGCGAGAGCAGCTGGAGCGCCGAGCTCACCGCGGGCGCGGCGTGCGGCGCGGGGGCGGCGACCGGCACGGGGGCGGGCTCGCTCGCCGCGGCCGCGGCGGCCTCGGGCGCGCCGCCTGCGCGATCCCGCTCGAGCCCGCGCGGCTCAGGGCGCTCGGACGGCGGCAGGGCGGCGACGGCCGAGCGCGCCTGCCAGGCCCGCGCGGCGAACTGGGAATCGAACAGCACGCGGAAGAAGCACGCGAAGGCGAACCAGAGCCGCGTGGACCAGGGGAGCGGAGGATCGTGGAGGTCGGCCACGGCGAGAGCCTAACGCCGAGCGTAGGGATCGGCACAGAGACCGGCGCGCGGGGCAGGGGGGCGCCTGCCCCGCGCCGCCGCCCGGGGCGACCCCGGGCCCCTCAGAAGGTCGCCCGGAGGACGGGGACGCGGACCTCGTGCCCCTGCGCCACGCCGAACTTGAACATCTCGTCCTGCGAGTAGAGCGGCTTGAACGAGAGCGCGGGCACGCCGAGCGCGACCCGGCGCGGCGTGATGTCGACGAGGCCGAGCCGGGGCTCTTCCCAGCGGGCCCGCCGGAGGATCTGCGCGGCGTCCGTCGTGAGCTGGACGTTGATCCCCGGCTGCGGGGGCTCCGCGGCCGGCTCGTTGCGGATCGGCTCGCTCTGGTCGGAGTCGGGGGGCTTGTACGCGGTGGCGTTCAGGGTGACGACGAGGGTCGGGATGACCAGCGCCATGCCGCCGGCGAGCATGTAGAGCGGCACCTCCGCGGGCGGATCCGCCGCCTCGACGAAGTAGCCGGCGACGCCGCCGCCCACCGCGCCGAGCCCGCCGAACACGAGGTACGGCCAGGCGCGCTCGACCCCGATCGCCCCCATGGTCAGCATCACGACCTCGCCGCCGAGCAGCGCGCCGCCGACGATCCCCTTGCCGTCGACGCTCACCGTGTCGCCCTCGCTCGCCTGCTGAGCGCTCGCGCGCCCGGCGGCGCCGGCGAGCACCGCCGCGGCCACCGACGCTCCTGCCAGACAATGCGCTGCCTTTCGATTCAAGCGGTTCATCGGCATCGTGTTTTCCCCGTGTCGACTGTCGCGAAGCCTGCGAGGGCTCAAGCCATGGATCACCGCCGGCCTCATCCGAGGCTGGCGTCCGGGCCGGCCGGCTGGCGATCCCGTCTGGGCCGTCGAGCCGTTCTTGATTTGTGAACCGCTGGCGGAGTGAACGGGTGCACACGCGCCTCGTCTCTCCTCCAGCGAAGCCGGTGCGCGAGCCTAGCACGGGTCTCAGCGCTTCGAACCGCTGCATTGCCGGTGTGGAGGATGGGTGGTATGGGTCGACGCAAACCGGGCCGTGGCCCGCCGACCTGCCGCCGAGCGCGCGGCAGCCTTCAAGGGATCAACGCTATGGGCCGCATCGGACCGCTCGAAATCGCTCTGCTCATCGGCCTCGCCTTGCTCCTCTTCGGCGCGGGGAGGATCGCTGACATCGGGAAGGGGATCGGCGAGGGCATCCGGAATTTCAAGAAGGGGATCCGCGACGAGGACGACGAGGATCCCGCCAAGCAGCTGCCGGCGAAGCCCGAAGAGAAGCAAGAAGACACGCAGAAGCCCGTGTAGCGCCCGCGCTGGAACGCGGCGCTCGGGGCGCTCGGGGGCGATCGGGGTGATCGCGCGCCGACGTCGGTCGACGCTCGCTGGAGCGCGTCTATACTCGATCGCCGTATGGCTCACCGACCCCTGGAGCGCGTCGCCAAGGCGCTCGTCGTCTCCGCCGCGTTCCCGCTGGCAGCGTACTTCGTCCTTCAGTTCGGCCCTGGCGGGCTCTGGCGCGGGTTCGAGCCGGCGCTCGCGGTCACCGGGCAGGTGGCCAAGGCGCCGTACGACCTCACCCGCCTCGAGGCCGTCAACGAGACGCTGAAGATGATCCGGGACAAGTACGTCGAGCCGGATCGCGTCAAGCCGAAGGAGATGCTGCTGTCGGCGCTCAACGCCGTCCAGCGCGACGTCGCGCAGGTGATCGTCCTCAACGAGGACCCGAACGAGGTCACCGTCCGCGTCGAGACCAGCGAGAAGAAGTTCCGGATCGACAACATCCAGGGCCCCTGGGACGTCTCCGCGCGCCTCCGCGAGGTCTTCACCTTCCTCCAGAAGAACCTCCGCGGCACGGAGGTCGATCTGCGGGACGTCGAGTACGCCGCGTGCAACGGCATGCTGCACACGCTCGACCCGCACTCGTCGTTCCTGAGCCCCGAGGCGTACAAGGAGATGAACCTCTCCACGTCGGGCGCGTTCGGCGGGCTCGGCGTCGTGATCTCGATCCGCGACCAGATGCTCACTGTCCTGAACCCGATGCCCGACACGCCCGCGGGCAGGGCGGGCCTCAAGCGGCTCGATCGGATCGTGAAGATCAACAACGAGTCGACGCTCAACATGCCGCTCGACGACGCTGTGCGGAGGCTCCGCGGCGATCCCGGCACCCCGGTCACCGTGTGGGTGACCCGCGAGGGCGAGGGAGGGTGGCAGGGGCCGAAGGCCTTCGAGCTGACCCGCGAGGTGATCAAGGTGAGGTCCGTCGAGTCGCGCGCCCTCGAGGGCGGCGTCGGCTACGTCCGGCTCAAGACGTTCCAGGCGACCTCGACCGCGGAGCTCGATGCGGCGCTCGACGGGCTGCGCAGCAAGGGGCAGCTGAAGGGGCTCGTGCTCGATCTGCGCGGCAACCCGGGCGGCCTGCTCGATCAGGCCGCGCGCATCGCCGACAAGTTCCTCGCCGACGGCGTCATCGTGTCCACGGTCGGCGCCTCCGAGGGGCGCGAGGAGAAGCGCGCCAAGGGGCCGGGCACCGAGCCGCTGTACCCGATCGTGGTGCTCGTGAGCGGCAACAGCGCGAGCGCGAGCGAGATCGTGGCCGGCGCGCTGAAGAACAACGATCGCGCCGTCATCGTGGGCTCGCAGACGTTCGGCAAGGGCAGCGTGCAGCTCGTCTTCCCCGACGTCACGGCCGAGAAGGCGGCCCTCAAGCTCACGATCGCGCAGTACCTGACGCCGGGCGACATCTCCATCCAGGGCGTCGGCGTCACGCCGGACATCGAGCTCGATCCCATGACGGTCGACGAGCTCGAGATGGATCTCACGGTCCAGAAGGATGGGCTCCGGGAGCGCGATCTCTCGGCGCACCTCTCGAACGCGCGCGCGGCGGCCGCGGGCAAGCCGTCCGAGGTCGTCCGCTACCAGCTCACGAGCGCCGATCGCGAGAAGATGCGGGAGCGCGGGGGCGACATCGACGAGGACTTCTCCATCGACTTCCCCATCCGCTTCGCGCGGGAGCTCGCCGCGCGGATGCCGCCCTCCACGCCGAGGCTCCAGCAGCTCCGGGCGATGCACGACTACATCGAGCAGGTCGGCAAGGAGGAGCTCGGCAAGGTCGCGGCCGAGCTGACGAAGCTCGGCGTCGACTGGTCCGACGCGCCCGAGGCGGTCACGCCGGCGGCGAAGTCCGAGCTCGACGTGAAGGTCGAGACCGATCGTCCCAACGCCGAGGTGACCGCGGGGCAGCCGATGGAGCTCCGGGTCACGGTCAAGAACAACGGAAAGCAGCCGGTCTACCGGCTCCGCGGGACGACGGAGAGCGACAACCCGTACTTCGACAGCAAGGAGCTCATCTTCGGCAAGATCGGCCCCGGCCAGACGAAGAGCGCGAAGGCGCCGCTCGGCTGGTGCGACGTCGAGGGGCGGAAGGTCGGCTCGACGAAGCCGAGGAAGGCGAACGAGAAGCGCGTCTGCACGATCCCGATGGACGCCCTCTCGCGGAGCGACGGCCTCAAGGTGAAGTTCGAGGTCGCCGCCGCGCCGGAGCCGCCGGCGGTCGAGATCCGGCCCACGGTGCGCGCGCTCGACCGGCCGCTCTTCCAGTACGCCTACCAGATCGCGGACGACCGCGAGGGCAACGGCGACGGGCTCATCCAGAAGGGCGAGCGGGTCAGCATGTACCTGACCGTCAAGAACGTCGGCAAGGGGCCGTCGTACGAGACGCAGGCGAACATCGCGAACCTCTCGGGCGACGGGCTCATGCTGCACGCGGGGCGCTTCGACATCTCGAACATCAAGCCGGGCGACGTGCGCAAGGTCGTCTTCAGCTTCGACGTGGAGCAGCAGCTGTCGGAGCCCGAGGCGACCCTCACGCTCTCGGTCGGCGATCGCGATCTCCGCGAGTTCGCCAGCGAGAAGGTGAAGATCCCGATCTCGCCGCGCATCCAGCTGAGCGGCGGCGGCTCCACCATGAAGGCCGGGGCGGAGGGGGCGACCCTGCTCCCGTCGCCCGAGGCGAGCGCGCGCGGCTTCGGCCGGCTCCCGGCGGGCGCCGTGGTCAAGGTGCTCGGCGAGGCGCCAGGCGGGTTCCTCAAGATCGACCTCGGCGCGGGGCGCTTCGCGTTCGTCGCGGCGCGCGAGGTGGCCGCTGGCGGCGGGCCGGCCCCGGCGGCGGTCGCGTTCGAGGACCTCTACTCGCACGCGCCCCCGACGCTGGACATCGCCGCGGCGGCGCTGGCGACGACCGCCGGCACCGTGAAGATCACGGGGACGGCGTCGGACAGCGAGCGGCTGCTCGACACCTTCATCTTCGTCGGGTCGCGGAAGCTCTATTACAAGTCGAACCGCGACGGCGCCGACCCGAAGAAGGCCGAGTTCGCGTTCGAGGCGCCGCTCCGGCCGGGGGTCAACGTGATCACCGTGGTCGCGCGCGAGACGCCCGACACCACGACGCGGCGCACGCTCGTGGTGCGCAAGGACGGGCCCGACGGCTCGATCCTGAAGACCCCGAAGTCCGACAACCCCGTGGACGATTGGATTGCGGACCGCGGTGGCGAGGAGTAGGTCGCTGGGAAATGGACGAAGGCGACGACAGCCACGGGGACATGGACGATCGCGGTGACGGGCGTAGAGGGCGGGGCTCCGCCGGGCTGCCCTGTCCGGCGAGGATCTGGTAGCCTCATCACGTGGGACTCCTCGCCTGGCTCGGCCTGAAGCAGGGGGGCTCGTTCCCGAACCTCGACGCCCTCCTGACGGAGCTCCGCGCGGCGCTCCCGGACGACGAGGCGGTCGTCCTCCGCTACATCGCCACCGTCATCGTCCTGCTCGGCAAGGTCGCGTGCGTCGACGGCCGCTTCTCCGACAAGGAAGACGAGCTGCTCCGCGAGCTGCTCACGCACGTCGACGGGCTCGCGCCGAGCGGCGTCGAGGCGGTCTTCAACGCGCTCCAGGGCAAGCTGCCCGCGCTCCAGGAGGGCGAGGTCGACCGCTGTTACCGCGAGCTCAAGGCGCTCTGCAACGCGAGCGAGCGGGTGGAGGTCGTGCGCCTCTTGATCCGGCTCGCGGCGGCGGACGGCGCGCCCACGGCGGCCGAGCGGGCCGAGATCGAGCGCATCGCCGAGGAGCTCGGCGTCTCGCTCGCTGACATCGAGCCCGACCTCTCCGTCGAGGCCGGCCATCAGGCTGGTTCCCCTGCGCCGCCGGACGACCGGAGCGATCCCGGCGGCGAGCCCCCGGCATGAGCCGGGCACAGGCGCGCTCGTCCGAGCCGTCGCGCATGTCGCGCTGCTGTCGGGCGCAAGCGCCGCTCGGCTGATCTTTCGCGCGCGTCGCGCTGCTGCCGGACGCCAGTGGCGCTCGGCCGATCAGTCGCGCGCGTCGCGCTGCTCGGCGCTGCCCTCGGGGCTCGGAGCGCGGCTCGCGAGGCCGAGCGCCCGTCGCTGCTTCAGCGCCGTGAGCGCCACGAACAGGACGAACAGGACGGCTCCGAGCACCGCCACGAGCACGCCGAAGTTGAAGAGGTAGTGCGCGCCCTGCGCGCCCCCCACCCCCATCAAGAAGATGCCGAGCAGCGCGATGCCCGCGCCGATGACGGGATCAGGGCCGACGTCGTTCTCCGACGTCGCACGCGAGAGCCCGCTCCCCTGGACCCCGGAAGCCTCGTTGCTCATCGGATGGCTCACACGGAGGAGCTTAGCAAACTGGTCCACCGCCCGAAACCCGCCAGCGCCGGACCCGGGCTATGCTGCGCGGGTGAGCACGCCCACCCACCCACGAAACGACCGTCCGTCTCCGCCCGCGCCGTCTGACTTCGCCGGGCGTCGCGTCATCTGCTTCGAGAGCCGCCGCGCCTCCGAGATGGCCTCGCTGATCCAGCGGCATGGCGGCGTGCCCATCACGGCGCCCACGCTTCGCGAGGTGCCCATCGAGAGGAACGAGCGCGCCCTCGATTTCGCGCGGCGCCTCGCGGGCGCCGAGTTCGACCTCGTGATCCTGATGACCGGCGTCGGGACCCGGGCGCTCGTGGCCGAGGCAGCGCCTGCGCTCGAGCCGAACCAGGGAAGCGGCGGGGCGTCCGAGGGTGACGGTGGCGCGGACGCCCAGGGCGTATCTCTCCTGGCGGCGGCGCTCTCGTCCGTGCAGATCGTCGTTCGCGGCCCCAAGCCGGCCGCGGCGCTGCGCGAGCTGGGCCTGACCCGCTTCATCACCGTCCGCGAGCCGAACACCTGGCGAGAGATCGTCGAGGCCGTCAGCGCGCTCGGCGATCTGCGCGGAAAGCGCGTCGCCGTCCAGGAGCACGGCGCGCCGAGCCACGAGCTCTACGCGAGCCTCTCGGCGGCCGGCGCGCAGGTCACGCCGGTGCCGGTGTACCGCTGGGCGCTCCCGGAGGACACGGCGCCGCTCCGGCAGGCGCTCCGCCTCATGGCGGACGGCGGCGCGGCGATCACGCTCTTCACGAGCCGCGCGCAGGTCGAGCACGCGCTCCTCGTGGCGGCCGAGGAGGGGCTCGTCGAGCGGCTGCGCGCCGCGCTCGCGCGGGGCGTGGTCGCGTCCATCGGTCCGGTCTGCACGGAGGCGCTGCGCGCCGAGGGGATCGAGCCGGATTTCGAGCCCGAGCACCCGAAGATGGGCCACCTGGTCAAAGCGGCGGCCGCGCGCTCGATCGAGATCCTCGTCGCGAAGGGAAATCGGGGCGACGCGCCCCTGCCGGCTCAATCTTCGTAGTCGTCGTACGCCTCGTCCTCGTCGGTGGAGCGCGCCACGGTCGCCGGCCGGGGCGCGGGGCCCGGCTCTGCGCCGGCGGCCGCGCGCTCATCCGCGTGGCCCCTGTCGATCAGCTCGGCGCGGTAGAGCACGCGCCCGTCCTCCGCCGTGATCTCACCGCCCACGTCGCCCCAGGCGAAGTCGTCGCTCTGGAGCGTGCGCATCGTCGCCTTCGTCTTGCCGATGCGCACGCGGAAGCTCGTCCGCTGGCACGGGATGGAGGAGCCGCCGACCTCGACGTTCACCGCCTCGCTGCCGAGCACGTCCTCGTTCTCGTCGGCGGCGAGCGCGGTCTTGGCCATCATCGCGTCGTAGGCCGAGAGGGTCGCCGGCCGCTCCGCGCCGTCGTCGATCCACGCCGCGCCGAGGATCTCACCGCGCCTGCTGGGCTCGTCGCTCATGCGGACCCGCAGCGCCTCGGTCTGCTTGCCGTCCTCGAGGGTCACGTCGACCACGAGGACGTCCCCCTCGCGCGCGACCACACGCTGCGTGAGGAGCAGCGGCGTCTTCCTGAAGCTGCCCGAGAACCGGTAGGCCACATAATCGCCGGGCTTGCGCGCGCCGGGCGCCTGCTCGGCGATCGGGCCGCGCTCGTCGAGCGAGCCCTCCGCGCGCTGCGGGACCTCGCGCCGCGCTTGCGCCGCCACCTTGGCGGAGGCGTCCTGCGGGCGACCGGAGCGAGCGTTCGTCTCGATCCCGGCGCCGCAGCCAGCAGCCAGGACCGAGGTGAGGGCGGCGAGGAGGAGCGGTCGGTTCATGCCCGTCCGGTACCGGAGAGCGCCCGCCGTGGCCCAATTTCTGGCGGTTCCAGGGCGCGCCCGCGCGCGCTATGGGTTCAGGGCAGCTTGCCGCTCGGGAGCATATCGTCGAAGGCGGCGTCGAACTCGTCCGCGATCATCTCGGCGCCGACGGCGCGCGCGGCCGGCTTCGGGACGTCGATGCGGCGCAGCCGCTCCGCCACGCTGCCGCGCGGGTCGCTGTAGCTCGGGCTCATCCGGGCGACGCGCTGGAAGTAGTAGAGCGCCTGCTCGGGGACGCCGCGCATCTCGTAGGCGTTCGCGATCTCGTAGGTCAGCGCGAGCTCCTGCTCGACCGTCTTGTGCGAGGCGTGCAGCCCGCGGATGAGCGCGTCGATGCCCGCCTCGATGTTGCCCATCTGGAGGTGGGTGACGCCGATCATCGACTGGCAGACGCACTCTCGCCCGGGGTCGCGGGCGGCGAGCTCGAACTCGCCGATGGCGTCGGCGTAGAGGCCCATCTCCTTGTAGGCGACGCCGAGATCGTAGTGCGTCGACGCGTCGGACTCGGAGATCTGCGCCGCGACGCCCGCCTTGAACTGCTCGAAGACGCTCTCGACGCTGATCTGCCGAGGATCGTCCTGGACGCCCGTCACCGAGCCCGGCACGACCTCGAGCTCGTCGATCATCTTGAGCGACTCGGCGATGTCGAACGCGCGATCCTCGTCCGGCCGCTCGCTGCCGCGCGGGACGGCCCGCGTGCCGCTCTCGTTGTCGGTCGCCGCTCGCACCACCACCCGCGCGTCCGAGGCCAGCTCCGTGACCTCGCGCAGCCGTTCCATCAGGAGCGGGTGGTTCGGCAGCCGCGCCAGCTGCTCCTCGAGGATGTTCCGCGCCTCGTCGAACATCCCGTGCTGCGCGAAGAACTCGACCTCCTCGAGCGCGTCCTCGTCGAGCGCGTCCGCGCGCCGCAAGGAGCCCGGCGGCACGGAGCGGCCCGACACCGGCCGGACCGACGCAGGTCGGCCCGACACCGGGCTGTACAGCGCCGGCGGCGGCGCGGCGAGCACGGGCGGGGGAGGTATCGAGGACGCCGGGGGCGGAGCCTGGGACGCAGCGACGGCGAGGGGGTGCTCAGGCGCGCGGCTCGGGTTGACCGACGCCGTCTCCTCCTCCTCGTCGTCGATGGCCTCGAGCTCCTCGACGTCCTCGAGCTCCTCGACGTCCTCGATCGGGAAGCTCGGCAGCGGGGGCTCGTTCGCGAACGGATCGTCGAGGTGCGTGACGAGCTCGGGCCGCCGGGGGAGCGCCTCGACGACGCCGTCTTCATCGAGGGTGTACGCGGGCAGCGGCGCGTCGGGGTCGTAGAGGTCCTGGCTCGGCACCTCGGACGCATACGCGTCGTTCTCGCCGGCCGTCGGCGAGGCTCCCGGCCCGGCGGCGTCTTCCTCCGCGAGCTCCTCCTCCTGCGGCACGGCGTAGCCGAGCAGGTTGAGCATCTCCGTGGCCTGGGCGTTGCCGGGATCGAGGAGCAGCACCTCGTCGAGGAGCCTCGCCGCGTCGTCGACGGCGTCCTCGCTGGCCAGCTGCTGCGCGAACGCGAGCATCTGCTCGACGGCGGCGTCCTGGTCGCCCGCCTCGATCAGGATGTCGCAGAGCTTCTCGCGCAGCTCTCGAGCGGCCGGCAGCCGGGCGACGCCGCCCTGGAGGAGGGCGATCGCCTTGTCGTACTGCCGGTCGCGCCGGAGGCTCTCGGCGTGCGCGACGAGCTGCCTCGGGCTCGCGATCGGCGACGTCGAGGGCTGCGACGCGCGGAGCGGGATCGGCACCGCGGACGCGGGCTCGTCGTCCTCGACGTCGAGCTCCTCCGCCTCCTCGTCCTCCTCCTCCTCGAGCTCGACGTCGATCGACGCGCGCGTGTTCCTCGACGAGGGCGCGATCTGGGCGGCGAGCTGGCGCACGCCCTCGTCGTTCGGGGCGCGCGTGATCAGGGCCGAGACGAGCGCGGTGAACTGGTCGACCCGCCCGGCCTCCTTGGCGATGCGCGCCGACTCCTTCTGCACCTCGATCGCCTTGGCCGGCTGCCCGAGCAGGTCGAAGGCGCGGGCGAGGAGCGCGAGCGTCTCCAGGTCCTTCGGGTTCTCCTTGAACGCGATCTGGAGCTTGGTCAGGGCCGACATCCCGTCGCTCGGGTCGCCGCGGTCGAGGTAGATCTCGGCGGCCATGCGGGCGAATCGGGCGTCGGGGCGGTGCTGCAGCAGGCGCTCGACCACCTTCAGCGCGTCGTCGCGCCGCCCGAGCTTGAGCAGGAGCTCGGCCGCCGTCCCGAAGCGCTGGATCGCGGCGTCGTAGTCGCGGACCCGGATCAGCGCCTCCGCGAGGCGGAGATAGGCGAGGGGGTTGTTCGGGTCGAGGTCGACGACCCGCTTGAAGATGTCGATCGCGTCGCGGTCGCGCCCCGCGCGGAGCAGGCGCGTCGCGACCTCGTCGTAGGCGGCGAGCGCGTCGCTCGTGAGCCCGAGCTGCGTGTAGATCTCCGCGAGGCGCGGGACGATGTGGCCGAAGCGATCCTCGTACTGCGGGACGTGCTTGTGGATGATCTCGCGGATCTGCTTGTAAACGGCGATCGCCTTGAGCGCGAAGCCCTGAAGCGAGTAGAACTGGCCGACGCGCTCGTAGGTGGTGATCGCCTCGACGTACTCCTCCGTCTTCAGGTAGAGGTCGCCGATCTTGAGCAGCGTGCGGACGTCCTTCGGATCGTCTGCGACCAGCTTCTGGTACTCGGCGATCGCCTTGTCGAAGCGCTTCCGCTCGACAAGCTTCTGCGCGGTCTGGAGTACCTTGTCGCGATCGACCGCCACGGCGATGGGAATCTCCTGCTGAGGGCAGCAAGGCGTTGCTCGGGCGCCTCGTCGGCATCCCTCACCTCGCCTAAAAAACACCTAGCCAATCCCGCCACCACGTACAAGCGCGCGGCACCGGAAGTTCCGGAAGCTACCGCGAAGGTGCTTGTTTGCAGTGTGCGGCCCCCCGGGGGCCCCTGTCTGGCGCGGCCACCGCCTGGCGCGGTGGCCGCGAGCCCCCGCCCCGGTCGGACGCTGGGCGGTCCGTCGAGGCGCGTCGAAGAGCGCGCCCTACCCGGTAGGAACGCGCTGAACGGCCGGGGATTCGCGAAGATCGCGGGGAAGGTGGCGAGCGCCGCCAATCCCGCGAAGACAGCGTTAAGCCTAGCAGTCGAGCGGCCTTGTTGCACATTTCGTGCGATCTTCTACGACCCGCCGACCCGCGGCCCCCGCGATCGCCGGAGGCGCGGGGGCGCGGGGTGCTCATCGCGGGCGGGCGCGCCCGGGGCACCCATCGCGCGCGGGCGATGTATGCGCGCCGCGCCGGATGAAAGGGCAGGGGGTAGGTCCGCGAGCTCGGCCGTCGCCGGGGGCGAGCGCGGGCGCCGGCGGGAGGGCGCTCCGGAGCGCCGCCGTTTCTCGACCGTCCCGGCGAATGGACCTAGAGTTGGGCACCATGTCGCGCAGCCAGGCCTACCGCGCCCCGTTCGCTCCTGGAGAGGAAAATGCCGTCGACGCCGCGCTTTGCGAGCGGCTCCTCTCGGTCGCCCTGTCCAAGGGTGGTGATTACGCTGACCTCTTCTTCGAGTACCGCGCCGGAGGCGGGTTCACTTTCGACGAAGGGATCCTCAAGGCGGCCTCCCGTGGGGTGTCGATGGGGGTCGGCGTCCGCGTCCAGCGAGGAGACGCCACCGGGTACGCGTACACGGAGGACCTCACCTGGGAGGCGATGCGGCGCGCGGCCGAGACGGCGGCGCAGATCGCGACGGGCTCGGGCGGCAAGGAGAAGATCGAGCTCAGGCGCCGCGAGCTGCCGACCCGCTACGAGCTGCCCAGCATCTCGCTCGACGCCCCCGGGCTCGCGAAGCGCGCGCTGCTCGAGCGCGCGAGCGCCGCGGCGCTCGCCTACGATCCCAGCATCGTCAAGGCGGAGGCGAGCTTCGTCGAGGAGGTGCGCGAGGTCCTCGTGGCCACGAGCGACGGGCGGATGGCGCACGACGTGCAGCCGCTCATCCGCTTCGGCGTGCGGGCGCTCGCCGAGCGCGGCGGAAAGCGCCAGGAAGGCTCGAGCGGCGGCGGCGGGCGCATGACGACGGCCTACTTCGAGGGCAAGTCGCCGGAGTGGCACGCCGAGGAGGCCGCCCGGCAGGCGGTCGCGATGCTCGACGCCCGCGACGCGCCCGCCGGCGAGATGAACGTCGTGCTCGCCCCGGGCGACAGCGGCATCCTGCTCCACGAGGCGGTGGGGCACGGGCTCGAGGCGGACTTCAACCGCAAGGGGACCAGCAACTACGCGGGGCAGATCGGCAAGGACGTCGCGAGCCCGCTCTGCACGGTGGTGGACGACGCGACGCTCCTCCAGTCGCGCGGCACGATCAACGTGGACGACGAGGGCCACGAGCCCGAGCGCAGCACGCTCATCGAGAACGGCAAGCTCGTCGGGTACATGCACGACCGGCTCTCGGCCCGGCACTTCGGGCTCACGCCGACCGGCAACGGGCGGCGCGAGAGCTTCGCCGCCGCGCCGATGCCCAGGATGACGAACACCATCCTGCTCGCGGGCCCGCATGATCCCGAGGAGATCGTGAGGTCCGTGAAGCGAGGCGTCTTCGCGAAGAAGTTCGGCGGCGGCCAGGTCGACATCTCGAACGGCGATTTCGTGTTCTCTCTGACCGAGAGCTACCTCATCGAGGACGGCAAGCTGACCGCGCCCCTCAAGGGCGTGAACCTCATCGGCAACGGCCCCGAGGTGCTCCGGCGCGTCACCATGCTCGGCCACGACGTCGCCGTCTCCGACGGCATCTGGACGTGCGGCAAGGACGGACAGAGCGTCCCCGTGGGTGTTGGCTGTCCCACAATCAAGATCGATCTCATCACGGTCGGCGGAACGCGGATCGGCTGATTTTCAAGGCTGGAACGCCAGGCGAAAGGTAAGCCTCGCAGCGGCATTGGTGGGTTTAGCGCGGTGCGTCTTGCCGGCCCGGCGTGACACCCGTATACGGGGCGTTCATGGCGCGTCGCTCGTTCATAGCCATCGTTGGACACGGACCGGATCTGGAGCGCGACGAGGGTGCCGCATCGGTCTTGCGCTCGCTGGGCGCTGACGTGCGAACCCTGGATCTCTGGGATGATCCACCGCGGCTCTTCCACGACGACGAGAGCAAGGCGCGGGCGATCGTCGTCGAGGCGCTCGACAGGCCGGACCTGGCGGCCGCGGCGCTGCGCGCGCTGCGCCGCGAGCCGCGCCTCGAGGAGGTCGGCGCGCTGGTCGCCGTGAGCGTCGCGCAGATCGCGCGGATCGAGCCGTCCAGCGGCTTCGACGACTTCCTGCTCGTGCCGTACGTGCCGGCCGAGCTCTACGCGCGCGTGCGCCTCGTCGAGTGGCGCCGCAGCGAGTTCGCGACCGAGGAGCGGGTGAAGGTGGGCGCGATCGTCATCGATCGCGCGGCCCACGACGTCTCGGTCGGCGGCATGCACGTGCCGCTCACCGCGAAGGAGTTCGCGCTGCTCTCGTACGTGTGCGAGCGCCGCGGAAAAGTTGTGTCGCGAACAGAGCTCCTTCGCCGGGTCTGGGGCAGCCAGTACGAGGGCGGCGCGCGGACCGTCGACATCCACGTGAGGCGTCTCCGGGCGAAGCTCGGCGCGGCGCTGCCGCTCGTCACGCTGCGCGGGGCCGGGTACCGCCTCGAGTCGCCGATCCCCGGCGCCGGTGGTCCCGAGGGCGGCGATGCGAGCAGGGCGCTCCAGCGGAGCGGGGCCGGCGAGGAGGCCCAGGGCGACGAGCGCGGGGAGCTGCGCGACGAGGACGAGGACGACGACAGCGACGACGAGGGCGACGAGGACGAGGGCGAGGGCGACGAGGAAGAGGCCGCGCAAGCCAAGCGGCGAGCGGCGCCCTCGGTGAGCGACGCCACGCCGCCCGGGCGCGAGCGGCGCATCACCCGATGACGTCGCCGGCTCGCCGCGGCGGGGCGCGAGCGACCGCCGCCGGTGCGGCGCGCGGCGGCGGTCGCTCGCGCCCCGCCGGGCCGCCGATCGTCGCGATCAGCGTCGGGTGCCCCAGCGGGGTGGGCCCCGAGGTGGCCGTGGCCGGCGCGGCGTCCGTCGAGGGCGCGCGCTGCGTGCTCGTCGGCGATGAGGCGATCATCCGGCGGGCAGCGAGGCTCGTCCGCGTCGCGGCCCGCCGGCTCGTCGTTGTCGATGGGCGCGCCGCCATCGAGGAGCTCGCGCCCGGCGCGATCGGGCTCTGGGCGGGCAGCGCGCGGCTCTCGCGGCCGAGCGCGTTCGGTCGGCCCGAGGCCGAGGACGGCGCGGCGCAGCTCGCGTGGATCGACGCGGCGACGGACCTGGTCCGCGAAGGCGTCGCTGCGGCGCTGGTCACGGGGCCTGCGTCGAAGCACGCGATCGCCACGAGCGGCGCGCCGGGGTCCGCGGACTTCCTCGGGCACACCGAGCACCTGGGCCGGCGGCTCCGCGCGCGCGAGGTCACGATGGCCTTCGCCTCGGGCAAGCTCGTGACCGCCCTCGTGACGACCCACGTGCCGCTGCGCGAGGTGCCGGACGCGGTGAGCCCGCGCGAGGTGGCGCGCGCCGCGGTGTGGCTCGCGCGGCTGCTCGGCGATCTCGGCCGCGAGAGGCCGCGCGTGGCCGTCGCCGCGCTCAACCCGCACGCAGGCGAAGGCGGGCTCCTCGGCGACGAAGAGCAGGTGCGGATCACGCCGGGGATCCGCCTCGCGGCGCGGCGGCTCTCGCGCTCGGGCCCGGCGGCGGAGCTGACCGGGCCCGTCGGCGCGGAGACGGCGTTCCGGCTCGCGGCGCGCGGCGCGCTCGACGGGGTCGTCGCCATGTACCACGACCAGGCGACGATCCCGAGCAAGCTCCTGGGCTTCGGCGAGGCCGTGAACGTCACGCTCGGCCTGCCGATCGTGCGCACGAGCGTCGACCATGGCACCGCGTACGATCTCGCGGGAACGGGGCGCGCCGACCCGCGCGGCATGCGCGAGGCGATCGTGCTCGCCGCGCAGCTCGCGGCCGCGCGCGCGCGCTGACGCCGCGGCACGCCGACGCCGCGGCACGCCGACGCGCGCGGGAAGCCGCGGCTCAGCGCGCCCGCGGATGGCCGCCGAGGTGCGCGAGCAGCCGCTCGAGCGCCGGCATGCTCACGCCGCGCTCTCGGCCCATCTCGAGGACGGTGGCGCCCATCGCGAGGTGCTGCGCGTGGAGCTTGGAGCCGAAATGCACGTCGAGGAACCGCAAGAACTCCGGGGCCAGCAGGCGCACGAGCGCGACGCCCGGCTTCAGCGTGAGCGGCCCGATGAACCGGAGGAGGAGCTTCGTCCACGGGGCCACCTTGCCCAGCCGGTCCGCGAGCGCCACGGACTCCCTGGTGGCCTCGATCACGGTGCGGAGCACGCCGTCGTTCTCGAGGAGGGCGCTCGCCCCGCCGCCCGCGTCGATGGCGGCGATCAGCGGGAAGAACGCGGTCGTGGTGGCCACGTTCTGCGCGCCCACGTCGGGCTCGAGCCGCGCCGGGACACCGGCGCTCGTGAGGCGGCGCGCGAGCTCCTCGAGCGGCGGTCGCTCCGCGGGGGCGCCTCCCTCTTCGTCGATGAGCGTGGGCGCGAGCTCGGTGATCCAGGCGCGGACCACGCCGCGCTCGTCGAGGTAGCCCGAGACGCCCGGCATCGCGGGGGTGATGCGGCGCCGGGCGGCCTCCTCGAGGTCGGCGCGCTGCCTGGGCAGGAGCGGCGTGAGCACCACGGCGGGCGCGGCCGGGCCGCCGCGGAGCAGATCCGCCACCGACCTGCCGCCCGCCGCGCGCTGCGCGGCGCCGTCGAGGTCAGCGCGCGGGACGAGCTGATCGAAGCGCACGGTGATCAGGATGACGTCCGCGTCGGCCGGGATCTCGGCCGCGAGGCGCGGGCGGTCGAGCGTGTCGCGTCGATCGGCGCCGTTCACCTGCTCGACCACGAACGGCCGTACGTCGCCGGCGCGCTCGGGCCGGACCACGAACGTGACGTCGTCTCCCTGGGTGGCGAGGCGCACGCCGTAGATCCGCCCGAGCGCCCCCGCGCCCACGATGGTGACCCGCATGCCTCCCCCGTAGCCTGCGCGGCGCTCGGGGAAAAGGGGGGGCCGTCGCCGCCGATCGCGGCAGATCCCTCAGAACGTCCGCTTCGAATCGATGAGGATGGTGACCGGGCCGTCGTTCTCGACGAACACGCGCATGTCGGCGCGGAAGCGGCCCGTGGCCACCGTGAGGCCGCGGGCCCGCAAGGCGGCGACGAAGCGATCGTACAGCGCCTCGGCGCGCACGGGCTCCATGGCGCCGTCGAAGCTCGGCCTCAGGCCGCGCCGGACGTCCCCGAAGAGCGTGAACTGGCTGATCGCGAGCACGCCGCCGCCGCGCACGTCCGCGAGCGCCCGCGACATCTTGCCTGCGTCGTCGCTGAACACGCGGAGGCCCGCGATCTTGCTCGCGACGTGGTCGGCGTCGGCGTCGTCATCGTCCTTCGCGGCGCCGACGAAGGCCACGAGGCCGCGCTCGATCGCGCCGACCACCTGGCCTCCGACCTCGACGCGCGCGCCGAGCGCGCGCTGAACGACCGCGCGCATCGCTAGCGCTGCGCGGCCGCGCTTCGACTCGGCGCGGCGGCGGCGGGCTCCGCCCCGGTGCCCGCGCTCAGCCCGAGCTCGCGCATCAGCTTGGCCGTGAGCTTGAAGTAGGTGCCGCGATCGTACGGCTGGTTGAGGATGTGGAAGTCCTTCCGGACGAGCCCCACGCAGCCGAAGCAGTAGGTGCAGCCGGTGCAGTCGACCGAGCGCACGAGGTACGACGACTGCGTGCACCGCTCGGACGCGACGCAGTGGCTGCACGCGATGAGATCGCGGCAGCCGCGGCAGTGCGTGCTGTCCGAGGAGCGCTGGGTGTCGACGCAGTAGTGGCACCGCTGCAGCGCCTTCGAGTTGCGGCAGAACGTGCAGTCGACGCAGCGCTCGCACGAGACGCACGCGACGCACCGCTCGTTGCCGGTGCCCGTCTCGAACGCCTGGATCAGCTTGCGGAGCTCGGCCTCGAATTCCGCGCGCGTCATTCCGCCTCGCCGCTCGCTTCGGAGACGCCCCCATCCGCGCTGCGCCGGGGCGCGCCGTCCGCGGCCGGGGCCTCGGGCCTGCCGCTCACCTGGCGGCGCAGCCGCTCGGCGGCCTCGCGCGTCGCGGGCTCCTCCGCGAACTCCTCGATGCGGCGGAGCCGCGACTCGAGCACGGCGCGCCGCTTCGGCAGCTCGCCGACGAGGATGCCCGCGAGCTCGTCGATCGCCTCCTGGATGCGCTGCTCGTCGCTGTGCTCGAGCAGCTGCAGGTACACGTCCTGCTCCGCGGGGAAGGTGTGGCCGGCGCGGAGGAACTCGTTCGCGGCCTTGGAGATGTTGGGCCGGCCCGACGCGCAGAGCAGCTTCGACAGGAGCCGCTGGCGCTCGACGGCCTTCGGGTCGCTCTGCGGAGGCGGCGCGAGGACGATGCGCCCCGGCGCCTTGGACGCGGCGTCGCGTCCGGACTTGACGCGCCCGCCCTTGCTGTCCTCTGCCTCCGGCTCCTTGCGCGGAGAGAACAGCGCCTCGAGCGCGGCGCGGTGTTGCTTGGCTGCCCGCCGGTCCTCGCCGCTCTGCGTCGGACGCGGCAGCCCCGCGCTGTTCGGCTGACCACGGCCATAGGCCGTGTGGAGCTCGGGATTGTGCCAGACCTTGGTTGCGTCTCTACGAATTCGCCGCATGTCGTGCCCCTGGTGACCTCGGAGCGATCATGGACGCGCCACCGGGTTCGGCTTCCGCATCCCGCGTGTGGCGCCCCGCTTGCATCGATGTTGTGGTGAATGAGGCTGGTGCGTGTTGGGCCGGGCGCTTCCCCCGCGATCCGCGATGGCCCGGACGATGTTGCGCAAGGGACGCGACGCCTATCTCCGCGCTGATCACGCTGGCTGCGTTGATCGTGAAGGTAGGGCCACGCCGCAGTGCGTGGTGCGCCGGGCGATACCCGGCCGCGGACCGCGTGACGAGGGGCTCTGCCCCCATGCACCCCGGAGCCGCGCTCACGACCCGACCGCAGCCGCGAGGCAGCTGGGTTCCTACCACAGCCTTTGGTCAGCGCCGCAGAAAATTGGGCTGCCCTCCGCACTTCATGCCATTCCTGCCCTCAGGTTCGGTCCCTTCTGAGCTTGCCTTCCGAGTCTCCCTTCCGAGCTTGCGAGCTTCCGCGAGGGGCGTCTCGGAGACGCTGTTTCGAGGTAGCCGGTCTCGTTCCAGGTCGATTCAAGAAGCGGACCGCTGACTGCCCTTCCCAATCCCACATCCTGCGGACGGGCGGCGACGCCGTGTCTGGGAGATCCGCTCCTTGGCGGATGGCACTCGCACCCGACCCGACTGGAGCTTTCCATGATGAGCCTTCGATCCGTGAGCAGTGAAGGCGCGGCGCCGCGGGACGCAGGGGGAGCTGTGCGCAGAGGGGAGCCGCGTGCGCGCCTGAGGCGTGCTCGCGCGGCCGCGCTCTCGGTGCTGGTGAGCATCGCGGTGCCGGCGATCCTGGCGGGGCCCGTCTGCGCGGAGCCGCTGCCCAGGGCGCACGCTGCTGCCGAGAGGTCCGGGGAATCGAGGGAAGAGAAGAGCGAGCCGACCCGTCGGGATCGGGCGCCGGCGAGCCCCGCAGGCGCGGAGCAAGCTCCACGAACGACGACGCGGGAGAGCTCGCCCGATCGTCGCGCGAAGAGCGCCTCGGCGGCGACCGGCGACGAGAAGACGAGCGGGGCGGGGGGCCGGAACCGGAAGGAGAGGGCCCGTACCCGCAAGGAGGCGCCGCACGCGGCTGCAGACGCGGAGGGAAACGCGGGTGGCTCGGCGAAGGCGGGCGGCGGGAAAAAGGTGGTCGCCAAGAAGAAGGCGGGCGGCGAGAGGAAGAAGGAGAAGAGACGGGCGGCGCGCACGGCCGAGAGCAAGCGGCGCGGAGCGAAGAAGGGGGTGGAGCGGGAGGCGCCTCCGAAGCCGTGCCACGGACCGGTCCTGTCGATGGATCGCAGCGGGCTGGAGCCCGAGCGCCTCGAGCTGGTCGACTGCAAGGGGAAACCGCGCGAGGAGGCCCGGCGCGCCCTCTCCTTGCTTGCGCGCCCGTGGGGCACGCCGCGGCCGATCCTGTCCGACGAGGGCGCGTCCGCGCGGAGGCCGGAAGCGGCGAGCCGCAAGGGGCGGCGCGCCGGCGATGCGCCGCGAGCCGCCGGGAGCAGGGCGAGCGGGGTGCAGGCAGGGGAGATCGCGCCCGGCGTGCGGCTGCTCGATCCCGGGCTGCTCTCCCGCATCGACGCGCTGGCGCGGCGGTACCCGGGCCGGCTCGTGTCGCTCGTGAGCGGGTACCGGCCGCAGAGCCAGGGCAGCTTGCACCAGACGGGCCGGGCGCTCGATCTGCGCATCGCCGGGGTGCGTAACGACGAGCTCGCAGCCGCCTGCCGCGCGCTCGCCGACACGGGCTGCGGGTATTATCCGAACAGCTCGTTCGTGCACGTCGATGTGCGCGCGCCAGGGACGGGGAGCGTCTCGTGGATCGATGCGTCCGGACCCGGCGAGGCACCCCGCTATGTGACCGCGTGGCCGCCGCCGCAGGACGAAGGGCGAGGGGCGACCGAGCGGATGCCCGGCGAGGACGCGGAGGAGGTGCTCCGGCGGGAGCGCGGCGAGAAGGAGAAGTCCGCGAGCGCGGCGCCGGAGAAGATGGCGGGTCCCGCGCCGGACAAGGCGAGCGCGGCGCCGGAGAAGGCGGCGAGCGCGGCGCTGGAGACGGCGGGAGCGCCGGAGACGGCGAGCGCGACGCAGGAGAAGGCGGGAGCGTCGGAGACGGCGAGCCCGACGCAGGAGAAGGCGGGAGCGTCGGAGACGGCGAGCCCGACGCAGGAGAAGGCGGGAGCGGTGTCGCAGAAGACAGGAGCGATGCCGGAGAAGGCGGCGAGAGGCACGCCGTAGTAGTGAGGCGGGATGGGTATCACGATTCCTCGCAGGCACGCCTCGGCGCTCGCCGGTACGTTCGGTCCGCTCGCGATCCATCGCCATGAAGTCATGGCTGCGGGCGCGTCTTATCCCGCCTTCACGCTGGAGCTCGCCGACTGGATCTCGGTGGCCGCGATCACGGATGAAGGTCAGTTCGTCCTGGTGCGGCAGTACCGGCACGGGGTCGACGCGGTGACCATCGAGACGGCTGGCGGCCTTGTCGATCCAGGGGAAGAGCCGGCGGCCGCCGCGCCGCGCGAGCTCCTGGAGGAGACGGGGTATGCCGTGGAGTCGCTCGAGACGCTCGGGTGGGTGCACCCGAATCCTGCGCTCCAGGCGAACCGCTGCTTCCTCTACCTGGCGCGCGGCGCGCGGCGGGTCGGCGAGCCCGAGGGCGACGAGCACGAGAGCACGGAAGCGGTCCTGATGAGCGCAGATGACGTGAGGGCGGCGATGCAGGACGGCCGGATCAGCCACTCGATCGCCGTGATCACCTTGCTGCGGGCGCTCGCCGTCGCGCATGATTCGTGGGAACGGCCTGTCTGCCGACTCACGCGATAAGCTGCGTTATCGACGTCCTGCGTGAGCGAGAGCACCCGCATCGTTGCGGGCCGGTTGACACGGTCGGACCCGTCGCGTCTTGATGCCCGTCCTTCGCGGGCCGCCCCTGGAGATCGGGAGCGGCGCGGCGGAGCGCAGCAATGGACCTCACGGGGAGGCCATGGAGACCCGATCGATGAGCCGTGTCCTTCGGCCGACAGCTCTCTTCTCTTCTTGTATTGGCGTTGTCCTGCTCGCGGGGTGCACGAGCTCCTCGCCCGCTCCGCTCGACATGGTGGCCACCACGGACGACGAGGACCGTGGGAGCGTCGGAGTCGAGAGCGCCGCCGCTGGACCTGGAGGCTCAGACCCTGCGCCGGGCGCCGGCTGTGACGAGCTCTCGGTCGAGCTCCAGAGTGCGCTCGACGCGGCCGTGGAGGTGCAGCGGCTCCCCGGCGCGGCCGCCGCCGTGCATCTCGGCGGGTGCAGCTGGCTCGGCGCGGCGGGGGTCGCGGACACCGAGGCCGACGTGGCCATCCAGCCCGGCGATCTCTTCCGCGCAGGGAGCATCACGAAGACCTTCGTCTCCACGCTGGCGCTGATGCTCCGCGCGGAAGGCCGGCTGTCGCTCGACGACGCCGTCTCGGCGTACGTCGGCGGTGTCCCCCGCGGAGAGCAGATCTCCGTGCGACAGATCCTGAACCACACGAGCGGCGTCTTCGACTACACGGCGCTCGACGAGTTCTGGACCGCGGCATTCGACGATCCGACGCGCGCGTGGACACCCGCGGAGCTCATCGCGCTCGCGGCGTCGAAGCCGCCGTATTTCGAGCCAGGGCGCGGCTTCGCCTACTCCAACACGAACTACATCATCGCCGGCCTGATCGTCGAAGCGGCCTCGGGAGAGCCCATCGGCGAGCTGCTCCGCGCCCGCGTCCTCGAGCCGGCGGGGCTCGCGCACACCTACCTCGACGGCGCCGAGGAGGCCCTGCCCGGCCTCGTGCACGGTTACGGGCGGAGCCGGGGGGAGCTCGTCGAGATGACCTCCGCGATCGACGCGTCGGCGGCCGGCGCCGCGGGCGCGCTGGTCTCGACCACGGGCGATCTCACGCGCTTCTACCGCAAGGTGCTCGACGGCACGCTGCTCGGTCCCGCCGAGCTCGAAGAGATGACCGCGTGGGTCGACGCGCCCCTCGGCGAGGTCACCGGGTACGGCCTCGGGCTGTCGCGCCGGGAATCTCCGCTCGGCGTCCAGGTCGGTCACGACGGCGGTATCTGGGGCTTCACGTCGTCGTCTTATTACGCGGTCGACAAGGATGCTTCCATCACCGTGCTCGTCAATCTCGACGGCGGCGATGTCGGCAGGATCGTCGATGATCTGTCGAATGTCCTGATCACGCCCTGAGCCGGGAAGGGGACGGTCGCGTCGATATCGACGCGCACGCGCGCAGGCCGGTACCGGTCGCTGTCCACCGCGCGCACACGAGACGCCCCGCGGCGTGCGAGGCGCGCGCGCGGCGGCGGTCTGCCGCGAACGGGCCTCACGCTTGCATCGCCGTGGACGCAACCCGCACGGGATGATTCCCGGCGAGACGCTCGCATCGTGAAAGGATTCCGTGATGAAGCTGGTCAAAGCGCTCGGGGCCCTGGCGCTGTCCGGAATGGCGCTCGGCACCGCGCAGATGGCTGCTGCGGGGAGCACGACGCCCATCGAAGATCTCGTGCTCGTCGAGGAGACAACGAGCTCGGACTTCCCCGACGCCAGGATTCCCCCGGATGATGTCCCATATCATGGGCATTTCCGGCCGTTCCGGCCGTTCTGGCCGCACAGGCCGTATGGGCACTTCCGGCCGATCAGACCCTTCAGGCCGTATGGGCACTTCCGGCCGGCCAGACCCTTCAGGCCGTACGGGGACTTCCATCCCTACGGGCAGCCCGATGACCCCGGGCGATCAGAGGCAACGCCGGCAGAGCATCGCCCCGGGCCGATCCTGCGCCTCGGAGAGCCTCGCTGACCTCGATCCAGGAGCGGCCGCCGGGGGCGGCTGGGTCCGCGTTCCTCGCGCCGCGGCGCGCCCGGCCCGATGGCGTATGCTGCGCCCGATGCGCTCTCACGACGCGGGCCGCCCAGGCGCCCCGCCCGCCGCCCCCTCGCCCGCCGAGCTCTTCCACCGCATCTTCGCGCTGCTCGCCGACATGGAGGGAGCGCAGAGGGCCAAGGTCATCGACCTCGCGAGGCGCCTCATCCCGACGCTCACGGCCGAGGACATCCGCAACCCGCACGACTTCCCCGGCCTCGACGACCCCGACTGGCACTTCGAGGACGGGCAGCTCGCCGGCATCGAAGCCGTCCGGTTTGCACTCCGCGGCCTCGCGAGCGATGTTCTGGGGGATGGCGAAGAGCGCGAAGCGCGAGAGAGACACGAGAACGACGGCCAGCCCGGAGCAAGCCGCGAAGGCGGCGGCGCGCAAGGTGAATGAGGCGTTCTATCAGCCGTTCTCCACGCTCCGGCAGCTGAACAAGGCCAAGCCGGCGCCCGAGGCGAAGCCCAAGGCGACGGCGGCCTCGCCCGAGGCGAAGCCCAGGACGACGGCAGGCTCGCCCGAGGCGAAGCCCAGGACGAGATCGCCCGCGCCCCCGGGCGCAGGCGCGGCGCCGCGAGCAGGCGCCGAGCCGGCGCCGCGGCCCGTCGACCCCGAGACCTTCGCTATCTACATGGCCGGCGTCCGCGTGCTCGAGGATCGCGCGACCCGGATCCCGGTCACCGCCAGCCGCGTCGAGCGGGCCGCGCTCCCGACGATCGCGTTCGATCCGGACGAGGACGCGCGCTCGCGCATGCGCTCGCTCGTCATCGAGGGGATCAAGTTCGAGACCACGGACGACAGCGAGCGCATAGAGGGCCGGCGCCTCGACGTCGATCCGCGCGAGCTCAGGCGGCTCCGCCGCGCCCGCTACGCCGTCGACGGCACCCTCGATCTGCACGGCCTGAGGCTCGAGGCGGCGCGCGAGGCCGTCGAGGCGTTCGTGTGCAAGCGCCAGCGAGACGGCGACCGCGTCGTCGCCATCGTCCACGGCAAGGGCAACCACTCGCCCGGCGGCCACGCCGTGCTCCGCGGCGAGATCGCCGCCTGGCTGAGCAACGGCCGTGTCGCCCGCCACGTCGCCGCCTTCGCGACGGCCCCGGACGCGGAGGGCGGCGCAGGCGCGTTGCTCGTGCTGCTCACGCGATGAGGCCGGAGCCGCGCGCCGAGCCCGAAGGAGCGCCGGGGCACGCGCTGCAGCCGAAGGCGCGCGCGCCGCGCCGCGCCCTCGCGCCGGCCGCCGCGCTGCTCGCCCTGGTACCCGCGTGCGTGCCCGCCCCGGCCGCGCCGCCCGGGCCGCCGAGGCCCGCGACGCCCGCACAGGCGGCGTCGACGCTCGGCGACGGCGAGCTCGGCGAATACCGCTCGGATCGCTTCGATCTCCGGCTCCCCCTGCCCGACGCGCGCGGCTTCCGCGTCGAGGACGGCGAGGGCCCCTGGCTCGTCGCGACCCACGCCGCGTCGTCGACGTCGCTGCTCGTGCGCACCTGGCGCGAGGACGGCCGCGCGAGCCGCGCGGCGTGCGAGGCGCGCGCGCGGCTCTGGCGCGACCTGCCGCGCCCCGGCGAGGGCCTCACCGCCGCCGAGCGCCGGATCGACGTGCCGGAGGGGTTCGACACGGTCGTGGTGATCGGCGTCGCCGACTCCCCGCCGGGAGCGCCGATCGACGGCTTCGCGGTCGCCTTCGGCGGCTCCGGCCGGCGCTGCTTCGCCTTCGTCGCGGAGACACGCGCCGCGGGGCCCTCGGCGGAGCAGCTCGTGGCGGAGCGGCTCGCCGCGGTGGTCGAGATCTCGCTCGGCGGCCTCCGCCTGCTGCGCGAGATCGCGCCCGCCGTGCCGCGCGAGCCGCCGCCGTGAGCCGCCGCCGCGAGCCGCCGGCTCAGCGGTAGACGCCGCTCCGCGCGCGGGACTCGAGCGCCGCGGCGAGCTCCTCCTCGCCGATCGACCAGGCCTCGGCCGACAGCGCGCGCGCCTCGACGGGCTGGAGCGCCTCCACCGCGTGCGGCGCGAAGCGCAGCCGCGACAGCGACAGGAGGCGCTCGAGCGCCTCGGACGCCACGCCGCCCCGGAGCTCCTGCCGCCACGCGCGATCGATCGCCTCGAGCCGCGCGGGGCTCCTCCACGCGTCGGCGATCACCACGCGGCCGAGCCGCGCGTCGATGGCGTCGATCCCCGTGGGCAGCGCGACGATCGCCTGCTGCGCCGCGCGCGCCGGGTCGCCGAGGCCCAGCGAGAGCAGCGCGCGGGCCGCTTCGAGCAGCCGCGCCTCGTCGGGCCGGAGCGCGGCCCGATCGATCGACGGGAGCCGCTCCAGCGCGGCCGCGTAGCGCTCCCGGCGCGCGGCGTCGATCACGGCGGCCAGCGCGCGCAGGACCCTCGCCGTCGGCGGCGAGAACCACGGATCCGCGCCGGCGCGCGGGCGCTGCGCCGGGTCCTCGAGGTCGAGCGCGGCGGCGCGCCACACGGACGCGCGCGCGTCGAGGACGGCGCGCGTCGCCTTCACCGCGAGCGCGAAGAACAGGGCGGCCGGGAGCAGGCCCTTCACGCCCCAGATCTCGCTGAGGAAATAGCTCGCCGCGACGAGCGACGAGAGCGTGAGGAAGAGCAGCAGCCGCCGCCGGCGCCTCGCGTCGTCGCCCGCGGCGCCGGCAGCCCCGTCCGTCGCGCCGACGAGCTCGGCGCACCACTCGAGCAGCCACGTGAAGGCGGATCCCACGTCTGCGGGATCAGGATGCCCTCCGCTAGGCCTCCGCGCGAGGCCTTTCGATCTCCGCGCAGAGCGCCCGGGTGAAGTCGCTCGTGCTCGCGGCGCCGCCGAGGTCGCGCGTGCGCACCTGGCCGGCCCGGTAGAGCGTCGTCAGGGCCCGCTCGATCCGATCTCCCGCGTCGTGCTCGCCGAGGTGCCGCAGCATCATCACGGCGCTCTGCACGAGCGCCGTCGGGTTCGCGTAGCCCTTGCCCGCGATGTCCGGCGCCGACCCGTGCACCGCCTCGAAGACCGCCGCGTCGTCGCCGATGTTCGCGCCGGGCACGATCCCGAGCCCGCCGACAAGGCCGGCCCCGAGGTCCGAGAGGATGTCGCCGTAGAGGTTCTCCGTCACGATCACGCCGAGCCGGTTCGGATCGCGGACCATCGTCATGGCCGCCGCGTCGACGATCATCTCGCCGAGCTGGATCTCGGGGTGCCCCACGGCCACCCGCCGCGCGCAGTCGAGCGCGAGGCCGTCGGAGATCTTCATGATGTTCGCCTTGTGGACGATGGTCACCTTGCTCCGGCCGTGCTTCTTCGCGTACCGGAACGCGAACTCCGCGATGCGCGTCGAGCCCCGCTCGGTCGTGAGCTTGATGCTCTGGGCCACGCCGGGCAGGATCATGAGCTCGAGCCCGGCGTAGAGCCCCTCGGTGTTCTCGCGCACGATGACCATGTCGACGTCGAACCGCGGGTCGACGCCCGGCAGGCTGCGGATCGGCCGCACGTTCGCGTAGAGGTCGAGCGTCTGCCGGAGCGTGACGTTGACCGAGCGGAACCCGCCCCCGATCGGCGTCGTCACCGGGCCTTTCAGGGCGATCCGGTTCTTCCGCACGGCGTCGATCACGGGGAGGGGGAGCGGCGAGCCCGTCAGCTTCGCGACCTCGATGCCCGCGTGGTGGATCTCCCAGTCGACGGCGACGCCGGCGGCGGAGACCACATCCTGAGTCGCCGTCACCACCTCCGGGCCGATGCCGTCGCCCGGGATCAGCGTGATGCGATAGGCCATGGGCCGTCCCATTAGCAGGTGCGCAGGCGGGAACAATGGACAAGCGCGGTAGTGTTGCAATGGCGCAAACCACGCGCCGCGTCAGCGCGCCGCGCCTGGTGGACGCGGTGACGGGGCGCGGCGACGGAGAGAGGCGCGCGAGGCGGCGGGTCGGGCGGCTCGATACGGCCTTTTACAATCGCGCGCGACCTCGGTAGGGTACGCGTCCGCACGGCCTGACAGGCCGCTGTCACCTGGAACCGGGCGCGGGCCGAGCCATCGGCCCCAGCTCATGTTCACCAACTAGAGTGAAGGAGCGTGCTCATGCACCCTCGTGTCTTGAAAGGTCGCAGAACCGCCTTCGCGGCCTTCTTGCCTGCCGTGATCGCGTCGTCCTCGCTGGGGTGCGGCTACTCCGAGGAGGAGTGGAAGGCCCAGCTCGACAAGTACAACCGCCTTCAGAGCCAGCACCAGACCACGGAGGGCCGCCTCGCCGAGACGCAGAAGGAGCTCGAGGCGGCCCAGGCGAAGGTCGCGGAGCTGACGAAGCAGCTCGAGGCGGCCGGGGTCGACATCGGCAAGCTGAACGAGAACCTCCAGGCGACGAGCACGCAGGTGTCGCAGCTGAGCTCGACGCTGGAGGAGCGCGAGAAGGCGCTCGCCGAGTTCAAGGCCCGCGCCCGCCAGCTGGAGGCGATCAAGGCGCGGTTCGAGACGCTCAAGAAGAAGCTGGACGAGCTCACGAAGCTCGGCCTGGCGGTGAACATCCGGAACAACCGGATGGTCATCTCGCTGCCGGGCGACGTCCTCTTCGACTCCGGGCGCGAGACGCTGAAGAAGGAGGGCAAGGAGATCCTCCTCAAGGTGGCGACGGTCGTCAAGAACGACAAGTCGCTGCTCCAGCGCGACTACCAGGTCGCCGGCCACACGGACAACAAGCCGCTCGTGGGCGGCCAGTTCCGCGACAACTGGGGCCTGTCGCTGATGCGCGCCCGCGAGGTGCTCGTGTTCCTCGTCAGCCCGGCCGACGTCAAGGGCGGCGGGGGCGCGCTCCCCGTCGCGAACTGGAGCGCGGCGGGCTTCGCGGACACCGATCCGGTCGCGACCAACGACACCGACGAGGGCCGGCAGAAGAACCGCCGTTGCGACCTCATCGTGGTCCCGAGCGTCGAAGAGATGCTCGACCTCCGGGCGATCACGCAGTAACCCGCGATCTCGCGGCGCGCGCCGCGGGGGGCCGCCCGCGCGCGGCGCGCTCTTCGAGGGGCGCGTCCGCGCCGTCAGGTCAGCTCTCGTGTCCACCGCCCGGCGATGGCCGGGCGGTCCTGCGAAACTCGCTCGGCGTCTGGCCGGTGACGGCGCGGAACGCGGCGGCGAACGCGCCGAGGCTCTGAAAGCCGACGTCCAGCGCGACCTGCGTGATGCTGGCGCTCGAGCCGGAGAGCAGGTCGATCGCCCGGAGCACGCGCGCGCGCGTGACGAAGCCGCGCCACGTGACGCCGGTCTCCTCGCGGAACCGCCGCCGCAGCGTGCGCTCGGTCGCCCCTGCGAACGCCGCGGCCCGCGTGAGATCGGCGCTGGCGACGTCGCGCAGCGCGCACTCGATCGCGCGCTGCACCGGCCGCGTCTTGCCGCGGGGCAGCCGGTACGTGGCGCCGCGATCGAGGAGCGGGCCGATGATGTCCGCCATCGCCGCGAAGAACGTGTTGGCCGCGGCGTCGTCCGGACGCCGCGCGACCGGCCAGCGGCGCGCGTAGATCACCATCTCGCGCAGGAGCGCGGGGATCTCGAAGATCCTCACCGCCGCGAGGGGGGAAGGGAACGCGGCGGGCTCGAAATAGATCGAGACGATGGACGCGTCGCCGCAGGTGGTGGCGTGCCGCTCGCCCGCGGGGATGAGCGCGGCGAGCAGCGGGGGGAGCAGGAAGGACGCGTCCTCGACCTCGAGGCGCGCCGTGCCGGCCAGAGGGCAGAGCAGCTGGTGCCGCGCGTGGGTGTGCCAGCCGTACACGGCTCCCCGCAGCTCGTCTTCGTAGGAGAACGCGCGCGCGCCGGCATGGTCGAGCCCGAGCCGCGCGAGGTGCTCGGTGGTCTCCGTCGGGGTCAGGACGCGGGCTTGCAAGGCGTGGCCTCTCGGCGGTGATCTTTGTCCGATCGCCGGCAGCCGTAAAGCCGGAGCGCGTCCATCTTCGAGCGCCATGAAGCAAGCCACTCCCGCGGCGCACGATGCGTTGATACAGGAACAGTTCACCCGCCAGGCCAGGCCGTTCGCCGAGGTCCGGGCCCACTCGGCGGAATCCGCCATGGGGCTGCTGCTCGACGCGCTCGACCCGGCGCCGAGCGACGCGGCCCTGGACGTGGCCTGCGGGCCGGGGATCGTCGCCTGCGCGCTGGCCCAGCGCGTGGCGAGCGTGCGGGGGCTCGACATCGTCCCGGCGATGCTGGAGGAGGCGCGGAAGAGGCAGGCGAGCCTCGGCCTCGCCAACGTCACCTGGGAGCTCGGCGACGCGAGCCGGCTGCCCTATCCGGACGAGAGCTATCGCCTGGTCACGACGCGCTACAGCTTCCATCACCTGCTGGAGCCGCTTGTGACGCTGCGCGAGATGGCCCGCGTGTGCCAGAGGAGCGGGCGAGTCGCCGTGATCGACGTGGCGCCGGCCGAGGACAAGCGGGCGGCGTACGACGCTGCCGAGAAGATCCGCGATCCGTCGCACGCGAGCGCGCTCACCGAGCGCGAGCTCGGCGCCCTGTTCGACGCCGCGGGGCTGGAGATCGAGACGACGACGCGGTACCGGCTCGAGGTGGAGCTCGAGGCCGCGCTCCGGGCCTCCTTCCCGGAGCCCGGCGGAGCGGACCGGCTCCGGGCCCTCTACCGCGCCGACGTCGGCGTCGACGCGCTCGGCGTGGGCGCGGAGCTCCGGGGGGACGAGGTCCACTTCGCCTATCCGATCGTCATCCTGGTGGGCCGGAAGCGCGGCTGAGCCGAGAGGCGCCTTCTGCGCGGCGAATCGAGGCGCCAGGGCTCCGCAGCTCAGGGGAGCGGCGCGGCCGGGCAGGAGGGATCGGTCGTCGCCTCGACGTCGTCCACGTGCAAGGCCTCGTTGTCGAGCGGCGCGTCGCAGGTCCCGCTGGCTCTTATCTTGAACGAGAGTTGCTGGGGCCTGCCCGCCGTGCGCGGATCCAGGCAGATCGTCTGTTGCGTCCAGCGCTCGCTGGCAGCCAGGGCGCCTCCTGGCGTCGAGGAGGCGGTCGCCGCGAGGAGGTGGCTCGTGCGGTACCAGAACTTCAGCGCCGGACCGGCCGTCCCCTGAGGCTCGGGGACGGTGAACACGGTGGAGGCCGAGGGCTCGCGGCACGGCTTCCGCACGGACAGCGAGAGCGAGACGTCGCCGGCGTGCGCGGCCGCTGAGTCGACGGCGAGCCTGGCGCTGCCGCGCGCGGGGTCCTCCGCGTTGAGGACCCATGTCGGCGAGAGGCCCGCGTCGGCGCCGTCGTTCTCGAAGCCGGGGTCGAAGAGCGGCGCGTCCCCGGGGCAGCGGTCGTCGGAGACGATGGCGAGGTCATCCACCGTGAAATCCCGCTTGTTCTCCTCCATGCACCGCTGGCTGTGCCGGTTCCGGAAGGCGAACGCGAGGCGGTGCGCCATGCCGAGCGCCCACCGGGGCAGGCAGGTATGCGAGACCTGCGCCTCGCCCGTGCCCGTCAGGGCCGTCAGCCGGTGCGTGCTCAGCATCACATCGACGATGGCCCCCGGGCTGCCACGGCTCCAGATGCGGAGCGCTGGGCTCGGCAGCGCGGCGGACGGCAAGGGCGCCGAGAGCGTGCCCTCGAGCGAGGGAACCTGGCAGAAGAGCGTGGTGGCGAGATGTCCGCCCTTGCCGCCGCCCTGGCCCAGGCCGCGCTCGATCTCGGAGACGCCGCCCTCGGGGGTCGCCTTCCAGCCGGCGGCGCCTGCTTCGAAGTCGCCGTTCAGCACCTGGCCAGGCGGCGGGCACTCGTTCATTTCATCAGGCTGAAGGGCGACGTCATCGAACGTCAGCGTGAAGTCCTGTCCGGTGTCCTCATCGCACAAGGGAGAACGCCGGGCGGGCCCGAGGAGCAGCTCGATCGGCCTGCCGTAGGCGCGCTCTCCCAGGCACACGCGTTGCGGGGCAAAGGACGAAGAGGGCATGAGATCGAGGTTGGTGAACCCTCCGTCGATCCGGACCCCGACCCCCGGCGGGCCGAGGCAGTCCATCGCGAGCTCGCAGCCGATGCGCGCGGCGAACGTGAGCAGGAGCGGTCCAGCGCACGCGAGGTCCGGCATCGAGAGGCGCTGATAGAAGCCGGCCATCTGGCACACCGCGTCTCTCCCGATGATGCCGGCCCCGGGGTTGCCGTTGCCCTCGGCCTCGGGGGAGACGAGCGCTGCCCCCGTGGTGCCCCACGTATCCGAGCGCTGGAATGAAGGGTCCTCCGGGCCTCCCCGCCAGTCGCAGTCGCCGTCGACCATCGGATCATCATCGGCGCTGGCACACTCCGAAATACATACGCCGTCTGCGCAGCGGAGCCCGTCGTCGCACTGGCCCAGAGGCCCACAGGGACAGCCCTCCTCACCAGGAGGGCTGTCGGCGCCCCCGCCCGCGTCCTCGCCGCCCGCGCTCTCGGCTCCGCCGTCGCCTCCCGCCCCGCCTGCGCCCGCCGCTGCGCCGGCAGAGCCCTGCTCCGTCCCGGAGCAAGCGCTCGCGAATGCGCCAAGCACGGCAGCGACACAGCAGGTCAGCGGGCGCGACCATCCCATCATCAATTCAAGCTAGCGGGGGAATCACGGGATCGCAAGGTAGACAGGATGTTTCCTTTTTCCCGGAGAGACATCGAGATAAGGAGAACTCTCAAGTCGTATCGGGCGAAGCCGGAGACGCGGACGTCCGCAGGCTGAACTCGAGCTCATCCGCTTCATCCGCTTCATCCGCTTCATCCGCTTCATCCGCTTCAACAGCGCATCGTAGCGCGGGCAAACTTCGGTTGAGGAAGCGCAGCGAGCGCGAGCGTCCGAGAGGCGGGCGCGCGTCCGGCGGCTCGTCGTGCGAGCGCAGGAGTGTCCACGAGAGCTCCGCGGCGCGAGACGGGCGACGACGCGTCGCGTGCTTGGCCCCGCGCCGAGCGCGTCAGCCGCCGGAGGCAGCGCCGAGCGCCGCGGAGGGCACGAGGCTCGAGACGGGGCTCCCCCCGGCATTCACGCCAAGGAAGGCCCGCAGCTCGGCGAGCAGCGGACCTGACTCGCCGACGAAGGGGAGGTGATCGTCGCCCGGCAGCTCGACGTGGCGCGCGCCGCGGATGCGGCCGGCGAGATCGCGCCCGGCTGCCGCCGGGACGGCCCGATCGCCGGCCCGGTGCAGCACGAGCGTCGGGACGCTCACCCGGCCCAGCGCGGACCGGACGTCGGCCGCCGCGTGTGCCCGGAGCATGCGCGCCGCCCCGCCAGGGCTCGCGCCGTGGCGCAGGTACGCGGCCCAGAAGCGCCGGAACGCGCCGTCCTCCGCCGCGGACGGGGCCAGGCGTTCGAGGAAGAGCGGCTCGCCCCAGCCGCTCCGCAGCGCGCGCTCGGCCTCCTCGGCGTCCTCGCCGGCGAGCCCGAAGAGGCACCCCGGCCAGGCAGACATCTGCGCCGCGCTCCCGAGCGCGACCAGGGCGCGCGCCCGCGCCGGGTGCGCCGCCGCGAGCAGCGCGCACGGCGCGAACCCGGCGCCGACGCCGAGGAGCGCGGCGCGCGCCACGCCGGCCGCGTCCAGCACCGCCAGCAGATCCTCCGCCTGCTGCTCGGCCGGAGCGCCCGCGCCCTCGCGCTCGCTCATCCCGGTGCCGCGCTGGTCGAGCACGATGAGCCGCGCCCACGCGCCGAGCTCGGCGAAGAACCGGGAGATGAGCGCGCCCTCCCACGCGGCCTCCACGTGCGTCACCCACCCCTGGACCAGCACCAGATCGATCGGCCCGCCGCCCGCGGTCCTGTAGGCCAGGCTCGCGTCGGCGCTCGTGGCGAAGCGGGTCTCCGCGGCGTGCAGCCGCGCGGGCGCCCGCGTGGAGGAGACCACCCCCTCCCGCGCGGCCTCGAGCCCGCGCCGCATCGCCTCGGCGACCTGCGCGTACGCGCTCGCCCAGGCCCGCGCGGTGGCGGGCGACCACGCGTCCCCTTCGAGCTCCTCGAGCACCTCGAGCAGCGCGCGGCCCACGGCGTCGAAATGCTCGGGCAACGCGGCGTACGTCGCGTGGCGGCGACCGAGCGCCTCGAGCATCTCGACCAGCTTGTCCGGCGCGCGCAGGTTGTCGACCACGAGCTGAAGCGCCGCGGCGAGCTTGAGCCGCTGCTCGCGCATGTCCGGCGGGAACAGCGCCCGGAGCGCCGGCTCGCGGGCGAAGAGCCGCTCGTAGAAGCGCGTCACGAGCGCCTCGGCGCGCGGGGCGAGGCGCTCGAACGAGGCGCGCACGACGCCCGCGCCCGCGTCCTGCGCGCTCGCGGGGGACGACGCGGGGCGGACGATCTGGAACGCCCGGCAGAGCGCCTCGGTCTCCTCGAGCGCGGCCTGCACCTCCTCGGCCGACGCGAAGCGCGCCTCCGGCTCGCGCAGGACGCAGCGATCGATGACGGCCGCGAGCATCTCCGGGACGTCGGGGCAGAGCGACCGCAGCGGCGGGAGCGCCCGCGCCGTCACCCAGCTGGCGATCGCGTGCACATCGAGCCCCGCGTGAGGCAGCCGGCCCGCGCACAGCTCGTAGAAGACCAGCCCGAGCGCGTAGACGTCGGAGCGGGACGTGCCGGCGGTGCCCGCCCAGAGCTCCGGCGCGAGGTAGAGCGGCGTGCCCATCATCATGCCGCCGTCGGTGAGGCTCGCGGTCCCGAGCGTGGAGGCCGCGTCGAGCGCCATCGGGATCGCGGTCGTCAGGGCGGACATGTCCGTGAGCGCCCACGGCGCGGGCGCGACGGCGGAGCTCGGCGCGGCGCGAGGGCCCGCGTCGAGGGCGGGGGCGCCGGGCCGGTCGGCGAGCTTGGCGAGGCCGAAGTCGAGCAGCTTCACCTCGCCGCTCGCGTCGAGCATCACGTTCGCCGGCTTGATGTCGCGGTGGAGGACGCCCCGCCGGTGCGCCGCGGCGAGCCCGCGCGCGAGGCCGAGCGCGAGGCGCAGCGCGGCGGGCCACGGGATCGGCTTCGGGAGCAGCTCGAGCGGCTCGCCCTCGACGAACTCGTAGGCGATGTACGGCCGCCCGCGCACCTCGCCGATCCGGTAGACGGCGACGACGTTGGGGTGCTGGAGGCGCGCGATCGCGCGGGCCTCGACGCGCAGCCGCTCGATGGTCCTGGGATCCGGGCTGTCCGCCGCGACGAACTTGAGCGCGACGGGCCGGTCGAGGACCTCGTCGTGGGCGAGGTACACCTGCCCCATGCCCCCGCGGCCGAGCGGCCGCACCACGCGGTAGTCGTCGAAGGCCGACGGCGGCGCCCACGAGAGCGGGGGCGACGGCGGCCGCTCGCTCTCGCCGAAGCGCTGGTGCGTCGCGTGGAGGAAGAGCGGCGCCCCGAGGTCGCTCTCGCTCGGGCGCGTCGAGAGCCGCGCGCGGCAGCCGTCGCAGCCGGCCACGTGCCCGCGGATGCTCGCCGCGTCGTCGTGCGGGAAGTTGCCCGCGAGCCAGGTGGCCAGGGCGTCGTCGGACGGGCACGGGATCATGCGCTGCTGTTCTCCGGAGCGACATTCTCCGTGCGCGCTGTGGGCAGCGCAATGGCCGCGCGGTCTGTGCCGCGCTGCGCTGCCCCGCCGTCGTGAGAGGCAGCACCTGCGCGCCTGTCCTCGCCGTGCGGCGCTGGTGCGCGGCGCGAGCCGGCTCTCGGGCGGCGGCCGCGCTCCTCACAGGGCCGGTCGATCGGGCGGCTCCGGGCGCCCGCGCCGCGCGGCGCGGGCCTCCACCTCGCCGAGCAGCCGCGGGCCCGCGCGCTCGCCCGCGCCCGCGAAGAAGGCGCGGGCCTGGGCGAGGTCGCCGTGCGCCGCGTAGAGCTCGACGAGCTCTCGCTCCGCGGCCTCGTCGATCGTCGCCTCCAGCGAGCCGGCGCGCGCGGGGCCGAGCTGCACGATGGCGCGCAGCGCCCTCATGGCCCCCTCGGTGGCGCTTCGGCCGCCGAGGCCCCGCAGGCTCCACGACTTCACGTAGAGCGCGCGCTTGCGGAGCGGCGCCCCCGCGGCGCCGCGGAGCGCGCCGTCGCAGGCGATCACCGCCTCGTCGAGGCGCCCCGCGGCGAACGCAAGGTCGGCCAGCGCGAGGTAGGCCTCGGCCGCCTCGCCGGACGCCGGGTGCTCGAGCGCGAGCTGGCGCAGCCGCGCCTCGGCGCCGCGCGCGTCCCCGCTGTCCTGGAGCGCCCGCGCGAGCGCGAGGAGCGCTCGCGGCCGCTGCTCCGCCGCGCGCAGCGCCGGCGCGTCGACGAGCGCCGCGTAGGCCGCCGCGACGCCCGCCCGCAGCCGCGCGGCCTCTGCTTCGAGCGCCGCCCGCCGCGCCGCGCCGCGCCCGCCGGCCGCGCCCGCCTCCGCGGCCTGGTCGAGCACGAAGAGCTGCACGCCGATGACGCGGTAGCGCCCCGCGAGCGACTCCGCTTCACGGAAGATGGGCTCTGCCGCCGCGCTCGCGCCGGCGTCCGCGCCGTCCGCGCCGCCGCGCGCGGCGGGCGCCGGCGCTCCAGCGCCCGTGCCGGGGTCCGCGCCGCCTCGCGCGGCGAGCGCCGGCGCTCCCTGCGCGGCGCACCCCGCCGAGGCCAGGGTGAGCGCCATGAACGCGGCGACCCGCCGCGCCGTGGCTCTGCGCCGCTCCGTGAGACTGCTGGCGGTCTTCGCTGCGCGCTCCACAACCCGTGACACTTCTTCTCCTCGTGACTCGCCGCCGGCAGAGAGGGCGAAACGCCGCGCGCTTCGTGCCGAACGGCGCGGGAAGATAACCGCGGGCGCCCCAGGGACCAGGGCAATCCACGGCGGACGCGCCGATTCTCTCCCTGAACCACGCGGACAACAGCGCCTTTCGAGCGCCTTGCGTGGCGGCGCACACGCGGCGCGCGGCGCGGAGCGACGCGCCGCAGAGCACGCACCTCCAGCACGCTCCGCCTCGGCCCATGCATTGCGTCTCGGCCTTCATCGCTCCGCGCCCGGACCGGCGCTTCACACCGGGCGGGGCGTATCCGGATGGAGAGTCACGACATGGCGACAAAAGTGAACTGCCTCCCGTTCACGATCCCCACGATGCCGCGCCTCGGGCTCGCCGACCTGGAGGCGCGCTTCCGACGTATCTCGCTCCTCATGTACGACACGAAGGTTCCGATCGCGACGCTCGAGAAGGAGGTCTATCCCTACCTTGCCCGTGGCATCGAGTTCGTCAATCCATGGCGGCGCGTGCGCGGGATCGAGACGTACCAGGTCGGCCTCTCTGGAGCTCGCGTCGGCGGCCGCTTCGACCTCGACGTCTCTCAGCTGAGCGTCCGGCTCTCCGAGCCGCGTGACGCGGGCCGCGCCCTGGTCGACAGCACCTTGTACCTGCGGCTGTTCCCGCGCTGCGCGTACCCCGTGCGGGTGATCCTGACCTACGATTTCTGCATGATCGACGGCGGCGAGAGCTTCGAGATCACGCGCCACGAGGAGATGTGGCGCATCGGGGACATTCTTCGGAGCGCTCCGCTGCTGGGCCGCTCCTACGATGTCTTCCGTTCCTGCTCGGGTTACCTCTTCACCGGCGCGCTGCTCCTGTCCCGCGCGGTCGCTGTCCGTCCGCCTGGCGCCGAGGCCGCGCGGGGCGAGCCGGATCCGTCACGCTGACGCCGCGCGCGCGGCCGTGGGGTCGCCACGAAGCCGAGCGCCGCTCGCCTGAGCGCGGGCCGGCGATCTCTCGGAATCGACGAAATCGACGGGACCGAGGGAATCGAGGGAACCGAGGGAACCGAACGCCGGTCCACGTGTCGGAATGTCCCCGGCGCCCTGGTCTTCTCCGGCCGGGGACATCCCGACAACCCTCGTTCACTCACGGAGCAGCTCGATGGGAAATCTGCCGCCCGGGCCGAAGTCGCTCAGCCTTGTGGATACCATTCGCGCAGGATTCATTTCCTCCGAGCCCGTCTTCAGGCGCTACGCCGCCGAGTACGGCCCCACGTTTCGCCTGAGGTCGCCGAACGGGATACTGACCATCACGGGCGATCCGGAGGCGATCCGCGCGGTCTACACGGCCGACCCCGACGAGTTCGATGTCTGGGGTGTCCAGCTGACGGAGCCGGTCTTCGGGACCTCGTCGGTGGTCGTGACGGCGGGCGCGCGGCACCGGCGCGATCGGCGGCTGCTCGCCCCGCCGTTCAGCGCCGGCGCGATGCGGGGTTATGGTGGCGCGATCGCGGAGATCAGCCTGGACGTGGCGTCGCGGTGGCGGCCGGGCCGCTCGTTCTCGATGCTCGCGGCGACCCAGGCGATCGCGCTCGACGTGATCGTCCGCGTGGTCTTCGGCGTGCGGGGCGAGGCGCGCGTCGGCAGGACCCGCGAGGCCGTGCTCGGGCTCATCGAGTCGCTGAGCCCGAGCTTCATGATCATCCCCGCGCTCCGCCGCGACTTCGCCGGCTTCGGCCCTTACGCGCGCCACAAGCGCGCGGCCAGGGCGCTCGACGCGCTGCTCTTCGAGGAGATCCGGGCGAGGCGCGCGGAAGGGGACGCTTCGCAGGACATCCTGGGCCTGATGATGAGCGCCCGCCACGACGACGGCGCGGGCATGAGCGACGTCGAGATCGCGGACCAGCTCCGGGCGCTCCTGTTCGCTGGCCACGAGACGACGGCCATGTCGCTCGGGTGGGCGATGTACTGGCTGCACCGCGAGCCGGCCGTGCTCGCGCGCCTCCTCGACGAGCTCGACACGCTCGGTCCCGCGCCCGAGGCGGACGCGCTCGCGTCGCTGCCGTACCTGGAGGCGGTGTGCCTGGAGGCGCTTCGCCTCCACCCGCCGGTGGTGGACGTGGCCCGCGTCGTGAAGAGGCCGTTCCGGCTCAAGGGCTATACCATCCCGGCCGGCGAGGCGATCGCCGCCTCGCCGCTGCTCCTGCACGGCCGCGAGGATCTCTACCCGTCGCCGGAGCGATTCCGCCCTTCGCGGTTCCTCGATCGGAAATTCACACCCTTCGAGTTCATCGCCTTTGGCGGCGGCGCCCGCCGGTGCCTGGGCGCGGCGTTCGCGATGTACGAGATGAAGGTCGCCCTCGGCACGATCCTCGGTAGATACCGGCTCCGGCTCGAGAGCCAGGCGCCCATTCACCACGTGCGCCGCGGGCTCACCATGGGGCCGAGCGGGGATGTGGCGATGATCCTGGAAGGGGAGCGCGAGCGAGCGAGGGCGGAAGGCCGCCCGGCTGCGGTCCAGGGCAGCCCCGCGGAGCCGGCGCTCCGGCCCGCCGCGCCGCAGCCGGCAGGGCGGTGCCCCATGGGCTTCTCCTGAACGCCGCTCACCCGGTCTCCTCGCGCGCGGCCGGCCGGCGGCGCGCTCTGGCCTTCATCCCGTCAGCTCGTGCTCGCGCGGACGCCGATCCGCCCTCCGGCGGCGCTCCACGACGAGCGGCAGCCCATCCCGCGGCACGAGCGCCCGCCGGCCGCCTGCGCCCGCTTCGTACCCTGCGGGCAGCTCGAACCGGAATTCCCGCACCAGCGCCGCCAGCATGAGCTTCATCTGCAGCACGGCGGTCCGCTCGCCGATGCACTTGCGCATCCCGAGCCCGAAGGGGATGAACGCCGAAGGCGGGCGCTCCTCGTGCCATGGCGAGCCCGGCTCGAAGCGCTCCGGGAGGAACTCCTCCGGGCGCTTCCAGTACCGCGGAAGCCGCTGCATGACATACGGGCTCACGAGCACCTCGTCTCCTGCCACCGCTTGAGCCCCAGCCGGAACCGGTAGAAATCGCCGTACGCCAGGGTGCCGTCGAGCAGGAAGGCGAGGGGATCCGCGCGGAACTCCGGCCAGGAGCCGTGCAGAGGGTGCGCTTTCGGACCGGGGGAGCGGATCATGGCCAGTTCTCCGGGGGAGCGTGGCGCCGCGGTTTGCATACGAGCGAGCGTCGGGCGGGGCGCCGGCGTTTCGCAATCAGGGGCGCGCGGGCGTCGCTCAGGAAGACAGCTGGGCGCCGGGGCTCGAAGAAGCGCGAAGGCTCAGGTACACCGCCGCGTGGCTCAGGTCCGAAGGCGCGCGGAGGCTGAGATCGACCACCGGATACCCGATGTCACAGGTCGACGCGCCGGGCTGCGCGCGCACGTGCTCGTCGTACGCCCTCGCGAGCTCCTGCGCGGTGCACGGGCAGCCCGCCTCGGCGGCGATCGTGAGGCCCGTTGCGCGCGCCGCCCCAGGGGCCCGCCGACCTGCAACCTGCACCTCGGGGCACCGGTGGCGCCCGACGGGCGAGGGGACCGGGCGCCGCCCCCCTCGCCGCACGCTTCGGCCCGGCGAAGGGGCTCTCGCCGGCCCTGCGATCCCACTTGATAATGTTAGTTAGCCTTACTAACTATTGGGGTGCCCGACACGCTGACGGTCTTCACCACGCTGCTGCTCGCGCGGATCGCTCGCGTGGATCGCACTGCCTTGCAGCTGATTCAGGAGCGCCTCGCCGAGCGGGGGGTCACGCTCGCGGAGTTCCGCCTGATCGGCGCGCTGCTCGGAGAGCGCGTGGGGCTCACCCAGCGTGAGCTCGCCGAGCGGCTGCAGATCACTGCCGCGTCGCTCTCGGCCCTCGTCGGCCGCCTCGAAAAGAAGGGGCTCCTCGAGCGGACCCCTGACGAGAGCGACGCGCGCGCCTTCCGCGTGCGCTTCACGCCTCAGATCGCGGAGTACGACTGGGTACAGGACGTGGTGGTCGAGGTGGAGCGCCGCGCGACGCGGGGCATTCCGGCCGCAGAACTTGAGACCACGAGCCGTGTCCTCGCCGCCATGATCGGCAATCTCGAGATCGACGACACGCCCGTTCCATCATGAGGAGGCCATCATCAGGAGGAGAGAGAAATGAAGCCCGCACGCGCCGAGCTGATCGAGCGTGACGGCGAAGGGCGCGAGCGTCTCAAGATCTGCCCCCCCTGCGTGCGATGTCCGCCTCGCGATCGAGCAGCGCGCCCAGCGCGTCGAGCTTCTTCGCCCAGAATCGCTCGTAATGAGCGGCCCAGTCGTAGACCGCGCGCAGCGGCGCGGCCTCCACGTGGTAGAGCCGCGAGCGCCCCTCCCGGCGGGGCGCGACGAGCCCGGCGTCGCGCAGCACCCTGAGGTGCTGCGAGATCGCCGACTGGGTCACGTCGAACATCGCGCACAGCTCGGTGACAGAGCGCTCCCCGCCGGCCAGCGCGTCGAGGATCGCGCGACGCGTGGGGTCCGCGATCGCGCGGAACGTCTCGTCCGGGAAGCGCGCGTTCGTCACCTCACGTCACCTCACGTCACCTCACGTTGCCGCGGGGAAGTGCTTCTTGGCGCCGGCGTCGAGCTCCTCCTGCGTGGCCGCCTTCTTCCGCGTCGCGAGCGACCAGCGGTGGCCGAACGGATCGGTCACGATGCCGTATCGGTCGCCCCAGAACATGTCCGCGAGCGGCATCTCGACGCTGGCGCCCGCCTCGACCGCGCTCTTCCACGTCGCGTCGACGTCGGGCAGATCGAGGTGGAGCGTCACCGCGGTGCCGCCGAACGCCTTCGGCGTGCGGCTCACCCCGCCGCGCTGCTCCGGGAAATCGTCGCTGAGCATCACGAGGCCGCCGTTCACCAGGAGGGCCGCGTGGATGAGCTTCTTGCCGTCCGGCGTCGGCTGTTCGGCCACCACCGTCGCGCCGAACGCGCGCCGGTAGAAGTCGATGGCCGCGCGGGCGTCGTCGACCGTCAGGTAGGGCGAAATGGGGGGAGGAGCGGGGGGGTCATGGCTCGCGGTCATGCGCTGCACCATATTAGTAATCTCTAATATGTCAACCGACCGGCACGGCGGCGAGCTCGCCCGCTCATGGACGGATCACGACCGTCCTTGGTGACGGGATCGCGCGCGGCGCCGCGAGCACGCTCGATCCGTCCGAGCATCGCGGCGGCGACGGCGAAGCGCCGCGCGGAATCGCGGGCGCGCTGCACGGAATCGCCGGCGCGGCGCGCGCGAGCGGGCGAGCGGCGCCGGGGAATTCGCGTGCGAGGAGGTCTGATCACCCTCTACGCTGAGCGCCTCCTCGAACCGCGAAGGTTGCCATGAGCGATGACATCGTCGAGCTGACCACGAAGCACACGTACGGCACCTGGCGCGCCCAGCGCGGCTGGAAGCCGATCCATGTCACCCGCGCGGAGGGCTGCGCGTTCTGGGACGCGTCCGGCAAGCGCTACCTGGACCTGTCCTCGCAGCTCATCTGCTCGAACCTCGGCCACCAGAACGAGGCCGTGATCGAGGCCATCTGCGCGCAGGCGAGGCAGCTCGCCTACATCAGCCCGGCGCACACGTGCGAGGTGCGGGCCAGGGTGGCGCAGAAGCTCCTGGAGGTGATGCCGAAGGGGCTCGACAAGTTCTTCTTCGCGACGTCGGGCACGGAGGCGAACGAGGCGGCGTTCAAGATGGCCCGGCTCTACACCGGCAAGCACAAGATCATCGCGCGCTACACGTCGTACCACGGGTCCACCGCGGGCTCGGTCGCGGCGACCGGCGACTTTCGTCGCTGGTTCATCGAGCCGGCCGGCAAGATCCCGGGCGTGGTGTTCGGCCCGGAGGTGAACTGCTACCGCTGCCCGCTCGGCCGGAGCCACCCCGAGTGCGGCGTCGCGTGCGCCGACTACCTGGCTTACATGATCGATCACGAGGAGAACGTCGCGGCGGTGATCGTCGAGCCGGTCGTGGGCACGAACGGCGTCCTCATCCCGCCGGCCGACTACCTGCCGAAGATCGCCGAGGTCGCGCGGAAGCGTGGCGTGCTGCTCATCGCGGACGAGGTGATGAGCGGCTGGGGCAGGACCGGAAAGTGGTTTGCGGTCGATCACTGGGGCGTGGTGCCGGATATCCTGACGACCGCGAAGGGCGTGACGAACGCGGCCGCGCCGCTCGGGGTCGTCGCGACCTCCCGCGCGATCGCGGACTACTTCGACGACAACATGTTCGCGCACGGCCACACCTACGAGGCCCACCCCCTCACGCTGGCCCCGGTGATCGCCGCGATCGACGAGTATCGCCGGCTGGACCTCCTCGACCGCGCGACGAAGATGGGAGACGTCGTGGGCGCGAAGCTCCGCGCCCTCAAGGAGAAGCACCCCTCGATCGGCGACGTGCGCGGGATCGGCCTGTTCTGGGCGGTGGAGCTCGTGAAGGACCGCGCGACCAAGGAGCCGTTCAACGTGCCGCAGGACAAGGCGGCTCGGCGGCCCCTGGTGGTCGACGCGGTGGTCGCCGAAGCGGCGAAGCGCGGGGTGTCCCTCATGGGGTGGGTGAGCCACCTGCTCGTGGCGCCGCCGCTCATCATCAGCGAGGCGGAGATCGACGAGGGGATCGCGGCGCTCGACGCGGCGCTCGACGTGGCGGATCAGCGGCTCTCGGGCTGAGGACCTCGAGCGCGAGGCGGCCCTTCACGGGCCGCCGGAAGAGCACGTCCGTGGCTGCGGCGACCGCGCCCGGCGAGGGGGGGCGCGGCGACGTGCTAGGATCGCGGGCATGACTGCACGCACGAACGGCCTGCCGACCCGTCCGCCCCGGAACACGGGGCCGATCGAGCTGCGCGATTTCGGCCCGACCGGCCGCCGTCTGGGCACGCCCGACGATTGTTACGACGGCAGCCCGTGGGAGCTGCACCGCGGGGAGCTGATCGAGCAGATGGGGAGCAAGGATATCCATGGCATCGTGATGGCGCTCCTCGCCGCCCTCTTCCGCACGCACGCGCGCCAGGGCTTCACGGTGATGACCGACGTGTACTGTGATCTCAGCGACCCGGCAGGGCCGTCGCTCCGGGCGCCGGACGTGGTGGTGGTGGGCGATCTCTCGTCGCCGCGGAACGACGCCTACCGCGGCACCCCGGTGCTGGCGGTGGAGATCCGGGGCACGCAGTCGAGGCGCTACCTCGAGGAGAAGGTGAAGCTCTACCTGGAGCACGAGTGGCCGTGGGTGTGGATCGCGCACGCGGAGCGGCGGGAGCTCGAGGTCGTGCGGCCGGGGACGGCGTCGATCACCTACCGTCCCGGCGCGGAGGTGCCCCTCCTGCCGGAGCTGGGCAAGCACGGCCTCGGCGCCGTGCCTGTCGCGGCGCTGTTCGAGGAGCGCGACGCGGCGCAGTTCACGGACGAGTGGGTCGAGGCGCGCACCCAGGCGCGCGCGATCCTCGCGGTGCTCTCGGCGCGGGGGCTCGCGGTGCCGGAGGCGGTGCAGGCGCGGGTGCTCGCGTGCGGCGAGCCTGGAGCGCTGGAGCGATGGCTCGTCAGCGCGGCGACGGCGGCGAGCGGGGCGGCGTTCGCGGCGGCCGTGGATCGAGGGTGAGCCGGCGGCTGTCCGCCGCTCGGTAGGGGCGGCGGCCGAGGGCCGCGCCCTTCGGGGAGCGCTCCTCGGCGTGGAGCCAGTCCGTCACCGCGACGGCGGCGCCGAGCCCGCCGTTGTCACCGCGACGGCGGCGCCGAGCCCGCCGTTGTCACCGCGACGGCGGCGCCGAGCCGCCCGCGCACGCGGCGGCGCGCGCGAGGAGCAGGTCGCGCTCGCGCGCGTTGCGCGTGAGCGACGCCGCGCGCTCGAGCTCCGCGCGCGCCTCGTCGAGGCGGCCGAGCTTCGCGAGGAGGTCGCCGCGCACGCTCGGCAAGAGGTGGTAGCTCTCGAGGGAGCGCTCCGAGGTCAGCGCGTCGACGACGGCGAGGCCCGCCGCCGGGCCGAACGCCATCGAGAGCGCGACGGCGCGGTTCAGCTCGACGACGGGCGACGGCGTGACCTGGGCGAGCGCCGCATAGAGCGCCGCGATGCGCGCCCAGTCCGTCTCCTCCGCGGTGCGCGCGCGCGCGTGGCAGGCGGCGATCGCCGCCTGGAGCGCGTAGGGACCGCGCGCGCCGCCGAGCGCCTCGGCGCGCTCGAGCGCCGCGAGGCCGCGGCGGATCAGCAGGTGATCCCAGCGCGCGCGGTTCTGCGCCAGGAGCAGGATGGGCTCTCCCGACGGTCCGACCCGCGCCCTGGAGCGCGACGCCTGGATCTCCATCAGCGCGACGAGGCCGTGGACCTCCGGCTCCTTCGGCGCGAGCTCGGCCAGGATGCGGCCGAGGCGGAGCGCGTCCTCGCAGAGGGCAGGCCGCATCCAGTCGCCGCCGGCCGTCGCCGAGTAGCCCTCGTTGAAGACCAGGTAGATGACCTGGAGCACCGACGAGAGGCGGGGCGCGAGCTCGGCCCCGCGGGGGACCTCGAAGGGGACGCGCGCCTCGGCGAGGGTCCGCTTGGCGCGGACGATCCGCTGGGCGACGGTCGGCTCCGGGACGAGGAACGCGCGCGCGATCTCCTCGGTCGTCAGGCCTCCGAGCAGGCGGAGCGTGAGCGCGACCTGCGCCTCGGTCGAGAGGACCGGATGGCAGGCCGTGAACACGAGGCGCAGGAGATCGTCGCCGACGTCATCGTCGAGCGCGGCGTCCAGATCCGGCGCGGCCAGCGCGTGCTGGGCCTCGATCTCGTGGCCGAGCTCCTCGTGCTTGCGCTCGAGCCGCTTGTTCCGGCGGAGCTCGTCGATCGCGCGGCGCTTCGCGGTGGCCATGAGCCAGGCGCCCGGCTTGTCCGGGACGCCCGACTCCGGCCACCGCTCGAGCGCGGCGACGAGCGCGTCCTGCGCGAGCTCCTCGGCGAGGCCGACGTCGCGCACCATCCGCGCGAGGCCGGCGATGAGCCTGGCCGACTCGATGCGGAAGACCGCGTGGATGGCGCGATGCACCTCGGGGGCCGTCACGGCGCCCGATCAGAACACCTTCCGCCGCCGGCGCAAGCCCCCGCCGCCGGCGCACGCCCCCCGCGCGGGCGCACGCCCCCGAGGCGCGCGGGCTTACTTCTTCTCCGCCACCTGCGCGCGCAGGCGCTCCTCCTGCTCCCTGAGCTCGGGCGTGAGCGCAGGGCCGAAGTCGTCCGCCGTGAACACCTGGCGAATCTCGATCTCGGAGTCCTCGTACATCGGGTTGGGACAGCGCTTCACCCACTCGATGGCCTCTTCCTTCGACTTCACGTCCCAGATCCAGAAGCCCGCGATCAGCTCCTTCGTCTCGGCGAAGGGCCCGTCGATGACGGTCCTCTTGTCGCCCGAGAACCGGATGCGCGCGCCCTTCGCGCTCGGGTGGAGCCCCTCGCCCGCGACCATCACGCCGGCCTTGACGAGCTCTTCGTTGAACTTCCCCATCTCGGTGAAGAGCTGCTCGCTCGGCATGACGCCCGCCTCGCTGTCCTTGGTGGCCTTGATCAGGATCATGAATCGCATGGTCGTGTCTCCTTGCTTCCTTGGTGGAGCTGGGCTCCGGAGGGGCTCTTGCCCGGGGCGAACCGTGGCTTCATCGTCACGACGAACGGCGGGGCGCGGGATCGACACGCCCGGCGATCTTTTTTTTGAGATGCTGTCAAGTGCTCGTAATTATTGATAATTGGAGCAACTGGCCCGCCCGCCGCGCCGGTCCGGGACCTCAGAAGCGGCTGCGCAGCAGCGCGCCGCCGCCGCCCGGCAGGATCGCGGGCGCGAGGGCGACCGAGCTGCGCTGCTCCGGCGCCGTCAGGAGGAGCACCAGGCCAGCGCCGATCCCGGCGAAGCCGATGGCGCCGAGCACGGTGCTCGTGGTGGTGAGCGTCTGGCCCCGCGAGCTGAGGTACATGCCGTCGTCGCTGCACCGCGAGGGATCTGGGCATTCCTTCTCGAGGTCGCCCTTCGTGCCGAGAGCGAGCCCGCCCGTGATGAGGCTCCCGCCCAGGGCCGCGGCGCCGACGCCGCCGATGACGAAGCCGAGCGTGCGTTTGAAGCTCGAGGGAGCGCCGGGGGTGGGGGGCGGGCCCGAGGAGATCGCGGAGGCCTGCGGCGCGTCGGGCACGGGGACCGGAGGCGGCGCGGCGGCCGGCGGCGGCTCGAGGTGCACCACGTTGCGCGCACCCTCCGCGAGGGTCACGGGCGCGTCCGTCTGCCGGCCGCCGGGCCATCGCGCGACGACAGCATGGTTCCCGGGGTCGAGCGGGAGCTCGCTGCCGATGCTGGCCTGCGGCAGCGGCGCTTGATCGACGAGCAGCTCCGCCGGCGCCGGTGCGCCCTCCGGGAGCTCGACGACCAGCCTGGGCACGCGCGGCTCGAGCTCCCTGATGCGCTGTTCGGTGATGGGCAGACGGGGATCGCCGGGCGTCAGCTGGGTGAGCAGCTCCTTGAAGTGCTGCCATGCGCTCGCCACGCGCCCGAGATCCGCTTCACACTGGGCCAGGTTGAGCAGCGTGCCGCGCGACGGATAGGCCGCCTGGCTCCGGCGGAAGAGCGGAATCGCGCGCGCGCAGTCTTGCGCTTCCACCGCTGCGCGGCCCTGCTCGAAGAGCTCCTGTGCCTGGGCCTTCGGATCCTTGGGCTGCGCGGAAGCCGGGTGGCTCATCGCGCAGAGGACGGCGCACAGGGCGGCGCAGCGCATCGCGCGAGTACCTCTTGCTTGTCTCAGTCCCATTTGGTCCAAGGATCCTCGGGCTTGTTCTGCGTCCTGACCTGTGGAGACGACGGCGGTCTGGTCGTGCTCACGGCGTTCTTGCCCGCCTTCACCGGCGGTGTCGCCGCTGTCGAAGATGCCGCTGCCTTCGCGCCGGCGTCCGGGGAGGCGCTCGCGAGCGGCGCTGCGCTGGCCTCGAGCGCAGCGCTCGCGGTCTCCATCGGGGCAACGGTGGGGGCCGCCGTTACCCCGCCGGCCGCGCCGGGGGCGCCGGCCGCGCCGGGGGACGCCGGCCCGAGCTCGGGCGCAGCGCTCGATGAGGCCACGGGCGAGTCGCTGTCCGGAGACCCGCTCGGCGTCAGCCGCCACGCAACGAACATCCCGGTCAGGACGAGCGCGCCGGCGGCGCCTGCCAGCAGCGCCACGCGGCTGCGCGGCGCCCGGGTCCGCGTCGTGTTGCCCCAGGAAGCGTGCGGCAGCGTCGCGTGTGCTGCTCCCGCCACCTCGCTCCCGGGCGACGACGGCATGTCCGGGCGATCCGGCATGGGCGCCGTCGCGGCCTCGGCCGCTCCGGGCGCTCCACGCCACGCGGGCGAGGACGCGCCGAGCGCGCCGGGCGCCGCGGGGGGAGCGCCCACCGGCGGGTATCCGGCGCGGGAAGCACGCTCGGGCAGGATCCGGTCGATGCTCTCGAACGAGAGCCGCCCGCGCTGCGTCCCGAATGGCGCGAGCACGCGGCCGATCTCGGCGACGCTCTGGACGCGGGCGCCCGGGTCCTTCGCAAGGCACCGGCCCACGAGCTCCCCGACGGCGGGCGGCAGGTCCGGCCGCAGGGCCAGGACGGCGGTGGGCGTATCCATGATGATGGCCGCCGTGACCGCGGTGATGCTGTCGCCCTCGAACGGGTGCCGCCCGGTGAGCATGCGATACAGGATCACGCCGAGAGCCCAGATGTCCGTGCGCACATCCGCGTATTTCAGGCTGCGAATCTGCTCCGGCGACATGTAATGGATGGAGCCCATGATGAGGCCCGTCGCGGTCAGGCTCGCCTCTTTGACAGAGTCGCCCGTGGCGGTGAACTTCGACAGGCCGAAGTCGAGGACCTTGAGGAGGGGAGTCCCGTCGGGGCGGCGGGTGAGAAAGAGGTTCTTCGGCTTGAGATCGCGGTGGATGATGCCGCGCGCGTGGGCCTCGGCGATCGCCTCGCAGGCCTGGAGCACGTAGTCGGCGGCGTCGGCGAGCGGGAGGACGCCGCGGGTCTGGAGCACCTGGCCGAGATCGTCGCCGGTCAGGTACTCCAGCACCATGTAAGCGGCGCCGGTGCCCAGCGTGCCCATGTCGAGGACACGCGCGATGTGCTGTCCGTCGAGGGCCGCGGCGGCGCGGGCCTCGCGGAGGAATCGAGCGCCGGCGTCGGGGAGCGCGGCGGCCTCGGGGAGGAGGAGCTTGACGGCGACGCGGCGCTCCAGGACGACATCCCAGCCCGCGAAGACCACGCCCATGCCCCCCGCGCCGAGGACGCGCTCGATGCGGTACTTGCCCGCGAGGACGTCGCCGGGAACCGGGACGCCGGCGGGGACGGCGGGCTGCTGCGCCATGGTGAGAGGAGAGCGTAGCGGGGAGGTGGTGCGGAGTACAAGGGGCGGGCGGCCTCGGTGGCCGCTCGCGAGCGCCCGACCCGGGAGGGCTCGCGCGTGACGTACTCGACGCGATCCGCTCGCGACGTCCGCCGGAGAGCGCCTACGGCTCGGCTTCGATCCGCGCGGCGTCCTTCTTCTGCTGGAGCCTGTGCTTGATCGCCCCGAAGACGACCGGCGCCACGGAGACGAAGATGATCAGGTAGACGACCCGCTCGATCTGCTTGGCGTCGAAGACCTTGCCAAGGAAGTAGCCGAGGAAGGTCATCGAGAAGACCCAGAGCACGCCGCCCACCACGTTGAACATGGCGAAGCGCCGGTACTGCATCTGCCCCACGCCCGCCACGACCGGCGCGAACGTCCGGGCGAACGGCATGAAGCGCGCGAGGATGATCGTCTTGCCGCCGTGCTTCTCGTAGAACTTCTGCGTCGCGATCAGGTGATCCTTCCGGAACAGGAGCGACTGCTCGCGCGTGAAGATCTTCGGGCCGGCGCGCCGACCGATCGAGAAGCCCACCGCGTCGCCGATGATCGCCATCGTCATCAGCGTGACGTTCATCAGGAGCAGGTTCTGGAAGTTCGGCAAACCGAGCGGGTTGATGAGCCCCGCGTTGACCAGCACCCCGGCGGTGACGAGCAGCGAGTCCCCGGGCAGGAAGAACCCGATGAGCAGGCCCGTCTCGGCAAAGATGATGATCATCAGGACGGGGTAGCCGCCCCACTGGAGCAGCGACTCGAGCTCCCTCAGCCTGCTGAAAAATTCACGGAGGAGATCCACCGCCGCTCGATAGCTCACCTCGGCGGCCGCGTCGAACTCCGCGTGCGCCCCGGCCGCCAGCGCGCCGCCGGCGTCCAGCGCCGCCGTTCACACGGGCGCCGCCGGCGGTGAGTCGCCCTGCATCGCTGGCCGCCCCGCCGGGCTGCTCCCGCGGGTGAGCCCCCAGCGCCCCCCGGAACCCCGAGGGCGAGCTCCCCCGGCGCGCCACCCGAGCCGCCGGTGGCCGCGCGCTACGGCGTATAGCGCGCCAGGTACTCCTTGAGGTGCAGCTTCCGGGCCGTGTTCTCGGACGACATGTAACGTATCGTGCCGAAGATCTCCCGCTCTGGACCCCAGGCCCGATCGTAGCGGCCGAGCACCCAGAAGATGCCCGAGGTCGAGTTCGGGTCGCGGCCGTCGAGCGCATACCGGTCGTTGAGCTCGATCATGATCTCGAGCGCCTCGCGCGGCGTCCGCGACCACTCCAGGATCTTCTTGCCCCAGAGCATCCGGAGGTAATTGTGCATCCGCCCCTCGCGGAGGAGCTCGACCTGCGACGCGTTCCAGATCCGGTCGTAGGTCGCCCCGGCCGCGAGCGCCTCGATCGGGTAGACGCGCGGGCGCCTGTCGCGCGCGTGCTTCTCGAGCGTCGCGAGCGCCCAGTCCGGCAGAGACTCGTACTCGGTCGGATCGCGCTTCCACGAGGGGCGCGGCCCGTCTCCCTCGCTCGCCCCGAGCGCGAAGGCGTTGAACCCGAGCTCCCGCCAGGTGACGAGCTGCTCGAGGAACGCCTCGGCCGACGCGCTCATCCCCCAGAACCCCTCGCGGCTGCCGCTCGGCCGCTTCACGCCGTCCCCGGGGCGGCCGAGCCGCTCGACGCGGAAGGCCTCGCGCCGGGCGACGGCCGCGAAGACCTCGTGCGCCGCGAGGTGGCCGAAGTGCAGGTACGGCGACAGGCCGCTCGTCGCGCCGGCGTCGGGGTGATCGCGCTCTTCCAGGTAGCGCGGCAGCCGGTCCGCGACGAAGCGCGCGAGCGCCTTGCCAGCCGCCTCCGGGCCGCCCCGGCAGGGCGCCGGCGGGACGGCGTGATCGATGGGGAGCGCGGAGAGCGCCGCAGGGTCGCCCCCGAGCAGCGCCGGAGAGGCCGCCGGCCACCTGCGCGCGATCGCGCGGGGGAGGGGCGCCGCAGGCCGGAGCTTCGCCCGCTTCAGCGGATCGACGGCCGGCTGCGCGCCGAGGTGCTCGCCGATCACCCGCTGCCAGAAGATGCGGAACGAGCGCGCGGTCGTGAACACCCGATCGGCCGCGCGCATCGGCAAGAGGCCGTTCGAGTCCACCTGCTCGAGGCGGACCGGCGCCTGCCGCGCCGCCGAGGCGACCATGCGCGGGAGGAAAAAGCAGGGGTAGTCGTCCGTGACCACCACGCACGCCCGCGCCGCGAGCGCGCCGAGCAGGCCCTTGCCAGCCCCCTCGGCGGGCTCGACGTAGGGATGATGCGCGACGCCGGCCGCCGCGAGGCGGCGCGCGTTGTCGGCCATGCCGTCGATCACGAAGCGATGGATCCTGTCGCTCGCCCAGCGGTAGCCGCACCGGAGCGCCTCCAGCACGACGAGCGGTCGATCGAGCGCCATCGACCAGGCGATCGCGCGCTCCAGACCGAAATTGTACCGTGTCCGGCGGCTCGCGATCATCCAGTAAAGGACGTAGTCGCCGCCCTCGCGGACAGGCATCGCGTTGCGGGTGCGGAGACGGAGCTCGGGGACGCTGCTGGAGATCACGACACCTCCTCCACGACCGCTCCACGACCGGCCCGCCAGCGCGCCGCCGCGGCCCCGGCGCTCTGCTCTCTCTTCAGGACGAGCGGCGCTCTAGAGCGGCGGTCACCCGCTTCGGATACGGGCCCATCTCGACGTTTTCGGTGCTCAGCGCACGTGAGTGCGCTTCCGCGCCGAAAACGCCGATCTGGACCCGTCTCCTGTGCGGGTGACCGCCGCTCTGCGACGCTCGTACCAGGCTCAGCTGAAAACCGCTCTAGAAGCGACAAACGGGTTGAAATTGCCTGAAAAACGCGAAATTTCGAACCGCCAAGACGCCAAGAGCGCCAAGAAGAGAATCTCATCTTGGCGTCCTTGGTGTCTTGGCGGTTTATTTCTCGCTCGATCAACGTGACCGCTGTTCTAGCACAGCGCGGACACGGGCGCGCACATGCGTCTGGCGGATTCATGTGGGAAAGGCCGGCGCGCGGACCCGGCCTCTCGGGATATGCCCGCGCTTGCGGCGTGGTGACGGCGGCTTCAGGTACCGCCGCAGCGGTCGTTCATTGGCGCATCGGCGCACGAGCACGACGCGCGAGGAGGGGCAACATGGCTCTTGATCTCCTGAGAGAGCGGGGGACACCGCTCGACCGCCAGTCGTTCAACTGGCGTGATCTCGTCCAGGTGCCGTTCAGCAAGCTCGACGACGACGCGTTCACCCGGGTGCGCGTCATCCTGATGAACGGCATCGAGCTCGAGAGCGTGCGGTTCCTGCACAGCTTCGCGCGCATGAACCGGGATCTGCGGCGCGTGCTCGCCCAGGTGCGCCGCGTCGATCACCACCAGACCACGGTGGTGAACTGGCTCAACCCGCCGGATCAGTCGCCGCTCGAGACCACCATCGGATACGAGCAGGTCGCGATCGAGATCACCGCGCATGTGGCGCTCGCCGAGCCGGACCCGTACCTCGCGCAGGTCTATCGCTTCGGCATGCTCGAGGACTACGATCACCTGTATCGCTACGCGGCGCTCCTGGACCGCCTGGAAGGCAAGGACGCGAACAACATCCTGCAATCGTACACCGACGTGACGGCGGGGCGCCCGACCGCGGTGGAGCACCGCGCCCCCGAGGACGACGTGCGCGCGCCGTACGACCGGCGGACCGCGAGCGGGATCACGAAGCTCAACGCGCTCACCATCATGGCGGCCGAGCAGCAGACGCACAACTACTACGTCAACGTCGGGCCGTTCTTCACGGATCCGGTGGCGCGGCTGCTCTACGCCGAGATCGCCTCGATCGAGGAGCAGCACGTCACGCAGTACGAGGCGATCATCGACCCCGAGGAGACCTGGCTCGAGAAGTGGGTCCTCCACGAGGCCAACGAGGTCTACAACTACTGGAGCTGCCTCCAGCAGGAGCAGAACGCCCGCGTGAAGCGGATCTGGGAGCGGTTCCTCGACTACGAGCTCGGGCAGCTCCACGTGGCCATCGACCACCTCAACCGGATCGAGGGGCGCGACGCGGCCGAGATCCTCCCCGCCTCGCTCCCGGACCCGGTCTCCCACAAGAGCCACCGGCAGTTCGTGCGCGACGTGCTGTCCACGGAGGTGCAGCTCCGCGCCGTCGGCGAGGACATCGTCGATCCGAGGGTCGTCCCGGAGAGCGCCGCGACGATCGCCTACCGGCAGCAGATGAACTCCGCCGGCTCCCCCTCCGAGATCGTGGCCGCGGGCTACCGGTTCACGCCGGGCACCGAGCTCTCGCGGCGCGCGGAGAAGATCGACGGACAGAAGGAGGCGACGCCATGAAACAGATCAAGATGGGGACCAACACCACGGGCATCGCGACCTCTCCCATCGACAGCAAGGAGCTCATCGAGTTTGCGCAGGTGATCCCGCCGAGCTCCCCCGGGAGCGAGGCCGAGGCCGCGGCGGTCAGGAGCGAGTACGCGAGGGAGTCGGGCACGGTCGGGAGCGTGCCGCCGCCGGCGAGCGTCAAGGGGGTCGTCAAAGCAGCCGGGGAGCTCATCCACGGCAGGCCCCCCGCGCTGCTCATCGACAAGCTCGGCGAGCGCCTCCAGTTCGAGCGGTCGGGCACGCGCCTCTACGAGGCGATGATCGCCAAGCACGACGCGGAGGGGAGCTTCGAGGGGGGCCCGACGCGCGCCGACCTCGAGGCGATCCGCGACGACGAGCTCCGGCACTTCGCGCTGCTGAAGCGCGCGATCGAGCGGCTCGGGGCCGATCCGACCGCGATGACGCCCGGCGCCGACGTCGTCGGCCTGGCGTCGTCCGGCGTCCTCGCGGTCGCCGTCGAGCCGAGGATCAACCTCGGGCAGAGCCTGCAGGCGTTGCTCGTCGCCGAGCTCACGGACAACGACAGCTGGCGGATGCTCATCGACCTGGCGATCGCCTACGGCCAGGACGAGATGGCCGCCGAGTTCCGCGTGGCCGAGCAGCACGAGGCGATCCATCTCGAGCGCGTGCGAGCGTGGCTGTCGAGCAAGCTCGCGCTCGACGCGCGCGGCGAGCCCACCAGCACGACTCCGCAGCAAGCCGCCTGACACGGAGCCGGCACACTCCCCAGCCCAGGCGATCCGGGCTGGGCGGATCGCGGGCGCTTCGGTGCGGTCCCGTAGACCGGCCTCCGGGATCTCGGTTATGACGCTCGGCGCGCGGGCCCGGCGCATGCGGGGTGCCGTCAGTGGCTCCGCGCCCCGGGTGAACCCATGGACTTGCCCCAGAAGCTCCGATCGCTGTTCCTGCTGCCCCTGATCGCGCCGCTCGCCTGCGGCGGCGCTCCGGCGTCCGCGCCGCCGCCTCCCCGACAGGCCGCCGCGCCGGCCCCGGCAGCGCCCGCAGCCCCGGCGGCCGCGGCCCCGGCGGCCGCAGCCCCGGCCGCGCCGACGAAGGCCGGGCCGCGCGCCGACGCGACGCTCATGCCCCGGCGCATGCTCTTCGGCAACCCCGATCGCCACTCCCCCCAGATCAGCCCGGACGGCCAGCGGCTCGGGTTCCTCGCCCCCTCCGACGGCGTGCTCAACGTGTGGGTCGGCCCGGCCCAGGCGCCGGCGTCGGCCAAGCCGGTCACGAAGGAGCAGAGCCGCGGGGTGCGCACCTTCCTGTTCCCTTACGCGAGCGACTACGTCCTCTATCGCCAGGACAAGGCTGGCGACGAGAACTGGCACATCTACGCCGTCGAGCTCAAGACCGGGCAGATCAAGGACCTCACCCCCTTCGAGGGCATCGCCGCGATGTTCGAGGGGATGAGCCCCAAGATCCCGAACGAGATCCTGATCGGCATGAACGATCGGGACAAGAAGGTCCACGACCTCTACCGCGTCGACGTGCGCACCGGCGAGCGCAAGCTCGTGCGACAGAACGATGGGTTCGTCGGGTTCGTCACCGACCATGACTTCAAGGCGCGGCTCGCGTCGCGGATGACGCGCGACGGAGGCCAGGAGTTCCTCGATCTCACCGGCAAGGAGCCGAAGCCCTTCGTCGCGTTCGGGCCCGAGGACGCCGTGACGAGCGAGGCGATCGGCTTCGACGCGGCCGGCAAGGCGCTCTATTTCCGGGACAGCCGCGGCCGCGACACCTCCGCGCTCGTCACCCTCGATCCGCGGACCGCGAAGCCCGCGGTGCTCGCCGAGGACGCGAAGGCCGATGTCAGCCACGTGATCGTCCACCCGAAGACGGGCAAGGTCCAGGCGGCGGCCTCCGAGCGCGAGCGCAAGCGCTGGCAGGTGCTCGACAAGAGCATCCAGCCGGATCTCGACGCCCTCCGCGCGGTCGCCGACGGCGAGCTCGACGTGCTGAGCCGGTCGCTCGACGACAAACGCTGGACCGTCGGATACACCGTGTCGGACGGCCCGGTGCGATACTACCTCTACGACCGTGACGCGAAGAAGGCGACGTTCCTCTTCACGAACCGCGCCGCGCTCGAGTCGCAGCCGCTCGTGAAGATGCGGCCCGTGGTCATCAAGGCGCGCGACGGCCTCGAGCTCGTGAGCTACCTGTCGCTGCCGCGCGCCGCCGACCCCGACGGCGACGGCAAGCCGGACAAGCCGCTCTCGATGGTGCTCCTCGTCCACGGCGGCCCCTGGGCGCGCAGCTCCTTCCGCCTCGATCCGATGCACCAGTGGCTCGCGAACCGCGGCTACGCCGTGCTGAGCGTCAACTTCCGAGGCTCGACGGGCTTCGGGAAGAGGTTCGTCAACGCGGGCGACCTCGAGTGGGCGGGCAAGATGCACAACGACCTGCTCGACGCCGTGGAGTGGTCCGTCGCGCAGGGCATCGCCGACAGGGCTCGCGTGGCGATCATGGGCGGCAGCTACGGCGGCTACGCGACGCTCGTCGGCCTGACCTTCACGCCGGAGACCTTCGCCTGCGGCGTCGACATCGTCGGCCCGTCGAACCTCGTGACCCTGCTCCAGTCCATCCCGCCCTACTGGGCGCCGATGGTCGAGCTCTTCGCGAAGCGGGTCGGCGACCCCCGCACCGAGGACGGCCGCGATCTCCTGCGCACGCGCTCTCCGCTCTACCGCGCCGACCAGATCAAGCGGCCCCTCCTCATCGGCCAGGGCGCCAACGACCCGCGGGTGAAGCAGGCCGAGAGCGATCAGATCGTCAAGGCGATGACGAGCAAGGGGATCCCGGTCACGTACGTGCTGTACCCCGACGAGGGCCACGGCTTCGCCCGCCCGGAGAACTCCATGTCGTTCAACGCGATCGCGGAGACGTTCCTCGCGCAGTGCCTCGACGGCTCCTACGAGCCGGTCGGCGGCGACTTCAAGGGGTCGAGCGTCACCGTCCCCGTGGGCGCCGAGGTCGTCCACGGGCTCTCCGCGGCGCTCCCCCGGCCCTGAGCCCGCCGCTACGTCCGCTGCGTCGACGCGGTCCGCGTGCGCCGCCGCGCCTCTGGCTCGCTCACCGGGGGCGCGCTCGTCAGGTCGTCGAGCGTCTCCAGCAGCTGCTCCAGGTCGAACGGCTTGTTGATGATCCTCGTCGCGTCCGGGTGGTTCGGATCGATGCAGAAGCCGGGATCGCTGAGCGCGGTCACGAGCACGACCGGCGCCGCCCTCCCCTCGGCCGCGAGCGTCTCGATGAGGCGCGGCCCGTCCAGGAACGGCATCACGCAGTCGATGACGATGGCGTCGGGCGGCGCCTGGGAGCGCAGCCGCTCCAGGGCTTCCAGGGGGTCGGTGTACCCCTCGACCTCATACCCTTCCGCCAGCAGCACCTCCGCCAGCGTCTCGACGATCGCGTCGTCGTCGTCGACGACGACGATGCGCCGCTGCCTTCCTCGCTCTGAGTCTCCTTGGTCGTCTCGCTCGTCGCTCACGCTCACCTCGGTGGAGAACCCCGGTGTCACTTCTGGGACCGGCCGCTCTCGCCGTCGACCCTCGTAGACCACCTCTGTGCGAATTGTTTACAGGCTCTCCCGGTGCTCGCTCCAAGAGCCCCGGCCTCCGCCGCCTCTCCGGCTCTTCCGCGGAGATCCCGGCGTGGGGCTCAGCCCGCTGGCGGAGCCTGCTCGTGCGCCGGCGAGAGGTCCGGAGAGCTCCCCAGCCTCGTGCGCAGCTGGACGGGCCGCTGGCGCACCCGGAGGCGCATGTTGATGAGCTCGACGCCGAGCGAGAAGGCCATCGCGAAGTAGATATACCCCTTGCTGATGTGCTGGCCCATGCCGTCGGCCATGAGCACCACGCCGATGAGGAGCAGGAAGCTCAGCGCGAGGATCTTCATGCTCGGGTGGCGCTGGATGAACGCGCCGATGCTCCCGGCGAAGACGAGCATCACGCCCACCGCGATGAACATGGCCACCATCATGATCGAGATGTGCTGCGCCATGCCGACGGCGGTGATGACCGAGTCGAGCGAAAAGACGATGTCGAGCAGCACGATCTGCGCGATGACGGAGGGGAACGACGCCTTCGCCTTCGGCTGCTCTTCCTTGGGATCGTCGACCTCGAGTTTATCGAACATCTCGTGGGTCGCCTTGCCAATCAAGAACACACCGCCAGCGAGCAGGATCAGATCACGCCCGCTGAAGTCGTGTCCGAGCAGGCTGAACAGGGTAGCCTTGAGTCCCATCACCCATGAGATCGCGAGCAGGAGGAGCAGCCGCATCCCGAGGGCGAGCACGAGGCCGATGCGGCGGGCGAGCGGCTGCTGCTGCAGCGGCAGCTTCGCCGTCATGATGGAGAGGAAGACGATGTTGTCGATTCCAAGCACGATCTCCAGCGCGCTGAGGGTCGCCAGCGTGATCCAGCCGTCGGCGTGCAGAAAGGCGCTCATGTCGGGCATCGGGGTGGCGCTTTGTAGCATGGACAGCCGTGGCCGCCCGCCACGTCCGGACCATCACCCCGCTCTCCGGGGGATCCTGGGCGATCTTGCTCCCGTGTTCAGGGCGCGGTCCGACGGCGATTACGACGGATGCGTGAACGCAAAATACGTCAACGGCGTCAACGGCGCTGGCGGCGTTGACGGCGGCGACAACGTCGACGACGGCGACCCTGCAGGGCGACACACGGCGGCGCGCGCGGCACGGGCGGCGCTTGACGCGGGATGTTGACATCCGGTACAGAGGATCTGGAAGTACGCGCAAGTGGATCTGCCTCCTTCCCGGCTTCCAGGTGAGCTCCTGCGGGGTGTTGGCGAGCTCGCCGAACAGCGCCGTGCTTCCTCGCCATGGTGGCGAAGCAGCCTCGTTGCCTGTTCCTCGCATGGAACGCGTGGCCTCACGACAGAGGGGGCGACCGCGTGACCGTGGTTCCGAAGGTCGGCTTCGGGCAGGACGCGCGCTGGGCCGCCGGCGGCAGCGCTGACGGGGGGCCTCTGGATCGGGCGCTCCTCGGGGGAGATCCGGCGGTCAGGGTGCCGGAGGCGTGCTGGCTGGACGGCGGCGCTGCCTGGCTGCGCATCGAGGGGCGCGACCTGAGCTACCCGATCGTCCTGCTCGGCGCGATGGGCGCCTGGATCGAGCCCGACTACCGGACCTCGTTCCCTTTCGGCAGCGTCGTCCGGGTGCGCCTGTACGCCGGCGACGTCGAGATCGGTCCGCTCTCCGCCGTGCTGGTGCTCCAGTCGATGGGCCTGCGGGGGCCGCTCATCGGGCTGTCGTTCGAGGACGGAACCCCCTCCCGCGCGGCGGGGCAGATCCGCGACGTGCTGCGCGCCCTCGTCGACGCGGGCACGGCCAAGGCGGCCGCGGCGAGCCTGTTCAGGCCCTCGGCCACGGACGCGGGGCAAGTGCGCGAGATCATCGACGACCCCAGGAGGGTGCGCAACATCCTCGGCTTCCTGCTGCGGAGGAAGGGCGTCGTCCGCCGCGCCGCCGAGAGCGCGCCGCCCCTCTGCGTGATGCTCGGCGAGGTGGGGGCCGGGACGGTCACGTGGTTCGGCATCAAGGGCTGGAGCGAGGACGCCGCCGTCGAGATCGCGGGGCAGAACTCCGTCTTTCGCTTCAACGTCCGCGCGGACGAGGTGCGCCCGGGCGAGCTCGTCTCGGCGCTGCCGGCGCGCGTGGAGCGCCTCCGCAAGAGCCTGCTGCAGCGGGGCGTCGAGGCCGATCTCACCGCGCGCTTCCTGCACCCCGAGTGGCTCCACATCCCGCCGATCGAGGCCGATGTGGTCGACGTGTCCTTCTCGGGCCTGCGGATGGCGCTGACGAGGGGACACCCGCCGCTGCTCCCCAGGCACAAGCTCTCGCTGGAGCTCCCCGACGGCGACGACGGCGTCGTCCACCTGCGGGGCGAGGTGCGGTCGGTGTCGGCCGTGGAGGGCGCGGACACCCAGCTCTGCAGCGTGCACGTGACCGCCGCGCGGCGCGAGGACGAGCGGCGCTGGCTCAGGCTCGTATCCCGCATCCTGCACGCGACGACCTACGGGGGGACCGCGTGGCAGGCGGAGCTCTGGGATCTCTTCGACTCGTCCGGCTATTTCAACCTCTCCGGGCGGCGGCCGGAGCACTTCGAGGCCATCAAGCCGAGCTTCCTGACCATGGCGCAGAAGGCCGCGGCGGTGCCGCACCTCCTGTACAACGTGGCGTGCCTGTCCGAGCACGGGATCGAGGGCAATTTCTCGATCATGAAGCCATACCACAGCACGTGGATGATTCATCAGCTCGCGAAGCGGCCAAAATCCGCGTCGAACCTGAGCTCCCGGCAGGTGCTCCGCGACATGTTCACTCGCTGCTTCGAGCACGCGATGTCCGACCCGGAGTGCGGCTGGATCATCGCCTACGCGGAGGCGCACGTCGCGTGGAACGAGCGATCGCTGTTCGAGTTCGCCCGCGCGCGCCACGAGACGGGCCACGTCCTGTCGCTGCCTTTCCGCCTGATGGGGGTGGACGCGCGCGCCGCGCCGCGCGCGCCGCGCGAAGCCGGCGGGCCGATCGAGATCGGCGAGCCGACCCCCGGGGAGCAGGCGGCGCTGCTCGGCCTCCTGTGCGCGACGTCGCCGCGCATGTACGCGGAGGCGCTCGATCTCGTGCCCGGCAGGCTCGGGATGGGGCCCTGCGTCGAGCGCTGGCGCAGCGCGGGCCTGGAGCGGGAGCGCGCGCTCCTCGTGGCGCGCCAGCACGGCGAGCCGCTGGCGGTCGCGGTCCTCGAGCTCGGCGAGCTCGGCACGAACCTCTTCCGCCTCCTCGACTCGGTCCGCATCTTCCCGATGCGCCCCGGCGGAGACGCCGCGCTCGGCCCGCTGCTCGACGCGGCGTGCGGCTGGTTCCGCAGCCACGACAGGAAGTCGTTCATCTACTTCGGTGAGCGCGGCAAGCTGACGTTCGATGGCCCTGCCGGCTTGCACGACCTCGGCGAAGGACGGCTGTGGATCGTCGCCAGGGAGATCGTCCCGGAGTTCGTGGAGCATGTCTACCGGCTCACCGAGCCGAAGCCGCGATAACGGCCTGGATCAGCGGCGGCGCGACGCTATGGTCTCTCGGTCTCGGTCTCGCTCTCGGCTCTCCAGGTGAGGCGGCATGTACCAGCTCAAGATCGACCTCATCAACGCGCTCATCGAGGTCACGTTGCAAGGCGTCGTGCGCACGGAGGAGGCGCAGGCGTACGCCGCGGACTACAAGAAGGCCCTCGGCTCGCTCTATGGCCGGAGGATCCGCGTCCTCGTGGACTTCCGTGGCTTTTCCATCGCCTCCGAGGAGGCGACGGAGCTCCTCCGCGACATCGCGGCGACCTCGACCGCGATGGGGGTGATCAGGGCCGCCGAGCTCGTGCAAAGCGATCTCGCGGCGCTGCAGGCGAGCCGGATCGCCCGTGAGGCGGGGACCGCGCAGCTCGTGCGGGTCTTCAAGGACGAGGCAGCCGCGCGCAGCTGGCTCTTCGGCGATCGCCCGACGCCGTGAGGGCCGGCTCTGCGCGGGCCGCCGCGGCGCCGCGCCGGCCGGTCAGCGCACGACGAGCACGTCGTCGACGGGGCGGCGGAGGGAGCGCGCCGACACGGGGCCCGCGAGCGACAGGCGGAAGAGCAGGACCTCCGCGGTCGCGTCGTCGACGTCGAACAGCCGGAGATAACGCTCCCGGAGCCCGGTCGCGGCCTCCGCGGTCTCCGCGTCGAGCCCCTCGCCGCGGCCCCGGATCAGCCGCGCGAACAGGTAAGGCAACGTCGTCATCGGGTAGACAGCGATGCCCAGCTGCGTCGCGGTGAGCCACGCGCGCTCGACCGCCCTGCCGCCCTGGAAATAGTCGGTGAGCCGGGCGCGCGGCAGGGTGATCAGCCCGACGGCCGCCGCGCAGCGGATCGCCTTCTGCGCCATCCTCTCGAGCCCCCGGCCGCCGCCCCAGCGCCGCACGAGCTCCAGGGCGCGGTAATCCCGGCAGATCTTGAACCCCGCGAGATCGGTCGGCGAGAGCTCGAGCGTGCCGACGAAAAGCCCGTCCCGGCGCGCCTCGGCCTCCGCCTCGGTCCAGCGGACCTCCCGCATCATGTCGGCGTGGGTCTGCCTCGCGAGCATCCGGAGCCGATCGCCGGCGCCGATGAGGGCGCCGATCTCGTCGAGCTCCGCCGGCGCCTCGAGCAGCCCGAGGCGCGCCCCGGGGATGGACTCGACCGCGGCGCGGAGGGCGGCGCGGTGCTCCTCCGCGAGCGGCGCCCGCTGGCCAGGGCGCCGGTTCGTGTGCCGGAGCCCGATGGCGTCCGCGAGGCCATCCATGGCGTGCTCCTCGGCGCCGGGGGTCGGCGCGCCGAAGAACGCGAACGTGGCGGCCAGGTCCTCGTCGCCCTCGCGCGGGAACGGCGAGACGCGCACGCTGAGCCCCTCGCGGTGCGCCGCGAGGACGACGTTCTCGGCGGCCGCGCCGAGCGCGACCACGCCGCCCGCGCCCTGGAAGTCGGCGAGCGACTCGGAGCGCGCGCGGTCGTGGAACAGCCCGAGGCGACGGCCCTCGTGGACCCAGAGCCAGGGCTGGCAGTTGCCGCCCGAGGGCGCCGCGACGCCCGCCTCGACGAGCCGCCGCAGCCGCGCCGGGTCGAGCGCGACGGCGCCGGCCTCGGCGGCCGGGAGCGGGCCCGCCGCCGCGGCGAGGGCAGGGCCCGGCGCGCGCGGCGCGCCCGCGGCGGCGGGCTCCCCCTCGGGGCCGCTGATGAGCTCCTCCAGGTCGACATAATACCGGCCTGACCGCACCGGCTCCCCGAGGGCGATCCGGCGCGCCGTGTCCGCGGCCGCCGCCCCGCCGTGGACGACCGCCGACCCGAGCTGAGGCCATGTGCTCACCGACTGCTGCACCTCGATGAGCGACGCGCGGAGCCGGAGCGAGATCGCGTCTTGCCCGATGATCTGCATGACATAAGGCACCTTGTCCTCGGTCGACAGGCCGCGGACGCGCTCGGGCGTGAGATCGCCGACGAGCCCGTGGAGGATCGGCCGATCGCCCTCCAGATCGAAGCGCTCGACGTCGATGAGCCCCCGGTCGCTCGTCTCCATCACGACCGGTATGCGGCGGGCGCGCGCGCTCGCGCGGAGCAGGAGCTTGATATCGAGGCTGTCGCACTCGTCCACGAGGACATCGAGCTTGCCCCCGTCGAGCAGGAAGCGCTCGATATTGTCCTCCGTGACCCCCTCGGGGAAGCACGTCACCTGGAGGAACGGATCGAGCTCGGCGATCTCGCGCGCCGTGGCGACGACCTTCGGCAGGTCGAGGTTGTGCGCGCCGGTCCGGATCCTGTTCAGGTTCGAGAGATCGAGGTGGTCGAAGTCCGCGAGGCGCAGCTCGCCGGCGCTCCGCTCGAGCGCGATGGTCATCGCCACGGACTGCCCCACCGAGAGGCCGACGACGCCGATGCGCCGGCGGGCGAGCGCCGCCTGCTCCTCGCCGCTGATCTTGTGCTTGTTCCGGTCGGTCCGCAGCTCGACGAACTCGGCCTCATCGAGCAGGTGCACGAGGCGGTGCGACCACGGATAGTAGACCCAGACTCCATAGGCCTCGACGGGGGCGCCGTTCAGGTGCTCTCCCACGAGCCGCGCGACGTCCCGCTCACCGAGGCGCTCCCGGGGGTGGCGGGTCTTCACGAGATCGGCGAGCTGCCGGTCGATCGTGTCGAAGATCTCGATCCGGGCGTCGTCGTGGAGCAGGCGGCCGAGCCCGTCCGCGTCGTCCTCGCGCGCCGGGCGGAAGAAGCGGGGTCGCCACGCGCCGTTCGGGGCCCCTCGCGCCTCTCGCGAGGAGATGAGCTGCTGCCAGCGGGTCGTGTTCATCGCGGTGGTCCGGTCCCCCTCCTACCACCCCCGCGCCCCAGGCGTCGCCACGATCTCCCCGGCGGCCCCCGGGTCAGCGCGGCGCGCGGGACGGCCGGCCCTCGATCTCGAGTCTCATCTTCGTGACCTTGTGTTGCACCTCGGCGGCCTCGGGCCCGGTGATCTCCAGATAGCGCAGCGCGGCCACGACGTCGCTGCCCCGGAACGCCTTGACCCGCGGGTTGAACCAGCTGAGCGCAGTCCCGATCTGCCGGACGAGGAGCGCGTCCGTGCAGATCGCCACGGTGAGCGCGGTCTTGCTCACGTAGTCGTTGATGGATGCCCGCTGTTTCGCGTTGGGTCCCCCCCCGGCGGTCACCACGAGAGTCTTCGTGCAGGTGGGCGGGAGACTGCCCGCCGCCTGCATATACGATTCCCATTCCTCGTCGCTCGGCGGTTCCCTGCCGTGGACGGCGATGAGCACGTGCTCCGTCGTGTCGAACAGCATGCTGGGCTTCGTCATCGTCTCACCGAGCGCGCACCGATCTTACGTCTGCGCACCGCCGAGCCGCCAGCGCGCACAGCCATCCCCTGGGATAGTCGTGCGCCTGGCCACCGGGCAAGGATCCGCGAGGTCCATGGGGTGCACCTAGGACGGTTCGATCGACGCAGCAACGACCACGAGCGACTTTCGATGCGGTGCTCCGGTGGACGGGCCGCGCCGCGCTTCGGCGCGACTCCCTCGTGGCGCGCGCGGCGGCGAGGGAGTCGCGCCGGGCCGGCTCGACGTGGGGCCTCGGGGCGGATGGAGTCGCTCGAGCGGCAGGGTCCTCTCGTTCGCGTCGTTCGCGCGGCCCACCCAGGGCATACCCGAGTTATTTCCAAAGTATTTCATGACGTGGTGCTGGGCAGTTGCACTGTGGGCCGCCAGCTGCTCTGTGGTCTATACTACGGGATGTGCGCTGGGGATCTTCCGTAGGCGGGTGCGGTGCGCGTCGCACCGAGGCTTGACGGATGGCCCCCACCGCATGTAGCGCTCGATCGGTGGGCTGTGATGCCCAGCAGCCAGGGGCGGCGCCCGGCCTGTTGGTCGGGGCTGCCGAGTGACGACCTCGCCGGGGGGAAAGGTTTTTCACGATGCGTGTGCTGGAAAACTTCGTCGGCGGAGCCTGGTCTCGAGCCTCGGGGGCGACGCACCTCGAGGTGAAGAACCCGGCGACCGGGGAATCTCTTGCGGAGGTGCCCCTCTCGACGGCGGCCGACGTCGACGCGGCGGTGAAGGCCGCGCAGGCGGCGTTCCCCGGCTGGAGCGCGACGCCGCCGGTGCAGCGGGCGCGCTACCTCTTCAAGCTGCGCGAGATCTTCGACGCCCATCGCGACGAGATCGCGGCGATCTGCACCGCCGAGCACGGCAAGACGCTGGCCGAGGCCCGGAACGATTTCGGCCGCGGCATCGAGAACGTCGAGCACGCGGCCGGCATCCCGGCCCTCCTGATGGGGCAGGGCCTCGAGGACGTCGCGTCCCGGATCGACTGCCACACGATCCGCCAGCCGCTCGGCGTCTTCGCGGCGATCACGCCGTTCAACTTCCCCCCGATGGTGCCGCTCTGGTTCTTGCCGTACGCGATCGCGACGGGCAACACGTTCGTGCTCAAGCCGTCGGAGCAGGTCCCGCTCTCGCAGCAGCGCATCTTCGAGCTGATCGAGCAGGTCGGGCTGCCGCCCGGCGTCGTGAACCTGGTCCACGGCGGCCGCGACGTCGTGAACGCCTTCTGCGCGCACAGGGACATCGCGGGCGTCTCGTTCGTCGGCTCGTCGGCGGTCGCGCGCCACGTGTACAGGAGCGCCGCGGAGGCGGGCAAGCGGGTCCAGGCGCTCGGCGGGGCGAAGAACTTCCTCGTCGTGATGCCGGACGCCGAGCGGCGGATGACGGTCGCCAACGTGGCCGAGTCCATCTACGGCTGCTCCGGCCAGCGATGCCTGGCCGGCAGCGTCGTCGTGTGCGTCGGCGACACCTACGAGGCCGTGCGCGACGGGCTCGTGCGCCACGCGAAGGGGATCGTGCTCGGCGACGGATCGAAGCCGGGCGTGACCATGGGCCCGGTGATCTCGGCGGCGCACAGGGACCGGGTGCTCTCGTACATCAACCAGGGCGTGGCGGAGGGGGCGACGCTCCTTCTCGACGGCCGGGACGCGAGGGTCGACGGGTATCCGGACGGCAACTGGGTGGGGCCCACGGTCTTCGACGACGTGCGGCCAGGGATGGTGATCGCGACCGAGGAGATCTTCGGGCCGGTCGCGTGCCTGATGCGGGCGAACGACCTCGACGAGGCGATCGCGATCGCGAACCGGAGCGAGTACGGCAATGCGGCGTCGATCTACACGTCGAGCGGCCGCGCGGCGCGCGAGTTCCAGCACCGCGTGGGCGCCGGGATGGTCGGCGTGAACATCGGCGTCGCGGCGCCCATGGCCTTCTTCCCCTTCGGCGGCCAGAAGGGCAGCTTCTTCGGCGATCTCAAGGCGCACGGCCCGACGGCCATCGACTTCTACACGGAGCGCAAGATCGTCATCACGAGGTGGTTCTGATGGCAAGGAACGTACTTGGCGGGCTGATCCAGTGCTCCACCCCGATCGGCGACGACGGCGCCTCCGTCATGGCCATCCGGGACGCGATGTTCGAGAAGCACCTTTCCTTCATCGACGAGGCGGGGAAGAGGGGTGTGCAGATCCTCTGTTTGCAGGAGGTCTTCAATACACCTTACTTCTGTCCTTCGCAGGACGCGAAATGGTGCGATGTGGCCGAGCCCGTCCCCGGCCCAACGGTCGAGCGGCTCGCGGCGTACGCCAAGAAGTACAAGATGGTGATGATCATCCCGATCTACGAGCGGGAGATGGCGGGCGTCTACTACAACACGGCCGCCGTGGTCGACGCCGACGGCACGTACCTCGGCAAGTACCGGAAGACGCACATCCCGCACACGAACGGGTTCTGGGAGAAGTTCTTCTTCAAGCCGGGGAACCTCGGCTATCCCACGTTCCAGACGCGGTATGCGCGGATCGGCGTCTACATCTGCTATGATCGCCACTTCCCGGAGGGGGCGCGGCTGCTCGGCCTGAACGGCGCCGAGATCGTGTGGAATCCCTCGGCGACGGTCGCCGGGCTCTCCCAGTACCTCTGGAAGCTCGAGCAGCCCGCGCACGCCGTGGCCAACGGCTACTTCATCGCCGCCTCGAACCGCGTGGGCACCGAGGCGCCGTGGAACATCGGCAAGTTCTACGGGACGAGCTACTTCTGCGACCCGCGGGGCAGCTTCCTCGCGACGGGGAGCGAGGACAAGGACGAGCTCGTCGTCGCCGAGATGAACCTCGACCTGATCGAGGAGGTGCGGAGGACGTGGCAGTTCTACCGCGATCGCCGGCCCGAGACGTACGGCGAGCTCACGGAACAGCTGCCCTGAGGGCCCGGGGCGGCGGGAGGGCGGCCGCCGCCCCCCGGAGGGGACCCGCCGCCCGGCGCTCACCCGCGGAGGAGCAACATGGGCATCCTGATCAAGAACGGCGAGATCATCACAGCGAGCGACCGGTTCGTCGGCGACGTCTACTGCGAGGACGGGAAGATCGCCGCGGTCGGCGCGGGCCTGTCGAAGGAGCGCGCGGGGGACACGGTGATCGACGCCTCGGGGCAGCTCATCTTCCCCGGCGGGGTCGACGCCCACGTGCACATGGAGCTGCCGTTCATGGGGACGGAGAGCTCCGATGATTTCGAGACCGGCACGGCGGCGGGCGTCGCCGGGGGCACGACCTCGATCATCGATTTCGTGATCCCGGCCCGAGGGCAGGCGCTGCTCGACGGGCTCGCGATGTGGAACGAGAAGGCGAAGAAGGCGGTCTCCGATTACGCCTTCCACATGGCCGTCACCTGGTTCGGCGACGATACCCTCGAGGAGATGGCCGTCTGCACGCGCGAGCACGGCATCCCGTCGTTCAAGACCTTCATGGCCTACCGCGGGGCCATCGGCGTCGACGATCCGGAGCTCATCCAGGTGATGGAGGCCGCCAAGGGCCTCGGGGCGCTCGTGACCGTGCACGCCGAGCACGGCGACGCGGTCGTCGCGCTCCAGAAGAAGCTCCTGAAGGAGGGCAAGACCCACCCGCGGTACCACGCGCAGAGCCGCCCCGCGCCGATCGAGGGCGAGGCGACGGGGCGCGCGATCATGCTCGCCCGGATGATCGGCGAGCCGATCTACATCGTCCACCTCACCTGCAAGGAGGCGCTCGCCGCGGTCACCGAGGCGCGGAGCCGCGGTCAGGTGGTCATGGCCGAGACGTGCCCGCAGTACCTCCTGCTCGACGACTCGGTGTACGAGAAGCCCGGCTTCGAGGGGGCGGTCTACGTGATGAGCCCGCCGATCCGGCCGAAGGGCCACCAGGACGCGCTGTGGGCCGCGCTCTCGTCGGGGCTCATCCAGACCGTGGCGACCGACCACTGTCCCTTCAACCAGGTCGGCCAGAAGGACATGGGCAAGGACGATTTCTCGCGGATCCCGAACGGCGCCGCCGGCATCGAGAACCGCCTCGCCCTGCTCTGGACCTACGGGGTGCTCGAGGGGCGGATCGACGTCCACCGCTTCGTCGATCTCTTCTCGACGCAGCCGGCCAAGATCTTCGGCCTGTACCCGCGCAAAGGCTCGATCGTGCCGGGCGGCGACGCGGATCTCGTGGTCTTCGACCCGAAGGGGACGAGCACGATCTCCGCGAAGACCCACCATCACCGGTGCGATCGGAGCATCTTCGAGGGCTTCGAGGTGAAGGGGAAGCCGACGCACGTCATCGTCAACGGCCGGGTCCAGTGCGTGGACGGCAAGCTCGACGTGGAGCGGGGCGCCGGGCGCTACCTCCCGCGCCGGCTCGGCCCGACCCAGGGAGCCCAGGCCTTCTAGTCACCACACACCATTCGAGAGGAGCCGCGCGAGCGCCAGCATGACCCGAGCCCCGATACGCCTCTCAGCCCTCCCGTCCGGCCGGATCGAAGAGCGATTCGAGGACAAGAGCCCGCGTTACACCGACGCCGAGGCGATCGCCGAGGCGAACCGGTGCCTCTATTGCGTCGACGCGCCCTGCGTCAAGGCGTGCCCGACGGCGATCGATATCCCGAGTTTCATCCGGAAGATCGCGGGCGGTCAGGTGAAGGGCGCGGCCCGCACCATCCTCACGGCCAACCTGCTCGGCCAGTCGTGCGGGCAGGCCTGCCCCGTCGAGGTGCTCTGCGCGGGCGACTGCGTCTACAACGCGTGGGGGCGCGAGCCGATCGCGATCGGCCGCCTCCAGCGCTACGCTGTCGAGTCGGCCCTCGCGCGCGATCCGCGGATCTTCCGGGCGAAGCCGCCCACCGGCAAGAGCGTCGCGCTCGTGGGCGCGGGGCCCGCGTCGATCGCCGCGGCGGGCTACCTCGCCCTCGAGGGGCACCGCGCCGTGATCTTCGAGCGGAAGGCGATCCCCGGCGGCCTGAACACGCTCGGGATCGCGCCCTACAAGATGAAGGGGCACGAGGCGCTCCACGAGCTCGAGTGGGTCCTGTCGCTCGGAGACATCGAGCTCCGCGCCGGCGTCTCGGTCGTCGCGCAGGCGGCCGGGCCGGGGGAGGTCTCCGCGCGCGACCTGGTCGCGGAGTACGACGCGGTCTTCCTGGGGCTCGGCCTGGGCGCCGACGCGCGCCTCGGCCTCCGCGGGGAGGACGGCGACGGCGTGGTGGGCGCGACAGCGTTCATCGAGCGGCTCAAGGCCGACCCGGGCCTCGACCTCGCGGGCGTGCGGCGCGCGGTCGTCATCGGCGGCGGCAACACGGCGCTCGACGTCGCCCACGAGCTGGCGCTGCTCGGGGTCGACGTGGCCGTCGTGTACCGCCGCTCCGAGGCCGAGATGTCGGGCTACGCGCACGAGCTCGAGGGCGCGCGGGTCGCCGGCGCGCGCCTCGTCGAGAACCGGGTGCCGGTCGAGGTGGTGCGCGAGGGCGGCAAGGTCGTCGCGCTGCGGATCGCGCCCGCCGACGCCGGCGCGCGGGGCCCCGCGCCGGGGCCGGCCGGAGAGGAGCTCCTGCCCGCCGACCTCGTCGCGGTCGCGATCGGGCAGAGCCGGGCGACGCAGGTGGCGCTCGCGTTCGAGGGGGTGGTGCTCGACCCGAGGGGGCGTGTGGTGGTCGACCCGGCGACGCACCGCACGGGCAACCCGAAGGTCTACAGCGGCGGCGACTGCGTGAACGGCGGCAAGGAGGTCGTCAACGCGGTCGCCGAGGCGAAGATCGCCGCGCGCGCGATGCATGAAGCGATGATGACGCAGGCGGGCGGCGCGGCGCCCGTGCCCTCACCGCAAGGGAGCTGAGCGATGGCCGACCTCTCTATCGACTTCGCCGGGATCAAGAGCCCGAACCCGTTCTGGCTCGCCTCGGCGCCGCCGACCAACACCGGAGATCAGGTCCGGCGCGCCTTCGACGCCGGCTGGGGCGGCGCCGTCTGGAAGACGCTCGGGAACCCCATCGTCAATGTGTCGAGCCGGTTCGGCGGCATCGACTACGGCAACACGCGGCTCATGGGGCTCAACAACGTCGAGCTCATCACCGATCGCCCGCTCGACGTGAACCTCAAGGAGATGCGCGAGATCAAGCGGCGTTACCCGGGCCACGCGCTCATCGCCTCGCTGATGGTCGAGACGAAGGACGAGTGGCGCGAGATCATCCGCAAGGCCGAGGACACGGGCGCCGACGGGCTCGAGCTCAACTTCGGCTGTCCGCACGGGATGTGCGAGCGCGGCATGGGCTCGGCCGTCGGCAACGAGCCGGCGGTCCTCCAGGAGATCGCGCGCTGGGCCGTCGAGTTCGCGACGACGCCGGTCATCGTGAAGCTCACGCCCAACGTCGGCGACATCCTGGAGCCGGGCGAGGCCGTGCTCCGCTCCGGGGCGCACGGCGTCTCGCTGATCAACACGGTCAAGTCGCTCATGGGCGTCGATCTGGAGCGGATGGTCCCGCTCCCGCGGGTCGGCGGCGCGTCGACGAACGGCGGGTATTGCGGGCCCGCGGTCAAGCCGATCGCGCTCCACCTGCTGAGCCAGCTGGCGCGCCACCCCGGCGTCGGCCGGCTGCCCATCTCCGGCATCGGCGGCATCTCGAACTCCCGCGACGCCGCCGAGTTCATCGCGCTCGGCGCGACGAGCGTCCAGGTCTGCACCGCGGTGATGCACTACGGCTACCGGATCGTCGAGGAGATGATCGAGGGGCTCAGCGACTGGCTCGACGATCACGGGATGCGCTCGGTGAACGAGCTGCGCGGCAGGGCGATCCCCCAGGTCCAGGAGTGGGGCGAGCTCGACCTCTCGTACCGCGTTGTCGCGGACATCAGCGCCGACAAGTGCATCGGGTGCCAGCTCTGTTACGTCGCCTGCATGGACGGGGCGCACCAGTGCATCCACCTGCCGGGGAGGACGGAGGCGGAGGCGCGCGCGGCGGGCCACACCCACCTCCCGAAGGTCCTCCCGGATCGCGCGGTGACGGCGGATCCGAGCGGGGACGCGGCGCCGTCGCGGGTCCCGTTCGTCGACGAGGAGGAGTGCATCGGCTGCAATCTGTGCGCGCTTGTGTGCCCGGTGCCGGGGTGCATCACGATGAGGGAGGTGCCTTCAGGCAAGCCCCCCGAGACGTGGAACGACCGTGTCCAGAAGGGGACGGACTTCGTGCCCGGCGGGCTGGAGTCGACCGCACGCGCGCGGAGCTCGTGAGCCCGGGCTCCTGGCCAGGCGGCCAGGAGCCCGCGACGACCGCGAGCGCGCCGGGGCGCTGCCCGGGCTACGGGGCGAGCTTGACGACGATCGCGTCCCCGCGGTCGTACGTGCCCACGCCGATCACGTTGCCGGCGCTGTCCACGGCCAGATCGAAGATATCGCCGCGGTCCGCGCTGCCGATCGGGTCGACCGACCACAATACGGCGCCCGACGGCGAGAGCTTCGCGATCGCGCCGGGCGGGTTGATGAACACGTTGCCGGCGCCGTCGAGGGCGACGGCAGGGATGCCCCAGGTGTTGGAGAGCAGGCCGAGGCCCGTCGTATCGACGCTCCACAGGGGCGCGCCCGAGGCGGTGAGCTTGGTCACGGTCGTGCCCAGGGCGACGATCAGCTCCCCGGACGGGGTCGCGGCGACGTCCGCGTCATCCGGCGTGCCGGAGACGACCTGGCTGAAGACGTGATTCCCTGCCGCGTCGAACTTCGCCAGGTACATGCCGTGAGCCGTCGGCGAGCTCGCCAGCGGTCCGCCGCCGAGGTCGAGCGCGCCGGAGAAGCGGCCGAGGACGATGACATTGCCCGCGCCGTCCACGGTGACGCTCGCAGGGTCGCTGTCGTACGGGTCGCTCGCGAAGGTCCTGATCCAGATCGGCGCGCCCGCCGCGTCGAGCTTCGCGACCAGGAGATCGCTGCCCGGCCCGCCGGCGAGGGGGCCGGTGCCGAGATCGACCGTGTCCCACACGACGCCGGCGAGCGCGGCGCCCGCGCCGGCGCTGGCGACCTTGACCTGGCCGAGGCCAGCGGCCTCCGCGAGGAGATCGCCCGCCGCGGTGAACCGCTGCAGGCCGGAGTTCGAGCCCGCGATCAGCTCGCCGGTGTCCGACGCGGCGAGGCTCAGGAAGGTGCTGCCGCCGAGCGGGCGCTCGTCCCACACGTGGTTCCCCGCGGCGTCGAGCTTGGCGAGGAACTTGGTGTTGAACATCTCCATGAGCGTCGGGTCGCCCTGCCCGACGAAGTCGATCGTGCCATAGGCGTAGCCGCCGAAGATCACGCTGTCCGCGCTGTCGACCGCGACGGCGCGCGCGCGCATCGACTCGTGCCAGCCGTTGACGAAGCGCTTGCTCCAGAGGACGCTGCCGGGGGCGCACGGGGCGCAGCTCGGGCCCCCGCAGTCCACGCCGGACTCGGCGCCGTTCCGGATGCCGTCCTCGCAGGTGTCGTGATAGCAGACCGTGAGCGCCGGCCGCTCCGCGGCGCTCGCGCTCTCGCTGCTCCGCAGGGTGCTCCGGGTCACCGCGGCCTCCTCGATCAGCACGCCGTGGTTGGCGAGCTCGCCGCTCACCCAGGCCTGCGCGAGCGCGGTCACGTCGACGTTCCGGAAGCCGGTGGTGCCGGAAGGACCGCCGGTGACGAAGGAGGCCTCGATCGCCGGATCGAAATGGCCGCCGCCGCCGAAGTTGCCCCACGTGACGCCCGACTCCGTCCACGCGGCGGTGGCCCGGTGGACGCGCACGGTGCTGCTCTCGATCTTGTACGTCTGGTACAGCGACAGCGTCGCCGAGGCGATCTCCGCGCTCGCCGGGACGCCGGCGAGGTCGAACCGGAGGAGGCTCCGCCGGACGCCGCCCGTGCCGGTGCCCGTCGAGAGCGTGGTGCTCGCGCCGTCGTTCCACGTGGGCGACACCTGCCAGAGCGTCGCGTCGGCCACGTCCCCGCCGAGGCCGCGCCGGAAGGTCACGCACCGCGGGTCGCACGCGTCGCCGTGCCCGTCGGCGTCGGCGTCCACCTGCGACGGGTTCGCGGCGGCAGGGCAGTTGTCGTCGTCGTCGACCACCCCGTCGCCGTCGCTGTCCTGCGCGAGCTCGAACGCGTACGCGGGAGAGCCCGCGATGACCGAGCTCCCCGACACGGCGACGGCCTTGCCGAAGGCGCCGTCGGTCGGGCCGTCGCCGGTGAGCCTGCCCTTCTCGATCTCGATCCACTCGCCGCTCGCCGGCGAGAACACGTACGCCGCGCCCGCGTCCGGCTGATCGACGCGGTCGGCCAGGATCGCGCCGGCGACCGCCATGCTGCCGGAGAGCGCCACGGCGCTTCCCAGGCCGTCCCCCGTCCTGCCGTCGGTCGCGATCAGCCGGGAGTCCTGGCGCCAGCCGCTCGCCCCGCGGTCGAACACGTAGGCCAGGCCGCGCCCGAGCTCGTACCACGGCATCGGCGGGCTGAGGACGCCCGGCGCGCCCACGAGGATGCGCCCGCCCGAGATCGCGACCGAGCTCCCGAAGCGGTCGAATGCCTGGGGCGGGTCCGCGGCGAGCCGGTGCGCGCCGCCCCAGTCGCTCGCGTCGAACACGTAGGCGGCGCCCTCGCCGTCGCCTTCCCACCACGACGAGTCGCCCGGCGAGCCCACGACCACCGTGCCGCCCTCGATCGCGACGGGCGGCGCGCTCCAGGCGTTGGCGCCGGCCGGGGCGACGAGCTCGACCTCCTCGCTCCAGGCGCCGCCGCTGCGGGAGAACACGTAGGCCGACGTCTCGGCGGAGAGGACGGCCCGGTCGCCGTCGACCGCGACCGCCCCGCCCGCGGGGTTCGACGACCCGCCGCTCGCGACGAGCTTGGCCTGCTCGGACCACACGCCCCCGCTCCGCACGAACACGTAGGCGGCGCCCGCGCCCCCGGTCCCCCAGGGCGCCCCGACCACGGCCGTGTCCGCCGAGATCGCGACCGAGGCGCCGAATCCGTCGCCCGCGGCCCCGTCGCCCGGGACGAGCCTGGCTTGTTGCGTCCAGGCGCCGCCGCTCTTCACGAACACGTACGCCGCGCTCCCGGGCGCCCCGACGATCGCGGTGTCGCCCGACATGGCGATCGCGTCGCCGTTCAGGTGGATCGGGGTCGAGCCGTCGACCGCGATGAGCGCCGCCCGCTCCGAGGCGGCGAGCGGATCCACCGTCACCGGGTACGCGGCCCCGGCGGTGTCCACGCGCAGCGACAGCGTGCGCTCGTCGACGCCGAGCTCCATCCACGCGGGAAGCGTCCGCCCCGCGGCGTCGGTGGCGTGGAGATCCGTGTACCGCATCGCCACCGCGCCGGACGCCTCGCGCAGCGCGACCCCCTCGCCGCCGGCGAGCGGCGTCGCGCGGAGATCGCCGCCCAGGGCGAGCTCGATGACGAGGTCCTGGTCCCCGGGGGCGAGGCAGGGCGGCGCCCCGGGCACCGTGAAGCCCTGCTCAAGCCCGAGCGGCCCGTTCACGTACCACTCCACGAGCCCCTCGCCCGGCGATGTGCCCTGCCGGCGGAGCTCCACGCGGTTCTTCGTGGCGCTCGGGGCCGCGCGCGGCGCCTCGCGCAGATCGCCCGCGCAGCCGTACCGGGCGGCGGCCATCGAGAAGCTCCACCGCGCCTCGCCTTCCGGGGCGATCCGCACGCCCGACGCGCTGAAATCGGCCGCGAGCCGGTGCGCCGGGTTCGGCGCGCGCAGGCTCGCCTCGTTCCCGCCCGGTGACGCCTCGATCACCCGGTAGCCCTCGGGCGCCGACGCCTGCACGGCCGCGATGTACGCCGCCCGCAGGCGCGCGGGGCCCAGCGCCGTGTCGGGCGCCGCGGGCGCCGCCGCCGCGCCGTCCATCGACGGCGCGGGGTCTCGCGGCGCCTCGGTGGAGGCGCAGCCCCCCACCATGGCGGCTGCGGCCATCACCTGTCCCATCCTCCCCATTCGATCTCGCATAGGCTGGATCTCCCTCTGGCTGGCGCTCCTCCGCGCAGGCGCGCCGGGCGCCGGAGCGCTCCGCGCCGGAGGGCAGCGAGCTCGCGGCGCCTCATCGCAAGGTCCGCGCCCTCGCCGCGGACGGGGGCCGCGCCCTCGCCGCGGGCGGGGGCCGCGCCCTCGCCGCGGGCGGGGGCCACGCCCTCGCGATGGACGAGGGGCGCAGCCGCCGCCGCGCGGCCCGCGTTTGCGAGCGACGCGCGGCCGCGTCCGATTTCGTGACACGCGCGGCGCGGTGACCGGAACAAACAACACGGAGGGCAGGAGCCCTCGCTGGAGGAACATGGTCCCGAAAGACGCAGCGACGATCACCCCGCGGCATCGCGGTCTCACGCCGAACGCCCAGGCGAAGCAGGGGCGGGCGGGCATGTCCGATCACGAGGAGCGGGCCGAGCTGCTCGCCGAACATCGCCCGGAGCTCGCGCGCCTGCTGCAGAGCCTCCCGGCCCGCAGCAGCGCCCCCGCGCCGCTGACGGGTTATCTCCTCTCCTTGCGAGAACCGACGGGCTACCTCATCGCGATCGGCCTGCAGCAGCGCGACCCGGCTCTCGAACCGGAGCGCATGCTCCGCGACGCCCTGGCCGCGGGCGAGCGCGCGCCGATGCTGGTCGGCGTGATGGCGCGCTCGGCGATGGCCGAGAGCCTCGCGCCGCTCGCGCCGGTCACGCGCGCGGTCGCCGCGCGCCTGAAGCGGCCGGCCCCCTCCGGCACGCTTCGGGTCGTCGTCGCCGCGGCCGGCGGGGCGGAGCTCTTCACCGTGAAGCTCTCGGAGCTCACGTCCCCCTCGTCCGGCTCCGGCTGAGCGAGCTGCCCGCTCCGGCGCTCACTCGTTCGCGTAGACGCGCCGCTCGCTCGAGTCGAGCCCCAGGTACGCCACCCGGCTGTCGAGGCTCGCGCCCCCGCGCTCGGCGCCCTCGGGCGCCGGCCGGCGGTCGGCGGCCTCGTCGCCCTGGCGCAGCGCCTCGTACTCCGCGACCGAGGCGCGACGGCACCCGTCGAGCGGGGCGTCGATCTCGAGGGCGGCCACGAGCGCCCCGGCCTCCGGTCCGATCCTGCCCGCGAAGAACTCGGCGCAGCAGCCCGAGCCGTAGCTGAACAGCCCGACGCGCTGCCCCTCGAGCGCGCGGGCCTCCGCGTTGAGCAGGGACGCGAGCGCCAGGTAGAGCGAGCCCGTGTAGATGTTGCCGATGCGCGACGGCAGGTCGAGCGACGGCTCCACCTCGACGGCGAAGCTCTCGTCGGCGGCCTGCTCGGTCAGGCCGTCCATCGCCAGCCGGTGGCGGTGGGCCTTGCGGGCCATCTTGCCGTAGGGGACGTGATAGCAGGTGCGCGCGAGGGGATCACCGTCGCCCGCCACGCGGCGCCAGTCGCCGTAGGCCCCTGCGAGGGCGTCGAGGTAGCACTGCACCGAGTAGTGGCCGTCGACGAGCGCCTCCTTGTGGTGGAGCGGCCGCCAGAAATCGTAGACGTCGCGCGCATACGTGCCGGTCTGGCCGACCTCGATCTCGACGAGGCGCGGGCGCTCGCGCACGAGCAGCGCCACGGCGCCGGCGCCCTGGGTGGGCTCGCCCGCGGAGCCGAGCGCGTAACGCGCCACGTCCGAGCACACGACGAGCGCGGCGCGGCCGCGGGCCGAGCCCGAGGCGATCCAGTCCACCGCGTTGAGGAGGCCCGCGGTGCCCCCGAAGCAGGCGTGCTTGGCCTCGAAGACCCGGCACGCGCTCGGCAGCCCGAGCAGGCCGTGGAGGAAGGAGGCCGCCGGCTTCGCGTGGTCCACGGCGGTCTCGGTGCCCACGACGCAGAGCCCGATGTCCGCGGGGCTCGCGCCCGACCGCTGGAACAGCCGGCGGGCCGCGTTGGCGCCGAGGGTGATCGGATCCTCGTCGGGCGCGGCGATCGCCATCCGGCGGGTCCCCAGGCCGGTCAGGTACTTGGAGGGCGCGATGCCACGCGCCTCGGCGAGCTCGGTGAGCTCGACGAAGCGGCGGGGGACGGCGAGCGCGATCGCATCGATGCCGATGCGAGGAAAGTCATGACGTAGGCTCATACCTGCATCCTAGGGGCGCATTGTGCAGAGACCATCCAGCCCACGCGGAGCGTCCGAGGAGCCGAGGCGCCCGACGCGCCGCGGCGCCGCGGCGCCGCGTTCCAGCCGGCGCCCTCGCTTCGCGCTACGCGTGGAGCGTGGCCACGTGGCCGTGCCCGCGCCTCCATCCACCGCGCCTCGCCGTGCGCACCACGTGGAATGACAAAGACGCTTCCATGACACATGTCATGGAACAGCCTCCGAGAAAAATCGCGGTCAGGTCAAAATCGTCACCACATCTCGTTGCAATTGTGCAATCTGAAATAGCGCGTTCATGCGCCCTAGCGGTCGAGGTTCATGTGAAGCTCTCCCGGTCTACCATGTTGGTTCCGCTTCTTGGGTTGGGTGTTCTGGTGATGACCGGCGCCGCAGGGTGCTCCTGCAGCTCCGGGGCGGAGGGCGATGCGGGCGCGACGGCTGGAGCGAACGTCGGTGGAGCCGGCGGCACGGGCGGGGGCGGCGAGGGCGGCGCGGGCGGGAGCGGGGGCGGGGGCGGCGAGGGCGGTGACGACGGCGGGATGATCGGCAACGGCTCCAGCGGCTCCAACACGGGTGGCAGCGGCCCCGTGACGCCCGATACGGCCTGTGTCGCCACGGTCGCAGAGGCCACGCTCACGAAGCGGCCGGTCGACATCGTGTTCGTCATCGACAACTCGCCCAGCATGGCGAACGAGATCATCAGCGTACAGAACAACATCAATGAGAGCTTCGCCTCGATCATCGGCGAGAGCGGCATCGATTACCGCGTCATCATGATCTCCGCGCACGGCGCTGCGGAGGTCGACGATTCGATCTGCGTCGGCGCCCCGCTCAGCGCCGCGAGCTGCACCCCGGTGCCGGAGGCGCCGGGGAACAACCCGCCCGTCTTCTACCATTACAGCCACGAGATCAGGAGCAACGACGCGCTCTGCGTGCTCCTCGGAAGCTACAACGGCGGCCTGCCCGACCAGCACGGCGTGGCGCCGTCCGGGTGGTCGGAGTGGGTGCGCGAGGACTCGTTCAAGGTGATCACCGTGATCACCGACGACCACGTGGGCTGCCAGTCGACGCACCTCCCCCGCAACATCTATATCGACGACACGCGGCAGCCCTGGGAGGAGGTCGCCACGGACTTCGAGGAGCTGCTGTTCGGCCTGGATCCGGCGGTCTTCGGCGACGCGACCGCGCCCAACTACGTCTTTCACAGCATCGTCGGGCTCCACGAGAACACGACCGTTACGGACGCCTACGCGCCCGACGCGGACGTCGTCGAGGAGACGTGCGGCACCGCCGTGGCGCCGGGCACGGGCTACCAGACGCTCAGCAAGCGGACGGGTGGCCTCAGGTTCCCGCTCTGCCAGACGGACTCTTATGATGTGGTGTTCCAGGCGATCGCGGAGGGCGTCATCACGGGCGCGGTGGTCGCGTGCGAGTTCGAGGTGCCGGACTCGCCGCCGGGGGAGATCATCGACCTCTCGACCGTGGTCGTCCAGTACACGCCCGGCGACGGGAGCGAGCCGCAATCGTTCGCCCAGGTGGCGAGCGCGGCAGCGTGCGCCCCGGGCTCCTTCTACATCGAGAACGACATGATCTCGCTCTGCCCCGACGCGTGCCGGCTGGTCCAGGACGACGCCATGGCGGCGGTCGACGTCCTCTACGGCTGCGATCCCGAACCGGCGCAGTGAGCTCGTCGGCCGGGCGGCGGCGCCGGTGAGCGCGGCCGCCGCCCGCTTTGCGCGGGGCGCTCGACTCGCAATCCGAGCCCGCCGCGCAGCCCTTGCTGGTCTTGCACGGCGGGCACGCCGGGTTGTCGTCGCGCGGCGCGGCGCCGCCGCCGCAGTCGGTGTCCGTCTCGAGGGGAATCAGAATGACGGACGACCTGAGCATGGAGCTGCCTCCCTGTGTTCGAACAGGAGGTCAGAGATAGAGGCTCAGCTTACTTGCGACGTCTCCTGTCCCGGGTGACAAAAAGATGCTCCCCCTGAGGGCCGGAATCACCGCCATGTGGGCTCCCCCGGACGCCGTGATGGCCTCTCGCCACAGGGCGGCTGACGCTTCAGGGCGCGTGTCCGTCGAGCCAGCCTTGCGCGAGCTCCAGGATCCGCGCGTTGTCGGGGACATCGCGCAAGAAGCGCTCGCGCCAGACGGGATCGCCGATCCTCCCGGCCCGCACGAGCAGCCCGTTGCGGGCCAGGGCGATGGCGCCCTTGGCCTCGGCCATCTGGCCCGTCGCGGCCAGCGCCTCGGCGTGGACCAGGCGCACCAGCGGGCCCTCCTCGTCACGGTGGCCCGACTCGAGCAGGGACAGGGCCTGCGTCGTGGCGGCGAGCGCCTCTCCGGCGCGCCCGAGATCGAGCAGCGCGCGCGCGCGCGCCGCGATGGCCGCGGGGAGCCGCTCCGGCACCCCCCGCGCGAGCGCCTCGGCCGCCTGCGACTCCGCCTCGGCGAGCGCGGGCTCGCCCGCGAGGAGCAGGACGCGCGCGAGCTGGAGCCGGCTCTCGCACTCCCGCCGACGGTCGCCGCGGCGCGTGAGCGCCTCGATCGAGCTCCGCAAGGCCGCCTTCGCCGCGTCGACCTCGCCCGCGTGGGCCAGCGCGAGGCCGAGGTTCTGCAGCGCGTTCGGGACCCGGTCGTCGAGCGCCATCCGCTCCGCCTCCTCGAGCCCGGCGCGCAGCACCCCCGCCGCCGCCTCGAAGTACCCGAACTGGACGTAGCAGAGGCCCATGTTGAGCCGCGCGCGGCACGCCTCGCGGCGATCGCCGATGTCCTCGAACGCGGCGAGCGCCGCGCCCATGCTCGCGATGCAGGCGCTCGGATCGCCGTTGTGCTGCCGGAGGAGCCCGTGCAGGTAGAGGAGCTTCGCCTCGATCATGAGATCCGCGGCCGACGCGTCCTCCGTCGCGCGCTCGACCGCGTCGATCAGCGCGTCGACGCACGCGTAGCGGCCGCCGAGCAGGAGCACGATCGCCCCCTCGAGCAGGCAGGCGTTCCTCGCGATGCGCGCGCCGTCGAGCGGCTCCGTGCCGAGGACGACCATCATCCAGCGCTCGACGCGCTCGTAGTGGCCCTGCTTGTGCCCCGCCCCCGCGAGCTGCGTGAACGCCGAGAACCACGCCACGGAGCCCGGCACGAGGTGCCGCGTCGCCTCGATCCCGCGCTGCTCCGCGAGGGCCGGCTCGCCGCGCCAGAGCAGCGCCTCGGCCTCGACCAGGCGGAGCGCGCCCACCGCGGCGGGATCCGGCCTGCAGGCGATGCCGCGCTCGGCGCAGGCGATCGCCTCGGCGAGGTCGTTGCCGCGGAGCGCGTTGTCGGCCGCGCGCAGGTACCACTCGGCGGCCTTCTCGGGCTCCTCGCCGCGCTCGAAGTGCTCGGCGAGCGCCCTCGGATCGCCCTCGCCGGCGGCCTCGAGGAAGCTGCCCGCGAGCGCGTGGCCGATGCGGAGGTCGCGCGCCGTCAGCATGCCGTAGGCCGCCTCGCGGACGAGCGCGTGGCGGAAGCAGTACTCCGCGTCGTCCCGCGGCCGCCCCTCGCCCCGCCGCACGATCACCTCGCGCCGGAGCAGCTCCGCGAGGACCTGCGCGATGTCGGCGCTCCCGAGGAGCGCCGCGACCGCGCTCGACCTGAACGTCTCGCCGAAGATGCTCGCCGCCCTGAGGAGCCGCCGCGCCTCGGCGTCGAGCGTCTCCAGCCGCGCCTGCACCATGGCCACCACCGTCTCCGGCTGGCCCTCGCTGTTGCCCTCGGCGGCCGCGCGGATCTGCTCCTCGAGGAAGAACGCGTTGCCGTCGGCGCGCTCGACGAGCCTCCCCACGAGGTCGTGCCGCGCGTGCGCGCCCAGCGCCTCGCGCACGAGCCGCTCGCTCGCGCGGCGCGGGAGCGGCGTGAGGTGGAGCTCGTGGGCCAGCCGGCCCTCCCAGAGCTTCGGGAAGAGCCGGCGCACGTCGGGCCGCCCCAGCGCCAGCACGAGCAGCGGCATGTCCTTGAGCTGGCGCAGCGCCTCGTCGACCATCGTGACGGTGGGGAGGTCGCCCCACTGGAGATCCTCGAGCACGAGGAGCACCGGCCCCGCGCGGCACGCCGCCCCGAGGAAGCCCTCCCAGGCGTGGCGGAGCTGGTCGCCCATCAGCACGGCGTCGCGCCGCGCGAGCCGGAGCTGCACGTCGTGCTCGTCGGGAAACGGCGCGCCGACGAGCTCGCCGAGGAAGGCCGCGACGCGGGGCGCGTCGGTGCCCCCGTACTGCTCCACGCGGCTCCGGACCTTGCGCTGCCGCGCCTCCAGGGGCTCGCCGTCGGCGACGCCGAGGGCGTCCCGGAGCGCGCTCGCGAGCAGGCCGAAGGCCGCGCCGGCGCCCATGGGGTCGCCCTGGCCGATCCAGACCTCGATCCTGTCTCCCCGCTCGCGGAGCTTGCGGATGAGCTCTTTTCGCAGGCGCGACTTGCCCATCCCGGCCTCGGCCGTCACGAGCACCGCGCCCGCGGCGCCCTCGTCGATGCAGCGATCGACCTCGGCCACGAGCATGGCGAGCTCGCGCTCGCGGCCCACGTAGGTGGTCGGCTTGCCGAGCAGCTGCGCGGTCCGCTCGTCGCGCGCCCCGTGCAGGACGCGGCCCGCGGCGTCCTCGGTGACGTCGAACCGCATGCCGATGAGGCCCGCGGTCACCTCGTCGATGCGGACGCCCGCGGGGAGGGCGCGGTCGTCGTGGGCGGCGAGCATCTGGAAGGCGCGGTCGATGAGCTCGCCGACGGGCACGCGCGCCGAGAGCTCCGCCCGGCCGGTGGCGAGCGCGACGGGCGCGCCGCCGAGCAGCTCCTGCAGCGCGAGCGCGCACCGGGCGGCCCGCGCCGCGAGGTCGGTCGGCGCGCCCGCGCCGGACAGCACGATGAGCGGCGAGCGGCCCTCGAGGAGCTCGAGCTCGCCGCGGTACTGCTCGGCCACGTCGTGCAGCTGCCAGAGCTCTGCCTGGCGCGGCTCCGCCGCGGCGCTCGTGTTGCCCCAGCGCGGCTCCGCCGCGCTGCTTGCGTTGCCCCAGCGCGGCTCCGCTGCGCTGCTTGCGTTAGTAGCGCGCTCGCGGGTGACCACGAGGCAGGTCACGCGTCGCTCGCCGGTCGTGAGCTCCACCGCGCGCGGCGGGAAGGAGCGGGGCCCGCCGACGCTGCTCTCGGGCGCGCCGATCGTGGCGAGCTCGGCCGCCACGGCGCTTCCATCGGCCGGCCGGTCCAGCGGGGATTTCGCCAGCATGCGGGCGACGAGATCGTCGAGCGCGGCGGGGGTGCCGGGCCGGAGGTCGCGCGCGCGGGGCGGCTCCTCGAGGAGGACCTTCATCAGCACGGCGAGCCCGGCGTTGCCCTGGAAGGCGGCGCGGCCGGTGAGGCAGCGGTAGAGGATGCAGCCGAGGGCGAACACGTCGGCGCGGGCGTCGACGCTGAGCTCGCCGCGCGCCTGCTCGGGGGCCATGTACCCGGGCGTGCCCAGGACGAGGCCCGCGGCCGTGAGCGGCTCGTCGGTGACGGCGCGGGCGAGGCCGAAGTCGATGAGGTGCACGCGCTCGAGCGAGCCGCCTTCGAGCAGCAGGTTGCTCGGCTTCAGGTCGCGGTGGACGAGCCCGAGCCTGTGGATGGCGCCGAGCGCCCTCGCGACGTGGAGGCCGAGCTCGAGGGTCTCCTCGAGGGTGAGGCCCTGGCGGATGACCCGGTCGGAGAGCGTCTCGCCGTCGAGCCACTGCATGGCGAGGTACGGCTGTCCCCACGCGGTGGCGCCGTGCGCGACGTACCGCACGACGCCGGGCACGCGGGCCGCTGCGAGCGCGTGGGCCTCACGCCCGAAGCGGACGAGGTGCTGCGCGCTCTCGGTGGTCAGGAGCTTGATCGCGACCGCCTCGCTCGTCTCCTGATCGCGGGCCCGGTAGACCGACCCCATCCCGCCTGAGGCCGCGAGGTGCTCGATGCAGAACCGGCCGTCGATGATGTCTCCTGCCTGCATCGCTCACCGAGGCCCCTGACGAGGAGCCTCGCCGGCGGGCAGCCTGCCAGCGAGGTGAGCGCTGCGTCCAGTGCTCATTGGAGCGCGCGCGTCGCGGCCAAGCAGGCGTACGTTTTAAGGAAAATCCCGATCGGGATGGGCGGCCGCGCGAGCCCGAGCGCGGGTGAGCGCGACAGGAGAGCCGGCGCGACGGGCGGGGCGGCGCGACAGGCGCCTTCGCGGCGCTCAGGGTGGGGCTGCCAATGGACGCTTCGAGCGTGAAGAAGGGCGGGAGGAGCGACTCGTCCCTCGTTGGCGCTCAGGGGCGCTGGCCGCGCTTGCTGAATGAAGCGTCGATGACGGACCCGTCGTTGCGCGTCATGGGCGCAATCGGTCAGAGCGAAGCGATGCACATGGAGCGCCGCTGGTGCGGCGATCGACATGGCCGTTCGTGCGGCAGAGAGTATATCCGAGGGACATCCGGTACAGGGCAGAGCCTGAGTGTCATCGCATGGCGCCGCGCGCAGGCGCGGCTCTCGGAGACCGGCGGCGCCTGGCGTCTGCTCGTCCGAGCCGGACGTGCGCTGTTTTCTGGAGAGGGGGTGCAGTATGAAGACGTTCGGCTTCGCGGCGATTCTGACCACGATGTGCGCGCTTGCGGCGTGTTCCGGCGATGACGGAGCTCGCGACGCGGGCGGCCCGGGCGGTGCAGACGGCCAGGGCGGCGCGTCCGGCGCGACCGTTTCGATTGCGGTCTCATCGACCGCGGGGGAGGGGGGCGCGGCGGGGGTGGAGGGCGAGGGGGGCGCTGGCGGAGGCAGCGAGTGCGCCGGCGCGACCGGAGACGCGTGCACGGAGTGCTGCATCGATGCGCACCGGGCTGGGGCTGGCGCGCTCCTCGCGTTGACGATCGGGTTCTGTGGCTGTGAGGCCGGCGCTCCGTGCGCCGCCACGTGCGATACGGCGGATGAGGCGACCGATGCCTGTGTGGAGGAGGGGGGCGTCGACGTGGCGGCGCTGCGGGACAACGCTGAGTGCATGGAGTGCATGGCGGCGCTCTCTGCGGACGCCGCCTGCTACGCCTCCAGCGGGGACGACTGCATGCAAAGCGAGGAGTGCGAGGCGTTCGTCCTGTGCTCGAGCGGGTGCTCCGGGAGCTAGTCCATACCTCACAGGGGGGCCGCTCTCGCTCCACGGCCTGCCGGCACCACGACGGCGCCGCGGGAGGTCTGCGACCCCTCAGGTCTTGTCCGTTCCGCTTGACGGCGTCATCAAGTCGTCCACGAACCGGCGCATCAGGCGCACCAGGTCGCTGAAGTCTTCCTCACTCCACTTGGCGAGGACAGGGGCCGCGAGTCTCTGACGCGCGGCGTCCAAGGCGTCCGTCATCTGCCGCCCCTTGTCGGTGATCACCGCTTCATGGATGCGACGATCGGCCGGGCTCGGTCGACGTTCGATCAGCCCCAGGCTCTCGAGCTTCGCGACCTGGCGGCTGACGGTCGTGTAATCGCGCCCGGCTCGGTCCGAGAGGTCGACCACGCCGATCGGCCCGAAGCGCTCGATCCCGACCAGCAGCGGAAAGAGGGCTCGATCCAGGGAGATGCCTGCCTCCGCGAGCAGCGCCTGATCGCGCTGCGGCTGATTCATGAGCGCGACCAGATCGACCATGGCTCCGTGGAGCTCGCGGAGCTTCTTTTTTGTAATCCGTGTATTTTGCACAAATTCTCTTGACGCTTCGGAGGGTGCAACTATATGCACAGTACACATATTTGAAACGCGGTCCAAAAAACGGAGCTCGCCGTGGAACCTAATTTTTCGACGGATGTACTGATCGTTGGCGCAGGTGCTGCTGGGTTGACCCTCGCCATTGAGCTCGCCCGTCGGGGCGTTGCGTTCCGGCTCATCGACCGGCTGGACGGGCCATTTCGCGGCTCGCGCGGCAAAGGGATCCAGCCGCGCAGCCAGGAGGTGTTCGAGGATCTGGGCATCCTCGATCGCGTCGTTGCGGCCGGCGGCCTGTACCCACCCCCGCGGGACTATCGCGACGACGGAGGCTACGAGGAGTCGCAGATCATGGAGCCTCAGGACCCGACGCCTGGCGAGCCCTATCATCTGCCGCTCCTTGTGCCTCAATTCCTGACCGAAGCCGCGATGCGCGAGCGTCTGGCGGAGCTCGGGAAGCACCCGGAGTTCGGCCGCGAGCTGAAACGCTTCGAGCAGGATGGCGAGGGCGTCAACGCCCGCATCGCCGGCCCGACGGGCGAGGAGACCGTCCGCGTCCGTTACCTCGTCGGAGCGGACGGCGGCCGCAGCGTCGTACGGCACGCGCTCGCGATCGACTTTCCCGGCAAGACCCTGGGGGTGCGCGCGGTCGTCGCCGACGTCATCCTGGATGGGCTCAGCAGGGCCGCCTGGCATCGCTTCAACAACGGGTCGATGGAAAAGCAGATGTCGCTGTGCCCGCTCGTCGGCACCGACATGTTCCAGTTGCAGGCCCCGATTCCTCTGGAGGGCGATGTCGATCTCTCCGCGGAAGGCCTTACAGCGATGGTCACGGGCCGCACGGGCCGAGGCGACATCGTGATCCGTTCGGTCTCCTGGGCCTCCGCCTACACCATGAACGCGCGCCTCGCCGACCGTTACCGGGACGGGCGCGTCTTCCTCGCCGGCGATGCCGCGCATATCCACCCGCCGACGGGTGGGCAGGGACTCAATACGAGCCTGCAGGACGCCTACAACCTCGGCTGGAAGCTCGCCGCCGTTCTGGCAGGTGCGCCGGAGACGCTGCTCGCGACCTACGAGGAGGAGCGCCGGCCGATCGCCGCGGAGACGCTCGGCCTGACGACGAAGCTCCTGGAGGCGGCCAAGCGAGGCGCCATGCGCCGCGGTCGCGAGGTGCATCAGCTCGATCTGGGATACCCCGAGTCGTCGCTGGCCATGGGAAAGCCGGAGCGCAGCGGCGGCCTCCGCGCGGGCGACCGAGCGCCGGACGCGCCTGTCCGCGGCGTGGCGGGGATGCCGACACGGCTCTTCAAGCTCTTTCAAGGTCCGCATTGGACCTTGCTGGGTTACGGGCTGGACCGGCTCTCGGCCGTCAAGCCGCGCCCCGGACTTCACATCCACGGCGTGGGGCCGCACGGCGACATTCTCGATGACGGCGGCCATCTCCGCGATGCTTATGGCGTGTCGCTCGGCGACTGGGTGCTCGTCCGGCCGGACGGATATATCGGCGCCATCGTGTCGTCCGATCATGCACCGGCTCTGGAAGCCTACCTCTCCAGCGTCGGCCTCCCCTCGGTCTCCCTGCCGGCGTAGGCGGGCTGACGGGAGCGCTCCCCCGGCGCCGCGTGACGAGCTGGTCAGGCGCGGCCTTCACGACTACAAACCCGCGCATGGCCAAGCGCGTGCACCGCCGAGAGACGATCCAGCTCCGCGATGGGTCCCTGCGCCTCGTCGCGGTGGCGGACACCCACAGCCACCCGCACGCCGAGAGCGCCCGGCGGATCGCCGCGCTCACGCCCGATCACATCGTGCACGCCGGCGACATCGGCGCGCTCACGGTCCTCGATGGGCTCCGGAGCATCGCGCCGCTCTCCGCGGTGCGCGGCAACATCGATGTCCATGCGCCCGACATCCCCGACTCCATCGCGCTCGACATCCGCGATGGGGACGAGACGGTGCTCACCGCCCTGCTCCTCCACATCGCCCTCTACGGCGGCAAGCTCCGAGCCGACGTGATCCGCTTGGCTGCCGAGGTGGGCGCGTCGCTGGTCCTGTGCGGGCACTCCCACGTTCCCTTCATGGGCCGCGATCGTGGCCTGACGGCGTTCAACCCGGGATCCATCGGGCCGCGCCGGTTTCTGCTGCCGATCGTCTTCGGCGTGGTCGAGATCGATCGCAAGCGCGTGGCGCTCCGGCACGTGGACTGCGAGACGGGGGAGACGTGGATGCCGCCGGCCGTGGGCAGGGGGTGAGCGGGACCGTGGAGGCGCCGCCCAATCACGCGTCCCCCGAGGACGAAAGTGCGGTGCCGAACTGTCGCGATTCGTCATTTTTGTCGGGATCCCGGAGGATCGTGACGACGGGTCGCACCGCCTCGGAAGGCGTGGACCCGCCCTAGCCCAGCCGCCGACGTCGAGCCCGTAGACCTCGCGCCGGGGCTCACCGCTCAGTCGAAACGGAGCGTCCACCTTGCCGCTCCGCGGCGGGTCATGGGCGGTCGCGCGTTGCGCGGTCGAAGCGGCTATCGCTCCTGGTATTCCGGTGTCGTAAGCGATATTCGCGTGCAGGTGCGTCGGCGATTCCTGCTTGACGAAGAAGTCTCATGAGGCCTTAGTAGAGCGCTCCTGGGGCTTTTCATGCGGTGGTGCGGTTATCCGTTCGCTCTGCCGTTTACCTTTCGGAGCTGGGGAGGATACACATGAAAGCGAGCGCTTTGGTGGGCGGATGCGCCCTCGCGGCACTGGCGTTGTCCGCGGCGGAAGTCGGCGCGACGGACGTCGGCGCGACGGAGAGCGACCTCTGTTTTCGGCAGCGGAACCTCGTCGCGAATCGGACCGGTTTCAACGCGCAAGTCGTCGATTCCAATCTTGTGAACTCTTGGGGGATCCAGGCGTCGGCGGGGGATTTGCTCTGGGTGGCGGACAACGGGACGGGGGTGGTCACCGTTTACCAGACCAACGGTCAGCCGGTCGGCAGCCCGCAGCTCATCATCGATATTCCGGCCGCGGTGGAGAGCTCCATGTCGGCGCCGACGGGCCTCGTCCTGAACAAGACATCGAGCTTCGCGGTTCCCGGAAATTTCGATTTATCCGCGCTCTTCCTCACATGTAGCGAGGACGGGGCGGTCTCAGCGTGGAACCCGTTCGTCGATCTGACCGAGGCCCGGATCGTGATCGACAACTCCCGTAAATCGGCCGTCTACAAGGGCCTCGCCATCGGGCACAGCGCCCAGACAGGGCGCGACTTCCTCTATCTGGCGAACTTCGTCAGCGGGAAAGTCGAGCGGTACAACGGACGGTACCAGTTCCTCGATTCTTTCACCGACGATTGCATCTCCTCGACGACGGAGCCTTGTTCGCCCGGAGTGCCAGCCACGCAGAACAGCCAGTTCGCGCCGTTCAACGTCGAGGTCATCAAAGGTCAAGTGTACGTGTCCTTCGCGCTGCGGGAGCCAGGGGGCATCGACAACGAGCCCGACAACGGCTTCATCGACGTGTTCTCGCTGACCGGAAGGTTCATCCGGCGCTTCGCCTCGGAGGGGCCGCTCAACGCCCCGTGGGCGATGGTGAGGGCCCCGCGCAGGCTGGGACGCTTCAGCGAGACCCTCCTCGTCGGGAACTTCGGCGACGGCCACATCAGCTCCTTCGACTTCGATTCGGGCGAATTCATCGATCAGCTCCAGCGCTGCACCGACGGTGGCAGCGAGCCTCTCGTCATCGACGGTCTCTGGGGGCTCACCTTCCCGCCCGCGCCCGGCCCCAACCCGAGCTTGTTCTTCGCCTCGGGGCCGAACGACGAGGCGGATGGCCTCGTCGGCCGCCTCCGGCAGATACGCTGAGCGCCAGGACGACGGCGGCGGCTCCGCGCCGCGTGACCAACGGGGCTCCTTGGATGGCGAGAGGGGCCCCGGGCAACCTCGCATCGGTGATCGCCGAACACCGCATCGTGAATCCCAGGATCAGCGCATCGGTATCCGTTCGCTAGAGCCCATCCTGACGTCGAGCCGGCCAGGGAGATAGGCTTGGGCTCGCGGACAGTCGACCCGTTCGATGACGCGAGCGCTTTCGATCGGGTAGGCCATGAACGAGGACCCGCCTTCGACGCCGAGCATCTCGAAATGGATCCTCGTCGACGCGGGCCAATTCGGCAGAGGATAGGTTGGACCTCCGGGTCCACCGTCCTGCCGGAGGCGCGTGATCGCATTGGTGTGGTCCACCAGCTGGCCGGAAAAAAGGAGCTCCTCACCCAAGATGCCGACGAGCGCGCCCGGGGCACCTTCGGGAAGCTCGAGGAGGTCGGGCGGGCTCGTCTCCTCGCTATCGCGATTCAAGGTCACGAGGACGCTCTGGCCTTGGAGGCTGTTCCATTGTCCGACGAAGCCAGCGGGACCTTCGACGACCGTGGCGCAACCCGTGGAGCCGAGCTCGGTCCCGAGCGGCAGGGTCAAGTCTCGTTTGAAGGCGAGGTTTCCGTCCGGGTCGAGCTCGCGCAGGGACCAGACGGTTTCGCTGTCGCTCGCTCTCGAGCTGCGCTTTCGCCGTCGGAGCCAGCCGCGACGCCGTCACTCGAGTCATTGGATGCGGCGCTGCTCGGCGGGGTGGAATGGATCCTGGAGGCCGACATCGAGATGCTCCAGGCTCGGGTCGCCGACAAGTCGCTGCTGCGGCTGATCGGCAAGTGCTTGCATGTAGGGGGCCTCGACGGTGCGGAGTTTTCTGCGCCGGAGGACGGGACGGTGCTGGGCTCGGTCCTGTCGCCGCTGCTGGGCAACGTCTACCTTCACCGCGTGTCAGGGAACCACGTACTCTCCGACGAAATACGGCGATGAGCGCGAGCACGGAACGTACCCGCTCGTCGCGGTGCGGGTCCCGGTGCGGGTGCTCGTCGATGCACCGGTGCGATGGATGCCGATCGTGTAGCTGGTCGACGCGCTGATCGAGTACGGCGTCGCGCACACGAGGTACGTCCCGCGCGGGGCGGTGGTGCTCCAGAACACGTTCTCGGGCCCGGTGCCGGTGCGATCGTCGCGATCGAGCTGCCCGTTCTGTCCGAACCGGTTCGCGAAGTAGATCTCGGAGCCGTTCGGCGTGACGACGTGCAGGTCCATGTCGCCCGGACGGTCCCACGTCATCGTGAAGCGCAGCGGCCCGTCGCCGACGCACGCGCCGTTCTCGCAGACCATCGACGAGCCGCACGCGTTCGAGCACGAGCCGCAGTGGCTCTCGTCGGAACGGAGATCGCGACAGACGCCTCCGCAGAGCGTGCTCCAATCGGGACAGAGCGGCATCGTGATGGTCCGCTGCGCCATGCGCTCGCGCCCTTCGGCGTCCCAGGTGCGCACCTCGATCGTGCGCGACGCGCCCGCGGCCAAGGTGCCCGAGTACGACGCGTTGCAGACGCGCCCCGCGGGGGTGCAGGCCCCGTCCGCGAGCAGCGCGCCGCCCTCGTAGAAGCGGATGCGCTCGATGGTCGAGAGCGGTGACTCGGCGCGGGCATCGAGGCGGAACGTGAGCGTCGCGCGAGTCGTCGTGTAGGTCGTGCTCAGCACCGGCACCGTCGTCATGGTGAAGGTCGCGGTGTCTCGTCCTTCGTTGCCCCACGAGTCGAGGCAGCGACCCTCGAACGTGTGGGTGCCGTCGGCGGCGTTCGACACCTCGCGGCCGATCTCGGCCGACTCGCCGTTCGGACCGTACACGCTCAGCGCGTGCTCACCGCTCACCGCACGATCGGCCCACCACAGCTCGGTGCCGTCCATGGATAGCACGAGTCGCTGGATGCGCGTTCCGTAGCCGGGCACCAGGCTGTCGGTGGCGGTGAACGGCACCACGATCGTGCGCGGGGCCTCGGCGCGGAACCACGGCGTGACGTGGCACTGATTCGGCGCGGCGCGATCGATCAGATACGGGAACGAGGTGACCGAGTGATTGCCCAGCCCGTCGGTCGCCGTGACGCGGATCTCGGTGAGCTGGTGAGGCACCGCCGAGAAGTCGAACTCGACGAGCTCGGAGATCGGATCGCTCATCAGCCGCCACTCGGAGTTCGCAGGAATCCTGGTCCCACTCGAGAGCGGCCCGACGTCGACGACGTAGGACACGACTCCGTGGGGATCGGCCGCGCTGATTCGCAACGAGCGCCGCGCGGTGCGCGAGCTCTGGAGATCGACCGCGCTGATTCCGCTCGGGCCGGCCGCGTCGACCGCGAACAGCGCGGTGCTCGTCGTATCGTTCTCGCATCCGTCGTCGGCGCGGAGCTCGAACGCGTGAGTCCCGTCTCCCAGCTCTTCCGCGTCGAGGGTGAGGCTCGCGGTGTATCGTGCGCCTTGCGAGCCCAGGCTCACGAGCTCCGGGCTGAAGGTCCCGCGCTCCACGCCGTCGACGAAGAGCGTCGCGCTCGGGGGGTGGAACACGCGCGCCTCGTCGATCGTCACGTCAACCACGACGCCCTCGGTGGACTGCCGCACGCTGACGCCGGTCGCGGGCGGGACGCGATCGGCGACGTCCCCCACGTTCACCGCGGCCCACGCATCCTCAATCGCCTTCTGGTCGTCGGAGCAGAACCCGTAGCGGCGCGACGCAGCGCGCACCATCGCCGCGCGCATCGAGGAGAACGTCAGGCGATCGCCGGGGTCGAGCTCCTCGACGAGAGCCTCGTAGAGCACGCGCAGCGCGGGATCGAGGCCGATGCCTTCGAGGCCGTCCGGCAGGTACGAGCTGGTGTTGTACACCGGCGGCCCGAACGGGTTGGGCGCGGTCGCGACCCCGTACGCCGCGAAGTAGAATGCGCGCCGCACGATCCCGCCGGCGTAGTGCGCGCCGATGGATCCGTTCTCGATCCCCGTCGCGATCGCGGGGCTATAAGCGTCGATCGCGTACTGCTGACGGCTCGGGCGATCGAAGTAGCGGTAGTCATTCGGATAGATGCGATTGCCCCAGATCCAGGCGACCGGCTCGGCGACTCTCGAGAAGGTCCCGTGTCCGAAGCCGCCCGCGCCTCCGCTCAGCTCGCGCGTCGCGTGGGCGTCGATGAGCACGCCGAAGATGTCGCTGATCCCCTCGTGCAGCGCGTTGAGCTCGGTGTTCTCGAGCGGCGGACCGACCTGCGCGTCGATCAGCGCGTGCCCGTACTCGTGCCCGAGCCACTCGGGATCGGCGGCGGGGCGCGAGTCCTGGTTGGTCAAGCGCGCTTGACCGATCACGATGATGTTCGACTCGTGCACCCACCTCGCATTCCAGATGTACGTGGGCTCGATCGAGTTGGTGCGCACCTCGATCGAGTCGGTCACGCCGAGACGGGTGCGCCCGAAGTGGTATCGGAAGAAGTCGTACGACGCGCCGATCGAGTAGTGCGCGTCGGCCGCGGTGGTTCGGCCGGCCTCCCCGAACGCATCGGCCGTGCTCGCGATCAACGTGCGATCGCCGAACTCCCCGTCGGTGTCGGTCACGCGCACGATCGATGCCGGGAACCTCTTGTACGGAGGCAGCTCGATGAACGTGTGGATGCCCGGTCCGATGGCGCCGCACGGGTCGCTGCTCGGTGTGCTCGAGGTGCGCGTGATGTCGGCAAGGCACTGGCTGCCATCGGGCGCGGGCAGGCCGCCGATCTGCACCGACTGGACCTCGAGCGGCACCGGCGACGAGAAATACCCGAGCCCGACCGCCTGATCGGACGACGCTGCGGGCTCGTTCCTCACGCGCTCTCCGGTCTGGGCGTCGATCACCGCGATGTCGCTGGGAAGGCGAGCGTCGCCCTCGAGGAGGTCGACACGCCAGGTGAGCCGCAGCGAACGGATCGATCGCGGCGGCGGCTCGAACGTCGGGTCGCCCGTGACCTCGAGATCGTCGAGCTCGGCCTCCAGCGCGAGCCGAGGATGCGCCCCGCGCAGTCGAGGCGGCGCGACGATCGCAGGAGCGACATCCGCGCGAATCGGCGCGCCGTCGACCGCGCCCGACGGGACATCGCGGATGATCACGGGCGTGCTCTCGGCGAGCTCGATCGCGCGCTCCGCATTGATGCCCGGCACCATGCTCACGCGACGCGCGTCGTCGGAGAGCGCGAGCCAGCGCACGACGTGGGCGCTGTCGGTGCCGCGGATGGCTCGAATGCCCGCGCCGCGCACCGGGATGCCATCGCGCGCGAGCGTGTACTTCTCCTGGACGGTGCCGTCGAAACGGGTGTCGACCTGCGAGAGCACGAGCTTGTAGGGAGCGAGCGCGCCCTCGAGCGACTCGAGCGTGTGGGAATCGCTCGCCGATGTGCTGGCATCGGCGGTGGGCTGCGGCTTGGCATCGAGAGGTACGACGGGCTCCGCGCATCCCGCTGCACAGGAGACGAGCCAACCCAGAACCGATGCCCACCGCCCTGTCCGCGCCATGTGCCGATCTCCCCAAGAGAAGGAAGCCCGAAATGTTTCGGAGACGTCAAGCCCCAACTGCTGGACCTGCCCTGGGTTCACAGAATATTCTTCTATGCGATCCGGCCCTCCTGGAAAAACGACGCTATACCAACAACTTATCCATGCATCGACGATGAGGCAGCCCTGAGGTCAAGGGCTTGAGCGCTCTCTTTGCGCGGCTGGTCGGCTTCGGCTCGGCAGCGGCGGCGCTCGGCGTCGTCAGTGCAGGTCGTTTCGGCATGGACGCCTCCCTTCGCCCCGGTCGGACGTTGTTCCGCTTGTGCGTGAGCGCCTCGTCGCATCCGAGGATGAGGCCGCGTTCACTCCACAGCCTACGGGGCTCTTGACCTCTCCCGCTCACCGCCACATGCGAATCCTCGACATCGCGCTCGAGAGCCATTTCGCCAGCGAGACTAGCTTCACTCGCTCCTTTCGACACGAGCTCGGGCGCTCCCCCGTGGAGTTGCGGGCGTCGAGCGACGCGCACGCGATCGTACGTCCCGCGGTCGTGCGGACGTTCGAGTGGCTTCGGCAGGTGGGCGCGACATCTCCTCTGCTGAGGGCCTCGAGCGCTCAAAACACCGGCGACCGGCACGGAAATTCGCGTGATGTCGGACGGGCCGGCAGCCGGAAGCCGAGCCTGGCCGTGTGCGCACCGAGCGGGTACGATTCGGAGCAACACGATTCGCTTGATTCCTGAGCGATTTCTCTGGATCCGGGGCGAAACTGCCTGGATATTTGAATCAATTTTCTCGATATGGCGTTGTGGGGTTGAGGCGCGCGGTCGGGTCGCGAGCCGCGCGCATTGCCGCATCACCGATGCTTGCGCTTGAGCTCATCGCGCAGCTATCCCAGCAGCCGCTTCCACTGCTCCGTGAGCCGTTGCGGCGAGACAGGGACGGCCGCCTTCAGCTCGGGCGCGAAGAGCGACACCCTGAGCTCCTCGATCAGCCAGCGGAACGACTCCAGCTCTTCCGCGGGCACCCCCTTGTCGCGCAGCCCCTGCTGGTGCTTGAGGTAGTCCTGCCAGAACGGCAGCACCTGCGCGGCCTTGCTCTGGTCCTTCTGCGGCCCGTTGGGCAGCCGCTCGAGCCGGATCTGCGCGGCGCGCAGGTACCGGGGCAGGTGCGCGAGCCGGTCGATCGGGGCGCGCGAGAAGAGCCCGACCGGCAGCAGGAAGTCGACCTGCGTGCGCACGTCGTCGAGCGCCGGCCGGGGCGCGCCCGGCTTGCCCGTCATCGACCGGAGCATCGCCTGCACGCGGTCGAGCTCGACGCCGATCTCCCGCGCCAGCCCCGCGAGCTTCCCGAGCACGCCCTGCAGCGACCCGCGGCCCTTGTCCAGGCGCGCCTGGAACGCGGCCTTCGTCCTCGGAAAGGCGCCGGGATCGCCGAGCTGGAACGCCTCGTCGAGCGCGCGCAGCGCGATCTGCCGGGCGAGGCCTGGCTCGCCCGGGGCCACCTTGGCGCCGAGGCCGCTCACGGCCACGGCGCTCCGCAGCGGCTGCTCGAGCTGGCTCATCTTGCCCCCGAGCTGCAGCAAGAGGAGCCGCCGCAGCCCGGCGCGCGTCGCCTCGGCCGCCGCGGCCCTCGAGGCGAGCACGCGCACCGACACGGACGTCTCCCCGTCGATCAGCGCCGGGTAGCCGAACACCTTGTGGCGCCCGGCGTCGACCTGGACGCGCTCGGGCAGCGCCTCGACGCTGAACGACGTGAGCCCGTCCCGCTCCAGGCCCGCCTTGCCGACCCTCGCCCAGGCCTCGCGCGCCCGGCCGGACAGCCGCTCCTTGAGCTCCCGGAGCTCGCGCCCCTCGCCGATCACACGGCCGTCCTCGTCGAGCACGCGGAAATAAAAGCGCAGGTACGGCGGCAGATCCTGGGGCCGGAACGCGTCGGCGGGCACGCGCTCGGCGGTGCGGTCCTCGACCGCGCGCGCGAGCGCCGGCCGCAGCGGGCCCTGGAACGGCCGTAGCTCCGCCGCGATCTCCCGGGCGACCTCGCGGAGGGGGGCGAGCGGGACGAGCGCCTTGCGGAGCGATTTCGGCAGCGACTCGAGCAGCTGCGCGATCTTCTCGGCGTGCCACCCGGGGATCATCCACTCGAGCTCGTCGGGATCGGCCTGCGGCAGGAGCACGAGCGGCAGCGAGAGGGAGATGCCGTCGTCGTCCTCGCCCGGATCGAAGCGGTAGGAGAGCGGCACGGCGGCGCCGTAGAGGTCGAGCGCATCGGGGAAGCGCTCGGGTGTGAGGTCCGCGGCCTCGTCGAGCAGGACGTCGGCGAGCGACAGGTGGAGCGCCCGCGGGTCCTCCGCCTCGGCCTCCTTCCGCCACGCCTCGAACGTCTTGCCGCTATAGACGCCCTCGGGCACGCGCCGGTCGAAGAAGAGCTCGAGCGCGTGCTCGTCGGCCAGCATCTCGCTCCTCCTCGCCTTGTCGCGCAGCCGGCTGACCTCCTCGAAGAGCCGCCGGTTCGCCTCCATGAACGGCGCGCGCGTCGCGTACTCCTGCCGGACCAGCGCGTGGACGAGGAAGATCTGGCGCGCGGACTTCGGGTCGATCGCCCCGAAGTCGACCCGTCGATCCCGCGCGATCGGCAGCCCGTACAGCGTCACCTGCTCCCGGGCCATCACGGCCGCCGGCTTCGCGGCCCAGTGCGGGTCGCTGTGGCTGCGCTTGCAGAGCGGCCCGGCCGCGGCCTCGATCCACGCGGGATCGAGGGCCGCCGCCATCCGGGCGAAGAGCTGCGACGTCTCGACCAGCTCGGCGGCCATGATCCACGCGGGTGGCTTCTTCGCGAGGCCCGACGACGGGTGGAGCTGGAAGCGCGTCTGCCGGGCGCCCAGGTACACCTTGTTCTCCTGGTTCCACATGCCGATGCGGCTGAGCAGGCCGGGCAGGAGCGCGCGGTGGATGGCGTCGCCCTTCGCGGGCGCGTCGTTCGGCGAGAACCCCATCTCCTTCGTGATCCGGCTGATCTGCCGGTGGACGTCGGCCCACTCGCGCATGCGGAGGTACGAGACGAAATGGTCGCGGCAGGCCTTCCTGAGCTGGTTCTGGGTCAGCCGGCCCTGCGCGTCCTGGTAGAAGCTCCACAGCTTCAGCAGCCCCACGAAATCGGAGGCCTCGTCCTTGAATTTGCGGTGCGCGTCGTCGGCCTGCTTCTGGGCGGCGAGCGGCCGCTCCCGCGGATCCTGCACGCCGAGCGCCGCGGCGATGATCAGCACCTCGGCGAGCGCCCCCTCGCTCTCGCCGCCCAGGACCATCCGGCCGAGCCGCGGATCGAGCGGCAGCCGCGCGAGCTTCCTGCCGATGTCCGTGAGCTCGCCCGCGTCGTCGAGCGCGCCGAGCTCCTCGAGGACCCGGTAGCCCTCGTCCACGGCGCGCTTCGACGGCGCGTCGAGGAAGGGGAAATCCTCGATCGCGCCGAGCCCGAGCGCCTTCATCTGGAGGATGACGCCCGAGAGGCCGACGCGCAGGATCTCCGGATCGGTGTACGCGGGCCGCGCCCTGTCGTCCTGCTCGTCGTAGAGCCGGAAGCACACGCCGCTCTGCACGCGGCCCGCGCGCCCCTTGCGCTGATCGGCGCTCGCGCGCGAGATGGGCTCGATCTGGAGCTGGGTGACGCCCGTGCGCGGGCTGTAGCGGTTGACGCGGGCGAGCCCGGAGTCGATGACGTACACGATGCCCGGGATGGTGAGCGACGTCTCCGCGACGTTGGTCGCGAGCACGATCCGCCGCCCCGGCAACGACTGGAACACGCGCTGCTGGTCGCCCTGAGGGAGCCGCCCGTAGAGCGGCAGCAGCGTGGTGTGCGGCAGGCCGTGGCGCGTGAGCTCGGCCATGGTGTCGTGGATCTCCCGCTCTCCCGGGAGGAAGACGAGGATGTCCCCGCGCGGATCGATCGAGGTGATCTCCTCGACCGTGGCGGCGACGGCGTCGGCGACCTCGGCCTCTCCGCTCTCCGGGCGGCGGTGGATGACCTCCACGGGGTACGTGCGGCCGGAGACCTCGATGACCGGGGCGCCGCCGAAGTAGGCCGCGAACCGGTCGGTCTCGAGCGTCGCGGAGCTGACGATGACGCGGAGATCCGGGCGCTTCGGCAGCAGGCGCTTGAGGTAGCCGAGCAGGAAGTCGATGTTGAGGCTGCGCTCGTGGGCCTCGTCGATGATGAGCGTGTCGTAGCCCGAGAGCCGCGGATCGCCCTGGATCTCGGCGAGGACGATGCCGTCGGTCATGTACTTGACGTAGGTGGCCGGGCTCGTCCTGTCCGAGAAGCGGATCTTGTAGCCGACCTCCTTGCCGAGCTCGACGCCGAGCTCCTTGGCGACGCGGGCCGCGACGCTGGTGGCGGCGATGCGGCGCGGCTGCGTGACGCCGATCCGCGCGGAGAGGCCGCGGCCCATGGCCAGGCAGATCTTGGGCAGCTGCGTGGTCTTGCCCGAGCCGGTCTCGCCCGCGACGATCACGACCTGGTGCGCCTCGATGGCCCGGGCGATGTCGCGCACCCGCGCCGAGATGGGCAGCTCCTCGGGAAAGCGGACCGGGCCCCCCGACGCGGGCGGGGACGAGGTCCGGCCGCCGGGGGAGGGCGGGGCGGGGGGTTGCTCTTGCGGAACGCGGTGGCTCACGGTGGGGCGAGGGGGTAGCACCTCCCGCCGCGGGGCGCCGTTCGAAGCCGCTCGCTCGTCACTCCGCGCGCCCGGGAAAGCCGCGGCCGAGCTCGCGCACCACCTCGCTCACCAGCTCGCGCAGCCAGCGGTGACGCGCGTCCTGGTTGAAGCGCCGGGCCCAGGCCACGCACATGGGCAGCTCGGGCGTGCTCACGGGACAGGCCTGACGGTGCAGACGGGGAGCAAGCACGCGCACGATGTCGTCGGGCAGCGTGGCGACCAGATCCAGCTCACGCACGAGCGTGATGGCTGCCTGAAAGCCCGGCACCGTCACCGCCACGCGCCGGCGCTTGCCCAGGGCGCGCAGCGCGTCGTCGACGTAGCCGCCCTCTTCGCCGCCTGGCGACACCAGCGCGTGCTCGGCCGCGAGGAACGCTTCGAGCGTGAGCTTCTTACGCTTGCGTGTGACCGTGACGAAGCGGCGCGTGTACTGCGCGCTCAGCACCAGCTCGTCGAGCATGGGAATGCGAACCTGCCCCCGCAGGTCGGGCATCACCGCCAGATCGACCACGCCGCGCACGGCCTCGTGCGCGCTCTCGAGCACCAGCGGACGCACGCGGATGTCGAGCCCGGGCGCCGCCGCGCGCATGCGCTCGAGCAAATGGCTCGCCAGGACGGCCTGCATGTCGTCGCCGAGCGCGAACGTGACCACGCCCTGGGCCGTGTGCGGAACGAACGCGCTGGGTGGACCGAGCACGCGCTGGGCGCCCGAAAGGAGCGAGCGCACCTCGGGCAAGATCTCGCTGGCCCGCCGGGTGCGCACGAGCTTTCTGCCCGTGCGCACGAGCAGCTCGTCGCCCGTGGCCTGGCGCAGCTTCTCGAGCGTGCGACTCATGGCGGGCTGGCCGACGCGCATGCGGCGAGCGGCCAGCGTGACGCTCTCGGTCTCGAGCAGGGCGAGCAGGGCAGGCAAGAGGTCGACGGGGGCATCCATGCTTTGTAAGCATACATGATAGGCCGAGAATCGATTGTCGGCATGATCGAGGGCAGGACATGTTGAGGACCGAGGAGAGGTCCCCATGTCGAAGCGCAGAGAAACGGAGAGCCCCAGGCACATCGTGGTGGTCGGCGCTGGCCAGATCGGCACGCCCCTGGTGGAGCAACTGGCCGCAGATGGCCACCGGGTCACGTGGTGCAGCCGCACGAAGCCCGCTTCCATGCCCATGGGCGTGGAGCACCGTTCGGTCGACGCTCGCGATGGCGAGGCGCTCGCGGAGATCGCGCGTGGTGCGCACGCCATGATCGCCGCGGTCAATCCCGCCACCTACGACGCCGACGTCTGGGCCGAGACCTTGCCTCCGCTCCACCGTGGCCTGATCGAGGGTGCGAGCCGTGCCGGTGTGCGCCTGGTGCTGCTCGACGCGCTCTACCTGTACACCTTGCGCGAGGGCCCGCTCTCGCCCGACACGCGCCATGCGGCCGAGACCGAGAAGGGGAAGATCCGCATGCAGATCGCCGACCTGTACACGGCAGCGCAGCGCGGGGGCATCTTGCGCGCGGTGATCTTCCGCGCCAGCGACTTCTGGGGGCCCGATCTCAAAAGCGCCCTGCTCACGCGCGACGGCCTGCGCGGGCTCAAGAACGGGAAGCGCCCGATGCTGATCGGCGACCCCGACGCGCCGCACGCCTTCACGCATCGCGACGACGTGGTGAACGGCCTCATCAAGCTGGCGTTCGCGGGCGACGACGTGGAGGGCAGGGTGTTTCATGCGCCGGTCATCCACGTGAGCCAGCGCGAGCTCGTGCAAGCGGTGGCCCATGCCATGCACGTGGCGGTGCGCCCGATCGTGGCCAAACGCTGGCTCCTGCGCGTGGCAGGCCTGTTCTCCAGGTCGGCGGGCGGCATCGTGGAGATGCTGCCCCAATGGGAACAACCTTACCTCGTGGACGACTCGAGTTACACCGGACGCTTCGGCGCGCGGGCGATCACGCTCCAGGAGGGCGTTGCACAGCTGGCCAAGCTCACCGCGGCCCTGAGCTGACCCACGCGACCCCAGCCGAGGTGGCTGGACTCAGCGAACCGAGAAGAGCTCGAAGTCAGCCCACGCTCCGCCTGTGAACTTCAGCTCTCTGTGCTTCAGCGGATGGTTGTCTCGCGACAGGAGGCGCTCGCCCACCGCACACGCCAATCGATTGGAAATTGCCTCCTGCTCGTCGGACGTCAATTCTTCGAAAATCCGATCGAAGCGCAGCCATCACTCGTTTCTACCAGCCGCACGCAATTTCTGCGACGGGGAATGGTCTCGACGGTGAGACCCCATCTTCATCCCGCCGGCTCCGCACCCGAGGCTGGCCAACCGACGGCGTCGGCTTCGGCCGGGAAAAGCGCATCGTCCGACGCGTCGCGGAGGCGCCGCGTCGGATCGCCGCGCTTCACGAGTGGAAGGCCTGCCTGATCGCAGAAGGCCCGTCCTGTCGATGAGCTCGTACAGTCGGACTGCACGAGTCAGGAACGGCTCCGGGAGTCTTGACTTCGCGGAACGCGTTTGCTCTTGCTATCCGCCAGAGAAGTCGGCGTCGATTTCTACTTGAATGCGCCTTACAATGGTTCAATCTACCTTGATGCCATCCGTTGATGAGAAGAAGAGAAGGCGAGGGCAGGGGCGGTCGATCTTCGCCCCTTTCCTTTTCTTGGGGTTCACACTCGTGGGCTGTGACAACTCGTCTGAGGCGAGTTCGCCGAAGATCTGCGGGGAGAATTGCAGTACCGACCAGGATCCGACCTCACCCGAGAGCCCTGACGGCACCGAGAACGACGGCACCGAGAACGACGGCACCGAGAACTGCTCCTCCTCCGATCCTGCTCTCTTCCAGGTGGCGCGGTGGCCGATGCCCGGCTCGACCGGGGAAGACCATTCCGTTCAATATCGGGTGGACGAGGAGGTCACCCACGACGAGATCACCGGACTCGACTGGCAGCGGCAACTAGCGTCGGTTTCACTCACAGATGAGGATGCGGCGGAATATTGCGCTGAACTCAGCCTGGGCGGGCACTGTGATTGGCGACTGCCCACCCGAGTTGAAGGGGTCAGTTTGCTCGAACTACAGAGAAAGCCTCCTTCCTTCGACCCAGGGGCCTTTCCGGATATAGACGGTGAACTTGTACTTTGGTCGGGAAACCCTGAGCGGCTCTTTCGCCTTGGCAGTGATGGAGGCCTTCGTGTGCGATCGCCCACCAGCGCGGGCCCGGACAGGGTGCGGTGCGTTCGCGGGGGAGGGGTCCCCGACAGCGACGGCAGTCGCTACGAGCTCACACCTGACTTGGCGCGGGACTTGGGCACCGGCCTCACTTGGACGCGAGCAACGAGCAAGCAAACTTACGCTGATGCCGCTTCGATGTGTGCAGGGTTGCAATTGGATGGGGGTGGTTTTCGAGTTCCCAGTTTGAAGGAGCTGCATACTCTCATCTTCGACTCAAAGCCAAATGGTCCATGGATCGACCAAAGCGCCTTTCCCAGCTTTCCAGCAGCGGTATCCGGGCATATCATTTTCTGGACCTCGTCGCTCGAGGCCACCGACTCGAATTCGGCTTGGATGCTCGACTTTGCCACCGGCACCGCCGAGGCGACCTCAGTCACGGCAACTTTTACTCTGGAGAGCACGCTGCACGTCCTCTGCGTCCGCTCGCGGCCGTAGCGCATAACGCAGGCGGCGACCCCGTGGTTGGGGCAACCTGACCCTGGTTCGCCTGTGGAAGGTAGATGAAACGATGGACCCGCTCGCGCGTGAGCTGAAACTCCGTCTCAGGGCAACAGACAGCTGTGACGCTGCATGGGAAGTCATTGCGGGAGCGTCTGATCCTGGGCAGCAAGGAGAAGCGATGGGCAGCCTTCTGCCCGACAACCAGCGTCTTGCTCTGGCTGCTGGATGCAGCCGTAGAGCAAGACGTGGATATGATCGTGGGCTTGTTATCGGCCGCCGATCGGCAGGTGGTCAAGGCGCTGGCAGGCGCTCACCTCAAGAGCTGCGCCACCTGCGCCTTCGAGGCCGCCGCGGGAGGTAGAACCTGCTCACCGGGACGCGGCGAGGGCAGAGAGGGGTGTGCGCTGCTCGGACGTCGGCTCGAGCCGAGCCACGAGCGCGGTGGTCTCCAGCGCGCCGGGTCGCCTCCGGCGCCCTGCGCCCCGAACCCCAGTACGGCGGCCGCCGCGTCGGCGCTGGGTGAGCGGCCTGGAACGTCACCTGGCTCGTCGTCTGCCGGAAACCCTCGCCCTGGCGCCCTCCGCTCATGGCAGCGGCGGCAAAGCGTCCGGCGCCGCCAGGTTCAACCTGTCTGTCGCTCCCGGGCTGTTCCTGGTACAGGGTCATCCGCGGGTGAGGGAGGGTCCTGTGGTAGAACACGTCGGCCAGCCGAAATCTGTGCTCCGCAGGCCAACGGCACGTAGTATTCGCCTCGAATGAAGGCTTTCATGTCCACGTGCGCCCGAACCCCGCGCGCGGTTCCATCTTCCGCGTGCCGCGCGTGGATCGGTGTGCCCGATCGCGAGGGGCGTCCGGCGGGATCCGGCGCGATGCGCCGTGTCCTGGCGAAGGGCCATGCTCCCCGCTGAGCCGCTCGACGAGGCGCCCCTCACCGCCGGCGAGGCTCCCATCGGACAGCGGTCGACGCTGTTCCTCATCGTCTCCTACCGGCACCCCGACAGCGAGCAGGGCGCCTTCGATCTCGAGGCGTTCGAGCGCCGACTCCTCGCAGAAGGCAACTTTCGCCCGAAGCGCATCGACGATCCCACGCTGCTCCCGCACCTGAACGTCCAGGTGCAGGCCGGTCGCCTCCTCCGCGCTTACGAGCCCACGGCCACGCTCGGCAACCTGTTCGACCCGCGCGCGCGCTGGGTCTTCGAGCGCCCGCCGAAGCCGCAGCGGGCCGCCGCGCCTGCCTCGGCGGACGAAGCGGACGGGGACGAATCGAGGGCTCCGGTCCAGAAGAAGCCGTCCGAGAGGGGCAGAGATCCGGGCATGCCGTTCAAGGTCGTGGTCCCACCGCGGCTCTACGTGATCGAGACAGGCCACGTCTTCGTGGTGCTCGGCGTGCGCCCGACGACGCTCACGCTGGGCGCGTTCCAGGACTTCTACACGGCGGTCGTGCGGCGGGGGTACAACCACCTCTTGCCGGAGCGCATGCCCCGGCGGAAGGCGGGGCGAGACGGCGAGACGCGCCCGCACCCGCTCGTCGCCATGGCGGAGAAGGCCGCGATCAAGGGCACGACGCTGCGGGACTGGCTCACGCTGCTCGTGCCAGGCCTGCCCGTCGAGGCGCCGATCGGCAGCTGGCCAAACCCCATGGCGGTGAACGTCCTCTTCACGGAGGCGATGCCGGGCCCGGCGGATCGCTACCGCCTGCGGCTCTCGCACGGCAGCGATCAGCCGATCGAGCCCTCGCAGGAGGACTGCCGCATCGAGGGGCACAAGGCGATGTGGGAGCCCTCCGCGCGGGAGCTCTGCCTGTTCTCGCCCATCGGGGTGACATGGCTGCTCTGGCCGCTCGACCCGCCGGGACAGCTCGGGCAGTTCGACATGGCCGTGCTCGAACGATATGTGTACAAATGGATCCTGGTCGAGCACGAGCGGCTCTTCCTCTTGAACCTGTCGAGCCAGTGCGCCCGCCTCTCGAGCCGTCCCGACGCGCGCGTCTTCGGTCGGATGCGGCTGTCGCTGCTCCAGTACACCGCGAGGTTCAGCGTCGGCCACATCAGCTCGGAGGAGCGGCACGATCGGTTCTACTGCGGCCTGCGGGCGGCGCTCGACATCGGGGGTCTCTTCGACGAGGTGAAGGCGGAGATCACCGAGATCGACGAGTACCTCTCGGACCGGCGGGCGGAGCTCCTGAACCAGGTGCTCGCGTTCTTGACGCTGGTCCTCACGCCGGTCGGCCTGGTGATCGGGATCTTTGAGCGGGGGACGCTGCCCGCCTTCGATTTCGAGCTCGCGCGGCTCGCGATGCCGGGGGCGTGGCCACTCTGGAGAGCGTGCCTCTTCCATGGGCCGCTGTGGCTCCTCGTCCTCTCGGCGGTGGCCGGGACGCTCGGCTTCGTCCGCCTCCTCGGGATAGGGACGCTGCGATCGCTCGTCGCCCGCGTGCTGCGCGGCAGGGGCGCGGACGACTGAGCGTCGCGCCGCCGGCGCATGGCTGGAATCGGGGACGAAACGAGAAAGTAGGATCTACCCATGGTTGAACGAGATGGTAATGGGCAGCTCTCAGAGGCGCTCGACAGCTCCGCTCAGGCTCAGGCGCTGGCGCGTGAGGTCCACGAGGATCGGCAGCTCACCATCGAGCCCTCCGTGCAGGCGCCGCTGCAGCGGCTCGAAGGCTCTGGCCCGCCGGGGATCGAGCCGCAGGACGATCCGATCGAGGCCGCGTTTCGTCGGGAGGTCGCTGAGCTGACTACGAAGTGTACGGGACAGACGTACTGGGACAGCGTGTTTGGCTTGCGCAGCGTGGAGGAGCTCTGGGCTCGTCATCTGGTGGGCGTCGATGCTGGCGCCGACGACTTGACGCGGGAGGTGCAGCGCCGCGTACGGCAGGGGATCGAGCGGGCGCGCCTCGAGCAGGCCATCATCCATCTGGGTCGGGCCGAGGAGTGGCAATGGCAGCTCGGGTCCTGCGCGACGGGGAGCGGCGAGGGGCTCGCGTCGATGGCGCAGGTCAGGATGCTGCAGGCCAGTCGCGCGTGGCTGCACGGCGGCATCGCCCATCACCTCGGGCCAGAGGCTGAGGCGGCGAGCGCGGAGGCCCGGCGCCTCATCAGCGAGGTTCGGGCCGATCGAAACCAGATGGGGCGCCGGGAAGAACAGGCATTGCGCGACCTGGAAGCGTTCCTCGCCCGATCGGCGAAGTGAGACACGACGTCGCGGCGGCCACCTCGACTGCGCTGCTGGGATCCATTGACGGGGTTCGTTCATGGGGAATGAATAACTTACACGTAAAGTGATCCATGCCCGGATGCGCAGCCGCACCCGGAGCTTGTCGAGGGGGGGAGATCTCTATTGAAATAGGTCTTCATCCGCCGGGCGAGCGTGGGGTTCTTCGCTCACGGGCGCGAGCCCATCACGGTGTCGCGGCGAGGGCAACGGCTTCCCGGCGAAGGCGAACCCACCATGCAGGAACAGGACCGCGGGCAGGCGGCGTCCGTCGGCCGGGGGCTCGCTGACCCATGCCTTGAGCTTGAGGCCGCCGGAGAGATACGATATCTCGCGCGCGCCCGGGGGCGGCGGGACGTTCTGGTAGCTCTGAGGTGCCGGATCCGTGGAGATGAGCTTGGTCTTGAACTTCGCGCGCGCCTCTGCATAAGGCTCGTCCTGCAGCTCGAGCCCTGGGGAGACCGGGGGCAGCGGCGCGGGCTCCGGCGCCGGCTCGGCGGTCTCCGCCGCGATCGGCGCGGCCGGCGCCGGCTCGGTGCCAGCTGGCGCGGTGGGCCCGCGAGCTCCTGGGGCAGCGCGCGGCACCTCCTGACAGGCGAGCGCCGCGAGCGCGATGATGGGTCGAAGCCGAGGGCGCGTGGTGAGGGGCATGTCCAAGCCATGATCTATATCAACCATCGTAGTTCGGTACGCGTCCGGCGACCTGCATGCTGTATTGGTAGTTCGTGGCAGCCCTTCAGATGATTCACGCATTGCGCGAGATCGCCCCTACGGGCACGACGGTCCTTCGGCGTGCCCATGGATGGGTCGAAACAGCGAGCCCCGTGCGGCGCAGAGCGTGCAAAGGGGCGCATCGGCGTGCTGCGGGCACACATCGCCCTCCGGGAGTTGGTCTGGCCCGGGATGTTCTTGCGGCCACGCGGCGTCCCCGAGCACCTGGCCCGCGCGAGCAACAGGCGCTGCCTGCCCACGCAACGAGCGTCTGGGAAAGCCAACCCAGGAGGAGCTGGCTTTCGGCGTTTGTCACTTGAACGTGATGTTGGACACGTACTGGTTCACGTTCCAGCCGTTTCGGCTCGTGACCTTGTTGCCCTGGATGGTGAAATTGTCGAAGTGAATCCCATTGATGTTCACGGTGCTCGACTTGCCGTGAATGTAGATCTGTTTGTTCACGGCAGAGGCAACATTGTTGATGAACACTTCCTTGACCGTGGCCCGGTTGGGAGCGTTGCGCCAGGTCGCCGTCGCATCTTCTTCGAAGTCGATGATCTTGTCGTCCACCGTCTCAATCCTGACGTCCTGCCAGGTGATGTTCTGGATGACAGCGGTGTCGTCCGCGTTGATCCCGAGGGCCCGGCCGGCCTTGACGACATCGATGTCCTTGAAGGTGATATCCTCCATCACCTGACCGTAGGTCTTGGTCCCGATCTTCGTCGCCGCTGAGTTGCTGTAGGCGACCACCTTCTCATAGAGGATGCCCTTGGTGTCCAGCTTGCCTTCTTGCTCGCGCTTCGGCGACATGCTGTCGTCGCCGCTGTAGATGAAGGCGTTGTAGAGCTTGCCGTTCGTGGAGCAGTCGAAATCGACTCCGTCGGTCTGGTTGTAGGCTGTCGTGGTGGGACGGCGATTGATCACCTTGAGGTTCTGGATGGTCACCCTGTCGCTGTCGAAGATCAGCGTGTTCCAGAAGACTGGATCGCGCACGACGATGCCGTCGACCAGCACGTCCGTGCTGTCGTCGATCCGGAGGGTGTTGATCTTGAAAGAGGGTGTATCGTTGTCGGTGCCACGGATCCTCGAACCGTTGCCGTCGATCACTCCCCGACCGAGGATCTTCGTGTTGCTCACCTTGTTCATGTGAACCACGCCGTGGGAAGTATTTTCGACGGCCGGCGCGCCCGTGCGATTGTAGTCGCCCGTGCTGGTCGAGCCGTCCAGGATGGCGCCGGCCGCCAGATACAATATCATGTCGCTCTTCAGCCACAGCTCCCCGGTCTTGTAGCGGCCGGGAGGCACGTACAGGATGTTCTGCGCGGATCCGGCGGCGGCGTCGATGGCGGACTGCACCTTGGAGGTGACGAGCGCAGCGCCCGTGTTGTCCACGTCGTAGTCTGCGAGGTTCTTCACGTCGGCATCGCCCAGCTTCGGCGGATCGACCTCCTGGTCGTCGATGAGGACGAACAGCAATTCCTTGGAGGCGATCTGCAGGATCAAGTAGTTGGGCCCGCTGTCGAAGGTGAGCGTGTCGCCGCTCTTGGTCGCCGACAGCATACGGCTCTTCGGGCTCAAGGTGTAGGAGTTGAAGCCGCCGTTCACCGTGACGGCGACGGTCGCCTTGCAGCCGCTCGCCACGCCGAAGTGGGCGTAGTGCACCTGCATCTCCTGGCCAAACTTGGTCATCTTTTCGACGAATTGCGGCGCCCCGTTGGCCGTCACCGTATAGAGCGGGCTCTCAGGGGCGCCGGGGAGGGCAGGGTAGGTGATCACTGCCCCATCGGAATCGCAATCGATGGGCGCGGCCCCGCCGGAGCCTTCACCCGCCTCACCGCCCGAACCCGAGGTAGCCCCGCCCTCCGCGGCGCTGCCGCCCGCGCTGGTTGCGCTGCCGCTTCCGCCTGCGCCATTGCCGCCGACCTCACCTCCGCCGGTGCCTGCTCCTCCGCCGGTGCCCGCTCCTCCGCCGGATGTGACGCCGCCCGAACCTGGAGGACTGACCGCGCCGCTGCTGCTCGTTCCGGCTCCGCCGTCATCGCCGGTTCCGGAGCAGCCTGCTCCGAAAGCCAGCGAGACGCCCAGTGCGACGCCCATCACCCAAATGTGAGAAAGGTTCATCTTTGCTCCTCCGAACCGCAGCGGCCACCTTGGCGCTCGCGCGTCGAGATTGCAGTGACGCAAACGGATAGGACAAGCAAACTCGGCTCGACAATGTCAACGTTCACATGGCCGCTCCTGACTCGTGCAGTTCGACTGTATGAATTCATTGGCAGGACGGGCCTTATGCGATGAGGCAGGTCTTCCACGCCTGAAACGCCTGGGATCACCGCGACATAGCACCAAGCGGAAGGCAACCTACCGTATAGCTGTACCCTACTGAGCTCGTCCAAACGGTGGCCGTCGCGGTTCGCGGCGCGTCGCGACGGCCGGCGCACGCAACCGTTGCGGTGTGGACACGGGCCTCCGAGCTTCTCGTTCGTGAAGCCCTGCGGTCAAAGAGCCGGCTTCGCATCGTTCATCGGGGACGCGCGCTGCGCCGGGCGCACGAGGTGCTCTGCCTCGATCAGCGTCTTCAGCCGCCCCATCTCCTCGCGCACGTCCCTCGCTGTAGACGGCCATCACGGTCCGCGGGTTCCGGACGCGATCTCGCCGTCGGCTGACGAGACCGCGCCCGGGTTCCGGGTCGTCACCGCCGCGGCCTGGATGATAGTCCGCGTCCACGGATCACTCGAGGACGAGCGTTCGACTCCCCGGCCTGAAGAAGGCGAGGGATCGGTCCCGCCGGATGATCGGCGTTCCATACTTGAGCGCCTCCGGGAGCGGCGTGAACGGTGACCAAGCGTTTTTGACGGGATCGTAGGCGAATCCATTCGTGAGCGCCTCGGCAGGGTGAATGGTCCCGCTCGCGTCCTGGAACGCGGGCTTCATTCCGCCGGTGTAGAGCACGCGCCCGTCGCCCAGGGAGACCAAGAACGGCTCCGTGCGGACGTCCGGCTGGTCTGTCGTGGTCCATTGGTCGCGCTCCGGATCGTAGATATCGCAGCGCGTGGCGTCGCCCAACCAATGGGCCCCGCTCGCCACGAGCACCCGGCCGTCGCGGAGAAGAACGGCCCGGTGTTCCCATCGCGGCTTTGGCATGGGGGTGACTGCCTTCCAAGCCGTGCGCGATGGGTCGAAGATGTCGACGTTGTCGATGGCGCCAGCGCCATAGACATTTCCGCCAATGAGGATCGCGCGGCCGTCGCGCAGCTCGACCAGCGCCGAGTAGAACCTTGCCCGAGACAAGTCGGTGAGCGCCGACCAGCGATTGGCGCGCGGGTCGTAGACCTCGGCGCCACGCGCGACGTCGCCCCGGTCCCTTCCACCTGCGACGAGCACGCGACCGTCACGGAGCAGGATCGCCTCGTGACGCCGGCGGGCCTCGTGCATCGGCGCCGCCTCCGTCCAGGTCCCGGTCTTCGGGTCGAAGATCTCGACTCCGGCGAGGGCCGGCGGATCGGCCGTCAGGCGTTCCACACGCGTGCCGCCTGCGACCAGCACTCGGCCGTCGGAGAGCCTGGTGGCGGTGTGCTCGGCGCGCGCCTGGTGCATGGAGGTCGCGGGATGCGCCGACTGCAGATCTTCGTCCACGATCAAGGCCGACTCCGAGGTGACCTGGCTCCAATGCGCATCCGAGACATGGCCGCCGGTGATGAGCGCGCGCCCGTCGTCGAGCAGAGCGATTGCAGGCTTGGCTCGATAGGGTTTGATCTCGCCGGCGAGCCGATACGTGCCGCGCACCGAGACGAGGCGCGGGCGCTCGGCAGGGGGCAGGCTCGTCGGGGCCGGTGCGGGTGCCGACGCTGTGGGCCGAGCGTCGCTCGAGGGCGCGGCCTCCGCTGGGGGAGGTATCGGCCGCTCGAACGCGCGTGGCTGACCGCACGCAGGGAGCCCCGCGAGAGCGGATACAGCGCACCAGGAAACGACTCGAACTGCGCGCATGCAGGACGCCAGCATAACACGTGCCGAGGGTGTCGTGCGGCCTGCGAGGCGTGAGTTCGTCATTCCCCATGAACGAGCCCCGCCAGTGGAGCCCTGCAGCGCAGTCGACTCTGCGGACGAACGCGAGAGGCCGTGCGTCGCTCTGCGCGCGGCGTCGCCCCCGCGATCGGAGTACTGTTGTCCCGATGCGCCACCCGCCGGCCGATCCCCTTCGCTTGCGCCTGCTCCTCTCCATCGGCGTTGTCCTCCTGGCGGGGGCTGGGTGCAGCCGCGAGCAGGCCCCGGCGCCCCCAGCGGGGTCGGCGGCCGCGCGTCCGTCGTCGGAGACGCCGTCAGCGGGGCCGGTCGCGCCTCCGCCGCCGGCGGGAGCGCCGGGGAGCACCACCCGGGGCGAGATCGCGGGCGTGCGCTACCTCGAGCACATGACGGGCGGGGCGCGACCCGACGAGCGGGTGCCGATGATCGTCGCGCTGCACCCCATGGGCGGGGACCCCGCGGACTTCCTACAGATGCTCCGGCGCTACAGCCGCCGCGCCCGGCTCATCCTCCCGTACGGCCACCCGAGCGGCGGGATGTACATCTGGTACGACTCGGTCCGCGAGGACGTCGCAGCCCCCCTGGTCACACGGGAAGCCGATCGGATCGCCGCCGCGCTCGCCGCCCTGGTTGCCGCCCGCCCCACTGTCGGCAAGCCCCTCGTCACCGGCTTCTCGCAGGGCGGCATCATGACCTTCGCCCTGGCGGTCACCCACCCCGAGGCGCTGGCGGCCGCCTTCCCCATCAGCGGCCTGCTCCCGCCGTCGCTCTACCCGTCGGCGGCGCTCACCTCGGAGCCGCGCCCGGCGACGCTTCCGCCGGTCACGGCCTTCCACGGCGCCTCCGACTTGGCGGTGCCGACCCAAGGCGCGCGCGCCTCGATCGCCGAGCTGCGGCGCGCCGGGTACACAGCGGAGCTGCGCGAGTACGTCGGGGTCGAGCACGACACCTCCGACGAGGAAATGGGCGAGATCTTGGAGCGGATCGGGCGGGCCGCCGACGCCCTCAATGTTCTACGACCTCATCCGGCAAGAACAGATCGCCGGCATACTCGATAAAGTCCCAAACTCGTACATGGTGGAGGTGTGCATGCGCATGCCCTCGAACACAGCGCGGCTGGGCACGCGATCGAGCTGGCGGTTTTGCGCTTCCCAGACACAGCCATCGATGTAGTTTCCGACGTGGCGGGAGGCGCCGCCGCCAGAACCCAGGACAACTATCGCCGATGCGTCGCCAGATGTCCGCCAATGCTCGGGCAAATGGCGCATGCCCGGGGGTCTTCGCTCACGGGCGCGAGCCCATCACGGTGTCGCGGCGAGGGCAGCGGCTTCCCAGCCGATGGACGCGAAGGAACGGCGGTTCCGGCCCAGCCCGGGCGCATCGGCGCAATGGGCGTTGCCGCGGGCCGCATCCAGGTTCGTCACGCATTTCAGCAGGCCGACCTTGGGCACTTTCCGGACGAAAGCGCTGCGGGCCAGGTGGTAGGCCGGGGCCTCGCCCCAGATATTCCGGCGCATCTCCGCCAGCTCCTCTTCCCGGTAAGCCGCCAGCGGTTTCCGCCGCTCGTCGGCGGCCCGTTCGGCCCGCTTGCCCTCCAGCCAGGCGCGATGATGGCCGCTGCTGGCCAGCCGCTCGGCGATGCGGCCGATCTGCTCGCGAAACTGGGAGAAATGGCTGCCGCCCAGGTCGTCCTGCACGATGATGTCATCCACCAGGCCGATCGCCTTGGCCTCGCGGATGCCGAGCGGCACGCAGCGCTCGGTGAGCTCCACGGCCTTGGCCAGGCCCACCCGCTTCGGCAGGGAATAGGTCCAGTATTCGGAGCCGTAGAGCCCCCCCATGCCCTTGTAATGCGGGTTGAGGACGATGCCGTCGCGGGCGAGCACCCGGTCGGCGGCCAGGGCCATCATCACCCCGCCGGCCCCGGCGCTGCCGTACATGGCGGCGATCACGATCTGGTCGGATGCGGTCAGGATGGCCTTGCAGAGGTCATCCATGGCATTGATGTTGTTCCAGGACTCCTGGGCCGGGTCGGCGGCGGCCTCGATCAGGTTGAGGTGGATGCCGTTGGACCAGAAATCCCGCCCGCCCTGCAGGACGATGACCCGGGTGGGGCGGCGGCGGGCGAACACTACAGCCTGCTCCAGGCGCCGGCAGTGGTCGGTGCCCATGGCGCCGTTGTAGAAGCGGAAATTCACGTAGCCGACGCTGTTCTTCTCCTCGTACCAGATGTCGCGGAAGGTCTTGCCCCGGGTGGGGGCGTCGATGAAGAGCGGCAGCTCCGGCGCCTCCTGCATCGCATCGGGACCCAGCACCATGGCCGCAGGCAGCTTGAACCGCCGCTCCTCCGGACCGTTCTTCGGCTTCAGGTGGGAAATCCACACGGCCCCGTCCACCGCTGCCCGACAGATGGCGCCATGGCGCTGGGCGATGATGTCCCCCGGCTTGCCCACCAGCGCGCTCTCCTCGTGGGCACCGAAGAGATAGACCTCTTGGCCGGCGATCTCGTCCAGCACCCCCGGTGCGCCGTCCCCGGTCCGCACCTTGCGGAGGATGTCCGCCACCCGGTCCGACTCCCAGTCGACGCGGCGCTGGGCCTGCTTCAGCGCAGGCCGGAAATGGCCCAGGGGCTCGGCCCGCGAGTAGTCCAGGGGCGCCGGCACGAACATCCGGCTCTCGAAGCGCTGCACCGCCACCTCCATGGCCTTCACCGCGCAGCGGGTGATCTCGTCACGATAGAGGCTGCTCTTGCTGCCCTCGCGCATGGCGCAGCGGTAGGTGGCCCAGATGGGGCCGGAATCCATGTGCTCGACCGCCTCCACGACGGTCACGCCCCACGCGGTCTCCCCGTTGTAAATGGCCCAGTCCAGGGAACTGGGACCACGGTCGCCGACGATGCCCGGGTGGACGATCAGGCAGGGCGTCCGGCTCCAGATGTCACGCGGAATGACATGGGCCAGCATGGGGCAGAGGATCAGATCGGGCCTGAACTGCGCGACCACTTCGCGCATCGCTCCCGCGGTCGTCGCCGCGGCAACACCCACCTGATGGCGATCCTTGAAGAGCACGTACGCCTGCTGGGTCAGGCTGTTGAAGCTGCTGGATAGCAATAGTAGTCGCATGGTTGCTCCGGACGGTTGATGGGCTTCACCAGGATTTATTGCCATGGAAAGTACCGTCGGAATGGCGGGGGTCTGACCGTTGCCGCATGACCGGATTACAGAACACCTGCCCTTCTGAAGCGCGACCGGTAGACCAGGGGGCTCACCTTGAAGTTCCTCTGAAAACAGCGACGCATCGCTTCTGCGCCACCAAATCCACACTTTTCCGCGATCATCTCCACCGGCGACAGACTAGTTTCAAGCCATGCCCTGGCCTTCTCCAGGCGGCTCTGCTCGACGAACCTGGCGGGGGTCAGCCTCACTTCGCGCTCGAACAGGCGAGCGAAGTTGCGGGGGCTCATGTGCATGCGCCGCGCCAGGGCGTCGACGCTCAGGTTGGCCTCGGGATGGGCGTCGATCCAGCTCTGCAGCTCCCGGAAATCCCGCCGGGCGCCGGAGCTGTTGTGCAGGGCCACGTTGAACTGGGACTGCCCACCGGGTCGGTTGGGGAAGACCAGCAGCCAGCGCCCCACCATGGCGGTCGCCTCCGGCCCGAAATCCTCCTCGATCATGCAGAGGGCGAGGTCCATGCCCGCCGTGACGCCACCCGAGCTGTAGCGGGAGCCGTCACGGATGGCGAGACGATCGGGTTCCACCCGGATGTCCGGGTATTCCTCTGCCAGTTGCTGGCACCAGTGCCAATGGGTGGTGGCGCGGCGGCCGTTCAGCAGCCCGGCCTCGGCCAACAGAAAGGCGCCGGTGCAGACCGAGCCGATCCGCCGCACCCGCTGGTCCATGCTCCGGATCCAATCGACCAGGACCGGATTGCTGCGGGCCCGGTCGACCCCGATGCCGCCCGTCACCAGCAAGGTGTCGATGTCGTCCCCCACATCGACAAGGTCATGGTCCGCAATGATCTGGAGCCCTGACATGGTCCTGATGGGTCCCGCCCGCTCGGCGATCACCGAAAATCGGTACGCCGTCCAATCGGGATTGCAGGTGAGGTGGAGCCAGCAGTTGACGAAGGAGAAGACTTCCAGTGGACCGCACACGTCCAGGATCTGGCAGTCGGGGAAAGCCAGCATGGCAATGTGGCGGGTTCTCGGTGAGGTCGTCGGGGTGATGTCGGTCACGGCCACCTCCTCGGACTGGGATTCCGCGCCGATTGGGGCCTGGGCTGGATGGTGCGGCGGCTTGAGCCTGTCGGCAATGTCAAAGATCCCACCTCTTCTGCCAACGACCAGCCTCGGCGCCGGGATTCGTATCGCACGCTCTTGTCCTGCCTGACCGACGCGGGCGGTAGCCGCACCTGAAAGAGGCCGCGCGCCGGGCGATCCCTGGGTGTCAGGCCAGTTGTCGCTTTCCTGGATCTAGCAAGGGTAGAAGGACCTGGATAGGGTGGACATGGAGCCCGCATTCGACGACCGTATTCAGCAGCATTTCGAGCCAAGATGATCCAGCGAATGACCGGCCCCAACAGGTGACGGCAACGGAGCTCGCTCGTGAGGTCAAGATCCCGCAGCCGACCTGGTCAAAGTGGCATGCTCTCTCTCAAGCAGTCATGCCGCAGGGAGGAACGCCCAACGACCTCAAGCAGCTCGCCGGACCGGTACGATCGGCCGGCGACAAGGTCCGCATCGTGCTGGGCGTGACGCGGCAGAGCAAGATCGTTACCGCTCCCAGGTGCCTTGGCGAGCAGGAATGGTCTCGCATTCCTGGGACTACATGCCTGAGACGGATCGGCATGAAAAGTCCAGTGTGCATAGACCTTTCCGCCCGGGGACGAGATCGAAGGTGGTGGCACGTCGAAGGGGGCTGCGCGTCGCAATGCCGAGAGCGCGAGCGCGTAGGTAAACCAGGCCATTGTGGCGCGATCGGAGCGCCGCGTGGCACACTCCGAGCGATGGTGGTCATGCACGCGCAATCCTACGCCCTCGACACGACCTGGCGCGCCTTGCTAAAGGATCTCGGCGTCTCGCCGGCGAACGTGCTGCGCCGTTCGAGGTGACGACTACGGTGCTGCCGTCGCCGATCGCGGCCTACGAGCAGTTCCTCGGCGCGCGCATGAGGAGGGGCACCAAGCACCGCGTGTCGTTCACGGCTGCCGATGCGCACCGGCATTTTCTGACCTCGGACGACAGCCGGTGGCGCACGTTCGAACCGGCGTTGCGCCAGCGCCTCGCCGACCTCGAGTCGTCGGCGCCCACCTCGGAGCGCGTGAGCGCCGCGCTGCTCGAAGGGCTCCCAAGCGGCCTCGTTACGATGGAGACGATCGCGCGGCGCCTCGGGCTCAGCAAACGGACGCTGCAACGGCGGATCGAGGACGAGGGGACGAGCTTCCAGCAGATCTTGAAGGAGACGCGCGAAGCGCTCGCGCGCCACTACCTGGAGGAGACTCCGCTGCCTGTCGCAGATATCTCCTTCCTGCTCGGCTTCTCGGAGCCGAACTCGTTCTACCGCGCCTTCCGAGCATGGACTGGAACCACGCCAGACCAGGCCCGGCGCGCTGTTCGATCGGCGAGGCGCGTCAGTCCGCGTCCACGGATCACTCGAGGACGAGCGTTTGACTCCCCGGCCTCAAGAAGGCGAGGGATCGGTCCCGCCGGATGATCGGCGTTCCATACTTGAGCGCCTGCGGGAGCGGCGTGAACGGTGACCAAGCGTCTTTGACGGGATCGTAGGCGAATCCATTCGTGAGCGCTTCGGCAGGGTGAATGGTTCCGCTCGCGTCCTGGAACGCGGGCTTCATCCCGCCGGTGTAGAGCACGCGCCCGTCGCCCAGGGTGACCAAAAACGAAGCCGTGCGAACGTCCGGCTGGTCTGTCGTGGTCCATCGGTCGCGCTCCGGATCGTAGATATCGCAGCGCGTGGCGTCGCCCAACCAATGGGCCCCGTTCGCCACGAGCACCCGACCGTCGCGGAGAAGAACGGCCTGGTGTGCCGATCGCGGCTTTGGCAGGGGGGTGACTGCCTTCCAAGCCGTGCGCGATGGGTCGAAGATGTCGACGTTGTCGATCGCTCCAGCGCCATAGACATCGCCGCCAATGAGGATCGCGCGGCCGTCGCGTAGCTCGACCAGCGCCGAGTAGAACCTTGCCCGAGACAAGTCGGTGAGCGCCGACCAGCGATCGGCGCGCGGGTCGTAGACCTCGGCGCCACGCGCGACGTTGCCCCGGTCCCTTCCACCTGCGACGAGCACGCGACCGTCGCGGAGCAGGATCGCCTCGTGACGCCGGCGGGCCTCGTGCATCGGCGCCGCCTCCGTCCAGGTCCCGGTCTTCGGGTCGAAGATCTCGACTCCGGCGAGGGCCGGCGGATCGGCCGTCACGCGTTCCACACGCGTGCCGCCTGCGACCAGCACTCGGCCGTCGGAGAGCGTGGTGGCGGTGTGCTCGGCGCGCGCCTGGTGCATGGAAGTCGCGGGATGCGCCGACTGCAGATCTTCGTCCACGATCAAGGCCGACTCCGAGGTGACCTGGTTCCAATGCGCATCCGAGATATGGCCGCCGGTGATGAGCGCGCGCCCGTCGTCGAGCAAAGCGATTGCAGGGGCAGCTCGATAGGGTTTGATCTCGACGGCGAGTCGATACGTGCCGCGCACCGAGACGAGGGGCGGGAGCTCGGCAGGGGGCAAGCTCGTCGGAGCCGGTGCGGTTGCCGACGCTGTGGGCCGAGCGTCGATCGAGGGCGCGGCCTCCGCTGGGGGAGGCACCGGCCGCTCGAACGCGCGTGGCTGACCGCACGCAGGAAGCCCCACGAGAGCGGACACAGCGCACCAGGAAACGACTCGAACTGCGCGCACGCAGGACGCTAGCATGACACGTGCCGAGGGTGTCGTGCGGCCTGCGCGGGGCATGCTTCGGGCCACAAACTGCACCGCGACCACCTCCACGTTGATCTGGCGCGGTATCGGGTGGATGGCACGAGGTAGCGCTTCATCGCGCATCGGGCTCATTGTAACGGGGCGTGACAATCGACCAATCGTGGTTGGCGCGGATCCAGATGCGTATGCCCTCCACGTAACGCGCCAGGTTCCGATCGATGGTCGCAGAAAACGTAGGCAGGTGCTTCACCAGATCCAGGAAGTGCTCGACTTGAGCATCGTGGATACCAGCGGCGCGCGCGTACGCTGCTTCGAGCTCGATGCGCTCTTCGTGCATGAGCACGACAACCAAATTGTGCACGTCGCGGTTGCTCGTCTCTTTGCGCAACGAGTAAATGTCATTGGCAAAAGACGCGATGGCGTTGCCGGCGCGACGCACCTCCGCCACCAAGGGATGTTCTACGACCTCATCCGGCAAGAACAGGTCGCCGGCATACTCGATGAAGTCCCAAAACTCGTACATGGTGGACGTGTGCATGCGCATACCCTCGAACACCGCGCGACTGGGTACGCGGTCGAGCTGGCGGTTTTGCGCTTCCCAGACACAGCCATCGATGTAGTTTTCGACGTGGCGGATGAGGCGCCGCCGCCAGAACCCAGGACAACCATCGCCGATGCGTCGCCAGATGTCCGCCAATGCTTGGGCAAATGGCGCATGCCCAACGGCAGCCGTGGGCCCTCGCAGCACCCCGTATACATCGAACAGCAGGCTCGAGACAACCTTCGGTTCGGCGCCGTTCAGTGACGTATTCTCGCACACGTCATCGAAGAAGAAGAGCCAGCTGTAGTAGTCGCAGATCGCCCGAAGCCGCTCGAAATGCGCATCGGGGTAACAGTGCGCGGCGAGCGCCGAGTAGCTGCGCACCTTGTCGAGCGTTCGTGGCGATTCATCGGGGAGCAGGCCGCACTTGCGAGTCCATTCGAGGCAATCGTTCGCCAGCTGTGCCGCCTGCGGGTGGGGCGTCGTGGCGGGAAAAGGACAAAGTAGAGCTCTGTGCACAGCTTCCTCCTCGACACGGATTGGAAGCTGCTTGGCCCATGCGCTGAAACCGTTGGCGCTCCCACTCCGAGAGACGCTCATACCACGAACCGCTTCCGACCGCAGCAGGTTGCAGGCATATTGAATGAATTACCATGCCGCCCAGCGCCGAGGCAATCCTACGCAGGTCTCCGCGGAGCCGACGTCAGTGAACGACACCAGCAGGGTACAGCTGTACGGTAGGATGCCCTCCGATTGGTTATAAACATCGGTAATTGCATGAGTTTTATGCGTGGAAGACCTGCCTGGCCGCAGAAGGCGCGCTCTGTCAATGAGCTCGTACAGTCGGACTGCACGAGCCAGGAACGGCTCCGAGAACCTTGACTGGGCGTCGCCTGGGCCCGCCGGGAAGTCACCCATTTCGAGCGCGGCGTCCGCGCGTAGGCAAAAGAAGCCGGATCGCTGCGTGAAGAAGTATGGCGCGGCCGAGATCCGGGGGTGGATCGCGAAGGCCAGGTCGAACGCCAGGAGCACGGCGCTGCCGGCCAGCACGGGGACGGGCCTCAGCGAGGCGAAGCGCAGCCACCCCCGGGGTACTGCCGGGCCGCCGCGACGGCCGAGGCGGGGCGGGCGGTCACCGCTGCTCGCGAAAGAACTCGATGCTTTGCCTCATCGCCTCCGGGACGGAGGTGAAATGATCCCCTGCGACCGGCACCACCTTGACGTCGAGCCCGCTGCGCTGCGCCAGGAGGGCGAGCCGCTGGCTCGCGGGGCCGAAGAATCGCTCCCCGCCGGACAGCCCGTGGTAAAGCCGCACCGGGCACCGAAAGCTCGTCGCATAGGCAACCGGCGAGCGGATCTGGAACTCCCGTATGTCGTACGGGCTGAAAGGGATGAGCCTGGTTTGACCCGAGGACCAGTCGATCTGGTTGGGCGACCCGGAGAACGACGCGGCGGCGCGAAACCGGTCGGATCCCATCGCTGCGAGGAGGGTGAGTGTCCCTCCCACGCTATGGCCTGCGACATGGAGGCGATCGGGTTGCACATGGGGCAGCTTGGCCAGGGCGTCGGCGGCGGCGAGCACGTCGTCGACCTCGTGGAAGAACATCGAGAACCCGCCGGGGAGGCCGTTCTCTCCTCGGAGCATGGGCATGAGGACGACGAAGCCCGCGTCGCGATAGGGCGCTGCCATCTCCCAGTCATCGAGGGCGAAGGCGAACCCACCATGCAGGAACAGGACCGCGGGCAGGCGGCGTCCGTCGGCCGGGGGCTCGCTGACCCATGCCTTGAGCTTGAGGCCGCCGGAGAGATACGATATCTCGCGCGCGCCCGGGGGCGGCGGGACGTTCTGGTAGCTCTGAGGTGCCGGATCCGTGGAGATGAGCTTGGTCTTGAACTTCGCGCGCGCCTCTGCATAAGGCTCGTCCTGCAGCTCGAGCCCTGGGGAGACCGGGGGCAGCGGCGCGGGCTCCGGCGCCGGCTCGGCGGTTTCCGCCGCGATCGGCGCGGCCGGCGCCGGCTCGGTGCCAGCTGGCGCGGTGGGCCCGCGAGCTCCTGGGGCAGCGCGTGGCACCTCCTGGCAGGCGAGCGCCGTGAGCGCCGTGAGCGCCGCGAGCGCGATGATGGGTCGAAGCCGAGGGCGCGTGATGAGGGGCATGTCCAAGCCATGATCTATATCAACCATGGTGGTTCGTGGCAGCCCCTCAGACGAGGCGTCCTGTGGGCGCACCTGTGCCCACACGCGCGGCGCCGTCCCGGGCGAAGGCCTCGTATGCCGCATATGAGATGAATGCGTCAATCGGGACAACCGCAGGAACCACGAGGATCGCGTGACAGGAAGGAGCCAGGCGGACGGGCGGAGCGGGCTTTCATCAAAGCCTTTCCTTGTCATCCAGATGCTGGCGAGTCTGTACATCGAAGAGGGCTGGCGCCGAGGTGCAAGGCTTGCCCTCCGGTATCCGTCCTGTGCGAGGACCAGCTGCATCCACACCGGTCGAATGGCATGGAGCGCTGGAGACGCCATTACGTCGTCCCAGACCGAACGCCTCGACGAGGCGCCCGTCCTCGCCGGCCAGTGCGACCAATTTGCCGAGGGGGGAAGGAGAATTCAATCCTGTTTGTGATAGGTTCACGCATTGCGCGCCTGCCCGATCGACGATGCAGCTCCGCTCGCATCCTTCGGCGGAGCCGTCCTCGAGCGCCGCGTGGACACGCAGGTGAACATTCTCGTTGATGGGGGCCCGATGATACGGATGAAGATTTTGGGATTGTTGATGGCCGGCCTCTCGCTCTCGCTCGTGGCATGCGGCGATGGCGAGGGGAGCAATGGGGGCAAAGCCGACGACGACACCGGGGGCGGGACCGACACCGGCGGCGGAAGCGACACTGGCGGCGGGACCGACAGCGGCGGCGGGACCGACAGCGGCGGCGGGACCGACAGCGGCGGCGGAAGCGACAGCGGCGGCGGAAGCGACAGCGGCGGCGGAAGCGACACCGGTGGCGGGACCGATACCGGCGGCGGGACCGATACCGGCGGCGGAAGCGACACCGGGGGCGGGACCGATACCGGCGGCGGAAGCGACACCGGTGGCGGGACCGATACCGGCGGCGGAAGCGACACCGGTGGCGGGACCGACACCGGCGGCGGGGATGCTCTCGACGGCGAGCAGCTCGGCGAGCTGACGGACGCAGAGGCCCAGCAGGTGTGCGACGACGTCGCCGGGTCACTCGAGCTCTCGAAGGAGGACCTGTGCGACCTCACCGGGGTGCTCGCCAGCGTCGTGGATGGAACGGACTGCGAGACCGCCAGGGCGGATTGCATCAGCGCTCCGGAGGCGCCCGAGCCGGCCGGCTCGTGCGACACGGCCGGCTTCGCGGGGTGCACCGCCACGGTCGCGGAGCTCAAGGCCTGCATGATCGCCACGGGCGACGCCTTCGAGGCGATCACGTGTGATTCGCCCATCGAGGACTTCTCGCCGCAACCCGCGGCGTGCGCGGCCGTCAAACTGAAGTGCCCGGGGCTCCTCGCAGGCGCCTGAGCGCTCGTGAGATCGCCCCTACGGGGACGGCGGTCCTTCGCCCAGGCGTCTCAGGATCGCGTCAAAGGGTCGTGATCGTCACGTCGTCGAAGCGCACGTCGCTCATCGCCCACGAGAACAGGGCGACCGAACCCCACGTGTACGTCACCTCGCTCGGCACCGCCAGCACCACCTGATCATTGACCTTGATCCGGTGCGTCGTCCCCTCGCGCTCGACCCGCACCGTCATCCATGCGTTCTGCGGCGGCACATAGCTCGTGTTGACCGCGAGCTCGGTGAAGACGCCGTTGTCCACCCGGACCAGGCGCGCGACGCTCAAGCTCGCGTCGAACATCACCCGGTAGTAGCTCGATCCGGCGTCGTTGATGGCGTACATGAGGCCGAAGCCGTCGGGGTCGCCCGCGTAGATCTTCGCCGAGAGCGCTCCCTGCCCGAAGGCCGTGCGGGGCGCGACGAGGTAGGTCCCGCGCATGTCGACAGCTCCGTCGGCCGCGGTCTGGGGGTAATCGAACGCGCTGCCCGTCTCGGTCGCCGCTCCGCCTGCCCCCCTCCAGCTCGGCGAGCTGTCGGTGATGCCCTCGTTGATCACGGTCCAGACGCCCGGCGCGACGCCTTGATCGAACGTCTCTTTGAACGGGATGGTGCCCAGCTTGGCCACGTTGACCGAGCTCAGGTCCACGGTGACGACGGAGGCGGCCGCCTTCCCGCATGAGGTGGTCTTGATCTCCTCCCAGAGGACGTAATCGTGGGAGACCCAGGTGTGCCGCACCGACTGCAGGTTGACGTTCTCCACCGGGTAAAGCGACTGATCCTGGAGGCTCGCCGCGTAGATACCCTCGTATTCTTCCGTGAGCGTGCTCTTGGCGAGGTTGGGCAGGCCGTAGAGGCCGCCCCAGGTGTCGTTGTGAAGGTCCTCCCATTTCTTGTAAGAATGCCCGCTCACCGAGGCCAGCTTGTATTGCCAGCCGAAGATCGAGCCCGAGGAGAAATCGATCACGTCGAAGTCGTTCAAGGACTGAGAGGCCTGCTCGCTTACATCGAAGCTGAAGCTCGTGGACGGCCCCTCGACGCCCACGCCCCCGCCGACCGAGAACCCGTTCGACGTGGTGAACGTCGAGGACTCGTTGGCCGAGTGGGGCCTGTGGGCGTAGGGCGAGAGCCCCCCCGACAGGGGGCGAATCGAGTGCTGGAGGGTCTCCTGGAAGTAGCCGCGGTTGTTCCCCGAGTTCCACTTGAGCCCGCCGGGGTTGTACTGGGTGCCATTGCCCGCGAAGACGACGTATTTGCCCTCCGGCGCGTTGGAGGCGAGGAGCGTCACCGTGAAGTTGCGGTCGATGACGGAGCGCTGGCCGTCGCCGCCGCACTCCCAGCTGATGGAGGTGGGCGTCACGTTGTACGAGCGGTAGGTGCCCTCGGGCAGAGGCTCGGTCACGAGCTGGGCGAGCGCGTGGGCCTTGTGGTCCGCGAGCAGGCCCTTGATCTCGGCGAGGAGCTCGCCCCGGGAAGGTAGCGCCGCCTGCGCGACCTCGGACCGGGAGGCGATCCGGGGCTTTGCGTCGATGGTGATGGGCTCGGCCTCGGGCGCCGCGTCGAACAGCGCGTCGAGCTCGGCCTCGCTCCTTTCGAGCTTCTTTCGGAGCTCGGCCCGCTCGTCCGCGGTCATCCGGGCGTACCTCGCCTTCGCGGAGGCCGGCAAGCGCACCGAGCTGTGCTCCTCGGTCTCCTCGCCGGTGACGTCGCCAAAGACGCGCACGTCGAAGCGCTGGCCGCCTGGGCTGGGCGCCGCGTAGACGACTTGCGCGGACATCCCGATGCCCAGCGCCAGCGCGACCTTCTCGGCGTCGCGCGCGTTCTCGAGGATCACAGGCACCCCCGCGAGGCGCGCTGCCCGGAGCACGGACCCGTAGGAGCGGATGTCGTCGGCGCTCGCGGCCTCGGCGTCGATGAGCACGGCGGACGCCTCTGCCACGCGGCTCGCGGGGCTCGGATCCGCGATGAGGTCCGCCCGGAACCTCGAAGGGGCGCCGTCCATGAGCTCCGCGAGCAGAGGGGCCTTTTCGCGTCGAATGGACGTGAGAGCGACGACAGGGCCCGTCGTGCCAGCGGCGGGCTTCGCGGCGGGGTCGCTGGGCTCCTCGGCGCCCGGCTCGGGGTCAATGAAAGGATCCGCCTGGGTCTCTGGGGCAAGGCCCCCGCAGCCCGCGACGGCCAGGAGGGTGAGGGCCAGGGGAGAGAGGCGAGCCAGAAAGGTGAATTGTCGCATGGGGGTCCTCCCGGAACATTCGTTGCAGGGTGAGGTCGGACGCGCGGGCGCTGGGGGCGCCGATGCCCCTCGCTCCACGCGCTTCAACCCTTTTCCGTAAACGGAGAGGAAAACCCGACACGGGCTCGGTCGATTTCTGGATCGACCGAGCCCGCGCTCTCCGAGCCCGCTGGCTGTGCCGCTGCTGGCACCGTCGCTCCTCGGAGGTCCTCCGTCCCCGCGCCCTGCGTCACCGGCCTGGGCCAGCGGCGCGGAGGGCGGTTACATCCTGTGCGAGCTACAGCTGGCCTGGGCCAGCACCATGAGGGCAGTGCGTCCTCCGGGTCGCCACGGCGTCGGTCGGCCACGAGAGGCAGGATCGCTCGCCACGGCCCTCGCCCGCTTCCAGGCCGCGCCCGTCGGAGCGGGCTGGCCATGACGTCAGCAAAACTTGCTGACGAGGCAAGACTTGCTGTCCCCCCGGAGCGCCTTGCGCAAGGCTTGCTGTGTCACCGTCGACCTGCGACCGGGGCGAGCGCGGGGCGAGGGCGTAGGAGCGCTGTCGAGCGGGGCGTTCCGCCCGGTGGCACGGCGTCTGCTCAGGCGCACTGGCCAGCGTTGCCGCAGCGCCGCGGCCCCGCCATCCGGTAAGGGCGGCGGCGCCCCCGCGGTGGCTGCGCTCAGCGACGAACGCAGAGACAGGAGGCATCCCTTGAGACTCATTTCCCCTCTCGCCCTCGTGAGCATCACCTCGGCGGCCGTGGCCGCGTCTGGCTGCGTGGCCCCGCAGGACGACGAGCCGCTCGCGTCGGTGGCGCAGCCGGCCGTCGATGCGGGGGAGCGCCAGCATTCCCCGGTGTACGTCAAGAACTGGCCCACGACCGACGGACGTACCCAGTGGTCGAACGTCGTCATCGTCAACCCGAGCGCCCAGCCAGTCTCGGTGACGCTCGTGGTCCACCCGACCGACGGAGGCCCGCGCCTCGGCGTCGTCTCGAAGACGATCGCGGGCTTCGCGACGTACAACGCGTACGGCGACCCCGCCTGGAACGGCATCGCCGAGAGCGACCCGGCGAATCACCGCTCGCTCGGGTGGATCGAGCTACAGTCCAGCGCGCCCGTCGTCGCTTCGCACCGGATCACCATCCGCGACGGGAGCACGTACGACGCGCCCGCGCGCCTCTTCGAGGACGAGCCGTTCATCAAGAGCCCGTCCACCCGTCTGCTGTCGAGCTACTTCCTGAAGAACTGGCCCGCGTCGGGCAACAAGACCCAGTGGTCCAACATCCACGTCGTCAACCCAGGACCCGTGGCCGCCCACATCACGGTCAAGGTCCACAGGAACGACGGGAGCGGCGTGCTCGCGACGCTCTCGCGCACCGTGCCGGCCACGGGGGCGTGGGGCTCGTACGGCGACGCCGGCTGGCTCGCGATCCCGAACACCGACGCCGCGAACACCGGAGCGTACGGGTGGGTCGAGGTGACGTCTGACCAGCCCGTCGTCGCGAGCAACCGGATCTCCGTGCGGACGGGCGCCACGTACGACGCGCCCCTGTTCCTCCTCGACGACCTGGCGTTCACGCCTTCGACGTCGACCGACCTTGCCGGGAGCTTCTTCCTGAGGAACGTCCCCGCGACAGGGACGCTGACCCAGTGGTCGAACCTCGTCGTCAACAACCCGAGCCCGACGCCGACGGACGTCGTGGTCACCGTGCACCGGACCGACGGCGGGCCTGATCTCGGGTCGTTCACGAGGACGATCCCGGCGATGGGGGCGTGGAACGCCTACGGCGACCCGGGCTGGAACGGCATCCCGGACAGCACGCCGGGCCGCTCCATCGGCTGGGTGGAGATCCACGCGAGCAACCCTGTCTTCGGGACCAACAGGGTCGTTCTCCGCGACGGGAGCGCGCCGAGCGCGCCCGTCGCGCTGCTCGACGAGGAGCCGCTCGTCCAGGCGACGGAGAACAGCCTCTTCAGCTCGCTCTACCTCAAGAACTGGCCCGCCAGCGCCGGCGTGACCCAGTGGAGCTCGGCCGTCGTCAACAACCCGAGCGCCTACCCGGTGACGATCACGGTCCGGATCCGGAGAGTCGATGGGTCCGGCTCCCTGGCATCGTTCACGAGGACGATCCCCGCGAAGGGATGGTGGAACGCGTCGAATGACCCGGGCTGGACCGGCGCGACGGAGACGGACGCGCTGAACCATCGCTCGATCGGGTGGGTCGAGATCAACGCGTCGGCGCCCGTCCTCGGGCTGGACCGCGTCGTCCTCCGGCAAGGCACCACGGCGGACGCGCCGGTGGTGCTGCTCGACGGGACGCCGCTCGCCGCCGGGGCGCGCGCCACGCAGGACCTCATCGCCGGCTGGATCAGCCGCGCGCCGGCGCTCGACTACGTCTGGGGCAGCGCGAACCCCGCGGTCGAGGGGTGGCCCGCGGCGGGGTCGTCCGTGACCTGGAGGGCCCACGTCCGCAACCGGTCGAGCGCGGCGGCGACCGCCGTCCCGTACCGCTGGTCGATCGACGGCGCGGTCGCCGCGACAGGCACGGTGAATGTGCCGGCCAACGGCATGGCCACCGTTGAACTCCCCTGGACCTGGACGTCCTCGCGGCGCGAGATCGCGTTCTCGATCGACCCCGACGACGTGGTGAGCGAGACGCACGAGATCAACAACCGGATCGCCGTCGACTCCGACGCGATCAGCGTCGGGCTCTGGGTGGAGCAGAGCGTCCACGACTACTTCGACGACCACCAGCGCGAGCTCGGGGCCGGCTCGAACTCGTGGGAGGACTGGGCCCAGCGCCAGGTGCGGATGTGGAACGAGATGTTCGCCGCGTCGATCTACCCCGAGGCGCCGAGCGGCGTGCTGGACCGGATCCGGCTCGACAAGGTCGTCGTCGTCCCCGACGACGCCCTGCCGCTCGCGGGAGGGTACCCGACCAACAACCCGAACCTGAACGACCGGACGGTCGACCTGCAATGGGGGTTCCCGAACGACGCATCGATCGGGACGTTCTACGGGGACCACGCGACGCGGAGCTCGAGCAACCCGTTCTACTACGAGGCGTCGCTGCTCCACGAGCTCGGCCACGCGCGTTACCTCGTCGACGTCTACGGGTTCAACGTTCACGTCTCGGCGGGTAACCGGATAGACATCCTCGAGAACGGCGCCCCCATCGTGGGCACACCGTACATGCCGTACGTGAACAGCTGGCGCGATGCGGTCCGCTACACGCCGTACACCGGGCTGATGAACGGCAATGGCCCGACGGTCGACCGCCACAGCGCGGTGGCGCTGAACCTGATCCGCGGTCGCCGCGCCACGCTCGGCAACTACAATGCACCGGGGAACCTCGGCGCCTACCTGAACGACCTCCCGGCGCAGAACGAGCTCACGGTGAGGGACGCGAGCGGCGCCGCGCTGCCGGGCGCGAGCGTCAAGATCTACCGCGCCGGGCCCGGGGTGGGGTGGTACGCGAAGGTCTACGACAACACGGCGGACATGAGCTTGACCGCCGACGCGGCGGGCAAGGTGCTGCTCGGCAGGTGCCCGTTCTCCGCGACCGGGGGCATCATCCACACGAACAACCACTCGAACGGGGTCGCCATCGTCCGCGTGCAGTCGGGCGACCGGGTGGGATACGGGTTCATCGAGGCGACGGACTTCAACCTCGAGTACTGGCGCGGGCGCACGGCGCTCGGCCGGCACGAGCTCCGCGTCGCGCTGCGGAAGCAGGGCACCGCCGCCGTCTCAGTCGACGAACTCGCTCCGACAGAGCGCGTTTCGCGGCCTCTGGTCGTCAAGCACGAGGTCTCTGATCTCGTCGGGCAGTAGCTCCCGCTGCCATTCGCTCTTCCATCGGGTCCGCGATGGTCCCGGGCGTGCCGACGAACGCGAGCCCCCCGAAGCCGCCGAGGCGCTGCGCGAGCTGCCGCACCGTCGTGAGCCCGAAGTTCTGCGACGCTGGTACGGATGGCGACCCGACCCGGGTTGAGCGACCCGACCGCCCGATGAAGGCCTGACCGTCAGCGCGCCGTCATTCCGCCGTCGACGCGGTAGTTCCCGCCGGTCAGCCACCTCCCGCGATCCGACGCGAGGAGCGCGACGACCTCCACGACGTCGTCGGTGGTGCCGAGGCGTCCGAGCGGCACCTGCTGGACAAACGCGTCGGCCGGAATGCCCATCCCGTCGGTGAACGTCTTCCGCAGCTCGTCGGCGCTCGGTGTCGCCACCGGCCCCGGCGTCACGACGTTCACGCGGACGCCGCTCGACGCGAGCTCCACGGCGAGCGTGCGGGAGTAGGTGTCGAGCGCCGCCTTCGCGGCGCAGTAATGCGCGAACGGGCCGTAGGGAATCGTCGCTGCCGTCGACGAGATGTTCACGACCGCGGCGGCCTTCGAGGCGCGGAGCGCCGGCAGGACCGCGTTCGTGAGGCGAACCGCGGCGAGGAGGTTGAGCGCGAGGGTGTCTTGCCACTCCTCGTCGGGGATCGTCGGGGAGCCTCCCAGAAACCCGCGCGACCCGCCCGCGTTGTTCACGAGGATGTCGAGGCCGCCGAGGGCCGCGAGCGCCTCCGCGGCGATCGCCTTCACCCCTTCGCTCGTGCGGACGTCGCCTGAGATGAACGTCGCCGCCGCGGGTGTGACGTCGCTGCGCGAGCGCGCGGCGACCACGACCTTGGCGCCGGCATCGAGAAGGCGCCGCGCGATCGCCGCGCCGATGCCGCGCGAGCCTCCGGTGACGAGGGCACGGCGACCGATGAACTCCTTCGAGAGATCGAGCTTGCTGGACATGATGTTCCTTTCGTCGAGAACGACGCGTCCTTCATACGGCTCGCGATCCGCACGAACCATGCGAAGTCGTCTGGGAAAGTTGCGAAATCGTCCGTACGGCTTGGACGCCGCGGCCCGCGCCCATTACGCTGTCGAGCGATGGATGCCTTGAGCGCGGTGCTTGCCCCGGTTCGACTGCGGCGGACACGCTGGGTCTCCACCGTCGGGCGCGCGCCGTGGGGCGTCGCCCTGCCGATGGTCAAGAGCTGCATCCGGTTCCACTACGTGGTGCGCGGCAGCGCCTGGCTCAGCGTCGACAAGACGGACGAGCCGCGCGTCGCGCTCTCCGGTGGCGATCTCGCGGTACTTCCGCTCGGCCACGCCCATGCGCTGCGCGACCATCCGCGGAGCCCTCCCCGGAGCTTCGCCGAGCTCGTGCGATGCGCCCCCAACCCGACCCATGACGTCATCCACATCGACCTCGGCACGAAAGGCCCGGAGACGACCTTCATCACGGGCGGCTTCGTACTCGACGATCCGCTCGCGACACCGATCCTCGCGACACTGCCACCGCTCATCCGGATGACTCCCGACACGGAGCAGGCGGTGCCGTCGTTCCTCGAGAACATCCAGTTCATCACGCGCGAGATCGAGACGAACCGGCCCGGGTCCGAGATCGTCCTCCTCCGGATGGCGGATGTCATGTTCATCCAGATCCTCCGCGCGTACCTCGCGCGCTTGCCCGAGGACGGCGGCGGCTTCCTCGGCGCGCTCCGCGATCCGAGCACCGCCGCGGCGCTCGGCGCGATGCACCGGCGCGCCGAGGAGCCGTGGACGGTGGCCTCGCTCGCGAAGGAAGTGGGCCTCTCGCGCTCGGTCTTCGCGGCGCGCTTCGCCGCGCTCGTCGGCGAGCCGCCGCTCGGCTACCTCACGCGGCTCCGCATGCAGAAGGCTGCGGTTCTCCTCCGCGAGGGCGCGCCGCTCGCGAAGGTCTCGCGCCTCACCGGCTACTCGTCCGAGGCCTCGTTCAGTCACGCGTTCCGGCAGTGGGCCGGCATGGCCCCCGGCGCGTGGCGGCGGCACCTCAAGTCGAGCGATCCAAGCGCGGCTTCGGACGGAGGGCGTCGAGCCCTCCGTGCTTGAAGGCGTCGTACCAGCGCTCGGGCGCGTACGTGAAGGAAGCCCTGTTGCTGGGCGAAGTGAAAGAAGACCTGTCGCTGGGCGGAGCGGTACGCGCGTCGAGCACGCAGGTGAACTGACGTCCGGCGCCGTGCCCGGACGCCGCCGTCCACACGGCTGCAGGGCTTATCGGCACAAGGCCTGTCGTGAGTTGGCATAGCCCATCATCGAATGGATTGTTGCGGCGCGCGGCCGAGCTGTAGGACAATTGTTCCGTGAATACGCTCGGCTCACGTCTCCACGGGTTCGCGCTGTTCTCCCTGATGCTCGCCCTCGCTGCCGGGTGCGGCAGCTCGTCCGACGACGCCGATGCCCCGGCGAGCGGCGAGGGCGACGACGAGCCGCCGCGGATGGTCGGGATGACGGCGGCCCACAACGCGGCGCGCGCCGCGGTCGACCCGCCCGCCGATCCGCCGCTGCCCCCGCTCTCGTGGTCGTCCGAGCTCGCCGCGGTGGCTCAGGCCCATGCCGATAAGTGTGTGTTCCGCCACAGCGCGAACGGCTACGGAGAGAACCTCTTCGCGACGTCGAGCGGCGCCTCGCCCGCCCCGGAGGATGTCGTCGGCTCGTGGATCAGCGAGGCGGGCAGCTACGACCTCGCGAGCAACGCCTGCAGCGCCGCCACGTGCGGCCATTACACCCAGGTGGTCTGGGCCGACTCCCTGCAACTCGGCTGCGGGATCGCCAGCTGTGCGGACGGCTCACCGTTCGAAGGGGTCAGCGCGTGGCAGTTCTGGGTGTGCACTTACGATCCTCCCGGCAACTTCGTCGGCCAGCGCCCCTACTGAGCCGAGCGCGCAGCGCGCCCCGAGCCGGCCGCGCCGCGCCCGCGCGTCGGTAAAAGAAGCCGGATCGCTGCGTGAAGAAGTGTGGCGTGGCGAACCGAAGTGGCGGGACCGCGCGTCGCGACGCGTTGTTCATGGATCGAAAGAGCGGGCCCGGCGCGCCGAAGAGCGCGCCATCCTGGGCTGGTCTGCGCCGCCACGGGAGTCCGTGATTTCCATCGGCGAGACGGCCGGCGGGGTGGCGATGCGCTGACGCGGAGGCTTTACCCGGTCGCGCGCCGTCACGTACGCTCGGAAGCGGTGCGCGATCGATGACTCGCGCGGCGGCCGGGCGCGACGATCGACGGGTCACGAGGCACAATCATGGCAGAACAGGGCGCGTACACGTTCACCGCGAAGCTGCACGAGGGCGCGGGCGTGGTGATCCATCGGGCCGTCCGGGCCCGCGACGGCGCCCGCGTGGTCGTCAAGATCGGCAAGGGCGGGCCGCTCGCGCCGGCGATCCACGGCGCGCTTCGGCGGGAGTTCGCGGTGCTGCGATCGCTCGACCTGCCGGGCGTGATCAAGGCGCACGCGCTCGACACGATCGGCGACGAGCTCGCGCTGGTGCTCGAGGACTGCGACGGTCGCTCGCTCGACGTGCTGTTCCACGCCGGCGCCCTCGACCTCGCGGCGGTGCTGGCGATCGGCGTCGAGGTGGCGGGCACGCTCGACCTGCTGCACCGCTATCCGCTGCTGCACCGCGACGTCAAGCCGCACAACATCGTCTACAACCCGGCGACCGGGCAGGTGAAGCTGATCGACTTCAGCCTGGCGATCGCCGGCGGCGAGGACGAGGCGTCGCGCGGCGATGCGGGCGCGGGGATGGCGGGCACCCTGGCGTACATGTCGCCCGAGCAGACCGGGCGGATGAACCGGCCGGTCGACGCGCGCTCGGACCTGTACTCGCTTGGCGTGACGCTCTACGAGCTCGTGACCGGGGTGCTGCCGTTCGAGGCCGCCGACGCGATGGCGCTGGTCCACAGCCAGCTCGCGCGCGTGCCGGTCGCCCCGGCGGCGCTGATGCCGAAGGTGCCGCCGGTGCTGTCGGACATCATCATGAAGCTGCTCGCCAAGGCGGCCGAGGATCGCTACCAGAGCGCGGCCGGGCTGCGGGCCGACCTGCAGCGCTGCGCGGCCGCGTGGGCGGCGACGGGGACGATCGAGCCGTTCGCGCTCGGCAGCGCCGACCGGCCGTCGACCCCGCGGATCCCGCCGCGCCTGTACGGACGGCAGCGGGAGATCGACGTCCTGCTCGCGACCTCCGCCCGCGTCGCCGACGGCGCGCGCACGCTGCTGCTCGTGAGCGGACCCGGCGGCGCCGGCAAGTCGGCGCTGGTCCAGACGCTGGCGGCGCCGGTCGCCCGCGGCGGCGGGTTCTTCGTCGCCGCCAAGTGCGATCAGTACGACCGCGGCGCGCCGTACGCCCCGATCGCCACGGCGCTGCGCGAGCTGTGCCGCACCCTGCTGACGGCCGCGCCCGAGGTCCTCGAGGCGTGGCGGCGCGCCCTCGCGTCTGCCCTCGGCAGCAGCGGCAAGCTCCTCACCGATCTGATCCCCGAGCTCGAGCTCATCGTCGGCCCGCAGCCCGAGGTCCCGCGGCTCGGCCCGGCCGAGTCGCAGAACCGCTTCAACCTGATCTTCACCGCCCTGCTGCGGGTCTTCGCCGCCGCCGAGCACCCGCTCGTGCTCGTGTTTGACGATCTGCAGTGGGTCGACCCGGCGTCGCTGCGCCTCTTGCAAGAGATGCTGCTCGACGCCGAATGCAGGTACCTGCTGGTGCTCGGCACCTACCGCGACGACGACGTCGGCCCCGGGCACCCGCTGCCGGCCGCGCTTGCCGATCTGCGCGCGGCGGGGGTCGAGGTCGGCGACGTGCCGCTCGGTCCGCTGGCGCTCGCCGACGTCGAGGAGCTGCTGGCGGACACGCTGGTGATGGAGCGGCCGCAGGTCGCCGCGCTGGCGCGGATCGTCGGCGAGAAGACCCACTGCAACCCGTTCTTCATCGGCCAGTTCCTGCTGCTGCTCGTCGAGGACGGCCTCCTGCGCTGGGACCCCGCCGCGTGCCGGTGGGCGTGGGACGACGCGCAGGTGCAGGCGCGCGACGTCACCGACAACGTCGTCACCCTCGTCACCAGCAAGATCCGCCGCCTGACCCCCGCGGCCCAGCGGCTCCTGCAGCGGGCCGCGTGCGTCGGCTATCGCTTCTCGTGGCGCGTGCTCGCGGCCGTCGGCAGCGACGACGGCGACGACGCGACCGCGGCGCTCGGCGAGCTGGTCCGCGAGGGCCTGGTCGTGCCGCTCGCCGGCGGCGAGGGCGACGATCTCCACCGCTTCCTCCACGACCGCGTGCAGCAGGCCGCCGACTCGCTGCTGGCGAGCGAGGTGCGGGAGGCGACGCACCTGCGCGTCGGCCGGCTGCTGCGCGACGCGTACCCGGCGGGCGTGCCCGACGAGGCGCTGTTCGAGGTCGTCGGCCACCTCGACGTGGCGCTGCCGCGGATCGACGGCGACGAGCGGCTCGAGCTTTCGCGACTCAACCTCCGCGCTGGCCGGCGGGCGCGCGCGGCGACGGCCTACCACGCGGCGCGGCAGTACTTCCAGGCCGGCTGCGAGTGCCTCGGCGCCGACCCGTGGGCGCGCTGGTTCGAGCTCGGGTTCGCGCTGCGCGTCGAGCTGGCCGAGTGCGCGTACCTGTGCGGGGCGTTCGCCGAGGCCGACGCGCTGTTCGAGGAGGCGCTCGCGCGGGCGCGCTCGCGCGAGGAGCGGGTGCAGGTCTACGACCTCCGCGTCCTCTTGCACGCGGCGATGGGCGACTTCGCGGCGGTGGTCGCGGCCGGGCGCGCGGCGCTGGCGATGTACGGCATCGGCCTGCCCGATGAGGGCCCGGCGCTGCAGGAGGCCGTCGCGGCCGCGTTCGCGGCGGCCCACGAGCACCTCGGCGAGCGGCGGATCGGCGCCCTGCTCGACGCCCCGCCGGCGCGCGACCCGGACGTCGAGGTCGTGATGCGGCTCCTGGCGTCGATGTCGGGGCCGGTGTTCGTCGGCAGGCCGGCGCTGTTCCCCCTGATCGTGCTGCACATGGTCAACCTGTCGCTGCGCCACGGCAACGTCGACGGGTCGGACTACAGCTACGCGGTGTACAGCATCCTGCTCGCCGGCGTCACCGGCGAGCTCGGCAAGGCCTACGAGTTCGGCGAGCTCGGGGTCAAGCTCAACGAGCGCACCGGCAACCTGCGCACCCGCTGCATGGTGCACTTCTTGTTCGGCACGTCGGTCGTGTTCTACCGCCAGCCGTACGCGGCCGGCGAGGAGTACCGCGATTCGGCGCGGCGCGTCGCGCTCGAGGTCGGCAACTTCGCCTACGTGTCGTTCTACTGCTTGCAATCGGCCGCGCTGGCGCTGATCGCCGACGCCGACATCCGCGGCGCCGAGGCCCGCATCGCCGACGTCACGGCGCTCCTGCGGAAGACCCGCGACGTCGCGTCGACGGCGGTTGTCGAGTTCATGCGCCGCGTGGTCGTCAACTTGATGGGCGAGCCGGCGACGAGCGCCCTCGGCGGCGACGGCTTCGACGAGGACGCGTTCGTCGCCCACATGCCGCCCGGGGGGCTCGTCCCGTGGCTCTACGCGGTCAGCAAGCTGCGCCTCGCCTACCTGTACGGCGAGTACGAGCGCGGGCTCGAGCTCGCCGCCCGCGCCCGCGAGCTGCACGAGAGCGGCGCCGGGGCCGGGCACATGTACTCGCCCGAGCAGTACTCCTATTCGGGCCTGGTCGCCGCGGCCCGCTGGGACGCGGTCGGCGAGGCGGAGCGCGAGGCGCTGGCGCAGCAGCTCGAGCGCGAGCGCGCGGCCCTGCGGCCGTGGTCGACGAGCAACCCATCGCAGTTCGTGGCGCTCCAGCACCTGCTCGACGCCGAGGCGGCGCGCCTGGCCGGCCGCGACGCCGAGGCGATCGCGGGCTACGAGCAGGCGATCGCCGAGGCGCAGGCGCGCGGGTTCGTGCTCCACGCGGCGCTGGCGAGCGAGTGCGCGGCGCGGCTGCACCTGCGCCGCAACCGTCGCGCGCTGGCCGGCGCCTACCTGCAGGACGCCCACGTCGGCTTCGCCCGCTGGGGCGCGGCCGCCAAGGCGAGCCAGCTGCTGCTCACCCGCGCCGACCTGCTCGCCCCGCCCGCGCCCGCGCGCGCCGGGCACAGCACGGGCCGCTCGACGACCACCTCCCGCAGGCACGGCGGCGGCTCGCTCGACCTCGAGGGCCTGATGCACGCCGCCCAGGCGGTCGCCGGCGAGCTGGTGCTCGACCGGCTGCTCGACCGCCTGATGCGGATCGTCATGCTCCGCGCCGGCGCCCAGCGCGGCTTCCTGCTCGTGCCGCAGGGCGAGGACCTGTCGATCGCCGCCGAGATGCGCACCGCGCCCGACGAGGTCCGCGTCGGCCTCGACCAGCCGATGCGCGACGACGCCGCCCTGGCGACCTCGGTGGTCCGCTTCGTCGCCCGCAGCCGCGAGGGCGTGCTGCTCGGCGACGCCGGCGCCGAGCCCCGCTTCGCCCGCGACCCCTACGTCGCCAGCCAGCGCCCGCGCTCGGTGCTGTGCCTGCCGCTGCTCCTCCAGGGCCGGCTGTCGGGGATCCTCTACGTCGAGAACAACGCGACCCGCGACGCCTTCGCGCCCGAGCGCGTCGAGCTGCTGCAGCTGCTGTCGGCGCAGGCGGCGGTGGCGATCGAGAACGCCCGGCTGTACGCCAGCGTGCAGCAGGCCCGCGAGCAGCTCGAGCAGCAGGTCGAGGCGCGCACACACGAGCTGCAGACCGCGCTCGAGCAGCTCCAGGCGGTCAACGCCGACCTGGTGCGAAAGGGCGAGGCGCTGCGCGAGGCCCACGCGCAGACGCGCCGCGAGATCGGCGAGCGCGAGCGGGCCGAGCGCGAGCGGTCGGCGGCGCAGGCGGAGATCTTGCGCGTCCAGGAGGAGCGCCTGGCGGACATGGCGGCGCCGCTGCTGCCGATCACGGAGAGCATCGTGGTGATGCCGCTGATCGGGGTGCTCGACGACGCCCGCGCGTCGCAGGTGCTGGCGACGGCCCTCGAGGGCTCGGTCCGCACGCGCGCGCGGGTGGTGATCCTCGACATCACCGGCGTGCGCCAGCTCGATGCCGCCCCGGCGGCGATCCTCGTCCGGGCCGCGAGCGCGCTGCGCCTGGTCGGCGCCCAGGCGATCCTCACCGGGGTGCGGCCCGCGGCGGCCCAGCTGCTCGTCCGCGACGCCGCCGGGCTCGACGGCCTGCTGACGCTCGGCACGCTGCAGAGCGGCATGGCCTACGCGCTCGCCCATACCCGCGGCCGCGGCTGAGGCGCCGGCGCCAGGGGCCGTTCGCCGCCGGACGCACGGCCTGTGCTGCCAAGTACTGCGGAAGTGCGTTCTGGCAGCGGAGAGGGCTATGAGGGCGTTTGGTGCTAGAGCGCGCAGCAGGCGAGCCGGATCCCATTCATCCCGGTGTCGTCGCCGCGACCCTGCGGCGGCTCGACGCGAATGAGGAAGCCGCAGATCGCGGTGCCGCCTGGACAGGTATCCGTGGAAGGCCTGGCGGACGGCCACCTGATGCCGCCGGGCGCCTGAATCGACTCACCGGAGACACACGTCGCGGAGAGGTCGTCCGCGGCCGTGTCGTCTCCATCCCCCTGGGGCACCTCGATCCATATCGTCATGCCGTGCATCGGACCTATCGAGCAGCTCTTCTGCCCGCGCCAAGATCCCCAGAGGCCGTAGCGCTCGGCGTGCGGCGGCTCGATGGTGGTCCTGACGGTACGGTCGAAGTTGCCGCAGAACATGCGCAACCAGTCGACAGCGGTGTCGTCGACCTTTGTGCTGCCGCTGTCGGCCTCGACGAGCATCTCGTAACCGTAGGCGTACTGACCTGGCGGGCACATCGTCCAGGGCAAGTAATCTCCCCAGTAACCGTCGCCCGGGTAGGCGTTGGCCACCCAGTCGGCGCGGGGAGCATCGGCGCCGGTCGGACCGGGCATCATGGGCGGCTTCACCGAGAGCGCGGTGATATCGACCGGGATCAACTTGACATTGGACGCGTCTACACACGTAGTCGTCTCGACGTCCGTGACCGGATTCGAAAGTCGATCGAAGCAGAGAGTGACGCCGGCCTCGATCCTGGTCAGGTTGCTCTGCGCCGCCGCTCGCATGTCGCGCGCCATGTTCCGGAAGGCCTCTGAGGCTCCGAAGAACGAGGCGTTCTCGAGGGATTCGACGCGATTTACCACGTCGACGTTGGCCTGGTAGCTTGCGAGCAGCCGCTCCCGCGCTTGGACGATTTCGGGGCGCGTCGGGATCGACGGAGGCGCATCGGCGTGCCGCGGGCACACGTCGCCCTCCGGGAGTTGGTCTGGCCCGGGATGCTGTTGGGGCTACGCGGCGTCCCCGAGCGCCTTGCCGCGCAGGACGGTGCTCTTCAACGCTCGGGGCTCCGGGTCGCCGACCGCCCGGTAGGCGCCCCGCTTGCTCTTCGCGCCGATCGCGACAGGCGCGACCCGCGTCACGGGTGAGCTCCGGGGCACGGGGAACGTGATCGGGACCAAGGAGATTCCGGGTGATCAACGGAAATCCATGGAGCTCCAGCATCGACAGATAGAAGAGGCCGTGACGGCGGCGGGCGCCGAGGGCATGGTCATCACGCCCTTCGGCGGAGGCAACGTGGCCTCTCTCGACAAGGGCGCAGGAAGACGCCGCGGCGGCACAGGAATCAACGTGTTGCTGCGCAGGACACGCGCGAGGGGGTGCAGGAGGACGCCGCCAGCGGCGCTGGACCCGTGCGACTGTCACAAAGGACACCGAAGTAGCTGCGCAGGAGGGACGTCGGGGCTGCCCGGGAGGGCGCCACGGCCGTTGACGGGGCGTTTGCGTATCGACGGTTATCCGATCGCTGGTCGATCACTCGAAGTGCGCCCCCTTGACCTGGCGTGCGCCGCCGCGTAACCATCGCCTTCGGTGGCTCCAGCGTGGAGCGTGGGTTGTCTTGGAGGAGATGGTCATGCAAATGTATTACTTGATCCCGCTCGTGTTCATCGCGGCCGCTTTCGCGTACTCGATGCACGTCCGCAAGAAGGCCATGGCCGAGGCCGCCAACATGACCCCGGAGCAGATCGAGCAAAAATTCAGCGAGTTCTACGCCCCGTATTACGAGCTCCAGCCCGGCGAGCGCATCATCGGCAACTGGAGCGGAGTCGAGTACCAGGCGCCCGCCGGCGCGGCCCGCCGCATCGCCGGCGGAGTCCTCAACGCCGCATCTGCCGCCGTGATCGGCGTCTCCACCTACGTTCCCAACGTTCACGTCGGCCTCACCAACCACGGCCGCGTCCTCGTCTCTCGCGAGTACAGCGACTTCGGCAAACGCGGCAACTACAAGCACCTCGCCGCCTTCGATCAGGGCACCCGCGCCTTCAACCAAGACGCGGCGTATCCCGGCCAAGACATCGGCCCCCGCCCCGGCAACCCCTTCAACCCTCTCGTGAGCCTCGAGTTCATCCAGCTCCGTTCGCCGAGCGGCGACACCTACGAAGCGTGGCTGTCCCCGCAGGGCAGCCGCCACGGCCAGCACGGATTCAGCTCGATCTTGCAGTCGCTCGGTTGAGCGCAGCGAGCGGGGCGACGCGGACCAAACCCGCTCAACCTCAGATACCCCCTCCATGTGGCGGAGTTCGACGAGGAGACCCGGCTCTCGCGCGACATCCTGGCCGACGCGGCGGAGCGGATCCTCGCCGGGACGTTCCGCAAGGAGCCGCAGCCGGTGGAGACGTAGGCCCGCGCAGGGCGCCGACGGCGCGCCGCCGGCTCACACCGACGCGATGCCCCCCGTCGGGCCCGAGGCGCCCCGCGGCTCGCCCTCTCCCTCGAGCGCCACGCGCGCCCGCGGCAGGTACCGCCCGCCCTCCAGCGACGTCAGCCGCTTGATGAGCCCCTCGCGCACCGCGCAGCGCAGGTCCCAGAGCTTGCCCGACTCGGCGGCCGAGACCAGCGCCCGGAGCGCTATGGTCTGCGCCGTCGCGTCGACCACGACGAGGCCCGCGACCTTCCCGTCCCAGTTCGCGTTGGCCGCGCACAGCCGCGCGACCTCCGCGCGCATCTCGTCGATCGGGACCGTGTAGTCGGCGTGGACAAAGACCGTGCCGAGCAGATCCGGCGATTCCTTCGTCCAGTTCTGGAACGGCTTCTCGAGGAAGTAGGTGATCGGCACGACGAGCCGGCGCAGATCCCAGACCTTCACGACCACGAACGTCAGCGTGATCTCCTCGATCCAGCCCCACTCCCCCTCGACGATCACGGTGTCGCCGATGCGGATCGGCTGCGAGAAGGAGAGCTGCAGGCCGGCGAGCAGCGTGGCGATCGACTTCTGCGCCGCGAAGCCGACGACCACGCCGGCGATGCCGGCGGAGGCGAGCAGCGAGACCCCGACCTTCCGGACCACGTCGAACTGGAGGAGCACGAGCGCGACGGCCACCACGCCCACGAGGGCGTTGGCGATGCGCCGCAGCATGGCGACGCGGGTCTTGCTGCCCCGCGCGAGCGCCATGTCCGTGACGCTCGCGGTCACGCGCTCGGTCACCGTGTCGCCGGCGAAGCGCACGAGGCACGTCGTGAGCCACGCCGCGGCGGTGATGAGGAGGGTCTGGAGGAGCGTGTCGACGATCTCCTGCGCGGGGGCGGCCAGGCGCAGCGGCCTGACAAGGCCGCTCGCGAGCGCCAGCGTCAAGAGCGCGCGCAGCGGCGTCCGGAGCCCGTCGAGGAGCCGGTCGTCCCATTGCACCTCCGTCCGCCGCACGAGCCTGCCGGCGGCGACGGAGACGAGGCGGCCGAGCAGCAGGCCGCCGAGCGACGACGCGGCGATCGCCGCCACGAGGCCGAGCCACTGCCAGGCGGCGAGCCCCAGGAAGCGCACCCGGGAGAGCACCGCCGGCAGCCGCTCGGCGATCGGCCCCGGACCGAACGCCTCGTGCAGCTCGGGCACGGCCGCGATCGTCGACCGCGAGACGAGCCAGATCGGCGCGCCGCCCGGGCCGGCCGCGCGGCTCAGGACGATCGGGATCGCGGTGTCCCCGAGCGGGATGCGCCCGACCTCGTCGCGGCCGGGCCCGTCGGCCGGGTTGCCCTCGGGCTCGTCCGAGAGCTCCTCCCACGCGTTCCAGAGCCGCTGTTCGAGCACGAACGTGAGCTGCGCGGCGAGCTCGGGCCCGCGCTCCGCCTGCGCGGCGCGCGGGATGGCGGACAGGTCGAGCGCGTACGCCGCGACGTCGTGGCGCCCCTCGCGCGAGGCGTCGATGAGCAGCCGCAGGGCGCGCCGGGGCGTCGAGCGGTCCGCGTCCGCGGGCGGCAGGCCGTCCTGCGGCCCCGCGACCGCGCGCGTCGAGAACATGAGCATCGCGGTCAGCAGCGCGAGCAGCGCCGCCGCCGCGATCCCCGATCGGGTTCGCTTCACTTCATCAATCTCCGGGATCTGGTACCGAGCACACGGCGGCGGGACACGCGCTCGTCCCGGGCCCAGCCGGCCGGGATGCTTCGCGCAAATTGCTTTGAAGTCAAACAAACTCGAGCGCGGCGCGCGCCGGCGCCGGTCCGGCGGGACGGCGGCCGCGCCCCTCGAGCTCGTTCCACGCGAGCTCTGCGCCGTCTTCGTGGTAGCCCCGTCGAGAAAGACAGCGTGCAGATGTGGATTGAGCCGCAGGTCGCCGGACGTGCGTTGCACGACGGTCACCCCGAGCGCCTTGCGGCGCAGGACGGTGCTCTTCAACGCTCGGGGCTCCGGGCCGCCTGCGGCGCCCTGCGCCCCGAACCCCCAGGTCGGCACCCGCCGCGTCGGCGCTGGGTGAGCGGCCTGGAACGTCGGTCGGCTCACCCAGCGCGGTGAGGAAGCGGGCGATGTTGCTCGGCTCGGTGATCACGGCGACGAGCTTCATCCTGCCCTTGCAGGCCGGGCACGCGAGTTTAGGCTAGCCCTCACAGGCGAGCGAGCCGTCCGTCTTCGAGCAGCACCCAGGGGGCCACAGGTGAGTACGCCTCGGTTCCCGCTACGGGAAGGCGCGGCGCGTCCGCGAGCTGATCAAGTCCCCTGTCTCGGAGCTGCGCGCCACGTTCGGTGAGGCGGTACACCCACGACTTCATCGCAACGTCAGGCCTCACGTCGGGTGCGCGCTCTACGAACTCGTTCGAAGCGTGCCTCGCCCATTGGGCCAGACGATCTTCCAGGAACAGGTCGCCTGTACAGGAGAGGAGCTCCCGCAGTTCCAATCCAGACTGCGACTTGTGGCAGAACACGGACACGTCAGTTTGGTACTCGCCTGCCGAGAGGATGGTCAGGATGAGTTCATCGAGTTGGCTGAGGCGCAGGGTACCTTCCGTAGTCTTCCTAGGAAAGAAAGATGACAGAAGTCCCCACAAGGGAGCAAGTTCCGGAAATCCTTCGACACCAGCCATGCAGCTTTCGATGAAGGGCAAAGGATCCTCATCGGCGAAGCTTTCCCAGAGGCGAACGGCACGATCGTAGCGTTCCACTGGCCAAGGGCACGACTTGGCGAGACGATCCACAAGAACGTTGTCGAGATGGTCGGCGACCGACGCGGAGCAGTTGAACCGCGGCACGCTCGGTGGCTCGCGGAACCTATTCATTGTGCCGTGGACACGCTCGAGCTCGACGATGAGGACGTCACTGCACGCGATCCCGATGTGCCGCAGCCAGCTACAGGCCCTCCATAGGTTCACTCGTTCATGGAGGCTCACTGATGCCCACAAGACAACGGGCAGCTCCCAGCGAACATCCTGCGAATAGAGCTGATCCCACTTTTGGCCCGATTCGTCTGCAGTCGAGCGCTTCTCAGACAATGAGCACCAGGCCTCACGCGTCCGGACATGTTCCAGGGCATCGAGGCGGTTCGGCCCGACAATAAGGCAATCTGACGAACGCACGACGTTGGCCGCGCCGAGTTGCACCAGGCGGTCTGCTGTTGGCGGGTCAAAGGCAACATGCGTCGCATCGAGAAGGGCAGGCAGGTCCATCGTGTTCATTCGAATTCACAGCTGTAGCATTCACTGTACTTGTATGGGCGCTTATCCTGATAATCCTCGCGACAGTAATCACAAAGGCTCCGATGGCCGATCGGACGCGTGCACGGTCGCCCCATGTCCCTGCACTTTTCGTACATCTCGGTGCATTCGTGAACTGGCGTGCAGCCTGCCATTAACGCGGACGAGTCGCTGCCCACGTCTTCGTTTCCGCCTTCGTCTTCTTCGCCGTTACTTGGAAAATCTCCTGCCCCTGCGGATTCTGTCGGGTATCCAGCGCCCGCGCTTCCCGTCTCCACTGTGTCGCAAGTGTAGGATAAATCGCATGCCGACACGAGCATCGCTGCGAGCCCGCCGCACAGCACGAGCGTGCTCGCCTTCATCACCGACCCATGTTCCATGCATTTCCCGTTTCGAATGCGCGCATCGATCCCCTACCGGAAAGTCGGCGTCAACCGGCGATCTGCAATCCTGCCCTGCGGTTATGCGCCCGGCGGATGGGCTCGGCGGGTTGCGTCGAGCGTCGCCAGGCTCGGCACCGTCGCCATCCGTCCACTGGGCAAGTACGTCCCGCGCGGATCTTATGACGCCTCTAACCGGACCTTACGAGCGTTGCCCTGGGCTCGTCTGCCTCCGCGGATCGTCTACGGACCGCGGCGTCCTTACCGAGAAGATCTCGACTCGTCAGGAAACCGAAACGTCTCGGCGGCGATGCCCTCCTCCCCCGTGACCTCGTCGCCGGACCAGATATCCCAGCTCACGCCGCCCTTGCCGGGCAGTCCGAGTTCATAGGTGACGGCCTCCAGCGTGAGCTTGTCCTCGTCGAGGTAGGCGATGCCGATCGAGTCGCCGCCGCGCCCGGGGCCGCCGTAGCCGCCGTAGCCCCCCTCGCCCCCGTTGGCGCCGTGACAGGACCACATGCCGTTCCCCAAGGCGCCTCCCGGAGCGCCTCGGCCGCCTAGACCGCCTCGCTCGGGGGGCCCGCCGTCGCCGCCCTCCCCGCCCCAGGACGTCACGATCTCGCTATCGCGCAGGGTCAGCTTGGCGTGAAGGGCGACGATGCCGATCGAGGGCCAGCCGTTCTCGCCCCCTTGGCCGCCTCGACCGCCACAGCCGCCGGCGCCGCCGGAGCCGCCGCCGGCGCCTCCCCTCGACGCGGCACCGCACGCGGAGAGCCCTCCCCGACGGCCGCCACCGCCGCCGCCGCCCTGGCCTGGCATACCCCTGCTCCCGTCCTCGGCTTTGTCTCCTTCCCATCCTGTCTCGGTGATGCGCCCCCTGCCCGTGCCGGCTGCACCGATGAAACCGTGCGCGCCGTGGAGCGCCACCTGTCCATTTTCGCACCCGGTGCTCGGCACGTCCCCGTCTCCCCCCCGCCCGTACGTCGGGCTGGATGCATCGAACGGCAGCCCGTCCTCGCCGTCGCCAGCGCCGTCGGGGAGCCCGTCCCCTCCCTTCCCACCGACGCTCGGGATCCCACCATCGCACGCGTTCACCGCCGCAGGGGCGCCAGGGACGACGGCCGCCGAGCAGGCGTCGCCCCCGTACTGCCCATCGGGCCCCTGCGTTGCCTCGTTCGGATAGGGCCATTTCTCGCCGTTGTGGCCCGCCCAGCCCCAGGCAGCGCTGATCCGGCCCCGGAGGAGTTCCACGGCCGTGCCGGACTGGACGAGCATCCCGATCGGGCCGTTTGAAAAGAACCGCATGTCGACGAGCGTCGATACCCCGTCCGCGGCTCCGGTGTCTCCGGGGCTCGCGGGCACGACGGTCAGGACAGGCTCGAACGTATCGACGATCTGAAGTGTCGGGCGCCCGCCAGCCTCACGCGCAAAGCCCAAGCAGTGGTATCCGCCGATGAGATCGACGCCGGACGGCAGCGCGAGGGGGCCGAAGAACCCGTCGTTGCACGCGAAGACGCGCCCTCGTCCGGTGCGCGCGAGCTCGACGCCGCGCTGCAGCGTGCGCACCGGCTTGTCCCTCGTGCCGGGGTCCGCGTCGTCCCCGTCGCCGAACATCCCCGCGACGAACACCCCGCAGCCATCCTCCAGCACACCGGCGGCGAGGCGCTCCAGACAGACCGACTCCGGCGGCGCGTCGCCTGGACACGACGACGCGCCGTTGCACACCGCTCCGCCGGCGTCACTCGGGCCCGGCGCGGTGCCGCAGCCGGCCGCGACGAGCAGTACCGCGGAGGACAGGGTGATCGCTCCTGTGATTCGCATGGCTCTCCCTCGATGTGACGCCGCGTGCTCCCGGCCCTTCAGCGGGGCGGTTCCGGCTCGGGCGCATCGAACTGAACGTAGGGTAACGAGTAGCCCGACTGTCCCTTGCCCACAGGGTCATCGGGCGCCGCATTCCCTCCGGAACCGCCAATGCCGGCGCTTCCAGGGCGGAGGGGCGCGTCCGGACCGAAGTGAACGTAGGCGCCGACGGAGGCGACGCCGTAAGAGGGCCCCCCGAGGCCGCCGCCGGCATCGCCCCCGCGGCCGCCCCAGCCGCCACGGCCGCCGGGGCACGCCGCCCACAGGCCATCGAATCCCTGTCCACCGTACCCACCGGGTCGTCCGACGCCGCCCGGCTGGCCCGTTCCGCCGACCCCACCGACGCCGCCCTTGCCCGCGGTCACGGTGGTCGCCTCGAGGGTCACCGAGCTCCCTGGCAACGCGACCACGCCGATGCTCGCCCCGCCATAGCCTCCGCCCTTGCCTCCCAGGCCACCACAGCCGCCGCTCCCACCCGAGCCACCAGCTGCGCCGCCCCGAGGCCTGCCCGCTCGGCACGCGACCATGTCGCCTCGCCCCTTGCTGCCGCCCCCGCCGCCCCCCCCATGGCCGACGCCACCCCTCTCCCCGTCCTTACCGCGAGTGCCGACCCATCCGTCCTCGGTGAGGTAGCCCATGCCCACCGCGCCGTCAGCGCGACCGGCGTTGGCGCCGTCGGGGCCAGGGGCCCCTTCCTTACATCTCGTGAGGGCATCCGCACCGTGGCCCCCGAGACCCGTCTTCTCCGGGTCCTGGCTCGCCGGCCTCGGCTCCCCCGGCGCGCCGTCGCCCCCCGCGTCGAGCCCGCCGTCGCCTCCGTAGCCTCCGGTGGACTCGGTGCCGTCGTCGCACGCCGTCACGACCGGAAGGGCACCTGTCGGGGAGTCGTCCGTGCAGGCGCTCGCGCCGTCGTTCCCCTCCACCCCGTCCGCTGCCCGCTCGCTGTCCGCGTCCTTCCCCGGCTCCCCGTCCTTGGCGTCGCGCGCGACGATCGCGCTCGATCGCACGATCGCCCCGGCCCCCGCGCTCAAGATCATGGCGATCGACGACCTGCCGTCGCGCGCGGAGGCGTCCGCCGCCACGACGCGCACGCCATAGATCACCGACGTCGCGCCCTCGTCCCCCACGACCCGCAGCGGGATCCCCGAAGGCGGGGCGATGATCGTCGGGTGGTTGGCGCCATCGAACGACCACGCGCCGTCCTCGCAGCTACGGCCGCCCCAGAGGTGGATCCCCGAGACCAGGGTGACCTCTTCCTCGAACATCTCGCCGCACGCATAGACGTGGCGCAAGCCCCGCGCTTGCGCCTCCACGATCGCGGCTTGCAGCGAGCCGAGCGGCTCGAGCCGCGTGCCCGCGCGCGCGCCCTCCGCTGGAGCGCTGGCGCTGGCGAACACCCCGCACTCGTCCATCACGGGCCCCATCCCCGGCTCGTTCACCTCGCACGGAGACGGCGGGGGGGCGAGGCACATCCGCTCCTCACCGCAGTCCTCTGCGTACGTGCAGCCGGAGAGCCCTCCCGCGCCGCTCGTCGAGAAGGCGGCGACGGCGCACAGCCGCCGCACGTGTCGTCCCTGGAGAAAGTGCATGTCCCTGGCTCCTCGGATCACCACACCCCGTGCGCCACGAGGCCGATCTGCCCCGGCGTTGCGGCCGGCGAGAACGCGACGCGGGCTCCCGTGGGCTCGGACTCCAGAAAGGAGAAATCCGTGAAGAACGAGGCGACCGTCATGGCGCCGACCACGCCGCTCGCCACCACCATCGCCGTGCCGAGGGCGGCGAACTGATCTCGCTCTCGCCGGAGGACCGCCAGATCGTTGCACGCTGAAGGCGGCGACGGTTCGCGGCACGCCCACGGCGTGAACCCGAGCGCGTCCAGCTTGCTGTTGCGCTCCTTGAGATCGCCGTTGGAAGCGCTCGCGCGGACCATGAACAGGGCGCCGAGGGAGGCCGTCGCCGTGGTCAGACCGATGCCGGCGACACGCGCCGGCCCGAGCCACGATGCCACCGGCCCCGGGGCCTGCGGCTTGACCGGCTCGCTCCGCGCCGCGCCCGGATCCGGCGCGCGCGCGGGCGCGTCGGCCGCGCGCACGAGCTGCAGCGTCGCGCTGACCGTCTTCCCCGCATCGACCTCGACCCGCTGCGAGCCCTCCCCGTGCCCCGACAGCCGGGCCCGGAGCGTGTACGTCCCCGGCGCGACGAACAGCTCGTGGACCGTGGCGCCCGTGCCGACGGGCTCCCCGTCGAGGAGGATCTCGGCGTCGGGCGGGGAGGCCGCCACGTAGATCCTGCCGACGTGATCGATCGCCCTGTCGAACGCACGCGTGAACCTGTCGAGGAGCGCGCGACTCAGCGCGGCGTCCTGCTCGAGGCTCTTCCCCAGGTGCTCGGCGGCCTCCCGGTGCTTGCCCTGCTCCAGCTCGCAAAGCCCGAGATAGCCGAGCACCTCGGCCCGCTGCGCCGCGGTCATTCCGGCGGCGTCGGGCGCCGCCAGGACGGCTTCGAAGCTCGCTTCCGCCTCGGTCCACTTCCGTGCGCCGAAGGCAATCCGGGCCTTCTGGCGCGCCTTCATCGCTGCCGCGCTCTCGGTCGCCAGCGCAGGTGTCGCGCGCGCGAGCCCGATGCCGCTGCCCAGCACGCCGAGAAGGCAAACCCCGGACAGGGCGGAGCGCAAGAGCGTCATGCGGCCCACGTTATCAACGAGGCTGTCGGCCCAGCAAGCGCGTGTGGATACCGAGCGCTGCGGTTTTGCATGATAAATCTGACGTCGCCTGCGCAATGATTCCACGGAGCCGTGGCCTTCTCGTTATCCCCCTGCGAACGCACCTTCGCGCACCGTTCTTCGTCGCACCGGTCGATTGGGTCACCTCTTTTCGCGCCTGAAGCATCTGGACGTGCATGGATGTGAGCACCTCGGCGAGCCCGGCCGTCGCAGCCCCTGGCCCGCTTGCTTCCGACCGCTTCCGCCGGCTCGCGCGCGCCATGCGTGTGCCGGCTCAGGACGTCGACGACATTATCCAGGACGCGTGGCTTCGCATCCTGGAGAACCGCGCGCGTATCGGCCTGGTGAGAGACGCCGCGGCGTATGTGGACCAGCTCGTCAGAAACGTGGTGCGCAACAGCCGGCGGCGATCGCGCCGCCGGCACGAGGTGATCGCACTCCTCCAGGACGAGGATCCTGCGGACGAGCGGCCGGGCCCGGAAGCCTCCTTGATCGCCCGCCAGCGGGCTTCCGTCCTCTGGCGCTTCATCGACAAGCTCGACGACGCACGTCGCACGGTCTTCATCGAGCACGAGCTCCTGGGCCGGACGCTCGCCGAGATCGCCGGGGCGCACGCGCTCCCGGAGAACACCGTCAAGTCACGGCTCGCTGCCGCCTGGGACAAGATCGAGCAGGAGGCAGGGCGCTGGCAGGCGGCGCAGCGCCGGCGCAGGCAGCCCGCGGTGCCGTGCTTCGTGCCCTTCTTCTCCGGTGCGTGGCTTCGCGACGCCTTGCGCGGGCTTCGCCGGTTCAGGCTGCATGGGACGGCGGCGGCGGGGCTCGTGCTCGGGGCGGGCGCTGCCTGGCCCGGCCCAGCGGCTGGCTTTGCCGAAGCGCCCCTGCTCGCGGCCTCGGGGCGCGTGCAGCCCGCGCTCGAGATGCCGGCCGCGCCTGCTGACCAGCGCGGCGTGGGGCCAGGTCGACCCGAGAACGCGATCCGGCGAGAGGCCGTCACGGCCTCCGCCGTGCCCGCCCATCAGGGCAGCACCACGACGGCCCGCGCGGTCTCCGCCGCGGGCAAGATGTCGTTCCGGGAGCACACCGGCGCGGCGCATGCTCGGATCGATCCGAGGATCGAGCGCGCGCGAGCGATGCTCGAGCTCGGGACCACCGAGGGACAGCTCTCGGCGTGCCGTCTCCTGCACGAGCACCGCGAGCGTCGTGGTCGCGGAGAGCACGCCGCGGAGCGCGACGCGCTCCTCCGGCGGGTTCGCTGCGAGCGCCACGGGTCGATCGGGGCGCAGAGGTGATCGCGTCGCGCGTCTCTCGAGATCGAAGAGCTGGGCAACCCGATCGCCGGCCGCTTCAAGGGCCTGTCGATTGGCGGATCGGTCGCGTCTGGGGGGAGGCTGCCGGCAGCCCTGCCGGCAACGGAAACGGTCTGGGGGAGGCTGCTGGGCAGCCCTGCCGGCAACGGAAGCGGTCTGGGGGAGGCAGCCGGCAGCCCAGCCGGCAACGGAAACGGTCTGGGGGAGGCTGCTGGGCAGCCCTGCCGGCAACGGAAGTGGTCTGGGGGAGGCAGCCGGCAGCCCAGCCGGTAACGGAAACGGTCTGGTGGAGGCTGCTGGGCAGCCCTGCCGGCAACGGAAGTGGTCTGGGGGAGGCAGCCGGCAGCCCAGCCGGTAACGGAAACGGTCTGGTGGAGGCTGCTGGGCAGCCCAGCCGGTAACGGAAACGGTCTGGTGGAGGCAGCCGGCAGCCCAGCCGGTAACGGAAACGGTCTGGTGGAGGCTGCTGGGCAGCCCTGCCGGCAACGGAAACAGTCGGCCGCGAACCGCCACACGTGGATAGCACGGTGCGTGCCGACATGCGTGCTGACAGCTACCATACGCCGTGACGAGAGCAACACACTCGACGCCGCCCCGCCGCGCGCCGGGCACAGGACACCTTCAGGCGACTTCTCGCGAGCCTCGCGGGGCCCAGTCCATGACGCAAGATCACGACGAGCGGCGGCAGGTCGTGATCCAATTGGAACACGAAGGCGGGAAGGCGGGAAGAAAACATGAATGATCTTCCCGCCTTCCTGCCTTCATGTGGACTCTCTCTGGGCAAAGTTGACCACCACCCGGCGGCACGCCGTCAGAAAATCAGCCGGCATGTCGATTGACGGGTGCGCGGGGGTGATTATCCCTGCCCGGAACGTCCGGCGTGCGCCTGACGTTCTCAACACGTCCAGCGCGCAGGGGTGGAGCGCGTCGTACCTGTTCTCCGCTGCTCCGCGACGACGAACAACGAGAGGTCATCCCCTCATGACGAAGCCTTCTCCGCTCAAGAAGAAGCCCGCTCCCAAGAAGCCCGCGGCCCCGCCCCAGGCGGCGGCGGCGTTCGACAAGATCCTGCCCGAGATCGAGGCGCTGAGCCCGGATCGGCTGATCGCCATCAACCTCGATATTCCCCGGGTCGTCTCCCAGGTGCTGGGCGTGCTGCCCGGCCTCCTCGCGCTGCGCTCCGCCATCGCGGAGCACGTGCCGACGCACGATGTCGCGTTGCTCGACCGGCTCGAGACCTACGCGCTGGCCGCGTGGTACGCGCACCTCGCGTGGCTGTCGAGCGGAGGCGCCGAGAACGCGCTGAAGCCGCTGCTCGCGGAGGCGGCCCCGCTGCGCGAGAACCTGCTGAGCGACGCCGAGGCGCTGGCCCGGCGCGGCCTGCTCGACGCGGACACGGTCGCGGAGATCCGCGCGGGGCTGGGGCACATCGACATGGCGAACGACCTGGTCGCGCTCTCGGCGCTGTTCACTGCGAGCTGGGCGGAGGTCGCCAGCAAGACGGCGGCGACCGAGGAGGAGGTGAGGCGCGCCGGGGAGATCGGGCCGCAGCTGCTCGCGGCCCTCGGCGTGCGGGAGCACGGCAAAGGCCCCGGGCCGACCGAGGCCGCGGACAGGAGGGCGCGGGCGTTCTCGCTGCTCGTCCACGCCTACGACCAGACCCGCCGCGCCGTCGCGTACCTGCGCTGGGACGAGGAGGACGCCGATACGATCGCTCCCTCTCTCTACAAGGGCCGCACTGGCCGCGCGACGGCGCACAGCGACACCGTCGCCGCCCCGGGCGACGAGTCGCCGGCTGAACCGGCGGCGCCCGGCGCTGCGACCCCCGCGGCGCCGAACGGCACGGCGGCGCCTGCTGCGCTGAACGGCACGGCGGCGCCTGCTGCGCTGAACGGCACGGCGGCGCCCGCGGTGCCCGGCGCCGCACCGAACGGCACGGCGCCTACCGGCTAGACATCGCCGCTCGCCTCCGCGGCGAGCGCTTCCCGCTCCCAAGGATCGGCTGCCCAGGCGAACGCACCGGCGGAGAACAGGCAGACTCCCCCGCTTGCGGTGCCGTTCGCGCACCCGGCGTCGCCCTCCGGCCGAGCGGCCCGGCCGCGGTGCAGCCGGCAGGATCGCCGGTCTCCACCGCACGGCACCCCGCATAGCCCTCGGGCGACGGCATTGCCTGCGCGAGCGCCGCCCCGAAGCGGTGTGCGCTTGCGTATGGCCTGGTGCGCGAGGACGCGATGGCAGGCGACCCTATGGCGATGAATACCGAGAGATGGCTCCGCCGTCGGCGCATCCAAGATCGAATTTGAGCTGGGACGCGCCGCGCGGGGCGAAGTACCCTGGAGGCGCGGCGCCCAGCCGGCCGCAGGGGAGCATCGTGGAGCTCGTTCTCATTCTCGTCGTCGTGGTTGCGCTTGCGGCTGCGGCGTTCTTCGCGTCCAAAGCGCACAAGGCCAGCGGCTCGCTCCGGCAAGTAGAGAGCTCGTTCCGGCAAGTAGAGAGCTCGCTCCGGCAAGCGGAGGCGTCGCTCCAGCGCCTGAGCCGCTACCAGGCGATCGCCGACGCCGAAGCGGCCGCGGCCGAGGTCTCTGCCAGCGCCCAGCGGGAAGCGGAGCGCGTCGTCGCCGATGCGAACCGACGCGCCGAGGAGATCGCCGGCGCAGCGCTCACCGCGCAGCGGGACGCGAAGCGCCTCGAGCAGACCGCACAGGCGATGAAGAACGTGATCGAGGGCTACGGTGATCGCTATGTGATGCCGACCGCTGGGCTTCTCGACGAGCTCGCCGAGGAGTTCGGGTTCGCCGAGGCAGGACAGCGTCTCAAGGCTGCTCGTGGGAAGAGCCGCGACATGATCCGCGACGGCACCGCGGCGACATGCGACTACGCAGAGGTCAACCGACGCACCACGGCGATCTCCTTCGTGCTCGACGCGTTCAACGGCAAGGTCGACACGATCCTCTCTGACGTTCGGCACGACAACTTCGGGACATTGCAGCAGAAGATTCGAGATTCGTTCGTGCTCGTGAACCAGGGCGGACGCGCTTTCCGTGACGCGCGCATCCTGCCCGACTACCTCGAGGCGCGGCTCGAGGAGCTCCGATGGGCAGTGGTCGCGCAGGAGCTCAAAGTGAAAGAGCGCGAGGAGCAGAAGCAGCTCAAGGAGCGTATTCGGGAGGAAGAGCGAGCCCAGCGCGAATTTGAGAAAGCAAGGAAGGAGGCCGAGAAGGAGGAGGAGACGCTCCGGAAGGCAATGGAAAAAGCGCGCCGGGACGTGGAGAAATCGAACGACGAAGAGCGCGCCAAGTACGAGCAGAAGCTCCTCGAGCTCTCCGAGCGGCTCCGCGTGGCGGAGGACAAGAACCAGCGCGCCCTCTCGATGGCGCAGCAGACCAAGGCCGGGCACGTATACATCATCTCGAACGTCGGTTCGTTCGGGGAGCACGTCTACAAGATCGGTATGACACGGCGGCTCGAGCCCCTGGACCGCGTCCGGGAGCTTGGTGATGCGAGCGTGCCGTTCGAGTTCGACGTGCACGCGATGATCCCGAGCGGGGATGCTCCGGCGCTCGAACGCGCCCTCCACCAGCGGTTCGTGCGGAACCAGGTGAACAAGGTGAACCCCCGCAAGGAGTTCTTCCGTGTCCCGCTTCACGAGATCCGTCAGGAGATCGAGGGGATGGCTGTGGAGGTGATGTGGACATTGGCCGCCGAAGCGCGGGAATTTCGAGAGACGCAGGCCGTCGAGCGCGCGATGGCGAACAAGACGTTCGACGAAGCCGCCTGGCTGGAAGCGCAGGCGAAGGCCGAAGCCGCATCCACCGTCGAGCGCGATCTCGCTGAAGCGACCGCCTGATCTCGTCGCTCAACGGATTCTGGCCGAAGCAGTCGGCGCGCTTCCGGTGATAAGGAAGCGGTCCCTTGAGCCCTGATGTGCCACAGCAGATGCCCATGCTCCTCCGAATCCCCAGGTCGGCGGCCGCGGCGTCGGTGCTGGGGGAGCGGCCTGGAACGTCGGTCGGCTCGCCGAGTGCGGTGAGGAAGCGGGCGATGTTACTTGGCTCGGTGATCATGGCGACGAGCTTCATCCTGCCCTTGCAGGCGGGGCGCTCGAGGACATCGAGCGCCAACCTGCGGCGCAGAAGCCCGGCCCATGGCCGGTAGCCGGATCCGGTGTACTGTGAGGACCTCTCGCGCAACGCGTCCTCGGGAGCGTATGTCTTTGTTTCCTTCGCTGGCACGTCGGCGCCGTGGGCGAGGCGCCGTATCTGTTCTCCATCGACCGGTGGCGCACGCGCGACGACACGCTCGTGAGCGACGAGAACGTTCGGTGGTGGTGGCGCGCGAGCGCGCGTGCGAAGCTGGGTGCGTGCTGCTCGACTTGTCGCCCCTGTTGCACGGCGCGGATGGCGGAGCGATCCGCGTCGCGGGTCTCCGAGCAGGTGAGCCCGCGGCGCAGATCGATCGCGCGCTCCTGACGGGCGCTGAGGAGAACGCGCCGGCTGAGGCCCGCTGGTACGCGAATGGGACCGTCTACCGGAGGGGCGCGGACGGGCAGCTCGTGGAGGTGCCGCTCGAAGAGCGGGTCGATGCGGTCCTGCGTCGAGGTGGATGGCTTCATTGCGGGCAGATCGCGGTGAGCGTTCGAGATGGCATGGCGGAGCGGATCTTCGTGCGCGGGCCTTCGCTCACGACGTTGAAGATCACGAAGGAAGACGACATCGCGCGGCTGTTCGGACCAGCCGTGGACCACGAGCGCTCGCTCGGTTGCCGCATTCACCATTACCCGGCGCGGAGGCTCGAGATTGCCTGGCACGATCGGAGCGGGGCCCTCGAGCACGTCCGTCTCGGCGGCCCGCCTTGGCTGGAGCCCAGGTTGGGGGGGGCGCGCGCTCCTGACGGAGCTCCTCGGGGCGTCGTTCGTGTTCGAGGGAAGGGAGTGGGCGGAGCCGTCCGAGGGCTCGGCTCGGGTTCGCTACCGGCGCGTGGCAGCGCTGGCGCGCGCTCTCGGGTTGGGTGAGCCCTCGAGCCTCCTGAGAGGCGGGTTCTTGGAAGGCAGCGTCGACGCGGGACGACAGCGCGTCCTCGATGAGCTGGCGCTGGCGGGAAAGACCGCTTTCGACAAGTTGCCGGTGCCAAGCCGTTCCGCGCCCCTCTTGTTCTCGCACCTCATTCGGTATCGTATCGAAGCGGAGCGTGTCGTTCGCGCGACTCGCGGGTGGATGATGTGCGGCGACCCCGTGCTGCGCGGAATGCTCGTGGAGCAGCTCCGGATAGGGGCCAAGCTCACGACGCTGCTCGGCGACGTCGATCGCTGGCTGTGCGCGCTGATGGACCCGCAGGACCGCACGTTCGAGCTGCGAGAGCTGATCGCGCGTTACGGCTGGCCCGACGTCGACCTCGCTGATCTGGAGGCGGACGAATTCTAGCGCACCGATCACGTAGGAATCTCGAGGAATCAACAGAAGCGAAGAGAAACCGCAAGGGGCGCTAGTACTACAGCCGCACCTCGACATCGATCAGGTTGGACAGCCCGTATCGTCAATGATCCAGGTTGTTACCGGCTCTCGTTCGCTCATCGCCGCGAGCGCGTAGCGTGCAGCGACACGCCGCACAGAGCGGTCGTCCCACGCGGCCTGCCGTTCGCGAGGCGGGATCGAGCTAGTCGCCGGCCGCGCACGCCGGCTTCGGGCAGCGGCCTTCCAGGATGTCGCGGCACACCTTGTCGCGCGCCTTCTTGTCGACCGCTCCGAGCGCGGCGTAGATCTGCTGCGTGCTGCACCCGAGCGAGCCCTCGACCGCGTGCGAGCCGCACGCGTCGAACACCTGCGGCGCCGGCAAGGCCGCGCAGAGGGCCTCGCAGGCCGCGATGTCCGCGAGCTCGAGGGGGCACACGGCCGCGTAGAGCGTGCACATCGCCTCGCACCGCCCGACGCAGCCGGCGCCGCCCTCCGGGCCGAGCGGCCCGGCCGCCGTGCAGCCGGCGGGATCGCCGGTCTCCGTCGCGCGGCACCCGGCATACCCCTCGGGCGACGGCATCGCCTCGCAGACGGTGCAGCACGCCTCGACGGACGGGTACTGCGGCGTGAGCTCGCAGAGATCCATCGACCGGGCGCAGTGCGCCGAGCACGCGGCGATCTCGCACGGGCCGGCCTCCTGCGCGGGCGGAACCCAGCTCGCCGGGCTCCCATCGCCGGCGTCGCCCGCGGCGGCGCCGCTGTCGATGCCGTCGCCCGCGGCCGAGGTCTCGCCGTCCTCGGCGTCGGGCAGCGGGGCGACGACCTGACACCCGGCGACCCACGCGGCGAACATGCAGGCGGCAGCGCGGCGCGCCCTCACAGCGTCCCTCGCATGCTGATGTAGCCCGGACCGACCGCCCAGGTGACGCTCGAGGCCGGGGTCTTCGAGCGCTCCAGGCCCAGGGTGATGCCGCCGACGGCCGCGCCGGCGATGGCGAGGCCGAACCCCACGTTCGAGACCCAACCCAGGGCGTTCGCGTCGCCTCGCGCATCGGCGGAGCAACCCGAGGCGCCCTGCCGGCACGCCTCGGCGAGGTCGCTCCTCGCGCTCAGGTAGGCCGCGCCCACGCCGAGCCCCACCGCCAGCCCCGCGCCCGAGGCCACGAACCCGCCGATGGCCCACGGAGAGACGCCGTCCGGGCGGGGCTCCGGGGTGAGCGTGACGTCGATCGCCGTGATCTCCCGCTCCGGGACATAGACCCGCTGCCGGGCGCCGGCGTAGCCGTCGGCCTCGACCTCGACCCAGTGGTTGCCGGGATCGATCAGGGCCCCCTCCGAGGAGGCCTTCACCTCCTGGCCGTCGATCCGGAGCCTGGCCCCGGCGGGGCTCGGCACGAGCCGCACCTTCAGCCGAGGGATGCGGTCGTCGAGCTCGTCGCGCAGGGCGTCGGCGCGGCGCCGCGCCTGCATGAACGGCCAGGGCTCCCCGGGGAGCGCGCGCGACGAGGCGATCGTGGCCGCGAGCTCGCGCGCCTCGCTGAGCCGGCCGATCGCGGCGAGCGCCTTCGCCACCTCGATGGAGGTCGAGGGCACGCGGACGAGCTGCTCGGCGCGCTGGTAGGCGCGGAGCGCCTCCGCGTACCGCCTCAGGATGAAGAGCTCGTCGCCCAGGTACACGAGCTCCCGGGCGTCGCGCCGCGCCTTCTCGTCCGCGGCGCCGGCGGCGGTGTCCGCCGCGTCGCCGGCGAGCGCCGGCGGCGACGCGAGGATCAGGCTGGTGATCATCAGCAGCGTGCTGGGCCGGGGGCGCATGGATCTCCTCTCCTGTCAGAAGCCGAGATCGCGGCGCCAGCGCGTGCGCGTCGCGACCGTCTTGACCGGCGTCGCGGACGGCGCGGCGAGCGCTGCCGGCAGGGCGCCCCGGGCGCCAGACACGACCGGCACCCTGGCGTCGGCGGCCGCCCGGGTCGCAGGCTGCGCCGTGGCCGCAAGCTGCGCCGTGGCCGCAGCCCGCGCCTCGGCCTGGTGCGGCCCGGCGTCGTCCTGCGCCGTGGCCGCCGCTCGCGCCTCGACCTGCGGCGCCGCGGCCCGCGCCTCGGGCAGCGGGCTCCTCGTCTCGCACTGGGCCGCGGGCTCGACGGCGGGGGCGGCGCGCCCGGGCGCCCCGCCGGCAACCATCGCGAGCGACGCGGTCTGCGCTGCCGGCGCGGTCCGGGTGACGCCGGAGGCGACACCGGAGGCCCCCGCCCACGCCAGGGTGCTGAGGCCCATGACGGCGCCCGCGGCCAGGGCCCAGGTCCGCGCCCGCGCCCGCTGCCGGGGCGAGCTCGCGCCCAGCGTGCCGAACGGCATGAGCGTGGTCACGAGGGACGAGAAGCCTTCGCCCGAGCCGAGGGCCTCGCGCGGGGGCATGAGCTCGGTCCGGGCGGGCCGCGCGGCGCGCGGGGCAGCGACGGCGGCGTCCAGCGCCTCGAGGACGGCGCGGGCGCTCCGGGCGCGGCGCGCCGGGTCGGGCTCGAGCAGCGAGAGGACCCAGGCGTCGATCGCGGGCGGCACATCCGGGGCGAGCCGGGACGGCGGCGGGGGCGGCCCGCGGTCGATCGCCACGGCCACCGCGGCGACGGTGGCGCCGCCGAAGGGGATCTGCCCGGTCAAGCAGAAGTAGGCCACGACGCCGACAGCCCAGAGATCGCTGTGCGGTCCGACGCGCGCGCCGCCCGCCATCTGCTCGGGCGACATGAAGTGCGGCGTCCCCAGGATGGCGCCCGTGACGGTGAGCCGCTCGGCCTCGTCGGCGGTGTTCTTGGCGATGCCGAAGTCGAGCACCTTCACGAAGGGCTCGCCTTCGCCCTCCACGAGGAAGATGTTCTCGGGCTTGATGTCGCGGTGAACGATCCCCGCCTCGTGCGCCCTGGCCAGCGCGGCGCAGAGCTGGCGGAGGATGGACACGGTCTCCTCGAGCGAGAGCCGCCGGCGGCGCTCGACCCGATCTTGCAGCGTCTGCCCTTCCAGGTGCTCCATCACGATGTAGGGGACCCCCTGGTCGGTGAAGCTCACATCGAACACGCGCACCACGTGCGGGCTCTGGATGCGGGCCGCGGCCTCGGCCTCCCGGTGGAGTCGCACGACGGCCAGCGGGTGGTCCATGTACATGTCGCGGAGGAACTTCACCGCGACATGGGTCCTGAGCGCGACGTGCTCGGCGAGCCAGACGCTTCCCATCCCTCCCTGGCCGAGCGCGCGGATGAGCCGGAGCTGGGAGCCCACGTGCATTCCGGGCATCGGCCCGCGCTCCGAGCTCGACGCGGTGTGGCAGCCTGCCTCAGCTGGGGCGATCAGGCAGGGCGATGGCTGGGTGGCCTCGCCTATTCCTAGCGTCTTGCTCATGCCGGAGCTGGCTTGCACGCCGCGAGCCATCGCTCCGGTGGAGGGGTTGCCAGGACATGCGCCGGAGTCGAGGTGTCCCGTCGTGGCGTGGAGCCGCGCTGCATGGCGCGCTCGTGACAGTTCGCTACAGGCGCGGCAGCGGCTGCGCTGCGCGCTGTCGATACCGGCTCACGGACGTTTCACGGCCGCCGCCATCGCGCGCTCCGCGCGCCGCCCTGTCGCCGGAAACCGTGACGCAACACGAGCTGCGCTGTCAGTGGACGCGACGGGGGACGCGCCGGGGCGCAGGTCGAATCGGGGCTTGTCGTCCGCGCGCGGAGTCACCAGGGTAGGCCGGGCGATGCAGCCTCTCCTCCTCTGTTCCCTGCTGGCTGGCGTCGGCCTCCTCGCCGCGGCGTGCGACTCGCCTCCCGCGGAGGCGCCCAGGCCGGTCGTCCTTCCGCCCGTCGCCCCGGGCGAGCTCCGCAGTCCGGAGGCGTTCGCGGCGATCCGGGACGACGACGCGCGCGCGGCCTCGCTCTTCCTCGAGGCGAGCAAGGTGCTGCTCCACCCGCGCTGCGTGAACTGCCATCCTCACGACGGCGTCCCGCGCCAGGGCGACGCCGGCGAGCGCCACAGCCCGCCGGCCGAGCGCGGTCCGAACGATCGCGGGGTGGCGGCGATGGAGTGCACGTCGTGCCATCAGGCGCAGAACCTCGAGCTCGCCCGCGTCCCCGGGGCGCCGGGCTGGCACCTCGCGCCTGCGGAGATGGCGTGGCTCGGGCGGTCGCCGGCGGCGATCTGCGCGCAGATCAAGGATCCGGCGCGCAACGGCAAGAAGACGCTCGCGCAGATCGTCGAGCACTCCAACCGCGACGAGCTCGTGGCGTGGGGGTGGGCGCCCGGCCACGGCCGCACGAAGGCGCCCGGCTCGCAGGCGGCCTTCGGCGCGCTCGTCGACGCGTGGGTGAAGGCGGGCGCGGCGTGCCCGCCCGAGGAGTCCCGACCATGATCATCCTGAAGGTGAACGGCGCGGAGCAGAAGCTCGAGGTGGATCCGGACATGCCGCTCCTCTGGGTGCTACGCGACGTGCTCGGCCTCACGGGGACGAAGTACGGCTGCGGCCAGGCGCTCTGCGGGGCGTGTGTGGTGCACCTCGACGGCGAGACGGTGCGCGCCTGCGTGACGCCGGTGAAGCGCGCCGCGGGCGGCTCGGTGACGACGATCGAGGGGCTCAGCCCCACAGGCGATCACCCGCTCCAGCGCGCGTGGGTGGAGCTCGGCGTCCCGCAGTGCGGCTTCTGCCAGGCGGGGCAGATCATGAGCGCGGCCGCGCTCCTGCGGAAGAACCCGCGGCCCTCGAACGACGACATCGACAGGTCGCTCGCCGGCAACATCTGCCGGTGCGGCACGTACACGCGCATCCGCGCGGCGGTCCGCAAGGCCGCCGGCCTTCCCACGGAGTGAAGATGGAACAGCAACGGGTCGTCCTCCTCCGCCGCTCCTTCCTCGCGGGGCTCGGGCTCGCGGTGGGCGGGCTCGCGCTCGGGGTCGCCGAGGCCGCGCCGCCCGCGCGCGACGTGAACCGGCCGCCGCCTGCGCCGCCCACGCCCGGCGGCGCGAAGGCGCAGCCGGGGCTCCGGACCGGGGTGTTCCTCCACATCGCGCCCGACGGGACGGTGTCGATCGTCTGCCACCGGTCCGAGATGGGGCAGGGGATCCGCAGCTCGCTGCCGGTCCTCGTCGCCGACGAGCTCGGCGCGGACATGGCGCGGGTGAAGATCGTGCAAGCCGACGGCGACAAGGTCTACGGCGATCAGAACACCGACGGCTCGCGCAGCGTGCGCGGCGGCTACGAGCCGATGCGGCGCGTGGGCGCGACCGCGCGCGCGATGCTCGTCGCGGCCGCGGCCAGGAGGTGGCGCGTCCCCGCCGCGGAGTGCGTCGCCCAGCAGCACGCGGTCCACCACGCGAAGTCGAAGCGCTCGCTGGACTTCCGCGAGCTCGTGGCCGACGCGGCGAAGCTCCCCGTGCCCGGCGCGGAGGCGGTCGCGCTCCGGCCCGCCTCGGAGCTCAAGCGCGTCGGCGGCCCGCTCCCGCTGCTCGACGGCCCGGCCATCGTCACGGGCGCGGCCCAGTTCGGCGCGGACGTGCGCCTGCCCGGCATGCTCACCGCGGTCATCGCGCACCCGCCGGTCGTCGGGGGCAGGGTCGTGCGGTACGACGGGGCGCGCGCGCTGGCGGTCCCGGGCGTGAAGAGGCTCGTGGAGCTGCCGGCTCCGAAAGGCGTCGGGGTGGGGTTCCAGCCGCTCGGGGGCGTGGCGGTCGTGGCGGACACGACGTGGGCCGCGATGCGCGGCCGCGCGGCGCTGGAGATCGTGTGGGATCACGGCGAGAACGCGTCGTACGACTCGGCGAGCTACCGCGAGGCCCTCTCGCGCGCGGTGCGCGCGCCGGGCAAGGTCGTGCGGAAGGTCGGCGATGTCGACGGGGCGCTCAAGGCGGCGGCGCGCACGGTCGAGGCCGAGTACTACGTGCCTCACCTCGCGCATGTGGCCATGGAGCCGCCCTCGGCGGTGGCGAAGGTCGACGCGGGCGGCTGCGTGGTCTGGGCGCCGACGCAGAACCCGCAGGCGGCGCGGACCGAGGTGGCGCGGGCGCTCGGCGTCGACGAGGGCAAGGTCACCGTGCACGTGACGTTCCTCGGCGGCGGCTTCGGCCGGAAGTCCAAGCCGGACTACGTCGCCGAGGCGGCGCTGCTCGCGCGCGAGCTGGGCGCGCCGGTGCGCGTGCAGTGGACCCGCGAGGACGACGTGCAGAGCGGCTACTTCCACAGCGTCAGCGCGCAGCACCTCACGGCGGGGCTCGACGCGAGCGGCAAGGTGACGGCGTGGCTGCACCGGACCGCGTTCCCGCCGATCCCGTCGACGTTCGACGCGAAGGTGAAGACCCCGAGCGAGAACGAGCTCGGCCTCGGCGTGCTCGATCTCGCGCTCTCGGCCCCGAACGTCCGCGCCGAGGCGTGCGACGCGCCGGCGCACGTGCGGATCGGGTGGCTCAGGTCGGTCTGCAACATCTTCCACGCCTTCGCGGTGCAGAGCTTCATCGACGAGATCGCGCACGCGCGGCAGGCGGATCCGCGCGAGGTGCTGCTCGAGGTGCTCGGCCCTGCCCGGAAGGCGACGCCCGCCGAGCTGGGGGTCGACAAGGTCCCGAACTACGGGGCCTCGATCGAGCAGCACCCGGTCGACGTGGGCCGCCTCCGGCACGTCATCGAGCGGGTGACGGAGCTCTCGGGGTGGGACGCCGCGCGCAAGGCGGGCCGCGCGCTGGGCCTCGCCGCGCACCGGAGCTTCCTCACGTACGTGGCGGTCGTCGCCGCCGTCTCGAAGGACGCGCTCGGCAAGGTGAAGGTCGACGAGGTGTGGCTCGTCGCGGACCCCGGCACGGTCGTCAACCTGGACCGCGTGCACGCGCAGATGGAAGGCGCGGTGGTCTTCGGGATGAGCATCGCGCTCCACGGCGCCATCACGATGAAGGGCGGCGCGGTCGAGCAGACGAACTTCCGCGACTACCCGGTGGTGCGGAGCCCGGAGGTGCCGGCGCGGATCCACGTGGAGATCGTGAAGAGCGACGCCCCGCCCGGGGGTGTCGGGGAGCCCGGGGTGCCGCCGGTGGCGCCCGCGATCGCGAACGCGGTGTTCGCCTTGACGAAGACGCGCGCCCGGGAGCTCCCGCTGCGGCGCCTGGGGCTGTGACGGGGGCGGGCGCGGCGGGCCCCTTCTCGTGAGGCGGCCGCGAGCCAACCTCGTGGTGCAGAAGGCGACGGGGAAGGCGTGTAAGGGCGAGCAGCGCGCCGGAGCTGATAGCGCGGGCAGCGATGACAAGAAGACGACGAACACGCCCATGCCGACGAGGCAGGCGCCGAAGGGGCCGGCGAGAGGCATGGAGAAGCCGTCGCGCAGAGGAGACGAGCGAGGCGAGGCGGCGCCGTCGGCAGTGTCGGAGCGAGGAGCTCGGGACGTGGCGGTTGGGGCGCTGCTGACGATGGTGCATGGCGCGGTCGAGCGCGAGCGGGGGTCGACTGCGCTGGGCGCTGTGCTGCCGTGGGCTGATGTTGAATTCGTGTCGGAGGGGATCTCGGTCCGGCACCTTGATCGGCTGCTGGATGGGCTCCTTCTGGCGACGTCGCCTCGCGTCGAATGGGCGAAGCTTTTGCGGCGGACTTACGCCGTAGATGTTCTCGCGTGCCCGCGATGGAGCGGACGGATGCGACTCATGGCCGCGATCACGGACAAGGCGACGGCGAGGAAGATCTTGAGCCACCTCGGTCTGTTCGCCGAGCCGCTGGAGTGCCGCGCGCGGTACCCGGCGGACCCCGCGTGACGAAACCGACAGGGAGGGACGCTGCTCGACGACGTGGCCGGGGGAGGTCTGCCCTGAGGTGCGTGCGCCGGCCATCACGACGCGCCGCGAACCGCGACGGCGGCCGCTTGGACGAGGTCAGTAGGGTACAGCTATACGGTAGGATGCCTTCCGCTTGGTGCTACGTCGCGGTAATCCCAGGCGTTTCAGGCGTGGAAGACCTGCCTGATCGCAAGGCCCGTTCTGTCAATGAGCTCGTACCGTCGGACTGCACGAGTCAGGAACGGCTCCGAGAATCTTGACTTTGCGGAACGCGTTTGCTTGTCCTATCCGCCCATGGGTCTGGGCCCACGTACGCGTTAGCGCATCACTCCACGCCCTGCGCGGCGCGCTCTTCAAGTCGCTGGATGCGCTGATGATCTGTGTCGTCGTCCACCGCGACCCAAGGAGCCAGCGGATCGTACGCCGTGACACCCCAAACCGGCAGCGGTGCTCCTTGGCCAATTTCTGCAAGACCAGCTCGCTGGATTTCGTCGCCAGCGTCCGACAATCTGTAGCGGGCCTCTTTCATGAAGTTTTCAGGCTGACAGGGCTCGCTCTCCAGGGCGGCCTTGTCCCCACGGTGCCCGGCCCACTGGCGCAGCCGCATGGCAAGGAAGACGTCGCCGGTGTGGGTTAACCACTTACGCAACTCGTCGCCAGCCGATGAACGTCGAACAAACACGTTCACGGGCGTCGACCACTGTTTGTCGAGACATGAGAACAGCAGCTCATCGAACCGAGATAGAGCCAGTGCGCGCCCGTCCATCCGAGGAAAGAATCCCGCCTGATAGGTGCTCAGCTCCACGAGGTCCTTACTCCATCGACCGGCGCGCCCCCCCACGGCCGACAGAACAGGAGATCGACCGGACACCTTTCGCCAACAGCGCGCCATCTCCTGGGCGCGCGTCAGAGAGAGCGCGCGCGCGTCGTCCTGACATCGGCGCGCGTCGGCCGGCGTCAGGCGGATGCTTCCACACCCAAACCCGGCCTCCGTCGCGTCGCCCAGGATGACGATCTCTATATCCGGTTGCCCGGGCCGTTGGTGAAGTCTCCACGCGCAGAGACCCCACAGCGCCACCGCGTCGCTCCACAACCGCGACGTCCAAGCGACTACCCGCTTGCGCGACTGGACCGCCCCGAGCATCTCACGAAACGATGCACGAAATCGCGTTCCTTCCCGCCCACGAAATCCCCAGAAATCATAGCGCCGCTGACAGTGGACCTCGGGATCCGAGGCGCATGGCCCTACCAGCAAGTTGTCGGGCACGAACGCCACAGGGACGCGAAGCCCGCGCCGGACCGCCTTCCCAATTTCCGCAGATGTAGCAATATGAATCATCTTCGGAACCTCAGAATTTGCAGCCGCGGCATACGTCCGATGGAGAATCTCCGGCGTTACACCGCTCCCAACAACGCTGACACACCGTCTTGCCGGCGCTCTTCCTTCGGCATGACGTCGGCCCGTTATCGACACAATCCTGGTACTTATCGTCACAATCCTTGTTTTCCGCGCGCTGACAGCTCTCCCGACAGCTACGATAATTCGCGTAAGCGCTATCACTGCATGCACTTCGCTGGGCTTCGCTGTCAGATTTGCCACACGCAACAGAAGCCGCATCGTGGTCCGCCTGGCACTTCTCGTGGCATGGGCTCTGGGTCGCGATGTTGCACTCTGGAGGAGGTGGTTCGATGCCCTGCGGCTCCAATACAGGCCCGAAGCCTCCCGACCCTGTCGGGCCGAACCCGTAACCGCCGGCCCCTGTTGCGGTGATGATGATGCCGCCGGCGCCGCTTTCTCCCTCACTCCTGAGGTAGCAATCACCGACATCAAAGTTGCACCCAGCTAGACCGAAGCATAGAACAGCCAACAGCTTGCTCATTTAGAATCTCCCCCGAATCTCCAGATAGGCCCAGCAGTTACCATCACGACCACGCTGCCAGGAAGAACACGACTGCTCCCGCCAGCCCAGTCCACGTTGAGGCTCGTAGATGCCCCCAGGCGCCCAGCGAAGTACCAGTCGGACTGTGCGCGCCCGCCTGGAGCAAGCCCCATCACGCGGTCACAGATCACGGCACCGCATACAGGCATCGAGTAGAGCGACAGGGATGGACCAAGGCTGACGTTGCCCGTTTTTGTGACGTACCCAACGGTAACCGCCGTTCGATCGTAGACCCCTACGCGTGTCCCCGGAATGACGCTGAGCATGTTGTGAACTTCGATCCGGAAGTCCCTCTCTTTTCGCCAGAGCCAGCCGGCGAAGGGGCTCACGGCCAGCTTGGGTTCGGTCCCGATCTGGATCCCGCCCACGCTCACACCACTGCTGAACTCGAGTGCCTGCGCCGACGCCGGAACAAGGACGAGCGCACATGCGCAAAGCAGGCAGACGTTGCCTTGTGAGCGCATCGACATGGTGGTGAAGGTCCCCCGACCGAGCCCCGACACGCGCCGCGTGGGGTCGCTAACAGTTTTTCCGGGTGTGATTCGGGCGTCAAAGAAAAGTTGAGAATTTTGGCTCGTCGATAAGAAGGCCGTCCCGGGCGCCAGTAGGGTACAGCTATACGGTAGGATGCCTTCCGCTTGGTGCTACGTCGCGGTAATCCCAGGCGTTTCAGGCGTGGAAGACCTGCCTGATCGCAAGGTCCGTTCTGTCAATGAGCTCGTACCGTCGGACTGCACGCGTCAGGAGCGGCTCCGAGAATCTTGACTTTGCGGAACGCGATTGCTTGTCCTATCCGCCGGCCATGGAGCCGCCCTCGGCGGTGGCGAAGGTCGACGCGGGCGGCTGCGAGGTGTGGGCGCCGACGCAGAACCCGCAGGCGGCGCGGACCGAGGTGGCGCGGGCGCTCGGCGTCGACGAGGGCAAGGTCACCGTGCACGTGACGTTCCTCGGCGGCGGCTTCGGCCGGAAGTCCAAGCCGGACTACGACGCCGAGGCGGCGCTGCTCGCGCGCGAGCTGGGCGCGCCGGTGCGCGTGCAGTGGACCCGCGAGGACGACGTGCAAAACGGCTACTTCCATGCCGTCAGCGCGCAGCACCTCACGGCGGGGCTCGACGCGAGCGGCAAGGTGACGGCGTGGCTGCACCGGACGGCGTTCCCGCCGATCCCGTCGACGTTCGACGCGAAGGTGAAGACCCCGAGCGAGAACGCGCTCGGCCTCGGCGTGTTCGATCTCGCGCTCTCGGCCCCGAACGTCCGCGCCGAGGCGTGCGACGCGCCGGCGCACGTGCGGATCGGGTGGCTCAGGTCGGTCTGCAACATCTTCCACGCCTTCGCGGTGCAGAGCTTCATCGACGAGATCGCGCACGCGCGGCAGGCGGATCCGCGCGAGGTGCTGCTCGAGGTGCTCGGCCCTGCCCGCAAGGCCACGCCCGCCGAGCTGCGGGGGTGGTGCGGAGCACGGAGGTGCCGGCGCGGATCCATGTGGAGATCGTGAAGAGCGACGCCCCGCCCGGGGGTGTCGGGGAGCCCGGGGTGCCGCCGGTGGCGCCCGCGATCGCGAAAGCGGTGTTCGCCTTGACGAAGACGCGCGCCCGGGAGCTCCCGCTGCGGCGCCTGGGGTTGTGACGGAGCTTCGGGCCGGGCAGCGCGCCGCTGCTCACGATGTCCCCCTTTTGCCCTACTGTTGATAGATGTCCTTGATGTTGATCTCCATGAAGTTGTCCGGCTTCGCGAGGGGCGTGAAGCCGAACTGCCGGTAGAGCCCGTGCGCGTCCGCGGTGGCGAGCAACGTCCGCCGCAACCGGAGCCGGCCGAGCGCCTCGGTGACGTGGGCGATCAGCGCTTTCCCGTACCCCTTTCGTTGCTCCGCCTGGACGATGAACACGTCGTCCAGGTACGCGAACGTCGCCTGGTCGGTGATCACCCGGGCGAACCCGATCTGCGCGCCCGCCTTGTAGACGCCGAAGCAGAGCGATGCCTCGATCGCCCTCTCGACCACCGCCCGAGGAATGCCCTTGCTCCAGTAGGCAGAGGCGAGGACGGTGTGGATCAGATCGAGGTCGAGACGCGATTTGTCCGACGAGATGACGAGTTCTTCGTTGGTCTGGTGGTCCACGCTGGCGATCCTCCATTGAGCTGCAGGCTGCGGGGCCGAGCCCTCGTGGCCTTGCCGGCGACCGCTGTGTCCGTCGCCTCGAGGCAGGCCATCCGAGGCGCCGGCCGGCGTCAAGGAGAGGCGGCCGGCCGCGCTGCGCTGCGCGCGCTCATGGGCGATGCCGTCGCCGGCGTGCCAGGGTGGCTGCGAACACGGGGGAAGAAGCATGCTCACGTTCCTCGGGGTCGCGGTCGTGGTCGTCGGCTTTATCGCCCGGATCCATCCGCTCCTGGTCGTCGCGGCGGCCGCCATCGTGACCAGCCTCTCCGCGGGGATGGGACTCGTCGCGGGGATCTCCGTCCTGGGCAAGGCGTTCAACGACAACCGCTATGTGAGCCTCGTCTGGCTCGTCCTGCCGGTCATCGGCCTCCTCGAGCGATCGGGCCTCCAGGAGCGAGCGCGCGCGCTGATCTCGCGGGTGAAGACGGCCACGACCGGGCGCATCCTGCTCGTGTACTTCGCGGTGCGGCAGCTCAGCGCGGCGCTCGGCCTGACCTCGCTCGGCGGCCACGCGCAGATGGTCCGCCCGCTGATCGCGCCCATGGCCGAGGCGGTGGCGGAGAACCGGTACGGACCGCTGCCGGACAGGACGCGCTGGCTGATCCGCGCCTCGGCGGCGGCGGCCGACAACGTGGCGCTGTTCTTCGGAGAGGACATCTTCCTCGCCATCGCGTCCATCCTGCTGATCAAGGCATTCCTCGAGCAAAACGGCATCTTCGTGGAGCCGCTCCAGCTGTCGGTCTGGGCCATCCCCACGGCCGTGCTGGCGCTCCTGATCCACGGGACCCGGCTCCTCCTGCTCGACCGGCGGCTCCACCGCGAACTCGCCCGCGCGGGCGCGGGGAAGGCGGCCGAATGATCACGCTCGATGTCGTCTACGTCGTGGGAGGGCTGTTCTTCGCGGCGTCGGCCGTCCTGAGCGCGGTCGACCGCGAGAACTCGAGGCGATGGAAGAACACCCTGTTCTGGGGTCTCCTGGCGATGAGCTTCCTCTTCGGCTCGCGCCTCGGGGATCTCGGCAACGGGGCGCTCGTGATCTCGCTCGTGCTCCTCGCGGGCGTCCGGGGCCTGGGCCAGGGGCGCCCCGCCACCACGACACCCGAGGAGCGGCGCGCCAGCGCCGAGCGGCGCGGCGATCTTCTTTTCGTCCCGGCGCTGATCATCCCGACGACCGCCCTCCTGGGCGCGCTGGTCCTCAAGCGGGTCGAGATCCGCGGAGCGCACTTGCTCGACCCGAAGCAGGCGACGCTGATCTCGCTCGCCCTCGGCGTGGTGCTGGCGCTCGTGGTCTCCGTGGCCTGGTTGCGCCCGCCGCCGCTCGCGCCTCTGCAGGAAGGCCGGCGCCTGCTCGACATCGTGGGCTGGGCGGCGATCTTGCCCCAGCTCTTGGCCGCGCTCGGGGTCGTGTTCGCGGCCGCGGGCGTGGGGGACGTGGTCGGCGAGCTGGCCGGGAGCGCGCTCCCGAGCGGCGACCGCCTCGCCGCGGTAGCGGCGTATACCGTGGGCATGGCGATGTTCACGGTGATCATGGGGAACGCCTTCGCGGCGTTTCCCGTCATGACGGCGGCCGTGGGGCTCCCTCTGATCGTGCGCCGGCTCGGCGGCGACCCGGCGATCATGAGCGCCATCGGCATGCTGTCCGGCTTCTGCGGGACGCTGATGACCCCCATGGCCGCGAACTTCAACATCGTCCCGGCGGCCCTGCTCGGATTGCCCGATCGCGACGGCGTGATCAAGGTCCAGCTCCCCACCGCGCTGCTCCTGCTGATCGGGAACACGCTCCTCATGTACCTGCTCGCCTTCCGGCGCTGAGGTCGCCATCGCATGACGCACGCCCTGACACCGGACATCGCCTCGCGTCTCGCCGCCATCGCGCTCGGGCACGTGACGCGGGAGTATCCGAACAAGCTCGATCACGTCATGGCCGGCCCCGAGGACGTGAAGGGCCCGCGCGATCTGCATCCCATCTTCTACGGCAGCTTCGACTGGCACTCGTGCGTTCACGGCCACTGGCTCCTCGCGCGGATCCACCGCCTCTTCCCCGGCGTGCCCGGCGCCGCGCCGGTCCGCGGGCTGCTCGACGCGCAGCTCACGGGCGAGAAGGTCGCCGGCGAGCTGGCCTATCTGCAGCGGCCGTCGAGCCGCGGCTTCGAGAGGCCTTATGGGTGGGCGTGGCTGCTGATGCTGGCGGCAGAGCTCTCGCGGTACGAGACCGAGGAGGGGCGGCGCTGGTCGGCCGCGCTGGCCCCGCTCGGCGACGCGTTCGCCCGGCGGCTCCTCGAGTACCTGCCCAGGGCCACGTATCCGGTCCGCGCCGGCGCGCACACGAACAGCGCCTTCGCGCTCGCGCTCGCGCAGGAGTACGCCGCCGTGAAGGGCGACGAGCGGCTGTCGCTGCGCTGCGCCGAGGCCGCCCGCGCCTGGTACGGCCGCGACGCGGACTGCCAGGCGTGGGAGCCCTCGCAGGACGACTTCCTCTCGCCCGCCCTCGTGGAGGCCGAGTGCATGCGCCGGGCCCTGCCCGGACCGGAGTTCCGCGGCTGGTTCGCGCGGTTCCTGCCGCGGGCCGCGCGCGGCGAGCCCGCGACCCTGTTCGAGCCCGCGACGGTCAGCGATCGCAGCGACGGCAAGATCGCCCACCTCGACGGGCTCAACCTGAGCCGCGCCTGGTGCTGGCGCTCGCTCGCCGCGGCGCTGCCCGAAGGGGACGCGGTCCGCGCCCGCGCCCTCGACGCGGCGGAGCGGCACCTCGACGCCAGCCTGCCGCACCTCGCCGGCGATTACATGGGCGAGCACTGGCTGGCGACCTTCGCCCTCCTCGCGCTGGGCGAGGGCGTCGATTGACGCGCCGCGAAGCGGGGCGCATCTTCGTGCGCTACGGGCTCATCCGCGTCGTTCGGCTCGCTGCGGCGTACTTTCGTACGCCTCACTCGCCTGCCTAGCGGCTGAGCGCGTATCACACGAATCTGCACCCCGCTACAAGGACGCGGAGCGGTGCTCAGCGGCGGCCGGTGTTGCAGCGTCTATGTCGTGGAGCGGGAGACGGGATTTGAACCCGCGACGTCAACCTTGGCAAGGTTGCACTCTACCACTGAGTTACTCCCGCAAACGGAGATCCCAACGCTCAGGAAACCACTCTCGTGCGGCGTGAACAGCGATGAGGCTGAGCGCGCCGGGACCTCCGAGGAGGTCGTTTCCGTCGATGGGCGCGGAGGAGTACCAACCGACGTCGCCCTAGTCAAGCACCGATGTGCGTGGTCGTGGAGCTTCTCGGGAACGGGGAGCTGGGCCCCATGGTTTTCCGGGTTCCGGCACCGGCGGGGCCCGGTTGTCGTCGAGGGGACACCTCGCACGCCTCTACCCCGCGCCGCGGGCGTACCTCCTGAGCTTCCGGTAGAGCGTCGACGCGCCGATCCCGAGCTCCGCGGCGGCGCGGGCCTGGTTGCCGCCGTGCCGCTCGAGCGCCGCGAGGATCGCGCGCCGCTCGACGCCCTCCAGCGTCCACGCGGCCGGCGCCTCGCCCGCCTCGCCGCCGGTCGGCGCGGCGCCGCGGACGTCGTCCGGAAGGTCCTCCAGATCGGCGGAGCCGCCCCGCGCCAGGGCGACCGCGTGCTCCACGGCGTTCTCCAGCTCGCGCACGTTGCCGGGCCACCCGTGGCGCTCCAGCGCGCCTTCGGCCTCCGGCGTGAAGCGCGCGACAGGCCGGTCGAGCCTGCGTGCCGCCGCCCCGAGCAGCGCCCGCGCGAGCGGCAGGACGTCCTCCCGGCGCTCGCGGAGCGGCGGAAGGCGTATCTCGATGACCCGCAGCCGGTAGTAGAGGTCCCGCCGGAAGCGGCCCGCCGCGGCGTCGGCCGCGAGATCGCGGTTCGTCGCCGCGAGGATCCGGGCGTCGACGGGGCGGCTCGTGTTCTCGCCGACGCGGCGCACCTGCCGCTCCTGGAGCGCGCGGAGGAGCTTCGCCTGCACCCCGGGCGGGGCCTCGCCGACCTCGTCGAGCAGCAGCGTGCCCCCGCGCGCCGCCTCGAACAGCCCGGCGCGGTCGTGGGTCGCGCCGGTGAACGAGCCGCGCGCGTGCCCGAAGAGCTCGCTCTCCAGCAGCGTCTCGGTGATCGCCGCGCAGTTGACGGCGACGAACGGGCCCGCGGCGCGCGCCGACGCGCCGTGGATGAGCCGCGCCACCCGCTCTTTCCCGGCGCCGCTCTCGCCCGTGAGCAGGATCGTCGAGTCCACCGGCGCGACCCGCCGCGCGCGGTCGAGGGCCCGCCGCATCGCCGGGCTCTCCGCGACGAGCGGGGTCGGCGGCTCGCCCCGCGGCGCGGCGAAGGGCAGGGCGCTCGCCTTCGCGCCGAGCGCGCGCCCCGTCACCCTCCGGGGCGGCGCGGGCTGCGTGGGCTGGCCGAGCCACGGGTCGAGCGCGCTCTCGCGGAAGAACGGCAGGTGCTCCGCGAGCGCGGCGCCCCACGCGGCGCGCGTCCGGCCCTGGAAGTGGCAGACGTCGTCGCCCCGGCCGATGCACCGATCCTCGATGACGTAGACCGCCTCGCCCGTCGCCCGGGTCATGTAGCCGCTCGCGATGCCGGCGAGCATCCAGCAGACCGGCTCATCCGCGCGGCCGAGGTGCAGGAGGTGCTGTTCGGCCTCGTACGACGAGAGCAGCGTGGCGCCGCGCGAGGCGAGGGGCGTCGTGTCCCCGGGCGCGAGCCGGATGAAGCCCTGCAGCGTGTGGAGCAGGGCCCCCGCGCCGTGCAGCTCGGCCTCGCTGTCCCAGGGGAGCCGGGACACCATCGCCTCCGCCATCCGGGCGCCGTGCTCGACGCCGAAGCGCGTGAGCACGGCGCGCGCCCCCGCGTACCCCGCGAGCCGGACGAGCTCCTCGCGCAGCGTCCCGAGCGCCCCGGCGTCGAGGATGACCGCGCGCTCCCCGGCGAAGCGGACGACGCCGCCACGCGCGTCGACGTCGAGCAGCTTCCGGATGTCGAGATCGGCTGCGCGCATGGGACGACCTTTCAAGGCGACAGGAGTGACCGGTCACCCTGACCGGCGGGCTCGCGAAGCGCCACGGACGAGCCGCGGATCTCCCGTGGAAAGCGGCCTCTCCCGCGCGGGCCCGGCGTGTGCTCGGGGCCGTCGCGGGAGGTCTCTTCGCATGAGCGAACGCGTGGACATCATGACACCCGCCTTCCGGGCGGATCCTTATACGCCGTACGCGGCGATGCGCCGCGAGGCGCCGGTCTGCCAGGTGGATCCTGGCGGGATGTGGGCTGTGAGCCGGTACGCCGATGTCGCCACGGTCCTCCGGAGCCCGGAGCGGTTCTCGTCCCAGGGGTTCCGGGCCGCCTGGCAGCCGGCGTGGGTGGGGCACAACCCGCTCGCGAGCTCGATCCTGGCGATGGATGGCCCGGATCACGCGCGGCTCCGCGGCCTGGTGAGCCGGGCGTTCGGGGCGCCGGCGATCGCGCGCATCGAGCAGCGGGCCCGGGATCTGTGCGAGCGGCTCGCGGGCCGCCTCGACGGCGAGGTCGACTTCATCGCCGCGGCCGCGGCGCCGCTGCCGGCGTTCGTGATCAGCGAGCTGCTCGGCCTGGATCACGCGCTCGAGCCGCACTTCAAGCGGTGGATGGACGACCTCCTGTCCGTGACGCCCGAGCCGGCGAGCGCCGAGCACGCCGCCCGCGTCCGCGCCACGATCGCGGAGCTCGACCGGTACATGGCCGACGTCATCGCGGCCCGCAGGCGATCGCCCTCCGACGACCTCGTGAGCGAGCTCGCCCGCGCCGGCGAGCTCCTCGGGGACCGCGAGATCATCGATCTGCTCGTCAGCATCCTCGGCGGCGGCCTCGAGACCACGACCCACTTCCTCGGCAGCTCGATGCTCCTGCTCGCGGAGCGCCCCGCGGAGCTCGAGCGGCTGCGCGCCTCGCCGCAGCTCATCCCGAGGTTCATCGAGGAGATGATGCGTTATGACGGCCCGACCCAGTCCGTCCCCCGGCTCACGACGTCGGACGTCGCGCTGGCCGGCGTGACGATCCCCGCGGGCTCGCTCGTGCTGGCCCTTGTCGGCTCGGCGAACCGCGACGAGCTGCGCTTCACGGATCCCGATCGGTTCGATCTGCACCGCGGGCAGCCGAGCCTGACCTTCGGGCACGGCGCGCACTTCTGCCTTGGCGCGGCGCTGGCGCGGATGGAAGCGAAGGTCGCGCTCGAGGTCCTGGTCCCGAGGATCGGCGAGGTGACCCGCGCGCCCGGCGAGATCCCCTACAACCGCACGCTCACCGTGCGTGGCCCCGTGTCGCTCCCGCTCCGCTTCAGGCCGGCCTGACATGCCAACGAAATGAGGGGACTTGTCAGGTCCTGTTCTGCACAATGGCTGTCCATGCGATATCGAGCGTTCCTGCCGCTGGTGTTCGCTCTCCCGGCGTGCGGCCCGGCGGCCGCGCCCTCGCCTGCCGCGAACGCTTCTCCCGCCGTGGCCAAGGCGGCGGCCCCCGCGGCGCCGTCTCCGCCGGCGCCGGCCGTGGGCGTCGCGCCAGCGCCTGCCGCGAGCGCCGCGCCGGCGCCGCAGAGCGCCTGTGCGCTGGAGCGCGGCTTCCACGGCACGATCGGGCCGAAGCTCGAGGTCTTTGCGCGGATCGAGCGCGACGGAGGTACCGTGCGGGGCCGTTACTTCTATGCCCACGTCGGCGTCGACATCCCGCTGGCCGGGTCTGTCACCGACGCCGGTGAGCTCGCGCTCGTCGAGGGCAACCCGGCGCGCCCGACGGGCCAGTTCGCGGGCACCTGCCGGGCAGACGGCCACCTCATCGGGACGTGGACGAGCCCGCGGGGCGCCTCGCTGCCGTTCGACCTCGCCTCGGTCGGCGCGCGCGATGTGCTGCTCGTGGCCACGAAGAAGAGGGCGCGCCGCTTCCCGCCGCGGCCGAACCCCGATGGCCCATCCGACGGGCTCGGGATCCCCTTCGAGCCCGGCGAGGCGTGCGGCGAGGAGCTCGCCTGGCCCGAGATCTTCGGCGCCGCGACGGCGAAGAGCGAGGCGGCCCTCAACCGCGCGCTCGAGAGCGGCGCGTGGGTGTTCGGGCAGGGGGACGAGGCGAGTTTGCGCGCGTGCAAGACGGGCGAGCGAATGGCCGCATCGCGCACCTTCGAGATCTCCCTCAACGAGAAGGGGCTGCTCGCGGTCCGCTCCCACGATGCGATGCGGTACGAGGGCAGCACGCACCCCTGGGATCCAGGGCCCGAGCGCTGGCAGGTGCTCGACGTGCGCACGGGCGCGCCCGTGACCCAGCTGCTCGACCGGTCCGCCGCGTCGAAGAAGGCCCTGCGGCCCTTGCTGGAGCGCTGCCTCGCGCCGTTTGCCGACGGCGACGCGTTCGTGCTCGAGCTGCTGCGGGAGCGCGTGAGCCTCGACAACCCGGATCTGCTCCTCCTGCCGACGCCCGCCGGGCTGAAGCTCGCCGCGACCGGATATCCGCCGCCGCTGCGGGTGCTCGAGGGCGACGGCCCCATCCTGACGTGGGCCGCGCTCGCCGGCGCGGGCGCGCTCGAACCGAGGAGCCCGCTCGCTCGTCTCTGGGAGGGCCGCAGCGCGGCCGCGGCGGCAGACCCGTGCGCGAAGCAGGGGTCGCCCTGAGCCGGACCCGATCGGGTCTGTGAGCTCGACGCGGGTTGAGGCGACAACCGACAACCCGACGCGGGTTGAGGCATCCTCGGTAATCCCATGGTGTGACGAGCCCGGGAACCTGGCCGGACTTTGCCGAGCTGGACAGTTGGATCCGCCGCGCCGTCGTGATCAGCGATGCAAGTGAGCTCCTCATCCAGCAGACGTCCGCCGGGTTGAAGCTCGCCGCGACCGGAGATACAACGCAGCGGGCCTCCTGTCGGCGTGGGCCGTCACGTCATCAACGCGCGCCCGCGGCGCGCTCGTCGGACGCGACCCAGCCCACACCGAGGCCGTCTTTTCCGGGGAGGATGCTCGTCACGGAGCACGCGGACCGAAAGAACATGGAACAGAAGACAACTCCGACGATCACCGAGCTCGAGCGTGAGATCGATGCGCTGCGCCGACGCGTCGCCGAGCTGGAGGCCCCTGCGCGCCGCTACAAGGCCCTGCTCGACGGGGGCATCGTGAGCATGATGATCTACGATGGCGAGAGCCGCGTGCTCGAGGTGAATCGTCGGTGGGAGCAGCTCTGGAGCTTGAGTCTCCGGGATGTCGCCGGGTGGCGGTTGCTGAAGGACGAGCAGGTATCCGCGAATGGGTCGATGCCCCTCGTCGAGCGGGCGTTCTTGCGGGGCGAGGCCACGGCGTTGCCCACCATTCGCTACGATCCGGTCCAGGCAGACACGCTCCAGAAGGGAATGGCCCGCTGGGTCGCCTCCTCGCTCCATCCCATCAGCGACGCTGAGGGCAACGTGGCCGAAGTGCTGCAGATTCACGTGGACGTCGGCGAGCTCAAGCAGTCGGAGGACGAGCTGCGGGCTCAGACGGCGCAGCTCGAGGCCGCGATCGCCGAGCGGACCCAGCGGCTCGAGGAGCAGCTCCGCGTGAGCGAGGAGCAGAAGCGCGCCATTGCCGTGCTGTCCACGCCCGTGCTCAGGCTCTGGGACGGCATCCTCGCGCTGCCGCTCATCGGCCAGATCGACGCCGAGCGCGCCGCCCGCATCCTCGAGGTGCTGCTGCAGGCCATCGTGGACACCCAGGCGGAGCATGTGATCATCGACGTCACTGGCGTGCCGTTCATGGACGCGGAAGGGGCACGCCACCTCCGCGACACGGTGCGCGCTTCCTCGTTGCTCGGGGCGCAGTGTGTCATCGCGGGCATCTCGCCGGCCATGGCGAGATTGCTGATCGACTGCGATCTCGGCTTCGATGGCGTCCCCATCGTCGCGAGTCTCCAGGACGGGCTCCGGCGCTTGTTGTCCAGCCGCAACGGCGATCGCGCCATGAGCGTTGCTGGCGCCGTCGCCGCCGGCGCCCAGAGGCGGGATCCCGCGCCCCGCGACGAGCCGCGAGAGCGCTGAAGTTCAGCCGGCCCGGAGGAGCGGCAGCGGGCGTTCGATGCTCGCGCTGCCGGGGATCGTGCTACATCCGAGCGCGTGCCGACGCTCGTCCTCTCGCAGCGCTATAGCCCTGACTCGAACGCGCTGTTCGGCGCTGCCCTCGCGGTCGGCTGGGACATCGAGCGACTTCGTTCGTTCCGCTGCCCCGAGGGCCTCGCGGCGCGCGACCCGGTGTTCTACGGCGAGACCATTCTCGCCGACGCCATCATGGACGACCTCGAGGTCGCGCTGCTCGAGCCGACCGCCGACTGGCTGCCCCGCCTGCCCCAGCGCCACCGCCTTCGCGACGTGCGCCTCACGACCCTCGAGGATGCGCTGGCGCTCCGTGAGCCTGCGTTCATCAAGCCAACGGATGAGAAGCTGTTCCCCGCGCGCGTGTACGCGGACGGCGCCGCGATGGATCCGGACCCGCGGCTGCCGCTGGATCTGCCCGTCCTCGTGAGCGAGCCTGTGGTGTTCGAGGTGGAGTTCCGATGCTTCGTGCTGGAGCGCGAGGTGGCGGCGCTCTCGCCCTACATCCGCGGCGGGGAGATCGCGCGCACCGCGGCGGGCGACTGGGAGGCGGATTCAGAGGAGGTCGAGGCGGCGTCCGCGTCCATCCGCGCGGTGCTCGCCGACGCCGACGTGGAGCTCCCTCCCGCGGTGGTCGTGGACGTCGGGCGCATGGCAGGGCGGGGCTGGGGTGTCGTCGAGGCGAATCCCGCTTGGGCCTCGGGGATCTGCGGGTGCGACCCGGCAAGGGTGCTCCCCGTGCTGCAGCGGGCAACCGTGCCGCGCAGGATGGTCTCGGAGGAAGAGCTGCGCTGGCTGCGGCGCGTCGGGTGAGGGATCTGAAGCGTCCCCTCGAATTTCCGGGAAGTTCACAGGGAGGCGGGGAGGCGGGGAGCGAGAGACGGCAAGAGGGAGAAATTCATTTCTTCTTCCTCCCCGCCTCCCCGCCTCCCTGTTCAATCTTTTTTTTGCTAACACTGTCAGCGAAATTCACGTCATCTTGGCGAACCAGCGCTCGAGGATGGTTTGCGCCCGCGCGAGCTCCGAAAGCTCCGTCACCTCGTTGAGAGCGTGCATCGTCCGCTCCGCGCCCGGTCCGAAATTCGCCGCCGGGATCCCGAGCGTCGTGAAGCTTGCCACTTCCGACCAGGTTTGCCGGGCCTCGACGCCTTGAACTCCGCTTTGTTCGAGAGCTGCGATGAGCGCGTGGTTCCGGTTCGGCGGCGCCGGACGGGAGAGCTCCTCGAACCGGACGGCCCCCACGCGGTCAACGAGCGCCATCAGCCGCTCTTGCGAGGTATGGGAGCTCGTGCTCGGACCGTACGTGTGGTGCACGTTCACTTCCAGGTGGTCCGGCACGACGCTGCCGGAGCGGCCCCCGTGCGCCGAGGTGGCGTTCATCATCTCGTACCAGGTGAGGCCGTCGACGACGTCGGGTACGGGCTCGAACGCGGCCAGCTGAGAGAGCACGCGCGCGAACTTGTGAATCGCGTTCACGCCGGCGCCGGGCAGCCCGCTGTGCCCCATGCGGCCTGCAAACGCCAGCGTCGCGTGCGTCGAGCCTCCCGAGCCGAGCTGGAGCTTGTTGTCCGTGGGCCTGAGCACCAGGGCGAAGTCGGCCCCCCGGAGCTCGGCGTCCTGCTTCATGACCACCCTGAGCTCGCTCGCGTCGAAGCCGCACGCTCCGCGCGCGTGAAACACGAGGGTGATATCGGCGTGCACCTGCGGCCGGCGCTCGGCCAGATCGAGCATCAGGCAGAGGCCGCTCTTCTCCGCGGCTCCAGCGCCGAGCGCGCGGTTGTTCTCGGTCCGCGCTTCGCCCCGTTGCCCTGCGTTCGCCACGTCGAGCTGCCCGACGAGCAGAATCTTGGGGCCTCCCGACCCTCGCGTCAGCGGCGCGACCAAGGAGTCCCCGTAACGGCGCGGCGGTGAGGCCGAGGGGAGCGCCGCGAGACGTTGAGCCAGCTCGTCGGCCAAGTTGCGCTCCTCACCCGACGGCGAGGGGATCTTGCACAGCCACAGCAAATTCTCGAGCAGCTCCACGTAGACCTCCGATCAGAAGAAACGATGCGCGCTGGCCCCTCGGCGCTCCTCGGTCTGGACGCAGCGTGTGCGCCAGAGGTCGAGTCGCTCAGCGTCGACCCGCTGGCCGCGAACCGTGCAGCACACCTCGCGCGCGCGCAAGAAGTACGTGACCGCCTGGCCGAAGGCATCGTGATGGTCCGTGCGGCGCCGGTTACGAGGGTATGCTCGCACATGTCCTCTGGGAAGTGATCTCATGACAGGTCCGCATGTACACGGCCGCCTTGGACGCCTATGCTCTCGTCCGTGCGGTCGCCGCCGTGGTCGTCATATTCCGATGGTAATGTCATTTTTGTGAGGACGGTGGAAGTTGTCGACCGAGCTGAGCTCCCCGGCGGCGATCGGTCCAGCGTCCGACGCGGCGCCGCTCGATCCTGCGGGACGCTCCGGCACCAGCATCGACACGTTCGCGGACACGGCCCGCGGCAGCACGGACCTCGCTGGCGCAGCGCTCCCGGCAGCCGCGCTGGCCGCCGCCTCGGAGAAGGTTGAGGTCCCTTCGGCCGGCGTTCACGGGATGATCCGCGACACGGTGATGAGCGCGAGCGCTCCGTCCTCGCTCTCCCGGGTCGACCCGCTGCCTTCGGCGGGCGCATGCATCGGCCACTACGAGCTCTTGCGCGAGCTCGGACGGGGCGGCATGGGCACCGTCTTTCTGGCGCGCGACACCCGCCTCGCTCGTCTCGTCGCGATCAAGCTCCTCACGAGGCTGAGCAGGCGCGGTCTACAGCGCTTCCTGATCGAGGCGCAAGCCACCGCGCGCTGCAAGCACGAGCATATCGTGACGATCCACGACGTGAACGAGCATGACGGATATCCGTACATGGTGCTCGAGTACATCGAGGGGCAGAGCCTCCGCGCATGGATGAACCAGCGCAGGCCCGCGAATGCCGGCGAGGAGGCGTCGACGGCGCCGGTGCCGCCCAGCCTGGCCGTCGACATGATGGTTCCCGTCGTGCGCGCGCTCTCGGGCGCACATGCGTCCGGCATCATCCACCGCGACCTCAAGCCCGAGAACATCATGCTGGAGGCGTCGGGGGCGATCAAGGTGGTCGATTTCGGCATCGCCAAGCTGCGCGAGGATGAGACGAGCCTCGCCCTCGCGATGGAGCGCTCGGCCGCCGGGGAGCCGCGCGTGACCGGCGAAGGCGCGGTCGTCGGCACGATGCCTTATATGTCCCCTGAGCAGTGGAAGGGAAAGGACATCGACCAGTCCAGCGATATCTGGGCGGTCGGCATCATGCTCCACGAGCTCGTGATCGGCGCGCACCCGCTCGCGCCGTTGAACCATGCGAAGCTCTTTGGCGTGGCGCTCCTCGACGAGCCGATGCCCTCTGTCGGTGCGCACCACCCCGAGCTCGGCGCGATTGGCGCGATCATCGATCGCTGCCTCTGCAAGCGGAAATCCGAGCGGTTCGCCTCCGCGCAGGAGCTCTTGACCGAGCTCTTGCCCCTCCTGCCTGGGCGCCGGGAGATCCTCCTCGGCAGCGACGACAGCCCGTTCGCTGGCCTGTCGTCGTTCCAGGAGGCCGACGCCGACCGCTTCTTCGGCCGCGCGCAGGATCTCGCGGGCGTGGCGGCGCGCCTCCGGAGCCAGCCGCTGCTCGCGATCGCGGGCGCGTCGGGCGTGGGGAAGTCGTCGTTCGTGCGGGCCGGGGTGATCCCCGCGCTCAAGCGCTCCGGGGAGGGCTGGGAGGCGCTCGTCCTGCGTCCGGGGCGCGAGCCGATGGAAGCGCTCGCGCACCTGTTCAACCGCGCTGCGGCGACGCCGAGCGCAGCCCCGCTGGCGGCTGCTCCGCAGGGCAGCGCGGGGGCAGACACGGCCCTGGTCGAGCGGCGGCTGCGCGCTGAGCCGGGGCTCCTCGGAGCGTCGCTGCGCGCGTGGTCGGACGGCGCGCAGCGACGCCTCTTGCTGTTCATCGATCAGTTCGAGGAGCTCTTCACGCTCGGCACGCCGGCTGGCGAGCGTGAGGCGTTCCTCGCGTGCCTCGCGGGGGTCGCCGACGACGCCTCCTCACCGCTCCGGGTGGTCCTGGCCGTGCGAGCGGACTTCCTGGAGCGGCTGGCCGAGCACGAGCGGTTCGTGGCCATCATGACGCGCGGCCTCGTGTTCCTCCGGCCGATGGGGCGCGAGGGGCTTCGTGAGGCGCTGATGCGGCCGATCGAGGCGGCGCGGCACGAGATCGAGGATCCCGCGATCATCGAGGGCTTCCTCGACGCGCTGGCGACGACGCGCGGCGCGCTGCCGCTCTTGCAGTTCACCGCGGCCCGGCTGTGGGAGATGCGCGATCGGGGGCGCCGGCTGCTCACGCGGGCGAGCTACGAGGCGCTCGGGGGCGTGGCGGGCGCGCTGGCGAGCCACGCCGATACGGTGCTGGCAGGGAGCTGCCAGAGCGGGAGAGGCTCTATCTGGACGAGGTGCTCCGGTTCGCCGATCAGCAGCAGCGCGGGAGGCGACGCCTGGTGTCCGGGATCATCGCGGCGCTGTCGGTCCTGGTGATCGCGGCGGGCGCGGGGATCGTGAAGGTGGTCCGTCAAAACCGGGTCATCACGGCGCAGCTCCACGAGATCCAGAGCGCCGAGGATACGCTGAAGAAGGCGCTCGCGAGCGAGGAAGCGGCCCGGAGCGCGGCGGAGAAGGCGCGGCAAGACAGCGAGGCGGCGCGGCAAGACAGCGAGGCGGCGCGGCAGGACAGCGAGGCGGCGCGGCAAGACAGCGAGGCGCAGCGGGGGCGTGCCGAACGGCTGCAGCGGGAGGCTGACGAGGCCCGGAATCGCGCCGAGGCCGAGGCGGAGAGGGCCCGCATCGCGGCGGGCGAGGCTCGGCGGGCGCGAGACATGGCGCGGAGGTCCGAGGCGGAAGCACGCCAGGCTGAGATGAAGGCCACCGAGGAGGCGCAAAGGGCCAAGGCGGAGGCCGAGGCCGCGCTGCTGCGCCAGCGCTATTAGGCCACCATCACCTGGTGGACGAGCTCCTGCGTATCGTGCACCAGCAGGCCTTCGCGGACGCCGCGAGCGGCTCGCTCAGCGAGCCTGGCGAGACGCGGCAGCCTTCGGCTGGCTTCCGACGAACGCCGCCAGGTGCTCGCCGGTCAGCGTCGACTTCGCGGCCACCAGGTCGGCCGGGGTGCCTTCGAACACGATCCGCCCGCCGTCGTGGCCCGCGCCCGGCCCGAGGTCGATGATCCAGTCGGCGTGCGCCATCACCGCCTGGTGGTGCTCGATCACGATGACCGACTTGCCGGAGTCGACGAGCCGGTCCAGCAGCCCGAGCAGCTGCTCGAGGTCGGCCAGGTGCAGCCCGGTGGTCGGCTCGTCGAGCACGTAGACGCCGCCGTCGGCGCCCATGTGCGTCGCGAGCTTGAGCCGCTGCCGCTCGCCGCCCGACAGCGTGGTGAGCGGCTGGCCGAGCCGCAGGTAGCCGAGCCCCACGTCGGCCATGCGCTGCAGGATCGCGTGCGCGGCCGGCGTGTGCCCCTTGCCAGCGCCGAAGAAGCCGACCGCCTCCGCGACCGACAGATCGAGCACCTCGGCGATGTTGAGCTTGCCGAGGCGGTACTCCAGGACAGATGCCTGGAACCGCCGGCCCTCGCAGTCCTCGCACACCGTGGTGACGCCGGCCATCATCGCGAGATCGGTGTAGATCACCCCGGCGCCGTTGCAGGTCGGACAGGCACCCTCGGAGTTGGCGCTGAACAGCGCGGGCTTCACGCCGTTGGCCTTCGCGAACGCCTTACGGATCGGCTCCAGCAGATCGGTGTACGTCGCCGGGTTGCTCCGCCGCGAGCCGCGGATCGGCGTCTGGTCGACCGACACCACCCCGTCACGGCCGGACACCGAGCCGTGGATCAGCGAGCTCTTGCCCGACCCCGCCACGCCGGTCACCACCACCAGCACGCCGAGCGGGATGTCGACGTCGACGTTCTTCAGGTTGTGCGCGCGCGCGCCGCGCACCTTCATCACACCCGACGGCTTCCGCACCGACCGCTTCAGGGAGGCCCGGTCGCTCAGGTGACGCCCGGTGAGCGTGCCGCTCGCCCGCAGCCCCTCGACGGTGCCCGTGAAGACCACCTCGCCGCCGGCGGTGCCGGCGCCGGGGCCCAGGTCGACGACATGGTCGGCGATCGCGATCGTCTCCGGCTTGTGCTCGACCACGAGGACGGTATTCCCCTTGTCGCGCAGCCGCAGCAGCAGCTCGTTCATCCGCTGGATGTCGTGGGGGTGCAGCCCGACCGTCGGCTCGTCGAAGACGTAGGTGACGTCGGTGAGCGACGACCCGAGGTGGCCGATCATCTTGGTGCGCTGCGCCTCGCCGCCCGACAGCGTGCCCGACGGCCGGTCGAGGCTGAGGTAGCCCAGCCCGATCTCGACGAACGAGTCGAGCGTGTGCCGCAGCGTCGCCAGCAGCGGCTTGACGGACGGCTCGTTCAGATCACGCACCCACTTGGCCAGGTCGTTGATCTGCATCGCGCAGGCGTCGGCGATGTTGATCCCCTTGATCTTGGAGGACCGGGCAGCCTCGCTGAGCCGCGTGCCGCCGCACTCGGGACAGGTGGAGAACTTGATAGCGCGCTCCACGAACGCCCGGATGTGCGGCTGCATCGCGTCGACGTCCTTGGACAGCATCGACTTCTGGATCTTCGGGATCAGCCCTTCGTAGGTCAGGTTGATGCCCTCGACCTTGATCTTGGTCGGCTCCTTGTGGAGCAGGTCGTGGAGCTCCTTCTTCGTGAACTTGCGGATCGGCTTGTTCGCGTCGAAGAAGCCGCACCCGTTGAAGATGCGCCCATACCATCCATCCATCGAGTAACCGGGGATGGTGAGCGCACCCTCGTTGAGCGACTTGCTGTCATCGTAGAGCTGGGACAGGTCGAAGTCGGAGACGGAGCCCATGCCCTCGCATTTCGGGCACATGCCTCCGTTGACCACGAACTCCCGCTTCTCGGTCTTCTTCCCGCCGGCCTTCTCGATCGAGATCGCCCCGACCCCGCGGACCGACGGGACGTTGAAGGAGAAGGCGTTGGATGAGCCGATGTGCGGCTTGCCGAGGCGGCTCCACAGCACCCGCAGCATCGCGTTGGCGTCGGTCGCGGTGCCGACCGTCGAGCGGGAGTTGGCACCCATCCGCTCCTGGTCGACGATGATCGCGGTCGTCAGCCCTTCCAGCACGTCGACCTCGGGCCGGGCCAGCGTCGGCATGAACCCCTGCACGAACGCGCTGTAGGTCTCGTTGATCAGCCGCTGCGACTCGGCCGCGATGGTGCCGAACACCAGCGACGACTTGCCCGATCCCGAGACGCCGGTGAACACCGTCAGCCGCCGCTTGGGGATCTCGACGCTGACGTCCTTGAGGTTGTTCTCCCGGGCGCCCTGGACCCGGATCCAATCGTGGCTGTCTGCGGCATGCTGTCTGTCTGCGGCTTGCTGCTTGGAGGAGGCCATGTTCGCGATCATGTCATCAACACCGACGGTCTGTGAAGAGGTTCCGGCAACCTGCGCGAGTCCGGCCGCAGCGCCCACGAGGTCACCGCCAGCGCGAGGCCCACGAGCGGCGCGAGGATGTGGCCGGCGTTGCTGACGGAGTCGCTGGCGCCGACGACGGCCCAGGCGAAGGCCGCGCCGGTCAGGTCGAACACGATGCCCGCGTACGCCCACTCCTTCAAGCGCGGGAATCTCGGCGCCATCAGCGCGAGCGCGCCGAGGATCTTCCAGATGCCGAGGAGCGTGACGAAGTGCAGCGGATAGCCGAGGCGCACGAAGCCGTCGACGCTCGCTGGCGCGTGGAGGACGTGGGCCACGCCGCCCGAGACCATGCCCAACGCGACCCAACCGGTGGTCACCCAGTAGGCCACGAGCCTCGCCCGGCTCATGAGATCCTCTCGAGCAGGTCGACGAGCTTCCCTCCCATCATCTTCCAGCCGTAGCGCGCGCCGCCGAAGTTCTGCTTCTGGTCCGGCTTGAAGCCCGACTGCACGAGGGACAGGCGCGTGCCCGACGCCGTGGGCGTGAGCGTGAAGGTCACGACGGTCTCCAGGAAGGGGACGCTCCACGTGTAGCTGAGCTTCCGATGCGCTTCGATCTCCACGAACCGGCAATTCACGGTGCCGTCCCAGCCGGGGTACGGCTGCGTCTTGAGCGTGAACGCCGCCCCCGGCTCGAGCTGGAGGCCGATGGTGGGCAGGAGCCACTCCGCGAGCAGCGCCGGTTCGGTGAGCGCGCGCCACACCTTCTCCGGCGAGTGCTTCAGATCGAACTCGAACGAAATGGATTCGGTTTGCGATTGTGCGGTCGTGTCGGTGGGGTTCATTCGTCCATTTTCTCCAGCAGTTGTTCGAGGCGATCGACGCGCTCCGTCCAGAAGGCGCGGTAGTGCGCGATCCAGTCGACGAGCGGCTTCAGCCCGCGCGGCTCCACCCGGTAGTAGACACAGCGCCCCTCGCGCCGGCCGCTCACCAGGCCGGCGTCTTTCAACGTGGCGAGGTGCTGCGAGATCGCCGGCTGCGAGATGTCGAAGCGCGCCGTGAGGTCTTTCACGGCCGCTTCGCCGCGCGTGAGCGACTCGAAGATCGCCCGGCGGCTGGGGTCCGCCAGCGCCTGGAAGATCTTGTCTTCGATCACGGCCGCGCTCTGCATCCACGACTTATAAGTCGCGGCTTATTGATTGTCAAGCGCGCGGATCCGGTTGTCTGGGCGCGTCGGAGCGGTGAGGCATGGTTCTGCGAAGCAGCCAGCTCTCCTGGTACGTGAAGGGGCGCACGAACGCGGGGAGAGTCTTCTCCTCCGCCGAGATCCGTGCGGCTTACTGCCCGGCCTTCGGATCCATCCACACCACCTCCCAGTGGTGCCCGTCGAGATCCTCGAAGCTCCGGCTGTACATGAACCCGTGGTCCTCCGGCGGCCCCGCCTCCTTGCCGCCGCCGGCGAGCGCCTTCGCCACCATCGCGTCTACCTCGGCACGGCTCTCGCACGAGAGCCCGAAGGCCCCCTCCACGTGCGTGGCGGTGTCGCAGAGCTCCTTCTTGGTGAACGTCTTGAAGAACGGCTCGACGAGCAGCATCGCGTAGGCGTGCTCGCCGATGAACATGCAGGCGGCCTGCTCGCCCGTGACCTTCGGGTTGAAGGTGAAGCCGAGGGCCTTGAAGAACGCCACGGTGCGATCGAGGTTCTTGCTGGGCAGGCTGACGAAGAGCTTGTGGGACATGAAATGGTCCTCCTTCGGCTCCATGGACCCCCGGCCCGCGGAGAAATCATCGGTCGCTCGGAAAAATTCTTCGCGCCCTGCTCCGGCCGCTCCAGGGGCGAGGCCTTGCGCCGCTCGCCGAGCAAGGTCGTCAGCGGTCGTCGGCCGACGCCAGGGCCTGGAACCGGGTGATGGCCTCGTAGACTCCCAGGCCGATGCCTCTGCTGAGCTGGTCCCGCTCGACCATGTTGTGTGCCAGAAAGATCAGCACCGAGTCGTCGTCGGCGTCCGCGCGCCACCAGCCTCCGAAGCCGCCTGGCCAGCCGACCGCGCCCTCGCGGCCCCCGCACACCGTGGGCTCGGCCTTCTTCGGATCGAGCACCACGGCGACGCCCATCCCGAACCCGTGACCGCCCCGGAAGAGCGGCATGCCTCCCACTTCAGCCGTGGCGAGCTGCTGCTCCGTGAGACAATTGGAGGTCATCGAGGCGAGGGTTTCGGGCCGCAAGATTCGCACGCCATCCACGGCGCCTGCTCCCAGGAAGATGCGCGCGAACGCGAGATAGTCGTCCAGCGTCGACCACAGCCCCTGGCCGCCGGAGACATAGTCCATGTCATCGGGCCGTTCGGGGACCGTCGAGTCGCCTGGACAGGTGAGGCGCGCGGAGAGGCGGCCCGAACCATCGAACCCGTAGTTCTTTCTGCCGGGTCGGTCTCGTCGAGCGGGCCCGTGGGAGAGCGCAGGACGCGCATGTCGCTGAACTCCGGTGCCCAGCGGGAGATCGGATCGGTCAGCGTGAAGCGCCCCTCCTCGAACAGCATGCGCGCCGCCGTGGAGGTGATCGGCTTCGTCATCGACGCGATGCGAAACAGGCTGTCATGCTCGAGGGGCAGCCTGGCCTCCAGGTCTCGCCACCCGACAGACGCGCGCTGAACCACCTCGCCGTGCCGCCAGACCATCGTTGCTGCGTTGGCGAGCGCGCCGGAGTCCACGATCGCTCCGACGGCCCGCGCGATCGGGTCTCTTTCGTTCATTCGTCCCCTCGATTCGTTCCATGTCCGGTCGACGTCGCGATCAGCTGCGTCGCAGGGCCTGGCGGCGGGTTATAGCATGTGGACGGCGACGCACCGCGGCCAGCCTCCGTATTCCCGCGACCACGGTTGCGACGCTCCGTGGCCTTCAGGGAGGAGCACCCGGAGCGTGTGCGTGGTACCTTGGCCCGCATGAAGGAGGCCGGCCCCTCGGGGCTCAGGGAACGCAAGAAGGAGCGCACGCGCGCGCAGATCATCGAGACCGCGATCGAGCTCTTCCTGAAGAACGGCTACGAGCAGACGACCCTCGATGACGTGCTCGGGGTGGTCGAGGTCTCCCGGAGGACGTTCTTCCGCTACTTCGAGTCGAAGGAAGACCTCGTGATCGCGTGGATGGACCAGTTCATCGAGGCGGCGCGCGAGGCGGTGCGGGCGCGCCCGCGGAGCGAGCCGCCCGTCGTGGCGCTGCGGAACGCCGTCAAGACGATCGTGAAGTTCCACGAGGGGGATCTGCCCCGCTTCGCCCTGATCCAGCAGTTCGTCGCGCGGACGCCGGCGATCCGCGCGAGGCAGCGCGAGCGGCTGGGACACTGCGGGGAGGAGATCTGCGAGCCGCTGGCCGAGCGCATGGGCCTGGACGCGCGGGACGATCTCGCGCCGCGCGTGCTGGCGAGCTGCGCGATGGCGGTCGTGCAATCCGCGATGGACGCGTGGATCGCGCGCGGGGCCACCGAGGACCTGCCGGAGCTCGTGGACGAGGCCTTCCGGACGCTCGCGCGCGAGTTCGGCCGCGGTGGGAGCGGCACCTCGCCGCAATGAGCGCCGGCTCGGTCGTTCCCGCCTGAGGCGCGCCCGCGTGCGGGTCGTGGAGCCCGGCGCCTTTCCAACGACGGAGATCTTGCGCAAGGCTCTGGGATCGGCGCGTCACTTCGGATCTCCTTACCAAGTCCACATGGACGCCTTCGCGTCGGCGATGAGCTCGTTCCAGAAGGCCGCACCGGTCCCGGATGCCAATCTCGTGGTCGAGGCCATCTGGCGCGCGGTGCACGAACCGGAGACGCCGTTCCAGCAGCCTGTCGGCGCCGACGCGCAGGCCGTGGCGGCCGCTCGCCGCGCGCAGCCATTCGAGGCCGTCGAAGCGATGATCCAGCAGACGCTCGGGCTCGGGTCAGCGTCGTAGATCGCGCGAAATGCATCGCCTCCGACACGCGCTGCCGTCGTCCTCGGCGTCCTTCTCCTCCTCTCCGCGGCCGCGTATGCCGCTCGGCGATCTGGGGCTCGACGTGGAACCTGCGTGATCGGTTACCCCGAGCTCCTCGTGCGCCTTCACAGCCAATAGCGCGCACGGCCCTTGACATCCTCGAATTGGTTTGCTCTTCCTTCCCCCTCAATGCGCCTGGTGAAGATCAACCCGCCCGACGTCCACCGAACTCCCGGTTATCACCACGTCACGATCGTCGAGGCCGGCAGGCTGGCCTTCCTCGCCGGCCAGTGCCCACTCGACATCGACGGCAATGTGGTCGGCGCGGGCGACTACCTCGCGCAGGCCGACCAGGTGGCAGCGAACGCGCTGACCGTCCTGAACGCGGCCGGGGCGCAGCCCGCCGACGTGGTGCGCTCGGTGATTTACGTGGTCAGCGACGACGACCAGGTGCTGGGTGCGGTGTGGCAGCGACTGAACGACTCGGCGCTCGGCCCGGCCTTCGAAGCGGCCAGCACCCTGCTCGGGGTCGCTTCGCTCGGCTTCCCCGGTCAGCTGGTCGAGCTGGACCTGACCGCCGCACTCCCCGATTGATCCAGCGGCGGCCGAGGCTGCTCGGTGCTCCCTCGAGCGCATTCCGGTGCACGTGCACGCGCTCCGACGTCACGCTCCCCGACCGAGGTCCCTCGTTCAACGGAAGGCGAAGCGGTCGACCGTGATCTTGTAGCTGAGTTGTTCGCCGCGCTCGATGCGGCCACCGAGCGATATGTTGTGCTCCTCGCCGCTCGTGGCCACGTACTTCGCGTCGGCCGCCACGAACGTGCACGCCCCCTCGATCGGCTGCGGGCGCTCGGAGAGGCAGCCGTAGCCGTCCTCGGCGACGGGGCGACAGATGCGGGGGTCGATCTTCAGCGCCTCGACCTCCTCGCGCGAAAACAGGCGCTCCTCGTAGGTGATCTTCATGGGCTTCTCGCAGCGAACGTAGATGGGCAGGTACTGGTGCTGCGCGTCCCGGTACACGACGCCATCGCTGATCTCCTCGCGCGTGCCCTCGGCCACGTTCAGATAGCCCTTCAGGCGGACCGGCGCCTCGATCGCGGCGGGGAGACCCTCGGCGGGCATCGCCTCGGCGTGCGGGTGATCGCCGGCGTAGACGAGGATGTTGAGGAAGCGGTCCCGCGCGCCGTCCCCGGCGGGGTTGAAGATCTCGCGGACCGCGTCGCATCGTGCGGCCTGCTCGGCGGAGTGGCTCTCCATGTCGTCCCCGATCGACTCGAACCCGAGCTCGTAGACGCCCACGCTCGCTCCCCAGCCATTGTCGTTCTTGGACGCGGCCAGGCCGGCGGCGTCGTTGTCTGGGGCGATCCAGAGGTTGTTGGTTGTGAGCGCGGGGACGTGCGCCAGCGAGCGAACGAGAAAGCCGTCGTCGCCGCAGCCGCGCCCGATCTGTTCATAGGTGGTGTCTACCTCCGCCGGGGTCGACGGGGTTGCCGGCGCCTCGGTGGGCTCGGCGATGTCGCCGTCCGATCCGCCGCAGCCCGCGACGAAGATGAAAGGAGCCCCCACGAGAACCAGCGAACGAAAGCAGTTCCTCATGACGGCGGCAGGAGCAAAGCTCGTACCTCCCCGATCCATGCGGATTTTCCGTCCAAATCGCAGCGCGAGACGCGACGCGTGAACGGGGCGTCACACCTCGGCCGCTTACCACGGTCCGGTAGACCGGCGTGAGCTCAAGCTAGCGCCAAGGCCGCCTTCGCGGCGGGCGCTCGTCGAGGAGAGCGCGCTGCCGTGGCCATCGTCGAAAGGCCCGATGCCGTGGCGTCAGCCATGGGGCGCGGTCCCCGCGTCGCCCTCGATCTCGCGCTTCAACGTCCGATCCAGCGCGAAGGTCCCGCCCGGTACGAGCGACGCGAGGAGCGCCATGAGCGAACGGCGACGCGGCCAGTCGCGCTCGGTGGCCGCGCGAAACAGCGCGGAGATGAAGAGGAGAAAGAAGAGCCCGTGGGCGCTGCCGGCGATCCGGACCGCGATCGGCAGGCCGAAGATGTATTTGAGCGGCATCGCGACGGTGAGGAGGACCAGGAACGACAGCCCTTCCAGGAAGCCGACGACGCGCAGAGTGCGAAGCGCGCTCATGATCGGACGTCAGACCAGGTGGGCCGAAAGACCATCATCAGCAGCACCACGAAGAGAGGGGCAAAGGTCGAGACGAACGCGCCGAGCGTGCGCCGGTCGCGCGCGACGCTGTGAACGAGGGCGAGCTGCGAGATCAGCGACAGGACGAGCCCTGCGATGACCCAGAGCTCCATCAAAGGAATCTGCTGCTGCGTGGTCATCAGGTATCCCGCGATCCACGTGACGACCAGCCCTGGGGAGGCCACGGCGTGGACGGCGCGCTTGCGATCGGCGTGCACCGTGGCGACGAAGCTGCCAATGAGGCCGCCCGCGTACAGGATGACGCCCAAGAACTTGATCAACCGTAGAATCTGGTAAGCGGGCATGAGGGGGCTCCACGGCGCGGTGCGAGGCGCTCTTCACGGTTCGCCTTCTCGGGATGACCTCGACAGCTCCTCGACGTGAGGCGGTCGGAGGGGCTCGCAAACGAGGCGGTGCCCCGGATGCCCGTGGCATCGAGCCGTCATCGCTCGGCAGTTGACACAGCCGGGATATGGCACAGCCGGGACGGTCCCACGAGGGGCGTTCGTGCCAATCTTCGACGGCTTCTGGCCAGTCCGACGTCCCGGACCGGCGCCGGATCATAAAACCGTTGGCATGAAGTGGAACATCAAGCATCTTTCGGCCATGCACGTCGTGGCTGTGGTCGTGATGGACGGGGTCATCCCCTTCGACCTGTCGACGCCCTGCGAGGTGTTCGGGCATGTCCGGCTGCCCGGGGGTCGGGCCGGGTATCAAGTCCGTGTTTGCGGGGTGACGCGCGAGGTGAGCGCCGGAGCGTTCGATCTCCGGGTGCGCTGCGGCCTCGACGAGCTGACGCGAGCGGACACCATCATCCTTCCGGGCGTCGCCGAGGCGAGCGCCGTGGTCCCGGAGGCGCTCTTGCACGCGGTCCGCGCCGCGGCGGCCTCGGGCGCCCGCGTCGCCTCCATCTGCACCGGGGCGTTCATCCTCGCCGCGACCGGGCTGCTCGACGGGCGCCGCGCCACGACCCACTGGCTCGCGACGGACGAGCTCGCGCGCCGCCACCCGGCCATTCGTGTCGACCCGAAGGTGCTCTACGTGGATGAGGGGCAGTTTCTGACGTCGGCGGGCGCCGCGGCGGCGCTCGACCTCTGCCTCCACATGGTGCGGCTCGACTACGGCTCGGCCGTGGCCGCGGACACGGCGCGGCTCTCGGTGATGCCGCTCGAGCGCGATGGGGGGCAGTCGCAGTTCATCCTCCACGAGCCGCCCGCGCCGGACGGCTCGTCGCTCGAGCCGCTGCTGCGGTGGATCGAGGAGAGCCTCGACAAGCCGCTCACGCTCGAGGACATCGCGCGGCGCGCGGCCCTCAGCGTGCGCACGCTGAGCCGCCGCTTCCGCGAGCAGACCGGCACCACGCCGCTCCAGTGGCTGCTCCGGGCCCGCGTGCGCCGCGCGCAGCAGCTGCTCGAAACGACGGGGCACTCGGTGGAGTCGATCGCGGCGAGGGTCGGGTTCGGCTCGCCGACCGCCTTTCGCGAGCACTTCCAGCGGCTCGTGACCACGAGCCCGCAGGCGTACCGCCGCGCCTTCCGCGCCGCGCCGATCAAGGCGAACGGACGCCGGGGGGCGAGCGTGAAGTCGAGCGCTTCGTGAGCGCTGGATCGGGCGAGGCGCCCCGCGCCGTCCCGGTCAGGCGCCCTTCCACCCGAGCCGCTGCAGCCGCTCTCTCGCCCCCTTCACCCCGACGATCGTCGCGTCTCCCGGCGGCACGATCGGCGCGATCCGCCCTCAGTCTTCGGCCCTGACGATGAACCCGTCCGACGTCGATCCCGGTCGTTTGTTGATGGCCAGGTAGACGCCGCTCGTGTCGGCCGCGATGTGGGAAATGGAATCGTCGGTCTTGACGAGCTGGGTGGGATTCTTGCCGTCCACGCCGACGCGCCACAGCGCTCCGGACGAGGCCCAGTAGAGCGCCTGTGCGTGGGCGACGAAGAAGGTGCCCTCCACGTCGGGGGACGAGAGCACCTCGGTCGGATCGCCGCCGGATACGGGCACGCGCCAGATCGCGCCGGGGCTCATGTAATAAATGAACTCGCCGCTGATCGCGAAGCCCTGGAGGGTGCCACCGCCCACGGTCACGGTCACCTGCGGCTCGCCGCCGGTCCGGGGGGAGCGCAGGATCTCGTCCTTGTCGAAGGACTCGACGGATTTCCAGTAGACGAACCCGGAATCCAGGGCCAGCGTCGTGCTGAAGATGTCGCCGGCTGGACCATGCACGACCTCGTCCCCGGCGTCGAGCCCGACGCTCCTGACGTCGAGCGGCCCCGAGCGCACTTGCTGGGTGAAGAACACGCGCTCGCCATCGGTCACGACATCCTCGATGCCGCCAAAGTCGTCGACCAACGTCACCAGATCGAACACGGCACCGCCCGATTTCGGCATCGCGCGGAGCCAGTGCGAGACCGAGTTTTCGGCCCAATACACGTTCTTCTCGTCCACCGCGACGGACAGGGGGACATAGGGTGAATCGTAGATCTCCTCGCGCCCTCCCCCCGCCTTCGCCACGCGCGCGACGGCGGTGTGTGTGAGCTGCTCGACCCAGTACACGTGCGACGCGTCGACCGCGATGCCGTGATCGATGGACACGTGCTTCCCGGCGTGCGCGAGCACCGTGCAGCCGCCGGCCGACACGCCCACGGGGAGGCACGCGCCATTGCAGGACACCTGCGCTTCTGGGCAGTCGGCGGGCCCCTGTCCGCCCCCGCCGGTCTCGCTGCCCGCGCTCCCGCCGGCCCCGCTGCCCGTGCTCCCGCCGGCCCCGCCCTCGCCCCCTTGCGCCTGCCCCCCAGCCCCTTGCGCTTGCCCCCCAGCGCCCTTGTCGTCGCCTCCACAACCAACGATCATCGACATCACCACGACGGTGCTCCCGAACCAATTCAGCCGCATACAACTCTCCTGTTCCGATCTGCCGACCTGTACGCGCCCGCCGGCGCACGTTTTCGTCGCCGGGGGTCGCGCTGGCGCGGCGTTCGACGGTCGCGAGAGCGATTCATTCGACGCCGTGCGTCGCGCTCGCTCCCGGGCGATCGAGGCACCCGAGAAGGCCGCTCCCGGCGCCGCCCCGCGGGGTGACCGCCGGCGATACCCGTGACGTGTGCCTCTGCTCCGCCACGGCTTCCTTGCGTGTCATAAACGTGCTCGTTCTCCTGGCCTGGTGCAGGGCGGATCTCGGCCTGGCGTCGCTCAAGGACGCCGCCGTCTCCACCCCTGGCTATCTGTCGCCAGGGCCGCCGCCGATTCAGCGAAGTTGCAGCAGCAGCGCCTCGCGCTCCCGGGCCAGCTGACCCCGAGGGAACTCCATGGCGTGCATGTCGAGCAGGCGTCGCGCCTCGACGTCAGCCCTGGCGTTGTAGGCTTCGATGGCCTTGCGCGCCTGGAGGATCAGGTCCCTCTCGCGCCCGCTCGCCCCCCGCTCAATGCGCCTGGTTAAGATCAACCCGCCCGGTCAGCTGGTCGAGCTGGACCTGACCGCCGCACTCCCCGATTGATCCAGCGGCGGGTCGCGTCCGGAGCGGCCGAGCCAGGCGCGTGTCCTTTCCGCGCCGGCGCCGACCCGCGTCGGTGAGCAGCGCCAAGAAGATGGTGGCCCCCGGGCGCCATCCTGAGCGCATTTTTTGAGGGGCGGCAAACAAGCCCAGCCGACGCCAGTAACGGGACGGAGAGCCGTCGAGCAATCGGCCTCAGACGTAGTGAACGCGCGGGTGAACGGGACGGTGCCGAACTCGCTGACGCACACCTTGACCATCCACGTTGCCGATGGCGCTCTGACCCTCGTCAGCAAGGACCGTTTGGATGTAATGTGGCCTAGGTCACCTGTTGACGCCGCCTTCCGTTAGGAGAAGTATCCGGGATCGGGGGAGGGCATGGGGCACGGGCTGAAGGCAAAGGCGCGTGCTCGTGCTGTGCGGCTGTGCCTGCGCGCTCGCCAGTAGTGTTCCGGTGCCGGCACACGCACTCGAGTTCAGCGGCGGCGTCAGCGTGGGCGGGATCCAGATCGGGATCGAGCCCAGGCTGGCCGTGAGCCCCTTCGCCGGGTGGCTCTGGCGCAGCGAGGGGGGACTTCAGGCTCGAAGCCCATAACATGCTCAGCATCGTTCCAGGCGATGGTGTCGGGTTCTACGACCGAACGGCCGTCACCCTTGGGTACGCCACGAAGACAACGACCGTCAGCCTCGGGCCGTCCCTGGCGATCTACTCGATGCCGGTATGCAATATCGTGATCTGTAACTGCGTGGTGGGGGTTGCACCAGGCGGCCGCGCCTTTGCCCAAGGGGCGACACGACCTGCCTAAAACGGTGTACTGATGAATATAGTCGATGCCTCAAAGACTGCGACAGGAGATGTAAGTGATGCTCGAGCTGACCTTTAAGCTGACCCCAGAAGAGGGCGAGCCGCGCGACATCGTGGTTCGCATCCACGAGCCGACGCGAAACCCTCCGGGGAAAAAGTGGCCTTGGGCTGTCACTGTTGACATCGATGGGCGCCCATCTACTACATACGGGGTAGACCCTCTCGATGCGGTTGAAAACGGAGCCCAGCACGCCGCGATCGTATTGCGCGGGGTCCATGGTGATGCGCTCGATCCGCCTATCGAGCCGCGGATGAAGGAGGGCCAATAATCGACTCACAGGTGCGCCACGCCTGCCCATAGCCGGGACCGAGGCGTACTCGGCTTCGGCTCCCTGGGTGCTGCTCGAAGGCGGCCGGCTCGATCGGCTGTGAGGGCTAGCCTTCGGCAGGGGACCGGCCTGCGTCGCGTCGCCTGGGGTTGGGGATCTCCGCGGGCCCGCGGCAGCGCGGGAGCGCGTCCTTGCGAGCACCAACCTCGAACCTCACCGAGCTGAACCACTGGAGCCACCAGGCCGCCGGCATCAGCGGCGATCGAGAGCTCCTCACCCACCTCGGCCTTGCAGAGGTATTAGGGCGTGGCCGGCAGACAAGGACCTCCCCGCCGAGGGCGAGGCTGAGTGCATGCGCGATGTCGCGCTGTGTCATGTCGCCATCCTACCTGGCGCAGTGGTCTGGGCGGGCGATTTAGCGGTCGGTCCGGCGAGCCGAAGGCTACTCAGCGCATTTAAACCTGGACGGACAACGATCGGCGTCCGTTTGCTCAGCCTCGTTGGAGGGTCCGGCATCACAGGCGCGGACCCGGGGGGTCGCTGCAGCAGAGACGAGGAGGTCGAGCGCTCCGGCGCGTAAGCGGCCCAACGATCTAGCGCTCACCCGCGGGCGCCCTGCAGAGCGGAGCGAGGCTGGGCGGCCCGCCGGGTGCAGCGACGAGTTGGGCAGCAGCGCTCCGGAACGCAGGGTATCGGGAGTCTCCGCAGCAACACGCGGACGGGAGCGTATCGATCATCGCGCATCCATCTCGATGTGTTCTCGAATTCGTCTGGCCCAGGCCTTGGCGAACTCGCTGCCCTCCAGCTCGATCATGTCGGCGCTGTGGAAGGCTCCGCCTTGGTGTGGCCGGCCGAGCCGATGAGCAGACTCGAACCGCACAGCCGCGAGCCAGAGCTGCCAGGGCTCGTACTCTCCGGCCAAGAGCAGCCGAGAGGCGAGGAGGAGGGCCTCCTCCCATCGCTCGCTCCAGCAGCGCGCGATGGCAAGGTAGACGTCAGAGCACCGGACACCGTGCTCCGTACCCCAGGCCCGCATCCGCGCGACGTCCGAATCCACGGCGGACCAGTCGCCCAGGTGGAGGTGCGACTCCGCGAGGGTCTTGACGAAGTACCAGCTCCCTTCGTCTCCCGCCCGTGCGCGCGAGAGGGCGCCCTCGCAGGTGGGCGCGGCGTCCTGCCACCTCTTCTGGATCACGTAGCAGCGCGCCAGGACGTTCCACGCATCCAGGCACATCGGATCGGAGGCGATCGCTCGCCGACAGAGCGCCTCTGCAGTCTTGTAATCCTCCTCGGCGCACTGGGAGATGCACGCGCTCACCGCGAGCGCGGCGGGCGCGTCCGGACGTTTGGTGAGCACCCTCTTCACCGCCTGTCGCGCACCGTCGTTCTCGCCGCTGCGATGCAGATCGCGGGCGAACTCGATCCGCGCCTCGTCGTGATCGCGGCCCCCAAGCACCGCTCGCACCAGCGCGAGGAATGCGTCCCGCGACGTGCAATGAAGGTCATCATCGTCGCGGAGGAGGACGAGCGGTGACAGCGCCGCGCCGCCATGATCCTTGATCCAGGATCGGAGCTCCCTGCACTCCGATGAATATCGCTCGCCGACATAGGATGCCACGATTTGGCTTGCCTGCTCGGCCTCGATCCGCTTTGCCCAGAGCTCGTTCTTGTCGCGGAGATCCCAGCGGCTGCGCTTCTTGCGGAAGGTGGCGTCGAAGTGGTGCGCCGCCTCGTGCACGAGGGTCCGGAGCACATCCATCTTGAGATATAGCGCGATCGGCCCGAGCGTGGCAGGGTCGCACAGGAACGCGAACAGCCGGATGATCGCGGTCTGCCGGTCATAATCGCCGGCCGTGGACGACACGAACACGCCGGGGATGAGCTCGTGCCGGAGGCGGCCGGTGAACGGGTCGCGTACCCGCGGCTCGCGGCGCGCGTTCGAGTGGTCGACGCACAGCCTTATCGCCTGGAGACCGTCGAGCGAGCCCGGCGGGAGGCGGTGCAGGACGGCCCGCACGTCTTCCTCGCCGGCCGGATGAAAGACATACGGAGCCTCGTCGATGAAGATGGGGACATGATCGGGGTGAACCGGCTGCGGCGGCAGCGCGCCTCCTCGACGCAAGCGCCGCTCGCTCTCGCGGATCGCCTGCTGACGGAGCCAATTCTTCGTCATCTCCGCTTCGATCGCCTGCGGGATCTTGGGGTCGGACCAGTCGGCTCGCTGCGCCCGCTCCAGGACCCCCCAGGTGTCGTGAATGCTACGGGCCATTTGGTGTTCTCACGTCAGGTCGAAGTGGGTTCATGCATAGGAATCATTGCGGTGTACGAGGTGCAGCCCGCCTAACGTCGCAATCAGTTGCGTCGCAGGGCCTAGCGGCGGTTTATAGCATGTAGGCGGCGAGGCGCCGCGGCCAACCTCCGTATTCCCGCGAATAGGTCGCGACGCTCCATGGCATATCTGCGTATTTCCGTGAATAGGCAGCGATTTCTGCGACCTATCTGCGCATCTCCGAAGATAGGCCGCCGCTGCGGAGACCCGGAGAGGGCGGGGCATCGGCAACCCCGCAGATCCTGCTACCTGGGGCGAGGGCGGCGTCGTCATGCTTGGAGTCCAGAACGTTCGCGAAGATTGACAACGAGACGACGAGCATCTCGTTGACAGAAGAACCGATGGCACAACCCTACGCGCCGACGGATGCGGTCCGCGCCGAGAGAGCGTCTCTCCGGTCCGCTTTGCCGCTCGATCCACCCCTTGGCCAACTCCCTCTGCGAGGTCAGCGGAGATACCGTCCCGTGTCAAGAAGAGCCCGCTCGGCAGACTCGTCTCGGGTGGGTAGGGAGATCGGGGTCGCCGCAGGTCCACCTACATCCGGTCCTGCTCCACTGGTCCCGGTTTCCAGCAGGGCGGACCCGGGATCCGGTCGCGGCCCCCCCAGTCGGCCATCCCGCCCCGTTCCGTTCCGCCTGTTGGCTATGGCTCTACCCGCTGCCGGTTCCCTGCCTCACACCGTCCAGCCCGGCCCAGACCCTTACCGAAATCTTTCAGGTCACACGCAGATCCCACAAAAGCAAGAAGACACGGCTCTCGCCGTGTCTTCTTGGTGGAGGCGCCGGGAATCGAAACGCCTGCCGAGGGTAGGGATCCGCAGGGATCGCGTAGGTTTCCGCATGCGACGGGAGCGGCAACCGTGCCGTCGATGGCAGCTAAGTGCGCGAAACCGCGTCAGGCAGACGAATCGCGGACGAAACCGGCCGACCCGCGGACGGTGCTGCTCGGCCAGCTCGCGGAAGGCATGGGGGCGGCGCTCGCCGCGGGCGACGTCGAGGCGGCTCGCATCGCCCACGAGACCATCGGGCGGCTGCTCGGCGCGCCGGGAGCCGATGCTGCCGGCGTCATTGACCTCGCCGCCGAGCGCGTTCGCCGCGGCGGGTAGCGCCGGCCAGAGCGGCGCTACCCGCGGGCGACATCGAGGCGGCTCGCATCGCCCACGAGACCATCGGGCGGCTGCTCGCTGCAGCAGAGACAAGGAGGTCGAGCACTCCGGCGCGTAAGCGGCCTAACGTTGAATTGACCTGCGGCGCGAAGCGCCGTCAGGTCCAATTCTGTGTTAAGCGGTGCCTGGTCGCGCATCATGGGATCAGACATCCCAGAGCCGCCTCTTGCCGGGCTGAGAGCCGCCGCTCGCCGCAGCAGCGGTCGTGGTCGCGCCGTACCTCTCCGCCATGGCGCCGCCAGGTCCCGCCGGCTTTCGTCCCGCTGAATTCCCCGCGGAGCACGAGCGGCCCGTGTTTCGCTCGCAGCCGCCGGGATGCTCACCCAAGCGGAGTCTCGGCCGCTGTCGGCGCGTCCAAGGACCTCGCGGCCAGCGCCGCACGCCTACGCGCCTCGCGAACCGCATCAGACCGTGTTGTATGGCCTTGTTCAGGAGCACCTCGCGGCTTCCGTTTGAGCTGCGTGCGCTTGCGGCCAAAAGGTCCGACGTCCTCGCGGCGATGGAGCGCATCTTCGCGGAGGAGATCGCCCGCGTGACCACGCGGCTCGCGAGCATCGCCGGCGCACGGACGGGCTCGGTCGGGTTCCCTCAGAGATTCGGCTCGAGCTTGAATGTTCACGTCCATTTTCACTCGCTGGCAATCGACGGCGTTTTCGAGAAGACCGCCATGGGCGTGCGCTTCCACGATGCGCCGCCGCCTTCAAAGGACGATGTCAGCGAGGTGGCGCGACGGGTGCGCGAGCGTGCGCTTCTTTGGCTACGGCGCCGCGGCTACCTCGACGAGCGCGCGGCCGAGGAGCGCAGCAACGAGACCATCGAGCCCTCCGCGCTCGATGCGTGTACCCAGCTCGCGCTCGCAGGTGGAGCGTATCTTGCGCGGCCTTTCGAGCACAAGGACAGTCCCGACGCGGCTTTCGAGCGCCGAGAGCGACGCTTCTCCGCGGCGTGCGACGGGTTCGACGTGCATTGCGCGGTGCGCATCGCAGCGGATGACGATCAGGGGCGCGAGAGGCTCGTGCGGTACTGCTCCCGCCCGACCTTCGCACTCGATCGAATCGAGCTCCTGCCCGATGGGCGTATAGCGTACTTGCTGAAGACACCTCGGCGGGGACGCACTCACCGCGTCATGAGTCCAATGGAGTTCATGGCCCGGCTCGCGGCTTTGATTCCTCCGCCGAAGATCCCGCTTGTGAGATACCATGGCGTGTTCGCGCCTCTGCCCGCCGCGCCCGCGCCCGCGCCCGCATCGCCCGCGCCCGCGTCGCCCGCGCCCGCGTCGCCGTGCGCTCCGCCGGCGCTCTCAGCGAGGTCGCTCGCGCATGCCGAGCCCACGGTGCGAGTTGAGCCGACCCTGATCTCGGTCTTGCACTGGGGGCGGCTGCTCGAAGGGGAGTTGTTCGCAACGTCGCGCTACGTCGAGTGGGCCGTGCTCATGAAGCGTTCGTTCGGCTTCGATGCGCTCCGCTGCCCGAGATGCGAACGGAGGATGCGCGTGCTTTCCACGATCACCGACTCAGCGGTGGTGCGCCGCATCCTCGATCATCTGAACTTGCCCTCGCAGCCCCGAACGGCAGCACCCGCGCGCGATCCAACGTGGGAACCGATGGCGTTCGGGTTCGACGCGGCGTAGGTGGGCACCCGGCCCGAGCCCGTCATGGCGAACGCACGTCGCGGTCGTCGAGCCAGAGCTGCACCCAATGCACGGCGCGCGGGCCCTGCGACGGGGCGAGCGGGTGTTTGATGCGCGATAGACGGCTCGCCCGGCGCCGTTCCCGCGGGGCTTGACACGGGCGAGAGCTCTATGGTTTCCTATCCGCCAAATCGATAATTCAGGCATGATGTCGAAACCAGTAAATCTCAAGTGGCGGAACGTCGTAACTGTCGCGCTCAGTGCCCTTGCCCTGGTTGTCTATTTTGTGGTCTACATCAAGGTGGCCGAATACGGACATGAGAAGAAGGCTGGCATCTCCCGGCGGGTCAGCGTCACCAGCCTGCCCTCTGTTGCATGCGTCTTGACGGCTCTGCAGGCGACGCAGGGCATCACTGCCACGCAACACACGATAGTGCCATCGGATGCCATGTGGCGCCCCACGTCCGGACGTATCGAGTTTCCGGCATACGACGTCATAGCGTATGAGTGCGGAGACTCCGGTGGCAAAGTGTACCTGCACCCTGGTGTTGGGACGCAATCGCCTCTAATTACGTTCGACTCGACGCTGTCCGCTCCGGGAGATCCAGGCGCACAGTATCCGCCCGCCAGACTGGACCGTATTCGTCTGACGCTCAACTCGGTATACTCGGAAATGTCAGCTCGCTGCGGTCCGCTGCCCGATGCGAGCTCGGTGCGCGAGACAACATATTAGGCGCTGTAGAACGGGCGCGGAAAGGCGCCGGTGAGATCGCGCGGGGCGCGACCGTTCAGCCCCAGCGTGAGCGGGCGCAACGTCACGCCCGAGCCAGCCGCCTCCGCGATCGCCGCCGCTGGAGGAGCGCGCAGGGAGGATGGGCGATCTTACCCGACAGACGTCGGCCCGATGATGGCGGCAGACGACGGCGACGGAGGGTTGCTCTGCTTCTCGACGGTGATGAGCAGCTCGAAGTTGGCATGTGGCACGGTCGTCTCGGTCAGCCTGCCTCTTCGGTTGCCAGCATGGTAGTCGAGCACTCCGACCCGCCGCCACGCGGACGCGGAGCTTGGACGCTGCCAAACGACGAACTGCTGGCTGCCGGCCTCGATCCGCTCGGGCGGTGCGAGGTGCACGACGTCCACGGCCAGCCGCGTGGTCACGGCGTCGGCGTCGACATCGGCGGTGATGCGCGCATCGGCGCCGGGCGCGAGCCGCGTGCCCTCGGCGGTTTGCTCGCTCGGGCCGCCACAGCCGGCGAACGCCATGCTCGCGAGGAGACCGAGCGTGAGCGCTATCCGGCGGCCGACTCGTCGTCTCGTGTCAACGTGTTTCATCTCGCCACCTCGATCGCCTCTCTGCTTTACGGCGGACCCACTGTCCCTCTCGGGCGTCACGTCCGGGCTGGCCGGTACCCCAGCCGCCCGGCCGGGTCGTCGCGGTTTCAGCAAACATCGTGCCGAGGTGAGAGGTGAATCGGCGGGTGGCGGTGACATGAGGACAGACACGATCGCGCAACGCTCACTCCGGCCTGCTGAGACGCCGGCGGACGTCGTGATGTCACGATCGGGATCAGACGCGGGGCGACCTCGTCGTGCCGGCATCACGTGTCCGGTCGTACGCTTTCAAAGCGCGTCGGCGCTCAGCACGCCGGCTGGTGGGGAGCGCTCCGCGGGGGCCCTCATGGCCCGGCGAGGCGGCCTCTGCCTGCGCCGCCGGACGAGGTTCGCGCTGGCAGAGGGCGCCTTGCCCGAGAGGACGCCGCCTGCCCCGCTGCCCGCGGGTGGCGGGGCAGGGGAGAAGGCAATCGCAGCGATCACCTACCCCGAGCGTGGCGTGCTGGCCGGCTCATGGACCGGCGGCGGCGCGCGAGCCGCATCGCAGCGGATGACGGCGGTCGACGACCCGCGCGCGAGAGGCTCGTGCGGTACTGCTCCCGCCCGGCCTTCGCACTCGATCGAATCGAGCTCCTGCCCGATGGGCGTATAGCGTACTTGCTGAAGACACCTCGGCGGGGACGCACTCACCGCGTCATGAGTCCAATGGAGTTCATGGCCCGGCTCGCGGCTTTGATTCCTCCGCCGAAGATCCCGCTTGTGCGATACCATGGCGTGGTCGCGCCTCGCTCGTCGTGGCGCTCTCTCGTGACACCCAAACCTCCGGCCCGCGCCGCGAAGTCTGAGCGGTGCGCGGGGCACGCGCCTCTGCCCGCCGCGCCCGCGTCGCCGTGCGCTCCGCCGGCGCTCTCAGCGAGGTCGCTCGCGCATGCCGAGCCCACGGTGCGAGTTGAGCCGACCCTGATCTCGGTCTTGCACTGGGGGCGGCTGCTCGAAGGGGAGTTGTTCGCAACGTCGCGCTACGTCGAGTGGGCCGTGCTCATGAAGCGTTCGTTCGGCTTCGATGCGCTTCGCTGCCCGAGATGCGAACGGAGGATGCGCGTGCTTTCCACGATCACCGACTCAGCGGTGGTGCGCCGCATCCTCGATCATCTGAACTTGCCCTCGCAGCCCCGAACGGCAGCACCCGCGCGCGATCCAACGTGGGAACCGATGGCGTTCGGGTTCGACGCGGCGTAGGTGGGCACCCGGCCCGAGCCCGTCATGGCGAACGCACGTCGCGGTCGTCGAGCCAGAGCTGCACCCAATGCACGGCGCGCGGGCCCTGCGACGGGGCGAGCGGGTGTTTGATGCGCGATAGACGGCTCGCCCGGCGCCGTTCCCGCGGGGCTTGACACGGGCGAGAGCTCTATGGTTTCCTATCCGCCGGGGCATCCTGCGCACGCCGCTCAACCGCGGCCACTTCGTCTGCCTGTTCGACCCGCGCCACGTGCGCCTCGGCGCGCGCCCCAGCAAGCGCACGTACCTCGCGCAGGAGCACGTCATCGTCTCGTACAACGGCGACCTCCGCGGCACGGTCGAGGACAGGCTCGGCGTCGAGCGACGTGTCCGCTGCTCGGTCGCGAGCTTCAGTGCGATCGGCGCCATCGTCGACGGCAGCCAGCTCGTGGCGACCTTGCCCGACGTCTTCGCGGCGCAGCTCGTGCGGCAGCGGCCGCACCTTCGCAGCGCGCTCTTTCCCTTCGCGCACCCCGCCGGCGGCATGGACCTGCTCTGGCCCGCCGCGCTCGACGGAGACGACGCGTGCGCCTTCGTGCGCGCCGCGATCATCGATATCGCCAAGCAGCGATCGTCGGTGTGACGTCGTACGGCGGGAGCGAGGGATACCCGTGCACGAGCGGCTGGCACACACCGGTCGACCGCTACGTCGACTTCATCGACCCGTTCGTCAACGCGCCGTAGGCCCGCGGCGCCCCGAGCGAGACCGCGGGGACGCGCGCCCTCCCTACCGCCCCGCGGGGCCGAACCGGCGCGCGTCGGCCGGCGTCCCCGGCGGCGGCGCCTCCGGGACGAGCTCGCCGCCGTGGGTCAGCACATGCCAGCGCTCGTCCCGCGTGTACCAGGGCTCGCCCCGGAGCTCTGGCGCAGGCTTCGGACGCACGCCGACCCGCACGCGACCGTCGTGCACCTCGATCCGCATCAGATTCTGGGACACCTCGACCCCGCGCGCCAGGGCGAGCACCGGGTGACCCGGGCGATCCAGCGACACATCGAGGCGCCCGCCCGCCGAGGCCGCGGGCGAGCTCGCGAGGAGCGCCGCGCCGCCCGGAGCCGGCATCGCCGCGACGCCGTCCGGCACCACGACGCGCCGCCACGCCTGCGGCGCGCCCAGCGGCAGCGGGCTGCGCACGAGCGCCTGCAGCGGCTCGCGCTGCGGGGCGCTCGCGTGCCGCATCCGCTCGAGCAGCAGGAGCAGCGTGCCGTCCGGCGCCGCGATGATCCGCCCGATCGCGTCGGCCGGGATCGCGTGGGTCCCCTCGGCGCGCCACGGGCCCTGCGCGCCCCGCACGAAGAGCGCCGCGCCCCCGCCTGCGGCACGGCAGACGAGCACGCCGACGCCGGCCGCGTTGCGCAGGTCGACCGGCTGCGCGCACCCCTCCGGCGCCGCGACGGGCGTCACGGCGCCCGCGCGCTGGTCGACGACCGCGAACGTCGGCGGCCGCACGAGGTGCGCGGCGCATTTGCCGCCCGGCGGGACGCGCGCCGGATCGCAGAGGCCGTCGTCGAACGCCGCGAGCCACGTGCGCGTCGGCGGCGGCTGCCGGAAGTCCAAGCGCAGGCACAGCGCCCCTTCGCAGCCACCATGACCGCCGCCGCCCTCCCCGATGCCGGTGAGCCCGAGCCCGCCTTCCTTGCACTGCGGCTCCCGTCCGACCGCCGCGGCGCCGCGCGCAGGCGGCTCGGGCGCCGGCGGGACGAGGGCCGAACGGCGAGCGCCGGCCTCCTGGGCGATGATCGTGGTGGAGAGGCTGAGCGCCAGGCCGAAGGGCGGCAGGTCGTACAGCAGGTTGGCGGGAGCGGCCCGGGTCCACGCCCGGCCGTCGCGGCTCAGCACGGCGGGGCAGTCCGGATCGCCGTTCCAGATCCAGGAGCCCGCGCGCTCGAGCGTGCGCGGCTGGAACGTGGACCGCGCCCAGGTCTGCCCGCGATCCGACGAGACGAACGTGCCCGGGGGCGCCGCACGCCCCGGCGGCGCCGGGCGCCCGTGCGAGGGCGCCTCGGCGGGCACGCGCGCGACGAGCACGCCGTCGGGCCGCACGAGCACCGCGCGCACCGGCTTGCCCGGCGCGACGACGGCCGAGGTGAAGGTGCGGCCCTCGTCCGCGGAGACGCTGACGCGCTCCCCCGCCGCGGCCGCGATGAGGCCGCCGGCCGCGTCCCAGGCCGTCGCGCCGGGGACGCTGCCGCGCAGCTCGAAGCCGTCGGGCCGGAGCGCGGCGTGGACGTCGGCGGCGCGGTGGAGCGCGCCCTCGGGCGTCGCCGCGTAGAGGGCGTCGTCCCGCTGGCCCGCGACGCCAACCCAGATGAAGCCCGCGGGCAGCTTCAAGGGGCCGACGACGCCGAGGTCCTGGTGGACCGCGAAGGCGCCGACAGCGGCTGCGCCCGGGGCGCCGGCGCCGCTCGCACCGCCGGCTCGCCCTGCGGCGCCGGCGCCGTCTCCAGGTGCGGCGAAGACCGCGACGCGCGCGCCGAGGGCGATCTCGCGGTGCTCGCGGAACAGGTCCCGCTCGGCCAGCTCGCGTTCCTGCTCGTCGAGGGGCGGCTCGATCCAGGGCGCAGGCGGGATCGCGGCGGCCGGCAACACCAGCGGGGCCGACGGATCGACGGGACCGCCGGCGGGCCCGCCCTCGGCGCGCACCGACGCCTCCGGCGGGGCGGGAGGAATGGCGACCGACGCGGGCGCCGCTGGAGCCGGACCGGCGGCAGGACCACACGAGATTGCGAGCAGCGCCAAGGTGAAGGGCGAAAGCCGTCGAGAGATCTTCAGGGAGAGCCTCCTGCTCCACCTTTACCAGGCATCCCCGACCGGATCACCAGGCCGCGCCGCGCGGGACCGGCGGTGACGGTCTGCGCCCGGCTCGCGTGCGCTCGGCGGCATCGATCCCGTCGGGGCGCGCTCGCCGAAGGTCCGAGCGCGCTCGCCGAAGGGAGACGGGAGGTGGGGGACGGTTTGCCACGGCAAACTCGTCCTGGCCAACGCGGTGTTACTGCGCGCCGATCGAGCTGAGGAAGTCGTAATAGGCGTCGATCTTGTCCGCGGGGACCACGTCGAGGCCGGTGTTGACCCGGAACTCGTCGATCATCTGCGGAGCGAGGATCGCCTTGGTCGCGTCGAGGCCGATGGCTCTGATGCCATAGAGGATATACGGCACGAGATACCCCTCGTAATACTGCAAGCGCCGCTTCAGCGCCACCTCGTTCCGCAGCGCCCTGCGGCGGCTCCGCCCGAAGCGCCGCGGCAGCGCCGCCGCGCCCGACGAGCCTGCGCCGCCCGAGCCTGCGCCGGTCGAGCCGACAGGCGCGCCGGTCTGACGCCGCGCCGGATCGAGAACGCGGCGCGCTAGCGCTTCGGACCCGCCGCAACCCCTCCGTCATTCCGGCAGGAGCGCCTCGCTCAGCCGATCGCGCTCCGCCACGGCAGGGCTCTCCTCCGGGAAGACCAGGTTGACCTGCTCCGCGCCCCGCGCGAGGCACCGCACGAAGTCGGCGAGCCGCGCCAGGTTCTCATCGGCGCGCGCGTTGGCCGCTTCGGGAGCGCCTGCGAGGGGCTGCGGCGCGGGCCTTCGGCCTGGGTGCGGCGCGGGCGGGAGCGCCGGGGAGACCACGCCTGCGCCGAGGGCGCGCGCCGCGAGCGCGCTCGGTGGAAGCGGCGCGCGGCTGCGCGAGAGCTCGCGACTCCGCGCGACGGCGGGCGGCCGGCGAGCCACGCGCGCCGCGCCGCGGCGGCCTCCTTGTGCGGCCGCCGCGCTCGGATCACGAGGCGCGCAGTCGCCCGTGGCGGGTGCGGGCCGAACGTGGTAATCAGCTGCAAGCCACGAAAGCAAGCAGAGTGGCAGAATGACACTCTGCGCAGCGTCGGGGCTTGTCAGCTGCATTACCGTGTTAGGCACCGTCTTAGTAGCGTGCATAGCTTTTTATCGATTCCTGCGATGTCTTTTGCGACTTCTCGCGACCTACGCCCCTTCCTTGGTCGCGTATGAACTTGAGTGTAGACTCGGTCGACACTGGGGGTCGCGACGAGTTTGAGGCCTTCGTAGCTCCCGGCCATCCACTGCGCGAAGATGTCGGCAGCATCCTTGTGCCTTTGGGTTTTTGCAGCAACTGATTTGAAGCAAGACATCAGGGCCTCCCTCTGGTCCTGGGCATTGCGAACTGTATCGCGTCTGCTCTCGTTCCGGCCGTGGGGGCCATCGGCAAATTGATGGAAGGAGAGCGCTCGCAATCCCATAAAGCTGGGTGCGTCGAGTGTGCCCGAACTGGAACCATAAATTCCCAAGAAGCGGCTTCCTCCATCGTGGGTGATTAGCTCTCGTTTGAGACGTGCAAGAAGCTGGAGATACCGTACCTGGTGAACGCAGTGCTCTGTGAGACCCTTGGAGCATGTCTCATCGCAGTCCCCGTACGCCCTTGAACGAGAGCTATTGGGCCAAGAGGTCGGAGCTGGGCCTGCTCGGAAGGTGAATTGTCGCACGTTGGCGAGAGCCTTGATCTTCTTCCTTATCGCGTCGAACGCGCGGCCAGTCGAGTTGTTCTGATTTTGATTGTCCGCCAGACGCTCGTGGAAGATGACTATCTGTGCATCGGGTGCTGCATGTTTGCGAACCTTCTCGTACTCGTCATCCAGCCAACGTTTCGACGCCGCGTCTAACTGAGTCGTGAGTGGGCTCGCATAGGTTGTGAACCCCGTGCGAATGATATCAGTAACAGCTGTGCTACCGAGGTGGTCTGCGATCAACGCTAACAGGCCGGTAGAGACTTTCTGATCGAGCACTTTCGCGGATGAATCCTCGCGGAAAATTGCCTCGCGCGTAGCTTTGAGCCTTGAGTTGATGCGGACGCACCTCGGAAGGTTCACCTTGATCATCTGCACTTGGGCATCAAAGCCGAGCGCTGACGCAAAGCTCGTCGCTCGGGTCGCGTGAAGCTCTGTAGCCTTGAGCTTCCCTTCAGTCTTGAAGCAGCCGTCGGGAACATCGAAGTAGCCCACTCTGACCTTCGGCAGCGGAAGCCCCAGGTGTTTCAGGACCAACAGCAGAGCCACAGTATGATAGATGTCGCCTGAACTATTGAGAGGAGGATGATTAAAGGTGAAAGTGTCATCGGGAAGAAACATGTCGAGGTTATTGGTCATCGCCGCATGCTCGCGGAGGAAAAGGAGACGCTGTGAGGTCTGGGGTGGACCCGTTGATACCATGGCCGCACGCTAGAGGTCCCATCAGCTCTCTCGATCACGGTCCCTCTCGCGTGCCCAACGTCGCAATCAGTTGCGTCGCAGGGCCTAGCGGCGGGTTATAGCATGTAGGCGGCGAAGCGCCCCGGCATATCTGCGTATTCCCGCGAATAGGTCGCGACGCTCCGCGGCATATCTGCGTATTCCCGTGAATAGGCAGCGACTTCCGCGACCTATCTGCGCATCTCCGAAGATGGGCCGCCGCTGCGGAGAGCCGGCGAGGGCGGGGCATCGGCAACCCCGCGGATCCTGCTACCTGGTGGGGCGAGGGCGGCGTCGCGGTCGAGATACTCCAGGGTCGCCAAGTGCGATGGTTTCCCGCTGGGGCGTTCTGTGGAGGGTACGGGCGGCGTCGTCATGCTTGGAGTCCAGAACGTTCGCGAAGATTGACAACGAGACGAGCATCTCGTTGACAGAAGAACCGATGGCACAACCCTACGCGCCGACGGATGCGGTCCGCGCCGAGAGAGCGTCTCTCCGGTCCGCTTTGCCGCTTGATCAACCCCTTGGCCAACTCCCTCTGCGAGGTCAGCGGAGATACCGTCCCGTGTCAAGAAGAGCCCGCTCGGCAGACTCGTCTCGGGTGGGTAGGGAGATCGGGGTCGCCGCAGGTCCACCTACATCCGGTCCTGCTCCACTGGTCCCGGTTTCCAGCAGGGCGGACCCGGGATCCGGTCGCGGCCCCCCCAGTCGGCCATCCCGCCCCGTTCCGTTCCGCCTGTTGGCTATGGCTCTACCCGCTGCCGGTTCCCTGCCTCACACCGTCCAGCCCGGCCCAGACCCTTACCGAAATCTTTCAGGTCACACGCAGATCCCACAAAAGCAAGAAGACACGGCTCTCGCCGTGTCTTCTTGGTGGAGGCGCCGGGAATCGAAACGCCTGCCGAGGGTAGGGATCCGCAGGGATCGCGTAGGTTTCCGCATGCGACGGGAGCGGCAAGCGTGCCGACGACGGCGGCTAAGTGCGCGAAACCTCGTGAGCCGGACGAATCCCGGACGAAACCGGCGGACCCGCGGACGGTGCTGCTCGGCCAGCTGGCGGAAGGCATGAGAGCGGCGCTCGCGGCGGGGGACGTGGAGGCGGCGCGCATCGCCCACGAGACCATCGGGCGGCTGCTCGGCGCGCCGAGGGCCGACGCGGCCGGCGTCATCGACCTCGCCGTCGAGCGCAGTCGGCGCGGCGGGTAGCGCCGGCTGGGGCGGCGCTCGCGGCGGGGGACGTGGAGGCGGCGCGCATCGCCCACGAGACCATCGGGCGGCTGCTCGGCGCGTTCTGTGTGGAGGCAGGCAGGGGGCTCGCTCTCGCGACGAAGCGCACACGCGGGACGCGTAGCGCAGGACAACAGCGGTTTCGCGGGTCTTTTGAGCAATCAGAGCCCTGAGTGCCCATGACAATCACTTAGTCCCAATGCGTCGGCCGGCGGATCCTGCCATTTGCGATAAAGAACTCATAGTCGACGATCCGTTCTTCTACCCGAGGGCCCATCACTCCGATTTTCTCTATCGCTGCTCGGTAGCGCTCGGGAGAGGAAACGGTTAGTGAATCGGGGTCAGTTAATGGCTTGAGCGCCTCATCCAGCTTAGAGCGAACCTCATTGCTCTTGGCGGCTTCGGTGACTTCCAGCTGAGTCTCGAAGGCTGCTTCAACAATCTTGTTCGCATGCCGAAGCCGGAGCAATGCATTGAATCCCCGCGTTGACATCTCGATCTCGCCATCGGAGACGCCTATTGTCCGGAGCGTGCCGATGAGGTCGTCCTTGATGGTGATTTTATCGGCGTCCGGGATCTTTCCCAGTACGCCCGCTCGGCCAAGCAGTTCGAGCGAGATCCTTGCCATCGTGTTGGCCGCGAGCCGGAGTTCTGAAATTGTTGCTTTCGCTTCTCTTGTTACCTCCTCTGCCTGGCGAAGTTTCAGCTCAATACCGGCGCCCTTGATCTCCTGGAACAGGTCGATCCGTGCGAACGCCATGGCGAGTAGCAGTGTCGGCGCAGCGACGGCTACGACAGCGGCTCTGTCACTGAGGACGAAGCCAGCAGCTAAGCTCAATAGCAGCGCTATTCCAAATGCGATACATGCCCGGGTCGCCCAAGGCGATGGTTTCCCATTGGGGCGTTCTGTGGAGGGTACGGGTGGCGTCGTCATGCTTGGAGTCCAGAACGTTCGCGAAGATTGACAACGAGACGACCGTCTCGTTGACAGAAGATCCGACGGCACAACCCTACGCGCCGACGGATGCGGTCCGCGCCGAGAGCGCGTCTCTCCGGACCTCATGGCCGCTCGAGCTATCCTCGTGGCCACCTCCCTCTGTGAGGTCAGCGGAGCTACCGTCCCGTGTCAAGAGGCGCCCGCTCGGCTGCATCGTCTCGGGTAGGTAGGGGGATCGGGGTCGCCTCCGGTCCACCTACAACCGGTCCCGCTTCACTGGTCCTGGCTTCCAGGAGGGCGGACCCGGGATCCGGATCGCAGGCCCCCAGTCGACCATTCCGCCTCGTTCCGTTCCGCCGGTTCGGCTATGGCCATCCGCTGCCGGTGCTCTGTCTCACACCGTCCAGCCTCGCCAGACCTCGCAAAACTTTGTCAGGTCACCCGCAGAGCCCACAAAAGCAAGAAGACACGGCTCTCGCCGTGTCTTCTTGGTGGAGGCGCCGGGAATCGAAACGCCTGCCGAGGGTGGGGATCTGCAGGGAACGCGTGGGTTTCCGCATGGGTCGGGAGCGGCAACCGTGCCGTTGACAGCGGGTAAGTGCGCGAAACCTCGTGAGCCGGACGAATCACAGACGAAACTGGCGGACCCGCGGACGGTGCTGCTCGGCCAGCTCGCGGAAGGCATGAGGGCTGCGCTTGCCGCGGGCGACGTCGAGGCGGCTCGCATCGCCCACGAGACCATCGGGCGGCTGCTCGGCGCGCCGAGAGCCGATGCTGCCGGCGTCATTGACCTCGCCGCCGAGCGCGTTCGCCGCGGCGGGTAGCGCCGGCGGAGCGGCGTTCGCCGCGGGCGACGTCGAGGCGGCTCGCATCGCCCACGAGACCATCGGGCGGCTGCTCGCTGCAGCAGAGACAAGGAGGTCGAGCACTCCAGCGCGTAAGCGGCCTAACGATCGGCCGCTGTGCCGCGGCGCGCGGCCCCGAGCGGAGCGAGGGGTCAGCGCGCCGTCGCGCACCAGCGGCTTGTTCGGCGGGCAAAATGCCCGTTCCGTCACCCAGTGGTCCCCTCACCGACGGCCGCAGAAGATTCTCGTCGTCGCTTTAGGGATGCCTATCCGCGGCGTCACGTCGAACCACGCAGTGGATCGAACCGCTGGACGGAGTTTCGATTAACGGAGTTGATCGAGGTGAGCGACTCAGTCCTCGTCACACGCAACAAAGCCACCCATGATCTCGTCTCGACATTCGAGCTCGATTGCGACCGTGGCCATGTCGACAAATCGACCCCATGGTGCGCCACCCACAGACTGACAATCGTAGCCGGAAAGACTTGACGTCGTGAGGTTGTTGGGAGTGAGATAGTCGGGAACGACGTAGAGGGTTAGGAACTGGCTCTGCGTTCCGCGGTAAATCGCTTCGAGCTCGGTCGGACCAAGCGTGACCTTGCCTCCGGACTGCGCGATGGAGAATGCCATCATCTGCCCATAGGGGCTCAAGCCGCAGAGGCCGATTGCTTGGTGACTGATGTTGAAGAGCGTGATCCCCCGCGGGTGCGTCGGCTGATTCGGCGTCGGCGTTGTCGGCTTCTGCTGCGCTTTTTCTCGCTTATGCGCCGCAATGGCACTCTTCACGTCGTCGGTCATGGCTCCGGGGAGGGCATACGCCTTTCCGGTGGCGACCGGCTTGCTCAGGCGCAGTCCGTCGCTCGACAGCGCTCCCGGCCGAAATTCCGGCTGGCGGACAACGAGCTGGTTGCTCGTGGGCCCGTCGGTGGACTGGTAGACGAGACCAAGCCCTGAATAGGTGTGAAACCAGCGTGCGAAGCGTGGCGAGGCTCGGAGATAGAGCTCGGAGACCGCGCTGTCCTCTGGGACGCCACGGTCATTTGCGACGGCGGGTCTGGCGAACCAACCCAGGCCCCCCACGTACTCAGCCTTTAACCCCTGCACGGAGCCCTCCGTCCATCGGCCGGTGAACTCCTCCATCACATAGACGATATCTTGGTCGAAAGGCTCAGCCACGCCACGGGGGACGTCGACGTGCTTGACGAAGGCGAGCTTTGCGCCCTCGGGGGTATAAATCAGGGAATTCTCCACCGCGGCGCCATACACGGAGGCCGTGGTGGCTTTCGGCGCGGACCACGCGCCGTTGTATTTCCTGGCGAACCAAAGCCGCCCCGTCACGTCGTAGAGGAGCACGTCGATTGCCCCGGATTGGCGCTGCGCGACGATCGAGAAGCGGGGAAGAGTTCTCTCGGGCGACGCGAGCTCCGTCTTGACAGGCGTCCCGAGAACGTCCTCGATCAGCACTAGCTTGGGCTGCGGACCCGCGTAGTCGTTGATCACGAGGAGGAGCTTCCCGTCGGGCAACGTCCCGCCTCCGAGCTCCAGAGAAGCGCCCTGATGGAGGACGGAGGTTGCGACGGTATCCGTGATTCGGTGCAGTCGAATCTCGCGATGGTCCGGGCTCGTCGCCGCGAACCCGTCGACCGGGCCGTCGAACGGGACGATGTCCTCGCCCGAGGGCACAGCGGGGAGCAGGTGCGACCAGATGAAGGGCACGACCGACAGTCCCTGCTCGGCCGGCGTGCGATCCATAACTCCGTACGAGCCCCAGCGCCCGACGCACACCCGCCGCATCTTGCCTGGTGGCTGCGGTCGCGCGGAGATCGGATTCCCCGTGGCGATCCCCCGGTACTCGTTCACAGTGAGCCCGGTGCGTACCTCGTTCGGTCCGACGAATACTGCCGCGAAGCCGCCGAGCCCATCGATGGTCGGCCAGAAAAGCTCCGTGGCTCCCTGTGGTGCCCCTCCGTTGGGCAGCGCAGATCTATCGCTAAAGTACGGCGAACAGCGGATGCTCTCCAAGCTCGCCATCACCGCGCGAGCGGCACTCGCGCCCCCCCCCACCGGTCCGACCGGGGGGGGTACCTGGGCGCTGCAGTATTTGGGGCGATTGGGGCTCGAGTCGCAACAGGGACTGCACGCCGAGAATCCAAGCAACGATGCGAGACCCAGCAGGCAGTGCTTCAGCATCATCGTCTCCTCTACCGGGAGCGCCCCGGTGGCGCTCGTATGACCGAGTCCCGGGGGCACGAAACACTAGATTTTCGCCCGTGTCAAGCCCTCGTGGGGTAGGTCGGGGGGAGTGTGGCGAACGCTCATGCCCTACCGCGGCCCTTGCTCGCGATGCGCACGACCTCCGCCAGCCCCGGAGAATGCCAACGGGTTTGAGAGTGTGCCGTGGAAAGGAGTGTTCTTGCAGCTGATGGAAGTTCAGCCCGGGCAAATGTCGATGCAGCCCGGTAGCCACCCGAGCGGCGGGGAGGGTGACCGACCCGTCGAAGCCTCGGGGGAAAAATCCACGCAGGTGGATCTGCAAGCGTGCGGGCCGCAACGCGAGTGAAGTCCGAGCAGGCCTCGAAAGGTTAAATGCGAGCGCTGAGCCCCCTCTCACCGGGGGCGCCAAGCTACGTCTCGTACCCTGTCCGGATCAGCGTTCTCCTCATCTGCAAGATCGCGTGCCCAACTGATTGCACGGCGCCGTAAATTTGACATGGAGTAGCGTGTCTCACGTAGTCGCACCCGAAGCGTTCGCTCACCTGGCCAAGCACCACTTGCACTCATGCGGAGCAAATCGGAGTCAGCAGGTGCGGGGAAACCGTTGGTCTTGCATGCGACAATGAGCCGTTGCTGTGTCGCGTCAATGAAGCGTTGGATCGAGGCAGACTTGTTTTCATCAGGAACATTGCGCCACCAGAGAATGCTGCTGGCGGGGATCCGTCGCTCGACGTCATCAAGGTTCATCGGGCCGGATTTCTCGAAGACGGAAAATACGTATTCAAAGAGCCGCCTCGTGTAGAACAGCAAATACGGAAGTCGACTGTACAAGTGGTACCACTGGGCCAATTTTGCATCTTGCCCGGAAGCGAAAACGAAGTTGAGGGACAGCGGCGGCGTGCTCATGCTGTCCCTGGTCGTGACCAGATGCATGGCGAAGTTGCATTGCCGATCAAAGCTGTCGTCGAGGTTCTTGTCATATCGAAGCCGCATGACGTAATCGGCATCGAATCGATCGGCTTCTCCGAGCGCGATTACAACTCGTTCGATTCGCTGAAGATGGCGCGACAGCAACGTTCCGCCTTTTTCTTTTTTCTTGGGATCGAGCAGGATCGGATCCTGCCGCAATTTGTCTGCAAATTCGCCGGGGTTCAAGGCCATGTCCTCAAGAACATGCAGTATGTCTTGAAGCGGTTTCCTGAGCAGTACGTAGGCAACGCTTAATCGGGCCATCTCCGACGCGTCGAGAGCCGATCGGAAGAAGTGCAGCGATTCGGAAAGCAGGGCTGAGAATGTGGTGCGCGTCAAAAACGTCGCGTATTCATTCTGTCGGCCTGTTTGATCGAGCCACTCCAGTAAGCTCCTTGTTGTCTTGTATGCGCTCTCGTCGCTGTCGTTGCGAAACAGAATCTCTTGGTCGAACGAGCGGTTTTCTTCGCCAAATCGAAGTAGATCCAGGAGGGATTTCTGATTCAGTAGACAGAGATTGTGTGCCGGTAGTAGGTAGTCCGGCAAGAAGGTGCGCCCAGATCGGAAGGTGCTCATCGTTCACGGTGTGAAGGCGTGGCCAGGGATGCCTACGTCGTGTGCAGTGACAACGAGACGTCCATCTCGTTGACAGAAGATCCGACGGCACAACCCTACGCGCCGACGGATGCGGTCCGCGCCGAGAGCGCGTCTCTCCGGCCCTCATGGCCGCTCGAGCCATCCTCGTGGCCACCTCCCTCTGTGAGGTCAGCGGAGCTACCGTCCCGTGTCAAGAGGCGCCCGCTCGGCTGCATCGTCTCGGGTAGGTAGGGGGATCGGGGTCGCCTCCGGTCCACCTACAACCGGTCCCGCTTCACTGGTCCTGGCTTCCAGCAGGGCGGACCCGGGATCCGGATCGCAGGCCCCCAGTCGACCATCCCGCCCCGTTCCGTTCCGCCGGTTCGGCTATGGCCATCCGCTGCCGGTGCTCTGTCTCACACCGTCCAGCCTCGCCAGACCTCGCAAAACTTTGTCAGGTCACCCGCAGAGCCCACAAAAGAAAAAAGACACGGCTTTCGCCGTGTCTTCTTGGTGGAGGCGCCGGGAATCGAACCCGGGTCCGCAAGGCATCCAGTCTACCTTCGTTCACGTGCGTAGTCGCCATGCGCCGGCGACGGCGTTCGTAGATTCGGCTACGACCTATCCCTCACTGAATCTCGGCCGCGTTATCGAGGGCGTCCTCACGCGACCCAGCCCTGTGGTTGACACCCTTAGAGTACTAGGACGACCTTCTCCTCGGATGGCTTAGCGGTTATTAGGCCGCGACAGCGTATGCGTTGTCGTTCGCACTTGTAACGTCCCGCTTGATAGGCGGAGCAGGAGCCGCCAGCACGCAGACAGACCTTCAGTCCCCACGTCGAAGCCGATCGCCCCCTCGTGGTTCGTTCAGACGGACCGAATATTGCTAGAAACCGTGCTGCCGTCAACCCCTCGGCGCCAGATCGTTCCGTCGCTGACGCCGTCGCGGACGTCGCCGTGCGCCGGTCGGGGCCGATTCGTCCGGTTCTTTCGGCTTTCCTGCCTCCTGCTGCCTCCACGCGCCTCCGCCGGCCTTGCCCGTCTCCAGCTGCCCCAACCTGGTGCCGTCCGCTTGCCCGCCTGGTCTGGTCGGGCCGCTACCTGGTCGCCCCCCCCGTGGTCGCCCCCCGCTGACCACGCCTGCGCGCCTGCCGCTCTCGACGGCTCCTCGCGGCTCGGCTAAGAAGCCCGCGAAAAGGAAAAGGAGTCGGGCAACTTATGGCGAGGATGGTCCAGTGCGTGAAGCTCGGCCGTGAGGCGGAGGGGCTGGAGAAGCCGCCGCTGAAGGGCGAGCTGGGCAAGCGGATTTTCGACAACGTCTCGAAGGAGGCGTGGCGGATGTGGCTCGAGCACTCGAAGATGCTCATCAACGAGTACCGCCTCGACCTCATCTCCGAGGCCGGCCAGCGGATCTGGATGACCGAGCTCGACAAGTACTTCTTCACCGGCGGGAACGAGGCCGCGCAGCTCCCGCCCGACTACGTGGCGCCCAAGGACAAGCCGGAGTAGCCGACCGCGACCGCGGTCCCCCGTCCCTCATCGGCCCGGCGGCGCTTCCAACCACCCCATCCGGAAGCGCCCCGCCCCCGCCCGCCGCCCCTCAGGGCAGCGGACCCGGCGCCGGCAGCGCTCCGCCGTTGCGCACGTACTCGATCAGCGCCGCCGCCATCTGCTTGTCGACCTTCTCGCACTTCGCGGTGACCGCCCCCATCGTCGCGCCCTTGCACTCTCTCTTCCGCTCGATGATGAGCTTGCCCGTCTTCTCGTCGGCCAGAAACGCGTCGCGCGTCTTCTGATCGAGGCTCTTCCACGGGATCGCCGCGAACTTCGGCTTCGGCGGCACGTGCTGCCGGACCTCCTCCGCCATCAGCGTGGCGCACGTCCCGTCCCATCGCAGGACCTCGTATCCGCCGCCGGCGCCGCTCACGACCATGCCCCCGGTCTCCGGCTCCCGGTGATAGAGGATCAGCACCTCCTCATCGAAGACCAGCTTGTCGTTCGAGGACGACCCGCCAGAGGCGTTCACCGCGTCGGTGTCCCGCGTCAGGTACCCGCGCGTGAACGGCGACCCCTTCGCGAACAGGGTCAGCGCCACGTCCGGATGGAACCCGCTGCAGAGCCGCTTCACGAACGCCACCGGCGGCAAACACTCGTTGCCCCGCTGCTCGCACGTCGTCGGGATCTGCCGTGACGCTTCCGCCGCGGCGTCCTCCTCCTTCTTCCCACCTTCACCCTCCGCCGCCTCACCCTCCTTCGCGGCCGGCGCCGCAGCAGCCACCTCGGTCTCCGCACGATCCGGCTCCGACGGAGGAGGCGCCGCGCCACCGCAAGCGGCCAGGGTACCCACCAGGACAAGCGCAAACGAGCTCTGGACAGATCGCATGGCCCACGAACCTACCGGAGCCAGCCCGCCCCTCCGCATGGAAAAACAACGCCGACCCGCGACGCAATGCGCCAGCACGGCGTCAAAACCCGTGGCGCATTGCAGGACGCCCACCGCCGCCCCCAACGCAAAGCGCCGAAGGCCTTGAATGGTTCAAATTTCCGACAGCGCTTGACATCAGCATCCCATCAGCAGAGTCTGAGCTGATTCCGGCAGGAGGTGGTCGTGCTGGATCTTTCTTCGTAAGCATCCTCGTCATCGCCTGTTGGTGGTTCGCGTAAGTGCAAGTCTCACACGGGGGCTCGTCAATGCGACAGTGGGTGATCGCTGGTCTCGTAGGGTGTGCGATGGTCGTCTCCTGTGCGCTCCTCGCGGGCTGCAGCGCGGCCGGGGAGCAGTTCGATCCGCCGGCGAGCACCGGCGAAGTGCTCACGGGCGCGGGGGGCGGCTCCGCCTCGGGCGGCTGGGCGAGCTCGTCGGGCTTATCGGACGACCCGGGCGAAGTCGGCGGCGGCTGGCCGTCAGGGAAGCTCGGGCCGCCGTATCCCATCGTGTTCGCTCACGGCTTCTTCGGATTCGAAGACTTCGCGGGCGCTGGATACGTGAGCTACTTCTACAACGTCAAAGAGACCCTCGCCGAGAGCGGCGAGACGGTCTTCACGCCCGCCGTCGACCCGTTCAACAGCTCCGAGGTTCGCGGCGCGCAGCTGCTCGCGCGGATCGAGCAGATCCTGGACGCGACAGGCCACGAGAAGGTGAACATCATCGCCCACTCGCAGGGGGGGCTCGACGCCCGCGTTGTCGCGCACGACAGGCCCGATCTCGTCGCCTCCATCGTCACCGTCGCCACACCCCACCTGGGCTCGAAGGTCGCCGACGTGGCGCTCGAGCTCGTCGCCCACGAGCGCCTGCAGGACATCCTGGACGATCTCATCAACGCGATCGGCGCGCCGCTCTACGATCAGATAGGCAACGAGACGAGCGTCTTCGCGGCGCTCGAGCAGTTCTCGACGCCCGGCATCGCGGAGTTCAACGCGAGGTTCACCGATGCTCCCGGGGTGTTCTATGCCTCCTTCGGCGGGCGGACGAACCGCGCGCGCGGCGGCAGCGACTGCTCGACGCTCACCCCCGCGCCCTTCGTCGCGCAGTTCGACGACGGCCTCGACCCGGTCCACCCGCTGCTGTCGCTGACCGAGACCCTGCTCGACGGCGGCATCGGCGAGTCGTTCCCGAACGACGGCCTGGTGCGCGCGCGGGACGCGCGGTGGGGGGACTTCTGGGGCTGTATCCCGGCCGACCATTTCGACGAGATAGGCCAGCTCTTCGGACAGAGTCCGGGCGCCGGGAACCCCTGGCTCTATATCGACTTCTACCGCTCCGTGATCGCGCGGCTCCGGCAAGAAGGCTTCTGACGAGCCCGCGCGCCCGCGCGCACCCGCGCTCGCCCCGCTCGATTCGCCGAAAACCGCCCCGAGCGGCCGCCCTCTCCACTACCATCCCCCGCCGATGCTCGAGGCGCCGCTCACCCGCGCTCTCCCGCTGCTCGCCCTGCTCAGCGCGGCGTGCAGCGGCGACGTGCGCCGGTTCCCCCTGCGCGATCCGGTCTGGCGCGACGCCGACCTGAACCCCGTCTCGCTGCCCTGCCGGCCCGATCCCGAGGCGCCCAGCGACGATCCGCAGCACCGCCTCTGCTCGCCCGCGCCCTACGAGTCCTCGTTCGCGTGGGACGCCGCCGACAACCTCGTCTTCCGCCCGGTGTCGCGGTTCCTCGCCGTGGAGCCGGGGGGCGAGGCGGCCAACGTGAACAGCGTCGACGAGGTGCCGGACTCCAGCTGGTTCACGAACCGCATCGGCAAGCGGCCGCTCTCCGCCGAGGAGCTGGTGCGCGGGCCGTGCGACGACAAGACGCTGGATCCCGAGGCGCCGGACGGATCCTGGGTCATCGACATGGGCAAGCCGAACGGCGCGAACCCCGGCTTCCGGATCAAGGTCGAGGGCGTCGGCAAGTTCATGCTCAAGGCCGACCCCTCGGACCAGCCCGAGCGGGCCACCGGCGCGACCGCCATCGCGGCGCGCCTCTACCACGCCGCCGGCTTCTGGGCGCCGTGCGACAGCGTGGTCTACCTGAAGCCGTCGATCCTGAAGCTGTCGCCCGGGCTCACCGTGACCGACAACAGCGGTGTCGCCAGGCCCTTCGATCAGGCGGCGCTCGACGGCGTGCTGGCCAAGGCCTCGAAGCGCGGCGACCGGGTCCGCATGGTCGCCTCGCGCTGGCTCCCGGGCCGCGCCATGGGCCCGTTCAGGTACGAGGGGACCCGGGAGGACGATCCGAACGACGTCATCCCGCACGAGGACCGGCGCGACCTGCGCGGGGGGCGCCTGCTCGCCGCCTGGCTCAACCACTTCGACTCGCGCGAGCAGAACTCGATGGATGTCTGGCTCGCCGAGGACCCGATGGACAAGGACGCGTCGCCGGGCCACGTGCGCCACTACACCATCGATCTCGGCGACTGCTTCGGCAGCGAGTGGGAGTGGGAGGAGATCTCGAAGCGCCTCGGCCACGCCTTCTACTTCGACGCCGAGTACGCGCTCCTCGACTTCGTGACGCTCGGCATCCCCGAGCGGCCCTGGGACCGGGCGAGCCACGATCCGCAGGGCGACATCTTCGGCTTCTTCAGCGATCGCGATTTCCGGCCGGAGGCCTGGCGCGGCGGCTACCCCAACCCGGCCTTCGGGCGGATGACCGAGCTCGACGGCGCCTGGGCCGCCCGGACGCTCGCGCGCTTCACGCCGGAGCTCATCGAGGCCGCCGTGAAGACCGGCGACTTCACGGCGCCGCGCCACACGGCGTTCCTGATCGGCAAGCTCCTCTCGCGACAGCGCGCGATCATGGCGCGGTACCTGACGCGCCTGTCGCCCATCGCCGACGTCGCCCTGGCCTCGCCGGCGGCGCTGTGCGGCGTCGATCTCGCGCGGCGCACCGGCGTCGCGCGCCCGCAAGACCTCCGCTACGAGGCCGCGATGTACGCCGGCGAGTCGCTCGCCCTGCGCGCGCGGCCGGTCGTGCGCCCCTCGCCGGACGGCCGCGTGTGCCTCGCGCTCCCCCACATCGCCGCGGACGGCGGCGCGCCCGACGACGCGCCCTCGCGCTACGCCATCGTCGATGTGCTGAACGGGCAGGCGCCCGGTCCGCTGCGCGCCCACCTCTACGACCTCGGGCCGCGCCGCGGCTACAAGCTCGTCGGCATCGAGCGCCCCGACGACGCCGAGCCGCCCAACTGAGGTCCTCACCCTGACAATGGCCCTCATTTTTAGAGAGAAATTGAACAGGGAGGCGAGGAGACGGGGAGATTTTGGGGATTTTACTCCCCGTCTCCCTGCCTCCCTGTGAATTTCCCCGAAAGTTCGAGGGGATGCTTCCGATCCCCGCCGGACATTCGCCGCCGCTCGCTCAGAAACCGTGGGTCGCGCCGACCATGAACCGCAGCTCCTGGAGGCCGGCCCCTTGCTCGAAGGTCTCGGTCGCCGAGCCGATCAGGAGATCGATGGAGTGGTCGCGCTCGCCGCTCGTGCGCAGGCCGAGCACGAACGACATGCGGAGCAGGTCGAGATCGAAATCGCGGAGGTGCTCGCCGAACACGTTGCCCGCGGCGACCTGCACCGTGCCGTCGACGAACGCCCAGACCGGATAACGGTACTCGAGCGTCGCCGCGGCGGCGCTCCGCCCGCGGAGGCGCCCTTCGCGGAAGCCCCGCATCGGCGCGTCGCCGCCGAGCTCGGCGAGCTCGGTGAAGGGGACCTCCGCGGCGCCGAGCGGATCGGCGAAGGCCGCCGAGAGGACGAGGCTCACGATGCGATCGTGCCCGGTGAGATCGACGAACCCGCCCAGCGAGCCGCCGTAGCGGATCCACCGGCTCTCCAGCGGCCGCTCCAGGTCGGCGGCGTGCTCTCCAGACAGCTCCAGCCGGACGCCGTTGCCCCGCGCCGGGCGCGGCAGGCGCGAGTCGAGGCCGGCGCGGCCCCCGATCCGGTAGGCCGTATACCCCGTGTCGTACGACGGGGGCATCGGATAACGGCCGCGCGCCACCCGGAAGCCGACCGTCGGCTTGCAACAGATGTCGTGGAAGTCGACGGTCTTCGCGCCGGTGATCGCCTCGACGAAGCTGAACGCACCGAAATCGGCGTGGAGCGTCGCGGTCCCCTCGACGCTGCGGGCTCTGTAGCGGGCCCAGTCGCGCTCCAGCGAGCTCGGGCCGATCCCCGAAAACAGCCAGTCAGGCCGGATGTCCGCCTCGCCGCGGAGCTTCAGGTGAGCGCGCCCGCCGAGGGGGATCCGGTCGGCGACCGTGAGCCGCCACCAGTCGACCCCGCCGGTCGCGGCGTGGACGCGGAGCTCGTTGCCGGGGACGAACAGATCATCATAGAAGAAGTAAACGCCGACGCTCGCGCGAAAGCCGAAGTCGAAGAGCGCCGTCGGGACGATGCCGATGTCGTTGTTCGGCCCGAAGGTGAAGATGTCCTTGAGCTCCTTGATCCACTCGCCTTGCTCCGCCGCGACGGTGAGAGCGCCGAGCGGCCGCCGGACCAGGTACTCGCTGGCGAGGTAGGCGGGGAAGAACACGACGCGCGGCACCCAGAGCAGCGCGTCTCCGGCGCTCGTCGCCTCGTCCGGGCGACCGTCGTAGTCCGGCACAGGGCGCTTCGCGCCGGGCGAAAGCGGCGCCGCGGCGGGAGGACGCGGCGGCGTAGCAGGCTCTGCCGGCGCGCGAGGCGCCGCCGGCAGAGCCCCCGGGACCACGGGCGGCGGCGCGGCGCCCCCCGCCGGAGGCGCGGCCTGTGCCTCGGCGCAAAGCGACAGCGCGGCGCAGCTCGCGAGCGCGGCCGCGCGCCGCCGAAAGGCCGTGCCGAGCGCGCGCGTCGGTCCCTTCTCGTTGGTGCCCAATCCGCCTCGCCTCTCGCACGGAAACACGTCGCGGCGCGGGAGCATAGCGGAGTTCTCGACCCGAGAGACGCCTGTCTGCGCGGCGCGCCTGTCGAGCGTCCAGCGCGACGGCGCGGCGAGTGCGGCGGTTCACACGCCCGGCGGCGAGAGGGAGGTTGCCGGCCGGGACCAGGCTCGATAGCCTCGCGCGCTCGGCATCGGTCCTGTGCCGGTGCCGCCAGAACGGCGGTTTTCCGGGCATGGAGCGGCGGGTGGCGAGCTCAGGCGAGAACGAGACACGGGCCCGGGGCGTGCTTCACAGGCTCCTTGCGATCTTCGCCGAGGTGAAGCCGCGCGAGGTCTTCAGCGTCCTCGTCCTCACGCTGAACGTGTTCCTCCTGCTCACGGGCTATTACCTCCTCAAGGTGGTCCGCGAGCCGCTGATCCTCGCGGGCGGCGGGCTCGAGATCGGCGGGCGGCGGCTCGACCTCGACGGCGCCGAGGTGAAGGCCTACGCGGCGGCGGGCCAGGCGCTCCTCCTCGTGGGCGTGGTCCGCGCCTATGGCGCCCTGGCCAGGCGCTTCGGGCGCATGCAGCTCACCACGGCGCTCACGCTCTTCTTCGCCGCGAACCTCGTCCTCTTCTTCCTCCTCGCGCGCCTCGGCGTCCCCCTCGGGGTGCCCTTCTATCTGTGGGTGGGCTGCTTCAACCTCACCGTGATCGCGCAGTTCTGGTCCTTCGCCAACGATGTTTACACGCCCGAGCAGGGCAAGCGGCTCTTCGCCATCGTCGGCATCGGGAGCTCGCTCGGCGCCATGTTCGGCGCGCAGATCGCGAAGCGCGTCTACGTGCCGATCGGCCCCTACAACATGATGCTCCTCGCGGCGGGCGTGCTGCTCGCCTGCCTGGGGCTCACCTACCTCGTCCACCGCGACGATCTCGCGGGCTCGAAGGACGCCGCGGACAAGGCCGACGCGCCGCCCGGGGGCGCGGCGGGCGGCTTCAAGATCATCGCGCGCGACCGCTATCTGCTCCTCATCGCCGGACTGACGCTCGTCCTCAACTGGGTGAACTCGACAGGCGAGTACATCCTCGATCGCACCCTGATCGAGTCCGCCACGAGCGCGCTCGACACGGGGAGCGAGCAGCGCGGCGCGCCCGACGCGGCCCCCGCCGGCGCGGCCCCGGGCGCCCCGCTCGCGGCGGGCGCGGCGGTCTACCTCGTCGATCCGCAGGCCTCGCGCCTGCTCGAAGGGAAGATCGCCGCCGTCAAGGGCGGCGCGTTCGACGTCGAGGCAGGCGGCAAGGTCGTCGAGGGCGCCGGGGCGGGGCTCGTCCACCCGCGCACCGAGAAGGGGAAAAAGGCCGCGCTCGGCGCGATCATCGGGACCTTCAAGGGGGATTTCTTTTACTGGGTCAACACGTTCGGCGTCGTCCTGCAGCTCTTCTTCGTCTCCCGCATCTTCAAGTACCTCGGCGTGCGATTCGCCCTGTTCATCCTCCCGGCCATCGCGCTGCTCGGCTACGCGTCCCTCGCCGTCCTGCCGGCGCTCGCCGTCGTGCGGGTCGCGAAGATCGCGGAGAACAGCGCCGATTACTCCATCCAGAACACCGCGCGGCAGGCGCTCTTCCTGCCGGTCGGCCGCGACGCCAAGTACAGCGCCAAGGCGGCCATCGACACCTTCGTCGTCCGCGCGGGCGACGTGCTCGCCGCCGTGGGGGTGATCGCCGGCCAGGTGCTCGCGCTCTCCACACGCCACTTCGCGATGGTCAATATCGCCCTCGCGCTCGTGTGGCTCGGCGTCGTGGCCGGCATCGCCCGGGAGCACAGGCGGCGCGCCGCGGACGAGCCGGCGGCGTCCGATGACCTCGAGGCCGCGTAGCCTCAGGGCCGCGCGGCGCCTCAGGGCCGCGCGGCGTTCGCCTTCCAGCCCTCGTAGGCGTCCATCAAGGCCAGGTACAGCCAGCGGCCGATGACCTCGGCCCCCGCGCCCGACGGGTGCGCGAGATCGGCGCCGCCGAGCCCGCGCTGGACCCAGATCCCCATCGAGCCCGAGCCGCCCATCGCGCCGAAGGTGTCGAAGTAGCCGCAGCCGACCTGCCCGGCCACCCTGCGCTGGATCGCCGCGAGCTTCGGGATCACCGGGCGGCTCCGGTACACCTCGCCCTTCTTGTCGGCGCGGTCCATCGGGCCCACGAGCAGGCACGACGACCCGGGCAGCGCCGCGGTCACCTGCTCGAGCACCGCCTTCATCGTCGACTCGTACTGATCGAGCGGGAACAGCTCGCCGTCCTCGCTCTCGTTCATGCCGTAGTGGAACACCGTCAAGGACGGGCTCCGCGCGCGCAGCTGCTCGGCGAAATGGGCGTCGTCGCTCTTGTCGAGGAAGCGGATGCGGCAGCCCTGGATGCCGATGGCGTCGAGCACCACCCCCGGCGTGTCCCGCTCCATCCAGACGCCGAACGCCCGCACCCCCGGGCCGTGCGCCCGCACCTCGATGGAGTGCGGCCCGTCCGGGACCTCGTAGGTCGCGATCGCCGAGCTGGCCGCGTCGGCGCGCGTGTCGATCATCTCGCGGCTCTCGCCGTCGATCTTGACCTCCATCCGCCCGCCCTCGGGGTGCTTCAGGTAATCGACGGCGAACCGCGAGACCGCGCGCCCGTAGGTCCCCGACTCCGCGGTGGCGAAGCGCGAGAACACCCCCGCGCCCTGCGACCGGAACGACACGCCGCCGAGCCCGTAGAGCCCGTCCTTGGCGAACGGGCCCACCACGCGGCTCACCTGCCAGCCCGGGCCGGCGAAGCGGACAACGTCGTTGTGGAAATATCCCGGCCAGGCGTTCGCCATCAGCATGAACCCGTGGCCGGCGTCCCCGAACCGCTTCTGCAGCTTGCGCCGCAGCGTCGCCGTCACGAAGTCGCTGGCCACGATGGAGTCGCCGAAGTAGGTGATGCGCGCGATCGACTGCGGCGCCTTGCGCTCCACCGCCGCGAGCGCGCGGAAGAACGGCGCCATCGCCTTGCCGCTCGGGTCCTCGATCGGCCGCGGCGGCTTGCCCTCGGAGGCGACCGCCGCCGGCATGAGCTCGGCGGCCGCGGCCGGCAGCGCGACCTCCTCGGGCTGGCGCAGCTCGGCCTGCTCGGTGGTCTCGGTGACGAGCGTCGTCTCGCCGACCGACGCCACCGGCGCCGGCGCCGGGACCACGACGAGCCCCTCCCCCTCGGGCAGCGGCGTGAGCACCCGCAGCCGCGACAGGCTCGGGTGCGCGTAGGGGACGAGCACGAGCAGGGCGAGCGTCGCCATCGCCCGGGCAGCCGGCGAGGCGAGCCCGTTCCGCGCCGGCGAGCTCACGGTCACGGAGCCTCCGTCGCGCCCGGCCGGAGGTCCATCACGCCCGCCCGGCGGCTGCGCCTCGTGGACGTGGGCCTCGCGCGCATCCGGCGCGCGGACGGCCGGCTCGTGAGCCCTGGTGCTGCTCCTGGAGGTCATCGACGCACGTGGGAAAGACGGATGGAAGCGGCGGCTACAGGCCCTTCTTGTCGAGCTTGTCCAGGGCCGCCGTCGCCTTGTCGCGGCAGACCGCGTCGCCCTGGTGGATGCAGATCGCGCGCAGCAGCTTGATCTCGCCGGCCGACGCCTTCCCGTTCCAGACCTTCGGCTCGAGCGCCCGCCGCTGCGCGGGGTACGAGCTCGAGTCGAGGCCAGAGCTCGCCGGCGCGGCGCCCGAGGCCGAGGGCGCCGGCGCCGAGGCCGAAGCTGAGGGCGCAGGCGCAGGCGCAGGCGCAGGCGCGGGTGCGGGTTGCGGCATCCAGGCCGCCGGCGAGCCGACGTGCTGCGGCGCCGGCTCCGGCTCGGGCGGCGCCTCGGGGTCGACCTGCCGCCGCATCTCGGCCACCCGCGCGCGGAGCGCCGTCGGGACGCCCGTCGTCTTCGCGATCTCGTTGAGCAGCGCGAGCTTCTCCGCCTTCGTCTCGGCCTGCTCGACCTGCCGGAACATCCCCTCCGCCCAGCGCTCCTCGATCTCCTTGAAGCGCGGCGTCTCCCGGACCGGCGACGTCTCGGCGATCTCCTGCAGCTTCCGGTGCGCGGCGTCGATGTCCCCCGAGCGGAGGTGCTCCTGCGCCGCGTCGAGGATCTTCGCGTCGTCGCCCGCCTGCGCCGCCACCACGGGCCTCACGTCCGGCTCGGGCGTCGTGGACCCGTGCGACCGGGCGCGCGTGGCCACGATCACGGCGATGACGACGATCAACGCGACCGCGAGAAGGAGCCCCATCGCCTTGCTCGCCCCGCCGAGCGAGCGGGACGACTGCGCGGAGGGGGCCACGCTCCCGTAAGCGCCCGGCGCCACGCCAGGCCCGCCGTCCGGCCCCGCGCGAAAGATCTTGCCGGCAGCGACGAAGCGGAGGCGGACGTCGCCGAGCTCGAGCGCGTCGCCCGCCTCGAGCAGGCCCCGCTTGAGCTCGACGCCGTTGATGCGCACGCCGTTCGCGCTCTGCTTGTCGACGACCTCGTAGCGGCCGCTGCCGAGGCTGATGAGCTCGGCGTGCAGGCGGCTCACGGAGCTGTGGTTGATCGAGATGGTCGCGTCCTCGGAGCGCCCGATCGTGAAGCGCTCGCCGTCGAGCGGGAACTCCGCGCCGGGGGTCGGGCCGACGACCATGACGAGCCGGTTCGGGCGGGTGTGGAGCGGCAGGTGCGCCGTGCTGCGGCTGCCCGGCGGCGGCGTCGGGCTCGTCACGGCGGACGAGAGCGCCTCATCGACGATCTCGATGCGGTAGTCGCCGAGCTGCACGAGGTCGCCGTGGCGCAGGTGCTGCTCGCCGGTGACGCGCCCGCCGTTGACGTACGTGCCGTTGTAGCTGTCGAGATCCCGGATGACCCAGCCCTGGCCGTTCTTGGCCAGCGTGGCGTGGGTGCGCGAGACGTTGCGATCGGTCAGCCGGATCGAGTTCGACTCTCCGCGTCCGAGCGCGTACTCCTCATGGGCGAGGGGGAGCCCCGTCTGTTTCCCCTCGTCATCCTCGATCGTCAGCTTCCACATAGCGGGTTCGGGGTACTCGGGCGGGGCCAGGCTCGCCCCGCGAGCCCCTGTGGATCCGTGCCACCCACCGCTCGCCGTACGAGCCTCCTCAGCGAGGCGGGACTACTTTAGCGAGTCCGCCTCCGGGAAGGCAATGACGGCGCGCCGGCCCATGGCGGACGGCCGGGACCGCGCCGTCGCCAGCGCCGAAATCCACGAGCGCGCCTCGGATCGCCGCGCGCGCCGGGCAAGCGCCGGGCGGGCCAGGCAGGCCGCCCGCCAGCGCGGCGATCCCGGAATGCCTGGCCGGACCTCCGGCGGGCGGAGCTAGTGGCCGCCGCCCACGGGCCGGAACGGATGGAGGAACGCCGAGAGCGCTCCCGGGTTCCGGGTCTGCAGCCAGAGCCTCCCGTGCCCCTGGAACTCGCAGACGAGCCCCTCGCCGGACAGGAACAGGCCCTTCAGGCCCGACAGCTTGCGCACCTGGTACCTCAGGCCCTCGGTGAACGCGAGCAGATGGGTGTTGTCGCAGAGATAGCCCTCGTGCTGGCGGCCGACGTCGATCGCGTGGATACCGCCGTAGCTCGAGAACCAGATCAGCCCCTCGCCGTACGCCCTGAGCAGCGACAGGCCGCCGGCGAAGAAGCCCTTGGCCCCCTGCCACTTCGTGTCGAGCGTGATGCCGGGCGTGGAGGCGAGATAGGCGCCCGACTGGAGGAACACCTCCATGCCCGAGCGCAGCACGAGGCGCTCGATCGAGCCCTCGGGGGCCGGCGCGAGCCGCATCGACTGCATGGGCGCCGTCGCCGTGAAGGTGTTCTGGAAGAGGCTCTCTCCGGCCGTCATCCTGCGCTTGAGCGCGCTGGCGAGCCCGCCCTGCAGGCTGGTCTTCATGTCGATGGCCGCGTCGCGCGCGACCATCGCGCCGCTCTCCGCGACGATCTGCTCGCCGGCGTGCTCGAAGGTCACGTGGAGCACGCCGAACTCGGGGTTGCCTCGGATCTCGTCGCGCACGCCGTCCCCCCGATCTCTAGGGCTGCCGCGGGGCGAGCCGCGCGCCGATCGCCGCGCCGTACCTGCCGGCGTTGCGCGACTGGACCCACAGGCTGCCGCTCCCCTCGACGTGGCAGACGAGGCCCTCGCCCGAGAGCCACGTGCCGAGCCACGTCGACGTGTTCTTGCCGATCCGGCAGGCGAGCGTCGACTCCCACGCTGCGATGTGCCCCGTGTCGATGACGACGTGGCCTCTCACCTCGAGCTCCTCGAGCGCGCCGAACGCGCCGATGATCATCTGCCCCTGCCCGGCCGTCTCCAGCGCGAAGAGCCCCGCCCCCGAGAAGAAGCCGCGCAGGCCGGACGAGCGCGTCCTCACCTCGACATCGGGGCTGGACGCGACATAGGCGCTGCTCTGGACGCACCATTGCCGGTCACCCACCTCCAGCACGGCCATGTCCCCGGACAGCGGTGTCGCGAACAGCACCTCTCCGCGCCCGCCCTGCGCGGCGAACGCGTTCCTGTAGAAGGACTCTCCGGCCAGCATCCGCTTCAGGCCCGACATGATGCCGCCCGACTGCGTCTCCACGCGCACGTTCGTCGACATGCCCACGAGCGCGCCGCTCTCGGCGAACACGCGCTCGCCCGGGTCGAGCCAGCACTGCGCGAGGGCCTGGGAGGGACGGTAGAGGAGATTCACCTGCATCGGACGTCTCCGCCGCTCCCTCAGGGCGGGAGCAGCGGCGCGAGCCACCCCACGAGCGCGCCGGCGCTGCGCGACTGGATCAGCACGCGGCCGCGGCCCGAGAGCTCGCACACCACGCCTTCGCCAGAGACCATGAGGCCCATGAGCCCGCCGCCAGGGCTCCTGATCGTGAGCGCGAGCGACGCGTCGAACCCGACGAGGTGCCCGCTGTCCACGACGAGCGAGCCGTCGCAGGCGAGCTCCTCGATCGCCCCGTAGCTCGTGATCCAGAGATCCCCGACGCCGGAGGCCTCGATGAAGAAGACGCCCTCCCGCGCGAGGATGGCGCGCAGCCCACCCCAGCGCACCTTGACGTCGACGTCGCCCGCGCTCGCGAGGTACGAGCCCGCGCCGAAGAGCACCGTCTCTCCCTGGAGGCGGACGTGCTTGATGCCGCCGTTGAGCGGCGGGGCGAGCCACACCCACCCGCCCTCCGGCGCCTCGATCCGGTTCACGAAGAACGTCTCGCCCCCCGCGAGCTTCCGGAGCAGCGCGACGAAGAACGCCTTGAGCCGCCCGAGGAGCCCGGCCCCGCGGCCCGCGTTGAGCCGGACCTCCGTCCGCAGGCTCGGCGACCGCGCGACCATGGCGCCCGCCTCCGCGAGCAGCGCCTCGCCCGGATCGAGGCTCACCTCCAGCAGAGAGGACGACGGCTCATGCTTGGTGCGATGCTGCATTCGTCCACCCGCGGAGCGCGTACATATAACGGAGCGACGCCAGGAGCGGAAGCGGGAAGAAGGTATGTCGAGGTGAGCAGGACGCGGCGAATTTCATGTTTTCTGTCCGGTGGTTCGCTCGCGCTGACTTCTCCCCTCCAGCGTGGGTAGACTGAGCGGGTGAGCGACAGGCGACTTACGGCCTCCGAGCCGACGCCCCGCAGCGAGCCGAGCCATGGATCTGGCTTCGTCGCGGCGCCTCAGCGCATCGCCGGGCGCTACGAGATCCTCGGCCTGCTCGGCAGCGGCGGCATGGGCAGCGTGTACCGCGTCCGCGACGTGGAGCTCGACGAGGTGGTCGCCCTCAAGATGCTCCGTCGTGATCTCGCTGACTCCGCCGGCATGCTCGAGCGCTTCCGGCAAGAGGTGAAGCTCGCGCGCCGCGTTACGCACAGGAACGTGGCGCGGACGTTCGACTTCGGCGACCACGACGGCGAGAAGTTCCTCACGATGGAGTGCGTCGAGGGCGAGTCGCTGCACAGCGTCCTCGCGCGGACGGGCCCGATGCCGTCGCAGCAGGCCATCGGCATCGGCTGCTCGCTCTGCGACGGGCTCGGCGCCGCGCACGCGGCGGGCATCGTGCACCGCGACCTCAAGCCAGAGAACGTCCTCATCGACAGGAACGGGCGCGTCGTCATCACCGATTTCGGCATCGCGCGCACCTCGTCCGGGCCGAGCGCCGGCGAGTCGCAGGGCTTCGTGCTCGGCTCCCCCGCGTACATGTCGCCGGAGCAGCTGACCGGCGAGCCCGACCTCGACGCCCGCACCGACATCTACGCGCTCGGCATGATCCTCTTCGAGTGCCTCACCCACCGGCGCGCGTGGCCGGGCGCCGGCGCGATCGCGGCCGCCATGTCCAGGCTCAAGTCCCCGCCGCCCGACCCGCGCTCCGTCCGTCCGGACGTGCCCCTCGCCGTCGCGGACGTCGTCCTGCGGTGCATGGCGATCCGCCGTGAGGACCGCTACGCGAGCGCGGCCGAGGCTCACCGCGCGCTGCTGCTCGCGCGCTCGCGCCTGTCGATCGCCCCGCAGCCGGCCCAGTCGCTCGTGTCCGCCATCGCCGCGTCCTCCGCCACGGCCGCGCCGACGGCGCCGCAGCCGATCGAGCAGAACCCGACCCGGGTCGCCGCGTCGCCGGTCGAGGCGGTGACGGCGCCGCAGCGGCGGCTCAACTCGCCCACGCTGGCGGCGCCCGCGCCCGTGCCCACGCCCGCGCCGACGCCGACGTCGTCGCTGAAGACGGTCGCCGTGCTCCCGTTCCGCAACGTCGGCGCGCCGGACGACGAGTACCTCGCCGACGGCTTCACCGAGGACCTCACCGACACCCTGTCGATGACGGCCGGCCTCAAGGTCCGGCCGCGCGCAGCGGTCTCCCGGGTGCGGCTCGACGGCCGCGATCCCAGGGATGTCGGCCGCGAGCTCGGCGTGCAGGTCGTCGTCGAGGGGTCGATCCGCCGCACCGGCGGCGTCGGCTACGCGCCGGATGGGCCGCGCTCGCAGCCCCCCGCGCCGTACTCGCGGCCGGCGTCGCGCGTGCCGCCTGGCGGCGTGCGCGTCACCGTGCGTGTCATCGGCGTCGAGGACGGCTTCCAGCTCTGGGCGAAGCGGTTCGACAGCTCGCCCGAGGCGCTGCTCACGGTGAGCGACGACGCGGCGGGCGCGATCGCCGCGGCGCTCACCGTCGACGCCGCCAGCCGCGAGCGCGAGTCGCCGAGCGACCCGCGCGCGATCGACCTGTACCTGCGCGCGCGCCACCAGATGCGGCGCCTCTGGTACGGGGACGCCGCGCCGGCCGTGGCGCTCTTCGAGGAGGCGCTCTCGTTCTCCCCGAACGATCCGAGCATCCTGTCCGGTTACGCGATCGCCTTCGCGCGGCTGATGGGCGCGCGGGGCGAAGGCGCGGCGCAGTTCGCGAAGGCGCAGCAGGCCGCCGAGCGGGCGATCGCGCTGGCTCCCGCGCTCGGCGAGCCGTGGGTGGCGCTCGCCACGGTCCGCTTCAGCGCGGGCGATCCGGTCGGCGCCGTCCCGGCGCTGCGCAAGGCGCTCCAGTGCGCGCCGAGCCTGGCCAAGGCGCACGAGCTGCTCGGCCGCATCCTCCTCGAGGCGGGGCTCGTCGACGAGGCGATGTTCCGGCTCGACACGGCGCTGGCGCTCGATCCGAGCGAGCCGTTCCCGCGCTGGGAGCTGGCGCGCGGCCGCGCGCTGCTCGGCGACTGGCCGGCGGCCGGCGTGCTGCTCGACCTGCCGGCGGAGGACCCGTCGAGCCGCTTTCACAAGGCGGTGATGCGCGCCCGCTTCGGGCTGTGGCGCGGCGCCGCGTTCCCCATCGACGATCTCTCGCTCGCGACGGAGACCATCCCGATCCAGTACGCGCGCATCTACCGCGACGTGCTCGCGACGTCGCGGCTCTCGGACGAGCAGCGGGCGTTGCTGAGCGCGAAGGCGGACAGCTCCGAGCCGGGCAGCCGCCTGCGCCCGCTCTTCTTCCAGATGTACGCCGAGATCCTCGCCTTCCTCGGCGAGGACGACGCGCTCTTCCGCGTGCTCGCCGGCGCGGTGGACGCAGGGCTCTTCGACGCCTTCTGGATGCAGCGCTGCCCGGTGCTCGACCGCGCGCGCGCGGACGCGCGCTTCGCCCCGCTCCGCGCGCGCGTCGAGGAGCGGGCCGCCGCGATCATCGCCGCGTTCCGGGGCTGAGCGCCGCGCTCAGCTCCTGCGCGCGTTCTTGGCCCCCTTGGAGACGGCGGGCATCAGCAGGTCGCCCTCCACGTGGCCGGAGACGTCCAGGATGGTGCGCCCCTCCGCGTCGCGCCCGGGGCGCTCTCGCGTGTAGCGCTCAGCGGGCGCGGCGAGCACCACGCCGAGGTCGCGCGCGGCGCCGGTGAGCTCGGCCGAGAGCGCCTCGTCGACGAGGCGGGCCCGCTCGCCGCTCGACGAGCCGGCGGGGATGGCGACGGCCACCGAGCCCACGACGACCCCGTCCTTCGCGAGCAGCCCGTGCGGCGAGCCGGTCGTCTGCGCGAGCTTCAGCGCGACGCGCGCCGCCTCGCAGCGGTCGCGCGCGGCGGCGAGCGACGCCGCGCCGCGGCGGAGGATCTCGCGCGCGTCCTCCGCGGGGACGCCGCGGTACGCCTCGGCGAGCTCCGCGTTCTCCTCCCTGATCCGCGTCACCTCGGCCTCGGCGGCCGCGACGTCGGCCTCGTACTGGGAAAGATCGATCGAGCTCATGGCGTGTCGTCACCCTCGGTTCGTGAGCAGGAGGCTCCCTGCGAGCAGCGCGCCGGCCGCAGCGGCGCCGTAGAGGCAATAGCGCGCGAGCGCCGCCTGGCCAGCCAGGTAGAGCTCTAGCCCCGCGAAGCCGGCGGCGATCGCGAGCGCCGCGTAGATGAGCTGGCGCACCCCCGTATAGACGAGCGACGCGGCCTGGGCGAGGCCGCGGATCTTCACCTCGGCCTCGCCGCGGTTGGCGCGCGTGAGGTACTTGCGCAGATCGTCCGGGATCGTCAGCGCCTTGATCCCCATGTCCTTCGCCGCCTCGAGGGCGATCTGGGCCCAGTCGCGGCTGCCGAGGACGAAGTCCTGCAGGTAGGGGCGCACGACGTCCATCGGGTTCAGGTCCGGATCGAGCTGCGTGCAGACGCCGGTCAAGAGGAGGAGGGTGCGCTCGAGCAGCACGAAGTCGCGCGGCACGTGGAACGCGCCGGAGAGCTCCTTCAGCCCGATGTTCATGCGCCGGAGGTCGATCAGGCTCTCGATGCCCTTCTGCGGGTCGAGCTTGATGTCCTTCAGGTTGAACGACTCGAGCTTCACCTCGTCCTGGAAGCGCTGGTGGAAGAACTCGACGACCTTCTCGCTGACGTCGACGGCGTCCCGCCGCGAGAAGAAGCGCATCTTGCGCAGCGCCTTGATGATCCCCTCGGTGTCGCGGCGGATCACGGCCTCGAGGAACTCGGGGATGCCCTCGCGCATCTCCTGGGAGAGCTCGGCGACCGCGCCGAAGTCGAGCAGGACGAGCTCCCCGCCCGGCCCGACCAGCATGTTCCCCGGGTGCGGATCCGCGTGGTAGATGCCGTCGATGAAGATCTGCTGGCAGAAGACCTGCACGATCTGCCGGGCGAGCGCCTTGCGATCGACGCCGTGCGCGTCGAGCGCCGCGACGTCGCCCACCTTGATGCCCTCGACGAACGTCGTCGTCATCACCCGGCGCGTGCAGTAGGCCTCGATGGGCCGGGGGAACCGGACCTGCGGCTGCTTCGCGAAGTTGTCGGCGATGCGCACGATGTTCCTGGCCTCGCGCACGAAGTCGAGCTCCTCCAGGATCATCGAGCGGATCTGGTGGTAGTACGCGTCGAGCCCCTGCACGGGGACGAACTGCGCGACGATCGCCATGATGCGGCGGATGGTGCGCAGGTCGAGGCGGACGATCTCGTCGATGTCGCGGTGCTGCACCTTCACGGCCACGCGCGTGCCGTCCATGAGCCACGCCTCGTGCACCTGGCCGAGCGACGCGCTCGCGAGCGGCTCCCTGTGGAAGCGGGCGAAGACCTCGCCGATGGGGCGCCCGAGCTCCTCGGCGATGCGCGCCTCGATCTCCTCGTAGGGGCGCGGTGGCACCTGGTCCTGGAGCCCCTCGAGCCCCGCGCGCAGGGTCGCGGGGAGGAAGTTCGCCATGATGCTGAGCATCTGGCCGACCTTGATGAAGAGGCCCTGGAGCTCGACGATCGTGCGCTCGATGCGGCGGGCGTTCCTCGCGTGGACCTCGTCCACGCGGTTGTTCGCCCACGTCTCTCCGAAGAGGCGGCGGAGGAAGAAGAACCAGAGGTAGCTCGCGAGGACGGTGAACGTCGTCAGGTACGCGCGGATGAAGCGGCCGCTCTGCGCGGCGTTCTGGCGCAGCGAGCTGGGCCTCGCGGCGGGGGTCTGCGCGCGCCGCGGCGCCCTGGCGGATCCGGGCGGCGGGGCGTGGCCTGCGTCGGGAGGCCTCGGCGCGCCGTCCGCGTCGTGCGCGCCGTCGTGCTCGCGCTGGGCCACGCCGGGGCGCGGCGCGCCGTCCGCGTCGTGCGCGCCGTCGTGCTCGCGCTGGGCCACGCCGGGGCGCGGCGCGCCGTCCGCGTCGTGCGCGCCGTCGCGCTCGTGCTGGACCACGCCGGGGCGCGGCTCGCCGCCCGCGCGCGGCGGCTCTGCGGGCGAGCGAACCAGCCCGGAGGACGGGCCCAGCTCTTCGGGGACGGCGCCGTGTGACACCGCGGCAGCCTAGCATCGCTCCGCGCCGGCCCGCGAAAACGCGGGAGCGATGCGGCGCGCCATCCGTCCTCGCGTCATCGCGCCTGCGCCATGGCCTCCGCGATCGCGTCATAGACGGCGGGCCGCGCGCGACGGATCGCGTCGGAGGCGCGCGTCGGGTGGACGCGGTTCGTGAGCAGCACGCCGACGAGCTCCGCTTCCGGATCGATCCAGAGGCTCGTCCCTGTGAAGCCGAGGTGACCGAAGGTCTGCGGGCCGAAGCGCGCGCCGGAGCTCGGCCTCTCGCCGCTCCTGCCGTCGAACCCGGCGCGCAGCGACCCGCCCGGGCGCGGCGCGATCAGCCGCTCTACCTCGTCGCGCGAGAGCCACTCCGGGCGCTCGCCCGCGAGCGCCTCGAGCAGCGCGACCCCGAGCCGCGCCACGGACATGGCGTCGCCGAAGAGCCCCGCGTGCCCGGCCATCCCGTCGCGCGCGATCGTCCAGGCGTTGTCGTCGTGGACCGCGCCGCGGAGCACGCCCCCGCGGAACGCGACGTCCTCGGTGGGGACGACGCGCTCGTCGAACCGCGGATCGCGCCGCCGGAGCGCGCGGACCGGCGCGACCGCGAGCCCGAGCGGGCCTGTCACCTCCCGCGCGACGACCTCGTCGAGCTCGGCCTCGCCGCGCCGCGCGACAGCGGCGCCGAGCAGCAGGTACCCGAGGTCGCTGTACACCGGCGGGAACCCGCCGGCGGGCGGATCGCCCTCGCACCCCGCGCGGCGCCCGTTCGCGCAGTCGAGCAGCGCGCCGAGGGGATCGATCGGCGCGTCGTTGCCGGGCGGATGGAGCGGGCGGTGCGCCTCGAGCCCGGCGCGGTGGGCGGCGAGGAGCTCGAGCGGCACGCGCGCCGATCGCGTGCCGGCGAGCTCCGGCAGCACCTGCCCGAGCGGCTCGTCGAACCTCACCTTGCCGGCGCGGGCGAGCCGGGCGAACGCGAGCGCGGTGAACGGCTTCGTCACCGACGCGAGATCGAAGATCGCGTCGCCCGTCGCCGCGGCCGGCGTCGCGCCGCGGGCGCCGGCCGGCGGGCTGTCTTCCTGCCACAAGCGTCCAGCGGCGCCCGCTCCGTACCGGACGTTGTCTCGCGTGCGCACGGCTGCGGCGACGCACGCGCAGGGCGCGGCGCGGTGCGCTTCGATCGCGAGCGCTGCGATCGGCGTGAGATCGACGGGGGTCATGGCCGAGGATGGGGAGGGCTGGGCGCCCGTGTCAAACGAGCTCTGGCGGCCGGCGGGGATGAGCCCGACGACGCGTGGAGAATCGCGACGCGTTCCCCGAAAGATCGAGCCGCACCGGCGGTCCTGCTTCAGGATCTCCCCGTGGCTTCTCCCGTGGGCACCGAAACACGCGCCGCCGTCGCGCCGCTCGCCGCGCTTGCGGCGAGGTACGACGATCGCCGGCCCGATCGCTGGGAGCCGGTCCCCGAGCGGCTCGACGCGGCCATCGCGTGCGACGTCGAGCTCGCCGAGGCCGGCCGCGTCGCGCGGGCGCCGCTCGTGGCCGAGCTCGCGCGCCGCTTCGAGTTCCTTGCCCACTACCTGGACGCGATCCTGCTCGTGCCGCGCGAGCGCTTCGTCCTGCCGGAGGATCTCGCCGCGTCGGCGGACGACACGCCGTTGCCGCTCGACCGCGCGGGGCAGGCGACCGTGAGCGCGCCGCACGCGTACCTGCTCACGTACAGCCTGCTCGATCTCGGTCCGGGCGATCGACTGCTCGAGCTCGGCACGGGCACCGGTTACGGGGTGGCGCTCGCGCGGCGCATCGTCGGCCCGACCGGGCACGTCACCTCGATCGAGATCGACCCCGTGCTGCACGCGCGCGCGGTGCGGCTGCTCGGCGCGCGGCCGGATCGCCAGGAGGGCGACGAGGCGCGCGCGGCCAGCGCCGCCGGCCCGTCCGACGAGGGCGCGGGCGTCACGTTGCTGTGCGGCGACGGGCGCTCGCTCGCCGAGCGCGTGCTCGCGGGCGAGCGGACATCGCCGTCGGAGCGGCCCTGGAAGGTCGCGGTGACGTACGCGCTGACCGAGCCTCCCACGGCGCTCGAGGCGCAGCTGAGCGACGGGGGCGTCCTTGTCGCGCCGGTCGGCGCGTGGGAGGGCCACCAGGAGCTCGTGCGTGTCGAGCGCCGGCAGGGCGCGCTCCTCCGCGAGGTGCACGGCGCGGTCCGCTACGTGGCGGAGCGCGGGCGCGGGTAGCTCTCGCAGCCGCCACGCGCAGACGCCTTTGCCGTCCGGTGTTGACCCCTCCGGACCGCCCGCCACGTCCTCCGGACAGGCGGAGCCATCTCACGATCCCGCACTGGCGGTCTGTGCCGTCCGGATGGATCTGTCCCACGTCCTTGTGACACACATCCTGTCCAGATGGCACATCATCCTGTCCAGATGGCACACCCTCGTGTCCAGATGACCCATCTTCCTGTCCAGATGGCACACCCTCGTGTCCAGACGACCCATCTTCCTGTCCCGATGACCCGCCATCGTGTCCGTGCGCGAGCGGTTGTGATCCGGGCTCATGGCTCAGGGCCATCGCGATCGGATGGAAGCGGCAGGGCTGGATCGAGGTGAGCGCCGGCGGGGGTCTCCGCGCGGCGGGGGCGGGTGGGCGCGGCGAGCACCGACCGAGGTACCATCCGGTGTCAGGGGGCATGGCGTCTCAGGCGCGCCTTGTGTGGCGCGCGACGAAACGTTCCAGGTGGCATGGCCCGAAGGGAGACATGCCGGGCGGTGTTCTCAGCGCAAGCGCCCCGGCTCCGGTCTTGGCGGATGGCCGAGCGCCCGCCCGCCCCCGCCGCGCGGAGACCCCCGCCGGCGCGTGCTGCTCGGCGCGGCGCCCTCTCTTCCTTCCCCGTCCGTCGCTCCGCCCCCCACCGCCCCCCTGCCGGATCAGAGAAGGCGCCACCGTCTTTGACCCTGGACCGCCTGGAACTTTATCCTGGCCTCCCCGAGGCGGGGCCGCCCCTGCGCGTCGGCTAGGCCCGTCGTGGATCAGGGAGAAGACCGGGAGCACTATGGCGGAGTTCGTTTGGGAGGCGCGCGGCCGCACCGGAGAGATCCGGAAGGGCACCATGGAGGCCGAGAACGAGGCGGCGGTGCAGAACCGCCTCCGCGCTCAGCAGCTCAACCCCACCCGCGTCAAGAAGAAGGGGGCGCAGCTCAGCCTCAGCCTGAGCTTCGGCTCGGGCGTCGAGCCGAAGGACCTCGTCAAGTTCATCCGCCAGTTCGCGACGATGATCGACGCGGGCCTCCCGCTGGTCCAGTGCCTCGAGATCCTGGCGAACCAGGAGCCGAACAAGATCTTCCAGGCGGCGCTGAAGGACATCAAGAACACGGTCGAGCAGGGCGCCACGTTCAGCGACGCGCTCCGGCGCCACCCGAAGATCTTCGACGACCTGTTCGTCAACCTCGTCCAGGCCGGCGAGGTGGGCGGCATCCTCGACAGCATCCTGAACCGGCTCGCGATCTACATCGAGAAGCGCGTGAAGCTCGCGCGCCAGGTGCGGGGCGCGCTCGCGTACCCGATCGCCGTCATCGTGATCATGGTCGTCGTCATGGTCGTGCTGATGTCGTTCGTCATCCCGTCCTTCGAGACGATGTTCGCGGAGTTCGGCGCCAAGGACGCGCTCCCGCAGCTCACGAAGATCGTCATCGCCGTCTCGAAGACGTTCGTCACCTACCTCCCGCTCATCGTGGTCCTGACCGTGGCCGCGGCCTTCGGCGCGACCTACTTCTACCGCTCGCCGTCCGGCAAGCGGATGGTGCACCGCCTCGTCCTCAGGCTCCCCATCATCGGCCCGGTCATGCAGAAGATCGCCGTCGCGCGGTTCTCGCGCACGCTCGGCACGCTGCTCGGCTCCGGCGTGCCGATCCTCGACGCGCTCGACATCGTCGCGAAGACGGCCGGCAACGTCGTCGTGGAGGAGGGCCTCATGTACTCCCGCCAGAAGATCTCCGAAGGGAAGAACATGGCCGAGCCGCTCGGCGAGATGCAGGTCTTCCCCGGCATGGTCGTGCAGATGGTCGCGGTCGGCGAGCAGACCGGCGCCCTCGACACGATGCTCAACAAGATCGCCGACTTCTATGAAGAGGAGGTCGACGTCGCCGTCGCCGCGCTGACGTCGCTGCTCGAGCCGCTCCTCATGGTCATCGTCGGCGGCATGGTGGGCATCGTGCTCATCTCGATGTACCTGCCGATCTTCGATCTCGCCGGCAAGATCAAGGCGGAGTGATGTCGCCCGCGGCCTCCCCGGCGAGCCCGGGCGGCGAGGCCGGGGCGCCGCGAGAGCACGCCGGGGCCGCGCCGTCGCGCGACGCCCGCGCCTCGACGCCGTCGATGCTGCTCCCGTCCGGCGCTCCCGGCGGCGCCGAGGCGCCGCTCGCGAGCCGGCTCACCTGGCTCATCGCGCTGCGCCTCGCGGTGCTCACCGTCTTCCTCGTCGTGACCGCGGCGGTGTACCTCGGCGGCTTCACCCCCGGGCGCTTCTCCAGCATCGTCGCGCTGGTCACGGTCGCCGCCGCGTACGGCGTCTCCGGCATCTACGCCGTGTTCCTGCGCATGAACCGCGCCCTCCGGGCGATCGCGCGGGCGCAGCTCGTGACCGATCAGATCACCTGGACCGCGCTCGTGTACATCACCGGCGGGGCCTCGAGCGGCGCGACGTCGCTCTACGGCCTCACCTGCCTCACGGGGGCGATCCTCCTCGGGCTCCCCGGCGCCATCGTCGCTGCGGCGTCGGGGGCGGCGGCGTACCTCGTCCTGTGCGCGGCGCTCGGGCTGCACCTCCTCGGGGTGCCGCCGGACCAGCCCGCCGGGGCGTACGCGACGCAGTGGGGCGAGCTGCGGTACCCCATGTTCGTCAACCTGCTCGCGCTCCTGGTGGTCACGCTGCTCGCGAGCTACCTGGCGGAGCGGCTGCGCGCGACGGGCGGCCGGCTCGTGCAGGCCACCGCGCGGGCGGAGCAGGCCACCGCGCGGGCGGAGCAGGCCGAACGGCTCGCGGCGCTGGGCCGCCTCGCCGCGGGGCTGGCCCACGAGATCAGGAACCCGCTCGGCTCGATCGCGGGATCCATCGAGCTCCTCCGCACGGGCGGGACGCTCTCCGACGAGGACCGCAAGCTCTGCGAGATCATCGAGCGCGAGACCGCGCGCCTGAACGACCTCGTGGGCGACATGCTCGATCTGTCGCGCCCGCGGGTGCCCACGCTCGAGGGCGTGGACCTCTCGGCGACGGCCCGCGACGTCGTCGTCCTCGCGGGGCGCTCGGGCCGCGGCAGCGACGTCGAGGTGCGCTTCGATGGGCCGCCGTCCGCGCCGGTGACCGCCGACGCGGCCCAGATGCGCCAGGTCGTCTGGAACCTCGTGCGGAACGCGATCCAGGCGAGCTCCGCGGGCGCCGTCGTGACCGTGCGCCTCTGGCGCGACCCGAGCGCCTGGCTCCTGGAGATCCGCGACCAGGGGCGAGGCATCCCCGCGGGCGCCCGCGATCGCCTCTTCGACGCGTTCTTCACGACCCGCACGCATGGCATGGGCATCGGCCTGGCCGTGGTGAAGCGGATCCTCGACGATCACGGCTTCGCGATCGAGGTGGACAGCCGCGAGGGCGAGGGCACCGCGTTCCGGGTGAGGGTCCCGGACCGGCCGCCGGAGTCCGGCGGCGCGGAGCGCCTCGCCGTCGCCGCGGAGCTGCCCCCACGATCGCGTCCGGCGGCCTGACGCGGAGCCCGCGCTGCCGCGGTCGATGCATCGTCACATCGGACGCGTGGCGCTCCGTTCACGCCCCGCTGCGCCGCGCACGCGCTTTTCCCGGCGGCCAGCCGAGAGATTGCGGCCGAGCCCGCCGCCGCGCGTGAATAGGCCGCCGAGGCGGTCGTCTGCCCCTGGGGAGCGGGCCAGCGCAGTCGGATTGCTGTCTCTTTTCGCGGTGTTCGTGGAGAGCAGGGATGCGACGTCGCCGGGCCGCCGGGCCCTGGGTCCGACCTGGCAGGCCGTTTGCGTAGGACCAAGGTGAGCAGTAGAAGCCTCCCGAGGCGCGCTCGCTGCCCGCAGGCACAGAAGGAGAACCATACGTGACACGCAGGATGAACCATCTCTTCGCGGCGACGTTCTCGCTGCTCGCGCTCACGCTCGGCCCGGTGGGCCTCGCCAGCGCCGGGACGGCGACGGACGTCGTCAAGGCCAAGCAGACGGCCCTGTTCGACCTCCTGAAGAAGGGGGGGGTCGAGAACCAGAAGAAGGTGGGCGCGGTCTTCGACGAGATGCTCGATTACTCGGCGCTGGCGGAGGCCTCCCTGGGCAGCGAGTGGGCCGCGCGGACCGACGCCGAGAAGCAGCAGTTCAGCGAGCTCCTGAAGCAGCTCGTGCGCAAGGCCTACGAGCGCAACCTGAAGAAGACGCTCGACTTCAACGTCGAGTACCTCAGCGAGACGCCGAGCGGCAGCGCCATCACGGTCAAGACCAAGGCCGTCTCCAGGAAGGACGCGCGCGAGGAGCCGGTCGAGATCGCCTTCAAGCTCTCCGAGAAGGGCGGCGTCTGGCGCGTGCAGGACATCGTCACCGAGGGCGTCAGCCTGGTGGGGAGCTACCGCGCCCAGTTCACGAAGATCATCAAGAAGGATGGGTTCCCGGCGCTCATCCAGAAAATGAAGGACAAGCTCGCCAAGGGCGACGTCTGACCCGCCCCGCCGCGCCTCGTCCGGCGCGATCGCCGTGAACTCGCCTGATGTGCCGCCGGGTTGATACCCTTGGCGGGTATGGCTGCTGGACAGAGGCGCGGCCGGCCGGCGCGCGCGCTGGGCCTTGCGCCGTCGATCCGCGCGCTCGCGCCCGGCGGCGGCGCGGCCCCGCGCCCGCCCGACGACCGCCCTGTCCTCCGGCTCGCCGTCAGCAAGGGCGCGCTCGCCATCGAGCTCGGGGAGCCGTTCGCGCTCGGCCCGCTCCGCGTCACCGAGCTCGTGGTGCGGCTCGCCGGGATCCGGTTCCCCGTCGACCTCTCCGGCGGCGTGGCGCGCTTCCGGCACCGGCGCGGCCAGCTCGTCCGGCTCTCCGTCGAGGCGCAGGGGACCGAGCTCGCCGGCTGGGCCGCGCCGCGGCTCCGCGGCCTGCTCGGCGACGGCGCGCCGCAGCTCCTCATCGCGCCCATCGAGGACGGCGCGCTGGTCGCGCTGCGATCCGGCGAGACGGCGCTCGCGTTCGACGTCGCCGTGGCCCCGGGGGAGCGCGCGCTCAGGCTCCTGCCGGAGCGCGCCCGCGGCATCGGCCTCGCCGCCCCGCCGCACGCGCTCGCGCTGCAGGCGCTCTCGATGATGGCGGGTACGCACGGGCGCCTCGTCGAGGGCGCGATCGTTCTGGACGCCGCGGTCGAGCGGATCGTCCGCCTGCTCCTGCCCGCGGCGGGCGCGAGGGCGCCCGCGGTGGAGGGGGTGCAGTGGGCCGTGGTCGTCGCGGAGGCGGGCCGCTTCCGCGCCGAGGGCGCGCTCGGCGCGGCGCCTCCCGCGCTGGGCGACCGCGCGCTCAGGGCGCTCGAGGCGGCCGAGCTCGCGGGCGCCGCCGACGAGCTCGCGTTCGCGGGCGGGCTCGACGAGGCGCGGCGCGCGTACCTCGCCGCGCTGGAGCGCGCCCCGCGGCACCCCGAGATCTCCTCGCGCCTCGCCTGGCTCGACCTCCTGATCGGCGAGCGCGCCGAGGGGGCGCTCTCGACCGTCGTCGACGCCATGCCCGCCGTGGACGCCGGCCTCCTCGGCGGCGCGCTCCTCGAGGCGGTCGGCGATCGTGACGGCGCGTTCTCCGCGCTCGCGCGCGCCGCGCACGCGGAGCCTTACGGCCCGCTCGCCGCGCTCGCGTGGCTGCGCGCGGCGGCGCTCGCGGACGCCGTCGACGTGCGCCTCGACGCGCTGAACCTCGGCGTGGCGCGCGCGCCCGGGATCGAGGCGCTGCGGTGGGCGCGGTTCCACGCGCGGCTCGACGTCGCCGACGTGCGCGGCGCGCTCGCGGACGCCGAGCACCTCGAGGCCTCTGCGCGCGGCGCCGAGGCGCGCCACGCCGTGTCTCGCAGGGCCGCGGAGGCGTTCCTCGCGCGGGGCGACGTCGCCGACGCGCGGGTGCTCTTCGAGCGGGCGCTCCGCTACGCGCCGGAGAGCCCCGACGTGGTCGCGGGCCTCGCGCGCTCGCTGCGGGCGGCGGGGGAGGGGAGGCGCGCGCTCGACCTCCTCGCCCGGGCGCGCGCCCTCGCCGCGCGCAGCGGCGCGCCCGCGTGCGCGCTCGATCTGGAGCTCGGCCGCGGCCTCGCCGAGATCGCGGGGGATCTCCCGGCGGCGATCGCGCGCGTGCGGAGCGTCCCGCCCGGCGTGCCGGAGGCGCTGGAGGCGCGCCTTCTCGAGGGCCGCTGGTGCGCCGGGCTCGGCGATCTCGGGGGAGCGTCGGTCGCGCTCGGGCGGCTGCGCGACGCGGTGGAGCTCGCCCTCCAGGGCCGCGCGGACGACGCGGGCCCCGCTCGCGCGAAGGGAGCGCCGTTCGGCGACGGCGCCGCCGCCGTCGCGGCCCTGCTCGCCGAGGCCGCCGAGATCGAGGAGCGATCCCGGGGGGATCTCCTCGCGGCGCAGCGACAGCTGGGCCTCGCGCTGCGCCTCCGGCCGCGCGATCCGGGCATCACCGCCGCGTTCCGCCGCGTCTCGGGCGAGATCGCGCCGCCGGTCGCGCCTGCCCCGGCGGCGCCCCCTGGCCCCGTCCAGCGGCCCCGCTCGGCCGAGCAGCGGATCGAGGTCCACGTCGCCGCCCCGCGCCGGCGCACGATCCCGCCCGAGCCCGTGGTGATCGCCCCGGCGCCGATCAAGCCTCCCGCTGTCCCCCGCGCGCCGGCCGCCCCGCCCAAGGCCGCGCCGATCGACCCCGGGACCATCGACGAGATGCCCACGCTCGATGGTACCGACACGTCGACCGATCTCACGGCGCCCATCCCCAGCAGCGTCACGCTGGCGGAGGGGCAGGTGCCGCTGGCCCGCGCGTTCGGCGTCGACGACGAGCTCCTGGCCGAGCGGCTGGCCGATCGGCTCCGCGCCGATCCCGCCGATCAGGGGGTGGCGATGGCGCTCGCCGATGTGCTCGATCGGCTCGGTCGCGATCTCGATCTCCTCGCCCTGCTCTCGGCGCGGATGGAGGAGGGGGACGACGCCGTCCGAAAGGAGGTCGCGCCGCGGCGGCGCATCGTGCTCGCGCGGCTCGCTGCTCGGGCGCGGGCCGAGGGGCGCGACTCCGAGGCGGAGCTCTACGAGATGCTGCTCCAGAGCGAGCCCGCCTGAGCGCGCCCGCGCGGTCTGCGCCCGAGCAGCGAGCCGCGCGCTTGGCCCACGCGCCGCGCCCGTGATAGCCCGAGCTCTTGCGCAGCGCGCGCAGCGCTTGGAGGTGCAGCATGGCCGAGCAGCCGTCGAACCGCGCCCAGCAGCAGGGCTCGCCGTGCGAGCCGGGCGCCTCGCCCGCGAAGGCGGGCCGTCCGATCATCGTGCAGAAGTACGGCGGCTCATCGGTCGCCGACGTCGACAGGATCGGCAAGGTCGCCGAGCGCGTCGTCGCCGCGAAGCGCGCCGGCAACGACGTCGTCGTCGTGGTCAGCGCGATGGGCAAGACCACCGACGGCCTGCTCGCGCTCGCCCGGCAGGCGGCGAGCGCGGCCGCGGATCCCCCCCGGCGCGAGCTCGACATGCTGCTCTCGACCGGCGAGCGCGTGTCGATGGCGCTCCTCTCGATCGCCATCCAGGCCCGGGGCTTCGAGGCGATCTCGTTCACGGGCTCCCAGTCCGGCATCCTCACGAACGATCGCCATTTCGACGCGCGCATCATCGAGGTCCGCCCGTTCCGCATCGAGGACGAGCTCGCGCGCGGCCGCATCGTGATCGTCGCCGGCTACCAGGGGATGAGCTACCGCCGCGAGATCACGACGCTCGGACGAGGGGGCTCCGACACCACGGCCGTGGCGCTCGCGGCGGCGCTGGGCGCCGAGCGCTGCGAGATCTACAGCGACGTCGACGGCGTGTACTCGGCCGATCCGCGGGTCGTCCCGGACGCCCGCCACCTGCCCGAGCTCGACTGCGCGGTCCTCCAGGAGATGGCCGAGTGCGGCGCGAAGGTCGTCTGCGCCCAGGCGGTCGAGTGGGCGCGGCGCTCCGGCGTGGCCCTGATCGCGCGGTCGACCTTCGACGCCGGCCCCGGCGCGCGGGAGACGGTGGTGCGCCGGTTCGCGCCGGGCTCGGCGCCTCCGGCGCTCGCGGCGCGCGCGATCGTCGCCGAGGGCAACGTCGTCCTCGCGCGGGCTGACGGCGGGCTCCGGCTCGACGAGGTCCTCCGCGCGGCGGGCGAGCTCGGGCTGGGCTTCCGGGATCTCTCCTTCGGTCACGGCGGCGGCGCGCTCGTGATCCCGCTCCTCAACGTGCCCGAATGGCAGGGGGCCAGGCGAAAGCTCGCCGCGCTGCTGCCGTCGCTCGAGCTCGTCGAGGGGCTCGCGGCGGTCAGCGTCGTCGGCGACGGGCTCTCCGCGACGGCGGAGCCGCTCGCGCGCTTCGTGGAGGTCCTCGCGCGCTCTGGCATCGCGCCTCGGTTCACGGTCGCGGGCCCCCTGCGCCTCGGCGCCCTCGTCGACGCCGCCGACGTCGCGGCCGCGCAGCGCCTGCTGCACGCGTCGTTCGTCGGCGGCTGAGCGCGCCGCTCGCGAGGCGGAGGACGGCCGTCAGTGCTTTCTCTGTCGCGTGAGCGCGACGAGCCCCGCCCAGCACGCGGCCCACACGACCTCGCGCGACGCGTCCCAGGCGATCGCCGCCGGTCCGATCGACGCGGCCTCCTCCTCGGGGGCGCCGGGGGGCGCCGCACCGAGCTCGGCGACGAGCGTCGGGGCGGCGTTCGACGGCACGTGGACCAGCTGCGCCCGGCGCTCGCCCTCGCGCGCGACGAGCGCGAGCAGCGGCGAGGTCTTGTGGTCGCCCGCGAAGGCGAGGGCGACGACCACCGCGAGCCCCTCCAGCACGCGGAAGGTCTCGCCGCCGTTGCGCGACACGCAGAGGAGCCCGGCGCCGGAGATCGCGATCGAGCGCCCGCCGGCCGCCGCCGCGAGCCTGCAGTCGTCGGCCTCGGCCGCGCGCCGCGCCGCCCCCGACAGCGGCACGACCGGCGAGCCCTCGTCGTCGCCGCGGAGCCGCTCGAGCTGCGGTCCTTCGGCCGCGCTCGTGAGCGCGACGATCACTCCCTCGCTCGCGCTCATCCGGAGCACGCCGTCCCGCAGCGCGGGCCCGGGCGACAGGGAGAGCGCGCCCTTCGATGGAGACGGCGCGCCGTCGCGGCGGGGCGAGCCCGCGGCCGCGGCGGCGCCCGTCTCCGGCGGCGCGACGACCGCGCCGGCCGCGGGCGACCACAGCGTCTTGCCGGCCAGCACCCACAGGCGCCCCGGCGTCGTCGCGAGCGTCACCGGCGCGCCGCCCGAGCCCCACGCGCCGAGCGTGCTCGCGCTCTTCCCCCGGTCGTCGCTCAGCAGCAGGTTGCCGCGGCGCGTGGCGATGAGGATCGCGCTGTCCGACAGCGCGATCGAGGACGCCGACGTGTCGATGCCTGCGCGGCGCGCGGAGAGCGCCCCCGCGTCGACGACGAGCACGGCCCCGCGCTCGCCGCCCGCACGCTCCGCGCGGCGCGGGCGACCTCCCGATCGCGCGGCGGGCTCGCCCGTCAGCCCGGGCTCTGCGCCGGCGCTTCCCGCGACGACGTAGCCGCCGGCCACCGCGAGCGTGCTGCACGGGACGGCGGCGCCCGCGTCCTCGACGACGACCCAGGGCAGCGCGTCCCAGACGGGGGCCTGGTCGTCGGGGAGATCGGGCAGCTCTGCGAGCAGATCTTCGCCCTCGTACGCGCCTTCCTGGTCCGCGTCGAGCGCCGGCAGCTCCCCCTCGTCCACGTCGTCCGACGGGTCCTCTCCCGTCCCTTCCGCGCCGCCGTCGTCGCCGTGCGGCCCGCCGTGATCGTCGAGATCGTCCTGCTCGGCGTCGCTCTGCTCGACGGCCTCATCGGACAGCCACGTGCTCGCGTCGGCCTCCGCGATCCCCTCGTGGAGCGCCCCGACGTCGACGCCTTCTTCCGCGGGCTCGTCCTCCCCGGTCCCGCCGTCGTCCACGGCGAGCTCGACGCCGATCTCGAGGTCGCTCGCGTTCGCGTCGTCGAGCCCCTGCTCCGCGTCGTCGAGCGTCTGCAGGAGATCGTCGAAGCCCTCGTCGCCCCCTTCTTCCTCGTCGTGCCCGAGCGGCGGCAGGTCGATCAGCTTGCCGTCGTTCTCGTCGTGCTCGTCGTGCTCGCGCTCGTCGTCATCGACGGCGGTCTTCGGCTGCGGCGCCGGGCACGTCTCGCGGCGCTCCTCCATTCGCTCGCTGCAGGCTCGTGAGGCTGACATCGGCGGGAGTGTAGCGCCCCTCGCGGCGCTTTCGCCCCGCGCGGCGATCCCCGAGCGCTCCGCGGGCCCCAGAGCCCGCCTGCCCCGGCTCGCGGCGGTGGCTCTCGTCGGCTCTCGTCTGGTTCGGGCCCGCGGCCCGTCGCCTCCCGACGACGCCGCCGGCGAGCCGCCCGTGCGAATCATGAAGGGTGAACGTGAGCGGCCCGACGATCTCGCGCCGCTTTGGCGGGCGCGAGAACGCCGCGGGGCCCGCGGATCGACGGAGGGACGCGGCCTCTTGACGCGGCGAGGGGGCTGGCCATCCCCGCCGGGTGTGCCCGCTGGATCCCTCCGGCGAGCGGTGCTTAGCTCCGCCGTCCATGGGCCGGAACGACAGCAATTCCAGGCGAGTCGCGTCCGCGTCTCCGGCCGGCGAGCCCTCGGGGGCCGCGGGACAGCTCGGGCCCGCGCGCGGCCCCCTCTCGATCGCGGATGCGAGCGCCGGGATGCTGGTGCAACACGTCCTGGTCCATCCAGCGGACGTCGTGTTCGTGAAGAGCATCGTCGAGGCGAGCGACGGCGTCGCGCTCCTGTTCGCGGATCGCGGCGGAGAGATCACGCTCGCGGCGCCGCTCGGACGGGGCGACGAGTTCGCCGAGCTCGTGCGCGATCTGGAGCGCGACGTCGGGGCGCGTCGCCGCGACGCGCTGCGCTGAGGGTGGCATGACGGAGCGCCGCGACCCGAGCTCGGTCGATCTCGTCCAGGAGCCCTCGCTGGACGCCGCCGCGCCCGACGGCGCGGCGCAGGGCCTGCCCGCGTCGTCGGGCGCGCTGCTCGACCCGCGCATCCTCGCTGCCTGGCGGGAGTGGCTCGCCGCGCTCGCGACCGACGCCGAGGCGGCCATCGCCGCGGCCCACGTGTACGGGGAGCTCGGCCCCGAGGCGCGCGAGGCGTGGCTCGACGTCCTCGCGGAGGACGCGCCCAAGCTGCAGGTGCCCGCGGTGGCGATCTACGCGCCGCTCCTGTCGGTCGAGAGCGACGCCGGGCGCCGCGAGCGGATCGAGGTCGCGATCGAGGGGGGGGAGCGCGCACCGCGCCCGGCGGGCGGCTTCGCGCTGCGCGGCGTCGCCGCGGGGGGCGATCGCGTGGTGGCGCTCGTGACGCCGCTTTACTTGCGCTTCGTGCGGGTGCTCTGGTGTCGCTATCTCCCCGAGGATGGCATCGCCTGGGCGCGGCACGATCCCATCGTCCGCGCGGAGGACGCCCCGGGTCCGGGGATCCTGCTCGACGGCGCGCAGCTCGAGGCCACGCCGATCAAGCTGGTCATCGAGGAGCTGTGCCATGCCGTCCTGGCGCAGCGGCGCAAGGGCGCCGAGCTCCCGCCCTCGCTGCAGCTCTGCGCCGATCTCTTCGACGCCCACCTGGAGGGTGATCCGCTTCCATGAGGCCGCTCGCGCCGGTGTGCACGCCGCTCTTGCTGCTCGCGATCGGCTGCGGTGGGGGCGGCGACGCCGTCCGGGAGCCGGCGGCGGGGCCGCCGGTCGCCGCGCCGGCCCCGGCGCCCGGCCCGGTGCGGAGCTTCTCGTACGAGACCCTCGACGGCCGCGAGCTCTCGACCGGATCGCTCTCGGGCAGGTTCAGCGTGATCGGCTTCGTCGCGACCTACGATGTGGCGTCTCAGGCGGAGGCGCGGTTCCTCGCGGGGCTGTTCCGCGATCACACGCCGCGCATCAACGCGGCGCTCCTGGTCCTCGAGGCGAGCGAGAACCGGCCGCTCGTCGAGGCCTTCGCCGCGGCGCTCAAGCTCCCGTACCCGGTGGCGCTCGCGGACGCCCCGACGATCGCCGGAGAGGGGCCCTTCGCCGGGCTGCACCACGTGCCGAGCGTCGTCATCCTCGACGCGGGGGGCCGGGAGGTCTTCCGGCACGTGGGTCTCATCACCCAGGAAGCGCTCGAGGAGGTCCTCCGCGGTCTCGAGCGCGCGAGCGCGCGGCCCGCGCGGTAGGCCAGGCAGCGCCGCCCGCCCAGATCGCGGCGCCGGGCGGAAGATCGCGTGTGGACGAACAACGAGGGCGGCGTCCGAGCGGCCGTGGCGCGCGATGCCGATTTCCTGCGGAGGATGGCAATTCCCTGTGGCCTATCGGAATGCCGTTCACGGCGCTGTGCGGTGCGCTTTGCCGGGAAAAGAGGTGCAGTCCTTTTTCTTCAGCTGGGGCGGTCTGCCTGGGCGATGATGGCGCGCATGGCGATCGACCACATCGGTTTTCCAGTCTCGGATTATGAGCGAAGCAAGGCCTTCTATCTCGCGGCCCTGGGCCCCCTCGGTTACGGGCTCGTGATGGAGATCACGCCCGAGATGACCGGCGGTGCGGGCAGCCACGCCGGCCTGGGGGCAGACGGGAAGCCGGACTTCTGGATCGGCACGGGAACTCCCCTCCAGGGGAGCTTGCATGTCGCCTTCGCCGCGAAGACGCGGGCCGACGTCGACGCGTTTTACCGGGCTGCGCTCGCGGCTGGAGGGGTCGACAACGGTCCGCCGGGGCCACGGCCGCAGTACCACCCGGGCTATTACGGTGCGTTCGTGCGCGATCCTGACGGGCACAACGTCGAAGCGGTCTGTCACGGCGGGTGAGGGCTGACGGGAGTCCGGCGAGCGCTCCTCTCCGGCGCTCGCCGCCCGCTCCTCCTCGCCCTCGGCGGCCGTCCTCTCCTCGCGCTCAGAGCCTGCCGAGGAGCTCTGTCTTCTTCGCGGTGAACTCCTGCTCGGTGATGAACCCCTTTTGCCGGAGATCGGCGAGTCGCTCGATGGCGGCGAAGATATCCCCTTCCTGCGCCGGAGCAGGGCGGGGGAGGGCGGCGTCCGCCTGCGCCGGAGCGGCCGCTTGCGCCGGAGCGGGCGGGGCGATCGGCGCCTGCTTCACGGCAAGGTCGCCGGAGATGATTGGCAAGCTCAGCACGCTCACCACGCCGTACTGGCTGGTGAACGTCACGGACGCCCCCGACCCTTGCTGCTGCGACACGCCGCCGATCTGATGATCGAGCGTGTCATAGACGCTGACGCGCCCGTTGACCTCGACGGCCAGCCGCCGCGCGCCGGGGAAGTAGGCATATCGGACGTTGTTCTGCGATCCGCTGGAGCTCGGCACGCCGAGCTCCCCGGGCCACCAGCTGCCCGAGCCCCCTCCCGACCCCGGGACGAACAGGCTGACCGGCGATCCCCCAAACCCTCCACTGCCACCCTGCTGCTGCTGCTGACCGCCCTGCGACGGATAGCTCGGGGGCGCTGGAACGAAAGGCTGGCTGGCCAGCAGGCTGGACAGCTCGGAGCACAGGCCGTCCACCTTGGCCTTGAGGCCGTTGTTGAACATGTCCCCGACCATGGTCATGCCGCCCTGCATCCACTGCCCACCGCCGCCCAGCTCGGGGTGGTAGAACTGCGCCATCGTTCCATGGCCGTTCACGAGCGCCTGCAACAGCGTCATCACCGCGTCGGTGCTGACGAAATAGCGCTGTGACAGGTCGGAAACTCTCTGCTGACCTTCGAGGGTGAGTTGCTGCATGGTGAGGCGCTCCGAGAGGGAGCGCCCACCCTTGCACTGCGGTGCGTCGATCGCAATGCGAGCGAGCGACGATAACGGCGATGACGGCGATCAACCAGCGAGCTTGCGGACGCTCGCGAGCTGGACACAGACCGCGACGACGTCCATGGCGACGCGGATCTGCTCCAGCGGCGGCATCGAGGGCGCGACCCGGATGTTGCGGTCGCGGGGATCGCGGCCGTACGGGTACGTCGCGCCGGCGCCGGTCAGCTTCACGCCCGCCTTGTTGGCCAGGCGCACCACCTCCTTCGCGCAGCCGTCGAGGGTGTCGAGGCTGACGAAGTAGCCGCCGCGCGGCGAGGTCCAGGTGGCGATGCCCTTGCCGCCGAGCTCGCGCTCGAACGTGGTCGTCACCGCCTCGAACTTGGGCCGCATGAGCTCGGCGTGCCGCTGCATGTGGCTCAGCAGGCCCTTGTAATCCTTGTAGAACCGCACGTGCCGCAGCTGGTTCACCTTGTCCGGACCGATGGTCTGGATGCCGAGGTGCTTCTTCGCGTCCGCCACGTTCGCGGGGCTGGAGGCCATGGCGGCGACGCCGCTGCCGGCGAACGAGATCTTCGACGTGGAGGCGAAGACGATCGGCCGGTTGGGGTGGCCCGCGGACTGGCACGCCGGCACGATGTTCGCGAGCTTGTCGCCCTCGGCGTAGAGGTCGTGGACCGCGTAGGCGTTGTCCCAGAAGAGGCGGAAGTCGGGGGCCGCCGTCTTCATGGCCGCGAGCCGGCGCACGACCTCGGGGCTGTACGTGGTGCCGGTGGGGTTGGAGTACTTCGGCACGCTCCACATGCCCTTGATGGCCGCGTCCTCGGCGACGAGCTTCTCGACCTGATCCATGTCCGGCCCGTCGTCGCGCAGGTCGACCGTGATCATCTCGATGCCGTGGTGCTCGCAGATCGCGAAGTGACGATCGTAGCCGGGGCTCGGGCACAGGAACTTCACCTTGGGCTGCTTCACCCAGGGGCCGCTGCCGTCGGGCACGCCGTGGAGGAGCGCGCGGACCACCGCGTCGTGCATCATCGTCAGGCTGCTGTTCCCGCCGACGATGACCTGCTCCGAGGGGACCTCGAGCATCTCGGCGAAGATGGCCTTCATCTCGGGCAGGCCGTCGAGGCCGCCGTAGTTGCGCGTATCCGAGCCGTCCGAGGCGACGAGGTCGCCCGCGCCGGGCAGCGCGAGCATGCCGTTCGCGAGATCGAGCTGCTCGGACGACGGCTTGCCGCGCGTCATGTCGAGCTTGAGGCCGCGGGCTTCAAAGGCAGCAAAACGCGCCTCGAGCTCACGGGTGAGCGAGGCAAGAGCATCGGGAGACAACGAGCGCAGTTCGGTCATGGCGCGCGATATCTAGCAGAATTTCGCGCGTGCGTCGCGGCCGGACGGCGCGCGGCGGGCGGGGCGGCGCGGCGCAGCGCGCCGATCGCGGAGAGGCGGAGGGGGGCCGCCGGGCGCAGCTCGCCCGGCGGCGTCCGCCTCGTCGGCCTCACTCCGCGGCGATGGGCTCCACGCTGTTCGCCCCGTGGCTCACGTGGCGCACCTCGGGGTTGTTCTCGAAGTACGCCTTGCCGGCCAGGCGCTTGACCAGCGGGCTGAACCGCTCCGCGGCCTTGCCGCCGACGATGTCGCGGATCAGCGCGACGTCCTCGCGGGCCCGGGCGAGCGTCTCCGGGTCCGTGAGGAACTCCTTGGCCGCCTTCGCCTTGGCCGGGGCGGCCTTCACGGCGTCGCGGAGCGCGCCCGCCGCCGCCCTGGCCTTGCCCACGGCGCGCTCGGCGGCCGTCTGCTTGATGAGCGGCGCCACCTCGTAGACAAGGTTGGCGGCCGAGCCGGCGACGCGGTGCGGCGCGTGGTGGAGCGGGCTCGCGTACTTCGGGTTCCTCGCGAGGAACGCGCGCACCTCGGCCTCCGTGACGCCCGCCTCCTCGTACGCGCGGGTGAGCTCCTGCTCGGCCAGGATGCGCGCCTTGAACATGTACATCTGGATGCGCGAGTAGAAGTTCGTCGCGCCGTCGCCGCTCGTCTCCACCGCGCAGAAGATCGTCCCGGGGTAGCGCGCCGTGATCAGCGACTGGACGCCGTCGGAGACGCCCGAGGAGGGCATGCAGCCGAACGGCTTCACGCTCACCGTCAGGTGCGCCTTCGACTTCACGGCGTTCACGATGAGCTTGCCGACCTCCATGTGCCCCTCGCCGCCGCGGAGGTCGTTCGAGTAGTAGTCCTTCGCCACCTCCGCCACGAGCTCCATGTCCGGAAGGTGGTAGTCGAACAGGCCGAGCGGCAGCGCGAACGCCTGGAAGCCGACGCGCAGCGCGCCCTCCGCGAGGCGCATCGTCGCGAGGCGCTTCGCCACGCCGAACTCGTCCAGGCTGGCGAGGCCGTAATTGCCCTCGTCGGCGCCGCGCAGGTCGCGCCGCTCGCGCGTGTCTCGGGCGCACTCCCAGATGTTGTAGAGCAGCCACGCCGTCGTGAGCTGGATGTCGTTCTCGCCGCCCTCGCTCTCGAGGAACTTCTGCAGGGCGTAGTTGCCGTCGCCCTCGGTCGTCATCGCCCAGAACTCGCCGATGATCGACGTCTTCGCCTTGGGCCGGAGCTTGTCCACCCGGACGCCCTCGAACTCCTTGCGCGCCTCGTAGAGCGCCTTGAACACGTTCGTCTGCTCGTAAAGCGCCTTGTAGAGGATGCGCTTCGCGCTCTCCATCGCGCGGTTCGTCGCGCCCGGCTCGACCTCGTAAGGCCGGATCCGGTAGCCGAGCGCGTTCAGCGTGTCGCCGCAGACGATGGCCTTGATGATCGCGATGAAGAAGGCGGGGTTCATCTCGAGCCCGACGTCGTCGCCCGTCGCCTGCGAGAGCCCGCCGGTCTGCTGGAACAGCATGACCCGGAAGCCGTCGAAGCCGGCGTCGCGGAGCGCCTTCCTGTACTCGGTCACGTACATGCCGAACCGACAGGGCCCGCACGCGCCCGCCGTCAGGAACACGTAGTTCTTGATGATGTCCTCGGTCGACATCCCCTGCTTGTCGCGCAGGTCGATGAGGTACTTCACGAGGCCGCCGACCGTGAAGTACGTCGGGTTGCACTGGCCGCGGTTGCCGAACTCCTTGCCCGTCTGCAGCCCCGCGTTGTCGCTCATCCCGAAGTAGTGGACGTTGTAGCCGAGGCCCTTCAGCGCGCCCTCGCACAGGAAGTCCTGCGCGGCGGTGAGGCCGCTGATGAGGAGCGTCACGTTCTCGCGCTCCTTCTTCGTCATCTTCGGCTTGAGCATGTTGTCGACCCACTGGCGCCGCTCGGCCTTGAGCCCGAGCCGCTCCCGCTCGGCCTCCTCGAACGCCCTGAGCTCCGCCTCGATGTCGACGTCGGTCTTGATGGATCGCGTCTCGCCCGCCAGAGGAAGGCGCGTCTTCTGCGTGGTGGTCGTGCTCGTCGTGCTCGTATGTTGCATGGCGTGGCTTCCCTTCGCTTGGATGCTGGAAGGGGCGGCCCCGCCGTCCCCCCCTCGACCTTCGACGTGGTTCAGGCTTCCAGGGGGACGACGGTCCCGTCGGACTGCTTCTTCTTGATCTGCACGAGGCCCGTCTTCGGCGCCTCGGGCGGCGAGACCGGCGCGACGTAGCTCCGGACCTTCTCGGCGAGCGCGGCGATCTCCCGCTCGAGCGCGGGATCCGTGATCTTGCGCGCCGCCTGCTGGTCGCGCTTCAGCTGGAGCAGCTCGAGCCGCTTCTCCTCGATGCGCTGGACCAGCTGCGCCTTCTTCTTCGCCGCGTCCTCGAGCGCCTCCTCGTGCAGCTTGAGGCTGTGCGCGTACGTCTTCACGCGGATCTTGATCGACCCGCCCGGCTTGTTGGCGTCGATGTCGTGCAGCGCCGCGTACGGCGTGGCGCTCGAGCTCACGATGCTGTCGATGATCCCGTACGTCGGCGCGTCGTGGCCGCACTTGAAGCTCGAGAGATCGAGCAGGACGACGTTCGGGTGGCGGGCGGCGAACTTGGCCGCCCAGACCTTCTGCGCGCTGTTCGCCGAGTAGTTCTCCGGCCAGACGTCGTTGATGTCGAGCGGGTGCTGGCCGATCGCGATCTCGTCCTTGAAGTACCGCGCGAGGTACTCCATGTCGCGCGGGATGGACCGCACCGAGAGGATCGGATAACCGAGCACCTGGAACTCCTCCGGGATGCCGTGGTTCAGGCCCGGGTCGGAGTGGTACGGCCGCCCGATCATCAGGATGGCCACCCGGTTCTCGGACTCGACCGTCTCGAGGATCGCCCGCCCCTTGTCCTGGAGGTCGCGCTCGAACTGCGAGAGCGCCCGCATCCCCTCGCGGTGCGCGTGATCGCTCTCGTCCTCGGTGATGCCGAGCCGCGGGCCCCAGGTCTCGAACATCCGGCGCGCCGTCAGCGTCATCTCGGAGAACGTGAGCGCGGGGTCCAGGTACTCGATCCCGCGCGTCTTGAAGAAGTCGACCTCCTTCGTGAACGCCGCCTTCATGACGTCCGGCACGCCCGCGACGATCGGGCAGCTCGTCTTGTCCATCACCCCTTCGCCGAAGCTCGGCACATGGGTGAGGATGGGGAAGAAGATGTAATGGAGCTTCTTCTCGTCCGTGTGGTGGTGGAAGAGCAGGTTGTGGACGTGGGCCTGCGCCACCTTGGACGGGAAGCACGGATCGATGGAGCCGTATTTCCCGCCCTCGACCCACATCTCCTCGCTCGTCGCGTCGCTGAAGACGACGTTCTGCTTGGGGATGCCGAGCGCCTCGAAGTAGGCGCGGTAATACGGGCCGGTCGAGTAGATGTTGAGCACGCGCGGGATGCCGATGCGGACGCGGCGGAGGCGCTCCCGCACCTCGATGCCGCTCCGCCGGAACGGGCGCGTCGTCTCCACGCGGCGGATGCCGAGGAAGCCCTTCTTGACGACCGTGTCCTTCACCGGCGCGCCGTCCTCCGGGAGCGGCGCCGTGTCGTAGAAGTGCCGGAAGGCGAGCTTCGACTCGTAGTCGACGAGGTTCGGGAACTGCTTCGCGATCTTCTTCCGCTCGGCGACGAGCGCGAGCATCGCCTGCTCGCTCTCGACCGTGCCCTTCTCGCACGAGAAGCCCGAGATGTAGCGGCTCGTCGTCCCGTCAGGCCGCTTCGTGTCGATGAAGGTCCGCTTGCACTCGTTCGGGCAGAAGTGGCAGACCGTCTCCTCGTCGTTCTTCGTCGTGTATTCGAGGGCGATCGCCGCGTCGATCCCGATGAACGTCGACCGGCCCTTGCGCTTCACGACCCGGAGCGTCTCGAACGCGGCGCCGAGCGCGCCGGCCTCGCCCGTGTGCGGGTGGACGAACACCTCGGCGCCGGGGACGCGCTCCTTGATGTAATCGACCTGCGCCTTGACCGCCGCGAGGTTGTACTGCGTGCCGCCCTGCAGCACGTAGCGCGTGCCGAGCGCCGCGAGCCGCGGGATCTGCACGACGTACTGCCACACGTTCTTCGGCAGCACCTGGGCGAGGCCGGCGAGCAGCTCCTCCTTCGAGAAGCCCTCCTTCTGGAAGTTCACGCGGTCCGTGTCCAGGAAGACCGCGCAGCCGTAGCTGAACTTCGGCGCGAGCTCGGCGCCGAACGCCGTGTCGGCGTACTCGGTCACCTTCAGGCCGAACTGGTCGGCCATCGCCTGGAGCAACATGCCGTTGCCCGCAGAGCACGAGTTGGAGAGGCGGAAGTTCGCGATATCGCCGTTCTTCATGAACAGGACCTTGATGTCCTGTCCGCCGATATCGCAGATGACGTCGACGTCGCCGAAGAACTTCACCGCGCTCATCATGTGGGCGACGGTCTCGACGATGTTGACGTCGGCGCGCATGCACTCCTGGAGCACGTCGGCCGCGTACCCGGTGCCGCCGAAGCCGAGCACCTCGAGCGTCGCGCCCTGATCGAGCACGTACTGCCGGAGCTGGGAGAGCAGCTCCTTCGCGTCCTGGATCGGGTTGCCCTTGGAGAGCTGGTAGGCCTTGCAGACGATGTTCCCGTCCTCGTCGATGAGCACCGCCTTCGACGAGGTGGAGCCGCCGTCGAGGCCGATGACCCCGCGCACCACCTGGCCGGGCGCGAGCTTCATCGGCGTGAACCTCGGGATGCTGTAGAGCTTCCGGAACTCGTCGACCTCGTCCCGGGTCTTCACGAGCGGCGGGCCCGCGCTCTCGCCGAGCCGGGCCTTCCTGCCGTTCGTCATGTACTCGACGAGCCCCGACTTGCCGGCGTAGCGGCCGACCTCCGGCGCCTCCTTGAGCCCGTACACGCACGCGCCGAACGCCGCGTAGTACTGCGCGTTGTCCGGGACGAAGATCGTCTCCTCGACCGGCTGGTCCTTCGGCCAGCTGTAGCCGCGCTCGTCCCAGGTCTCGGGGATCCGCTTGCGCCAGCACTCCTGGAGGAACGGGAGGTAGGTGTTGGGGCCGCCGAGCAGGATCACCTTGTGCTTCAGCGTCGAGCCGCGCGTCAGCACCGACAGGTTCTGGAGGACGATCGCGTCGGCGAGCGAGCAGAGGATCTCCGTCGAGGGGATGCCGCTCTTCACGAGGTTCACGATGTCCGTCTCGGCGAAGACGCCGCACTTCGCCGCGACGTGGTGGAGCTTCGAGTCGTCGAAGTGGATCTTCACCACCTCCGCCGGCGGGAGGCCCACCTTGATCATGCACTTGTCGATGGTGGCGCCCGTGCCGGAGGCGCACTTGTCGTTCATCGACGGCGCGGCGGTCTTGTCGCCCGTCTTCTCATCCCGCTGGAAGATGATGATCTTGGCGTCCTGCCCGCCGAGCTCGATGACGCTGCCCACGTCCGGGTGCAGGTTCTCGACCGCGAGCGTGACCGCGTTGACCTCCTGCACGAACTTGGCGCCCAGGCCCGGGCAGAGGGGCGCGGCCCCGGAGCCCGTCATGAACACCCGCCAGCTGTCCCTCGGCGACGCCGGGAACGACGCCTCGATGGCCTCGAGGAGCTCGAGCACCTTCTCCGGCTGCTTCGTCTGATGCCGCTGGTAGTCGCTCCAGAGAATCTCGAGCGTCTGCGGATCGAGCACGACGGCCTTCACCGTCGTCGAGCCGACGTCGATGCCGACCACGACCGGTTCCTGGATCTGCCTTCCCATCGGGGCTCCTCCCACCGCCGTCGCCGGTCCCCAGCGTCCGACTGACTGGCTGGTCAGTCGTGATGGCTACAACGGGATGCCCGGGAAATCAAGCAATCCGGTGCGTCTTGGTCGCGGCGCGACGCCGTTTTCCGGCCATCTCGGGCCATCGCTGCGTCCAGGGTGCAAGGTTCCGACGCCGCGCTCGGTTTGGTTGGGTTGCGGCTGGTTGCGTCTGATGGCGCGGGGTGCCCCCCGGCGTCCGCGTGTCGTGCGCTGTGCCGCGAACTTTCCGGATCTTTTCAGGCGGCGGGCCCGCGCGACCCCGGAGGGGAGACATCGGTCCCCAGATGGCGGGCCGGTGATGGTAAAGCGACCGGCCCATGGACAAGGCCGAGCGCCGCCAAGCGCTCCTCCGCGCCGCGCGTACCGTGTTTTCCGAGAAGGGGTATCACGAGGCGAAGGTCGACGACATCGTCGCGCTCGCGAAGGTCGCGAAGGGGACGTTCTACCTCTACTTCCCCGACAAGCGCTCGGTGTTCGGCGAGCTCGTGCGCGGCCTCTTCTCGCGGCTCGGCGGCGCCATCCTGCGCGTGGACCCGTCGGCGGACGTCGAGGCGCAGGTCAAGCACAACATCCGCGCGATCGTGGCCGTCCTGCTCGACGATCCGGCGCTGACGAGCATCCTCCTGTCGCACGCGGCCGGGCTCGACCCGGCGTTCGTGAAGGAGCTGCGGGCGTTCCGCCAGGAGGTGAAGCTCCTGCTGCAGCAGAGCCTCGCGGAGGGGCAGCGGCTCGGCGTCATCGAGCCGGGGGACACCGAGCTCTACGCGACGTTCACGATCGGCGCGCTGAAGGAGGTGCTGTTCGAGAACGCCCTCGAGGAGCAGGCCCGCCCGCGCGAGCGGATCGTGACGGCGCTCCACGATTTCCTGCGGCGCGGCTACCTCCGGATGGACCCCGCGGCCGGGCTCGCGGCGCGGGGCCCGGAGGGCGAGCGCGCCGCGCCCGCGACGGGGGACGCCCCCGGCGAGGCGCCGGAGCGGGTGAGCCCGTCGCGCGGCCGGCGGGCCAGGTCGAGGGGCGACTGACCGGCGCGTCAGTCAGGGCGGGGACTACCCAGGTCAGGTCGGCAGCGTACGGATCAGGCGCCGCGCACGACCACGTGCCGGATGAAATTGTGCAGCGTCCGTGTGCCGAGCTGATCCGGCGCGATGGGGGCGAGGAGCGCGGGGACGTCGCGGCCCTCGGCCTGCAGGATCTCGCGCCGCCACGCGATGTAGCCGGCGATGACGTCGTGGTCCATCTCGGGGTGGAACTGCACGCCGTAGCACGTGCTCGTGAAGCGGATGACCTGGTGGTCGTCGAGCTCGGTGAACGCGAGGCTCGTGGCGCCCTCGGGGAGCGTGCCGACCGTGTCGACGTGGGTCGCGTGCGTCTCGAAGCTCGACGGCAGGCCGTCGAAGAGCGGGTCGTCGGCGCGGCGCTGGACGCGGATCCTGCCGATCTCGCGGCCGCGCGGGTTGCGGACGACCTCGCCGCCGAGGGCCTGGGCGAGGATCTGGTGGCCGAAGCAGATGCCGAACGTGGGGGTGCCGGCGTGCACGACGCCGCGCAGCCACGCCTCGCAGCGGAGCATCCAGGGCTCGCGGTGGGGGACGTTGGCCGACGAGCCGGTGACGACGAAGGCGGCGGTCTCGGGGGTGGCGGGCGCGGGGAGCTCGTCCGTGCGGGCGTCGACGGTGGCGTATCCGCCCGTCCAGCTGGCGCCGATCGTCTGCTCGATCAGGTCGGCGAACTGGCCGCGTCGCTCGAGGACCGGGGGGACGGGCTCACCCGTCTTCACGATGACGATCTTCTTGCGATGTCGCACCCTTCCAACATAGCGCAGCGCGCCCGCCGGGCGAGGGCGGGGCTTGGCAGCGCGGGGCCGGGGCGCGAAGATGCGCCCCGATGTCCGCATACGTCGTGTCTCGCCCCGTCTGGCGCCGGTTTCGCCCGCGTTTCCTGAGCCGCGCAGCGGCGCACGTGAGGGCCGGCGGGCACGCGGCCATCGTGCTGCCGGACGAGCGGGTCGATCTCCTGCTCTCCATCGGCGAGGACGGGAAGCTCACGGAGCTCGGGCTGTGGTCGCTCCTGTCGATCGAGCAGCAGCGCTTCCGCCGCGTGGGCGAGGGGCCGGCCAAGGGGCTCGCGACGGCGCGGGTGAAGCGGCAGTACGAGGGCTCGGTCCTCGACTGGTGCGAGCGCGACAGCACGCACCCGGGGGCGATCCGCGAGGTGGCGCTCGACTGCCTTTCGTGCGGCGCCTGCTGCCACGACGCCAACGTGCTGCTCGACGAGGTGGACCTCGCGCGCTTCCGGGGCGCCGGGCGCGGCGACCTCACGGGGCGCGCCTACGTGCGGCGGGCGCGGGACGGGAAGATCACGCTGCGCTTCGCGGCGAGCGGGCGGTGCCAGCACCTCTGCGAGGACCGGCGCTGCGCCATCTACGAGATCAGGCCGGACAACTGCCGCGCGTTCGTCGTGGGGAGCGAGGCGTGCCTGTCGGCGCGCGAGGAGACGCTCGGGATACGGGACGGGGCGCCCGCGGAGCCGTGAGCGCGCTTCAAAACAGGAGCCGGACGCTTCCGCCGAGCGGACCGAGCTGCAGCTCGGCCTGGGCCGTGGCGCGATCGAGCTTCATCTGACCGGTGATCCAGAGCGGTACACCCGTGAGGGTCATCGCGCCTCCGACGCTCATGAGCACGGTGGGAAAGACCCATGCGCGAGACGCGCAACCGCAGGAATCGTCGCCGCTCCGTCGGGTGAGGAAGAACATGCCTGCTCCGACGGAGCCGAGGACCAGTCCGCCCACGGAGAGGCCAGTGCCCACGTCGCGCCGGGTGGTGTCGACGGCGGGCGCTGGCGCCGTCGACTCGGCGTGCGCGTCGCCCACGAGCAACAGGATCACCCCGAACGCGGCGAAACGCATGCCGGTGAGGATCCCTGGTCGCGGCGCGCCCGTCAAGACGAGGAGGAGCTCCTCGATCGGTCGAGAACGTGGCGCCCCGGGCGCGCGGGAACGCGAGGCTCGAGGCCACGATGCCCCGGGCCGGGCGCTCACGTCCGAACGTTCGTGAGCTGGCCCGCGACCGCGGCCTCATGGAACGCCGAGAGGTCGTGATGGGCGGCCGCCCGGTCCGGCAGGCCGTGGGTGGCCAGCCAGGCAACGCCTTCCTCGATGCTGCCGAAGACACAATGTGGAAACTGCTGGCGTCCCAGGGCGTTGAGCCCCGTGACGATGCTGCGCACGAGGGACGCGTGAAAGCCCGACCCGATGTGAATCACCGCCGAGTGGGACACGATGCCATCCACCGAAGACAACATCGCGGCGAGAGCGCTGCGGCTGCGCGTGTCGGGTACGATGGCTTCAGGGGTCACGATCTGCAGCAGCCACACCTTGCGGGACGGGGAGCTCGCCTGCGCCCCCATGATCGCCGCCTTCAGGGAGGCGGCGTGGTGCGGGTGGGTCGTCTTCATCCAGACCGCGGTGGCCAGGGAGCTCCAATAGCCTACCGCGACATCCACCGTCGCCTCGACGACCTGACAGCTCGCGCGCAGCGGGTGCTGCTCACCCGCCTGGGTGAGCGACCGCTGCGGTGCGTCGATGAGAGGTCCCGGTGCCGTCGACGATCTGCTCACTCTGCTCGATTCTACGCGAACCTGGCGAAGATCATGGCGAAGAGTGGCGTCGAGCAGGTCGATCGCACGCTGGATGACTCGAGGATCGAGCCGCTCGGATCAGTCGATGAAAGGCCACATCCGACGGAGCCGAGGACCCGTCCGCCCGAGGGCAGGCCGGTGCCCACGTCGCGCCGGGCGGTGTCGGCGGCGGGAGCTGGCGCCGTCGGCTCGGCGCTCGCGGTGACGGCCGCGCGAGGGAGCCGCTCGACCGATGGGAGCACACGGGGGCACATGAACGAAAGAACATGTTGTGAGGCTCCGGAGGGTCGGTACGATGCCAGGATGCGGCTTGGGTACTGGCTCGTCGTTGGAATGGCGATGTTCGCGGCGTCCTCGGCCAGGGCAGATGCGCCGAAGACGGACGCCGCGATCCGGAAGGCGCTCATCGCCGAGTCGCGAGCGGCGTACAGCGGGAGCTGCCCGTGTCCTTACGATACCGATCGAGCGGGCAGACAATGCGGCAAGCGCAGCGCTTACTCGCGGCCGGGAGGCGCGGCGCCTCTCTGTTATGATCACGACGTGACGAAGGAGATGATCGCCGAGTACCGCGCGCGCGACGCGGGGCGCACCCGCCAGGACTCCGCTTGTTCCGGCACGAGCAGCGGGGTACCCGTGCTCGACGCGACTGGAATCAGGGGGCTCCGGTCCCTGCTTCATCACGGTCCTTCCCTTCCGTGATGGTCTTCGCCTGAATCGACGGCTTCCTCGCCGTCGCCCCGTGGAATCGCATACGCTGCACGCATGAGCCACGTCGTGATGCAGGCAGCGGAGTTCTCGACGGTCGCCGCGGCGGAGCAGGCCGCGGCGGAGCTGCGGCGGCTCGTCGCGGACTATGTCACCTACGAGGAGACCGCCGACGCGCCGTGGAGCGAGGGCGCCGTGCCCGCGCCGCTCGTCGAGCTCGGCCGGCGGCACGGCGTGCCGTGGCCGGGCGACGCAACGTCGCGGTTCCTGCTCAAGGGCCTGTTCAACGACGAGGCGAACGTGCTCAGCGTCGATCGCCTGGTGTTCTTCTGGGGCGGCGGCTTCGATCTCGGCGGCGCGTGGCTGCGTGAGGTGCTGCTGCGCGGGCTCGGCGCGGTGCGCTGCACCGACCTGCCGCGGCTGGTGGTGCGCGTGGACGATCCGCAGGCTCGCGCGGCGGCGTCTGGCGAGTTCCTCGTCGAGGAGGACTTCGAGGAGCAGTTCACGACGACGTCGGACGACGCCGTGCTCGACCGTGCGCTGTTCATCATCACGTTCGAGCGCGACGGCGACCGCGTTCACCTGACGTTCGACGACTCGGGCGTGCAGGAGTGGGCGTTCGTCGCGATGCTGCCCCAGCTCTCGGGCGACGATCCCGCGCTGCGCGCCCCCGCGCGGGGACCTTGAGTTAGATAGGGTTCCCTCGGAGATTCGGCTCCCTCACCCGCCGAACCTCGGCCCAAAGCACGCGCGATTCGACGGCGCCTCAGAGGTACGCGCAGGCCCTGGAGCAGGTCATACGGTACGGGCAATCATCCAGCGTGCTGCAGTACGTGTCCTCGGGGCACTCCAGGGAGGATTCGCACAAGAACAAGCAGCTACCGCGGTAGCAGGTGGCGCCCTCCGCACACGCCTTGTCGGAGGTGCAGCCCGTGTTCACCTGACACGCGCCGAGCGTGTCGATCGTGGAGCCCTGGCAGAGCTGACCCGCGGGGCAATCGCCGTCGGCGGAGCACGTACCGGGCGGGCTGGGCGTGCTGCACTCACCCGGGTTGTTCGTCCCATACCGGAAGACGCAGATCAGGCCTTCATTGCACCAGTCGTCGTCTTCGCACTCGCCGCCCAGCGAGCTCGTCGGCGGGTCTTGCAAGAGCAGGCAGGCTCCCGGCAAAAGAAGGAGCAGCGCAGCACACAGCGTGCGGAGCAACATCAGAACGTCCCCATGATGGAAAGTGAGGTGAGCCCGATGCCGGGCGCGCCGACACCGGCGGCGAAGGTGCGGCCCGGCGTCGAACGCCGCGCGGTCGCGGGCGGCACCTTGTTCGGCGCAAAGACGTACGAGCTCAGCACCATGCCCGCGCCGAGCCCGGTGATGGCCCAACCTACGGTGTTCCAGGTGCGGAGCGTGCCGAACTCGGGGGGCGTACTGCCGATGTTCATGATCGCGGTCGTACCGACCGTGAGGCCGCCGGCGGCGATCACCACCCAGCCCCAGCCGTTCGCCTGCCCGACCCAACCCGGCGTCTTGCCGGGCGCGTCCTTGCCCACATAAAACCAGGGCGGATCGGGCTTGTCGGCCACGCCGCCGAGCGCGAGCCCGCCCGACGCCGTCGCCGTTTTGCGCTCGACTTTGAGCGCCCCGGTCGTCTCGCCGAAGCTCAGCCCGAGCGACGAGAGCGCGGTGGCCGAAGGCACGCCGAAGCCCAGGCCCTCGATGCCCTGCCCGGTCGCCTTGAACGTCATGATCGCGACCACTTGACCCTTGTCGTCGACCAGCGGCCCGCCGCTGTTGCCCGGGCTGATGCTGGTGTCGGTCTGGATCAAGCTGTTGCCGTCGAACGTGCGCTGGCCGCTGACGATGCCGCGCGTCACGGAGAACGACAGCCTCTCGCCGCCGGGCGCGCCGAGCGCGAACACGTCGTCGCCGGTGCTGGGGGGCGGCATGCGCAGCGTCAAGCACGGCGTTTCGCGCGAGCCATCCTTCAGCTGCAAGAGCGCGACGTCCGACTGCTCGTTGACGCGCATCACGGTCGCCGGAAACTCCTTGCCGTCGCGGAAGCGCACCACCACCTCGGGCGTCGTCGCCACGTGCGCCGCGGTGAGCAGCAAGCCATCCGGCGAGATCACGACCGCGCTGCCGACGCCGTCGTCGAGCTTGACCAGCGCCGTGGCGTTCAAGACCTCCTCGCTCATCTTCGGCATCGCCAGGGTGCGGGCCGGGCAGCCGCGCATCTCCCCGGGCGGAAACACGGGCGCGGCCGGCGCCTCCGCAGGGGCGCCCGAGCTCCGGAGGGCCTGCACGAACATCGGCCGGGCGAGCAGCGAGCGCAGGCTGCCGAGCAGCAGCGCGTTGCCGGCCGCCGCGCGGTCGAGCTCGCGCATCTCCATCTCCTCGTGGTTCGACGTCATCTGATAGACCACGGTCTTGGAGGCGCGATCGAGCAGCTCCCACTTGATGGTGATGCCGCAGGTGAGGCCTCGCTCGTCGGCGCAGTCCGCCGCCGTCATCGTCCCGGCCAGGATGAAAGCCGCCTCGCTCGAGCGATCCAGGTTCAGCGCCAGGTTCTCGCGGCCGAGCGCGCGGTAGCCGAGCCCGCGCATCTCCTCCAGGAACATCACCAGGAACTTTTCCTTGACGATCAGCACGTCGTCCAGGTTCGGCGCCTTCAGGATCACGTTCGAGATCGTGATCGTCCCGAGCTCGCTGCCGTTCACCTTGATCGGCTCCACCGGCCGCACCGACTTCGCCTCCGCGAAGCGCGGCGCCAGCAACAACGCCGAAACGCCGAATCCGAACCGCAACGCGCAGCGCAACCAAACCCCGAGGGTCCGCAGTTGGTTCATCCCGTGCTCACGAAATCCTGAAACCTAGCCTCTGAGCTGCCTCTCGGCGTTCGCAGCTCCGGCTGGAAGCCATTTCCAGCGACCAAGAAGCCCTATGCTCCTCGGCAGCGCCCACGATATCTACCTCAGGCGCGGTGTCGAGCCCCATTGCTCAGCCCGTCGCTGCAATCGACGCGGAGGTTTCCGCTGTTAGCGGACAGGCAATCCCGGATTCGACGCCCCCGTGCGCGGCTGCGGTTCATCGTTTCTGGTGCCAGTCGATGTCGACTCGGCATCGGGTGACGCGAGGCGCTGGGGATCTTCAGGGGGCTCGAGACATCGCTCGACAACACGCTGTCGGACATGACGGCATCCGAGACGTGATGGATCGCTTGCTCGATCGCATCGCAGGCCGTCAGCATGCCCGGACGACCGCCGGCCTCGCCAGCGCGCCTGTTCCTCGGCCGACGGGCCCCGTGCATCTTGAACGGCTTCTGAGCCGCTCGCAGCTCTAAGGTCCGCCGTCCTCCTCGCCCGGCTGGAGGAACACCCCCACGCTCCGGAGATCGCGGTGCGCGTAATGCACCTTCACGGTCTCCGCGTGCGCGCGCCGCCCGAGCTTCTCGTACGCCATCACCAGCAGCTCGAGCGCGGCGTCGCGGTGCTCCTCCGTACCGAGCCAGTGCAGGTCGAGCCCGAACGTCAGCGCCGCCGCGGGCCGCCCCTCGGCGCAATCGCGCTTCGCCGACTCGATCCACGTCCGCACGCGCGGCGGCTGCGTCTTCCACGCCTTCACGCGCTCATCGGGCGAGCCCACGCGGATGCTCCCGGCGCCGGGCGGCAGCGCGGGCCCGAACGTGCCGAGGGTCGGGATGCGGTCCGCCTCGAGCCACCGTTGCGCGGGCGGGTCCTCGGCGAGGGCCTCGCGATCGGCCTCCTCGAACCATTCCATGGCGGCGAGCGCGGCGTACACTGGCAGCGGCGCCGGCTCCTCCTCGTAAGGGCTCGAGATGCGCTCGCGCGCGAGGGCAGCGAGCACCGCGAGGGGCGTGGGCTCGCTGTCTCTCCAGGTCTCCGCGGAGTCGCGGGCGTAATTGTGCGCGATGCACGTCGGCGGATCCGCGGGGTCGTCGTACCGCGCCGGCGCGAGGCCCACCGTCGCCTCGATCGGCGCGTCGAGCTGCGAGGCGAGGCCGCGAGACCTGAGCCCCTCGAGCGTCGCGGCGAGCTCGTCGAGCACCCTCGCAGGCTCGCTCATCCGCGCGAGCGGCACGACGACCAGCTCGCCGGACGGCCCTCGGTTCGTGCGCGCCTCGAAGAGGCTGAACTCCGCGACGAGGCCGAGCCCCGGCGCGAAGTGCGGCGGGTCCCAGCTCGCGAGCTGGGCGCGCTCGTCCTTGACGGGGAACATCTTCTCCCAGCGCTCGAGCGCGAGCGCTGCCTCGATCTCCGGGTTGCTCATGGTGTTCGCCATCCTACGCGAAGCCGCGCGCGGGACGCTGCGCGCCAGCTCGGAGCGCTGACGGCGATGTACACCCTGCATCGCGTCCGGGGCGAGGCCTCAGCACCCCTCGACGCTGCGCCCCGTGCGCTCACCATCGGATCGCCGGCGCCCCCCCGGAGCAGGCGCGCGCGGGATGCGGCGCCTGGACGACGGGGGCTACGCGTCTTTGGCAAGAGACTTTCCTTCGGCTTCAAGGGCAGCCTTGATGACCCCGATCGCCTTCGGGCCCACGCCATGAAGCGCCATGAGCTGGGCTTCCGTGAGCCGAGCGACCTGGTCCAGGCGAGAGACGCCGGCCGAAGCGAGCGCCCGCAGCGCCGGCTTCCCGATGCCCTTCGGAAGTGAAGATTCCGCTCGTTCTTTCGTTCTGCTCGGCATGCGGCTCATTCCATGTCGGTTGTCGCCTGGGTCGCTGGCGCTCAGCTTCGCCGGCGAGCCCCAGCGTCATGAACACGTACAGCATGTCGAGGACAGCGACCGTGGTACAACATCGCAGCATTCCCGGGCCGGGGTAGCGGCGGCCGGGGCCGTGCCGCGCCCGGCGAGCCTCCGGCGGACGGCAGCGCGACCGGACCCGGGTCCCTGTTGCCGAGCATGGCAGTCCTCGAGGAGCCCGTCGCATGAACGCCGACGCCATCGTCCTGCAGACGCCGCCTGGCGCACCGTTCACGTTCGGAGTCACCGTCGACCGCAGAGGGCCGCGCAGCTTCCAGGTGACCGAGCCGGGGCAGGACGCGCGGCATTATGAGCTCGCCCGGGCGGAGCAGCCGGGCTACCTCGACCTCTTCGAGGCGCTGGCGCGCGACCTCGGGACCCGCATGCCGCTCGCCCGCAGACCCGCATCTACGCTCAGCGGCTGTCGGCGGACGGCCGCAGGCTGGAGGGGGAGCCCGCCGTCATCCTCGAGAACGACCAGCCCTGGGAAGCGCACCTCATCGAGGGCGTCTGGATCACCCAGGAGGGCGGGCGTTATCACCTGCTTTACGCCGGCAACGACTTCTCGACCGCGTACTACGGCATCGGCGCGGCCGTGGCGGACGCCCCCACGGGCCCGTACCGCAAGTCGTCGGAGGTCCTCCTGAGCTCCAGCGAGGAATGGTGGGGGCCAGGGCACCCGTCCGTGGCCGTGGGCGTCGACGGGCGCCACCACGTGTTCCTGCACGCCTTCCGCCCGGGGGCGGTAGGGTACAAGGCGTTCCGGGCGCTGCTTGCCGCGCCGATCCGCTTCGAGGGCGGCGTCGTCTCGCCGGACACGTCGGTCTGGCCGGCGGCGCGACCCGACCCAGGTTGAGGTGACCGCCTGCTCCGCCAAAGGTGCAGCGCTCTGCTATCGGACCACGCGTGCGGCGCGTGAGATCACGCCGAGGTCTCGCGGCGCGTAGTCGGCCCCTTCGCCGCACGTCTCCACTCGCCGGGCGACTGTCCGGTCTTCTGCCGGAAGAGCTTCGAGAAGTGCTGCGGGTGCTCGAATCCGAGCGCGTAGGCCACCGCGCTCGCGCTCGCGTCCGATGCGAGCAGCCGCGCCTTGGCGGCCTCGATGAGGGCTCGGTGGATGTGGTCGCGCGCGCTCGTTCCCGTCTCCGCGCGGAGGAGATCGCTCAGGTAGTCGGGCGAGTACCCGAGCGCGCGCGCGCAGGATCGAACCGTGGGGAGCCCGCCTTCGACCTGCGCGGCCGACGCGAAGCACGCGTCGAGGTGGCGGTCGAGCCGCTCCGCCACGCCGCCCGCCCGCGCTCGGACCTCGATCTGGCGCGCGTACGCGCGCTGGCAGTACGTGAAGAGGAGCTGGAGCTGCGCCGAGAGCACGTCCGGCGCGAACGCGTCGGGAGGGACCGAGGACTCGCGCTCGATCTGCCGGACGAGGCCCGTGAAGGTCTCTCGCTCCGGCCGTGTGAGGTGGAGCGCCTCGTGCGTCGCGTAGCCGAAGAACCGGTACTGGTGCATCGCGTCCGCGAGCGGCGTGTCGCGCAGCGCGTCGGGGTGGAAGACGACGGTCCAGCCCTCCCCCTCGTGGGCGAGCTCGCTCTCGCCGCCGATCGGCGTGATCACCTGGCCCGGTGACGCGAAGACGATGATCCCCGCCTGTCCGTCGTGCACCTGTCGCCCGAACTCGGCGTGGCATTCGTCCCCGCGCTTCAGGCTGATCACGTAGAGCCCGGACTCGATGGGGCGCCCGATGATCGGGATCTCGATGCGCAGCGGCTCCTGCCACGACGCGGCGATCACGGAGATCAGCGGGTGCGCGGGCGGCGGGCGCCCGATGAGCCCGTGGATCTGCGCGATCGACCCGAGCCTCAGCGCGTCCCGTGTGCCCACGCGGATCGGGGTATCACGCGCCTACCTCGATCACAACGTTGCCCCGCTTGCGCCCCGTCTCGACGTACCTGTGCGCATCCGCGATGGCCTCGAGCGTGTAGCGCCGGTCGATGACCGGCCGGAGCGCGCCGCGCGCGACGAGCTCCGAGACCTCGGGGAGCGCTGTCTTCTTGTCGACGGACATCCCGAAGACGAGCTTCCTGCTCCCGAAGATCCGGCTCCACGCGTCGCGCAGGTAGAGCTCGGCGCCCCCGACCGTGATCAGGTATCTGCCTCCGCGCGAGAGGCAGCGCCGCGCGCGCGCGAACGAGCTCGCGCCGACCGTGTCGAACACGACGTCGAACGCGCCGGCGCGCGCCGCGTAGTCGTCTCGCGTGTAGTCGACGACGTGGTGCGCGCCGAGCGAGCGCACGAGCTCGGCGTTTCGCCCGCTGCAGACCGCCGTCACCTCCGCGCCGAGGTGCCGCGCGATCTGGACGGCGGCCGTGCCGATGCTCCCGGACGCGCCGACGATCGCGATCCGCTCGGCGGTCCGGAGCCGCGCCCGGTCGCGGAGGAAGTAGAGCGCGGTGGTCGGTCCGTCGACGAGCGAGCACGCTTCTTCGTGGCTCAGGCCGGCGGGGGCGTGCGCGAGCGACGCGTCCTCGGACAGGCACACGTACTGCGCGTACCCGCCGGAGCCGAACCCGGTGAAGCCGAACACGCGATCGCCGGGGCGGAACCGCGTGACGCGCCGGCCGACGCGCTCCACGGTGCCGGCGACCTCGATCCCGAGCACCCGGAAGCGCCGCCGCGGCCGGAAGAAGCCGAGCACGACCCGCGCCATGAGCGTGTCGCCTCGCCGCATCATCTGGCACGCCGCCGTCGCCGTGGTCGCGTGCACCCGGATGCGCACCTGATCGTCCCGCGGCTCCGGCGCGGGCATCTCGCGCAGCTCGAGGACCGAGGGAGAACCGTATCGCTCGTAGACGGCTGCCTTCATCTGCATGAGGAGCAGACTAAGGATGCGGCGGGTGTGCCCGAAAGCATCGGATCCGGGAAAGACGGATCCCTTTCCGGGATGTGCTCGGCGCGGGCGCGCCGGCGCGGGATCTCACGGGGCGATGCGCCACGCCCGAACCGCCCTTCGGGCCTGTGGTAGGGCCTTCCACCGCGAGCTCGTGGGCTGCTCGGCGGCGATCCCGGCCAGACCTCTGGCCGTACCAGGCGAGCGTACACACCTCGGAGGGGATCGAGCGCTCCGGCGCTCACCAGAACTGATGGGACGACGATGTCCGCGCGATGCCCGCTCGGCACGCGCCAGCACCGCAGCCCCATCGTGGACGGTGGCGGTGTGCAAGGCGATCGATGAACCCATTGCCTCTGCCAGATGCGCAAAACGTTCTATCGCTTTCCTGGGGGAATGAATGAATCTAGGACTTCCTCCGGTGTTTCATCGACGACATGCGAATCGGTGCTCGTTGTGATTGCTGTTCCGTGGTCTCTCGCTTCCATGGTCAGAATAGATTCCGGGCGATAGTAGGCCCACGGATGCTGCTTGTTGTAGTCCGATGGAACGTTCGCGCCGCGCCCGTTCGAATTGCGCGTCAATCGAATGAATGACGTCAAATCGAGCTGAGCTATGAGTTTGTCGATCGGATCGACCGTGTCGAGGCCTGAGAATGAGGTGCCGATGTGGGTGTCCAGGCCCAACCCCGGATTTCTCGGGACAATCGCATGGATCGTGTCCCGATCCAGCACCCAGTCGTACCTATGTTCCGCTCCGCCTTGTCCGGCGGCGCATTGCCCGAAGGACACCGGATGCGCGATCGGGCATGCTTTCAGCACAGCCTCGGCCGGTAGGCCTCCAAGCTTGACCGCGCCGTGTAATTCAATGGTTCCGCCTTGGTCCGTCCGGAAGCCTTTTATCCGGTTCGCCCGAAAAAATGCTCGACCGTCTTTGACCTGAGCGACTGTCATGTTCATCGTCCAGCTCGGCTCGAGCTGGTCGCTGTGCACGCTTTCCCGGCTGTCGAAGGTGTAAGCGTAGGTGGATGAATCTTCGAGGGGAGACGCTCCGAGCAGTCGCTCGCGACGAAAGTAAATGACTTGTCCCTCGTTGCCGTGCATGCAATCGAATGTCTCATCGGGGAACCTGGCCATCAACTCGATCGGCGGCTCTGCGGCCATGTAATCTCGGCCGCTTGACGTGTGGACCGTCGTCGTGTCGTCGATGTTCGTGATATACTCGATTGCGCTGAGGCGAATGTATCCCCATGTGCGTATCGAGTTCTTCGAGAATGGAATCTTTGCGAATGGGTTATCCCGTTGGATGGCGCTTAACAAGGGTTCGATCGGGCGACTTTCCAGGTAGCGTCGTCCATGAAGTTCATTGAGGAGCGTTCCCTTCTCCTCTTGTAGTAGAAATTCGATGGCGAGGGGCCGAATGTAAAGAGGCGGGCGGTTGCCCGAGGAATGTGCCAGCGTGATGAATGTCATTGATGGCCCTCCTGAAATTTCAGGGGCCAGGCATCATAGGAACCTGGCGTCCGCAAGGTCAATCCTGCTGCGGGTTGACGCTGGCTGAGCACCACGCTGGTGAGATCGGCTCGCTCGCTCGATCCGGCGGCGAGCAGGCCCGACGCCCGTCGGATCGCGCCGCCGTCCTCGAAGCGTTGGTCCGAGGTCCGCGTCCACGGGTTTCCGTAGCGCCCGGAAGCCCTCGTCCCTTGTTCGGCGAGCTGTACCGCACGCGGGATCGCGGCCTGATCTGGTTGCGCATCAACGGGATGGTCCGCGTCCGCCGGGCTCGCACGCCGAGGCTGGTGTCCTTGCCTCACCCATGGTATCGATCTCTGCGCAGCGCTCCATCATGGTGCGTCCCATCGAGCTGGCGCTGCGCGAAGGATCGTACATGCGAAGAATTCACATCGCTCTGGGCGTGCGTTCACTGGCGGACTCCATCGCGGATTACACCCAGCGCCTGGCGGCCCAGCCGCACGTGATCGTGCCTGACCAGTACGCGCTCTGGCACACCGACACGGTGAACTTCTCCATCCGTCAGATCCCCGCCGGCGAAGCTCCGGCGTTGCGTCATCTGGGCTGGGAGGACGACGCCGCCAGCGCCTTCTCCGAGACGCGGGATTGCAATGGGATCGTCTGGGAGGAGTTCGGCCCCGAGCAGCAGTTGCAAGAGATCCTCGGGCTCTGGCCTGACGCCCAGATCAAGCGCTGACTCCGGGATGGCAACGAATCTGCCGGAAGGACCTCGACGGCTGGCGTCCCGAAGGGCCCGCCTCGACGGCCAGCGCAGCGGATCGGTCGCCGCGGGGACCGGGGGTGGGCTCGGCCGACGCTCGCGGACGCTCGTGAACCGGTCCATTGGCCTAGGCTCAGGTCGATGACGGACATCTCGGAAGCCGCCCGCCGCCTCGGCCTGCGCGGAGCCGTCGAGGCGCTCGAGGAGGTGGATGCGCCGGCGGGGATCCGCTGTTACACCGGCCGACTGCGCCGGCTCCCCGACATCGCGGTGAGCCTCATCGAGGACGGGGCGTGGGGCTCATTCGACGTCGACTTCATCGACGCCGTCTGCACGGACGTCGAGCCGCACCTGCGAGCCGCCGCCGTCTCCGTGGGGGATGCCGGGGGCGCGGCGGACTGGGTGGGCTGGGGTCCGGAGCTCACGTTCTTCAGCGGCAGAGAATGGACCGTCCGGTTCGCCCTCGCGCCCGGCGCGGGCGAGCTAGGCACTCTCGTCACGTTCGACGGCGTGCACGTCACCGGCGCGGACGACCTCGCCGACGCCGAGCTCGTGGACTGACCCCATCGCCCGCTTCTCACCGCGTTTGGCGAGTCGACCGACGTTCCAGATCGCTCACCCGACGGCGCCATCGTGAGCCCGGCGCCCGGCGATCGCCTGGAGATCCCCTGAGCGGCGCGCTCCTCGCTGGCCCCCTCGCGCTGACACGCGGAGATGACGCCTGTCATGGGAGCGTGACAGCGAGGGTGTCATGAGCGCGTGACGGCGACGCGCAGCAACCCGGTCGCCGGTCGCGGCCGGCGTGCCGCGATAATGGCCTGATCGCGCCCGATCCGGCGTCTCGACCCCGGAACAGGAGGCAGCGCCATCGCTGGATGCGCCGTGTGGCCGCGTGCGGCATGCGCGTTGCACATGCACGTTGCAAACGCCTTGTCATCGCCTTGTCGCGGTCGCGCCGGGGCAGCGATGGCCGTTATCCAACATCGAACTCGTGGAAAGGAAGCATGTCATGAAGAGCAAGGCACTGCTGCTGGGATCGCTCGTCGTCGGCATCATGAGCGCAGGTTGCGCCGTGGCGTACGAGGCCGAAGAGGGTGAGGTGGGCGACGCCCAGCAAGCGTTCGTGTCTCATGTGTGGGCGTATGCGTGGGCGCACCAGGCGACGGGCTCGTTCACCGCGAGCTCGAGCTACTCGCGGAGCTCCTCCGGAGACGCATTCGGGCAGGGCGTGAACAACACCGTCACGCAGCTCGGTGCGGGCCAGTATCGCGTGCGGTTTCCGGACGTGGGCGCGGCGCCGGGCGGTCATGTCCAGGTCACGGCCTACGGCGCGGGCGCCGAGCGCTGCAAGGTCAATTCCTGGGTCAGGAGCGGCGATGACGTGGATGTCTATGTCAACTGCTTCACCGCCGGCGGCGCGCCGGTCAACACCCTGTTCAGCGTCGCCTATGTCCACAAGTCGGGCACCGGATCCTCGGACGAGGCGTACGTCTGGGCGAACAACCCGACGGCGGCGGCGTACACGCCCGCCGCGACGTACCAGTTCAACTCGAGCGGCGTGAACAACACGATCGCGCGCGAGGGGGTGGGCTACTACGCGGTGACCCTGCCGGGGCAGACCGCGGGCGGCGCGACGGTCGAGGTGACGGCCTACGGCCCGGGCAGCGATCACTGCAAGGTCGGCAGCTGGGGGCAGTCCGGAGACGACGCGGTGGTCCGCGTGCGCTGCTTCGACAGCTCGGGCGCCCCGTCGGATAGCCAGTTCACCCTCAACTTCGCGCGCTCGAGGCAGGTGAACGGCGGGCTCTCCTACAGCTACGCCTGGGCGAACAACGCCACGGCGGCGGCGTACACGCCGAGCCTCTCCTATCAGGAGGGCTACATCGCGGGGGACCTGGGCGAGGTGGAGGCCGACATCACCGCAGGGCGCACGTCCGCAGGCCGCTACTCCGTCAGCCTGCCCGGCATGTCGGCGTCGGGCTCGAACGTGCAGATCACGGCGTACGGCAGCGGACCGGAGTACTGCAAGGTCGTCGGCTGGTCCGGCACCGAGACGAACGCGAACGTCAACGTCGCCTGCTTCGATGCCAGCGGCGCGCCCGCGGACACGCGCTTCGTCCTCGTGTACACGGACGACAAGTTCATCGTACTGTGAGCTGCTGGGCACCTTCCTTGCTCCGCCGTGTGCGAGCACCGCGGGGAGCTGGCGGCAGCCGAGGACGACAGGTCCTTGCGACAGTTCGTGCACAGGAGGACCTAGAGCAACAAACGGGTTGAAGCCGCCAAAAAAGAGCAGAATTTCATACCGCCAAGACGCCACAAGACGCCAAGATAGTGTTCAGTTCTTGGCGTCTTGTGGCGTCTTGGCGGCTCATTTCACGCTCGATCAATGGGATCGGCGTCCTCGCCGCCCACGTTGGCGCGCCAGCGCGTCGGACCGCGCCCTGCGAGGCAGTTTCCAGAACCGTGGGGTGCGTGCAGCAGCGCTCCGGGGCCCTTGGTCGGCTCCAGCGCCTTGTTGGGCGGCCCGCCTGTTAATATTTCGCGCCGCAGATCCGCGCGTTCAACGCGTGGACAAGCCGAGCCGATCGATGTACAGGACCGCCTCATAGGCGGTAGAGTATCGCTGGTTAGGGAGGAACGCCATGAGACCGGTTATGAGGCGAGCGACTCGTGGATTTCCGGTATAGACATTATAATTCCATGCTCCCCGCTCACCGGTGAGCATCTCATGGAGAATGACCCCGACCGGATACAGATCGGTGCGATGATCTGTTGCTGACGCGTTTTCTTGTTCGGGTGCCGCATAACCCCGCGTGCCCACGAATGCCCTGGTCTGAAGTGGTGTCGGGCGAGCCAGCGTCCGACCAATGCCCATGTCGGTAATGATCATCTGCTTGTCCGCTGCCCGAAACATTATGTTCTGCGGCTTGATGTCTCGATGTATCTGGTTCGAGTTGTGGATGCCCTGGAGTGCGTTCAGGATCTGCCTGCAATACCCTAGCGCGGCGCCCTCTTGAAAGCGGCTCCCTTGGCGAAAAATGGCTGCCATTTTCTGCGCCAACGAGCCGTCGGGAAAATATTCCTCAACGTAGAATGGTGGATCGTAATCGAGGTTAAAATCCAAGATCGTCGATACCCCTGCTCCTGCCGTCATCTTCGCGTTCCGCAGGCGCTGGATCTCATGTCTGAACCGCATCACGTCCTCCTGGGTATATGGCCGTTTGAGGAACTTGACGACTACGTCGAGTCGTGTCTCCACGCAAACGGCTTTATGGACGGATTTTTCGCCTCCGACCGCGAGTGGGTTCGGGTCATAGCTGTAGTTCATTGGAAGCTTCTCCAGCACCCGGTTTGGGCGGCCGCTCAGGTAAGCATTCGCTCGGGACGTGTCAAGTCTGGCACTAGTAGTTGCAACCTAACCACCTGGCCATCGCCATGGGCACGGCCCCTTGCGGCTCTCGCCGGGGTCGACGATGCTAGGCGTTGGGAGGCCTGCAAGGAGGCCCGGTAAGGCGTCCCGCGCCTGCGTCGCTGACCGCGGTTCGCGTTATTCAGGCGCGTCAGCGTCGCCGGCGCTCGACGCCGCGCGGGACGAGGTCGCCCAGGCGGGCAGCGCTCGTCGAGCCCTTGGCGCGGTCAGCCCGCCAGCTGCTTGCTGATCACGTCTGAGCGCGGTCAAGAGCGGCGCGGTGCCCGCCGTGCGACGCACGTCCGGCGAGCTGCGGCTCAATCCACATCTGCACGTTGTCTTTCTCAACGGGGCTTACCAGGAAGACGGCGCAGAGCTCGTGTGACACGAGCTCGGTCATCCGTAGCCGCGCGAGGTCGGTCAGGAGCTCGAGGACGCCGTCCAGCGCATGAAGCGCACCATGCGACGGCACGGACTCTTCGAGCTCGAGCATGGCGCGAACAAGGACGGCGAGGCCGTGCTGCGCGCCTCGGCCGTCTCCGGACGAGCGGCGCCCGCCGGACCGCAATGGCTCCCTGGGCTCTCGCCGCTGGCACCGAGCGCGCTCGCCTATGACGAGCCGCTGTGCGCCTCGCTGGACGGCTTCCCCTTGCACGCGGCGATTCGCGCCGGTGCGCGTCAAAGCGGGGCGGCTACCGGCCGTGGGCGGAGCTTCTGCGCCGCACGTTTGCGATCGAGATCCGCGAGTGCCCGGCCTCCAAAGCCAGGATGAAGCTGGTCGCCATGAGCACGGAGTCGAGCCGCATCGCCCGCTTTCTCACGACGCTCGGTGAGTCGGCGGATGTTTCAGATCGCTCACCCAGCGCCGACGCGGCGGCCGCCGTGCTGGAAGAGCAGGTGCCCTGCCTTGCCCCGCCGCCCCGCCCCGGGCAGGCTTCGCCCATGGGGCAGCCCGCCGAGAAGCAGCGCCGCGCCACGTACGCCGACCTCGAGGCCGTCTCGCCGAACAAGGTGGCGGAGCTCATTCGCGGCACCCTGCACGTGTTCCCCCGTCCGGCGCCGCGGCACGCGCGCGCGAGCTCGGGCCTGGGTGCCGAGCTGACCGGCCCGTTCGACCATGGCAAGGGCGGCCCGGGCGGCTGGTGGATCCTGGACGAGCCCGAGCTGCACTTCCCCGACCCGACGGCGCCTGACGAGATCGACGCGCTCGTGCCCGACCTCGCCGGCTGGCGCCGCGAGCGCATGCCCGAGCTGCCCGAGACGGCGTACTTCGCGCTCGCCCCGGACTGGATCTGCGAGGTCCTGAGCCCGTCGACCGAGGACGTCGACCGCAGCAGGGAGAAGATGCCGATCTACGCGCGCGAGGGCGTGCGGCACGCGTGGCTGGTCGACCCGATCGCACGCACGCTCGAGGTGCTCTCTCTCGTGTCCGGTCGAAGCTGGGAACGCGGTCCGTGCCATCGCGACGCCGCACGCGTTCGCGTCGCGCCCTTCGAGGCGATCGAGCTCGACCTCTCGGTCCTCTGGGCGAAGTAGTCGCTTCGCCGCCCAGGGCCGATCTTCTCGCCCTCGCCTGGAACCGGGGCCATGGGATCAGCGGCATCGAGACAATGCGGCCAGGAAACTGGCTGAATGGAGGCGTAATCTAGAGAATCAACTCTGGTTCCGGCTAAATGAAAGCTCCATCCAGAGTTGCATCTCTCGGATCCAGGTGATCGAAAGCCACATCGAGAGAATCAACTCTGGGAACCAGATCAATCTGCCCGGGATCCAGAGAGACCGCTCAGGAATCGAGCGAACCGGACCGCCCGGGCCCGCCGGCTCGATGAGCCGTGGACGCGGGGCACCGGATCCGGGCACGGCGCGGGAGGACGAGGGGCGCGGCGCTTCAGCTCAGGGCGCGGTTGCGCCCTCCGCGGCCGGCGCAGCCTGCTGCTCGGGCGCGGGCGGCTGCGCGGCGGCGCCCTCCTGCGCCGGCGCATCCATGGCGCAGCGGAAGCCGATCCAGGCGTGCGCCGTCACGGGCGCGGCGGCGGTGCGGTAGGTGGCGGAGAGCTTCTCGGGGCCGTCCAGGAAGCTGCCGCCGCGCACGACCTTGAGCGGGAAGGACGGGTCGCCCTGCGGGTTCTCGCCGCCGGGCGGCGGGAAGACGAGGCCGTCCGAGACCCACTCGGACACGTTGCCGGCGAGGTCGTAGACGCCCTCCGGGGTGCGATCGCTGGGGTGGGCGCCGGACGCGCAGGTCGAGACGTCGGCGCCGCGCGCGAGGCAGCCCTCGTTGCGATCGTAGCAGGCGCGCTCGCAGGCCGGCGCCTCGTCGCCCCAGACGAAGGCCCGGCCGGCCGCGCCGCGCGCGGCGACCTCCCACTCCGCCTCGGTGGGCAGCCGCCGGCCGCGGAAGCGGCAGTAGCTCTCGGCCTGGGAGTAGTCGACGCAGTTGATCGGGTGCCCGGTCGCGTTGCGGGGCTCGTTGCAGCGCCGCGTCCAGAGCTCGACCTCCCGCTGCTCCTCGGGCGTCGCCGGCGCCTGCGCGCCGGGCATGAGCTCGGGCGTCAGCGAGACGTGATCCGCCGTGGAGCACATGCGCTGCTGCATGCAGGCCCGGTAAGCGCGGACGGTCACCTCGTTGCGATCGATGTAGAACCCGCGGGTGAGCGTCACCTGGCGCGCCTCGCCCGCGGCGCCGATCGTGGTCGAGATGGGCCCGATGAAGACCATGTCCGCCGGCGGCGCCGCGGGCGCGGCGGGCTCGGCGGAAGGCGCCGCGGCGGAGGCGCTCGCGGCCGGCGCGGCGCTGGCGGGCGCCGGCACGCCCGCCGCGGCCGTCGCGGCGCGCCCGGCGGACGACGTCGCGGTGGCGCGCGCGGACGGCGCCTTCGCCGGCTTCTTGTCGGGAGCCCGCGTCAGGACATACGCCGTCGCGCCGGCGCCGCCGAGCACGAGCGCCGCCACGAACCAGGGAAGCGCCGCGCGCGCGGCGCTGCGGCGCTGCGGCGGCGCTGCGACCGGCGGCGCGGCGTGCGGCGGTCCGCCCGCCGCGGCCTGGGGGTGCGGGGCCGCGCCGGGGCGCGGGGCCGGGCCCGGGTGCGGGGCCGCGCCGGCCGCAGGGGGGCTGGCGGGCGCGACCGTCTCGATCATGGAGTCCTCGACCTGCGCGGTCCTGGAGCCCCCCGTCGCCAGCGCGCCGCCCCCGTCTCTCGCCCGAGGCGCCGCGCCGCCCGTCGCGCCGGCCGCCGGCGGCCCGCTCGCGCCGGCGGCCTGCGGCCCGCTCGCGCCGTGGCTCACCTTGACGATGGCAGGCCGCGCCGGGGCGGGCGCGTGCGCGTCGGCGAGCATCGTCGGCTCGCTCGGCCCGACGGCCACGCCGAGCCCCTGCGCGGCCGCGTACTCCGCGGTCGACTGCCCCGCCGCGTGCTCCGCGGAGGGGCCGCCGCGACCCGCGAAGGACCCCGCGCGCTCGCCGTGCGCCGCGGCCGAGAGCGCGTCCCAGAACTCGCCTGCGCTCGTGAAGCGGTGCTTGGGCTCGATCGCGAGCGCCTTGTCGAGCACGCGCTCGATCGCCTCGGGCGCGTCCGGGAGCCCGCGCGCGCGCAGCGTCGGGCGCACCGCCGGATCGGCGGAGGCGACGTAGAGCTGCGTGGGGTCGTCCCCCTCGAGCGCGCGCCTGCCGCTCACGAGTTCGACGAAGATGAGCCCGAGCGCGAACACGTCCGTCCACGGGCCCGTCGCGCCGCGGGCCTTGTTGAACTGCTCGGGCGCGCCGTAGCGCGGCGTGAACGCGCTCGGCCCCTGCCGGGTCGCGGCGAGCGCCTCGGTGAACGTCGGGTGGTCGGAAAGCACCTTGGCGATGCCGAAATCGAGCACCTTCAGCGTCCGCGCCCCGCCGACGTGGGTGAGGAACAGGTTCGCCGGCTTCACGTCCCGGTGCGCGACCTTGTGCGCGTGCGCGACGGCGAGCGCGCGCGCGGCCGGGGTGAGCAGCTGGATCGCCTCGGCGATCGACATGCCGGCCTCGCCCCGCTCGCGCCGCTCCCGGAGGTATTGCCCGAGCGTCTGGCCCTCCAGCCACTCCAGCACCAGGTAGGGCACCCACACGCCGGCCTGGGTGGTGAACGCGCCGACGTCGAGCGCCTGCACGATGCCCGAGGTGGCCCGCGACAGCCGGTGCAGGATCCGCCCCTCGCCCCGCAGCGTCTCGAGCAGCGCGTCGCGCTCCGCGGCGTCGAGCGAGGCCGGCAGCTTCAGGCACTTGATCGCGATGAGCTCGCCGAAGCCCTCGTGCATCCCCCGGTAGACGACGCCGAAGCCGCCGTCGCCGATCACGGCGGCGACGCGGTATTTCCCCTCGATGGTCTGCCCCGAGAGGCCAAACGGATCGTCGGACGGCTCCGCCATGCCCCGCTCCTAGCGCGTCGACGTGCCCAGGCAAAGGGGCTTCCGCGCCGCCCGCCTCTGCCGGCGCGCGCACGCGCTCGCGCGGCTCGATCCTCGATCTGCTCGCATACGCTCGCTGAGCCTGCGTCCGGCTTGCGCCCCCCCAGCGTCCTGTGTGCGTCCGGCTTGCATCCGGCGGCCCGCGGCCCCATGCCGGCACCCATGAAGACGCCGCGAGCGCTCGTGATCCTTGCCGAGGGAGCCGAGGAGATGGAAACGACGATCATCGTCGATGTCCTGCGCCGCGCCGAGGTCGAGGTCGTCCTCGCCGGGCTCGATGGCCCGGGCCCGGTGCGCTGCAGCCGAGGCGTGCGCCTCGTGCCGGACGCGGATCTCTCGGCCGTGACGGGCGACTTCGACGTGGTGGTCCTCCCGGGCGGCAAGGGCGGGGCCGACCGGCTGGCCAGCTCGCCCGCCGTCGGGGAGCGCCTTCATGCGCAGGCGCAGGCGGGCCGGGTCGTCGCGGCGATCTGCGCCGCGCCGATCGCGCTCGCGGCGCACGGGCTCTTCCAGGGCCGCAGGATGGCGTGCCACCCGTCCGTGAACGACGTTGTGTCGGCGCACGGCGAGCTCCTCGCGAGCCCGGTCGTCGAGGACGGGCTGCTCGTCACGAGCCAGGGGCCGGGCACCGCGATGGCGTTCGCGCTCGCGCTCGTCGCGCGGCTCCGGGGTGAGGAGATCGCCGCGAAGGTGCGCGCGCCGATGATGCTGACGGACTGAGCGAGATCGGCGCCCGGCCGGCCGAGGTTCCTCTAGAACACCGATCATGTTAAAACCCGGAGAGTTTTCACAGGGAGGCGGAGAGGCGGGGAGGAAAAAATAAGAGTCTTTCCTTCTCGCCGTCTCTCGCTCCCCGCCTCCCCGCCTCCTTGTGAAATTCCCGCTTTTTTCGGGGTTTCAGCCCGTTTGTCCCTCTAGTACTACAGCCGTACTTGCGGTCCATTTGCGGCTGTAGACGGGCGGACGGGCACGGATTTCTCGACGATTTTGATGTCTACAGCCGCACCTCGGACCAAGTACGGCTGTAGTACTAGGCGATCAAGGACGTTGGATTTGCTTTCCGCATTCACGGAGGTCGAGATGAAGCTTATTTCCAAGAGCGCTATTGTCACCGGGGGTGGTCAGGGGATCGGTCTCGAGATCGCGAGAGACCTCATGAGTCGCGGCAGCAACGTGCTGCTCTTCGGCCGGACGGCGGCGAAGGTCGAGGCGGCGGCCGAGGAGCTGAACCGCGCGGCCGGCGGTGCGGCGCGCGCGCTGCCCTTCGCGGGCGACGCGTCCCGCGCCGAAGACGTGTCGCGCGCCGTCGAGGCGGCGACGTCGGCGTTCGGATTGCCGGGGATCCTCGTGAACAACGCGGGGATCGCCACGCTCGCGCTCCTGACGGACCTGCCGGAGGAGGATTTCGACAGCGTCCTCGACACCAACCTGAAGGGCCCCTTCCTCTTCATGAAGGCGGTTGCCCGCGGCCTCATCGCCGCGAAACAGCCGGGCGCCTTCGTCAACATCAGCTCCATCAACCAGGTGCTGCCGACCGACGGCCTGTCGCATTACTGCGCCTCCAAGGCGGCCCTCGCGCAGCTGACCAAGGGGGCCGCGTCCGAGCTCGGGCGCCACGGCATCCGGGTGAACGTGGTGGCGCCGGGGCTCACCCGGACGCCGCTCGTCGACGGCATCGGGCTCACGGCGGGGCTCAGCGCCCAGAGGTTCCTCGAGCGCACGCCGCTCGGGCGGATCGGGGAGACGACCGACGTGGCGCCCGTGGTCTCGTTCCTTTGCAGCGAGGAGTCGCGCTGGATCACCGGCGATACGGTGTTCGTCGACGGCGGGAACAACCTCCGTGGCCTGCACAGCTACTGGGACACGCTGAACGCCGGCCTCTGAGAGCCGCGCGTCTCCGAGGGGGGGCTCCTCCGGACGGACCATCGGGCTCTGGCGCCGTGATGGGTGGGGGCCTGCGCCCGTCCGGCGACCCACCGCCGCCCTTGCCCTTCGTTTGCCGGATCACTGTCGCCCGCGGATGGCCTTATACTCCGCCGCGTGCTGCCGCTGCTCGCCCTGACCGTCATCGTCGTGCTGTGCCTTGGCTACCGCTTCTACGGGCGGATCGTCGCGCGCAACTACGCGCTCGACGACGGCGCGGTGACGCCCGCGGTGAAGGTGAACGACGGTGAGGACTACGTCCCCACGAAGCCGTTCTACCTCTTCGGGCAGCACTTCAGCGCCATCGCCGCCGCCGGGCCGATCGCCGGCCCCATCCTCGCCGGCCAGGCGTTCGGGTGGCTCCCGTGCATCCTCTGGATCGCGATCGGCGTCGTGTTCATCGGCGCGGTGCACGACTTCTCCGCGCTCATCGCGAGCGTCCGCCACGAGGCGGAGAGCGTCGCCGAGATCGCGAAGCGGCACATCGGCCGGCGCGCCTGGCTGTCGATGATGATCTTCATCTGGCTCGCGCTGTCCTACGTGATCGTCGCCTTCACGGACATCACGGCGAGCACCTTCGTCGGCAAGACCGAGGAGTTCGAGGGCGGCGCGTTCCAGTTCAACCCCGGCGGCGCCGTCGCCGCGGCGAGCGCCGCCTACCTCGGCCTCTCCATCGTCATGGGCGTTGTCGAGCGGTACCTCAAGCCGCCGCTCTGGCTCACCACGCTCCTCTTCGTGCCCGCGACGCTCGGCGTCGTCTGGCTCGGCACGAAGATCTCGACAGCGTTCGTCCTGCCGCTCGACAACCCGCAGCGCGCGTTCGGCCTCATCATCCTCGTCTATTGCCTCATCGCCTCGCTCCTGCCGGTCTGGCTGCTCCTCCAGCCGCGCGGCTACCTGGGCGGGTTCGTCCTCTACATCGCGCTCGCGGTCGGCGTGATCGGGATCTTCTTTGGAAACCTCCGTTACCCCGGGGAGTTCGAGCTGCGCCAGCCCGCGTTCACCACGTTCAACGCCGGCGGCGCCACCGGCATGCTCTTCCCGTTCCTGTTCGTCACCATCGCCTGCGGCGCCTGCTCGGGCTTCCACGGGCTCGTCTGCTCGGGGACGACGTCGAAGCAGATCTCGAAGGAGACGCACACCCACCCGGTGGGCTACGGCGCGATGCTGGCCGAGGCGTTCGTCGCGCTGATCGCGCTCGCGACGCTCGTCATCGTGGCGCAGGGGACGAAGCTGCCCGGGCCGGGCAAGATCTACGGCGACGGGATCGGCAAGTTCCTCACCGTCATCATCGGCAAGGAGCACTTCCTGTTCGCCGCGACGTTCGGCGCCATGGCGTTCTCCACCTTCGTGTTCGACACGCTCGACGTCTCGACGCGCCTCAGCCGCTACATCCTCCAGGAGCTCTTCAACTGGAAGGGGCGCGCGGTGTCCGCGGCCGCGACCGCGATCTCGCTGGCGCCGCCCACGCTGTTCATCATGACCGCGCGCCCGCCCGCGCCCGGCGTCCGGCCCGCGTACCTCGACTTCTGGACGCTGTTCGGCACGAGCAACCAGCTGCTCGCGGCGCTGACGCTCCTCGCGGTCACCGTCTGGCTGCACCGCGAGAAGCGGCGCATCTGGTACACGGCGATCCCGATGGTGTTCGTCATGACGATCACGGTGTGGGCCCTCATCCTCCAGGTGCGGACCGCGTTCGCCGCCGTGCGCACCGAGGGGCTCGCGCTGAACGCGACGACGATGAACGGCGTCGTGGGGCTCGCGCTGATCGGGCTCGCGGTCTCGCTGATGGTCGAGTCGGTGAAGGCGCTGAAGAACGGCCCCGCCGCCGAGCCGGCGCCCGGGCCGGGTGCGCTGACGCGGTAGCGATCACCCCGCCGCGGCGGGCTCTCGCAGGCGCGCCTCGGCCAGCCGCTCGGCGGCGAGCTGCGGCGAGACGCCGTCGTTCGTCGCGATTTCGAGCACCCTGAGGACCGTGTCGTAGATCGCCTGGACGCGCCGGTGGACCTCGGCGCGGGACCAGCCGAACAGATCCGCGCCGCCGCTCAGCACGCCGCCTGCGTTGGCCACGACATCGGGGATGTAGAGGACGCCGCGCGCGGCGAGCGCGTCGCCGTGGCGCGGCTCGAGGAGCTGGTTGTTGGCCGCGCCCGCGACGATCTCGGCCTTCAGCTCCTGCACGGCGCGGTCGTCGAGGACGCCGCCGAGCGCGCACGGGGCGAAGATGTCGGCCTGGGCCGAGGTGATCGCGTCCGGCGGCACGATCGTGGCGCCGAGCTCGGCGGCGACGTGGCGGGCGCGATCCGGGTCGACGTCCGCGACGAGCAGCCGCGCGCCCAGCCGGTGGAGCTCCGCCGCGAGCCGGCCGCCGACGCTGCCGCAGCCCTGGAGCGCGACGGTCCGGCCCGCGAGCTCGTCGCTGCCCCACCGGTGGCGGGCCCCGGCCTGGATCGCGCGGAGCACGCCCCGCGCGGTCCACGGCGAGGGGTCGCCGCCCTCGCCGGCGAGGCCCTTCACGTGGCGCGTCTCGCGCCGGATGAGCTCCATGTCCGCGGGGGTGGTGCCCACGTCCTCGCCCGTGATGAACCTGCCGCCGAGGCGCTCGATGAAGCGCCCGTGCGCGCGGAACAGCCGCTCCCGGTCGAGCGGCCCCGCGCCGCCGCGGAGGACGACCGCCTTGCCGCCGCCGACGTCCATCCCGGCGAGCGCGTTTTTGTAGGTCATGCCGCGCGACAGGCGCAGCGCGTCCACCAGCGCCTCCTCGTCGCTCGCGTACCTGAGGAGCCGCGTCCCGCCGAGCGCCGGGCCCAGCGCGGTGCTGTGGATCGCGATGATCGCGCGGTAGCCCGCGGGCTCGTCCGCGCAGAACAGCACCTGCTCGTGCCCCATGGCGGCAAGGGTGTCGAACACGCTCTTCATGCCGCGCCGAGCGTACCATTCCGCGGCGACCCCCAGGGCCGGCGCGCTCGGCGGGCGTCCGCGCAGCGGCCTGTCGAGCCGGGGCGGTCGGGGGCGGCGGGACCCGTCCGCCCTCACAGGTCCGAAAAGCGCCAGAGCCGCGGCGACAGCCGCGCTACGACGCCCTGCATGCGGATCGACGAGGACGCGTGCTACCGCGCGCTCGAGACCCGCGACCGTCGCTTCGACGGTCGCTTCTTCACGGGCGTGCGCTCGACGGGCATCTACTGCCGCCCCATCTGCCCCGCGCGCACGCCGAAGCGGGAGCGCTGCGTGTTCTTCCCCTCGGCCGCCGCCGCGCAGGAGGCCGGCTACCGCCCGTGCCTGCGCTGCCGCCCCGAGGCCTCGCCCGGGACGCCCGCGTGGCTGGGCACGTCGGCCCTCGTCTCACGGGCGCTCCGGCTCATCGCGGAGGGCGCGCTCGACGACGCCGACGCCCCGGCGCTCGCGGCGCGGCTCGGCGTGGGCGAGCGCCACCTGAGGCGGCTCTTCCTGCGGCACGTCGGCGCCTCCCCGCTCGCGGTGGCGCAGACGCGGCGCCTGCTCTTCGCGAAGAAGCTCCTCGACGAGACAGCGCTCTCCATGACCGAGGTGGCCCTCTCGTCGGGCTTCTCGAGCGTCCGCCGCTTCAACGACGCGATCCGCGCCGCCTACGAGCGCTCGCCGCGCGAGCTGCGAAAGGCCGTATCGAAGCGGGGCGGGGGAGGGGAGGGTGGGGGTGGGAACGGTGGGGGCGGGGAGGGCGGTGCGCCGGACATCGCGCTCCGCCTCCCGTTCCGGCCGCCGCTCGACTGGGGCGCGCTCGCGGGCTTCCTCGGGGCGCGCGCGATCCCCGGCGTGGAGTCGGCGGACCCCGGCGCGTACCGCCGCACGGTGCGCGTCGCCGGAGGGCACGGCGTCGTCGAGGTGCGCCAGGCGCCCGGCGAGCCGTACCTCCTCGCGCGGCTGCGGCTGCCCGGCACGGAGGGGCTCATCCACTGCGCGGAGCGGCTGCGGCGGCTCTTCGACCTCGGCGCCGATCCCGACGCGATCGCCGCGCACCTCGGGGCCGATCCGCGGCTCGCCCCGCGGGTCCTGGCGATGCCGGGCGTGCGCGTGCCGGGCGCGTGGGACGGCTTCGAGCTCGCGGTGCGGGCGATCCTGGGCCAGCAGGTGAGCGTCCGCGCCGCGACGCAGCTCGCGGGGCGCCTTGTCGAGCGGCACGGCGAGCCGCTCGCGGTCCGCGGCGGCCTGCCCGAGGGCGCCGAGGGGCTCCGCTTCGTCTTCCCGGCGCCCGAGGCGCTCGCCGCGGCCGATCTGACGGGCCTCGGCCTGCCGCGCGCCCGCGCCGCGACGATCGCGGCGCTCGCGGCGCGCGTGGCCTCCGGCGAGGTCGCGCTCGACGCCTCGCGCGGCCTGGAGGAGACGGTGCGCGCGCTCTGCGCGGTCCCGGGCGTCGGCGCGTGGACCGCGCACTACATCGCGATGCGCGCGCTGCGCGAGCCGGACGCGTTCCCGGCCACGGATCTCGGCCTGCGGCGCGCGCTCGGCGGCGTCTCCGGCGCGGATCTCGCGGCCATGGCGGAGGCGTGGCGCCCGTGGCGGGCCTACGCCGCGGTGCTGTTGTGGACGGCGGACGCGCAGGGCGCGCGGCCCGCGGAGAGGGAGGTGTCGAATGGATCTCTTGCTGGATGAGGTCGAGTCGCCGCTCGGGGTCATGCTCCTCGCGGCCGGCGGCGGCGCGGTCCACGGGCTCGATTTCGCGGACTGCGCGCCCCGCCTTCGCACGTTGCTGGAGGCGCGTTACGGCGCGGTCACGCTGCGCAGCGCCGCGGATCCTCACGGCCTGTCCGGCCGACTGAGGTCCTACTGGCGCGGCGATCTCGGCGCGCTCTCGGGCGTCCCGGTCGAGCCCGGCGGCACGCCGTTCCAGCGCCGCGTCTGGGCGGAGGTCCAGCGCATTCCTCCCGGCGCGACGCGCTCCTACGGCGAGGTCGCGGCGTCCCTCGGGCAGCCGTCCGCGTCCCGCGCGGTGGGCCTGGCGAACGGCAGGAACCCGGTCTGCCTGGTCATCCCCTGCCACCGCGTCGTCGGCGCCCGCGGCGACCTCACGGGCTACGCGGGCGGCATCGAGCGGAAGCGGTGGCTGCTCGCGCACGAGGGCGCCTCAGGGGAAGCAGGAGAGCGGCTCGTCCGCCACTAGGAAGAAGCCGCACTCCGTCGCGTCGGAGCAGCTATAAAACGCGTCGAGCTCCTCGCCGCATTGGGCCTCGCACACTTTGTCGATGACCCCGCGGCAGTGCTCCACGACGCAGCAAGACGCCACAGCCAGGCTCCGCTGGCACATCCGCGACGTGCAGGCCTGGATCTGATGGTCCACGCAGCCGGCGCAGTCGAACGACACACCGCGGTACGAGCGGGGAGCCGTGCTGTCCGCCTCGAAGCAGTCATCGACACACGAGCTCACCGTGCACGCGTCGATGCACGGCTCCGTGTCGGCCGAGCACCGCGGGAGGTGGGTGTCCGGCAGCGCCTCGATCGGCTCCGCGCACGCCTTCACGACGCACGTGCCGCCCTCCCCGCACTCGCTGAGGACGTCCCGGCAGCTCGCGCCGTCGCAGCAGGGCTCGCCGACCCCGCCGCACGCCGTGCAGGCGCCGTCGATGCAGTCCATCTCGCCGCACGCCTCGCCGCACGCGCCGCAGTGGCGCTCGTCCTCGGAGAGGTCGACGCACGTGGACCCGCACAGCGCGAGGCCATCCGCGCACGTGCACTGCCCGCCGACGCAGGTCGTGTCCGCGGGGCACGACGCCCCGCAGGCGCCGCAGTTCTCCGGGTCCGACTGAACGTCGATGCAGTGGAACCCCGTGGCAGACGCGAGCGGACAGTACCCCTGCCCGGCCGGGCACTCGCAGCGCCCGCTCACGCAGCGCGCGCCGTCGGCGCCGCAGAGGGCGCGGTCCTCGCCCTCGTCGGCCGTGCCGTTGCAGTTGTTGTCGGCGCCGTCGCACAGCTCGGCGAGCGTCGGGGCGTTCCGCGGATCGTCATCGTCGCAGTCCGCGCCGCCGCAGATCACGGGCAGCGCGTCGTCCCCGTCGCCGTCCAGCCCCTCGAAGACGCACTGCCGGAGCGACTCGTTGCAGCGCTCTTCCTGGGTGCACGGATCCGCGTCTGCGCAGTCGGCCGGCGTCGCGCACGCCTTGTCGTTGACGCAGGCGCCCCTCGCCCGATCACAGCGCCCGCCCGGACAGCGGGTGTCGTCCGCCTCCGACTCGCACCGGCCGCCGACGCAGCGATCGACCGTACAGGGGACGCCGTCCGCGCAGTCCTGCGCGCTCTCGCAGGGCTCGCCCGACCCTGGCTGCGGGGCGCCGCCGTTGCTGCCGTTGCAGCTCGCGAAGAGGAGCGCCGTCGACGCGACCAGCGAGGACAGACGAAAGAGGGAGGCGAACCGGCGTCTCAGCAGGGAGGTTTTCACGAGGGCGCTCCCTCGACGATAGGTTCGACCGCGACCTCCGCTCAAGCCGAGCGCCGCTTTGCGACGGCGCGCCTCGAAGAGCGCCCCGCCTACGGCTTCTTCGACCCCAGGAGCGCCGCGATCGTCGGATAGTCGCTGTCCTCGACGGCGCCCTGGATCACGCACGTCACCTGCCCGCTCGGCGCCGCGATGGCGTGGATCGGCAGCTCGGTCGTCTCCTTCACGCCGAGCGCCCGCAGCCACCCGGCCCGCTGGGGCCCGTCGGGCAGCCAGTACGAGGCGCGCACCCCGGTGCCCGGCTGCGCCTCCAGGAACCGCGACAGCTGCCGCTCGTCGTCGTCGATCGAGACGAACGCCAGGTCGACGAGCACGCCGGCCGCCCGCAGCTTCTGCTGCCACCCGAGCAGCCGCGGCATCTCCTCCAGGCACGGCTTGCACCACGCCGCCCAGAAGTTCACCCACACCCACTTGCCGACGCCGAACCCGATGTTCGCCGGCAGCTTCTCCGCGCCGCTCGCGGCGACCGCCGTGAGCCCGCCCGACGAGGGCGCAGGCCGCGGAGACTGCCCCGCGCAAAGGAGCCGCGGCGCGGCCGGCGCCGCCTCCGCCGTGGCGCTCGCCGGCGCCCTGGCGCTCGCGGGCGCCGCGGCCCCCGGCGCCGTCACCGCGTTGCTCCGCCCCTGGCCGGGCGTCGGGGGCGGCGGCAGATCGGCCTTCTTGTCCGCGTCGCACCCGCCCGCGAGCCCCGCGGTCACGGCGAGGGCCGCGAAGGCGCACCGGAGGGCGCCGCTCTTCCTCGCGGGGCTCACAGCTGACAGTCCACCCACGAGACGAACGCGCTCCGGTTGATGGCCTCCGCCGTACATGCCTTGTTCTTGCGCGAGACGTTCCATTGGCAGTATTCCGCGCCGAGCTGCGCGAACTCGTTCCCGAGCCACAGCATCCCGACCTTCTTGTCCAGGTCCTGCTCCTTGAACTTGTCGGAGATGTCGAAGAACGCGCTGTTCGCGCGCTTGTGCGACAGCGTCCGGTTGAACTCCGGCGTCCCCGTCTTCGACGCGCGAGCGACGATGAAGAAATAGCGGGCGCCGCGCCGATCGAGCCACATCTCCTCGATCATCTTCTTGCCGTCGTCGTCGAGCTTCTCCGAGCCGTCGTCGAACATCACGACCCCGCCGCGCTGCTTCAGCGGCGTGAAGAGCGCGTTGAAGTCGTCGTCGCTGATCGACGCGAGCGTCTTCACGTCGGCCGGCTGGCACCCGCGCCGCGCCTCCGCCCCGACGAGGCCGCACGCGTTGAGCACCCGCTGCAGCACCGTCTTGAACGCGGGCGTGCAATACGGCGCCTCGGCGTCGTCGGCGATGGCCACGGCCGGCTTCACCGCCGCGGCCACACCCGTCTTCAGGCGCTGCGACGCGGCCTGCACCTCGCTGTGCACCGTCACCCCGGACGCGACCAGAAGCGCGCACCCGGCCACGATCCCGATGATCCCTGCGCCTCTCATGATCTCCTCACTTCGTCCGGAGCGCCGGCGCGAGCTGCCTTATCGCGTACGACATCCCGATGTCCGTATCTTCGTCGCAGAGCCGCGTCGTGCCCAGGAACATCTGCGGCGTCGAGACAGGGAGCTTGTTGTCCACGATGTAGCGCAGCATACGGTTCAGCCGCAGCGCCGTCTCCTTCGAGTCCATGCATGCGTCGAGCCCGGGCCAGCGCTGCCGGATCGCCGCCTGCACGTTGGCGATGCCCGCGCCCGCCTTCGCGCCCTCGAGCAGCGTCTCCTGGTTCTCGTAGGCCCACTCGAGCACATCCATCGCCCGGTGATCGCTGCACAGGATGGCCTTCGAGAGGAGGCACGCGCCCGGGTGCACCGGCCGGTCGAGCATCCAGTTGCACTCGCTGTCCAGCGGGAAGAGCACCACCGTCGCGTCGAGCTTCTCCCACACCCCCTCGGACACGAGCCGCTGGTGGAACGCCTTGCAGGTCGGGCAGAGCGGATCGACGAAGAGGGTCGCCGGCTGCACCGCGCCCGGGCGCGTCACGTGGAGCAGCGCGCCGCTCGGCTCGGTCGGCTTCTCGAGCTTGCCGCAGCCGGTCATGTAGCTCGCGTAGCTCGGCAGCGCGCTCGCGTAGAGCAGCGCCGGCGTCACCGTGCACACGCCGAGCGCGACGAGCCACCCCGGCAGGAGCAGCAGCGAGCCCACGCGGCGCGGGGGGGCGGCGGGCGCTGCGGCGACGCCGCCCGGCCCGTCGACCCCGAGGGGCGCCCCGGGGACGGTGGGCCCCACCCCGGCCGCGCCTGCCGACGAGGGCGCGCGCGGCGCCGCGCTGGACCAGGCCGCGGCGCGGGCCGCCCTGCGGTCCTCGAGGAACGCCCAGACGCCGCCGGCCGCGAGCAGCGCCGACGAGATGTACATGCCGACGCACGTCTTGCAGAACACCCCGAGGCGCATCGCCGAGATGGTCGCCATCAGGAGCGACACGGCGAGCGGCGTGAGGCCCGCGACGAACAGGAAGTGCGCCGCGCGCCGCGGCGCGTGCTGGGCCGAGAGCAGCACATAGAGCGCGAACGCCGCGAAGAACGCGAACGCCCCGAGGGCGAACAGCGAGATGGGGATACCGCCCCAGAAGCTCTCGCGGAACAGGGCGGAGTAGGGGCTGTACATGGCCACGCGGCACGCGGTGTCGGCGCCCGCCTGCGCGCCGAGGCCCGGCACGAAGCTGCAGTGCAGGTCGTGGACCTGCCGGTCGAGGTGCCGGATGTAATCGAACGTCGATGAGGCGCTGAACGCGAGCCCCAGGAGCGACCCGCTGAGCGCGAGCGCCGCAGGCCCGCGAGGTCCACGACTGCCTGACATGGCCGAGTGGATTACGCGACGCCGGGCAACGCGTCAAATAAGGACGCCTGTGCGCGCGGGCGTCGCGCACGCGCACGTACACGTGCTCGTGCTCGTGCACGTGCTCGTGCTCGTGCACGTGCTCGTGCTCGTGCACGTGCTCGTGCTCGTGCTCGTGCTCGTGCGCGTGCGCGTGCTCGTGCTGCACCGCGCCGCGCTGAGCCCGCCGGCAGGCTTCGCCGAGCCCGCCGGCCCGAGCGCCGCGCGCCGCGGGGCGCCGGTCGCCGTTGCCCACGCGATCGGCCGCTGCTAGGAGCCGGCCCGGGGGGATTCGGGATCCCAGAGCCAACCGATGACGACCTCTGCACCCGGCGCGGCGAGCGGCGCGCCCCTTCCTGTGAAGCTCGGTCCGTTCGATGCCGAGTTCCTCGCGGACCTCCCTTACGACCCCTCGGTGCTCTTCTTCGACGAGCTCCTCGAGGTGGACGCCGAGAAGGGCCTCGTGCGCTGTCGCATGCCGACCGACAGGCCGATGCCGCTCGTCGACGCGCAGCGGGCGCATCCGCTGCTGCACCCGCGCCACGTCGCGGGCGCCATCATGGTGCACGCGACGGGGATGCTCGGCTTCGTGCACGCCTACCACCTGCTCGGGTTGCGCCACCGCGAGGGCTGGATCGGTTATGGCACCAACATTCACCGGGTGGTCTTTCGCAAGCTGGTCCAGCCGGGCGCGCCCATCGAGGCGACGTGCGTGGCGACGCGCTCCCGGCTCGGCGTCAAGCGGCACATGATCCGCTATTCGTTCGAGTTCCGTCACGAAGGCAGCGTCTGCTACGAGGGCGATCAGACCGCCGTGTGGATGCGCGTGCAGGACGTTCCAGCCATGGATTCCCGACCCGCGCTCGAGGACCCGGAGCGATCCCTTGCTTGACCCGCGCGTTCGTCTCGTCTACCGGCCCTCCCCATGCAGGATTTCGATGCAGGATCGATCGTCCCGTCCACACGCGATCTTCTCCAGGTGATCTCCACCCGCAGGAAGAACATGGCTCTTGTCGGGCTCGTCGGCTCGGAGGCGCCCGCGGAGGACGCGGCGCGGCTGCATGAGCTCAACATCTCCGCGCTCGCGTTCGCCGAGGCGGGGCCCGCCATGCAGGGGGCCGCGCGGGCGACGAGGACGGTGCCGTCGCTCTGCCTGTCGCGGGTGGGCGATCGCGACGGCGCGCTCGCGGCGCGCTACCACGGGGCGGACGGGGTCTGCATCGACGCGACGCTGCCGCTCGACGACTGGGACCGCCTCGCGAAGGGGGCGAGGACGATGCGTATGCTCCCGCTCGCGCTTGCGGAGAGCAAGGAGGGGGCCGAGGCCGCCGCGAAGGTCGGCGCGCGCGCGGTCCTGGTCCGGTGCGCGTCGGCGGACGCGGTGATCGAGGCCGTCGCGTCGCTCCCGAGGGCGCTCACCGTCGTCGCCGAGGTGCCCTCGGCCGACGCCGACGCGCTCCGCCGCCTCGTCGGCCACGTCGACGCGGCGATCGTCCCGCCGGGCGTCCACAAGTCGGCTCAGTTCCCGGCGCTCGTCGCCGAGGTCGATCCCTGAGCGCTGAAAGTTCGGGCCGCCCCTCGACGGCGGGGGCTCCCTCCTCCACGATCCGGCCTCGATGAGCAACGCTCACGGACTGGAAGAGCGGCGGCGCGCGCTCCGCGAAGGGGCGCTCGTGCAGGCCATGCCCGAGCTCGGGACGCTGATCGTGACCGGCTCGGACCGGCAGACCTGGTTGAACGGCCTGGTCACCTGCGATCTCGCGCCGCAGAAGCCGCTTCCTGCCGGGGCGAAGGCCGCGCCTCCCGCGGGCGGCGCGTACGGGCTCAACGTGGGGAAGACCGGGAAGATCTTCGCCGAGGTGTGGATCGTGATCGCGGCCGATCGCATCTACGTCGGCGCGCTGCGGGAGCGCGTCGAGCAGCTCCGCGAGCTCTTCGACCGCCACCTCATCATGGAGGACGCCGAGGTCCAGGACGCGTCCGGCGAGCACGCGTGGGCGTTCGTCCACGGCCCGCGGTCCGCCGATCTCGCGGCGGCCGGGCGCGCGGCCGGCGCCGAGGCCGCGATCGTCGACTGGACCGGCCTCGGGGGCGCGCTGCTCGTGGCGCCCCGGCAGGCCGAGGGCGCCGTCCTCGAGGCGCTCCTCGCCGAGGGGGAGGCCCGCGCGGTCCTGCCGGTGACGGCGGCGGCGTGGGAGGTGCTCCGGGTCGAGAACAACGTCCCGCGGTTCGGGGTCGACTTCGACGACCAGAACTTCCCGCAGGAGGCGTCGATCGAGGATCGCGCCGTCTCGTTCAGCAAGGGGTGCTACCTGGGGCAGGAGACGGTGTTCATGCTCCAGGCGCGCGGCCACGCCAAGAAGCGGCTCGTGCAGCTCGCCGTCGAGGGGGAGGGCGGCGTGCCCGCGGGCGCGGAGATCGCGCTGCCCGACGGCGCGGCCGTCGGCGCCGTCACGAGCCAGGTCGAGGACCCGCGCGGGACAGGGCTGCTCGCGCTCGGCTACGTCAAATACAAGCACGCCGTCCAGGGCACGGCGCTCCGTGTCGCCGGCCGGGCGGCCGAGATCACGCGCGCGCCGAGGGCGGGGGACGGGCCGGGTCGGGCCAAGGTCTGACTGCGGGAAGCCTCGGTGACCGGGCACGAAGTCGACGGGTGTCCCTTGCCGTTTGGACTGGACTCTCGGCGCGGAGGACGATGAATTCGTCCGATGACCAACAAGAAGGCGTCAGCGAAGGGCGACGTGAACGAAGCGCAGGACGCGGAGCTGGAGGCGACTCACGCGCTCGAGCTCCTCGCCGCGGCCGTCGGAGAGCCTCCCAAGTCGTCGCTCAAGGCGATCCTCGCCGGCACGACTGACGCGGATCTCGTCAGCGTCGGCAAGACGATCCTGTCGAGCAGGATCGTCACGGACGCCGCGCGGATCTACCGCAAAGCCTGGGACTTCCATCAACAGGCCACGGACGAGCAGAAGCGGAGGCTCCGTGGCTTCTCGAAGCCGCTGCTCGCGCTCGCCGTCCAGCAGGCGCTCGCGCTGGAGAAGCTCGATCGGCAGCGCGCGACGACGAACGCCTCGGCCGGCATCGCGAGGGCGGGGCAGGACAAGGCGTCGGAGGCGGCGCAGTCGAGGGCGATCGAGCTCCGCGACCAGGCCCATGACGCCCTCCGCGACGCGTCGGGCCGGGACGAGACGCTGCGGGCGCAGGTCGACGCCGCGTTCGGGACCGCCGCCACGAGCGAGACGCTGGCGGGGGGCCTCCAGCAGACCGCGAAGCTGCTGCGCCGGTGGCTGAAGAGCGACGACGAGGCGCTCGCGGAGCGGCTCGAGCTCGCGAGCCTCGACGAATCCTATGCGAAGGAGCTGGAAGACGCGGCCAGGGAGCTCCGCGTCGCGGTGGCCGGCGCGACGAACCGCCCTGTGGACGCGAAGGTGACCCAAGGCGTCCTCGACCGCGCCGACGGGATCAACATCCTGATCATGGGCCAGATCATCCGCGCGTTCGACGGGGCGCACGGCATCGATCCCACGATTCCGCGGCTCGTGCCGATCTCGACACGGCGGCTGTTCAACCGCAACACGAAGAAGAAGGCGGAAGCGGCGGAGCCGCCGCAGGCGGGCAGCGACGCGAAGCCCACCGGCGGGAGCGTGGAGCTCGCCGGCGGTTAGCTCTGCTGCGGGAAGTTGCCTCGGATCAGCAGAGGAGCCGCCAAGGCGCCGAGGCCGCCAAGAAGAGAAGAGGGGGAGGGCCGTCCCGGCATTCCCCCTCTTGTTTCCCTGGTTCCTTGGCGCCCTTGGCGACTTGGCGGTTCGAGATTCCGCTCTTGACTCGACGTCAGGGCGATCAGTTTTTCGTGTAGTCCGGACGACGCGGCCGCGCGAGCGCCAGATGAGCCGGCTTGCCGTCGCTCTCGCCGCGCGTCCGTAGCGCGTTGGCGGACGGCGTGGTGTCCTCGCCGTCTTGCCTTTGGCCGTCCGAGATTCTCACGGGGTGAGATGATTTTTCCTCACTGTCCGCAGCGCTGGCCGGTCGCGAAGCTCCAGCAGCTCTCACCGCTTCCCGGCACGTCGGCGCTCTCCGGCGGACCGCCGGGGGCGGCGCTGCCGCCGTCGCCGGCTGCGCCGGGGGTGATGCACCGCCGGCGCTGCGTTCGGGGAGCCCGGCCATGCCGTGGGCGACGACGGGCGCCGGCGGCAAGACAACGGCCTCGCGGGGCAAGACAGCGGGGGCCAGCGGCAGGACAAGAGGCGCCGGCGGCAAGACAACGGCCTTGCGGGGCAAGACGACTGCCTCGCGGAGCAAGACAGCGCGTCCCAGCGGCAAGACGACGGCCTCGCGGAGCAAGACAGCGCGTCCCAGCGGCAAGACGACGGCCTCGCGAGGCAGGACAACGGCCCGAGTGCGAGGCTCGGCTGCTCTCACCCGTGGCGCCCTACTCCCGGGAGCGTCGTGTTCAGCGGAGAGCGCTCTGCTTCCTCCCAATCGGACACACTCGCGGCGCTCGCCCCGCCTTCGTCGGGCTGTAGCGGGAAGCTCGTCAGCGTGGCAGCGCGACGGGCGAGCTCTTCCCCCGTGGCGGCCCGGACAGGGCGCGGTGGCCGGAGCTGCGCCAGGGGAGGCGGCGGGAGCTTCGCCCGCGGGCCACTGGCCGCGAGCTCGGCAGACGGCACCACGGGCGGAGGCGTGTCGAGCGCGCGGGGAGGTACCGCCGGCGGCGCCGGCGGCGCCGGTTTCCCGCGCTCGGCGACGGGCTCGCCGACCCGGAACACCACGGTATCCTCCTCGTCCTTTCGGCGGTCGTCGTGCAGCCGCCAGAGGCGCTCCCAGTACCGCGCCGGCGTGCCGGTGAAGGTCTCCAGCTGCCGCGCGAGGCCGGGTGTCATGGGCAGGTCGCTCCTCAGCAGCCGCTCCACCTCCCTCGGTTCCAACCCCGTGCACTCGGCCAGCTTCCTCCTCCACGAAGGCGTCGTCGCGCAGAACGACTCGAGGACCCTTCCCGGCCAGGGGACGGGGCGCCCTCGGGCGTCTCTCCGCTCGGCGAGCGCCGCGTCGACGTGACAGTCCAGGAGGCGCCGGTAGCGGTCCCGCTCCCCCGCTGCCTGCTCCTTCGCATCGGTGAGGGCTGCCTCCTCTTCATCACGCGCCTGCTCGCGCGCCTCACGAAACCCCCGCTCGCGTCCCAGCGCTTCGCGCGCGGTGACCGCGAAGCCGATCGCGACGCACGCGATCATCGCGAGCCCGATCGGCGAGACGAGCCACATCGCACCCAGCATGTCTTCCATGTTCCCTCCTGAACCGTGAGCACCCCTGCGGGCACACGCCCGCCGTGTCGCGCCGGAGCCGGCACAACCCGCACCCTGTTCGAGCCGTCCTTCGTCGCGCGCGGCGTCGCGGGCAGAGATGCCCGCCACGCCCGCGCCGAGAGCGTGCGCGCGCTGCCGCGCGCCGGTCACGTCGAGCCGCACACCTCCGCGTGGGACCGCGCTCCGGCCGCACCGCCCGGGAGCGCTGCCTGCGGGCGCGGCGTCGCGGGGGCCGAGCGCCGCGCGACGGCGCTGCGCAGCGGAAGCGAAGCGAGGGTCAAGAGAAAAGGCGAGGAGGGAGTCGCTGTTCCTGGAGTGCGCGCCGAGCGCGGGGGTTGAAGACGATCCAGCCGTCCCTCGGCCAACCCGCCGGCATGATGGACCCCCTCCGCGCTGCGGGGGTGGTCCGCCGATCGCCCTGCCGAGCCGTTTCCGGCCTCCTCTACTTGTCTAGTTCCGTCGAGCGGCCCCGGTTCGCTGCACAATCGTCCGCCGGTTGCATTTTTTTCTCCGCGGCCCCGGTGACGCCGTGCGTTGTATGACGCAGCGAAGCCGGGGCGGGGAGTTGTGCGGCCGGGCTGTCGGAGGCTCACGGCAGCTTCCTGGGTGTCGGCGGCGAGGCCGTCCTGACCGGCGCCGGGGCCGCCCTTGCCGCCTTGACCGCCGGCGCAGCCGGGATTGGTGCTGCCGACACCGACGCCGCCCGCGCCGCCGTTGCCGCCCAGGCCTCCCGTCTGGAGGTTGAAGCCGTCCGCCCGGACGCGCGGAGGCCGACGCAGCGCACCGCGCCACCAGCCCGGAGCGACGCGGCGCCGAGGAGTGCTCATCGCCATGGCTCAGCGCCCTCCGAGGCGTGCGAGCACGCACGTCACGTTGTCTCGGCCGCCGTGCTCGTTGGCGAGGTCGATGAGCAACTCGGCGGCGAAGCTCAGGTCGCGGTGCGCTTCGAGGATGTCGGCGATGCGCCGCTCGGGCACCGGGCCCCACAGCCCGTCGGAGCAGACGAGGAAGAGGTCACCCGGCAGGGTGGCCTCGACGCGCGATTCGATATCGACGTCGTCGCCGGCCCCGAGCGCGCGGGTGATGACGTTGGCCCGCTCGCTGAGCGCCTCGACCGCCTCCCGCGCTCCGCCGCCGTCGCGGAGCGTCTCTTCCAGCACCGTGTGATCCCGGGTCAGCCGCTCCAGCGTGCCGCCGCGCATGCGGTAGACGCGCGAGTCACCGACGTGCGCGATGTAGGCCATGCCGGGCGCGAGCAGGACGCCGGCGAAGGTCGTCGCCATGCCGCGCTGCTCGTCGTGCTGCTGGCTGGCCTCGTAGATGGCCCGGTGGGCGCGCCGCACGCCGAGCACGAGCCGCACCTCGTCGCGGTCGGCGGGGGTCGAGGCCGCGGCGGGCGCCGCGCCGCCGCGGGGCCAGGTCCGCTCCAGGTCGGCGTCCTCCTCGAAGCAGCGCTGGACCACCTCGATGGCGATGCGGGACGCGACCTCTCCGGCCGCGCTGCCGCCGAGGCCGTCGTCGACCATGAACAGCCCCAGGTGCGGCAGGGCCGCGAAGCTGTCCTCGTTGTGGCTGCGGTGGCGGCCTACGTCCGATTGCGCCGCCGCCTCGATGGCGAGCTGTGGGTACACGATCGTCCTCCTCGCGTGCTCGTCGCCAAGACGAGCCGAGCCATGGCGCGCCGCGATGCGCGGCGCGCTCAATCCTCCTCGAACACCTCAGCGCACGAGGCGCTGCTTCCTGCTCGGTGCGCGTGGGCCACGCCGACGCACGCGCGCGGCGCGCACTCGTCCTCGTCATCCGCCTGGCCAAAAAGGGGCCGCTTCTCCCGGGCTGCTGCCAATGGCCATTGGATAGATATCCAGACTATAGGCCTGACGAAGCAGTGGAGGATTTCAGCAGACCATCGGCCCACCCGCCCGACACTCACGCTTTCCCAGCAGTGTTGTTAGCCCCGAGCAGCCCACCGACCCGCGTTGCCGCAGCACATCGGAAGGTGCTTCCTGGGCGCTCTCTACGTCTAGCCTCCTGAAGCGATGTTGTCGTTGATTTCTCCGGAGAAACTCATTCCCTCCAGAGGGCTTCAATTCTCACACGATCGACCTGATCCGAAGTTCCAGCACATGCCGGCGTCACCCGAGACGCCATTGCTCTCGACCGGTCCGCCGGGACCGGCGTTTCCGCCGGTGCCGGGCGTGCCCGGCGTGAACGCCTTCAGCGCGGGCGTCACGGCTGGGGTCGACGCGAAGGCAATACCGACGGCGTGACCGCCTCGGCCTCCGCCGCCGGAACCACCGCGGCCGCCGAGGCCACCGTTTCCTCCTTGACAACCGGGCTTCGAATCGCCCAGCCCGGAGCCCTCTCCGCCAGCCGCGCCTGAACCACCAGACGCGCCCGCCTTGCCGGCCGCGCCGTCGCCGCCCTTGCCCGCCTTGCCGACGGTCACCGTGACCTCGGTCAGCACCAGCTTCGTCCCCAGGCTGAGGATGCCGACGCTCGACCCGCCCGCCTTGCCTCCGCCGCCTCCTTTCCCTCCGCAGCCGCCAGCGCCACCGCCGCCGCCGCTCGCGCCTACGCCATCGACGAGGGTCGAGTTGCGCGAGCAGAACATCCCCGCCTTGGTGCCGCCGCCGCCACCTCCCCCTTGACCACGGCCGCCCGGCATGCCCTGGCTGCCGTCTCCGCCGCTGATTCCGGCGAGTGTCAGCGTCGCACCGGCGCCCGATGCGCCTGGGCCGCCGGGGGAGCCCGCCGCGCCACCCTCGCCGCGCTCACATTGTCCTGCCGGATCGGTTTGGCCGATGCCACCGAGCCCCCGCTGGTTCGGATTCGGCTCCGGCAGCGGCTCTCCATCCTGCCCCGCCAGCCCGTTGCCCTCCTCCGTCCCCGTGAGCCCTCCGGTCCCAGCGTCTCCGCCGCGCGTCTCGCCGTCCTCGCACGTCGTCGTGCCCGCGGTTCCGCCGATGACCAGGTTCGGCGCCACGCACGCGTTCGACGCGCTCATGGCCTCCGCGCTCGCGCCCGCGACGGGCGCCTCTGTCGGCGTCGCCCCGTTGTCTCCGGCCATCCCGTCGCCCGCCGTCACATCGACGTGCGCGAGCTCCGCCTCCACGTCCGCCACGGCCACGCCGATCGACGAACCTCCCGCCTCCGTTGCGCTCGCCGCGGTGATCGCGAATCCCTTGACCTTCGCGCCACCCGCATCCTTCGTCACCGTCAGCGCCACCTGATCGGCGGGCGCCTCGATCGCGCTCCGCGCCTCCTCGCTCCACGTCCACTCCGCGCCGCAGTCGAAGCCGCCGATCACCTCGACGCCGGCCTCGATCGTTACGCTCTCCGCGAACGCTCCGCTGGCGCATGCAAGCACGCGCTTGCCGTTCGCGTTCGCGATCGCCTTCCCGAGCGACGTGTACGGCTTCGCCTTCGTCCCGTCGCCGCCAAGTTGCGCGCTCGCGCTCGCGAACACCGCGCACTCCTCCGTTACCGTGCTCGCGTGCTCCGTCGGGTCCGCTTCGCACAGGGCGTTGCTGCCACCGCCACCCCCCTCACCAGGTGGCAGCGTTTCCCGGCACATCCCTAGCGTGCAGTCTGGCGCAACGAAGAAGCAGCCCGCAACCTGAGCTCCGAACGTCGCGCCCGCTGCAACCAGCACAGCAGGGGTCCACCATTTGCGCCGCATCCTATCTTCCTCCCAGGACGAAGAGGCTCTGGTCGTCACCACGTGCCCCTCACCATGATGCCGCCTTCATGGGCACCAACCATGGGGCTCGCATGGAGCCTTGCTCTCCCCTCTGCACGCGAGTCGACGGCCCAGACGATGGCCGTTGCCGCTCCCGCTACGCCCGCCCCGATGAAGCTCCATGCCGAGACATTTCCGAACGTTGCCGCGTTCTCCTGCAGCCTGCGGAGCGCGTGACACTCAGCTGCGCGCCGCCCAGCCGCGCACGCGTTCGGTCCGCCCGTGGCTAGGAGAGCGGCCTCTTGCTCACTGGCATCACCTGTGTTCGCCGACGAAAGCACCGCGAACACCACGCCCGCGACCGCCGCCGCCCCCGCCGTCGCCGCGCCGCCGATCAGCACCGCTCTCCTCGGCCCGCCGCCTCGCTCCTCCGCGCCGCTGGCCGGCACGGATGACCCCGGCTTCGCGGACGGCTGGGCGGCGACCGGCCCGTGCGGCGCCGCCGTCGTTCCCTTCTTTTCGTCCGCCTTCACCGCCGCATCGCTATCGCTCTTCGTCGCCGCCAACGTCAGCGTCACCGCCGCGGTCTCTCCCTTGGCGACGCGCACGGTCTTCAGCGCCGGCGCGTAGCCGTCGAGCCGCGCCTCGACTGTGTGCTCTCCTGGCTCGACGAAGATCTCTCCCGCGAGCGGGGCCTTGCCTGCGGGCTTGCCGTCGACTCGCACCTCGGCGAGCGGCGCGCTGACGGTGACGGCGAGCGCGCCGACGTGGGCGCGCGACGTGGCGAGCCGCTGCTGGGCGGTGGGCTTGAGGTGGGCGACGGCGCTGAGGAGCGGCCAGTGCCGGAGCGCGAACGAGAGGTGCTCCGCGGCGAGCGCGTGCTTGCCCTGCTGGTAGGCCGCGCTGCCCACGTTGTACGCCACGTCGAAGGCCGGCCGCGCTTCCGCCCGGTCGCCGAGCGTGACGAGCGTGCTCGCGAGCAGCAGCGCGACCGCCGGCGCGACGCTGCGACAGGAGCGCCGTGGTGTCGTTCTTCGATCGTGCTCCATCGCCATCGTGTCACCCATGCCTCATGGCGGGCGCACGCCCGCCGTGTCGCGCCGGAGCCGGCACAACCCGCACCGAGTTCGATCCGTCCTTCGTCGCGCGCGGCGTGGCGGGCAGAGGTGCCCGCCACGCCCGCGCCGAGAGCGTGCGCGCGCGCTACCGCGCGCCGGTCACATCGAGCCGCACACCTCCGCGTGGGACTGCGCTCCGGCCGCACCGCCCGAGAGCGCTGCCTGTGGGCGCGGCGCTGCGGGGGCCGAGCGCCGCGCGATGGCGCGGCTGCCGTGCGGAAGCGAAGCGAGGGTCAAGAGAAAAGGCGAGGAGGGAGTCGCTGTTCCTGGACTGCGCGCCGAGCGCGGGGGTTGAAGACGATCCAGCTGTCCCTCGGCCAACCAACCCACCGGCGTGATGGGCCACTCCCGCGCTGCGGGGGTGGTCCGCCGGTCGCCCTGTCGAGCCGTTTCCGGTCTCCTCTACCTGTCTAGTTCCGGCGAGCGGCCCTGGATTGCTGCACAATCGTCCGCCGGCTTCATTTTTTTCGCCGCGATCCCGGTGACGCTGTGCGTTGGATGACGCAGCGAAGCTGTGGCCGGGGGCGGGGAGGGAAGCCGTGGGGTCAAGCTGTCGGGGGTTCACGGAAGCTCCTGGGTGTCGGCGGCGAGGCCGTCCTGGCCGGCGTTCTTGGTGATGTTGTTGCTGCCACCCGGACCGCCGGTGCCCGGGGCGCCGGGGGCGAGCGTGCTCTGGCCCTGCTGGACGACGGGCGTGCCGCGGAAGGCGATGGCGAGCGAGGGACCGCCGAGGCCGCCGCCACCGGGGCCGCCGGGACCGCCCTTGCCACCTTGACCGCCGGCGCAGCCGTCGCTGGCAGCCCCAAGCCCGACGCCACCGGTGCCACCCAAGCCGCCTGAGCCCCCCGGCTGGAGGTCGCCGCCCTTGCCACCGTTGCCGCCGTGTCCCGCAGTGAGGGTGCAGTCGATGAGGGTGACGCTGGCATCGACGCTGGCGAGGGCGATGCTGGCGCCGCCTGGAGCGCCGCCCTTTCCGGCCAGGCCGCCGCAACCGCCGGCGCCGCCGCTGCCGCCGCTGGCGCCCGCGCCCGAGACACCGCCGGTGCAGACGGGGCCGCCCTTGGCACCGCCTCCGCCGCCGCCACCCTGACCGGGCGTGCCGGGCGTGCCGTCGCCGCCGGGGACGCCGATGTAGCCGGCAGCGCTCAGGGTGCCGAGGCCGCTTGCGCCGGCGCCCGCGGGGCCGGGGGCGCCGCTCACTCCAAAGTCACCGCCACCGTTGGGCTCGTTGCCAGCACAATCCCAGGCTCCGTTGACCGGCTCGCCGAGACCGCCGCGTGCCGTCTCGGCGGTGCCTTGACTGGTTGCGCCATCGCTGCCCGTGTTCACGTTTCCATTGCCGCCTGCACCGCCGATCGAGAGCACGCCGCCGTCGCATGTGTTCTCGACCAGCGCGCCGCCCGGCAGCGTCGCGTCGGGTCCCTCGACGTCGTCGAGGTCGCTGCACGCGTCGACGCCGTTGCTGCCGGCCGGCGCGCGCTCCGGCGCTTCGCTCGGCGCGCTGTCGCCGTCGTCGCCGTCGGCCGCGTTGCCAGCGACGAGCGCGCAGCGCGCCAGCTCCGCACTCGCGCCGTCGGCGAGCACGGCGATGGACGAGCCGCCCATGGCCAGCGCGTCGGGGGCGCGCGCCTCGATGTCCTCGACGCGCGTGGTGCCCTCGCCGCGCGCGAGCGTCAGCGGGATGGCCTCCGCTTCCGGCGCGACGGTGGTCTTCGTCTGGGCGCCGATCCAGATCCAGCCGTTGGCGCAGTCGAGGCCGCCGAAGAGGGCGACGCCGGCCGGGACCTCGACCGATTCGGCGAACGGCTCGGCGCACGCGTAGACGTCGCTGCCCGTCTCGCCGGCGCGCCGGAGCGCCTCGGCGAGCGTCTTGACCGGCTCGGCCTTGGTGCCCGCGCTGCCGTCGTTGCCGCTCGCGGCGACGAACACGCCGCAGCGGTCATCGACGGCGGACGGCTCCTCGCTTGGCACACACCCAGCGTGCGGCCCGCTACCGCTGCTCGTCGGACGAAAGTGTTCACAGGTAAGCATCTCCTCGCAGTCTCCGGCGATGTTGCTCCAGAACGACTCGCACCCGCTGCTCGTGATGACGAGGACCACGCCGACCAAGGACCGATTCCTTCTCTGCATCCTCATGGCAACCTCTCGCGAACCTGTCAAAACGCGCCGAGCAGGGTGAGCCCCGCGCCGTCTGCGCGCACCTCTGGTACCGCCGTCGCGTAGGCGCGCGGCCACAGCAGGTACGTCACTGAGGCCGCAGCGAATGCGCCTGACGCGATGAACGCAACGCGCGCTCCATTGCCGAGCGTGTCGGCACGCGAGCCCGCGCTGCGGAGCGCTGTGCACCGCTCGGCGAACGCGGCCACAGGCTCGATGCATTGTCCGCCCTCTTGCAAAATCCTCTGCTTACGCTCGTCCTTATCCGCGACTGCGTCGTTCGACGCCACCGTCAGCCCGAGGCCGACGCCAAGCCCCACCACACTCGCCGCGCCGAGCGCGATCACGGGGATCCAGCTGCGCTGCTCGACGGGCGCCGGAACCGCGACGGGTAATCCCGGCTTCGCGGACGGCTGGTCGGCGACGGGCCGGTGCGGCACCGCCGTCGTTCCCTTCTTTTCGTCCGCCTTCACTGCTGCCTCGCTCTTCGTCGCCGCCAACGTCAGCGTCACCGCGGCGGTCTCTCCCTTGGCGACGCGCACGCTCTTCTGCGCCGGCGCGTAGCCGTCGAGGCGCGCCTCGATCTCGTGCTCGCCGGGCTCGACGAAGATCTCTCCCGCGAGCGGGGCCTTTCCGGCGGGCTTGCCGTCGACGAGGACCTCGGCGAGCGGCGCGCTGACGGTGACGGCGAGCGCGCCGACGTGGGCGCGCGACGTGGCGAGCCGCTGCTGGGCGGTGGGCTTGAGGTGGGCGACGGCGCTGAGGAGCGGCCAGTGCCGGAGCGCGAACGAGAGGTGCTCCGCGGCGAGCGCGTGCTTTCCCTGCTGGTAGGCCGCGCTCCCCACGTTGTACGCGACGTCGAACGTCGGCGTGAGCGCCCAGGCCTCGAGGAAGACCGCCTCCGCCTCCTTCCACTTCTTCTCCGAGTAGAGTCGCACGCCCTGCTTGTAGAGCGCGTCGGCGCGCGCCGTCGCCTCGTCGGGCGCCGCGGCCTGCGGCGATGCGGGCGCCGCGCTCTGCGGCGGCGCGGGCTGCGCGAGCGCGCGGCCCGAGGGAGCGAGCGCGCACGCGAGGGCGAGCACGGAAGCGAGGCATCGTCGGTTCATCATCAAGAGCTCCAGACCAGAATGAGTGTCCTGGGGCGGGCCTGCGCCGTCCCGTTCAGTGCATGATATCCGCCGCGATCTCGGGAGGCGCCGGGGAGACCTCCGCCGGAGGCGGGCGGGCCCCGGCCGGCGCGCGCGGTGCCGGGACCGCAGGGCGTGCGCTCGCGCCTGCCTTCGGCGGCGGCGCTTCGTCGCTCGCGCCTGCCTTCGGCGGCGGCGCTTCGTCGCTCGCGCCTGCCTTCGGCGGCGGCGCTTCGTCGCTCGCGCCTGCCGCCGGCGGCGACACCTCATCGCTCGCGCCTGCGTCCACGGCCGGCGGCGCCCCTGGGCGCGTGCCTGGCTCCGCCGCCGCCGGCGCCCCGGTGCTCGCGCCTGCCCCCGCCGCCTCGGCGCTCGGCCGCCCCGGCGCCGTCATCGCCCCCGACGGCGCCACCGGCGCCGCGGAGGCGACCGGCGCCTCTGCGCGCCTGAGCCGGGAGAAGACCTGGTACGTCGCCAGCGGGCCCAGCACCACGACGGTCAGGAGGACGGCGATGCGCCCGCGGGACATGCCGCGCCGCCGGTCCCGCGGCGGCGCGGCGTCTCGCGCGGGACCCGCCCCGGTCTGCCCTCCCGCGACCTTCGCGGCCGCAACGGGCGCGACCGGCGCAGCGGACCCCGGCGCAGCGGGCGCCGGCGCCGGCGTCTCCGCCGGCTTGGGCGCCGCGACGACCACCGGGAACTCGAACGGCGCCTGCCCAGCCCCGTTCCCCTGCCGGAGATCGTCGAGCGCCCGATCGAGCTCCGGGTTGTTGATCGCCTCCCGGTACCGCTCCTCCGCCAGCGCCGGATCCGCCGTCCGCGCGATGGTCTTCAGATCCGGCATGTACTTGCGGATGTCGTCGTCGTCCCTCGCGCCCATCTACGGCCTCCTCGGGTGCGGCTTCGGCGCCGGCGCTTGCTTCACGGGGCCGCGCCTCGGCGGGCTCTTCGGCATCGGGTAGAAGTCGTCGGGATCCACGCGGAGGTCGTCCGGCCAGAGGCGGTCGTCGCCGTCGCTGCGCGGAGACGACGGCCGCGCCGGCTGCGACGCGCGGCCGGCCGACAGCGCGGCCGGCGCGCTCCGGCGCGGGGCCGCGGGCGTCCGTGAAGGAGTCGCCGCGGGCGTCGCGGCGCTCGCGGGCGGCGCGGCCTCCGCCGGGGGGACGGCTCCGGCGGGCGGCGCGGCCGCCTCGAGCCGTACCGCGGCGGTCGTGGACGACGCCGGAGGTGGCGGCGGCGGGACGTCGCGCGCGGCGAGCTCCGCGGCGACCTCCACCGCGGCCGTCGCCGCCGGGGCGGCCGGCGGCTGGCCGGCTCCCGTGGGCGCGTCCGGCGCAGGGGCGACCACGGCCGGGCTCGCCGCCGCGGAGCTCGCGAGCGCAGGCGCAGGCTGCTCCGGCGATCCCGCCTCGATGCCGCGCGCGACGAGGACGCCCGTCGCCGCCAGGGCGACGAACACCAGCCCCAGCGTCGGGGCCGTCGCGAAGCGCGGCAGCGCGCCCGGGACGCGCCGCGGTCCTGGCGGGGCAAGCGCGCCAGGCTCGACGTGCGACGCCCGCTCGCCCACCTCGGAGCGCCGCTCCGGAGGCGGCGCCGCCGCCGACATCCACGGCGACGCCGGCGCCGCCCGCGAGGACGTCACCGCCCCAGGCACCTCCTGGTGCGGCAGGAGGCCCTCGTGACTCGCGCGCAGCGCGTCCGGAGGCGCGCCGAACGCCTGCGTCCCGATGTCGGGCTCGGACCGGGCGCGCGCCGGCCACGCGGGCAGCGGCAGGGTCGTGGGCATCCGCTCCGTGAACCCCTTGCCGCGCAGCTCGCCCGAGGCGCCGCCGCTCGCCGGCGCGAACGGGAGCGCGCTCGCGAGCGGCACGAGGCGAAGGGGATCGAGCGGCACCGTCGCGTGGGCGGCGCTCGCCGTCGCGGCCGCCTCCGCCTCGCTCGCCGGCCGCGCGCCGGCGCCGCCCGAGCTGTCGGATCGGTCGAGATCGGCCGCGGAGAACGCCGCCTGGCGCGCCACCGTCCACCGCCCGTGCGCGAGGTGCTGCGCGAGCGCATGGGCCGGCGGCACCTGGCGCTGCAGGACACACTCGTCCACCAGCGCGCGGAGCGCGCTCTCCACCTCCGTGAACGTCTGGAACCGCGCGTTGCGGTCGATCGCGACGCACCGGGCCACGAGCGGCCATACGATGTCCGGGCAGTCGGGGACGAGCTCGTGCACAGGCACCGGCTCGGCGAGAAGGTGCCCCGCCAGCGTCTCCTCGGCCGTCGGTGGATCCGCGTCGTTGATGAACAGGTGCGTCCCCGTCAGCACCTCGTAGAAGATCGCGCCGAAGGCGTAGATGTCGGCGCGGCTGTCCGGCTTCTGGTGCGGGATCTTCTTCGCCAGGCTGTAGATCGTCTTCACCTGCTCCGGCGACATGTACCGGATCGTCCCCACGTCCGGCATGTCGTCGGTGTTCATGCCCCCGTCGGCGAACTTGGCGATGCCGAAATCGAGCAGCCACACGTGCCCCCGCGCGTCGCCTTCCGTCCCGATCATGATGTTCTCGGGCTTGAGATCGCGGTGCCAGATCTTCTTCGAATGGACGAACCGCATCGCCTCGGCGACCTGGAGCATGATGTACAGCGCGTTCAGGAAGTCGAAGCGGTACGCCCTCGTGAGCAGCCGCCGCAGCGTCCTGCCCTCGAGGAACTCCATGACGATGAACGCGACGTTGTCCGGCGAGACGCCGGCCCGCCGCATCGACACGATGTGCGGGTGCCGGAGCTTCGGGTAGAACTTGCACTCCTGCCGGAAGCGCCGCGCGAAGTCCTCACGGCTCCGGTGCCGCGGCGACATGCACTTGATGGCGACGATATCCTCGGAATACTCGTCGACGGCCCGGTACACCTCGCCCATGCCGCCGCGATCGACGACATCGGTGATGCGGTACTCCAGGAAGGTGTCGCCCGGCCGGAGCGGCGCAGGGAGGCTCATGCGCGGACCTCCGGGCGGTCGCGCCGAGAGGGCGTACGGGGTCTCCTGACTGCGGAGGCGAGTCGCGGGGGGCGACGGCGGGCGCGCATGCGAGGGCTCCAGGTGCAAGGGCTCCTACATGGAAATTCACCTCCTCGACCCCGGTTCAGACAGAAAAAATGCACGCGTCGTCCCGGGCTCGAGACAAGTCCAACCCTTTCCAGAGCTTACGTGCCGCTCGGGCGCCGGGGCGGAGCGCCCTGGGCGAGCCTCGCCCGGCCCCGCGGAGAAATCGTCACGCCGAGACCACTTTTTCTGTCCGAACCTGCCGCGAGCCAGTGATTTATCTCAAGGAGGGACACGGCAGGCACCGGTCCCCGTAGCCATCCAGGCAGCGCGCGGGACGGCGCGCATGAGGGCCACGATGAGAGACGACGCGTCGCAGGACGACACGCTGGCTGACGAAGGCGAAGATCCGGTGATCGAGGCGTGCCTTCGAGACGCCCTGGCTCCCTACACGAAGGCGCTCTCGCCGGAGCAGCTCCTGGGCTACCGGCGTTATCTCACCGTGTTCATCAAGACGCACCCCTCGGCCGCCCCGCTGTACGAGCGGCTCCGCGGGCGAGCGGCCCTCGACGCGAGCGCCGCCGTGCCGAAGGAGAGCGACGGAGACCACGAGGACGGTGCCCCGGTGTGGCCGGATGGCACGTGGGGAGAGCGCGGGTGAGCGAATCTCGGCCCCCTCGCGCGCCGGACCCGCGCCGCGATCCACGCGTCGTACGCGCTCTCCCGGAGGTGCGCCGCATCGCGCGAACCGTCGCGCGCACCTACGGGGTGCGCGCGCGCGACGTGATCGAGGAATGCGAGCAGATCGCCTGCCAGGCGCTCGTCGAAGCGTTCTCCGGGTTCGATGCGTCCCGCGGTGTGCCCCTCGTCCACTTCGCGTGGAAGAGGGTCGTCGGCGCGGTGAGGGACTGGATCGCTCGCGAGGCGTCGCCCTCGCGTGCCGGGGTCGACGCCGGGGACCAGGTCGCTGACGCGCTCCGCTTCGAGGGCGATCCGTTCGAGAGCGACGGCGCGACGCTGGAGCGGCTCTCAGGCTCCTGCCGAGCGCTCGCCTTCGCCTGTTTCCTGGGCGACTGCCCCGAGCTCCTCGACGCCGGGCCGCACGACGCGCTCGTGCGCGCCGAGACCCTGGACGCGCTCGCCCAGGCGCTCGATCGCGCCGACGAGCGCGAGCGGCGCCTGATCGCGCTGCGGTACGGAGGCGACCTCTCCTGGGCGAAGGTCGGCGAGGAGCTCAGCGTCCACGAGAAGTTCGCCCAGAGGCTCGATGAGCGGCTCCGCGAACGGTTGGGACGAGCCCTCCGCCAGCAAGGGATCTGCGAGGCCCCGCCGGCGGAAGGGGAGTAGCGTACGGTTCAGGGGAAGATCTCCCGCTCACCATACACCGCCGCGAGCCGCTGCAGCGCCACCGCATACGCCGCGAGCCGCAGCGTGCACTTCTTCTGCCGCGCCATCTCGGTCACCTCGCGGTAGGCCCGCTTCATGGCCTTCTCGAGGCGGGAGTCGACCTCCTCGAGCGTCCATGTCTCCGAGCGCTTGTTCTGCACCCACTCGTAGTAGCTCACCGTGACGCCGCCCGAGTTGGCGAGGATGTCGGGCAGGATATGGATCCCGCGCTCCAGGAGGATCTTCTCCCCCTCGGGCGTGCACGGCCCGTTCGCGCCCTCTGCCACGAGGCGGACCTGCAGCCAGCCCGCCTCCTCCACGCCGACCTGGTTCTCCAGGGCCGCCGGGATGAAGATGTCCGCCTTGAGCCGGAAGAACTCCTCGCGGCTGATTGGCTTGCCGGCAGGGTAGCCCGCGATCGAGCGGTTCTTCTTCACGTAATCCTGCAGCTTGTGCGGATTGAACCCTTCCGGATTGTAGAGATACCCGGTGTGATCGCCGACCGCGACGGTCGAGGCGCCGAGCTTCGACAGGAGCACGGCCGTGTTCGAGCCGACGTTGCCGAAGCCCTGCACCAGCAGCGTCGCGCCGCCGAGGTTCACGTCGTTGTCCTCGGCCCACTCGGTGATGCAGTGGACGACGCCCTGGCCCGTCGCCTTCTCGCGACCGTACGTGCCGCCCGACGCCACCGGCTTGCCCGTCACGACGCCCTTCACCGCCTGCTTGAAGAGCTGGCCGACGGTGTTCATGTATGTGTCCATGGCCCAGGCCATGGTCTTCGCGTCGGTGCCCATGTCGGGAGCCGGGATGTCCGTCTCCGGGCCGATGTTTCCGCCGAGCGCATGGAAGAAGCGGCGGGTGATCCGCTGGAGCTCGGCGCGCGACACCTCGTTCGGGTTGAACTTGATTCCTCCCTTTCCGCCGCCGAGCGGCAGGTTCATGAGCGCGCACTTCCACGTCATCATCGCGGCCAGCGCCTTGAGGTCGTCGAGCGATACCGTCTCGTGATATCGAATGCCCCCCTTGAACGGCCCGAGGAGGTTGTTGTGCTGGATCCTGTAACCCTTGAAGAGCCGGATGCTGCCGTCATCCATCCGTACAGGGAAATTGACGATGATCTCGTTCTTCGGCTGGCTCAGGATCGTGGTGATGTAGCCCGGTACCTCGATCAGCCGGGCCGCCTCGTCGAGATAACCCTGGACGACTTTGAAGAACTCGTATTTGTGCCTGTGGCTCGGAACAGCAGGGACGCTCACAGGCGGAGTCGTGTTCTTGGTACTGAGTTGTTCTTCCATGGCTATGTAACTTTCTAGTGCGCCGGGCGCTTCCGTTCAACGTCGGGCGCAACCATGCGATGCGTCATCACGGTTCCGGACGGGCGGGGCGATGCGTCAGGCTGCCAGTGTGCGAGGAGGCGCCGCGTTGACGGCAGGAGAGCCGCGTCGGGGGCGAGGCTGCGGCGCGTGCGTGCGATGTGGGTGTCGCGCATCGATGGATGCGCGGTGTCGGGGCGGCGCACGGCGCGCCGCGCGCGACGCCGTTCAGGGCCTCGACCACAGGACATACAGATACGTGATGGTCCCGGTCACGAGCAGGGCATCGACGCGGTCGAGGATGCCGCCGTGGCCGGGCACGATCCCGCCAGAGTCCTTGATCCCGAAGGAGCGCTTGAACAGGGACTCCCCGAGGTCTCCCGCCTGACCGAGGCCGCCCGCGACGATCGCGAGCGCGAGCGCGTCCACGAGCGGCAGCGACCGGAGGAACCAGAAGTGAGCAAGGAGCGCGCCGATCACGGCGAAGAGCAGGCCGCCGAGCGCGCCCTCGACGGTCTTCTTCGGGCTCACGGCCTCGTAGAGCTTGCGCCGGCCGAGGAAGCGGCCTGCGAAATAGGCGCCGGTGTCGGAGAACCAGGAGAGCAGCATCGCCAGCACGACGAACGAGGGGCCGTCGGCGCCCCCGTCGCGGCGGAGGAGCGCCAGCGCGCCGAGCCCGCCGCCCACGTAGAGCGGGCCGAAGGTCATCGCCAGCACGCGCAGCGCCGCGGTGCGCATCTCGCCGAGGCGCACCAGCGTGACGAGCATCGCGACGAACGGGAGCAGGAAGATCAGCGCGAGGAGCGCGCCCGGCGAGCCGCTGAACCGCCAGATCACGCCGAGGACGGCGAGGGTGAGCGCGACGCCGATGGCCCGCGCGACGCGGTCGTCCGCGTGCGTCATCGCGAAGAGCTCGAGCGCGCCGATGGCGGAGGCGACCGCGACGAGCGCCGCCCAGCCCCAGCTCGGGCCGAGGTAGAGGAGCGAGAGGAGCAGGGGAGCGGCCACGAGCGCGGTGAGGACCCGCATCGTGAGGTTGGAAGCAGCCAATCTCAGACCCCCGTCCGTGAGCCGTCGTGGGACCCGTGCGAGGCCTGCGAGGCGGGCGCGGCGATCTCGCGCGCGCGCCACGGCCGCTCCGCGTCGAGCGCGCCCCGCGCGCTGGCCGGCTCCCCCCCGGCGCCGCCCTCCGCGTCGCGCGCGGGCGGCGGCGCGCCGTCGCGCCGCTGGTAGGCCGCGATGGCGGCGAACAGGTCGTCCTCGGTGAAGTCGGGCCACAGCCGCTCGGTGAACGACAGCTCGGCGTACGCGGCCCCGTAGAGCAGGAAGTTGGAGAGCCGCTGCTCGCCGCCGGTGCGGATGATGAGATCCGGCTCGCCGACGCTCAGGCTCGGCAGCCGCGCGGCGAGCAGCGCCCCGTCGATCGACTCCGGATCGAGCCTGCCCGCGACCGCCTCCATCGCGAGCTCGCGCGCCGCGGCGGCGATCTCCTCGCGCGCGCCGTAGGACAGCGCCAGCGCGAGCGTCATCTGGCGGTTCGTCGCGGACGCCTTCCGGAGCGGGTCGAGCACGTCGCGCACGCCCTCGGGGAGCCGGCTGATGTCGCCGATCGCGACCAGGCGGATGTCGTTCTCGAGGATCTCGCAGCGCTCGCTCATCAGGTACTCGCGCAGCAGCCCCATCAGCGCGTCGACCTCGTTCCGAGGCCGCGCCCAGTTCTGCTCGCTGAACGCGTACAGCGTCAGCGCCTCGACGCCGAGCCTCCGGCAGACGCGCACGATCCGCCGCACGGCGGCGCTGCCGGCCTTGTGCCCGGCCTCGCGCGGCTCGCCGCGCAGCTCCGCCCAGCGACCGTTGCCATCCATGATGATTCCGACGTGGCGCGGGAGATTTCTGGCTTCTACGAGGTTCATCGGCGGGGGCAGTTTCCTCTGTTGACTACCGACTGTCGACTGTTGAGTCTTCACGCCCATGAGCACAGGGGTTGGTCTCACGGTCACGCTGCGCGTCAGGATGGGCGCGCACGACGCACATTACGCGGGCGAGCTGTGCGATGGAGCGCGTATTCTCGCGCTCTTCGGCGACGTCGCCACCGAGCTCCTGATCCGTCTCGACGGCGACGAGGGGCTCTTCCGCGCGTACGAGGCGGTCGAGTTCCTCGCCCCGGTCCGAGCAGGCGACTTCATCGAGGCGACCGGGGTGGTCACCAAGGTCGGCGCCACGTCGCGCACGATGGCGTTCGAGGCGCGCAAGGTCGTCGCCAGCGTCCGCGAAGCCGGGGTGGCGCCCTCGGCGGCCGACGCGCTGGCCGAGCCGCTCATCGTCTGCCGGGCGCTCGGCACCTGCGTCGTCCCGAAGGAGCTCCAGCGTCGGCCGCGCCTCGTCCTGCCGGCGCTGTCGGCGCCGCCCCCGGACCACGCGCAGCTCCCGGAGCCGCGGCCGATCATCACGCCGCCCCCCCGGATCCTTGTCACGCCGCCGCAGAGCGCCCTCATCCTGACGGCCGCGATCGTCGGCGCGGAGACGACCCGGGCGCAGACGCCGCACCTCCCCATCACGGCGCGCGAGCTCGCCGAGGAGGCCGCCCGCTGCCGCGACGCGGGCGCCTCGGTGGTCCACCTGCACGTCAGGAACCCGGACGGATCGCCGAGCCAGTCGCGGGCGCTGTTCGCCGAGGCGATCGCCGCGATCAACGAGAAGACGGACGTCATCGTCCAGACGTCGACCGGGGGGGCCGTCGGGATGGGCGTCGACGAGCGCGCCCAGCCGCTGCTCTGCAGCCCCGAGATGGCCACCCTGAACTGCGGCACGATCAACTTCGGCGACGGGATCTTCGACAACACCCGGCCCCTCATCCGGGACATGGCGGCCCGGATCCGCGCCGGGGGGAGCGTCGCCGAGCTCGAGTGCTATGAGGTCGGCCATATCCATGAAGCGCTCAGCCTTGTCGCCGAGGGGCTCCTCGCGGAGCCGCTCCACTTCCAGTTCGTCCTGGGGGTGCCCGGCGGCATCGCGGCGCGCGAAGACGTGCTCCGGTTCATGATCACCCAGATCCCGCAAGGCGCCACCTGGGGCGTCGCCGCCGTCGGCCGCCACCAGCGCCCGATGACCGAGCTCGCCATGCAGCTCGGCGGGCACGCGCGGGTCGGGCTGGAGGACAACATCTACCTGGACAAGGGCGTGCTCGCCGAGGGGAGCGCGCCGCTCGTCGCGCGCGCCGCCGCCTTCGCGCGGAGCGTCGGCCGCGAGGTGGTCGAGCCGGACCGCGCGCGCCAGCTCCTCGGGATCCGCCCGCGCGCCGCGGCGGCCCAGGCCGGCGCGGCCTCCGGAGGGAGCGCGCGCGCGCAGGGATGACGGACCGACCGCTCTCGCCGTGGATCGATCACCTGCGCGGTCGGCTCCCGATCGCGCTCGGCGTCGCTCTCCTCGGGGCCGTCGCGCGGCTCTCGACCCCGCCCCCGCCTGCGCGGACCGCGGACGCCATCGCCGGGATGCTCGGGGAGGCGATCGACGGCGCCGTCAACCCGGACGACTTCGTCTGGGAGGAGCGCGGCGGGTTCTTCTCCGACGCGCTCCTGGGCCGCCGGGTGCTGTTCCTTGGCGTCCCGCACGTCCCGCGCGTCCCGGGTCCGGGCGCCGCGGAGCGCGGGCCCGACGCGGAGCGCGCGCCTGACGGGCGCGGCGCCGCCGACCTGTACCGGGCGCGCGTGCGGCTCACCCGCTCCGGCCGGCCGGTGAGCCTGGACGGCGTGCGCAACCTGACCGGGACGCCCCTCGGCGACGATCGCGGCCTCGTCGCCCGCGGCAGCCGCGTCGCGGTGACCACCACCGCCTTCGGCGTCGTGCAGGGGATCACGCAGCTCGATCTGGGCGGCGATGGGCGCGCGGGAGCGCGGCCCGCCGGCGAGCGGCTCCGCGCGGCGATCGACGGCTGGCTCGAGACCGGGAGCGTGGACGGCGCGTCGCGCACCGAGATCTCGTTCGACAACCCGCCCGCGTCCGCGCGGCTCGACCTCGTGGACGAGGGCCTGGTGATGGCGCTCGGGCCGGAGGCGGTCCCGGCGGCGCTCAACGCCGGCACCGGCGAGGTCGACACGGGCGGGCGTGATCCGTTCGTCGCCCGCGCGCACCACCTCCCGCGCCGCGTGCCCTCGCTCGGCGAGCTCGCCGGGCCGTCCGCCGAGCGCCTGCTCGGTCCGACGGCGGCGGCCGCGGTCGAGCGGCTCGCGCTCGCCGCGGAGCGCGCGGCGGCGAAGCTGCGCGCCGCGCCGGCCGCCGCGTACGTGACCCGCGGCCCCGCGTCTGCCGAGCCCGCGCCGGAGGGGTGGCCTTCGCTCTGGCCGCCGCCGCCGGTCGCGCCGGCGGTCGATCCCCCGCTCCCGGGGGAGGGCGCCTGGGTGCTGGTGGCTCCCTCGCTCCCGCGCGCGCTCCCCGGCGTCGAGGAGGATCCGCAGCGCCCCTCCAGCCCGTTCGCCGCGACGACCCTCCGGCCCGACCCGCGGCGGCCAGAGCTGCGCGTCCACCTGCTCGCGATCGACACGCGGCACATCCGGTTCACCTTGCAGGCGGGCTACGAGGCCCCCAGGCCGACCGTCGGCCCGCGCGGCACGGGGCAGCTCCCCCACGCGTCGACGCTCCGCGGCGCCATCGGCCTCGGCGCCTCCACGCCCGAGCCGGGCGCGCCCCACGCGGGGACGGAGGCGCTCGGCATGGTCGTCGGCGGCCGCGCGCTCGTGCCCCCGCGCGACGGCGCGGCGACGCTCGGGGTCGACCTCTCGGGCCGGCCGTACTTCGGCGCGTGGCCGTCCGGCGGGGACGTCGAGCGCGTCCCCTGGGCCCTCTGGCAGCGCCCGGCGGCGAGCCCCGGCGCGCCCCGCGCGGAGGGATCCACGCGCTTCCCCTGGGCGCTCTGGCAGGGCCCTTCGCTCTTCGAGGCGGGGAGCGCCGCGGCCCCGCTCGCCCTCCTCGCCGCCCCTCCCGCGGAGCGCGCCCCGGCCAGCGCGACGCTCTCGCCCGGCGACGGCGACGACCTCGTCGTCGAGCGCGCGGCGCTCTGCATGACCGATCGCGGCTTCGTGGTCCACGCGTGGGGCAGCGCCCTCGACGCGGCCGCGCTCCGGGCGGCGCTCGAGCGCGCCGGGTGCCTCGCCGGCGTCTCGCTGGGCAGGGCGCCGGACCCCCTCGGCGTCGCCTTCCTGAGCCCCCAGCAGGACGGCGTCTTGACCGCCGAGCGCCTCTCGCCCGCGATGTCGATCGCGCCGCCGGAGCACGCGGCGGCCGTGTCGCCGCGCCCCTTTCTCTTCTTCGAGTCGCGCTGGACGGACGCTCCCCCGGCGCCGGACCTGTCGCTGCCGGGCGAGAGCGTGGGGTGGGCCGCGGACGGCGGCGCGCAGCCGCCCCCGGCGTGGAGCCCGGCCGTGTACGCCGCCAACACCGTGCACCTCGGCGCGCAGGTCCGCGTCCACGCCTTCGCTCCGGACCGGTTCCTGTTCCGGCTCCGCGCCGGCTCGCGCGAGATCTCGCCGCGGAGCGCGCCGAAGCTCGACGCCGAGGTGCCGGCCGACGAGCGGCGGCAGGTCCTCGCGGCGATCGGCGTCGGCACCGGCCGGCGGCGGGGCCCGCGCGGGCTCGCCGTGGGCGGCACCGTCGGCCTTCGCTTCCGCGGCGAGGGGGGCTTGCTGCTGGTCCGGGAGGGCCGCGTCGAGATCCGCCCGGCGGGCGGCGCTCCGCTCGCGCCGGGCGCGGACGCGACCGAGCTGCCGCTCACCGCCGACGACGGCAGGCTGCGGCCGGAGGCGCGCGAGATCGGGACCATGCGCCGGCGCAGCGCTGCCTGCGTGCTCGACGACGGCACGCTGCTCGTGGCCACGACCACCTTCGACAGCGACGAGGCGACGACCGAGGCGCTGCTCGACCTCGGCTGCGCCCGCGTTGTCGCGCTCGATCGCGGCGCGCACCGCAACGCGTTCGTGCACCGGGCCTCCGGGGACCCCGCCCTCCAGCAGACCTACGAGGAGACCGCGCTCTTCGCGGTCGGCGTCGCGATGCCCGGCCGGGCGCGCCGGCTCGCCCCCTGAGCGCGGGCGGCGGTCAGGCGTGGGACAGCATGCCTCGCAGCATGCCGAGCGCGCGCGTGTGCAGCTGCGAGACGCGCGGCTCGCCGATCCCGAGCTCTGCGCCGATGTCCTTCAGCTTCGCCCCTTCGAAGTAGTACATGCCGATCACGCGCCGCTCCCGCTCCGGGAGCCGCGCGATCGCGAAGGACAGCGCCCGCCGGGTCGCCTGCGCCGAGATCGCCTCGATCGGGTCGTCTTCGCCGGACATGTGCGCCGACTCCTCGGTCGGGGTCACCTCGCTCAGGCTCACGAAGACCGTCGCGCCGCCGGCCCTGCTGGCGGCTTCCGCCTCGACCGCCTCGCGCGCTCGCCGCGAGAGCCAGTCCTGCGCGCGGAGCTCATCGACGATCGCGCCGCGGATCCGGAGCTTCGCGTAGCCGGCGAACGTCTCGCCATCGCTCCCGCCGTTCTTGCGGAGCGAGTCGACGAGCCCGAGCATCCCTGCGCTGAGCAGGTCGTCGCGCTGCACGTTGGGCGGCAGGTGGCGCGACACCTGCCGCACCAGCTTGCGGACGAGCGGGAAGTACCCCCGCAGCACCTCCGGGCGGAGCGGCGCGCACGTCGGCTCGCTGTCGCGCGGCCCGCCCGCGCAGGCCGCCTCGGTACAGCGCGGCGGGCTACACGGGCCGCCGTCCTGCGCGATGTCCGGCTCGCTGTTCGGCTCCAACAGCCGCCACGGACCCTCGTAGGTGCAGGCCGATGTGACCTCCACGGATTCCCAAATTTCGTGCGCGCACCTTGACGCGGCCTCCGCGGACTCCCAAAGCTCGCGCGAGAGCGACGACCCCGGATCCTGCACCGCGACGCTCGGCGCTCCATCGAGGCCGAGCGCAGAAGGCGCCTCGATCAGCGCGTGCTCACACGGAACGACCGGACACGTCGCGCCAAAGGCGACCGGCTGGACGAACCCGCCCCCGTCACAGCACGCGGGGAGCGACATGGAAGGAGCGAGCCCCTCCCGCTGCAGTCGGGTCGATTGCTGCACGTGAGGTGGATTGGTGCCACAACTCTCGCAGCGTGCAAGGCAGAGCCGTGCAATTGTGTCTGGTGCGGATGTTCAGTGTGTGGATTATAGCCAGCGGCCGGGACAGCTCACCTCTTCGCGGGCGAGGTTTCAGGAGCAGGGGTGGGTGAAACTGACCCCAGGACCTTCTCCTTCTCGCTGCCGCTGCGCGCCGTATCCGAGTTTGTCCCTGTAGTATTCATGGGTTGCGACTGAGTGGCACGGGGCTCGCCTGACCCATAGACCTCTTCTTCTGCGGACACGGGGACATCGCGCGCCGCTTCATCGGCCGCGACAGAACCCTTCGCTCCCGCGTAGCGCGGCGGCTCTCCAGGCCCCGAGTAATCCACCCAGTACACTTTATCTGATCTGACGTCCAGGTGAACGAACGTAGAGTTGGGATAATATCCGACACCTGCGTTGCGGAAACCTCGGCAGAAATCGCGGACCACGGTGTTGGGCACGCCCTCGACCATGAAATCGACGGCGCGACCGTGGTTGTGGTTGGAGTGCGGGGTGTACTGGGTGGGTGAGTAGGGGCGATAACCGCTGACGACGCGGAGGGGCCTGCCGCCGAAGTGGTCGCTCACCATGCCAATCAGCGTGGCGAGCCGCGGATCGATGGGAATCGAGGCGGTGGGGGACGCGCGCATCAGCCGGCTGAGCTTGGGGAGGGCCTTGGGCACGAGCCGCCCCTTCGGCGTGAGCAGCTGGACGTCCAGCCGCTCGGCGCCTCGCACCAGGCGGACCCACCCGGGGCGCTTGGGTCGCTGCGCATAGCGCTTGTTGGGCGGCATCGCCCCGTCCCTCTTCGTCGACCCCTTCCCCGGGGGACGGGCCCCGGCGTCGCGCTCCTTCGCGCTGGCGCCGCGGCTCCGCTCCCGCTCGTCGCGCAGCGCGGCGGCCCGGCCCTTGGCCCGCGCGGCGGGCTCACCCCGCTCCGGGATCACGAGGACGAGGCCCGGATGGATCCGCTGGCCGCGCTTGAGCCCGTTCGCCTCGCGGAGCGCGTCGACCGTGATGCGGTACCGCTTCGCGATCTTGCCGAGCGTCTGGCCCGCGTAGACCGTGTGCTGGCCGTCCTCGGCGACCGCCGTGCCGGGCGCGGCGCTCAGGAGAAAGGCCGCCGCGAGGGCGGCGAGCGCACATCGCAGCCGCGATGGCCGCGATGACGAAGAGGTGGGCTCCATCTCGGCCCCGGCGCGGGGGCCGAGGCCGCAGAAACGGGAGAACTCCGGATGCATGAGGGGACTCTGACCTGACGTCATCCGTGCCCGACGACCGAGCCCCGGACGGTGCTACCCTGGGCTGGCGCGCGCTCGCCGGCCCGAGCCGGCGGCGCCGCGCCGCATATCGAACTTCGATAGGCGGGCGGGAGGCGAGCGTAAAGCGGTTTTTTGCCCAGCGATCGTCGGTGGTGCGAAGCTTCGCCAGAAGCGACCAGAGGCGATCGCAGGGGATCGGGCGCCCGGGAGCCGGGCAACGCAGCCCGGGCTTCCCTTGCTTCACCACGGCGGGCGCGGAGCAGGACGGACGGGATGTCGGAAGGCAAGAACTTGATCGGGGTCGATATCGGATCGAGCGCGATCAAGATCGCTCAGATCAAGGAAGGCCGCAGGGGCTATGGCCTCGTGCGGCTCGGTTACGCGCCGCTCGCGCCGCAGGCCATCGTCGACGGCCACGTCATGAACGCGCAGGCCATCGTCGAGGCGCTCGGCCGGGCCTTCTCCGAGGCCAAGATCCGCCAGCGCGAGATCGCGCTCAGCATCAGCGGCCAGGCGGTCATCATCCGCAAGATCACGGTGCCGCTCATGACCGCCGCCGAGCTGGACGAGCAGATCCAGTGGGAGGCCGAGCAGCACATCCCCTTCGACATCAAGGACGTCCACGTCGACTACGAGGTGCTGCGCCGGCGCCCCGAGGCCGGGCAGATGGACCTCCTGCTCGTCGCCGCGAAGCGCGACGAGATCAACGACTACACCCAGATCGCCAGGACGGCGAAGCTCAAGCCCATGGTGGTCGACATCGACGCGTTCACCGTCCAGAACCTGTTCGAGGTGAACCGCGGCATCCCGCCGGACCAGACGTTCGCCATCATCAACGTCGGCGCGAGCCTCGCGTCGATCAACATCGTGTCGCGCGGCGCGAGCGCGTTCACCCGCGACATCGGCAACGGCGGCAACTACATCACCGAGCAGATCCAGCGGAAGCTCGGCATCAGCTTCGAGCAGGCCGAGGAGTTCAAGTGCGCCAGCGTGACCTCGGGGCCGGGCGGCGTGCCCGCGCAGGTCATCGAGACCATCGAGCAGGTGTGCGACTCGATCGCCGGGGAGATCCAGCGCTCGCTCGACTTCTTCCTGGCCACGAGCGGTGAGGGCGACATGCACCGCATCTACCTGACCGGCGGCTCGTCCAACCTGCCGGCGCTGCCCGCCGCGATCGGGCGGCGCGCCCGGGTGGCCGTCGAGCTGATCCAGCCGATGGAGCGCATCACCGTGGAAGCGAAGGAAGTCAACCAGGAGCTGCTCCGGCTCCGGGCGGCGCAGTTCTGCGTCTCGCTCGGGCTGGCGATGCGCAAGGACCGGGAGAAGCGCTCGTGATTCGCGTCAACCTTCTCCCGCAGCGGCGCGGCACGCGCGGGGCCGCGCCCCAGGCGAGCCAGCGGTGGCTGCTCGTCACGCTCGGCGTCGTGATCCTCGAGATCGTCGCCCTCTTCCTCTTCCACCAGACGAAGGTCGAGGAGCTCGACGAGCAGAACCGGAAGAACTCGCTGCTGCAGAGCCAGATCCAGGACATCCGCACGCTCGTGGCGAACCACGAGGAGATCAAGAAGGCGCTCGAGGTGCTGCGCGCGCGCGAGGACGCGATCGCGAAGCTCCAGGCCGCGCGCAGCGGGCCGACCGCGGTGCTCCTCGAGCTCGCGCAGCTGCTCACGAACGGCAAGGGGCCGACCGCCGATCCGGACAAGCTCGCGCAGCTCCGCAAGGAGAACCCGCTCGCCGTCTACAACCCGTCCTGGGACAGCCGCCGGCTGTGGCTCACGAGCTACGTCGAGTCCGAGCGGATCGTGCGCGTCGAGGGGCTCGCGCGCGACGGCACCGACGTCTACGAGCTCGCCCAGCGGCTGAAGCTGTCCTCGTACTTCTACGACGTGCAGCTGCTCCCGGGGAAGAAGGAGAACGAGAAGGCGTCGCGGCTCGAGCTCGTCTCGTTCGCGCTGCAGCTGAAGGTGAGGTACTGATGGCCACGAAGCCCATGCCCGCGCAGGCCGGCTCGGCGCTCGACCGGCTGCCGCCGCTCGCCAAGCTCGGCGTCGGCGCGCTCTTCGCGGCGCTCGTCGGCATCCTGTACTTCGTCGGCTTCTACGCCGACGTCGACTCGCAGATCGAGGGCGCCGTGCAGAAGCAGGGCGTGCTCCAGGCGGAGCTCACGAAGGCGCAGGCGTCCAAGGCCGCCTACCAGAAGGACCTCGACGAGAAGACCCGCCGCGAGCAGATGAGCCGCGAGCAGAAGAAGATCCTCCCGGACGAGTCCGAGACGCCGGCCTTCCTCTCCGCCATCCAGGGCGTCGCGACCGTCTCCGGCGTCAACCTGACGTCATGGAGCCCCACCGAGGAGATCCCGCAGGAGTTCTTCTCCAAGGTGCCGATGCAGCTCACGCTCTCCGGCAAGTTCCACCAGGTGGCGAAGTTCTTCCACGGCGTTGGGCAGCTCGATCGCATCATCAACCTCGAGGAGGTCCAGATCAAGGATCCGAAGGTCGTGGGGACCGACGTGGAGGTCAAGGTGGAGTGCCTCGCGACCGCGTTCCGCGCCGTGCGCGCCGGGGAGACCGCGACGAGCGGCGTGAAGCGCCGCAGCGGCGGAGGTGTCCGGTGAAGGCCGGCCGGATGATGCTGCTCGCCCTCGGGGCGACCACCGCCGCGGCCCTCGCGCTCGCGGGGTGCGAGGAGGAAGCGCCGGTGACCTCCTCCACCCGGCCACGCCCGCCCGGGGCGCAGGCCTCCGCCTCGCCGCCGCGCGCGTCCGCGGCCGGCGCCGGGTCCGCGGCCGCGGACGCCGGCGCGCCAGAGCTGCCGCCGCTGCCGCTCCGGGAGTTCCAGGAGGCCGACTTCTCCGAGAGCGACCGGAGCCGCGACCCGTTCCGGAGCTTCGAGTCGCTGTTCGCGACGCAGGCCCGGGGTCGGGTGACGATCCAGCGCCAGGTCCTCGTGGATCGCTTTGCGCTCGACGAGCTCAGGCTGGTCGGCGTCGTCTCGCGCGCGCCCGCCCGCGCGCTGCTCACCGATCCCACGGGGCTCGGGTGGGTGGTGAAGGTGGGCGATTTCGTCGGCAAGGCCGAGATCGTGCACGCGGGCGGCCCCACGGGCGTCGACGTGGCCGTCAACTGGCGCATCGATCGGATCCGCGACTCGGACGTCGTCTTCATCCGCGAGGACCCGTCGCACCCGGAGATCCCGCCGACCACGCGCGTGATCGCGCTGAGGCCGCTCGGCGAGGAGAGCGAGGCGGCCCTCGGCGGCCCGTGACCGCCACGAATTGGGCCCGCGCCGGGCACCCGAAGTAGCCTCCCGGCAGCGTGACGCAGATCTCGCGTCACCGCGAAGCGGGAGTGCAATGAAGAGCAATCGAGACTATCGCCCGAGGCGGGGCGCGCTTCGCCGTGCTGCGGCACTCGGGGTGATGTTGATCCTCGGCGCTCCTGCGGGAGACGCAGACGCCGCCGCCCCGATCAAGGTCAGCGACGTCAGGCTCACGGCACCGGACGAGGGCAAGGCCGAGATCGTGGTCGCGACGACCGGCGAGCCGCGCTTCTCGGCGCGGGTCGCGGACGGCGGCAAGCGGCTCCTCATCGACCTCGAGGGCGCCGAGGCAGGCGGGGCTTCCGGCGCGATCACGAGCGGCAACGCGATCGTGGCCGGGGTGATGACGCAGGGGTTCGGCAAGGCGACCCAGCGGACGACGCGGGTGCTCGTGCAGCTCGCGCGCCCGGCTGCCTACCGGATCCGCGCCGAGCAGGGCGCGCTCGTGATCGAGCTCGCCGCCGCCGACGCGACGGCGCCCATGGCGGCGCGGGCCCCGGCCGGCCCCGCGGCGGCGGCGCCGGAGCGCGAGCCGGCGGCGATCACCGACGTGCGCTTCGAGCACCAGGCGACGCTCGATCGGGTCGTCATCGAGCTCTCGTCGATCCCGAGCTACCGCGAGTCGACCGGCAAGGGGGGGCGCCGCGTCATCGAGCTCAGCGGCGTCCGGCTCCCCGACGCCCTCCAGCGCAAGCTCGACGTCGGCGCGTTCGGCGGCCCGGTGCGGGCCATCTCGACGTTCCGGCGCAACAGCGACGGCTCCAGGGTCGTCGTCGAGGTCGAGCAGGTCGAGGGCGCCTCGGGCGTGGTCGCGCGCGAGGGCAACGCGCTCGTGCTGAGCGTCGCGAAGGGCGCGCTGCCCACGGCGCTCTCGGGGATCGCCGCGGACGGCGGCGCCGCGAGGCGGACCCGCACGGTGGCGCGCGAGGCGCTCCTCGACGACGGGGCGCCGAAGGTGGAGACCTCGTTCGAGGGCGCGGCGAGCAGCGAGGAGTCGCTCGTCGAGCCCGACCAGGCCGGCGCCTTCATGCCCGCGATCGCCGGGCAGCAGCGGCGGTTCACGGGGCGGCGCATCGACCTCGACCTGAAGGACGCCGACATCCACAACGTCCTCCGGCTGATCTCCGACGTGGGGCGGGTCAACATCGTGACCGCCGACAACGTGAGCGGGACGGTCACCATCCGGATGCGCAACGTCCCGTGGGACCAGGCGCTCGAGACGGTGCTCCAGGCCAAGGGCCTCGGCGTGGTCCGGCAGGGCAACATGATCCGCGTCGCCCCGATCGCCGATCTCAACAAGGAGCGGGAGCTCGCGATCGCGCGGCGCAAGAGCGAGCTCCAGCTCGCGCCGCTCGAGACGCGGCTCATCCCGATCAACTACGCGGACGCGAAGGACCTCCAGGATCGCTCGAAGGACATGCTCTCGCCGCGCGGCTCGCTGGCGGTCGACGAGCGGACCAACGTGCTCATCGCGCGCGACGTCGCGGGGAACCTGAACCAGATCGAGGAGCTGGTCCGCTCGCTCGACACGCAGACGCCGCAGGTGCTGATCGAGGCGCGCGTGGTGGAGGCGACGAGCCGCTACGTGCGCGACATCGGCATCCAGTGGGGCGGCGACGGGACGTTCAGCGCGGCGACCGGCAACCCGACGGGGCTCGTCTTCCCCTCGGCGATCGGCATCGCCGGCGGCGCGACCGACTCGAACAGCCCGACCGGCGGCCTCTCGCCGTTCTCGAGCCAGGTCTCGAACCCGAACTTCGCGGTGAACCTGCCGGCCATCGTCGGCGCCGGGCAGGGCGGCGCGCTCGGCTTCACGCTCGGCTCGATCAACAACACCGTCAACCTCGGCGTCCGGCTCTCCGCGGCCGAGGCGAGCGGCATGCTGCGGGTCGTCTCGAGCCCGCGCATCCTCACGCTCGACAACCGGGAGGCGCGGATCAGCCAGGGGACGCTGATCCCGTTCTCGCAGATCAGCGCCCAGGGCGTGCAGACGACCTTCCAGGAGGCCAAGCTCCAGCTGCTCGTCAAGCCGCACGTCACGTCGGACGGCAGCGTCGCGATGCACGTGAAGATCAACCGCGACGAGCCCGACTTCAACCAGACGTCGGCCCGCGGCGACCCGACCATCCTGAAGCGCGAGGCGGAGACCGACCTCCTGATCATGGACGGGCACACGGCGGTGATCGGCGGGATCTTCACCCGCAACACCGGCCGGAACCTCGATCAGGTGCCGTTCTTCGGGGACATCCCGGTCCTCGGCCTCCTCTTCCAGCGGCGCCGCGCGAGCGACACGCGGAACGAGCTCGTCATCTTCCTCACGCCGCGCATCGTGAACCGCGCCGAGGCGCTCGGCCGGTAGCCCCCGGGCGCGGCGCGCCTCGCCGCGCCCTGAACCCCCTCAGGCGCGCTTGCGCCGGGCCGCGTCCCGCGGGCTCGGGGCGGTGTCCGTCACGACGCCGCGCAGCCACGCCCGCGCGGGATCGCGCTCGGTCCGGCTGCTCCACGCCATCGCGATCTCGATGGGCGGCAGCTCGAACGGCAGGTCGAAGGTGCGGAGCGGCACCAGGCTGGAGAACGCCCTGCCCAGGCGTGTGGCCACGGTCGCCACGAGATCCGACGCGGTGATGGCGTGCGGCACGAGGAGCACGTGCGGCACCGTCATGGCCTCATGGCGCGCGATCCCGCGCGCCGCGATGAGATCGTCCGCGACCCCGTCGTGGGCGCCGCGCCTGGGGACGACGACGTGCGGGAGGGCCGCGTAGGTCTGGAGATCGACCTGCCCGCGCGCCGTGGGGTGGCTCATGCGCGCGAGCCCCGCGAAGCGATCGTCGAAGAGGGGCGCGCGGCGCAGGTCGGGGGGGAGGCTCTCCTGCGGGAAGACGCCGATCGCGAGATCGATCTCGCCGCTCCGGAGCGCGTCGACGGCGCGGCCGTCGAGCGGGAGCAGGTGGAGCGCGAGCCTCGGTCCGCCCTGCGCGAGCGCCGCGTTGAGCCGCGGCATGAGGACGAGCTCCACGTACTCCGTGGCGGCGATCCGGAAGGCGCGATCGCTCGTCGCCGGGTCGAACGTCGGCGTCGTCTCGCCGAAGAGGCCCGCGAGATCGTGGACGATCGCGGTGACCTGCGGCGTCATCGCCTCGGCGCGCGAGGTGAGCGCCATCTGCCGGCCGACCCGGATGAGCAGCGGGTCGGAGAAGAGCTCGCGCAGTCGCGTCAGCGCGTGGCTCATGGCGGGCTGGCTGAGGCCCACCCGGCGGGCCGCGAGCGTCACGCTGCGCTCCTGCAGCAAGGCGTCGAGCGCGATCACCAGGTTGACGTCGATCGCCGAAAGATTCACTCCGGGAATATACGATCGGTCATGTATCCGTGGTGTGGATACTTTCGTTTTCTTGCGCGGTCGCGCGGCGTACTGGGCGAGGAGGCGTGATCCCGCGCCTGCGGGCGCTGTCGTGCGGCCCGCGTGGCTGCTAGGGTCGCGCGCGGCTCCCCCCTGATCGGCGGTGCCTTGCGGAGACCATGACATCGCCCGTTCTGCTCGGGGGGATCGACTTCTTCCACCTCATGAACGATCGCGCCATGCGATCGCGCGGCCAGGCGGGCAACCACTGCCTGTTCGTGATCGAGCTCGACGGTCGCCTCGATCTGGCGCGGCTCGCGGTGCGGCTCGAGCGCGCGACCCGGGCGCTCCCCGAGCTCCGGTTCCGGCTGGACAACAGCGTGCTCGGGCGGGCGGGGCGGCCCCGCTGGGTCGTCGATCACCACCGGCGCGCTCCCGGGCTGCGCCTCCACGAGGTGGAGGGCGAGCGCGAGCGCGCGGCGCGCCTCGAGGCGCTGCTCGCGGACCGGACCTCCGCGGAGCGGCCGTGGGCGCTCGACGTCGTGCGCGAGGTGGGCGACGGCGATACGGTCGTGCTCCGCCACCACCATGCGCTGACGGATGGCAGGGGCGCGGATCGGCTCGCCGCCTGGCTGGGCTCCGGGAGCGGCGACGCGCCCGACGACCCGCCGCCGCGGCAGGAGCGGCACGACGCGCCGGAGCGCCTGCTGGCCGCCATGGACCGCGACGAGCGGGTCGCGCTGGCGCGCGCGTACAAGGCCCACGTGCTGGCGCTCGGCCGCGCGCCCATCCTGTCGCTCGCGCGCGCCTGTCCTCAGGTGCGGCCCTCGGCCTCCCGCGTCCTCCGGCTCACGCTCTCGGCGGAGGAGACCCGCGCCTTCGATCTCCGGGTGCGCCAGCGCGCGCGGCTCGCCGAGACGAGCCTCATGCTGATCGCGGCGACGCGGCTCGCCGACCGGGCGCTCGCGGGCCGCGGCTTCGCCCCGCCGCACCACGTGATCCCGCTGCCCCTCTCGCTCGACCCCAAGGGGGGGGCGCGGCGGCTCTTCGGCAATCACCTCACGATGGCCTTGCTTTCGCTCGGCCGCGACGAGCTCCACGACGACGCGCGCGCGGTGGCCCGCCTCGCCGAGCAGCAGCGCGCCGTGGTGCGCGACAGGCTCGATCTCGCCATGATCGCCGCGCTCGATCTGGCCCGCTGGCTCCCCGGCCCGATCTACCGCTGGCTGGGGGATCAGCCCTTCCAGGGGGAGCTCGCCTCGCTGATCGTCTCGAACCCCGGCGCGGTGACGGTGGAGCGGTTCGCGGGGCTCCCGGTGCGCTCGGCGTACCCGCTGCCCGCGGTCGTCGCGCCGCCCGGCTTCCAGGTGATCTTCAGCCGCTTCGGCGGTCGCCTCTCGGCGTCGATCATCCACGGCGACGGGCTGCTCCGCCCGGACGAGGCGGCGGCGATGCCGGGCGCGCTCCGCGCCGAGCTTCTCGGAGAGCCCGCGCCGCCGGGCGGTGGCGCGGTATAAGGGCTCTCGTCATGCGCACGTTCGATATCGTCATCATCGGCAGCGGCATCGCCGGCGGCTTCCTCGCGCGGCAGCTCCGCCTGACGTGCCCCGACCTCGGGGTCCTCGTGCTCGAGGCCGCCGAGGCGATGGAGGATTACAAGGTCGGCGAGAGCACGGTGGAGGTCGCGGCGAACTACATGGTTCGCCGGCTGAACCTCGGCACGTACCTCTACCAGCACCAGCTGCCCAAGAACGGGCTCCGCTTCTTCTTCGACTCTCCGGACAGGGATCTCCCGCTGCCCCGGATGAGCGAGATTGGCTCCGACCACATGCCGTTCCACCCGAGCTTCCAGCTCGAGCGCGCGCGGCTGGAGCGCGATCTCGTGACCATGAACCGCGCCGCGGGCGCCGAGGTCGAGCTCGGCGCCAAGGTGGTCGACGTCGCGATCGACGGGCGCGGGCGGCACACGGTCGTCTACGAGCAGGGCGGCGAGCGGCGCGAGGTCGCCTGCCGCTGGGTGTGCGACGCCTCCGGGCGGCGGCACGTGCTCTTCCGCAAGCTCGGCGTGAAGGTGCACAAGGAGGCGCGGCTCAACACGGCGGCCGCGTGGGGGCGTTACCGCGGCGTCGCGGGGCTCGATGCGGTCACCGACGCGGCGTGGCGGTCGCGCGCGCGGTACACGTCGCGCCACCTGTCGACGAACCACTTCATGTACGACGGGTACTGGATCTGGTTCATCCCGCTCGCCGGCGACCTGGAGGGGACCGCGAACGCGGATCCCCGACCCGCGTTGATGAGCGTGGGCGTCGTGTTCGACAAGGACCGGATCGGCGCGGGCAACGCGCCGGCCGGGGCGCTGCCCGGGCCGCGCACGCGCGCGGAGTTCGAGCGCTTCCTGGGCGCCCACCGCGCCGCGCGCGAGCTGCTCGAGGGGGCGGAGCTCGAGGATTTCCAGAGCTATGCCCACCTGCCGTACCACGCGGACCAGTACTTCTCGACCGACCGTTACGCCGTCACAGGCGAGGCCGGCGCGTTCACCGATCCCTTCTACAGCCCCGGCTCGGATTTCATCGCGACCGCGAACGAGTTCATCACGCAGATGATCCTCTCCGACGTCCGCGGCGACCGCGCCGGGTTCGAGGAGAAGGTCGCGGCCTACGACGCGTACTACCGGTTCAAGTACGACAGCACGCTCCGGCTCTATGAGCGCATGTATCCGGTGTTCGGCAGCTTCGAGCTCTATCGGCTGAAGTACCTCCTCGACTTCAACAACTACTACAACCTCGTCGTCTGGCCGTTCATGGCCGACCGGGTGACGGACGTGGGTTGGATCCGGGAGGAGCTCAGGTTCACCGATCTCGTGCTGCGCGCCCTCTCGACGATGGGCGAGCATTTCGCGTCGCTGGCGAGCGACCTGCGCGCGCGCGGGGAGTACTTCGCGCAGAACGAGGGGCGCTTCGCCAACGGGCTGAACGGCGTCGCGCAGCTGGAGACGCGGCTCGGACCGGCCATCGACGAGCGGTTCCGGCGGGAGCAGGTCGACCGGGCGTACGGGAGCGTATTCGCGGCGCTCGTCGAGAGGCGGCTCGGCGAGCGGGGCCTCTCCGACCGCGCTCGCCTCGTCTCGGAGCTCCCTCTCCCGCAGGTGCTCGTGTTCCGGGACATCACGCCCGAGCGGCTGGCGCGCCTCCTCCAGCGCATCGCCGAGCGGCTGACGAAGGAGCTCCGCGAAGAGCTCCCGGACGCCGGCGTCGAGCGGATCGAGCTCGGCGCGAGCGGCGTGATCTCCGTGACAGGGCCCGCCGAGGGGACCAAGGCGCATGCGGACGCCCTGTCCCGGGCGCGGGCGCTCTGGGACGCCTCGGCGGGATCGCTCGCTCACATCGCCCTCTGAGCCCGCTTTCGCGGGCTCCGGGACCGCGTTCGTCGCCGCCGTCGGCGAGCGCCTCGCGGCTGCCTCGACGAACTCCCCGCGGTTTCTCCTGTACCCGCGCCCGTTCCGCAGTATCACAGCGCCCGATGCGGTGGAGAGCAGCAGGTGGGCGTCTGGGTCAGTGGGCCGTCTCCGTGGCGCTGTCGATGGGCGCTGTCGGCGCTTGTGTCGGCGCGGTCGCCGAGGGCGGCGCGCCGCCGCGGCAGGAGCCGCCGGAGCAGGGGTGGATCACGGCGGCGGCGCCTGACGCGGGCGGTGCTCCGCGCTGTCCGCACGGCGCGCTGGAGGATCCGCACCGTGGCTTCGTGCGGTGCCTCGAGCCGGGCGAGGCCGATGCCGGCTGGCTCCCGCCGTCGCCGCAGCCCGAGCCGCCCCCTCCCGACGGCGGCGCCTCCCCTCCTGACGGCGCCCCCCCGCCTGACGGCGGAGTTCCCGGCGACGCCGGCCCCATCGACGGTGGCGTGCCTGACGCATCGATCGTGTCGGCCCCACTCCCTCTCGTGGAGATCAAGGAGCCCGAGTTCATGAACGGCGACGTCCCGAACGTGGCCAAGCGGCTCGAAAAGGTGGCCCCCGACCTTGCGAAGTGTGTTGCCGATCACGGCGGCCTCTCAGGCGCGTCGGGCAGCATCAAGATCCAGTTCCTTGTCCGGGTGCGTGGCCGTGCCGAGGGTGTCGAGATCCTCGACTCTCGGGGCGTCACCTCCGACGCGCAGCGCTGCATCCGTCAGTTCCTCAAGAACAAGCCCATCGGCACGCCCAGCGCCGACCCCGTAGGCGTCACCGTCTCCCTCTCCCTTCGCGCCCCGAAATAACGACCCCTTACAAACCCCCGACAGAACCGTCCTGCGCGACCGCCGCTGGGCCCACGAACCCCGGCGTCCGCCCCCGCCTCTTCCAAAAACCTCCTTACAAAGAGCCAGGGCGGGCGGGGGTGGTGCGCGAGCGGGCGGCGGGGGTGGGCCCCACGAACCCGAGGGCCGGCCCGCCCCGCAGCGCCCTCCTCTCGGACCGAGTCCCCCGTCCAGCGCGGCAATAGCCCTCCAAAAGGCCCGAGTTCGTGGGGGGACCCCCGCCGCCCGCTCGCGCACCACCCCCGCCCGCCCTGGCTCCGTCGCCCCCTGGGTTGACGCAGCCCCCACGGACTCTATCCTGCCGCGCCGCTGTGCCCGACCCGATGCTCACCCGCGAGATCGCCCGTCGAAAGACGTTCGCGATCATCTCCCACCCCGACGCTGGCAAAACCACCCTAACCGAGAAGCTCCTGCTGTACGGAGGCGCCATCCAGCTCGCCGGCGCCGTGAAGGCCAAGAAGGCGCGCGCCCACGCCGTCAGCGACTGGATGGAGATGGAGCGCGAGCGCGGCATCTCCATCTCCACCAGCGTTCTCCAGTTCCCGTACAAGGGCCGGCTCCTGAGCCTGGTCGACACCCCCGGCCACGCCGACTTCAGCGAGGACACCTACCGCGCGCTGATGGCGACCGACGCCGCCATCATGATCCTCGACTGCGCGAAGGGCGTCGAGACGCAGACGAAGAAGCTCTTCCGTGTCTGCAAGCTCCGGCAGATGCCGATCTTCACCTTCGTCAACAAGCTCGACCGCCCCGGGCGCGACCCGTTCGAGCTGATCGGCGAGGTCGAGGAGGTCCTCGGCATCGGCGTCTACCCGGTCACCTGGCCCATCTCGGCGGGCGGCAAGTTCCGCGGCGTTTATCACCGCGAGCGCAAGCAGGTCTTCCTCTTCGAGCTCGTCGCGCACGGCGCCGAGATCGCCCCGATGGAGGTCGTCTCGCTCGACGCGCCCGAGCTCGTCGCGGCGCTCGACGAGGAGGGCGCCCGCCAGCTGCGCGAGGACATCGAGCTCATCGACGCCGCCGGCGACGCGCTCGATCGCGACAAGCTCGCCCGCGGCGAGGTCACGCCCATGTTCTTCGGCAGCGCCATCACCAACTTCGGCCTGCCGCAGTTCCTGGACGCGTTCATCGAGCTCATGCCCCCGCCCGCGCCGCGCGGCAGCGACAAGGGCCCCATCGCCCCGGACGACGACCGCTTCACAGCGTTCGTCTTCAAGATCCAGGCGAACATGGACCGGGCCCACCGCGACAGGATCGCGTTCCTCCGCGTCTGCTCCGGCCGCTACGAGCGCGGGATGAAGGTGCACCACGTGCGCCTCGGCCGCGACATCCGGCTCACCAACCCGGTGCAGTTCATGGCCCAGGAGCGCACGCTCGTGGAGGACGGCTTCGCGGGCGACATCATCGGCGTCTTCGACCCGGGGCTCTTCCTCATCGGCGACTCGCTCTGCAGCGGCTCGCCGGTGAAGTACGCCCCGCTGCCGCAGTTCCCGCCGGAGCAGTTCGCCCGCGTCATCATGATCGATCCGATGAAGCGCAAGCAGCTCAAGAAGGGGCTCGAGCAGCTCGCGCAGGAGGGCTCGGTCCAGCTCTTCCGGCCGCCCGAGGGGCGGGAGGGCGAGGCCATCCTGGGGGTCGTGGGCGAGCTCCAGTTCGACGTCGTGAAGCACCGCCTCGCGGCCGAGTACGGCGTCGACGCCCGGATCGAGCGGCTCTCGTTCAGCCTGGCCCGCTGGGTCGAGGGCGAGCCGGTGCCCCTCGCCGAGCTCGAGTCGAACCTCTACGGCTACGGCGCCCTCGACGTGCACGGCAACCCGGTCGTGCTCTTCAAGGGCGACTGGCAGCTCGAGTCCTGCCAGAAGGCGTTCCCCCAGGCGCGCTTCGTGGAGCTCGGCGGCTCGATCTCCCCCGTCTGACGAGCGACGCGCACCCGCTTCGGATACGGGCCCACCTCGACGTTTTCGGTGCTCAGCGCACTGGAGTGCGCCTCCGCGCCGAAAACGCCGATCTGGGCCCGTCTCCTGTGCGGGAGCGCGTCGCTCTGCTTCGTGGGAGGGCTACTCCGCGAGCAGCGCCGGGAGGTGCCGCACGGAGGGCGAGCCGTGGCTGAGCAGTCGGTCGTGGTAGGCGCGCTCGGTGAAGCCCGGCTTGCGCTCGTGCTCGGCGCGCAGGCGCATCATCTCGGTGAAGCCGTGGAAGTACGTGGTGAGCTGCGCGCTCGTGAGCCGGGCGCGCCGCCACTTGCCGACGGCCTCGCCTTCCTCCTGGAAGGCGTCCTTCGTCATGAGCGAGAGCGCCTCCTCCTCGCCCATCGCGCCCGCGTGCACCCCGTGGTCGAGGAGGGCGTTCACCGACATGCGCAGCACCATCTTCTGGCGCTGCATCCTCACCTTCGGGCCGCCGAAGCCGTGGTGCGCCATCAGCCACTCGGTGTAGACCGCCCACCCCTCGACGAACGGGCCGCTCGAGAAGACCGCGCGGAGCTTCGAGGGGAACTTGTTGTTGTGCATGAGCTGCAGGAAGTGGCCCGGCATCGCCTCGTGGACGGTGAGGTCGGCGAGCATGCTCGAGTTGTACTCGCGGTAGAACGAGTCCACGCGCGCCTTCGGCCAGTCCTTCGGCGTCGGCGCGATCGCGAAGAACGTCTCCTGCTTCGCCTCGAGCGGGCCGGCCGCATCGCAGTAGGCGATCGCGACGCCGCGGCGGTACTCGGGCATCTCGATCACCCGGCAGGGCTCCTCCGGGATGCGCACGAGATCGCGCGCGCGGACGAAGTCGGTCGCCTCCGCGAGGAGCTTTTCGGACGCCTTCACGATGGTCGCGTTCGTCGGGTGATCGGCCGCGAGCGCGTCGAGCACCTTCCTGATCGCGGCCATCTTCTCGTCCTGCGCCTCGACCTTCGGGAAGGGCTGCTTCCCGAAGAGCGCCGGCCAGAGCTCCCTCGAGGTCTCGAGCATCTCGGCGTGCGTCGCCGCGAGCAGGGCGCGTGCGCTCGCGACCACGCCGTCGACGTCGATGGTCGCGTCGTCCAGCGTGAACCGGAGCTTCTTCTCGAAGCGCGCGCGGCCCAGCCGGAAGTCGCCGTTGCTCCTCGGGAGCAGGTCCTTCTCGAGGAACGCCTGGAAGCCCTCGAGCGCCGCCGCCGCCGCCCTCGCGGCCGCCTCGAGCTCGGCCTGCTGCGCCGGGGCCGACGCGAACAGCGCCGGGAGCTCGGACTTGCAGAGCGCGATGAGCCCCTTGTTCTGCGCGATCGCCGTCTCGGTGTGGATGCGCGGCGGCGCCGTCGTGAGGCGCTGCTCCGCGGCGCGCACGAGCGCGGGGATGCCCGAGAGGCGACCCCCGAGGCTCCGCAGGCGCTCCTCGAGCGGCGCGAAGCTCCTCGTGATCAGCGGATCGAGCCCGTCGCCGACGAGGCCCGTGTACACCATCGGGTTCCACGTCGCCTCGCGGAGCTCGTCGATCGCGAACAGCCAGGAGCGCAGCTGGTTCTCGATCATCGCCGCGTCGACGCGGCTCTGGACGCCGAGGCGCGCCGCGGGCAGCGCCCCGAGCTCGGACAGCGCCGCCTCGATCGTGCGCCGGCGCGCGGCCTCGCCCTGCGCGGTGACGTCCGGCCACACGGCGTCGTACCGGTGGTCCCCCGCCTCGGTGGCGCGGACCGGCTCGTCGCGCAGGTACGCCTCGAGCACGCGCGCCGACAAGGCCGCGAGCGCCTGCTCGGCGCCGGCCTCCGCGCCCGCTGCGCCGGCCTCCGCGCCCGCTGCGTCGGCCCCCGCGCCCGCCGCGTCGGATCGAGCGTCGGCCGGGCTCACCACGGCCGCCTTCGTGAGGGGTTGCGCGGGCGCGGCGCGCTCGGCCGGCCCGCACGCGCAGAGCAGCGCGACGAGCAGGGAGAGGTGGCCGCGGAGCGATCTGCGGGAGAAAGAGAGCTCATCGGAGAGTTCATGGTGTCGCACCTGCGCCTCCTAGCGCCAGCTCGCCGAGAAGGGAACGCGCCGAGCGGGGGCGTCGGCCTCAGTGCGCGCTGCCGAGCGAGGCCTTCGCGAGGCGGGAGATGCCGTCCACGTCGCCGTGCACCGCGTCGAGCAGCGGGCCGAGCGCGAGGCGGAGCGGCCTCGAGTTCGGGTGCCGGAGGATGCGCGCCATGCTCTCGGCCGCCAGCTCGCTCAGATCCTGCTCCGCGTAGCGATCGACGTGGGCGCTCGACAGCGCGAGGCCCGGGAAGGCGGTGCGGCAGAGCGCGTCGATCAGCTCCCCCGCGACGCCCGCCGCGATGTTCGCGGCGCCCAGCGCCGCCCGGGCCTTCTGCGCGCTGATCGCGCATGACTCCGTGCGCAGCTGGCTGATCACGGGCGAGCCGAGCACCGTGTGCCAGCGGGAGATCTCGGCGGCTCGGCTCGCCTCGAACTCACCCGGCGGCGCCTCGGAGACGGGCAGCAGCGCGGCCAGCTGATCGGCGGCGCCAGGATCGATCGCGACGCGGCGCACGATGATCAGATCGTGCGCCCGCAGGCATCCGAGGAGCAGCCGCGTGGACGCGTCGCGCAGGAGCGGCGCGAGCGCGGCCGCGATCACGGTGGGGGGCGAGCCGATGAGCCCCGGGCTCGACGCCCGCGCGGCGCTCGCTCCGGCGGCGCGGGCGCGTTGCGCGCCGGAGCTCGGCGGCGAGCGGACGCTGATGGGCGGCGGGATGCTCGACGGCGTGCTGCGACCGACGGCCGGCGGCGCGCCGGAAGCCTGCGCCAAGGCGCGGCTGCTGGCCGGCGGCACGCCGGTGGTCCGGCTCACGCCGCCCGGAGAGGGCTTGTTCGATGGCGCGCGCGCGCCCGCGATCCGCGCGGGATCCTGGACGGGCGGCGCCGGTTCGCCGCGCCGCGACTGCGTGGTGCGCTCGGTCACGACGTGCAGCGACGCGAGCTCGATCGCGCGGAGCCCCGGGAGGCCGCGCGGCGCGCGGGCCGCGATGGCCGCGGCGAGCTCCGCCTCTTTGCCGACGAGCGCCTCGCGCTCCGCGTTCTCGCGCAGCAGGTCGCCGGCGATCTGCGCGCACCGCTCCGTGGCCTTGTCCGCGGCGCTCCGCGTCTGCGGCTCCTTGAAATAGAGCGTTAACTTTCCCCGCAGGGTCTCCCGATGCGTGCCCGCGGTGACAACCTGCGACGCGCTCTCGACGTTGGCAGGTTCACGCCCCCCGAAAGGCCAGAATCCCATGAGCCCATTGTCGCGCGATCCTGGGCCCGGGCGCGAGCGCTTCGAGCGCTTCGAGCGCTCGCGCCCTCACCCCCGCTCAATGGCGAGGTGGAACGGAGACATAGCGATTGCCGCGTTCGTAGAATCGCCACGGCTTCTTCGCCCACGCACCTGCATAGTCGACGTTGATGCGAGGCGACCTGCCGATGGGCCCAGCAGCGCCGGGCAGCAGCGAGAGCTGCGCTCCGCAGACATCCATCCCGTACGCGGAGCGGTCGAGCCCCAGCGCCTTGCACAGCTTCCCCGGCCCGTTGGTGAGCTCGATCCGCCCAGGCGCGACGCCTCGCCGGCGGCTCATGAGCGGGAGGCCGATCACCGGCTCGATGGCCCGAATGAGGACAGCGTGCGGCTCTCCCTCCGAGGCCACGACGATGTTGAACGCCCAGTGCATGCCGTAGAGCTGGAACACATACGCATAGCCCGCCGGGCCAAACATGACCTCCGTCCGCACGGTCCGTCGCCCGCCCGCGCTGTGCGCGGCGAGGTCTTCCGGGCCGCGGTACGCCTCGGTCTCGACGATGCGTCCGGCGGCGGTGCCCTCGGGCGTCGTGTGGACGAGCACCTTGCCGATGCACGCCCGCGCGACGACGAGCGCGGGGCGAGCGTAGAAGTCACGCGGCAGCGGCGCCGCTCCTTCGAGGAGCGCGGCGCCTTCGCTGGGCGCGCGGGGCTCGGGGACGGGACGCACGGCGGGCACCGCGCTTACCCCGCGGAGGGGCGCGCCGCCCGGAAGCGCTTGTCGATGAACGAGAGCACGTCGTCGCGGTGCTTCCTGGCCTGGAGCTCGTGGTGGAAGACCGCCGCGATCTCCAGGGCGGGCGTGACGACGTAGGTGATCCGCCGGGCGAGGCCGATGAGCGGCCAGAGGACGCCGTAGGCGCGGCACACGCTGCGATCGCGGTCGGCGATCATCGGGTAAGGGACCTTCTGCGCCTCGGCGAACCGGCACTGCGTCCTGTGGTCGTCGGTGCTGACGCCGACGATGCTGGCGCCCGCGAGCGCGATCTCGGCGTGGTTGTCGCGGAAGAGCTGGGCCTCGACGGTGCAGCTGGGCGTGAAGGCCTTCGGGAAGAAGTACACGACCGTGCAGAGCCCGCCCTGCGCCGACAGCACGAAGCGCTGGCCGTCGATGGCCAGCGTGTCGATCTCCGGCGCGCGCTCGCCGACCTTCAGCATGCCGACGCAATCTGCCGCAAGTCGCCCCCGGCGTCGACCGCGGCCACGCGCCGCGGCGTCCCGGCGGGGCCGCCGGCGACCGTCGGGCGTCGTCGAGGAGCGCCAGCCCTCGTCGACCGCCTTCAAGCTTCTTCAACCTTCTTCAACCTTCGATTCCGAGCCGCTTCAGCCTGTAATAGAGGGTCGTGCGCTGCATGCCGAACTGCCGCGCGACCTCCGCCTTGTTGCCTCCGCAGCGTTCGAGGGCGGCGAGGAGCTCCCGCCGCTCGATGTCGTCGAGCTGGGAGCTCAGGTCGAGCCTTGGCCGCGCGCACGCCGGCGCGGCGGGCTCTCTTCCCGCCGGGTCCGCCTCCGGCTCCGCCGGCGCGGCGGCCCTGGGCGCGCGCGCGGGCGGTTCGGCCGGCTGCGCGCGTGCCGTGAACGCGAGGTGCTCGGGCAGGATCACGTCGCCGCGCGACAGGATGGCGGCGCGCTCGACCACGTTCTCCAGCTCCCGCGTGTTCCCCGGCCACGTGTACGCCGCGAGCTTCGCGAGCGCCTCCTCCGACAGCGCGGTGGCCGCGCGGGCGTTGCGCCGCGCGACCTTGCGCAGGAAGTGCTCGGCGAGCGCGCGGATGTCCTCGCGCCGCTCCCGGAGCGGGGGCAGCCTGAGCGGGAACACCGAGAGCCGGGAGACGAGCTCGGGCAGCACGCCCGCGCGCGCCCAGGCCTCGTCGATGCCGGGCGTGAGCGACAGCACGACGCGCACGTCGACGCGCGTGGTCTCCGTCGACCCGAGCCGCTCGACCTCGCCGTCGGTGAGCACGCGGAGCAGCCTCGCCTGGAGCGAGGGCGTGAGCGGCGCCGGCTCGTCGAGGTAGATCGTCCCCCGGTGGGCGAGCTCGAGCCGGCCTGCCCGCTCGGCGAACGCGCCGTCGAAGGCGCCTCGCCGCCAGCCGAACAGCTCCCGCTCGAGCGTGTCGCCCCGGAACGCGGCGCAGGTCACCTTGACGAACGGCCGCTCTTCGCGCGGGGAGCCCACGTGGATCGCCCGGGCGACGACCTCCTTCTCCGCCCCTTCCTCGCCCTCGATCAGCACGTGCGTCGCCGCCTTCGCCACCTCGCCGATCCGGGCGGCGACCTCGCGCATGGCCTCGCTCTCGCCGGCGATCTCGCCGAAATCGATCGGGTCCCGCTGCTCGCGCTCGAGGTAGCCCGCGTACTGCGCGAGCTGCTCGCGCAGCCGCCGGTTCTCCCGGAGGGTGGCGACCCCGGCGATCGCCTGCCGGAGGATGACGGCGAGCTCCTTCGAGTTCCAGGGCTTCTGGACGTACCGGTCGACCGCGCCCGAGTTGACCGCGTCGATGAGCACCGTCATGTCCGCGTAGGCGGTGAGCAGCACGCCCGCCGCGTCGGGCCGCCGCTCCTTCGCCTGCTTGAGGAACTCGATACCGCTCATCCCCGGCATTCGCTGGTCCGCCACGATCACCGCAGGATCGAGGCGATCGAGGAGCGAGAGGGCCTCGGCGCCGCCCAGCGCATAATGGATCTTGAACGACTTCCTGAAGGCGAACCGGAACGCGTCGAGGTTGTCCTGCTCGTCGTCGACGACGAGGACGTCGAAGCTGTTCCAGTCCAGATCGCGCATCGGGTCGCTCTGCCTCCCAGAGTTACTACAGCTCGGCACGATCGCGACAGTGGAGGTGGCGCGCTCGGCGGCCTTCGCCGCTGCCGCCGCGCGCCTTCCGCGCCTTCCGCGCCTTCCGCGCCTTCCGCGCTGGGGCGGGGGGGACGGCGCGGCGGCGCTCGGGCGCGTGCGTGTCCGCCTGCGCCCAGGCGGAGGCGAGCGCTCTTCCGACCGCGACGCCGGTGAGGTCGGGTGGATCGATTTCTCCGCCGGCCCGGAAATACGCGGTAAGCTCCGCCCCCGCCCGCGAAGAGGGCGGGCTGGGCGAGCCCCACACGGAGGAAGCCGGATCATGCTCGAGGACGTCATCAAGGAGCTGCGCGAAGGGATCGAGAAGGCCATCGAAGCTCTCCGGCGGGACCTGGCGAAGGTGCGCACCGGGCGCGCGAACGCGGCCATGCTCGACGGCATCCGCGTCGACTACTACGGCGTGCCGACGCCGATCGTGCAGATGGCCACGGTGTCCGTGCCGGAGCCGCGGCTCATCAGCGTCAAGCCCTGGGAGAAGAACCAGGTGAAAGCGATCGAGAAGGCGATCCGGGAGAGCGATCTCGGCCTGAATCCTCAGGTGGACGCGGATCTCATCCGACTCCCGATCCCGCCGCTGACGGAGGAGCGGCGCAGGGAGATGGTGAAGCTGACGAAGAAGAACGGAGAGGACTGTAAAGTTGCCATCCGGAAGCACCGCCGGGACGCGAACGAGATGATCGACTCGCTCGAGAAGGACGGCGACGTCAGCGGCGACGAGGCCGATCGGGCCAAGAAGAAGGTCGACGACGTGGTGGCCGAGGGGACGAAGCTGGTCGACACGGTGATCGCCGGCAAGGAAAAGGACATCCTGGACGTGTGAGCGGGCCCTCGGCCGTGCGGGCGACGGCGACCGAGCCTGGTCGACCGGAGCGCCGTGCGGCCGCCCCTCCCCGCGGCCCGCGATCGAACCGGGCCCTTCGAAGAGGGCGGCGCGGCGGCGTGCGATGCGCGACATCGCCTGCCGCGCAGCGCCCCAGCCTGTCGCGACGCCGCGCGCGCCGAGCCCGGCCCGGCCTGGCGACGCTTTGCAGCCTCGTTGTCCTGCCCGCGCGCGACCCGCGGCTGCCGCCCGCGCTGGCGCTTGCGTCCGAGCGCCTCGGGGCGAGGCGTGGCCGGGACCAGCCCAGCTCACAATGAACCGTCCCGTGAAGCGAAGAAGTGAAAAAGAGGCTTGCGGTCCCCCCGGTCGGAGTCGGTAGGATCAGGAAGGTCGGCGGTTGGGCGTGCGCAGGCGTGAAAGGCGTGACGTGAGCGTGACGTGAGAAGGCGTGAAAGGCGTGAGACGACGCGCGAAGACGCGCGAAGACTCTGAAGACGCCCATTAGGGGGCGAGAGGCCCTGCTTGACAGGTTTTCGCTAGCGTGAAATGGTTGGTGTTCGAAGCCGAAGGCCCGGAGCCGTCTCAAGGATTCCCGAGGTTATGCGAGCGATCGCTTCAGGAATGACGGACGTTGGTCTCCAACGCGACCACAACGAGGACAGCTACGCCGTCCTGTCGGAGTACGATCTGTTCATCGTCGCGGACGGCATGGGGGGCCACCGCGCGGGGGACGTAGCCAGCAAGCTGGCGACCGAGTCGATCGCGGACTTCTTCCGGTCCACGTCGCGGGAGGACGCCACCTGGCCATTCCACTTCGACACCAGCCTGTCGGAGGAGGAGAACCGGCTCCAGGCGGGCATCCGGGTCGCGAACCGCCAGATCTTCGAGCGCAGCATCCGGTCGCGCGACTGCGCCGGGATGGGCACGACGGTCGTGGGGGCGCTCTTCTCGAAGAAGAAGAACCGGATCTACGTCGGCCACGTCGGCGACAGCCGCGCGTACCGTGTCCGCAAGGGCTCGATCAGCCAGCTGACGCGCGATCACTCGCTGTTCAACGACTACATCATGGCGATGCCCGAGCTCACCGAGGAGCAGCGGGCCGAGCTTCCGCGCAACGTCATCACCCGCGCGCTCGGGATGCACGACAGCGTCTCCGTCGATCTGATCAGCGATGAGCCGCAGCCCGGCGACGTCTACCTGCTCTGCTCCGACGGCCTGAGCGGGATGCTCTCGGACGACCAGATCCTCCACATCGTGAGCTCGACCGAGGAGGTCCCGGAGATGTGCCGCCGCCTCATCGCCAAGGCGAACGAGAACGGCGGAGAGGACAACATCACGGCGCTCGTGATCCGGATCGACGAGCAGGACGACGCCGAGCTCCCGAACAGCGCGACGATCGGCCCGCCCGCCGACTCGCAGCAGGTCAGCATGGGCGATCGGTCGACGGTCCCGGCGGTGTCGGCCTCGCGCTCCGAGAAGAGCTGACGCGCGGGGCGCCCCCCGCGCGCCCGCCTGTCAGCTGCCAGCGCGCTCAGCCTCCGCAGCTGTCGAAGGCCAGGACGCCCAGCCTGAGCTGGCATATCTCGCCTTCGTTCAGCATCGCCGGGCACTCGAAGCCGACCCAGATCTTGCCCGCGTCGACCCCCTGCTTGTTCTCGAACCAGAACTTACACGGGGTCGCCGGATCGGAGTAGAAGGTCTGGCCGCCCGTCCTCGCCGAGGAGAAGCTGATGCTGCCGGTGGCCGGCGCGTCACGGGTCGCCGCGGGGGAGATGGCGTCGATCTTGACGTGGATCTCCGACGCCTCGGCGGGGTTCTTGGTCACCGCCGAGACGGCGAAGGTGCCCGAGCCGGACACGGAGCAGTCGACCGAGACGCTGTCCTCGTTGTCGGTGACCAGCCGGACCTTCTGGATATCGGTCACCTCGCCAAGGGTCGCAATATGCCCTGGTGCGGAGCAGTCGATGCCCGGGTCGGCGAAGTTCATCTTGTATGCGCCGCGCGGGGTCGGCGGCTCCGCGCCGCTGCAGCCGAGGCCGAGGAGGGGGAGGAGGCCGAGCACGGGCACGAAGCTGAGGCGAGCGAGACGCATGGAAAGCTCCGGTGGTAGGTGGCGGCCCCGAGGCCGCTCCTCGCTTCTATCGTACTCGGGGGTCCGCGATCAAACGGCGGCAGCGCCGCGCGCGCTCACGCGCCCGCCGCGCGCCCCTGCGCGCCGTCCAGCGCCTGGGCGACGTCGTTCCAGAGGTCCTCGGTGGCCTCCAGGCCCACCGAGAGCCGGAGGAGGCCGTCGGCGATGCCGAGCGCCTCCCGCGCCGCCGCGGGCACGGAGGCGTGGGTCATGAGGGCGGGGTGCTCGGCGAGCGACTCGACGCCGCCGAGGCTCTCGGCGCAGGCGAAGATCGCGAGCCGCTCGAGGAACCCCGAGGCGACGGGGAGGCCGCCGCGCACGACGAACGAGATCATCGCCCCGGGCGCGCGCATCTGCCGCGCGGCGAGCGCGTGGCCGGCGTGCGTGGGGAGGCCGGGGTAGTGCACCGCCTGGACGGCGGGGTGCCCGGCGAGCCTCCCGGCGATGAGCGCGGCCGACGCGCACTGCTGGCGCACGCGCACGCCGAGCGTCTTGATCCCGCGGAGCACGAGGTAGCAGTCGAACGGGCTCGGGACGGCCCCGATCGCGTTCTGCAGGAACCCGACCCGCTCCGCGAGCGCGTCCTCGGACGTGACCAGCGCGCCGCTGACGACGTCCGAGTGCCCGTTCAGGTACTTCGTGCTCGAGTGCGCCACGACGTGAGCGCCGAGGTCGAGCGGCCGCTGGAGCACCGGCGTGGCGAAGGTGTTGTCGACGACGAGCAGCGCCCCGTGCGCGCGCGCGATCTCGGCGAGCCCTGCGATGTCGAAGATCTTGAGCATCGGGTTCGTCGGGGTCTCGATCCAGATCATCCGCGTGGCCGGGGTGAGGGCCTTGCGGACGACGTCGAGGTCGCTCATGTCGACCGAGGTCGAGGCGAGGCCCATCGGCCGCATGACCTTGTCGAAGAGCCGGAAGGTGCCGCCGTAGACGTCATCGCCCGAGAGCACGTGATCTCCCGGGCGGAGCGTGTGGAGCAGGGTGGCGGTCGCCGCGGAGCCGCTGCCGAAGGCGAAGCCATGGCGCCCCCCCTCGAGCGCGGCGATGCACTCCTCGAGCGCCTTGCGGGTGGGGTTGCCGCTGCGGGAGTACTCGAACCCCTTGTGGTGGCCCGGCCGCTCCTGGGCGAAGGTGCTCGAGAGGACGATCGGCGTCATGACCGCGCCGCTCGTCGGATCCGGCGGCTGTCCGGCGTGGATCGCGAGCGTGTCGAGGCCGAGCTTGTCGTGACCTAGGTGGGGCTTCATGCGGGCGAGACTTATCTCATGGGCCGCTTGCGTCCACGGTTTTGGCGCGCAGGAGGGCCGAGTCAGCGCGCTGACCCGGCGCCGCCCTCGGCCCGCGGAGCGGCCGCGTCGAACGCGTCGAGCAGCGCGCGCGCCGTCCCGGCGCGGCGCTCCGGATCGCGATCGAGCGCGCGAGCGAGCGCTCGGCGCTGCCCCGGCGAGAGCGCGTCCGTGACGGAGAGCGGGTCGAGGCAGAGGCCAGATTCGCTGATCTCGACGAGCGCCGCGGCCTGCTCGCGCGCGCGCGTGAGGGGCGCGCCGGTGGCGAAGGAGACGAGCGTCGCCGCCATGGAGTAGACGTCGCCGCGCTGGGTCGGCGGGGATTCGCCGCGGGCGATCTCGGGGGCGACGAAGGGAACCGTGCCCCGGTCGGCGGTCTCGAGGTCCGGATCCATGCCGCGGAACCGCGCGGCGCCGAGGTCGACGAGGCCGATGTCGCCGAGCGGGCCCAGCAGCACGTGATCAGGGCCGAGATCACCGTGAACGAAGCGGACCGGGCCACCGGCGTCCTCGATCTCCTGGAGCTCGGCGAGCGTCTCGATCGCGCTCCTGACGACGTGGGTGATGAGCGACGCGGGCGGCGGCCGGCCGAGGCCGCGCCATCCGTCGAGCACGTCGCGGAGGGAGGTGCCCTCGCGCCGGCTCTCGAGGAGGAAGGGGCCGTGGCGATCGGCGCCGACGCGCGCGAGCGCGGGCAGGGCGGGGTGGCGAACGAGGGAGAGGACCTTTGCCTCGCGGACCATGGCGGCCCGCCCCGCGTGCTCGTGGAGGACGCCGGGGACGAGGCGCTTGCACACCAGCGTGGGGCCGGGCGGCGAGCCTCCGAGCCGCACCAGCGCGACGTCGAACGTGGCGCCGGCGCCGAGGTGCTCGATCAGCCGGGTGCCGTCGGGAGCGGGGTAGGGCATGCCGGCCGCCTGTGGCCTCTCACGCGTCCGCGCGCTGCGCGGCGCAGAGCTCGTCGCACTCCCGAAGCCACGTCTGCGCCTCCTCCGCGCCGGCGCCGCCGCGCAGGGCGAGCGGCCACCGCGCGTCGCGCCAGCGCGCCGCAAACTCGGCCCAGCGCGCCGGCGCCTCGCGGCGCCCGGCCAGGGCGGCGACCCTGTCATCGATGCACTGGAACGGAAACACCGGCTTGCCGAGCCCGAACCGCGCCTGCACCCAGTGGACCACGCCGATGAGGAGCCCGTACCGGCAGCGGCGGCGCTCCTCGTCGACGCCCACCACGGGCGACCTCCAGTCGAGGTGAATGTCGTCGAGCTCCGGCGGCCGCGGTTCGTGCTTGCCGACGCAGACGTGGACCGCCTCCCGATCCGGCCGGTGCACCTCGCGCCAGCTGTCCGCGTCGAGCGGCTCGCCGCCCCGGAAGAGCTCCGCCATGCTCGCCGCGAGCGAGCCGAGCAGCGCGCCCCGCTGGTGCTCGATCCCCCCGAGGAGCGTGTCGCGCGCCACGCGGGGGCCGCCCGTTCCCGCGAAGTGGCGATCGAGGCGCTCGCGCATGGCCGCCGGCTCCACGTAGACCACTTTGAATCCGGCGCTCCCGCCGCACCAGACGTTGCGCAGATACCTGATCTGCATCCACAGGCCGAGCGTCGGGTCGATGCCGCGGAGTCGCTCGAAGATGCGCACAACGACGTTGACGCACGTCGGGCCGAACCGGGTGAGCGCCTCGCCGAGGTCGCGCGGCTCGGGGGCGCCCCAGAACGCGTTGTCCAGGTTGAGCTCCGCCCCGGGGCGGCGCGCGAGCCGGTCGGCGAGGCTCCTCTCCAGCGCCTCGCGCAGCGGGCCCGCGAGCCCGTCCAGGTGCGGGCCGGCCCCGGCGTCGAGTGAACCGGTCATGCGGACATCCTATCACGCCTGCCCGCGCGGCTCCGAGCGCGGCCACGGCCGCCTGTGGGATGACGGCGCACCTGCACGGGAGGAGGGCGGCGGCCAACTTTTCTCCGCAATCTGCGGCAACTCACTGCGTTCAGCGCGAACGTGATAGAAGTCGTGGGCACCGGCATGGATCCCAAGATCTTGGAGATGCTCTTCATCGCCGTCAGCAACGGCGTCGCCCTCTTCATCGGCGCTTACCTGGCGCGGAGATCGGCGGATCTCAGCGCGGAGCGGCGGGCCGAGCACGAGGAGAGAGCGGAGCTCCAGAGACAGCGGCGAGAAGCGCTCTTGGAGCGACTGGCGCTCCAGCGGCGCGCGCTCGACGACTACGCGCGGATGATCGTCCGGTGGTCGTCGGCGCCCTCGTCCGGAGCGCCGCGCACGAAGGAGGAGGACCTCGCGGCGGACCAGGAGTCCATCGCGATGTACGCGCAGATGGCCAACGCGTACGGGAGTCGCCAGTTCGCCGAGCAGGCCGCCGCGACGCTGCACGCCGTGCGCGCCGGCCGGGGCAACGCCCAGGTGTTCCCGTTCGCCGTGCAGATCGCCTCCGCCTGCTACCAGGAGATGATCCGGGCGATCTCCGAGCTCGAGAAGGAGATCGGCCTGCCGGCGCCGCGGTCGCCCGCGCGGCCGTTCCTCCCGGACGAGGAGCTCGCGAAGGAGGCGACTCGGCTGTTCTCCAGGAACGTCGTGGAGCGCTCCGGGATCGATCTCGGCATGGTCGACCAGATCCTGGAGCGCGTCAGGGTGAACCCGTCGCCCGAGGAGACGGACAGCCCCAGGTAGCGCTCACGCCGCCGGCCTCACTGGCTCCATCCCGCCCGGATGAGCGCGTAGAAGAGGAGGAGCCGGGGCACCCGGAACAGCACCATGGTCAAGAAGTAGCGCAGCGGGATCCGGTACAGCCCGGACAGGTAGCAGAGCATCGAGAAGGGGATCGGCGAGATGCTCCCGATGGCGATCGCCCAGTATCCGTAACGCTCGAAGAGCCGGTCTATCCTGGGTCGCGTCCGCTCGATGCGCGCCGCGAAGAGGCGGAGCCGCGCGAGGCGGCCGGCGAGGCGATAACCCGTGCAGCCGCCGGCGAGCGAGGCGGTCGAGATGGCGATCAGGGGCGCGACCTGCGAGCCACCCGAGGTGATCGCGGTCAGCATGTAGAACTGCGGCGGGATCGGGAACGAGAACGCGTCGGCGAGGAAGGTGCCGACGAACATCCCGGCGAGGCCGAAGCGGTCCACGAACCCGCGGCCGAGCGCGTCGAGCTGCTCGCGGGCGAGGTGCGCCGCGAGCGCGATCCCCGCGAAGAGCGCGGACAGGCTCAGCGCCAGCTGGGCCAGCGTGCGCCACAGATCTCGCCGGTCGCCGCGCGGGCGCGGCTCGCCCTGCGGAGGCGTCAGACCGCCTCCAGCCGGCGGCGCTGCAGCCGCTCGATGATCCGCCTGCTGCGGAGGGTGCTTTGAAATATCCGCGTCGCCTTCTCGAGGGCGTCGAGGAGCTTTTGCTCCGCGCCGTGCTTGTCGACATAGGCGAAGGGCCGGTGCGCGTTGATGACCTCGAACGAGTCCTTCTCGTCGTGATGAGCCGAATAGAAGATCACGGGCACTTCCGGCTGCACCTTGCGGATCTGGTCGCAGACCCAGAATCCCTCCAGCCCTGACATCCGGACATCGACGATCACCGCGCACGTGTCCTCGGTGAAGGCGGCGACCCCGTCCACGGCCGAGGAGCATACGACGAGGCGATATCGCTTCGAGAGGAGGGCGCCGAGCGGCTGCCAGATGCTCCTGTCCCCGTCGACCAGGAGCACGAGGGGGAGCCGCGTGGACTCGGGGGTCTCGCGATCTGACCGCTCGGCTGGCTCGGCTTCGAGCAGGGTGTCGGATTCCTTGGAGGGCATTCGTCGTCGATCGTGGAGGGCGCGTCAGGGCGCGCGATGACGCAATGTACCACGCCCGGCGCATCGAGCCAGCGCGGGGGTGCGGCAGCGGGAACGGAGATGACGAGATGACGTCGGCGCGGGGCCGAGGTCTTCGCGTCATCTCGTCATCCCCGTTCCCGCTGCCGCCGCGCGGTGGGCGGCGGCCAGGGATTCGTCTATGCTGGGTCGCTCGCCGGGGAGAGTCGCCGTTCCACAACCGAGGTGAGCTGCCCATGAAGAACGCAGAACTCCGATCGATCCCGCTCGTCATCGCCGCCGTCCTCGGCCTCTTTGCCGCGGGGGCCGCGGGGTGCAAAGACGAAGAGATCCTGAACGCGTGCAGTGAGCTCTGCAAGCACCGCATCCTCTGCGCGGAGGAGAACGACGCTCCGCCGCCGAGCAAGACCAGCTGCGAGACCGCGTGCCTCGGCCTCGAGGGGAATGACCTCGTGGAGCGAACCGAGGAGTGCGTGAGCGAGGCGTCCTGTGATTACGTCGCGTGCGCGGACCCTTGAGCGCGGCGCCCCCGCCTCCCCGCGCGCGGGAGGCGAGGGCGCCTCGCCTCCCGGACAGAGGGCGCGATGAGGCGCGGCGCGATCAGGGCTCCGCGTCGCACTCGGGCGCGTCGCGGAGCGGGCCCGAGGCGCGCGGTCCGTCGAAGCGCAGGAGCTCGAGATCGACGAGCTCGAGGCGCTTGAGCGTCAGATCCAGCGGGCCGACCGACACGCCTGCCACCGCCTCGGCGTAGGCCCGCACGCCGCCGTCGACCCGCGCGTCGTACGAGCAGTAGGGCGGCGCGGTCTCCGCCGTGACGCGCGCGTACGCCTGGACTCCGACGTTCGGGCCGACGATGCCGTACAGGCGCGCCCGGAGCTCCGCCCCGGCGCTCACCTTGCCGGACGCCGTGATCGGTCCGGGCGCGCCGATGAAGGCCGAGCCCGAGGCCGAGCCGGAGGGCTCCCAGATCGTGCTCCACGCGCCGTTCCTGTAGTCGACCCCGGCCTCGATCTCGGCGGTCGCCTGCGCGACGGCCTCCACCTCGGCGGCCGTGAAGGACAGCCCCAGATCCGCCTCCGCTCTCGGCACGACGTCCGTCGTGACGACGATGGGGACGGGGCCCACCCAGAAGGTCAGCGCCGGCAGCGGCAGGCTCGGGACGCCCCCGGCGAGCTCCAGGAGATCGACCGAGCAGCTCCCCGTGACCGTGCCGGTGCCCTGGAGCCTGGCGCTCACGTCGAGCTGGCCCGACGCGACGAGGCGGAGTTGCTTCAGCTCCGGCACCGGGTTGAGCTTGCCCCTCGGGCCGACGTGGACCTCGAGGTCGAGCGCCGGCGAGAGCTCGGCCGTGACGTCGAGCACCGCCGTCCCGTGCGCGGTGATCCCGCACGACGCCGGGAGCGAGGCCGAGGAGAGATCGAGGAGCTTCATGGAGGCGCCGGACGAGATCTTCAGGGCCTCCGCGGCGCTCGCGATCTGCTCGCCGTCCTCCACGCCGAGGTCGCGGGTGCGCGCGACGTGATCGTCGATGGCGCGCGCGTACTCGCGCGCGTCGTAGTGGACGTGGAAATGGCCCTCGGTGATGAACTCCGTCAGAGGAGCGGGCGTCGTCGCGAGCGCCACCCGCGTCGCGTCGATCGTGCGTACGCTCACGACGCGGGCGAGGTAGCCGCCTCCCTGCGTGCCGCCGAGCACGTCGCCCGCGGCGAAGGGCGTCATGCTGCCGTCATGGGTGATGACGAGCTCGTGGTCCCCGAGCGCCGCGGCGACGAACCCCGGCTCCTTCTCGGGTACACGAGCGCGCTCCGAGAGCGTGAGCGGGCGGACGACGTCGACGGCGCCGGGGGCCGGCAACTCGGTAGGATCCACGGCATCGCTCGAATCCACGGCGCACGCCGCGAGCTGAGGTGCGCTGATCACGATGAAAGCAGCGGAGATGAGGCGCGCCGTCGACGCGCGTCTCCCGGGGAGAGTGGTCTTCATGCGCGCGGACGCTACGCGGGGAGTGTGGCGAGTCGGTTACAGAAATGAGACTTGCTGTCTCCGGGAGAATGGGTAACGGCTCACTGCCGTGGATGGATATCCATGAATCGATAGCTCCGAGGCGCGCGAAGATCGCTTATCGAAGCGAGCGATTCGCGACGCCGCGCGAGCTCGTCCATGGCTTGGTGTGCGGGCGCGCTCGTCCCTGCTCCTCACCGCCTTGCCTCGCCGCGCATCTCCGGGCAGGCTTCGCCCATGGGCCAGCCCGCCGAGAAGCAGCGCCGCGCGACATACGCCGACCTCGAGGCCGTGCCGCCGAACAAGGTGGCGGAGCTCATCGGGGGCACCTTGCACGTATTCCCCAGGCCGGCGCCGCCTCATGCACGGGCATCGTCTCGCCTCGGAATTGAGCTCGGCGGGCCGTTCGATGCAGGGAAGGGCGGCCCCGGTGGCTGGTGGATCCTGGACGAGCCGGAGCTGCATTTCCCCGACCCGCACGCGCCTGGTGAGATCGACGCGCTCGTGCCCGACCTTGCCGGCTGGCGGATCGAGCGCATGCCCGAGCTGCCCGAGACGGCCTACTTCGCGCTCGCCCCGGACTGGATCTGCGAGGTGCTGAGCCCTTCGACGGAGGAGGTCGACCGCGACGAGAAGATGCCGATCTACGCGCGCGAGGGCGTGCGGCACGCATGGCTCGTCGACCCCATCAAGCGGACGCTAGAGGTCTTCTCCCTCCTCCCGGGCCGGGGCTGGGGGCCCGCGGTGGTCCACCGCGATGCCGCACGGGTTCGCGTCGAGCCCTTCGAGGCCATCGAGCTCGATCGCTCGGTCCTCTGGGCGAGGTAGGCGGCCGTCACCGATCAGCACGATGCTGTCGCCCGAGTGGACGAGGACGTTGGGCACGCTCGTGGCGATCCGGCTGCATGTGGGAGCTTCGCGAGCTTCGCACCGAGCTCTTTGATGGGCAGCGGTTCCGGCTCGCGGTCCTCTCTCGGAGGCCTTGTCCTGCTACTGAAGACTCGAAACGCATCATCAGGATTGAAGTCGTCGCCCCAGATTGGCGCCTCATCCCTGCGCGTCTGGAGCCGCTTGCCCGCCTCGACGTTCAGCCGTGTCCTGCTGACCACGTGAACCTCGCTCGTTCGCGTCGTCGGCCGGGAGGGTTGCCGCCCTCGCCGGCCGGTTCCTTCTGAGCCTACGCCGCGGCGAGCAGCCCCGCGAGCGTGGCGAGCTGCGCGCTACCCCGGGCGCTCATCATCCCCGCCGCGCGCGCTCGGTCGAAAGGCGAACGACGTCGGACGCATCCCTGGAAGTCTGCTCGGGCGTCGCCAGGAGCTTGCCGAGCGCCTCGTTCGCGACGCGCGCGGCCTCGAGGTCGTCGACGGCGAGCGCGGCCCGGACCATCTCGGTCAGCTGCGCCAGCAGGACCGCTCGCGGCGAGCTCGCCCCCGGAGCTCCCGGCCCGGGGAGGGGCGGGGGACTGCCCGCGCGGACGATGGGCACCGCTGGCGCGGCGCCACCCTGCGCGCCCTCGACGTCGACCGGAGATCGCGGCGAGGCCTGGGTGGCGGGCGCCGGTTCACGAGGAACGGGGTTGGACCGACCGCTGGACCCAAGTCCCCCCGGCTTCGTCCACCTGTTCAGCCCTCGGGTCGCCGCTTTCGCCAACGATTTCGGGCTGTTCTACCTGGGGTGAGTAACGGGATTCGAACCCGCGACAACTGGAGCCACAATCCAGTGCTCTACCAACTGAGCTATACCCACCGTTCTTCGCGGCCCGTGGGCTGCGAAGGCCTGGCAGAATACTCAGCTCCGCGCAGAGTGCAATCACGGAAACGCACCGCGTGTCGCTCTTCCTTCTGGTCCGGCGTCCGGCGGCCCCGTCCCGGCCCCGTTCACGCCCTCGGCCGCGGTTTCCCGGCGCGCGTTCCCAGAGCGCGCCGCCGGTCGCCTCGCTCAGAGCGTCGTCCAGCGGCGCAGCGCGGCCCGGCGCGCCCGGTCCAGGTCCGCGCGGTGGCGGGTCGAGATCGGCGCGCGCTGCGCGGGCGGCGCCGGCGGCACCGACCCTCCAGCCGGGTCGTCTGCTGCCTCGCAGCCGGACGCCGCGAGCAGCGCCGCCGTGAGCGAGCTCTCGAGCGCGGTCAGGTCGTAGCCGCCCTCCAGGAAGATGGCGAGCCGCCCCCTCGCCTTCGCGGTCGCCATCGCCGCGAGCCGGCGGCCCATCGCCGCGTACGCGGCGCGCGACAGCTTCATCGCCGCCATCGGATCGCGCTCGTGCGCGTCGAACCCCGCCGAGACCAGGATCAGCTCGGGCGCATACTCGTCGAGCACCGGAAGGAGGAGCTCGTCGAACGCGGCCTCGTAGACCGCGTCCGTCGCGCCGTCGGACAGCGGCACGTTCACCGTGTAACCGGCGCCGTCGCCGCCGCCGAGCTCGTCGGCGGCGCCGGTGCCGGGATAGAACGGCCACTGGTGCAGCGAGCAGAACAGCACCCGCGGATCGTCCCAGAAGATGTCCTGCGTGCCGTTGCCGTGGTGCACGTCGAAGTCGACCACCGCGACCCGCGAGAGCCCGCTGCTCAGCGCCGCCCGCGCCGCCACGGCGACGTTGTTCAGGAGACAGAAGCCCATGCCGGCGTCGCGCGTGGCGTGGTGGCCGGGCGGGCGGAGCAGCGCGACCCCGAGCCGGCCGGGGCCGGCGAGCACCGCGTCGACCAGCGCCACCGCGGCGCCCGCGCCGCGCCGCGCCGCCTCGACCGAGCGCGGGACCACGTACGTGTCGGGATCGAGCGCCGCGTAGTGGCCGCTGAGCCGGCCGAGCGACTCCAGGTACCGCGGGGCGTGCACCCGGGCGAGCTCTTCGTCGGTGGCGTCGCGCGACGCCACGTGCTCGAGCGCGAGGCCGGCCGCGGCGCAGCGCTCGATGGCGCGGCGGGCGGCTTCGAGCCGCTCCGGGCGCTCAGGGTGCGCGCCTCGCGAGCGATGTTGCTCGAACAGCGCGTCGTCGACGACGTAGAGGCGCGGGGCTTCGGAGTGCGGCTGATTCAAGTGCACCATGAGCTGGGTGGAGAGTTGTAGCAGCGCCGCAGCGGATGGTAGCTTGCCCTGAGCCCCGGAAAGAAGGAGTGGAGACGCAGGATGCGCGGAAAGATCATCGCAGTCTTCGCCGTGATTGTCCTCATGGTCGGAGGGCTTTTTTACGCCCTCACGCGCGCCTCCCTCGCGGAGATCGGGCGCCCCGGCGAGGCGCCGCGCGCGCTCGCGGCCGCCATGGCGCAGCTCCAGGTGGACGGCCTCGTGCTGGAGCGGTGGCTCGACTCCTACGCGAGCGACCCGAAGCTGCGCGAGCCGTTCAACGCCGGCACCGCCCCGGCCCGCGCCGAGGCGGCCACCAGCGCCGCCAACGTCATCCGGGAGGCGGTCGCCGCCTCGCCCGAGCTGGCCAGGACCCCGCCCTCCCTCGTGGTCCTGGTGGACACCAAGGGCGTGGTGCTCGGGCGGAACGCCTCCGCGCTCATGCGCGGAGACAACCTCGGCGCCGTCTACCCGTCGCTGAAGCTCGCCATCGAGCAGGGGGTGACCGGCTCGGACGTGTGGGTCAGCCGGGCGCGCAACGAGCAGCTGCTCGCGTCCTACGCGCCCATCCGCAACGACGCCGGGCAGATCGTCGGCGCCGTCGCGGTGGGCACCGCGCTGAACGACGAGCGGCTGACCAACGCGAGCGAGCGCACGAGCGGGCGCGTCCTCGTCGTCGCGACGCAGTCGGGCGACGGGCTCGACGTGGTGGCGAAATCGCGCGACGCGTCCCCGCAGCTGGTCGCGGCGCTCACGGCGTCGCCGGCGAAGGACGGCGCGCTGAAGGCGCTGCGCTCCGGGCAGACGGTCGACATCGGCGGGCTGTCCGGCGAGTACAGCGCCGTCGGGCACGCGCTCGACGGCTACGGCGACGGGCGGCGCGCGGTGCTGCTCAGCATCGCGCAGCTCCGGACGCCGGGGCTCGCGAGCGCGCTGCTCTGGCCGCTCCTCGGCGTCACCGCGCTCGGGCTCGTGCTCGTCGTGATCGCCGCGTATTTCCTGGACGCGTACATCTCGCAGCCGGTCTCCGAGATCGAGGACGGCCTGCTCGCGATCATGAACGGCCGGACCGACCTCCGGTTCCAGATCGAGCACGCCGAGCTCGGCGGCCTCGTGTTCCGCCTGAACTCGCTCCTGAACCAGCTGCTCGGCGTGCAGGAGGACGAGACCGACGCCGAGGGGCGCCCGTCGCGCGCGCCGACGTCGGCGTCCTTCCGGGACGCCCTCGAGGTCGACGAGCGGATGGCCGCGCTGTCCGCGGGGGAGATCCCGGCCGACGCCAAGGCGCTGCTCGAGGAGCCGGAGGACGCCTACTACGCGCGCATCTTCGCCGAGTACATCGCCGCGAAGAAGTCGCTCGGCGATCCGGTGGACCACATCACCCGCGACGCGTTCGTCGCCCGCCTCAAGGCGAGCGAGCAGGAGCTCGGGCGGAAGCACGGAAAGCCCATGCGCTACAAGATCGAGGTCCGCGGCAAGGAGGTCGTGCTCCTCGCCGTGCCGCTCGCCTGACGCGCGCGGCGCGGGAGCCGGGGAGCGGAGGGGGGCGCGGCGCCGCCCGCCGCTCGGCAGCGCGCCGCGCCGCGTGTTTCAGTGCAGCACGGCGTCCGGGCCCTCGTGCAGCTCGACGCGCCCCGACGAGGGCTCGCGGCGGAGCGCGATCACGTCGGAGAGCTCGCAGCCCAGCGCGATCGCCGGCGATGAGGTCGTGACGATCCACTGCACGTTGGGCAGCGCTGCGCGCAGGCGCGCGGCGAGCGATCGCTGGCGGTGCACCGGCTGCTGCGCCTCGATGTCGTCGATCAGCACGACGCCCTCGGCGAGGCGCGGATCGCCGCTCGGGTGCGCGGACGCGAGCGCGCGGAGCGCGAGCGCGCCGAACGCGACGGTGTGCCGCGCGCTCCGCCCGAGATCGTCGAAGTCGACGCGCTGGCCGTCCGCGCGCTCGAAGACCGGCTCGAGCCGGAGCGGGTCGACGCCGGCGTACGTCACGCCGTGGCCGTCGAGCAGCGCCTCGAGCACCTCCTTGAGCGCGCGATCGAGCGCGCCGAGGCGCTCTGCCTGGCCGTCCGGCTGCACGTCGGAGAGCACCTCCGGCCGGCTCTTTCGGCCGTCGCGCGCGAGCGCCGCCGCGATCGGGACGAACGAGAGCACCTGCTTCGTCTCGCGGGTGAGGTCGGTGCGCGTCGCGTCGTCGAAGCTCGCGGCCGCGCGCACGTCGTAGCGGAGGATGCTGCGCTCGGGCGTCGTCAGCACGATCGCGCTGCGGGAGAACCAGCGCGCCCCCGAGAGCGCGACCAGGACGAAGCCCCCCTCGGCCGCGCGCCGCTCGAACAGCGACTGCTCCCGCCGCCGCAAGATCGCCGCGTCCTCGGGCTCGTCGAGGCGCGCGTTCGGGCTCGTGACCCGCAGCGGGTGCGCGCGCGCCGGGTCGTCCGTGCCGAGCATCCAGTCGGCGACGACGAGCGGCTGCGAGCCGTCGTCTCCGCGCGGCCTCGGCTGCGCGACCGCGTACCCGGGCCGGGTCGACGCGATCGCCGACAGGATCGAGGTCTTGCCCACGCCGTCGCCGCCGAAGAGGACCACGAGCCGGCGCGGCGCGCCGGCGGCGTCCTCGAGCGAGAGCGAGAGGTCCTCGAACGGGCCGAGATGGACGAGGCGGACGCGGGAGAGCAGCACCGCCCGCGAAGCTACCACCGCGCAGCGCGCGTGGAACGCCGCCATCGGCGTGGTGGGCGCCGGCGCACCCGGTGGCGCGTGGTGGCGCGTGATGGCGCGGCAGCCTAGATTTGTCGTCCGGGGTCGTCACCGTGCTGCGCAAGCTGCCTCCGCCGGATTTCCGCTACGTGTGGCTCCACCCGGAGCCCGGCTCGACCGGCGCGCTCGCCGCGGCCGGGACCGCGGGGCTCGCGGGCGCCTCCGCGGCCGTCTGGAGCGCCGGGAGCCACGCGCTCTCGCTGGGGCTCATCGCGATGGGGAGCGCGCTCGGCTTGCTCGCGCTGGTCCGCGCCGAGCACCGCCCCCCGATCCAGCGCGGCGCCCGCGAGGTGACGATGGCCATCGTGCCCTGGGGGATCGTCGTCGACCCGGACACGGAGCCGCGGGTGCTGCGGTGGCCCGCCGTCAAGCAGGTGAACGTGGACGTGTCGCACACGATGCGCGGCGGGACGCCGGCCGTCGTGTCGAGCGTCGTGACGGTGCACACCGAGCGCGAGGTGCTGGCGGGCCGCGCCGCGGGCGCGGTGGACCTGGAGCGGCTCCTCGCCAACCTCGAGGGGTATGCGCAGGAGGCGTCGCGGCCCGTCGCCGCCGACGTCGAGGGGCTGACGGTGCTCGGCGACGGCGTGACCGAGCCGATCGCCGTGGCGCTGCTGCAAGCGGCGGACGGCATCTGCGCGACGAGCCGCGGCGACGCGCAGCTCGCGCTGCCGGGGGGCGGCTACCGCACGGCGGCGGCGCGCGCGGCGGCGCCGGAGACGATCGCGGCGCTGCGCTCGGCGCTGTCGTGGAGCTACGACTGCCCCGCCGATCCGCGGCCGCTGGCGGCGATCCTCGCGGGCGCGTTCGGGGCGGTGGAGCTCGTACCCGAGCTCCTGCGGCTCGCGAGCTCGCCGCACCCGGTGGTCGCCGCGTTCGGCAAGGCCGCCGCGCTCCGTCTGGGTGCGCCGCCGAACCGCGCTGGGTCGCTCGACGAGGTCGCGGCCTTCCTGTTCGAGGAGGACGTGGAGATCGGGAAGCGGTGGATCGCGTCGGGCCCGACACTTTGTTTGCGACCTCGGGCCCAGGCTTGCTAGCTAAAGGGGTCGGCAGCGCGTGCGCTGCGGTTCGAGCGGCCTGCGCGCGGAGGCCGTCGTTCCGCGGCGCTCCGTCCTCACGGCGCGCTGCCGGCGGGTCGTCCAACGCGCCGGGTCGGCTATGAAACGGGCTCCGTCGCCACCGAAGCCGTCTTCAAGGGGAGCGCGCCGCCGGCTGGCCGTCGCGTCGGTTCTCGGCCTCTCGCTCGCCGCGTGCGCGGAGCACCACGCGGCCGGGCCGCCCCCGTCGCAGAGCACCGCGCGCGCCGCGCCGGCCGCGGCGCCGCTCGCGGGTCTCGCCGTCGCGCCGCCCGCGGGTCTCGCCCTCGCGCCGCCCATGGTGGACGGCGCCTGGGTCGAGTCGGTGCGGCTCGAGCGCTGGGCCGAGGCGGCGGAGCGGATCGACGCCCTGCCCATGGAGCAGCGCGCGCTGCCCTCGATGAAGTACGCGCGGGCGCGCGTCGCGTTCGAGCTCGGGGATCACGGCAAGGCGGTGGAGCTGCTGCATGGCCTGGAGCAGGGGCTGCCGCTCCTTTCGCGCGAGGTGGCGCGCTACCGGGCGGAGGCGGCGTTCGTGGCGGGGCCGTTCCTCGAGGCGGCGGCGTATTTCGAGCGCTCGGGCAGCGCGACCGGCCTCGCGCGCGCCGCGCTCGCCACCATGAAGGGCGGCGATCTCAAGCAGGCTCGCGCGCTCGCCGATCGGGCCGTGGCCGCGGCGCAGCGCGCGCGCAGGTCGCGCGACGAGGCCGCGGCGCGGATGGCGCGGGCGCGCGTCCAGCTCGGCGTGCGCGACGCCGCCGAGCGCCCGGGGGAGAAGGCCGCCGCGGCGGCGCTCGCGCAGGCCGACCTCCGGTGGATCGTGAAGAGCGCGCCGTCGTCGCCCGACGGGCGCGAGGCCGCGGCGCTCCTCGCCGCTTTGCCGGGGCAGCTCTCGAAGGAGGAGCGGCTCCAGAAGGTCGACGCCATGGTCGCCGGGGGCAGCGCGGCGGAGGCGATCGCCGAGCTCGACAAGATGTCGGGCGTGCCGGCGTCGGAGCTCCACCACCGCAGGGCCACGGCGCTCTACCAGGCGCGCGACTACGAGGCCGCGGCCGCGGCGTTCCTCAAGGTCGCCGCCTCGCCGTCGGCGCGCCAGGCCGAGCAGCTGCACCTCGCGGCGCGCTCGCTCTCGCGGCTCCGGCGCGAGGCGGAGGCGATCGAGCGGCACCTCGCCGTCGCCCGCAGGTTCCGGAAGACCCGCTGGGGGGAGCTCTCGAGCTTGCTCGCCGCGCGGCTCCTCATGCAGGTCGGGCGCTACGCGGAGGCCGTCACGCAGTACGGCCGGTTCCTCGACGCCTACCCGCGGAGCGATCGGCGCGGCGACGCGGCCTACGAGCGGGCGCTCGCGACGCTCTCGACGGGCGGCGCCGCGCGCGCGCGGCGGCCGCTGGAGCAGCTCGCGCGCGACGCGAGGCCGGCCGACGCGGCGCGGCTGCGCGAGCTCGCCGGGCTCGCGGCGCTGCGCGGCGGCGATCGTGACGGCGCGGTGCGGCTCTGGACGCAGGTGATGCGGGAGCAGCCGCTCTCGTGGGGCGCGCTGCTCTCGCGCTCGCGCCTCGCGGCGGTGGGCGCGCCCATGCCGCCGCTGCTCACCCCGGCGTCTCTCGGGGACGCCCGGGCGGTGGAGGTGAAGCTGCCGCCGGCCGCGGCGCTGCTCGCGTCGATGGGGCTCGACGGCGACGCGGAGAGCTACCTCGCCGAGAACGAGCGCGAGGCGACCGCGGCCTATGCGGGGCAGGAGAGCGAGGCGCTCTGCCGGATGTACGGCATGCTCTCGCCCGCGAAGCGCCGCTACCGCGTGGGCACGCAGGCGGTCTCCGCCGCGGCGCTCCAGCGCGCGCCCTCGCAGGCCGATCGCTGGACGTGGGAGTGCGTGTATCCGGAGCCGTACGCCGGCGAGGTGCGCGCGCTCGAGGCGCAGCACGGGCTGCCGAGGGGCCTCGTTCACGCGCTGATGCGCCAGGAGAGCGCGTTCGATCCTGTCGTGGTGAGCCCCGCGAGCGCGGTCGGGCTGATGCAGCTCATGCCGTCGACGGCCCAGAAGGCCGCGAGCGAGCTCTCGCTCGGCTTCGACCTCGGGCAGCTCAAGAGCGCGCCGCTCAACCTGCGCCTCGGCGGCTTCTACATCGGCAAGCTGCTCCGGACGTTCGAGGGCAGCCTGCCGCTCGCGACGGCGGCGTACAACGCCGGTCCGAAGGCCGTGTCGCACTGGCTCGGTGGGGGCATCGACCGGGACACCGACGTGTGGGTGGCGCGGATCCCGTACGACGAGACGCGCACCTATGTGGGCCGCGTCCTCTCGAACCTGGCGCGGTATCAGTGGCTGGCCGGCGGGGACGCGGCCGTGGAGATGCTCCCGCTCACGCTCCCCGCGGACGCGCGCGCGCCGGCGGACGCGTACTGAGCGCGATCGCCGGGGACGGCAGCGCAGGGGTTCCTCCTGCGTTGAAATTGCGCTGTGCGCTTGAACTCGCAGGCGGGTGCCTTCACCGTGGTGGGGTGGCAGGGACCGCTGGAAGTGACGGCGTGTTCAAGCGGTGTGGGGTCCTCATCCAGCCCTACGCCGACGCTCGATCCATCGGCCGGCTGCTCTCGACGGCGCTGGCGTGGCTCCTCGTCGTCTTCTCCGTCGCGTCGCTCGTGGAGCCGCTCGCGGGCCCGCTCGTGGCGGCCGTCATGGTGCCTTTCGCGCTGCTCGGGTCGTTGCTCGCGCTGCTCTGCCTGGCGTGCCTGCTCTACACGCCGATCGCGTGGCTCTGGGCGGCGGTGGGCTCGTCCGGCGCGGCGGTCGTCCGGGTGAGCAACGCGCTGTGGATCGAGCGCCCTGGCGATCGGCGCGCGTTCCCGCTCCTGTCGCTCACGCGCGCGCGGCTCTCGAGCTCCGGCGGCGAGGTGGCCTTGAAGACCGACGACGGCGATGTCATCCGGGTGCGCGTCGACGATCCGGGCGACGCGGAGCGGCTGCTCGGCGTGATCGCCGCCGGGCGGGCGCGGGGCACGTGGAGCGCGCGGCTCTACGACGACGCGCCGTCGCTGCCGCGGCGCCGCCTGTTCGTCGGGGTCGCGGCGCTCATGTCGCTGCTCTGCTGGTCGGTGCTCGATTTCGACGTGGCGCTCTCGCTCGGCGTCGTCACGGGCGCCTCGGCGTGGGTGCTGGCGGCGCTGCTCAGGGAGGGCTCTGCGCGCCGCGTGCTCGTGGCGGGCAGCGACGGGCTCTCGCTCCGGGACGACGCCGGCGAGCGCTTCATCTCCTTCGGCAGCATCGAGCGGGTCGAGGAGACGGCGCTCGGGGTCGAGCTCGCGCTCGCCGGGGGCGAGGAGCTCTCGCTCACCCTCGTGCCGCCGCAGCTGCTGCGCGATCCCAGCGAGACGGGGCTCAGCATGGTGCTCGCGGAGCGGCGCCGCGAGCACCTGCTCGCGCTGCTGCGGGAGCGGAGCGGGCGAGGCGCGCACGACGCGGGGCGCGTGGTGGCGCTCCTCGGGCGCCGCGGCCTGCCCGCGCCCGCCTGGCGGGCGGCGCTGCGCCGCCTCGTGGGTGAGGCCGGCGCCGACTACCGGACGGCGAAGCTCACGCGGGAGCAGGCGTTCACGGTGCTCGAGGACGGCGGGGCGCCGGCCGAGCTCCGCATCGGGGCCGCGCTGGCGCTCGCGGGCTCGCGCGACGGCCAGACCGAGGAGCGGCTGCGGATCGCGGCCGAGGGCTGCGCGAACCGAGACGTGCGGCTCGCCCTGGAGCATGCGGCCGAGGGCGACGTCGACGACTGGATGCTCGAGCAGGCGCTCTCGTCCTCGGGGGCGGAGCAAGCGGCGGCGCCGCCGCGGTCTGCGGCGCGAGCGGCGTGAGGCGGGTTGCGGCGGCATAGCCGCCGGCGCGCTGTGCGGGCGGGTGGAGTAAGCGGGCTGGGCTGGGCTGGTCGATTCTTCTCGCCCTCGGGCCTTCCAGTTCTGGGTACTCTCTGTGGAGGACGCGCGGCTCCTCGGGTCGGTGTCCAGCCGAGCCGCCGCGGGCGCCTGCTGCGCGCCCGTGGTCCTCCAAGGTAGACCCCCCCCGATGGAAGGCCCGATCCAGGACCCCTACGCCTCGGTTGCTGTTCACGCGCCGCGCCCTCGCGCGCAGGCGGGCCGCGCCGCGCGGATCGCGCTGCTCGTCGTGGCGCTCTTCGCGTCGGTCGGGTTCGGCGCGCTCGTGGTGGCGCCGCGCCTCGGCGGTCCCGCGCCCGCGCCCTCGAGCGTCGTGGTCGCGCGGCCGTCTCCTGCGCTCCTCATCGCGATCCGCGACCTGTCGCGGCTCGAGACCACGGAGGTGCACGTCGAGAAGGTCGTGGATCTGGCCGACCGGCAGAACCGCCTGTTCGGTCTGGTGCAGGCCACCGACGCCCTCCTGCTCGTCGCGGTCGGCCACGTCACGATCGGCGTCGATCTCGCGCGGATCGGCGAGGGCGACATCGCGATGGATCCGGAGACCGGGGTCGCGCGGCTCACGCTGCCGGCGCCCGAGGTCTTCTCGACCCGCCTCGACGAGGACGAGACGTACGTCTACACGCGGTCGACCAGCCTGCTCGCGCGGCGCAACGAGCAGCTGGAGGGGCGGGCCCGGAAGGAGGCGACGGCGGCGATCGAGAAGGCCGCCCTCGAGGGGAACGTGATGACGCGCGCGAAGGCGCAGGCCGAGCGGCAGATCACGGCGCTCGCGACGCAGCTCGGCGCGAAGCGGGTGGAGATCCGCTGGCGCGAGGTCGGCGGCGGGGGCGGCTGACGCGGGGCGGGCGGCACGGCGCGCACCATCACGCCGCGGGAGAGCCGTTTGCGCTTGTCGTGGTGGTGGTTGAGCGCGTGTCGCGGGCTTGGTCCGTGGCGCAGGCTTGGCTGAGGATGGGCCCCGCGGCGGAATGGCAGACGCGGTGGATTCAAAAGGCGCTCTGGGGCGGGGGAACGGGGGCGAAGCGGCGAAATTGTTGGGGAATTTGGAGGGGGGTGGCGACGGATCGACACGGTTGGAGCGGGGGTGTGACGATTCGGAGGGGGCGCGTGGCGATTCGATCGAGGGGAACGGGGCGGGGGGAGAGCGCTGCGGGGAGGGGGAGGGGGCGAGGGCGGCGTCGGTGAGGACGACGCTGCTTGTGCATCTCGGGGAGGGACTCCGGGCGGCTATTGTGGCCGGTGATGTAGAGACGGCGCGGGTCGCGCACGAGGCGATCGGGCGCCTGCTCGGAGGGCCAGCCCCCCAAAGCGAGGACGCAGCCGACGTACTCGACCTCGCTCGCGAACGTGAGCGGAGGGGACGATGATGCCCGGCGCACCGCTGCCGCAGTAGTCTCTCAGCTATTGGCACGCAGTACACCAGGAGAAGCGGCGTCGTGACCAGGTCCTCATCAGAATCAGGGCGGCGTCGGAGATCATGGCGGCCTGACAGCGCGCACTCGAGGCGCTCATTGGTGCTTCGCCGACGAACGATATCGACCCTCCGGTGTCCACAACCCGTTCGGAGGGAAGCGGAGCTCGCCCGCGCTCGCCACGAGGCCGGCGCGCACGTAGCGCGCGAACGGCGTATCCTCGAATGAGCCGCCCTTGCCCATGCCAGCGCGGAGCTGGCCACCGAGCTGCCGGTCCTCCTCGATCGTGACAAGCACCGGCGGACACCGATCGAGCACCTCGGCGATTTCCGCGAGGGCCGTGTCCTCGTCGACGTCGCTCCATCGCACATGGAGCGACGTCAGGTGTTCCCGCACGATCTTCCGCGGGACGGCGTGCTCGTGACGGAGCTCGCTCGGGCTCAACACGCGCGCCGCGGCGGCCGTGTGCGGGAGCGCCGCTACGTCGCGCTTTACTGCGTCGCGGACGTACTCGCCCTTCACCAGCGCGTCCGCCGTCCAGAACCAGAGCGTACGGTCGAGCAGGAAGTGACCGAGCCTCCGGAGGTGTGGCGTCTCGGCAAGGCGTAGGCCGCGAAGCGCGAGCAGGCAGATCTCCCGCCGCGCTGCGATATCGAGCGGTTCGAATGTGGCGCGACCTTCTTCCGCGTGGCTCATCGTTGCGATCGGCGTGCCGGGCTGCTCGACGATGCGCTCGCCGGCTCTGAGGCGGAACTTCTCGACGACGTTCGTCGCGGTGGGCACGGCGCCCGCCGCGCGCGCTAGCGATCTCGCGATTCGGTACGCCTCGGCGAGGTCGCTCGCTTGAAAACGACGGATGCTCGTCTCGGTTGGTGCCTTTAGGCGGGTGAGGTACTCGGGCATGAGGGTCGCCCTTGCACCACTACGTCAGCTCGAGGGTAAGCGCCCGGCCAACGCCATGGGCACAGCCCCTTGCGGCTCTCGCCGGGGTCGACGATGCTGGGCGCGGGGCGGCGTCGGCCCACGACTCGGCGCGGGCACAGACGGTCCTGAAAGAAGGCCCGGCGAAGCGGCATCCGCCTGCGTCGCCGGCCGAGGCTCGCGTTGTTCAGGTCGCGTCGGTATCGCCGGCGCTCGGAGCAGCGCGCGACGATCTCGCCCATGCGTCGGGCAGCAACTCGTCCAGGCGGTCGCGCTGCCAGCCCGCCTGCAACCTGCCGATGACGTCTGTCGCCCAGGCGAGCGGGTTGACTCCGTGCATCCGACACGAGCCGAAGATCGTATAGCCGATGGCCAGGCGCTGAGCGCCCTTATCGGAGCCCGCGAATAAATAGTTTTTTCTTCCGAGGGCTACACGTCTTAGCTGCCGCTCGACTTCGCCGTTGTCTATCTCGAAGCGTCCATCCGTGAAGCAGCGCCGCCACGCAGCCGCCTGATTGATGGCGTACTGGGTAGCGATGCAGAGCGGCGTACCTGGTACGAGCCGAAGGTGCAGCTCGTGAATCCACTGATACAGCTCGTCCACAACGGGGAGCGACCGCTCCTGCCGGCGCGCCAGCCGCGCCTCCGTGGACAGCGCCTCCTCTTTGCAGGTCGACTCGATTCGGTAGATGGCTTTGAAGTACGAGAGCGCTACCGCCGCTCGCGCGTCGCCACCCTTGGCCGCCTTCTCGAACTTGGCGCGGATGTGCATCCCGCAGCCGAGCCGACGCTCCTCGGGCACGATCATCTCGCCGTCGTCGCCTCCGCGGAGCATCGCGCCATAGCCCGCGTACCCATCGCCCTGCAAGTAGCCGGTGAAGCCCTGCAGCAGCGCGGCTGGATGCTTCGCCTTCCAGTCCGGTGCGTACAGGAACGCCACGAGACCCGCCCCGACGAAGGCCCAGATATGACCTCGCTTCACCCCCGCCGGATGATCTCGATCCAGCACCCGCATCCCCGTGTCGTCGGCGCGCAAGTAGAACGAGTCCAGCACCCGCTCCGCGATCCTCTCAGCCACCGGAGCGAGCACGTCGAGCGCGAAGGCCGACCAGTCGCCCAGAGTCGACGGAGACAGCGACACGCCGAAGCGAGCGTATTGCTGCGACTGCCGGTACAGCGGCATCGAGTCCTCGAACTTCTCGACAAGGATGCTGGCGAGCAGCCCCGGTCCCGGACGCCCTCGGTCCATCACCTTCTCGCTGTCCGCCGTCGTTACACCCTGCTCCGGGCAGCGCGGGCAGGCGAGCTTCTCCCGCTGCTCCTCGATGATCTTGAACTGCGCCGGCACGAACTCGAGCACTTCGCTCGTACGATGGCCAATGCACTTCTTGTCCGCGCCGCACTGCGGGCACGTCCGCTCGGCCTCGGGGACGGGCACCACGCGCGTCTCACGCGGAAGGTGTTCGGGAAGCGGCGCGCGCCCGCCCCGTCCTCGCGGCGGCTTCGGCGGCTCAGGGGGTTGCGGCACCAGCCCCTGCTCCGGCTGCGGCGCAGCGTCCGCGCCGAGCTCCGAGCCCGCCGCCCCCGGCGGAGCTTCCGCCCCGAGCTCGGCGAACATCAGCATCAGCTGCTCGGTAGAGACCTGCTGGCTCTTGCGGCCGTACAGCTCGCGCAGCGCGCTTGCGAGCCTCGCCGAGAGCGCGGTGTTCTTGTCGCGCAGCTGGACCAGCAGTCCGAGCACCAGGTCGATGAGCTCCGGAAGCTGCCCGGCGGCCGCCAGCTGCTCGAGCTTGCTCCGCACGTCCGCCAGATCGGCGGGCAGTTGTGCCTGGGACTGAAGAGGACTGGTCACGTGGCGCGCGAGATAGCTATCCCACGCGCATCCATCAAGCTTTGCTTCGACGGAGCAATTTTTCTCACGCTGGGTCTCCAGCGCTTGCGCCGCACGGCCTCGGACAGGTCGAACCCTTCGAGCATCAGCGACAGCTCGGCCGCCTCGACCTCGACGTGGGTGGCCCCCTTGGGCAGGTCGCGGGCGAGGTGGAAGCGCCCGCGGGCCAATTTTTTCGCCACGATCATGTAGCCGGTGCGGTCCCAGAACAAGACGCGCACCTGGTCACCACGCCGATTCCTGAACACGAACAGATGCCCGCAGAGCGGGTCAGCTCCGAAGCGCTGAGAGACCAAGGCCGACAGCCCATCAAAGCTCTTGCGCAGGTCCGTGGGCTCGGCTGCGATGTACACGCGCACCGACGGCGGCAGCGTCAGCATGGCGTCTCCTCGGCCGCGAGCGCCAGGACCCGCTCGAGCGTGGCCGGGTCGAAGCCCGGCCGGACCCGCACCACCCGCCCGTTGGGCAGCGCGATCTCGATCGGCTCCGGCGCGACGATCGATGCGTCCGCCACCACGTGGACCGGCAGAAAGCGCGGTGCTTCGGTCAACGACGACGGCGAGGGCTGTGAGGGCCGGTCAGCTCGCAGCTTCCAGCGCCACCAGTAGAGCTGCTTCGGCTTGTATCCTTCACGCCGCGCGAACCTCTCGGCGCTCAGCCCGCTGCGCTCCCATCGCTCCACCCGCTCGGCCCACTCCGCCTTCGTCGCCATCGCTTCCTCCTTCGCGATGGGGATAGGTAACCGGCGCCACGCCGACGATCACGATGGCGTTGGTCGGGCGCTTACGCTCGAGGTGCCCTTCAAGGGAATGGTCGAGGTTGAACGGACGTAGAGGGTCGCCCGAACGCCTCGCCATCGGCTACATGCTCTGCGGCTCCTGTAGGATGATGGTATCAGCCTGCTCGTCTGGGCGACGGACGTCACCGGTAAGTTGCAGTCGTGCTGGACCGGCTGGACGAGTTGCTGACCGACGCCTGGGCGAAATAGTCGCGCGCTACTCCGAGCGCCGTCTTCCAGCGCCACCAGTACAGCTGCTTGGGCTTGTACCCCTCGCGCCGCGCGAACTTCTCGGCACTCAGCCCGCTCTGCTCCCATCGCTGCACCCGCTCGGCCCACTCCACCTTCGTCGCCATCGCTTTCTCCTTCGCGATGGAGATCGATAACGGGTGCCGCGCCGACGACCACGATGGCGTTGGTCGGGCGCTTACGTTACGACGGCATCGCCCGAGCGTCTCTTTGCTAGGCAGGCCTGCGCGGATGCCATATCGCCGAGCCGGTTACGAAGATAGATTGCTGATGACGAGCAGCGACTCGCTGATCGATGTCCTTGTCCGCATGCTGCCGGACACGACCGCGCAGCGTCAGCATTTTACCACCTTGCCTACATCGACGGTGGACGAACTGCTCCGTACGCACGCCCACAGGCGTGCGCTGCGACTCACCGGCGGCGCTGGGAGGCTAGACATCCACCTATGTCCGTCTTGACCCGTCAGTCGTCCGTTGCCTCTGTATCCAATTTGCGAGATTCTCTCCCCAACGAATCGACTCCTCACGAAATACGCTTGCGCCCATTGATGCTCGTCTCGCAATGAGACTGCTAAGTGTCGTCTTTAGGTCGTTTAATCGTTTGCGCAGATTTCTGCGATCCTCATCGCTCAGCTCCGAGCCGTCATCGTATCGTGCGTTTTCGACCATAAGGCGATCGAACTCGTCGTTTTGTGTCAATTCAAACGAGTTGTACACAAGTCGGCGGACAGGGCTGTTGAATCTTTGCGGTGCTTCCTCCCTCAGGATTTCCAAAAAAACGTCGCCTCTGATCATGCTTTCGATCTCGAGTCCCGGTGTGTTCAATATGTGCACCTGCTCGGGGGGGAGCTTCTTCGCGCATTGTTGTAGGCGAACTGCCAATTTGCGGATCTCTTCGTCGGCCCTGCAATCGCGGTCAAGTATGATGGCCGATCGTGGGCTGATCTTGAGTACGCTTACGACCTTGTCGTCGTCATTCTGATCGAGGTCGATGTGTGCCGCCGATGCGCCGCCGTAGAAGACAAATGCATAGTCGCGTCCGGGGATTAGTGCTTTTGTTACATGCTGAAGCAGCGCCTGAATGTAATGAGCATCCGACGGTCCTTCTACCCAGATCGTGCAATTGGCCAAAAAAAGTTGCGACGGTCTGATGCCGAGATCCTCGAGAACAACGAGACGTCTGGCATCGGTGGGAAGTTGGTCAATGACGGTTCCACCGCTTTGGAGTCGGCGCGCGCGATAGAGTTTCCAGTCGTGTTTGGTGCCGTCTACAAGGGCCGTAGAATGTGAACAGATGAGAAGCTGATGATGAGGCATCTCTTCTTGGACAATTCGCACAAATTCGAGTACTGCAGCAGGGTGCAGATGAGCCTCCGGTTCCTCGATGAGGACCAGGTGTGCCTGGCCCTCGTGAAGTCGCATGAATGCAAGCATCATCATGAGTTCTGCGACGCCTGAGCCAAGGTCATCCAGGTTGCATAAAAGCTTGGATCGGCTCGCGCGCCCGCGACCAACATCTTGACCCCGTTGCAGCTTCAGGCGAAGAGCATTGGACGTCAAATCAAGCTCAATCCGCTCGTCGAGTAGAACGCTGAACCAGCGCTCAAGATCGTATTCAACGGCGCTCCAGCGACTCGCTTGATTGTTGTCGTCATGCAGCGCGCGCAACTCGTCTAACAGTTTTCCGCCGTCCGTGGAAAGAGGACTATCCGTCTGACCCTCGCGCTGGTGGTGTCGAAGCGCTCGAATTTCAAGGATGGAACGAGCAAGGAGGCGGCAGATCGCCAGTCCCACTCCCCGCTGAAGATGGTCGTTCTGAACCAATCCGGTGTACGTACTATTTGCTAATAGGACGCTGGGGCTCCCGTTCTCGTTCCGCACGACAGGGGTGCCGTTCGGGGTAACTGGGATGACCTGCAGCAGATATTTGCCTTTCGATCCGCTACGGCCTTCGGAAGCAGACCTCTCAATCGTACATTCAGCTCGCAGCTTCCCATCAGGACATACGAGGTTTGCTACGTCTTCAGGAATATCACATGATTCCACGGAGAGCTCTAAAGTTGCACTTATCTTACCTGATTCGCGGAGCCAAAGATCTGCTTCGTCGATCGAAATGTCGATGCCTAATGTTTTCTTCCAGTCCTCTCCCTTGCGCCATGGATCCATGTTTGCCATGCCGGCCAAAGATTCTCTCAATCGGACCAGGAAACGCGTAAGATTTGATTTTCCGACGTTGTTTGGGCCAATTATAACATTGACTTGATTCAGGTCTGTGAGATCGACTTGAGACGTCGGATCGTATGAGCGCCAGCCACCAAGGCGAATGCGATGTAGAATCATCTAGTGGCGCTCCTGCCGAAGCCATCGGCGTGCGATCTCAACGGGAGAATAGTCGTTAGGTGGACCGGCAGCCCAGGCCTGATGAAAGCGGATGTCGGCGCTCCCCGGCTTGGGGTCGGCAAATTTGAAGCGGATTCTCCCCGGCAGCGTGACGCCGTCGCCGGAGACGATGGCCTCCCCATCACGCAGTGAAGCAAGTACGCCCTTCTGACTGCCCAACGTGTCTGGTAGCAGACGAAGCACCTTGTCTTGGTCGGTGTCCGAGGTGAGTCGAAGAGCAACAAATGTTCCGCATTGTGAAAGAATACTTGGTGATACGCTGGAGGGGCGCTGTGAGACAACCACGAGGCTCAGGCCGTATTTCCGTCCTTCTTTGGCAATGCGCTCGATCGATTCGAGGCTTACACGGTAACGGCTGTCCGACTCGGCCGGTATATATGTGTGCGCCTCTTCGAGAACGAGAGCTATTGGAAGGTTGTTAGGGTCAGGGTCCCAATATCGATAGTCAAAAATCAGACGACCGAGTACGCCGATAGCGGTTGACCTGACCTCTGCTGGGAGCCCGGAGAGGTCGAGGACGGTAATGTGGGTGTCGCCATCGACCAAGCCGAATAGTTTCGCGAAGAAGGCACCGGCAGCGTCCGTATTCTCGGCCGAACGGAAAAAGAATTCGAAGCGTGGATCCTGTCGCCGAACATCCATCTTTTCAAGCATCGCTGGGAGGCTACCTTGTTCCGATGGTTTCTTTGAATTTATCGTACTTTTCAGGTTTGAGTGTAGGTCGTCCCAGGAGAATGGAATAGGGGAATCGGCAGAGATGCGAGAGTCGTCCTTGCCGAGCACATTGTGTGGGCTTTGCCGTCGCGCAGCTTGTAGGGCGTCTGTGAGTACGGCTTTTTGAGTCGAGCCGAGGTTGCCGCCGCCGAAGATATCTACGAACTCGTCGAAAGTGAGCATCCAGAACGGGAGCTTGAAGCTGCTCCAGGGGATGCACTGAGATCGCGCTGAGAACTCACCTTGGAACGCAGGAGGATATTCGTTGTGTATATCAAAGAGTATAAGTCGTGGGCGCGAATAGGATCGGAGGACCGCTTGCCCCAGTGCTGCGACCGTGTAGCTCTTACCGGAACCAGTGGTGCCCAGAATGGCGGCATGACGGCCGAAGAATCGATCGAGATCAAATCGAGCACTGCCGGAACCAGTCCCGACACGTTCTCCTACCGGAAACAGCCGCAATCGGGCTGTATGGTCTAGCGAGCGCTCCAGAATCTCCTCGAAGGCGCTACCAGTAACGAAAAATGCGCTCGTTCCAACGGGCGGAAGCTGATCAACTCCCCGCTCGAATCCTCGTGAGTCAGATACCGTGCCAACTACGATGAGATCGATCTTTCGTACGGTGATGATTTGTCGCTGTCCTTGAATCTCACGGTTAGGGCGTTCGACCTGTTCCTCATATACCCGGATCACTGCGCACAGTACGTCACCGTGTGTGCCGCCGCAATTGATGAAAGATCCAATTGTTACATGTACTTCGACGTCGTCGCTTAGTTCGAGTGACAGCCGCTCGGCCTCGACGACTATGGCTGAGCCGTCTACGGATGCGACCTTGCCGATGAGGTGCCCAGTGTTGCGAATGTCCATGAGATTCGTCTCCAGATGAAGAGGAAATCCGAACTAGCTTGAGAATGTCAAGAGCGTCATAGTAGCGACTCGAACTGAATTGTTGCGCGTTGCGTCAATGGGCGTGCGCCTTTGCACTAGCGAAGCGATATGCTCGCGCGTGCGATGGTCTCCTCGGTACACCCATGCCGGCAACGATGGCGAGGGCGTCGGCTCCCGAATCCTGCCGGTTTTGTTGCTGACAGAATCCGACGCGGCGTGTAGGTCGGCCCTGGCTTGCTCGCCGCCCCCGGTGCCGCGGGGTAATCCGAGCAGCTGGCCGATCGCCTTATAGACGACCCGGGGGCCGCCGCCTCGTCCCCGGGTGCGACAGCACGGGTGAGCGTCTCGGAGAGCGTGGCAACGAGAGCGGTCTGGGGCGACGGATCGGTTGCGCGAGTTCCCGAAGCCTGACGCCCGGTGGGGGCGACCGGCAGCCAGCATCGACTCCTCGGTCTCGACCGACCAGCCGACGTGCTTGCGGCTGTAGACGTCCACCACCAGGTACAGGAAGTAGTACTCTGTGCGCCAAGCGCGACCAGCGCGCAGAGCGGAACGCGGCGCTCCGGGAGCTTGGCCGCAACGTCAGCGCGACGCGCGACGACGTGCAGCGCGCGTTAAAGGTGATCGCGTGCGGCTCGACGGGCTGGCCGCTGCTCGCTCCCAGCGCTGCTGCGCCGCGATGGCGTCCTCGGCGGCTCGGACGCCCTCAACGAAGAGCTCCGCGTCCGTTGGATTGTTCAGGTCGAGGCCGAACCGAAGCAGCAGCGCGCGGTCGCGCGGTGGCACCATGCGGACGATCTCAGCGGCAAGGCGACGCGTGGACGGTATGGGAGGACAGTAGCAGCCCGGAGCAGGGTCGAGGCGCATCCGCGAACGCGATGGCGTTGCGGCCCTGGACCTGCTCGGCCGAGCGCGTCGTGGGAGCAGCGACAGTGTCAGGGAGATGGTCGCTGGTTTCCATGGCGAAAGAAGCGCAGCGTTTGAACCGTTGCGTTCATCACGTTCGCCGGCATTCCGACGGGTGTGATGCCGGATGGCGGATCGCACGTCCTCGAAGTTAGGCTCAAGCGGCCCCACCCTGAAGCCCTGCGCCTCGACGAGTCGCGCCGACCAGCCCATCGCCGCGGGCCGCCGTCGCCCCATCGCTCGACAGCGCCCTGAGCCGCGCCCTCGCCCTCGGGGATGAGATCGCGGAGCTCGTCCGCGGTCCTCGGCAGAGGATCGGCTGGGGGCGTCGCCGGTTGCGTCGGAAGCGAGCGCGTGGAGTGGGCGGGGCCGGAGGGGCCGAGGCGAGCGCTACGGCGTCCACGTCCAGTTCGGCCTCGACGACCTCCTCGACGGCGAGCACGTCGGGCGCGAGCTCGACGGGTCGTGCCCCGGAGGGATCCGATGCCTGCGCACCTACTTCTCGTCCCTGAGCCCGCGTGCGCGCCGCTCGCGGGCACGACCTTCGGCCAGCCAGCACTGGCCGAAGACGTACAGGTAGACGGGTAGGCCGGCGCGGAGCCAGCCGAGGGGCGGGAAGGTCCCCTCAGGAACAGGCGCGTCGAGCCACGCCGCGGCGACAATCGCCGCGCCGGAGGCCAGGATGCCGATGGTCCTCAGCTCTTTGCTCATGGCTCAGATGAAGCTGCAGAGGACTCCCAGGGTGCCGAGCGCCGCACCTGAGTAGTTGGAGCAGCGCTGCGCATCCCGCGGATCCCTTGCTCTGGGGCACACCGCGGAAGTTGCGACCATGCCGGCCCCGAACATGAAGATGCTGCACCCCAAGCCGATGGGGCTCCACGGTTGCTGAGCCGCTCCGATCGGCTCGCCGCTCTCCTCCTGGGTCGGCGCGCCGCCGCTCTCGCCGTCGCAGACCATCGAGGCGCAGGGCACGTCAGCGAAGTCGCCGGGGTCGAACGGGTTGAAGATGCGGAGCGACGCGTCCGGGCGATCGGCGCAGGCCGCCGCGAACTCGTGCCGACCGGCTTGGATGATCTGCGGGAGCGCGCTCTCCGCGGTCGTGTCCTGACTCAGCTCCACGTAGAAGCTCCGCGGCGGCACCTCGACGTTACCGTCGGGGTCCGCCGGTGCCTCGGCCTCCTCGTCCGCTGTGCCGCAGGCCGACGCTCCGACGAGCACCGCCATGGTCCGGCCGATCCTGGTGTGCATGTGCCACCTCCACGAGACGCGATCCGTCGCTCGCGGAATTGCGCAGCGAGGGGCATGCCAGCGCGCGTCACATCGACGGGCGGCAGCCGGGGCCGTCTACCGGCCAGCCGCGCCGCTCGAGCGCCGCCCGCTGGCGCGCCTCGACCCGCTCGAGCCGGTGCAGGCAGAGCAGGCGTAATCACCGCAGGTCAAGGTGCCTTGCCGCCCCCGTCGCCATCAACGCGCGCCATGGCGCGGTGACCTGCGCGAACTCACGCCGGATCATGAGGAGAGGCTCGTGTGTACCGCGACCACGGGGAGCGGTTCGTGTATAGATCCAGGCGGTCCGAGAAAGTGCGGCGAGCGTGTCGCGTCGACGAGGATCCGGTCCCTGTTTCCAGTCCTCCCGGAGCAGGGACCTGTAGCTCAGGAACGTGTTACCAGGGCCCCCGGTCGTTCACCCCGGCAGTCCTGCTGTGCGGCCTTGGCGCCCTCCTGCGCAGCCCCGGCGCTCCTGCTGCGCAGCCCCGGCCGCCCTCCTGTGCGGACTCGGCGCCCTCCTGCGCAGCCCCGGCGCTCCTGCTGCGCAGCCCCGGCGCCCTCCTGCGCAGCCTCGGCGCTCCTGCTGCGCGGTCCCGGCCGTCCTCCTGCGCAGCCCCGGCGCCCTCCTGCGCAGCCCCGGCGCTCCTGCTGCGCGGTCCCGGCCGCCCTCCTGCGCAGCCCCGGCGCCCTCCTGCGCAGCCCCCGCGACCCTCCTGCGCACCCATTCGGGTGTCCTATCGTATGATCGCGTGCCTCCTGCGCGGCCCCGGCAACCCTCCTGCGCATCCACTTTGGTGTCCTATCGTACGATCACCTAGCTCCTGCGCAGCCCCGGCGCCCTCCTACGCGCCCAGTTGGTGGTCTACGTTACTATAGCGCGACGCCTGCGCACGGCCGTCGCCGCTGCTGCGCAGCCTCGGCGTCCGTTTGCGCTGGGCCTCTGTCTCCTTGCGCCCTTGCGCCCTTGCGCCCTTGCGCCCTTGCGACGAAAGCGTCGGTATCGTGCTCTCCTGTGACCCGAAGCCTCGGCGGCGCCGATTCCCTCATTGAGCGACCGCGCCTCTGCTCGGAGGGGCGCTGACCTCGACAAGGAGACATCTCATCGCCATGGCACCGAAGGCACCCACCGCCGTTTCATCCAGGACCAAGAACGCCCAGAGCACGCGCGCTTCGAGCGACGCCGGAGGCGCGCGCCGCTCGTCGGGCGGTGCGCCCGAGTTCACGCTGAGCGCCGAGCGAGAGGCCGAGCTGCTCCGAGAGGCCGAGTCGCTCGGCGATAACGCCTTTCTCTTTCCAGGCAAGCTCGCTCGCCGCGTCATCTGGTCGAGCCGCATCCAGCTCGCCGCCGAGCGCGACGCGGCGGATCTCGTGCGCACGCCGTTTCCCGACGACGAGCCCCCGCTCACGCGCGAGGAGATCCGCGGGCTTCGTGAGAAGATCGAGCTCCTGCGCGTCGTGCAATCGCGCTGGCAAGCGGCGCAGCAGCGCCAGGAGCGGGCCGCCGCGGCCTTCGAGAAGCCGGCCGCCGAGGCCGTCCAGATCAAGCAATCGCTCCTCCGCTTCTTCGATCTCCGCTTCAAGAAGAGCCCCGAAGGGCAAAAGCGGCTCATGGCGATCCGGGCGGGCAGCGGCGACGCGGATCTGGTCCAGGACGCCTCCGATCTCCTCTTGCTCTGCTCCGAGCACGCGGAGGCCGTTCAAAAGGCGCCTCGCGGCGAGGCCGCCGCGGCGGACCGCCTCCGCGAGCTCTCGCCGGTGCTCGCGCGCATGCTCGCCGACAAGACGCTCTCTCTCGAGACGGTGCGCTCGCGCAAGCTCCGCGACGCCGCGTACACCCTCGTCGTGAACGCCGAGCGGAGGCTGCGCGCCGCCGCGGAGTACTGGTACGCGGGCACCGACAAGATGAAGGACTATGCGCCGTTCCCCGTCTCCCGCGGCGCCCACGGCGGAGGAGAAGAGGAGGGGACGGATGGCGGCGAGCCGGAGGAGGCCGAGCCGGAAGACGGCGAGTCGGCGGAGAGCGCGTCGGGAGACGACGAGCCGGGCGATGAGGGGCAATCGCCCTGAGCTCGCGCATCACGATCGCCAGCGCCCTCAGCCGCGCCGTCGTCCTCGGGGATCACGTTGCGGCTCGTGGCGTGCACGAGGCGATCGGCCGTCGCGCAGCGCGCCGAGGGCCTTTGTGCGTCGCTTGTAGAGCGTAGAGAGAGGTAGCCCCGCGTCTTCTGCCACCTGGCCCATCGGGATCCCATCCAGATCGTGTGCCATGAGAACAAAGCGCAGCTGCGGATCAAGCTCGTTCACCGCGTCGATGGTGCCCGTTCTGATGCTGTGGGATTCCATCGCAGCAAAGGCATCCGGTGCTGGATCGGGCACATCGATCAAATCGACGAGCTCCTCCCTGCGGTGCTGCAACCGCTCGTGGTAGTGCGCGGCGACGTGTACGGCGATCGCGTTCAACCAGCGTTCAGGCCTGCCGCGCTTCGGATCGAACCTGGGCCAGCTCTCCCAGGCGTTGAGCCAGACTTGGCCTGCGACGTCGGCACGATGCCACAGCGGGACCCCCAGCCTCGCGAGCCAGCGCGGTACGGCGCGAACCAGCGCCGGGCAAAACAAGCGCGCGTACGCGGCGGCACGCTCGTCTTCATCCGACGGACGACCCATGGCTTCACCCTCTCTCGTGGGAAATCGCCCTTCATCTGATGATGTCGCGTACCCGCACTCCTGCGGCACCGATTCGCGGCCTTCCCCGCAGGCGTCTGCGCCCCAAGGAAGACGCCAGCCGTCGCTGCTCAGTCGAACGCGAAGCATGGCTGCGCTCACCCATGGTCCCCTACTCCCGGAAGCGTCGTGTTCAGCGCGGAGCGCTCCACGTCCTCCCAATCGGGGGCGTTCGCGGAACCCGGCCCGCCTTCGTCACGCTGGAGCGGGAAGCTCGTCAGGGTCGCGGCGCGACGGGCGAGCTCGGCCTCCCCTCCAGCTGCCGCGCGAGGCCGGGCGTCATGGGGAGATCGCTCCTCAGCAAGCGCTCCACCTCCCTTGGTTCCAACCCCGTGCTCTCGGCCAGCTTTCTCCTCCACGAAGGCATCGTCGCGCAGAACGACTCGAGGACCGTTCCTGGCCAGGGGACGGGGCGCGCGCGCGTCCGTCAGCTCCGCGAGCGCCGCGTCGACGTGACAGTCGAGAAGGCGCCGGTAGCGGTCCCGCTCCCCCGCTGCCTGCTCTTTCGCATCGGCGAGGGCGGCCTCCTCGTCATCGTGCGCGTGCTCGCGCGCCTCGCGAAGCCCCCGCTCCCGTCCCAGCGCTTCGCGCGCGGTGACCGCGAAGCCGATCGCGACGCAGGCAATCATCGCGAGCCCGAGCGGCGAGATGAGCCACATCGCGCCAAGTAAATCCTCCATCCCATCCATCGTGTTTCGTCTCCTGGACGTGAACATCCTTGTCGGGACGCAAGGCAGATCTCGGCCTTGTGCTGTCCGACGACATCACCTGCGTCACCGCCCGCCAGCTGTCGGAGTGACGACGAGGAGTCAGCGAATTCGCGTCAGGAGCGCTTCACGCTCCGCGGCGAGCTGTCCTTGCGGGAACTCCCGTGCGTGCGTCTCGAGCGATCGGCGCGCCTCTGCGACCGCGTCATGATCCTCGATGGCCCTTCGGGCCTCGTCGATGAGGCGCTGCTCGCGCTCGCTGACGGCTGGGACCACGGCGCGGACGGGGAGCGGGCTGCGACGAACCGGCGCGCCTGAGGGAGCGAGCCCCCGTGCGTCTCGGCCCTGCGCGGGCCGCGCGATCTCCTGCGCGGTCGGCGAGGCCGCCGCGCGCATGGGAAGTTGGGCCGGCGGCGGCGCGACCTCCTCCACGGCCGGCGCGGGCGCAGGAGCGCGCGCCACCACCGCCCGCAACCACGACTCCGGGTTGAACGAGTCCGGCAACGTCGAGAGGACGGCGCCGGTCAGCACGACGACCGCTCCCTGCGCCAGGATCTTGATGCCCAGGCGGCCCAACTTGCTCAGCCACCCCTCGCGGCCGCGCAGACCGAAGGCGAACGGGACGCACGCGACGTCGTCCCCTCCGTGCGGGTGCTGCCGCGCCCTCCGCCGTTTCACGGCCGCGGCGAGGTCCTTTAGCGCTCGGAGATGGTGTGTCTTCACCGTCTTCGGGTTGAGCCCCAGCTCGGAGGCGATCTCGACGAGCGGCACCTCCTCGAGCTCGTGCTTGATCAAGACGTCGCGGTACCTGGGGTCGACCTGGCTGATCAGGTCGCGGAGGAGCGCCTCCCGCTGCTGCTTGCGGAGCATCTCCTCCGGAGTCGGGCCCTCCGCCTGAAGCTCGTGGTCGTCGAACGAGGTCAGGACCTCCCCCCGACGGCGTGCGTTCCGGACGTGGTTCCGCGCCTGGTTCAGGACGATGGTGGCACCGTAGGCCGCCCGGCCCTCCCCGAGATCGAGCCGCTGATCCGCTTCCAGCCCCCGCAGCAAGGCCTCCTGCGCGACGTCCTCTGCGTGTCGCGCAGGGACACCGGATCGTCTCGCGAGGCGCCGGAGGAACTTGAAGCCGGTGGGGGTGCGGCCTGGCTCGCCCATAACCGGTAGAACACCTGAGCCGCCTGGAGGGCTTCAAAAAAATGCAGCGCGCCCCAGCGTCGGTCGGGTAATGTGCGACACGCGGGGGTGCGGCGTCCGCGACCGCAAGAGCAGCGAAGCTGCATTCCCCGATGGGGTGGGATTTTCTCATCTAACCGTTCAGGTCATGACACTTTCCGTGCCGTTGACGCGCCACCGCTGGCGCAAGTAGGGTCCTTGCATGCGTTTTGTCGGGCAATCGCTCTGGGCATGCCTGGTGCTTGGCGTCGCGATTGGCACGACGCATCCGGTCCGTGCGGAGGACAGGAATCCAGCCCCCGCACGAAGCGGCGATTCGATCGCAAAAGATCACCTTCGCCGCGCCCGGCAAGCTCGGTCGTCGGGCAAGTGGTCCGAGGCGCACGCTGCCTACACGGCGGCCTTCGAGGCGATCGACGCGACATCCGTCACAGAGAGAGAGGCCGCCGAGATCGCCGGAGAGCTGGGCCTCTGCGAGCTCAAGCTGCGCAAGTTCCGTGACGCGGCGGAGCACCTGGCCTGGAGCCTTGAGCGGCGCAAGGCGCTTTCTCCCGAGCAGCAAAGAGGCTTCGCGGATGGCCTGGCCAAGGCCGTTCCGTTCCTCGCCACCCTCTATCTCTCGGTGGATCCGCCGGATGCCGAGGTGTTCGTCGGCGGCAAGTCCATCGGCCGGCCCAGGCGGACCTACACACTGTTCTTCGAGCCTGGCAAGCACATGGTGCGGGCCCAGGCACCGGACCGCGGGGAAGGCACCCAGACGCTGGACGCGCAGGCGGGGACCGAGCCCATCATGACGTTCCAGTTGCTGCGCTCGGCCGAGAGCAGCGGCAAGGGCGACACGCCCGTCGTGCCCAAGCGCTCGAGCGCGCCGCCCGTTGCGCGCCCGCAGGCTCCCGGGCAGCCGGCGTCGTGGCCGGCGACGCTGCGCATCGCGGGGATCGCCGCCACGACGGCCACCCTGTCGGTGGGCAGCCTGCTCATGATCCGGGCCACGAATCTCGACGGCGATCTGAGCGAACGCCGCGACGGGCTCAACGGCGGCGCGACGCCGAGCGGGTCCAGGTGCTTTCAAGCGGCGGACAGACCGGCGTGCGCTGACCTGCTCCGCCTTCGAGACGAGCGCAACCTGTCCGCGGGCGTGGGCACGGCCCTGCTCATCACCGGCGGTGTGATCGGGGCAGCGACCGCCGCTTCCTTCTTCACGGACTTCTCCTTCCTGGGGCTCACGCCGGCTCGGGATCGGATCCACGCGTCGCCCGTGGCGACCGGGCGAGAGATCGGCGTGATGCTCGAGGGGTCGTGGTGACGACATCGGGGGCCGAGACGATGCGTTCGAAGGAAGGCCGGCGCGCGGCGCGGGGTGTCGTCGCTCTTGCGATCTGCGTGTGCGGCGCGAGCACGCTGACAGGGTGTCCGTACTCCGACCCTTGCTGGGAGGTGGAGGCGTGCGAGCCCGAGCCGGTGCCTCCGCCCGGTCCGTGCGAGGGAGAGCCCGGCACGGCGCCGGCGCTGGATGAATGCGGCGTGTTCGTCAGCCCGCTGTCGGGTGACGACAGGAGCCCTGGCACGAAGGACGCGCCGGTGAGGACGTTGCAGCACGCGATCGGGCTGGCCGCGCACGGGCGGAGCCGCGGCGAGGACGCGACCCTGCGCGTGTATGCGTGCGGCGGGGAGTTCGCGGAGACGATCACGCTGCCCTCGGGGGTCGACCTCTGGGGCGGGCGCCTGTGTGACGGCGGGGACTGGTCGTACGAGGGCTCATTCGGCGGGCCCGATCACCCGACGATCATCGCTCCGCCGGGGGGGATCCCGCTGCGGGTCCTCCGGGAGGAGGGTAAGGCGGTCGCGGGGGACGACACGACGTCGGTGATCGCCGGCGTGCGCGTCGTGGCGGCGGACGCCTCGGCGCCCGATGGCAAGTCGTCGATCGCGGTGATTTTGAGCACGGGGGCCACGGCGATCGTGCAGGACAGCGTGATCGTCGCCGGCAACGGCAAGGACGGGGAGCCGGGAGAGGACGCGGACACCGAGCGGGCGCCGGACGGCGTCGTAGGGAACAACGGCGCGAACGCATGTACTGTAGACGCTGCGGTGGGCGCCCTTCCGGTGGTCACCGTGTGCGGCGACGGCATCGAGTCGACGGGCGGCTACGGCGGTGACGGCGGACTCGACGTGGGCGGCGATGGCGCACCGGGACAGCCGGCGCTCGCGGAGGATCCCGATCGCGACAGCCACGCGGGGCTCGGCGCGGATCAAACGCGATGCGAGGACGGGGGCGATGGCGCAGACGGCGCCGACGGTGGTCGTGCGGATGGCGCCTTGGGTCCAGGCTTCCTCAGCGACGATGGATGGACCGGTGTCCGTGGTGAGGACGGGACGAAGGGCGGCGTCGGCTACGGCGGCGGCGGCGGCGGCGGCAGCAAGTCGCGCGGGCTCATGTTTGCGTGTCCGACAAGCCGCCCCCAACGTGGTGCGGCCGGCGGATCGGGGGGGAGCGGGGGCTGCGGTGGCGAGGGCGGCAAGGGCGGCGCCTATGGCGGCGCGAGCATCGGTATCGTCGCGCTGGAGGGCACGGACCTGACCGTGGCCAACACCGACGTGCGCACTGGCAACGGCGGCCATGGCGGCGTCGGCGGAACTGGCCAACCGGGCGGCGTTGGTCGCCAGGGCGCTCACGGCGGCGTCGGTTATGCTGGAGACGGCGTGCTGTGGGGCGCGTGCCGCGGAGGCTATGGAGGCAACGGCGGTCGCGGAGGTGATGCCGGCGGCGGGCTCGGTGGCGCATCCGTCGGCATTGCCTACGTGGTGCCCAACTTCGCCATTCGACCCGGCACCACGGTGAGTGTCGGAGGCGCCGGTGACGGCGGTTTCGCGGGGAACGCCGGCACGGAGGACGAGGTGGGCAAAGGGGAACGCGGCCCACAAGGTCAACTGGTCGCCTTCCCCGCGGCAGGCGAGCCGATCCATTGAATCGCGCCGCGCGACACGCGGCCATCGAGGGATGCCCATGAACCTGAATTCCGCGATCCTCCTTGTCGTTGCGCTGCCGCTCGCCTCGGCCGGCTGCGGGACCGCACCGGGGGTGGACGACCCGAACGGTGCGCCGCCGTGCGACGGACCATCGACGTGTGGAGGCGATCCGATCCCCGAGTCCGTCTGCCTGGAGCACCTTGCGAACGGCAAGGCGGTCGATGGCTGCGGCGTGTTCGTCCACAATCCGTTCTTCGGCGGCGACGACGCGAACCCCGGCACGAAGGACAGGCCGGTTCGTTCCATCCAGCGCGGCATCGAGCTTGCGCGCACCGGGCGCGGTCGCGTGTTCGCCAACAACGATGGCTTCGACGAGTCCCTCACGCTGCCTTCCGGGGTGGATATCTACGGAGGCTTCAGCACGTTGGAATGGGAACGCGTGAAGGAGGTTCAAACCGTGTCGCAGGGCATGAGCAAGCTCGGTCCCCTCTCGGTCGGGCAGATCGCGCTGATCGTCGAGCCGGCGCGCGCCGGCGACACGGGGGCAGCGGACGGGGTCTCGGTCATCGATCACATGTTCATCCGCAGCCAAATGCATATCGGGATGATCGTTCGGTCGGGCGCCGCGGTGGAGATCGTCGGAAGCTGGATCGATGCCGACTACGGATTGGGGGGCCACGATGGGGACGGATGGCCGGGCCGGGCAGCGGAAGGACCGGACGGGCAGTATGGGGGAGACGCGTGCTCCGCAGCGACGGTCCCGGGTGGGGCTCGAGCGGTGAACTCCTGCGAGGGAGGGATCCCGAGCGTCGGTGGCAAGGGGGGCGACGGGCTCGCCGACGGCGCCGGAGATGGGGAGGACGGCGAGCCCGTACCCGAGCCGAACCCACGGCACCAGGGAAGTGGAGGACGTGGCAGCCAGGCAGACGGGGGTTGCAGCAGCGGCACCACCGGGAAAAGCGGCATGTGGGGCGCCGCCGGCGCACCGGGCAAGGGCCGCGGGCGGCTCGATGAGACCGGATGGCACGGCGATTGGGCCGGCGATGGCGCCCGGGGGATGCCGGGCCAAGGCGGCGGCGGGGGTGGCGGGCGTCGCGGTGGGCTCGCGGTGTGCGGCGTGGCCACCCAGGGCGGCGCCGGCGGCGGCTCCGGAGGCGCGGGCGGTTGCGGGGGGCGGGGCGGCCGAGCGGGCGGGAACGCCCAGCCGAGCATCGGGATCCTGGCGCTCCACGCGACGGTGACGGTGCGCGATAGCTTCATCATCAGCGACGACGGGGGCCAAGGCGGCGACGGCGGGGAGCCGGAGGAGGGCGGCAAGGCCGGCCGAGGCGCTCCAGGAGGCGCCTTGGGGGACGGCATGTGGTCCTGCCAGGGGGGCAGCGGCGGCCCCGGAGGCGACGGCGGTTACGGCGGCCCCGGGCGCGGTGGGGACTCGATCGGCATCGCCTACCTCGACGAGGACCAGCTCACGCTCGAGCGGGTCACCTTCGAGATCGGGCTGCCGGGCCCGGGCGGCACGAGCTGGGATTGGTCCGGCGACGTGCTCACGGGGGAGGACGGCATCGCCGTCGAGACGTTTCGGTTCCCTGAGTAGCCGAAGTCACGTCATGGGAGAACGGCACGGACCTCCACGGCGGCTGCCACGATTTCAGCAAGGCAGGCAGCGAAGCGAACCGCCGTGATGCCTAGAAACCATGGGAGTAGGAGGGGACATACCCGGACGGCCCTCCCGCTCTCCTCTTGGCGATCTCGGCGGCTCTTCTGCCGATCGGGACAATTTCCAGCAGTCGTGCTACGAGGAAGCTGCGGGCTCTGAGTTCACGGGCCAACTCGCCAGGAAGCTCCAGGCCCAGGCGACCATGGCGGCCGGCGGCTCGCCTTCGCCGTCCCACGAGGCGACCAGCGCTTCGAGCTCGCGCGAGGCAGCTTCGAGCTCGCGCCTGGCAGCGATGCCCCATGGAGTCTTCGGCGGCTCAAGGAGCACGCGAATCTTCGCGAGCGTGTCGATCAACTCGTCCTTGCGAAGGACTCCGGCCGTCTCGACCACGGAGTAGCAAGAACCGCTCTGCAACTCTGGCATCAGGGGCCACAAGATGCAGTAGAGCGCCGTGAGCACCGTGAGCACCGCGATGAGGGGCTGTGTCAGGTTGCTCGCTTCGATCTGGACGCCGGGTGCCGGCTCATCAGACGGCGATGGCTCCACCCACCTGTGCTGGTCCGTGAACAGGCAGTCGTAGAGTCTAGCCTCCCCGGGGAGACGCAGGCCCGGCATCACATCGGGCACGAGCACAGTCCCGATCTCCGGCGGCATCCGTTCGCAACCGAAGGTCGCTTCGATGTCGCCGGAGATCCACTCCGCGCATGGATGCTCGTCGGGCAACAGATCGAAGGTGGCATATTCCCTCCCGATGATGGCAAACTTTTGCGCATCGTCCGGACGAGCGACGAACCTCGGATCGAACGGGCTGCGCGGAACGATGAAATGTAGTCCTAGAAACTTGACCGAGAACGAGTTCCTCGTTCGCTTTACGATATCGATCGTGCGTTCGCAATGGACGATATAGTAAGGAACCAGAAAGCTCACATGGAACCATAGCGTTCGACCCGTGGACTCCGGCATGTCGATCGAAAAAGAGTAACAGGCGTCGAGGCCTCCGGTGGGGAGGTGCAGCGAATGGTTCATGAACCTACCAGGGAATCCGTCTTGGATGCGACGCCGCAGGTCGTGCCATCGGTCGCTCTTCGATGCCTGGATCCGCGCGCACGAGCCGGTCGTGCTCTTCGGTCTCCATGCATCGCTGGACGTCGATATCGCCGTCATCCATAATCCCGACCCCACGGGGATAGTATCGATAGACGATGCCGAGTAGCTCTTCAACGTTGTGTTTCATAGTCTCACAATCCCGGAGTCGATGTTTCAGCTCTGTCCATCCAATAGCGTGCTCGGCCACGCGGGCGGCATTCACCCAGGGGAACAGCTACGGATCCACCCAAGTCCACTTGTCCGATAAGAGGCACATGTAGATCGTCGCCTCGCCCATCAACACCACGATCATCGCCACATCCGGCACGACCTCGTTCCCGATCTCCGGCGGGATCGGCCGGTAGCCAGGGTACGTGGACTCGATTTCCCGGGCGATATCAAGCGCCACCGGCTCCTCCTCGGGGATGCCGGGGAGATGGATCCCGTAGTATGGCCCGAGCAGGGACACGTGGAAGCTAAGCGCCGTTTCTTCGGTGAGCCAGATGCGGGCCGAGTAGGCCGAGTCGACCCACCTTGCCAAGATGTGGAGCGACTCGTTTTGAAGGTCGTATCGATCCCCCAGCCGGTCGATCATTGCCTTCCACCTTGCGTACTCCGCTCGCCCGCGGTCTGCGGCTTCCACCAGGCGGCGGTGCTCTTCCGTGTCCTTGTAAACGGGCTCGCCCGGAGGCACGTAGATGCGATCGGTGTTGTGCACGCCCCGCGGGTAGAATCGGTAGACGACGTCGAGAAGCTCGGAGCGAGTTATCGTCATGGATTCGTCACCGTTGCACCGAGCCGTTTGTACTTGGACTTGAACGTCGCCCGCGTCTGGTCGATGAACCTACTACAGAATATTCCCTGCGGGAGATGGTAGTCCATGCGGTTTGCTACCTCCTCCGTAATCTCCTCGCTGATGCTGGCTGCACGGTCTGCATCGATTGGTCCATAAATCTCGGTCCGGAGCGGCATGCCGATGGTGAAAGCGCAGAACCAGCTCTTGATCTCATGCGGAACAGTAAGTCTCTTAAAATTCAGTTTGGCCTTGGCCTCTTGCCACCCCGCGCCTTTGCCCGTGTCGTCGTCATCGATGATGGTGACAAACCTGAATGCCGACGGATCGAAATCCACATATATCCATGGGGCCATTCCAGGCGGCGGGCACTTCGAGCTACACGCGTCGCTACAGCTCAAGAAGGTCGCTTCGTCTCCGGATATGTCGCCGAATCCGGGGCACGGGTCTGGCGCGCTCGTCGGGCTCTCTGTCGGCCTCTCCGCTTCTCCCCTCTCCGCAACAGACGAGCAACGTGGCGACGCGGGCGGTTCTTCTGATAACAGGGATCCGGCGTCAAACGGAATCCAGACGAGAGGACCACAATGGACGCGGATCGTTCCGTCCAGAGCGTGCAGTACTCGCGGCGTCCAGCTCGACCCCGCGGCTGCTCCCCCGCCAGGCGCCGCCCCAAGCGAGCAACGCCCCCTACGGAGTGCAGGCGGCCTACCGCGTCAGCGACGGCGCCGGGAGCGGCGGACGAGCGCGACGCAGGCGCCGACGAGCACGAGCAGGACCACGCCGACCCACACCCAATCCCGGGGATCCGAGCTAAAGGAGATGGCCACCGCGCCGCACCCGGGAGAACACGCTCTTTTCATCAGGCATCCATCCTCTCATCAACCGCCGCCTCCGGTCCGCCGGAAGGTGCGGATCCCGCCGCGGTGTTCCTTGACCCCGCGGCCCCGCTATCTGCTCCGGCGCCATGTATGACGCCAGCGTGATCGCGCGCTCGCGGAAGTCGACCTCGACACCCGCGGCCGTTCTGCAGGCCGTGGCGGCAGGCCCCGCGCCCGAGGAGCTCGCCGGCGATGGCCTCGAGCTTGACCAGGTGGACGGTGGACGGCGACGGCCCCCAAGCTCGCGCGGCGCTTGTAGAAGCTGAGCGCCGTTTGGTCGGTGAGCCAAATGCGGGCCGAGTCGGCCGAGTCGACCCACCCTGCCAAGATGTGGAACGATTCGTTTTGAAGGCCGTATCGATCCCCCAGCCTGTCGATCATGACGTTCCACCTTGGGTACTCCGCTCGCCCGCGGTTTGCGGCGTCCACCAGGCGGCACGACGTCGCGTGCGAGCGCAGCCCGCGGCCCGGAGCCGTGAACAGGCAGGGCGAGAGGGCGCCGAGGATGGCACGCTGTTCGGCATCTCCCGGAACCTGACGGTCAGCCTGCTGTCTTACGCACGGGGGAAGGAGCCCATCGATGCCGAAACGAACCCGTCTGGGCTATCCTCGGCGGGATGACGGTCCAGGAGCTTCACGTCGCGGGATATCGCTCGATCCGCGAGCTGACCCTCCCCCTCGCGCAGGTCAATGTCATCGTCGGACCGAACGGCGTCGGCAAGACCAACCTCTATCGTACCATGGTGCTGCTGGGCGCCGCGGCGAGCGGGAGCTTTGCGCGCACCCTGGCCGAAGAGGGGGGGATGCCCTCGGTGCTCTGGGCCGGCGGGCGCAGCAAAGGCCCGGTGCGGATGACGCTGCGGGTGCGGCTGGATCAGCTCGTCTACGAGCTTCAATGCGGGCTGACGCCGCCGCCTGGAGGGCCGTTCCAGCTGGACCCGGACATCAAGGAAGAGAACCTCTGGCTGCTCGACAAGCGCCGCCGCCTGCCGATGCTGGAGCGGGCCGCGGGCTCGGCCTTCGTGCGCGACGCGGACGGCCACCGCGTGACCTTTCCCTTCTCGCTCTGGGGCTCGGAGTCGGTGCTGGCGCAAGTGGTGGAGCCGCACCGCTTTCCGTTGCTCTCGGTGGTGCGGCAACAGCTGATGAACTTCCGGTTCTATCACCACTTCCGCACCGACTCCGGCGCGCCGTTGCGGGTGGAGCAGGTCGGGGTGCGGACGCCGGTGCTCAGCACCGATGGCCACGATCTGGCCGCGGCGCTGGCGACGATCCTCGATATCGGCGACAGGGGCGCCTTGAAGGATGCCGTTTCCAGCGCGTTCGCTGGCGCATCGCTCGAGGTCTCCTCGACGCAGGGGCGGTTCCGCGTCGAGCTCGGGTTGCCAGGGATGTCGCGGCCGCTCGACGCCCGCGAGTTCTCGGACGGCACGGCGCGCTATCTCTGCCTCCTGGCAGCGCTGCTGAGCCCGAGGCCTCCGCTGCTGCTGGCGCTGAACGAGCCAGAGACGAGCCTGCATCCGGATCTGCTCGGGCCGCTCGGGGATCTCCTTGTGCACGCGGCATCCCGGAGTCAGCTGTGGATCACGACGCACTCCCGCCCGCTGGCAGAGCGGATCCGGAAGGCGACGCCCTGCCGGCTCATCGAGCTTGACAAGAACGGTGGCGAGACGGTGCTGGCGCGCGGCGCGGCAGAGAATGAATGACGTCCGCCCCCGCGTGAGCCCTGCGAGCGGAGCCGGCGCGAGGGGAGGAGATCTCTTTTCCTCGTCAAGCGGAGGGAAGCGACCTGGCCGAGCTCGACAGCTCAGGGCGGCGGCGGGGGAGGCGGTCGTCGGGGCGGGCTTGCCGTCTGAGGGCGGGAGCGGCTCGTCTTCCTGGCTACGACTTCGAGCAGACCGTCGAGGTTGTCGCTGGCCGAGCCCTCGGGTGCTCCATCACCGCGCGCACACCTCGGCCGCCGCGCGCACGCTCGACACCGCAGGCGCACGCGTCAGCGCGAGGACCTCGTCGACCGACCACTGATCGCCCGCGTGCTCGCCGTACTTGCTCGCGAGCACGCGGCCGTCGGGCGCGACGAGGAAGTCGGGCTTCGTGAGAAGATCGAGCTCCTGCGCGTCGTGCAATCGCGCTGGCAAGCGGCGCAGCAGCGCCAGGAGCGGGCCGCCGCGGCCTTCGAGAAGCCGGCCGCCGAGGCCGCCCAGATCAAGCAATCGCTCCTCCGCTTCTTCGATCTCCGCTTCAAGAAGAGCCCCGAAGGGCAGAAGCGGCTCATGGCGATCCGGGCGGGCAGCGGCGACGCCGAGCGGAGGCTGCGCGCCGCCGCGGAGTACTGGTACGCGGGCACCGACAAGATGAAGGACTATGCGCCGTTCCCCGTCTCCCGCGGCGCCCACGGCGGAGGAGAAGAGGAGGGGGCGGATGGCGGCGAGCCGGAGGAGGCCGAGCCGGAAGACGGCGAGTCGGAGGCGGGCGAAGTGGGAGACGACGAGCCGGGTGATGACGGGCAATTGCCCTGAGTCGCGCATCACGAATCCCTGACGGAGCTGTCTTGCGGGGGGCATCAGCAAGTACGTGAATACTGCCCGGAGCTCAACCTCGTCGAACCGCTGTGGGACCATGCGTGCGAGCACGATTGGCCGGCCGCATGACCCCGACCATTGCACGGGTCGAGAGGCGTCTTTGTCAAGCCTTCAGGGAGCTTGATTCGGATCCAAACCTGGTCCGATCCATCGCTGAATTCGACGGATCAGGGCGTCCGTCAATGCCGCTTCTTCGGGCGCGCGGCGGGCTGCTTCTCCGCCCCGTCGTCCAGCCGCTCCTCCGGCCCCGGAGGCTCCCCCGAACGCGCAGCCGGCGACTCCTTCTGCCGCGGGCTCGACTGCTTCTTCTGCGGCCGCCGCTCGCCTCGGGCCCCGGCCGGAGGTTCGGGCGCGCCGCCGCGCGGTCGACCAGGCAGGCCGGAGACGTCCTTCCGTGCCAGCGACAGCTGCGTCATCTGCAAGAGCGGGAGCCGGCTGCTGCTGAGCGTCGGGAAGAGCGTCAGCGTGAAGTGGAACGAGCCGTCGGCGGGGTTGTTCTCGGCGAACCAGCGGCCGACGTAGCCCGCGGCGTTCTCGGCGAGTGTGGCCGCGCCGTCGAGCGTGACGCGCGTCGGCACGCCGAGGAAGATCGGCGCGACGGCCGGGGGCAGCCCGGCGCCGATGGTCTGCGCGTACTCGCCGTCGAGGCGCACGAGCTGCTCCGTGCCGGGGGCCGTCCCCTCGAAGAGCAGCGCCAGCACGCGCTGGATGTGCGTCGCCAGCGTCTGCAAGGGCGGCGACGAGAGCGCGGCCACGTCGAAGACGCGCGTGCGCAGCAGCATCGGCGTGACGCGCGAGGCGAAGCGGATCTCCGGCGTCGCGTAGATGAAGTCGAGCGTCGTCGGGATGGTCTTCCCCTGGGCGTCGCGCACGAGGTCGCGGTTGCGGGAGACCTGCACGGCCGACCAGCCGTTCTGGTAAGCGGCGATGTCGAGCCCGCCGGCCAGACCGCTGAAGATCGGCCGGCGCTGGCGCAGCCCCTCCGCCGCCTGGTAGGTGAGCGTCTGGCCGCCGCTCGTGAACTTGAACAGCTCCGGGTCGGGCGAGCCATAGGGCGTGGCCGTCCAGACGGTCGCTCCGTCGTCGATCGTCAGTTGCGGCGGCGGCAGCGGGACGAGCTGCTTCGCGGCCGAGTCCCAGACCTGCGCCGTGCTCTTGCCCAGCGTGCGGCGCGCGACGAGCAGGCCGCCCACGTCCTGCTCCTGCACCGAGAAGGCGAACTCCGAGACCTGCGGCCCGGCGACGCGCGCGGCGAGCAGGCGCCTGCGCTCCAGGCGCGCCTGCCAGAGCGCCCACGCGGCGGGCATCGGCTCCAGGAGCTTGTAGAAATCGCCGACGAGCTTGCGCGCGCGCTTGTAGGCGTCGCTCGCCGGGTCGAGATCGATCTTCTCGGGGACGAGCACGTCGATCATCGTGCGGAGCATGTCCGGCCAGACCGAGACGAAGCGCGCGAGGTAGTCGAAGAGGTCGAGCTGGCGCGCGCCGAGCGTGCCGGACGGTGCCACATCGTCGAGGTTGAAGCTGACCGAGCAGTCGATGGTGTCCTGCGCGACAACGTCCTTCTCGTAGGTGAAGGCGTAGCTCCAGCGCTTCGCGTCCTCGAACGCCTTGACCAGATCCTGACTGTCGTCCGGCGTCGGCAACGCGTCCTGCGCGACGAGCGACGGGGCGGGCGGGATGACGCGCAGGACGACGGGGATGTCGACCGCGCCGATCTGCGTGTCGACCCTCGGCGCTTGCGGCGGCTCGCGGTCGAACGGGATGACGAAGGTGAGCCACGACGAAGCGAGGTACTCGCCGTCCACGCCCTTCGAGATGTCGTGCTCGATGTTCGAGAGCTTGAAGTCGAGCTCGAGCGGCAGGTGCGACTGCGCCGTCGGGTCGACCACGGTCAGCGCCGTCGTGACGAAGGCGCCCTTCGGAGCGAGGACGGGCCGCGCGACAGTGAACGACCACGGGCGCGACTCGGGCGCGCTGCCCGCCGCGCCGCCGGGCGCGGGCCCGAGCGCCGCGCCGATGCTCCCGTAGAAGCGCGGCGCGTAGAGGTCCTTTTCGGGGTCGTTGACGTACTTCGAAGAGACGTCGGCGCGGAACTGGCAGATGGCCGAGACGATGTAGGCGTTCTCGGCCTTGGCGAGGATCTGCTGGCGCATCGTCTCCGACGCGTCGTCGAGCGGCGCCGGATCGTCCGGATCGAGCGGCGGGATCTGGAGGATCGGCTCCAGCGTCTGCGCGATGTCGGCGGCGAGGTCGGCCTTCACCTGGAGGAGCTTCTGCAGGTAGCCGTTCTCCTCCGGATCGACGTAGTCGATGAGGAAAGCGGCGCCGGCGACGTCGGGCGAGAGGAAGCGATCGAGCGCGGCCAGCGCCGTCCGTCCCCACGTGTCCATGGCGATGCCGGAGAAGGCCGTCTCCTTCGGGCTGTCCCAGTCGACGCCCGTCCGCGGATCGTAGGCGAGGATGGGGACGTCGCCGCGCGAGATGAGCACGTTCGCGAGCGGGCGCGGGGCGTAGTAGCGCGCCGGCCCCGTGGCGGCGAAGCCGATGCCCGGGTCGGCGGGCGAGCCGGGCTTCGTCCGCAGGCGCACGATCCAGACCGTCGGGGCGTCGGCCGTGTCGCGCTGCGAGCGCCCGCTCGCCACCTTGAGGAACACGTCGCCGTCGACGTAAGCCGCTTCGAGGTCCCGCGCGAAGGCGGCGAGCGCCTGCGTCTCGGCCCCCTCCTTGGCGGCCGCGCGCGGCGAGACGAGCGTGGAGATGCGCTCGGCGGCCGTGCCGACGAAGGCCGTGTCGACCTGCGAGGCCGGGCGCTCGACGACGATCGAGACCTCCAGGGCGAAGATGTCGGCCGGGTTCGAGGGCGCCACATCGAACTCCGCCTTCGGCACGACGGGCAGCGGCGGTGTCTTCCCGTCGGCGACGCCGGCGAGGTAGTCGGCCGCGCTCTGCGCGAAGGCGGCGAAGGCGGCGGCGTCCAGCCCGTGCGCCGCGCCGCCGTCCATCGTCGTGCTCGCGTAGAGCGAGACGCCGGGCGCGGAGAGCTGGCGCGCGACGGTCTGGAAGGCGACCTGGTCGGCCAGCGCGCGCTGCTGCCATGCCGGCACGTCGTTCGGATCGTGGGAGGGCGACGGCGGCGAGTCGGGCGTGTAGCGGCTCGCGTCGAACGTGAAGGCGAGCGACAGGACGCGCCGGCTCGTGCCTTCGGGGCGGCAGAATCGGTACTCGGCGCCGACGCTCGGCCAGGAGCCGGGGCCGAGCAGCGCGTCCGTGTAGGCGACGCGCAGCGGCGCGTCGTTCAGCGGCTGCGGCGGCGCGAGCGAAGGCTCCGTGATGGCCGACGCCGCGAGGTTGCCGAACATGTCGCGCAGGTGGAAGGCGATCTGGACGTAGGAGCCGGCGCCCGCGTAGGGGTCGCCCGCCTTCGCGCCCTTGGCGGCGGCGGCGACGTACAGCACTTGCGTGTATTTCCAGCTGGGGGCGTCGGCGAAGGCGTGCAGCTCAGCGCGCGTCGCCGCGCCCGTCTCCAGGGTCGGGCCGAGGGGGAGGGCGTCCGCCGTCGGGTTGAAGGCGACGTTCTCGGCCACGGCGAAGCCGAGCAGGTTGAACTGCGCGGCCAGCGCCGTCGCCGGGTCGCCGCCGGAGCCGGGGTTGTCACGGGTGAAGACGAAGCCGACGTTGCCCGGCGGCAGCGTCGGGACGCGGTCGACGAGCTGGTCGTCGAAGGTGAACGTGTTGGGCGCGTTCGCGGACGAGGCGGCGAAGATGCTCGGCAGCGCGCGGTTCGTGAGCGCGAGCGCCCCGGCATCGACGCCGAACGCGTCGGTGAGCGCCGAGAGGCTCGCGAACTGCGCGCCCGTCCGCGAGATGTCGGGGATGCGCAGCAGCGTGCGCGCGGCGAGCGGGTCGAACGAGACGCCGGGGTTGAGGTCCTCGATCTGCTGCGCCGTGACGCCGTAAGCCTGCGCGATCTGCGCAAGCGTCTCGGTCGCAGGGTTGTCCTTCGTCGGGCCTCGCACCTGGTGGACGATGCCGCCGATCGTGAGCGTCGCCGAGGGCGAGAGCCGCGCCCGCGCGGCGGCGACGCCGAGCGACGTGACCGGGATACGGTAGGCCGCGACGATGTCGTCGAGCGACTCCGTCCCCTGAGCGACGTAGTCGACGAGCAGCGCGGCCGAGACGGCGGCGAGATTGTAGCGCGCCGGGTCGAATCCGTCGCCGACGAGCACGGCGTTCGCGCCGCGGTGGACGACGTCGCCGTCGGCCGCGTGCAGGATCATGAAGGTGATCGTGGCGGACTCGCCCTGCGCGAAGATCGACGCGGGGAGGCCCGTCCCGTCCTCGCGCCGGTAGGTCAGCGAGAAGCCGCCGCTGCGCGTGACGCTGGCCTCCCAGAGCAAGCGCACGAAGTCGAGCGGGTCGTTGAGGATGCCGGTCAGCTTCGGCTGCGCCCGGGCCGCGAGCGCGCCGCGCGCCGCGCGCGGGTTGGTCTCCGTCGAGAGGTTCGTCTTGACGAGATAGGCGCGCACCTTCGAGAGGCCCGCGTCGGTGTAGCCGGTCGGCACCTGCCCCGTCGCGTTCGCGCCCGTCAGCAGCGCGATGCCGGCGATGGCCGCCTTCGCGCCGGGCGTGATCAGGGCTTCGAGCAGGGCCGTGCCCGCCTCGTCGCTGCCGAAGACCTCGTAGGTGTCGGGCAGGCTGGCGTGGCGCTTGATCTCGACATCGACGACCGTGGCCCAGCCGTAGCGCTGGGGGGCGGTCTTCTCCGGCGGGTTGCCAGCCGAGGTCGCCTCGAGCGTGAAGGCGGGCAGCAATCGCTTGGGCTCGGCCAGCGCGCGCGCCATGGCGTCGGGCACGAACCAGAGGCGCGGCGTCGCGGCGGCGGAGGAGGTGTTGCCGTCGAACGGGTAGGCGATGGGCTCGGCCGCCTGCACGAGGGCCGTGCGGCGCAGCGTGAAGCGGCGCGGGTCGTCGTGGAAGGTGGGGAGCGGCGTGATCGAGTCCACGTGCGCGGGGACGCCCTGCGCCGTGACGACGCCGGTGAACTGGCCGGCGAGCGACTTCGCAGAGGTGATGTCGAGCTGCACGGAGAGCGGCGACGGCCCGCCGCTGAAATCGATCCACGGCTGCGCCGCGTCGATGGAGAGCGTCGCCTGATCGACCGGAGGCAGGTCGATCTGCTGCGCGTCGAGCTCGTAGAGCGCGGCGGGCGCGCCGAGCGGCGGGGTGCCGGCCACGGGTGAGGGCGGCCGCATCCCGTAGAGGAGGAAGCGCGCGTTCGCGCCCGCCAGGTTGGCCGCGGCCTCCTTCGAGCGCATCCGCCCCAGGACCATCGCCGGCGAGAGCGCGATGAGATCGGGCACGGAGAGCTCGAGCTTCCCGTCGGGGTCGGCGTAAAGATGGGGCACATCGGCCGCCGCGCCGGCCACGTCCGCCGGGTCGAGGCCAAAGGAGTTCGCCACGCCCGTCAGCGTGTCCTCTTCGGCCGTTGTGTACCTGACGGCTGGCAGGACGAGGAGCGAGAGCGGGAGGATGGCGTCGGGCGCAGCCTTCAACGCGTCGGCGAGCGCCGCGTAGCCCCACCCCGCCTCGCCCGTGGCGATGCGCGCGAACGTGTCGCCCGGCCGCGTCGTGTAGCTGAGCGCTCCGGAAGCGAGCTGCACGCCGGGGCGCAGGACGCCGCCCTGCGCGGCGTTCGCCGCGTCGGAGAGGACGGCGGCCGCGTCCGTCACGCCGAAGCGCGTGATCACGCTGGCGAACGTGTCGCCCGCGGCGAGCTGGTAGTGGACGCGCGCGAGCGCGAGCGAGGCGCCGGCGGTGAACGGCACGTTCTTGTTCGCCTCGGCGAGCTGCGCGACGGTGAGCGGGTTTCCGAGCGCGAAGAAGTCGCCGACGATGTCGGAGAGCTTTCTGCCGCCGTACGGGTAGGCGTAGGCGTCCATCACGTCGAGCGCGGCCTTGGTCATGCCGCGCGCGAGCATCAGCACCACGTCCTCGAAGATGGCCGCCGCGTAGGAGGTCTGCGCGGACGTGCGCGCTGTCATCCGTTGCGGGGCCGGGGGCCCGCCGTTGTACTTCTTCTGGAGATCGTTCTGGTAGCGGGCGGCGAGCTGCTCGAAGTAGGCGCGGAGCGCGCCGAGGTAGTCGTCGCCGACTGCGAGGCCGTCGCCGAAGCGGCGATTGATGTCGCCCGCGACGAGCCGCAGCTCGGGGAGGACGGGGAACGGCGCGGCGTTCTGGACGCTCTGGCCGGCCTTGACGACGAATTTCAGGTGCGGGTAGAGCCCCGGCACGATGTCGTCGTCGTAGGAGATGGGCCGCTGGTCGGTCGTGCCGGTCAGGTAGGCGTAGGCCGCCGCGATGCGGGCGCGCGTCACGGTCGTCTCTAGGAACGCGCGCCGCGTCGTGCCCGCGCCGCCGAACGAGGCGACGACCCACAGGAAGACGGCCTCGGCGAAGCGCTCGAACGAGGTGGGCGCGGGCGGGAGCGGCTGGTTGGGCGGCGGGAGCGGCGGCGGCGGCGAGGTCGGGTCGGGCGCGTCGAGGTAGAGCATCGCGGCGAGCTTGCCCCTGGCCGTCGTCGCGTCCGACGGGTCGCTCGCCACGCTCGGGTGCATGACGAAGGTGAGATCGACCTCGGCGCGATCGTCGTCGGCCGCGGCGAGCGCGGCGAGCGCGCGGAAATCGGGCGCGGCCATGTGGGCGGCCATCGCGGCGCGCTCCGCGAGGAGCGCGGGCGGCGGCGGCGGCCCCAGCGTGCCCCACGGGGCACCTGTCGCCTTGCCGAGCGTGAACGACTCGCGGATCGTCGTCGTGAACGAGAGGTGGATGGTGATCGAGAAGAGGCCGAGATCGATGGAGACCGAGAGCGAAACATCGACGCTCGCCGTGATGGCGACGAGGAGCGGCTGGTGCGCCTCGATGACAGCTTGCAGCGAGATGATGATCGTCAGGTTCAGGCTGGCCTTGATGATGGCGAAATCGATCGAGCCGTAAACCGTGCCGATGATCCCGAGGGTGCCCGAGAGTTTGTAGTAATAGGCCTTGCCCACGTCGTGTGACGCGTTCGGGTCGTCGTCCGTCGCCACGAGAGCGCGCGCGGGCGCGAGGGCGTCCGACGCGTGCGCCGTGCCCGTCATGCTCGCCGGCACCCAGCGGGCGAGGATGCCCTCGACGATGCCGAAGACGGTGATGCTGATGCCCGCCTCCAGGACGCCCGCCGAGATGTCTTTGCCGAGGCCGAGCTGGAGCCCCACGCCGAACTGGATGACGGGGTCGAACGTGCCGGGGACGGACGGCTTGCCGATGGCCGTCTGCGTCGCGCCCGAGAGCTTGGCGAAGTAGAACCCGCCAGCGCCCGTGAACGGGAAATACTGCACGCCGAAGGAGCGCGAGAAGTCCATGTTCCACGGGAAGCCGAAGTCGATCTTGAAGTCGCCGTTGGTGTAGATATCGAGCCCGACGATGGGGAGCGTGATGGCGAGCGCGCCGAACTGGAGGAAGCGCATCTTGTCGGGCAGCGTGAGCCTGATCTGGTAGACACCGATGGTGTCGGTGACGCGCTTGTAGAGGATTTCGAAGTCGAGGCCCTTGAAGGGGCCGGCCTTCTCGCCGTTGAGCGCGACGCGCAGCCCGTAGAGGAGCGGATCGACGAAGACGATCTCCAGCTCCACGGTCGCGCCCATCACCAGCAGGTGGAGGCCGATGAGCCACGGCGAGGAGGCGCTGAAGACGGGCCCAACCGGCAGGCCGCTGCCCGGCGTGCCGGTGAACGAGGCGAGCAGCCGGATGGCCGCGTCGATGTTCTTCGACGTCTCGATGCCGGGGACGGTGACGCGCTGGCCGAGCGCGAGCAGGCGCAGGTCGATGGGGGCGCCGCCGGGCACGTCGGGCGGTTTGTCGAGCGGGTCGAAGGCGGGCACCTTCTGCCCGCCCACGAACGTCGCGTCGAACGCGACCATGACCCTCTCCTTCTTCTGGATCGAAAGGCCGTTGATCGTCAGGAATCCGAGGTGGATCGGGCTCGGCAGGCTGTAGTCGACGCTGACGGTCTTGGCGTTGAGGTCATAGACGATCTCGAGGCCGCGCAGGCTCAGCTCGTTGAGCGCGCTCCAGGGCGGCGGGAGGCGGTACCCGTCGTCGCCGAGGAGCAGGCCGACGATCTGGCCGAGCAGTCCGCCGAGCGTCGCCTCGCCGACCGAGAAGGTGAGCAAGCTCTCGGTGATGTCGTAGTCGGCCTCGAAGGCGCCCCAGGCGACGCTGACGACCTTGCTCGCGCCGCTCGTGAAGGCGTAGCCGATGGTGACGCGCGCGCCGATGCCCGGGAGGGTCGTGGCGAAGGAGAAACCGGCGCTTGTCGTCGGCGCGTCGCCGCCGACGTGCTGGAGGTGGAAGTTCGCGATGAGCGTGTACGTGCCGAGCGGGCCGAGGCCGACGTCGCGCAGCTGGATTGTCGCGGACGTGTCGATGGATCCGGGCGCGCCTCCGCCCGTGTGGGCGGCGAGCCGCGCGTTGCTCAGGACCACGTGTTCGAGGAAGGGCGGGACTGCCGCGTCGGGGAAGAGGCGCTGCAGGAAGTCCTGGAGGGAGACGGTCGCGCCGGCCGGCATGGCGGCGAGGAAGTCCCAGCCCGCGCCGGTCGCGTACGTGGCCGTCACGCCGAGCGGGAGCCCGGCCATGGCGAGCACGGCGCTCAAGCTCGCACCGTAGGTGCGCCCCGCCGTCGAGGCGTTCGACGAGATCGAGAATTCGACCGAATCGAGGACGAGGAGCCCCGAGCCGAGCGGGTCGAAGGTGCCGCTGCCCGCGACATCCAGCGAGAAGCTCTTGCGCGGGATGTCGAGCGCGACGCTGAAATCGGTCAGCGTGAAGTCCGTGCTCGAAGGCGGCGACACCGCGCCATGGGTGATCGTCGAGAGCAGCTTGGCGAGCGAGACGCTGCCGGCGTAGGAGCCCCAGATTTGCAGGTCGGTCGAGATGCCGATCTCGAACTCGCCCTCGAACAGCTCCGGGTAGAACTTGAACCATGCGACGAACTGGAGCCTGCTGTCCCAGGTGTCCCCGTCGCGCTCGAGCACCCAGATCACGTCGAACTCGTCGAGCGTGAACTGGTCGAAGAGCTGGAGCGGCCTGGTCGAGCCGACGCGCGTGGTGAGCGTGGTGAGCGCCGGTGGCGTGGCGATGGTGGTGCGCGCCTCGAGGTCCTTGAAGGCGACGCTCTGGAGCGCAGAGCGCAGCGGGCCGGGGACGGCGTCACCCCACGACTGGCCCCCGACGAGCGCGAAGAGCGCGTCGGGCGTCATCGCATGATCGGGGGTGGCGGCGACGCCGATGACCATCTCTATCGGCTTCTCGAAGATCAGCGCCGTGAATTCGACCGAGACGCCGGGGCCGATCTCGAGCTGCATCCCGAAGACGAAGACGACCGTGCGGCGGCCCGTCTTCGCGCCGTACTGCACGCGCAATTCGACGAACGGCGAGCTGACGCGCAATGGCCCAAGGGCGACGAGCGTGCCGGCCAGTCGCGCGCGCGCGCTGAGCGCCGGGATCACGTCCGACGCGGTCACGTCGATCGGCCCGAAGAACGGGAAGGTGTCCTGCGAGAGCGAGACGAAGCGGCGGATCTGAGCGAGGATGCCTTCGATCCGGAGCATGCTGGCGAAGTTCAATCCGGCGTCGAGCGCCACCGTGGCGGGCGCGGCCTTGTAAGAGTCGACGTGCTCGGAGGCGAAGACGAAGGCGGGCGTCTCGTAAGGGACGCTGTCGAACGGGTAGCCGCCCATCAGCGGGAAGCTCGATGTGAACTTCCAGTCGCCGGGCAGCGCGATCTCGGCCGTCACCTTGAGCGCCGCCGAGCCCGCGTCCACGGTGAAGCGCAGGTCGAGCGCGACGCTGTTGAGCTTCAGCCGCGTGAAGGTCGAGGTGCCGGCCGTGATGCGGAGCTCGTTTCCTGAAGGATCGGGGATGTCGCCGGGCTTGACCGAGAGCACCCACGACTCGCCCGCGACCAGCCCGTAGGCGGCGCGCACGAGCGCATCGTAGGTGTCGGGCAGCGTGAGACCGGTGCCGGTCGTGAGCGTGGCCCGATCGAGCGTGACGCCGCCGGAGGAGGCGAGCGCACGCAGGCGTGTGGCGAGCTCGGGCAGTCCCATGTCAGAAGTCGAAGACCAGCGCGATGTGGTCGCTCACGCCGTAGACGCGCGCGTAGTTGTCGACGTCGCGGAACAGCGCGGTCTCGTCGGGGAAGGTCGTCCCGTTCGGGTCGTATCCGTTGGGCGAGTTGAGCGACGCCGGGTTGCCGAGGGCCGAGGCGTAGGTGAGCGTGCCCGGCGGCATCCCCGCGGGCACGGGCATGACGGCTGTGTACGGCGCGCCGGTGACGAGATTGGCGATGGTCGCGTTGGCGACCACGCTGTTGCGGACGAAAGCATTGTCGATGGAGTCGTACTGTCCGTGCGCATCCAGTTCCGACATGTAGCCGAAGGCCGGGTAGCCCCTCGCGTTCGAGGGCGTCGCGTTGTTGATCGGGACGATGTGCGTGGAGAGGTAACCCCGGGCCGGGTAGCCGGCCGGGAGAGCCGCCCCCCCGACCGTGTCGATGACCTTCGTGTAGTGGGCGGCGAACGGCGCGTAGGCGACGGCCGTGGCCGCCGCCACGAAGAGGCTCACGTTGAAGTCGCCGACGACGACGATGATCTCGTTGGCGCCGATGTTCTGCACCTCGTGCAGGTTGCCGATGGCCTGCGTGGCGAGCGTCGAGGGCGCCGTGGCCGGGGCGGCGGCGTTCTGGCCGGGCGCGGCGTGGCAGGCGAGGATGGTGTAGTTCTGCCCCGCCGCCGAATCATAGAACGTCGTGCGGAATGGCGAGCGCGTGCCGGCGCCGCCGAAGCTGATCGGCGCGGGGGCCGGCCCTGCGCCCCCGCCGCCGCCTCCTCCGCCACCCACGAAGTAGCGCCACTGGCCGGCGAGCCGGCGCTCCATCTGCCCCGCATTGTAGAGGTTGTTCCCGTTGGGCACCGTGCGGTTGTCGACCGGCCTCGAGAAGGCGTTGCGGTACTGCGACGGGTAAACTCCGGCCCCGACGCCCGGCGCGGCCGGCCCCGCGCCGCCGGGCCAGCGCCACGGCCCCGTGAAGTAGAGCGTCGCGGTGCGGCGGAAGTAGACGGCGATGCCCTCGCCGGCGTTGCCGAGCCCGCTGATGACGGGCGGAACGAGCGCCCACTGCGCGCTGCTCTTGTTGCGCAGATAGCGCAGCAGCCGCATCGCGCCGTCGTCGCTGAGCAGCGTCCCTTCGCCGGTGTTCCCGCCCGGCCGCGCCTCGACGATGACGATGAAGTCGGGGGCGTTCGCCGTGATGGCGTTGAATAGCACATTGAGATACTTCTGCGCGGGGTCCTCGCCCCAGGCCTCGTCCTCATCGAGCTTGCGCTTGCGCTTGCGGATGAAGAACTTGTCCTCGCTGAAATGCTGGACGTTCCAGTAGATCATTCGCGGCATCAGCGTTCTCCCGTGGGCGCGAGCAGCTCCGGCTTCTTTTCGCGGTTCACGGCCGCGTACCAGCCGACCGCGTCGCGCTGGCCCGGCGCGGGGTTCCCGTAGACGATGAAGGCGGTCGTGGTGCCCGGCGGAAGCGAGACGCCGAGCAGCGAGAGCGCGACGTTCATCAGGCGCAGGACGAAGGTGGCCGAGGCGGGATCGCGGTAGAGCAGGATGCGATCGATGGTCAGCTTGAGCACGCCCTGGAGCGAGAGGGCTCCCGTGTTGCCGGCGCCCGTGCCCGGCAGCGCAAGCCCGACCGAGACGCGGAAGGACGGGGCGGCGCTGCCCGGCCCCCACGCGACGAGCAGCCGCGCCGTGAAACCCACCTTCGCCGCGAGCGCGCCGGCCGTGCCGAGGTCGAGCGTATAAACGAGCCCGTACCAGGCGTCGCCGAGCGGGTCGGCCGGCAGCGACGGCACGTTGACGGCCAGGTAGCCGAGATCCCGCGGTGAGCCCGCCCCCGACGTGATCCCGGCGAGCGTGAGCGGCATCCGCGCGTAGAGGCTCGCCGCGCGCGCCTGCTGGGCCGTCGGCGCGAACGTCATCTGGTCGATGATGAAGGCGAAGGACGGCGAGCCGGGTGCGGCCGTGTCGAACGTCATGTCGAGGTGAAGCCCCGAGAACGGCAGGCCCGACCCGCGCGGGTCGTGGCCCGCCCCTTCGCCGCCGAACGAGAGCAGGTCGAACGGGGCGCTCGTCTGGCCGTCGGAGGTCGAGAGCACGGCGAAATCGAGGTAGCCGGCGAAGGTGAAGCGCGAGAGGACGGTGCCTGTCGCCGGCGCGCGCAGCGTGGCGAAGCTCGCGCGGTCGGTCTCGAAGCCGCGCCAGAGATTGCTCACCAGCAGGAAGCGCGCCTTGGCGTTGGTCTGGAAGACGTAGGTGCCGACGCCATCGTGGCTCTGGTATTGGCCGTCGAGGACGACCGAGTGGCTTGGCGCGACGACGCCGTCGAGCGCGAGCGCGCCGACCTGCTCGCCGAAGACGCGGTTGAGCGTGATTTGCGACTTGCTGGAGAAGGCCGCGATCTCCGCGTTGACGAAGAGCGCCTTGAGCGTGAGGACGCGGAAGGCATAGTCCACCTGCGCGGCGACGGGGATCGGCAGATCAGGGCTCGCGCCGGCCGCGAGGTTGTCGGCGTAGACGGGATCGACGTAGTAGACGGTCGCGAAGACCGAGCTGTTGCCGTCGGGCTTGAACCCACCGCCCGACGTGTCCACGAAGCTGATGTCCACGCCGACGTGGTGCGCGTCGAGCTGCGTCAGGTCGATGCCGGCGACGAGGCCGCGCAGCTCCTGCGGCAGGGCGGAGGCGTCCACGTTCACGCGCAGCGCCAGGATGCCGCGCCACGCGTCGCTCTTCACGGCGTCGACGAAGCGCTGGAAGTAGGCGCCGTCCGGCCCTTGCGCGAGCTGCTTGGCCTCCTCGACGTAGGCGCGCAGCCACGCGGCGACCGAGTCGGGATCGGCGTTGAAGTCCGCGGCGGCCGTCCAGCGCGCCGCGTCGTCGATGCGTGAGTCGAGCGAGCCGTCGCAGAACTTGAAGATGAGGACGTTACGGAAGTCGTCCGGGTTCGAGCCCTCGCCGACGCGGAGGTCGAAGGGCCACCCCTGCGGCGCCAGCACGTTCTCGAAGACGGTGCCGGCCGCGCCCGCCGCCCCGCCGAGGGTCCAGGGCACGCGCGGCTGCGTGACGACGAGGAACTGCTGGTTCGTCTGGAAGGCCGCGCGCAACGTGTCGTCCACATCGTCGAAGGCGAGCGTCATCACGGCCCTGGGCACCTTTGCCGGGTCGGGCGACCAGGAGGTCTGCGCGAGGTGGAGCCGCTTCCACGCGCCGCTGCCGTCGGTCGCCAGATCGACGACGAAGCCCTGCGGCGTCGTCGCGCGCGGCGGGGTGTCGCCCTGCGGCCTGGCGGCCGACTCCCGCGTCGGCAGTTGCCCGTGCGCCGTGAGGCGCGCGCGGCGCTCGACCGAGAGGACGTCCGATTCGAGCCGCGCCACGTCGCCCTGGCTGAACGTGTCGTGGTGCGCGCCGAAGGCGACCGCGCCGTAGCCGACCATCGGGAACGAGGCGGCGGCCGAGGCGTCGGTCAGCACGCAGGCCGGTACCTCCCGGTGCTCGAGATACGTCGTCGGGCTGCCGCCCGAAGCGAACAGCGCGCTCCCCTGCGGCTGTGCGAGGTAGGTCGGCGCGGGGCCGGGCGCCGCGCCGCCCTTGGCCGTGATGGTGGCCCAGGCCGTGACATACCGATCCGTCAGGCGCGGCGCGCCCTGCGCGGCCGGCGCGTCCGCGAGCAGCGGCGAGAAGGCCGGCTGATCCGGGTGAAAGGTGATGACGGAGCCGGGCGGATCGAAGATCACGTTCTCCGTCGGCGACAGCCCGCACATGACGCGTGTGGCCGGCGGCCGCGAGTCGCCCGCGGCGAGCGCGAACGGCCCCGACGGCACGAGGTAGTAGAAGTCTTGCTGCGGGTCTCCGGGCGAGGCGACGGCCACAGTGTCCCGCTGCACGACGAGCGCCGCCGCGCCGGCGGTCGGGACGAGGTTCACCCCGTGGACGAACGTGTCGCGCAGCGCGCTGTGCATGGGCGCGCACGTCGAGCCGTCGCCCGCGAAGGTGAAGGCCGTGCGGCCGTGCGCGAGCGGGCGCAGCGGGTCGAAGCTGACCCTGAAAGGGACGGGCGAGCCGTCGACGGTCGGGCCGAAGACAGGGTAGCGCTGGCTGAGGATGCGCCCGCCGCGCTCGGTGAAGTACTTGAGCCCCACGTCGAGCAGCGTGAAGTCGTCGTTGGCGGGGACGTTCGAAGAGAGGAGTGTGACGCCGAAGCCGAAGGCCCCGGCCGCCGCGCCATCGAGCGGGAAGATCACATCGGAGGTCAGCGTCGTGATGTTCTTCGGGGTGTACTTGCTCGAGAGCAAGGAGATGATCGCACCCCCGTAGGAGGCGAGGCGCAGCGACGACGTGCCCACGTCGCCGTAGACTCGGACCCCCTGCGCGAAGACGAGGCCCACGTTGCGCGCCGCGACCGTCGTTGCACTCGTGATCTGCCCGGGCTGCGAAGGGTCCGGCGAGGTCGTGAAGAAGGGGATGACGCCGGGGCACGCCGTGGGGTCGCCGGATGTCGGGTCGCCGATGAAGAGGTAGCGGTAGGCGAAGTTGCCGGTCTGCGTGTTGAGAGTCTGGACGACGTGGATGAAGGCGGCGAGGTAGGCGGCCGGATCGGCCGGGCGCGAGGCGGCGACGACGTAGAGGCCGCCGTTCTCGCCGCGCCGGGGGTCGCCCAGGTAGCTCGACCAGGATCCAGCGAAGGAGAGGGCTTCGGGCTGCGGGGGCGCGGCGAAGGCGACGAAGGCGAACCAACCGCCCGCGCCGGGGACGGCTTGTCGCTCGTAGAGCGTCGCGGCCGCCTGCTCCGCGACGCGCGAAAAGAATGGCTGTTCTACCGCGGAAGCTCGCATCACTCACCCCATGGACGGACGTCGGGACGAAAGGCCCCCGCATGAAGTCCGACGGCCTCGCAATTTCAAAGCCGTTTGACGAAATCCGATCATGCCGGTGCAGGGGTACGGATCAGCCCCCCTGGCTCGCGGACTTGCCATCGCAACAGAACAGCGTCCCGGTCGCCCCCGACCGGGCGAATTCGGCAGTCAGTGTACCCTCGAAAACGCAGACCGCGAGGGTGACGGCGAGGCGCTGACGGGAGTCGGCCATGGAAGGACGACCGCGCATATCGCTGTCCGGCGCCGTCCGCAGAGGGAGCGCGGAAGTCCGGGCCGTACGTTGACGCGGGCGCCCGCCCGGCCTCGCCGACTGCCGGCCGTTTACCAGAGACCGATGGCGCCGCTGAACGTCTGCTGCCCGGTGGTGGGGGCGTCAAAGTTCAGGGGTTGCGCGAGCAGCGTTCCCGTCGTCCCGCTGGAGTTGAAGGCGGCGATCAGCAAGCCGTCCACGGAGAAAGTCCCGTCGGATCCGCTCACGCTCTGCGTGGCGGTGTCTGGCGTGAACGTGTTGCTCGTGAGGAGAGAGCCGCCTGCCGTGATGGTGACAGCGATCTCGGCGCACGTGGCCGACGGCGTCCACGTCACCGTGAACGACTGGGCGAACGTGCGCGATCCGCTCACGGTACCGGCGAATGGGACCGGGTCCGCTTTCCTTGCTGACTTCGAGGCGCCCCTCGAAGAGGCTGTTTTCTTCTTGTCCATCAATCCTCCGTTGCCTTGAATGGCAGAGAGTGTGAGGAACGGGTGCAGCATCGCGCAGCCCGGCGAGCGCCTCTTTCGCCACCCGTTTGCCGAAGATCCTATCCCAGCAGGCAGGCGCGCGCCAGGTGATGACCCCGCAGGCGAGGTGCAGAAGGGCGAGGTGGGAGTCCGCGCGCTTCGACCACCGGATGGGAATCCCCTGGAAGAATGGTTCATGAACCTACCATGGAATCCGTCTTGGATGCGACGCCGCAGGCCGCGCCATCGGTCGCCCGTCGATGCCTGGATCCGCGCGCACGAGCCGGTCGTGCTCCTCGGTCTCTGACGTCGCACGCCGGCATGACGTAGAACGCGAGAGACGGCCCTGCGCTGACGTTGCCGTCCTTCCACGCGTACCCGATGTCAACCGAGGTCTGGTTGTAGACCCCGGGCCCGTCCTCCTGGGTCGGGGGTAGGATCGTGCGGAGGTCGTGCACCGTGAACAGGATGTCTCGCTGAATGAGTCACGAGTTGCCCGCATGGGGCCCCGCCGCGAGGCGCGGAATGGTACCGGCCTGGAGCCACCCGCGGCTCACACCGGCGCTCAAGCGTGCAGCACTCGCGGCTGCCTGCGCGGCTCGAGTGCTCGTCCACCGGCCGGCGCCGGCCGCCGGTCCAGGTCGCTGGGAGAGCGCGCTGGCCGCTCGACGCCCGCGAGCTCTCGGACGGCACGGCGGCGGGACGAGGTCGAGGAGCGTCGACGTCTGTCCGAAGAGCTCGTGGAGCGGCTGCGGCAAGAACGCCGCGGCCCCGCCAGGCCGAAACAGCGCTGGGTGCGACGAGCTTCATCGCCTATGGATCGTACCGGATCGGGGAGCGCCCGCCGAGCAGATCGATGAATTCGTACAATTGGGTCAAGCGCGTCGTCCCACGCGAGCAGCCCGCGAGGAATGCATCTTGCTGAGAAGTCGCCATGACGAACATCTATGCCAAGTTGTGCCAGGTGACACTACTCACCACGCTCGTCCTCGCTTGTGGCCAGACGACGAGCGACGGCGCTAGCGAGACCAGTAGCACGGGTTCGACGGGCGGCAGCGCAGGCTCCGGTGGGACTGGGGGGACCGGGGGCTCTGGTTCGGGCGGGACTGCGGGTCAGGGCGGTGCTGAGCCGGAATGCTCGGTCGACGAAGATTGCAGACTGGCCTCCGATTGCTGCACCTGCGGCGCTTATCCCGCTTCGGCGGAGGCCCCCGAAGCCTGTGCCGAGGACTGTGACCAGTATCGTTGTGAGCGCTACGCGATCGAGCGCGCTATGTGCTTCGCCGGTCGCTGCACCGTCGCTACCTCCCACAACTGTAGTCCCCTTTTCGCCGAGTGCGACGCCCTGCCCCCCGAGTGCCCGGAGGGAACGCTGCCGAGCGTTGCAGACAACCGCTGCTGGACCGGGCAGTGTGTGCCGATCGAGCTTTGCGGCTTCCGACCCGATTGCACCGGCTGCGATGACGACCACGTCTGCTTTCGTGGTTTCAACGACGCCGCCGGTACCCCGTACTATTGCCAGCCTCGTCCGCTCGCGTGCGAGGGTCAGGTGACCTGTGCTTGCGCGAGTGCGCTGTGCAGCTCGCTCGGATTCCAGAGCTGCACGGACGCGGACGACGGCGTCATGCAGTGCTCACCGTAGGAGACCCACGCAGGCTGTGAAATGAACGCGGCCCCCTGGGGAAGAACGCCGCGGCCCCGCCAGGCCGAAACAGCGCGAGCGTGATTCGGCCGCCCGCGCTGGTGCGCATGAGCCGCGCCGTACTCGTCATCCCGGAGAGCATCGCGTCGGCAAGCGCGAGGCGCTTCCGCCGTCCAGCACGCTCGCGGCGCCGCGCTCGGCGGCCGCGCGCACGCTCGACACCGCAGGCGCACGCGTCAGCGCGAGGACCTCGTCGACCGACCACTGATCGCCCGCGTGCTCGCCGTACTTGCTCGCGAGCACGCGGCCGTCGGGCGCGACGAGGAAGTCGGCCGGGAGCCCGAAGCGACCGCCGGTCGGGATCAACGCAGGCGGCCGCTCGCGTCCGCGCAGGATCGCGATCGCGCTCCGCGCCACCGAGTGGACGATGATGGGCCACACGCGCGGATCGAACACCGAGAGAAGCGACGGCTCGGTGCCGAGCTCCGCGTACAAGCGCTTCTCGGGATCGGGCACCACAGCGAAGGGGAGCCCGCCGGCGTGGAGCCGGAGCTCGCCGGCGCTCGAGTGGAACACGACCACCTCGCGGATCCCGGCCGCCGCGAGCTCGTCGTGACGGACGGTGATCGAGCGGAGGTGGAGGTTGCACACCGGACAGCCCGCGAAGCGACGGAGCTGGAGGTGCACGATCCGCGTGGGATCGGGGATGCGGATCCGCTCGCCGTGGACGCCCACGAGCTCGCGCGCTCCGAGCACGGCCCCGGGCGCGAGCCTCGTGACACGGCGGCGCAGGTCGCCGATCAGGCCGAGGGCCGCGATCGCGGTGATCGCCGCGGGGACGATCTGCCCGACGCCGGTGATCTCGAAGAAGGCATCGCTGGGGAGCTCGTAGGTGGGCGGCGGGAACATCCGGAGGAGCAGGTCGCGAGGCGCGCCCGCGAAGAAGAGGACGTTCTTCGCGAGGTGGTTGTATGCGCCCTCGAAGAGCCCTATCGACGTCACCGGGAACGCGAGGGCGAGCGCCGCGAGCGAGCCCCCGGAGATGCGGCCGGCGCGCGTGCCCGGGCTCCGCCGGTACCCCGCGTACGCCAGCGCGATGGGGACGCAGAGCGCGAGCGCGACGGCGGCGCCGTGGAGGCGCCACGGCGTCGCGTACCGAACGCCGCCGTAGACGTGGTGGATCGCGGTCGCGACGAGCGTCGCGACCGCTCCGAGGATGACCGCCCGGGCGCGCGGGCTGGGAGAGGTGGCGCCGACGTTCACGGTGCTCATGCAGGGCACCGTGGCTCGTGCGCGGGGCGCAAACCATCGCCGAAGGCGAACAACTTTCGTGCATGATACGCATCAATCGAGGTGCGACATGGACCGGCTCGCAGCGATCGAAGCGTTCGTCGAGGCCGCGGAGCTCGGGAGTTTCACGCTCGCCGCGCGCCGGCTGCGCGTCACGCCGTCGGCGGTCAGCCGCCGCATCACGCAGCTCGAGGGCGAGGTCGGCGTGCGGCTCTTTCACCGCACAACGCGCGCGGTGACGCTCTCCGACGAAGGGCGCGCGTTCTTCGAGCGCGCCCGCGCCGCGCTGCGCGAGCTCGACGACGCGCAGCGCGCCACCTCGGGTCTGCGCGATCGACCGGCCGGGCTCCTCCGCGTGGAGGCGCCGACGGTGATCGGCCGTCACGTGATCGTGCCGGTGCTCGCACGCTTCGCCGAGCGCTACCCCGACGTCGACGTCGAGCTCGTGCTGCGCGACGACCCGGCCGATCTCGCGTCGGAGCGGATCGACGTCGCGGTCCGGCTGGGCACGCTGCCGGACTCGGGTCTGATAGCGCGCCCGGTCGGCCGCTCTCGGATGCTCGTCTGCGGCGCGCCCGGCTACCTGCGCGAGCACGGCCGGCCTCGCACGGTCGACGACCTCGAGCGCCACGTGCGCCTCGGGTACGCGCTGCACGGCCGGCTCCTCCCGTGGCGCCTCCGCGACGGCGTGAAGGTGCGCGAGATCGCGCCCACGCGGCGCATCGTCGTCGACGACGGCGAGGCGCTGATCGAGCTGGCGATCGAGGGCGCCGGCCTCGCGTGGCTCTGCGACTTCATGCTGGCGCGCGCGGGCAAGGCGCGGAAGCTCGTCGAAGTGCTCCCGGACGCCGCGTGCGATGCGATCGCGATCTCGGTCGTATCGCTCCCGACCCGCCACGTCCTGCCGAAGGTGCGCGCCTTCACCGAGCACCTCCGCCGCGCCCTCGCGCCCGCTCCCGGGCAGGTCCGGCGACCTGGTGCGCGGTGAGCGCGGTTCGGCGACCTGGGTCGTCTGGGTAGCAACGCACGCTGCATTCGGAGAGGAACGCTCCGCTTGCTACGCTGGGGCATGCGCTCCTGGCTTCTCCTCCCGCTGCCGGTGCTCGCTCCGCTTCATCCCCAGCCGGCGGCTCCAGGAGTAGAGCGTGCCTGCGTTGACCCCCTCCCGCTCCGCGAACACGCGGGCGGACTGCCCGCTCTTGTGCCAGCGCGCCACCCGGTCGCGCCAGATGCGTCTGCTCTCGGCCGTCACACCTCCGGCGCGGATCGCTATGCAGCGCAGAGGCTCCAAGACAGCATGCAGGTCACCGAACGCGACCTGGTGAGGGGGCCGAGCGGCGAGGCCCACGAGGCGCTTCGCTTCGCCGAAGCCGAATCGCTGCGGTCACGTCCGGCGGTTGCCTCGATACTCGGCGTCTCGTCCAGAGACGTCCGCGTCCAGGGAACACCGGCCACCTCTACGCCACTCGGTTCTACACGAGGTGGCTGAGGGCCTCACGCTGTGCCGTGGTGAGCCGGTCGAGCCTGGCGGTGATGGCGTAGGTGCCGGGCGCGGTGCGCCGGAGGGCGACCGGATCGATGACGTCCGGGTGTTGTTCGGCGTCGTGCAGGGCGCTCGTTACACGGTCCGCGGGCCAGCCGAGCGCGGTGGCCAGTTGCTCGACGGTCACCGGCGCGCTCGCGTGCACGAGCGCGGCCAGCACCGTCAGCGCGTCACCGGCGGCGGGCGCGGCGGGGCCGCCGGCCATGTCGTCGCCAAGGCGTCGGAAGAACCTGCCCATGCGGTTCAGCCGGACTCCGGCGGGCGTGACGGGACCGAGGATCCCGGCTCCCCGCCGCGCGGCATCTGCCCACATCTCGTGCGAGCGAGCGCTCGTCGTCCACGCCCGCTCCCAGACGTCATCGTCGATGACGTAGCGCTCGCTCCGCCGGGGGCCGCGTTCACGCCGGACCACCTCGAGCCCTTCGAGATAACCGATGGCCTTGGAGACCGACGCGGGGCTGACCCGCAAACGCTTGACCAGCTCGGCGGCCGTCAGAGCCCCGGAGTCCGCGGTGTACAGCGAGGCGAGCACCCGGCCTGCCGTCCGTGGAAGCCCGGTCTGGACCATCAGCGCCGCGAACTGCTCGACGAAGGCGCGCACCGCCTCGGGGCCCCGCCCGTCCGCACCGGCGGCGACCGGCAGACCGGGCGGCGAGGCCGGCCTGCGCCGGCGCGCGCGCTGCCCGGTGGCCTCGTGGGCGTGGTCCGCCCGGTAGCCGCCGGGCCCGCCGTTGCGAGCCACCTCCCGGCTGATGGTCGACGTCGGCCTGCCCAGCCGCCTCGCGATCTCGGCGTACCCGAGCCTCTCGGCCAGCCCCGATGCGATGTGCCGGCGGTCCTCGTCGCTCAGCCTGCCTCCCGGCATCCTCGCCCGCTCCTGTTGATCGATGGTCGAGGCCAGTGTGCATTCACAATCAGCACATTGCAACGGTCGATCGCCCGATCGTTGCATTCATCCACAAGGCCATTGCAATAGCAGTCATGAATTCGCAGCGCGGAGCGATGAATCCATTGCTTCGCCGTTGACTGCACATGAGACGCAACGTAGCTTTCGTGACCGTTCAACGAGCCACGGCGAGGAGCCGGCGTGTGTGCCCGTTTCGCGGGACGGCGCAGCCGTGCACCCCGCGCATGCGGGTGATGTTCATGGACCTTGCCAGAAGCGCCCAAACGCCTGCCGACGTCACCCGTCGATCTCTGGCGCCGGACCTGGCCCGCGGCTTCATGTTGCTGCCGATCGCCCTGGCGCATGCGCCGGCGTTCGTCAGCAATTGGGACCTCGGACCCGCCGATCTCAACACCATCGCCAAGCTCGTGAGATCGCTCTTCGCCGAGAACCAGGCTCGCGCGATGTTCGTGTTCCTCTTCGGCTACGCGCTGGGGCAGCTGACCGAGCGGCAGCTCGCTCGGGGCGGCGACTGGACCTCGATTCGCAAGCTGCTGCGGCGCCGGAGCCTCGGGCTGATCGCCATCGGCTTCGCGCACGGGGCTCTGCTCGTGCCGCTCGACATCGTCGCTGTCTACGGGCTGACGCTGCTCCTGCTCGCGCCGATGGTCCGGGCCCGGGACTCGGTCCTCTGGTGGACCAGCGTCCTCACGCTCGTCCCCGCGACGCTCGTGCTCACATGGCAGAGCGTCACCGCACAGACCACCGCGGCCATGGGCATTCCCATGACCCTGGCGGCGCTCATGGCCCCCGATTATGTTGCCCACGTCCTCGCCGAGCTTCCGTTCTGGCCGCTGAAGACGGCCGTGTCCACCATCGTGGTGGTGCCGGCCATGCTGCCGGGCGTCTGGGCCGCCAGACGCCGTATCCTCGACGAACCCGAGCGCCATGCGGCGATGCTGTCGCGGGTCACCGTGATCTGCATGGCGGTCTCCGTCATCGGCCGGCTTCCCATGGCCCTGCAGCTGACCGGCGCGTGGACGACGACCATGACCTGGACGGTCGCCGGCGCACACGCCATGACTGGATACGCTGGCGGCATCGGCATGGCCGCCGCCGCCGGGCTCGTCTCGATCAGGATCGGATGTGACCCTGGGCGCCTGACTGCGGCCCTCGCCGCGCTGGGTCAGCGGTCGTTGACGTTCTACCTGTTCCAGTCGGCGGTGTGGCTCGCGCTGTTCTACCCGTTCACCCTGGACCTGAGAGATGACCTGGGCTTCACCGCCAGCTGCACGGTCGCCGTCGCCCTCTGGATCGTGTCGATCCTGCTGGCCGACCGGATGCGCCGCGCGGGCCACCGCGGCCCGGCAGAGGTGCTCCTGCGACAGATGTCCTATGGCCGCAGTGCGCCTGTCAGCGCGCCGTCTCTTTCAAAGGAAAAAGACTGAATTCACCGCTCCGTGGTGGCCCTGCTCGTCGCTGCCGCTTGTTTCTGGACTCCAGCTATCTACCAAATGCAGCGGACCGCGAACCTGTTTGATGCGTTCGCCGTATTGGCCGGATGACCGGCGGTGCTGCCCGAGGCCAGGTACCGCTGGGAGCGTACAGCCGAGATGCGGTGTTCATCGCCTGGCTCAAGACGAAGCTCGACGCCGTCCCTGCGCTCGCGGCGCGCAGGGCGAAAGATGCCCGAGCACGGTCCCGCCGGCATGGCGGTGAGGCTCCATGAGGTCGGCCTCGCGCTCCCCCCACGCTGGCGGCCACCGCAGGCGTGAGCGCGGCCGCGAATCGCGGTAATCGCGGTAGAAGACGGGGCGCCATGTCCCGCAAGCCCACCGGGTTGCTCTTCCGCAACGACGCCGGTCGGGTTTACGCCTGCGTCCTCGTCGGCGACAAGGACCGGGAGAGCTTCCCTCTCGATCCCAAGCTGACCGAGGAGCAGGCCGAGCAGCGCAAGGAGCTCGTCGCCGACCTGGCTGTGCGGCTGCGCGCTTCGCGAAACGTCACGCGCGACGCGATCGTCGCCCTGCTGGAGCATGCCGCGGTACACGAGGGCAGGGCGCTCCGCGACGTCATCGCGGCGGTCGACGTCATCTGCAAGGGCGGCGCGCAAGCGAAGGTCGTTCCCGGCGTCAGCTCGGTACCGAAGCAGGTCACCCTCCAGCAGTTCGGCCAGCTCTGGACCTCGGGCGAGCTCGCTCGCATGTACCCCGACCACGTCAAGCCAAAGCGCAACGTGGAGCAGGACGTCTATCGCTCGACCGCCACATCTGCCCGATCGCCGGCCATGTCCTCGCCGCGGCCTTCACGCTGACGATGCCGAGCGCGTCATGCGTGCGCTCCCGCCGATGTCCCCCGCGTTGCGCCGCCACATCGCGCAGCTTCTCCACCGGCTCATGGCGATGGCCGTCTTCCCGTGCGAGACCTGGGTGGCCGACAGAACTGGCCATCGATCGAGCGTGATGATCCAGAGATACCGCCGAGCCGCCAGGACGTTTGCAGAACTGGGCCTTGGCGAGCTAGCTTCCCTCGCCCAGGCGATCCCCGAGCTCGCCGGAAACGGCACAGGAAACCGCACACAAGAGGGAGAACGCGGGTCCAAAAAAGTAAAAATCAAAGTAATATCAACGTCTTGGCCCCGTGGCGAAATGGCAGACGCGGTGGATTTAAAATCCGCGGCCCTCGCGGGCGTCCCGGTTCGAGTCCGGGCGGGGCTACCACTTGGATTCATTAGACTTTTTGGACGTTGCCGCCGTGGCACGTCGCCCCCCGATGAGCCGTTGCCGCCCTTTCCCGCCGCCTTTTCGGTGCGGAGCTCGGGGATCGCGGCGTCGAGCGGGGCGAGCTCTCCGAGGCCGAGCTCTGCCGCCGTCCTCGCCGCGCGCCGGTAGCGGTTGATCATCTGGCTCGACTTGTGGCCCGTGCGATCGGCGATCCAGGTCTCGGAGCGGCCGTTGGCCAGGTTCACGGTGATGAACGTCGCGCGGAGGTCGTGAACCCGGATCGGCTGCCGGGCCTTGCTCGCCTCGAAGAGCTCCGAGCGCGTGACGCCTGCGGCTTGAAGGTGAGCCCGGAAGCGCGCCGCCATGTGGTCGTCGCGGCTGTTGAGCGGGGCCCCGTCCTCGCCCACGAACACCGCCGCGTCGGCCGGCGGATCGCCGCGGAGGGCACGCCAGGCGCGGAGGGCGCGCGCGACGTCGGCGGCGAGTGCCCACGCGCGCGGCTCGTCCGTCTTGTTCACGTCGAGGGTCAGCACCCCGCGCTCGAGGTCGACATCGGCGAAGGTCAGCCCGGCGGCCTCGCTGGCCCTGCATCCCTCGCGGTCCAGGAAGCCGTACAGCGCGCGCCAGCAGAGCGGCACCGAGGGGGAGGCGAGAAGGCGGGCATCCTCGTCGGGGTACAGCCAGCCCTTCGCCTTGCCGGTGCCCACCTTGGGCAGGAACCCCTTGGGCAGGGGGTTCGCGGCGATGAGGCGGGCCGGGAAAACGGCCATCGCCAGCAGCCGGTGCATGAGCTGCGCGACGTGGCGCCGCGTCGCCGCGGAGCGCGGAGGGAGCGCGCGCATCACCCGCTGTGCGTCGTCCAGAGAGAAGGCGGCGAGGGGGACCGGGCCGACGAGCGGATAGACGTAGAGCTCGAGCCGGGAGGCGTCCCCGCCTGCGCTCCGCTTCTCCCTCACGTGGTCGGGGTAGAGGCGCGCGAGCTCGCCCGACGTCCACTGCTTCCCGAACGCCTCGACGGTGCGCCCGACCGGGCCAGCGCCAGCGGCAGGCTCCTGCGGGCGCGCCTCGTCCTTGCAGAGCGTGTCGACCGCGTCGACCACCGCGGTGAGCGCCTTCCCGTCGCGCTGCGCGGCGCGCTCGAGCAGCCCCCGGGCGATGTCCGGAGCGACGTGCGGCGCGGCCCGCAGCTTCGTCGCGAGCCCCGCCAGCACGTCTTTGCGCGCGACGGCCTGGTCCTCGCTCGTGCACGTGGGGAGGGCGATGTTCGGGCGGAGCTTCTCCCCGAGCTTGACCCGCGCGTACCAGCGCCCTGCGCTGAAGTAGACGTTGCCCGTCGCGCGTCGCGGCATGGCTCAAGCCCCCCGCTGGCGGCGAGGGCGCGCGGGCTCGCACGCATTGCAGATCGAGCCCCGAGGCACAGCGGACGAGCAGCGTGAGGGGTAGGGCATGCTTGTCTGGCGGGCCTTCTCGGCCGTGCTGCGCCGGCTCCGGGGCGGAGCCATGCACAGAGAGAGGAGCTCGTCAACGGTTCGCGACGCTGTCGGAGCGTATGCGTCCGGGATGCCTAGCGCTCGCGCGGGGGTGCTGAGCGCGCGGAGTGCGACACTCTCCGGGGTGGAAGGGGCGAGGGGGGGCGACTTGGCGCAGGATGCGTAAGCTGATACGTGCGTCATGGGTGATCTCCCGGGATGTCGGGGGGGTCGGCCAAGGGGACGCCCTACGCATACTGATTCTCCTCCTGCATGCTGGTTTGGGAATGTCTTCGAGGTCGCGGACCATAGCCGCGGGCTTTGGCCTCATTCAGGCGTTTGGTCGTTGCCCGGTCGAGCTTGAACCATAACGTACGACCAAGGCCACCGCCCTCGACGCTCTTGAGCCAGCCTTTGGCGACCCAGTAGCGCACGGCGTGCTCGGTGACGTGGAAGCGTGCAGCGATGCCGTGGATAGAATACAGGCCGTCGGCGCGCCGGTCCGGCTGACGTGCGGAGGGGGATGGGAGGCTGGGGCGCCGCAGGTCGTGGCGCCAGCGGATCCAGCGCACAGACATCGCGCTCCATCGAGCGCTGCGGCCTGTGCGCAGCCCGCGGCGGTTGAGTTCGTCGGCGATCACCCGATCGGGCTTCTGGTCAGCGACGAGCATTTTGATAAGCTCGATCGCCTCGGGGGGCGTCACCACGGCCATGGGCTTGCTGTGCCGCGGGACGGTAAAGTCACTGACCACACCCGTCTTCCAGAGCAGTTGCACGCGGGTCATGCGCGCAGGGACCTCGATGGGACTCAAGGTGACTTGCTGAACGAGCATGCGAAGAAGATTCTTCCGCTCGGCGTGCGTGGTGGATGGCGCGTTCCAGACCTGAGAGAGGTCCTTGGTAAGCGACAAGATGCGACGGCGGTCCTCATCGGTAATGTTGACCTTCTCACGTCGGAACATCTCCTGGCGCTCTCGGTCCAACGCCTCGACTTCACGAAGTTTCTCGTTCCATTCGTGTTCGAGCGTGCGCGCGACGACGCGATTGTCCGGATCAACTGCCTTATAGCGGCGCTCCGCGAGCCGTGCCTCATACCGTGCCCGTTCCAGTCGCAGCTTCCACTGTCGGTTCACCTCGTCTGACTGTCGCTCTGCTTCGCGGACTACAGCCAGACCAATCTCGATATCGGGCGGCTGGGTCGCCTCCAGAAAGAGCCTTGAGACCGCCTCATCGATGACCCGCGCCGAAACAGTACAGCACACATGCCGGCCGCCGGTATGCGTGATCGGGGTCCGGCATCTGTAGTATGCCCGCCGCAGCGTGCCTTGATAATTCGTGACCATGCGATGACCACACTTGCCGCACAATGCGAGGCCTTGGAGCAGGGCCTGCCCTTCACGAGCGGCGCCGTGCTGATCAGGTGATGTTTGATGGGTCCGGTTGTCATGCAGCTTTCGTTGATTGGCCATGAATTCCTCCCATGGAATGTAGGCCGGATGGCGATCGCGGAGGCACGTCTTCCATGCCTCTTGCGCCAGGCGTGTCACGCGGCGGCGCGGTTGACCGTTCACAAGCGCGAGGCGTTCCTCATGTCGACCGAAGACATACGCGCCGGCATACGTCGGGTTGTGCAATATGCGAAGGATTGTGCCATGCCGCGGAGGCCCCCAGCGCAGTTCGCCTGTCGCGATGCTACGCGCCGGCATCTTGAGTCCGCGATCGGCGAAGTACCGCATCACAGCATAGGCGCTCCCATCAAGGCGGAAGCGCTCGAAGACGAGTCGGAGAGCACGCTGGACGTGCTCGTCCGGATCGAGTCGGAAACGGCACGCAGCTTCATCCCATTCGTAGCCGCCTGGAGCGTGAAAGAAGAGCTCTCCGCGACGCGCCTTACTGAGCTTTCCGCCGTGCAGTCGCAAGCGCATCCACATCTGCTCTGCCTCGCTCATAGTACCCTTAAGTCCAAGGAGAAGCCGATCGTTGGAATCACGTGGAGTGTAGACGCTGTGCTCATCAGCGAGAATCACATCGGCAAGGCCGCACAAGTCAAGCAGCCGGTACCAGTCCGCTGAGCAGCGGGCGAGCCGTGAGACTTCCAGCGCGAAAATGGCTCCGACGCGTCCGTGCGCTACATCATCGGCCAGCCGCTGGAAGCCGGTGCGCCACTGCGCGCTTGTAGCGCTCTGACCAAGGTCCTCATCGATCACGTCGATACGGTCGGCAGACCAGCCAAGCTCGATCGCACGCTGTTTCAGTGCGTATTGCCGGGACGTGGACTCAGGATGCTCGTAGACTTGACGGAGCGTGGACTGGCGCATGTAGACCATCGCTCGACGCTCCAGATGCTGCGGCTGGATCTTGTCGCTCATGGCCGACCTCGACGGGTGTGGGCTCGACGCGTAGCATTTTGAGGACGAGCGTGGCCCACGCGCCCAGCAGATCTCGCTGCATCGTTGCGGGGAGCGCTGACCACCGAGGGATCTTCGGCCGAGGCATGGGCGGGTTGTCTCGTTTCTTCGGGTGCCACCGCCTCTGTCTTGGGCGTCTCTCGGTGGAGGTCCAGGGCGGTACGCACGGCGCCAGCGAGCTCAAGCAAACCGCGAGCATCCAGACGGACTTCGCGGCCGTACAACCGCGGCGTTACCCATGTGGCGGCTCGATCGGTCCACTCAACCGGAAGACGGATCGTCCAGCCCTGCGGATGCTCGGCGTCGACGTACCGCCGGCCATCCTGGCCGCGCACGGACGCGACCACAGCAAGCCGCCGTCCCTTCAGGGGATGGATGGGCAGCGTGACGGTGACATATTCCGAAGGGGGTGCTGGACGTGGCGCAGTTTGTGGACGGTGTCGGCTCGCGCGGTGCTACCAACACCGCGTGGGCCCGCTCTACTCTTTGGGATCGCCGCCGGCTTGCCGGCCGGCCATCTCTCTCCCTTCGGGAGCAACGATGGCTCCGTCACGGGAGCCAGGGCAACACCTCTCTCCCGTTCTAGGCGCCCGCGCTCCCGCTCGGAGGCGCCACGCCGTGCCGCTCACCCGCACCGAGAGCAACCGCTTCGGCGAACGAGCTCCCCACGCTCGCAGACGCAGCGTGGTCGTCTGTAAGTTCCGATACTTGGCGGACCCGCCGAGCCTACGCGCCCCGCGGGCCGGGAGGCTCGAGGTAGAACGGGCTTACCTCCTCATCGAGCGCCTCGTACTCCTCCGAACTCGACTTGTGATTTAGGTACATGAGGACCGCCCGCGCGGCCTCCTGCAACGGCATGGGCGGCGCTGAGGTGCCGTCCCATGCTTCGCAGAGCGCCCGGAAGCTCTCGAGGCGCTCGAGCAGCGCTAGCCACCATGCCCGCGTCTCCGGCTGATTCCGGCGGACTGGCCGGAAGGTGGCGAGCAAGCTGTCGATGTGGCCGAGCGCTGGGCGGCGCAGATCCGCGGGGGGGATCTTCGCGACCATCTTGGGCGACGCGAGATAGCCGCACCACACGAGGGCTGCGGCGAAGGTGGGCGTATCCGGGATCGCTGCCAGCTCCGCCTCCGTAGGCGGCGGGCGCGGGTCCTGGTCTTCTGGCTCGGGCGGCGCTTCAGGCGGCACGCCTTCCCAGTCGTCCCACCCTCCGGGCGGCTCCGGGATGGCGAACGCAACGAGCACGTCACGCGCGGCACGCAGGATCTCGGCCGGGATGTCTGGGGATGGCGACCAGTCCCGGCACAGCGCGAGCAGTCTCTCTACCTCCGACGCTGCGTCTAGCGGCCGCGCACCCGCGCTGAGCCCTGCGTCGGGGCCTTCGCCGAGCACAGTCAAGAGGTCGGTCAGGTGCTCGACGGCGTGCTCGCGAGACGGCATCACCCCGAGTTTGCGCGCTGCGCGCGGCGACGCGAGCAAACCCGCAAGGTTCAGGGCTCCAGAGATACATTGCGCTAGCCGGGCGGCGCGCTTCGAAGCTTCGTCAGAGTCCATGGCGAGTCCCTCTATCACTTCGGCCTACAGAGCTGAATCCAGGGGACCAGTTGGCTTCCGATTGCCGGTTTTAACGTGATGGCAGCGCCCACGATATCAAGATCATTGTAGCAGGTGTAGGTGCACCATCCTCCAATAATCAGATTGCCAAGATTCCAGATATCAGGGCACGTCCTACAACGACCATCGCCGCAATCGTTGAGCACGCATCTCTTGGCGAATGGACACTTCACGCTCGACTGGCACAGAAGGGGTGGATCCATGCACTCGACTTTGATCGGATATCCGACGGACAGCGTTGTCGGATCGAGCGTTGCGATCCACTCCTCGGCTAGCTGCCAGGCAAGCTCCGTGTTCTGGTCGATAATCTGGCGAAGTGTCTGCTCGTCAACGATGGTCGGATCAACGACCTGGGTCTCGGTGAGCCCGGAGAGCGCATAGGCTGCATAGGTCGCCTTAGCGTTCATCAAGGCGAGTTCCCTCGGGTCTGCGTTGTACGCTGCATCGATCGCAGCTTCCTCTTCCGGGGTAAACGTCGTGTTATCCCCCGCGCCGTCGTCTGTCGGTGTGGGCTGCGTCTCGTCGGGCGCTGGCTGCATCCCGTCCGGGGTGGGCGTCTCGTGAGGCGTGGGCTCGCTGTCCTCCGTTTCTCCGCCTTTCCCGATTCGGATCGTACATGCCGGTATCAGTATCGCGCCGACGGACCCGATGACAAGCAGAGCTCCGAGCCTGCCGAGAAGACTGCGCTTCGACATGAGCTGCCTCCGAGCCCGGAATACTAAGTAAAGCTGGAATGGTTTTCTACATGGAAAGTAATTCGGGTCACTCTCGCGGACGCCGCAACCGGGCCGTGGGGCGGCCTCTGGACGTTCGCGACCGCTGAAGTTGGACGACGCGGTTCGCTGGGCGAGCTCCAGTCCGGCTATTCAGGAAACCGAAGCGTCCGGACGGCTTTGCCGTCCTCTCCTCGGATCTCGTCGCCGTTCCACTCCCAGCTCACGCCGCCCTTGCCCGGCGGCCCCAGCTCGAAGGTGACGCCCTCCAGGGTGAGCTGGTCCTCCTCGAGGTAGGCGATGCCGATCGAATCGCCGCCGCGCCCCGGGCCGCCGTAGCCGCCGTCGCCCCCTCGACCGCCATCGCCGCCGCCACACGACCACGTGCCGTCCCCCAAGGCGCCGCCCGGTGCGCCTCGGCCGCCGTCGCCGCCGTCCTCGGGGGGCCCGCCGTCGCCGCCCCACCCCCCCTCGAACGTCTCGATCACGGTGTCGCGCACGGTCACCTTGGCGTGGAGCGCGAGAATCCCGATGCTGGGGCGTCCGTTCTCGCCCCCTCGGCCCCCCCGCCCGCCGCAGCCGCCGGCCGCTCCCGATCCTCCCCCCGCGCCTCCCTTGGAAGCCGCGCCGCACACGCTGAGCCCGCCCCGGCGGCCCCCGCCCCCGCCCCCGCCTTGGCCCGGCGTGCCCATGCTGCCGTCGCCCGCTCGATCGCCGTACCATCCCTCCTCGGTGATGTGCCCGATGCCCTCGCCGGGTGCGCCGACCATGCCTTGCGCGCCGTAGATCCCGAAGGACCCCGTTTGGCAGGCAGCGCCCGGCCCCTCCGCGGTTCCTCCCCGTCCGTGTTCCGGGTCCGAGGTCCCCGTAGCCTTCCCGTCGTCCCCGTCGCCGGCGCCATCGGGAAGGCCGTCCCCTCCTTTCCCACTGATGCTCGCGGTTCCTCCGTCGCACGGGTTCACCACCGCCGCCCCGCCAGCCACCGTGGCTGCGGAGCACGCGTCGCCGCCGTACAAGCCGTCCGGTCCGTTCGCTGCGCGATTCGGCCAAGGCCACTCCTCGCCTTCGTGGCCGCTCCATCCCTCGGACGCGCGAAGCTCGCTCCGTAGGAGCTCCACTCCGGTGCTGGACTGGACGAGCATCGCGAGCGGGCCATGCGCCGTGATGCGAAGATCAGCGAGCGTCGAGACCCCGTCCGCGGCCCCCACGTCGTCGGGGCCCGCCGGCTCGATCGTCACCGCCACGTCGGGCTTGTCAGGGACGTAGACCAGCGACCAGGCGGCAAGGCCGTCGCGGTTCCAACGCCAGCAGTCGAAGCCCCCGAGGAGGTCCACGCCGGAGGGCAGCCTCACGCTGCCCTTGAACCCGTCGCGGCAGACGTACACGCGCCCTCGTCCAACGCGCGCGAGGTCGATAGCACGCTGAACGGAGAGCACCGGCTTCGCCTTCGTTCCGGGGTTGCTGTCATCGCCGCCCCCTGCGAGCCCGGCGACGAACACGCCGCAGCCCTCGTCGAGAATGCCGGCCGCGAGATGCTCGAGGCAGACCGACTCCGGCGGCGGTTCGTCGTGGCACGAGGTGGCACCACAAGGCGCTCCGCCAGCATCGCTCACGCCGGGCGCAGTGCCGCAGCCGAGTGCGGCGAGCGGCAAACCAAGGAACAGATAGGTCGCCCTCGTTCTGCTCATCGTTCTCCCTCGAGGTCGTGGTTCGTGAAGCGAGCCGCTCAACGAGGCGGTTCCGGATCGGGGCTGTCGAAGGGACGGTACGCCGCGGCATCGCCTTCTTCCCCCCGCCCCAGGGAATCATTGACAGGCGCGTTGCCTGCGAGACCTCCGAGGCCACCCCTTCCGTACTGTATCTGGACCTCCGACCCGAAGCTCACGGAGGCGCTGAGGGCTGCGATGCCATAGGACGGCCCTCCGAGGCCGCCACCGGCATCGCCCCCGCGGCCGCCAGCGCCGCCCCAACCGCCGTCGCACGCCTTCCACATAGGTGTGTTTGCGAAGCCCAGGCCACCTTGACCCCCTGGTTGACCATAGCCGCCCGGTTGGCCCGTTCCGCCCACTCCGCCATGACCGCCATCGCCCGTGATCACGTCCGTCGCGTCCAGCGCCAGCGAGCTCCCTTCCAGCGCGATGACACCGATGCTCGCGCCGCCGTAGCTGCCGCCGTGGCCTCCCAGGCCACCGCAGCCGCCGCTGCCGCCCGAGCCCCCGGCCGCTCCCCGCTGGGGCCGGTTGGCCGGACATGCGGTCATGGGACCGCGGGATAGGCTACCGCCGCCACCGCCGCCCCCTTGGCCTACGCCGCCTTTCTGCCCGTCCTTACCCCGAACGCCGATCCAGCCGTCGACCGTCAGGTAGCCTGCTCCAACGGCGCCGGCCGCACGAGGGCTGTCAGGGCCCGGCCGGCCATCCGCACCGTTCATGCACCGTACGTCGCCCGCGCCGGTCCCTCCCATGCCCTTGCCCTCCGGATTCTCCGCCGGTTCGGGCTTCCCCGGCGCGCCGTCGCCCCCCGACTCGAGCCCGCCGTCGCCCCCGTAGCCGCCCGTGGACTCGATGCCGTCGCCGCACACGGTCACGACCGGGAGGGCGCCCGTCTCGCCGTCCGCCGTGCAGGCGTTCGCGCCGACGTTCCCGAACTCGCCACCCGTCGCCTGTTTGATGGCCGCATCCTCGCCCGGCTCCCCGTCCTTGCCGTTCCCTGCGACGATCACACTGTCCCGGACGATCGCCCTGGCCCCCTGGCTCAAGATCATCGCGATCGATGACTTGTGGTCAGGTGCCGAGGCGTCGGCCGCCACAGCGCGCACGCCGACGATCACCGACGTCACGTCATCGCCCGCGATGACGTGCTGGTCGTCCCCGCCGAGGACCCGCACCGGGATGCCCACGGGCGGCGCGATCACGGTCGACGCATTCGGCCCGCCGAGCGGCCATTCCTCCGACGAATCGTCGCCGTCATCACAGCGACGACTGCCCCAGAGGTCGACCCCCGAAGGCAACGTGATCGCCTCCTCGAACACCCCGCCGCACGCATACACGCGCCGGGTAGGTGTCTCGCTGTCGTCTCGGCCACTCGCGGCGAGATCGATCGCGTGTTGCAACGTCTTCACCGGCGCGCCCTTCGTGCCGGGGCTCCTGTCGTCACCCGACGACGGGCTGACGAACACCCCGCACTCGTCCAGCGCTGGCGCGGTACCGGGCGCTCCCTCGCACGGGTCTGGCGGAGGCTCCGGCTCGGGGTCGCAATCCAATGCTTCCAAGCAAGTATCGGAATAACGGCACGCGGCCAACGTGCTTGCGCTCCACGCGCACAGCGCGACAGCGAAAACGGAAGCTCTAGCACTTCGGCCTGCACGCAAACGCATCTCCACCACTCCCGCTGACCTCACCACAGCCCCTCGATTCTCACGCCGGTCTCTTGCCCGGTCGCCACGGGCGAGACGTGAATCCGCTCCTGAGCCGGCGACAGCCCCAGGAAGGAGAAGTCGGTAAAGAAGGACGCGGCGGTCGCTGCCCCGATGACACCACCGGTGATGACCAGGGCCGTGCCCCAGCGGTCGGAGAGGTTGCGCCCGTCGAGGAGGCGGCGGAGGTCGCCGCACGCGGAGCGTGGCGACGCTTGCCAGCACATCGATGAGCTCGACGTCCGAGAACGCGTGAGCCTGTCGCGTTGCTCGCTTGCGTCACCATCCAGCGTGCTGGCCCTGATCATCAGGACGGCGCCCGTTGACACGGCGGCTGTCGCGACCGCGATACCGCCGATCCGCACCGTCCCCGGCCAAGAGGCCCACGGGCTGGGGGCCTGCCCGCGCGGAGCGGGCACAGCGCGCACGGGAGTCGGCGTCGTCGACGCGGCCTCCTTGGCGCTGCTCGCCTCCTTGGCGCTGCTCGCCGCCACACACAGCAACGGCATCGTGAACTCGTGCTCCGCGCCCGCCACGGCGCGTAAGTGATGAAGCGCGTCCTTACAGCCCGGTGCACGGCCCCGCACCATGTGGTTTCCCGGCTCGAAGAACAGTTTGTACGTCCGCGCGGTCCGGCCGATGCCCTTGCCGTCGACGAGCACCTCGGCGTCCGGGGGATCCACCGCCAGAAAGAGCGTGGCGACGAATGGCCGAGCTTTACGCAGTCCCTCCGAGAACCGTTGTTGCTGCGCGAGAGGTGGCGCCTCGCCCTGCTCAAGGCTCCACGCCAGGTGCTCCGCCGCGTCACGGTACTTGCGAAGCGCGAGCTCACAGAGCCCGAGCTCACCCGCGATCTCGGTGCGTTCCTTCTCTGTGGCAGACGCCGGATCGGCTGCCTCGAAGGCCGCTTTGTAGGCGGCAACTGCTTCGGTCCACTGTCCCTGTGCGCGAGCGCGCTTGGCGCGGCGAAGGTGGTCCTTTACCGTCGAGTCGCCGCCTTTCCCGGGTGCTGGATAGGGGTCCTCCGCGCGGACTGAACCCGCAGAGCCCGTCACGACGCCAAACACCAGGCATATCCACAGCGATTTCGCGACGAAACGCACCGCTGGACGGTACTTTCGCCAGCCGGACGGCGTCAAGGGCACGAAATCGACAGCGATCGGCGCTTTGGCTGAGAAATATTGGCCCGCTGGCGTAACGCGTTCGTCCGTCCCCGGTGGCCGAGGCTTGGGCGCGCCACGACGCGCCTCGTCCGACGCGCCTTTTCCGCTTGACACAGCAGCAGGCCCGTGATCGGCGCGTGCTTCGAGCGGATTCCTCCGGGCCTGCCAGCGCGGCGTAGAGGTGGCGCGCCCTTGGGATCGCTGCGCTGGCGAGGGGCTTCGGCCGCTACGGTGTAGGACCTGATCAGGCGAAGGAGACGGCCAGCAGCGGGGAGCCGCGGGCGTGTTTTCAGCTCGCGCTGTGCCCCATGTTCGGCGCGACGATACCGCCGACGCGCGGCAGGTAGTCGCTCACGATCTCAGCCATGCTGCGCGGAACGGGAGGGAGCTCGTCGATCGTCTGGCCGTTCGTGCGCCACGCGGCTTGAGCCGCTCTGTCCTGCTCCTTCCTCGCGGCCTTGCGGTCCGCTTCGCCTCGCTGCGCCGCGCTCGCGCTCGGGTAACTCAGGTATCGATCGATGTCCCCAGGGGCGATGTGATGCGCGGAGGCCCGCTCGATCTCGCGAAGAGGCGGATACCGAAGCACGAGCCGGTACGAGCTGAACATCTCCGGCCGCTTCATGTCGTCGGGCCGCATCGCGCCGCTGAGGACGCCGAGCATCACGCCGTGTTGATTGACGTTCTTGTGTTCGTCCGGGGTCGCCCTGAACTGCGCTTCAAGGATGTTCATGATCCCGTGGTGCTCGTTGATGGGCTCCACGTCTGCCCCGAGCTCGCGAGCGCGGAGCGCGTCGGCGCGGGCGCGGCCCACAGTCCCCTCGATGCGTGCGACGTGCTCCCTGATGATCTGCTCGGCGGCGATGATGGCCTCGACGCTCGGGGCGATCTCCCGCCGGACCGCGGCGAGGCTGGCGCCGGCGACGAGCTCCTCGAGCGCGCGCGAGGCGCGGGCCTTCCGCCGGCCGGCGATCTCGCTCTCCCGCTCCGGAGCCAGTTCCAGCAGCTTCGCCTCGAGCTGCTCCAGGGTCGCGACGCTCGCCTCCCGCGCGCTCCTCGCTCGCTCGTGCGCCGCGCAGGCATCCCGCTCGCGCGTGCAGTTGAAGTCCATGAGCTGCCGCAGCGCCGGAGCGGGGTTCGCGTGCTCCACGTCGCTGCGCGCCTCGCTCTCGGCCTTGCTGGCGCTCTCGAGAGTGCGCTCTGCGGCCGCGATGTCCGCCGCGAGGCCCGCGACAGCGGCCGCATGCTCTGCGGCGGCACACCCCGCGGCCGCCTCCTCGGCCCTGCACCGGGCTCGCTTCGCGCGGAGCTCGGCCAGGTCGCGGGTCCGTCGGGCTGCAATGACCCTCTCCCCGAGCTCCTCGGACGGCTCCGCGTCATAGGCCGCCTCTGCGGCAGCGAGGGCCGCTTCCGCCTCCCCGAAGCGCTCCGCGGTGTCGCGTTTCTCCTGCTCCGCCGCAGCGTGCGCGGAGCGTGCGATCTCCAGCGTTGAGGGCGTGCCACTCGTGTCGTTCTTGCCGATCCTCATCTTCTTCGCCTTCTCCAGAATGCTCACGATCACTGCCTTCCTTGCGGGCCCTGAGCGGCCAGCGCGTCGCATGCGTCCTCGCGCGTCATGACGCCGAACACCACGGCGTTCCCCTCACGCCGGATCCCCTGCGTCGGCTTGCTGAGACCCATGCGAACGTCGAGCGCCTGCTTTTCCTTCGGGGGGAGCCGGCTTGCCGGCTCGCGGGGCCAGTTCTTCACCGCGTCGCGAACCGTTGCGATCGGAGCCTTGTTGAGCACCGCGACGACCTCGGGAATGAGGTCCGGACGCGACGCGAGGAGGCGATCGCGTTCCTTGCGCTCGTCGACCTTATCGACCATCACGGCGAGCTGGCCGACCTTCGCGTTGAGAGCGGTGAGGCGCCCCTTCGCTGCGGCATCGATCGGCCTGCTGCTCGACACCACGGCCGCGCGGTTCCCCCGCTTGCCGACGGGCTTCGCGCTCTTCCCCGGTACGGTGCACACCCGCACGGCTCGGGGGAGCGATGAGGCCGGGAAGGGGCTTGGGGCGGCGGCCTTGGGTGCGGGCAGTGCGATAAAGCGGTTCGGCGGCCCGCCGTGGGGAACGGCAGGGAACTCGCGCCCCCACGCCGACGAGACGATGGCCAGCGGCCCCGGCCGTTCATAGCGATAGTAGTTCGCGCTCTCACTGAGCGTCTGTGTCTTGGACATTGCCCTACGCGCACTCGGGCGCGCCTCCGTTGTTGTCGTTCGTGCCGCTCGCGGCGGCGAGGAAGGTCGGCGTGCTCGCGATGGACGCCGGAAGGTGCTCGCGATCCATCACATCGAGGCCTCTGATCAATGCCTCGCGCGTGACGTCGGAGAACGAACGAATCCGCTCGCGGCTGACGCGTCTCCGGTGAAGACGCGCCTCCACCTCGTCATCGAGCAGCACAGTAACAGGTCGCTTGCTCATGGGTTCACAACTTGAGCTCTTCAGCGTCTCTGGTCTAGAGATAATCACAGGTCATGTGTCGATTGCGCATTATGAAACATCATGTTGCGCAACGATGGAGTGAGCGTTCTCGGCGACGCGACGAGGTGTCCCCTCATGCTCGTCGATGGCGGCTTCCACCCCGAGTTCACGGGCTACAACGCGTATGCCACGGCGCGCTGTCGCCCCAAGCCTCGAGATCCACTGACCCGCGGGAACGCATCCGGCCGACCTCCGCCGTTCCCGAGGCAGGCCATCGCCCTCCCGCCTTGTGTTTCCGATTTTCCCGCCCGAACCCGTCCCATACGAGGACGCAGCCCCCAGGGCATCAGACCCCCCGGATACTGTTCCCGAGGGTAGGCGACGCCTAGGACACGCCAGAGTCAGGTACTTGCGCGGTCAACGCTCCCCCTCTTCGTCGCGATGCAGCCCCTCACGGGGTGGCGATGATGACGATGCTCCTTAGACGCCGTGGGCGAGAACAAAAATTTTCGTGTGTGCCGGATCATGTGCCATTGAAAAAGTGGATTGCGCTCGGAGGGGCCCGGGGAGATTGGCCACCATCGCCATCATCGCCACCCGATCCCCCATCGACGACATCGCTGCTCGCCGCCTACCCTGTGAGCATGCAGACATCCGACGGGCAGCCGCCTCCGGCCCAACCCGGTGCGCTCTCGAAGCGGCAGATCATCGTCTGGAGCGTCATCTTCGGCGCGGTGCTGGTCGCCATCCTGGCGCGGCAGGCCTTCGCCCCGCTGGAGAGCAGCCGACCGGCGGCGCCGCAAGCCCAGGTACAGCAGCCAGCAGCGGTGCCCGCCAAGGCATCGGCCACACCGGCCTCGACCGCCGCGCTTCCGACGCGCGAGGAGATCGCCGGATGGACGCCGGCGCAGCGTGAGGCGCGCATGCGGGAGGCCTGCCGGGACGATGGACACTGCAACGCGGCGCTGGTCTACGAGCTCCTGGACGCCTCCTCGGGCGCGGAGACGGGGCGGTTGGAGAAGGCCTGCCTCGAGGGCCGGAACGGGGCGGTGCGCCGCGCGCGGGGCCTTCTCGGCCAGCTGCGGAAGCTCGCACGGAGCGGCGGCGGCAACGGCGAGGTCGGGAGCGTGGACGACGTACTCGCCGAGCTCAACGCGATGGCGGGTGACTTCACCGGGATCGTGAGCCTCCGGGTGGCGGCCGGGAACGTGCGCGCGTGCATGAGGTTGGGTGAGGCAAGCCACTGCGCCGACGCGGCGGCGCGCCTGCGCGAGGCCGAGAAGGAGCTGCAGGAGCCACAGCGCCCCTACTGCGCGCTGAAGTAGAGGGGACTCTTGCTCGCCTCGGTCCGCGTCACGTAGCCTGGCCCGCGCGCCGTCCAGCACGGCAGAGGAGGGCCCATGGCGTACCAGACCAAGTTCGTGGAGGCGACCAGCGCCGAGAGGCTGACGGAGGTGGTGCAGGAAGCGGAGCGTGAGGGGTGGGAGTTCATGTCGGCCAGCGTGGGGATGACGTGGGCGCCGGGCGTGCCGCACAGGGAGGGACTGCCCGCGGGACACGCCCAGAAATGCATGCTCGCCGTGCTGCGCCGGCCGGTTGAACGGACAGGAGCGGAACGCGAAGCCGGCCAGGAGCCTAGCGACGAACCTGCCACCGATGACGGGAAGCCGATTCTAGCCGGCAAGAGGCGCTGGTAGCTGCCTCGTCGCCCGCAGACGCTTCCTCCCCGCCCCCAGTCGGAGTAGCTTGGTTGCCGATGATCGTCACGACGAAGCTCTCGCTCGATCAGGTGAAGGCGGAAGCTCAGAAGTTCGGGCTTACGACGGTACAGATCGACAAGTTCACGTTCCAGGTCATGCCGGCGTCGATTACGGTAGTCGTGTACCCAGGCCACGCCGACACCGCGAAGATGAACGATTTCTTGAAGCACCTCGTCTCCGAAGGGCTTGCGTTTCCGATCTCGACCTAGGCGGTGCGGGGAGAAGGCCCCCTCGTGTGGCGCTATGAACTCCGGCTGCGGCGCCCCATCACGGCCGCTTCGCCTGGACGACCGTCCACAGCCGCTCGCCGCGCACTACGACCGCCTGAACGAGCTTGCGCCCGCCGACGTTGCGGCCCTTGTAACGACGCAGCAGGTAGCCGACCTGCTTCACGTTCGGCAGCTTGCCCGCCGGGACACCTGAGATCAACTCGGCCAGAGCGGCGCGCAGCACCGGCCACTTCGCCGGCTTCGGCGTGTACTGCATGCGGATGGCAGCGCGATCCGCGTCGTCCTGCTGGAGAGCGTCCAGGACCTGAGCGACGGTGCACCCTTGGCGCTCCGGCGAGAGGTCCGCGCACGCCGTCGCCCACCCCTCCACGAGCTGCTCGAGCGCCGTCGCCTCCGGGTCGTCCTCATCGTCCGCAGAGCCGCGCGCCTCGCCGGGGTCCGGAAGGCCAAGCCAGACGATCGCACCACAGACCACCCTCGACCACGCCTCGAACGAGCCCCACGACCGCATGCGCGGCTCCAGCGTGTGCAGCTCCATCCCTGCAGCAGTCCACGCGCGGAGGACGGTCAGGGCTGCCGCTACGAGCTCCGCGCGGTGCTCGCGCACGTAGGCGAGCAGGTGCGGCTGGCGCATGTCGTCGCGCGTCTCGGGTTTCTCGAGCGGGCTGTCGAGCCGTATCACGCAGCACCGCCGCGCCGTGTCGCCTCGGAAGGCGACGTTGTTCCCGGTGCCGTACCACGTGGCGAGCAGGGGGAGCTGCGGGCGGCTGTTGCTGCCGAGAAGTCGCTCCCCCCAGACGACATCCGTCAACGCCTTGTCCAGCGTGCCGCTGCCGAGGGGGCGGCTGATGTTGTCGATGAGCACCAGCGGATCGCCCTCCAGCGCGATGCACGTGATCCGCTTGCGTTCCTCTTCCTCGCTCTCGACCTGCGTCATCGTCGCCATCGATCGGCCCGTGACGATCTCCCCGACGACCTTCGCAAGCAGGGTCTTGCCCGCGCCGCGCACGTTCCCCGAGTAGACGAACATCGGCGCCGGCCCCTCGAAGGCGAACCGCGCGAGGGGCGTCAGGACCGACGCGAGCCACGCCGCGCGATGCACATCGCTCTCGAAGGGGAAGTCCTCGACGACATCAAGGAGCAAGTCCGCCGCCTCACGCGCCTGATCCCTCGTCGGCGCGTGTGGGATCGCCGGGAAGTCGAGGACGGGCGCGTAGAGGATGCCCGTTCGTGCGTCGTAGCCGGGCACGAGCAGCATGCTCCCATCGGGTCGAAGAACCGGGCACTCTGCGATCGCGGTGAGCCGTGGGATGCCTTCCCACTGGCCGCGCGCTTCAACGGCGCGGACGCTCCAATCCGGCGGATGCGCTGTCCGCATGGTGATCTCGCCGGTCAGCGGATCGGTCCGCTGTACGACCCACCGCGCAGCGACGGTGAGGAGCTCACGCAGCCGGGGCAGGGGGATCGTCCGGATACGGCGCGTCCCCTCGGCGCGTGCAAGCCCTGGGACGCTCGCGGTTTCCCGCACGATGTCGACCAGCATCCACCCGCGCTGGTAGACGCCCGGAACCGATGCAAGCGCCTGGACCGCGCCGTCGTTGACCTCGTGCTCCGCCGTGGTCACGACGATCACGGGGCGATCGTCGGTCTCGCTCGGGTGGGCGTCATTGGAGCTCGCGCTGTGACCGTGCCCCCGGAAGGCGCGGACCGCGCGCTTCCAAGGGAGCACGCCCACGCCGAGCACCTTCAGCCCCTCGTAGAGGTCGGTCCAGTCCGGCGAGTCCTCGGACAGCGCCGCAGCGAGGCGCAGGATGCCAGGCGCACGTGCGGCACTGCTTCGCTTCTCCCTGGGAAGTCCCCGAAGCTCGTTCAAGACGGCCGCGATGCTCTGCGGTTCGTTCACGATCGCATCGCGCTCGATCTCCTCGTCGCCTTCATCACGCGCCGGGTCGATCGCCAGCGCGGCAGAGGTCCGCAAGCGGTCCGCATGCCCCGCCTCGTGCAGCAGGTACCCACGAGGCACCCCGGCGTGGCCTGCATCCTCGACCTTGTGGCGGAGCTCTGCCTCGGACCACGGCGGCAGGCAGCGCGGGTTGTACTCGGTGCGCAGCAGATCGAGCGCGACATCGGGGGCGAGCTCGAATCCGCGGACCATCGCCACGGCGGCCCGCCAGAGCGCGTCATGCCCTCGCTGTTCCGAGATCGCGGGATCCATCTTCCGTAGGTACGCCGCTGCGCGCGTCCGAGCGTCCGTGCTGTGCGGCGCCGCCTCTTGCGTGGCAGGCGTGAGGTGCGGTCTGGCGGGGGGCGCCTTCGGCGTGGTCAGCCGCTCGAGCAGCCACCGGGGGGCGCTCGCGATCGGGGCGACGTGCGCCACGGCGTAGAGCCGGCCCGTGTGGTGGAGCGACGGCGGGGCAACGATCTGCCCGCCTTGCGCGCGCACATCGATCCCGGGCAGCTTGGCGACGCTGTTCGCGAGCTCTGCGCCGAGCTCGGCCAGCTCGGGCGGGACGGCGAAGAGAAGGTGACCGCCGCCGTCGTCGCGGCCCGACGCCATGCGGAGCGTTTCCGGCAGCGGGCCGTGCTCCCGCTCAAGCGCCTCGAGCGTGCTGCGCCCTTCTGGCCCATCGACATCGACGGCGAACAGGGCAGCCGGGCCGCCCATCGCCAGCCCGACGTTCGCCTTCGGCCATCGTTCCCACCATGCCCGGACCTTGGCGACGTCGCTCGATGCCTCTCGCTCCCAGTCCTTGATCCGAGGATGCTTCCCGGCATGCCTCGCGTGCGCTGCTCCTCGCGGGCAGCTACAGGCGCCGACCGGTCCGACGCTGTGCAGAGGGATCACGCGGAAGCCACGCCGCGCGTACTCCGCGGCAGCTTCAGCGAGCGACAGAGCGCTCACGGCCTCGAGCCCGACAACGTCAGGCGGAGGCGTGCACGCGAGGCGCGCCACCGTTCCCGAGAGCGCGGCGCGCGGCGCGGCGTTGTGCAGATGCGGAGCTGCGGCCGTCACGCGCATCCCCCGGAGGCGTTGATGCGCTCCGCCGTCGATGGCCACCAGACCAGCGCGGAGCGGTAGCTCCCGTCGCTCGCCACGGCGACAACGCGAACTGCACCGTTCGGCACCGGTGCATCAAGAGCCTGCGCGGTCTCATCGTCGCCCTGCCGCCGCAGGTGCGCCACGAGAGCAGACCTGGAGGTGAGCGCGAACTCAGGGCCGCGCGGACGAACGCAGCCGAGCACGAGCAGAGAGCGCACGTCTTCCGGGGGCGGCCCCAGCTCCGACAGGAATGCCCGCAGGCCAGCGAGGACGCGTCCGATCTCGTCTGCACTACCGTCGGCCGCGGCGCGATGTGCTGTGCATGCGCGGCTCATCGTCGCCCCCTACGGGCGGGCAGACCCATCTCTGCCAAGACGCCTGCAACATCCGTCGGGAGGCCCTCCGCGTCATTCGCGGGCTCCGGCGCCGGCCAGCGGCGCTTCGCCTCGAGGTACGCTAGCAGATCGGACCGGCGGAAGCGCCAGCCGAGCCGAGAGCCAAGCTTCATCGCCGCGATCTCGCCCTTCCTGGCCATCCGGTTCGCCGTCTCCTTCGAGACGCCGAGGAACGCCGCGGCGCTGCCAGCGTCGAGCACGGGGTCGTCCTCGGCTTGCTCGGCGTGCTGCACCTCCTGGACGACCACCTGCACGACCTTGACCAGCATCGGGACCAGATCCGCGGCAGGCCCGTCTGGGCTCGCGAGCGTGGCCAGCACGCGCGCCGTGATGTCGCTGCCGCTCTTCCGCCCGGGCAGCGCCTTCCCCCTGATGTCAGCGGCCTTGCTCGGCACGGCCGCTGCGTTCATCCTCTCCATACACGTCTCCTCACGGCGCGGCCTCGGCTTGCACCCGGCGCCCGCCAGCTTCCTTGTTGAGCCTGTCCGCCGGTCCCCGCTCGGCGCCGTCAACGGCTCGGTTTCAGCCCTTCACCACCGGCGCCAGAGAGCTCTGCAGCTGCGCCAACTGGCGCTGTGCGAGCTCGATCCGCTCCTTCAATGCCCCGCGGACCTTCCCCGTTTCGAGGTAGTTCCGCACCGTGCGCGGGTCTGCTCCTGAAAGCCCCGCGAGCACCAGAACCGTCTGCGTCTTCGTCAACTGCTGCATACGGGGACAGCATGGCGCGTATTGAAACCGCAGGGCGACGACTTGGATTATGGAAACGCAAGTCGCTCATCTTGGGCTCGCCAAGAACCCAAGTCAGACGGCTGGGCTTTTCGTCAGCAGCGGCGCCCCCTCAGCCTGAGTTGAGCATCACGGAACGCTTGAGCCGCGACGCTTTTCTCCGTGTCGCCGAAAGCGCCGACGGAGGCGCTCAGGCGTCCCGCTAGCCCGGGCAGCCCAACGTTGCCCCTGCCGCCTTTCTTGCGCCCTGTCGCACTCGCTAGTTCGTCGTAGAGCGTCGCGGGATCCAGCCGGCCGAAGCGCGCGTCGATGGCAGTTAGGTCCTCTCGCAGCTCGTAGACGGCGACAATACGGCGCATCGCTTGAAGACCATCGTTGACGCTCGGGTCTTCCTTGGCGAGCTCTTCGCCCCGTGCAATCCAGAAGTAGAGCCGATCGATCGCCCTGGTCGCGGCGAGCTCCGGAGCCGGAGCGGGCCCCAGAGGCCGGCCACGCTCGGCCGCCAGACGATCGTCCGGCTCAGCCACCGGGAAGCGCTCAAATCCTTCCTTGACGGCGCGCTCTGTCGGCCCGGGCCACTCTGCGAAGGGCTTGGCACCACGCACGATGCAGCGAACCACGCTCGCTCGGCGGACATGATCGCTGTCGAGTTCCGCGGCCCAGCCGCGAAGGACGTCCAGGTCAGCAGAAGACCCCATGATTGAAGCCTTGACGAGGAACCGGAGCACCTTCACGGCTGCGGCAATGTCTGCGTCTCCGCGCGCGCCTTCTGGCCGCCCGATGAGATCCAGGAACGCTTGCTCTGCCGGCTCGGTCTGAACGGACAAGACGCGCTCCCGCGGAGTCGATGCGCTCGCGGGCGTCGAGTCAAGGCGCATGCGCGGCCCGTGCTCAGACTCTTCCCGGAGATGTACAGGGCAGGGATCGAGCTTCGGCCAGCTCCCCTTGTAGACCCACTCAAGGCGCGACCGGCGGCGTGCTGTCCACCATGCGAGCCATCGGGCGTCCGCGCCGGTCAGCCACGCGCGCGCCGCTGCGCGCAGGCGCGCCGCCTCATTGTTCGCCTCGCCCGCCTGGCCTCCCACGTGAACCTCGCTTCGCATCTCAAGCCGGGAGGGTTGCCGCCCTCGCCGGCCGTTCTCTTACCACCACCGCGGCGAGGAGCAGGACGAGTGCGACGAGCACCGCTTGACAATTCGCGATCGTTGTTAGCCTCGTCTCCCGCGTCCGCGAAGCGGGATAACCCGCGCGCCGCTCGCCTCGCCCGCCGGCTGTGTCACCCCGAGCGCGCCGGCGAGTGCGGCGTGGAGCGCGCGAGCGGTATCAAGGTCTCCGCGCGCCGCTGCCGTGCGGAGGGCGCTGGCGATCTGCTCCAGCAGGTCGGCCTGAGAACCGACCGGAGCGCCGATCGGCCCTGGCGAGGCGAGATCCAGCTGCCGCGGCGAGGCGACCGCGTTCCGCTCGGTCCGGCTCTGGTCATCCGGCATGTGCAGCGAGGGGAGGGCGGGCGGCGATGGCGGTCCGGGGTCTGGCGAAAGGGCGGACGGGTCGCCGGAACGGGCGGGCGGGTGCTCCACCGGCGCCGTTAGGACGGGGGGCTCCCCGAGATTCCCGGCCGAAACCGGTGCATCGACGCCTATGGCGTCCATCTGGTCGGTTTTAAAATCCGCGGCCCTCGCGGGCGTCCCGGTTCGAGTCCGGGCGGGGCTACCTCGTAAGTGCGGCGCGCCGAGCTGGCGGGCGATGATGCGATCCGGAGCCGCGGTACCCCCATCGACCGGGAGCCGCCTGCTCGATTGAGCTTCAACCCGCACCGGCACCCTGGAACCACACGCCCCCCGAAGTTGCCCGAGGTTGCGCAGCGCGCTTCGTGGTGTGGGGAATCGGGCGGAAGCGTCGGGTCGGCCTCGCGCCCGGCGGCTCACCTGAGCAGCTCGCCGCCTCGAACGGGCCCAGGTCGCGCAGGGCGCGCACCGCGCCTCGTGGCGCCGACGTGCCCGGGGCGCCGCGTGCCCGTCACGGTCTGATGGGAGCCTGCGATGGTCCGGCGGGAACCCGATGGGACGCGGCGCGCGGCCACCCTCGTGTCCTCTGGGCTCGACAAGCCGAGTGGATTCGAGTAATGGGAGCGCCACTCCATGGATCTGGACATCGACTGTTTGCGTGAGGCGAAGGTAGAGAACGTAGAACGTCTCGCACACGCTCTGGGCGTCAAGCTGCCCGAGCACAAGCGCCACGACAGGCGCGCTTACAACCGTGAGCTCATCCGCGTGGTGATGCAGGGCATCCGGCGCGACGCCGAGCGATCGCGTGGCCGCCGGTTCTTCGGTCGCAGCTGACGATTCCAGCCCCACAGCAGGCCGCCGAGGGGGCTGGCCGCCTACCGCCACCGCCTACCGCCCACCACCTACCGCCCCTGCGGCTTGCTCCGCAGCGTCAGCCGGCTCCCCGTGACCCGGCTCCGGGCCGCCATCAGGAGCGGCGCCGCGGGTGTGAGCGGATCCACCAGGTCGTTCACCTGGAGCATCGCCCTGTCCGCCACCTTCCACGCCGCCGACAGCCCCGACGCCCCCTGCTGGGGCGACCCCGCCAGATCCAGCGCCCGGCTCAGCTCCTTGCCCACCTGCGCGATGCGAGCGAGCTCCTCCCGCGACGACCCCCCCTCCTTCGCCGCCGCGTAGATCGTCCGCACCACCCCGAGCAGATCCCGCACGGCATCGAAGGGAAACGGCGGGACGCTGACCGGAATCGGCACTGAGCCAATGTACAGCAACTCGCCCCGCAATGGACCGATCGCATTCCCTTATCTCGCGTAAGTTTTCCTCTAAATCGTCTCAGATGTAACTTTAGTAACAGAAATAATCAGTTGAGCGGCCCCACTGCCTCCTCCACCGCGGCGATGAGCGCACCGCTCTGGATGAGCTCCGCGGCCGCCGCGATGTCGCGGTAGAGGGGGCGGTCCTCGGTGAGCCCGGGCACCACGCGGCGGATGGCGGCGTGGGCGGCGGCGACGCCCGCGCTGGGGCGGAGCGGGAGCCGCTGGTCCACGCCCTGGGCCGCCGTGATGAGCTCGATCGCCAGCGAGCTCCGGACGTTCTCGATCACCTGCGCGAGTTTTCGGGCGCTGATGCTGCCCATGCTCACGTGGTCCTCGCGGCCGGCGCTCGACGGGATCGAGTCGACGCTCGCCGGGTGGCAGAGCACCTTGTTCTCGCTCACGAGCGAGGCGCTCGCCACCTGGGCGATCATGAACCCCGAGTGCAGCCCGCTGTGCGGCGCCAGGAACGGCGTCAGCCCGGTCGAGAGCGCGGGGTTGACCAGCTGCTCGACCCGCCGCTCGCTGATGTTCGCGAGCTCCGCCGCCGCCATCGCGGCGAGATCCAGGGCGAGCGCGACCGGCTGCCCGTGGAAGTTGCCGCCCGAGATCAGCTCGGCGCCGCCATCCGCCCCATCCCCGAGGAACACCGTGGGGTTGTCCGTGACGCTGTTGACCTCGCGGGTCAGCACCTCGGCGGCCCAGGCGACCGCGTCGCGCGTCGCGCCGTGGACCTGGGGCATGCAGCGGAGCGAGTAGGCGTCCTGCACCCTGGGGCAGTCCGCGTGGCTCTGCATGATCTCGCTGCCCGCGAGCAGCGCGCGCAGGTTGCCGGCCGTGCCGGCCTGGCCCGGGTGCGGGCGGACGCGCATCAGCCGCTCGTCGAACGGGCGCTTCGAGCCCATCAGCGCCTCGAGGCTCACCGCCCCGGCGATGTCCGCGACCGTGCAGAGCGCGGCCGCGTCCCGCAGCGCCAGCGCGCCGAGCGCGGTCATGTACTGCGTCCCGTTGATCAGCGCGAGCCCCTCCTTCGCCGCGAGCTCGATCGGCGCGAGGCCGGCCTTCGCGAGCGCCACCGCGCTCGGCAGGAGCTGCCCCTCGAAGCGCGCCTCCCCCTCGCCGATGAGCGTCAGCGCGAGGTGCGCGAGCGGCGCCAGATCGCCCGACGCGCCGACCGACCCCTGCGCCGGGATGCGCGGGCTCACGCGGCGATCGAGCAGGGCGGCGAGCAGATCGAGCACCTCCGTGCGCACCCCCGAGTGCCCCAGCGCGATCACCTGCGCGCGCAGGACGATCATGGCGCGCACCTCGGCCTCGCCGAGCTCCGGCCCGACCCCGCAGGCGTGGCTCCGCACGAGGTTGCGCTGGAGCGCCCGGATGTCGTGATCCGCGATGCGCGTCTCCGCGAGCGCGCCGAAGCCGGTGTTGATCCCGTACACCGCCGGCGCGGCGTCGCCCGCCGCCGCGATCGCGTCGATCGCCCGGCGCGAGGCCGCCGCCCGCTCGCGCGCCTCGGCGCAGATCGCCACCGGACGACCGCGCCGCGCGATCTCCTCGAGATCCGCGAGCGAGAGCGGGCGGCCGAGGAGCAACGGACGTGACGGACGCGACGGATCCGACGGATCCGACGGAGGCGGAGGAGGCGGCGAAGAAGGAGAACCAGCGGCGGCGCTCGGCGTGGAAAGGGTCACGAAGGCGCACGCTAGAGCGGCGGATGCCCCGCGAAAAGCCAGCTGCGCGCCGTTGACGGAAGAATCCAGTGCCCCGCGGGGATCGATCCGCCTATCCTTCGGGCGCGCGTTCCCGGCCGGGCGCTGGTGAGCGGCTGCTTGCTTCCGATGCGCTTCGCCTTCGCCAACCTCGCCCCCCTTGCGTTTGCTGTCGCGCTCGCCTCGCCGAGCGCCGCTCAGCCCGTCGAAGGAGCGAGCTCCGGGCAAGGCTCTCCGCCAGCCGCGCCGGCCGCTCCGGCCATCGACGACTTCGAGGAGCGGCTCGTGCTCGACACCGGCCGCAAGCCGCCGCCCCCGCCGGATCCCACCCGGTCGACGTTCTCGCTGCAGGGCGAGTACCAGCTCCGCTACCGCGCCATGAGCGATCTGCCGCTCCGGGCGCCGCCCCTGTCGGCGCCGGGCGCGGCGACGCTCGGGCAGAGCCAGTACATCGCCCACTGGCTGCGCCTCTCGCCGCGCTTCCACTTCAAGGACAAGGCCTCGATCGTGGCGCAGATCGACGTCGTCCGGGGGCTCATCGCCGGGGACACCACGCGCGACGTCGAGCAGGTGCGCGACGCGCGCGCCGCCCTCGCGTGGTACGAGGTGCACCCGCGCACCCTCTACCTGGAGCTGCCGTGGGCGCTCGGCGTCGTCCGGGTGGGCCAGCAGAGCGCGCACTGGGGGATGGGGCTCGTCGTCAACGACGGCGAGCGCGCGAGCGTCTTCGGCGACCACGAGCGCGGATCGCTCATGGAACGCGTCCTCTTCGCGGCCACGCCGATGGGGAAGGGCGGGCCGCTCCACGTGACCGTCGCGGCCGACCTCGTGTTCGAGGACAACGCGGCCGACCTGCTCGGAAACGACGTCGAGGGGCAGGATGAAGGCGAGGGCGATCGCGCCGTCCAGGCGGTCGTGTCCGCGCTCTGGCGAGAGCGGCACGGCGAGATCGGGATCTACGGCGCCCTGCGGCGGCAGGCGCGCGAGCGCCGCGCGAAGACGAGCTCGGCCCGGTTCAACGAGGTGCTCACGGCGGGCATCCTCGACGTGGCAGGCAAATTCAACGCGCCGGTGCCGGGCGGCGGCGCCCACGTCTACGGCGAGCTCGAGGCCGCGGTGATCCTCGGCGCGGCGTCGTTCGCCCCGAGCGGGTCCCCGCCGCCTTCCGGCCACGGGTTCGGGCGCTCGCCCGTGGCGGTGCGCTCGGTCGGCGGCGCGGCGACGCTCGGCGCGGTGCACGTCGCGGGCCGCGGAGGGCAGCCAGGCGGGCGGTGGGGGCGCGTCGTCACCGAGATCGAGGCCGGCTACGCCTCGGGCGACGACGACCCGACGGACGGCGTCTCGCGGCGCTTCACCTTCGACCCGAGCCACAACGTCGGGCTCCTCCTGTTCGACGAGGTGCTCGCCTGGAAGACCGCGCGCGCCGCCACGATCGCCGAGCGGGAGCTCTTCGCCGCGTCCCCCGAGCCAGGCATCAGGTCGCTGCCGTCCAAGGGAGGCGTGCCCGGCGCCGCCTACGTGAACCCGCGCATCCTCGTGCGGCCGGCGCGCTGGCTCGACCTCAAGGCGGGCGCGGTCATCGCCGAGGCGACCTCGGATCTGGTCGATCCTTACGGCGCCCCGCGGGCGGGCGGCAGCCTGGCCAACTACGACGGCGGCGACAGCCGCCGCCGCGATCTCGGCGTCGAGCTGGACCTCGGTGTCGACGCGCGCATCGCGATGGGCAGGCTCGTCACCCTCCAGTTCGGCACCGAGGCCGGGGTCCTGTTCCCGGGCGGCGCCTTCGACGACGCCGCGGGCGCCGAGCTCCCCGATCAGTACCTGCTCACGCTCAAGCTGGGCGTGATCCACTGAGCCGGCCAGGGCGCGCCGGGCCCTCGGTCGAGCTCGCGCGGGACACAGCAGACGAGGGCCGCCCAGGGTGCTAGAGGGCGGTTGCGAGGGCCGCCCGCCCGCGCGCAGCAGCGGGCGCCCCTGGCAGACAGCGGAGAGAAACGATGCGCAAACGACTCGCGCTGAGCCACCTTCCGACACCGATCCAGCGCCCGCAGCGGCTCGCCGAGGCGCTCGGCGTCGACCTCTACGTGAAGCGCGACGACATGACGGCGGGCGCGGAGGCCGGCAACAAGATCCGCAAGCTCGAGTACCTGCTCGCCGCCGCGCGCGAGGAGGGCGCGGGCTGCGTGATCACCTGCGGCGGCCTCCAGTCGAACCACGCGCGCGCGACCGCGCTGGTGAGCGCCTCGCTCGGCCTGCGCTCGGTGCTGTTCCTGCGCACGAGCGATCCGTCGGCGGCCGCGCCGCTCGAGGGCAACGTGCTGCTCGACCGGCTCGCCGGCGCGGAGATCCGGCTGATCTCGCCCGAGGCGTACAGGGAACGCGGCGCCCTGATGGCCGAGGCGGCCGCCGAGATCCGCGCGGCGGGCGGCCGGCCGTACGTGATCCCCGAGGGCGGCTCGAACGGCCTCGGCGCGCTCGGCTACGTGCGCGCGATGGAGGAGATCCGGAAGCAGCTCGATCTCGGCCTCGCGGGGGGCAAGCCGTTCGACGTCATCGTGCACGCGTGCGGCTCCGGCGGGACGGCGGCGGGCACCGCGCTCGGCGCGGCCCGCTACGAGGTCGCCGGCGAGGTGCGCTCGATGGCGGTCTGCGAGGACAGGGCGACGTTCGCGCGGATCGTGGTCGGGATCATGGACGACGCGCGCGCGCTCGAGCCGCGCCTCGGCTCGCCCGCCCACCTCGTGATCGACGACTCGGCGAAGGGCCCTGCCTACGGGGTATCCACGCCGGAGCAGCGAGCGCGGATCCTCCAGGTGGCGCGGCTGTCGGGCCTCGTCCTCGACCCCGTGTACACGGGCAAGGCGTTCTCCGGGCTCTGGGACCTGGCCGAGCGAGGCGAGCTCTCGGGCAAGCGGGTGCTGTTCCTGCACACCGGCGGTCTCCCCGGCCTCCTCGCCCAGGGCGCGACCTTCGCCGACGCCCTCTAGAACGGATCAGCGCCTCAGGGCGCGCCGCGCCACCACGCGTCGGCCATCGACGCGTCTTCCAGGGTGTCGATCTCCATGTAGCCGCCGTGGGTGTCGAGCTTGCGGAGGTCGGCGCCGGACTCGATCATGTGCTCCAGCAGATCGATGAGGTAGGCCCGCTGGAACGAGCGGCCCTCGCGGAACTCCGGCCGCTCCGCGAAGGCGTCGCGCGCGGCGTCGAAGGCGGCCAGGAACTGCCCGGCGCCCCCCGCCGAGAGCTTCATCACCCCGATGAACTCGCCGGTCGCGGACTCCGGAGGGATGCGGCGCGAGATCTGGAGGACGCGATCCCCCCCGGCGCCGCCGGCGCGGAGCTTCTCGGCGTCGGTCTCGGGGTGCTGCGAGCGGCCCACGTAGCGGCGCCGCCAGTCCGTGTCGCAGGCGAGCGTGATGTCGTGCGGAGAGCGGACCAGCCCCGCCACGATCTCGGGCCGGTAGACGATGTCGGCGTACGTCGAGACGAAGCCGCCCTCGAGGTGCTCGCGCGCGCAGAGGAGCGACAGAAGGATGTTGTTCTGCTCCCAGTCGCGGTTCTCGACGTACGTCAGATCCGGGTAGGCGGCCCGGATGACGTCGGCCTTGTAGCCGCAGACGAACACGATATCCGACCGCCGGAAGCCGCCCGCGGCGAGCGCCTCGAGGATGCCGTCGAGCATCGGGCGCCCGAGGATCGGGACCAGCGTCTTCGGCAGCTCTTCGGTCAGATGACGCAGCCGGCTGCCCCGGCCCGCACCGATGATCACGGCCTTCACGACACCGCTGTTACCATGAACGGACTCGGTTTATCACGGACAATCACGTGGATTCCCGCGGAATCTCGCGAAGATAGAGGCGCCCAGAGGCCGCGCGGACCCGGGGCCCGTTACGGAAACGTGACCGTGAGCTGACCCCCTGCCGCACGGCCCCGGGTTAGGACGCGAACATGGAGATCGCGATCGTCCTCATCGCCCACTCTACGCTCTCGGTCTTTTTCCAGACCTTCTTCCTGCACCGGTACGCCTCGCATCGGATGTTCACGATGTCGAAGCCATGGGAGCGGATTTTCCACTTCCTCACGTACCTCACGCAGGGCTCGTCGTACCTCGTGCCCTGGGTTTACGCGATCTTGCACCGCATGCACCACGCGTACAGCGACACGCCGAAGGATCCGCACTCGCCGCGGTACTACTCGAATGTCGTCCGGATGATGCTGGACACCGCGCACCGCTACGACGCGATCTACGAGGGCAAGGCCGACGTGGAGCCGCGCTTCCTCGGCGGCTACCCCGAGTGGCCCACGCTCGACCGCATCGGCAACGCGTGGATCGGCCGGCTCGCGTGGGGCACCGGCTACGTGCTCTTCTACGTGGCCTTCGCCTCGCACTGGTGGCAGTTCCTGTTCCTCCCGCTCCACTGGACCATGGGCCCGCTGCACGGGGCGATCGTGAACTGGTGCGGCCACCGCTACGGCTACCGCAACTTCGACAGCGACGACGACTCCCGCAACACGCTGGCCCTCGATCTCGTGACGCTCGGCGAGCTCTTCCAGAACAACCACCACAAGTACGCGATGAGCCCGAACTTCGCGGTGCGGTGGTTCGAGATCGACCCGGCGTATCAGGTCATCCGCGTGCTTGCCTGGGTGGGGATCATCCGGATGTCCGACAAGGTCCAAGTCGCCCGGCTCGAGCCCGAGGTCGCGCGGGCTGAAGGCTGAAGGTAGAGCGGTCCGCCGGCCGCGCGCGCAGCGTGGCCGGCCGTGAAGCGCGGCGCGCGGAGCCGAGGCCCCGCGCGCTGGGGCTCACTCGAACAGCTGCCGGAACGCGCCGGGGACGTCCTTCGGGCCGATCTGCTCCTTGCGCTTGTTGAACTCCGGCAGACACGCCTGGTAGGCCGCGTCCACCCGCAGATCGCTCCCGTCCCAGCTCGGACGCCAGATCTCCATCGTCTCGCCCGCGAGATCGATGACGTCCTTGAACTGCCCGCGCTCCTTCAAGATCTGCGTGCTGAGCCCGTACATCAGCAGCCCGCCGGGGATCGCCCCGAGCGCCGTCGTGGCCAGGGCCGGATAGCAGATGCGCGCCGTCTTCGCCCCGAACCGCTCCCGGATCTCGGCCATCGTCTTGCGCTGGAGGATCTTCGCGCCGGCGAGCGGGCCCATCGCGTAGACGGGATCGTCGCTCGGGTAGTCGTAGTCGCAGAAGGACACCACGCTCTCGCCCTTCGCGATGAGCCCCGCCGCGGCGAGCGGCTCGACCCACAGGAGCGACGACGTGCCCATGAACTTGTTGGTCCGCTCGATGTCCGCGTCGTTCGCGACGTCCACCTCGACGAGCCCGAGCTTGCGGATGTTCTCCGGGCGCGAGAAATCAGGGATCTGGAGCACCGGATCGAACGCGACGTCGAGGTCCTTCACCTTCGTCGGCCCGTGCTCCGCGTACCGCTTCATCGCGCCGGCCGCGATGCCGTTCACGAGGTGCACCGCCCGATACCGCTCCTTCAGCGCGGCGACGACCTCGTCGATCACCTGCGGCCTCGTGGCGTCGTTGTTCCAGAAGCGCGCGGTGAGCCCCTCGGCCGCCGCCGCGTCCGAGATCGCCTTCACGTGGTGCGGGCCGATCTGCATCTTCTCGCTGTCGAAGTGCACGGCGAAGACCGCGGCCCGCTCCCCGAAGAGCAGCTGCAGGGCGAGCGCCCGGGTCATGCCGTTCGAGCCGCCCAGGATCAGCACCGCCGTGTCCGGGGCGATGCGCGCGCCCGCCGGGCTGATACGGGCGCGGTGCGCCGCGAGCTGCTCGGTCGCCACGCGGGCGCCGTGCTCGGCCAGCGAGCCCACGAGCGCGCGGCGATCGAGGCCGCCGAGAGGAAGCTTCTTGAAGGTCTCTAGGTCATCCATCACGTCCCGCGTCTTACCGTCTCCAGCGCTCGGCGTCACGACTGGACAGCTGCAGGCCGTCCGAGCGCTCCCCGGCCGGCGCTCGAAGGGAAGCCCCGCCTCCGTCCGAGCCGTGATAGATAGATCGCGTGAAGACGGTTCTTGTCACTGGCGGCAGCGGGTTTATCGGGCGCGGTCTCGTGAAGGATCTGCTCGCGCGGGGTGATCGGGTGACGGTGCTGACGCGCGACGTGGGGCGGACGCAGGCGGCGCTGCCCGGGGCGCGCGTCGTGTCGTGGAGCTCGGACGCCCCGGGGCCGTGGTTCGAGGAGGTCGACGGCGTGGACGCGGTCATCCACCTCGCGGGCGAGACCATCGTCAAGCGGTGGACCGAGGAGGCGCGGCGCGAGATCCTGAGGAGCCGCGTCGACACGACCCGCCTCATGGGCGAGGCGATCGGCAAGGCCAAGCGCAAGCCGAGCGCGTTCCTCTGCGCGTCCGCCGTGGGCTACTACGGCCCGCAGCCGGGCGACAAGGTGCTCGACGAGGACGCGGCGCCCGGCGAGGGCTTCCTCGCCGACGTCGTCGTCCGCTGGGAAGAGGCGGCCCGCGCCGTCGAGGAGCAGCACGGCGTCCGCTCGGTGCAGCTGCGCATCGGCGTCGTGATCGGCGAGGGCGGCGGCGCGCTCGACAAGATGATCGCCCCCTTCCGGTTCTTCCTGGGCGGGCCCGTCGGCGACGGCAAGCAGGTCATCTCGTGGATCCACCGCGACGACGTCGTGGGGATGACCCTGCTCGCCCTGGACAACGACGCCGTGCGCGGCCCCTTCAACATGACCGCGCCGCACGCGCAGACCGGCGACGAGGTCGCGCAGGCGATCGGCGCGGTGCTCCACCGGCCGTCGTGGCTCCGCGTGCCCGAGGCCGTGGTGAAGCTGGGGATGGGCGACGCGGCCGAGATCGTCACCACCGGGCAGCGCGTCTATCCCAGGCGGGCGGAAGAGCTCGGATACAAGTTCCGCTACGCCCGCATCGTGCCCGCGCTCGAGTCGATCCTCCGCGGCTGAGCGCCCGCGCGCGGGTCGAGCGCCGACCGCCCTGCGCAAGGGCGCGGCCGCGCTCCGGCCGCCGCCGGAGCGGCGCGCTGGAGGCGGGCAGCTGGGCGCCGCGGCACGGCGCCCAGCTGCTGCCCACACGAGACAAGAGCCGCCGGTGGCGCGCTGAGAAGTCGACCTGTGTCGAGCAGCGCACCATCGGGAGCCCGGACGGCAGTTTCCCAGCGCTCCCCCAAGCGCTCCGTCCGCTTCCATGCTTACGTCATCGGGCTCCGAGAATCTCTCGGGATGAGTTGGATTGGCGCGTGCAGGGTATCCCGACTGGATGTCGACGTGCACCCTCCAGAAACGCCGCGAGAACCAAACTCGTTAGGGGAATCCCTTTGCCGCAGCGCACAATCGCGGGGTTGCTCGTGCTCCTCGTCTGAGGCTCGTCCGAGGCGCGGTCCCTGATGCGTGGGAGAGGGGAGGAGCCAGGCGCAGTCTGCGCTCGCTGCCCGGACAGCGGATCACCCCCGCGCTGTGCCGTTGTGGTGCGTCGTGGAGCCCCGGCGCGGCCGGCGGGCGCGTGGTCGTGCAGGCGCGCTCAGGGGCTGAGGCCACGGCTCTGGAGGATCTCTCGCACCACCGCCTGCGCGGAGCCTGTCAGCTCGGAGAGCGAGCCGCGGGCGAGCTCCACGAACTTCATGCCGCGCACGCGCTTGAGCGCCTCGACGGCCACGGCGCGCTCCTCGGCGCCCTCGTGCTGGAGGATGCCGAGGAGCATCTCGCCGGCCTCGAGGGTGTCGATCTTCGCGATCGCCCGCACGGCGCTGGCGCGCACGGCGGGGGCCTGCGACTCGCGGTAGATGCGGGCGAGCGGATCGAAGGCGTGGGCGAAGCGCAGCTCTTCCAGCGCGCGGGCGGCCTCGTGGACCACGGTGGGGTCGGGATCCACGAGCGCGTCGCGGATGGTGATGAACGTGCGCTTGTAGAGGAAGTGGGAGAGCGCGCGGACGACGGCCACCCGGATCTTCGGCTCGGCGCGGCGGAACAGGCGCTCGAGCGGCGAGAGGATCGTGTAGAGCTCGACCGTCGCGAGCTGCTCCGCGAGGCTGATGAGCTGCTGCGCGGGGGCGGCCTCGGGCGTCGCGCCCTCGACGGCGAGCGCGGTGAGCCGGGCGAGCATGGCGCGGCGGCGGGTGACCTCGGACCACTGCGCCGGGTCGAGCACGATGTCGCCGCACGCCTGGGCGGCGCTGCCGGCTTGCTCCCACTCGACGAGGTCGATGTGCCAGACGTCGGGGAAGCCGAGCTCGTGGCGGAGGTGCGCCGGCAGCGGCGCGGCGTCGATCGGCAGGTCCTGCGCGTTCACGTAGCGGCGGCCGGCGCGGGCGTAGTGCTTCTTCCGGGTCTCCTCGAGCGGCAGCTGCGTGAGCGCGCGGTAGACGCCGCCCACCTTGCTGTACTGCCCCGCCTCGCCGAGCGCGATCACGGCGGCGAGCAGCGCGTTCTCGGCGATCTCGGGGGGGGCGGCGCGCTTCTGCGAGACGGCGGACACCTCTTGCCAGAGGCGGGCCTGCGTGAGCACGGCGAAGTTGGCGACGGCGGCGAGCCCCTCTTTCCGGGCGTACGCGGCCATCTCGCGGGCGAGCGTGGCGGCGGCGGAGACCTCGCCCTGCTTCTCGGCCGCGGAGACGGCCTCCTCGTAGGACTGGAGCGCGTAGTAGCGCAGGTGGTCCTCGCGCAGGATGCGGATGACGTTCACGTAGCCCTCGAGGACGTGCTCGAAGGCGCGGCTCTCGCGCCCGACGGCGATGAGGACCTGGTAGCAGTCGAAGGCGCGCTCGCGCTGGCCGATGGTCTCGTACCTGTCGGCGGCCTCCTCGAGCAGGTGGACGGAGGCGAAGACGGCCTCGCGCGCCGCCGCGGCGTCGCCCGTGCGGAGCGAGGTGCGGGCGAGGTTGAAGCGGGCGAGGCCGGCGGCGTAGAGGTCGCTGCCCGACGAGGAGAGCAGCTGGGCGAGGCGCGACCAGAGCGCGCGGGCGCGGGCGAAGTCCTGGCCGCGCTCGCGGGCGATGGCGGCCTGCGCGACGAGGCCGGCGGCCTCGTACTCGTCGGCGGCGCGTCCGTAGAGCCGCTTCTGCCGCTCGGGGTCCTGCTCGCGCTCGGCCCAGGCGAGCACGGTGCGCGCGCGGTCGATGGGCGGGACCTTCGCGATGAGCGGGCGCTGGCTCTGCTCGTTGCCGCCGTACCAGGAGACGGTGAGCGCGCTCCGCGCGTCGCCCAGCCGGACCAGCACGTCGCGGAGCTCGTCCGTCATGGCGACGTACTCCTCCTCGCGGGCGATGGTGTGCTGGAGGGCGCTGAAGAGCGCGTCGCGCGCGCGCGTGAGATCGCTCCTGGCCAGCGCGGAGCGGGCCTCGTCGCGGAGCTCGTGCAGGGGGCGGACGCCTTGGGTCATGCCGGGAGCGAGCGTAGTACACCGGCCCTGGCCGAGGGGAGCGGCGGGCGCGCGCGGGCGACGTCGCCGGCCGGCCGCCGGTGCCGCGAGGGCGCGGCGTGTGGGGCGAGGGCTCGAGGCATCCCCTCGAATTCTTCGGAAAATTCACAGGGAGACGGGGAGGCGGGGAGGGAAATCTTCAAAATACTCCCTGTCTCCCCGCCTCCCTGTTCAATTTGTTTCCGCTGAAAAGGGCTGCAAAATAAGGGGATTCCTTGGGAGCGCGGGGATGGAGTAGCCGTCAAACGGCGCATTGCCGGCTCGGCGTGAGGCAGCCCGCGGAAGCGTCAGAACCGGGCTGTCGACGCGGCGGCGGGCTGCTAGAGCGCGGCCGATATGAAGCTGTTTCACCAGACTCTGATGCTCGTCTGCTCCGCCGCGTTCTCGGTCTCTTGCGGTGGCGCGGCCGAGCGCGCGTCGTCGCTCGACGAGGTGGGGAGCGCCGAGCTCTCGGCGTCGGCCGCGCCCGGCGCGCAGCGCGCGGGCCAGGCGGCGCGCGCGCCAGGCGAGGAGGCGCCGGGCGATCACCGCTTCTGCGGCTGGCTGCACGAGTTCCTCGGAGATCCCGAGTCGACCGAGCTTGGATACGACACCTTCGCGGCCCACGCGGGAGCGTTCGACGCCGTGCACCCGAAGTGGTGGCGCGTCGCCTCGCCGACCAGCTTCGAGAACCACCCGCGCGGCCGGGAGGCCCCGTTCGCCGGTTTTCACGACCGGCGCGTCCTCGACCGCACGACGGCCGGCGGCGCGCGGACCCGGCTCATCCCCCTCATCGCCGCCATCGACCGGCCCGACGTCGTCGCGGTGCACGCCATGCTCCACGATCCAGCGCTCCGGGCGAGGCACGTGGAGGGCGTCGTCGCGCTCGTGATGGAGAACGGTTACGACGGGATCGACATCGATTACGAGCACCTCTCCTCGGTCCTCGGGCCGGGCGAGACCGTCCGGGCCGAGCGGGCCGCCTTCTCGGCGTTCATCGACGAGCTCGCGCGCGCCCTCCACGCGCGTGGAAAGGAGCTCTCGCTCGCGGTGCCGGCGGTCGCGTCCGCGAACGGCGTATTCGACTACGAGGCGCTGAGCGCCTCGGCGGATCACGTGCACGTGATGAGCTACGACTACCACTGGCACGGCGGAGCGCACGTGGGCCCGGTCGCGCCGCTCGGCTGGCTACAGGAGACCGTCTCGTACATCGGGTCGCTCGACGGCGGCGCGCGCCGCGAGAAGTTCATCTTCGGGCTGCCGAACTACGGTCTCGTCGGGCCGGAGGCGCCGGGGAGCGGGGGCGCCGTGGTGGGGTGCGAGCCGCTCAGCAAGTGCCTGGAGCTCGCGGGCGACGGCTACGAGACGAGCACCGAGCACATGAGCGTGTGCCCGGACGACGAGGGCGGGCGGCTCGCGGCGGGGAGAGCGCCGAACCGGCTCCTCGCGAGCGGCGAGCGCCTCTTCTTCGAGGACCTGGCGTCGCTCGAGGAGAAGGTCGTCGTCGCCGAGCAGGGTGGGCTCGGCGGGGTGACGTACTGGAGCATCGGCGGCGAGCCGGGCGGGGCCGCGTTCTTCTCGATGATCGAGCGTCACTTCCCGAGGTGATCGCCGCGCCCTGCGGCCGCGTGGTAGGGTGCGCGCCGTCACAGCGAGAGGAGAATCCTGTCATGGCACGCACCCCGTCCACGATGCTTGAGCTGGGCACCCCGGCGCCCGACTTCAGGCTGCCCGACTTCACAGGAAAGCAGGTCGCGCTGTCGGATTTCAAAGCGCAGCGGGCGCTCCTCGTGATGTTCATCTGCAATCATTGTCCGTTCGTCAAGCACATCCGCCACGAGCTCGCCCGGCTGAGGCGCGATTATGGCGCTGACGACGTGGCCATCGTGGCCATCAACTCGAACGATATTGTCGCGTATCCAGCGGACAACGCCGAGGCGATGGCCAGAGAGGCGCGCGAGGTCGGCTACACGTTCCCTTACCTCCTCGACGAGGCCCAGCAGGTCGCCAGGGCGTACCGGGCCGCCTGCACGCCGGATTTCTACCTCTTCGGCCCCGATCGCCGGCTGGTCTACCGCGGTCAGCTCGACGACAGCCGTCCTGGCAACGACGTCCCCGTGACGGGCCGCGATCTCCGCGCCGCCATCGACGCGGTGCTCTCCTCGGCGCCCGTCCCCTCGGAGCAGCGCCCGAGCATCGGTTGCAACATCAAGTGGAAGCCCGGCAATGAGCCGGGGTATCACGGCAGAACTCCGTAACGATCCCTGGAAGTACGCGCCTGACCGGACCCGGCGGAAGCGCACGCTTCACCCCGGCGACGTGGTGCCGGGTGCGGGTTCAGGCGACATGGACGTGCTGGAGCCGGTCGGCGGCAGGCCCAGGAGCGCCGAGGCGCGGGCCATGCCTCGTGCGGCGGTCGCGCCGCTGCGCGCTGCCGTCGTCATGGAACATGGACAGTCAGGACACTGATCCTATAGGTTCACAGCACGGGGAGTGAGACCTCATCTCGGGGGCGCGTTCCTCGTGAAGCCATACATTCGCCTGCATGGTGGGTGGACTGCGGCATGAGGCCGAGGTCCACTCCAGTCTGGATCTCGGAACGACGAGCGCGATCCGAAGGCGGTCTACTCTCCCACTTCGTGAGCGCCCATGCGACACAACACGGTCAAGGCCAAGGAAGGGGACCTCCTATGCAGAGCTGGATAGGCCCGGAGCGCCAGGCGCTGGCGAAGAGCGCGGCGAAGGTGCTCAAGGACAACGCCCTACACAACCGCAGCGGTCTCCCGCCGTTTCGATTGCCGCAGGTCGCGCAGCAGATCCTCGACGAGCTGTTCCATTTCTCCTCCACCGTCGACGCGGCGCCCGTCATGTCGCTCGGGCAAAAGCTCGGGCAGCAGGGGCTCGGGCTGCGGGCGCTCCTTGGACTGAGCCGCGCCCTCGTGCGCGAGGTGCTGGCGCGCCTGCCCGGAAGTACGCCCGAAGCGCGGGAGGCGGCGGCGCTCGTGAACGACTACCTGACGCTGCTCGTGGACGCGGTGGCAGAGCAAGAGAAGCGCGAGGTCGGCGTCCAGCGCGACGAGATGCAGCTCGCGCTCGAGCGCGCCATCCATCACCGCGAGCGCGAGCTGCGCCGGGTGATCATCGAGCTCTCGACGCCGATCATGCCCGTGTACGATCATATCTTGGTGCTGCCGCTCATTGGAAAGCTCGACACCGAGCGAGCGGGGAGGATCACCGAGTGCCTGTTGCGAGAGGTGGTGGACCGGCAAGCGCGCACCGCGATCATCGATGTGACCGGCGTGCCGGCGATGGACGCGGAGGCCGTCGACGCGCTCGTGCGCACCGCGCGCGCGCTCGACCTCCTCGGCACCCACCCGGTCCTGGTCGGCATCCGCCCCGAGGCGGCCCGCGCGCTGAGCGATCAGGACGCCCACCTCGCGGGCATCGTGGTCCTGGCCAATCTTCAGAGCGGTATCCTCTATGCGTTGCGGCGGGAAGGGCTCGAGGTGCGTGGCAGTCCGCGTCCGCAGCGAGGATCTGATGGCTTGTATCGCGGCCGTTGACGAGCGCGCCGTGAGCTCGCTCCAGGGAGGAAACGATGGAGATTGACACGACCAAGCCGCACGTCGGTCGGGTTTACGACTATGTCCTCGGAGGACACCACAACTACGAGGTGGATCGCGCCGCCGCCGCGGCGATCTTGAAGCTCGTACCCACCTATCCGAAGGTCGCGAAGCTCAACCGCTGGTTCATCCAGCTCGTGGGGCAGCGATGGTCCGAGGCGGGTATCATGAACGTGCTCGATCTCGCCTCGGGGCTACCGACGCAGGGCCATCTCAACGACTACCTGCCTGATGCGCGCATCCTCTTTTCGGACGTCGACCCGGTGAGCGTGATCTACGGCGAGCAGATCCTGGCTGACAAGCAGAACATGCGCTACATCCAGGCCGATCTGCGAGACCCGTCGCCGTTGCTCGCGGCGGCGGCGCAGTTCTTCGGCGCGGAGCGCCGCATCGCGGTCGGAGGCATCGGCATCTTCTACCTGATGGACGATGAGAGCTCGCGCGACATTCTGCAGAAGCTGCACGCGTTCTGCGCCCCTGGCAGCGTGCTGTCGCTCAGCTTCGTCATGTCGCGCGGCGCCGCCGCGGCGGGCCAGCTGAGCAGCGCCGGATCCCTCGCCGGGGTCAAGGTCTACCCGCGCACGCCCGAGGAGATCGCGGCGCTCGTGGCCCCATGGAAGGTGGATGAATGCCGGCCTCTGGCGGAGTGGCTCGGCATCGACGACTTCATCACCGAGGAGGAGTACGCGGTGAACCCGTTCGAGATGCGGGGCCTGATCGCGCATCACTGAAGGAAAGCCCGCTCCCCATCGCCCCATCGATTTCGGTAGACCCGAAGGAGGTTCTACCGCACGGCGCCTGGGGGATGTTCCGTCCCCATCTCCCCATCTCCCCATCTCCCCATCTCCCCATCTCCCCATCAATTTTGGTAGGCCCGAGGAGGGAGGTGGTGCCGCACGGCGCCTGGGGGATGGGCCGATGTTTGAGCACATGGCCTGAGCCTTGCCCAGCGGGCAAGGCTCAGGCCATGTGCGAGTTCGGCGGGGCCCCCAGGCGCCGTGCGGCACCACCTCCCTCCTCGGGCCGATCCTGCCGGTCTTTCTCCCCGAGGATCGCCTTGGCCGCGCTAGCCCGAGCCGCCCCGCTCGCCACCGTCGCGTGGTCGACCACCCAGTGCGCATCCAGCAGATCCAGGTAGTCGAGGTCCAGCTCCCCCCCGGAAGGCAGCATGAACACCGCCGAGATGTGCGCGTGGCTCTGCACCGCCTGCACCATCTCCCGCGGGATGTAGAGCGCCGCGTGCGTGAAGAGGTGCACCACCGGCGTGCGCGGATCGTGGTGCCGCGTCAGATCCAGATCCGTCGCGAGCTCCGCGAACACGCGCGCCGGGTTCCTGCCCCGCTCCCCCTTGAACGACAGGAGGTGCGCCGTCGGCAGCTGCCCGTTCTTCGCCCGGTAGAGCTCGTACAACCGCGCGTCGAAGAAGCGGAACGCCACGTCCTCGCCCTCCAGCAGCAGCCGCTTGCCCGTCGCGATCGCCATCCCCCGGGCGAACGTCTGGCGATCGCCGCGCATCGACGCCGACGCGTCGATGAGCAGGTAGTGGATGCGCCGCTGCTCGTCCCGGCTCTGCTCGCGCGCGAAATACAGCACCTCGTTGTCCGCGATGCGGCGCGCCAGCTCCATGTCGTCCCACGCGAGCTCGGTCAGCACCATGCTGTCGATCGAGCCGCGCGTGCCCAGCCCCGAGTAGCCGTGCGCCGCCGTCGTGCCCGCGGCCGGGCGCGTCTTCGTCTCGAGCACGCTCGGCAGGATCTCCAGCGAGAAATTCACGATGTCGTTCGCCTCGGGCGACGAGAGCGCCGCGAGCAGATCGACCTGGGCGAGCGCCCCCGCCGACGCCTCCGAGCCCAGCATGCCGAACAGGCGCAGCGTCTCGATGTCGAGCGCGTCCGACATCGTGAGCACGTACAGCCGGGAGACGTCGAGCGCCTCCAGCGCCCGCTGCTCGAACTCGCGCCGCGCCGACAGGAACAGCCCGCGGAGCTGCGGCTCGATCCCCTCGAAGAGCGCCGCGTCCGCGGGCAGCATCGCGCGGTAGGCCGGCGGCGTGTGGGTCCGCGCCGCGACCGCGCCGAAGAGGCGCGACAGCACGACCGTGACCAGGTCGTCGCTCATCCGGAGCTGCGCCGCGCATCGCGCGGCCTCGCTCTCGGCGAGCTCCCGGAGCACCGCCCGGTACCCCTCCACGATGCGCTCCGCGTCCCGGAGCCGGCCCGCGAGCTCCTTCGGGTCGCAGCGCGGCCCGAGCTCCAGCTGCTCGCGCGGCGTCGAGAAGAGCAGGCCCGCGTCGTGCACCAGCGCGAACGGCAGGACCACCCCGAGCCGCTCCAGGCTCTGGTGCCACCGGATCGCGCGCAGCGCGAGCGACGAGCTCAGCGGGCGCACCTGCGAGAACGCCAGCGTGCCGAGCGGGCCGGCGATGGAGGGGTTCGTGAGCTGCGACGTGGGGACCGGCACGGCTACAGGCGCGCGGCGCAGCGGAAGCCGATGCCCGGCGCGCTCGCCGTCGCGAGCTGGTGGTAGCGGAACGCCGGGTTGAGCCAGAGCGCGAAGCCGCCGTTGTAGGCGCCGCCCCGGATCGCCTTGCGATCACCGGCAGGCGCCCCCTTCGGGTTCACCTGTTCCTCGTCCTTGTAGGTCTCGAACCAGTCCGCGGTCCACTCCCACACGTTGCCGACCACGTCGTCGGCCCCGAACCTCGTCCTGCCGTTCGGGAACGAGCCGACCGGCGCCGTGCCGGGGAAGCCGTCGTCGGCCTCGTACATGCGCTCGCTCGGCGTGAGCCCGCGCGCCTTCTCCCACGCCGTGCACTCGGTGCCGCACGCGTTCATGAAGGTCTGGTCGCCGGGCTTGTCGCCCCAGGGGAACTTGCGCCCGTCGGAGCCGCGCGCCGCGTATTCCCACTCCGCCTCGGTCGGCAGGCGCTTGCCGTGGACCTCGCAGTAGGCGTTCGCGAGGCTCCACGGCAAGCAGTTGATCGGGTGCTTCGCGAGCTCGGGCTTGCCGAAGGTGCACTGCTCGGCGAGGGCCGTCAGCGTCTTCTGGTGCGCGGCGGCGGGCGCGCCGCTCGTGTTCGGGAAGTCGGGCGCGGCCGGGGGCCGCTTGCACTCTCCCTTGTCCGAGCACGCCTTGTAGTCGCCCGCGGTCACCTCGTGGACGTCGATGCAGAACGTGTCGATCGTCACCTTGTGCGCGGGCTGCCACAGCTTGAACTCCGGCTCGTCGGAGCCCATGAAGAACTTGCCGCCGGGGACGAGCACCATGCCTGCAGGGCACTCGGTCCGCCGCTCGGGGAGCGCGGCCGCCGCGGCCGTGGCGCTCGCCGTCGGCGCCGCCGCGGTGGCGGACGCGGTGGCGACCGGCGCGCTCCGCGACGCCTCTTCCGCGGGCGCCGCGCCGCGCAGCAGGCTCCAGGTGATTGCGCCGCCGGCCGCGAGCGCGAGCGCGACGCCGCCGAAGAACAGCGGGCCCTTCGACCTCGGCGCCGCCGCGTCGCCCGCGGCGCTCGAGCCGGCCACGGCGACCGGCTGCGACGTCAGCGCGGGCGGCGGCCCCGGGGCCGTGGAGGGCGCCGCCATCGTCGGCGCGGTCTGCGCCTGCAGCGAGATCCGCGGCGAGGACGGGAGCCGCGGCGCGGACGCGCGGGGCGACGGCGCGCCGGACGGGGGCGCGAGCGAGCCGCCGCCCGCGGAGAGCGCCCAGGCCGGGTCCTCGGGGAAGACCGCCCGGTGCAGCGCCGACCAGAAGCGGCCCATGGTGGGGAAGCGGTCCGCCGGCGCGACGGCGAGCGCCTTCGCGAAGACCGCCTCGACCTCGTCGCTGACCGTGAGGCCGAGCGTCCGCGGGGTCGGCCGGCGCGACGGATCGCGGCTCGCGACCGCGAGCTGGAGGTAGTCGTCGCCTTGCAGCGCCGGCGCTCCGCCGAGCATCACCTCGATCATGATGAGCGCCATCGCGAAGACGTCGGTCCAGGGCCCGGTCGCGCCGTGGGTGCGGCTGAACTGCTCCGGGGCGCCGTAGCTCGGCGTGAACGCGGTGATGTCCTTGCCGGTCTGAGCGAGCGCCGTCGCCGCCGCCGCGTGATCGGCCATCACCTTGGCGATGCCGAAATCGAGCACCTTCACGAACGTCGAGGCGTCGCGTGGCTGGCCGATGACGAACAGGTTCGCCGGCTTGATGTCGCGGTGCGCGATGTTCCGCGAGTGCACGAGATCGAGCGCGATCGCGGCCGACTCGAGCAGCGCCATCGTCGCGCGCAGGTCGCGCGGCGGCGCGCCCTCGCCCGTCTCGTCGAAGAGGACCCGATCGAGCGGCCTGCCGTCGAGCCACTCGAGGACCATGTAGGGCAGCCACTGCCCGTCCGGCGCGTTGAACGTGCCGATGTCCCGGGCCTGGACGATCGCGGCCGACCGGCTGGACAGCTCGGTCATGAGCTTGCCCTCCTGGATGAACGCCTGGAGCAGCTGCTCGCGCTGCTCGGCCGGCGCGCCCCCGAGGAGGGTGAAGCACTTGACGGCGACGGGTTGCTTCCAGATGACGTGCTCGGCCCTGTAGACGACGCTGAAGCCGCCTTCGCCCACGGCGTGATCGATCCTGTACTTGTCGGCGATCAGGCTGCCGGCGATGTTGAGCGGATCGCTGCGGTCCGGGTTCTGGCTCATGAGATCCCTACGCACCGCGGCGGGGCCCCGATCGGGGCGCCTCGCGCGTGCGTCGGGGTCATCTTAGTTGCCTCGCCGTCGGTTGGAACCCTTTCGCGCGATCCGGCGCCCTCCCCGATCCAGAGGCGCCGCCCGCTCCGGGTGTCCGGTATGACGGACGTTCCAAGGCCGGTTGGATGGTGAGCGAGCCCGCATTCAGGGATTCCTGTGGGCACGATCCATCTCTTGACAGAGATCTTCGTCCGTTATATTGGATGACACATTCGGTGGTTCCCAGCTGGCGTCGCTGCTGCCCAGCCGGGTGCTCCTGACCGCGGCCTCTCGTCTGCGTTTCGTGCGTGGGACGTCGAGCGCAGGCCGGGGAGCGATGGTCCGCCGCCAGCGAGGGCGTGGTGTGCCTTTGCGCCGGCGGCCGGTGTTGGCCGTGCGCGCCGCGCGCAGAGCGCCGTGCGCCGTCAGCAGCTGGTTTGATTCGAGGAACAACGCGCTTGAAATCGATCAACGGAAAGAAGTCGCACATGGTCCGCGCGGCAGCGGCGCTCTCGCTCGTCGCCGCCGCGCTTCCCTCCCCGGCGTCCGCTCAGCAGCCCGCGGCGCCGCCCCAGGCCCCGGCGCCGCCCCCGGCCCCCGCGCCGCAGGAGACGGGGGCGGCGGCCGGCGTCGAGCCGCTGAGCCGGAGGGTCGCGGAGCTCGAGCAGCAGCAGCGCGCGCTGATCGAGCGCCTCGAGGCCGAGCGCAAGGCGGCCGCCGAGGAGCGGGCCAGCGCGGAGAAGGACAAGGGCAGCGGCGTCAAGGTGACGGCGGGGGCCGGAAAGGGCTTCACCGTCAAGACGGCGGACGACAAGTTCTCGTCCACGATCCGGGCCCGCCTGCAGGTCCGCGAGACCATCACGCACACGGGAGAGGACGACACGCACGAGATCAACGTGAGGACGGTGCGCCTCACGACGAGCGGGCATATCCTCTCGCCCGATCTCAAGTACAACGTGCAGCTCGCCTTCGGCGGCAACGACTTCGAGAAGGACAGCGCATCTCCCATCCTCGACGCCTTCGTCGAGTACAACGGGATCCGCGATCTCAACGTGCGTGTTGGCCAGTTCCTCACCCCGTTCAACCGGGCGCGGACCCTGCGCGAGCCCTCCCTCCAGCAGACCGAGCGCCCGATCGCCGTCCGCGAGTTCAACCTGGATCGCGACGTCGGCCTGATGTTCTCGTCGCCCGATCTCTTCGGCTTCGGAGGCAAGCTGTCGTACAACCTCTTCGTCGGCGGCGGCGAGGGGCGCAATCGCTTCGGCGGCCAGAAGCACGGTCCGCTCGCGGTGGCGCGGCTTGCGGTCCGCCCGTTCGGCGCGTTCGACGACGACCAGGACGCCGACCTCTCTCGCGAGGCGAAGCCCCGGCTCGCGGTGGGTGTCACGGGCGCCTACAACCACCAGACCAACCGCCAGAACAGCACCTTTGGCACGACGCTCACGCTCGGGGCGGCGGACTATCTGCACGGCGCGGCCGATCTCATCTTCAAATACGCCGGCTTCTCGCTCTCGGCCGAGGCTGTCGTGCGCCATGCCAAGCAAGATTCCTTCGAGGGCGAGGTCAACGGCGCGGCCGCGCAGGAGTGGACCCGGTCGGGTTACGGCTACTTCGCCCAGGCGGGCTACCTGCTGACCGACGAGGTCGAGGTGGCCGCGCGCTGGGACCAGATCTTCGCGGAGCGCGGCACCGATCCGAAGCTCGTCGGTCTCGTCGACACGCAGGGCAAGCAGGTCGGCGGCGGGCTCAATTATTATGTGAACGGGTATGCCCTGAAGATCCAGGGCGATTATTTCTACATCTTCGGCAAGGACACCGCCGACGCCCGCCACGTCGGTCGCCTCCAGCTCGACGCCTCGTTCTGAAGGGGACGCGCAGCCTCCGGGGAGCACGCTCTCCGGATACCGATAGCGGCCAGCTCGGCGCGGCGCGCCGGTGACGACCTGCGCGCTGGGCAGCGCGCGGTCTGGCCAGGCCGGCCTGACGAGCCGGGCCAGGAGCATGCTCCCGGCGGTCGAGAGCACGAGACCCCGAGGTGGCGCAGGGACTCCGGGCAGGGCGGATCGTTCAAGCGATTCGTTTTTTCAAATGGCGTCCTGCTCTCGTCCCCACTCACCGCTCCGCAACGCTCCCATCTCCGGAGGATTGGGCATGCGGTACCTCGTCCAGCGCCTCGCTTCCGCAAGCGTGTTCGGTCTCCTGCTGGCCGGGTGCGCACAGGGGGCCACCCTGGACGTCCCCCGCGGCGCGAGCCTCGTCTGGGGTGATGCAGGCGAGGCGGGTGGAGGCGGAGCGGGACCAGCGGAGGACCCGGACCTCGGGCTGGGGGACGAGCCCGGGGCGAGCCGCGACGATACGCCCACATGGGATCCCCCGTCCGTCGGGGCCGTCGGCGCGTGCTCCGAGCTGACGCACCACATCTACCTGGTCTCGCCTGATCGGAAGTTCTATTCGTTCCACCCTGCCAACCTGGAGCTCCATCTCATCGGTAAGCTCTCTTGCGGCGCCGGAAACCCTCTCTCGATGGCCGTCGATCGGAACGGCGTGGCGTGGATCGTGGACTTGGACGGGGCGGTCGTCCGGCTCGACATCGCCACGGGGCGGTGCGAAAAAACGCCCTTCCAGAAGGGACCGGATGAGCCGTTTCGCCACTTCGGCATGGCGTTCGTCGCAGACGACGTCCCCGGCCGAGAGACCCTTTATGTGCGCGACGCGGACCTCTTCCCAGACGCGGACGAACCGGCCCCGGTCCGGACGCTCGGCGTCTTCGACACGACGACGTACACGATCCTCCCGGTTGGCGCGGGCGCGGGCGGCAACGCGGACCTGACCGGCACGGGCGACGGTCATCTCTTCGGCTTCGTCAAGGATGGGCCGATCGGAGCAGCGCGCGTCAGCGAGTTTGACAAGATCACAGGCGCAGCGCTCTCCGAGACGCCGCTGGCAGGCGTCACGATCGGCTCGAGCTGGGCGTTCGCGACCTGGGGAGGCGACTTCTGGTTCTTCGTGACCACGGACTTCGAGTCGGCCAGCGTCTACCGCTACGATCCCGATTCCCAAGCTCCGCCCGTCCTCGTGGTGCCCCTGCTCCTGACCGCGGTCATCGGCGCGGGCGTCTCCACGTGCGTCCCGACCGACGTGCCTCTCTAGCCAAGGCGGATCCCCGTCCAGTCGTTGCCGAGCTCGTTGCTGATGACCCTGGCTGCATCAACCAGAGCCATCCAGGGCGCGCAAGCCGCCAGGATGCGCGGCGCCGCCCGATCGCCATGGGCCCAGCAGGGGGACATGACCTTTCGTACGGCCCTCTCGCAAATTCCCTCGGGAGATCGGGCAAGATGGTCCTGGGACGTGGCCGCGAGCAAATCCTCCTCCTCGTCCAGGGCTGGAGCGCCGCGAAGGAGACCGGGAAATGGCGATCACTCCTGAGACTTCCGTAGCCAGGCGTCCATCTGCGCTCGGTCACGACGCCTGATGGCCTTGAGCTCAAGGCGTTGTTCGTCCGTGAGGTTCGGGTTCATTGCCCAGAGTGCCTTTGCCTCCTCCGGGGACTCGGCCCACATCAAGACATCGCGGTAGTCGCCTTTCGCGGCGTCGGTCATCCGGCGAAGCTCCCCGAGGGCACCTCCGCTGAGTTTGATGATCGCCAGACGGACGCGCTCGGTCTCGCGCTCGTACGATTCGACGCCGTACCGGCTGAGCTCCGCGCGCGCCGCCGCACGGTCTTCCTCGGAAGGCCATGCGGCGGCCAGCTTGTGTTCGACCTCTGGCTCCAGCACCTTGCGCTCTCCGCTCATGCGCTCTCGGATCCGGCTAACGTTCGACAGGAGCGGCAGGGCCCGGATTGCCGCGACCTGTCCGCTCGATGGAGAGGTCAGGTCTGGCCATCGAAGGCTCCCTCTGCGAGCAATCGGTCAAGCTCCGACCAAAGGGGATCGCATTGTCCGCTGCGGAAGGCCGCGTTCTTGAACGCCTGCTGTTCGCTCTGGTAGAGCCGCCACAAGCTCGCCTTGCGGTCAGCGATGCACGCGCGCACGTTGGCGAGGCGGTCCGCCGCTTTCACGACGAGCGCGATCTCGATCTCGCCCTTGGCCTGCGCCAGCTTGGCGTAGGTCCTTGCTTTCCGCTCCTTGCGATTCGCACCAGGCTCGTCGGTGAGCAAGCACACGCATGTGGCCACTCGCGATCCGAACTCCGCTTCAATGCTTGCGAGCGTAACGTCGGTGTCCTCCGCCACGTCGTGCAGGTAGGCGACCACCACCACCTCTTCTCCATACGGCTCTGCCAGCGCCGCGACTGCATCCAGGTGAAAGGAGTACGGATGGTCGCCGTACCGCTGGTCCCCGTGCGCAGCAACCGCATACAACCGTGCCTTTTCTCTCGTGGTAGTCATAAGGCCCAACCATCAGTCGATTGGCCAACCGAAGCCGGCGGACCAGGTCTGTCCAGATCGTCGTCTTTTTGTGAACTCCCCATGGAGATTCTCATGGATCGACGCTGCGCCGCAAGCGCTCGGCCTTGTGGTAGATTCGCCGCCTGGAGGTCTTCTCGTGGCACGATCCCGTGGCATTTTCACGTCGATTGCCGCTGCGGCCGCGATGGTTTCCTGCGGGGGGAGACCCCGCCGCCCGCGCTGGCGCCGGCGGCTTCCGCTTCCGCCGCGCCCATCGCGACGAACAGCGTCGAGCCCCCGCCTGCGGCTCCGGCAGCCTCCGCGGCGCCCGCGGCGGCACCCGAGCCGCCCAGGCTCGCCGCGCCGAGCCCGGTCGCAAAGTACACCGGCTTCGCCAAGCCGGAGAGCGTGCTCTACGACGTGGACAACGACCGCTACCTCGTTTCGCGGTTACGACACGAAGCGTGGACGCGTCCTCGTTCCCCATGTGATCGTGGACACGGTCGACGTCTACGAGCTGAGGTGATCTGCGTTCGTTTCATGGCGGGACGGGGGGCGCGGTCGCCAGGCGCCGCGCCCCTTGGATTCATTTTCAGCAGAGCTCGGCTCGGAAGAGCTCACGAGCGCACAGCGCGCCAGCGCCAGGCGAGGGCGCGCCGCCGGAGCGACCGCGCCCGGGAGCGCATGGTGGCCTGTTCGCCCAGCCCCTCAGGCGGCGACGCGCGGGCGGGCGCTCGTCATGCTTCGGCCTGCTCCTTGAGGAATTGACGCACGAACTTCCCGTAAGCCTCCTTCATGGGCAGATCGTCGTCGACGCGAAGCCTGCGACGGGTGGCCGGGACGCTCTCTCCGGTCCTGGGGTTCCTCCCTACTTTGGCTATCGTCTCCCAATAAACGCCCGACCCCCGGCGCTGCCACGCGGGCACGTCGTTGAAGTTGATCCCACGAGAGAAGAGCAGCTCGTTCTTTCCAGCGACGGAGAGGCCGAGCATCGCATGGGTGGCTTCCTTGACGCTCTTGCCCTCCTTTCGAAGGGTCCAATAGCACCAGTTGTTGAGCGCGGATCGCGCCGCGTCCGCCTGCCGCCAGCGAAAGTAGTCGACCACGTCTCCGCGCCGGGCGCCGAGCCACAGGCGCGCGTCGAACTCCACCGGCGCGCTGAGCGCGAGCGAGAGGCTGGCGGTGGCGGAGCTGGCGGCGATGGAGACCAGCTTCTCTACTTCGCGATCGAAGACGTCGGTCTCGTGGGGGAGCAGGATGGAGATCTCGTCGCTCTGCGTATGGGCGTAAGAGCCGTGGAGAGAGGTGAGCACGGCCTTCGCGGCGTCCGTCATCTTGTGATGGAACCCCGTGTCGAACGGCTTCTCGCAGGTGCGCTCCGTCAGCCGCGAGAACGATCGGCCGTCCACCCGGATGACGATGTACGCGCCCCGCAGCGCGCGCAGCTCGTGAAAGCACTCGCCCAGCCGCATCTTCGCATCCATCTCGTCACTCTTCATTCGACTGCTCCTGCCAGAGCTCCTGCACGAAACCGTCGTTCGTCATCGTCACGTAGTAGAGCTCGTCGAAGCCTTCGCTCGGATGCGGGCGCCTGAGCCTCTTCGCCACGTCCAGCACCCCCACGTCGGGGACGCGCGCCCGCCCCTCGCGCAGCGCGTTGCGGGCGATCGAGTCTGCCACGCGCGACGAGAAATAATATCCGACGACGCGCGCTCCGTGGGAGCGTGCGATGGTGATGAGGGGCGCCCGCTCGGCCGGGGAAGGGTTGGTGTTGTCGACGACGACAGAGAGCCCTCGCGAGAGGGCCTCGGTCACCAGGCGGGCCTGGCGCACGTCGCGCTTCTTCGCGTTGGGAAAATTGTCCTTGCTGACATGCACGTGCGTCCCGGAGAAGTGGGTCCGGAAGAACGTGGTCTTGCCCGATGCCGGCAGGCCAACGAAGAGGATCACTGCCGGCGAGCCCATCGATCGGCGACCTCAGCAGGGCGTGCGCGCGTCGCCGAGGTAATAGTCGCGCTGCGCCGGATAGTAATCGGCGAAGCTGGGCAGCGGCTCGCCGAGCCTGGAGGCGACGAGCATGTCGAGGTAATACTCCCAGCCCGGCCCGACGTCGCCGGCGAGCGCCGGATCGGCGAGGCGCTGGATGAAGGTGAGCTCGGTGGTCTCGCCCTTCGCCGCGAGCGACAGCTCGAGCCGCCACTCGCCGTGATCGTCCTTGGCCGAGACCGCGAGGCGACGCGGCGGCTCGCACGTGTCGATCGAGACGTCACACCATGGCGCCCCCTGCTCGAACGCCATCTGAAGGCGCACCGTCTTGCCGGGCCCCGCTTCGCCCTCCCACGGGCCGATCCAGCGCGCCGTGCTCTCGGACGCGGTGACGCTCTGCCAGACATCCTCGATGGGGGCGCGAAAGCTGCGCGTGATGACGAGATCGGCGCCTGTCGCCGTGCTCCGGACGCGGCCTGTGGGTCGGGGGCTCATGCAGTCTCCTTTTTTCGTTTCACTTCGTTGCGGGACGGGGGGGCGGTCGCCATGCGCCGCTGCCGGCCGACGCGGTGCACCTCGGTCTCGAGCGCGTCGAACCGGCGGTGCCACGGACTCGGCGCGTGCAACTCGCGCAGGAACGCCTCGAGCTCGGCGAGCGCACCGAGCTCGAGGCGGTACTCGCGCTCGCGACCGCACTGGACGTCGCGCACCAGGCCCGCCTCGCGCAGCACGCGCAGGTGCCGGCTGACCGCCGGGCGGCTGACCGGAAACGCGCCGGCGATGGCGCCCGCCGTGGCGGTGCGATCGCGCAGCATCCGCAGGATCTCCCGCCGGATCGGGTCCGCCAGCGCCTGGGCAACGGCGTCCATCGGCCTGATGTGTAACGGATGTGTTACGCGTTCGTCAAGCCGCACGGCCGGGCCCGCAGGTGAATTTCTTCCAATACGCGGTCGGCGCGATGCTCCAGGATGAGCGCCGACCCGGATCGCCGAGGCGACGGGCGCCAGGAGAGGCTCGCCTTCCTCCTGGCGCACGGGCGCGCGAGGAGCGCCGCTCGACCGTCGAGGCGACTCCCGCCGTTGCCCCGGGAAAGGCCATGATCCGATACGAGCACGAAGGAGCGCGACGATGACGAAGAGCAAGGTCCACCCCGTCCCGGATGGTCAAACGTGCTTCCCCTACCTGAGCGCGCGGAGCGCCGCGGAAGCCATCGAGTTCTACAAGCGCGCGTTCGGCGCGCGCGAGGACTCGCGCATCCCGATGCCCGACGGGCGGATCGGCCACGCCGAGCTGTCCATCGGCCGCGCCCGGTTCTTCCTGTCGGACGAGTATCCCGAGCTCGGCGCCGTCAGCCCCGAGACGCTGGGAGGCAGCAGCGCGGCCGTCGTCGTCTACGTGGAGGACGTGGACGCGCTCGTCGCGCAGGCGGCGGCGGCAGGCGCGACCATCGATCGCCCGCCGCAGGACAAGCCGTTCGGAGACCGGGCGGCCTGGCTCCGCGATCCGTTCGGCCATCGCTGGTCCTTCGCGAGCCGGATCGAAGACGTCTCTCCCGAAGAGCTGCAGAGGCGCCTCTCGGCGGTGTAGCGACCCGTCACAAGGGCGGCCCCGGAGCGGGCGGGGAGGGCGAGCGCGAGAATTGCGGCGCTTCACGAGGGGGAGCTTGCTAGGGTGCGCGGACGTCCATGCCCCCTGACGAACGCGCTCCTCTCCCGCTGCCGGCTCCCGCTCCGCTCACGCCTCCGGAGGGCTTCGCGGAGCGCCTCGCGGCGATCGGCGTCACCCTCGACGCCGCGGTGATCGCCAAGCTCGGTGATTACCTCGCACGCCTGCTCGCGATGAACGAGCTGATGAACCTCACCTCGATCACGGATCCGGTCGAGGTCTGGGAGAAACACGTCCTCGATTCGCTCACGCTCCTGCCCCTCCTGGAGGAGCTGAGCGCGGGGGCGCGCCTCGCCGACATCGGCTCGGGCGGGGGCCTCCCCGGGCTTCCGGTCGCCATCGCGCGGCCCGATCTGAGGGTGACGCTGGTGGAGGCGACGCAGAAGAAGGCTTCGTTCCTCGTCGCGGTGGCCGCGGGCCTCGGGCTCACCAACGTGTCGGTGCGCGCCGAGCGCGCCGAGCAGCTCGGCAAGGGCGATCTCTGCGGCGCGTTCGACGCGGTGACGGCGCGCGCGGTCGGGCGCCTGGTCATGCTGATCCCCCTGACGGTGCCCTTCGTGCGGCCGAGCGGGCTCGTGCTGCTGGTGAAGGGCCAGCGCGCCGAGGAAGAGCTCGCCGAGGCGAGCTGGGTCCTCGGGCGACAGCGGGCCGCCTTCGTGAAGACCGTGGCGACGCCGACGGGGAAGATCGTGATGCTGCGGAAGTCGGGGGAGGAGCCGAAGCGCCATCCAGGGCGGTGATCCACGGCGGTGTTCGGTTCGCCCCGCTCAGCGGTCAGGCAGGGCCACGATCCCGACATAGGTGGGCTCGGGGACCTCGGTGACGCGGCCTGTCGGCTCGAGGGCGCCCGTCGCTTCGTCCACGCGAAACGCGACGATGTTGCTCGAGTCCTGGTTCGCGACGAGCATCAGCTTGCCTGTCGGCGAGATCTGGAAATGGCGCGGCGTCATGCCCTGCGTCGAGGCATGGCCGGCGGGCGTGAGCGTGCCCCGCTCGGGATCGACAGCGAAGATGGCGATGCTGTCGTGGCCGCGGTTCGAGCCGTACACGAACTTGCCCGACGGGGACACCTGGATCTCGGCGGCGGTGTTTCCCTTGGCGCTCGCGCCGTCGGGCAACGTCGAGACGGTGGCCATGGCCGTGAACGTCCCGCGCGAAGCGTCGTAGCTCAGGGTGGTGATCGAGCCGGCAGACTCGTTGATCACATAGGCGAACCGGCCGTTCGGGTGGAACTCGAGGTGTCGAGGCGTCGTGTCCGCGGGGAGCGAGAGGGCTTTCGGGTCGTTCGGCGCCATCTGGCCCGTGTCCGCGTCGAAGGTGAGCTGCGTTATCTCGTCGAGCCCGAGGTTGGTGACGAACGCAAACCGGTTCGCCGGATCGGTCACGGCGTGGTGCGGCCTCGTCCGGCGACCGAAGGACACGTCGAAGGCCGCCTGGCCGAGCGCGCCGTCCTGGCCCACGGGGAGCACCGCCGCCGTCCCGCCGCCGTAGTTGGCGACGAGGACGAAGCGCCCGGAGCGATCCGTGGACAGGTGGGCGGGGCCCGCGCCCTTCGAGGACGCCCTGTTGATGAGCTCGAGCGTCCCGCCCTGGGGATCGATCCGGAACGCGCTGACGGCGCCCGACAGCTCCCCATCCACCTCGTTCAGCTCGTTCGCGGCGAAGAGGCGCCGGTGCGCGGGGTCGACGGCGAGGAAGGTCGGGTTCATCTCGGCGTCGAGCGGGCCCTGCACGGCCGAGAGCGCGCCGTCGGCGCCGTCCAGGCGGAAGGCGAAGAGCCCCTCGTGACCGCCGACATAGACAACGAACGCGCGTTCGGCCTGCGAGCCGCCGCCGCCCGCGCCGCTCCCGCCCGCGTCGCCGCTCGCGCTGGTGCCGCCTGCGCCGCCGCCGCTCGTGCTGCTGGCGCTCGTGCTGCCGACGCTCGCGCCGTCACCGCCGCCGGCGGTCACGCCCGCCGTGGCGCCGTTGTTCGCGGCTCCGGCGCCGGAGCTGCCGCACCCGAGCCACAGTCCCGCCGCCAGAAAGAGGAGCGCGCGCTGCATCGACCTGGTTTCTCCTACCTCCTGCGTTAGGCCTGGCCAGCGCCGCAGCGCAAGCGCCGCGGCGCGATCCTCGTCGCGGCGCGCTGCGGCAGGTCCGCGGCGGTCGCGCTGCACCGCGGCGAAGGCCGGGGAGGATGCGCGACGCGGCGCGGCGCGGCGCCTCAGGCTCGTCCGCGCAGCGACCCGGCGGCGGCGCCGAGGAGCGCGCCGGCCGCGATCGGGAGGCCGTGGGCGAACGCGATGTGGAGGAGATCGTCGATGTCGCAGTGCGTCCCGATGCCGACCACCACCCCGAGGCCGCACAGGGCCCCGATCGCGGCGCCACGCCACGCCGGCGCCGACAGAAACGAGCGGCGCAGCACGAGCGCCGCCAGAGCGAACGGCAGGACCGCCGTGCCGACGGCGCTGGCGACGCACCGGAGGTGCTGATCCAGCGGCACCGGCGGATCGGCCACGGGCGAAGTCGCGACGGCCGCGGCCAGGAACCCGGCCGGCACCGCGACGACGAGCGTTTGGATCGCCCTCACACCGGCCGGCAGGCCCCGGGCGCGCGGGCTCAGCGCGAGCAGCAGGCCGAGACCGGAGAGCACCGCCGTGACGGCGAGCGGGACGGCGACCCGGAGAGAGGGGAGGTCGTCGCGGAAGCCTTCCCACCAGCTCACGAGCAGGATCCAGCCGAGCCCGGCCAGGAGCGCGCTCCAGGAGCGGCGCTCGCGCGCCGGGCGCGTCAGCGACGGCTCGGCCGGCGCCTCGGCCACGACGGGCGGCGGGCGGGCGGCGAGGTGGGCCGCGGGATCGGGGATGTCCTTCAGCCCGCTCAGCAAGTCGCGCTCATTCGACATTGGCACCTCCCCGGACGCTCCCCTGGCCCTTGCCCCGGCGGCGCTCCTCCGCGCCTCCTGGTTCCGCCTCGGGCCGCCGCTTGAGATCGTCGAGCGCCGCCCGCAGCGCCTCGTAGGCGCGGAACGCGCGGAGCTTCACCGCGCTCGTGGTCGTCCCCAGGACCGCCGCGGCGTCCTGCACGCTGAGCCCCTCGTACCGGATGAGGATGAACGCCTCGCGCTGCGACGCCGGCAGGCCCGCCAGCGTCCGCTCCACCGCCCGCGCCGTCTCGGAGGCGATCGCGACCGCCTCGGCGTCCGCGCCGCGCGCGTCCGGCGGCTCCGCGCCCGGATCGCTCGGGAGGCGCTCGGTGCCGCGGTGCTTCTGGGCGCGCGCGTGATCCAGGTAGACGTTGCGCGCGATGGCGTAGGCCCACGGCGCGACGGCGCCGCCGCGGGCGAAGCTCGATCGGGCGCGGTGCATCCGCAGGAACGTCTCCTGCGTCAGGTCGCCCGCGAGCGTCTCCGAGCCGCTCATCCGGGTGAGGTACGCGAGGAGGCGCGCCGCGAGCGCGCGGTGCAGCTCCGGAAACGCGCGCGCGTCGCCGCACGCGTACCGGTCCATCGCTTCGTTCAGGGCGAGCTCATCCATGGCGGTCCTGACGGCATACACCGTCTGCGCGCCGGCGATCATCGCGACGGCCCGAGGAGCGCCCCGCGCTCGGCGAGGTCGCTCAGCAGGGCGGCGGTGCTCTCCAGCACCGGCCCGTCGACCGGGCGTCCCAGCGCGGCGCAGCCCGCGACCACGGCCTCGCCGAGCGCGGCGCCCGCGAGGAGGCGGCCCAGGATCTCGGCCGCGAGCGGCGTGAGCTCGAGGAAGCGCACGTCGTGCGCGGCGTCGCGGTACACGAGCAGGCGGGTGGGCTCGCGGGCCGGCACGTCGCGCGCCGACGCGTCGCCCAGCAGCCTGTGGACCGCGTGCTCGTAGCGCACGAGCGCCGCGGCCCGCTGGAAGCGCGCCCCCCGGTCGAGCGAGAGCGCCTCGTCGCCCGGCGCCTCGTCGCCCGGCGCCACGTCGCCCGGCGCCACGTCGCCGAGCGGCCCTGACGCCCCGCCCGCGCCGGCCTCCTCGTCCTGCTCGGCGCACGCCGCCGCGAAGGCGGCCAGCTCGTGGCGCGCGAGATCCGCGAGGTACGCGGGGACCTCCGGATCCCCGGCCCAGCGCGGCGCCGCGAAGCCCACGAACTCGAACGCGACGTCGCGGAGGTAGCGCGACCGGGGCGGCTCCGCCTCGATGAAGCGCGCCACGTCCGCCTCGAACCGCGCGCCGAGCCGCGCCGCGGTCCGCGGGATCCCGGCGCGGATCGCGCCCGTCAGCCCGCGGCGGATGAGGCTCCGGTAGAGCAGCAGCCGCTTCGGCGGGAGCGCCGCCATCGCCTCGAGGTCCGGCCCCTCGAGCCCGGCGCGGGCGAGCCACGCGCGGGGATCGGCCGCGATCGCCTCGCCGTCCGGCGCGGTCACGCTCCGCTGGAGCGCCCGCTCCAGCGCCGCGAGCTCCGGCGGCGGCGTGTTCGACGCCTCGCCCGCCTCGCAGGTCGCGCCCGCCTCGCCCGCCTCCCGCACCCCGCGCGCCCCGCTCACGCCCGCGCCTCCCGCGCGGCGAGCCCGCGCCGGTACGCCGCGTCGACCTCGGCGAGCTCGGCGAGCAGCGCGCCGAGCGGCGGCACGTCGTTGTCCCGCTCGAGCACGACCGGCACCGGCCCGGTCCGCGCGACCGCGCGGGCGAGCAGGTCGAGCACCGGGGCGATGGCCGGCGCGCCGTGCGTGTCGACGAGGACCTCCGCGTCGTCGCGCCATTCGTGCCCCGCGACGTGCATCGCGGCCACGCGCTCGGGAGGGATCTTCTCCAGGAACGCGACCGGGTCGAAGCCGTGGTTCCGGGCGTTGACGTAGACGTTGTTCACGTCGAGCAGGAGCCGGCAGCCGGCGCGCTCGAGCACCTCGACGAGGAAGTCGGCCTCGTCGAGCGAGGTGCGGCCCGGGACCAGGTAGTAGGTGATGTTCTCGATCGCCATCGGGCGCTCGAGCCGCTGCTCCGCCTCGCGGATGCGGGCCGCGGCGTGGGCGGCGGCCGCGGACGTGTGCGGGAGCGGCAGGAGGTCGTGGAGGAACGCGCCGTCGACCCCGGAGAAGCAGAGGTGGTCGCTGTGGAAGGGGGGATCGAGCCGCTCCAGGAACCCCCCGAGCGCGCGCAGGTAGCCGGCGTCGAGCGGATCGAGCCCGCCGACGGACAGGGTGAGCCCGTGCGTCAGGATCGGGCGGTGCTCCCGGACGCGCTCGATGGCGGCGGGGAAGTAGCCGCCGCGCCGCATGTAGTTCTCGGGGGAGAGCTCGAAGAAGGGGACGGGCAGCGCCGCGTCGCGCGCGCCGTGATCGGGCGCGTCGAGCGCCGCGAGCACCTCGTCGAGGAACTCCCATCGGAGCCCGAGGCCGACGCCGGTGAGCGCGCTGCCGGTCATGGGGGTACGGGGAGGGCGCGGGAGGCCGCGATCAGCCGCAGGTGCCCTGGCCGCAGCCCGCGTGGCCGGGCTTCTTCGCGGCGGCGCCCGTCTTCTTGGCGGCGGGCTTGGCCGGGGCCGCGGTGGCCGGGGCCGCGGTGGGCGGCGCGGGCGGCGCGGCCGTGGCCGCCGGGGTGGCCGTGGGGGCGACCTGCGGCGAGGTCGCGGCGGACTGCGCGTCGCTCGGCGGCGCGGGCTCGGCCGGGGCGGCGGGGACGTTCGCGCCCGCGGCGGCGTCGCCGGAGGCGGCCTCGGTCGGCGCGGGCGCCGGCGCGGGCTCGGCCGGGGCGGCCTGCTCCGCGGGGACCTCGCTCGCGTTGACCGGCGCCTGCGCGCCGGCGCAGCCGCTCATCACCATGGCGCCGGCGCTCAGCGCGGCGAGGGTCTCGTAAATGCTCTTCTTCGACAGCATCGTGTAGCTCCTCTGGTTCTCGTCACGTCGGGCCTGCGCCCTCCGTTGTCGTCTCGACGGGCCTGCGCCCACCGTTGTCGTCACGTCGGGCCTGCGCCCTCCGGCGGGCGAGGCGTCATCCGGCTTCCGGCGGCTTCCGGACCGCCGTGTCATCTCAGAGCCGCTGCGTCGCCGCAACGGCCCACTTGCGGGCGGCGCGCCGCGCTCACCGCGCGCCGCCGTCCGCTGCCGCCGCCGGCGCCGCGGGGGCCGCGCCGGCGGTCGCTGTCAGCTCGAGCGTCACCATCGCCTCCTTGGCGACCTTGGGCGAGAGCACCTCGAGCGTCTTCTGGGCGAGCTTGCCGAACGCCTCGCGCGGGCGGACGTCGTGCTCGGCGAGCCCCACCGGGAACGGCTTCGCCGTCTTCACGGTGACGCTCGCGGGCCTCTCGCCCTCGTACCTGAACGTGGCGATGAGCTCCACGGTCCTCGGGGACTGCCGCTGGTGCAGCAGCAGGTCGCCCGACGCCGTGACGGTCACCGTCCGCTCCGCGCCGGACAGCTTCGAGAGGTCCTTCTCGCCGGAGGTCGAGATCGACCGGATCGCGAACTGGGCCTTCTCGTTCTTCGCGCGGACGTCGTCGGGCGTGTCCTTCGAGATCTCGAGCCAGGTGCGCGCGTGCTGGTTCTGCAGGTCGCTCTTCTTCTCCTCGCCGGGCTTGCCGTCGTCGCCCACGGCGGTCTGGAAGAGCTCGATCGTGGAGAGGTCGACCGTGATGAGGCCCGTCGTCCTCGTGACGTCGGCGGGGTCGACCTGGAGCGTCCCCGCGGCGGCGCCCGCGATCCGCCCGCGGATCTTCTCCTGCGGCGCATCCATCACGAGCTCGACCTTGCTGCCCGCGCGGTCGATCGCGAAGGCCGCCGCGGCGGGCGCCTTCGGCTCCGGCGCCTTGAGCTCGGTCGCGGCGGGCGCGAGGCTCGGCTGCTCCCCCTGGCACGCGGCCGCGCCCAGGCCGGCGGCCGCGAGCGCGAGGAGGAGCAAGGTCCCTGTCCGGATCGTCGTCACGCTCGCCTCCTGGATCTCTCGGGTCGTTGCGCGCCCGCGCACGGCGGCGCGCGGCGGTCTCCACTTGAACAGGATGGCCGGCGCCCGGGAAGGGAGATCGGAGTCATCGCCCTCGCTTGGCCGCCCGCTCGGCGCCTCGGTTCCATGAGTCCCATGTCCGAGATACGAGCGAGCGGCGCCATGGTTTCGGTGGCCGCCGCCGGTGCGGCGCAGGGCGCAGCCCGCCGGACCTGCGCTGCACAGCCGCGTGTGGCCTGCGGTGTGCACGAGGCGGTCGTCGAAGACGGAACGAGCCAACCGGAGACAACTGCAATGAGCACGCGACGACTCGCGGCGGCCGCCATGACCGCCGCCGGAATGATGGCGCTCGCCGGCGCGGCGGAGGCGCAGGGCGCGGCGGGCCGGGATCAGCACGCCCGGCCGACAGGCAACCTCCCTCCGGCGGATCAACCGCTCATCCGGCGCATCCCGGAGCCCACCGTCGCGGTCGAGGGCGGCTTTGGCGTGCTGGGCTACGTGGGCGGCGCCGCGGGCGTCGGGCCGAGCTGGAACGTGCGGGTGACCGGGACCATGTCGCCGCGCGTGGCCGTCGAGGGCAACTACACCGGCTCGGTGAACCAGCGAACGATCGCGGGGAAATCGCTGGTGATGACCGCGCTCGACGCGGGCCTGCGTTACAACATCCTGCGCGCCGACGAGGCGATCGTGCAGCCGTTCGTTGTCGCGGGCGTGGGCTACGTGGGCTGGGCGGGCCGCGGCGGCGACGCGTTCGCGATGTCGGTGCCGCTCACCGCGGGCGTGGAGCGGCTCGTCACGCGCAACGTCAAGCTGGGCGCTCGGTTCAACTTCCGCCCTGCGTTCTTCGACGACCTGACCATCGGCGGCGTGACGAACCGGACGGGCGGCGACAGCTGGTCGCTGCTCGCGCACGGCGGCGGCGCGTTTTGACCAGGGCCATCGGGTCTTGACCTGGGCTGCACCTGCGGGACGAGGCGGGCATGCGCGGGGCCCCTTCGTCCCGTGGAGTGGAGTAGGCTGCCGGCCGCTCGGGCGGCGACCCGCCATCGGGGCTCCGCGGCCGGGCTTCATCCACGGAGAACGACGGTATGAACACGCGCAGCCACTCGCCCCGCCGGGGCCTGAGCCTCTTCTTCACGGGGCTCGCGCTCGTCTCGATCGCCGCTTGCTCCAGCAAGCAGCCGGCGACCCAGGGGACGTCGATGGCGGCGGGCGAGCGGCGGGAGAACGACTGTTCGACTGGGCCGCTCCTCGAGTGCCCCGAGGGCCAGCTCGACGGCTGCGCCAACGGGACCACCACGGAGCATCGATGTGTGGACGCGGGGCGGGGGAGGTGCCTCGATATCCGGGCGGCGCTCGTGAAGTGCCTGGACGGCGAGATCCTGACGCACGACGGCTGCCCCGAGCCGGCCTACATGCAGCGGTGCGCGCCCAGGTCCGCGCAGCTGCCTTGAGGTGGCGCGGTCGTCGTCTGAAAAACGCCGTGGTCGACTCGACTTCTTCTCGCTGTCCGCGGCGCTCACCGGTCGCCCTGGTGTCGCGCCCGCGGGCCGGGCGGATCAACCCTGCTTCCCCGCTACCCCGACGCGCGGGGCGGCCTCGGCGCGGAGAGCTTCGTATTCGAGATGATCGGCCCCCCCGCGTACGAGCCGGCGCCGCCTTCGCTGCCCCAGCTATCGACCTCGTCGGGCGGCGTGTCCTCGAGCTCGCCAGAGGGCGTGATCGGCCCGCGGACGCCCGGGACATCCGCCTGCGGCGGAGGCCGCTTCTCCTCGCTGACCTCGTTTGCGAGGCGCGGGTCGCCCGGCGGATCGTGCGTCTTCTCGACTCCCATGCTTCCTCCTTCCCGAGGGCTCCTGGGACCGGCGCGCTCGATCGTCCACTCCTCCCCTGCGGCGGCTGTCCCGTCTGCCCGCCGCCCCGGCTCACCCTTCGTCGATGACGGGGATCGTGAACCTGAACGTCGTCCCCACCCCCACGCGGCTCTCCACGTCGATCGTCCCCCCGTGCGCCGCCACGAGCTCCCGGGCGATGGCCAGCCCGAGCCCGGTGCCCTTGTAGCCGTTCCGCTCGCCGCGCCAGAACCGCTCGAAGAGGTGGGGCAGCTCGTTCTCCGGGATCCCCGGCCCCGTGTCGGCCACCGAGAACACGACGTGCTCCTCTCCGCGCTCGCACCGCAGCGTGATCGCCCCCTGGGCGCCCGTCACCTGGAGCGCGTTGCTCAGGAGGTTGGTGAGCACCTGGAGCACCCGATCGCGATCACACGTGACGAGCGGGACGTCGTCGGCCGCCACGACCCCCAGCAGGATCCCCTTCTCCTGGGCCTGCGACTCGAACGTCTCCACCGCCTCCCTGCCGATCTCCCGCGGATCCTGCGGCTGCCGGCGCAGCGCCAGCCGGCCGGCGCGCAGGCTCGCGAAGTCGAGCAGGTCGTGGATCAGCCGATCCATCCGGTGCGCCGAGCGCTGGATCGCCTGGATCGCCTTCGTGTCGCCCTTCTCTCCCCGCGTCACCGCGCGCTTCGTCATCACGGCGGCCGCCGTGAGGATCGCGCTCAGGGGATTCCTGAGGTCGTGGGACACCGTGGCGAGCACGTTGTCCCGGAGCTCGATCGCGCGCTGCGCCGCCTCGTACAGGCGGGCGTTGTCCGCCGCGAGCGCCGCCCGCTGCGCCAGGTCGTGCGCCACCGCGAGGTCCGCCTCGTCGTAGACCCGGCCGGATCCCGCCGTCGCCAGCGTGATGCAGCCGAAGGTGCGGCCCCGCGCGACGAGCGGGACCACGAGGGCCGACGTGATCCCGAGCGCCCGGACGAACCGGCGGAAGACGCCGTTCTCGTCGAGCGAGGCGATCAGCGGGTGCGACGGATCCCCGATGAGCTCCGGGCGCTCGCTGCAGAGGGCCCGCTCCAGCAGCGCCACCAGCGGCGGCGGGGGATCCAGCTCGCGGAAGAGCGCCCGCGCCCTCTGGAGCTCCTCCGGGCGCGCGTGGATCACCGTGAGCCCGCGCGACTGCTCGAGGTCCGGGAGCGTCTGGATGACGCACCAGTCCGCCAGCTCGGGGACCGTCAGGTGCCCCACCCGGTCGAGCGTGCCCTGGAAGTCGAGGGTGTCGCTGAGGGCGGCGCTCGCGGCGGCCAGGAAGCGCTCCCCCCGCTCGGCGCGCGTCCGCTCCGTGATATCGAAGAAGGTCACGACGGCCGCCATCACGCGCCCGACCGGATCCCGGACCGGCGCCGAGCGCACGAGGATCCGCCCCCGCGCGCCGTCGTCGCGGACGATGTCGATCTCCTCGTCGATCACGACCTCCCCGGTCGTGATCGTCCGCGCGAGAGGCCAATCCCGGGCCTCGTACGGCCTGCCCGACCGAGGGTCGGAGCCCCGGCAGACGGCGTATCCATCGATGTTCTGGATCTCCAGGAGCGGCAGCCCGAAGATCGCGCCGGCCTGGGGGTTCGAGAGGAGGACGCGCCCCGTCGGCGGCTCGGCGATGACGAGCCCCGCCGGCATCTGCTCGACCACGGTCGCGAGCAGGGCGCGGGCGTCGTCCGCCTGGCGCCGCGCCGCGCGCTCCTTCGCGACGAGCTGCGCCTGCACGATGATGCCGGTCGCCCGGCTGGTCATCGTGCGCAGCATCAGCGCGTCGTCCTCGGAGAACTCCTCGGCGTTGCGGGAGCCGAGGATCGCGACGCCGATGGAGTGTCCCTCGTGGATCAGCGGCACGCCGTAGACGGCGCGCAGCCCCCTCGCCCGGATTTCCCGCGCGGTGACGGGCAAGCCGCCGGCCGCGGCGTCGAGCGACGTGGGCCCGCGCAGCGCGAGGACCGCGCGGGCGAACTCCCGCGCCGCCTCGAGCGGGGGTCCGGGCAGGGGCCCGTCGTCGATGCCCGCGGTCGCGTGGACCTCGAGGGCGTCCCCGTCCCCGAGCAGGACGAGCGCCACGTCCACGGCGGCCGCCGCCTCCCGGGTGGCGCGGAGGAGCGCCTTCAGGAAGGTGTCCAGATCGCTGCTTCCGAGCGCGGCCGTCGAGATGGCGTCGAGCGCCTGGAGCAGGCGCACGCGCGCCGCCTGGTAACGGGACACCGCGTCGGCGATCGCCTCGTCGATCGTCCCGTTCAGCTGGATGAGCTCTCGCCCCCCGTCGCCGCCGTCCCGCTCCCAGAGCTCCAGGATCACGGCGCGGAGCGCCGCGTATTCCATCACGACGTCGGCGAGATCGTACCCGTGGGCGAGCCGGCTCAACGCGTGGAGCCCAGGGAGCCCCCGGTGCTTCCGGTCGACCGCCGCCGTGCCCGCGCCGCGCGCGCCCTCGGCGATGTAGGTGAGGATGTCGGGCAGGTGATCGGTCGGCCTCGGCGCCGGCAGCCGCCGCACCGGGTTGAGCGCCTGGACTCGGTACTTCCAGGCATCCAGGAGCGCGTCGTGGTGGCGCTGGATGAAGTCGGAGAGCCGCTTTGGGTTCGGTCTACCGAGCAGATCCATCGGGGACCTCACGATAGCGCGAATCCTTGAGCGCGTGTTCACCTAGCATCGACTCGAATCGACGAAATCGACGAGAGAGCGCCGCTCTCAGGCGGAGCTTGCTCGCTGCCCGCGCCGCGCGCTACATCGGCGCGGGTCAGCTCCGGATGCCTGGCGCCTCGTGTCCGCTCTGGGCGACATACTCCAGGTATCCCCCGCCATACACGCGCGGCCCGTCGGGCAAGAGCTCCAGGACGCGGTTGGACAGCGCGGCGAGGAAGCGGCGATCGTGCGAGACGAACAGCATGGTGCCCTCGAACGAGGAGAGCGCCTCGACGAGCATCTCCTTGGTCGCCATGTCGAGGTGGTTCGTCGGCTCGTCGAGCACGAGGAAGTTCGGCGGATCATAGAGCATGATCGCGAGCACGAGGCGCGCCTTCTCGCCGCCGGACAGGATGCGACAGGGCTTGTCGATGTCGTCGCCGGAGAAGCCGAACGCGCCGGCGAGCGTGCGGAGCGAGCCGATCGAGGCCTGGGGGAAGCTCGCCACGATGGACTCCCAGACGGAGCGGGTCGGGTCGAGGAGCTCCATCGCGTGCTGCGCGAAATACCCCAGCTTCACGCTCGCGCCGACGTTCACGCCGCCTGCGTCCGGGGCGGAGGCCCCCGCGACGAGCTTGAGGAGGGTGGATTTGCCGGCGCCGTTGACGCCCATCACACACCAGCGCTCGCGGCGGCGGATCAGGAGGTCGAATCCGTCGTAGATGGAGCGCCCTCCGTACGACTTCTTCACCCCGCTGAGCCGCGCCACGTCGTCGCCCGAGCGCGGCGCGGGCTTGAACTCGAAGCGGATCGTCCTCCTGCGCTTCGGCGGCTCGACCTTGTCGATCTTCTCCAGCTTCTTCACGCGCGACTGGACCTGCGCCGCCTTGGCGGCCTGGGCCTTGAAGCGCTCGATGAAGCGCATCTCCTTCGCGAGCATCGCCTGCTGGCGCTCGTACTGCGCCTCGGCCTGCTGCTCGTTGATGGCGCGTTGCTGCTCGTAGAACTCGTAGTTGCCGGAGTAGCTGGTGAGCTCGCCGCCGTCGATCTCGATGATCTTGGTGACGATGCGGTTCATGAACTCTCGGTCGTGCGAGGTCATGACGAGCGCCCCTGCATACTGCTTCAGGTACCCTTCGAGCCAGATGATCGACTCGATGTCGAGGTGGTTGGTCGGCTCGTCGAGGAGGAGCGCGTCGGGCCTCATGAGGAGGATGCGGGCGAGCGCGACGCGCATCTTCCACCCGCCCGAGAGGGCGCCCACGTCGCCGTCCATCATGGCCTGGCTGAAGCCGAGCCCGGCGAGGATCTCGCGCGCCTTGGCGTCGAGCGCGTAGCCGCCGAGCTCTTCGTAGCGGGCCTGGGCCTGCCCGAAGCGCTCGATCAAGCTCTCCATTTCATCCATCCGCTCGGGGTCGGCGAGCGCGGCCTCGAGCTCGCGGAGCTCCGCGGCGACGTCGGAGACCGGGCCGGCGCCGTCCATGGTCTCGGCGACGGCGCTCCTGCCCTTCATCTCGCCGACGTCCTGGCTGAAGTAGCCGACGGTGACGCCGCGATCGATGGCGACCTGGCCGCCGTCGGGCGCCTCCTCCTTGGTGATCATCCGGAAGATGGTCGTCTTGCCCGAGCCGTTGGGCCCCACCAGGCCGACCTTCTCGCCGCGGTTCACGGCCGCGGAGGCCTCGAGGAAGAGGATCTGCTTGCCGTGCTGCTTGCTGATGGAATCGAGACGGATCACGAGGCGCGCTGCCGCTGGGGGCGGCTCCTTTCCGCGCCCCCCTATACCAGACGGCCCGTCGCGCGATGCGGCATTTCGTCCGCCGCCGTCGGCGCCGGCGCGCGCGCCATGAACCGCAACCGCCGGCGGTCAATCGGTGAATTGCTCGTCTCCGGGCGCATTCCAGGCGCATTCCGGGCGCATTGCACAGGAGCCCTCTTTTTTCTCTCCTGCTATGCGCGCGCTTTCCATCTCCTTTTTCACGCTCATCCGGGCTTGATGTCGGGCGGGCGAGGGGGCAGAAGGCCCGGCATGAGCAAGGTCCAGATCCTCTCTTATGCCGGCTGCAGCACCTGCAAGCGGGCGCTGAAGTGGCTCGGCGAGCGCGGCGTCGACGTCGACGTGCGCCCCATCGTCGATGAGCCGCCGACGGCCGCAGAGCTCGCCCGGTGGGTCCCAGCGAGCGGGCTCTCGGTGCGCCGGTGGCTCAACACGAGCGGGCAGAGCTACCGCGCGCTCGGCAAGGCGCGGGTGGACGCCGCGAGCGACGACGACGTCACGCGGTGGCTCACCGAGGACGGGAAGCTCGTGAAGCGGCCTGTGCTGGTGAAGGGAAACCGCGTGCTCGTGGGCTTCCGCGAGGACGACTACGCCGCGCTGTTCGGCTGAGCCTCAGGGGGCCGAGGTGAAGCGGCCTCCCCGGACCTGGCTCAGCTCGAACGAGCTCTCCGGGTCCAGGTTGTTGTCCGTCGTGCCGTTGCGCGAGCGGCGGATCACGACGTCCACGTCGCAGCTCTCGGTTTCCTGCGAGCTGGTCGCCTCCAGCTCGCCCGCTTCGATGGTGTACGTCCCCGGGTCGCCCCCGACATCGAACGTCTTGGAGAAGATGCAGCGGCCCTTCACGTCGATCACCATGTCGTCCCCGGAGGTGCTCGGCGACCAGGCGATCGTGAGGTCCTCGCCGCGCGGGACTGGCTCTCTGGGCAACGCCTCGAGGTCGAACGGCTCGGGGAGCGTCCCCACGTTGTTCGTCGCGTCGTCGTCGTCCTCGTCGTCGCGGTCCAGCAGCACCCTGATCTCGGTGCCTCCTGCGCCGACGTCGACGGCGGCCTCGTAGACCCCATCGCTCTCGGCGGACATCGCGACCGCCTCGCCGTCCACGGTCGCCGAGATCCGATCTCCCGCGCTCAGGATGACGTACGTGTTGCTCTCGTCGCCGCCGGCCTTGAGGGTGGCCCGCAGGGTCGTCGACGACGCGCTCTCGGCGATCGCCTCCAGGGTCGCCGAGATCCCCCCGGTCTTGATCTGCTGCGAGTCGAGCGTCTCCGTGCAGCCTGCGAGCAGACCGGAGGCTGCGACCCCGAACATGGCCATCGTGGTCTTCGTGATCATGAGTTGCCCTTTCCTCACCGCCTCACCCGCCAGGGCGCGCCGGCCCCGGGCTGGTTCACCACTGGCTGCGCACCACGACGCCGCCCCCGGTCGGTCCCGCGAGCAGCGACCAGCTCACCGCGCCTGCTGGGTGGTAGGGCGCGGCGCCGGCCTGCGCGCCGGTGGTTGCGCTGGCCTGCGAACCGGACGAGGAGGGCTCCGTCAGGAAGAGCACGAGCGCCGTGCCGGCCAGCGCCGCCCCGGCGCCGAAGCCGATCGTGCTCACCAGCCCCAGGTCCTTCGCGCGCGTTCCAGCGGCCTTCCCTTCGGCGGTCTTGCATACCGCCCTGCCGGAGCCGACGTCGTCGCAGTCCTCCTCCGCGTGGCGGCTCTCGCTGAGCGCCATCGCTCCCGTCACGCCCCCGGCGATCAGCCCGCCCAAGGCGAGCCCGCCCGTCACGTACGTCAGCACGCGCCGGCCGCTGGTCCCGCTCGGCGCCGGCGCCCGCGACGCGCCCTCGTCGCGCTGCGACGGCGGCAAGGAGGACTGATGGGGGGGCGGCTGATCCGCCGGCGTCGCGGGCGGCGGCGCCTCGGGGAGCTTCACCTCGAGCTCGATCGTCTTCTCCTCCGACTTCTCGATCGTGAACCGCACCTCGTGCGTGGGCCCGCCCGGCGCCTTCGTCGTCACGACGTGCTCGCCCGGGTTGACGGGGAGCGCGATCCCGAGCGAAGGCCCCTCCAGCGTGATGCCGTCGCGCTGGACCAGCGTCCCGGCGGGCGCGTCGGCCGGCAGCGACAGCGTGAGCTGTGGCACGAGCGGCACGAGCGCGTCGCGCTGCTCGAGCACGAGCTTGTAGCGATCGTACTGCTTGATCTGCTCGGACTCGGACAGGCGGGAGTAGAGCGAAAGGAAGTCGTTGTAGCGCGCGACAGCGGTCGCGGTGCGCCCCCACTTGGCCTCGCACTCGGCGAGCGTGAACAGCCGCCCTGCGCGAGGATCGAGCCGGTAGCTCTCGGTGAGGGCAGGGCAGCCGGTCTGGAACTTCCCCGCCAGCATGTCCGCGAGGCCGCGGTTGAAGAGCGACTCGGCCACGGCCACGGCGTCAGGCTGCGCGTTCGCCGGCGCGGTGACAGCAATGCACAGGAGTCCGCTCAAGACGGACCCGGGCCAGAAGGTTCGCATCGGAGATAACATGAGATACCTCCTTTGGGACCGCCCTAGGCAAAAAATCAGCGCGTTGTGGGGCCGCGCTCAGTCTGCCCCGTAGAGCGACTCCCGAGGCTTCGCGGTGGTCGCTGCGGGGGAGGCGGTCGGCGCGATCTTGCGCCAGGCGCCTGGCGGCGGCGCCGGGGTGCGCGGCGCCGCCGGGGTGCGCGGCGCCGGTGAGGCCTTGGCGTTCGCGAGCACTTCGGGATCGATGGCCAGGCCGCCGTCCGCGGGTGGCGCGGAGGCGGAGGTCGCTGGCGCCGCGAGGTCGGTCGAGCTGGGCGTGCCGGCCGCCTCGGGGCGGGCGGCGCCCGGGGCGGCCTCGGGCGGCGTGGAGGGCGGCGCGACGGTCGCCGGCGGCGCGACGGTCGCCGGCGGCGCGACGGCCGCTGCCTGCGCCGCCTGCGCCGCCTGCCCGTGCTCGGTGGGGCCGGGGGCCGGGGACCCGACCCTGCTGAACGCGGCGAGGGCGATGGCGCTGCCGCCGACCAGGGCGATGGCCGCGACGGCGAGCGCGGATCGGCTCCGCGGCCCCGCGGTGGTGCCGGCGCCGGTGCCGGTGCCGACCCGGGTCTCCACGCCCGTGCTGGACGACTGGGCGGCCACCGGCATCGACGACGCGGGCCCCTGGCTGGCATGGCTGAACCGCGGGATCGGGGTCTCCAGCGTGGCCAGGCGCGAGGACCTGACCGTCATGGGGGCGATGTCGAAGACCTCGGCGAGCGCCTCCACCGTGGACGAAGCGGTCGGGAAGCGCGCCCCGGGATCGCGCGCCGTCGCTTTCGCGAACCACGCGTCGAAGCCCGGGGGCAGCTTCACCCCCTCCTTCTCCGCGCGCACGGAAGGGGGCTCCTGCGGGCCGTGCATCGCGATCACCGCGAACGCCAGCGAGTTGCTGTACTCGCGCATGTCGTTCAGCCAGTAGGCCTTGCCGACGAGGGTCGTGTACGCGATCATGCCGAGCGCGAAGAGGTCGACCGCCCGCGTGATCGTCTCGCCGCTGAACTGCTCGGGCGCCATGTAAAGCGGCGTCCCGAGGGCGGCGGTGTTCGCCCCTTCGACCGCCGTCTCGGCGACCAGCTTTGCGATGCCGAAGTCAAGCACCTTGATCCGGATCTCGTCGTCGTCGTCGCTCGCCGCGAGGAAGAGGTTCGCGGGCTTCAGATCGCGGTGGACCACGCCGGCCGCGTGCGTTTTGTCGAGGGCGTGCGCGGTCTGGCGCAGGTAGGCGATGGCGTTCTCCGGCGGCAGGCGCCCGCCGCGGCGGATGCGCTTGCTGAGCTCCTCGCCGCGGAGCAGCTCCATCACGAGGAACGGCATGCCGGTGTCCAGGTCGATCCCGGCGTCGAACACCTCGACGATGTGCTCGGTCGCTATGCGCGCGGCGATGCGCGCCTCGAGCTTGAACCGCGCGTGGAACTCGGGGTTCTCGGCGAGGTGCGGGTGCATGACCTTGAGCGCCCGCCGACGATCCGTCTCGACGTGGACGACCTCGTAGACCGCCCCCATCGCACCCGTCGCGATGCTGCGCACGACGCGGTACCTACCAGCGAACAGCATCCCCTCGTTGAAGTTCAGCGACATAGTCTCACCCGCGTCGAACGAGGTTACACCACCTGGTCGGACGACCGCACTCGTTAACTTGCAGACCTTACAAACTTGTGGCCGTAAGACTCCCCACATCGAAGTCCCGATGTAGGGCGCGTTCGTTAGGTCTGCGCACCAGGTAAGTGCCCTGCGCTGATTGGCGCCGCTCGCGCGGAGCGCCGACCGTCGTCGCTCGTCGTCGCTCGTGCTTGCTCGTGCTCGCTCGTCGTCGCGAGAAGATCCCGTGATTTCGTGGCTTACGGGGCTCTGCAGCGGTGATGTGGCGGATGGGGCGCCCGTCCGTTCTGATCGTTTTTCACGACAGACACATCGACATCGTCAGATGCACGGGCGGAGCGCGGGGCGCCGCCTGTCCCGTCAGAGCACGAGCACCGCGAGCAGCCGGGGCCCGTGGAACACGTCGAACCCGCCGATATCGAGCTTGCGACCGATCGTGTAGATCGTCTCGTCTCCGCGTCTGGTCGCGCGGATACTCGATATGATACCCTGGCCGATCGCCTCCACGTTGTAGGACACCTCGGTGAGCAGGCGGAGCCGGCTGAGGTACGAAGTCAAGCGGAGCCGGAGCCCTACCGACACGTTGCCGGAGAGCGCGATCATCGTCGCCTCGTCGACCTCGCGCGGGGCGCCGGGGACCGCGGGATCCGCGGAGAAGGCGTAGCGCACCGGGCCGGCGCCGCCGTAGAGGCCGAGATCGCCGAACGGCGCGAGCCGCGGCCACTCGCCGTTGCCCATCCGCACGCTGAAGCCGCCCTGGTAGAACCGCGACGTCACGCTCTGGGCAGGGCTTTGCCGCTCGAAGACGTAGACGTCGCCCTCGCCCGGGTCCCGCTCGCGGAGCGCATAGAAGATGCGCGGGAGCTTGTAGTCGATGTACCTGAAGCCCGCGAGCAGCTCCTCGAGGTAGAGGTCGTCCGCGGCCTCGGGGAAGAGCTTCGTCACGTCGAAGCCGACGTCGATCTGGCGGAGCAAGAGCTGGAAGGGCGCGCTGGCGACGGCGCCGGCGTCGCGGTCGGTCGCCGGATCGACGGCGAGCTCGGTCACGTTCCCGGCGGTGAAGCGCGCGATCTTGAGGCTCGTGCTCACGCCGGCGAGGTCGGCGCCGATGTCGAAGACGTCGCTCGCGAAGCCGTTCAGCCCGAGGAGCCTGCCGAGCGAGCCGTCGTACTGGATGTCGCCGCCCGACGAGAACAGCCGGTCGGTCTTGAAGCCGGCGTTGAGGCGCGCGGCGTCGCGCGCGTGGTCGAAGTCGTACGTGAGCAGCGCCCGGCCGCCGACCATGAACACCGGATCGACGTCGTAGGCGAGCCGCCGCGTCCTGCCCCGGTAATCGTTGACGCCGCCCGAGGAGCCCGCGCTCGCGAGCTGGTGGAAGAGCAGGAGCTCGACGTCGCCCTTCAGCTTCAGGTGGACGGCGTCGAGGCTGATCGCCCGGCCCTGCTCGAGAAAGCCCTCCTGCGCCTCGAAGCCCGCCGTGTCCTCGAGCGGCGTCTGCGCCGGCGCGGAGAGCGCCTCGGCGCAGATGGAGAGCGCCGCGCGCTGCTCCTCGAGCACCCTGGAGATCGCCTCCGCGCGCTCCACGGCGGCCCTGTAGCCGGGCTCGTCCCGCGCCACCCGCCGGGCCTGCTTCACGACGTACGGCGCGACGGCGAGCGCCTCGATGTGCATTCGAAGGACGAACGACAGCACCTGGAGGGCGTCGCGCGCGATCGTCCGGGCGGGCTCCTGCTCCGCGCTGGCCGCGCGGAGCGCGGCGGCGGCGAGAGCGACGTCCCGGTGCGCTCCGGCGAGCGCCCGCCGCCGCGCGCCGGCCCTCGCCTTGGCGGCGGCGATCTCGGGCGTGTCGGGGGCGCCGAGGGGCCTCCCGGCCGAGAGCCGCTCGACGCTCCGCTCCTCTGCGGCGAGCGCCCGCGCGTGCTCGGCGAGCGCCTGCCACGCGGCCGGCAGGCGGCTCGCGGCGCTCGCCTCGCGCGACGGCGCCGCGAGCGCAGCGAGCGCGTCGAAGAGGCGCGCGAACGCGGGCGGCGCGCCGCGCTCACCGCGCGCGCGTTGTTGAAGAGGCGCGCGGGCGAGCGCCTCGTCGAGCTTCGCGCGGTAGAGCTTGGCGAGCGGGACCTCGTGCTCTCCGTCGTAGGGGGGCGTCTCCTCGAGGCGCGCGCGGAGCCGCTCGCCCTCGTCGTCGTCGAGGCGGAGCGCCGCGATCCACGCGTCCCCCGGGGAGTACGGGGTGCTCGAGAGGACCTCGTCGGCAAGCCAGGCCGCTCGCTCCAGGTCCGCGGCGCGATCGTCGATGATGGGGCGGCGGGCGTCCTCGTTCGCGAAGGCGCGGGCGGCGCGGGCGTTGTACGTGGCTGGCCCGCAGGCCGAGGCTGCTGCGGAGGCGAGGAGCAGGAGGCCTGCGAGCGCCGGGCCCGGTCGCATCGGCGAGAGCCTACCATGGCGTGCGAGCGCACTGGACGCCGCGCCGCCGGCCTGCTCAGAATGCGCGCCCGTGGCTCCCAGCCGACCCAGCGAGATCGACGGCGCGCGGGCCTGCGGCCTGCGATTCGCGGCTCGCGGCTTGCTGACCCGTCGTCCTGGCCGCGCAGCACAGCGGTCGCTGGCGGCGAAAGAGCCACGTGCGAAGGAGAAGAACCAGGATGAATGATGCCACATCCAGCTGCGACATCGGCATGATCGGGCTGGCCGTCATGGGCGAGAACGTCGCGCTCAACATGGCCGACCACGGGTTCAAGGTGGCCGTGTACAACCGCACGGTGCAGGTCGCGAAGGACTTCGTCGCGAGGAACCCGAGCACGCCCGGCGGCCTGGTCTGCTGCGAGACGCTGAAGGACTTCGTCCGCGCGCTGAAGAAGCCGCGCAAGGCGGTGATCCTGGTCAAGGCCGGTCCGCCGGTGGACATGGTGGTCAAGCAGCTCATCGAGGCGGGCGTCGAGCCGGACGATATCGTCGTCGATCTGGGCAACTCGCTCTGGACCGACACGATCCGCCGGGAGCAGGAGTACGCGAAGCAGTGCAAGTTCTTCGGCTCGGGCGTCTCCGGCGGCGAGGTGGGGGCGCGCTTCGGCCCCTCGCTGATGCCCGGCGGCGATCCCGCGTCCTGGCAGCACCTGGAGCCGATCTGGCGCGCGATCGCCGCCAAGGTCGATCCTGCGACCGGCAAGCCGATCGAGGGCGCGTCCCCCGGCAAGCCGGTGGAGGGCGGGGTCCCCTGCACGGCGTACATCGGGCCGAACGGCGCGGGCCATTACGTGAAGATGGTCCACAACGGCATCGAGTACATCGACATGCAGCTCATCTGCGAGGCGTACACGCTCCTCGACGGGCTGCTCGGGATGTCGAAGGACGAGATGTCCCGGGTCTTCTCCGAGTGGAACAGCGGAGATCTCGACTCGTACCTCATCCAGATCACCGCCGATATCCTGCAGCAGAAGGACCCTGTCCAGAAGGACAAGCCGTTCGTCGATTTCGTCCTCGACACGGCGGGGCAGAAGGGCACGGGCAAGTGGACGAGCAGCAACGCGCTCGACATGGGCATCCCCGCGAACGCCATTGCGGAGGCGGTGTTCGCCCGTTGCCTCTCTGCGCTGAAGGACGAGCGCGTCGAGGCCTCGAAGCACCTCTCTGGCCCGACCCCGACCCCGGTCGCGGACCGGCAGGGGACGATCACGGCGATCCGCGACGCGCTGTACTGCTCGAAGATCTGCGCCTACGCGCAGGGCTTCCAGCTCATGGCGGCGGCGCAGGCGGAGTACAAGTGGACGCTTGATTTCGGCACGATCGCGAGCATCTGGCGCGGCGGCTGCATCATCCGCGCCCGCTTCCTCCAGAAGATCACGGAGGCGTACACGCGCAATCCTGGCCTGACGAACCTGCTGCTCGATCCGTACTTCAACGATCAGATCAAGCAGGGTCAGGCGAACTGGCGCAAGGTGGTGTCGATCGCGGCGCAGAACGGCGTCTGGGCGCCTGCGTTCATGTCGGCCCTGTCGTATTACGACGGGTACCGTGCGGCCCACCTGCCTGCGAACCTCTTGCAGGCGCAGCGAGACTACTTCGGGGCGCACACCTACGAGCGCACGGATCAGCCGCGCGGCAAGTTCTTCCACCTCGACTGGCCGCACCCCTCCCGTCCTCAGCTGGATATCAAGGGCACCGGCGGCGGGCACTGACGCCCGGCGCGATTCCCGTCCTCAGGGCACGAAGCCCGTCTTCCTCCCCCACCATCGGCCACCAACGTGAACGTGAACGTGGACGTCCACGTCCACGTAAACGTTCGGATGTAGGAGAACTCGGCGCGAGGCTTGGCGTCTCCTCGGGCGGGGAGCCTCGCGAGGACTCCTCTCAGGTGAGGCTGATCCGCGGCCGCAGGTTCTGCTCGCGCAGGAACGGCTCGATGTCGTCCACGATGTCGAGCTGCACCCCCGCCAGGCTCATCGCCGCCGCGATCGTCTGGATCCCCATGCGCCCGAGCTTGTTCATCTCCGGGGGCGGGCGGACGACGATGTGCTCGATCTTGTCGCGCACGTTGAGACCCCACTGGGTCAGGATCACGCGCGCCTCGCTCTCGTACCGCACCATGAGCGCCATGTCGTAGATGAAGAACGCCCGCTCCCCCGGGCGCATGACGCCCACGAGCTTCTGGTACGCGTCGACCGAGATGAACCGCGCGATCTCACCGGTCGCCACCGTCTCCCGCAAGAGCTGGACGACCATGCCCGCCGGCTGCGTGATCCACACGCCGACGCTCCCGGTGTCGTCGAGCAGGTGAGGCTGCCTGCGGAACGCGAGTCTGCGGTTCGACGGGAGCATCTCTCTAAAGACAATAGCCATTCCGGCCACCGGGGCCCGCCCGCGACGACCGGAAGCGCCCCACCCGCCCGACCGGTCCGGTCGAGCCGAAGCGCGCTGTTGTTTCACACATCACCGGACGAGCTCCTCCCATGGGGTCAACGCTGCGTCATGGTGGTCGCAAAAAACGGATTCGGCCAGAAATGTGTGATCCTGCCGCCTCGGACCCCCCACGGGGACGCCGCACAGCCAGGCGGACGCGGCCCTGGCCGCACTCGACCGGTCCCGCGAAGGCAGGCCATGACGAAGATCCCCGGGCATCCCCTGTGCTCCCCCCTGGCCGCGCAGCTTGCGTGCCGAAAGGCCCGGCGCCCCCGGCGCGGCGCAGCGAGCGGCGAGGGGAGGCAGCGCGCGGCCGCTCAGGCGAACAGCGCGGCGCAGGCCGACCCGATGAGGTTGACGTGCTCGAGCCGGGCGATCCGGGGCTCGACCTGGGAGCCGACGAGGGCGCGCAGCGTCTCCTGCACCCGCGGCGCATAGCGGGGATCGCCCCAGAAGAGGCTGCCCTCCGCGAGGATGCCGACCCCAGGAGGGCTGTCGAGCACGTCGGTGACGGCCGCGAGCCCCGCCGCCACGAGGTCGGCCGAGCGCTGGAGCAGGTCGCCAGCCACCCGCCGCGCCTCGTCCGTGCCCTCGTCGCGGAGCCGCACGAGATCCGCGGAGTTCGTCAGCGGGGCATGGTCCGGACACAGCCGCCCGAAGAGCCGGGGCAGGTAGGCCCCGGACACCGCCTTCTCGAACCGCTGCGCGCCGGGGTTCTCGGAGCTCGCGTCGAGCTCCGCGTCGAACGGCTGGAGGTGCGGAGGGTTGAAGTTTCCGTTCTCGAGGTTGACCGCCATCGGCGCGACGAAGTGACCCGTCTTGAGCTTCGGGATCCGGCCGGCGGGGAGGAACGTGGCCATGTTGGTCCCCGTCCCCACGATGAGCCCGATGAACGCCGCGGGCTGCGCCCCGCCGTGCGCGAAGGCACCCCCGAGCAGGCTCGCCACCGTGTCGTTCAGCACCCGGACCGGACCGGGCCGGAGCCTCCGCGCGCCGAGCGCCCGGCCGAGCCGCTCGCCCACGCTGGTGCCCTCGACCCCGGCGACCTGGACGCCCTTGGTCCAGCGGAGCAGCCGCGCGTCGAGCGACGGCAGCGTCTCCGACGGATACGAGAAGCAGTACCCCACCGGCAAGCCGTGCACGGCGCCCAGGCGCTCGACCAGCTCCGCCTGCACGTCGAAGAAGGCGTCGCCCGCGATCTCCGGCCCGCCCGGGAACTTCGCAGGCACGGGCCCGGCGACGATGCGCGACTGGCCTCCCGGCAAGAGCTCCACGATGGCGGCGCGCAGGTTCGTGCCGCCGGCGTCGACCACCACGGCGCGGCCCATCATCCCACCCGGCGGCGGCGCGAGATAGGCAGGGAGCGCGGCGATCTCGGTGCCGGGCGTGGAGAGGCCGAAGACGATGCGCGCCGCGAGCGTGCGGCGGATGTCCTGGAGCTCGGTGAGCGAGAGCTTCATCGGCGGAATGCTTACCCTCAGGCCCCTGAGAAGGAAATAACTTTGCAAGTGGCGCAAGTGAGGCTGAGCGTGCTTGGCGTCGGCCTCGCCCGGACGGCAAGGGGCCAGCCCCTCGCTGCCGCGATTGCGCTGTGCGTCACCTGGAGGAGGTCGCTGGAGAGCGGTTGTCGTCCACACCGAAGACGACGGGATAGACCACCGTGGCAACGCTCTTGCGGTCTGCGGCGGAGGGGAATCGGAGGCCGCGGAAGACGTCGAGCACGCAGCCGACGACCTTGGCGTCGCGGAGCGGGGGAGCGGGCGACGACGGCGGCGTCGCGCCGGGCGAGGGCAGCGCAATGAGGAGCGGCGCGTCCTCGGGCGGGCGGTCGGCGTCACCCGCGTAGGTGACCTTCCCTTCGCCATCGACGACGAGGTGCACGGGCAGGCGCCCCTGGAGCTTGGGGTTCAGGCGAAGGCCCTTTTCAAAGCAAGCGCGCATCTCGCCGAAGCGCTCCTGGACGACGCTCCGCACGACGTGAGGCGGGATGTGGGCTTTGCCCTTGATCGGGTCATAGGGGTTGCTCTTGCAACGGGCGGCAATGCCCCTCACGGCCTTGGCGTCCTGGTCGAGCTCCCTCTCCAGGCCGGCGCGGGCGACACCGGCCTTCTTGCGGTCGTGAGCGCCGAGCGACGCCTGGAGCTTGCGGGCCGCGGCGCCGGTCCGGGCGAAGCTCTCCCGGATGTCCTTGGCGCCCTGGGCGAGCTCCGGATCGGAGGCCTGGACCGCGGCCGCGCGGGCCCAGAGGTCGAGCCGATCCGCGATCCTCCCGAGCACGTCGGGCGGCGTGTTCAGGTCGGATTGCCGGAGCACCTCGATCATCCTCGAGGCTTTCTGGACCTCCGGGCCGAGCGCCTTGCAGTCGGCCTCGATCGAGCGCGCGGCGCTGCCTTTCCCGGGGAGGGCGATCGGGGCGCGCTCCTTCACGGGCGGGCGGGCGGGCGGGCGGTTGTTCCCGGCGGAGCGGACAGGCGTGCTCGCCTTGTCGGACAGCGGGATCGGGGCGCGCGGCTTGGGGGCCTCGGGCGCGGTGTCGCGGGCGCGCGTGCTCCTGGGCGGGCGCAGGGCGGCGCGCTCCTTCTCCTCGGGCGAGCGCAGGGCGGCGCGCGCCTCGCGGGTCGAGCTCTCCGGGACGGCGCTGGGGGCGGCGACCCCGGCGTGTGTGGCGTCGACGTCGGCGGCCGGCTCTCTCCGCGGCGCGGCCCCGCAGCCCAGCAGGGCATGAACTCCGACGAGGACGAGCCACGCGCTTCGCATCCGTTCCTCCGAGGTGCGTCCGACGTACGAGCCGCCGTTTTGATACAGTACACCGGTCCGAACATCGCTTGCAGGCGAAACGGCGGGGCCTCCCAGGAGGTGGACAGGCAGCGCAGGGAGTGTGACGTGAACAAGCGCGAGAAGAACGGCCGTGGGGGCGGGAAGGACGATCACGGCAAGGGCGGGGGCGAGCTCGCGGAAGCGGCGCATGCGCTCGAGCGCGAGCTCGTCCGCTTCGAGGAGCTCGCGGAGTCGGCGCGGCGGCTTTCCCTCGACACACGCAAGGGGATCGAGCGCGCGGCGAAGTCGACCACCGATGCGGCCGAGGCGCAGCAGCGCGTGAGCATGGCGCTCGGGTCGCTCATCGCGGCGATCGCGGCGGCGCGGGATCGCCATGAGGCGACCGCCACGGCGCTCGCGGCGCGCGGCGAGGAGATCAAGCGGCGGGCGGAGCAGCTCGGGGAGCTGTTCCAGCGCTTCGCGGCGCTCGGGGAGGAGGGGCGGAGCATCAACCAGCTGGTGCAGGAGACCGCGGCGCGCCAGCGGGAGGCGACGACGCCGGAGCAGATCCACGAGGTGGTGGCGGCGATGGACGAGGTGGAAGGGCGAATGGGGCGCCTCGCCGACGAGGCGCGCGCCCTCGCCCAGGCGGCGACGGCCGCGGGGATCGTCGACCTCGCGGAGCAGGCGGACGGCATGCGGCAACAGGTGACCGCGATGCGGAACAAGGTGGGGCTCCTGCGAAAGGGGATGCTGGCGCGGCTGGGCGGGGGGCCCCAGCCAAACTAGGGGGGCATCGCCGTTCACCCAGCTTCGCGCCGCGTTCTCCTAACATCCGAACGTGAACGTGGTCGTTTACGTGGTCGTGGTCGTTCACGACCTATCGTTGACGACCACGATCAGTAAAGGTAAACGTTGGTGACGGCTACGCGGGCGGCGAGCGGCAGAGCGTGAAGTAATGGTCGAGCGAACGCTCGCCCTTGAACGCCGCGCCGATGGACACGTCCTTCGAGACCCGACGCATGAAATCACGGGTTCCGTTGTAGACGAAGAACTGGAGTCCTTTGCTGTTGGGGACGACCCGGGGCCAGCCGTCAGGTACGGGGCCGTCAGGGACCTGGAAGTAGTCGATCACGATGGCGCCACGCTCCTGCCACGCAGGATTGCCGGCCGTCGGGACCGCGACGAAGAAGCCCGGGCCAATCCAGGGACGCGTGGAACCCTCGTTGTAACCGAAGAGCCGCGCGCTGCCGTCCTCGGGCAAGGCAAAACGCTTCTCGAAGAAGCGGAATGTGGACGGGAGAGGAAGGCTGTTCCTGCCCTCGTGACGAACCGCCACGCGGCGCGGAGTGCCGTCCGGGACGAAGAAGTCGAGCGTGAGCGGGGGGGCGTGGCTCGCGGCGGCATAGAGCGCCCGCTGATCCGCGCGCGTCGTTGTCGACAGGGCGCTGCGGCGCTCCTCGTGCGTCAGGCCATCGAGGTGCTCGGCGATGCGAGCAATCGGGGCGTTCTGGCGAAGAAGTTGGACGAGCTCCGACATGGGCAGCGGAGCATAGCAGCGTTCGGTTGCCGCGCAGAGGGCCGGCCTCGCGATGGAGCGAGGCCGGCGGGGGGAGATGTGATGTCGTGGCGAGCGCGCGTCAGAGACAATGGACGGGAGAGCGCAGCAGATCGGCGGTGGTGTCCGTCACGTCGGCGCCCTCGATCCCCGCGGCGAAGCGGCGGAAAGCCTGCTCGTCACCCCTCGTCAACGCGAACGCCGCGCAGACGGAGGCGGGGTGAGCCGAGCGGGCCGCGGGCGAGCGGAGCACCCGGGCGAGGCCGTCCAGCGCTCCCTGGTTGCCGGCCGCCGTGGGCGCGGCGGAGGCCACCACGGCGCGGAGATCCGCGGCGAGGACGTCGGAGACATCGGTCGCGCCGAGCACGCCGGTGAAGACGGCGCGAAAGGCCGAGAGGGCAGCCGGGTCGAGCCCGTCCACGTACGTCGCGAGGTGCCGGATCGCGAGCACGCGCGCGCGCACCGAGCTCGCCATCTGCGCGACCCTGCCCCACGTGCGGAGCGCCGCCTCGGGCGGCAGCTTGAACTTGGACAGGTACTGGAGCCGCACGTCGGAGACGCCGCCCGAGGCGAGCCCGGTCTCGAGCGCGGACCAGTCCTCGGCGAACAGCGCTTCGGGGGACACGACGGCGCTGCACGACGCGTAGCTTCCGACGTAGTCGAGGCCGTAGCTGTAAGGCGCTCCAGCGAAGAGGCCGGTGAGCACGCTCGACCACGCGCCGCGGACGTCGGCGTCGAGGCCCGGCGCGCACGCGACGTCGCACGCCGCGGCGAGCGATACCGCCCGGGCCGCCTCGCCGTCGAGGCCCTCGACGAACGCCTCGAACTCCTCGGGCGCGAGCCCCTGGGGCAGGCCGTCCTGGAGCGCGGCGAGCTGGTGCGCGCCGCCCACGTCGAGGAAGCGCGAGACGCCCTCGGGGCCCGCGGGGACGCGGCGCGGGGCGAGCGTCGCGGCGTAGGCCTCGAGATCACGGTCGGTGGTCAGGAAGGCCCACTCGGGGTGGCGGTCCTGCGGATCGACGACGAGGAGCTCGCCCGGGCGCGCGGGCGCGACCTCGACGCGCTCGCCGGGCGTGAGCGTCTGCACGCGGGTCGGGCCGTCGCCGGCCACCCACGCGAGCTCCAGGGGCGCGACGAGCGCGCCCTCCGGGTCGTGCACCGTCACGAACGCCCCGCCGGAGGGCGCGGGGTCGACCGTGAGCCACGGGAGCGCCTTGGCCACGACCGCTCGCCGCGCGCGCGCGGCCGCCTCCGGGCCGAGCGCCGGCGCGAAGGCGCCGAGGAACGCGTCCGTGCCGATGGTCCCGAACCGGCGCTCCTCGAGCACCCCGCGGAGCGCCGACCAGAACGCCTCCTCGCCGGCCAGGCTGCGGATCTGGGTGAGCAGCCAGGCGGCGCGGCCGTAGGGGCCGCTCGTGTACTTCTCGCCCGGCGCGAGCGACGGATCGCGGACGGCGTCGCCGTCCCGGGGGCCGAGCTCGTCGCCGTTCAGCGTCCCCGCGCCGCTCTCGTCCGTGTAGACGCGGACGCCCTCCTGCTCGAGCAACGTCGCCATGCCCTCCTTGATCCAGAGATCGTCCCAGGTCTCCACCGTCACGAGGTCGCCGAACCACTGGTGCGAGAGCTCGTGCGTCGTGAGCAGGAGATCCGAGGCGAGCGCGGGCTGCGTGCTCCGCTCCTCGCGCTGGAAGCTGATGCTCGCGTGCTCGATCCCGCCCACGGAGAAATCCGGCAGGAGCACGAGCGCGTACTTCTCGAAGGGGTACGGCCCGAGCAGCTCCTCGAAGCGGCCGATGGCGCGCGCGAGCTCGTCCACCATCCTGCCGTGATCGCCCGGCAACCCGCGGCGATGCCACACCGCGATGGGGAGATCGCCCTTCGTCCCGCGCTCGACCTCGAAGTCGCCGATCGCGAACGCCATGAGGTAGGGCGGCAGCGTGTAGGCGGTCTCGTACCGGACGAGGTGGCCCGACGCCCCGAGATCCTCGTCGCCGACGAGATCGCCGTTGGCGATCAGCGCCTCGCCGCCGTCGACGCGCATGGCGATCGAGAAGATGGCCCGGTCCGAGGGCGCGTTGTGGCACGGCATCCACCGCGACGCGCCGAGCGGCTCCGATACCGTGTAGACGGCGCGCACGGCGACCGGATCGCCCATGCGCGCCGGCACCGCGCGGAGGGCGTCGCCGGAGCGGGCCTCGTAGTCGATCTCGAGCGCGATCGGCGCGCCGCTCATCGCCTCGGGCTCGCTCGAGAGGTCGATCGCGAGCGCCTGGCGCTGCGGATCGAGCGCGTGCGGGAGCGCCCCGCCGCCCTTCCGCCGGACCTCCTTCACCTCGGCGACGGCGCTGTCGAGGACCACCGTCCTCGGGCCGTCTCCGGTGAGCGACAGCGTGAGGCCCAGCGTCGCCACGAGGCGGCTCCGCTCCCAGTCGAACTCGCCCCGGAGGTCGTAACGCTCGACGTCGAACGCGCTCCCCTCGAGCGGCGCCGGGCCCTCGTCCGAGCACGCGGCGGCGAGCGACCCGAGCAGCAGGCAAGCCACACGGAGCGCTCCGGGGCGGTGTTTCTGGAGTGTGCAGTGCATCGCGGTTCCTTCGATCGGAAGAGGGATTCATCTCGCGCGGCCAGGCGCCAGCGCTCGGACCCCCCGAGCCCACGGCGGCGCAGCGACGCGTAACTGACCGCGGGACAGTTACAGAACACGGGCGCGTGGCCAAGCCAGGTGATCGCGCTGGAGGCCCCGGCGAGCCGCGCGGTGATGAAAAGAAGGGGCGCTTGGTCGCCCGCGTCACGGCCGCTCGGCGCTCCGGGCCGCCGCGCGTGGAGGCCGCGCCTCCGGCGCGCGCGTTCGCCTTCTACCGTGCTCTCCGCGCTTCGTGCGCGCGGGGAGGGAGGAGCGATGATCAGCTGCCCAATCGGCACGGAGGGTGAGCGCATCGACATCGCATCGACGGTGAGCGCTTCTCCCGCTTCCCGCTCGCGCGCGAACAAACGGTATGGATGCATGGTATTGCAGGCGCGCACCCTTGCGCACTCTGGGCGCGAATCGCCTTTCATTTGTAAGGGTTGCGGCGACCTGTGCGAGGATGCTCCCCGCCATGGCACAACACAAAGATGGGTGCGCGCGGGGGCGCTCGTGGGTCGCGCCGCTGGCTGTGGGCGCGGCGCTCGGCGTCGCGCTCCTTCCGAGGAGCTCGTCCGCTCAGACGTGGACGGGCGGGCGGACGACGCCGGTGCTCGACGAGATCGTCGCGATCGACAGGAGCGGGGAGCCGAGGTGGCCCTACGGCGACGAGGACGTCGCGGGCGACGGCGAGACCTTCGATGCGCCGGAGCGATCGATCGACTTCCGCTCCGCGTACGCGGTCGCCGCCGACGGGCGGTTCTGGGTGCGCGGGTATGTGTCGGAGACGGCCGCGATCAGCCGGGAGACGACGCTCTTCGTGTTCATCGACACCGACAGGAACCGGCAGACCGGCGGCACCGCCGCGACGGCGGGGATCGACGACCGGTTCACGAACGACGGGTCGCCGGGCGGCTACGAGGTCGTGCTCGGCGTGAAGGGCGACGGCACGCTCGTGAGGGTCTGGTCCTTCTCCGGGGCGTCGGGGCGGTACGAGCCCGTCGACGTGACGGACGCGCAGGTCGCGACCGAGGCCGGGACGGACATCGACCCCCTGCTGATCAACGACGCGACGCGGGGGTACGCGCAGGCATCCATCGCGCTCGACACCGTGGGCGTCGGCGTGGCGTGCGAGGCGAACCTGTACTTCCGGTCGGTGAACGACGCGGCGGCGCTCGGGCCGGGCGATCTCGACATCGGCCTCTCCGCGCCGTGCGTGGCCGGCGACGCGGACGGCGACCGCGTGCCCGACGTGATCGTCCCGCCCTCCGGCTGCACGCGCGACGCGGACTGCGCCGGCAGGGGCATCTGCGTGGACGGCGACTGCATCCTGCCGGTGTCGTGCGTCGACGATGTCGACTGCGACGCGGACGAGGACTGCTCCGCGGATTACCGGTGCGTCCCCACGCCCGGGGACACCTGCACGTCGAACGCCCAGTGCGGCGATCTCGTGTGTGTCAGCGGGCAGTGCGGCCCGTGCTCGCCGGGCTCGTCCGGGTGCGGCGCGGGCCTGCGCTGCGCGCCGACCGGGCGCTGCGTCGACGGCGGGGCGTCGAGCGGCGCGGGCGGCCCGGGCGAACCGGATCTCCTGCCGGGTGATGCGGTCCAGGGCGGCGCCTGCGCCTGCGCGGCGGGGCCCGCGCCGTACGGAGGGGGAGCCCTGTCGCTGCTCGCCGCCGGCGGGCTCGCGCTCCGGTTGCGGAGGCGCCCGCGCCGCGGACCCGGAGCCGGCCGATGAAGCCGATGAAGAGGAGAACCATGCGCGCACCGAGCCTCGCCGCCATCACCTGCGCCGCGTGCGCGGTCCTCGCCTCCGCGACGCCCGCGTCGGCGCAGAGCACGGACATCGACGTCGAGCGCTTCAAGCCGGCCGTCACCCACGACGCCTTCGTCGTCACGGAGGGCTCCGGCGTCCGCGAGCCCGGCGATCCATGGGCGTTCGGGCTGTTCCTGAACTACGCGCGCAACCCGCTGATCGTCGCGACGGGCGACGGCGAGGTGCGCAGCCAGATCGTGAGCGGCCGTCTGGGCGCCGATCTCATGGCGTCGGTCACGATCGCCGAGCCGTTCGCGCTCGGCCTCGACATCCCGTTCTTCCTCGCGCAGTCGGGCGAGGGCTCTCCGTCGTTCGCGGGCCTCGGCGACATCCGGATCGTGCCGAAGCTGCGCCTGCTCGACGACCGCGACTCCATCGGCCTCGGCCTCGTGGCCGAGCTGCGCGTCCCGACGCACACCGGGGATTTCGCGGGCGGCGCGCGCAACGTCGTGTTCTGGCCGCGCATCGTGCTCGATCACCGGTTCGCGCCCGGCCTCAGGTTCGGCGTCAACGCGGGCGTCGCGATCCGCGAGGGGACGACGTACGCGAACGTCGAGGCGGCGAGCGAGCTGACGTACGCCGCGGCGCTCGGCTACCGCTTCGGCGGCATCGACGGGAAGGTCGAGATCGGCGCCGAGGCGAACGGCGGCATCGGCATCGCCGCGGACGACCTGAACGAGGAGGAGACGCCGCTCGAGGCGCTCGGCTACGTGAAGATCAACCCGAGCGAGGAGTGGGAGATCACCGCGGGCCCGGGGATCGGCGCGCTGGCCGGCTACGGCGTGCCGATCTTCCGCGTGTTCGCGGGCGTGAAGTACACGCCGACCTCGCACGACAGGGACCACGACGGCGTCGACGACGAGCGCGACCAGTGCCCCGACGTCCCGGAGGATCGCGACGCCGACTACGACAGCGACGGCTGCCCCGAGGAGGACGCCGACGACGATCACGACGGCGTGCCGAACGCGGACGACGAGTGCCCGGACGAGAAGGAGACGATCAACGGCGTCGAGGACGACGACGGCTGCCCCGACAAGGGCGAGCCGCGGGTCGCGTACGAGCAGGGCGAGTTTGTGATCCGGGACACTATCCGCTTCCGGACCGGCTCGGCCGAGCTCGAGCAGGACTCGTACAGGACCCTGGATCAGGTGGCGCTCGTCATGAAGGCGAACCCCGAGATCGAGCGGCTGCGGGTGGAGGGGCACACCGACGAGACCGGCACGCCCGAGCTGAACCAGGAGCTGAGCGAGCAGCGCGCCGAGACGGTCCGGAAGTACCTGATCCGGAAGGGCGTCAGCCCGGGCCGGCTCACGGCCGAGGGCTTCGGGTCGGACAGGCCGGTGGCCGAGGGCACCGATCCGGCGAGCCTGGCGAAGAACCGCCGCGTGGAGTTCGTGATCGACGAGTGAGGCGCGCTCGCCCGGGAGCGGCGCGTCGCGCCCTCCCGGGCACGGCGGCGGGGCCCGCAGCGGGGCTGGCCGCCGCCGCGGCGCGCCGTGGCGCCGGGCGCTGCCAGGCGTCAGAAGCGGCCGTGGATCGCCAGCCCGCCGCCGGCCGTGCCGACGGCAGGCGCGACCACGATCCGCGCCGCCGCGGGCTCCGTGTCGCCGAGCGACGTCACGAACAGCGCGACGCCGGCCGCGAGCCCGACCCCGCCGACGATGAAGCCGGCGGTGGACAGCTTCGCGGCGCTCTTGGCGTCCTCGACCAGCGCCACGCCGCGGGCGTCGCAGAGCGTCTCGGTCCGGCAGTGATCGTCCTGGGCCTGGTTCCACCGCGAGCTGGCGAGGAGCCCGAAGACCGAGCCGGTCACGACGCCGGCGACGCCGACGCCGCCTGCCACGAAGGCGAGGGTGCGGCGGGTGCCCGCGCTGCTGTCTCCATCGCCGCCCGCGGCCGGCTGGAGCGGCGCGGCGAGCGGCCCGGGCTGCCCGCCGGGCGGCGGGGTCGCCGCTGTCGCCGCGGGGTCGTCCTCGAGCGGCGGGACCTCCACGGTGACGACCTGGCCGGGGCCGGCGGTCTGCGCCTCGACCGAGAACGGCCTCTTGCCGGGCGCGGTCGCCTCGACGCGGTGCTTGCCCGGATCGACCGGGAGCGGCGCGCCCCACGCGCCGGCGTCGAGGACCGCGCCGTTGCGCCTCACGACGAGGCCGTCCGCCGGCGTGCTCACCGTGATGGCGAGGCGCTCGAGCTTCTTCTCGAGATCGGCCGCGCGGCGGGTCGCCTTCGCCTCGCGGTCCGCCTGGCCGGCCCGGCTCGCCATGTCCGCCGCCTCGCGGAACGCCGCCCAGGCGCTCGCGGTGCGGCCGAGCCGCTCGAGGCAGTCCGCCAGGTTCCACTGGGTGCCGTAGCCCGGGTCCAGCCGCTGGCTCGCCGCGAACTTGGGGCACGCCTCGGCGAGCTTGCCCTGCGCGACGAGATCGCGCCCCTCGCGGAAGAGCGCCTCGGCCGCGGCCGCCTGATCCGCGGACGGCTCCGCGCTGGCGACACCCGCGGAGAGCGACAGGAGCGCGGCGACACACCACGCGACGCGGCTATTTCCTCGATGTCTCATCATCGTCATTCCTCGGGGGCCTGTGCGGCGGCGGCCTGGCCGCAGACGGCCTCGGCGCGGGCGGTCGAGCGACGGCGCTCGCCGGCGCCGAAGCGACGGCGCGCGCCGTCGCCGCAGCGGAGGGCGCCGCGGGCGTCGACGAGGCCGCGGCCGGCGGATCCACGGGCGTGTCGGCGCGCGGCGGCTCGGCGCTGGCGGACGGCGTCGGCCTGGCCTCGACGCCGGCGGACGGAGGCGGCGGCTCGGTCTCGGCGCGCGCAGGCGGCGCCGGCTCGGCCGAGGGCGCGGGCGCGGCCGGCGGCGCGCTGCGCACCGCGAGGTAGACGCCCGCCCCGCCCGCGAGCGCGGCGGCCAGCACGCCGCCGGCGATCAGGGCGACGGGCGGGCGCGACGCCGGGCGCTCGGGGCGGCTCGACAGCCGCACGCTCGTCGCGGGCGCCGTGGCCGACAGCGCATACGGTCCGGATTGCCCGCCCGACGGGCGCCCCGCGGCGTCGAAGGGCGCGGCCGACGCGCGCGGCGGGGTCAGCGCAGCGCCGAACGGCGCGCTCGAGGCGTGCGGGGGGGCCGAGATGGCGCCGAACGACGCGCGCGACGCGCGCGTGGCGGCGTCGAGCGGCACGAGCATCGCCTCGATGATCGCCTCGCCGCCCGGCAGGAACGCGCGCAGCGCCGCCGCGAGCTCGCCGGCGCTCGCGGTGCGGCCCGCCGGATCGATCACCAGCGCCCGGTGCACCACGCGGGCGACCTCCGGCGGCACCCAGGGCGCGATCTCCTGGATCCAGCGCACCGGGGTCGTGCAGATGGCCAGGACGAGCTCTCCGAGGCCGGTCAGGTGCTCGTTGGGCCGATGGCCCGAGAGGGCGTGGTACAGGCTGATGCCGAGCGACCAGACGTCCGAGCGCGCGTCGATGGCGCCGTTGCCGCGCGCCTGCTCGGGCGACATGTAGAGGGGAGAGCCGAGGAGCGCCCCGCTCTTCGTCATCCCGCCGTTGCCGAGGCTGTTGTCCGTCACCTTGGCGACGCCGAAGTCGAGCACCTTGATCACGCGCTGGCCGCCCTGCTTTTTCGCGAGGAACAGGTTCGCCGGCTTGATGTCGCGGTGGACGATGCCGGCCTCGTGCGCGCGCTCGAGCCCCAGGCACGCCTGCAGCCCGATGCGGAGCGCGAGATCGACAGGGAGCGGGCCGAGCCGCTCGATGAGGGCCTGCACGTCCTCGCCCTCGAGGAACTCCATCGCGATGTACGGCGCGCCGGTCTCGCGGTCGCGCCCGGTGTCGAACACCTGCGCGATGTGCTCCGACTCGACCGCGCCGACCGCGCGCGCCTCGCGCTGGAAGCGGCGGACGAGCTCGTCGTCCGCGGCCTGGCCGAGGATGACCTTCACCGCGACGCGGCGGCCGGTGCCCGCGTGCCGGGCCTCGTAGACGGCGCCCATCCCGCCCTGGCCGAGCAGCCGGAGCATCGTGTAGCGGTCGTCGAGCGTTCGACCGATCATGGCGCGAGGCCCGGGCCATCGGCGACGGCGGCGGGCGCGTCGGCGATGCGGGAGGCGGCTGGAAGGGGAGGCCTCTTCACGGCCGCAGGCTAGAGCACCTAGAGCCCCGCGTCATCCCTCGCCGCAAACCTTGCACCAGGGCAACCTCACGAGCGTGTGGTGCGATGTCTCGAGCGTCGCGAGGTCCTGGATCAGGAACCTGCCCCCGAGCCTGGAGGGCGTGTACGCCGAGAGCACCTTGAGGGCCTCCATCGCCACGAGGTGGCCGAGCAGCTGACCCATCGTGCCGGCGTGCGGCGCGGGTTCGGCCAGGGAGCGCGCCGCGAGCGAGGGGTTGAGCGCCTCGGTCGTCGCGCAGATCCGGCACGCCGTCTTCCCCGGGAAGACGAGCGGGCCCAGGACGGCCGTCGTCCCCGCGAGGTGCGAGAAGAGCGAGGCGATCCCTGCGCGATGGCCGAACCGCGCGACGCGCTCCAGCAGCTCCGCGTCGTCGCCGCGCACCGCCGCGACGAGGAGGTGAGGGCGCCCCTCCGGCGAGAGGAGGTCACCCCCCTCCAGCGCGGCGGAGGAGCTCTCGTCCACCCGGCAGAGCGGCGCGTGCTCGCGGATCAGCGCGGCCACGGCGCCGCGCCGGGGCCCGCCGAGCGCCGCCTCCCCCCGCGCGCGGACCACCGCGACGTCGCGCGGGCCGACGGCGCCGCCGTCGATCAGGCGGAGCGCGGAGACGCCCGCCCCCGCGAGCGCCAGGGCGGCCGAGGCCCCCCAGGGCTCGAGGCCCACCACGAGCACGCGCGCGTTCGCGATCCGCTGCGCCGCCTGCTCCGGGGCCGACGACCACTTGCGGAGGAACTCGCGCTGCCCGCGGAGGCGATCGCCGTCGGCCGACGGCGCGTGGTCGGGCACCGGCTCGACCAGGCCGCGCGCCTCGAGCAGGTCGAGGAACGCCGTCACGCTCTGGCGCGAGTAGTCCGCGAGCGCCTCGACGAGCGCCTCCCGGTCGCGCGACCCGTCGAGCAGCGGGACCATCCGCTCGACGAACGCGCTCACATCCAGGCCGGTGAGCTGGAAGCTGCCGAGATCGGAGCGGAGGATGACGCCCACGTCGGTGGGCGTGATGCTGGCCGAGCGGCTGAGTCGAATGCTGGGCATGGTGCTCTCCGACGCTTCTGGTTCAGGCACGCTAGGGCCCCTTCCGGCCCTCGGCCGGCGCGGGCTGACCGATGCAGACGACGTACATGGTGTCCTCCTCGGCCGGGAGCGCCAGGAAGGCTTTGAGCTCCTCGTCGTAAAATCCGCCGATCCCCACCGGGCCGAGGCCCATGGCCGTCGCGACGAGATAGAGATTCTGACCGACGTGCCCGGCGTCCAGCCACAGGAAGCGATATCCGCGCTGGCCGTATTTCCACATCGTGCGGAACGGCACCGCCGTGATGACGACCACGACATTGGAGTTCAGGATCATGTCCTGACCCAGCGTGAGATCCACGAGCGTGGCGTGCGCGAGGCCTTCCCGGCGGAGCTCGAGCTCGTGCGCGCGGGGGTCGTAGTGGTGCAGGCCGTCCGGGACCCCCTCGACGGCCTGCGTCGCGACGTAGATCTCGAGCGGATACCGGGCGCCGGCTGAGGGCGCGGGGCGATCGCAGCTCCACACCCCTTCGACGTTACGCGTGCCGCGGACGCCGTAGCTCGCGTGAAGGAGCCGCCCGAGCGTCTCGATGGGCATCGGCCTGAGGGCGAACTCGCGGTGCGAGCGCCGCTGCTCCAGCACCGCGCCGAGCGGGGCATCGATCGCGAAATCGCGCCCGGGCAGCGGCGTGCGCGTCGAGCCCACGTAGGTGCGGAAGCGGATCGGCTGGAGATCCGCGTCGAACGGCGGCTCCAGCGGCCGCGACCTCACGTGGGAGGACTGGAGATGATAGAGCCGCGCGACGTCCGCCTCTTTGCTCCTTGCCATGGTGTCCTCTCTCAGGCCATCGGGTGCGGGTCAGGATTGATGCCGTGGGGGGTCATCGAACGGAGGCGCGGGTTGCCGAGCTGGGCGAGCTGGTGGCCGAAATGGATCTGCTGGAAATAGGGCCCGACGGCCCGGGCGACGCGGAAAGGGGTCGCCGCGAGATCGGGCGACGTCACGTCCACGATCGCGATGCGCAGCCCCGCGGACTGCACGCGCCGGGTGAGCTCGGACGGAGAGACGTCCTCGGGCTCCTCCAGCTCGGCGGCGGTCACCGTGCCTCCTTCGCGGAGGAAGGCGAACGCCTCGGCGCGGCTCGGGGGGAGGTAGTAGACCGCGTGATCCTCGAGCGTCAGCACATCCTCGGGCCGCTCGGGGATGGCGACCGCCTCACCCGTCATCAGGCGGAAGACGTAGTGGCATATCTGGCCTTGTTCCAAGATGGCTTTCGTGATCGCGGTGAGGGGGCTCAGGTGGGCGGAGATCGAGACCACCGCGCCGGGCCAGCGCTTGCCGTCGCCGTAACCCACGCACATCACCACAGGGACCGACACGCCCCCGTCGAGGAGATACAGCTCGATCCGGGCCCCGCGCTCCTCGAGCTGCCGGGCGATCTCGTGCACCTCGGGATCGACCGAGTCGTCGGGCAAGATCCGCCGCGCTGGTCGGCGAGCGAGCCATGAGATCATGAACGCGTCGCGCTCGATGAGCTCGAGCGCGGCCCCCATCGAGGCGTCCTCGAGCGTCGCGCCCGCGGCGAGCCCGTTCGAGGTCACCTGGCAGAAGTGGGCGTCGTGCCCTCCGCAGTAGTTAAAGTAGGTCGGGAGCGCCGGCACGTGCACGGGCGCGCCCGTGTCCATCCAGCGCCCGAGGGCCCAGTCGATGGGCGCGGCCTTATCGACCCGCACGAAGGGGAATCCGGGCCTTGCATACTGCTCCTCGTCGTAGAGACAGAGCTGCTCCGGAGCGATGAAGTCGCCTGCCATCCCGGCGACCGAGGAGCGAAGGAGCTCCTTTCGGTTGACGACCTCGGCAGAGTAGCGCTCGACCGCCTCGCCGGTCGCCCTGATCAGGGCCTCGACGGCGGTGAAGCCCTTTCCGGTGCCGACCTGCGGCTCACGAGCGCCGTGAGCGTGTGGAGAGCCATCGGTGTACTCGCTGAGGACCGCCGCGGCCGTGATGGGCGCTTGCGGGGCGAGCGCCGGGCTCGTGGCGTCCAGCGTGAGGCGGCGGACGATGCCCGACCGCGCGTCGACGACGCCGGCCAGCATCCGGCGGAGCGCCGCGGGATCGTGGGCCTCGTGGAGGCGCGTGGTCGAGCCCCGGCGCGCGCTCGCCGTGCGGAGGGCGTCGGCGGCGCCGCCGCAGACCGCGCACCAGGGCATCTGCAGGACGGCGTGGAGCGACGCCTCCGGGTCGACCAGGTTCTGGACGATGAAATGGCCCGTGAGCCGCGACGCGGCCCGGTTCACGAGCAGATCGAGGGCCGCGAGCGCGACGGCGTGGCCTAGGAACGCCGGCATCGGCGCGAGGTAGGTGCGCGCGCGCCGCCCTGGGCGCGCGGCGAGGAGCGACGCCTGGAGCGCGTGATCCGCCTCTGGCCGATCGCTGGTCGCGAGCCTCCGCAGACGGCAGCAGTTCCAGCACGCGGTCTCGCCCGGCACGACGGCCGGGCCGATCACCGCGTCGAGCCCCTCGATGTGCGCGCTGAGCGACAGGGCGGAGGCCGCGTGAGCGAAGCGGGCGACGCCCTGGAGGACGAGGAGATCATCGCCCGAGACGCAGGCGAGGACGAGGTCCCAGCCGGTGTCCTCCTGGACGATCGGGCGATCCACAGCGGCGCGCAGCGTTCCGGGCGTGACCGCGCAGCCGGGGGCGATGCGTGACAGCGCGAGGGAGAGCGAGCGCGCGCGATCCTTTCCGAGATCCGCCTCGGCGAAGGGGCCGAGATCGTCGGTCGTGACCTCCCTGTCGTCGAGGACGTGGAGCGCGCCGACGCCCAGACACGCGAGCTCGATGGCCGCGATGGCGCCCCACGGTTCGAGCCCGACCACGAGGACGCGCGAGCGCGCGAGCTTCTCGTGCGCTTCCGTCGGCGCAGGCGGGGCGGTCCCCTCGAGCGAGGGAGCGGTGGTCGCTGAGCTGGGCAGTTGAGTGGCCACGCGAGATCTCCAGGAAAGGACAGCACGGCGGCCCTTCGACGAGCGCCGTCCTGCACCTTCGGTAAAGAGGTTCAACTCTAGTGCTCGGGGAGCCGTGCCCCGACAGGCAAAGAAGAGAAGACGCTCGCGAGCTCACCACGACCGCGCGACGTCGGGCGATCGTGGTGAGCCCGGGAAGACGGGAAGTTGTCTTTCTCGACCCCTCGCGCTCCTCGTCTCCCACCAGAGCTCTATGGCTCGGCCTTAGCCAGCCTCAGGGCTAGCTGCAGCGACACCTGCCTCCGCCGCCGCATCGGCAGCCGCCGCATCGGCAGCCGCCGCATCGGCAACCGCCGCAGCTACAGCTACAGCTACAGCTACAGCTACAGCTACAGCTACAGCTACAGCTACAGCTACAGCTACAGCTACAGCTACAGCTACAGCTACAGCTACAGCTACAGCTACAGCTACAGCTACAGCTACAGCTACAGCTACAGCTACAGCTACAGCTACAGCTACAGTTGCGGGCGGTCGGATTCGCTACTGCCACGTCCTCCAGCCTGGTCGACAGTTCGTCGATGGCATTGTGGATCTCGTTTATCGCTACATCCAGATCCTTCGGAGCATTGTTGTCGTTGTTCGAAGCACTCATCGCAGAGCCTCCCACGAGTAGGTGGGGCACGCAAACGGTCTTCGTCAATATGACGGCTCGTCGCTGGACGACGGAAGCTTGGGCTGACTCCCTATCATCCAGGGAGATCCGACCCGTGCACAGCGCGAGAAATCCGGCCGCCAAAGGAGGTTTTCGCGGGCTCCCGGACGCGTGATCGCGCGAGCGTCTCGCGCGCTTCCGCCGGCGCAGGCGGGCGGTCCCCTCGAGCGAGGGAGCGGTGGTCGCTGAGCTGGGCAGTTGAGCGGCCACGCGAGATCTCCAGGAAAGCGCAGCGCGGCGGCGCCTCGACAGGCGCCGCCCTGCACTTTCGGTAAAGAGGTTCAATTCTGGTGCTCGGGGAGCCGTGCTCCGACGAGCGGAGGGGATACGAAATAAGAAACTCGCGAGCTCACCACGAACGCGCGACGTCGCGCGTTCATGGTGAGCCGGGGAAGCCGGGGAAGCCGGGAACGTGCCTTTCTCGAGCCTCGCGCTCCCCGTCTCCCCAGAGAGCTCTATCGCTCGGCCTCGCCGGCCTCGGGGCTAGCTACAGCGACACCTGCCGCAGCCGCCACATCTGCAGCCGCCACATCTACAGCCGCCACATCTGCAGCCGCCGCATCCGCCACATCCGCAGCCGCCGCAGCCGCCGCAGCTGCAGTTGTAACTGGCCGGAGTCGCTGTTGCCATGTCGTCCAGCCTGGTCGACAAATCGTCGATGGCGTTGCGGAGCTCCTTCATCATCACATCCAATTCCTTCGGAGCACTGTTTTCTTTTTTCGAATCACTCATCGCAGAGCCTCCCACGAGTAGGTGAGGCACGCAGAGGGTCTTCGTCAATATGGCGGCTTGTCGCTGGACGACGGAACCTTGGGCTGACTCCCTAACATCCAGGGCGGCCCGATCCGTGTGCAGCGCGAGGGAACTGGCCGCCAAAGGTGGCTGTCCGCGGGCTCCCTTCTCTCGCTCGTCCCACGTCGGGCGGCTCTCCCCTATGGCCATGATCGCCGCCGGAGGAGCCGAGAAGGCCGGAACAACATCGAGCGTGCCTCCCTGCGCTCCCTCCGTGCGCTCGAGCGGGTGCGCTTCCGGGATAGGCCCATTTGTCGAGCTCTCCTGCGATCTGGAGCCGTCACCCGCTCGGGCCGGAGCGCCGAGAGGGACGTCGGCGACGAAGCGCCTCGCCCTCCTCGACGCGAACAATCCTGGATAACGCGGCACGCTGCGGGCGCGCATGCACCGCGCTGTGCGCGCCGCCTCATTCGATTGCTTTTCCGCCCTGTCTCCGGTAACCGGTCCGCCTCTTCTCGGGTGCCAGAGGCGCCCATCAACAACGGAGTGTCATGCGTCGTACTTCGCCCGGATTGGCGATGGGTCGCCTCGCTTTGTGCTTCTTCTCCGCGTCAACGTGGCTCGCAGGCTGCGGCGTCGCGGAGCGCCCCTCGACGCTCAACGCGACCGAGGTGGGGTGTGCGGGCTGCACCGTGCTGAAGGGAGGCATGGTGTTCGACGGCACGCGCGCGGCCAGGGCAACCGTGGTGATCGAGGGCGACAGGGTGAAGCAGGTCGTCTTCGACGACGTCGCGCCCGACGGCGTCGAGGCCGGGGGCGGCGAGGTCGTGGACGTCGCCGGCAAGACGGTCCTCCCCGGGCTGATCGATCTCCACGTCCACTCGCTCAGCGTCGCCGGGCCCTATGGGTATTACGACGGCGACCTCCACATCGAGGATCACACGAAGGCGATGCTCCGGGCGGGCGTGACCTCGTACCTCGACCTCGGCTCCTCCCAGCACGTCATCTTCGAGCAGCGAGCGCGCATCAACGCCGGCGACATCCTCGCTCCGCAGCTCTTCGCCGCCGGTCCGCTGCTCACGCCGACCGGAGGGCATCCCTGCTATCTCGGCAGCCCGCCCGGCGATTTCTGCGTCTTCATCGACTCTCCCGCCGACGTCGATGGCGCCTTTGAAGCGCTACTCCCGAGGGCCCCCGACTTCATCAAGATCGTGCTCGAGTCGGGAGGATCGCAGCCGCTCCCGCACCTCTCGCCCCCGTCCGCGGCGGCCATCAATCAGGCTGCCGTGTCCGCGGGCGTCCGGGTCATCGCTCACGCAACGGCGGCCGCCGACATCGAGATGGCGCTCGACGCCGGCGTGACGCTCTTCGCGCACGTCCCGGACGAGGACCGGATTTCGCCGGAGCTCGCGCAGAGGATGGCCGCCGCCGGGGCCGTCGTCGTCCCCACGCTCGTGGTGCAGGATGGCCTGTCCCGCACGGTCCATGGCACGCTCACCGAGCTCGACGACCCCGCCCTCGCCGACGACGTGCCGGCCGGCGTGATCGCCGCGCTGCAGGACCCGTCCTTGCTCGCGGAGCTCAGGACAGCACGGTACCGGGAGCTCGTGAAGGCGTGGCGCGAGCAGGGGATCGCGAACCTCAAGACCTGCTACCAGGCCGGGGTCACCATCGCCGCCGGCACCGACGCCGGCAACCCGGGTGTCTTTCACGGGCTCAGCCTGCGCCGCGAGGTCGCGCTCCTCGTCGAGGCCGGGGTGCCGCCGCTCGAGGCGCTCGCCGCAGCCACGCGGCGTGCCGCGGACGTGCTTGGGCGGCCCGACCTCGGGCGTCTCGAGCGAGGGGCGCTCGCGGATGTGCTCGTGGTCGACGGCGATCCGCTCGCCGACATCCGCGCGCTGGGGCGCGTGTCGCGCGTCTACAAGTCCGGCGTCCTCCTCGATCGCGAGGCGCTCGCGCTGCCGCGCAAGACGAACCTCGCGCGGGCGCCCAGGACGGGCGCTGGCCTCGGCGAGACGTGCCTCGCCGCGTCGGAGTGCGCGCCCGCGCGGGCGTGCAGCCCGGCCCAGATCTGCGCAGCGACCTGCAGCGTCGCCTCGGACTGCGCGCCGGGGAGCGCGTGCTTCGTCGACGGCGGCTCGCTCGCCGCGGGGGCCTGCGTCGATGGCGACGGCTGCGACCTCTTCACGCAGGATTGCGCGAACGGCGCCGCCTGCGTGTTCTGGGGCAACGGCTCGACGTCGTGCTGGTACGCGGGCGCTGGCTCGAACGGGCAGCCGTGCGACGCGTCCTTTGCCTGCGCGCCGGGCAGCGTGTGCGACCCCTCGAACACGTGCAGAGCGCTCTGCGATCCGCGCGGCGAGCGCGGCGGGCCGTGCCCGGGCGGCGAGCGATGCGTCGATCGCACCGCGATCGCGGGCCTCCCCGTGGGGACCTGTGAGCAATCCGAGCGCCGCTGAGCGCGCGCGACGACGCCGCGCGCGCTCAGCGCGACGCGAGCAGCCAGGCGATCACGCTCCCGATCGCGAAGAACAGGATGCCCGCGCCGGCGATCACGGCGCGCGACGTCCGCCGCTCGATGAAGCTGGCCGCGGCCCGGAGGCTGGACGGGGCGGCGAGGGCGATGCCGCTCTCGGGCGCGCTCATCTTCTGGATGGCGGCGTCGAGCGCCACGAGCACGGCGCGCGCGTGGGGGAAGCGGTCGTCCGGGTCCTTGGCGAGCAGGCGCATCACGACCGCCTCCAGCGCGGGCGGGACGACGACGCCGGGGGAGCGCTCGGCGATCGGCGGCGGCACGGCCGACCGGTGCTGCGCGAACAGCGCCGACGGCTCGACCGCCGTGAAGGGGTGCTTGCCCGCGAGCATCTCGTAGAGGATGACCCCGAGCGCGTAGAGGTCGGCCCGCCGGTCGACGGAGCGCATGCCGAGCGCCGCCTCGGGCGCCATGTACGCCACCGTGCCGAGCAGCACGCCGGCGTTCGTCAGCGAGCGGCGCGAGCCGTCGTCGGTGATGGAGAACTGCTCGATCGGCACCTTGGCGAGGCCGAAGTCGATGAGCAGGACGCGCTCCTCCGGCCCGTCGAGGACCATGACGTTGAGCGGCTTGACGTCCCTGTGCACGATCCCGAAGTCGTGCGCCGCGTTGAGCGCGCTCGCGAGCTGGCGCGCGATGTTCGCCGCGCGCAGCGGGGGGACGGGGCCCTGGTCGATGAGCTTCCGCAGCGTGATGCCGCGGATGAACTCCATCACCATGAACCACGCGCCGTCGTCGAGCTGGTTGATCTCGTAGACCGCCGCGACGTTCGGGTGGAAGATGTGGCGACCGGCGAGCGCCTCGCGCTCGAAGCGCTCGATGAGCTCCGGCAGCTCCTCGGCGTCCGGGTGGAGCACCTTGACGGCCACGTCCTCGCCGGTCGCGAGCTTCTTTGCCCTGAAGACGGCGGCGATGCCGCCCATCGCGACGAGCTCCTCGAGGCGATAGCGGTGGACGAGCGTGCGCCCGACGAGCGTCATCGCGCGCTCTCGCGCCGCGGAGCTCGCCTGGCCTCCCGCGATGAACACGGACTCGCTCATGCGTTCGCGCCTCCAGGTCGAGCCCCGCGCGCGGCGTTGTCGAGGAGGCCGCAGCGCAGGGCTCGCACAGCCGCGCCGCGCGCTCCCCCGTGACCGCGCGCCACGCGGCGGAACAGCGGATCCACCCTGGATGACATCGTACGTTCACACACGCGGCGTCCGGAGGGTAGCGCCCCTGCGCGCCCAGCGCCATCTTCCCGGTTGGGCGCGTGGGCGAGGCGCTCGCGAGGGAGCGGGCGGGCGGGCGGCGCCGAGGCTGGAGCTCACGAAGCGCGCGTGAGCCAGGCCTCCCGAGCGGCCTTCGGGAGATCGCGCCCACCGCCGCGGCCGCGCGCGCTCTCTCGAGATTCCACCGCTCCGCCGTGATCGTGAGTCGCCGGGCTGCGCCGTCTCCTGCGCTGATGGCGCTGCCTCATCGTGTCTCCGGCCGAGCGCGCGGAGACCCCTCATCGCCTGTGCCTCACGGCCGCGCGACGGGGAGCGCCGGCCGCGCGAGGTGCGGAGTCGCGCCCGCGGCCCCGGCGTGGCGAGAGCCCGTTGCGCGCTGGGCGGCGCTCCCCGTCGCCGGCGGAGCGCGACCACTTGTCGGTAGATCCAGCGACATTGCCGGAGCCCCAGCCGCGCGCGCCCGCGCGGGGCGGCCGGACCCGCGCGCCCGCACGCGCCGGGGTCGAGCCTGCTGTCCTGCCACGCGCGCCCTCGCCCGCCGCATCGGCGTCATCGTCCTCCGGATCCGCACGAGGCGTGACCGGTCGTGCGCGGACGAATTAGGTTTGAAAACACATCAAGTTCACAGATGCGTTTTTTCGACAGGCTCGTGTAGCCTGTATGGGTGGAGGTTTCCATGCACAGCACAATGCGTCGCACCGTTCTCCTCGGGCTCGTTTCCGGACTCGCCGTAGCAGCTTGCTCCACGCCTGAGGCGTCGAACCTCTTCGTTACCGGCGGGTCCGGTCCTGGGACCACGGCTTCCGCGGGAGGAGGCGAGGGCGGCGCGCCGGGCACGGGGGGCGCGGCGGGCGTGGGCGGCCAGGGCACCGGGGGCGAGCCGGGCGTGGGCGGAGCGACCGCGGGGAGCGGCGGGAGCGGGGGCGTGGGGCCCATCATCGACGAGCCGCCGGTCTGCGGGGACGTTTACGTCGATTGCGACGCGGATGCCGAGAACAGCTGTGAGGTCAACGTGACGAACGACGCCCTCCATTGCGGCACTTGCCCCGTCGACTGCGATGGCACCTGCCGGGACGGCACGTGCATCCGCACCTCGATCCACATCTCGGGCCAGCGGGATCCGCTGTACCTCGCCGTCGCCAACGGCATCGTGTTCTGGACCAACGGGGAGCAGGGCGTGGTCAGGCAGTGGACGCAGGGCGAAGCCGTCGCGATCAACATCGCCACCGCGCAGGTCCAGCCGGCCGATATCAAGGCCGACGCCACCCACGTCTTCTGGGCCAACCAGGGCGTGGCCGGCGAGAGCGACGGTCAGGTGATGAGGGCGCGGGTCGGCGGGCAGGAGGCGCCGGTGGCGATCGCCGCAGGGCAGCCCGATCCGTTCGGCATCGCGATCGACGAGGAGTTCGTCTACTGGACGAACCGCGAGGAAGGCGGCTCCGTGGTCCGCGCGCGGAAGGACTCGGACGGCAACGGGCCGTTCACCGTCATCTCGGACGGGGGCGGGACGACCCACGCCCTCGCGGTCGACGAGACGCACGTCTACTGGACCGTGCGCAACGAGCGCGGCATGGTGATGTCCGCGCCCAAGGACTCCAGGGGCGAAGGCCCGTTCACCACGCTGGCGGTCGATCAAGGCCAGGTGCGCGAGATAGCCGTCGACGCGACGCACGTCTACTGGACGACCAGCAGGACCGGCAACGTGATGCGGGTGGCCAAGACCGGCGGAGAGCCGGCGGTGATCGCGAGCGGGCAGGGGAACCCGAGGGGCATCGCCGCCGACGCGACGGGCGTTTACTGGGCGGACCCCACCTCACCGAACGTCATGAGGATGCTGCCGAACGGCATCATCGGGGCCGTGGCGGCCGGCGAGCCGTCGCCCTACGGCATCGCCCTCGACGCGACCCGCGTCTACTGGACCAACGGACTCGGAATGAACGGCACCATCGTGAGCGCCCCGAAGTAGCGGCCGCGGGCGGCCAGCGCGCGCGGGATCGAGCACCCGAGGTCCGCGAGGATCCGAGGTCTCCGCGCGTCCTTCAGCGCCGCGGCGCCGCGCGCTCCGGGCGGTGGTCGGCGGTGGTCGACCGGCGCTCGCGGCGCCGCCTCGCCGACGATGTCGCGCGTGGAGGTCGGGGCTCCGCGTGCTACAAGCTCGCCCTGTGCTGCTCGAGACGTTCTCCGTCGGTCCGCTGGGGTGCAACTGCTCGATCCTCGTCGACCCTGTGAGCAAGGGCGCCGTGGTCATCGACCCCGGGGGCGATTTCGACGAGATCCGCGCGCGCGTCGAGCAGGCCGGGGCGAAGGTCGCGGCCATCGTGCACACGCACACCCATATCGATCACGTGGGCGCCACGGCGCCGCTCCAGCGCTGGTCCGGCGCCGCGGCCCGCATTCACGAGGCCGACCGCTTCCTCTACGACATGCTCCCCGTCCAGGCGGCGATGCTCGGCATTGCGCTGCCGGAGCGGTGCGAGGTCGACGGCGACCTGAACGACGGCGCGGTCGTGAAGGCGGGCGGGCTCGATCTGCACGTGCTCCACACGCCGGGGCACACGCCGGGCAGCGTCTCGTTCCTGGTGCTCGCGGAGACGGGCGCCGTCGCGTTCACGGGGGACACCCTGTTCCGGCGCAGCATCGGCCGGACCGATCTGTGGGGCGGCGACTCGCGGGCGATCGTCTCATCCATCCGGGGCAAGCTGCTCACGCTCGATCCGTCGACCCGGGTCGTCACCGGACACGGCCCCTCCACGACGATCGGCGAGGAGCGCGACAGAAATCCCTTTTTGCGGTCGTGACGCGCCGCTCGCTCGCGCGCTCGCTTGCGCGCTCGCTTGACCACGTCGCCGCGGTGCTTTCTCGCGAGAAAGTGCTTGCATCCCGCCAGGATTCTTTCGAAAAATGCCGCGCGACGATGACGCGCGTCGGCCCACTCGAGCCGGGTCGACCGCTGTCCGCCGCGGAAGTCGAGCACGATGAGCACCGAAAGCGCGCCTGTCAAGAAGGTCGATCTCGAGATTCTAGCCACGCCGCATCCCCTCGGCGACGCGGAGCGCGCGCAGCGCATGCAGAACCCTGCCTTCGGACGCGTGTTCACGGAGCACATGGTCGTGATCCCGTACGCGGCGGACAGGGGCTGGCTCCGGGGGCAGATCCGGCCGTACGCGCCGATCACGCTCGATCCTGCGGCGATGGTGCTGCATTACGGTCAGGCGATCTTCGAGGGCTTCAAGGCCTATCGGCAGCCGGACGGGCGCATCAAGACGTTCCGGCCGGAGGCGAACGCGCGCCGCTTCAATAGCTCTGCCCGCCGGCTGGCGATGCCGGAGATGCCGGTCGACCTGTTCGTCGGCGCGGTCGACGCCCTGATCCGCCAGGATCGCGCATGGGTCCCCTCGCCGGTTGGCGAGAGCCTGTATGTCCGACCGCTGATGTTCGCCACCGAGGCGGCGCTCGGGGTGAGGGCGTCGCGCGACTACGATTTCCTGGTGATCGCGTCGCCTGCGGGCGCGTATTTCCCTCAGGGCGTGAAGCCGGTGACGGTCTGGATCTCGGAGGATTTCGTCCGGGCGGCGCCGGGCGGCACGGGCGCGGCCAAGTTTGCGGGCAACTACGCCGCGAGCCTGCTCGCGCAGATGAACGCCGCGGCCGAGGGCTGCGCGCAGGTGGTCTGGCTCGATGCCGTCCAGCGCAGCGTCGTCGAGGAGATGGGGGGAATGAACATCTTCTTCGTCTACGAGGAGCGGGGGCGCCCCGTGATCGTGACCCCCGAGCTGACAGGCACGCTCCTGCCGGGCATCACCCGCGACAGCATCATCCAGCTCGCCCGGGATTTCGGCTATGCCGCGGAGGAGCGCAGGGTCACCTTCGACGAGTGGCGCGCGGCGGTGCGCGAGGGCCGCATGACCGAGGCGTTCGCGTGCGGGACGGCCGCGGTCATCACGCCCATCGGCGCCGTGAAGTCCCGCGAGGGGACCTTCTCCATCCACAACAACGAGACGGGCCCCGTGGCGACGCGCTTCCGGGAGGCGCTGCTCGACATCCAGCACGGCCTCGCCCCCGATCGCCACGGCTGGATGCACGACGTGGTCTGACCCGCTTCGGATACGGGCCCACCTCGGCGTTTTCGGTGCTCAGCGCACCGGAGTGCGCTTGCGCGCCGAAAACGCCGATCTGGGCCCGTCTCCTGTGCGGGTGACCGCCGCTCTGCACGTGGCAGGAGTGGGCGGAAGCCGCTCTACTGCGCCGCCGGCGGGCGCTTGGACTTCGCCGTCAGCCCATATTCGTGCAGGCGGTACTGGATGGTGCGTATGCTGATGTCCAGGAGCTCGGCCGCGCGCGTCGTCGAGCCGTTCGTCGCCTCGAGCGTCGACAGGATGGCATAGCGCTCTATCTCCGCCATGGTGGCGCCCGGGATCCGCAGGGCCCCCTTGGCGACCGGCGCCGCGTCGATGGGGAGGTGCTCCGCGTCGATGCGCGCGTCGTCGCACAGGACGACCGCCCGCTCGATCGCGTTCTCGAGCTCCCGCACGTTCCCCGGCCACCGGTGCGCGATGAGCTTCGCCCGGGCCTCGTCGGTGAACCCCTCGATCTTGCGGTGGTTCTCCGCCGCGAACCGGCGCAGGAAGTGATTCGCCAGGAGCAGCACGTCGGTGTCGCGGATGCGCAGCGGCGGCATGTCGATGTGGACGACGTTGAGCCGGTAGTAGAGGTCCTCCCGGAAGTGGCCCTCCTGCACCGCCGCCGCGAGATCGCGGTTCGTCGCCGCGATGAGCCGCACGTCGACGGTCACGGCGTCGTTCCCGCCGACGCGCTCGAACGTCCTCTCCTGGAGAACGCGGAGCAGCTTCACCTGCGTCGAGGGGGCGATCTCGCCGACCTCGTCGAGGAAGAGCGTCCCGCCGTGCGCCTGCTCGAACCGCCCGATGCGCCGCTTGTCGGCGCCGGTGAACGCGCCGCGCTCGTGGCCGAACAGCTCGCTCTCGAGCAGGGACTCCGCGAGCGCCGCGCAGTGCAGGGTCACGAAGGGCCCTTTGGCGCGCGAGCCCTTCGCGTGGATCGCGCGCGCGAGCTCGCCCTTGCCCGTGCCGCTCTCGCCGGTGATGAGCACCGTCGCCCGCGCGCCGGCCACCTGCCGGGCCATCCGGTAGACCCTCTGCATCGCCGGGCTCGTCCCGATGAGCCCCTCCACGCCCTCGCCCTGGCGCTCCCGCAGCTGCCGGCGGAGGTTTTCCGCCTCGACCCGGAGCGCGCTCCGCTCGAGGGCGCGCTCCAGCGTGAGGAGGAGCGCGTCGAAGTCGACCGGCTTCGTCAGGTAATCCTCGGCCCCCGCCCGCATCGCCAGCACCGCCGAGGTCACGTCCCCGAACGCGGTGACGACGATCACCGGCAGCGCCGGATCCTGCTCGCGCAGCTTCCCGAGCAGCGCCACCCCATCCATCCTCGGCATCTTCAGGTCCGTGATGACGACGTCCGGCGGCCGCTCCGCCGCGACCTCGACCGCCTCGACGCCGTCCGCCGCCGCGTCGACGGTATAACCCTCCTGGCGCAACAGCTTCTCCAGCCCCGAGCGCGCGCTCGCCTCGTCGTCCACGACGAGCACCCTCGAGCTCTGCCTCTTCTCAGCGTTCATATCGTTCCTTCCGAACATACCGTGTCCGCGAGGCGCCGCGACACTCGTTCGGCGACCGCGCGGCCGCGCGGCTCGAGGGGGGCCGGCGGGAGGGCCGCGCCGGGGCAGGCGGCGGGCCCCGCAGCCGTTGCACCCCGGCGCAAGCCGTTCGCCAGGCCTGGCGCGCCCCTGCTCAGGCCGGGGAAGGGAAGGGGGAGCTCGGCCGCGTCGCGCGCGAGGCGTCGGAGAGCGCCGCGTCCGCGGTGGCGCGGAGCTCGTCGCTCAGGGCGATGTAGTCGATCGGCTTCGTGTGCACAACCGCCGCGGGCTCCAGCCCTCGCCCGAGGCGCGCCACGAGGTCGGGATACCCGGTGAAGAAGAACAGCGGGAGATCCGGCCGGAGCGATCTCGCGTAGCGCGCGACAGCGATTCCATCGGCGTGGGGCATCCGGAAATCGGTCACGAGGATGTCCGGCATCGGACGGCGGGCCAGCCGCGCGATGGCGAGCGCGCCGTTGGTGGCCAGCTCCACCCGGAAGCCGTCCTCTTCGAGCAGGCGCTCGAGGAGGCGAGCGCTCTGCACGTCGTCGTCCACGAGCAGGATCAGCGGTTGTTCGGTGCTGCGCGGTTCCACGCCCGGATCCCTACCAAGTTGCGTGCCAGCCCCAGAGCCGCGGTCGCGCGCGGCCAGGAGAGCGGCGGAGGTCAGCCGGAGCGGCGCAGCGGGAGCGTCACGCGGAAGAGCGTCTTCCCCGGGCGGCTCTGGAACTCGATGGTCCCCTCGTGATCGGTGACGATGCGGTGCGCGATCGCCAGCCCGAGCCCGGTGCCGTTCGGCTTCGTCGAGAAGAACGGATCGAAGATCGGCGCGTCCGGGCTCGCGATCCCGGGGCCGTCGTCCTCCACCTCGACGACGGCGTGGCGCGGCTGCCGCCGCGCGCGGAGGGTGACCGTGCCGCCTCCGGCCGCGTCCACCGCCTCGATCGCGTTGCGGAGCAGGTTCAGCAGGACCTGCTCGATCTTCGCGGGATCGAGGTCGAGCATGATGTCGGTCGAGGGCAAGTCGACCTTCACCGCGGCCTGCGCGCCGGCGCCGTCCGACGACGCCGCGACGCGCGCCGCCCGCTCGCAGAGCGGGACGACGGGCGTCGGCCGGAGGTCCAGCGGCTTCGGCCGGGCGAAGTCCAGGAACTCGCTGACGAGCGCCGAGAGGCGGCGGATCTCGTCGCGGACGACCTGGATCGCCTCCAGCGTGTCCGGGTCCTTCAGGCCGGCGCGCGCGAGCCCCCGCTCGAGGAAGGTCACGTGGAGCTGCGCGCCGTTCAGCGGGTTCCTGATCTCGTGCGCGAGGCCGGCCGCGAGGGTCCCCACCGCGGCGAGCTTCTCGCTCTGGCGCACGCGCGCGGCGAGCGCGTTCTCGTCGGTCGTGTCCTGCCCGATCGCGAACAGCACCACCTCGTCGTCGGCCGCGGAAGGCGCGTACGCGAGCTGCCAGCGCAGATCGCGGATCTTGCCGGCGCGCGTGCGCACGATGCTCTCCAGCAGATCGACGCTGGGGCGGCGGCCCGCGGCGACGTCCTCCACGAGCGCGCCGTGATCCGCGCGGATCTCCTCGGGGAGGAGCGCCTCGACGAACGGCACCCCGAGCACGTCCTCGCGCGCGAGCCCCGTGATCCGCTCCGCTTCCCGGTTGAAGAGCCGCACGATCGCCTGCGCGTCGAGGCCCACGACGAGGACGCGGGCCAGCTCGACCGCGCTCTTGTACCGGTGCTCCGTGCGCGCGAGCGTGCGGCCGACCTCCTCGCGGTCCAGGCGCTCGGTGCGCTGCGCGCGCGCGAGGAAATCGTCGCGGTACGTCTCGAGCATGATGGCGAGCTCGAGATCGAGCACCTTGCTCACCGCCGCCCTGACCGGGATCACCTCCGCGCCGAGCGCGCCCTGGGCGATCTCGTGGAACGCGAGCCGGATGAGCGTCATCGCCGTGAACATGTACCGCTGGGGGAGGCCCACCCGGACGTGGATCCGCCCGATCTTCGCGCTCTCGTCGAAGTACGCGCCGTCGTAGGGCCCCGTGCAGATGCGCGTCATCCAGCGGACGAGCGATCGCTTGAGCCGCTCCACCTGCTCCTCGCCGGTGAAGACGTCGTGCGCGCCCTCGTGCTCGCGGATGCGATCGTAGAACTCGTCGGCGATGCGGGGGAAGTGCGGCTCCGCGTGCGCGCGGAGCACGGCGAGCCAGCGCTCGTCCTGCTCGCTGAAGCGGACGTACCGCTTGATCTCGTCGAAGAGCGTCTCCTGCGCGGGCACGATTACCGTGTCTACCACGGCCCCGCCCCCGCCGAGGCGGACCAGGATCTCGCGCGCTCGAGGAGCGCCGCGAGCGCCGCCTCGTCCTCGCCGCCGCGCGCGACGACCTCCGGCGCGAGCGGCGCCTCGTAGTCGGCGCCCGCGCCCGGGAGCGCGCCGATCTCCCCGGCGCCGGCCGCGTGGTAGAGCCCCTTCGGGTCGCGCTCCCTGCAGGTCGCCGGAGCGACGTCCACGTAGACCTCGATGAGCCGCGGCGCGAGCGCGCGGGCGCGCTCCCGGTAGGCGCGGCGGTGCGCCGTCGCCGCGACGATCACGATCGGCCCCTGGCGCGCGAGCAGCGCCGCGAGGCGCGCGAGCGTCTCGTAGAAATCGTCGCGAGCGCGCGGGTCGTAACCGGGCCGCGGGACCAGGGCGTCGCGCACCTCGTCCCCGTCGAGGAGGCAGCTCGCCCGCCCCTCGCCGAGCAGCGCCCGGTGCGCCCGCGCGGCCAGCGTGGATTTGCCCGACGACGGGAGCCCCGTGATCCAGACGACCCCGCCGCTCACGCGAAGAGCCCCTCGGCGTCGTCCGGATCGAAGCGCGGGGCGTCGAGGGCGTGCTCCACCAAGGAGAGCAGCGCGTCCCTCGCCCGCGCCGTGACCGCGGGGTACCACCCGGGGTTGGCCAGCACGAGCGCGCGCCACGCGAGGAACGGCGCCGCCACGTCGAGAAGCCCCGCGGAGCCGCTCCAGCCGAGGTAGACCTCCCAGAGCCGCCGCCACAGCGCGCGGAAGCCGCCCTCCCACGCGCCAGGCGCGTCCAGCGCGAAGAAGACGTAATTGATGGCGAGGCAGGTGACGTCGTCCGCGGGATCGCCCTGGGATCCGCGGCTCGTGTCGAGCAGCGTGAGCCGCGACGCCTCGTCGAACACGATGTTGAACGGGTGGAAGTCCCCGTGCGTGCGAGCGAGCCGGCGGTCCATGCCGCGGAGCTTCCATCGCCACGCCACGCAGCGCTGCTCGATCGCCTGGAGCCGCTCGGGCGGCGCGCCGGGCACGTCGTCCGGATAGCCGTCGATGATGCCGAAGATGCCTTCACCGTGGCCCACGAGATCGCGCACCGCGCGGCGGTAGCTGCCCGGCTGCGCGCCCTTCGCGCCGTGGAGGGCGATGAGGTACCTGGCGAGCGCCTCGCAGCGCGCGAGATCCTCGGGGCCCGCGCGCCGCTCCTTCGCGATCCGGCGCAGATCCGCGGCGTAGACGTCTCCCTCCGCGTACGTGGTCAGGAGATAGAACTCGCCCGCATCCCGCAGGGACAGGAAGTGACCGTCGCGCGTCAGCGAGCCGACGTCCACGACCTCGACGTGCGCCGGGATCGACCCGAAGGTGTCGAAGGCGAGCAGCGCCTCCGCCGCGCGATCCGCCCGCCTGTCGTGGCCGAACGCGTCCGCGGTGGACGTGTGCAGGACCAGCTTCTGCCTGGAGCCATCGGGCCTCACCACCGTGATCCGGCGGGGTACGCCGTAGCCGGCGGCCTTCTCGGTCTGGTCGTGGCCCGAGGGGTTGTCGGGTCCGAGGAGGGTGATCTCCTCGACGCGCGCCGCAGGAAACGCTGCATCGATGAGCTCGCGGACCGGGCGTGCGGGATCGGATTCAGGCAGGACCGACGGGGCGCTCATGGTCTCCTCGGATGGGGCGACGTGCTCGCGTGACCCTGTGCGCAGCAAGAAGCAGACCGCATGGCTGACGAGCCTGCTCCAGCAGCGCACCTCGGGGAGCGGCCGGATCCTGGACCTCGCGGAGCCTTCGGCGGGCTGATGAGGCGGGCACGGCGCCGGGACCAGGCCGGGCGCTCGCAGGACCTGCGCCGCCGCGCGAGGCGTGCGCGGGGCCGCGCGACGTCGCGCGGCGTGAGGCGGGGCGGGATCAGCGCGTCGGGATCCCGGGCGGCGTGTGACCGATCTGGTAAGGCCGCATCATCTCGTTGTCTTCGTGCTCGAGGATGTGGCAGTGCCACACGAACCGGCCAGGGCTCTCGAACACCATCTTGATGCGCGTGATCTCGAACGGCAGCGCGACGACGGTGTCCTTGCGGCCCTCCTCCCCGGCCTCCGGCGGGCGCGGGGCGCCGTCGAACGGCTGGCGATCGACGATCGCGAAATGGACCTCGTGGACGTGGATCGGGTGCGCGTCCACGGTGAAGTTGTAGATCTCCCACACCTCGGTCGATCCCAGGGCCGGGTTCTCGGTGATGGGATCGTGCCAGAAGAGCGGCCTCGCCGTGCGGGAGCCCGGAGGAGGCTCCAGCGTGCCCAGCGCGGCCACGCTCAGGCCGGCGTCGGGCCGGATCGCGGAGCTCAGGTCGTTCAGGGACACCTGGCGCACGAGCGCCGCTTCTCCGAGCGGGGCGAGCGGCGGCAGCGCGAGCCGGTGCGGCGGCGTGCTCGAGTCCGCGCCGGTCGCCGGCACGACGCGGAACTGCATCACCTGCCCTGTCGTCGCCGGATCGGCGGCGGTCTGCGGGCCGCCGGTGAACGGCGCGTCCGGACCGAGGTTGAGGAGGACGAGCTCGGCGCCGGCGCGGACCCCGCTGAAGTCCACGATCACGTCCGCGCGCTCGGCCGGAGCGAGCAGGAGGGTTCCGCGCTCCACGGGGGAAGGGAGGAGTCCGCCGTCCGAGCCGATCTGCCAGAACGGGAGGCCGTTATCCATCTTCAGGATGAAGAACCGCGAGCCGCTGCCGTTCAGGATGCGGAAGCGGTACCGCCGCTGCTCGACCTCGAGATAGGGCCATGCCTGGCCGTTGACGACGATGACGTCGCCGAAGAGCTCCGGGACCCAGATCGGCGGGATATCGCCCTTCGGGATGTAGATGTCCGCGAGCTCGGGGGCGAGCCCGCGCGACGCTGGATAGAAGAGCGACCCGTCGTCGTTGAAGGAGCGGTCCTGGATCAACAGCGGGATCTCGTACACCCTCGCCCCTGGGCGGTCTCCCGGTCGCGGGGCTGGTCCGGGCAGGACGCCCTGCGGCAGATCGTCCGGCCCGCCGCGGAGCAGGTAGAAGCCGGCCGGCCCCGCGTAGACGTTGAGCCGGGTGATGCCGAGCGTGTGGTCGTGGTACCAGAGCGTCGTGGCCCGCTGGTCGTTCGGGTACTGGAACACGGCCGCGCCCGGCTCCCACAGGTCCCCGAGCGGCGACGTGCGCTGGAAGTAGTCGTAGAAGGTGCCCGTCGCCGCGTACCCCTCGGGGATGTCGGTCGCCGCGGGGAGATACCAGGCCTCGGGATAACCGTCGCTCTCTTGCCCCATCCTGGCCATCCCGTGGAGGTGCGTGACGATCGGCACCGGGCCCCGGTACGGCTCTGGCGGGCAATCGCCAGGGAACGCGGGCCGGCTGTCGCGGCCCTGCGCCCCGCCGGGCGGGTTGGCCCAGTGCAGGGTGGGGTCGACGGGGAGCAAATGAGGCAGGAAGCGGCCGGTCGCTGGGTCCCTGAGATCGTTGATCCACTTCACCCGCACCGGCCTGCGGTACCTCGCCTCGACGGTGAACGCCGGATAGGCGAACGTCTCCGGATGATGGACGGAGCCGTAGCTCCAGACGGTCGTCGGGGGCAAACCCAGCTCGGGTGGCAGGATGTGTTGCTCGATCTGCCGGACGGCGATCTCGTAGGCATCGCGGCCCGCGCTGCCCGCGCCGAGCCCCGTGGCCAGGGGCATGACCCCTGGGATGAGCAACGGGCGCGTGTACCTCGGGATCGCGGCGCCGGAGAGGGTCGGGGCCGAGCCAGGGGCGGCCGGACACGTCGCCACGGCCGCCTTCACCGCGCCACCTCGCCGGAGCCCCGTGACCCCGTCGCGGTCGGACCGTCCTTCCGTGGCTCTCGTCGCTTCATGGAGGACATCGCGTCTCCTTGCCTCGCGCGGCGCTGCGAGGGCGCAGCATCATGACCAGCGCACGGCTCCGATCCACGCAGGAAGCTCCGGATTCGAGGAGCCCCTGGATCACGGAGGATCGCCCTGATCGAAAGGCCCCCGGAGCCGCGCCGCGTTCCGCCGTGCGGAGCGGGGTCGCCTCGGACGATCCGCCGCCCAAGGCCCGTGGTCGAGAGGGGATGTGCCGTGCCGGTGGCTCTCCGGGCGAAGAGCCTCATTGAGGATCGCGGCCGTCGAGACGGGCGCAGATGGGGGAGGGGCGGACCTGACCCGGCGGCTGGTCGCCTCGCGGCGGCCGGGGCGCTCGCCGGGCCCTGGATGTCCAGCTAGGGGCCTACTTGGCCGGCCACTGGTCCTTGGGGAGGTCCTTGTAGACGTCCTCGACCTTGTGGAAGCCGTCCGCGATCACCGTCGAGGCGAGGTTGTCCTTGTCCACGGCGACCGGCGTGATGAGCACGCTCTGGACGTCCTTCTTGCCGTTGTTGACCGTCTGCGTCTTCTCGCCGACGGGCTCCTTTTTCGCCAGCTTGACGGCGAGCTCGGCGGCCTTCTCGGCGAGCAGCTTGAGCGGCTTGTAGACGGTCATGCTCTGGGTGCCGGCCGCGATCCGCTGGCAGGCGGCGAGCTCGGCGTCCTGGCCCGAGACGCCGACCTTGCCGGCGAGCTTCTGCTCGCCGAGGGCCTGGACGGCCGCGCCCGCGAGCCCGTCGTTCGACGCGACGACCGCCGTGACGTTGTTGTTGTTCTTGGTGAGGGCGTTCTCGGTGATCTTGAGCCCCTCGACCGGCTGCCAGTCCTTGGCCCACTGGTCCGCCACCGTCTTGACGTCGCCCTTGTCGATGAGCGGCTTCAGGATGTTCATCTGCCCTTCACGGAAGAGCTTCGCGTTGTTGTCGGTCGGGGAGCCGCCGATGAGGATGTAGTTCCCCTTCGGGAACTTCTTCACGAGGGCCTCGGCCTGGAGCTCGCCCACCTTGACGTTGTCGAAGGACACGTAGAGGTCCACGTCGGAGTCGAGGATCAGCCGGTCGTACGCGATGACGGGCACGCCCTGCTTGTGCGCCGACTCGACGATGGTGGCCGTCGTCTTGGCGTTGTGGGGCACGACCACGAGCACGTCGACGCCCTGCGTGAGCAGGTTCTCCGCCTGCGAGTTCTGGAGGGCGTCGTCGCCGTTCGCGGACTGCACGAGCACCTGGGCGCCGAGCGTCTCGGCCTTCGCCTTGAACAGGTCGCGGTCGCGCTGCCACCGCTCCTCCTTGAGGGTATCCATGGAGAAGCCGATCGTGATCTTGTCTTTCTTCTTCTCCGGACCCTTGGTTTCCGCACCCTTGGCGGCTGTTGCCTCGGGCTTGTTCGCGCTCGCGCCGCCTTCAGACTCCGGCTTCGAGCAGCCGGCCGAGAACGCGAGCGAGAACAACGCCATGAGAAAGGTGGAGCGACGAATCAAGGTGACCTCCGCGTGAGATGAATGGAATAGGGGCTCTGTTATGGCCGCCGGCGCTACTGCGTCGAGTTGAGCTGGTCGGCGTAGCTCATGATAAGATTCAAGGTTTCCGTGTCGTCATCGTACACCGAGTACCACCCCTGGAGCTCATGGGGCGGATCGCCGATGTAGTCGTTCCCGAGGAGCCAGTAGTCGTTGCCGTCGTCCGACGGCCTCCCGATCCCGGCCCAGGCCCAGAAGTTGACGCCGGCGAGCTCCGGGTTCTCGACGACGGCGTCGAACATGGAAGCGTAATACTCGTTCCGCTTGGCGACGGGCGACGAGACCGGCTCGGACTTGTCGTCCCGGGCGAGCCCGAACTCCTCCACGACGATCGGCTTGTCAAGCGCCCTGGCGTGCGCGAGCTGCGCGTCGATGTACCCGTTGCTCTTGGTGATGGCGGCCAGGAGCCCCTTGTCGGCGGCGCTGTCCATCGGCAGCGACGGGTCGTACCACTCCCAGTTCTCGGGCCACACGTGGAAGGTGAGGTAATCGATGCCGGGCACGTCGTGGAACGCCCTGTAATCGCTGTTGGCGTAGTCGCCCCAGTTATAGGACAGGTCGCCCTCCGAGCCGATGGAGACGAGGTGGTTCGGGTCGATGTCCTTGATGAACTTCGCGTTCCTCTCGACCCAGAGCTTGAAGAGCGGGCCCCAGCCCTTGAACGATCGCGGCTCGTTCCCGAGCTGCCACGCCATGATCCCCGGATGGTCCTTGAGCTTCTCGATCAGGACCTTGGCCCGGCTGAAGTAGAACTCCTGGGCCTTCTTGTTGCAGAAGAACAGCGACGAGAGATCCATCTGGTCGGGCCACGGGTTCGTGTTCGGATCGAGCGTGCCCGAGTGAGGGATGGCCCACTCGCCGATGGCCACGGCCTGGCAGTCCTGGCCTGTGCCCTCCTGGAACCGGATCGAGCCGGCGAACGGCACGTGGTGGTCCGCCGCGAGCAGGGCAGCGCCCGTCGTGGGGTGCGTCAGGCCGACCTGGTACGCGCTGAAGTCCTCTCCGCAGGAGAGGGTCGGCTGCTCGTGAGCCCACTTCATGTACTGGGGCATACCGCCGGACCAGTGCCAGAAGTCGTTCAGGGTCATCACCGCCTTCATCCCGCGGCTGTGCATCTCGTCGAGCACCGTCACCAGGTTGTCGGCGAACGCCTCGAGCTGCGCATCGGCGCACGGTTTGTCGGACGATGCTGGAAAGATCCGTTGTGGGCCGTACACCTGATCGTTCTGCTGCGCCGCGGGGATGTCGCCCTCGCTGAGCGCCATGATCCTGAGGTTCAGGGCGCCGTGGGCCTCGAGGATGTCGAGCTCGGTGCGCAGGCGCTCGCGGCTGATGTAGGGAGCCGACCAGAAGTTCGTGCCCATATACCTGTACGGTTTCCCGTCGAGCGTGAGCTTACTACCTTCGGCGCGGACGTAGCACTTTTCCGGTTGCTGGGCGCAGTCGAGCTCCTGGCCGCCGCCGGTTCCGTCCCCGCCGCCGCCGGTGGCGTCGCTCCCGCCGGTGGCGCCGCTTCCGCCGCCGCCGGTGGCGTCGCTCCCGCCGGTGGCGCCGCTTCCGCCGCCGCCGGTGGTGCCGGACCCGCCCGTGCCGCCGGAGGGCGCGGGGTCCGCCGGGTCGGAGGAGGAGCACGCGGCGAGGGAGAGCAAACCCAAAGCGAGCAAGAACGTCTTCTTCATGGTCGGTTCCTTATGTGGTTCGAGTGTCGTTCCTCACGGATCGCCGAGCCCTGCCGCCCGGAGCGCGCGTCCGGTTCGCAGGGAGCTGCCGGGCTGCTGCGCCACCGTCGCGGGGTGGCATCGCCGGCGGCACCGGTGAGCTCCCCCTGATTCCGCGACGATACAAATCTCCGCTCCAGGTGGTCGCTCGCGCGCCGGCGTGGCTCGTGGCAGACCACTTAAACGGTTCAGCGTCAACAGGGAAGAGGTCGGCTGGTGTGGCGCCTCTCGCGTGGTGCGTCTCCGGGCGCGCCGGGGGCGTTCCAGGCTAGACTGGGCCGGCGTGAGCCGAGCCGCCGCGCGGCGGCTCCATGGAGGACGGGGGATGTCGCCGAGCTTGATCCTGTTCGCGGTGCCGGCCTTCTTCGCGCTCATCGGCGTCGAGCTCTGGCTCTGTCGCCGCGGCGGGCGCCGCGACTACCGCTTCTCCGACGCGCTCGCCAACCTCTCGTGCGGGGTCGGGCAGCAGGTCATCGTCTCCGTCGTGAGCGGCGGAGTCCTCGTCCATCTCTTCCTGTTCGAGCGCGCCGCGCTCGCGCGGCTGCCGGACGGCGCCTTGTGGAGCTGGGCGGCCTGCTTCGTCGCGGTCGACTTCTGCTACTACTGGGCGCACCGCGCGAGCCATCGGGTGAACTTCATGTGGGCCGCGCACGCGGTCCACCACCAGAGCGAGGACTACAACCTCTCGGTCGCGCTGCGCCAGAGCTGGCTCCAGCGGGCCTTGTACTGGCCGTTCTTCTGGCCGCTCGCCGTGCTCGGCTTCCCGCCGGGGATGGTCGTCACGACGTATACGCTGAACATCCTCTATCAGTTCTGGATTCACACGCAGCTCGTCGGCCGCCTCGGTCCGCTGGAGTGGGTGTTGAACACGCCATCTCATCACCGCGTGCACCACGGCGTCGACTCCGCGTATCTCGACAGGAACCACGGCGGCGTGCTCATCGTCTGGGATCGGCTGTTCGGCACCTTCTGCGCCGAGGGGGCGCCCCCGCGGTACGGCGTGGTCCAGCCGCTGGCCAGCTTCAGCGCGCTGCGCGCCAACGTCGACCCGTGGCGGAGGCTTGCGCGCATGGCGGCGGCGGAGCCGCGCCTCTCCGGCAAGCTGCTCGTCTGGCTCCGGCCGCCGGAGTGGCGGTCCACCGCGACTCCGCCCGACGGCGGCCCGCTGCGCACCGACCCGGATTACGTCCTGCACGACGTGGCGCGCCCCCGCCGGGCGCGCGCGCTCGCCGCGGCGCTCTTCCTCGCGGCGCTGCTCGGCGCGATCGCGTACCTCTACGCGTCGCCGGCCATGGCCGCGGGCCCGCTGTGGGCGGGGGCGGCGGTCCTCCTTGCGGCGCTCGCGGCGGTCGGCGCCCTGCTCGACGGGCCGAGCCTGCCGGCGCCGGCCCAGGGCGCGGCGGCCGCGAGCTCTCCGAAGGAACTGCCAATCTCGCCGGCCTGAGCGGCGGGAGCAGTCCTGAAGAGCGACAAAGAGTTTCGGGAAGATTCCCAGGGAGGCGGGGGGTTGAATCCCACCCGTCTCCCCGTCTCCCCGCCTCCCCGTCTCCCCGCCTCCCCGTCTCCCTGCTCAATTTCTCGCTGAGAGTCCCAGCAACGTGAGGGATCTGGCGGGGCTTCACCTCAGGGACATCCCCGAGGAGAGATGACCTTGACAGGAATCATATGACACGTGTATCCTATGGCTCGCGTGTCACTAAGAGCGGCCATCCTCGGCTTTCTGCGGCTCGAGCCGACGAGCGGGTACATGCTGCGGAAGCGGTTCGAGGGATCCGTCGGGGCGTTCTGGAGCGTCACGCAGAGCCAGATCTACCGGGAGCTTCACGCGCTCGAGAAAGACGGGCTCGTGGTGAGCGAGCGCGAGCCGGGCGAGGGGAAGCCCGACCGGCTGGTCTACTCGCTCTCGAAGCGCGGGATGGTCGAGCTCGACGCGTGGCTGCGGGCGCCCGTCGAGCCCCTGCACCTGCGACACCCCCTGCTCCTCAAGTTCGTCCTCGCGGCCGAGCTCCCGCCGCGGGTCCTCGACGACGTGCTCGCGAAGTACGGGGACTCGCTCGCCGCCACGCGCGCCGAGTACACCGCGCGCCTCTCGATGAAGGAGATCTTCTCGCTCGCCCGCTCGAAGCGCGAGGCGACGTTGTGGCGGCTCTCCATCGAGCACGGGCTCGCCTGGTGCGACGCCGAGCTGGCCTGGGTCGACAAGGCGCGGCGTGAGCTCCGGCCAAAGGGAGGTCGTCGATGATCGGGTTGCCTGTCGCGCTGGCGCTGCTCGCCGTGGTCTGGGGCGTGCTCTGGAGGCGCTCGCGGTTTCCGTGGGTGAAGTCGCCTGGGCGCCCGCAGCAACGAGGCCGTGGCGGCGTCGTCCGCACCGTCCACTTCCCGGCCGTCGACGGCACGAAGCTCGAAGGCTGGCTGTTTCTGCCGGACGACGCGCGTGCGCCGCCGGTGGTGCTGATGGCGCCTGGCCTCGGCGGCACCAAGGACGGCTTCCTCGAGGAGTTTGCGTGGGTCTTCGTGGAGCGCGGGCTCGCGGTGCTGGCCTTCGACTACCGTTGTTTCGGTGGGTCCGAAGGCCTGCCGCGGCACTGGGTCGCGCCGCCCCGGCACCGCGAGGACTACGAAGCGGCGATCGCCTTCGTGCAGCGCGACCTCGGCGCGTCGGTGGACTCGTCGCGAATCGCCCTGTGGGGCTCGAGCTTCTCGGGCGGCACCGCGCTGGTGGCCGCCGCGCGCCGTGACGACGTCCGCGCGGTGGTGGCCCAGTGTCCGTACCTGAAGACGCCGCCGCGGCTCGAGCCGCGCGGCCTCTCGATGGCGCGCTTCGTGTTCCTTGCGACGCTCGACATGCTGGGCGTCTTCCCGCCCGTGTATGTGCCGCTCTTCGGACGCCCCGGCGAGTGGGCGTTCGCGACGAGCGTGGAGAACCCGAGCGCGGCCGGACTGGAGGGGCCGCTCGGCTCGGATTTCTGGCGACTGCTCCCCAGGCCGCCTCTCGGCGGGTGGGAGAACCGGATGCTGGCGCGCGGCCTGGCGACCCTCGACGAGTGCGTCCCGATGAACGAGCTCGACAAGGTGAGGTGCTCGGTGCTCTTCGTCGCGGCGCATCGCGACGACATGGTTCCGCGCGCGTACGTCGAGGAGGCGCACGCGCGGCTGCGGGACCGCAGCGAGCTGGCCGGGTACGACTGCGGCCACTTCGACCTCTATGTAGGCCCGGCGCACGCGGAGAATGCTCGCCGGCAGGCCGAGTTCCTCGCCGGCGAGCTTCGCCCCCGCGGGGCGGCGCTAGGCCCCTCGTCCTGCGGAGCCCCGCTCGTCGATCCACGCGCGCGCTAGCTCGAGCGTGCGCGCGTTCTCCTCGACGCGCTGGAGGAACTGCGCGCGCCGCGCGGCGTCGTCGAGCTGGGCGGCGACGTCGAGGAGCCTCGTCCGGGCGTGCGCGATGGCGGTCCGGGCCGCCGGGAGGTCGCCCGCCGCGAACAGCGCCTCGGCGTGGACCAGGCGGGCGAACGCCTCGCCCTCCTCGACCATGCCCAGCCGATCGAGCAACGCGACCGCCGCGCGCGCCTCGGCGAGCGCCTCGGAGGTCTCGCCGCGCGCGAGCAGGACGGCCGAAAGCGTCGCCCGCGCCAGCACGGCGAGCGGACCTATCCTCTCCAGCTGCGCCACGGCGCGCCGGGCCTCGGCCTCGGCGCCCGCGAGATCGCCCGCGCGCATCAGGCACCCGGCGAGGTAGGTGCGCGACGCGCCAGCGAGCCGGCGATCCCCCTGCGCCTCCAGGAACGCGATGGCCTTCGTCAGGGCCTCGCGCGCCTCGTCGAGCGCGCCCAGGCGGCAGAGGGGCGCGCCGAGGGTGCTCCACGCGACCGCCATGCAGCCGTCGAGGCCCATGCGCTCGGCGTCCGCGAGCGCGGCGCGGAGGATGGTCTCCGCCTCGGCGTACGCGCCGAGCTGGTGCTCCTCGAAGCCGAGATCGAGCCGGCAGAAGCAGGCCAGGCGCAGGTTCCCCGCGCGCTCGTGGGACGCGATCGAGCGCGCGAGCAGCGCCCGGCTCGAGCCGTGCCGGCCCGCGTACAGCTCGCGCCAGGCGCGCTCGCGGAGGACGACCCCGCTCACGGCCGGGTCGTCGCAGAAGCGCTCGGCCGCGGCGTCGATGAGCGCCTGGAGCGGCGTGGCGTGCGCGTAGAGGCCGCTGATCGTCAGGTAGAGCGCCGTCCCCGCGGACGCCGCCAGGAGCGCGCCCGTCGCGCCCTCTCCCGTCCAGGCGTCCGCGAGATCGCCGCTGAGGCTGGCGAGGCGATCGTGCTGCCCCAGCCGGGCCAGCACGACCGCGGCCTCGCGCACGGCGGCGTACCAGGGCGCGCTGCGCCGGGGCAGCTCCTCTACCGCCATCGTCGCCCAGCGCGCGGCCTCGACGAGCTCGCCGCGCCAGTGGTGCGCCTCGGCCCGGTGCAGGAGGACCTCGCCGCGCGCCTCGCCGCTGATGCCGAGCTCGATGGCGCGCCCGGTCGACGAGAGCACCACGACGAGGTCGTTCGCGGCGAGCGCCTGCGCCGCGGCCTGGTGGTAGAACGCGGCGGCGCGCAGCGGCTCGCCGCCCCGATCGAAGTGCTCCGCGATCACCGCGGCCGAGGGCTCGGCCGCGCGCTGGAGCCACTCGCCGGCGAGCCGGTGGCCGAGCGCGCGATCCTGGTCGGTGAGCATCCCGTAAGCCGCCTCGCGCACGAGCGCGTGGCGGAAGACGAGCTCCCGCTCTCCCTCGAACCTCGCCTCGTCGCGCGCGCCGATCCACTCCAGCCGCTCGAGGCGATCGAGGTGATCCGCGAGCCCGGAGACGCCGCCGGGGCCGCCGAGCAGCGCCTCCACCGCGCCCCGCCAGAACACCCGCCCGAAGATGCTCGCCGCGCGCAGCACCTGCCGCGCCGCGCTGTCGAGGCGCTCCAGCCGGGATTGCACCATCGCCAGCACGGTCTCCGGAAGCGCGCCCTGGCTCCCCTCGGACGTCGCCCGGATGAGCTCCTCCAGGTAAAACGCGTTGCCGTCGGCCTGCGCCACGAGCTGCGCCACGGTCTCGGCGCTCACCCCGTCGCCGAGGACGTGCCGCACGAGCCGCGCGCCCGCCCGGGAGCTCAGCTCCTTGAGCCGGAGCTCCTGGAGATCCCTGTGGGCCCAGAGCCCGGGGAACAGCGTGTACACCTCGGGTCGCGCCAGGGCGAGCACCAGGAGGGGCTGGTCCACGAGCCGGCGCAGGGCGTCGTTGATGAACTGGACGGTGGGCAGGTCGCCCCAGTGCAGGTCCTCCAGCACGAGGAGGAGCGGCTGCGCGGCGCACGCGGCCGAGGCGAAATCGAGCCAGGCCCTGCGCATCTGATCGCCCATCAGCGGGGCGTCCTTGCGGGCGGCGCGGAGGGGCGCGCTGTCCTCGTCGGGGAACGGCGTGCCCAGGAGCTCGCCGAGGAACTCCGCCACGCGCTGGGCGTCGGCCGCGCGGACGCGCTCGGTCACCCGCGCGAGCAGCTTCTCCCGGCGCGCCTCGATCGGCTCTCGGTCGCGGATCCCGCACGCGCCCTGGAGGGCCTGCCGCAGCATCCCGAACGGGGCGCCCTTGCGGAGCGGGTCGCCGCGGCCGATCCAGACAGCGACGGGCTCGTCGCGCTGCCGGACGCGGCGGATGATCTCGTAGGCGATGCGCGACTTGCCGAGCCCCGCCGGCGCGGTGACGAGCACGGCGCGCGCCCGCGACTCCTCGATGCACCCGGCGAGCAGGGCCTCGAGGGTGGCCACCTCCCAGTCGCGCCCGACGCAGGCCGTGGGCTTGCCGAGGAGCATGCGCGCGCCGCGGGCGAGCGGCTCTTCTCCCCGGAGCCACAGGCCCGCCTCGGTCTCGACGACCTCGAAGCGGGCGTCGAGCAGCGCGGCGGTCACCTCGTCGATGGCGATGGGCGCGATGGGCGTCCCGCGTCCTGCCGCCGGCGCGCCCGGGAGCGCCGCCGTGGGCTGCGCCAGCATCCGGACGGCGCGGTCGATCACGTCGCCGACGGGCCGGCCGCCCGTGACCTCCACGCGGCCGGTCGTGAGGACCACCGGCCTGTCCCCGCCGGCGGCGCGGAGCAGGAGCGCGCAGCGGGCCGCCTGCGCTGCCTGATCCGTCGCCACGCCCGCTCCCAGGAGGATCACCAGGATCGACCCGTCCGCCAGGAGCTCCAGGCACGCGCCGAGCGCCTCGATCTCCCGGCGCAGCTCCGGCGACACGACGGCGACCACCGTCTCGGAGTCGGCCCGCCCCGGGGAAGCGGCGAGCCGCGGCCCGGGCCCCATCAGCGCCACCGAGAGCACGCGCCGCTCCTTGTGGGTCAGCGAGGACTGGCGGCGCTGGTTCGAAGGCGGCGGCTCCGACGGCGCGCGCGCCAGCGGCGAGACGCCCATGGCCTCGAGCGCCGCGGCGATCTCCGCGCCGTCGCGGGGGCGGTCGTCCGGGTTCTTGGCGAGCATCCGGGCGCAGAGCGCGTCGAGGGCGGGGGGGACGCCGGGGCAGAGGGAGCTCATCCGCGGCACCTCGTCGAGGAGGATCTTCGCGAGGACGGCCATCAGGTGAGCCCCGCAGAAGGCCGGCTGGCCGGTGAGGCACTCGAACAGCACGCAGCCGAGCGCGAAGACGTCGGCGCGCGTGTCGACGTCCTGCCCGCTCCGGGCCTGCTCTGGCGCCATGTACGCCGGGGTCCCGAGGAAGGCGCCCGTCCGCGTGAGCCGCGTGGCGTCGGGGATCCCGGCGATGCCGAAGTCGAGCAGCTTCACGCGCGCGGCGTCGCCGTTCACCAGGAACAGGTTGCTCGGCTTGAGATCGCGGTGAACGATGCCGCGCGCGTGGACCGCCGCGAGCGCGGCGGCGGCGCCCACCGTGAGCGCGATCGCCTCGTCCACGGTGAGCACCCGGCGCTGGAGCCGCTGCTCGAGGTCCTCGCCGTCGAGCCACTCCATGGCGAGCCACGGCGCGCCCGAGGCGCCGAGCCCGTGCGCGACGTAGCGCACGATACCTGGGCAGGAGAGCTCTGCGAGCACCCTGGACTCGCGAGAGAGGCGCGATTCGTCGCCGAATTTCTGTTCGTCGAGGCACACTTTGACGGCCACGACCTCGCCCGAGCGCCGATCGACCGCCTGGAAGACCGCCCCCATGCCGCCGGCGCACGCCCGGCCCACGATCTCGAAGCGGCCTCCGAGCACTTCCCCTGGTTGCATCCCCTCGAGTATCGGCGTCCTCGCCCGTGAAAGTCCACGGCGAGCGCCGGGGCTGGCCGCCGAGGCCGACATCGGGGCAGGCGCGGAGCGTCGCCCCCGTGTCCGTGGCCAGCCTCGCCGCCGTCGGTCCAGCAGAGGGCGAGGAGCCATGGGACGATTTCTTGTGGAGGATTCTGAGTCCTCTCTCCCCCAGAGGCCTGACTCCGTTCCCCGAGACCGGTGTTCCGATCCTCCGCAAGCGGCTCAGATCAAGTGACGACTTCTCTGACATGGGGGGACGACGTGTGCCGGTGCGCGCCGCGCGGCGCTCGGCTCTGGAGCATCGCCCCGCCGGGGGCGAAGCCGGGCCGACGTGGACGAGCGTCCGCAGGCCGTGGAGCATGTATAAGGAGGCCCCTTCGAAGGGTGCCTGAGCTGTTGATTGGGTGTCGCTTTCCAAGGAGAGCGGAACACATGGTTCTAAAGAATGCTCTCCCACCCCGGCATCCCGGGGGCAGGCCTCCGCTGACCGTCGGCTGGCCGAAGCGCCTTGAACGACGCGGGCTCGCCCCGGGCAGCGGCCGCCTCGGCGAGCGTGCCCCTCCGCGCATCGCTGGGCCGCTGGGCGACGCGCAACGCCCCGTGCCAGATGGACGGGATGGACGGGATGGACGGGATGGACGGGACCGACGCCGCCCCGCTCCCGGCGACATCCGCTCGCGCCGCGAGCGGTTTGCGCCATGACGATGACAACCGGTCACAAGGCCGCTCCGTCGCTGCCGGCGAGGCGCCGCCCCGACGGGTGCACGCTGCACGGTGCGTGCCAGGAAGACGCGGTGCAGCGGCCAGAGCGGCCAGAGGGGGCGCGCGGCTAGAGCTAGACGTGGAGCACAAGGGAGGCAGCGAGAATCCCAAACTATTCAAAAAATTCGAACATCAACTTGCCACCGAACCCCGACTTGCTATATCTTACATGAAGTATGATGCGCCTAGCTCTCGCATATTCTTCATCTTTGTAGGAGAGCAACCGCATTCGAGGCGCGCTTCTTCTGTCGCTGTGTCACCTGCTTGGCTGGTAAAAAGCCACGAAGAATCTTCTGCTCAAGGCCGCTGTACATCCTAGCTAAATTGGCTCTCGACGAACCGTCGAGATGGTGCGAGCCAGTTGGTTCGCTGGACGGGTTGGTATTGTCATCGTCACGGTACGGCGATTCGTCCGGAGCGACGGGCGCCGTCACATGGCCTTGAACGAGCGGAGCGCGACGATTCCATGCCTCGTCGATCTCTGGTCCGCTGTACTCGTGTGATTCGAGCTCGAGGCTCCAGATCGGCACCCGACGGCGGAGGTTCATTCGGCATAGGGTCGATGTCCTGAAGTGAGAGGGAGCAGTCCATCGTGAACAAGAACATTCTGTCTGGCGCTGCCTTGGTAGCAGCCATTTCCGTTGGTATTGCCGCAGGGGCTCCCAGCACCGCCTATGGTGCGACCGCCTCTGTTGGCGTTCCCGTTATCGACGTATCTGAGCTGACGATCTCGAAGGTGCAGCTGGCGTACGCGATGCGCCGTTACACGGCGGAGGCGCTGACGAACGCCTATCTCGCGAGGATCGCGCAGTACGAGTCGTCCTACAACGCGTTCACCTCGATGAACCCGAACGCCATCGCGCAGGCGCGCGAGATCGACAGGAAGCGGAGGAACGGCGTGGCCCTCGGCCCCCTGGCCGGGATCCCCGTCGTCATCAAGGAGTCGATGGATCACGTCGGCTTGCCGTCGACGGCGGGCTGGGCTCCGCTCAGCTCGCAGGTCGCCGGCGGTGTCGATCTGTTCCCCATCAAGAACTCCGTCGTCGTCGATCGGTTGATCGCCGCCGGGGCCATCATCCTCGGGAAGACGAACATCCCGGCCTTCAGCGACGACGGCACCCGGGCGAACAGCAGCTGGGCGGGGCCCACCTACAACGCCGTGGACCCGACCCTGGTGCCCGGGGCGAGCAGCAGCGGCACAGCCACGGCGGTGGCTGGCAATTTCGCCGTGCTTGGCCTCGCGGAGGAGACGGGGGGATCCATCCAGAACCCTGCGGCCGCGCAGAGCCTCGTCGGCATCAAGCCGACGTTCGCCCTCGTCCCCACGGCCGGCGTCGTGCCCCTGGCCGCCAGCACGAGAGACGTGGTGGGCCCCATCGCGCGGACTGTCCGCGACGCGGCCATGGTGATGGATATCCTCGCGGGCTACTCCCCGGAGGATCCCAAGACGAGCCTGTCCAATGGACACCTGCCCGTGGGGGGCTACACGAGCGGGCTGAGCAAGACCGCCCTCTGCGGAAAGCGAATCGGCCTGTACGGCTCGGGGTGGCGTAACGGCGGCCTGTCTCCCGAGACGCAAGCGCTGTACGAGGAAGCGATCGAGGAGCTGGAGGACGAAGGCGCGATCGTCGTCGCAGATCCCTTCGCCGGGAGCGGCTTCGCCGATCTGGCCTTGCCGGATGAGCCCTATGACATGCGAGGGACGGAGTCTGTGGCCTACGACTTCCAGCGCTACCTCAAGGGGGTCAAGGTCGGCGGGAATGTCGTCGGCTCGATCGACGGACTGGCGGCCCTCACGGGGATATCTCCGTTCGATCCCGTCGGCGGGCCGCTGTCCTGGTACGTCGACGAGCTCCCCGTGCTGGCCGCCTCGCTGCTCTTCCCCGAGGTCGCGCCCGATCTGTCGGGCTTCTGGGCCCTGCGGGACCAGTACGTGAACGTCTTCGATTCGGTGATGGCGGCGCACGATCTGGACGGCCTCGCGTTTCCGCAGACCTATGACACGGTGCCGGAGCTCTCTGGCTCGGACACCTATCCCGCGACGACGGAGTCTGCGATCAACATCGCGGGCTTGCCCGGGGTGGTCGTGCCCGCTGGTCAATACAGCGACGGGGCTCCCTTCAGCCTGATCTTCGTCGGCCCTCACTGGAGCGAGGCGGAGCTGCTCGGGTTCGCCTACGATTACGAGCAGGCGACTCAACACAGGATCGAAGCTCAGCTGACCTCGTGGTGAGCTCGCGCCTCGCACCTCCGGCGCTGCCGGGGTGCGAGGGACGAGCGTGGCCGGCGCGGCCCTCACGGGCCGCTGCCGGCGCGCTCGTACCTGAGAGCGAGAGCGTCGTACCCGGTGCCAGGGCGCCAAGGCGCACGCTGGCACACCCGCGGCACAGGTTGCGTGTTGCACCGTCGTTTGGCCGTGGTTTTGGACTACCGTCGGGTTGGCGCCGGTCATGCAGTGGTGGACGCCATGACGACGAAGAACGCTTCCATGCTGTTGATCCTGGCGCCCCTCCTGCTGGCCGCCTGTGACGTGAGCTTCATCGAGGGCGCGATGAACGACGGCGGCGCGAACGACCCCGCCGATCCGCCGCGCGAGAGCGGTTCGAACGACCCCGCCGATCCGCGGCGCGAGAGCGGCTCGATCGACACTGCGGGCAGCGGCAGCTCCGGGGGCGACGCCGAGCCAGGTGATGCGTTGCCGGCTGTCGCCTTGACGCGCGCTCAGATGGAGGTGCTCTGGGACCGGTACTGGGAGAGCCAGGGTGACATTGGAGGCAGCAGCGGGTCGGGCGGCGGCCCCGCGCTCGATCCCAATGACCTCTTCCTTCGTGCATCGGATCTCGGTGTCTCGTGCGGCTCGCCGACCACGCATCTCACCTGCGGCGGGCACTGGGCGCTGAGCATCGTGCTGCCCAGCGCCTACCAGCAGGTCGGCGTCTACGATCTCGAGGATCCCGCGCTCGTCAGCTATAGCCACATGAGCGAGACGGGCGAGCCCTACTCTCCGCAGCCGGACGACTGCCCGTGGGGCGGTGGGTCGTTTGGACCGGGCACGCTCGAGATCCTCGCCATCGACGAGGCCGAGGTGCGCTTCCGTCTCAGCGTGGGCTCGCTCTGGGAAACCGATCCCAGCGGCGAGTACACAGCTCCGCGCTGCCCCTGAGGCAGCGGGTTACCGCGGCTCTCGCGACACGGTGTCGATCAGCCTGTCGAGGAACTGCCATCCTGGCAAGCCGCCACCCTGGCCAGGGCGGGTGAAAGCGCGGCTCTCCGCCGCGCTTCGCGGGCACGGAACGTGAAACACGTGCTCGCATGGCCATCGAGACGATACCCATCGATCGCGAGGACCGCCTCACCGGCGTCCTCCTTGGGACGGCGGTCGGCGACGCGCTCGGCCTGCCCAGAGAGGGCCTGTCGCGCCGCCGCGCCGCTCGCCTCTTCGGCGCGTCGCCGATCGAGCACCGCTTCGTGCTCGGCCGCGGGATGATCAGCGACGACGCCGAGCACGCGTGCATGACGGCCCAGGCGCTCCTGGCCGCGCCGCGGGACGCGGCGCGGTTCGCGCGCGCGCTCGCGTGGCAGCTCCGCGGCTGGCTCGCCTCGCTGCCGGCAGGCGTCGGTTACGCCACCTTGCGGGCGATCCTCAAGCTGTGGCTCGGGTTCTCTCCGGAGCGGAGCGGCGTCTTCTCCGCGGGCAACGGCGCCGCGATGCGCGCGCCGATCCTGGGCGCGGCCCTCGCGCTCACGCCTTCGCGCATCGATTCCATGGTGCGCGTGTCCACGCGCCTCACGCACACCGATCCACGCGCCGAGGAGGGCGCGCGGATCATCGCGCTCGCGGCCGCGTATGCCGCTGTGCGCGCGCCCGAGCAGGTGAACTCGGCCGAGCTGCTCGCGCTGCTCCGCGAGCGCGTCGCGGACGAGGAGCTCCGCCGCAGGCTCGACCGCGCGGCGGAGCTGCTCGGCCGGCGCGCCTCGGCGGAGGACTTCGCCGCGGTTATAGGCCTCCATCAGGGCGTGAGCGGCTTCATCGTGGACACCGTTCCAGCGGCCCTGTTCTGCTGGCTCGCGCACCCGGGCGATTTCCGCCGCGCGGTGGAGGACGTGATCCTGCTCGGCGGCGACGCCGACAGCACGGGCGCGATCGTCGGCGGCCTCGCGGGCGCGACGGTGGGGGCGCGCGGGATCCCGCGAGCGTGGCTCGACGGGATCGCCGATTTCCCGCGGTCGATCGCGTGGATGCGGCGGCTCGGCGCGCGGCTCGCGCGGGTGTTCCGGGGCGAGCAAGGGGAGGGCGCCGCGGCGGGGGAGGAGCGAACCGCCCGAACGGAAGGGCCTCTCGGCCTCTTCTGGCCGGCATTGCCGTTGCGCAACCTGGTCTTCCTGGCGCTGGCGCTGGGTCACGGATTCCGGAGGATGCTGCCGCCTTATTGAGCTCCGAGCGCCCCCTCCACGGGACCGCTCCCGAAGCTGTTCGCGCGCTGGCTCGATGGATCGGGGTGTCTGCTCGACCGCGGTGCGGCTCGATCGGAGCGGCCTTTGCGCGCCGTTCGTCCTCCGTCCGTGGCATGCTCGCCCCCGTCGGGCCTCCCCATGCTCTTCGTCACCCGCACCCCGTCTCCCCCTCTCGCCCGCTTCGTCCGCCTGCTCTGGTACTACGCTGCCCCCGAGCTCCCCGACCTGCTGGAGCGCGTGCTTCCCAGCGGCGCCATGAGCCTCCTCATCAACCTCGCCGAGGACGAGCTGCGCTGGTACGACGGCGCTGCCGAGCACGGCGCTGCCGATGGCGGCACCGCCCGCTGCCACCGCCTCTCCGGCATCGCCGTCTGCGGCGCCCACGCCGAGCACTTCGCGATCGACACGGCGGAGCAGCGCGCGATCGTGGGCGCGGAGCTCTCCCCGGGCGGCGCGGCCCCGTTCTTCGGCCTGGACGCCGCGGCGCTCGGCGGCGCCCACGTCTCGCTCGACGCGCTGTGGGGGCGCGAGGCCGCCCTCGTCCGCGAGCGCGTGCTCGAGGCGAAGACCCCCGCGGAGCGGCTCCGCGCGCTCGAGTCCGCCCTCGCGTCGCGGCTCCTCCGCCCGCGCGCGCCGCTCGAGCGCGATCCCTCGGTCGATTTCGCGCTCGCCGCGTTCGCGGACCCGTCCCGCGCGTGGACCGTGGCTGACGTGACAGGGCAGCTCGGGATGAGCTCGAAGCGGTTCATCCGGAGCTTCACCGAGCGGGTCGGCCTCACCCCGAAGCGTTATTGCCGTGTGCAGCGCTTCCAGCAGGCGGTCTCCGCGATCGAGCGCGGCGAGCGCGTCTCCTGGGCGGGCGTCGCGGCCGCGTGTGGCTATTACGACCAGGCGCACTTCATCCACGACTTCCGCGCGTTCGCCGGCCTCACGCCCACCGAGTACGTGACCAGGCGCCGCGAGCGGAACCATGTCCCGCTCGACGGCTGACCGCCGGCGATGGCCGAGCCGGCGCTGGCCGAGCCGGCTCGGCAGGCCGGCATGTTTTTACAATACCCGCTCCGGCCGCGTGGGCATCCTTCGCCCATGACCCAGCGACCCCACCCCATCGCCCCGCCCCCGTACCACGCCGTCGTGCCGCACATCGTCGTCGCCGGCGCGCCCGACGCCATCGCGTTCTACAAGAAGGCGTTCGGCGCGACCGAGAAGCTGCGCCTCGCCGACCCCAAGCTCGGCGGCGCCATCGTCTGCGCCGAGCTCGTGATCGGCGACTCCATCATCAGCATCGCCGACGAGGCCCCCCAGTGGAACGCGCGCGGCCCGAAGGCGCTCGGCGGCTCGCCGATCGTCCTCACGCTGAACGTCGAGGATCCCGACGCGGTCGCCGCGCGCGCCATCGAGGCGGGGGCCAAGATCATCTACCCGATCGCGGACCAGTTCTACGGCCGGCGAGAGGGCAGGATCGAGGACCCGTTCGGGCACCAGTGGATCCTGTCGGCCGTCATCGAGGACGTCTCGGTCGATGAAATGCAGGTGCGCATGGCGAGGTGGTGGGAAGAGCAGGGCCCGAGCGGCGCCTGACCCGCGCCGCGTCGGCCGCGCCGCCGCCCGCGGGGCGGCGCGGCCGCAGGCTCACCGGGCCCATCGCTTCCTGGCGCGGAGCGTGGGCGCGGCGGCCCTCGCCGGCTCCGGCTCGTGCGGCAGATCGTGCGGCGTGGCGCCGCACGTCACGCAGGCCTCCTGCCTCGTGGATCTCGGCGCGTGCGACGACTCCGGCGCCATCCCGGCGTCGGGCCAGCCGCACGACACGAGCTCGCTCCCGGCGTCCGTCGGCGTGAGCGAGTCCGCCATCGAGTGCACCGAGCGCTTCATCTCGGTGAGGCGCGCCAGCTGAAGGACGAGCGCCGTGAGCCGGGCCGGATTGAACGGCTTGAGCAGGACGTGGTGATACACGGCCTCCTTCGAGCGCGTGTACTCCTCGGCGCCGGTGATGAGGAGACAGCTCGTGTACACGGGCATGTTCGCCACCCTCCGGAGCAGCTCGTCCCCTTTCATCCCAGGCATCACCACGTCGGAGCAGACCAGGTGAAACTCCCTGGTCTCGAGCAAGACGAGCGCCTGCTCCGCCGATGTACATTCCACGACGTCGACGTCCCCGGAGAGGACCGCGGAAATGGACCTCAGCGCCCTCTCGTCGTCGTCGACGACGAGGACGCAATACTTTCGTCGGGAAGACGAGATCGCGGCGTCCCTGTGCTGACCCTGCGAAGAGGTGCGATGGGCTCTTACGGTCGATGACACGGTGGCTGCCTCCCTGCGACGATCGCGGGCCCGCATCTCCTGCCGCTGTGCCGCGGAAGTGCGCGAGCGCGCTTGCGTGGTGTCGATGGCCTGCACGGCGGCACCCCCCGGCGCCGACGGCCTCTTCCATCGAGGTGTACACGACGATGTTTGTTCGAGTCAACCGCGCAACATGCCCTCTCGACAGACCAGCATGAAGATCTCGAGTTCCGTTCGACCTGCTTGAACGGTGTCGCGGAGGCGCTCGGGACGTCGAAGATGCAACGCGAACGGCCCAGTTCAGCGCGGCTGCGGGCGCCCGCCTCGGGTCACGATCGCGATGCATGCCGGAAACAAATGCAACTTGTTCGAATCTTCACATGGCTAGCGTGTGAACTGCAGTACTCGCGGTGCCCTTCTTCTCCTCTTCGCGCGGCTGGCACTCACGGCTGATCGGGATTTCCCTGTTTCTGTCGGGATTTCCCCCTCTCGCAGGTGCCCTGTTCCTCTCGCGGTGTCGTTTCGTGCTCGTGGCGTGCGCGGCGATCCGCACGAGCGCCGGCGCGCTCATCACGGGGGGACGGATCTCACCTGCTCCGACTTTGCGAACCTGGTTCGTCCGGGTGTCCTTCCGCGACCTTCACGTCCGTGCCGTGCCCTCAGGCTCCCTGACAGCTTGGCTGGGACCACCTCTCCTGCGAGCGACGACGGCGACGTCAACAGCGCATATCGGCTCGCGGATCCGGGTTCGTCGGACGGGCTCGCGGGGACCGTGGTCGCCGATCACGCCGACGCCATCGGGCGCCACGATCGTTGGGAGCTGCGCGCCGCTGCCGGTGCCGGCGAGGTTGCCTGGTCGCGGTTCGAGCGCGGGCTTTCCGCAGCAGGGCGCGGTTCCGGGATGAGCAGCTCGTCCAGCTCTACGGGGCTATCGCCGACGAGCTGCTCGACCAGCTCCACGGCGCCCCGCGTCCCGGGAAAGCGCTCGGCGGGGACCATCGCGACCGCGACGAGGCGCACGCGCGGCGGCCCGAAGCTCGCATTGGCCTCGCGATCGAACTCCCGGTTCCCCGACGGGCGGCAGCGGCAGCCTGCGCCCGGACACAGGCGGATTCCATTGTAGGTCTCGCTGCTTTTCCACTATATCCGAGAAATGTCGTCCCTCTCCCCCGACAGCTCCGTACCGTCGGCGCGCGTCGAGAAAGAACGGGATTTCTACCGCATGCTCCTGGAGCTCGGTCAGGCCGACGAGATCGATCCGTTCCTCTCGGACGCGCTCGCGCTGATCGTCGAGATCAGCGGGGCTATCCGGGGGTACATCGAGCTGATGTTCGCTCCCGACGACCGAGAGCCCGCGTTCTGGGTCGCGCACGGGTGCGAGGACCAGGACATCGCGAAGATCCGCGCGGCGTTCTCGCGGGGGGTCATGGCCGAGGCGCTCGCAACCGGGCGCACGATCAGCACGGTATCTGCGCTCCTCGACCCTCGCTTTCGCTCGAGCAAGAGCGTCCAGCAGAACCGTATCGAGGCGCTGATCTGCGCGCCGGTCGGCTCGGCTCCCCCGGTGGGGGTAGTCTACCTGCAGGACCGCGCGCAGAAGGGGCCGTTCTCCGAGGAAGACCGGCGGCACGTCGAGGTCTTCGCGCGGCACATCGCTCCGTTTGCCGATCGGCTGCTGCTCCGGAGGCGCCGGTCGGACGAGGCGGACTCGACTCGTCTTCCTCGCCGCACGCTGCGGGCGGACGACATCGTCGGCAGGAGCCGCGCCCTCGCGGAGATGCTCGCGCAGGTCGCGGCGGCGGCTCCGCTGGACGTCGCGGTCCTGCTCACGGGGGCCTCCGGCACAGGCAAGACGCAGCTCGCCCGCGTGATCCACGACAGCAGCCCGCGCGCTCACGGGCCGTTCGTTGAGCTGAACTGCGCGGCGCTCCCGGAGGGGCTCCTCGAGAGCGAGCTGTTCGGGGCGCTGCCAGGCGCGCACTCGACGGCGGCGAGGAAGATCGAGGGCAAGGTGGCCGCCGCGGAGCGTGGCACTTTGTTTCTCGACGAGATTGGGGAGCTGAAGCCCCACGGACAGGCCAAGCTGCTCCAGCTGCTCCAGTCCAAGGAGTATTACCCGCTGGGCGGGACGCGGCCTGTTCGGGCCGATGTGCGCGTGATCGCCGCAACGAACATCGATCTCAAGGTGGCAGTCCAGCGCAAGGAGTTCCGTGAGGATCTGCTGTACCGGCTCCAGGTGTTGCCGATCCGGCTCCCGTCGCTCACCGAGCGAAGGGAGGATGTCGCGCTCCTCTCAAAGCACTTCTGCGCGAAGACGTGCAAGGCCCATGGCTTTTCCCGTCTCCAGCTCAGCGTGGACGCGATCTGCGCGGTGGAGGCGGCGGAGTGGAGCGGCAACGTGCGCGAGCTCGGGCACGCCGTGGAGGCCGCCGCCATCCGCGCGGCGGCGGAGGGGGTCGTGCAGATCGAGCGGCGGCACCTGTTCCCGGCGGCGGCGGGGGCGAGCCGACCGGAGAAGGGGGCCGTCGCTCCGGTCGAGGTTGGGCCGTACAGGGGCCTGACCTTCCAGGAGGCGACTCGCCGGTTCCAGGCTGCGCTGCTCCGCGACGCGCTGGAGGAGAACGGCTGGAACGTGACCGAGGCCGCGGCGAAGCTCGATCTCGCCCGCTCCCACGCGTACAGGCTGGTCCGCGCTTTCGACCTCTCGCGGCGGTGATGGGGGCGTCCCCTCCTGGGGGATCCGCGCCGGGGGTCGACGGGAAGAGCGGGCTGAATCGATCGAGCCGGAGAGGCCCGACATAGGCCGGGGCGGCAGGTGACGCGTTCGAACCGAGGGACCGCGCCGGCACCGGGGCGCTTCCCACCGGCCTGCAGGAGGCGGACACGGCCTCAGGAGGCGACTCGCCGGCTCCTGGCCGCGCTGCTCGGCCTCGCCTGCGCGCACGCGTGGAAACCGGTCCACATTTTACCTCTCTCGGCCGTGACGGTGGCGTCTCTTCCACGGGATCCCGTGGAGGGGACGGGCGTCCCTTCCAGGGGACGCGTGCCCCTTCCCAGGGATCGCCCGTCCAGCTGAACGCGCCTGACGGACCGCCTTTCGCAGCCTCGAGCCTGGCGGTGCGCTCATGGCATATCCAATGCAAACAATGCAGAAAAAGGTGCAACCGAGGGGGCGGCAGCCGCGCGCGCCCGCTGGGATAGATCCGCACGCCGCCCAGTTTGCGCGAACAACGACGCACCGATCTCGGGAAGGAATCGACTCACATGAATATCACAGGCAAGCTGTTCATGATCACCAACCTGGAGACATTCGTCGCCAGCTACGTGAAGACCAACGGCAAGCCGACCGAAGGCTTTGCGCCCCTCGGCAAGACCCGGGTTCACCTCGCGACCGACCTGCCGAGCGGCCAGTTCTCCGGCAGCTTCATCCCGTCGATGTCGTTCAGTATAGATTCGAATGACCTGGGTGAGTTTTCATTCGCGATCCCAAGTTCGCTCGCGAGTTCCCGAGGCCAAGTCATGGCATTCCGGACGACCATGATGCCACACCCGGTCCCGGGGTTCCCCCCGCTCCGGATACTGGATCCGCTCTATCGCTCCAAGCCGTTCAGGTTCAGCGACGTTTCCACGCAGGAGCAGCAGACGGTCCAGAAGATCTTCATCGCCCAGCTGACCACGCCGGACGACCAGGGGATCTCCCAGACGAAGCTCAACCTGACGCTGACGCCCATCCGCAAAAACCTGGAGCTGGACAGCCTGAAGGCCACCATCCTGAGCAGCCGGGTGAGCGTGCATGCGACCAAGAGCGGCGGCGAGCTGAAGTTCTCTGCGTTCGTGCGCGGTTCCACCTCCGACGACCTGGGGCGCGTCATCGACGTCAAGGCCGGGGAGATAGATATCGATCTGCCGGGACCGGACTGCATCGTCGGCCTGTGTGTGGACGAGGGGCAGATCGAGGAGCAGATCCGGAAAGGCCTGTCTCGGCTCTCCAGCGAGCTCAGCCGGGACCTGCGTACGGCGGTCAAGAAGCGACTGCCGGGAGTCGGCGATTTTGCCAGCATTTCGGTCTGGAGGTGCCGATTCGTCCAAACAGGGACCCGGACCATCAAGCTCCCCGTCACCAACCAGACCTTCGAGTTGCCGATCATGTCGGTCGTGCCCGATATCGCCATCGGCGTCCTGGAGAATTTCCGGGCCGACCTGTACTGCGCGGCGTGAGGTCCCATGGGCCGTGGGTCAAGACCATGGGCGCATCGAGCGGTCTTGCACCGAGGCGGAGCGCCGTGCCGCTGGCTGCCTGGCGGCCAGAGCTGCACTACGAGACGACCGCGCGCGATCGCGGCGGCGCAGATGCGTACCTGACGTTCGAGTCGCAGCAGCGGCTGTTTGCGATGCCGACCGGACCGGTCACAGCTGTGCATCGCGGCGGCCGGATCGACGTGTTCACGCGAGCCGACACCGGCGCGATCCTGTGGGACTGTAAACCAAATAACCGGTCGTGGAAGGCTCGGCTTCGGCTGCCGTCGCCCGGAGGAGTGGGGCGGTCGGTTCTACGGGACCGACTGCTCCACACGGCGCTGACAGGCCTGCCAGTCGGCGCGGGCCGCGGCCTCGGATATGTTCAGCAGCTCGACCCTGCGCTCGATGGACAGGCAATCGCGGGTTGCCAACCACAGCTGCGGGTCGTCAGGGCCCCGGGGCACCTCGAGGTCCGTCCACACCCGCGCGCTCCCATCGGCGGACGCCGTGATGACGCGCCGGCCGTCGGGGCTCCACTCGGCGGAGTAGACCGGTTCGGCGTGACCGCGCAGTATCAGCGGTTCGCCCTTGCCGTCCGCGCTCCAGATACGCGCGGTGCCATCCCGAGATGCGGTCAGGATGCGCTCGCCGTCCGCGCTCCACACCCCCCGAAGGACATCGTTGTCGTGTCCGGCGAGGATCACGGGTTCGCCGCTCCCATCCACGTTCCACACCCGTGCGGTCTTGTCCGTGGACACGGTCACGACGCGCTTCCCGTCGGGGCTCCATTCCGCCGCCGAGAGGAAGGCCTCGTGGCGGGCGATGACGACCGGTTCGCCCGTGCCGTCGGCGTTCCACACGCGGGCGGTGTTGTCGTAGGAGGCTGTGACGACGCGCCGGCTGTCGGGGCTCCAGGAAGCGTACTTGACGAGGAGCTCATGGCCGCGCAGGACCAGCGGTTCGCCCGTTCCGTCGGCATTCCAGATTCGCGCCGTCAAATCGTCCGAGGCGCTGACGATGCGCCGGCCATCGGGGCTCCACGCCGCGAAGTTCACCCTCTCGTGGTGGCCGCGCAGGATGAGGGGTGTCCCCGTGCCGTCCGCGCTCCACACACGTACGGTGTAGTCCTCCGAGGTGGTGACGATGTGCTTTCCATCGGGGCTCCACGTCGCGGAGAAGATCCTGCCCTCGTGGCCGCGCAGGATGAGGGGTGTCCCCGTGCCGTCCGCGCTCCGCACGCGCACGGTGCGGTCCTCCGAGGCGGTGACAATGCGTCTACCATCGGGGCTCCACGCTGCCGCCGTGACCGCGGCCTCGTGGTCGCCGATCACGGGGGGCGAGCTCTGGAGGTCCGCGCTCCACACCCGTGCTGTTCCGTCCCACGACCCGCTGGCGATGTGCCTTCCGTCGGGGCTCCACGCCGCCACGAACACCACGTTCTGGTGCCCGTGGAGGACCACGGGGTCGCCCGTCCCGTCTGCGTTCCACAGCCACACCTTCTTGTCCCAGTCCGTCGCTAGGATGCGCCTCCCATCGGGGCTGAAGGTCGTGGAGAGCAGGTAGGTCGTGGACAGCCGCAGGAGCCCATGAGGGCTCAGGACGATGGGCTCGCCCGTGCCGTCAGCGTTCCATACGCGCGCCCTCCCGTCCTCCGAGGCGGTCACGATTCGCTTCCCATCGGGGCTCCACGCCGCCCAGTAGACGTCGCCCCCTAGCTCGATGTTGAAAACGATCGGCTCGCCCGTGCCATCGGCGTTCCACACGCGCGCGGTGTTGTCCCAGGATGCGGTAACGATGTGCCTTCCATCGGGGCTCCACGCCCCAGCGGCTACCCAGCCCCGGTGACCTCGGAGGACGATGGGCTCGCCCGTGCCATCGGCGTTCCACACACGTGCCGTCTCGTCACGAGATGCGGTCAGAATACGCCGGCTATCGGGACTGTACGCCACGAGCTGGATGACGTCCCTGTGACCTCGGAGGACGATGGGCTCACCCGTGCCGTCGGCGTTCCACACGCGCGCGGTCTTGTCCGTGGACGCGGTGGCGATGTGCTCTCCATCGGGGCTCCACGCCACCGAGTACACGGCGTCGTCGTGACCGCGGAGCACGAGCGGCTCGCCCGTTCCATCGGCGCGCCAGACGCGGGCAGCGCGGTCGTCGCACGCGGTGGCGATGCGCGCGCCGTCCGGGCTCCACGCGACGAACCAAATCTTGCTCGAATGGCGGAGGACGACGCTGCTGATGCTGCCGTGGAGCGCGCTGAACACCAGATCGGACCAGCCCCGCGGCACGCCCGGCGGCTCGACCTCGCGCAGGAGGGCGAGCGCGGTCGTAGGGTCGCTCCGCTCCAGCTCGCGCGCCGCCGCCATGCGCGTGGCGTTGCGCGCCTGCCTGGCCTCCTCCTGCGCGAGCGTCGCCTCCCGGTCGGCGCGCGCAGCCTCGTTCTGCGCCCGGACCGCGAGGAGCGACACGGCGACGGCGATCGCGGAGAGCGCGGCGATGACACCCGCCGCGATCCGCCATCGCAGGCGCCGCGCGCGATCGGCCAGGGCGACGACCGCGCGCAGATACCGCTCCTCCCCGCGATCGATGCCGAGCTCCGCGCCCGCGCCGCGCTCCGCCTGCCGGCGCGACAGCCACGCTCGGGCGTCGTCCGCCGCGCGGTCCCGCCAGAGGAGCCCCGCGGCCTCCGCGCCGGTCTTCCATTGCTGTGCCGCCACGCGGAGCCGGGCCAGGAACTGGGCGTCCTGCGCGCTCTCGTCGAGCCATTGCCGGAGCTTCGCCCACGTGTCGATCAGGGACTCGTGCACGAGCTCCACCGTCGCGCCGTCCCGCTCGGCAGACGCCTCGATCAGGAGGAGCCTTGCGTCGGCGAGATGATGGACCACCCGCTGAAGAGTGCCGCTGTCCTCCGCGAGCCCGGCCAGCTCGGCGATCCCCACCACGGCGCGCGTGCGCTCGGGCGTGCAGAGGCGCAGGAACACCGCCCGACAGAGCCGCTGATCGGCCGGCGAGAGCGCCCCGAGGACGGTATCCGCGTGCGTGGACAGCGCACCCGCGACCCCGCCGAGCCTCTCGTAGCTGTCGCGCGTCAGCAGGCGGCGCTCGCTATCCCGCGCCTCCCACAGCCTGGTGGCCGTGAATTGCAACAGCGGCAGCGGGCTCCGCGTCTTCTCGAGCGCGTCGAGCATGGCCTCGACGATACACTCATGCTCGAAATGAATGTCGGCCGCCTCCAGGGGTCGGGTCAGCACCTCGCGCAGGCCGGCGCGCCCCATGGGCGGGAGCAGCATGAGCCCCCGTGTCACCTCGGTCGTCAGCCATCGATCCTCGGCCACGCGGTCGAGGAAATCCGAGCGGAGGGAGAGGATCACGCGCAGCGGGGAGGACGCGTCGTCGGCCGCGCCCGCGAGGCACGCGATGAACGCGGTCCGCTCGGCTGGATCCGCGCTCAGCGTATACAGCTCTTCGAGCTGATCGACGAACAGCAGGACGTGCTGTGGGCCTCCGGGCCGCCGGCACCGCGCGCGCAGCGCGGCGCCGAGCAGGCCGGGCCGGGCGCGGAGGATCGGGAGCAGCGCCTCGGGGTCGGTCAGCTCGATCGGACCGGGCGCGGCGCTCTCCAGGCTCGCGCCCCCGGTCTGGGCGAGCACATCGGCGAGCGCGGCGCACGGCCGGAGGCCAGGGCGGAGGGTGAAGGCCTCCCAGCGCTCTCCGGACCGCTTCAAGGCCGGGATCACGCCCGCGCGCACGAACGACGATTTGCCCGCGCCCGAGGCGCCGGCCACGGCCACGACCGGCTGGTTGCGCAGCCGCTCCAGGAGGCTCGCGATCTCGCGCTCGCGACCGAAGAAGCGCCCCGCGTCGGCCTCCTGGAACGCCGAGAGGCCGGCGAACGGGCTCCCATCCTCACCCAGCGAGGGTGTCTGTCGGCGGGTCGCGAGCAGCTCGAGCGCGGCGCACAGCTCCTCGGCCGAGCCGAAGCGCTCTTCCCTGCGCTTCTTCAGGCAACGATCGATGAGTTGGCCGAGCGGCCCCACGTCGGGCCGCCTCTCCCTCGCTCCGGGCATCGGCAGAGCGGGATCCGCCGTCTCGGCTAGCCGCTGCGCGACCTGCGGCGCGAACGGGTGCGCGCCGGTGCACAGCTCGAACAGGAGGAGCCCCACGGCCCAGAGATCGCAGCGAGGATCGATCTCCTCGCACCGCCATTGCTCGGGCGACATGTACGGGAACGTGCCGACGATCGTCGCCTCGTCGGTCACGGCGGTCGTGCTGGGCAGCGCGCTGGTGGTGCCCGTGACCCGCGAGATCTCCTCCTGCCCGAGCCGAGCGGCGATGCCGAAATCGAGGACCTTGATGGGCCCGGCGTCGGTCAGGACGATGTTCTCCGGCTTGAGGTCGCGGTGCACGATCCCGAGCCGATGGGCGCAGCCGAGCGCGCGCACCACGGGAATCATCAGCTCGGCCGCGAGGCCGGGCGGCACCGGGGCGGGCCCGCGATCATTCAGCCATTCGCGCAGCGTGCGGCCTTCGAGGTATTCGAGCACCATGAACGCGGTGCCGTCGATCTCGTCCACCTCGTGGATGACGACGATGTTCTCGTGCTCGCAGCGGGCCGTGGCCCTCGCCTCGACCAGGAAGCGCTCCGCGCCGCGGCCGCCGTGCTCCAGCAGCATCTTGATGGCGACCCGGCGGCCGAGCCGGGTGTCGCGCGCCAGGAACACGGCGCCCATGCCCCCCTGACCCAGCTTGCGGATGATCTCGTAGTGCTTGACGGTGGAGCCGATCGGCCACAGCGCGCGCTCGACGGTGGACGGAGCGGAGTCCCCCATCGCTCCCCGAGATCGTTCGGAGATCATTCGACCGCCCCCAGCGGCCAGGGCAGCCGTTCGGGCCGGGGGCGCTCGGCGGGCGCACGCACCCGGATGTTGCGTTGTGATGGTGCCGGCGATCGAGCGGCATCGCCGGCGAGAATCGCCGGCACGGCCACGCCGGTGAATACGCCGCCGATCGACACGACGAGCCACAAGGGGGGACGTCTGGGGGAAGATCGCTGTGGGTCATGTCGCCGCTGCGCCGCTTGCGCGAGCATCGGGGCGGGTTGCATCCGGTGGCATGCTATACCCACATTCCGGAGCGACGCGACGGCACGGAACGTGCCGGGTTGGGGCCCGCGGTCTTCAGCCCAGCGCGCCGCCGTCGGCCCCCGTCTCGGTCGCCGGCGGGGCGGCCGGCGCGCTGTTCGTCGCCTCGCCCTTGGCGCCGCCCTGCCCCCGCCGGGCGCCGGCCTCGCGGTGCGCGTCGAGCGGGCGGCGGGCCTTCCGGACGGACTCGACGGTCTCGGGCTCGTCCTCATCGACCATGCCGGCGACCTTGGTCGCGTGGTTGACGACGGCGGACTGGATGGCGCGCACGTACGTCGCGAGGTTCGATGTCGCGGCGGCCTCTTTCTGCAGCTGGTGGGTGGGGCCTCCGGCTCCGGCGCTACCCTCGCGACGGCCGGCGCCCTCCACCGCGCCGCCGCGGCCGCGCCGCGATCCCGCCACGCAGGTCGATCCCGTGCGCGCTCTCGAGCACCTCTCGCCCGCGTGAGGGTAGACTCGGCGCAATGTTCTGGTTCGATGCCGTCCTGCTCGGGGTCCTCGAGGGCCTGACCGAGTTCCTTCCCGTCTCGTCCACCGGTCATCTCATCCTGCTCGGCGCGTGGCTCGGTCACCAGAGCGAGGCGGCGAAGACGCTCGATATCGTGATCCAGCTCGGCGCGGTGCTCGCCGTCGTCGTCTATTTCCGCGAGCGCCTCTCGACCACCGTGCGCGGCATGGTCCGGCGGGATCCCGACAGTCTCCGCCTCGCGCTCGCCCTCGCGTTCGCGTTTCTCCCCGCCGCCGTGGTCGGCCTGCTCTTCCACAAGGCGATCAAGGCGCACCTGTTCGGCCCGGGGCCCGTCGCGGCCGCGCTCATCGTCGGCGGCTTCCTGATGATCGGCGTCGAGTCGGTCCGCCGCCGCCGGCCGGATCAGGGCGCCCCGCGCGTCGAGGACGTCACGTTCCAGCGCGCGCTCGCGATCGGCTTCGCGCAGTGCTTCTCGCTCTGGCCCGGCGCGTCGCGCTCGATGACCACCATCGTCGGCGGGCAGCTCTCCGGCCTCAGCACCGCCGCGGCCGCCGAGTTCTCGTTCCTCCTCGCCATCCCCACGCTCGGCGCCGCGACCGTCTTCGATCTCGTCAAGAACGGCCGCGCCTTGCTCGACGCCCCCGGCGGGATCGTTGCGCTCGTGGTCGGGCTCGCCGTCTCGTTCGCCGTCGCCCTGCTCGTGATCGCGGTCTTCCTGCGTTACCTGAAGCGTTATGGTCTCGCGCCGTTCGGGTGGTACCGCATCGCGCTCGGCGCCCTCGTCCTCTGGCTCTGGATCGCCAGCCGCTCCGCCCCCGCCGAGGCCGGCGCCGCCTCGGCCTCACCCGCGCCGCGGGGGGACGTCGCGGCCGCGGTAGACGGCCTCGCCCGTGCCGGCGATCACCCGAGCCGCCCGTAAGCGTACAGCCAGCTGGCGCGGCGAGGCGAGCAGGAGGCCGCGTGGAGCTGGCGCGCCCGCGAGGCGCGAGCGCGCGGTGGCGACGCGTGGCACCCTCGACCACGGACGGCCCGCTTGCGAACGACGGCGCATCGGGCTAGGATGCTTCTTCTCACGAACGTCCCTGGCCCTCGATACGACGCTTTCCTGTTTCCCTCTCGTGAGGGAGCCTGCAGCTCGCTCGGACGACTGGACGACGCACCGTGTGACCGCGCGGGAGTTCCGCGCGGCACGTCTCCGTTCGATCCGTTACGGCTTCGTCGGATGGCAGGCCGAGAGCGCCGCAGTGGCGCAACAGAAAGCCGTAAAAAAAGCAGGATGGCATGGGAAATCGTCTCTACGTAGGAAACCTTTCGTTCAGCACCACCCGCGAGACCCTCGAGTCCGCGTTCGCCGCAGCCGGCGAGGTCCGTGAGATCGCGATGCCGACCGACCGCGAGACGGGGCAGCCGCGCGGCTTCGCGTTCGTGACCATGGGCTCGGCCCAGGCCGCGAACAGCGCGATCTCGCAGCTGAACGGCGCGGTCCTCGATGGCCGCGCGCTCAAGGTCAACGAAGCGCAGGAGCGCCCGGCGCGCGGCTTCGGCGGCGGCGGTGGGGGCGGCTTCGGCGGCGGCGGTGGGGGCGGCTTCGGCGGCGGCGGTGGCGGCTTCGGTGGGGGCGGCTTCGGCGGCGGCGGCGGTGGCCGCGGCGGTCGCGGTGGCTCCGGCGGCCGCGGCGGTCGCGGCGACCGGTACTGATCTCGCGGGCGCGGCGCGGCGCCGCTCGTGCGCCGCGCCTGCGCCTTCAGGACGCACCGCGAGGTGCTGAAGAACGCGCCGCCCGGAGGCGCTGAAAGGCCTGGCTCCCTATGCAGCAGAAACAGGCAGCAATGAAGCGGCAAAAAGAACGCGCCCGGCAGGAAAAGCAGCGCGAGAAAGACGCGAACCGTCTCGCGCGCCGCAAGGAAAAGGGCCCCGGTGACGGCGGAACACCGGGGGAGGATCCGGACATCGCAGGGATCGTCCCGGGGCCACAGCCTCCCATCACCGAGTGAAGCGCGGAGCGCGAGCCGAGGCGCGGACAGCGCCCCGGCCCCCGCTCGCGGCGTACGCCGTCCCGGGCGATAAGCGCCCGCCCTATGCCTCGGGGCTGCGGTATGTGGCCGTGGCGACGTAGCGGAGGACCCGGGAGCAGCACTCGCCACCACAGCTCCCTCGACAGGCGCATTCCCCCTCGAACCGCGCCGTGCGCGAAGCGAGGCCGCGCAGGATCTCCTGCGTCACGTCGTAGCCGCCGTTGTCACACGACGAGTACGAGCACGGCATTTCGAACAGCGCATGCGCATGCTCGACAACGACGCGGCGGATGTACTGCGTCTCATTCATGGCCGAATTGGGCCGGGTCTCGCGAATTTCCAGGTTCAAGCTCGTGAGCTGCGGCACCTTCTGAAGGAGCTTGCCGGCCGCTTGCTCCCGCTTCTCGCGGAGCAGCATGCGCTCCTCCCGCTCGATATTCCGGCGACGATTCGCTGAATACATCGATCACCTCTGTCCTGCCGGGCAGGAATATATCAATCCCCCTAGCCCCTGTTCAGTATAGCGCAGGCGACCGGCCGGCGCATGCACAATCTGGGCTCTCCACGCTGTCGGCGTTCTGCATTCGCGGCCTCATCCACCACGGCGAAAGAGCGTGACGGAAGGCCGCCTGGATCAGGATCTGGCAATCCGGGAGCTCGTCGAGCGAGCGGGAGCATACGCGCACGACCAGCAGTTGCGCACGACTGGAGAGAGGACCTTCGTGAGAGGCAATGAGCGCCTGCCGCCGTATCTGCGGGCGAGCGGTTCCATCGCCGCAACGAGGCCTTACGTTGCTCCCGATATGCACGAAGAAGCCCTGCGCGACCCGCCGCGGTCGCCTTCAGAGGAGGCTCCACACCAGCAGGAGCAGCGGCTCGCGCGCGCCGCGGCGCTCGCGGCGTGCGCGCCTGTGCCCGCCCGCATCGGCAACGTCCTCGCCGGGACCGCCGGGTGGACGGACCCGACCCTGGTGAAGAGCCATCGATTCTACCCGAAGGGCGTGTCGAGCCCGGCGCAACGGCTGAAGTTCTACGCGTCCCAGTTCCCCGTGGTCGAGGTCAACTCGAGCTATTACGCCCTCCCGGGTCCCGGGACGGTGGCGCAGTGGGTCGAGCGGACTCCGCCTGATTTCGTGTTCAACATGAAGGCGTTCGCGCCGCTCACCCAGCACCCGGTGGAGCCCGTCCGCCTCCCCCCGGACGTCCAGGGCGCGCTGCCAGCCTCGCTCTTCGACCGGCGGCGCCTCTACCCGGCAGACCTGCCGGCCGAGGTCAGAGACGCGCTCTGGGAGCGCTTCCGGATGGCGCTCGAGCCGCTGCGCCAGGCGGGCAAGCTGGGGTATGTGCTCTTCCAGTTCCCTCCGTGGTTCACGGCGACGCGCGGCAACGTGCGTGTCATCGAGGCGTGCCGGCGGCGCATGGACGGGCTCCCGTTCGCCGTCGAGCTCCGGCACGGGTCATGGGGCATGCCTGGACGCATCGAGCGCGTCGCGGACCTCCTCCGAGATCTCGGCGCATTCTACGTCATCGTCGATGAGCCGCAGGGCAAGGACAACAGCATGCCTCCCACCGCGCTCGTCGCCGATCCTCGCCTCGCCGTGGTGCGCTTCCACGGCCGGCGCGAGGAGACCTGGGACGCGCCCGTCGGCGTGAACGAGAAGTTCAGGTACGTCTACGATCCCGTGGAGCTCGCTCCCTGGGCGGAGACCGTCGCGCGGCTCTCCCAGGAGGCAGAGCAGGTGCACGCGATCTTCAACAACTGCGTGTCCGACCATGCCGTGGTCGGCGCCAGGGGGCTCATGGCCCTCCTCGCCCGCAGGGCAGCCGCGCTGGCGGACGAGAGCGCCCCGGTCCCGGCAGGCCCGGCCGTCCACTGAGCCTCGCTGTCGCGATCGCTGCGTCCCTGTCGCGGTCGCCGCCTCCATCCGCCGCTGCGGCCTCCGTGTACCGCCGCGGACACCGCTCCTCTGGCGGGCGCACGCGGGCCTGCTGGTGGCGACGTGGACAGCCGCGCGGCGCCCCAGGAGCACGACGCCGAGACCTCGCTCGCGGAGCTCGCCGGCGAGGGGCACGAGCTCAGCGGCGTCCGCCTCGACCCCGCGGCCGGTCCGCAGGCCGTGGCGCCGCGCACCCCCAAGCACACCTCTCCTGTTCGGCGACTGTCCGCGCATTGAGGACGGACAACCTGGCGCTCGGGGCGCGATCCACGGCCGAGCAATGTCCTAGCGCTCTGGTGAGGACGCTTGCTTCTGGAAAATCGGCGGGCGAGCGTGCGCGGGCGAGAAATTTCGCGGGGTGGAGGCAATGAGCATGATCGAGAGATCCAGACCGGCGCGACGGAGGGCGATCCTTGCGGCGGCCATCGGCGCGCTGATGTTCGGCGCCACGGGGGCAGGTTGTTTGTGGAAGTTCGGGGACGACACGTTCGGGAGCTTCTGCGCGGCGGCGGTGGGCGGCGCGGAGCACTGCGTGGGCGAGAATCAGGGGCCGGGCGCCGCGTGGGCCCAGGCCGAGAAGGACGGCGCGCTGCCCATCGAGGTGTGGGCCACATGGCCGAACAACAAGACGCCGGAGGAGATCGTCGCGAGCGAAACCTCGCTCGGCGTCTGGTTCGGCCACATCGACGAGGCGATCGCCTACGTGCGCGACGATGTGAGGAACGCCGAGTCCCTGCGGGCGACGCTCGCTGGCAAGCTTGCGTCGCTGCTCGACGAGGCGAGGGACCGCCAGCGGGTGCTGCTCGCGGAGGCGCCGGTCGACGCGGCCGGCAACTTCACGGCGGCGATGCTCGATAAGGCCAGCGCGGAGAGAGAGCCGCTCGCCGCCACGCTCGCGGCCGACAGGCAGGCGACGGCGGCCGTACAGGCAATCTTCGACCAGGCCCGGGACGAGGCCGCCCCGCTGCGATCGAAATACGCGGGCGTCGCGGCGCGCTTCGCCGCGTACCGCGCGACCGAGGCGGCGGAGACGGCGGCATACGCGGCGCTCTCGGTGCAGGCGTCGCGGTCGGACATCGACGGCATCGACGGCGTGGAGCAGGCGGTGCTCGCGGCGGCGCGCGAGGCGAGCCGCTCGCCTGGCGAGCTCACCGCGGAGATCCTGAGCTGGTCGGCGACGCTCCAGGTCTTCGCGGCCTCCTTCGATGAGGCGATGGCGCCGCACAGGGAGCTGCTCGCCACGCACGGCGCGGTGCTGCCGGACATGACGTCGGGCGCGCTGCGCTCGCTGAACGCGATGCTGGGTTACGTGAAGGGTCGTGTCGCCCGGAGCGACGCGACCGCGTCGGCGCTGCTCGGCGGCATCGCGCTGCGCCGGCAGGCGCTCCGCGTGCTGCAGATGGACGAGGGGGCGCGCGAGGCCGTCGCAGGGGCGCGGACGCGCAAGGCGTCGGACGCCTTCGAGCAGCGTGCGCGCGCGCAGGTCGCGGCACTGTCGGCGGCGCCGCCGGTGAGCGAGAAGCTCGGGCTGCCGCTCTTGGCCGAGCGGTGCGGCGAGCTCCTGGCGCTGGCGCAGCTGCGACCGCTCTGCGAGGCGGCGGGGTCGTCCTGGCGCGAGGCCGGTTGCACAGCGCTTCGGGGGCGGTTCGACGCCGCGGCGGCCGAGCTCAGCACGGGGGTGCCGCAGAAGATCGCGGCGGGCCTCGCAGCGCTGCGGGAGAAGGGGATGGGCGCGGCGGAGCTCGACGCGGCTCAGGCGAGGCTCGACGCGGGCGACGTGAAGGGCGCCGCGATCGCGTATGACGCCGCCGTGCGCGGCGCGGAGGGGACATGAGAGGCGCCAAGGACGTTGCGCTGCGCGGCCGGAGCGCCGCGGTGTTCCCGAGGCTCGTCGCGCTGGTCACGGCGCTGGCGGTGCTGGCGCCGTCGTTCGCGTGGGCCGGTACCCCGTACAGGCTGGACTGGGAGCGCACGGAGCTCAGCTCCTCGTGCGAAGGGGCGTTCCTCGTCGGACACAACTTCTTCAGCGTCAACGATACGCCGCTGACCACGTACGAGGTCCCCGGCGCGCTGCTGGAGCTCCCCGACGGACCGCAGACGAACAGGGCGGAGACGGAGTTCGACTCGGTGCTGCTCCAGATGGGAGCGAACGACTTCCACTTCCATGTGAAGAACTCTGCCGGCGATGACTGGTGCACCGAGTCGCACGAGGTGGTGCACCTCGTCTCGGAGCCGCTCGGACTGAACAAGCCTCTCTTCAACGTGCGGCGCAGCGGGACGGCGTTCTTCGGCGACACGACGCTCGACCTGAGCCTCGCGGAGGTCAACCCGGCGCTGGCGCGCGACATCGAGATCCTGCTGGCCGAGATCGCCAAGGAGCGCGCGGCGCTCGTGGCGAACGCACGGGCGGTGGGCCTGCTGGCGGAGAAGATGGACCTGCTCCAGCAGCTCGACACCGAGCTCAAGGACCTTGTCGGCCGGCCGCTCGACGAGATATCGCGGACCGACCTCGAAGCGATCCTGGACCGGCACAAGGACGCGGTCGCGCCGGAGACGCGCGCGGCGATGGAGCAGCTCGTCGACGACCTGAAGCAGAGCGTCAGCGATCTCGAGGACGAGCTCGCGCGGCTGATGGACGAGTTCGGCGCGCAGGCCGACGAGGTCGCGGACCTGGCGACGGAAGACGCGCGCGCCGAAGGGTGGGATCCGGACGACCCGCAGGCGTACGCGCTCGGGGAGAGCGAGGTGCCGTGGGTCGAGGTGCCGGACATCGCGGAGGTGGACGGGGCGTTCGACGAAGGGAGGGATCCCTACGCGGCGTACGCGGATGCGGTGCTCGCGGCGCTGGAGGCGGACGTGAGCGGCCGGGTGGTGGTCTTTCGGGCGGACTTCGTGGCGAACGTGCGGGCGTGGAGGGCCAACAGCGCGGCGCTGGAGATCGCGCTGCGCGACCGGATGGGCGTGTCGCTGGCGGAGACCAACGCGTTCCTGAAGGCGCAGAACCGGATCACCGGGTTCGTGCGGCAGTTCATGGATGCGTCGGACTGGTTCGAGGACTCGCCGATCCCGCCGGATCTGCGGGCGCAGGTGGACACGGTGCTCAAGCCGCGGTTCGACGCGCTCGCGGACCAGATGAAGGACAACCTCAACCTGTGGACAGGGGACGGGTTCGACCTGGAGCAGACGCAGCTCTACCAGACGATCAGCGCCTTCGCGGCGGCGATGTCGACGGTCAGCGAGGGCGTCGAGGCATACGCGGAGGTGATGCAGACGCTGGTGCACGCGACGACGCGCATCGGGGTGGGCTTCGTGCCGGTGGTAGGGCCGGCGCTCGACCTGTGCGAGGCCGTGACGGGGAAGGCGTGGTGCCTGCCGTCGGGGCAGGAGCTGAGCGACGAGGAGAGGATCTTCTCGGGGGTAGGATTCGGGGTCGCGGCGATCGGGCCGATGTGGCGGGTGATCAAGACCGCCAGCGGGCTGCGGCCGTCCGCGATCCGGGTGGCCGGGGAGATCGCCGAGATCGAGGAGGTTTTCGCCAAGATCGTGAAGACGAACCGCGTCCGGGGGTACAAGACGCTCACCGGGGCGATCACGACCAAGGCGGTGAACATCTTCGAGAAGAAAGCGGCCAAGTTCCTGGTGGACGACGGAAGAGCGCTCATCGGGGTCGGCGACGACGGCGTGCGCAGGGTGCTCGACATTCCGAAGGAGTCACGGACGGGTACCATCGAGGGGAAGGCGCCGGACTTCGTCTCGTTACGCGGAGGGAACGAGCTGATTCTCAGCGAGGCAAAAGGCGGAGACGAGGTAATCGCCAGGGACGTGATCGAGCAGTTGACGAACGCGATGGAAACGCTGAAGACGAAGTGGAAGCTCCATGGCGACGTTGCCCGATTGGAGCTCATCATGAAGCAGGGGGCGACGTTTGATAACAAGAACATCGGCGTGCGGGACGGCTACTTGATCAACCTGCTCACGGGCAAACCCGTCGCCGTAGGCGACAAATTCGTCATGGTGATCCGGCTATGAGCGAAGCAGGCCCCATGTTCTACGCGTGGTGTGACGAGGCCGACCGGGTCGACGCGCTCGCGGCAGCGCTGTCGGCGCTGGTGATTCCGGGAGACCTCATCCGCGTGGCGATGGATAACGACATTTGGATCAAAACGCACTCCATCGACGAGGTGGTCGCGACGGTCCGCGCCCACTTCTCCGGATGGATCAACGCGGACCTATCCTTCGGCGTCATGCTGAGGCACCCCGAGCGCGCGATATGCTTCGGCATCGCGTGCTTCGCGGAAGAATACGAACGTCGCCATGCATCCGGCCCCCTCGTCTTGCGTGTGTGCGACAAATCCGACTTTCTCCGTCCTGAGCTCGATCTCGTCTTGAGCAGGGGCCAGCGCTCGATCGAGACCGAGGCTGCGCTGGCGTGGCTCGTGATTGAGGACGATCTCGAGGACCTCCTGCTCCGCTTCTACGCGCCAGACGCGAGCGGACGGATCCCGACCGGCGCATGCACGAACGCCTGGGACTGGGTCGCGCCGGTCGACATGTGCGCCACGTACAACGCGAACACCGCGGAACTCGCGCGCGATCTCGCCCTGTCATGGGTGGAACTCCACGACAAGGGCAAGATCAAGCGCGCCGCAGGCATGTCGCTCGATGCGCTCCGCGCGCGGGTGGAAGCCGCGCCGGCCGGTGCGCGCGTCGCCATGAAAGGTGGCAGCGAGCACGCGCGGTCGCTCTCCCGCGAAACCGTCCTCAAGGCGCTGGCAGCACCGCCTTCCGCGTTGCTCGACGCCCTTAAAGCATCGGCGGTGCCCGACGACGCGTGGCGCGCCGCCGCGCCGCGCGCGAGAGAGATTTTGGAGCTGACAAGCCAGACCGAGGAGATCGAAGGTCTGCCCACCTGGCGGGTGGACACGACCACGCGCAGGCACGTCCGCTTCCTCGAAGAGCACGCCCCGTTCCACGTGCGCCGCCTGCCGAGCGGCGGCGTGGTGCTGGCGACGCACCCGTACCGCACCCTCTGGCCGCTCTGGGCCGACGCCCTCTTCTTGCTGGGCATCACGTCCTGACGCGAGTTGCCCGGCTGCTCTCCCTCTCAGGTTCCCACCTGGATATGCGGGACGGCGCACCCCTCCCTGAGCGCGCGGAGCGCGCGATTTGGTGCGCCCGGCATGGGCGCGGAACTGGAGGTGAAAGTCCTCTTGGGACCTAGGCGGAAAGGAACCCAACACCGAAGCGACAAGGGCGAGCCCGCGAGGGAGCGTCTGGTGGAAGTCTAAGGTGCAGTGCCGAACCGAGCGAAAGCGAAGCGCTGACGAGGCGCGCGTACCGCGGGGTGAGCCGGCCAACGGCGGCGAAGCCCAAATGTCCGTCGGGCGGCGTGCGTATAGGCGACGGGCTCGGCACGAAGTTTCGCGCTCTTACCCGGGGAGGCCTCCCGGCCTCCGCCGCGGGCGACCGCGGGCGGTAACCACGGAGAACGAAAGGACAAAGTGGTGAAGGGACGGGAGGAGTCGGATGGTCGCGTACTACCGCAAGGCCGCCGAAAGGCGGTCCCAACCGCGGCGACGCGGGGAGGGAAGGCGACCACGGCCAGTGAACAGGCAGGACAGCTCGAACTGTTCCGAGCGACAGCCGACAACCCGCAAGGGGCCGACGGCGGGGTGGACACGGGCCGGTCCGTGCCTGCGCCGCGCGCGGTGCCGAAGGCTCGGAACACGAAGGGAATCGCCCTGCCGGCGATGACGATGGAGGAGGTGGCGTCCGAGGACAACCTGATGCGTGCGTTCGAGAAGGTGGCGCAGAACGACGGCGCCCCTGGACCGGATCGGCAGAGCGTGGACGAGGTGCGCGCGCACCTCGACGTCGTGCTGCCGGCGCTGCGACGCGAGCTGCTGGAAGGGAGCTACCGACCCGGCCTGATCCGCCGGGTGTGGATCCCGAAGGTAGGGGGCGGCCAGCGCGGCCTTGGCATCCCGAACGTGGTCGATCGGATCGTACAGCAGGCGGTGCACCTGGTGCTCAGCCCGCACTACGAGCCGACGTTCCACGAAAGCAGCCATGGCTTCCGGCCGGGGAGGAGCTGTCACACGGCGATCGCGGAGGCCGTGTGGCATCTGGAGGAGGGGCACGAGTGGATGGTCGATCTCGATCTGGAGACCTTCTTTGATCGGGTCCACCACGACCGCTTGCTCGCCAGGCTTGAGCTGCGGGTCAAGGACCGACGGCTCATCGACCTGATCCGAAGGATGCTCAAGGCCAAGGTGATCATGCCGAACGGGGTGGTGGTGAGCACGGAGGAGGGGGCGCCGCAGGGCGGTCCACTTTCGCCGCTGCTCAGTAATATCGTGCTCGACGAGCTCGACTGGGAGCTCGCGCGGCGCGGCCACCGATTCGTCCGCTACGCCGACGACGTGAACATCTACGTCCGAAGTGAGCGGAGCGGCCAGCGTGTGATGGCGAGTGTGGTCCGCTTCATCGAGAGCCGGCTGCGGCTGAAGGTGAACGCGGCCAAGAGCGCGGTCGCTCGACCGGAGGGGCGACACTTCGTCGGTTTCAGCCTGCGGCGCGAGCCGGAGGACGGAAGCGTCGAGGTGAGGCTGTCGAAGCGGTCCAAGACCCGCGTCGACGAAAAGGTCCGCGAGCTGGTGCCGCGCAACTGGGGAAGGTCGCTCCGCGACTGCATCCTCCAGCTGAACGCGTACCTGCTCGGCTGGATCGGCTTCTTCTGGATCTGCACCGAGGCCGCGGCGCGGATGCTATCGAACCTCGACGCGCACATCCGGCGGCGGCTGCGCGCGCTGCTGCTCAAGCAGTGGAAGCGCAAGCGCACGATCGCACGCCGGCTCATCCGGCTCGGCGTGAAGCCCAAGACGGCGTGGAAGGTCTACGAGGGGCATCGCTCCTGGTGGGCGCTCAGCCACTACTCGCCCGTGGATCGGGGACTGCGTAACGCGTACTTCGCCGAACGTGGGCTCGTTTCGCTGGCGGCCAAGTGGAGGGAACTGCAAGGCCGAGCCATCATCGCCCCGGCGCAGCTTGCGCTGCCGCTGGGATAGCTGCGGGTGGAAACACCGGCGCCGGACGACGAGGGCGACCTCGGATGCCGGCGTCCCGAAGAGCCGGATGTGAGGCCCACAAGTCCGGTTCTGTGAGAGGGGCCCCTGGGTGACCGGGGCCCCTACTCGACGGAGGGGCGGACCGCGCGCAGGCGCGGAGCGCCGAGCACGGGCCGAGGGTGGGCATCCGCGCTCTCGGAACAGTCCTCCAGCCTCGCAAATCGGTCTTCATCGACGAACATCACCGAGGGTGGGACCCGGACGACCCGCAGGCGTACGCGCTCGGGGAGAGCGAGGTGCCGTGGGTCGAGGTGCCGGACATCGCCGAGGTGAACGGGGCGTTCGACGAGGGGCGGGATCCCTACGCGGCGTACGCGGACGCGGTGCTCGCGGCGCTGGAGGCGGACGTGAGCGGCCGGGTGGTGGTCTTCCGGGCGGACTTCGTGGCGAACGTTCGGGCGTGGAGGGCCAACAGCGGAGCGCTGGAGATCGCGCTGCGCGACCGGATGGGCGTGTCGCTCGCGGAGACCAACGCGTTCCTGAAGGCGCAGAACCGGATCACCGGGTTCGTGCGGCAGTTCATGGATGCGTCGGACTGGTTCATCGAGACGCCGATCCCGCCGGACCTGCGGGTGCAAGTGGACACGGTGCTGAAGCCGCGGTTCGACGCGCTCGCGGACCAGATGAAGGACAACCTCAACCTGTGGACAGGGGACGGGTTCGACCTGGAGCAGACGCAGCTCTACCAGACGATCAGCGCGTTCGCGGGGGCGATGTCGACGGTCGCCGAGGGGTTCGGGGCGTACGCGGAGGTGATGTAGACCCTCGTCCACGCGACGACGCGCCTCGGGGTCGGATTCGTGCCGGTGGTGGGGCCGGCGCTCGACCTGTGCGAGGCCGTGACGGGCAAGGCGTGGTGCCTGCCGTCGGGGCAGGAGCTCAGCGACGAGGAGCGGATCTTCTCGGGGGTGGGGTTCGGGGTCGCGGCGATCGGGCCGATGTGGCGGGTGATCAAGACCGCCGGGGGGCTCAGGCCGTCCGCGATCCGGGTGGCCGGGGAGATCGCCGAGATCGAGGAGGCGTTCGCCAAGATCGTGAAGACGAACCGCGTCCGGGGGTACAAGACGCTCACGGGGGCGATCACGAAGTTCGATGTGGACATCTTCGAGAAGAAGGCGGCCAAGTTCCTGGTGGACGACGGAAGATCGCTCATCGGGGTCGGCGACGACGGCGTGCGCGACGTGCTCAAGATTCCGAGGGAATCGAGCCATGGCGGTAGCGAGGGTGCGGCGCCTGACTTCTTGTCGATATCCAGCGGACACAAGCTGATCGTGAGCGAAGCCAAGGGCGGCGCGAGAATCCCCTTCTTCAAGGTGCGCGATCAGCTTTTGAACGCGATGGAGGCGTTGAAGAAGAGGAGGCTCGATGGAGACGTGGCGCGGGTCGAGATCATCATCGAGCAGGGGGCGAAGTTCGATCCGAAGAAGTTCACCGTCAAGGATGGCTACCTATTCGATTGGGACGCTGGTAAGACCGTTACCCTCGAGGGCTTCAACAAACCCATCATGGTAATCCGGCTATGAGCTATTCAGGACCTCAATTTGTCGCCTGGTGCGACGAGCCAGAACGGATCGATGCGTTCGCGGCGGCGCTGTCCGCGCTGGTCATCCCGGGGTATATGTTAAGCCTGGGCATGAGCGCGAGCCTAACCTGCCGAACGTGCTCCATCGACGAGGTGCTCGCGATGGTGCGCGCTCACTTCGGAGGTTTGAAGAGCGCTCACGTGGGCTCCAGCGTGAGGCCGAACGATTCCAAGCGCGTCATGAGGTTCGACCTCGCGTGCTACCCGGAGGAAAGCGAACGTCGCCATCCTTACGGCCCCCTCAGGGTAGATGCGGGCGAACGCAAGAAGGATTTCTACCCCTACGAGCTCGCGGTGAGCAGGGGCCCCCGCTCCGTGGAGGCCGAGGCCGCGGCCGCCTACCACGTGGTCCAGGGCGACGTCGAGGACCTCCTGCTCCGCCTCTGCGCGCCGGACGCGAGCGGGCGCGTGCCGACCGGCGCCTGCACGGGCGAGGAGGACTGGATCGCCCCGGTCGCGATGTCCGCGACGTACAACGCGAACGCCGCGGAGCTCGCGCGCGACCTCGCCCTTTCGTGGGTGAGCCTCCATCATAAGGAGAGCGTCTCACGCATCGCGGGTACGCCGCTTTCGACGCTCCACGCGCGTGTGGAAGCCGCGCCGCGCGGCGCGCGCGTGCCCATGAAAGGCAAGAGCGAGCTCACGCGTTCGCTCTCGCGCGAGGCCGTCCTCAAGGCGCTCGCGACGCCGCCGGCCACGCTGCTCGAAGCGCTCGAGGCGGCGGCGGTGCCCGACGACACGTGGCGCGCGGCCGAACCCAAGGCGCGCGAGCTCCTGGAACTACGCCGCCAGCTCGAGGACGAGGACGCGGGGGAGGTCCCACCCGCCTTCTGGGTAAACATCACGACGCGCGAGCACACCCGCTTCCTCGAAGAACACGCCCCCTTCCACGTCCGGCGGCTCCCGAGCGGCGGCGTGGTGCTGGCGACCCACCCCTACCGCACCCTCTGGCCGCTCTGGTCCGACGCGCTCTTCGTGCTCGGCCTCATGTCCTGACGCAGGCTACCTCACGAGGAGGATCGATCGATGAGAGAAGGTCCGTTTTTCTTCGCCTGGTGTGACGAGGCACAGAGGGTCGATGCGTTCGGCGCGGCGCTGTCGGCCCTCATCAAGGAGCCACGGTACAGCATGCGCGCGATCATGGACCGCGACACGGAATGCCATACGATCTCCGTGGATGAAGTGGTCGCGATGCTCCGAACCCACTTCGGACGCACCGACGCGGAGACCTACTTCGTCGCATCGTTGAGCCAGGAGCACTTCGTCCATTGCATCCTTCGCTGCTTCACCGACAAGAGCGAGCGTCTCAAGCCGAAGGGCCCCATCCACATGCACGCCCGCCAGATCGAGGCCTTTGCCCCCATGCACATGGACCTCGCCTTAGACCGCGGCCCGCGCTCCGTGCAGGCCGAGGCCGTGCTCGCGTGGCACATGGCGCTGGAAGACATCGAGGATGTCCTGCTCCGCCTCTGCGCGCCGGACGCGAGCGGGCGCGTCCCGACCGGCGGCTGCACGACGGCGCGGACCTGGCTCGCGCCGGTCGCCCTGTGCGCGACGTACAACGCGGACGCCCGCGACATCGCGCGCGATCTCGCCCTCTCGTGGATCTGCCTCCACGACAAGGACAGGGTGTCGCGCACCGCGGGCCTGTCGCTGGATGCGCTCCGCGCGCGGGTGGAAGCCGCGCCGCCCGGCGCGTGCGTCGCGCTACGACATGCGGGGGCGCATTCGAGCTCTCTCTCCCGCGAAACCGTCCTCAAGGCGCTGGCAACACCACCCTCCGCCCTGCTCGAAGCGCTCGAAGCCGCGGCGGAGACACCAGACGGCGCGTGGCGCGCCGCGGAGCCGCGCGCGCGCGAGATCCACGAGCGGACGCGGCAGCGCAGGGAGAGCGATGGAGGGGGCGCGGAGACAGGCAGCGGCTCGGCCCTGTCGGAGGTCGAGATCACCCTCGACCACTTCGAGTTCCTTGTCGACCACGCCCGGTTCTACGTCCGGCGCCTCCCGAGCGGCGGCGTGGTGCTCGCGACCCACCCGTACCGCACGCTCTGGCCGCTCTGGTCGGATGCCCTCTTCGCGCTCGGCCTGATGCCCTAACGATCCCGCCCAGCCGCCGCGGCGTGCCCGCCTCGCTCGAGCGCATCGACCTGGTCGTCGAGATCGCCGGCCGGCGCTCCGAGGAGCGATTCACCTGCCCCCCGCGAGCCGAACAGCGGGACGACGTTCTCGTGGGACGGCAAGGACGCCTCCGGGCGCCCCCTCGAAGGTTGCCGGCACCAAGGAGCTCGTCACGCGGTGCGCGTTCGATGTGGCGCTCGCAGACGAGTCGGAACGGGAAGCTCGGGAGAGGATCTGGACGCCAGGTGCCGCTGGAGAGGCGCCTGGCGCCCCGGTCCTGCTGCGATGCCCCTCAGACCGGCGCGATAGGCTCGCCGGCTCCGTCGGCTGCCGCGCCGGCCGCCGGGGGGGCGGCCGGGGCGCCGCTCGCCGCCTCCCCCTTGGCGCCGCCCTGGGCGCGCCGGGCGCCGGCCTCGCGGTGCGCGTCGAGCGGGCGGAGGGCCTTCCGGACAGTCTCGAGGGTCTCGGGCTCGTCCTCGTCGACCATGCCGGCGACCTTGGTCGCGTAGTTGACGATGGCGGACTGGATGGCGCGCACGTACGTCGCGAGGTTCGATGTCGCGGCGACCTCTTTCTGTAGCTTGTCTTTCACCATCGCGTCGTAGCGCGGCAGGACATTGCCGATCTGCTCGAGGAACTCGGGCCCGGCGATCGCGTCGATCTCCGGCTTCAGGCCCGCTTCCTCGATGTGCGCGGCGATGGAGGCCATCACCGTGTTCTGCGCGGAGTACTCGGCGGTGAGGAACGACAGGCCGTCTTCGCCGAACAGCTCCTGGACGAGCTCTCCGGCGCGCCGGGCCTGCGGGAAGCGCGCCTCGGGCAGCATCGAGGTCGCGATGAGGCGCATGCGCAGCGCCCCGAAGCTCCCGTCGGCCTCCCGGTCGAGCACGCGCACGTCGTCCTCGGACAGGGCGCCGTTCTCCCGGCGGCGCGCGGTGAGCGCCTTCTGGCCTGCCTCCCCGGCGGCCTTCAGCTTCGTACACGCCTTGGCGACGTTCTCCGGCGCCGCATCCGGACAGGCTGCGACCAGCGCGTTGGCGAGGGTCACGCCATTGGCAATGTTGATGATGGGCGCGCGAACGTAGATCGAAGCATCGAACGTTTGGTCCATCGTGTACCGATATGAACGCTGATATCCCAGGTCAATCCCTCCGGTCGTCGTTAACGTGCTATGGACTGCGACTCTTTGCCTCGACGGGTCGCCGGCATGTCGGAGATGCCGCGGGGGTTCCTCGACGGGTCGCCGGCATGCTCGGAGATCCCCGGGGGTTCCCGGAACGGGTCGGCGTCGTGCCGGCGCAGGCCGATCGGGTTCTTTCCAGAGGTCGCCGACCTGCTGGAGAGGCCCGGAGGCCTCCCGGAACGGGTGATCGACCCGTCCGGCAGACCTCGAGGCCTCCGGCGCCCGCCCGTGCGGGTCTGGCGAGCCGCAGCGGCCCGGAAAAATCCGTTGCCGGGCGCCGGTCGTGGTCCGTAATTCCACTCGGAGCAGGTCGCAGCCGGCCGTGGCCCCTCGGCGCTGCCCCGCACCCCTTGCCTGACGATCGAGCGGAGTCCCTTGCGCCATCCACGTCTGAACGCCATCGGGTGGAGTGCCGTGTCCCTGGTGCTGGCCGTGCCGGCGGCCTCCGGTCAGGTCCCAGCGGGCGGCGCGCGGCTGTCCTATACGCGCGGTCCGGGCGCGGAGGGGTGCCCCAACGAGCAGGCGCTCCGGGACGTCGTCGCCGCGCAGCTCGGCGGGATGGATCCGTTCGTGGGCGGCGGCGGCGACCGGCGGATCGAGGTGGTCCTTTCGCGCAAGGGGCGGCATTTCCTGGGGGAGATCGCGCTGTTCGACAGCGACGGGCGGCGGCTCGGCGGCCAGGAGCTCACGGGCGCGGCCTGCGGGGCGCTCGTGGAGGACGTCGGCACCGCCCTTGCGATCATGCTGCGCCCGGTGCGATCGGCGCGGGGGCCGTCGCCGTCGCCGCCGGCTCCGTCACCTCCGGCGCCGGGGGAGGCGGCCACCGCGCCGGAGCCGCCGGTGACGGCTTCCCCGGGAGGGGCGCCGGCGGGGCCCCCGCGCGCGCCGGCCGCGGCGCCGTTGCCGCCGTGCCAGCCCGCCGCGCCTGCGCGGCCCGGGGAGCGCCGTGGCCCCTCGCCGGCGTGGCCGCGGCTTCAGGTCGGGGCGGGGGCGCTGATCTCCGAGGGCGTCGCGCCGGCCCCGGCGGTCGGGTTCTCGGGGTTCGTGGGGGCCCGGTGGGAGGTGTTCTCGCTCTCGCTGGAGGGACGCGTACACCTGCCAGTCGCCGCCGAGCCGTATCGGGGCATCGTCTACCGCGTGTCCTGGCTCGGGGGCTCGGTCGTCCCCTGCGGGCACGTGGCATGGTTCTTCGGCTGCGGCCTCGTCACGGCAGGCCGCGTGCGCTACCTCGGTAGGGTCAACGCCGTGGGGGATGCGTCGTGGCGCTACGTGGGGCTCGGGCTGCGCGGTGGCGTGGAGGTGCCTCTCTCGTACTCCCTTGCCGCTCGGCTCACGGGCGAGCTCGTGGCCAACCTCGAGCGTCCCGCGTTTCATCTACGTGGCCGTGAGAATTGGTCCGTGGCCGGTAGCTCCAAGGCGGGAGCCTTGCACCTCGTCGCTTCGTTCTGATCCGGCCCCGACGGTGCGCCGATCGGAGCGCGCGCGCCGGGAGCATCCCGCGTGCGGGTAAGGATGTGGACGGGCTCTGCGTCGGTGCTGTCGTCAGGATCCAGGTCCGCTTGTCTCAGGCAGGCACCGGATCAGGGATCGGCTCGGGGCGGCAGCAGAACGTCGCAGCGCCGAGCAGCGCGACGCTGCCGGTCGGCTCGCCGCCCGTCGGCGCGCAGGCGCCCGGATCGAGGCTGACAACACTCGCGGATTTGCTCCCGAGCGCCGTCCCGGGGACGATGCCGGTGCAGAGCGGAGCCGCGGAGCTCACCACCACGCCGACGGCGAACTGGGAGCACGCACCATCGCTGAACGCCGAGGCCAGGACGCTGCAGCTGCCCCCGATAGGCTCGCCGCAGCCGCAGGGGGCGCAGCCGCGTGTGTCCTCGGCGCCTGCGAAGAAGACGTGCCGGTCCGGGTAGGTCGCCGGGCAGTCCTGCTCTCCCTCATGATAGACGCACGTCAGGAACCTCTCGGGCGGCGCGGCATCGCCGGTTGGCGGCGCCGGGGTGCAGATCATCCCGGGATCGGCGCACGGCGCGAACGCGGTGCCGGTGCACGCCCGTGCGAAGAGCGCGAAGCTCCCGGCGCCTTCGGGTTCCTCCGGCCCCTCGGGGCTCTCCGCGGTCCTGGGCACGCAGCTCCCCGGAAGCACGCGGGGGGCCGGGATCTCGAGCGACTGTGCGCACGGGGCGCCATCGCACATCTGTCCGGCGGCGATCGCGCTGGCCGAGGTGCAGGCTCCGTCCCAACCTTCGGGAGCAGCGAACGGCGTCTCGGCGGCGCCGGGGACGTCGCAGGGAAAGCTGGCGTAAGCGCTCCACGCCGCCGGTAGCTCGCACGAGGCGTCCGGCGGATCGCACTGGCATGCCGGGCATGAGGGCGGCGCCGCCGCCGTGAAGTCCGCATGGCCCTCGTAGCCGACGCTCGGCGCAGCGGCGGGGCAGTCGGGCGCGCGATCCGGAGGGCCGATCCAGACCAGCGCCGGCTCGGACCAGCCGAGCGGTTCCCGCGGCACGCACTGCCCGGTGCAGGTCTCCCGCAGGTTGGGATCGAACCCGGGGACCGTCGCGCTGTCGAAATCGGCGCCAGCTCCCCCCTCCGCGCAGGCGTCGCCTGCATCAGCACCGGCATCGCCGCACGCGTCGGCGCCGTCGCCACCATCCACGGCGTCCCACGATACAAGACAAGGATAGTCCTTGATTCCAGGCTCGGGATCGTAGGGGCAAAGCCAGTGATCGGTCGTTCCGCAGCCACCAGCCCAGGCCCCCAGCACGACGGCCGTGGCGCCCGACGCCAGCACCATCCCCCGCTTCTCCCGTCGAGCCCACCTCCACATCGTCATCGTCTCACCTCTTCATTCACGGCGCAGCTCCCGAGCACGCGGTGCTGTCGCGCGAGCGCCTCGGGAGGGAAGCACGGGCAGAACGGCGCGTGAAGACCTCCCCCTCCTGGACGCTCGCGGGTCCGCATTGCGTCCGCCATCGGGTCCTTCTCGGAATGATCCGCGCAAAGAGTTCGCATCCATCGCGTGCCCGCCGAGCGAATCTCGTCGTAGCTCTACTGCGGGAAGTTACTCCGGATCAGCAGAAAAACCGCCAAGCCGCCAAGGACGCCAAGGGGAGAGGGGGAATGGGGCCGTCCCGGCATCTCCCCCCTATTCCCCGGTTTTCTTGGCGCCCTTGGCGGCTTGGCGGTTCGCTTCCCCGGCCGACTTCCCGCAGTAGAGGTACGGCGCTCAGAACGTGCCGAGAGATGCTGACAGGCTCGTCGATGGCCGCTCGCCGATGCGCCTGGTTGATCTCGCAATGATACGCGGAAACATCATGTAATGCGACAGAACGGCGGTGGCCATCGAGGCGGCCACGGGCGCGGCCCCATGTGGGGCCACCGAGCCCCGATTTTTTTTCTGCCCCGCGTACGATTTCGCCACGATCCGGCCCGTCTCGCGGGAACAAGTAGCGATGACGGAGTCTCAATCCCCCCGGCCTCCGCCGGCCCCCACCCATGACGCCGACCCCGGGCAGGCGGCCAACGCCGGCTCGGCACCGCCGGCCGACCCGCCCCCTCGCCCCACCTTCGAGGAGGTTTACACGGGCCTGCTCCCGTACGTCCTCCGGGTGCTCTGGCGGATGGGGGTGCCGGCCCGGCACCTGCGCGACGTGGCCCAGGAGGTGTTCCTGGTCGTCCACCGCCGCTTCGGGGACTACGACCCTCGCTTCTCCATGAAGGCGTGGGTGGCGGGCATCGCGTCGAACCTCGCCCTGCGGCACATGCGGCTCTCCGGGAACCGGCGGGAGCTGCTCGCGGGCTCCGAGGGCGAGCGCGTCGATGTCGCGGACCCGGGGTACGACGCGGAGCAGCGGTTCGCGCAGGCCGAGACGCAGCGGATCGTCCGCGAGCTCGTCCAGCGCATCGAGGGCGACCGGCGCGTCGTGTTCCTCCTCTACGAGCTCGAGGGCATCGAGATGCGCGAGATCGCCGCCGCGCTCCAGATCTCCGAGAACACCGCGTGGGACCGGCTGCGGCGGGCCCGCAGGGAGTTCGCGGCCGCGGTCAAGCGGCTGGGCGCGAGCGACCGCGACGCGCTCGGCGTGTACGGCGCGCGCTTCGCGCTGGCGCCGCTCGCCCTGGCCCACGCGCCGCAGCTGCTCGATCTCGGGGACGCCCGGCTCGACCTGCCGGAAGACCTCGGCGAGGTCCTCTGGGCGCGGCTTCAGGCGCGGCTCTCCGCCGGGGAGGGCGACGGGGGCGCGCCGGCCGGCCAGGCCGCGCGAGCCCTCCCGCCCGGCGAGGGCGCGGCGGAGGCCGTCCCCGCGTGGGACGCGCGCCGCGCCCCGGCGAGCCTCGCGCGGGGTGGCATCGAGATCACGCGGGCCAAGCTCGTCGCGGCAGGCGCGGCGGTGTTCCTGGGCGGCGTCGGCGCCGGCGCCGGCACGCTCTACGCTGCCTGGCCGCGCGCCGCCCCGCCGGAGATCACCCTCGTTCGCGGCGACAGGCTCGCGGCGGCCCCGGTCGGCTCGGGCGCGCCGGCCGCGCTCGCCGATGTCCCGGCGGCGCCGTCTCCTGCGCCGCCAGCCGCGACCGGCGCCAAGGCGTCCGTCCCGCCGATGGACACCGATCTGACCCTGATCCAGCGCGCGATCGCCGCGCTCGGCGCGGGAAGAGCGACCGAGGCGCTCGACGCGCTCGACCGCCATGCGCGGAGCCACCCGCGCAGCCCGAGAGCGCAGCAACGCGAGGCCCTGGCGATCCAGGCCCTCGGCCAGAGCGGCCGGCACGCCGAGGCTGCAGCGCGCGCCGCCCGGTTCCGCGAGGCATTCCCCGGAAGCGCCTATATGCCCGCCATCGAAGACGCGTTGAACGGCTCTCCTTGAACCTGTGAAATCGAGCGTGCTCGATCGATTTCGCAGCGAAGCGCGGGTGCGTCGGGGAACTCGCGCGCATGGACGCGTCATTCGAGGAACAACGGTGGCTCACCGTCGAACGCAACACACGCGTGCTCACGCGTGCCGCACGAACACCCGCCCTCCATCGCGAACGCCCTCCCCGCTGCCCGCCGCCGGCCGGCCGAGGCGCGGTGCGCCGGAGCTCGCGATGAGCCGCCGCAGCCGCCGCAAGCGCGGCGCGCCGCCTGCTCCGGCGCGCTCGACGCCGCTCCGCCCCGCGGTCTCGCCACCCCTCGCCACCCTCGTCGCGGAGCAGCGGCTGATCGCGGCCAGGCTCGTCGCGTGCGGCGTCCCAGCGCGCGATCGCGACGACGTGCTCCAGAACGTGCTCATCGCCGCGTGGAGCGCCATCCGGGCTGGCAGGTACCGCCCTGATCCACGGGTCGATCCGCGCCGCGCGCTCCAGCGCTGGTTGCATGGCATCACGTGGCGGCAAGCGGGCCATCACCTGGAACGCGCCCACATACGCCACGAGGTCCCGGTCGACGAGCCGCGCGCGCTCGTCCACGAGGGAAGCATGGACCTGGACGGCAGGCTGCTGGCCCGCGCGGCGCTCCGCGTGCTCGTCGAGCTGCCCGCGCACCACCGCGAGCTCCTCCTCGCCGCCGCAGGTCCCCAGCCGATGACCGCCTACGCCAGGGCGCACGGACTGAACCCGGATACGACCGCCGGCAGGCTTCGGATCGCCCGAAAGGCGCTCGCCGATCGGCGAGAGTAGCCGAGGCGGCCAGCGAATCACGGTAGTCTCAGCCCTGATGATGCAGTCCAGAGCGGCGGGCGCTCCCCGCCTCGCAGCGCCACCGCGCAGGTCGCGGCGCGCGGCCGCGCTCCTCGCTGCGCTCGCGCTCGCCCGCTGCGGCGGCGCGCCGCCCCGACCCGCGCCGCAAGAGCGCGGCGCGCCCGCGGCGGTACGCCCCCCGCCTCCCGCGCCCGTGCCCGCCCGCTGGGTCGACGCGAGCGGCGCGACCGTGGTCGGGCCCCGGGTCGCCGGCGGCACGCTCGCGCTCGTCGGCGGCCAGCGCGTCCTCGTCGGGGCCGACGGTGCGGCGCGGCCGGAGACCGCGGCGTGCCCCGAGCCCCTGATCGAGCTCGCGCTGGTTCCGTCCGCAGCCGGCCCGCGGCTCGTCGGGCGCGGAGTCCACGGTGTCTACCGGTTCGATGACCCGCTCGGCGCGCCCGCGGTCCTCGCCCGGTCCGAGACGGACCTCCAGCGCATCGGCGGCGGGCCCGCCGTCGTCGCGGTCTGGGACGCCATCGCCGACTCCCCGATCTTCCTCGACGTCGAGACGGGACAGCCGCGCACGCTGCCGGGCTTGCCCGCCCTGCCGCTGCGCGCCCTCGCGTTCCGCGACGCGCGGCACGGCGCCGGGCTCTTCGAGGCGGCGGGGCTCGCGGTCACGGCCGACGGCGGCGCGTCGTGGCGCCCCGTCGCGCCGTCGCCGGGCGGGGACGGAGCGGACGGCGACCCCGCCGCGCTGCTCCGCGTCGCCGACGTCCGTCTGCGCGACGGCGAGCTGATCGCCGTGATGCAGGGCAGGGCCTCGTCGTCCGGGCAGCGCGAGGCGCGGATCCTGGTCGCCGAGGCGCGGCTCGGGCCCGCGCCCGCGCCCGCCGACGACGCGCCCGAGCCCGGCGGCCCAGGCGCGCCCCTGCTCCGCTGGATCCGCGCGACGGGGCGCCACCCGCTCGAGGCGGCGATCTCGAGCGGCGCGGCGTGGGCGTCCGCCGCGATCACGGCGAGCCATGGCGTCCTCGCCCGCGTGGATCTCGCCACCGGCGCGCTCCACGAGGTCGCCCCCTTCGGCCGCGGCGACTGGCTGAACGTCTGCGGCGTCGGCCGCGCGGGACGAGCGGCGTGGGTTGCCTGCGCGCTCGGCGAGGGCGGGACGGACAGCCGCCACGATCCGTTCGGCGTGCTCCAGGTCAAGCCCGACCGCCCTCTCGGCAGCGAGCCGCCCGTCCTCGTGCGGAGCGGCGAGGCCGAGCTCCGCGTGTCCCCGAGCGGCGGCGCCCTGCTGCTCGCGCCGTGCGACGCGGATGACGAGGGCAGCGTGTGCGTGCGCCAGCCGAGCGGCCGGTGGAGCACGGTCCGCCCGGGCGCGGACGTCCGCTGGCGCGGCGCCGGCGCGCTCGCCGACGGCCGGATCGCGATCCTGCGCGGGCTCTGGGACAGCGACGTCGCGCCCCGCGACGAGCCCGCGCCGCGCGGCGACGGCCGCGAGGGCGCCTCGCCCGGCGCCCATGTCGCGGTGATCGACCCCGGCGGCAGGGAGGCTCCGCTGCTCCCGCTCGGCTGGCTGCGCGGCGGGGGCGACGACGTCAACGTGGTCAGCCCGATCGAGGAGGGGCAGGACGGCGCGCTGTCGTTCGTGGTGGCCGACGAGGCCGGAGAGCTCACCGCCGTCGTCCTTTCCCCCGGCGGCGAGGCCTCGCGGGCTCGCCTCGCCGGGGCCGCGCACGCCGTGGTCCACGCCGGCCGCGGGATCGCCGTCGGGGAAGGGAAGGTGCTCGCGTCGGATGACGCCGGCCGCACGTGGTCGCCCATCGAGGTCCCACCCGAGGCCGCGGCGGAGATCGCCCGGAGCGGCGACCTGCTCGCCGAGCCCGGGATGCTGGCCGTGAACGAGGCCGGCCTGAGGATCTCGACCCACCTCCGCGTCGGCTGGGGGCCGCCGCTGCCCGCGCAGGGAGCGCCGCCCCGCGGCCCTGCGCTCGGGGCCGCGCCGCTCCTGCCGCTCCGCCCGCCGCCGTCCCCGGCGTTGCCGGAGCGCGCGCTCGCCTGCACGACACAGCCGGGGCCGCCGCTCTCGCCGGCGGGCGTGCCGCCGCCGCGCAGCACCCAGGAGGCGCTCGCGCTGCTCGCCCGCGACGTGAAGCCTGGAGCGGACGGCCAGCGGCGCATCTCGTCGGTGAGGGACAGGCGCTGGGGCCAGCTCTCCACCGTCGCCGCGCTCGAGGTGCGCTCGCCCGACGGCGCTGCTGCCAGGGGCGCCGGCGCCGATCTCCAGGCGCGCGGCGCCTCCGCCGCGCCGCGGGCGACGTGGACGCTGCGCTGGCTCGACCCGACCGAGCTCCAGGCCAGGGTCCGCTCGTGGACGGGCCCGGCGCCCGAGGGCGTCGGCCGGGACGCGATCCTCGCCCGGTTCGCGGCGTCCGGGGGCCGTATCCTGTTCGGGGTGCGCGCCTCGGGCCGCGACGTGCTGATCCAGGTGAGGCCGGGCCGCGGCGCCGAGGTCGCCGAGGTGCCGCTGGAGCTGATGCCCGAGGCGGAGGTCGCCTTCAGCGAGGCGCCGGATGGCCCCGTCGCGTGGCTCCGCGGGGCGTCGCTCGTCGCGTGGTCCTCCGGCGAGGCCCCGCGGCCGATCGCCTCGCTCGCGAACCTCGGCGAGCCCGCGCTGGGGCAGCCGACGAGCGCCGGCGTGCCGCTCTTGCTCAGCTTCCACGGCCTGACGCTCGGCCGGACGGTGCCGATCCCGCCCGCCGCGACGACGGCGCAAGGCGCGACCGCGAAGGCCCCGCCGCTCCTGCCGCTCGACGGCTGGGAGATCGCCCCGAATGTCCGCGCCGAGCTCACCCGCATGCCGGCGTGCGCCGCGCGCCCGCCCGGCGCGCGCTTCCTGTTCGATCGGGCGAGCGCGTCCGCGACGATCGATGGCCGCCGCGCGCCCGCGAGCACGGCTGTCTATGACGTCCGTGTGTCAGGTCGTGACGTTTGCGTGGCGAAGATCGCCGCGCTGATGGATCTGGAGCGGCGGACCGACGGCCAGCCCAGCGCTGGCCCGCTCGCGTTCGTTCGCGCCGATCTCGCGGCCCGGCGCGCCGAAGGCGGCGATCGCGGCATCGGCCAAGGCGCCGGGAAGCTCGGCGGAATCGGCGGAACGGAGGGCGCGGCAGCGGGCAGACCAGCGGGCGGACCTGCGGACAGACCCGCGCGGCGCCTCGCGTGCTCGCTGCCCGTACGGCCCTGAGTTTGCCCCTCTCGCGGGGAGCTTCGCGCTCGACGGCCCGCCCCCCGCGCGGGTATATGTTCGCGCCCTATGTCCTCTCCGAAGCATCCTCGTCCCTCGCACCGCCAGCTCGGCGACGGCGTCGAAGACCAGCTCGTCCCGCTCGCCGCGCTCGACCCGCTGAAGATTGACTCGTTCGACGATCTGCTCCGCGCGATGAGCAGGACCGCGTTCAGCGGCCGCGCGCTCGGCGAGGCGTGCGACGTGCTCGAGGCGATGGTGCGCGACGAGGACTGCCTCGTCGTGGCGACGTTCTCCGGCGCGATGACGGTCGCCAAGATGGGCGTCGTCATCGTCAGGATGATCGAGGCCGGCATGATCGACTGCATCATCAGCACGGGGGCGCTCATGGCGCACGGGCTGAGCGAGGCCGTCGGCCTGACCCATTACAAGGCGAACCCGGGCATCTCCGACGAGACGTACTTCGAGAAGGGGTACAACCGCGTCTACGACACGCTCGAGATGGAGAAGAACCTCAACGCGATCGAGGTCTTCGTCCGGAAGGAGCTCGACAAGCTGGACCCCGGCTCTCCCTGGTCGAGCGAGATCATCTGCCGCCAGCTCGGCAAGGCGCTCGCGGAGATGGGCGACTCGCCGGGCGTGCTCCGGAGCGCGTACCTCCGCGACGTGCCCGTCTACGTGCCGGCCTTCACCGACAGCGAGATGGGCCTCGACGTGGCGACGTGGATGCTGCGCAAGGTGAAGGCGCAGCACGGCGACAAGCCGGGCTTCGACGTGTGGCGCGAGGCCGTGCCGCCGCCCTACAATCCGTTCCTCGATCTGCTGAGCTACGCCCGCCTGGTCCGCAAGAAGAAGCGCCTCGGCATCTTCACCATCGGCGGCGGCGTGCCGCGCAACTGGGCCCAGCAGGTCGCGCCGTTCTACGACATCGTCGGCGATCGCCTGGACATCGAGGTAGATCACCCGCGGTTCCAGTACGGCGTCCGCATCTGCCCCGAGCCCGTGCACTGGGGCGGCCTGTCCGGCTGCACGTACTCCGAGGGCGTGAGCTGGGGCAAGTTCACCCCGCCGCAGGAGGGCGGGCGCTTCGCCGAGGTGTACGCGGACGCCACGGTCGCGTGGCCGCTGCTCGTGCGCGCGCTGCTCGAGCGGCTCGGCAAGATGCCGAAATGAAATAAAGTAGGGCGAGGAGGTCACCGTGCTCGCCCCCAAGCGCCGCTCGCCGCGCACCCACTGGGTGCTCCTCTCCCTGGCCGCCGCCGGCGGCGCGCTCGTGTCCGCTGGCTGCCCCTCGCCCGAGGAGCGCGCCTGCGACCGCATCTGCGACTGCTCCGGCTGCAGCGAGGCGAGGTACCTCGAGTGCGTCGACAAGGCGGAGACCGCGCGGGCGGACGCGGTGAAGGCGAGCTGCACCGGCTCCTTCGACGCCTACGTGAGCTGCGTCGAGGAGGAGCTCGAATGCAAGGACGAGAAGTACCTGTTCGACGGCTGCGACGGCCAGCGAGATAGCCTCCGTGGCTGCGGCATCTCCGTCTTCCGCACCGTCTGCGAGGACGCCAACGACGTCTTCATGGCGTGCGGGCTGGGACTCCCGTTCTCGACCAACCCCGACGAATGCGTCGGGCAGATCCTGTGCAGCGCCCGCTGCATCGCCGGCATGTCCTGCAATGGGCTGAACGGGATCGATTTCGAGGAGTCGCAGCGCTTCAACGAGTGCACGAGCGCCTGCTTCAACAAGCCTCAGGGCGCTGAGCCCCCGCGCGGAGGGCCCTGAGGGAAGTCTCCCGTCGCCCGATCCCGCTAGGGGCGCGCGATGAAGCTGTCCTGGTAGCCCGGGTCCTCCACCGCGAGCGCGGCCGCGGTGGCCGAGAGCGGGCGGATCGTGTCGAGCATGACCGCGAGCTCGCTCGTCTCGCGCGCCCCGAGGCTCGCCTCGTACGCGCCGGGGTGCGGCCCGTGCGGGACGCCGGCCGGATGGTGCGAGATGCTGCCGGGGCCGACGCCGCGGCGCGAGGTGAAGTTGCCGCGGCAATAGAACAGGAACTCGTCGCAATCGACCGACGCGTGGGGGTACGGGCAGGGGATCGCCTCCGGGTGGAAGTCGGTCGGGCGCGGCACGAAGCTGCAGACGAGGGCGCCGCGCGCGGCGAACGTCCCGTGCCAGTCCGGAGGCAGGTGCACCAGCCCGACGCGCGCCTGGAAGCGCAGGATCGGGAACGCGAACGGGTACACCGCCCCGTCCCAGCCCACGACGTCGAGCGGCGAGCGCTCGAGGGTGAAGCCGTGGAAGGCGCCGCCGCGCTTCACGACGAGCGCGCGGATGCCCTCGTCGAGGGGGCCGACGAACGTGGGCCGCCGGAAATCGCGGTGCGAGTACGGCGCGTCCATGCGCAGCTGGCCGACCTCGTTGCGCCACTTGCGCGGGAGGTGGATGTCCGCGGCCTCGATCGAGAGCCACCGCTGGGGCGCTGCGTCCGGCAGGAAGCGGTAGAAGAGCCCCTTCGGGATGACGACGTAATCGTCCTGCTCGAAGCGGACATCGCCGAGCATCGTGCGCAGGACGCCGCCCCCGTGGACGACGAAGAACAGCTCGTCGGCGTCCGCGTTCGCGAAGTACACCGGATCGGCCGCGTCCGGCTGGACGAGCCCGATCACCACGTCGTCGTTGAACAGCAGCGGCACGCGGCAGTCGACGGCGGGCCCGCCCCGCCGCGGCAGATCCTGCGACCGGTAGTGCCGCTTCGCCAGCGGGCGCGCCGGCGCGGCGACCGGCAGCGCGAAGCCGTGCGCTGCCTCCGCGAGCCGGTGCTCGTGCGGCCGGCGCTCGTGGTAAGCGATCGTGTAGGGGCCGTCGAAGCCCGCCCGCGTCAGGCACTCCTCGTAGCGGAGATCCCCCGCCTCGCTCCGGAAGGCGATGTGGTGCTTGGGCGGGACGATCCCGGCGACGACGCGATCGAGCATCAGCCGTGCCCCGCCTTCTGCTGCCGCTCAATGCTCTCGAACAGCGCCCGGAAATTGCCGGCGCCGAAGCCGCGATCCCCCTTGCGCTGGATGAGCTCGAAGAAGAACGGCCCGGCGTCGGGATCGCGGTGCGTGCCCGACGACTCCTTGAGGAAGATCTGGAGGAGGTACGACCTCGCGCCGTCGCCGTCGACGAGCACCTCGAGCTCGCGCAGCGCCGCCGCGTCCTCGTCGATCTGCCCGATGCCGAGCCGCTGCAGGCGCTCGGGCAGCATGTCGTAATAGGCGCCCGGGGTCGGCATGAACTCCACGCCCCGGCCGCGCATCGCGCGCACCGCGGCGAGGATGTCCTCCACGGCGAGCGCCACGTGCTGCACGCCGTCGCCGCGGTGCTCCTCGTTGAAGACGTTGATCTGCGAGCTCTTGAAGTGCGGCCGATAGGGCTCGTTGTTCGCGAACTTCACGCCCGAGGCCGGGTCCCACATCACGGCCGAGCGCAGGCCCGAGCCGTGACTGGCGTCCTTCGCGACGTCGTTCGTGTGGAACGCGATCTGCCAGAACGGCTCGAGCCCGAGCACGTGCTCCATCCAGAGCAGGGCGGGCGCCATCGTCTGGAAGTTCGAGGTGATGTGATCGAACCGGGTGAGCCCGAAGCGGTTCTCGCCGCCGCGCGGCGCGTCGTAGGCCACGCAGCCGGGGAACAGCGCGGGGTAGCCGCGCCGCTCCACGAAGCGGAAGGTGGTGTCGCCGAACGGCGTCGTGATCGAGAACGACGCGAAGGTGCCGCCTGCCTCCGTCACCCGATGCACCTCGTCGATCGGCGTACCCCCGCGGCCGTCGAGCAGCCGGAAGGCGCGGTCGACGTCCTCCACCTCGAAGATGACCGTGCCCACGCCGTCGGGGTGCTTGCGCAGGTAGCGCCACGCCCGCCCGCCCTCGCCGGCGGGCTGCGAGCAGACGACGACGCACTCGCCCGCCTGGAAGACGACCGACTGCTGCGCCGCCGCCGCCGTGAGATCCGGTGAGCTCGCGGCGATCTCCTGGAAATCGAGCTTCTCCGTGTAGAACCTGCGGCTCCGTTCCAGGTCGCGCACGTAGTAGTGCAGCGCCTCCACCCGCTTGATGCCGATCGACTCCACCTTGGCCATCTGGGTCCTCCGTCGCGAGGGGTAACGCAGGGGCGAGCTAGGCGACCGCGTCGACCTGGCGGTCGGCGTGGGCGGCCTGGAACGCGGGCAGCTCCATGCACGCGGCCTCGATGCGCGTGAGGATCGAGAGCGGCGCGAGGTCGACCTCGTAGCGCCGCGCGTTGTAGAGCTGGGGCACGAGGAACACGTCCGCCACGGTGACCTGGTCGCCGACGCAGAACCGCCCGGCGAGCTCGCTCGCCGCCGCCTGGAACGCGGCGAGGCCCGAGGCGATGAAGCGCCGGCCGAAGGCCTTCTCGTCGCCGCCGAGCTCGTCCCTCACGTACTTCAGCGTGGCGGTGTTCTGCATCGGCTGGGTGCCGGAGTTGATCATCTCCACGAGCTGCCGCGCCCTGGCGCGCAGGTAAGGATCCGCGGGCAGGAGCGGCGGCGCGGGGAAGAGGTCCTCGAGCAGCTCGATGATGGCCACCGACTGGGACACACGCCGGACGGCGCCGTCCTGCTCGAACTCGAGCAGGGGCACCTGCGCCATCGGGTTCTTGGCCCGGTACTCGTCGCGGAGCTGCTCGCCGCCGTCCCGGACGAGGTTCACCGGCCGGTACGCGTGCTCGACGCCCTTGTGGGCCAGCGCGATGCGCACGCGCCAGCTGCACGAGCTGCGCCAGTAGCCGTAGAGCGCGAGCCCCTTCACGGCGGCGCTCATCTGGCCACCACCCGCTGCGCGATGCGCCCGAACAGGCTCTCTCCCGCGCGATTCAGCATCTCGATCATGATCGTGTCTCCTGGCTTCATGAACGGCGTCCTGGCCGCCCCGTCCGAGAGGATCTCGAGCATGCGCCGCTCGGCGAGGCAAGAGACGCCGCGCGCCGGATCCCGGTTCGAGACGGTGCCGCTGCCGAGGAGCGTCCCCGCGGTGAAGCTGCGCGTCCTGGCGATGTGCTCGATGAGATCGAAGAACGAGAAGTGCATCTCCGGGCCGGCCTCGGGATCGCCGATGAGCGCGCCGTTGTAGGTCGAGCGGAGCCGCAGGTGGACGCGCCCGTCGCGGAGCGCGTCCCCGAGCTCGTCGGGCGTGATCGCGAACGGCGAGAACGCTGTGGCCGGCTTGGAGCAGAAGAACCCGAACCCCTTCGCGAGCTCGGCCGGCACGAGGTTGCGCAGCGTCACGTCGTTGGCCAGCAGGAAGAGGCGGATGTGCCGGTGGGCCTCTTCGCGGCGCGTGCCCTGCGGGGTGTCGCCGAGGACGGCGCAGACCTCGGCCTCGAAATCGAGGCCCCAGGCCTCGTCGCGCAGGACGATGTCGTCGGTCGGGCCGAGGAGGACGCCGGAGCCGCCCTGGTACACGAGCGGATCGGTCGTCAGCGTCTCGGGGGGCTCGGCGCCGCGCGCCTTGCGCACGAGCACGATGTGGTGGATGTACGCCGAGCCGTCGACCCACTCGTAGGCGCGCGGAAGCGGCGCAGCGAGCTCTTCCGCGACCAGCGGCGTCACGGCCGCCTCGCCGAGCTCGACGTCGGCCGCGATGCGGCGGAGCGCGGGCTCGGCGCGCTCCCAGTCGTCGAGCGCGGCCTGGAGCGTGGGGAAGGCCTCGCCGGCAGGCGTGTAGGCGAGGCCGTCGCGGCGGACGACGACGAGCGTGCCGTCGCGGCCGGGGCCGCGGAGAGAGGCGAGCTTCATGCGGGTGCGAGCTCCTCGTGGGTCCTACGGTGGTCCCATCGTCTCTGCTTGACAAGCACGAGTCCGCTCACGCCTGCTACGGGACGCGCCCGCACGCGCGCTGCGCGGCGAGCGAGCGAGCGGCAGAACGGATCTGCATGACTACCGGACTGGACGTTTTCTCGACCCTCCACGACCTTGTGCGGCGAGCCGTGGAGGGCCTCCCCGGCGCGCGGCGCGGGAGCCTGCTGATTCGCACCGGCCGGCGCCTCTCCTGTCGAGCGATCGTCGGGCTCGACGGCCTCCTGCCGGGCCGGGTGAACATGCCGTCCGACGGCGGGGTGCTCAGCGCGTCGGCTCCGTTCGGCCCCGCCGCGGCGCCCGAGGCGGCGCACGGCCCGTGCCTCGTCCCCGCGGCCGCGTGGTACCAGGCGCACCTGCCCGAGCTCGCGGAAGCGCCTGGCTGGCCGCTCGACGGCGTCCACGTCCACGTCGTACCGGTGCCCATGTTCGGCGCGCCGGGCGCCTACCTCGCCCTGGAGCAGCCGGACGCGGCGCCGCTCTCGGGCCCGTGGCGCGCGCTCGTGGAGTCGATCGCGGTGAGCGTCGGCGTCGTGCTCGAGCGGCGCGGCCTCTTCGAGGAGAAGGCGCAGAGCGCCCAGGAGCTGCGCCTGCTCGAGGAGGTGCTGAGCTCCGTCGCCGAGTCGGTCGATCTCCTCGAGCTCATCGAGACGCTCGCGGACGGGATCCGGAGCGTGCAGACCGGCCCGCGGTGGAGCACGATCGATCTCGCCATCCTGGAGGACGCTGGGGGCGAGGGGCGCGTCGCCGATGGATGGCGCGGATCCGACGGCGCGCGAGGCCAGCCGATGATCCGCGTCTACAAGGCTCCCCGCCGGCCGCTGACGGCGTACTGGAACAACCTGCGGGACGGCGCGCTGGCGGCGGGGCGCGACCTCCGGGTCGGGGTCGAGTTCAGGAGCGTCATGTCCGCCGCCGCCGCGGCTCAGGAGGCGCTCCTCGAGGAAGGGATCCGCCGGCGGGTGGGCGGGATCGCGATCGCGCCCATCGACCCCGTGGCGCTCGAGCCGGCCATCGACCGCGCGATGGCGGCGGGGATCCCGGTCATCACGATCGACACGCCGGCCGCCCCGGGCAGCCGGTCGTTGCTCTACGTCGGGACCGACAACCGGGCCGCCGGGAGGATCGCGGGCGAGGCGATGCTGCGGCTCATGCCGCAGGGAGGCGAGATCACCGTCCAGGCGGAGTCCTTCGCCGTGCCGAACGCCCAGGGGCGCATCGAGGGGTTCCGCGAGGCGATCGCCGGCTCGTCGGTCCGCGTGGCCTCGCTCTCGGAGAACCTGTTCGACGTGGAGAGCGCGGTCGCGCTCGCCGTCGACGCGGTGCGGTCGAACCCCGGCCTCTCCGGCGCCCTTGGGGTGTGCAGCGAGAACGGCCCCAGCTTGGGGCTTGCCTCGATGAGGCTCGGGCGATCCGGCGATCTCAAGGTGGTCGCCTTCGATCTCGTCACCTCGACGGTCGCGATGCTCCAGGACGGCGTGATCCACGCGGCGATCGTGCAGCGCGAGTACGACATGGGGTACCGCGGCGTGCAGGCGCTCTACGAGATGGCCACGCGCGGCGTCCCGGAGGCCCTCGCGGATCTGCCGGCGTCGCGCTGCATCGACACGGGGGTCGACCTCGTGACCCTCGAGCGCACGCCGTTCTCGAGCGCCCTCTCGGATCACCTCGCCTCGAGCTCCGCCCGCAGGATCGCGAGCCGCAGGCTGGGCGCGGGGGGGCACGAGCGCGCGCTCGATTTCCTGGTGATCGGCATGGCCCAGCGCGAGAGCCTCGTCGACGATGAGCGCGCGCCCGTCGCGGACGACTCGCTCGTGGGCCGGGTGATGCGCTCGTGCAGCTCGCTCGTCATCGACACCGCGTCGAGCGAGCACCAGCGCTTCCGCGACGTCGCCGAGGCGCGCCGGAGCGGCGCGCGCACGCTGGTCGGCGTGCCGCTGCTCTCCCGGGAGGCGGTCCTCGGGGTCCTCGTCCTGGCCAGCCCGCAGCCCGACGCGTGCTCGGCGACCGACCTGGCGCTCATCGAGCGGGTGGCCGCGGTGGCCTCCGTCGTGATCGAGAACGCGCGGCTCCTGTCGCGGATCAAGGAGCGGACGAGGGCGCTCGAGTCGCTGAGCAGCCGCCAGGAGGCGCTCCTCGAGACGATCGCCGCGATGTCGAGCCCGGTGGTGCCGATCGCGCGCGGCGTCCTCGTGATGCCGATCGTGGGCGCGCTGGACACGCACCGCTCCGGCCGCTTCATCGAGGCGATGCTGAAGGAGATCTCCGAGCACCAGGCGCGCGTCGTGATCATCGACGTCACCGGCATGGCGGTGGTCGACGCGAGCGCGGCGAACCACCTCGCGCAGGCGGCGCGCGCCGCCGGGCTGCTCGGGGCCGAGGTGGTGCTCGTCGGGATCGCGCCCGAGGCCGCGCGGCTCATGGTGGATCAGGGGCTCGATCTCGGGGCGATCGTCACCCGCTCCACGCTGGAGCTCGGGTTCTCGTACGCGCTCGGCAAGACGGGCGGGCGGGTCCTCCACGGGCGCCGCTGAGCCGCGGGCGCCGCCGTCGCGCAGCGGCGCTCCGCGCGATCCTCACCGGCCCCGGTGGAGCGCGACGGCGGCCGCGACCAGCGCGGCGATCGCGGCGACGTCCACGTCCTTGGCAGAGCGGATATGGAGGTTCCTGACCTGCTTGGCTTCGCCGGTGAGCAGGCCGTTCGGATCCGGCAGCTCGGCGCCGCGCTCGAAGCCGAGGGTCACGCCGACGCGCTGCGGGGCGAGCCAGCAGATCTTGTGTTGGTCGCCGCCGCCCATCCGGAAGCTGACGAGCCGCCAGCCTGGATAGACGTGCTCGTGGACGTCGGGAATGATGCGGAGGAGCAGCTTGCGCACGCGCAAGGTCAGCTGTTGCGCTGCAGGGGGGTACTCGCTCAGCAGAGCGGCCACGGCCGGATCGTCCGACACAATGAATAACCGTAAGTCGACGTTCACGGAGACGCAACCGCCTGTGCCTCGTCGCGTGACGGCGCGTGACGGCGCGTGGCGGCGCGTGACGTTCCGGCTCGGGCGCGGCTTCCGTCGCGGCGGTCAGGGGTGGAGTCGCTCGCGGAAGAAGGCGAGGACGCGCGAGAGCGCCTCGCGCGTCGGGTGGCCCTCGCGGTCGACCAGATCGCGCGTCAGGACCGAATGGGCGGTGCGCGTGAGCCCATGGGGGTTGCCTGGGGACGAGTCGATCTCGATCCTCTCGAAGCCGTCGCCGAGCTCGGCCCCGAGCCGGTCGAACCGCTCCTTCGGGCACATCGGATCGTGGGTGAAGCGGAGCCCGAGCACCGGGGTCCCGGCGGCGACGCGCTCCTTGACGGCGCGGAGGTCGTCGTCGGAGAGGTGGAGCCCGGCGCGGCGCTCGCGCGAGAGCGGGAAGGGCAGCGACGGCTGGCTCAGCACGGGCGCCGCGATGGCGGGGTCGACCATCAGCGCCAGCGCGAAGTTGCCCGTCAGGCACATGCCGATCGCGCCGACGCCCTTGCCCCCGAGCTCCGCGTGGACGTCGCGGCAGAGCGCGCGCAGCCAGTCGGTGATCGGGCTCGCCTGCCTGGACGCGAGCACGTGGAACTCGCGGCTGATGCAGGCGCGGGCCAGCTGCTCGACGATGTAGAGGGGCGTGTCCGGCTTGCCGGGCGTCCCGAAGAGGTGCGGCACGAAGACGGTGAAGCCGGCGTCCGCCACGCGCTCGGCGAACGCCGCGACCGACGGGGTGATGCCCGGGATCTCGTGCATGACGACGACGCCCGGGCCCGCGCCGCGGCGGTAGACCACCCGCGCCACGCCGTCGTGGGAGAACTGCGTCTCGGTGAAGCCGGGGAGCGACATGGCCGCCATCATCGCCCGTCGTACGACGCCAGGGAAGCGGCGGCCGTACGGGTGGCGAGCGGCTCACCCGCCGATCGCTCGGCGGCTCGATCTCGCCGTCCTTCGGCCGCTCCGCTCCTCGGATCACTCGGATGCTGGCAGGCCCCTCGGCCGTTCGTCCTTGGCGATCCAGACGGTCTTGACGTTCACGAACTCGCGCAGGCCGTACGAGGAGAGCTCGCGGCCGTAGCCGGACATCTTGACGCCGCCGAACGGCAGCCGTGGATCGGACACGACCATGCCGTTGATGAACACCTGGCCGGCATCGAGCTCGTTGATGAGCCGCTCGCGCTCGTCGGCGTCGCGGGTCCAGGCGCTCGCCCCGAGGCCGAACCGGGTGGAGTTCGCCATGTGGATGGCCTCGTCGAGGTCGGTGACGCGGAAGACCGCCGCGACCGGGCCGAAGAGCTCGTCGTCGGCGGCGGGGGAGGGGCGCTGGACGTCGGTGAGCACGGTCGGCGGGAAGTAGTTGCCCGGCCCCCTCAGCCGCTTGCCTCCGGTGAGGAGGAGCGCGCCCGCGGCCACCGACGCCCGCACCTGCTCCTCGAGCTCCGCGGCGATCTGCGGGGTGGCGAGCGGCCCGACGTCGACCGACGGATCCATGGGATCACCCACCCGCAGGCGCCGCATGGTCGCGACGAAGCGCTGCTCGAACTCGGGCGCGATCGACTCGTGCACGATGAAGCGCTTCGCCGCGATGCAGGACTGGCCGTTGTTGATGATGCGCGCGCGGATCGCGGTCCCCACGGCGGCGTTGAGGTCGGCGCTCGGCAGGACGATGAACGGATCGCTGCCGCCGAGCTCGAGCACCACCTTCTTGAGGTGCTTGCCGGCGTGGGCGCCGACGCTGCGCCCCGCGTTCTCGCTGCCGGTGAGCGTCGCGGCCGCGATGCGCGGGTCGGCGAGGAGGCGCGGCACGACGTCGGTCCCGGTGAGCAGCGCCTGGAAGACCCCTTCCGGGAAGCCGGCCCGGCGGAGGATGTCCTCGATCGCGAGCGCGCAGCGGGGGACGTTCGAGGCGTGCTTGAGGAGGCCGACGTTGCCGGCGACGAGCGCCGGCGCGGCGAAGCGGAAGACCTGCCAGAACGGGAAGTTCCACGGCATGATGGCGAGCACCACGCCGAGCGGGTGGAAGGCCACGTAGCTCCTGCCCGCGTCGGTGGCGACCTCCTCGGGGGCGAGCAGGCGCTCGGCGTTGTCGGCGTAGTAGCGGCACGCGGTCGCGCACTTCTGGGCCTCGGCGATGGCGGAGCCGATGGTCTTCCCCATCTCGAGCGTCATGAGCTGCCCGAGCTGCTCCTTCTCGCCGTCGAGGATGTCGGCTGCCCGGCGCAGCTTCTTGGCCCGCTCGGCGACCGGGGTCTGCCGGAAGCCGCGGAACGCGGCGTGCGCGCGCGCCACCTTCTGCTCCAGCGCCGCTGACGAGAGGGGTTCGAACGTCTCGATCGTCTCTCCGGTCGCTGGATTGATCGTCGCGATGGCGGTGTTCACGGATGTGCCTCCTCTTCGAGCGTCGGGGGCCGCGGCTCGTCGCCAGCCAGCTCGGGGCGCGCCGAGCGGCCCCGGCAGGCGAGCTTGAGCCAGACCCGCCACGTCGTGCAATGGTCAGCGAGGACGAGCCCGCTTCTCTTCCTTCGTTCGCGTCGTTCCGGCGTCTTCCGACGTGGTCCGCGGGGTCCTCGCGGTCCTCGCATGTTCCGGGCGCGTGAGGGGGGAGGGGGGTCGCCATCGCACGTCCTGTTCATTACGCAGGGGGGGATGGTCCGCAGCGGATCCCCTGTCGCAGGCGACGCGGAGCACGCGCTTTCAGCCCGGGCGATGCGCGCGGGCGAGCGCGCGGCGCTCGCTCCTCCGGCCTTCGACGACCCTGCCGGCCAGCTCTCCCGCGCGGGCGAGCTGGAGGTGAGGGTGAGGGCGATGGACGCCCTCCTCTGCGCCGGCGTGCCGTTCATGGTGGCGGGGGCGTATGCCTTCTTCGCGTACACGGGCATTTTCCGGGACACGAAGGATCTCGACGTGATGCTGGCCGAGCGGGAGGTGCCGGCGGCGTTCAGGGCGCTGGAGCGGGCCGGCTTCGAGACGGAGCTCATCGATCCGCGGTGGATCGGGAAGGCCTACACGGGCGACCGTTTCATCGATCTCATCTTCTCGTCGAGCAACGGCCTGGCCGTGGTGGATGGCGGCTGGTTCGAGCACGCGCGTCCGGCCACGATCCTGGGGCACTCTTGCCTGATCGCGCCTGTCGAGGAGATCATCTTCACGAAGGCGTTCGTGGACGAGCGGGAGCGGTACGACGGCGCCGACGTGAACCACCTGATCTACGCGTGTGGGGACGAGATGGACTGGGAGAGGCTCCTCGCCCGGTTCGGCCCTTACTGGGAGGTCCTGTTCGCGCACCTGACGCTGTACCGCTTCGTCTATCCGGGCGCGCGGAGCCGGGTGCCCGGGTGGATCATCGACGAGCTCTGCCGGCGTACGCTGGAGCAGACGCTGGCCGGCGACGCGCCGCTCCGGGTATGCCGGGGCAACCTGATCAGCAGGCAGCAGTACGTGCACGACTACGAGAAGCTCGGGCTCGTCGTGGGGTCCGCTGCGTCCGCGCCCGAGGCGGCGCGGGGGGCGCTGTGCAGGAAGCGCCAGCGGTCTGCGGCGGGGCGGCCTCGCCTCGGCAAGGGGAAGCCGGGCCGTGACGGGGCTCCGGGCGGCGCGGAGGGGCCGAGGGTGGAGGTCGAGGCGGCGCGGGTCCGCAAGCCGGGCTCATGAGCGCCGCCGTCGCCGGAGGGAACGGGGAGCCGGGCAAGCGCCGCGTCGCGGCGTCCTCGGATCTGCACTGCCGGCCGGAGCACGGCGCCAGGATGCGCGAGCTCGTGAAGGCGGTGAACGCGGAGGCGGAGCTGCTCGTGCTGTGCGGCGATCTCACCGATCGCGGCCACCCCGAGGAGGCGAAGGTGCTGGCCGACGCGCTCGCCGGGCTCTCGATGCCGTGCGCCGCCGTGCTCGGCAACCACGATCTCGACCGGGGGGCGGGCGCCGAGATCGCGAAGCTCCTGGGCGACGCGGGCGTCGAGGTGCTCGACGGGGATCACCTGATCTTGCGCGACGACATCGGCGTTGCCGGCGTGAAGGGCTTCATGGGCGGGTTCGGGAGCGCGACGCTCCAGGCGTTCGGCGAGGGCCCGCTCAAGGCGTTCGTCCAGGAGGCCGTGACCGAGGCGCTGAAGCTCGAGGCGGCGCTGTCCCAGCTCGACAGCGAGAAGAAGATCGTGATCATGCATTACACGCCGATCCTCGAGACGACCGTCGGCGAGAACGTGGAGATAAGGCCGTTCCTTGGGACGAGCCGCCTCGCAGCGCCGATCGATCTGTACGGCGCCGACGTGGTCTTCCACGGCCACGCGCACCACGGGGCGCTCGAGGGGCGCATGTCGAACGGGACTCCGGTCTACAACGTGGCGATGCCGCTGCTCAGGAAGCTCACTGGCAAGCCGTTTCTGCTGTTCGAGGTGTAGCGGGCGAGCGCCGAACGGTGCTTTCGCTCAGTGCTTCTGCAGGAAGGCCCGTATCGCTCCGAAATAGGCGGACGCGAAGAGCAGGATATCGTTGTGCCCGGCGCCGTCGATGAGGTGCAGGGCTTTCCTCTCGTGGGGGACGGCCGCGTGGTTCTCGCGGGCGTGGTCCGGCGGGAGCAGCGTGTCGCGCGCGCCGTGCAGGACGAGGACCGGGATCTCGACGTTTCTCAGGAGCTCCGGGTTCGAGAAGCTGCGGTGCGCCTCGTCGCGCAGATCGCCGAGGTCGATCTCGAAGAGGGCGAGCAGTTGCCGCACGTCGCTGAACCCGCTCTCGAGGAGGAGCGCGCGGTACGCGTCGCCGCGGTGCGCGGCGATGCGCGACGCCGGGGAGCTGCCGAGCGAGCGGCCGAAGAGCAACGGCTTCGGCGGCTGATCGAGGCCTGCGGCGCGGCTCGTCTCGGCGAGCTCGCGCTGGAAGAAATCGGAGACCTTCACGGGATCTTCTCGGAGCGAGCGCAGCGTCGGCTGCCCGCCGCTCCAGCCATAGCCGCGGTAATCGACCATGAAGAGGTTGAGCCCGATGTCATGCCAGCCTTCGGCGATGTCGTCGTAGTCGGGGACGGTCTCGCCATTGCCGTGGAACGCGAGCACGGTCGGGTTGCCCGGGTCGGACAGGTGCCAGCGCGCGCCGAGCGTCACCCCGGGGGCGACGGGGATGTCGTAGTCCGTCGCGCCGGCGGGTGGGCTCGTCTTCACCCGCCTGGGATAGAAGACGTCGGTGGCGCGAGGGTTTGCGTCGAGCGCGCGAAGGAGCTCGTCGAGCTGGCTGTCGAGGTCGTTCGTCGGCATGGCTCACCGTTCTGCCGAGGTCGGCGAGGGAGTGGGCGCGCAGGATACGTCGTGCGGGGAGAGGATGGTACCTGGGATGGACGCCCGCGAGGGCGGCGGGGAGGCGGGTGGCGCGGCCCGAGGGTGGCCTACGCGGTCGCGATGATGCCTTGCACCGCGGGCTCGCCGTACTCGGCGCCGCCGGTGCGCACAACGAGGTTCGGGAGGATCTCCGCCACGCCGGCGCCGTGGGTGTGGCCGCAGAGCACCTCGATCCGCCGCTCCGGGTGCCGCAGGGCGGCCTCGCGGAGCACCTCGCCTGTGGCCTTGCAGGTGAAATGGGGGAGCCAATCGTCGTTGGAGATCTGGCCTTCGTGCCAGCAGGCCTCCTTGAACGGGGGGACGTGCGTGGCGACGATGACGCGCCGGTACCGCTCGAGGGCCAAGGGCAGGACGCGGCGCAGGTATTCCGCGGCCTCGTCGCCGAGGCGGTGCAGGGCCTCTCTCCGGCGGCGCCTGCCCAGGGAGGCGAGCTCCTGGATCAGCACATAATCGTTGAGCATGACGGGGGATCTCTCGTAATCGCCGAGGCGGGCGTCGGCCCAGCCGTCGTGGCCGACGAGGGCGGTGTCCGGGCCGAGCTCGACGTGGGGGATGGACGGGAGCCACCTGAGCCAGGGGGAGGTGGCCGACAGCTCGGCGGCCATCGTGCGCACGGCGGCGATGCTCCCGCGGTAGAAATCGTGGTTGCCGAGGACGAAGTAGAGCGGGCGCTCGATGGCCTGGGCGACGGTCTCGAGGAGGGGGCGGAGGCTCGTGGCTTCCGCGATGTCGCCGGTGAAGAGGACGGCATCGGAGGCGGTGGCGGCGAGGGTGGAGCAGAAGGCGGTGAGTTCCTCGCGGGAGAGAAAGTTGAGGTGGACGTCGGTCGCCCAGGCGAGGCGGAGCGGGGTCGGCGCGGCCATGAGATCAGGATAGGCGGGGACGGGAGGGGGAGCCAGCGAGGGTGGCGCGATCTCCCATCCCCGTTCCACGTTTCGGTTAGCGGCGCGCCGCCGCCGATGGCTGGGCGTCGCTGCCGATCCTGTGCATTCACGGCGTCATGGCGACAGCCCGCCGGTCCCGTCCGCCTCCAGCGAGTCCGCGAGCGCGCAGCGCGCGAGTCCTGCCTTCTTGGCCTCTTCGCGCAGCATCGCGCCCTGCTCCGCGGCCCCTTTCACGCTGAGCATCGTGCGGAGCTCGATTCCATCGGGGCTCTCCACGTGCTCTGTGATCCAAGCCGACCGCATCTGCCCGACGCTGATCGGATCGCCCTCCGGGTCGAGCCCGGCTCTCCTGTCGACATCGCACATCATCGCGACCGCCTCGGGGAAGGTCTGCCCGCCCGGGGCCGGGGCCTTCGCCTCGGGGGCTGAGCTGCAGGCGGAGAGGAAGGCGGTAAGGAGCAGCGGCAAGACGGGATGGGGGCGCATGCTGCATTCGACAGGAGAGGGCGCCTGGGCTTGGCAGCGATCTCATCGCCCCGGTGCGCCGCCCTCCGGCTACTCCCCCGTGCCCCCGTCCACCGCCGGGACGAGCTCGATATCGACGCTCTGAGGCAGGAAGCTCTCGCACTCCTCGTTCATGACGGGCGCGAGCGTCTGCTCGAAGTCGTCGTAGCCTGTCCCCGAGATCTTCACCCACGTCACGCCGGCCGTCCACAGCTCGCAGACGAGCGTCTCCAGCGCTTCGGGAGGAGGCTGCGCGCGATCGACGGCGCACACCAGGTTGGCCTCGTCGAGCGTCTTCCAGGTGGTCGGATCGCTCAGGACGAAGATCGGCTCGTCCGCGGCGCTCCACGTGATGTGAACGGTGGTGTCCGGCGGGACGGTGGCGCCTCTCGCGCGCACGGTGATGGTGAACAGCGCCTGTCTCGGCCCCATCGGACAGCCGCTGGCGTCGCCCGTACTCGAGCCGACGGACCCGCCGCCCCCCGCGCCTTTACAGGCGCCCACCGCGGAAGCGGTCGCGAGCGCCGCCGCGGCGATCGCCGCGAAGGCCGTGAGCGATGCGATTCGACCGGGAGCAAAAGGAGGGCGTGGTGCCACAAGGGCGACAGGGTAGGGGCGACATGCCAGCAAATCCAGCGTGAGCAAGTTTTTGCGCAGGTGGAGCGCCCTTCTGCGTGCGCCCTGCTCTCGCAGGCGGTCGCGGCGTTCAGGCCTGGGCCTTGAGCTCCGCGATGTCCTTGAGGAGCGCCTGCTCGTGCCCGTCGGGCTTCACCTTCAGGTAGGTTCTTCGCAGCACGCCCGACGGATCGATGACGAATGTCGTCCGGTCCCAGTACAGGGTGCCTTTCCACTCGCTCTGGCCGACGCCCGCGGCCTTGAGCAGCTCATGGCGCGTGTCGGCGAGCAGGTCGATGGTGAACGAGAACTTGTCGCAGAAGCTCTTGTGCGACGTGACGTCGTCCTCGCTGACGCCGACCACGGCGATGTTGGCGTCGTCGAAATCGGCCTTGGAGGCCGTGAACGACTTGCCCTGGATCGTGCATCCCGGCGTGTCGTCCTTCGGATAGACGTAGAGGACGAGCCATTTGCCCGCGAAATCCTCGAGCTTCACGGTCTTGCCGTCCTGGTTCGGCAGGGCGAAGCGCGGAAACGGCTTTCCAATCTCGACGCTCATCTTCTCTTTGCCTTTGCTGTGGGCCGGAGGAGGGCTCCTCCTGGCCGGTGACGGGTCATGGGATGGGACGGATGGGACAGCGCGGCGGCGCGGACGTCACGTCGCTGTCCGTGCGGGATCTAGCGCGGAATGAGCCCCCGGAACCAGGCCGTCACCGAGGACGAGGACTCGTCCTGGTGGAGCGAGTCCGGGCCTTCCAGCTCATCGGCGAGCCCCCCGAGCGGCCCGTCGCTGCGCGGGGGCGGCGAGCTCGGGTGCTCGTCCCCGTGCGTCAGGATCGTGGCGCCCTCCAGGGTGGGCAGCAGGCTCAGGCCGCTGCCGCCGGCGGTCGGCTCCTTCGTGAGCGACTTGAACTCGAGGAGCATCATGTCGATGAGCTCGGCGATCTTCTGCGTCCCGTCGACCGCCCGCGCCGGCCCGCCCTTGGCGCGCTCCACCAGCGAGGCGACGTCGTCCTCGCTCACCGGGCGGCCATAGCGGTAGAGGAAGCGGGTCAGGTCGCGCCCGAGCTCGCGCGCCGACAGGTAGCGAGCCCCCGGGTCGCGGGCGAGCGCGCGGCGGATGATCTGCTCCAGCTCGCGCGGCACATCGCTGTTGATCTGCTGGAGCGAGGGGATCACCGCGTCGCGCACCAGCCGCACCGTGATGTAGTCGGAGTCGCCGAGGAACAGCCGGCGCCCGGCGAGCATCTCCCAGAGGATGATCCCGAGCGCGAAGATGTCGACGCGCTGGTCGACGCCCTGCTCGAGCACCGTCTCGGGCGCCAGGTAGCCGAACTTCCCCTTGATGATGCCCGCGTCGCTCTCGGCGAGCTGGCTCGACGCCTTCGCGAGCCCGAAGTCCACGATCTTCACCTCGCCGTAGCGGGTGATGAGCACGTTGGCCGGGGTGATGTCCCGGTGCACGATCTGGAGCGGCTTTCCGTCGGCGGTCGCGAGCTCGTGCGCGTAGGCGAGGCCCTGGCACATCTTCGCGGCCATGAAGGCGGCGACCTCGACGGTCATCGGCCGGCCGACCTTCTTCTGGTGATCGAGGAGGGCCCTCAGGTCGGCGCCGTCCACGTACTCCATGACGATGAAGTAGGTGCCGTCGCCGACGCCGATGTCGAACACCGACACGACGTTCGAGTGCGAGAGGTGCGCCGAGAGGCGCGCCTCGTCGAGGAACATCGCGATGAACTGCTCCTTCTTGCTGAGCTGCGGCAGGACGCGCTTGATCGCGACCTGCTTCTTGAACCCCTCGATCCCCGCGCTCTCGGCGACGAAGACCTCCGCCATGCCTCCGGAGGCGAGGCGCTTGATGACCCGGTACCGCTGCTGCTCGGACATGCCCTGTCTGTCGTCCTCCCGCCCCGTGCCGCCTGGCCCTCCAGTCTAGCGGCTCGGGGCCCGCCGCGGATCAAATCCACGAGGCGGCACGCGCCCTCGGGTCATCGGAACGTGGCGAGCGCCGCGACCGCCGCGAAGGAGAGCCCGACGAGCGCGGCGAGCGCGAACGCCGACAGCAGCGGCTCCGCCCGCACGGCGGCGAGCAGCCGGTCGCGATCCTCCCTGGACAGCGGCGCGCCATCGGTCCCGCCCGTGCCCTCGCCGCCCGAGGCGGCGGCGACGTGCGCCTCCAGGCGGCGCCGCGCGGTCCTGGATCGCAGCGCGAGCAGCAGCACCTGCGCCACCGCGGAGGCGGCCAGGACCACGAGGCCAGCGCGCCGCGCATGCGAGGCGCGGGCCCGCTCGCGCGCCTCGGCCGCCGGCATCCCGTCCGCGAGCAGCTCCACGCGCCGCGGCGAGGCGGACGCCGCCGCGGACGTGATCGGCCAGGCCACCGTGCCCGCGCCCTGCTCGTAGGGGTCGCTCGCGACAACGGCCCAGTTCGCCTCCCCGGGCGCGGCGCTGTCCGGGAGCGTCACCCTCCCCGAGAAGAAGCCCGCGCCGTCCGCCGCGAGCGGGACGATCGTCCCGAGCGCACGGCCGCGCGCACCTCCGATCGAGACGTAGGCGCGCGGCCTCGGCGTCGGGGAGATCAACCGGAGCTCGGGCCGTTCGCCATCGAGACCGCCCGGATCGAGCCAGATGGCTCCCGGGATCACGGGCAGCTTCCCTTCCCAGGTGCCGCTCGCGATCCGTGTCCCAGGCGGTGCGCTCCCCGGGTGGGTCGCGCGGAGCGTGAGCTCGACCGCGTGCGCCAGCGGCTTGAGCGTGAGCTCCGCGGCGCCGCGCGCATCGGCCGTGATCTGCGCCGGACCGCTGCCGCGCCCGTCCAGCTCCGCTCCGACGGCGCTCGCCTCGAGGCGAGCCCCTGCCGCGGGCGTTCCGTCCTGCGCCTCGATCGCGACCCGCACCCGCTCCGGGAACGGAGCTGCAAGGGCTCCGCGCGCCGCCGTGACCTGCAGGCGGAGCTCCCCGTGCGCCGCGCCGGGCAGCGCGGTCGCGTGCGCCGCGCCGGGCAGCGCGCTCGTGTCCGCCGCTGCGAGCGGCGGCAGCAGCGGGAGCTGCCGCTCCAGGAGCGTGCCGCTGCCCAGCGCGATCCGCACGGTCACCGGCTCCCGCAGCCCCGCTGGCGCGCGCAGCAGCGCCTCGCCGATGCCGTCCTTGTCGAGCGAGCCGGTCCACCGTTCGAGCGGCGCCCCTGCGGACGTGGCGCTCACCTCGATCTGCGGGATCGCCGCCGCATCGTCGGCGCCGTGGAGGCGGCGCACCCCTTCGACGCGGAGCGCCAGCGCCTCGCTTCCGGCGACGGGCGCCCCCCACACCCGCACGCCGGTGGCCATGCGTGGCGAGCCTGGCCCCAGGATCGCGAGGGCTGCGAGCCCGATGCCCAGCGCGGGCAGGACGTACGTCGCCGCGTTGGGCATCGAGAGCATCACTGTCCCAGCATACCTCTCCGTCCTTGCCGCGCGGGCGGGGGGCGGCTCCCGTCTGGCTGCTCGCGCGGAGCGCTGGCCTGGGCTGAGCCCCTTTGCGTCCGGGCGTCTCCTCCGATAGGAAGCCGCCGATGGCAGCCGACAGACCGGTGAAGCGCAAGCGCAAGGGTTCGGGGACCACGGGGCAGGGCGGTGAGGTCGTGTTGCGGCAGCGGACCGATCCGCGGAGCGAGCGACGCTTCGAGCCGAAGGCGTCGCTCGAGCTCGGCCTCACGATGCTCGGCATGTCCGTCGCGGCGCTGCTGGCCGGGGCGGGTGTTTACGGCCAGTGGTTCCGGGGCGAGGATGCTGGGGCGCACCCGGCAGCCACGTACCTGCTCCTCGGCGCCTTGCTCCTCGGGGCGGCGGTGGGGCTCTTCGGTCAGTGGTCGATGAAGGCGCTTCGTGTCGGTGATGCCGGGGTGGGGCTGGAGAGCGGGCCTGGCGAGATCGAGCGCATCGGCTGGAACGATGTCACGGGCCTGTTGCTCACGGAGACAGCGCTCACGGTCCAGGGCAGCGGCACGGCGATCGCCATCCCGCTGCGAGCGCACCTGCCGGCGGCCGCGCGCGCGCTGGCCGAGGCGAGGGTGCGTATCCCCGCGCGAGCGGCGGACATCAAGGAAGGCGCGCTGCCTCCGCCCGACGATGCCGCCGGCGAGGTGCGCCCGCTGGAGCCGCCGCAGGTCGCCGGCCTCCGCTGCAAGGCGACCGACAAGCTGATCGCCTTCGAGGCCGACGCTCGTCTCTGCGGCCGTTGCGGCGAGCACTACCACAAGGAAGGCGTCCCCCCCCGCTGCATCACCTGCGAAGCGCCCCTGCGCTGAGCGGGCGACCGCTTCGGATACGGGCCCATCTCGGCGTCTTCGGTGCTCAGCGCACTGGAGTGCGCTTCCGCTCCGAAGACGCCGATCTGGACCCGTCTCCTGTGCGGGCGACCGCTCAGCGCCTGCACTGCGGCGCGAGCGGTCGCCTCCCCTGAGAGGCTCTCTGCGCTACGCCTTCAGATCCCGAAACGCCCCGCGTGCTCCCGGAGGAACGCGATGTAGACGTCCGCCTCCTGGTGCGACGCCACCTCGCCCGCCTCGACCGCCTCCTCCAGCGCGCGCTTGATCTCGCCGATCCGCCGCGACGGCGGCAGCCCGAACGCATGCATGATGGCGTCGCCGATGCCGCTCGGCAGCGGCGGCACCACCGCGTCCTCCGCCTGGACCTGGAGCACCCGCTCGGCGAGCTCGCTGATCTGCTTCAGCCCCTTCCGCTTCTTCTCGGGCCGCTTCGTTGTGATGTCCGCCCGCGACAGGTCGAGCACGTCCTTCAGGCAGCCGCCCATCTCCTTGGCGAACCGGCGCACCGCGCTGTCGGTCCACGACGCGTCGTACTGGCTCGCCCGGAGGTGGTGCAGGATCAGGAAGCGGATGCTGTTCTTCAGCGCCTCCTCCTTCGTGAAGAGCGGCAGCCGCCGGTCGATCTTGTCGAACATCCGCGCGCCGACCTCGGCGTGACCGAAGAAGTGGACCTCGCCCGTCGGCGAGATGGAGCGCGTCCTCGTCTTGCCGATGTCGTGGAGCAGGGCCGCCCAGCGGACCTCGAGCCTCGGGACGGCCTGGCGCACCACCTGCTTCGTGTGCTTCCAGACGTCCTTGTGGCGCCACTCCCCGTCGCCGAAGCCCACCATCGCCTCGACCTCGGGCAGCATCGCGGCGAGGGCGCCCGACTCGAGCAGGGCGTCGAGCCCGGCCTCGGCGTCGTCGCTCATCATGACCCGGTCGAGCAGCTTGCGGACATCGGGCAGGTAGGCGGCGGCCGCGGCCTTGAAGTCGGCGGGCCGCCCGGAGATCACCCTGGACGAGGCGCGTGGCTCGGCGCCCGCCTCGGGCTGCTCGACCTCCGCCTTCTCTGCTCGCTGGACGGCCCACTCGAGGGCCTCCATCGCCCGCTTCGGGCTCGCTTCCTGGGTGACAATCTCCTGCACGCTGGCCTTCCACACTTTCGAGGTTACGGGGTCGCCCACGGGGCGCCGGCTGGCGCGGCCCGAGCGGGGGTTCGCCGGTTTAGAGCCAGCCGCACCTTCGCGCAATGGTTCGTCGCGTTCGTCGCTCGACACGCCGCCGGATGACGTGCGTCCGCAGGCGATGGATGCGTCAGGTGCGGAGGAGCCGCCCCACGTGGTCCTTCTCCCAGGCGAGGGAGCGCTCGTAGTCGCGGAAGAGCCGCTCGCGGGCGAGGAACTGGGGCGGATGGAGCATCCGGCGCCCGTTGCCGTGGCTCGCCGGCATCACGTGGTGGAGCATCTCGTGGTAGATGACGTAACAGATGAAGTAGCGGGGGACCCAGGGCCGGTCGAGCACGGGGTGGATGCGGATCAGCCGCTCGACCGCCGAGTAGCTCCCGAGCTTGATGGTGCGCCGCGCCTTCCGCGCCTTGGTCCGCTTGCCCCAGGTGATCAGCGCGTCGACCCCGCCGCCGAAGTACGCGTGGTTCAGCTTCTGGAACAGGAGCAGCAGGTCGTGCGTCCGCCCCTGCGTCGAGAGCGGCGTGCTCACCGGCCGGCTCGCCCGGATCCGGTGGCCGTTCTCGTCGATGTACTGGCCGACCACGAGCGAGGCGGCCCGGTCCTGCGTCACGACGTACCGGACGAGCGCCTCCTGGACGACCGCCGGCGCGTCCAGGAACATGTGGTGGACGCGCGCCTGCAGGATGCCCTCCCGGAGCGAGGAGGAGATCATCTGCCGGTAGTTGTCGGTCACCGAGAGGAGGACCGGCCGCTTCTGGGCCAGCTCCAGCCGCCGGATGAGCGCCTGGCGCGCCCCCTCGTGCACGTAGATGTGCGGCTGGCCCGGCGGCAGATCGATGTCGATCGGATGATGACGGGGGTCCGGCACCCGGACGACCGCCCGGGCGACACGCGGCAGCAGGGAAGTACGCGCCGCGCCCTTCCCACCGCTGCGCGACAGACGGCCTGGAGGGGGTTGAGCGAAGGGGAAGGCCATCTGTCCCGCCATCTCAATCCTCCTTATTTGGGCGTATTCTCGGGTGGGATCCTTGTCAAGCGAGCGGCCGAGAACATCGAAATCATTCGGATTTGTGACTATGTAAGCGGGGGGCCGGACCCTCCGGAGGGAGAGGGCGGGCGCCCCGGCCGTCGCTCGCCGGTGATCTGAATTTCCTCTGCAAATTCATGTGTTTGTAGTGAAGGCCACGCGCGCATGCGCCGGTCGGGCCGCCTTCCGCCTCGGACGCGCGTCTTCTGCTCCTGCTCTCTCTCCCGCCATGACAGGGCGCCGTGCGCAGCGCCTCGCTCATCGCGGGGCGAGCGCCCGGGGATCGAGGATCTGCGTCATGCGCCAGCGGCCCTGCGCGCGCTGGGGAGGCTCCGGCTCGAGGGCGACGACCAGGGCAGTGCAGAAGCCGGCGGGGAGCAGCGCTGTCGCGCCCCGGCCAGGCGTGTCGACGAGCGTACGGACGAGGTGCTCCACGTTCGGCTGGTGCCCGACGAGCAGCGCGTCGGCGCCGCCTCGGGCGAGCGCGGCGACCAGCGAGCTCGGGAGCCCGGCGTCGAGCGCGAGCTCGTCCCGGAGCTCGACCTCCGGCGCGCCGCAGATCGGCGCCGCGATCTCGGCGGTCTCCCTCGCGCGCGCGAGGGGGCTCGCGAGCACCAGCGGCAGCGGGGCGCCGCCCCGGAGGCGGTGGAGCTCGAGCGAGACCCGCGCCACGCGCTCGCGGCCCTCGGGGGTGAGCCTCCGATCCGCGTCGCGCCCGCTGGTCGCCCGCTCCTCCGCCGGGCCGTGCCGCATCACGTAGAGGTGCATGGCGTCGATGGCAGCGGGCGTCAGTTCGTCTTGCCCGGGGGACGGCGGGCGTCCTGGCCGGACGAGGCTGCCTCGCCGCGACCCTTCGCCTGCGCGGGGGCCTCGGCCGCGGCTCCGCCCTTCGGAGCGGGGCCGGGGCTCGCGGCGCCGTTCGTCGGGGCCGCCCCGCCGACGCGCGAGATGCCGTGCTTCGCGAGGACCATCGATTCGATCTTGTCGAGCACCGCCGGGTGCTGCTCGAGGTAGGTGCGGGCGTTCTCCCGGCCCTGACCGATGCGCTCGCCCTGGAACGAGAACCAGGAGCCGCTCTTCTCGATGATGCTCGCCTCGGTCGCGAGGTCGATGACGTCGCCGCTGTGGCTGATGCCCTGGCCGTACAGGATGTCGAACTCCACCTCGCGGAACGGGGGAGCCATCTTGTTCTTCACGACCTTGACGCGGGTCCGGTTGCCGACGACCGCTGGCTCCTTGCCGCCCGCGGCGGCCTCCTTGATGGCGCCGATGCGGCGGATGTCGAGCCGGACCGAGGCGTAGAACTTGAGGGCGTTGCCGCCGCTCGTCGTCTCGGGGCTGCCGAACATGACGCCGATCTTCATCCGGATCTGGTTGATGAACATCAGCAGGCACTGCGAGCGCGAGGTCGTGCCGGTCAGCTTGCGGAGCGCCTGGCTCATCAGCCGGGCCTGGAGGCCGACGTGGCTGTCGCCCATGTCGCCCTCGATCTCGGCCTTGGGGACGAGCGCGGCGACCGAGTCGACGACGATGATGTCGACGGCGTTCGAGCGGACCAGCATGTCGGCGATCTCGAGCGCCTGCTCGCCGTAGTCGGGCTGGGAGATGAGCAGCTCGTCGGTCTTCACGCCGAGCTTCTTGGCGTAGTTCACGTCGAGGGCGTGCTCGGCGTCGATGAACGCCGCCGTCCCGCCCGCCCGCTGGACGGCCGCGATGGCGTGGAGGGTGAGGGTCGTCTTGCCGCTCGACTCCGGCCCGTAGACCTCGACGATGCGGCCGCGCGGGTAGCCGCCGATGCCGAGGGCGATGTCCAGGCCGAGCGAGCCGGTCGCCACGGCCGCGACCTCGTCGTGCAGCGTCTGCCCGTCCTTGAGGCGCATGATCGCCCCCTTGCCGTACTCCTTCTCGACGCTGGCGATCGCGAGCTCGAGGGCGGCAGACTTCTGCTTGGTGTTCTTCTCGTCACTCATGCGTACCTCGGGAGGGAGCGATAGGAGGGGGGCGACGGCGGGGGACCGCGGAGGTGGACCCACGACGCGCAGGGCAACAGTTTCCGGCAGCTTTACTGTCCGGTTGTTCAGGAAGCAAGACCCCCGCATCCCGGATAGGACCGAAAACGTCCGAGCAGCGGGCTGGCCCGGCAGGCGCCCCGGAGGGCCGGAGGGCGGTGATGTCGTGGTCGGAAGCGGTTCCTGGTTGAGGTCGAGTCTCACAACCAGGGCAACAATCGTGATCGTCGCACACCGGGAGCACTGGCGGGCTCTTCAACTGTGGGCCACATCTTCCGCGTGGGGGGCGGGGGGCGCTTTTTCCCGGGGTTTTCCCTGGGCCGGTACGAGCTCGTCCTGCGGGTGGCCGCAGGCGACGTGGGTGAGGTCTGGGCGGCGCGTCTGAGGCGGGAGCACGGGTTTCAGCGGCTCTTCGCGATCAAGGTGCTTCGCCCGGAGCTCTCGCCCGATCCCGACGCCGTCCGGACATTCCTCGACGAAGCCGCGCTGGCCGCGCGCATCAGGCACCCGAACGTGGTGCCCGTCGTGGATCTGGGCGAGACGGACGGCACGTTCTTCTATGTCATGGAGTGGGTGAGCGGGGAGCCGCTCTCGTCGGTGCTGCGCGCCGCGCGCGGGCGCCCGGCGCCGGTGCTGGTCGCGGCGAGGCTCGCCTACCAGATCTGCGCGGCCCTCGACGCCGCGCACGAGCTGCGGGACGAGGGCGGCAACCCCCGGGAGCTCCTGCACTACGACGTCTCGCCGGACAACGTCCTCATCACGTCCGAGGGGCTCGTCCGCATGGTCGATTTCGGCATCGCGAAGCTCGAGGAAGGGCGGATGTCCGAGCGACGGCCGCAGTCGCTGCGCGGCGACGGCGGGCGCGCTTCGGGAGCGGGCGCGGCGGGCGGCGAGGGGGGCGCGTTCCTGTTCCGGAGCAGCGCGCCGTACATGGCGCCGGAGCACATCCGGGGGCAGCCGTGCGATCGGCGGTCCGATCTCTTCGGGGTCGGGGTGCTCCTCTACGAGCTCCTGTCGGGCGCTCATCCCTTCCAGGCCGACGACAGCGAGAGCACGATGACCCACATCGCGAGCGAGCGGCCTGCCGCGCCGCTGTCGTCGCGGGCGGTCCCGTCCCGGCGCGGGTTCGCGGAGCGCCTGAGCGCGCCGCCGCCGCCCGAGCCGATCCCGCCTGCGCTCGATCGCCTCGTCTCCGAGGCGCTCGCCAAGTCGCCCACCGCGCGCACGGCGACGGCCGCGAAGCTCATGCGCGCGCTCGAGGAGGCGATCCCGGGCGCCGCGAACCCGGGCAACGACGCGCTCGTCGCCGGCTGGCTCGGAACGATCCTGGGCGACGCGTCCCACCTCCGCACGCAGCAGCTGCGCGCCGCGCTCGAGTCGCTCGATCCAGGGGACCGCTCGGCCGACGACGAGGTGGAGCCTCGGCTCGCCACGCGGCGCTGGCTGCAGGCGCTGCTGGTGTTCGGGGCCGCCGTCCTCGGGGTCGCGCTCGCCGGGACCGCGGCGGTGAGGGACAGCCCGCTCCCTCCCGCCGCCGTCTCCGCGCCGGCCGGGCCGCGCCCCTAGGGCGCCGCGGCGAGCGTCAGCTCGCCCCCACGCCGCCGAGGAGCGGCGACCACGCCGCTCCGGAGATGAGCCAGAGCTGGTGCGACGTCCGCGTCACCGCGACGTGGAGCCGCCGGCGGGCCTCGTGGTTCATCGGGTACGCCGCCGCGGTCGCGTCGGGCACGACGACGTAGTCGAACTCGAGCCCCTTCGCGCTGTCCACGTCGGTGACGTCGATGCCCGGCTCGAACGAGAAGGCCCCCTCCAGCACGAGCCTCGCCTCCGGCAGGTCCGCGATCAGCGCGTGGAGCTCCCGCGCGGCGCCTGCGTCCCGCGCGATGACGGCCACCGAGGCGCGGGGCTCCCGCCCGACGAGGTCGCGGAGCGCGCCGGCGAGGAACAGGTGCGCCTGCGCCTCGCCCGGGAAGCGGAAGAGCCCGACCGGCGCGCCGTCCCGGGCCGCGCGCGCGGGCGCCTCGGGCGCGAGCTCGCCGAGGAGCCGCCGCGCGAGCTCCGCCACCGGCCGCGGGCACCGGTACGACACCGCGAGGCGGCAGGTCGCCGCGTCGCCCACGCCGAGCGCCGCTCGCGCCGCGTCCCAGCCGGCGAAGCTCGAGGTGGTCTGCTGCGCCTCGTCGCCGGCGAGCGTGACGCTGCGCGTCTCGCCAAGGAGCTTCCCCAGGACGAACAGCTCGAACAGCGAGAAGTCCTCGGCCTCGTCGAGCACGAGGTGCGACCACCCCGCCCCGTCCAGGCCGCGGCGAGCGGCGCGAAGGAAGAGCAGGATCGGCAGATCGTCGACGTCGAGCGTCCCCGCGAGCTCGTCCGGCGTCCCTTCCGCGATGGCGCGGCCGTCGAGCGCCCGCTTCATCGACGCCACGGTGATCGAGGCGAGCTGCCGGTCGAGGGGCTCGGCGATCTGCAGCAGGGTGTGCCGGACGGTCTCCTCGACGGCGCTCCTGGGGAGGTCCCCGCCCGAGGCGGCGACGACGCCCTCGAGGAACCCGCGATCCGTGAAGACGTCGGCGAGGCGGCGGCGCAGCCGCGGGAGCGTCGTGTTCGCCGGGGCGAGCCTGGCGAACCGCTCGCGCAGCGCACTGTAGAGCGCCGGGTGGCGCTTGAGGCTGGAGACGAGCGCCGGGGGATCGTCGCACAGGGCGATCGGCTTGCCGAAGACCTCGCGCGCTGTCGCCGACGACCAGGCGTCGAGCGTCTTCACCTGGGCTTCCCCCGCGCCGAGCGGCGAGAGCAGGCGGCGCGACAGCCGCGCGAGGCCCTCCTCGGGGACGACGACGTTCATGGCCGAGAGCGGGCACCGCGCCGGATCGAGCGCGGCGATCCGGGCGAGGCGGTGCAGCGCCACGGTCGTCTTTCCGCTCCCGGCGCTGCCGAGCACGAGGAGCGGCCGCTCGGGGGGCGCGCACACGGCGGCGTACTGATCGGCATCGAGCAGGGCGGTGACGTCCGCGGCCTTCGCGTGGTCCGGGGCGCCGGCGCCGACGCCGAGGCTCCCGGGGCGGGCGGCCGTGCCCGCGCCGCCCGGCTGCATGGCGAGCGCCGCGCGCTCCGCGAGGGTCCATCGCCCGTCGCCTCGCCGCGTCAGGACGAGGCCGTCGCCCACGATCCGGGTGAGGGCGCCGCGCTCCACGACGACGATGCGGCGCGCCTTCACCACGCCCTCGGCCACGCGCCCCGGGAAGGCCTCCTCGTACTCGTCGCCCTCGCGGTACCGGTAGAAGATCTGCGCCACCGGCGCGACGCGCCAGTCGAGGATGCGCACGTCGGCCGACGGATCCAGGAACGTCGCGTGGCCGAGCAGGTAGTCCTTCGCCCCTTGGCCCTCGTCGACCCGGAGGTGGGCGAGGTACGGGCAGAGCGGGTCGGGCAGCGCCTCCCTGGGCTCCTGCTCGATGAGGCGCTGCCGCACGCTCATCTCGAGGAGCACCGCCGGCAGATCGTCGGCCGAGGCCGCGGCGGCCTCGTCGCGGAGCTCCCGGAGCGCCGCGACGGACCTGAGCTCGCGCGGCGCGCGCCCGAAGGCGCGCGCGGCGCGCTCCTGCGCCCTGTCCAGCGCGGCGCGCACGCGCTCGAGGAGCGCGGCCTCTTCCTCGAGGACGGCGCGCGCCTCGACGGGCAGATCAAGCGTGCTCTCCAGCATGATGGGCCTCCTTGCGCCCCTCGCCTCCGCGAGGGGTCGAGCTCGATGGGTGAATGGTTCGTTCACTTTTGAGGCGAGGCGAAGCGAAGGTTACGCGAAGAAGCTCCTGAGTCCGGCGAGGTGGTATTTCGAGTAACCGTGGACCGCTTCTCGGATGGCGTCCTCGTCCTCGAAGCGGGCGAGGGCGTTCACCATCGTCCTGACGAAGCCCTGGTAGATCTGGTCCAGGTTGAACCGCATCACCTCGGTCACCGAGAGGCATGGGTCGAGGGCGCGGAAGTGCTCGATCGCCAGCGCGATGAGGCGCTCGGCGGTCTCCTCGGCGAACCGCTCGTACCTGGAGCCGCCGGCGCGCCCCAGGAGGATCACGACGCGCAGCCTGTTCTCGATGCAGAAGCGGAGGAGCTCCTCGGAGATCAGGTGGTAGGCGGCCGTCGGCGGAAGCGCCCGGACGTCCTCCACGCCGTCGAGCGCCTTCACGCGGCGGCGCAGCAGGAGCGTGAAGGCGCGGGCGAAGCCGTCGTCGACGATCCCGTAGAAGAGCGCGTCCTTGTTCGCGAAGTACCGGTAGATGTTGCCCGTCGAGACGCCGGCCGCCCGGGCGATCTCGGCCATGGTCGCGCTCTCGTACCCCTTCCGCGCGAAGATCGTCAGCGCGGCGGAGGTGATGCTCTCCTGGACGTCGTCTTTGAGGTACTGCGCCATGGCGAATAGTGAACGTGTGGTTCACTTATAGCGATCGACGGCGGCCCGTCAAGCGAGCGGGCGGATCGCGGCCTCAGGGGTCGACGGTGCCTTCGAGGATCGCGCGCGGGCCGTCGATGAGCATGAAGCTCGCCTCCTCCTCGCCGACCCTGGCGAAGAGGGCCTTGATGCCGTCGCGCACCTCGGGGACGTCCTTTGCGGCGTGGGCGTCGCTGCACGCGGCGTAGTAGTAGCCGGCCTCGATCAGCTGCTCGGCGGCCCGGCGGGGGGTGCGCCCGTACTTGCCGGTGAGCGCCGCGACGTCGAGGAGGAGCACCGCGCCCGCGTCGAGCAGCGGATCGAGCGAGGAGATGTCGTCGAAGACGGGCTCGTAGCGCTCCGGGTGGGCGATGACGGGGCGGAGCTTGCGGCGGCTGAGATCGAAGAGCCGCTCCGCGGCCCGGGCGGGGAAGCTCCGGGTCGGGAACTCGACGAGCGCGGCGCGGCCGCCCGGGAAGGGGAGGGCGCTGCCGTCGAGGAGGCGCTGGAAGATGATGTCGTCGAAGAAGTGCTCCGACGAGAGATCGAGCGCGGGCAGGTCGCGCGCGCCGGCCGCGGCCCGCAGCGCGGCGCAGGTCGCGTCGTAGGCGGCCTTTAGGCCCTGCCGGGTGTTGTCGAACATCCCGGGGCGCATGTGCGGCGTCGCCACGACGGTGTCGAACCCGGCGCCGCGGAGCGCGGTGAGGAGGGCGAGGCTCTCCTCGACGGTGCGGGCGCCGTCGTCGACGCCCGCGACCCAGTGGGAGTGCAGATCGATGAAGCCGCGCATCGTCGCTCCGAACTTAGCAAAGTTGGCCGCCTTCGTGCGCTGCGACCATCCTTCGCGTCGAGGAGGTGTTCGTGTCGCTCTCGTTATCGAACCAGCAGCTTGTGCCTCAGCTCGCGTCGGATGGCTGCGCTGGCGGCCAGCGCGGCGGCAGGCCGGGAGGCCGCGCAGAGCCCCCGGTCGATCCCGGCGCGCCCTCGGTCGAGGAGGGCACACCGGCCCTGGATGAGGGGATCCCCACCTCCGAGCGGCGTCGCCGCCGCAGCGACGATCCGGTCACCGCGCTGCACTACCAGCTCTCGACGACCCGCGCCGAGGCGAACCTGGACGTCGTGGTCCTCGTGGACGACAGCGGCTGCCTCGTCGCCGGGGCGGGCGCGTGGCCGGCGTGCGAGGAGCTCGCCGCCTACGCCCCGCTCCTCGCCAACCCGGACGCCGTGCAGAGCGCGGCCGTCGGCTCGCGCATCGCCACGCTCACCGCCGACGTCGAGGTCCAGAGCCTCTCGGTGTCGGGCGGCGAGGTGCTGCTCTGCGGCCGCGGCGGCACGGCGGAGCGTGGCGCCTCCATTGCCCGGGCCGCTGCGGGGTGCTTGCGCATCCTCCGCGCCGCCTGAGCGGCAGCGCCGCCGCAGGCCGGGCGCTCGCGCCCCCCCGGTTCGTGCTACAAGGGGCCGCGGCCTCAGGTCGCGCGCAATGCCCGGCTCGCTCGCACCCCCTCGGAACAGCCCGCCCGCCGCCGACGCGTCCCTTCAGGCAGACCACGCCGGTCTGGCCCCGTTGCTCGCCTCCCGCAGGGTGATCCTCTGCGTCGGCTGCGGCGGCGTCGGCAAGACGACCACGACTGCAGCGCTCGGCCTGGCCGCTGCCCGCCGCGGCAAGCGCGTCCTTTGCCTGACGATCGATCCGGCGCGCCGGCTGTCCCAGAGCCTCGGGCTCGAGGAGATGACGACGGAGGCGCAGACGATCGAGCCCGCCCGCTTCGCCAGGGCGGGGGTCGACGTGCCCGGCTCGATGACGGTCATGATGCTCGACACGAAGTCGACCTTCGACGGCCTCGTCGCGTCGCTCGCCCCGACGCCCGAGCAGCGCGACCGGATCCTCGGCAACGTCCTCTACAAGTACATCTCCACGTCGCTCGCGGGCACGCAGGAGTACATGGCGATGGAGAAGCTCTACGCCGTCAGGAGCGACCCGAGCTACGACCTCGTCCTGCTCGACACGCCGCCCACGGCGAACGCGCTGGATTTCCTCGACGCGCCGGAGCGCCTCGTCGGCGCCATCGACGGCGCGGCCACGCGGTGGTTCGTGCAGGCCTTCCAGAGCTCCGGCAAGCTCTCGCTCAACCTGCTGGCGCGCTCGACCGCCGCGGTGCTGCGGGGCATCGGCAAGCTGACCGGCAGCGGCTTCCTCGAGCAGATCGCGGCGTTCATCAGCGAGATGAACGCGGTCTTCGGCGGCTGGAAGCAGCGGGCGGACGCGGTGGCGTCGGCGCTCCGCGGCCCCGACGTGGCGTACGTGCTCGTCACGACGCCCGATCCGCTCTGCGTGCGCGAGGTGCTGTACTTCGCCGATCGCCTGCGCGAGCAGCAGATGCGTCGCGACGCGTTCGTCGTGAACCGCGTCCACCCGGTGTACGGCGCCCTCCCCGGCGTCGGCGAGATCGCCGCCGCGCTCGACGGGAGCAGCCTTGGGCTCGCCTCCGGCGCCGCGGCGCGCCTGCTCCAGGCCGCCAAGGACGAGAGCCGCATGGGCAAGCTCGATCAGCTGAACCTGATCGCCCTCGAGGCGGCGCTCGAAGACGAGCAGAGCGCCGGCAGCGTCCGCGTCGACGTCCCGGCGTTCCCCTACGACATCCACGACGTGGCCGGCCTCGCGAGGATCGCCGACGTGCTGGCGCCGCAGCCCGGGGCGGCGGGGTAGCCAGGGGCAGCTCGTCGGTTCTCGTGGCTGCCCTCGGGTGACGCGGAACGGTCCGTGAGGAGGCAGCTGGGCTGCCCCCGGCTTATCCCCGCCTACCCCCGCCGCCTGCGCTCCTTGTACTTCACGCGGACCGGCACGCCCTCCAGCGCGAACGCCTGCCGGAGCTGGTTCGCCACGTAGCGCCGGTAGCTGAAGTGGAGCTTGTCGGGATCGCTCGCGACGACGACGAACAGCGGCGGCGACGTCTCGGCCTGCGTGACGAAGAACAGGCGGGGCGCGCGGCCGCCGTGCGTCGGCGGCGGGTGCGTGAGCAGGATCTGCTCGAAGAAGCGGTTGAGCTCCCCGGTGGGCACGCGCTTCCGGTAGGCGTCGGCCACCTGGGCCACGGTCTCGATGAGCTTCGCCACGCCGCGCCCGCTGCGCGCGCTCACGTGCGCGATCGGCGCCCACGGCACGAACGAGAGCTTGTCGCGGGCGTCCTGCTCCGCCTTGGCGAGCGCCTTGCGATCGAGGAGATCGATCTTGTTGAGGCCGATCACGACGCCGCACCCGCGATCGACCGCGAGGCCGAGGATCTTCGCGTCCTGCTCGGCCACGCCCTCGGCCGCGTCGCAGAGCAGGAGCACGACCTCCGCCCGCTCCATGGCGCGGATCGCGTGGATCACGCTGACCGCCTCGACGGCGCTGTCCTCCTTCGCCACCTTCGACTTGCGCCGGATGCCGGCCGTGTCGATGAGCAAGAAACGCTTGCCGTCGCGCTCGGCCAGCGTGTCGATCGGATCGCGCGTCGTGCCGGGCGTCGCGTCGACCAGCATGCGCTCCTCGCCCGCGATGCGGTTGACGAGCGACGACTTCCCCGCGTTGGGCCGCCCGATGATGGCGATGCGGAGCGCCCCCTCGGCCGACTCCTCGGGCGCCGCGGGCTCCTCGGGGAGCGCCGCCTCGATGGCCATCTCCAGATCCGAGATGCCGCGGCCATGGAGGGCGCTGATCGGGATGAGCCGCTCCATCCCGAGGCGGTACAGCTCCGCCGCCTCCACCTCGGCCTTCGGCGAGTCCGCCTTGTTGGCGACGTAGATCACGGGCTTGCCCGCGCGGCGCAGCAGGCCGAGCTCGGCGTGCTCCGACGGCGTGACCGGCGTCACGGCGTCGAGCACGCACACGATGACGTCGGCCTCGGCGATGGCGAGGTCGATCTGCCGCTTGATCCCCTGCCGCATGGGATCATCGCTCTCGGGGTCGAACCCGCCGGTGTCGACGAGCGTGAAGCGCCGTCCCCGCGAGGTGACGTCGCCGTAGTGACGATCGCGGGTCACCCCGGGCTCGTCGTGCACGATCGCGACGCGCTTGCCGACCAGCCGGTTGAACAGCGTGCTCTTGCCGGTGTTGGGCCGCCCGACCAGCGCCACGATCCCGGCCGACGGGGGCGGCGCAGGCGCATCGGCCGTGGCGTCCTCGACGGCCGCGATGACCTCCTCGGCCAGGTCCACCGCGAGCTCCTCCCTGTCCAGCGCCGCCTCGTGGCCGATCGGCTCGGCGAGAGCGCGGCCCTTGCTCGGGCCTGATCGGCTGCCCTTCTTCGATCCGGCGGCGCTCTTGCCGGGCGCCGCCGCCTTCTTTCCGGGAGCGGCGGCGCCCTTGCCGGGGGCCGCTGCTCTCTTTCCGGGAGCGGCAGCGCCCTTGCCGGGGGCCGCTGCTCTCTTTCCGGGAGCGGCAGCGCCCTTGCCGGGGGCCGCTGCGCTCTTTCCGGGAGCGGCAGTGCCCTTCCTGGGAGCGACGCCGCCCCTCTTCTTCTCGGGGGCGTCGCCCTTCTTCGCCGTCCGCCCGCCTCCGGCGGCTCCCTGGCTGCGCTTGTTCGATCTGGAAAGGGCTGGCTTTGCCGCGCTCACGAGGTCTCTCCCTTGTTGTAACCGAGCTCGTCCAGCCGCTCCCGCGACTCGCGCCACTCCGGCGTCACCCGGACCCAGAGCTTGAGGTTCACCTGCCGGCCGACGAGCTCCTCTATCCGGAGCCGAGCCTCCGTGCCGATGCGCTTCAGCTGCTCCGCGCCGGCGCCGATCAGGATCTTCTTCTGCCCGGGCCGCTCCACGTGGATGGTCGCGTCGATGTGCAGCGCGCCCTCGCCTGTCGGCTCGACGTAGCGCTCGATCTGCACGGCGCTCGCGTGGGGCACCTCGGCCTTCGTCGCGCGCAGGATCTGCTCGCGCACGTACTCGGCGGCGAAGAAGCGCGTGGGCCTGTCGGTGAGCTCATCGGGCGCGAAGCCCCAGTCCCTTTCGGGGCAGAGCTTCGCCACCTCGTCGAGCACGCGCTGGACGCCGTCCTCGCGCAGCGCCGAGATGGGGACGATCGCCGCGAACTCCCGGAGCTTGGCGAACGCGTCGAGGAGCGGCAAGAGCAGCGCCTTGTCCCGCATCCGGTCGACCTTGTTGAGCACGAACACCACCGGCGCCTCGCTCCCCAGGTCCGCGAGCAACGTCAGATCGCTCGGGTGCGGCGCGAGCGGCGGGCCGTCTTCCCCCTCCTTCACGCGCCGCGGCAGGCGCGCGGGATCCGGCGCTTCGGTCACGAACACGATCACGTCGGCGCCCCGCGCCGCCTCGCGCGCCGCCTGGTTCATCACGCGCCCGAGCTCCGTGCGCGGCCGGTGCAGGCCGGGCGTGTCGAGCAGCGCGATCTCCGCCGGGCCGTGGTGCACGACCCCGAGGATCGCGTCGCGCGTCGTCTGAGGCGTCGGCGAGACGATCGCGAGCGGATGGCCGAGCGCCGCGTTCAGCAGCGTCGATTTGCCCACGTTGGGGCGCCCGACCAGGGCCACGCGCCCGGATCGTCTCGGCAGCGAGGCGTCGGCCTCCTCCGTCCGCCTCGGCTCGGCCGCCTTCCTGCGCTGCTGCTGCGCGGCGCCTCGCCCGCCTGCCGTCCGGCCCGTCCGCTCCGGGAGCGGTCGCCCCTTCGTGTCGCCACCAGGGCGGGATCCACGTCCCGGCTGGCTGCGGGCCGCGCCGGACGAGCGCGCCGTGGGGCTTCGCTTCTTGCTCGCCCGGGGCTCTTCGCCGGACGGCGCTCCCCGGCGGCTGCCTTCGTTACCTTTCTTGGCAGGACGACGGGGGCCACCGGCGGCCGGGGCGGGCTTCGGCGCCTGCGGGCGCGCTTTCGCGCCCTGGGGCGCGCTCTGGGGACGGGCTTTCACCACGCCGCGCGCGATAGCAGACGCCCAGGGGGGCTACAAACGCTTCCCCACGATCCGTGGTCACGCGCGCGCGAAGGCGGTAAGGGGATGCCCTGCATGTCGAGCGTCCACCGAGGGGACCCACAGCGCGGAGCCCCGCCCGCCGCCCCCGACCCGCACGCGAGCGGAGCCCCACCCCGCGCCGAGGTGCCCCCCCTCGAGGCGCGCTCGGCTGAGATCGGTGACGCGCCGGTCATGGACGGCGGCCGCGCGGCCGCCGGGAGCGGGGACGGCGGCCGCGCGGCCGCCGGGAGCGGGCGCGCCGGCCTCGCGAGGCTCGCGGCCCTCGCGCTCGCGGCCCTTGCGCTGCTGCCGCTCATCGGCAAGAGCGGCATCTGGGACCCCTACGAGCTCGATCGCGCCGACCTGGCCCGCCGCATCGCCATCCATGTCTTCGGCGCGCGCGGCGTGGATCTCCCGGACGCTCCCGGGCAGCTGCCGACCCTGACCGATCTCGGCATGGGAGAGCTCGGGTTCACCTCGATGGCGCTCGGCTTCCGCGTGTTCGGCCTGCACGACTGGGCCGGGCGCCTCCCGCTCGCGCTGTGGGGGCTCGCCGGCGCGCTCGTGCTCTACGAGCTCCTCGCCCGCCTCGTCGATCGAAGGGCCGGCCTGTACGGCGTCGCGGTGCTCGTGACGATGCCGCTCTACGTGATGCAGGCGCGCACCCTGCTCGGCGACATCGTCACGATGGCCGCGCTCACGATGGCGTTCTGCGGGCTGACCGGCGCGCTGCTCGAGGGCGGGCGAGGGGCGCAGCGCGGCGCCCGGCTCGCGCCGGCCGCGTGGCTCGCCGTGGGGATCCTCGGCGTCGTCGCCGGATACCTCAGCCGCGGCCTGCTGATCGGGGTCGCCGTCCCCGCGCTCGGCGCCGGCCTGACCTGGCTCCTGCTCCGGACGTCCGGCGCCTGGCCCGCGCCGGAAGGCCGGGGGCCCACGCTGGGCGACCTCGTGGGCGCCGCCGCGCTGGTGCTCGGCGTCGCGGCGGCGGCGCAGGGCGCCCTCGTGCTCGCGAGCTCGAGCGCCGGCGAGCCGCTCCCCCGCGCCCTCGGCGTGGCGCTCCTCAAGAAGCCGCCGGTCGAGTCCACGTTCGATCTCACGCTGCGCCAGCTCGGCCACGCCCTCTTTCCGTGGAGCGCCTTCCTGCCGTTCGCCGTCGGCCGGCTCTTCCGAGCCCCCGCCGCGGACCGAGCGGGCGAGATCGTCGACCCTCTCCTCGATCGCGAGGCCGGCGTCCGGATCGCCCTGATCGTTACATCTGCGCTCGCCTACGGCGCCTTCGCGGTCCTCGCGCCGCACGCCGGGGCGCTCCCGTTCAGCGGCCCCGCGCTCCTCGCCGCCATCGCCGCGCTCGCCGTCCGCGATCTCGAGCGCGGCGCCCCCTCCTCGCGGGCGCTCGCCGTCGGCTGCGCCGTGCTCGCCTTCGTCCTCTACCGCGATCTCGTCACCTCACCGGACAGGGCGCTCAGCGTCTTCTCGGTCGACAAGCCCGTCTTCCCGAAGAGCTTCGAGGGCGAAGCGGCCTCGGCGATGCGCTTCGTCCTGCTCGCGTTCGCCGGCCTCGTCTCGCTCACCTGGCTCGAAGAGCAGCCCCGCGAGCTCGATCGCAGCTTCAGCGCGTGGGCGCGGCGCGTCCTCGACGAGGTGCACGCCGGCGCCGCGGAGCTCGCTCGCATCTGGAACGGCAACCTGCTCTTCCTGCTGATCGTCCTCGAGGCGGCGCTCGTCGGCGTCGGCGCGATGCTCTTCGTCGGCAAGCGCATCGGGTGGGGCACCGTGGCGAGGATGCCGAACCACCTCGCCGCGTACGGGATGAACGCCTGGTGGGCGCTGCCCATGCTGCTGGCGGCGAGCCCCGTGCTGCTCCTCGTGGCGCGCGACGCGTTCCGCCACGCCGTCGCGCGCGCCTCCCTCCCGCGCGCCGTCGGCACGCCGCTCGCCGGCCTCGTCGCCGGCTTCGCGCTGAGCTTCTGGTACTATCCGGCGCTCGCGGCCCAGCTCTCGCCGAAGGAGGTCTTCGCGTCGTACGAGTCGCTTCGCAAGCCCGGCGAGCCGCTCGCGACGCTCGGCGTCCGGAGCCGCACGGCGGCCTATTACCAGGGCGGCGAGGTCACCTCGTTCACCGATGTCCTGCAGGCGTTCGACTGGCTCACCGCCGCGGGGAGCTCGGGGGACGGCGCCGCTCCGGTCGTCCCCGCTGCTCGCCGCTGGCTCGTCGTGAAGGCCGACGATCTGCCCCGGTTGAACAGCCTCTTTCGCAAGCGCTACCGGCGCAACCTGCCCGTCCTCGACGGCCGCTCCAGCCAGATCCTCCTTGCGTCGAACGAGCTCGGGGGCAGGCCGAACGAGAGCTGGCTCGGCCGTATCGTCCTCGACGAGCCCGCCGCTCCCGAGAACCCGCTCGACGCGATGCTCGAGGATCAGCTGGAGGTGCTCGGCTGGGAGCTCACCGACGACGACGGCCAGAAGGTCTCGAGCGTCGTCCCTCAGAAGAGCTACCACCTGCGGACGTACTTCCGGGTCCACCGGCCGATCACCGGCAACTGGAAGATGTTCGTTCACATCGACGGGTTCCAGCGTCGATACAACGGCGACCATCCCGTGATCGAGGGGCGTTACCCGCTGAGCCTGTGGCAGCCGGGCGACGTCGTCGTGGACGACCACGAGCTCCGGCTCGAGCCCAACTTCACCCCGGGCGACTACACGCTCTACTTCGGCCTCTTCGCCGGTGAGACGCGCTTACAGGTGACGCGCGGGCCGGAACACGAGGACCGCATCCGCGGCGGCGTCATCCGCGTGCGGTGAGCTGCCCTCGTGGGGATCCCGACGCATGCGCGCGCTGCGCGGCTCGCATCGCGCGGCCCGGCGACGCTCGCGTGCTCCTCCTCGTCGAGCGCCCTCGACGCGCGTGCGGAAAGCGGCTAGTCGCAGACTCATGACCGGGGGCCGTGGGGACTCGAACCATCCGCCCGACGCGCCGGGCGGTACGCCGCCGTCCTGCGCGCAAACCGGCCCCTACGGCGACGCGCATCGCCCCGGCGAGGACGCCGAGCTCGAGGTCCCCGCCTCGGATTCGCTCGACCGACGCTCGTCCGAGCGCCTCGACGTCACCTGGCTCGTGGACTGCGAGACCGACGACACGTTCCTCTACGCGTCCATCACCAACATCTCGGAGATGGGCATCTTCGTCCGCACGACGCAGCCTCTCTCGATCGGCACGCGGCTCACGCTCCGCTTCTCGCCGCCGGGGACCGGCGGCTCGTACGTGCTCGAGGGGACGGTGCAGTGGATCAACGAGGTGCGCCCCCTCCACGACAACCCGAACCCGGGCATGGGGATCCGCTTCGTCGATCTCACGCCGGACGATCGCGAGCGCATCGTCGGCACGATCAGGACGATCGCCTACATCCGCGACGCGCCGGTGAGATCGAATTGACGCTGGCGCCGCCGCGGCGCGCGGTGAGGTCGAGGCGCGGCGCCCGGGACGGCGGAGGCGCGGCCGCGCCGGCGGCCCGTCAGCGGGACGTCGCGGTGTCGGCGGGCGCCGCCTGCGCGGGGCCCGCCGCACCTTGCTCCTCGGCGCCGCGCGGCGGCGCCGCGGGCATCGCCGCCTTGGGCGCAGCGCGCCGCGCCGCAGCGGCGGGGGCGGCGGCCGCCGGCGCCGAGTTCTGCGCCTGCGCGCCGGCGGCGTTCGCCTCGAGGTCCGCGAGCTGCTGCTCGGCGCGGTCGCCGTAGCCCTTCGCGGAGCGCAGCGCGAGCAGCAGCTCGCGCGCCTTCGCCGTGTCCCCGGAGGCCTGGTAGCACCGGGCCGCCTCCCACATCGCGGCGTGAGCGGACGGCGTGCCCGGGTACTGCGCGCCGACCTCGTCGAGCTTGCCGACGGCGGCCGCGCAGCCCGACTTGCGTTGCAGCGCTTGCGCCTCGTGCAACGCGGCGCTCGCGCCGTCGTCCGGGGACGCGGACGCCGACGCACGCGCGCTCTTCTCCTTCGCCGCCTCCGCCCTGGGCGCATCGTTCGCCTTGGCCTCGGCCGAGCGCCGGCCGTCGCCTTCCTGCATCACGACGGCCGCGGGGGCAGGCGCGGCCGTGCGGGGCGCCTCGTGCTGATCCAACGACGCGGGCTGGCCCCACTCGGTGACCCGCACCGGCGCCACGCCCGTCTTCGGCCGCAGCAGCAGCAGGCTCGATCCGATGACGAGCACGAACAGCGCCGCCATCGCCAGCTGCGGGCGCATCGCGTGGCTGCCGGCCCAGGCCAGCGCGCGGAGCGCCTTGCGCCGGAACGGCGTCTTCTTCTGCGCGACCTCGACGGCGTCGAGGATCCGCGCCTCGAGCTCCTCGCTCGGCTCCTCGAACGGCAAGGCGCCGACGTCGCGCGCCGCGCGCAGCCCGGCGAACGCCGACGCGCACCGGGCGCAGCCGTCCATGTGCCGCTTCATGGCCGCATACGTCAGCTCGTCGAGCTCGTCGTAGAGCGCGTCCATCACGTGCTGGTCGAACTTCTCGCAGTCCATAGACAGCTCTTCCGGAGCGCTAGCGCAGCGCCCTCGCGTAATCCTCGTACTCCGAGAGGGCCTCCTGGAGCCGCTCCAGGGCGTAGCGCATCCGGCTCTTCACCGTGTTCTCGGGCACCCCCACGATGTGGGCGATGTCCTTGAAGGGCACGTGCCCGATCTCCCGGAGCAGGAAGACCTCCCGCTGCTCGTGCGGGAGACCCTCGACGGCGCGGACGATGCGCTGCCCCATCTCGGTCCCGATCGCGACCCGGTCCACCGCGGCCTGGGGCGCCGGGTCCGCGGTCCGCTCGCCGAGCGTCGGGCCGTCGCCGCCCTCCCCGGAGCCCTGGTCGAGCGACGGGTGGCGCCGGAGCGACATCTTGCGCAGGTGATCGATGCAGACGTTGCGCGCGATGGCGAACGCCCAGGTGGTGAACCTGGCCTCGTGCTTGAAGTCGGAGGCGCTCTGCACGATCTTCACGAACACATCCTGCACCAGATCCTCGGCGATCGCAGGCCCGCGGACCTGTCGCAGGATGAAGTTGTAGATGGACGTTTTGTGCCGCCGGACGAGCCCGGCGAACGCCGCGCGGTCGCCGCCCTGGAAGCGCATCATCAGGGCTTCGTCCGTGACCTCCTCTCGAGAAATCGGGACCATCCTAGCTCCCGGAGCGGCCGAGCCTCTGCGGCGCTCCTTCGGCGGCCCGGGCGGCGGGGTGTTCGCGGCGGCGGCCGCAGCGTCGGATCGGACGCGCGGCGCGGCTCGAAGATCTGAGGAGCACTCCTTCCCCTGACACAAGCGCACCTTAGCGGATCCGCCCCCGAGCGAGCGAGCCCCCTTCGCCCGCGGCGCCCGCGGCCGGGGAAGGGCAGGGGACCGGGCGTGCGCTGACCTCTACGCGCGCCGCGCGCCGCCGGTGGCGAGAGCCGGTCGCGGTCGCGTGACGTTCTCGGGGCAGCGCCCTGCGGACCGGCCGAGGACGCCGTCCGCGCCCGCTGCGGGAGGGCCCTCACACGATTTCGGCTGCGCCGTGCTGTCTTCACGCCGCGAGCGACGGGAGCCTGCGCCGGGGGACGAGGCAGGTGTCCATGTCGTTGCGCTCGGAAGCCCGCCGCCACTAGACTCCCCGGCACCGGGCGTGAGGTCGCCCCCCTCTGCTGACGAGGGTTCAACCACGAGGTTACCTTTCGATGCGACTTATCAGGATGCTGGCTGTGGGGGTGGGAGCCTCGTTCTTGATGTCGATGCCCGCCTTCGCGCAGGCCCCGGGCGGCGCGAGGGGCAAGGCCGCTGCTCCCGCCGCCTCCGTGGCGCCGGCGGCCTCCACAGCGCCGGCTGTCCCCGCAGCGCCTGCGCCGGTCAACGGAGCGCAAGCGGCTCCTGCGCCGGCTTCCGCGACGGTCGCGCCGGCTGCGGGGGCGGCGGCGCCTGCCGCGACGGTCGCCCCCGCTGCGGGCGCGACGGCGGCGCCCGGCGCGACGGCTGCCCCGACGAGCGCCCCGGCTGCGGGCGCGGCCGCCGCTCCGGCGATGGATGGTCCGACCTATGCGGTGCGGCTGCGCGATCTGGAGCAGCGCATCGACGAGCTCAAGGAGCAGATCCGCCGCAGCCACACGCGGCTCTCGCTCCTCAGCGACACGATCCTCTCCGGCGGCGGCGCCGGCTCGCGCGCCTCGATCCGATTCAACAACGAGCTGTCGTCCGCGTTCCGCGTCACGCGCGTGCTGATCGTCCTGGATGGCGCCGTCCAGTACAACAAGACCGATCAGTCGGGCGCCCTCGCCGAGCAGACGGAGATCCCGATCTTCAACGGCTCCGTTCCGCCGGGGGATCACACGCTCCAGGTGCTCGTGAACCTGCAGGGCAACGGCTACGGGGTGTTCTCCTACCTCCGGGGCTACCGCTTCGAGGTGCGCTCCAGCCATTCCTTCACGGCGGTCGAGGGCAAGACCATCAACCTTCAGGCGGTCGCGTTCGAGAAGGGCGGCGTCACGACCCCGCTCGAAGAGCGGCCAGCCGTCCGCTTCGTCGAGAAGATCGTGAGCGGCCTCTCGGATGCTCCCGGGCAGCCGTCCGCCGCCGCGGGTGGGAAGTAGGTTCGAGCTCGTTAGGACAAGCCACCATGACCTGGGACACCGGATCGCGGGTACTCCCTGCCTTGCTTGGCGTGCTCGCGCTCGGCGCGGCGACGACCGCGGCCTCCGCCGAAGCGTGGGCCCTGGACGCTGAGCGCGCCTACACGAGCGCCTCTCAGCAGATCGGCAGCGTCACCTCCGGGCTCGGCGCCATCCAGGCGGCGATCCACAAGTCCCGCGGCGAGCAGCGCACGCCGGCCCAGCGCATCGCGGATGCCCAGCTCCTGATGGGCTCCAGGGATTACGAGCGGGCGGCGAACGTGCTGAACCAGGTCGTCGAGAAGTACCCCGACCATCCGACGGCGTTCCCGGACGCGCTCACGCTGCTCGGGGAGACCTATTTCCGCTCGAAGCAGTACCTCTCGGCCCGCCGGGTCTTCCAGCGGATCGTCGCGAGCGGCGCCGAGCCGCGCTTCGCCACCTACCAGGCGAAGGCGCTCGGCCGGCTCGTGGACATCTGCCTCCGGATCAAGGACTACGACGCGCTCGACGCCGTCTTCGCGTCGATGAACAGCGTCCCGGCCTCCACGGCGGGGAGCGCCCTCGCGTACGCGCGCGGCAAGGGCCTCTACGTGAAGAAGGACTTCGGCGGCGCGAAGGCTTCGCTCGGCGCGGTCGACCCGCAGAGCGAGTACTTCCACCAGGCGAGGTACCTGCTCGGCCTCATCGCGGTGAAGGAGGCGACGCCCCCGCCCGAGCCGCTCAAGGAGGGCGAGGCGCCGCCGGCGGTGCCCAAGACCCGCTACGTCGCCGCGATCGATCTGTTCCAGAAGGTGACGCAGCTGCCGGCCGACACCCCGGAGCACCGGCGCGTCATCGACCTCGCGTGGCTCGCGATCGGGCGGCTCTTCTACGAGGCCGACCAGTGGTCCCAGGCCGTGCAGGCCTACGGCCACATCGACCGCGTCTCGCCCGAGTTCGGGACGATGCTCTACGAGCTCGCGTGGGTGTATGTCCGCCTGGGCGACGTCGATCGCGCCCAGCGATCGCTCGAGATCCTCGCGATCGCCGAGCCGGACAGCCAGAACATCGCGGACGGCTCGCTGCTCCGCGGCGACCTGATGCTGCGCGCGGGCCGCTTCGAGAAGGCGCTGAAGGTGTACGAGGGGGTCCGCGCCACCTACGACCCGATGCGCGCGCGCGTGGACGCCTTCCTCGGCTCGACGAGCGATCCCGCGGTCTACTACGACAAGCTGAGCCAGGAGCAGCTCGAGGCGCTCGACACGGCCACCTCGCTCCCGCCGCTCACGGTGCAGTGGGCGCGCGAGGCCGAGGACGGCCCGGCCGCGTTCGCGGTGATCGACGACATCAACCACTGCCGCGAGCTGATCAAGCAGTCGAACGAGCTCATCGAGAAGCTGAACGCCGTTCTCAGCTCGCCCAACCGGGTGCGCGCGTTCCCGGAGCTCAAGGCCGGCGAGGAGAAGGCGCTCGCGCTGCTCAACCGGGTCGCGCTGGCGCGCCTCGCGCTCGGCCAGGGCATGGATGACGTGGAGGACGACTCGCTCTCGGGCGAGATCGGCGGCGCGCGCGCGAGGCGCAGGGCGCTGGAGAAGCGCCTCGCGCGGGTGCCCGTCACGGACGCCGACTTCCAGGATCGCGAGGCGCAGGCGCTCAAGCAGTGGAACACCCAGTCGCAGCGCCTGCAGCAGCTCACGCTGCAGATGGACTCGCTGCAGGCGACGGTCAACGGCCTCAGGCGGCTCCTCCGCGATGGCCCGCACGCCGGGGTCGTCCGGGATCCAGCGAGCATCGCCCGGTTCGAGATCGAGCTCGCCCAGAACGAGCGCGACCTCGCGCTCTACCGCCAGCAGGCGGACGTGCTCCGCAAGCAGGTCAGCGCGGGCCGGGTCCAGGTCGGCTTCGGCGATCAGCGCTTCATCGAGGACGCGCAGGTGCGCAAGGCCCACCGCGACGCGTTGACGCGCGAGGTGGAGCTGGCCGCGGCGGGCGCCGGCGGCGCGGAGCTCGCGGCGTACGCGCAGCGCATCACGCCGGTGCTCCGCGCCGGCGACGCGGCGGACGCGAGGGTCGAGGCGGCGCTCCGCGACATCGAGGGGGAGGTCGCCCAGAAGTCCGCGGGGCTCCGGCAGATCGTCGGCCGGGAGACGGCGAACGTCGTTCACTACTCGGTGCAGCTCGACGGGCTCGACAGGGAGGCGCGCCTCGTCGTCGGCGAGGTCGCGATGCGAAACTTCGGCCTCGTCCGCGACCGGCTGAAGAACATCATCCTGCGCGCCGACGTCGGCATCACCGAGGAGGCGTGGGAGGTCCGCGAGGAGCAGATGACGCGCGTTCGCAGCCTGCAGGTCGAGCGCGCCCGTGAGGATCGGGTCCTCAAGGAGGAGCTCAACGAGGTCCTCGACGACAGCGGCGATCCGGAGGACGAGAAGTGAGCAAGGAGCGTGGTGGCGCGAGCGCGCCGCAGATCTCTGGCGCGCCGCTCGGCGCTGTGCGAGCGGGGCGCCGTCGCCCGCGCGGCGCGCTCGGGTTTGCCAGCCTTGCCCTGGTGCTGGCGGTCGCGCCGCTCGCGCTCTCTCAGCCGGGTGGCCAGCCAGCGCCGGCGGCGTCTGCCGTTCCCGCGGCTGCACCGACCATGCCTGCGCCTGGCGCCACGGCTGCGCCGACTGCGCCTGGCGCCACGGCGCCGGCTGCGCCAGCGGTGCAACCCTTCGCGCCGCCGATGTCGGTCGGGCGCAAGCAGGCGCCGCCGCCTCCTCCTCCGACGCCGGCCCAGCTGGCGGCGCTCGCCGCGCTCGAGAAAGAGGCGGCCGCCTACGAGAAGGCGGCGCGCGACTACCGGAGCGCCATCACCCGCATCGTGCAGCACCACTACGAGGACAGGCGCCGCCGCATCCTCTCGTCGCTCGACCGCGAGATCGAGATCGAGAGGAAGGGGCTCCGCGACGCCCGGGAAGAGGCGATCCGCCGGCTCGAGGTGTTCGTCGAGCGCTACAGCGGCCCCAACGCCCACCCCGAGAACACGCCCGACGCGATGTTCCGCCTGGCCGCGCTCTACGAGGAGCGCGCGCGCACCGACAACGACGCGAGCGAGGATCTCAGCGTCGCGCTGCTCCCGGCCATCGCGCTCTACAAGCGCGTCATCCGCGAGTTCCCCCAGTACCGTGAGCTCGCCGGGATCTATTACTACCTCGGCCATGCGCTGAACGATTCGGTCCGGTTTCCCGAGGCGCAACAGGTGTGGCGCTCGCTCGTGTGCCACGACAAGTATCCCTATCCCGTCGAGACCGACCCGAAGGATCCGACGCGCGACACCGTCGGCAAGCTCCCGCAGGACCACGACAACGATTACTGGACCGGCTGGGAGGCGCGCCACCCGACGCCCATCGGGTCCACGCCGGGCGGCCGGGCGCTCCCGCGAAAGGGCGCGCGGGGGCGGGCGCCCGTCACCGAGGACGAGACGGCGTACGTCGATCCGTATCCGGACGATTGCCAGCCGATCCCGCAGAAGACGGCGCTCGGCGCGGAGCCCCGTTACATCGCCGAGGTCTGGTGGCAGATCGGCGACTACCATTTCAACGAGATCGACCGCGCCGGCGGCCCGTTCAACTACAACAGGGCGGAGTCGGCATACCGGCAGTCCATCAAGTACAAGAAGCCCCCTGTCCACGGCGTCGCGATGTACAAGCTCGCCTGGACGTACTTCAAGCAGCAGCGTTACGAGACCTCGGTACGCCAGTTCATCGAGCTGCTCCGCTACACCGACGAACAGGAGAAGCTGACGGGCGATCCCGGCGCGGATTTCCGCGCGGAGGCGTACACCTACATCGCCGGCTCGCTCACGTACCTCGACTTCGTCGGCCCCGGACCGGACGAGCCCTACGTCCCGCGGAACGACGTCCTCGACGTCGAGACCGACCCGCGCATGGCCGAGCAGAAGATGCGGATCGCCATCGAGCGCGTCCAGGATCCCAAGCTGATCCCGCAGGATCAGAAGTGGACGGTCGAGATCTACAAGGCGCTCGCGCTGGAGTTCAAGGAGCTCAATCAGTATCGGAACACGATCGAGGTGAGCGAGATCCTCCTCAAGAAGTGGCCGATGCACCGCGACGCGCCGGTGGTCCAGAACCAGATCGCGGACATCTACGACACGCTCACCTCGCAATCGCGCGAGGGGACGGCCGAGCGGGCGATGAACTCGGCGAAGGCGCTCGAGGCGCGCACGAAGCTCGCCCAGTACGTCGGGACGACCCCGTGGGTCGAGGCGAACAAGGACGATCCCGAGGCGATCCAGACCGCCGAGCGGCTCGTGCGCGGCGGGCTGCGCCGCGCTGCCGCCGATCACACCAACGCCGGAAGCGCGCTCGTGCAGCAGGCGCTGACGGTCGGCGACAAGGAGACGCGCGACCCGATCTTCGAGCGGGCGCTCGGCGAGTACCGCCTCGCCGCGCAGGGCTGGGCCGGCTACCTGGCCCAGGACGAGAACGCCCCGGACGCGTACGAGAGCCGGTACTGGCTCGCCGACGCGCACCACATGGTCGTGGTCATCACGGTGGCGATGGATCGCTCGCCCGCGACGCACGAGATCGAGCAGGCGAGGAGCTCGGCGGTCGGCGTGCGGGACTCCAACGAGGACGACAAGTACCTGCAGCCCGCGGCGTACATGGTTGTCGACACCGCCCACCAGGCGCTCCTGGATCGACACAAGCTCTTCAAGCGAACGAGCGGCGCAGAGGGCATCGAGCCGCGCGAGAAGGTCAAGATCGTCGGCGAGGGCGATCAGCAGCGCGTCGTCGCCGAGCCGCTGCCCCCCCAGGTCCAGGCGGCCGTCACCGCGCGGGACGAGTACATCCAGCGGGTCCCTCCCGCGCTCGACGCCCCGAAGAACATCGACCTCTACGCGTTCCAGGCGGCCGACTACTACTTCCTCTACGGCCAGTTCGCCGAGGCGCGCAAGCGGATGGAGCCCATCTACGAAGCGCAGTGCGGCAAGACGGAGTTCGGCTACAAGGCGTGGGAGCGGCTCACGACGATGTCGAACCTCGAGAACAACGTCGAGCAGAGCCGCAAGCTCGCCGAGGCGGCGCTCACGCGGAGCTGCGCCGTCAGCGAGGAGCAGAAGCTGAAGGAGGGCGACATCGCCCGGCCGACGATCTCCCGCGGCTATTACATCGACGCCGCCCGGGCCTTCGAGAAGGCCGAGAAGATGCCGGACGGCCCCGCGCGCGTCGCCGCCTGGCGCGAGGCCGCGGCGCTCTACAAGGTCGCGCTCGAGAAGGCGCCGGCCCGCGACGAGGCGCCGGAGGCCGCCATGAACGGCGCTTACTGCTACAAGCAGGTGGGCGACTACGACCAGGCCATCGAGATGTACTCCCTGTTCATCAAGGAGTACGGCAGCGAGGAGAACCTGTCGAAGCTCGAGAAGGGCGATCCGGGCGCGAACCCTCCGAAGAACCCCGATCCGAAGCGCTACGCCGAGCGGGTGAAGTACCTGAAGCAGGCCTACGACGCGCTCTCCGCCGCGTACGTGCTCTTCTTCAACTACCGCAGCGCGGCCGAGACCTACGACACCATCGCTCGCAACGGCCGGTTCGAGCAGGCGGCGCGCCGGGACGCCGCCAGGAACTCGGTGCTGCTCTACGCGAACATCGGGGAGCGCGACAAGATGACCGCCTCGCGCGCCACCTTCATGAGCCTGAGCCCGCCCCCCGAGCAGAAGGCCGACATCGATTTCCTCGTCGCCTCGGCGGACCTGAAGGCCTGGGACGAGCGCGGGGCCGACGAGGGCCCGAACCGCGCCGCCCGGACCAAGGCCACGCAGTCGATGGAGGCCTATTACGCGGCCAACAAGAACAACCCGGCCGCGAGCGGGTATGTCGTCCAGGCGGCGTACCATGCATCCAAGATGCGCGCCGCCGGCGGAGATCCGAAGGCGCGGGACTGGTGCAAGAACACCATGACGGCGTTCACGTCCTTCCGGAATTCGGCGTCCGGCGACAAGGTGAAGGCCCTCGGCTCGGTGCAGGCCGACATGGCGGCGGAGTGCGCCTACAAGGCCATCGACGATCGCATCAAGGCCGAGTTCGATTACGACACCGGCCATCACCGCTACGAGGGGGTCATCGATCAGGTGAAGAGGGCCTTCGAGGCGGATATCACCAAGGCCAACGACAGGTACTGGAAGGAGCTCCAGGAGGTCATCACCACCTACGAGTCGCGGCCGTGGTCGGTGGCCGCGCGCGCGCGTCAGGGCTCGCTCTACGATTCGTGCCGCACCGGCCTCTACAATGCCCGCCCGCCGGGGCTGAGGCTGTACACGGACAAGGAAGAGAAGCTGCTCAAGCTCGCCGAGACGAGCGATCGCGAGGATCTCCAGGAGACGGCCGACGCGCTCCGGCAGAACCGGCGCGAGCAGTGGCGCGCGGCGCGCGAGCGGCTCCTCAACGATGCCGACAAGGCGATGGTCAAGTTCTACGTCGAGTCCGTCGTCTGGGCGAAGGCGTGGAAGGTCCGGAATCCAGCGGTCGACCTCGCGATCCAGCGGCTCGCGTTCTTCACGGACATCCTCGGCGACGCCAAGCTCCGCGAGTGGAGCCAGGGGGTCATCGATCCCGAGACGAAGCGCCCGTTCGAGTACAAGGATGGCCTCTTCCTCCGGACGCGGCCCGGCATGACCCCGCCGCTCGCGCCCGACGGCCTCCCCCTGCCCCTGCCGGTCGTCCCATGATGCGCCGCCTCCCTGTCACCCTCTTCGCCAGCCTGCTCGCGGTCATGTCGCCGTTCGCCCTCGCGTCCTGCGGCGAGGAGGCGACGCCGCCGCCCAAGGTGCCCACGGTTCCAGCGGGGCCCGCCGCGACCGCGCCCGTCCAGGCGCCGTACGGCATGAACGACATGCCGAGCTCGGCGCGCCCCTACGATCTGCCCGCCCAGACGGCTGCGCCGGCCATGAACGCCCGGGCGGCGGCGTTCTACCAAGGCGGCCTGCAGGCGTTCGCGACCGGCGATCTCGTCAACGCGAGGGCCCAGTTCGGGCAGGCGACGCAGGCCGATCCGCGCGCGCACCAGGCCTTCTATTCGCTCGGCGTGGTGCAGGAGCGGCTCCGCGACGCGGGCGCCGGCGCGAGCTACCGCCAGGCCTTCACGATCGTGCCGGACTACGAGCCCGCCATCATCGCGTACGCGATGCTGCTCGCCAGGAAGAACCAGCTCGGCGAGGCCGAGCGGCTCCTGAACGAGAAGCGCGGCCAGATGCCGAAGTCGGCGGCCGTCGCGGCGACGCTCGCGGAGGTCAAGTCGCTCCAGCGGGATACCGGCTCTGCCCAGCGGATCGCGCAGGAGGCGCTGAAGATCAACCCCGACTACCGGCCGGCGATGGTGATCATCGCCCGCGATCACTACAGGAACCGGCGCCTCGATCTCGCGCTGTACGCGCTCCAGGCGATCCTGGACGGGTTCGAGCCCGTCAGCGAGAACCCGCCGCGCGACAGGGACAACGCCGAGGCGCTGCTGCTCCGCGGCCTGATTTACCGGGAGCAGGGGCAGCGCGCCGCGGCGCTCGAGGAGTTCCGCAGGGCGGTGACGCGCCGCCCCGATCTCGTCGAGGCGCGGGTGCAGCTCGCGACCTACCTGCTCGAGGCGGGCAACGCCCAGGAGGCGCTGCCGCTCCTCGAGGGCGCCGTCCGCTTCGATTCCGAGCACCTCGCCGCGCACCTCAACCTCGGGGACGCGTACCGCCTGCTCGAGCGCTACGCCGACGCGAAGCGCGAGTTCGACTGGGTGCTCGCCCGCGACCCGAACCTGGCCCAGGTCCACTACGACCTCGGCCTGCTCTACCTGTTCGCCCCCGCCGTCCCCGGCATGACGCCGAAGCAGCAGGTGGCGGAGGCGATCAAATCGCTGACGAGGTTCCAGGAGCTGCGCAACAAGGGGCAGCGAGACGACTCGGAGGAGCTCCTGAACCGCGCCAAGCTCAAGGAAGGGGAGCTGAACGCGGCTGCCGCCGCGGCTCAGCCCGCGGCTCCTCCTGCCGCCGCGCCGGATGGAGGCGTCGCCGACGCCGCGACCGACACGTGAGGGAGACCATGAGCATGTACAAGGCACTTGCGCTGGGTTCGGTCCTGCTCGCGATCCTCGGCCACGGCGCGCCGGCGAGCGCGCAGGAGAAGGGCAAGCAGCGCGGGGTCATCACGCTCGCGGAGGTGACGATCACGGGCCGCATCCAGAAGCCCATCGCGGCCGTCGACGTCAGCCGGATCCAGCCGAAGCTCACGCTCGCCGAGCTGCGTCAGCCGTTCCTGGACCGCATCGAGCAGGCGATCTTCAAGGAGCCGTTCTAGGCGGCCGGTGTGTCCGCCGTCGCCGTGCTCTTGAGCGCGCTGTCGATCGCGTCGAGCGCCGCCTGCGCCGCGATCTCGTGGAAGCACCCCGCGCAGGTCGCGCGCGCGACCGGCGGCGACCTGATGTCGCTCGCGCGCTCGCTCCGCGCGCTGCCCGGCGAGGCGCGGCTGGCGGAGCTCGCGAGGCGGTCGCCGCCGGAGAGCTGGGAGCGCCGCCTCGCGCTCGAGGTCATGGCCGCCGCCGACCCGCGCGCGAAGATCGCGGCGGCGAACGAGCTCCTCGCCGAGATCGAGCAGCGGCTCGACGCCGGCGCGGGGTGGCCGCGCGCGGCGGCGCGCCTGTCGGCGCTCGCCGCGCTGCTCCTCGCCACGCTCTCGTACCTCGCGCAGGCCGGGCCCTCGGTCATCGCGCTCGTCCTGGGCGCGGGGGGCGCCGGCGCGATCGCGTCCGCGGCCGCTGGGCGGGCCGGCCGCGCCGCTGCCGCGCGAGGTCGCGAGGCGATCGACGCGCTCGTGCGGGTCGCCCTGGAATCTCTCGATGACGCCGACAGCGCCGGTAGGGCCGACAGCGCCGGTAACGTCGATGGCGCCGGGGGCTCCGGGCGCCCTTCCGGATCGCCTCGACGCTCTCGCCGGGCGCCCCGGTGAGCGCGGCGCGCTCTCCTGGACCGCCCCGAGCTGTCCGTGTACCCTCGCAAATTATGGTGCCCTCCGCTGCGCGGCGCGTCGCTGGCGGACCCGGGCCCGGGGCCTGCCGGGCCCCGGAGCGCGGCTCCGCAAGCCGCGCGCGATCGCGATCGGCGCCCGCTTCGTCCCCCCTCTCCCGGAGCCCTTTGGAATGACCCAGCAGCACCCGCACCCCACCCCGTCGCGCCCCGGGCAGCCCGGGCAGATGACCGCGGTCATGCGGGCGGTCGCACCGGTGACCGGCCCGAAGGTCCTCAGGATCGGCCTGGTTCAGGGGGGAAAGGTGATCGAGGAGCGCGTCATCAAGCAGCGCACCCACGTCACCATCGGCCCCAGCGAAAAGAGCATGTTCGTCATCCCGAGCAAGAGCATCCCGCCGAATTTCCGGGTGTTCGAGCTCGTGGGGGGCGAGTACTTCCTCAACTTCCTGGACGGGATGACCGGTCGGGTCGCCTTCAAGGCCGGTGTCTCCGAGCTCTCCGCGCTCAAGTCATCGGCCAAGCGCGTGGCGGTCGGCAATGTCCAGGCCTACCAGGTCCAGCTCAGCGAGGAAGCGCGCGGCAAGCTCGTCGTGGGGGAGACGACGTTCCTCTTCCAGTTCGTCGCGCCGCCGCCGGTGCAGCCCAAGCCGCAGCTGCCCGTCTCGGTGAGGTCGGGGATCGCGAACGACATCGACTGGACGACCACGATCATCGCCGCGTTCTCGTTCCTGTTCCACTTCGGCGCCGTGGGGTCGATCTACTCCGACTGGATGGACCCGGTGGTCGACGATGAGCTCGACGTCGCGCAGCTGCTCGAGTCCGTGAAGCAGCTGCCCCCGCCGCCGGTGGAGCTGCCGCCGAAGGAGGACGCCGAGACGCCGGCCGCGACGGCGGCGCCTGCTGCCGAAGCGCCGAAGGCCGCTGGCGGAGGGAGCAAGGGGGCGGCGGCCGCCAGCCCGGGGAAGGGCTCTGGCGGGATGAGCGACGCCCGCGCGTCGGCGCTCACCAACGAGCTCGCGCAGCTCGACATGCAGATGCTGGGCGCGCTCAACTCGAGCGGGAACGCGACCGCCAGCGTCCTGAGCTCGGGCGACGTGCCCACCGGCTTGCTCGAAAACGCGGCCGCCTCGGGGGCCGGCGTCGGCAAGGGCGGTGTGGCGGGATTGAACATGGGCGGCGCCGGGGGTGGCACTGTGCGACCTGGCGCGGCCGGCGGTGGTGGCCTCGCCACGATTGGCAACACCGGGACCAGCGGCCCTGCGACGGCCGGCTCGGCACAGACGGTCAAGGGCCCGGTGGGCAACGCCCAGGTGGGCGGCGCCGCGGTCTCCGGCGGGAGCGTCTCGAACGCGCCCTCCGTCGTGGCCGGGATGACCGCCGGCTTCCGTCGTTGCTACAACAAAGGTCTTCAAGAGGACCCGAGCATGAAGGGGTCGGTCCGGATCACCGCGAAGATCGGCCCCAACGGCGAGGTGCTCTCGGCGACCCCCTCCGGCGGCGGCGGGCTCTCCGGTACGGTGGTCTCGTGCGTCGTCGCGCGCGTCCAGAGCGCGCAGTTCGCGCCGCCTGAGGGCGGCGGCGCGACGGTTGTGATTCCTGTCACTTTCGTGAGCCAATAGCCCCCGATGCTTTCCGGGTCCGTGGACAAGACGCAATCCTCTCTCCTCGCTTGCACGTGAATGGCGTGCTGGCGTCGCGCATCGAACGGAGAGAGCGCCGTACGGGAGCTCCCGATGGACGCGCGCTGCTGGCTGCTCGGCATGTTCATTGCGTTTTGACAATTACGTCTACCCGCACCTATACTGCGCGGGTCTGACTTCCGGAGGCTTCGATGAAGCGTGAACAGATCCCTGGCTTCGCCGCAGTGGCGCTGATCTCGGTCGTGGTCGGCCACGGGATCGCCGCTGCGCAGGCGCAGACGGCGCCTCCGCCGGACGCCTCCGCCGGCCTCGCGCGTCAGGTGACGCTCTCGCCCGCAGAGCAGCTCGCGCAGAGCGAGACCTACCTCGCCCGGATGGACGGCGCCCGCACGTCGGTTCGTCGCCAGCTGGAGACGGCCCGGTCGCAGCGCGACGTCGTGAAGACGCTCTGTCTTGACGACAAGCTGAATCAGATCGATGTCGCCATCCGCTCCGCCCGCGAGCGGCGGCAGGGCCTGGAGCTCGCCGTGAATCGGCGTGACGTCGATCTCTCCAACCATGAGTTCACGATCCTGACGGTGCTGCGGCAGCGGACCGAGCAGCTGACGGCCGAGGCCAACCAGTGCATCGGACAGGAAGCGGGCTTTATCGGCGACAGCGCCGTGACGGCGACGATCGATCCGAACCTCCCCAAGGACGATCCTTCCGAGTATCCCGTCAGCCAGATCATCATCGAGCCGCCTGCGTGCAGTAGCTGTTTTCGGTAGGCGACCGCCTCTCTCGGATTGCCACTGCCCAATAGGCGATGAAACTTCGTGAAACCATAGCCGCTGCCGCAGTCACACTCACTCTGTCCCCGGCGTTGGCCCTGGCGCAGGATCAGCCGTGGCTCAAGGATCGGCGCTACACCGAGGGCATCGGGATACGCACCGGCGATCTCGAGCTGCATCCCGGAGTCGCTGCGGAGTTCGGCTATGACTCCAACTTCTTCCGCCGAGACGAAAACGATTATGCAGGCCTCAATGATCGCGGGCCTGTTGGGTCGTTGCGGCTCCGGATCACGCCGTCGTTTTCTCTCTCGACGCTGAGCCAGCAGCGCTACGAGGTGACGCCCGACGCGCCGCCGCCAGACGTCGAGTTTCGCGCCGGCATCGCCGCGACCTATGAAGAGTTCTTCCCTGTATCCGGCAGCGAGGTCGGGCAGGAGCGGCTGAGGGATCAGCGGAACATCGGCGGTCTGCTCGACGCCAAGCTGACGATCCTGCCCCGGCGCCCCTGGTCCGGGATCGTCGATGCGTCGCTCGGCCGGACCATCGCCTCTTCGGATCTCGGGATTTCCAACCAGAGCTTTCGGCGCGTCCACGCCGACGCCGGAGCGGAGCTGGTGTGGACGCCGGGCGGGGGGCTGCTCGACTGGCGTCTAGGCTATCGCTTTCTGGGCACGTTCTTCGAGGTCGATGAGTTCGACAGCCTGACGAACTTGCACCACACGATCCGGACGCGGGGTCGCTGGCGCTTCTTGCCCCGCACCGCGCTCATCTACGACGCGTCGCTCGGGTTCGTGAATTACCCGAACCCCGCCGCCCAGCTCTCCTCTCATCCGCTGCGTGCCCAGCTCGGCATCAACGGTCTCGTGACATCGTCGTTTGGCCTCCTCGCGATGGCCGGCTGGGGCGCGAGCTTCTACACGTCAGACACCCAGGCCGAGGTGCACGACTTCGACAGCGTCATCGGTCAGCTTGAGCTGAAGTGGTACCTGACGCCGAACCCGTCGGCCGATCCCGAGGCTGCGACGCTCGCGCTGTCGTCGCTGTCGGCCGGCTTCACGCGCGATTTCCACGACAGTTTTCTCTCGACCTACTACGAGCGCGATCGCGGTTACCTGAAGCTCACCTACTTCTTCGGCGGACGCTTCCTGCTGATCGCCGATGGCGGCGTGGCGGCCCATGTGTATCCTGCGATTCCGGAGAACGGCGCAAACTCCACGTCTTCGAATCCCTGGACAGACGTCCGCGTGGACGCGTCTCTGTTCGGCGAGTACCGGATAGGGGACTCGCTGGGGATCAACTCGACGCTGCGTTACGGCAACAACATCAGCAGCAAACCTCTGACGCCTCTCGGTGAGACGACGCCGAACTACCTCGGATGGCAGCAGTTCGAGGCGTACCTGGGCGTGCGCTGGTTCATGTGATGCGGCGCTCTGGCCGGTGGACCGCCGCCGTGCTCGCGCTGGCGCTCGCCGCGTGCTCCTCGCGAACGCCCCAGCCAGCGAACCTGCCTGCGCCGGTGGAGGCGACGACCATCGGGGTCGGCGACGTGTTCGAGCTCCGCATCGTCGGAGAAGACAAGCTGCCCTCGACGTTCACCGTCGCGCCGGATGGCACCGTCGACTTCCCCTACGTGAAGCGGCTCAAGGTGTCGGGCCTCGAGCCTCAGGAGGTCGCGGAGCTCGTGCGCGCGAAGCTCATGGAGGGGCAGGTCCTCACCGATCCCAGCGTGAGCGTGAGCATCAAGGAGTACAACTCGAAGCGGGTCGAGGTGCTCGGCGAGGTGCAGAAGCCCGGGTCCCTGCCGCTCCAGCCCGGCATGACGCTGCTCCGCGCCATCTCGATGGCGGGGGGGTTCAACAGCATCGCGGACAAGGATCGGGTCACGATCCGCAGGAAGTCTCAGGGCAAGACGGTGTTCACCACCGTCTCGGTCGAGGACATCATCGACAACAAGATCCCCGATGTGCCGCTCCAGGCAGGGGACTCGATCCACATCGCCCAGCGCGTCTTCTGAGCGCGCGGGCGCCGCCCGCCACCTCTCGACCGAGGTGGCGCGGTCGCTCTCAGTTCTTCCGCGCGAGGCGGAACTGCTTCCTGCCTGTCGCCGCGTCGACGGTGGGAGGCTCGATGCGGAGCATCGTCAGCGAGACCTCGCGCACGCGGCCGTCGCGCTCCTGGCGGAGGCGGATCCGCTCGCCATCCGAGCTGATCACGGTGCAGTCGCCGAAGTGAAAGTGGGTCACGCTGTCGCCCACTTCCGGATAGGGCTCGTCCTCCTGGCGAGGACGGGCCGGGCGCTGCGGCAGCGGCGCGACGGGGAGCTCCGCGGAGCCCGTTGAGGCCGCGCGCGGCGGCTCCACGGCGGGCGCCGGAGGCGTCGCGCGCGGCGGCTCGATGGCGGGCGCCGGGGGCGTCGCGCGAGGCGGCTCCACGGCGAGCGCCGGGGGCGTCGCGCGCGGCAGCTCCGGGGCGTGCGCCGGAGGCGCCAGGCGGGGCGGTTCGCCCGCGAGCGCGGGGATGGCGGACGACTGGGTCGCGAGCTGCATCGTGCCCGTTCGATCGTCGAACACCCGCACCAGGGGCAGATCGTCGAACGCCGTGACGCGGAGCTCGAGCCCGTAGACGCGCGCCCACACGAGCTCGCCGGCGGCGAGCTGGAGGCCGACGCCCGACTCGCGGGCGAGCGTGGCCGACAGCCGAAGCGAGGTCTCTCCCTGCTGGAGCGCGATGTTCCCCGAGAGCGCCACAACGTCGCACGGGCCGTCGAGGACGCGCGTCTTGGCGTAGGTGCGGGAGGCTTGATCGAACAGCGCCACTTCGGCCTTCTCCAGCGAGCCTACCCCCTCGATCCAGCCGGCGCGCGCCTCGGCCTCATCAAGGGCGCGCACCAGCGCTGCAGGGAGCTCCTCGCCCCGGTCGAGGCGGATGATCAAATGGCGGGCACGGCGTGCCTCGAGGACATTCATCTCTGTTTCTTCTCTCCGGTCGTCGAGGGGGCTGCGCCCGGAGCACCCGAAGCGCCTTCAGAGCGCCGAGCGCGGGTCGCCGTCACCTCGATCTGGGGCGCGCCAGGCGCGCGCTTGGCTGATGGGTCGCCAGCGGCGGCCGTGATCCGGTCCGCCGGCAAGCCCGCGGTTGCAAGGAGCTCCTTGACGGCGCTCGCGCGCGCGCCCGCGAGCTCGAGGGCGCGCGCGGACTGATCGCCCTGACGATCGGCGTAGGCCTCCACGATGACGATGTCGAGGGGCATGCGCCCGCGCATGAGCTGGGCGATCATGCCGAGCTGCGCCGCGAGGGCCGGCGGCACGCGGGCGCTCGCCGCCGGGAAGCGGGCCAGGCCGTCGAGGACGACCTGATCGCCGGACCACCGCGGCAAGGACCTGCCGGCCGGCTCAGGGCAGCCGTCGGCGTCGTTCGTGCCGTCGATCGTCTCGGCGGTCATGGGGCACGCGTCGGCCGCGTCGGCCACGCCGTCCTCGTCGTTGTCGCGCTCGGGGCAGCCGTCGTCGTCCTGGAAGCCGTCGCGATCTTCCGCGACGAGCGGGCACTGGTCGCTGGCGTCAGGGACCTGGTCGATGTCGTTGTCGGGATCGGGGCATCCGTCGTCGTCCTTGAAGCCGTCGACGTCTTCCGCGCCCATGGGGCACATGTCGCGCGCATCCAGGATCCCGTCGCCATCGTTGTCGGGATCGGGGCATCCGTCGCTGTCCTGGAAGCCGTCGCGGTCCTCGGCGTCGTTCCGGCAGGCGTCGGCGTCGTCCGGGACGCCGTCGCTGTCGTCGTCCGCGTCCGGGCAGCCGTCGCCGTCCTGGAAGCCGTCGATCGTCTCGGGCTCGTCCCGGCACCTGTCGCGACCGTCGGGGATCCGATCGCCGTCGTTGTCGGGATCGGGGCATCCGTCGCCGTCCCGGAAGCCGTCGCGATCCTCCGCGACGAGCGGGCACTCGTCGTCGCGATCGAGGACGCCGTCGGCGTCTGCATCGCGCCCCGTCGGCGCATAGCGGAGCCCCAGGCTGAACCGGAAGCGCGGCGCGGTGAGCGCGCCGCCGGAGGCGAACGGGATGGCGCCGCCGCCGCCCGCGGACAGCGAGACGTCGCCTGCGAGCAGCGGGGCGCTCGTGGCCGAGAGGATCCACTCCGCCGGCACCAGCGCCGGGGCTCCGGCGGGCTGCTCGGCGAGCGTGTAGAGGGCGAACGCCTCCGCGGACGCCGTGAGCCAGCGGTCCGGGAGCACGTCGACCGAGGCGCCGAGGGCGCCGAGGAGCTGTGGGCCGACCTCGGTGTCGATCAGCGTGCTCGAGCCACGGAGCCGGGCCCCGACCTCGGTCGCGAGCAGGAGCTTGCCGAGCCGGTACGCTGCGGTGACGCTCGGCGCGAGCGTCACCGTCCCGGCGCTGGCGAACACCGACCCGTCGCCGGTCGGCACGCCCAGATCGAGGCGCGCTGCCAGCGAGAAGCCGTCGAGCGGACCACGCTGGGCCGGCGGCACGATCGCGAGCGCGGCGCCCAGGCGAGCGTCGCGCATCACGCTGCGCTGGAGCTCCGTGCCGGTGCCGAGGACGTCGGAGAAGCCTGCCCCGTCCTGGTACAGGGTGACGGGAGCGGCGACCGTGACCTCCAGGCGATCGGTGAGCCCGAACGACGCCAGGAAGGTCGCGTCGACCATGTTGTCCAGCGCATGGATGACCGTCCCCTCGGGGTCGGGCGAGTCGGTGCGCAGGCCCACTGGCCGCGACAGGTAGCTCGCCACGAGGCCGAACGAGGCCTTCGCGCTCGGAGCCGTCCCTGTGCTCCCCACGGCGAAGAAAGGGCCGCCGCCTGCGTGAGGCCAGAGGTTGTCGGCATCGATACAGCCCGACAGCCCGCTGGCGGGCGCGCACTCGTCCGCGCGCACCGGCGCCGGAAGAAGGAGGGCCGCCGTGACGACCCCGGACGCCACCAGCAGCGGGAGGCTCGATCGTGCAGGCTCCCTCCGGTTGGCGCGCATCGCGCCCGACCCTCTACTACTGCCGGGGGGAGAGTCAAAAGAGCAATCGACGCGCCGCGATCCGCTGGCGTCCGAGGCTGGGTTTGCGTCGGATTGGGTCGGATTGCGTCGTGCTCCGCGGTCGCGCTGGCGCCGTGCTAGGACCACGCCCGGCCGGGGCCGGCGCCGCCGGCGTCCGCACGACCATGATCGACGACTCACACCCGCTCCTGCTCGGCTCCGGCTCGCCGCGCCGGCGAGAGATCCTGACCACGCTTGGCCTGCCTCTCCGCGTCGCGGCAGCCGAGGTCGACGAGGCGGGGCGCGCCGGCGAGGACGCCGCTGCCTACCTGGAGCGCGTCACCCTGGCGAAGCTCGCGGCGGCGCGGCGCCTGCGCCAGGCGGCCGGGGCGGGCGCGATCCTCGTCGCCGACACGTCGGTCCTCCTCGGCGACTCCATCCTCGGCAAGCCGCGGGACGAGGTCGACGCGCGCGCCATGCTCCGCGCCCTCTCGGGCCGCGAGCACCAGGTCTGGACGAGGTTCGCGATCGCCGGCGGCGATCGGGCCGACGTCGCGACGGCATCCGCCCCGGGCCTCGCCGAGGCGCTCCACGCCGAGACGGTCGTGACGCGGGTGCGCTTCCGCGAGCTCGACGACGGCGAGGTGGCGTCGTACGCGGCGACCGGCGAGGGGCTCGACAAGGCCGGCGCCTACGCGATTCAGGGGATCGGCGCCTTCGCCGTCGCGCGCATCGACGGCTCCTACTCGAACGTCGTCGGTCTGCCCGCGTGCGAGGTCGTCGCTGCGCTGCGGGCCACCGGCTTGCTTGCGCGCTTCCCGCTGTCGCTCGCGCGCTCGTCATGAGCGACGGCGCCTCGGTCGCCGCGCGTCGGCGCGACGCGGGCGCGATCTTCGCGCTCGCCCTCGCCGCGCGGCTCGCCATGGTCGTCTGGGCGGCCGGGCGCTTCCCGCCCACCGCCGACGGGGCGTACTACCAGCGCATCGCCGAGCGGATCGCGGCGGGGCTCGGCTACACGTGGCTATGGCCGGACGGCGTCGTCACGTACGCCGCGCACTACCCGGTGGGTTATCCGGGCGCGCTCGGCGCGCTGTACGCGCTGCTCGGCGCGCACCCCGCGGTCGCGATGCTGCTGAACGCCGTGCTCGGCGCGCTCGCGGCGCTCGCCGTCCATCGCCTGGCGGCCCGCGCCGCGCCGCGGTCGCGCGCCGTTCCGGCGCTCTCCGGCGGGCTCGTCGCCCTCCACCCCGGGCTCGTGGCGTATACCCCGGCGCTCATGACCGAGGGCGTCACCGGTTCGCTCGTCGCCTGCGCGGCGTGGGCGTCCGCGAGGGCGCGCGAGCGCCGCCCCGCGCTGGCCCCGTTCGCCGTCATCGGGCTGCTCATCGGCGCCGCCACCCTCGTCCGCCCGCAGGCGCTCCTGCTCGCGCCCCTGTTCGCCGGCCTCGCCCTCTCGGGCTCTCCGCCTGCGGGCGGTCCCCGGCTCCTCCCCTCGTTGGCCGCGCGGGCCGCGCGCGCGGCGCCCGTCCTGCTGGCCGTCATCGCGGCGCTCCTCGTCTGCGCGCCCTGGACCGCGCGCAACTGCCTGCGGATGAACCAGTGCGCCCTGGTGAGCGTGAACGGAGGATGGAATCTCCTCATCGGAGCGGATCCCGCGTCCACCGGCGCCTGGGCGCCGGTCCAGGTCCCCGAGGCGTGCCGCGAGGTCTTCGACGAAGCCGGCAAGGACGCCTGCTTCGGCCGTGAGGCGCGCCGGTACATCGCGGAGCACCCGGGCGAATGGCTCGGGCTCGTGCCCAGGAAGCTCGCGGCGACGTTCGACTACTGCGGCGCGGCCGGGTGGTACCTCCACGCCTCGAACTCGTCGGCGTTCAGCGAGGCCGACAAGGTCGCGCTCGGCGCCGTCGAGACCGTCTTCGAGCGCGTCGTCCTCCTCGCCGCGCTCGTGTGGGCGGCGCGCAGGCCCGCGCAGGCGCCCGGCGCAGCTCGCCGTCCCTCGCTCGCGCAGCGCGCGCTCGACATCGCTCGGCTCGCGCTGTTCGCGCTGGGGGTCGTCGCCGCGCTGCACGTCCATGCATGGGTTGGCTACCTCGCGCTCCTCGGCCTCGCGCTGCTCAAGGGCCGCGCGCTCCTCCGGGCGCCGGTGCTCGTAGGCGCCGCGCTCGCCGTCCTCGCTGCGACCGCGGCGACGCACGCCGTGTTCTTCGGTGCCGGGCGTTACGCGCTGGTCGCGTTCCCGCTCCTCTCGGGGCTCGCCGCCCTCGCCGCGGCGCGCCAGGAAGCGGAGTAGCCTGCCGCCGGCGCGCCCGGCGCGACCCCCCACATGCGCGCCGCGCCCCTCGCGCCGCCGCGCGGGTGGGGGGGCGGGTCGTCGGACGACGAGCTACTTTGACAGCGCCGCCTGGGCTGCTGCATCCTAGGCCCCCGTCGGCTCGGGAGCGCGTGCCCCCGGCTGGCGAACCTGGAGGAGAGACGGATGCCCTTGATTGAAACGGAAGAGGCGGCGCGCCGCCTCGCGCGCGCCATCGCGAGCGATCTCTCGCTCTACAACGAGGAGAAGATCGTGCAGGGCATCCAGCAGGATGACCTCTTCACGGTCTTGTCCGAAGAGATCGAGGAAGGGCGCGCCCTCTACAAGAGCCGCGTCTCGCCGGACCTCTACCAGAAGAACTTCTACGACCGCGCCCTCGTCGACATCCTCATCAAGTCCAAGGGCCACATCAAATCGAAGATCTGGTAGCGAGCGCCCGCAGCTGGTCGAGCGCCTTGCGCATGTCCGCTGGCAGCGCGCTCTCCCAGCGGACGGGCTTTTGCGTGGCGGGGTGGATGAACCCGAGCACGCGCGCGTGGAGGGCTTGCCGGCCCAGCTCCTCCGCGATCGCCCGTACCGCCGGCTTCTTCGGCGGCTTGCCGTAGAGGGGGTCTCCGAGGACGGGTGTCCTGCCGCGCTCGGCGAGGTGCACCCGGATCTGGTGGGTGCGGCCCGTCTCGAGCGAGCACGCGACGACGGTCGCCGCGTCGCCGAGCCTCTCGATCACGCGGACGTGCGTCACGGCGCGGCGCGGCGCGGCGACGTGTGATCCGGGCGCGCCGGCGCCGCCGCGGATCCACGACGTGAACCGGAGCCTGTCGGTCGGGTGCCGGCCGTGGAGCGTGTCGTAGGTGGCGTCTCGCGCCTCGCCGGCGACGATCGCGGCGTACTCGCGCTCGATCGCGTGCCTGGCGAACCGATCTTTCAGCGCCTCGCGGGTGGGCTCGTCCTTCGCCACGACGAGCAGGCCGCTCGTCCCTCGGTCGAGCCTGTGCACGATCCCCGGGCGGACATGGCCCATGGGATCGCGCGGATCGGCGGGCGCCAGGGCGAACCCGGGCAGGGCGAGCAGCCCGTTGACCAGCGTGCCGGACGCGTGGCCGCGGGCCGGATGCACGACGAGCCCGGCAGGTTTGTCGATGACGAGCAGGTGCTCATCCTCGTACACCACCGGGATGACCACGTCGGGCTCGGCCGCGGTGGGCGAGGGCGACGGCTCTTCGGGGCGGACCTCGACCAGCGCGCTTGCGCGCACCGCCACCGACGCGCGCGCGGGCTCCCCGTCGACGAGGACCCGACCGGCGGCGATCCACCGCTGCACCGCCGCGCGGGAGGCCGCATGGCCGGCGCGGTCGAGCAGGTGGACGACGAGCTTGTCGAGCCGGTCACGAGGGTCGCCGTCGTCCACCCGGAAACGGAAGTGGAGCGCTCCTGCACCGGCAGCCATCGCGTTCGTCACGGACGTCGTTCACGGCCGAGCGGCGCCAGGGGGAGGGCGTCGCGGCCGCGCGATCAATACTCCGTGTCGCCCTCGTCGTCCTCTTCGGCGGTCCCGAGCTCGGGGTTGAGCGCCACGTGCGACTCGAGGTCCTCGAGCCGCTGCGCTTCGCGCAGCTTGATGAGGCCGCACTGCTCGGCGAGGTACAGGTCGAACGCGGTGTAGCGCGGGAAGACCCGGACGTTCGTGTCCTCGTTGTCGAGGCCGAGGATGACGAGCTCGCCGTCCCGCCTGGCCTCCCCGAGGTAGAGCGCGTTCCATGGCTGACCGGGGAGGTTGGGCAGCCTCACGACCTTGGCCCGGAGTCGCGATTCGGTCCAGCCGAGGTCGGTCTTCGCCTCGGCCAGCTTGCGGACCGAGGTGAGCTTCGGTCGAGGCGCCGACGGGTCCTGGCCGAAGCGATGCCGCCCCTTGAAACGCGGGCCCAGGCTATCGAGCGTGAAATCGAACTCGAGGAACGCCCGCAGCGTGGGCGGCAGCTCGACCATCAGCCTCGACTCGAGCGCATCGAGAGCCGCCTGGCTCGCTCCCACGGCGGTATGGCTGGAAGGGCGCTTCTTCAGTTGCGCGATCACGCGATGCACAAGCTCAACGCCACGTTCGATCGGTGCCATGTATCCACGGGCCGCGGTTGCGCGGCGTTCATCAGGACCCAAAGGGCCTCATTGGGGCCGCGTCTCTGGGCCCCGGCTGTTGCAGGCTCGTCGCGCGCTCGGTCGGCTCTCTACATCGGCCGACCGGGTGCGCATCCCTCTATGGTGCCTACCGGTCCGGTCCGCTCGGTGTCAACCCGCGATCGCACCGCGGTCGATCATTCCTCCTCCCCCTGAAGTGATCGCCTGGTTTCCCGTTTCCCATCACGCTCGTCTCGAGGAGCGCGGTCCGCCTCGCCCGCGTGCGCTGAAGGCGCGTCGCGCTCGCCAGATCAGGACGGCGGCTGCGATGAGCACCACCGCGGCGCCGATCCCCAGGATGACCCATTGTGGCGCAGGGTAACGCCCGCGCTGAAGACCAGGAGGCGGCCGCTCGTACTCGATCTGGAGCTGCGCGCCCACCGGCCCTCGTTACACGCGGATGCTCCGACCCGCAACTGATCCCGTGGCGCGAGCAGGCCGGCTCGGCGAGCAGGCCGGCTCGTGAGCAGCCCTGGCAGCTGCTCGGTCCGACCGCGCAGAGCGAGGAAGAGCGCTCCAGATCAACGCCTCGCCGACCGGACAGCGCCAACGGATCGGAACTTGCTTTCCTGGAAACTCGGGGTTGTAAAGTGGACCGAAGCGCAGGCACCGTGCGGCCGGCGCGAGAGGGTGTGAGATGAAGCCGGGCTCTTCAGCGTGGGTCGAGGGGGCGCTTCCGCGGCCTTCCCGGATTCGACGGTACCTCATCGCGCTCGGCGCATGGGCGGCGCTCGGCGCCCTGGCGGGAGCGTGCGGCCGGACGAGCCTCCCCGACCTCTCGAACACCAGCGCTGGAGGGGGCGGCTTCGGTGGCGCGACGAGCGGCAGCATGTCGACCTCATCGAACGGAGGCGAGGGCGTCGGAGGCTTCGACGCGTGCGGCGGCCCCACGGACTGTGACGACGGCGACGACTGCACGAGCGACGACTGCGCAGGCGGGCGCTGCGACCACCGCCCCCGCGACGACGATCGGGACGGCGTCGGCCCGACGTTCTGCGGCGGGAGCGACTGCAACGACCTCAACCCGTCCGTCTTCCCGGGCGCGCCGGAGATCTGCACGGACGCCGCGGACAACGACTGCAACGGCGTCAGCGACTGCTTCGATCCCGCCTGCGCAGGGGGGGAGATCTGCGGCTGCACCCCGAGCCCTGCCGGCGAGCGCTGTCAGAACGGCGTCGACGACGACTGCGACACGATCGTCGACTGCTTCGACGCGGACTGCTCTGGAACGCCGGCCTGCGGCTGCTCCACCTCGGAGGCCGGGAAGTGCGGCAACGGCGTCGATGACGACTGCGATCTCGCCTTCGACTGCGACGACGCCGACTGCGCCTCCGAGCCGCTCTGCGCCTGCAGCTCCCGGCGCGAGCGCTGCGACAACCGCGAGGATGACGACTGCGATCTCCTCGTCGACTGCGGCGATCCGGACTGCCGCGGCATCTTCCCTTGCGCGTGCGAGCCGCCCGGCTCGCCGGAGCGGTGCGAGGACGGCGCCGACAACGACTGCGACGGGCGCGTCGACTGCGCGGATCCGCAGTGCGTCTCCGCGCCGGCCTGCGCGCGCTGCGTGCCGGAGATCTGCGACGACGGCGTCGACAACAACTGCGACGAGCGCGTCGACTGCGCGGACAGCGCCTGCGCCTTCGCGCCGAACTGCGAGCCGACGCCGGAGCGGTGCAACAACCACGTCGACGACGACGGCGACGCCCTGGTCGACTGCCAGGACCCGGACTGCGCGAGCAGCCCGGTGTGCGTGCTCGAGCAGGCCAACTGCCTGTCGCCGAAGCGCATCCCCGGGACTGGCACCTACACGGGGGACACCACCGGGCACGTGAGCGAGACCCGGGGTGAGTGCGGCGGCGACGCCGGCGAGGCGGTCTTCTTCTTCGTGCTCACCGCGCCGTCGCGCGTGCGCGTCGACTCGCGCGGGTCGGCCTTCGACACGGCGCTCTACGTCCGCACGGGCGTCTGCAACTCCGGCCGGGAGATCGGCTGCGACGACGACAGCGGCGGCTCGCGGGCCTCCCTGCTCGATTTCAGCATCCTGTACCCCGGCACCTATTTCGTCTTCCTCGACGGCTTCACGATCGATCCCGCGAGCGGACCGAACGAGGGCCCCTTCGTGCTCAACGTCGAGATCGCCCCGAACCCGCGCGAGATCTGTGACGACGACCTCGACAACGACGGCGATCACTACGTCGACTGCGCTGATCCCGGCTGCGCCACCTTCGGCTCATGCCGGAGCTGCGCGAACGGCGCCGCGCCTGGCCCCGAGTTCGGGACCGCCGCGTGCACCGACGGGATCGACAACGACTGCGACGGCGCGCTGGACTGCGCCGACGAGGACTGCAGCGCGAGCGACGTCTACGTGACCGAGTGCTGCAACGGCCTTGATGAAAACGGGAACGGGTTCCCTGACGATTTCAACTGCCGATGCGCCTCCGATGCCGATTGCGACGAGGGGCAGCGCTGCTACACGCACACCTCATTCACCTGCGGATTTCCGTGCGAGAACTTCCGCGGGAGCATCTGTCCCTTCGTGGCGCCGGGCTCGCACTGCAACGATGCGACCCATCAGTGCGAGTTCTGATGGGCGCCGAGGTGGCGCCGCCGCCTCTTTCGCGCGCGCGGCGCTCCCCGGCTGGCGCTCGTCCGGGCTAAGGTCAGCTCATGGAGATCCTGATCATCCGCCATGGCCATGCCGTGGATGACGCGCCGGACCTCGGCGACGCAGGTCGCTGGTTGACGGGCAAGGGGCGCAAGCTGACCCGGCGCGTCGCCAAATGGCTCGCGAAGCAGAAGGACCGCTGTCCTGGGGTGATCTGGACGAGCCCTCTCGTGCGCGCCGTGCAGACCGCGGAGATCATCGCCGATGCCGCCGGGCTGACCGACGAGGTGTCGGTGGTCGCCGAGCTCTCTCCCTCGCGCGACACGGCCGAGATCCTTCGCCGGCTCTCGCAGCACCAGGGGGCTCAGCCGCTGGCGCTGGTGGGGCACGAGCCTTCGTTGTCGGCGCTGGTGACGTCGCTGCTCGGCGACGGCGGCTGGGCCGGCCTGAGCCTGAAGAAGAGCGGCGTCGTCGCGGTGAGCTGGGACGGGCGCGGGCCGGGGACGCTGCGCTTCGCGCTGGATCTGAAGGCCATGAAGGCGGTCACGCCGGTGAAGGAAGCGCAGCAACAGGCGCCTCGCGCGCGGTGATGGGCGTCGACGGGCGCCCGCGCCGCGGCGCCGCTCAGCGCACCGATCTCTCCACGGCGCTCAGCACGTCGACGTCGCGGACGCCGTCCGCCTCGGCGCGGTACGACAGCACGATCCGGTGCCGCAGCGCCGGGATCAGCAACGCCCTCACGTCGTCCACGTCTGCGGCTGCTTCGCCGCGGAGCGCGGCGCGCGCCTTGGCCGCGATCACGAGCGCCTGGCTCCCGCGCGGCCCCGCGCCGTAGCGCACGTAGTCCCGGACCTCCTGCGCTGCGCGCTCCGCCCCCGGCCGCGTCGCCCTGGCGAGGCGCACCGCGAGGTCCACGGCCTCGTCGGTCACCGGGATCCTCGGGACGAGGCGCCCGATCGCCAGCACCTCTCTCGCCTTGAGCACCGCCGCGATCGCCGGCGGCTTCCCCGAGGTCGTCCGTCGCGCCACCTCGCGCTCCTCGGCCTCGCTCGGGTAGGTGACGTGGATCTCCAGCAAGAAGCGGTCGAGCTGCGCCTCTGGCAGCGGGTAGGTCCCTTCCTGCTCGATCGGGTTTCGCGTCGCGAACACCTGGAACGGGTCGGGGAGGGCGTGCGTGGTGGTCCCGACGGTCACCTTGCGCTCCTGCATCGCCTCGAGCAGGGCGGCCTGCGTCTTCGGCGGCGTCCGGTTCACCTCGTCCGCGAGCACGAGGTTGTGGAAGATGGGGCCGGGCTGGAAGCGCAGGCTCCGCGACCCGTGCTGCTCGTGCAGCACGTCGGTCCCCGTGATGTCCGCGGGCAGCAGGTCAGGCGTGAACTGGACGCGCCCGAAGCTGAGGTCGAGCGCCCTCGCGAGCGACGACACGAGCAGCGTCTTGGCGAGCCCCGGGACGCCGACGAGCAGCGCATGCCCGCGCGCGGCGAGCGTGATCAGCATGGCCTCGACGACATCGTCCTGCCCTACCACCGCCGCCGCGATCGCCGAGCGGAGCCGCCTGGCCCCCTCCGCCGTGCGCTCGAGGAGCGCGGCGTCCGAGAGGGCGGTCGATTCCTCCTCGGCGGTCGTCTCGGCGTCGTTCCTGTGCTCGGGATCGCTCATACGGGCAGGGCTCGTACCCCGAGGCCGCGATGTCGACAAGGATCCGGCGAAGCCGGCTGTCCCCGCGGCGCTGGTCCTGGCCCGTGGAGGTTTGCTCGGACAGGTGAGCCGGTGTTAGCAATCGATCGCAATGGCGCAGAGCTCTGAGGCCCGGGAGAGGAGAGGGGCGCACGCGGCGGACGTGGAGGCGCAGCGCGAGATCGAGGTGCGCGAGCCGGCGGACGAGCCGCGCGGCGGCAGCGCTGGCGCGGCGGAGGACGGCGCGGGAGCGGCCGCGATCGGCGGCCAGGGCGGCCCTGGGGAAGGCGGCGCGGAGAGCGGTGAAGCGCCCTCGGCGCCGCTCGAGTCCCTGAGCTTGCACGACGGACCGATCCCGCACGCGCCGCTCCCGCCGGTCGCCGGGCCGTGGCGTTCCTACAAGGAGATCCTCGCGACGCTGGCTCAGCGCGTGCTCGATGCGCAGCGGCCGATCCGCATCCTCCAGGCGCTCCGCTGGGAGGCGGACGTCGAAGAGCAATTTCTCCGCTCGAAGCAACGCGAGCTGCCGCAGGTCGCCTACTCGGACGATCTGGGGTTCGACCCGGAGGCCAAGCAGCGCGAGCTCGAGGAGATCCTGCGCGACGCCGAGCGGGAGCTCGGCAAGCGCGATCGGCTCGGCCAGATCCTCCGCGCGACGGCGGACGAGTACCGGAAGGTCGTGAGCATGCTCACCGGGCGGGGAACGAAGGCGTTCTACGCGCTGTCCCGCGAGCTCTACGGATCCCCGAAGGACAAGCTGCCAGACGGAAAGACGAGCGTGCGGGACATGGGGTTCGTGCTCTACGACCTCCTGACGGCGATCGGCGGTGAGCGGCTCGGCCCGTCGCAGCAGCGGGAGATCACGGCGGAGATGGCGGCGCTCGATCTGAACGCCCGCTTCGACCGCTTCTTCGGCGGCGCGTCGATCCGCGTGCAGGTGGACGACTCGCTCCTCGCGGACGCCGCCGCCGGCAGCGACTACGTGAAGATCCGGAGCGGCGCGATGTTCGCCAAGAGCGATGTCGACATCCTCGAGGCGCACGAGGGGTGGGTGCACGTGGCGACCAGCTTGAACGGGCAAGCTCAGCCGGTGGCGCGCTGGCTCGCGAAGGGGCCTCCGCGCACCACGGCGGTGCAGGAAGGTCTCGCCGTTCTGGTGGAGATCCTCACCTTCAGGAGCACTCCGCGTCGCGCGAAGAAGCTGAACGACCGCATCCTCGCGGTGGACAAGGCGGAGGACGGGGCGTCGTTCCTCGACGTGTTCGAGTGGTACCGCACCGAAGGTTACGAAGAAGACGAGTGCTTCCAGAATGCCAGGCGCGTCTTCCGCGGCGGCGTGCTTGCGGGAGGGGCGCCGTTCACGAAGGACGCCTGCTACTGCAAGGGGATCGTCCTCAACTACGCCTTCATGCGCGCGGCCATTCAGCACGATCGGGCGATGCTGATTCCCTTCTTGTTCGTGGGGAAGGTCGCGCACGAGGACGTCCCTGTCCTCCATGCGCACGTGACCGACGGGATCATCCGCCCGCCCCCGTATCTCCCGCCGATCTTCGACGACATGAACGGGCTGGCGATCTGGATATGCTATTCTTCCTTCTTCTCCCGCCTGGGCGGGACGGCGCTCGCCGAGCACTACGGCAGGATGCTGGAGCGCTGAGGGCGGCCGACCCCGGGGCCTCGGTTGCGCCGGCCTCCTTTCGGTGCGTGCGGCGGTCGCCTACGGAGCTGGCGCGGCGCAAGCCTTGGGGGTCGGGCCTGCCGCGCGCGCCTCGGCGATCGCGCGCGTGACCGCGAGCCAGATCTTGCGCCGGATAGCGTCCGGCACCTCGGGGATGAGCCTGGCGGTGCTCATGAGCGACTCTTCGTCCGCCCCGCGGGAGCGCTCGGCGACCTGGAGGCTCAACGGATCGTGGAGCGCGCGTCGGTCCTCGGCGTTCATGCGCTTCACCGCCACGCGGAAGTCTTCGCGGGCCAGCCGGAGGCGGTTGCGCACCGTGTTCTCTTTCACGTCCAGGTCGCGCGCGATGTCGGCGGTCGTCACATCGAGCAGATCGTGCATGATCAAGACCACGCGTCGCTCGCTGTCGATCCCGCCGAGCAGCCTGCCGACGAGCTGGCCGCTTTGCTCGCGCGCGAGCAGCTGTTCCGAGGTCAAGCCGGGGTCGGCGAGCTCGAACGGCCAGGTCGCTCCGGCGCCGACCGCGATCTCCCGGCGGCGGTGGGCGCGCTCGCGGTAGTGGCCGACCTGTCGCCAGGCGATGCCGAACAGCCAGCGCCTGAGGGGCTCGCCGAGCGGGCTCGCCGTTCGTGGCGCCCCGCGTTCCAGGCTTGGGGCGTGGCCGCAGGAGGGGTGCCCGGTGCGCGCCTCGTCTGAGCAGCGCCTCGGATCGAAGCGATCCAGCGCGTGATACGCCGCGATCATGACGTCTTGCAGGACGTCGTCGACGTCGCGCTCTGCCACCCCGAGCCAGCGGAGCGCTTGTCGGAGGAATGACAGCCCGGCAGTGTATACGGTCTCGAAGCTGGGCCGCTCCAGAAGGGGCCCATGCTCAGCAAGCTGTTGCATGCCTGAACTTACGTGCAGCAGCCCCCTCTGATTTGAAAATCGTCCACCCCTACGACGTCGCCATCAAGAATGTAATTTTTAATACATTCGAGGCGAGGCGACCTCAACCTGGGTCCGGCTCCCACGGAGAAGAACGGCGAGGCAGCGCATGGCTCGACGTGCGGCGTGCGCTCATTCGCTCATTTGCCTTGGAACACCGGCTTCCGCTTCTCCATGTACGCGGCGAGCCCCTCGCGGGCGTCCTCCGACGTGAACAGCTCGGCCTGGAGCTCTCGCTCGAGGGCGAGCCCCTGTTCGAGCCCTACCTCGAAGCCCGTCTGAACGGCGCGCTTGATGCGCCCCACCGCCAGCGCCGCGCGGTCCGGCAGCGTGAACGTGTGGCTGTACGCGAGGATCCGGTCCATGAACTCGTCGTGGGAGGCCGTCTCCCAGACGTCATTGATCAGGCCAACCGCGAGCGCTGTCTCGAAATCGAACGTCTGCCCCTCGCACATCAGCTGGATCGCCCGTGATTTGCCGATGAGCCTGGCCAGGCGCTGGGTGCCTCCGGTGCCTGGCAGGACGCCCAGCGCGACCTCGGGGAGGCCGACCTGGCCGGCACCTTTGCGGGCGATGCGGAGGTCACAGGCCATCGCGATCTCGAGACCACCGCCGACCGTGTGGCCGTTCAGCGCGGCGATGCAGAGCTTCGGCGTGTGCTCGAGGCGGCTCAACGTCTCGTTCGCGTGGAGACAGAAGTAGTATTTGAACGTCGGGTCCGACTCGCGGAGCATGTTGATGTTCGCTCCTGCGCAGAAGAACTTTTCGCCGTGCCCGGTGATGACGATGACATGGACATCGTTGTCGAAGCGGGCCTCGAGGATGGCCGCGTCGAGGTCCTTCATCATCTCGTGGGTGTAGCCGTTGACGGGCGGATCATTGAGCGTGAGCAGCGCGACGCCTGCAGAGGTGGCGTAGTCGACGAGGGCCATGGGCGCTCTTTACCAAACCGTCAGAAAAAGCGCTGCCCCCTGGTGGAAAGGCGCGGAATTGTGCTACCCCGCAGGGACGTGCTCATGAACGCGCAGGACGTGCGGCAGAAGTTAAAAGAACTCATGGTCGAGGAGCTGAACCTCGAGGGGAAGACGCCGGCCGACATCGACGACGCCGCGCCGCTGTTCGGCGCGGGGCTGGGCCTCGATTCGCTGGACGCGCTCCAGCTCGCCATGAGCGTGGAGGAGCGCTTCGGCGTCCGCATCCCGGAGGGCGACGAAGCGAGGCCGATCTTCGCATCGGTGGACGCGCTCGTGGCCCACATCGTCAAGTCGACCGCAGCGGCGTGAACGCGCCGCAGAGAGCCGTTCGGGCGTGCGCATCTGGGTGACGGGCATCGGGATCGTCTCGCCCCTGGGGCGCGGGGCGAGCGAGACGATGGACCGGCTCATCGCAGGAGAGCGGGCCTTCGCGCCGCTCTCCTTGTTCGAGATCCCCGGGACGCGCGGGCGCATCGCCGCGGAGGTCCGCGGCCTCTCCCCCGAGGAGGTCGCGCCGCCCGGCGAGGCGGAAGGGTGGTCTCGCACCGACGCGATGGCCGTGCTCTCGGCCCGCGAGGCGCTCGGACACGCGGGCATCGACCCGAGGGCCGTTCCCGTCGACCTGGTGGTCGGCGGGACGACCGCCGGGATGTTCGAGACGGAGGACTTGCTCGCCTGGCTGTCGCACGACCCCAGCGCGATCGCCCCCCTGAAGCGGATGCTCTCGCATCCCCTCTCCTCGACGGCCGACCACGTCCGCGCCGCCGTCGGTCCGTTCCGTCGGGTGAGGAGCGTCTGCAGCGCCTGCTCGAGCGGCGCGAACGCCGTGTTGCTGGGCGCGGCCTGGCTCCGCGCCGGCCTCTCCACCCGCGTGCTCGCGGGGGGCGCCGACGGCCTGTGCCGGCTGACGTACACCGGCTTCGGCGCGCTCGCGGCCGTCGATCCGGCGCCGTGCCGCCCGTTCGATCGGCGGCGCGCCGGCCTGAACCTCGGCGAAGCGGCGGCGTTCCTGCTCCTCGAGTCCGAGGACGCCGCGCGCGCGCGCGGGGCGCAGCCGATCGTCGAGCTCCGCGGATGGGCGACCGGCGCCGAGGCGCATCACATCACCAACCCCGAGCGCGAGGGGCGCACCGCCGCGCGCGTCATGCGCGACGCTCTCCGGTGCGCGGCGCTCACGCCCTCGGATCTCGATTACGTCAACGCGCACGGCACCGCGACGCCGCTGAACGACGTCATGGAGAGCGCCGCCCTGCGCGCCTGCCTCGGCCCCGAGGTGAACCGCATCGCCGTCTCCTCATCGAAGGGGCAGATCGGGCACACGCTCGGCGCAGCGGGCGCGGTCGAGGCCGCGATCACCGCCCTCGCCATCGCGCGCGGCGTGATGCCCCCGACCGGCGGCCTCGAAGAGGTCGATCCGGAGTGCCAGCTCGCGCACCTGAAGGAGGCGCGCGAGGCGCCGATCCGGTCGGCGATGTCGAACTCCTTCGGCTTCGGCGGCACGGACAGCGTGCTCGTGCTCGCGCAGCCAGACCGTTTTCCTCCGCCGCTCGACGCCGGCAGCGCGCCCCGGCGGCGCTCGGTCGTCGTGACGGCGGCCGCGACGATCGGCCCGCTCGGCGTCCTCGCGTCCCGCGGCGGCGCCGCGTATCTCGAGCCTGGCCCTCCGCCAGCGGAAGGGGCCATCGCCTTCAACACGGCCGCGCACCTCGATCTCGCGCGGGCGAGGCGGCTCGATCGCGCTGGCCGGCTGACGACGGCCGCGATCCTCACGGCCCTCTCGGAGGCCGGGCTCGGCGGCGCGGTTCAGGCCGAGGCCGGCGCGGGCGATCCGGCGGCCGACGTCGCGCCGAGCCGCACCCTGCCTGGCGCCATCGTCGGCGCGTCCTTTGGCAGCGTCGACGCCTCGACCGCCTACATGCGGCGCATCTACGACAAGGGCGCGAAGTACGCGAGCCCCGCCGATTTTCCGAACCTGGTCCCCTCGTCGCCGGTCGGGCATGCCTCCATCTACCTGGGCCTCCGTGGCCCGGTGTTCGCGATGGCCGATCTCGGAGCGACCGCGGAAGCGGCCATGGTCACGGCCATCGAGCTCATCACGGCCGGGGAGGGGGAGGCGCTCGCCGCAGGCAGCGTCGAGGAGACGAGCCCGATGATCGAGCGGTGCCTCGGTCCGATCTGCTCGCAAGTCGTCAGCAGCGGTGTCCGCAGCGAGGGCGCTGCCGTGCTGCTCTTCGAGAGCGCCGCGCGTGTGCGTGAGCGAGGGGCGCGCCCGGTGGCGATGGTGTCCTGGTGGAACTCCTGGCGGGGTGACGGCGTGGGGATGCTCGCGGGAGCGCCAGCGCCGGCGCGCCTCGGCGCTTCGGGAGAGGTCGCCCTGCGAGCGCAGGCCACCGTCCCGTCGCCAGCCGCCGTGTTCGTCGGACGGGAGGAGGAGCGCCTCGTCGCCTGCCTGCAGGGCTCACCGTGGGCCGAGGTGCGGCGCTCCACGCTCGCGTCGCGCTCAGGTGATCACGAGGGCGCCGGCGGGTTCGCCGCTGCTGCAGCGGTCGCGGCGCTCGCCAGCCGCGACCTCGCGAGCGTGCTCGTCGTGGGCGGCGCACCCGACCGGGGATACGCCATCCTGCTGGTCGCTCCCGGCGACGCGTGACGACGTCGCCGCCTGCTCCCCGCCGTCGCGCGCGGCACCTCGTCGGCGCCGGGCGCCTCCTGCTCTTGCTCGCGAGCCTCCCTGCCTGCGCCGCGAGCGCGCCCTTCGATCGCCTGCGCGGCGGCGCGCTCGACGCCGAGCTAGCGCGCCTCCTGCCTGGCCCATCGGCGGGCACGTCCGCCGCGCGGCTCGACCCCTCCGCGTGGCGAGAGGGGCGCGAGCGCCTCGCAGGTCTCCGCCGCGAGGTCGAGGGGGCTGGCCCGCGCACGCTCCGCGTCCGCCTGGCATTGCGGGAGCCGCGCACGGGCCACGTGCTCGAGGCGCGCGGCGCGATCGCGGTCGCCCCGCCGGCGATCGAAGGGCGCGCACGCGCGGCGGGGAGCGACATCCTCGAGCCCGAGGGCGCGCTGCGGATGATCCTCCTCGGCCCGGGCGGCACCACCGCGCTCGACCTGTGGGCCCGTGGCGATCGCTTCCGTTTCGCCGTTCCCGCGCTCGATCTGCTGAGGCGCGGCGACGCCTCGACGCCGCGGACCGCACTCCGCGGTCTGCCGGTAGATTTCCTGCGCTGGTGGATGCTCCACCCGGCGGCGGGGACGCTGCTCTGGTACTCGCGCGCCGAGAGCACGGATTCCTTCGTCCTGCGCGACGGCGACGCCGTGATCGATCTGCGGGTCAACGACCGCGGCGTGATCGGCGCGCGCCGCACCACGTGGTCGACGGCGGAGGGCGCCCGCCGGCGCCGGCTCGACGAGGAGGTCGTGATCGCCGAGGGCATGGGCTGCGGCAACGTCCGTTACGCGCAGGCCTCGACCGGGCTGCTCATCACGGTGATCTGCGAGGCCGAGGAGCGGGATCGCGCGCCGGATCCACGCGCGTTCGTCGATCCCGACGCGCTCCGGCAGGGGGGCGGCTCATGAGCGACGCCTGCGTCATCGCCTCGGGCGCTGTCTCGGCGCTCGGCCTCGGCCCTCTCGCCTACCGCGTCCCTCGGGCTGGCGAGCCTGCGCCTGTCGCGATCGCGCGCGACGCGGAGCTGGCTCGCGCCGGCCTGCTGCGGCCCTTCGCCGCGCGCGCGCCGGCGGAGCTCGGCGTCGCTCCAGGCGCCGATCGCGCCACGGACCTGCTGAAGGCGGCGCTCTCACAGACGCTCGCGGCGCTGGAGGGCGTGCGTCCGGGCTTTCGTGGCGAGCGCATCGGCATCGCCCTCGGCACCTCCAGCGGCGGCATGCTCACCGCGGAGCGGTTCTTCGCCGCCCGCGCCGAGGGGGCCGACGCCGGATCGCTCGCCGCGCTGGCCTCGCGCGCGACGTATTTCGCGCCGTTCAACGACGCGCTCGCGGCGTTCGGGCTCGAGCGGACCCCGCTGCGCACGCACCTGCTCGCGGCGTGCGCGGCGAGCACCCTGGCGATCGGCCTCGGTCTCCGCTGGCTCGATCGCGGCGCCTGCGATCTCGTGCTCGCCGGTGGCTACGACGCCCTCAGCATCTTCGTCGCCGCCGGCTTCGAGGCGCTCCGCGCGACCACGGCGTCCAGGTCGCGCCCGTTTCGGGTCGGCCGTGACGGCATGGCGCTCGGCGAGGGCGCCGCCGTCGTCGCCCTCGTCCGCGAGGATCGTCTCCGCGGCGCCCCGGTGATCGTCCGCGTCGCCGGCTTCGGCGCCTCCACGGACGCGGTGCACATCACCGCCCCGGATCGAACCGGCTCGGGGCTCGCGCGCGCCGGCGCCGCGGCGCTCGCCGACGCCGGGTGGCCTGCCTCGCGCGTCGGCCTGATCAGCGCCCACGCCACGGCGACGCCTTACAACGACGCCATGGAGTCGCGCGCGATCGCCGCGCTGCTCTCGCCGCGCGGCGCCGTGGAGGGCTCGGACGCGCTGCCGGGCGCGGATGCGCCTCCGCCGGTGGTCCACCCGTTCAAGGCTCAGATAGGGCACACGCTCGGGGCCGCCGGCGTGCTCGAGGCGCTCGCCGCAGCGGCCGCCCTCCAGGCGTCCATCGCTCCACCGGCGGCCTCCGAAGGCGAGCTCGACCCCGACGCGCCGGCTCACCTGCTCGAGCGCGCCGAGCCCCGCCCGCTCTCTTCGGCGCTCAAGCTCTCGGCAGCGTTCGGCGGCGCCAACGCCGCCCTCTTGCTCACGTCCTCGGCCAGCGGGCGCCGCCCGCGGCGCCCGCGCGCCGTGGTCCTCCGCGCGCACGCGCACGTGACGGGCTCCGATCTCGGGCGCCTCGCCGAGGCGACCGGCATCGCGCGCGACCGCCTCGCGCGCCTCGACGCGCTCTGCCGGCTCGGGCTGACCGCGGTGGCAGCCCTCGCCGCCATCGTCGGCGCCGATCGCTTGCGGGGGGCCGGCATCGTCGCGGGCCACGCGTTCGCCACGATCGACACCAACGATGTGTACGACGCCCGCCGGCGCGCCCGCGGAGCCCGCTTCGTCGAGCCGCGCCTCTTCCCTGCGACGTCGCCGAACGCGATCGCGGGCGAGTGCGCCATCGCGTACCAGCTCACCGGGCCGAGCTTCGCGGTCGGCGCTGGGCTCGGCGGCGCGCTCGAGGCGCTCCGCGCCGCGGCCGATCTCGTCGCGTCGTCGGACGCCGACCGCATGGTCGTCCTGGCGGCCGACGACGCGGGGCCGGTCGCGCGCGAGCTGCTCGGCCTCACCGGCGCCCAGCCCCGCGCGCTCGCCAGCGGCGCCGTCGCGCTCCTCCTGCAGGCGGATCCCGGCGACGAAGAGCGCCTGCGCAAGGTCGATCCGGACCTCCCTGTCGACCACGACGGGCCGGTTGGCCATCTCGCCCTCCTCCGCTGGCTCGAGGAGCACGCGTAGCGGCGCGCCCGTCCCCGTCATCCTTGGTGGTCGTGATCGCTTCGCTTGCCGATCCGCGCCTCGATCTGGCAAGGTTCCCAGCTGGAATCAGCCGCTTCCCCCGAGCGTTGTCCTGTCCGCGTATGTTCTGCCGCCAAACAAAAGCTGTCGCTTCGCTCCTCGTCGTTGCTTCGGCCGTCCTCGCCGGGTGCGCGACCCACTACATCCCGAACACAGACGTGGAGGACAATGACGACAACCGCAAGATCATCTCGTTCTGCGAGAAGTATCGCAACGCGGTGGAGAGCAAGAACGTGGGCGAGCTGCTCAAGCTCGCGTCGCCCAAGTACTACGAGGACGGCGGCAACATCGATGCGGCGGACGACCTCGATTACGCCGGCCTGCGCGCGTACCTCACCGGCAAGTTCCAGGACGCTCGCGCCATCCGCTACGAGATCCGCTACCGGCGCGTCCTGAAGGGTGATGACGTCATCTACGTCGACTACACCTTCAGCGCGAGCTACCGCATCCCGGGGGGCAAGGGCGAAGAGTGGCGCCGCAAGGTCGACGACAACCGGCTGGAGCTGGTGGAGTACCAGGACGGGTACCGCATCGTCGCGGGGATGTAGCGCTCGGTCGCTGCGCGACGGCGCGGTCGACGTACGCCAGGGCGCGCGGCGGTAGCTCTCCGCTCTAGTTCAGCGCGCTCTTCGAGGAGGGGGCATCGAACACGCCCTTCTCCTTCGCGGCGGCGAGTATGCGGAGCGCCGTGCGGTAGCCGCGCAGGACGAGCGGCTTGGCGGCGAACCGGTTCATGTAGCTGTACCGGCCGATCGCGGGCGCCACGTCCAGGAAGGTGACGCTCGGGTAGAGCTTGGAGAGGAGCTCGACGCCGCGGCGCTCCTTCTCGGCCAGAAGGATGCTGAGCGACTGCCGGACGACGCTGGGCGCGCCGCTCCTCGCGATCGAGCGCTGCGACCCGTCGCGCTCCTCGGGACGGTAGATGTTGGAGATGATCACGATGTTCGCGCCGGCATTCACGGCCACGTCGGCGGAGAGCGTCCGGATGACCTCGCCGCTCAAGTGATAGCGGCCGTTGATGCGGTAGGGCCGGAACAGGCCGGGCACGCAGCAGCTGGCGGCCACCGCCTGGCTGATCGGCGTGGCCTCGTCGTAGCCCGGGCCGAACACGACGCGCTTCGCGCTGTCCACGTCCACCGCCGTCACGTAGACGGCGTGCGGCAGCTGCCGGAAGTCGTTGATCGGCAGCGTTCGGCGCACGTAGCGCTCGAGCCTGTCGATCGAGAACACCCCCGAGCAGAGGTATCCCGGGTCGAGCAGATCGCGCAGGGCGGGAGCGCCGAAGAAGCTCGACACGTGGAGGCGAGGCCCGCGGTGACGTCGTCTCCAGGGGAGGCGGTAGGCGTCGAGCAGCACGTCGAGCGGGATGTCTTGCCCGTACGTCGCGCTGACCAGCGCGCCCGCTCCCGCGCCCACGTAGATCTCTGGATGGATGCCCAGCTCCTCGCAAGCCTTCAGCACGCCGAGGTGCGCAAGGCCTCGCGCCGCTCCTCCGGAGCCCACGAACGCGATCTTGAGGCGGCTCATCGAGCCCCGATCTTGTCGGAGATATGGCACAAGCGCAAAGCCTACTGTAACTGGAAGTCCTCGAGCAGCCGGTAGATCCTGAATCGCGGGCCGTCGCGGCGCAGCCAGACGACGATCTCGTCGCCGAGCAGGCGATCCGTGGCGACCCGCGCGGTCGCGATCGGCACGCGGATCACGACGTCCTGGTCGTCGAGCGTCTCGGGCTGGATCGCGGGGTGTTGCGGCGTCGCGAGCACGTCCTCGGCCCGGAAGATCTGGAGCTCCGACTCCCGATAGACCGGCTCTCCGGCGAGCTTTCCGTACTCGAGTCGCCGGAACCGCTGCTCCCACCAGAGCCCGGCGCTCGGCGGCTGCCCCGATCCGCCCGAGCCGGTGTGGATCGCGAGGGCATCGCGCGTCAGCAGCTCGCTCAAGGCTTCGCTGTCCTCGGCGACCACCCGCCGGAAGAACTCGTCCACGACGTCCAGCGCGGCGCCGATGCCGAGAGGCGTCCGGAGGGTCACGACGCTGTCCTCGACGTCTGCCTGGTTCGTCGGTGGCGGCGGGGTGCTCGCCGGATCGAGCGCCACGCCGTCGGGGCGGCGGCGCTCGTCGGAGAGCTCGGCGGCGGTGGGAAAGGAGGCCGGTTCTCCGCGGCCGCACCCCAGGAGCGACCAGCCCGCGATCAAGGCGACGAGCAGCGATGGACACGCTCGCGACGGCCGAGAGGCGTCCGGAGCGCCGGCCGGCGGTGCATGGGCCCTGGCCTCCTGCGGGCCCTCCGGGCGTTCAGATCGGCTCGATCGCGGGAGCATCGGCGCGGGTGAACGTCACGATCGCACGCTCGCCAACGTGGGTCCACCCCGCGGGGGCCTGGTCGTCATCGAAGTCCGACGCGACGAGCGTCAACCGGCTCGCGGCATAGTCGGGCATGCGCATTCGGCCCAACCCGCCGTCGCTGAGGAGCCGCTCCATGTCGTCGCTGCCCTGGTAGATGCGGTACGCCATCGACGTGCCGCCGTGGGCGGCGAGCAGGTACTCGGGGTTCGTGACCACGATGTTCATCGCGCTCGGCCCCGCCCCTTCCTCGGCGCAGAGCCGGTCCACGAGCGCGATGGAGGAGCGGAGGGCCGTCCGCGCGCTCGCCGCGTCCACGTTGGGTCGATCGAGCTGGCCGCTGTCGTGGAGGAAGGACAGGAACAGGTGGAAGAGGAGCTCGCTGTCCGTCTCGCCGCGAACGTCGCGCTGGAGAAACTGCGGCAGCGAGTCGCTCAGCTGGTTCCGCAGGCGGGCGAACCCTTCGACCGTGCCCGTGTGGGCGAACAGCCACTGCCGATAACGGAAGGGGTGCGTGTTCTCGGTGCGCAGGCTGCCGACGGTCGCAGCCCGGACATGCGCCACGAGGATGTCGGCGCGCACGTCCTTGGTCATGTCGGCCAGGCTGATCTCCGGTCGATCATCGATCGGCCGGCGCTTGAGGAGAATCTCTCCTCCCTGGTAGAAGCCGACCCCCCAGCCAGGGATCACGCCCTCCCTTCGGCGAACCGTGAGGGCACGTTCTTCGAGCTCGATCGCACGCGCGCCGAGATCCGGACGGTTACCGATAAAGCCGACGAGACGAGCCATAGCTTTGTCCTCGCGAGTTGGGTCGGGGAGGCGGGGGCAGGGTCCGGCTCGCCGGTAGAGCGCTCCCTCATCTGCAAGCAGGGGTGGCTCCGTCGGTCGGCCGAGTGAGCGTGGGTCGCGGGTTGCGCCCTATGCTTTCTTGATACGACAGAGTCGCCCTGCAAGCGGAGCAAAAACGGATCCCCAGCGGCGAGGCGGGGCGCGGGCACGGCCTGACCACACTGCCCGCCGTTGTCGCGCGTCGCGTGGGCTTGCCGATCGCGTTACCTCTTACTCACGCTCCTCGCACAGCGTCGCGATTCCGACGCGTGGGTGCGCGCGAGGAGCGGCTAGCCTCGTCTGCTCCCACGCTTCCACGCGTCGGCCCGCCGCGTCGGCGCCGTGGCGCATCGCGCCGTGGACGAGGCGCTGCCAACCGGCGCCCAGAATTTCCGGCAGGATCTCTGACGCACGGCACTAAGGCGAGAGCCGATTCAGCATGCGCGGGAACGGGATCGTCTCGCGCACGTGCGGCAGACCGCAGATCCAGGCGACGCTCCGCTCGACGCCGAGCCCGAAGCCCGCATGCGGGAAGGTGCCATACCGGCGCAGATCCAGGTACCAGCCGAACGCCTCGGGGGGCAGCCGATGCGCCTCGATTGCCCGCTCGAGGGTGGCGAGATCATCCTCGCGCTGCCCGCCCCCGATCACCTCTCCATAACCTTCCGGCGCCAGGACATCGACGCAGAGCGCGAGCCGGTCGTCCGTCGGATCGCGCTTCATGTAGAAGGCTTTCACCTGAGCCGGATAGCGGTGAATCATGACGGGCCGATCGTACCGGCCGGAGATGATCGTCTCGTCCTCGCCGCCGAAGTCCTCTCCCCAAGGAAAATCCGGAATTTCAGCCTCTCCGGCCATTTTACGTTTCTCCGCGCGCGCCTCGTTCAGGATGGCGACGGCCTCGTCGTAGCGGATGCGCGGGAACGGTTTCTTGACGGCCTCGAGCTTCCCGACGTCGCGCTCGAGCACCGCGAGCTCGGGGCGGCGCCGCTCGAGGACCCGCTCGACGATGAAGCAGAGGAAGTCTTCCGCGAGGTCCATGTCGCCCGCGAGGTCCATGAACGCCACCTCGGGCTCGACCATCCAGAACTCGGCCAGGTGGCGGCGGGTCTTCGACTTTTCCGCGCGGAACGTGGGCCCGAAGCAGTACGCCTTGCCGAACGCGGCCGCCGCCGCCTCCATGTAAAGCTGCCCCGACTGGGTGAGGTACGCCTTCTCGCCGTGGTAGTCGGTCTGGAACAGCGTGCTCGTCCCCTCGCACGCGTTCGGCGTGAAGACCGGCGCATCGACGAGCGTGAACCCGCGCCCGTCGAAGAAGTCGCGGATGGCCTGGATGATGGTGTGACGAACGCGCAAGATCGCGTGCTGCCGCTTCGATCGCAGCCAGAGGTGGCGGTGATCCATGAGGAAGTCGGTCCCGTGCTCCTTCGGGGAGATCGGGTACTCGCCGGCGGTGGGGCCGAGCACGCGGAAGCCGGACGCGGCGATCTCGTAGACCCCGGCGCGCTTCGGGTGTGCCTTCACCTCGCCGACGACATCGATCACGCTCTCCTGGGTGACCTTGTCGGCGGCCGCGAAGACCTCGTCGCCGACGTCGCTCTTCGCCATCACGCACTGGACGGTGCCGAAGCCGTCGCGCAGCTCGAGGAAGTGGAGCTTGCCGCTCGATCGCTTGTTGTAGAGCCATCCGCGGAGCACGACAGTGCTGCCGACGTGCGCGCTGAGGTCGCTGGTAGCAATGACGGGCTGATCCTGCATGGGCGCCCGAAATAGCACGGTTTAGTTGCGGCTGACGCCGGCTCCGGCCAAAAATGGCGCCATCTTGGTCCTCCAACGGCATCGCGCGCTCTCGCTCTGCTTGCCCGCGTTCATCCTGCTGATCGCCGCAGGTGGCACGCCGCTCGCCGCGGGCGGCTGCTCGGCGCTCTATCCCGAGCTCTCGACCCGCCTGCACGAGCCTCCTTCAGACCAGGAGCTGCATCCTCCGCCGCCCGAGAACGTCCGATGGCTGCGGGTCGTCCGGGCGAGAATCCCGGAGCGCACTCGGGACGGCCGAGCCTGGGATTCCGGCGCCGGTGACCTCCCGGACCCCTATGTCCGCGTCTTCGTCAACGGCGCGGAGATCTTTCGGACGGCGGAGCAAGCGAACACGCTCGAGCCGACCTGGCCCGAAGGACCCAGCGGAAACTTCGAGATCTTGCCCGAGGACCGGCTCCGGGTGGAGGTCTGGGAAGCGGATCCGCTCATCGACAAGCCGATCGGGGTGCGCGACATCGGCCGTCCGAGCGATACGCACCGGGCCGCAGGCGAGATCGAGATCGAGCTCGACGCGGGCGGCTCGCTCACGCTCGCGTTCCAGCCGGCGCACGCCAAGCTCGGCCTCGGCCTCTGGTACCAGCTGCATTCCGGCTCGGCATTCATCTCGCGGACCATGGAGGGCGGGCCTGCAGAGCGCGCCGGGCTCCGCAAGGACGACGAGGTGCTGGAGATCGCCGGGCAGCCAGTGCGGCGCATGTCCGTCGCGGCGATCCGGGGCGCGCTCGACGCCGTGCCGCGCGCCGGGCTCGTGCTCCTGGTCAAGCACGCCACGGGCACGACGGAGCGGATCAGGGTCCACGAAGGGCCCATCTATCCGCTGTTCGATCGCTTCGCCGCCGAGTAGGGGAGCCAGCGCGCCGTGAAGATCCCGCCCTTCGGGCTCACCACCCGGGAGATCCGCGAAGAGCTCGCCCCCTTGCGGAACGACTTCTCCGTCGCCGTCTGCCGCGCGAAGAACCCGTTCAACATCGGCGCCATCATCCGCGTCGCGCACTCGTTCCTTGTGCGGGAGATCTTCCTGATCGGGACCGAGCCCTACTACGAGCGCGCTTCGATGGGCATGCAGAAGTACGAGACCATCGTCGAGTGCCCCGACGAGGCGAGCTTCCTCGAAGCGGCGCGCGGCCGCCCGCTCATCGGCGTGGAGCGCGATCACGCGCGGCGCACCCTCTGGGAGGCGCCGTTCCCCCGCGGGCTCGTGTTCCTCTTCGGCAGCGAGGATGACGGGCTGCCGCAGGCGCTGCTCGACGCGTGCGAGGACGTGATCGCGATCCCCATGTACGGGATCAACCACTCGTACCCCGTGGCGATCGCGGCGGGCATGACCCTGTGCGAGTGGGCTCGGCGGCGCGACCCGCGCGGCGGCGTGAGCCGCGCAGGAGGGTGAGCGGCGCCGAGGCGGGCCCCGTCCGTGGGCGGAGGCGCGTTACTCGGGGTAGCGCTCGAAGACGAGGAGCTCGCCCAGGAGGTCGTGATCGAGCGTTCCAGCAGGGCGCATCCCGAGCTTCTCGATCACCCGGAGCGACGCGCGGTGCCAGGCCGGCGTGGTCGCGATGACGCGCCTCACGCCCGGCTGCTGCAGCGTCCAGTGCAGGACGGCGCGCGACCCCTCCGTCGCGTAGCCTTGGCCCTGGGACTTGCCCTCGACGCCGTAGCCGATCTCCACCGTGCCGGTCGCGTCGGGCCGGCCGTTCAGCACCACGCTGCCGACGACGACGCGCTCCTCCTGCCCGCGCGTCACCATCAGCCGCGTGCCCCACAGGAACGCCTCTGGATCGTCGCGCAGCCGGTCGAGCGGCGAGCTGAAGGCGCGCTCGACGAGCGCGCGCCCGGGCCAGGCGCCAGGGAAGCGCGCGCCGGACAGGGCCTCGGCCTCGGCGCGATCTCCGCGGATGACCGCCTCGAGCAGGGGCAGCGAGACCGGGGTGAGCGCCAGGCGCTCGGTAGTCAGGGTGCTCATCGCGAACCTGCGCCGGATCAGATCACGCGCCGCGGCCCGCCGGAAGTCGAAATGGCGAAGGGCCGACTTCCTGAGGAGGAAGTCGGCCCTCGCCCGCCGGGCTTAGCGGTCAGCGCGGCGCGTCGCGATCAGAAGTCGTGGCCGTGGCCCGCGTGGGCGCCACCAGCCGCCGGCTTCTCCTCCTTCGGCCGCTCGGCGATGAGCGCCTCGGTGGTGAGCATCAGGCTGGCGACGCTGGCCGCGTTCTGGAGCGCCGACCGGACGACCTTGACCGGATCGATGACGCCCATCTCGAGCAGGTTGCCGTAGTCGCCCGACGCCGCGTTGTAGCCGTACGAGTCCTTGCCGTCGCGCACCTTCTGCACGACGATCGAGCCCTCTTCCCCGGCGTTGGCCGAGATCTGGCGGAGGGGCTCCTCGATGGCGCGGCGGATGATGTTCACGCCGAACCGCTGCTCGTCGTTGACCTTGAGCTTCTCGAGCGAGCTCTGCGCGCGGATGAGCGCCACGCCGCCGCCCGGGACGATGCCCTCCTCGACGGCCGCGCGGGTCGCGTGGAGCGCGTCCTCGACGCGGGCCTTCTTCTCCTTCATCTCGGTCTCGGTCGCAGCGCCGACCTTGACGACCGCGACGCCGCCCACGAGCTTCGCGAGCCGCTCCTGGAGCTTCTCGCGGTCGTAGTCGCTCGTCGTGTTCTCGATCTGAGCGCGGATCTCCTGCTGCCGGGCCTTGATCTTGTCCTTCTTGCCCTGGCCGCCGACGATCGTGGTGTTGTCCTTGTCGATGATGACGGTCTTGGCGCGGCCGAGATCGCTGATCGTGACGTTCTCGAGCTTGAGGCCGAGCTCCTCCGCGATCACCTGGCCGTCCGTCAGGGTGGCGATGTCCTTCAGCATCTCCTTGCGGCGATCACCGAAGCCCGGCGCCTTGACGGCCGCGCAGTGCAGCGTGCCGCGGAGCTTGTTCACGACGAGGGTCGCGAGCGCCTCGCCCTCGACGTCCTCGGCGATGATGAGGAGCTGCTTCTGGCTCTTGGCGATCGCCTCGAGCACCGGGAGCAGGTCCTTCATGTTGGAGATCTTCTTCTCCGAGATGAGGATGTAGCAGTCCTCGAGGTTCGCCTTCATGGCCTCGGGATCGGTCACGAAGTACGGCGAGAGATAGCCGCGGTCGAACTGCATGCCCTCGACCACGTCGAGGGTCGTGTCGGCGCTCTTGGCCTCCTCGACCGTGATCACGCCCTCCTTGCCGACCTTCTCCATGGCGTCGGCGAGGAGCTTGCCGATCGTCTCGTCGCCGTTCGCGCTGATCGTGCCGACCTGCGCGATCTCCTTCGCGTCCTTGGTCTGCTTGGCGGAGCCGCGGAGGTGCTCGACGATCGCCTCGACCGCCTTGTCGATGCCGCGCTTGATCTCCATCGGGTTGTGCCCGGCCGCGACGAGCTTGGAGCCCTCGCGGTAGATCGCCTGGGCGAGCACCGTCGCGGTGGTCGTCCCGTCGCCGGCGATGTCGCTCGTCTTCGAGGCGACCTCGCGGACCATCTGGGCGCCCATGTTCTCGAAGCGGTTCTCGAGCTCGATCTCCTTGGCGACCGTCACGCCGTCCTTGGTGACCGTCGGCGAGCCGAAGCTCTTCTCGATGACGACGTTGCGCCCCTTCGGGCCGAGGGTGACCTTGACCGCGTCGGCGAGGGCGTTGACCCCCGCGAGGATCATGCTGCGGGCGGACTCGTTGTAGATGATTTCCTTGGCTGCCATGGTGTCTCTCCTAAGTTCCTTCTGTCGCCCGCGTCACTTCTCGATCACGCCGAGGATGTCGTCCTCGCGGAGGATGAGGTGCTCCTCGCCGTCGATCTTGACCTCGGTGCCCGAGTACTTGCCGAAGAGGACGCGATCGCCCTCCTTGACGTCGAGCTTCCGCACGGTACCGTCCTCGGCGACCTTGCCGTTGCCGACGGCGACGACGGTCCCCTCGATCGGCTTCTCTTTCGCGGTGTCCGGAATGTAGAGACCTCCCTTGGTCTTCTCTTCTTCCTTCACGCGCTGAACGATCACGCGGTCCTGGAGCGGTCGAATCTTCATCTTTGCAAGTCCTCCGGGGACGAGCGCCGCGTCCCACGAACGGCGGACCCAGCCGGCACAACGGAGCGCACCGGAAGGCCCCCTACGATTGCAGTCTGGGCACTTTGCTAGCACTCACCTATGGCGAGTGCTAGCGAGCGCGCCGAAGATAGCCACCCCCTGGAGGGTGTCAAGAGTGGCCCCAGGCCGGCACTTTGCGCGTTGGCAGCCAGGCGCAGAGGTGGCTGTAAGTCCTGGAGATCGCAGGGGAAGGTGCGTGGCGCAAGGCTGGGCTCGGCGGAGCCCCTCGGCTAAAATGCGCTTATGAGGGCAAAGCTGCGGCAGCACAGTGACGCGATGCCCTCAGGGCCTCCAGCCCGAGGGAGGCCGTCAGGACGTGTCTGGTTGACCTGAGCGCGCGGTGGCCCGGGTTACGTCGGTATCCAGGGCACCCGCAAAAGTGAGGTGCCGCTGTGAGCCAAGCGATCTCTCTCTCCCCGAGCATGACCCGCTATTTCCAGGAGGTTGTGGACGAGGCGCTCCGAGTTCGGAACGTCGCTGCCACCGAGGCGGCGTCGAGTTACCTCGTCGGTCTGCTCTGTGCTTTTGCTCACCCGGACGAGCATGCCGAGTCTGCCTTCAACCAGCCCCTGACCTTTCTTCTGCGCGACGCGCTGGAAGCCTCCGGAGCCGAGCGTTTCCAGCGGCTGCGTAACCTGGGAGACAGCGTGCTCTACGTGGTCGGCTTCTTCGGCGGCCACATCGAGCTCAAGGGGGTCGATCGCGGCTACGTGGTCGGGGTCGGGTCGACCGCCTACCACCATGCGGCCGCTATGCTGCGCCTCAATGCGCGCGTCGGCCAGGGGCCCGACGTTCTTTCGGAGATGGCCGAGAAATTCGAGCGGTTCGTGAGCGTCCTGAACGATGTGGCCGACGGTACGCTCGCGTCGGGGGCTCGGGACGAGCGCTCGGTGCTCCGGCTGTACGAGCGCTGGGTTCGTACGGGATCGAGCCGCCTCGCGGATGAGCTCGGGGCACGAGGGCTCGTGCCGAGCCGTGGTACGGGCGGGCTCAACTGATGCAGGGGGCGACCTTCCCGTCCCGGATCCAGCAGCACCTGGCGCGCACCTATGCGCTCGATGACGCGCCCGCGGTCGACGATTTCATCCGGCTGACGGACGGCAGCGCACGCGAAGCGCTGCTGATCCGGCACGCCGACGGGGATATCGAGATCGCGCTGCACCTGCCCCGCCGGGCGATCACGCCGGGGCGAGAGCGGACGTTCGACGAGATCTGCCAGATCGTCGAGGGCGTGAGCCACTTCCTCTATGTGGCCGAGCGGGCCCGCAGGGAGCTGCCGGCGACCCAGCTCGAGCTCGAGCTCCAGGCCGAGGTCGACAAATACGTGCTGCTTGTTCATGGCGATCTGGCGGACGAGGTCGAGCCGCTCCGGCGCCGCCACGAGGCGGCCCCACATGGGGCGGGGCGCTTCGAGCCCGAGCGCGCCGCGCGGATCCGCGCCCATCTCTTCGAGCGGGTCACCTTCATGGATCCACCGGGCACGGAGACCGGCGATCGCTACCGGATCGCGAACGATCTGGCGGCGCGGTTCGCGGGGCGACTCGAGGCCGAGTTTGCCCGCCACGGGCGTCATGCCGAGCTGCTCGCGGCGCTGCGACGCTTCTATGCGGCGGGGCAGACGGAAAAGATCGCCCTCGCGCGCGCCGCGTGAGCGCATCCTCCCGGGCGCTCGGGGTCGCTCGGGAGCCCGGCGACGGGCGGCGACGACGAAGAGCGCTCGCCGCGGCCGCGCGCTCTCGTTCTCTCTTGACCGGTTCGCGCGCACGTACTCTCATCCGCATCCACGATGCCTTCCGCGAGCACGATGCCGCCCCGTGTCCTGGTGGCCGAAGACGAACCGGCGATGTTGAGCCTCGTTGCGCGTCACCTGAGGAACCTAGGGTTCTCCGTGATCGAGGCTTCCGAGGGCGATGCCGCCTGGGAGCTCGCGCGTGAGCACCAGCCGGATCTGGTCATCCTGGACGTGATGATGCCCGGCATGAGCGGCTGGGAGATCTGCAAGCGCCTGAAGAGCGACACGTCCGACGGACGGCCGTTCGCGAGCACCGGCGTCATCATGCTCACCGGGATCGGCGAGAACCTGAACGAGATGACCTCGCCGCTCTTCGCCGCGGACGCCTGGTTGAACAAGCCGTTCGATTTCGCGGATCTGGACGCGCGGGTGCGCGAGACGCTCGCGCGTTATGCGAAGCAGGTCCCCGATGCGAACGGCGCCAGGGCTCAGGCGGGCGCGGTTGGCGAGGAGCGTGAAGCCGCGGCGCAGCCGTCTTCCAGAGAGCGGGCGACGGGGGCGAAGAAGTCGGCGGCAAACGGTGCCACGGCGAGCCGGGCGGCTGCGAAGCGCTCGGCCGTGACGAAGAAGCCGGCCACCAAGGCGGCGAAGAAGCCGGCCGCGGCGAAGAAGCCGGCTGCAGCGAAGAAGCCGGCCGCCAAGGCGGCGAAGCAGCCGGCTGCGGCGAAGAAGCCGGCCGCCAAGGCGGCGAAGCAGCCGGCTGCGGCGAAGCAGCCGGCCGCCAAGGCGGCGAAGAAGCCGGCTGCGGCGAAGAAGCCGGCTGTGGCGAAGAAGCCGGATGTGGCGAAGAAGCCGGCCGCCAAGGCGGCGAAGAAGCCGGTCGCGGCGAAGAAGCCGGCCGCCACGAAGGCGGCGTCCAAGAAGAAGTCGATGAAGTGATCCAATCCGAGGCGGGCGCCGTGCGCAGCGGCCCGTCACCTTGTTCCCACGCAACGTACGCGTGCCGCCGCCGAGCCGGGCGCAGAAGAGCCGTCCGATCTGCGCCTCGAGGGAAGACCCCCACCCACCACCGGCAACGCGCATCCATGCCGGCGGCGCGCTGAGCGCAGAGGCTGCCCTGCACGGGAATCATCAGGGCTCGCCGTGCGTCATTCCCGCGTACGTCGCGCGCAGCCTCCCACGTACGTCGCGCGGAGCCTCCCAGGAACTTTCGGGCGCCTGACCCGTCAGCAGGTACAATGCTGCGACGTTTCCCCTTCGAGGGCCCCCGCGGGGGGCGCCCGGAGCGCTGAGCACCGTGAGCGACTCTCGCACGAAGCAACTGGACCGCATTCGCAGCGCCGCGCTCGCGGTCGAGCTGAGGCTCCGGTTCGGGCGCGCGCTGCGCGCGCTGCCGAGCGCGCTGACCCTGGCGCTCGCGCTCGCCGCCGGGACGCTCGCGGTGCATAAGGCGCTTCCGGCGTACCTCGGCGAGCCGCGCGCGCGCCAGCTCCTCCTCGGCGCGGGGCTGCTCGTGCTGGCCACCCTCGTCGTGGCGATGCTGCGCCGCCTGCCTCCCCGCGCCGGCACCATCGCCCTCGATCGGCACCACGGCCTCCACGACCGGCTGACGATCGCGCTCACCTTCGACGCGCTGCCCGCAGCGCAGCGCACCCCCCTGATGGAGGCGGCGATCGACGACGCCTGCGAGCACGCGGCAGGGCTGCGCCCCGCCGGCGCCGCGCCGCTCGCGCTCCCTCGCGAGCTCTGGACCTCCGCCGCGGTGGGCCTCGGCGTGCTGGCGGTGGCGCTGCTGGAGGTGCGCACCCCGCGGAAGCAGGCGCCCGTCGCGGCGACCATCGACGCGCTCACCATGTCGCCCGACGACATCGAGCTCTTCAAGGACGCGGCCAAGGCGCTCGATCGGCAGGACCAGAGCCCGGAGATGAAGTCCGCGGTCGAGCGGTTCAACCAGCTCATCGAGGACATCGCCAACAAGCGCCTCGATCGCACCGAGGCGTTCCGCCGCATGGAGGCGCTCGAGCGAGAGCTCCTCAAGGGCGCGGAGGCCGACCTGAAGGCGCTCGAAGAGGCGCTGAAGGAGACGGGGCTCGACCTCAAGAAGAGCGACCTGGCGAAGGGCGTGGGGGAGTCCCTCGAGAAGAAGGATCTCGAGAAGGCGAAGAAGGACCTGAAGGAGCTCGCCGAGAAGCTCCGCGACAAGAAGCAGAAGTTCGACAAGGCCGAGATCGAGCGGCTGCGCAAGGCGCTCGCCGAGGCGGCGTCGCGCCGCAAGGAGGCCCTCGCCGCGATCAACGAGAAGCGCGCCGAGGCGCGCGAGCAGCTCCTCAAGCAGAAGCAGAAGGCCTCCGCGAACGATCAGCAGAGATCCGAGCAGGAGAGGCTGCTCAAGAAGAAGGAGCGGGAGCTGGAGCGGCTCGACCGCGAGGCCGAGCAGAAGGAGCGGACCGGGCGCCAGCTCGACCGGCTCGATCGCGAGCTCGCCAAGGCCGCCGAGGATCTGATGCGCGACCTCGGGATGTCAGCGGACGATCTCGAGCAGGCGGCCGAGGATATCAACCGGATGCAGCAGGAGGAGATGTCCGAGCAGGAGAAGGAAGAGCTGCGCCAGCGGCTCGAGGAGCTCCGGGAGCTCGTGCGCCAGCAAGGGCAGGGGGGCAAGCAGCGGATGGCCAGGATGCTCCGCTTCGGAAAGCGCGCGCGCGGCAGCCAGGGCGGCGGTGAGGAGCAGCAGGGGCAGGGCCAGCAGGGGCAGGGCGACGGCGAGCAGGAAGGGCAGGAGGGCCAGCAAGGCCAGGGTGGTCAGGGCAAGGGCGGGCAAGGCCAGGGGCAGGAGCTGGTGATCGGGCCCGGCGGAAAGAAGATCCTGATGCCCGGCGGCGGGCAGGGGCAGGGGCAGGAGGGGTCGGGGAGCGGCCAGGGCAACAGCAACGGCGGCAACCAGCCCGGGGGTGACGGCGTCGGCTCCGGCCGCGGCGGCGAGGTCGCGGGCAAGCGCACCGACCCGAAGATGGGGACCCAGGACGTCCAGGCGCAGGGGCTCGACACGCAGCAAGGGCCGTCGAACAGCGAGGTGATCCTCAGCGCGGCCGAGCGGGGGTTCAAGGGGACCGGCTACAAGAAGGTCTTCACCGACTATCACACGGTCGCAGAGCAGCAGATCAACAAGGATCAGATCCCTGATGGATACCGGTTCTACGTGAACCGGTATTTCCAGCTCATCAGGCCGCGCGAGTGAGTCGAGCCGGCGGCTCGAACGCGACCGCGCCTCACCAGGCGCTCCGCGACAGCGGGCGCGAAGCAGGAAGTCATGGCCGAGAAGACGAAGGAAGCAGCGCGGGCCGAGGTGGACGAGTTCCGCGCGAGCATCGGAGAGCTGCGCGAGGAGGTGGGGAAGGTCATCGTCGGCAACCGCGAGGTGGTCGACGGCGTGCTCACGTGCATGCTCGCGGGCTCGCACGCGCTGCTCGAGGGCGTGCCGGGGCTCGGCAAGACGATGCTCGTCCGCACCATGGCCGAGGCGCTCGAGCTCCAGTTCTCGCGCATCCAGTTCACGCCCGACATGATGCCCGCGGACATCATCGGCACCACCGTCATCGATGAGAACGCCGGCGGGCAGCGGTCGTTCTCGTTCCGCAAGGGGCCGATCTTCGCGAACATCGTCCTCGCCGACGAGATCAACCGGGCCACGCCGAAGACGCAGAGCGCGCTCCTCGAGGCCATGCAAGAGCACCGGGTCACGGTCTCGCGGCAGAGCTACACGCTGGAAGAGCCGTTCTTCGTCCTGGCGACGCAGAACCCCCTCGAGAGCGAGGGGACGTACCCGCTGCCCGAGGCGCAGCTCGATCGGTTCTTCTTCAAGCTGCACGTGCCGTTCCCCAGCCGCGACGAGCTGAACTCGATCCTCGAGCGGACGACCGGCACCGACGCGATCGAGGTGCGGCCGGTCCTGAACAAGGAGCGGATCATCGCCATGCAGCGGCTCGTCCGCGAGGTGCCCGTGGCGAAGCACGTCCAGGACTACGCGGTGCGGCTCCTCCAGGCCACCCACCCCGCCGAGGGAGGCAGCCTCGACGAGGTGAAGCGGTTCGTGAAGTTCGGCGGGTCGCCGCGCGGGGCGCAGGCGCTGCTGCTCGCCGCGAAGATCCGCGCCCTCTTCGAGGGGCGGTTCGCGGCGTCGGTCGACGACGTGCGCGCGTGCGCGCTCCCCGCCCTCCGGCACCGCGTGTTGCTCAACTTCGAGGGCGAGGCGGAGGGCGTGAAGACCGACGAGGTGCTGCAGGCGATCCTCAAGCACCTTCCGGAGAGCAAATGAGGCGCCGTCGAAGGTAGCATGGGGCTCTTCGACGCGTTCAAGAGGGCCGCCGCGCCGCTGCGCCGCTTCTCCGCGCTCTCCGCGAGCGCCCCCGACGAGGAGCTCTTCGACGACGAGTTCCAGCGCAAGCTCGACTATCTCGCGATGGTGAGCCGCCGCGTCTTCTCGGGGGCGATGCGCGCGGAGCGGCGGACCAAGAAGACCGGCTCCGGGGTCGAGTTCGCCGACCACCGCGACTACGCGCCCGGCGACGATTTCCGGTACCTCGACTGGGCCGCGTACCAGCGCTTCGACCGGCTCCTCATCCGGCTCTACGAGGAGGAGGAAGACCTCTCGATCTACTTCATCCTCGACACGTCGGCGTCGATGGCGTTCGGCGACGGCGAGAAGCTGCGGCACGCGAAGCGCCTCGCCGCGGCGCTGGCGTACGTGGGGCTCGCCAACCTCGACCGCATCGCGATCGTCACCGCGACCGACGAGATCAGCGGGCGCATGCAGTCGACCCGCGGCAAGGCGCGCATCTTCAGGATCTTCCGCTTCCTCGGGCAGGCGCGCGCCGAGGGCCCGACCGACCTCGGCGAGGCGATGAAGACCTTCGTGGCGCAGCACAAGCGGCGCGGCCTCGCCGTGATCCTCAGCGATCTCTACGATCCGGCGGGCTTCGAGCGCGGCATCAACGTCCTCCGGTACAACCGGTTCGAGCCGTTCGTGCTCCATCTCGTCGACGCGCGCGAGGCCCGGCCTGCGCTGCGCGGGGACGTGCGCGTCTACGACTGCGAGACCGGCGACGAGCGCGAGGTCACGGTGACCCCCAAGGTGCTCGAGCGCTACGCCGAGGCCTACGGGCAGTACCTCGACGAGATCCGCCGCTTCTGCACGTCGCGGCAGGTGAGCTACTTCCGCGCGGACGTGTCCGTCCCCTTCGATGAGCTGATCCTTCGCGTCTTCCGCAGGGGCGGCTTCCTCCGGTAGCGATGCTGCACTTCACCGGCGTTCCGCTGCAGACACTGCTCCAGATCGGCGCCCTCGCCGGGGCCGTGGTCGTCGTCTTCTACATCCTCAAGCTGCGCCGGCGGCCCGTCGCGGTCCCCTTCTCGAGGATCTGGGAGCGCATCCTCCGGGACAAGGAGGCGACGAGCCTGTTCTCGCAGCTGAAGCGGCTCCTGTCGCTGCTGCTGCAGCTCGCGCTCCTCGCGCTGCTCCTGCTCGCGCTGGGGGATCCGCGCCCGCAGGCGAACCTCGTCGAGGGGCGCAACATCGTCGTCCTCATCGACGCGAGCGCGAGCATGCAGGCCATCGACGTCGCGCCCTCGCGCATCGAGCTCGCGAAGGAAGAGGTCAGGAAGATGGTCCGCGGCCTCTCCGGCAGCGACCGCATGCTGCTGGCCCAGATGGACGCGGCCATCACGCCCCTGTCGACGCTCACCGGAGAGATCTCGGAGCTCGAGGCGGCCGTCGCGGCGGTGAGGCCGACCGACGCCACCGCCGACTTCGCGCGCGCGCTCCGCTTCGCGAGCGACACCCTGAGCGGGCTCCCGTCGCCGGAGGTCATCGTCGTGAGCGACGGCGCGCTCGGCGAACCGACCGACGCCGGCGGACAGGTGCGCCTCGGCGACATCAAGCTCTCGTACCTGCCGATCGGCAAGGGATCGAGGAACGCCGCCATCACCGAGTTCTCGGTGCGGCGTTACCCGCTCGACAAGAGCCGCTACGAGGTGATGCTCGAGGTCACCAACACGAGCGACGAGCCCCTCGATCTCGAGCTGTCGCTGCTCGGCGACGGCCAGCTCACCGATCTGACGCGCATCCGGCTCAAGCCCAAGGAGAAGCTGCCCCGCTTCTACCCGAACCTCTCCGGCGCGTCGAAGACGCTCGAGGCGAAGCTCGCGCTGGCCGACGGCAGCTCGGACGACCTCCCCGCGGACAACCGCGCCTACGCGCTCCTCCCCGAGCGGCGCCGCGCGCGCGTCCAGGTCGTCTCCGCGGGGAACATGTTCCTCGAGGCGGCGCTGCTCCTCGACGAGTACCTCGACGTGACCTTCGTCGATCCGCAGCGGTACCCGGCGGCCTCGTCGTTCGACGTGACCATCTTCGACGGCGTGGCGCCGAGCGTCGCGCCGGGGAGCGGGAGCCTGCTCTACCTCAACCCGACCGGGACCAGCGTCCCGTTCGAGGTGGGCAAGGAGGTCCTCGACGACGACCCGAACTACCGCCTGGGCTTCGACGAGCTCGACGCGAAGCACCCGCTCCTGCGCTACACGGCGCTCAGCGACGTGAACGTCGCGCGCGCCCGCGTGCTCAAGGGCAACAAGGAAGACAGGGTCGTCGGCCGGAGCTACAAGGGCCCGCTGCTGCTCGAGGGGCGGCGCAGCGGCGTGAAATTCGTCGCGCTCGGCTTCGACGTGCGCGAGAGCGATTTCCCGCTCCGCATCGCCTGGCCGCTCTTCCTGCTCAACGCGATCAACAACTTCGTCGAGGAGGACACGAGCTACATCTCCTCGTTCCGCACGGGCTCCGTCTGGCACATCCCGGCCTCCTCGTCCGCGGAGGTGGCCAGCCTGGAGCAGCCGGACGGGACGACGCGCGCGGTCCCCATCCAGGAGGGGCGCGCCGTGTTCCTCGGGCAGCACGCCGGCTTCTACACGCTGCGCGTCGGCGCCGCGGGCGCGCAGGAGGAGAGCATGTTCGCCGCGAACCTCTCGGCGCCGGAGGAGAGCGCGATCGCCCCGGCCGCCGAGCTCAAGGTCGACGGCCGCGGCGCGGGCGCGGTGAGCGAGTTCAAGATCGGCGTCCGCCGTGAGCTCTGGGTCTACCTGCTCGCGGCGGTGCTCCTCGTGACCGCGATCGAGTGGTTCACGTACCACAGGAGGGTGACGGTGTGAGCGCGTTCCGTGGTCGCAGGCTGCGCATCGCCGCGTGGGCCATCACATGCGCCGCCCTCGGTGGGATCCTGTTCTGGGCGTACCGGAGGTATGTCCTCCTGCACCCGGATCCGACGCTGACGTGGGTGCGCGAGGGGGTGACGTACGAGCTCCTCAACCCGAAGATGCTCGGCGCGATCCTGCTCGCGCCCTGGTTCGTCGGGGTGCTCGCGGGATCCCTCGCCGACCTCCCCCTGCCGCAGCGCGTGCTCTCGGTGCTGCTGCGGGTCGCGTTCGTCGCGCTGATCGCGCTCGGGCTGTCGCGGCTCGCGAGGTCCGCGACCACGGAGAAGGTCGCCACCATCTACCTCATCGACGTCTCCGAGTCGGTCACGGACGAGGCGCTCGACGACGCGCGAGCGACGCTCGACAAGGCGTTCGCCGAGAAGCCCGAGGACGGCGTCATCAAGGTGATCACCTTCGCGCGGCGGCCGCGGCTCGCCGAGCGCGCGGCCGGCGAGGCGGCAGGTCGCGAGGAGGAGCGGCGCGCGCCGCCCATCGCTCGCCACGCCGACGCGAACGGGCAGCGCGGCGATCTCGGCGCGGGCTCGAACCTCCAGGCCGCGCTGCAGCTCGCGTACGGGCTGTATCCGCCCGGCTACCTCAAGCGCGCCGTGCTGATGTCGGACGGCGTGCAGACGGACGGCGACGTGCTCGCCGAGGCCAACCGGGCGCGCGACGTCGGGGTGCGGCTGTTCTCCATCCCGTACCGGCGGCCCGCGCCGCCCGAGGTCGCGGTGCGAGAGCTCAGGATGCCCGACCGGGTCAAGGTCGGGGAGACGTTCGAGATCCACGCCGACATCTACGCCAGCCGCGCCACCAAGGCGCGCGCGCGGCTCTTCCAGGGGGAGGCGCTGAACGGCCTCGAGGGCATCCGGGACCTCGAGCTCAAGGCAGGGCCGAACGACGTCGTGTTCAAGAGCGTCGTGCGCATCGCGGGGCAGGTGACCTACGCGCTCGAGCTCGACCAGATCGCGGACGACAAGTTCAAGGAGAACAACCGGTACGCGACCACCATCGACGTGCCAGGGCGCCCGTCGGTGCTCTACGTCGAGGGGACGCCGCAGCACGCCGGCCCGCTCTCGAGCGCGCTCACCGCGCAGCAGCTCGACGTCGACGTCAGGCCGCCGGCAGGCTTCCCCGGCTCCCTCAAGGAGATGGAGCGCTACGACTTCCTGATCGTGTCCGACACCCCGAAGGAAGCGCTCAGCCTGCAGGGGCAGGAGATCATCGAGAGCTATGTGCGGGATCTCGGCGGGGGCTTCCTCTTCGCCGGCGGCGAGTCGGGGTACGGCCTCGGCGGCTGGTACCGCACCACCATCGAGCGGATCCTGCCCGTTCGGATGGACAACGAGCGAAAGAAGGACATGCCGAGCGTCGCGATGGCGCTCGTCATGGATCGCTCGGGATCGATGACCGGGCTGCCGCTCGAGATGGCCAAGGCCGCGGCGAAGGCGACAGCGGGGGTGCTGTCGTCGGACGATCTGATCGAGGTGATCGCGTTCGACTCGGCGCCGACGCGCTACGTGAAGATGCAGCCCGCGCGCAACCGCTCGCGGATCGCGGGCGAGATCGCGCGCATCCAGCCGGGCGGCGGGACCGAGATCTTCTCCGCGCTCGACGCCGCCTACCAGGACATGACCGTCACGCAGGCGCGCAAGAAGCACGTCATCCTCCTCACGGACGGCAAGGCGTCGACGGGCGGCATCCGGGACCTCGTGTCCGCCATGATCGCCGAGTCGATCACCGTGACCACGGTGGGCCTCGGGAACGATCTCGACGAGCAGCTGCTCAAGATGATCGCCGACGTGGGCGGGGGGCGCTTCCACGCGGTCCCGGATCCGAACAACCTGCCGCGGATCTTCACCAAGGAGACCGAGATGGTGGCGCGCGCCGCCGCCGTCGAGGAGTGGTTCCCGGTGACCCAGGTCGGCGACGCGGCGTTCCTCCGCGGCGTCGACGTCCGCACGGCGCCCAACCTGCACGGCTACGTCTCGACCAAGCTGAAGCCGCCGCCAGCCCAGGAGCTGCTCACGAGCGACACCGAGGAGCCGATCCTCGCGCGCTGGCGCGTCGGCCTCGGGTGGACGCTGGCCTGGACGACCGACGTCAAGGCGCGCTGGGCCGTCGAGTGGCTGAGGTGGCCAGGCTTCGAGAAATTCTGGGGGCAGCTCGTCCACGAGCACATGCGCCAGAAGCACCGGCGCGAGCTCGACATGAAGGCCGAGATCGTCGACGGCGAGCTGCGCGCGTCCGTCGACGCGTTCGGGGCCGACGACCGGTTCGAGAACAACCTGACCTCCCGGCTCAGCATCATCGGGCCCGAGCCGGGCGGCGCGACGCGGGTCGTCGACATGCGTCAGACCGCGCCGGGGCGCTACGAGACGGCGCTTGCGCTGGATCGGTACGGTTCGTTCCTCTTGCGGGCGGAGCACCTTCGCGAGGCCGAGGACGGCTCGCTCCGGCCCGTCGCCGTCAGCTACGGCCACGTCTCGAACCCGTACCCGCGCGAGTACGCGAGCTTCGAGCCCGAGCTCGCGATCCTCGAGAAGGCCGCGACGTCGACCGGCGGGGCGGTCGATCCGAGCGGCGTGGCGGCCATCTTCGACCCGGCAGGGGAGAAGGTGACGTTCCACGAGGAGCTCTGGCAGCAGTTCATCTACGCTGCGATGGTCGTGTTCCTGCTCGATCTGTTCGTCCGCCGGGTGCGGCTCTTCGACCGGAAGTTCGTCGCGCGCCGGGGCCGAGGTGTAGGGGGCCGGCGCCTCCCGGCCACATGACGGCCCATGGCAAAGCGGAGCCCCTCATGACGGCCGATCCCCCGTTTCTCCCCGGCGCCGCGCCGAGCGCCGGCGCGCGTCCGTCAGGTTGTCCCCGACTCCGCTGCGTGGAACGCTGTGCTCCAGCCCGCTGGCCTGCACCATTTCGCGACGCGGAAGGGCCGTCTTGGGCTAGTTTCCCCTTATAGACCGGTGGTAGAGGAGCCCTGGAAAGCAGCGAAGGACGTGAATGCGCTCGAGGCCTCCACCTCTCGGCCTCCCGTGGGTCGTCCGCTCATCATCAGCGGCGATCCGCTCGCTTCGCTCCGTGGACGAGGCACCGCGGTGTCCTCCACCACCGCCCTCGGCCGGCTGCTCCGCGAGTCGCCGCGGGCGATCGCTGAGCTGCACGAGCAGGAGATCGCGCTGGGGATCGACGTGGTCCGGGCGCTCACGTCCGCGACGACGACGCGCGCCCTGGCGCCCATCGGCATGGCGTTCCGCGCCGCCGCGCTGACCGGAACCGCGGTCGAGCTCGCCACAGAGGCGGCGGGCGGGGCCGCGCGCCGCGTGGCGGTGGCGGGTATCCTGGGCCACACTGCTGCCGCGCCCATGGCCGACCGGATCGCGGAGGATTACGCCGTCCATGCGGCCAGGCTGGCGGCGGCCGGATGCGAGATCCTCGTCGCGTGCGGCTTCGATCCAGCCCAGGCAGCGTGCGTCGGCCCCACGGTCGCGCGGCTCGCGCGCCGCGCGGCGGTGGTCAGCGCCAGCACGACGCAGCTGGCGACGTGGGCGCTCGTGGAGCTCGACGGCGCGGGGCGCACCGCCGATGGCGAGGGGTTCGAGGAGGTCGCCCGGTCGGCCCTCGACAGCGGCGCGGACGCGCTGCTCTTCGAGGTGCCGTCGGTCGAGCTCGGGCTCAACGTGCTCCGGCGCCTCGAGGGCGTCGCGCACGAGGTTCAGGTCGGCGTGCTGCTCGGCGCGGAATCTGCGCAGGCGGACGGCGCCGACCGCATCGCGCCCGCCGAGATCTGCGATGCTTGGGCGGCGTCGGCGGCGCGGCTCATCGAGGCGGGCGCGCGAATGCTCGGGGGAGGGACGGGGACAACGCTGGCGCACCTGGGCGCGCTCGCGAAGATGCTCCGTACGACGCAGCGCGCGCCCCTTCTCAGGCGCGCGCTCTAAGCGAGAACGAAACCCAACCGGAAACGTGATGATGGCCGATGCAAGCCACGGGAGTGAGTCGAAGTCTCAGCCGTTGGAGACGTTCGACGACCTGCTGTTTCCCTTTCACGAAGCTACGAAGCCCGAGGCCCTTCACCGGATCGGCGCCGAGGCGGAGAAGTTCGGGGTCGACGCCAGGACGGGCGCTGCCATCCCGTACGAGGGCGAGCGGAGCGTCCTCAACATCCTCCAGGCGCTCGTCGAGCGGCACGGGTGGACACCCGAGCACGAGACCCCCGGCGGTCCGCTGATCGCGCTCGCCCGGGCTGGCGCCTCGGTGACCCTCGAGCCAGGCGGGCAGCTCGAGCTGTCCGGAGCGCCCCTCGAGAACATCCACCAGATCTGTATGGAGATGAGCGGGCACCTTGCGGAGCTGCGCGACATCTCCGCCGAGCTCAAGCTGGCCTGGCTCGGCATCGGGTTCCACCCCTTCGCGAGGCAGGACGATCTCTCCTGGGTGCCCAAGGCGCGCTACGCGATCATGCGGCGCTACCTGCCGACGCGCGGCGCGCACGGCCTCGACATGATGCGCCGCACCGCCACCGTGCAGGCGAACTTCGACTACGCGAGCGAGGAGGCGGCGATGCGCGCGCTCCGCGTGTCGCTCCGGCTCTCCCCGCTCGTGACGGCGATCTTCGCCAACTCCCCGTTCTACGAGGGGGCGCTGTTCGGCGGGCGGAGCTACCGCGCCAAGGTCTGGCTCGACGTCGACGCCGCGCGGCAGGGGCTGATCCGCAACGTGCTCGAGCGCGGGCGCCGCTTCTCGGACTACGTCGCGTGGGCGGTCGACGCGCCGATGTTCCTCTTCAAGCGCGACGGCGAGGTGATCGAGAACACGGGGCAGACCTTCCGCGACTTCCTGGAGCACGGCTTCGAGGGGCACCGGGCCACCCGCGGCGACTGGGAGATGCACCTCAACACCCTCTTCCCGGAGGTCAGGCTGAAGCGGACCCTCGAGGTCCGCGGCGCAGACTCGCTGCCGGCCAACCTCGTCTGCGCGCTCCCGGCGCTCTGGGCGGGCATCCTCTACGACGCGCGCGCGCTCGACGAGGCCGACGCCCTGTCCGAGAGCTTCAGGTTCGACGAGCTCGAGGCCGTGCGCCCGAAGATCGCCGAGCGCGCGCTCCGCGCCACGTTCCGCGGCAAGCCGCTCGCCGCGCTGGCCGAGCGGCTCGTCGCGATCGCCTCGGGCGGCCTCGCGCGGCGCGCGCGCCTGAACAAGAACGGCAAGGACGAGCGCGTCCACCTCGATCGGCTCAGCGCGCTCATCGCCAAGGGGCAATCCCCGGCCGATGCTCTCGTCGATGGACTCAGCAACGACGACCCGGACCTGCGAAGCAAGATCCTCGAACGTGCGAGGATCTAGCCGCGGCTCGTCGCCGAGGAGGCGCGGGGCGGCGGGCGCACCGGGGGGAGGACGGCGACCGGCATGACGTTCGTCTACCTCCTGGGCACCGCGCTCCTGGTGCTCCTCAACGCGTTCTTCGTCGCGTCCGAGTTCGCCATCGTCAAGATGCGGCCGACGCGGCTGGAGCAGCTCGTGCGCGAGGGGGACGCGCGGGCCCGGCTCGCGCTCCAGATGTCGCAGCGGCTCGACGCGTACCTGTCCGCCAACCAGCTGGGCATCACGCTCGCGTCCCTCGGGCTCGGCTGGATCGGCGAGCCGGCCATCGCCCAGCTCATCGAGCCGTTGCTCGCGCCGCTCGACGCCTGGTCGGGGGTCGGCGCGCACGCCATGTCCGTCGGCATCACGTTCATCCTGATCACGTCGCTCCACACCGTGATCGGGGAGCTCGCGCCGAAGTCGCTCGCGATCCAGCGGACCGAGAAGGTTACGCTCTGGGCGGCGCGGCCGCTGCACGGGTTCTTCGTCCTGATGTGGCCGGTCATCTGGGTGCTCAACTCGATGGCGAACGGGTTCGTTCGCCTCTTCGGGCTCCGGCCTGCGGGCGAGGAGGAGATCGCGCACACGTCGGAGGAGCTCCGGCTGCTCTTGACGAAGAGCCCCGCGGGGCTCGATCCGGCGCTGCGCAGCATGCTCGTGCGCATCTTCGACCTGCGCCGGCGCACGGCGAGGCACGTGATGTCGCTCCGCTCCGACGCGGCGACCCTGCGCGCGAACATGACGATCGACGAGGCGGTGCGGATCGTGGCCGACGCCGGGTACTCCCGGTACCCGGTGCTCGACGAGCAGGGCAAGAACGTGCTCGGCTACCTGCACCTGCGCGACCTGTTCGACGTGCTGAGCCACCGCCGCCGCGCGGCGCGCGTCGCCGAGCTGCTCCGCAAGCCGATCTTCGCGCGCGAGAACACCTCGGTCGAGCGCCTCCGCCTCGAGATGCAGGCGCGCCAGGTGCCGGTGGCGATCATCACGTCGGCCTCGGGCGAGTTCATGGGGCTCGTGACGATGGAGGACCTCATCGAGGAGATCGTCGGGGAGATCCGCGACGAGAACGACGAGGAGGTGCCGCCCATCCACCGCCGCGGCGGCGGCATCGTCGACGTCGACGGCCGCGTCCTGCTGACGGACCTGGAGCGCGACGGGCACATCGTGCTGCTGCCCGAGGTGAAGACCGTCGAGACGGTCGGCGGCTACATGCTCGGCCGGCTCGAGCACCCACCCGAGGCGGGCGAGCGCGTCGAGTGCGAGGGCTACACGCTCGTGGCGATGGATGTCGCCGGCCGGCGGGTACGGCGCGTCCGCATCGTCCCGACCGACGCGGCCGGAGGCGAGCGGTCATGAAGAGCGCGGCTCCCCGCACCGCGGATCCGCGCGCCAGCGCCGTCCGTCGGGGGCGCCGCCTCCGAGCGTACGCGGCGAGGCGCGCACCCTGGAATCGGTCGCCCCGGGGACGAACGGCGCGCGGATCCAGGTACAAACTTCGGCGGACCGGTACTACCCTGGCTTCGTAAGTGGAAACGCTTGCAACTCGGATCTTGCGCGATGGCCCGCTGAACGAGCTCGACGCCGTCGGCTGGGCCATTCGTCTTGCGAAGCGGATCGAGGCGCTTCACGCCCTCGGCGTTGCGCACGGCGCCATCTCGCCGGAGTGCGTGCTCACGACCGCGGTCGATCGCACCTCGAAGGCGATCCTGGCCGACCTGCGCCAGACGCCGAGCCGCATCGCGTACCAGTCGCCCGAGCGGGTCGGGGGCGGGACGCTCTCGGCAGGCGACGACGTGTGGGCCATCGCGGCGACGCTCTACGAGGTGCTGACCGGGGCGAGCGCCTTCGGCGGAGGGAGCGACGCCGAGACGCGGCAACGGATCTCGGGCTCCTCGCCGGCGCCGCTCGCCGTCTTCGACGTGGGCGACGACGATCTCCAGCGGGTCCTCGACGACGCGTTCCAGCGCGATCGCTCCGCGCGCACGACGAACGCCGCCGCGTTCCGGCGCGCTCTCGAGGAATGGCACCCCGATCCCGCGGTGCGCACGCTGCTCCCGCTCGACGACGAGGACGCGACGAACGACGAGGACGACGACGAGGTGCGCACGCTGATGCGGGTCTCGCCGTTCAGCTCGAGCCAGCTCGACGAGGTCATCGCGCAGCGCGCGGCGGCGGCCGCCGCGGGTAAACCGGCGCCGCCCCTCCCGGCCGAGCGCGCGCGGCCCCCGGCGGCGCAACCCGGCGCGCCGGCCCCCAGGCCGGGCGCCGCCCCGATCCCCAGGGCGCCCGCCGCGGCTCCGGCCGCGCAAGGGCGCGCCCCGGTCGCGCGAGCGCGCGTTCCGGGCGTGGGGGCGGTCCCGGTGACGCAGACGTCCGGCGACGCCCGCGAGGGCTCGGAGCCGAGGATGGCCACGCGGGAGGCGACGCCCCTGAACCTCCGCGGGCTCGCTGGGCCAGCGGCCGCAGCGCCAGCGCGCTCCGGAGGAGCGGCGCCCGCCGCGCTCCGCGCGCCCGACGCGGGGCGGCCCGCGCCAGGCGCGGCGCCGCCGGCTGGAGGGCCTCGAGAGCCGCCCGCGGTCGCAGCGCCAGCGCCCGCGTTCCCGGGGCGCGAGCGCCCGGACGCGGAGCCCGAAGCTGTCGCGAGACCTCGGCCCCGGAGCGGCGAGCTACCTTTCCTCGGCGATCTCGACGGGGACATGCTCGACGAGCCCACGCTCGATGCGCCCACGGTCGTCGACGACCGCGACGATGACGACGACGACGACGTCCCCACGCGGACGCGGGAGGCTCCCACGCCGGTCGTGCCGCCCCTGGTCGACGCGACGCCGACGCTCGGCGCGCCCCAGGCGCTCGCCGATGCGGCGGCGGCAGGTCGCTCCGCTGCGGCGCCGCTCGAACGAGCCGCGGGGGCGCCCGCGGCCGCGTCGTCCACGAGGGCCGACGCGGGGGGCGGCGCGCTCCTCGGGCCGAGCTCCGCCGCGGCCGGCGCGCTCAGCCCATCGCAGCAAGCCTCGGCGGCCACGCACGGCGCCGTCTCCGCGCAGCAGAGCGCGGCGCCCGCTCAGAGCCCGGCGCAGGGCTCAGCCGCGCCGGCGCCGTCGCCCCTCGGCACGGCCGACGGCTTCGGCCTGATCACCGACGCGCCGCCCGACCGCTCGGGGCGGCTCGGGATCATCATCGCGGTGGTGGTGGCGCTGCTCCTGGCGGGGGGGGCGATGCTGTTCGCCGCGCAGCTCGGCCTGCTGGGGGCCGCGCCCACCGCGCCCGGCAGGAGGGCGGTCGAGCCGGTCCCCGCGCTGGCCGTCGCGCCGATCGTGGCTCGCCCGCGGCCGGAGCGCCTCCTTGTGGAAGCTCTGGATCTGCGCGTCGAAGCCGCCCATGTCCACGCGCAGGAGCGCCTCCGGCCGGAGGCCTGAGCGGCGCGCGACGGCCTCGGTCCGCTCGGGGAACGGCGAGATCCACACCATCCTGCCGCCCGGCGCGAGCGCGCGCGCGGCGCCCTCGACGAAGCGATCGAGCATGGCGTCGAGATCTCCCGTGCGCTCGACGCGCCGCCCGAGGGGCGGGTTCGTCAGGATCAGCGTGGGCGCTTCGCCCGGGGGCGGCGCGCCGACCGCGTCGCGCTGGAGGAGCTCCGCGCCCCGCGCGCCCGCGGCGTCGAGGTTCTCGCGCGCGATCTGCAGGGCTCGAGGATCGCGATCCGAGCCCACGAGCCGCCGGTACGGTCCGAGCAGGGCGCGCTCGCAGAGCTCGAGGCCCGAGCCGACGAACGGATCCCAGACGACGTCGTCGCCGCGCGCCCCCGCGATGCGCGCGAGCGCGGCCGCGATCGTCGGGTGCGACGCCGCGGGCACGTCGCCCCGTCGATACGAAAACCGTGGGTCGGGCAGGCGCGGCGCGAGCTCGACCCGGACACGGCCCGCGCCCTCGTAGACGACGACGTCCCACGTGCTCTGGGTCGGATCGTTCACGAGCTCCGGGGCCTCCGCCTCCACGGCGGCCGCGGCGCGGAACACCGCCGCCCGGCGCTTGCCGCCGCCGGCCCAGTCGATGCGGTAGCGGATCGCGCCCTGGGTGAAGCGGCGCAGGATCTCGCGCGCCTCCCGCGAGAGCAGCCGCTCCGCGACCGCCGCGGCGAGGTCGGCGCCCTGGTCGAGCTTCCGCAGCGGCAGCGGGAACGCGAACGACAGCATCGTGCGCGTCCCGAACAGGGCGTCGAGGCGGCCGCTCAGCACCGCCTCGACCCGCGCGCCGCCGCACGGATCGCTCCGGAGCTCGGGGACGAGCGCCCCGCCGGGAGAGCCCGCGTCGAGCGCCGCGAGCTCCTCGGCGAGGATCGCCTCGAGCCCGCGCCGGCAGCGCACCGCCACCCGGAGGGGGCGCTCCGGCGCGCGATCGCCGGCGATCTCGGACGGCTCGCCGCGCGTGAGGGTCCTCCTGGCCAGGAGCTCGGCGCGCGCGCGCACGCCGGCGATGTCGTCGCCGTCGAGCTCGGCCAGCGCCTCGAGCGCGGCGCCGCCGCCGACCTTGCCGAGCGCGTCGATCAGCGCGCGGCGGACGTCGGGCGAGCGCTCGGTGCGCGCCGCCTCGGCGAGCGCCTGCTCGACGAGCGCTCGCCCGGCGTCCGCCGCGCGCGGCTTGCCGAGCGCCACCGCCGCCATGCGGCGCGTGCGGCGATCGTCATCGCCGAGGCAGGCGAGCAGGTAGTCGCGCGCCCGCTCCGAGACCTCGGGATCGATCGGCCCCGCGGCCATCAGCTTGCCGACGAGCCGGGTGAGCGGCGCTCTCAGCGCGAGCGGCGCGCCGGCCGCGCGCTCGAGCGCGGCGGGCAGCGCCGCGGCGCCAGCGCGCCGCAGCGCCCGCTCCGCCAGCTCGGCGGGCTCATCGGCCGTCTCGAGCAGATCCATCAGGGCGGCGAAGTGGCGGCGGCCCGGCGTGAAGCCCGGATCGGAGAGGGCGCGCTGGAGGTCGGGGTCGAGCGTGGCGGGGGGGGTCATCGTGGCTTGTAACTCCGCGTTTTTATGTGGATCCCGGCGGTCACAGCGGGCCGGGATCTCGGGGGACGCCTGCGCCGCTCTCCGAGCGCGCTCGACTTTCGCGACAAGCGCGGCGTTCCAGCAAGCTCTTTCGGCGCCGGCGCTCTCGGCGCTCTCGTTTTCGGTCGCCGGGTCGCTAGAGTCTCAATCATGCCGGATCTGAGCCAGGTGATCCCGAGGACGGCGTTCCCGCACGACGTGCTTCGGGCGGCTCTGGACGCGCTCGAGGCGGGGCGGCGGGTGGTGCTCGCCTCGGTGGTGGCGCGGCACGGCTCGGCGCCGTCGACGCCGGGGCAGAAGCTCTGTCTCTTCGACGATCTCACCGCGATCGGCACGATCGGCGGCGGCGCCGTCGAGCGGGCGGCGCTCGGCATCATGGGGCGCGCGCTCGACGAGCTCGCCAGCGCGCCGAAGCTCGAGACGTTCCGCCTGGGCCCGACGCTGGGCATGTGCTGCGGAGGCTCGGTCGAGGTGCTCATCGAGCCGATGCTGCCCGCTGTGCACGTCCTCGTGATCGGCGCCGGGCACGTGGGCGCGTTCGCCGCGCCGCTCCTGGCGTCGCTGGGCTTCCGCGTGACCCTCTGCGACACGCGCGCCGCCGCAGCCGACCCCGCCCGCGTGCCGGCGGCGGCGCCGCTCGCCCGCGCGCCGTCGGCGTACGACGATGCGCCGCGGGATCTCGCGCCGGCGCCCGGGGAGCAGGTGCGGCTCGTGCTCGCCGAGCACGACGACCCGGAGGTGCTGACGGGCCTGCCGAGGGAGCTCGGCGAGGCGGCGGCGCTCGTGATGACGCACGACCACGCCCTCGATCAGGAGGCGCTCGCGTGGGCGCTCGCGCGCGGCTTCGGGTACGTGGGCGGCGTCGGGAGCCGCGCGAAGGCCGCGCGAACGCGCGCGCGGCTCGAGGCGAAGGGGGTGCCGGAGGGCGACGTCGCGCGGGTCAGGATGCCGATCGGCCTCGACATCGGGGCGCGCACGCCGGCCGAGATCGGCGTCGCCCTGGCCGCGGAGCTCGTCGCGTGGCGCGCGGGGCGGCAGCGCGCTCGGTGGTCGTCGGCCGGCACGACGTCCGCCGGAGAGGAGCAGGCTGGATGAATCGAGTGACCACGATCGTGCTCGCCGCGGGCGCGGGCAAGCGGCTCGGGGGGCCGAAGGCGCTCCTGGCCTGGCCGTCATCGACGAAGGGCGGGGCCGAGCGGCCGCTCGCGATCGCGCACGCGGAGGCTCGCCTCTCGGCCGAGAGCGCGCGGGTGCTCGTGGTGGTGCGCAGCTCCGTCTTTCACGCGCTGCTGGCCCACGTGCAGCCGGGCATCGACCTGGTCTCGTGGTCCGCGCCGGACGACCTCGGGCCGGCGGGCTCGCTGGCCGTCGCCGCGCCGCGCATCGGCGACGCCGACGCCGTCATCGTGACGCCGGTCGACGTGCCGCCCGCGCGCGCCGCGACGGTGGCGCGGCTGCTCGCCCGCCTCGAGGCGGGCGCCTCCCTGGCGGCGCCGCCGCTCGCGGTGCGTCCGCGGCACCTCGGCCGCGGCGGGCACCCGGTGGTGCTGCGCACCGAGGCGCTCCAGCGGTACCTGGAGGCCGATCCACCGCCGCTCCGGGATCACCTGAGGGCGCTCGGCGACAGGTGCGTCGACGAGGAGGTGGACGATCCAGGGGTGCTGCACGACCTGAATGTGCCGGTCGACGTGATCCGCGTGCTCGGGGGCCCGCCGCGCTTTCTCGCGTGAAGGCGGCCGGCGATCGTCCCCCTGCGCGGGTCGCGCCGCGCGGCGCGCGCGGGTCGACGCGTCCCGGGGGACCGGGCTATCGTCGGTGAGGAGGAGCATACGAATGGCGACGAGCCCTCCAGCGTCAGCGAGCACCGTGGGGAGCAGCGTGCCCCGCACGGACGGCCCTCCCAAGGTCACGGGGGCGTCGCGCTACGTCGACGACATCCCGGCGATGCCGGGGGAGATCTTCGGCCGCACCGTGCGGAGCCCCGTGCCCCGCGGGATTTTGCGGGGAGTGCGGCTCGACCCCGCGTTCGACTGGAGCGACGTCACCGTCGTGCTCGCCGAGGATGTCCCGGTCAACGTGGTCGCGCTGATCCTGGACGATCAGCCGATCCTCGCGACCGGAAAGGTGAACCACGCCTACGAGCCGATCGTCCTGCTCGGCTGCGCGGACCGGCTGAAGCTCGCGCGGGCGGTCCAGGCCGTCGCGCTCGACATCGATCCGCTGCCGCCGGTGCTCGACGCGCGCGCCGCGCTCGATGGCGGGGAGATCATCTGGGGCGCCGACAACGTCATCAAGCGGTACCTCATCACGAACGGGCGCGCCGACGCCGCGCGGGAGCGCGGCGAGGCGAGCGAGGCCGCGATCGACGCGGCGCTCGCGCGCTGCGAGGTGGTCGTCACGGGGTCGTACGCCTCGCACCACCAGGAGCAGCTCTACATCGAGCCGCAGGGGGTCATCGCCTGGTGGGACGAGGCCGGCGCGCACGCGACGGGCTCGATCCAGTGCCCGTTCTACGTCCACAAGGCGTTCCTGAGGGCGTTCGGGCTGCCTCCCGATCGGATCCACATCACCCAGTCGGTGACGGGGGGCGGCTTCGGGGGCAAGGAGGAGTACCCGTCGATCATCGCGCTCCACGCGGCGCTGCTCGCGAGGAAGAGCGGCCGCCCGGTGCGCATGATCTACGACCGGACGGAGGACATCGAGGCGACGACGAAGCGCCACCCGGCGTCCTGCGAGATCACGAGCGGCTGCGATCGCGACGGCGCGCTGCGCGCGCTGAAGATCCGGATCCTCATGGACGGCGGCGCGTACGCGACGCTGACGCAGGTGGTCCTGTCGCGCGGCGCCCTCCACGCCGCGGGCGCCTACCGCTGGGACGACGTGTGGATCGAGGCGACCGCCGTGGCCACGAACACGCCCCCGAACGGCGCCTTCCGCGGCTTCGGCGCGCCGCAGACGATCTGGGCGATCGAGCGGCACCTCGACCGCGTCGCGCGGGAGCTCGGCTGCGATCCGCTCGATCTGAAGGCGAAGAACGTGCTTCGCCCCGGCGACTCGACCGCGACGGGGCAGGTGCTCCGCGTGAGCGTCGCGGGCGAGGAGTGCATCACGCGGGCGATCGCGGCGAGCGGTTACCGGCAGAAGCGCGCGGCCGGGCCGGTCGTCCGCGGGCGCGTGGCGCGCGGGATCGGGCTCTCGGTGTTCATGCACGGCGCGGGCTTCACCGGGTCGGGGGAGCGCTACTACAAGGGAAAGGTCGCGCTGGATCTCGCGCCCGGCGGGCGGCTCCGCATCCGCACGGCGTCGACGGACATCGGCCAGGGGACGGAGACGGTGTTCCGGCAGATCGCCGCGGACGCGGCGGGGCTGCCGCTCGATCGGGTCGAGTTCGCGGTGCCATGCACGACGACGGTGCCCGACTCGGGCCCCACGGTGGCGTCGCGTACGGTGATGGTGGTCGGCTCGATCGTCGAGGCCGCGGCGCGGGAGCTGGCGAGCCGCGTGCGCGCGGAGCAGGCGTCGGCGCAGGAGCCCCGCGCCGACGGGGAGGGCGCCGCGGCGGGGCCGCCGGCGCTGAGCTTCGAGGAGGCGGCCGACCGGCTGCTGGCGCGCGAGGGCCAGGTGACGTCGCTCAAGCAGTACGAGCCGCCGGACTACGTGCGCTGGGACGACGAGGCGTACAAGGGAGACGCGTACCCGTGCTTCGGCTGGGCGTGCGACGTGGCCGAGGTCGAGGTGGACCTCGACACCTTCGAGGTGACGGTCGTCGACTTCTGGTCGGCCACCGACGTGGGCAAGGCGATCCACCCGGTGATGTGCAAGGGGCAGATCGAGGGCGGCAGCCTCCAGGCGATCGGCTGGGCGCTCTCCGAGGAGATCGTCTGGCAGGGCGGCAAGATCAAGAACCCGCGGATGACCAACTACATCATCCCGACGTCGCTCGACGCGCCGCCGTTCCATGTCGTGCTGGTCGAGGAGCCGTTCCCGTTCGGTCCGGGCGGCGGGGCCAAGGGCATCGGCGAGATGCCGATGGATGGCGGCGCGCCCGCCGTGGCCGCGGCGGTCGAGCACGCGACGGGGATCGCCGCGCGCGCGCTGCCGCTCACGCCGGAGCGCCTGCTCGAGGCGGCGCGCGGCGCCGCGGCGTCACGCCCGTTGGCGGGGAGAGGGGAGCGTCTATGAAGGTATCGCTCGTCGTCAACGGCTCGCCGCGCGAGGTCGATCTGCCGCCGCTCTCGCGGCTGCTCGACGCGCTCAGGGGGCCGCTCGGGCTCACGGGCACGAAGGAGGGGTGCGCGGAGGGCGAGTGCGGCGCGTGCACGGTGCTGCTCGACGGCGACCCCGTGAACGCTTGCCTCGTCGCGATCGGGCAGTGCGAGGGGCGGCACGTGACGACGGTCGAGGGCCTCGCCTGCGCCGGACACCTGTCGCCGCTGCAGCGCTGCTTCGTCGAGGAGGGGGGCGCGCAGTGCGGGATCTGCACGCCGGGCATGCTCCTCTCGGCGGAGGCGCTGCTCGCGCGGAGCCCGGATCCGTCGGAGCTCGAGGTGCGCGAGGCGCTCGCTGGCAACCTGTGCCGCTGCACCGGGTACCAGCGGATCGTCGAGAGCGTCCGCGCAGCCGCCGCGCTGCGCCGCGGCGGGGGAGGGGCGGCGCCGTGAGCCTCGCCGATCTGCGCCTGTTCGAGATGCGGCGCGTCGCCGGGCTCGGCCCGCTGTGCGAGATCGTGGCGGAGCGTGCCGCGCTCGGCGCGCCGGTCACGCTCCTGGCCGGCGGCACCGACTGGGTCGTCGAGCAGGAGCTCAGGCCTCCGCTCGAGGTCGCGGCAGGGAGCCCGGCGGCGCCGCTCGTCGTCGACGTGTCCCGGCTCCCGGAGCTGCGAGGCATCTCGCTCTCCGGCGACGCGCTCCGGGTCGGCGCCGCGACGACGTACCTGGAGATGCTCCGGAGCGACGCGATCGCCGCGCGGGCGCCGCTCCTCGCGCGGATGGCCCGCGACGTGGGCGCGGTGCAGATCCAGGCGCGCGGCACGCTCGGCGGCAACCTGGCCACGGCGTCGCCGGCCGCCGACGGCGTCGCCGCGCTCGCCGCGTACGACGCGACCGTCGTGGTGCAGAGCGTCCGCGGGGAGCGGCGCATCCCGATGAGCGCCCTGCAGACAGGCTACAAGCGCACGTCGCGCGCGCCGGACGAGGTGATCGTCGCCGTGGAGATCGCGCTGCCGGCGCCCGGGTCGCCCTGGTACTGGCGGAAGATCGGCGCGCGACGGGCGCAGGCGATCTCGAAGGTCGCGCTCGCGGGCGTGGCCGAGGTGCGATCCGGGCGCGCCGCGCGGCTCGGGCTCGGGATGGCGTCGGTCGCGCCGACGACGGCGCTCCTGCCGAGCGTGCGTGCGCTCTGCGTGTCCCGTCCGCTCGCCGAGCTCACCGCGGCGGAGATCGACGCGGCGGTCGCGCAGGACATCTCGCCCATCGACGACGTGCGCTCGACGCGCGCCTACCGGGAGCACTGCGCTTGCGGGGTGGTGCGGGAGCTCCTCCGGCAGCTCGGCGCGCCGGTCTGATCATTCCATCCAGTCGAGCTGCGCGGCCTCGGGCCTCCGGCCGCGCCCGCCGGGGAATGTCGGCCGCTCGTACGACGGCGGCGGGAGCGGAGGTTCCGCGTCCATGTCGTGGCAGCGCGCGCATCGCCGCGGGGTGGTGGTGCCGGCCTGGAAGATGGTGACGCAGCCGCAGGCTGGGCAGATCATGCCGATGTCGTAGTTCATGAGCACTCCTCGACGACGAACGCTCCGTGGCGGTCCGAGCGGCGGGAAGATGCGCTGAAGGGGCGACGTGGTTGCGACGGCGCGGCAACATCGCGTGGAAGCTTCGGCCCGCGGGGGCGGCCGCCCTCGGACCGGCGGAGACCTTCTGTGGCTGTGCGGACGGCGGTGCGCGCTCCTTGTCGCCTGCGCTGCCGTCTGGCGTGAGCGCACGTCGGCCCGCGCTGTTCAAGGGCTACTCGATGTTGACTTTCATTTGTAGTAGGCCCCTGATGACCGCGCGTTCGACACGCCGCGAGCCCACCGAGCTCGCGATGCGGTGTGATTCGGTGGATTAGTAATATATATTACATGTCAACGCAGACCCGTCCCCTCCGGGCCCGTCTTGGGCTCGCTGTTCCCGTGCTTCTGATCACCGTGGCCGGGGTCGCTCATGCGCAGTCTCCCGAACCGAGCGCGGAGGCCCCGGGGGATCCAGCGATGCCGGGAGCGCCTCCGGGCACGGGAGCGCCGGCGGCGGGCCGGGACGCGCCTGCACCGGCGCCGGCGGCACCTCCGGGCGATGCGCCGGCAACGCCTCCCGGCGATGCGCCGGCGGCGCCTCCCGGCGATGCGCCGGCGGGGGACCAGGATGCTGCTGCGCCAGCGCCGGCGGCTGCTCCCGGCGGCGCGCCGGCGGCACCCTCCGGCGGCGCGCCGGCAGCGAGCCAGGAAGGCGCTGCACCGGCGCCGGCGGCGCCTGCGGGCGATGCGCCGGTGGAGGTGACGGTCGCGGGCACGCGCGTGACGCGGACCGCGGGCTCGGCTCATGTGATCAAGAGCCGCCAGCTCGAGCGCTTCGAGCACGACGATCCCCACGCCGTGCTGGTCAGCGTTCCCGGGGTGTACGTGAGGGGCGAAGACGGGCTGGGCCTGCGGCCGAACATCGGCGTTCGCGGCGTCAACCCCGATCGCAGCAAGAAGGTGACGCTCATGGAGGACGGCGTCCCCATCTCTCCTGCGCCGTACTCCGCGCCAGCCGCTTATTACTTCCCGCTCATCACCCGCATGTCGAACGTGCGCGTGATCAAGGGGCCAGGGGCCATCGCCTATGGCCCGCAGACCGTGGGTGGCACCGTGGATCTCGTCACCCGCTCCGCCCCGTCGCTCGCGTCGGGCGCGCTCGATCTCGCGCTGGGCCAGTACGGCTACGGCAAGGCGCACGCCTATCTCGGGACGAGCGACGGTCAGATGGACTTCCTCGTCGAGGGCGTGCACCTGCGGAGCGACGGCTTCAAGGAGCTCCCGAGCGGCGCGGACACAGGGTTTTACCGCAACGAGGTGATGGTCAAGGGCAGCTACCTCGTCGACCCGGCCGCCCGCATCAAGAACGAGCTCCGCCTCAAGCTCACCTACTCGGAAGAGCTCTCCAACGAGACGTACCTCGGCATCACGGACGCGGATTTCGAGGAGAACCCGCTCCGCCGTTACGGGGTGAGCGCGCTCGACCGCATGCGCAACCACCGCACCGCGGTCGCCGTGACCCACGTGATCGAGCCGTCGCGCGACCTGTCGGTGACGACGACCGTGTACCGGAACGACTTCTCGCGCGTGTGGCGCAAGGTGAACGGCTTCCGCGGGGCCAACCTGTTCGACGTGCTCGCCGCCCCGGACACGCCGCAGAACGCGGTGTACTACGCGGTGCTGACCGGGCAGCTCGACAGCTCGACGCCGGGCGAGGCGCTGCTCATCGGCCCCAACGAGCGCGAGTTCGTGTCGCAAGGCGTGGAGACCCGCGTCCGCTGGAACGTCGCCACGGGGCCCGTCTCGCACCGCGTCGAGTACGGCCTGCGCCTGCACCACGATCGGGTCGAGCGCCGCCACAGCGAGAACGGGTTTCTCGTGCTCGGCGGCGCGCTCGTGCCGGACGGCGGACCGACCGTCGTGACCCAGTTCAACGAGGCATGGACCGAGGCGGTCGCGCTCCACGCGAGCGACGCGATCACCTGGAGAGCGCTCACGGTGACGCCCGGCGTCCGGGTCGAGCTCATGCGCTCCGCCCTCGTGGATCGCGCGGCCGGGAGCGAGCAAACGCGGCTCGCGCAGGCGCTCCTGCCCGGCGCCGGCGCCTACCTTGCGATCACCGAGGCGCTCGGCCTCCTGGCCGGCGCCTACCGAGGATTCAGCCCCCCGGCCCCGGGGAGCGACGAGCACGTCGAGCCCGAGCTCAGCGTGAACTACGAGGGCGGCGCTCGCTTCGCCGACGGGCCGCTGCGCGCGGAGATCATCGGCTACTTCAACGATTACTCGAACATCACGGATGTCTGCACGCTCTCCAGCGGCTGCCTCGACGCGGATCTCGATCGCCAGTACGACGCGGGCGAGGCCCGGATCTACGGCGTCGAGGCGTATGCGGAGCACGAGGTCCCGCTCGGCCAGCTCAAGCTGCCGATCACCGCGGCCTACACGCTCACGCGGACCGAGTTCCTCTCGAGCTTCGCCTCGGACGACCCCATCTTCGGCCGCGTCGTGAAGGGAGACGAGATGCCCTATGTCCCGCGGCACCAGGCGAGCCTCTCGGTCGGCGTCGAGCACGAGCGCGCCGGCGTCGCCGTGGGCGCGACCTACATGTCCGCCATGCGGGAGAAGGCCGGCAGCGAGCCGATGTCCCGCGCGCTCGCCACCGACGAGCAGCTCCTCTTCGACGCGAGCGCCAGGGTGCGTGTCGTCGGGCCGCTCGTGCTCTACGCGAACGCGCGGAACATCCTCGGCTCCCAGTACATCGTGTCGCGCCGGCCCTTCGGCGCCCGGCCGAACGCGCCGCGCTGGATCCAGCTCGGCGCCAAGGCGTCGTTCTAGAGCGGCGGTCACCCGCACAGGAGACGGGCCCACCTCGACGTTTTCGGTGCTCAGCGCACTGGAGTCCGCTTGCGCGCCGAAAACGCGGATCTGGGCCCGTCTCCTGTGCGGGTGACCGCCGCTCTGCGTGGTGCAGAGGTGGGCGGAGAGCGCTGTGGAGCGGGGCGGCCGACGTGGACGCGCGTGTCGATCAGAGGGGGCGGATGTGGGGGGGAGGACCCTCTGGAGCTGGAAGGATGTAGGGCGCCGGGCCGAGGCCGTCGCTGACCGCGGCGAGATCGACGCCGGGATCGATGAGGCGCGCGATGCGGCGGCCGTTGAGCGAGACGAGGGCGTCGGCGCGCACCTCCACCGGCCCGCGGCCGCGGCGCTCGAAGTCCTCACGGATGTGATGGGAGAGCTGCAGGATGAGATCGGGCTGGCCCGCCATCTCGCGCTCCTGCAGGCGCGTCAGGTACTCCCGCGGGCTCACATGCCATGTCCGGCCGGTCTGCCTGCTGCGGACGATGAAGGTGACGCTCCCGTTCTTCTCGCGCACCATCACGCGCCAGGAGAAGCGCATCCCCTGCTCGTGCCAGCGCACGTTGCCGCCGTACGCCAGGAAACGGAGCGGCATCGCGAGCTGAACCGCGCAGTACGCGGCGCCCAGCGTGAGCCCGAAGGCGCGCAGCGATCGCGAGGGCGGCGCCGCCGGGGGGAGGGCGGGTTCGTCTGTGATCGCTCGCGGCGCGCCGGCGTCGTCGCGGGCGGGGAGCGCGCGCGCTTGGAGCCGGGAGAGGAGCCGCCGGGGCCACTCCGGGGGGAAGAACACGAGCGCGGAGAGGACCATGATCACCGGGAACATCCCGATCGGGAACAGCGCGCGCGTGACGACGTGGAACAGGATCACCGCGGCGTACGCGAAGGGGCGGAGCCTCCGGCAGAGGAGGAGCCAGACGATGCTGGTGTCGAACAGGAAGCCCGCCCAGCTCATGAGCGGCGCGGCCCACGGGTGCGTGAAGAGCGGGCCGAGGACCGGCATGTCCGTGCGCGAGCCGAGCCAGATGCGGAGCGGCTGCGCGTGCAGGAGCCAGTCGGCGTGGGCCTTGGCGAGCCCCGCGAACGTGTACACGACGCCGACCTGGAAGCGCAGCAGGTAGAGCCACGCAGCGGAGACGGAGCGCTCGCTGCGCCGCGAGAGCAGCGCGTCGATGGACCAGGCGCGGTGCGCCGGCGACGCCGCGAGCAACAGGCCCAGCAGGCTCGCCAGGTAGTAGTGGTTGAGGTACGTCGTGACGTCGATGACCTGCAGGTAGGTGAAGCCGACGACGAACAGGGGCGCCGCGACGCGGAACATGAAGCCGAGGGCGAGCGCCAGGGCGAGCGCCGCGAGCGCCCAGAACAGGGCGTGCATCCCGGCCGGCGAGAGCGGCTCGACCCACGCGAGGCCCCAGTACTTGAAGTGAAAGCCCGGCTTGACGAAGAACTCGTCGATCCACCCATACGCGATGAAGCGCGCCATGCTCACGCACATCGTGAGCCCGAACAGGGCGCGGAACGCCGCGAGCCAGGCGATGTCGACCGGGCGAAGCAGCGCTCGATGCAGCGCCGCGGCCGCGCGCGACCACGCCGTCGCGAGCCCGAGGGGGCCCGCGCGGCCAGGGGGCTTAGTCGTTGTCACCTTCCGACGACTGGGGCAGCTCGAGGTTCAGCGCGCTGACGAACTCCGTCTTGAGCAGGTCCGTCAGGGCCTTCACGGCGGTGTAGACCGACTCGACCTTCGCCCGGTCGGTCGAGAGCGCCTGCTCCAGCGGCAGGTCGAGCGCGTCCACGGCCGACTGGGCTTCCGACAGCGCCTGCAGCATGCGATCGGCGAGATCGGCGGAGTCGACCGCGCGCAGCCAGTCGTCGAACCCGACGCCCTGGCCGCCCTCGCCGCAGCCCTGGAACAGGCGCCGGAAGCCGCGCAGGTTGGCCCGGATGTGCGCCGCCGAGGCCAGGGCGAAGCGGGACTCGAGCGCCTCCGGGCAGGTGGGCGTGACGCAGTCCTCGGTGAAGCCGAGCGGGCGCCCGAGCTTCCAGTCCTTCAGCTCCTTCTCGACATAGAACATCGCGTCGCTCACCGCGTTGAGCGCGTCCTGCTCGGTCGCGAAGACGGGGCTCCCCTGGCCGGCCTGGATGAGCTTCTGCCGGAAGCTCCCCGCCTCGGGCGCCCACGCGCGCGCGAGCGCGCCCGCCTGGGCGAGCACGTCCGCGGCCGCCGCGGCGGCGTAATCGGCCTTGCGCTGCGCGAGCTCGCCCGCGCCGAGCGCCGCCCAGGTGCGGCTCGCGTTGATGGGCGAGTACTGCGAGCAGGCGTTGTCGCCGCCGCCGTAGAAGGCGAGGTACTCGAGCGCCGCGAGGCCGCGCCCGTTGATGAGCGACGAGGAGAAGCTCGGCTGCGCGTAGGCGCGGCTCACGATCTGCTCCTCGATCTTGCACCGGCTCACGAGGGGCCAGGAGTAGATCTGATCCCGGAGGTCCTGTCCTCCGGGCTGCGTGGAGCTCGCCGCGGGGCCGAAGCGGAAGAGCTCCACCTCCTGCCAGACCGCCACGGCGGCGAGCCAGGCGCCGCGCGCGGCGGCGGCGCTCGGCTCGCCCGGGCCGCGGGCGAGGGCCGCGGCGCTCTCGTGCAGCGCGCGCGCCTGCGCCTCGAACTCGCAGGCGCGGTTCAGCGCGCAGTCCGCCGCCGCGGTGATCAGCTTGGCCTTGCTGAAGGGGCCTTCCGCCACGGGGACCGGAGGGCACACGTCGCCGGGGGCCGGATCGCCGCCCCCCGCGCCCCCCGCGCCAGCGGTCGTGGCGATCGCGGAGGAGGCCGCCGTGGTGCTCGTGGCGCCGCTCCCGGTCGATGGCACGGGCGCGGACCCGCCGCTGCCCGGCGGCTGCACGACGCCGGGCCCCGCGCCCTGGCCCGTATAGACCACCTCGTCCGGGGGCGGCTTGCGGCACCCGGCGGCCGCGGCGACGCCGACGAGCGACAGCAGGAGCGCTGTCGAGAGGCGGCGGCCCGCCCTCTCGCTCCGGGCGCGGTTCATTGTCGGCCTCACGCTGTTCATGCAGCCTCTCCGAGATGCGCGCGCTCGCCCGGGGCCCGCCGGTGTCGCGGCGGCCCCGAGCTCGTTTCGCGCGAGAATCGTCCGTCGTTCCCTGCCCGTCAACACGGAGGGAGCGCGCCCCCGCCTGCCATCCCGGCGCGGCAGGGGCGCCTCCCGGCGCGCGTCGGTCGTGTGAGCGTCAGTCCCTCTGCGCCGGGACCGGCAGCAGGACCAGCGTCGCGTCGTCGTCCTCGGGCCCGTCGCCGTCGGACCGGTACCCGGCGGCCGCGAGCCACGCGCCGTTCGGCGACAGCGCGACGCCGTAGAGCGAGTCGTCGGAGCGATCGAAGCTGTAGCGCCGGTATCCGTTGGGATCGAAGCGCGTGTCCAGGGCGCCGTTCTTGTCGAACAGGGCGATCATCCCGTCGACGTTGCCCGTCGCGGGGGTGACGCTCCCGACCATCACGACGCGATCGTCGGGCAGGGCGAGGAGGTTGCGCCCGCGGTCGTTGTCGCCTGCCACGTCGAGGAGGACGCCGCCGCCCACGCCCCAGGAGGGGTCGAATCCGCCCGTGGCCGTGACGCGGAAGGACACGAGATCCACGGCCCCGCTCTCCTCGGCCCGCCCGTATCCGGTGGTCACGTACTTGCCGTCCGACTGGCGAGCCGCGCCGTAGGCCTCGGCCATGCCGAGCGGGAACGGCGCGAGCCTCACGACGCCGTCCGAAGAGAAGGTCGTATCCGGGGTGCCGTCCTGGTTCAGCCGCAGCAGCACGATCTGGTTCCTGCCGCCCACGCTCGTGTAGCCGGAAGAGAAGATCTTGCCGTCGGCCTGCACGAACCCGTTGCGCGGGTTGTCACCCAGGTTCAGCCCGTCGACGTCGAGCGTGTGGACGCCCTCCGTCGCGAACGTGGTGTCCAGGGCGCCGTTCGCGGTGAGCCGCACGATCGCGCGATCCCGATCGGCGCGAGCCGCCGCCTTCCTGCTGGCGAAGAGGACCAGCCGATCGCTGGCGTCGCGGTCGACGCCCCAGAGCAGATCGCCCGTGTTGCCCTCGCCGGCGCCGAGATCGTGGATGGCGATGCCCTCCGTGCCGAAGGTCGTATCCAGCGTGCCGTCGGTGTTGAACCGCACGACCGCGAGATCCGCGTCCGACGACGTGGCGCTCGGGTCGTGCTCGACCTGGCCGGCGAGCACGATCTTCCCGTCCGACTGCAGGACGATGCCGCGCGCGGTCTCCGTGGTCTTGCCTGCGACCACGTTGACCCTCGCGACCCCGTTCGTGCCGAAGGTCGTGTCGAACGAGCCATCGGTCTTGAAGCGCGCCACCGCCATGTACGTGTCGCCCGCCACGGCCACGTGCCCGGCAGCGTAAGCTCTGGACTCGGCGTCGAACGCGACGGCCCAGAAGCGGTCGTCCGTGGCTTCGTCGAGCGCCACGACCCCTGCGAATCCGGTCGACCAAGGCTCCTCGCCGGTGTCGCCGCCTCCGGTGCCGCCACCCTCGCCAGCGCCGCCGCCGCCGGTGTCGCTGCCGCCGGTGCCGCCACCCTCGCCGGCGCCGCCGCCGCCGGTGTCGCTGCCGCCGGTGCCGCCGCCCTCGCCAGCGCCGCCCTCACCGGCGCCGCCGCCGCCGGTGTCGCTGCCGCCGGTGCCGCCGCCCTCGCCAGCGCCGCCGCCGCCGCTGCTGCTCGTCGAGGGAGCTCCGCCAGCGCCGCCGCCCCCGGAGTTCGCTGAGTCGCCGGAGTCGTCTCCGCACGCGGCCACTCCGCCGAGCAGCACGCACCAGGAAAGTCCGAACGTCGCGAGCACGGTCCGCTGCGCGGACAACCAGGTTCTCTTCACAGGCATGGTCGGCGATCCCTTCATGAACATGAAAATGAAAGTCGTTATCTTTGTTGGATATCGTCTTGCATGCCGTCCACGTTGTCAAGAGATTCTGCTGTCGCTATCCCGCCAGGGCCTTTCCTTGCTGGAAATGCCGCCTGGAGGTGTGGAGATGGTGCGGTGGGTGGGGGAAGCGCGGCGTGTGACGCGCCTTTGACGATGCCCGCATTGCGCTGCGCGACGCTGTCCGGGGCACCTCGCGCGCGGGCAGGCCTGCTCGGTGAGCCATGACCGCGCGGCGCGCAGCGGCGGAGCGACTTCGCCTGGAGGGTCGGTTTCCTCGCGGAGCACGGAGGATCACGGCCGGCCGGCGAGGGCGGCCGGCCGAGGTCGCAGCGGGAGTCCCGGCGGCGGCCGGGCAGCGGCGTTCGGGCGCCGCGCAGGCTGCGTCAGAGCAAGGTCAGGAGGCGTCGGGCGCGGGCCTCGGCCGCCTGGATGATCTCCGCGGACTCCGGCTCGGGGAGCTCGAGCTTCTTGCTCAGCGCGGCGATGTACTGCTTCTCCGCGTCGTGCTGCTCGCCGTCGACGAACGTGAGCAGCACGGCGTGCTGCAGCAGCGCGCGGCGGTCGTCGCCGCCGAGCTCGCCGAGCGGCACGTCGTCCAGGGTCCTTCGCTGGGAGGCGTAGGCGCGGATCTCCTTCGCCTGGTCCTCGTTCGCCTCGAACGCCGCGATCAGCCCCTCCACCATCTCGCGCTCGGCCTCGTGGAACTCGCCGTCCGCCCACGCCACGCTCACGAGCGACTTCACGATCGCCATGCTCTGCTCTTGCATGGCGACGAGTGTCGTCGCTCCCCCGGGGCAACGTCAATCGTGAGGGGAGGGCGCCCTCGCCTCGGCGCGCGGGACGATCTGGAGCGCTCCCCGTGCGAGCGGCTCCGTCAGCGAGGCGAAGACCTCCGGCCGCAGCGTTCCAGCGAGCCCGGCGCAGAGCAGGGCGAGCGCCAGGAGCGCAAGCCACAAGGACAGACCTCGCCGGCGCGGGGCCACCAGCGGCACAGGCGGCCTGCTGCCGTCGTGCATCAGCGCGACCGGAGCGGATCCGGGCGTGGGGAGCTCGGATGCAACGGGGCTCAGCGCCCCGGCGAGCGGCGGGCGCGCGCCGGGGATGGCGCGCGCGGAGGTGCCGGAGACAGCAGCGACCGGCGGCGGCGTGAGGGTGAGGTCGAGGCCAGCGAGCGCCTTCATGCTGCGCGCCGCGCGGCGCTGCGCGCTGTGCTCGGACTGCGCGACGAAGCGCGCGACGAGCTCGTCGACCCGGGACGCGCCCGCGCCGACGCCATCCGCGGGAGGTCGCGCGCTCCGGGATCGCCGCGAGGCGTTCCACACGATCGCATCGATGGGACCGAGCTCCGCCGGGCACGGCGTCTCTTGCGGCTCTGCGTCGGCGGGAGGCTGCGCTGACGCTGCATCCGCGGGCGCGAGGTCAACGGGGGGCTGCTCGGGCGCGAGGTCGGCGCGCGGCTGCTCGGGAGCTGCTGCGTCTGCGGGCAGTTCCTCGGGAGCCAGAACAGCGGGGGACGGCTCGGGAGCAGCGTCCGCGGGCGGCTCCTCCGGAGCCAGAACAGCGGGGGGCTGCTCGGGAGCAGCGTCCGCGGGCGGCTCCTCCGGAGCCAGAACAGCGGGGGGCTGCTCGGGAGCAGCGTCCGCGGGCGGCTCCTCCGGAGCCAGAACAGCGGGGGGCTGCTCGGGCGCCAGATCGGCGCGCGGCTGCTCGGGAGCCGCTGCGTCCGAGGGCGGCGCGCCGGCGTGCGCGGTTTCCGGACCGTCGGCCTCCGCCGCCAGCAAGGCCTCGATCGGCGCAGCCGGAGTCGGGTGCGGCGCAGCCGGAGCGTCGTCGTCGCGCTGCGCCGGAAGGGGCCAGGGCAGCGTGTGACGCGCTGCTGGCGTCTCGTCGAACGGGGCGACGGCCGCTCGAGGAACCGCGGGCACGACGAGGTCTGCCCGACGAACGAGCGGCCAGGCGCCATAGGCCGGTGTGGCCTGGAGCGCCGCGTCCGCCGCCATGAACTGGATGGCGGGCGCGCGCGACGTCTCGATGGCCTCCGGGACCTCGCTCACGCTGGAAGGCGCGTCCGCCACGTGCGAGAGCACGGCCCCGTCGGCGGCCTCCCGCTCCTCCCAGACGGCCATGGCCACGGTCGGCGTCGGCTCCTGCGAGAGCGGCGCGACCTCGGCGGGATCCGGGGAGAGCTCGACGAGGATCGAATCGGTCGGCGTCGGTTCCCGGGAAGACAGCGCGACGGCGGCGGAATCCGGGGAGAAGTCGACGAGGAGCACCTCGATCCCCTCGGGGCTCGTGAGCGCTTCGCTGCAGGCAGAGGGGCCGCCGACGGCGAGCGATGGCGCGGGCACGGGCGGCGCTTCTTCAGCGGCCATCTCCGCCGCCGCGCGCGCGAGCGGCGCCACCGGCGCGATCGTCCGGGCAGGCTCGATGAGCTCCGGGATGACCGGGATCTCGGCCGGCGCTGCGGCCTCATGGAGCTCAACCACCGTCTGCACGATGGTCGGGGTCGGCTCCGGCAGCGCCTCGACCTGCTCGCCGGCGTGCGCAGGCGCCGGCGGGTCCTCGGGACACGGCGCGACAGCTACCGCCCCGGCAGCATCGCCCGCGCTCGCAGGCGCAGGGCGCGCCACCCCTGCGATTGCACACGCGACGAGCCCGGGGCTGAGCGTGAGCTCCACGACCGCAGGTGCGACCGGGCCGGGGCTGAGCGTGAGCTCCACGATGGGATTCGGCAGCGGGGCAGCGGGGGCGTCGCTGCGCGCGGCAGCGGGGGCGTCGCTGCGCGCGGCGGCGGCGGTCGCATCGCGCCGCGCTTGCTCCGCGTGCGGCGGCGGCACCTCGTCCGCTTCCGGCGCCGCAGGCCTCGCCTGGACCTCCGGGCGCGGGCGCCTCAGCCGGCCGGCCTCCTTGGCGCGCAGCGTCTCACGGGCGAGCCGCGCCAGCGCCCGCCGGGCGGCGTTGCGGTTCACCGGGATCAGCGCGGCCTCGAGCTCCCGCGCGACGGCTTCCGGGTCCTGCTCGTGCGCGGGGCGCGGGCGCGCCGTCGCCGTGAGGTTGGGCATGCTGCCGGCGGACGCGGCGAGGAGCCGGGCGAGCAGGTCGCGGAGCAGCCGCGCGGCCTCGGCCGGCGCCACCGCCTCGCCGCGCGTGCGCACCGTGACGGTGCCCTCGGTCGTGAGCAGCACCGCGCGATCGTCGAGCCTGAGGGGCAGGCGCGACGTCGCGTCGCTGACGGCGAGCGCGAGGTAACCCGAGGTCTCCGGCACCAGCGAGGCGCTCCGCGCGTGCGCCGCCGCGACGACCTCCTCCAGCGTGACGCAAGCGCTCACGAGCGCCCCCGGCCCGCCGCGTCGCCCGGCCCGCCCGCGCGCGCCGGCCTGACCGGCACCCCCGCCGCCTCGAGGTACGCCTTCGCTTCGCCGATCGTGTACTCGGCGTCGTGGAAGATCGACGCGGCGAGCGCGGCGTCGGCGCCGCCCTCGACGAGGCCGGCGCGCAGGTGATCCAGCGTCCCGACGCCGCCCGAGGCGATCACCGGGACCGGCACGGCCCGCGCGATGGCGGCGGTCAGCAGGAGGTCGTAGCCGTCCCGCGTGCCGTCGCGGTCCATGCTCGTGACGAGCAGCTCGCCCGCGCCTGCCCGCGCGATCTCCTCGGCCCACGCGACCGCGTCGCGCCCCGTGTCCCGGCGGCCGCCGTGGGTCACCACCGTCCAGGCCACGCGCGAGGGATCCGCGATCCGGCGCGCGTCGATCGCCACGACGATCGCCTGCGCACCCCAGCGGTCCGCGGCGCGCCGCACGAGGTCGGGATCGTTGACGGCGGCCGTGTTGATCGCGACCTTGTCCGCCCCCGCGTCGAGGAGCGCCTTGATGTCCTGCTCGGACTTGACGCCGCCTCCCACCGTCAGCGGCGTGAACAGCACCTCCGCCGTGCGCGCCACGACGTCGAGGATGATGCCGCGCTTCTCGTGCGACGCGGTGATGTCGAGGAACGTGATCTCGTCCGCGCCCTCGGCGTCGTAACGGCGGGCGGCCTCGACCGGATCACCGGCGTCCCGCAGCCCCACAAAGCGGACGCCCTTCACGACGCGGCCGTCCTTGACGTCGAGGCACGGGATGATGCGCTTCGCGAGCATACGTCCCGCGTTAGCCTACCTGCCACGCCAGGGCCAACTGTTGCGCTGTGCGCCCGCTGCGGCGCCGGGGGGGCGTCCTCGCGCGCCTCTCGCACATTTTACCGGCATTTCCGGCCGCCGGGGAGGTGCCGCGCGCCGGCCGCAGCGCCCGGAGCCTGACCGCGCCGCGGTTCCTCGCTACCATGGCGCCATGCACTGCCCGCACTGCGGGAGACCCGTACCCGAGGGCTCGATCGCGTGCCCGCACTGCGGCGCCGCGCTCGCGCCGCCGGGCGGAGCGGCCGGCTACTACGGCATGAAGCCCGCGGCCCGCACCATGGTCGGCGTCACGCTCCCCGACCTGCTCCGACAGACGCCGTCCGCCCCCGCCGCACCGGGCGGCGCGGGCCCCGGCCAGGCCGCGCTGCCGCCCATGGCCGGCGGGCCGGCCGCCGCCTCGCGCACGATCGTCGGCATGCCCGCCGCGATCTTCGGGGCGGCGCCGGCGCCGGCGCAGGCCGATCCGCGCCTGGCCGGGGGCACGCTCGTTGTCGGGACCCCGGCTTCCGTGGCCCCGGGAGCGCGCCTGGACGCGCACGCCGCGCACGCCGCGCCGGCCGCGCCGCTCCATGCGGCGTCGGGCTCACCGCTCCACGCCGCGCCGGCCGCGCCGGCCGCGCCGGCCGCGCCGCTCCACGCCGCGCCGGCCGCGCCGCTCCATGCAGCGCCGGGAGAGCTGCGCCTCGACCACACCGTGCCGATCGCCCCGGGCCTCGCGGCGCCGCGCGCTCCGGTGCCGCTGCCCGCCGTGTCGCGGACGCTGGTCGGCGTCGCCCGGCCGGGCATCGCGCCGCTCGCGCCCGGCGCCCCGGCCGACCCCGAGCCCGACCCCGAGCTCGACGCGCGCTACCAGCCGGCCGGAGAGCTCGGCGCCACGATCGCGCCGGCGCGCTTCCGCGCCCCTCCGCTGCAGAACCCGGCGCTCATGCGCCCCCATCGCCTGAAGCAGCGGCTCCCGCCGCCGAAGGGCGAGAGGCGCCCGCGCACGTCGCGCCGGGCCGTCGCCGTCGTCGTCGCGGGCGGCGTACTCGCCCTCGGCGCGGTCCTGTTCGCGCTCCTCTGGCCGAGCGCGCCCCCGGTGACCGCGCGCGCCCGCGCCGACGCCGGGGGCCGCGAGGTCATCGAGCTCCGGTGCGAAAGCTGTCCGGACGGCACCGCGGTCTCCATCGGCGAGGGGCGCGCGACCACCGCCGGCCGCGTCGCGCAGATCCCGCTCGCGAGCCCGCTCTCCGTCGGCGAAAACCGGATGAAGGTCGCCATCGACCGCCCCGGCAGCGGGCGCGACGAGACGGTCGGCGTCTCCATCCACGTCGCCTACCGGATCCGGCCCGACCTCGGCACGCTGCAAGGAGAGCGGCCCTCGATCCAGGTCGTGGTCGAGGCGAGCAAGGGCACGCAGGTGACCCTCGACGGCAAGGAGGTCGCGCTGACGAGCGGCCGGGCCATCGAGTCGATCGACGTCACCGACGCGGTCGCGGGGCCCTCGGACGAGACGAAGACGCTGAGCCGGCAGGTGCCGTACACCGTCACGCCGCCCGACGGCCCGCGCGAGCAGGGCATGGTGAGCGTCGCGGTCGGCATCGTCCCGCTCACCGTCGAGTCGCCCGGCCCGAGCGTCGTCATCGACAAGGAGAGCTTCGTGCTCGCCGGGCGCACGGCCCGCGGCGCGCAGATCTTCGCCGGCGCGCACCCGATCGCGGTTCGCCCCGACGGCACCTTCGCGCACGTGATGAACGTCTCGTCCGTGGGCGCGACCCAGTTCGAGGTGCGCGCGAAGATGCAGGGGATGGCGCCGCGCATCGCGAAGCTCGCGGTGCGCCGCGTCGACCGGCTCGACACCGCCGCGAAGGAGTTCGCCGGCCGCGGCCCGATCGGGTACGCCGAGCTCGCCGCCGGCGGGAAGGACTCCATCGGCAAGCCGATCGCGCTGACCGGCGAGGTCCTCGAGGTGCGCCGGCAGGGATACGCGACGCTGATCCTGCTCTCGATCCCGCCCGCGTCCGGCTGCAAGGAGGGCGGCGCGGCCGCCGCGAGCGCGGGCGCCGCGCCGCGCTCTCCGGAGGCGTGCAAGGTCCGCCTCGTCCATGGCGCCGACAACCCTGCCCAGCGCGGGGACATCCTCACCGCTTACGGCAGCGTCGCGCCGCCGTTCGTCGCGCCGGGCGGCGCCGAGATCCCCGAGGTGCAGGTCGAGTTCACCGTGAAGGGCGGCCGATGAGCGCCGCGCGCGCCACGGCGCCCGGCCCGCGAAGGCCGCGTCGCGCCCGGACAGCCGGCCTCGCCGCTGCCGCGCTCCTGCTCTCCGCCGCGGCGCCGCTCGCCTTCGCCGACGCGGTCGACACGAGCCGGCCGCACACGATCGTGGTCGGCGCGCCCCGCGGCTTCGCCCCGAGCGAGCGGCTCGACGCGCGCCGCACGGGCCGCTCCGCCGCGCGGCTGCCCTTCCCGGCGCGCGAGGCGTGGCGAAAGCAGCTCCGCGGCGGGATCGACGCCGCGCCGCTCGCGGACGCCGCGGGCGATCTCCTCCTCACGCTGACGGTCCCCGAGGTCGTCAAGCTCGGCGCGGACGGCCGGGAGCGCTGGCGCGTGCGCATCGGCGACAGCGCGCCGCTCGCGCCCGCCGTGCTCACGAGCGACGGCACCCTCGCGCTGATCACCTCGTCCGGCGTCGCCGTCGGGCTCACGCCTGCGGGGAGCGTGCGCTTCGCCGTCCCCCTCGGCCTCCGGGGGCGCGACGCCGACGTGACGCCCCTCGCGCTCGACGACGGCGGGCTCGTGGCGGCCCTGGGGCGCTCCCTTGTCGAGCTCGCCGCGGACGGGACCGTGCGCGCCCGCGCCGAGATCGCGGATCGCGCGACGGGCGCCTTGCTCGCGGGCCCTGAAGGCACGCTCGTGACCACCGAGTCGGGCGCGGTGCTGACCTGGCGTCCGCCCGGCGCGCCGAGGCGGCTCGGCTCTCTCGGCGGTGTGCCTCGCCGCGGCGCTGCCCTCGCCGACGCCCGCACGCTGCTCGCGGTCGTCGACGCCCGCCGCCTGGTCGCGCTGGATCTGCCGACAGGGACCGCCGGGGTCCGCGCCGGCGCGGCCTTCAGCGCGCTCGACGGGCCGCCCGCCATCGGCGCCGGGGGCCTGGCCGTGGTCCTGTCGACGACCGGGCTGCTCCTCGGGGTCAACGCGTCGGGCGACCTGGCGTTCCGGGTCGCGATCGACAGGCCTCCTGGGTCCCCACCGGCCGACGGCGGGCTCTCCGGCTTCTTCGGCCCGGTGGACGCGAAGCCGAGCCCGCCGGTGGTGATCGATCGCACCGGCCGCGTCGGCTTCGTGCGCGCGGGCGGACGCGCCGGCGTCGTCGAGGCGGACGGCAATGTCTCCATCGCGGCCGAGCGCGCCTGCTCCGCGCCGGTCGCCGTCATCCCTGCCGGCGAGGAGCGGATGGCGATCGCCTGCCGTGACGGCACCGTGGTGATGCTGGCGCGCTAGCGCCGCCGTCGCTCGCGCCCAGCGCCGTGTGCCGACGTCCGAACTGGCCGGCAGCGCCGACCGCCCAGATCGGCCGATGGATCCTGCGCCCTAGCTCGCGGTGTCCGGGATCCACTGCTTCCAGGTGCCCCCGTCCTCCCAGTACAGCTCGGACTCGGCCGCCCTCGTCTTGTACCGCGCGATCGTGATCTGTTCGTCGAGCGCCGCCGCGCCGGCCTCGTCGTACAGGGGAGCGGCGAGCGCTTCTTCGGGGATCATGTGCATGCTCACGACGAGCTCGTCGGCGTTCGCCTCGACGATACAGAACCCGTTGCTCGTGGCGTTGCTGAAGGCGAGGTACGGATTGGCCTTCTGCATGCTGTCGTCGATGTCGAGGTCCTCCGCCTCCAGGACGTCTTTCAGCGTCGGATGGCTCGCCAGCTGCTTCGTCAGCACCGAGCGGCACGTGGCCGACGAGATCGCGGCGCCGCCGAACTCCACGATCTTGGCCGTGGCGCCCTCCACAGCGGCCGTCCCTGCGAGGAAGGCGCCGAGATCCCCGGTGATCGACACCACGTTGCCCTCGACCGTGGCGAGCATCTCGATGAGCTCGTCCCGTTCCTTGCGGAAGCCGTCCCAGCCGTCACAGCTCAGGTAGAAGTGCCGGGTGAGCGGCTCCTGCTCGGGCTCCGCGGGCTCTGTGGTGTGGGCGAGGACGAGCTGTGAAAGGGGGTATTCGTTCCCCCATATCTTCCAGGTGCTCCGGGACTCCTCCATCGTCTTCTTGAACCACGCTCTCTGCGCGTCTCCCATGACGACCCCGCGCGTCGCGTCGGCCTCGACAGCGATCCTCGAGATCGGGTCGAAGGATTCCTTGACGACGAGGTAACGCGACCCGAATGCGCTGTAATAGTCCGTCTTTCCGAGATCGGCGTAGGCGAACCCGACGTCCATGAAGCTCATCTCGGTTGCGCTGATGAGGGGCACCGGCTCGGCCTCTGGCCTCTGCTCGTTCAGCTTCGCGACGATCTCGTTGACGACGCTGGCGCTGATGGGGCGCGGCGACTCGTTCTGAGCGAACCCGAGCAGCGGGTCGAAGTCGAACAGGTCCGCAGCATCCTCCAGGGCCGTCTCGTAGGTATCCCAGTTGTCGCCGTTGATGTCCGGGATGTAGCGGCTCGTATAGGGCAGCAAGCTGGTCGAGCTCTCCCCGAGCTCCAGGAGCTCCGGCTGCTGAACGATGACCTTCCCCGGGAAGGCGTCCTCCGGGATCAGGTGATCCGCGCGGTAGGAGCGGAGATCCGTCATCACGAGGTGGACGTGCTTCCCGAACGGGAAGTCCCGGTAGATGGTGATGTCGTCCGGGTACTCGACCGCGCTGTCGTAGCGGAACTCGTCGCCCTTCGGATCATTCGGATATTCGGCCGGCATGTACTCGAACCAGGCCTGGTTCGCCGCCTTGCGCCGGTACTCGTCCGTCTCCGGCTCTCGGCCGTCCAGGTAGGTCGACGTCGCGCCGTGGCAATCGTCGGAGAACTCGTGATCGCCCCAGACAGCGATCATGGGAAAGAGCTCGTGGACCCTCTGCAGCGCCCGGTCGGACCGGTACGCCTTGTAGAGCTCCCGGTAATTGCTCAGCGACTTGGCGGCGTGGTAGGCCGCGCCCTCCGCCGGCTGGAAGGTGATGGCGCCGTCCACGTCGGAGAAGGAGATGCCGCGCTGCCCCGGGGGCGCCTGGAGGCTCGGGTTCCCGGTCGTCTCGTAGATGTAGCCCCCGAGGTGGACGACGAAGTCGAGCTCCTCTTTCGCCAGGGCCACATAAGCGTTGTAGTAACGACCGATGTAGTCCTGGCCGGACACGAAGGCGAAGCGCACCGGCACGTCCGCGTCCGGCGCGGGCGCCGTCCGCGTCCGCCCGACGCGCGAGCTGACGCAGCCTTCTCCTGTCATGTAGTAGAAGCGGTAATAGTACGTGGTGCCGGGGCTCAGGCCGTTCACCTTGACCTTGACGCAGTGATCGGACTCCGCCCGGGCGGTCACGCGGAGCTGCGTGCTGCCCGATCCCGCCGTGGCCACGTTGTCGGAGCTCGGTGTGAGCACCACGAGCTGCGTGAACCCCTCGTCGAGCGCGACCACGAGCGCCAGGTTGAGATCCGACTGCGGCTGCTTGCTATCGATGAGCCGGGTCCACAGCACGACGCTATCGTGCCGCGGATCGCCGGAGGCCACCGACTGCGGGAAGAACGCGTCATCCTCGTGCACGTCGCATGCGCCGGTGGCTTCACCATCATCGGAGCAGGCAGTCGGCACGACCACCGCACCAGCGGTCACCAGGGTGGCGCGAAGAAAGTCTCGGCGTCTCATCATCGATTCAAGTCCTCCAACGACGGATACACCCCGAGCGCTGCGCGCGCAACGGCGGCGCCGGTGCCGCCGTTGCGCGCGCAGCGCCGCCGCCGCGCGCGGCGCTCCTCGCGCTCGCTCGAGCGGCGCGGGTCGCAGCATGGCGCCTCCTCGCGAGGCGCGCGAGCGCCACTTGACGTGCCGAGTCAGGCGGCATCTCGTGTGCGCCCTACCCGCTGAAGGCACACCATGTTCCAGACGAGCCTCTCCTCCGAAGCCCTGCGCGGCGCGCTCTCGCGCCTCCGCAGCGGGCGTTCTGTCTTCGACCACACGGGCGCGCGCCAGCCGGTCCACACCGTCTACGGCGGCGCCCACCTGTTCAAGGCCGACACGGCCCGGAAGCTCGGGGCGGTGGCCCTCCGCGCCGTCGAGGAGCACGCGCCCGACTTCGTCGCCCTCGCGCGGGCCATCGGCCTGCCGGGGGCCGAGGGGCTCCCGGAGGGGCGCGCCGACGCCCTCGCGCTCGCGGCCGCGATCGAGGCGGGCGGAGGCGCGGCCGAGGGCGCCTCCGGGGCTGCGCGGCACGCGCACGCGGTGCACGCGCGCGTGCTCGACAAGCTCCGCCGCGAGCCCGTGGAGGACCTGCGCATCGATTTCGAGGACGGTTACGGCGTGCGCCCCGGAAACGAGGAGGACGCGCACGCCGCCGCCGCCGCGCGCGAGGTCGCCCTCGGCATGGCCGCGCGCAGCCTGCCGCCGTTCCTCGGGATCAGGATCAAGCCGCTCGGCGACGGGTGCGCCGAGCGGAGCCTGAGGACGCTCGACGTCTTTTTCTCGGCGCTCGTCGCCGCGTCGGGCGGCGCGCTCCCGCCCGCCTTCGCGGTGACGCTGCCGAAGGTGGTCGCGCCCGAGCAGGTCGCCGCCCTGGCCGACGCCCTCGACGCGCTCGAGGGCGCGCTGCGGCTGCCGGCCGGCTCGATCCGGATCGAGCTGATGGTCGAGACGCCGGCGTCGATCCTCGGCCCGCGCGGGGAGATCGCGCTGCCCGGGCTGGTCGAGGCGGCCCGCGGGCGGTGCGTGGCGGCGCATTTCGGGGCCTATGACTACACCGCGAGCTGCGAGATCACGGCCGCCCATCAGCACCTCGCCCACCCGGCGTGCGACTTCGCGCGGCACGTGATGCAGGTCGCGCTGGCCGGCTCGGGGCTCTGGCTCTCCGACGGCGCGAGCAACCTCCTGCCCGTCGGCCCGCACCGCGCGCGCCCCGGCGGCGCGCCGCTCACGCCGCAGCAGAGCGAGGAGAACCGTCGCGCCGTTGTGGGCGCGTGGCGGCTGAAGTACGGTCAGGTTCGCCGCGCGCTCGAGGGCGGCTACTACCAGGGCTGGGACCTCCACCCCGCGGAGCTGCCGGTCCGCTACGCCGCCACGTACGCGTTCTTCCTGGAGGGCGTCGATGCGGCCGCCGCGCGGCTGCGGAGCTTCGTCGAGCGGGCCGCCCAGGCGACCGTCGCCGGGACGGTGTTCGACGACGCCGCGACGGGGCAGGGGCTCCTGGGCTTCTTCCTGCGCGCGATCGGCGCGGGGGCGATGACGGAGGGCGAGGCGGCGGAGAGGACCGGCCTCACGCCGGACGAGCTCAGGGGCCGATCCTTTCAGGCCATCGTGGCGCGCCGGAGCGCGTGATAGGAGAGCACCGGAATGGCCCGGTTCGCGGAGGGCCCGAGCGGCGAGGAGGACCGATGAGCGCGATCACGACGCACGTGCTGGACACGTCACGGGGCTGCCCGGCGAGCGGCGTGCTGGTGGTGCTGGAGGTCGGCGACGACGGCGGCTACCGGGAGGTCGGACGGGGCACGACCGACGGCGACGGCCGGCAGAAGGGGCTGCTGCCGCCCGGCGAACGGCCCCTCCAGGGCCGCTACCGTCTCACCTTCCACACAGGCGCCTATTACGCGGCGCTCGGATGCGAGAGCTTCTATCCCACGGTGTCGATCCTCTTCGAGATCCGGGACCCGGCGCAGCACCACCACGTCCCGCTGCTGCTCAGCCCTCACGGCTACACCACGTACCGAGGCAGCTGAGCGCGCAGCCGCGAGAGCGCCGTCCCGCGCGGGGAGCGCGACGCGCGCTGCCGTCCGCGGTGCGCCCGGAGGCGCCGCGAGGTCGACGGCCGGGCGGGGTGAAGGAGGTGTCCCACATGATACGATGGTGGGTGCCCGTCGGTGGGCGACTGTGAGGGTGAACGGTGGGCGCTCTACGGATTCGTTCGGGTGAAGCTCGGGATCGCTTGCGCGGGGCTGGCTGGCTGGCCGTCGCAATGGCCACGCTCGGGCCGGGCTGCGAGCAGAGGGTGCGGAGCTTCGTCGATGGCGACGGCGGCGCTGGCACCGCTGGCGGCGGAGCAGGTGGTGGGTCGGGCACGGCGGTCGGTGGCGGCGGGGCTGGCGGCGGCGGGGCTGGCAGCAGCGCGACGGGGGGCGGTGCGACCGGCGGCGGTGCGACCGGCGGCGAGGCGACTGGCGGTGGCGCGACGGGTGGTGGCGCGACGGGTGGCGGCGAGGCCGGCGGCGCAGCGGCCGGCGGCGGTGACACAGGCGGGGGCGGGGGGACCCCTGTCGAGTGCTCTCCCGACGAGGCGCGGTGCGCCGGTGATCTCATCGAGGTCTGCGGCAGCGACGGGCGGTGGGGTCTTGCCGGTTGCGCTGGGTGGTGCGGCGCGGGCCGGTGCATCCTGCCGCCGAGCTGCCGCCTGGGCGAGACCGGGGCGGGCGAGACCTGCGGGCCGGAGCGGAACCAGCCCTGCTGCGCGAGCCCGCGCGTTCCGGGTGGCCGGTACGACCGGAGCAACGACGCGGCGTCTCCGGCGGAGGTGAGCGACCTGCGCCTGGATCGCTACGAGGTCACCGTCGGACGGTTCCGCAAGTTCGTCGAGGCCTATCCCGCGAGCCGACCCGCGGCCGGCGCTGGAGCTCACCCGGCGATCCTGCGGAGCGGCTGGGACGCTGCGTGGGACTCCCGTCTTCCCGCGAGCCAGGCGGCGTTGAGGGACGACTTGAAGTGCAACCCGGGATTGCACTCGTGGACCGACGACGCGGGCGGGAACGAGCTCAAGCCGATCAGCTGCGTCAGCTGGTTCGTCGCGTTCGCCTTCTGCGCCTGGGACGGCGGGCGGCTCCCGACAGAGGCGGAGTGGGACTACGCGTCGGCTGGCGGGAGCGAGCAGCGGGCGTATCCGTGGGGCAACGCGTTTCCGAACTCGACCTACGCCGTGTTCGACATGACGGGCAGCGCCGTCGTCGGATCGAAATCGCCGAGGGGTGATGGCCGGTGGGGGCAGGCCGACCTCGCGGGGAACGTGTGGGAGTGGACCCTGGACTTCGAGGGGACCTACCCCCAGCCGTGCCGAGATTGCGCGAACGTCGAGCGCGGCTCCGCGCGGGTGATCCGTGGCGGTAGCTGGTGGCAGCCTAGACCGGAGGACCTCTCCGCTCGCTTGCGGACCGGCTGGGACCCGACCGATGTGACGGACGCGCTCGGCGTGCGCTGCGCCAGGAAGCCGTAGCGCACGCCGCCCTTCGTGGGGCCGGCGCGCGCCGGGGAACGGGCGAACGCGCGCCGTTCAGGGAGAGATGAGGTAGATGACCGAGAAGGCCACGAGGAGCGTCGTGAACGCGAGCGCGATGAGCTTGGGCATGGTCCAGTCGTCGTTGTCGGTCTTCGAGATCTCTGTGCTCATCGTGTGCCTCCGCCGTGCTCTCCGCGCGCCTCGCGCGCGTCCGTCTCCTGGCAGAAGGCGGACTCGTCGTCAACCCTGAGCCCCCGCCCGCGACGGACCGGGCGCGCTCATGCGGATGCCTCCACCGTGGCTCTGGCCGCGCCCGCGGCCTGTCCGCCCGTGCGGAGCACGGGCCGCCTCGCCACATCGCGCAGGCGACGCCGATTCCCCGCGTCGTGCGCCGATCCGGGTCCGCTGTCCGCCTCTCTCCCTCTCCAGCGCGCCTCGGCGATCGGGGCGAGTCGCCGTGTCCGTCGCGGCCTCCTCGCCGCCCCCGCGATCGACCGACGTGCGGGGCGGCTCGCGGCGCGTGGGCGGCGTCGTCTTTGCTCTTCGTGGAGCCCTCGAATCGCACATCCCGTGATGTGCAGGAGGGAGACATGCAACACCTCACGATGCTCGCGCTGGGCGCCGTCCTCCTCGCGACGGCGCTGGCGCGCGCGGCGTTGCCTGAGCGCCCGGTCCGCTCGCTCACGGCGGCGCTCACGGGGCAAGACGAAGTGCCCGGCCCCGGCGACCCGAAGGGGAGCGGCATGGCGCGCGTCACGCTCGATCTCGAGCGCGGTGAGGTCTGCTTCGACCTCGCGGTGGCCGGCATCGCGCCGGCGACCGCAGCGCGCATCCACGAGGGCTCCGCCGGCCGCGCGGGCCGCGGGATCATCACGCTGATGCCGCCGACCGGCGGCAGCTCCAGCGGCTGCGTGAGCGCGGCCCGCGACGATCTCAGCGCGTTGCTCGGAGATCCGGAGAGGTATTACGTCGCCGTGCGCACCGCCGATTTCCCCGACGGCGCGCTGCGAGGACAGCTCTCGCGCTGAGCGCCCCACGCTCGGACACCCGATCACCCGGACACCCGACGCGCCGGCGCTCACCCGCCCGACGCGCTCCCTCTTCGGGGGCCGCGCCCCGGGGCTCTATCCGCCCCACAGGAGCTTCTTCAGCCGGATCGCCGTGATCTTCCGCTGCTCGTCCGCGGCGATGGGCAGCTCCTGCTCCTGCGTGTGCTCGAGCCGCGCGCGCAGCGCCTCCAGCATCTCGTCCGCGCTCTTCCCTGTGGCGCAGACGATGTAGATGAACCCGAACTTCTCGTCATAGGCGCGGTTCAAGCGCGCGAGCGCCTCCCGCGTATCCACCGCCGCGGCGCTCATCCCCGCCTGTTCCTGGCTGGAGAAGCGCCTCGCCGTCGCGCTCGCCTCCGCGGCCTCCGCCTGCGGCCTGGTCTCTCCGATGCGGGGGTGCGCGCGGAACGCCTCGAGCCAGTCCTCCGGCGCGAGCCGCGCAAAGGCCTGCGCCGCCGCAGCGGAGAGGTGCTCCTCGTCGCGGAACGGCCGCGCCGCCGCCACCTGCGACGCCCACGCCGGCGAGCCGCACGCCACGCGGAGCTCCGCCTCGGCCTCCGGCTCCGTGAGCGCGTTGAGCCATCGGAGCCGCTGCTCGGCCGCCCCGCTCCGGGTCGCCTCGCCGAAGATCCGGAGCCGGCTCACGCCGCCGTCAGGATAGATGTTCAGGCGCACATGCGTGAACGGCCCCGTCGCGCGGAGATCTTCCTCGAAGAGATGACGCGTGTGCGCCTGGAGCTTCGTCCGCGGCACGATCTCCCGCCACTCGCCCGCGCCGGCGAGCTCCGCCGCGGAGCGCCCCGCCGCGTCGATCCCCTCGATCATGCAGCTGTCGGGGTAATTGCCCTTGAAGTGGTTCGTGTCGACCTCGATCCGCGCGATCTCGCCTTGAGCCGCGAGCGCCACGAGCGCCCAGTCGTACCCGGGCCCCCTCCGGCGCCGCGTCTCCCAGCCGTCTCCCATGTTCGCCGCCCGGCCGGGCATGATGAGGTTGTGGCGCACCCCGAAGAACATGTCGCTGCACGAGAGCACGCGCCCGCCATTCTCCGCGGCCGCGAGGTCGATCTCCGCGCCTGGGCGGCCCTGCCGGCGGACGTCGGGGAGGGCGTCGCCGTGCACCCGGAGCCGCGCCACGCCGCCGTCCGGGTAGATGTTCAGGCGGAGGTGCGTGAACCGCGAAGAGCTGGTCAGCTCGAACGCGTTCTGCGAGTCGCCGGCCAGCGGCGAGCGCGGCAGGATCTCGACCCAGTGTGTCCGTGGGTCGAGCAAGTCCTCGACCCGCGCGTCGGGCCGCGCCGCGCACGCCTCGATGGAGCAGTGCTCGGGGTAATTGCCCCGGAAGAACGCCGTATCGACGATGACCCCGCGGAGGATCCCTGGCAGCCCCAGCCGGACGAGGCACCAGTCGAACCCGGGAGTCCGGCGCCGGCGCGTCTCCCAGCCATCCATCCACTTCCCGCGATCGGTGTACTCGTGCTCGAGGAACACCGCTTTCCCTGCCTTGAGCAGGTTCTCCTTCGGCGCGAAGAACTCGTCGTTCGCCGCGAGCACCGCGCCGCCCAGGCGCTCCGAGGCCAGATCGAGCGCCTCCGCGAACGCCGGCCCCGTCACCCCTCTCGCTTCAGCCATCGCCCTCTCGCCTCCGCGGGGAAGCTCCCGCGCTCATGGACCTTCTCGCCGCGGAGGTAGGTGGCCTCCACGACGCCGTGGAGCTCCTCCCCGGCGTAGGGCGTCACCTTGTGCCGGTGCTGGAGGATCGGCGGCTCGACCCGGAAGCTCGCGTCGGGATCCCAGATCACCAGATCGGCGTCGAACCCGCGCGCGATCTCCCCCTTGCGGCGCAATCCGGCGAGCCTCGCGGGCCCGCGGCACAGCCAGTCCGCGAGCCGCTCGAGCGGGATGCCCCGGCGGCGGGCGTCGGTCCAGACGATCGACAGGCCGAGCTGCAGGCTCGAGATCCCGCCCCAGGCGGCGTCGAAGTCGCCGGCTTCGAGCCGCTTGAGCTCGGGGGTGCACGGGGAGTGATCGGAGACGACGAGATCGATGAGGCCGCCCGCGAGCGCGGCCCAGAGCTCCTCGCGGTTCTGCCGCTCCCGGATCGGCGGAGCGCACTTGAAGGGCGTCGCGCCGTCCGGGATCTCCTCGGCGGCGAAGTGCAGGTAGTGCGGCGTCGTCTCGGCGGACAGCGCGGCGCCGCCGTCGCGCGCCCGCCGCAGGATGTCGAGCGCCGTGGCCGACGAGAGGTGGACCACGTGCGCCGCAGCGCCCGTCGCCTGGCAGAGCGACGCGAGCAGGGCGATCGCCTGGTCCTCCGCCTCTCGCGGGCGCGAGCGCAGGTAGGCGGCGTACGTGCGCGGATCCAGGCCGGCGATCGCCGCGCGCGCCGCGTCGATGGGGCCGGGGAGCTCGGCGTGGACGAGCAGCGGCGCGCCCGTGCCCGCGAGCACCTCGAGGGCCGCCCTGAGGTCCGCCTCGGCGACGTGGCCGAACTCCGCCACGCCCGAGTCGACCATGAAGCACTTGAAGCCGAGCGCGCCGGCCTCGAGCAGCGGGACCAGCTCTCCCGCGTTGCCCGGGACGGCGCCGCCCCAGAAGCCCACGTCGACGAGGCACCGGCCCTCCGCCGCGCGCGCCTTCTTCTCGAGGTGCGCGACCGTGGTCGTCGGCGGGATGCTGTTGAGGGGCATGTCGACGAGCGACGTGACGCCGCCCGCGGCCGCGGCGCGCGTCGCCGTCTCGAAGCCCTCCCATTCGGTCCGCCCGGGCTCGTTGATGTGCACGTGCGCATCGACCAGCCCGGGCATCACCACCGCGCCTTGAGCGTCCACGACGGGGCAGCCCTCCGGCAGCTCGTCGTAGCCGGCGACGGAGACGATGGTGCCGCCCTGGATGTGCACCGAGGCTGGCCGCACGGCGCCCCCGGTGACCACCCGCAACCCGCGAACGATGAGGTCCGGCGTCATCAGGGACGCGATCGTACCACGGCGCCCCGCGGACCGAGGCGGACCGCTCGCCGAAGCGCGCATGCCCGCGCACGTCGAGGCGCGCGTGGGCCTGTCCGCGCGTCACGCCCTCTTCATGCGATCGATGAGCTCGGCGAGCTCGGCGCGCATGGCGTCCTCGGAAGGGGCGCGGTACCGGCGGAGGTGGCCGGGCAGGACCCACGTGAACCGGTGCTGGAGGAGGCGCTCCATCGAGCGGATCTGCTCCGCCCAGGAATACCAGCAGACGTCGCGCGACGCGTCGAGCCGCCCGAGCTCGCCGGAGAAGAACAGATGGTCCCCGGTGAAGAGGTATCGGTCCCGGAAGAGGAGCGCGACGCTGCCCCGCGTGTGGCCCGGGACGGGGATCAACGTGAGATCGGGCGCGAGGGCCACGGGGTCGAGCCCCTTGATCTTCACCTCGGCGAGCGCTGTTCCGTCGTCGATGTCGTCCTCGTGGATCACGCGATCGCACCCGAAGTTGTCGCGGAAGATCCGGTGATCGGCGACGTCGTCGCGGTGGGTGAGCACCAGGGTCCGGACGCCGCCGAGCTCGCGGATGCGCTTCATGAGCGGCCTGGCGGCGCGGGGCGAGTCGACGAGCACGTTGCCCTCGGGTCGCACGATGAGGTAGCTCGCCGCGCCAAAGGAGGACGACGAGGTATAGCCGCAATAATGGACATCCTCGTCGAGCGGCTCGGGGAAGGAGAAGGTCGCGGCGGCCATCCCCGGCGCCGGTGCGGAGGTGCCGATGGAGGCGGTCGGACACGCCACAAGCGCCATGGCCGCGCGGAGGTGCTCGTCCGGCGTCCCGGGCTGGCGAGCGACGACGCTCTGCTCGACGGCGGGCGCGCGCGCGAACACCGAGGGAGCGAGCTGGCGGCATACGTCGCAGTCGATGCACGACCTGTCGACGAAGTAATCGCCGGGGGCGTTCTCCGGCAGGCGGTCCTCGAGGCGAGCCATCTCGTTATCTCAGGATGACACGCGGGCGGCGGGCGTGGGGGCGGATCCGCTGCGGCGACGTCCTTGGCGAACGGCCATCACTCCAGGCTTGGCGCGATCTCTCGTTGCGTGATGGCTGCATGAGGGCGAGCATGGATATCCAGGGAAGCTGGGTGAGTTGAAACAGGGAGTCTCGGGATACCGGCGCCTTGCTGGCCCGCTCTGTGCGCTCGGTCGACTGCGGGCCTGCTGGGCGGACGGCGGCCCTGGTCCCGGCGTGTGGCCGCCGCCTCGCGATCAGCGCGCCCCGGCGCCGCCTTGCGCGCGGCTTGAGCTCTCGCCGCGCTGCTCCTACGCTGCGCCGCGTGAGCGCCGCCGGCCGAGCTGCGCCGCACCCGAGCGGCGCGCCAGGGAGCACCCCCGTTCCCTGGGAGCCGCTCTTCCACGAGAAGAGCCGGCTCTACTGGCCCATCCGCCCCCTGGCCGAGGCGTTCGCGGGGTGCGCCGGCTGGCCGCCGGTCGAGGACTACAACCGGGCGCTCGGCGAGGGGTTCCCCGTGCGCTTTGCGGAGCAAAAGCCGCGGCCTCGCCGGCGCGGGCGGCGCGGGCCCGTCGACCCCTCGGCGCTCTACGACGCGCGCATCCACGTCGAGGGCTGCGTGCCGACGCGTCCGAGGAACTGGCACGACTTCCTCAACATGCTGGTGTGGGGCGCCTTCCCGCGCGCCAAGGCGGAGCTCCACGCGCGCCAGCACCGGGCGATCGCCGCGCGCCTCCATCCAGGCGCGGAGGCGCTCCCTCCGGCGCGCACGCGCGAGCTGGACGGGCTCGCGCTCCTCGACGAGGGCGGGCTCCTGCTGCTCTACAACAACGCGCGCGAGGCGCCCCTCCTCGGCGATGCCTCCGATCTGGAGCGCTGCGCCGGCGAGGTGCGGGACGCCGTGCAGCGGGGCGAGGCCGCGGCGCTCGTCTTCGGCCACGCGCTGTACGAGAGCCTCCTCCAGCGCGGACCGACGGTCTACGCGATGGTGCAGCCCATCCCGTGCGACGGCCCGCTGCCCGCCGCGCCTGCCGCGCTCGTGGCGCTGGCCGACGCGCGCCTCGGCGACGTGCTGCGGTCGCCCGACAGCTTCGCGCGCCAGGAGCGCAGCCCGCGCCTCCCGCTGGACGAGCGGGTCCTGTGCAAATGACGGCAAGTGACGGCAAGTGACGGCAAGTGACGGCAAGTGACGGCCGCTGCCGGGGGAGCGACGGCGCCCTGACCGTGCGAGGGGCTTGCCGCGGCGCGCAGCTCGACCGGAAGATGGCCGCCGCCATGACAGCGATCCGACTCTACGATCTCCAGGTGCGGGACGACCGCCGGCCGAGCCCCTTCTGCTGGCGGATCAAGTACGCGCTGGCCCACAAGGGCCTCCCGTTCGACACCGTGCCGATCGGGCTCACGGACATCCCCGCGATCGAGGGCGGCGCGCACAAGACCGTGCCGATCATCGACGATGGCGGAAAGACCGTCTCCGACTCCTGGGCGATCGCGGACCACCTCGACAAGGCGTATCCCGACCGGCCACCCCTCTTCGCCTCGCCGGCCGAGCGCGAGCTCTGTCGCTTCGTCGAGGCCAGCCTGTTCGTGAGCGCCGGCAGGTCGCTTCTGATGAGTTATGTGAAGGACATCCACGACCACGCCCACGAGCGAGATCGCGCCTACTTCCGGCAGACCCGGGAGAAGCTGCTCGGCTCCACGCTGGAGGAGCTGGCCAGCGGGCGCGCGGAGCGGCTCGACGCGGCGCGAGCCGGCTTCGATTCGGTCCGGCTCACGCTCAAGGGCGGCGCGCCGTTCCTCGCGGGGGCGAACCCTGGCTATGCGGACTACATCGTCGCGGGCTTGCTGCTCTGGGTGGGGTCGATCGCCACCGCCCCCTTCCTCAAAGCCGACGATCCCCTCCTCGTGTGGCTCGGCCGCGTCCAGGACCTCTACGGCGGCCTCGGCCGGACGAGCCCGCTGAACGCGATCGCCGCCTGAAGGCGGCCGCTCTTCGAGCGGGGCGCAGCGTCGTGCGCTACGGGCTCAGGGGCGCCGCCGCGCCGCGAGCGCATAGACGAGCGGCAGTCGGCGCTCGAACTTCTTCATGCGGAACTGCCCTGGCGGTCCTTCCACCATGTCCGGAAAGATGTCGTAGGGCGACCAGTCGAGCTCGCGCAGGCGCTCCAGCGTGAGGCCCGCGTCGAGGAGCGCCGACACCACCGTCCCGATCCCGTGGTTGAAGCCGACCTCCTTCAGCACCACGGGCGCGCTCCTGTCGGCGTACGTGCCTGTCTCCTCGGTGACGATCGGCTCCCCGTGTCCATCGTAGGCATAGGTGATCTGCTCGAATGCATTGTCGAAGGTCCACACGAGAGGGTGGAACTCGACGAGGTGCAGGACGCCCCCGGGCTTCAGGCACGCCGCGGCCGCGCGCGCCCAGCGCGTCATGTCCGGGAGCCACCCGAGGACGCCGTACGAGGTGAAGACGATATCGAACGTCTCGCCGCCGAGGGCCGCGGGGGCGTCGTAGACGTTGGCCTCGACGAAGCGCGCGTCCACCGAGAGCTCCTTCGCCAGCCCGCGCGCCGCCGTGATGGCCTCGTCGGAGAGGTCCAACCCCGTGACGCGGGCGCCCAGCCGCGCCCAGGAGAGCGTGTCCTGCCCGAAATGGCATTGCAGGTGGAGGAGCGTCTTTCCGCGCACATCGCCGACCTGCTCGAGCTCGATCGGCTTGAGAGAGCTCGCGCCGGCCCGGAACGAGTCCAGATCGTAGAATTTCGAGGCCACGTGCACGCGGGTGCGCGCGTTCCAGGCGGCGCGGTTCAGCGCAAACCAGTCGGCTTCGGACATGGGGAACTTGTTATCACAACGTTCGTCGCCCGGGCCGCTTTGGATCGCTGCCGCGCTCGGACGCCGTCCCTGGGCTAGGACGCGCGCCCTGGGCTCATCGCCGCTTCCACCCGTCGTCACGCCGCCACGACGGCGCTCTCCTCCTCGACAGCCGCCTTCGGGTCATACCCCAGGTTCGGCGACAGCCACCGTTCCACCTCCTCGACCGTCATCCCCTTGCGCTTCGCGTAGTCCGCGACCTGATCCCTGCCGAGGCGCCCCACCATGAAATACCGCGCCTTCGGGTGCGCCAGGTAGATGCCGCTGACGCTCGCCGCCGGCGTCATCGCGCAGCTCTCCGTCAGCTCGATGCCGACCGACGGCGCGTCGAGCAGCGCGAACAGCTTGCGCTTCTCGGTGTGATCCGGGCACGCCGGGTACCCGAACGCCGGCCGGATCCCCCGGTACTTCTCCTCGATGAGCTCCTCGCTCGTCAGCGCCTCTCCCGCGCCGTACCCCCAGTCCTTGCGCGCGCGCTCGTGGAGCAGCTCGGCGAACGCCTCCGCGAGCCGGTCCGCCAGCGCCTTCGCGATGATCGCGCTGTAGTCGTCCTTGTCCTTCTCGTACGCGCGCACGATCTCGTCGAGCCCGAGCCCCGCCGTCACCGCGAACGCGCCGACGTGATCGGCGAGCCCGCGCTCCCGCGGCGCCACGAAGTCGGCCAGCGACAGGTGCGGCCTCGCCCCGCCCGCGGCCCTGTCGCCGCCGTCTCCGTCCTCCTCGGCGCCGCCCCGCCCCTTCACCTGCTGCTGGCGCAGCATGTTGAACCGGACGAGCTCCCGCTCCCTCGCCTCGTCCGCGTAGAGCACGATGTCCCGCTGCTCGCCGCTCGCCGGCCAGAAGCCGTAGACGCCCCGCGCCTCGAGCAGGCGACCCTCGATGATCCGCTGCAGCACCTTCTGCGCGTGATCGAACAGCTCGCGCGCCGCCTCGCCGTACTGCGGGTGCTCCAGGATCTGCGGGAACGGCCCCCTGAGCTCCCACGCGGTGAAGAAGAACGTCCAGTCGATGTACCTCGCGATCTCCGAGAGCGGCACCTCCACCACGCGGCGCCCCGTGAACGACGGCCTCGCGATGTCCTCGGGCCGCCACGCGATCTCGAGCCGCCCCCCGTCCGCCGCGGCGAGCGTCACGAGCGGCTTCGCCCGCTTCCTCGCGAAGAGCTCGCGCAGCCGGGCCTGCTCCTCCCGGTTCTGCGCGTCGAAGGCCGGCCGGTTCGCCCGATCGAGCAGGCTCGACACAACGCCCACGGCCCGCGACGCGTCGAGCACGTGCACCACCGTCCCGCTGAACTCCGGCGCGATCTTCACCGCCGTGTGCTGCCGGCTCGTCGTCGCCCCGCCGATGAGCAGCGGCAGCCGGATCCCGCGCCGCTCCATCTCGCGCGCCACGCTGACCATCTCGTCGAGCGACGGCGTGATGAGGCCGCTCAGCCCGATCATGTCGGCCTCCTCGCGCAGCGCCGCCTCCAGGATCCTGTCCTGGTGCACCATCACGCCGAGGTCGATCACCTCGTAGTTGTTGCACCCGAGCACCACGCCCACGATGTTCTTGCCGATGTCGTGCACGTCGCCCTTCACGGTCGCCATCACGATCTTCCCCTGCGACGACGAGCCCCCGGCGGCCTTTTCGGCCTCCATGAACGGCAGCAGGTGCGCGACGGCACGCTTCATCACGCGGGCGCTCTTCACCACCTGCGGCAGGAACATCTTCCCGGCGCCGAACAGCTCGCCGACGGTCTTCATCCCGTCCATCAGCGGCCCCTCGATGATGGAGAGCGGCTTGTCGTACTTCCTCCGCGCCTCCTCCACGTCCGCCTCGATGAAGTCGACGAGCCCCTTCACGAGCGCGTGCGAGAGCCGCTCCTCGACCGGGCCGTCGCGCCAGGCGAGGTCGAGCTCCTTCTTCTTGCCCTTGCCCTTCACCTGCTCGGCGAGCTCGACGAGCCGCTCGGTCGCGTCCGGGCGCCGGTTGAAGAGGACGTCCTCCACCCGCTCGAGCAGGTCCCTCGGGATGTCCTCGTAGACCGCGAGCTGCCCCGCGTTCACGATGCCCATGTCCATTCCGGCCCGGATCGCGTGGAACAAGAAGGCCGAGTGCATCGCCTCGCGGACGACGTTGTTCCCGCGGAACGAGAACGACAGGTTCGACACGCCGCCGCTCACGCGCGCCCCCGGGCAGGTCGCCTTGATGATCCGCGTCGCCTCGATGAAATTCTTCGCGAAATCGCAGTGCTCCTCGATGCCGGTCGCGATCGCGAGGATGTTCGGGTCGAAGACGATGTCCTGCGGATCGAAGCCCGCCTCCTCGGTGAGCAGCCTGTACGCGCGCTGGCAGATCGCGACCTTGCGCTCCACCGACTCGGCCTGGCCGATCTCGTCGAAGGCCATCACCACGACCCCCGCCCCGTAGCGCCGCACGGCGCGCGCCTTCTCGAGGAAGTCCTCGGGCCCCTCCTTGAGGCTTATCGAGTTGACGATCCCCTTGCCCTGGATGCACTTGAGCCCCGCCTCGATGACCGACCACCTCGAGCTGTCGACCATGATCGGGATGCGGGCGATCTCGGGCTCGGTGGCGACGAGGTTCAGGAAGGTCGTCATCGCCTGCTCGGAGTCGAGCATGCCCTCGTCCATGTTCACGTCGAGGAGGTTCGCCCCGCCGCGCACCTGATCGAGCGCCACCTCCAGCGCGGTCGTGAAGTCGCCCTTCTTGATGAGCTCCATGAACCGGGCCGAGCCGGTCACGTTGGTCCGCTCGCCGATCATCAGGAAGTTCGTTTCGGGGCGGATGACGAGCGTCTCCAGGCCGGCGAAGCGCCCGAAGCCGTCGCGCTCCACGGGCACGGGCCGCGGCCGCAGATCCGCCGTCGCCCGGACGATCGCGCGGATGTGATCCGGCGTCGTCCCGCAGCAGCCGCCGACGATGTTCACGAGCCCGCTCTCCGCGAACTCCGCGAGCAGCCGCGACGTCGTCTCCGGGAGCTCGTCGTACTCGCCGAACGCGTTGGGGAGGCCCGCGTTCGGGTAGCAGCTCACCCGCGCCCGGGCGAGCTTCGCGAGATCCACGAGGTACGGCCGCATGTCGCTCGCGCCGAGGGCGCAGTTGAGGCCCACGCTGAGCGGGCTCGCGTGCTCCACGCTCGTCCAGAAGGCGTCGATCGTCTGGCCGGAGAGCGTCCTGCCGCTCCTGTCGGTGATCGTCACGCTGAGCAGGATCGGCAGGCGCCGCCCCCTCTCCGCGAAGACCTCCTCCATCGCGACGAGGCACGCCTTCATGTTCAGCGTGTCGAGGAACGTCTCCGCGAGGATCACGTCGACCCCCCCGTCGACGAGCCCGCGCACCTGCTCCGCGAACGCCCGCCGCAGCTCGTCGAAGCCGACGGCGCGGAACGACGGGTCGCTCACGCTCGGCGAGATCGACAGCGTCTTCGGCGTCGGCCCCATCGCGCCCGCGACGAAGCGCGGCTTGCCGGGCGTGCGCGCCGTCCACGCGTCGGCCGCCTTCCGGGCGATCTGGGCCGCGGTCAGGTTGATCTCGTAGGCGAGCGACTCGAGCCGGTAGTCGGCCTGGGCGATCGAGGTGCCCGTGAAGGTGTTCGTCTCGATGATGTCGGCGCCGGCGTCGAGGTACGCTCCGTGGATCTCGGAGATGACGTCCGGCCGCGTCAGCACGAGGAGATCGCTGTTGCCCTTGAGGTCGATCGCGTGATCGCGGAAGCGCTCGCCGCGGTAGTCGGCCTCGCCCAGGCGGTAGCGCTGGATCATCGTGCCCATCGCGCCGTCGAGGCACAGGATCCGGCGTTCGAGGAGCTCCTCGAGGCGCGCGGGGCGTTCGCTTCCGTTCATGGCTCTGCTCATATTTAATCTCTCAATCCGGATTAACGGATTGTAACCTGCCGGGCCTGCCTGCCGGCGTCAAGCCTCGCCTGCGAGCGGGCGATGGCGGCGGTCCCTGCCGCGGGCTCATCCGTGGACGCAGTGCCATGCTGCTGGATGAGCGGCCGGGTGGACGCGTCTGGGCGCGCACTGGCGGCTGGGCGCGCGGGGCGAACGGCGCGCTGGCGGTCATCCCTGGACGAAGGGGCGGCCAGGGCGCCGCCTGACGCGGCTCCGGCTGAGGCACTGGCGGACATCGCTGAAGGTGCGTATCTTTGGCGAGCCCTGAGCACCCCACCCCAGGGCACGGCCGGCCGGGCTCACCGCACGGTTCGCCTTCCGGCGGGGCGAGCGCCCCGTCAGAGACAGGACCTGCCGTCCCCCGCCGACAAAGCACGCAGAGGAGATTCCAGGATGATCACGATCACGCAGAAGGCAGCCGAGAAGGTGATGGAGATCGCGACAGCGGAGGAGCTGCTGGGGCAGGGGTTGCGCCTGCGCGTCGTGGGCGGTGGGTGCGCCGGCTTCTCGTACGACCTGTACTTCGAGGACAAGCCGACGGAGTTCGACGAGGAGTTCGAGGACAGGGGAATCAAGCTCTACATCGACCCGTTGAGCTTCCAGTACCTCGATGGCACGGAAATTGATTACGTGGAAGGCCTCCACGGCTCGGGCTTCAAGTTCAGCAACCCGTCGGTGAAGAGCACCTGCGGCTGCGGCTCCTCGTTCTCCGTCTGATCTCCGTCCGATTCCGTCAGTTCCGTCAGTTCCGTCGGATCGGGCGCCCGCCCTCTTCGCGGGCGTCGCTTCCGTTCTGGCTCGCGCCGCTCGTCTCCCGAGCGGCCTACGCGAGATGCACACGGGCCGCGTGAGCGCGTCTGCCCGGAGCATCGCGGCCTTCCTGGCTCTCTAGCGCCTTCGGTTTGGCTCGTCCCTCGCTCGGGCGCGCCTGAGGCGCGTGCGCCAGCGCTTCGCAGCCATGGTGTACAAGCTGCCCGCCCGGGGCGGCATGCCAGCTGCATCGCAGCCTGGGTGGGCTGCTCTCTTCGGAATCTCGAACCAACCACTCCGGCGGCAAGTGCCGGCGGAGCGATCAACGCGATCGAGGCCCGGCCCCGGCCGACCTCGACAGCAGGAGACGGGGCCCGGCGTCGGCCGGCCTCACCAATCGAACCGGGGTCTTCGGACCTCGAAGGAAACCCTGTGCAAACGTCCCGAGATCAGGCCAGCGCGGTTTCGCGCTACATCACGCATGTTCGGCAGATCCCGGAGCTGTCGCGCGAGGAAGAAGTCGAGCTCGCTCGACGGTGGCGGGACCACGGCGACGAGCAGGCCGCAGCCGCGCTCGCGCTCGCAAACCTGAGGCATGTTGTCTCGATAGCGATCAGCTACCGCCGTTACGGGATCCCGCTCGCCGACCTCATCGCCGAGGGGAACTTCGGGATCGTCCACGCGATCCGCAAGTACGACCCGGACCGCGGAAACCGCTTCGTGACCTACGCGGCCTACTGGATCCGGGCGTACATCCTGAACCACGTCATCCACTCCTGGAGCCTGGTCGGCGTGGGCTCGGGCCCGCTCCGCTCGAAGATGTTCTTCCGGTTGCGGCGAGAGCGGGCGCGCATCGCGGGCCTCGTGGGCGAGGGGGAGGAGGGGGATCGGCTGCTCGCCGAGAAGTTCGGCGCGCCCGCGGAGAAGGTGCTGGAGATGGCTCACCGGCTGGAGGCCCGGGACGTCTCGCTCGACACGAAGGTGTTCGAGGACGGCGCCCGGTCGCTGGTCGACACGCTGCCCGCGGACGATCAGGACCAGGAGGAGCGCTTCTCGCGCGCCGAGGAGGGCGCCCTGCTCCGGGAGCGGCTGACGCAGGCGGTGGAGAACCTGGACCCGCGCGAGCGGTACATCGTCGAGACCCGGATGATGGCGGATCCCGAGGAGGAGCTGTCACTCGCCGAGATCGGGCGTCGCCTGGGCGTGTCGCGCGAGCGGGCCCGGCAGCTCGAGGCGCGCGCCAAGAAGAAGCTGCGCGACCGCCTCCAGCCGCTGGCAGCGTAGCGACTTGCCACAGGTGAGCGGCAGGCGAGCACAAAAGCACGAAGCCCCGCCGGGGCGGAGCTTCGTGGTCGCAGGAGACGTAAGCCGAGTTCTGTTGCGCGGGGAGTCGCCCCCCTCGCGCCGGCGATCATTCCTCTAGGACGCGCGTCGCCACGCGCCTCAAGCAGCCAACCCGGAGGCCTGGGGCGGGCAGCCCTTGCCGCGGCGGCTGTCGCCGTCGCAGACGCCTCCCTACGCGGCCTTGCTCCAGGTGGGGTTTGCCGTGCCGCCCTTGTTGCCAAGGGCGCGGTGGGCTCTTACCCCGCCGTTTCACCCTTGCCGCGCGGCGAGCCAGCGGAGGCTCGGAGCCCAGCCCATCCGGGCTGGAGGCTCGTTGCCCTTGCGAAGCGCGCGGCGCGGCGGTCTGTTCTCTGTTGCACTTTCCTCGAGATCGCTCTCACCGGGCGTTACCCGGCACCCTGCCCTGCGGAGCTCGGACTTTCCTCCCGCGGCCGGGTTTCCCCGTCCGCCGGCGATCGCCTGTCCCGCTGCGACGCGGCGAACATAGTCAAGAGCCGGCCGAACGCCAACACCTGAGGTCGGAGAACGGGCTGCGCGACTGCAGGCCATGGAGCGTCGTGCCCTGTACGTTCAAGGACAAGCTCCGGCGGTGACACCGCGCGTGGCGCAGCTGCTCTCCTGCTCGTGGTCAGCGCTCGTGGTCAGCGCTCGTGTTCAGCGCTCGGGGACAGCGCCGCTCCTCGTCAGGTTCAGGTGCGGCGGAGCTTCTGCGCCATCTGGGCGCCAAGCTCGGCCGAGCGGTTGGACGCCGCCTCGACCGCGTCGATCAAGGTGCGGCGGAGGCCGCCTGCCTCCAGCGTGTGGAGCCCCGCGATGGCCGTGCCGCCGGGGCTCGTCACCATGTCCTTCAGGCGGCCGGGGTGCTCGCCGGTCTCGAGCTGGAGCTTGGCGGCGCCGTACACCGTCTGCGCCGCGAGCAGCAGCGCCGCGTCCCGGCCGAGGCCGACCTTCACGCCGCCGTCCGCGAGCGCCTCGATCATCAGCATGACGTAGGCGGGGCCGCTGCCCGACAGGCCGGTCACCGCGTCGAGCAGCGACTCGTCGAGCACGACGACGCGGCCGACCGCCTGGAACAGGGTCCGCGCGATCTCGACGTCCTCGCTCGTGGCGTGGCTGCCGGCGGCGATCGCCGTGGCGCCGGCGAGCGCGATCGCCGCGGTGTTCGGCATGCTGCGGATGACGCGCGCTCCCTCGGGCAGGCGCGCCTCGATGGCGTCGATCGGCACGCCGGCCGCCACCGAGATCACGACGTCCGAGCGGCCGAGCCCCGACGAGATGGGGGCGAGGATGCGATCGACGATCTGCGGCTTGACGGCGATGACGAGGACGTCGGCCCACCGGCAGAGCGCCTCGTTGTCCTCGGTGGTCTCGATGCCGTAGCGCCCGCGGAGAAAGGAGAGCCGCTCGCTCTTGAGATCGCTCGCGCGGATCTGCTCCGCGCCCACGGCGCCCCCCTGGACGAGGCCGCGGATGAGCGCCTCGGCCATGTTTCCGCCGCCAAGAAACCCGATCTTGCGCCCTCGCAGCAGACCCTCATCGCTCGCCATCGCTCGCCTCCAGGAGCGCGCACCCTAGCAGCCTTGCCGAGCGCGCGGCTCAAATCTCGACGGACGCCGCCGCGCGGCTGCGTGCCGCGCGTGCCGCGCGTCCCGCCATGGACGGGCAGGCAGGCGCGGCGCCCGCTCGCGCGGACCGAGGAGAGCGCTCTTGTCAGCCGAGGCTGCGGCGTTATTGGTGCGGCGGAATGAACGCAGTCGGTCCCATGTTCGTCGATGGCAAGACGGGACCCTTCGACTGCCCGACGGAGATTTCATGATTCAAGCGGTTTCCTCTCGCCCTCGCGCTTCGGCCCTCGCGCTGCTCACGGCGGCGGCGATGGCCATCGGCGGTTGCGGTCAACAGGCCCACGCCACGCCTCCTTCCACCCAGGCCGCCGCCTCGCCGCAGGCCGCGGCGCCGCCGGTCGCGACCGTGACGCTCCCGCCGACGACGGCGCCGGTGCCGGCCACCTTCGATGTCGCCGCCCTGTCGGAGCGGGTCAAGCCGATGGTCGTCAACATCACGACGACGCATGAGGTCAAGGGGCCCGAAGGGCTCGACCCCTTCCAGTTCTTCTTCGGTCCGCAAGGCGGCGGACGGCTCAACCCGCGGGGCCAGCAGCCGACGCAGACGGCGCTCGGGACCGGCTTCATCATCGACCCGAGCGGCTACGTCGTGACGAACGAGCACGTCATCCACGACGCGTCCGGCGTCCGCGTGCGGCTCGCCGACGAGCGGGAGTTCGAGGCCGAGGTCGTCGGCCGCGATCCCAAGCTCGATCTCGCGCTCCTCCGCCTGAAGGGCGCGACCGGCCTGCCTGTGGCGCCGCTCGGGGCGAGCGAGCAGCTGCGGGTCGGCGAGCACGTGCTCGCGGTCGGCAACCCCTTCGGGCTCGGCCACACGGTCACGCTCGGCATCGTCAGCGCGAAGGCGCGCGCGATCGGCGCGGGGCCGTACGACGACTTCATCCAGACCGACGCGTCGATCAACCCGGGCAACAGCGGCGGCCCGCTGTTCAACTGGCGGGGCGAGGTCGTGGGCATCAACACCGCGATCCGGGCGGGCGCGAACGGGATCGGCTTCGCGATCCCGATCGACGCGCTGAAGGACGTGCTCCCGCAGCTCCGCGAGAAGGGCTTCGTCGAGCGCGGCAAGCTCGGCCTCCTGTTCCAGCCCGTCACGCGCGATCTCGCCGCGGCGCTCCAGCTCGACGGGCCTCGGGGCGCGCTCGTCGCCGAGGTCGAGCCGGGCGGCGCGGCCGCGCGCGCCGGCATCAAGCCGGGCGACGTGATCGTGAACGTGAACGGCGTCCCCATCCACCACGCCGAGGAGCTGCGGCGCAACGTGGCGCGCAACGCGCCCGGCTCGGAGATCGCGGTGACGCTGGTGCGCGCCCAGAAGCAGCAACAGGTCGTGGCCAAGCTGGACGCGCTCCAGGACGAGGAGGGCGACGCGGCGGGCCGCGCGCGGCCGAGCCAGGGCGCCCGGCCCGAGCGCCAGCTGAGCGCCGAGAAGCTCGGCATCCAGGTCTCCGAGGCCCCGGGCGGCGGCGTGCGGGTCGACGGGTTCGCCTCGGGCAGCAAGGTCCAGGAGATCGAGGTGGGCGACGTGATCCTCGAGGTGAACGGCGCCCCGGTGAAGGACGTCGCCGGTCTCCGGGCGGCCATCGCCAAGCTCAAGGACGGGTCCGTCGCCCTCCTCAAGGTGCGGCGCGGGAAGCTCGTCCAGTTCGCGGCCGTGCCGATCTCCGCACGCTGATCCCGCGCCGGGCGCGGCTCTTGCGAGCCGGCCTGCGCCAGCCGCGCCGACCGCGCCACCCCCATTCCCGCGTCACCCCACGCCTTGCTGCCGGTCGGTGGTGTCCTCTCCACCCAGCGGCGCCTTCCCGGCGCGCGCCGCCTCCGCGAGCGCGCGCTTCTCCGCCTCCGTCTGCTTCACGCGCTCCTCGAGCACGTCGGTGCCGAGGTAGCGGAAGACGTAGACCCCCCCGACGAACATGCAGAGGAACAGGGTGAGCACCCGCCAGAGGACGACGTACGGCACCACGAACGCGCCGTGGACCCAGGGCGACATGAGCGCGTTCGAGCCGAGCTCGGCGACGCCGCTCGCGCCGGGCGTGGGGGTCATGTAGAGCGCGAAGTTGAGCAGCGTCTGGATCAGGACGACCTGCACGATCGGCGGGCCCACCGAGACGAACGTCGAGGGCGAGGTCGGAATGCCGAGCCCGAGCAGGATGAAGTAGGCGACGGCGAACCGCGAGCAGAAGAAGCCGAACGTGAGCAGCAGCGCGGCGGCGTAGGCGCGCTTTCCGCGGCGCATGTAGATGCGGAAGCCGCGGTGGAACTCGTCCACGCCGAGCAGCAGGCGCGCGGTCGTGGCGCCGGGGGCGGCGAGCGCGGCCTCGGCGCGGGCCCGCAGCCGGGGCACGCGCCGGGCGCCTCGCAGGGCCGCGCGCAGGAGCTTCCCGAGCGGCACCGACAGCGCGCGGACGATCCCCTTGAGGAGCGGCGGGTACGCCGCCGCGGCGATGAGCGCGACGAGGGCCGAGCCGAACATCACGACGGTGAAGAGGAGCAGCCACTCGATCTGCGCGCCCGCCTGCACGACCAGCATCCCGCCCTGCTGCAGCACGAAGATGACCACGGCAGACAGGAGGAAGAAGGTGATCGTGCACGAGGCGGTGAGCAGCTCCGCCGTGGCCACGTCGACGAGCCGCATGCCGCCGTGCACGAGCACGGCGGCCTGCGACGGCGCCGCGCCGGCCTGTCCGGGGGTCACCCCGGCGCAGAACATCAGCACGAACTCCGAGGTCACCGCGGTACGGACGCGGAGCTCGGGCCAGAGGACGCGCCCGAGGGTCCAGATCCTGAGGCCTCCGAACACGCCCTCTTGCAGCGCCAGCACGGCGCCGACGAGCAGCCAGCCCGGGCGCACGTGCGCGAACGCGGCGGCGAGGCTCGCCTGCTTGTCGTGGATCTCGCTGTAGAGGACGTAAGCGAACGACGCGAGCGTCAGCGTGACGATGACCTGGATGCCTCGGATCAGGGTGGCGCGGTTCATACAGGGGCACGCAGCCGGGGTGATCGCATGCGCACGCCCCTATACCCTGTCGCCGGCGCTCGCGACCGTCATGCCTGCGCTCCTCCGGATCGACCCCCCTCCCGTGGCGGCCCCGACCACACGGCGCACGCGCGCCGGGTGCGAAGGCCGCTTCGCGCAGGCGCTCCTCGCTCGCCGCGCTCCCCGGGCTCGTCCAGCGGGCCGCGTTCGCCGCCGTCCGCCGCCGTCGCTCCGTCGAATCGCCACGCGCATCCGTGCCTTTCGAGGCCAGGTCGAGGAGATGTCTATTGCGTCGCCGGGGGCGGCTCGCGATGCTGCGAGCCTCATGGCGGCACGAAAGATCGCTATCAGTACCGGCGGAGGCGACGCGCCGGGGCTCAACGCTGTGATCCGCGCGGCCACGCTCGGCGCGCTCGAGCGTGGCTGGGAGGTGTGGGGGATCCGGCAGGGGTATCGCGGATTGCTCGACGACGCTCCGGACGGGCTCATCCGCCTGGATCGCGAGCGGGTCCGGGGCATCGCGCACCTCGGGGGCACCATCCTGGGCACCGCGAACCGCGGCGATCCGTTCCACTACCCGACGCCTGGCGAGCACGGGCTCGTGCCGCGGGATCGATCCGAGGATCTCGTGCGGCGGTTTCGCGCGGAGGGGTTCGACGCGCTCATCTCCGTGGGCGGAGACGGCTCCATGCGGATCGCGCACCAGCTGCTCCAGCGCGGGCTGCCCCTCGTCATCGGCGTACCGAAGACGATCGACAACGACGTCTGCTGCACGGACCTCACGTTCGGCTTCGACACGGCGGTCTCCATCGCGACCGAGGCGCTCGACCGGCTCCACACCACGACCGAGGCGCACGAGCGGATCATGGTCGTGGAGGTGATGGGGCGGCACGCGGGCTGGATCGCGCTCAACGCCGGGATCGCCGGCGGAGCCGACGCCATCCTGATCCCGGAGATCCCGTTCCGGTTCGAGGCGATCGCCGAGAAGATCCGCCTGCGGGAGTCGCGCGGGCGCCGCTTCTCCATCGTCGTGGCGGCCGAGGGGGCGCACGCGCAAGGGGGTGAGCTGATCATCAAGGACGCGGGCGACGCGTTCCGCCGCACCGCCGTGCTCGGGGGCGTGGCCGAGCGCGTGGCCAAGGAGCTCGCGGCCCGCACCGGCAAGGAAGCGCGCTCGATGGTGCTCGGCCACCTCCAGCGGGGCGGCGGACCCACGACGGCGGATCGCTTGCTCGCCCTCCGCTTCGGCGCGGCCGCGGCGCGCTGCCTCGTCGAGGACTGCGGCAGCGGGATGGTGGCGCTGCGCTCGAACCGGATCGAGCTCGTCCCCCTCGAGGAGGTCGCTGGCAAGACGAAGACGGTGCCGCTCGACTCGGACACGGTCGTCACGGCCCGTGAGATGGGGCTGTGCTTCGGAGACGAGGCGCCCGGCCACTTCGTCGCGCCCTGATCGGCGAGCGCGCGGGTCTTCCGCTGTCTCCCTGCTCCCCGGCGAGAGTCATGTAGGATTGTGCGGTATCGCCCCCGGGCCGGGCGATTTCCGCTCGGCGCCCCGCCGGCAGGATTGGCGGGCGGACGGCGGCCGCGCGATCTGAGCTGCGCTGCCAGCCTCGTGTTTGACACTCGTTGAAGGGGGCCGATATCTTGGTTTCCCCTCCGAACCCGCGCACACCCCGGAACATGACGAAAGTCCTCGTATTTGAGAGCGATCCGGCGTTTGCCGGGGAGCTCCGCACGGAATTGGGCCGCCTCGGCTGCACCGTTCAGGTCGTCGACGACGGCAACGTCGGCTTGCAGGCGGCCGCGGCCGAGCGCCCCGACCTCATCCTGCTGTCGATCGAGCTGCCGCGCATGAACGGCTTCTCGGTCTGCAACAAGCTCAAGAAGGACGTGCAGCTCAAGGACGTCCCGCTCGTCATCATGTCGAGCGAGTCGAGCGAAGAGACGTTCGAGCAGCACCGCAAGCTCAGGACGCGCGCGGAGGACTACATCCACAAGCCGATCGCGTTCGGCGAGCTCCTCGAGCACATCCGCAACTACGTCCCGATCGACGGGGACGACGCGGAGGCCGATCCGATCATGATCGATGAGGCCGAGGTGCTCGAGGCCGACATCGACGAGGACTCCGGCGATCCCACGATCATCACGGCCGCCGTGGGCTCGGACGGCACGCCCGGGAGCGTCGCGCCTCCGCCCGTCGTTGCGCCGTCGGTCCCGCCGCCCGTGCCGAGGCCGCCGTCCGCGGCGCCGCCGCCGCCTGCCGCCGCCACGCCGTCCGCGGTACCGCCGCCGCCCGCGCCGAGGCCGCCGTCCGCGGTGCCGCCGCCTGCCGCGCCGAGGCCGACGTCCGCGGCGCCGCCGCCTGCCGCCATACCGTCTGCCGTGCCGCCGGCGCCCCCTGCCGCCGTTGCGCAGGATCGTGCCCGGGCGTCAGCTCCGCCGAGGCCCCCGCAGGGCGCCGCGGCGCGGTCGGACGCCCGCAAGTCGGACGAGGACATCGAGGAGTTCATCGGCGGCGCGTTCACCCGGCTGATCCGCGACGAGGAGGAGGAGCGCACCGACGTCAGGCCCTCGGTCGCGCCGTCGTCTCGGACGCTGGCGCCCACGAAGACGCCCGTGCCGGCCTCGGCGCCGCCGCCCGTGAGCTCGTCGCCGGTGGCCGCGTACCGGGCTCCCGTCTCCGAGCGCGGTGCCGCGTACCGGGCTCCGGTCTCCGAGCGCGGTGCCGCGTACCGGGCTCCGATCTCCGAGCGCGGGCGGTTGACCCCTGCGCCCCCCGCGCCGCCTCGCTCCGACGCCGACACGGCCGAGATCGAGCGCCTGCGTGGCGAGCTGGACAGGTCCAAGGGAGAGATCGTCCGCCTCACCAAGGAAGTCGCGGCTGCGCGCGCGACCTCGCTCCGCCTCGAGGGCGAGCTCTCCTCGGCGAACGACGGCAGCCAGGAGGCGGCCCGCCTGCGGCGCGAGCTCGACGAGCTCAAGGTGAAGCTCGCGTCCGGCGCCGGCGCCGGCTCCAGGCCCGGCGGCGTGTCGAGCCGCGAGTTCCTGGATCTGCGCGAGGCGCTCAACAAGAAGGACAAAGAGATCCTCGCGCTCCGCGACCAGATGTCGCGCAAGGACAAGGAGCTGCTGGAGCTCCGGGATCAGTCGCTGTCGCTCGAGCGAGAGAAGGCCGATCAGGTCGACAGGATCCTGGAGCTCGAGCGCGCGAGCGAGGACCTCGACGGACAGGTCGCGTCGCTCCGCGCGGACAAGGAGCTCGCCGCGAAGCGCGCGGACGACTTCAAGGCGCGCGCGGAGAAGCTGCAGGGGCAGATCGCGGCCCGCGACGCCGATCTCTCGTCGGCCCGGCAGGCGCTGATGGACGCGGAGGCGGCGCACACGGAGGCGCTGCGCGCGGCGGCGGACGAGAAGACGCAAGCGATCGCCGCCGTCGAGGCCTCGGCGCAGCGCGAGCTCGAGGAGAGCGCGCAGGCGGAGCGCGAGCGCTTCGAGCAGGCGGCCGCGGCGCACCGGGCGGAGGTGGAGCGGCTCAACGCCGAGCACGCCGCCCGGCGCGAGCAGCAGGCCGCCGAGCACCGCGCCGCCATCGAGAAGCTGACCGGCGAGCACGCCGGCGCCATCGAGAAGCTGACCGGCGAGCACGCCGGCGCCGTCGAGAAGCTGACCGGCGAGCACGCCACGGCGCTCGACCGCCTCCGGGCCGAGCATGCGGCGGCGGCGGAGGGGGCGAAATCCGAGCACGCCGCCGCCATGGAGGGGCTGCGGGCCGAGCACGCCGGGGCGCTCGACGCGTCGAGGCGCGAGCACGAGGCCGCCGTCGAGGCGCTGCGGCGCGAGCACGAGGCCGCGACGGAGCGGCGCGACCGGGAGCACGCCGCCGCGCTGGACGCGGCGCGGAGCGAGCACGCCGCCGCCGTGGAGCGCGCCCAGGCGGAGCACGCCGCCGCGCTCCAGGGGGCGCGCGACGAGCACGCCGCCGCGCTCGAGAAGCAGCAGGCCGCGCACGCGTCCGCGCTGGAGGCGCTGCGGGGCGAGCACGCGTCCGCGCTGGAGGCGCTGCGGGGCGAGCACGCGCGCGCCCTCGAGGGGCTCCGGAGCGAGCACGCGGACGAGATCGGACGGCGGGATCGCGAGCACGCGTCCGCGCTGGAGTCGCTGCGGGGCGAGCACGCGCGCGCCCTCGAGGGGCAGGCCGAGGAGCATGCGCGGGCGATCGCGCAGCAGACGGAGGAGCACGCGAGGGTGCTCGCGGCCGCGCGAGAGAGCTTCGCAACGCAGCTCGCGGCGCGGGAGCGCGAGCTCATCGACGCGCGCGAGCAGGCCGTCCGCGACGCCGAGCAGGCCCACGCGAAGCGGGTGGCCGAGCTCGAGGCGCGCGCCGCCGAGCGGCAGGCGCAGCTCGAGGCCGCGCACGCGCAGGCGCTCGCCGACACGCGCGCGGCGCACCAGGCCGAGACCGCCGAGCGCGAGGCCGCCTGGGCGGCGCAGCGGCGCGAGCTGGACGAGGTCGCCCGCGGGCTCTCCACGGAGCTCGGGCAAGCGCGCAGCCAGATCGCGGACCTCGAGGCCCGGACGCAGGAGCTCGATCGGCAGCTGGAGCAGCGCGCGGGCGAGCTCTCCGCGGCCGCCGCGGAGCGCGAGCGCTTGCTGGGCGAGCTCGCCGAGCGGGCGCAATCCATCGAGGCGCTCCAGGGCCGGCTCGCCGAGGCGGAGCGGCGTGGGAGCGAGCTCGGCGCTCAGCTCTCGCAGCGGACCGAGGAGCGCGACACCCTGCGGGCGCACGGCGAGCAGCTCACCGAGCAGCTGGCCGTCGAGCGCGCCCGCCTGCAGAAGGCGCGCTCGAAGTGGGGTGAGGACCGCGTCTCGCTCGAGCGCGCGCGGGAGGCGCTCGCCGCGGCGCTGTCGCAGATCGATCAGGCCGAGGCGCTCTCGATCGAGTGAGCCATCGGCGCTCCCTGGAGGGCGCTCGGGGCGATCAGCGCGAGAGCGCGGCCGCCCCGAACGCCTCGGGGAGCAGCGCCGACAGCGAGGTGGTCCGCGGCGCCACGCCGCCGGCCTCGGCGGCGATCAGGCGGATCGGGAAATCCACGGCGAACTCGGCGAGGGTTTGCCTGCACATACCGCACGGGCTGCCGAGCACGGGCCCGCTGGTGGCGACGGTGAGCGCGATCGGATCGCGCTCGCCGGCCGCGACCATCTGCACGATGGCGGAGCGCTCTGCGCAGATGGTGAGCCCGTACGAGGCGTTCTCGACGTTGCAGCCGGTGAACACGCGGCCGGATCGCACGAGGATCGCCGCGCCCACCCGGTAGCTGGAGTACGGCGCGTGCGCCCGCGTCCGGACGGCGAGGGCGGCCTGGTCGAGCGCGTCCCAGTCGATCGCCTGCGCCGCTTCAGCCGAGGCGAGCGCGTCGCCGGCGTCGCGCGGAGGGTGGCTCACGACGCAAAGCTCCCGGCCGCGACGTCGGCGCCGACGCGGCGGACCCACGCCGAGAGCAGCGCCGTGAACCGGGCGCGCGCCTCCCGGGCGGTCTCCTCGACCTCCTTGTGGTCGAGCTCGCGCTTGGTCAGCCCCGCGGCGAGGTTCGTGACGCACGAGATGGCCGCGGCGGGCACGCCCATGTGCCTGAGCGCGATGATCTCCGGGACCGTGCTCATCCCGACCGCATCGGCTCCGAGCGTGCGCAGCATCCGGATCTCGGCGGGCGTCTCGTACGTCGGTCCGAGCAGCGCGGCGTAGACCCCCTCGCGCAGGGCGACGCCCGCGTCGCTCGCCGCCGTCTTCGCGAGCTCGAGCAGCCTGGGATCGTGCGCGTAGGTCATGTCGGGGAAGCGCTTGCCGAGCGCCTCGTCGTTCGGCCCGACCAGCGGGTTCGCTCCCATCAGGTTCAGGTGATCGGTGAGCAGCATGAGATCGCCGGCGGCGAACCCCGGGTTGATTCCGCCGGCCGCGTTGGTCAGGAGCACGGCGCGACACCCGAGCCGGGCGAGCACCCGCACACCGAACACCACCTTCGCCAGCGGGTGCCCCTCGTAAACGTGCGCGCGCCCCTGCAGGCAGGCGACCTGCACGTCCCCGACGCGGCCGGCGCACAGGAAGCCGGGGTGCCCGGCGACGGCCGGACGGGGCATGCCGGGGATGTCCGCGTAGGGCACCTTCACCAGATCGGCGAGCTCGTCGCCCCAGCCGCCGAGCCCTGATCCGAGCACCACACCGACGCGCGGAGGGGCTGGAATTCGTTCGAGAATGACGCGTGCGGCTTCGTCGAGCTCAGGCAGGAGGGTCACCGTCACAAGCTACCCCAGGGCGGCGCAAAGGGTAAACGTCGCAGAGGTAACGTCGCAGATGCACGGCGGCGCCGCGCGTGATAGGGTCGCCGCCCTTTCGGGGCAAGTGACGACGATGGGCACCAAGATCGAAGATTTCTTGAAGGAAAAGAAGATCGACCCCCGCCGCATCATCGCGGCGTCGGTGAAGATCGAGCGGCTGCAGCCGGAGGATCGGGCGATCCGCCTGACCAAGCGGCTGGCGCGTGGCAGCGAGGACGCCGCCAAGAAGAAGGAGGCGGCCAGCGCCAAGAAGCCGCGCAGCGGTCGTCCCGTGACCGACCGCACGCTGAACGCCGCGCTGCAGGGCAAGCCGATCAGCGGCCCCGCGAAGACGCGCGTGCTTCGCGCGGTCAACCGGCTCCTGGAGCAGAAGAAGCAGGAGAAGGTCGAGCTGTCGGCGCTCTTCGACCTGCCCAAGAAGGGCGGCGCGGCGGGGGCCGAGGCCGCGGGCTGAAGCCGACGGGGACGACCCGGACGGCGCCGCGATCTCGACTCGCCCGGCTGGAGCGCTCGTCGGCCTGAGGCCGGCGCGGGCTCCAGCCGGGCCCCTTTTTGTCAGGGGCCAAGGCGCTCGCTACACGCGATCGCGGCGGCGGGAGCCCAGATCGAGCAGGTCGGCGGCGACGAGGGCCACGGTCAGCGATACGGCGATGAAGATCATGCGCCGGAAGGTCGCGCCAATGTGGCACAAGGAACAACTTTTCTGCGTTCGGCGTAACCACCGCTCCGGGGGAGCAGCCGTGCGGCGCCATGAATGATCTGGCGGCTCGGCGCACCAGAGCCCTCCGTGCATACCGTGGCGGTCGAGACGGGGGCGCTGTGGGTGCACCTCTCGCGGTCGTTCTTCCCTGCTGACGCGGCTGCGCCGGACGGCCGTGGCGACGACCTGCCCGAGTGCGCTGCCAGAGACGCCCACGCGCCGCTCGACGTCGCGATCGCGGGCGGTGACCGCTCTCGTCGTCCGGCGCTCCTCGTCTCTCCGTCGAGCTCCATGAGCGCCGAGGGGGCGGGTAGGCTTACGCAGGTGACCGAGCCCGACGACGTGGGCGAGTGGATCCGCCGCTTCCAGAGCGGCGACCCGACGGCGTTCGCGGAAATCTTCCGCCGCTACCGCCGCGACGTCGCGCGCCTCGTCTTCAGGATGCTCGGGCCGACCGCCGACGTCGAGGACGTCATCCAGGAGGTGTTCATCCAGGTGCACCGGAGCCTGGGTGACTTCCGCGGGCAATCGAAGTTCACGACGTGGCTCCACCGGGTGACGGTCAACGCCGTGCTGATGGCGCGGCGCGCTGCGCGCTGCCGGCCGGTGTTCGTGGGCGAGCTCGGCGTCGATATCGAGGTCGACCGCGGCATGCTCCCGGACGAGGACGCCGCTCGCGCCCGCAGGATCGACGCCTTCCGGCGGGTGCTGGAGCGCCTCCCCGAGAAGAAGCGGGTCGTCTACGTCCTGCACGAGCTCGAGGGGATCCCGCCGAACGAGATCGCGGAGATCGTCGGCGCGCCTGTCCTGACGGTGCGGACGCGCCTGTTCTATGCGCGCCGCGAGATCGAGGCGATGATGCGCGCCGAGCCCGCGCTCGCCCAGCTCGCCGCCGAGCTGGCCGAGGGCGGCGCGGACAAGGCGGATGGCGCCGGGCCGGCAGCGGCGCGCGCGCGCGTTTCCGTGGGGGGCGCCGCCGTGGGATACCCCGCGGCGGATCCATCGGCTGTCGACGCGGAGGACGCATGAGCGGCGCAGAGCATTACGACCGGGCACGCGAGCACATGGAGCGGTTGCTCCGCGCCGAGCAGCCGCCCGAGCCGCGCTGGGAGACCATCGAGCGCGAGCTGTTCGCGCGGATCGAGCGGGCCGCTCCGGTCCGCCGCGCCGCGCCGCCGCAGCGCTCGCCGCTCGGGCGCGCGCTCGGGTTCGCGGCGGCGGCGGCGGCCATCGCGTTCGCGGTCCTCGCGGCCGGGCGCTCCGCCCCGCCCGTCACGGCGGCGTCGACGCCGCCGCGCGCCCGCGATCTCGCCGAGGTCCCCGCGGCACCCGGCGGCGACGGGGCGTCCGGCGACCTGGACTTCCGCGCCCTCCGGCCCGGCGACTCCGTCGAGACCGCGGACCACGCGGCCTCTTTCGTCGATGTCGGCTCGGTGCGCTGGACGCTCCTGCCGGAGAGCCGCGCCGTCGTGCGCGCCGTGGGCGCGGCAGGGGTCGGCCACGTGATCTCGCTCGAGCGGGGCTCGGTGCGCGCCGACGTCGTCACGCGCGCGCCCGAGGAGGGGCTCGTCGAGGCGTTCGCCGTCGAGGTGGACGGCACCCGCGTCGCGGTGCACGGCACGCTCTTCACCGTGACCCGTCTGGAGGGCCGCGTGGAGGTCGACGTGGAGCACGGCACCGTCGCGGTCGGCCCTGCGGCGTACCGCGGCGCGACCACCGCGCACCTCCTCGTCGGCCCGTCGCGCGGCACCTTCTCGCTCGATGGCGGCCGCGAGGCGCGCCTCCTCGATCGCCCCGCGCCGCAGGACGGCGCCGCCGCGGTCGCGCCGCCGGAGCCTGCGCCTGCGCCCGCTCCGCCCCAGCCGGCCGTCGGCCCGCGTCCGCCGGGCGGAGCCGCTCTGGCCCCGGCGGTCGTGGCGCGCGCGGAGGAGCCCGCCGCCCCTGCGGTCGCCGAGCCGACGGCGCTGCTGTCGCCGCGGACGACCGAGCCCCCGCCCGCCGCCGCGCCGCCGGTCCCGGAGGCGCACGAGGCGTCTGGCCCGCCGGCGCTCACGCCGGCCTCCGTGCAGTCGCTGCTGTCGAGCTGCTTCGCGCGGGAGAGCGCGGGCGGCAGGTCCTCGGTCCGCCGATCGATCGTCTCGACGCTGCACGTCTCCGTGCGCCCCGACGGCAGCGTCGCCGCCCTGCGCTTCAACCCGCCGCTCCGGCCGGCGCTGCAGGCTTGCGCCGAGGGCCTCTACCGAGGGCGCTTCGCGGGAGGCTCGAGGCAGCTCGACATCCCCCTGACCATCAACGACTGAGCGGCGGTCACCCGCTTCGGAGACGGGCCCATCTCGACGTTTTCGGTGCTCGGCGCACTCGAGTGCGCCTGCGCGCCGAAAACGCCGATCTGGACCCGTCTCCTGTGCGGGTGACCGCCGCTCGTCCTGTGCGGGTGACCGCCGCTCGTCCTGTGCGGGTGACCGCCGCTCTTCCTGTGCGGGTGACCGCCGCTCTAGAGGGAGCCGAGGAGCTGCGTCAGCGCGTAGGTTTCTCGCGCGCCCATCATGCCGAACTGTACCCCCATCCCCTCAGGGGTGGTCCATCGCACCACCGACGGGATCACGGCGACCTGCTTCAGTCCTTGCAGGGACAGCAGCACCTCGACGGTCGCGCCGAAGGGAGCCGGCGAGCTCGTCTCGATGAACATCCCGCCGAGGCTGAGGTCGCGGCATATCGCGTCGACGCGCGGGCCGTCACCGATCCGGAACGCGATCGAGAGCTCGATTTGCTTGCGCGGGTGCTTCCGGTGATCTCGCACGTTCCTCGCTGGCTAGCTGCGCGGCGCTGAGGCGCGCCGCGTGGGGTATTCTGGAGCGCAGAGGTGACGATCAATGTCGCGAGCCGAGAGCGTCGCTGTCAAGCGCCGGGAGCCGCGCTCGAGTTCTTCTTCGAGTCGCTCGAGTCGCTCGAGTCGCTCGAGTCGCTCGAGCCGATCGAACAACAGCGGCAGCAGCACCCCCCCGGTCGGGGTCGCATCGTCCACGAGGGCCGACGCGGGGGCACGCCGCGGCTGGAAGCGGCACCTCGAGGGCTGGGAGCCGGGGCTCGTGGCCGTGTTCATCGCGGGCTCCGCGGCGATCCTCGCTGTGCCGCGCTCGGTCGAGCCGGCCGAGCTGCCGCTGCCGCTCGCCGACGCGGGAGCCCTCGCGCGCGTGCGAGACGCGGACACCAGCCGCGCGCGCGAGGCCGAGGAGCTCGGGCTCGACGCCGAGGTGCGTGAGCTCGGCTCCGCCGTCCGCGCGTTCGGGCTCGTGGACGCCGACGCGGATCACACCGAGGCCGAGCTCCTCGCCGCGCGCGCGCGCGTGACCGACGTCGTGGGCCGCGCGTTCGCCCAGGGGGACGAGGCGGTGCTCCGGCTGCGCGCCTACCAGCTGAGGGCGTTCGTCCGCGAGGTGCGCCGCTTCGAGGCGACCGGCGAGGAGTCCGACGAGCTCCGCGAGCTCGGCGGCGACTTCCTCGGGCTGCTCCGCCGAAACGGCTGGCTGGGGCAGGGGGGCGCGGCGCAGCGCGGCGGCGGGGAGGGGGCCCGCCGCGTCGCCATGGATGGCGTCGTGCTCGGTGTGCTCTTCAAGAAGCGCTGGAGCGCCATCGTCGGAGTCCAGCGAGATCCGTTCGCCCCGTCGCTCGACGAGGAGCGCGCGCTGTTCAAGTTCTTGCTCGCGCGCCCGCTCGCCGCCGCGAGGAGCGCGCAGACCCTCCCGGCTCCTCCCGACCAGGAGACGGCGGCGCGCCTTGCGCAGGCGGGTGGGTCGGGGCCGCGCGCACCCGCGGCGGCGCTCCGCGCCGCGGAGGCGCGGCGCGCCGAGGAGCAGTATCGCCTGAAGAAGATCGACGAGCTCGCCGCGCTCGACCCCTCCTATCCCAGGCACCTCGCCCGCGGCGTCACCCTCTATCGGCTGGGGAGCTTCATGCAATCGGCGGAGGCGTTCCGCAGCCACCTGGAACAGCACCCCGACGGGGCGTACACGCTTCGAGCGCAGAACTACCTGCGCGCCGCGCTCGAGCGCGCGCGCGAGGAGCAATTCTAGGAACGGTCTCCCGCCGGCCGCGCCGATCGCGCCCGCGGCGCACCTCGCAGGGAGCCTACGGGCCCCTGCGCATCCCGCCGGGGCGGTATGGGCGCCCGCTGATGCCCTTGGCCGGGTTGCCTTGCCCGCCGCGCCCTCGGCGCGTCTCCATCTCGTTCCAGATCCCCTGCTTGGCCGAGGCCTGCAGGAACCGGCGGGCGGCCGGAAATACCTCCTGCTCCTCGCTCTCCACATGGCGCTGGTGCGCAGCGCGCAGGTCCTCGATGAGCTGGGGGATCGTCTCCACGGCCTCGGGGCCGCCGTCTCTCTCGATCGCGGCGCGCAGCGCGTCGATCGCGCGCTGCTGCGCCTTGTGCTCCTGCCGGAGGCGCTCGAGGGTCGGCGCGATCGCCTCGAGCACCGCGAGCCGCGGGTACAGCGAGCGCTCCTCGTCCTCGCGATGCCGGCTCATCGACCGCTCGAAGTACGCCACCACGCTGGAGAGACCCTCGAGCGCGGCGGCGCGCCCGCGGGGATCGCTGAGCGCGCGCGCGGCGCGCGCGAGATCGTTCAGGTTCTCTTCCAGGCTCCGGTGAGCGGCGGCGAGCTTCTCGAGCGGATCGATCCGGTCATCGGACATTCGTCGATGATCGAACGACAAGGCGCACGCGTGGAAGCCCTTTATTCCTTCCACGCGCTGTTGGTGCGCGGCGTCGCGCGCTCCACGCGCCACCAGCGCTCTGCGTCGCGCGCTCCGCGTTATGCGCTGGTCATCCGACCAACTCGCCACCTGACCAGCGGAGACCGTATCGCACATCCGGCGCCGGTCATCCCGCGGGATCGCTGGCGCGTTCTACGGAAGGCCCGCGTTGCGGGGCAGATCGAGGTGCAGCGCGGGCGCCAGCATCTCGCGCGCGAGGTGCACCTCGAGCAGGTCGATCACGGGGCTCTTCGACACCGCGCGGAGCCGCTCGTCCGCGCCGGCATCCCCCGCCGCCTTCCTGGCCATCGCGGTGTAAAATTGCGCCTCCACCCGCTGCGCCGCGCTCCGGGCGAGCCTGCCGAGATCCGCGTCGCTGAGCCCACCGTTCGCCCAGGCCGCGAGCTTTCCCGTCCAGGACGCGCGGCTCGTCGCGCTGTCCAGCGCGCGGCCCGCGGTGCCGTCGGTCGCGACGCCGAGGGCGCGCTCCAGCAGAAGGACCCAGAGCCCGCCGTAGATGAGATCGTCCTCGTCCACGTTCGCCTCGAGGCCGCGCTTCAGCGCCCGCCGCGCGGCGGGGAGATCGCGCTCCACGAGCGCGCGCCCCACGGCGTCGAGCATCGTGGCGCCGAGCTGCGGCGGCTCGGCCGCCACCAGGGCGAACGCCCGATCGTACGCCCGGGTCGCGCCCTTCTCGTCGCCATAACCGTCGAGGATGCGCCCGAGCAGCCGCTCCGTCCGCGCCTTGGCGCCGGGATCCCGGGCGCGCTGCCGGGTGTCGAGCGCGGCGGCGAGCGCGGCGTCGAGCGACTCCTTCGCCCGGTCCTGCGTGCCAGCGTCGCGGTGGAGCTCGAAGGCGAGCAGGTGCGCCTGGATGATCTCGAGCGGCGCGCTGCGCGCGTCCGGCGCTCCCAGCGCGCGCCGCACGTCCTCGAGCGCCGCCTGGGGCTCGCCGGACTGCCGCTCGGCCATCGCGAGCACCGTGAGCCCGTTGACCGTCGGCTCGGCCGCCGTCGCCGCGCGGAGCAGCGGCAGCGCGGCCACGAGGTTGCCGGCGCGCAGCTCGAGCGACGCCATGAGAGAACGGACGCGGGCGCCCGACGGATCGAGCGCGCCGCCGCCGCGCGCCGCCCGATCGGCGAGCACGAGCAGCGGCCCCGCCGCGTTGTAGGTGCGCCGGGCCGCGTCGAAATCGTCGTTCGACGCCTCCTCCGAGAGCGCGCTCAGCACGAGCCCGAGCGCGGCCCCGAGCGCGCCCGGGCTCGGCCGGTCGCCGAGCGCGCCGGCGATCACGAGCGGCGTCGCCTCGGACATGCCGAGGCGGATCATCACCTGGGAGAGGAGCGTGGCGCTGTCGTAGTTCTGCGGGTCGCGCCGGTAGGCCTCGAGGGCCGCGCCCCAGATCGCCCCGTCGAGCAGATCCTGCCGCATGCCGGTCTCGGCGTCGCGCTCCTGCGCCTCGTGCTGCGCGAAGGCGGCGGCGAGCGCCTGCCACGAGACCGCGTCGTCGTCGGAGGCGGCGGCCTTGAGCCGCTGGTACAGGCCGGGCGGGATCACCCGGCGCACGCTCGTGCGGTCGATCTGATCGATCGCGCCCTTCGCGTCGCCGAAGCGGAGGAACAGCGCCGCCAGGCTCGCGCCGCCCGACTCGAGCGCGCGCGCCGCCTCGACCGCCTCCTCGCGCTCCGGCCTCGCGCCGCCCTGCCGGTACTCGATGTTGAACTCGATCGCCCGATCGATCCACGCCACGGTGGCGGCGGCCGCGCGCTGGATCGACTCCGCGCGGCCGTCGACGAGGGCGCGCGAGACGGCCGCGCGCTGATCCGCGCCGAGCTGCTCGAGCGGCCCGCCGGTGCGCGTCTCCTTCATCCACTGCTCGAGCGCGGCGAGGTGCTCGTCGCTCTCGGCGCGGGCCCGGCTCCCGCTCGGCAGCGCGGCGGAGCGGAGCTCCATGAGGGCCCGCACCCGCCCCTCGTCGCCGCGCGGGCTGAGCCGCTCGATCGCGCCCGCGATGGCGCGCTCGCCCACGGCGTCGATCATCTCGGCGCGCCCCTCGCCGGGACGGACGAGGGCCAGCGCGCCCAGGACGCTCTCGACGGCCCGGTCGGGCTGCCCTGCGTTGAAGCGCCCGGCGGCGTGCGCGAGCTGCCTGCGGACGACGCCGATGAGCAGGCCCGTGCGCTGCGGGCTCTGCTTGCCGTCGCGCACGATCGCGAACAGGCTGGCGGAGAAATCGGCGTCGCGGACCTCGACGGCGGCGACGCGGCCCTCGGCGCCTGGCGGCCCCTTCGCCCCCGGCGAGCCAGAGGCCCCGCAGGCGACGGGAGAGAGCGCGAGGGCGAGCGCGGCGAGACCCCGAGCGAGACGGCGCCGAGGGAACAGGGGCGGCAGCGACATTGCGAGCCAGTGTACACGGGGGGAGCGTGAGCGCACCCCTCGGAGGCGCTACCGCGAGCCGTCGCCGAGCTTGCGGCCGAGCAGCTTGGAGGCGAGCGTCTCGCCGAGCTCGCTCATCATGAGCTGCTCGACCACCGCGTCGGTGGCGGCGCGCTCGGCCTCGCTCGCGTACTGGAACTCGATCCCCATCCCCGCCGGAGCCGACTCCGTCGCCTCGGCGGTCGTGACGATCCACTTCACCCGCCCGCGAAGGCGGAGCGGCTCGGCCAGGTTCCGGATCGAGAGGGCGAACACAAACTCGGTGCCGATCGCGAGCGGGCGATCCGTCCGGATGAACGTCCCGCCTTTCGAGATGTTGCGCGTGTAGTCGGCGAAGAACGTGTTCAGCCGTTTGTACTCTACGCTCAGCTCGATCGCGGCGCGCTGGGCTGAGCGGCGGTCAGCTTCCGTCACGGGACCCACCCTACCACGGCGCATGCGGGCCAATGCGGGCCAGAGTAAAGTTGCAGGCCATGCGACTCGGAGGGGTCAGGGCCGCGCTGGCGAGCGGGCGAGGCACGATCGACGCGACGCTCGCCGCCGGGCGAGCGGTGACGCAGGCGGGGCTGCTCGCCGCGCTGCGTTGGCCGGGGCTCAAGGTGCTCGCGCGCGAGCTCGCGCGAGGCAAGGCGAACCCGTCGCTCTTGTTCCGTTTCCACGCCGAGAACAGCCCGCACCGGATCGCGGTGATCGAGCCGCTGAGCCTCGCGCCCCGCGCGGCGGAGCGAGGCGCGGGGCCCCCGGCCGAGGATCGGGTCTACTCCTTCTTCGCGCTGAACGAGGCCATCGATCGGCTGGGCTACGCGCTCGACCGGCGCGGCGTCGGCCCGGGCGTCACCGTGCTGCTCGCGCTCAAGAACCGCCCCGAGTTCCTGATGTGCCAGGTCGCGCTGGCCCGCGTCGGCGCGTCCGTGGTGGCGGCCTCGTGGCGATCGACCCCCGCGGAGCTCGCCTACCTCGCCGGCCACTCCGGGGCGCGCATGCTCCTGTTCGACTCCGACATCGCCGGCGTGATCCGCGAGGCCGCGCCGCGGCTCGAGGGGATCCCGCCCGAGGAGATGATCGCGATCGGCGAGCGCGCCCCGGGCTTCTCGCACCTCGACGACCTCCTCGCCGCGTTCGACGATCTCGCCGCCGAGCGGGGCGCCTCGCCGGATCGGAGCGAGCGCGCCGCGGTGGTGATGTACACGTCCGGCACCACCGGCAAGCCCAAGGGCGCGGTGCGCGGCTTCGGCGGCGGCATCGTCCTGCCGGCGCTCGGGGCCATCGGCGCGACCCCGATGCGCGCGGGGGACGTGCACCTCGCCGTGTGCCCGCTCTACCACCTCACGGCGCTCGGCTTCGTCAACCTGTCGCTCATCGTCGGCGCCACGATCGTGATCCTCCCGGAGTTCCAGCCCGAGCTCTTCCTCGAGGCGATCCAGCGGTACCGCGTGACCACCACGGCGGTCGTCCCGACGATGCTCCACCGCGTCCTCGAGCTCGGCGAGGCGCGGCTCAGCGCCTACGACACGTCGTCGCTCACCGCGATCTTCGTGGGCGGCGCGCCGCTCTCGCCGGCGCTCGCGGCGGAGGTGATGGCGGCGTTCGGCGACCGGCTCTTCAACTTCTACGGCGCGACCGAGACGGGCATCGTGACGATCGCGGGCCCGGAGGATCTGCGCGCCTCGCCGGGCACCATCGGGCGCCCCGTCGCCGGCAGCGAGCTGCTGCTCCTGCGCGAGGACGGGACGCCGTGCCAGGACGGCGAGGTGGGCGAGCTTTACGTGAGGAGCTCGTTGCTGGTCTCCGGCTACCACAGGGATCCCGGCGCCACGCGCGAGTCGACGCGCGGCGGCTACTTCTCCGTCGGTGACCTCGCCCGCCGCGACGCGCGCGGCTGCTACCACCTCGAGGGCCGCAAGCGGGAGCTCATCATCTCGGGGGGCGTGAACGTGTACCCCGCCGAGGTGGAGGCGGTCCTCCACGACCACCCGGCGGTCGCCGAGGCCGCGGTGGTGGGCGTCCCGGATCGCGCCTTCGGGGAGCGCGTGCGCGCGGTCGTCGCCCTGCGCCCCGGCGCGACCGCGAGCGAGGGCGACATCCGGGCGCACTGCCGCGCGCGGCTCGCGGGCCCGAAGGTCCCGCGCGAGGTCGTCTTCGTCGACGCGCTGCCGCGCAACCCGACGGGCAAGGTGATGAAGCGCGAACTCGCCGGGCCCGAAGGGAAATCAGCGGATTAGGCGGCCCGGTAGCCGCTGTCCCGGGAGGGCGATCGATGCTATTTCGCACGTCGTGCGGGATCCGTACGAAGTATTGGGCGTCGAGCGTTCCTCGACGCAGGATGAAATCAAGAGCGCCTTCCGGCGGCTCGCCGGCCAGCACCATCCCGACAAGAACCCGGGGGATCAGGGCGCGCACGTCCGCTTCAAGGAGCTGAACGCGGCCTACCAGATCCTGAGCGATCCGCAGAAGCGCGCGGCGTTCGATCGGTTCGGCCCCGCCGCCGTCGGCGCCTCCGCCGGCTCGGGGGTCCCGGGCGTGCCCTTCGACATGCAGGACCTCAACCTGGACGCCATCTTCGGCGATCTCCTCGGCGCCCTGGGCATCCGGGTCGGCGACCGCGGGACGCTCCAGAAGGAGGTGCGGATCACCTTCGAGGAGGCGGCGTTCGGCTGCACGAAGGAGATCACCTACGATCGCGTCGAGCCGTGCGGCGACTGCGCCGGCTCGGGCTCGGCGCCGGGCGCGTCGACCGAGCGCTGCTCGGCGTGCTCGGGCCGCGGCCGCGTCCGGATGCAGCAGGGGATGTTCCCCATCGCGATCGAGCGACCCTGCGGGCGGTGCCGCGGCACGGGGCGGATCGTGACCGACCCGTGCAAGACGTGCCGCGGCGCCGGCCTCGCGGCGAAGCAGAAGACCATCGAGGTGACGATCCCTCCGGGCGTGGAGAACGGCGCGACGCGGCTCGTGGAGCGCGGCGGCAACGCCGTCCGCTCCGACCGGGGGCCGGGCGATCTGGAGCTCACCATCCGCGTGTCGCCGCACGAGCTCTTCCGCCGCGTCGGCGACGACGTGGTGTGCTCCGTGCCGATCTCGTTCGCGCGCGCGGCGCTCGGCGGCGAGCTGGAGATCCCGACGCTGGACGGGAAGGGCCGGCTCCGCATTCCCCCGGGCACGCAGCCCGGCGCGGTGCTCCGGATCAAGGGCAAGGGCATACCGCGTCGCGTCGTGGGCGGGCGCGGCGACCAGCTCGTCGAGGTGAGCGTCGAGGTGCCGACGCAGCTCACCGCGACGCAGCGGGAGCTCATCGCGCAGCTGGCGAAGGAGCTCGGCGAGAACGTGCAGCCTCAGCAGGCCACCTTCATGGAGAAGCTGAAGGGGCTGTTTGGTTGACCTGGCGCGCGGCCGCGCGCGATCCTCCGCGCTCTGCTGAACGCCGAGGCACGAGCCCTGCCTCGAGCGCCTGAGCCGAAATGGCGACGGAGGCATCGGACATGGACAAGGCGAAGTTCATCGACGTCCTGAGCGACTCCACCGGAGAGACGGCGGAGAAGGCCGTGCGCGCAGCGCTCCTCCAGTACCCGGACGCGGGGGTGCAGATCCGCCTCCACACCCGGGTGCGCACGCCGGAGGTCGCGCGGCCGGTGCTCGAGCGCGCGGCCCAGGAGGGCGCGCTCGTCGTGTTCACGGTGGTGAGCCCCGAGCTGCGCGAGTTCGTTCACGCGTCCACCGCCGAGCTCAACATCGAGGCGATCGATCTGATCGGCTCGCTCATCGTCCGGCTCGGCACCTTCCTCGACCGGGAGCCGATCAACCTGCCGAGCGCGATGCTCCCGCTGAGCGAGGAGTACTTCCGGCGCATCGAGGCGGTGGAGTTCGCGGTGAAGAGCGACGACGGGAAGGAGCCGCGGAACTTCAAGAGGGCCGACATCGTCCTCGTCGGCGTCTCGCGCACGTCGAAGACGCCGCTGTCGACGCTGCTCGCGCAGCGCGGCCTCAAGGTCGCGAACCTGCCCCTGGTGCTCGGCGTCCCGCCGCCGCTCGAGCTGATGGAGGCCCCCCAGGATCGGGTCGTCGGGCTGACCATCGGGATCGATCAGCTCTGCGAGATCCGGCAGGCGCGGCTGCGCCAGCTCGGGATGCCCTCCGAGACCAACTACGCGATGCGCGAGCACGTCCGGCAGGAGCTCGATTTCGCGAACCGCCTCTTCGCCGCGCACCCGGAGTGGCCGGTGGTCGACGTCACCAAGCGCGCCATCGAGGAGACGGCGGTGATCATCCTCGAGCACCTGAAGGAGCGCGACGAGCGCGCCAAGGTCGTGCGCTCCTCGCTCGTGTGAGGCAGCGGCTCCAGCGAGATCAGCTCACGATCTTGAGGGCGCGGCCGACGAGGACCTCGTTGTGGCTGCCGGTCCTGTACCCGCCGAGATCGAGCGTCACGTACCGGAAGCCGTGCCGCTTGCCGGCGGCCACGATCTCGGCGCGCACCGGCGGCTCGGCGGCGCGCGCGAGCTCGCCCGCGTCGAGCTCGATGCGCGCGAGGTCGTCGTGGTAGCGGACGCGGACCTGGCGGAACCCGAGGCCGCGCAGCGCCGCCTCGAAGCCGCCGATCTGCGCGAGCCGCTCGCGCGTGACGCTGGTCCCGTAAGGGATCCGGCTGGAGAGGCAGGCCGCGGCCGGCTTGTCCCAGATGGGCAGGCCGACGCGCGCCGCGCCGGCGCGCACGTCGGCCTTGCTGAAGCCGAGCTCGACGAGGGGGCTCAGCACGCCCGCCTCCCGCGCCGCCTCCAGCCCGGGGCGGTAGTCGCCGAGGTCGTCGGTGTTGGTGCCGTTCACGATCGCCGCGAGCGCCCACTCGGATCGCTTTCGCGCGGCGATCCGGTAGAGCTCGCTCTTGCAGTGGAAGCAGCGATCCGGGTTGTTCGCGACGTAGCGCGGATCGTCGATCTCGGACGACTCGACGAGCCGGTGGTCGGCGCCGATCAGCCGGGCGATCGAGGTGGCCTCTTCCTTCTCGGCCGGCGCGAGGCTCGGCGAGACCGCGGTCATCCCGACGGCCCTCGGGCCGATCTCCTGGTGCGCGACCGCGAGGACGAAGGCGCTGTCGACCCCGCCGGAGTAGCAGACGAGGACCGAGTCGAGCTCCCGGAGCCGGGCGCGCAGCCCGGCGAGCTTGGGATCGATGGGCGAGCCCTCGGGCGTGGACGGCAGCGCGGACATGGCGATCCTCTTACCATAAGCCGCGTTCCGCGCCGGTCGGCCCGGCGTCCGCCAGGTTACTTGCGGTCCTAGCGCCGGTTCTGACACCCTGCAGGGCGACATGGACCCGAAGAGGAAGCAGGCCGCCCGCACCTCCCTGCCGTTCGCGCTCGCGGCGGCGCTCGCGGCCGCCGCGCTCGCCGGCCAGGGGTGCAGCGACAACCGGCTGCCGCCGCGGGAGCTGCCGCGCGCCGAGGAGCAGCGGGCGCTCCCGCGATGGTACCCGGAGAAGCCGTGGTCGGAGCAGGGCGGGGAGAGCCAGGTCTACATCGAGGGCAAGATCGTCTTCGACACGAGCAAAGCGACGATCCGGCCGGGCAGTGAGAAGACGCTGGAGACGCTGCTCCAGTTCATCAAGGAGCACCCCGAGGTGACGCGGCTGCGGATCGAGGGGCACACGGACGCGCAGTCGAGCGAGGAGCACAACCAGGCGCTCAGCGCGCGGCGCGCCCTCGCGGTCGCCGACTGGCTGGTCGATCACGAGGTCGCGAGCGACCGGCTGATCGCCGTGGGCTTCGGCGAGTCGCGCCCGCTCGGGCCGAACGAGATCGCGGCAGGCCGCAGCGAGAACCGCCGGGTCGAGTTCCACGTGGCCGAGGTGAACGGGCGCCCCTTCCTGGGGCAGGATCCGTACAGGGGCGGCCTGGCGCTGGAGGTGCTGAGCCTCGAGCAGCGCAAGCAGCGCGCGGAGCAGGCCGCGCAGCTCAAGGCGCCCCCGCCCCGCAAGGGCTTCGTGGCGACCGGCGACGAGATCAAGCCGGTGCAGGTCAAGCCGCGGGCCACGTCGGAGGCGCAGGAGGGCGAGCCCCCCGCGCCGAGCGCGCCGGCCAAGGAGAGCGCGCCGCCACGGGACGGCGGTGGCGCGGCGCCCGCGGGCGGGGGCTGAGCGACCTCAGGGCGCGGCGCCCGCGGGCGGGGGCTGAGCGACCTCAGGGCGCGAGGTGCCGCGCGCGCGGCGCCCGCGTCCGGTACCGCTCGAGGAGCGCGAGCGTCGCGTCGAGCGACGCGCCGTACGGGAGCACGTTCCCCTTCGGCGTGGCGTACTCGAGGTAGAGGTTGTCGTCCGTGGACAGGATCGGGCCGCCGTCCTCGGCCGCGTCGGCGACGAGGCGGTCGAGATCGTCGCCCGAGGCGACGAGGGCGTCGAGGAGGTCCTCGAGCCGCGCGCCGGCGAGCGTCGCCTGGAGCGACGGGCGCGCGTCGAGCTCGGCGAGGCGCGCCCCCGAGGCGATGAGCGGCGCGCCGCTCGCGACGAGGATGCCCTGCGCGCCGCCCACGAACAGCGCGACGTGCGGGAACGCGCTGCGCATCGTCCTCACCACGACGGCGAGCTCGCGCCGCCGGATGTGGTGGAGCTGCACCCACTGCTGCAGGACGCCGCCCTCGGTGAGCCGGGACCGGGCGAGCTCGTAGAACTCGTGGCTGTAGAGGCTCGCGGCGCCCGCGAACCAGACGCTGGTGAGCTCGATGGCGATGAGATCGTAGCGGCCCGGGGCGGCGACGAGCAGCTCGTTCCTGCCGTCGTTGAGCGAGAGGCGGACGCGGGGATCGTCGAGCGCGCGGAGGCTCGGGCCGGCGAAGAAGCGCCGAGACGCCTCGACGATCGCGGGCGAGATCTCGGCGACGTCGATGCGCTCGAAGGGGTAGGCCGCGATGGTGCCGGTCGTCGTGCCGGTGCCCAGGCCGATGACGAGCGCGGCGCGCGTGTCGCGGAGGAAGAGCGAGGGGAAGTGCGCGAACCGCCGCTGCGCCGTCATCTCGGGGCCGTCGTCGCCCTGGAACTTGCCGTTCGTGTACATGGTCGTGACGCCGGCGAGGTGCGCGACCGTGGTGACGCCGCCGTGCACGTCCTCGCGCACGAAGTCGATGCGCTCGGGGCGCGGCCCCATGGCGAAATAGACGTTCGCGCCGCTCGTGAGGCGGGCCATGTCCCAGCGGGGCGCGAGCACGGCGAGCGCCCCGGCCGCCGCGGCCAGCGCGAGGGCGCGGGGGAGCTCCGCCCCGGCGCGCGCGGCGGCGAGGACGGCCGTGAGGGCGAAGGCGAGCGCGATCGTCAGGAGCGCGCGCTCCGAGCCGAGCGCGGGCAGGATGAGGTAACCGGTGACGATGGATCCGGCGATCGTGCCCAGGGTGTTCGCGGAGGTCAGCCTGCCGACGCGCGCGGCGACGTCCGCGTGCGCGGCGGCGCGCGCGAGGAGCAGGGGGAAGGTGGTGCCCATGCACAGCGTGGGCAGCGCGAGGATCGCGAGGGCGGCGAGCGCGCGGCACGCCTCGCGGCCGGCCCACCCGTCGACGTGCTTGCCCGCGAAGGCGAAGAGCCGGGGGAGCTGGTCCCAGAGCGGGACGGTGGCGGCGAGGGAGAGCGCGGCGGCGGCGAGCCCCCGGGAGAGCGCGCCCTCGCCGTGGCGGCGCGCGAGGGCAGGCGAGCGCGCCGCGCCGGCCGCGAGGCAGACGAGGAAGACGGCGAGCATCAGCCCGAAGGCGTAGGCGCTGTTGCCGATGAGCAGCGCGAGCAGGTGGGTCTGGACCACCTCGGCGGCGAAGACCAGGAAGCCCGACGCGAACGCGAGCAGGAGCAGGAACGGCGGCTCGGCCCGGCCGGCGGCCGCGGGGGGCGGAGCGTCCGCGGTGCGGGCCTCGGGGGAGCGCGCGTCGGGGGCCTCGGGGGAGCGCGCGTCGGGGGCCTCGGGGGAGCGCGCGTCGGGGGCGGCGGCAGCAGGCGCCGGGCCGCGCAGCCCGGCGGAGATCGCGACGACGCCGAGGACGAGGTTGGCGATCGCCGCGGACCAGAGCGCGCCTCGGATGCCGAGGTGCGGGAGGACCACGTAGGCGCCGGAGAGCGCGCCGGCCGCGCCGCCCGCCGTGTTGATGGCGTAGAGCGAGGCGAGGCGGCGCGCGGCGTCGTGCTCGGCGGGGGGCGCACCGCCGCCCGGCGCGTTGCCGGCGCGGAGGATGCGCGAGAGCACCGGGAGCGTGGCGCCCATCGCGACCGTGGGGACGACGACAACGAGCGCGGTCAGCGCGGCGCGCGCCGCGGTGAGCAGCGCGAGCGAGTCGGGCGCTGCGCGGGCGACGGCGACGTAGGCCGAGGTCAGCGCCTCGAACAGGAACGGCGAGACGGCGCAGATCGCGCCGACGATCGCCTCGAGCGCGCCGTAGACGACGAGCGGGCGGCGCGCGGACGCGGCGTGGCGCCCGCCGAGGTGCGCGCCGAGGGCGAGGCCGCCCATGAAGGCGGCGAGGACCGTGCTCACGGCATACGCGGTGGCGCCGAAGACGTAGGCGAGCAGCTTGGAGAAGGCGACCTCGTAGAGGAGGCCGGTCGCGCCAGAGACGAAGAACAGGGCGGCCACGAGCGGGAAGCGGGAGCGCACGGGCGCGCACGCTAGTACAGGCGCCCGACGAGCAGGCACCTCAGAGCGCCGAGGACGACATCCTCGGCAGGCGGCCGAGGGCGGGCGCGACGCGCCGCCCCGTCACCAGCCGAGCCGCTGCAGCCGCTCTCTGGCCCCCTTCACCCCGAAGATCGTCTCTTCGCCGGGCGGCACCACGGGCGCGAGCAGCACCGCCGCGAGCACCGCGGTGACGACCAGGGGCGCTCGCGCGTCGTCGCCGGCGATCAGCGGCTCTCGCACCTGCCAGACCCGCCGCGCCCGCGCGAGCAGCGCGTCGAACCCGCGGCCGCCGATCGCCCGCACCCCCGCCGCGGCGGTCGCGCGCACGAGCGGCGCGCGATCGAGCGGCACTGTCATGACGAGCACGCGGCTCGGCGTGCGCGGCGTCGAGGAGGTGCGCGCGACGTCCACCTCGACGGCGTCGGCCATCGGCGTGGTCCCCGACGGGTACGCCTTCTTCTGCACGAGCGTGAGCTCCGCTCCGAAGAAGACGCGCGCCTGATGTGCCCAGCGGTGCTCGTCGATCCGCGCTTCGGGCTCCGGCGACAGCAGCGACCACCCCTGGCTCGGAGGCAGCAGCTCGATACGTCCTTCCGCCCACCCGCTGCCGTCGAATTCCATACGCGTGCCCGCTGCCACGGTAATCCCTGGTTTGACCTGGTCCGGATCGCACGAATGCGCGGCCGGTGGTCTATAGTTGGTGCCATCTAGGGTAAAGGTGAGCCCTGCATGCCGAAGTCCGATCAGGCGTCGGAAGAGCAAGGCCGGGCTGCCCTGAGGGCGGCCCTCTTTGTACACCGACGCGCGCCGCTCTCCCGTCTGCTCGCTCGCCGCGGGCTCGGTCCCTACCGCGGGTACGGCGAGCTCCTGGAGGCGATCGAGCGGCTCGCCGACCGCGGGGCGCAGGTCACGCTGATCGGGCGCTCGATCCGGGGCGAGCCGCTGCTCGCCGTTCACCTAGGCGCAGCCAGCCTGGCCGCTGCGCGCGGCGAGAAGCAAGCCGCGGGCCTCCTGACGCCGGCCGCCCAGGGAGGACGGAGCGTTGCGAACGGCGTCTCGCTCCGTCCGCTCGGTAGCACGCCGGATGGCACGCCAGATGCCGATGGCAGCCGCGCGCCGGGCGGCGCGGACGACCCGGCGCCGGGCGACGCCGTCCTCGCTCAGCTGGCCGAGCGCGCCGAGCGCGCCAGCCTGCGCCCCTCGACGGGAGCCGGCTCGCGCGAGCGCGTGCGGACGACGGTGATCCTGTCCGGGATCCACCCCCTCGAGTGGATCGGCATCGAGGCCCACCTCGCGCTGCTCGATCGCCTCGCGACCCAGGACCTCGGGGGCCGGTCGATCCTCGCCGTCCCGATCGTGAACCCGGATGGGCTCCTCCGCGTCGAGATGAACCTCCGCGCCGGGCGACACCGGTACGTGCGGGGCAATGCCCGGGGCGTCGACCTGAACCGGAACTTCGACGCGGGATGGTACGAGCGCGGCCTCATCCAGCGCTTCATCGGGCTCCTCTTCTCGCCTGGCAGCCGCCCCGCCAGCGAGCCGGAGGTGGAGGCCATCGCGCACGCGCTGTCGTCGCGCCGGATCGACCGCGCCCTGTCGCTGCACAGCGCCGGCGGCGCCGTGCTGTACCCGCCGGCGCACAGCCTCTGGCCCGTGGCCGACGCCGCCGAGCACCGCGCCTTCGCGCAGCGCGTCGCGCGCGCGGCGGACCGCAGGCCGTACCGCGCCATGTCCTACGTCCGCTTCGCCTGGGGCGTCCGCAAGGCGGGCCTGGAGATCGACTGGCTCCACGATCGCCACGGGGCGCTGTCGCTCCTCGTGGAGTGCTCGCGCGGCAAGCTCGGCCTCCGGCCGTCGCGCCTCGTCGAGCCGTTCGCCTGGCACAACCCCCGGCGGCTCGACGACGCCACGCCGCCGCTCGTCGACGCCCTGCTGCCCTTCGTGAAGGGCGCGCGCGCCTGAGCAGGCCGCTCAGAGCTCGACCGGCTCGCCGACGGGGATCTTCTGCAGGCCGAGGAGGACGCCGACGGCGGCGAAGCTCGCCGCCATCAGGCCGTACGCCGCGAGCGCCCGGTGCTCGATCAGCCAGCCGGCGCCGATGGGGCCGATGATCTGCGAGATGCTCGCCAGCGACTGGCTCACGCCGAGCGCCGCGCCCTGCTCGTCGCGGCCGACGCTCTTCGTGAGGAGCGTGGTGATGGCCGGCCGCACCACCGCCGCGCCGAACGCCGCGATCCCCACGAGCGTGAGCAGCACGGGCAGGGTGTACGCGACGCCGAGCAGGCCGTAGCCGACCACCATCGCGCCGAAGCCGAGCAGCGCGAGCCGCTCCTCGCCGTACCGCTTCGCCAGCCGGCCGATCAGGCCGCCCTGGATGCTGCCGCCGATGAGCCCGGAGAAGGCGTAGAGGTAGCCCGTCTCCTTGACGCCGAACGCGAAGCGCCGCTCGAGGAAGAGCGCAAGGCCGCCGATGAGCGTCGAGAAGGAGAGGGAGAAGGCGAAGAACTCGAGCAGCCGGCGGCGCGGGAGCGGCCGGTCGAAGTACCGCCGGAAGGCGTCTCCGCGGCCGAGCGACGCCGGCCGGGCGGCCGCGGCGCTCGACCCGTCCTGGGCCGCCGGCAAGGGCGGCTTCGCCGGGAGCAGCGTGGCCGTGAGGAGGACCGAAAGGAGCGACAGCGCCGCCGCGCCGTACGCTGGCGCGCCGTAGCCGAAGCGGCTCGCGAGCTCCCCCGTGATGGCCGGGCCGAGCAGGAACCCGGAGCCGAAGGCGATGCCGATCAGGCCGAACGCCTTGGTGCGCTCCTCGGGCCGGGTCACGTCGCTGATGTACGCCTGCGCGATCGTCAGGTTCCCGGCCGTGAGCCCGTCGATGATCCTCCCGAGGAACAGCATCCAGAGCGAGCTCGCCGAGCCGAGCACCAGGAACCCGAGGAACGTGCCGGTCTGGCTCGCGAGCAGCGTCGGTTTGCGGCCCACCCGGTCCGAGATCCGGCCGAGGATCGGCCCGGAGACGAGCTGACAGACCGCGTAGCTCGCCGCGAGCACGCCGACCACGAGCTCGCTGGCGCCGAAGTGCTCTGCGTAGAACGGGAGGAGGGGGAGAACGAGCGTGAGGCCGAGGACGTCGACGAAGACGGTAAGGAAGATCGGCAGGAGCGGCGAGCGGAGCATGGTGGCTTTCGGTGGCGATGGACTGCGGTGACGGCCGCCGGCGATGGCCGGGCCTCCGGCGCCTGGACGGCGCTGTCCTCATGACGCATCTGCGCCGCGGCGGGTACCCTCCAGCGCGCGTCCAGCGCTCGTGCGGGGCACGGCCGGGCCGCGGGCGGGCCCGGGGACGCCCGCGCCGCGGCTCAGCGCTCCGACGCGGCGGCAGCGCGCGGGTCGGGAGAGCGGAGCGCGAGGGTCATCTGGATGTCATCCAGGATGGCGCCGTCGACCCGGAACGCGTCCTCCCGGGTGCCGATCGGGACGAACCCCATCCCCGCGTAGAGCCGCCTGGCGCGCTCGTTGTTGGCGAAGACGCCGAGATCGAGGTACTCGAGGCCCGCCTCGTCGCGGGCCCACGCGATCGCGGTCTCGAGCAGGCGCCGGCCGTGGCCCTGCCCGGTGTGGGGGCCGAGGATGCCCATCGCGACGACGGCCCGGTGGCCCTCGGACCAGAAGCGGCCGCCGCGGAGCTCGATGTGCCCGATGATGCGCGCCCGCGGCTCGCTCGACCGGAGCAGCCAGGCCCGCCCCCAGAGCGGCTCGTCGAGCCCCTTGCCCCAGCGGTCGCGCGCGCTGTGCTCGACCTCGTCGGGGGCGAGCGACGTCGCGATGGCGAAATGGGGCACTCCGCGCCGGCCGGACTCGGCGACGTGCTCGATGAGGTAGGCCGCGAAGGCCCGCGCGTCCGAGCGGTGGGCCGGGGCGATGGCGTGGAGGGCGGGGGAAGGGATCATGCCGCGGCGCGCGCAGCGCCACGGCGAGCGTAGTGCCGCCCTGGCGCCCGCGCGACCTCCAACGGCAGCAGGGCGGGCTCGGCCAGGCGATCTCGGGCCGGCGGAGCGCGGACGGCCGGGCGCCGCGCAGGGCGTCACCAACGTGAACGTTTACGTGGTCGTGAACGTGAACGTTCGGATGTAGGAGAACGCGGCGTGAAGCTTGGTTGACGCTTGTGAGGGGGAGCGCGGGGCCCCGGCGCGGGGAGATCAGTCGAGGAAGATGCCCAGCTGCTCCGGGTCCGCGAGGCCGAACTGGGCCATCATCTTGAGCAGGTAGTCAGGCACCGACTTGTAGCCCTTCAGCTCGTACGCGTAGTGGTTCTTGTAGATGGTGAGCTGGGTGCAGTTCTCGTTGATGTTCTGATCGCACGCCGGCACCTCCTTGAGCGGGCCGACCGCGGGCACGTCCTTGATCGCCGGGTCCGGGATGATGATCGCGGCGCCGTCCGGGTGGTACGTGATCATCGCGCGACCGTACTTGTTGAAGCCGGGGCCGTAGTCGGCGACGTACGCGGGATCCGCGGGGATGCTGTCCGCCGGGTTGCCCGGCTGCGCCTCGTGCCGCGTGTCGAGCTGGTAGCCCTTCGCGGTGAGGGCGTTGGCGTACTCGAGCACGCGGGCCGCGATGCCCTTCTGCACCCACCTGCCGCCGGAGTCCTCGCAGGCCGCCCTGTTCTTGCCGGCCCCGAAGAGGCACTCCATGCCGTACGTGCGGGCGTAGTAGACCTGCCCGGACGTCGGATCCTGCCACTCGATGCGCTGCTCGAAGCCCGGGTCCGCGTCGCTGCCGAGCCGGTAGACGCGCATCATGTCGAGCCAGTTCGTCTTGCCGTTCGCGGGGATGTTCGCGAGCGTCCACGCGATCAGGAACTTCTGCACCTCCCAGCCGATCTGCGGATCGACCGCGATGGTCCGGTCCACGACCGCCGGGTCGAAGCCGCCGCCGGTGTGGTTCGTGCAGAGGTTCTTCCCGTCGGTCGGGAAGCAGATCTTCGGCCCCTCGTTCGGCCACCAGCTGACCCAGCCCATCGGCCGCGCCGGGAACTCCTTCGCCAGCGGGTCGGGATCCTTGCTCGCCTTGTCGAGCACCGGGAAGCCGTCCTCGCCGGCCTCGAGGCGAGGCGCGAGGAGCGAGCGGTCGCCGGTGAGGGCGTTGGCGAGCACGCGGCGGTAGCCCTCGGGCAGCACGTCGGCCATGCCGACCGCGCGGAAGCGGGCGTCGTAGAAGTCGCGGCGGGACTGGCTCACGAACCGGTCCTCCGACTCGGAGAGCAGGATGGCCGTGTTGATCTTGTCGTAGTAGCTGCCCGCGTTGGACGTGTAGTCGCTGTTGAAGTCGCCGTTGTCCTCCGAGTTCCTGTTCTCGAGCGGGCGACCGCCGAACCCGATGTCCTTCAGGTAGCCGGTCGAGCCGTTCGGGATCTGGACCAGCACCGGGCTGTTGGTCGTGCCGCCGAAGGAGCCGAAGTCCTCGCCGGCGCCGTAGTCGTCGCCGTCGAGGTTCGAGCGGAGGACCGGGTCGTTGAACAGCGGATCGCGCAGGTAGTGCGGCCCTTCCTCCGGGCGGGCGAGCAGCCTGGTGAACTGATCGAAGGCCACCGTCGCGGCCACGACGTTCTCCTGGAGGCCGCCTTCGATGAGGAGCGGCCACAGCGTGTCGAACGACAGGCCCTGGTTCGTCGCGAGATCCTGGTAGATCGTCCCGAAGAACCCGATGCCGCCGGCGATGCCGAGCATCTTCTCGTTGTAGCGGCCGTAGGACCTGTCCGCCGCGGCGCGGACGTTGAACGTCGTGAGGTTGCGCCGGAAGTTGTCGAAGATGTGCCTGTTCTCCTGGGTGGTGATCAGGAACATCAGCTGCTCGTACGGGTCGGCGCCGTTGTCGTGACGGAAGACCGAGACGTTGCCGAGGTCGGCCCAGTTGTCGGTCGCGAACGCGTACGGCACGCGGACGCGGCTCTGGGCGTCGACCGCCGGACCGCCGCGGAAGGCGCCGAGCGCGGTCTCGTTGTCCTGCGGCATGCGCAGCTGCTTCCAGCCGACGTAGTCGACCGGCTGCTGGCGGCAGCGCTTCGTCTCCTCGCCGACCGTGACGATGCCGCCGTCGAGGAGCGGGTGCCACTTGCCGTCGAGCTGCTCGTTCCACGCCGCGGGCGGGGTCGCCTCCACGTCGTAGCAGTCGCGGATGACCTCGTACTGCGATTGCAGCTGGGAGTAGTGGAAGTCGTTGACGCTGGGCGCGTTCGTGGCGTTGCCCTTCGCGAACATGCCGTACTTGATGCCGGCCAGCCCGCCGAAGTTGTCCGCGGCGGCGAGGAGCCCGCCGCCGATCCTGCCGCCGGCGAGGTAGTTGCGCTCGCCGTTGTCGTAGACGCTCACGGTGTCGCCGTAGAAGAAGCGCGCGGCCGCGAAGTCGTAGACGCCCAGGCCGACCAGGTCCTGCGAGACGTCGCCCGGGTAGTCCATGACCGTGGAGTGCTGGAACATCCAGATCATGTTCTTCTGCTCTTCGTCCGTGATCGCGTCGAAGTAGCGGGGGCCGACGCACTCCTCCGGGCTCTCGCCCGCCTCACCGGCGCACGCCGCCTTGACCTTTCCGTTCTTCGTCCTGAGCTGCCAGTACTGGGGCCGGAAGAAGAGCGAGGCGTAGCTGCTCACGAAGTTGTGCCGGAGGCCGACGGAGTGCCCCATCTCGTGCGCGATGACCGCGTACTGGTAACGGCGCTGGATGTACTTGAACATCTTCTCGTAGCGCCCCCGCTTCTCGTCGGCCGTCTCCTCGTCGCCGACGGGGAACTTCTCGCGGAGCGCCTCCGCGAGGCCCGTCATCGCCGTGGCCTCGGGGGCCTCGTGCAGGATGCAGGCGCCGCGCTCGGCGAGCGCGTTGTCGTGCATGTGCCGGAGCTGCGAGTGCAGCTTCGGGTTGTTCATCGCGAACGGCGACGCCGCGTCCGCGAGCGGGCCCTCGATGGGCAGGCCGGCGGGGACGCCCGCGCGCTTCAGCATCGCCGGGTTCATGAGCTCCGACTCGGCGAGGCTGCCCCGGGCGGCCTTCATGCGGGCGCCCACGACCGCCTGCTGCGGGGAGGGGATGTCGCCCCGCACCGCGATGTCGGCGACCTTCGCCTTCATCGGCTCGATGAGCGCCTTGAGCTGCGGGGAGACGCCCTGCGCGACGAGGCTCTCGTACGCCTCGGGGTCGAGCTTCGTGGCGCTCGCGAGCCGCGACGTGACCTCGCGCTTCGTCATCGTGGGCCCCTGGCCGCCGCCGGAGATGCGGCTCGCCTGGGCCCAGTCGCGGATGTACTTGCCGTCGGTGATCTCGGAGGTCGGGATCTCGCCGTTGATGTAGCGGACGATGTCGACCAGCTGCTGCGCCGCGGAGTCGGTGACGTGGCTCCAGATGTTGATGCTGGCGGCCACCTTCTCGCCGGTGAGCGGGTCGTCCGCGTCGGCCATGATGCCCCAGGGCGACGGCTTCTGCGGCTTGTCGACGATGAGCACGCTGTTGTAGCGGAGATCGCCGAGCCGCGGGGCGACGCGCTCCTCGAGGGGAACGCTCGTGTCGCCGCAGGCGGGGTGATCGCCCTCGATGATGGGGTTGTGGCAGAGCACGATCACGGACGGCTGCGTGACGACGCCTCCGATCGCGAGCGTCGCCTGGTCGCCGCCGCGCCGCTGAGAGAGCTGCTCCACGGCCTGCCTGGCCTGGTCGTCGCACGCCGGCGCGTCCCAGCCCTGCTCGCGGCGGCACGCGTTCAGCTTGCGCGTGAGCGCGACGGCCTCGTCGATGTCGTCCTGCTGGCCCTTCCACATCGGGAACTTCGCGTCGCAGTCCTCGCCGCCCGTCTTCCGGCACTCGACGAGGCGCGAGGTCTGGATCGCGGTCTTCATCGCGAGATCCCACTCCTCGGCGGCCCACTGGGTCGCCTCGAAGATGTCCTCCGACGTGTCGCCGCCGACGTACCAGGGGATGACGACGGCCTCGCGATCCGCGTAAGGCAGCGTGCACTTCTGCTTGTACACGTCGCACTGCGAGCCCGCGCCGGCCGCCGCGCACGCGTCCGCGGTGCCGTCATTGTCCTTGTCGAGGTTCGGATCGGCGTTCACGTCGCCGCCCGGGGCCGTCTCCCGGGTCGCGCAGGCGATCGCGCCCTCCATCGTCTCGGGGTTGTCGTAGAAGTGGCTGCGCTTCCAGAGGTTGTAGCGGGACGCGAAGCGCCGCCACTGGTTGTCCACGATGCCGTAATTGCGCTCGTAGCCGTAGCGGGAATCGGCGGTGAAGATGCCGAACGCCTGGAACCTCACGCCGTCGAAGTCGACCGGCTCGTAGTCGTTGTCGACCACCTTCTTGAACGACTGTCGGATCGTGATCTCGACCGGGTTGCAGTTGCCGTACGGGTCGGTGCCGCCGGCGAAATCGCCCGGGAGCATGCAGGCCGGGAACTTGTCGATGCCCCAGCCGAGGCTCGAGAGGTCGAGCAGGACGGGCGTGGCGAACGCCTTCGTCGTGACGTCGAAGTAGCCGTCCTCCACGTCGAACCGCGGGGCGTCGGCGGACGCGGGATCGCTGACGTAATAGGCGAGCGGCTCGTACTCGACACCTCCGTAGATGCCGAGCTGCGACAGGGTGTCGAAGTTGTAGGCGTCGGTGGCGAGGTTGCGGGACCAGTCGACGCGGAAGTACTCGCGCTCGTACCAGAGCCGGTCGCTCGTGTTCTCGACGATGACGTTGGACTCCTCGCCGGTCGACGGGTTGTAGTCGCGGACGATGTCGAAATGCGACTCGATCGCGTAGCTCGCGACGATCTGGCCGTCGTTCGTCGTCTTCTTGGCGAGCCCGTTGTAGGTGTTGCCCTTGCCGTCGGTCCCCTCGATGCGCTCGTAGGCGAGCCGGGCGTTGAGCTGACGCTCGGTGATCTCCCACTTGATCCGGGAGACGGGCTGGGCGTAGGTCGACGTGAAGAGGCCATCTTGGGCGGCGCCGTACCCGACGTCGACGACCGTACCCCGCATGTAGAACTCGGGGTCATCGACGATGTCCTTCAGGTCCTTTCCAGCGAAGAAGGACTTGGCGAGCGCATCGCTCTGCACCCTTCTGATGGACGGCCGCTCCTCGGCGCAGCCCGCCCCCACGACGGTCAGCGCGACGGTGCCGAGGAGCACCGCACGCCTAAAAATTCGATTCATCAACGATCCTCCGGAAGCTGCCTGTCGAGATCGACGCACAAGCTCACCCTTCACGGCGCACAGGGCGCAGCGCGAGGCAGTCCCCCAAGGCAAGAACGTTGCCAACGCTCGCCGACGCTCGAACGCGAGCTCTTTCGATGAGTTAAGCACCTGTCGCACATGCGCATCGGGGGTGGCGTTAAAGAGTTAACTGTTGCCGGACGAGCTTGCGACCGGCGCCCGTCTCCGGGGTGACGGCGGTCGGAGCGGTGCTCGGGACGGTCGACGGCGCGGGCGCGTGGGCGCGCGCCCGCGCGCCGCCGGGGGCCGACAAGTCGTCGGCTGTCGAGTTCTTTGGTATGGTCGCCGCGTGCACTCTCCCTCGCATCGGACGCGCGGGTCGCGCGGGCGCGCGGACAGCCATGGGCGCAGCGCTCTCCTGCGCGAGGGGCACGGCCGCCCTGGGGCGGGCATGCGGCGCGGCCGCCCGGAAGCGGGCGAGCGGGGCAGACGCCGGCAGGTGCCGGGCGCATGAGGCATGAGGCGCTCCTCGGCCGCAAGGTGGCCGGGCGGTTCACGATCACCCGCTTCCTCGGCGAGGGCGGCATGGCCAGCGTCTTCATCGCCGAGCGCGACGCCGAGCCCCGCCGGGTGGCGATCAAGATCATGAACCCGGAGTTCACCGGGGACCGCGCGTTCATCCGGCGCTTCCAGCGCGAGGCGAAGGCCGCGGCGCGGGTGAAGCACCCGAACTCCGTCAAGATCTTCGAGTACGGGGTCGAGGGCGCCCTCAGCTACATCGTGATGGAGCTGCTCTCGGGGGACGACCTCTACGTCCTCCTCGAGCGCCACGGCGCGATCGGCCAGGCGCGGGCGGTCCGCATCCTCTCGGAGGTGTGCGAGGCGCTCGCGGTCGCCCACGAGATGGGCGTCGTGCACCGCGATCTGAAGCCCGAGAACGTCATGGTGGTCCCCGATCCCATGCACCCTCACGGCGAGCGGGTGAAGGTGCTCGATTTCGGGATCGCCAAGATCCTCGACACCGGCTCGTCCGGCGAGGAGGCCGAGCTCCTCGCCGACCCGCTGTCCGTCGTGACGCGCGCGGGCACGTTCGTCGGCACGCCGGCCTACATGGCTCCGGAGCAGTGCGGGCTGCTGCCGGTGGATCAGCGGGCCGACCTGTACACCTGCGGGGTCCTCTTGTTCCAGCTCGTCACGGGGCGGCTGCCGTTCGAGGGCGAGACACCGCTCCACACGGCGACGCTCCACATCCATGCGCCGGTGCCGGCGCCGAGCAGCTGCGCGCCCGGGATCCACCCGCGCCTCGAGGCGCTGATCGTGAAGGCGCTCGCCAAGGATCCGGCGGACAGGTACCAGACGGCGCGCGAGCTCGGGTACACGCTGCACTGCCTGCTGGCCGAGCTGCCCGACACGGCCGTGGGGCTCGGGCCGATCTCGCGCCGGCAGCCGAGCTCGCTGTTCTCGCGGGACGCGTCGCTGCAGCGGGGGCCGATGTCGCTCCCGCCGCTGACGTCGCTGCCGAGCTCGACGTCGGCGCCGATCTCCGGCCAGGCGCCCAGGGCGGAGCTCTCGATCGAGTCGGCCCGGACGCTCGTCTCCGGGGGAGCTAACGCCGAGGTCGCGCATCCGCCCCCGGTGGTGCTTCACCACGCGCCGCCCCCCTCGGAGCTCCCTCAGACGCTCGATCCGCAGGCGGTCGCGCCGGGGGCGGGCGCCGAGCCGCAGCGCTGGGCCGGGGAGTCGGTGCCGGAGATCTCGCTGCAGCTCCCGTCCTGGTCCCACGGCCCCAGCGAGGCGCTGCTCTCGGGGAACGGCCTGGCCGAGCCTGGCGCGTACGACGACGCGAGCGGGGACGACGACAGCACGCTCACCATGGTCCGCCGCGACGAGCTCCTCGGTCCGGCGAGGGTGCGAGTCCACACGGCGGCCTACGACGAGGGCGACGAGCTCGACATCACCCCTCCTGGCCGCGAGGTGAAGGCGACGCTCCGCTCCGCCGAGGACTTCGGGCTGGGCACGCCCGAGAAGCGGGCCGAGGTCGGCCTGGTGCGCGTCGATTCCGCGCCGGTCCCGGCGACGCCGCAGAGCCCGCTCGACGGGGCGGCGGCGGGGGTGTGGGACAGGAGATCGCCGCGCGCCACCAACACGCTCCGGCTGGTCTCGTCCCACCCGCCGGCCGAGAGCCAGATGCCCACGGTCACGCCCGGCGAGCTCCAGGCGGCGAGCCCGCAGGGGTTCGGGGCGATCGGGTTCGGCGCGGCGAGCGCGGAGACCGTCGGGGACTCCGCGGCGGTCGTGCGGAGAGCGCCGGCCGCGGCCGACAGCGCCTCGCCGGCGGCCCCGGCGGCGTCGGTGCCGTTCGAGCTCGCCGCGACCATCGCGGAGCAGCGCACGGCGCTGGAGCGCCGCGCGACGATGCCCGATCACGTCGTCGTGCCCCAGCCGCCGCCCGCGCCTGCGCCGGCGCCTCCGCAGCCGCGGGAGCCGAGCTGGCTCGCCGGCAAGCGGGGGCTCATCATCGGCTTCGTCGCCGGGATGCTCCTGACGGCGCTGGCGATGTTCCTTGTGATGCGCCTGCTCTCCTGACGTCTCGCACGCGCCCTCTCCGGACGCCGCGCGCCGCTTCAGGGGATGTCGTAGGTCAGCAGCCGGCACTCGATCGGGCCGTTGAACACGACGAGCGACCGCTCCGGCCTCCTGCGCATGGCGTGCTCGATGTCCTCGGTGCCGGCGAGGATGGCGACGCGGTGGCCCGCGAGCCGCGACAGCGCCGCCGCCATGTCGCGGTAGAGGGCCAGCGTCCCCGGCAGGCGCTCGCCGTACGGCGGGTTGGTCAGGACGTGGCCCGGCGGCGCGGTCGGGGCGAGCGCGGTGATGGACTGACAGCGGACCTCGATCTGCACGCCGGCCATCCGGGCGTTGCCGCGGGTGATCTCGGCGGCGCGGGGGTCGATGTCGGCGGCGACGATCGCGGGGCCCTCGGGCCGGATCCGCGCGCGGGCGGCGTCGCGGAGCTCGGTCGTGCGCCGCGCGGCGGCCTGATCGTGGCACGCCCACCGCTCGAAGCCGAAGCGCTGCGCGCGCAGGCCGGGGGCGATGTCCCGCGCCCAGAGCGCGGCCTCGAGGGCGATGGTGCCGGCGCCGCACATCGGGTCGACGAACGGGCGGGCGCGGTCCCAGCCGGAGAGGCGGAGCAGCGCGGCGGCGAGCGTCTCCTTGAGCGGCGCGCCGCCGATGTGCGTGCGGTAGCCGCGGCGGTGGAGCGCGGCGCCGCCGAGATCGGCGTAGAGCGTGGCGCGGTCGCGGACGAGGTGGAGGAAGAGGGCGAGATCCGGATCGTCGAGGTCGACCGACGGGCGGGCGCCGACGCGGCGCCGGATCTGGTCGACGATGGCGTCCTTGGTCCGCTGCGCGATGAACTGGGTGTGGGTCAGCGCGCTCGAGCGGCAGGAGGCGCGGACGGCGAGCGTGTGGACCGGGCTCAGGTAAGGGGCCCAGTCGACGCGCGAGACGCCCTCGTAGAGCGCGTCCCCGCTGGGCGCGTCGAAGGAGGCGAGCTCGACGAGCACGCGCACGGCGGTGCGGAGCTCGATGCACGCGCGGAAGCCCTCGTCCGGCGGGCCGCAGAAGTGGACGCCGCCGCGATCCGCGCGGACGCCGCGGAACCGGTGCTCGCGGAGCTCGTCGCGGAGGGCGGGCTCGGTTCCTTTGGCGGCGGTCGCGAAGAAGTCCATGGCGACGGGGCTTCTAGCCGAATCGCCGCGCGGCGGCCCTCATGAACGCGGCCTCTGGCCGCGCGGCCGCTCCCGGGGCGAGGCGCGTGGCACTGGATTCGCACGGCGTTCGCTGAGCTCTGGGGTGTGTGGACCGGGCGCAGGGACGCCGGCGCTCGGCAGGTGGGGTGAGCGGGCTCCGCGGTCGGCGGGCCGAGGCCGCTCGGGGGCAAAACGCCTGGCCCGAGGCCGCGGCGAGCGGGCAGAGCGAGGGAGCCGGGCGTCGCGCGGCGGAGGCGCCGGCACGGCGATCCGCGAGGGAGGGAGGCCAATGGAGCATCGGATGGCGGCTTTGCGTGGCATCAACATCGCGCTCGGGATCTGGCTCTTGATCTCCGCGTTCCTCTGGCGCCACGGCCGGGACGAGTTCACCAACACCTGGGTGGTGGGCGCGCTGTGCGTCGTCTTCGCCCTGATCGCGCTCTGGGTGCCGAGGGCGCGTTACGCCACCGCGATCCTGGCGGTGTGGCTCTTCGTCAGCGCCTGGACGATACCGGCGCTGCTGATGGCGACGGTGTGGAACAACGCGCTCGTCGCCGTCGGCATCCTCGTCGTGTCGCTCCTCGCGACCGACGTCGCGGTGCGGGGCTCGCGGGCCGCGCGGCGCGTGTAGGCGCCGAACGGCCGCGCCGCCGCGGCCGGAGGGCCGGCCCGGGGGCGCCGACGGCGCTCTCCCAGCCGCGCGCTCGGGGCGCGCTCCCGGCCGCGCGCCGGCGCGCGGCGTGTTCGCCTCGCGGCGTCGATCGTGTATAGCGGCGTCGCGAGCGCCGCGCACGAGCCGGCGAGAGGATGTCCCATGAAGCTCAGCGTCAACGTGAACAAGATCGCGCTCCTGCGGAACTCGCGGGGACACGATGCCCCGAATGTCCTCTCCTTCGCCCGGAAGATCGTGGACTACGGAGCCCACGGCATCACCATCCATCCGAGGGCGGACCGGCGGCACATCACGCCGGACGACGCGCGGGCGGTGACTCGCCACATCACCACGGTGGAGACGAACTTCGAGGGTGATCTCCGCGAGGAGTTCCTGGACCTCACGCTCGAGCTCAGGCCGACGCAGTGCACGCTGGTCCCGGTCACGCCGGGCGAGCTCACCTCGCACCGCGGCTGGGACGTCGCGAAATGGCGCTTCGTCCTCCAGCCCGTGGTGAAGCGGCTCAAGGAGGAGGGGATCCGGACAAGCCTCTTCGTCGAGGCCGACCCGGCGGTGGTGCCCCTGGTCGCGGAGATGGGGGCCGATCGCATCGAGATCTACACCGGTCCTTACGCCCAGGCGTTCGATCGCGGCGAGCACCGCGCGGAGCTCGACAAGATCGTCGCGACCGTGAGGGCCGCCGTGGCGGCCGGGGTCGGGATCAACGCGGGGCACGACCTCACCGTGGAGAACCTCGCGCCGCTCGTCCGCGAGGCGCCGCAGATTCAAGAGGTGTCGATCGGACACCACCTCGTGGCGCATGCGCTCGAGGTCGGGATGAAGCAGTCGGTGCGCGACTACCTCGCGGCGGTCGAGGGGCGCCCCGCGCCGGCGCCGTAGCGGGGCGGGGGGCCGGCCGAGCGCGCCGGCCGCGATCGCGCCGCCGGCGGCGAAAGCCCTGGTCAGTTCCGGTGTCTGCTCAGCGGATCGACCGCGACGTCATCCACCGGCGCGGCCGCGGACGGGCGGGACGCGGGGCTGCGCATCGGCAGCTCCACGATGAACTCCGCGTGGCGCCCCTTCTCGGTGCTCCCGAGCCGGATCACGCCTCCATGGCCGTGACGCACGATCTCGTAGCAGATGGAGAGCCCTAGCCCGGTGCCCTGCCCGTTGGGCTTGGTCGTGAAGAAGGGGTCGAAGATCCTCTCGCGGATGAGCTCCGGTATCCCGGTGCCGTTGTCCCAGATCCGGATCTCGGCGATCGACCCGACCCGGCGTGTCGACACCCGGACGCGAGGCGGCTCCGCCGCGGCGCCGCCCTCCGCCCGCACCCGCTCACCCACGGAGTAGAGCGCGTTGTTGACCAGGTTGATGATCACGCGAGCGAGCTCCTGATCCATCACCTCGACCGGCGGGAGCGAAGCGTCGAACTCCTTCTCGACCACCACGTCCAGGGCGGGCGCCGCAGCGAGCTTGCCGACCATCGCGAGCTCGACCGACTTCTCGACGAGCGCGTTCAAATTCACCGGCTCTCGGACGCCCGACAGGACACGGGAGTGCAGCAGCATGTTGTTCACGATGGCGTTCGCGCGCTTGCCGTGCTCCGCGATCTTGTTCGCGTTGATCCTCAGCATCGGGAGCACCTCCCTGATCTTCGCCATGACCTCGCCGGTGCGCGGGCCGTCGAGATGGAGCTCGGTCGAGAGGCCGACGAGCTCATCCGAGAATCGAACGGACAGCTCAGCGAAGTTGTTGACGAAATTGAGCGGGTTCTTGAGCTCGTGAGCGACTCCCGCGGTGAGGTTGCCGAGCGACGCCATCTTCTCCGCCTGGATCAGCTGCTGCTGGGTCTGCTGGAGGTGCTCGAGCGTCGACGCCAGCGCGATGTTCTTGCGCTTGAGCTCTTCGGTCCGCTCCTCGACCTTCCGCTCGAGATCGTTGTAGAGCCGCGCGTTCTCGATCGAGATCGCGACCTGCGACGAGAGCAGCCGGAGCACCTTCAGCCGATCCGAGGTGAAGGTGTCGGTGATGAGGTTGTTCTCGAGATACAGCACACCGACGAGCTGTCCCTGATGAACGAGCGGGGCACAGAGCACCGATCTCGGCTGGCAACGCACGACGTAGGGGTCGCTGACCAGCCGCTCATCCCGCGCCGCGTCGCGCAGCACGACGCTCTCCCGCGTCCTGGCGACGTAGTTCACCAGCGCGTGCGGGAGATCCGGGCTCTGATCCATCGGTATCGACTGCAGCACGGTGACCTCGCCGGACGCGATCGTCCCCTTGGCCTCGATGACGAGCTGGCCCGCTTCCTTGATGAGGAGGACGCCCTTCTCCGCGCCCGCGTTCTCGAGCATGATCTGCATGATCCTGTCCAGGAGCCGACCGAGCATGATCTCGCTGGAGAGCACCTGGGACGCCTTGACGACCGTGGTCAAGTCGAGGTCCTGGGGCGTCGGCGACACCGGCACGGCGGCGCCGCTCTGATGCTTCACCTGCGCCGGAGACGACCGCATGAGGAGCACGGGATACTGCTCGTCGAGCGCGCGGACCTTGGTGTGCGCGCCCCAGGTGAGGTAGCAGCCGCGCGCCTCCTGGAGGTACGCGCCGGCCAGCTGCGGTTTGCCCCTGCTCAGATGGAACAGCGCCGCGCGCTCGCACGCCAAAGCCACCTCGTGGAGGTACTCGCTCTTCCGCGCGGCGGAGATCGCGTCGTCGTAGAGCCTCGCCGCCTGCCTGGATCGGCCCTCCACGCGCGCCTCCTCGGCCAGCACCAGCGCATACTTATGGCGGGCGTTCACCGCGCTGTGCTCGGCCCACTTGTGCAAGATCCGCTTTGCCTTGTCGATCGCGCCGCGCAGGCGGCGCCTGTCCGCGCCGTCCGCGTCCGGAACCAGCGAGAGCGCCGCGAGCGCCCGGTAAAACGCGTGGTGCGGAACGAACGCCGAGCTCGGGTCCAGCATGTCCTTGTAGGCCTCGAGCCGTGACGCGATCTCCACCACCTCGTCATAACGCTCGAACAGGTAGCCGATCTGGAGCGCCAGCAGCAGGTGCTGCGCGCGCTGCATGTCCTCGGTGACGTACGCGTCCGGCTCGAGCGAGTGCTCCTTCGAGCGCAGCGCGGAGGGGTCGGCGTCCTGCAGCTCTCGCGTCCAGCGCAGGGTGATCTGCATGCACTGGATCACCTTCTGGGCGTCGGTCCGCCGTCCGAACTCGAGATACCGGCGAGCCTGCGCGGCCACCTCGGCGATCGGGGTGTCGACCAGAGAGGTCCAGTAGATGTTCAGGCACATGCAGTACGACGCCTGCACCAGGTTGCCGGAGTCGACGGCGCACTGGATCGCCTCCGCGAGCAGATCCAGCGCCTCGCGCAGGTGGGACGAGAACACCTCCAGGAAGCTCGCGATGACGAAGAGCGTCCTGCACGTCACCGATGGATCATTGAACTTGCGCGCCAGGACCAGGGCGAGCTTGCCGTACGCCGCGCCCGTCTTGGGATCGCGGAACACCGAGCTGTTGAACATGCCGAAGCAGGCGAACGCGAACGAGGAGGCCTCGGTGTTGCCGTAGGTGAGCGACAGCTGCACGAGCTTGAGGATGATGAGCCCGATGAGCTGCTCGCGCTGCAGCAGGTAGGCAGGGAACCAGAGGGTGATGAGCAGACCCATCGCCGCCCGGATCTCCGGCGTCATGCGGTCCGGCAGCTCGCTGAGCTCGCTGATCTGCCTGCCCCGCAGCTTCCATCGAACCTGGGCGAGCTCGAGCAGCACCTCACCCATGTGCGGCTTGGACGACAGCCGTATGCCGAGCAGCTGCAGCGCGAGCAAGCCGGTCTCCACGGCCTGCTCGTACTGGCACAGGTGCAGGAGCTGCGTCACACGGGCGGTGTGCACGGCGACCCGCTCGTCGTCTGCGCGGGCGTTGCGGAGCAGGAGCGCGAACCTCTCATCGGCGTCCGCGAAGCGGGTCATGAGATAGTCGCACTCGGCCCTCTCGAGGTGCAGCGCGAACGTCAGCTCATGACAGCGGCTCCACCCCTCCGCCCCGACGAGCTCGGTGCCGGCGGCGAGGTAGCGCAGCGCCGGTTCGTAGGCAGCGGAAGCCTTTGCCTTGCGACCGGCGGTGAGATCGAGCTGCGCGATCTCCTGGCGCTCCGTCGCGTCGCGCACCACCTCGGCGCCGGCGTTCAGGTGATTGACCACCTCGAAGAGCCGCTCGGCGACGCGCTCGGCCGGGAGGCGCTGCCGGAGGAGGCGGCCGATGTCGAGGTGGGTCTTCTTCCGGTCCTGGTCGGGGATGAGCGAATAGGCTGCCTGCTGCACGCGGTCGTGCAGGAACTCGTACGGGACGGCGAGCTCCTCCAGCGACGCATCGAAGGGATCTCCCGGCTCGGCGCCGAGGAGCAGCTTGTACGACTGATCCGTGGGCAGGATGAGGCCCGCTTGCACGGCCTCCCACAGGGCGTCGGCCGTCTCCCGCGGAGAGCGCTCGTACACGATGGACAGGATGTTCGAGTCGAAGCGGCTCCCGACGCAGGCCGCCAGCTTCACCGCGCTCTGCGCCGCGAGCGGGAGCCTCTGCAGCTTGCCGACCAGGAGGTCGACCACGTTGTCCGTGACCCCGACGGACCTGAGCTGATCCATGTCCCAGCGCCACGCGCCCACGCCGCGCTCGTCCGAGAGCGCCGGGTCGAACACGAGCAGCCGCTCTTGATGGAGCGTCTTCAAGAACTCCATGACGAAGAACGGATTGCCGTGGGTCTTGCTGGCCAGGAGCGACGCGAGCGGCCCGGCGCGCTCCGCCGTGCACGAGAGGACGTCGACGAGCCACCCCGTGAGATCGTCCTGGGAGAGCGGCGCCAGCGCGAGGTGGGTGACCCTCGTCGCCTCCAGCTGGAGGCGCTCGAACGCGCGGCCCAGCGGGTGCCCGTCCGTGACCTCGTTGTCTCGGTACGCGCCGATCAGCAGCAGGTAGCCGCTGGCCGGGTTGGCGCTCAGGTACCGGAGCAGATCCAGGGACGCGGCGTCGGCCCACTGCAGGTCGTCGAGGAAGAGCACGAGGAGGTGCTCCCTCTGGGCGAAGGCCTGAATGAAGCTCTGGAAGACCTGACGAAACCGGTTCTGAGACTCCGCTGGGCCGAGCTGGGGCACGGCCGGCTGCTGGCCGAGGACCAGCTCGAGCTCCGGGATCACGTCGACGATGATCTGGCCGTTGGGGCCCAGCGCGCGTCCGAGCCGCGCCCTCCAGACAGAGAGCCGCGCCTCGTCCTCGGCGAGCAGCTGGCGGATGCTCTGCCGGAACGCCTCGATGAGGGAGCTGTAAGGTAGACCCCGGTTGAACTGATCGAACTTGCCGGAGAGGAAGCTGCCGGTCTGGCCGACGACGAGCCTGTGGAGCTCGTTGACCAGCGTCGATTTACCGACGCCGGAATAGCCATGGACGAGCACGATCTCGGTGGCGCCTCGGGCGACGCGCTCGAAGGCGCCCGTGAGGGCGGCGATCTCCGCGTCGCGCCCGTAGAGCTTCTGCGGGAACTGCAGCCTCTCCGAGCGATCCTGCCTTCCTGTCGGAAACGGCGCTATCTCGCCGGCGGAGCTCCACTCGGCGAGGCAGGTCTCGAGGTCGATGCGCAGCCCGCGCGCGCTCTGGTAACGGTCCTCGGCCGCCTTGGCCAGCAAGCGCATGACGACGCTCGACAGCGCGGCAGGCACCCCCGGCCGCACCTCCTCCGGCGGCGTCGGCCGCCGGGCGATGTGACAGTGCACGAGCTCGAGCAGATCGGTGGCCAGGAACGGCGGCCGGCCGGTGAGCATCTGGTACAGCGTCGCCCCGAGCGAGTAGAAATCCGTGCGATGGTCCAGGGCCCGGTTCATCCGGCCGGTCTGCTCGGGTGACATGTAGGCCAGGGGCCCCTCGATCCGGGCGACGCTCTCGATCGTCTGGCTCTCGCGAGGCAGCCGGGAAGCGATGCTGAAATCCGTGAGCTTGGCGCGGCCGGTCTCCCGGTCGAACAGGATGCTTCCCGGATGGATGTTCTTGTGGGTGATCTCCCGCTCATTCAGGGCTTCGAGCGCTCGGCAGAGCTGGATCGCGACGCGGAGGAGCAGCTCGATGTCCAGCCCTTCGGCAGGGATGGCGGCGTGCAGCGGCTCACCCGCGAAATCCTCGAGGACGAGCACCGGCACGCCCTGGTGCTTCTCCAGCCGCTGTACCTTCAGGATGTACGGGCTGTCGAGCATCTGGGCGAGCTGGTGCTCGTGCTTGATGCGCGTGATGTCGAGCAGGGTCGGGTAAGCGACGTGGAGCGCCTTGATCAGCGCTGGCTGCCCGTCGGCGGATCGGATGGCCCGATAGGTGGCAGTCCGCGTCTCTTCGACGACGGTCGCGGTCACATCGTAGCCCAGGAGGATCTGCATGAGCTCGCCCTTCACGTGCAGCTACTTCCGCTGCTTCGGCTGAGCGTCGGCCGCGGCCGCGCTCGTCATTCCATGGGCCTGCCTGTCGCCCGCCGGGGCGGCCTTCGGCCTGGCCTTCGTCGCATAGCTCCACAAGAAATCACCGCTGCCGCGCTCTCCCCACGTGATCTTGCCCTGCGACCTTTCCCTGGCGATGTGCGCGCCGGAGTGGCAGCCCATGCAGCTCGACGTGTGGAACATCCGGGTCGTCTCGGGGCGCAGAGCGCGGTTCACGTCGGCAGCGACCGTGTTGCCTTTCTGCATGTATGTCTCCAGGACCGTGTTCACGAGGTAAGGTCGGTACGGCCGGCCGCCGGACTCGTTCGCGACGGCGTCGGGGAGCCTGTCCGACGGCGACGGCTCGCCCCCGCCGTCCGTCGGCCACTGCGTGCCGACGAGCTCGTAGAACTGCAGGGCAGAGCGGTTCTTCTTGAGCTGCGCCTGGACCTCGCTGTTCAGGGCGGCTGTGTCCTCCCGGATCGGCTGCTGCCGGTGCACCTGCGTGCGGCTGACCCACGGCCCCTCCGAGGGCGGCCAGACGCGCTCATCCGGCGGCTCATTGACAGGGCACAGCGGGCAATCCGGATCGTTGAACGAGGGCTTGAGCGGTTTGCCATTGTGCGTCTCGAGCGGGTTGACATCGACGTTGTCGATGTGCTCGAACGCAGCCCAGACCCATTGCTTCTTGGCCGAGAGCGTCTTGATCATGACGTTCGCGCCCACGAGGCCGAACGTCCGCAGCGACGGGGATGCGCCCGCGCGGACGTACGCCTTCCGGAGGATGAAGCGCCCCTCGAGGTGACTCTCGCTCTCGTCCAGCAGCTTCCACGCGAGCTTGAGCGCGATCGAGGGCGTCTGATCCGCGTTCTGCGGGTTGCCCCAGGGCGCGTCGGGGTTGGTGCAGTCCTCCTCGGGGGTGGCGCAGTATTCCGCGCTGTAGGCGATCTGTCCATCGATGCTGTACAGCGCGTTGTCGTTGAGGTACTTGAACAAACGCTCGCTGTACAGCACCTCGTAATACACCTTGTTGCCGTTCTGGTCCCAGAGGATGAACGAATCGGCCTGTCTGTCGTCCTGTAGCGTGCGGGAGGCATGGATCGGGAAGCTCGCGTCCGGAGCGCTCCGCTTGGCCTGCTGCTCGGCAGGGTTCCATGCGTCGGGTGCGCCTCCGCCCGGCTTGAAGACGTCGTAACTGGTCTTCCAGGTATCCCACCCATGGGCGCCATCGTCCGCAAGGCGAGGCCGCGCGCGGCCGTCCTTGGTCACCGGCCATGCCATCGCGATGAAGGACTGCCATGCCAGGATGTCGTATAGACGGTTGCCTTCTGCGTATTTCCCCCTCCCTATGGTGCTTTTTTGCAGCTCGGGATCGATGTCTCGGGGGAGGGCCGAGCACAGCTTGTCGGTGAAGCTCGGGAACTTGCTCCACAGCTCCGTCCGGCATGTCTCGTCGTCAACCGGCGAGGACGCGCCCGTGTTCTCGGGAGGGGAGGGCGGGGGAGAGGGCCTCTTCAGGTGGGCTGTCGCGGTGCACGACAGGTGTGCCGCGCTCGCCAGGATCATCAAAGCCGATCTGTAGATGGAGGACGAAGGGCGTTTCATGGTGCGACGCTCCAGAGTACAGCGTGTGTGTCGGTTCTCAGGCGAGGGAGAAGCAACGTAAGACACCAAGGTAGGCTTTGGCCGACAGAGCTCGATCCGGGCCGAGGACGATCTTCAGGTCGATCCAGCGGCGCACGCGGGACGGCCATTCGCCCTCCCGGCAGCGCTCGCGCGAGGACCCGGGCCACGCGGTGAGCGCGTCGCGCTGCGAGGGCGTGCAGAGGCCGAGCGACGAGAGCCGCTCGAGCGTCGCGCTCCGGCCCGGGTCCAGCCTCCGGGTCGCGAGATCGAAGAGCTCGATCCCGAGCCGAGGAGCGACGCTGTCTCCGATGGTGACGTCGATCGTGACGCGCTCGTCATCGACGCGCAACGCTCCCAGCAGCTCCTCCACCTCACCGGGTTTGCCCGGCCAGCCCACCCCGAGCAGGTAGCCGATGAGCCGGTCGCGCGGCAGCGAGACGTTGAGCTTGAGCGTCACAGGCTGCCTGGCGCTCATGACGGACAGATGAACGGCGTGGCCGCCGTCCGGCAACAGGGAGAATCCGCGGAGCAGCGCGGCCAGGGTCGCCGCCGGGACAGGCCCGTCGAGGAGCACGGAGAGGGCCGCCTCAACGAGCCGGAGCCGGCCGCTCGGGCTGAAGTCGCGCTCTGCCTCCGGGGCCTCCAGGTTCGTGAGGGGCCTCGGATCCAGGCAGAGGAGCACGGACGGCTCGACAGGACCACGGCGCGCGGCCGGCTGATCGAACTCGAACCAGAGCAGGGGAACCTGCTCGAACAGGAGGGTGCCGGGCGTGGTCCACGCGGCGAGGAGACGCCCTGGAGGGCCCCGGAGCGGATCGGCGCCCTCCGCCGGCGGAGCGCCGCCGGGGGCGACCGGATCTTCGCGGCGCGAGCGCGGGAGCCGAGACGCGAGGACCTCTCTCCCTTCCGCCAGAATACAGGCAAGAAGGTCGACCCGCGCAGCGGTCGCCCCCAGATGACATTCGAGGGTCAGGACGGAGGCGGCGTCCAGCAGGGCCGGGGCGCAGCGGCCGAAGGCGCGCCAATCTCGCGGTGACACGAGCGCCGGCGGGACATGAGGCTCGACGAGCTCCAGCGTCTTCTCCATCGACCGAACGATCATGCAGCGACCTCTCGTCCTGCCGGGCCTTGCCCGCGGATGACCACCGACCGCCGCGGTCGGCCTTCGCGCAGCGCCCGAGGCTACCCGCTCACCAGGCCTTGTACCAGGCGTCGCCATTGAGCTCGGGAACGGCGAGATCCAGCAGGGCCTCGAGCGAACCGTCGTCGGACGGGCCTCTCGCGATGTGGCTGTCGAGCTTCTTCTTCTGCCGCTCGCTCAGCTTGAACTCGCTCATCAGCGAGCTCCTGGATTCGCTCTTGTGCGCTTCATCGTCGGGGTGGAAGCGATTGTAGACCTCCGCGGTGTGCACGAGATGATAGAGGAAGGACAGGAGACCCGGCTTGCGTGCCACGCCGCTCGCCGACGGGGCGGGCGCCTCGCCGCTCGTGTTCTTGAAGAGTCTCTCGTTGACCTCATCCTTCGTGAGGTAGAGGACGTTCGCGACGCAGTCGTCGTCGGGGTGCCCCATGTCGCCGCACTTGTTGAACACCTTCTTCTCGGTAGCGCTCAGGCGAAAGTCCTTCAGCACTTTGTTCTTGTCCGAGTTCACGCTGAGGCCCGTGTACCTCAGGTGATAAAGCAATGACAGGACGCCGGGCGGATATTTCGTTGTCTCTGTGGGCATCGTCGTTATTTCCTCGCGTGCTGGTTTTGAATGGCGCTTCGCGCGTCGCAGCAGGTGCGCGCGGTCCGGTGAATCGCGTGCTCTGCGAGCTCTCAGGGGCCGTCGTTCGCTGGAAAGAATCGCCTGCTCCAAGCCGCTCGATCCGGTCAAGAAAGACGTTCGGGGTGGAGCCGAACCGTCTGCGAATGGGAATTGCACGGCGCGTACCAGCCGTGGGTGCATGTCCTCCGCCCGGCCGACGTGCGGGGATGCGGGCGTTTCCAGGCCGGGAGGAGACGGCGGCCGCGGGCGTTCCGTCGAGCGCGTGCGGCAACCTGCCGGCCGACGTGTCGGCCGACGTGTCGGCGGGCGTGCCGGCCGAGGCCTCGGCGCCGTGCCGGTGCCGCGCAGGCGGACAGGCCGGCGCCGTGCGGCGCCCTGCCCGCCGACACGATGTCAGCGCGACGCCAACGCCGGCCTGGTCTCCAGGGAGATCTGGACCGTCTGCTCCCCCTCGAGCAGCGGCCGCGTCACGTCGCGCCCCGCCACCCTGTAGACGGTCGTCGATTCGCCCCTGGGCCAGATGCTCCGCGCGCCGGCGCTCTCGAACTTGAACTCCTGCCGGGCGGCCCGGCAGACCGCCTCGTCGACGAGGATCTCCCCGGACAGCGCTGCGCGCGCGAGGTGGGAGGCGGCGTTTACGGCCTGACCGAGCACCGTGTAGCCGAGCCGCGCGCACGCGTGCGAGCCGACCTCCGCCGCCAGGACGCTGCCGGTCGAGACGCCCGCGCATACCCCGTGAGCGTAAGGCGAATCGTTCCCCGTACGCCGAGCGACCGTCGCGAGCTGCTCCCGTACGGCGATGCATGCCGAGAGCGCCCGGTCGAGGTGCTCCGGCCCGTGGAACACCGCCATGACGGCGTCGCCCATGAATTTGTCCACGATGCCTCCCTGCGCCAGGAGCTCCGGGACGATCACCTCGAAGTTGGCGTTGAGCAGCCGCGTGGCCTCGGCGGGCGGCCTCTCCTGCGCCACGCGGGTGAACCGGAAGACATCGATGAACGCGACGGTCGCCTCGAGCGCCTCGCTCGCGGCTGCGCCCGCGGGCCCGAGCGCCCGGAGCCGCTCCACCAGGGCCGCGTTCGTGAACTTCCGCAGGATATCGTTCTCCTCGTTCGCCTGGGCTTTCTGTCGCTGCTGCTCCGCGGAGCGGAGGGACTTCTCCAGCGTGGTCTCGAGGTCGGCGAAATCGAGCGGCTTGAAGAGGAAGTCGAACGCCCCACGGTTCATGGCGCGACGGATGTTGGTCATGTCGCCGTACGCGGACACGATCACCGTTCTCGCGAGCGGGTTCACCTCGGGGATGCGCTCGAGCAGGGTGATCCCGTCCATGACCGGCATGTTGATGTCGGCGACGACGACATCGATGTCCGGGTGTCGCCGGAGCTCCTCGATGGCGTGCTGGCCGTTGTCGGCGAAGATGAGCTCGTAGGCGGAGCTCTTCTTGTTCTGCCGAAAATGCATCTTCAGCAGGAGCTGCATGTCGGGCTCGTCGTCGACGATGAGGATCTTGGCGGGCTTGCTCCCCGCGTCGCACACCGCGGCGAACGCCGTGATGAGCTCGCGGGACGACTGGAATCTCCGGGTCCGGTCCTTTGCCAGCGCGCGCTCGAAGAATCGATCGAACCCGGGGAGCAAGGTGGCGTCGAGCGACGACGGCGGCGGGAACGGATCGGCGCAGATGCTGATGATGAGCCCTGCCAGATCTTCTGTCGAGAACGGAAAGCGGCCTGTGAGCGCGCGGTATGCGATGACGCCGAGCGACCAGAGATCGGCCAGGGGGTGGGGAACGGCGCCGCGGACCTGCTCCGGGCTCATGTACGCGGGGGTTCCGATGCGCGTGCCGCTCCAGTCACGCGCATCGAACAGCCGCCACCCCACCCCGAAGTCGAGGATCTTCACGGACTCGCCGGACGCGCCCCGGGCGAGGAAGATGTTCGCGGGCTTGAGATCACAGTGGACGATGCCTGCCGCGCTCGCCGCCTCGAGGCCCGAGCTGAGCTGCCGGAGCAATGAAAGCACGGCCGCCGCCGGCAGCTGGCGCGTGCGGCGGAGCCGGCTCTCGAGGTCTTCGCCCTCGAGCAGCTCCATGACGAGATAGGGAGAACCCTCATCGATTCCGTAGTCGTGCACTTGGACGATGTGCTCGTTACGGAGACGGGCGACGGTCGTCGCCTCCTGCTCGAAGCTGCGCCTCGCGTCGAATGAGACGACGTTCTCGGGCATCATCCGCTTCAGCGCCACCGGCCGGCGGAGCATCTGATCGAAGGCCTCCCAGACGATGCCCATGCCGCCGCGGCCGATCTCACGCCGGAGCGCGTATCTCCCGCCGACCGTTTGGCCCTTCACAAAGGAAAATTAGTACGCGCGAGCGCACATCGTGTCAACTGGCATTACGGTGTCCGCGCCCAGGCGACGTTGGCACAGAGGGGCGCCAAAGCGGATCGGTGTGTTCGAATGTGCGTGTCGCGCATGGGCAGGAGGCGCCGAACGCCGGCTCCGCTGAGCTTGCAAGTCTTTTCGGTGGGCGCGTATCCTCCCACCCCATGGTGACCGAGCGAACAGGGCTCACCACGATCGCGAACGCGACGACGCTGCACCCCGACACGAGCCCCTCACGGCGGGCATGCACACGCCTCGCTCCGTCCCTGTCCGTCCTCTACCATCCTCGTCTCGAGCGCATCGGTGAGCGCGCCGTTCTCGCGGACCTCGCGCTTCGCGATGCGGTCGCGCTGTCGCGAATGGAGCCGTACTTCGGTCCACCGGGTGCGATCGGCGATGCGCCGCTCGGGGATACCCACCTGAGCCGCAAACCCCTGCGCATCATCGCGCTGCCCGACGACCGGATCCGGCTGGACGCGGCGGAGCGCGGCTCCCACGTCGCGGTGGATGGCGCCCCGCTGGAGGGGAGCCGCGATTTCTCGCTCGGCGAGGTGACGCGGGGGGTCGTCATCGAGCTCGCCAGTCGCGTCGTCCTGCTGCTCCACATGGTCGATCCGTCCCCGCGCGAGCCGGGGGAGCGCCTCGGCCTGGTGGGCGATAGCGACCTTCTGGGGCGGACGCGGTGGCATATCCGCCGCGTCGCCGACCTCGGAACTGCGGTGCTCCTCCGCGGCGAGACGGGCACGGGAAAGGAGCTCGTCGCGAGGGCGATCCACCAGGCCGGCAGCCGGCGCAATCAGCCCTTCGTGGCCGTCAACATGGCGGCGATCCCTCCGTTGCTGGCGGCCGCGGAGCTCTTCGGCGCCGAGCGCGGATCGTATACCGGCGCCCTGCGCGACCGTCCCGGTTACTTCGGCTCGGCCGAGGGAGGGACGCTCTTCCTCGACGAGATCGGCGAGGCGCCGCCCGACGTGCAGGCGATGCTCCTCAGGGCCCTCGAGACGGGCGAGATCCAGGCGGTGGGCGCCCAGCAGCCGAAGAAGACGCGCATTCGGCTGATCACCGCCACGGACGCCGATCTGGAGGCCAAGGTGGCCGAGGGGGCTTTTCGCGCGCCGCTGCTCCACCGCCTGGCCGGTTATGAGATCGCGCTCCCTCCGCTCCGCGATCGCCGAGACGATCTCGGGCGCCTGCTCCTTCACTTCCTGCGCGAGGAGCTGGCGGCCTCGGGCGACGCGCATCGGCTCGACGCGCCGCGGCCCGACGGCGCCCCGTGGTTGCCAGCGTCCGTGGTGGCCCGGCTCGCGCGGTACGACTGGCCGGGGAACATCCGCCAGCTCCGGAACGTGGCGCGGCAGCTCGTCGTGGGGAGCCAGGGCGCGGCGCGCCTGGAGGGGGCGCCGGCGCTCGAGCACCTGCTCCAGCGGGCAGCCCCGGCGCAGCGGAGCCACGCCGACGGCGATCGCGCGGCCGCGGCGAGATCGGCGCGGCCGGAGACCGCCACGGCGGCGCGGGCGAGCTCGGGGAAGGGCGCCGGCTGGCGCAAGCCCTCCGACGTGCGGGAAGAGGAGCTGATCGACGCGCTCCGCCGGAGCCGGTGGGATTTCAAGGCCGCCGCCGAGCAGCTCGGGATCTCGCGGACATCGCTCTATGCGCTCGTGGAGAGCTGCCCGCAGGTCCGCCAGGCGAGCCACCTCGCGCCGGACGAGGTCGCCCGCTGCTACGCGGAGTGCGGTGGGCACATCGACGCGATGGTGGAGCGCCTCATGGTCTCCAAGCGGGCGCTTCAGCGCAGGATCCGTGAGTTGCGTCTGGCATAGTCGACCCGGAGCCGGAACGAGAGAGCCGGATCGAGAGGCGGTCCGCGCGCCAAGGGAGACGTGAAAGAGACGTGAGGCCGAGGTGGCGCGACCTCGAGGCGTTCGCGCTGGCCTTCGACAGCGACCTGGCGCCGATCGTCGGCCAGCAGGCACGCTGACCCGGAACAACGCCGCGGCGTTCGGCCCGCGCATCGATCTCTTGATGTCACGCGCCGACGCCGGCGAGTGAGATCTCCTTCTCGGCGCGCCCGCCGGGTGAGCGCGTCTCGGGACGTCATGAGCCCGCTCGTGCGCTGCTCGTGCAGGATAACCAGCATCGCTTCATCTGGCGATATGGAATTTAAGATCGATTTTGATGTGCCCTGTCGCACAGATTGGCAATTGATGATTGCCATCAGCGAATCGAGTCCTGTAGGGTCACCACAGTACGGCTTGCGGTTAAGAGCGCCGGTCAAGACCTCCTGCGCCAGGCAGCCGAGGGCGGGCCCATCGCGTCGCTGCTCCGCGTCGCCCTGCTTCATCAGGGCAACTCGTCGCGCCCAGCGCCGCGCCCACCCTGGGCTTCCTTGCTCGATCCGGTCTTGTTCGGCGCCTGATACGTACGAAAGGGGAACGAGACACATGGCATTCCTTCCTACTTGTTCTTTCATTGGCGCACAGGGGATCCGCCGCTTCGGCTGCGCGATCGCCGCGGTTTCTGCGCTCACGGCGATATCGGCTCCAGCCAGCGCGCTCCCGTCGTTTCCGGGGGCAGAGGGCTTTGGCGCCGTCGCGACCGGCGGGCGCGGCGGGCGCGTCATCAAGGTCACCAACCTGCGCACGAGCGGGTCGGGGAGCCTCCAGGCGGCCCTCGACGCGAGCGGGCCTCGCATCATCGTCTTCGACGTGAGCGGCGTGATCGAAGGGGATGTCGTCATCCGGAACGGCGACGTGACGATCGCCGGCCAGACGGCCCCCGGCGCGGGCATCACCATCCGCGGTCGCTTGACCGCCAGGTACTCCACCGCGGTCAACAACATCATTGTACGGTTCTTGCGAGTCCGGCCCGTGCACAACGGCTCGGCCGGAGAGCAGTTCGACGCGACGCAGATCTCGCGGAACTCGAAGGTGATGCTCGATCACATGTCGATCGCCTGGGGCGTCGACGAGACCGTGGACCTCTATGAGGCAGATGACGTCACGGTCCAGTGGTCCACCATCGAATCGTCGGCGACCACGGGGCATCCAGAGGGGATGCATAATTACGGTCTCATCAACGGCCCTGATGGCCACCGGATCACGCTCCACCACAACCTGTTCGCCCATCACAAGGCGCGTTGCCCCGCGGTCGCGAACGGCCCGGCCGACATCCGCAACAACGTGGCCTACAACGTGAGGCACGGGTTCGTGCATCACAACCCGGCGAGAGGCCAGTTCAACATCGTGGGCAACACCTACATCAAGGGGCCGAGCGATCAGCTGATCCCGTTCTACTTCGACGGCAGCGCCGGCGCGGGGCTCAAGTACTTCCTCGGCGACAACTACATCGATGATCCCGGGAAGTTCACGGGCACCGTCGAGAACCCCTGGAAGCAGCCGTACCTCCACCCGAGCTTCAGCAAGCTCAACAAGTCCGAGTCGTACCGCTCGGCGACGCAGTTCAATTTCACGCGGGATGTCCCGGGGTACATCCCGGTGACGACGCAACGCGCGCAGGACGCGGCTCGGCTCGTCGTCGCGCAGGCGGGCTCGCTGCCGCGCGACGTGGTGACGAAGGGCGTCTTCAAGAACATGGAGCGCCGCGACGGCTCGTGGGGCGCCCGCTACGTGAGCAACCTGATGGACGGGCTCAGCCCGGGGACGGCCCCCGCGGACGCCGACCGCGACGGCATGGCGGACGCGTGGGAGCGGGCGCGCGGCCTCAGCTCATCGAATGCGAACGATCACTCCAAGGTGATGCCGTCCGGATACACCGCGATCGAGGAGTACATCAACGAGCTCGCCGCCGCGCTGATCAGCAAGGCGGCGGGCAGCTCGTCGATGCTCCCGGACGAGGGGGAAATCGAGGCGCAGATCGAGTAGCGAGCTCCGGGAGCGCGCGATCGAGGGGGCGCGGCGTGGTCCAGCACCCCGCGCCGCTCCGCCCAGCGGAGCGGGAGCGGCGGCGACGGTGCGGCCTCGCGACGCGGCGCGGCGCCGGCCTGCCTGTTGCGCAGGCCGGCGCCGCTGCTAGGTTCCCCCGCGGCGCTCCTTCAGACAGAGCGTCCCGGACGAGACGCGCCGTACCCGGTCAGGATAAGACGACGCAGCCGCATCACGAGGAGAGTCGTCATGTCCTGGCTGGCGTTGCTCCTGGCAGGCCTGCTCGAGGTCTGCTGGGCTATCGGTCTCAAATACACACACGGCTTCACGCGCCCGCTGCCAACGGCGCTCACGGTCGGCGCGATCATCACGAGCATCGCGCTCCTCGAGATCGCCTCGCGGACCTTGCCCATCGGCACGGCGTACGCCGTCTGGGTCGGCATCGGCGCGTTCGGGGCGGCGATCGCGGGCATCCTCCTGTTCGGCGAGCCCGCCACGGCCGCGAGGCTCGGTTTCCTCGCGCTGCTCGTCGTGTCCATCCTCGGCCTCAAGCTGGCGAGCCCCTGAGCCCTCGTCGCCCGGCGCGCGACCGGCCGCCTCGGGTCGACTAGCCTTCCCTCCATGCACGGAACACCCGAAGCCCGCGCCCTGCACGCGCAGTACCCCGCCATCGATCTCCACGCCGACAGCCTCATGTGGGCGCGCTGGGTCGGTTACGATCTGCAGGAGCGGCACGAGCCGCCGCTGCCGCTCGCGGCCCTCGGCGGGCACGTCGACGTCCCGCGGCTCCGCGAGGGCGGCGTCGGCGCGCAGTTCTTCGGGCTGGTCTCGCTGCCCATCGGGCAGCGGCGCGGGCTCGCCGCCGTCGTCGAGGAGCAGATCGATCTCCTGGAGCAGGCCGTCCGCGCGCGGCCCGGCCGCCTCGTGAAGGCGCTCACGGCCGAGGACATCGAGGCGGCGAGGGCCCGCGGCGCCGTCGCGGCGCTGCTCGGCGTCGAGGGGGCGCACGCGCTCGAAGGCGATCTCGACACCCTCGCTCGCTTCGCGCGGCGCGGCGTGCGCTACCTCGGGCTCTGCCACTTCACCGCCAACGAGGCGTGTTATCCCGCCTACGGCAGCGGCCGCAGGGATGGCGAAGGCCTCACCGCCTTCGGCCGCGAGGTCGTGCGCCTCGCCGAGGACCTCGGCGTCATCGTCGATCTCGCGCACATCAACCGGGCAGGCTTCCTCGATGCATGCGCGCTCGCTCGCCGCCCACCCATGGTCAGCCACACGGGTATCGCCGGCGCGTTCGAGCACTGGCGCAACATCGATGACGATCAGCTCCGCGCGCTCGCCGATCGCGGCGGGTGCGCGGGGATCATCTTTTGTCCGCTTTATCTAGGCGGAAACGGGCTCGCGCCCGTCGTCAAGCACCTCGTGCACATCATCAACGTTGCCGGCGAGGACACGCCAGCGCTCGGATCCGATTGGGACGGTTTCATCATCCCCACACGTGATCTGCGTGATGCGGCCCATCTTCCGCTCTTGACGGATGCGCTGCTGCGAGCTGGCTTGAGCGAGCGTGTGATCGCCAAGGTGCTTCGAGAGAACGTGATGCGGATTTTGAGCGACAACCCGCTTCCAACGCGGCTCCCGGTTGCGTAGCCTCTCTCGACGGGCCGTCGGGGTGGGTGGTCCCTCCGGCGCTGCGCGAGATCCTCCTTAACGCGGAGCGGATGCAGGCCATGACTCTCCATCGCCTCGCTGCACAGGGCTACGCGACTGCAGCGGATGCTTACGAGAAGGGGCGCCCGGACTACCCGCGCGGCGCGATCGAGCTGCTGCGCGACACGCTCCGCATCGACGCGACGAGCACGGTGCTCGATCTCGGCGCCGGCACCGGCAAGCTCACGCGCCTCCTGGTGCCCACGGGCGCGCGGCTGCTCGCGCTCGAGCCGGTCGAGGGGATGCGCCGCAAGCTGGGCCAGATGGTCCCGTCCGCCATCCCGCTCGATGGGGTCGCCGAGGCCATCCCCTTGCCCGAGGCATCGGTCGACGCCGCGGTCGCCGCGCAGTCGTTCCACTGGTTTCACGGTGATCTCGCGCTCGCCGAGATCCACCGCGTGCTCCGGCCGAGAGGGCGCCTCTCCCTGCTCTTCAACCTGCGCGACGAGCGCGTCGACTGGGTCGCCCGCATCTCCCGCATCCTCGACCGCCACGGCCGGGATGCTCCGATACACAGGTTCGGCGCCTGGCGCCGGACGTTCTCCGATTCCCGCCTCTTCGCGCCGCTCGGAGAGCACGAGTTCACCCATACGCAGGAGCTCGACCTCGATGGGCTGCTCGAGCGCGTCGCGTCGATCAGCTACATCTCGGCGCTCCCCCTGCAGGAGCGTTATGCGGTCCTGAACGAGATCCGCGAGCTGGCCGCGAGCCACCCGGACCTCGCGGGGAAGAGCGTGTACCTCTTCCCCTACCGGACGCTGGTGCCCCTGTACGAGCGGCGGTGAGCCCGCCGACGGGGGCGCCGTGCTAGAGCGGCCCCCGCATGGCGGCGCATGAAGTCGTGATCGTCGGAGGCGGGCCGGCGGGCGTGAGCACGGCGCTCTTCCTCGCCCACCATCGCCCGGCCCTCGCCGACAGGATCGTGGTGCTCGAAAAGGAGCGCTACCCGCGGGACAAGTCCTGCGCGGGCGGCCTCGGCGAGCGAGCGGACAGGGCGCTCTCGTCGATCGGGGTGACGATCGACGTGCCCTCGGTCGTGGTGCACGGCATCAGCGCGGCCTTCCAGGCCGGCGAGGTCGCGCTCCGCGAGGGCAACATCGGCCGCGTCGTCCGGCGCGCCGAGTTCGATCGCGCGCTCGCGCTCGCCGCGCGGGCGCGGGGCGTCCGGATCGTGGAGGGGGCGCGGGTGACCGGCGCCGCGCTGAGCGAGGACGGCGCCCGCGTCGAGAGCTCGGCCGGGGTGTTCGACGGCCGCGTCGTCGTCGGCGCGGACGGCGTCGGCAGCGTCGTTCGCCGCGCGATGGGGCTGCCGTTCGGCAAGCTGCGCGCGCAGGCCGTCGAGGTCGACACCGAGCCCGTCGCGGGGGACCGGGCGCGCGACCTCCTGCACTTCGAGATGCGGGACCGCTCGTTCGCCGGCTACTTGTGGGACTTCCCCACGCTCGTCGACGGGCGCGAGCTCGTCTGCCGGGGGGCCTACGTGCTGCACGAGGGCGCGCTCGGCGTGGCGCGCCCCGCGCCCGACGCCGAGCGCGTGCTCCGGAGCAGGCTCGAGGCGCTCGGCCTCGACCCGGACCGCTACCGGCGAAAGCGCTTCGCCGAGCGAGGCCTCGACCGGCGGGCCGTGATCGCGCGGCCCGCCGCCCTGCTCGTCGGCGAGGCCGCGGGCATCGATCCGATGCTGGGCGAGGGGATCGCCCAGGCGATCGCGTACGGGGCCCTCGCGGGCGAGTACCTCGCCGAGAAGCTCGAGGCGCGCGATCTCGGGTTCCACGACTGGGGCCGGTGCGTCGACCGATCGCTGCTGGGCCTCGACCTGCGCTTCCGGCGCCGGGTGATGCGCGCCTTCTACGGCGCGCCGCGGGAGCGCGTCGAGCGTTACCTCCTCGGCGAGCCGTCGTTCCTGCGCTTCGGCGTCCGGCACTTCGCCGGCAGAGCCCAGCCGGCGCGCGACGCGCTCCGCGCCGCGGCGACGGGCGCGCTCGTCGCGGGCCGGATCGGGATCGAGCGCCTCGTCGCGTCGCTCCCGCCGCGCGCGCGCAGCGCGGGCAGCGCCGACGGCGCGCCCGCCTGACGAGGCGGCGAGGCGGCGAGGTGCACCGTGCGCGGCGCGCGCGCCGTGCGCGCCGCGCCCGTGAGCCCCGACACCCCCGCGACGCCACCATGCTAGCATCGCCCGCCATGGTCGCGCCGTTCCAGCCGGCGGTCGGGATGCTCTTCGGAGAGTTCCGGATCGTTCGGCCCCTCAGCGCCGGGGGCATGGGCGCCGTGTACATCGCCGAGCAGGCGAGCACTGGCAAGCTGCGGGCCCTCAAGCTCATGCACCCGCAGCTCTGCGCGGACGCCCGGCTGCGCGAGCGCTTCGAGCAGGAGGCGCGCGTCGGCGCGCTGGTGGAGAGCGATCACGTCGTGCAGGTGATCGGCGCCGGCGTGGACGCGGCCAGCGGCGTGCCCTGGCTCGCGATGGAGCTGCTCGAGGGGGAGGACCTCTCGCAGCGGATGAGGCGCAGCGGGCTGCTCTCGGCGCAGGACGTGCACGAGATCTTCCGGCAGCTCTGCCACGCGCTCGGCGCCGCCCACCGCGCGGGCGTGGTCCACCGGGACATGAAGCCGCAGAACGTGTTCCTCGCGAAGACGCAGAGCGCGACGGCGCGCTGGTCGGTCAAGGTCCTCGACTTCGGCATCGCGAAGATCGCCGCGGAGGCGAGCACGATGGCGACCGCGTCGCTCGGCACGCCCCTCTGGATGGCGCCCGAGCAGTCCGACCCGCGCGGGCAGATCTCGCCGGCGACCGACGTGTGGGCGCTCGGGCTGATCGCGTTCGCGCTGCTCACCGGGCGCATGTACTGGCGCGCAGCGAACGACCCGATGGGCACCGCGATGCCGGTGCTGCTCCGCGAGATCCTCTTCGAGCCGATCGACCCGGCGTCGGTGCGCGCGACCGCGCTGGGGCGCGCCGGCTGCATCGTGCACCCGTTCGACGCCTGGTTCGCGCGCTGCGTCGCGCGGGAGCCGTCGCAGCGCTTCCAGACGGCGCAGGAGGCCTTCGACGCGCTCGGCCCGGCGCTGTTCGTCGACCCGCGCAGCGTGCGCGCCGCCGGCGGCGCGATCTCGGTGGTGCCGTTCAGCGCCGCGGCGGCGCTCACCCCGGCGGGGGCTGCCTCGCGCCTGTCGATGAGCGGACCGACCGAGATGGCCTCGGACGCGCGGCGCGCATCGTCGTCGCCCGCCGGCGCGGGCGCATCGTCGTCGCCCGCCGGCGCGGGCGCATCGTCGTCACCCGTCAGCGCGCGCCCCCAGGTGACGCCCGCGCCCGTCCTGGCGAACAGCGCGCCACCGGAGGCCCCTCCCAGGCCCGCGCGGCGGGGGCCGCTGCTCCTCGCGTGCGGCCTGGCCGGCGGCCTCGCGATGGCGGCGATCGCCTTTTACGCCGGCCGCGCGCAGAGCGACGTCCGGCTGGTGCAGCGCCTGCCGGTGCCGGCGCACCCGACGGTGGTCAGCCCGGGCCGCGGCGGCGAGGCGCGCTCGCCGGCGCGGGCGGGCGACGCGAACGACACGAGCGGCGCGGGCGAGCGGCAGCCGTCGCCTGGCCCTCGCGACGCTCCGGCGCCGGCGCCCGCGCCGAGGTCCCCGCGCCCCACGCGCGAAGGCACCGCGCCGGCGGCGACGGCGAGGGCGGCGGCGCAGCCGAGCGCGGCGAGGCCGTTCGATCGCGGCGCGGCCCACGCGGCGCTGCAAGCGAAGGGCGCCGCCGCGCGGATCCACTGCAAGGGCAAGGCGGGGCCGAAGGTGGTGACGGCGCGGGTGTTCTTCAACCCCGCGGGCGCCGTGCAGCGCATCGCGATCGATCCGCAGGTCGCGATGACCCCGGCCGGGAGCTGCGTGCAGATGCTGCTCGGCTCCGCGCGGGTCCCGGCGTTCGACGGGAGCGAGCTCCAGGACGTCACGACAGCGGTCGGGATCGAGTGATCGCCGCGGGTGAGCGCGCCGCCGGCCCCGTCACGGGTCGACGGAGACGCACTCGCCCTCGCCGCGGAAGTGCCCGATCGTGCGCGAGAGCGCCGCGACGAACGCCCCGAGATCATTGATGTTCCCGGCGCTTCCAGTCCCGTAGGTGCCCTCCTCGATCTCGACGAGGCGCACCGCGCCGAGCTCCTCCAGGGTGACGGCCCCGTCGTCGTCGGCGTCCGCGGCGGCGATGGGCGCGAACCGGCGCGCGGCGGTCGCGGCCTGGAGGTCGTCGTAGAAGAAGTGGTCGCCGTGGATGGTGAGCTCCACGTCGTCGGTGCCGCCGTTCGTCACGAGGACGCCCTCGGTCTCCTTGCCGGCCTTGTCGCCCTTGCAGCCGGCGTAGCGCGTCGCGAGCGAGAAGGTCCAGTCGAGGCGCTTCTCGACCTCGCCGCCGTCGTCGCTCTTCCGCGCGATCGCCTCGATGTGCACGGACGCTCCCGCCGCGAGCATGAGCGCCTTGTCCTCCTCCGTCGCGCCATCGAGCGCGGTGTCCGCGTCCACCGGGCCGATCTCGTAGGAGACGGCCTCCCAGGGCTTCGCCTCGAGGTCGTCGAAGGTCACCACCGGCTTCGCGCCGGCCTTCGTGTGGTCGAACAGGATCGAGCCCTGCATGCGCGCTCCGACGTTCCCCTCGCGATCGGCGACGGTGACGTTCCGGACGACGAACAGGAACTTCTCGTACTGGATGCTCCAGCCGTCCGCGAGATCGGCGGCCGGGATCTCCTGCTCGATGTAGTCCTCTCCCCACGTCGAGAACGCCACGCTCCCGGTCCCCGACGCGCCGTCGTCGCCGCAGCCGGCGAGCGCCGCCGCGGCGAGCGCCCCCGCCACCCACAGTCGTTTCGTGATCCTCATCGTCATTCCTTCTCCTCCGGGGTGCCGGACGCGAACGAGAGCGCGTAGGCCGTCCCCTTCTTGAGGCCCCGCGTGAAGCCGCGCTGGGCCTGGCTCTCGGGCTCGAGGTCGACCGGCGCGCCGTCGTCGCTCGCGGCGACGGCCTCGAAGTCGACCTGATCGAGCCAGACCGCCGGCTTCACGACGAGCGTGACGGCGCCGGGCCCGTCGAGGAAGACCTCCTCGAAGACGCACCCCTCCACCGACGGCTCGCCGGTCGCGTCGTCGAGCACGTCGGCGGCCAGCGCGCGCGCGCGGAACACCCGCGCGAGCTCCCCCTTCTCGGCGCGGCCCTCGACGGCGACGACGTGCCCGTCGAGCGCCGCGGCGAGCGGGCCCGAGGGCGGCGCGCCGAACGTGAAGCGCGCGGATCGCGCGACGCCGCTCACGGCGTCCGCGTCCGCGAGCGCCGTCGTCCCCTGCAGCAGGTCGACCGACGTCGGCTGCGTCATCTGGCCCCGCGCCTCGCCGGCCTGGTAGTGGCCCGGGTGCGCGTGCGCCTCGGGCACGGCCCACCGGGCGAGCCGCTCGAGCAGCGTGGGGCCGCCGCCCGGCGAAGGCCGCCGCGCCGTGAACGGGGCGCCCTCGAAGTAGTGGAGCGACCCGATCGCCAGGTGCGCCTTCGACAGCGTGATGGTCCAGCCGAGCGCGTTCGTGAACGGCGCGGCCGACGCCGCGTCGGGCGCGATCTGCGTCGCCAGGGTCAGGCGCTTGCCGGACGTCGCGTCGTCGCCAGCGGCGCCGCACCCGGCGGCGAGCGCGCCCGCCGCGAGCGCCGCGGCGAGGCGCCCCGCCGCGGCGAGGGCGGCGCGCCGGCGGGATCGGGTCTGTGCGGTGGTGGATGTCATCGAGGTCCTCAGCCGATGTAGAGGGAGAGCGAAGCGAGGAAGCTGCGCGGGGCGCCGACGGTCACGTGCCGCGCGGGGAGGAGGTCGGGCGCCGCGCCGCGGGTGAAGCTCGAGGGGTAGACGAACTCGCCGTCGAACCACGCGGCGTCGAGGAGGTTGTAGACGTCGAGCCCGAGCTCGACGCGGTGGTAGCGGACGTGCGCCGTCACGTCGGTGACGAGCGCGTCGTGGCCGAGCTCTCCGAACGGCAGGGGGCGGCCGTGGAGCAGCGTCACGCCCGCGCCGGCGCGGGCCTCGAGGCGCCGGCCGAAGAGCGCGCCGAGGCGCGGCGTCACCGCGAGATCGGCGCGGGCGACGACCTGGGGCACGAAGGGGAGGAGATCGCCCGCCGCGTAGCGCCCGCCGGAAGCGGTGAAGGCGGCCCGGGTGTACGTCAGGCCGACGCTCGACACGAGCCACGGCGCCGGGTGCGCCACCGCGTCGAGGGCCACCCCGGTGCGGGCCGTGGCGGGCACGGGCTCGTTGCGGGCGGTCGCCTCGTCGAAGACGAGATCCTCGCTGAGGCGCGTGTGGAACAGCGCCGCCGACGCCCGCACGAGCTCGTCGGCGTAGCGGAGCCCGGCCTCGGCGGAGAGCACCCGCGTGAAGGGGGTCCGCTCGCCGTCGCCGAGGCTGCGCGCCTGGGGCGAGCGGAACCCCTGGCCCACGCTGGCGAGCGCGCGGAGCCCAGGGAACAACGCCACGTCGACCGTGCCCTTGCCGCCCACGTGGACGCCCTGCGCGCTGCGCGCCTGGGCCCCCTGGCCGAGATTGTCGACGACCTGGTACGCGAGGCCGTCGGCGCGCAGCCCGCCGCGCAGCGTGATCCGCCGCGCCGGCCGGATCGACGCGTCGAGGTAGCCGGCGATGTCGGTCGCGCGGACCTTCGCGTCGACGAGCGTGGCGGTCGGCCTGTCGTCGACGGCCGCGAGGCGCCGCTGCGACTGCTCGATCCAGTCGGTGCGCGCGACCACGCCCGCCTCGAACGTGTCGCGGTCGGAGAGCAGCGGGAAGGTGAGCCGGTACGACGCGGTGGCGCCCGCCGTGATCGCCTCGTTGAGCTGCTGGGTGGCGTCGCCGTTCGTGGGGTCCGCGAGGTAGCCGGTGAAGTTCGAGCGCAGCCGGAGCGCGCGCAGCACGACGAACGGCGTGAGCGAGAGGCCCTCTCCGCGGGCGGCGCCGTCGCCCGAGCCGCGCAGATCGACGACGAGCTGCGCGCGCGACGAGTCGCCGCCCTGATCGGGATCGTACGAGGCGAAGCGGTCGACCTTGCCCGACTCGATGTCGCAGAGGCGCAGGACGCCGGCGGAGCCGCAGCGGGAGGCGAACGCCGACGCCATCACCCGGGCGGAGACGCCGGCGAGCGGCCGGTAGACGGCCTGCGCGATGAGCGAGGCCCGGCCGGCGGCGCGGGCGGGCCCGAAGCCGTCGGTCCCGTACGCCTCGAAGGCCGCGAACGTGGCGTCGTCCGCGTTCTCGGGGTGGTAAGCGAGGAAGAGCCGGCGCGCGCCGAACGAGCCCGCGGAGGCGGTGGCGGTGATCCCCGGCTCGCCGTAGGCGAGATCGAAGCGCATCGTCCCGGCGACCGCGAAGTCGCCCTGGCGCGGGTCGTACGATCCGGGCTGCGCGCGGAGCTCGCCGATCACCTCCGGCATCACGAAATGGAGGTCGGTATAGCCCTGGCCGTGGACGTTGGAGACCTCGTTGACAGGCGCGCCAGCGACCCAGATCTCGAGGTCCTGCCCGTGGACCGCGTCGAAGCCGCGGAAGAAGATCTGGTGCGCCTTGCACTCGCCGCTGTGTTGGGAGGTGAACACGCCCGGCACGAGCTGCAGCACGTCGCTCGCCGTCCGGTGGGGCGCCGCCCGGATCTCCGCCTGCCCGCGCACCGACTCCGAGGCGCTGCGCGGCGGCGCCGCGCCCTGCACCACGACCGTGATGGGCGCGGCGTCCGACACGGGCGCAGCGGCGCCCGCCGCGCCGGAGGCGGGCGCCGCTGCGCCGGCGCCGCCGGGGGCATCGCCGTCCGCCGGCGTTGCCGCCCCGGCCGCGGGCGGAGGCGCGGCGCCGTCGCCGGCACGTGCAGGCGCGGCGCCGTCGCCGGCACGTGCAGGTGCGGCGGACGCGATGACAAGAAGCAGCGGGAGCGCCGTGCTCAGGGAGCGGATCACAGGTGGGCTGGCCAGTAGCACGATTTTCTCGGTTCGTGTTATCCTGCGGACGCGCACGTTCGCCCGGCGGGCGCGCCGGCGTTTGGTCGACGTCGCAGGCAGCGAGTGCGGTCGTGCGTCCGTCGGCGGCGTCGCTGTCTGCTGGCCGCCGAAGATTGCTCCGGGGCCGTTCGCGAGCCCTCTTCCGACGCTGGATCGACTCGCGCTCTCGGGCGGATCGCGATAGCGACAACATGTCGCATTCAGGCGAGGGGCGGCGCGGCCTATCGTGGCGCGCATCATTCCCCGGGAGGACGCTCATGGAATCCGGTCTTCGTGCATCACGGCTCTGGTTCCCGCTGGTCGGGGCGGCCCTCGCGCTCATGGCGTGCGGCGACGATGCGGGGGTGACCCCTGTCGACGGCGCGTCGACCTCGACGGGCGCCGGTGGCGGTGGGGCTGAGACGATCGCTGTCGCGCTGCAGTTCGAAGGCCGCGTCCGCGACGAGGTGTTCTCCTGCAGCGAGACGTACGCTGTCGGCAGCGCCTCGACGGACGTGGGGCTGAACGATTTCCGCCTCTACATCCACGACGTGCGCCTGCGCCGCGCGGGCGGCGAGGAGGTGCCGCTCTCGCTCGAACAGGACGAGCTGTGGCAGTACCAGGACGTCGTGCTCCTCGATTTCGAGGACCGATCGGGCACCTGCGCCAACGGGACGGAGGAGACGAACGGCGTGGTGCGCGGGACGGTCCCGGCCGGGGACTACGACGGGCTGTCGTTCAAGCTGGGCGTCCCGTTCGACCTGAACCACGGCGACGCGTCGAGCGCGCCGTCGCCGCTCAACCTGACGGGCCTGTTCTGGAGCTGGAACGACGGGTACAAGTTCCTGCGCCTCGACAGCGTCTCCACGGCGGACGACAAGCCGTTCCTCGTGCACATCGGGAGCACTGGCTGCATGCCCGGCGCGGGCGGCGAGGTGACCGCGTGCGATCGCCCCAACGTCGCCGAGATCGTCTTCGAGGGCATCGACCCGCTCACGACGAAGGTGCTCGTCGACTATGCGGCGCTCGTCGCGGACAGCGACCTGTCGGGGAGCGCCGACGACATCCCCGGCTGTATGTCGGATCCGTCGGACTCCGAGTGTCTGCCGCTCTTCACCCATCTCGGCATCGACAGCACCGACGGCTCGCCGCGCCCCGATCAGCAGTCGTTCTTCAGGATAGACTAGGCGCCATGGCGATGTTCGCTTCGATGACAGCTCTCCGCCGCTCGGCGATCTCCTCCGCCCTCGCCGCGCTCGCGGCCCTCTGCTGTGCCTGCGGCGACGACGATGGCCCGGGCGGATCGACGGGGGAGGGCGGCGGCGGCGATGGGGGAGGCGGCGCGGGCGCCTATGCGTGGGGGCTGCCGGCGGGTTTTCCGGTGCCCAAGGTCCCCGAGGACAACCCGATGTCGTCGGTGAAGGTCGAGCTCGGCAGGCGGCTGTTCTACGATGTGCGCCTGTCCGGCAACGGCACGTACTCGTGCGGCTCGTGCCATCGCCAGGAGCTCGCGTTCACCGACCACCTCGCGAACGCCGAGGGCTCGACCGGCCAGCTGCACTCGCGCAGCTCGATGAGCCTGGCCAACGTCGCTTACCTCACGACGCTGACCTGGGCGAATCCGCTCATCGAAGCGCTCGAGGAGCAAGCGCTCCTGCCCATGTTCGGCGAGACGCCGGTCGAACTCGGGCTCGCCGGCATGGAGGACGAGCTCCTCGAGCGGCTGCAGGGCGAGCCGCTGTACCAGGGCCTCTTTCCCGAGGCCTTCCCCGGCGACGACGAGCCCATCCGCCTCGCGAACATCACGAAGGCGATCGCGGCGTTCGAGCGATCGCTGCTCTCCTACCGCGCGCCCTACGACCGTTACCGTTACGGCGGCGACCCCTCCGGGATGTCCGACGCGGCGCTGCGCGGGATGGATCTCTTCTTCTCCGAGAAGCTGGAGTGCTTTCATTGCCACGGCGGCTTCAACCTGTCGGACTCGGTGGAGCACGACGGCACCACCTTCACGGAGGTGATGTTCCACAACACGGGGCTCTACAACATCGACGGCAACGGCGCTTACCCGGAGGGCAACGGGGGAGTCTACGAGGTCTCCCACAAAGAGGCGGACATGGGCCGGTTCCGCGCGCCCACGCTGCGGAACATCGCCGTCACGGCGCCGTACATGCATGACGGCAGCATCGAGACGCTCGAGGGGGTGCTCGACCATTACGCCGCCGGAGGGCGAACGATCGAGGCTGGCCTCCCCAACGCCGGTGTGGGCAGCGAGAACAAGTTCAAGAGCGAGCTCATCAGCGGGTTCGATCTCACAGGAGAGGAGAGAGCGGACGTGATCGCCTTCTTGCAAACCCTGACGGACGACGAGTTTCTGAAGGACCCGCGCTTCGCGGATCCCTGGGCGGAGGCGCCGTGAGCCGAAGGCCTTTCCTGAGCCGGGCGCTCCTCGTGCCCGCGCTGGCGGCGCTCGCGTCGGCCGCGATGTACACCGGGGCGTGTGGTCACGGCCACGATCACACGTCGGGCGGGACGTCGTCCGACCCGAGCCTGGCCGACGTCATCTTCGAGGGCGGCGCGACCGACGAGGCCCTGGAGGCGCTGCTCGCGGTGGATCCGAAGGACGAGCCCGCGCAGGGCACCGTGTTCGACGCGCCCGAGGACGGCGCGGCTCTCCCCGGCGACGCCGCGCCGGAGCTGGCCTTCCACGTCGCGGGCGCGGCGCAGCGGACGGCGCCTCGGGCCGCGCCGGAGCTGCGGCTCGCGGCCGCCGCGGCGCCGGGGGCGCGGGAGCTCGCCGCGCCGGGGGCGTCGATCGTCGCGGAGCTCGGGGCGCTCCTTGGGCCGGCGCGCGCCGCCTGGGCTCACGGGACGCCCATCAACGGGCGCGCTTACTTCCTGGTCTTCACGACGGCGGAGCGCGAGCCGCTGCTCCGGGTGTTCACGACCAAGCTGAGCTACACGCCGGACGCGGCGGCCTGGGACAAGCTCCGCGCTGCCGGCGCGCCGATCACGGTCAGCGTGATCAGCGCGCTGTTCGAGAACAACCGTATCGTGCAGGGCGGCGGTCCGTTCACGGGCAAGCCGGTCACGTTCACCATCCTGCCCTGAAGCCGCCGCGCGGCGCGCGGCGCTCGGCGCGGCGGTGCCGGCTCAGGACGAGCGCGGGAAGATGAGCGTGTACGAGCCCGGCGCGGGGTTGAAGAGCACCGCCTTGTCCGGGTGCTTCTCCTTGTCGAAATGGGGATACCACGGCAGCGCCCGCCACGACTCCGACTCCTTGATGAGCTCGCGGACGATGAGATCGAGCTCCACGTACTTCCCGGCCGTGATCGCGGAGAGCTCCGGCCCGAAGCTCCAGCGCTCGCGCCCAGGGCGCGGGGCGACGTCGTTGTGCAGCGCCCCGCCGTAGGCGATCACCATCTTTCCCGTGGCGTCCTCGCGGCCGAGCAGCGCCTTCGCCTCGGCGGCCGTCAGGCGCGCGATCATCTCGAGCATGGCCGTCACCGCGTCCGGCCCCGCGCGCACGATGGCGTCGTACTCCTGGCAGGAGGGCGTGAGCTGGTGGGGCCGGATGCCGAGCCGCTTCGCCGCGTGGCCGAGCGCGAGGAACTCGTTTTGGTTCTGCGCCGCCTGGCCCTGCGTGACCGCCCGCTGCTCCGTCTCGACCCGCGCGACCTGCTCCTTCTTGCAGCGCGGGTCCACGGCCCAGAGCTCGATGATCAGATCGGAGGCGCGGCCGGCGAGCCCCGGCAGGAAGAGCTCCGTGAAGCGTCGGGTCGTCGAGGGGATGCCCTCCGAGCCTTGCTGTGCGTGCGCCTCGCCCACCGCGAGCACGCGCGGGCCGCTCTCCAGGACGCGGGCGAAGGCCTGGGCCGGCGTATCGAAGGCGAGGCAGCCCAGCGCGCCGCAGGGCGCCGGCGCAGGGAAGGCTGTGGGGGCGGCGGCCTGCGGGGTCGGCGGCGGCGGTGCGGCCGGAGGCGAGCCGGAACCCGAGGCGGCGGCGCTCGCGGAAGGAGCGCTGGCAGAAGGAGCGCTGGCAGAAGGCGCGTCGGCAGAAGGCGCGCCGCCGGCCGGAGCGCCGCAGGCCGCGAGGAAGGCCGCGGCTACCAGGGAGGTTCGCGGAGTTCGCATGGGAGCATCTTACCGGGCTCCGAGAGCTCCAGTTCAGCGCGGCGCCTCGGAGCGGCCGAGCGGCTACCCGGCCGAGCCGCGGCCGCCCGCGCGGCCTCCCGAGGGCTACCCGCGTCCAGGGTGCTGACCCATGTTGCGCAGCGCGCGACGTGATGAGCGAGAGGCATCGTGTCCAGACGGAAGAGAAAACCTGGGGGAGCGAGCTCGGTGAGGCGTCGCGAGCGCGACGAAGCGATACGGGAGCGCGATGACGAGCGAGCTCGGCTCGCCGAACGCGACACGCGTGGCACGCACGGAGAGGGGGCCTTCATCATGACCATGAGGACGAGCGGGCGGGCGGAGCACGAAGCCACCGCGGGGCACGCAGAGTCCGCGATCACCAACAGCCTGGAGCAGGTGCGCGACATCCTGTGCGGCGCCCAGTTCCGCGAGCTCGCTCGCCGGCTCTCGCGCACCGACGCTCAGCTCGCCGCCCAGGCGGAGGAGCTGCGGAGTGAAGCGTGGCGGCGGCTGGACATGCTGGAGGCGCACACGCGCAGGGAGATCGAGGCGCTCAGCGCGTCGATCGAGGCCCAGCGCGCGTCCGCCGACGGCGCGCTCGGCAGCGTCGCGCGCGAGTCGCGGGAGGCGCTCGAGCTGATCGCGCAGCGGGTCCAGCGGCTGGAGGAGCTCGTGGCGCGCACGCAGCGCGAGCTCCGGCAGCAGATGCTCGACCAGTCCAAGGCGTTCGCCGACGAGACGCGGCGTACGCGGAGCGAGCTGAGCGCGATGCTCGAGCGCGAGCTGGCCGCCGTGTGGGCCGAAGGCGCCGAAGCGCTCGCGCCGGAGGCGCCGGCGCGCGAGGCGGCCGCGGAATCGGAGCGCTTCCAGAGAGCGGAGCGCCGCTCGGACGAGGCAGCGTGAGGCGGGCCGGAGAAGAACGATGCGAGAGCCGAGAGCGCGCCGCGAGGCGCCTCCGCCGAGAAAGACGCTCGAAGACCTCCGCCCTCTGCTCGTGGGCCCAGAGCAGCACCGCATCCAGCGGATCGAGGAGCGGCTGGATAAGTCCATGGTCGAGATGGTCGCGGGGGCGCTGCCCGAGGCCGTGATCGAGAGCCGCAAGAGGGGTGAGGCGCTCTCGTGGGCGCTGGAGCCGCTCCTCACCAGCGCGATGCAGGAGCGCGTGCGCCGGGACCCGGGGTCGTTCGCGGACGCGATCTCCCCCGCCATGGGGCCGGCCATCCGCAAGGCCGTGCGCTGCGCTCTCCGCGCGATGATCCAGCGCCTCAACGAAGCGGCCGCCCTCGGCCTGTCCTGGCGGAGCATGCGCTGGCGCGTCGAGGCGCGCCGCACCGGGCGTCCCTTCGCGGAGGTGGTGCTGCTCCGCTCGATGGTCTACCGGACCGAGCAGCTCTTCCTGGTCCACCGCGGGACGGGGCTCGTCCTCGAGCACCTCAGCGCCGACGAGATCCCCTACCGGGATCCCGATCAGGTCACGGCGATGCTCACCGCCATCGACGCGTTCGCCCACGACGCGTTCCGGACCGACGCGCGGCTGGAGCGCTTCCGCGTCGGCGATCTGACAGGGTGGGTCGAGCACGGCCCGTCGGCGCTCCTCGTGTCCATCGTGCGCGGTGTGGCGCCGCCCGCGTACGGGCTCGTCCTGTCCGAGACGCTGGAGCGCGTCCACCTCGCGTACGGCGGTGAGCTCGCCGGCTTCCGCGGCGATCGGACGCCGTTCTCGGGCGCCCGCGAGCTGCTCTCGCGCTGCCTCCAGCAGCAGCGCCAGCCGATCCCGCGCCGAGCTCGGGCCGTGCCGATAGCGGCCGCCCTGCTGGCCGCGGCCGTCGCGGCCGCGCTCGCCTTCTCGGTGCGCGCCTCGCGGGAGGATCAGCGCCGCGTCGACGGCTGGAGCGAGGCGCTGCGGCGCGAGCCCGGCCTGCTGGTCACCGCGGCGGAGCGGCGCGGCGGCCAGGTCGTCTTCACGGGCCTCCGCGATCCGCTCGCCGCGGATCCGAGGGCCGTGCTCGAGCGCGGCGGCCCCGTGCACCAGGAGGTCGTCCTGCGCTTCGAGCCCTTCTATTCGCTCCATCCGCAGATCGTCGAGCGCCGGGCGGCGCGCGCTCTCGCGCCGCCGCCCGGGGTCACCCTGGCGCTGCGCGGCGGTGCCGTCGTGGCCAGCGGGGTCGCGCCCCAGCGCTGGATCGAGCGCGCGCGCTGGTCGGCGGCGGTGCTCCCCGGCGTCTCGGGGTTCGACGGCGAGCGCCTGACGGCACAGGAGTCGATCGACCGCGCGCGCGCGGCGGCGCGATCCCTCGAGGCGATGGAGCTCTTCTTCCGCCGCGGCGCGGCGCGGCTCTCCGGAGAGCAGGCCGCACGCCTCGACGAGGTCGCGGCCGCTGCCGAGCGGCTGATCGCCCGCGCGCGCGAGGCCCACATGACCGCCGAGATCCGCGACATCGGTTATGCGGATCCCGTCGGATCGGAGGCGTCGAACCGAGCGCTCAGCCAGGCCCGCGCGGAGCACGTCGCGGCCGAGCTCGTCGCGCGGGGGATCCCGGCCGATCTCCTGCGAGCGAGCGGCGGGGGAACGCGGCGCGAGGTCGTGCCCCCGTCCTGCGCCGGGGGAGCGGCGCGGGCCGAGTGCCTCGCCGGCGCGGACGAGCGCCGCGCGCGCAGCGTGATCTTCCTTGTGGACCTGCACGCGGAGAGCAAGGACTGAGTCATGGCGGAGAAACGCAAGGTCTGCGTGCTGGGCGCGACGGGGGTCGGCAAGACAAGCCTCGTCGCCCGCTTCGTGCGCAGCATCTTCTCCGAGTCTTACCGGACGACCATCGGCGTGACGATCGAGACACGGCGCGTGAGGTGCGATGAACGCGAGCTCGACCTCATCCTCTGGGACCTGAGCGGAGAGGACGAGTTCCAGGCCGTCCAGACGTCGTACCTGCGCGGCTCCGCGGGCTGGCTCCTCGTCATCGACGGCACGCGGCGCCTCACGGCGGAGACCGGGCTCCGCCTCTACACCGCCGCGCGCACGATCGCCGGAGAGGTCCCGGCCGTCGTCGTCCTGAACAAGGCCGATCTCACCGGGGCGTGGGACATCGACGACGCCACCGAGGCCAGGCTGAGGAGGGCGGGCCTCTGGATCACGAGGACGAGCGCCAAGACCGGCGCCGGGGTCGAAGGCGCGTTCAACGCGCTGGCGCGCGCCATGCTGGCGAGCGAAGCGCCTTCGTTGCGGGGTTGATGGACGTGGACACGTGGCTCCTCGCGGCGCTGGACAAGCTCGTCCTCGAGCGTTCGCACGACGGGACCTTCGTCATCCGCGGCGAGCCGCCGCCGTGGTTCCGAAGGCTCGGGTTCGCGCCGCCGTGGCGCGACGCGCCGCTCCCGATCGATCGCGCGCTGCCCTTTCTGGAGGTGTTCCTCCCCGAGGCGGAGCGGGCCTGGTCCGCGGAAGGCGCGCCGGGCGTGCAATCCGACTTCTGGACGCAGATGATCGGCGACGAGGCGCTTCACCTCGAGGCGACGGCGCTCCGCGTGGGCTCGTCGCGGCTGCTCGTGATCACCCGGAACGACGCGCTGTTCCAGGAGCGCAGCCGCGTCCTCCAGCGGGCGCGCGAGCTTCGCCTCGTCCACGAGGCGCTGTCGCGCGAGGTCGAGCGGAAGGATGTCCTCGTCCACTGCATCGTTCACGACCTCTCCGGCCCGCTGAACAGCCTCCTCGGCGCGCTGTCCCTGCTGGGAGAGCAGCCGCTGCCGGAGAAGAGCGGCGCGCTCGCCGCGGTCGCGTTGAAGGCCGCCCTGCGGCAGCGCGAGCTGATCCGGGAGATCCTCGACGTGTTCACCGCCGAGGGCATGGCGTCCGACGCCCCCAGCGGCGACCTCGCCGCGGTGGTCGACGTGTGCGGCACCGTCGCTCGGGTCGTCGAGGCGCTCCTGCCCATGGCGCGCAGCCGGGGGGTGTGCCTGGAGGCGCCGCCGGAGATCGGCTGCGCGCGGCCGTGCACCGTCGTCGGTGAGGAGCGCAGGCTCGCGCGCGTGGTCTCCAACCTCGTCGAGAACGCGCTCCGGTTCACGCCCCCGCGCAGGTCGGTGCGCGTCGCGGTGCACGATGAGCCCCGGTGGGCTCGCGTGACGGTGGAGGACGATGGGCCTGGCGTCTCCCCTGCCATCGCGCCGCGCCTGTTCCAGAAATTCGCGCACGGCCAGGACCCTGGCGCGGGCAGCGGCCTCGGGCTCTACGGCGCACGGATCGCGGTGGAGCGGTGGGGCGGGGCGATCGGGTACGAGGCGCGGCCGGAAGGCGGGGCGAGGTTCTGGCTCCGGCTGCGGCGTGTCGGCGCGGCGGGCGAGGCGGGTGGCGGCGGGGCGCAAGGGGGGTGATGCCATGGCCAAGCTCTTGCTGGTCGACGATGACTCGGGGACGCTCGCGTGGATGGCCGAGGCGCTGCAAGGCGCGGCGTACGACGTCCGGACCGTGCGCGGCGGGAGCGCGGCGCTGGAGCTCCTCCGGACGTGGACGCCGGATCTCATCCTGGCGGACTTCCTGATGCCCGAGATGGATGGCTTCGCCTTCAACCGGCTCGTGCAGTCGCGCGAGCGGGTGCCCGTGATGCTCGTCTCCGTCGTGAACAAGCCGGCAGAGGCGATCCTGCGAGGGGTCGCCGGCTACGTGCGCAAGCCCGTCACCGCGGGGGAGCTCCGCGCCGCCGTCGAGCGCGTGCTCGGCGCCGTCGAGGGGGTGACCATCCTCGTCGTGGACGACGACGCGGACATCCGGGCGTGCTACCGGCTGATCCTCGAGCCGCGCTTCAGCGTGCTCGAGGCCGAGAACGGGCGCGACGCCCTGGAGCTGCTCGCCCGCGAGCCCGTGGCGCTGGCCATCGTGGACGTCCACATGCCCGTCATGAACGGGGTGGAGTTCATCCGCGCGATGCGCGACGACGCGAGGTTCTGCACGATCCCGGTCGTGGTGCAGACGAGCGACCGGGCGGCTGCGCGCGCGCCCGTCTGGACCGATCTGCACGTGGCGCAGACGATCCTGAAGGACGAGTTCCTCGACTGGCTCATGACCCAGATCGACGCGCACCTCGCGCCGGCGTCGCCGCGCGAGGCCGAGCGCGCCTGGTCGACCGCGAGCCGGTGAGCGCCGAGCGCCGCTCCTTCGGCAAGCGCGAGCGCGGCCCGCCCGGGCGCCGTCAGCCTGGCGTCCACTGCGGGTTCGCGGTGAACAGCCCGGATCCGAAGCTGATGTCGTAGGCCAGGAACAGGCCGAACCCCACGCTGAGGAGGCTGGCGACGGCGCCGAAGGCGTTGTGTATCCCGCTGGTGCGAGCGCGCGCGTAGGCGAACGGCAGCGCGAGCACCCCGGTGATGAGCGTCATCCCGGCGATCGTGCCCACGCCGAACAGCGCGATGTAGCCGATGCCCCACCGCGGGTCGCGCACCGTGGTGAGCACGAGGAGCGCCACCGCGGCCGAGCCCGCGAGGCCGTGGACCACGCCGATGAGCAGCGGCCGGAGGCTCGCGTAGACGCGCGAACCGCCGAACACGCGGTCCGCCCAGCCGAGGTCGTGCCGGTGGCCGTCGTGGTGAGCAACATGCGCAACAGGCGCCGCATGCTCGACCGGAGCGACGTCGGGCGCCGGCGGCTCGCCACGCCGGACCGCCCGGTAGAGCCGCGCCAGGTGGTACACCCCGAGGCCGATCAGCATCAGGGCGACCGAGAGCTCCATGGCCAGGCCGACGTGCGGCGGCACAACGAGCCCGAAGAGCAGGATGCCGCCGCCGATCACCATCAGCGTGAGCGTGTGGCCGACGCCCCACATCGCGCCGATCAGCAGCGCCGTCCCGAGGCTCCGCACCCGGCTCACGACGGTCGCCACCGCGATCACATGGTCCGCGTCGGTGGCGTGGCGCATCCCGAGAGAGAAGCCGAGGAGCAGCAGCGGAAACGCCGAGGCGAGCATGTCCCCTCTCGTAGCACGGACGGCGCGTGTCGTGTCACGCTGTGCGCGGCCGCCTGCTCCACGCCGCCGGCCGGCTCGCTTCGGCCTGTCGCGACGGGCGCTGTTTCAGCTCAGCATGTCAGTTCGCGCGGTCTCGACTGAGCGCGTCGATGGCCTGCTGCATCCAGACCGCGTCTTCTTCGGCCTGCTTCAGGCCGTGCATCATCTGCTGGCGCAGCACACCCGTGGTCTGGCGGATACCTCGTCGAAAGACATCGGCCGCGCGCTCGTGGACGACCTTGAGCCACGGGGCGAGGTCGCGCTTGTCGAGCGGCCCTGGAGCGTCCAGGACGGTGATGCAGGCATCGATGGCCTCGCGCATGGATCGGGACTCGAGCGCGTCGGCGAAAGCGGAGAACTGGAGCAGCGACTCTCGCAGCGCAGCGCGTCCGGTCGATGAGACTCTGTCTGTCATGGCCGCGCTCAGCCTACCACCTGGGCGACGCCTCCGCCCGTGCGCGCGCTGCGATTGCGCGTCAGCGCAGGCGGGATCGCCCCGCCGTCTCCAGCAACATCGCGAGAACGAGCGGATCTCCGAGGCCTTGCTCTGCGCCCATGTGCGCGCGGAGGCGCGACAGGCGCGCCGCGTCCTCCAGGAACAGCGGCTCGCCCAGCCGGGTCGCGGCCTCGTGCAGGATGCCCTCGCGCTCGGAGAGGAGCGCGGCGGCGCCGGCGCGATCGCCGCGCGCCACGCGGGCAGCGGCCTCCGCGAGCGACTCGCCCGCGGCGAAGCCCTGAAGCGTGCGCGTCATCGACGCGTCGACGGACGCCGCGCTGGCGGCGTCGCTGTCCGCATAGCGCACCTCGATGGGGATCTCCTCGATCACGTTCTTCTTGGCGAGCCGATCTTTGTACTTGAGCTCGACGGTCGCGACGGCGCGCTTCCCCGCGCCGGGGCCGGCGCTCAGCTTGAGCAGCAGCGCGTGCCGATCATCGCGGGCGAACACGGGCATGAAGAAGCGCATGCCGCCCTCGGCGTCGTCGCGTCGGTCGGCCGTGATCCGGTCCCGCGACTGGGCGGCGACGTCGGCCGCGATCTCCTGGGCGCGGACGCGGGAGGCCTCGGCGCCGTCCAGCCGGCGCGAACCGTAGGCGCGCAGCAGATCGACGCCCGCCTTCAGGCGCACGCGCACCTCGACCGCGGTCGCGACCGGGTCGAGGCGCTTCTCGAGCTCGGTCGACAGGGCGGGCGCGATCTGCTCCGGGTGTCGCAGGTAGTAGTAGCCGCCGGCCCCGTCGCTCGCGATCGCGCTCATGAGCTGACCGTCGAAGTCGTCGCCGAGCCCGAGCGCGCTCGTCTGGATGCCGCGCTGGAAGGCGTCGAGGGCGAGCCACGCCAGGCGCTCGCTGTGGGTGAGGCCGCTCGTCGCCCGGCCGTCGGAGACGAGCAGCACCACGCGCACGGCGTCCTCGGGGATGCCCGGCCGGCTCGCCTGCGCGTAGCCCAGCGAGAGCCCCGCGCCGATGTTGGTGCCGCCGCCCTCGCGGAGCCCCTCGATGGCGCGGCGGATCGCCGCGCGGCGCGGGCCGACCGGGCCGTCCTCGATCACCACCTCGGCGTCGCTGGAGAAGGTGGTGAGCGAGAAGTCGTCGGCCGGCGCGAGCCGATCGACGAGCGCCTGCGCGGCGCGGCGGGCGCTGTCGATCGGCGCGCCGGCCATCGAGCCGCTCGTGTCGAGGACGAGGTGCACCGAGAGGTGCGGCCGCGCCGCCGCCGCCGCCGCCGCGGAGCGGAGCGCGAGGCGCAGGTGGAAGGCGCCGCCGCCCGGGCCGAGCGCGGCGCGCTCCAGGTCGGCGCGCAGGCCGAGCGCCTTGTCGAGGGCGAGCGGGACCTCCGGGGCGTACCGGGCGGCGACGTCGCCGACGAGCTCGCGCTCCGCCGCGGGCACGACGCCGCGCGCGAGGGCGGCCTCGAACGCGGCGAGGTGGCCGCCCCCGGGCCGGTACGTGGTGGCGAAGCGGCCGTTCGGATCGAGGGCGACCTCGGGCTCCGGAGCGTAGGCGGCCGCGCTCCGCGCCGAGACCGGCGGCGAGGAGGCGCCGGCGCGCCCGTGGCCACTCCCGAACCCCTGGCCCGAGCCGGCGCCCGCGCCGTGCCCGATCGTCCCGATGGATCCGAGGCCGGGCGCCGCGCCGTCGCCGGCGAGGCCCCCGTAGCCAGCGAGGGGGAGGCCCGCGCCGCCAGCGGGCGGCGCGGCGCCGTCGAGCCCCCACGGCGCCGTGGGGGCATGCGGATCGCCGCCGCTCCCGGCGTTGAGCAGCCCGATCATCCCGAACTCGGCCGCGTCGCGCAGCGCTTGCTGCTGCGCCACGTGCGGATCGGGGCTGTCGCTCGGGCCCTTGACCCCCCACCGGTTCCCCGTCGCCAACGCGCGTGACGTGGAAGGGTGGCCCATCGACCCTTCCTCCCCTCTCGCCCTCGTCCCTGTGCCGCCCTCCTTCGCATCGGCGACGGGCTCCGCGGCGAGCTCGCCCTCGCGCTCGAGCATCTCGCGCTCATCGGCGGACGCGAGGTACTGCTGCACGAGCGCGATCCGATCCGCGCTCATGCCCGTGGACGGGTCGACGAGGGGCGGCGCCCAGCGAGCGAGGGCGCCGAGGAGCCCGAGGTGCAGGGCCGCGGAGACGGCGTGGAGGGCGAGGCTCTTCCGGTTCACGAGCGAGCGGCGCACGCGCTCGCCCGCGGCGGCGTCGGCGCGGATCTGGATCCGCACGCCCGCGATCTCGACGTCCACGCGCCCTTGCGCGGGGAGGGGCACGAGCGTGGCCCCGGGGATCGACGCGCGCGCCGTGCCGGCGTGCAGCTCCCGCGCCTCGGCCGCGGACAGCGGCGCGCCGCCGGGGGTGAGCGCGAGCGTCCCCGTCGCGGCGCCCAGCAGGACGAAGCCGACGCGCCCTGCGCCGTCGACCTCGAGGAGCGGCGCGCGGCGCGCCCCGAGCGCGCGCTCGGGGAGGAAGCAGTCGCACGGGCGGCCGTCGTCGCGCCCCTCGCCGACGTCGAACGCGCGCGGCGGCGTCAGGTGCTGGACGAAGAGCACGGTCGTGCCCCAGGAGATGACGATCTCCACGGAGCGCACCGGGCCTTCGGCCTCGCCTGTGCTCGCCGCGTCGGGCTGCCTCGCCGCGGTGAGGTTGGGATCGGTGGCGGCGCCGCCATCCCCGGCGTCCGTCGTGTTCGCGCTGGGCATAGATCTCCCCTGTGCGCCGCGCGGAGCGGCGCGCTCACGTCCTCTGGAACCGCGCGGAGGACGCGCGGATCCGCGTCCTTCAGGCGGGCGCTCGGCCGCGCTGGCCGGCTGTCCGTCGTGCCTGCGGAATGACAGCGGCGGCGCGGGGAGGTTCCGGGGCTCGAACCTCACGCGCCGCGGCAGCGCCTGCGCTCCTCCCCTCCCGGGCGAGGTACTCGGCGCGCCGCTGAGCCGCGGCCTGGCCTCCCGGCTCTGCAGGGCCGAGGCGGCGCGGCGGCTCGGCGAAGGGGGCGAGGCGCGCGCGTGGAGCGGCCTCGATCCGGCGGACCGCGCCGCCCTCGTCGACGCGGATCCGCGCGGTGGTGCGCGGCTCCCTCACGGCCTACGCCCTCCGCCGCCTCCGCCACAGCGCCATCACCCCGACCAGCGCCGCGCCCAGCGCCGCGCCCGCGCCTCGAGCGCCGGACGCGCGCCGCGGCTCGGCGCCCGCGGCCTCGCACGCGCAGCCTCCGCCCAGCTGGAGGATGAGCGGGGCCTGCTGCGGGCCTTCGCACAGGTCCACCGTGAGCGGCCGCGGCGCCGTCCGCGCGGTCCCTTGCTTGAGCGGCGTGTCGAGGTTGCCCGTGTTCTGGTTGTCGTGATGGAGGCTCTCCCAGGCGATGAGCGAGTCTGTCGTCGCGTCGGTGTGCCAGGCGAAGAGCCAGCCGTCGCGCGTGCCCACCGCGATCTCGAGCGTGCCGTCGCCGTCGAGGTCGCCCACGGCGGGCGTCGTGGTGATCGACTGGCCGGTGAACTTCGGGAACCCGCGCGGCTCCCGGCCGCACCCGTCGAAGGCGTGGAGGAAGTAGCCGCTCGATCCGCTCAGCACCTCGGGGTAGCCGTCGCCGTTCAGATCGACGACCGCCTGGCTGCCCGAGATCGCGTAGTCCTCGAGCACGAACGGGGCGCGAGGCAGCATCGCGCCCGACCTGCCGCTCCAGACGGCGAGCAGGTGAGGCCCCGGCTGCGTCGCCCCCTGCGCGCCCGCGAGGGCGAGCGCGGCCGCCTTCGAGGCGCCCGCGGCGATGACGTCGGGGGTGCCGTCCTGATCGATGTCGCCGAGCGCAGGTTGCGACAGCAGCGGGATCATCGTCCGGGCGCCGGCGGCGGGCGAGAGGGGGCCGAACGTCGGGTCGAGCCCGGCCGGCGAGCCGCCCCTCGCCCGCGGCAGCGCGCCCGCCGGCGTCGCCAGGAGCTCGCGCTGCTCGCCGGGTGAGGCCGGGAGGACGAGCGGCGGCGCGCCGTTGCCCTGGACGACGCCCGCCAGCGCGCCGTCGAACCGCCCGACGACGCCCGAGGCCGTGATCCCCTCCGCGGCGAGCGGGTCGAACGAGAGCGACGGCACCGTGATGGGCCACCCCGCGAGCACGGGCCCGGAGGGCGCGGTCGTGCCCCGCCCATCGATCACATAGACCGCCCCGGCCTCGCCGTCCTCGCCGAGCCGCTCGCTCGACGCGACCAGCAGATCCGGCAGCCCGTCGCCATTGAAGTCGGCCACGGCGGGCGTCGCGAGGAGGCGGCTCCGCGCCGGCTCCTCGGCGAGCGGACCCGCGTAGTGCACCTCGACGGGAAAGCCGCGCAGCGCGTTGCCATCCCTGTCGAACGCGTGGACCGTGCCGTCGAACGCCGCCTGGATCACGTCGAGCCGCCCGTCGCCGTCGAGATCCGCGAGGACCGGCGAGGCGAAGGCCCCGCGCGCGATCCGCGCGGCCGCCGACATGCACGGCGCGCTCGCCGGAGCCCCGGGATCGAGGGGGCAGGAGGGGATCTCGGGCAGGCGTATCGGCCACCCCCGTCGGGCGCCGCCGTCCGCGCCGATGACGTAGATCGTGCCCGGCCAGGTGGAGATCACGATCTCCTGCCTGCCGTCGCCGTCGAGGTCCGCGATGGCGGGCGCGCTCAGGATCGGCTCGCGGCCGAGCTCGCTGTTCACCTTGCTGTACGCGGGGGCGCTGAGGTAATCGGGCGTGGCCGGGGACGCCGGCAGAGCGCGCAGGCCGTCGGTGACGCCGGTCATGAACGGGAACCGCGGCAGCGGCTGCGGCCCCTTGGGCGTCATCTTCAGCACGTGCAGCGCGCCGCCGGCCGTCGGGTAGACGAGCTCGCGGATGCCGTCGCCGTCGATGTCGGCCATCTTCGGGCTGCCCTCGCCGCTGTCGCCGACGCGGATGGGGAAGCCCTGGACCAGCGTCGGATCGCTGTCGACGTGGATCGTGCGCCGCGCCTCGCTCTCCACGTTGCCGGTGGCGTAGTGGGCGAGCGCGCGGACGCGCACCGTGATCGCCCGATCGTCCTCGCCGTGGGGGCTGTCCGGGTCGCGGAGGTGGGACGTGCCGATCGTGCGCACGTCGAGCGAGGCGAGCGGGCCCTCGGCGCCGGTGACGACCGTCGGCGCGACGTTCGTCTCCTTGTGGATCACCTTGAAATCCGCCGCGAGCGGCTGCGCGCCTGCCGCCCACTCGACCCAGTAGTCGTAGGCCATCGCCCGCTTCGCCGAGATGGTGCCCTCGATCGGCACCGGGCCCTGGACCTGATCCTTGTAGACGACCTCGAACCACCGCGGCGACGTGATGTCGACGGCGGGCGGCACGCGCCCCTCGCGGAGCGACTCCACGGCGCGGTTCGCGTTGACGCGGCCGTGGCCGAACCGCTGATCGAACCCCGCCTGCGAGAAGCGGTACAGCGACCCGGGCTCCTGCGACTCCGGCACGGCGATGTCGTCGGCGGTCGCGACGAGCAGGCCCTGCACCTCCCCCGGGGACAGCGACACGCCGCGGTCGAGGGCGACGGAGTAGAGCAGCCCCGCGACGCCGGCGAGCTCGGCGGTCGCGTCGCTGGCGCAGCCGGGGCTCGACACGGCGAGCACGTTGTTGCCGCCGAAGCTCGAGCACGGCGACGCGTCGACGAACGTGGTCGACGTCGCGACGCTCTGGCCGTCGTGGCGGACGGCGCTCACGGGCAGCGCGTGGTTGCTCGTCGCGGGCACGCTGTGGTGGCGCGAGCCCGCGTTGCCCATCGACGCGACGACGAGCGTCCCCTGGGCGTGGGCGTAGTCGAGCGCCGCCTGGACGAAGCCGGTGCTGTCGACCGCGGTCACCGGGCACTGCACGACGTTGGCCCGGCTGTCGGCCGCGTAGAGGAGCGCCTTCGCGAGGTCCTGCGCGTCGGCGACGTGGCTCTCGCCGACGCGCAGCGGGATGAGCCTGCACTGCGGGCACACGCCCGCCCCGCCCAGCTGGTTGTTCGTCTGCGCGGCCGACGTCTTCGCGCCCTCGGTGCCGTGGCCGTTGCGGGCGTCGTCGAACGGATCGTTGTCGTTCTTGAAGAAGTCCCAGCCCGCGATGTCGTCGACGTAGCCGTTCTGATCGTCGTCGCTCCCGTCCGAGAAGTTGAGGATGAGGTCGCCGGCGTCGAGCTGGCCGTTCCCGTTCCGATCGCCCTGCGGCCGCCCCTCCGACGCCGCGGGCGTGAGCTCCGGCGTGTCCCTGTAGTCCGCGACGGAGAGGACCCCGTCGCCGTTGCAGTCGAAGCCCGCGAGCGCGCCCTCGCCGCCGCACGCCGCGCCGTCCGCGTGCCGCGGCTTGTGGGCCGCGAGCTCGCCCTGGTTGAGCCACACCTTCTCCAGGAGATCCCCCTCTCCCCAGAAGATCCCGGAGTCGGCGACGGCGATCCTGACGCGCGGGTCCCCCTGGGTGAAGCGCCAGGCGAGATCGATCGCCATGCCGGCGGCGGACTCCTCCGGCCGGACGTACCCGCTCGGGGCCGGGATGAACGAGTAGAAGCTCCACTGCCCGCTCTGCGTGACCGACGTGCCGTAGTCCGGGTCGTTCGGCCAGTGCTCGGGCTCGGCCATGTCCGCTGCGCTGGCCCACTCGGGCGGGGGCCAGCCGCCGGACGCGTCGGATGGAACGAGCGCGCCCGCCGCGGCGCCGCCGAGCGCCCCCAGAAGAGCAAGCGAGGGAAAGCAAGTGCAGCGCATGCCGAGACCCTACCATCGGTTCGCGCGCGCGAGGCAACCGCCGCCTCCAGCAGGAAACCGGCGCTTTCACCGCGCCCGGGCCCGGATCGCGGCGGCCTTCGCGCCGCGCGCGAGCCGACGCCGCCGCGGCGCTGCGACGTTTACCGCGCGCAGGCCGCCGGCGTCGGGTGCTCGGCGCAGTACGCGCTGTCGTCCGGCGGGCCGATGCGCAGCACGGCGCTCTGCGACGCGAGGCGCGGCCGCGCGCCGCAGACGTCGGCCGTCTCGGCCTCCGACGGCGCGCACACGCCGGCCTCGTTGGGCACGGTCCAGGCCTGACCGGTGCCGTAGATGAGGCTGAGCGCGTAGCTCCCCTCGGGCAGGCAGCCGAACGCCACCTCGATCGTGCGCCCGAACTGCCGGCTCAGCGCCGCCTCGACCTGGGCCACGTCCCGCTCCGCGATGATGTCGTTGCCTTCCTTGTCGGTCTTGTGGCTGAGCACGAGCACGCCCCCCCGCTCCGGCTCGGTCGGGTGCATGCACAGCGCGGCGGGCCGGACGCCGATGAGCGCGCTGTCTCGCGGCTCGTTCAGCGGCTCCGGGCCGAGCGTCGCCGTGGTCACGAGATCGTCGTAGATCGTGAGCCCCTGGAGGAGCACCGCGGGCGCGGCCTGGCTGGTCAGCGGCTCCTTGTCGTCCTGCTTCGCGAACACCGAGATCGGGAAGAGCGCCGGGATCAGGGCCGAGTCGGGGACATGATCGTCGCCGTCGATCGCCCCGTCGCCGTTCACGTCCTGCCGCGCGTAGGTGAGGGTCGGCGCGGGCTCGCCGCCCACCGGCAGCGAGAGCGGGGGCTTCGCCGCGCGCGCGACCTCGCTGCCCGGCACCCCCGCGGCGAGCCGCAGGCGCAGCAGCGACGCCTCGGTGCCGGCGGGATTGGCCGGGCTGAACGTCTCCAGCTGGAAGTCGGAGGCCATGACCACCTCGCCCGGGCTCTGCGTGACGCCGGACGCCGGCGCGAGCACCTCGGCGACGTGGAAGAGCGGCCGCTCCAGCGGGAGCGAGAGGCCGAGGGTGACGGCGATCCCGCTGACGCGCGTGCCCGTCTCGGGGATGGGGGCGGCGATCGTGATCGCGCGGTACCGCGGGGCCGCGCCCCCGAGCACCTCGGTCGCGTTCTCGATCGCGCCGCCGACCACGTCGCCCCGGGTCGGCAGGTTGGCGATGCTGAAGGTGGGATCGAAATTGCCGTCGTGGTCGTAAAACCCGCGGACCTGGTAGGTGCCGGCGGCCAGGGGCGAAAGCCTCCAGGGGACGCTCACGGTGACGGGCGGCTCGTCCGGCTCGGGGCAGTGGAGCGCGCCGTCCTCGGAGCGATCGAGCGCGGCGCCCAGGCCTCCGAAGAGCTCGTCGCCGGGGATCACGTCGATGCTCGCGGCCGAGGTGCCGAGCCCCTCGGGCGGCGGCAGCAGGCGCGTGTCGAAGCCGAGCACGATCGCGGCACCGACGACGTGGCCGTCCTTCGTGCAGGGCCGCGGTCCGGCGTACGTCACCGTGCCGTCGAGCACCCCGGCGGGGCCGCTCTGGTCCGGCAGCGGGACGAAGACCTCCACGTCGTCGCAGCCCGGGAGGGCCGCGAGGAGCGCGCCGAGCAGGAGGAGACCGGTGCGGGGGCTGGGTCGGAGCATGGCCTTGCCTAGAGCGAGTAGCTGAAGAATCCCATGAAGCGCCGGCCGATGCGGTTGCCGAACGGGTGCATCTGCAGCGCGTCGTCGCCGAGCCCGTCGAGCGCGTTGAACACGGTCGCGGAGATCTCGGCGCGGTCCAGGAAGCGGTAGCCGACGCGCGCGTTGAGCAGCGTGTACGCGGGCAGCTCGTACTGCTTCGTGGCGATGACCGTCCCCGTCGGGACCTGCTCGGCCCACACCTGCGAGGACTGGTAGTGAAACGTGACCTCGCCGTCGACGCCGATCGGCGTGCGGACCTGGACCCCTGCGTTCACCTTGTGCCGGCTGGTGCGCGCGTCCTCGAGCGCGTCGCGCCCGTCCGGGCGCTGGTGCACCGAGCGGTTGAGCGCGTAGTTGGCGAAGATGTCGAGCCCCTCGGTGGGGTAGACGCGGCCGCCGAGCTCGCCGCCGAAGACGTGGTAGACGTCGCTCTGGTTCTCGAAGCCGCCGAAGCCGGAGGTGTACCTCCCCGTCTCCGGGTTCAGCCCTCCGGACCCGTGGGCGCGCTGCGAGAGGGTCGTGCGCTGCGGCTCGGCGAGCACGATGAGATCGCTCACGCGGTTGTAGTACGCGGTGACCTCGAACTCGAAGTAATCGCTCTGCTGGTTCAGGTAGCTCGCCTCGGCGGTGATGATCTGCTCGGGGTCGATGGGGCGCTCGGAGCTGCCCGGCGTCCTCGAGGTCGAGAGGAGCTCGAGGCCGGGCAGCGCGAGCTGGATGGGCAGGTCGACGTAGGCCTCGAGCGACGTGGGCGAGCGGAACGCCGTCGAGCCGGAGAGGCGGATCGCCTGGCGCTCGGTCGGCTTGACGATGACGGAGCCGCGCGGCGACGGGATGAGCCGCTCCAGGTAGGGCACGTAGTCGAGCCTCCCGGACGCGACCACCGTGACGCGCTCGCCGAGCTTCATCGAGTCCTGGAGGAACACCGAGCCCTGGTGCTCGAGCGGCATGTCGTCCTCGAGGTAGCTCCACGAGGTCGCCTTGAACCGGTAGCCGAGGCCGATGTGGAAGTCGTGCACGACGGCCCTCGGCGCGCGGAGCGTCTTCACGAACTCGAGCTCGGCGTTCACGACGTGCTGCTGCGGCCGCCCTGCGAACAGGGTGTGCCCGAGGTAGGCGGCGTTGAGCAGCGAGTACCCGTCGAGGTTCGAGTAGTACGTCCGCGCGTTGACGTTCTCGCTGCGGTACGCGACCGCGACGTCGGCGTTGGCGACCTCCAGGTTGTAGTCGTTGAAGGGGCCGATGCCGTAGATGTCGAGCTCGCTCCGGGAGTAGCCGGCGCCCACCGTGAGCTCGCGCTGAGGCCCGAGCCGCTGCGAGGTCCGGAGGTCGATGCGGACGTTCTGCGCGCCGAGATCCTGGCTCTGGCCGCTCGTCTCGAGGTCGATGCGATCGTCCGCGACCTCGCGCGACCAGCGGGGGTAGCGGGTGTAGCCCGCGGAGAGGCGGTACGCGAAATCGCCCTCGCGCGCGGAGGCCCAGACCGAGGCGTAGCCCTGCCGGTGATCGCCGTAGCCCGCGCGGAAGCCGCTCTTCCCGACGCCGGGCTCGATCGTGATGATGTTGACGATGCCGGCGAAGGCGTCGGCGCCGTAGAGCGCGGAGCCCGGGCCGCGCACCACCTCGATGCGCTCGATCTGATCCACGTCGATCGAGAGCGCCTCCCAGAAGGTCGAGCCGAGCACGTCGTTCTTGACCGTGCGCCCGTTCACGAGGACGAGGATCTTGTTGGCGAGGCGGCTGTTGAAGCCGCGCATCGACACGTTCTCGTCGCCGCCCGTGATTTGCATGACGTCCATGCCGGCGACGCGCCGGAGCAGCTCGGGGATGCGCGTGATCCCGGAGAGCCGGATGTCCTGCCGGGTCACGATGGTCGTCGAGTTCGGGGAGTCGAGCGGGCTCTGGGCGCCGCGCGAGGCGGTGACGACCGTCTCCTGGTAGACGTCCTCGGTCCGGGCCGCGCCGACGATCCTCGCGGCGTCGCCGGGGGCCGCCTTCGAGCCCGGCGCTGGTGCCTTCGTCGCGGCCGTCGCGGGCGCGCCCTGCGCGGCGGGCGCCCCGGCGGGGGGCGGCGGGGAGGGCGCCTCGCCTTGGGCGGGCTGCTGCGGCGCCGGCTGCTGCGGCGCGGGCGCCGGCGGCTGCTTCGGCTCGGGGATCGCAGCGGCGCGCTGCGCGGCGAGGCGCTGCTCCAGCTGCTCCACGATCCGCGTCACCTGCTCGCGGTCCGCGGGATCGCTCGCGATGTACTCGCGGTAGGCGGCGAGCGCCTGCTCGATGTGGCCGGCCTCGGCGTGCGCGCGCGCGATGTTGAAGGTGACGTTCGGGTGCGGGAGGATCTCGTTGGCCTTCTGGAGCTGCCGGATGCCCTCGTCGAACTGCTTCTGGGCGATGAGATCCATGCCTGCCCGGAAGTGGAGGCGCGCCTCGGTGCGGGCGTCGGCGAGCGCGCCGCGCGCGGCGGTCATCGCGCCGAAGGCGACGGCGCAGGCGAGGAGCTTCCGCTGGAGCGCCGTCGCGCGGCGCGGCCGCGCCGCGTGGGCGTCGTCGGTCGGGTCGAGCGCCGGGACGTCGCCGCGGCGGCGGTGCGAGCAGGAATCGGAAGACGACATGCGTTCGCTCTGTCCTCAGCGGGGCCGGGGAGCGACGGCGATCCCGGCGAGAGCTCGGGAGCGCTGACGGCGCTGCTCCCCACATCACACCGAACACTTCATCGACGGGTCCACGCGAGGAGCGTCCGGTGAGCTCCTCGCGCGAACGCGAAGCCGCCGCGGCCATGGTAAGAGGCCTTGGCCGCGAAAGCGCGGCGACTCTACCAGAAGAGCGGCCGGGGCGCGTCCGCGCCCTCGTCAGTAGGGGTTGCTCTTGTACGGCTCGGGCTTCTGGATGTTCACCCTGGGCTTGCTCGGGGTCGCCGGCGCCGGGATCGCGGCCGGGTCGAGCTTCGCGCGCACCTTCTCCTCGGCGCCGGAGACGTGCACCGTGGCGGGCTTGTAGCCCGGCTTCTCGAACACGAGCTCGTGCTCCAGCGCGAGCGCGGCCGCGGCCCCTCGCCAGACGATCTCGCACGGCGTCTCGGCGCAGAGCTCCTTGTTGCCTTCCCTGACGGCCGCGCCGGGCGGCGTGCTCTCGATGTGCAGCCCGCGCGCCGCGGGCTCCGGCGCTGTCGCCGCGGGCGGAGGAGGGCTCACCGCGCCCTGCTCGCGCGCCGCCGCGCTCGTGTGGGCGACCGGCACGCGCGCCAGCAGGGCGGCGGCGACGCCGATCCCGACCGCGAGGACCGCGGTGAGCGCCCAGGGGATGACCTTTCGACCTGGGCTCGCGCCGGTCTGGTTGGAGGAGAGCCCCTCCGCGGGCGGCGCTGGGCGCGACCCCATCGCGTCGGTGATCGACGGGGGGACGAAGACGGGCGCCGCCGGCGGCTTGAGGGCGCAGTCCGTGGCGAGGGGGCCTGTAGAGGTGGCGGGTGAGCTCGTGGGGGGCGACGAGTACGGCGTGGAGAGGCCCGGAAAATCGCTCGTCGTCGAGAGCGGAGCGGCCGATGGGCGCGGCGTGGCCGGCGGACGCGAGGGCGCCGATGGGTACGGCGTGGCCGACGGATACGAAGGCGCCGACGGAGACGGATACGAAGGCGCCGACGGGTACGGCGTGGCCGACGTATACGAGGGCAGCGACGCGCGGTAGCCCGTCGTGCCCGACAGCATGGGCGGGTTCTCGCCCGTGTCTCGCGTGGAGATGCCGCCCGCGGTGAGCTTGAGCGCGTTGACCAGCTCGTTCATCGAGGAGAAGCGATGCGCCGGGTCCTTCTCCAGGCAGCGATAGACGATCCCCTCCATCGTCTGCGAGATGGAGAGCTGCGGGTTGTGGACCTGCATCGGCGGGATCTGGTCGTGGACGTGCGACATGAGCGTCCCGACGCCCGGGCCCTTGTCGAAGGGCACGTGGCCCGACAGCATCTCGTACATCATCACGCCGAGCGCGTAGATGTCGGTGCGCGCCGAGATCTCGCTGCCCGTGATCTGCTCGGGCGCCATGTACTTGGGCGAGCCCATGAACAGGCCTTGTTGGGTCAGGTCCTCGCCGCTCTGGGTGTCCTTGACGAGCCCGAAATCGAGCACCTTCACGTGGTCGTGCTCGTCCTCGTGATCGACGAGCAGCACGTTGCCCGGCTTGAGGTCGCGGTGCACGACCCCGAGCCCGTGCGCCTCGCGGAGCGACCGGCAGATCTGGCGCGCGATGTGGGCCGCGCGCGCCTCGGAGAACGGCCCTTCCTCGCGGAGCACGCGGTGCAGGGTCTTCCCCTCGATGTACTCCATCGCGATGTAGTAGATATCGTCGTCGCTCTGGCCGTAGTCGAACACGGTGACCGTGTTCGGGTGCGTGAGCTTCGCCGCGATCGACGCTTCGAGGAAGAAGCGCCTGTGGAACTCGGGATCGTGGTCGCCCTCGTACTTGGGGCTCAGCACCTTGAGCGCGCAGATGCGGCCGAGCGGCGCCTGCTCGGCCCTGTACACCTTCCCCATGCCGCCGCGGGCGATGACGCTGACGATCGTGAAGCGGCCGTTGATGACACGCCCCAGCAGCGGGTCTGCCGCGGCAGCCCTCGAGACCTTCGAGCTGCCGGTTACCTCTCGCTGTCGGCTATCAGGCATGTCGCGCCTCTCCTCGGGCAGCGGGAGGAGGTGAAGATTGGACACACAGCAGCCGCCTCGGGAGCAGTCTGACTGAGGCGACTCTGAGGTGTCAATCTGCAGTGCCACGATACAAGCAGGGAATGCGTGGAGCGTGGTGCGCTGCCGTCCGTGCGGTCGTTGAGGCGTGGCGGGCCGCGCGAGGCTGAACGTCGGTGACGATCGCGACCATGAGCAGGAAGCCGCGTCCCGCGCGAGGCCGCCGATGCAGATCGCGCGAGGCCGCCGATGCAGATGCGGTTCGCGTCGTCGGTGAAGAGAGAGGGAGAGCGACGTGCCTGCGATCGAGAGGCCCGTGAGCGGAGCCGGGGAGCTGTCGGCGCGCACGCGCACGCGACCGCCCTCGCCGCTCCCGTTCACGCCCTCGGACGGCGTCCGTCGGACGATGTCCTTCGCGTCCTCTGCACCGGCTGCATCGTCCCGGACGAACATCGGTCCGCTAGGCCGTCCCCAGGTCGTCGCGGAGGAGCCACTCTTCTCGCCCGTCCGGTCGATGGGACGTGGCTTCAACGGCTCGCTGGCCCGGCGCACGTCACGCCCGCACCGGCGCGGGAGGCGGTCGCGCCGGGCTGGCCGAGCCGCGTAAACAAATCAGTCGTCATCGTCAAGAGATCCCGGCGGCCGGGACGTTCGGAGAGGCGATCTCGGCCCAAATCAGCGGGGAAGCGGCCGCCGCCGCGCTGGGTTTGGCCTCTCCCTCCGAACGACCGTTGCGCTCGACGTTCAGATGGACGACGCTGTGCGCCGCAGCCGGTGTCGGGCACGCTCCGGTTCGCGCTCCTTTTATCCACCGCGGGCCGTGACCAAGACACCCCCTCCTCCCATCACTGCCGGAACGGTCATCAATGACCGTTACGACATCCGTCAGAGCCTCGGTAAGGGCGGCATGGGCGAGGTCTTCCTGGCCTTCGATCGCTCGACGCAGCAGACCGTGGCCCTCAAGGTGGTCCGCGAAGAGTCGCGCATGCCAGGCGACGACGAGGCGCTCCGCCAGGAGCTCCTCCTCGCGCGCTCGGTAGGCCACCCGAACGTCTGTCGCGTGCACGACCTCGCGCCGAGCCCGTGGGGCCCCATCCTCGTGATGGAGCAGATCCCCGGGCAGACGCTCCACACGCACATCCGCAAGCGCAAGGCCCAGGGCGGCTACTCGGCGGACGAGTTCCGCAAGATCGCGAGCGAGGTCTGCAACGGGCTCGCGGCCATCCACGCGCAGGGCCTCGTGCACGGCGATCTGAAGCCGGGCAACGTGATGGTCTCCGAGGGCCGCGCGGTGATCCTCGACTTCGGCTTCGCCCAGGAGCGCGCGCGCGCCTCGGCGCGCCGCCCTGGCGCCCCGCCCGACGGCGGCACGCCGAACTACATGTCTCCCGAGCGGCTGCGCAACGGCGGCGCGAGCCCCGAGGACGACGTGTACGCCATGGCCTTGACCCTCTGGGAGATGTGGACCTGCCGCGTCCCGGAGCCCGGCTACAAGCCGCGGGTCAAGACGATGAAGCAGCAGATCATGTTCGACGTGCCGGCGGGCCTGTCGATCGACGAGGTGCGGCAGATCTTCCGCGGCCTCAACGAGGACCCGTCGATGCGGCCGCAGGCGCGGCACATGCGCTTCTTCAACCCGTCGCAGCTCACGACGAGCCCGATCCAGCTGCCGCGCGAGCGCCTCGATCCGGGCCCGCCGCCGGGCGGCGCGCTCAAGCTGAACTTCACCCCCGGGGCGCAGTCGCTGCTCGTGACGTACGCGACGAACGCGCCCGAGATCGTGGGCTCCCTGCTGCCGCTGCACGACACGAAGCTCGCGCTCGGCCGCCGCAGCGATCAGAGCCTGTGCGTGCCCGAGGCGACCGTGTCGGGGGCGCACGCGATCCTGAAGTGGCAGACGGGGTCGTGGTTCATCGAGGACCAGGGCAGCACGAACGGCAGCTACGCGGACTTCAACTACGAGCGCAAGTCGCAGGTCTCGCTGCTGCACGGCGGCGAGGTGCAGGTCGGCGAGTGCCGGATGAAGCTCGTGACGTTCGGCCCGGACTCGCCGCAGCACCGGCGCGCGAAGCAGTACCTCGCGAAGCGCGACGGCCTCACCGGCCTGCTCGTGCGCGAGCACCTGATGAAGGCGATCGACGAGGACGGCCTGTTCGCCGACTGGGCCGAGGTGCCGATGCAGGTCGCGCGGTACGAGCTGCGCGGGCCGAACCGCCAGGTCAGCGAGCGCCCGACCATCCTGGAGATGCTCGCCCTGCGGAAGGCGGCGCAGCGGGTGATCGATCTGACCGAGATGCTCCTGCTCAGCCTCACGCCGGCCGTCGCGGGCCGGACGGGGCCGCTCAAGTTCGTGGTCTCGATCGTCGGTCCGAGCATCGACGAGGCCCGTCACGTGGTCGAGCAGGTGGTCGCGCAGGTCCAGGGGATGCTCCCGGAGACGCTCGAGCTCGGCGCGACGCTGGTGAAGGGCGAGCCTGGGCGCCCTGCGCGGACGCTCATCGATTGAGCCTGAGCGTGTCCGATGAACAGCCGGCCTCCGTTCCCTTCCACCTCCAGTCCGCCGTCTCAGCCCTCGCCGTACCGTTACCTCGGTCGCGGTGGCAGCGAGCGCCCCGTGCGGCTCCAGATCATCATCGCGCTCGTCGCGGGCCTCATCGTGGTGGCGGTGCCGCTCTACCTGTGGCGGCGCCCGAAGCCCGAGTCGATCCCCTCCGCGGACGCCGCGACGGCTGACGCAGGCGCCTACGCCTGGGACGCCGGCGCGCTCGCCGACGCGGGCGCCGGGCTGTCGGAGGGTGTCACGCTCTCGCCGTTCACCACGATCAAGTGCGAGAACCCCGGCCCGGGCACCACCCCGCCCGAGCGCTGCGATCACGTCACCTTCTTCGAGGACGGCCTGTCGCGCGCGATCCGCGACAACGTCCAGTGCGCCCCTTCCGGCAAGGCGGCCATCACGGTGAGCTTCGTCCTCGAGATGGACTTCCGTCGCAAGCGGACCAACCTCTACGTGGGCAAGTCGACGACGGTGAGCCGCACGAAGACGAAGGAGCTGCTCCGCTGCGTGAAGCGGGCCATGCCGACGCCCGACTGGGGGACGATCCCGCACCAGTACGTGAAGTACAAGATCAACGTCATGGCGACGTACCCTGCCAACGAGTCCTTCTGAGGCGAGAGGCTCGTGCGTAGCGCATCGATCGTCCTGGTGCGCTTCGCGCTCCCGGCCCTCGGGGCGCTCCTCGCGATCGAGGCGCAAGCGCAGCAGGGCGGGCCGGCGGCGGCCGCCGGGGAGCAGGGGGGGCCGGCGGCGCCCGCCGCGCCGGCTCGGCGCGAGGGCTATTCGAGCTACGAGAGCGCCACCATCGAGCGTGTCCTGTCGCGCCTCGGCGCGACGCTCGATCCTGCCCCCGAGGGCAAGATCGTCGAGGGGATCGACGTTGTCCCGCTCGAGGTGATCGAGGACCGCGATCCTGCGCCGGCCTTCCTGAACTGGTTCCACGCCCTCTCGCGGCCGTACGTCATCCGGCGCGAGGTGCTGCTCGCGGTCGGGCGCCCTTACGAGCAGGCGCTCGCCGACGAGTCGGCGCGCAACCTGCGCGACCTGAGCCAGCTGTCGCTCGTCCTCGTCTTCGCCGTGCGAGGCGGCGCTCCGGATCGGGTGCGGGTCGCCGTCGTCACCAAGGACGTCTGGAGCCTGCGCCTCAACTCGGACTACCGCATCGCCGGCGGGCAGCTCGAGTACCTGTTCCTGCAGCCCAGCGAGCAGAACCTGCTCGGCGTCCACCACTCGGTCGCGGCGCAGCTCGCGCTCGATCCCGGCGCGCTCTCGCTCGGCGTCACCTACGCGATGCCGCGCATCGGGGGCAGCCACGTGCGGCTGCGGACCCAGGCGAACGCGATCATCGACCGGGAGACCGGCGAGTTCGAGGGCACGACCGGCGAGTTCATCTACGGCCAGCCGCTCTACGCGACGCAGGCGGAGTGGGCCTGGGACCTCGAGATCTCCTGGCGCGACGAGGTGACCCGCCGCTTCGTCGGCACGAAGCTCGCGACCTTCGACGCGAAGGCCACGCCGGGGGACGATCGCGTCCCGTACCGCTACCGGAGCGATCTCCTGGTGGGCAGCTACGCCGTCACGCGCAGCTTCGGCGGCGGCGCGTCGAGGTCCTCGGCCGTGAAGCACGACGTCTCGGTGGGCATCGAGGCGAGCCGCAAGGTCTATCGCCTCGACGCGCCCGGGGGCCTCCCCCCTGCCGCGATCGCCGAGTTCGAGGAGCGCGTGATGCCGGTGAGCGACACCCGCGTCGCGCCGACGTTCAAGTACGCGACGTACTCGACCCGCTTCTTGCGCGTCCTCGACTTCAACACGCTCGCGCTGCAGGAGGACTACCGGCTGGGGCACGAGCTCGCGATCCTGATCTATCCGGTCACGACCGCGCTCAACTCCAGCCGGAGCTTCCTCGGGATCTCCGCCGCGGCCGCGTACACCGTCGCGCTCGGCGACGGCCTCGCGCGCGCCGTGGTCGAGACCGTCACCGAGCTCGACGGCTCGCAGATCTTCGACGCATCCATCGAGGCGCGCGCGCGGGTTCACACGCCGAGCTTCGGCGTCGGGCGGCTCGTGTTCGACGTGCGCCTGTTCGACCGAACCAGGAACTACCTGAACAGGAAGCTGGTCCTCGGCGGCGACACCCGGCTCCGCGGGTACCCGACGGCGGCGTTCATCGGCGAGGACGTGCTCTCTGCGAACCTGGAGCTCCGCACGCGGCCCCTCGAGATCTGGTCGTGCCAGGTCGCGGGAGCGGCCTTCTTCGACGCCGGCGACGCCTTCGACGGCTTCGACGATCTGCGCCTCAAGCAGTCGGCTGGCTTCGGGGTGCGGGCCCTCTTCCCGCAGCTCAACCGCGTCGTCATGCGCGCCGACTGGGGGGTGCCGCTGACGCGCGGCTACAAGGAGCCTGACGCGCTCCCCGGCGACATCCTCGTCACCTTCGAGCAGGCGTTTCCGATGCTCCCTGCGGACGAGTAGGGACGCCGCCGGCGCCGGGCGGCGCCGGTGGACCGCTCGCGGCCGCCGCGACGCGCGCGCGGTGCGCCGAGAACGCGCCCCGGAGCGCTGGCGTCACCGGCTCTCGGTCGAGCGTCGCGAGCGTCTCGGCCGCCGGCCTGCCCGCGAGCAGCGCGTGCCAGGCCCGCTCGAGCGCCCCCCGCAGGCGCGCGGCGTCGTCCTTCGGCGGCTCCTGCCGCTTGCCCTGGCCGGCCGTCTCCGCGCCGGGGCCTTCCGCGCGTGCCGCATGGAACGCCCGAGCGACGCTGCCGCGGTGCGTGTAGCGATCTCCCTCGAACCCCGCGACGTCGAGGAGATCCGGCGCGATGGGATCCCCCTCGCCGAGCGGGATCCGGCCGGCGAGCTCCAGGATGCCATCCTGGTCGACGTCGAGCGCGAACCGCGGCGGCGCCGCGAGCTCGACGGCGTACTGGGCCGCGCCGAGCGGCTGCACGGCCCAGATCTCCAGCTCGCCTCCCTCGTTTCTGAGCACGACGTCCGGAGCGCCGTCTCGGTTGAGATCGGTCCCGGAGCGGAACACCCCGAGCTGCTCCGTCGCCTCCGGCTCGTGGCCGGGGACGAGCGACGGTATCAGCTGGGTCGCCTGTCTGCGGTCCACGCGCCCGCTCTCGAGGGGCCCCGCGGCGATGACCACGCCGTGCGGCGTCGCCACGCGGACCGCCGAGGTGCGGCGCCCGAGCGCGTCGGTCCCGCTGTAGCCGCGCACCACCACCTCGCCGCCGCGCCGTAGCGCGCCGCGGAGCTCGACATCGAGCTTCAGCCCGAGCTCGGCGGCCTCCACGTCGATGGCGTGCAGCCGAGCGTCGAGGTCCGGGGGCGCGACGAACGCGCCGAGCGTCGGTCTGCCCGCTGCACCCCAGGGAGAAACCTGATGATCGCTGGCGCATGAGCTGGCGCAACTGACGCAGACGACGCAAGCGACGCAGGCGAGGCGTAGAACGCCCATCGTCAGCGAGAGCTTTTCTGTTACGGTTCCCGTCCGCATGCGCCTGCTAGTAGCCGACAAAATGGACCTCTCGGCTCTGGAAGAGCTCAAGGTGCTCGGGATCGAGATCGAGTCCCGGCCGGAGCTCACCAGGGACACGCTGCCAGCGGCCCTCGACGGGATCGGCATTCTCGTCGTTCGTTCCACGGAGGTCACGGCGAAGGCGATCGCGTCCGGGCGGCAGCTCAACCTGATCGTGAGGGCAGGGGTCGGCGTGGGGACGATCGACGTCGCGGCCGCGAGCGCGCGCGGCATCTACGTGGCGAACTGTCCCGGCAAGAACGCGACCGCGGTAGCAGAGCTGACGATGGCGTTCATCCTCGCGCTGGACCGCCGCCTGGTCGATGCGACGTCGGAGCTCCGGGCCGGCCGCTGGGAGAAGGCGAAGTACTCGGTGGCCCGTGGCCTGTTCGGTCGGCGGATCGGGATCGCGGGGCTCGGCGCGATCGGCCGTGAGGTGCTCCTGCGCGCCCGCGCGTTCGGGCTCGAGCCGCACGCCTGGTCGCGCTCGTTGACGCCGGGCCGCGCCGCCAAGCTGGACGTCAGCTATGCGCGGACCTTGGAGGATCTGGCTGCCCGCTCTGACATCTTCACCGTCCACCTGACGGCCACCCCGCAGACGCGCGGTATCGTCAGCCGGAGCGTCCTCGAGGCGCTCCCCGACGGCGCCATCGTCGTGAACGCCGCGCGCCCCGAGGTGATGGACTACGCCGCGCTCGAGGAGCTCATCCCGCGCAAGGGGCTGCGGGTCGGCCTTGACGTGTTCGCCACCGAGCCTGACAAGAGCTCGGCGCCGTTCGAGTCGCACCTCCTCGCGCGAGGGCTCGTCTACGGCACCCCGCACGTCGGCGCGCAGACGGAGCAGGCCCAGCGCGCGGTCGCCCTCGAGACGGCCCGGATCATCCGTGCCTTCATGACGGAGGAGGAGCTGCCCAACGTGGTCAACATCTGCGCCACGTCGCCCGCCCGCTACGCGGTCGTCGTCCGGATGATGGACAAGGTCGGCGTCCTCGCGAACACCCTCAGCGTCATGAAACGCCACGGGATCAACATCGAGGAGATTTCAAACACCGTCTTCGAGGGGGCCACTGCGACCTGCACGAAGATGCGCGTCTCCGGCCGGCCGAGCGAGGCCTGTCTGAAGGAAATCGCGGCGTTCGAGGAGGTCCTGCACGTCGATATCGTCGCGCTGCCGAATCTGGCATAACGCTGGCGGACCCGGCGGGCGCGTCGCGTGCCCGCCGCGCGGCGGGCAGCGCTCCAGCGCTGACGCGCCCCTGGCCGTCGCGCGGTCGCAAGGACGCGAGGACGCGAGGACGCGAGGAGGAACCGGCGGGAGATCTCCGGCCGTGCAGGGGCGGTTTGCCCGTATCCCCCCTTGCATGAAGGCCCGCATTCGACTAGGTTGTCCGCCGACAACTAGGCGGATCCGCGAGCCGGGTTCCCAGTTCGGGGAATCGGCTCTTTTTTTTTGGCGCAGAGGCACCGGGCGCCCTCGCTCGGGGCCGATCGCGCTGGGAGGACCCGGATCCGCCGAAAGTGACGTCTCTCACATGCAGCAACCCATGGAGCCTTCGACCAGAGCCGTGTTCGATCTCGGGCGTGTTCGCGACGCCGTCGCGCCGGTGCTGGCCTCGCATGGGGTCACGCTCGTCGATCTGGAGTGGATCACGGAGCGGGCGGGCTGGACGCTGCGGTTCACGATCGAGCGCGAGAACGCGGACGACGCGGGCGGCGGGGTCACGCTCGAGGACTGCGCGGACGTGTCGCGCGACGTCTCATCGCTCCTCGACGTCGAGGATCTCATACCCAACCATTACAACCTCGAGGTCAGCTCGCCTGGCCTCGACCGGCGGCTGCGTACAGCGGCCGAGTTCGCTCGTTTCCTCGGCAGGACAGCGAAGGTAAAGCTGGCGCGCCCCGCGCCGGACGGTCAGCGGTTGCTCCGGGGCGAGCTCCTCGAGGCTCCGGAGGGGCAGGTCGCGGTGCTGGTCGACGGCAAGCGGATCGCGGTTCCGTTCGCGGATGTCGCGGAGGCGCGCCTCGTCTTCGAGCTCACGGCGCAGCCCAAGAAGGGGCAGCGGCAGGGCAAGGAGCCGGCTAAGGAGTCGGGACAGAAGAAGCAGCTCGCGGAGGCGGCTCCGCGGTCGGGCTCAAAGCGGAGCGAGCGCGGCTCCGAGAAGCGCAAGTAGAGAGAAGAAAGATCAGGAGACAGGGACGTCATGGCAACGATGGCAGCGATGCCGACCTCGGAGACGAGCCTCGGCAGCATCCTCGATCAGGTCGCGAAGGAGAAGGGGATCGACAAGAAGATCCTCGTCGAGACGATCGAGGCCGCGATCTTGAAGGCCGCGCAGAGCGTCTTCGGCCCCACCCGCGAGCTCGAGGCGCGCTTCAACGAGGACACCGGGCAGATCGACCTCTTCCAGTACATGACCGTGGTCGAGGCCGTGACGGAGCCGGAGCGCGAGATCTCCATCACTGACGTGGACAAGCTGAAGCTGGACGCGACGCTGGGCGAGGAGCTCGGCTTCCAGGTCTTCTGGCGGCCCGAGGACGCGGAGAAGGCGCGCGATCAGGACAAGGAATACGGCGACATCCTGAAGCTCAAGCACGGCCGCACGACCTTCGGACGCATCGCCGCGCAGACGGCGAAGCAGGTCCTGCTGCAGCGCGTGCGCGACGCCGAGCGCGATCTCATCTTCAACGAGTACAAGGATCGCAAGGGCGAGCTCATCCGCGGCATCGTGCGGCGGTTCGAGAAGGGCAACAACATCATCGTCGACATCGGCCGCACCGAGGGCGTGCTCACGTTCCGCGAGCAGACGCCGCGCGAGACGTACCGGCCCGGGGACCGCATCGTGGCGTACGTGAAGGACATCGATCGCGAGGCCCGCGGCCCGCAGGTCATCCTCTCTCGCTCCGATCCCCGGCTCGTCGAGAAGCTCTTCGAGGCCGAGGTCCCCGAGATCTACGAGGGCATCGTGCGGATCGTGTCGGTCGCCCGGGAGCCGGGCGCCCGCTCGAAGATCGCGGTGACCAGCCGCGACGCGGACGTCGACCCGGTGGGCGCGTGCGTGGGCATGAAGGGCTCGCGCGTGCAGGCGGTCGTCCAGGAGCTCCGCGGCGAGAAGATCGACATCGTGCCGTTCGATCGGGATCCGGCGCGCTACGTCATCGCCGCGATCCAGCCGGCCGAGGTGCACAAGGTGATCGTCGACGAGGCCGACGGGCGCATGGAGCTCGTGGTCCCGGACGAGAAGCTGTCGCTCGCGATCGGGCGCAAGGGCCAGAACGTGCGGCTCGCCGCGCAGCTGACGAACTGGAAGCTCGACATCATCAGCGAGACCAAGTTCAAGCAGATGGAGGAAGAGGCGATCTCCGCCCTCCAGCAGATGGACGTGGTGACGGAGCAGATCGCCAAGTCCATGTACCGGCTCGGCTTCCGCGCGCTCGAGGAGGTCAGCGAGGCCTCGGTCGAGGAGCTCGCGGCCATCCCGGGTCTCGGCGGCGTCGAGGCCGCCGATCGCATCAAGTCGCAGGCGGACACGACGATGGAGCGGCTGCGGCAGGAGCGCATCCGCTCCGCGAGCTCGCGCACCGAGCCGCTCACCGACCGCGAGCGGCTGATGTTCATCCGTGGCGTCGGCGATCGGACGGTGGTGTTGCTCGAGGAGGCCGGGTACCGCAGCGTCGAGGACGTGCTGCGGGAGGACGAGGATCGGCTGGCGATCCGCACCGGCCTCGGCATCAAGAAGGCGCGCGCCATCAAGCAGGGGGCGCGGGATTTCGTTGAAAGCGAGCAGAAGGTGCTCGATGCGGCGCGGGCGGACGTTCGTCGGGCCGCAGAGGCGAGGCACGCGTAGGCTGCGGGGGAGGCAGAGGACCGAGGATGGGATCAGCGGTGAGCAGGCAGAGCGACGCGGGTGAGCGCGAGCCCTTCGAGAAGGGGCGAGTGCGCACGTGCGTCGGCTGCGGGGAGCGCGTCGGCGTCGACGACGTCCGCGGCGCCCGTCCGCTCGTCCGGCTCATCCTTGGTCCTGGCGGTGTGATCGCGGTCGATCCCGGCGACGGCGGGTTCGGGCGGGGCGCGCACGTCCACCCGCAGAAGGACTGCCTCTCGGCGGCGGTCGCCCGGGGGCTCGCCCGCGCCGCGAAGGGACGTGTCCACGCGATCGTGGGGGCCGCTGGAGGAGGCGCCGAGGGCGCCGGCGATCAGGCCACGCAGCGCGTCGAATCGCTCACGACCGTCTCGCTGGCGCGGGCGATCCGAGAGGCTACCGAGCGCCGGCTCCAGGGGCTCCTCCGGGCCGCCGTCCGCTCCCAGAGCGTGGCGATCGGCGCCGACGCGGTCGTGAGGTCGTGCGTGCGGGGCGAGGCCGCGCTCGTCCTGGTCGCGTGCGACGCGGCGGCAGGCGCGGATCTGCCGGAGGTCAGGCGCGCCGTCGCCGAAGGGCGCGCCGTCGCGTGGGGCAGCGAGCAGGGGCTCGGCGCCCTGGCGGGCGGCCCGCGCGAGCGCGGCGTTGCCGTGATGGCGATCTCATCGGCGTCGATCGCCGCTGCCGTCGCGAACGCAGCGCACGTCGTGGACACGTGCGCGCGCGTCGAGCGGGGCGAGGACGCCGCGGAGGGCGGGCGCAGCCGTGCCGGTCGCAGGGGGCGGCCTTCGCGCAGCGCGGCCGCCCGATCAGAGGAGGGCGGCAGCCCCGAGCAACGGAAGGCGCCGCCTGGCCATGCTGGCCTCTCGCGTCGCCGCGGGCCGGGGACGTCGGGCGTGGAGCGCGAGAACCCCGGGGCCGGGGTTCTCTCGGTGTCCGAGGAGGTCGGGGGAAGACCCGGCGGCCTGGAGGGCGCGCTTACCAGCCGCGAGGAGCGGCCGGTGACGGCGAGTGGGTCCGGTCGGCTTCTTGCTACTGCGCCGGGCACGGGGGGAGGCGGCGCGGTCGGGGGCAGGGCGGCGGTGTCCGGTCCTACCGGACGCGCCTCGACGGTGGACAGAGTGGCCGCAAATCGTCGCCCGCGCGGATGGGTGAGGCGGATTGGTTAACGTGGAGCGAGGTGCATGAGCAAAGTCCGGGTCTACGAGGTCGCCAAGCAGCTGAACATGGACCAGAAGACGCTGGTCGCGCTCTTCCAGTCCATGGGTATAGGCGACGTGCGCAATCACATGAGCGCCGTCGAGTCCGACGTCGTCGAGCGGGTGAAGCGGCACCTCGAGCGGCAGAAGTCGCCTGAGGTGGTGGAGGAGAGGATCCGCCCCACGGTCGTGAAGCGCCGCGCCCGGCCCGGCGCCGAGCCCGAGCCGTCCTCGCCGGGACGCGGGCCCGACCTGGAGGCGCCCGTTCGCGCTGCTCCGGAGCCTGCGCCTTCTCGGCCTGCGGCTGTGTCCGCTCCGGCTTCGCCGCCGCCCGAGCGCGCCGCTCAGGAAGAAGCGCCGCCCCGTCGCCCCGCTCCGCCGCCCGCCGCTCCCGTCGCAGCGCCCTCGGCGCCGGCCGCCGAGCCGGTCGTCGCCGCGAGCCCGCGCGAGCTTGCTCCCGCACCCGCGCCCACTGCGCCTGCCCCGGCGATGCCGCCTGTTGCGGCTGCGCCCCCAGCGCCGCCTCCCCCGGCGGCTCCCGCTCCCGCAGCAACCGCGCCTGCCGCGGCGTCCGCGGCCGCGGAGGAGACGAAGGTGACCTCGCCCGAGCCGAAGCCTGCGCCGCCTGTCGCGGCGCCGCCTGCCACCGCCGCCGCGCCGGCGCCCGCCCCCGTCGCGGCCGCGCCCGAGGCGCCTGCAGCAGCCGCCGCGCCGGCGGCTGCGCCCGCGCCGATCCCTGCTCCTGCCGCAGCGCCCGCAGCAGCGGCGCCTGCCACAGCCGCAGCGCCTGCGCCCGCAGCGGCTGCTCCCGCAGCGCCTGCCGCAGCAGCCGCTGCTCCCGCAGCAGCCGCGGCGCAGGCGCCGGCCCGACCGCAAGCCGCGCCCTCGGTGCCTGCTCCCGCGCAGGGGGCGTCGCGTCCGACGTCGCCGCCGCCCGCGCCGCAGCGGCCTGCAGCTTCGGCCTCCGCCCGCCCGGGCGCTCGGCCGACCACGCCGCCCGCGCCGGCGCCCGCGGCCAAGCCGGAAGAGCCGGCCGGCACGCCGGGACAGGCGCCGCGCCGCCCGTCCTCGCCGCCAAAGACCGGCATCGAGGTATGGCAGGGGCGCCCCGGCGTCACGATGCCGGCTGCCCGCACCAGCACGCCGCCGGCGCGGCGCACGACCTACGATCCGCGCGCCAACGCCCAGCAGCCGCGCCCGGGGGGTCCCAGCTTCGGTCCCGGCGGCCGGCCCATGGGCGGCCGGAACACCCGCCCGGGGACGTTCGGGCGTCAGCGCCCGGGAGGCGGTGGTGGTCTCCCGCGCAAGCCGGTCCAGGTCTCCACGCAGGAGATGGCCTCGCACAAGAAGGTCATCAAGATCGAGGAGCAGGTCACGCTTCAGCAGCTCGCCGCGAAGATGAGCCTGAAGGCGACGGACGTGCTCATGCGCCTCCTGTCGATGGGCATGACGGGCGTGAACATCAACAGCACGCTCGACGCCGAGACCGCGAAGATCCTCGCGAGCGAGTTCGGCTGGAGCGTCGAGGACGTGGCCGTCAGCGAGCAGGACACGCTGACCGCGGCCATGCAGGCCGGGGCCGACACCGATGAGGACGTCGAGATCCGGCCGCCGATCGTCACCGTCATGGGCCACGTCGACCACGGCAAGACCTCGCTCCTCGACAGGATCAGGAAGGCCACGGTCGCCGAGGGAGAGGCCGGCGGGATCACCCAGCACATCGGCGCTTACCGCGTCGAGACGCCGCGCGGCACGATCGCGTTCCTCGACACGCCGGGCCACGAGGCGTTCACGGCGATGCGCGCCCGCGGCGCCTCGCTCACCGACATCGTGATCCTGGTGGTCGCGGCCGACGACGGCGTGATGCCTCAGACCAAGGAGGCGATCTCGCACGCCCAGGCCGCGAAGGTGCCGATCATCGTCGCGGTGAACAAGATCGACAAGCCCGGCGCCGACGCGGACAAGATCAAGCGCGACCTCGCGGCCCTCGGGCTCCAGCCCGAGGAGTGGGGCGGCGAGACGATGTTCTGCGCCGTGTCGGCGAAGATGGGGCAGGGCATCGACCAGCTCCTCGAGTCGGTCCTGCTGCTCGCCGAGGTCCAGGACCTCCGCGCCAACCCGAAGAAGCGCGCCAGCGGCACCGTCATCGAGGCGCTGCTCGATCGCGGCCGCGGCCCGGTCGCGCGCGTCATGGTCCAGGACGGCACGCTCCGCACGGGCGACATCCTCCTGGCCGGCGCCGCGTGGGGCAAGGTCCGGGCGATGACCGACGAGCTCGGGCGCTCCGTCGCCGAGGCCGGCCCCGCGACGCCCGTCGAGGTCCTCGGCCTCAACGAGGTGCCGAGCGCGGGGGATCCCGTCCACGCCGTCAAGGACGGGAAGACCGCGGAGGAGATCGCCGAGACCCGGCGCAAGAAGGCGTCGAAGACGCTGATCCCGCAGGACTCGCGCGTCTCGCTCGAGTCCATCACGAAGAACCTGCAGGAGGCCGATCAGCTCGAGCTCAAGCTGATCATCAAGGGCGACGTGCAGGGCTCGGTCGAGGCGATCACCCACGCGCTGGCGAAGCTCTCGACCGAGAAGGTGAAGGTCACGATCGTGAACGGCGCCGTCGGTGGCATCACCGAGGGCGACGTCAACCTGGCGGTCGCGTCGAAGGCGATCATCGTCGGCTTCAACGTCCGGCCGGCCGGCAAGGCGGGCGCTCTCGCGGAGAACGAGGGCGTCGAGATCCGGCTCTACAACATCATCTACAACGCCGTCGACGACATCCGAAGCGCGATGGAGGGGCTCCTCCCCGCGACCAAGGTGGAGAAGGTCCTCGGCCGCGCCGAGGTCCGCCAGGTCTTCAAGATCACGAAGGCGGGCACGGTCGCCGGCTGCATGGCCATCAGCGGCTCGGTCAAGCGCACCGGCGAGGCGCGCCTCATCCGGGACAACGCCGTGGTCTGGACGGGTCGCCTGTCGGGGCTGCGCCGGTTCAAGGATGACGTGAAAGAGGTGGTCGAGGGGTTCGAGTGCGGCATCTCGCTCGATGGCTACTCGGACATCAAGGAGCGCGACATCATCGAGAGCTTCGAGATCGAAGAGGTCAAGACGAAGCTCTGAGCCTCATCCGATGTTCGTGGGTGTACTCCGTCTCCGTCTCGATATCGTCGGGGCCCGCTCCCTCAAGGACAAGCGCAGCGTGGTGCGCTCCTTGAAGGAGCGGGCGCAGAGCCGGATGCGCGTGTCGATCGCCGAGGTCGGCGTGCTCGACGATCCGAGGCGGGCGACGCTCGGCGTTGCGGTCGTCTCGAACTCGGCGGTCATGTGCGACAAGGTCCTCGCGGACGTGGCCGCGATGGCGGGGTCGCTGCCGCACGCCGTCCTCACGGATCGGGCGACCGAGATCGTGCCGTTCGGCGATGGAGGCGCTGGGGTGCAGGGCGGCATCGAGCAGGCGCTCGGCCGTGACGATGGAGATCTGGGAGCGTCCTCGGACATGGTCGAGGACGCAGAGGACGACGAATGAGCGGCGTGGTGAAGCGGGCGACGCGGGTCGCCGAGCGGCTCCGTGAGGACCTGTCCAACCTGCTCCGGGATCTGCGTGACCCGCGGATCGCCGGCGTGCTCGTGTCGCGCGTGGAGATCACCGACGACCTGCAGAGCGCGAAGGTCCACGTGCGCCACGAGTTCGGCGCGGAGGACGCCGCGGCGCGCCGCGCCCTGCTCAAGGGGCTGGAGGCGGCGTCGGGCCGGCTGCGCAGGGACGTCGCCCGCACGATGGGGCTGCGCGTGGTGCCGACGCTGCGCTTCTTTTACGACGAGGGGCCGGACGCCGAGCGGCGGATCGAAGAGCTGCTCCGGGAGATCAAGGACGGCTCGGGCGAGCGCTCCTAGCGCGGGGTCGAGCGGTGCGTGGCCGAAGCTCGGGCGCGATCAACGCGAGATGAGCCGCTCGATCGCCTGCGCGGGCTCGAGGTCGAAGCGCCACGGTCCCAACCTCGTCGGGGCGTCGAGCGCCACCTTCAGCGCGCCGAGGAACTCGCGCCGCGGCCACTCCACGGCGCCGAATCGCTCCAGGTGCTCCGTGTACACCTGGCAGTCCACCAGCGCGAAGTCCCAGGCGACGAGGTTCCCGAGGAGCGTCGCGAACGCGACCTTCGAGGCGTCGGGCGCGCGTGCGAACATCGACTCGCCGAAGAACATCCGCCCCAGCGACACGCCGTAGAGGCCGCCGACGAGCTCGCCGTTCGACCACGCCTCGATGCTGTGCGCGACCCCGGCGGCGTGCAGCGCCGTGTAGCCGGCGATGAGCTCCTCGGTGATCCACGTGCCGTTCTGCCCAGGGCGCGGCGCGGCGCTGCAGGCCTGCATGACCCGCTCGAACGCCGTGTCGGCCCGCACCTCGATCTCGCCCCGGCGCACCCGCTTGCGCAGCGAGTGCGGGACGTGCGCCTCGCGCGGCGGCAGGACGAAGCGCGGATCCGGGGAGAACCAGAGCAGCGGCAGCCCCTCGTGAGGCCAGGGGAAGATGCCCCGCCGGTAGCCGGCCAGCAGCCGCTCCGGCGAGGCCTCGCCGCCCACGGCCACGATCCCCTCCGGGGTCGCGCGCTCTGGCGGAGGGAAGTCGAGCTTGCTCGTGAGCACCGGGACCCGCATCGCTGTGGGATCCAATCCTCCCAAAAGAGCGCGCGGTTGCAAAGCGTCGCCCGCCGCGCGCTCAGGAGGCGCACACGTAGTCGGAGCCCTCGACGAAGCCGCGCGCCGCGAGGTGGCCGCGGATGAGCGCGCGCGCCCCGCGCGCCCCCACGGCGACGACGAGGGTCTCTGCGCCGCGCTCCAGCCGCGACGGGTCGACGATCGGTGCGCCCTGCGCGATCCGGCCGATCTTTCGCGGATCGATGTCCACGAACCGCGCGGGCGCCACGCCGTTCCGGGCGAGCGCCCTCGCCAGCCGCCGGCCCGTCTTCCCCGCGCCCCACACGGCCACCGGGCGCGCTGGGCCGAGCTTCCTCGCGAGGTAGTGCGCCTTGGCCTCGAGGAACCTCGCGATCGCATACCGCGGATCGGCGAAGGTGGCGCGCCCTTCGCGGTGCCGCCAGCGCAGGCCGAGCTCCGGGAGCTTCGCCATCCGCGCGCCCGCGGCGTCGAGGCGCAGCCACAGATCGTAGTCCTCGGCCCACGGGACCTCCCGGAACCCGCCCACCTGCTCCAGCGCGCTCCGCCTCAGCATCACCGACGGGTGGCACAGCGGGGACTCCACGAACATCTCGCGCGCGTGGTCCTCCGGGGTGAGGATCGAGTTCAGCCAGTCGACGTAGCGCAGCATGCCCTCGCCGATCGGCCCGGCGGCGAACGCCTCGACGCGGGCTCCGACGACGTCGAGCCGCGGATCCCGGAGGAGCGTCTCCGCTTGTCGCGCGAGCCGCTCGCCGACCGAGATGTCGTCGCCGTCCATGCGGGCGAGGAGCTCGCCGCGCGCCGCCTCCGCCGCCCGCGAGAGCGCCCGTGCGATCCCCACGCCGCCCGTCGCGACCTGCAGGACGCGGCGATCGCGCTGCGCGATGCGCGCGACCCTGGCTGGGCCGCCGTCCGTCGAGCCGTCGTCCACGGCGACCACCTCCAGGTCGACCGCGCGCTCTGCGAGCACGCTCTCCAGCGCCTCCTCGATCGTCGCTTCCGCCTGCCGGTACGGGAGCAAGACGGAGACGAGCGGCGCCACGCGGAGACCATGGCGGCGCGCCCGCGCAGCGTCCACAAGAACGGGCGCGGACGCCTAGCGCTTCTTGAAGTCGCCGAGGTGCGTGATGTACCAGCGGCCCTGCCACGAGATGATCGTGTGGACGTCCAGGCTCGCCGGCTTCCCGTCGATCTCGTACTTCAGCTTGCCGTGAAAGGAGCGGTAATAGCCGATCTTGTTGACCTCGTCCCCCGGAGGCACCCACTTCGGCCTGGAGCCCACCACGAAGCCGACGAACCGCGCCCCCTCCCAGCTCTTGCGCTTCCGATGCATCGCCTTCACGTCGTTCACGTAAGCGGCGTGGAGGTTGTCCCAGTACTTGCCGGGGTCCTTCACGTCCTTGAGCGGGATGAACGGCTCCTTGGGGAACCAGAAGGGCTCGGCCAGCGCCGGCTCCTTCTTCACGATGGCGTCGAACAACGCCCTGGCTCGCGCCGTGAGCTCCTCGCTCTCGAGCGCCGGCAGGATCTTGTTGTCCGCGCGGGCGGAGGTCGCGGCGCTCGCGTCGGCGCTTGCGGTGGGCTCCGCTCCCGGGCCGGGCGGCGCGTCGGCCGCGGGCGCCTCGGCGGCCGCGCGATCGCCCCCGTCCTGCGGCGGCTCCGGCGCGCTTGCGTCCTCGGGCCGAGGCGCTGACGCCACCTCGGCCGCGCTGGCGCCTGGCGTCGCTGCTGCCGCCGTGGGCGCGGCGCCGACCGAGGAGGGCCGGGCGCTCTCGGCTGGCCGGGCATCGGGCGCCGGGGTGGGCGCCGCGCAACCCGCCACCACCGCCAGCGCGGTCGCGATGACCTGCTTGATCATGCGCGTGCCCTATCGCAGCGCCCCGGCGCCGACAAGCGACGGCGAGGCGCGGCCGGATGCGGGGCCCGCCCGGCGGCGGACCAGGCTCACTTCTCCACGATGATGAACTGAACGCGCCTGTTCTTGGCCTTGTTTGCGGGCGTGACGTTCGGCGCGACGGGGCGATCCTGTCCATAGCCCTTCGCGAGCAGCCGCGAGCCGTCCACGCCGGCCCGGATCAGCCAGGCGCGCACCGCGTTCGCCCGGGCCTCGCTGAGCGTCTGGTTGTGCTCACGCCCGCCCGTGTTGTCGGTGTGCCCCTGGATCTCGACCTTGCGGATGTTCGGATTCCGCTGGAGCACGTCCGCGATCTCCTCCATCAGCGCGTTCGAGTCGCCGAGGATCTTCGCCGAGTCGGTCTCGAAGTGGATCTGCCGCGAGATCTTGATCTCGTTGCCCAGCACCTTCACGAGCGAGATCTTCGGCCGCTTGTTCACGGTGAGGGCGGCGCGCGTGTCCTCGCTCGTCCGGACGTCGGCCTGGTTGACGTGGTTCATGTAGCCCTGCGCCTCGACCTTGAGCGTCACCGCGCCGGCCGGCAGGTCGGGGAAACGGAAGGCGCCGCTGCCGTCGGCCGTCGCCGTCTGCTCGCGGCCCGCGGCGTCGACCAGCCGGATCGTCGCGCCAGCGACCGCGTCCCCGCTCTCCGCGTCCTTCACCGTCCCGACGATGTTGCCCGTCTTGGGCAGCGCCTCGAGGGAGCAGTCGACGTCCACGAACGTCGGCCCCTGCGGCTGTGCCGGGCTCGGCGCAGCGCCAGGCCCTCCCGGCTGCGGACCGAAAGGCCCAGGCTGCGGGCCGAAGGGCCCAGGCTGTCCCGGTTGTGGACCGAAGGCGCCGGGCTGCCCGGGCTGCGGACCGAAAGGCCCAGGCTGTCCGGGTTGCGGACCGAAGGCGCCGGGCTGCCCGGGCTGCGGGCCGAAGGGCCCAGGCTGTCCGGGTTGCGGACCGAAGGCGCCGGGCTGCCCGGGCTGCGGGCCGAAGGGCCCAGGCCCTCCCGGCTGCGGACCGAAGGCGCCGGGCTGCCCAGGCTGCGGTCCGAAAGGCCCAGGCCCTCCCGGCTGCGGACCGAAGGCGCCGGGCTGCCCCGGCTGCGGACCGAAGGGCCCAGGCTGTCCGAGTTGCGGACCGAAGGCGCCGGGCTGCCCAGGCGCTGCCCCGCCAGGGAGGATCGTCGCCTGGCAGGTGCCAGGCTTGTACCCGTTCGCCCGGATGTTGAAGGTGTACGTCCCCGGATCGAGGTGCCGTGTGAGGAAGCGGCCGTCCGGCCCTGTCGCGTACGGCGGCTGAGCCGCGCCCTCGATCGTCACGATGGCGTCCGCCACCGCCGCGTCGGGCTTGTTCTGCTCGTGCACGAAGCCGCGCGCGAAGGTCTGCGGCGCCGGCACGAGCTGCGGCGGCTCCTTGATGATCTGCGGCGCGGGGGCCGGCGGCGGCTCCTTCTGCTTCGTATCGTACGCATAGCCAATCCCGAGATAGAGCGTCCACGGCGCCTGAGGCGCGACCTCCTCGATGAACACGGAGGTCGCCGACAGGCCGAGGTCGAACGCCGCGTGTCCGGAGAGCCCGCGGAACGCCTTCTCGAACGGCGTCACCCGCACGCCGAGCGACAGCCGCGACGGCGCCGCGGCGTAACCCGGTCCGCCCTGGTTCTGCGGGTCAGGAGACGCGAAGTCGTCGAGCCCGAGGCAGACGTCGCCGCGCGACACGGTCTTCGTGTGGCACTCGTAACCCTGCCGGTTCACCGGGATGTCGAGGGTGTACTCGAGGTAAGGCTGCACCTTCGGCAGCGGCACCTCGACGCCGAGGTGGGTCTGGAAGAAGTCGACGCGGTTGATGCCTAGCCCGAACCGCTCGACCCGCGAGATCGGCTGCCGCTCGCGATCGTCCGTGAACGCCTTCGCGCGCGCCTTCTCGACCTCCTCCACGAGGACGCCGGAGTTGTCGAGCTTGTAGCCGAGGTTCACGTTCACCCGCAGCGGGAACCCCTTGCCTTGCGGCTTGCGCAGATCGAGCGACGCGAGCCCGCGGAAGACCGCGCTCGTGCCGCCGCCGGCGAGGCCGACTTCGCCGGTCCCGTTGAGCAGGAGCAGCTGCGCCTCGCCGCCGAAGGAGAACGGCTTGCCGATCTTCGTGGGGGTGAACGCCTTCACGCCGAACGTCGTGTCGCCGAGCACCTGCAGCAGCCGCGGACGACCCTGGTCGTTCGCGTTCGCGAACGTGCGGATCGACGCGTACCCCTCGAGGAAGGGCAGGGGGGTCGCGTTCAGCGCGAAGAACGCTCCGACGTGGCTCGCCGAGTCCTCCTTCGCGTCAGGACCGCACGTGATCGGGTGACCGGCGAGCGTCGACTCCGCCGGATCACAGAGGAAGCCGCTCGTGGAGAACCAGTCGAGCAGGAACGACACCCGGAAGGTGCCCGGCGCGCCCGAGCCCGCGTACGACGTCCTGAGGAGGCCAGTCGAGCCCCACAGGTTCGGCTGCGCGGTGAGGGAGAGCGCCCGCTCCTCCTCGTCCCACGCGGTGGATGTCGGCGCCTTCGCGCTGGCCTGGAGGCCCTGATCACCGACCGACGCCTGCGCGCCGAAAGAGACGCTCCCGTCCGGCGGCGGTTGGCCCGGCTGCGGCCCGAACTGCGGCGGAGCGTCGCCCGGAAAGCCCGGCTGCGGCCCGAACTGCGGCGGAGCGTCGCCCGGAAAGCCCGGCTGAGGCCCGAAGGGGCCGGGCTGACCGGGCTGAGGCCCGAAGGGGCCGGGCTGGCCGGGCTGCGGCCCGAAGGGGCCGGGCTGCGGCCCGAAGGGGCCGGGCTGCGCGGGAGGTTGCTCGGGCCCGAAAGCGCCGGGCGGCTGCGCGGGCTGGCCTGGAATCGGCTGAGGTCCGAAAGGCGGCTGCGCGGGCTGGCCTGGAATTGGCTGAGGTCCGAAGGGCGGCTGCGGCTGCTGCGCCTCGGCAGCGCCCGCGAGCGTGAGCGAGCCGACGAGCGGCAGCGCCGTGAGCGCAGCGCGCCGGGGCCTGTCGGCAAACACCTTCCGAAGCGTATGCATCGAGCCTCACCCGCGAAGTCGAACAAGGAAACGCCCGCCAATCGGGACGGTGGAGACCTCGCGCGCGGCCCGTTGTATCACTCTGGGCGGCGCGTGAAACAGCGGTTTTCGCTGGCAGCAGCTCCGCGACAGGCGCGCCGCACGGCTCGATAAGTACGGCACACCGCGCGGTGGTGCCGAGCCGTCCGGCCTTCTCTGCGCGAGGCACGGCGCCGCGCCGGCGCCTCGGTCGCAAACGTGCTCGACCGGAGCGCCCGCGGTCCCCGCCGCCGCTCGGCCGGGCCGAGCAGCCGTCCAATTCCGCGGACGCGCATGCTAGGAAAGCCATCACCATGGCATCCCGCGGGCGCATCCTGATCGTCGACGACGAGGCCAACGCGCGCGCGGCGCTCTCGGAGATCCTCCGCGAGGAGGGGTACACGACCGAGACCGCGGCCGACGGCTTCAAGGCGCTCGGCAAGCTCGAGGAGTTCGCGCCCGACGTGGTCCTGACCGATCTGAAGATGCCTGGGCTCGACGGCATCCGGATGATGGAGAAGGCGCAGCTCGCGCTGCCGGACGCGACCTTCGTCGTGATGACGGCGTTCGGCACCATCTCGAGCGCGGTCGAGGCGGTGAAGAAGGGCGCGTACAACTACCTGACGAAGCCGCTCGATTTCTCGGTGCTCGCTGTCGTGGTCGAGCGCGCGGTGGAGCGGGCGCGGCTCCTCCAGGAGAACTCGCGGCTGCGCGAGCGGCTGCGCGAGCGCAACGCGTTCGGGCACGTGATCGCGAGCCACCCGAGCATGGCGAAGGTCCTCCGGCTGGTCGAGCAGGTGGCGCCGAGCCGCGCGAGCGTGCTGATCGTGGGCGAGACGGGCACGGGCAAGGAGCTCATCGCCGAGATGATCCACCGCGCCAGCCCGCGGGCGAAGGCGCCGCTCGTCCGGCTGAACTGCGCCGCGCTGAGCGAGTCGCTCCTCGAGAGCGAGCTGTTCGGCCACGAGCGCGGCGCCTTCACCGGCGCCGTCGGACGCCGCGAGGGCCGCTTCGAGCAGGCGAGCGGCGGCACCCTGTTCCTGGACGAGGTGAGCGAGATCCCGCTGGCCACGCAGGTGAAGCTCCTGCGCTTCCTGCAGGAGCGGACGTTCGAGCGGGTGGGCGGCAACGAGACGCTCAAGGTCGACGTGCGGATCCTCGCCGCGTCGAACCGCGATCTGCGCCAGCGCATCGCCGAGGGGGTGTTCCGCGAGGACCTCTATTACCGGCTCAACGTCGTCACCCTGGAGATCCCGCCGCTCCGCGAGCGCCGGAGCGACATCCCCGAGCTCGCGACGTTCTTCCTCGGCCGCTATGCGCAGGAGAACGGCAAGCGCATCGAGGGCTTCACCGACGAGGCGCTGTCGGCGCTGACGTCCTACTCGTTCCCCGGCAACGTGCGCGAGCTGGAGAACGCGATCGAGCGGGCGGCGGTGCTCTGCGACGGCGCGCGCATCGAGCTCCGGCACCTGCCGGCGCAGATGTCGTCCGAGCCGGCCGAGTCCGTCGACGCGATGCCGCGCGTCCCCGGGAGCACCATCTACGACCTGGAGCGCTACGCGATCCTGCGCACGCTCGAGGCGTGCAAGGGCTCGACCTCGAAGGCGGCGACGATCCTGGGGATCAGCCCGCGCAAGATCCAGTACAAGCTGCACGAGTACAGCGCGGCCAACGCGCGCGGCCGGGCGCGGCCGGGAGACGGCGCGCCCGGCGAGAGCCCCGAGGGGGAGGAGGGCGCATGAGCAACGCAGCCGAGCGCATCGTCGAGCCGGGCGACCACGGTGCCGCGCCGGCCAGCTCCGTCGAGGAAGGGGCGCCGGAGGGCGAGCTGCTGATCGACGTCCGCGGCCTCCTGAAGACGTTCCGGGTGGGTTTCTTGCGCCGGAGGGCGGTCGAGGCGGTCAAGGGGGTGAGCTTCGGCGTACGGCGCGGCGAGATCTTCGGCTTCCTCGGGCCGAACGGGGCCGGCAAGACGACGACGATCAAGATGCTGACGGGCCTCATCGCCCCGACCGGCGGCGAGGCGTACCTGTTCGGCGCGCGTGTGCCGTCGCCCGAGGCGCGCCGGAAGATCGGCTTTCTGCCGGAGAACCCGTATGTCTACCCCTACCTCACCCCGCGCGAGTTCGTGGAGCTCTGCGGCCGCCTCTCCGGGATGCGCGGCGCAGCGCTGCGCAGGCGGGCGATGGAGGTGCTCGATCAGGTGAAGATCGCGTACGCGGCGGATCGGCAGGTGCGCCGGCTGTCGAAGGGCATGCTGCAGCGCACGGGGCTGGCGGCCGCGCTGGTCGCCGATCCGGAGATGCTGATCCTCGACGAGCCGATGAGCGGCCTCGATCCGGTCGGCCGCAAGGAGGTGCGCGATCTCATCTTCGCGGAGCGCGACCAGGGCCGGACGATCTTCTTCTCGACGCACATCCTGAGCGACGTCGAGGCGATGTGCGATCGCGTGGCGATCCTGCGCGAGGGCCAGGTGGTGGTGAGCGGCGCGATCCGCCAGCTGCTGCGGGGCGACGTGCTGCGCACCGAGGTCACGCTGGCGGGCGCGAGCGAAGGCCTCCTCGCCGATCTCGTCGCGAAGGGCTTCGCGACCACGCGCCGGGGCGACGTCGTGGTGGTCGACGTGGAGGGCGAGGCGCGCGTGCGCGAGGCGCTGCGGGCGTCGCTCGCGGCGGGCGCGCAGGTCGTCGAGGTCGCGCCGCGCCGCGAGACGCTAGAAGATCTCTTCATGCGCCGCGCCCTGTAGCCGGGGCGCCTGTCCCCAAGACAGCGGTAGGCCTCCGGAGAGGGTGTCCTCTGCGCGGGGTGGGGGATGGGCCGATGTTTGAGGCGCACAGAGGGGTCATCCGGCGTCGCCGGATGACCCCTCTGTGCGCCGAGTTCGGCGGGGCCCCCACCCCGCGCAGAGGACACCCTCTCCGGGGGCCGGGCAGCCCTGGCTACACCCCCAACTACGCCGACGCCCCAGCCACGTCCTGCTTGGCCGCCTCGATGATCTCGAGCGCGTACGCCCCGATGGTCGAAGCGTCCTCGCCCTCGACCATGACGCGGAGCTTCGGCTCCGTCCCGCTCCAGCGCACGAGGATGCGCCCCTTGTCGCCCAGCGTCTTCTCGATGCGATCCACGGTGACCCGCGTCCGCTGCATGCTGTCGAGCGGCAGCCGCGTCGCGAACGTCGCGTTCTCCAGGACCTGCGGCACCCGCTGCATCGCCTTCGAGGCGAGCTCGCTCAGCGGCTTATCCTCCTCCATCATGATGGCGAGCACCTGCAGCGCCGCCACGATGCCGTCGCCCGTCGTCGCGTGGTCCAGGAAGATGAGGTGCCCCGACTGCTCGCCGCCGAACGAGTAGCCCCCGTTCCGCATCGCCTCGACGACGTAGCGATCCCCGACCGCCGTGCGGACGACGTGCCCGCTCTGGGCCTTGAGCGCCCGCTCGAGCCCGAGGTTCGACATCACCGTCGTCACGATCGTGTTCCGCGGCAGCTTGCCGGTGCGCAGCATCCGGAGCGCGCAGAGCGCCATGATCGCGTCGCCGTCCACGACCTCGCCGCGCTCGTCGACCATGATCACCCGGTCCGCGTCGCCGTCGAGCGCGATGCCGATGGCCGCGCCGCGCTTGAGCACCTCGGCCTTCACGTGCTCCGGGTGCAGGGCGCCGGTCTCGCGGTTGATGTTGCGGCCGTTCGGCTTCACGCCGAGCGCCGTCACGTTCGCGCCGAGCTCGGTGAACACCGAGGGGGCCACGCGGTACGCCGCCCCGTGCGCCGCGTCGACGACGATCTTCACGCCGTCGAGCGAGAGCGCCGTGGGGAACGTGTTCTTGCAGAACACGACGTACCGCCCGCGCGCGTCGTCGAGCTTCACCGCGCTGCCGATCGCCGCCCCGACCACCCGCGCCTCGTCGAGCTCGTGGCTCTCCATCAGCCGCTCGATCTCCTCCTCCGCGGTGTCGGGCAGCTTGTAGCCGTCGGGCCCGAAGATCTTGATGCCGTTGTCCTGATACGGGTTATGGCTCGCGCTGATCACGACCCCGGCGTCGGCCCGCATGCTCTGCGTGAGCTGAGCGACCGCCGGCGTGGGGATCGGCCCGCTCAGCATCACGCGCCCGCCCATGGCGCACACGCCGGACGCGATCGCGGTCTCGAGCATGTAGCCGGACAGGCGCGTGTCCTTCCCGATCACCACCCGCACCTGCCGCGACTTCCCGTGGCTCGCGACGAACGCGATCGCGCGCCCGAGCCGCAGCGCCATCTCGGGGGTCATCGGCGGCTGGTTCGCCACGCCGCGCACCCCGTCGGTGCCGAAGAGCTTGCGGCCTGCGGCCTGCTTCTGCGGTTCGCCCGTCGCCGACGGAGCGCCCTCCCTAGGATCCTTCTTGGTGTGCTTCGGCACGGTCCCTCTCTGTGGTGTGGGGCTGAGGAGACCACCCTTAGCAACCTTTGCCAAGACGGCCTACGGCCAATCGCCGCCGCGGCGACATTGGCGCGGCCTACATCGCGCGGCTTTGTGGCGTGGCCGCTATCGTGCCGTGTCTGCGCCGTTTTGCAGCGCGGTGGCGACCGCGCCGTGTTTACAGCGCGGTCGCTACTGCGCTTTGTTTACAGCGCGGTCGCTATCGCGCCGCTTTTGCAGCGCGGTCGCTATCGCGCCGCTTTTGCAGCGCGGTCGCTATCGCGCCGCTTTTGCAGCGCGGTCGCTATCGCGCCGCTGCCGGCGGCGCCTCGTTGTTGCGCCGAGCTGCCTCGTTGCTCAGGCGCAGCAAGACCGACCCCTGCGCCGGCGTGCGCAGGTCTCGGCCCTTCGTCGTGCCCTCGCCGCCGCCCGGCGGCGGAAGGAGCGCGTTGATGAGGCCCATCAGCCTCACCGTCGCCTGCGGCGCGATGCCGTGCGCCCAGCTCAGCAGGTGCGACGACAGCCCGAGCTTCACCTCGGTGCGCCCCTCGCGCGCCGCCGCCACCACCCGCCGCGCCGCGCGCCGCGCGTCGATCGTCGCGATCGGGAGCGACGAGGCCAGGCCGAACCAGCCGAACTCGTGCTGCGGGCTGCCGCCGAACGCGGCGTTGTAGATCGACCCCGTGCGCATCGGACCCGGGATCACCGTCGTGACGCGCGGGCCCCTCGCGCCGCCGTGCGTGAGCTCCGCCTGCATGCTCTCCGAGAAGCCCATCATCGCGAACTTCGACGCGTTGTACCCGAGCAGGTGCGGCACGGCGACGCGCCCGCCGATGGACACCACGTTCACGATGCGCGCCGCGCGCCCATGCCGCCTCAGGTGCGGCAGCGCGCGCAGCGTCGCGTGGACCGCGCTCCAGAAGTTCGAGCGCATCGCCTCGTCGAGCTCCTCCACCCGGAGGTCCTGCATGGGCGCCACCTGGATCACGCCGGCGTTGTTGACGAGCACGTCGATGCGGCCGAACGCCCTCGCCACGCCGTCGATGAACGCCTCGGCCGCGGCGCGGTCGCCGAGATCGCACGCCGCCGCGTGCACCTCGACGCCGAGCGCCTGCAGCCGCTGCTCCGCCCGGTAGAGCGCCTCCGCGTCGCGGCCGGCGATCGCCACCCGGGCGCCGTGCCGGCCGAACTCCTCGGCCAGCAGCAACCCCAGGCCGCGAGAGCCGCCCGTGATGACCACGACCCGGCCGCGCAGATCGAGCTGCCGCAGGGCGCGGAACGCCGTCCGCGCGAGCGCGGCCGCCACGAGGGCCGCCGCAGAGAAGAGCACCGGAGAACGCCGCTTCCTGAACGCCATGCCGCGGAGGGCGGCATCGCGCGTGCCACCCGCCGCGCCCCGGCGGGCAGCGACGCGCCTACACAGCGCGCCGCTCGCGCCCGCTTCAGAGCGTGACGACCGGATCCGCCACGATGCCGAGCAGCGCCGAGCGCACCTCGCCGACCAGGTAGATCGAGCCGGCCACGACCACGAGCCCGCCCGGCGCGGCGGCCTCGATCGCGCGCGCCACCGCGGCGCGCGGATCGCCGATCGCCTCGCCCGGCGCGACCCCGCGCAGCGCATCGAGCGGCGCGGCCGCGCGGCCCTTCGGCGTCACATAGAGCCGGCGGCGCGCTCGGGGCGCGAGCACCTGTAGCATTTCGCCCCACCCCTTGTCGGCCATCGCCCCGAACACGAGCGTTGTGAGCGCCGCCCCCGGACCCTCCTCGTCGAGCCACGCCGCGAGCGCCTGCGCGCCGTGCGGGTTGTGCGCACAGTCGAGCAGGACACGGGCGCCGCCCGCGTCGATCCGCTCCAGGCGACCGGGCCAGCGGGCCGCGGCGAGCCCACCCGCGAGCGCCCGCTCGACCTCGGGCCACCGCCCGGCGAGCTGCCACGCGACGCCGCACGCCACGCCCGCGTTCTCGGCCTGGTGCGCGCCGCGGAGGCCGAGCTCCACCTCGATCTCGCGGCGCCCCGGCCCGGCGACGCGCGCCGCGCCCGCCCCGCGCCCGCCGCGCCCCACCGTGATCTCGCCCGCGCGCCCGCCGCGCTCCGCCGGCGCGACGCGGAGGCGAGGCCCGGCGCCGATCGCCTGCGCAGCCGCCTCGATCGCGGCGTCGGCCTCCGGATCGAGGGGGCCGAGCACCGCGGGCGCGCCCGCCTTGAGGATGCCCGCCTTCTCCCGGGCGATGTCCGCCAGCGTCGGGCCGAGCACGGCCTGGTGGTCGAGCGCGATCGACGTGATCGCCGTGCAGAGCGGCGCCGAGATCACGTTCGTCGCGTCGAGCCGCCCGCCGAGGCCCACCTCGAGGATCGCGAGGTCGACGTCCGCCTCGCGGAAGGCCACGAACGCGGCGACCGTCAGCGCCTCGAAGAACGTGAGCGGCGAGGGGACACGCTCGAGCGCGGCGGCGAGCGCGCGCTCGAGCGCCGCGTCGCCGATCATCTCTCCCCCGACGCGGATGCGCTCGGCGAAGCGGGACAGGTGCGGCGACGTGTACAGGCCGGTCCGGAGCCCGGCCTCGCGCGCGATCGACTCGACCATCGCGCACACGCTGCCCTTGCCGTTCGTGCCGGCGACGTGCACCGCCGGGAGGGCTTCGTGGGGATCGCCGAGCGCGGAGAGCGCCTCGCGGACCCGGCCGAGCCCGAGCTCCATCCCCCGCGGCGCCCGCTGCCCGAGCGCCTCGAGCAGCGCGGGCAGCCGCGGCGCCGCCGAGGTCATCGCCGCGCCCGGCGGCCGGCCGTGAGGTGCTGGAGCAGCGTCCCGATGTACGCCTTCATCTCGGGGCGCGGGACGATGGCGTCGACCATCCCATGGTCGAGCAGGAACTCGGAGCGCTGGAAGCCCGCCGGCAGCGTCTGCCGGATCGTGTTCTCGATGACCCGCGGGCCGGCGAAGCCGATGAGCGCCTTGGGCTCGGCGATGTTCGCGTCGCCCAGGAAGGCGAAGCTCGCCGCGACGCCGCCCGTCGTCGGGTGGAGCAGCACCGACAGGAATGGCAGCCGCGCCTTGCGGTACCGCTCGAGCGCGGACACGCTCTTCGCCATCTGCATCAGCGAGAGGATGCCCTCCTGCATCCGCGCGCCGCCCGACGCCTGGAGGAGCACCACCGGGAGCTCCTCGCGCGTCGCGCGCTCGAACAGGCGGGTGATCTTCTCGCCGACGACCGAGCCCATGCTCCCGCCCATGAAGGCGAAGACGAACGCGCCGTAGGCGATGTCGCGGCCGCCCAGCCTGCCGCGGCCGATCTCGATCGCCTCCTTCGCGCGGCCCTTCTTGTGGAGCGCCGCGACGCGGTCCCGGTAGCTCTTGCCGTCGCTGAACCGGAGCGGGTCGTTCGGGACGAGGTGCTCGTCCCACGCGGCGAGCTCGCCGTCGTCGAGCAGGAGCCTCCGCCACCCGTCGGCGTCGAGCTTGTGGTGGTGGCCGCACTGCGAGCACACCTCGAAGGTGCGCGCGAGCTCGGCGGCGTCGTGCGTGTGCGAGCAGCCGTCGCAGCGACGGAACACGCCCGCTCCCAGCGAGCGCTTCTCGCTCGCGTCGGTCGTCGGCAGGGTCTTTTCAGGCCAGGTCATCGGCGAGCCCTCAGGCGCTCCGCAGGTCCATCTCGTTCACGTCGGAGGGGACCCGGAGCGTTGGTTGTGTCTTCTCCTGCACCTCGCGGGCGCTCACGCCGGGCGCGAGCTCGCGCAGCACGAGCCCCTCGGGCGTCACATCGAGCACGGCGAGATCGGTGATGATCCGGTGGACGACGCCCCGCCCGGTGAGGGGCAGCGCGCACTCGTTCAGGATCTTCGGAGCGCCGTTCTTCGCCGCGTGATCCATGATCACGACGACGCGCTTCGCGCTCACCACGAGATCCATCGCCCCGCCCATCCCCTTCACCATCTTGCCGGGGATCATCCAGTTGGCGAGATCGCCCTTCTCGGAGACCTCCATGGCCCCGAGGATCGCGAGGTCGATGTGGCCGCCCCGGATCTGCGCGAACGACTCGGCGCTCGAGAAGATCGCGGAGCCGGCGAGCATCGTCACGGTCTCCTTGCCGGCGTTGATGAGATCCGGGTCCTCCGCGCCCTCGATCGGGTAGGGGCCGATGCCGAGCAGCCCGTTCTCGCTCTGGAGCACCACCTCGATCCCCGCGGGGATGTAGTTGGCGACGAGCGTCGGCATCCCGATGCCGAGGTTGACGTAGTAGCCGTCCTTGAGCTCCAGCGCGGCGCGCTGCGCGATCTGTTCCCGCGTGAGTCCCATCGTGTCCCCTGTCCCCGCGCCGCCTAGGCGGCCGGCGCCTTGCGCACCGTCCGCCGCTCGATCCGCTTCTCGAAGCGCTCGCCCTGGAAGATCCGGTGCACGAAGATCCCGGGCGTGTGGATGTGGTCCGGGTCGAGCGAGCCGACGTCGACGAGCTCCTCCACCTCGGCGATCGTGACCTTCGCGGCCATCGCCATCATCGGGTTGAAGTTCATGGCGGTGTGGCGGTAGACGAGGTTGCCGAACCGGTCGCCCTTCCAGGCCTTCACGAGCGCGTAGTCGCCGCGGATGGCGGGCTCGAGCACGTAGTCGCGGCCGTCGAACTGGCGCACTTCCTTCTTCTCGGAGTACCTCTTCACCGCGCCGTCCGGGCCATAGAGCACGGGCAGCCCGCCCTCGCTGATGGCCGTGCCCGCCCCGGTCGGGGTGTAGAACGCGGGGATCCCGGCGCCTCCGGCGCGGATGCGCTCGGCCAGCGTGCCCTGCGGCGTGAGCTCGACCTCGAGCTCACCGCTCAGGTACTGGCGCTCGAACTCCTTGTTCTCGCCGACGTACGACGAGATCATCTTCCGGATCTGCCGGTTCTGAAGGAGGATCCCGAGGCCGAAGGCGTCGACTCCGCAGTTGTTGGACACGACCACGAGATCCTTCGTGCCGAGCTGCCGGAGCGCCGCGATGCAGTTCTCCGGAATGCCGCAGAGGCCGAAGCCGCCCGCGAGGACCGTGGCGCCGCCAGGGATGTCCCTCACGGCGTCCAGCGCGCTCTTGTAGACCTTGTCCATGGCCGACCGAGAGGTAGCCCAACTGGCCGCGAGGCAAAAGCCTCCGCTGCCGCCGCGACATGCCGTGGCGCCGGCGCCGCAGCGCGGCACAGGGGCCGGGCGGCGCCGGCCGCGGCGCGGCGTCACGAGGTGATCCGCGCATCTCGGCCGCGCTTCCGGCGGGCGACGGGAACCTCGCGTGTGTCCGGGGTGCATGCGGCGCTCGTCGCTTCCGCCAGCGCTCGTTCACCGTACATGCCAGCGCACATTCGGCGCAGGTCTCGGGAGCGGCCCTCGGAGGGCGCGGCCAGGCGGCGCCGGCTTCTTGGCCCGGCCCGTCGAAACCCCGTAACGCACCGGTGTGCCTCGACCGCTCTCCGTGCTGTTCACGATCCTGGCGCTCTCCCTGTCCGGCTCCCAGACGGCCGCCGCGGCGCCGGATGCGCCGGCGCGCTCGCACGCGCGCCCCGCCGCGGAAGCAAAACCGCGGGACGCCGCTGCCGCAGCCAAGGCGCGCGGGGCGACGAAGCGCGCGCCGCGCGCGCGGCTCGCGAAGGACGACAGCAAGGGCCACCGGCCCCGCGCCGGCGACGCGGGCCCGCGATCGTCCGGGCCGGCCAGGGAGAAGGCCGCGCCCCAGGCGCCCGCCTCGTCGGTCGGCCATCCCAACGAAGGGCGCCTCGAGGGCGGCGTGCGGCTCGACACCTCGCGCAAGGATATCCGCGTCGTGCCCGCCTATGCCGGCGCCGACGTCCGCTGGGGGCTACCGGCGCTCGTCGGCATGATCGAGCGCTCGGCGCGCGGCGTGGCCAAGCGCTTCCCGGGCGCCGTGCTCGACGTCGGCGACCTGTCGCGCCAGCGCGGCGGCGAGGTCCACCGCCACAACTCCCACGAGAGCGGCCGCGACGTCGACCTCGGCTTCTACGCGCTCGACGCGCGCGGCAAGCAGGTCCACGCGCCGATCTTCCTCCGGTTCGACGCCCGGCTCGCCTCGACGAACGTGCCCGGGGCGCGCTTCGACCTGCCGCGCAACTGGCTGCTCGTCCAGCACCTTCTCACCGATCCTCGCGCCCGCGTGAGCCACATCTTCATCTCCGATCCGCTCCGGTCCGCGCTGATCGCGCACGCCAAGCGGATCGGCGTCTCCCGCGCGCTGATCGTCCGCGCGCAGCTCGCGATGATGCAGCCCACGGGCGCCGAGTCGCACGACGACCACATGCACGTGCGCATCTCCTGCCCCGCGGCCATGCGCGGCAGCTGCATCGAGCTCGCGAAGAACGCCCCCTCCCGCGCCCGCGCGCGCACGGCGGCGAGGAAGACGGACAGGGCGCTCCGGACGCCGTCACCGTCGGCGCGCGCGACGCCGTCACCGTCCGCGCGCGCCGAGGCCGCGCGCCCGCCGAAGGCCGCCGCGGCGCCCGCGCCGGAGCGGCCCCGCGCCGGCCGGCGCGACCCAGCGCAGCCCCCGCGCCGCGACGACAAGCGACCTGAACGGGAAGCGCGCCGCGCCGCCCCGCACGCCGCCGCGGACGCCGAGGCGCTGCCGCTCGCCGCCACGCGCGCGGCGGCGCAGCAGCCCATGGGCGGCCTCGATCTGTCGTTCCTGCGTCCCGCAGCGTCCGAGGCGGAGATCGAGGCAGATTCGGACGGCGCCGACGCGAGCGGCGCGCTCGACGACAGCGGAGCGCTCAAGATCACGGACTGAGATCCGCCGCGCGCCGTTCACTACAAAAGCGGCAAAGAGCCGCTAACGCGACGCATGGCAGGAAGTTCCGCAATCTCCGACCGGGGCGCCATCGCGCCTGGACCCCGAGAGAAGACCTCGGGCAGACTGGGGCGGAGCAAAGGGGTGTTCATGCCGCAAGAGGACTCCCACACCTCGATTCCCACGCTGCCGTCCGCGGCATCGCTCGTCGCCGGCGATCACGAGCGCCGCGCGCTGCTCGCGGCGCTCACGTTCGTCGGCAGGCCTCCCCGGAGCGCGGCGGCGCTCGCGATCTGGTTCGAGAAGCACCTCGTGGCAGCCGGGAGGATGCAGCGACCGGGCTACGTGACCGAGGGCTTCTCCAAGCAGGTGGCGCTCGGCCCTCAGGCCCCGGCGGCCCCGGATGCGTCCGAGATCGAGCAGCTCGTCGACGCGGCGCGGCTCCGGGTGCTCGCCTCGCTTCGCGCCTTCATGCCGCCCGCCGCGGACGATCGCTTCCTCGCGGCGGCCATCGACAGCGGGCGCGTGCGCCGCGCCGGAGGCCTCGGGCCGTGGGAGCCGTGCCCGCGCGAGGAAGACCTGCTCAGCGACATCGTCCTCAGCCTCTTCGCCGCGGACATCCTCAACTTCCGCGAGTTCCACGACGCCTATCTCTGCGTCTGCAAGACCTGCTTTCGCATCGACTTCGACCCGAGCCAGGCCGGTCGCACCGGCTGCCCCGAGCACGAGCCGACCGTCACGGTCAACGTGATGCGCCGCAGCCGGCCGTCGCTCTGACGCGTCGCCCTGAGGCTCAGAGGCAGCCGAGGCGGCACTTGGACGCCTGCTCCAGACAATCCGACAGGCAGCCCTGGTAACGCTGGTACTGCGTGCTCTGCGTGGGCTCTTTACCGCACTGCGTCGCCCTGCACGCCTGGTGTCGTCGCTCGCACGCCCCGACGCACCCGGCATTGCCGCCGGCGGGCGCAGGGCCGGTCGCGGCCGCCGCACGCGGCCCCGCCCCAGGAGACGCCGGCAGCGCGCCCGGCGCCTGTGCGGCAGGCGGATCGCTCCGCTGCGCCGGCGCCGTCCGGTGCCCCGCCGAGACGGGCGACGGCCCGCAGCGCTCGAAGGCGCGGCGCATCACGTCCTCCGCCGAGCCGGGCGGGATCTCGCACGCCCGCGCCAGGCTCTCGATCCTGTGGTCGATCGCGGCGGCGGCCCGTGACGCGACCCCGTCCGGCCGCGCCGCTGGCGGTGGGGCGCCCTTCTGCGCGGCGCTCGCGGACGCGGCGCTCCCGCGCGCCGCGTCGTCGCCCGGCGCGCTCGACGCCCTGCCGATGAGGAAGGCCACGATGAGGCTGGCCGCCACGAGCCCCAGGGCGGCGAGCGCGAGCCGCGAGTCGATGCGGCGCGGCCCGCGCGGCGGCGCGCCGGCGCGCGGAGAGCCGGCCGGGAGCTGCGCCGGCCCCGCGGCGCCGGGCGGCCGCGCATTCGCGGGCTGCGGCCCGGTGACGTTCGGTGTCCGCGGGGTAGGCGAGATCGCCGGCGGCGCCAGCGTCGCGACCTCCAGGGGAGGTGATGGGGCCACCATCGGCGAGAGGTTCGGCAGCGGCGCCGGCCTGGGGATGTCGGTGTGCGCAGGTTCGCTCGACGCGGCGGACGGCACCGTCGGCGTGTCGGGCCACTCCACGAGCGGCCTCGCGGCGCGGAGGCGCTCGACGAGCGGCCCGAGCTCGCGCCGCTGCTCGAAGCGCCGGACGAGCTCGTACGCCGCTCCCTGGATCCCCCGCTCCCAGGGGATGTCCGGCACGCCGAGCTCCTCCGCGAAGCGGCGCAGCTCGGCCAGGCTGAAGCAAGCCGTGATGCGCCCGCGGATCTCCGCGGCGCTGCGCGCCGTGCTCACCGACGTTCCCGTGCCCTCGCCGTCCACGCCCGGCAGCTTACCGCACGCGCCACCGAAGCCGAACCTGGTATAGGCTCCGGACATCGTGTCCGGCGCTGCGGCACCCGGGGACGTGGAGGCCAGGAGATGAGCCGAGACGACAGTGCAATTGGCGCGGCGCCGCCCGCCCTCGCGCCGCTGATCGGGCGCGAGGCGGAGCTGTCGGCGCTGGCCCGCGCGCTCGACGCGGTGGAGCGGGAGCGCTCCACGCGGACGGTGACGCTCGTCGGCCCGCCGGGCATCGGCAAGAGCAGGCTCGTGCGCGAGTTCCTCGAGCGGCGGCGCCAGGGCTCCGCCGCGCTGCGCGTCACCTCGGGCAGCACCGGCGACATGGCGTCCGCGTACGGCGTCTTCACGCGGCTCCTGCGCGCCCGCTTCGGCCTCTCCGATGGCATGGACAAGGACGCGGCCCGCGCCGAGGTCCGCTCGCAGGTCGCGCACGTGATGGGCGACCGCAAGGTCGGCGACGTCATCTATTTCCTCGGCCAGTTCATCGGGCTCGCGTTCGGCGACAGCCCGCTCACCCGCGCGGTGCAGGACGATCCCGCGCAGGCCGACCTCATCCGCCGCGCCGTCCTGAAGGCGTTCCTCGAGGCGGACGCCGTCCACGGCCCCCTGTGCCTCATCTTCGAGGACCTCCACGCGGCCCACGACGACTCCCTCGCGCTCCTGCGCTACCTCATCGAGTACCTCACGGGCCCGGTCCTGATCGTCTGCGCCGCCCGCCCGGAGCTGCTCACCCGCCAGGACGACTGGGGCAAGGTCGGCGACCGGCGCCACGTGCTCCTGGAGCTCACCCCGCTCGGCGAGGCCGCCGCGGCCGAGATGGCGAGGGCGCTGCTCGCGCCCTGCGCGCCGCGGGGGAGCGACGATGTCGTCATCATCGACGTCGTCGACGGCCTCGACGGCGTCGACGCCAAGCGCGCCGAGCCGCAGTCCCAGCCGGGCGTGCCGTCGGAGCTCGTCGAGGCGGCCTGCTCCTTCGCGAACGGCAACCCGGCGCTGCTCGAGCAGATGGTCCGCATCTGCCACGAGCAGGGCGTGATCGAGGAGCTCTCGCCCGACTCCGCGGGCGGGCCGCGCTGGCGCGTGCACCTCGGGAAGCTGTCGACGGCGCGCCTGCCGATGACGGTCGAGGACGCCGTGAACGTCCGCCTCGCCGCGCTCGATCACGACGGCCGGCAGCTGCTCGAGCAGGCCGCGACGATCGGCCCGGTGTTCTGGAGCGGCGCGCTGTTCGTCCTCGGCAGGGCCGGCAGCCAGGCCCCCGACCTGTGGGGGGAGGAGCAGAGCGACAAGGATCTCGACCGGATCAACGCCGCGCTGCGCTCGCTGTGCGACCGCGGCTACCTGCGCAAGCAGAGCGAGTCGAGCTTCGCGGGCTCGGACGAGTACGTGTTCGTGCACGCCAAGGAGCGAGAGGCGCTCCAGAAGCGGATGAGCGCCGCGGCCCAGCGGCGGTACCACCACGCGATCGCCGAGTGGCTGGAGCAGCAGGTGGCGGTGCGCGCGAGCGAGGAGCTCCTCGCCGAGCTCGCGACGCACCGCGAGCGCATCGGCGACGCGGTCCGGGCGGGGCTCTCGCTGCTCGACGCCGGGGACGTGGCGCGCGGGCGCTACTCGAACGCGAAGGCGGCGGAGTACTATGCGCGCGGGCTCTCGCTGCTCGGCGACGCGCACGTCGCGCGGCGCATCGACGCGCTCCACGACTACGGCGACGTCCTCCAGCTCGCCGGGCGCATCGACGACGCGCTCGCCGCGTTCCGCGAGATGTTGACGCTCGCCTACCGGCTCGACAACCGGCGCAAGGGCGGGGCCGCGCACAACCGCATCGGGCGGCTCTACCGCGACAGCGGCTCGCTCGACGAGGCGGGCAAGCACCTCACGACCGCGCTCCGCCTCTTCGAGGGCGCGCGGGACGAGCGGGGGATCGCCTCGACGATCGACGACATCGGCAAGCTGCACTGGCTCCGGGGCGAGTACCAGGAGGCGCTGAAATGGCTGCGCGACGCGCTCGCCCGCCGCGAGCGGATGGGGGATCGCCGCTCGATCGCGCTGTCGCTGAACAACCTCGGCCTCGCCCTGCAGGACTCGGGCGAGTTCAAGCAGGCGCTCAACACGTTCGAGCGGTCGCTCGCGATCCGGCGCGAGATCTCGGACCTGCTCGGCGTCGTGATGAGCCTGAACAACCTCGGCATGATCGCGCAGGACCAGCGCGATCACCGCCACGCGCTCGAGCTCTTCGAGGAGGCGCTGGAGGTGGCGCGGCAGGTCGGCGATCGCAACCGGACGGCGCTGATCCTGACGAACATCGGCGGGACGCTCTACCGGAGCGGCGATCCCGACGAGGCGGTGCGCGTGCTGCAGCAGGCCGAGGAGCTCTGCGACGAGCTCGGCGACCGGCTCGGCCTGGCCGAGGCGCGGCGCGCCCTCGGGAAGGCCTACATGCTCCGGGGCGATCTGGAGAAGGCGCGCGACTCGATCAGCCGGGCGGTGGACCTGTTCGCCTCGGTCCGGAGCAAGGTGCACCTCGGCATCGCGCTCCGGACGCTCGGCGAGATCACGGCGGCGGGCGGCTGGGGCAGCGCGCACACGAAGAGCGCGCGCGCCTATTTCGCGCGCTCGGTGAGCATCTTCGAGGAGACGGGGAACGAGCTCGAGCTCGCGCGCACGTTCCAGGCCTACGCGCGGTTCCTGACGACCGATCGCAGCTTCGTGGCGAACATGGCGGCGCGGCGCGAGGCGGTGGCGATGAACGAGAAGGCCGAGGCGATCTTCGCGCGGCTGAAGGTCACGTCGGTGCGCCTGGAGGACGAGCCCACGCTCCCGACGGGCCCGCCGGGCCAGTCGGTCCCCACGAAGTCGTCGGTCAGCGCGAGCCCTGGCCGCTCGCCGGCCGCCGAAGAGCCGTCGTTCCCGAGCCCGGGCAGGGCCTCGACCTCCAGCTGAGGCCGGGCGACCCGGGCGGGCCGGCGTGCTCTGGCGCGGGGGGGCGCCCGTGATACGCATGCCGGGTGAAGGCCCCGCACGAGAAGCGCGTCTCCGAGTCGGTCACGACGATGACCGAGTACGTCCTGCCGACGCACACGAACGCGCTCGGCTCGATCTTCGGCGGGCAGGTGCTCGCGTGGATCGACCTGTGCGCTGCCATCTGCGCGCAGCGGCACACCGGCAGCGCGGTCGTCACCGCGGGCATCGACGACCTCTCGTTCGATCATGGGATCAAGGTCGGTCAGGTCGTCCGTCTGGCCGCGCGGGTGACGGCGACCTTCCGCACGTCGCTCGAGATCCTGGTGTCGGTCGAGGGGGAGGACGCGATGACGGGCGCCATCTGGCCCATGGTCACGGCCTTCGTGACGTTCGTGGCCGTCGACGCGTCGCTCAGGCCGACCTCGGTGCCGCCGATCCTCCTCGAGACGGACGACGATCGCCGCCTCGCCGAGGCCGCGGCGGAGCGGCGCGCGCGGCGGCTCTCGCGGCGCGGGGGCGGCCGCGGCGCGTGATCGTGATCGCCGCGCGCTACTTCTTCTTGAACCGGTCGGGATTCCCGAGGAACTCGAAGTGCATCGTGTCCTCGAGGTCGTCGTGGCCGAGCCAGTCGAAGCCGTAGCGCTCGAACGCCTTGATCCAGCAGCGGGACAGGGCCGTGCGCTCGTAGGCAGAGCGCTTCTTCTCCTGGCACAGCGGGCTCGTGGGCCACGGGTCGACGCAGCCGCAGCACGGGTTCCGGTCGGGATCGATGTCGATGGCGATGCCGAAGAGGTGGTTCGAGATCTCGGCGCCGCGGTAGCTGTTCGCCGTGCGGAACCCGCCGACCGCGCGCGGCGTGTAGCGGCGGGACTTGCGGGTGCACGTCGAGCGGATCCGCTTCTCGACGCAGTGGAGCGCGGGCGCGATCTTCTCGTGGACGGAGATCGGGAGGCCCATGAACTGCACGGTCGTCGCCTGGGAGTAGGCGCTCTCGGAGTTGTGGCGCCGCGTCTCCTCGGTCTCGACGTGGCCGTAGTGCTCGGCGAGGTAGCGGACCGCTTTGGCGTGCTTCTTCGGGTTGAGCATCCCCTTCTGGACGAAGGTGCGCCGCTTCAGGAACTTCTGCGGGCTCTGGACGCGGCACTCGTAGCTCTTCGCCTTCTTTCCGCGGGCCGGCTCCTTGGCCTCCGCGACGGGCCCGCCGCCGAGCCCCGAGGGGCCGGCCGCGAGCAGGGCGATCGCTGCTGCCACGAGCAGGTGCACCCGTGTCCGTCCGTTCGCGTTCACGGCCGGAGGTTAAGCAGGCCGCGTCAGGCGCGGCAAGGACTTGCCGTAAAAGCCTGTCAGGAGAAGCACCGTCAGGGGCACGAGCGCACTCTTGCGGCGGGCGGCGCGCCGCGTCGCTCGCGATCGTACGGTCGGTGTCGGCTCATGGGGTGAGCTGCGGCGAGCTCATGAGGTGAGCTGCGGTGAGCTCATGGAGAGGTCCAGGGAGAGCAGATCTCCACGAGGACGCCGTTCAGGTCGCGCACGTAGGAGACGCGCTGGCCCCACGGCTTGTCGTGGGGTTCCGACACGGGGGCTGCGCCGGCCTCCACGGCGCGCGCGAACGCCGCGTCGACGTCCTCGCTGGTGACGATGATCTCGAACCCGGCGGCGCGCTCGCCCGGCCTGTTCTTCGCGAGCTCCGGGAGGCCCTTCTGCGCGAAGTCCTCCTGCACGAACCCGAGCGGCACCCTGCCCTTCAGCTCGCAGTATTCGTTGCCGCTGGAGACGAAGCTGCGCTCGAAGCCGAACGCGCGCTCGTAGAACGCCGCGGCTTCCACCGCGTCGGGCACATAGACGATCACGCCACCCAGTCCTGTGTTCATGAGGTCCTCCTCGGGGGTCCTGCCCCACGCGCCGCCATCCTAGGGCGGCGCTGCTGACAGCGTCAGGTCAGCAGCCTCGCTCGATGGACGGCGCGAGCGAGGCGCGGAGCTCTCGCGCATGGCCCCCCTCACCACGCTTCGATCGATGTTCGATCGATGGCAGAGCACGACGCCTGGTCGAACCAGAGGCAGCCCACGCTCGACGCCGAAGTGCGGCTTCTGCGCGGCGAGGTGCGGCTTCTGCGCGGCGAGGTGCGGCTTCTGCACGCGTCCCACGTCCAGGTCGAGCGCGCGGGGAGCGCGCAGGTCCACCTCGTCGCCCACCCGATTCATCGTGGGCAGGCGCACGCGATGTCCGCCGCCGCTCGACGGTTCTTCGCGGCCGAGGAGCGTCCATGGCGAGAGCGGAGCTCTCCGCGAGCTCGGCGCTCCCGGTGCGTCAAGGCGAGCCACACGGCGCGTTGAGGCGAGTTTCGGGGCGTATCGATGCGAACCTCAAGGCACATCGAGGCGAGCCTCGAGGCATATTGACGCGGGCCTCACGGCGCGTTGACGCGGTGTTCCTTCGGCTCGGGACGCTGGCGGGTATGTGCCGCCGCAGACGCGCGGGCCGGCCTGAGCGGAGATGAACACCGTCCCGGTCGTCTCCGCGCGGTTGCACCGCTGAACCAGCGTTTCATCCATGCAAGGGAAATATGGCATGAACCCCGTGTTCACGCGGTGACTCGCTCAGGGAGCGGTCGGCATGGCCGTTGCTAGATGGTGCGAGATGGATCGTGTGCCCTTCGCTGCGGTGGTTGCCGCAAGCGGCCTTTGTGTTGAGTCTTTTTTTGCGGCGAGCTCCCTATGAAAGAGGTCCGCAGCGACCAGCGCCGGCAAGCGAACGAGACGCCTATCCCCAAGAGCGGTGTCATGCGCGCCGTGCCCCGAAGCGTCGCGCCGCCGAGCGCACCGTCCACAGAGGGGCTGCTTGTCGGGCCGAACGGAGCTTCGTTCGAGGTGCGTCCTTCCGATCCGCTCCTCGGCAACATCGACATCGACGCCGTGGTGGCGGGGGTCCCCGAGTCCTACGCGATGAAGGGGATGTTCTTCAACGCGCTGGCGGCGACGCTCGGGGAGCGTTTCGCGCAGGTGGTGTCGACGTTGTCGAGCCCGCCGAGGGGCGGGCTCTACCTGCCGTTCTCGGACTATCCGACGCGCGACTTCTTGCGCCTCTACGACGCGGCTGCGCGGCTCTCGCACCCGAACCGGAGCTCGCGGGAAGGGTACCGTCGCCTCGCACGGCAGCAGGTCGGGGCCTTCAGGGAAAGCGCGCTCGGAAGGATCACGATGCACCTCGCGACCGACCCGGGCGCCGCACTGATGCGCTACACGGGCAGCCTGGGCGCGCTCGTGAAGGGGCCGCTGGCCAGGGCGCGGCAGCTGGGGCCGTCGGAGGTGCAGATCGACATCAGCAGCCACCGCGGTACGCTGGAGTACCCGCTGGGGAACTTCGAGGCGCTCGTCATGGGGTACGGCGCCAAGCCGACCATCTCGGTCGAGGTGCGGGGGGCCGAGACGCTTCAGTTCCTGGTCAGCTGGTAGCCCGCGAGCTGGTCGCCCGCGCCGGCGGGAGGGTCCACGCGGCGGGGGCGGGCGGGCGCTCGGCCATCCGCCAAGACGGGGGCCGAGGCGCTTGCGCTGAGAACACCACCCGGCATGTCTCCCTTCGGGCCATGCCGGCTGGGACGTTATGGTGCGCGCCACACAAGGCGCGCCTGAGACGTGGAGCCCGCTGCAACCTTATGGCACCTCGGTCGGTGCTCGCCGCGCCCACCCGCCCCCGCCGCGTGGACCCTCCCGCCGGCGCTACGGGGGTAGGGGAGGGGGAGGGGGATCCGGTGGCGGAGGGGGGATCGACGTCGATGCGCGTCTTTCGAGCGCGCTCGCAGTAAGGCCGGTGCATCAGGGCGGGCAATTCAGGATCTATCGAATCGCGACGAGCGGAGTCGGCTTGCGGGCGTCTCGACGAAATCGGCGACCATAAAGATCATCGTTTCGACACGCGTTGATCGAGAATCGCTGTCGAGTGAGGTCGCCTCCCGAGAAGTGAATGCTCGGCTGGATGAAAGCCGCATTCGCGCCGGGCAGGAGATTATCGGGCTGCTGCGCAAAATTGCGCTCGGATGTTTGCGAGCGCGAGCGTCGAGCGAGCATGGGGCACTGTCGGCAGTGGTGGATGCACCTTGGAATTGGCGGGGCATCGACGAGAACCGCAGCTGTTTAGAGGTGCGTAGGTGCAAGTTTCCTCTGCGGCTACAGTTTTGCCACGGCTCGCCCGCGTCGCTCCGAGCAGCCTTGCGCTCGCGCCCTCGCTTTGCGAGCGTCGGAGCCGGGCCGCAGAGCCCATCCCGAGGACCACGCCAATGACGACCCATGAGATGGTGCTCTTCGTTTACGACAACCTCATGAAGGGCGAGGAGCAGCACGAATGGCTCGCGACAGCTCGCCCGCTCGGAGAGGCGACCACGACCCCCGAGTACGCGCTCGTCGATCTGGGCACGACCGGCGCTCTCGTCCAAGGCGGGCTCGTCGCCGTGACCGGCGAGCTCTACGCCATCGCGCCGGCCGCGCTCGCCGCGCTCGACGTCCACCGGGGACACCCGATCTTGCACCGGCGAGCCCCCATCCGCCTCGCCGGCGGGCAGGAAGCCCAGGCATACCTCCTCTCGATGGAGCAGGCGGCCGGGTGCCGGCGCGTCCGCGAGGGCGACTGGCGGAAGCGCCGCGGCGCGCCCGGCGCCGTGCGGGCCCGGGACAACAGCCCGCTCGTGAGCTGGGCAAAGCGCCGCTTCGACCCGCCCCCCCGATGAGAGCCACACACGCGAGCCTCCGCCCGCTCGGCCGCTCGGCTCGACCGGTACGTTACTCCGTCCGCTCGAGCGGCACCTCCGCCAGCAGGTGCTAGGCCAAGGCTTCGAGGGACGCGTGACGACGATCTCGGCGAACGACCAGCTCTCCGCCGCGAACGGCGAGCTCGCTCCCGCGGCCCAGCTGGCGGAGGCGGTCGTCGAGGCGTGCGCTGCGCTCGCCGGGAAGCTCGACCCGCAGCAGATCCACGACACCATCGTCCAGCAGGCGGTCCGGCTGCTCGGCGCGGAGATCGCGCTCCTCCACGGGGCGCGCTCGCCGGCCGAGCGGGCGCTCCACGTCCGCCTGCTCGCCTCTTCCGGCCTGCCCGGCGCGCTCGCCGGCGCGCTCGACGATCTCACGAGCACCCCGTCCCTCGTCCTGCGCGCCGCAGAGAGCTGCCGCATCGAACACACCGCGGCGGACGCGGCGGCGATCGAGCGCCTCTCCGACGTCCGCGCCATCGACGCCTGCCTGAGGCCGTGCTGGGTGCTGGCCGCACCCCTGCTCGGCGCCGGGCGGCCGCTGGGCGTCCTCACCTGCGCCTTCGGCGAACGCAGCCCGCCCCCGCACGAGCTCATCCCGCGCGTCCAGGCGCTCGGCGCCGTCTTCGCCCTCGCCCTCGGTTCCGTCGAGCGCGAGGACCACCAACGAACCGAGCTCCACCACCGCGGGCTCGACGACGCCGGCGGCGCGAGCTCGCCGGCGCAGCAGCGCGCCGAGGCCCTCCTCCGGGACGCCCAGACCGCGCGCCGGGAGGCAGAGGACCGGCTCGCGGCGGAGCAGCAGTGGCTGCGCAGCATCATCGAGGACTTCCCCGTTGCCATCGCCGTCTTCGATGAGCGCGGACGACACTCGCTCGTCGCTAGCCGCCGCTGCGAGCAGCTCTGCGCCGGCCCTCACCCCCTCACGGCGTTCGGGGCCGCCCAGTACGCGCGCCTGTGCGAGCCGACCGGACGGCCGCTCTCGCACCACGAGATGCCCCTCGTCCGCGCGGCGCGCGGCGAGGGGACGATCTGCGCCGAGCTGTATCTCCAGCGGGCCGACGGGAGCACCATCCCCGTCGTGGTGAGCGCAGGCCCCGTCCGCGACGACCAGGGGGGGATCCTCGGGGCCATCGCCAGCTACGAAGACGTCACCCATTTCATGGAGCGCGAGCGGCTCCGCGAGGAATGGCTCTCCATCGTGGCGCACGATCTCAAGCAGCCGCTCACCGCGATCGCCGCGTGCGCGGGCATGCTGTCGCGCCGATCCGAAGACGCCGGAATCCAGGCGTGGAGCGGGAAGATCGTCGCCAGCGTCCAGCGGCTCGAGCGGATGACCGAGGACCTGCTCGACGCCTCCAAGCTCGAAGCGCGGCGCTTCTCCCTCGAGCGGCGGCCGACCGATCTGCGCGCCCTCCTCCACGCCGCCGTCGAGCTCGCAGCCGCGGAGCGGCCGGAGCGCGCCGTCGTGCTCGCCGCCGACGAGGACGTGCCGCCCGTCCACGCGGACGCGGCGCGCATGGACCAGGTGCTCGGAAACCTCCTCCTCAACGCCGCCAAGTACGGCGACCCCGACGCGCCGATCCGCGTGACGCTCTCTCTCCGCGACGCCGAGCTCGAGGTCGCCATCGAGAACCGCGGGCCCGGGATCTCCCCGGACGAGCTGCCGAGGCTGTTCCAGCGCTTCCAGCGGCTCTCGTCGGATCCAGCCAGGAGCCGCCCGCCCGGCACGGGCCTCGGGCTCTACATCTGCAAGGGCATCGTCGAGGCGCACGGAGGCAGGATCTGGGCGCAGAGCCAGCTGGACGAGACGACGTCCTTCCACTTCACGCTCCCGCTCTCGCGCGGCGGCTGACCCCGCGGGCCACCGCGGCCTGCGTCGCGGCGAAGGCGCGAGATCAGCCGTGATGACGTCGCCCGGTCAGCCGTTCTTGATGCGCGCCACGATGGCGTCGGTGAGCGTCTTCGTGTCCGCCTTGCCGCCGAGATCGCGGGTGCGGACCCCGTCCAGGTTCAGCGCCCCGTCGATCCCGGCGCGCAGGCGGCCGGCGAGCTCCCGGTGGCCCACGTGGTCGAGCATCATCGCGGCGGCGAGCATGAGCGCGATCGGGTTCGCCACGCCCTTGCCGGCGATGTCCGGCGCCGAGCCGTGCACCGCCTCGAAGATCGCGGCGTGCTGGCCGATGTTCGCCCCCGGCGCCATGCCGAGGCCGCCGATGAGGCCCGCGATCTCGTCCGAGAGGATGTCCCCGAAGAGGTTCGTCGTGACGATGACGTCGAACTGCCACGGGTTCAGCACGAGCTGCATCGCGCACGCGTCCACGATCCGCTCGTCGGTCGCCACGCGACCCTCGTAGCCCTTGCTCACCTCGCGCGACGTCTCCAGGAAGATGCCCGTGAGCGCCTTCATGATGTTCGCCTTGTGGACGATGGTGACCTTCTTGCGGCCGTTCTTCTCGGCGTAGTCGTAGGCGAACTCGGCGATGCGGCGCGAGCCGACCCGGGTGTTCACGCCGGAGCCGATCGCCACCGCGTGCTCGTCGCTGCCGATCGGGATGTAGTGCTCGAAGCCCACGTAGAGACCCTCGAGGTTCTCCCGCACGAGCACGATGTCGATGTTCTCGAAGCGGCCGCCCGGGATCAGCGTCCGCGCGGGACGCACGTTGGCGAACAACTTGAACTCCTGCCGCAGGCGCACGTTGGACGAGCGGTACCCTCCGCCGATCGGCGTCTCGAGCGGACCCTTGAGCGCGAGCTGCGTGCGGTGGATGCTGTCGAGCGTGGCCCGCGGCAGCGGATCGCCCGCGTCCTTGACGCCGGCCATGCCGGCCACGCACGTCTCCCATTCAAAAGGCGCGCCGAGCGCGTCGAGGGCGCGCAGCGTCGCGTCCACGATCTCGGGGCCGATGCCGTCGCCGGGGATGAGGGTCGCAGGGTGCTTCTGTGAGGTCACGGGCTGTCTCTCGATCTCGGGGTGAATCGTCGCGTCGACGAGGAAAGGCGCACGCATAGCCGAGGTGCGCGCCGCGATCCACCTCGCCGGGAGCGGCGCCGCGCGCCGCCCGCCCGCAAGTCCCTTGAGGATCCCCGCCCCCGCCGCCATCATGACCCGGGTCCCATGATTTGCCCGCGCTGCCACCGCGCGTACACCGATCGCTCGTACGGCTTCTGCCCCGACGACGGCGCGCGCCTCGTCCAGTCGCTGTCGGCCGCGCCGCCGCCGGCGCAGCCGACGCGGCAGTTCGGCGCCATCCTCGAGGACCGCTATGTGATCCAGGGCTTCATCGGCGCCGGCGGCATGTCGCGCGTGTACCTCGCTGCGGACAGCCGCACGAAGGAGCAGGTCGCGATCAAGATCCTGAACCGCAGCTTCGCCGCCGATCGGGCCCAGCGCGAGCGGTTCCTCCGCGAGCTCGAGGTGGCGGCCGAGCTCGGGCACCCCAACATCGTCCGGGTCCTCGACGCGGGCGAGCGCAAAGACGGGTCCCCGTTCATCGTGCTCGAGTTGCTCACCGGCGAGTCGCTCGGCGTCCTGCTCCGCCGCGAGGTGGCCGTGAGCGAGGCCGTCGCGCTCCCGCTGATACGGCAGGCGGCGTCGGCGCTCGCCTCGGCGCACGCGGCCGGCGTCATCCACCGCGACGTGAAGCCGGACAACCTGTTCCTCGTCCGCTCCGCGGGCGGCCCGCGCGTGCTCAAGATGATGGATTTCGGCTTCGCGAAGCTGAAGACGGGCCCCACCACCGCCGCCGGTCTCGTGCTGGGCACGGTCCCCTACATGGCGCCTGAGCAGGCCCTCGCCGATCCCATCGACGGCCGCACCGACGTTTACGCCCTCGGCGTCACCATGTTCCGCATGCTCGCCGGCCAGCTGCCGTTCTCCTCGCCGGACGACGTGGTGGTCGTCGCCCAGCACGCCTGCACCCCGGCCCCCCGGCTCAGCTCGATCCGGCCCGGCATCGATCGGCGCCTCGAGGCGCTGGTCGCCACCGCGCTCCGCAAGGCCCCCGGGAACCGCTACGACTCGATGCAATCGCTCCTGGAGGACGTCGAGCGCATCCTCGGCGTCCGCCCGGGCGAGCCGATCGGCGCGCCGCTCAGGACGACCCCGGACGTCTACGAGCCGGTGAACCGCGCTGCTCGGGAGGCGCTCAAGTTCCTGCGGCGCCAGCTGCCCTGAGGCGGCAGGCAGCCTTGAGCCGGCAGGCAGCCTTGAGCCGGTGGGCAGCCTTGAGCCGGCAGGCAGCCTTGAGCCGGTGGGCAGCCGCTTGCCCGGCGCAGCGGCTGGGCTCGCCGGCCCGTGGAGCTGCGCTGGTCACCGCGCGCCGAGATCCTCGATACGGTAGCCGTCCGGGTACGTGCGGTTCCTCAGCTGAGTGAGCAGGCGCGGCGAGCGCCGGCGCGGCATGGCCCGCAAGAGCGGGCCGCGCGCGCGGAGCGCCCCCTGCACGAGGCCGCGCAGCCCGGGCGGAGGCCGCGGCAGCCCGACGGCGTCGAGCATGCGATCATCGATCATCGCGTGGAGGACCGGCGCCCCGAGCGGCCATAGCGCTCTCGGCAGCGCCCAGCCCAGCACGAGGTCCCGCGTCGTGACGGCGAGCTTCCGGTTGTCCTCCGAGAACCGCAGGTGCTCCGCCTCGTAATCGAGGTTGAACCGCTCGAACGCCTCGTAGCTCGGCGGGATATCCTTGATGTTCATCAGCGTCCCTACCTGCTTCCAGTAGTGGTAGGCCGCGAGCTTCTCCTTATCGAGCAGCGCGCGCCAGGCGAAGCGCTCGTTCCAGCGGATGGGCTCGAAGATGAACGTCGACAGCGTGTACAGGTACTCGTCGTTCGGGATGGCGTAACGCCCGTGCTGCCGGTTCATGCGCCGCAGCGCCGCCCGGCCGCGCTCGCTGTCGTATCCGTTCTCCAGCATCTCGGAGAGGATGAGGACGGTGTCGTCGTAACGCTTCTGGGTGCGCTGGAGGAACTCCCCTGTCTGCACCAGGAGAGGTGTGCCCTTGGCGATCCCGAAGACACGGAACAGCGCGAGCTCGAGGGCGTGCTGCGTGTCCCACGGGAAATCATAGCACGTCGAGAGAAATGCAATCTCCTGATGATCCTTGACCGGATCCAGGTTTGCTTCGATATGGTCGCGGATCGCATAGCGCGATCGCGATTCGGGAGGGGCCCAGCGCATGGAAGATCTCCTGATGTGTATCCGCCCGATGACGCGTCCATTTCTATCATGCATCGCGCATCCTGGCGGAAACATCGCTGAACAGATGAAGACGTCGATCGCAGGTGCGGTCCACCGTGGCGCGCCGTGATGATGAGGTGTGATGCGGCGGCGGGCCCGCGCCGGGCGAGCCGGCTGGCCCGGCTCCGCGCGGCGAGGCCGCGGGGAGGGCCGGGGGGAGGGCCGGGGAGCGCGGCGCCGGGACGTTCGATCAGCTCGGTCTCGCGCTCGGCTCTCGGGCCCGCTTTCGCCCGCGCGGGCGCGTGCGCGGCCTGCGCGAAGGTGGCACGCTAGCGCCGTGCCGCCTGTCATCGACGACATGATCCAGGAGCTCCTTACACGCCATCGGTCGACCGGTCGGGTGGACCTCAACGACATCGCCGAAGTCGTCGACCGCCGGGCAGTCTCGTACGAGGAGGTCGAGTACATCATCGACCGGCTCGAGTCCGAGGGCCTCCGCGTCGCCGAGCCCCTCGATCGGGGCGATGTCGAGGTGCTCCGCGCCGTCCTCGCGAGCGCGAGGCGGCTCGCGGCCGAGCTCGGGCGCACACCCACGATCGGCGAGATCGCGCTGACCTCCGGCCACGCCCCGCACACGGTGCGCCGGGCGCTGGAACAAGCGGGGCGTGCCAAGGCTTGTTGAAGAGGAGGCGCGCTGGCCGCGCAGGACGCAGCGCGGCAAACCACGGTGACGCGTGGGCACGACGACGAGGTGCGCGAGAGGTGGCAAGCCGCGGCAGGCTGGCGCAAGACGCGGCAACCCGGGGCAAGAAACGCAGAAGCGGAACGACGCCAAACAAAACGAGAGCGCTGCGCCGTTGAGTGCAGACCAGAGCTCTACATCAGTGTTACGATGGAGATGGAGGGGTGCTCTGTAGCCGTAGTCGATTGTTTCATCTACGCATCAGGGAAGGAAGGCTGGACCCGATGAACATCACGATCACGTTCCGCCATATGGTGGGTACCGACGCCGTGAAGAATTACGCCCATGAGAAGGTGGCCAAGCTCCAGAAGTTCCTTAGGCAGGCGATGACGGCGCAGGTCACCCTCTCCGTCGAGGGGCTGACACACGTCGCCGACGTTCGCCTCTCCTCCGGCAGTCTAGCCTTCCATGCGACCGAGCGGGGTGAGGACATGTACGCGTCGATCGACATGGTCCACGACAAGCTCGAGCGGCAGATCCGGGATGGGAAGGGTCACACCATAGCGCGGAAGCGCGGCGGCACGAGCGCCGGCGAGTACGCCGTCGAGGTGGAGCGCGAGGCGGTGGCCGCGACGGGACGCACCCGATCGTGAGCCGCCGCGCGCGTCGCCGAGGCGCGACGCGCGAACCGGAGCGAGGGCAGCCGCGCCCGCCGGCGCGGCGCGCTCCCATCCTGTGAGCCGCCGCTCGCGGGCGAGGCGGCGCGCTCCCTCCGTGTGAGCCGCCGCGCGCGGGCGAGGCGGCGCGCTCCCTCCGTGTGAGCCGCCGCGCGCGCCGCCGCGGCGAGCGCGGCGGCGAAGGGCGCTCGTCTTCATCAGCTCACCCTTGCGCATGCCCAACCTGCCGGGGGGCCTGCCTCGAGCGGCGCGGCGGTCGCCCAGCGATCGCGACGCGAAGAACGCGAAGAACGCTCCCTCCAGGGCCGGTCGTCGCGATAGCGTCCTTGAGTCGCGTGCCCGAAGTCCCCAGGGTACGATGGCCACATCGGCTCGCTTGGCCCTGGCCGAGCGCTGCGCCGACCGTGCCACGTGCGCCGTTCCAGAGCCCTCTCACCTCGCCCGAGCGCCGAAATCAGCATGCAAGTCCGCGACATCTTGACCGCGCACCAGGTATCCGTCGCCAGCGAGCAGGAGGGGGTCGTCCGCTCCAAGACGGACGCGCTCCGCCGGCTCGCCGCCCTGCTCGCGGCAGGACAGCCGGGGGTCAAGGCCGATGAGATCGAGCGGGTGCTCGGCGAGCGCGAGCGCCTGCAGTCCACCGGCGTCGGGAGCGGCGTGGCCATCCCCCACGGCGCGATGGAGGGCGTCGATCGGCTGATCGGCGCGGTCCTGATCTGCCCGAAGCCGATCGACTTCGACGCGATCGACGGGGCGCCGGTGTCCATCCTCGTCGCCGTGATCGGGCCGAAGCGCGCCACGGGCGAGCATCTCAAGACGCTGGCGCGCATCTCCCGCCTGCTGCGGGACGAGACGTTCAGGCGGCGGCTGCTCGGCGCCTCGACGGGGCGCGCGGCGTTCGAGCTCATCGCCGCCGAGGAAGGGAGGTCGGTGTCATGAGCGGCCCGCGCAGCGGCGGACAGGAAGGGGAAGGGGGCGGCCGGATGCCCCCCTCGACCCGCGGTGGCCGGGCGGACCGCCCCGCCATCGCGGTGCGGAGCCTGATGGCCGACGAGGGGCTCGGCATCGACCTCACGCTCATCGCCGGCGCCGCGGGCCTCGACCGGCCCATCATGAACACCCGCATCCAGAAGTCCGGGCTCGCGCTCGTCGGCCACTTCCACGGCATCGTCCCGACGCGGGTGCAGATCCTCGGGCAGACCGAGCTCTCGTTCCTCCACAAGCTGTCCCGCGAGGACCGGCTCCTGTCGCTGCGCGGCTTCTTCGAGCTCGGCCTGTGCTGCGTCATCCTCACGCAGGGCGACCAGCCGTTCGAGGCGAACGGCTCCGGCATCGGGTTCGTCCCCGTGCCGGAGCTCGCGCAGTGCGCCGAGGAGACCGGGACGCCGCTCCTCGTCTCGGCGGTGCGGTCGAGCGCCACGATCACCGCGCTGCACGCGCTGCTCGACGATCGCCTGGCGCCGCGCCTGCGGCTGCACGGCGTGCTCGTCGACGTCTTCGGCGTGGGCCTCCTTCTCATGGGGTCGAGCGCGATCGGCAAGAGCGAGTGCGCGCTCGATCTCGTGATGCGCGGCCACCGGCTCGTGGCCGACGACGCCGTGGAGTGCGATTACCGCCCTCCGGGCATGGTCTTCGGCGCCCCGGCGGAGCTCCTCCGGTACCACCTCGAGGTGCGTGGCCTCGGCATCCTCAACGTGAAGGACCTCTTCGGCGTCACGTCGATCCGCGAGCGCAAGCGGATCGACGTCGTGGTGAAGCTGGTCGAGTGGTCGAAGGACACCGAGTACGATCGGCTCGGGCTGGACGAGCGGTACCACACCATCCTCGGCGTGAAGATCCGGGAGCTCGTCATCCCGGTGCGCCCGGGCCGCGACATGGCGTCGATCCTCGAGGTCGCCGCCCGCAACGAGCTCCTGAAGAACGCCGGGTTCCACGCGGCCCGCGAGTTCTTCGGCAATGTCGAGGGCGAGCTGCTCCGCGAGCGCTCGCCGGAGGAGTCGTCGATCCCGCCGCCGGCGAGGCTCGCGGAGGAAGGCGCCTCGCGGAGCGCCGCGCCGCCCGGCCCGCCCCGGCCGCCGCCGCCGCCCGGCCGCGGCGCGGACGCGCCGAACCCCCCGAGCAGCGCCTTCCGGCCGCCCGTGGATCGGGGCAGGCCGCCCCCCGATCGCCCGAGCTCCGGGTTCAGCCCCACGGAGTCGTCCGTGAGCCTGCCGCGGCCGAGGAGGCGAGGGTGAGCAACGGAGGCGATCAGCAGCAGCACGGCCTGCTCGGGCCCGACGGCGCGCCGGGGCGCGTCGTCGTCGTCACGGGCCTCTCCGGCGCGGGCAAGTCGACGGCGCTCCACGCCCTGGAGGACCTCGGCTTCTTCTGCGTGGACAACCTGCCCACGTCGCTCGTGCAGCCGGCGGTCGAGGCGTGCGAGTCGGGCGGGATCACCCGGATCGGGCTCGGCATCGACGTCCGGGTGGGCTCCTTCCTGGCAGGCGCCACGGCGGCGCTCGACTCGATACGGACCGGACGGGACGTGGTGATCCTGTTCCTCGACGCCTCGGACGAGACGCTGCTCCGGCGCTTCAGCGAGACGCGGCGCCCGCACCCGCTGACGACCGGCGGCAGCGGCGCCATCGCGATGCTCGACGGCGTCCTCCTGGAGCGCGAGCGGCTCGCGTCGCTGCGGGCCAGGGCGACCATCGAGCTCGACACGACCCGGCTGTCGACGCACGACCTGCGCCGCGTCGTCATCGAGCGGCTGCGCCCCGCGAGGGTCGAGGTGCCCCGGATGTCCACCCGGTTCGTCTCGTTCGGTTACAAGTACGGCATCCCGCTCGACGCCGATCTGCTCTTCGACGTCCGCTTCCTCGACAACCCGTATTTCGTCCACGGCCTCCGCGAGCTCACGGGGAACGACGAGCCGGTGCGGGAGTACATCCTGAAGAACCCGGATGCCCTCGAGTTCATCTGCAGGACAGAGCAGCTCCTCTCGTTCTGCATGCCGCGCTACGCCAGCGAAGGAAAGAGCTACCTCACCGTCGGCATCGGATGCACCGGCGGCCGGCACCGCTCCGTCGTGCTCACCAACGCGCTCAGCGACAGCCTGCGGCGGAAGACGGGGCTCCCCATCACGGTCGTGCACCGGGACGTCGCCCGGGTGAGCACGAGTGGTGTACCCTCGGGGGTGGGAGAGGGCATGGCCGGGGCGCCCGGCGTGGATCTCCGGCTGGCGCAGCCGGGAGCGACCCCGTCGGAGCCTCGCCCGGCGTCGGACACGAGCGTGACGGGGGGCGAGCGGTGACGACCGAGGCGGTAACGAGACGGTTCACCATCATCAATGTGCGCGGGCTCCACGCGCGCGCCGCGACGAAGCTCGTGCAGCTCGCGGGGCGTTACGACTGCGAGATCTCGCTGACCGGGCCGGACGGGCAGGCGGCCAACGCGAAGAGCGTGATGGGCGTGCTCCTGCTCTGCGGGTCGATGGGCACCCAGATCGAGGTGAGCGCGACGGGCGATCAGGCCGCCGACGCGGTCTCCGCCATCGGCGAGCTGATCGCCGCGCGCTTCGGAGAGCACGAGTGACGCGCGGCCCGAGCGCGCTCCCGTCGGACGCCCCGGACGAGCATCCCGCCCCGGCGGACGCCGTCCGGAGCGACCCGGCGGCGCCTGGCGCCCGGGTCGACTCGAAGCCGCCCGGCGCCCGGACGGAGACGCTGCGGGGCATCGCCGGGTCGCCCGGGGTCGCGATCGGCGCGGCCGTCGTGATGGGCGGGCACCGGACGAACCACCCGCGCCGCCGCGTCGTCTCCAGCGAGATCACGGCGGAGATCGAGCGCTTCGAGGCCGCGGTCGAGCGCGCGCAGGACGAGCTGCGCGACATGGCGAAGCGCATCGGCGACCACCGCGCCGAGGCGTCGATCCTCGAAGCCTACCTGCTGATGCTCGGCGACGAGGCGCTCGCCGACGCCGTGAAGCGCCAGGTCACCGAGGAGCGCCGCTGCGCCGAGTGGGCGGTGGCGGCCGCATGCGAGGCGATCGCCGGCCGCTTCGCCGCGCTGGACGACCCGTACCTGCGCGAGCGCAGCCACGACGTCCTGTTCGTCGGCGAGCGCCTCCTGCGCGCGTTCAGCCTCCCGCCCCAGGAGCCGCCGTCCTCGCGCGACACCTCGCCGCTCTCCACGCGCAGCCTGATCGAGCTGCAGAACTCGATCGCCATGCCGGCGACGTTCGGCGCGGCGCTCCCGCGCTTCTCCGGGCCGACGATCCTCATCGCGCACGACCTGTCGCCGGCCGACACCGCGGCGATGGTCGACGAGCCGGTCGTCGGCTTCGTCACCGAGGTCGGCACCCGCACGAGCCACACCTCCATCATGGCGCGCGCGCTGGAGATCCCGGCCGTGGTCGGCGTCAGCGACGTCCTGCAGCGCGTGATCACGGGCGACCTCGTGGTGATCGACGGGCTGCGCGGCACGGTCGTCGTCCGCCCCGGCCCGGCCGAGCTCGCGGACGCGCGCGCCCGCGCCGAGCGCTACGTCGCGCTCGGAAAGGAGCTCTCGGAGTCCAGGCACCGGGCCGCCCAGTCGAAGGACGGCGTCAAGGTGTCGCTCCGGGCGAACGTCGAGCTCCCGGCCGAGGCGATCCTCGCGCGCGATCAGGGCGCCGACGGCATCGGCCTCTACCGGACCGAGTTCCTCTACATCGACCGCACGTCCCCGCCCTCGGAGGACCAGCAGTTCGAGATCTTCCGCGCCGTCGTCGAGGCGCTCCGCCCGAAGCCGGTCACGCTGCGCACGTTCGACATCGGCGGCGACAAGTTCGTCTCCACGTTCCAGGTGCCGCCCGAGATGAACCCGATGCTCGGCCTCCGCGCGGTCCGGCTCGCGCTCTCGCGCCCCGACGTCTTCCTCGAGCACCTCCGCGCCATGGTGCGCGCCTCCGCCTACGGCGACGTGCGGATCATGATCCCCATGGTCGCGGGCCTCGGCGAGCTCCGGCAGGTGCGCGCGCTGCTGCACCGCGCGCAGGAGCAGGTGCGCGCCCGCGGCCAGGCGTGCGCCGACGAGATCCCGCTCGGCGTGATGATCGAGGTGCCCTCGGCGGCGGTCATGGTCGACCATTTCGCGCGCGAGGCCGCGTTCCTGAGCCTCGGGACGAACGATCTGATCCAGTACGCGCTCGCGGTCGACCGGACCAGCCGCTCGCTCGCCTACCTGGCCTCGCCCTTCGATCCGTCGATCCTGCGGCTGATCACGAAGGTGATCCAGGCAGGCCAGGACTTCGGCAGGCCGGTGTCCCTCTGCGGGGCGATGGCGAGCGATCCGCTCGCCGCCCTGCTGCTGCTCGGCCTCGGCCTCCGCGACTTCTCGATGGAGGCGGCGGCGATCCCGGAGATCAAGGAGACGCTCCGGCGCATCACGGTCGCCGAGGCCGAGGCGGTCGCGGCGGAGGCGCTCGCCTGCGCGACGGCGGAGGAGGTCGAGTGCTGCGTCGCCGCCGCGTTCGCGCCGGACCTCTACGACCTGCTCACGGGAGAGCGCGCCACACGGTGAGCGGCGCGCCGGGTGCGGTGGGGCCGGCGCCCGCGGCGCCGCCGGTCGCGTCCCGCGTGGCGCGCGCGCTGGCCGCCTGCGCTGTGGCGCTCGGCCTGTGCGCGGCGGGCTGCGAGGAGGAGGCGCCGCCGGCGCGGCTCGTCGGGCAGGTGCACCTGACGCTGCTCCACACGTCGGACATCCACTCGCGGCTCTTCCCGTACAACCTGCAGCTCGGCCAGGTGGACGCGGGGCTCGGCCTCGGCGCGGCGGCCTCGATCGCGAACGTCGGCGGCGCCGCGCGCATGTCCCATCTCCTCGGGCGCGAGCGCGCCCGGTCGTCGCGCGCGCTTCACCTCGACGGCGGCGACTGCTTCCAGGGGGCGCCGATCTTCAATTTCTACTCGGGAGAGGCGGAGATCCGCGCCCTCGGCGCCATGGGCGTCGACGCCATGATCGTCGCCAACCACGAGTTCGACCGCGGCGCGCTGAACCTCGGTATCCAGCTCCAGCAGAACGCCGGCTTCCCCGTCCTCGCGGCGAACTACCAGCTCGAGGACCCCGCGCAGCCCGGCGCCTCGCCGCTCGGCGCCATCCTGCAGCCGTTCACGGTCTTCGACCTCGAGGGCCTCAAGGTCGGCGTCGTCGGGATGGGCAACCTCTCCAGCCTGACGTCGATCTTCGAGGCGCCGAACCGGCTCGGCGTCACCCCGCTGAACACGACCGAGGTCGCCCAGTTCTACGTCGACCTGCTCCGCCCCACGGTGGATGTCATCGTCTTCGTGACCCACCTCGGCCTCGACGGCGACGAGCGGATGATCGAGACCACGACGGGCATCGACGTCGTGCTCGGCGGGCACAACCACATCGTCCTCCAGCCGCCGAAGCGCGTGCGCGACTGCTCGCGGTACTACGACGAGGAGGAGCAGCGCCACTACATCCTCCTGAACGACGAGCGCTCACCCGGGGAGGGCGCGAAGCGCCGGCGTTACTGCGCGCCGCGCGACGTGCTGCTCGCGCACTCCGGCGCGTTCGCGAAGTTCGTCGGGCGGCTCGACCTCGTGCTGTCCAGGGACGCCTCCGAGCTAGGGGGCGGCTACGACCCGCTGAACGGCTTCGAGGTGCTCTCGGACCGGTACGAGCTCTTCCCGGTGACCGAGGGCGTGCCCGCCGATCCGATCGTCGCCTCGGCGCTCGAGCCGTACGCGCAGGGGCTCGACGCGCTCGCGAACCTCGATCTCCTTGTCGGCTATGCGCCGGGCGGCTCCCGCCGCGCCTCGGCGAGCGGCGGCGACTCGCCGCTGGGCAACCTCGTCGCCGGGGCGATGTGGCTGCGCCTCGGCATCCAGGCCGATTTCGCGCTCACGAACACGACGGGCATCCGCGCCGACCTCGTGCCCGGCCCGGTGACGGTCGAGCAGATGTTCAACGTCTTCCCCTTCGACAACTCGATCTCGAAGATGCAGCTCTCCGGCCTCGAGGTGCAGGAGCTCTTCGACTTCGTGGCGCGCCGATCGAGCGGCCGCGGGTGCGTCTCGCAGGCGCAGATCGCGGGCGCGCGGGCCGTCATCGACTGCGCCGCGCGCTCGGCCGACGGCGCCGCGTCCGGCGTCGCGACCCACGTGTACATCGGCGCGCGCCAGCCGGCGATCGCGTGCCCGAACGGCGACGCCGACTGTCCGGGCGGCGAGGTGGGCAGCTGCGACGTCGAGGCGAGGCGCTGCTGGCAGCCGCTCGATCCGATCGCGACCTACGAGCTCGCGACGTCGAGCTACCTCGCCCAGGGCGGCAGCGGGTTCCGCGTGCTCCAGCGCAACACGACGCAGCTCGACACCCAGGTGCAGCAGCGCGACGCGCTGATCGACGCCATCCGCGCGGGCAGCCCGTGCGGCGCGGGCGAGCGCGGCGAGCTCGCGTCGTGCCGGCGGGACGCCGATTGCGCGGGCGTGGGCGAGGGCTTCGTCTGCGCGTGCCCCGAGTCGGTGGTCGAGGGGCGGGCGTGCAAGACCGGCGAGGCGCCGTGCTCCCGGGGCGCGTGTGTGCTCGCGCGCTGCCGCGATGACGTCGCCGCCTACCAGCGCGACGTCTGCGCCGAGGCGCCGACCGACTGGGTGCGGGAGCAGTGCGAGAGCGCGCTCGCCCCGTGCAGCGCCGCTGGCGAGCAGTGCAAGTACCTGGCGTGCGTCGACCGGCGGCTCGGCAACTTCTCCGACAACCGCTTGCGGATGGTGGGCCAGTGACGCCGCGGGCGAGGCGCAGAGCGGCGCTCGCGGCCGCCGCGCTTGCCGGGTGCGGCAGCGACGGCGGGCCGCCCCGGGGCGTCTCGAGCTTCTGGGTCCAGGTCGTGCAGGTGAACGGGGAAGCGCCCCCCTCCGTCGATGCGCCGCTGCCGGCCAACCGCGGCGACACGGTGGACGCCTGGTCGTTCAGGATCGAGGCGCGCGACGCTGCCGGCCGCCGGCCGCCCTTCGACGGCATGGTCAGGCTGAGCGTCGATCCCGGGGCGGTGCTCGACGTCGAGGCGAACGACGAGGGCGTCGCGGTCGGCCGCAACATCCGCCTGCGGGACGGCGTCGCCGAGGGGATCGCCCGCGTGACGGCCGTCTACGGGCCCATCCGGCTGTGGGTCGAGGACCTCGGCTACCGGCCCGCGTCCCGGGGCGACCGCCCCGCGTGCGCCAACGGCGTCAACGACGACGCGCCCGGCGACGCGCTCGTCGATTTCCCCGCCGATCCCGGGTGTGCCTTCCCGGACGACGACACCGAGGAGGGCGGCTCCTTCAGCGCCGGCGTCTCGAAGCCGGTCGCCTACGCCTTGCCGCGCATCGCCGACGTGCAGGGCGGCGGCTCGGCGACGCCCTACCCGTCCGAAGCGATGCGGATCGACACCGCGGCTCCCCAGCAGGTCGTCGTCACGCGTGTCTCGAGCGACGGCTTCTACGTCACCGATCTGGCCGGCCAGGACAGCGGCTTCAACCACATCTTCGTGTACAATTTCAGCACGCCTGCCAACCTGCGTGTCTGCGATCGGGTCGAGTACCTCGCGGGCACCGTCGACGAATTTTTCGGCTTCACCCAGCTCTCGTTCCCTTCGTACGAGATCGCGCGCGCGCAGGAAGGAGCGGAGTGCCTGGTCCCGGAGCCGACGGTGCTCGACGGGCCGACCATCGCCGGCGCCTCGGCCATGGAGCGCCTCGAGAGCGGGCTCGTGCGCGTCGAGGGGTTCCACATCGGCGAGCGCTTCGGCCCGAGGCCCGCGAGGGACAACGTCTTCGCCGCGGAGCAGTCGAGCTGCGATCTGAACGGCGACGGGCAGGTCGATTTCGAGAGCCAGGCCGAGAGGAGCTGCGTGAACGCGTGCTCGGACGACCCCGAGTGCAGCGAGTGGACGAGCTACTCCGCGCGCGGCAACTACAAGATCACGGACGGGTCGAGCATGATCCAGATCCAGACGGGCACGGTGGGCGCGTTCGATCCGCCGTCGCACCGGGGCGAGGTGATCGACGCGGTGACTGGCACGCTCCGGAGCTTCTCGGGCGGCTCGCTGAACTGGACGATCGAGGCCCGCTGTCCGGACGACCTCGTGTGCGGGGCGCCCGGCTGCGCGCCCGCCACGAAGCCCTCGAAGGAGGCCTGCGTCCGGACGCGCAGCTTCGACGACGACGACGCGGAGACCGACTAGCCACCTCCTCGCCTTCGCCGCGGCCGCGCCGCGCCCGCCGGTTCACCCAGGCCCAGGAAAGCCACCGCCCTCCATGCACCGAAGCGCGCTCCTCGCCCCTGCTGCCTCCGCGGCCTTGCTGTTCACGCTCGCGCCGCCGGCGCTGGGCCAGCCGCAGCCGCCGCCAGCGCCGAGCCCGGACCAGGCGGCCCCGGCGCCCGACGCGCCAGGCTCGGACCAGGCCGCGCCGGCCCCGGCGCCCGCCGCGCCGCCTCTGATCTCGCAGCCCGCCCCCACGCCCGTTGTCCCCACCCTCTCGCGGATCGAACCCTACCTCCCGCCAGCGGCCACCGAGCCGCCCGTCCGCGCGGGGGACGCGATGGACACGCGCCTCACGTGGACGCTCGGCGACGACGACCTGCTCCACGACACGGGCCAGGCGCAGCCGCTCTCGCTCAACCTGAGCGTCGGCGATCGGAAGCAATACCGGCTCTTCTTCGACAACCTCAACTCCCGCTTCAGCGGGCGCGAGAACCTGACGCACCTCGCGCTCTACAAGAGGATGCCGGGGTTCATCGAGCGGCTGGACACCGAGGCTTCGCTCGTCTTGCGCATCGACCTCGCCGCGCTGTCGAGGAACAACAACAGCGTCAATCAGGCGTTTTACGACGCCGGATCGTTCATTCGCGCCTTCTATCACCTAGGCCGCAGGGCAGAGGGGAGGACCGGCGTCGGTGTCACGCTCTGGCCCATCGACACGGACCGGTTTCGTCTCGGCTACCTCTACGAGATCTCGTGGGGCGGGACGAACGGCTCCGCCAACCAGTCCATCTTCCCGCGCATCATCGGAACCGCGCCTGGCGCGAAGGTACAGCTCGATGCCGACCGGTTCAGCGTGTACGCGGGGTTCAAGGTCGCGAGCCTCACCCAGGTCCAGAGGGTGCTCACCCCCGGCACGAGCGAGACCGAAGAGATCCGAATCGCTCAGACCAACTACGGCTTTCTCCTCGGCGGGGGCGCCGATCTCCACCCCTGCGTTCACGTCGACCTCGGCGCCGGTTACTTCCAGCAGGGCCGCTTCGACTTGCCCGACGTCGCCGGCGACCCGGTCTACACCTACGGCGCCTCGGCACGGGTCGTCGCGCATGCCAGGAACGAGCCCATCCCGCAGTCGGTCGACTTCCTCCTCTATCGCAACGATCCCAGCAAGCCGCAGAGCCTCTTCAAGCCCGAGACGTACGCGCCGGGCAAGACGACATGGGCGGTGAGCCTCGAGGCGACGAACCTCTTTCAGAACCTCAAGGACTTCGAATCTGCCGGCGCCACCGCCCACCAGCCGGCACGCGCCGGCGCCCTCCAGGCGGTCGTCAAATCCGGATATGCGCGCGCGAGCGTCACGGGCGTCTACCGCGACCTGCCGTTCGTGCTGCGCAACCAGCCGAGCTTCATCCCCTTCCAGACGATCCCGAAGACCGCGCAGACCTCGACGGCCGACGAGCTCTTCTTCGCGCTCGCGGCCGACTACCACCTCGCGTCCGCGCGGCTCACGCCTGGCCTCGGCGTGGGCCTGCAGTTCCCCGCCGCGTTCAGGACGATGTCCGTCGACGCCATGAGCGCGGTGATCGCGCGCACGTCCGTCGTCCGGGAGCAGGGCAATGTGTCGATCCTCCCCTACAACACCTCTGCTGTGCCTATCTTCCAGGCCCGCGCGAGCCTCACGTGGGATATCAGCAAGATCCTCTCCGCCGTCGCGTGGGCTCAGTACGTGCGCGACAACAACGGCACCTTCATGGAGCGCGATCCCTCCGAGGGCACCGTGGCCCTCCGCACCTTCGTGAACCCCGACTTCTTCGGCCTCGGCACGAGCTTCCAGGCCCGCTTCTGATCCGGCGACCGCGCCGCGCGCTCACCGCGCGCCCGCGTCGCGCGCTCGTCGCGCTCCGCTTCCCGCGCTCGCCGCGTCGCGCCTGCCCGCGCTCATCGCGGCTGGAAGTCCTTGAACGCCGCCACGGCCCGCGGCGACGTGCTCACCGTCTCCACGATGCGGAAGCCGCCGCGCAGGTAGAAGCCCTCGAAGTGCAGCACGCTCTCGCCCTCGGCGGGCTCGATCTCCCAGTAGCGCGAGCGGTCCTTCGACGTGCCGAGCACCGCGATCCGCCGCCACCCCGCCGGGATCATCCCCGTCCACTCGGGGCCGCGCTTCTCCGACAGCTCGAAGTCGTCGCGGCTGTGCTTCACCCGGAAGCTCGCGTCCGGCCCCGAGCCGATGCGCGCGTCGAGCGTGGCCCCGGGCGGTCCCTTCGCCATCTGGTCCTGACGCCGCGGCCCCCGCTTGCTCACGCGGTAGCCCGCCACCGACTGAGGATCGAGGTAGTAGGTGCCCCCTTCCTTGCTCGCGCGCAGCCGCCCCGCGTAGATCGCCTGGCGCACCGCGCTCTCCGAGATGCCGAGCTGGTGCGCGGCGTCCGGCACCGTCATCGTGAAGCGCGTCCGCGGCGTGACGACCGCCGAATCGGGCGGCAGCCGCTTCCGCGCCACGCAGTCGAGCATCACGTGGAAGGCCGGGTCGCGGTACACGTCGGCCGTCGCGACGCTCCGGCCCGCGACGGAGGTCCTGTCCAGCAACGGGTTCTCCGGGCCGAGCACGAGATCGAGCAGCTCCGCGTCGGACACCGACGGATCCCTGGCCGCCGCCAGGACCCGGGACAGAAAGGCGCCCAGCTCGCCCGCCGGCGTCGGGAACTCGACCGTCTCGCCGGACAGCAGCGTGTATTGCGTCTTCATCTCGCCTCTTCGCAGCTCGCAGCTCGTCGTGTGCGCTCGCCCACACCGCGCGCCGCACGCGTGCCCGGGCCCACGCGAGCCCGATCCGTCCAGGAGGCGGACGAAGTCCCACGCACGCGCCGGAGGCGCGCGCAGGCGGATCTCACCCCACCGGGGACGCCGCGCCGGCGGAGCCCGCCTCGATGGACGGGCCCGCCCGCACGTCGCCCGCGTCGGGCACGCGTTCAGCGCCGCAGCTACGCATTACTGTAAGCCCGTTCAGGTTGTCCCGTCTAGTGCCTTCGCACGCCGCTAGGACAAATGCCGTCCGCTTCCAGTACGGCCGTGCGTTCGCAACCGTCCGAAATCAAACATTAATTCTGTATGATCAGAACGCGGCGCGACCACGGAAAAATCGTCGAAGGTCGCGGACGGGGCGCGGATCGCGGCCCCACGCCCGCCTCGCGCTGTCGCCACGCCCGGGTTGCCGGAGGGATCTGTTCAGTGGGTAGGCCCCACCTTTTGTTCAGGTGTCGGGCCGCTGTCGCGTCTCGGCGAGGGCCTCGATCGTGTCGCGATCGTGGTCCCGGATGCAGTCGACGCCGTTGCGCTCGAACTGGATGGCGGCGGCCAGCGCGGTCCGGCTTCGCTCGCGGTCCATGGCCCACGCGGCGTGTCGCACGAGCAGCGCGAGCTGCAGCGCCCGGCCCAGGGTGATCGCGACCCGGCGGGCGCCCGCCTCGAGGCCGGGGCGGTCGGCGGCGGCCATCTCCTTGATCCACGCGCGGGCGTGCGAGACCGCGCGCGACGCGGACGTCTCGGCCTCGGCGAGCTTCGGCTCGACGACGCCGGTCAGGAGGCGCGCCACCTCCGCCGCGAGGATGTCGAGCGAGCCGTCCTTCAGGATCACCCGCAGCGCGTCGAGGGCGAGCACGTTCGTCGTGCCCTCCCAGATCGTGAGGACCTGCGCGTCCCGGAGCAGGCGCGGCAGTCCCGTGTCCTCGACGTAGCCGGCCCCGCCGAACGCCTCGAGCACCTCGCTCAGCACCGACACCGCCTGCTTGGCGGTCGTGAGCTTCGCGAGCGGGATGATCAGCCGCAGCAGCTTCGCCTCCGAGTCGGTGAGCGAGCCCGTCTCCTCGCGCCCGAGCAGCTCGATCGCGCGGAAGGTCAGGTGGAAGGCGCCCTCGAACTCGGCCTGGAGCTCGGCGAGCGTGTCCATGTGCAGCGGCTTCTCCGCCAGCGTCGTGCCGAACTGGACTCGGCTCTGGGCGTACGAGCGCGCCAGCGCGAGCCCCCGGCGCATCCCGGCGATGGCGCCGATCGCGTTCCAGGTGCGCGTCACGTTGAGCATCGGCGCGATCGCCCGGACGCCGTTCGACAGGCCCGCCACCGGCGTGGCGAGGACGCCGTCGAGCGTGAGCTCGGCGGTCGGCACCTTGCGGGTGCCGAGCTTGTCCTTCAGCCGGTTGATCAGCACGCCCTCGCGGCGCCCCGCCTCGCCCGCGAGCTCCACGTAGAAGAGCGCCAGCCCGCGGCTGCCCTCCGGGTTGCCCTCGGGGCGCGCGAGCGTGAGCGCCATCTCCGACGTGGTCGACGAGGCGAACCACTTCGTCCCGTGCAGCCGGTAGGCCCCGTCCGGGCCGAGGCGCGCCGCCGTCTCGCTCCGCCCCACGTCCGAGCCGCCGGTGCGCTCGGTCATCCACTGGCCCGAGGTCCACGCGGCGGCGGGGTCGCGGCTTGTGAGCCGGGGCACCGCGCGGTCGATCAGCGCGCGGTTGTCGCTCGCGAGGAGCGTCCGCGCGGCGCCGTCGGTCATCGCGAGCGGGCACGTGTACACGTCGCTCGACGCGTCGAAGAGGTACGCCAGCGCGAACTGATGGACGCGCGAGAACGCGCCGTGCGCCCGCTCGTAGGCCGTCGCGACGACCCCCCGCTCGCACGCGATCCGGGCTGCCTCCTTCCAGAGCTCGGTCACCTCGACGTGGTCGATGCGCCTCCCCCAAGCGTCCCACGACGTGAGCTTCGGCTCGTTCGCGCGATCGGCGAGCTGCAGCTGGTACAGGCGGCCGCCGGCGAGCTCTCCCATCTCCCGCAGCGAAGGCGTTATCGACGCGGCCACCTCGCGCGGCAGGGCCCGCGCGAGGTAGGACCGCAGCACGCGGTCGTCGTCGTACTGGTTCCCGAGTGTGGGGGGGTCTTGATAGAAAGCCACCGGCCGACTCCTAGGTTGGTGCGCCGCAACCCGAACCGTGCGACGCCCGCGCGCCGATCACGTTCCGCGCGCCCCTCCGTGCACGCGCGGCGACTCGCAGCCTCGATAGAGCTCGAAGCTACTGAACCCGTCCCACCCGGTTCAACAGGAAGCCGGAGGCTGCGTCACGCCGACGCGGCGAACGGTGAACCTCTGCTGGTAATTTCGCCGCGACGCCCTGTTTTTGTGGGCTGTTCGGGTGCTGTGTCGCACGGAAAGAAGCGGAAGTCGCTGAATGTGCAGTTCTTGACTTCTCCGATGTACCAATGCATATGGCTGGCGGTGAAGCTCTCGAACAAGGGTCGCTACGGTGTGCGCGCATTGTTCGATATCGCATTCCACAACGACGGGCGGCCGACCCAGATCCGCGAGATCTCCGAGCGGGAGCTCATCCCCGCGCGCTTCCTGGAGCAGATCTTCCAGGACCTGAAGAAGGCCGGGCTCATCAGCTCGAAGCGGGGGCCGCGCGGCGGCTACCACCTCGCGCGGCCCGCGAGCGAGATCAGCCTGGGCGACGTCGTCCGCGCCCTGGAGGGGCCGGTCGCCGTGATCGCCCCGGATGACGACGGCAGGCCGGAGGGCTCGCCGCTCGACCCGCCCACGGCCGTGTTCCACGATCTGGCGCTCGCCATCGAGCGCTGCTTCGACTCGGTGTCGATCGCCGACGTCTGCGAGCGCGGCGTCGAGCTCGGCGTGCGCCGCAAGGGGCGGCCGGAGCGCTCGACCTACGTGATCTGAGCCGACACCATGAGCAGCCCCGAACGATCCGCAGAGTCCACCGGCGCCCCCCGCCCCCCCGCGGAACCCGCGGACGGCGCGGCGCGGTTCCCGCCGCTCCCGTCGCACCCGCGCGTCGTCGACAGCCTCCTCGACCTCGTGGGCGACACGCCGCTCTTCGAGATCCGCCGCGTCGACGCGGCGACGCCCCGGGGGCGCGTCTTCGGGAAGGCCGAGCAGCAGAACCCGGGCGGCTCGCTGAAGGACCGGATCTGCCTCGCCATGATCGAGGGCGCCGAGGCGCGCGGGCTGCTCGGCGCGGGCGGCGTGGTCATCGAGCCCACGTCGGGGAACACCGGGATCGGGCTCGCGATCGTGTGCGCGGCGAAGGGGTACCGCTGCATCCTGACGATGCCGGCGAGCATGAGCCTGGAGCGGCGCCAGCTGCTCGAGGCCTACGGCGCGGAGGTCGTCCTGACCGAGCCCGAGCTGCAGATGGAGGGGGCCATCGCCCGGGCGCGCGAGCTCGCGGCGGACATCCCGGGGGCGCTCATCCTCAGCCAGTTCGACAACCCCGACAACCCGCGCGTCCACGCGGAGACGACCGCGCGGGAGATCCTGCACGCGATGGCCGGCCTCGACGCGCCGGGGCGGCCCGGTCCTCGGCGGTCGCTGACGATCGACGCGTTCGTCGCCGGCGTGGGGACGGGCGGGTCGGTGAGCGGCGTCGGGCGGGTGCTCAAGCGGATGCGCGCGGCGACGCGCGTCATCGCGGTCGAGCCCGAGTCGTGCGCGACCATCTCGCGCGGCGAGCGCGGGCCCACCAAGATCCAGGGGCTCGCCGCCGGGTTCGTCCCCGCGAACTACGATCCGCGCGTGGTGGACGAGGTGCGGACGGTCGGCGATCGCGCCGCGTACGACACGAAGGTGGCGCTGGCCCGGCAGGAGGGGCTGCTCGTCGGCATCAGCGCTGGCGCGGCGGTGCGCGTCGCGCTCGATGTCGCCCGCGAGCTCGGCCCCGACGCCAACGTGGTGACCGTCCTCTGCGACACCGGCGAGCGCTACTTCAGCCTGGACGAGTATTTCCGATGAGCGGGGGCGGCGAGGCGATCCGCGGGTGTGTCCTCCTCGTCGGGGCGGGGGGGATCGCCGCGCCCGCCGGGCTCGCGCTCGCCGCCGCCGGGGTGCGGGAGCTCCGGGTCGCGGACGACGACCAGGTCGAGCTGACGAACCTGCACCGTCAGATCCTGTTCGACGACGGCGACGTCGGGCGGCCGAAGCTCGATGCGTTCACGGAGGCGCTGCGCCGCCGCTTCCCCGGGCTCCGCGTCGATCGCCGTTACGGCCGCTTCACGCCGAGCGCGGCGGCGGGGCTGATGCCGGGCGTCTCCGTGGTGGTCGACGCGACCGACAACTTCGCGTCGCGGTTCCTGATCGCCGACGTGTGCCGCCTCACGAGGACGCCGGTGGTCCATGCCGCCGCGATCCGCTGGCGCGCGACGGTGATGGCGGTCGCGGGGGAGGGGGCGCCCTGCTACCGCTGCCTCTTCGAGGACCTGCCGACGGGGGACGCGCCGGATTGCGCCACGGCCGGGGTGGCTGGCCCGGTGTGCGGCGTGGCCGGCGCGATCGCGGCGGATCGCGCGCTGGCGATCCTCGCGGGCGACGCGTCGATCTTCGGCCGGATCGCGACGTACGACGGCCGCACGGACACGCTGCGCAGCGTCCCTGTCTCCGCGCGGCCCGCCTGCGACCTGTGCGGAGCGCGCGCCGCGATCGCGACGATCGACGCGTCCCGCTACGTCGTCGCGTGCGCGGCCGAGAGCGGATCCCCGACCCACGTTGAAGGGGACCGCGAGAGCGGATCCCCGACCCACGTTGAAACTGAAAAGGACCGCGAAGGCGGATCCTCGACCCACCTCAAGACTGGAGAGCAAGACCATGGCTGACACCGCGACCGTCCGCATCCCGACCCCGCTCCGCACGCTCACCGGCGGACAGGACGAGGTCAAAGCCGCCGGCGGCACCGTCGGCGAGCTGATCGAGAACCTCGAGAAGAGCTACCCCGGCATCCGCGACCGACTCCTCGACGAGAAGGGCGTGCGGCGCTTCGTGAACATCTTCGTGGGCGACGAGGACATCCGCTTCCTCGATGGGCTGAAGACGCCCGTGAAGGGCGGTGACCAGGTGGCGATCGTGCCCGCGATCGCCGGGGGCTGAGGTGGACGACCCGCGCTATCTCCGCCAGGTGTTGCTCGCGGAGATCGGTCCAGAGGGACAGGCGAGGCTCGGGGCGGCGACGGCGCGCGTGCTCGGCGGCGGCAGCGACGCGCCGCCGCTCGCGCACGAGGTGGCGGAGCGCTACGCGCGCGGCGCCGGCTTCGGCGCGCTCGCGGACGGCGCGATCGACCTCGCCGCGCTCGCGCCCGCGGACCTCGTCGCCTCGCCCGCCGCGCGCGCCGTGCTCGCCGGCGCGCGCGCGGCGCTCGCCGAGATGCGCGCCGCGCTGGCCCTGGGCAGCGCCGCGGGGAGCGCGGGGCAGGGGAGCGCGGGGGAGGTCGACCCGTCATGAGGCACTCGCTCGCCCGCTCCCGCCGCCTGGGATCGGTCGTCGACGCCGTGGGCGACACGCCGCTCTTGCGCCTCTCGCGCGTCGGCCGCGACTCGCCGTCGGTCGAGGTCTACGCCAAGCTCGAGTTCGCGAACCCCGGCGGCTCGGTGAAGGATCGCGCCGCGCTGCGGATGATGACCCGCGCCGCCGCGGACGGGCGCCTCACCAGCCAGAAGACGCTCATCGACTCGACGAGCGGCAACACCGGGGTCGCCTACTCGCTCTTCGGCGCGGCGATGGGCTTCAAGGTGGCGCTCGTCATGCCGTCGAACGTGTCGAAGGCGCGCAAGGACATCGCGCGCGCGTTCGGCACGGAGCTCATCTTCAGCGACCCGATGGAGGGCTCCGACGGCGCGATCCGCCTCGTGCGCTCGCTGGTCGAGAAGGATCCGGAGCGGTACTTCTACCCGGATCAGTACTCGAACGAGGACAACCCGCTCGCCCACTACCACGGCACGGCGCGCGAGATCCTGGAGGCGGTCGGCGACAGGATCACGCACTTCGTGGCCGGCATCGGCACGAGCGGCACCATCGTCGGGACGAGCCGGCGCCTGCGCGAGCACCACCGCCCGATCCGCTGCATCGCCGTGGAGCCCACGGAGGCGCTCCACGGGCTGGAGGGGCTCAAGCACCTGCCGAGCTCGCTCGTGCCCGCCATCCACGACGAGGGCGCGTACCACGAGACGATGCGCATCACGACCGAGGACGGCTGGGACATGTCCGATCGCCTCGCGCGCGAGGAGGCGCTGCACGTGGGGCACTCGGGCGGCGCGGCCGTCTTCGCGGCCTTCGAGATCGCGAAGCGCCTGCACCGCGAACAGCAAGGGGGGTGCGTCGTGGCGATTGTCCCGGACCGGGGCGACCGCTATTTTGCGCCCATGAAATGGGAGAAGCGTTACGTATGGTGATGTCTCCACAGCCGTGGACCGCCGGTGGGGTCGTCCTCAAGGCGAGCGTGCTCAAGGCGGTCGAGGACGAGGCGCTCGCGGGCTACGCGCGCGACGAGGAGGCCTGCGGGTACCTGAAGGGGCCCGCGGACGAGCCGCTGCTCTGCGACGAGCACGTCCGGATGGACAACATCGCGAACAAGCTCCACGCCATCGATCCGGAGCGGTACTTCCGGACGGCGCGGACGTTCTTCGATTTCAACGGCAAGCGCTTCTCCGACGCCGTCGAGAAGGGCGCCTCGGCGGGGCGCCCGGTGAAAGTGCTCTATCACTCGCACCTCGACGCCGGCGCTTACTTCAGCCCGACGGACGCCGCCATGATGAGCGGCGGCGAGCCGCCGGCCGAGGAAGGGGGCCAGATCGTGCTGGGGCCCGGGCCGGCGTTCCCGCTCGCGTTCCTCGTCACCAGCGTGCGCGGCGGCTCCGGCGAAGGGCGCCCGGAGGAGGCGCCCCGCATCGCGGAGCACCGCCTCTTCGTGTGGGACGGCGCCGCCTTCGTCGCGTCGACGTTCTCCGTGGTCGATTGAGCTCATCGCGCCGGGGCGCGCGTCGACGCGCTCTCGCGCAGCCCTCCTCCGCTCGTTGAGGGGTCTGCACCCGAGGCCCGGAGCGGCCGAGTCCGTAGTCGTCACTTGATCATCGAAGGAGTTGCCTAAATGTCAGGTTTTGTTGTCTGGTTCACCGGTTTGAGCGGCGCTGGCAAGAGCACGCTCGCGGCGATGCTCTCGGCCGAGCTCCGCGCCCGCTCCGTCCACGTGGAGGTGCTCGACGGCGACGAGGTGCGCACCAACCTCTCGAAGGGCCTCGGGTTCTCGAAGGAGGACCGCGATACGAACATCCGGCGAATCGGATACGTGGCGAAGCTCATCGCCCGGTCGGGCGCGTGCGCGATGACGGCCGCCATCAGCCCTTACAAGGCGATCCGTGACGAGCAGCGGGCCCAGATCCCCCACTTCGTCGAGGTGTTCTGCTCCTGCGAGATCCCCGTGCTCGCCGAGCGCGACGCGAAGGGGCTCTACAAGAAGGCGCTCGCGGGCGAGATCAAGAACTTCACGGGCATCGACGATCCGTACGAGGCGCCCGAGAGCCCCGAGGTGGTCGTCGACACCGGCAAGGAGACGAAGGAGGAGAGCCTCGCCAAGATCCTCGCCAAGCTCGAGGAGCTCGGCTACGTCCCGCGCCGCGGCGCCGCGGTCGCCGTGTCCGGCGCGGCCGCCGCGGGGGCGGCCGCGGGCGGAGCGCGCGGGCTCATCGCGCCGCACGGCGGCGAGCTCGTGAACCGGTGGGTCGAGGGCGCGGCGAAGGCGTCGCTCGCGGAGCGGGCGAAGGGGCTGCCGGTCATCGAGCTCGACGAGCGGACCGAGAGCGACGTCGAGATGATCGCGATCGGGGCGTTCTCCCCGCTGCGCGGCTTCATGAACTCGAAGGACTACCTGCGCGTCGTGCGCGAGATGCGGCTCGAGAGCGGCCTGCCGTGGTCGATGCCGATCACGCTCGCCGTCTCCGAGCAGGCGGCCGAGGGGCTCCGCGTGGGCTCCGAGGCGGCGCTCCGCGCGCGCGACGGCCGCATCGTCGCGGTCATCGAGCTGAGCGACAAGTGGCGGCCGAACAAGGAGCTCGAGGCGCAGGAGGTGTTCCGGACGACCGAGACGAAGCACCCGGGCGTCGCGTACCTGATGAGCACGGGCCCCGTGTACCTCGGCGGCGAGATCCGCGTGCTGGAGCGGCCCGTCGACTCGGCGTTCCCGGCGTACGACCGGAGCCCGGCGACGACGCGGGCGTACTTCGCCGAGAAGGGCTGGCGCCGCATCGTCGGGTTCCAGACGCGGAACCCGATCCACAGGGCGCACGAGTTCATCACCAAGACGGCGCTGGAGATCTGCGACGGCCTGATGATCCACCCGCTCGTCGGCGCGACCAAGTCGGACGACATCCCGGCGGACGTGCGGATGCGTTGCTACGAGGAGCTCATCGCGAAGTACTATGTGAAGGACCGCGTGCTCCTCTCGATCTACCCGGCGGCGATGCGCTACGCGGGGCCGCGCGAGGCGATCTTCCACGCGCTGGCGCGCAAGAACTACGGCTGCTCCCACTTCATCGTGGGGCGCGATCACGCCGGCGTCGGCAGCTACTACGGCACGTACGACGCGCAGGAGATCTTCAATGCCTTCAGCCCCGGAGAGCTCGGCATCACCACGCTCAACTTCGAGAACGCGTTCTACTCGACGGTGGTCGGCGCGATGGCCACGGCGAAGACGGCGCCTGGTGATGCGTCGACGCAGGTCAACCTGTCCGGGACGAAGGTGCGCGAGCTGCTCCAGCGCGGCGAGCTGCCGCCGCCGGAGTTCTCCCGTCCGGAGGTCGCGCGCATCCTCATCGAGTCGATGCGCAGCTCGTCGTAGCCCCGGGCGCCTGAGGGCCGCGGCGGGCGGCGCCGCCGAGCGGGGCCGCGCGGCATCAGGCATGGCGCGCGTGGCGCGGGCCGCGCGCGCGGCGGCCCTCTCGCTCCTCGCCGCGCTCGCCGGCGTCTCCGCGGGGACGCCGGCGCGCGCGGATCTCAGCGACGACGCCGCGCGCGTGGCGCGGATGTGGTCGCTCTCGGGCGCGCGCGTCGCGCGCCTCTCCCCCATCTTCCTCGAGCACGGCCGCGCCCGGGTCGTGGCGATCGATCCGCCCGCCGGCCCGGCCCGCGTGGCTGGCGCCGCCGGCGCGGCGGCGGACGAGTGCCTCACCGCCGCGTTCCTCGCGCCGCGCACGGCGGAGTTCACGCTCTCTCCCGACGGGCCGTCGGGCGGCGTCCCCGCCTTCGAGGGCCTCCTCCAGCAGCTGCGCGGCGCGGAGCCCGAGGACGACCGCCGCGTCCCGAGCGTCGCCGGGGTCGCGGCCATCACGCGGTGCGGGGCCGAGCGCGAGGGGCTGCGCCGCGTGGTGATCGAGGTGCTGTCGACGCGCAGCGCGTTCGACGTCGTCGTCGCCGCGTCGAGCGGGCCGCTGGAGCGCGTCGAGGCCATCCTGCCGGAGCGCGCGTCCGGGCCCGTCGCGCCCCGCGGCGACCCCGGGCGGCCCTCCGAGCCGGGGCCGCTCGACGCCCGGGTCGCGCGGGCCGCGCGGCGCGCGCTCGCGGAAGGGGCGCCGCGCGTCGCTCCGACCGACATGCGCGCCTCGTCGATCGGGACGGGGCAGTTCTCGGTCAAGCTCCCCGAGGGCTGCCACCGCCTCGACCTGATGGCCGAGGTCCCGAGCGCCGCGTTGCGCCGCGCGACCGACCTCGACGCCGAGGCGCGCGAGGGGACCACGGGCAGGCTGCTCGATCGCGACAGGTCCGACGCGCCCGACGCGCGGCTCGATTTCTGTCTGGGCGAGCAGGGGGTCGTCGAGGTGCCCTTCCTCGGGGCCGCGGGGCCGGTGAAGGTCGTGCTGTCCGACGCGCAGTGGCCGATGTCCGCGTTCGTGCCGGCTCACTTCGGCGCGCGCGCCCGGGGCAACCTGGCCGCCGCGCTGCGCCGCCGCCACGCGCCCGCGCCGCGCGCGCAGGCGATCACCGAGGCGATCGGCGCGCAGGGCGACACGCTCGTCCCGGTCCAGGTCGAGCCGGGCCGCTGCTACTTCGCGGCGGCGGCGCTGGCCCGGGGCGAGCTGCGCGCGCTCCGGATCTCCGTCGAGCTCGGCGACCGCGCCGGGCGCGACGACGCCGGCGAGAACGGCGAGAGCGCCGGCGTGGCGTTCTGCTCCGAGATCGAGGAGAGCGCCGCCCTCCGCGTGTCCGCGCGCGGCGGCTCGCCGGTCTGGGTCGTCGCGGTCTGGCCGATGGACTGACCCCGCTCACCCCGCGGCGTGGGGGCGCCTCGGGCGGCGGCGCGGGGCCTGCTCCGGGCCTGGGCCGGCCGCGGCGCCGGGCTGGGCCCGCTCCGGCAGCAGCTGGCGGAGCTGCCAGGCCTGCAGGAACGCCCGTCGCTCCGCGGCGCGCAGCGCGTGCTGGTGCTGGCCCATCATGAACGCCGGCACGACCAGCATGAACAGGGTCGTCAGCGTCAGCGCCGTCATCGTCGCGATCTTCGAGTGCTCGACGGCCTGGGGCAGGATGACCATCGCGCCGCCCGCGAACTCGTACGAGCGGGGCAGGACGCCCGAGTACTCGATCCACGAGGCGGCCAGCACCGCGACGCAGCTGGTCACGACGACGGCGACGCGGTAGGCCGTCCGGTACGTGAACGAGTTGCCGTACGTGAGGATGACGAGCAGCATCGGCATGAAGAGCAGCGGGCCGAAGCCGCGCCCGATGCACAGGAAGCTGAGCACGTTGAAGACGAAGCCGGCGTAGGCGTACCACTCCGCGGACGGGCGGTGGACGACGCGCGCGGCGAGGAACTTCATCAGCGCCGCCAGGGCGGTGAAGCCCAGGATGAAGGCGAAGACCTGCCACTCCCGGATGCCGAGCCACACCGCGGCGACCAGCGTCGCGATCGCCGTCGCGAGCAGCTCGGCGCGCATGCCCGCGCGCAGCTGCAGCCGGTGCCGCGCCGCCGCGGCCGCGTCCAGCTCGGCGAGCACCTCCGCCGGCATCTCGCGAGGCGGCTCGGTCAGGACGCGCCGGAGCGTCTCCAGCGCGCGCTCGTTGGACGGATCGAAGGCGAGCGCCTGGCCGACCTCGCTGAGCAGCGCCTTCCGCGCGCCCTCGGCTTCCTTGCCGCCGGCGAGCGCCTCCGCCACGCGCTCCTCGGCCAGCCCCGCGTGCCGCGCGGCGAGGTCGCGGCGGAGCTCCACGTCCTTGTCGCCGTCGAGGAACCGCTCGACCGCCTCGTAGAGCGCGCGGGCGGACGGGTAGCGCTCGGAGGGCTCGCGCCGCGTCGCCGTCACGCAGATCGCGTCGAGCTCCGGCGGCACCTCGCGCTCGGGCGCGCGCACCGACGCCCGCGCGTCGGCGCCGTGGAGGAGCGAGTCGAGCATCTCGGTGCGGTCCTTCTTCGGGTGCAGCGGCTTGAGCGTGAGGAGCTCGAAGAGGATCGCGCCGAGCGAGTAGATGTCGCTGCGCACGTCGAGCGTGTCGACGCACCCCTGCGCCTGCTCCGGCGACATGTACCCGAGGGTCCCGAGCACGTCGCCCGGGATGGTCCGCGTGCTCATGGGATCTTCGCCCATGTCGATCGTCTGGAGCGGCGTGTCGATGAGCTTCGCGACGCCCCAGTCGAGCAGGTACACCTCGCCGAAGTCGCCGAGCATGATGTTGGCGGGCTTGAGGTCGCGGTGGAGCACGCCGCGCGAGTGCGCGAAGTCGACGGCGATGCAGATCGACGAGAAGGCGGTGAGCAGCCTGCGGCGCGAGAAGCTCTGGAGCGCCGTCGGGTCGCCCTCGCGGAGCTCGTTCAGGATCCTCGCCAGCGTGAGGCCCCGGAGGCGCTTCATCGTGAAGTACGCCGAGCCCTTGTTGTCCACGCCGAGGTCGTAGACGGGCACGATCGACGGGTGCTCGAGCTGGCCCTGCACCCGGGCCTCGCGGAGGAACCGGTGGCGCAGCGTCGTGTCGCCCTGGTGCTCGGCGCGGATGACCTTCATGGCCACGTCGCGGCCGATGCGGCGGTCCCTGCAGAAGTGGACCTCGCCCATCCCCCCGACGCCGAGCAGCGACCGCATCTCGTAGCGGGGGCCGTCGCTGGACAGATCCGTGAGCTCCGCGCGGGCGCGGCCGAGGCTCACGGGGGTGGGGCTCTGGCCGTGCGAATCTCCGCCCTTTCCGCGAGATTTTCGCATCTCGGGGAGCTGCTCGAGCGTCTCGAAGTCGTCGTCGAACAGGGCCATGGCGTCCGGGAAGCCAGGCTCGGTCGCGCCGTGCCAGAAATACCCACATCGGCAGGGCTCCGCGTGGCGACCCTCGACCGCCTCGACGGACGGCAGCGAGCGGCGTTGCGGAGTGCTGGGCTTCCTCGGACGAGAAAATCTCGTATCGGGTGGTCATGTCAACGGGATGCTGCGTCCGTAGAAGACGGCCGACGCGCAATGCGACGGCCGCGCGCCGCGCACATCCCGTGCGGCCGGGGTGAAGGCGGGTGCCGCTCACGAAATGCAGGTCAATGTCGGGTTTTCAGCGGTCCTGGCGCGCGCTGTGGTGGCGTCTCCGTCGCGCAGGGGGGCCCGATGTGGGGCACGTCACGGCGCGGGCGTTCGCCGGTGGCGGCTAGAGATGCGCGATGCGCTCGAGGTGCTCGCGCTCGGCGTGCTCAACGTCCGAGGAGCGCGAGCAGCGTCTTCTTGTTCGTGAGGCCGACGTGCCGCCCGACGGGCTCGCCCTTCTGGAAGGCGACCACCGTCGGCAGGCCGCGGATGCCGAAGCGCTGCGCGGCCTCGGGCGAGGCGTCGACGTCGAGCTTGACCACCTTGACCTCGCCCGCCGTCTCGGCGGCGATCTCATCGACGATCGGCGCGAGCCGCTTGCAGGGGGCGCACCAGGATGCCGAGAAGTCCACGAGCACCGGCGTGTCCGTCTGCAGGACCTCCTGCGCGAAATTCAGGTCGTTGACTTCGATGACATGGCTGCTGCCCATGGCGCTGTCCTTTCGGTTGTCTCGGGATTGAGCGGGCCCTGGCCGCGATGCGCCGGCCCGATGCCGGCGCGATCCTCGACAGCCACGCTCGCTCCAACTGTTATATGCACGGTTTCAGTTTCTGCCAGGGGAGCGGCTCGGCCGCCCGCAGGGATGGCGGCCTCGCGTGTGTCCCGGGCAGGGGGCCGGCGCGGCGTCGCCGCGCGGCCAGGCGCCTCCGCGATCAGCCGGCCTTGACCGGCGCAGGCGCCGGGCGGCCGAGGTGCTGCGCCCGGAGCGCGATGTCCGCGACGGTCTTCTGCGCGAGGCCGCGCAGCAGCCCTGCGTTGGCCGCCTCCGCGACCTCGTCGAACGCCCGCTGGATCCCCGACCCGATCGGGCACCTCGCGTTCGGCTCGCACGGGCTCGGCGCGATGGCGCCTTCCGGCTCGACGGCGGCGTACACCTCGCTCAGCCGGATCTTCTTCGCCGGCCTCGCCAGGCGATAGCCGCCCGAGCGGCCCTCCCGCGCCTCGATGAGCCCGGCCTGCGACAGCCGCGCGAGGATGCGCCGCAGGAAGGCCGGGTTCGTGTTGATGCTCGCCGACAGCGCGTCGCTCGCGCAGCTCTCGTCGGCCTGGGCGAGCAGCGCGAGGGCGTGCGTGGCGATGGCGAAGCGACCCGAGGACATCGAACGGCCCCTCGGCCGTTATCTGAGGGCTCGGGGGGTTCCGCTGTCAAGGCGCGGCGGGCGGTCGAGCGTTCGTGCGCGAGCGCTCGACCGCCCGCCGCGCCTGCTCACTCAGCGCGACCTGGGCGAGGTGCGGATCAGCACGAGGGCGTCTCCCTTGCCGTCCGCGAGGCGCAGCTCGATCGACGCGGGGACGGCCGCCGGGCCGGCGCAGCGGCTGTCGGACACGACGTGCCGCGCCCTGGCGAGCGAGCTCTCGCCCGTCGAGGTGTCGACGAGCCGCAGGTCGACGCCCGCGCCGTCGGCGTCGAGCGCCGCGATCACCTCGGCGCACGTGTTGGCCGGGATCGGGAGCGGGAGGATCTTGAGGCGCGCGGCGTCGAGCGCCACCGCCTGCGCGCCGGCCGCCCCCGCGGCGTCGGCGGGGCCGGCGGCGCTCATGCGCCCGAGCAGCCTCGCGGCGGCGAGCGGACGGGCGACGAGCGCCGGCGGGGCCTCGGGCTCCTTGCGGACCTCCACGGCGAACGGGCCAGGCTGCGCCATCGACTCGACGTCGACGCGGGCGGGGCCGCCGCGCCCGCAGGTGAAGAGCGTCGCCCGGGCGCCGCCCCGGGCGCGGCCGAGGAGGGCGTGGCCCTCGCTCCAGAGCTCCGCGAGCACGTCGGCGAGCGGCTTGCCGGCCAGCACGTCGATCCGCGCGCAGCCGGCCGGCAGCTCGATCGGCAGCGTCGTCCGGCTGCCGAGCCGCGCGGCCCCGGTCGACACGCGCGGCGCGCCGTAGCCCCGGCCGGCGAGCGCGCGGGCGTGGTCCGCCCGCGCCTCGGCGAGGTCGCGGCCCTCGGTCACGCGCTCGATCGGCGTGGCGCCGGAGATCTCCGCCTCGGCGCCCGGCTGCGAGCGGCCCACGACCACGGCCACGAGGCCCTGCGTGCCGCGCGAGCGGATCGCGATCGAGAGCTCGACGGAGACCGCCGAGCAGAGGAGCAGCGAGCGATCCTGGCCCCGCTCGCGCGCGCGCGCGACGACCCTGCCGGTCTCGTCCTCCGCGACCACCTCGAGCGAGGCGACCTCGTCGCTCGGGGAGACGAGCACGTCGAGGCAGCGGCCGCCGTCGAGGGTGGCGCCGATCCGGCTCGCGGTCCTCGATCCGACGGGCAGCGCGACGCGCCGGACGTCGTCCCAGCGCGCGCCGACCGCGGCGCGGCGCGCCCTGATCTTCGCCTCCAGGCCGGGCCACGACTCGAGGCGCCCGCTCTCGTCGCCGGACCTGCCGCGCGCGCCGACGGCGCGGGCGACCGCGTCGGCCGCCTTGACCGGGACGCTCTGCACGCCGACGCTCACCGCCCCGGCGCCCGACATCACGCGCGCCATGACATAGAGCCTCCGCGGGTGCGGCGGGCAGACGAGGATGGACGCGCGCGCGTCGGCGGCCTCGTCCGTCGAGAAGGCGCTGCCGTCGTCCTCGAAGGCGAACAGGTCGACGTCGCTGATCGTCGGCGAGACACGCGCCATCGCGAGCATGCACTCGCCGGCGGGCACCTCGACGAAGGCGCCGAGCCGATCGCCGTCGGACGCCATGTCCGCGCCGATCACCCGGAGCGCGCTCGCGCCCGCCTGCGCTGCGCGCTGCGCGTCCCCGCCGAGGAGGGTGCTGCCGTCGATGCGATCCGGCAGCGCGCGCAGCGTCTCCGGCGCCGGCGCGCCCGGCGAGGCGATCGCCCCGGCGCCGCAGGCAGGCAGGACGGCGAGCGAGGCCGCGAGCGCCCAGGCCGCGCGGGCGGGCGATGGAGCCGCGGCGCGGGCGGGCTCGGGCGGGCGGCGCGCAGGCAGGATCGGGAGCGCAGGCCGCAGCGCGGGCGTCGGCGGGGGCGCGGGCGAAGGAAGGGACGCGGGATGTCGGGGGCGCAAGGCGTTGGGCTCGTCGGGGCGGGCGCTCGATCGAGAGGGGAGGTTCTACTTCAGCGCGGGTACGGCATCCAGGGCGCGCCGGCCGCCGCCGGGGCCGCGGCCGTCCACCGCGTCATCCCTCGGCGGTCTCGGCGCAGATCCGTCCGAGCGTCCGGACCGCGTGCTCGCTGAGCTCCGTGAACGGGTAGCCGCAGTTCACCCGGATGTAGTTCGAGAAGCGGTGCTTGGCCGAGAAGATCGGCCCCGGCGCGACGCTGATGCCGTGCTCGAGCGCGCGCTCGTGCACGTCGAGCGCGCTCGTGCCGGACGGCAGCTCGACCCAGAGCACGAAGCCGCCGGCGGGGCGCGAGACGCGGGTGCCGGGCGGGAAGTGCTCGGCGATCGCCTCGCTCATGCGCGCGATCTGGGCGGCGAGCCGGCGCCGGAGCGTCCGCAGGTGGTGGTCGTACCCGCCGATCTCGAGGAACTCGGCGATCGCCATCTGCGGCAGCGTCGCGGTCGCCACGCTCTGCGCGAACTTGAGCTGCTCGACCTCGTCGAGGAAGCGGCCGGGCGCCGTCCAGCCGACCCGGTAGCCCGGCGCCACCGTCTTCGTGAACGACGAGCAGAGCATCACGAGGCCCTTCTTGTCGAACGCCTTGGCGGGGCGGGGGCGGACGTCGCCGAAGTGCACGTCGCCGTAGATGTCGTCCTCGATGAGCGGCACCTCGCGGCGCGCGAGCATCGCGACGAGGCGCTCCTTCGCCTCGTCGGGCATGGCGCTGCCGAGGGGGTTGTTGAAGTTCGGGATCGCGAGGCACGCCTTGATGCGGTGGCGGCCCAGCATCTCCTCGAGGACGTCGAGGTCCATGCCGGTGCGGGGGTGCGACGGGACCTCGAGCGCCTTGATGCCGAGGCTCTCGATGAGCTGGAGGAGCCCGTAGTACGCCGGCGACTCCAGCGCGACCGTGTCGCCCCGGCGGGCGACCGCGCGCAGGCAGAGGTGGAGCGCCTCCATGGCGCCGACCGTCGTCACGATGTCGTCGGGGGAGAGCGCGACGCCCCACTCGACCGAGCGCCGGGCGATCTGCCGCCGCAACGCCGGCAGGCCGGGCGGCGGATCGTACGAGACGCCGGCGCCGCCCGCGCTCCGCGCGATCGCGCTGAGGATCCGGTTCAGCTTGTCGGTCGGCAGGAGCTCCGGGCTCGGGCACGCCGCGCCGAACGGGACGATGTGCGGGTCCCGGCACGCCCGGTAGACCTTGGAGACGAGGCTCTTCACGCTGACCCGCGTGGCGGTCGTGCAGGCGCGCGCGGCCCGGGGCTCGGGCAGCGCCGCGCCCCGGCGGGCGCGGACATAGTGCCCCGACTGCGGGCGCGCCTCGATGAGCCCGCGGTTCTCGAGCTGCATGTACGCCTGCAGCACCGTCGCGACGCTGACCCCCTGCTGCCGGCTGAGCCGCCGCACCGACGGGATCCGGTCGCCCGGCCGCAGCGCGCCGCGCGCGATCAGATCCGCGACGTGCGCGGCGACGCGGTCGTAGAGGTGGGCCTCGTCCTCCGGCTCGATGGGCGCCTGCACCTGCACGAGACGAAGTGTACAGCCGGGCGGGCCCTGCGGTACCGGTACAGCTGCGGGGCGTGAGGACCAGCACAGTCGCCTGTTCCGGAAACTGTACTGGCCTCAATTACCGGCCGACTGCCTCTGTACCGGTCGCTCGCTTGACCCCACCCTTCGGGGCATGAAATTGACCTCACTTGTTTCGGAGCCGCCATCGCGCCTCCTGGAGCCGTCACGGATCGAGCTCGGGAAGGGTCGCCTGTGGACGCACCGCCTGCGGGGCGGCCCGCTGCTCCTGAGCTGTACCGCCGGCGCGGTCTGGATCACCCGCGAGGGGGCGCCGGAGGACGTGGTGCTGGAGGCCGGCTCCAGCTATGGAGGCGAGGGGCGCGGGCTCCTCGTGGTGGAGGCGCTCGAGCCGGCGCAGATCGCGGTGGCGAGAGGCGAGGCAGGGAAGACGCTGCGCGCGGCGCTGGCGAAGGCGCGGGGGAGCTGGCTGGTGCTGCTCTCGCTCCTCGCGCTGTACGTGATCTGGGGCTCGACGTACCTGGCGGTCTCGGTCGCGCTCGAGACGATGCCGCCCTTCTTGCTGGCCGGGACGCGCTTCATGACGGCGGGCGCGCTGCTCTACGGCGTGCTCCGGCTGCGCGGCGCCCCTCGCCCGACGCTGCGGCAGTGGGGCGCGGCGGCGCAGGTCGGGGTGCTGCTGCTCGTCTTCGGCAACGGGTTCGTCGTCGTCTCGCAGCAGTGGGTGAGCTCGGGCGTCGCCGCGGTCGTGGTGTCCACGATGCCGCTCTGGCTGGCGCTCTTCGCCACCGCGCGAGGCCGGAGCGCCGCCGGCGGCGCGCCCGCCGGCGCCCCGGCGGTCTCCCGGCGCGAGTGGATCGGGCTCCTGGTCGGGTTCGCGGGCGCGGCGCTCCTCCACCTCGGCGGCGATCTCCACGCGGCGCACGCCGGGGCCCTGCTCATCTTGCTGGCCCCCGTGTCGTGGGCGCTCGGCTCGCTGTACAGCCGCTCGCTGCCGCTCCCGGAAGGGCCGATGGCGGTCGCGGCGGAGATGCTCGCGGGCGGCGCGGTGATGCTCGGGGTGAGCGCGCTCTCGGGCGAGCACCTCGAGGCGGCGCCCTCATCGCGGTCGCTCCTCGCGCTCGCCTATCTGGCGGTGTTCGGATCGATCGTGGCCCTCAGCGCGTACACGTACCTGCTCCGGAGCACGCGCCCGGCGATCGCGACGAGCTACGCGTATGTGAACCCGATCGTCGCCATCGCGCTCGGCGTCCTGCTCGGCGGCGAGCGGGCCTCCGCGACGACCTGGGCCGCGGCGGCCATCGTCGGCGCCGGCGTCGTCATCGTCTCGCGGCGCTAGGCGCGCCGCGCTGCGCTCACGGGCCACCCCGCCCCGCCACGCTCCGACGGCGCGTCGCGCCGGCCGCCTTCGCGCCCCGGGCGCGCGCCGTCGACCGTAGGCAATGCGGGGGGCGGCGTGTAGTGTGCGCGGCGAGGAGGCGAGATAGATGAAGAGAGGGTACCGGCTGCTCGGCTGGGCGCTGCTCCTGCTCGGGGCGCCGCCGGCGTGCAGCGGCGGCCGCGTCGGCGCCGCGTCGAGCAGCGGGGCGAGCGCGGGCGCCGGCGAAGGCGGCGGCGCGGCCACGAGCACCGGAGAGGGCGGCGGCGCGGCTGTGGGCGCCGGAGAGGGCGGCGGCGCGGGTGTGGGCGCCGGAGAAGGCGGCGGGGCGGCAGTCGGCGCGGGCGCGGGCGCGGGGCCGAGCGGCGAGTGCGCGGCGCTCGCGCCCGGGCCCTTCGAGCCGGCGCTGGTCGCGGCCGAGTTCAGCGGCAGCGAGGATTTCGTGTTCGACGGCCGCGGCTACCTCGTCGCCAAGCGGGGGCCGAACCTCATCCGCTTCGACGCCACGGGCCGGACCTCGAACTTCGCGTCGCTGCCGGGCCCCGTGCCCGGGCTCCGGTACCGGCCCGACGGGACCCTCGTGGCGGCGCGGCCGGAGCTGGGCGCCGTCGTCCAGATCTCGGCGACCGGAATGGTCGACGACTACGTGACAGGCCTCACGGACCCGAACGGCCTCGCTCCGGACGCGCTGGGCAACGTCTGGGCGACCGACCTCGCGGGCGATCGGGTGATCCGCCTCAACCCCGATGCCACGATCGACGAGATCGCGAGCGGCGCCCCCGAGGTGAGCGAGCCGAACGGAATCGTCTTCGACCCGGCGCGATGGGCGGTTTTCTACACCAACTCCTCTGCCGGCGAGATCCGCAAGATCGACCTGAACAACCCTGGCGAACCTCCCTCGCTCGTGGTCACGGTCGCCTCGTCCGTGCTCGACGGACTCGTTCTCGATACGTGTGGTCACCTCTACACGGTCGATAGCGAGAACCGGAACCTCTATCGTGTGAGGCTCGACGCGGGCGGCGCCGCCCTGGGGGAGGCCGAGCTGCTGGCGCGCTTCCCCACCGGGGTGGCCAATGCGCAGTTCGGAGCGGGCCCGGGGTTCGATACGAGGACCCTTTACGTCGGAGGCGCGGCCGGCTCGATCTATGCTGTTGCCGTCGGCATCACCGGCGCGCCGGTCCCGGCGCCGCCAGAAGCGCCATGATGGGCGCTCCTCGGCGGCGCGCCGGAGGGGGCGCTCAGCGGGCGCCTTCCGCTGCGGCCACTTCGCCCTTCTTGAGCTTCTCTTGAAGCTCGCCGAGCTTCCCCGCCGATCGTTCGAGGGCGCGCGCGGCGCCCTCGAGCGCGATCCGCCCGTAACCGATGGCCACCCCTGCCCAGGAGGTGCCCAGCTCGCGCAGCGTCTCGACGAACGGCGGCTTGACCGCCGCCCCGGCGCTGGCGTCCGCCGCCTGCGCGGGCCCGGCGCTCCCGTTCACGCTGTTCTCGGCCTTCGGCTCCGTGATGCTCTGGGTCTCACTCATGGTCTGCCTCCCACTTCGGTATGTCCCCCCGCGACGACCGCGGGCGTACAGAAATGATGAATCCAGCGTTGACCCCCGTGCCCCGCGCGTCGCCCGCTCTCGCGGGCTCGCCAGACGCGATGTGCACTGGAGCGAGGGGCGCCCCGCCGCACGGCCGTGCCCGCGAACAGAGCCACCTCGTGGCTTCGTCGGAGGCACAATCGCGACGCCACGACACTGCGACGCGACGCGTTAACTGTCAAGGCCTCATGTCGATTTTGTTGCCGTCGTTTTTCCCTAGGTTGTTTGATGAGGACGCTGCGGCGGCCATCGCGTTCGCTCGGCAGGTCAAGGAAGGGAGTCACCCTATGTCGCTCGCGCGCTGGAACAAGGCCACGCCACCAACGCTGTTGTGGCTTCTCGTGGTGCTGTCGCTGCTCGTCGTTCCGTCGCTCTCGATGGGGCAGGCGCCTGACGCGCCGACGGCGGCGCCTGCGGCGGGCCCGGCGCCGGCGACGCCCGCGGCGAAGGGCGCCGCGGCGCAGGCGCAGGCGCACGGGCCGCCGCCGGACTCGTGGGCTGGACAGCTGGAGATGCTCTCTCGCTGGGTCGACCAGCGCGGCGGTTCGGGGGGCTGCGAGGAGCGCTGTTACGCGCTCGATCGGCTGCGCATCACGGGCGCGGTGGGCGAGGGGCCGCTCCAGTTCGAGCTCTCGGGCGGCGTGCTCACGGACCGCCCCGTGGCCGTGCCGCTCTTCGGGCCGCCGGCGCACCTCCGCATCGAGGCCACGCTCGACGATGGACGGCCCGCGTCGCGCCGCGAGGCCGCGCCGATCAGCTTCGAGGACGACCACTACTACCTCTGGACGGCCGCGCGCCGCTTCGTGCTCCGGGGCAGCCTGTGGCTCGAGGGCGACCTCACGCTCCTGGTCGCCGGTCCGCTCAACACGTTCGAGGCCGACATCACCGGCGGCTCCGTCGCCGAGGGCGCGCGGCTCTCGGGGCTCCGCGGGGCGACGCTCCACTTCACCCCCGACGGCGGCGCGGGGGGCGAAGCGGGCGCGAGCGCGGGCCCCACGGTCTTCCAGCTGTCGCGCGCGGTGCGGGTCGGTCGGGAGATCGGCTTCGAGTACCGGCTCGTCATGCGGTCGGGCAGCGACCTCGGCGTCGTGCGCCTGCCGCTGGCGTTCGGGGAGAAGGTGCTCGACGTCGCGGGCGCGAGCGGCTTCCGGGTCGAGGGCGGCGAGCTCGTGCTGCCCACCTCGGGCCGCGCCGCGGAGATGAAGATCTCGGGCACGCTCCCGAACGTCGGGGCCTTCTCGCCCGATCCGCGCTCCGCCTACGAGTGGTGGCTGTTCGAGTCCGACGCGGAGCACCGCCTCACGGTGAAGGGCGACGCGCGCCAGGTCGACGCCGCCGAGTCGCCCATCCCGCGGACCCAGGCGACGTCGCGGCTCCTGCTCGTGCAGCGAGGGCAGCGCGTCGAGGTCGCGGTCGAGCCGCTCTCGGGGGTCGAGGTCCTCGCCGCGGTGGTGCGCGACCACCGCCGCACCCTGGTCCTGACCGAGCGTGGAGACCTCGTGGCCGACGACGCGCTCACCTACGAGAACAACGGCATCGACTACCTGACCTACGCGCCGGGCGGGCGGCCGATCTACCTCGCCACCGACGGGAAGGCGCAGCGGATCATGCACCAGGGCAAGGCCGCGGAGGAGGTCCTCGTGCCGCTGCAGACGGGGAGCCACACGATCCGGGTGCAGTCGCTGGCGCAGGCGGCGGTGCACTCGCTCGGAGGGACCCTGGAGCTGCCGATGCCGAGCTACCCGCTCACCGCGAGCGAGGTGGCGCTGACGGTCGGGCTGCCCGATCGCGTGGTGCCGCTCGCGCTGCTCGGCGGCGACCGGCCGGTGTGGTTCGCGGACGCCGGCGACGCCTTCGCGGTGGCGATCGGCTTCGTGGCCGCGTGGATCGCCGTCCGCCCCGGCGGGGCGGCGAGCCGCGGGCGCGTGCGCGCGCTGCGCGCGCTGGGCGGGGTGCTCATGGCGGGCCTGTGGTTCCTGGCGCCCGCCACGTTCGTGGCGCTGCTGGTCGGCATCGCGACGGCCGTGGCGGCGTGGCTCGCGGGGCGGCTCCTCGGAGGCCGTGGCCGCGCCGCCGCGATGGTGGTGCTGCTCGGCCTGGGCGGCCTGGCGCTCCTGGTCGGGCTCTTCGCCGTCTCGGCGAGGAGCTACAGGGCGGAGCGCTGGAACTCGACGTACAGCGAGTCGGCGGCGCCGGCGCCCGCCGCCGTGCGCAGGGCCAAGGACGACGATCTGGCCAAGGGCGGCGGCGCGCTCGCCCCCGGAGGCGCGGTGCTGGAGGGGGTGACACCGGTCGCGCTGTCGCTCCCGGACTACGAGCGGGCCTTACGAGCGCGCCGCGAGCTCGTCACGCGCGAGCGCGCCTTCCGCCCCGTGCTCGTCTACACGACCTCCTCGGCGCTCGTGCCGCTCGTGCTCCTGTGGCTGGCCGGGGTGACGGCGCTCCTCGCCGCGCACCGCGCGCCGCTCACGGAGCTCTACCGGCGCGCGGCCGCGCGCCTCGCGCGCAGGCCCGAGGACGACGTCGCCCAGGGGGAGCCTCCGGCGCCGCTGCGCTGAGGCCGACCGACCGCCATGGCGTGGTCTCCTCGCCTCGCCGCGGCCCTCGCGCTCCTCGCGCTCCTCGCGCTGGTCGCGCTCCGCATCGCGCAGCTGAGCCCTCCCGACGTCGTCCCGGCGAGCGCGCCGCCCGAGGTGTTCTCGGCCGAGCGGGCCAGGGCGCACCTCGTGCACATCGCCGCCGAGCCGCGCCCCACCGGCTCGGCGGGCCACCGGCGGGCGCGCGACTACCTGCTCGCGGAGCTCTCGAAGCTCGGCGTGCAGCCCGAGGTCCAGCGCGCCTCGGTCCTCAGCCGGCAGTGGGGCCTGCCGTACGACGCGGCGCACGTCGAGAACATCGTGGCGCGGCTGCCGGGCGCGGACAGCACCCGGGCGGTCGCGCTCGTCGCGCACTACGACTCGGTGCCCGGGAGCCCGGGCGCCGCCGATGACGGCAGCGGGGTGGCGGCGCTCCTGGAGGCGCTGCGCGCCCTGAAGAGCGGCCCCCCGCTGCGCAACGACGTGCTGCTCCTGTTCACCGACGCGGAGGAGGGGGGCGTCCTCGGGGGCAAGGCGTTCATGGACGAGCACCCGCTGCGCGGCGAGGTGGGGATCGCGCTCAACTTCGACGCCCGCGGCGCCGGCGGTGTGGTCGCGATGTTCGACACCGGGCCCGGCGACGCCTTCCCCGTCCGCGAGCTCGCCAGCGCCGCGGCCTACCCGGTGGCGTCGTCGCTCTTCCCCGAGGTCGCGCGGCGCATGGGCCACAGCACCGATCTCAGCGTCTTCAAGCGGGCCGGGATCCCCGGGCTGAACTTCGCCTTCTCCGACGCCGCCGCGCACTACCACGCCCCGTCCGACACCGTGGGCAACCTCGACCTCCGGAGCGTGCAGCACGCCGGCGACTACGCGCTCTCGCTCGCGCGGCGCTTCGGCGCGCTCGACCTGCGGGATCCCGGGCGCGGAGATGCGGTGTACTTCAACACGTGGGGCGCCCACCTCGTCTCGCACCCGATCGGCTGGACGCTCCCGATCGCCGCGCTGGTCACCTGCCTGTTCGCGGGCGTGGTGCTCCACGCGGTGCGGCGGCGGGCCGCCTCGCCGGGCGGGATCGCCGCGGGGCTGCTCGCCTTCCTGGCGCTGCTCCTCGGCGTCGCCGCGGCCGTGGGCGGGCTCGCGTGGATCCTCCGCAGCGTGCACCCGGCCCTCCGGGTGATGCCGTTCGAGCCGTACAACGCGCCCGCGTACCGGCTCGCGCTCGCGCTGGTCGCGCTGGCGGCCTCCGCGGCGGGCTACCGGTTGTTCCGGCGGCGGCTCGGCGCGTGCGAGCTCGCCCTCGGCGCGCTGCTCCTGTGGCTGTTGCTCCTCGCCGCGGCCAGCCTGCTCATGCCGGGCGCCAGCTTCTACTTCGCCTGGCCGCTCGCGTTCGCCCTGCTCGGGCTCGCGGCGGTGACGATCCGGCGCGGCGACGCCCCGCCCACGCTCGCGGACGCCGCGGTCCTCGTTGCGACCGCGGTGCCGGCGGTCGCGCTGGCCGTGCCCGGCCCGTACCTGTTCTTCGTCGCGCTGGGCCTGCCGAAGGCGGCGGTGCCAGCCCTCGCCGTCGCGCTCGTCTTCGGGCTCTTCCTGCCGCACGCCGAGCTGCTCGGCGGCGGCCGCTCGCCGCGGCTCTCGCTCGCGTTCGGCGTCTCCGGCCTCACGGCGCTCCTCGTCGCCTGCGCCACCACGGGCTTCACCGAGGCGCGGCCCCGACCGGCGAGCCTCGCCTACGCGGTCGACACCGCCGCCGGGGAGGCCCACTGGCTCTCGGCCGACCGAGACCTCGACCCGTGGACCGCCGCGTACTTTCCGGACGATCGCGGGCAGGCGCCCTCGTTCGCCGTGCCGTTCGTGCGCGTGACGCGCCAGGGCGAGGCGCCGGCCCTCGCCCTGCCGGCGCCGTCGCTCACGGTGCTCGGCGATGTCCGGCGCGACGGCGTGCGGGCGCTCCGGCTCCGCGTCGCCTCATCCCGGGGAGCCCCCTGGCTGTTCGCCGAGGTGACGTCCCCGAACCGGGTGATCCGCGCCGAGGTGGACGGAAAGGGCGTGGAGGAGCGGGGTCGCGCGGCCGACGCGAAGCGCGATGTCCGCTGGGGGTTCACCTACATGGGTTTGCCGCCGGCAGGTATCGAGTGGTCGCTGGAGGTCGAGGACTCCGGGCCGATCGAGATCCGGCTGATGGACCAGACCTACGAGCTCCCGCGCGAGCTCGTGCGCGGGCCGCGGCCCAGGGAGATCATGGGCGCGCCGTACCGCCTCGCCGATTCGACGTTCGTCAGCGGGTCGTTCCGGCCTTAGCCCCGGCGGGCCCGCCGCCCTCGCTGGGCAGGAGAGGTGGAGCGGATCAGTCGAGCGGATCAGTCGAGCGGATCAGTCGAGCGGATCAGTCGAGCGGATCAGTCGAGCGGATCAGTCGAGCGGATCAGTCGAGCGGATCAGTCGAGCGGATCAGTCGAGCGGATCAGTCGAGCGGATCAGTCGAGCGGATCAGTCGACAAAGATGGGTTCGCAGTTCGTGAACGCGAGCGTCGACTGGATGGTGAAGTTCGATTCGGTCGTGTGCCGCTCGGCGTGGAAAAAGTCGAGCGCATACTCCTGGCCGGGCGTGATCCCCAGCTCGTTCGCCATCGCGTCGAGGTCGAGCCTATCGTTCTGCGGGCCGTGGAGGCCCCCCAGATCGATGGCGAGCCGGTTGTTGATGAACACCCAGAGATCGTCGTCGCCCGAGAACCTGAACTCCTCGCCGCCGTTGTACACGAACGTCATGTGGAGCTCGAACGTGAAGTGGAAGTTATGCTGCCTCCCCTCGTTCCCGAAGCCCTGCTCGTCGATGGGGAAGAAGGCCCGGTTCTCGTAGGTGGCAATGCCGTCCGCGCCGACGACGGGCGTGATCGTGAACTCGATCGGCATGTTCACGCCGTCGACGTCGCGGTACCACTGGTTGAACTCCGCGGGCCCCGTCGTGTGCGCGGTACCGCCGTCATGCGCATAGACGGGCTTCTGATCCGGGCCCAGCTCGCGCTCGACGATGCCTTTCAGGCCCTGGCCCGTGAACGTCTCGAAGTCAGGGTGCCCCTCGCCGTCTTCGTAGGCGCGGAAGTCGCGCACGATGCCCGTGAGGCTCGCGTTGCACCCGTCGCCGCTGCCGCTGCTGCCGTTCCCGTTGCCCGCGCCCGCCGACACACCGGACCCGAAGTCGCTGCCGCCCGTGCCCGAGCCGTACCCGGCGCCGGCGCTGTTGCTGGAGTCGCTCGCGCCATCGGTGCTGCCCCCACACGCGACCCCGGCCAACACCAGCATGGTTGCGAGCGGAGCACACCAGTTCAACTGTAGCGGCCTAAGCATGTAAAGACTCCTTCTGTGGGGGATACCGCGCGTGGTCTGCGCGTCCGTTGTGCGTGGTTTGCGCATGTTTTGCGCGTTGTGTGCGCGCGGGCCGCGGCGTTACGAGCGCCGGGATGGGCGGTCGCCGAGGGCGCAAGCGAGACAGAGATTCTATCTCGTCGCAATGGCGGTGCGATCCAGAAAATTGCCGCCGTGCGCTGGCGGCTCGAGGCCGAAGCGGAGAAAAGTGCAGCCGAGCGACAGCGCACGAGCGCCGGCGAGGCGCCGAGATGTAGGCCGTTTATCGAGATCCGCCGCCGCAGTGGGCGCCGAGGCGCCGCGACAGCGCGGCCGGGAGCCGCTCGCAAAAGCCGTCGTGCCGGGGCAGGGGCTCGCGCCGCGCGGTTTGCCAGAACAGCACCGGGCCGAGCCGGCGCTCCCGCGCGTGCGCCATGAGCGCGGCCATGGCCTTGCCGGTGTAGACCGGCTCCAGCGAGATCCCCTCGGCGGCGAGGGCGTCGCAGGCGGCGAGCGACGCGGGCGTGGGCGATCCATACCCGCGGCCCAGGTGGCCGTGCACGACGTCGATCGGCGCCGCGGGGGGCACGGGCGCGACGCCCCGCCGCGCGAGCGCGGCGCGGAGCTCGGCGGTGAGGGCGCGGAGGCGGAAGCGCGAGGCGAGGAGGCGCTCGACCACGGCGACGGCCACGACCCGCGAGCGCAGGCCGCCCAGCGCGAGCCCGACGGCGAGCCCGGCGGCGGTGCCGCCGGAGCCGAGCGGCACGTAGACGCGCGCGGGCTCGGGGAGCTCGCCGGCCCGGATCTGCGCGCCGAGCTCGAGCGCCGCGCGCGCGGCGCCCAGCATGCCGAGCGCCGACGTGGCGCCGAGCGGCACGATCGCCGCGCCGTCGTCGTCCCGGGCACGGAGCGGCAGGAAGAGCGACGGGCGCGCGAGCGCGAGCTCGGCGCGCGACGGGTAGAAGCGGATCGAGGCCGGCCCCGAGGCGGTGAACGCGAGGTTGTCGAGCACGCCCCTGGAGACGTCGGTCCAGAAGAGGTGCGCGTGCACCCTCCGGCCGAGCCGCTGCGCCGCGGCGACGAGCGCCGCCACGTTGCCCGAGCCGATGCCGCCCGCCGCGGACCACGCCGCCGCGGTCGAGAAGGGAGGCGCGGCGAGCACGTAGTCGAGCTTCCGCATCTTCATCCCGCCGTGGAGGGGCTCGCAGAGGTCGTCTCGCTTGACGCCGAGGAACTCGACGCCGAGCGCGGAGGCGAGCCGCGGCAGCGCCGTGACCGGCGAGGGCGCGTCGACCCAGCCGAGCCGGGGAATGGGGTCGATCATCCGAAGGGCGGCTGCATCGCGCAACGGGGGCACCTCGCGAAGGGTGTAAGGCGCCCGGGCGATCGGGCAATCGGGCGAGCGGGCAATCCGGGGGTCAGGCGAGCCGGCGATGGGGCAATCAGGGGTCAGGCAGGGGTCAGGGGGAGCTTTCGGTCAGGCGCTCGCGCGGCCTTCGATCACCCGGGCGTGCCGGCGCGCTGCCCCGCGAGCGTCGCGTCCGGCTCCAGGACGAGGAGGCGCACGCGCCCCGAGGCGCAGAGCCGGCCCTCCTCGTCGTAGACCGAGCCTTCCCAGACCTGGGTGCGCCGCCCGCGGTCGAGCGGGCGCGCGGTGGCGCGCAGCCGCCCCGACCGGACCGCGCGCAGGAAGCTCGTGTGGTTCTCGAGCCCGACGACCGAGCGGCCGTCCGGCAGGGCATGGAGTGCGGCGCCGATCGACGCCAGCGTCTCCACGATGCCCGCGTGGACGCCGCCGTGGACGATGCCATAGGCCTGCCGGTGCTGCGGCCCGATGTCGAGCTCGGCCTCCACCTCGTCGCGCGTGGCGCGGATCAGCCGGAGACCCATGGCGCTGATCCAGCCGTCGATGGCCGCGTCGTTCAGCGCGGCGGCGAAATCCTCGGGTTCCCCTTCGGCCATGGCGGCAGCGTAGTACACGCCTTGCCGGGAGCTTCCGGCGATTTCTCCCCGGGCGCGCGGGCGCGTCAGCGCGTCATCCGGATGCCTTCTTCTCCAGGAGATCGGCGAACTCCTCGCGCAGCCTCGACTTGAGGAACTTGCCGGTCGAGGTGCGCGGGATCCGCTCGAGGAAGAGGTACTCGTCCGGGAGCCAGAACTTCGCGAAGCGCGGCTCGAGGAGGGCGTGGAGCTGCTCCTTCGAGGCGCTCTGGCCTTGCCGCAGGACGATCGCGGCGAGCGGGCGCTCGCCCCAGAGGGGGTGGCGCGCCGCGAACACCGCGGCCTCCAGGACGGCCGGGTGGCTCATGAGCGCGTTCTCCAGCGCGACCGAGCTGATCCACTCGCCGCCCGACTTGATCACGTCCTTCGTTCGATCCGTGATGCGCATGTAGCCCTCGGCGTCGATCGTCACGACGTCGCCGGTCTTGAACCAGCCGTCCTTCGTGAAGCGGTCCTCGCCCTCGCCGCCGAAGTACGAGGAGGCGACCCAGGGGCCCCGCACCTCGAGCTCGCCCATCGTCCTGCCGTCCCAGGGCAGCGGCCGATCGTTCGCGTCGACGTGGCGCTGATCGATGAACGGGACCGGGTATCCCTGCGAAGCGCGCGTCTGCAGCGAGGCGGCCGGGTCTTCGTGGAGGCGGCCAAGGCTGCTCCGGACGTGGGCGACGGTGCCGAGCGGGTTGGTCTCGGTCATGCCCCAGGCGTGGAGGACCACGAGCCCGTGGCGCGCGCGGAAGCCGTCGATGAGCGCGGGGGGCGCCGCCGAGCCGCCGATCACCATGGCGCGCATCGACGAGAGATCCCAGCGCTTCGGGTGCTCGTCGAGGAGCGCGAGGATCCCGAGCCAGATCGTGGGGACGCCCGCGGCGAACGTGACGCGCTCCCTGGCCATGAGATCGAGCAGCGACGCGGCGTCGATGTGCGGGCCGGGGAGCACGAGCCTCGCGCCGGTCGCGATCGCCCCGTACGGCAGCCCCCAGGCCATCGCGTGGAACATGGGCACGACCGGAAGGACGATGTCGCGGTCGCGGAAGCCGAGCGCGTCGTGCATGCAGGAGACCAGCGTGTGGAGCACGATCGAGCGGTGGCTGTAGGCCACGCCCTTGGGGTTGCCGGTCGTCCCCGACGTGTAACAGAGCATGGCGGCGGCGCGCTCATCCAGGCTCGGGAAGTCGAAGTGATCCGGCTCGGGCGCGAGCAGCGCCTCGTAGTCGAGCCCGTCGCCCGCCGCCGGATCCACGGGCCCGTCGTCGTCGAGGACCAGGACGCGCTGGATGCTGCGGACCTCCGGCGCGAACTTGCGGAAGAGCGGGAGGAGCGAGCGGTCGACGACGACGACCTTGTCCTCGGCGTGGGAGGCGATGTACCCGAGCTCGCTCGGGTGGAGGCGCAGGTTCAGGGTGTGGAGGACCGCGCCCATGGCCGGGACGCCGAGGTAGAGCTCCAGGTGCCGGGCGTGGTTCCAGCAGAGCGTCGCGACGCGGTCGCCCGCGCGGACGCCGAGCCGCGTGAGCGCGTGCGCGAGCTTCGACGCGCGGCGGTGGAGATCGGCATACGTGGAGCGGGAGACGGTCCTGTCCGGGTTCTGGGTCACGATCTCGCAGCGCGCGTGGTACGTCCGCGCCCGGTCGAGGAAGTGGGTCAACGTGAGCGGGTAATCCATCATGCGGCCGGCGAGCATGGGCGGTGCCTCCTCGTCCCGCGCGAGGCGCGGGGATCCGTCGAGTCAGGAGGGCTGTTCGTGGCGCCGCGCGACAGCGGCGCCGCCCCCCCGAAGCGGAGGCTAGCGGCTCGCGGGCGGCGCCGCGTATCGCATTAGGAAGCAGTGAGCCGCGCCGTGCGCCGGGGCCAGCGGAATCAGCGTGCCGCCGCGGTTCTCGCTCGTTCCGCGTGTCAGAAATCTCGCCATAGAGACCGAGCGATGACGAGCCGTCGCTGGAAACAGCAGCGATTTTCATGGTTTCCGCCTGTATCGCCGCCGAGGGCGGCTCCGGCGTGACCCAGCGGGGCGCCCTGCGCAGCCGCGTCGTCCATGGTTAAAGGCTCGCGGCATCACAGGTCCCACCGTACAGCCACGCTGGACGCGCTGGTTACCATAGAGACCCCTATGCGATCCGGCCCTCCTGGAAAAACTACGCTATATCAATAACTTATCCATGCATCGAAGCGGCCGCCTTCACCCCACAGCCTGCGGGTGAACCGCGCGGCGATCGCGTGTCGTACCATCGTGTCCGCATGACGCTCTCGCGACGTTCCCCGTCGGACGCCGATCTCTGGCGGCGCCTCGTCTGGTGGTCGCAGGCGTCGGATCGAATGGTCGGCGGCTGCGCCGGTGGCTGTGCGTTGGCCGTCGTGGTGTCCGCGATCCTGCTCGCGCTCGGCGCGCGCGCGCTGCACGTGCTCGCCGTGGCGGCAGCGCTCGGAGGCGCGCTGGAGGGCGCTCGACGCGCGTGCGAGGCGGGGCGGACGCGTGCGCTCGATGCAGCGGCGACGCGCCTCCTGGAGTCGCGTGGGCTGTCGCGCGAGGAGGTCGAGCGGGCCGCTGCGACGCTCCGATCCGGGCGCATCGAGGAGCTCGACGCGAGCCTCGCATTCGAGAGCGATCCGTTTCATCGCGCGATCGAGTCCGTCGTCGGCGGCGCCGATGCGTCGGCGCCGCCGATCTGCGATCCGACCGACGGCGCCCGCGCCGTGGTCGTCGGCCTGGGACAGCGCTGGGCCGCCGTTCTCCGGTTCACGCACGACGATCTTCGCGAGGCCTGCGTATACGAGCGCCTGTTCACCTGGAACGGCGGCGCGGGCCCGCGCCGGCTCGATCTCCCGATCGACGCCGATGAACGCGCGCTGCTCGAACGATCGATCGAGGCGCTCGCGAAGAGCCCCACCTCGACCGACCCGGCAGCTTCGCCCCGGATGCTCGATGACCGCACGCTGGCGATCGGGATCGCCGTCGTGGATCGCACCGGCCACCGGCGCGGGGCGACCGGCGAGGTCGACCTCACGCCGGGGGTGCGCGCTCCGGTGAACGGCGATGGAGGAGGGCCGTACCGGGCGGCCGCGCACCACGCGGAGCAGGTCTGCTCGGAGGTCGCCGTGATCGAGCTCGAAGGGCACCGTCACACGCTCTCGCGCTCCCCGCGCGACGCAGGCGCAGCGAGCGTCCTCGCGCACGTGGTCGTGCACGCTGCCGCCCGAGTCGTGCACCCGCTGGTCCTTCTAAAGCTTCCGCCCGAGGTCAGGAAAGGGCGGCCGCTTCGCGTAGATGGCGCTCCGCTCGTCGCGGACGCCCGCCCCAGCTCGGACTGGATCGACGCCGTCGCGACCATCCCCGAGGCTGACCCCGGCCGGCGGGGCGCGCTCTCGGATCGGTGGCTTCGGGCGGCGCTCGCGGAGCACTCGTCGATCGTCGCGTTCGAGCGCCTCGCGGGGGTGCTCTCGGGCCTGGGCGCACCCGAGGCGCTCGTCGATCGCGCGCGGTCGGCGATGGACGACGAGAGGCGCCACGCGCGCGACGCATTCTCGCTCGCCGCGGCGTACAGCGGCGAGATGGTGGGGCCCGGGCCGCTCCCGGTGCCGGACGCGCCGCCGCCTTCGGTCGACGCGCTCGCGATCGAGACGTTCTTCGACGGCTGCGTGGGGGAGACGCTGGCGGCGCGCCAGGCATCCGCTGCGCTCGCCGGCTGCCGCGTGCCGGCCGCGCGCGAGGCGCTCGAACGCGTCGCGATCGACGAGCGCCGGCACGCCGAGCTGGCGTGGGACATGCTCGCCTGGCTCTGGCCGCGCACGTCGGTGCGGGCTCGCGCCGCGATCGCCGAGGCGCCGCTCCCGCCTCCGGCGCTGCGCGGCGCCGGCGAGCGCGATCGGCGCAACGGCGAATGGCTCGCATGGCACGGCTGGCTCACGACGGCCGAGGAGATGGAGATCGAGATCGCCGCGTGGAGCGAAGAGATCGGCCCGCGGCGCGACGCCCTGCCCGCGTTCGCGCGCCGATCCAAGGCGTCGACCGTAAGCGCTGCATGAAGCGCCGTCGGCCCCGACCACGGTCCGTGGTGCGAGATGAGTGCGATGGAACCGGCTCGGTCAGCTCGTCGCGCGCCGCTCTTCCGCGGGAAGCGGAGGAGGCACGGTGCACTGTTCTCCAGGCGCAGGCGACCGGCGTCGAGGAAACGCCGCAAGGGCTGCTGTTGGTTGAGGGCGTAGCCGAGCGCAGTAGAGACGAGGCCGCGCTCGCGGGGACGTGCGTGCTCGGCCCTCGCCCACGCAAAGAACGTGTCGACCAGGTGGCGGACGACGGCGTCACGGTGAGCGGCGAGCACGTTCTCGAGCAGGCCACGACGTGCTAAGCGCTCGGAGATGGCTTCGGGAATGGGGTTATCGTGCTGCGCACCGCTCGCCCTGGTTATCGCCTGCGCGGCCGAATCCTCGCGCGCGCCCGTCGACGCGGGCACCGACGCGCCGCCCGCTGGCACCGTCACCGCGCGCCCACCGCTCCCGCGTGAGGCCGCCCTCGACGCACGCTTCGTGAAGATCACGCTGCACCGGGAGTTCTACTGCGAGGGGGCGAGCTTTGCGGACTTCAATCACGACGGGGTGACGGATGTCATCGCGGGCCCGGATTGGTACGAGGGTCCGGGGTATGGCACGAGCCATCCCGTGTGGCCGAGGAAAGCCTTCGATCCACACGGCTACTCGGATTGCTTTTTCGAGTTCCCCTACGACTTCGACCACGACGGGTTCACCGACGTCCTCGTCGTCGGCTTTCCGGGGGTGCCCGCGGCTTGGTACCAGAATCCGCGCGACGGCGACGCGCTCTGGGCTCGTCACGACACGCTGCCGTGGCCGATCGACAACGAGTCGCCGCTGTTCGCCGACATCACCGGCGACGGCGTGCCCGAGCTCGTGCACATGTCGGGGGGCGTGCTCGGAACGTCGTCGCCCGGCGTGGACCCGACCGAGCCGTGGGTCTTCCGGGCGCTCACCGAGAATCGGGGGTACGGCGCGTTCACGCATGGCCTCGGTGCAGGCGACGTCAACGGGGACGGCGCAAGCGACTTGGTCGAGGCGAGCGGCTACTTCACGCGGAGCCCAGAGTCGCCCGACGGCTTGCCGTTCACGCGCGTCGAGCAGCCGTTCGGCGCCGGAGGAGCGCAGATGCCGGTGGTCGACGTGGACGGCGACGGGGACGCGGACATAGCGACCACGCTGGCCGCTCACGGCTACGGGCTCTCCTGGTTCGAGCAGGTTCCAAACGCGGCCGGCACCGCGTTCGTGGAGCACGTCGTCGTTCCGGGGACCACACCCGATGCCGCGTCGAGCGTGTTCATGCACGAGCCGCATGCGCTCGCTCACGCCGACATCGACGGTGACCGGCTCCAGGACCTCGTGAGCGGCGAGCGCTTCTGGGGTCATGTGCCTGCCGGCATGCCGGACTTCGACGCGCCGGCCCGGCTCTACTGGTTCGAGCAGGCGCGAGCGGCGGAACGCATCGACTTCCAGCCCGTTCTCATCGACGACGATTCGGGGGTAGGCACCCAGCTCACGGTCGCGGACGGCAACGGAGACGGCCGGCCGGACATCGTTATCTCGAACAAGAAGGGCGCTTTCGTCTTCCTACAACGCTAGGGCAGAATCCTCGCGCCGATCCAAGACGGCCTCCCACCGGCGCGAAACTTGTGAAGCGACGGAGGCGAGCTCCCGGTCGCGGGCCCACGGAGCCGCTCCTCGGAACGCGCGCTCATGGCCGGACGCATCCGCATCGGTATCTCGAGCTGGCGCTATGCGCCCTGGCGGGGCGTCTTCTATCCCAAGGGCCTACGGCAATCCGAGGAGCTCGCCTTTGCGGCGCGGCATTTCGACTCGATCGAGCTCAACGGCTCCTTCTATTCGCTCCAGCGAGCGTCGTCCTACGTCGTGTGGCGGAACGCGACGCCGCCGGACTTCGGCTTCGCCGTGAAAGGCAGTCGTTACATTCACGCACGCGTGCGAGAGCGGGCGTTCGGGTAGGGGCCTCGCGGACGAACACGCGATCCCCCGCGGAAGAGTCCCGCCAGGGATCTGTCTCGCCAACGAAGAGGGATTTCGACGCAAAGTCGTAAAATGGACAGAATTTGTTCTTCCTGCGACTGCCTACTGCGGGAAGTTGCCCCGGATCGGCAGAAAAACCGCCATGGCGCCAAGGTCGCCAAGGGGAGAAGAGGAAGTGAAGTCCCGGCATTCCCCCCCTCTCATTTCCCTGGTTTCTTGGCGCCCTTGGCGTCATGGCGGTTCGCTTCCCCCTCCGACTTCCCGCAGTCGTGCTAGCCGCCCGTGATCGACATCGCGCGCAGGAACGCGCGCATGTGGAACTCGCGCTGCTCGTCGGGATAGATGTGCTCCTGCCCGATCGGGCAGGCGCGGCGCGACATGCACCCTCCGGTCATGCACGTCGCGCCCGGCCCGGCGTCGAGGTGGCCGACGCACGCGGCGACATCGTAGCTGCCAGGGGAGAACGCGGACACGGGGCAGGCGCTCAGGCAGGGCTGGCCGGCGCACGAGACGCAGGGGCTCGCCAGGTCCTCGCGCGGCGGGAGCGACAGCCGCTCCGCGAAGACGAGGGCGGCGCGGTACCCGTGCCAGAGGCCGAATCGCGGGTGGATGAGGATGGCGAGGGGCGACGGGGACAGCGTCTCGGCCTGCTGCGCCCAGCGCTGGAACGGCCAGTAGGGAGGGCCGGTGAAGGGAAACAGGGCCGTCGCGCCGAGCTCCGCCGCGAGCGGGGAGACGACCGCGACGGTCCAGTCGTCGAGCGCGAGATCGGGGGCGTCCTTGCGGGCGCGCGAGAACGCGCGCCACATCGACGGGCCGGCGTTGCCGAGCAGGACGAGCGTCCCCGCGGGGAGGTCGCCCGCCGCCGGCACGCCGTCGCCTTCGCGCGGGTGGAAGCCGCCGCGGAGCGGGAGGCCAGCGCGCTCGCAGCGCGAGGAGAGATCCGGCCAGCTGATGGGCATCGCGGCGCGCTTAGGACGCCCGGAGCCTCGCGGCAAGCGAGCCGTGGCGTTCAGTTCACGTCGACGTAGAAGTCGAGGCTCTTCAGGTTCGTGATCGGGCCCTCCCAGATCTCGAACCCGACGGCGACCGCGTTGACCGTGTTGCCGGGCACGCTGATGCCGCGCGTCTGGGCGTCGCGCACGAAGTCCATCACGTCGAACTCGATCTCGTAGCTGTCTTGCCCCTCGGCGCGCACCCAGTTCACGATCGGCAGGCCGTTCACCATGCCGTTCCAGATGTTCCACTTGCCGGGGACGTTCGCGACCTCCACGCCCTGGTGCGCGGCGTTCGGCTGCCCGGCGGGCTGAAAGCGCGTCGGATCGCGCAGCCACACCATGAGATAGCCCTGGAGCTGCGTGCCGTTGCCCATCCAGATGTCGAACGCGGCGTTGTACTGGCCCTCGTTGCCATTTTTCTCCCAGCGCCAGCCGGTGCGCAGGCTCTTGATGGAGCTGCTCGGCGCCGGCAAACCGCAATCCGGCACCTCCCTCACCGAGTATCGGCCGCAAAAGACCGTCGGATACGAGGCGGGCTGACCCATCGAGCCGGCCGAGCCGCTCATGCTCTCCACCGTGAACGACGTACCTTCCCACGACACGGTGTGGCTGCCGAAGCCGGGGCCCCAGCCGTTGGTGATGAGCACGTACGGCGTGCCGTCGCGCGAGACGAGGCCCGTTTCGTACCGCTCGCTCGATTTTCCGGAGCCCTCCATGGCGCCGTTGCCGAGCTCGGAGCCCGGGTTCGCGGTGCCGCCCGCCCCCGCCGTGGTGCTGCTCGCGTCGCCGCTACCCCCGGTACCTGCCGCCGCGCCGCCGCCGGTTCCCGCCGTGGTGCTGCCGGTGCTGCCCGCGCCGCCGGTGCCGCTGGTGACGCCGGCGCCGCTGGTGACGCCGGTGCTTCCCGAGGTCGAGCCGCCGCTGCCACTCGCGGCGTCGCCCGTCGAGGCGCTCGCGCTCGGCAGCCCGCCAGAGCTCGCCGCAGCGCCAGGGTCTCCGTCGTCAGCGTCAGAAGATCCAGAGCAACCGGCGGCGAGTGTCGCCGCCAGCATGAGAAGTGCAAAAGATTCGGCCAAGGTATGTGTGCGCATCGCGCGCAACATACACCTGCATACAGGCGCACGGCGGTGCGCGGCGCCGCCGTGTGCAAAAAAGCAGCGCGTGACTTGAACAATTGCAGCAACAGCGATGGCGTCACCACGCGACTCGAAAAATGCGGTGTGCGCCGCGTCTCGCGCCTCGTGGACTCGACGTCGCTCCGGCGAGCTCGACGCTTTGCGTGTTCGCGTGGGAGCGCCGCTCGACATCGTTTTGCGCCCTCTGCGCCCATCGAGGGTCAGAGTCGCCAGAGAGACGCTCACACCGTGTCTCGCTGATCTTCATCGATGCTTCGAGTCGCCCGGCGACGGATGAGGCCGTTGATTGCGGAGATGAGCGCGTTGCGGGAAAACGTCGAACCGGGTGATCGAGTGCGCGCGCTCCTCCCCGGTTCCCGCGTTCTGGTCTAGAGTGCCGTCGTGCCCCGGAGGCTCCACTGTCGGCTCGGGACGGCGGCAAAGTCCCCTCTCCCCCGCGCGTTCGCTCGCGCCGGACGCGCACCCGCGAGCGCGCCATGAGCCTGCCGCGCCCGCGGGTCACGCTCCACTTCGCCCAGACGCTCGACGGCCGGATCGCGGCCCGGGACCAGCGCGTCATGCTCAGCACACCCGCCGGGATGGTGTGCGCCCACCGGGCGCGCGCGGAGCACGACGCGGTGCTCGTGGGGATCCGCACCGTCGTGATCGACGATCCGCGGCTGACCCTGCGCGGGTGCGAAGGGCGCCAGCCGATGCGCGTGGTGCTGGCGAGCGCCCTCGGCGTGCCGGAAGGGGCGCGCCTGCTGCAGCCGCCCGGCAGCGGGCAGCCGGCCGGCGGGCGCGTGGTCGTCTTCGGCGCCGCGGGGCGCGCGCCGCGCGCGGCGCAGGCGTGGCTCGAGGAGCGCGGCGCGGAGGTGATCGTCGTGCCCGCGGACGCCAGCGGCCTCGTCTCGCTGCCGCACGCGCTGGCCGAGCTCCACGCGCGCGGCGTGCGGCGGCTGCTCGTCGAGGGGGGCGGCGCCGTGCTCACCTCGTTCCTGCGCGCGCGCCTCGCCGACCGCGCGGAGGTCGAGATCGCTCCGCGTTTCCTCGGCGACACGGCGATCCCCGCGGTCGGCGCGCTGGGAGAGGCGCCGCTCGCGTCGGCGATCGACCTGCGCGAGCCGGCGGTCGAGCTCCTCGGGGGCAACGTGCTGCTGCGAGGGGAGGTGCGTTATCCCGACTGACGCGCCCGCGCCGCCCGGGGCCATCGCGCCGAGCGACGCCGCCCCGCCCCTCGCCCGGGAGCTCTGGTTCGTCCGGCCAGGGCTCGTCGAGGTGCGCCCGGGGGCCCCGCCGCGCGCGCCCGGGCCCGGCGAGGTCGTGGCGCGCGCGCTCGCGTCGGGCGTGAGCCAGGGGACGGAGCTGCTGCTCTTCCGCGGCGAGGGGCCGACGCCGTTCGACCCGTCGCTCGACGCTGAAGGCGCGCCGACCTACCCGCGCCGCTACGGCTACGCGTGGGTCGGCGAGGTCGTCGCCCGCGGCGAGGGCGCGGCGCTCGGGCCGGGCGACCGCGTCTTCGCGCTCGCGCCCCACGGCGATCTTCACCTGCTCGAGCCGGGCGCGGCGCGCGGCCTGCCCCGCTCGATCCCGGCCGAGCGCGCGGTGCTGGCCGCGAACCTCGAGACGGCGATCACGTGCGTGTGGGACGCGGGGGTGGGGCTCGGAGACGCCGTTGTGGTGCTCGGCGGCGGGGTCGTCGGGCTGCTCATCGTGGCGCTCGCGCGGCGCGCCGGGGCCGTGGTCCGGCTCGTCGAGCCGAGCGAGCGGCGGCGCCAGGTCGGCCTCGCGCTCGGCGCCGCCGCGGCGCTCCGGCCCGAGGACGACCGGCCGCGCGGCGACGCGGACGCCGTGATCGCCGCGACCGGCCATCCGGAGGAGCTCGACCGCGCGATCGCGCACGCGGCGCGCGAGGCGACGGTGACGGTCGCGTCGTTCTACGGGGCGCGGACGAGCCCGGTCGCGCTCGGCGCGGAGTTCCACCGCCGGCGCCTGCGCCTGCGGGCGAGCCAGGTCTCGACGATCCCGCCGGAGCGCGCGCCCCGCTGGGACCACGCGCGGCGCTTCGCGCTCGTCCGCGCCCTCCTCGAAGACCCGGCGCTCGACGCGCTGCTGGACCCGTCCGTCCCGCTCGACGCGGCGCCGTCCGTGTACACGGAGCTCGCGGCCGAGCCCGGGGCGCGGCTGCAGACGGTCTTCCGGTACGGCGCGCGATCGGCTACGCGAGAGGCACCCTAGAAGTCAGAGGCCCGCCACCGCCATGTTCCTCCTCGGCGTCAGCGATCACGTGATGATCGCGCACAGCTTCTCCGATCCGTTCTTCGGCCCGGCGACCCGGATGCACGGCGCGACGTACTCCGTCGAGATCGAGATCCGCGCGAGGGCGCTCGGCCCGCACCACGTGGTCATGGACATCGGCGCGCTGCACGCGTCGCTGCGCCGGGTGCTCGACACCATCGACTACACGAACCTCGACGAGCACCCGGCCTTCCCCGGGCGCACCTCCACGACCGAGCGCGTGGCCGAGCACGTGGCCGGGCTCCTCGCCGAGGAGATCGCGAGGCTGCCCGCGGCAGAGGCGCCGCTCCCGGGATCGACGCTGAGGGTGCTCGTCCGGGAGTCGCCGTCGGCGTACGCGGGCTTCGAGCGCGACCTGTAGCGCCGGCCGCGGCGGCGCGGCAGCGCGTGCGCGCGGCGGGGCTCGTTGCCGCGCGCCGCGAGGGCGGCTATCAGGCCGGGCCGCTCCCCTGACCCATGCGCATCGCCTGGATCGTCTACGGCGCCCTCGACCAGACAACGGGCGGCTACATCTACGATCGGCTCGTCGTCGAGCGGCTGCGCGCCCGGGGCGACGCCGTGGACGTCGTGTCCCTCGATCCGGCGCCGCGGTCGCGGGCGCTCGCCGGCCTCGCCCTCGCGCGGCGCCTCGCCCGGGTCGACCCCGCCGTGGTGGTCGGCGACGAGCTCTGCTTCCCTGAGCTCCTGCCGGCGTTCGCGGCGCTGCCGCGGCGGATCGCGCGCGCGCTCCTCGTGCACCACCTGAGCGCGTGGGAGCTCCCGCCCGGCCCGCGGCGCGCGGCGCTCTCGCTCGCGGAGGCGGCGGTGATCCGCCTGTGCGACGCGCACCTCGCGACGAGCGCGACGACCGCGGCGCGGCTCCGGCGCGAGCTCGGGCTCGCCCGGGTCGACGTGGCGACGCCGGGCGCGGACCGGCTCCCCTTGCTCCCCCGCGCCCGGCGGGACGGCGGCCCGCTGCGGCTCCTGTTCGTGGGGAGCTTCATCCCGCGCAAGCGGCTGCTGGAGCTCCTCGCGGCGTTCGAGCGGGTCGGGAGCGCGCATGCCACGCTCGTGCTCATCGGGGACGCGGCGCGCGACCCGGCCTACGCCGGGCGGGTGCGCCGCGCCATCGCCGGCTCCGCGTTCCTGCGGGCGCGCGTCTCGGCGCCCGGCGTGCTCGGGGACGAGGCGCTCGCGGCCGAGCTCGCGGCGGCGGACGGCCTCGTCCTGCCCTCGTCGCTGGAGGGCTACGGCATGGTGCTCACGGAGGCGGTCCGGGCCGGCGTTCCGGTGCTCGCCGCCCGCGCCGGCGCGATCGCCGAGGCGGTCCAGGACGGCGCGGAGGCGCTGCTCTGGGACGACGTCGAGGGCCCCGCGCCGGCGCTCGCCCGCTTCCTCGAGGACGGCGCTCTCCGGGCGAGCATGAGCCGCGCGGCGGCCGTCCGGGCCGCGACGCTGCCCACCTGGGACGGCACCACGGCCGCGGTGCGCGCGGCGCTCGCGCGCGCGGCGGCGCGGATGAGCGGATGACCGGCCCGGCGAAGAGCGAGCAGGATCGCGCCGCGCCGGGGCGCCGGGCCGTCACGCCCCCGCGAGCAGCGCCGCCGCCTCGTCCTTCAGCCGTCGCGTGAGCGCCGCATCGTCGCGGGCCCCGCGCGCCACCTCCGCCGCGTCCCGCGCCTCGCCCAGGCGGACCCGCACCTCGACGTCGTCGAAGCCCGGCAGCGCCGCCTGCAGGAGCGGCGCCAGCGTGGTGATCCCGCGGCGCTCGGCCCACCGCGTGATGGCCAGCCGCTTCGCCCGCGGCGAGTGCACCCCCGAGACGATCGCCACGGCGGCGCGCCCTCCCGCCGCCGCGGCCGCGCGCAGCAGCGCGCCGGCGCTCGGCTGCCACGCCGCGAGCAGCGCGTCGCCCTCGCCCGCGAACGCCGGATCCGCCTCGATGCGCCCCGCGGGGAAGTGCAGCAGCGCGCCCCCGCGGCGCAGGTGCCGCAGCGCGCGGCGCACGCTGGCCGACCGCGCCGCGAGCGCGGGCGCGCCGCCCTCGTCGATCGGCACGAAGAGCAGCCGCCGGCTCACGTGGGGCAGCGCCCGCAGGAACCGCCGATCGGCCGCGACGATCATGAGGTCTTCCCGGCCGAGCGCCGCCATGAGCGCGAGCGCGTCGTAGGCGCCGGGGTGGTTCGACACGACGAGCAGCGCCCCGCGCGACGGCGGCGCCGCGTCGGCCGTCCAGCGCGCCCCGAAGCCGGCGAGCGCCTCCCGCGCCGCGACGTGGAGCCCCGCCTCGCCGGTGCGCCGATCGAAGCGCGCGAGCACGCGCCCGAGCGGCCACGAAGGGACGGCGAAGGCCGCGCGCCCGGCCCGGCGCACCCACGCCGGCGCCCCGCCGAGGCCGAGCGCCGCCACCATCTCCGCGCCGGACAGGTTCGCGAGCTCTCGCTCCAGCGGCTCCGTCATGTCCGCGTCTTACTCCGTGTCGGCGCCGCCTCGCCAGCGCCTGCGCTCCGCCCGCCCGACATCGTCCAGCGCGATGGGGCGCGTCCTCTGTCGCCTGTCGGGTTTGCCTCGGGGCGCGCCGCCTCTGTATGAAGGGGGCATGAACGCCACGCCCCCTGCCATGGAGGACGCGATCGGCCGCGGCGAAGCGGCCGCGCGCCCCCGGCGGACGCTCGCGGATCTCCCGGGGCCTCCGGGCTTGCCTGTGCTTGGCAACCTGCTCGCGCTCCACCCCGACCGCTGGCACCTCGAGTTCGAGCGGTGGTGGCGCGCCCATGGAGACCTCTTCGTCGTGCGGATGGGCCGGCAGCCGGTCCTCGTCGTCGTGGACGGCGAGCTCGTGCGCGACGTGCTCCAGCGCCGCCCCGCGGTGTTCCGGCGGGTGCGCGCCATCGAGGCCGTCTCGCGCGAGGCGGACATGGTCGGGCTGTTCTCGGCGGACGGCGACGCGTGGCGGAAGCAGCGGCAGCTCATCCACCCGACGTTCCACCCGAGGCACGTCGAGGGCTTCTTCCCGAGCATCCGCGACATCACCGGCCGGCTGCGCGAGCTCTGGGCGCGGGCGGCCGACGAGCGCGCCGCCCGCGACGTGCTCGGCGATCTCATGCGCTACTCGGTCGACGTCACCTCGTCGGTCGCCTTCGGCCGCGATCTCAACACGCTCGAGCGCGGGGCGGACGCGCTCCAGGAGCACCTCCAGCGCGTGTTCCTCGGGCTGAACCGGCGGATGCTCGCGCCGCTGCCCTACTGGCGCTACCTGGGCCTGCCCGCCGACCGCGCCTACGACCGCGCCCTGGTCGCGGTGAAGCGGCTCATCCTCGATCTCGTGACCGCCGCGCGGCGCGAGATCGAGGGCGGCGCGGACCGGCCCGCGCGCCCGCGGACGCTGCTGGAGCTCATGATCGCCGCGCGGGACGGCGAGGACCCGAGGGCGCGCCTCTCGGACGCCGAGGTCTACGCGAACGTGCTCACGATGCTGCTCGCGGGCGAGGACACCACCGCGAACACCCTCGCGTGGATCCTCTATTACCTGGGCTCGCGCCCCGACGTGCAGGCGCGCGCCCGCGAGGAGGTCGATCGCGTGCTCGGCGGCGGCCTGATCCCGACGCTGGAGCAGTGCAAGCGCCTCGAGTACACGGCCGCCGTCACGCAGGAGACGCTGCGCCTGCGCTCCGCCGCGCCGCTGCTCTTCCTCGAGGCGAACCACGACACCGCGGTGGGCGACGTGGCCGTGCCCGCTGGCGCCGGCGTCGTGGCGCTCACGCGCGCGACAGGGAGGAAGCCCGAATATTTCGGCGACCCGGAGTCGTTCCGCCCCGAGCGCTGGCTCGGGGGCGCGCCATCGACGCTACCCCACGAGCCGAGGATGGCGCTCGCGTTCGGCGGCGGGCCGCGCGTCTGCCCGGGGCGCGCGATGGCGCTCCTGGAGTGCGCGGTGACGGTCGGCATGGTGCTCCGGAGCTTCACGGTGCACCTTGCGGATCACACCGCGCCGGTGCGGGAGCGGATGGCGTTCGCGATGCAGCCGGAGGGGCTGCGCATCCGGTTCACGAAGCGCGCGAGCGCGTGAGATCACGAAGCGCGCGAGCGCGGGGCCTCACGATTCGCTCGCGCGTGGCGGCCAGGCGCCGGCGCTTGGCCTCACTGCACCTTGGCGAGGGCCGCGTCGTAATCGGGCTCCTGCGCGATCTCCGGGACGAGCTCGACGTGGAGCACCTTGTTCTGCTCGTCGAGCACGAGGACCGAGCGCGCGAGCAGGCCGGCGAGCGGCCCGTCGACGAGCGTGACGCCGTACTTCTGGCCGAAATCTCCCCGGAACGTCGACAGGCCTTCCGCGTTCGAGATGCCCTCGGACGCGCAGAAGCGGGTGTGCGCGAACGGCAGGTCCGCCGAGATGTTGAGCACCGTCACGCCCGGGAGCTTCTCGGCGCGCTCGTGGAACGTGCGCACGGATCTCGCGCAGACGGGGGTGTCGACGCTCGGGAAGATGTTGAGGATCTTCTTGCCGGAGTACGACGAGAGCTTGCGCTCGGAGAGATCGGTCTTCACGAGCGTGAAGTCGGGGGCGGTCGCGCCGACGGACGGCAGCTCGCCGGCGGTGTGGATGGGGCTTCCCTTGAACTTGGTCTCAGCCATGGTCACATCCTCCTGTGTGCTCTGTGCAGCTGTGCGGCAGCGCCTCTCGTAGGCGCGCCGAGGGCGGACGCCAAGCAGAACCAGCCAGGCTGCCCCGGCCGGAGCTCGGCTCGTGTGGCGTGCGGGCGCTGCGCTGGCCGGGCGGTCTTGCCCAGGCGAGCGGCGCGCGAGCGTCGATCGCTCGCGCGGTGGGACGCGCGATCAGCGGACGGGCGAGCGATGGACCAGCGGAAACGGCTCGACCTCGCCATCATCGGGGTTCGTCGAGTCCCTGCTGTACCCGATCTCCTGTTCGTCCGTCGTGATGACGAAGGGGCCCCCGATCTCCTCTGGCTCCACCCTGTCTTCGTAGTCTTCGGTGGTGTCGCCCCTGCCCGATGTCGCCGAGGCGACGTACTGCTCGGCGATCTGCTCGGCGAGCTCGTCGAGCACCTCGGGGGGGCCGTCGCCCGGGTCGGGGATGAACGCATCCCGGCTCTCCGCGCGACCGGCGCTCCTGCGCGCCGCCTCCATGAAATCATGGCTGTGGTTCCTGCTCGTGGCCCGCAGGGAGCTGTCTCGCTTGGTCTGCATGGATGATCTCCTCGCTCGGCGGCGCGCTCTCACGCGCTCTCGGCGTCGCCGCCCTTCCGCTGTTCTGATGGCGAGGGATGCACCGCGTGTACCATGAAGCTGGATGGCCGATCCGCGCGCGCCATGGCGAGCGGATGGGACCGTTGCTCGCGTCCTGCGAGGTGCGCGCTGCGTTTGCGTGGGATGCGTGGTGCGTCGTGCCACAGCGGTCGCGATGGGCCGGTGGCACGATGCCCCGGCCCCGCGCCGCCCTTACCAGTCGAGCTCTTCGCGGATGGCCTCCGCGAGCTGCTGGGCCATGTCCCGGTTCTTCTTCGCGCTCGGGTGCCAGTCGCAGCCGAGCCCATCTTTATCCTTGGCGTGCGGGGGGAACTCGAGGAAGCGCACACGATCGTCCCCGTCGGCGGTCCGGTCCTCCACCACCTGGCCGATGTAGTCGCGTGCCCTGCTGAGCGCCTCGGCGCCTTCCGGGTACGAGTCGCTCAGCATGGGCCCGATGGTGCAGAAGATGAACGCCTCCGGATAGTTCGTCCTGACCGTCTCGACGAGGCCCGCGTAGGCCTCCGTGAACGGCCCGCGGAACTGGGCGTCGCCCGGGACGTTGATGCTGAAGTCGTTCGTGCCCAGGTTGATCACCACGACCTGCGGCACCCAGGACGAGAAGTCCCATGCGGGCTGCTCCTCGTCGGCGATCGTCCGGCCGTAGATCTCGGGCATCGTGGGCGCGACTTCACCGTTGTAGTTCCGGTACACGCCTCTTCCGGACCAGGCGACGATCGTGGTGTCGGCCTGGAGCAGCCGGCCCGTCAGCGCGCTGTAGGCGAGGTAGTTGTTCTCCGTATCGCTCGTGAACGGGCATGTCTCGTCGGCTCCATCCACGCCGTAGCCGGCGGAGATCGAGTCGCCGATCACCTCGATCCGGCGCGCGGGCGCCGCCGGGACCGGCAGGAGCGCCTCGCCCTGCTCCGGGACGAACTCGAGGAACTGCGACACGCCGACCAGCGGCTCGGTGCGGCGGTGGAGCACGAGGTCGTGCTCGCCGTCGGGCAGCCCTTCTGCGACCGTGTAGAGCTCCTTCTCGCTGTTGACCTTGAGGACGCCCTTCGCCTCGCCGTCGATCACCACCTGGAAGAAGTTGGATTGCGCCGCGGTCGACTCGTCGTTGAAGCGGACGCCGATCGACGTCCCCGAGAACCGCGTGACGATCGCGCTGCCGGCCCAGGAGAAGCGGGGGCCCTCGGCGTTCGTCGTATCGAAGCGCCCGATGAAGCGGATGGTGTCGTCGGAGGGATCTTCGCCGCCCGCGCCGCTCGTGCTCGACGAGGTCGTGCCGGGATCCGCGCCTCCGCCGCCTCCGCCGCCTCCTCCGCCTTCGCCCGTGCCGCCGCCGTCGCCGCCCGTGCCGGAGACGCTGCTCGAGGTGGGTGAGCCACCGCCCGAGCCCGTCGTGCCAGCCGTTGCATTCGAGTCATCGTCACCGCAGCCGGCCAGCGCCAACCAGGCGATGCAGCAGATGGAAGCGAGCCTCGGGAGATTGGAGTAAGCTTGTCGTTTCATGCGCGCGAGGATGCTCTAGGTCCGTGGCGCGGACAACTCGAATTTCCTCCTGCGCGCAGGGGCAGACACCGCAGCGCGGGCGTCGAGCTGCGGAGATCGGTTGATCTCAGTTCCAGGTCCGGTCCTGGCTCTGGTACCTGGAGCGGCCGCCGTCCTCGGCGGGGGAGCGCTCGTGGCCCTGGCCTTGCGAGGCGCGCACGTCGTCGCGCTCGTGGACGCGGGTCGAGTACCCCTGCGGGATCTCGTCGCCCATGAAGCGGCCGAACCCGGGCCGGCGCTCCGGGCGATTGTAGATGTCGCCGTATCCGCTGCGTTCCTCGCTGCGGCCGCGGCCCTCGCGCTCCTCGCCGCGGCCCTGGTAGCCGCGACCGTCGTCGCGTCGGCCGTCATGGTGGCCAGGGGCGTTTCTCTCGTCGCCGCCTCGATACCGATCCTGGTCCTCGCCGCGCCCGTAGCCGTGGCTGCGATACTGATCCTCGCGGCCCTGGTGGTCGCCTCGTGTGTAGCCGCGGCCCTGGTAGCGCTCGCGGTTTTGGTAATCGTCTCGCCCGTAGTCGCGGCCCTGGTAGCGCTCGCGGCCCTGGTAGTCGTCTCGTGCATAGCCGCGGCCCTGATAGTCGTCTCGCGCATAGCCTCGGCCCCGGTCGTCGTCTCGCCCGTGGTCGTCGCCCTGGTAGCGCCGGCTCTGGCTCTCTTCGCCGCGGCTGCGGTCGTGGTGACCGTAGCCGCCGCGGCCCTGCTCCTCGTCCGGTCCGGAGAAGCCGCGGCCCGCGTCGCGGCCGTAGTAGCCGCGGTTCTCATCGCGTCCTCGCTGCACCGAGCCGAATCCTCTTCGCTCGTCCTCGCCGCCCCGCCCGCCGATCCGCTCCCACGAGGGGCTGTCCTGTCCGTAGGCGCGGCGCTCCTCGGGCTCGCGGTAGCCGTGCGCGCCGGCGCCCCCCTGCTCCTGCCAGCGCCTCTCGGGTCCGCCGCGGTCGTCCCGTGCCTGCTGACCGCCCGCCCTCCACGGGTCTCTGCCGTCTCCTTGCCCTTGCTGACCGTACGGCCGCGGCAGCTGGCCCAGCTCTCCCTGCCGGCTGCCGCCGCTCTGGTTCGCGTAGTTGCCGCGGCTGTACGACCCTCGCTCGAACGCGTCGCGGTCCCCCTCGTGACCGCGGAGTCCGCGCTGATCGTCGTCCCTCGGCGCGCGCCACCGCTCGTCCCGCTGACGCCAGTCGTCGCGCGGCCCCTCGTCACGGAAATCCCGGCCCTCGTAGCGATCTCGTGCCATCTCGCTCTCCCTCTGGGTGCTGGTGAACAACTCTCGAGCCTCACGGAGGCGGTCCCCTCCGTGAGCAGCGGGCTCACCCGTTTCCACCTGTTCGGCTTCAACAACTTCAGCAACCGACGTGCCCAGTTGAAACCCGGTCGAGGGGAGAGGAGCGCCGGCGCCCCGACAGACGGCCTCCCGGCCGGATCCCGCCGCCGCGCGACAATGCGCCACACGCTGGGGCAAGCTGTCACGCAGGCGCGGCTCGTGTCATCGAGGACGAGCTCGCCGGGCCGGCTCAGCGGCCCAGTTCGGATCCGGGGCAGGGAACCAAGGGAAGCAGGAAGCAGGGAAGATGAGCGCCGCGGGCAGCGGCGCTCACCCGGCGCTCAGTAGCGCGTCTCGCAGGGGTGCTGATCGGCGAACGCCTTCACGGCGGTCTTGTTGGACGACCACGGGAAGTTCCGATCGGTGATCGACCACGAGAGCGCGCCCGCATACCCCATGTTGTAGAGGTCGCCCACGAACTTGTCGTAGCGCACGTCCATCTCGGCCATGTTGATGGGGAACTCGCCCATCACGACCGGCTTGTCCGTGAGGCCGTACTCGGAGAGGGGCTTGTTGTACGGGAAGTAATCGTTGACCCAGCCGTACATATGGACCTGGTAGAAGTCGACGTCCGAGCGTGTCCACGCCTGACCCCACTTGATGGCGGCGCTGCCGACGCTCACGGGCGCGGCGGTCTCTCCCCTCAGCACGGCGGCCGACTCCTTGGCGAGCGCCTCCATCTGCTGGTGTGTGACGAGATCGAACTTGCTGGAGTCCCCCTCGAACGCCGGGTCGCCGTAGAGGCTCGGCCCGGTCATCGCCCACTCGGGCTCGTTGATGACGTCCCAGGCCAGCATCCGATCGCGGTGCGGGCTCGACGCCACGGTCCGAGCGATGGGCCGGACGACGTTCTCGATGAGCTTGGCGCGCCGGCCCGCGTCCGCGACGAGGGGCCCCATGCTCCAGACGGACAGGCCGTTCGGCGGGTTGTGCGATGTCTTGTAGAAGCCGTCGAAGGAGAACAGCGTGAACATCACGTTGACCTGCGCCTGGTCCGCGAGCTCGAGCGCCGCCAGGATGTCCTGCGTCGAGGTGCCGCCGAGCCCGGTCGGATTGCCCTGTCCGTCGAAGTTGATCTGGTCCCCGTAGAAGCGGGGGTAGATCCACCAGCGGACCACGTCCACGCCGTTGGCGCGCATGTCCTGCAGATCGGCGAGCACCTGGCTCTTCTTGCCTGAGATGCCCGCCTGGCTCCACTTGGACTGACCGCCGAAATCGGCGCCGAAGTCGCGCCAGGCGTAGTTCACGCCGTACATGAAGCGAAGGCGGCAGGCGATCTCGACCCCTGCCTCGAACGGACATTCGTCCTCGTCCGCGCCGGCGCATTCGCTGGGCTCTCCCCCGCTGCTGGTGCTGCTGCCGGCCACGGGATCGCCGCTGCCCGTGCTCGCGGGCCCGCCGGTGGGCTCGCCGGCGCCCGCGCCGGAGCCCGTGGATGTGCCGGCGCCCGCGCCGGAGCTCGCAGGCGTGCCGGCGCCCGCACCGGAGCTCGCCGGTGTCCCGGCGCCCGAGGAGTTGCTCCCGGTGGGGCCGCTGTCCCCCGCTTCGCCGCCGGCGCCGCCCTCGCCGCCGCCGTCCAATCCGTCGCCACAGCCGAATCCAGCCACGGAGAGCTGGAGAACCCCGACAAGAAGAAGCCAGTTGCGCATGCCCGATTATCACCAGAAACGCGCGCCGGACCAGCCCGAACTCTTAATCGGTTCAGTGACTCACTGCGCAACGTTCTGCTCTTGCTACAAGATCGTGGTCGCAGCGGCCCTGACGAAGATCACGTGAACTTCGAAGGGCACCGGCGGTATCGCCGCTTACCTGGACGGCCCGCGCGGCCTCGGGTGGATCCCCATGTACGCGGCCGCGCTCTTCGCCGAGGGATCGTCCGGGTAGCGCTCGATGAGGTCTTCCGCGAGGCTGCGGGCCTGGCCGATCCGGTCCAGGCGCACGAGCGCCCGCACGCGGAGCAGGCCGCGCTCGGCGGCGCGGGGGCTGTCGCCGAGGTCGCGCGACGCCTCGTCGTCGAGCCGGAGCACCTCCTCGGGGTTGCTCGTCAAGGCGGCGCGCATGCGGTCGATGATGCTGGCCTCGGGGTCGGTGTCCGGCGCCGGCGCCGACTCGTGTGCTGCGGCGCTCGCGGTGGCAGCGGCCGGCGGGGGAGCGGGAGGGATGGCGGGCGCCTCGTCGCGGCGCTGCGGCTCACGGGCGACGCGGGGCGCGGCGCTCTGCGGGCCCGCGTTCGGCGCGGGGCGCTCGTCACGACCCACGAAGAGGAAGGCCGCCGCGGCGAGCGCGGCGACGGGAAGGCCGATGAGCAGCGCGCGGCGAGCGCCGGACGGTCGGGGGGCGTCCACGGCGGCGAACGTAGCGCGGAGGAGCGGCCGGCGGTAGCGGACGGAGCGAGCGGGGCGCGAAGGAAGGGGAGAGCCGCAGAGGTGCGATGGCGGCCGCCGTCCGCGCGACCTCGGGCCGGCCCACGTCGAGGCGCTCACTCACGTGACTGGCGGCCGACCAGCGCGTCAGCGCCTCGACGCGGAGCCTCGCCCTCGCCGCCATCCACTTCCTCTACACCCACGTCCTCGCGCTCCCGCTCGCGCAGCAGTCGATTTCACCCGAGCGAAGCGCCCCGCGCGCCTCTCCGCGGCGCTGCCGACGGCTCAACGGATCGTGGCGCGAGCAGCTGACGGCAACATGGATCATCGCGGCCCGTCGGCTCCCCGCGTTTCGAGGCGTGATCGGCGAGAGGCTGCTCGCCAGCGCGACCTGCTACGCGGGACAGGGCTTCGCTGTCGCGACCGCGCGCTACGAGGATCACCCTGCATCCGATGCGCTGACGCTCTATCTCCAGTCGTACTTGCCGGTCGGTGATCGCGAGTACGATCAAGAGTGGGCTGTGGGATCCTTGGTATGGCTCGACGCTCGCCTGGCCGCGGATCGCGCGGCGCCCTTTCTGAAGGCCCCTGAGCTCTGGAAGGTATCCGAGCACGGCCGGGAGCTGGGTGCGTTGGATCCCGGACGCGGCGTGGCGCGGGTCGCGCGTGCCATGGCCTTCCTGGACGACCTCGGCGCCAGCGAGGTCAGCTGACGCGCGCCCGCGTGGCCCGCTGGTCGCGCGCGCGCACGTCCCCCTCGGAGCGCCGTTGGCCTTGCGCCAGGCGTTCACGGTCTTGACGCCAGGAGTCCGCGCTGCCTACTGAGGGAGCCGGCCAACGAGCGGCTGGCGCTGACGGCCGGGCTGCCGAGGGGAGCGAGGCTGCCCGGCCACGAGGCACCCGGCAAATGAATCAGACGGAGCTCGGCGAAGAAGACCTTTGGCTCGCTTTGGACGAGCGCCGCACCGAGCCGGAGCGCGCCTTCATCACAGAGATGTCGCGTCGGGCCTTGGCGTGGCGCGACTTGGGCGTAACCAGCGACGATCTCCTCGGCACGGCGGAACAGTTCGTTGTGCTGATGCTCGACGTCTCCGCGGACGGAATCGTCCTCCGAACGCTCCGGGTCGATTTTCACGAATCACGAGTTGTGCTTGGAGAGGATGAGACAAAGCAAGGCGTTACAGACCTGGACGAGGAGAATCCACGGGTGCTCGTTGTCAAAGATGGGTCGCCCGTGGCGCTCGCGACCGCGGCTGCCGACTGGATGGAACGGGAGATTCTGCGGCCCATCGAACGTCACGAATGGGTGGGAGCAGGCTTTTGCCACCAGAGGTATGTATTGTCGGACACCGGAGAGCCCCTGTGCTGGTCGGACTCCCACAACCAGAATAGGCCCGACTTGGGCCCACCTGACAGGACTGTCACCGTACGAAGCTACGATGTCCAACGTCGCGGCCAATGAGGGGCGGAGCGCCGGAGCCGCCGCACCCGGAGATCATGCCGTCGAGATGGCGAGCCGGCGCGTGACCCCATGATGCGCGATGCGATGAGGGGGATCTTGAGACCTGGCCCGCCTGCGTCGAGAACCTCCGGCGTTACTTCGCCTGGGAGTACGAGAGCTACCGGGAACCGTGACACGGCGCGCGCGCCCCGAAGCGCGCAGCCGGGGCCCGCCATCGCATGAGTTGTCAGTACACGGCCGTGAGCATGGGCAGCGCCTCGTACCGCAGCCCAATGTTTGACTTGATCGCGGGATCCTCGCTCTGGAATGTACGGAGCTCGGCTTCGTCGCGGACGGCAACGATGCCGACGCCCCATCCGCCCGCCGGGTCGGCGACCGGTCCGAAGGCGATCACGTGGCCCTCGGCGAGCTTGCCGCGCCAGTATTGGCCGTGCGCCTGCATGACCGCGCGCTCATCCGCCGTCATGTCCTGCATGAAGGTCGCGCGCGACGGGAGCAGCCGACAGAGAAAGAAGCGCGGCTCCGGTTGCGGCGCGACGTGGTTCGTGAGCCAACCCAGGACGCGCTCCCAACCTGCCGCGTGGCTCTCGCACGATGCCACACGACCGCCAAATCCAGCGTGTCGGACCGTGAGGCGCGTACCCGTCTCGATGGCGTCGAGGAGATAGGAGACCGTCGTCGGAGGCGCGTCCGCATCCCATGACGGTTCCCATGTCTGGACGAGCCTTCGAGGCGGATCGAGCTCGAGAACTCTGCCGCCGACATGGAATGGCTTCCCGTCTGCCCCCACGCCGTCGGTCCGCCAGGCCCCTCCGGCGCGGAGGTCGATCGTGAAGGCGGTCGTGCGATACATCTCCGCAGAACCCCACCACTTCGTCAGCTCGTCGGTCGTCAGCGCGCGGAAGACGCGCTCTGGCGGCGCGGCGATCTCGATGCGAGCGAGGATTGTCCCTTGCGCGACATCGGCGATCGAACGGGCTCGGGAGCTCTTGGCTGTCATGTATCCTCCAGGTAACGCTTCAGCGACTCGAGATTGCGACCCCAGAACGCGCGGTAGCCCTCGAGCCATGCCATCGCCTTCTGCAGCGGCGCGGGGCGCAGCGTGTAGAGCCGCTCGCGCCCGACCTTCTCCTCGGTCACCAGCCGCGATGCCTTGAGCACGCGGAGGTGCTTCGAGATCGCCGGGCGGCTCTGAGAGAAGTCGGCCGCGATCTCGTTCACCGGGGCAGGACCCGCGCGCAGACGATCGAGGATCGCGCGACGGGTTGGATCGGCGATGACAAAGAACACATCGACGTCGGCTTTCGCGGGCGACATATAGGTAACCAGTGGGTTACCAGTATCGTGGTGGCCTGAGCTTGTCAAGCGCTTCGAGGAGCCTCCCGCGCGCCGGTCGTGCGCCGCGTGAGATCGGCAGAGCAGACCCCCTGCTTCGGCACCAGCTCGCCTGGAGCGACAAGCGGGTTGAAACCGCCGGAAGAGCGCAGAATTCGAACCGCCGAGCGCCATAAGACGCCAAGATCTTTGTGTTTTTCTTGGCGTCCTTGGCGCCTTGGCGGTTCACTTCTCGCTCGATCGAGCGATGTGATCGAGCTTCTCGCGGGCTGTCTTGCGCCGATTGCCCAACAGGCGTCTGGCACCGGCCGCGCTTCGCGCTGCGGCGGACCGCGACGGCCGGCAGGTCAGAAGTCGTCGCGGAGGCGCACGGTGTCGAGCTCGCGCCGGAGCATTCGCTGAAAGATGCCCGGCGCCACCCACGAATAGACGCAGATCCCGAGCCAGGCATACCCGATGAGCTGGGCGCCCGCCGGGCGGTCCAGGTCCTCGAGCGCGAGGCGGAGGACGCGCTGCGCGACGTACGCGGCGAGGAGGACGAGCATCGCGCTCGGACCGAGCCCCGCGAGCACCGAGCTCACCCGGAACCAGACGCCGAGGAGCAAGCTCTCGCGGGCCTTGATGGCGGCGAGGAGCCTCAGCGCGTCCGGATCGCTCACGTCGGCGCGGATCGCCCAGACCGCGTGCTCGCGCGCGCCGCTCACGTCCCCGCGCCGGAGGAGCACGTGCCCCATGAGGACGAGCGCGTCGGCGTGCTCGGGCTCGGCCTCCAGCGCGGCGCGCGCCCAGCGCTCGGCCTCGTCGACGCGGCCGCGCGCGAGGTGCGCATCGCCGAGGGCGACGAGCGTCTCGATGTCGTCCGGGTCGAGCTCGAGCGCCTGGGTCAGGAGCTCGGCGGCGCGATCGTCGCGATCCTGGTACCGCTCGACGGCGGCGAGGCCGCGCAGGGGCGCGGGCTCCGACGGATCGAGGCCTCGGGCCGTCTCGAAATGCTCCCGCGCCTCGCTCGGCCTCCGGTGCGCGAGCAGGACGCGGCCGAGGACCAGGTGCGCGAGCGGCGACTCGGGGGCGAGCCCGCGCGCCGTCTGCGCCTCGATGAGCGCCGCCCCGAGCCGCTTCAGCCGCAAGAGGGCCACGGCGAGCAGCGCGTGCGCGCGCGGCGCGTCCGGATCGAGCGTGAGCGCCCGGCGGAACCAGTCGATCGCGGCCGACAGCTGCCCGCGATTCAGCGCGCTCACCCCCAGGTCGGTCGCGCGGTCGGCGTCGTCTTGTCCCGCCATCACATCACCACGATCCCGAGCCAGTTCGAGGCATCGAACGCGGCGCGCACGACGTGATCCCGGGCGATGGCGGCCGCGATGGCGACCGCGGCGCCCTGGCGGACGCGCCCGCCGAAATGCTCGTAGATCCCGAAGCTCCGGTGCTGCGACGTATAGAGCCAGTAGGCGGCGCCGAGCTTCGCCGCCGTGATGATCACGAACGCATAGGCGAGGGAGCGATCGGGCAGGTGGAGCGCCGAGATGATCAAGGCGCTCAGCTGGGCGAGCACGACCGCCGCCACCGGCGTGAGCGCGGCGATGAGCGCTTCGCGCCGGAAGCCCGCGCTGCCCATGGCCTTGCCGTTGAAGATGAACCACGGCAGCCCGGCCCAGCTCCCCGCGAGCATCGTCGTGAGCAGCGGCCAGAACGGGTTCACCGTGTACTCGGCGAGCCGGCCCGGGCGAGGCTCGTCGGCGATGGTGTAGGCGGCGCTCACGTCAGCCCTTCCCGTGGCGCTTGAGGAAGTCGAGCACCTCGTCGTATTGCCCGGCCTCGTTGGCATAACGCGCGTAGTTGCGCGCCGTGGTGAGCCACTCCAGGGTGGTCGGCTTCACGTCGCGCAGCGCGGCCACGAGGTGAGCCTCCGCGATGGGCACCTCGGCCTTCTCGCCGAGCGAGGCCTCGATGGCCTCGTCGCTCGCCGTCTCGACGAGGTGCTCGAGGTCTGCGCCCGAGAAGCCGGACGTTTTCGCGGCGAGCGCCGCCACGTCGATGTCGCGCGCCGAGGGGCGGACGTCGAGGAGGCGGCGGAGGATCGCCTCGCGCCCCTCTCGATCGGGCGGCGGCACGAAGAGCACGCGGTCGAAGCGACCGGGGCGGCGGAACGCGGCGTCCACGGCCCAGGGGACGTTCGTCGCGCCGAGGATGAGCACGCCCGCGTTGTTCTGGGCGAAGCCGTCCATCTCGGCGAGGAACTGGCTCACCAGCTTGGCGCTCGTCGCCTCGCGCGTGTGCTGGCGCTTGCCGGCGAGGGCCTCGAGCTCGTCGAAGAAGAGCACGGCCGGCGCGCTCGACCGGGCCTTCTCGAAGATGGCGTGGAGCTTTCGCTCCGACTCGCCGATGTACATGTCGAGGATGTCGTGGATGGCGACGTTGAAGAACCCGGCCTTGCACTCGCCGGCCGTCGCGCGCGCGAGGAGCGTCTTTCCGCAGCCCGGCGGGCCATAGAGGAGGATGCCGCCGCCGACGCGCTTCTTGAAGCGCTGGAAGAGCGAGGGCTTCTGGAAGGGCATGATGATGCGGCGCTCGATCTGCTTCTTGACGTCCGCGAGGCCGCCGACGTCAACGAACGTGACCGCCTTCGCCTCCGGGTGGAGCAGGCGCGCCATGACCGGCGCGTCGGTGTCGTCGTTCGAAATGACGCGCATGCGCGGGCGCTCGCCGGCCGGTGCTATCTCGCGTACGCGCGCCCCGAGCAGCGCCTTGAGGTCGACGTCCTCGAGCGTCGGGTTCTCGGCGACGGCGTCCTGGTATGCCTGAACAGCCTCCTTCGGGCGGCCGAGCGCGTGGAGGACGCGCGCCCGGAGCATCTGCGTCTCGCCGTCCTTCGCGTCCGCGAGCTCGAGGGACCGCTCGAGATCACCCGCCTCGAGCAGGGCGCGGGCCGCGGCGCGCCGCTGCTCGGGGCGCTCGAAGAGTGGTGCTCCGGCTTCGCGCACGAGCCGAGCCGCCTCGGCGGCCTCGCCGCGCTCGACGAGGGCCGCCACGACGACCGTGAGGAGATCCACGTTGCGAGGGGAGGCGGCGAGCGCCGCCCGGAGCGAGGCCAGAGTCGCGTTGTCCACTCGGTTATGACCCATACCGCAGCGCGTTGGAGATTGCCATGGGCTTCGCTTTCGTTCCCTTGCGCGTGCGCGCCGCGGCGTCGGGCGCCCTGGACCAGGCGGCGTTCGCGGAGGTGCGGCGCAGCGCGATGCGCCCCATATCGCGACGGACTGGAATGCGTCCGGCAACCTCCCGATGAGGCGACCGCGCCGCGTCATCCAGGCGCGACGCGGCGTAACGAGGTGGCTCGCGCCAGTACGAGCCGGCGTCCATCGAGCATCTCATTCTCGGTCATTCTCTCCGCCTCTTGGCGCCTTGGCGCCTTGGCGCCTTGGCGTTAAAATCCGAGATCATCGACGACGTCGGTGGCAGGCACGATGAGGCACCTAGCGATCTGACAAGCTGCGGTTTGACGCCCTCCGTCAACGTGACTTCATGGTCAGCTGGGCGGGAAGCTGCGCAATGGTGCGTTCTGTCTACGCGCTTCGAGCGAACTGCTTTTCGCTTGCAATCTGCTGTTGATCCTGGTGCCATGGGCCTCCGCGAGAGGGTTGGTCTTCCGGATAGGTGAGTGCGAGTATGAATGAGGAAAGCTTTAAGCCGGATTTTGACTTGCTCGATCGATATCAGCAGTTTTCCGCTGAATTGCTGAGGATCGCATTGCTTGGCATCGCTCTCCTGGGCTTCTTTATCGAAAAGGTTGCTGGTGCGAATTATTACTCGGCGAGCTCTCGATCTGTCTTGTTGATTCTCACCGCGCTCACTTCGATCTCATGTCTTGTCTCCGCTGCGGGCGCACTGGCGCATCGCTACTTCTCTACCGATGGTATCTTCTATCATGTTCGCAGCCTTCGGCGTCGTGCGCCCGTTTCTGGTGGTGTAATATCCTCTGATTCACAGACTGCCCCGTCCGGCGACGCCGCGAGTGTGCCACCGTTCAAGCAGAACTACTACTCACTGAGGGTTGCAAGCGACGAAGGTGCTCGGAATGCCCGATACTCGAAGTCTGGCCGCTGTCTCGGGCTATCCGTTGGAGCGATGATCGCCGCCGCATTCTTTGCAGTGGCCGCGATTACCGTAGCTGCAATGTCCTACGTGCCAGAGAGCTCGATCGACACCACGCGCGGCACGGTATCCTCATCGTCGAACCAGCCACGATGAGCCAGCCGCTGCGATCGGCCTCGTATTCGACTATGTGCCGACCAGCTCAGGCTTGGTGACCGACGCGTAGGTGGACGGGCGGGGACCACTTCTGTACTCTATCGATCGCAGCGACTCATGCCGGAAGACCTGGACGTTCAGTACCTGGAGGGATTCGTCGCGGATCCCGCGGCCATGTTCGACATGGCGGAGCGGAATCTCTCGTGGGACGACCGGATGCATTCACGTCGAACCGCATCGTGCGGGGTGGCGTACAACTACTCGGGCATCTCTTACCCGGACTGCGAGATGCCGCCCTTCGTGCAGGACCTCGCGGCCCGGCTCGCCGGCGTGGTGGGGCATCCGATCAACAACTGCCTCGCCAACTTCTATGCCGATGGGACGGCGAAGATGGGCTTTCACTCGGACTCCAGCGCCGGCGTCGTCGCTGGAACGACGACCTCGATCCTGTCGCTGGGCGCGCCTCGCGTCCTCACCTTCCGCCGGAGCCTTCGCCGGAACGAGACGCACGACATGGCCCTGGCGCCCGGCTCGCTCCTGATCATGCGCCCCAGCGTTCAGGAGGGGTGGCAGCATGCCGTCCTCGCCGTCGAGGCCGCGGGCCCGCGGATCAGCCTCACATTTCGGTTCCTGTCTCGTTGAAATGGCCGTAGCCGCCGGGGCGCGCCCCCGAAGGAGGAAGACGTGGCGAGAGGACGAACGCAGCGAACCGCGACCGTCGGCGTCGCCGAGCACGGCAACTCGGCGGTGCTCGTCACCGTCGCGCCCGGCGGCGAGCTCCTCGATCGCCGGCGCATCGACCTCACCGAGGGCTTGCCGACGCACCCGCATCACCACGAAGGGTCGTGGGCGGTGGGCCGCTACCTCAACACCCCGGGAGCGCGAGCGCTCTCGCTCGCCGACGCCGTGGCGCTCGTCGAGCGCGTGCGAGCGTCCGCCGCGCGCGGCGCGCGCGAGGGCCTCGAGGCGCTGGCCGCGGCGGTGCCCGTGCCGATCGCGCGCATCGCGATCCGCGTGTGCCCCGAGCTCCCGCCGACGACCGAGGAGCGGATCGCCGACAATCGCGCGCAGACCGTCGCCGACTCCGTCATGTATCGCCAGGCCCTCGCGGCCGCAGCCGAGGCGCGCGGCTGGTCCGTGCATTGGTACGACCGCGAGCGCGTGTTTCGCGACGCCGCAACGGCGCTCGGCCGCGACGACGTGAACGATCTTCTGCACGCGATGGGCCGATCGATCGGACCGCCTTGGCAGGCCAACCACAAGCTCGCGGCAGCGGCGGCGCTCGCGGCCACAGGGCATCCAGCGCCGCGGGAAGCCACCGGATAGTTTCGGGAGCCGTTCCCAGAGCTCGAGATAGAAGCGCTGACCCGGCTGGTCACCGCTCAGAAAAAGCCGGTCGACCGGCGACGACCAAGAAGGCGAACCCGCCGCTGATCAACAGGGGAATCGATGCCGAGAATGTGTTCCACGCTCCCTCTGGCCGGACACGCCAGATGACAGAGGCGGAATGGCTGGTGTGTACTCGGGCCCATCCCATGCTCCGCTTCCTGCTCGGACTCGGTCCGAGAGCGCTGCGGGTCGCGGACATCGAGACGTTTCCGGCGTGCAGGGGGAGCGACCGCAAGATGCGGCTGTTCGCCTGTGCATGTTATTACCGCGTGTGCGCCCTGCTCCCCGATGAGCTCGCAGAAGCAGCAGTGGAAACAGCGCGCCGTCACGCCGATGGCCTGGCCACGCAGGAGGAACTCCAGGCAGCCGAGGCTCTGGTCCGGCAGGCGCTCGACGCTCTGGAGGGTAGGTGGCGGGCGTCCCATGGGGCCGAACGTATCTCGTTCCAGCCGACGCACGACGCGCTGGCCCTGAGCTTTCAGGTGGTTCGGCCACAGGCTCCGAAGGCGGCGTACTACGCCTCGTCCAACGCTCATCTGGCAGCTGCTGCCATTGCCAATCCTGGCGCCGCGTCTGGCGATGCTTCATTCACCGCCAGCAGCGCCGCGGAAGAGCTCGCTCAGGCCGGCGTGCTCCGCGACATTTTTGGCAACCCGTTCCGCGCGGTGGCCTTCGACCCGCGCTGGCGGACCTCGACGGCCGTCGGGCTGGCTCGGCAGATGTATGAGAGCCGCGTTTTCGGGCCGATGCCGATCCTGGCCGACGCCCTGCTGGAGGCCGGGTGCGAGGACGCCGACGTGCTCGGCCACTGCCGTGGCGACGGGCCGCACGTCCGCGGCTGCTGGGTGATCGACTCGCTGCTCGGGAAGGAATAGGTTGAGCGCTCGATCCCGGATGGGCCCGTCTCGACGACCGGCAGGTCGCCCACGCTGAGCGGTCCTGGTCCTACCGAGTATGCCGCACACTACGAGGACGGGTCGGGGCGACCTGGGCGCGCGCGCCTGGGCCTGGTATGCTCCACCTATCGAGACCGATGCCCCTGTCAATCTCCAACGTCCGCGAGTTGTTGCGCCGCGCAGATGTGGAGCGCTGGTGTGCTCAGACGATCGACGGCTCGGGCGAACCGTGCAAGTGGCTGCCTGTTGTGAAATATTCCGCTCGATTCAGTTCGACTCAGCACGCGATCGGCTTGATCGATTCCGGCGAGTGGACATCGCAATACGCGGATGGTCTGCGTGTTGCGCCGCCGAAGAACCTGGTGGGGTTCCTGCCGGTGCTCGAGCTCGACCGCCCGACGGTCCTATCTATGATTGATCAGGGCCTTGCAAGCCAGGGGGTCCCATCGAAGGTCCTTCGCACGTTTCCGTTCGACCCTCTCCTCGTCCTCGCACTCGAAAGTTCGTCGCATTGGCGACAGCATGCCGAGGCATGGGTCGACTCGGGCTACCCGCCGAACGACCGCATCGCCGAGCTGCTGCCGCGAAACTCCCGCGTCCGGGAGTGGGCGGAGTCCCGGATCGACGCCATTCTCCGAGGAACGTAGAAGCTTCGCACGATTTCATCGCGTGAGACTGCGAACGGTCAGAAACCAGGAGAGAGGACGTCATGCATGAACAGCAAATCGCGGCGCCAGACGACACGGCAATTCGGGTCGCCTTGTGGCGTGCGCTGCACGTGGAAGCCGATGCGCCGCCGCACGTGTTCGAAGACGACGTTGGATTGAAGCTGGCCGCTCCGGACGACGGCTGGCGCAGCCGTCCGGACATGAGCCTATTCACGCGGCCCTTCCGCGCCTCCATCCTGGCCCGCGCCCGCTTCGTCGAAGATCTCGTCGCGGAACAAGCCGCCCGTGGCGTCGGGCAGTACGTCATCCTCGGAGCGGGCCTGGACACCTTCGCCCAGCGTCGGCCGGAGCTCGCCTCCCGCCTGCTCGTATTCGAGATCGATCGGCCCAGCCCCCAGGCGTGGAAGCGTCAGCGCCTCGTCGACCTCGGCCTCGGCGTCCCGTCGTTCCTGCGGCTGGTTCCGGTCGACTTCGAGGCAGGAGACGCGTGGTGGGAGCGGCTGGCGGCGTCGGGCTTCGACTCGGGGAGGCCGGCGGTGGTGGCCTCCACCGGTGTCAGCATGTACCTGACCAGGGATGCCATCGTGGCGACGCTGCGCCAGGTCGCGGCGCTCGCTCCGGGCTCCACGCTCGCCATGTCGTTCATGCTTCCGATCGAGCTGGCGGATCCCGAGGTGCGCCCCGGGATCGAGCGCGCGGCAGCGGGGGCCAGAGCCAACGGCACGCCGTTCATCAGCTTCTTCACGCCGGCAGAGATGCTGGCGCTGGCCCGAGATGCCGGCTTCAGAGAGGTTCAGCACGTATCGGCCGCCGCGCTTGCAGAGCGCTACTTCGCGGGCAGGACGGATGGCCTTCGTCCGCCGAACAATTCAGAGGAGCTGCTGGTGGCGACGACCTGAATCGAGCGGTCTAACTTGTCGTTGGACCGATCCGAGTTGCATCTACTTCACCATGCGGAATCTCGTGTGCCGTAGCCAGGAGCGCGCGAGCGCCGCGTCTCCGTAGTGGGAGCGCGCCGTCACGAACAGCACGCCCGTGACCCCATCTGGATTCTCGACCCTGACAGGCGTGTCGTCATCAAGGCCGTCCAGCTGTGGACCGATCGCCAGCCGCCCACCGAAGTCGATGATTCCACCTTCCGCCTCGGCCAGGTCGATGCACAACCTGGCAAGCAACCGATGGTCCTGGTCGTCGTTGCACATCGCGGCGAATGAAACGACGTCTTCTGGCGACCATCCGAGCACCTCCGGGAGGCCCGCCTCGAGGACCTCGGATATGGCCTCGGGGTATTCGGGTCCAACGGTCAGGATGAACGGGCGGCGGTCAACCCAGAAGTCGTCCCCTCGAACCTCGTCGGCGATGCGGGTGATTCCACTTCGAAGCGCGGCGACTCGCTCCACGTTCATCCTCGACGGCAGCAACACGGACGCCACTGGACCGGCCATTCCTCGAGCGTACGCCCTCGATCCATAGCGGTCCACCGAGGCGTCGCATCCGCGGACGCGCAAGCGGTGGGCGTGGGTGCATCACCTGCCACCTCGTGGCCGGCGAGGTCGTCTCCGCGCGCGGCCGGGACGCGCGCGGCGGCGCGCACGCGGTCCGTGGCGACGCCCGGCCACCCCATGGCGCCGCACAGCATGTGGGCCTTGTCGCGCAGGACCGATCCGTGCGACTTTCATGGGAGGAGGTCATCAAGCACGACGATCTCGATAGATCTGGTCCGGCCGCCTCGGTTGACCAATCGACCGATACTGGGACGACGACCCGGGCGTCACGTGGTAGCGCTGGTGGCTATGAATGGAGTGTTTCGGTGAAGATCGCGAAGCCCTTACGGGTTCTGATCTCCGCGCTGCTCGCGGGCGGCACCGCAGGGGCCGTTGGAGGGGGTCTCTCTTCGCGCATCGAGGCCTTGTCGGCCGTTGCGGCCGTGGTCGCGTTTGTGCCCGCATGGTTTCTATGGGGCGGTGTCGTCGACCACCTCGATCTATGGCTTCGCCGCCGAACGCGCGACGCAATCTGGCTGCTCACGCGCGAAGGGCAGGCGTGGTTGTCATCGACGGAAGGAACTGCATGGTCGAACCGTCATGACAAGACGAAGCGGCGCATAACATAGCCATGGGAACCTGGGGCCATCGGATCTTCGAGGACGACTTCGCGGTCGACGTACGCGCGGATTATCTGGAGCGTCTCTCGTCGGGCGCCCCCGGCGAGGCCGTCACGACCGAGATGATCCGCACCTACGGCGTCATGGACACGGACGAGGAGCCCGTGTTCTGGTTGAGCCTGGCCGCTACGCAGCTCGAGTACGGTCGGCTGGACCCGAGCGTCAAGGCCCAGGCGCTTCGGGTCATCGACTCTGGCGCAGCGATGGCGGCCTGGAATGGGGACCCGGACCGGCGCGCCGTGCTCGAGGAGCTCAGGGAGCGATTGAACGGGCCACAGCGCAAGCCGAAGCGCGCCGCGAACGCGAAGGTTCCTCGTCTCGTCCAGGGTGACGTTTTCTGTTTTCCACTCGATGACGGTCGGCTTGGGTTCGGCCGCGTCCTGATCCCCGAGCGCAAATTCGGTTGGTACGCGTTCTACCTGACCTCGTCGGAGCGAGACGGCGAGCTGTCCGTTGAACAGATCGCTGGCTCCCCGGTGGCGTTCGTCGTCACGTGCAACAACGCTGGCTTCCGGGACCGCCGATGGCGTGTGATCGGTCGTCTTCCGCTCGAGTCGCATCTCACGAGGCCAATTCTCTTCTTCCACCAGGCGGCCGGAAGCCCGTCGTGCCTTGTCTTTGACATGTGGGATGCGAATCAGGATGGAAAGGAGGTCCCTGCTTCTGAATGCGCCGGAATCGACCGGTGGGGGGCGTTCTCGCCGCCGCACGTGGCCGCCCGGTTGAAGGGCCTTCTCGCCGGCGAACCTGATTCATGGCGGCTTCATTCCGCTCCGGAGTCGCATGAGCGCAAGTAAATGTCTGAGGCGCAGCCGAACAAACCGCTGCTGTCCGTGTTGCCCCTGCGGCGCGACGCGCCGGCGCGTCGTGCACCCTCACCTCGCGCCGACCGCGGGCGCGGGCGGCTACCAGGGCTTGCTTCTCCCTGTCACGCCGACGCCGGCGTGCTTGCCGGTCGGCCGCCTCCGGGAGCCAGTTCGCGCCCGATTTCCGCGGGTCTGCATGCGCTCGTACCGACGGGCGACGCTCGGCGCGGCCGCGGGCGGTGGAGAGCACCACCCAGCGACGGCGCGCGGTGGGAGCGTGGGTGCGATCCTCGCCCCGACGAATCGACGCCGCGTCGCGGCGTTGGCACACAAGGACGAAGCTCCCGGGCAGTGTGCCAGCCTCTGACCCTCGTGTCATGAGGGGGCTCCGGCAGCGCGTCCACGCACCGCGGCACGGACGGCGCGAGCTCCTCGACAAACTCGCCGGACCCGCAAGGGCCGACCTGTCTCCAGGGCACCGACACCGACGCGCTACAATTTCGCCGTGAACGGTACGTTCTTTGCAATGGGCGTGAAGCGGAAAGGTTGCGCTTCATGTCCAATCAGCTGCCGTCGTCTTCCTCTGCTCGATCATGGTCGTCCCGCACGCGAGGCATCTCGCTGTTCGCCCTGCTAGCCCTCCCGTCTGCCGTCGTCTCGGCGGGGTGCGCTGACAAGCCGGACAACATCTACAACTACTATTACACGAACGGGGAGGGCGGCGCCGGGGGCGCCGGTGGGGCCGGGGGCGCCGGCGGCGCCGGTGGCGCGCCCGAGCCGTACCCGGGGGCGCCGGTCGCGGACACCGAGGTGGCCGAGCATGCGCTCGACGTCTTCGGCACCGTAGGCAACCGCTACTGGTTCGCCGTCTCGGAAGAGCAGCTCGAGATCATGAACGAAGGGCTCGGCGGCATCGGGGGCCCCATCAAGAGGGACGCATTCGGGGACATTTACTCACCGACCGGGGAGAACACGACCTTCGTGGATCATCTGTGGGTGACGACGGCCGGCGCCGAGGGCAAGACGGCCGACTACGGCAAGGTCCAGGTGGGGATCGCCGGCCAGTCGACGCAGCGGCCCTGGACGAAGCGAACCATCCCCAACCTCAACATCGACGCCGACGAGTTCGTCGAGAAGCAACGGCTCGGCGGCTTCGAGCACGTGCGCTTCAACAACGGCCAGGTCGGCAGCATCTTCCGCGAGCGCCTCACGCTCGATCTCTATGCTCGCCTCGATTATCCGGCCCCCCTCGCCAACTACGCCTGGCTGTCGAGCAACGTCTGGGGCGCGGAGGTGGCCGTCCCGTACATCGTGGTCGAGCGCTACAAGAAGGCGTTCTGCACCCGCCTCGAGAGCAAGTTCGGCGGCGGCTGCGCCAACATGTGGGAGTTCGCCGGAGACTTCGCCGGCAACATCCCGGGAGGCGGCGGGATCCCGCTTCCGATCGACATGGTGCCGTTCGGCGTGAGCGTCTTCGACGATCCAGAGAACTGCCAGCTCAAGGAGTGTGACAAGACCCGCGCGAAGGAGCTCGAGGAGCTGATCGTCGAGACACCGCCTGGCGAGGGCTTCAAGGCCGCGCTCGAGGGCTGGATCGACTGGCCGGCGTTCCACCGGTTCCAGTGCCTGTCGTGGGTGCTCGCCACCGGCGACGACGCGATCCACAACAGCAACAACGTCGTGCTGGTCGAGCGGGCCGATGGTCTGTTCCAGTACCTGCCGTACTCGGTCGACATCAGCCTGGGGCAGAGCTGGTATCCGGTGGTGCCCCTGGCCGGCACGAACACGCTGGCGCGCGGGTGCCAGAGCGAGCCGGCCTGCTGGGCCGACACGATCGCGGCGTGCGAGGAGGTGATCGAGGAGTTCACCGCGCTGGACCCGAACGCGGTGCTGAAGGGTCTCTACGAGCAGCTGTCGGACGAGGGAATGCTCCGCCCGGGCGACGAGCAGCGATACGAGGAGCTGGACGCCTGGCTGACCAATCAGCTCGAGGTCCTGCCGGTGGAGCTGGAGAGGAACCGCGAGGAGCCGCAGCTCTGCATGCCTCCCCAGATCGATTGCGGCGGCTACTGTGGCTTTCCGCAGGAGTGCGGCTTCTGCGTTCCTCCCCTGATCGACTGTGGCGGTTACTGCGCCTATCCCAAGGAGTGCGGCGGCGGCGTCGGAGCGGGTGGCGGAGACCCGGGTGAGGGAGGCGCGGGCGGAGCCGGAGCAGGTGGCGGCGACGCGGGCGTCGGCGCAGGCGGCGGCGCAGGCGGCGGCGCAGGCGGCGGCGACGCGGGTGCGGGCGGCGCTGGCGGTAAAGCGGCGGACTGACGCCGGCTGAACCCCGAGGGGGGCTCATAAGCGTTAATCAGGCTTCGCGCCGCATTCTCCTACATCCGAACGTTCACGTGGGTGACCGATGGTAGGGTGGAGGGGCCCTCGCCGTGGAGCTCCCTCTCAGGGCGAAGCCTCGAACAGGCACCGCGTGATCGGGATGGCGACGTCCTTCCAGACATACAGGTAGTATTTCGTGCCCGGAACGAGCTCCTCGGGGCTCCCCTCGACCGGATAGCCCTGCTTCGTTCCCGGCGGGACCTCGCCGTAGGTGATCCCGCTCTTCACGGGCGCGGCGCTCGAGGGCACGTCGAGCCGCCAGATCGTCCCCTCGGGCAGGTCGAGGTTGGGCGGAGCGCCCGGGTTCTCGGCGTTCGCCGACAGGACGTAGACGTAGCGGGCGTCGCCGCCGCTCCACGTGATCTTGCCCGCGCCGTCCACGCCTTCCCCTGCCGCGCAGTCGCCTGGCACGTAGAGGCTCTGTTCATGGAGCGGCCCGCCGAACGGGGTCTCGTCCGCGAAATCCTCCTTCGTGAATCCGCGGCGCAGGAGCTCGCCCTCGAAGAACGCGACCATGCGCGCCGGGTCCGTGGAGGGCAGCCCGCTGACGTCACGGGAGAATCCGTTGTTCTGGTCCGGCGGGTACGCGCCGAGCGCCGCCGAGGAGACCCAGCCGGCGGCCAGCGCGAGGCCCGTTGGATAGAAGCTGTCGGTCCAGACCGGTCCGGCCTCGATGTACCAGTTCGACGGCCCCGCGGCCGGCGCGGCCTTCTCCGAGTGGCAGCACACGCACCCGCACGCCTCGGTCTGCTCCGTGACCCAGGCGAGCTCGCCGAGCCATTGCGGATCGGACAGGCGTGGATCGTCGCTCGGCGTCTTGTAGTCGGAGGGGGGCGCCGGCCAGTACGGGCGCTGCGTGAAGACCGGCTCGCACGACGCGTAGTCGGTGAACAGGCGCCCGGGCTCGGTGCAGCCCGAGATCGCGCCGAACGTGCAGACCTTCCCGCCGCTCTGCCCTGCCGGCTCGCCGTCCTTCGGGTCGGCGCAGACCTGCTCGGGCCACTGGAAGACGGCGCCGCCCGTGCCCACGCCGCCGCCGGGCTCCTCGGCCGCGCCCTCGCAGGCGTCGGGCTCGAACCGGCCGCCGCCGAACATCTCGCAGCCGCGCTGGGTCGAGGCGCACTGGCTCGTGTCGCCGCCGGGGAAGATGAGGGTGTAAGCGTCGTCGGTCCCGCCGCCGAGCACGCATCGGCCGAGCGTCTGCGGATACGCGCAGCGCTCGCCCCCGGTGAAGGTGGAGCCCTGGAGCGCCTTGCAGTCGGCCTCGGCGGACTCCGCGGTCCAGCCCGCGCCTGTGTACTCACGGCACTCCTCGGCCTGGCTGAAGGGGCTCGTATAGACGCAACGACCTGGCGACCCGGAGGCCTCCGGAGCCCCCGATGCGGCGTCTTCCTCGGTCCGCTGGCAGGCGCCCAGCCCTCCCAAGGCCGAGACGAGCAGCGCTGCGCCCAGCATCACGTGCGGTGAACGGAGGAGCTCTTGCTTCACGGTCGAATCTCCTGAACGTCGCTTTCGGACGACATTGATTGTGATCTATCTCACGTATCTTCCCGGCGAGCGTCCGTCGGTATACCGTTTGTTCATGGTTGTTCAACTGTCGTCCAATCTTTTTGTGTGAGATATGTATGCAAGAATACGTTCTTGCTCATGGCGCCATTCGTCTGGAGGAGGCGGAGGCGTGTCCAGGGGCATTGGCCCGCGCCCGCGCGGGGATCAGGCGGCGACGAGGCTCCTCACCGGAGCGCGCCGAGGCCGAGCGAGATGCACGGCTCCCCGTCGCGCAGCGAGATCCCCGCCAGCTGCTTCTCGGGCGGGTACATGTACCCGAACAGCATGCACATCTCGTTGTCTCCGAGGCCGAACGTGAGATCGTGGTCCGACGTGTTCCGGAACCTGCACGCGTACCGGAGCGAGTCGCCTTCGCCGAGCGCGAGCGCCGGCCGGTAGACCTCGATGTCGCTCTCCAGATCGAACGCCCCGCCCTCGTAGACGCGCGCCTCGCCCCCGTCCGCGCGGACGACGTCGACGTCGAAGGCATCGGCGTAACGGTGCGTGTGTGGCATCAGAGAGACGATGTTCCCGCCGAACGTCGAGCACGTCGTGCCGACGGTCTGCGTGGCGCGCGGCGGGACGAGGAAGTCGTTGACGCTCAGGACGAACGGCGCGAGCTCTTCCGTCCGCTCCGAGAGAGGCATGGTGAAGAAGTCGTAGGCGAGCTCGACGACCGCGGGCTCGGGCGACGTGTTGAGCAGGTGCACGCTCGTCGCGATCTCGCGGGACGGTTCGAGGGTGAAGCCCATCCCCTCCGGGAAGACGAGCGTCTCCTCGCCGACGACCTGCGTGGAGCTCGCGAAGAGGACGTCCGGGATGGCCGCCGGCAGCGTACCGAAGGGATCGTCGGCGCCTGGATGGCAGCCCGGGTAAGGGTTCGGCCCGAACGATGGATTGACCGGCTTGGCGATCACGTTGCTGTGATGCAGCCCGGCCGTCGCGTAGACGCGCGCCGCGTGGACGGTCGTGCTCTCGATCGCGGGGAAGGGCCATGACACGCAGAAGGTCGCCTCCTCGCCGGGCGCCATGAGCCGCGGCGGCGCGATGATCCTGAAGCCGCTGCGCGGCGGCTCCGGCAGCGCGAGCCGGGTGAGCTCGGCGCCGAAGGCGACGACGTTGTCCCGGTCGACGCGCTCCTCGGGCTCGTAGCGGGCGGCGGGCTGGACGCACCGCCCGCGAAAGCGCTCCTCGCCAGGAGCGCACGCATCCCGCGGCGACGGCTCGACGCCCGCGCAGGCAGGGAGAAGCAGAATCCACAGGAGACCCGTCGAACGAGGGCTATCCCTCAGGACATAGCGAGTTTGGGGATGTTGCATCACAAATCATCTGCGGCCGACAGCTTCTCACCGGAAGCCTCGATTGAGGATCTCCCCAGCAGAGGGAGGGCGCCCTCGCGCGGCCAGGGCGGAGCCCGCGGCGAAGGGGACGCTCCCGGCACAACCGAGGACGGCGCGGGCTGACGTGATCCATCCGCGGCGGCAGGCGGCGTCGGCGCGGCGGCTGGTCCGCCCACCACCGGCGCTCGCTCCGCCAGCAGCAGCGGCCGCTCGCCGGCCCACGGCCGCTCCGCCTATCGCAGCGCCGACCGGAGCGTCCCGCCCACCTGTCCTCCGGCCGTGGCCGAAGGGCCGCCTACGTGGACACCCTGTTCACCCGGCTCGACGCTGTGCGCAACAAGGGGGTGACGTGGTCGTCGCGGATCGTCTAGCATCCCCGTGCCGAGGGGCAGCGCGCCCCACGATCCCCCGCATCGCCCGACCACCACGCAGCGTGGTCCCAGCTCGTGGAGAAGACAGCATTGAGCGAGCAAGCAATCGAGCCGGCCCTCCCCGTCACCGCTTTCGAGAGGCGCTTCAAGCACCCGCCGGGGCTCGTGATCCTCTTCTTCGCGGAGATGTGGGAGCGCTTTTCCTATTACGGCATGCGCGGCCTCCTCAAGCTGTATATGGCGAACTACCTGTTCGTCACCGCGCGAGAGGCCTACCAGGGGTGCCGGCAGCACGCGCAGCCATGCGATCTCGTCGCGGGTGATCCGACCACGGTGTTCGCCTGGGAGTTCATCAAGGGCCTCCTCCCGAGCGCGCCCAACGAGCAGGCGTCCATGCTCTACGGGCTCTACACGGGCCTCGTGTACCTCACGCCGTTCTTCGGCGGCATTCTCGCCGACAAGGTGTGGGGGCAGCGCAAGACGGTGGTGATCGGCGGCGTCTTGATGGCCATCGGGCACTTCGTGATGGCGTTCGAGAACTCGTTCTTCATCGCGCTGCTCCTGCTCATCCTCGGCAACGGCGCGTTCAAGCCCAACATCTCGACCCAGGTCGGCAGCCTGTACCCGAAGGGTGATCCGCGCCGCGACGGCGCCTTCACCATCTTCTACATGGGCATCAACCTCGGCGCCTTCATCTGCAACTTCGTGTGCGGCACCCTGGCCGCCGTCTACGGCTGGCACTACGGCTTCGCCGCCGCGGGCGTCGGGATGTGCCTTGGGCTCGTCGTCTACCTGGCGGGGCAGAAGTACCTCGCCAAGGACAACCTGATGAAGGCGGCGGAGGGCGTCGGCGAGCAGAAGCAGCCGCTCTCCGGCGACGAGTGGAAGCGCGTCGGCGCGCTCGTGGCGCTCTGCGCCCTCAACGTCGTCTTCTGGGCGGTCTACGAGCAGCAGGGCAACACGATGCAGACCTGGGCCGACGAGAAGACGGTGTGGCCGAGCGTCCTCGGCTTTCAGATCCCGTCGACGTGGTTCCAGTCGGTGAACCCGCTCTGCATCATCCTGTTCGCCCCGCTCCTCGACGTCTTCTGGCGCTGGCAGGCGAAGCGGGGCTCCGAGCCGACGAGCGTCTCGAAGATGGCGATCGGCTGCACCATCCTCGGGCTGTCGTTCATCGTGATGATCCTCGGCGCGCAGGCCGTCGGCGACGGCAAGGGCAGCCTGTTCTGGCCGGTCTTCTGCACGCTGCTGCTCACGATCGGCGAGCTCTACCTGTCGCCCATCGGCCTGTCGCTCGTGACCAAGGTCTCGCCGGTGCGGATCGTGTCGATGATGATGGGCATGTGGTTCGTCTCGAGCTTCCTCGGCAACACGCTGAGCGGCTACCTCGGCATCTTCTACACGCGCTGGTCGAAGGACATGTTCTTCCTGATGCTCACCGTGCTCGGCCTGGGCGCGGGCGCCGCGATGTTCGCGTTCAACAAGCCGCTCCGCCGCGTGCTCGGCCAGCACTGATCCCCACCGCGCCCGGCGCGGCGCCGCGCCCTCTCCGCGAGGGCTCAGCGCCGCGCCCGGCGCCCTCCACGGGGGCGCGGCGCGGCGTCAGGGCGCCCGCGCGCCCTCCACGGGGGCGCGGCGCGGCGTCAGGGCGCCCGCGCGCCGGCGGGGTCGACGATCCGCTCGTCGAGGGTCGCGAGCCGCCCCTCGGGCAGCGCGCTCCCGATGGCGGCCACGGCGCGGCGGACGCTCTCCAGCGTGCTGCACGAGGCGACGTCGACGAAGAGCCGCCCCGACTCGGGCCAGGAGTGCAGCGCCACGTGCGACTCGCCGACGACGGCGCACGCGGTGATCCCTTGCGGAGAGAACGGGACCACCGCCATCTCGAGCAGCGTGAACGGCCCGGCGGCGACGGCCGCCTCCAGCGCCCCGCGGAGCGCGGCCGGGCTGTTCAGGAAGTCGGAGGGACAGCCCTCGAACAGGGCAAGAGCGACGAAGAGCTGCATCGGTGAGCGAGCGCGCGCGGCGGCCCGCGCGGGCCGCCTAGGGTAGCCGAGCCCGGGCACCGCGAAACCTGAATCGGTTTCACGAAGAGGGTAGGCCCTCCTCGGGCCGGGCAGCTCGGTACGCCCTTTCCCCCGCCGCGCTAGCGCCGCCGTGCGACCTGGATGACCTCCCGTACGCGCTGCCCACCCAGGTCGAAGCGCCCCTCGAGCCCCGCGAACATGAAGCTGTTCACGCGGCTGCCCTGGACCTCCCAGCCGCGGATCGACCCCGCCGTGTTCTCCCAGAGGAACAGGTTGAGCCCGCCGCCGATCGTGGGCCCCAGCGCGACGCTCTCGGACATGCGGACGTCGATCACCGCCTGGAGTCGCCCGAGCTCGATCCCGTGGGTCACCGTGTCACCCCTCACCCCCGCCGGCGCCGCGATCCACATCCCCGCCGGCGTCGCGGTCCACACCCCCGGCCGCGCCGCGGTCCACAGCGCCCGGTAGCCGCTGCCCAGCGAGATCACCGGATCGACGCGCTCGAACGGCGCCAGGTGAAAGCTCGCCTCCGCGCCCAGCGTCACGCCGCGCACGTCGGCCCCGCCCTGCTCCGCGCCCTGCGCCATGTACTGCTCGTAGCGCGACGTCAGCCCGAGGCCGACCTTCGGCACCGCGCGGTAGACGAGCTTCACGCCCACGCCCGCCCCCGGCCCCGCCACGTCGCGCAGGCGCCGCTCGCTCCCGATGTCGCCGAACCCCTGCGCGTACCCGAGGTTGAGGCCGAGCTCGAGCGCGTTGGCCGGCGCCCTCAGCGGAGAGCGCAGGTAGCTCGGCGGGACGTCGCCCTCGAAGTCCTGCGCAGCGGCGACGCTCCCGCAGAGCACGGCGACCGCTCCCGCGGCGATCGCGACCCCGGTGTTTGCCTTCATTGCGGATCCTCCTCGCTGCGCGGCGCCGCGAGGACGGCGGAGCCGATCCGCGCGCCACGCCGGGAACGCCGCGCGCCGGGGCGCGAGCATCGCGTGTGCCACGGAGGCGGCGAGCAACGCCTTCCCGGTCGCGGACGGGCCGCCCGCGCCGCGCGTCAGCCGGCGTGTGCGTGTGCGCGTGCGTGTCAACGAGCGGCGGCAGCCGCCCGCGCTGTGCGTCAGCCCGCGCCTACCAGCGGTGGAAGGCCGGGTGCCCTTCCTTCACCGCCACGAACGTCCCGCGGCACGTCGCCGTGACCCGCCCGCCCGCTTCCAGGGTCGCCTCGACCACGACGCGGTCGCCCTCCGCCTCGGCGACCTGCGCCCGCAGGTGCACCGGGCCGCCGAGCGGCGTCGGCTTCTTCAGCCTCACGTGGAAGTCCGCCGTCACCGTGCACGGCGGCGCGTCGGCCCCCCGCGCCTTCATCAGGTGGTAAGCCGCGGTCCAGTTGGAGTGGCAGTCGAGCAGCGCCCCGATGATGCCGCCGTTGAGCATCCCGGGGAACGCCTCGTGGTGCGGCTCCGGCGTGAAGTCGCAGACCACCGCGTCGCCCTCGACGCGGCTCTTCAGCCGGAGCCCCCTGTCGTTCGCCGGCCCGCAGCCGAAGCAGCGGCCCTGCGGCGAGTACCTGTCCTGCAGGCTCGCCGCGTCGCCGCTCACCGGGTGCCCCCGACGAACGCCTCGTCCATCAGCATCTTCTGCTCGAGGAGGTGGCTCGCGCGCGAGCCGGTCGCCGGGCTCGCGCTCGGCGCGCGGCTCACGCACGAGAGCGGCAGCCGGTCGCCGATGCGCTGCCGGAGCACCGCGAGGATGTAGTACCAGGCGCCGTAGTTGCGCGGCTCCTCCTGCACCCACACGAGCGGCGTGCCGTCCTTGTAGGGCGCGAGCGCGTTCACGATCTCCTCGTTCAGCGGGAACAGCTGCTCCAGCCGCAGGATCGCCACGTCCTTGAGCCCGCGCGTCTCCCGCGCCAGCGCGAGGTCGTAGTAGACCTTGCCCGAGCAGAGCAGCACCCGCTTCACGTCCGCCGGATCGACCCCGCTCGTGTCGGGCAGCACGCGGTGGAACTGGCCCTCGGAGAGATCCTTGATCGTCGACACGGGCCGGTGCGGGCCCTTCGACGTCGCCGGGACGCGCAGCAGGCTCTTCGGCGTCGCGATGATGAGCGGCTTGCGCCACGGCCGGTGCACCTGCCGCCGCAGCACGTGGAACAGCTGCGCCGGCGTCGTCAGGTTGCACACCTGGATGTTGTCCTCGGCGCTGTTCTGCAGGCAGCGCTCGATGCGCGCGCTCGAGTGCTCCGGCCCCTGGCCCTCGTAGCCGTGCGGCAGGAAGAGCACGATGCCGCTCAGCCGGTGCCACTTGTCCTCGCTCGACGTGAGGAACTGATCGACGATGACCTGCGCGCCGTTCAGGAAGTCGCCGAACTGCGCCTCCCAGATGACGAGCCCGTCCGGGTAGTCGAGGCTGTAGCCGAAGTCGAAGCCGAGCACGCCCGCCTCGCTGAGCGGGCTGTTGTACGCCTCGAAGCGCGCCGGCCCCTCGGCCACGCGCGACAGCGGCGCGAAGCGCGCGCTCGTCTCGACGTCGCGCAGCACCGCGTGCCGGTGGCTGAAGGTGCCGCGCTGCACGTCCTGACCGGAGAGCCGCACCGGCGTCTTCTCGGCGAGCAGCGACGCGTAGGCGAGCATCTCGCCCGTGCCCCAGTCGAACGGCTCGCCGGCGACGAGCTTGTCGTGCCGCTGCTGGAGCGTCGGCAGCACCTTCGGGTGCGCCTTGAAGCCCTCGGGCAGCTCGAGGAGCTTCTCCGACAGCGCGATGAGCCTCTCGGCCGGCACGCTCGTCGGCACCTCCGGCGTCGCGTTGTCGGCGCCGCCGCGGTAGTGCGACCACACGCCGCCCATCGAGTACAGCACCGGCGCGAAGCCCTTCTGCTTCACCTCGTCGAGCGCGGCGGCGAGCGCCTCGCGGCGCCGCACGACGATCTCGTCGGCCTTCTCCTCGGTGACCTGCCCGAGCTCCATGAGGCGCCGGACGTACACCTGCCGGACCGTGGGCTTCTTGTCGATCGCGGCGTACATCCGCGGCTGCGTGTAGCGCGGCTCGTCGCCCTCGTTGTGGCCGTACCGCCGGTAGCAGTACATGTCGATGATCACGTCGGAGCCGAAGCGCGTGCGGTAGTCGATCGCGAGCTGCGCGACGTGCGCGACCGCCTCCGGGTCCTCGCCGTTCACGTGGAAGACCGGGACCTTGAGCATCCGGGTGATGTCGGACGCGTAGCGGGTCGAGCGCCCTTCCATCGGATCGGTCGTGAACCCGACCTGGTTGTTCACGATGACGTGGACCGTGCCGCTCGTCGTGTAGCCGGGCAGGTTCATCATGTTGAGCGTCTCGGCGACGACGCCCTGCCCGATGAACGCCGCGTCGCCGTGGATGAGCAGCGGCATCACGCGGCGGCGCGCGTCGGTCGTGCCGTCGGCCAGCCGGCGGTCCTGCTTCGCGCGGACGCGCCCCTGAACGACGGGGTTCACGAACTCGAGGTGGCTCGGGTTGAACGTGAGCGTGAGGTGGACGTTGCGCCCGTTCTCGAGCGTGCGATCGGTCGAGTAGCCGAGGTGGTACTTGACGTCGCCGCTGCCGAGGTGGCGCTCCGCGTTCTTGTCCTCGAAGGCCGCGAAGATCTCGCGCAGGCTCTTGTCCATGATGTTCGCGAGGACGTTCAGCCGGCCGCGGTGCGCCATGCCGACCACGATCTCGTCGACCTCGTGCGCCCCCGCGCGCTCGATGATGAGGTCGAGCAGCGGGATGAGGCTCTCGGCGCCCTCGAGCGAGAAGCGCTTCGTCCCCGCCTCGTAGGACTTGTGGATGAACTGCTCGAAGATCTCGGCGTCGGAGAGCTTCGTGAGGATCCGGAGCTGCTTCTGGCGGTCGAGCGTCAGCCGGTTGCGCGTCGACTCCATCTGCTGCTGGAGCCACTGGCGCGCCTCGGGCTCCTCGATGAAGGTGAACTCGACGCCGATCGAGCGACAGTACGTCTCCTCGAGCCGGCGGATGATCTCGCGCAGCGTGAGGACGGGCGGCACGCCGGCGAGGTCGGTCGTCGGGAAGGGCAGCTCGAGGTCCTCGACCCGGAGCCCGAAGTTCGTGAGGTCGAGCTCGGGCGGCGTGGCGGGCGGCAGGCCGAGCGGGTCGACGTGCGCGAAGAGGTGGCCGCGCACGCGGTAGGCGTTCACGAGGGCGTAGACGCGCGCCTTGATCGCGGCCTCCGCGAGCACCTTGAGATCGCGCGAGGACTCGGGCGAGCTCGGGTGCTCGCTGAGCGTCCGCGCGAACGCGGCCTCCAGCGTCTTCGCGGCCTCGCCGTTCGTCTTGCCATTCCCGTTCCCGTAGCCGTGCCCGTTGCCGGGTCGCAGCGCCTGGTGCGGGATGGTCGGCGGCGCCGCGGGAGCGGGCAGCCTGCTCGGCGTCGCTCCGCCGTTCTTTCCCTCGAAGAACGAGCGCCAGCCGGGGTCTACCGACTCCGGGTTCTCGAGGTACTGGGCATAGAGCTCCTCGACGAGCCCTGCATTGATTCCGAAATCAAGCTGCATCGTGGTCGGGCTGCAAATAACGCGTGTCGGGCCGGCACGCTAGAGTCGTTTTCCGATGACTTCGCCTCGTGGGGCGGAACATCGTCCGGGCAAGGGGGTCGACCGCCTGGAGAAACGGTAGGGAGAAGCGGTAGAAGGGGGCCATGGATCAAGACCGCAGAACCCCGGGTCGAGGACCGGCGCCCGCCGTCCTCCCCTTCGATCGCTTCCGGGACCACCTCTTCCACGAGCCCAGCCTCGGCCTCTGGCTGGACGTGAGCCGAATCCGTTTCGGAAGCGACTTTTTTACCACGATGGAACCGCGGATTCAGGCGGCGCTCGCCGAGATGGCGGCGCTCGAGGGCGGGAGCATCGCGAATCCTGACGAGGGCCGCCGGGTCGGCCACTACTGGCTGCGCGCGCCGGAGCTCGCGCCCGAGGCGGCGCTGCGCGCGGCGATCGAGGAGACGAACGCGCGGATCCTGAGCTTCGCCGCGGACGTTCACGCGGCGCGGGTCCGGCCGGAGCGGGCGGCCCGCTTCAGCAGGGTGCTCGTCGTCGGGATCGGCGGCTCGGCGCTCGGGCCTCAGTTCGTCGCCTCGGCGCTGGGGACGCCGGCCGATCGGATGCAGATCCATTTCTTCGACAACACGGATCCTGACGGGATCGATCGCACGCTGGACGCCATCGGGGACGATCTCGGCGCGACGCTCGCGGTGATCATCTCGAAGTCGGGCGGGACGAAGGAGACGCGCAACGGGATGCTCGAGCTCGAGGCGGCGTACCGTCGGCTCGGCCTCTCGCTCGGCGCGCACGCGGTCGCGGTGACGGGGGAGGGCAGCGAGCTCGACCGGTTTGCGACGAAGCACGGCTTCCTGGCCCGCTTCCCGATGTGGGACTGGGTCGGCGGTCGCACGAGCGAGCTGTCGGCGGTCGGCCTGCTACCCGCGGCGCTCCAGGGGCTGTCGATCGTCGAGATGCTGCAGGGCGCGCGCGAGACGGACGAGGTCACGCGCTCGAAGGAGGTCCCCCGGAACCCCGCGGCGCTGCTCGCGCTCGCCTGGTACTCGGCGACGGGCGGGGCGGGCCGGAAGGACATGGTGCTCTTGCCGTACAAGGACAGGCTCGAGCTCTTCTCGCGCTACCTCCAGCAGCTCGTGATGGAGTCGCTCGGCAAGCGGCTCGATCGGCAGGGCAAGGAGGTCTTCCAGGGCATCGCCGTGTACGGCAACAAGGGCTCGACGGATCAGCACGCGTACGTGCAGCAGCTCCGTGACGGGCTCGACAACTTCTTCGTCACGTTCATCGAGGTGCTGCGGGATCGCGCGCCGTCGCGCGGCGTGCTCGAGGTCGACCCCGGCGTCACGACCGGCGACTACCTCGACGGCTTCCTCCAGGGGACGCGCAAGGCGCTGACCGAGAGCGGGCGCGAGTCGATCACGCTCACGATCGACACGGTCGACGCGCGCGCGGTCGGCATGCTGATCGCGCTCTACGAGCGCGCGGTGGGCCTGTACGCGTCGCTCGTGGGCATCAACGCGTACCACCAGCCCGGCGTCGAGGCCGGCAAGAAGGCCGCGCAGGAGGTGCTCGACCTGCAGGCCAAGGTGCTCGCGGCGCTCGGCGCGAGCGCGGGCCGCGCGCTGTCGCTCGCGGAGGTCGCGAAGGCGGCGGGCGCGGACGACGTCGAGACGGTCTTCTGGATCCTGCGTCACCTCGCGGCGAACCCGGAGCGCGGCGTCGTGCGGGAGGTCCCGCAGGGCGGCTCGCCGTTCGACGCGAAGTACCGTCTGGCGCGCTGAGGGGGGCTCCCGCGCGGTGGGGGGCGCTGGCCGAGCTCGTTCGGCAAGGGCTCGAAGCCCGCCCCCCCACCATCGGTCACCAACGTGCACGTGCACGTGCACGTGCACGTGCACGTTTACGTGGTCGTGGTCGTGGTCGTTCACGGCCTATCGTTGACGACCACGACCACGACCACGACCACGTCCACGTAAACGTCCACGTAAACGTCCACGTAAACGTTCGGATGTGGGAGAACGCGGCGGGAAGCCTGGTTAACGCCTACGGGGGGCGTTTGCCGGCGAGCGCTGTCGATGGCCTGCGCGGGGAGGGCGACGGGGCCGACATGGGGGGTGCCTCACGGAGCAGGCCCCCGGGCATGTCGGACATGGGCGTGTGCCTCGCGGAGCAGGCCCCCGGGCATGTCGGACATGGGCGTGTGCCTCGCGGAGCAGGCCCCCGGGCATGTCGGACATGGGCGGGTGCCTCACGGAGCAGGCCCCCGGGCATGTCGGACATGGGCGGGTGCCTCGCGGAGCAGGCCCCGGGGCATGTCGGACATGGGCGTGTGCCTCGCGGAGCAGGCCCCCGGGCATGTCGGACATGGGCGGGTGCCTCGCGGAGCAGGCCCCCGGGCATGTCAGACATGGGCGGGTGCCTCGCGGAGCGGCCGTGGTCGTGTTTGATTGAAGCGCAATATCTGCAGTCGATTGGGACCTCCCCGCGTCCGGCTCGGCAGCTGGCTGCCCTCATGGCCGGCGCCGTCGCCACTGCCGCGCTCGTCACATGGCGCGGCGGGAGCTCGAATCCGATGGTGGCTCTCCGCCTCGGGGTGATCGGGATTGGCCTTCCAGTGGTTCTCTTCTCGGTGTCGTTCGTTGATGCGCTCGGCCACGCGAGAACCAGACAGGTGGTCCAGGTGACGAAGACGGCCGCCACAAGGAGCTTGGCTCTCGGATCGAGGTTGGAACTTGGCCCCGACAACCCCACACAAGGCGAACTCCGGAGCCTCTTCACGGCGCCATGCTCCCGCGAGAGAACCCCACCGCGAGCCGCCTCCGGTAAGGTCCCGCGCTTGCGCCCGATAGGCGAGCGGGGCTATGTTGAGGGGCTCAGAGCCCTCCGCTGCCGTCGAGGTGCGCGGGCCCCGTGACCACGCGTCGTGCAATCGCCCTGGCCCCTCTCCGTCATCGCCCTGTCGCCTTCCGCCTGCGGCGCCGTTCTGTGGCGCATGCGGGGCGCCGAGCGGCTCACCGTCCTCGTCAAGGCCACCTTTGCCCTCGTGCACGACAGGACCGCAGAGCTCGCCGCGCCTGCCGATCTGGTCCGCGCCGACCAGCTTCGGGAGGGGTGGGGCAGCCTCGAAGAGGCCAGTGAGATAGCACCCTACCTGCCGGGCGCCGGGATCGTCGTGCGCGGGCACGCCTGCGCGCCGGTGGGAACGACCGCCACGGCCCTCCCGGTGCGGGTCGCGCTCTTCCGCGATGGCCGCTGGATCCTCAACAAGGCGCTTCATGTCTTCGGCGACCGCACGCGAGAGGCGCCGAGCCCCCGCCCGTTCAGCCGGATGCCGCTCGTGTACGAGCGCGCGTTCGGCGGCCCACATCTCGATGTGAACCCGGTGGGCGTGGGCTCCGACGCGGTGCTGCCGAGCATCGTCGATCCGGGCGATCCGATGCGGCCGGCGGGCTTCGGCCCGATCGCGAGGCACTGGGCCCCGCGGCGGCATCTCCTCGCGCGGGATCAGGCGGCCGACCCGCTGGCGCTGGATCTCGACGGCAGCTTCGACTTCCGGTACTTCCACGCCGCGCCCGCGGATCAGCAGATCGACTTCCTCCGCGGCGACGAGTGGCTCTTCCTCGAGGGCCTGCACCCGCACTGGCCGTGGCTCCGGTCCAGCCTGCCTTCGGCCCGCGGGCTCGCGCGGCTCTATCGGGCCGGGCCGGAAGGAGAAGACCACGGGCAGGCGATCGAGCTCGTCGCCGACACGCTGACCGTCGACGCCGACCGGCTGCTCTGCTCCGTGGTCTGGCGAGGGAACGTGGCCCTGCTGGCAGGCGACACGCCGGCGCGCATGCGCGTGGTCGCGGGCGTCGAGGTGGCGGGGCAGCCCCTGGCATGGCCTTCCGCAGCGGCCGCGCCTCCGCCGTCCCGTCGCTGGCATGGAGCGCCTGGCCCCGTCGCGGGCGAGCGACCGATCGCCAGGACGCTGGCGGTCGAGGAGGACAACACGGTCGATGCCCGCAACAGCGGTCTCGTCGTGGACATGAAGATGAAGCCGCCGTTCGCGCTCGCCGCGCCCGGCAGCGGGCGTGCTTCCCCGGTGACAGCGATCCCGGGGGCGCCCTGGAGCGCCCGTCCGCAGCTGGCGCCGCCGCCTCCGCTGCCCGCCGTCATGGCGAGCGGCCCGACAAACCTCGATGCACCACCGCGGCTCGATGCGGTGCCCCTCGACCTCACGGTGACGGCGATCACCGAGAACACGGCCGCGCCTGTCGCTCCACCGCACGCCCTGACCGCGCCCGCCGCGCCCTGGTCCGCCGCGCCCTCGTCGTCGTCCGCCGCGCCCCCGTCGTCCGTCGCGCCCTCGTCGTCCGCCGCGCCCTCGTCGTCCGCCGCGCCCTCGTCGTCCGCCGCGCCCTGGTCCGCCGCGCCCTCCTCCGTCGCGCCCTCGTCGTCCGAGCCGGAGATCCGGGGCCTCCGCGCGACGCTGCTCGCCCGCCTCAGGAGCGGCCAGCCGCTCCACGACCTGGAGCTCGCGGGCGTCGAGCTCGACGGCATCGACTTCAGCGGCGCCTCGCTCGAGCGCCTGAACCTCGCCGGCTCGACGCTCACCCGATGCAACTTCGCGTCTGCGCGCCTCTCCGGGGCAAACATGAGCGGCACGGATCTGACGGACGCGAGCCTCCACTCGGCCGATCTGACGCGCGCCGATCTGTCCCGCGCCACGCTGGACCGCGCGCAGCTCTCCTCCGCGCTCCTCAAGGACGCCGACCTCGCCTTCGCGAAGGGGTCGCGCGCGCGCTTCGAGGACGCGTCGCTCGAGGGCGCCGACCTGCGGCAAGCGCGCCTGGTCGAGGCCGTCTTCGATCGGGCGTGCCTCGCGGACATCAACGGGACCAAGGCCGACATCTCGCGAGCGAGCCTCGCGGGAGCCAACCTCGCGGGCGCCGTCCTGCGCGCGGCGAAGCTGAAGGAGGCGAGCCTGCCGTGCGCCAACGTCGAGGGCGCCGATCTGCGCGACGCGGACCTCGCGGGCGCCAACGTCTATGGGGTCAAGCTCGCGAGCGCGAAATCGAGCGGCGCTATCCTGCGCGCGCTCGTCGAGATCCCACCCGCCGACGCCGGCATCGACGGCTCTTCGGCAGGTTGACCACCTGACGAATTCTGCCTAGTTCTATCAGCGAGCTCTCGGGACGACCGGCGAACGATTCACCTGGTGGCATCGGGCGCGCGTCCTCCAACAACGCAGGGAAGGCCATGGACGACCTCATCAAGATCTCATCGGGCGTGCTCCCCAGCTCCACGCGCGTCGTCGGATTTCGGGGCGTCGAGGCCATCTCGCGCCCGTATCAGATCGAGATCTTCCTCCTGCTCCAGGGCGAGGACGCGGAGTCCCTGGACCTGCCCGATGCCGTCGGCGCCAAGGCGTCGCTCGTGCTCGACTGGCCCAAAGACAACGTCCCGCCCTTCGTCTTCGCCGGCGTCCTCGCGACCGTGGGCGTGCTCCACGAGCTGGACGGGCGCTCGCTCCTCCGGGCGGTGCTGGTCCCGAAGCTCTGGCTGCTCGGCCTCTCCAGGCGCAGCCGCATCTTCACCAGGCTGTCGCTGCCCGACGTCATGAAGGCCGTCCTCGAGGAGAACGGCATCGGACCTGACGAGTACGAGATGCGCCTCGGCAGCTACGAGGTCGAGGAACACATCTGCCAGTACCGGGAGAGCGATCTCGACTTCCTGGCGCGGTGGATGGAGCGCGAAGGCATCTTCTACTTCTTCGAGCACACGCCCGACGGCGACAAGGTCGTCTTCTGCGACGCGAAGTCGTACGAGGAGGACCCGATCGGCGAGCCCGTCCGGTACCACCCGCAGCTGGGGTACGACGCGAGCGCGGGGATGTCGCTCCGCACGTTCACCAGCCAGCACACGACCCTGCCGGCGGTGATCAAGCTCAAGGATTACGACTATGCGCGGCCCAACCTGAGCGTCGCCGGGTCGGCGCGCGTATCGCCGAACGGCGCGGGCGAGGTGAGCCTGTACGGCGAGCGCTTCTTCACGCCGGCCGCGGGCGATCGGCTCGCGAAGATCCGGGCCGAGGAGCTGCTCGCGCGGCAGGTGCTGTACCAGGGGGCGGGCACGCGGCTGCACCTCCGGCCCGGCACCACGTTCGAGCTCGACGAGCACCCGCGCGCGGCGTTCAACGCGAAGCACCTCACCATCGAGGCGCACCATCACGGCAACCAGCTGGCCGGGGCCACCGGGTACCGCGAGCTGCTCGATCTGCCCCACGAGGAGACCTATTTCGTCGAGATCACCGCCATCCCCGCGAAGACGCAGCTCCGCGCGGAGTCCCGCACGCCCTGGCCCCGCATCTACGGATACGAGAACGGCACCGTCGACGGTCCGGCCGAGAGCGAGTACGCCCAGATCGACGATCTCGGCCGCTACAACGTGAAGTTCAAGTTCGACGAGAGCAACCTGAAGAGCGGGAAGGCCTCGACGTTCGTGCGCATGATGCAGCCGCACGGCGGCGGCATCGAGGGCTTTCATTTCCCGCTCCGCAGGGGCACGGAGGTGGTGCTCAGCTTCCTCGGCGGCGACCCCGACCGGCCGGTGATCGCGGGCGTGGTGCCGAACGCGCTCACGCCGAGCCCGGTCACGAGCGGCAACTACACGAAGAACGTCCTCCAGACGGGCGGGCGGAACCGGCTCGAGCTCGAGGACAAGACAGGGCAGCAGCGCGTCACCCTCTCGACGCCGTACTCGAACACGTACCTTCGCATGGGCGCGCCGAACGACGATCACGAGCTCATCGTGAAGACGGACGACAACACGCTGCTCGACGCGGGCAAGAACTTCGACCAGACCGTGGGCCTGAACGGCGGCGGCTCCTGGGTCGCCACCATCAAGGACAACTGGATCACCCACGTGCAGTCCGGGATCCACGAGCTCTTCGTCGACGCCAACACCTCGTACACCGAGGTCAAGGGCGACACGGCGCTCCACGTGCTCAGCGGCAACCTCTTCACCGACGTCGACACGGGCGTGATGACCACCACGGTGAAGGGAGACACCACGACGACGGTGAAGACCGGCAATTACACGGTCAACGTCGAGGCCGGGGACACCCTCGTCGACACGAAGGCCGGGACAACGACCGTCAAGAGCAAGGGCAAGATGACGCTCGAGACGCAGGACCAGTGCGAGGTCAGCGTCAAGAGCAACATGATCCAGACGGTCGACGGCAACCTGATGGGGCAGATCAAGGGCGCCGAGGAGCTCAAGACGTACGGTCCGTTCAAGAAGCTCTTCGTCTCGAACAACGTCAACGTGACGGTCGGCATGAAGTCCGACACGTTCCTCGGCCTCTCGAACACCAACGCCGTCGGCGCCACCGTCGCCACCTTCATCGGCGCGAAGGCGACGCTGGAGCTCTCGGCCGCTCTCACCGCGACCTACGCGGCCAAGCTCGACATCACGGGCGGCGTGGCGCTGGCGTTCAAATGGGGCGCCTCGCTCGCGATCAACAGCGCCGTCGAGGTCACGGTGAAGCCCGTCTCCATCCAGTCAGGCGCGGCGAAGATCTCCCAGCTGCCGACGCGGCTCGCGATGACCGCGCTGCGTTATCACCTCTCCGGCGTCCATGTGCTCAGCTGAGAGCGTGAGCAAGGTCATCTTGTCCAGGATCCCAGCCTCGACCGCCGGCGCCCGCGGCCAGGCCGCAGCTCAGCACCCGTGAGCCCGAAGGGGAGATCGCGCAGCGACATGGGTACGATCATCTTCCTCTCTGCCATCCTCGTGCCGCTCCTCGTCCTCGCGGCCATCCTCTTCTTCGTCTTCCGCCGGGAAGGCGCCCAGCTCGGCGCGGTGAAGGAGCGCATGACGGAGCTCGCCGCGAGGGCGGCACGCGCGAGCCGCTCTGAGGCCACGGTGGTGTCGAGCCGGACCCTCGGCACCTTCGAAGACGGCGCCATGGCCTTCGTCGAGCTCCGGCTGGAGGTGCAGCCGCCCGGCGGGGCCGCGTACATCGCGAGGACGGAGTGGGAGCTGAACATCAGCTCGCTGTCGATGGCGGAGCCGGGAAAGCGCGTCGCCGTCAAGATCGATGGTGACGACCCCGAGCTCGTTTATCCTGACGTGAGCTGGGCCAACCTGTCTCGCACGTACATCGCGCGCGGCGCGGCGGGCAATCGCGCCGGTCGCGTCCAATGAGCGCCCGCCCGGCCTGAGCGACCCTTATCCCCCATGCGTGTCATCAAACCTCAGCGTCTCTCCGTCCTGCAGCGCGTGTTCGAGCTGAAGCAGCAGCGCTTCCTCGCGCTCGGCCTCACGGCGTACCTCCCGCTCGACGCTCCGGAGCTGCCGCTCCCGGAGATCGCGATGTGGCAGGAGATCCCGAAGCAGCTCGGCAAGGACGTCGCGCTCGACGAGGGGCTGCCGAAGCCGCGGGGCGAGGTCCTCGCCTTCGGCAAGGCGTTCGCGGCGGGCGGCACCCCGCGCCCGGCGTTCCGGGCCCGCGTCCAGGTCGGCCCGATCGACAAGGCCGTGTATGTCGTCGGCAGGCGCCGCTGGGAGCGCGGCGTGCCGAGCGAGCCCGAGCCCCTGACCGAGCTCGCCCTCGGCTGGGACAAGGCCTTCGGCGGGCCGGGCTTCGCCCCGAACCCGATCGGGACGGGGGCGGCCCCGGCCGAGGAGGACGGGAAGAGCTACCACCCGCTCCCGCAGCTCGAGCACCCGAAGCACCTCATCACCTCGCCAGGCGACAGGCCGCCTCCCGCGGCGTTCGGGCCCCTCGACCCCACCTGGCCCGAGCGCCACGCGAAGCTCGGGACGTACGACGCGGCGTGGCTCGAGAGCGACTTCCCGGGCTTCGCCCGCGATCTCGACCCGGAGTACTTCATGGTGGCGCCGCCCGATCAGCGCCTGCCCGGCTTCTTCCAGGGCGGGGAGCCGATCGCGCTCGAGCAGCTCCACCCCGAGCAGGCCACGCTGACGGGCCGCGTGACCGAGCTCGTCGCGCGTTGCTTCGTGACGCGGGCCTCGCGCGAGGACGCGCTCGAGGAGATCGGGACGAGGCTCGAGACGCTCGTGCTCCTGCCCAACATCCGCCGCATGATCGCGATCTTCCGGGGCGTCGCGCGCGTCGAGGAGGACGACGCCCGCGACGTGAAGTGCCTGCTCGCCGCGCTCGAGCGCCGCGGCGCCCCCCGGCCGAAGGAGCACTACGACGCCGTCCTGGCGCAGCGCCTCGACAAGAAGAAGGGGCACCTCGTCGCCCTCCGCGATCGCGATCTGCTCCCGGACCCCGACCCCGACGCCCCCGCGCTGCCGGACGAGAAGATCAGCGACATGGACGAGCTCCTGCGCCGCGAGGGCGTGCTGGAGCGGCGGTCGCGCGAGCGGGCGCAGCGGGAGCTCGACAGCGCCCGCATGTCGGTGCGGGTGCTCGGGATCGATCCGGACGAGAAGGGCATTCCGCGCGAGCTGCCGCCGCCGGAGGCGCCGCCGAAGCTCGACGAGCTGCCCGAGTACATGGAGCGGGTCGAGGCGGAGGCCGCCCGCCTCGAGGCCGAGGCGAAGGTCAGGCAGGCCGAGGCCCTCGATCAGGCGCGCCAGAACCTCGCCGAGCATGGCATCGACATCGACGAGGTCATCGAGAAATCGAAGCGCGAGGCAGGCGGGCCGCCCAGGTTTCGCGCGGACGAGCACCTCGCCCGCATGCGAGAGACCGCCCAGATCGGCCGCGACCTCGGCGCCCCGATGGACGAGCTGGAGGCCCAGATCGAGGATCCGGCCTTCGTCGCGAGGCTCCGCAAGCTCGAGGAGGCGCAGCTCCTCGCCTACAGGCAGGCCGCGCACCACATGGCGCCCGCGGCGCTCCCGGACGACGCCGCGCAGCGCGACCTCCGCGGGCGCGTGGAGGCGGCGGTCGCGTCGGGGGGCCCGATGGCGGGCTGGGACCTCACCGGCGCCGACCTCCGCGGGCTCGACCTGTCCGGGGCCGTCCTGCGGGAGGCGCTCCTCGAGCGCGCGGACCTGCGCGGGTGCGCGCTCGCCGGCGCGGATCTGTCGGGCGCCGTGCTGGTGCGCGCCTGCCTCGAGGGCGCCCGGCTCGAGGGCGTCCGCCTCGAGGGCGCGAACCTCGGCGAGGTCGCGGCGCGCGGGGCCGACTTCGGCGGCGCGCGCCTCGCCAAGGCGATCCTGCAGCGCGGCGAGCTCGAGGGCGCGCGCTTCGCCGGCGCCGACCTCCGCGGCGCCGACCTGTTCGAGGCGCGCCTCGCGCGCGGCGACCTCGCGGGCGCGCTCGCGGACGAGGTCCTCTTCTACGAGTGCGACCTCGAGGGGGCGCGGCTGGATCGCGCAAGTCTTCGGAAAGCCACATTTTTCCGGTGTCGCATGGCCGGCGTGAGCCTCGCGGAGGCCGTGATCGAGGGCGCGGCGCTCGTCGAGGCGGCCGCCGAGGGCGCTTGCTTTCGAGCCGCCCGCGCGAACAACCTGCGCCTCGTGCTCGCGTGCCAGCTCGGCGGGGCCGATTTCTCGGGGGCGGAGCTCGCCCTCGCGACGATGCGCGGCGCCTCGCTGAAGGGCGCCGGGCTCGCGCGCGTCCGGGCCGACGGCTGCGATCTCAGCGAGTCGGACTTGCGGGAGGCCCGCCTCGCGGGCGCGAGCCTGCAAGGGGCGCGGCTGATGCGCGCGGATCTCGGCGACGCCGAGCTGTCGGACGCGAACCTGATGGAGGCGATGCTGCAAGGCGCGAAGGTCCACGGTGCGTCGTTCCTCCGGGCCAACCTGTTCCGCGCGAACCTGATGGGCACCGAGGGCGACGCGCGCACGAGCTTCAAGGACGCTCACGTCGTCCAGACGTTGTTCCCGAGGCGAAAGCGATGACCAAGGACGATCTCCTCGCCCGCGTCGCGAGCGCGGATCCGGTAGCCGACGAGGATCTCGCGGGCATGGACCTCCGCGGCGCCGATCTCTCCGGAGCCGTCTTCGAGCGCGTCTCGTTCCGGGGCGCCGACCTGACGGGCGCGCGGCTCCACGAGTCCATCTTCTCGGATTGTCGGTTCGAGGGGGCGCAGCTCGCGGGGGCGCGCCTCCGCCACGGCACGTGGGACCGGTGCACGTTCCTCGCGGCCGACCTGCGTGAGGCCGATCTGGTCGCCGCCAGCCTTGTCGAGTGCGATCTGTCGCGCTCCTCGCTCGACGGCGCCGACCTGACCATCGCGAGCCTGATCAAGCCGCGCCTCGAGGAGGCGAGCCTGAAGGGGGCGAACCTCGACCGCGCCGCGCTCGTCGACGCCGACGCCCCGCGGGTGAGCTTCGAGGGCGCGAACCTCGTGCAGACGGTGCTCCTCAAGGCGGACCTGTCGACGGCGCGCCTGCGCGGCGCGCGCCTCGAGAAGGCGATGCTGATCGGGGGCAAGCTCGCCGGCCAGGATCTCTCGGGGATGGATCTCACGCTCGCGCAGCTCATGGAGGTCGACCTCGGCGGCTGCGACCTCCGGGGCGCGCGGATGGTGCAGACGAATTTCAAGGGGGCTTCCCTCGCGGGCGCGCGCCTCGACGAGGCGAGCCTCGAGCGGGCCCTCTTCGCGGAGGCCTGTCTGTCGGACGCGACGCTCAGGAAGGCGAAGGTCGATCAGGCGCTCTTCGTGAAGGCGCGGCTCGAGGGCGCGAGCCTCGAGGGCGCGAGCGCGCGCCAGGCCATCTTCAAGCACGCGAGCTGCGCCCGCGCGACGTTCGCCGGCGCCGACCTGACGTACGCCGATTTCTCGTACGCGGACCTCGCGGGCGCCGACTTCTCGCACTGCACGCTGTTCCGCGCGCGGTTCCACCGGACGCGGGAGCAGGACACTCGATTCACGAACCGATCCGCGGCGCTCGGCGACGACGAGGAGCTCAGCAAGGCGGAGCGGCGCACGGAGGGCCGATGAGCTCGGCGCGGAGGTACCGATGAGAGACAATCTGGCAAGAAAGCTGGCGTGGCCTGCGCAGGAGGTCGCGATCGTGGTGGGCGTCTCGGGTCGCAGCCTGCGTGTCAGGTCGAGCTCGGGCGAGGTGGAGGCGCGGCGGGCCGCCAGCTGTCTTCTCGAGCCCGCCCTCGGCGATGAGGTGCTCGTCGCGCACCACGAGCGCGGCTCGCACGTGCTCGCGGTGCTCGAGCGAGACGACGCGGCGCCGGCGCGGCTCTCGGCCGAGGGCGACCTGGAGATCGCCGCCGCGTCGGGCAGGGTCTCGGTGAGCGGGCGCGACGGGGTCGATGTGATCACGCCTGCCGAGGCCACGATCGCGGCGGGCTCCGCGCGCCTCTCGGCGGCGCGCGCCGAGGCGGTGGTCGGGGTCCTGAGCCTCCTCGGCGACAGCCTCACGGCGAAGGTCGACCGCATCAAGACCGTGGCGCAGTCGGTGGAGACGGTCGCCGAGCGCCTCGTCCAGCGGCTCGACAGGGCCTACCGCTTCATCGCGCGGTCCGAGACGGTGCGCGCCGAGTACCTGGAGCTCGAGGCGCGGGCCGCGTTCCACGTCAAGGCGGAGACGACGCTCGTGAACAGCGGCGGGCTGACCAAGATCGACGGTTCCCAGATCCACCTTGGCTGAGAGGGCGAGATGTTCGCGAACACGCAGATGATGGGCATGTCTCTCGGCGCACCCGACGTGTGCCTCACGCCGATGCCGGCCCCGACCCCGGTCCCGTACCCGAACATCGCGATGCAGCCGATGGGCATCCCGGCCGCGTACAACGTGCTGTTCATGTGCACGCCGGCGCACAACCTGGCGACCACCGTGCCGCTCACGAACGGCGACAATCCCGGCGTCGCCCTCGGGGTCGCCTCGGGCATGGTGATGGGCCCGTCGCGGCATGTCACGGCGTCGTTTACCGTGCTCGCCGGCGGCATCCCGGCCACGCGACTGACCAGCATGACGATCACGAACTCGACGAACTGCCCGGCCGTATCGATCGTCCCGAGCCAGGTCAAGGTGCTCCTCCTCGCGCCGTGAGGGACCATAGCAGGCACCGCCTGGCGCTCATCACGAGCCGCTATGCGGCGCGGCAGCAAGAGAAGCTCGCGGGCGATCGCCGGGCCTTCGACGACGCCTTCCGGGCGGTGAGCGGCGAGGTGATAAGGCCGGTCCTCGAGGAGATCGCCTCCGAGCTCCGCTCCGCCGGCCACGTTCCGCGCATCGCGCTCGATGAGGAGCCCGAGGCGCCGAGCATCGCGCTCGAGCTCGGGATCCGGGGAGCGAGCGCCTCACCGGGGGCGGACCGCATCGCCTTCTCGGTCATCCAGCGGCGCGAGGCGCCGGAGGTCCTCGCCTATCTCATCGTGAGGCCGCCGCCGATGGATCTCCTGCGCTTCGCGAGCCCCGCCGAGATCACCGCATACCAGGTGGAGCAGCTCGTGATCGACGCGATAGAGCACATCTTCGCGTGCCGCTCCGTGTGATGCGCCCGGCCGTGCACGGTGATCGGCTCGGCCGCGCACCCGACCAGAGCAAGCAAGCTCGCACAAAGCAGCGCGCCGGGGCTCGAGGAGCCGTCGGGGATAGAAGAGAGCGCCTGAGGCCCGCCGCGGGCCTCAGGCGCGCGCGGGTGTCAATGCTTCGCGTGGCCTACCAGCCCGACGGTGTGGTTACCGCGGAAGAGGCTGAAGCTGTCGACGGAGGGGCTGCCGACCACCACGTCGGGGATGTGCCGCAACGGATTGCCCATATGCTGGTTGAACTGGTCGCTGGTCACGTCGCTGTCGCCCATGCCGTTGATGCTGCCAGCGGCCAGCGCGTAGCCGAAGCGGCTGAAGGGCTGGGCGGTCGCCCCCGTGATGTCGCTCTGCTGCAAGATCTGCAGCGCCTGGAGGTTGGCGATCCCCCCGCGGAAGACCGAGATGGCCCCGGCGCGGTCATTCTCCCCGGGCGCCCCGATGATGAGCTCGTGCTGGGTCGTGGACGGCTCGACGTTGGCCGCGACCAGGGCGAAGCCGAACTCGTCCCCTGGCTCCTGCGCTCCATTCTGCAAGATGGTCTGCTTGAGATGGAAGGCGTTCGGATCGGCGAAGACGAGCTCCTTCCGGAAGATGTACACCGCACCGGTGCTATTTTGCGTCCCCGGAGCGCCGATGGCGATCTCGTCGGGGCCGTCTTCGCGGAAATTGGCGACGGCGAGCGACGCGCCGAAATTGCGGGTCGCGGCCTCGGGGGCGGCCACGCTCTCCCAGTGCGTGACCATCGGCGCTGAGAGGTTGGACGCCGCAGCCGGGGCCGCGCCGTTGAAGACGTCGACCTGTCCGTGCGCGCTGCTCGCGTAGGGCGAGCCGACGACGAGCTCGAGTTCGGTGTCGTCGTCGACGTTGCCGATGGCGAGGGCGAAGCCGAACTGGTCGCCATTGGCAGAGCCCGTGATCCTCTGCGTGCGATGCTTCGGGCTGCCGCTCGTGGGGTTGGTCTGGCCGAACAGGTAGACGGCCCCGCGCGAGGAAGCCTCTCCCGGCGCGCTGATCGCCAGGGCGAGGCCCCAGGCCGGATCGATCGCGCCGGAGGCCGTGCGCGCCCGGCCGAAGTCGCCCGCGGCGAGGCCGTAGCCGAAATAAGAGTTGGCGCGCACGACACCCAGGCCCTGCGTCTTCTGCGTGTACGTGCGGAAGGCTTGCAGCTTGCCGGCGTCGTCGGGGCGCAGCACGGCGACCGCGCCCGCGTTCGCGAGGCCATCGACGGCCTCGTACGGGGCACCGACGATGAGCTCTGCCCTGCCGTCCTTGTCGATGTCCGCCGCGGCCATCGTCCACCCGAAGCGATCGTTCACCCGGGAAACCCAGCCGATGTCGCCCTGGGTGATGGTCTGCCAGGGATAAAGCCCCCGGCTCGTGCCCTTGTAGACACGGACCTCGCCCGCGGCGCCGGCGCCGTTCACCGCCTTGAACGGCAGACCCGTCGCGACGTCGGCGTACCCGTCGCCGTCGAAATCGCCGACGGCGACCGACACGCCCGCGTAGTCCCCGTCGGCGACCGGGAACGGCTCGGAGTACATATAGTACATCGAGTTGATGTCCTCTCGAGACATCACCGTATTCCGCCCGATCAGCGAACCGTCTTTCTTCACGATCGTGGCGCAGGCGGTCCCGCTGCCATCCGGGACGTTGCACCAGGCCGGCGGGGTGCTAGCGCACCACGCCCCCGTCCTGTAGTGCATGATGCTCGCGTAATCGTAGACGCCCGACGTAAAGGTGTTGTCCTTGGTATCGTAGTTGTGATCTTTATCGCTGTCGATGCAGTCCCAGTTGATCGTCACGTACTTCTCGCGATCCGATCGGGATTGCTCGTGGTACATCCCGAGGGCGTGCAGCATCTCGTGGGTCACGAGCGACTCTGACGGTACGCTGAAGATCGTGATGTCCTGCTCGCCCTCATCCCAGCCGGTATCTTCGGATTCGCCCCCCGTGTCGCCGAACCCCTGGATGAAGCGAACATAGTCGTCCTGACCGGCATCACAGCGCACGTGCGTGAAGTCGATGGGCAGCCTCCGCTCCATGTTCTCGATGGCGCTGTGCACCGTCGGCACCCAGGCGGGCGGGAAGTCCGCGTCGAAGCAGTACGGGACCTTCCCGTCCGGCCAGAACCAGTTCGCATCGACGCGCACCAGAGGCGCTCTGGCGCCGGCGACATCTTCGGAGGCCTCCGGCGGGTCGGCCTCGGCTTCACTGGGTCCGGTATCTACAGCGCATGCGGACAGCGCGCACACGGCGGTCAGGGAGAGGGCGGACAAAGCACGTTCGAATCGAAGCATGGTGGTAACCTCTTCTGAGAAGCAACACAATGGCAGGTTGGGTCGGTCGGGCGTCTCGCTCGCGAGCACGAGGAGCATCTCGGCGGACGTCCAGCGAGCGGGCGGATGCTCCGCCGCGAGGGCCGGACTTTCGTCATGACGCCGGCGAGATCTCGTTCGCTCCGGCGACCGCTGATGCAGCCGGCGTGCCGTCGCCGTCCACACGGTATCGATCCGCGATCGAGGGCAGAATCGGCGGGAACGCCGCATCAACCCAGGTTGCGCGGGGCTCGGGGGAGGTGGTTTTCAGCGTGATGCTCGGCTCGCGGAGCGTGACATGTCACGGTCACCGCGTGACATGTCACGGTCACCGCGTGACATGTCACGGTCACCGCGTGACATGTCATGCTCGCTGCGTGACACCGCCACAACCGTGCTCCGGACCGCTCCAGGGCTTTTGGCGCACGCGACGCTCGCCGTGGCCACCGACGCGATCAACCCATGGACCGCGAGGCCGACGCCTACCCGCTTCTGTGCGCCATGGTCGAGCAGGGCCACCGCTTCGTCGTGCGCATGGCGCGCGATCGGAACGTGTCGGAGCTGGCCGAGGACGAGGAAGAAATGCTCGACGACGGCGCACGGCTGCGGCTGAGCGAGGCGCTGGTCGAGCTGCCGATCCGGCTCAGTCGCGAGGTCGTGCTCACCCAACGCCGCGCCGGACCGGTACCTGCGAGCAAGCGCGCGCACCCCGAGCGCTCGGAGCGGATGGCCACGCTGGGCGTCGGCGCCCGGCGCCTGGCGCTGCGCAGTCCGTACTACCTGCCCGAGCTGGCCGAAGAGCTCGCGGTCAACGTCGTGGTGGTGCAGGAGATCGACACGCCAGCGGGCGAAGAGCCGGTGGCGTGGGTGCTGGCGACCAACGAGCCCGTCGACACGCCCAACCAGGGGAGCGGGCTTCAGCTTCTCTCGCTAGCTCAGGCGAGCTCGAACCTCAGAAGCTCACGCGCAGGGTCGCGCCCGTGGGGCCGACGGTGAGCTCGGGGGCCTGGATCGACATCTTGCGCGGGATGTCGTCGCGCACCCAGACCCGCTGGTTGCTGACGAGGCCTGCGACGAGCAGCACGAAGCCGGTCACCTGCGTGGCCCCGTCGAAGAGGAGGAGGGCGGCGGCGAGCCGGCCGGCGTCGCGGTCGGCGTCGACCTCCTCGCCCGTGCCGAGCGTGATGAACGGGCCGCCCACGGGCACGAGCATCGGCGAGTAGCTGACGGCGTCGCTGCCTCCCTCGCTGAGGATGCTCCCCGCCGTCAGCGCCGAGAGCGCCCACGCGCTGGCGAGGACGATCGACCCCGCGACCACCAGCCCGCGGTTCATCTGCGTCTCGATGCGATAGCCCGCCGGCCGGATCCCGCCTTCCGTGAAGGTCAACGTCCGCGGCATGCCGAGGACGACGGACGGCGCGTACGGCACGTAGCCTGGCGGCACGTGGTCAGGCGGCGGCGCGTATCCAGGCGGCAGCGCATAGCCGGGCGGCGCATAGCCGGGCGGCGCATAGCCGGGTGGCGCGCCGGCAGGGGACGGCGCGTAGCCAGACGGCGCCGCGCTCTGCGCGGACGGGGGGGCGTCGTTCTCCGCCGCGGCCGGCGCTGCGAGCGCGAGCGCGCCAAACAGCGCGGCCATCGAGAGGACGGTGCGGATCGCGGTCACGTGCGTCTCCCTTCGGGGTGAGGGCTGTCGGCGCAGGGGCACGAGCTCAGAATCTCCATCGGAGGCTACCGGAGGACCCGCCGATCGAGACCTCTGGCCAGCGGGACGCAGCGTGCCCAGGGTCGCGTGAGCTCACCGTGAACTGGCGCTCGAGGTAGACGTCCTCGTTCGCGAGACCGGCGGCGTACAGGATGAGCCCGCCCACCTGGGTCACGGCGTCCACCGTGAGCCAGAAGATGCCCGCGCCCTCCGCTTCCAGGGTCCCGATCGCGATCATCGGGCCGGCGAACGGGATGAGCAGCGGCCCGAACTCGTCGAACTCGTCGTCGTCGAACGACGCGATGCCTGCGACCGTGAACGTGAGCGCGTACGGGATCCCGAACGTGAGCAGCCCCGCCGTGGCGAGCTTGCGGTCCGCCCTGGTCCGGATCGCGTAGCCGCGCGGGATCGGGTCCCCCTCTTCGTACTCGATGGTCCGTGGGTTGGCCCACGGCGGGAGCGGCGGCGCCGGCAGGTAGTAGCCCTGCGGGATGGGCACCAGCGCGCCGCCCGCCGGAGCGATCGGGGCGGGCGCCAGAGCGATCGGGGCGGGCGCCGGAGCGACAGGGGCGGGCGCCGGAGCGACAGGGGCGGGCGCCGGAGCGACAGGGGCGGGCGCCGGAGCGACAGGGGCGGGCGCCGGAGCGACAGGGGCGGGCGCCGGAGCGATCGGGGCACCCGCTGCCGCGGGCGTCGTGCCTGGCGCGGCGGGCCTCGCCGCGTCGCCGCGCGCCGGTTTCGGCGGCGCGGCCTGCGCCTGCGCGGCCGCCGGCACGGCGAGCCCGAGCAGCGCCGCGAGCACCGTTGCGGCCTGCACGCCGCGAACGCGCGGCGCTGCGTCGCGGCGCAGCGGTACGATACTCCCTTTCGTTTGCCCGATCGGCATGCCGGCTCCCGTCGCGCTCGCGCGACGACTCCAAGGAACTGTGGGTGGCTTCGATGCAGCGAGGCCAGGATACGCAGACCGTTCACGAACTCAATCCGCCCGCACGGTGCGGGCGGGCGCCGCGCTGGGAGCCCCGGCGCCGGCGAGCCGGTCGCCCGCTCCGGCCGCACGATGGGCCACCTCTCGGCCATGCGCTGCACGCCGGAGGAGGCGCTCGTCGTCGCGAAGCCCCCGATGCCCCGCCCCTCGGCGCATGCCGGGCTGCCGCTCCCCGGGCCCCGACGGCGCCCTCGCGCCCCTCGCTCGCCAGCGCGAGACCCGCCATCGCCGAGCGTGGTCTGCGCGCGCGCGGCGCCGTCGCCCCGCCGCCACGAGTCATGTGCCGCCGGCGACGCGCGGTCGAGCCGTGCACCTGGGACAACCCTGACAGGTAAGGACCGTAGCGAGTGGACCCCTGGGACAACCACGATGCGTAAGGGGCATGGCAAGTGGACGCCTGGGATAACCCTGACAGGTAAAGACTGTATGTCTCTCACCTGCTCTGGCTCAGCTCGCCACCGCCTCATCGGGCGCTACGCTGTTGTCTGAACAAGGGTGATGTCGCAGCCGCCCCCATGGCGAGCTCGGCAGAACCATGGCCTTCCATGACATGGCGGCGACGACCGCCAGCGGAGGAGCGAAGCGATGACAAGGACCTCATTCGTGGTGTTGGCGTGCGCGGCTGCCGCGCTGAGCAGCGCGTCGTGCGAAGGGACGGACAAGGGCAATCGGGCCACGGGCGGCGGCGATACGGGCAGCGGCGCTGCCGGCGGCGGCGGTACGGGCAGCGGCACCACCGGCAGCGGCGATGGGAGCGGCGGCGCTACCGGCGGCGGCCCCACGTCAGGGACCGGTGCGCAGCCAGGGGCCGGCGAGCAGCTCTCCGTCGACGCGCAGGGCGGGACCTTCACGGCGGACGACGGCTTCACCATCGAGGTGCCGCCGGGCGCCGTGAACGAGAACACGGTGATCACCATCCAGCGCATCGACGAGGCCCCCGAGGGCGCGGTGGGGCCCATGTACGTCCTCGGCCCGGAGGGCCTGACGTTCGAGCGGCCGATCACGCTCACGCTGCCGATCACCGTCGAGCTCAGGGCGGAGCTGGGCGAAAGCGCGGTCCTCGGCGCCTATGGCTTCACCGCGCAGCCGGGCTCGGACGATTTCGCGCCGCTCGCGCGGCACGACGTCTCGAGGGACAGCGTCGTCACGGAGACCGACCGCCTCTCGAGGATCTATCCAGGCATGATCCTGGCGACCCCGATGGCAAGCCTGCACCGCTACCCGAGCGCGCTGGCCGCCGACGAGTCCTTCCTCTACTTCGCGAGCGGCGGCACCGAGGATGTCGCGACCGGGGACAACAACGACGGATTCATCTACCGCGTGAGGCTGGGCACCGCGGAGGCAGAGGCGATGATCCCCGCCGATCCCGATCCCAAGGCGCTGTGGGTCAACGACTCCCACGTGTACTGGGCGAGCGGCGGTGATGACGACCCGGTGATCCCCTCGGCGCTCCGGCGCGTCGACAAGGCGACCCTGGAGGTGGAGACGCTGGCCCAGATCGGCTATGTCGTGAGCGTCATCGGCGACGCGTCGGCCATCTACTTCGGCGACGGCGATGGAGAGAACCTCTTCACGATGCCGCTCGACGGCGGCGAGCCGGTCGTCCTCGCGTCCGGCGCCGGGAGACCCGCGTACCTCGCGCAGGACGCGCAGAACCTCTACTGGACCGGCGGCGCGGCGACCAACAAGGTCTACAAGGTGGCGAAGGCGGGCGGGGAGGTGACCGTCATCGCCGACAACGAGGCCGAGCCGGCCGGGATCGCGGTGGACGCGGCGTTCGTCTACTGGGCCAACGCCGGCGACGGCGGCGTGTTCAAGGCGCCCATCGCCGGAGGACAGAAGACCTTGATCTACAGGGGGGACTCGATGGCGGGGCTGGCCCTCCGGGGCTCGACGCTGTTCTCGACGGACACGCGCGGGAACCGCAGCGTCAACGCGCACGATCTCGAGAGCAACAGGACCGTCCTGCTGGCGTTCGGACAGCCCGTCCCCTGGCGTGTCATCGCCCCGGAGGGGCAGGGCGTGTTCTGGTCCAACGCCGGCGACTACCGCTACCAGGGGCAAGTCGCGTCCTACCTCGCTCCCTGATCGTCCGTGTTCCGGCGGTGACCGCGAGGGCGCGCCCGCGTGGCTCGCCCTCGTGGTCGCCGTGGTCAGGGGCCGAACGCCGCGACGAAGACGTCCTCGTCCCCTGTCAGCGGGCCGGAGCCGAGGTCGAGGGTGCCCGTGAACGTCGCTGTGGCCAGCACGCGATCGCGCGGATCGACGACGATGCTGAAGGGTCGCTCGGTGTCGAACCCCTCGACCCACAGCACGTGCCCGCCGGCGTCGAGCTTCACCAGGAAGGTGCGCGCGCTGTAGCTCGACGGGTTGTATCCTGACGGGAAGGGGATCCCATCGAAGTCGAGCGTCGCCGAGACGTCGGCGACGAGCACCCCGGAGGCCACCACGTTCGCCTGGCTGTCGACGTCGATCGAGGTGATGACAACCCTGCTCTCCGGCGCGCTGAAGCCCCTGCTCCAGACGGTGTTCCCGGCCGCGTCGAGCTTCGCGAGGAACGCGGCATCATAGCCCTCGTTGATGATCGGCCCCGTGCCGAGGTCGATGGTGACGCCCGTCTGCCCGACCAGGACCACGTTGCCCGCGGGGTCCGCCTCGACGTCCTGGATGACGCTGGACGTGTCTCCGAACGTCCTGCTCCAGACATGGTTGCCCGCGGGATCCAGCTTCGCGACGAAGACTCGAGGGCCCGGGAGCGGCCCATCGCCCAGATCCGCGCCGGTCCCCACGGATCCTCCGAAGATCACGTTGCCGATCGGGTCCGTCGTGAGGGCGACCGAGCTGTCGCTGAACTCGCTCCCGACGCCCTTGCTCCAGAGGGTGTTGCCGGCCGGATCCAGCTTGAACAGGAAGATGTCCTGCGCGCCCGCGCTGCTCACCGGCCCCGCGCCGAAGTCGACCGTCCCCTCGAACGAGCCGAGGACGACCACGTTGTCCTCGCCGTCGACCGACAGGCCATAGACGTCTTGATAGGCCGGATCGCCGAAATGGCGGACCCACGCGGGGTCCCCTGCCGGGTCCGTCCTCATGACGTAGATGTCGCTCAGCCCGGCGCTGGGGATCGGCCCGGCGCCGACATCCAGCGAGTCGACATAGCCTCCCGCGTTCACAAGGCTCCCGTCGGAGAGCGCGGCGATCTTCGCGCCGAACTCGTCCCCAGGGCCGCCGTAGCGCCTCGCCCAGACGAGCTCGCCGTCCGGATCGAGCTTCGCGATCAGCACATCGCGCTGCCCCGCGCTCGTGAGCGGACCCCCGCCGAGGTCGGCCGTACCGCTGAGCTGGCCAGTGAGGAGGACATTGCTGGCCCCGTCGGCGTTGATGCTCGCGAACGACGCTTCGCCGGGAAAGCTCACGCTCCAGAGCGGTGCGCCCGGCTCCACGCAGGCCCCGTGTCCGTCGCACACCTCGCCCTCGCCGCAGCGATTTCGACCCCGCGACGGCGGCGGTCCATACGGCGTGGGCGCATGGACGCATGCCCACCTGACGCGTGCGTCCAGGGTGCATGGGTTGTGATCATTGCAGCTCGCTGCGCCGTGACCATGACCATGGCCGTGGCCGTGACCGCGCCGTGGGTGCCTGTCATTCGCCCGGAGCGCGCTCGCGGACGCCGCTGCGCCGTCGGGCTCGGGGCTCCCCTGTTCGCTTTCAGGGGGCGCGGCGCAACCGACCATGGCGGATGTCATCATCACGGCGGCATGCATCCTGCTGTTCCTGAGAATCGTCGAGACGTGAGGCATGAGCTCCTCCAGCGCGCCTCGAAATGCGCGCTCTCTCATCGACCATGACGACCTGCGAGCCATGGGGCGCGCGGGCCATGGTCTCCCGTGTAGGGATCGATGTCGCCATCATCTCGATCATTCAACTCCATGATTGCCTGGCATTGCGAGTCCGCCGTCGACCTGAACACACGCCGGTCCAGGGAGAGGCGCCGCGGGCCCTGAGCGGCTGCAGACGTAGGTGGCTCAAAATCTGCCCGCCGTGGTCCGCGAACGGCGAAGGGCCACGGCCGCGCTCGCCGAGCGCGGCGGCGCTCGCGTCGTGACGCCGCCGCGCCCGCGCGTCGTCGCCGCGATCGTGGCCCCGGCGCTCACCAGCCGGGATCGAGCGCCGGCTCGACGGGCACGAACGGACCGACCTCGCCAAGGTTCCAGCCGCCGTGGCGGAAACAGGCGCCCGAGCCGTCGGTGCGCACGCCGCAAAGGAGGTCGTACCCGCCTTCGATGAACGTGAAGCGCCCGGCGTCGATCGGCATGTCGGCGCCGTCGTAGCGCCGGCACGTGAGGGCCCCCTCGGCGTCGATCGCGCACACCGCTCCGGCCGTGGCGGTGATGGAACGGTACGGCCCGCCCGAAAACTCGGGATACTCGGGCCCGGCGCAGTGCGTGCTGGGGGTGTTGCCGCAAGAGATGCTCGGCTCGAAGCACTGGATGCCGCCCGCCTTCGTGAGACCGCAGACGATGCGGTTGCTGAACGCCACCTGGGTGAACTCACCGGGGATCGTCTCCATGCCATGGAACTGCCACAGGCTGCCATCCGGGCGCACGCCGGCGACGAGCCCCTCCCAGGCGCAGAGCGCTTGCGTGAACGGGCCCTCGAACTCCACCACCTTGTCCGGGGGCTCCGGGAGGTTCTCTTGGTTGCGATCCAGCAGCACCGCAAACGACCCGTCCACGAACAGCGGGCACACGCCCTGTTCGCCCCACATGTTCGTCGCCCGAAAGGAGGCGACAGGTGGCAGCCCGTCTGGCAGGAGCGTTTCGGCGGCGAGCAGCCGACCGTCCTCGGTGAGCCCGATCAGCCCCTGTCGCGTGAGCTGGACACGCCGGTAGCGCTCGGCGGGCAGCGCGCCGCCCGGATCCTCGCCCCAGCAACGATAGCTGCCGTCGGTCTTCGTCACACAGGTGCTGCCGACGTCGTCGTCGACCGCGACGTTTCGCGCGCACACGAAATCCGAGACGCTCCAGCCGCCGTCGCTCGTGCACGTCTCGCGCAGGCCGCTCGCGTTGCAGCGCGCCTCCCCGGCCGCGCAGGCCGCGGCGCTCCCCGGATCGCCGCCCTGCGCCGTGCCCTCGCTCCCGCCCGCGCCGCCAGCCATTTCTGCGCCGCTCTCCTGCGTCGTCCACTTCCCGCTGCAGCCCATGGCAAGCATCGCGGCGCCCGCTGCCACGAGCCGCGCCGCCCTCCGTTCAAGCGCCATGACACAAAGGATACCCAGGTGCTCCGTGCTCCGCATGCACGATCGATCGTCGAGCGCTGGCCCCGATTCAAGGAGTGAGCATCTCCGCGCCTACGCAAGCGGCCAGACCGCGGGCCACGCTTCGTCGCTTTGCGCTCGAAATTTGCGCGCCAGGTGGACCCCACGACGGCCGCATCGCGAGCTCCGGCGGGCGGCTTCAGCTCGCGGGCTTCAAGCAGCTCGCGGGTCGAGGTGGAGGCGCGAGCCTCCATCGCCCTGCCGATGGAGGAGGCTGCCGCCTCCATCGCCGGGGCGAGCGGCGGTCTGCCCCACGACCTGCATCGCGATCCTGCGCTGCGAGAGCTTCGAGGGCAAAGGAGCGCTCAGGGGATCGTCGCAGGCACGCTCCCTGCTCTCTGCTTGGGTGCGGGGGCGGGAGCGGCCTGAGTGGCCCGCATACCAAGGGGAGTCGCACCATGAAGATTGCTGCGTATCATCTCGGTCTCGGTCTCATCACCATCTCGATGGTCACGGGCTGCGTGGCGGCGGACGCCGGCAGCTTCGACGAGGAAGACACGGCGGAGAGCGCCGAGGCGCTCGGAGGAAACCCTGACCCCTGCGCGATGGGGACCGACCCGAACTTCACCACCCCGCAGCTCACCGCGGTCGGAGCAAGCGCAAACTACGTCCGCGCCTACCAGTGGATCGACGGCATCTGTCCGGACATCGGGCAGGATCGGGCGACGACGATCGTCGATTTCCCCGTGCCCGGCTATTACCAGCACCAGACCCCGGAGACCTACCGCTTCGACGTGCAGCCTACCTTCTGGGACTCCTCGTCCACCTCGTGGAGCGACGCGTCGCAGGCGATGAGCGACTGCGCGAACACCAAGATGGCCACGCGCGTGCAGCGCTGGGACGCCGCGACGAGCCAGTTCGTGCAGCTCACCTACAAGGAGCAGGCGGGCACGTGGCTCTGGGACAACCCGCTGACCGGCCGCGGGCACTGCTCGACGCCGGCGTTCGTCTACTTCCACGAGAACTACGGGACCGCGCAGCAGGTCGCCACGAGCAAGTACCGCGTCCGCACCTGGGCCACGCAGCCCGACGGCTCCCACGCGACCGTCTGGATCACGGGGACACACACGGGCCTGTAACCCGCGCGCGTCGCTCAGCTGTTCGCGCGAAGCGCCTTGAATTCCCCCGGGTCCTTGATGGCCGCCGGATTGCTCTCGTCGGCGAAGAGCCTCGTGTCGTCGTACTTGCCGAAGTGGGTCACCTCGTTCGTGCCGCCGACCGCAGGGAAGCCGTCCGGACCGGCCTTCACGCCGATGGCGTTCATCAAGGCGCAGAAGTACTTGTTGATCGGCTGCGTGGCGATGTCCGGCGGGGTCCCGGTCGAGTCCACTTCGCTGTAGGCGAGCTCCGTCTGGCCGGGGCCGCAGGCTCCCTCGCTGTTGCCGCGGGTCAGGTCCGCCTTGCCGCCTTCCACGTTCACGGCCTGACCCACCTTGAAGTAGCCTCCACAGCTCCCCGCCTGGAGGATCGGAAGGTTGTTGAGGTTGTGGCTGTTGCCGTCCGAGCATTCCTGGAACCAGACGGTCGCGGTGTTGTCGAGGAGCTTCACGTCGCCCTCCTCCAGGCTGTCGAGCCGACCGACGAGGTAGGCGAACTTCTTCGCATACCAGTCGTCGATCTCATGGATCATCTCGAGGCAGATGTGGTCGAGCGATCGGCCGGTTGGTTTGGCGTCGAACCTGGGGGGGACCGCGAATCGCCTCGTGGTGAGGAACGTCGTCGTCCCGATGCGCGAGCGCCGTCGTGTTGCTCGCACGCTCCCCACGCCGAGTAGAGCTCCATGCGCGAGGTGCATCAAACGGAGATTTCGCCCGCGCGGCACAGCCATGCGGCACAGTGGCAACACGGGTGGAACGCCGGTGTCGAGCGGACCGATCGAATGCTACTCTGGCGGTCGAGGAGCGCCCATGCCCGATCCGTACGACCTGCAACGATTCGTGGACGCGCAGGCTCCGGTCTATGCCCGCGTCCTGGCCGAGCTGCGCCGAGGAGAGAAGACCAGCCACTGGATGTGGTTCATTTTTCCGCAGCTGAAGGGCCTGGGCCACAGCGCCATGGCGCAGAGGTTCGGTATCGCTTCGAAGGGAGAGGCCGAGGCGTATCTGCAGCACCCGACGCTCGGTCCGAGACTGCTGGAGTGCACTCGCCTCGTGAACCAGATCGAGGGGCGCTCGCTGTACGACATCTTCGATAGCCCCGATGACATGAAGTTTTGCTCGTCGATGACCCTGTTCTCCCGCGCGGCCCCCGGCGAGGGGGCGTTCCTCGCGGCGCTCGACAAGTTCTGCGGCGGCGAGCCCGATCCGCGAACGCTCGCGCTGCTCGAGTAGCGCCGGCCGTCGCCGGACGCGCCGCCGGATCGCCCCCGTGGGTCGATCGTCGACGCGCTCGTTCGCGTCGCGTGCGCCCTCCTTGTCCGGAATATTCCAATGTCACGGTCGCTGCCGGCTCGCGCGGCAACCAGCACGACCGACGTTGCGGAGGCCGCGTCCCTGGCGCCAGCTCCAGATTTCGCCCTGGGCGGCCGCCTGAACCGAGGCAACGCAATTTCCCACTTGATCCGCCGTCGTGGACGGACGAGTGAGCCGGCGCTCGCTCCGGCCGGGGGCGACCGAGAGGACCATCACCCGTGGATGCATTGTCGTACCAGTCGCTCTTAACGGGCGCCGTCGCGCTCATGGTCGCACGCACCTTCTACGTGCGTGTCAAGAAGGCCCCTGAAGGCAACGAGACGATGGCGCGCATCGCGCGCTACGTCCGCGAGGGGGCGATGGCCTTCCTCGCGCGCGAGTACAAGGTGCTCGCCGTCTACGCCGCCGCCGTCTTCGCGCTCCTGGCCGCGACGCTCGGGCTCCTGTCCGCGGGCGCCTTCGCCGCCGGCGCGTTCCTGTCGCTCATCGCCGGCTTCTTCGGCATGAAGGCCGCGACGTACGCCAACGTTCGCACGGCCGAGGCCGCGCGCGCGCACGGCAAGCCCACCGCGCTCGTCACCGCGCTCGACGGCGGCGCCGTCATGGGCCTCTGCGTCGCGGGGCTCGGCCTCATCGGCCTGGGCGGCATCTACGCCCTGTTCCGCAGCCACGAGCACCTCGCGACGATCGTCCACTCGTTCGCCGTCGGCGCGAGCTCGATCGCGCTCTTCGCCCGCATCGGCGGCGGCATCTACACGAAGGCCGCGGACGTCGGCGCCGACATCGTGGGCAAGGTCGAGGCGAACATCCCCGAGGACGACCCGCGCAACCCGGGCGTCATCGCCGACAACGTGGGCGACAACGTCGGCGACATCGCGGGCATGGGCGCCGACATCTACGAGAGCTACGTGGCCGCGGTCGTCGCCGCGATCGCGCTCGGCCTCACGCTGCCGATCGCCAAGCTGCAGCAGCTCGCGCCGTCGGTGGGCGAGCAGGAGCTCCGCGCGATGGCGGTGTCGCTGCCGCTGCTGCTCGCGACGATCGGCCTCGCGGTCTCGGTCGTCGGCATCTTCATCACGCGCGCGCTCAAGAACCTGCCGCCGGCCCGGGTGCTGCGCCTCGCGCTCATCGTCCCGCCGTTCCTCGTCGTGTTCGCGGCGGCCGGCGTCCTTCCGGGGCTCGGCTTCAGCTTCGGCGCCGTCATCACCCTCGCGGCCGGCGCCGCGGGCGGCGCCATCGTCGGCCTCGTGACCGACTACTACACGTCGATGGGCCCCATCCACAAGGTGGCCCAGAGCTCGCTCACCGGCCCCGGCACCAACGTCATCCGCGGCATCGCGGTCGGCCTCGAGAGCGTCGCGATCCCCCTCATGACCCTCGTCGCCGTGGGCTGGATCTCGAACCACTACCTCGGCCTCTACGGCATCGCGCTCGCCGCGGTCGGCATGCTCGCGGGCACCGCGATCGTCATGACCGTCGACGCGTACGGCCCGATCGCCGACAACGGCGGCGGCATCTCCGAGATGGCCGGCCTCGGCAAGGAGGTCCGCGCGATCACCGACGAGCTCGACGCGGTCGGCAACACCACCGCGGCCGTCGGCAAGGGCTTCGCGATCGGCTCGGCGGTGCTCACCGTCGTCGCGCTGTTCGCCGCCTTCAACATGGAGGTCGACGCGGTCCGCCGCGCGAAGGGCCTCCCGGAGCTCGTGCTGTACCTGACCGACGCGAAGGTCCTCATGGGGCTGCTCTTCGGCGCGCTCCTCCCGTGCCTCGTCGGCGCGCTCACGATGACCGCCGTCGGCCGCGCGGCCGGCGCGATCGTCGAGGAGATCCGCCGTCAGTTCCGCGAGATCCCTGGCCTGCTCGAGGGCAAGCCGGGCGTCGACCCGCAGCCGAAGGTCATCGTCGACATCGCCACGTCGGCCGCCATCCGCGAGATGATCGCGCCCGGCGCCATCGCGGTGCTCGCGCCGGTCGTCGTCGGCTTCGTGGCCGGCCCCGAGGTCCTCGCGGGCACGCTGGCCGGCGCGCTCGTCGTCGGCGCGGTGCTGTCGCTGATGATGGCGAACGGCGGCGGCGCCTGGGACAACGCCAAGAAGCACATCGAGAAGGGCGGCCTCGACGGCCACGCGAAGGGCTCCGACGCCCACAAGGCCGCCGTCGTCGGCGACACCGTGGGCGATCCCTTCAAGGACACGTCGGGCCCCGGCATCTCGATCCTCATCAAGGTGATGGGCGTCGTGTCGCTCCTCATCGCCCCGCTCATCGCCTGAGCGGACGCGCCGTCGCGGCGAGCAACACGGAGAACGCGGCCCTCACCGGCCGCGTTCTCGCTTTTGTGGCTTCACGCGCGGCTCTCGTCCTGCCTCGGCCATCGGATTTCCTCTGCTGACAGCGGAGCTCCCGTGCTGTAAATGGCCGGTCTTCGGCGGGGGAGAAGGATGGCCGGGTGAGGATCAGCCGCCGCTCGCAGGTGCCGCCGTTCGCGGTCATGGAGGTGCTCGCCGCCGCCAACGCGCGGCGCGCGGCGGGTGAGCCGGTCATCAGCCTGTGCGCGGGCCAGCCGGGCTCGGGGGCGCCCGCCGCCGTGCGCGCGCGGGCGGCCGCGCTCCTCGCGGAGGGCGACCTCGGGTACACCGAGGCGCTCGGCATCCCGGCGCTGCGCGGCGCGCTCGCGGAGCACTACGGCCGCTGGTACGGCGTGGACGTCGACCCGTCGCGCGTCGCCCTCACCACGGGGTCGTCGGGCGGGTTCCTGCTCGCGTTCCTCGCGGCGTTCGAGGCGGGTGACCGCGTGGCGCTCGCTCGCCCGGGCTACCCGGCGTACCGGAACATCCTTCGCTCCCTCGGGGTGGAGGTGGTCGAGCTGCCGTGCGGCCCCGAGAGCCGCTTCCAGCTGACGACGTCGCAGCTCAGGGCCGCGTGCGACGGCGCAAAGCTCGACGGCGTGGTCCTGGCGAGCCCGGCGAACCCGACGGGCACGATGGTCGACGCCGCGGAGCTCGACGCGATGGCGCGCTGGTGCGCGGAGCACGGCGTCCGGCTGGTGAGCGACGAGATCTACCACGGCCTCACGTACGGCCCGTGGGCCGGGCGCCAGGCGACGGCGGCGCGCCACGTCGGCGCGGGCGCGGTCGTCGTGTCGAGCTTCTCGAAGTACTGGGCCATGACGGGCTGGCGCCTGGGGTGGCTCGTGCTCCCGCCGGAGCTCGTCCCGACGGTCGACGCGCTGGCGGGCAACCTCGCGCTGTGCCCGCCCGCCCTGGCGCAGCACGCGGCGCTCGCGGCCCTGACCCCGGAGGCGTACGCCGAGGCGGACCGGCTGGTGGAGGGCTACGCGGCCGCGCGCGACCTGCTGCTGCGGCGGCTGCCCGAGCTCGGCTGGAAGGTCGCCCCGCCCGACGGCGCCTTCTACCTGTACGCCGACGTTGGCACGGACGACTCGGTCGCGTGGTGCGAGCGGCTGCTCGCCGACACGGGCGTGGCGCTCACGCCGGGCACGGACTTCGACGGTGAAGGCGGCGCGCGGTACGTCCGGCTGTCCTTCGCGGCCCCGGTCGAGCAGGTCGACGAGGCGGTGACGCGGATCGTCGCCTGGCAGCGCCAGCGCGCGCGGTGACCGGCGGGTGGGCACTGGAGGCGCCCGGGGAGCTCACGAGGCGGCGCGCGTCCCCTTCGGCTTCCGCCGGCCCTCTGGCATGAGCACGGTGAGCGCCGTGTCGATGAACGCGCGCAGCTTCGCCTGCGCCTGCGCGCGGGCGGGGAAGTAGAGGAAGAACCCGGGGCCCGTCGGCGCATGGCGCTCGAGCGCCGTCGCGAGCGCCCCGCTCGCCAGGTCCTCGGCGACGGCCAGGTCGAACATGTACGCGAGCCCGAGCCCATCGCGCGCGAGGGACACCGCCAGATCGGCGTCGTTCACCGTGAGGGTGCCGGGGGCGTGCACGGTGATCTCGCGGTGATCGCGCACGAACTCCCAGCGATAGAGCGCGGCGCTCTGGAATCGGTACCGGATGCACGTGTGGGCGAGCAGATCCTCGGGCTCCTCCGGGCGGCCGTGGGCGGCGAAGTACGCAGGCGCGCCGACCACGAGCCAGCGGAGATCCGGCGTGAGGCGCACGGCGGTCATGTCCTGGGCGAGGTCCTCGCCGAGCCGCACGCCGGCGTCGAAGCCGGTCTCGGCGAGATCGACCAGGGCGTCGTCCACCGAGATCTCGACGGCCACGTCGGGGTAAGCGCGGCGGAAGCGCGGGAGCACCGGCTCGATCACGAAGGGCACGGCGGTCCGGGCGACGGTGAGGCGGAGCAGCCCCGCGGGCTGGCCGCGGAGCTCGTCGAGCGCCTCGAGCGCGGCGCTGATCTCACCGGCCGCGGGCGCGAGGCGCTCGTGCAGCCGCTCGCCGGCCTCGGTGAGCCCCACGCGGCGCGTCGTGCGCGAGAGGAGCGGGAGGCCGACGCGGCGCTCGAGGGCGCGGATCGCCTGGCTCACGGCGCCCGTGGTCACGCCGAGCTCCGCGGCGGCGGCGCGGAAGCTCCGGTGCCTCGCCACGGTGAGGAAGACGGTCAGACCCTCGAAGCGGTCCGTCGCGCGGTTCATGGCGCGATTGTATAGCAGCGCTTATCGGCGCGTTTCGCGCCGTGGGTCTACCGGTCGCGGCGGCGAGGGCGCATCTAACCAGCGCGCGGCCGGGCACGCCGCCCTGCGCGCAGGGAGAGGACGGAGGAGACAGCATGGCCATCACCCTGGTGAACCCCAGCGGGTTGCCGAAGATCGAGGCGTACCGACAGGTGTCGATCGCCACCGGGTCGAAGCTCGTGTTCATCGCAGGTCAGGTCGCCTGGGATGCCGACGGGAGGACGATCGGCAGGGGCGACTTCGCCGCTCAGGTCGAGCAGTGTTACCTCAACGTGGCCACCGCCCTGGCCGGAGTTGGCGGCTCCTTCAACGACGTTGCGAAGCTGACCATCTATGCGGTGGGCTGGACTCCAGACAAGATGCCCCTGCTGCTGGAGGGGATCGGTCGGGCGGCCGCGAAGCTGGGAGTCACCCCGGTCCCGCCAGGCACGCTGCTGGGCGTCAGCGCGCTCTCCGACCCCGAGCACCTGGTCGAGGTCGAGGCCACCGCGGTCATCGACTGAGCGCTGCCGCGCGGTGAGGAGCGGAGCCCCGGCAGCCCGCTAGATGTAGGAGAACGCGGCGCGATGCTTGGTCGAGTTACCTCGGGCCGGTGGCGGTGCGCTAGCTCGCGAGTTGCGCGCCGCTCCCGCCGTTGCCGGCGAGCTGGGTCTCGTACAACGCATGGTAGTCTCCGCCCGCGGCGAGGAGCTCCGCGTGCGTGCCGCGCTCGACGATGCGGCCCGCTTTCATCACGAGGAGCATGTCGGCGTCGCGGATCGTCGAGAGGCGATGCGCGATGACGAAGCTCGTACGCTGGGCCCGCAAGGCGGCCATCGCGCGCTGGACGAGCACCTCGGTCCGGGTGTCGACCGAGGAGGTCGCCTCGTCGAGGATCAGGATCGCCGGGTTCGCGAGGAACGCGCGGGCGATCGTGATGAGCTGCTTCTCGCCGGCGCTCAGGTTGCCCGAGTCCTCGTCGATCACCGTATCGTAACCGGCGGGCAGGGCGCGCACGAAGCGGTCGACGTGCGCCGCGCGCGCTGCCTCCTGGATGTCGGCCTCGGTCGCGGTCGCGTTGCCGAACGCGATATTGTCACGGATCGTGCCAGAGAACAGCCATGTATCCTGCAGCACGATACCGAGCTTCGCGCGCAGCTCGTGGCGAGGCAAGCGCGCGATGTCGACGCCGTCGATCAGGATCCGACCGCCGTCGAGCTCGTAAAACCGCATCAGGAGGTTCACGAGCGTGGTCTTGCCGGCGCCCGTCGGGCCGACGATCGCGACCGTCTGGCCTGGCTTGATCGTGAGGTCGAGGTCCTCGATGAGGGGCTCGTCGGGCTTGTAGCGGAACGTGACGTGCTCGAACCGGACCTCGCCGCTCACCTTCGGCAGGGCCGCGGGCGGGGTGGCGTCAGGGGACTGGCCCTGTTCGTCGAGCAGCTCGAACACCCGCTCTGCAGAGGCAACACCCGATTGCAGGACGTTCGTGACGGACGCGAGCTGGCCGAGCTGCTGAGAGAACTGGCGCGAGTACTGGATGAACGCTTGCACGCTGCCGAGCAGCATCGCGCCCGACGCGACGCGGAGGCCGCCGATGACGGCGATCGCGACGTAGGTCAGGTTCCCGACGAAATTGACCGCCGGCATGATGATGCTGGACATGAACTGCGCGCGAAAGCTGGTCTCGAACAGCTCCTGGTTCGTGGACTGGAAGCGCGCCTCGACGTCGCGGCGCCGCCCGAGCACGTTGACGAGCGCGTGGCCGGTGAACGCCTCCTCGATCTGGCCGTTGAGCACGCCGACCTGCGCCCACTGCGCAGCGAATTTCGCCTGCGCGCGCTTCGCGACCGCCGCGGTCGTGAGCACCGAGAGGGGTACGGTGAAGAGCGTGATCACCGCGAGCACCGGCGAGATCACGACCAGCATGACGAGGATGCCGAGGAGCGTCAGCGCGCCGTTCATGATCTGCGTCATCGTCTGCTGCAGGCCCTGCGCGACGTTGTCGATGTCGTTCGTGACGCGGCTCAAGAGCTCGCCGTGCGGGCGGCCGTCGAAGTAGGCGAGCGGCAAGCGGGCGAGCTTGTCCTGCGCCTCGGCGCGGAGCTGTCGCACGGTGTTCTGCACGACGTCGTTGAGCAGGTAGCCCTGCAGCCAGGCGAACAGCGACGCGCCGGCGTAGAGCGCCATCACGAGCAGGAGCAGCTCGGCGAGCTCGCGGAGCTGGATGCCGCGGCCGGGAACGACGTCCATGTGGCCCACGAGCTCGGCGAGCCGCGCCTGGCCGGAGCGCTGGAGCTCCGCGACGGCCTCGGCCTTCGTGGCGGCCGCCGGGAGGCGAGCGCCCATCACGCCGGAGAAGATGATGTCCGTCGCGCGGCCGAGCAGCTTCGGGCCGGCCAGGCCGAGCCCCACGCTGAGCAGCGAGCAAGCGAGCACGACCGCGAGGCGCGCGCGCTCGGGGGCGAGGCGGCCGAGGAGGCGCCGCGCGGAGGGGGCGAACCGCTTCGCCTTCTGCGGCGGCGCGGCCCCCATGCCGAAGGGGCCGCGCGGCAGGATCGGGGAGCGCGCCCCCGCGGGGGCGGCGGGCGGTGGACCGGCGTGACGCGCGCTCATGCGGCCACCGCCGCGTCGCGCTGCGAGGCCACGATCTCGGCGTACGTCGGACACGACGCGAGCAGCTCGCCATGCTTGCCCTGGCCGACGATCTCGCCGTCGTCGAGCACGAGGATCTGGTCCGCGTCGACGATGCTCGACACGCGCTGCGCGACGACGATCACCGTGGCGGCGCGCGTGCGCTCGGCGAGCGCGGCCCGCAGCCGGGCCTCGGTCGCGACGTCGAGCGCGGAGAAGGCGTCGTCGAACAGGAACACGCGCGGCCGGCGCAGCAGGGCGCGGGCGATCGACAGCCGCTGGCGCTGGCCGCCGGAGACGTTCGTGCCGCCCTGCCCGATCGGCGTGTCGAGCCTTCGCGGCATCGCCTCGACGAAGTCGCGCGCCTGCGCGGCGGCGAGCGCCGCCCAGAGCTGCTCGTCGGTCGCCGCGGGGTCGCCGTAGCGCAGGTTCGAGGCCACCGTGCCGGAGAACAGGAAGGCTCGCTGCGGCACGAGCCCGATGCACGACCACACCGCGTCGAGGGCGAGCATGCGCGCGTCGACGCCGTCGAGCCGGACCTCGCCCCTCGTCGGATCGATGAGCCGCGCGATCAGGTCGAGCAGCGTGGTCTTGCCCGAGCCGGTGCTGCCGATGATCGCGGTGACCTGCCCGGGGCGCGCCACGAACGAGATGCCGCGCAGGACGGGCAGCTCGGCGCCCGGGTAGCGGTACTCGACGTCCCGCAGCTCGACGACGCCGGTCGGCTCGACGAGCGTCACGGGCTGGTCGGGGGCGCGCACGGACGGCTCGGTGTCCAGCACCTCGACGATGCGCTCCGAGCAGGCGGCCGCGCGCGGCAGCATGACGGCCATGAACGTCACCATCATCACGGCCATCAGGATCTGCACCAGGTAAGCGAGGAACGCCGTCATCGAGCCGATCGCGAGCGTGCCGTCCGCGATCTGGTGCGCGCCGAACCACAGGACGGCGACGCTCGAAGCGTTGAAGACGAACATGACGGTCGGGAACATCAGCGCTTGCAGGCGCCCGATGCGCAGCGCGGTCTCGGTGAGGTCGCCGTTCGCGTGCTCGAAGCGCGCCGCCTCGGCGCGCTCGCGCACGAAGGCGCGGATCACGCGCACGCCGGTGATCTGCTCGCGCAGCACGCGGTTCACGGTGTCGATGAGGGGCTGCATCCGCCGGAACTGCGGCACCATCCGCGACATGATCGCGACGACGGCGCCCGCGAGCAGCGGCACCGCGATCGCGAGCAGCCAGGCGAGCGACCCGTCCTCGCGCAGCGCCATCACGATGCCGCCGACGCACATGATCGGCGAGAGGACGAGCATCGTACAGCCCATCATCACCACCGTCTGCACCTGCTGGACGTCGTTGGTCGTGCGCGTGATGAGCGACGGCGCTCCGAACCGCGACAGCTCGCGCGCGGAGAACTCGCCGACGCGGTGGAACACCGCCGCGCGCAGGTCGCGACCGAAGCTCATCGCGACGCGCGCGCCGGCGTAGTTCGCGGCGACCGAACACACGATCTGGACGCCGGTGATCGCGAGCATGATCGCGCCGAGCTCCAGGATCCGCGGCGTGTCACCGAGCGCGATGCCCTGATCGATGATGTCGGCGTTCAGGCTCGGCAGGTACAGCGAAGCGAGCGTCGCCACGAGCTGGAGCGCGACGACGAGCGCCAGCAAGCGCGCCTGTGGGCGCAGGAAACGGCGCAACAGCTGCCTCAGCAAGGCTCCTCCTCCTCGGAGCGGCGGCGGATACCGTCGAGCAGGACCGCCACGACCTCCGCGGCGGTCAGGGGCATGCCGTCGGTGATCCGCGGGTGTGTGCCCGCGAACGTCATCATGCGCAGTAGCCGGGCTGCATACGCCGGATCGCAGCGCAGCTCGTCGCGCGACGCCTCGAACAGGCGCTCGAGCTGCACGTGAACCTGCTCATCCTGGCGCGGCGTCTGAGCGCACCCGGACTCGGGGCGCACGGGGGGCGGAATCGTCATGCCGAGCATCGAGATGAGCTGCCAGATGCCCTCGACGCGGCGCTGCAGGACCTCGACCGCCTGGATCAAGCGCTCGCGGAGCGGCGCCGCGAGATCGATGCGCTCCAGCTCTCGCAGCGTCGGCGCGGGATCGAACAGGGTCCCGATCGCGGCCTGGATCAGCGACTCCTTGTCGGGGAACACGCGGAACAGCGTCCCTTCCGCGGTGCCGGCGGCCATCGCGATCTGCGCCGTCGTCACGTCGCGGCCGTGCAGGCGCAGCAGCGGGATGGTCGCCGCGATGATGCTCGCGCGACGCTCCTCCGGACGCAGGGGAGGAGCTCGCCGGCTCGGTGGTGCCATGCGTCCCGTGTACCGGAGTGAGCGCTCACTCGTCAAGAGTGAGCGCTCACTCACTCGGTCTGAAGGCGGCCGCTTGGGCCCGTGCCGGGGCACAACGGCCCCTCGTCGGACGCGCCCGGGGGCCGCTGCTCTCGGACCTCAGCGAGCAGGGGCCATGGCCAGGACGATCTTGCCGCGCGGGCGGGGGCGAGCGCCCTCGAGCATCTCATGCGCGCCGCGGACCTCGGCGAGCGGCAGCACGGCGCCGATGTCGACCGAGAGCTCGCCCGCGTCGAGCAGGGCGGCGATGCGGTCGAGGTGGGCCGTCGTGACGTCGACGAGGAAGAAGCTTGCCCGCACGCCGCGACGAGCGGCCTCCTCCGGATCAGGGGTCGACACCGCAGAGACCAGGGCGCCACGTGGCTTGAGCACGGCGAAGGACCGCGCCTGCGTGTCGCCACCGACGAGGTCGATGACGGCATCGACGTCCTTGGCGGCGTCCTCGAAGCGCTCGCTCCGGTAGTCCACGACGACGTCGGCGCCGAGGCTGCGGACAAAGTCGCGATCCTTGGCCGAGGCCGTCGCGATCACACGAGCGCCGGCCCGGCGCGCGAGCTGCACCGCGTACGCGCCGACGCTGCCGGCCGCGCCGTGCACCAGCACGGTCTGTCCGGCTTCGAGCTGGGCCTGATCGAACAGCGCCTGCCACGCCGTGACCGCGATGACCGGCACGGAGGCGGCCTGGACCTCGGAGAACCGGAGGGGCTTGCGCGTCACCATGCACGCCTGCGCCACGGCATAGTCCGCGTGTGCGCCGGTGAAGCGCCTGTTGGTGACGCCGAAGACCGCCACGCCCGGCGCGAGGCCAGTCACCTCGGGGCCGACCGCGGCCACGGTGCCAGCGAGGTCCGAGCCGAGCGTCAGCGGCAACGGCTGGGGCAGCACGCTCTTGCCGGCACGAATCCAGGCGTCCCACGGCCCGACCCCGGCCGCCGCGACGCGGACCAGCACCTGGCCCGGGCCGGGCAGCGGGACCGGCACCTCGTCGATGGTGATGACCTCGGGGCCGCCGAACCGGTGGACTCGTGCGGCGTCGGTCGAGCTGGGGAGCATCGCCGTGAACATGGTGTGGACCCCGTGAACGTCGAGGGAGCGCGCCGGCGGAAGAGGTCGCAAGGGCAGCCGTGAACGGGCGTGCCCAGGACAGAGCAGGCTCTGGCCGCAGGTCGATGAGGCGAATGCCGGCCTCGAGCAGCAGGTCCAGCGGCCAGGGCTGCGTCCGCCGCATGTCGCCGCCGCGGTCCTCCGGATCAGCGCGCGCCGGAGAGCCTCGCGATGAACCCGCGGGACTCGTTATCGCTCTCGCTCCCGAGCGGCGCGGCGAGGCCGTCGAGGTGGAGCGCGCCCGTCACGGCGCCGGCGACGTAGACGGGCCCGCCGAGCGCCCCGTCCACCGCGACGACGCGGAGGGCGACGGTGCCGGCTCCTTCGACCTTGGTCGCGGAGATCAGGTTGCCCTGCGCGTCGAGCCGCATCAGAAACCCCGCCCGCTTCTGGGACGTCGTGAGGCTCCCGGCGCTCCCCAGCGGGATCGTGCCCGTGAACTCCCCGGTGACGTAGATCGCGCCAGCGCCGTCCACCGCCACGCCGGCCGCGACCTGGCTCTCCTTGTCGTCGCCGAACCCGCGGCTCCACACGACGCCCTTCCTCGAGACGCGCGCGACGAAGAAGCTCTCCGTGTCCCCCGCGTCGGGCAACGCCGGGCAGCCGCCGCCGAAGTCGACGACCCCCCGGTACGAGCCGGCGATCACGACGTCGCCGCCCGGGAGCAGCGCGGCGCCGTGCTGCGCCACCTGCTGATCTCCCTCGACGTTCAGCGTGGTCAAGTCCACCAGAGCGCCGTCGATCGCCGTGTAGCGCGCGACGAAGACGTCGCGCTGCTCCGAGGCGAAGGGGGTCTGTCCACCGAACGTGACCGCTCCGCCGAGCGACTCGTAGTCGCCCACGACCGTCACGAGGTTGCCGCTCGCCTTCGGGTTGACGGGGAGCGCCTTGACGGTCACGGCCGCCCGCGGCCCGAGGCGGTGTTGCCACTTGCACGCGCCGTCCGCCGGGTAAAGCGCGGCGAGCAGCGCCGACTCCGCCGGGACGCTCTTCAGCTCGCACGGGCCGAAGCTCCGGCCGGCGTCCGTCACGTCGACGGCGAAGACGACCGCCTCGGAATTCGCCGCCATGGCGCGCGCCGTGGTGTTGTGCTGCGCGTCGACGCTCCACGCCCACCCGCAACGGCCGTTCGCGTCGAGCGCCGCGACGAAGCTCGTCGTGTAGCTGGTGGCGACCAGCGCAGGGCCGACGCGGCACGCGTCGAGGAGCCCACCGGGGAGACTCGTCGCCCCCGCGGCCTCCCCGGCCACGTAGGTGGCGCCGTCGCCCGCGGCCAGGTGCAAGCCCCAGACATCGTTCGCCGACAGCCCGTACCGGGAATCGTTTTCCCCGCCGGAGGTCCACTTCGCGACCGAGAAGCGGAACGCCCCGCTGGCGAGGACCTCCGTGATGACCGCCGTCAGCGCGCCGTCCGACGCCGCGAGGTCGCCGACGTCGAAGCCGAGCGTCTCTCCCCAGCTGGCCGACGGCTCGACGACGGTCCCCTCGGCGTCGCTGCACAGCGGACCCCCGCCACCGCTGCCCCCGCCGCCGCTGCCCCCGCCATTGCCGCCGCTGCCTCCACCACCGCCGCCGTCGCCGCCGCTGCCTCCACCGCCGCCGTCGCCGCCCCCTGCACCACCGGTGCCCTCACCACCGGCGCCCGAGCCTCCAGCGCCAGGGCCTCCCGAGGAGGAGGCCGAGGCCGCGTCCGCGCCGGACTGCGACGGAGCCAGCTCGCCGACCTCCAGCCCGATGATCGCGTTGCAGCCCCCCGCCGCCGCGGCGAGCAGGCAGGCGCAGGACACGACGGATCGGATGGCACCAGGTTCGGGTCTCATCGGGGCGGCTCTCCGTTGCGTGGCACCCTCGATCCGCCACCGAGGCAGCGCGGGCTCAATGGCATTCCCTGACGTAATTGGGAAAGGTGATGATCGATTTGCAGGTGAGGTCGCAGGAGCCGAACGGGCCCCGGCTTCCACACGGGACGTCGCTCAGAAACACGTTGTTCGCCGCGGCACAGACGAGCAGGCCAGTGCACTTGACGGAGGCGAACTCCATCTCCTCCTTGCCGCTGCAGTCGTAATCGAAGCTGCGTCCCGGAGGGATCGGCGAGTCGTAGAAGGTGCTGGGCTGGTTCGGGTGGACCGAGGGGTTGTCGTCGTTGCAGTCGTCGCCGCCCTCGCACGCGATCGACAGATAGCCGTCCTTGTCGGCGTCGCAGTCGACGGTGCCACCGCTGGAGCTGGAGGTCGCCGGCCCGGCGCTCGCGCTGGAGGTCGTCGAGCCGCCACCGGCGCCGGAGGTCGCCGCGCTGGCGCTCGCGCTGGAGGTCGCCGAGCCGCCGGAGCCCGCGGAGCCGCCGCCGGTGCTCGCGCTGGAGGTCGCCGAGCCGCCGCCGGAGCCTGCCGCGCCGCCTCCGGAGCCCGGTGCATCGCCGCCGGTGCCCGTCGGGCCGCCGCCGTTCCCGCCGGCGCTGGAGGCCTCCGCGCCGCCGCCGGGGCCCGCCGCGCCCGAGGACGCCGCGGCGGAGCTCGCCGAGTCCGCCGTGCCGCTCGCGCCGCCCACGCCCGTGCTGGAGCGCTCCGTGAAGGTGGCGTCGGGGAATCCACAGTTGAGTCCGGCAGGGAGGGCCAGGCAGAGACAGAAGAGGCGGTGAAGCGAGCGCATCCTCTCATGGAAGCTGCCAGTCCCCCCTTCGTCAACCCGGGCTGGAATGCGTGCCGCTGCGGTCCGGTCGCAGGCTGCGTGTCGTCGTGCGGAAATGTCATGGACTGCTCGCGTGGTGCGCTGGCGTCCGCGCGTGGCGCTCACGGCAACCCCTTCACCCGGGCGATGAACCCTTCGCCCGGCGCAGCGCTGGGATGGTCGCTGGGGACGAGAGAGAACGTCTCCGTCAGCTCACCGCCGATGGTGAAGGGATCGCCGATCGTCGCGCCCGGCGCGACCGCCCACACGCCCACCGTGCCTGTGCCCGCGAACGCGGTCGCCGAGAGGACGTTGCCGCTGGGATTGAGCACGATCAGAAAGCTCTGCAATTCGTCCGTCCTGGCCGTGAGGCTCTCGCCGTTCCCCAGGGCGATCTCGCCCTCGAGCGTCCCCGCCATGTAGATCGCGCCTGCTCCGTCCACCGCCAGACTGACGACCATCTGATCTCGCTCCTCGTCGCCGAACCCGCGGCTCCAGACCACTCCCTTCTTCGAGACGCGCGCGACGAACGAGTTCTCCGTGTCTCCTGTGGGAGGCAGCAGCGGACAATCGTCCTCGAAGCTGAAGGACGGCCCGGTGTAGGTCCCGGCGACCACGATGTCGCCGTCCGGGAGCAGCGCGGACCCGTGCCGCGCCGCCGCCTGGCTCCCAGCGGCGGTGAGCGGGATGAGGCCCGTCAGGGCGCCGTCTTCGAGCCGGAAGCGCGCCACGAACAGATCGCGATCCGGCGCGCGGGGGAGCGTTCTCCCCTGGATGTCGAGCGGCCCGTCCGGCGCATCGTAGTCGCCGACGACGAGCACCTCGCCCGCCTGCGGCGCGGCGATGACCTCCGCGACGTGCACGGCCGCGGAGGATCCGAGCGCGCGGCTCCACCTGCACTTGCCGCCGGCGTTGAAGGTCACGAGATCCGTGACCCCGCGCTGGTCGGCGGCCCCGAGGACGCAATCGTCGGTGGTCGCGCTCGTCGCCCCGGATCGCGAGACGGCGAAGGTGACCCGGTCGGCCGTCGCCGCGAGCCCGAGCGGGTAGGCGTTGTGCTCCGCCTCCACGCTCCAGGCCCACCTGCACTTGCCCAGCTGGTCGAGCGCCAGCAGGAAGCTCGGCTTGCGGCCGGTGTCCGCGCCCGCGCTGGCGGTGCACCGGCCGCTGCCGCCCGACGCGAGCAAGGTGAGGGGAGCTTCCGACCAGCCGGCCACATAAGCGAGGTCCGAGGCGACGGCCAGGTGCTCGGCCGAGATGCTGCCGAGCATGTCGCCGGTCGTCATCCCGTACGCGCTCTCGCGGACCCCGGACGGGTTCCACCTCGCGACCGAGAACCCCGTCCTGGTCTTGGTGGGCTCGCTGACGAGCACCCGGCTCTCCTTGACCAGGGCCGTCACCTCGCCGTCTCGCGCCGCGAGGCCGACGACCGCCAGGCCGGACAGCGTGCCCCACTCTCCCGACGGCGGCCGGACGGCTCCCTCGCGGGCGTGGCTGCAGAGCGCCTCGTTCCCGCCGCCGGCGCCGCCCTCGCCGGCGCCGCCGGCGCCGCCGTCGCTGGTGCCGCCGGTGCCGCCGTCGCCGGTGCCGCCCTCGCCAGCGCCGCCCCCGCCAGCGCCGCCCTCGCCGCGACCGCCTTCGCCTCCTGCGCCGCCGGCCGACACGCTCGAAGCGGTGGCGCCCGCGCCGCCCGCCGAGGCGTCGAGCTCGCCGACCTCGAGCCCGATGATCGCGTTGCAGCCCCCCGCGGCCGCGGTGATGAGCAGCCCGGCGCAGAACATGGGTCGAGTGCTCCTGAGATCGCGCTTCATCTCTCGTCTCCTGGTGGCGCGGCGCCGCCGCGGCCGGCAGCGAGATCTCTCGTCTCGCTCGCCACCATCGACTTCATGGCGAGCGTCGCTCCAGGAGTCGAGAGGGTTCCGGCGCGTCCCTCACCGAAAGGCGCGCTCTCCGCCGTCCGCCGTCGGCCCGAGCGCGCGCCGCGGCGATCCGGTCGCAGCGGCCGATGCGAGGGGCGGGGCGTCGAGCGCTCGCGGTCCAGCGCGCCGGACCGCGGGGATCACCGCACGCCCGGGAGCTCAGCGACGAACCCGCGCCCCATCGCGTCGGTGAGCGGCGGGTCGCGCCCGATATCGAGGGTGCTGCCCAGCTCCCCGCCGAGATAGAGGGCGTCGCCGGGCGCCGGGCCGGGCGCGGCGGCCCACACGTAAGCGTCGCCCGTCCCCTTCAGCTCGGAGGCCGAGACGACGTTGCCGCGGGCGTCGAGCACGATCAGAAACCCGACCATCGGATCGGCGTCCGTCGCGGGAGCGACGAGCTTCCCGCCGTTCCCGAGGTCGATCTCGCCCTGGTAGTTCCCCGTCACGTAGATCAGCCCATCGGGCGCCGCCGCCACGCTGGCGACCCACTGCCGGTGCCCCGCGTCGCCGAACCCGCGGCCCCAGACGACGGACGGGCCGGAGACGCGCATGACGAAGAAGTTCTCCATGTTCGGCGCGTCCTCTTCGGGCGCCGGCGGGCAGCCCTCGCCGAAATCGAGCGAGCCGGCATAGGAGCCGACGATCACGACGTCGCCGTCCGGGAGCAGCGCGGCCCCGCGCTGGTCCACCTCCTGACGCCCGGGGAGGGGGAACGCGTCGATGCCCTTGAGCGACCCCTCGGTCAGCGCGAAGCGCGCCACGAACACATCGCGATCCTGCGAGGGAGGGAGCAGCGCTCCCCCGACGACGTAGCCCTCCTCGCCCTCGTAGCGGCCGACCGCCAGCACCTCGCCGCGCGCCTCGTCGACGAGGAGCTCTCCGACGGTCACGGCCGGCGACGGGCCGATGGGCATCCCCCACAGGCAACCGCCTGCCGCCGGATCGAGCGCGGCCAGCCCCACGGACGTCTCCGCGCCGCCCATCGCGAGGGTGCACGCGCCGTCGTTCACGCTCGGCCCCTTCACCGAGGCGGCGATCACCACCGCGCCGGGCGCCGCAGCGAGGCCGAGCGGGGTGGAGGTGGCGCCGCCGTCCGGCGACCACGCCCACCGGCACTGGCCCCTCTCGTCGAGCGCAGCGAGGAAGCTCGGGTGAGAGAGCGCGCGCCCGGTGATGACGCACCCGGTGGTGGACGCGCTGGGCAGCTGGGCGCCGCTGTCCGACCACCCGGCCACGTAGGCGAGCCCCTGGCCGACGGAGAGGTGCGTGGCCTTGATGTCGCCTTCCAGCAGATCGGTCGCCGTCAGCCCATACCCGGCATCGCGGGTGCCGCCGCGCGCCCACCGCGCGACGGAGATCGTGCCCTTCTCGTTGATGATGGCCGTCACCCCGTCGCCGTGCGCCGCGACGTCGGTGACGTCGAGCCCGACGGTCGTGCCCCAGCGCGCCTGCGGCCCGCGGATGGCGTCCTTGCGATCCTCGCCGCAGAACGGCGCCTCGCCGCCGCCGCCGCCGGCGCTGCCGCCCGTGCCAGCGCCGCCGCCATCGCCTCCGCCGCTCCCGCCCGTGCCGGCGCCGCCGCCGTCGCTGCCACCGCCGCCCTCGGCTCCTCCGCCCGTGCCCGTGCCGCCCGTGCCGCCCGTCGATGCGTCCAGCTGGCCGACCTCGAGGCCGATGAGCGCGTTGCAACCCCCCGCGCCCGCGGCGACGAGCAGGACGGCGGAGACCACGGCTCGGATGCTCCTCTGATTGCGCTTCACCAACTGGGCCCCTCCCTCGCGGCGACGCCGCGCAGCTCCCGTCAAAAGACGACGGTCGCCACGGCGCCTCCCGGCACCACGCCGATGGTGGCCCGGGGCGCCGGCGACCCTTGCCCCGAGGAGGGCGCCGTGAAGACGAGCACCGCGCCCGTGCCCAGCGCCGCCGCCCCGACGAGGAACGCGACCGTCGAGATCGTCCCCGCGGTCACGCCCTGCTTCTGCAGCTTGATCCCCTGATCCAGGCAGACGTTGTCCTCGTCGCAGTACGCCTCGGCGTCGCCCTTCTTCCCGATCGCGCGCGCGCCGAACACGGCGCCGACGCCGATCCCGACCGCGCCGACGCCGGCGCTGATCCAGCCGGCCGTCCGCCGGGGCGAGCTCCCCGCCTCCTGCGGGGCGGTCTTCGGGGGGAGCGCGGGCCCCGCGCCCGCGGCGGCCGCGGCCTCCTCCGGCGCCACGAGCAGCTCGACCTGCGCGCCCTCCGCGAGCTGCACCGTGAAGATCTTCTGCTTCCGGCCCGGCGCCGCCGCCGTCACCTGCACCTCGCCCGGGTCCACCGGCAACGGCGAGCCCAGCGAGCCCGCGCCGACCGGGACCCCCGCGCGCTGCACCGCCGTGTCCGCGGGCGCCTCCGGCGCGAGCCGGATCGTGAGCCTCGGCACGCGGGCCTCGAGCGCCGCCGCGCGCGACTGGGCGATGGGGCGGCGGTCGTCGTTCGCGGGCAGATCGCGCGCGAGCTGCCGGAAGATCGACCACGCGGTCGCGACCCTGCCGCGCTTCTCCTCGCAGTCGCCGAGGTTGAGCAGCGCCCCGGGCGCCGGATCGAGCTCGTAGCTCTCCCGGAATTTCGGGCACGCGGCGTCGTAGTCCTTCGCCTGCAGCGCCGCCCTGCCGGCGTCGAACAGCGCCTCCGCGGCCGCAGGATCGCGCCCCTGCGCGGAGGCGTCGGGGCAGGCGAGGAGCACGGCTCCTCCCACGGCGAGCACCTCCGCCGGGAATCGTCTACGCGGGCTCGATCTACGCATCCGTGCGACCTCAACGTCTCCGGTTGTACGGGTCCTCCGCCGGCGTCGGCGCGGGGGCAGGCGTCGGCGCGGCGGGCGCCTTCGTCGCGGTCGCGGGCGATCGCGCCCTGCCCCCGGCGGCGGGCCTCGGCGCGGCCGCGCTCGCGCTCGCGCTCGCCGGCGCGGCGTGCGCGGACGCGCTCGCGGCCGTCGCGATCGCGGCCTCGGGCGCCGGCGTCGTCGCGGGCGCGGACGGCGCGATCGCGGGGACCGCATCGCCGGACGGCGCCGGCTGCACGCCGGCCCCGGGCGAGCCTGCGCTGTCGGGCGGCGCCGTCGTCGCCCCGGCGCCCGCGGTGAGGCGCGGCTCGGCCTCCACCGTGGAGCCGTGCGACGGATCCTCCGCGCCCCTTTCGCCCCCGCGCTGCCACCACACGAGCGCGACCAGGGCGCCCACGGCCAGCGCGCCGGCGAGGAGCGCGCCCGCGGCCGCCGCGCGCGGCGCGGAGCGCTCCGCGCTGGCCGAGCGCTCCACGACCGGCGAGACCGTGCCGGTGCTGGCCGCGCCGCCGCCGGCCGCGACGCCGCTGGCCGTGCCCGCCGCGGCGAACTCCGTGCCGCGCGGCCCGCTCCCGGGGCCTCGCGCCTGCGCCGACGGGCGCCCTGGATCCGAGTGCAAGGGCGCGCGCCCGTGCTCCGAGTGCAAGGGCGCGCGCCCGGCATCCGGGGGCGTGCCCGGAGCCAGCTCGAGCGCCGCGCCGCCCCGCGCCTGGCGGAGCGCGCGCTGCATCGCGCGGGCGTTCGGCCAGCGGCGGTCGGGGTCGAACGCGAGCGCCACGTCCATCACGCCGGCGATCGGCGGGGGCAGGGCCGGCAGGACGCTGCCCACCGGCGGCGCCGGCTGCGTCATCGCCGCGAGGAGCAGCAGCGGGAGCGTCTCGGCCTGGTGCACGTACCGCCCCGAGAGGAGCTGGTACATCGTGCTCCCGACGGCCCACAGATCGCTGCGCGGGTCGACCCTGTCCCACTGCCCCCGCGCCTGCTCCGGCGGCATGAACTGCGGCGTCCCCATCAGGGTGCCGGCGCGCGTGGAGGCGTTCGCCGGGGAGGAGGAGAGCTCGCGCAGCCGCGCGATGCCGAAGTCGAGCACCTTCAGCTGTCCGTGGCGCGTGAGGAACAGGTTGTCCGGCTTGAGATCGCGGTGCACGATCCCGCGCTCGTGCGCGACGGCGAGCACGTCGAGCAGGTCGTCGGCGATGCCGAGCACCTCGTTCACGCCGAGCACGCCGCCCGGCTCGCGCGCGCGGCGCGCCTCGACGGTCTCGCCCTCGAGCAGCTCCATCACCAGGAACACCGAGCCATCGTCGGTGACGTCGTCGTCGAGCACCCGGACGATGCCCGGGTGCTCGACGCGGTTGGCGACGTAGCCCTCGCGCAGGAAGCGCGAGCGCGCCTCCTCGTCCTCGGACAGCTCGCGGCGGAGGATCTTCACCGCGCCGCGCATCCCGTTGCGGTGCGTGGCGGCGTAGACCATGGCCATCCCGCCGAAGCCCAGCAGGCGCTCCAGCCGCCACTTGCCGCGCAGGACCTGGCCTACGAGCGCTTCGGGCCGGAAGCCTTCAGGGGGGACGCGGGTCATCGGCGAGCATCACCCCCGGCGCGGGCCACGTGGGTCGTCGCGTCGCCGGCGAGGCCAGCGGAGCCAGCGAGGCCGGCGCGGCTGGAGCGGCGGGGACGGCTGGCGGGCGCGCGCGGCATGACGGGCGCATGTTACCCCGGTCTGACGCCGCGGTGCGTGAAACCGTCCAGGGTACGCCTGCGCGCTCGCCGGAGCGGGCGGATCCGGGGCGTCGCGGGCAGCGGCGCGCGGCCCGACGCCCTTGACGTCGCGCGCGAACGGGGACACTCCGCCGCCCTCACGGGGATCGAGCGAGCATGCGCAAAACGATGAGCCAAGCGGCGTTGATCCTCCTCGCCGCCATTTCCTCGATCCGGTGCGGCGGCGCGGCCGCCCATCCCCACGAGGGCCCGGCGCGGGAGACCGCCGGCCGGCCGCATGCGCCTGCCACTCAGGGCCGCGGGCAGCGGCACGCGGCCCACCACCACGGCCACCCGGCCGCGGTGGGCCGCCCGGCCGCGGAGGCCCCGGACGACGAGCTCCGCGCCGTCGCCGCGATCCACGGCGGGGCGGGGCCGTGGGCCGTCGCCGGCTACCGCATGGGGCGCTTTGCGCTCGCGAGGCTCGGGCTGCCGGCGAAAAGCTTCGACCTCGAGGTGATCCACCACAGCCCGCGGAGCGTGCAGTTCTCCTGCATCGCCGACGGCGCCGCCGCCGCGACGGGGGCCAGCCTCGGGAAGCTGAATCTCAGCCTGATCGAGGCGAGCGAGGACGGCGTGGAGACCACGTACAGGCGCAGGTCGACCGGACAGGCCGTGACCCTCCGCCCGTCTGCGGCGTTCCGCGCGCGCTTCCGCGACGTGCCGAGAGAGACGCTGGAATCGGCCGGCAGGGAGGTCCTTTCCTTGCCAGAGGCCGAGGTATTCGAGGAAGCGCCGGCGCGCGCCGCCAGCCCGCCGCCCGGCGCGCCGCGGTGACGCGCCTGCCCCGGGGGGCGCGCCGCCTCCGGAATTCACCGGAACCGCAGGCGCACACGTGCTACGCCCGGCGCCGCTGAGATGATCACGCTCGAAAAGCTCACCAAGCGGTACGGTCCCAAAATTCTCTTCGAGAACGTCACGATGCGCTTCGACCCCGGCAAGCGCTACGTGCTCGTCGGCGCGAACGGAGCGGGGAAATCGACGCTCCTCAAGGTCATCTCCGGCGAGGAGGAGTCGGATCAGGGCTCGGTCGAGATCCCGAAGCAGCTCCGCGTCGGGGTGCTCAAGCAGGACCATTTCGCCTACGAGTCCTGCAGGATCATCGACACGGTCCTGATGGGCAACCGGGCGCTCTGGGACGCGATGCAGGAGCGCGATCGGCTGTACGAGGTCGAGATGACCGACGAGGTCGGCATGCGGCTGGCCGAGCTCGAGGGGACGATCGGCGAGGAGGACGGCTACACCGCCGAGTCGCGCGCCGCCGAGATCCTCGAGGGGCTCGGGATCGCGACCGCCCGGCACACGAGCGCGGTGAGCACGCTCGCGGGCGGGTACAAGCTCCGCGTCCTCATCGCCCAGACGCTCTTCGGGGGCGCGGACGTCCTGCTCCTCGACGAGCCGACGAACCACCTCGACCTCGACTCGATCCGCTGGCTCGAGTCGTACCTGACCGACACCTTCCGCGGCACGCTCCTCGTCGTCAGCCACGACCGGCACTTCATGAACGCGATCGCGACGCACGTCGCCGACGTCGACTACCAGACGGTCACGCTCTACACGGGCGACTACGACGACTTCATCGAGCAGAAGACGACCGGCAAGCGCCAGTCGGAGGCCGACGCCGCGCAGAAGAAGAAGAAGATCGCCGAGCTCAAGGACTTCGTGGCCCGCTTCGGCGCGAGCGCGAGCCGGTCGAGCCAGGCGCAGTCGCGCGTGAAGGAGATCGAGAAGCTCGAGGCGGGCATCCAGGTCCGGCGATCGAGCGTCGTGCGCCCGTACATCAAGTTCGAGATCGAGAAGCCCTCTGGCCGCGACGTGCTGCGCGTCGAGGGCCTCTCCAAGAGCTTCGGGGATCGGCGCGTGATCCAGAAGCTCGATTTCAACCTGAACCGCGGCGACAAGCTCGCGGTCATCGGGCCGAGCGGCATCGGCAAGTCGACGCTGCTCAAGCTCCTCGTCGGCGAGTACACGCCCGACGCCGGGGCCGTCACGTGGGGCCACGACACGAACGTCGGCTATTTCGCGCAGGATCACCACGAGGCGATCGAGGCGGGGTACACGGCCTACGACTGGCTGTACCGCTTCGATCCGTCCGCCCCGAAGGAGCACGTGCGCTCGGTGCTCGGGAAGCTGCTCTTCAGCGGCGAGGCCGGGCTCAAGAAGACGGAGAACCTCTCCGGCGGCGAGGCGGCGCGCCTGTTCCTCGCGAAGCTCATCCTGGTGAAGAACAACATCGTCGTGCTCGACGAGCCGACGAACCACCTCGACGTCGAGAGCATCGACGCGCTCCTCCAGGCGCTCGTCGAGTACAAGGGGACGGTCGTCGTGACGAGCCACGACCGGCACTTCGTGGGCAAGCTCGGCACCCGCGTGCTCGATCTGTCGTCGAAGGATCCGCGCGTCTTCAACGGCACGTACGACGAGTACCTCGAGGGGCCGGGGAACCCGGACGCGCTGAAGAACGCCAGGGCCTCGTAGCGCGCCCGCCGGAGCTCGGCGGGATCCGCCCCCTCAATCGAACTCCGTGCCCGGGGCGGCCACCTGCGAGGTGCGCAGGTAGCGGAGCGGCGTGTGCTCGTGATTCTCATGCTCCGCCTTCTTCATCGCTGCTGACTCGACCCGTCTCTCCACGGCTGCCGAGCTCCTTGTGCGTGGCGCCGCTGTCCACGTGGCCTCCCGTGGCATGGCGACCGCCATGTCACGAGGCCGGTTGGAGCGCCCGCGCCGACTCGCGTGCGCCCCGGGCGAGCCGCCCCTCATGACGTCGAATCCTCCGTCGATGTCGGCGCCGCGGCTGTCGGGGCGAAGCTTGCATATCCGCCCTCGCTCGAGCGCACTGCGCCGCTCCATTTGCGTCTGCTGAGGCGATGTGACACACCCGGTGCAAGGCAAGGCGCCGCGGTGTGACGCGGCGTGGTTCGGCGTTTGTGTCGACGACGCCAGAACCCAAGGATCCGCGAGCGGGGGATGGACGCTCCTGCGGATGAAGCGGGCGAAGACCGACCGACCGCCGGCCTGTCGAGCCGAGCGAACGTTGCGAGAACGCCGGTCGCATCGTCAACCTGTTCGGCCGCAGCCTTGGCGCGAGAGGCGCCGTATTCCATTCGCAAATTCCGAGGACTGTCCTTTGCTGGAGGGGAAGGACGATGGCTATCACGATCCACGACATGATCTCGCGCGGCGTCCTTTTGGTCGTGTGCTCATTGGCCCTCGCTGGCTGCAAGAAACCGCGACCAGGGCATGTGCTCGACGAGGCGCGGAGCGTACGCCGTACGCCCGCCTCGTTCAGCGCTGCGGACGAGGACTACTTCCATGACATGGACGGCGGCATCGCCCTGACCGGGGAAGAGATCAAGGGGCGCAATACATGGAACGTATGGTCGGCCGGCAACGACCGCTTCTGGGACGAGATCTCGATGCTCAGCAAGGGCAATCTCGACTTCTTGAAGACGGTATCGTCCCATCCGAAGCTCAAGTTCAGCCGTGACAACCGCTGGAGCTACCTCGGCCTGGTGAACGAGCCTTGCTTCGAGCGGGCCACGGGACCAGACCCGGAGCGATTCGGTCTGTGGCTTGACAAGCGGCGCGCGGACTGTCCTCCGGATCCGTTCGAGAACGAGGAGAAGTACCCGGGAGTGGTCATCGGCGCGCGTGGCAAGACCGTTCCGGTAGGCTCCTTCTACGGTTATGCCACCGGCATCGTGGGTATGCGGCTCTTCCCGAATCCCAAATTCGACGAGGCGGCCGCGGCGAAGTGGGATCCGGTGCGGTACTACGAGGATCCGAGCTACTACTACTCCAAGGATCTGGTGAAGCCCTACCGCATCGGCATGGCGTGCGCGTTCTGCCATGTCGGCCCGAGCCCGACCAATCCGCCCGTCGATCCCGAGAACCCGAGCTGGGAGAACCTCAGCTCCACCGTCGGCGCCCAGTACTTCTGGTGGGACCGGATCTTCACCTGGGACGCGGATCCGACGAGCTTCCCCTACCAGGTGTTCCACGCGTCGAGGCCGGGCTCGCTGGACACGTCGCTCGTCTCCACCGACTACATCACCAACCCGCGCACGATGAACGCCATCTACGGGCTGGGCTCGCGGCTGCGGCACGCCAAGCGCTGGGGCATGGAGACGCTGGGCGGGGGCGAGCTGAACAACAAGCAGTTCAACGACTTCTTCAAGGGGGGGCCGCTGACGCAGTTCTTCAAGGCACCCTCGACCGCCTGGGCGCCGCGCGTGCTCAAGGACGGCGCCGACTCCGTCGGCGCGCTGGGATCGCTCAACCGCGTGTACCTGAACATCGGTGAGTTCAGCGAGGAGTGGCTGCTGCACTTCAACGCGCTGGTCGGCGGCAAGCCCACGAGCCCCATCGAGATCGCGGTCGCGCGCAAGAACTCGACGTACTGGGAGGCGACCGAGAACCAGACCCCCGACACAGCGCTGTTTTTCCTCAAGAGCTCCACGCCGCACAAGCTCAAGGACGCGCCCGGGGGCGCGGGGTACCTGACGGCGGACACGGCGAAGCTGACCCGCGGCAAGGAGGTCTTCGCCGAGCGCTGCGCGAGGTGCCACTCGAGCAAGGTCCCCGCCAAGGTGCCGGGGCTGGACCCGGACGGCTGCGCCGGCCCGGGATACCTCACCTGCTTCGAGCGTTACTGGGAGTGGACGAAGACCGACGAGTTCAAGAGGGAGATGCGGGAGATCGTCCTCAAGGAGGACTTCCTCGAGGACAACTTCATGTCGAACGATCTGCGGATCCCCGTCACGCTGCTCGAGACCAACGCGTGCAGCCCCCTCGCGACGAACGCGCTCGCTGGCGACATCTGGGAGGACTTCTCCTCGCACTCGTACAAGTCCTTGCCGCCCGTCGGCACGATCACGGTGCACGACCCGATCACGGGTGAGCCGCACCCGTACAAGATGCCGGGCGGCGGCCGGGGCTACACGCGCGTGCCGTCGCTGATCAGCGTGTGGTCGACCGCGCCGTTCCTCCTGAACAACACGGTGGGTAAGTTCAACCCGAGCCCCTCGGTGGAGGCGCGAATGCAGTCCTTCGAGGACGCGATCGAGAAGATGCTCTGGCCCGAGAGGCGCGAGAAGGATCCGGTCCTCGGCGGCAAGGTGCCAGGCATCATCGATCGGACGACCGACAGGAGCTACCTGCGCGTGCCCGCTGGCTTCTTGCCCGACCACCTGCGGCCATTGCTCAGTCCGCTCCAGCGGATCGCGCCCTGGCTGGTGGGCGACGCGGGGATCGAGATCGGGCCGATCCCGAAGGGCACGCCGGTCAACCTGCTGGCCAACCTGGCGCTGAAGTCGAGGAGCCCGGATCTCGCGGAGCGCCTCGCCCACGACAAGAAGCTCCTCGCCGTGCTGCTCAGGATCAAGCACGACCTGGATTCCTTGCCGCGCGGCGCGAGCGACGAGGAGGCGCGCAAGGTGTTCGCGGATCTCGCGGCGCCGCTGCTCGAGCTCAGCCAGTGCCCCGACTTCGTGGTGAACCGGGGCCATTACTTTGGCACCTCGTATTTCGCCCAGGAGCCCGGGCTGAGCGACGACGACAAGCGCGCGCTGATCGAGTTCCTGAAGACCTTCTAGTCACAGGCCGGCCATGGAGAGTGCGCGGGGTCCGGCCACGGTGGGCCGGATCTCCGCGCGCCAAGCGGAGGACGGAACATGATAGGTGAACAGGGCGCACGGGGCGACTACGAGTATGTGGTCGTCGGGTCTGGAGCCGGCGGCGGGACGGTCGCGGCGCGTCTGGCCGAAGCGGGGCACACCGTCGTCCTGCTCGAGGCGGGGGGTGATCCGCGCGCCCTCTCGGGCGGCGACGCCTTCCAGCCCGACAAGAACCGCCTGCCCGACGACTACGACGTGCCGGTGTTTCACTCCCTCGCATCGGAGAACAACGCGATCAAGTGGGACTTCTTCGTGCGCCACTACGCGAACGAAGAACAGCAGCGGCGCGACCCCAAGTACCGCGAGACGTGGCAGGGCAACCCGACGCGCGGCGTGCTCTATCCCCGGGCCGGGACGCTGGGCGGCTGCACCGCGCACAACGCGATGATCCTGGTCTATCCGCAGAACGATGACTGGGATCACATCGCCGAGCTCACCGGGGACGCCTCCTGGCGCGCGGACAAGATGCGCGGCTACTTCGAGCTGCTCGAGAACTGCCACCACCGGCCGTTTCACCGCTTCCTGAGCATGTTCGGGTTCAATCCGACGCGGCACGGGTGGAGCGGGTGGCTGCAAACCGAGAAGGCGATCCCGAAAGTGGCCCTCGGGGACCGCGATCTCGTGCGGTTCCTCCTCGAGTCGGCGTACAGGGCATCTCATGCGGTCACCACGCCGATCGAGCGCCTGCGCAGCCTGTTCCAGGGCAAGGCCGACCCCAACGACTGGCGGTCGGTGCGGGTGAACGCCACGGGCGTGCGCTACCTCCCGCTCACGACCCGCAACCACCAGCGCAGCGGGCCCCGCGAGCGGGTCCTCGACGTCGCGAGGCGCTACCCCGATCGTCTCAAGATCGAGCTCAACGCGCTGGTCACGCGCGTGCTGTTCGACGAGCAAAACCGGGCGGTCGGCGTCGAGTACCAGAAGGGCGCCCGGCTCTACCGCGCCGGCGCGAACCCCGCGGAGGAGAACGGCGAGCGTCGCACCCTACGCGCGTCGCGCGAGGTGATCCTGGCAGGCGGGGCCTTCAACACGCCTCAGCTGCTGATGCTCTCCGGCGTCGGCCCGCGCGACGAGCTGGAGCGCCACGGCATCGCGGTGCGCGTCGATCTGCGGGGCGTGGGCAAGAACCTGCAGGATCGCTACGAGGTGGGCGTCGTCAACCGCATGAGCTTCGATCACTGGGACGTCCTCAAAGGTGCCCGCTACTCTCCCGGCGACCCCCAGTACCGGCAATGGGCGACGCATCGAGCGGGCGTCTACACGACCAACGGCTCCGTGCTGGCGGTCATCAATCGGTCGGTCCCCGAGCGACCGCTGCCGGACCTGTTCTGCTTCGCGCTCCTGGGGCGGTTCATGGGCTATTTCCCGGGCTACTCGGCGGATGGCCCCAAGCACCTCAACTACCTGACGTGGGCGATCCTCAAGGCGCACACCGAGAACCGGGCGGGCGAGGTGACGCTGCGGTCGGCCGATCCGCGCGACACCCCGGAGATCAACTTCCGCTATTTCGAAGAGGGCGGCGACACCCGCGGAGAGGACCTCGAGTCGATGGTCGCGGGCATCAAGTTCGTTCGCACCCTGACGGCTCCGCTCAAGAAGGAGGGGCTCATCGCCGAGGAGGAGCTCCCGGGCGACCACGTCCAGTCGGACGATGACCTCAAGAACTTCGTCCGCGACAACGCGTGGGGCCATCACGCCTCGTGCTCGTGCGCCATCGGCCCTCGGGAGCAGGATGGCGTCCTCACGAGCGACTTCCGGGTCCACGGGACGCAGGGCCTGCGCGTCGTCGACGCGTCGGTCTTCCCGCGGATCCCGGGGTTCTTCATCGTCAGCGCGGTCATGATGATCGCCGAGAAGGCCGCCGCCGTCATCCTCGCAGACGCCCGCGGCTGAGCCGGCGCGCGGGGCTCTCCGGGGGCCATGCGGATCTGCTCGTCAGCTCGGGGCACGGCCACGGTGGCTCTCACCGTGGCGCCTCGTGGCGCCGTCGCCGGCGCTGGGTGCTTTCGCCGGCTGACGCGGCCTCGGTTGTGGGCGTCGGACGTCGGCGTCCACGGCCTCTAGCTCAACCGAACTCCGATCGGTACAGCCGCAGCGATTGATGGGAGACGTTCACGTACCTGTGCGGCCAGCCCGCGGCGCTCGAATCGCCCTCGTCAGGCGGCAGGCGATGTAGCGCGACATCGGCATGAGGCTGCGATAGAAGCCGCCGTGCACGGCCCCCCACGTGTGGAAGCGCTCCGGCGCGACGCTGGCGTCGGTGAGCCAGTTGATGATGTTGGTCGGCTCCGTGCCGCGGAAGCACAGGATCGCTGCAGAGCCGTCGACGTGCTGGAGGAGCGACGCGCTCGTGTGCACGGAGAGGGCGTCGTTGCTCAGCGAGATTGAGTAGCATCGATTCTCGAACCCGATGCTGTTCATGACGTCGTGGAGCGTGTGCGGGTCCGCGTACGACCAGGCCGACGCGAGCGAGAGGGCATACGCGATCGCTTCGTCGTAGCCATTGTTGGTGTTCCGGTTCATCGTGCCGAGCAGGTCCAGCGTCCTGGATATATCAGGAAATGCCTTTGTGCCCCTCTTGGCTCTGAATGTTGGTGAGAACAGGTTGGTGTCGCTGCTCTCTGCGCTCGGCGCGCGGGATGCGGCGGACACGCGCCCTGGTCCCCGCCAGCTCGAATGAGATGATCCACTACGGCGCAGCCTTCGTCCGCAGGCGCCTGTCGGCGACACTCTGTGCCGCACCGCTCGCGAGCGCGAGACCTAGCAGTGACCACAAGAGCGGTGTACGTCGATCTGCTGGAATGAACTCGAACGGGTGTTGCATCGCCTGAACCTCCCTCGATGATCTAGCACGATGAGGCTCAGCCGCTCGACGACCGCTGGATCAACCGCTCGGTGAAAAAGGTGATGGCGACGGAGACCGCGCCGTCGATGTCCCAGAGGAGCACGGTGGGGCGCATGCCTGCGTCGTAGGTCTGGCGCGGGCCGAGCGCGAGCGCCGAGGCGGTGCCCGAGGGCGAGCACGGGAGGGCGGCGGACGGCCGTCCGGCGGCCTCACCGCGCGACGCAGCAGGCGATCCGGGCGATGTTCAGCGGATTCAACCATGGCAGGCAGGCGGCGAACGCTCACGTGCATGGCTGCGAACGGTGCACCTTCGCGTGTTCCCTCATCTGCAGCACGTTCCAGAGGCTTTGCTCCGTATCCTCGCCTTCGCTGTACGTCTTGGCGTCTTCGATGAGCGCATCGGCGTCTTGAACGCCCGCCCGTACCGCGGCGCTGATGAACTGCGGGTTGAACAGCACATAGCTGAGCACATCGGGACGGCTGTATGGGCTCACGGAGGTGAGCAAGTAAAGGAGCCAGAGGTCGCGATGCTTCAGCTTGCGCTTGCCACGCAGGATGTCCTCCAGGGCTCTCGCCGCCACCGAGCCGACATTTTCTTGCCCTGATGGGCCGCCGAAGATGATGGGCGTGAAGGGGGCGCCTTGCTGCTGGGCAACGTAGTTCTCTTCCACCTGCTTGCGAACCTCCTCGATCATGCGATCGGAGGTGATCACGCGCATCAACTGCAATACGTGATCCTGCAGCGATGGCCATTCGTGGATGTTCACCGCTGCGGACGCCCCATATCGCCGTGAATCCGTCGAGACCACGATGATGCCCTTGGCGCCGAAAGCGAGCGCGGGCTGCAGCGGTGCGTTGAGGCGCACGCCACCGTCGACGTAGAAGCGGCCGCGAGCCGGCGAGCCGATCCGGGTCGGAGGGAACAGGACCGGGATCGCGGCCGACGCCAGCACGTGGTCCGGAGACAGCCGGGTGCGGACGTAGTCGATGGCCCGATCGTCGTCGTTCCGTGGTGCTCTCGCACAGCTGTTGGTGCCCATCTGGTAGAATATTTTGGTTCGCCCCGACCCGGACTCGGTCGTGGCAACCGCGAGCACATCGATCATGGGCATGTTGCGGTCCGCCCTCCCGTTGCTCCTGCAGTCCTTGGGCCTGACTTGCAGGCTGCCGTCCACCCTCCCGTCGCTCTCGCAGTCCGTGGGCCTGACTTGCAGATTGTCGTGGATGACATCCCAGTCGATCAAGGCCGGGTCCGCGAGGCTGGTCCGCAGCGGTCTCGTATCGAGCAAGCTCGTGGGGCCGTTCGTGCCGGCCAGCACGCCGGTGACGTACTTTGCGCCGGCGTAGAGCAAGGAACGCAAGACAGGGCCGAGGACCATCTCTTTGTGGATGCGTTGCCAGCGCTCCACGAGCTCGTTGCTGGCCTCCTCCGGGGTCCTGGCGGCCAGCGACGCGAGCAGGGCTGCGTTGATGGCGCCGGCGCTGGTGCCGATGAGAATTGTAGGTCGAGTTTTTTTGAGCTCGAGCAGCAGCCTGGAAACGAAGCCGGCCTCGTATGCGCCGCGAGCCCCCGCGCCGGTCAACACGATGGCGATCGGGGCCATGGGCGTTGACAAAGGCGCCCATGGCTTGACTTGGAATTCCGCCGTTTGGTCCTGCTCTGACATGACGTTCTACCTCCCCCCTGGCATCGCTTGCGATCGCTCCACACCGAGCAAAAGCCAGGCCCCACGCCCCGGAGGAGGCGGCGTGGGCCCCACTGCAAAAGCTACCACGGTGAGGGTGGCTGTGGTAGCGACGTCATGACTCCTTCGAATCCGCGCTCTCGTTCGTGCCCGGCAGATCGCCTCGGCGAGAGGCGCGCGCGGGCGTGCCTCACGGAGGAGAATCCATCGATTTGCGCCTTGGGTGCGCCAGGCAAAGCCTGGGCGAGGAGGAAGATCATGTAGAAAAGCTGAGACCTTGCGATGGAATCCATGGAGGTCCTGCGGGCCTCTCCGGCCAAGGCCAGCCCCCAGCCGGAAGCGAGTGCCGTGTGGTCCGGCGGGCAGACTCCGGGCTGCGAAGCGTAGACAGCGAGCGTGAAAGCGTTGTATTGAGCCTCGAAATGCAATGTTTGGTGGGTGCGCCAGCAGGACGTCGGCGGCGCAGAGAACCTCTCGTTCCGGGCGCAGAGCTCGACCAGCGAGACCGAGCCGTTCAACGGGTTCCTCTGCCGGTCCATGACCAGGGAGGAGGTCAAATATACGATCCAGCGCTTCGCCGACGGGGCGCGGCGCGCGAAGGCGGCGGGGCTCGACGGGGTGGAGACGCACAGCGCGAACGGCTACCTCATCCACCCGTTCCTGAGCTCCGGCATCAACGACGAACGTGCTGGAGAACCCGCTGGGTTGCTATGAGCTCAGCCGTTACGACGGCGATCACATCAGGATGATGGAGGAGGTCATGTCTGTCTTCTATCCATCTCCCTATGTCTCGGGGCCGCCGCCGTTCGCCGGGCTCGTCGCGTCCGAGCCCCCGGGGCGCGGCCTGTTCCGCTCCGGGTGTCGAGGCGCGTGCACGTGGACCGCGGGCGCCAGCGCCAATTTGTGGTGGCCGCGGGCGTGCACGCCGTTTCACGGCTGCTGGTCATCGCTTGCCTGGTAGGGGATCGCCCGCTGCATCAGGATCACGTCGAGCCAGCGGTCGAACTTGTACCCCACGTCTCGGAGCACCCCGGCGTCCTCGAACCCGAGCGCGCGGTGCAGCGCGACGCTCGCCGCCTGGTCTCCGGCGATCTGTGCGATGATCGTGCGGTGGCCGAGCGAGATCGCGCGGCTCACGAGATCGGCGAGGATGCGGCGCCCGAGCCCCCGCCGGTGGAGGCCGTCGCGCACGTAGACCGAGTTCTCGACGGAGCGGGCGTAGGCCTCGCGCGGGTTCCACTGGGAGAGCGAGCCCCAGCCGACCACGGTCCCGTCGCCCTCGACGGCCACGGTGGCGGGGTGCAGGGGGCCGTGCGCCGCGAGCCAGGCGCGGCGCTCCGCAGGGGTCGGGACGGTGGTGGCGAAGGTGCAGGTCGAGCGCTCGACGTAGAACGCATAGATCTCCTCGATCGCCGCGAGATCGGCCTCGGTCGCCAGGCGGATGAGAACGCCGTCGCCTGGCGCCGGGAGCGGCGCGAGGTCGGGCGCGACGAACGCGGCACGGGCGTCGTCCGAGAGCAGCCGCGCGCGAGAGTAATGGGCGAACAGCGCCTTGCTGCTGCGGTGGCGGTCGAGGAGGCCCTCCGCGAGCTCGTGGACGGCGGCGCCTCCGTGGTCGGCGGCGTGGCGGGCGACGAGCGTGAGCCAGGCGACCGTGATCGTCTCGTGGTAACCGTTGGTCGGCGGGTGCCGCGCGTTGAACGCCTGCAGGGCCGAGCGCATGCGCGCGAGCGCCCCCTCGGGCCCGTGAGCGCGCACGTAGTGCAGGGCGAGGAGCAGGTGGCGCGCGTGCGAGAAGTCGCGCTGCTCGATCGCGGCGTCCTCGATGGCGGCCGCGAGCGCCGCGAGGTCGCGCTCGTCGATCTGGCGTTCGCGACGCGCGCGGCGCTCGCCACGATCGCCGAAAGGCGGCAGTCCGTCGGCGCCGCTCACGGCGCCTCCTTCCGGGCGGCTCCGCGGCCGGACGCCTTGCGGGGGCGCGCTTCGCCGTCGCGCGCCTCGTCGGACGGCAGCGGCAAGGGCGGGAGCGCGGTCTCCTTGGCGGTGGACAGGACGATCGTCGTGCGCGTGCGCACCACGCCGTCGTGGGCCTTGAGCTCCTGCGTGAGCAGGCGCTCGAGCGCCTCGGTGTCGCGGCAGCGCACCTTGAGCAGGTAGTCCTCGTCGCCGGCGACGTGGTGGCACTCCTGGATCTCGGCCGCGCGCTCGACGGCGCGCAGGAACTCGCCGCGACCGCGCCGGTTCGCGATCGAGACGGAGATGAAGGCCGTGAGCCCGGCGCCCACGGCCCGGGCGTCCAGGCGCGCCTCCCACCCCGTGATGACGCCGCGCTCCTCGAGCCGCCGCACCCGCTCGGCCACGGCGGGCGCGGAGAGGCCGACCGCCTCGCCGAGGTCCGCCCACGACCGGCGGGCGTCGCGGGCGAGGAGGTGGATCGCTTTCAGATCGATGCCATCCATGGTGATTGTCATTGGAAGTGAATGGATTGTTGATAAAATTCTTTCGAAATTCAAGTCATGGCCCTCCATGCACCGGCGCATCGGACCGGCCGCCGTCCCTGCCCGCCTCCTTTCGCCGCGCGGCCACGCTGCTCGCGGCGCAGCACCACGGCAGCATCGCTGCTGGCCCGCGAGCAGCGGCGACCGCGATCTGCCGCGCCCGGGGCCTCGCCGGCGGCGCGGCGCTCCGGCGCGCGGGCCCTGCCGGCGCGGCGTCGGACGTCGGCACGGGCCCTGCTCGGGCGGCCAGCATGACCACCATCAGCCTTTCTCTCGACACCCCTGAGCTCGCCCAGGCCTACGAGCACGGCAGCGACCGGCAGTTCAACCACGGCAAGCTCCTCATCGAAACGCTGGGCGTGCGGCGCGGCCAGCGTGTGCTCGACGTCGGCGCGGGCACCGGCCGGCTCGCCGCTCACGTGGCAGAGATCGTCGGCCCCGAGGGCAGCGTGACGGCCATCGATCCCCTGCCGCTCCGGGTCGACATCGCCCGGCAGAAGGCCCGCGCGAACCTCGCGACAGCGGTCGGCCGCGCCGAGGACCTCTCCGCCTTCGCCTCGAAGAGCTTCGACGTCGTGTACCTGAACAGCGTCCTTCACTGGCTGAACGAGGCCCAGAAGGAGCGCGCCATCGCCGAGGCGGCGCGCGTGTTGAAGCCCGGCGGCAAGCTCGGATTCAGCACGGGATCGCGGGAGAAGCCGCACCAGCTCGAGCCGATCCAGCGCAAGGTGCTGGCCGAGCTCGGGAGAGACGCGGAGGGCAATCGCCCGCACAAGCTGACGGTCGACGAGGTTCGAGCGCTGCTCGAGCGCGCCGGCTTCATCGCCGACACGGTGGAGATCCTCACCTTCGTCGACCACGCCGCCGACGTCGACGAGATCTTGAGGCACAGCGGCTCGAGCTCGTTCGGCAACCACCTCTCGCACCTGAGCCCCGAGGAGAAGCGCGAGGTGCGAGCGCGGCTCGCGAACGAGCTCGAGGCGTTCCGCACGCCGAAGGGCCTCCGGCTCGAGCGCAACCTCATCTTCGCGATCGCCCACACGGCAGGCAACTAGAGCAGGGAGCAGGTCCGAGGGACACGGTACCCGCCGTGGTTGAACCAGCCGCGTGCGTGCGCCGGAGTGATCGCGCCGATCGCATGTCCCCTCGTGACGCGCCTGGTCTGACCGGGGTTGCTACCCGATGGACGAGCTGACGCACATCGAGCACGCCGGACGGCCCCGGCCCGTACGAGAGCGGGGCCGCTCGTCCTGAAGAGGCGTCACGTCGTCAGAATGATACAGGGAGCGCTCTGAGGCCGCGGAAGCGGGAGTTGCCCCGCCACTCCACCTCTTGCGTGGCGAGCCTCAAGTTCGGCATGCGCTGGAGCAGGGCGCCCAGCGCGACCTCTCCCTCCATGCGGGCGAGGTGGGATCCGATGCAAAAATGATGACCGCCGCCGAACGAGAGCGGTCTGGACCGATTCTCGCGGGCGATGTCGAACCGGTCGGGATCCGGGTACTCGCTCGGATCTCGGTTGCCGGCGCCGAGCATGAGCACGACGATCTGCCCCTTCTTGATGACCTTGCCGCGCAGAGGGATATCCTCGACGCACAGCCGGGCCGTCCGGTTGACAGGCGGATAGTACCGGAGCATCTCGTCGATCGCGCCCTCCATCAGCCGGCTATCGCGCTTCAGCAGCTCGAGCTGATCGGGGTGCTCCAGTAGCGCGAGCGTCCCGCACGCGATGAGGTTCGTGACTGTCTCGAAGCCGGCGACGAGGAACAGGATGCAGTTGGCGATGACCTCGTCGTCGCTCAGCGAGTCGCCATCGACGCGGGTCGTGACCATGGAGCTGATGAGGTCGTCTTTCGGCTCTTTCCGGCGTGCCTCGACCAGCGGTCGAAACAGCTTCGAGAACTCCACGATGGCGTGGTAAGCCGGCGGGATGCACCCGGCCGCCTTCCCAGCGCTGCCGATGTACACGGAGACGTCGTCCGAGAGCTGCTTGATCAACCCCATGTCTTCCACGGGCATGCCCAGGATCCCGCAAATGAACTTGATCGGCATGGGATAGGCGAGATCCGCGACGACGTCCATGTGGCCACGGGGTTGCACGGCGTCCAGGAGCTCGTTCACCACCACGTGCGCGGAGGGGCGCATCGCCGCGATCGACTTGGGCGTGAACGACCGGTTCGTCAGGTTGCGCAGCCGGAAGTGCGTCGGGTTCTCGACGTTCAGCATGAACATCGAGAGCGACTTCACGATGTAGCTGTTCATCTCCTTCTGCTCGGGAGGAACGGTATCCGCGAGGGCGACGTACCGGTCCGCTGACATCCGCGCGTCCCGGAGGAGCGCGTTGACATCCTCGTACCGCGAGACCACCCAGGAGCCGGTGTTCTTGTCGTAGAACACCGGCTCCTCCAGGAGCAGACGGCGGAACATCGGGTAAGGCCACCGGAGGTTCTCCGGTGCGATGATGTTGATCTCTGGCTGCGTCGCGGCCACTTGCGTCTCCACCGCCGTTCTCCCTTCACACTCTCATCAATGACTGGCTTGATCAGCGCACAACTCCGGGCGGTCCGCCCCCCTTGCGCTCACTTCCTCCCGAGCGCGATGAAGACGGTCACCTTGATGGCCTCGCCCGAGGGCCCCGTGCAGTCGCACGTGCCCTTGGCACAGTCCACCTCGACCTTCTGAAGACCCGCGTCGGCGTACCACTTCTTCACGTCCGTGCGATCGAATCCCAGCCAGACGTCAGCCATCTTCTCGCGGAACCAGGTGTTCGTGTGCGTGTCGAGGTCCGTGATGCACAGAACGCCACCCGGCTTGAGCAGGCGCGTCATCTCCTGGATCGTCGCCGCCGGATCGGGGGCGTGGTGCAGGTACATGTTCGCGAAGACCGCGTCCAGGCTCTGGTCGGGCAGCGGGATGCTCTCCCCCTCGGCGACCTGCAGCGCTACGTTGTCGAACCGGGCGAGGTTCTTCTTCGCGACCGAGAGCATCTCGGCCGAGGAGTCGAAGCCGTAAACCTTCCTGACCTTCGGGGCCAGCCCCGCCGCGACGAAGCCGGTGCCGGTGCCGATGTCGGCCACCACGGCGTCGGGAGGCAGGCCGGCCTGCGCGATCGCCGCGTCACGCATCCCCTCGGTGAAGTAACCCGAGCGGATCTCGTCCCACTCCTCGGCGACCTCAGCGAAGTACTCGTTGGAGCCGGTTTTTGTCGTCGTGGTCGTCGTTGCCATCGTTCTCTCCTTACTTTCTTGCACGATCGAGGTGCTACAGTCCTTCTAGTATACTCGAACAACGGCGAGCCCGCCGAGAGGAATCACGCGAGGCGCCAGTACGATTGTCGCTGCTCAGCAGCAGGATGGGCCGCATTGTACGCTCAGGGCGTCAGGCCGCTGCTGAGCCCGGTTCACCAGGGTGAAGAGCCGCTCGTAGAGCGGGAAGTGCAGGACCCGCGAGGTCTTCTCGCAGATCTCGACAGGCAGCCCCGCCTCGAAGACGTGGCCATCGTCATCCCGGACCTGGGTGAAGGGACCCAGGAGCGTCGCGTACTCGCCGACGTAGACGCAGGGGCCAGGCTCGGGGAGGATACCCTTGCACGACGACGCGTCGATCTTGCGCGGCGTCGCCGCCACGAAGAAGTAATCCCGGTAGGGCGGGCGCTGGAGCATCGCCGCGGTCGCGGCGCTCACCTCGACCAGCTTCCCCCGTTCGTAGGTGGTCCCGTCCTCGTCCGTGACCATCGAGCAGGGGCCGATCAGCGCCGCATACATCGTCCCCTCGCTCGGCCTCTCGTGCTTGTACCCGGAGACGGTCAGCGAGAGAAAGTCGACGCCGTCGATGCGGCTGTAGTTCCCTGAGTGAGAGAGGGTGAGGCCACGGAAGCCGCACGCGCGCGTGAGGCGCAACAAACTCGGGATCGCCATGGCGCCACCGATGCACGCGCTGATGAGCGCGCGATCGTTCTTCATGTACATCGGCACTTCCTGGGGGCAGAAGACGTCCGATATGACGAACCGGCCACCTGGCTTCAGTACGCGAAAGATCTCGCTGAAGGCGTCGCGCTTGTCCTCGCACAGGTTGATCACGCAGTTCGACAGGACAACGTCGACCGAGCTATCTGCGAGCGGCAGCCGCTCGATGACCGACTGTTCAAACCTGACGTTCGGCTCGTCGTAGCCGAGCGCGCGGGTCACCGGGTCGATGTTCCTCCGCGCCACCTCCAGCATCTCCGGCGTCATGTCGATGCCGATGACCCGCCCCGAGCGTCCGACCTGCTTCGCGGCGATGAAGGCGTCGAGGCCCGCTCCGGACCCGAGATCCACGACCACGTCGCCGCGGCGGAGGCCCATCTCCATGCCGCCGAAGGGGGACGTACAGCCCTGATTGCGATCGAGGACCTCCGCCGGGACCCAGCGAAGATCGATGTTCTTGTATGCATTGGTGAAGCACAAGGTCTGTGCCTCGGCGGCGGCCTTGCCGTAGTCTTCCCGGACCCTCGATTGATGCTCAGTTTCCATGACACTCACAGGGTGAAAGGATGTTGGTGACTGGGTTTATCAAAGGAGCCCTTTGAGCTCCTCCAGACCTTCGGTCGGCTCCGTACAGCAGTAATTGGGGACGTTGAAGCGCGGGCACTCCGCCGGGGGGAGCTTGACGGGCGCGGGACCGATGGACGAGCGATGCCCGGGTGGGAGGCGCTCCGCCACGCGCCTCTTGACGCCGTAGAAGATGTCCTCGGTGCTGAGGTGCCGCTCGACCGCCTCGTCCACCCAGCGGCAGATCTCGCGGTGGAGCTCCTCGACGGCCGGGTTACGGTGGCGCCACTCGGTGTAGTAGTCGCTCTCCTCGCCCAGCGAGGCGTACAGGCCGACGCTGTCCATGAGCGGTGAGTTGTTGAAGAGGAGGAGCCGGATCTTGTACTGGATCGGGTCCACGGCGTCGATGAGGCCGCGCGTCTCGACGAACTCGAGGAGATCCATGATGTCGCCCACCTCGGCCCACGGATTGACCATGACGAACGTGGGCTTGAGATGGACCCCGAGCTCGTGGAAGAGGCCGATGGACCAATCGAGATCGTCGATGTCGTGCTTCTTCTTGAGGATGTCGAGCACCTCGTTGTCGTTGAACTCCATCGCGGTGAGCACGAACTTCAGCCCGAGCTTCGCGAGCTCGCGCACGTACTGCTCGTGGCGTCTGAAGTGGCTGACCTTCGCGACGAAGTCATAGGTCAGGAAGGGGTACTTGTCGTTCACGGCCTTCATGATGGACAGGCTGTGGCGAGGCACGTTCAGGAAATCGGGATCGACGAAGGAGACATGCCGGGCGCCCATGAGGACGAGGTTGTCGATGTCGGCGAGGACGACCTCCTCCGGGATGATCGTCACCTTGCCCCCGTAGACCGGCGGGATCGGACAGTGCGTGCAGTGGTGGGCACAGCCACGCGTCGCCTCGACGCAGCCGGCGAGCATGTGGGCGCCGTCCTCGACGAGCTTCGCGTAGTTGCCGAGGTGCGGGAGCACCTGGCGCGCCGGTGTGCGGTACCTGTTCTGCCGGGCGAACCCGCGCTTCTGAAGCTGGACCACCGACGGATCCGGGCTCCGCTTCACGAGAGGCACGATCTGATCCTCCCAGTCGGTGCCGAGCACGTAGTCGCCATGGCGGCCCAGCAGCTTCTCCCGGAAGAGATCCGCGTACAGACCATAGAAAAAGATCTTCGGCGCCTTCTCCTGCTGCCGGAGGCGCCCGGCGACGCGGACCGCAGCGGGCACCGAGTGGAACATCGGCAGATGAAAGCCGACCAGGTCATGGCGGCACAGGTCGTCGATGTCCGGCGTCGGCGTGACGGAGAGGTCCAGAGCATTGACGCGGACGTCCGCTTCCAACAAGTGCGCGGCCGCCACGCTCGTGCCGAGCGACTGGAAGCCGGATTCATAGGTCGAGACAAGAAGCACGTTCATCGTGACACCTTCCTAAGTTCGCACGGGCATCGTCGCTGGACGGGGGCCGGGGTGCAGGGCGCGGGCTCAGAGGCGAGAGAGAAGGAACAGCGCGCCGCTCGCGAGGAGAGCCGACACGGGGAGCGTGATGAGCCACGACAGCACGATCTCCCCGACTTTCCCCCACCGCACCTCGCGCGCGTTGTTCTTCAATCCTGCGCCGATGATGGCGCCGGTGGACACGTGGGTCGTCGATACGGGGAGCCCGTTCCATGAGGCGAGGCTGACGAGCGTCGAGGTGACGGTGCTGGCGGTGAGGGACTCGACGAGCGGCAGCGGGGTGACCTTCTTGGCGAGCGTCTCCAGGACCGACGCGCCGGCGATGAGCCCGCCGGCGGCCATCGCCGCGGTGACGAGCAGAAAGACGAGCGGCCGGCCGTGCTCTGGCGCGACCGTCGCCGCCGCGACGGTGCCGAGCGCCGCGATCTTCGGCGCGTCGTTCCAGCCGCGGGCGAAGCCCACCATGCCGCTGCTGGCCCAGTGGACCGCGTTGGCAACCATGGCGGCCGTCGCCGAGGCGATAACGGGCTGCGCCTCGCAGCCGCCGTCGTAGGCCGCGACGAGCGCGGGCCCCGGAGGCGCGGCCGCGCTCATGTTGAGCGCGCCCGCGGTGCTCCCGAGGTGAGCGGGCGGCGCAGGGACCACACAGACGCAGAGGTTCGCGTACCGCTGGACGAGAGCCGTGACTGGCCAGGCGAGCAGGAAGACGACGGCCAGCGAGAGGATCGGGCTGAGCGCCAGGGGCTTGGCGAACTTGTCGACGAGGAAAGCCCACCGGATCCCACCGCTCGAGAACGCGACCAGACCTGCGCCGATGAGCGCGCCCGTGATGGAGTGCGTCGTCGAGACCGGCAGACCGGACTTGGTAGCGATGAGCACCCAGCCGAGCGCCCCGAAGAGGACGGCGACGAAAAAGCCGTGGTCGAGCACGATGCCCGCCTCGAACAGGCTGCGGCTGAACTTGTCCACCAGGGCCCCGGAGATCCAGTAGGACACCACGGCACCGCATGCGGTGGTCACGGCGGCCCAGATCAGCGCCTGCTTCGGCTTGGCGGCGCCGAAGCCCACGAGTGTGGCGACTCCCTTGCAGTTGTCGTTCGCGCCGTTCGCGAACGCGAGCACACAGATGAATAGCAACAGGACGAAGACCATCGTTACCCTCCGACCGCGTCGCGCGGTGAACCTGGCCGCTCGCTCACCTGCTCACCCACCACACGTGGGAGCAGCCCCGCACGACCCGCCGCCAGCGCCGCACGACAGCAGGGTGCTCGGGTCCCCCAGCTTGAATGTGCCGGCCGGGAAGATGAGATCCTGGATCTGGTCGGCCAAGCCGGCGGCGGTCTCGCTGAGGTTCGAGAGGACGGCGATCCTGACGCCGTGCTTCGGGTAGACGAAGAGCCGGACGCTGACGCCCGGGTCCTCACCGATACAGCTGAACTTGACCGTGCTGCCGTCCTGGATGTTCGCCCACAGGCCGTAGCCGTAGAACCACTCGCCTGTGTTGCCGTCCTCGATCTGGGGCGACAGCATCTTCTGGGTCAGCTCCTCCGAGAGCAGCTTGTACCCGGTCAGGGCGTCCCAGAGCCGCATGAGGTCCTTCGCCGTCGTGTACGCGCCGCCATCCGGGCCTCCCTTCGGGACGAGCGAAAAGACGTTGGTCCTCCAGTCGCCGGGCTTCCCGATGTACCCGCGGGCCGTGTCCGGTGGCAGTCGGTCCGATTCGAAGTAGCCGGACTCGGTCATCCCGGCCGGCCCGAAGATGTTCTCGGCGACGTAGTCGCAGAAGCTCATCCCGGTCGCCTTCTCGACGGCGAGCCCGAGCAAGACGTAGCCGGAGTTGCAGTAGAGGTAGCGCTCGCCGGGCTTGAACTTCATCGGCTTCTCGACGAACAGCCGGAGATAGTCCGATGCGCTCTGAACGGCGTAAACGGGGACGTTGTTCCAGACGCTCTCGCGATCGCCCTTTCTGCGGTCGTCGGTGTAATCGGGGATCCCCGAGCTGTGGGTGAGCAGGTGGTGAAGCGTGACATCCGTCGAGATATTTCCGAGCTGCCTGCCGAGGCATTCGTGGATCTTCATGTCGAAAGCGAGCTTGCGCTTCTCGACGAGCTGGGCGACGGCCAGCGACGTCAGCATCTTGCTCGCCGACGCCGTCGCGAACCTCGTGCTCGGCGTGTTCGAGATCGCGTTGCTCCTGTCGGCCATGCCGCACGCGTACTCGACCTTGTTCGTGCACTGCTGCCGCACCAGCACGACGCCGGAGAACGAGCCGTCGTCGGACTTCGTCTTGAGCAGCTCATGAATGATCTGGGTGTTGATTTCCATGGCAGTAAAACCCGGTCCTCCGTTGACGCCAAATCCGTGCGGCCATCTGTCTCGCGAGACGCGGATCCCAAAGAATCCGGTGGTGCGCAGCCCCGATCCCCGCGAGCGGTTGCGTCCCGAACCCCCTGATTCAAGAGATGAGCGAGGGCGAAGGCCATACCCCCACCTCGCGCCCATGGCTCGACCAGATCCGGTGGTCGGACCAGTCATACCCGCCAACAGATGGGCAGGGTGAGGATGCATAGCATTCTCGAAGACGTCAATCGAATTTGTTGGAAGTAGGATCTGATCCTTCCAGGATTGTCGAAATACTGCTGCCCTGTAGACACGCGCAAACTATCCACCCTGACTGCATCGCGCGGCGCTCATCGCCATGTAGAGGTCGACGATTTCATCATCGCTCGCCCGGCTTGTTTCAGCTCCAAGCTGCGTGATTTCGCGGTTTATGGCCTGAGCTTATCGGCCACGTCTCAGGACTGTTTCGTCTCGCGCCCGCCCACGGCTCCTTCGAGTGACGGCTGCATGGGCATGCTGCCGAGGGAGGGGCGGCGTTGGCCACGTATCTCGGGATGAGCAGTTGGGGGGCGGCTGCAAGCCGTGTGCCTACCCGTTCCGTAGACCACCGGACGAGGTGAAGACACGTGGAGCTCTGGCCGGCAGTTGTCTCCCGGCGAGAGCGGTGATAGGAGGGCGACCCGTTGCTCTCGGGAGATCGGGACTGCTGTCCCGGGGGAATCCAGAGCTCATCCTACTTACCGAGTGCGTGCCGTCGCCGCACCGCGGAGAGAAAGCTGTGAGCAAGCGAACGAAGCTCGTCTTTGTCACCGGTGGCGTCGTGTCCTCCATCGGAAAGGGCCTGACGTCGGCGTCAATCGGGGCACTCATGGAGGCGCGCGGCTTGCGGGTCACGCTCATGAAGGCGGACCCGTATATCAACGTGGATCCTGGCACGATGTCGCCATATCAGCACGGCGAGGTGTTCGTGACGGACGACGGAGCCGAGACCGATCTCGACTTGGGACACTACGAGCGATTTACCTCGGCGCGAATGACGCGCCTGAACAGCCTGACGACCGGGCGTGTCTACGAGGCAGTGATCGCCAAGGAGCGACTCGGGGAGTACAACGGTGGTACGGTGCAGGTGATCCCGCACGTGACGTACGAGATCAAGCAGCGCATGCTCGCGGCCGTGGAGGGCGCCGATCTCGGTATCATCGAGATCGGCGGCACAGTCGGCGACATCGAATCGCTCCCGTTCCTGGAGGCAATCCGGCAGATCAAGCTCGAGGTCGGGGCACAGCACGCGATCAACGTGCACGTTACGCTCGTTCCATACATCAGCACCGCCCACGAGTCGAAGACGAAGCCGACACAGCACGCGGTGATGCAGGCGCGCGAGATCGGCATCCAGCCGGACATCCTCGTATGTCGTTGCGATAGGCCGCTCTCGAAGAGCATCAAGGAGAAGATATCGCTGTTCTCCAACGTTCCGGTGCAGTGCGTGATCGCGGCCGCGGACGTCTCCTGCCTGTACGAGCTGCCCATCGCCCTGCATGGCGAGTACATGGACGAGCAGATCGCCGAGAAGCTCAACATCTGGGCACGTCAACCCGACCTCTCGAACTGGAGGAAGATCGTCGAGCGGTTCAAGAGTCCGTCGAATGGCGCCGTCAAGATCGGGATCATCGGGAAGTACGTGCACCTGCGCGACGCGTACAAGTCCCTCCACGAGGCGCTCATCCATGGGGGCATCCAGAACGATGTCCGCGTCGAGCTGGAGTACATCGATTCCGAGAAGATCGAGCAGGGGGAGCGCGACGTAAACCTGGAGGTGCTCGACGGCATCCTGGTTCCCGGTGGGTTCGGTGATCGCGGTGTGGAGGGGAAGATCGCGGCGATCCGCTTCGCCCGCGAGGCGCAGATCCCGTTCTTCGGCATCTGCCTGGGCATGCACCTGGCAGTGGTCGAGTACGCGCGGTACGTATGCGGGATCCGGAACGCTCACACGGTCGAGGTGGATCGAAGCACGAGCGCCCCGGTGGTGGACATCATGCCGGATCAGCGCGGCATCACCGAGAAGGGGGGGACGATGCGCCTCGGCGCTTACCCGTGCATCCTCGAGAAGGGGTCGCTCGCCGCGCATGCCTACGGGTCGACCCAGATCAGCGAGCGCCATCGCCATCGCTACGAGATATCGAACGCCTACCGGGACACGCTGATGCAGAACGGCATGACGATATCCGGCACATCGCCTGATCGGCGTCTCGTCGAGATGATCGAGCTGCGGGATCACCCCTACTTCGTCGGCTGCCAGTTTCACCCCGAGTTCAAGAGCAGCCCGAACTCGCCACATCCGCTCTTCAATCAGTTCGTGAGGGCCTCGATGCAGCGGCGGCACGAGCGAACCACGAAGGGCACGACTGCCGGCGCATCCGTGTCGTAGCGCCGGCGACTCCGGGCCAGAGCAGGGCCCGCACACCTGGTGAGCGAATGTGGTACGGACGGCGCATGCAGCGCTTCCTCGGATGTTGGCCACCTCGGTCTTCTGTCGCCTTCTGCCGCTGGGCCTCCGTCGTTGACGCGCGACACCGCGTGGCAAGGGGCACAAAATTCTGGAAGTACTGTAGTGTTGGGTCGCTGACTCCGGCCTCTCCGGCCTCCGCAAATGGCCTTGCAGGGCTGTTCTGGTGTTGGTAGAAATGACGTGTGCCGTCGAAGCTAGACCGTCACGCGGGACAGCTCGCAGCGCTGGGACACCCGGTGCGCCTGAGCATCTTGCGGTTCGTGGTTCAAGCAGGCGAAGACGGCGCATCGGCCGGTGAGATCCAGGGACACGTCGACCTGCCGGCCTCGACGCTGAGCCATCACCTGAAGCGGCTCGTCGACGCCGGGGTCATGAAATCCCGTGGGGAGGGGACGTTCCACTACTACAGCGCCGATTACGGCGCGCTCCAAGCGCTCACCTCGTACCTCTGGGAGGATTGTTGCAAGCGAGGTAAGGGGTGCTGCTGATTTTTTTTTCTTCTTTATTTCGATTTTTATCGAAGGATATCACCATGAATGTGCTCAAGCCTCATATCTCGCTCAACATCTCCAACATCGATGCCTCGGTCGCGTTCTATGAGAGGGCGTTCGGCGTGCGTGCTACGAAGCGCCGCCCCGGTTACGCGAAGTTCGATCTGGCGTCTCCGTCCCTGAACCTCACGATGCAGGAGGCGCCGCGCACCGGGGTCAACGCCAGTCATTTTGGTATTCAGGTCGCGAGCACGGAGGATGTCCTCGAGGCCAAGAGTCGCTTCGAGGCCGCTGAGCTCAAGACCTTCACGGAGGAGGACACGGCCTGCTGCTACGCGGTGCAGGACAAGGTGTGGATCGAGGACCCCGACGGCAACTCGTGGGAGGTGTTCGTCGTGAAGGGCGACGCGGACGTGATGGGGAGCCAGCCTGCGATGCCCTCGAAGAACGACGCTTCGTGCTGCGCACCCGCATGCTGCGTCCCGGCCAAGCTCAACGATGGCGCCGCGCGCTGATCTCGCGCGCAGGGCCGTCGCCGAGGCGCTCGGGACGGCTCTGCTGCTCGCCGCGGTGGTCGGGTCCGGCATCATGGCCGAGCGCCTTGCCGGCGGGAACGTGGCGCTCGCCCTGCTCGCGAACACCGTCGCGACGGGCGCCGCGCTGGTGGCGCTCATCCTGACCTTCGGCGCCATCTCCGGCGCGCATTTCAACCCTGCCGTCACGCTCGCCGACGCGAGCCAGGGTGGGCTCTCCTGGCGCGAGGTGCCCGCGTACATCCTGGCCCAGATCGCCGGGGCCTTCGCGGGCGTCGCCGTGGCTCATGTCATGTTCGGCGAGGCACTGTTCTCGGCGTCGCGGCACGAGCGCTCGGGGCTCGCCCAGATGGCGAGCGAGTTCGTTGCCACGTTCGGGTTGCTGGCCGTCATCTGGGGCAGCGCCCGGAGGCGGGTCGAGGCGGTTCCGTTCGCCGTTGGCGCGTACATCACGGCCGCATACTGGTTCACCTCGTCCACGTCGTTCGCCAACCCGGCTGTCACGCTTGCCAGGGCGGCGAGCGACACCTTCGCCGGCATCCGCCCGGCGGACGCACCTGGGTTTGTTGTCGCGCAGCTTGCAGGGGCAGCGGTGGCAACGCTGGCATTTCGCTGGCTCGTTCCCGCCCTGCCCAAGGTCGCCGATCGCGTAGTCGATCGCATACTCCCGGAGGATATGTCGTGAAGACCGTGCTTTTTGCCTGCGTTCACAACGCGGGTCGCTCACAGATGGCCGCGGCGTGGTTCAACGCCATGTCTGACCCATCCAAGGCGCGCGCCATTTCGGCCGGCACTCAGCCGGGCCCGGGCGTTCACCCGGAGGTGCTCGTCACGATGGCGGAGGTGGGGATCGATCTCTCGAGCGCGAAGCCGCAGCGTCTAACCGACGACCTCGCCCGCCAGGCGATGCTGCTCGTCACCATGGGATGCGGAGAGGTCTGCCCCGTGGTTCCAGGGCTGCGCCGTGAAGACTGGCCGCTCGAGGATCCCAAGGGCAAGCCGGTGGAGCGCGTTCGACAGATCCGCGATGCGGTCCGCGCGCGCGTGGCCGAGCTCGTCTCCCGCGAGGGGTGGGCCGCTGCTCTTACGGGCGACGCCGGATGACACGGACGGCCGCTCCGGATCGCGGCATGTCCACGCCGATAACTCGCCCTTCTGGGCCGACCTGCCTGGCGGCGAGGAAGCAGTCGAACCCGCCGCCGCTCCCGAGGTCGTTCCGGAAGCGACGTGGAGGTCGCGATCTGGCGGAAGGGTCGTTCCGGAGGCGACGTGGAGGTCGCGGCCTATCCAAGCCGTCGTTTTTTACCAGCGGGCTCGCCGCGGCGAGCTGCATCGTGCCGCTGATGCCGTGCCCGCTTGTGCATCCTTTGCCGAGCCGCGCGCCGAACATCATCAGGGCGCCCCCGCAAAACGCGGCCGCGTAGCGCTTTCCGCGGCTCTCCCCGAACCGCGCCCGCCATGCGCCCGGCAGCGAGGATCCTCGCGTGCCCGAGGCGCGCGAGGCCAGGAACGCGCCAAGGACGATGCCCGGGGCGAGCAGCACCTCCCAGTCGATCTTCGGCGTCGTCTCCCGCTTGGCCACGAACTCGTTCACCCGGCTGGCCTGCGGCGCGAGCCGGCGCGCCAGCGCGCTCGCCCCCGTCTCGAACGCGGACGTCACGCCGAGAGGCCGCTTCGCGGTCCCCATCGCGAACGTCTCCAGCGCTCCGATCGCGAGTCCGGCGATCTCCGGCGCCCAGCGCGCGCCTGCCTGCGAGCTCATCGTCGCGCTCCTTCGATATCCATGGTGGCGATCGTGCGCTCGGGGCCCTGCTTCGTCGGCAAACCGAGCTTCCCCCACGCCGTCATCCCGCCGAGGACGTTGGCGACCTCGGTGAAGCCGCGGCGACGGAGGACGCTCGTCGCGAGCCCAGCGCGATGCCCGACGCTGCAGACGAGCGCGATGCGGCCATGACGCGGCAGCGCGGGCTGGACCTTCTCGAAGTGCTCGTCGAGATAGCCCACGTACATGTGCCGCGCGCCTTCGATGTGCCCCTCCGCCTCGAACTCCTGATCATCGCGGACGTCGAGCACGGCGACGGCGCCGCCCGCGTCGTGGAGCTCGCGCGGGGTCATCGTGCCCGTCTTCTCGATGGGCATGCCGGCGTCCCGCCATGCGTCGAACCCTCCGGCGAGCACGCCAGAGACGTGATCGACGCCGACGCGCGCGAGGTGCAGGACCGCCGCCTCCACGTCCGCGGTGCGCGAGACGACCAGGTACACCCGGGTCGCCTCGTCCGCGACCCACCCGCCGAACACAGGGAGCCCAGCGAACCAGAGGTTCAGCGAGCCGGGCAGGTGGCCCGACGCGAACGCCTCGGGGTCGCGCGCGTCGAGCACCAGCCCCTGCTTGGACTCCGACGCGAACTTGCTTGGCGGCAGGAAGGGTACTTCACCGGGCTTCACGGAGAGCGGCTTGCCCCCTTCGAGGTTCAGCCTCTCCATCAAGCTGAAATAGGGTGGGCGCGGGATGCGCTCCGCGACCTTGGCGCGGGCGAAGTCGTCGGCCGACCTCACGAAGACGGGATTGTAGGCGCGCTCGAGGCCGAGCGTGGAATCGTCGCGCTCCGCGATGTTGCCCCCGCAGACCGAGCCGGAGCCGTGGGCGGGCCAGACGAGCGCCTGATCCCCGAGCGGGAGGAGCTTCTCGTGCACCGAGGCGAAGAGGAGGCGCGCGTTGTCGCTGGTCTTCTCGCGGTCGGGCAGGTCGGTCCGGCCCGTCTCCCCGATGAACAGCGTATCTCCGGTGAAGACGCCAAAGGCGCGCCCGGGCACGTCCGGGAGGAACACGGCATAACACGTGCTCTCCGGCGTGTGTCCCGGCGTATGGAGCGCGCGGATGCGCAGCCCGATCAGGTCGAGCTCCTCGCCGTCCCGCATCCGGATGTCGCTCTGTCCGAAGAGCGGATGATCTCCGCTCACGATCTTCGCGCCCGCCGCCTTCGCGAGGGCCCCAGATCCGATGACGAAGTCCTCGTGGCGGTGCGTCTCGAGGATGAACTTGAACACGAGATCCCTCTCCCGGGCCGCCGCGAGGACCTCGTCGATGTCCCTCCGCGGGTCCACCACGATCGCCTCGCCCTTGTTGCCGAGCAGGTAGGCGATGTGAGCGAGACCTGGAGTCTTCATCCGGTGTAGATGCATGCGCGGGAGCGGATGCAAGCGAGGCGCCAGACCGGCCGCCGCGAGCGATCGGCGCGACGCGCGAGCTCAAGGGGTCACCCGTCGCGCGCAGGACCGCCACGCCTCGACCTGTCCGCTGTGGCGAGATGGTGCGTCGCGCTCACGCCGCGCGGATATCGCTCTGGAACGGGGAGATGTTCTCCCGGAACATGAGCCACACGAAGAGACAGCGCATCTCGAAGTACTCGTCGGCCGCGATGCCCGCGAGCGTGGGGTCGAGCTCGCCGATGTCGTGCCCTTCCCAGAGGAAGCCCGGCACGCCGCGCGCCCGGCTGACGAGCCCGCCGCTCTGCAGCTGGTCGCGCGCGCGGAACCAGCGGGTGAGCGACATGTTGACCGCCGCCGTGAAGTCGGGCCGGTGCGCGATGCGCTCCGGCAACGCGACCTTGTCGAGGCCGGCCGACCAGCAAAGCCAGCAGAGGGCGGCCCACTCGGCTCGGGCCCTCCGCATCAGGAGAGAGACCGGCAGGGCTCCTGGGTCGAGCGCCTCGTCTACGGTGAGCTCGACGGTCTCGACGCCATTCTCGGTCTCCTCGGTCAAGGTCGCCTCTGTCCGCGCGAGCTCCACCGGCCCGTCCGGCAAGAGGTGCGACAGATCGGGCGGGAGCCACGGGCAGGGCTCCGTGCCCGGCAGGCTGCGCTGCACGGCCTCGCGCAGGCGCAGCAAGCGGGTGGCGTAGAGCTGGACCTTCTGCCGAACCTGCTCGATCGGCTGATCGAGCTCGACCGTGGCCGATGTGTCGCCGGGCACCGGATCGATGGCCTGGCGCGCCGGCCAGAAAGCGAACTCCGGGTACAGCAGCCGCACGAAGGTCCTGAGGTGCTCGGCCACGGCGGGGGCGTCGGCCTCGACGCGGTCGGCGTCCTCGAGCACCCCGCGCGTGTCGCCGAGATCGAGCCGCAGGAGCGCGCGCGTGATGCAGGTCGAGCGGCGCTCGGGCACGAGCAGCAGCGCCGCCTCGACGAGCGAGAGCGCGACGCGACGCGAGCCCCGGAAGACGGCGGCGAGCGTGCGGTACGCCGCGCTCGGCTCGGCGCCGAGCAAGAGCTCGTCCAGGACGCCGAGCGCGGTCGCGTCGGACGCCTCGAGCAGCGCTCGCCCGCGTTGCTCCACGACCTCGGGTCTCGGCTGCAGCGTCGCACCGCGCAGGAACTCGGCGAGCCTCTCTCGCTCGCCCCCGCGGGCCGCCGCGCGGGCCGCGGCGCAGCAGGCCTCGCGCGCGCGGCCGTCCTGCAAGAGCTCTCGCGCGAGGGCCCAGACGCGCTCGGCGTCCCACGCCGCGATCTCTTCGGCGAGCGCGGGCGACGCGCCGAGGCTCGCCTCGTCGAGGGCCGCGCCGAGCTCGCGTCGAACCACCGGCGCCCCGTCCGCGTCGAGCCCCGTGAACGCTCCGACCGGGTGACCGTGCGCATACTGGCCGCGCTCCTCGCGCACGCGCCGGTCGAGGTAAGGGCTCGTGTCCGGATCGGGAAACCAGCGGACGGACGGGCCGTGGAAGCGCCCCTGGGGATCGAAGTGCCGCTCCTCGGAAGGGCGGCCCATCGCGTCGTACCGGAGCTCGCGATGACGCGCGCCAGCGCGAACCTCGATCTCCTGAGAGGGCTTGCCCTCGCGCGTGAAGTAACGGTCGATGAGCGAGGCCGAGGCTTCGTCCTCCTCGCGGACCAGCCATCGTTGCGAGCCGTGGTCGTAGTCGGCCTCTCCTGCGACGCCGGCGGGTCTGTCGGGCCAGCGGGAGCCGTCCGCGGAGATCGGGTACCCGTCGCGGTCGTGAAAGACCTGGCGCAGGATGCTCCCTTGCCGATAGCGCGTTCGCAGCTCCCAGGCGCCGGGCGGCACACAGCACGGTCGTAACCTGAGCTCCGTCGGGGCGTCGCTGCCATACACCACGACCTCGCCGTCGAGCTCGCCGCCCCGGTAGCGCCCGCGCTGCGCGGGTTGACCGTTCGGGTGGAACAAGGTGAACGGCCCGTCCTTCACCCCACCCGCGTAGCAGCAGCGCGAGAGCAACGAGCCGTCGCTCGCGCGGTAGACGTGGCACTCGCCCGAGCGGCGGCCGTCGGCGTCGGTCTCCACGAGCTCGAACGTGCCGTGCTCGGGGTTGTACCTGGCTGAAGGAGGAATCGACGGAGGCCGCTCCGCGCCGTGGTGTGCCGTGGAGTCCACGCATCACAGTCTATCGGCTTTCGCGCCGAGAAGGCGGCCCTTCACGCTGATTGCAAAGATCCACGAAGCGCGGGTTCGGGGCGAGCGGCGCCTGCCCGAGCGCCGCTCCGAGCCACCGGAGCTCGATCCTCTCGAGGACCGCCTGCGCAGCGGATCGCTGCAGCTGGCGCCGCGCTACTGGTCGGCGGTGTCGCCGGTGCAGATGACGAACTGCGTCGCGCCGTCCAGGGCTGCGCCGTCGCCGGTGAACCGGACCTGGCGGCGCTCTGTGGACGGGCACTTGGCGACGACTTCGTCTCGGCCGAAGCCGAGCCGCGGGTCGACATAACACCACCCGTGCACCTTCTCGCCGCCGACCTCGACCGGCGCAGGAGGCACCGTGTCCTGGCACGCCGCGAGCTCGTCCGGCGTCTTCAGCTGCTCGACCTCGCAGACGCAGTTCCAGCCGTTCGCCGCCGCCACCGGATCCTCGAGCACCATCCGCTTCGCGGCGAGGTTCTCGCGGAGCACCTCCCGCCGCGCCGTGAGCCCGTCGCAGCCGCACTTCCCCTCGGCTGTGCTCCGCGCCTCGAGGACGAGGCAGCTGACCTGTCCGCTTTCGTTCGGCTGGAGCGCGCGGGGCAGGCACTGCCCGCCGAGCTTCGTCTTCAGGCGATCGACGATCGCGCCGATCGCCGGCCGATAGCCGAAGTCGAGCCGGTCCTCCGCCGGGAACTCGAGCTGCGCCGGGCACACGGAGCCGACGATGCCCTGCTCCCCGAGGTCTCGGATGAGCTCGAGCTGCCGCAGGCCCGGATAGGCCTTCGCGCTGACCTGGAGGTTGCTGTCGGTGCCGTCGGGGTTGTCCTTGCACAGGGGGCTGTCTCGGTCTTCAGTGCCCTTGCAGTCATCGCCCGTCACGGGCTCGCGCAACGGGAACGTGCAAGCGTACTGGAGGTCGCCGAAACCCGGGTTCGGGTTCCATTCATGGCCGTTGATGGCGTTGGCGTCGTCCGGCGAGTCCGGGCTGGCGATGCGCGTCCCGGTGATCGGGTTCTCGCCGTCGCGGGGGAGCGGCGACTCGATCATGTGGGGATCGCCCGGGCTCCGGCGCGACTTCGGATCTCCGAGGATGATGTCCCAGGTGCTCGCGAAGCCCGCGTTCGGGGCGCTCAGCTCCTTGGCGCTCTTGAAGCCGCCGACGCGGTTGCCCTCCTGGTCCCTGCCTTCCCGGAGATTGGGCTGACCCGCGCCGTCCTGGCGCGCGATGTCCTGCCACGGGACGCCCACGAGGCCCGCGAAGAACACGTACTCCGGCGGGCGGACCGCGCTGTTCTCGTCCTCCGGGTCGAGATCCGAGAAGATCGGGTTGTCGACGAGATTGCCCTGGTGATCCTGGATCCGCGTCTGCGTGAGCGCGTCCGTGTAGCGGTCGATCGGGTAGAGCAGATCGATGCCGAACCGGCGCTTCTGGTCGAAGCAGCGCAGGTTGTGCGGGTCCTCGTTCGGGCGGAGCGTCTTCGGCTGTCCATCCGGGCCGCAGGTCTCCTCGTCCAGCGGGCACTCGCCCCTGGGCGCCCCGCAGGACTTGCAGCACGGGTCGTCCAGGCCCTTCTCCGCGCACTCCCTGCGCGGCGCGAACATCCGAAAAACGTCGCCGCCGTCGTCCTTCTGCTTCGCGACCCAGAAGGCGTTCCCCCCCTCCTTGATGGAACAGTCGTTCTCGTCCGACAGCATGACGATCGCGAGCAGCGAGTCCGGCCGCAGGAACGCCTTGCGCTGATCCAGGAGCTTCCTGTCCACGCCGCGCCGCTCCGCTTTGCCGTTCACCACCTCGAGGGTCTCGTAGGGCGCGGGGTCCACGAGGAAGCGGTACCAGCTCTCCAGCTGCGACTCGAAGCCGCAGCCGTTGTCGGCCACCCCTCGGACCATGTTCGTCAGCGTCGGCACCAGGCCGCGCCCCGCGCCGTCGTCGAGGATCGACTCGCCCGCGGGGCTGAGCTTCTGCTCCGGATCCCAGGCGAGGAACCCCAGGTTCTGGTAGGTCGGCGGGTCGTTGTCTGCGTCGTCGTGGTCGTCCCTGTCGCTCCGCGCGATGAGGTGTCCCTTGTCGTTGTTGAAGAAGGTGAGCAGATCCTCGGGGCACGAGTCCGCGCCATGGCTGCCGAGGCTCGTGCTGATGATCCCGATGTGGATGTCGACGACGGGCTCGAATTCGCGCTCCTTGCCGCTCGGGCAGCGGCCGTCCTCCCCCGGCGGGGACGAGTCCAGGGGGTCCAGCGGATCGATGCACCGGGGGTCGACCAGGCGCCTCACGAGATCGGGAACGGCCAGCGCGAGGATGTCCTGCTTGTCCTTCATCGACGATGAGTTGTCGATGGTCAGGAGGAGATCGATCTTGTCGACGCGCCGCGGGAGCCGCTCGACGACGGTGCCAGTCGTGCGCGTGTCCTGATGGGCTATCGGGCGGCTCAGGCACCCCGGGAGGAGCGATATGCCGCCGACGACGAGGGAGCACAAAAGCGACGCTGCCGCGCGGGCAGCGCGGGACGGAGGACGAGCGGGCATGGATCCTTCCTTGCGCGAGAGATGGAGTGGGCCCTTCGCGCGCCATGCGCGCGGAGCCGGCGCGCCCGTCTCGCGCGGAGTGGGTGACAGGCCGCCTGGCGATCGCGTATCAGACGCCGAGAGGGGGTGTTCTCTTGGCTACGTGGCGAGATGAGCGCGACCCCATCACGAAAATCCACGAACCATGGAGAGGCCGCGGTGCGGTGGCCGCGTCGCACCGTGGGCGGTAGCAGCTCGTGTCACGGGCGGCACAGCGGCCATCGCGGGCGGAGGCGCCGCCGCCTCGTCGGAGGCGGCCTGCGCCGGTATGCGATGGGTTTGAAATTATGTGTAGGGTGGAATCGTGAAGGCCGGGCGCCAGGCCGTCCTCGGCCGGCGGCGGGGGCTCAGCTCTCGGCGGAGGCGGCCGTCTCGGCGCCAGCGACGAGCGGCGCGTACTGCGCGAGGAACTTGCTCCAGCGCTTGTGCTTGCGGCCGGGCTTCCGGGAGCTCTGGGCGCTCCGCTCCTGCTTCTGGGTGACCTTGAGGGTGAGGTGCTCGTGCTGGCGCGTAGGGCGATGCATGGCGGCGGATGCTGCTCGAACGCGCCCCGCTCTGCAAGCCTCAACGCGACGGAGCCCGCGCCTGCTCGCTCCGTCCGTCCCGCTCCGTCCCCAGCCGGCCGAAGCTGTGGATCCCGTAGATGAGCACCAGGAGCGCGAGCACCGTGAGCCCCATGCCCGCGTCCGACGGCCCGACGCCGACCAGCGCGAGCCCGGCGACGAGGAGCAACCCCCCGCCGCCGAGCGCGCGTCGCGCGCGCTCCTCGGCCTCTCGCTCTCTCCGGTGCCCCCGGCGGCGCGCCGGCCCGCCCTCCTCGCGCGCGCTCACTGGAACTTCTGCGTCCGCGCGTAGGTGATGAAGTCCTGCACGTCGCGCGTCAGCTCGCGCTCGGCGGTGATCGTCGTGCGCTCGTGCGACTCGCCGACGAGGTCGTCGTAGAGGTAGTTCTGCTGGTAGAGGAGCACGAGGCGAATGGCCCCGTCCGGCCCGCCGCGGACGATGCGTAGCTTCTCGTCCCGGCCGTTCGGCGGCGGGATCGCGGCGCCGAGCGCCTGGGCGTCCTCCTCGGTCACGTAGACGACGCCGTACGAGCGGCTCTGCACGCCGACATCGACGCGCACCTTCTGCCCGCTGGTCAGCTCGACCTCGCGCCCGCGCGCCGGCTGCGCGCCCTCGTGCGCCATCGCCCGGCGGATCACCTCGATCGCTCTGCGCTCGTCGAGGGCGCGCAACGGGTTCGGCGCGCGCGCCTCGCCGCCGCTGCACGCCGCCAGCGCGAGCGCCGCGGTCGCGATCCCCAGCGCGAGGCGCGCCGCCCCCCGCGCGCCGCGGGCGAGGCGGCGCGCGTCCCGAGCTTGCCCGGGCGCGAGCGCGCGTGCTGAAGGCCGATGCTGAAGGGGGCCGAGATGGGGAGCCCCCGAGCCTTGATGAAGCTTCCTCGACATGAGCGGCATGAGAGTAGCCAACCGCCCGGAGCTTCGCTACTTCTCCCGACATGGCGCGGCTCGCGGCGATCGACATCGGATCCAACGCCATCCGGCTTCGCATCGTCGACGTCGATCCTCCGGCGCTCGGGGCGTTCGGGGCCGGCTGGGATCCGGCGCTCGCCGGGGCCGCGACCGGCGCGCCCGACGCGCCGCGCTTCCACCCGTTCCGCGATGTCCATGCGGATCGCGCGTCGGTGCGTCTCGGGCACGACGTGTTCACGAAGGGCCGGCTCGAGTCCGGGGTCATCGGCGCCGCCTGCGAGGCGCTCCGGCGCTTCCGCACGGCGATGGATGCGGCCAAGGTCGACCGCTACCGGGCCGTGGCGACGAGCGCCGCGCGCGAGGCCCAGAACGGCGACCTCTTCGTCGAGCGCGCCGCGCGCGAGGCCGGCGTCCACATCGAGGTCATCGAGGGGATCGAGGAGGCGCGCCTCGTCCAGCTCGCCGTCCGCGAGCGCGTCGCGCTCGGCGAGCGGACCGCGCTCCTCGTCGACATCGGCGGCGGCTCCACCGAGCTCACGCTGCTCCGCGGCCGCGGGGCCGTCTTCTCGCGCTCGCTCCCCGTGGGGACGGTGCGGATGGTCGAGGCCTTCCTCGAGGATCGCCGCCCGGTCGACGCGGGGCACCGGCGGCTCGTCGAGGAGTACGTCGATCGCGTCATGGTCGAGGCCACGCGCGAGATCGTGGAGCTGCTCGGCGAGGGGTCGGGCTCGGGGGTCGATCTGCTCGTCGGCACGGGCGGCAACATCGAGACGCTCGCGGAGCTCTGCCCCGCGCCGGCAGGGTCCGCGGAGGGGCGGGCGATCGACGTGGCCGCGATGTCCCGCCTGCTCGACGAGATGGCGTCGAAGACGCCCGAGGAGCGCGCGCAGATCTACGGCCTGCGCCCGGACCGCGCCGACACCATCGTCCCCGCGGCGACGATCCTGGGCCGCATCGCCCGGGCGTTCGCGCAGCGGATCATCGTCGCTCCCGGGGTCGGGCTCAAGGAGGGCGTGCTCGTCGATCTCGCCCACGCCCACTTCCTCGGCCCCGACTTCCGCGGCGAGGCCGCCGCGGTCAGCGACGCCTGCGTCCGGCTCGGCCGCCGCTACCACTTCGACGAGAAGCACGGCGCGCTCGTGGCCCGCTTCGCCGAGCGGCTGTTCGACGACCTCGCGCCGCGCCATCGCCTCGGCCAGCGCGACCGGATCCTCCTGCGCGCGGCGGCCCTGCTCCACGACATCGGCGACTTCGTCCGCTACGAGGGGCACCACAAGCACAGCTATTACGTCATCGCCCACAGCGACCTCATGGGCCTGACCCCGGAGGAGCGCGCGATCGTCGCGAACATCGCGCGCTACCACAGGAAGTCGCCGCCCAGCATGGACCACGACAACTTCCGCGCGCTCTCGCGCGACGCGCGCGCCAAGGTGAAGGCCATGGCGTCGATCCTCCGCATCGCCGACGCGCTCGATCGCGAGCACCGGGCGAAGGTCGCGGAGGTGAGCGGCCGCATCGAGGGCGACACGCTGGTGATCGAGGTGCAGGGCGCGGAGGACCGGGCGCTCGAGGAGTGGACGGTCGTCGCGAAGGCGGGGATGCTGCGCGACGCGCTCGGCCTGGAGGTGCGGATGGTCGACGCCACGCCGAGATCGCGCCCGCCTCCGGCCGCGAGCGCGGGCGGCTGACGCGAGCGCGGGCGGGGTCGACGCCCGAAAAAGGCGCCGTGGCCTTTGCGTGGAGCCCCGCGGGCCACCATGAAGTTCGGCACGGGGGAGGTCCTGCCCCCGTGGAGGAGCGCGGTGATGCCGTACCGACGGGCGCGGCTGCGCCGCCGCGGAACAGGGGCGAGCGACCGTTGACGCTGAAATCTCCGAAGCTGATGGAGGCCCGCCGCGCCGCCGGCATCCTGAGGTCTGCCCTGCGCGGGCACACGGGCGATCTGACGCTCGCCGACGCGTCGGCGAAGAGCGGCCTGCCGCTGCGCGACGCGGAGAGCGGCCTGCACCTGCTCGTCAGCGAGCACCGCGGGCACCTCAAGGCGACGTCCGAAGGTGAGCTGCTCTTCCGCTTCCCGTACGGCTTCACCAAGCCGTGGGAGACCCGCACGCGCCTCACGCGCGCGCTCCAGGCCGTCCTCCGGGTCGCCGCCGGCGTGGCTCGCTTCGTCGTGCGGGCGTGGATCGCGATCGTGCTGATCGCGTACGTCGTGATCTTCGTCGGGATCCTGATCGCCCAGCTGTTCGCCCGCTCGAGCAGCGACTCCCGCAATCACGACGGCGTCCCCGGATCGTTCGCCGGGTACTTCCTCTTTCGGCTGGTCCTCGACGCGATCTTCTGGACGTTCCACCCGTTCTCGCCGTTCGTGTGGACGTCCGAGCCGGCGTGGTCCTCGTCGCACGGCCACCGCGGGGCGCTCGGGCGGCGGCGCGACGAGACGCCCTTCTACGAGAAGGTGAACCGGTTCTTCTTCGGCCCGACGCCCGAGCCGCGCGATCCGCTCGAGGCCGAGAAGCTCATCCTGGCCGAGATCCGCGCGCAGCGGGGCCGGATCGGGCTCGCCGACGTGATGCGCGTGACGGGGCTCTCGCGCGACGAGGCGGATCCGCGGATGGCGCGGCTGATGCTCGACTACGACGGCACGGTCGACGTCTCCGAGGAGGGGGGCATCGTCTACCGGTTCGAGGCGATCCGGCGGACGGCGGCGGAGGCGCCGGCGCGGGCGCCCGCGCCGGTCTGGGCGAAGCGCGAGGAGCTGCCTCCGCTGACCGGGAACGGGCCGGGGATGAACGCGCTCATCGTCGCGCTCAACGGGTTCAACCTGCTGATGAGCCTCTACGCGCTCGGGGCCCACCTTACGCTGGACAACCTCGGGCTCCTGGCGCAGGGCGTCCCGATGGCGGAGCTGCCCGCCACGGGGACGGCGGTCGCGCTCGGGGTGGTGCCGCTCGTCTTCTCGCTCGCGCTCTTCGCGCTGCCGCTCGGCCGGGCGCTCCTGCGCCCGCTGAAGCAGCGGAGGCTCGCCCGGCGGAACGGCCGGCGGGCGGTGCTACGGGCGATCCTTAGCCGCGTCGGCGCGCGGCAGGGCCGGGAGCCGATCACGGAGGCGGTGCTCCAGCGGGCGTGGCAGGAGGCGGCGGGGGAGCCGCCGCGCTCGGAGGAGATCACCCGCGAGGTGGTCGCCCTCGGGGGCGACGTCGACCTCGAGGCGGGCGAGGGGATCCGGTACCGCTTTCCCGATCTGGAGACCGAGGCGAAGGCCCTCGAGGCCGAGCGGGAGGCGGCCTCCGAGGAAGAGGCGCGCGCCGGGAAGGTGATCTTCTCGTCCGACGCGTGAGCGCCGTCGCAGACGGTTTTTTCTGTGGTGCTTGATGAGGGCGCTGACAAAAACCGTCGATGACGTGGGGGTGCGTACGGCGCCGCGCCGCACGGAACCGCCGTTCATTGACGCGCTCTGGTCCGGACGTCTACGTTAGGGTGAATTTCGCTCATGTACTCCGTTGACAACAGGGCCGGTCGTCTCATCGAGGTGAGGCTCGCATCACCGCTCCCGACTGGCGAGGTCGACGCGTGCATCGCCCGGATCCAGGGCGTCGTGACCCAGAACCGGCATGGCGCTGTTGTCTGCATCGAGCTGCTCCAGGTCGACGTGCTCGCGCCCGAGAGCGCGGAGAAGTTCCTGGAGATGATGCGGATCCAGAACGCCACGGTGCACCGGACGGCCTACCTGCTGCCGGTGTCGAACGCGATCCTGGGGCTCCAGGTAGAGCGCCTCATCCGGGACGCGCACAACTCGAGCCGAAAGGCGTTTCGCGACACCACCTCGCTCGAGGCCTGGCTCGTCCCGGTGATGACGATGGTGGAGGCGCAGCAGCTCCGGAAGTTCCTGTCCCAGCTCGGCTGAGGTGGCGCCGCCCGCGGCGCGCGCCGCGGGCGCCCCGCCGCGCAAGGATCTAGCCGCGGACGAACGGCAGGTACTTCGGCTGCCAGAACCGCGCCTTCACATAGGCCTCGACGTTCCCGGCGTCGACCTTCTTGCTCCTCGCGACGCCGTCCTCGAACGCCGCGCGGATGACCGCGATGGCGACGCGCGTGGAGACCTCCTGGAGCTCCTCCACGGGCGGGTAGATGAGCCCCTTGTCGAGGTGCTTCTCCGCCGTGTAGTCGACGAGCGCATACGCCGCCGCGAGCACCATGCCGTCCGTGATCTCGCGCGCGTCGGACAGGATGGAGCCGAACCCGAGCCCCGGGAAGATGAAGGCGTTGTTCCCCTGGCCGATGGGGAGGGTCTTGCCGTCGAGCTCCACGGGCGGGAACGGGCTGCCGGTCGCGACGAGCGCGCGGCCCTCGGTCAGGGCGAGGATCTCCTCGGGGAGCGCCTCGCAGGCGCTCGTCGGGTTGGAGAGGGCGAAGATGACCGGCCGCGGGGTGTTGGCGGCCATGGCCTTGATCACGGGCTCGCTGAACGAGCGCGGCTGCCCGGACAGCCCGAGGAGCACGGTCGCGCGCGTGTTCTCGAGGGTCTCGAGCAGCGTCGGCACGGCCCCGGCCTTCTTCCATGCGGCGATCTTCCCCGGATCCTGCGCGAACTTGCGCTTGTACTCCTCCATCGGGCGGTCCTTCGCGAGGAGGCCCTTGGAGTCGAGGACAAAGATGCGGGCGAGCGCCTCGTCCTCGGTGAGCCCCTCGCGGAGCATCCCCTGGCAGATGGCCCAGGCGACGCCGACGCCGCCCGCGCCCGCGCCGTGGATGACCACCGCTTGGTCCCTGAGCCGCTCGCCGCGCAGCCTGCACGCGGCGACCACGCCCGCGAGGGTGACTGCCCCTGTCCCCTGGATATCGTCGTTGAAGGAGGGGATCACCTTCCGGTACCGATCCAGCACGGAGAAGGCGGCCTCCTTGGAGAGGTCCTCCCACTGGATGACGGCGCGCGGGCAGCTGCTCTTCACGGCGTCGACGAACCTGTCGAAGAAGTCGAAGTAGGCGTCGCCGCGCAGGCGGCGCTGGCGAACACCGAGGTAGAACGGGTCCTCGATGAGATCGGCTCGGTCGGTCCCCACGTCGAGGACCACGGGCATCGTGTGGAACGGGCTCACGCCGCCGCCCGCGGTGTAGAGCGCGAGCTTGCCGATCGGGATGGCGAGCCCGCCGTAACCCTGGTCGCCGATGCCGAGGATCGCGGAGGAGTCGGTCGCCACGATCATGCGCACGTCCTCCCACGGGAAGCTCGCGAGCACACGCTCGGCGCGATCGATGTTCACGGGGGAGAACGAGACGCCGCGCGCGCTCTGATAGAGGAAGTTGAACTGCTGCACGGCCTCGCCCACGGTCGGCGTGTAGACGATGGGCAGCATCTCGCCGAGGTGGCGATTGAGCAGCGCATAGTAGAGGATCTCGTTGCGCTCCTGGAGCGCCCGCAGATACTGATACTTGGCGATCGGCGTCGGCTCGCGGCGAAACCCGCCATAGACGCGGGCGAGCTGCTGATCCATGGTGTTGACCTGCGGCGGGAGCAGCCCGTCGAGCCCGAGGTTCACGCGCTCTTCCGGCGTGAAGGCCGTCCCCTTGTTGGTCATGACGAGCCTGAGGAGGGCGATTCCGTCGAAGTACACCTCCATGTACTCGCGGCCATAGGCGTCTCTCTTGACGTCGAAATACTTTGAGATCCTCACCATGGAGGCATCGTAGACCGATGCGCGCGCGCCGGCGAGCGTTCCTTGAGCTTGCAAGCGGGCGAACTCGAGTTGTTCCCGGTCGGTGAATGGAGTGTTTCTCACAGGGGTATCGCCGGCGGGCGAACCCGGGCGGATCCTGCTCGCCGGATGCAGTGCTTCTCACATTGTTATCGCCTCGTGGTATAGAGGCGCGATGCGACGCGTTGCCGTCATTGGAGGCGGTCTGGCCGGGTGCATCGTTGCGTTCCGGCGAGCGATGGCGGGCGACCAGGTGACGCTCGTCGAGGCGGCTCCGCGGGTCGGCGGACAGCTCTGGACGGAGCGGGCCTCTGGCTTCGTCGTCGAGCTCGGCGCCGAGGGGTTCATCGCGCGGAGCGAGGCAGTCCCTGGGCTGGCGAGCGCGCTCGGCATCGCCGGCGATCTCGTCGGTCAGGAGACGCACCGGTCGTTCGGCTTCGACGGCGTCGCGCTGCGGGAGCTCGCGCCGGGCGAGGCGGCGGAGTTCCTCGGCTTCCAGGTGCCGCGCGACGAGCTCGGCAAGGGGATCCGGACCTTCCGCCTCGGGATGGCGCAGCTGACCGAGACGCTCGCGCTCGCGATCGCCGGGCACGTCGAGGTGCGCTCCTCCGCAGCGGTCGCCTCGCTCGCGCCGGTGGCCGGCGGCTTCCGCCTCGCGCTCGCCGGAGGCGCCGAGATCGACGCCGACGCGGTCGTCCTCGCCACCCACGCCGCCGGCGCGGCCGCGCTGCTCGGCGAGGCGGGGCGGGCGCTCCGCGGCGCCGAGACGCTCTCCAGCGTGACGGTCTCGCTGGCGTACCCGCGCGCCGCGATCGAGCACCCGCTCGACGGCACCGGCTTCGTCGTCGCCGCGGGGCACCAGGCGCACGGCTTCCGCGCGTGCACGTTCACGACCTCGAAGTTCGCCGAGCGCGCCCCCGCCGGCCACGTCACGCTTCGCCTCTTCTTCCGCCCGGATCCGGCGGACCTCGAGCAGATGGGCGACGACGCCTGGACGGCGCGCGCCGAGGCCTCGCTCGCCCGCGTGCTGCGCGTGCACGGGCCCTCGGAGCGCGCGTGGGTCTCGCGCTGGTCGAGCGCGCTCCCGGTCTCCACCCCCGCCCACGCGGCGCGGGTCCGGGAGGTCGAGCAGGCGCTCGCCGGCAGCGGCGTCCTCCTCGCCGGATCGGCGTTCCACGGATCCGGGATCGACGCCGCCGTGCGCTCCGCCGAGGCGGCCGCGGAGCGCGTCGGGGCGCTGTAGCGCGCTGTCGCGCTCCGGCGCTGCGAGCCGCGCGGCCTGCCGGCATCGATCTGCGGTGACAGGCTCGACCCGGACGGGCGAGGATGCGCACCATGACCACGGAAGTCACCGGCCGCCGCTGCGCGCGCCACGTCGAGGGGCGCCTCGCGCTCGGCTTCATCGCGGCGTGCGTGGCCGCGGGCTGCCGTGACCAGCCGCCGCGGCCGACCGCCGAGAGCGCGCCGCCCGTCGCGGCGAGCTCGCCTGCCGCCGTCGCTTCGGCGAGCAGCGCCGCGCCACCGGCGCCGTCGGCGTTGCCCGCGTCGCCGGCCCTGCCCGCGCCGAGCGCGCGCCCGCTCACCGAGAAGGAGAAGCAGGCGCTCGCCACGTACAAGGCCGCGCTGGCGAGAGGCCGGCTCGCGACCAAGAAGCAGGACTTCAAGGCGGCCATCCAGGCGTTCTCCGAGGCGATCGCCGCGGACCCGAGCGACGCGCGGGCGCTCGCGGAGCGAGGCTTCGCGCACCTGACCGCGGGCGACAGCGACGCGGCGGACGACGATTTCGACGCGGCGCTCGCGGGGGCGGGCGATCCCGAGCTGCGCTCCCAGATCTGGTTCAACCTCGGGCTCCTGCGCGACAGGGCGGGCGACGTCGAGGCGGCCCGGGTCGCTTATGCCAACGCGCACCTGCTCAAGCCCTCGGCGGCGACGCGCGGCAAGCTCGCCGGCAGATCGACGTGCACCGTGGAGGTCCGCAAGGCCGACCTCGAGGGCGCCGAGCTCGTGAAGGAGTGGACCGAGCTCCTCGCGCGGATCGGCACCGCCGAGGAGGCGCCCGGCGAGGCGACGAGCGAGGCGGCGGCGCGAGAGCGCCTGTGCAGGCCCGACTCGCGGTGGGCGGACAGCCCGTGCGCCGGCGATCCGCCGTGGGTATTCCCTCGCGACTACATGATGTACGTGCACCACACCAACCATGTGGTCTTCCCCCGCAAGCCGGACGGGTTCCTGGTCGTGAACGGCGGTCATTCGGGGGGCTGGCCCGCGCACTGCCATGGGATACGCAGCGTGAGCGGCTCGGTCGAGGGGGGGCTGCTCGTGGTCGAGAGCAACTTCAACGGCGCGGGCGCGGTCTACGACGGAGAGGTCGATGGCGAGATGCGCTGTCGGGACGGTGCGAGCTACCGCGAGCGGACCTTCTATGACCCGCGCACCGGCCGGGCGATCGTGGCGCTGCGCTGGCCGGCCGGGAGCGAGGCCGACGTGAAGGTGCAGGGCGGTGAGCTGGTCGTCTCTGGCGGCGGCTGCAACGAGCGAGTTCGGCTCGGCGCCAGCGCCAGCCCCAGCGCCAGCGCCAGCGCTAACGTCAGCACGAAATAGGCCACGAGGTGCGCTGCGCGCCGTCGCCTGCTGCTGTCGCTCCCGGCTCAGGGGGCCTGAGCGCCGTCGTGGGTCGTGCGTGACGCCCTCGGCATATCCAGGTCCAGGGCGGGCGCCTGGAAACAGACAATGGCGTGGCACTTCCATTGCACCGAGGACTGCACTGAGGACTGCACCGACGCGCTCGGACCGGCGATCGCCGAGGGAGCGCCAGTATCGAAGGCGTTGAAGTCGTTGAAGGCGACGAAGGCGACGAAAAAAACAATCGACTCGAGGAACTTTTCTGTTGCGCAGCCCGTCCAAGGGGAGTACTTAATCGGAACACGAGGATTCGCCATGTTCAGCCGCCGCGACAACCTGCAGCTCGTCACCATCCTGTCCAAGTCGGGAACGCCCGATGCGGCCATGGCATGGGCTCGCCTGCTGGGTGGTGAACATTGGGCGCATAATCCAGGCTACCCTTGCGGCCTCCGTCCGTCGCGGAAGCTCGGTAACCCGGAGAATAGCGCCTAGAGGCAGCTAAGCACGCGTCGATCGACGACGTTCGCGAAGGCCGCCTCGGGAAACCCAGGCGGCCTTCGGCGTTCTGGGGGCTTGTGGGCTGTCGGCTCGTTGCGGCGATCGGCCCGCTCGTGGGCTGGAGATCTGCCGTGGGCTGTCGGCCTGCTGGTGGGCTGGAGATCTGCTGTTGGCTGTCGGCCTACTGTGGATCGCCGGCTGCCGGCGAGTTGAGGAGATGAGTTGTCTTGCGCGCAGCGCGCGACGTCGTCGCGTGCCGTGGTGGGGGAGTTGCGCCCGGAGAAAGGAGGCGCGGCAGAGAATGCGTTGGGAGCATTCGATTCGAGGATGAGCGCCGCGGCGCGCGTTCACGGCGCCGGGTAATGCTTTCGCGGAATGGTCGACGTGTATTGGCTTGCTGACACAGCAGGCCATGCGGAGGTGTGCCCTCCGCGCGGACCCGTAGCTCAGCTGGATAGAGCAGCCGCCTCTTAAGCGGACGGTTGGAGGTTCGATTCCTCTCGGGTCCACCTGTCCTCGCCGGCGCAGCCGCGCCGGCAATGGGGGACACCTGATCTGTGACAATCCAGGATGATGTAGATGGAGGCGCGCTGCGCCTCCATGTTCCGGTGTAGCTCAATGGTAGAGCGCCCGCCTGTTAAGCGGGTGGTTGGAGGTTCGATTCCTCCCGCCGGAGCCGCGCCCCCACCGCGGGAGGCAGGCCCGTTTCGCTCACGCGAGGCGCCGGCTCGCCGCCGGCCGGGGGCGCGTCGGCGCCTCGTTCGAGCGGGTGCTGCGGGATGTAGCCTAGTGGAAAGGCGCCTCATCTGGGGTGAGGAGATCCGCCGGTTCGATTCCGGCCATCCCGACGATGGTTTGCGTGGGTGTTTCTCTTCTGGTGAAGAGGGCAGGTTGTGACCCTGCGGAGGCGGGTTCGATCCCCGTACGCCCACCCAGGACGGGTCGAACGGGCTCGGTTATCTTTGGGAGATCAACCCGAGCGCGCTCTTTTATCCGTCCTCTTTTGCCCGGGGGCCCGGGCCGGAGGTGGTGTGATGGCCGATTATCTGAAGCACTTCGCCGCGCTGGTCACCCCGCAGCGGCAGAAGGCCCGCGCCGATCAGGTGAAGAACGGCGCCGGCGGCTTCGCCTTCGCCCTCGACGCGTGGGCGAGGCTCGACCGCTGGCTGATCCTCGGCGCCGAGGGGGGGACCTACTACGCGACCGAGCGGAAGCTCACGGTGGAGAACGCCCGCGCCGTCGAGGCGTGCCTCGCCGCGGACGGGCCCCGCGCCGTGCAGCGCATCGTCGACATCAGCAGCTCGGGGCGAGCGCCGAAGAACGCGCCCGCGATCTTCGCGCTCGCGATCGCCGCCGCCGACGCGAAGCTCGAGACCCGTCAGGCCGCCCTCGCGGCCTTGCCCGAGGTGTGCCGCACGGGGACGGATCTCTTCCACTTCACTCGTGATGTGCAGGGGTTCCGCAAGTGGGGGCGCGGGCTCCGGTCCGCCGTCGCCGCCTGGTACAACGACAAGCCCGTCGACAGGGTCGCGTACCAGGCGATGAAGTACCAGCAGCGCGACGGCTTCAGCCACCGCGATCTCCTGCGGCTCGCGCACCCGGTCGCGCCGACCCCGCAGCACGACGCCCTTTACCGCTGGATCGTCGGCGGCATCGAGGCGCTCGGGAAGGAGTCGGCGCGCGGCAAGGCGCTGCCGATGAGCGATCTGCCGGACGCGGTGCGCGCGTTCGAGTCGCTCCGCGCGGCGACCAACCGCAAGCAGGTCACCGCGCTGATCAGGCAGCATCGCTTCACGCACGAGATGCTCCTGACCGAGTGGAAGAACGACCCCGCGGTCTGGGAGGCGCTGCTCGAGCACATGCCTCAGACAGCGCTCCTCCGGAACCTGGGAAAGATGACCGCGATCGGCCTGCTCTCGCCGATGAGCGACGCGTCCCGCAGGGTGGCGCGACAGCTCACCGACGCCGGGCGCCTGCGCGCGGCCCGGATCCACCCCATCGCCGTGCTCTCGGCCCTCAAGGTCTATGAGCAGGGCCACGGCGAGCGCGCTCGCCGGCGCGCCAACGCGCTCTCGTGGACCCCGGTCCGCGAGGTCGTCGACGCGCTGAACGAGGCGTTCTACCTCGCGTTCCGGGAGGTCGAGCCGACGGGGAAGAAGCACCTCCTGGCGCTCGACATCTCCGGGTCCATGACCAGCGGATCCATCGCCGGCGTCCCTGGCTTGACGCCGCGCGTGGCGAGCGCAGCCATGGCGATGGCGACGGCGAGGATCGAGCGCGAGTACGGCGTCGTCGGCTTCTCGGCGGCGCCGGGCGGATACGGCGGCAAGTGGGGCGGGGGCGTCTCCGGCCTCACGCCGCTGGCGATATCGCCGGAGCAGCGCCTCGACGACGTGCTGCGCGCGGTGAATGGCCTGCCCTTCGGCGGCACCGACTGCGCGTTGCCGATGGTCTGGGCGAAGCGGAACCGGGTAGAGGTCGACGCGTTCGTCATCTACACGGACAACGAGACCTGGGCGGGCGGCGTTCACCCGTTCCAGGCGCTCAGGGAATACCGGCAGGCGATGGGCCGACCGGCCCGGCTGATCGTCGTCGGCATGACGTCGACCGGCTTCTCGATCGCCGATCCCACGGACCCCGGCATGCTCGATGTCGTGGGGTTCGACGGGGCGGCCCCCCAGGTGATGGCGGATTTCACCCGGGGTGTCTCGTGACAGGCAGCGTGACGGACGGGCTCCGCCGGCCCGTCCGTCCGACGAGGGCGCCTCACGAGCGCCCTCCTTTTGCGGGACGCCGCCATGATGGATGGCACCTGTCCTTCACCCTTTGCCCGGGATCTCCCGGGCCTCGGAGGGACAGTTCTCGTGGTTCGACTCCAGCGTTCCGCTCTCAGCAACTGCCCCCGAGCCCGAATGGATAGGGGCCGGCCTACGAAGCCGGTCGATGCGGGTTCGAGTCCCGCCGGGGGCGCCGGGATCTCCTCTCCGTCGCCCGCTCTCTCGCCCGCTCCGGGCCGAAGGACGACGGTTCTCGGATCCCGACCTTGCCGCCGTAGCTCAGCCTGGTAGAGCACCTGACATTCCGCTCTCCACCCGTTTGCCCGATCCGGGCCGAAGGAGGACGGTTACCATCCATCTGGATGACGCGGGTTCGAATCCCGTCGGCGGCGCTGGTTTGCCCTCGTATGCATCTGGTGAGGCAGCCTGATTGTCGATCAGGTGAGGGGAGTTCGATCCTCCTCGGGGGCGCCTCGGGGTGTGCGTCATGGAGACGGCGGAGCCTCCAAAACTCCTGCGAGAAGGTTCGATTCCTTCACGCCCCGCCGCAAAGAAAGGAGCGCGATGAACCCAATAAGAACGATGAGTGATCGTCCAATGGACGAGGAGGTAAAGGAGGTAAATGAGATAAGGGACGTGGGGAGACAAGGAGATGGATGTTCGATGATGAAGATCTGACGCCAGAGCCGCTGGCTCGGGGTGATAGTTCAACCGGGAGAACACTGCCTTCGCACGGCAGGGATCGAGGTTCGACCCCTCGTCGCTCCACCGGACGGGCCAATGCTCGTGGGTTACCATGCCGCTTGGCAGTTCCCCCTTGGGGCCTCCCCACGGCGCCCTTTGCCCGTTCGTTCGTCTCGTTGCCGAGGCGGGCCGCCGTCCGGCGGCCGCACACGATGTGCGGGCGCGCGGCGCCCGGCGGCCCGCCTCTTTTTTCGATGAACCCGCGGTGGTAGCTCAACGGTAGAGTGCGAGCGTGCCAGGCTCGCGATGGGAGTTCGATTCTCCTCCACCGCTCCTGTCAGGGGCCGCCCCTCGCGGCGCTCTGCGCCCGCGACGTCGCGGCGCCGGGGCCGCAGGTCGGCTCTCCTGTTCAGCGCTTATCATGTGTCCCTGTCCCCATCTCGCTAGAGGCTCAGGCGGCCGGATTTTCGCTCCGGAGGCGCGGGTTCGAATCCCGCTGGGGACACCGGGCCGCTCCGCTCGCCAGCGTGCGCCTTTGGGCGCCCGCGCCCGAGCGGGCGAGCCTGCCAATTCCATCTTGAGGATAGATTTCTGGGTGTGGCTCAACCTGGTAGAGCACCGGCTTCGGGAGCCGGGGACTGGGGGTTCGAATCCCCCCACCCAGACCGCGGAGGGGCGACTGCTCCGCCGCGACGCGCGACGAAGACCCTCTGGGTGTGGCTCAACCTGGTAGAGCACCGGCTCGGGGAGCCGGGGGCTGGAGGTTCGAATCCTCCCACTCAGACCGCGTCGCGCGGACGTCACCGTGACGGAACGGCATACGTGGCAGGCTGAGATCCTGCGCCCTTCGGGGTATGTGGGTTCGAGTCCCACCGGTGACACCCTGCCCGGGTGGCGAAACGGCAAACGCTGCTGGCTTAGACCCAGCCATCTGGGGGTTCGACTCCCTCCCCGGGCACCGATTGCGTCTAACCTGGAGTGACGTCATGAAGAGAAAGAGACGATAGAGAGGTGGGCCATGACCGCGCAGACGCTGCTTTTGACGCCATGGATGGTGCCCCATAAGGTCATCCCCTGGCAGACCGCCGTCACGATGAGCTTCCTGGGCAAGGTGGAGGTCATCGAGGTGTACGACGACGTCATCCGGTCGCCGTCGCTCTCCATCAAGGCGCCCGCGGTGGTGCGGCTGAAGCGGCCGACGCTTGGGATGAAGCGCGGCGTGAAGTTCTCGCGGCTCAACGTCCTCCTGCGCGACGGCTTCCGCTGCCAGTACTGCGGCGTGCAGAAGGTGGCCCGTGAGCTCAACTACGATCACGTCATCCCGCGTGTGCAGGGTGGCAAGACCGTCTGGGACAACATCGTCGCTTCCTGCTACGCGTGCAACTCGGCGAAGCGGGGGCGTACCCCGGAGCAGGCCGGCATGAAGCTGCTCCGCGCCCCCGTGAAGCCGAAGTGGCTGCCGCCCGCGCCCGTCATGGGCCTGAGCGAGCGGCGCATCCCGGAGGTGTGGGCAGGCTACTGCGCGAGCTCGGGGTGAGCTGAGCCCCTCGCGCCGGCGCGCCCGCGGCCCGTCGTGCAGACGGCGGGTCGGGCGCGTCGGCGCGCGTCGGGGCTTCCGCCGGCGGCCGCGCGGGTGCAGGATGGCCAGGCATGGAGACGCGTCAGGCCGAAGGCCGCGCGGAGGACGAGGACGCGCCGTTCCCCGCGATCCTGCGGGGCTGGCTCATCGAGGGAGAGCTCGGCCGCGGCGGGATGGGGCGCGTCTTCCGGGCGCGGCACCCGAAGACGCGGGCGCGGGCGGCGATCAAGGTGCTGCTCGGCGACTACGCCCGCCGGCCGGACGTCGTGGCTCGCTTCCGGCAGGAGGCGATCGCCGTCAACATCATCAACCACCCCGGCATCGTCCGTGTCTTCGACTCCGGTGAGCTCGAGGACGGCTCGCCCTACATCGTGATGGAGTACCTGGACGGGCGGGGGCTGCGCGACTGGGTGCAGGCCGTGCCGGCCGCGGATCGGCCGCGGCAGGTCGTGCGGCTCGGCTACCAGATCGCGTCGGCCATGGCCGCGGCCCACGCGTCCAAGGTCGTCCACCGCGATCTGAAGCCGGAGAACATCATGGTGATCGACGACGAGCTCGCCCCCGGGGGCAGCCGCGTCAAGATCCTCGATTTCGGCATCGCGAAGGTCCTCTGGGGCGGCCTCCCCGAGGTGCTGGAGCTGGACGCGAGGGGCTCCATCGCGCCCGCTTCCGTGCCCACGCTCCGCACCGAGCTCTCGGCGCCGACCGCGCCGACGGTGGGGATGGCGCCCGACCCCGAGAGCGCCGCCGGCTGGGCGGGGATCGCGAGCGGCCCTGCGAGCGACGCGCGCACGACGGCGGAGAGCGAAGAGAGCTCGACGGCGGAGAGCGACCCGCGAGAGGACGACGCGCTCCGGAGCCTTCCTCGCGTGAGCCTCGAGAGGCCTGCGATCCAGACCTCCCCCGCGCCGGTCGAGATCCCGCCCGGGGTGGTCTCCGCTGCCGCGGGGCGCGTGTCCATCGAGCCCGCCGGGCCCGCGTCGAGCGGCGGGGGCGCGGGACAGCCCACGATGCCGTTCACGCAGGAAGGCGCGTGGGGCCTCGGGACGAGGAGCTACATGGCGCCGGAGCAGGAGCGCCACTCCGGGAGCGTCGACGTCAAGGCGGACGTCTACTCCCTCGGCGTCATCCTCTACGAGCTGCTCGAGGGGCAGACGCCGGACGCGCCGCGCGGCGCGTGGCCGCCCCCGATGAGCGCCGCCACGCCGCCCGATCTCGTCGCCCTCGTCCACCGGGTGCTGTCGTTCGACCCCGATGCGCGGCCGCGCATGGCGGAGGTGGCGACGGCGCTGCACCGGCTCGGCCGGGCGAAGAAGGAGCTCGACGAGGCGCTCTCGAGGTGGGTCGCGAGCGGCAGGGCGCCGAGGCTCCTGCCGCGCGGAAAGGCGCTGCACGAGCTGTCCGCGTGGGCCCGGGACATCGACGACCTGTCGGGCCTGGAGCGCAGCTTCCTCGACGCGGCCCTCGGCGCGGAGGCCCGCCGCGAGCGGCTCACGCGGGTGCTCCTTGCGCTCGGCGTGGTCTTCCTGATGGGCATGGTCGCGACGACCACGGTGTTCTGGGTGCACGCGACGCGGGCGCGCGCGACGGCCGAGGCCGCCGAGCGCGCCGCGCGGGAGCACAGCCGCCTCGAGGCGGCCGCGAACTCCTCCGCGCAGGAGGCCCTCGCGAAGATGACCGAGGCGCAGCGCGCCACCGAGGAGGCGCTCGCGCTCGCGATGAAGGCGAGCGACGACGCGAAGAGCGCCAACTCCGCCAGGGACTCGATGACCGAGGCGAAGCGCCTGGCCGAGGGCGCCGAGCTCCGCGCGAGGCGCGCGGCGCAGGCCGCGGCCGCCGCGAAGGCGGAGGCCGACGAGCGCTACGAGCAGTCGAGGAGCGCCATGGAGCGCGAGATCGCCGGGCTCGAGGGCGACCGCGAGCGCCTGTCGGCGCGGCTCGGACAGGCCGAGGACGAGCGCGAGAGGGTGAGGGCCGCCCTCCGCTCGAGCGAGCACGAGCTCAGGGCCGCCCTGTCGGAGCTGAGGCGCGAGTCCACGCGCGTGGGCCTGCTCGAGCGCAGGCTCGACGAGGCCTCCGCGCAGATCGACGCGCTGGAGAGGCAGAACGAGGAGTGCGCCCTGCGGCAGCGCAGGGCGCGGCCGCAGCCAGAGCCTCCCGCGGACGGGGACATGCCTCCTGCGAAGGAAGAGAGAGAGGAGATCGCGACGCCGCCGGCCGAGCCTCCGGCGGAGCCGAAGCCTCGGCCGGCGCCCCGCTGGCGGTGGCGACGCGATACGACGATATAGCCTCGGCGGACAGCGGGAGGCGGGGCTCGCGCCGCGCGCCCGAGCCCCGCGCGTTCGGGCTAGCTGAGCGTAGGTATCTCCTCGCGGCCACGGTTGCCGCCGCGCGCGTCCACGACGCGCACGCTGCTCGCCTGAGGCCCCTCGTCGCCGTCCTCCTCGGTGTAGGCGACGCCCATGCCGACCCTCAGATCGGAGAACGGCGCCGATACGATGCTTCGCTCGTGGAAATAGATCTCCCGACCATCGATCGTCGTGATGAACCCGTAGTCGTTGAACAGCTTAGAGATCACGCCGGCCGTGTCCTGCGCCGGGTGTGCTTTCACCTCGCTCCGGTGCTCGTCCGCGAGCTTCTTGAGCTGGCGACCGGCGCGCTGGAACACGTCGCGCACCGCCGCCGGCAGCAGGTTCCTCGCGGCCCGCTCCTCGCTCACGATCTCGTGCTTGCCGGCCACGTGGAGGTCGACGCGCACGCGGTACTCTCCGCCCGTGCCCATGCTCGCGTGGTCGCGCTCGACCACCACCGCGCAGCTGTTGATGTGGTCGTTGAAGCGCTCGATCTTGTTCGCTTGCTCCCGGATCAGCTCCTCGAGCGAGGGGCTTTTGCCGATGTGTCGGAAGGTGAGCTCCACTTGCATGCTCTCTCCTTTCATCCTGCGTCGCTGGGACGCCCCACTGCGGTCATGCGTCTGCTTCGCCGGAGGCGCAGGCTCGGAGGGATTGGCCTGCGATCGTGAACACCTCGCGTGTGCTCGGCGTGATCAGGTAGCAAGTTCGCTGCCATGGCCGCTCAACCGCGAAACCGCCGCGCGGCGCGCTCCTTCACGGCCGAGCGCGCCAGGCGCGCGCGCGGAGGCGCAGGCTCTGCGCGGAGGGAGCCAGTTCTTGCGTCCCTCATGGATCTCCAGGGTGGCGCGGCGGTGTGGCACGAAGCGACGAGGCGCCCTCTCCTGGGGCAGTTTGCGACGTGCGGCGCGCTTCACGTCGTTCCATGGCGGCTCGTCGGCGCTCCACGCGTGTCGAGTCCGGGAGCGGCGCCGCCCGGTCCAGACGAGCTCTGCCTTGGGGGGCGCCGCGAGAGGCGGCGGGGGGCGCCGCGAGGGGCGGCGGCCACGACGGGCCCTCCCGGAGCGCGGCGCGACGCGAAGGTCCGCCCGCCGTGCCGATCGGGAGCACGTGCGCATGGCGCGTCGTCGTGTCGTCGTGCGGCGCAGGAGCAGCGACAGGACGGCGAGCACGAGGGCGAGCGCCCGCGCGGCGAGCGTCGGCCGCGCCGCCAGCGTCGGCCGCGCCGCCGGCTCGCGCTCCTCCGCTCGGCCTGCCCTCCGGCCTGCGCCGTGCGCCCGGGCTCGCCCTCGTGCTCGCCGTGGCCCTTGGATCGAGCTCGCTCCTCGGCGCGTCGGGGCGCCGCTTCAGCGGATCTCGAAGACGTAATCCGTGTCGTAGGTGCGGACGAAGAGCTTGCCGTCCTTCTCGACGAGGAACTCGGGGCCGCTCTTCAGCGGCAGCTTCGAGACGACCTTGCCGGTGGCGCGCTCGAGGACATAGAGGAAATCCGGCTCGGCCGTGAAGCCGTATCCGCAGAGGAGGTGATCTCCATGCAAGACGAAGTTCTCGGCGTTGCAGACGAGCGGCGCGCTCTGCCAGAGGAGCTGTCCCGAGGCGAGCTCGATGGCCGACAGGTAGGCGTTTTTGCCCTTCGACGAGGCCGCATACGTCCTGTGCCCCGACGAGACGTAGAGGACGCCGTCCTCGACCGCGGCCCAGCCGATGCTGCCCTTCACGAAGCCGGCTTCCTTGGGCTCGAACTCAGGCGGCATGAGGAAGCTCTCGAAGTCGAAGAAGGCGACGATCGCGTGCGCCGCGTCGAGGATCGCGACGAAGCGCGCCTCGGCGAAGCTCGGGCCGTAGAGCAGCGCGCTGTGGTCCCCGTGGTCGATCGCCTTGACGAGCGCTTGATCGCGGTAGCGCGCGGGAGCGAAGGAGGGGAAGGTGCCGCTCGCCGCGTCCGCGCCAGGCGCCGGCGTGATCATCGGCAGCGCGAGCCCGTTCGTGGTGAACCATGCCGCCTCGTCCGTGATCTGGTTCTTCTTCTCGCTGACCTTCACGAGGCGCGGCGCGGCGGAGCTTCCGGCCGGCGCGCGCCGGAAGAGCGCCGCGCCGAACGGCGGCGGCGGGAGCCTCACCGGCGACCGGCTATCGAGCGCCGCGCCGTCGCCCGCGGCCACCAGCGCGGGCCGCCCGTCGCCGCCGCGGGGGGGCGGCGCGGGCCGCGGCGGCGGGGCGCCGTCGTGAGGCGCCGGCGTTGCGGCGCCGGCGGCGCCGGGGGGCGCGGCGGCGTCCTGGGAGGCGCGGGCGGGGGGCGTCGAGGCCGGCTGACACGCGCATACGGCGAGCAGCGCGGCGGTGAGCCAGCGCGCGGGGCGAGGTGGCTGAGGCGGAGGCGGGGCGGCGAGCACGCGCGCAGCGTACCGCATCCGCCCCGGCGAGAGGGCGCTCCGAGGCGCGGGAGCTCAGCGGGCGGGCGTGAAGGAGAGGTTGAGCGTGTAGGGGCCGGCGTCCTGCGCGTTGTACGGCTCGACGAAGATGAACAGCGGCACGCCGCCGTCGACAGTGATATCGGTCCTCTCGTCGCGGCCCTTGATCTGCGCCTCGATGCACGCCAGCTGGCGGCCCGTGCAGCCGGCCCGCACGTAGAAGCCCTGGTCGGTCTCGGAGGACATCACCACCCTGAGCATGCCAGCGCTCGGCGGCGTGACCGCGTGGATCCCCTCCCGCATCCCGGGCCTCGTGCAGCTGCCGTCGAACACCATCGTCCCGCTCGTCGTGTCGCCCCGGTTCTCGCCCAGGACGGCCACGGGCGCGTCCGCGCAGAGGTTGTCGAGCTCCCAGGTGCACGCGGCGGAGCAGCCGTCGTTGTTGACGGTGTTGCCGTCGTCGCACTCCTCGGGCCGGCTGACGGTGCCGTCCCCGCAGGTGGCCGGAGAGAACGAGAGCCCCAGCGTATACGGCCCTGCGCCAGCGGACGTGACGGCGTCGACGAAGATCGGCACCTGCTGGTCCTTGCTCACGACGATCGCGATTTCAGGCCCGGCGCCCGAGGGGGCGACCTTGTTCTGGCAGGCGAGCTCGGTGGATCCGTCCGCGCACGCCGTGCGGGCGTAGAGGACGTGATCCTCCGTCCCCGACTGGAGCACGACGCGGAGCGTGCCCGATTGCCCAGCGGGAGGCGTGAACAGGTGGACGTCCTCGGGCCCCACGCCCCCGCAGGTGCCCTCGAACACGCGCGTGCCCAGCGACGTATCGCCCTCGATCGTCGTCGCCGTCACCGGCGCCGCGTCCGCGCAGGCTGCGGCGACGAGCGGGCGGCAGGTCGCGGTGCAGTCGCTGTCCGCGCAGTCGACGCGCTCGTCGCCCTCGTCGTCCTCGCCGTCGGAGCAGTCCGTCTCGCCGAGCTTGCAGAGGCCGTCGAGCGTGTCGCACACGCCGAGCGTCCGGCACTGCGAGTTCTCGGTGCACCCAGGGATGCACGCGGTGCGCTCGCCCCTGACCTCGCTGCACCGGTAGCCGTCGCGGCAATCGTCCGGCCCGCCGCACGGAAGGAGGCACAACCCCAGGCCCTCGCCGAAATCTTCACAGATGCCGCCGTTGGGACAGTCTCCCACGGCGGGATCGCATTGGCCCGCGCAGGCTCCGGACGGCCATCCCCACTCGCGCTCGGTGATGCAGTAGTCCTCGGGGCAGGCCGCATCGCTGGTGCACGCCGCTCCATAGGGCGTGGGGCTCGCTCCGCCGGAGCCGCCCGTGCCCGTGGGCTCGGTGCCACCCGCGCCGCCGGTGCCCGTGGGCTGGGCGCCGCCGGCGCCGCCGGTGCCCGCGGGCTCGGCGCCGCCGCTGCCGCCCGAGCCCGCGGGCTCGGCGCCACCGCTGCCGCCCGTGCCGGTCGCGCCCGACGCACCGGCGCCGCTGCCCGTGGGCTGGGCGCCGCCGGAGCCGCCGCCGGCGCCACCGGAGCCGCCTTCGCCACGTTCGCCGTCATCGCCGCCGCACCCAGCGGTCGTCGAGAGCGCGAGCACAAATAGACCTGCAACGAGTCGTACGTTCATCCACCCGCTCCACCAGAAGAGAGATTGTCGAGACGTGAGGTGCACTCCACCCCACGGCGCAGCGCCGCACCATCTTCAGTGCAACGGCTTCGCCTGCCAACCCCTGGTTCACGGCATCCGTGTTCGTTGGCGCGCCGCGTTTGCCGCGCGCTCGTCATGCGCGATCCGCGCCGGACAGCGGGCCGTTTCGCGGAAAGAGGGCGCACGGAGGCGGCGCGCGTAGCATGCGAGCCCACCGGCCCGCCGCCGGAACACGTGCGTTCGGTGGCACCCTCGCGTACGGTCGCGTCCGATCAAGCCCGAAAAGACACTGCTCCTCTCCCAGCCCGATGTGGCGTCTCTCCTCGCCATGGAGGCGGCCGTCGCCGCGGTGGAGGCGGCGTTTGCGGCGCACGGCCGCGGCGAGGCTGCGATGCCGCCGAAGGTCTATCCGGGGCTCCCGGCCCACGACGGTGATCTCCGTGCGATGCCGGCCTACGCCGACGGCGCGGCTGGTGTGAAGTGGGTCAACTCGCACCCGAAGAACCCTGCGCGCTTCGGCTTACCGTCCGTGATGGGGCTACATCCTGAGCGATCCGGCCACAGCGGTGCCCCTCGCCGTGATAGGCGCCGACGCGCCCGGCAAGCAGGAGCTCGATCCGGGCATCCCATGCAGGACGTCGCGCTCGCGCGGGTCATCTACGCCGCCGCGCGCAGCAAGGGCGTGGGGATGGCGTTCGATTTCTTCGGCTGAGCGCGGCCGCTAAGGCGTCCTCGCGCACCGCACGCCGAGGCTGTAATAGGGCGCCGACGGCGCGACGCTGACCCGCTCCGACGTCAGCAGATAGCTCGGCGTGCCGAAGCTGCTCCCGCCGCGGACCACCCGGTTCGAGGTGTCCGTCAGGTTGGCGCAGTCGACGCATTCTGCCGGATAGGCCCCGTACCCATCCAGCACCCACTCCCGCATGCTCCCGCCGAGATCCGCCTGCGTCCACCGCCCGTCGCCCTTCGGCGAGCGGGACCCGACGTGCGCGATGTCGCTGAAGTCGCTCTGGAACGTGCAGCCGGGCGCCGCGCTCTCCCTGCAATCGTAGGAGGCGTAGCTCGCGTCGATGGTCGTCGACTCCGGCGGGTTCGACCACGGATACTGCCGCTGCTCGTCCCCGCCGGCCGCCGCGTAGTTCCACTCGGCTTCTGTCGGGAACCGGCCCCCGTCCCACGCGCAGAACGCGAAGGCGACATACCAGCTCACGCAGTTCATCGGCAAGTGCTCCTGGGCGCCCGCCTCGTCCGTCCACGTCCGCATGTCCGCGTTGTCCGGATTGCACATCACCGCTGCTCGCAGCGCCGCCGCGTCCGTGGGCAGCTCGCTGTTCCAGGCCGGGTTCCACCCGCTCCCCGGGATGCCCGGGCGCGCTCCCGCGTCGGCCGCGGGTTGGCTGCCGGGGTACGCCTCGAAGAACTTCCGGAACCTCCCCACCGTCACCTCGAAGCGATCCAGCCGGAAGTCGCTCACCGTCGCTGGATATGCAGCATCGTTGCCGCGGTCGAATGTCCCCCCGGGCACCACCGCGCTCGCGCAGCAGCTCTCGCTTTCGCTCGGCCCGCACGTCGATGGCAGCCCTTCGCAGCTCGGGGGCGTCGTGCACGCCCCTCCGCTGCACACGGGCGCCTCCGCAGGACACGGCTCCGGGGCGTCCCACTGACCGCGGTCGTTGCACCGCTCTCGCCGGTTGTCCGAGCACCGCGCGTCGCCGCGCGTGCACTCGCCGGCGCCGCTGCCATTGCCGGCGCCGCCGCGGCCCGAGCTTGCGTCGCCTCCGCCGGAGGCGGTGTCGCCGCCTGCGCCTTCGAACGGGTGATAGTCCTTGTCCAGCCCCAGCATCGCCGTGCAGCCGCTTGCCATGCAGGCCGATGCCGCCCACCACCACCGACGCGTGCGCTTGCTCTTCATATCTCCTCTTTGGCCAATCTCCCCGCGCTGTCCACCGCGGCGCGCGCCCGCGATCTTTCCCGGCGACGCGCGCGGCCGCGCCGACTCCAGCGGTATGGCCGCGCTCGACGCTCTTCACTCTTCTGGAACGAACGGGCCGGCGTGACGACGGCCGCCCCTTCCGGCCGACCTGCAGCATCCCCGCTGAGGGATCCCTCTCATTTGTGGCGGAGTTTAACGGTTGGGCGTCACGGAGATCGAGATCTTGAGCTTCAAGTAGGCTCGAAGCGAGAAATTATGCCTGTCGAGTGAGAGGTCGTCGTCGCTGACTGGTGTTGTCTCGGTAGGGAGCGACCAGCGAGCCTAGCGCGTTTCCCGTTGGTCGGAGCGACCTCATGACGACTCGCGCGACGAATTCGATCAAGCTCGCCCCTCACGAGAGCCAGCCCCTGCGCTGCCGACGCAGACCGAAGGATCTGCGTTTCGGTGGGCTAACGGCTACGCACATCCATGATGCTCAGCGGCGTGATCGCTTGCTGCTCGCTGCCATCGCGAACGCACTTCGGACGTCGCTTGGGGCTGCTGCCGAGGAGGCGGATCTCGACCGGTTTCTCAAGGTGACACGGTGAAGCGTCGCACCATTCACTTTCCCGCCAGGGGGCCTACGGGCACGACGACATCCCGACGATGCGAGAAGAGCGGCTGCGTCCACTCCTGACCTCACCCAGCACGTCGCCGTCGCGCCGCACCACGGTGCCCGCCGGTACTCCCGCCGGCAGGGAGAGCGCGAGCCTCGGGACCTGGGGCAAGAGCCTGGGGTGGCGTTCGATTTTGGAACGCCGTCGGAATACGTGGTTTCCGTGGCGCCTCCGCGTACGGTCGCCTCCGATGAAGCCCGGGAAAACACTGCTCCTTAACAGCGGTGCGGGCGCGCCGTCTCGGTGGAGGAGGGCTCCGGCTGGCGACCTCAGTAGCGCCCGAACAGCGTGCTGGAGGCCGGCTTGATCGGTGTTGGCGCCTTGCCGCTCGCGACCGGCTTGGGCGCGGTCGTCGTCGGTTTGTTCGGGCGCACCGGCGCAGTCGCGCTCCTGGGGGGCGGCGTCTGGACGCGTGCCTCGGCGGACGGCGTCACCGTCGGAGGGGGCGCCGAGGCCGGCGCGGGCGCCACCGCCGCGCTCGGCTCGGGCGTCGCTGCGGCCGGCTCCGGCGCCGCCGCGCTCGGCTGGGGCGCTGCCGCGCTCGGCTCGAGCGCCGTCGCGGTGCCCGCGGGCGGCGCCGTGCCCTGGCTCGGGCTCAGCGGGCTCGCGGCGACCACGTCCGGCACCGCCGGTTCGCCCTCGCTCTCCGCGCGCTGCGCGAGCCAGAGGGCTGCGAGCGCGAGCATCGCGACCCCCACCAAGGCCATCCCGGCGGCGATCGGCGCCCGGCGCGGCTTCGGCGGCAGCGAGGTGGTGGCCGCGCCGGTCGAGGCGTCTGTCAGCCGCACGCGGTGCGAGCCAGAGAGGTGCTCCGGGGACGGGGTCGTCCCCAGCGCGGATTCCGTTCTCATGAGGGCCGGCGATAGCTCGGGTGACGACGGCGAGCTCGGGCGCGCTCCGGGCGAGGACGGCGCGCTCGAGAGCCGCGCGGGTGAGGACGACGGGCCCTGGTGCATGCCGGCGTAGGACGGCGCGCTCGGGAAGCTCGCGCGGCGGCCACCGCCCACCGGCATGCCGAACACCTCGCCCAGGGCGTGCACCGCCTCCGTGGCCTTGCGGAACCGCGCCGCAGGGTCGACGGCCGTGGCCCGGGCGAACCACGCATCGAAGCCCGGCGGCAACATCACGCCGACGGAGCGCGCCCGCTGCACCGGCGGCTCCTGCGGGCCGCGGACGGCCAGCATCGCGAAGGCGATCACATCACCCGCCTCGTTGGCCTCGGGGTCCCAGTACGGGAGACCCACCAGCAGCGCGTACGCCATCATGCCCAGCGCGTAGATGTCCGCAGCGCCGGTGAGCTTCTTGCCGACATGGAACTGCTCGGGCGCCATGTAGAGCGGCGTGCCGAGGCTGCGGGTGACGCCGGCCGCGGTGGCGCCGTCGGCGACCAGCTTCGCGACGCCGAAATCCAGGATCTTCACGCGGATCGAGCCGTCCTCGCACTGCGACAGGAAGAGGTTCGCGGGCTTGAGGTCCCGGTGGACGATGTTCGCCGCGTGGGTGCGGTCGAGGGCCAGCGCGGCCTGGTGGAGGTAGGTCACGGCCTCGTCGGGCTGCAGGCGGCCGACGCGCTTGAGGCGCTCGCCGAGCTCCTCGCCGCGCAGCAGCTCCATGACCAGGAAGGGCATGCCGGTCGCCTCGTCGACGCCCGCGTCGAACACATCGACGATGTGCTCGCTCTCGATGTTCGCCGCGATGCGCGCCTCTCGCTTGAAGCGCTCGCGCATCTCCTCGCTCTCGAAGAGGTGCGCGTGCATCACCTTGAGAGCTCGGTGTCGCTCGGTCTCGAGGTGGACGACCTCGTGGACGGCGCCCATGGCGCCCGAGGCGATGAGGCGGACGACACGGTAGCGGCGCGCAAAGACGGACCCGTCCGCGAGTGCAGTCGACACGAGCCAAGAGGATCCCGTCGGGCGCCCCCGGCGTCAAGGCCTCTCGGGGCTTGCCGCGACGGCCCCTGCTGCGGCGCGCCCGTCCTGTCATGATGTCGCGTAGTTGCGCAGTTGCGTAGTTGCGCAGTTGCAAAGGGTCGCTCGTCCTCCGGAATCCTCCGGAAGGCGCCGCCGCTGGTCAGAAGGTGCCCTGGGCGCCGAGGACCGCCCCCGTCGGCCCGGCCTGCAGCACGCTCGCGCGGAGCCATTGCGGGGCGGCGCCCGTCGCCGGGCCGGCCGGCTTCGGCTCCGTCCAGTACAGTACCGCGGCTGCGCCTAGCCCGGCCAGCCCCACCCCGAAGCCAAGGGTGCTCATCAGCGCCATCGTGCCCCCGCTCTGCGCGGCTTTGTTCCCTATCGCATCACAGGCCTTCTCGTCGCTGGCCTGGATCCGGCTGCCGCAGTGCTCGTCGACGACCGACTTCTTGTCGAGCGCGAGCACGCCCAGGATCCCGCCCGCCAGGAGCCCTGCGGCGCCCACCCCGCCGGCCACGTAGACCAGCGCCCGCCGGCCTCCCGGGGCTGCCGCCTCGTCCGGGACTGCGTGCGGCGGCGGGGCGCCGCGCCGCGACCCCGCCTCGGCGGCCGGGGGCTGCGCGGGGGCGGGCGCCTGCGGCGCGGGGACGCTGGGAGCCGTCGCTTCCTTGACCTCCAGCGTCAGCGCCTTGGTCTCGCCCTCGGCGATCGCGACTGTCTGTTCCCACAGGGGTCCTCCCGGCGCCTGGGTCGACACCAGGTGTACCCCGGGGTTCACCGGCAGCGCGACGCCGAGCGCGGCCGGTCCCATCGTGCTGCCGTCGCGCTTCACCACCGTGCCAGGCGGGGCGCCGTCCTGCAGCGAGAGCGAGAGCCGCGGCACGCGCGGCGAGAGCCGATCGCGCTCCTCCCGCGCCGCCTCCGGCCGGTCCCCTTGACGGGCCCGCAGCGCCGGCGTCATCCGGTCCACCCAGGCCAGGTAATTCCCGAGCTGCGTCACGGCCGTGGCGATCCGGCCCCACTGCGACTCGCACATGGCGAGCGTGAAGAGCGTACCCGGCTGAGGATCGAGCCGCTCGCTCTCCTCGAGCATCTTGCAGCCCGACTCGTAGCGGCCTGCCTGCATGTCGGCGAGCCCTCGATTGAAGAGCTCCTCCGCGGCCGCGGCGTCCTGCGCCGCGGCGGGCGCGGCGAGCGAGAGCGAGGCGAGGGCGACGAGCAGCTGTGCGGACCGGCGGAACCAAGGCGTCATGTTCTGTCACACCCGGCAGGAGAGGGGACCTCGGAGAGCGTGGCGGCCAGGGCGCGAGGCGCGCATACCCGGCAGGAGAGGGGACCTCGGAGAGCGTGGCCGCCGGGGCAGCCAGGACGCGACACGCGCGCGGCCCGCGAGCATCTACAGCGACCTCACGCAGCGAATGCCGGTCGATCGGGTGAAGTCATCCTGGGGATGATGACCACGGTTCTGCGTTCGCAGCCTGGAGGAATCCTCGTTCCATCCCCCGCCCCGGAGGGACCGGTCCGCGGCCGTCGCCAGCTGGGCGCAGTTGACGCAGGGGTTCAGGTAGTCGCCCAGGAACGAGTCCAGCGTCCACTCCGCCATGCTCCCTGCCAGATCGGCGTGCCCCCACCGCCCGTCTCCTGTGGGGGATCTCGACCCGACGGGCACCATGTCATCGAACTCGCAGGCGGCGGGCGAGCCGAGGAGACACGCGTAGGTCGTGTAGGTGGTATTGAGCGTCGTCGAGGTCGGGGGTTGCGACCACGGATAGTGACGCTGTTGGTCCCCTCCGGCGGCTGCGTAGTTCCACTCTGCTTCGGTGGGCAGCCGTCCCCCGTCCCACGCGCAGAACGCGAAGGCGATGGGCCAGCGGACGCAGTTCATCGCGAGGTGCTCGTTGGCGCCGGGCGTATCGGTCCATGTGCTGTAGCTCCCGCTGCACCGGATCGCCGTCCTCAGCGCCGGTGCGTCGAGAGGGAGGGTCGAGTCCCAGTCCGGGTTCCACCCGCTCCCCTCGATGTCCGGGTGCGCTCCCGCGCCGCGCGGCGGGCGGCTGCCTGGATAGGCGTCCACGAACCTCCGGAACCTGCCCACCGTCACCTCGAACCGATCCATCTCGAAGCCGTCCACCGTGGCGGGGAACGCGGGATTGTTGTCCCGGTTGAAGGTGCCCCCGGGGACCGGCCATGCGGTGCAGCAGCTCTCATCGCCTTTCGGACCGCACGTCACGGACAGCCCGCCGCAGCTCGGCCGGCTCACGCACGTCCCCGCGACGCACACGGGCGCCGTCCCTCCGCACGGCGGGCTGCTCTCCCATCCGCCGTTGAAGCACTGCTGCGGCGTGTTGTTCAGACACCGCCTCTCGTCCGTCACGCAATCGCCGCCCCCGCCGGTGCTGGCGGTGGTCGTCGAGGTGGTCGCCGCGGTCGTGGAGGCGGTCGTCGTGGTGGTGGAGCTTGTCGTTGTGGTGCTGCTGGTGGAGGTCGGGCCGCCGCCGCTGGCGTCGCCGCCGGAGCCGGCGCTCGTCGAGGCGGGGCCGCCGCCGCTGGCGTCGCCGCCGGAGCCGGCGCTCGTCGAGGCGGGGCCGCCGCCGCTGGCGTCGCCGCCGGAGCCGGCGCTCGTCGAGGCGGGGCCGCCGCCGCTGGCGTCGCCGCCGGAGCCGGCGCTCGTCGAGGCGGGGCCGCCGCTGCCGCCCTCCCCGCCGGCGCCCGTCGTCGCCGTGCTGGCGCCCGAGCCGGCGCCGCCTGCTCCGCCGCTGCTCGTCGCCGTCGTGTCGCCGCCGGTGGTCGAGCCGCTGCTGCCGTCTTGCCCGCCGGTTCCGGCGGCGCTTCGGTCGTCGAGGTAGTAGCCGTCGAAATCGGCGATCAGGCCGCACCCGCTGGCGACGAAGATCGAGGTAGCCCACCACCATCCCGTGCGCCTGCCAACCATGCCTACTCCTCTACAGCCGCTGCGCGGGTGCTGTCCATAGCGCCGGTACCGGTGCTGCCTGGACGAACTCGGGGCTGTTGCTCAGGGATCGGGTGCGTTCAGACGGGCGCCGGAGCGCCGGCGTCGGGCGCCGCGGGCGGTTCCGGCGCCGTCGCGGGGCGGGATCGGGCGGCGCGGGGTCAGACGGGCGCCGGGCCGCCGTTGGAGAGCGACGGCTGGTCCATGGCGATATCCCGGGGTCGCTCGACGGACGCCACGTGGGCCGCGGGAGACGGCGCCATTCCACCGCGTGCGCCCGTCCGGCTGGCCTGAGGACGAAGAGGCCATCCAGTCCCCAGGGCTGCTCTTACGAAGGTGCTGTCGTCGGCGTCAGAAGCGCCCTCGCGCGCCGAACAAGGCCCCTTCTGGCCCTGCCTCGAGCACGCCTGCGGTGATCCACCTCTGGCTCGGGCTGACCGACGGGGCCGCGGCTTTCGGCTCGGTGAGGTAAAGGATGAGCGCCGTCCCGGCCCCGGCCAGGCCCACCGCGAACCCGATCGTGCTCACCGTGGCCAGGGAGTTCGCGCTGGTCCCGGCGTCGCGCCCCGTCGTGTCGCATGCCTTCGGGTCCGCGGCGTGGATCCCGCTGCCGCAGTGCTCGTCGATGGTGCCCTTCTTGTCGAGCACGAGCGCGCCGGTGATGCCGCCCAGCACGAGGCCCGCCGCGCCGAGCCCGCCCGCCACGACCATGGCCGTCCGGCGGCCTCCAGAGCCCGCTGGCGCGTCCGGTCCGGCCGGCTCGGGCCCCGCCGGCTGCGGGGAGGGCAGCGGCGGCGCGGGCGGTGCCGGAGCCGGCGCTTCCGTCAGCGCCAGCGTGAGCTGCTTCGTCTCGCCCTCGGCGATCGTGATCCGCTGTTCCCGGAGGGGGCCTCCGGGGGTCTGGATCGAGATCCGGTGCTCGCCGGGATCCACGGGCAGGGCGAGGCCCAGCATGGCCTCGCCCTGCGAGATGCCATCGCGGGTCACCACCGTCCCGGCCGGGGCGCCGGGCGGCAGCGAGAGCGCGAGCTTCGGCACGCGCGGGGCGAGCCGCTCGATCTCCTGCTTCGAGAGGCTCGGGCGCTCGCGCTGGCGGGCTTGCTCCGCGGGCGTCAGTCGATCGAAGCGCGCCAGGTAGTCCTTGAAGCGCGCGACCGCGGTGGCGGTCCGGCCCCATTGCGCCTCGCAGGAGGCCAGCGTGAAGAGCGTGCCGGGCTGCGGATCGATGCGCTCGCTCTCGGCGAGGGCCTTGCACCCCGTCTCGTAGCGGCCCGCCTGCATGTCCGCGAGCCCCTGCTCGAAGAGCGCCGCGGCGGTCGCGATGTCTTGCGCCGCCGCGGGCATGGAGAGCGAGAGCAGGCCAGAGATCGCGAGAAGAGACGTGGAGCGTCGGAGCCAGGGCGTCATGAGGAGGGGACTCGGCAGGCGAGGAGAGCTCGGGATGCGAGCGAGCGCAGGCGTGATCGGTGGCGCGAGTGGAGCACGAAGGCAGCAAGACGGAAAGGTAGGAGACGCACAGGGGACAGCCGTGCTCGCGTCGTCGCGCGTCGCTGCGCGAGCTATCCGGCGGCGCCCGGTGTGCGGGGGTGACGAGGCGCCATGGCGGAGGTGCGGCTCAATATCGACCGTAGGGCGACGTGGGCTTCGATGTCGGCGGGGGCGCGGGGAGCTTTCCGCTGGTCGCGGAGGGCTTGAGCGCGGCTGGCGCAGGCCTGGAGGTGGCGGCAGGGGCCGGGGGGGAGGCCCGCGGGCGGCGCTCGGCCGGCGTGGAGGCGGCGGCGGCCGGCAGCACGGTGGGAGGCGACGTGGCGGCGGGCGCCGTTGCCGTGCCGACCGCGGCGGGGACGGGCGCCGCTGCCGTGTCGACCGCGGCGGTGGGGGCCGCTGCCGTGTCGACCGCGGCGGTGGGGGCCGCTGCCGTGTCGACCGCGGCGGTGGGGGCCGCTGCCGTGTCGGCCGAGGCGGTGGGCGCCGCTGGTGCGGGAGGCGACTCGGGCGTCTGCAGAGGCGGCTCCGGCGTTGCCGGCGCGGCGGCGGCGCCGTCCGGCGCCGTCGGCGGATCGCTCCCCGGCCCGTTGCGCAGCGCGAGCCAGCCGCCAGCGCCTAGCACCCCGGTGAGCGCGAGCGCCGAGAGCCCGGCGGCGAGCGGCCCGCGGCGTGAGCTCGCGGGCTTGAGCGGCCCGCGGGAGACCGGGACGCCGGTCGAGCTGCCGACGAGCGCCGGACCTGACGGGCGCGTGTCGCGGGGCGGGACCGGGGTTCCACCCGGACCGGGCTCCGTCGTCCTGAGGTCGGAGGGCAGCGCGGTGGCGGCAGGGACCACGCCGGGCCAGGACGGCGCGCTCGGGAACGTGCCCCGGCCGCCGGCCACGGGGACGCCGAGCACCTCACCGAGGGCCCGCACCGCCTCGGTGGCCCGCTGGAACCGCGCCGCGGGATCGCCCGCCGTGGCCCGGGCGAACCACGCGTCGAAGGCCGCCGGCAGCGCCACGCCCATCGCGCGCGCCCGCTGCACGGGCGGCTCTTCGGGGCCGCGGGCCGCCACCATCACGAACGCGAACACGCCGTCGGCGCTGCTCGCCTCGGGGTGCCAGTACGGGAGGCCCACGAGCAGCGTATAGGCCATCATGCCGAGCGCGAAGACGTCCGCGGCGCCGGTGAGCCTCGTGCCGCCGAGGAACTGCTCGGGCGGCATGTAGATCGGCGTCCCGAGGCTGCTCGTGGCGCCGGCCGCGGTGGCGCCCTCGGCGACGAGCTTGGCGACGCCGAAGTCGAGGATCTTCACGCGGACCGAGCCGTCCTCGCGCTGCGAGAGGAAGATGTTGGCGGGCTTGAGGTCGCGGTGCACGATCGACGCGGCGTGTGTGCGGTCGAGGGCCAGCGCGGTCTGGTGGAGGTAGGTCATCACCTCGGCGGGCGGGAGGCGGCCTGCGCGCTTGAGGCGCTCGCCGAGCTCCTCGCCGCGGAGCAGCTCCATGACCAGGAAGGGGATGCCGGTCGCTTCGTCGATGCCCGCGTCGAAGACGTCGACGATGTGTTCGCTGTCGATCTTCGCCGTGATGCACGCCTCGGCCTTGAAGCGCCTGCGCATCTCCTCGCTCTGGAAGAGGTGCGGGTGCATCACCTTGAGAGCGCGGCGTCGCTCGGTCTCGAGGTGGACGACCTCGTGGACGGCGCCCATGGCGCCGGCGGCGATGAGGCGCACGACGCGGTAGCGGCGCGCGAAGACGGTCCCCTCCGCAAGCGCTGTGGCCGACACGGCAGGACGGTCGCGCCGCGGGCGGGCGGCGTCAAGTGGACGCGAGAGCTGCTATCCATGGACCGTCGCCGCCGAGGGCTGTCATTACGCTCATCGATCCTCCTCGGGCCTTGCGCCTCGCGCTCGCCGCGGCGCGCGGCAAGCGCGGGTCGGCCGACGTCGCGGCCTTCTTGCTCGATCGAGAGGCTGCCTGCGTCGCGCTCGTCGAGGAGCTCTCGCAGGACCGCTGACGACCGGGGGCGCCGCGGGTGTTCGTGATCCGTGAGCCGAAGCTGCGCCTCATCTCGGCGCTGCCGTTCCGCGACCGGATCGTCCAGCACGCGCTGATCGAGGCGACCCTGCCGGGGCTGGAGCGCTCCTTCGCGCCGCAGTCCTACGCGTGCCGGACGGGGTTCGGGACGCACCGGTGCCTGCGCGCCGCCGCGGAGCTCACGACGCGGCACGCCTGGGTACTGGGGAGCTTAGCGCGGGTGGGCCGAGCGGAGCCAGCCGCCGAGCATCTCGCCGATCTCGTCGCTCTCGCGGGCGAATTGGAGGTGCTGCGCCTCGGAGACGCAGCGCAGGGCGTGGGCGAGGCGCATGAGGATGCGGGCGCGGACGAGGCCGCGCGAGGCGGCGGCGAGGTCGGTGCGCTTGTCGCGGCGGTACGAGGCCTCGACGAGGTGCTCGGTGATGTCGAGGCAGGCGTGGAGGAGGCGATCGCCGACGGTGAAGCGGTGATCGCGGGGGAATTGGGCGACGCGCTCGGCGAGCCAGGCAAGCAGCGATTCCATGCGGACGGCGATCACCGGCGCTGCAGCCGGGCCGGGGGCTCCGCCCCCGGACCCCCGGCTTCCCGCGTTCCGACTGCTGTCGCCCGACATCGGCGGGGATCCTTGCTGGATCAAGGGTTCAAGGATCAAGTTTCAAGGGAAGCGACGCGAATCGCAATATTTGAGCCAATTTTTACGGTGTCCTCGCGCACCGGGCCCCGAGGCCGTAGGCGCCGTGCGACGGGTCGATGCCGCCGCGAGCGGACGAGAGCTGGTCCGACGCATCGCGGTTGAAGACCCCGCCCCGGCGCACCCGGGACGAGGCGGATGCTGTGTTGGCGCAATTGTTGCATTGGTTGGAGTAGTTTCCGTACCAGTCCAGAACCCACTCCCGCAGGTTCCCGGCTAGATCTACCTGCTTCCACCTCCCATCTCCCGCCGGCGACCTCGAACCCACCGCCTGGATATCGCTGGAAGCACACTCGCCGGATGCAGACCCGTCTCCGGTGCAGTCATACACTGCGTGACTCGCGTCGACGGTGCCAGTGCTCGCCGGGGCCGACCAGGGATACTCCCGCTGCTCGTCTCCACCCGCCGCCGCGTAGTTCCACTCCGCTTCCGTCGCCAGACGGCCCCCATCCCACGCGCAGAACGCGAACGCCATGTACCAGTTCAGGCAGTTCATCGGCAGATGCTCGCGATCCCCGGCTGCATCCGTCCACGTCTGGTAGCTTGAGTCGCACTTTACTGCCAGCTTCAGCGCCGCTGCATCCGCAGGCAGGCTGCTCGCCCAAACCGCATCCCACCCGCTCCCGGCGATCAGCGGGTGCGCCCCGGCTCCCGCCGCTGGCTTGCTCCCGGGATACGCCTCCACGAACTTCCGGAATCGACCCACCGTCACCTCGAACCGATCCAGCAAGAACCCGCTCACCGTCGCTGGATACGCTGCGTCGTTGCTCCGGTTGAACGTGCCCCCGGGCACCGCCTCCCCCGTCGCGCAGCAGCTCTCGTTGCTGTCAGGGCCGCACGTCTCGGCCAGTCCGACACAGCTCCGCGGCACGCACTTCCCTGCGTCGCATGCGGGCGCCGCCGCACCACACGGCTCGGCGTCCTCCCACGCCCCGCGCCCATCGCACCGCTGCGGCCGGTTCTCCGAGCAGCGCACGTCCTCCGGGCCGCACTCCCCGACACACTTCCCATCGACGCAGGTCTGCTCGACACACTGCTTGCCCTCGGGCGTACACACGTCGCCGCCTCCAGCTCCTCCGCTCCCGCTCCCGCCCGCGCCCGCGCCGCCTCCAGTCCCGCTCCCGCCGGTTCCGGCAGCTCCGCCGCTCCCGCCGCCCGCCTCCCCGCTGGTTCCCCCAGGCACCACGTAATAGCCATGCTCCAGCCCCGCCACCCACCCGCACCCGCCCGCCGCCAACGCCCACCCCGCCCACAGCCATCTCGCGCCCTTCCGCTTCTCCATGCCTTGTCGTACTGCCGCCCCGCTCCCGATGTCCACCGACGCGTGTCCTCCACCTCATTTCCAGATGCGCCGTCACTCCCTCGACCTGCACGCGCCCGTTCTCGGCGGAAGGTGGTTCCGAGCGTGACGGACACCGCAGACGCGGCACGACGCCCCGAGCTGGCCCTCCGCCCCCTCGCGCACGGCGCTGGCGAGCAGGGCGCCGCGATCGCCGCAGCCGTGCCGCCCGCCCTCCGCGACCTCGATGAGGAGCGGGGGCAGCAAAGCGCGCAGACTCACGGCATTACGCGCAGGTCGCCATCATGATGTCTCTATTTCTGCTGCTCAACGTCGATATTTCGAGTGCGCTCCTCCCGGAGCGCTGATATCAACTCCTCCGCGCGTCCTTGGGATGCGGTTTGCGAAGCGAGACCTTCGCCGGCGAGCTCCCGCCCACTCCCGGAACTCAAGCACTTGCGAGCCACCGCACGATGCCGTCCATGGACCACGAGATCCTCGTCGATCTCTTCAAGAACCGCCCGTCGCTCGCCGCTGAGCTCCTCGTCGAGGTGCTGGGTGTCCCGCTGCCGCCACACTCCGGAGCGCGCACCACCTCGATCGATCTCACCCAGATCCAGCCTGCCGAGTACCGCGCCGACGTCGTCGTCCTCTTGCTCGGCGACGACCTCCCCGTCTCGGTGCTCATCGTCGAGGTCCAGCTCGCCATCGATCCTCGAAAGCGCTTCACCTGGCCCGAGTACACCATGGGCGCGCGCGCCATTCACCGGTGCCCGGCCGGCCTGCTCGTCGTCGCTCCCGACCCCGACGTCGCTGCCTGGTGCGCACAGCCCATCGAGACCGGTATTCCTGGCTTCGTCCTGCGCCCGCCCGTGCTGGGGCATGCGGCGGTTCCGATTGTGACGGACACGGCCGAGGCGGCCCGACGCCCCGAGCTGGGCGTGCTCTCCGCCCTCGCGCACGGCGCGGGCGAGCAGGGCGCGAACATCGCCGCCGCCGTGCTGCCCGCCATCCGCGAGCTCGATGAGGACAGGGCCAGATTCTACGGCGATCTCGTGCTAAATTCCCTGGACGATACGGCCCGGCGGGCCCTGGAGGCGATGGTGAAGGGCTACGAATACCAGAGCGATTTCGCCAAGAAGTACGTCGCGCAGGGGCGCGACCAGGGGCGCCAGGAGGGCCGCCTCGAAGGGCGCCTCGAAGGGCGCCTCGAAGGAGAGCGTGCCGTGCTCCTGCGGCAGCTCCGCGCTCGCTTCGGCGAGCTGCCGGAAGCCGCCGTGGTCCGCATCGAGGCGGCCGAGATCGCCGCGCTCGAGCAGTGGGCCGAGCGGGTGCTCAGCGCAACAACCCTCGCCGACGTGCTCGACGTGCCGAGCTGAGGACCGCTGCTGGGGATATCGCCCAAAGCACCCGGCACGTTTCCACTCCGTCGCAAGCGTGCTCCGGGGCAACTCAGGCCACTACCTTCCGCGGCGTGCGCTCCCTGGTTCCCGTCGAGGTGTTCCCGCTGCGCAGTGCCTTGGCCGGCTCGACGGCGTCCGCCTCCCCGAGGCCTACCGTCGCGCTGCTCCTGAGCGCTGTCGCTCCGCGGCCGCTCCGACCGAGCGTGACGCGTCGCCCGCGGCGCCGGGGTCGGGGCACCCGCGCTCACGCTCTTGCGCACAGGGTTGCGAATTCATCTCTCTTTATCTGCCGCGCAGATCGCTTATTTGAGGTGCCTCGCCGTCGGTGAGTTGATATCAAGACCGCCCAACGAGCTGCCGCTGTGCGACGAGCTGGTGCCGTTCCTGGTCGCTCGCTCGGGTCAGGCCCTCGACGCGTTCGCCCGGTGGGTGGCACCGCGGCGGGATGTGGAATGGGTGATCTCCATGCTAGAATACTTGCCGATGTCACAGTACACCCGCGAGGACTTGCTGCGGCGGTTCGCTCGCTCCGACGACCCGGAGATCGAGGCGCGCAGGCAGTGGATTCTCCAGGCCCTGCTCGCCGAGAGCCCGGAGGTCAAGGAGCAGCTCATCGAGAAGGGGATCGAGCAGGGGATCGAGAAGGGCCAGCTCACCGCAGCGCGCGCGGCGCTGCGCAAGGTTCTGGCGCGGCGTGGGCTTGCGCTCAGCGCGCTGCACGAGGCTCAGATTGACGCCTGCTCCGAGCTGGCCACGCTGGATCGATGGCTCGACCAGGCGGTGATGGCGACGAGCGCGGACGACGCGTTGGTGTAGATCTGGGGGCGCCGTGCCGTCGCGGTTCGGCGTCGCCCCCCTTCAATTCAACCGTAGGCCCAGGGAGAGGGAGTTCGCGGCGTGGCGCTGGGCGGGGGATGGGCCGATGTCCGAGCCCAATTGACGTTCTTTCTCCGGCGTGCGCAGCGCGCCGGAGAAAGAACGTCCCAGGCGAGTTCGGCGGGGCCCCCGCCCAGCGCCACGCCGCGAACTCCCTCTCCCTGGGCCGGGCAATCCGGGGCCCCCGCCCAGCGCCACGCCGCGAACTCCCTCTCCCTGGGCCGGGCCGCCCTCGAGGGGCCCCTCACACCGCCAAAAACTCCCTCGCGATCTCGTCGTCGAACTCCGCCACGCTCCCCCGCCGCACGATCCCCCCGTTATCCATGATGAAGTACTCGCTCGCCGTCGAGAGCGCGAAATCCAAGAACTGCTCGACGAGCAATATCGCCATGTCCCCCTTCTTCCCGAGCCCCTTGATCACCTCTCCGATCTCCTGCATGAGCGACGGCTGGATCCCCTCCGTCGGCTCATCCAGCAAGAGCAGCTTCGGCTTCCTCAGCAGCACCCGCGCGAGCGAGAGCTGCTGTTGCTGCCCGCCGCTCAGCGTCCCTGCCGCCCGCGCGTGAAACTTCTTGAGGATGGGGAACATCTCCATCATCTCGTCCAGCGCCGCGGGGCTAGGCGTCGGATCGCTCTTCGCCTCGAAGCCCATGAGCAGGTTCTCTCGCACCGTCAGGTACGGGAAGATGCCTCGCCCCTGCGGCACATAGCCTATCCCCGCGCGCGCCCTGTCGCTCGGCGACCTCGCCGTGAGGTCCGCCCCGTCGAGCGTCACCTTGCCGCGCCGCGGCTTCAGCACGCCCATGATCGCCTTGAGCAGCGTCGTCTTGCCGACCCCGTTGCGGCCCAGCAGGCACGACACCCGCCCTGGCGCGACGTCCAGGCTGACCTGCGACAGGATGCAGCTCTCCTCGTAATAGACCGCGAGATCCTCGATCACCAGCATGCTCGCTACCGCTCCTCCGCCTGCGCCTCGGCCGGCGCCTTGGCCCCGCCCCGCGCGCGCCCCGCGTCGTGCGCCCGCCCGAGGTAGACCTCGATCACCTGCGCGTTGCCCTGGACCTCCTCGACCGGCCCCTCGCACAGCCGCCTGCCGGCGTGCAGCACCGTCACCGTGCTCGCGTAGCGCCGCACGAACTCCATGTCGTGCTCCACCACCAGCACCGACCGCTGCTTCGCGATCTCCTGGACGAGCTCCCCCGTGCGGTCGCGCTCGCGCCGGGTCATCCCCGCCACCGGCTCGTCGAGCAGGAGCAGCTTCGGCTGCTGCACGAGCAGCATGCCGATCTCCAGCCATTGCCGCTCCCCGTGCGCGAGCACCGCGGCCCGCACGTCCGCGCGCCGCCGGAGCCCGATGCGATCGAGCGTCTCGGAGATCTCCCTCTCCTGCGGCGCTGACAGCCCGCGGAGCAGCCCCGGCGCGCTCTCCCGGAAGCCCATCGCCGCCTCCAGGTTCTCGAGCACCGTGAGGCTCCCGAACACGGCCGGCGTCTGGAACTTCCGCCCGATCCCGAGCCGCACAAGGGCGTGCTCCGGCAGGCGATTCACCTCCGTGGCCTCCTGTCCGGACTCCCCACCTCCGTGGAACACCACGCGTCCGCTCGACGGCTTCGTCTTGCCGGTCAGGATGTCGAGCAGCGTCGTCTTCCCCGCGCCGTTCGGCCCGATCAGGAACCGGAGCTCCCCGCGCTGGATGGAGAAGTCGAGCTCGTCCAGCACCTTGAAGCCGTCGAAGCTCACCGTCACCCGCTGGACCTCGACGATGTTGCCGCGGCTCATCGCGCTGCTCCTCTCCTCGTCTCCGCGCTCGTTTGCGTGCTCGCTTCCGCTCATCTCCGCGCCTCCCCCTCAGCGACCGGTCGTCGCCGGCGCCTCTGGGCCCGCCGCCGAATCGACCTCATCCCCGCTCGCCGGCCCCGCCGCGCCGCCCGCGTCGCGGCGCGAGAGCCGCGCGGCGTGCCGCTGCAGGAAGCCCGAGACGCCCTTCGGGAGCAGCATGACCGACGCCGCGAAGAGCGCGCCGAAGCCGAGCTGCCACACCTCGGGGTACGACTCGCTCAGCGCGCTCTTGCCCAGGCTGACCAGGATCGCCCCGACGACCGCGCCGATCAGCGTGCCGCGCCCGCCGACAGCCACCCAGGTCACCATCTCGACCGACGGGATCACGCCCATCGAGGAGGGCGAGATGAGGCCGACCTGGCAGACGAACAGCGCGCCCGCGATGCCCGCCATGCCCGCCGACAGCGCGAACACGAGCGTCTTCAGCGTGACCGGGTTGTAGCCGAGGAAGCGCACCCGGTTCTCGTCGTCCCGCATCGCCACGAGCAGGCGCCCGAAGCGCGACTGGGTGAGCTTGCGGCACAGGAGATAGAGCGCCCCGAGGCAGAAGAGCGTCACGAAATAGAGCACCGTCTGCGTCCCGGTCGCCCCCCGCGCGAAGCCGAAGATCGTCTTCAGGTTCGTGATCCCGTTCGTGCCGCCCGTCACCGCCTGCTGGCCGATGAAGAGGATCGACGCGATCAGCGTCAGCCCCTGGGTGATCAGCGAGAAATAGACCCCCTGGACGCGGCTCCGGAAGACGAGATAACCCACCGCGGACGCGATCGCCATCGGCAGGAGGACGACGGCGCAGAGGGCCACGACCGGCGAGCGGAACGGCTCCCAGAAGAGCGGCAGCGCCTCGAGGCCGCTCCAGCTCATGAAATCGGGCAGGCGCGAGCCGGACGTCTCCAGCTTCAGGTACATCGCCATCGCGTAGCCGCCGAGGCCGAAGAAGAGCCCCTGCCCGAGGCTCAGCATCCCGCCGTAGCCCCAGATGAGATCGAGCCCCAGGGCGACGATGGCGTACGTGAGGAACTTGCCGAGCAGGTTCAGGCGGAAATCGGAGAGCACGAGCGGCGCGACGAGGAGCGGCAACGCGACGGCGAGCGGCGCTCCCCAGGTCCAGACGAACGTGCGAAGGGCAGAGTCTCGAGGGGCCATGTCCGTGTCCTCTCCTATCGTGTGCGCAGGGCGAGCAGGCCTGTCGGACGCCACTGCAAGAAGGCGATCACCAGCGCGAACACGAGCGCCTTGCCGAGCGACGCGGTCGTCGAGAGCTCGAGCAGCGTGTTCGCGACGCCGATCACGAGCGCGGCCACCACCGTGCCGGGCAGCCGCCCGAGGCCCCCGAGGATGACCACCATGAAGGCGTCGACGATGTAGTTCGTCCCGAGCGACGGGCCGATCGAGCCGAGCTGCGTCAGCGCGCACCCCGCGATCCCGGCGAGCCCGGCGCCCAGCGCGAACGTCGCGGCGTCGACCCGGCGCGCGCGGACGCCGAGGCACGAGGCCATCTCGCGGTTCTGCATGACGGCCCGCAGCCGCCTGCCGCCCGCGGAGCGGTGCAGGTATGTGTAGACCGCGGCGATGCACGCGATCACGAGCGCGATGAGGAAGACCCGCTTGTAAGGCAGCTGCACGCCGCCCGACAGCGCCACGCCGCCGCTCAGCCACGACGGGCTCGAGACCTGCACGTTGGACGCGCCGAACAGGCTCCGCGCGGCCTGCTGCAGCACGAGCCCGACCCCCCACGTGGCGAGCAGCGTGTCGAGCGGCCTGCCGTAGAGGAAGCGGACGATCGTGAGCTCGAGCACGAGCCCGAGCACGCCGGCCACGAGGAACGAGGCCGGCAGCGCGAGCAGGAACCAGAGCCCGGCCTCGGTCCCCCCGACGAGCGGCGCGACGTGGTGCCCGATGACGTACGTCGTGTAGGCCCCCGCCATGATGAACTCGCCGTGGGCCATGTTGATCACGTTCATGAGCCCGAAGGAGAACGCGAGGCCCATCGAGATGAGCAGGAGGATCGAGCCCAGGCTCAGGCCGTTGAAGGCGTGGAGGAGAACTTCGTTCATTCTAGAGCACCCAACCGATCGAGACGCCGCGCACTGTGAGGTTCGGGCCGCGGAGGCGCGGAGGGCATCCTGATGGGCCCCCGCGCCCTCCCTGGTCCCGTGATCCGGGCTTCGGGCTTCGCGCTCGCGGCCCGCTACTTCGCGGCCAGCTCCTTCGCCCAGGGGTACGCGCTCAGGTACGGATCCGGCTGGACCGGCTTGCCCGAGCTCCACACCTCGTCGATGAGGCCGTCCTTCCGGACCGCGCCGATGCGGACCGTCTTCCAGGTGTGCTGGTTCTTCCCGTCGAGCCGCACCAGGCCCTCGGGCGCGTTGTACTCGATGCCTCCCGCCTTCACGGCCTCCTTCACCTTGGCGACCTCGGTCGACTTCGCCTTCTCGACGGCCATCTTCCACAGGTAGACCCCGAAGTAGCCCGCCTCGATGGGGTCGTCCGTGACGCGCGTGGCGCCGTATTTGGCCTTGTACGCGTCGACGAACTTCTTGTTCTCGGGGGTGTCCGTCGTCTGGTAGTAGTTCCACGAGACGAGGTGTCCGGCGATGTTGTCGGCGCCGATGCCGCGCACCTCCTCCTCGGCGACGCTCACCGAGAGGACCGGCAGCTTGTCGGCGGTGTAACCCGCGTCCTTGAACTGCTTGAAGAACGCCACGTTGCTGTCGCCGTTCAGCGTGTTGAAGATCGCGTCGGGCTTTGCCGCGGTGATCTTCGTGATGATCGTGCTGACCTCGGTCCCGCCGAGCGGCAGGTACTCCTCACCGGCGAGCTCACCGCCCTTCGCCGCGAGCTGAGCCTTGATGATCTTGTTGGCCGTGCGCGGAAAGACGTAATCGGAGCCGAGCAGGTAAATGCGCTTCTTGCCCTTCTCGAGCAGGTAGTCGACCGCGGGGACGATCTGCTGGCTCGGCTCGGCGCCGGTGTAGAAGATGTTGGGCGACTGCTCCAGCCCCTCGTACTGGACCGGGTAGAAGAGCAGGCCGTTCAGCTCCTCGAACGAGGGCAGCATCGCCTTGCGGCTGGCGCTGGTCCAGCCGCCGAACACGACCGCCACGGCGTCCTGCTGCACGAGCTTCCTGGCCTTCTCGTTGAACGTGGGCCAGTCGCTGGCGCCGTCCTCGACCACGGGCACGAGCTGCTTGCCGAGGACGCCGCCGGCCTTGTTGATCTCCTCGATGGCGAGCAGCGTCGCGTCCTTCACGGCCACCTCGCTGATCGACATGGTGCCGCTCAGCGAGTGGAGCACGCCGACCTTGATGGATCCGCTGTCCGAGGCGGGCGCCACGGGCGCCGTCCCGGGCGCCGGAGCCTCGTCGTTCGCCTTGCCGCAGGCAGAGAGCAGGGCCGCGCCGGCGAGCGCCGCCATCGCGACGCAGAGCGCCCGACGCCGAGAGGTGCCCGCCGCCGGCCGATCCTCAACGTCCAACCCAGACGTGTACATATTCAACGCATCCTCCTTGGGTGCCGGGGGCGCGTCCAATGCCCTGCATCGACGCGGCGCGGCGATTCGACTGCACAAGAGCCGTTGGGAGTTCGGGAGCCGGCCAGTGGAGACTCCCGGCTGGACACACCCGATGGACGCCCTGCACAGCAGAACGCGGTCCCCGGACAAGGGCCAGCCACACGACGTCGTGGTGAAAGGCCTTATGCCAAGTGCCATGTTTCGTCGAGGTTTCGTCGACGTGAAATGTCGCCCGGCCGGCAGGCGCCGTGCGTTTTCCGCAGGCCGTTTGGATTTCTGACCACAAAGCGCGTCGAGCGGATCCATCGTTGTTCTCGTTCCGCTCGAGTTTTCGCCCCGGCCACGGCTCCGGTGTGATGCACCGCACGCGAGGGCGAGGGCGAGGCGCGAGGGCGTCGAGCATGGGGCGCCATTGGGCGCGCGCGCACGCGCGGCCTCGCCCGGGGTCGCCACGCCCGATGTCGCTGGAGCCGACACGGTGTGGGGCGCTCTGGCCGCTGCGCGCACGAGCGCTGGGAGCTCCGGCGGTGTTGCGCGTTATGGCGAGCTGTGGCGAGCCGTAACGACCAGGTGCGCTCTCCAGTGCGATAAAAAACTTGTATCAAGAGCGGTAAATGGCGAGTACACTGGTAGATGCTGTCTGCGCCCTGTGCTCGGTCGACACGGAGGGCAGGCGGGGTGGAGCCTATGAGAAGCACGAATCACTTGCCCGGCGAGACGGATGGCCGATCCACGAGCGGCGGAGCGGCGCCGGACGGCGTCGCAGCCGGGCCGCGGGACGAGAACTCGGTGGTGATCTCCCTGAGCGCGCTGCTCGCGGTGGAGAAGGACGCCTCCGCCAGGAGCGGCGGGCGGGCCGAGCACGGCGCGAGGAGCGCCGGGATGGCGGATGGCCACGGGGCCGCCGCAGGCGACGGAGAGCGCAGCAGCTACCTGGAGATCTTTCCGTTCGGCGTGCCTTCCGAGCTGCCGGCGTTCAGGCCGCCGGATCTCACGCCCGTGCCCTCCGAGGTCCCGATCGACCTGCGCCCGCCGCGCGCGCGGCGGGCGGCCGGCGTGCGCTACGGAATCGCGGGCGCCCTCGGGGCAGCGGTCATCGCCAGCGCGGTGTGGCTCGGCGCCCCGCGTGAGACGCTCCAGGCGGCCGCGCAGCCCGGCGTGCGGCACGCGGCGAGCGCGGCGCTGGCGCAGCTGCCGAAGGTGGAGGCAAAGGCCGCGGCCGCGCCCGCCGAGGCGCCTCCGGCCAAGAAGAAGAAGGGCGACAAGACGCGCGAGCGCGGGGCGAAGGCCCCACCCGCCGCCCCCGCTGCCGGGGGCAAGGTGTCGGCGAAGCGCGCCGCGGAGAGCCGTGGACCGGCGACCGCCGCGCCGCCTGCGAGCCCGGGCGGCGCGCGCACAGCGGGCGACCCCTGCAAAGGCGACCTCGACTGCGCGATGCGGCGCGCCGCGGGCGGCTCGTAACACCGCCCGCGCAAGCAAAAGGGCCGAGAGCTCGCCGCCGCTCCATCGAGACCTCGATCGTTCGGAGCGCGACAGGCCACCAGCGAGCTCCGGCGGGCGCCTCCTGTCTCACCTTTGCTGTTGAGGTCGCCCGCGTGCCCAGCGCGTGCCCCTGGAGCAGGTTATCCACGCGGAGCCGCTTGATCTCCCGCTCCTGCCCTGTGCTAGGGTCTGCTCCTGTTGCACAAAACTGCTGACAGCCGATCTGTCCCGGTGGATTGCGCGCACATTGTGCAGAGACATGCGTGCTCCTCGCGCGACCGCTTGGGGCGCAGAGGCGCAGCTGTAGGCACGAAGCAGATACCATCACGTAAAATTCTGGTGTAGGAACAGCGCCCGGCGCCGACGGTGGCGTTGATGTGCACAGGAAGCGTGGCCCGGCGACGTCGCTCGACGTGTAGTGCCGAGTTACGAGCCGCGCGGCGCGACCCTACTCGTCTGGAGGTGGATTCATGAAAGCTTTCGGTTTCGCAGCGATCCTGATCAGCGTGGGTATGATGGCGGCCTGTACGGTCACGAGTGGTGATGGCGACACGAGCGGCGACGGCGGCTCGGGCGCCTCGGGCTCGACCACCACGTCGTCGGCCACCACGGGCGAGGGCGGATCAGGTGGGACGGGCGGGGGCGAGGGCGGCGGCGGGACCGGCGGGGCCAACGTTTGCGCCGAGGAGACCGGCGACGAATGCATGGATTGCTGTGTCACCGAGCACTCCGCCGAGGCGGAGGCGCTGGGCAAGCTGCAATACTGGTTCTGTGGTTGTGCGGCGGAAGCGCCGTGCGCTGCAGACTGCGACACAACGGATGCCACGAGCGATGTTTGCGGGGATGAGGCGATCAACCCGGACGTCGAGAACTCCGCCTGCGATATCTGCATCGCCCAGGCGGCGGAGGAGTGCTACATCGCGGCGGAGGCGGCCTGTGCGGACGCCGACGACTGCAAGGCGCTCATGACCTGCGGCGACGCCTGCCAGTAGTCGGTTCGGGCTCGGAGGCCCAGCCAACCGGACAGGACAGGCGAGCTCTCGCAGCGCGCCTGTCCTGTTTCATCTCGTGCTCGCGCGAATGGCGCGGATCGCCGCCCGGCGCGCACCGCGGTCGTGCCGCGCGCCAGAGACCCTGCCGGGCATCTCGAGGGCGGAGCTAGCGGGCCAGTCGGAGCAGCAGGATGTCGGCCGCTGTCGACTGCGCCGTGGCGCCGTCGAGGTCCACGCTGCCCTCCACGGTCCCGGCGAGCAGGACGTGGTCGGGGTCCACGAACGACGCGACACCCGCCGCGGACCGGCGCCCGCCGCCGCTCCGGGCGCCCGGGCCGAGCCGCTTGGTCCAGACGTGGCGCCCCCCGGCATCGAACCGCGCCACGACGATCTCGCTGTCGCCGCCGGCGCCGTCGAGCGGCCCCCCGCCGAGGTGGGTCGGGCCATCGACGTCGCCCGCCAGGACGAGCCCGCCGTCCGCCTCGAGCGCGAGGCGCGGCGGCCGCTCCGCGGGGTAAGCCAGGCTGAAGCGGTGCTCTCGCGCAGGCCCGAGCTCGGCCACGAACGCCGACATCCCCTCCGAGAACAGCTCGCCGCCGCCCAGATCGAGGATCCCCTCGAAGGTCCCGCTCAGCGCGATCGCGCCGTCCGGCCCGATCTCGATGTCGCCGCCGCGCTGCAGGCGGCCGTCCCCGAAGGCCAGCGACGCGATGTGCTCGCCGCGCTCGTCGAGCTTGGCCAGGAACACGTCGCTCATCCCCCTGGACAGGAGCCGGGGCGCGTTGTCGCCGAGCTGGAGCTCGCCTTCGAAGGTCCCTGTCATGACCACATCCCCGCGCGGGTCCACCGCCACACCCGTCGGCTCCTGGTTCCCCGCGCCGCGGAGCTCCCGCTTCCAGAGCAGCTCGCCCGACGTGTCGAGCTTGGCCACCGCCACGTCGGTCCCGCCGGGGTCCGTCAGCGTCGACACGACGACGAACTCGCCCCGCGCCGAGGCCGCGATGTCCTGCGGCCTGCCGAGGAGCATCGCGCTCCACTGTGGCTCGCCCAAATTGTCCAGCTTGATCACGAACCCCAGCGGCGCGTCGGCCGTGAGCCACACGTCGTTCATCTTGCCCACGAGCTCGCCCGTGATCGCGACATTGCCCTCTGGATCCACCGCGAGCGCCTGCAGGGAGCCTCGCCCCTCGGTGACGAACCGACGCATCCACGCCACCGTGCCGTCGGGATCGAGCCGCGCGACGAAGACGTCCTGCTCGGCGGCGGTCGCGAACTGCCCCGCGCCGAGATCGAGGGAGCCCGCGAACTCGCCGCCCAGGATCGCGGAGCCGCCGGGGCCCGCCGCGAGCGCGCGCGCCCGCTCCTGGCCCGCGCCGCCGAGGAGGGCGCCGAGCGGTCCGCCGGGGAGCACCGCGCCGCAGTCCCATCCGCCGTTGCAGTCCTCGTCGGCCGGCGTGCTGCAGTCCTCGACCCGCGGCGTGACCTCGCCGGCGCAGGCGCCCCACCGGCTGTCGAGCCCGCACGTCCGCTGGCCGGCGCGGCACGCGCCGACGCCCACGGTGCCCGGCGGTCCTCCGTACGGGCACGGCTCGACGGTCCCGGGGGCGCAGGCGCAGACGGCGCTGCCGCCGTCGGCCGCGGGATCCTCGGGCCGGCCGCCGTCGCCGTCCGCCTCGTCGATCGCGCCGTCGCAGTCGTCGTCGGCCGCGTTGCCGCAGCGCTCCGGCGCAGGCGTCACCTCGCCCTCGCAGGGGCCGTAGCCGTCGCCGGCGGCGTTGCACCGCATGAGGCCGGTCTGGCAGGCGCCGACCCCCTCGGTCGCCGGCGGCCCGCTGTAGCAGGCGATGGTCGAGAGCGGCGCGCAGCCCTCCTCCACGAGGATGCCGTCCTCGAGCCCGAGCAGCGCGTTGCAGCCGGCGCAGCCGAGCGCCACGAGGGTGAGCCGCGGGCCGAGCCCGGTCGTGCCGCGCGCGCCCACGTCAATAACTCCCGCCCACGACGAGGGAGAACCCGCCGGGGCCGGCGGCGGCCGCCGCCGCGGCGCGGCGCGAGGGCGGGCCGGCGGCGCTGGGCGGGGCCGTCCAGAGGAGCAGGCCGGCCGCGAGCAGCGCGGCGGTGCCGGTCGAGAACGCGATCGTCGAGGCGGTGCCGGCCTCCTGCGCGTCCTCGCGCAGCGAGACCCCGACGGCGTCGCAGCGGCTCCGCGCGTCGCAGTGGCCGCGGTTCGAGGCGTCCCTGCGGGCGATCGCCTCGGCGCCGAACACGGCGCCAAGGCCGAGCCCGACGAGGCCGGCGCCGCCGCTCGCGAGCGCGATCACGCGCTGCGCGCGCCCGGCGCCGGCGCCGCCTCCGCGGTCGTCGATCGGCAGGACGGGAGGCGCCTGCGTCCTCTGACCTTTCGGCGCGGCGGCGAGCGCGCGCGGGGGCGGCTCTTGCGCCAGGAGGAGGGGCACGTCGATGACGACGCTCGCGCCGTCGGCCGGGACGACGCGCTCGACCGACCAGCGCTTCCTGCCGGGCGCCTGCGCCTCGATCGTGTGTGTCCCCGGGTCGACCGGGAGCGCCTGGCCCCACTGGGAGGGCAGGAGCAGCACGCCGTTGCGGCGGATCTCGAGCCCCGGCGCGGCGCTCCCGGGGAGCACGGCGATCGCCATCCGCGAGAGCCGCGGTTCGAGCGCCGCCGCGAGCGCGGCCGCGCGCGCGGCGCGGGGGTCTCCCGCGCTCTTCGCGATGGCCGCGGTCTCGCTGAAGACGTTCCAGGCGCCCGCGGTCCTGCCTGTGCGCGCGAGGCACTCGCCGAGCCGCAAGAGGAGGTTGAGGGCGGTCGGATCGAGCGTCCGGCCCTGCTCGAGCATGGCACACGCCTCGGCGATGCGGCCCGCCTCGAGCAGGCGCGTCGCGGCCTGATAGAGCGCGAGCACCTGCTCCTTGTGTCCGCCCGGCTGTCCCGGGTCGGGTCTGGGCTGCTCCAGGGTGGGCTGTCCCAGGTTGGGCTGTCCCAGGTTGGGTTTGGCCTGTCCCGGGTTGGGCTGTCCCAGGTTGGGTTTGGCCTGTCCCGGGTTGAGCCGTCCCGGGTTGGGGCTGGCCTGTCCCAGGTTGGCCTGTGCCAGGTTGGGGCTCGTCTGTGCCGTGTCGGACTGCGCCGGACCGGGCTCGCCGGCCTGGCCGCCCGCCGGCGCGAGCGACAGCGACAGGGCCGCGAGGGCGGACGTGAGCCCGCGCGGGCGCGAGCAGCAGGGGATCTTCGGCAGGGCTCCTCGGGGCATGGCGATCACCACGGGCTGTCCGGCGCGCCCGCCGGCGTCGCCCCTTCAGCGCCGCCGCCGGGCGCCGCCACGAGGGACGGCGCGCCTGCCGCCGCGCCCCGGACGGGCGCCGGCGTATTCGCCGCCGTCCGCATCGCGGCGCCAGCGGCGGGCGCCGGTGAGGACCCGGATGCGTGCACCCCGCGCGCCGGCGCGCGCTGCGAACTCCCCGCGTTCGCCCGCGCGGGCGGCGCGGCCCTCGTGGACAGGACGGCGCCGTCCCCGCCGCGCGCGGCCGGGCGCGCGCCTCTGGCGTCGGCCTGGGGCGCGTCGCACGCGCTGGCAGCGCCGTCGTGCAGCGCGCCTTCGGCCGCGTCATCGGGCCCCTGGAACGACCTGGCTGCCACCGCGTTCCCCTTCGGCCCCGCGGCGAGCCCCTGCGGCACGCCCGCGAGGTGCTGGGCGCCGGCGCCGTCGGCCCAGGTCAAACCCGCCGCCCGCGGCCACCCGGGCGACAGGAGGATCGCGGCCAGCGTGGCGCTCGCGGAGACCGCGCCGGCCGTGGCCGCCAGCCAGGTTCGCCTGGGGCGGCGGCCCTCGCGCCTCGTCTCGGCCGGCCCGGAGGCCGTCGTGGGCGGCCGAACGGAGGCCGCGGCCGGCCGAGCGGAGGTCGTGGGCGGCCGCGCGGCGGTCGTGGGCGGCCCATCGTCCAGCCACGTGAACGTCGGCTGGCTCCGGTGCACCCCCGTGGGCAGCGTCGCGTCGGGCGCTCCGCGCAGCGCGAACGGCGCGAGCGCGACGGCGAGCTCGCGGGCCGAGGCCGGGCGGCGCGTCCGGTCCTTCTCGAGGCAGCGCATCACGATCTCCTCGAACCCCTCGGGCAGATCGGCGCACGCGCTCCGGAGCGGCCGGGGCGCCTTCTCCGACACGACCAGCACGAACTGCTCCAGCGTCTCCGCGCCGAACGGCAGCGTGCCGCTCACGAGCTGGTACAGCACGACCCCGAGCGCCCACAGATCCGCGCGCAGATCGATGTCCTTGGGCGTCAGCATCTGCTCCGGCGCCATGTAGCGGCGGGAGCCCATGACCGACCGCGCCGTCGTCATCTCGAGCCCGTCGTGCTCCGGCTTCGTGCTCATGAACTTCGCGACGCCGAAGTCGAGCACCTTGAGGAGCGGCGTGCCGTCGGTCCGGTACGTCAGGAACAGGTTCGCGGGCTTGAGGTCCCGGTGCACCATCCCGAGCGCGTGCGCCTCGGTCAGGGCAACGCAGGCCTGACGGACGTACTCCGCCGCCTCGTCGACCGGCAGCCGCCCGCGGCGCTCCAGGATCGAGCGGAGATCGTTGCCCGACAGGTGCTCCATCACGATGTACGGCACCGGCAGCGCGATCCCCGGCCTCGGGGCGAGCGCGCCCAGGTCGTAGATCCGCGGCACGTGCTCCGTCTTCATCCGGAACATCCCGCGCGCCTCGCGCTGGAACCGCCTCAGCAGCGCCGCGTTGCCGCAGTGCTCCGGCCGCATGAATTTGACGGCCACCAGCTCGCCCAGCGACAGGTGCCGCGCCGCGACGACGGCCCCCATCCCCCCGATGCCGAGAGGCCGCTCGACCCGGTAGCGGTCTGCGATGACCTCGCCGCAGTGCACGGGCACCACTCCCTCTTCATCGCTCACCACGCGCCCCCCCACTCCGTCGCTCTGAGATTGCAGACCGGCCAGCCACGATCTCGGACCGGATGGTTCCTTGCAGGGCCGCGCTCGACGCGCTCGCCGCAGGTCTCTGGTGAGATTCGATTCTCCGGAGAGGCGATACGTCGCGTCGTCTGTCGAATTTTCCGGCGCTCCTGTGGGCGCGTGGAGGTGCGTTTCATCTGCCGAGGGCGATCCGAGGGCGCCTCCGCCCTGCACGCGCCGTCGCGCCGGAGGCCGTGATGGGTCGCGCGAAGGCCGCGCTGGATTGAAGTGTCCCGGTTCCTTTCTGCCGTCCTCTGCGATACAGACGTGCCGTGTCCGCCTCTCCCGCCCTGGTCTGCCGCGGCCTGGTCAAGCGTTACGGGGACGTCGTGGCCGTGAACGGGCTCGACCTCGAGGTGCGGCGCGGCGAGTGTTTCGGCCTGCTCGGCCCGAACGGCGCGGGCAAGACGACCACGGTGGAGATCCTCGAGGGGCTGACCCGCCCCGACGCCGGCGAGGTCGAGGTGCTGGGCGAGCGCTGGGTGGGGGACGGCATCGCGCTGCGCGCCCGGCTCGGCATCCAGCTCCAGGAGACGCGCTTCCCGGACAAGCTCCGGGTCGGCGAGGTGATCGCGCTGTTCCGCAGCTTCTACCCGCGCGGCATCGAGCCGGAGCAGGCGCTGCGCCGCGTGGCCTTGCAGGAAAAGTCGAGCGCGTTCGTGCGCACGCTGTCGGGCGGGCAGAAGCAGCGGCTGTCGCTCGCCTGCGCGCTCGCGGGCGATCCGGAGGTGCTGTTCCTCGACGAGCCGAGCACCGGCCTCGATCCCGCGTCGCGCCGTCAGATATGGGCCATCGTCGAGGATCTGAAGGCCCGCGGCCGCACGATCCTCCTGACCACGCACTACATGGAGGAGGCCGCGCGCCTCTGCGACCGCGTGGGGATCGTCGATCGCGGGCGGCTGCTCTCGCTCGGCACGCCGGCCGCGCTCGTCGCCTCGCTCGGCGCCGAGCACGTCGTGGAGGTCGAGGTGGACGCGGAGATCGCCGAGGAGGAGCTCATGGGGCTGCCGGGCGTGGAGGCCGTGCGCTCCGCGCAGGGGGCGCTCCGGCTGACGGTGCGCGACGTCGCGCGCGTGCTCCCGCCGCTTCTCGCGCTCTGCGCGGCGCGCGGGGCCGCGCCGAAGCAGCTCGCGACGCACCACGCGAGCCTGGAGGACGTGTTCATGGCGCTCGCCGGGCGGACGCTGCAGACGCTAGCGGACGACGAGGCCGCGTGATGGCGCGGTGGCTCCGCTCCCTGCGCGCCTCGTCGCTCGCGCTCCTCATCCGGGCGCGGGTCGCGGAGTTCCTGCGCGAGCCCGAGGCGATCTTCTGGATGTTCGTGTTCCCGATCCTGCTCTCGTCGGCGCTGGCCGTCGCGTTCAGGGATCAGCCCGCGGAGCCCGTGCGGGTGAGCGTCGAGGAGGGCGCCGGGGCCGAGCCGCGGCGCGCGGCGCTCGAGGCGTCGGGGCAGGTCGTCCCGCGGGTGGTCCCGCGGGCGCAGGCGCAGCAGGAGCTCCGGACGGGCAAGGTCGCGCTGGTCGTGCTCGCCACCGATCCGCCCACGTACTGGTTCGATCCGGCGCGGCCGGAGAGCCGCCTCGCCCGGCTCGAGGTGGACCAGGCGCTCCAGCGCGCCGCGGGGCGCGCGGACGCCTTCCGCCCGGCCGCGCTCGAGGTGACCGAGGCCGAGAGGGGCTCCCGCTACGTCGATTTCCTGGTGCCCGGGCTGCTCGGCATGAACGTGATGCTGACCGGGATCTGGGGGACCGGGGTCGCGATCGTGCAGCAGCGCATGGGCAAGCTCCTGAAGCTGTTCGTCGCGTCACCCATGCCGCGGTGGCAGCTCCTCGCGTCGCACCTCGGGGCGCGGCTCGTGTTCCTGGCGCTCGAGGTCGTGGCCCTGCTCCTGTTCGCGGCCCTCGTGCTCGGCGTGCCGATCGCCGGCTCGCTCGCGGCGCTCGCGCTGGTCGCCGTGGTCGGCGCGCTGGCGTTCGCCGGGGTCGGCCTGCTCACCGCGGCGCGGCCGCGGACCCTCGAGGGCATCTCGGGCCTGGGCAACCTCGTCACGTTCCCGATGTGGATCTGCTCCGGCGTCTTCTTCTCGGCCGATCGCTTCCCCGACGCGATCCAGCCTTTCGTCCAGGCCTTGCCCCTCACCGCGCTGAACGACGCGCTCCGCGGCGTGATGCTCGAGGGGGCGCCGCTCGCCGTGATCGCGCCCGAGCTCGCGCTGCTCGTCATCTGGGGCGTCGCGACCTTCGCGCTCGCCCTCAAGCTCTTCCGCTGGGAGTAGCCGCCGCGCCGCGGCCAGCGCCACAGGGCCACGGTGCGCGAGCTCACTGGCGCACGCTGTGCGCCACTCGATCCCTCGCTCCGCGAGCATGTCAGTCAACCTGCGTCGAGGTGGCGGCGCAGTCCTCGTCAGGCTCGCATGATCCTACCGTGTGTCCATATTTTCTGTTCAGGACATTGACCTTCCAAAGTGGCGCGGTCCTGTAGTCGTGTACGATGACCGCATGAATGAACGGGGGGAGCGGAGCGGCCAACGCCCTCGCACCGCGCCGAGTCTGTCCTTCTGGGTCGCGGGGCCGCTGGCCGTCGCGCTGCTCGTGTTCGTGGGTCCGGGGCTGTGGATCGCGGCGTGGGCCATCGAGGGCGCGATCCTGAAGAACGAGCTGGGCGTCCTCGCGCGGACCCATGACGAGTGGACCCGCCGCATGAACGACCGCCTGATCCAGGCGGAGGCGAGCGTCGCGCGGTACGGCCGCATGCTCACCTCGGCGCTACATGAGGTCGAGGGAGAGACCCCGCAGAAGTTCGACGCCCTCGTCGGGCCGTCGCGGGACGGCGGCATGGTGTCGCGCAACGCGGGCTTCGAGCCCAGGCGAGACGCCATCGTCTGGCTGCCCGCTGGCTACCCGCTCGACGACCGGGAGAAGGTCTTTCTCCTGGAGTTGAAGCGCATGACCGAGCTGTACTCGGCGGGGGCGCCGGGGGAGCCCATCAACACCTGGCTCATCCCCAGGCGGAACGGGCTCGTGATGTACTGGCCCAGCTACACGAGCTACATCGACCAGGTCGACACGACCGTCGATTTCGTCAACTCGGAGTGGACGACGCTCGTGCTCCCGGCGAACAACCCGGAAGGAAAGCCGCGCTGGACGCCGACGAGCTACGACCCGGGGGCGCGCGAGTGGATGGTGAGCGTCGTGGTGCCGTTCTTCCGCGACGGGGTGTTCGCGGGGAGCGCCGGGCACGATGTCACGGTCAACGCGGTGATGGACAGCTTCCGGGAGCTCTCGCTGTATCCGGGGACGGAGCACGCCCTCGTGAGGGGCGATGGGACGGTGCTCGTCTCGAGCGTGCACCAGGACAAGATCCACGGGAGCAAAGGCACGCTGACGGTCGAGTCCATCGGCGACGACGATCTCAAGCGCGCGTTCGAGGCGGCGAAGCGCGACGACGCCGCGGAGGCGCACGTGGTCGGCGGCACGGATCAGCGCGTGATCGTGGCGGCGCGCATCGCGGCGCCGGACTGGGTCCTGCTCACCGACGTCCCTCGCGCGGCGCTGCTCTCGTCGGTGAAGGGGCTGTACTGGGACTACTGGCTGATCGCGGCGTTCTCGATCCTGGCGCTCGTGGCGCTGCCCGTGCTCGTGATCATGCGCGTGACCTTGCCGTCGGTGCGGCAGCTCGTCACGGCGGCCGAGCGGATCCGGGGCGGCGACCTCGAGCAGCGCTTCGAGGCGTCAGGCACCCGGGAGTTCGTGCACATCGGCGACGCGCTGAACGGCATGGCCCAGCAGCTCCGCGAGACGTTCGCCGCCCTGGCGAAGACGAACGAGGAGCTCGAGCAGCGCGTCGAGCAGCGCACCGCCGAGCTCAAGGAGGCCACGGTCGCCGCGGACGCGGCCAACAGGGCGAAGAGCGACTTCCTCGCCAACATGAGCCACGAGCTGCGGACACCGCTCAACGGCATCCTCGGCTACGCCCAGATCCTGAAGCGCTCCAGGAGCCTGGGCGAGCAGGATCTGCGCGGCGTCGAGGTCATCGCCGAGTCCGGCTCTCATCTGTTGACCCTCATCAACGACGTCCTCGATCTGGCGAAGATCGAGTCGCGGACGATGGAGATTCACCCCAACGATTTCCATTTCCCGTCGTTCTTGAACGCGACGGCCGAGATCTGCCGGATCCGCGCGGAGCAGAAGGGGATCGCGTTCGTGTTCAAGCCCGGCCCCGCGCTGCCCGAGGGGGTGCGCGCCGACCAGCGGCGCCTGCGTCAGATCCTGCTCAACCTGCTCGGCAACGCCATCAAGTTCACCGAGAACGGGAGCGTCACCTTCACGGTCGCGGAGGTGCATGGCGGCTCACGAGGCGCGCGCAAGGATCTCCCGGAGGACGGCGCGAGCCCCGAATCGCGGACCAAGACGCACAGGATACGCTTCGAGATCGAGGACACGGGGACCGGCATCGGCGCCGAGCACCTGGACCAGATATTCCTGCCCTTCAAGCAGGTCGGAGACAAGAGTCGCCACCGCGAGGGCACCGGGCTCGGGCTGGCGATCAGCCAGCGCATCGTCACGCTGATGGGCAGCTCCATCCAGGTCAGGAGCGAGCTCGGGAAGGGCAGCGTCTTCTGGATGGACCTGACGCTCGCCGAGGCGCCCGACTGGACGGACACCGTGAGGCGCACGGAGCAGGGGCAGATCGTCGGCTACAAGGGCGCGCGACGGAGGCTCCTCGTGGTGGACGACAAGCCGGAGAACCGCGCCGTGGTCATCAGCATGCTCGCGACCCTCGGGTTCGAGCTGGCGGAGGCGAACGACGGCCAGGAGGGCCTGGACAGGACGGCGCGCGAGAGGTTCGATCTGATCATCACCGATCTCGCGATGCCCGTGCTCGACGGCTGGGAGATGATGCGCCGCATGCGAAGGGCGCCGGAGCTCGCAGGGACGGTCATCATCGCGTCCTCCGCCAGCGCGTTCATCACCGACCAGGACAAGAGCCTGGAAGCGGGCGCGGACGATTTCCTCGCCAAGCCGCTGCAGATGGATGAGCTGCTCGAGAAGCTCCAGCGACACCTCAAGCTGGAGTGGATCTACGAGCGGCAGGACGGCGCCAGCGAGGAGGCGGAGCCGAGCCCCAGCTCGGGTGTGACCAGCACCCGCGATGTCGTCCTGCCCCCGGACGAGGACCTCAAGGCCTTGCGCGATCTCGCGCGCAAGGGGCTCGTCAATCACATCCAGAAATACGCGGACAAGCTCGAGCTGGGCGACCCCCGGCTCGCGCCCTTCGCCAAGCACCTGCGCGAGCTCTCCGAGGACTTCCGGCTGGAGTCGATAGAAGAGCTCGTCGGCGGGCGCGTCGACGGTGGCGCCCGATGAGGGCGTCGGGTTGAGATCTGTTGTGAGCGCAGTCATCCTCGTGGAGCGTCGCTGGCGCGAAGGGTGAGGTCATCCGTTGGAGAGGGCAGCGTGACGAACGTGAGTGATACCGGAACGGTCCTGATCGTCGACGACGAGCCGCGAAACCTGAGGTTGCTCCGCGACAATCTCTCGGGCTGGGGGTTCGAGATCGCGGCCGCGACGAACGGCCTGCGAGCCATCCAGCTCGCGAAGGAAGTGGCGCCGGATCTCATCTTGCTGGACGTGAAGATGGAGGGGATCGACGGCTTCGAGACGTGCCGGCGGCTCAAGACGGATCCGGCCACGAGCGACATCCCCGTCATCTTCATGACGGCGAGCACGGAGATGAGCGCGGACAAGGTGAAGGGGCTGAACCTCGGCGCCGTGGATTTCCTCCTCAAGCCGTTCCAGAGCGAGGAGCTGCTCGCGCGCGTCCGGGTGCAGACGAAGCTCAGGCAGCTGATGAAGAGCCTCGCGGCGCAGGTCGAGGAGCGCGTCGCCGCCGAGGCGGCGCTGCAGAAGCTCACGCACGAGCTGGAGCGACGCGTGGCGGCGCGGACGGCCGAGCTCGAGCGGGCCCTGGAGGAGCTCACGCAGGCTCAAGCCGCCCTCCGCGAGTCGAACGAGCAGCTGGAGACCGAGGTCGCGCGCCAGACCGAGGAGCTCCGCAGGACGAACGAGCGGCTGAAGCTGGAGCTCACCGAGCGCGAGCGCGCGGAGCTGGCGCGCGCGGCGCTGCAGGAGGAGATCATCCGGGCGCAGAAGGAGCGGCTGGCGGAGCTCTCCACGCCGCTCATTCCGATCACCGAGCGGATCATGGTCATGCCGCTGATCGGGACGATCGACGCCAGCCGGGCGCAGCAGGCGCTCGAAGCGGCGCTGAACTGCGTTCACACGAACCGGACGGACGTCGTGATCATCGACGTCACGGGCGTGACGCTCATCGACTCCGCGGTCGCGACCACGCTGATGGCGACGGCGGCGGCGCTCCGGCTGCTCGGCGCGACGACGGTGATCACCGGCCTGCGCCCCGAGCTGGCGCAAACGCTCGTCTCGCTCGAGATCGATCTCAGCACCGTGGTCACCCGGGGGACGCTCCGGAGCGGCATCGACTACGCGCTGCGACAGGTCCGCTGACGCCGTAATGCCAGCGCGCCTGCGGGGCCGCGCGGGTGAGGCGGGACACCGTGATTCGATATCATGACAGTCGCCCTGTGCGACGACGTGGCCCAGAACACCGCCAGCGATAGGGCCGTGATCGCGCGCCCGCTTTTTTGTTGTTAAGCGTGTTTATTTTGCATAGCGTGAAAGCATGCTGCCATCATGCTGTCTGCGCCGTTTCTTGGCTGTCAGCGTAGGTGCTACGGCCATGTCCCTCGCCGCCGCTCTCCCCGCGGCGGCCGCCACGCCGTTCACGACATTCGAATCGGGCCAGGTCCGCCCCCTGGCCCTGTCGTCGAACGGCAAGCTGCTCTTCGCGGTGAACACGCCCGACAACCGGCTGGAGATCTTCCGCGTCGAAGCCAATCGTCTGCAGCTCAAGGCGTCTGTGCCCGTGGGGCTCGAGCCGGTCGCCGTGGCTGCCCGGGGCGACGATGAAGTCTGGGTGGTGAACCACCTGTCCGATAGCGTGAGCGTGGTCGACGTTCGTAGCCCAGAAAGGGCGCGCGTCGTCCGCACGCTGCTCGTGGGTGATGAGCCGCGCGACATCGTGTTCGCCGGGCCGCAGCGCTCGCGGGCCTTCATCACCACGGCCCACCGCGGGCAGAACGCCCCCTTCGATCCGCAGCTCTTGACGCCCGGCGTGGGGCGCGCGGACGTCTGGGTGTTCGACGCGAGGCGGCCCGGGACATCGCTCGGCGGCACGCCGCTCTCCATCGTGACGCTCTTCAGCGATACGCCGCGCGCGCTCGCGGTGACGCAGGACGGCAGCCGGGTCTACGCCGCCGCCTTCCACTCGGGCAACCGCACGACCGTCATCGACGAGAGCCTCGTGCCGGACGGCGGGGAGGCCGCGGGCGGACTGCCCGGGCCCGACACCAACTTCGAGGGAGTCCCCCGGCCGGAGGTCGGGCTCATCCTTAGGTTCGACGGGGCCCACTGGGTCGACGAGCTCGGACGCCCCTTCGACGACGCGGTGCGCCTCTCGCTGCCCGACAAGGACGTCTTCGTCATCGACGCGCTCGCCAACCCGCCGCGCCAGGTGGACGGGCCAGGCGGCTTCTTCACGGGCGTGGGGACCGTCCTGTTCAACATGGTCGTGAACCCGGTGAACGGGAAGGTCTATGTGTCCAACACCGACGCCCGGAACGAAGAGCGCTTCGAGGGGCCGGGCATCTTCGCCGGCCACAGCGTGCGCGGCCACCTGCACGAGAGCAGGATCACCGTGCTCGGTCCGGGCGGCGTCGCCCCGAGACACCTCAACAAGCACATCGATTACAGCAGCTGCTGCGCGCCGGTGCCGAACGCCGAGAGCGAGAAGAGCCTGGCGCAACCGCTGCAGATGGCCGTGACGCGCAACGGCGCGACCCTGTATGTCGCGGCGCTCGGCTCGGACAAGATCGGCGTCTTCGACACGGCGAAGCTCGAGAACGACACGTTCGTGCCCAGCGCCGCGAACCAGATCCGCGTCCCTGGAGGCGGGCCGACGGGCCTCGTCCTCGATGAAGACAGGCACCGGCTCTACGTGCTCGCGCGCTTCGACAACGCGATCTCGGTCATCGATACCCGGACCCGCCGCGAGGTCGCGCACGTGCCGATGCACAACCCGGAGCCTCCGAGCGTCGTCCGTGGGCGCCGCGTCCTCTACGACGCGTCGCGGAGCTCGAGCCACGGCGACTCGTCCTGCGCGAGCTGCCACATCTTCGGCGACTTCGACAGCCTCGCGTGGGACCTCGGGAACCCGGACGGCACCGCGGTGGAGAACCCGGGACCGTTCTGCACCGATCTCTTCGGCCAGGATACGAGCTTGCACCCGATGAAGGGGCCGATGACGACCCAGAGCCTGCGCGGCATGGCGAACCACGGGCCGATGCACTGGCGCGGCGACCGCACGGGCGGCCATGATGCGCCCACGTCCCAGCCGGACAGCGGGGTGTTCGACGAGCGGGCGGCGTTCAAGAAATTCAGCGCATCGTTCGTCGATCTGCTCGGGCGACACGAGACGATCTCGGAGGAGGAGATGGACGATTTCACGGACTTCATCCTCCAGGTCACGTATCCACCCAACCCCATCCGCGCGCTCGACGACTCGCTCACGCCCGATCAGAGCGCGGGGCGCGACTTCTTCGGGGGGCCCGTGTCGAGCATCCTCGGCGCCTCGTGCATCGGGTGCCACGCCGTCGACCCCGACGCCAACCCCGACGACTTCGCGCCGGGCTTCTTCGGCAGCGACGGCGGATCGGCCAACGCCAACGAGACCCAGCTCTTCAAGGTCCCGCACCTGCGCAACCAGTACCAGAAGGTCGGGATGTTCGGCATGGCGGAGTCGTTCGTGTTCCCGTTCGGCGGCTCCAACGCGCACATGGGCGACCAGGTCCGCGGCTTTGGCTTCCTCCACGACGGCGCCGTCGATACGCTCGTCCGTTTCAACGCGTTCTCCGATTTCGTCCAGACGCCGGAGAACCCCGGCGGCTTCCCCGTCGACCCCGAGGGGGAGCTCCTGAAGCGCCAGGTGGCGGAGTACATGCTGGCGCTGGAGTCGAACCTGAAGCCCATCGTGGGCCAGCAGATCACGCTCACGCCGTCGAACGCGGCGGTGGCCGGCCCGCGCGTCGATCTGCTCGTGGCGCGCGCCGACGCCGGCGACTGCGATCTCGTGGTCAAGGGCTGGTCCCACGGGGACGAGCTGGGCTTCGTGTACGCCGGCGATGGCCGCTTCGACGCCGACCGCGCGCGCGCGCAGTGGCGGTCGGACGGCGAGCTCCGCTGGCTGGCCACGAGAGGCGGGAGCGAGCTGACGTATACCTGCGTGCCGCCCGGGTCGGGCGAGCGCATCGGCGTCGACCGCGACGGCGATGGCTTCCTCGACGGTGACGAGCGGGACGCCGGCAGCGACCCGGCCGACCCGGAGAGCGTTCCGCGACGGGGACCGCACCCGCACCCGCACCCGCATCACTGAGCGGAACGATCGCGCCTGCGCGCTCACCCGCCCATCGACCGGTGAGCTGCCGCGGACGGGTGCTTCCCTGACAGCAATGCTTCCGCAGCGCTGGTGGTCCGTTGCTGCCCTCGCAGCACGTCGCGGGGGCAGGGGAGGGGCGGCGCTTCGATCTCCGCCGCTGCGCCCGTGGCTCCGGCGCCGGGCACGGCGCTTGCGCTCTTGGCGTGGTGAGCGCGTGGTGAGCGCGTGGTGATCGCGTGCGGCGGTCGCGCGGCGACGTGCCCGCGCGCGCACGTGAAGGACCGAGACCGAGGACACCCCATGAGCGACAATCAGCGGAAGATCCGTTTGGGCGCCTTTTTGCCTGGCGCAGGCCACCACGTGGCGGCCTGGCGGCACCCGCAGGCGCAGGCGGACGGAGGCATCAACTTCGCGCATTACAAGCGCATTGCGCAGGCGGCGGAGCGGGCCAAGTTCGACGCCGTGTTCCTGGCGGACGGGCTCGCCTTGCAGAACCGGCCCGGAGCGCAGGGCCGCACCGCTTATGGGGCCAGCTTCGAGCCGGTCACCTTGTTCTCCGCGCTCGCGGTCGTCACCGAGCGCATCGGCTTCATCGCCACCGCGTCCACCACGTACGAGGAGCCTTACCTGCTGGCCCGCAAGTTCGCCTCGCTGGACCATATCAGCCAGGGGCGTGCAGGCTGGAACGTGGTCACCACCGGCGGGGGCGAGGCGGCGGGGAACTTCGGGCTCGACGCCCACCCCGACCACGCGCAGCGCTACGTCCGCGCGCGCGAGTTCGTCGACGTGGTCACCGGCCTGTGGGACAGCTGGGAGGACGACGCCTTCCTCCGCGACAAGGCGTCCGGGGCTTACTACGATCCGGCAAAGCTGCACACGCTCGATCACAAGGGGAAGTTCTTCTCCGTTCGAGGGCCGCTCAACATCCCGCGCCCGCCCCAGGGACACCCGGTGATCGTGCAGGCGGGATCGTCGGAGGCGGGCAGGGAGCTCGCGGCCGAGACCGCCGAGGTGATCTTCACCGCGCAGCAGACGCTGGAAGACGCGCAGGCCTTCTACGCCGACGTCAAAGGCCGGATGGCCAAGTACGGGCGGCACCCCGACCAGCTGAAGATCATGCCGGGGGTGTTCCCCGTGGTCGCCAGGACGGAGTCGGAGGCCAGGGCGAAGTACCAGGAGCTGCAGGATCTCATCTTGCCGGAGGTCGGGCTGTCGCTGCTCTCGGGCCTGTCGGGCGGGGTCGATCTGTCCGCGTATCCGGTGGACGGGCCGCTCCCCGAGCTGCCCGAGACCAACAACAACAAGAGCCGGCAAGCGCTGATGTTCGACATCGCGCGCAAGCGCAACCTGTCCATCCGGGAGCTCTACCTCTGGGTGGCTGGAGCGCGCGGGCACTGGACGATCGTGGGCTCGGTGGAGCAGATCGCGGATCAGCTGGAGGCGTGGTTCACGCAGGGCGGCGCCGACGGGTTCAACGTGATGCCGCCGTGGCTCCCGGGCGGGCTGGACGACTTCGTCGAGCTGGTGATCCCGGAGCTGCGGCGGCGGGGGTTGTTCCGAACGGAGTACGAGGGACGCACGCTGCGAGAGAACCTCGGGCTGGCGCGGCCGGCGAACCGCCACGCGGCGGGCGCCAAGCCGAGGGCGTCGGCGGCCTGAAGGCGCATCCTTCGTGCAAGGGGCGCCCTGCCCAGAGCCAGGGCCAGTCTCTTGATCCCCAGCCAGCAGAAGGTGCAGGCAAGCGCGACGAAGGCGGCGCGGTTGCACAGCGTCTTCTCGTGGCGCGTGGCGAAGCGGCGGAAGCCCGTGAGCCAATTGAACGTCCGCTTGACGGCGAAGCGTCCCTTGCACGGGTGGCGGTCGTGGGGGAGCACGGGGATATACGGCGAACGTTGAGATGGAGGACGACGACCGAGCCCATCGCCTCCAGCTGGGCGCGGATGGCGTTCGCGTCGTCGGCCTTGTCGGCGAAGAGGCATCCCGGCGCGGAACGCTCGATGAGCATGGGGGCGGGCTGGGTGTTGTGGCGTTGCCCCTCGGTGAACTCGAGCTCGGGGGCAAGCCGAGGGCGTCGATGATCCGATGGATCTTGGTGGAGACGGCCTCGGGATCGACCCATGCCTTGCCGCTGCGGCCCCCTCGAGCGCCCGCAGCGTGCTGTTGGGCGGGGTTGTGAGGGACCCTCTTGATGGAATGCGGTCGAGGAGCCGGGGGCAGCCCCGCGCCGCGGCCTTGCGCGAACGGGGGGCTCCGCTTCACTCGCCGGAGGCTTCCTCGGCGCCAGGCAGACCTTCCTCGACCGCGCTCGGCAGACGCGAAGATCGGCCTTACAGACGCCACAGACCCCTGTAGTATCGTCCACATGCTGGCAGCTAAGGGGGGCGCGGCAGCAACAGGCTGGCGGCGCTGTAGGCGGACCAACGACAGCGGGGCTAGAGGGGGAACCCTTGGGGGGAGCTCGGCAGGGCTCGGGTGAACGGGTTCGGCCGAACCATGCTTTGCGCGCCAGGAGGAACCAGGTCCAATTGAATCGACTGTGCTATCGAATGATCGTTGGTCGGGTTTAACGGAGGAGTTCGTGAGCGCTAGCAAGAAGTCGACCAAGTCTTCCCAGAAGGCCACGCCCCCAAAGCGGCTCGTAGACTTCTCGGAGGTCGAGGCATCTGGTGAAGACTGGGAGGCATTTGCCCGCGATTTTCTCGCCGCGGAAGGCTTCGCCATCGAATCCCCTCCGGACCGTGGTGCAGACGGAGGCAAAGATCTGCTCGTATCTGAACGCCTATCCGGCACCTACAGTAAATATCCATTTCGATGGCTCGTCAGCTGTAAGCACTTCGCATCATCGGGCCGAGCCGTGTCCCCCAAAGACGAGATCAATCTCTTGGAGAGGCTTCGTGCGTTCCGCGCCGACGGCTTTCTCGGCTTCTACTCGACTACTCCCACGTCCGGGCTCGGAAACCAGCTTCGGGCGCTTCGTGATTCTCACGATCTGCGCGACTACAAGATCTTTGACGCTCGCCTTATCGAGAATCACCTCGTAAGAATTGGTTACTCTCACCTTTTGCTGCGCTACTTCCCCGTCAGCTATCGATCGATCAAGCCGCTCCACAGGCTTACGGATGAATACAGGCCGCTAAGTTGCGCAGCGTGCGGAGACGACATTCTCAAGAAGTTGCACCTTAGATCGTATGATGCCCTTGTGGGGATCGCGCGTCGCAGAGAAGGGGGCAAGGATTATATCGTCGACGTGTACTGGGCGTGCAAAGGGAGGTGTGACCGTGCGGTCTCGTCCGTGTGGCATGGTAAGCGTGTTATGACTGGATGGGAGGATATTTCGGATCTAGTGATCCCGGCGTGGTACGTACGTTGGTGTTTAACGATCATGAGCCGGCTGCGTAATGGCTACGACGTCTATGAGGATAAGGCGTATGACCGGATGAAGTACCTAATCGTCGCTCTCGGGCAACGGGTATTCAGAGAGCAGACGGAGGAGGAGATGGCACGCCTGAAGGTCCTCATCGAGATGCCGATGCTGTGACGTGACGGAAGAAAGTGCCGCCTAACTCGTGGCTGGCACAGAGGGCCACGTCACGCGCTCTCCTCCGGTCGGCACGGCGGCTCGATGTACGGCGCGAGGTAGCGACAGACCGCCTTCTTCGCCTCTTCGACGTAGAGCGCGCCCTGCTGCTCGTCCCGCTGAGCGGCGAGGGCGAGCAGCGCCGAGGCCATATACAGCGCGCTCTGCGCGACGACCCGCCGCTCGGCGGGCGAGAGCGCCGGCGTCAGCGGCGAGAGGATCGCCTCGACGCGCGCCGAGAACTCGTCCCCCCACGCCGCGGCCGTCGAGAGCAGCGCGCCGGACAGCTGCACGCCGAACCACAGCTCCCGGTAACCGGGCTCCGTCCGGTAGAACGCCGCGAGCGCGTCGATCCAGCGCTCGGTCAGCGCGCGCCACGAGCCCGGCGGCGCCTCCGCGAGCGCCGCCTCGGTGCGCGCCCGTAGCCGCTCCAGATAGCGCCCCGTCAGCGCGTGGAGCACGGCCTCCTTGTTCGGGAAGAACTCGTAGACCGAGCCGATGGACGTCCGCGCTCGCGCCGCGATGGCGTTCGTGGTGACCGCGTCGAGCCCGCGCGACGCGAGCAGCGCCGCCGTCGCGTCGAGGATCCGCTCCTTGCGCCGCTGGCTCCTCGCCTGCAGCGGCACCCGGCGGGGCGCGGTCGACGGCGGCTTCTTGCGCTTCGTGGCCATGCGCCGAGCGTACTTGACAAACTGAGCAAAAGCTCGACTATATCCGAGTGAAAGATCAACTTCTGGAGCGCCTCGACCGGGTCGGGCAGATCGAGCCGCCTCGCGCGGCGCCGGTCGACGAGGCCGCCGGGCGGGTGGGGGCGCCCCGCCTTGGCTGGCCGAGGCTTTGCGCTGTCTCTGCCGCGACGCTCGCCTACGCCGCGTACCCGTCTGCCGCGGCGGATCGCGCCCTCGGCCTGGCCTGCTTCGGCGTCGCGCTCGCCTCCCTGCTCGTCGTCGCGCGCGCACCAGACCGGGCGGCGCTCCACGCGCCTCTCCTGGCGGTGCTCACGCTCGCGCCCACAGCGGTGGGGCTCGCCGCGCCCTGGCCGCTCTCCCTGGCCGCGCCGCTCGTCGTGCTCGCGCTGCTCGCGCGCGCCGTGCCGGCGCTCCGGGCGTCGATGCCGCCGCTGCGGCGCGGCTCGTTCGGGCCCGCGGTCCTCGGCTGGATCGCAGCGATCGTCCTCGTCTCCGCGCTCGCGCTCGTGCTCTGGGTCCGGCTGATGCGGCCCGATCTGACGCAGATGCGGGCCCTGCTCCCGCCCGTCTCGCTGCCTCTGTTGCTCCTCGGCGGCCTGGGGTTCGCGCTCTTCAACGCGCTCCTCGAGGAGGCGGTCTTCCGCCTGGTGTTCCTCGGATCGCTGGACGCCGTGACGACCTCCGGCTGGACCGCGGTGCTCGTCCAGGCGGCCGCCTTCGGGCTCCTCCACCTACGCGGCTTCCCGAGCGGGGCGGTTGGCGTCGGCCTGGCGGCGATCTACGCCGTGATGCTCGGCGTGCTCCGGCGCCGCGCGGGCGGCCTGCTCGCGCCGTACGTGGCGCATGTCGCCGCCGATCTCACCATCTTCGCGCTGCTCCTGACGTGGACGCGGTGATCCGCGGCTCCGCCGCACCCGCCGCTCCGCCGCTTCGCCGGCGGGTTCGGCGGAGAAGCAGGACGCATGGCTGCCTGCTCAGGCCGTTCGGAGCTCTTGCCGCTGACGGGCGGCGGAGTAGCGTCCGTGAGGGCACGCCGCCCCGCCCGAGGCACCATGAGCATCCAGGTCCCCATCGGCATCGACGACTTCCGCCGGCTCCGCGAGCTGGGGCTCGAATACGTCGACAAGTCGCACCTGATCCAGGAACTCCTCGACAGGCCCGGCACCGAGGTCGTCCTGCTCCCGCGCCCGCGGCGCTTCGGCAAGACGCTCAACCTCTCCATGCTGCGCTGTTTCTTCGAGCGGCGCGCACAGGATCTCTCCCCGCTGTTTCGTGATCTCCGGATCTGGCAGGCCGGCGAGCAGTACCGCGCGCACTTCCAGCGCTACCCGGTGCTCCACCTGACCTTCAAGGGCGTGAAGGCCGAGAGCTTCGATGCGTTCTGGGAGGGCGTGCAGGACAGGATCGCGCGTCTGTTCGACGAGCACCGTGACCTGCTCGGCAGCGGCGCGCTGAGCGAGCGAGAGGCCCGGCGGTACCGCGAAGTCCTCGACGGCACGGCCGGCAGGATCGCGTACGAGACAGCGCTGCTCGATCTGTCGAGCTATCTCCACCGCTCCCACGGTGAGCGCGTGGTCATCCTCCTCGACGAGTACGACGAGCCCCTCCACGCCGGGTATCTCCACGGCTACGCGGCGCAGGTCATCGGCTTCTTCCGCGCGTTCCTCACCGAGGGCCTCAAGGGCAATCCGCACCTGTTCAAGGCCGTGCTCACGGGCGTCCTGCGCGTGGCCCGGGAGAGCATCTTTTCAGGTCTCAACAACGTGGCTGTATACTCGCTGCTGGCGCCGGAATTCGACACCTGCTTCGGGTTCACCGAGCCCGAGGTCGAGTCGCTGCTCACGAGGTCTGGCCGGTTTGAGCGGCTCCCGTCGCTGCGCGCCTGGTACAACGGGTATCTCTTCGGCAACACCGTCGTCTACAACCCGTGGAGCGTCCTGAACTTCCTCTCCCGCGAAGACGGCGCGCCGCAGCCCTACTGGGTGAACACGAGCTCGAACGATCTGGTGCGCGAGCAGCTCGAGCGGCGCGCGCTCGCGCTCGAGCCCGCGTTCGCAGCGCTGCTCGACGGCGGCAGCGTCGAGCGCGTGCTCGATGAGAGCGTGCCGCTCGGGGAGCTCGACCGGAGCGACGAGGTGCTGTGGAGCCTCCTCGTCTTCACGGGATACCTCAGGGCCGAGAAGCGCTCGCGCGGACCGATGGAGCAGCCGTCGCACCTGCTCTCGATCCCGAACCGCGAGGTCCGTGGCGTGTACACGACGACCTTCCGCCGGTGGCTCGGCGAGCGCCTCGAGCGGCAGAACGGCGGGCTCGATCGGCTCCTCGGCGCCCTCCTCGCGGGCGACGCGGCGCGCTTCGAAGCGCAGCTCCAGGCGTTCGCGACCGACGTGCTGTCGTACCACGACACGGGCCGGCCCGATCCGGAGCAGGTGATCCAGGGCTTCGTGCTGGGGCTCCTCGCGGCGCTGGAACCGGATTACCAGGTGCGGTCGAACCGCGAGTCGGGGCGCGGGCGGCCGGACGTGATCATCCGGCCGGCGCAGCCGGGGAGGCCGGGCGTGGTGCTCGAGTTGAAGGTGGCGCGGACGGGCAGGACGCTGGAGCAGGCGCTCGATGAGGGGATCGAGCAGATCCGGCGGAACGACTACACGGCGGAGCTGCGGGCGGCGGGGGCGTCGCCGGTCCTCGCGCTGGCGGTCGCGTTCGATGGGAAGGTGGTGCGGGCGGCGAGCGTCCCTGTGGCGGTCTCGCCGTGAAGCTCAGGTGCGATGGGGTGGAGCGCAGGCTCGTGCGCCCCAGCGATGTTCCGCTCAGCCGCAGCCGGTCGCGCCGGCCGGCTCTCCCGACGCCGCGCGCAGGCGCTCCTTGATGTCGTCGGACAGGCACATCCGCGAGACCATGTCCTCGAACGTGTCGCGCCGCCGGATCAGCCGGCTCTTCCCGCCGTCGATGAGCACCTCGGCCGGCCGCAGCCGGCCGTTGTAGTCGTAGCTCATCACGTGGCCATACGCGCCCGCGTCCATCAGGACGACCACGTCCCCCTCGGCGACGTCCGCGGGGAACTCGCGCTCCGGGATCCACATATCCGTGTTCTCACAGACCTGGCCCGTCATCGCCATCGGGGCCGTCTGGCCGCCGCGGCCGTTGATCCGGACCTCGTGGTAAGCGCCGTACATCACCGGGCGCGCCATCGTGTTCATCGAGATGTCCGTGCCGATGATCGTCTTGTATCCCTGCTTGATCGAGATCACCCGCCCGAGCACGTAGCCCGCGTCCCCGACGAAGTAGCGTCCCGGCTCCATGACGAGGCGCGGCTCCTTCAGGCCGTGCTCCGCGCACTTCTTCCGCACCATCGCGGCGATCCCGCGGGCGACGGCCTCCACGTCGAGCGGCGGCTGCTCCCGCCGGTAGGGGATGCCGAGCCCGCCGCCGATGTCCACGAACGCGAGGTCGAAGCCGAGCTTCCGGGCCACCGGGCCGATCAGGTCGAGCAGCTTGCCCGTGACGTGCGCGAAGTTCTCCGGCTTGTGCGCCTGCGAGTGAGGCATCATGTGCACCCCGAGCCGCTCGACCCCGTTCTCGAGCGCGGTGCGATAGGCCTCCTCCACGTGGCGCGGGTGGATCCCGAACTTCGCGGACGGGCCCGCGAACGGCTTCAGATCGGGGGTCGCGATGTCCTCGCCGCTCGGGTTGATCCGGAACGACATACAGCGCGGCTTCCCGATCGAGAACAGGCGCTTCAGGATGCCGTGATCATCCACGTTGAAGTTCACCCCGGCGCGCAGCCCCGCGGCCAGGTCCTCGTCCGAGAGGCTGTTGCCCGTGTAGATGATCCGCTCGCCCGACAGCCCGAGCGCCTGCGCCAGGCGGATCTCGTTCGGGCTCGCGGCGTCCACGCCCGAGCCCTCGTCGACCAGGAGCTTCGCTATCTCCAGGTTGTTGCACGCCTTGATGGCATAGAAGACGGACACCTCCGGGTAGTTGCCGCGCAGCGCGCGCGTGAGTCGACGGAAGTTCTCCCGGATGCGCTCGGCATCGTAGGCATAGAGCGGTGTTCCGTATTGCTCCGCGAGGTCGCGGACCGAAATGCCCCCGATCTTGATCTCTGCCTCTTGCATACTCCTCGTGGCGTCAACGCTTCAACTTTGAGAGACAACCTGAAGAAACCGTTCGCGATTCCGCGGGACAGCCTACCATGTGCCCCTCTCGGCCGGAAGGGGCGCGCCCTGCCTCGGGGTCCAGGAAGGCCGCCGGTTCCCGCGCCCGCGCGTCCCACCGCGCCCGCGCGTCCCAGGCGCCCGCCCGCAGCGCCTCGCGCGCGGCTACTTCGCGGGGTCCCGGCTGGTGAACAGGTGCCGCCAGAGCGCGCCGAGCCCGCCCACGAAGAGCGAGCCCTGGCGCTGGTCGATGTCCTCGACCGCGGCGGGGTCGAACGGCAGCTGCTGCGGGTCGATCACCTCGAGCAGGGCGCGCTCGTCCGCCGTGGGCGAGGGGTGGAGCCTCAACCGGCACGAGCTCCCAGGCGTGCGCGGCCCGGTCGCCGGGCTCGCCAGCCCGTCGAGGCAGGCGACGAGGTCGTCCACCCGATCGAAGTCGGCGTCCCCCAGGTGCTCGCCGATGAGCGACGCGCGCGCCGCGCGGATCGAGCGGCCCAGCGCGTCGCCGGGGTCGTCGGTCTCGACCGAGGCGTTGATCTCCGTGTCGATCGAGAGGCTGCGGTTCGTCAGGTTGGCGGAGCCCACGCTGAGGAAGCGGTCGTCGACGATCATCACCTTCGAGTGGATGTACGTGGCGCGCTCGGCGGTCTCGTCCTCGCCGCACGCCGGCAGGGTGTAGTAGACGCCGAGGCGATGGCCTGTCTCGGCCGCGACGTCGCGCAGCCCGCCGAGCACCTTGGCCTGGGAGAGGCCGACGGCGATCTGCTCCTTCATCGTCTCGGCCTCCATGTTGAGCACGAGCACCACGTCGAGGAGCGGCCGGCCTTCGGCGCGCATCCGCCGCGCGAGCCCCTCGGCGATGACGTGAGAGCTGAAGTACTGGGTCTCGATGTAGATGAAGCGCTCCGCGGCGTCGATGGCGTCGAGGAAGAGGTCGCGTATCTCCGTGCGGTGCGGGGCGCCGGTGGGCGCGCCGTGCGGATCGGTGCGGCTCAGCGTGACGCGCGCCGCCGCGAGCGGGATGCCGCGCTCGGGCCGGTAGTCGGGGAACGTCGGCTCGGCCTCGTCGAGATCCGGCAGCGTCATGTCCACGCCGCCCGCGCGCCGCCAGCGATCGGTGAAGATCTCGGTCAGCGCCCGCGCCACCGCGCGGCCGCGCAGGTAGGCCTGCACGTCGTGAAACGGCTTGTGCGGCTCTCCTCGGCTGACGCGGAGCGGGTTCTTGTTCACGTGGCTGCGGTCGTCCCAGCGGTGATCGCAGAGGTCGAGGCCGCCGAGGAACGAGAGCTCGCCGTCCACCACCACGAACTTCTGGTGGTGCGAGGCGCGCTCGACGTGGGTGGCGTCGAAGAGGAAGCGCAGGCGATGGTTCGTCCACTCGAAGACGAGCTGCTGGAGCCACTCGCGCTCGAGCGCGAACACGAGGTGGAAGTCCCACGCGAGGATGAAGATCTGGAGATCGGGGCTCTGCTCGCAGAGGTGGTTCAGGAACTTGAGCAGCGTGATCGGGCTCGACACCTGCTCCTCCCTCCCGCCCCGGAGCAGGGCGACGTCGCTGTCGAACTGCCAGCCGGCGAGGAGCAGGTACCGCCGCGCCCTGGACGCGACCCGGTAGAACTCCGGGTAATACTCGTCGGCGTCGACCAGCAGGCCGATGTCGTCCACCGGGGTGTCGCACCACGTGTGGCGACGAGGATCGATGATCGTCCGTGCGCTCCTCATCGGGATCGCGCGCCTACGGCTTCAGGTGCTCCTCGATGAGCCGCTTCAGGCCCGCGACGTCGGGCCGGCTCCCGCTCGCTTCGCCGATGACGGCGAGCCGCTCCGCCTCGTCGCGCGAGAGATCGGGGCATATCCACTCCAGCAACGCTGCCCAGTCCGGCGCGCCGTCGCAGCTATAGCAGTCATCGGGGATGGGTGTATTGTCGGGGAAATTCCGGAAAACCAGGTACGGCATCACATCTACCTTCGTGCCGGGATCGCGGTCGCGTCGTCCTTGCATCGTCACCGCGGCTCGCGCTCGCGCGCGTCCGCCGAGCGCTCGCCACCCCGGCTATGGCGCCGGCGGAGCCAGGGAGCAAGCGCGCTCGGGGCCGCTCCGCCGGCGGGCCGTGCCCGGAGCGGGGCGCGGTGCGTGTTCAGGAGAGACGCAGCAAGGAGGTCGCGCGGCGCGCGATGGCGGTCAGGTCATCGCGCTGGCACGACCCACGCGCCGGCGCTCGGCCGTGTCAGGGGGCGCAGCCGATCCGCTCCGGCGCGACCGCCACATCGTCATACCACATCGTCCGCGCCGGGCCGTGGAAGCCGAGGTAGCCGAAGCTGAACGACTTGTAGTCGAGCTTGTCCCAGCCGGTCTTGTCGATGATCTTGGTGCCGCCGGCGTAGACCTGGACGTCGCCCTTGGTGCCGTCGAAGTAGGCCTCCATGCAGTGCCACTGGTCCTTGGGGAGCTTCACACCGCCGCTCCCGCACTGGGTGGCGCCGCCCGTGGACAGGACGACCGCGTCGTGCAGGTTCAGCACGATCTGGCAGTACTGTTCGGCGACCTCCACGTTGTGGCCCTCGTTCGGCTCGCCGCTGCCCGTCATGGCCTGGAAATAGGCGTTGTGCTCGGCCTGGCCGATATCGACGCTGCTGCGCACGTAGAGCCGGACCCAGAACTTCGATCCGGGCGCCGGGACGGAGAGCATCCTCCAGTCGTAGCCGCTGGCCCCCGGGTTCACGCGCAGCGCGCGCGAGCCGGCGTGGAAGACCGATGTGTCGATCGCCATGTTCTTCAGCGCATCTTGCGCCTGGTACGAGGGGCGGTAGGTCGCGCCCTCGGGCAGCCCGTCGCCCTCGAAGTCGGAGCAGAACGTCGCGCTCGCCGGGCACCCGCCGGTCGGTGTCCCGCTGCCGGTGCTCGACGTGGCGCTCGTCTCGGGCGTCCCGGTGCTCGTGGTGCTCGTGCTGCTGCTCGTGTCGCCGCCGCCGCCGCTGCTGCTGCTGGTGCTGGTGGTGCTGCCGTTGCTGGTGCTGGTGGTGCTGCCGTTGCTGGTGCTGCCGTTGCTGCTGCTCGCGGCGGGATTGCCCGTGCCCGAGCTCACGCTCGAGGCGCCGCCGGTCCCCGCGCCGCTGCCGCCCGCGCCCCCGGTTTCCGAGGCGTCAATTGCGCCGTCCGAGCAGCCCGCCGCCGCGGCGGACAGGGCCAGACAGGAGATCCCAACCCAAGTGAAGCGTGCGATTTCGCGATGGAAAGTCATGTTGATGCCCGAAGGGTGATAGGCCCGTTCGCCGGAGCTGCGCGCTGCCGCAGCGCGGCACGTCCGCCGGTGATCTTAAGAAACTGCCGCTGCGCCGAGGCGCGATCCGCGCTCGACGCGGCTCACAGCTCTAGCAGAATTCGCCGCAGCTCGGGAGGGGTTCTTCCGGGTCCAGATGGACCGTAAACTTCTCAGCGGAGCGGCGGGCGCGGACGCCGCGGCGCGGACCGCGGGATCCTGGGCGTGACCGAGCTGCTCGGCCGCCGGCACCGCGGCGAGCGTCTCGCCGACGCAGCCCTCGCGCACGGCGCTCGCGGCGACGGCGGCGAGGTCCGCGCTCACCGCGACCGCGCCCGTCACAGCGGGAGACAACGTGGATGCACGGAGTGCACATACTCGTCGGCGTCGCCGGTGATCTGAACGACGGCGCTCCCCATCGGGCATTTGACCCCGTAACCTGTGCTGTGCACGTTGCCGATGCCTGGGCCGACATGGATGTTGCCGTCGCCCGTCTTCCACGCCTCGACCGTCTGGCACAGCAGCTCGACCCGGTAAACCTGGGTGTCGACCCAGATGTTGATCCCGACCAGGACCTCGCTCGCAGGGCAGATCACGCTGCCCGGCCCGCCGCCGTTGCCGCCGGCGGTCACGGTCTGGAAGGCGGTGCCCAGGGTGCCGTCGCTGGCGAGCGGCGCGCAGATCAGGCCGATTTGATCGATCGAGCCGCCGCTCCGGCCGTGGACGCCGACAGCCACGTTGCCGTTCCCACAGGCGATGTCGTAAGCGTTGTCGCTGCCCGTGCCGCCGCTGCCACCGGTGCCGCCGCTGCCACCGGTGCCGCCCATGCCGCCGCCGCCCGCGTCACCGCCGCTGCCACCGGTGCCGCCCATGCCGCCGCCGCCCGCGTCACCGCCGCTGCCACCGGTGCCGCCCATGCCGCCGCCGCCCGCGTCACCGCCGCTGCCGCCAGCGCCGCCGCCCGTCGCGCCGGCGGTGCCCGAGAAGTCGAGATCGTCGACCCCGGAGATCGCGTTGCATGCCGCGCTCCAGCACACGAGGGCGAGCGCCGCGGCCATGGCCGTCGCGAGAGGCTTCGTCGTCCGGACCGCTGCATGTTCTCTCATCGGAAGCTCCCGTGGCGGATGATCTGGCCGGGCCTGAAGCTCGCCTGGAGGGCTGACGAGGCCGGGGGGCCGCGGCGCGCGGTGGGATCAACCAGGGTGGGTCGGGTTGGCGGCATGAGGTCTCCCCTTCGGGGATCGAGGTCGCGGTGCGGGTGGTGGTCTGCTTTGCCGAGGCCTGGTTGACCTGGAGGGGGCGGTCCCCGTGCCGGGCGGTCAGCGACGAGGGCAGCCAGGACGTCCGGCGTGACCATACCTGCGAGAATGGCCGGAAGGAACCCGAACGTCGCCCCGAAGGCCTTCGGGAAAGCGCTGCCGGCGAGCGGCCGGCCCTTGCCGGGGAGGCAAGGACCGGGGCGTGCGCGGGCGACGCCCCTCTCGCCGCGGATGCATGGCAACGCCATGGCGGATCTGCGACGTCGCGGGGAGCGCCGGGACGTGTCTGTCAGATGGGTGGGGAGTCGTGCCTGGGGCTGAAGAAGCCCGGGCGCGTGGCGCGCGGGATGGCCATCCCGCGCGCGTTCATCCTGCGATGCTCAAGGCCGAGCGCTCACTTCATCGACACGTTCACGCTGGCGTTCCCGCTGCTCTGATAGCCCTCCACGACCATCGAGACCTCGTACAGGTTCCCCAGCTTCATCCCCAGGCGATCCCACGCGTTGAAGTGGTTGGCGACGGAGATGGTTCCGCTCGTGCGCTTCTGCTGCCGGACGCTCCAGAACTGATAGAAGGTCTTGGTGCCTTCGATGGACGGCTGATTGACTCGCTCGGTCCGATAGATGTCATAGGTGCCTCCGTCGCTGGTGACGGTGCCCATGAACCCCTGGCCGCCCGGCGGACGCCAGGTGCCCCAGCTGTCGATGATGTAATACTCGATCAGCGGGCCTTTCGTCCACCCGTAGACGCCCAGGTACGAGTTGCCGTTCGGCCGGTAGTCGGCCGAGTAGGTCACGATCTGGTTCTTCGACCCGGGCCTCAGGCCTTTACGGCCCAGCAGGTTGTTGATGTTGCTCCATTCGACGTTGAAGCCATTCGCCGTGTTGGTCTGGCATCCGCTCCCGGTGTCCTTCCAGTACTCGAAGGTGTAGCCGCAGTGGGTGCCCGTCTGATTGGCGCAGACCTGCTGGTTGGGTGACGTGCACGTGCTGCCGCCGCCGGAGCCGCCGGAGCCGCCCGACCCGCCGGAGCCGCCCGACCCGCCGGAGCCGCCGGCACCTCCCCCGCCCGAGCTGCTGCTGGACGAGCTCGAGCTGCTGCTCGACGAGCTCGAGCTGCTGGACGAGCTCGAGCTGCTGCTCGACGACGAGGCCGAGCTCGAGCCATTGATCGTGCCGCCGGAGCCGGTGACCGAGGCGATCGTGGGCCGCCCGCTGCCGTTCGCGCAGAAGCCCCACTGCGTCGAGGAGCCAAGACCGACCGCGCCGTTGAAGTCCACGTTCGTGGCGCTGAACTGGCCGTTCGACTCCGTGAATTTCACGTTCCACGGGGTGGGCTTCGTCGAGCCGTTGAGCGCGACGACGACGTTCCAGCCGGTGGTCGCCGGGCTGCGGGAGTTGTTCTTCACCGTCACGTTCGCGCAGTAGCCGCTTCCCCAGTCCGAGGTGACGGCGACGCTCGCCGACATCGAGCGGTCCGCGCTGTCCAGCGCCCCCTCCAGAGCCTCGATGTCCTCGTCGACGATGTTCTCGACGCTGCACGCCAGCAGGCCGCACGCGATCGAAGCGGATAGGTAGCCAAGTAAGGGAACGATGCGCATTTAAGATTCTCCATGATCGGATCGGCGGAGTCGCGGGCCTCTGCTCGAGATGGATCGATGAACCATCGAGACAGACGCGAGCCCTCCGAGCCCTTGGTTAAAGTTCAAAATTTCCGGCCAACGTGCTCGTGATCCGGAGATCACGGATGCGCCCGCGGGCCTGCGCCGACCACATGCCTGGCAATCACGATGCTTGTCGGACAGATGCTCACAGGTGAACACCCCGTGTGACGGGGCCGGGCATCAACTCGGAAAAAGCAAGAACAAATCGAACGCGTAGCCGCAAGAAGCAAGTCGCCCCGGCAGGTTCACCCGGAGTAGGCCCCTGTACGATCCTGCAACCGACTGCGGCCCCCGGCCGAGAGCGGTCCGGATCGCCAAGGGAGATTGGCATCTTCACACAAACAGGAGGGCAAAGTCAAGACTCTTTTCTAAGTCGCGTTTGCTTTTGCACGGCTTGCCCGGCAGCGCCTTGGCGTGCTGTTTGTATTGGTCAGGGCAAGATCCAGCCACGTTGCGCGTGTAGGTCCGAAGATAGAACCCAGATTTGTACACTCTCCCGGAAAAGCGACGAACTCTCGAGAAAAAGCGGCCTCCGGCCGAGCTCGGTCATCCGGTCTTGCGGTGAAACTCCACGAGGAACGGCGCCTGACCGTCAGGGTCGAACTGATGCAGCGCCTCTGACACGACGTTCCCGGGGCGTCCCGGATCGAGCGGCGATCTCTCGATCGCCGGGCCTGTCGGTGCGATGGCGGAGCCGCCCGGAGACCATGTGGACCACGCCTCTCACACCGGGTCTCGTCGCATGGTTTGACGAGCCTCTTGGCCGTCAGCCCTTCTCTCCGTCCTTCCGGATCCCGAGCTTCCGCATCTTGCTTTGCAGCGTCGTCGGCTTCAGCCCCAGCGCCGCCGCGGCCCCGTCCTCTCCGTAGATCTTCCCGCCCGCGGCCCGCAGCGCGTCCTCGATGCAGCGCTGAGCCGCCTCTCGGTACGTCATCACGCGCCCTGTCGCGCCGGGCGCCGCGGAGAGCGGCGCTGACAGGATGAGCTCGTCTCCTGTCGACATCACCATCGACCGCTCGATCACGTTCTCCAGCTCCCGCACGTTGCCCGGCCAGCCGTGCGCCCGCAGCCGCGCCATCGACTCTGCGCTGACCCGCGGCGGCGTCCGGCCGAAGCTCGCCGCCACCTTCTCCACGATGACGCGCGTGAGCGGCTCCAGGTCCTCTGGCCGCTCGCGCAGCGGGGGGACGATGATCGGGAATACCTGCAGCCGATAATAGAGGTCCTCGCGGAACGCGGTGCTCGCCACCATGTCCTCGAGCGGCCGGTGCGTCGCGGCGATCACGCGCACCGAGACGCGCACCGCGCCCTCGCCGCCGACGCGCTCGATCTCGCCCTCCTGGAGCACGCGCAGGAGCTTCGCTTGCGCCGCCCTTGGCAGCTCGCCGACCTCGTCGAGCAGCAGCGTCCCGCCGCTCGCGCGCTCGAACAGCCCGAGGTGCCGCGCCGTGGCGCCCGTGAACGCGCCGCGCTCGTGGCCGAACAGGGCGCTCTCGACGAGGCCCTCGGGCAGCGCTCCGCAGTTGACCGCGAGGAACGGCCGCTCCGCGCGGCGCGACAGCGCGTGGATGCGGCGGGCGATCACCTCCTTGCCCGTGCCCGTCTCGCCGCGCACCAGCACCGTCGTGTCCTGCCGCGCGACGAGCGGCACCATCTGCTGGAAGATCGCCCGCATCGCCGGGCCCACCGCGACCATCTCCCTCGGCAGGGCGACGCGATCGAGCTCCTCCTTGAGCGTCCGCTTCTCCCCCTGCGCGCGGCGCGCGATGGCCGCGACGCGCCCGAGGACCTGCACCTGCCGCAGCGCCACGGCGAGCAGGCGACCTATCGCCTCGAGCAGGGCGGGCGAGACGTCGAGCGCCGCGCCGCCGCCGAGCGCCATCGTGGCGCAGCCGACGGCGCCCTCCGCGTCGCGGAGCGCGAAGACGGCGAGCGCCTCGCCGCCCGCGCCGCGCCGGACCTCCGGCGCGCCCGGCGCGGCCGCGCCGCGGCGCAGATCGAGCCGCCGCAGCGGGAGATGGCGCGAGAGCGCGGCGCTCACCGCGGGGAGGAGCGTCGCCTCGGTGTGCGCGCGGGCCGAGGCCTCGCCGAGGTCGGCGAGCAGGAGGAGGGCGTGATCGGCGGAGGCGGTCATCGTGCGCGGAGCGAGGCCGACGAAATGGCGTTGCGCGGCACCGTAGGGGCGTTGCCTGGACCGCACAAGGCCGGCGAAAGCCCGGGGAAAAGCCGCTCGGGCCGCGGGCACGCGCCCTGCTCCCTGCCGAGGGAAGGAGAGGAGAGCGCGCGGACGACCGCGCGCCACGGAGAAGGAAAGGAACCCTCATGGCCTACGTCATCGCCGAGCCCTGCGTCGCCACGTGTGACACCGCCTGTGTCCCTGTCTGCCCCGTGGACTGCATCCACGGCCCGCTCGCGGCGGACGAGATCTCGCGCATCCCCGAGGGAGAGCGGAAGACACGCCTCGCCGGTCTCCAGCTCTACATCGATCCCGAGTCGTGCATCTGCTGCGGCGCCTGCGAGAACGAGTGCCCGGTGGGCGCCATCTTCGATGAAGACGAGCTGCCGGCCGAATGGCAGCGCTACCGAGAGATCAACGCGCGCTTCTTCGACGATCGCGCGAAGGAGCGCGCTCCGGAGGAAACCTGAGCGCGCCTCGGGAGCAGCCGATAGCGACGAGCGACACGAGGAGAGGCGGAGGTGGCCGCGGGGCATTGACAGCCCAGAGTCGCCGCGATGTCATGAGCCTCTCTTCCACGTGCTCCGCCCACCGGTCAGCTTCCAGGCGCGCGCGATGTGCATCGGGCTCTGCTGTGCGGCGCTCGCGTGCATGGCGCCGCCCGGCCCGAAGGGCGTGCTTCCCTTCCTCGCGTCTCCGGCGGGGCTGGGCGTCGCTGCGCTGGCGCTCATGGCGCTGGGGACGTCGATCGAGGACCTCGGCAGGATCCGTCGCATCCGCGCCGGCGTGGGCCTCTGTATCGTGGCCGCCGCGCTCGTCGCGGCCGGCGCGCTGTGGGGGGCTGCGCTGCCCGCGCTCAAGCCGTCGCTCGCCTGGTTCGCCTGGCCTCTTTATGGCGTCGGCGCGATCGGCGTCGGCCTCGCGCTCCGGCGTGACATCTCGGTCTTCCGCGATCCTCGTCACGGTCAATCCGTCCGCCTCGAGTCGATCTCGGCCGATGCCGTCCGTCTCACCGCCAACGGGGCTCCGGTCACCCTCCCCGCCGCCCAGATCCGCAGCGTGAGCCTCTGCGCCGGCCTTGAAGGGCGGGGCGTCTACGTCCGCGTCGGCAGCCGGGACAAGGTGATCGGCGACGCGCGGGCGCTGCCCTGGGTCGCCGCCCATCGGGACGGTGACACCTTCGTCTTGACCGAGCACCAGGCGGCGCTCGACGCGGAGGTCCTGGCCGTGCGGCTGCACGAGGCGGCTTCCGCCAGCGGAGAGGATTATCGATGAAGGCGGGCGAACACGCGGCGAACGACGCTCTCGAGATCCCGCTCCGCCGTCCCTACCCGGAGCTCCTCCTGGGCGCCCTCTTCTTTGCGGTCTGCGCGGCGGTCCTCACCCATCGGGCCCAGACGAACGATCGCGGCCTGATCCTGAACGGGATCCTCCATTTCGAGCCCGGAGGCGCCGACGTCTTCTACGCGGTGCTGGCGATCCTTTCATGGGCCTTCTGCGCGCTCGGCGTCCTCGCCGCCGCGCGGTTTGCGGCGCTCAAGGAGTTCCGGATCGTCCTTGGCCCTCGATCGATCACCTTGCCGTCGATGCATCCGCTCCGTGGCGCGCGGGAGGTCACCGTGCCGCTCGATCGCATCGAGTCCGTGGAGCTGCAGCCGCCGGCCAAGCCGATCACGCTGGTGATCCGCGAGGACGATCGCTCCCATAACATCCCGCAGCGCTGGCTTCCCAGGGGCAGGTCGGCCGACGAGGTCGCCGGCGCGATCATCGCGCGGGTGCGGGGGTCGCAAGCGGGGCAGCGCGCCCGCGGGTAGCGCGCTGCAGGTCGTGGGATCGCGGCCGCGACGCGGTAGTAGGATGGCGCGCGATCACGAGGAGGCATCCATGAAGGCCGCGGCCGCGCTGGTGAAGGACATTCGCGAAGAGCTCCGGAGCATCGACGATCAGCTGAGGGCTCACCCCTATCCGGACGCCATCGAACGGGGAGAGGTCACCGTCGAGGGATTGAGGGCCTTCCCGGGCCACCAGCACCACGTGGTGCTCAGCGACCTGCGCTCGATGGCGATGATGCTCCAGCGCTTCGGGGACACGCCCTGGCGCGATTTCTGGAGCGGCTCAGGCGTATGAGAAGATGTTCTGGGACGCGATGATGGCGCTGGGAGCACAGAAGCGCGCGGCCAGCTAGCGCCGCCCTTCCTCGCGTTCACACCCGTACTTCTCGCGGATCTCCACCGCCATCCGGTGCACCACCGCGCCGGCGTCGGCGCGCACGTGCAGCTCCAGCCCCGGCATCAGCTCCACGCGCCGCCACGCCCGGCCGAGCTCCTCCGTGTCCGCGCGCTCTCCCGCGCCGGGCGCTGCGCTCTCGGGCGGCTCCGGCGGCAGCACCTCCTTCGCCAGCTCCTCGAGGGGGATCGCGGCGAGCTTCCGCTTGATCTCCGGGAGCAGCAGGTTGTGCTCGCGCAGCTTCTTGATCGCGAGCGCCCGCACGAGGTGCTCGCGGCCGTACGTCGTGCGGCGGCCGTGGAACGCGGGCTTGTCCATCAGACCCTCCGCGAACCAGTGCTTGATCGTGCCGGTGCTGACACCGGCGGCGCGCGCCAGCTCGACGGCGCTGTAGCCGCGCGGGGCGACAGGGGGCGTGGGGACCAGGGGCATCGAGATATCCTAGCCAAAGAACCAGACAAATGTCGACAGAATCTAGACAACAACTTCTGATTTCCAGGTGGATGGAGGCTCCAACAAGATATTGTTGACAGAAATCTGGCTAATATCAGGCGTGAACCAAAGAATCGTCTCAAAAAAACAGAATGATGTACCCTGAATCCAGAGAAACGGCTCAAAGAACGAGCGAATCGAGTCGCCCCGATCGTGCTGGTCGGGTCGACGAGGGCGGTCGGCGCGGGCGGTGGTACACCCTGCCTTCATGACGACGACGGGCGCGCCGCGATCCATCTACCTCCCCAGAGCCTTCGAGGCACCCGACCTCGCCGACCTCCACGATCTCATCGACGCGCACTCCTTCGGCATGCTCATCGCGCCCGGGGAGGACGGCGTGCCCATGATTGCGCACCTGCCGTTCCTTCTGGAGCGCGACAGCGGCCCTCACGGCACCTTGCTCGCGCACGTCGCGCGGGCCAACCCGATCCGGCGCGCGCTCGACGGGAGCACGCCGGTCCTGGCCGTCTTCCGCGGGCCGCACGGGTACATCTCGCCCGGGTGGTACGCCTCGCGCGACGACGTGCCGACCTGGAACTACGCCGTCGTCCACGCGCACGGCGCGCCGCGGGCCATCGAGGACCACGACGCGCTCCTCGCGCTGCTCGCGCGCCTCTCCGACGTGAACGAGCGCGGGCAGCCCGAGCCCTGGAGCCTCGCGGAGCTCTCGCCGGAGAAGCGATCCGCGCTGCTCCCCGCGATCGTCGGCTTCTCGATGGAGATCACGCGGATCGAGGCGAAGCTCAAGCTGTCGCAGAACCGCCGCCCCGAGGATCGCGACGGCGCCATCGCCGGGCTGCGCGCGCGGGGCACGCCCGACGACCGCGCGCTCGCGGAGGTGATGGAGCGCGCCCGCCCCCGCTGAGCCGTCAGGCTTCGCGCGCTCGCGACCTCCACGATCCTCGCGACCGGACAGGAAATGACGAAGCAGTACGTCGATGCAGTGATCCGAGGGGACTTTCAGGATGCCCAGCGCATCTTCGAGCGGCTCCCACAGAAGGGGCGCCTGCGCTCGTTTGATCCCGGACAGATCCTGGTCGAGCACAGGGCCGACTATCACGATCGTGTACTTACCTGGCTCGGCGTCGAGGGAATGAAAGGCGCTTGGCGTGCTGCAGTGAACGGGAGGTGGGTCCTCTACGGTTTCGACGATAACATCGTCTTGAGCCCATGCATCTCCGCTGATGACCAGCAGGCTTTGGTGCGCCACGGGTTTGTGGACTGACGAGGTCAGGAACGTCTTCCCGTGTGGCAGTCGTCAGTCTGACCCCCTCCTGCCCCGAGCTCGAGCCCCCAGCGGACGTTCGCTCACGTGTCCGGTTGCGCGCCACGATCGGCATCTGCGGGGGCCGCTCCCCGCCGCCGTTCCAGCCGAGCGCCGGGGGGCCGCGGGGCGCCGCGTTCACGGGCGGAGCGGCGCTTCCTCGAAGCGCTCCCGGGGGGGCTCCACGCCGGCGGCATCGAAGCGGGCGCCGGGATCTTCGCGCCCGACGAAATGATGATCGCGGGGACGGAACCCGGAGATTGTACGGCGGAAGGCCTCTTCATCAGGCGCTTCCTTCGTTGCCCCTGGAGCTTGCTTCCCGGCAGCGCGGTCGGGCTTCGTAACTCGTTGGATTCAGGGTATTTTTAGCCTGTTCGGCGCTCCGAGTCGCGGTCGTGGAGGGACGGCTCCTCTACAGGTACGGGAGACATGAATGTTTAGAGTGAACAAGGTGTTGGCAGGGATGGGCTTGTTGTCGGTCGGACTTACGTCCTGCGTCGACCACGTCGCAGGTGATGAACCGGCGGTCGCCGGGATGGAGCTCGATGAAGCGGAACAAGGGCTGGCGAATGGAACGCTCGTCTCGAACCGCTGGGCAGGCGGCATCGTTGATATTGGTTTCTGGGACGGGAGTCAGTGGGTCATGTCCGGCTGCAGCGGGCAGGTCGTGTCTCGTGATGCGATAGTGCTGGCCGCCCACTGTGTTCGTCGCTGGCTGACGCCGGATACGGCCAATCCGCCGAACGTCAACTACAATCCGCCGGATACCGGGACCACGTGGTTTGCGGCCTACCGAATGAACGAAGACGGCACCTGGACTTGTATCACGGACCCCGCCGGTGGTTGTCAGTTGCAGGCAAGCTGGGCGGTGCCGTCGACGTACCTGGGCGTGTACCATACGGCGACGCAAGCATGGACCGGTGACAACGCGGATCGCGATGTCGCCACGCTGAATTTTGGCACGAACTTCGCGAACGTGGTGCAGAAGGACGCAGCCTATCTGAACTCAGGCGGTGACTCGACCATCGGGACCGCCTACGGTTACGCAGACTCGCCGGCGAGCGACGGCAGGCTTCGGGGGGGAAATTTCTCTGGTATTGCCTTGAGCGGCGGAGCCTACACAAAGACTGTCCCACAGGCCGACCCGCACCTGTGCGCCGGCGATTCGGGCGGGCCGCTGCGCTTCCTGACCAGCGCGGCGACCACTCCAGAAAGCACCGTTCGTTCGGGGGTCCTCCTGGGAGTCAACTCCAAGGGAGGGTGTAGCGGCGCCAATGTGGGCAACATCTGGGCGCCGATCAACAGCAACCGTACCTTCATCGAGAACAACATCGGCCGGGCATGCGCCACCGTGGTTCAGAACGGTTGGAGCACCCGCGACTGCTGGTGAGCTTCGGAGCGCCCCGGCGACCGCTCGTCATCGACCGGTGTTTCTGGCGGGACGATTCCGCGGGGGCGAACCGTTGCGATCCGTCGCTTCCCCGGGGATTCTGGGAGGGCGTGAGGACGGATCGCAGGGCTCTGCTGAGATCGCCCGCGGCAGTGGCTGCATGGCGATAAGCAGTCACCGGTCGGACTGACGGATCTTGGATCTCGCCGACAGCACGTGCTCTCGAGCCGTCGTGTACCGCTCGCCCGTCGCGGCTTGGCGCTGACGGATCAGCCGCTTCAGATCCTTCTTGATGGTCATGTCGTCACCTTGCACCGGCGCGGCGTGCCCCATACGCCCCGCGCCTCGCGGAGTTGACGAGCATCGAGAATGGCTCGAGGAGAGGGCTCCCCTTCGCCCTCGGCGGCGGTCCGGTATGGGCGGACCGCCTCGGGCTGCGCATGAGCAGTCGCAGCCTCTTGGCTAGATAGCGGTGAAAGCTGGTCGAGCCCATAGGATCGCAATCAGCTGCGCGGACCGACGACGACGGCGTCCACGTCGGTCACGGGCCCGCCCACGGCTGGCGCCCGCGCAGCTCGCGCACGTCGAGCTCGCCGGCGTCGAGCAGGCCGGAGGCAGCGTCGTGGATCTGATACGCCATCTTCGCGCCGCCGAGCGGCTGGCTTTCGACGAATATGCAGCGCAGCTCGCCTGGGGCGAAGCCGCACTGGTCCTGGATCGCGCGCAGCAAGCCATCGCGGTGCAGGTGGCCGTCGCCGAAGTTCCAGCCGAGCGCGAGGCCGCCGACGAGCTCGCCGTCGAGGTACTCGTACTCGTGGAGCGGGCCCTCGATCGCCTTCGGCAGCAGGACCGGCAGCGCGCGGCCCTGGAGGTGCATGAGGCGGAACGCGAGCACCTTGCCGACGAGGCCGACCGACGTGGCGTGGTCGTAGAACCGGTCGAGCTGGTCGTAGATCCACGGCGCGGCCTTCACGAGCCGGTCGAGCTTTCGATAGCTGTCGCCGCGGAACAGCCACACGCTATAGGGCCAGTTTCCGGCGTAGTACCGCATCGCGAGCAGGAACGAGATGCGCCCTGGCGCGATGTTGCCGAGGAGCGGAACAGCGACGAGCATGATCGCGAGGAGCGCGCCGAGCCGCGGCGGGCCGACGTCGAACGGGTACGCGCCGGGGTGGGCCCAGAACAGCGCGAACACGCCGTAGACCACCATCAGGTTCCACTCGATCGGCGCGCCCATCGGCACATTGCTCGTAATGAAGGCGTGGAGCGCGAGCGCCATCGCGATGCCGACGGCGATCGCCGTCTCGCCGGTCGAGCACGCGAGCACGATGGGCACGCCGAGCTCGAGCGCGGTGCCGGCGTGGCTCATCGCGATCGCGAGCCGCGACGGGCGCAGGTCGTCCGGATAGCGGACGTACATGCGCCGCCGCAGCCACGCGAAGCGGGCGAACGGGCTATTGCTCGTCATCACGCACACGACGGTCGGGAAGTGGTGGTTGAGCTTCGAGACGCCGGCCCAGAGCCAGAGCGCGAGCTGGACCGCCTTTGCGCCGCCGATCCAGTCGGCGGTGGCCGCGAACACGACGACGGTGGTCCAGTAGTGTTCGGCGCGCAGCGCGAGGAAGATAGTGCGATCGGCGACGGCGAGGACCGGCACGAGCGCGGCGATCGGCACGAGGTGCGAGGCGCCGAGCGCGGGGGCGAGCAGCGCGCGCACGAGCAGGGCGAGCAGCGCGAAGTATAGAGCGACGTCGAGCGGGGTGCGCCGCGTGCCGCCGAGGAGCGGCGCGCGCGCGAACAGCGCGAGCTTCGTGGTGCCGGGGCGGAGGAAGTAGAGGGCGCCGCCGACGGGCGGGGCGTAGCGTCCGCTGAGCGGACCGAACCCGCAGCCGAAGCCCAGGCCCTCGAACAGCATGCTCCACAGGATCGCCTTCTGGAACGCGAGCGGGTGCAGCCACCAGTCGCCGATCGTCGAGAGGCCGCCGAGGCTCGGCGAGGTGCTGCAGAACAGGACCCAGGCGCCGGCATAGAGGGCGAGCTTGACCGCGTGGAGCACGTAGACGGCGAGCGGCGCGCCGGAGCCCTGCAGCGCCCACGCCTCGCAGACCATGCGTGCGCGCTCGGGGAACGGCCGCTTGGCCCAGTCGAGCGGATCGTACGGCGGGGCGAGCGGACGCAGCAGGGCCACGGCCGCGATGCTACCCGAACGCGTCCCCCGGCTCACGACATCGACGCGCGGCGGGTCTGCCATTCGTCGCGGGAGAGCTTGCGTTCCGGCGAGCCCCTTTTGCGGCTCGCCTGCACTCCATCCGGCGAGCCCCTTTTGTGGCTCGCTTGCACTCCAGCCCCTCCGGTGAGCACCCCAAGCTCCCTCACCACCCGCAGGCGCGGCCCAGCGTGCGTCCGCTGATTACCTCAGCTCGTAGACGTCCACCCCACGGCACGCCGAAGCGCCCCGTAACGCGCTCCGCGCCGTCCGGACCACGCTCTTTCGACCCAGGACCGAGCCATCACGACGCTCGCGGTCCCACCCTTTCGCTCTGCCGCGCTACACTTCTTCGCGCTGCGATCCGGCTTCTTTTACCTACGCGCAAGGAGGCGGCGGAGGAGATCACGCGCCTGCCCAAAGGGGCACAAGACGAGGCGTTTCGGCTCTTGATCCAGGCGGCCGCCGTCGACGGCGAGATCGTCCCGGAGGAGCGCGCCTACTTGAAGGCGGTCGCGGACGTCCTCGGGATCAGCCAGGAAGAGATCGAGCAGCGTCTGGCCAAGCAGCTCGCCGCAGCGCCGTGAGGTAGCTCGCGATTCGCGTCATTCGGCCGTGTACGGCTGCGACACCCGTACGACGCGCCCCACCTGCCCGCCGGAGATGGCGCGCATCGAGCGGCCCATGCGCTGCACGATGGCGTAGAAGTACCCTTCGTAGGTCGGGTCGAAGGTGCAGAGGACGAAGTTCATCACGCCGTCCGCGGCGTAGATGTAGCGCTCGTAGCTGAGCACGCCGTTGCGCTTTTCAAGCCGCGTCGTGGTGGTGACTTTCGGGTCGCCGACGTGACCGGGATCGGGTTTGGCGTTCGCCGGCACGTTCCCGTAAGAGAAATGGCCACCGATGGCGCACTCGAGGAGGTGTTTCGTCTCGCCGGCGGCCGCGCCCGCGTCGGCTCCGGGGGCGTCGTAGTAGAACCAGCGTCCGTCTCCGTTCGTCGACTGCGGGGTCGCCGTGAGGAACAGGGGCACGTCGACGGCCGAGGCGAAACGCGGAAAGTAGGCGCGCCCGTACTCGATGCTCTCGGGGGCGCCCGGCGGCAGGGCTCCGCTCGCTTTCACGCGGTCTGGGCCCAGGGGAGGGCCCGCGCTCGGTGGGTCGTCGCCGAGCTCGGGATCGCTGCAAAGCGGGCAGTCCCAGACGCGCTCCTTCCAGTTCTTGCGAAACGTATCGATTTTGGCGCTCATCTTGCGCGCCGTCTGCACGTCACCCTCGTCGATGATGCGCCAGGCGCCGTCGTCCTGCTTGAAGACCAAATACGCGTCCACGCTGCCCGGGGCCGCGCCCTGGCTCTGCCAGGTCTTGCGAAAGCGGGCGATGCGGTGCTCCGCCGACTCGCTCCAGCTCGGGCTCTCGAGCTTCTGCGAAAAGCCGGGGTGCTTCGCGACGTAGTCGAGCTTGGCCTTGACCGCCGCGCCGCGTGTCACGATGCGCTCGTACAGGGTGAGATTCTTGGCGTACATCGCCTCGAGCCCCGAGCGATCGGCGGCGTTGGTCGCAGCGTTCCAGCGCTCGAGCGCGCTCTCGAGCGCCTTCTCTTCGAGCGCCTCGGGGGCGGGCGTTGCCGGTGGTGTCGGCGCGGAGGCGGAAGGCGCGGGAGCCGCCGATACGATCGGAGCGCGGGTCGCACTCGAGGTGCTGCTCGGGATGGCTTCGGACCTGTTCCGGCAGGCAACCGTGCTCGCTAGCGCCAGAGTCGCCACAACAATCGCACCCGTGCCGATCTCTTTCATGAGCGTCGCCTCGAGCGCATCCTAGAGCGACAAACGGGTTGAAACCACGAGAGAAAGCAGGAATTCACAGGGAGGCGGGGAGAGTGCGACCAGGCAAGGCTGGTCCCGAGGGAAAGGAGTGAGCGGTAGCTTCTGAAATCGGGTTTCGCTGTCCAGCGGGTGCGAATCCCGCCCGGCCAAGGTCACGCCCGACCAGCCGGAAGCCAACCTTGCGACGGACCCCGTGAGGGGTTCGGCGATGCGTAGGCAGGTGAGTGAGCGAGCCGCAGCGTGCCAGCCACGAAATTCTCCAACGTCCGGGTGCCCAGGGCGTTCTCCCGCCTGAAGGCAACAGCGTCCTACCTCGCAAGGGCGGGAGGGGGACGCACCCGGCGGGGTAGCTGGCTGCGGCGCGCAGCAAGAGGACGGCCCAGGCACCTGGGAGGCCCTCGTCTCTCCACGAGAAACGCCGGTACGACGGGGAGCCGGTGATCCGTCCCCGGGGCGAGACATGCCGCGGATGCCCGTGTCTCGCAGCCGAGCCCAGCGGGCTCCGCAAGGAAAGGCGCATCCGCCTCGCGGTAGGCCCACAGCAAGGGGAACCGGAGCCGAAGCCGAAGGAGACGAGGGAGTCGGAGGGTCCCATACGAGCGACGACGCGGGCGAACGGAGGGCACCGGAGCCCGTCAAGCAAAGGGGACCCGTGTCGAGAGGAACTTCAGGAGGGAACCATGATCGCTGCCACGACGGCGAACACCATGTCACCGGGACTGTTGAAGGTAAGGGAGAGAGCGGAGCGAGACCCGGAAGGGGTCCTCCTCGCGCTGGCGCACCTCATCGACGAGGAAGCGCTGCAGCGAGCGTACCGCAGCCTCCGCAACGAGGCGGCGGTGGGCGTGGATGGCATCACGAAGGAGCAGTACGGGCAGGACCTGGAGCACAACGTCCGCGATCTGCACGCGCGGATGAAGTCGATGCGCTACCGGCACCAGCCCATCCGACGGGTGCACATCCCGAAGGAACGGGGCAAGACGCGACCGATCGGCATCTCGTGCACCGAGGACAAGATCGTCCAGGCCGCGGTGCGGGAGATGCTGGAGGTCATCTACGAGCCGGTCTTTCGAGACGTCTCGTACGGGTTTCGGCCCGGTCGCAGCGCGCACGACGCGCTGCGAGCTCTGAACCGGATGCTGCTCGGCGGGGTGGAATGGATCCTGGAGGCCGACATCGAGTCCTTCTTCGACAGCATCGACCGCACGAAGCTGATGGAGATGCTCCAGGCCCGGGTCGCCGACAAGTCGCTGCTGCGGCTGGTCGGCAAGTGCTTGCATGTAGGGGTCCTCGACGGCGCGGAGTTTTATGCGCCAGAGGATGGGACGGTGCAGGGCTCGGTCCTGTCGCCTCTGCTGGGCAACGTCTACCTTCACCACGTGCTCGACTTGTGGATCGAGCGCGAGGTCCAACCGCGGCTCGTGGGCAAGGCCACCCTGATCCGCTACGCCGACGACTTCATCATCGGCTTCGAGAGGGAGGACGACGCCAAGCGGGTGACGGAGGTGCTGCCGCGGCGCTTCGAGCGGTACGGACTGAAGCTGCATCCGGACAAGACCCGCCTGTTGCCCTTCGGCCGCCCGGACAACGGGCAGCCCGGGGGCAAGGGGCCGGCGACCTTCGACTTCCTCGGCTTCACGCACTACTGGCGGCGAAGCCGAGCGGGTCGATGGATGCCGAGCATGAAGACACGCAAGGCGCGCCTCCGACGGGCCATCACGGCCGTCGCCGACTTTTGCCGACGCCATCGGCACCGGCCGGTCAAGGAACAGCACGCCGCGCTCACACGGCGCATCGTCGGGCACCGCAACTACTTCGGCGTCAACGGGAACCTGCGGAGCATCGCGCTCCTGATCCGTACGACCGAACGGGCATGGCACAAGTGGCTATGCCGGCGGAGCCAGCGTGCGCACCTGAACTGGAAGCGGTTTCAAGAGCTGCTGCGGGATTTCCCGCTGCCTAGGCCGCAGATCCGCGTCCAGATCTGGACGTCCCCCTGAGCCCTCTCGGCGGAAGAGCCGGATGGTGGAAATCTCCTTGTCCGGATCTGGCGAGGGCCCCCGGGGTAGTTGACCGGGGGCTACTCTACCGGGGAGCGAGAGACGGCAAGAGCGAGAGATTCATTTTTTTTTTCTTCCTCCCCGCCTCCCCGCCTCCCTGTGAAAATTCTCCGGGTTTCAACGTGATCGGTATTCTAGTACTACAGCCGTACTTGCGGCTCATCCGCGGCTGTAGGCGGGCGGACGGACAGGGATTTCTCGACGATTTTGATGCCTACAGCCGCACCTTGGACCAAGTACGGCTGTAGTACTAGGGTCCCGGTCAACTTTGTAACCCAGGCCCCCGGTCTGTACCGTCCTGGCCGCCGCACGCGACTTGCAGCGTCGCCGAGACCAGGGCGAGCGCGAGCATCGATGTGATGCGAGTTCCTTCGTACATGAATCCTCCTGAGGCGAATGGGCTGATCGGGGGGCGGAGCGCGCCGGCGGGCCGGCGTCAGGGCGTCAGCGCGAAGCAGTAGAGCCCGCCGTAACCGCCGCCGGACCCGACGGTGGGCGAGTCGTCCTGGGGCGGGCCCTCCTCCACGAGGTAGACGCCCGGCGCGCACCCCGGCGCGTCGTGGGACGATATCCACTGGGACCCGCTCATCGCTGCGCCGAAGTTCCTCGGCCACGAGTGTCCGACGCGCGGTTTCCCGGAGGCACTGTCGCCTGTCGCGCTCGTCCAGTCGTTGCACGTCGCCGTCGGGCCGACGAGCCGCCCTTGCCTGTCGCTTCCCGTCAGGGTGTCGTGGTTGTCCACCGCGGGCTGGCTCGGATCGGCCTGGTGGTTGGGGACGCCGTCCTCGTTGGGCAGATCGTTGATGATCGCCTCGTCGGCCCCGCTGGGACGCGTGCTCGGCAGCTCCTCTTTGCTGTTCGCGACCAGCCGGCCGAGCCGGTCGTACCAGGGCCCCTCGCCGATGCGATCGATCGCATTGACCTGCTTGCCGTCCTCTCCTGCCGTGGCGCTCAGGAACGCGCGCCACCCCTTGCTGCCCGCGCCCGGGAGGCTCTTCTCGGCGATCGTCGCGCAGATCTTGTCCGCGCCGCGGAGACCGGCGCCCGGCCCCGTCTCCCCGAAGCGGAGGTCGCCCCCGAAGCCGTCCTCGGAGCCCGACAGCTCCCGCATGGCTTTGAGGCTCGTCACGAAGAAGCTGAACTTCTCGGTCGTCCCGCCGCCGGTGGTCACGCCGCCGCCGGAGGTCGCGGCGTCGCCGCCGCCGCCGGAGGTCGCGCCGCCGCCGCCGGAGGTCGCGCCGCCGCCGCCGGAGGCCGCGCCGCCGCCGGAGGTCGCGCCGCCGCCGGAGGTCGCGCCGCCGCCGGAGGTCGCGCCGCCGCCCGAGGCCGACGACGAACTGGTCGCTCCGTCGTCCAGGACGCCCTCGTCCGAGCCGGAGCAGCCGAGCATGGGCGACAGCAGCGCGAGGGTGAGGGGGAGCATCAAGGGATGATAAGCGCTTGTCATGGTCTTCGCTTTCCTGTGGTTGTTGCCTCGGGCTATCCGTTGCGCCGTGAGCCGGCGAGGCTCACTGGCACGTGAGATCGGCATGGCGAGCTTCACGTGGACGGTGGAGATGCCGGCCTGACCCGGCAGGGCCCACTCGACCGCCGGATCCGCCGGGGCCATCGGGCGCCGGCGGGTCGTTGCCGTCCGTCGTCGAGCTCGAACCGTTGTGCGACAGAAGGCTCGAGACCGCACCTCGAGACCGCGCAAAGGATGCCGACCCGCCAACCTCGCCGGGGGACGAATTTTGCAGTCTGGAGAAGTTTTGGCGACATCTCGATGGCGATCTGTCGGCCCGTTGAGGTCGCGGGTCAATGTCTTTGGCGCCGCGCCCGCGAAACCCGTGCAGGCGCGTACCTGTCGGTCCGGGGTTGCGCTCGGCGAGGTTCACGACGGCATCGCCCCAGGTGCCTGCGCTCACCGGCTGCCGAGCCTGGACGGGCGCGCGCGCAGCCGCGGCGCATGGACGCTCTCGCCATGGCGGGAGCGGAAATCGGCGAGACCAGGGCGAGCGCGAGCATCGACGTGATGCGCGTGCCTTCGTACATGAATCGTCCTGAGACGAAGCGCGTAGGCAAATCAAGCCGGATCGCAGCGCGAGGAAGTGGAGCGCGGCAGAGCGAACGGGTGGGACCGCGAGCGTCGTGATGGCTCGGTCCTGGGTCGAAAGAGCGTGGTCCGGGCGGCGCCACGCGCGGCGGATAGGAAACCATAGAGCTCTCGGCCGTGTCGAGCCCCGTGGGAACGGCGCCGGGCGAGCCGTCTATCGCGCATCAAACACCCGCTCGCCCCGTCGCAGGGACCGCGCGCCGTGCATTGGGTGCAGCTCTGGCTCGACGACCGCGACGTGCGTTCGCCATGACGGGCTCGGGCCGGGTGCCCACCTACGCCGCGTCGAACCCGAGCGCCATCGGTTCCCACGTTGGATCGCGCGCGGGTGCTGCCGTTCGGGGCTGCGAGGGCAAGTTCAGATGATCGAGGATGCGGCGCACCACCGCTGAGTCGGTGATCGTGGAAAGCACGCGCATCCTCCGTTCGCATCTCGGGCAGCGGAGCGCATCGAAGCCGAACGAACGCTTCATGAGCACGGCCCACTCGACGTAGCGCGACGTTGCGAACAACTCCCCTTCGAGCAGCCGCCCCCAGTGCAAGACCGAGATCAGGGTGGACGCTATACGCCCATCGGGCAGGAGCTCGATTCGATCGAGTGCGAAGGCCGGGCGGGAGCAGTACCGCACGAGCCTCTCGCGCCCCTGATCGTCATTCGCTGCGATGCGCACCGCGCAATGCACGTCAAACCCGTCGCACGCCGCGGAGAAGCGCCGCTCTCGGCGCTCGAAAGCCGCGTCGGGACTGTCCTTGTGCTCGAAAGGCCGCGCAAGATACGCTCCACCTGCGAGTGCGAGCTGGGTACACGCATCGAGCGCGGAGGGCTCGATGGTCTCGTTGCTGCGCTCCTCGGCCGCGCGCTCGTCGAGGTAGCCGCGGCGCCGTAGCCAAAGAAGCGCACGCTCGCGCACCCGTCGCGCCACCTCGCTGACATCGTCCTTTGAAGGCGGCGGCGCATCGTGGAAGCGCACGCCCATGGCGGTCTTCTCGAAAACGCCGTCGATTGCCAGCGTGTGAAAATGGACGTGAACGTTCAAGCTCGAGCCGAATCTCTGAGGGAACCCGACCGAGCCCGTTCGTGCGCATGCGATGCTCGCGAGCCGCGTGGTTACGCGGGCGATCTCCTCCGCGAAGGTGCGCTCCATCGCCGCGAGGACGTCGGACCTTTTGGCCGCAAGCGCGCGCAGCTGACGGCGCTTCGCGCCGCAGGCCAATTCAACGTTGGGCTGGCAGAGTGCGGGCACGCAGGCAAGATCCCGAAACAGGCGGCAGCGCATCGAGGGGCCCGACAACAGGGCGGCGAGCGAAGGAGAATCCCGCGGCGCTGCGCCGCCAGGCCAGGCGCCGACCCCGATCGGTGATGCCGCGGGCCCTTCACCGCGGGCGACGCGACGGCGGAGGGCGCCCCGTTGGGCCACACCAGAGCCGCCCTCGGCGGCGAAACAGGCGGAAGCCATGAGAATCGCTACTGTTTCCAGCGACCGCTCGTCATCGACCGGTGTTTCTGGCGGGATTTCTGACGCGCGGAATCAGTCCCTCGGCTCCCACGGGACCTGGATCCGCACTGGAGTCGCCTCGAACGACGCACCCGGGCCGCGGCCGAGCTGGCCGTGCGTGTCGAGCCCCCAGCAGTAGACGTCGTTCGCGCCGGTGAGCGCGCACGCGTGGCCGTTGCCGAGGGCGACCGTGGCCGCGTTCACCACGCCGGAGACCAACCGCGGTACGGGCGCGCAATCTGGAGACCCCGGCCGGCACTCCCCGGCGGTCGCCGGGCTCGTGCGCGACGGGGTTCCCCAGCAGTACACGGAGCCGCCCGACCTCACCGCGCACGCGTGCTCGTAGTACGCCGCGACGTGCTTCACATAGTCGATCTTCGCCCGCACTGGCTGCGTCGCGCAACGCCCGTTCCCCGGGCACCACTCGGGGGAATCGTTGCCATCGACGCCCCAGCCGAGGCCGCCGAACTGGTTCTGGCCCCAGCAGAACAGCTGGTGGATGGCGTCGATGCCGCAGGTGAAGTCGCGGCCCGCGGCGAGCTGCATGAAGCCGATCAGAGCGCCGTCGCGCGTGATCGGCCTGGACGCGACGTCCAGGCCCGGGCCCAGCCCGAGCTGACCCACGCCGTTGTCGCCATAACAAACGACGTTGTTCACCGGATCCTGCCCGCGCGCGGGTGAGAAAAGGACGCACGCATGGCCGTACCCCGTCGCGACGGAGAGCGCGTGGAACCCCGTGGCGTCCACCTGCGGCGCCGCGCCCCAGCACTGGATATCCCCGTCCGGCGCCAGCACGGCGCAGGCGTGGTGCGCGCCCGCGGCGAGGCCGACGGCCCCCGTGACCGGCGCCTGCACCGGGACGGCGCTGCAAGGGTAGCCGAGCCGTGGACAGTCGGCGGTCGGCACGCCGAGCTGGCCGTGGTAGTTCATGCCCCAGCACCAGACGGTGCCGTCCAGCCGCCGCGCGCACATCGAGAGGTCGCCGATGGCGAGCTCCACCACGCGGTCGAGGCCGGGGATCCAGGTCGGGGTCGAGTGATCGACAAAGCTCCCCAGTCCGAGCTGCCCCGTCTCGGCGCTTCCCCAGCAGGCGACGTGACCGTGAATGCCCACGACGCAGGTGTTGTCGCCGCCGGCCACGAGAACCATTTCTTGCGGGGGGAACGGGGTGGTCTCACTTTCCGGCTCGGGTTCGGGTTCGGGTCCTGGCTCGGGTTCGGGTTCTGGCTCGGGTTCGGGTTCTGGCTCGGGCTCGGGCTCGGTGACCGGCGCGCCGGTATCACCGGGATCGGCGACTGGCGAGGATCCACCATCGCCGGTGGGCGGCAATCCGCCGTCGACCGGCGGCGGATCGCCGGGCTCGACCTCGACCCTGGTGCCACACGAGGCCGCGCTCAGGGCGAGCACGGCAGCGACCGAAACGAAGGCAAATGACGATGTGCTCATGATCGCAAGGATGCCGCTCGATCGGCGCGCTGGGCCTTAATCCGACCTTAATCCAGGGGCGCCTGCGCTCCGCGGCCTCCCGCGTTGCGCGCGGAAGCCGTCGCCATGGTCGACGCCGTCAAGCGCCGCAATGGGCCGTGTACAGGGTGATCGGGGCCGTCAGATCACGAGCCCTGCCAGCGCCGCCGCGAGCAGCGGCGATATCGACATGGCGCTCGCCGCGATCGACGCAGCGAGCGCTCCGCTCGCCGACCCCGCCGCTGCGCGCAGCAGCGCCCGCTTCTCTCCCTGAATCATGCCGGCGAGCGGGAGCGGCCCGTGGCGGTAGGCGCCCGCGTCGCCGTGCGATGCGATGGGCCGCGCGAGCGCCGGGCCAGGGGCGAGCTGCGCGTCGGCATCGACGCGGGCGTCCGGAGAGCCGTCGTCGAAATGCACCCAGCCGTCCTCGTCCAGCGTGCCTTGTCGCATCGCCTCGAGCTCCCGCACGCGGCGCGCCCTCGTCCGGAAGCGCAGGAGGAAGAGCGCTGCGATCGCCGCGCCAGCCGCGGCGCACGCGAGCGGGAAGCGCCCGAGGGCGAGCGGCCCGAGAAGGAGGCCGGCGCGCAGCACGGCAGGCTCCATCGACTCCTCGTGGAAGGCGCGCCGAGGGCCAGCGCCGTCCATGATCCAGACACGAGCGCCGGCGTCGTGGCGGAAGACGAGCCGCAGCTCCTCGCTCATCCGGAGCGTCAGCCGGGGGAGCTGCGTCCCCGACGCCCCCATGAGCCACAGGTCGCACGTGTCCACGATGCACTGGACCTTCACCCGCGCCGTGGCGTCGCCGCGCTCGCTCTTCAGCAGGATGGCGTCGTGCCACGAGCTCGCGACGTGTTTCATGGCGGGGAACGACTCAGGGGCCGGGCCTATGGCGCCGAGCACGGGGAGAGCACGGATGTACGCCTCGATGTCGGGCACGAGCGCCGAGCGCGCCGCGCCGGCCCCGACGAGCAGGGTCGCCGCGGCGAGCGCGGCCGCCGCGCCGCGGCTGGCGGCACGGGACACAGCCGGCGCGACGCGGAGCCGGCTCGCGGCGACGGCGCCGAGCCCGCCTGCGACCCCCAGGGCCAGGGCGGCCTGAACGACCACGCGGGCCGGCACGCCGGCTGGATCGCCTTGCGCGGCCCACCGCATGAGCACGGGCGGGTAGCCCAGGCCGTACAGGGCGAGCGCGAGCAGCACCGGCCCCTGCGCGATGAGCGCCCCCGAGGCGACGATCTCCCCGGTCGGGCCGAAGCGGCGCCGGCCGGCGCGGAGGAGCCACGGCAGGGCGACCGTCGCCACGAGCGCGGCCGACGCCACGATGGGGAGGTCGGGCAGCCATGCATGGCGCACGGCGACCGCCGCGGTGAGGGCGGCAATCACGACCAGCGCGGTGCGGAAGCCGAACACCGCCGCTTCGTGCGGGGGCGTCGCGCCGGGGTGCGGCGCGGGGGAGCGGAAGAGATCGTCCATGGGAAACCGCCTGTCGGACTCCCAAGCTATCAGCGAAGCCCCGGGGATTCTGTAGGACGGCTCAGCCCGCGCGGCGAGCCGACCGCTGCTAAGGGTCCAGCACCCGGAGCAGCGCGCTCGACCCCGGCGAGACGGGCGCGGGGTGCGTGGTGACGCCGAGCCCGTCGAGCAGGGCGGGCGACGCGAAGAGCCCCTCCGCCGCTCCCTCGGGCACCCACCCGGAGAGCTCCAGCAAGTCGCCGCCCGTCAGCGTGCCTTCGCCGCTCGCCTGGAGCTCGCCGACGTGCACGCAGAGGCGGACGTGCACCCGCCGGTCGCGCCCCGCGCGCGCCTCGAGCCGCCGCCTCAGCGAGAGCGCCGCGCCGAGCGCATCGCGGCGCGCGGCCTCGTCGCGCGCCGGATCGAGGGGCCGGTCGGCCGTGACCAGCGCGGTCGTGCCCGTCTCGACCGCGGTCGAGAACCCCGCCTTCGTGAGCTCGGACAGCGCGAAGGGCAGGACGGACTCGAAGTCGTCGAGCAGGTCCGGCGTCGGCTCATCGAGGGCGCCCGGGTCGGCCTGCACCTCCACGTGGATGCCGATGGCCGAGCGCCGGGGCGCCGCGGCCGCCTCGCCCGCCGCCCGCGGCGCCGCGACGGCCGCGCGCAGCTCGGTGAGCAGCTGCCCCGCCGACGGCTGGCGCTCCGCCGGGTCCTTGCTGAGCGCCCGCAGCACCACGTCGTCGAGCGACGGGCTCACGCGCGCCTGCGCGCTCGGGCGGGGCGGGCTCGCGAAGAGGTGGAGCTGGCGCAGCACCGGGAACGACGCGCCGGCGAACGGCGGCTCTCCCGTGAGCATCGCGTACGCCAGCGCGCCGAGCGCGTAGACGTCCGTCCGCGCGTCGACCGGGCGGCCCGTGAGCTGCTCGGGCGACATGCTGGAGGGCGAGCCCAGGACGTGCCGCGACGTGGTCAGCGCGGGCCCCGGCGCGTCGAGCAGCTTCGCCACGCCGAAATCGAGCAGGACCACGCGGGGGCCGCAGCTCTGCATGTCGCCCGAGCACAGGAAGACGTTGGACGGCTTCACGTCGCGGTGCACGATCGCCTGCGCGTGGGCCGCGTCGAGCGCGCTGCAGAGCGGCTCCAGGAGGGCGAGCGCCTCCTCCAGCGGGAGCCGGCCGCGGGCCTCGAGGTGCGTCTCCAGGCTGACGCCGTCGAGCAGCTCCATGACGAAGTAGGGGCGGCCGTCCTCTAGCCTGCCGACGTCGAGCACGTCGACCACGTTCGGGTGCCGCACCCGCTGCATCACCACGACCTCACGCTCGAAGCGGAGGCACACGTCAGGGTGCAGCGCGAGCTCGGCGTGCAGGACCTTGATCGCCGCCTTCGTGCTGCGCGTCGCGTGCTCGCCGCGGTAGACGACGCCGAAGCCGCCCTCGCCGAGGACGCTCTGGAGCACATAGTCTCCGGCGCGCGAGGGCTCCTCGGCGCTGCGCCGGCCACCCGCGGTGGGTTCGTCCCCGGCCGAGAGGGTGACCGTCTCGTCGGTGGGGCTCACCACCCCGCGCGGCGCGCTGGGGATGGTGTCGTCATCGACGTGTACCATGCTGGCCCGCGACGATAGCATAGGCGTGGTGCGCGCTAATGCGCGCGCCTGCGCGCCCGCGTTAGCGCGCCTGCGCGCCTGCGTCAGAGAGAGGCCGAGTGCATCGCTGTCCTTTGTGTCACCGGCGTCGCGAGGGCGTGGCGCCGTGCCCCTTCGACGGATGGACGCCGCCGCCCGGCGAGCCCTCCGCGCCCGCTCCGCCGCGTGTCCCCGGTGTCTCGCTCGGCGAGCGCCTGGGGCAGGGCGGCTTCGCCATCGTGTGGGCGGGGGTCTCGGACGATGACGGCGCCCCTGTCGCCGTCAAGGTCGGCATGTCCACCACGCCGATGCTGGAAGAGCGCTTCCGCCGGGAGGCCGACGCGCTCGAGCGCATCGGTCCGCCGCACGTGGCGCGGCTCCACGGGTGCGGCCGGCTCGACGATGGTCGCCCCTACCTCGTGATGGAGCGGCTCTTCGGCCGCACCCTCGCCTCGGAGCTCGCCGCCCTGGCCGCCCCGCCCGATCCGGGCTGGGTCGCGGCGCGGGCCGACGCCGTGCTCGCCGCGCTCGAGGCCGCTCACGACAAGGGCGCGATCCACCGGGATCTGAAGCCGGAGAACCTCTTCATCGAGCGCCGCTCCGGGGCGGCGGACGAGCGCGTCGTGCTGCTCGACTTCGGGCTCACGAAGCGCTCCGAGCGCACGCCCGGCGATGCGGCGCGCGAGGAGCTGCTCACCCGCAGCGGCGTGGTCCTGGGGACGCCCGAGTACATGGCGCCGGAGCAGTTCCGCGGCGAGGCGGTCGACGTGCGCGCCGACGTCTACGCGTTCGGCGTCATCCTCTTCGAGCTGCTCACCCTGCGGCTGCCCTTCGCGGGCGACGGCGCCTCGCTCGAGCATGCGCACCTCACGCTGCGCCCGGAGCGCCCGGGCGAGCTCGCGCCGGTGCCCGCCGCGCTCGAGGAGCTCACGCTGGCGTGCCTCTCCAAGGATCGCGAGCGCCGCCCGGCGGACGCGCCCTCGCTGCGGCGCGCCCTCGCCGCGGCGCGCGAAGGCGGCGCGCGCCGCGGCGAGGGCGCGCCGGTCGAGCCGGGCGCGCCGCGCCACGGTGCCGCGGCGCCGGCGGACTCGACGAGCGCCAGGCTGATCGCCGGCGGGCGGAGCTCGGTCGTGCTGCTGGTCGCCGACACGACGGCCGCCGCGTCGCCCGTCATCGCCTCCGTGACCGGCCGCAAGGGGTTCATCACACGGCAGCGCGGCAGCCGCTACGTGGCCGTCTTCTCCGGCAAGGACGCCGATCACCCGGCGCAGGCCGCGCTCGCCGCCGCGCGCGAGCTCGCCGGGAAGCACGGCGCGCGCGCGGCGCTGCACCTCGCGTCGGTCACCCTCCGCCGCAGGGCGCGGGGCGCCGTCTCGGCGTACGGCGCCGCCGTCGAGCGACCCGAGACCTGGCTGCCGCCGGAGCCGTGGTCGGGCGTCGCCCTCTCCGCCGAGATCGAGCGCGTCCTGCCGGCGCGCGAGGATAGCGACGGCCGGCCCGCCTCGGCCGAGGCCGAGCCGTCCGTCGAGATCGAGGTCCCGCTCGCGGGCCGCGACGACGTCCTCGCGGCGATCGCGGAGAGCGCGCGCGCGGCCTTCGACGGCACGTGCCCGGGGCTGTTCACGCTGATCGGCGATACCGGGCTCGGGAAGAGCCGCCTCGCGGCGGAGGCCGCCTCGGCGGCGCTCCGCTGCGACGCCGGGGCGCTCGTGGTCTCGCTCCGCGCGGCGCAGCCGCTGCTGGGCGACGCGGCGCGCGACGCGGCCGAGCTCCTCGGCCGTGTCCTCGACTCGCCCGCGGAGGCGCCGCCGGACGTCGCCGCGTTCTGCCGCGAGCGGCTCGGCGCCGCGCTCGGCGAGGCGACGTGGCCGTCGGTCGCGGCGGCGCTCGGCTGGTCGCCGCTGCCCGCGCGCGGCGCGCCCGTTTCGCTCCACCACGGCGTGGTCCAGGCGCTTGGCGAGGCGCTGCGCCGGCGCGCCCAGCGCGGGCCGGTCGCGGTGATCGTCGACGACGCGCACTGGGCCGACGACGCGCTGGTCGACGCGCTCGAGTACGCCACGCTCGACGGCTCCGGCGTCGCGCTGTGGGTGCTCGTCGCCGCGCACCCCCGCTTCGAGCAGGTGCGCCGCGCCTGGGGCGCGCGCACCCAGCGCCACGACCGCGCGGCGCTCGCGCCGCTCGACGACGCGGCGGCGATGGCGCTCGCCGCCGAGCTGCTGCGGCCGGCGGAGTACCCCCCTGCCGAGACGCGGAGCCTGCTCGCGCGCTGGGCGGGCAACAACCCGGCGTGCCTCGTGGAGCTCGTGCGCTCGCTCAAGCGGGCCGGCCTCGTGAAGCGCCGCGTGAACGCCGGCAGCCACTACGTCGCCACGGCCGAGCTCGACAACCTCCCCCCGTCGCCCGCGTGGCAATGGCTCGCGGAGCGGCGGCTCGACGCGCTCTCGCCGGAGCTCGCGGCGTGCGTCCGGCTCTGCGCGGTGCTCGGCGACGCGTTCGCCCGCGCGGAGCTCGAGCAGATCCTGGACTCGATCGCCCGGGCGGGGGAGGCCGGCACGCCCATCGACGCGGGCTACGGCCTGAGCGCCCTCGTCGAGCACAGGATCCTGGAGCGCGGCGCGGGCGAGCGATATTCGTTCCAGAGCGCCGTCTTCCAGGACGCGGTGGTCGAGCTGCTCGACCCGGCGGAGCGCGCGCAGATCCACCGGCGCGCGCTCGCGTACTTCACGGCCAGGGTGGAGGCGGAGGGGCCTCGCCCGGAGCTCCTTGCGCCGCTCGCGCGGCACGCCGGCGGGTGCGGGGCGCGGGAGGCGGCGGCGGACGCGTGCCTCACGCTCGCCGATCTCGCGTTCGCGCGGCACCGCCACGTCGAGGCGGACCGGCACTACACGGCGGCGCTCTCGTTCGCGGCGGCGGACGACGCCTGCCGGCGGGCGCGCGCGCTGGCGGGGCGGGGCAAGAGCCGCTACCGCGTCGACCGGACGCGCGAGGCCACGGACGACCTCGCGGCCGCGCGGGCGCTGGCCGCGGAGCTCGGCGACGACGCCTCCCTCGCGGACGTGCTGCTCGAGGAGGCGGCCGCGCTCGACTGGGCGGGCGAGTTCGATCGCTCGGCCGAGCGCGTCGGGGAGGCGCGCGCGCTCGTCGACCGGCTCGGCGCGCGCTTGCGCGCGCTTGAGGGCCGCGCGCTCGTCGCCGAGGGGCGCACCTGCTTCCGGCGCGGCCGGGTCGCCGAGGCCGTCGAGCTGCTCACGCGGGGCGCCGCCGGCGCGGAGGCCGAGGGCGACTACGGGACCAGGATCGTCGCGCTCCTCCTGCTGTCGCCGGCCTTGATGTGGCTGGGAGAGCTCGACCTCTCGAACGCCCGCTTCGACGAGACGTTCGCCCTGGCGTCGTCCGCCGAGGACTGGCCTCACCTCTGCGCCGCCTGCACGTGCCGTATCCCGCTGAGGGCAATGCGGCGCGAGCTCGACCTCGCCATGGCGGACATGCGCCACGCCATCGCGCTGGCGCGCGAGCTCGGAAACCCCGTCCTGGAGCGCCACGTGACGCTGAACGCGGCGGAGCTGCTCCACGCCAGCGACCACGGGGAGGAGGCGCTGGAGCTGGCACGCCGCGCGCACGTGCTCGAGCGGCGGTTCTTCGAGCACGCCGCGCCCGAGTGCTCCGTGCTCCTTGCGCGCATCCTCGTCTCGAGGCGCTGCCACGACGAGGCGAGCCGCCACCTCTCGTGGATCGAGCGGAGCTGCCCGCCCGACCCCTCGGCGCCCTCGCTGTGGGCGTTCTACCGCGCGCTCCACCTGGTGCTCTGCGAGCACGGCCTTCGCGCGCGCGAGCCGTCCGCGAGCGCCGATCCGTGGGACGACGTGCTGTCGCGGTGCCGGGGCGGCCTCCTGGCGATCGAGCTCGTCGAGCTGCTCTCGATGCGCGCCGAGATGGCGATCGCCGGCGGGCGGACCCGGGAGGCGTCCTGCGCTCTCCAGGAAGCGGCGGCGCAGCTCGACGAGGCGCCGGGCTTCCGCGCCCGGCTCGCGCGGCTCGCGGCTCAGCTGGATCGGATGGCGGCTCCGGGCATCAGCGGGTGAGGGGCAGCGCCTCCATCCGATGCCCCCGGGCGCCCGTCTTCGCGCCGGAGCCAGATTGTAAATATTGGATATAGTTTGAAATTTTCTTGAAAGGGCGCGCCTGCGTCCCGTGCGGGAGGGGGTCGACTGCCTGGCACGGAACCTGGAAATAGCCGGTCAGAACGCGCCGCACGGCGTCGCCTCAGGAGAAAATTATGTCGAGCTTGGGAGCCCCGGTTACAGCGCTGCTCGGTACGTGCCTGTTCGCGATTGGATGCGTGGTGTCACCGGCGCCGGATCACGACAGCGAGGAAGACATCGCGGCCGAGGACGATGTGGCGTCGGTCGAGCAGGCGTATGTCTTTCCCAACGGCGACGATCCCGAGTTTTTCTGGGAGCCGCGGACGATACAGATGCTCCAGCGGCTCGCCATGGCCCCGCTCGCGGACAGCGCTGGCAAGCTCGCGAGCACGCCGCTCCTGGACACGGCGCAGGGCCGCAAGCTCCTCCACTATGTCGTGGGCTGCGCGCTCCGCCCGGACATGACGGTGAAGGGCGTGGTGGGCGCGTCCTCCTACGTGTACAAGGGGGCGCTCGGCCTCGCGGCCCCGTGGCGGAGTCAGGCCATGACCCTCACGTCCCCGCAGCGCTGGGTGACGGCGTGTCTCCTCCAGACCTTGAACGGCTTCCTGGAGGAGGTGCCGATCCGCATGGTGGGCCACCATCCTGGCCTCGCGGACGCGCCTTGGATGAACCCGGCGCAATACACGTTCCCGGACGCGACCATGTTCGGCAACATCTTCGTCCCGGGTCAGGAAGTCGCTTATGCCTGCGCGGATGAGGGCGCGCAGCTCGCGTGCGGCGCTGTGTTGTGGAGCGACTTCGCGAAGCTGCGCATCTGCGACTCGTCGCTGACGTGCAAGCTCACCCTCCTCGGACCGTGCAATGGCTCGCTCCCGAACGAGACGGACTGCACGACGAACGCCGCCGGTTATGCAACGTGCCACGCGGACGGTGTGTCGTACCCGGAGTCGATCTCGTCGAAGCTCACCGCGGACGGCGCCTTCAACCTCTATCCGAGCTGCGGGCTCTGAGGCGCGGCGACGCTCGTCCACCAGGAGCACCGCCGGCGGCCCGAGCAGCCGGCGCGGCGCTGTCGACGAAGGGGCGTCTCTCTAGGGAACGGGGCTCCACGAGGCGTTGCCGCCGTAGGCGATGAACGCGGGCACGGCCCCGGCGTCCCGGGTGTCGACGACGACGACGCTTCGAATCCTCGGCTCGCAGCCGAGGTAAGGGCATAACGAGAGCGTGAAGGCGAGGTGGCGATCGTCGGGCGCCCAGGAAGGCTCGTAAGCGCTGTAGAAGGGGCGCGGAAACGCGCTGGTGAGCGGGCGCTCGGCGCCGCCGTTCGCGTCGAGCAGCGAGATCTCGTTCCGATAATCCGCGCCGAACCCTCCCTCGCGGACGGACCACGCGACGGCGATCTGCGAGCCCTTCGGCGAGACCTCCGGGCGCATCGAGCCCGCCACCCAGAACGCGCCGAGCCCCTTGATCCCGGTGCCATCGAGGGCGGTCGTGAAGAGCTGCGACCGCTGGCAGCAGAAAGCCCCCGTCGGGCTCGCCGAGAAGAGCAGGCGATCGCCGAGAGAGCGGGCGGCGCTGAACATGCGGTTGCCCGCGTCCGGCAAGCGCCTGACGCGCCTCGTGGCGATTTCCACCGAGAGGAGGTGCTCCGCGTCGAACTCGCCTGCGACGCAATGAACCGCGTCGCCGCCCGGCGAGAACGTGCATTGGCTCAGCGTCGCCGGCTGGCCGATGCGCTGGTCGTCGCCGCTCGCGACCTCGACGAGGTGAAGCTCTTCCAGGCCCTCGTCCGACGGCGCGCGCGCCCTGGCGACGTAGGCGACGCGGGCGCCGTCCGGCGAGATGGCGAACGAGGGCTCGCCGTACCATGCGGAGAATTTGCCGGTGATCGGCCGCTGCTCCGTGCCGTCCGCGTTCATGAGGAAGACGCGCCAGGCCATCCCGTCGCGGTTGCTGAGAAAGGCGATCCGCCGGCCGTCGCCGAGGAAGGTGGGCGCGATGTTGCGCTGCGTCTTTCGCGTGAGCTGCGCCTCGACGCCCGTCGCGAGGTCCATCGCGAAGACGTCGCCCGAGCGCATGAAGGCGATGCGCCCGGACGCGAGGGCGAGCTCCTTGGCGCGGCGGAGCCGCGGAGGCCTCTTCTCCGCCTCGGGCTCACCGAGCCCCGCGTACTCCTTCACCCAGTCGTCGAACGTGCCAATCGGCCTGCGCGGGGCCGGGCCTGTCGATTCCGCGGTTGCCTCTGGGGGCGGCTGGTAGGGAGCGGTCGGAGGCTCCGCACTCGGCGCTGGCGACGTCGCGAGGGCAGGGGAGGCGGTCGGAGCCGGGTCGGCGCACTGGACCGGGGCCGCTGCGCTCGATGCGCTGGGCGGGGGAGAGGGCTCGCCGTCGCTCGCCGGCCTGGGGGTGCACGCGGCGAGCAGGAGCCACGCGATCGCGGTGCGCTGCGTTCGTTCGTGCATGGTCATGGGAGAACGCCGCGGCAGGGGGCGCTCATCCCGTTACCGGAGCGCTGCGCCGCCAGCCGCTCGAAGAGCAGGGCTCCTTCTGGCGCCCACGCGAGGGGTGATAGGCTCGCGCGATGAGCGCCGCCGCGCCGCCCACCCTGGAGGAGGCCTTCCCGCGCTCCCTCGTCCGCGCGCGCTCGCCCGTGGGGCGCGTCCTCGGAGTCGCGACGATGGCCGCCGCGCTCGCATTCCTCTACGCGGGCGCAGGCCTCGATTTCGTGCTCTTCCCCGAGGAGGACGCGCAGCCTGCGCTCGTCCTCGAATACCAGCTCCGCCCCCTCCGCACGCCCTCGGACACGCCGCTCCAGATCCTGCACCTCGGCGCCGCCATGCGCGGCGTCTTCTAGCGCGGGCGCGCGTCCGCGCTGGTATCAGGGGCGTCATGACGACGATGCGTGCCAAGCGAACGGTGTCGGCCCCGCGTAGAGCTTCCAGAGCGGCCCCTCCAGCGGCCCCCGCTCCGCGTGCGGCGCCAGAGCGAGCCCATGTGCTCGACGTCCCGTTCGCGATGCGCGCGGTCGCGTCCGCGAGCGGCGCGCGCTGGGACGCGGAGCACGGCGTGTTCGTTGTTCGCGCAGAGACGCTCCCGCCGGCCCTCGCGCCGTTCCGCGCCGCGCCGTACTCGTGGGAGCGACGCATCGAGCACGAGCTCAACGACGACCCCGCGCCCGCGCCGGCCGCCCCCGCCGGGGCGATGATCCTCCGCCCGCACCAGCTGGACGGCGTGCGGGCCATCGCCGCCGCGAAGGCCGCCGGGCGCGCCGGGTTCCTCCTCGCCGACGACGTCGGCCTCGGCAAGACGATCACCGCCTGGGCAGCGGTCCTCCAGATGCCGGACGTCACGACGGTGCTGATCGTCTGTCCGCTCGCCGTCGTCGCGCACTGGCGCCGCACGGTCCAGGCCATGGGCGACGCAGGCAAAGAGATCGTGATCATCAACTATGATCGGCTGGGCAAGCTCTTCGAGGTGACCCCGGAGGCGCGGCGAAGGATTCGATCCAAGAAGGGCCTCGCGCGCGCCGGCAGCGCCGCGGAGTTCGACGTGGTGATCTGGGACGAGAGCCATCGCTGCAAGAACCCGGCGGCGGCGCGCTCCAAGCTCGCGGTCAAGCTCAACGCACGCGCAGGGTTCGCGCTGTGGCTCTCGGCCACCGCGGGGCAGAACCCGCTGGAGCTATCGTATCTCGCGCCGCTCCTGGCGAGCGCGACCGGGAGCCGCTCCGCGGATCTGAAGGACTTCGAGCAGTGGTGCGAAGGCCAGGGGCTCGGGGTTGCGCGCGGCGCGTTCGGCAGGTGGGACTGGCGCGGCGATCCGGCGGACTGCGGGAAGGTGCGCGCCCTCCTGTTCGACGGCTGTCCGGCGGTCGGGATGCGGCGTCGCCCGGAGGACGTGGCCGGCTGGCCCGAGATCAACCGCATCCTCACCCCGCTCGAGCTCGACGCCTCCGCGCGCGAGCTCTACGCGCAGGCGTGGACCGCGTTCCGCCGGGAGATGGATCTCCTGCCAAAGGGCGCGAACCCGAAGTCGGCGCTCGCCGCGATGCTGCGCCTGCGACAGAAGAGCTCGCTCATCCGCGTGGGCAGCACCGTGGAGCTGGTGCGTGAGCTGCTCGACAACGGGCATCAGGTCGCGGTCTCCGTCGCCTTCATGGAGACGCTCGAGGCCGTGGAGGCCGCGCTCGCCCGGGAGCGCGTCCCGTGCGCGCTGATCCACGGCGCGCTGCCGGCCGGCGAGAAGGAGGCCGAGCGCCTCCGCTTCCAGCGCGGCGAGCCGCGCGTGGTGCTCTTCACCGTGGAAGAGGGGATCTCGCTCCACCAGGGCGAGCACAACGAGGTGCCGCGCTCGGCGGTGATCCACGATCTGCGGTGGTCGGCGATCCAGATGGCGCAGATAGAGGGCCGCTGCCACCGCAATGGACGCTTTGCGCAGGTCTACTGGGCGTATGCCGACGATACCGTTGAAGACAAGATCGCTGCGATCGTGTGCCGCAGGATCCGGTCGATGAAGGCGATGGTCGGCGATGACGTCGAGACGATGCACGAGATTGAGCGGTTGCTCGCCGGAGCCGAGTGACAGACGCGCCACGCGCCGTGGCCATGATCGTCGCCTGCGCGCCAGAGACGAACACTTCGTGCTTACGCGGAGAAGGACGCTGCTCTACGATCGCGCCATCAACCGCGCGACGGACCGCTTGTCATGGCGTCGCCGGACGCGGCGCTTCAGCCGTCGAATCGGACGCGCGTGCCCCCCGAGGGGCGGAGCACCGGGAGGTAGCGCGAGGCGGGGAATCCGCCCTGGAGCCTGGGGCCCGAGGCCGGTAGCTCCCGCCCGAGCGCGACGAGGAACTGGACGATCTCCATCCAGGCGAGGTGATAGCCGAGGCAGAAGTGCGCGCCGCCGCCGAACTGGGCGATCTCGAGCGGCGAGAGCGCCTCCTTGCGGCCGAGCCAGCGCTCGGGGCGATAGCTGTCCGGATCCGGGTAGAGCTCGGGATCGCGCGAGAGCAGGACCAGCGGGATCGCCACGTGGGTCCCCGCGGGGACGGCGCGGCCGTCGAGCTCGAAATCGGCGACGGCGCGGCGGGCGTCGTGCGGCACCGGGGGATGGAGGCGGAGCGCCTCGCGGAACACGGCCTCGGCGAAGGGGAAGCGGCGGAGATCCGCGGGCGAGCGCGGGAGATCCGGCGCGCTCGACGCCTCCTCGCGGAGCGCGCGCCAGACCGCGGGGCTCTCGGCGAGGTGGGCGACGCACCAGGCCATGACCGAGGCCGATGTCTCGTGGCCGGCGAGGAGGAGCAGGCGGAGGTTGCCCACGAGATCCTGCTCCGAGAGCGGCTCGCCCTGCTCGTCACGGGCCGTGAGCAGCGCCGGCAGGAGGCCCTTTGCGTCGCCGCGGGCGCGCACGCCGGCGAGGATCCGGCCGATGCGCTCGTCGAGCCAGGCGCGGGCGCGGAGGCCGCGGCGCCGCGGCGAGCCCGGCACGTCGAAGGGCAGGCTGAGGATCACGAGCATCAGATCCTCGTAATAGTGGCGCCACTCAGGGAGCTCGTCGTCCTCGACGCCGGTGATCTTGAACATCACCTCGAGGGCCAGCTCGCGGGTCTCGCGCAGCAGCTGGACGTCGCGCCGGCCGAGCCACGAGCGGACCTTGCGCTCGACGCTGGTCGCGACGATCGCGCCGACCTCCGCGGCGTCGAGGCCCTTCGGCGAGAAGGGCCCGTTCATCGCGGTGCGGAGGCGGCGGTGCGAGGCGCCGTCGTGGGCCATCAGCGTCTGACCGAAGAGGTGGCCGACGCCGCCCTCGGTCAGATACGAGGAGTCGACGGCCTTGCTCTTGAAGAGCGAGAAGGCCTCGTTCGATGCGTAGATGAGCTGCCAGGCGTCGACGCCAGGAGCCCAGAAGAAGAGGGAGCCGAAGCGGCGCTGGCCCTCGCGGAGCAGGCCGAGCTCGTCGACGGCGATCGCCGGCATGTGGCCCACGACCGGGAAGCGGCCGGGGAGGATGGGGAATCCATGCCGCGTCTCGATGCGGCGGGCGAGGGGGTTGCGGCCCTGAAGGAGCGGGAGATCGGCGAAGGAAGCGGGGAGGGCGGTGGTCATGGCGCGTGCGACCTCCACGTGTATCATCACGCCGGCGCGGCCTGGGCGCCCGGAGAGGGGCGCGCCGTCATCTCCGGATCTCGGACACGAGGACGAGCCGCCCGCCGTCGTATCGGGCGCATACATGGTAGTCGGGGTCGGTCCCGGGGCCCTGCTCGAGCACACGTGCGATCACGCCGAGCAGGTTCAGCCATGGGCCGCCGGCGGCGATCAGGTAGGCAGACCAGCCTGCCTCCTCGAACGCGGTGACGACCTTCTTCGGGTCGTCGAAGCCCTTCCCCGGATCGCCGACCGCCGCGCGGAGCGCCGGCAAGAGCTCGGTGACCGCCGCCTCGCCGGCGGCGCATCGCTCGGCGGCGAACGCCCTCTCGACGCCGGCGCGCGAGGCGTCCGTCAGGGCCCACGACGCGACGAAGCGGCTCCGCTTGCCCTGCGCGGTGACCCCGAGGGTGCCGTCGCTGGCGAGCCTGCGCGCCGGCGCGGCGAGCCGGAGGTTCTGCCGGGCCTCGGCGAAGCCCTGGGCGGCGATCGTCGGGATCACCCTTGGATCGACGTGGCCTCCGGAGAGCGCCCTCGCGATCTTGCCGTAGCCGTCGGTCGCGCCCAGCTCGCCCATCCGCTCGGGATCGAGGCACACCGACACCACGGGGCTCGCGTCGAACCTGGAGCACCTGCCCTCCGGACCCCCGACCTCTTCGCCGAACGCGACGAGCTCCTTCAGGGCGGCCGGATCGCCGCCGGACCCGAAGAGCGACATCACGACGTCGAGCCGGAGGTCGGCGCCGTCCGCGTAGATCGCGACGGCGGCGATCCCGCCCTGCGCCACGCCGAGCGGCGCCCGGGCGCCGAAGCCGGCGCAGCGCGCGGCGCCCGGGCACGCCTCCAGCGGGGCGCCGCCCGCGAGGACGTCCACCACGCCCGCCAGGGCGCGCCGCGGGTCCGCCCCGCTCACGAGCGGAACGAGGAGCCGCACCCGCGTCACGTCCGCCGCGTGCTCGCGGACGACCTTCTCGAGCGCCTTGCCCGAGGCCCCCTTGGCCATGGCGTCGACGACCGCGCGCGCACTCTTCTCGGACGCGGGCACCACGGCGCCCAGGATCGGCCTTCGCGGATCGACTCCGGCCTTCGCGAGCGTCACGTCCGGCGGATCCTGGCTGCCGAGCGCGCGGTTCGCCTCGATCAGGACCTCGGCGATCTGGGGCACGTACTGGACGGCGGCGTCGAGGGCGCTGTTGCGAAGCGAGGCGTAGATCGCGGCGCCCGGCGGGAGGCGCGCGATCTGCTCGGCCGACGGGGGCGGCGGCTCGGGCGCGGCTCCCCCGGGCGCGGCCGGGTCGCTCGCCGCCGGTTGCGCCGGCGCCGCCGCGGACGCGCTCGCCGATGCGCTCGGTCGCGCCGGTTGCGCGGCGGCGCTCGACGAGCTCGCGCCGGTCGAGCCTTGCCGCGCGACGCAGGCCGCGCTCCCCGCCCCGAGCGCGATCCCTGCGCCGAGGAGGACGATGGGGAGGAGCTCTCGAAGGGGCATGAGCGGGCTTCATGCCCTCGCGGTCGCCGCGCCACAAGCCATGAGGTGATACGCTCACGCGTATGGGCGGCCAGGGGCGGAGGTGCGGGGCGTCCGGCAGGGTGAGCCGGGGCCTTCACGAGATCGTGCGCGCCGTGGCATGGAGCGGGGCGATGGTCGTGGTGGGCTGCGGGGCCGCGCCGCCTCCGCGGCCCGTGAGCGATTTCGATCTCCTGTTCCGAGACGAGGGCAAGGAAGAAGAGCCCGAGCAGCAACCCGTGCTCGACGTCATCGCCGTGGCGGATACGGACTTTGACGGCAGGTCGGATCTGTCCCTGAAAGGCATCCGCGGTGGTGCGCTGTACTTCACCGAGACACGAGGACACGGCCTCCGTCGGCTCGATCTCGAAGGCGGCGCGCGGTTGATGGACGATGTGGATCCTTTCGGCGAGCCGATCGTGACCGCGTCGCTTCCTGGCGCGCTGTCGACGGCCGGGACCAGCGATCGAGCGCTCTGGCTCTCCAGGCGCGAGGGCCCGCCTGGGGTCGCCGCGAACGCGCCGGCCGGGCCATCCATCGACCGGACCGAGCTCGTGGACTCGGGCTTTCTGTACCGGAGGAGCGGGGACTACCTGATGCGGCAGCCGGCGCGAGGAGGTCCAGCGATCCCGGTGGCGCGCGCGCGCGACACGCTGCGGAGCGAATACACGTTCGCGAGCGATGGCCGCTCTCTTTATCGAGCCTCTCAGAAGGCGCTGTTCAGGGCGCCCCTCTCGGGCGGGGCCTGGCAAGAGGTCGCGAGGCTGCCGCCCGCCGACCGGGCGTGGACCATCCATCCGATCGCGGGGAAGCTTTACGCGCTCTCCTCCAGGATGCTGCTCCGGCTCGATCCGGAGGCCCCCCGCGCGCGGCGGCTCGTGGTGCTCGACGGCGTGCCCATCGGATCCATCGCTGTCCTGGGGTCGGCGCTCTACTACACGACGCGACAGGAGACGGGTGACGTGCTGTGGGTGACGCCGAAGCGCGGAGGCGCCTCGACGCCCGCGTTGAAGCTCGAGCAGCTCGGCGCTGCGCCCGCGCTCGACGAGGCGCATGCCTTCTTCCTCACCGTGGACGGCAGGCTGGTGCGCGCGAGCCTGACCGGAGGCTCGAGGGAGACGCTGGTCGTGTCCGACGACGTCGCCCGCGCGCTGTCGGCGCCGGAGCCCTACGGTTACGGTCCGAGCGCGTCGCGGGAGGATCTCCGGGGATCGCCGGCCTTGCCAGAGCTCGTGGCGGTCGACGCGACGAGCGTGTACTGGGTGGACCGAGCACAGCGCGCGGCGCTGAAGCTCCCGAAGCGAGGCGGTTCCATCGAAGTGCTCGTGAGGGGCCTGGAGAGCCCGGACAAGCTCGCCATCGACGATCTGTACGTTTACCTGTCCGACGACGGTCCCGGTGGCACGCGGCTGCTGCGGATCGACAAGACTGGAGGGCGCCCCGAGGTGCTGGCGCGCGCGCGGGTGCCAGCGTTCCACTTCAGCGCGAGCGGCGAGGCGCTGTTTTGGGCAGCGGACGACGACCTCTTCAGCCTTTCTCGAGAGGATGGCTTCCGCGCCCTGCCTCGCCTGGGGAGCTTGCTCGATAGATCCATGTCCCACAACGTCGACTGCAGCTTCGCCGCGCGTGGAGGGGACGTGTTCTATGCGCGGTGCGAGGATGACTGGAGCTCGTCGCTCGTCGTCCGCCGGAGCGGGGAGCAGCGCGCGCTGCGCATCCTCGGCGCCCACCACAGGCACCCCGCCAGGCTCGCCGTGGACGCGGACGCCGTGTACATCCTCGAGGTGGGCACGAAAGCGGGGCCCAGATCGCGCGTCTCGGGCCGGGAGCGCTTCCATTGCTGCAGCATCTGGGCGGCGCCGCGATGACGAGCGCGCGCGCCGGGGGTCGTTCCTTGCAGGCCCTTGTCCTCTGCCAGGCGACAGTCCCGCCGCCGCGCCCAGGTTTGCAAGGTCTCGTGCTGGACCGGCGTCGGCTCGGACACCCAGGTGAACGTGCAGCGCTACGACTACCTCGGCAACCCGGTCGACAGCCAGTTCACGAATACGTATCTCGGCGCCGAGATGTTCACGCCCTGCTGAGCGAGCGCTGACACCGGGGGGCCGAGATCACTCGCCCGTGTCGAACTCGCACGCGGTGACCTCCGGCGCACACTCACCCTCCACGTTGGCGGCCACAGAGGCGAGGCATTCGTTGCACTCGGCGCTCCGCGCCTCGCCGGCGCCGCACGCGCCATAGCAGGGCAATTCCTCCACCAGGCCGCAGGCAACGCAGAGACAGTCCATGAGCACCTCGTAAATCTCGGCCGACGCCTCGCACATGTCCGCCGGATCGTCGGTGTCGTAAGGTGGCAACGAGCAGGTCGCGCATTCGGCGCTGCCACCGGCTCCGCCCGCGGCGCCGACCTCGCCGCCCGCGCCAGCGCCCGCCTCGCCTCCCGTCGAGCTGCCGCCGGCCTCGCCTCCCGTCGAGCTGCCGCCCGCGCTGCCACCGGTCCCGCCACCCGTCGAGCTGCCGCCGGTCCCGCCGCCTCCGCCCACCAGATGGTAGCTTTCGTCCAGCCCCGCCAGCGCGGTACACCCGCCGGCCGCCGCAAGCCCGATCAGCGCCATCGCCAGGGACGCGTTCACACGCTTCGAGCCCGCCATGGCGCCGGAGCATCACTCGCTTACGCCTCCGGCGTCAAGTGACCGTACGGCTGGTTCGACCTGGGCCGTGGCTCGATGCACGCACGACACGTGTGCTCGTCAAGTCTGTTCCAATCGTAGGTATCGCATGTCCATGGACGACGGCGCGCATGACCGCCGCCCCCGAGCTCGGCCTGATCGCCTTGCCGTGCGCTGCCATGTCGTGGCTCGCCATGGCACAGAAAACCAGCGGGTTTCTCTCGTGCCGGAGCGGGCATGTCCCGTGCTCGACGCGGCGGCCATGACACACAAGTGCTTTCTCTGGTTGGCTCGTGGTTCCTTCATTGCGTGGGCGATGCTGGGCGGCGCGGCGTGCGGCGAAGATGACCATGGACCTGCGAGCGCGGAATCGACCAGCACCAGCGGAGCGGGCGCGAGCGGCAGCGCCGGCGCTGGCGGCTCCGGAGGCGGCGGCGGCAGCGCCGCGAGCGGCGGAGGCGGCGGCAGCGCCGCGAGCGGCGGAGTCGGCGGCTCCGGGGGCGGGGGTGGCAGCGCCGCGAGCGCTGGCGGCTCCGGAGGCGGCGGCGGCAGCGCCGCGAGCGGCGGAGCCGGCGGCTCCGGGGGCGCGAGCAGCCATGGCCTGACGTGCCGCGAGTCGAGCTTTCCGGCGTTCAGCAAGGCCTGCGAACAGGCGAGCGACTGCGTCGTGTTGCCGCACGTCACGACCTGCTGCGGAGACGTCCTGTTCGTCGGCGTGGACGCGGACGACAAGGAAGCGTTCGAGGCCGCCGAGGCGGCGTGCCTCGCCGGCTCGCCGCTGTGCGATTGCCCGTCGCAGCCGTCGCTCGCGGAGGACGGCCGTCGGCTCGAGAGAGAGAGCGAGCAAGCGGTCGCGGCGCGCTGCGACGAGGGGTCGTGCACGTCGGAGATCAGAGATTTGCCCTAGCTCGACCTTCGTTCGCGGGGACACGAGGTGCTGGCGTCACTCCAGATCCCGGGTGTCGTGCGGTACATCGCGAACGGCGCGACCGCCGCGGGGTGCCCCTACCTCGCGATGGAGTGGCTCGACGGCGAGACGCTTGGTGAGCGTTCGCCGCGGCGCCGCTACGCCGTGCGTTCCACTGAGCTGTCGGCCGCGCTCGCGGACCGCTTCAGGCCGAGGCGCGAGAGCCGGGCCGGGGCGTCCCCGGGCGCGGGGTGCCGGATCGTCCCTTCCGGCTCGAGCGGCGGCGCGGCCGGCTCGTTGCCGGTGATCTGCTTGAGGCCGTAAAAGCCGTTCATCGCCGCCGAAAGCATCATGGCGCCGCGGCTCAGCGACCGCGCGCCGCGCGCGAGGCGCTCGAGCACCGCCGCGGGGCCGAAGGCGCGATTCCACATCTGGCGGTGGGCGGCGAGGAGCTGCTCGGGGGACATGCGCGCCGGCCGGAAGGCGACGCCGTAGCCGCTGTAATGGGGCCAGTCACGCTCCTCCAGGATGCGCCCGTCTCGCCGGTGCTCGTCGTACAGCGGCGTGCCCCGGAACGGCGTGAGGATGCTCAGGAACGGGACGTCGACGCCGATCTCGTTCAGCCGATCGGCCGTGGAGGCGATGACCTCCGGCGTCTGATCGTCGAAGCCCGAGATGAAGCCCGCCATCACGCAGATCCCGCGATCGTGCAGCTTCCGGATGGCCTCGCGGTACTCGCGCGCGCGGTTCTGGCGCTTGTCGACGCTCTTGAGATCGGCCTCGTCGAGGCTCTCGATGCCGAGGAAGATGCCGATACAGCCGGACCGCTCCATCGCGTCGAGCAGCTCCCGGTCCTTGACGATATCGATGGATGCCTGCGTGAGCCACCAGCGATCGAGCCCGGCGAGCTCGCGCAGGAGCTCCTTGGCCCAGCGGCGCTGGACGAGCAGGTTGTCGTCCCAGAACCACGCGACCTTCTCCTGCCAGAAGCGGGGGAAATGCGTGGTGGCGATGTCGCGGATCACCTCGTCGACGGGGCGCACGCGGAAGCCGGGGTTGAGGTCGGGCACCGTGCAGAAGCTGCACGTGAACGGGCAGCCGCGCGTCGCCTGGAGCACGCGGGGGACCAGGAAGCGCTCTTCGAGCAGATCGTAGCGAGGGGTCGGCAACCCCGCGAGCGACGCCGGTTCGCCGTGATAGACGCGGCGCTGCGTGCCTCGCGCGAGATCGCGCAGGACCGAGGGCCAGACCGCCTCGGCCTCCCCGGTGACCACCACGTCCACGTGCTGGAGCGCCTCCTCGATCCAGTACGAGACATGCGGGCCGCCGGCGACGACGCGCACGCCGAGGGCGCGGTAGCGATCGGCGAGCGCGTAGGCGCGGCGCGCGAAGCCGGAGAAGAACGAGAGCGCGACCACGTCCGGCGAGGCGTCGACGGGGACGGGGCGCACCTGCTCGTGGAAGAGCTCGACCTCGTGCTCCGGCGGGGTGATCGCCGCGAGGTGGATCCCGGTGACCGGCGGGACGAAATGGAAGCGGTGGCCCCGGCGATAGCGGGGGACGTAACTCACGACGATCCGCACCTTCATCAGCGCCTCCTCGGGATCATGGTTCTCATCGGATCGGACCCGCGATGACGGCGTGGATCCGCGGGGGGAAGGCGATCCGGTGAGACGTGCTGAGAATAACGGAAGGCGGGACGCGTCGATTCCAGAATCCGGAGGAGCTACCGTGGAGGGACGGTGGTGGACGCGTGAGGGGGCCGAGGAAGCGAGAGGAACGATGACTATCGATGTCGATCAAACCGAGAGCTAGCCGCTCACCCCATCCCCCGGACGCGGCGCAGCAGCGCCTCCGCCGGCTCGTAGCCCCGCCCCTCCGCGCGGGCCAGCGCCGCCTCGGTGGGCACGAGCTCTCCGGAGAACGCCCTGGCGAGGATCGTGGGCGGGAGCCTGTCGGCCCGGGCCGCAGCGCGGGCCACGCGCTCCTCGACCTCGCTGGCGAGCGCGAAGAGCGCCTGTGCGCGGCGGACGATCTCCGCCTGCTCCTCCGCCGGCGGCACCGGCACGGGGATGCCGTTGAGCGCCGCCTGCGTGAGCTTCGGCTGGGCCGAGCCGGTCACGTGGTGCTGCAGGTCGAGCGAGTTCAGGAGCAGCTCGAGGTACCCGAGGACCACGCCGGCCTTCGGCTGGACCACATGAGCATGGTTGTTCACCCAGAACCTCCCGCTCGCGGCGAACGCCACCCGGGTGTTCCTCGACAGGAGGTTCGCGCCGTCCTCGGCGATCAGCAGATACTCCCCGTCGAACAGGTAGCCATCGATCGAGTCGATGACCCCCGACGCGCCGTAATACGGATACGGCCCCCGGCGCCTCGCTCGAACCGCGGAGCTCACGGGGACACGTCGGCCATCGTGGTTGTCCACCAGGGAGCCGAACGGGCAGCGGACCCAGGACGGCGGCAGGGGGCGCTCCGGACCGTCGCAGCTCGCCCCTGGCGCGGCCGGCGCCGACGTCGAGCAGCGCGGCGGGGGCTCCGCCGGTCCCGCGGCCGGCGCGGCGGCGCCCGGCGCGCGCAGGTCCTCGGTGAGCCTCCCCGAGCACGCCGCCGCCAGCACGGCCTGCCGGAGCCGCCGGAGGAGCAGCGACGACCTTGCCAGCCGGGCCTTCGCCGCGTCTACCTCACCGAGCAGGGCCTCGGCCTTCGCGACGATGCGGCGCTGCTCGGGGAGGGGGGGCAGCGCGAACGGCCGCTCGAGCGTCTCGCGCACCTTCACGAACGGCTGCGCGGAGCCGCCCTTCGCCCAGAATCCCTCGTCGTTGAGGTGGAGGAACAGGTAACCGACGTCGATGGCCCGCTCATCCGGCCAGACCACATGGGTGTTCGCGATCGCCGACCACCGCCCGCGCGCCTTGAACGCCTTCCCGCACCGCGTCCCCACCGCGGAGACGACGATCGCCTCGCCCTCGTGCTCCCAGCCGTCGCACCACACGTCGGGGCCGGCGGCGCTGAACCCCTGGTAGCGCCCTGGCCGCTGCTCGGCGTGGAGCTTCCCCTTGATGAGCTTCGAGCTCCCGCTCCGGTGCGAGCAGATCGACGCGAGCGTCGTCTCGGCCCACCCCTCGGGCAGCGGCCCGCTCACGCCTCCGCCGCCTTCGCCCCGCCCTCGAGCAGCGCGAGCACGCGGTTCAGCGCGGCGACCGCCTCCGTCAGCTCCTGGAGGGCGTCGGTCGCGAGCTCCTCCGGCTCGGGCATCTCGCCGGCCTCGTCGAGCGACTCCTCCTTGAGCCACCTCAGCCCGTCGAGCTTGAACTCTCGCTCCTTCACCTCGCGGAGCTCGAAGCTGCGGAACCGACCCTCGCTGGAGCTCGCCGCCTCGCGCGCCCCGCGCCCGTCGGGGTCGCCGCCGTAGCACCGCTCGAACTCCGCGAAGTGCGCCGGGGAGAGCGGCCGGCCCTTCTTGGTGATCGACGGGACGCCCGTCCGGGCGTCGTAGATCCAGACCCTCTCCGTCGCGCGGCCCTTCGTGAAGAAGACGACGTTGGCCTTCACCCCGGCGCTGTACGGCGTGAAGGTCCCGTGCGGCAGGCGGAGCACCGTGTGCAGGTCGCAGCCCCTGGCGAGGATCTCCAGCACCGCGCCTGCCTGGTCGGCGAAAAGGCAATGGTCCGGCAGGACCATCGCCGCCCGGCCGCCGGGCCTCAGGATCGTCAGCACGTGCTGGATGAAGTTGAGCTGCTTGTTCGCGGTCGCGATCGCGAAATCCTCGCGGCGCGGCGTCTCGTAGGCCCCCTTCGTGCCGAACGGCGGGTTCGTCAGGATCACGTCGAACCGCTCGTCCGGCGGGGCGTCGAGCGAGTCGCCGAGGGTGATCCTCGGCTCGATCCCGTGGAGGTACAGGTTCATCAGGGCGAGCCGGCGGGGGCGCGCGACGAGCTCCTGGCCGAAGAACGCCCCGGCCTTGATCCGGCGCGCCGCCTCCCGGTCGAGCGCTCCCCGCGCCTCGGCCTCGATCCACTCCCAGGCGGCGACGAGGAAGCCCCCGGTGCCGCACGCCGGGTCGCACAGGGCGAAGCCCGGCTTCCCCTGCGGATCGGGCCTGATGCACCGCACGATCGACTGGATCAGGGCGCGGGGCGTGAAGTACTGCCCCGCGCCCTTCTTGCCCTCGGCGGCGGCCTTCTCCAGGAGGCCCTCGTACGCCGCGGCCTGGATGTCCACGCCGAGGCGCGTCCACTCGATCTCGTCGATGAGGTCGACGAGCTTCCCGAGGCTCGCGGGGCTCTTGAAGCGCGGCTGCGAGCCCGCGTAGATCTCCCCGAGGACGCCGGGGGCTCCGTGGAGGGATCGGAGGACGTCGGCGTAGCGGTCGAGCAGCGCTTGCCCGCTGCGCGCGCGCAGCGCGGGCCAGGAGCAGTCGGTCGCGTCGACCTCGCCGCGGGGCGTCCTGTGCTCGACGCGCGAGAGATCGATGCCTCGCTCGGAGGCCATCTTCAGGAAGAGCAGGTAGGTGATCTGCTCGATGTAGTCCCCGTGGTCGATGCCGTCGTGGCGGAGCGTGTGGCAGAACCCCCAGAGCTTTCCAACAACGTCGGTCATGCGGCGGCGGCTTCGTTCGGGTCGTGGAGCGGGAAGGCGAGGCGCGGGAGGAGCCGGCTTACCACGGCCGGGCGCCTCACGGCGGCCGCCGCGCTCGTCCATGGCGCTGGGACGCGCCGCCGCCGATGTACTAGGCTCGTCCCGTGCCGCGCGCCCTCACCTCGCTGCTCGCGCTCTTCTTGCCGCGATCGCTCCGATCGTCGCTGCCGCCGCGGCTGCCGCTGCCGCTCCTGTCGCTCTTGCCGCTGTCCGGCCTCGCCTGCGCGTCGCCCTCGCTCCCCGATCCCAAGGAGGCGGTGCAGGTCTACGCCGACGCGGCGGCGCGCGGCGACGCCGACGCCATCTACGGCATGCTGAGCGACAAGAGCCGCACCGCGATGTCGCGCGACGAGGTGCGGCGGCGCGTCGCCGAGGCGCGCGCCGAGCTCGCGGAGCAGGCGCGGAGCGTCACGGCGCCCGGGGTCGTGGTCAAGACCCGCGCCCGCGTCCGCTACCCGGACGGCGAGATCGCGACCCTCGAGCTCGACGAGCGCGAGCGCGCCTTCCGGATCTCGGCCGCCGACGCGCTGCCCGCGGGCGGCCGCACCCCCGAGCAGGCCCTCCAGCAGCTCCGCCGCGTCCTCGCGCGCCGCAGCTACGCCGGCCTGCTGCGCGTCCTCACGCCGGCCACGCGCGCCGCCATCGAGAGCGACCTCCGCTCGCTCGTCGAGGGGCTCGCCCAGCCCGAGGGGCTCGAGGTCCGGATTGCCGGCGACTCCGCGACGGTGCAGATCCCGGGTGGGCACGAGGTGAAGCTCCGGCGCGAGGCGGGCGTATGGCGGGTCGAGGACTTCGATTGAGACGATGGCTCGGCCGGCTCGGCGCTCGCCGGCCGCGCGGCCAGGGCGGTGAGGCGGCGCCGCCGCCCTCACGCCCCGCCGCCTCGGCCCGGCCGCGGCGCCTCGCCGTGGCGCGACCGCGGCGCCTCGCGGCCGCGGCGCTGGTGCTTGTCTCCGCGCTGCTCCTCCTCGCGGTGCCGCGCCCCGTGCGCGCCTTCGGCGAGGAGGGGGCGTGGAACCCGCGGCCGCTGCTGACGGGCGACGCGCGATGGGAGGGGGTGCGCGCCACCGCCCCCGCGCGCTGGTCGTTCGAGCTGGAGCGGCGGACGAGCGCGCCGGCGCGCCGCAACCCGACCACGGTCCGCGCCGACGATCCGGCGCTGCTCGCCGAGCCGTTCGCGCTCTGGGGCGGCGAGGGCGATCTCCCGCCGCTCACCGAGCGCGAGGTCTTCGGCCTGCGCCGCTTCCTCGCGCTCGGCGGCGTGCTCCTCGTCGACGACTTCGCCCCGGGCAGCGGCGCGTTCGGCCGCGCCGCGCGGCGCGAGCTCGCCCGCGTCCTGCCGGAGGGCTCTCCCATCCCGATCGGCACGGAAAACGTCGTCTTCCGCTCCTTCTATCTCCTCCCGCGCGCCGTCGGCCGCGTCGAGGGGCCGCCGAAGCTCTCCGCGATCGTTCGCGGCGGCATGCCGCAGGTGATCTTCTCCGACCACGACCTCGCCGGCGCCCTGGCGCGCTCGGAGGGCGGGGGGCCGAGCGTCGAGGTCACGCCCGGGGGCGAGGCGCAGCGGGAGCGCGCGTTCCGCCTGGCCGTGAACATCGCGATGTACGTGCTCTGCTCGAACTACAAGGACGACCAGGTGCACGCGCCGTTCCTGATGCGCCGCCGCGCCATCGACGACAACCGACCCCGCTCCGCGCCCGCGCGGCGGTGAGGCGCGATGACTCCGGGTCGCCTCGCCGCTGCGCCGAAGCTGGTCTGGCAGGACGACCATTTCACCGTGCTGTTCGACGCGTCCCTGCGCGTCGTCTGGACCGTCCGCAGCTCCAGGCCGTTCGCGTCGCTGGAGGAGATCGAGGCCGTGATGGGGGAGCTCATCCGCGTCCTCGACCGGCTGGGCCGCGCCCATCACGCCCTCTTCGTCGACGTCCGCGCCGTCCCCGGCAGGAACGATCCGTCGTTCGAGGCGACGATGAAGCGCTTCCGACCGCACTGGCTGCGGGGCTTCCGGCGGGTCGGCGTGCTCGTGCAGAGCGTCGCCGGCGCGCTCCAGATCCAGCGCTTCGCGAGGGATGACGGCATCGAGCGGCTGATCACGAGCGATGAGGCCGCGCTCCTCCGGTACCTCACGCAGGAGGGCTGAGCGGCCAGGAGCTCTGGTGTCTGGCCGCGCTCAGCTACCGTCTGGCGTGGCGGAGGGCGTGCGCGATGCCGCTCTGCAGCGTGCTCAGCGTCGTGATCCCGGAGAGATCCACGCCGAGCGTGACGAGCGTCTGCGCCACCTCCGGGCGGACGCCGGTGAGCACCACGCGGGTGCCGAGCAGCTGGGCGGCGCGCGCGGTGCGCGTCAGCGCGTCCGCGACGTGCGTGTCGACGGCGCGCACGCCGGTGATGTCCAGGATCGCCGTGTGGGCGCCCTGGCTGCTGATGCCGGAGAGCAACGTCTCCATGATCTGCTCCGCCCGCACGCTGTCGATCGTCCCGACGAGCGGCATCGCGACCACCCGGTCGGCGAGCGGGATGAGCGGCGTGGACAGCTCCCGGAGGGCGGCCTGCTGCGCGAAGATGATCTCCTCCTGCAGCGCGGCCCGCTCCGCCTCCGCGCGCTTCAGCGACGTGATCTCGGTCACGATGCCGCCCATGCCGATCGGCGTCCCGCGCTCGTCGTGGATCGGGAATTTGACCGTGAAGAAATGGTGTTGAGTGCCGTCTACCGGCACCACCTCCTCGAACTGCATGACCTGCCCGCCGGTGAGCACCTCCCGCTCCTTCGCCACGATCATCGCGGTGGCCCCGGGGTCCACGGCGCCCAGCTCGGCCTCGTCTCGGCCGATGAGCTCGAGGACGTGCCTGTTCAGCATCTGCGCGTGCGTGCGGTTGGCCAGGACGTAGCGGCCCGCGGTGTCCTTGACGAAGATGGAGCTGCGCGCGTTGTCCACCAGCTGCAGGAGCAGCTGGTACCGCCCCTGCACCGTCTTCTCCCTCCGCTCCCGGTCGCCGGCGTCATCGACGAGCGCCGCGATCTCGAGCGCGTCGCCCCTGCCGTCGCGCAGCACGGCGTAGGTCCACCGGCAGAGGAGCGGGTGACCTCCCTTCGTCCTGCACGCGCTCGTGGTCGCGGCAAAGCGGCTCTCCTCCCGGGCAAAGTCGAACGCCCGCGCCGCGGCGGCGGACACGGGGACCGCGCCCACGAGCTCGGCCAGCGGGCGGCCGACGGCCTCGCTCGCGCTCCAGCCGAAGAGGCGCTCGGCGCTGTCGTTCCAGTACGTCACCGCGCCGTCCAGGCGCCAGTGGAGCACCGCCGGCACCGCCGTGGGCAGCCCCTCGAGCGCGTCGAGGGCCTCCGCGCCTGCCGCGCCTTCCGGCGCGGCGCCGTTCTGTGCGTGTCCTGGCGCGGCTCCGTTCTGTGCGTGACCGTTGGAGCGCTCCGCCAGGGCCTTCTCCAGCGCCTCGACACGCGCGCGCAGCTCTGCGTTCTCTGCCCTGAGCCGCCCGGCCTCGTCCTGCTCTTCGCGCATCGTCACAAGGGTTCGAGCCTACGCGCGGCGCACCCGGCGTTTCAAGGTGGCTCACCCTCGTTCGAGGTCGCCCGAGAGGTCGCAGCAACGGCGCCGGGCTGGGACACCCCGCTCCGATGTACTAGGCTCCGCGCGTGCCACGCGCCCTCGACTCGCTGCTCGCGCTGTCGCTCTCCCGCGCCGGCGCGGCGAGCGGGACTCCGTCTTCTCGCGCGCTTCCCGCGCTCCTCTCGCTCCCGGAGCGGCCGTGACCCGGAGCTTCGCGCCCTCGGGCGACCTCTCGTCGCCCATCGTCGCCGTCGCCTGCGTCGTCGCGGCCCTGAGCTTCGGCCTGCTCGTGCTCGAGCTCGTCCGCGCGCGTGGCCGCGCCGCCGGGGCGGTGGGCGCCGCGCCCGCGCGCGCGGCGCTCGGCACGGCGCTCACGGGCGCGCTCGCCGTGCTCGGCCTGCTCGCCGCCATCCTCCGCCCGGTCGCGGTCACGTCGCGCGGGAGCCTCGTCGGTCCCAAGGTCGTGGTGCTTGTCGACGGCTCCCGATCCATGGACCTGCCGGGCGTCGCGGGGACCCGCCGCGACAGCGCCGAGCGCGCGCTCGAGGAGCTCGGGAAGCGCGCCGACGTCCGGCTCTCCCGTTACGTGTTCGGCGAAGGGGCGCCGCTGCCGGCCGACGGGCAGGCAAGCGAAGGCGGCGGCTCCGCGCCGGCGCCGGGCGTGAGCGCTGGCGCCGCGCCAGCGCCCGACAGGGACGCGGGCGCGGGGGCGCCGGCCGCCGCCCCCGCGTCGGCCGCGGCGCCCGCGCGAGGCCGGCCGCAGCGCCGCTCGGATCTCAGCGCCGCGCTCGAGGCGCTCGCCCGCGCCGCCGACGAGCGGCCGTCGGCGTTCGTCGTCGTCTCCGATGGCCGGCTCGACCGCCCGGGCCCCGACGACACCGCCGCGGCGACGCGGGCCGCGCTGGAGGGGCTCGACGTCCCGGTGCACACGGTCGCGGTGGCGACCGAGTCCGTGCGCGACGCCGGCGTCCGCGCGGTCCGGACCTCCGGCGCCGCGGTCGCCCACCAGCCGCTCTCGCTCCGCATCGACATCGGCTGCAGCGGCGGCCTCGCGTGCGACGCCGTGCCTGTCGTGGCCCGCGAGCTGCGCGAGCAGGGCGCGCCCACGACGCTCGCCACGGGCACGGCGCACGTCGAGGGCGGCGTCGGCACGGTCGAGCTCGGCGTGACGCTCGACCGCGCTGGCACCCGCATCCTGGAGGTGTCGATCAAGGCGCCGGACGGCGACGAGCTCCCCGAGAACGACGTCCGGTACATCACGCTCGACGTCGCGCGCGACCGCATCCGGGTGCTCCACGTGGCGGGCCGGCCGACGTACGACGTGCGCGCGCTCCGGATGTGGCTCAAGGCCGACGCCTCGGTCGACGTCGTGGCCTTCTTCATCCTGCGCACGCCCGGCGACGAGGTGAACGCGTCGTCGGACGAGCTCGCGCTGATCCCGTTCCCGGTCGACGAGCTCTTCAGCGTCCACCTCTCGAGCTTCGATGCGGTCGTCCTGCAGGACTTCGACGCCGCGCCGTACGGCCTGACCAAGCACCTCCCGGCGCTGGCCCAGTATGTCGACAAGGGCGGCGGGCTCATCATGGTGGGCGGCCCGAACGCCTTCGTGTCGGGCAACTATGCGCGCACGCGGCTCGCCCGCGTCCTGCCGGTGGATCTCGACATCGGCCGCGCGCCCAAGGTGGATCTCGGCGCCTTCGTGCCGCGCATCACCGCCGCGGGTCGCGCGGCGCCGGTGCTCGCGCCGCTGCTCGCGCTGATCGGCGACGAGATGCCGGAGATGCCGGGGACCAACGTCGTCGGCGATCCGCTCCCCGGGGCGACGGTGCTCATGACGCACCCGACCCGCACGACGGCCTCGGGCGCGCCGATGCCGGTGCTCTCGCTGGGCGAGCACGAGAGCGGCCGGACGATCGCGCTGACGCTCGACGGCAGCCACCGCCTGCTCTTCAGCGCGTTCGCGTCGAGCTCCGCGGGCCGCGCGCACGGCGCGTTCTGGGACGCCCTGCTCGGCTGGCTCATGCGCGATCCGCGCTTCGAGCCCGCCGCGATCGAGCCGCGCGGCGGTTGCCTCGCGGGCGAGGAGACGGCGCTCGTGCTGCGCCCCCTCGCCGGGCAGCGCGGCGAGGCCAGGGTGACCATCGCGCGCCTCGGCAGCGGCGCGGTCGTGAAGACGTTGACCGCGCCGATCGGCGAGGGCGGCGAGCCGGTCGAGCTCGCCGCCGGTCGCCTCGAGCCCGGGGGTTATTCGGCCACGGTGGAGATCGTCCCGGAAGGCGCCGCCGGCGACGGAGGCGACCAGAAGCGGGCGACGACGCGGCGCGACTTCGCGTGCGAGCGCGGCGGCGACGAGTGGGCCGATCCCCGCCCCGACGTCGCCCGCCTGGAGGCGATCGCCCGCGCGACGGGCGGCGCGTCGGTGCTCCCGTCGGCCGCCGGCTCGCTGTCGCTGCCTGCGGCGACGCAGGTGGCGGCCGAGCGCCACGTCGCGCCGCTCCTGCCCCCCTGGGCCTGGACGCTGGCGGCGGCGGCGGCGCTCGGCGCGCACTGGATCGTGCGCCGGCGCGGGGGCCTCGCCTGAGGGGGAGGGCGCCGGCCGGAGCCCTGGTCTCGTCTCAAGGGAGCGACGGCTTCTCGAGCGGATCGGCCTTGTCGCCGACCCAGACCCTCAGCACCCCGAAGTGCGCGGGGTTCCTGGTGAAGCTCGCGTGATTCACGATGAGCAGCATCTGCGCCGGGTCGTTGAACGCCACGTTGGCGGGGGCGTCGAGGGGAATCTCCTCCCCTGGTGCGCTCTCGATGCGCGACTCCTCGACCCCGTGCTCGTCGAGCACCGAGATCGCGTTGGCCGCCGCGAGCGTGACATAGAGCTTCCCCGACTTGCCGAACGCGAACCCGTCGGGCGCCTCGCCAGCATCGTAGTCGTGGACGAGCTCCAGATCGGCCTCTTCGGGGGCTTCGACGAGGGGTAGCCGGTAGATGGACCCCAGGCTCGGGTCCGACGGGGAGAACGACACCGAGAAATAGACGTGCTCCCGCGCCGGATCGAGCCGGATCCCGTTCACGCCGATCGGCACGTCGCCGCTGCCGACGAGGGCGGCGCTCTGGAACCAGATCTCCGGCGCGCCGCCCCCGGGCGGGTAGCGGAAGATCGTCGCCTGCAGCGAGTCGGTCACATACGCGTAACCCTCCTCGTCGAAGGCGATATCGTTCGGCAGCGGCGGCATCGGGAAGGGCTTCGGCGAGCACACCTCTCCCGGCGCGGCCATCACGCACGGCGGCAGAGCCGGCAGCGGAGCGCCGTAGCTCTCCTGAACATATCCATGTCCAGTCTTCCTGAAGCGCAGGAGGCCGAGCTGCGTGCTGAGCGCGTAGACCCGGCCATCCTCGTCGACGGCGATGCAGCTCAGCGCATGCTCGTCGGCGAGCGTCTCGCCCGCCACCTTGATCGTGGCTTTGTGGACTTTGCTGTCCCTGTCGAATACTTCGATGGTCGACGGGCCTTGACCTGCGGTGCCGAACGTCGCTGGGCCGGAGACGTAGACCCGATTCCCATGGACCGCGATGCCTTCGGGGAACCCCGGGGCCGCCGGGACCGTCGCGAACGTCTTGATCTCGCCGTAGCATCCCCCCTGCGCCAGCGCCGGACCCGGGATCAGCGGCGACACCGCGGAGAGGAGCGCCAGCGTGCCGCAAGCCAACCATTTTCCGTTGGAATACGATAATTTTGACGTGACGGATTGCGACATGTGCCCTCCAGGGGTCCATGGTTGCCGGACCGGGGTTGTCGAAATAGGTCGCGTCCAGAAGCCAAAGTGCAAATTACCTGGCTTCGTCAGGCTGACGACGCGGCCATGATAGCTGGAGTATATGCGGTTGAGCTGATTGGCTGTCGAGTCGAAATTCTTCGGTTCATGAAATATCAGGGAGGCCGCTGCCCGGCTGACCGGCATCGCGTCGCCCGCGTCGCCCGCGTCATGTTTCACATGTGTCTCCGCGTGGTTGCGCGCTTGCGCCCTGCCTGCACAGCGCGGTCACGTCAGTCCACGTTGGTCCACGTCAGTCCACGCCGGTTCACGTCAGTCCACGCCGGTCCACGTCAGTCCACGCCGGTTCATGCCGGTTCACGTCAGTCCACGTCGGTTCACGTTAGTTACGCAGTGCACGTGGTGACGAATGTGTGCAACGGTCGGAGAGCGCGTCCTGGTGGCATGTTGGTGATTGCTGCCGAATGTTCCCGAAGGCAGCATCAGGCGCGCGGCGGTCCCCGCGGTCGAGGCGTCGCGCTAAGGCTGCGCCGGCCAGGCGACGCGCGTCGGCACGAGCCGGGGCTCGACGGTCCCGTCGCCCAGCTCGCCGTTCCTGTTGTCACCCCAGCAGAGCATCTCGCCCGTGCGCTTGAGCGCGCAGCTGTGGTCATCGCCGAGGGCCAGCTCGACCACGTCGGTCAGCCCGATCGACTCCGGAAGGAGCACCGGATCCTGCGTGCCGTTGCCGAGCTGCCCCTTCGCGTTGTCGCCCCACAGGAGCACCTCGCCGCCCGCCAGCACCGCGCCGGAGTGCCTCGCGCCGAGCGAGATCCGGGTCACGTCCACGAGGTCCGGGATCTTCCGGGGATTCGCCTCGGGGTTCACGACGCCAGTCCCGAGGCGGAACTGCTCTCCCTTGCCCCAGCAGGAGGCCACGCCGCGCGCCGGCGCGGCGCACGTGTGCAAGGCGCCCGCGGCCGTGATCGCGACGCTGGTGAGGCCCGGGACGGGCTGCGGGGTGTTCTGCTGGTTGAAGTTGCCGAGGCCGAGCTGGCCGCTCTCGTTGTGGCCCCAGCAGTTCATCGTGCGCTCGCCCATCCGCTCGATCATGCCCGCGCAGGTGTGCGAGAGGCCGGCGCTCACCGAGTCCACGCCGTCCAGCATCACGGTGGGCTCGATCCGATCGACCTCGTCGCCGTAGCCCAGCTGGCCGGAGCTGCCCTCGCCCCAGCAATAGAGCTCGTGCGACGCCGTCACCGCGCAGGTATGGGTCCCGCCGACGGCGACCTGGGTCGCGCCCGCGAGCTCCTTGGCGCGCACGGGGGAAGGGGAGTTCGTCGCCTCGCCGTCGCCGAGCTGCCCGCTGTTGCCCGCGCCCCAGCACGCCACCGCGCCGTCGGCCAGCACCGCGCAGGTGTGCGCGCGCCCCGACGAGATGCTCGCCGCGACCCTGGCGGCGCCGCTGAGGCCCATGACCGGCCTCGGGAGCGGTCGATCCTGCTGCAGCGTCCCGTCGCCGAGGTTGCCCCAGGTGTTCCTGCCCCAGCACCAGACCGAGCCGTCGCTGAGCACCGCGCACGTGTAATCCGTGCCGGCCGCGATGTGCGTGGGCGCGACGCAGGCGCCCCGCACGCACTGGCCGCCGCAGGGCTTGTCGCAGCTGCCGCAGTGCGCGGTGCTCGTGAGGAGGTCCACCTCGCAGGCGTTCTCGGGGTCCTTGTCGCAGTCGCCGCGGTTCTCCTCGCACGCCGGCGACTGGCAGACCCCGTCCTGGCAGGTCGGCTCGCCGCCGAAGGTCGGGCAGTCGACGTCGCACGCGCCGCAGTGCTGCGCGTCCGTCATCGGGTCGACGCACGCGTCGCCGCAGAGCATGCCGCCTCCAGGACACCCGCCGCCGCTCCCGCCGCTCCCGCCGCTCCCGCCGCCGGTGCTCGAGCTCGTCGACGCGTCGGGCGGGCGCGCCGTGAACTCGTCGCCGCACGCGGCAAAGGCGATGGCGACGGCGGCAGGCATGTACGCCGCCGCGAGGGGCAGCGAGGCGAACTTGAGCCGGCTGGCCCGAGGTCGATGCGTGGAAGCCATGGAGGGCGTTCTTCCCTTGCGTTGAGGCGCGGCTGCGCCACGAGGCGCGGCGTGCGACATTCTAGACGAAGTCGCGCGCCGAGATCTCTCGCCGCGCGCCGCGCCTGTCGCGCCGCGCGCCTGTCGCGCGGCTCAGCGCGTCGCGACGAGCACCTCGTCGATCGGCGGCGCCTTCTCGAGCACGCCGAGGTCCACGAGCTGCTTCGCGAGCGTCTCCCAGCGCTCGCTGGTCATCACGCCGAGGCCCTTCTCCTTGGTCTCGGTGGTCTCGATCAGCGGCCGCTGCGCCTCGGCCGCGGCGACGAAGGTCTCCGCGTCCATCGAGGTGTTGAGCTTGGCCATGATCTCGTTGGAGCGCGTCGGATCCTGGAGGTATGTGCGCCAGCCCTCGCGCGTCGCGCGGACGAACGCGCGGACGCGCTCCGGGTTCTCCTTCCAGAGGGCCGCGCGCGTGATCACGACCACGACGTACGGGTTGAACCCCTCGCTGGCCACCAGGAACGCGGCGGGATCGCTCCCCTTGCGCTTGGCCGCGATCGGCTCGGCGGTGATGAAGCACTGCTGGGAGAAGTCCTTGTCGGCGACGAAGCGGGCGACGCCGCCGTCGTACGGCACGACCTTCACCTTGTCGAACCCGTACTTCTTCTTGAGGTACGCGGCGTAAGGCAGCCCCGGCTCGATCGCGAGCGTGCCCGACTTGAGGATGTCGGCGATGCCCTTCGCGCCGCGGCTCTCGTGGGTCATGATGGCCTGCGGCGAGGTCTGGAACACGGCGAAGAGGGGGAGCACGTCCGCGCCGCGGGCGCGGGCGGTGAGCACCTCGTCGGCGCCGGAGATGCCGAAATCCACCTGCCCGCCGGCCACCATCTGGACGACCGGCACGCCGGCGCCGCCGCCGAGGATCTCGACATCGAGCCCCTCCTTGGCGAACGCGCCCGACTCGCGCGCGGCGTAGAACCCGCCGAACTCGGGCTCCGGGACCCAGTTGAGGGCGAGCTTCACCTTCGCGGCCGGCGCGCTGGGGGCAGCCGCGCCGGGCGCGCTCTGCGAAGGCGCGGCCGGCGCGCTTCCTTGCGGGGACGCGGACGAGGCGCGCCCGTCGCCCTCCGGCGACTGCGAGCGCGAGCAGGCGGGGGCGAGGAGGGGGACGGCGGCGAGGGACGCGAGGCGTCGCAGGAACGACCGGCGGCTGTCGGGGAAGTGCATCAGCGATTGATCTCCGAAGGATGCCAGCGCCGCAAGAGCCGCCTGCCGGCGAGGTCGACGGCGCCGAACAGCGCGAGGCCGAGCCCGGAGGCGAGCAGCACGGCGGCGAAGAGCAGATCCGTGCGCAGCTGGCGGTAGGCGGAGAGGACCAGGATGCCCAGGCCGGCGGCGTCCTCCGAGAAGCCGGCGACGAACTCCCCGACGATCGCGCCGATGACGGCGAGGCCCGCCGCGATCCGGAGCCCCGTCACGAGGTGGGGGAGCGCCGAGGGCAGCTCGAGCTTGCGGAGCGTGGCGAAGCGGCCCGCCCCGTAGAGCCGGAAGAGATCCCGCAGCGCGGGCTCGACGGAGCGCAGGCCCGCGAGCGTGTTCGCGATGACCGGGAACACGGAGACGATGAACGCCGAGACCGCGACCGCGCGCAGGCCGGGGCCGCACCAGAGCACGAGCAGCGGGGCGATGGCGACGATCGGGACGGTCTGCAGGAAGACGGTATAGGGATAGAGCGCCCTCTCGAGCGGGCGCGACGAGGCGAGCGCGATGGCGGCGAGCACGCCGGCCGCGGCGCTGAGGAAGAAGCCCGCGAGCGCGGCCTTCGCCGTCGTGACGGCGCCGGCGAGCAGGGTGGCGGCGTTCACCGCGCCCGCCCGCGCCACGTCCGAGGGGGGCGGCAGGAGGTAGGCAGGGACGCTGAGCGCTCGGGCGAGCGCCTCCCAGAGCACCAGAAGGATCACGAGCGCGGCGAGCGGCGGCGCGACGGCTTGGAGCGGGGTGGGTCGCACGGCTCGGCCTTCTCTAGCGCGAGGCCGCCGCGCCAGGAAGATGCTGCGGTGGAAGAAATCAGGCTCGTCCGTGGCCGGCGCCGAGCGACGCGCGCCGAGCCACGGGAGAGGCGAGGTGGGGTGGGGAGCTTTGGGGGAGCTTTGTCGAAGCGGGGTGTGAACCGCGCCGGGCGCGGCCCCGCTCGATCCGGCTACTTGCCCTTCTTGGCGGGCGCGGCCGGAGCAGGCGACGCCTTGGCGGTCGCGGCTGCCTTCTTCTGGTTCTTCTCCGCCGTGTCCTGCTTCTTCTGTCGCTCTTTGGCCTTCGGAGATTTGTCACCCATGGGAGCACCGCCTCGGTGGATGCGTTGGTGTTATCCGCCTTGACCGAGGCTAGCACCATATCTCGTGGCGCCGTCACGAACTTTGTACTTCGCGAGCGCTTATGTCTCGGCTTCTCCGCCCGAGGCGTGTCCGAGGCGTGGCGCGCGTCGCTCGGCGCCGGGCTCGCTTGCCGGCATCGAGGGGCGGCGCTACGAAGGCGCCGCGTGTTCAAGGCCATCCTCTGGGACAACGATGGAGTCCTCGTCGACACCGAAGGGCTTTACTTCCAGGCAACGCGCGAGACGATTGCGTCGGTCGGCGTCGATCTCACCATCGACGACTATCGCCAGCTGTTCCTCGTCGAGGCGCGCGGCGCCTGGCACCTCGCCAGCGCTCGCGGGGTCGACGAGGCGGGCGTGCGGCGGCTGGCCGACGAGCGGGATCGCCGGTACCTCGAGCTCGTCGCGGGCGGAGACACGCTGTTGCCGGGCGCGCGAGAGGTCGTCGCGGAGCTCGCCGCGCGCTTTCGCATGGCGATCGTCACGAGCAGCAAGCCCGAGCCGTTCCACCGAGCGCACGCGGCGACGGGCCTCCTCGGGTGGTTCGAGTTCGCGCTCACGCGGGATCAGTACGCGCGCGCCAAGCCGGATCCCGAGCCGTACCGGATCGCCTGCGAGCGGCTGGGGCTCGCGGCGCGCGATGTCCTCGTGATCGAGGACTCCGAGCGCGGGCTCCGGTCGGCCAAGGCCGCGGGCCTGACGTGCTGGGTCGTCCCGTCGCCGCTCACGGCGCCGTCGGACTTCACCGGCGCGGACGCGAAGCTCGGATCGCTGCGCGAGGTGCTCGCTCGCCTCCGAGGAGCGTGAGCGCGACGTCACGTTCGCGCGATGAGGTGGCTCACCGCGCCTGTGTGTGCGCGCCGCCACCGTGCTGCGTCGCCTCCCCACCCCTGGATTTTTGCACGCTGCACATCTGCTCGGTGCATGAGCATCTGGCGGTTCACGAACGGTTCGTGGCACCTTCGGGCCCGTGGCTTCCGGTGACGGCATCTCGCTCATCGAGCTCGTCGTCCTCGGCTGGTCCTCGGCCACCGCGGCGCCGGCGCCGATCCCTATTCGCATCGACTTCGATGCCCCGGCGGAATGCTCGACCGCCGACCAGTTCTACGAGGGCCTCCGTGCCCGGTCGGACCGCGTGCGCCTCGCGGCTGACGGAGAGGACGGCTGGGGTGTCCGCGTCCGGCTGAGCCGCGGCGGGGCCGGGGTCCACGGCGAGCTGCGCGTCGTTCACGCAGGCGGCGAGACCGACACGCGGATCGTCGATGCCACATCGTGCGACGTCGTGGTCCAGGCGCTCTCGCTCACCGCGGCGCTCGCGCTCGACGAGGTGGTCGAGGTGACCGCGCCCCTCGCTCCGCCTGCGCCGCCGCCCGCTGCCCCCCCTGCGCCGCCGCCCGCCCCGCCAGAGGCGCCTCCGCTCAAGTTCGCGCTCGGCGCGCACGTGGTGGTTGCCCAGGTCGTCGCACCTCATGCGAGCCTGGGCGCCGCCCTGGGTGCCAGGGTGACCCCGCACGTCGAGGGCCCGTTGAGCCCTTCGTTCGGCCTCTCGCTGATGTACGCGCGGAACGACCTGCTGTCGGGCGGCGACAGCGCCCTCATCCAGTGGGCGGCCGCGGCCCTCTCCGCGTGCCCGGTGCGCTGGCAGCTCGGCCCTGTCGTCAGCGCAGAGCCGTGCGTCATCGCCGCCGGCGGCTGGCTCGCGGCGACGGGACGAGGTATCTCGAACCCGGAGTCCGCTGTGCGATCGTGGTGGAGCGCGGGAGGCTTCGCGCGCGCCGCTGCGCTCCTCGGCGGGGGCACCGCCCTCGAGCTCGAGGCCGCCATCCTCGTGCCGCTCGTTCACCGTCGGTTCACCATGGGGTGGTCTGCAGAAACCGTCGGCGAGACGCCGGTGATCTCGCCGCTCGTTGGCGTTGGAATCGTGCACAACTTCTAAGCCAGGATTCTGTGATCACTCCGACTCGCGCTGGGAATTATGACCCATGGACGGCATCCGGAAGCTGGGCCGCAGGCACGCTGCCCCCCCCGACCCGAGGACAATGTTCCGCTCCGGCTGTCGCCCATTGCTTCCGGGTAGAGTCCGTTCTTCACTGGTCTCATGTCTCGCCTCGCGGTGAGTATGGTTGCCGACGTCATGACATCGTCTGCTTTGCCTGACAGCGAGCCGGCGAGCGTGGCTCCATCGGTGGCCAACGTGAAGCAGCGGGACGCGCGTCTGCGACGGATGGTGGACGCTCATCTTGACTTCATCGGGCGGGTGCTCCGCAACGCGGGGACCCCTGCTGCCGAGATCGACGATGCGGTGCAGCGCACCTTCATTGCCGCCGCGCAGCGGCTGGACGACGTCCGGCCGGGCGCCGAGAAGAGCTTTCTTCTCCAGACCGCGCTTCACGTAGCCGCCCACGCGCGCCGCAGCGCCGCGCGCCGGCGAGAGTTCCCCGCGGCCGAGCCGCCGGAGGTTGTGGACGCTGCGACACCCGAGCAGCTCACCAGCCAGAAACACGCGCGACAGATGCTCGATCAGGTCCTCGACCAGATGGAGTCCGATCTGCGGACCGTGTTCGTGCTGTACGAGTTCGAGGAGATGAGCATGGTGGAGATCGCCGGCGTGCTGGGGATCCCGCAGGGCACCGTGGCCTCTCGGCTGCGAAGGGCCAGGGCCGATTTTCGTGAGCGCGTCCGCGCGCTGGAGCTCGTTTCGACGAGCGAGGTGAGACGATGACTGAACCACGTCGCCTACTGGAGGAGAGCGACAACCCGCTCGAACGCGCGCTGCTGAGCGCAGGCGCGTCGTATCCCACGTCACCGGAGACGCGCGCGAAGACGCTGGCGGCGCTGGGGCTCGCCGGCGCTGCAGCCCTGTCGGCCAGCGTGGCGGCGCCTGCGGCGCTCTCCGCGGCAGGGGGGGCCGCTACGTCCTCGTCGCTCGCCGTGAAGCTCGGCTGGACCAAGATCCTCGTCGCGCTCTCGACGGTGGGCATGCTCGCCGGCATCCCGGCGGGCTACCTCGCCTGGCGCGGGCAAGACGCCCAGGACGTCGCCGCGGCGCACCGCTTCGGCCCCGCGCTCGCCGACCCGGTCGTGCAGACGGCGGCGCGGCCTGCGCAGGCGCCTGCCGCGGCGCCAGCGCCGGTGGAGGCTCTCGCGGAGGAGACGATGGCCCCGGCGCTCGCGGGTGGCAGCAGCGCTGCGGCCACGAAGCTCGATCCGAAGCCGTCCGGTACGGGCGCCGCCCTGGAGGCGGAGCTCGGCGCGCTGGACGCGGCGCGCACGATGCTCGCGAGCGGGAACGCGCGAGGCGCGCTCTCGCTCCTGGACGCCTACTCCAGGACGCATCCGCGCGGGCGGTTGAGCCTCGAGGCCGAGGTCCTGCGGATCGACGCGCTCGCGAAGAGCGGCCGCTCCGACGCTGCCTCGCAGCGCGCCGCGGCATTTCTTCGCCGGCATCCGAACAGCGTGCTTGCTTCCCGGGTACGGCGCTATGTAAACAACTGAACTCTGGGTCATGCGTTGCCCTGCCCTCCTCCGTTCGTTCCGCGCAGCTTCCGGCGTCGCCGGTGCCTGGATGGCGGTGTGTGTGCTGCCTGGGTGTGTGACCACGGTGGATTCGCTCGGCTACGACCGGATGAGCAGCGATGAGCTCGGCCCGCTGACGGGCCCCTCCGAGTACCCCAACGCGTTCCGCGACGTGCTCGGCAAGACGGACGAGGAGATCGCGGCCAAGATCGAGGACAGCTTCGAGCAGCTCTTTTACGGCGATCGCTACGAAGAGACCGTCTACTACCCGGTGCCCGGCACCGAACAGGCCTACATCTGGGACGACTACCACAATAGCGTGCGCTCCGAGGGCATCGGCCTCGGGATGATCATCACGGTCGAGCTCGACAAGCGAGACGAGTTCGACCGGATCTGGAGATACGCCAAGTCCACACTCCAGCTCAAGTCCGGTCCCGGCCAGGGATATCTCCTGTCATGGTGCGATGTCCCGGGGGGCACGGCGGTGGCGTGCTTCGATCCCTTTGGCCTCCAGCAGGTCGCGATGGCGCTGTTCTTCGCCCATGGCCGCTGGGGGAGCGACACCGGGACCATCGACTATGGGATGGACGCGATCAGCCTGCTCGAGGTGATGCGCCACAAGGAGGCCCTGAACGGGGGGGTCGCCTCGGGGGTGACCAACACGTTCGATCCGACGACGAAGCTCGTCTACGACTACCCGCACGTCTCGGCGGCGGACGTCACCCGTCCTTCCATCGAGATGCCCGCCTATTACGAGCTCTGGGCGCAGGCCATGCGCGACCCCTTCTGGTCCGAGGCCGCCGCCAGCGCGCGCACCCACTGGCAGGAGGCCGCGCACCCGAGCACGGGGCTCATCCCGGTGCGCACCCACTTCGACGGCACGCCGGTGCTCAACTGGGACTACTTCGGCTCCGAGGCCTACCGCACGCAGCTGAGCATCGCGCTCGACCACGTCTGGTTCGGCGTCGACCCGTGGCAAGTCGAGGAGGCGGACCGGCTGCTCGGGTTCTTCTCGAAGCTGGGCATCGACAAGTACGGCGCGGTCTTCAAGATCAACGGCGCGATGCTCAGCGCCACGCCGGAGTCGGCGCTCATCTTCATGAACGGGGTCACAGGGCTGATCGCGACGAACGACGATCGCGCCGCCTACATCGAGGCGGTGTGGACGACGCCGCCGGCGACCGGGGAGACCCGCTACTTCTCGAGGTTGCTCCACATGCTCTCGCTGTTGACGCTGAGCGGGCAGTTTCGCGTGTACTGAGCCGGTGCGCGGGATCTCATCCCGCGCAGGCCGCGCAGCGCTCGCTCGAGCGCCGGAAGAGCGTCGCCCTCGCCGACCGGCCGCTGCCGCGGGTAGCGCGCGACCGAGCCATCGTGGTGATCTCGCTTACGTCAAGCGAAAACGGGCACCGTTGAAGGGGGCCGGCGATGGCTTCGGCCGGGCCGCGGCGCGGATACCGTGTTGACGCCTGTATCCGGTCTGGGTGGAAGATCTGGTGTGCTCGGATCTGCTGGCGCGCCGGGACGAACAAAGCTTTGGACGGGTGATCATCGGAGACCGGCGTTGGTTACAATGAGCGCCAGATGAAGCCTCTCCGCGCAGCTCGTCCTCTCGGGATCTCCACGAAATCCCTTGTTGTCCTCGTCCTCTCCGCGTCGCCGGCCGCCGCGTTCGGCGCGGGCTGCGGCGTGGCGGACAGCGTGCCGATCCCGAGCGCCGGAGCGCACGAGGGGACAGGCCATGAGCCGACCAGCACGGGCGCGGCGAGCAGCGGCGCCGGGCCGAGCGGCGGGAGCGCCGCGGAGCCGGGAGCGGGCTCGGGCGCGGGGCGCGACGAGGTCATCGGGGCCATCGTCTCTCGCCATGATGTCGTCAGGATCCTCGCTCTCGGCGACACCGGAGAGGGAAACCTCGCGCAGAACCAGGTCGCCGATCGGATGAGCGAGAAGTGCATCGAGGTCGGGGGCTGTCACGCCGTGATGATGAACGGCGACAATTTCTACGACCACGGCGTGGTCGACACGATCGATACGCAGTGGGGCCCCAAGTTCGAGCAGCCCTACGACAGACCGGGGCTGAACGGCCTCCCGTTCTACGCGGTCCTGGGGAACCACGACTACGGCCCAAGCAGCAGCGGCGTGCGGCAAGCGCAGATCGACTATTCGCAGCTGCCCGTGGGCGACGGGCCCGGCATGCGGCTGACCGATAAGTGGCACATGCCCGCCTCGTACTATGACGTTCGCATCGGCGACGTCCATCTCTTCGGGATCGATACGGTCGACTTCACCTCCGATGACCAGGCGCGCTACATGAGCGCGCGGGTCGCCGCCTCGGACGCCACGTGGAAGATCGTCTTCGGCCATCACCCCCGCTACACGTCCGGAGCTCACGCCTCGGACAACCCGTCGCTCGGGATGAGCGGGATGTTCGCCATGCAGCAGGCCATCTACTGCGGGACCGACATGTACATGGCCGGCCACGACCACAACCTCGAGTTCATCGACAAGGGGCGAGACGAGGGCTGCCCGAACACCTATTTCGCCATCAGCGGCGCCGGCTCCAAGACCCGCCCGGTCGCCTCCTCGATCCCGACCGAGCGGGGGCAGCTCTTCTTCACGGACAAGACCGAGGGCTTCGCCTATCTGCGGTTCGAGGGGACGAACCTGCTGTTCGAGTTCATCGACAAACAAGGCGCGGTGATCTTCACGAAGACCATGACCAAGTGAGCGAGCGCCGCCCTCGGCGGCCGGGCGACGCCGCGGCCGTCAGCGGCGCTCGCCGTCGTGCGGCGGGCCGCCCTGCTCGTCGTCGCGCCGCCTCCCGAACGAGATCGTGCTCTCGGTGCCCGCGAGCATCCGCCGGATGTTCGGGATGTGCTTGAGCCAGACGAGCGCGGCGAGGAGCAGCGAGAGGCAGAGGGCCGGGGCGCCCCGCTCGCCGAGGAGCCAGAGGAAGAGGGGCAGGGCGAGGGCGCCGGCGAGGGAGCCCGCCGAGACCATGCGGGTCGCCCGCACGACGACCGCGAAGACGGCCAGCGTGGCGAGCGTGGACCGCGGCGCCAGCACGAGCAGGACACCGCAGGACGTCGCGACGCCCTTGCCGCCCCGCATCCCGAGGAAGACCGTGTAGTCGTGGCCCAGCACCGCGGTGAGGCCGCCCGCCGCGGCGACCCACCCGCCGGGCGCGACGGAGAGCCACGACGCGAGGGGCCCGGCGATGAGCGCGCCCTTCGCCACATCCGCGGCGAGGACGGCCAGGCCAGGCCCCCAGCCGAAGGCGCGCAGGACGTTCGTCGCGCCGATGTTCCCCGAGCCGACCTCGCGGAGGTCGACCCCTTTGACGAACCGCGCGAAGAGGTAGCCTGTCGGGATCGCTCCGAGGAGGTAGGCAAGGGCCAGGTAGATTGCCGTCATTGCCGTCATTGCCGTCATCGGGCGCCTCCATGCCCGCGCTCACGGCGGGTGTAGCACGCGCGCCGGGGTGAGCGCGCGCCGGGGTGAGCGCGCGCCGGGGTGAGCGCGCGCCGCGTGAAGCGCGCGCCAAAGAGCCCATGTCGCGATGGCGATCATGGTATTCTGCGAACATGCCTGACCTGGCGCCCGTCTCGACCCGGAGTGGCCGCGCCCCCAAGATCGCGCTCGTCCTGGCCGGCGGTGCCGCGCGCGGCGCTTACGAGGTCGGCGTTGTGCAGCACATCCTCGAGGACGTCTCTCGCGATCTCGGCCGCGAGGCGCCGCTCGACATCCTGTGCGGCACCTCGGTCGGCGCCATCAACGTCTGTGGGCTCGCCGCGTTCGCGGACGAGGCGCGGAGCCGCGCGCGGCGGCTCGCCGCGGTGTGGACGCGCCTGCGCATCGACGACCTCGTGCGCCTCGACGTGCGCGGCGTGCTCGCGGTGGGGCACGACCTGCTCCGCGGGGGCGCCGCGAGCGCGCCCTCGAGCGGCGGACGCGCCGCGCTCCTCGACACGTCGGGCCTCGAGCGGCAGATCGCGGAGGCCGTGCCCTTCGAGCGGATCGACGGCCACCTGGAGAGGGGGCTCCTGTCGGCGCTCACCGTGTCGACGACGCTGGTCAAGAGCGGCCGCACCGTCGTCTTCGTCCACCGCCGCGAGCCCGGCCTGCCGCCCTGGAGCCACGACCCGACGATCACCCCGCGCGCCACCGCGATCCGCGCGCAGCACGCGCTCGCCTCGTCCGCGCTCCCGATCCTGTTCCGCCCGGTGAACATCGACGGAGAGCTCTACTGCGACGGCGGGCTGCGCCAGAACGTCCCGCTGTCGCCCGCGCGGCGCCTCGGGGCCGACGGCGTGATCGTGGTCAATCCGCGGTACATCGAGCCCGCGTCGAGCGCGGCCGAGCGCGACGCGCCGGGCTTCCCCGGGCCCCTCTTCCTGCTCGGCAAGACGCTGAACGCGCTGATGCTCGACCGGATCGACAACGACCTGGCGCGGCTCGAGAGCATCAACGGCATCCTGGAGGCGGGGCGGCGGCGCTATGGCGAGGGCTTCATTGACGGGCTCAACGACGAGCTCGGGCTGCCGCCGGGGCGCGCGCTCCGGCCGATGCGGTCGCTGCTCATCCGCGCCTCCAAGGACATCGGCAGCCTGGCGGCGGAGTTCGTGCGATCCCCGGCGTTCCGCGCGCGGACCACGAGCGTGCTCGGCCGCGTGATGCGGCGCCTCGCCGAGGGAGACGAGCAGCGCGAGGCCGACTTCCTGTCCTATCTACTGTTCGACGGGGATTTCGCCGGGGCGCTCATCGAGATAGGCCGCGCGGACGCGCGCGCGCGGCACGAGGAGCTGTGCGCGTTCTTCGAGCGGGCGCTGAGGCCGGGCGGGTTCGAGGAGCGGGCGCCCTGAGGGGGCCTGGAGACACAGGCACGCTCTGGCTCCGTCCGGATCCTCAGGGGCGCTGAGGCCCAGGCGGCGTCGGGGCGCTCGGCGCCTGTCTCGGCGCGAGCTCCGCGCGGCCGGGGCGCCCGGTGTAGACTCGCGCCGCGAGATGGCACCTTCGGATCCCTTCGGCTGGGTGGGCGCGACGATCGGCGGCAAGTACCGGCTCGACGCCGTGGTCGGCGAGGGCGGGTTCGGCGTCGTCTACCGCGGCCAGCACCTCGGGTTCGACGAGCCGGTCGCGGTCAAGTGCCTGAAGCTGCTCGGGTCGCTGGCCCCGGCGGAGCGCGCGTCCTTCCAGCGGATGCTCCTCGACGAGGGGCGGCTCCTCCACCGCCTCTCCCGGGCGAGCGCCGGCATCGTGCAGGCCCTCGACACCGGCGCCGCGGTCTCGCCGTCGGGCGAGTGGACGCCTTATCTCGTGCTCGAGTGGCTCCATGGCGTGCCGCTCGACCGCGAGATCGCCGAGCGGCGCGCCCGCGGCGAGGCGGCGCGCCCGCTCGCCGAGGCGGTCGCCCTGCTCGCGCCCGCGGCGTACGCGCTCGATGTCGCGCACGCGCAGGGTGTCGCCCACCGCGACGTCAAGCCGGCCAACCTGTTCCTCGCCGAGATCGGCGGCCGGCGCACGCTGAAGGTCCTCGACTTCGGTATCGCCAAGGTGCTCGGCGAGCTCTCGAGCATGACGCAGGCGATGGCCGAGACAGGGAGCGCGCTCCGGGCCTTCACCGTCCATTACGGCGCGCCCGAGCAGTTTCACCACCGCTTCGGCGCGACCGGGCCGTGGACCGACGTCTTCGCGCTCGCCCTGGTGCTCATCGAGGTCGCCTCGGGCAACCGCGCCCTCCTCGGCAGCGACGTCACGCAGCTGTACATCGCCGCGACCGATCCGGCGTTCCGCCCGAGCCTGGGCGGCGCGGGCGTGAGCGCGCCCGACGCCGTCGAGGCGGTGGTGCGCCGCGCGCTCGCGATCGACCCGCGGGAGCGCTACCGCACGGCAGGCGAGCTCTGGGGGGCGCTCGAGGCCGCGATGGCGACGGCCGCGCCCGCCGGCGCGGGCGCAGCGGGCAGCCCGCCCGCGGGCGCGGCGCCCGGCGCTGCGGCGCTGGGCGTGTCGGGGACGGAGCGCGTGGCCGCTGGCCCCCCCGCCGGCGAGCTGCCCACGTCTGTCGGCGCGCCGCCCACGCCATCCGTCACGACGATCCGCGGCCTGGCGACGAGCGCGCCGCCGCAGGCTGCCCCGCAACCGGCGTCGCCCCCTCCCACGCCCCAGGCCGCCAGGGCCGCTCCGCGGCGGCGCCTGTTGCCCGCGCTCGCCTCGGCGGCCGCGCTGGCCGCGGCCGGCGCAGGCGCCGTCGCGTTCGTCCGCCATCGCGCCCCCGGCGAGGCGCGGCCGGCGCGCGTGCTCGGCGGCCTGACCGCGCCCCCGCTGAAGGCACCGCCCCCGCCCGACATGGTCCGGATGCCGGCGGGCCGCTTCACGATGGGCAGCGCGAAGGGCGGCAAATCCGAGCGCCCGCCCCACGAGGTGACGCTGACCCGCGCGTTCGACGTCGATCGCACCGAGGTGACGGTCGCCGCCTACCAGCGCTGCGTCGAGGCGGGCCGGTGCACGCCGAGCGGCCTGCACGGCCCCCGCGCGACCGACGCCGACGTCGAGCAGCGCGGCGCGCTCTGCACCGCGGCGGATCCCGCGAAGTCGCAACACCCGATCTCGTGCGTCGACCAGGCGCAGGCGGCCGCGTACTGCGCCTTCGCCGGCAAGCGGCTCCCGACCGAGGCCGAGTGGGAATACGCCGCGCGCGGCGCCGACGGCCGCGAGTATCCGTGGGGCAACGAGCCGCCAGGGTGCGCGCACGCGGTCGTGTCCCGGCCTCCTGGGCAGGACTGCGGCGGGCGCGGCAGGGGCACCCAGGAGGTCGGCTCGGCCAAGGCCGGAGCGAGCCCGGCGGGCGCGCTCGACATGGCGGGCAACGTCTGGGAATGGGTGGCCGACGGCTGGGACCCTGGCGTGTATGCCAGAGGCGCCCAGACAGATCCCCTGGTGCCGGCGACCGGCAGCAGGGGCGTGCTCCGGGGGGGATCGTGGGACTTCTCCGCCAGCACGGCAAAAGCCACGTTCCGGCTGGCGTATGATCGTGAGGCAGGTGACGTCTCGACCGGGTTTCGTTGCGTTCGCTCGGCCGATTGAACACGAGGTCCCGAGAGCGGGCAGCAGGGAAGCGCGGATCATCCGGCCACGCTCATTTCAGCCGCGCCGGGGATAGGCTATCTATCCCATCTTGGTCGAACGTCGATTCACACGCCCGATCGCGAGGTAGGATGTTGGAACACGTAGAGCCGTGCGATCGGGCGCGCAAGCTCAGGTCACCGCGGGCACGTCCTCCCCTGCGGGCCGGCGAGGTCCACCCCGCGCAGGAGCCCGGTGACTCCGCTTCCTCACCGGTCAACCCCTGCTGCGCCCACAGGAGCCCATGCAAGAATCCGAGAAGTTGATCTCCATCGAGGAAGGCCGGATGCAACGCGTCATCGATGCGGTTGCGCTCGCGTCCACGGGAGAGGTCGAGCTCGCGCTGAAGCAGCTGGCGGCGGTCGAGCACGACGCCTTCGGGGTGATCGAGGAGGCTCTGCGCGTCTTTCTCTCCGAGCTCTCCGCGACCACGCAGCAGAAGAGCCAGGCGCTCGCCGCGCTCGCCGCCTCGAAGCGCGAGCTCGAGCATCAGCTGGACACCATCCAGCGCCAGGAGTGCGCGATCCGGGAGCTCTCGGTGCCGATCATCGACATATGGCACGGCATCCTCACGCTCCCGCTCGTCGGGCTGTTCGACTCGGTGCGCGCCGTCGAGGTGACCGAGCGGCTCCTCGTGCGCGTGGCCGAAGACAGCGACGTCGAGTGGGTGATCCTCGATCTGACCGGCGTCACGCTCATCGACTCCATGACCGCCCAGCACCTCATCAAGCTGGCTCAGGCGGTGCAGCTCCTCGGCGCGCGCTGCGTCCTCACCGGCCTCGGCGGTCATGTCGCGGAGACGCTCGTCACGATCGGCGTCGCGTTCGACGAGCTGAACCCGATGCGCAGCCTGCGGGAGGGGCTCAGGTTCTGCCTTGCGCAGCGGGGGCGCGCGATCTCACCGCGGTGATCCGCGGAGCTCCGCTTCGCGCGGCGTCGCCTTTGCGGAGCGCGGCCGGTGTGCCAAGGGATATCCTGTTGCAACCCATGGAGAACGCGACGATCCCCGCTCGCTTCCAGGACACCGCAGACGCCCGCCGTCGCTTCGGCGACCAGCTCGATCGCCTGGGGCCCTTCCTGCTCCGCGTCGATCCGGTCGCCGACGCCGTCGTGGACGCGTTCGCGTCGATGCCGCCGGGCCAGGGCTTCCGCCTCCTGGAGGCTGCCCTTGCGCGCGGCATGGACGACGACCGCACGGCGAAAGAGGCCCCGGCCGAGCTGCGGGCGCTCTTCGCGTCGGTCGATCACGTGCCCCTCTGGGTGGACTGGGAGGCGGTGAACCGCGGCGGGGCGGCGTTCCTGCGCACCGGCGTCCTCGGCGGGATCCTGCTCGCGATGCAGTCGCTCATCCTCGGGTACGCGTCGCCCGGAGGGAACAAGCCGCTCGTCTTCTCGGGGAGGCTCCGCGAGCAGGCCGAGCGCCGCCTCGCCGAGACGAGCCGGTTCGTCTACGCCGTGAGCCAGGCGAACGGAATGCGCCGCTCCGGCGAGGGCTTCGCGATCACCGTCAAGGTGCGCGTCATGCACGCGCAGGTGCGGCGCCTCATCCGCGCGAGCGGCCGGTGGCAGGCGGCCCTCTGGGGCGAGCCGATCAACCAGCACGACATGGTGGCGACGGCGCTGCTCTTCTCGGTCGCGGTCATCGACGGCCTCGACAAGCTCGCCTACCGCTTCGCGCCTGCCCAGAGGGAGGACCTCGTCCACCTCTGGCGCTACGTGGCCCACGTCATCGGCGTCGAGCCCGAGCTCATCCCCGGGTCCTACGCCGAGGCGCGACGGCTGGCCGAGATGATCTTCGCGACGCAGGGCGCGCCGGACCACGACTCGCGCATGCTCGTGGACGCGCTGCTCACCCGCAGGGTGCGCAGCGCGCGAACCGACGGCGAGCGCCGGAGCGCCGAGCGGTTCATGGCCATCTCCTGCGGCCTCTCCCGGGCCGTGCTGGGCGACGAGCTCGCCGAGCAGCTCGGCGTGCCCCGGCAGCGCTCGCCCCTCGTCGTGCCGCTGCTCCGCGCGGTCGCCGCCGCGTCGAGCCGCGCGCACGCGCTGCCGCCCCTGCAGGATCTCGCGCTCGACCTCGGCGACCTCCGCTGGCGGCGCGTCATCTCGATGGGCCTCGGCGGCCGCCCGGCCGACTTCGCGCCCCCGGAGCGCCTCGCCGGCAGCGGCACCTGAGCGGTCGCGCCGCTCGCGGGCCGCGGCGCCGGATGTCCAGGGCGACGGCGTGCGAGCGGGCGCGGCAGTCGGGGTTGAACCGCCCTCCGGTTCTGCGGTACGAGAGCTCCGGCATGGAGATCATCCCTTACGGCGGTTGGAAGCGCGCCGCGCGCCTCGTCTGCGGCGACACGGAGCTCGTCGTCACGCTCGACATCGGCCCGCGCATCATCCGGTACGGCGTCATCGGCGGTCCGAACGAGTTCTCCGAGATCCCCGAGGACATGGGCGCGACAGGCGGGACCCAGTACAGGTTCTACGGCGGTCACCGGCTCTGGATCGGCCCCGAGGACGAGCAGCGGACGCTGCAGCCCGACAACGATCCCGTGCAGCACCGGGAGGAGAACGGCGCGCTCGTGCTCCGGACCGCGCCGGACAGGCACGGAATGCAGAAGGAGGTCCGCATCACGGCGGACGCCGCGGCGGGCAGGTTCGTCATCGATCATGCGATCGAGAACCACAGCGCCTATGCCGTCGAGTTCGCCCCGTGGTCGCTCTCCGTGATGGCGGGCGGCGGCGAGTGCCTGTTCCCGCAGGCGCCGTTCGTCCCGCACCCCGATCGCGTCCTGCCGGCGCGGCCGCTCGTGCTGTGGTCGTACACCGACATGGCCGAGCCCCGGTGGACCTGGGGCAAGCGCGTGATCCGCCTGCGGCAGGTCGCGGGCAAGGGGCCGCAGAAGGTGGGCGCGCTCGTGACCCAGGGCTACGCGGCGCACGCGAACCACGGGAACGTGTTCCTGAAGCGGTTCCCGTTCATCGAGGGCGCCACGTACCCGGACATGGGGTGCAACTTCGAGACGTTCACGAACGCGGACATGCTCGAGGTCGAGTCGCTCGGCCCGCTGCAGCGCGTTTCGCCCGGCGCCCGCGCGGAGCACCGGGAGGCGTGGTATCTCCTCAAGGGCGTTCAGCCGCCCGCCGAGGACGGCGCGTGCGCGGACTGGCTCGAGGCGGCGGCGAAGGACAGGCCGCTGTGAACCGCCGATCCTGAGCGCGTGGCGCTCGGGCCTCCACCTTGCCGGCCCAGCCGCGCCCCTGCGCGCCGCCGCGGCGCCCCGTGGAAGGGTTGGCTCGTCCCGCGCGCTCGACTATGCGGAGGCTCATGCCGCTACACCCCCTCGCAGGCCGCAAGGCCCCTCCCGACGTGCTGATCGATCCCGACAAGCTGCGCGCGCAGTACTACAGCGAGCGCCCCGACATGGGCGATCCGCAGCAGCGCGTCGCCTTCGGCACCTCCGGCCACCGCGGCTCGGCCGCGCGGCGCAGCTTCAACGAGGCGCACGTCCTCGCGGTCGCGCAGGCCATCTGCGACTACCGCGCGAAGGAGGGCACGACGGGCTCGCTCTACCTCGGCATGGACACGCACGCGCTCTCGGAGCCGGCGCAGCGCAGCGTCATCGAGGTCTTCGCGGCCAACGGCGTCGACGTCCTCATCGCCGAGCGGAACGGCGTCACGCCGACGCCGGCCATCTCGCACGCGATCCTCACCGCCAACCGCGGGCGCACCTCGGGGCTCGCGGACGGCGTGGTGATCACGCCGTCGCACAACCCGCCCGACGACGGCGGCATCAAGTACAACCCGCCGAACGGCGGGCCGGCCGACACCGCCGTCACCGGCTGGATCGAAGAGCGCGCCAACGAGCTGCTCCGCGCCGACAACGCGGGCGTGAAGCGCACGCCCTACGAGGCCGCGCTGCGCGCGCCGACGACCCACCCGTACGATTTCATCGGCCCCTACGTCGCCGATCTCGGCAACGTCGTCGATCTCGAGGCCGTCCGCGGCGCGAAGCTGCGCATCGGCGTCGACCCGCTCGGCGGCTCGAACATCGCGTACTGGGCGCCGATCGCCGAGAAATTCGGGCTGGATATCACGGTGGTGAACCAGGCCGTCGACCCCACCTTCAGCTTCATGCCCCTCGATCACGACGGCAAGATCCGGATGGACTGCTCGTCGCCGCACGCGATGGCGAACCTCATCGCGCTCAAGGACGACTACGACCTCGCGTTCGGCAACGACGCCGACTCGGATCGCCACGGCATCGTCACGCGCAGCGCCGGGCTGATGAACCCGAACCATTACCTCGCCGTGGCGGTGTCCTACCTCTTCCGGAACCGCCCGCTCTGGCGGCCCGACGCGGCCGTGGGCAAGACGCTCGTCTCGAGCAGCATGATCGATCGGGTGGCGAAGGACCTCGGCCGCCCGCTCCGCGAGGTGCCCGTCGGCTTCAAGTGGTTCGTCGACGGGCTGCTCGACGGCTCGCTCGGCTTCGGCGGCGAGGAGAGCGCGGGCGCCTCGTTCCTGCGGAAGAACGGCCAGGTGTGGTCGACGGACAAGGACGGTATCCTCCTCGACCTGCTCGCCGCCGAGATCCTCGCCCGCACCGGGCGCGATCCGGCCGAGCACTACCGCGATCTCACCGCGCGGTTCGGCGCGCCGATCTACACGCGCATCGACGCGCCGGCCACGCCGAGCCAGAAGAGCGTGCTCAAGAAGCTCTCCCCCGACGCGGTGCGCGCCGAGACCCTCGCGGGCGAGCCGATCACCGCGAAGCTCACGCGCGCGCCCGGCAACGGCGGCGAGATCGGCGGGCTCAAGGTCGTCGCGGAGAACGGCTGGTTCGCCGCGCGGCCCTCGGGCACCGAGGACGTCTACAAGATCTACGCGGAGAGCTTCAAGGACCAGGCGCACCTCGATCGCGTGCTCGACGAGGCGCGCGCGATGGTCACCGACGCGCTGTCGGCCAAGTGAGCTCCCCGGGCGCGCCCGGGAGAGCTCGATCTCCCGGCGCTCCTCCGGGGACTCCGCCACGTGCCCGCCCGCCCGCCCCCGGGTTCGCCTCGCGCGGCCAGCGCAGGGTCAGAACAGCGAGAGCTGCCGCCGCGCGCCCGTCATCTCATCGAAATCGGCCCCGCCCAGCCACCGCAGCACCGAGTCCGCGATCGGCTTGAGCTGCTGCGACACGTAATGATCGTAGTCCGGCGGCGCGGTCGTCTGGCCCGCCGGCTCCGGGCCAGCGCGCGTGATCACATAGGCCACGATCCGCCCCGCGTCCCCAACCAGCTTGCGGGCCGCCTTCACGTGCGGCGGCGTCGTCTTCGTGTAAGCGCCGAGCGGCTTTCTCAGCGCCTTCTTGTACACGAGCTCCGCGTCGAACCGCCCCGCGCGGAGCTCCGTCACGAAGCTCCGCACGAAGCCCTCCACCGGGCGATCGTGGAAGACCAGGTCGAGCAGCTCCCGCTGGAAGCGCCGCGCGACCGCGCTCGCGTCCCGCCGGACCGCCTCGAGCCCGACGATCTCGAGCCTGTCGCCGCCCTCCCCGGCGACGAGGCCCGCATAGCGCTTCTTGCTGCCCTGCGCGGCGCCGCGCAGCTCGGGCAGGAGGAAGCGCGCATAGACCTTCTCGAACTCGAGCTCCAGCCGGCTCTCGCAGCCGAACGTCCTCGCGATCTCGGCGGCGACCGCCCCGGAGATGGCGTCGCGGAGCTCCTCGGCCCGGGCGACGGCGCGCGCCGCGTCCGGCTCGCCGATGTCGACGAAGAGAGAGTCGGTGTCTCCGTAAAGCACCCGGTGCCCGGCCCTCCGCACCGCCTCGGCCGTGAGCCTGATGACGTGCTGCCCGGCGCGCGTGATGGCGTTCGCGACCTCGGGGGAGAACAGGCGCGACGCGGGAGAGCCGAGCACGCCGAAGAGCGAGTTCATGAGGATCTTGATGGCCATCGCGCCCCGCTCGTCGCCCGCCCGCCGCGCCTCGGCCCGCTCGTCCCAGAGGCGCGCGACGAGCTCGGGCAGGATGCCCGGCTCGCCGCGCCGGAAGGCCGCGCCGCCCGGCGTCACGATGAGCGCCTCGGGCGGCCCGTCGCCCCCGGCGACGAACGTCAGCGGGTCGATGTTGAAGGTGCGAATGAGGCTCGGATAGAGGCTCTTGTAATCGTACACCACGATGTTGCGGTAGAGCCCCGGCAGCGAGTCGAGCACCAGGCCGCCGGCGATCTCCGCCTCTCCCTCCGGCCCCTCCCTCGACACCGAGGGCGCGACCTTGCCGCGGGCGCGGAGCGCGGGCAGGTAGAGCGAGTCGATCGCGGCGATCTGCGCCCCCACGCGGTCGAGCTGCATGCCCGTGAGCAGGCTCCTCCGCACCGAGAGCTCGATGAGCCCTGTCTTCTCCAGCAGATCCCGGACGAGGCGCGCGTCCTCGAGGTTGTACTCCGCGAGCCGCGCCGGGTCGTCGCGGTACGACGCCTCGATCTGCTCGCCCCGGTCATCTGGCCCGAACAGCTTGCCGCGCCCGAGGATCGTCCGAGCGGCGGTCTCCAGACGGTAATCGTCGAGCCGCAGGAAGGCGCCGCGGAGGAGCGCGAGGCCGTCGAGCACCACCCGCCCCGGCAGGACGGCGCGCGCCTCGCGCGAGAAGCCCGGATCGCGCAGGATCCCGATCTCGTCATCGCCCCTCCCGAGCGCGCACAGGAGCCCGGCGCGCCGGCAATAACGCTGGAGCGCGGGCAGATCGAAATCCGGGATGTTCCAGCCGGTGAGGACGTCGGGGTCCGCCTGCGCGACGAGCTCGAGGAAGCGCTCGAGGAGCGTCCGCTCGTCAGGGAAGCGCTCGACGAAGGCGGGGAGCCCGCCGGGCACCGGCGCGTCGCGGACGAGGAGACAGCGCTCGCCGCCCGCGCCCGCCACCGCGACGGCATAGAGGTGCTCGCCGTCGAGGCTCGTCTCGATGTCGAGCGAGAGCACGCGGAGCCGGGGGACGAAGCTCGCGGGGACGAGCGTTGGATTGCGGTACACGCGCCCGACGCCCGGGTGGAGCTCGAAAGGCCCGGAGACGGCGAACGCCCCGCGGATGCCGCGATCGATGAGAAAGCGGTAGGGAAAGCGCACGTCCGCCTCGAGGGCGTCGGCGCCGGCCTCGGCCAGCCTGTCGCGCAGCGCCGCGACGTCCCGCGGGAGCGCGGCCTCGACGCGCAGGACCGGCTCTCCATCGAGCGTCTCGAGCGCCTGCGGAGAGACGCGGCGGTCCGCGAGCCGCCGCGCGACGTCCTCGTCGCGGGCGCGCACGAAGAAGTAGGGCCTGAACCTGTCCTCGATGACGAGCGCCGGCGCGCCGTCCTCCATCACCGCGTGGAGATGGATCTCCGGGCGCCCGGCGACGACCCGGGTCGTGGGCGTGAGGATGAAGCCGCGGTCAGGCATGTGCGAATTCGCGGAGGCCCCCCGGGCGAGCTCTTCGCCAGCGTGCGAGGCGGCCCGGGGGCCGCTCCACGCTTCACTTGACCACCGGGACCGGCGCCCCGCAAGCCCCTCTCGTCCCCGGGCGCAGGGGATTTCCCGGAGGAGCGCGATTGCCGAGGGAGCAGGGCCTCCGCCGGAGAGGGCGTCTTTCGAGGAGCCGAGCGCCTTTGTAGGGTTTCACGCTCGATTCAACGGGGGATGGCCAGCTTGATGGGGTTGACGTGGAATCCCGAGATACGGCGCGGACGACTCCCCGGGTGTGCGGCGATCGCCCCGCGAGCGCGCCCGCGCGCTGCGCCATGAGCAGGGCAGTCCCTCGGTCTACGTCGAGAGTTACGTCGAGAGCGGGTCCGCCGCTTGCTTGACGTTCGAGACGTCGTGAGCCGCGGGCATCCACGGATCGGCCGGTGAAGCGCGCCGCGGAAATCCAGGAAGGGAATCCACCATGATGCGCCATCATTTCAAGCATCGCGTCGCCCTGATCGCCGCGCTCGCCGCGAGCGTCATCGGCAGCTCCGCGCACGCGGGGGGGCGTGGAGGTTACGTCCATCAGGGCGCGCAGATCTCCGAGCTGCAGCAGCGGCTGGAGGAGGTGAGCCCGCGGTCCGAGGAGATACAGATATCGGACGGCGCCCTCGCCAAGGTGATCTCCGCCGCCAACGAGGTGGAGATCTCCCTTGCGATGATCGCCCGCAAACAGGCGCGGTCGCGCGAGGTGAAGGATTTCGCCAGGGAGATGCTCGAGGCCCACACCCAGGGGAACATCCGCCTGAGCGCGCTCCTCCGGCGTCTCCGGATCAAGGCGCAGCCGACGCGGGCGAGCGCGATGATCGCCGGGCACTCGTCCATCATCGCGGCGTACCTCCAGAAGCAGCCGGCCGAGAAATTCGACCTGACGTACATGGCCATCCAGGTGAGGATGCATGCCCATGCCCTGCGGATGCTGGACGAGCAGGCCATCCCGAGGGTGAAGAACCAGGCGCTGAAGCAGGAGCTCCAGCGCATTCGCGACGAGGCGGCGAGCCACATGAAGCGGGCGCAGGCCATCCAGGCGACGCTGGCGAAGGGGCAGGAGCGCTAGCGCTCGCGGTCGGGGGCGGCGGCCTCGCCAGGGTCAGGGTGCGAACACCGCGCGCACGCACGCCTCCGCGCGCGCCTCGAAGAGGCGGTATCCGCGCGGCCCGTCGTCGAGGCACATCCGGTGCGTCAGGAGGTACGACGGATCGATGTCGCCGCGCTGGATGTGATCGAGCAGCCGCGGGATGTACCGCTGTCCGTGCTGCTGGCCGGTCCTGACGATGAGCGCCTTGTTCATGAGCGCGCCGAGCGGGATCTTGTCGGCGAACCCGGAATAGACGCCCACGATGGACACCGTGCCGCCCTTGCGGCAGGCCAGCATCGCCTCGCGCAGCACGAGCGGGCGGTCGCTCTGCATCCGGAACGCCTGCTTCACCCGATCGACCGCGTGCTGCAGGCCCGTCCCGTCGGCTTCCATGCCCACCGCGTCGATGCAGGCGTCGGGGCCGCGCCCGCCCGTCATCTCGCGGAGCGCCTCCTGGACGTCGACCTCGGCGTAGTTCAGGGCGTCGGCGCCCCCGCGCGCCTTCGCCATCGCCAGGCGGTCCGCGATCCGGTCGATCGCGATCACGCGCTCGGCGCCGAGGAGATAGGCGCTCTTGATCGCCATCTGACCGACGCCCCCGCACCCCCAGACGGCGACGACCTGTCCCGGGCGGATGTCGCAGAGCTCGGCCGCCATGTAGCCCGTCGAGAGCGCGTCGGAGGCGAACAGCGCGCTCTCGTCCCGCACCCCGTCGGGGACCTTGAACGCGCCGTGATCCGCGAACGGCACGCGCACGTACTCGGCGTGGCTCCCCGCGAAGCCCCCGAAGGCATGCGAGTAGCCGAAGATCGCGGCCGTCGTGTCCCCGAACACCCTGTCCGTCACCACGTGATGAGGATTCGAGTTCTCGCAGAGCGACCACAGCTCGCGCTGGCAATACGCGCACCGCCCACACCCGATGATGGACGACACGACGACGCGATCGCCCCGCTGCACCCGCTTCACCTCCGCGCCGGTCTCCACGACCTCGCCGAGGAACTCGTGCCCGAGGATGTCGCCCTGCTTCATCGTCGGGATGTACCCGTGGAGCAGGTGCAGATCCGAGCCGCAGACCGACGACAGCGAGACGCGGACGATGGCGTCGTGCGGGCTGATGAGCTTCGGCTCGGGCACCGACTCCACGACGATGTCATCCACCCCATTCCAGCAGATCGCGCGCATGGTCATTCCCTCTCACGGTCTGCCCGGCCGGACGGCTGCCCCGCCGTCGTCGGGATCTCGCCGATCTCGATCCATTGCCGCAGGCGCCGCAGCTCGCCCCGCAGCTGCCGCCTGGGCAGCTCCGCCAAGAGCTCGCCCGCCGCGCGCGCGAGCCGCCCCCGCGGCCGCGCGCCCGGCAGCACCACCTTGATCTCCGTGCCCCTGTCGCCCGGCGCGGTCGCGAGCGAGACGACGCCTGCCGGCGTGCGCTCCGGGCCACCCGCGCCGGCCGCCCGGACCGTCGAGGCTTGCCTCTTCGCGCCGGCCTCCACGCGCCCGATGCTCGGCAGGAGGCGCCGCACGCCCGCCGCGTCCTGCAGCGCGTGCAGGACCGCCGCCCGCGCGCGGCTCACCGTGACGCTGCTCACGACCCGCGGCGCGCGGGCCCCGAGCGCCCGCAGCGCCGACGCCGCGATCTCGACCCCGAGCGCCGGCCGCTCCTCGGACAGCCCGGCGACCCGCTCGTAGATGCGGTATGCCGCCGTCTCCAGCCGGCTCAGGAGCAGCCCCCCGATTCCCCTCCTCCCCGGCAGCCGCGCGCAGCTCGCGCGCTGCGCCGCCGCGCTCTGCCGCTCTGTCCGCGGGGCTCTCTCCTGCTCCGTCGGGGGCGCGCCTCCGCCGCCGCTCCGCTCCCGGTCCGCGCTCTGCGCGCTCCTCTGCGACGCGGCGCGCGCTCGCCGGCCAGCCTTCGCCCGTGCCATCTCTCCTCCTTCGAGCCTCGCCGAGAGAGCCCGCGAAGGCGCCTTGCAAGCAGGCGGCCACTCGCGCTGATCCAGGCGCTCACGTCTCAACGACGCTCCGAACATGCCACCGCCGTTGCGAGCGGCCCCAACAAGGACATTCGCGCGAGCCGCGCCTCCAGGGCGAACGACGGCGAGCGAAGAGAAAGATGGATTGCCGCGAGGAAAGAAGAAGGTTGCAGGGCCTGAGCTTCCAGGCGATACTCGCCGCGCCGGGACGCTCCTCGATTCAATTGACGTCCGGCCCAGAGCGAGCGCTGATTAGAATAACGTAGATACGGAGATGTGAACGTATGAAGACTAGAATTTTCTTGCGTGCTTTTGGCTTGGCGGTCTCTGGACTGGCTGTCGCGGCGTGCGCCAGCGGCGACGATGGTGGCGGGAGCGGGAGCGGGAGCGGGGGCGCGGGCGGCTCCGGCAGCGCCGGCAGCACCACCTCCTCCTCGGGCACCGTGGACCCGTCGACCACGACGGCGAGCACGGGGACCACCGACGCCGCCGCGACCTCGTCGTCCGCGAGCACCACCGCGTCGACGGGCGCGGGCGCCGGCCCCCAGACGATCGAGATGATCGATGACATGGAGGACAACGACAACGCCATCCTCGCCAAGGGCGGGCGGGTCGGTTACTGGTACACCTTCAATGACGGGTCGGCGGGGGCCAAGCAGACCCCGCCGCCCGATCCGGACGGGACCGGGGAAGAGCCTTTCACGATGACGGCGCTCGCGCCGGCGCGCGGGCAGAGCACGTACGCGGCGCGCTCGTGGGGAGAGGGCTTCGAGACGTGGGGCGCTGGCTTCGGCTTCGAGCTGAACAGCCCCGAGGGCGCCAAGACCGCCTATGACGCCTCGGCGTACACGGGAATCACGTTCTGGGCCAAGATCGGCGCGGGCTCCGCCACGAGCGCGAGCGTCATGATCTCGGACCCGGGCACGGATCCGGCCGGCGGCTCCTGCTCGGACGAGTGCGACAAGTGGCAAAAGTCGCTCACCCTCACCGAGGAGTGGCAGCAGTTCACGATTCCCTTCGCGGAGCTGAAGCAGGGCGGCTGGGGTGATCCGGCGGGCACCGACCAGATCGACGCGACGAAGCTCTACGCGATCCAGTTCCAGGTCGGCATCGCGCCCAAGTTCGACCTCTACATCGACGACCTCGGCTTCTACAACTGAGCGCCGTCGCCCGGGCCGCGCCGGGAGCCCTCGAGCAGGGGGCTCTCAACCACTCCTCTTGGCCCCGGCGCTTCCCAGGGAGCATGCGTGACGCGCAACACGCGACGCGTGACGCGTGACGACCTGCGCGCCTGGATCCTCTGCGCGCTTCCAACAAAGTGCTTGCATCGCAGGCCCCTCCCAGGCGAACGTGGCCGCGCGCTGACGCCCCCTTGCGCCCAGGACAATGCCTCTCCTCGAGCTCGCATCGATCACGAAGCAGTTCCCCGGGGTGAAAGCCCTCGATGGCGTCTCGTTCGACCTCCAGGAAGGCGAGATTCACGCCCTCTGCGGCGAGAACGGCGCGGGTAAGAGCACCCTCATCAAGATCCTGTGCGGCTACTACCCCGCAGGCACCTACGGCGGCGAGATCCGCTTGAACGGCGGCGTCGTGCAGTTCAGCAGCATGCGCAGCGCCGAGGAGCACCGCATCGCGCTGATCGCGCAGGAGCTCGCGCTCGTGCCCGATCTCACCGTCGCCGAGAACCTCGTGCTCGGGCGGGAGCCCGTCCGCGGGGGGCTCATCGACTGGGACGCGGTGCGGGCCCTGGCGCGGGAGGCGCTCGCGCGCGTCGGGCTGGACATCGATCCCGAGCGCCCGATCAAGGAGCTGGGCATCGGCCAGCAGCAGATGGTCGAGATCGCCAAGGCGCTGCTCAAGGACGCGAAGATCCTCGTCCTCGACGAGCCCACGGCGGCGCTCACCGAGTCCGGCGTGAGGACGTTGCTCGGCCTGCTGCGCGATCTGCGCGCCCGCGGTGTCTCCTGCATCTACATCAGCCACCGGCTCGAGGAGGTCTTCGAGATCGCCGACCGCATCACGGTCCTCCGTGACGGGAAGTCGATCACGACCCAGCCGCGGACCGCGCTCTCGCCCGACAACGTCATCTCGTACATGGTCGGCCGCGAGGTGACGAACCTCTACCCCTGCCCCCCGCCGCCGGAGGGCCCCGTCGCGATGTCGGTCCAGGGCTGGTCGGTCGAGGACGCCGGGCACCCCGGGCGGTTCGTGCTGCGCGACGTGAGCTTCGAGGTGCGCGCCGGCGAGGTGCTGGGCATCGGCGGCCTCATGGGCGCCGGCCGCACCGCGCTCCTCTCGACGATCTTTGGCGCCGCGACGAGCCGCGTCACCGGCGCGATCTCGGTCCGAGGCGGGCCCGCGACGCCGCCGTACACGGCCCCCGCGCAGGCGATCGACGCGGGCATCGCGCTCGTCAGCGAGGATCGCAAGCGCCACGGCCTCGTGCTCGAGGCGACCCTCCTCGACAACATCACGCTCGCGACCCTGCGGCGGTTCGTGAAGGGGCTCTTCCTCGATCACGCCGATCGGGAGGTCACGGCGGTCGAGCAGATGAAGGCGCTCAGGACCAAGGCGTCTGGGCCGCTCGCGCTCGCGAACCAGCTCTCGGGCGGCAACCAGCAGAAGATCGTGATCGGCAAATGGCTGATGACGGGGCCCCGGGTGCTGCTGCTCGACGAGCCGACCCGGGGAATCGACGTCGGGGCGAAGGCAGAGATCTACCAGCTCATCCACAAGCTCGCTTCGGATGGGCTCGCCGTGGTGCTCGTGTCCTCCGATCTGCCGGAGCTGCTCGGCATGAGCCACCGTGTGCTGGTCCTCAACCAGGGCAGGCCGACGGCCTGCCTCGACCGGAAGGACGCGACCGCGGAGCGCGTGATGGCTGCTGCAACGAGGAAGGTGACGGAATGAGCGAGGCCAAGCTTCGCATGCGTATCCCCTGGCGCGCCCTCTCGATGGTGGGCTCGCTCATCGCGATCTGGATTGCCTTCTCCATCACGACCGATGGGACGTTCGTGACGCCGCGCAACCTGACGCTCCTCGCGCGGCAGATGTCGGTGACGTCGATCCTGGCCATCGGCATGGTGATGGTCATCGTCGCGGGGCAGATCGATCTCTCGGTGGGCGCGCTCGCCGGTCTGCTCGGCGCCTCATCGGCGATGATCTACGTGAGCCTCGGCTGGCCGCTGCCGGCCGCCTTCATCCTGCCGCTCCTGCTCGGGGCCGTCCTTGGCTTCGTGCAGGGCACCCTCGTGGCGCGGCTGCGGATTCCCCCGTTCATCGTCACGCTCGGCGGGATGCTCATCTTCCAGGGCTCCATGCTCGGCTTGACAGGCGGTGTGTCCATCTCGCCGGCGCGTCCTTACCTGTTCGTGGGCCAGGCGTACGTGCCGCACACCCTCGGCTGGGCGGGCGCCGGCGTCCTCTGCGTCGGGCTGCTGTACAAGGCGGCGCGCGCGACCGGCACGGCGCGCTACCCGTGGATCGGGCTCGCCGTGTTCTCCCTCGCGTTCGCCGCCCTGATGAACTCCTACGAGGGTGTCCCGTTCCCCGTGCTCGTCGTGCTCGTGCTCGCGACCGTGTTCACGGTGCTCGCGAAGCACACGACGTTCGGGCGGCACCTCTACGCGATCGGCGGAAACCGCGAGGCGGCCTTCTACTCCGGCATCAGCATCGATCGTCACCTCATCGCCGTGTTCACGCTGATGGGCGTGATGGCGGGCATCGCGGGCGTGGTGCTCACCGCCCGCGTCGGCTCTGCGACCTCGGACGCCGGCCGGATGATGGAGCTCGACGCGATCGCGGCCGCCGTCATCGGCGGCACGTCGCTCCTCGGCGGGCAGGGCACCATCTGGGGCGCGCTGCTCGGCGCGCTCGTCATGGCCTCGCTCGACAACGGCATGAGCCTGATGAACACGGAGAGCTTCTGGCAGCCGATCATCAAGGGCATCATCCTCATCCTGGCCGTCGGCATCGACATGGCCAGCCGCAAGACAAGAAGTCACTGAGCGACGGCTCACCCGCTAGCGTTGCGATGACCGAGGTCGTCCTCGCGTTGCGGTTGCGCGAACACGTAGGCCCCGGGAGAGGGGGTCCGCCGCGTGGCGCGGGGGATGGGCCGATGTTTGAGCCTGAGACGATGCTCCTCCGGCTTCGCCGGAGGATCATCGTCTCAGGCGCGTTCGGCGGGGCCCCCGCGCCGCGCGGCGGACCCCCTCTCCCGGGGCCGGGCAGCCCGGCAGGACCTCACTGCGCCTGAACCGCCCCGAGCTCCGCGATCTCCTGCTCTAGCTGTTCCCACTCGGCCATGAGCGCGTCGATGCGCGGGCCGAGCGCCTCGTCTTCGGCCTGGAGCGCCGCGATCTCGGCCTGCCCGGTGCGCTCGAAGAAGCCGTCGCTGCAGTAGAGGTCCTGGATCGCCTTCTTCCGCGCCTCGGCCGCCTCGATGGACGCGAGCACCTTGTCGCGCCGCGCGGGCAGCTCCTTCTGCCGGTTGCGACGCCGCTTCTGCTCCTCCCAGGAGCCGCCCGCCTCCGCAGGCGCGGCCGCCTTCTGGTGCTCGCGCTTCGCCTTCAGCACCACCGTGTCGGCGTCGAGGTGATCGTCGCCGCAGCCGGCCAGGTACTCCTCGTAGGTGCCGGGGAAATCGCGCGGCCCGCTCGGCGTCACCTCGAGAATGCGCGTCGCCAGCTCGGAGACGAAGTAGCGATCGTGCGAGACGAAGAGCACCGTCCCCTCGAACGCCTTCAGCCCCTCGACGAGCCCCTGGATCGCCTCGAGGTCGAGGTGGTTGGTCGGCTCGTCGAGCACGAGCACGTTGGGCCGCTCGACGATGATCCGGCAGAAGATGAGCCGCGCCGCCTCGCCGCCGGAGAGCGAGCCGACGCTCTTCTCGACGTCGTCGCCCGAGAACAGCGCCCTGCCGAGCTGGCCGCGGACGTAGCTCGGCGACTCGTCGGGGCACGCCGCCCACAGGAAGGAGAGCGGCGTCATCGACCCGTCGACGAGCAGCTCGCGGTGATCCTGGGCGAAGTAGCCGACGCGGGCCTCGTGCCCCCACGACGCGCCGCCGGCGTCGGCCGCGAGCCGGCCCACGAGGATCTTGAGCAGCGTCGATTTGCCTAGCCCGTTCGGCCCGATCACCGCGACCCGCTCGCCGCGCCGCACCGACAGCGAGACGTCGCGCAGCACCTGCTTCGCGCCGTACGACTTCGAGATCCCCTTCGCCTCGAGCACGTCGCGCCCGCTCGGCCTCTGGATCGCGAACCGGAACAGCGGCGAACGGCGCGACGTGTCGGCGAGCTCCTCGACCTCGATCTTCTCGATCTGCTTGAGCCGGCTCTGCGCCTGGCGCGCCTTGGTCGCCTTCGCGCCGAACCGCTCCACGAACGCGCGCTTGTCCGCGATGATCTTCTCGGCGCGGGCGATCTCGGCCTGCTTGCGCTCGCGGATCGACCGCTTCTCGACGACGAAGGCGGCGTAGTTTCCCGTGTAGAGCGTGATCGTCTCGTAGTCGACGTCGAGGATGTGCGTGGCGACGTTGTCGAGGAAGCGCTGGTCGTGGGAGATGACGACCGCGCAGCCCTTGTAGCCGGCCAGGAACCTCTCGAGCCAGCGGATGGAGAGGATGTCGAGGTGGTTCGTGGGCTCGTCGAGCAGCAGCACGTCCGCGCCGCCGAGGAGCACCTGCGCGAGCAGCACGCGCAGCTTGAAGCCGCCCGAGAGCGTGGAGAGCGGCCTCCGGTGCGCCTCCACGGGGATGCCGAGCCCCTCGAGGACGGCGCTCGCGCGCGCCTCCAGCGTGTAGCCGTCGTGGGCGCGGATGCGATCCTCCAGGTCCGCCACCCGGCCGGCGTCGCCGCCGTCCTCCGCGAGGCGGCGCGACTCGACGAGCGCCTCCCACACGACGCGATCGCCCATCATCGCGAGATCCAGGATGATCTGGTCGTCGCTGAGGAACCGGTCCTGCCGGAGCACCCCCACGCGGGCGTCCTTCGGGATGCTGACGCTCCCGTCGCTCGCGGGCTCGTCGCCCGCCACGATCTTCAGGAAGGTGGTCTTCCCCGAGCCGTTCGCGCCCACGAGGCCGTAGCGGGATCCGGCGTTCAGCTTGAGCGAGACGCCCTCGAAGAGGGTCCGATCACCGAATGATTTCGCGAGGTTCGAGGTTCCGAGCATGGCGCTGTGGGGGCTTGGGTCGCGGCGCGCGGGGCGCGGGGTGCAGCGCGCCGGGGCGGCGCGCCTCGCGGGGCGCTGTCAGCGGCGCGGCGGGGCGCAGAGGCATAGCACCGCGCCCCGCGCGGGAGCCGGTGATCGTGCGCGGCGCGCGTCCGGCTGGCGGGGAGGCCCGCCGGCCGGACGCCGGCGCGTCAGTTGATCTCCGGGCACAGGATCTTGTCCGAGGCGGCGTCTTTGTTGTTCCCGTCGTTGCACTCGTCGATCGCCTCGTCCGGATCGACGACGGCGTAGATCAGGATCGACAGGTTCGACGGGAACTTCTCGATGGTGGCGGTGAGACTCTCGCTCGCCCCTGGCGCGATCGGCCCCGGGATGACCTCCTCGTGGAGCGCCGTCCCACCCTGGCCGGGATCGCCCGCGTAGTACCGGATCCGCACGTCGCTGGCCGGCGCGGAGCCGGCGTTGGTGACGGTCGTCGGGACGTCGACCTGCTTCACGGCGCACTTGTTGGTGTTCACCCGGCCGATCGCGATCTGGAGGTCCGGGCGCGCGCTGCCGGCGTCGAGGGGCGCGGTGAGCGCGTTGTTGTCCTCGTGGCACTCGCGCTCGACGGCGTCCTCGTCCACGACCGCGCGCACGCGGGCGGGCAGCGTCTGCTGCGCGTTGTGCGCGGCGCTGTAGCTCACCGTCAGGAGCAGCGAGCTGTGCGGCTCGATGCTGCTCTGGAGGACGAACTTCAGCGGGGCGAGGTCCTCACCGTAGAGCGGCTCATCAACGTCCGGCGTGTCCCACTCGCCGTAGAAGTTGATGGCGACGCCGGGGCCCACGCGGAGATCACCGAGGTTCTCGACGCGCACGGTGATGGCGACCTCGTGGGTGAGCTCGCCGCAGGTCGCGTCCGGGGACGAGACCTGGATGCCGCTCAGCGCGAGATCCGGCGCGATGCCGTACGACCGCGGGTTCGAGCGGTAGGTGTTGTAGGTGCGGCCGCCGTACGCCTTCCAGCTCTCGGGCTCCTTCAGGGGGATGCCGCCGCTCTCGAGCACGTTCGTCACGTGGTAGCTGTGCTGGTTCCAGATGCGGCGCGCCGAGACCCAGAGGTCGTTCTGCGCGCCCCAGACCTCGAGGCCGTTGTTGTAGTCGGTGCCTTGCGAGCAATGGGTCGATTCGTTCGAGGTGCCGAACACGATCTCCGCGTTGCCGTCGTTGTCGACGTCCGCGACGATCGGGTACTCGGACCGGGTGCGGCTCGGCGAGGGCACCTTGAACAGGACGTCGGCCGTCACGCCGTCGTAGATGCGGAAGTAACACTCGTCGTTGTAGATGACCTCGGCGGCGCCGTCGCCGTTGAAGTCGAACACGCTCGACCCGGTGGTGCGGCTCGAGTCGTCCTCGGTCAAGCGCTGCCAGCCGTTGTGGTAGCAGACGCAGGTGCCCCGCTGCTGGTTGCACGTCGCAGCGCCCGGGGCGCCGCATTCCTCGTCCGTGGTGCACGGCTTCCCGTTCGGGGTCCGCTCCGGGTTGCCCTGCAATCCCGTGACCCCGTCGGTGAGCGCGTTGGGCCACGCCGGGCACTCGGCCGTCGGCGCCTGGAGATCGAACATCATGTAGCGGAGGCCGAACGCCGTGCCGACCTCGGGGAAGCCGTCGCCGTCGAAGTCGTCCACGTTCGGGGCGCCGCCGTCGAAGTTGGTGCCCGCGGCCGTCATCACCTGGCGGCGCTTGATGGTGCCGTTCTGCCCGTTGAGCACGAAGAAGTACCCGTTGTTGAACAGGATCACCTCCGGGCGCTTGTCGAGCGGGTTGCTCGGCCCGGGTGCGGCGTCCTGGTCCTCTCCGAGGACGTCGGCCACGGCGCAGAGGCCGTCGCGCTGCTCGAGCGGGATCCCGGCCGTGCCGTTGACGGTCTGCCCGTCCCAGACCTCGATGAGCTTCCCCTCGCAGTACGCCGTCGCCTCCTTGTCGGTGTACGGCGGCGCGCACCCGGCCCTGCTCGTCACGCCGGGCGGCGGGCGGGGCAGCCCATAGGCGGTGCTGCCCGCGACGATCTCCAGCCGGGGGTCGTCGTTGAGGTTCGCGACGCACGCGATGGGCCCGAGCCGGTTCTGCTGGTTCGCCGGAGACCCCTGTATCCCTTGAGCCTTGTCGCCCTTGAAGTGGTCGACGATGGAGAGCTCGCGGGTCGCCTCGTCGACGCGCAACGTGAACACGTTCGGCCCGACCACGATCTCCGGGAGCCCCTCGCCGTCGATGTTGGCGAGCGCGGGCGACGGCTCGTTGTAGCCCGTCCAGAGTACGTCCGTGAGGACCTTGGTCTCGCCCGTGTTGCTGAAGATCTGGAGCCCTGTCTTCGTCACCTTCGTGGAGCCCTGCATCTCCACGACGGCGGTGATCGCGACGATCTCGGGGACGCCGTCGCCGTCGAGATCGCCCACGGCCAGCCCGGCGGTCGGCATCAGCGTCGCGTCGGCGCAGGCGTAGGGCGCGTCGATGGGGTCGCCTTCGTGCCAGACCTGCGCGCCGAGCACCGCGAAGTAGTTCTCTCCCTTGCGGGGACCGCCGCCGTGGATCGCGCGGAGGACGCCGTGCTCGCCGAAGTCCGAGCCGCAGAACGTCGTGAAGATGATCTCGGGGAAGTCGAGCTCGTTGATGAGCCCGTCGCCGTTGTCGTCGTCGAGGTTGGCGACGAGCGGCGTCATGACGGTCTGCGCCGAGGTCTTGAACGGGCTGTTGGCCGCGTCGGAGTTGGCGCGGTTCTCCCCTCCCCACTGGATCTCGCTCTGCGGCAGGGCGCCAGCGAACGGCTCCGGCGGCAAGAGGCACGTGGGCGCGGCGCCCGTGCCGGAGCAGGAGCCGACCTCGCAGGAGGCGTAGGTGGGGCAGTCCCAGTCGTCCTCGCAGGGGCAGCTGGCGGTCCCGGCGCCGTCGTCGGTGCACTTGCTCTCGAAGTAGGCCGATCCGCCGCACGTGAAGAGCTCGCTCGTGGTGCTGCCGTTCGACACGCACAGCAGGAGGCTGTCGCCGTCGCACGTCCGCGCGCCGGCCGTGCAGGCATCGACGACGCAGATGGTGCCGTCGCAGAACTGGTTGAAGGCGCACTCGAGATCGCTCTGGCAGGCGATATCGACGCAGCGCGCGCCTCCGTCCGGGGGCGTCTCGCACACCTCGGTCGCGTCGCAGGTGAGGTCGTCGCACGTGTTGTCGACGCAGGTGCCTTGTCCGTCTTCCTCCTCGCAGTGCTGGTCCTCCTGGCAGCTCACGCCCTCACAGCCACTTTCGCCGCCCGCGCCGCCCGAGGAGGCCATCGACCCGACGAACCCGCCGCCATCGCCCGAGCTGCTGCTCGTGCCGCCGGTGCCCCCGCCGCCATCGCCGGGTGGCAGGACGACATCCGGATCACCGCCGCAGGCCGCTGCAGCGAGCAAAAACCAAGGAAGGGCGCGGGGAAGCAACCGCCGGGGGCACGTGGGCATGAGGCGATTGTACGAGCGCGCTGTCGGCATGGAAGCGCGTTCGCGCGCAGGATCGTGCGGCGAGTGGGAGCTCTGCCCACGATGGCCACGATGGACGTCGCTTTGCGGCAGGGGGCAGCAGCGCGGTGGAATGGGCGCGCGGACCGCCCCGGGGCTCGTGGGGACGGCCGTGCCGGGGAGGGGCCGGGCTCAGCGGGCGCGCGGGAACGACGGTTCGACGTGGCGACGCCGGCGTCGCTGCCCTGTCACGAGCCGGCCCAGAGCACCGTGGCGCCGTAGCGGGTGAGCAGCTCGTCCACGGTGACGAGCGCTGCCCCTTCGCAAAGCGCCTGTGCCACGAGGAGGCGATCGAAGGGATCTCGGTGATGGTACGGCAAGGCCGCGGACGAGATCGCGTGACGGGAGGTCACGGGGAGCTCGATCCCTTCGAGCGCGGCGATGACCCGCGGGACGAGGAGCTCCGGCCTTTCGGGGAGCGGGAGCTTGCCGATAGCGTGCTTCACCGCGATCTCCCAGGCGCTTGCGGCGGAGATCAGGAGGGTGTTGTGAGGATCCTCGATGGCCTGCCGGGCCGTCGTGGCGATGCGCTCCGGCGTGAGCGCAGCCCAGAGCCACACATGGGTGTCAAGGAGCAGCTTCACGTCTCTCCATCTCCCTCGAAGGCGTGAAGCATGTCCTCGGGCAGGGGAGCGTCGAAATCGTCAGGGACGTCGAACAGGCCTCGGAGCGCCCCGAGCTTGCGCGCCGGCGGCGTGAGGCTGCGCGGGGCCGACTCCTCCTCGAGGATGATCACCTCGACGTTCTTGCCCGCGAGCGACGAGAGCTCCGGGATGTGGAGGATATCGGAGGTGACCTGGGTGCGAATGCGGATCGCGTTGGCCATGGTGGGCAGGAGGGACTGTAGCGCACGTCAGGAGTCTCGCGGCGCGCCGCTGTCAGAGTGCGGCGGCAAACGGGAGCGGAAGGGACCTCCGGGCGCGCCGAGCTGCCGCGATCTCATCCGCCTCCACCCGTGGAGCACCGGGAATGCCGGGCTCGCCGGTCCGCGCCTCACGCCCCCCCGCTCTCCAGCGCCTCCTGCAGCGCGCGCACCTCGCGGGCGAACGCGGGCTCGGTGCGCAGCGCGGCCGTCCGCTGGTCCGGCAGCGAAAGCGTGCGGTCGGCGACGACGCGCGCCGGCCGCGGGGACAGGACGACGGCGCGCTCGGCGAGGTAGGCGGCCTCGGTGATCGAGTGGGTCACGAAGAGCACCGTCATGCCGAGCTCGGCCCAGAGCGCGCGGAGCTCGTCGTCGAGCCGGCTCCTCGTGAGCTCGTCGAGCGCGGCGAACGGCTCGTCGAGCAGGAGCAGCCGCGGGCGCGTGATCAGCGCGCGGGCGAGCGATACGCGCATGCGCATGCCGCCGGAGAGCTCGGCCGGGTACCGCGCGCCCGCGTCGGCGAGGCCGACCTGGACGAGCGCCGCCCGCGCCGCCGCGCGGCGCTCGTCGAGCGGCGCGCCGGCGAGCTCGAGCGGCAGCGCGGCGTTCTCGAGGACGCTCCGCCAGGGCAGGAGGTGGGCGTCCTGGAAGACGTACGCGAGGGGCGCGCGAGCGCCGCCCGCGCCGCGTTCGCCGCCCGGCGCCTCCTCGGCCTCGACGACGGCCGCGCCGGCGTCGGCGCGGTCCAGCCCGGCGACGAGCCGCAGCAGGGTGGATTTGCCGCACCCGGAGGGCCCGAGCAGCGCGACGAACGCGCCAGGCGCGATGTCGAGATCGATGCCGTCGATCGCGATCACGCCGGGGGCGCCGTCCCTCGCCGCGCGGCCGGCGTCGTCCAGCACCGGGAAGACGCGCCGGACGCCGGTCAGCCGCACGCGGACGCCGCCGCTCGCCCTGGCCCTGTTCGTCTGCATCTGCGCCCGGCGTTCTATCCGCGCCGCCGCCGGTTGGCCAGGCGCTCTTGCGCCGCGCGCCCGCGCGCCCGCGCGGAGCCGCCGAGCCCGCGGAGCCGCCGCGCCCGCGCCGAGCCGCCGCGCGCAACACCCGTCGCCCGCGCCCTCAGCTCGACGAGGCCGTTCGCACGCAGCGGAAGCCGCCGCCGGCGAAGCGGTAGTGCGCCTCGAAGCTCGTGCGCGCCCAGGTGCGGAGCGACTGCGCGCCGTACATCCACGAGCCGCCGCGCATCACGAGCAGCGGCCGGTCCGAGGGCCGCGTGTTGCGCGGGTTGTGGGAGGGGCCGTCCGCGTAGAAGTGCGGATCGTCGTAGTCCTCGCACCACTCCCACACGTTGCCGGCGAGGTCGAGGATGCCGTAAGGAGAGGCGCCCCCCGGCAGCGAGCCGACGGGCACCGTCCCGCCCTCGCGGTTGTCGTAGTTCGCGCGCGTGGGCCCGGGCTCGGCGCGCCCCCACGGGTATTTGCGGCCGTCGGTGCCGCGCGCGGCCTTCTCCCACTCGGCCTCGGTCGGCAGGCGCTTGCCGGCCCAGTTGGCGTAGGCCCGCGCGTCGTCCCACGACACGTACACCACGGGGTGGTCCTCGAGGCCCGCGGGGATCTCGCCGCGCCTGAAATGGGCGAGGAGCCGGCTCGCGTCGTCGTCGTCGGGGCGGTACCCGGTCACGTCGAGGAACGCCTTGAACTGGCGGTTCGTGACCGGCGTGCGATCCATGTAGAACGCGTCGACATGGACCTTCCTGCGCTGCTGCCCGCTCAGGAACGGCCCGCCGGGGACCAGGATCATCTGCTCGCCGGTCTTCTCGCGGACCGTCGGCGCGAGCTCGCGCCCGTCGGACGAGGGCCGCGACGGGGCGGGCGAGAACTCCGAGAGCGCCTCGTCGAGCCGCGCCCGGAACTCCGCGCACGACGCCGGCCTCCCCGCCGGGTCCTTCGACAGCGCGTCGAGCACGAGCCGGTCGAGGGCCGGCGGGAGGTCGGGGCGCAGCGACGAGGGGGGCGCCGGGGCGTCGGCGACGTGGGCCATCATCACGGCGAAGTGGTTGGGGCTGTCGAACGGCACCTGCCCTGTCGTCAGCTTGTAGAGCGTCACGCCGAGAGAGTAGATGTCCGAGCGCCGATCCGCGGCGTGGGGGCTCTTCACCTGCTCTGGCGACATGTAACAACACGTCCCGAGGAACGCGCCGCTCAGCGTGTACGTCGTCCCCTCCAGGATCTTGGCGATGCCGAAGTCGACGATCTTGGGGGAGAGGCCGTCTTTCCCGGTCGTGACGAGGATGTTGTCGGGCTTGAGATCGCGGTGGATGATGCCCATGCGGTGCCCCTCGTCCATCGCGTCGAGGACGCCGCCGAACAGCGCGCGGATCTCCTGGAAGGGGATGCGCCCGCGCCACCGCTCGAGGTGCCGCACCAGCGTCGACCCGTCGACGTACTCCATGACGATCGCGAGCAGGTGATCGCGCTCGACGAAATCGTAGACGGCGACCACGTTCTCGTGGCTCCAGGAGCGGAGCACCCGCGCCTCCCGCGCGAACCGCCGCCGGATCTCCGGGTTGCCGCAGAGGTTCGAGTGCAGGCATTTGACGGCGACGACGCGCTCGCGCGCCCGGTCGTGAGCGCGGTAGACGACGCCCATGCCGCCCTCGCCGAGCGTCGACTCGATGCGATAGACGCTGATCTCCGTCCCGGGCAAGAGCCGCACCGGCGGCAGCGGCAGGGAGCTTGGCGGCAGCCCGACGGCGCCGAGCTGCGTCGCGGGGAACGCCGTCGCGGCGAGGGCGGGGCCGGGATCCGGCGCGGCGACGAGCTGGCCGCACGAGGGGCAGAAGCGGGCGTTCTCCGGGAGCGGAGCGCTGCAGCCGGCGCACCGGGGAGGGGAGTCCTGGCCCATCGGTGGCCCGGGAGTCTCGCACAGGTCGGGGCGGCCGTGGGCGGCGAATGTGCGGCGCGCGGGAGCCGGTGACATCGACGGAGGTGATGGTAGATCCGCTCCATGGACGACTGGCTCCACCGCGCGCCGACCGCCTTTGGCGGCAAGCGCATCTTCCGGCTCGGGCTCGCGGCGAACTACGGCATCGACGAGGGCGGGGTGCGCGCGGCGATGGACCGCGGCGTCAATCTCTTCCTCTGGACGATGCGCTCGGGCGGGCTCGGCAACCCGCTGCGCGAGGCGCTGAAGGGGCGCCGCGACAGCGTGGCGGTGGTCGGCTTCGCGCAGCTCGGCTGGTTCGGCTGGGGCGTGCGCCGGGGCGCGGAGAAGCTGCTCCGGGAGCTCGGGACCGATCACCTCGATGTCTACCTGCTCGGCTGGCTCGGCGTCGGGTCTGCCTGGACGAGCGCGACCGAGCGCGAGCTCGTTCACCTGCGCGAGAGCGGCAAGGTGCGGGCGCTCGGGGTGAGCATCCACGACCGCCCGCGGGCAGGCCGCCTGGCCGGGTCGTCGCCGCTCGACCTGCTCATGATCCGCTACAACGCCGCGCACCCCGGCGCGGAGCGTGACATCTTCCCGCACGTGCGCGACGCGAAGCCGAGCATCCTCGCCTACACGGCGACGGCGTGGCGCCGGCTGCTGAAGCAGCCGAAGGGCTGGGATCGCCCGGCGATGACGGCCGGCGACTGCTATCGATTCCAGCTCTCCAGCCCGCACGTGGATCTCGCGCTGACGGGGCCGAAGAGCCGGGCCGAGGTGGAGGAGAACCTCGACGCGCTCGCGAAGGGGCCGCTCACCGCGGACGAGCAGGCGTGGATGCGGGAGTTCGGGCGCGCCGTGCACGGGTGAGGAGGAGGCGTCGGTGGATCGGCTGATCATCGCGAGCACCATTGTTCTGCCGCCGGAGGCGGCGCGCTCGCTCTCGGAGGGCGTCGCGCCGCACGCGCTCGAGCTGGCCGCGGCGCGCTCCGCGAAGAACCTCGCCGTCGTCGCGCCGGATCCGCTCGTCCTCGGCGCCGAGGTCGTCTTTGGCCAGCCGCACCCCGACGACGTGCGCGCGGCCCCGCGGCTCCGCTGGGTGCACCTCAGCACCGCGGGGTATGCCCGCTACGACGTGGCGGCGGTCCGCGCCGCGCTCGCCGCCCGCGGCGCCGCGCTGACGACGAGCAGCGGCGTCTACGCCGATCCCTGCGCGGAGCACGCGCTCGCGTTCCTGCTCTCGGCCTCGCGGCGGCTGCCCGAGTGCCTCGAGAACCAGCGCGGCCCGCGCGGCTGGCCCGACGCGCACGTGCGGTCGCGGAGCGCGCTCCTGCGCGGCCGGCGGGTGCTCCTCCTCGGCTTCGGCGCGATCGGCCGCCGCCTCGCCGAGCTGCTCGCCCCGTTCGAGGTGGAGCTCTGCGTCCTGCGCTCTCGCCCCCGCGGTGATGAGCCTTTCCGCGTGGTCGTGAGGGAGGAGCTGGGCGACGCGTTCGCCTGGGCCGATCACGTGGTCTCGAGCCTGCCGGAGGCCGAGGGCACGCGGCGGCTGGTCTCGGCCGCGCTGCTCGCGCGGATGCGTCCGGACGCGTGGTTCTTCAATGTCGGCCGGGGCGTCACCGTGGACCAGGCCGCGCTGATCGAGGCGCTCGAGGCGCGCCGGATCGCGGGCGCGTACCTCGACGTGACGGATCCCGAGCCGCTGCCGCCGGACCACCCGCTCTGGCGCGCTCCGGGTTGCGTCATCACGCCGCACACGGCCGGCGGGCGGCGCGAGGAGCCGATGGCGCAGGTGGAGCATTTCCTGGCGAACCTGCGGCGGTTCGAGCGGGGGGAGCCGCTCGTGGACAGGGTGATCTGAGGCGGCGCGCGGGCGCGCTCGCGAAGGTGCGACGAGCTCTTCTGCGCCTCGCCCGATCGGTCGTTGGCACGCAGGCGGGCGTTGCGCGTCCAAGCGCGTGCGTGCCATGGAGGATGTGCGACCCATGAACGACGACGAGCACGAGCCGGCGATGGCTGGCGAGAACGCGGTGGCCCGTCTGTTCGAGGCGGCGGATTGTGACGTGTCGCAGGCGGCCGGCCGCGAGCCGGGCAGCGTGGACTGGTTCGCGACGCCACGGAAGGGCCTGGGGCGGCGGAGGACGTACTTCCGGGTGTGGACGCGCTGCCCCGAGGACATCGACGTGGCGCTGGCGGAGCTCGACGACAAGCGTCGAGCGACGGCGGCCGATCGTGCGCTCGGGGTCGTGATGGTAGGTGGCTTGCTGCCTGGATACAGCGCAGACCTGGAGGCAGGTCGCTGCGCCGTGCTCACGTACCGCCGACTGGTGCTGGAGGTCTCAGGGATTGCAGACAGCGTGCGCGAGCATGTGCTGGCGTATGGAGCGAGAGCCGAGCCAGCGCTGTACTTGCCGCGGCGTGTCGACGATCGTGAGAGGGCATATCCCGACGCCGTGGGTTGGATCAAAGAATGGGTGCGTGGCAGGCCGACGTCCCCCATCATTTTGCTCTCACGTCACGCGGCCGACCGCTCCGCGGTCGTCGAACAGGTGATTTACGAGATCGGCGCGCGGTTCGTGAGCGAGCCGGACGACACGGTGCTCCTTTCGAGACAGGCTCCGGTCGGAGCGGCGAGCCTGGCTTACGCGCTTGGATTTTCCGTTCTGGTGCACGAGGACATCCGGCTCTTGCATTCGCATCAGCCGTCATTGGCCTGTCTAGAATACTCGGCGGTCAAGAGCTACGAAAGGTCCGTCCGCGACTATCTGCCGGGAAAATATGTAAGTCTGTCGACTCCCTCGTCGATCGATGTTGAACGCTGGTTTGAGGCCCGGCTGGGCTCGCCGGCCTTGAATGCTCGGTTTCTCTCAGCCCGTGAACGTGAGCCTGAGTTCAGAAGGCTGACTGATGCATCTGCGAACTTGCGGCCAATGTTGGATGCCGTGCTCGATTCTCGGGGTGTCTCGTCGAGTGGCATCGCGCAATGGATCGCGTACGTGGTCCACGACTACATCTCCACCGTCTTGCGTGGAGCTCTTCGGGACGAGACGGCTTCTCCGGCGCAGCTCGTGCCGCTGGAAGACGCGGCGCTGACCCAGTTCTCGCTCGGGTGGATCTCCATCGAACCTGGACGCCAGCTCGTCTCGCATCCGGCACGGGGCCCTGAACGAGAGCAGATTTTGACGTGGCACGAGGAAGGCAGCCATGGCCGCTTCCAGATGAATACCCTGATCCGCGACTATCTGATCGCACGCCGGCTCGCGCGCGAGATCCTCGCCGGCAACGTCGGATCTCTGAGTCGACACCAGTTCCCGAGAGAATATGTGTTCCTGTTTCTGTCGATCCTCTCACCGGAGGCGGCGGCCCGGTTCGCGGAGGGGCGCGGCGTCGAGGTCCGCGCCGAGATCGAGGCCGAGGTGGAGCGCCGCCTCCAGCTCACGCTTGCTCATCAGCTCAAGCGCTCCGTGGGAGCGATCTTGATGCACGTGCAACATGTCCGGGAGAACCTCGGCGCCGCAGACGTCGCGAAGTTCGACTATGAGTTCCGTCGCATCGACGAAGAGCTCGCGTTCCAGTCGGCGCTCGCCGAGCAAACCGGGCGATGGCAGGAGGTCCCGAACGATCCCCCGGAGGGCCTCGCCCTCCACGAAAACGTGGTCGACGCCGCGGCGCCGCTCCGGCAGAAGTACCCGGACGTCGTCTGCGAGATAGATGTCTCCGTCGCGCTCGCCGTGAGGGCCAGTCGCGCGGGGCTGCGCGAGATATTCCACTGCCTGACGGAGAACGCGTTCCACGCGGTCGCGTCCGCCCCCGCGCCTCGCGTAGGGATCCGCGCGACCCACGAGGGCGACACCGTCCGCCTCGACATCGTCGACAACGGCCCCGGTATCCGCGCGGAGGATCGGGAGCGCATCTTCGAGCCCTATGTAACGACCAAGAAGGGCGGCGATCAGCCGCTCGGTACAGGGTTGGGGCTGGCCATCGCGCGGCGCTATGCGGCCCGGCTCGGCGCCTACGTGGGGCTCGACCCAGAATGCGAGGGCACCTGCTTCTTCGCGCGGTTCGTCACATGGAGGGATGCATCATGAACGACAAGAACGCCCCGAAGGTGCTCCTGGTCGAGGACAACAAGGCTACTGCCGGCGACTTCCTGCGCCTGCTCCAGCTCAACGGGTTCACGGCCGAGCACGCCCTCGATGCCGCCGAAGCGCTGAACAAGGCCGCCGTGTTCTCCCCCGACGTGGTCCTGCTGGACCTGCAGATCCCCTCTGCCCCGGGCCTCTCCGACGAGGACGTCGAGCACGGCTTCCGCGTGCTCGACGCGCTCCTCGCCGCTGACCCGTTTCGCCCCGTGTGCATCGTGACCGCCCACAACCAGCCCGAGCTCATCCGCCGCGCGATGCGGCGGACGCACGGCGCTCCGTTCGTCTTCAAGGACGACGATCTCCGCCGGGCCGTGCCGAAGGCTGTGAACGTCGCCCTCGCCAGCCCGGCCTTCAGGATGAGCCGTACCGTTCGCGAGTTCCGTGCGCTCGTCGATAGGAACGAATCCGAGGACGCCTATCGAAAATTCATCCACCAGCACTGGGGTGCGATCCTCGGCCCCGAGTACCAGGACGTCCGTTCGCCGTACCCGATCACGCGCGGCGGGGAGATCGATCTCCTCGCGATCCGCTGGGACGGTTTCCCTGACCTCTGGGAGCTCAAGCGCCCGAGCGACCCTGTTTTCAAGGACTACAACGGCTGGCTCCATCACAGCCTGGAGTGCGCCCGGGCCATAGGCCAGCTCATGTCCTACTACGATGCGGCGGAGAAGGAGCCCCGCGGGCCGCTCGGGTACGACGGGCGCCGGGGCATCACCGTGCACCTCCAGCGCCCCCGCGGCTTCGTCGTGATCGGGCGCTATCAGAGCGATGCCGAGCGCGAGCGTCTTCGCCTCGAGAACGGCTTCCTCGCCGGCCTCGCCATCCTGACGTACGACGATCTCATCGAGCGGGCCGAGCAGTTTCTCACGTTTCTCCAGCAGCACCGGAACGGCGACGATTCCCCCACATAACCCGCTCTCTGCGTCTGCGACGCCATCCGCCGCTTGAAATCGCCTTCCCCGGCGCACAGTCGCCCGCTTCAAGGCTTGAAACGCCCGACTCGGTCACCGATCTGGCGATTTCAAGCCTTGAAACGGCTCTCCCGGCCGCCCGGTCGGCCGTCTCAAGCCTTGAAACGCCCCGCTGGGCCGCCGAGTCGGCCGTCTCAAGCCTTGAAACGGCCGACTGGGCGACCGAGTCGCCCGCTGCAAGGCTTGCATCAAGCCTTGCAGCGGGCCGCGGGCTCACGCGTCCGGCGAGGCCCCCGGCTGGGCGGACGGCGCGTCCGGCGCGGCCGGCTGGCCGGGCGGGAGCGCGTCGCTGACGCCGGTCGCGCGGTGGACCTCGGCGAGATCGTCGAAAATGTGCGGCAGGAGCTCGGGCTTGCCCAGGTGGGCGAGCAGTCCGCGCACGAGGCTCTTGTTGGCGTTGTAGACACCCAGCCAGGCCTCGCGCGCGGTCGACACCTCGGGGCCGAGCTCGATGCGCTCGACGCGCGTGGCGCGCTGCTGCCGCTCGACGACCCCGAGCTTCTCGTGCACCTCCCTGAGCTCGGTCAGCCATACGTCCGCGCCCCGGACCTTCTCGCGCTGCCTCTCGAGCTCGTCGGCGATGTGCCCGACGGCGGCGGTGAGCTTGGTGATCCGCCGGCGCGCGAGGACGCTCGGCATCTCGCCGCGGAAGAACAGCCTTGGATCGACCGGCCTCCCCTTGAGCGAGTCGAGGTACGAACCGAACCGCACGATCACGTCGCGCGCCTCGTCGAGGACCTCGGCGGTGTCGAGCTCCGGCGCCGGCCTGGGCTGGCGATCGAGGACGTCGGACATCGCCTGATCGGCGAGGAGCTGCTTGCCCATCGCGAACTCGACCATGCCGTCGAGGGCAGCGACCTTGCCCATCAGGACCGCGGCCATCTGCTCGCGCGCGAACTTGCCATAAATCTTCGTCTCGAAAGGATCGATATAGGGGTCTGCCATAGGCGCCTCCTTGGGTTGAGCAAAACGCACTGATGTTGGCAGAGCCCGAGGGGCCATGGCAATGGCTCATGGCCTCATCGAGACGGAATGGCACGAATCGGACGCTCTGCGGGGCTGACCGGGCCGCGGCCCCCCGTATCAGTTGCGGTGCGCCGCCGCCCGCAGCCGTCGCAGGAGCGCCTCGCGGTCTCCTGCGTAGGCGCCTCGCGGGAAGTCGCGCCGGTGTTGCTCGAGCAGGAGCCGCACGGCGTCGTGGCGACCGGCGGCGAGCCCCGCGAAGGCCTGCCGGATCAGCCGGACCTCGGAGGAGGGCAATTGGACGCCTTCGCCCCGACGAGGGCCGGGCGGGTATCGCGGGCTCGGCGAGTCGCGGCGCGCGGTCGTGAGGGCGCCGCTCACGTCGCTTTCGGCCCGCTCCTTCGAGGGCACCTCCGGGCCCGAGGGGACGGCGCTGCCGCGCTGAGCGGGCCATGCGGCCTGCGGGGAGCGAAGCGCGACCGCATGGGCGCTCGGCGGCGGGATCTCGCCGCGCCCGCCGGGGGCCAGCAAGGCGAGCGCGCCCGCCACGACGCCGGCTGCGGTGCTGGCCGTCGATCGGCGGACAGCACGTGTGGATGCCAGCGACGCGTTCCACGAGCTCGCCGCCGGGCGGGCCGCGCCGTGAGACGGCGCGCGCCGGAAGGCGCGGCGAGCCCGGTCGAGCAGCCGCCGCAGCCGGCCTCCGTCGAGCGGCCCCGAGGAGGCGCGCGCTTCGGTCGCGCCGAACGCGAAGGCGAGCGGCGCAAACAAGGCTCCACGGCCGCGTCTCCGCGCTCGCCAGCGCCGCGCGGCGGCGTCGAGGCTCAGCCGCGCGAGCCGGAGGTCGTTCCACACGGTATTGCGCGGCATCGCGAGCTCCTCGGCGATGTCCTGGACCGCCTCCTCCTCGAGGTCGTGCGCGACGAGGATCGCGCGGCGCCGCGGAGGGACCTCCCGGAGCAGATCCGCGAGGATGTCGCTCTGTTCCGCCTCGATGAGCCGTGTCTCGGAATCCGGCGCTCGGCTGCAGAGGCCTTCCAGCGCCTCCTCCGGCCACAGCTCTTCGTGCCGGCGATGGGCGCGATTGCGCTCGTTGGAAGTCAGGTTGAACGCGATCCGCAGGAGCCAGGTGCGCACGGTGGCGATGCGGGGATCGTACCGGGGCAGCGACCGCGAGGCGCCGTGGAAGATCTCCTGGACCAGGTCGTCTCGATCCGCGCCGCGGAAGCCCTGGCGCTCCACGTAGCGGCGGACCGTCTCCAGATGCTCGGCCATGATCGCCTCGATGGTGAGCGGTGCTTCCGCGGCGGTGCTGTCGGTCTTGCGAGACGATTTCCCCATGCCTGCGTGTTACCTGGCGAGCTCGTTCGACATTTGAAATTCGGCATGTCGGGCTGAGCCGAGGCAGGCCTGTGGCGCGAGCGCTCGGCGCGCCGCGCAGCAGGGCGAGCATTCTCGCGGCGCGACCCGAATTGCCTGGCAGTCGAGTCGATTCCGTCACTTTCTCCGGGCCAACGCGGCTTGACAGAAAAAAGAGTCGACGCGTAGTATGCCGCGGAGATGGCGTCCACTGGACGGTTGCTCCTCGCCGTGGTCGCCGCAGCTGTCGTGTGGAGTCGCGCGGCGGTGGCCGCCGGGGAGCAGCCTTCTGCTGGACCGTCCGGAGCGGCCATGATGCGCTCCGAGGCCGAGGAGGCATTCGCGCGGGGCGAGAAGGCGCGGCGCGCGGGGCGGTGGGAGGACGCGGAGGCGGCGTATCGCGCGGCGTGGAAGGCGGATCCGCGGCCGGAGTTCGCGGGGGAGCTCGGGCTGTCGGAGCTCGCGCTCGGGCGGTCCCGGGACGCGGCGGAGCACCTGCGGGAGTCGCTGCTGGTTCCGGAGACGCTCCAGCCGGCGGTGCAGCGGCGTTTCCGGGCGGGGCTCGAGAAGGCGGAGCGCGAGGTCTCGTCCGCGACCGTCGCGGTGAGCCGGCCCGAGGCCGAGGTGTTCATCGACGGCCGGTCGATCGGCCGCGGACAGGGGATGTACTTCGTCTATCTCGATCCGGGGCGGCACGAGGCGCGCGGCAAGCTCGAGGGATATGTCGACGACGTCTATCCGTTCGAGGCAGAGCGGGGAAGGGAGTCGATGGTCGGCCTTCACCTGGAGTCCAAGCCCCCGCCGCCGGCTGCGCCTGCGCCGGTTGCGTCTGCGCTGACCGCTACGCCGGCTGCGCCTGCGCTGGCCGCGGTGCCCGGGGGGCCGTCGGCGGGAACGGTGTTCCGCGTCGGCGGGATCGCGCTCGCGTCGGCCGGGGTTGTGCTGGGCACGGGCTTCGCCGTGGCAGCGGCGGTGCGCGGCGGGGAGGCGGAGGCGCAGGCTGCCCAGATCCGCCAGCGCAACGGGGCGGCGGCGTGCTTGTCCAAGGCATACGCCGAGCCGTGCGGTGTGCTGCGCGAGATGATCGACGCGCGCGACACCCTGAAGGCCGCCGCATGGGGGAGCTTCATCGGCGCCGGCGTCGCCGGCGCGGTCGCGCTCTCGTCGCTCCTGTGGGCGCCGGCGCCAGGAAAACGCGCCGTGCGCGCGGCGCCGCTCGCGGCTGCGCATGGCGGGGGCGTGATCTTCTCTGGCAGCTGGTGAGGCTGCGCCGGAGCCGGAAGGAGCGGTGCTGATGCGGAGCGTGCGGCAGAGAGGGCTGGCAGGGCTTTGGCTCCTCGGCTTCGGAGGGGTGGCGGCGGCCAGCGGGTGCGGCGGCGCCGGGGCGTACGACTGCGCAGAGGCGGTCGCGTGCGAGATCCGGAACGACGACGGCACCAGCAACGGGCACTGCTGGGGGCAGTGCGTCCACGCGCCGCCGGACTCCTTCGGAGCGCCGAAGCTCGTCTGGACGGGGCCCGAGGTGCTCGCGCCGACGTCGTGTGCCGAGCTCGTGCGGATCGTCCCCGGGACCGGCGAGCGGATCCCGTTCGGCGGCGCCACGCGGACGCTCTTCGCGCGGGCCATTCCGGAACCGGCGCACGACTGCCCCGCCTGCGCGTGCACGGCGCCGGCGTGCGCGCTCCCGCAGATCGTGACGGCGAGGTCGATCGAGGCCTGCGGCGACGGCAGCTCGGGGACGCAGACGTCGTTCCTTCTGCCGGCAGGCTGGGACGGATCGTGCATGTCGCCTGGTACGGTGACGGCGGAGCAGCTCGGCTCGCTCTCGATCGGCCCGGCGATCTGGGAGCCGTGCACGCCAATCGTGGCCGACGAGCCTCCGCAGCCGCTCGCGGGAGGCGTGGGCGAGGTCGCCGTCGGGTGCAGCGGTGTGGTGGAGAGCAAGCTGTGTCCGGACGAGGCGGAGCTCTGCATGCTCGAGCAGCAGCCGGCCCACCTGCCCGACGGCTGGCGCCACTGCATCGTCGGGAGCGGTAATCTCGGCTGCCAGCAGCCCGAGGGAGGGGCGGACCCTCGGAAGATCTTCTCGGACAGGCTGGGGGTGTTCTATGAGGACCTGGTGACCGCGCCCGCGTGCTCGCCGTGCACCTGCGAGGCGCCGGCGACGAGCCGGTGCGAGGCGCTCGTGGTCGCCTGGGAGGACGGCGCCTGCAGCGACATCCTCGTCGGCGTCGATGTGGCCGAGCGTGGGATCTGCCTGGTTCCTGAGCCTACCTCCAGCTTGGCCAGCGTGAGCGCAACGTGGCTCTCGAACGAGCCCGGGACGTGCAAGCCGACGCGCGGTGAACCCATCAAGGACGATGTGGTCGCCAGGGCCAAGACGGTCTGCTGTCTGCCGAAGGCGCTGGAGGCGCCGTGACGGCCTGGTCGAGAACACCGGCGAGCGGCGGGCGCGCCGCCCGCGGCAGGAGCCAACCGAAGGTTCAGGGGGTAGGGGCTCCTCGGGAGCGCGTGGGGAAGGCGGTGAGGTCGCGATGACTTGGAACGGAAGATGTTGGCTCCTGCGCGCGTCGATCTCGCTGTCGCTGGGGGGCCTGGGCGGCGCGCTGGTCGCGGGCGGCTGCGGGAGCGCGGAGCCGCCGTGCGGCGAGCCGTGGAATCCCTGCCTCATCACCAACGAGGACGGCACGAGCAACGGCGTCTGCGGCGGGAAATGCGTGATACAACCGATGGACAGCTTTCACAAGCCGATGCTCCTGTGGATCGGAGACGCTGACGACCCCGAGCCGGCGTGCGAGGACCTCACCGGCTTCGACCTCCAGAGTCACGACACGGAGCAGATCGCCCCGAGGACGTCCTTCCGGTTCCGGACGCTGCTGCCGGGCGACGAGCCCTGTCCCACGTGCAAATGCAGCGTTCCGTACTGCCGCATGCCTGGGATCGTGGCGGCGCACTCGGACGCCTCGTGTGAGAACACCCCCGCGGAGACGCTCCGGCCGTTCAATCCGCCCTGGAACTGGCAAGGCGAATGCACGTCTCCGGGGACCGTGCCGGCAGAGGAGTTCAGCGCGATCTGGATCGCGCCGGTGCCGGATGGCTCGTGCACGCCGTCCGCCGAGGGCGAGCCCTCTCCGCCGAAGAGCCCTGCGAAGATTGCGGTCGCGTGCAGTGGCGTCGTGTGGAGTAATTCGTGTCCGGAGATCGGCGACGTGTGCATGGTCAACCAGCAAGAGACCAACGTACCCCCCGGGTGGCGGTACTGCATGATCGCGCAGTACGAGGGGCCTCACGAATGCTATCCGCCCGCCGGTCCCGGGGAGCGGCCCAGGTTCTCGGACAAGCTCACCTTCTATGACCGGGACCTCACGCGGGGCTGCGCGCCGTGCGTCTGCGTGCCCAGCCGCACGCCGAGGGAGTGCGTCGCGCGGGTGAGCGCCTACTCGGATCGCGCGTGCAGCGAGGGCGCGCTCCTCGGGACGACGACGGTGACGGAGGGCAGGGCGGATCGCTGCCTGCTTCCCGAGGAGGAGGGTGCGGCGCTCGGCAGCATCCGCGCCGAATGGGACGTCAACGAGCTGGGGCTCTGCGAGCCAGCCGGCGGCGAGCCGTACCCGACCACCGTCTGCTGCCTGCCGGAGCCCGAAGGATAAGGATGATGATGCGATGCTGGGCTACACCAAGGGCGCAGCCTGAGCGCGACGTGGGGGGCAACGAGCCCCGGCGCTACCCTCCAGAGGGCGGGCGCCCGGGGGCGAGCTGAAGCGCGAGGGGGCGGAGACGATCTGCGGCCTCGCGGTGGCCATCGGACGGATACTTCTCCTGTACGCTCGCGATGCGCCGGGCGCGAGCTCGCCGTTTCCTGGAACAAGGAGGTCGCTCAAATGACACGCAGGGTTCAGCTTCGGATCGTCCTCATCGCTTCTTTCTCGCTCTTGCTCTCGTTCGTCGGTATCCGCCCGAGCGCCGCTCGATCGAGCTTGCCCTACTGGACCGAGATTCCGCAGGGCGGCGCCATTCCCAACGCCATCTGGGACGGCGCGAGCGCCTATCACCAGGGCATTTTCTACATCTTCGGTGGGTTGAACGGGACCTACCCGAATGACGAGCCCGTGGCCGATTTCAGCGCCTTCGACGTCGACACGCTGACCTGGTACGACCTCGGCCAGTACCCAGGCGGGCCGTCCGCCAGGGCCGAGTCGATGATGTGGTGCGTCGCCGAGGAGGACGCGCTGATCGTCTCCGGCGGGAGAGGTCCTTTCCGGCGCGGGCTCGACCTCACGCACCAGGACACGTTCCGGTTCGATCCGGTGCACGGGTGGACGCAGATCGCGCAGAGCGCGGCCGAGATCGGGCGCGCCAACCGCTCCACGGAGGCGGTCGCCGTGCGAAAGAAGGGGAAGCACAAGACCGTCGCCTACGCCTTCTCGGGCTCGTCGTCGACGCTGCCGGCCTTCATCAACCGTCCTGACGGCCTCCAGCACGACCTGGTCCGCTACAAGAACGGTTGGAAGCAGGTCGCGACCGGCTCGCCCGCGCCACGCGCCCGAGCCCACCATCCGCTCGTCTACTCCGAGGGCTGGAACGCGCTGCTCGTCTATGGGGGATACACGAACGACGCCGTGAACGGGACCGGCCTGTTCACGCCGGAGAACTACCTCGGCGACCTCTGGTGGTTCGACGTCGGCACGGAGACCTGGGATCAGCTCGTCTTCGACGAGGCCGCCGGACCGGGCCACCGCGACAACGCGAAGCTGATCGCCGATGAGCACAACGACCGCATCTGGCTGTTCGGGGGCAGCCAGTTCGACGGTACCACCCTGTCCGATCTCTGGTACTTCGATCTCCACACCGGGACCTGGACCCGCGTGGACACTGCGATGACGGGGCCGGCGCCGGCGCCGAGGTTCGGCCAGTTCTACTTCACTCGCAAGACCGCCACGGCCTACGAGCTGTACATCTTCGGGGGAGCGACCGCGGAGTTCGCGCCGGTGCTGCTCAACGACATGTGGAGATTGACGATCCCCCTCGCCTGCGGCGGCTGATCGCGCGCGTCGTCACGCCCTGGCCGCGACGCTCGCGTTCATCGGCGCGGTGACCACGGGCGCGCGCCCAGCTGGAGGCGCGCCGGCAGGAGGCGCTCAGATCAACGTCCAGGCGGCGCGGGCTGCCTTGCCGACGAGCGCTGGGCCTCGACCGCGCGCAGTCCCGCTCCTCGCTAGAGCGGGCGGCCGATCCGGGCACGGAGCTGCGCCCGGACATCCTCTGGAAGCGAGCGCAGGTAGTCGTCCGGCAGCAGCCGTAATGCCTCGTCGGGCATCAGGAGGAGCCGCTGCCCAGGGGTCAGCCCCGCGGCCCGCTGCTCGGGCGGCATCCCTGCGAGCCGCTGCTCGGGGGTCAGCCCCGCGGCCCGCTGCTCGGGCGGCATCCCTGCGAGCCGCTGCTCGGGCGGCACCCCTGCGAGCCGCTGCTCAGGGGTCAGCCCCGCGGCCCGCTGCTCGGGCGGCAGCGCCGCCAGCAACTCGTCCACCGGCAGCGCCGGCAGCAGCGTCTCGATCGGCAGCTTCTTCAGCAACGTCCGCAGCACCTCGTCAAAGCCTTCCAGCTCGCGCATCGCCATCGCGATCTCCTCCGCACCGACCTGCTCGGCCAGCCAACGGCGCGCCTCGACCGTCCGCGCCGTGCCGTGACCGAGCAAGTGTAGCAGATCGTCGCCCTCGGCCTCGGCCACCGTGGCGAGCTCGACCACGTACAGCGCGAACGCTGCTCCCTGGAGGTGCCACTGGCAACTCCGGTGCAGGACAAGCAAACAGGAGCGCGAGAGGCGTCTCAAGGTCCTTGTCGCATCGTTCTCATCGCTTTACGAGGACAGGCAATCTTTCATCATGCTTTCTTCAGGAGCAGGTGAATCGTGGCGATACCCGGGCACCACGCGACCCAGCGGCAGCGGGCTCGGTGGGGCGCCGCTCGCGGTGAGCCCCAGCGTTCTTTGACGTCGCACGTCGCACGTCGCACGTCGCCCGTCGCACGTCGCACGTCGCACGCCGCGGCGCCCTCTTCCCGCCTACTTGGCGAAGATCGACCCGTTCCAGACGTACCGCGCCGGCTGCGCTCCCCCCCACGGCAGCAGCAGCGGCTCGAAGCCGCCGACGGGCGCCTTGTCCTGGTTGAAGGGGTAGGTCTGCTCCGTCCACTCGACGGCCTTCCCCGGGGCGAGCTCGATCCCCATCTTGTCGCCCACGCGCACGAACTTGAGCTCGCCGGCGATCTTCTTGTCGCCGACGCTGCGCGCCACCTCGGCCGCGAAGATGCGCTGGATGCTCTCGCCGTCGACCCGGAAGATCATCACGACGTCGCGGTCCACGGTCCCGCCGCCCGCCTCCTTGGGCGCGGCCGCGCGGACGGTGCCGTGGACGATGATCTCCGCCTTGCCGTCGCCGGTGAGATCGAGCGCGCGCACCGAGCGGATGTCGGCCGGGGACGCGAACTGCGCGAGCGTCATGAACGCGTACCCCGCGCCGCCCCGGAACCCCTTGCCGAACACCACGATGTCGCGGTCGTGCAGGAGCACCCGCTCGGGCTCCTTGCCGCCGGCCACGTCGGCGCCGAGGTCGAACCGCGGCTTGCTCGACGAGGCGCTGCGGTCGCGCCGGTAGAGGGCGTACACCTTGTCGAGCATCTCGGCCGGCGAGAGGCCAGCCGGCTTCGGCGCGGCCCGCGCCTCCTCGGCCCTCGCCGGCGCCGGGCGCGGCCCCGCGGCGCCCGCCTGCCGCTGCTCGCTCGCCTTGGTGAACACCCCGCCGGTCAGCTTGTAGAGCTGCGACTTGATCGGCCCCCACGGCAAGAGCAGCGGGTCGTACGTCGTCTCGACCCCCTCCGCGTAGTTGCTCGCGTCGTACCGGGTCGCCTTGCCCGGCTCCACGCGGATCGCCATCTTGTCGCCGTCCGCCACGAAGTCGACGTCGTTGACGACCGAGCCCTTGTCCGTCGCGATCGCGATCTCGTGCTGGAAGATCGGCCTCGGCGTGTCGCCGGCGCCGAACTGGAGCACGTGGATCACCTCGCGGTACTTCGTGCTGCTGCCGGAGCGCTTCCGCAGGATGAGCTCGGCCTGGCCGTCGCCCGTCAGGTCGCGCGCCGTGAGCGACGGCACCATCCCGTCCTTGGCGTCGACCCCGAGGTCCTCGAAGTAGTACTGCGCGCCCTTCCGGAACCCGGGGCCGAGGACGATCAGGAACCGCTCGTGGACGAGCACCCGCTCCCGCATCCCGTCGCCGGCCACGTCGGCGACGAGGTCGTAGCTCGCGCGGCCCTGGATGCCCTTGCTCCGGAGGAGGCCGTCGGTGAGGGCGAGCTCCGGCTCGGTCGCGAGCGGCGACAGCGACCCGTACGCCTCCGAGGCGGCGCTGCCGACGACGGCGTCGACCCCTCCGCCGTCGTCGTCGTGGACGAAGAGCCCCGCCCGCAGCCCGACCCGGGTCGTCGCCGCCTCGGGGAACGCCGTCCAGGGGACGCTCGCCTCCAGGGTGTACCCCCCGCTCCGGGGGGCCTCGATGACCCTCGCCCCGGCCACCGCCTTGCCGCCCGGGACCTTGACGCTGCCCGCGGTCTTGCCCGGCTGTCCCGGGTAGAGCGCGACCTCCTGGACCTTTCCGCCCGGGAACCCGATCACGACCTTCACGTGATCGGCGCCGCCTCGCAGCGCGTCGTCGGTCACGTCGGCCGCCACGTAGATCCGCGCGTCGTCGTAGGCGATGGCCACCTGCGCGGCCAGATCGGTCTTGCTGGGCTTGCCCTTGATCTTGAGGCCGAGCGAGGTGAACGCCACCGGCCACTCCTTCGGGATCCCGTCGAGCTTGAGCCATTTCGACTCGACGAGCGGCGCCGCGATCGGCGCGCCGGCGGCGAGGGCAGGGGAGGGGGCGGCGGCGGTCAGCGCCGCCAGCGCGACCGGCGCGAGCGCGGCGAGGCGGGAGCCGGAGGCATGAGCCCCCGGCGCACGAAGGTGGTGTGATTTACGTCTCATAAGCTCGGGTTTGGACGCCTCTCCGCGCCCGCTTGTTCTTACCACGAGCACTTTCTTTCCGGATCGCTCCGCGTCGCCCACCCGAGGCGGCACCCTGGACACCGCGAGGTGGCCGTCCGGCAGGCGAGGGGGCTCGGCGGTGCCGAGGCCCTCACCCGGCGGTCATCCGTGGGGCTTGGAGGCGGGCGCGAGGCGGGCGGGGCCGGCGACTTCGGGGCGGATCCGGCGGTACACGAGCTTTGCGATCTCGACGGCCGGGACGATGAGCGCCGAGAGGACGAGCAGGAGCATCCACTCGTCCGACGACATCGCGTACGTGCGGAAGACCGGGCGCAGCGCGGGCACGAGCAGCGCGATCAGGTGGATCGCCGCGCTCGCCGCGACCGCCAGGAGCAGCGGGAGGCTGATGAGCGGCTTCGACGCGAAGAGCGAGATGACCGGGCTACGGCAGCTCCAGGCGTGGAAGAGCGGCGACAGCGCCAGCAGCGAGAAGGCGACGGCGCGCGTGCGCAGCAGCGCCTCCTCGGTCTGTTCCGACGTCGCGTAGAGCGCGACGGCGGCGAGCCCCATGAACGCGCCGACGTACAGGATCCCGAGGTAGTCGCGCTTGACGAGCAGGCCCTCGTCGCGCGGCCGCGGCGCCTCCGACATGAGCTGCGGATCCGGCGGATCGATGCCGAGCGCGAGCGCGGGCAGGCCGTTCGTGACGAGGTTGATCCAGAGGATCATGAGCGGCGTCAGCGGCGGCCACTTGCCGAAGAACGAGACGACGAACACGGCGACGAGCAGGCCCATGTTCGACGAGAGGAGGAAGAAGATGAACTTCTGGATGTTGCGGTAGATGGCGCGCCCCTCGCGCACCGCCTCGACGATGGTCGCGAAGTTGTCGTCCGCCAGCACGAGGTCCGCCGCCTGCCGCGCCACGTCGGTGCCCCCGCGCCCCATCGCCACGCCGATGTGCGCCTCCCGGAGCGCGGGCGCGTCGTTCACGCCGTCGCCCGTCATCGCCACGATGTGGCCGTGCGCCTTGAACGCCCGCACGAGCCGGAGCTTCTGCTCCGCCGTCGTCCGGGCGAAGACGCGCAGGTGCATGATCCGCCGCCCGAGCTCCTCGTCGCTCATCGCCGCGAGCTCCGCGCCGCTGAGCGCCTCGTCGCCCTCGTCCCAGAGCCCGATCTCCTTGGCGATCGCCGTCGCGGTGAGCCGGTGGTCGCCGGTGATCATGACGGCGCGGATGCCGGCGCGGCGGCACTCGGCCACCGCCTCCTTCACCCCCTGCCGCGGCGGGTCCATCATCCCGACCAGGCCGAGGAACGTGAGCTCGCGCTCGATGTCGTCCTCGTCGTGGCTGACCCGCACCCGGCGGCAGATCGCGAGCACGCGCAGCGCGGCAGCGCTCATGCGATCGGCCTCGGCGACGATCGCGACGCGGTCGTCCTCGGACAGCGCCCGCACGCCCTTGTCGTCGGCGAACTTCACGCAGAGCGGAAGGAGCACGTCGACGCTCCCCTTCACGTGCGCGATCTCGCGGCCGCGCTCGTCCCGCGTGATCACCGTCATCCGCTTGCGGTCGCTGTCGAACGGCAGCTCGTGCACGAACGCGTGCGACGGCGCCACCGACTCGCGCGAGTAGTTGCCCTTCGCGGCCAGCGTCAGCAGCGCCCCCTCGGTCGGATCGCCGACGATGTTCCAGCGGCCCGTCGCGCGATCCTCGTCGAGCGACGCGTTGTTGCAGAGCGCGACCGTCGCGAACAGGTACGTGAGGGGGGCCGAGTGCTCCACGACCTCCGCGCCGCCCTCGTCCCGCAGCGCGCCCGCCGGGTTGTACCCCTCGCCGGTCACCGTGTAGCGGCGGCCGCCCGCGTACACGTTGCGCACGGTCATCTCGTTCTGGGTGAGCGTGCCCGTCTTGTCCGACGCGATGATCGTCGCGGCGCCGAGCGTCTCGACCGCGGGCAGCTTGCGCACGATCGCCCCGCGCCGCGCCATGCGCTGCATCCCCAGCGCGAGCGTGATCGTCGTGATCGCGGGCAGCCCCTCGGGGATGGCGGCCACGGCGAGGCTCACGCCCTCGAGCAGGAGCTCGTGCCACGGCCGTCCGCCCCGGATGAACCCCCAGCCGAGCAGCACCGCGGAGAGCGCCAGGCACACCCGCAGGATCACCGAGCCGAAGCGATCGAGCCGCTCCTCGAGGGGCGTCTTCTGCTCGCCGACCGAGCGGATCATCTCGCCGATCCGGCCGAGCTCGGTGCTCACGCCGGTCGCGGTCACCACCGCGCGCCCCTTGCCGCGCACGACGCTCGTGCCCGTGAAGACCATCGTGACCCGGTCGCCGAGCGGCGCGTCGCGCGCGACCGGGGCGAGCGCGTCCTTGACCGCGGCCGCGCTCTCGCCCGTCAGCGCCGCCTCCTCGGTCGCGAAGCTGATCGTCTGCACGAGCCGCGCGTCGGCCGGGATCGAGTCGCCCGCCTCGAGCTCGAGGATGTCGCCGGGCGCGACGTCCTCGGCCGCGATGATCACGGTCTTGCCGCCGCGGCGCACGCGCGCGTTCGGCGCGCTGAGCTTCTGGAGGGCCTCCAGGGCCGCCTCCGCGCGCCGCTCCTGGTAGTAACCGAGGAAGGCGTTCAGGATCACGATGAGCAGGATCGCGATCGCGTCGCCGAACCGGTGGAGGAAGCTCTCGTCCTTGTCGGCCGTGAAGCCGACGACCACGGCGATGGTCGCCGCGGCGAGGAGCGTGAGCACGAGCGGGTTCGCGAACTGCTCGAGGATGCGGACGAGCGCGCTCTTCTTCTTCGTCTCGGGCAGGCGGTTCTTGCCGTGCTCCGCGAGGCGCTTCTGCGCCTCGGCGTCGGAGAGCCCGCCGGACGAGCTGACCCCGACGCGATCGAGGAAGGCGCCGACCTCTTCGGCGTGGACTGGGATGGGAGCGGCGGGAGGGGCGTTCGGTCCGGCCGGGCGGAGCGCCGTGGCGGCTTGGCTCATGGGCGGGCGTGCTCTAGCGCTTCATCCTGGCTTGTTCACGTTGTTCTTCGGCCTCGAGCTCCGCGAGCGCCGCCGCGAGCTCGTCCTGCTCGGCCTGGGGCGCGCCGCCCGCGCCGGCCACGCGCACCTGCGGCGGCGGCGCCGCGGCGGGCGGCGGCTCGGGCGGGAGCACGCCCATCTTCCGCTTGAGCGCGAGCAGCTCGTCGTCGGCGCCCGCCGTCGCCTCGAGCTGCCCGAACTTGTGCGCCAGCGTGTCGCCCGTGTACTGCTCGGCGATCTCCCCGGCGGCCTCGGCCTCGGCCTCGATCTGGTCGATCTTGTTCGACATCCGGTCGAACGTCTCGAAGGCGGAGGCGTTGTTCAGGCCGCTCATCGTCTCCTGGATGGCCTTCTGCGCCTCGGCCCGCTTCTTCCGGGCGATGAGCACGTTCTTCTTGCGCTTCGCCTCCTCGATCTTGTTGTTCAGGAGGCGCAGCGCCGTCTTCAGCTGGTCGACGGCCTGCTTCTGCTTCTGCCACTGGTCCTTGTAGGAGGTGGCGAGCTGGTCGTGCTCCTTCTTGCGGTTCAGGGCCTCCTTGGCCAGCGCGTCGTCGCCCGCCTTGATCGCGAGCATCGCCCTGCGCTCCCACTCCGCCGCGTTGGCGGCCTCCTGCTCGGCCTGCTTGGCCAGCCGCTTCTCGTCGGCGATCGAGACGGCGACCTGCTTTTTCGCCTCGATCAGCTGGTTTGCCATGTCGATGACGACCTGGTTCAGCATCTTCTCGGGGTCCTCCGAGCGGCTGATGAGGTCGTTCAGGTTCGACTTGATGAGGGTCGCAAGGCGCGCGAAAATTCCCATAGATCAGCTCCAACTCTCGGGTGCGCAGGGTCGAAAGGCGCGGCGGGTCTGCTCAGCTGAGCGCGAGATCGTGCAGCACGGGGACGTGGCGGGCGAGCGCGAGATCGATGTCGCTCAGGATCGCCTCGAGCTCGTTCATGTCGAGGTTCTCGAGCTCCAGCGCCGCCGACAGGACGACGGTGCCCGCCTCGATCCCATACGAAGCATGCATCAGATCCGTCGCGTTGTACTCGAGCAGGCGGCGGAAGAGCTTGGTCTGGTGTGCGTCGTCCCCGGGGACGGGGCCGATCGAGACCCGCACCGCCACGATCGGCGGGTCGATGCGGATCGCGATCGGCGGCGTGTCCGGGCCCCCCGAGACGAGGTAGGTACCGGCGTCGTTCTCGAACCGGCGATCGAGCTGCAGGAGGTAGGTTTCGACATCCTCGGCTGTACGCGGCATGGCGCGGCGAGCCTACAGAATCATGTCGCCTCGGGCTAGTGCCGCGTCCCTCGGATTCTTTCCGGGATTCCGCGCGCCGCGGGCCGCGGGCCGCGGCTTACGGCCACCACCATCGAGGGCGCGCGGCTCGCCGTGGTCCTCCGGGGGGTCCTCCGGGTGGTCCTCCGAGTGGTCCTCCGAACCATTGCGTCCCCTTCGTTGGGTTCGTGCTCCGATCGCACCGGCGCGCCGTCACGCCGTGAGCCCGCAACACGCGCCGCGAGCCGCAATGCGCGCCGCGAGCCGCGCTCCGCGACCGGTTCCGCTCGCTCCCGGAATCACCGCGTTTCCCCGGACGCTCGCTTTTTTCTCACCCGTTCGAGAATCGCGGTGGTACGGTCCCGATCCAGGTTACGTGGCGATCCACCCGGGCGACGTCGTTGCTGGCTACCGTGTCTCCCGCCTGCTCGGGCGGGGCGGCATGGGCGAAGTCTGGGCAGCAACACGGGAATCGGACAATCAGCAGGTCGCCATCAAGGTCCTGCTCGCGCGCGCCGCGATGAAGCCGGATCTCGTGCGGCGCTTCGACCGCGAGGCGAAGATCGCCTCGGCCATCCAGAGCCCGTACGTCTGCCAGCTGCTCGAGGTCGGCCAGACGGACGAGGGCGAGCACCTGCTCGTGTTCGAGCAGCTCGACGGCGAGTCGCTGGCGGATCGGCTGAAGCGCGAGCAGTACCTGCCGTTCAGCGAGGTCGGCCCGATCATCGACGACGTGCTCCAGGGGCTCGTGGCGGCGCACGCTGCGGGCGTCATCCACCGCGATCTGAAGCCGGGCAACATCTACCTGGAGCACCTCGGCCTGCCCGACCGGCGCGAGCGTGCGAAGATCCTGGATTTCGGCATCTCGAAGCTCACGCGGCGCGAGAAGGAAGAGCCCACGCTCACCGCCTTCGACGCGACGCTGGGGTCGTTCGCGTACATGGCGCCGGAGCAGGTGCGGGGCGCCGCGCGGGCCGACGAGCGGGCCGACATCTACGCGGTCGGCGCGGTGGCCTTCCGGTCCCTGTCCGGGCGGCTGCCGTTCGAGGGGGCGAACGCCGCGGTGCTCGTCGCGATGAAGCTCGACCGCCCGGCGCCGTCGCTCGCCGAGGCGACCGGCGAGAAATGGCCGGTGGGCATCGAGCGCTTCCTCGAGCGGGCGCTCGATCGCCGGCGCGAAGGGCGCTTCAGCTCCGCGGGAGAGGCGCTGTCGAGCTGGCGGGCCATCCAGCCGGCGAACATCACGCGCGCGACGCGCCGCACGCAGCGGAGCAGGTATCCCTCCGAGCTGCCCGACGCGTTCCTGGAAGACAACCCCACGGTCGTCGACGGCCCCCCGACGATGACGGAGAACGGCGGCTTCAGCGACGCCGGCCACAGCTCGCCGCCCCCTGCCTCGCTCGCCCCTCCCAGGGCCAGCACCGTGCCCCCGCCGCCGCCGAGCAGGGCCGGGAGCACGGTGCCCCCGCCGCCGCCGAGCAGGGCCGCCGCGCCGCCGGCGCCGCCGAGCAGGACCGGCGTGGGCGCGCCGCCTGCGCCGCCGAGCAGGACCGGCGTGGGCGCGCCGCCTGCGCCGCCGAGCAGGGCGGGCGCGGGCGCGCCGCCTGCGCCGCCGAGCAGGGCGGGCGCGGGCGCACCGCCGCCACCGCCGAGCAGGGCGGGCGCGGGCGCACCGCCGCCACCGCCGAGCAGGGCGGGCGCGGGCGCACCGCCTGCGCCGCCGAGCAGGGCGGGCGCGGGCGCGCCGCCGCCACCGCCGAGCAGGGCGGGCGCGGGCGCGCCGCCTGCGCCGCCGAGCAGGGCGGGCGCGCCGCCGCCACCGCCGAGCAGGGCGGGCGCGGGCGCGCCGCCGCCACCGCCGAGCAGGGCGGGCGCGGGCGCGCCGCCGCCACCGCCGAGCAGGGGCGGGGGCGCAGAGATTCCCCGGCCGGAGGGTCCGCCTTCGCGCCGCAAGACAGAGAGGCACTGAGTTGCTCGACGCGACGGTAGGCACGAAGAACCGGGTCGAGGTGCGCGGCGGGCGCATCCGCCTCACGAAATCGTCGGCCGCGCGCGGCGGCGGATGGATCGAGATCGGCACCGATCCCGTCATCGTGGGCCGCAACGCGGCCTGCCAGCTGGTCCTCGACGACGCCAAGGTCAGCGCGGTGCACGCCGAGTTCGTCGCCACGGAGCAGGGCGTCCGCGTGCGCGATCTCGACAGCCGGAACGGGACCTTCGTCGGCGGCGTGCGGGTCGGCGACATCTACCTGCTCACGAGCACGAAGCTGCGGCTCGGCGAGACCGAGATCCAGTTCGAGCCCCTGCGGCCCGAGCGCATCACGGTCTCGGCGATCCCGTCGTTCGGCCCGCTCGTGGCGAGCAGCCCCGGGATGCGGGCCATCTTCGAGCGCCTCTCCAAGATGGCGCCGACCGACCTCACGGTGCTCATCACGGGCGAGACCGGCACGGGCAAGGAGCTCGTCGCCCAGGCGCTGCACCTGGCGAGCGCCCGCTCGAAGAAGCCGTTCGTGGTCGTGGACTGCGGCTCGATCCCGCCGACCCTGGCCGAGGCGACGCTGTTCGGCCACGAGCGCGGCGCGTTCACGGGCGCGGTCGACAAGCGCCTCTCGCCGTTCATCGAGGCGGACGGCGGCACGATCTTCCTCGACGAGCTCGGCGAGCTGCCGCTCGAGGTGCAGCCGAAGCTCCTCCGCGCGCTCGCCGAGCGCCGCATCAAGAGCGTCGGCGGGTCGAGCTACCGCGAGGTCGACGTGCGCGTGCTCGCGGCGACGCGCCGCGACCTCGTGCGGGCCGTGAACGGCGGCAACTTCCGGAGCGACCTCTACTTCCGCGTCGCGCAGATCAAGATCGAGCTGCCGGCGCTCCGGCAGCGCGTGGAGGACATCCCCGTGCTCGTCCGCCGGATGCTGAAGGATCTCGGCGACGAGAGCGCCTACGAGCGCGTCTCGAACATGACGCTCGAGCGGCTGATGCGGCACGACTGGCCGGGCAACGTCCGCGAGCTTCGGAACGCGGTCGCCGTCGCGTTCGCGCTCGCCGCCGAGGGCGAGGAGATCGACATCGCGGCGCACCTCGGCGCCCTCACCGAGACCCCGGTGCACCCGAGCTCCTCGCCGTCGATCCCCCCGGGCGCCGGCGGCGGCGCGGCCAGCAGCTCGTTCGCGTCGATGAAGGGCCGCCAGTTCCAGGAGGCGAAGCGCGACGTCCTCGCGCGGTTCGAGCGCGACTACTTCGCCGCCCTGTCCGAGGACGCGAAGGGCAACGTGAGCGAGATGGCGCGGCGCGCGGGCATGGAGCGGGCGCACGTGCGGGCTTACCTCCGCCGCCACGGCATCGGCGCGAAGCAAGAACAGGAGTGAGCGAGCCGGCGGCGGCTCGCTCTCCTCGCGTCACACCGCCGCGGCCTTGTCGTCCCTGCCGGACGGCGCGATCTCGTCGGACTCGAACAGGCCTTCGAGCTCCTGCGCCGCCTGCTTCGCCGCCTCGATGAGCTTGACCTCGTCGTTGTGCACCGCGTGCCCGCGGAGGAGCACCTTCTCGTCGTGGGCCCTGAACCGCTCGATGGTCGCGCGGGCGTCCCGCTCCCGCATCCCGAGGCCCTCGAGCACGCGCGCCGCCACCTCGAGCGACGAGAGGAACGTCTCCCGCTCCAGCACCGTCACGCCGATATCCATCAGCTGATACGCGTGCTGGCGGTTCCTGGCGCGCGCGTAGATCAGGAGGTCCGGGAAGTGCCGCTTCACCACCTCCGCGGTCTTCACCGACGACGCGACGTCGTCGATCGCCAGCACGAAGATCTTCGCCTTGTCGGCGCGCGCCGCGCGGAGCAGGTCGAGCCGGGAGGCGTCCCCGTAGTAGATCTTGTTGCCGTACTTGCGGACGAAGTCGACCTGCGTCGGGCTCGCGTCGAGCGCGGTGAAGGGGATCTTCCTCGTGCGGAGGACGCGAGAGACGATCTGGCCGAAGCGGCCGTATCCGGCGATGATGACCCTCGGGTCGTCGTCGTCGATCGCGTCGAACTCGCGCTCTGGCCCGCTCCCCTGCCATCGCTTGACGATCGCGTCGCCGAGCGCGATGACGAGCGGCGTGACCGCCATGGACAGGGTGACCACGACGACAAGGAGGTCGGCGAGGAGCCTGTCCATGAGGCCCTGTCCCGCGGCCATCCCGAAGAGGACGAAGGCGAACTCACCCCCTTGCGGGAGCGCGAGCGCGAGGTCGCGCGCGGAGCCCTTCGCGTGCCCGGCCGCCCTGCCCAGGACGAGCAGGACGGTGGCCTTGAGCGCCATCACGCCGAGGACGAGCCCGAGGACGAGCAGCGGCCGCTCGATGACGAGGCCGATGTTCGCCGACATCCCGACGGCGATGAAGAAGAGCCCCATGAGCAGGCCCTTGAACGGCTCGATGTCCGCCTCGAGCTCGTGGCGGTACTCCGAGTCGGCGAGCAGCACGCCCGCCATGAAGGCGCCGAGCGACATGGAGAGGCCCACCTGCACCATGAGGAGCGCCGTGCCGAGCACGACGAGCAGGGCCGCCGCGGTGAAGATCTCGTGGGCGTGGGTGGCGGCGATGGCCCGGAAGACGGGGCGCACGAGGTAGCGGCCGCCGGCGACGACCGCGAGCAGCACGGCCACGGCCTTGAGCGACGAGGCGACGGCGCTCCCCTCGGCGGGGGCCGCGCCCGCGGGGCCGAGCAGGGGGAGCACCGCGATCAGCGGGATCACGGCGAGGTCCTGGAAGAGCAGGATGGCGAACGCGGAGCGGCCGTGCTGCGACTGCATCTGGCCCTTCTCGGCCAGGATCTGCAGGACGAACGCCGTCGACGAGAGCGAGAGCCCGACGCCCGCGATGGCCGCCGTATCGGCGCGCAGGCCGAGCGCGGCGCCGATGAGCGCGATGAGCGCGCCCGTGACGGCGACTTGCGCGCCGCCGAGGCCGAAGACGGCGCGGCGGAGCACCCAGAGCCGCGACGGCTGGAGCTCGAGGCCGATGAGGAAGAGGAGCAGCACCACGCCGAGCTCCGAGAAGTGGAGGGTGTCCTCGACGTTGGCGATGATCCGTAGCCCCCACGGGCCGAGCAGCGCGCCCGCGACGAGGTAGCCGAGCACCGCGCCGAGGCCGATCCGCTTGAACAGCGGCACGGCGACGACGGCCGCGCCGAGAAAGACTGCGGCGTCAGAGAGCAAGCTCATTCGTCGTGGGTCTCCTTGGGGCTCCGTGATAAGCACGATCCGCCATGCAGATCGAGCTCATCGCCACGGCAAGCGAAGATTCCGCGTACCTGCCTCGTGTGGGGCTCGGCACCCTCGCGGCGCTCACGCCCCCCGAGGATGAGATCATCTACACCGATGACGTCGTGCAGCCCTTCGATCTCCAGCGCGACGTCAAGGACGTCGACCTCGTCGGGATCAGCGTCGACAGCAAGACCGCCCGCCGCAGCTACGATATCGCCGCCGCTTACCGCAGGCGCGGCGTGAAGGTGGTGCTCGGCGGCATCCACCCGACGGCCTGCCCCGACGAGGCCCTGCAGCACGCGGACGCCGTGGTTGTCGGCGAGGCGGAGGACGCCTGGCCGGCCCTGCTCGCGGACGTGAAGCGCGGCGAGCTCAAGCCGTTCTACCGCCCGGAGCTGCCGGACCTCGCGGGCAGGCCCCCGCCGCGGCGCGACCTGTTCACCTCCAAGAAGTACATCCCGTTCCAGGTCGTGCAGACGATGCGCGGCTGCCCGTATCCGTGCGAGTTCTGCAGCGTGTCGACGGCGAACGGCACCACGATGCGGTTCCGTCCGACCGACGAGGTGCTGAGCGAGCTCCGGTCGCTCGGCAAGCTCATCATGTTCGCGGACGACAACGTGATGATCCACCGGGCTTACTCGAAAGAGCTCTTCACCCGGATGATCCCGCTGAAGAAGCACTGGATAGGCCAGTGCTCGCTCGCCGCGGTCAAGCGCCTCGAGAACGTGAAGCTCATGGCCGAGAGCGGGTGCAAGGCGCTCTTCATCGGCTTCGAGAGCATCGACGAGGAGACGGTGAAGTTCACCGGAAAGCGGCAGAACCGCCCCTCCCAGTACAAGGACACGATGGCGATGCTCCACGATCACGGCATCTCGGTCTGGGGGAGCTTCGTCTTCGGGTTCGATACGGACGATCCCGAGGTGTTCGATCGCACCGTGGAGTTCGGCATCGACATGAAGCTGACGATGGCGCTGTATGCCATCCTCACCCCGTACCCCGCGACGCAGCTGTACCGCCGCCTCAAGGCGGAGGGGCGCCTCACGGACGAGCGCTGGTGGCTGCGCCGCGACCACGACGCCGGCTCGCCCTATTTCGTTCCCAAGCAGATGTCGCGGGAGCGGCTCCGGGAGGGGTGGGTGTCCGCGTGGACGAAATTCTATTCGCCGTCCTCGATATGGCGCAGGTTCACCCTCACACGGCAGTCGAGCTGGATCCAGCTGGCGGGCTTCTTTCCGCTGAATTTCATGCAGCACACGCTGGCGCACCGCAAGATCGCGGGCGGCGAGCAGCGCTTCCGCTCCGGCGTGCACATCGAGGAGACGGCCGCGTCGCCCGTGGCGCAGCCGCAGCCGGAGCCGCAGCCCGCGAGGGCCAAGGGCGCTCGGCAGCTCCCGATCATCGGATAGGCGATCCCCTGGCGCCAGCTTCGCGCCCTGTGCGTGCGTGGGCGCCGTCCTGCACGCTGCGGGGCAATGGTACGCCGCGGCGCAAGGGTGCCGCGCTCCGCATTCTTCTGTCGCGCTTGCAGTGCGATTGTCGCTTGCTGATTTTGCTACAATCGCGTGAGCTCCTGCAATGCCGGGGTGTCGAGCGGGGTGTGAGCCCGCTTTGTCGCGGCATCGAGGATCCCCAAGCGGAGGTGTCATGGGTCGACGTCGGTTCTCCTTCTCGCTCCTCATCGTGGTTGGCGCCGCCGTGTACAGCGCCGGCTTCGCGGCAAGCTGCAGCGCGACGGGTTCGTCCAACGTGCTCGGCTCGAGCGGAGCTGACGAACCAGGCGTGGGAGCGGGAGGCATGACCGGCGGAGGCGACGGGCTGGGTGGGTTCCTCGACACCGATGGAGGGGAGGAGCCGCACAGCGATGTGATGGTGAACACTTGTGGGAGCGCGTGCGGCGACAAGGAGCTATGTACCGGCGCGAGCCTCGGCCTGGACGACGACTGCGATGGTTCGATCGACGAGACGTGCGCTTGCATCCCCGGTCAGGCGCACTCCTGCTTCCGCGGCGATCCGTCGTTCCGGAGCAGCGAGGGCTGCTTTCCTGGCACCCAGCTCTGCGACGAGACAGGCACCTGGGGCCCGTGCGTCGGCGGCGTGCACGCCGACGAGAACTGCCATATGGATAGCGGCGCTCCGTGCCGCCCGATGCAGGCGTCGCCCTTCGCGAACCTCGACCTCAAGGCGGGCACCGGCGCCTTCAGCGCGGATGCGGTCGCGGGCTCCGAGGTGTGGACGGTGGACTGCCCCGATGGCGTCGACCCGTGCCCCGGAGTGAGCGGCTCGGGCCCAGCGGACGATTTCAAGCCGCTGCAGTCGGGGGAGTACACTGTCACGTACACGAAGCGCGTCCCGAGCGGCGATACCCAGAGCTGCCAGTACCCGCTCTTCGTCAGCGCGGGCGGCCTGCGCGTCGAGCTCGAGTGGGAGCACGACGTCGGCGACGTCGATCTCGATCTACACCTCCACAAGCCGAACAACACGCAGCCCTGGAAGATGCTGGGGTCGTCGGTGGATTGCGGATGGAACAACTGCGCTATCTTGCACTTCGCGACAAAGTCACCGGAGCCCTCGGATATCCGCTGGTTCTTGAACAGCGCGAGGCTGCCGAATCCCGTGAACTGGTACCTCGACCCGGTGCCCGGCAACAATGGCTGCTTCAACGCCCCTCGGGGCGTGGGGAAGCAATGGGAGGCCAACGGTCTTGGCTGCCACAACCCGCGGATCGACCTCGACAACAGGGGGTGCGACCCCTCCCTGACTGATCCCGATCACACGAGCTTCTGCGCGCCGGAGAACATCAACCTCGACTATCCGCCGAAGCGTCAGTGGATGCGCATCGGCGTGCATTATTATGATGAGGGCATGGTGAAGAACGATATTCACCCCCGTGTCAAGATCTTCTGCGACAGCGCCCTCGGGGCGGATCTGGGGCCCGCGGGGTTCTACAGCCCGGAGCGGCCCGTCACGTTCAAGCCCACGGACGGACGCACCATGTTCTGGCTCGTCGCCGACGTGCTCTTCCCAGAGCCGGACGAGTGCGGCCAGGCGGCCTGCATCGTGCAGCCGCTCTATGAGAGCGCCGGCGCGAAGACGCCGCTGCTCACCACGCGGGACGACGTCGAGGCGAGCTTCGGTCCCGCCTACCCGACGCTGCCCTGAAGGGCGCGCGCCGCGCGCCCGACCCGCCTAAAAAGCGCGCGCCGCGCGCCCGACCTGCCCTGAAGGGCGCGCGCCGCGCGCCCGACCCGCCTAAAAAGCGCGCGCCGCGCGCCCGACCCGCCTCCAGATCACCGCGATGGCCAGGGCCTCGCGACGTCAGCGCGCGCGAACGCGCCGGCGCGAGCGCACGAGCTCTGCCGGCGCCACCTCGCCCCACGCGCGGAAGCCGTGAGGCGCAACGCCACACCGGCCAGCAAGGCGAGCTTCGTGGTGATCTGTCTGAGGATGATTTCTCTGACTCCTCGGGTGAGTTGGTGGTTCGCCTGACTCTGCATCTGGCGAGAGCGCGCCTCGCCGGCTGAAGGCGGCTCATTGTGGCCATCGCCGGCCGGCGTCCGTGCTAGGGAGTCCTCCTCCTGCGACTCACCCTGCTGAGTCTGCATGGCAGGTGTCCTTGTTACTCGATGAGGGTCGGGGCCTCGTGAGCTGCCGTCCCGAGCCGCGCTTTCGCGCGCGCTGGGGACACCGGTATCCGCTTTGCTTCACGCTGTAGTGCCTGGTGAACGGCGCGCTTCGCCGTCGCGCGGAGCGGGCGCAGGCCGCCGCGACACCGCGTCTAGGTCTCCAAGTGGAGGTATCATGTCTCGTCTTCGTGTCTCCTCCGTGCTCCCCGTCGTGATCGCGATCGCGGCGTCGGGCGCCGGTTCCGCGGCCGGCTGCAGCGCGGAAGGCAAGCGGCTCACGTTCGATCTGACGACGGGCGGCAGCTCGCACGCCGACGAGGCGGGCAGCGCCGGCGGGGCGGGGGGCGCCGGCGTGGCGCCCGCCCAGCCTGGCGACTCGGAAGGCTACGGCGGCTTCCTCGGCGATATCGATGGAGGGGCGCACGAGGGCTTGCCGGTGACGGTCAACCCGTGCGGGAGCGCCTGCGGTCCGACGGAGCTGTGCGGCGTGGATGAGCTCGGCGTGGATCACGCCGGGCTGGACGACGACTGCAACGGGATGATCGACGAGAATTGCGGGTGCATCGCCGGGCAGGCGCACTCCTGCTTCCGCGGCGATCCGTCGTTCCGGCGCAGCCCGGGGTGCTTCCCCGGGACCCAGATCTGCGACGAGACGGGCACGTGGGGCCCCTGCGTCGGCGGTGTGCACGCGGACCAGGACTGCCACCGGAACGACGTGGCGGGCTGCCACCCGCTCCAGGCGGCGCCGTTCGCCACCGTCGATCTGAAGGAGGGCACCGGCTCGTTCAGCGAGGACGCGCGTCCGGACTCCGAGGTGTGGACGGTGACGTGCCCGCCGGGCGTGAACCCGTGCCCCTCGGTGGGCGGGCAGGGGCCGGCGGACGATTTCAAGCCGCTCCAGTCGGGCGAGTACACGGTCACGTACACGAAGAGCCTTGCGAGCGGCGAGACCGCGACCTGCGTTTACCCGCTGTTCGTCGGGGCCCGCGGCCTCCGCGTCGAGCTCGAGTGGGAGCACGAGCCGGCCAGCGTGGATATGGACCTCTACCTCCACAAGCCGGACAACATGCAGCCCTGGACGGTCGGCGGCTCCAGCGCCGCGTGCGGCTACGGGAACTGCACGCTCGACAGCCTCTCGGGCGGCTCGGCCATCACGTGGTTCAGCGACACGGCGACGCCCCCCGATCCGGTGAACTGGTACCTGGATCCGGAGGAGACCAACAACAGCTGCTTCTACGCGCCTCGCGGCGTGGGGGACGACTGGCGCGCCCACGGCAGGGGGTGCCACAGCCCGCGGCTCGATCTCGACAACATCTCCTGCGCCCACCGCACCACGGACCCGGACGACCCGACCTTCTGCGCGCCCGAGAACATCAACGTCGATTTCCCGCCCAAGGCCAGCTGGATGCGCATCGCGGTGCACTACTTCGGCGGCAGCGTGTCGTTCGACGTGCACCCGCGGATCAAGATCTACTGCAACGGCGAGCTCGGGGCCGACCTCGGGCCCACCGGCTTCTACGACCCCGAGGTGCCGGTAGCGTTCGTTCCGGAGGACTCGGGCGACAGGTTCTGGCTCGTCGCCGACGTGATCTTCCCCGAAGCGGGGGAGTGCGGCGACGATACGTGCGTCGTCAGGCCGATCTACCGGGACGAGACCGTGAAGACGCCGTACCTCTCGACGGTCCGCGACGTCCGCAACGATTTCGGTCCGGCCTACCCCAGCCAGCCGAGGCCCTGACGGCGCGGCGGTGGCCGGCGGCGGGCGCGCCCCTCACGCCTCGACGCCGGCCCGTTTGAGGAAGGCGAGCGCGGGTCCGAGCGCGTAGGCGGGCGCCCTGCCCAGGCGAAGCTGCTCCCCGTTCGACAGGTGGAGGAGCAGCCAGCGCGGCGCGAGGCCCGGCTCGTCGACGTCCGTGTCCGAGGCGGGCGGGGTCGAGACGCCGACGATCGCCTGGATCGGCAGGATCCGCCGGAAGCCACGGCCGTCCTGGATGAGCTCGCGCCGCTCGAAGTCGAGGCGGAACAGCCCGTGGAGCCGGCGGCGCCGGCGGACGGCGAGCAGCGCGGCGGCGGCTCCGGCCGTCCACGTCCCCGCGATGAAGAGGATGGGAAAGGGGGCCGCGCGCGCCGCCACGATGCCCGCCACGACGAGCGAGGCGACGAGCGCGAACGCGGCGACGCGACGGACGGCGAGGTCGAGGCCGTCGCCACGGCACTCGCAGACGAGCACGGCGGGGCCTTGCGCCAGGATGGTGCCGTCGGTGTTCGAGAGCAGGACGTCTCCGTCAGGCACTGCGGTCCTCCCGATCGGGTGAGGTGGTCGAATACCGCAGCCTCGCGAGCGAGGCGAGGGGTGACGGGAGAGATGGTCGCGCCGAGCCGCCGGGGGCATCCTGGACGTTAACCAAGCTTCGCGCTGCGTTCTCCTACCTCCGAACGTTCACGTTCACGTTCACTTTGGTGATCGATGGTGGGGTGGAGGGGCGGTTTTCGTGCCCTGAACGTGACAGAATCCGTCCCCGTCCGGAGAAGCTCGGCAAAAGGCGGCGGCGGCCGTCAATCGCCTAACGCCCGGCGGCGCAGCGCCGCCGCGCGGTGAGCGGGGCGCGAGGCGAAAAGGCATTGAATGCCCATGGATTGGCCAGGAATGGCGATAGGGTGGCGCGCGTGGTACGTGGTATGCCGCGGTGCCGGCGAGGGCGAGCAGGCACGCCCCCCGCGCGACCGGGGCGGTCGTCGCGGCGACTCGGGTCGAGGTTCTCATGGGGGCATGCGCGCTCGGGACCGAGCTGCCAGAGGAGGACTCTGCGATGAGGTGGATTGTGAGACAGGCATTGCTCGCGGCAGCGGTATGCTCGATCGCGGGCTGCGCCGAGGAGCGGCCGGCCATCAGCCAGGTTCAGGCGAACGCGCTGGCGAAATCGTTCTTCGTCGGCGCCGATCTGCAGAGCAGGGAGGACGATCCCGAGTTCTGGGCGCGGACCACGGTGGTCGACGTGGGCTACGGCGCCTCGCAGGACGGGCTCTTCTCCTCCTCGTACGCTCAGGCCGATGTCGCGCGCATCAAGTGGGTCATCCAGGAAGACCTCCTGCTCGGGCGCCTCACCTACGAGCGCGTGAACGACAGCGACGGCAAGGGCGCCGGCGCCGCCACGGACGATGGCGTCGTGGTCGTCGCCTACAAGATCCTCTCCCACTTCGACGTCCAGCGCGATTACAACCGAGCGACGGGGGAAGAGAGCAACGTCATCGTCGAAAATACGACCGACCGTCCATGGTATGAGCGCGAGTACATGCGGGTCGACTGGTCGAAGAACCTGAACGTCGACTCCTACGACTTCGACACGCTGTCGCTCATCGGCGTCTACGGCGGCGTGCAGTACGAGCCGCTCTCCTACTACGTCAGCGACCCGAGCCACCCCGACGCGCCCCATTTCGACCCCGAGGAGGGGTATTTCGACGTCACCAACAAGGCCTTCGCGGTGCCCCAGCTCGTCGATCTCAGCCACCTCGGGTGGGGCATCGACAGCTTCCCGGCCTGCATGCTCGACACGGACTTCGCGGGCGGCACCGCGCCGGTCGGATCGTGCAACCCCGTCGAGATCACCCTCCGGCAGTCGTTCCGGCGCGTCGTCGATCGGGACTACGAGCCGGCCGAGTGGGACGGGTACCGGTTCCGGGCGTTCGGCGCCTTCGTGCGAGAGCGCTTCGGCTACGCCCGCAACTACGGTATGAGCGACGCCAAGTGGCACCGCATGATCTCCCGTTACAACATCTGGGAACGCAGCCACTACTACGACGATCCAGAGGGCATGACGGGCGAGATCCCGTGCTTCACCCCCGAGACCACCCCCGCCGGCGCCGATCCGCACCGCGACCAGGACAGGAACGGGACCGAGGACGAGTGCGAGGCCGTCACCGGGGCCTTGATGGCCCGGGATGGCGGGATGGAGGCGGTGGGGCCCGGCTCGCGGTGCGACACCTTCAAGCAACGGTGCACCCTGCCCTACCAGCGGCGCGAGGCCGTGCCGCAGGCGTGGTACGTGACCTCGGGCAGCAACCCCGACTATTTCGTCGCCACGGACATGGCGGCCCACGAGTGGGACGTCGCCCTGCGCAGCGCCGTCGTCACCGCCAAGTACGCCGAGTGCGTCCGGACGCACGGGGACGCGGCGCGCTGCGGCGAAACGTTCCCTGTCTACGACGGGCAGATGGACGATGACGCCGACGCCATCGCGCTCTCGCGCGAGGTCGACGCGTGCCGGCGCGGCGCGGCGCGCGAGGGGCAGCCCTGCGAGGCCCTCGCCGACGAGATCGGCGCGCGGCGCGGGTACTCGAGGGGCGTCATCGCGCTCGCGAAGATGCCCGAGATGATCGTGCTCTGTCACAGCCCCGTCGAGGCGGCCGACCCCGAGGCGTGCGGCGGTCCGCGGCTCCCGGCGGGCGTGACCGCCAAGATGTGCAGCGACGAGCGCCGCAAGGAAGCAGGGCGGGACCCCGCGCTGATGGGGGCGTGCCGCGAGGCGCTGAACGCGCGGATCGGCGACCTGCGCTATCACCAGATCAACAACTTCGAGGCGCCGCAATCGCCCTCCGCCTGGGGCATCTACAGCGACTCGGAAGACCCGCTCACCGGCGAGAAGGTCGCGGCGAGCATCAATGTCTGGACCCACGTCAGCGACATCTGGAGCCAGGGCGTCGTGGACACGGCCCGCTACATCAAGGGAGAGCTCAAGACCGAAGACGTGACCGACGGCGATTACGTCCGGGACTGGGCGCAGGCGAGCGAGGGCGCGTCGAGGGGCGGCGCGCTGCCGCGGCTGACGCGGGAGGAGCTCGGGCGGCGGATCGCCCGGTCCGCCGGGGTGGACGAGGCGGCCGTCTCCGAGGGCACCGGCCAGATGGCGCAGAACCCGGCGCTGCGCGAGAGCCTCCGGCGGCTCTCGAAGGAGGTGCGCGGCATCGCGGCCGACGCCACGGCGCCCGACAGCATGCGCGGGGTCTACGAGGCGCGCCGCAGGGCCGCGGCGGGCTCCGAGCTCGAGGCCGAGCTCACGACGAAGGCGATCCAGCAGCTCACCGGCGTCGAGGGGCTGCCGCTCACGGACGAGGTGATGCGCTTCGCGTCGCCGCTCCGAGGGGCGAACCCGAGCGTGCGGCGCGAGCTCGCGAACCTGAAGGAGATCGCGCTCGCCGAGCGCGGCGCGTGCGTGATGCACGAGGCGCCGGCGCCGCTCGCGACCGCCGACCTGGCGGACCTCCTCGAGGAGAAATTCGCGAGCAAGCACGGGCGCTTCGGCGAGGGGGACGCCGCGCAGAAGGCGCGGCGCGCCGAGGCCATGCGGCGCTACCTCGCGCAGCGGGCGCACACCTCGGTGATCCTCCACGAGATGGGCCATTCCGTCGGGCTGCGGCACAATTTCGTGAGCTCCTCCGACGCCTGGGGCTACCGGCCGCAGTACTGGCAGCTCCGCACGAGCAATGGACGGGTGAAGACGCGGTGCGAGACGCTCTCGGAGGACGGCGAGGCCTGCGTCGGGCCGAGGTATTACGACCCCGTCACCGAGAACGAGCGGAAGAACCTGATCTGGATGTTCATGCAGTCGTCGACGATGGATTACGCCGGCGAGCCCACGCAGGACCTCATCGGGCTCGGCGCCTATGATTTCGCCGCGGTCCGCCTGTTCTACGGCGATGCCGTCGCCGTGCACGCCGACCCGAGCTACAAGGCGACCACCCCGCGCGGCAAGGGCGTGCTCGCGAAGATCGACGATTTCGGCGGCGTCCTCGGCATCCAGCCCGAGTACGACGACGAGGATATCCATTACTCCGAGCTGCAGAGCAAGTACGACCTGATCACGCCGCGCAGCTGCGTCGAGGTCGACCCGAGCGCGTACGTGCCCTCGGACTGGGACGAGGAGCTGGACGGCGTCTGGCACCCCTTGCTCGACGGCCTGCTCGTGTCGATCGACGGCAAGACCACGCGGTGCCGGCAGCAGAAGGTCGATTATGTCACCTGGCGCGCGCTGGAGACGCCGAAGGACGTGAAGGGGCCCTCGGTGGACCCGGCGGGGCGGACCCGCCTGCCCTACGGCTTCGCGACCGACCGGTGGGCCGACCTCGGCAACCTGAGCGTGTACCGGCACGACAACGGCGCGGACGCGTACGAGCTCTTCAATTTCTTCGTCACGCAGCAGGAGGTGAACCACATCTTCGACAACTACCGCCGCGGCCGGCAGGCCTTCAGCGTGCGCGCGGCGTCGGAGCGGACCCTGAACCGGTACAACGCGAAGATGCGCGACGGCGCGAAGGGCCTCGGGCTCATCATGAACATCTACCGCGAGTTCGCGCTGGACCGCGGCTACGATTTCGACACGTTCTGGGTCCAGGCCGCGAACAGCCTCTTCAAGGAGAACACCCTCGCGGCCGGGATCGCGTTCGATCACTTCGCGCTCCAGATGGCGCGCCCGCAGCCGGGTGAGCACTTCCTGCCGGACGGGGACACCGTCCTCCGGTCATCGAGCGATGTCTTCGGTGATCCAGGGGAACCGCTGGTGGTCGTCCCGAACGGCGCGACGGGCTATTTCGGTGACATCGCCGTCGGGGGCAAGCCGCTCGAGAACGCGCTCGCGGCGGACAAGGGCGAGTACGACTCGTCGTACACGATGAACGCCGGGGCCTATTACGACAAGGCGTGGGTGTCGATGCTGATGACCGAGTCGGTCGACAACTTCATCAGCGACTCGCGGCACGACTTCCTCGACGCGCGCTACCGGGCGGTCTCGCTCGCCGACGTCTTCCCGGAAGGGTACCGCCGCTGGCTCGCCAACAACCTCACGGGCGACGACGCCCTCAAGGGCGTGCGCGTCGAGGCGGATCAGCGCGGCCGGCCGGTCCGGGACGCGAGCGGGTATCCGGCCGGCGCGCTCGGCTGGACCTCGTGGTGGGCCGAGAGCGGGCCGGAGAGCTGCTTCCCCGCGGCCGGGAGCATCGTCTGCAGCTCCTATGGCGCGCCCGACAGCGCGCCGTGGAACCCGCGGGCCCCGGCCAAGGTCGCCATCCTCGATCCGCAGATCGGCTGGGAGCAGCAGAAGTTCCTCATCGCGTGGACCCTGCTCTATTTGCCCGAGAACCAGAAGCAGAAGTGGCTGGACATGATGCACGTCTGGGAGGCCGGGGCAGACGCCGATCCCGGCTTCCCGGACCGGATCGAGCTCCACCACCCGTCCGGGAAGGTGTTTGTGGCGAAGACCTACGGGACCGAGACCGTCTTTGGCAAGGTCGTGCAGAAGGGCATCGGCGCGCGCGTCCTGGAGTACGGCAATGAGCTCCTGGCCAAGGCGTATGTCACCGAGCCGGGGCCCGACCTCGACGGCGACGGCAAGGCGGACTGGCACAAGGTGAAGCCGAACCCGGAGACCGGGCAGCCGATCGTGCGGTGGGATCCGACGATCGCCGCCATCGCGGACGACGGCGAGGTCCTGCGGGAAGGCGTGGACGGCTGCAAGGCGGACGCCGACGCGGACGACGACGATTTCAGCGATTTCTACGAGTGCACGTGCTCCTCGAACCGCGCTTGCGGCGCGCTCGAGAGCTACCTCTCGGTGCCAGCCTTCATCCGGCAAGCGCTGGCGGCGTTCAAGCTGGGTGACCCGACGATGAAGGGCCTCCACTGAACCCAGACCTCACGATTCCGAGCACATCCGAGCACATCCGAGGGCAGCCTCACGAGGACGAGGCGGAGGCCCGGTGACACCACGAGGGTCGGGGCATCTTGCCGCATGGGGGCGATTCGCCCCACGCGGTCGCGCGTTCACCGCGGCGCTCCAGGTGCGCCGGCGTGGCTCGGGTTTTGCTGAACTTTTCCATGAAATGACGTGTTGCTGGAGAGCGCCCACCCCATGCGGCTCCTGTGTCGGTGACGCAGGACGGCCGGGCGGGTCGTGGTGCCGACGAGCTGCAACCCGGGCCTGCCGTCGTGGCGCGCGGATTCGATCGTAGCGCCGCCGCCGGGACACGGGAAACGCAGAGCAGAGTGGCTCTCCTGCGCCGCGAGCGCCGGGAGCGCCGTTGGCTCGAGGTACGGAGAGGACCAGCGATGGAGTTCGAGAATGTCACGCACGTCCAGAGAGCGCAGGCGCGGGTGGGAACGTCGCTCAACGGCGCGTGGCGGCTGGACGCGCTGATCGGCCTCGGCGGGATGGCGGCCGTCTATGCCGCGACGCACCGGAAGGGCCAGCGGGCCGCGATCAAGCTGCTGCACCCCGAGCGGGCGAGGGATCGGGGCGATCGCGCGCGGTTCCTCCGCGAGAAGGCCATCGCGCAGACCCTCGATCACCCGGGGGTCGTCGCGGTGATCGCGGACGACGTGACCGAGGATGGATCGCCGTTCCTCGTGATGGAGCTCCTCGAGGGAGAGAGCCTCCTCCAGCGCTGGAAGGCGCAGAGGGGCCCGCTCCCGCCGGCCGAGGTCCTCTCCGTGAGCGAGCAGATCCTGGAGGTGCTCGAGGCCGCGCACGCGAGGGGCGTCGTTCACCGGGATCTGAAGCCTGACAACATCTTCCTCACGCGAGAGTGCGGGGTGAAGATCCTCGATTTCGGCATCGCGCGCCTGCGAGCCCCCTCGGGGCAAACCTCCCTCGTGGGGCTCCGCGCGATGGGCACGCCGGCATACATGCCGCCCGAGCAGGCCCGCGCGCGGTGGGATCTCGTCGATGCGCGGACGGACCTCTGGGCGCTGGGCGCGACGATGTTCTCGCTGCTGACGGACCGATACGTCCAGGAGGCGCCGACCGTCAACGAGCTCTTCTTCCTGAGGATGACCTGCCCGATTCCGTCGCTCGGGCGGATCGCGCCGTCGATGCTTCCGGCCGTGGTGCGGGTGGTGGACCGCGCGCTCGAGTTCGCGCAGGCGGATCGCTGGCCGGATGCGCGGTCGATGCTGGCCGCTGTGCGCGAGGCGCATGCCGCGCTCGCGCTCGCGCCACCCCGGAGCACGCTGGTGCCGCCGCCCCGGAGCACGCTGGTGCCGCCGCCCCGGAGCACGCTCGCGCCGGCGACGGACCTGCGCGACCCCCGCGCGCTGGACGAACGGCCGCCTTCGGGTCGTCCCCAGGCGCGGCTCTCCCGGGCGGCGGCGCTCTCGTCGCCGCCGTCGCTCGCGGCGAACGCGCGCGCGCGCTCGACGATCCCTCGCGTGCCGTGAAGCGAGCCAGAGGCAGCGACGGCCTGCCCCCGGCGGCGGGCGACGCGCTTGCCGCGCCGTGTGCGTTTCGCCCTGGGTGTGTGGCCGGGTGATGGGGGGCGAGCCTGCGAGCAGCTCGCTGGGTTATGCGCTCAGGCCTGCGAGCAGCTCGCTCGGCCGCAGCACGCCTCGCCGCTCCGACTCGCGCCGGGCGAGGAGGGTCTCGTAGATATCCATGTAGCTCGCCATCATGCGTTCGGCCGAGTAGCGCCGCAGCGCGAGCTTCCTTCCGCGCTTGCCCATCGCCGCGGACTGCACGGGATCCCCCTTGAGCGCGCCGAGCTTGGCGGCGAGCGCGCCCTCGTCGTCCGACGGCACGAGGAAGCCCGTCTCCCCGTCGGCGATCAGGGCAGGGATGCCGCCCACGGCGGTCGAGACCACCGGCAACCCCGTGGCCATCGCCTCCACCATGGAGAGCGGCAGACCCTCGGACTTCGACGACAGGACGAAGACGTCGCTCGCGGCGAGCAGCCCCGGCACGTCGTGCCGCTCGCCCGCGAAGACGACGCGGTCGCTGATGCCGAGCTCTTCGGCGAGGGCGCGCAGCGAGGCGGCTTCCGGCCCGTCTCCGACCAGGAGGAGGCGCGCGTTGTCCGAGTCGCCCGCCAGGATCCCCGCGGCCGCGGCCGCGCGGAGCAGGAGCGCGTGGTTCTTGACCTGCGACAGGCGGCCGACCGCCCCGGCGACCCACGCGTCCTGGGGGATCCCGAGCTCGGCCCGGATGCGGTGCCGGGCCGCGGCGTCCGGCCTGAAACGGGAGAGGTCGATTCCATTCAAGACCACATGAAGCTTCGAGCTCGGTACCTCTTTGTGCTTCAGCATGAAGTCGGCCGTGGACTGCGACACGGCCACGTGCGCGTCGGCGAGCCTGGCGGCCATGTGCCGCAGCCACGCCCTGCGCCCCTGATCGAACATGGCGCCGTGCAGCGTGTGGCACACAGGCACACGGTGCAGCCGGCCTGCGGCCGTGGCGTAGATGAGCGGCAGCTGATTGTGCGAGTGCACGATCGAGACACCGTGCTTGGCGAAGAACGCCGCGAGCTTCCCGGGGAGCTTGAGGTCGAAGCCGGAGCGCTTCGGCAGCATGTGCACCGCGACGTCGCGCTCCCGGAGCTGCGCCGCGCGCGGCCCGTCGGGGTTCGTCTCGATGCCCACCACCATCACCTCATGTCCCGCGGCGCGCTGCAGCGCGGCCAGATCCACCACGACCTGCTCGGCGCCGCCCACCTGGAAGGAGTTCAGTACGTGTGCGATCACGAGACGGTCGTGGCGTGCTCCGGTCATCGTCGCATGCTCGGTGGTCTTCATATCGTAATCTATGCTCATGGTTCCCCTCTGGGGTGCGCTTCGGGCGCATGTGGTCCGACCTGAGAGAAACCCCTCCTTCGTGTCCGCGTCCCCAGGGGGGCAAATTACCACAGCATCTACGGAGCGAGGAGATTTCTCTGTGTGTCTCCTCGATATGCTGGGTAACGCTGGATTGACGTGAGGGGATGTCTTCATCGGCCCGTCCGGTGACTACGTGCGATCGCGCCTGTGGCAGATGGCAACAGCTGTGACAAATGGCGTCGCGGCGGCTTCGCGTGCGTGCCAGGGCGGCTCTCCCTGATCCAGGACAGCAGCGATGCCACGCCGATGTTCCGGTAGAAATGCCGGAAGCCGCGCATTTTTTTCGGAGCGTGGAAGAGTCCGTTGTTCACGAAGGCCACCGGCAGGAATTCATGCGAAAAGCGTGCAAGCTGCCTCACGCGTGCCGGCGGGACATCTGCACCCCCGATGCCGCGACGGTGAGGGGTGTCGTCTTTTGTGGGTGAGTGTACGGGTGATGGTGTCCCTGGTGACCGCGGGCCGCGGATCCGGCGGTGTAAGGGGTTCAGGGGAGGGCTGCGACTGGGCCCGGCGACGTCGCGGATCGTGCTCCTGGGGAGCACGGGCGGACCGCGGTGGTCTGTGCAGGCGGGGCGGCAGGTGGGGGGCTGTGCGGCGATGGCACGGTGTGCCGCGGTGCGGCGTGCGGCGTGTGGGGAGCACCCGGTGAGGTGCGGAGCCAGCTGTCCCCCGCCCTCGAGGTGACGGTGGAGGGGCGGGGGACAGCTGCTCGAGAGATGGGCTCGTGCTCACGCGAGCATGGCCCGCCGGTCTTTCGGGATCAGCGCTCGGACAGCTCGGCGCACACGGCGAAGGTGGTCAGCGACACCGTCTGCGCCTTCTTGCCGAAGCCGCTCTCGAACACGGCGGTCGATGTCCAGCCCGCGCGGCCTTCGGTGGGCTCGAACGGCGAGTTCTCGACAACCCTGCTCGTCGCCTGGGCGCCGCCGGAGATCGAGAATCCGCCGCTGAGCACGACTTCACCCGCGTCGCAGAGCGCCTTGACGTTGACGAACGCGCTCGTGGGCGACGCCTCGCGCGTCACGGAGACCACGCGGATCTTCACGAGCCCAGGCGCTCCGGCCGGCCCCTGGGGGCCACGCTCGCCCTTGGGTCCAGCGAGGCCCTGAGGACCGCGCGCGCCGTCGGCGCCCTTGAGGCCGTGAGCGCCGTCGATGCCCTTGAGGCCCTGGAGGCCCTGAGGACCGACGATGCCCGCGGGGCCGCGCTCGCCACGCTCGCCGCGCTCGCCGCGCTCGCCCTTGGGTCCGGCCGGCCCCTGGGGACCGACCTCACCCTTGGGTCCAGCGGGACCCTGCGGACCGCGCGCGCCGTCGGCGCCCTTGAGGCCGTGAGCGCCGTCGACGCCCTTGAGGCCCTGGAGGCCCTGAGGACCGACGATGCCCGCGGGGCCGCGCTCGCCGCGCTCGCCCTTGGGTCCGGTCGGCCCCTGGGGACCGACCTCACCCTTGGGTCCAGCGGGACCCTGCGGACCGCGCGCGCCGTCGGCGCCCTTGAGGCCGTGAGCGCCGTCGACGCCCTTGAGGCCCTGGAGGCCCTGAGGACCGACGGTGCCCGCGGGGCCGCGCTCGCCGCGCTCGCCCTTGGGTCCGGCCGGCCCCTGGGGACCGACCTCACCCTTGGGTCCAGCGGGACCCTGCGGACCGCGCGCGCCGTCGGCGCCCTTGAGGCCGTGAGCGCCGTCGACGCCCTTGAGGCCCTGGAGGCCCTGAGGACCGACGATGCCCGCGGGGCCGCGCTCACCGCGCTCGCCGCGCTCGCCCTTGGGTCCCATGGGCCCCTGAGGACCGACCTCACCCTTGGGTCCAGCGGGACCCTGCGGACCGCGCGCGCCGTCAGCGCCCTTGAGGCCCGGAGCGCCGTCGGCGCCCTTGAGGCCGTGAGCGCCGTCGGCGCCCTTGAGGCCCTGAAGGCCCTGAGGACCGACGATGCCCGCGGGGCCACGCTCGCCGCGCTCGCCGCGCTCGCCCTTGGGTCCCATGGGCCCCTGAGGACCGACCTCACCCTTGGGTCCAGCGGGACCCTGCGGACCGCGCGCGCCGTCAGCGCCCTTGAGGCCCGGAGCGCCGTCGGCGCCCTTGAGGCCGTGAGCGCCGTCGGCGCCCTTGAGGCCCTGGAGGCCCTGAGGACCGACGATGCCCGCGGGGCCACGCTCGCCGCGCTCGCCCTTGGGTCCCATGGGCCCCTGAGGACCGACCTCACCCTTGGGTCCAGCGGGACCCTGAGGACCACGCGCGCCATCAGCGCCCTTGAGGCCCGGAGCGCCGTCGACGCCCTTGAGGCCCTGGAGGCCCTGAGGACCGACGTGCCCTGCGAGGCCCTGGGGGCCGGGCTCGCCACGCTCGCCCTTGGGCCCTGCCGGCCCCTGCGGACCGCGCGCGCCGTCAACGCCCTTGGGGCCTACCGGCCCCCGAGGACCCATCTCGCCCTTGGGCCCTACCGGCCCCTGAGGACCCATCTCGCCCTTGGGCCCTACCGGCCCCTGAGGACCACGCGCGCCGTCAGCGCCCTTGAGGCCCTGGAGGCCGGTGTGCCCCGCCGGCCCCTGAGGACCCATCTCGCCCTTGGGCCCCATGAGTCCCGCGGGTCCCTGCGGACCGCGCGCGCCGTCGACGCCCTTGAGGCCCTGGAGGCCCTGGGGACCGATGAGCCCCGCGGTGCCTGCCGGCCCCTGCCGGCCCGGCTCGCCGCGCTCGCCCTTGGGCCCCATGGGTCCCGCGGGCCCCTGCGGACCACGCGCGCCGTCGACGCCCTTGAGGCCCTGGAGGCCGGTGTGCCCCGCCGGCCCCTGAGGACCCATCTCGCCCTTGGGCCCCATGGGTCCCGCGGGTCCCTGCGGACCGCGCGCGCCGTCGACGCCCTTGAAGCCCTGGAGGCCCTGGAGGCCCTGGGGACCGATGAGCCCCGCGGTGCCCGCCGGCCCCTGCGGACCGCGCTCGCCGCGCTCGCCCTTGGGTCCCTGCGGACCGCGCGCGCCGTCAACGCCCTTGAAGCCCTGGAGGCCCTGGGGACCGATGAGCCCCGCGGTGCCCGCCGGCCCCTGCGGACCGGGCTCGCCGCGCTCGCCCTTGGGCCCCTGCGGCCCCTGGGGACCGCGCGCGCCGTCGACGCCCTTGAAGCCCTGGAGGCCCTGGGGACCGATGAGCCCCGCGGCGCCTGCGGTGCCTGCCGGCCCCTGCGGGCCGGGCTCGCCGCGCTCACCCTTGGGCCCCTGCGGCCCCTGCGGACCGCGCTCGCCCTGCGGCCCAGCGGGCCCCCGCTGCCCCATGGGCCCCTGGGGACCGCGCTCCCCCTTCTGATACTGCTGATACTGCTGTCCCACGAACCCCTTGCCCTTGCCGGGCACGTGGTGCCCGACCTCGTCGGACGCACCGGCCTCCGCCTTGACGTCTCGCGAATCGCCGGCCCAGCTCGCGCCTGCGCTGGCCATCACTCCGGCAAACCCGGCGAGGATTCCAGCAGAAACCGCACTCGCTCGATACTTTCGCATGTGACTCCGCCTTTCTATCGATTCCGAGCTTCAATGCGCTCGACCCCGCAGACAGCCGCGTTCAGATGAGGTGGAGCCCAGCAGGCGAGTGATTCGGGCGAAGGCCGACTCCGGGACGGATCTCCGCCCGTGCCCCGCACCGACTTCTCGATGAGAGTCCCACCAATTGCCGGCACGAAAAGTCAGGGCGATTCGTCGATGCGGCACCCGACACGCCACGCCACGACGCGGGCGTGACCAGGTGCAGCCAGCGCTCGAAGGCTCCAGTTGCCAACCCGCTGTGTCTGGAGCGATCCTAAGTTAATGGGGGCGGTTCACCAAGCCCCTGAGGAGGGGTTGACAGCCGCGACCCGTGTCGAGCAATCGGCGTTGATCCGCGCTCGCGCCGGGGGAAGGCCGCGCCCGCATGCAAAGCCGGGGTATTTGCAGGCATCGAGGGCAGAGCGGGGCGAACGCGTGGAAAGACAGCAGCTCGCGCATGGGGGCACGCAATGGCGCGAAGGGAGCACCAACGCGAGAATCAGGAGACGGCCGCGCACGCGACAGGAAATGGCGAACACGGCGCTCGGCGAGGCGGCGCTCGGCGCGCCCCGATGGGCCGGCGCGGCGAGCACGCGTGCGCTCGTCAAGCCGCCGCAGCACGGCTTCGCTGGAACATCCGGTGCCGATTCAGGAGCGCCCGACATGGCCTCAGGCGCGTCCGACATGGCCTCAGGCGCGTCCGACATGGCCTCAGGCGCGTCCGACATGGCCTCAGGCGCGTCCGACATGGCCTCAGGAGCGTCCGACATGGCCTCAGGCGCGTCCGACATGGCCTCAGGAGCGCCGGACGCGTGTGGCGTGCGCCCCTCGGCCCGCCTGCCGGTGCGCGTCAGAACGATGCGCGCCGGCGCCCCGTGATGCGCGAACGCTGCGCCGTCGCGGCGGACAGGGTAAGATCGCCGGGTGCCCGGCCTCGACACCGACGACGACGCCCTCCTCTTGACGGAGCGCCTGCGCCTCCGCCCCCACCGGCGGTCGGACGTCCCGTTCATGATGGAGCTGAACTCGGATCCCGAAGTGGTCCGCTACACCGGCGATACCGCGTTCGCGTGCGAGGACGAGGCGCGCGCGGTCGTCGCGCGGCTCGCGCGCCAGTTCGAGGACTTCCGCATGGGCCGGTTCATCGTCTCGGACCGGAAGACGGCGGAAAAGCTAGGCTGGTGCGGCCTCAGGTGGCACGACGACCTCGATGTCGCGGACCTCGGGTACCGCTTCTTCCGCAAGCACTGGGGCAGAGGCTACGCCACGGAGGCGGCCGCCGCGTGCATCCGGTACGCGGTCGAGGAGCTCCGGCTCTCACGCCTCGTCGCGCACGCGATGCTCGAGAACGTCGCGTCGGTCAGGGTGCTGGAGAAGCTAGGATTCCGCCGGACGGGGCCGACCGTGTTCAAGGGGCTCGCGGCCGAAGGGTTCGAGCTCCTCCTGAAGGCCTGAGCCGCCGGCGCCCTTCCCCCGACCCGGAGGCCCCTGAAATAGGTGAGACCCGGGACTGTAGCCTAGTCCCGGGCCTCGGTTTGCCGCCATCTGCGCACACCCACACGTTTAAGGTCGAAGGTCAGTCCTTACACCGCCGTGTTCTGCCATTGAACTACCGGCCATCATGGACCGCGCGCCGGGGCGGGAGCGCCCCGGCGCCGCGCGAGGAGAGGCGACGCCTCACCGCGGCGCGGGCTGGCCAGGCTGGAATTGAACCAGCATCCGACGATTCAAGCCTCCTCCCGTTCGATTGGGTGATCGGCAGCGAATGCTCGAGCCTGGAGTGAGAGCTTGAGACCATTGAACGGGCCGGCGCTGCCTCTTCCAAGCTGGGCTACCCCGCCGCGAGGGAAAATGAGGTGGCGGGGGCAGGATTCGAACCTGCGCTTGGGCGCCGAGCCCATCAAGCTGAGCTTGAGCTTCAACTTGCACTCCGCGGCCACGATATCGCTCCGGCGGCCGCGGCGCAAGCGCGGCCGGGGCAGGGGGCGCGCGTCAGGTACGCGTCACGCGCCAAAGAGGAACCCGAGGACGGCTGCGCCGACCTTCTGCTCCTCGACCGTCTGGTTGTTCGCCTCCTCGCGGGCGAACTTGACCGCCTTTTGCAGCTTCTCCACGCGATCGAGCAGCTCGTTGATGCGCCGCGCTGGCAGCGCGCCCGAGAACTTGACCGTCTTCCAGTAACCGACGACCACGTCCTCGTGATAGACCTCCACCTGCGCCGGGTGTTTCTCCGTCGCCTCGGCCTTGACGTGGTTGCGCGGGATCTTCTTGGTCCGCGCCGTCTGCACCGGCTCCGTCGCCCAGGAGTCCGCGGAGGGATCGAACGTCCAGCTCTCCGACGCGTCGAGCACCGGCAGCTTCTTGATGAAGGTGTTCATGTCGACGAGCTGCTTCTCCAGGAAGAGCAGGTAAGTCACGGGCGCCCCCGCGAGGAGCACCTTGCCGTCGACGACCACGTCCGCGCGGGCCTTGCAGTTCGCATAGTCCTTGGTGGCCGTGACGTCGAAGAGCTCGCCCAGGATGTCGGCGGTGCTCCGGATGATGTCCTCGGCCTTCGCCTGCACCCTCGTCGCCTCGGGCGGGAGCTGCTCGCCCTCCTCATCCTTCGACCGGTAGGTGCGCGAGATCCCGGAGAGCAACGCCGGCTTCTGCAGCGCGTGGTGCGCCTCGGTGAGGCGCTGGTGGGAGCGGGCCTTGACGCCCTTCTCGATGGCGATGATCTGGTTCAAGCGAGGCATGGCGGTCTCCTAGGAGGACCACCCTATCAGAGGAGCAAAGCGCCTGTCAGCGCCGTCGCGTGAGCCGGCAATGGGCCCGGGGAGCGCTGTCGTGAGCGCGTGAGCGCCTAGGCCGATGGGAGCAGGGCCCGTTCTCCTTGGCCTGCGCCCTCGGCCGCCGTCTCCGCCTCGGCCGGGCGCAAGGGGAGCTCGACGATGAACGCGGCGCCGGCGCCCGGCTCGCTCTCGACGCGGATGGTGCCGCCGTGGGAGGTGACGATCCACCGGACGATGTAGAGGCCGAGGCCGAGGCCGCCGAAGCTGCGGGCGGAGACGGCGCGCTCGAAGCGCTCGAAGATCCTGGCCTGGTCGGTCTCCGTGATGCCGATGCCGTGATCGCGGACGACGAGCAGCGCGCGATCGCCGCCGCCGCGCACGACGACGTGAATGGGGGCCCCCGCGCCGTACTTGATCGCGTTGGACAGCAGGTTGATGAGGACCTGCTCCATCCGAGAAGCGTCCCAGTCCCCGATCACGGGCGCTTCCAGCTCGATCTGGGTGCGGCAGCAGGCGTCGTCGAGCTGCTGGTGCATCCGCTCGACGACCTCGCGCGCCAGGGCTGCCAGGTCGAGGGGGGCGCGCGCGAGGGTGAGCCGGCCGGCGTTGAGGCGGGTGACGTCGAGCAGCTCGTTGATCAGATGGGCGAGGCGCGCGATCTGGCGGTTCAGGACCTGGATCGCGGCGTCGATGCGCTCCGGAGCGACCTCGGCGCGCTGGAAGCGGGGCAGGAGCCGGGCGAGCAGGTGAGCCTGCATCTTGAGCGAGGTGAGCGGGGTCTTGAGCTCGTGCGAGGCGACGAGGAGGAACTCGTTCCGGCGCTCGATCGCCACCTGGGCCTCGGCGAACAGGCGGCTGTTGTCGAGGGCGAGCGCGGCGCGGCTCGCCAGCTCCTGGGCCAGCCACAGGTCGGCGGGGCCGTAGCGGCGCCGGGGAGCGGTCGCCAGCAGGGTCATGACGCCGAAGCACCGGTCCCGCGCGAGGAGCGGAGCCCGGAGGAAGGAGTGAACGCCGAGCGGCTCGAGGAGGGGCGCGGCGCGGACGTCGCCCACCTCGGGGCGTTGCAGCGACGCCGCCGAGAGCGGCTGCAGCGCGTCGAGCACCGCCCGCGCGAGCTCGGCAGGCACGCCCTTGGCGATCGTGTGTCCCGGGGCGCCGCGAGCGAGGTCCACGTCGATGACGCACTGATCGGCCAGCTCGGGCACGGCGAGCTGCGCGACGCTGTCGAGGGTGGCGCCGTAGCCGAGGGCCATGAGCTTGCGGCTCGCCTCGGCGAGGAAGCGCTCGGCCAGCTCGGCCCGCCTGCGCTGGGTGATGTCGGTGGAGATGCCGCAGAGCACGCCGGGCATGACCCGCTCGCCGAGCGGGAACTTGACCGACAGGAAGGTGTGCGGCCCGTCGTCCAGCAAGATCTCCTCCTCGCACTGCAGCGGCTCGCCCGCGTCGAGCACCCTCCTGTCGTTGTCACGGAGCAGCTCGGCGGTCGAAGCAGGAAAGACCTCGGCGTCGGTCTTTCCGACGAGCCGATGGCGCGACAGCCCGACGGCGCTGTCCGCGTGGCAGTTGGCGAGCAGATACCGGCCGTCGCGATCCTTGAGGTAGATGGATGCTGCGGAGTTGTCGACGATGGCCTGGAGCGTCTTCTGGTTGGCCTGGAGCTGCCGCTCCGCCCGGCGCCGCTCGGCGTTCTCCTGCTCGATATCGGTATAGAGGAGGGCGTTCTCGAGCGAGATGGCCGATTGCGAGGCGAGCAGCTCGAGCACGGTGAGCCGCCCGGGCGTGAACGCCCCGGTGATGAGCCTGTTCTCCAGGTAGAGCAGGCCGAGCAGCCGCGCCTGCCGCACGATCGGGAGGCACAGCGCCGATCCCGCCCCTCGCTGCTTGAAATAGCCGTCCTCCGAGAACGGGTGCCGCCCGGCGGCGTCGTCGAGCAGCACGCGCTCGTGGCTCCGGCGAACGTAGTTGAGGACCGACTGCGGCAGCGCGGTCGCCGCCGCTTCGCCCGCGTCGAGCAGCCGCGCCGCGCCGCCGGACGTCGAGCGCGACGTCGAGATCGCCGCCGCGATCGACAGGCGATCCTCCCGGACCAGGAGCACGACCCCCTCTCCGGCGCCCGCGTGCTCGACCACGATGCGCAGCAGCATCTCCAGCAGGCGCGGGAGCTTGAGCTCGCCGGAGATGCTCTGACAGGCGGTGACGACCGAGGGGACATCGAACTGCTCGGCCCGCACGGCGAAGGTGACGGTGGGCGCGATCGGCCTGCGCGGGGCGAGGTAGGGGTAGCGCTGGTCGAGCTGCTCCACCTTGGCGTGGGCGCCCCAGCGAAAATAGCCGGCGCGGGCCTCTTGTAGGTAGGCGTCGGCGGCCGTGGAGAGGCCGCACGCGCGGTAGAACCCCGCGGCGAGCTCGCAGGCGATGGCCTCGTGCTGGACGAAGCCGTTCTCCCGCGCCGAGGAGATGGCTTGCTCGTAGAGCCGCATCGCCTGCGGTTCCTGCCCGCGGAGCCGGGCGATCTCGGCGCGGACCAGGGCGTGCTTGTGGAGGAAGTTCTCGGGGCAGCTCCTGGCCCACGCGCCGAGCTGCCGCTCGCACTCGAGCAGCTCCTCGGGGAGGTCCCCCCGCGGGGCGGGCCGCGCCTCATGCGCCTCGCTGGAGAGGGCCGCGAGCGAGAGCGCGAGGTAATAAAAGCTCTCGGCGATGATGACGTTCGACTCGACCCTGTACGGGTGCTCGGCGCGCCCGCGGGTCACCGCGGCGAACGCCGCTCCGGGAGGGCCGATCAGGAAGCGCGCCTGCGCCTTCAAGTTGTAATGGATGGCGCGGACGAGCGGAGGATTCTCTTCCTCGAGCGACGCCTCGAAGGCCAGCAGATCCAGCTCCGAGCCGTCCACCGCCGAGAGGCGCGCCGGCCTCCCGCGCAGCGCCTGGATCATGGCGTAGATGCTGAAGAGGACGCGGTGCGGTAACGCGTAGCCGGCCCTGCGCACGAAGCCGAGGCGCTCTTCGACCGCGCGGAGCACGTCCTCCAGCGGCTCCCCGGAGAGCAGCGGGAAGATCTCGGCCCACATGCAGTTGTAGCAGGCGTCGTTCAGGTTGCCGGACTCGACCGCGGCGCTGAAGCCGGCGCGCGTGTACGGCGTCGTCTCTCGGTAATGGCGCGTCCAGAAGACGATGTGCTGTCCAAACATGGTGAGCACCACCGATTTCGTGGTGAGGAGGCCGCTCCTCTGCGCCAGGTCGTGACCGAGCTTGCCGAACAGATACCCTTCCCGATACCGCCCGTACCTCGGGCCGATCACCCTCGCGAAGAAGGTGTACGCGTTGGAGGAGCTGTCGGCGTTGCCGTGGCGCAGGCTGAGCTGGACCATGCGCAGGACGATGAGGTAGTGCAGGTTCGCGTCCATGAAGAACGCGGGGAGGGACACCCCGTTCAGCACGCCCATCGCGCTCTCGATCTCCGGATGCGTCATGCGGGGCAGGTGGACCAGGTCCGCGATCGCGCGATCGCCCAGGTCCCGCCAGACGTGCTCGGTCTCCTCGTCGACCCGTGCGTCGCTTGGGCAGAGCGGCAGCGCGATGTCACAGGCGCGGAGCCACCCGAGCCCGATCTCCACCGCGCGAGCGTGTCGCCCTCGGGTGACGTTCAGCGCGACGGCGAGCTCGACGGCGGCGGCCGTCTCGGTCCTGGTCCTCGCGCGCTCCATGAGCTCTTCTAGGAGCCGCTCGGCCTCGTCGAAGCCGCCGGTGATGTACGCGACGTGCGCGCGCTCGAAGGTCAGCTCGTAGGTCAGCTCGTGCCGCGCCTCCCAGCGGTCCGGCGCCAGCAGGGAGAGGCCCGCGGCGAGGAGCGCGGCGGCGGACTGGAAGGCCGCCGCGGCCTTGGCCTTCCTGCCGGCGCGGAGGTTCAGCGCGGCGAGATCGTCCCGCTCCACCTGGGAGCGGAGGAGCGCGGCGCCGCGGTTGAGGTGGCCGACGACGTCGAAGAGCGACTCGTCGCGCTCGCCCGGGCGCTGGGCCTTCACGAGCAGCTGGCCGATGCGCAGGTGCACCTCGGCGAGCTGCTCGGCCGGGATGAGCGAATACGCGGCTTGCTGCACCCGGTCATGGAGGAAGCGATATCCGGAGCCCCGGCGGAGCAGCAGCCCCTCCCGCACGGCCTCCTCGAGCGCGCCCCGGAGCGCTTCCGCCGACCTTCGCGCGACGATCGCGAGGGGGTCGAGGTCCAGGCTGCTGCCGAGGCAGGCGGCGAGCTTGAGCGCGTCCCGCGCCGGGAGGGAGAGCCGCTTGAGCTTGCCCACCATCAGCTCGACGACGTTGTCGGTGAAGCCCTTGTCGTGGATGGCGGCGATGTCCCAGCGCCATGCGCGCTGCTCGGCGTCGAAGGTGATGAGACCTTCCTGGTGCAGCTCGAAGAGGAACTGGAGGACGAAGAAGGGGTTGCCGCCGGTCTTCTCGTGGACGAGCCGGGAGAGCGGCTCGACCTCCTCGATCCGGGCGTGGACCGCCTCGGCGACGAGCGCCCCGACGTGGGCGGCGGAGAGCGGCGCGAGGACGAGCTCGGAGACGGCAGCGCCGCGCTTCTGCACCTCGGCCAGCGTGAGCCGGAGCGGGTGCGCGGGGCCGACCTCGTTGTCGCGGTAGGCGCCGATCAGCAGGAGGTGCTCGGACCCGGTGTAGGTGGCGAGCTGCTCGAGCAAGAGGAAGCTGGCCGCGTCGGCCCATTGCAGGTCGTCGAGGAAGAGCGCGACGGGGTGCTCGTTCCGGGCGCACGCCGCGACGAAGCGCTGGAGCGCCGCGTGCAGCCGGCCCTGCGCCTCGGCGGGCGGGAGCTCGGGCACGGGGGGCTGCGGGCCGAGGAGCAGGGCGAGCTCGGGGAGCACGTCGGCGAGCAGACCGCCGTCCTGGCCGAGGGCCTCGCGGAGGCGCTGCCTCCAGCGCTCGAGCTGCTCCTCGCTCGCGCACAGGATCTCCTGCAAGAGCGCCCGGAACGCCTGGAGGAAGGCGTGGTAAGGGACGTCGCGCTTCAGCTGCTCGAACTTGCCGGAGACGAAGAAGCCGCGCTCGCGCACGACGGGCCTGTGCAGCTCGGCGACGAGCGAGGACTTGCCGATGCCCGAGTAACCCGACACAAGCGCGAGCTCGGGCCGGCCATTCGAGACCACGCGCTCGAACGCGGCGAGCAGCGCCTCGAGCTCGCGCTCGCGGCCGCAGAGCCGCTGCGGGACCCGGAACCGGTCGGAGAGGTCGCGCTCGCCGAGCGGGAACGGCTCGATGGCGCCGGTCGCCCGCAGCTGGGAAGAGCACCGGTCGAGATCGTGGCGCAGGCCGAGCGCGCTCTGGTACCGCTCCTCGGCGGCCTTGGAGAGCAGCTTGAGCACGACCGCCGACAGGAGCGGGGGAATCGATGGGACGAGCGCGTGCGGCGGCCGCGGCGCCTGGGCGATGTGGCAATGCACCCACTCGACGGGATCGCTGGCCTGGAACGGCAGGGCGCCCGTCAGCATCTGATAAAAGGTGACGCCGAGGGAGTACAGGTCGGTCCGCTCGTCGATCAAGCGGTTCATCCGGCCTGTCTGCTCCGGCGCCATGTAGGCGAGCGTGCCCTCGATGAGCCTGTCGCGGGCGAGGTCCTGGGACTCGCGGGGCAGCAGGCAGGCGATGCCGAGGTCGGTGATCTTCACCTCCCCGGTGTCGGGGTTGCAGAGCAGGTTCTGGGGCTTGATGTCCTTGTGGATGATGCGATGGCGGTGCAGCTCGGCCAGCGCGTCGGTCAGGCGGAGGGCGAGGGGGACGAAGCGCTCGATCGACATCGGGCGCATCGGGCGCATGGGCCCGTCGCCATCGAGCAGCCGGTCGAGCGAGCGGCCGCCGAAGTCCTCGAGGACCAGCGCCACCTGATCGCCGAACACCTCGATCGCGCGGGCCTTGACCACGGCCGTCGTGTCGAGCGCCCTGGCGAGCTCGTGCTCGTGGCGCAGCCGGCCGAGGGCGCGCGGGCTCGCGTGATCGCGCCGCAGGACCTTGAGCACCACCGGCCGGCCGTCCTCCGCGCGCCGCGCTCGGTAGAGGATCGTCTCTGCACCTTGGTGCAGCACCCCCACCACGAGGTAGCGCGGACTTTCCGGCATAGGCAAGATCGTCGGCAGCCGGAGCGGCCTCCGAGGCGTCGGCGTCTGGCCTGATGGTGCCAAAAGCGGCGTGCTTCGCCACTGGAAATGGCGGAGCGCCCTCGCGCCGGCTCGCCTGCGATGACGAGGGGAAGGGCGGGAATTCGCCGAGGAGCCGCCGACGCCTGCCGCGCGGGCGCGCTGTGCTGTGACTGCCGGAGCCCGACGGCCAGCCGTCGTGCGACCGTGGAGCTATGTGCCGCAGCGCTGGACCGTGTGATCTCCGTCGATCGGAAAGTTCGCGTTGTCCGTGCCGCGCACCTTCACGAAGAGCGAGGTCTCGTCGCTCTCGACGATCTCGAGCGTGCCCCAGTACCTGTTGCCTGTCCCACCCCCGCCGCTGCAGTTGTCCATGAGCATGAACTGCTGGAAGCCGACCCGTAGAACGGACAGATCGATCACGCCCGGCCCGTTGAGCTCGGGTGGAATCATCAAGATGTGTTGCCAGGCAGGCGCAAGGTCGCACGTGGCGCCGACCTCCATCGCGAGCACAGGCTGGCTACATTGCTGGACAGCGCTGCTGAAGAACAAGACGAGCGCGTCGGGATCAGCCCAGGGGTGCGGGTTGAGCGTGGGACTGAAGTGGAGCGACCCGAAGTCCACGTCGCTGCCTCGCAGCGCGATCACGTGAGGGGGCGAGGCGCCGTCGTCTGCCTCGTCCGGGGCCTCGTCGATGGGCGCGATGGCCTCCGGGGTGCTCTCCCAACTCCCATTTTGAATGGGATTGAAGACGATCTCGCCACATCCGCTGTTCATCGCCGCCATCGCTCCGAGGACCATCATCCATCGTTTCATTCGAACGACCTCCAGGCCAGGCTCCAGAGGTGAAGTCCCTCCGGCGCGTGACGGCGGCTCATAAAAACAGATCGATCTCGATGCCGGCTGAAGAGAGGATGAACGGTTTGCCCCAGGTCGCCGTCTCTCGCTCGACGAACCGGACGGAGACACCCTGGACGAGCGCGCTGGCGAGGGCGTCGGCGCGCAGGCGGAACGTGGGGGTCAGGGCGAAGGAGAGGCCGGCGCCCGCGAAGGGGCTGGCGGCCACCGCGGCGGATGCGCTCGAGCGGAAGCCTTTGCTGGCCACCCCCGTGCTCCAGAGGAGCACGGCCGAGAAGCCGAGATCCGCCGAGGCCGTCCACGGGCTGTCGCGCGGGGCCAGCTGGAAGCGCGCGCCCCCGCCGGCGAGCAGGACGGAGAGCTCGGCGGTGCCTTGCGATCGCTCGATCTGGTGGGCGCTTACCGGAATCGCGGCGAACGCGATCGCGCCGACGTGCTCGCCCGGCAGCCAGGAGAGGCCGACGTCGATGCTGACCGCCGCGCCGAAGCCGCCTGGGCTGAGCAGCGCACCGGGAGCGAGCGAGAGGCGGAGCGCCGTCGACGGCCTCCGGGCCGGCGCGGGCGGCGTGTCCGGCGCGCGGACCCGCAGCTTCTCGCGGATCTCGGGCGTCGCGGGCACCTCTCCGGGCGGGGGCGCGGGCAGGCCGGCCTCGAGGAGGCTGGCGCGCAGGAGCTCGACGGCGCGGAGCGCGAGCGCCGCGTCGCGGTCGGGCGTGCCGCCGTCGTCCGCCATCTCGCGGAGGACGGTCTTGCCGGTCACCCGGTCGGCGATCCAGATCTCGACGCCGCGCTCGGAGGGGACGGCGCGGATCGCGGCGATGGCGCCCACCTCGCGCGCCGAGGCCTCGAGGGACGCGCGCGACGCCGGCTCGGCCGCGGGGTCGAGGCGCTCCGCCCGGAGGCCCAGCGACTCGATCTCGGCCACGATCCGCAGGCCGAAGCGATCGCCGGGGGCGCAGAGGACAGCGATGGTCGAGGCGGCCTCGGTCCGGGTCTCGTCGGCGCGCGCGCCTTCCGCGAGCGCGGCCCCTGCCGCGAGCGTGGCCCCGGCGAGGAAGGCGAGGAAGAGGAGCGTCGCGGCGCGGCGTCTCACGGCGAGGGAGGCTCGGCGGCAGGGCCCGGCGCGCCGGGCGAGCCTCCGGGGGAGACGGGCCTGGTAGGAGAGCCTCCGGGGGTGACCGCCTTCGATCCGCGCGCGAGCACGTGCTTCGCGTACCCCGCGTGCGAGCCGCTCGGATGAGCGGCGAGGTACTGCTCGGCCGCCCTTCGGGCGCCCGCCTCGTCGCCCCGCCTGTCCTCCGCCTCGACGAGGCGCCCCGCGGCCTCGGCGGCGAACGCGCCCGCCGGCTGCTCGCGCAGGTACCGGGCGAACCAGCGCGCGGCGGCCGCGTGGTCCTTGCTCTGGTCCTGGGCGATCCTGCCCAGCAGGAACGCCGCCGACGCGGCCTCGGGCGAGCCAGGGAACCGGGCGCGGAGGGAGGCGAAGGCCTGGGCGGCGCGCGCCGGGCTCCCGCCGAGCCGGGCCGCATCGCCGAGCGCGTGCAGATCGCTCGCGCTCGCGGCGTCGCAGAGCGCGTCGAAGCCCTCGCCCTCCGCGGCCGCCAGGGCGTCCCTGTACCTGGCCTCGAGGACCAGGGCGCGCCACGACGGCGTCTCTCGCTGCGCGGGCAGGGGAGCCACCGAGCCCTCGCCGCCTGCTTGCCCTTGCAGCGCGGCCGCCCCGGCGTCCGCGGCGCGGGCGCTCGCCGACGGCCCGCTCGTCGAGGGCGCAGCCGCGCCCGGAGCGGCCTCGCTCGGGGCAGCCGCGCCTGGAGCGGCCGCGCTCGGCGCGCTTGCGCCTGGATCGGCCGCGCTCGCGGCCATCGCGCCGGGATCGGCCGCGCTCGTGGCAGCCGCGCCGGGCGCGGTCGCCGTCGATGGGGGGCCAGCGGCAGCGTCGATCGAGCCGACCTCGAGGGTGTTCGTCGCGGGCGAGATGGTGAGCCGCTCGCCGGCGCGCACGGCGCGCGAATCGCCCACGACCGGCCCGGAGACCGTGATCGCCCCCTCGTGCAGCGCGACCACGAGCTGCTCGGTCATCGGGTCCCATCGGGTCTCGAAGCGCGTCCCGATCACGCGGACCTGGAACGGCCCGACCCGCACCGTCCAGCGCGCGCCCTCGCGGTGGACGACCGAGAGATCGAGGGCGCCCCGCTCGAGGGAGAGCTCCGCGCCGTCTGCGCCCACCGAGGCGACGCGGGCGCGCCCCCCCGGCGCGAGGCGGAGCAGCGAGCCGTCGGAGAACCGGATCGGCAGCTCCGCCGTGGCCGGCGCGGCGATCCACGCGCCGACGACCCCTGGCTCGGCCGCCCCGAGCGCGAAGCGCATCGGAGCGCGGGGGCGCGCCACGAGCGCGACCACGAGCGCGGCGGCGAGCAGGGCCACCGCCGCCAGCGAGGCGGCGAGCCGCACCGCGAACGGCCTTCCAGGCCTCGTCCGCCGCCGCGCCCAGGACGACTCGCGGCCGGGCCGCTCTCCGCGCCCGGCCGGCTCCGCATCGGGCACCGGCGCCGCCGCGAGCAGCCGCGCTCGCCCGCGCTCGCGATCGAGCCGCGCCGCCGGCATCCGGTCCTGAAGCCCGGCCACGTGTCGTCCCAGGGTGGTCAGCGGGCGCTCGGATTGCCCCACCGGGTACCTCCATCGAGCCACGCCTCGAGCGCGGGTTGCTTGCGGGCTTCGGCCTCGAAGCGGGCGCTGGCGCGGGCGAGCCGCCGCTTGATCGTCGCGAGCGAGGTCTCGCACGCCGCGGCGACCTCGGTGAGCTCCATGCCGTCGATGAACCGGAGCGCGAAGGCGATGCGCTCGTCCACCGGGAGCGCGTCGAGGACGGCGTAGGTCGCGCGCAACGCGTCCAGCACGTCGCCCGACGCCGCGCCGGACTCGACCTCGGGCAGCTCCTCGCTCGGCAGGAACCAGAGCCAGCTGCGCCGCTTCCTGCGGGTGATCGACGAGCGCGCCACGTGCACAGCGATCATCGTGAGCCAGCCCTTGAGCGCGCTCGGGTCCTCCAGGCCCGGCAGCGAGCCGAGCGCGCGGACGAAGACGTCGTGGTGCAGGTCGGCCAGGTCGTGGCTGAAGCCGAGAAGCCGGTAGAGCACCCGGTGGACGTGATCCGCGAACCGGTCGTAGAGCGCGGCGCGCGCCCCGGGGTCGCCCCGCCGGAACGCGTGCACGAGGGTCGCGTCGTCCCCGGCGAAGGCCCGCTTCGGGGCGGGCGGCGGCGGTCGGACGAGCTTCAAGGGGCGGGTCAAACGGGGCTCCTCTGCTGAAGTCCCGCGAGGGGAGGCTCACGGCTCAGGGGGTCGCACGATCGTCCCCCGAGGCCCGAGGAGCGCCTGAAGAGCCGTGGTTTCACGCGAGTGCCCTGACCCTGCGCTCCGTCGCAGGCGCGATCTTGGCGCCGAGGCCGCGCCCCCACGGCACCACCTTTGCTTTCAAGGCCCTCGCGCCCCGGGCTCGGGGGCACGCTTCGAAAGGGGAGCACGATGCGCAACCTGCTTCTTCGCCTTCACGTCGTCCCGATCCTCGTCGCCCTCGCCGCCGGCTGTTCGGGCGAGGGGAGCCAGCCCCCGCCCGGCACCGACGGCACCCAGCTGCCCTCCACGGAGCTCGGGCCCGAGCAGCAGGCGGAGCTCACCGCGCTGCTCGCCGAGAAGGATGCCTCGGCGAGCATGACCGCCGAGGACTTCGCCTCGCGGTACCCTGTCCCGTTCGCGTCGGGCCTGTCCTACGCGCCGGCGGACGCCGCGGGCCTCTCGCTCCTCCAGGGCACCGCGCTCGCGCTCGACGAGGACGAGCTCGCGAAGCTCTCCGCGAACGGCTTCGTCATTTCGAGCAAGAAGTCCTTCCCGACCTTCGTCTACGGCTACGAGAGCATCTACTCGCTCGACCTGCCGCTCTACGTGTCCGCGGACTCGGTCCTGTTCGCGATCCACCGCTCGTACGACGCGATCCTGAAGGCGGTGGAGCTGGCCTCGCTCGCGCCCGAGCTCGGGACGATGCTGAAGCAGATGCGCGCGCGGCTCGCCTCGGGCGCCGGGGCGGAGCTCGGCGCCGAGGCGCGCGCGGACGCGGATCTCTTCACGGCCGTCGCGCTCGCGCTGCTCGACGGCGCACCCGTCGCCCCCGTCGCGGGCGCCAGCGCCGCGGCGATCGACGAGCTCGTCGCGGGCGCCGAGGCCCACGACGGCATGGCGGAGGTCCGCCTCTTCGGCACGGACCGGCTCATGGACTTCTCGCAGTTCGAGCCCCGCGGCCACTACCTCGACGAGGAGCGCCCCGAGCTCGCGCGCTACTTCCGCAGCATGATGTGGCTCGGCCGCGTCGACTTCCGCTTCCTCGAGACCCAGCAGGACGGCACGCAGCGCTTCCAGCGGCGGCACCTCGAGGGCGCGTACGTGCTGCGCGCCCTGGCCGACGCGGAGACCGTCGCCCGCTACAAGCGCATCGACGACGGGGTCCAGGCCTTCGTCGGCGAGAGCGACACCATGACCCTGCCGGAGCTCGACGACCTGCTCGCCGACCTCGGCCTCAGCGACGCCGCCGGCCTCGCCGGCGTCCCGGACGCGCGGATCGCCGAGGTCATCGTGAAAGAGGGCCACGGCACGCAGCGGATCTCGAGCCACATCATGATCAACGGGCTCGGCAAGGGCACGCTGCCCCTCTCGTCGAGCTTCGCGCTGCTGGGCCAGCGGTACGTCGTCGACTCCCACGTCTTCTCGAACGTGGTCTTCGACCGGGTGCAGGGCGGCGCCGTCAAGCGCATGATGCCGAGCCCGCTCGACGTGGGCTTCGCAGCGCTCGGGAACGATCAGGCAGGCCAGCTGCTCGCGCCGGAGCTCGGGAAGTTCCCCTACGCGCCGGACCTGCACATGATGCGCGTGCTCGTCGACGCGCACCCCGGGGACTTCTGGGGCAAGAACCTTTACAATCGCTGGCTCGGCGCGCTCCGGGAGCTGTCGCCGGCGCGGGCGATCGGCGACGGCGAGGGGCTGCCCGGCGTGGCGAAGACCGAGGCGTGGGGCCGGCGCCTGCTGAGCACCCAGCTCGCCTCGTGGGCCGAGCTCCGCCATGACACCCTGCTCTACGCCAAGCAGTCGTACACGGGCGGGGACACGTGCGAGTTCCCGGACGCGTACGTCGACCCGTACCCGGCGTTCTTCGCGCGCATCGCCGAGCTGGCCGAGCACGGCGCCGAGATCATCGGCGCGCTCGATCTGTCGAGCGATCCGTGGCTCGAGAAGGCGGTGCCGGCGTACTTCTCGCAGCTCCGCGACGTCGCGCGCACGCTCGGCGAGATGGCCGCGAACGAGCGCGCCGGCCTGCCCCTCACCCAGGAGCACCTCGATTTCATCAACCAGGCCGTGCAGATCGAATGGGAGGGTTGCGGCGGGCCCACGGGCGTCCACGGCTGGTACAGGCAGCTCTTCTTCGACGAGCTGAAGAGCCTCGAGCAGGACCCGACGATCGCCGACGTGCACACCCAGCCGACCGAGGAGGGCGGCGCGCCGGTCGGCCGCGTGCTGCACGTGGGCACCGGCCTGCCGCGGCTCATGGTCGTGACGGCCGATCCCTGCGGCGGCGCGCCGCGCGCGTTCGTGGGGCTCGCCTCGTCGTACTTCGAGGCCGTCACCGAGAACTTCGAGCGCATGGACGACCGGCAGTGGGCCGGCAAGGTCCTGGAAACGACCCCCGACGTGCCCTGGATGACGGACCTCGTCTCCCGCTGATTCCGCTGATCCGGCGACGCAGCGCTCGGCGCTGGCCGTCCCGTGAATTCGTGCCGAGCTGTGTCGACTTGTGCCGATCCGACGCTGCTGCGCGCCAGCGGGATCATGGCGCTCGATCGATCCCGTCAGCCCCGGGAACGTACCGCCGTCATCTGCTCGTCGCCATTCGACGCCCGGGCAAGGACGATCCCGTGATCACGGCTCAGCGCGGCGTCCAGGTGCCATTCATCGCCTCGCAGAGCGGCTTGACGAGGTCCGCCGTGAGGATCTCTGTTTCATAATGGTACGTCGTCATGGTCTCGCCCTCGCCGGTGACGACGCAGGTGCCGAGCACGTCGTCGGTAGAGCATCGATCGACGAGCTCGGCCTCGAGGTTTGACGTGTCCGCGCACTGGCTTTCGTGCTTGTCCGGGTCGTCGGTCTCGAGCTCGGCGCAGCTACGGACCGTCACGCCGCCAGGGGTGCTGCCGGTGAACTCGCAGGCCACCCAGCGCGCGGCCGGAGCCTCCCCGCCACATCCCACGATGAGCACGAACACGACGATGAGAACGTTGCGCATGGCCAATCCTCCTTGATGAGCGCTCGAAGGAGCGCGAAACGATGACAATCACTGCTGTGTCCCCGGGCTCCTCCAGCGGTCGACCCAGGAGACACGAGCGCGACGGCGGGCCACGACGGGCCCTGCCGGAGCGCTGGCCCCGGAGCGAACTCCCCTGGAGGCGCTCGGGGGATGACCCGCCAGAGCACCGATCCGCTCGGAAACCGGAGAAATGAACCGCCAAGCGCGCCAAGGACGCCAGGAGAAATACAAGAGTCTTGGCGTCTTATGGCGTCTTGGCGGTTCGACTCCTCGCTGTTCGCATGTGGCTTCAGCCCGTCTGTCGCTCTAGAATTTGCCCGAGACCGTGAGGCCTGCGTTGCCGTCGGGCCCTGAAGGCGCGACCTGCAGGCCGGCCCTGCGCAGGTCCCGCTGGTAGGACTGCGCCGGATGTTCGGGATCGAACATGGCGCCGAGCGACCACACGGAGGCCAGGAGACCGGACGTCAAGCTCAACATCCGCCTCTCTGCTGGCAGATCACCATCCCACGCGGGCGCGGTGGCGGCGACCCCGCCGAGCGCGACCGGGAGGTAGATGGCCCAGCTCGGGATCGCTGGCGCGGTGGCCAGCAGATCCCGCTCGATGCTCGCGATCTGCGCGCGTGACAGCCGCGCGCGCCACTCGGGCGTCGCCACCAGCGCGTGGTCGGCGCGGAGGCGGGAGACAGGAGTGTAGTCGGACAGCGCCAGGTTCAGCCCGGAGAGCAAGCCGGACACGTAATATCCCGACGACAGCGCGATCGGCGTCACCCTCGCGAGGCCGCTGTCCGTGAAGAACGCGAGCCCGAGCCAGAAGCTGCCTTGTGAGAGCTGCGCGGCGGCCCCCAGCGTGTCGCGCCGGTACGCCTCCGGCGCGGCGAGCGCGGCGATGCCTCCCGCGAGCAACGCCGCGGAGCCAGCGGTCCAGGCGAGGAAGGGAGGCTCGGCCGGGGCTACGGTCAGGCTCAAGGCGAGGCTCGCCCCGCCGATGCCGCTGACGAGGACGGGCACCGCTTTCCCGGCGGAGCGCAGCCTGATCACGTCATGGAGGTGTGTCGCAAGGAGCGCGGCGCGCTCGCGCCGCTGGACGATGTCTTCCCGACGCTCGGTCTCGTCCCACGCCGGGGCGACCGCCTCCTGCGCCGCGGCGCTCCCCGGCAGCGAGAGGCGCGCCATCGCCGCTCCCACCAGGACCGCCTTCCGCGCGTGGCGCCTGCTCCATGACGACCAGACCATACGAAACCTCTCTGTTGAACATCCTCACGCTGACAGCGCTCGAACCATTCGACGAACCGGACACGATAGGCACGCTCTCCGGCGCCCTCGAAAGCACGTTACGCAGGCGGGCGAGCAGGTCACGCGAGGCGCGCGTGCGCGCCGCTCGATCAAGGCTCCTCCGCCGCGCCGAGGAGAGCGCGCACGCCCGAGGCATGCGCGCTCGTCGGGCGCGAGGCGAGGAAGCGCTGGCCCAGCTCGGCCGCGCGGGCCCGATCGCCGAGGCGGATCAGCGCCTCGATGCGGAGCACGGTGGCCTCCTCTCCCATCGCGCTCCGAGGAAACTTGCTGTCGTGGGCGTCGAGCGCCGCGAGGCACCCCGCCGCGTCGCCGGCGGTGAGCGCGTCGCGCGCGCGATCGATCATGGCGACCTGCTCGCCGAGCGCGTCGCTCGGCGCGCCGGGCGCGGATCCCGCGCGCGGCGCGGCGCTCTTCGGGCGCGGCGGGCTCGCGGCGGCGGGCGCCGGGATCGGCGGGGCGCTCGCCTGGAGCGGGAGCGGCGCGCGCGTCGCGGGCCCGGAGGGAGCGGGCGCGACCGGCGGCGCGGCCGCCGCCGGCGGCTCGCCGGCGGTGGGCGGCGTGAGCGTGGCCTGCGGCTCGCTCCACGGTGCCGCCGCGGAGGGAGGCGCCGACGGCCGGAGGAGCGCGACGCCCGCGCCGATGAGGCCGACGCCGATCGCCGCTCCGAGGCCCCACTTCGCGAGCGCCAGCAGCTTGCCGGCGCCCGCCTTCGGCGCGGGCGCGGCGGACGGGGAAGGCGCAGCGGTCGTCCCCCCTGCGACCCCGCCCCCTGCGACCCCGCCCCCTGCGACCCCGCCCCCTGCGACCCCGCCCCCTGCGACCCCGCCCGCGGCGAGCCCGGCGATGGCGAGCGCGCGCGCGCGCGCCGACGAGGACGGAGACTCCTGCTTCCACGAGCGGAGCAGCGCGCGCTCGAAATCGGTCGTCTCCTCGTCTCCCAGCGGCTTCGGATCGGTCATCGCTCGCCTCCCCGGTGCGGCGCCCTCGCCTGGACGCGCCTCGCGATCGCGCGAAAGTCCTCTCGCGCGCGGCGGAGGCGGGAAGCGACGGTGCCCTTCGCGAGGCCGAGCATCGCGGCGATCTCCTCGGTCGGGACGCCCTCGAGCTCGAAGAGGACGAAGACGACACGGAGGTCCTCCTCCATCGCGTCGAGCACGTCGTCGAGCAGCGCGCGCGCCTGCTTCATCTCGATGAGCTGCTCCGGGTTCGGCGCGTCGTCGGCCGCGGCCGCCATCGCGCCGTCGTCGCAGAGCTCGCGCCGCCGCGCGCCGGCGCGGCGCGCGTTCGCCGCGACCCCCAGCGCCGTCCCGAAGAGGAAGGACCGCTCGCGATCGGGCGCGATCTCGGCGAGCTTCTGGTAGGCGATCAGGAAGACGTGCTGCGCGGCGTCGTCGGCCGAGCCGGCGGGCACGCCGAGCCCGCGCAACGAGCGCCAGATGAAGTCGAAATGCGCGTCGACCAGCGCGCGGTAGCGCTCCGCGGAGGGCGACGGCGCGCGCCGCTCGGCGCGCTCCGCGGGCGCCGTCATGGCCGTGTCGCGCACCACCTCTGCGCGCGCAGGGGGCCGGGATCGAGTCGCGCTGATCATCGTCTCCTGCCGCTGCTATGTTCGGAGGCGAGCGCCGGGATCACGGAATCGTCAACCCGAGCCCGAGCGCCGCGACGCTCTCGATCGGCGGCGGGCGGGCGTCGGCGTCGGCGCCGTCGGGGAAGAAGCCGTCGCGCAGCAGCGGCAGGCGCACCCCGGCGTCGGCGTCGAGCACGAACGCGCCCCAGAGCGGCAGCCGCGCGCGCACCGGCAGGCCGAGCGCCAGCCATCCGCGCGTCACGCTGCGCGCGGGGGCGACGCCTCGGCGGCTCGCCGAGACGAGGCCGCCCTCGACGCGCGCGCAGGGGGAAAGGCGCAGGACGCCGAGCGACGCGCCGAGCGGGCACGCGTCGGCGCCGAGGGCCGCGCGAAGAAACGATGCAGAGCCACCCGCCACGGGGACGTCGGAGGACACCTCGAGGTCCGCGTCGAAGCGCGCCGGGCCGACGCCGCGGGTCGCGACGGCGAGGGGAGGCTCCGCGGAGATGCGCGCGCCGAAGGAGGGGAGGCCGATCATCTGGCCGACGAGGAGCTGCGCGCCGAGCACCAGGTGCGTCGTTGCGTCGGGCTCCGGCGCCGGCGGCCGCGCGTTACCGGCCGGCGGGGCGCCCGCAGGCGGGGCGCTGGCAGGCGGGGCGCTGGCAGGCGGGGCGCTGGCAGGCGGGGGCGGCGCGGCGACGGCGCTCGGGGACGCGGAAACCGCGGGTGTGGCGGACGTTACGGGGGCGTCCCGGGCCTGGGTATCGACGGCGAGCGCGGTCACGACCGCGAGCGCGGCGACGACATCGTCGCAGGTATCCCCCGCGACATCGCGGTCGGACGCCGTCCCGTCGCCCGCACGGACGCTGAGGCGCCCGACGAAGCGGCGATCGCGCCGCTCGATGATCACGACGTACGCGCTCGCTGTGTCCGTCTCCGCGATGTTCCGCCGGAGGCGCGCGCCGACGCGCGCACGAAACTCCGCCTCTGCCGGGCATCCAGCCTCCGCGCGGTACTCGAACCGCAAGGGCGCCGCGGTCGGCTGGGCGTGCGCGACCGCGCTGCCGCCGAGCGCCGCGGAGATCATGAAGAGCGGCGCTGCCGAGGAGCGTGACCTCACCCGGGGCCAATGTGGCGTCCCGGCGCCCGGAACGCCACTCCACATCGTCGCGCTCGTTCTAGACCTGTGGGAGCAGGTCCCCTCGGCCGTCCGCCGCCGTCTCCGACTCCGCCTCGGCCGGGTGCAAAGGCAGCTCGACGATGAACGCGGCGCCGGCGCCCGGCTCGCTCTCGACGCGGATGGTGCCGCCGTGGGAGGTGACGATCCACCGGACGATGTAGAGGCCGAGGCCGAGACCTCCGAAGTTGCGGACGGAGACGGCGCGCTCGAAGCGTTCGAAGATCCTGGCCTGGTCGGCCTGCGCGATGCCGATGCCGTGGTCGCGGACGACGAGCAGCGCGCGGCCTTCCAGGCCGCGCACGACGACGTGAATGGGGGCCCCCGCGCCGTACTTGATCGCGTTGGACAGCAGGTTGATGAGGACCTGCTCCATCCGAGAAGCATCCCAGTGCCCGATCACGGGTCCTTCCAGATCGAGCTCGGTGCGGCAGCGCGCGCTCGCGAGCTGCTGTCTCATCCGCTCGACGACCTCGCACGTCAGGGCCGCCAGGTCGAGGGGGGCGCGCGCGAGGGTGAGCCGGCCGGCGTTGAGGCGGGTGACGTCGAGCAGCTCGTTGATCAGATGGGCGAGGCGCGCGATCTGGCGGTTCAGGACCTGGATCGCGGCGTCGATGCGCTCCGGAGCGACCTCGGCGCGCTGGAAGCGAGGCAGGAGCCGGGCGAGGAGGTGAGCCTGCATCTTGAGCGAGGTGAGCGGTGTCTTGAGCTCGTGCGAGGCGACGAGGAGGAACTCGTCGCGGCGCTCGATCGCCACCTGGGCCTCGGCGAACAGACGGCTGTTGTCGAGGGCGAGCGCGGCGCGGCTCGCCAGCTCCTGGGCCAGCCACAGGTCCGCGGGGCGGTAATGGCGTCGCGGCGCGGTCGCCAGCAGGGTCATGACGCCGAAGCGCCGGTCGCGCGCGAGGAGCGGAACGCGGAGGAAGGAGTGAACGCCGAGCGGCTCGAGGAGGGGCGCAGCGCGGACGTCGCCCACCTCGGGGCGGTCCGGCGAGGTCGCTGCGAGGGGCCGCAGCGCGTCCATCACCGCGTCTGCCAGCTCGGCCGGCACGCCCGCGGTGACCGCGGTGACCGTCCTCTCCGGCGCGTCCTGGGCGAGGTCCACGTCGATGACGCACCGGTCGGCCAGCTCGGGCACGGCGAGCTGCGCGACGCTCTCGAGGGTGGCGCCGTAGCCGAGGGCCATGAGCCTGCGGCTCGCCTCGGCGAGGAAGCGCTCGGCGAGCTCGGCGCGCTTGCGCTCGGTGATGTCGGTGGAGATGCCGCAGAGCACGCCGGGCATGACGCTCTCGCCGAGCGGGAACTTGAGCGACAGGTAGGTGTGCGGCCCGTCCTCCATGATCAGCTCTTCCTCGAACTCGAGCGGCTCGCCCGAGTCGAGCACCCGCCGGTCGTTGTCCGCGATGATCTCGAGGTTCGTGGAAGGGAAGAGCTCGGTGCTCGTCTTGCCGATGATCTGATCGAGCGGCATGCCCAGGAGGCGGCCCACCTCGCGGTTGACGAGCAGGTGCCGGCCGTCGCGATCCTTGAGGTAGATCGTCGCAGCGGAGTTGTCGACGATGGCCTGCAGCGTGGCCTGGCTCCCGCGGAGCTCGCGCTCCGCCCGGCGCCGCTCGGCGTTCTCCTGCTCGATATCGGTGTAGAGTATGGCGTTCTCGAGCGAGATGGCCGACTGCGAGGCGAGCAGCTCGAGCACGGTGAGCCGCCCCGGGGTGAACGCGCCGGCCACCAGCTTGTTCTCTAGGTAGAGCAGGCCGAGCAGCCGCGCTTGCCGCACGATCGGGAGGCACAGCACCGATCTCGGCCGCTTCCGCGTGAAATACGCGTCCTCCGAGAACGGGTGCCTGGCCGTCGCGTCGTCGAGCAGCACGCGCTCGTGGCTGCGGCGAACGTAGTTGAGAATGGATTGCGGCAGCGCATCCGCCGCGGCCTCGCCCGCGTCGAGCAGCCGCGCGGCGCCCCCTGACGCGGCGATCGCCGCCGCGGTCGACAGGCGATCTTCCCGGAGCAGGAGCACGTACCCCTCCCCGGCGCCCGCGTGCTCGATCACCGTGCGCAGGAGCATCTCGAGCAGGCGCGGGAGCTTGAGCTCTCCGGAGATGCTCTGAGAGGCCTTGACGACGGAGAGGACGTCGAACTGCTCGGCGCGTACGGCGAAGGTGACGGTGGGGGCGATCGGCTTTCGCTCGACGAGGAAGGGATACCGCTGGTCGAGCTGATCGACCTTGGCGTGTGCGCCCCAGCGGAAGTAGGCGGCGCGGGCCTTCTGCAGGTAAGCGTCGGCGGGCGTGGACAGGCCGCGGTCGCGGTAGAGCCGGGCGGCGAGCTCGCAGGCGATGGCCTCGTGCTGGACGAAGCCGCCCTCGTGCGCCGAGGAGATGGCCTGCTCGTAGAGCCCGATGGCCTCCAGAACCTGCCCGCGGAGCCGGGCGATCTCGGCGCGGACCAGAGCGTGTTTGTGGAGGTAGTTGTCGGGGCCGCTCGCGGCCCACTCGCCGAGCTGCCGCTCGCAGTCGAGCAGCCCGTCCGGGAGCTCCGGCCGGGGCGACGGCGCCGCCGCGCGGTCCTCGTCGTCGACGAGCGCGGCCAGCGCGAGCGCGCGATAATAGAAGCACTCGGCGTACAGCGCGTTCGTGTCCATCTTCCAGTCGTAATCGACGACCACCTGGGTCGTCGCCGCGAGCGCCTCCCGGTGAGCGCCGAGGACGAACATCGCCTGAGCCTTCATGCTGAAGTGGAAGCAGCGGGGGACGACCGCCCCCTCTCGGTCGAGGCGCGCCTCGAAGGCCGCCTGATCCAGCTCGGCGCCGTCGAGCATCGAATAATGGACCGGCCGCCCGCGCAGCGTCTGGATGAGGTGCCGTGCGCCGAGGAGGACGTCATACACGAACGCGTAGCCGGCCTTGCGCACGAAGCCGAGGCGGTCTTCGGTGAGATGGAGGGTGTCCTCCAGCGGCTCGCCAGACAGCAGCGGGAACATCGCTGCCCAGATGCAGTTGTAACATGCGTTGTTCCAGTCGCCGCCCTCCATCGCGGCGTTGAAGCCCTGGCGAGCGTAGAAGCCGGTCTCCCGGTAGTGGCGCGTCCAGAAGACGACCTGCTGCCCGAACAGGGTGAACACCGCGCCCTTCGTGGAGAGGGCGTGGCCCCTGTCCGCGAGGTCGTAGCCGAGCTTTCCGAACAGGTAAGCCTGACGGTATCGCCCGGCCAGCGGGCCGACCATCCGCGCGAAGGCGGTGTACGCCTGGGCGGAGCTCTCCGCGTTGCCGTGGCGCAAGCTGAGCTTGACCATGCGCACGAGGAGCAGATAGTGCAGCTTGAAATCCACGAAGTAGGCGGAGATCATCACGCCGAGCAGGACGCGCATCGCGACCTTGATCTCCGGGTGATCCATGGCCGGCAGGTCGACCAAGGCTTCGATCTTCCGGTCGCCCAGCGCTTGCCAGACGCCCTCGGTCTCTTCTTTGACCTGCGCGTCGGTGACGGGGAGCGACAGCTCGATGTCCCAGGCGCGGAGGCACGAGAGCCCGAGCTCCACGGCGCGAGCGCACTGGCCGCGGGTGACGTTCTGCGTGACGGCGAGCTCGACGACCGCGGCGCGCTCGATCTTGGTCCTCGCGCGCTCCATGAGCTCCCCGAGCAGCTGCTCGGCCTCCTCGAAGCTGCCGATGGCGTAGGCGGCGTGCGCGCGCTCGAGGCTCAGATCGTAGGTCAGCTCGTACCGAGCCTCCCAGCGCTCGCGGGGATCCTGCGCGAGGAGGGCCAGGCCGGCGGCGAAGAGGGCGGCGGCGGCCTCGTAGGCCGCGGCGGCCTTGGCCTTCCTGCCGGCGCGGAGGTTGAGGGCGGCGAGCTCGTCGCGCTCGGCCTGGGAACGGAGGAGCGCGGCGCCGTGGTTGAGGTGGCCGACGATATCGAAGAGGGCGTCCTCGCGCTGGTCGGCGCGCCGTGCCCCCAAGAGCAGCTGACCGATGCGGAGGTGCACCTCGGCGAGCTGTCCGGCCGGGATGAGCGAGTAAGCGGCTTGCTGCACCCGGTCATGGAGGAAGCGATAGGCGCTGTCCCGGCGGAGCAGCAGCCCCTCCCGCACGGCCTCCTCCAGCGCCTCGCGGAGCTCCTCCGCCGGCCTTCGCGCGACGATCGCGAGGGGGTCGAGGTCCACGCTGCTGCCGAGGCACGCGGCGAGCTTGAGGGCGTCGCGCGTGGCGACGGGGAGCCGCTCCAGCTTGCCCACCATCAGCTCGACGACGTTGTCGGTGAAGCCCTTGTCGCGGATGGCGGCGATGTCCCACCGCCACGCGCCCTCGTCGGCGTCGAACGTGATGAGCCCCTCTTGGTGCAGGGCGATGAGGAACTGGAGCACGAAGAAGGGGTTGCCGCCGGTCTTCTCGTAGACGAGCCGCGAGAGCGGCTCGACCCGCGCTTCGGGCGCATGGACCGCCTCGGCGACGAGCGCCCCGACATGGGCGGCGGAGAGCGGCTCGAGGACGATGTCGCCGACGGCGGCGCCGCGCTTTCGGACCTCGGCCAGGGTGAGCCGGAGCGGGTGCGCGGGGCCGACCTCGTTGTCGCGATAAGCGCCTATCAACAGGAGATGCGCGTCGCCGGCGAGGGAGGCGAGCTGCTCGAGCAAGAGGAGGCTGCCAGCGTCGGCCCATTGCAGGTCGTCGAGAAACAGGGCGACGGGGTGCTCCTTCCGGGCGCAGGCGGCGACGAAGCGCTGGAGCGTGGCGAGCATCCGGCTCTGGGTCTCGGCGGGCGGGAGCTCGGGCACGGGGGGCTGCGGGCCGAGGAGCAGGGCGAGCTCGGGGAGCATGTCGGTGAGCAGCCCGCCGTTCTGGCCGAGGGCCTCGCGGAGGCGCTGCCTCCAGCGTTCGACCTGCTCCTCGGTCGCGCCGAGGATCTCCTGAACGAGCCCCCGGAAGGCGTGAAGGAGGGGGCGGTACGGCACGTCGCGCTTGAGCTGATCGAACTTGCCGGAGAGGAAGAAGCCGCGCTCGCGCACGATGGGCCCGTGCAGCTCGGCGACGAGCGAGGACTTGCCGATGCCCGAATAGCCCGAGACGAGAAGGAGCTCTGGCCGGCCGCTCGCGACAACGCGCTCGAACGCGGCGAGCAGGGCCTGCACCTCGCGCTCGCGGCCGTAGAGCCGCTGCGGGACCTGGAATCGGTCGGAGACGTCGCGCAGTCCGAGCGGGAAGGGCGCGATGGCGCCGCGCTGGCGCAGCTGGGAAAAGCACGTGTCGAGGTCGTGGCGCAGGCCGAGGGCGCTCTGGTAGCGCTCCTCGGCGGCCTTGGAGAGCAGCTTGAGGACGACGGCGGAGAGCTGGGGTGGAATCGATGGGACGAGCGCGTGGGGCGGCCGCGGCGCCTGGGCGATGTGGCAATAGACCCACTCGACGGGGTCGCTGGCGTGGAAGGGCAGGGTGCCAGTCAGCATCTCGTAGAAGGTGACGCCGAGGGAGTACAGGTCGGTCCGCTCGTCGACGCGGCGGTTGATGCGGCCTGTCTGCTCCGGCGCCATGTAGGCGAGCGTGCCCTCGATGAGCGCGTCGTGGGCGAGCTCCTGGGCCTCGCGTGGCGAGAGGGAGGCGATGCCGAGATCGGTGATCTTCACCTCGCCGGTGTCGGGGTTGTAAAGCAGGTTCTGAGGCTTGATGTCCTTGTGAATGACGTGCCGCCGGTGCACCTCGGCGAGCGCGGCGGCGAGGCGGAGGGCGAGGGGGAAGAAGCGCTCGATCGACATCGGGCGCATCGGCCCGTCGCCATCGAGCAGCCGGTCGAGGGAGCGGCCGCCGAAGTCTTCGAGGACCAGGGTCATCTGGTCGCGGAACAGCTCGATCCCGTAGGCCTGGACGACGACGGGCGATTTCAGTGCCCTGGCGACCTCGAGCTCGTGCTGGAGCCTGCCGAGCGCGCGGGGGCTCGCGTGGTCGCGCCGCAGGGCCTTGAGCACCACCGGCCGGCCGTCCTCCTCGCGCCGCGCGCGGTAGAGGATCGTGTCCGCACCTTGGTGCAGCACCTCCAGCACGCGGTAACGTGGACTATCGAGCATAGGAGGATCTTTGAAAACCGGGGCCCCGGCGGCGTGTTGCCATTCAACCCGGTACACTGCCAAAAGCGGTGCGCCTCGTCACGAGCAAACGGCGGCGCGTCAGCGCCGGCTGAGGCGGCAGTCGGGTAGTGAGCACACAGCGCGCTCCTACGCTTCCGGGAGCAGGGCGCCCTGGCTGTCCGCCTCTGCCTCCGCCGCATGCAAAGGCAGCTCGACGATGAAGGCAGCGCCCGCGCCTGGCGCGCTCTCGACGCGGATGGTGCCGCCGTGGGAGGTGACGATCCACCGCACGATGTAGAGGCCGAGGCCGAGGCCGCCGAAGTTGCGGACGGAGACGGCGCGCTCGAAGCGCTCGAAGATCCTGGCCTGGTCGTTCTCCGCGATGCCGATGCCGTGATCGCGGACGACGAGCAGCGCGCGATCGCCGTCGCCGCGCACGACGACGTGAATGGGGGCGCCTGCGCCGTACTTCATCGCGTTGGACAGGAGGTTGATGACGACTTGCTCCACGCGAGAAGCATCCCAGTCCCCGACCACGGGCTCTTCCAGATCGAGCTGGATGCGGCAGCGGGCGTCGGTGAGCTGCTGCCTCATCCGCTCGACAGCCTCACGCGTCAGGGCGGCCAGATCGACGGGCGCGCGAGAGAGGGTGAGCCGGCCGGCGTTGAGGCGGGTGACGTCGAGCAGCTCGTCGACCAGGTGGGCGAGGCGCGCGATCTGGCGGTTGAGGAGCTGGATCGCGGCGTCGATGCGCTCCGGAGCGACCTCGGCGCGCTGGAGGCGGGGCAGGAGCCGGGCGAGCAGGTGGGCCTGCATCGTGAGCGAGGTGAGCGGTGTCTTGAGCTCGTGCGATGCGACGAGGAGGAACTCGTTGCGCCGCTCGATCGCCTCCTGGGCGTCGGTGAACAGGCGGCTGTTGTCGAGGGCGAGCGCCGCACGGAGCCCGAGCTCCTCGGCGACCCACAGGTCGGCGGGGCCGAACCGGCGCCGGGGCGCGGCCGCCAGCAGGGTCATGACGCCGAAGCGCCGGTCGCGCGCGAGGAGCGGGACGCGGAGGAAGGAGTGAACGCCGAGCTGCTCGAGGAGGGGCGCGGCGCGGACGTCGCCCACCTCGGCGCGGTCCGGCGAGGTCGCTGTCAGGGCCCGCAGCGCGTCCACCACGGCGCCCGCGAGCTCGGCCGGCACGCCCGCGGTGACCGCGTGTCCCGGGTCGCCGTCAGCGACGCCCACGTCGATGACGCACCGGTCGGCGAGCTCGGGCACGGCGAGCCGCGCGACGCTCTCGAGGGTGGCGCCGTAGCCGAGGGCCATGAGCTTGCGGCTCGCGTCGGCCAGGAAGCGCTCGGCGAGCTCGGCGCGCTTGCGCTCGGTGATGTCGGTGGAGATGCCGCAGAGCACGCCGGGCATGACCTCATCCCCGAGAAGGAACTTGAGCGAGAGGAAGGTGTGCAGCCCGTCCTCCATCATCACCTCCTCCTCGAACTCGAGCGGCTCGCCCGTCGCGAGCACCTTCCGATCGTGAACGCCGATGATCTCGGCGAGCGCAGCAGGCAAGAGCTCGGCGTCGGTCTTTCCGAGGAGCCGATGGCTCGGCAGACCGGCGATGTTGCTCGCCTGGCGGTTGACGAGCAGATACCGACCCTCCCGATCCTTGAGGAAGATGGCCGCGGCGGAGTTGTCGACGATGGCCTGCAGCGTGGCCTGGCTCTCGCGCAGCTCGCGCTCCGCCCGGCGTCGCTCGGCGTTCTCCTGCTCGATGTCGGTGTAGAGCATGGCGTTCTCGAGCGAGATGGCCGACTGCGAGGCGAGCAGCTCGAGCACGGTGAGCCGCCCCGGGGTGAACGCGCCGGTGACGAGGTTGTTCTCCAGGTAGAGCAGGCCGAGCAGCCGGGTTTGCCGCACGATCGGGAGGCACAGCACCGATCTCGGCTTCTTCCGCGTGAAATACGCGTCCTCCGAGAACGGGTGCCGCCCGGAAGCGTCGTCGAGCAGCACGCGCTCGTGGCTGCGGCGAACGTAGTTGAGGATGGACTGCGGCAGGGCGGCCAGCGGCGCCTCGCCCGCGTCGAGCAGCCGCGCGGCGCCCCCTGACGCGGCGATCGCCGCGCTGGAGAGGCGTTCACCCCGGACCAGGAGGACACACCCCTGCTCGGCGCCCGCGTGCTCGACCATGGTGCGCAGCAGCGTCTCGAGCAGGCGCGGGAGCTTGAGCTCTCCGGAGATGCTCTGAGAGGCCTTGACGACGGAGAGGACGTCGAACTGCTCGGCGCGGACGGCGAAGGTGACGGTGGGGGCGATCGGCTTTCGCTCGACGAGGAAGGGATACCGCTGGTCGAGCTGCTCGACCTTGGCGTGGGCGCCCCAGCGGAAGTAGGCGGCGCGGGCCTTCTGCAGGTAAGCGTCTGCGGGCGTGGACAGGCCGCGATCGCGGTAGAGCCGGGCGGCGAGCTCGCAGGCGATGGCCTCGTGCTGGACGAAGCCGCCCTCGTGCGCCGAGGAGATGGCCTGCTCGTAGAGCCCGATGGCCTCCAGGTCCTGCCCGCGGAGCCGGGCGATCTCGGCGCGGACCAGCGTGTGTTTGTGGAGGAAGTTGTCGGGGCCGCTCCTGGCCCACGCGCCGAGCTGCCGCTCGCACTCGAGCAGCTGCTCGGGGAGCTCCCGCGTCGGGGAACCCGGCTCCGCGCGCGGCGCGTGCGGTACGTCGACGAGGGCCGCGAGCGAGAGCGCGAGGACATAGAAGCTCTCGGCCATGAGCGCGTGCGGCTGGTTCCAGAAGGGTTGCTCGGTGACGACGCGGGTCGCCGCCTCGAGCGCCTCTCTGGGCGCGCCGAGCACGAAGAGCGCTTGCGCCTTCAAGCTGTAATAGAATTCGCGCGTGGTCTCCAGCGCTCCCTCCTGCAGCCGCGCCTCGAAGGCCGGAGGTGCCAGCTCGGAGCCGTCGAGCATCGCGAAGCGGACCGGCCGCCCTCGCAGCGCCTGGATCATGGCGCGGGCGCTGAGGAGGGCGCCGTGCGCGAACGCGAAGCCCGCGCCGCGCACGAAGCCGAGGCGCTCGTCGACCTCGCGGAGCACGTCCTCGAGCGCCTCGCCGGAGAGCAGGTGGAACAGCGCGTCCCATACGCAGTTGAAGCACGCCATGCTCATCGCGCCGGACTCGACCGCGGCGCTGAAGCCGGCGCGCCCGTACGGAGTCGTCTCTCGGTAGTGGCGTGTCCAGAAGACGACATGGTGTCCGAAGGTGGCGAACACCATCGATTGCGTGGTGAGGCGGCCGCTCCTCTGCGCGAGGTCGTGGCCGAGCTTGCCGAACCGATAGGCCTCCTGGTATCGCCCGAACTTCGGGCCGAACATCCTCGCAAACGACGTGTACGCGACAGCGGAGCTCTCGGCGTTGCCGTGGCGCAGGCTGAGCTGGACCATGCGCAGGAAGATGAGAAAGTACAGGTTCGGGGTCATGAAGGACGCCGCGATGCCCGCGCCCTCCAGCACACCCATCGTCAGCTTGACCTCCCGGTCGGTCATGGGGGGCAGATGGATCAGGTCCTCGATCGCCCGGTCGCCCAGGGCCTGCCAGACGCTCTTCGTCTCCTCTTCGATCTGTGCGTCGGTGGGGAGGCGCGGAAGATCGACGTCGCAGGCGCGCAGCCACGAGAGGCCGATCTCCACCGCGCGCGCAGATTGCCCGCGGGTCACACGGAGCGTGACGATGAGCTCGACGGCGGCGGCCGTCTCGGCCCTGGTCCTCGCGCGCTCCATGAGCTCTTCGAGGAGCCGCTCGGCCTCGTCGAGGCCGCCGGTGATGTACGCGGCGTGCGCGCGCTCGAAGGTCAGCTCGTAGGTCAGCTCGTGCCGCGCCTCCCAGCGGTCCGGCGCGAGCAGGGAGAGGCCCGCGGCGAAGAGGGCGGCGGCGGCCTCGTAGGCCGCGGCGGCCTTGGCCTTCCTTCCGGCGTGGAGGTTCAGCGCGGCGAGCTCGTCGCGCTCGGCCTGAGAACGGAGGAGCGCGGCGCCGCGGTTGAGGTGACCCACGACGTCGAAGAGCGCGTCCTCGCGCTCTTCGGCGCGCTGCTCCTTCAAGAGCAGCTGGCCGATCCGGAGGTGAACCTCGGCGAGCTGCTCGGCCGGGATGAGCGAGTAAGCGGCCTGCTGCACCCGGTCATGGAGGAAGCGATAACCAGAGCCCCGGCGGAGCAGCAGCCCTTCCCGCACGGCCTCCTCGAGCGCCTCGCGGAGCTCCTCCGCCGGACGGCCCGCGACCACCGCGAGGGGGTCGAGGTCGAGGCTGCTGCCGAGGCACGCGGCGAGCTTGAGCGCGTCGTGCGCAGGGGCCGAGAGCCGCTTGAGCTTGCCCACCATCAGCTCGACGACGTTGTCGGTGAAGCCCTTGTCGTGGATGGCGGCGATGTCCCACCGCCATGCGCCCTCGTCGGTGTCGAAGGTGATGAGCCTCTCTTCGTGCAGGGCGATGAGGAACTGGAGCACGAAGAAGGGATTGCCGCCGGTCTTCTCGTGGACGAGCCGTGAGAGCGGCTCGACCTGCGCTTCCGGTGCGTGGACCGCCTCGGCGACGAGCGCCCCGACGTGGGCAGCGGAGAGCGGCGTGAGGACGAGCTCGGAGACGGCGGCGCCGCGCCGCTGCACCTCGGCCAGGGTGAGCCGGAGCGGGTGCGCGGGGCCGACCTCGTTGTCGCGGTCGGCGCCAATCAACAGGAGGTGCTCGGAGCCGGAATAGGTGGCGAGCTGCTCGAGCAAGAGGAGGCTGGCCGCGTCGGCCCATTGCAGGTCGTCGAGAAACAGGGCGACGGGGTGCTCCTTCCGGGCGCAGGCGGCGACGAAGCGCTGGAGCGCGGCGAGCATCCGGCTCTGGGCCTCGGCGGGCGGGAGCTCGGGCACGGGCGGCTGCTGGCCGAGGAGCAGGGCGAGCTCGGGGAGCACGTCGGCGAGCAGACCGCCGTCCTGGCCGAGGGCCTCACGGAGGCGCTCTCTCCAGCGCTCGAGCTGCTCCTCGCTCGCGCACAGGGGCTCCCGCAAGAGCGCCCGGAACGCCTGGAGGAAGGCGTGGTAAGGGACGTCGCGCTTGAGTTGCTCGAACTTGCCGGAGAGGAAGGAGCCGCGCTCGCGCACGACGGGCCCGTGCAGCTCGGCGACGAGCGAGGACTTGCCGATGCCCGAATAGCCCGAGACGAGCACGAGCTCTGGCCGGCCGTTCGCGACAACGCGCTCGAACGCGGCGCGCAGCGCCTCTACCTCGCGCTCGCGGCCGTAGAGCCGCTGCGGGACCTGGAACCGGTCGGAGAGATCGCGCTCCCCGAGCGGGAAGTGCTGAATGGCGCCGCTCGCCTGCCACCGCGAGAAGCATGTGTCGAGGTCGTGGCGCAGGCCGAGGGCGCTCTGGTAGCGCTCCTCGGCGGCCTTGGAGAGCAGCTTGAGGACGACGGCGGAGAGCTGGGGTGGAATCGATGGGACGAGCGCGTGGGGTGGCCGCGGCGCCTGGGCGATGTGGCAATAGACCCAGGCGACGGGGTCGCTGGCGTGGAAGGGCAGGGTGCCAGTCAACATCTCGTAGAAGGTGACGCCGAGGGAGTACAGGTCGGTCCGCTCGTCGACGCGGCGGTTGATGCGGCCTGTCTGCTCCGGCGCCATGTAGGCGAGCGTGCCCTCGATGAGCGCGTCGTGGGCGAGCTCCTGGGCCTCGCGCGGCGAGAGGGAGGCGATGCCGAGATCGGTGATCTTCACCTCGCCGGTGTCGGGGTTGTAAAGCAGGTTCTGGGGCTTGATGTCCTTGTGGATGATGTGGTGTCGGTGGAGCTCAGCGAGCGCGGCGGCGAGGCGGAGGGCGAGGGGGAAGAAGCGCTCGATCGACATCGGGCGCACAGGCCCGTCGCCATCGAGCAGCCGGTCGAGGGAGCGGCCGCCGAAGTCCTCGAGGACCAGGGTCATCTGGTCGCGGAACGGCTCGATGCCGTGGGCCTTGATGACCACGGGTGAATCGAGCGTCCTGGCGACCTCGAGCTCGTGCTGTAGCCTGCCGAGCGCGCGGGGGCTCGCGTGGTCGCGGCGCAGGGCCTTGAGCACCACCGGCCGGCCGTCCTCCTCGCGCCGCGCGCGGTAAAGGACGGTATCTGCCCCTTGGTGCAGCACCTCCAGCACGCGGTAGCGTGGACTATCGGGCATAGGAAGAGCTTTGAAAACCGAAGCGCCAGCGGCGCGTTGCGGCTCAACTCGCTACACTGCCAAAAGCGGTGCGCCTCGTCACGAGCAAACGGCGCCGCGCTCTCGCGCCGGCTCGCCTGCGGCGACGCCGTCGTCCATGCACGGCGATAGCGGGGACGGAAAGGGAGCTGCTGAGGCGCAGTCGGGTAGCGAGCACGCAGCGCGGAGCGCGCGCCTACGCCTGCGGGAGCAGGGCATCCTGGCCGTGCGTCTCTGTCTCCGCCGCGTGCAAAGGCAGCTCGACGATGAACGTGGCGCCTGCGCCCGGCTGGCTCTCGACGCGGATGGTGCCGCCGTGGGAGGTGACGATCCATCGAACGATGTAGAGGCCGAGGCCGAGGCCGCCGAAGTTGCGGACGGAGACGGCGCGCTCGAAGCGCTCGAAGATCCTGGCCTGATCGGCCTCCGCGATGCCCATGCCATGATCGCGGATGACGAGCAGCGCGCGCGCGCCATCGCCGCGCACGACGACGTGAATAGGGCCTCCCGCGCCATATTTGAGCGCGTTGGACAGGAGGTTGATGAGGATCTGCTCCATGCGGAAAGCGTCCCAGTCGCCCACCACGGGCCCTTGCAGGTCGAGCTGGGTACGGCAGCGGGCGTTGTCGAGCTGCTGGTGCATCCGCTCGACGACATCGCGCGTCAGGGCGGCCAGGTCGACGGGCGCGCGAGAGAGGGTCAGCTGGCCGGCGTTGAGGCGGGTGACGTCGAGCAGCTCGTTGACCAGATGGGCGAGGCGCGCGATCTGGCGGTTGAGGAGCTGGATCGCGGCGTCGATGCGCTCCGGAGCGACCTCGGCGCGCTGGAGGCGGGGCAGGAGCCGGGCGAGGAGGTGGGCTTGCATCGTGAGCGAGGTGAGCGGTGTCTTGAGCTCGTGCGATGCGACGAGGAGGAACTCGTCGCGGCGCTCGATGGCCTCCTGGGCCTCGGCGAACAGGCGGCTGTTGTCGAGGGCGAGCGCGGCGCGGCTCGCCAGCTCCTGGGCCAGCCACAGGTCGGCTGGGCCGTAGCGGCGCCGTGGCGCGGTCGCCAGCAAAGTCATGACGCCGAAGCGCCGGTCGCGCGCGAGGAGCGGTACCCGGAGGAAGGAGTGAACGCCGAGCGGCTCGAGGAGGGGCGCGGCGCGGATGTCGCCCTCCTCGGCGTGATCCAGAGAGCTCGCCGAAAGGGGCCGCAGGGCGTCCGTCACCGCGCCTGCGAGCTCGGCCGGCACGCCCGCGGTGACCGCGGTGACCGTCCGCCCCGGGGCGTCCTGGGCGAGGTCCACGTCGATGACGCACCGGTCGGCGAGCTCGGGCACGACGAGCTGCGCGATGCTGTCGAGGGTGGCGCCGTAACCGAGGGCCATGAGCCTGCGGCTCGCGTCGCCCAGGAAGCGCTCGGCCAGCTCGGCGCGCTTGCGCTCTGTGATGTCGGTGGAGATGCCGCAGAGCACGCCGGGCATGACGCTCTCGCCGAGCGGGAACTTGAGGGACAGGTAGGTGCGCAGCTCGCCGTCTATCGGCACCTCCTCCTCGAACTCCATCGGCTCGCCCGCGTCGAGCACCCGCCGGTCGTGCTCGTCGATGGTCGCGGTGGCGGCCGCAGGCAAGAGCTCGGCGCTCGTCTTTCCGAGGATCTGCTCTGTCGGCATGCCGAGGCCGCGGCTCACCTGACGGTTGACGAGCAGATACCGACCCTCGCGATCCTTGAGGTAGATGGCCGCGGCGGAGTTGTCGACGATGGCCTGCAGCGTGGCCTGGCTCTCGCGGAGCTCGCGCTCCGCCCGGCGCCGCTCGGCGTTCTCCTGCTCGATGTCGGTGTAGAGCATGGCGTTCTCGAGCGAGATGGCCGACTGCGAGGCGAGCAGCTCGAGCACGGTGAGCCGCCCCGGGGTGAACGCGCCGGTGACGAGGTTGTTCTCCAGGTAGAGCAGGCCGAGCAGCCGGGTTTGCCGCACGATCGGGAGGCACAGCACCGATCTCGGCTTCTTCCGCGTGAAATACGCGTCCTCCGAGAACGGGTGCCGCCCGGAAGCGTCGTCGAGCAGCACGCGCTCGTGGCTGCGGAGGACATAGTTGAGAATGGATTGCGGCAGCGCCGCCAGGGCCTCGCCCGCGTCGAGCAGCCGCGCGGCGCTCCCCGACCCGGTGATCGCCGCCGCGGTCGACACGCGATCTTCCCGGACCAGGAGCGCAACCCCCTCTCCGGCGCCCGCGTGCTCGACCACGATGTGCAGCAGCGTCTCGAGCAGGCGGGGGAGCTTGAGCTCACCGGAGATGCTCTGAGAGGCCTTGACGACGGAGAGGACGTCGAACTGCTCGGCGCGGACGGCGAAGGTGACGGTGGGGGCGATCGGCTTTCGCTCGACGAGGAAGGGATACCGCTGGTCGAGCTGCTCGACCTTGGCGTGCGCGCCCCAGCGGAAGTAGGCGGCGCGCGCCCGCTGCAGGTGGGCGACGGCGGGCGTGGACAGGCCGCGATCGAGGTAGAAGCGGGCGGCGAGCTCGCAGGCGATGGCCTCGTGCTGGACGAAGCCGCCCTCTTGCGCCGACGAGATGGCTTGCTCGTAGAGCCGGATGGCCTCGGGCTCGCGGCCGAGGAGCCGGGCGATCTCGGCGCGGACCAGCGTGTGTTTGTGGAGGTAGTTGTCGGGGCAGCTCGCGGCCCACACGCCGAGCTGCCGCTCGCACGCGAGGAGCCCTTCGGGGAGCTCCCGCTCTGGCGAGGTCGCCGCGTCGCGCGCCTCGCGCGCGTCGTCGAGCGCCGCGGCGAGCGCGAGCGCGTGAACATAGAAGGTCTCGGGGATCTCGGCGCCCGCGTCCATCCTCCAGTCGTAATCGACGACGACGCGGGTCGACGCCGCGAGCGCCTCCCTGGGAGAGCCGAGGAGGAACAGCGCCTGCGCCTTCAGGCTGTAGTACAAGCTGTGAGCCCCGTACGAGGATCCCGGAGGAAGCCGCGCCTCGAAGGCCTCCTGATCCAGCTCGGAGCCATCCAGCATCGAATAATGGACCGGCCGCCCGCGCAGCGTCTGGATGAGGTACCGGACGCTGAGGAGGATGCCATGGATGAACGCGTAGCCGGCCTTGCGCACGAAGCCGAGGCGCTCCTCGGTCAGGTGGAGGACGTCCTCCAGCGGCTCCCCGCAGAGCAGGGGGAACACCGACGCCCAGACGCAATGGTAACATGCGTTGTTCAGATCGCCGCATTCCACGGCGACGTCGAAGCCGAGGCGATTGTAGGGGTAGGTCTCCCTGTAATGGCGCGTCCAGAAGACGGTCAGCTGCCCGAACAGGAAGAACACGGTGGGCTTCGCGGCGAGGTGCTCGCTCCTCTCCGCGAGGTCGTAGCCGAGCTTGCCGAACAGGTAAGCCTCCTTGTATCTCCCGAACCGCGGGCCGAGCACCCGCGCGAAGGCGGTGTACGCATGGGCCGAGCTCTCGGCGTTGCCATGGAGGAGGCTGAGCGTGACCATGCGCTCGAGGACCAGGTGATGCAGGTTCTGGTCCACGAAATACGCAGCGACGGACACGCTCTTCAAGATGCTCATCGCGATCTTGATCTCCGGGTGCGTCATGGGGGGCAGGTGGATGAGGCCCCCGATCGCCCGGTCGCCCAGGGCCTTCCATACGCTCTCGGTCTCTTCGTCGATGCGCGCGTCGGTGAGGTGGGTTGGCAGATGGATGTCGTAAGAGCGCAGGAAGGAGAGACCGAGCTCCACGGCGCGGGCGCTCTGCCCGCGGGTCACGTGCAAGGCGACGGCGAGCTCGACGACGGCGGCCCTCTCGATCTTGGTCATCGAGCGATCCGTGAGCTCCTCGAGCAGCCGCTCGGCTTCATCGAAGTTGCCGAGGATGTACGCGCAGCGCGCTCGCTCGAAGCTCAGGGCGTGGGCCAACGCGTACTGCGTCTCCCAGCGTTCCTGGGGCTCGTCCGCGAGGAGGGCCAGGCCGGCGGCGAAGAGGGCGGCGGCAGACTGGTAGGCGGCGGCGGCCTCGGCCTTCCTGCCGGCGCGGAGGTTCAGCGCGGCGAGCTCGTCGCGCTCAGCCCGGGAGCAGAGGAGCGCGGCGCCGCGGTTGAGGTGGCCCACGATCTCGAACAGCGCGTCCTCGCGCTCGTCCGGCCTCCGCCCCTTCAAGAGCAACCGGCCGATCCCGAGGTGCACCTCGGCGAGCTGTCCGGGCGGGATGAGCGAATAAGCGGCCTGCTGCACCCGGTCGTGGAGGAAGCGATAGGCGCTGTCCCGGCGGAGCAGCAGCCCCTCCCGCACGGCCTCCTCGAGCGCCTCGCGGAGCGCGTCCGCCGGCCTTCGCGCGACGACCGCCAGGGTGTCGAGGTCCACGCTGCCGCCGAGGCAGGCGGCGAGCTTGAGCGCGTCGCGCGTCGGGACCGAGAGCCGATTGAGCTTGCCCACCATCAGCTCGACGACGTTGTCGGTGAAGCCCTTGTCGCGGATGGCGTCGATGTCCCACCGCCATGCGCCCTCGTCGGCGTCGAAGGTGATGAGCCGCTCGTCGCGCAGGGCGATGAGGAACTGGAGCACGAAGAAGGGGTTGCCGCCGGTCTTCTCGTAAACCAGCCGTGAGAGCGGCTCGACCTCTGCTTCGGGTGCGCGGACCGTCTCGGCGACGAGCGCGCCGACGTGGGCGGCGGAGAGCGGCTCGAGGACGATGTCGCCGACGGCGGCGCCGCGCTTTCGGACCTCGGCCAAGGTGAGCCGGAGCGGGTGCGCGGGGCCGACCTCGTTGTCGCGGTAGGCGCCAATCAACAGGAGGTGCTCGGAGCCGGAATAGGTGGCGAGCTGCTCGAGCAAGAGGAGGCTGGCCGCGTCGGCCCATTGCAGGTCGTCGAGGAAGAGGGCGACGGGGTGCTCCTTCCGGGCGCAGGCGGCGATGAAGCGCTGGAGCGTGGCGAGCAGCCGGCTCTGGGCCTCGGCGGGCGGGAGCTCGGGCACGGGCGGCTGCGGGCCGAGGAGCAGGGCGAGCTCGGGGAGCATGTCGGTGAGCAGCCCGCCGTTCTGGCCGAGGGCCTCACGGAGGCGCTCTCTCCAGCGCTCGACCTGCTGCTCGCTCGCGCCGAGGATCTCCTGCACGAGGCCCCGGAAGGCGTGAAGGAAGGCGCGGTAGGGGACGTCGCGCTTGAGCTGATCGAACTTGCCGGAGAGGAAGGAGCCGCGCTCGCGCACGACGGGCCCGTGCAGCTCGGCGACGAGCGAGGACTTGCCGATGCCCGAATAGCCCGAGACGAGCACGAGCTCTGGCCGGCCGCTCGCGACAACGCGCTCGAACGCGGCGCGCAGCGCCTCGAGCTCGCGCTCGCGGCCATAGAGCCGCTGCGGGATCTGGAACCGATCGGAGACGTCGCGCAGTCCGAGCGGGAAGGGCGCGATGGCGCCGCGCTGGCGCAGCTGGGAAAAGCACGTGTCGAGGTCGTGGCGCAGGCCGAGGGCGCTCTGGTAGCGCTCCTCGGCGGCCTTGGAGAGCAGCTTGAGGACGACGGCGGAGAGCTGGGGTGGAATCGATGGGACGAGCGCGTGGGGCGGCCGCGGCGCCTGGGCGATGTGGCAATAGACCCAGGCGACGGGGTCGCTGGCGTGGAAGGGCAGGGTGCCAGTCAGCATCTCGTAGAAGGTGACGCCGAGGGAGTACAGGTCGGTCCGCTCGTCGACGCGACGGTTGATGCGGCCTGTCTGCTCCGGCGCCATGTAGGCGAGCGTGCCCTCGATGAGCCCGTCGTGGGCGAGCTCCTGGGCCCCGCGGGGGGAGAGGGAGGCGATGCCGAGATCGGTGATCTTCACCTCGCCGGTGTCGGGGTTGTAGAGCAGGTTCTGGGGCTTGATGTCCCTGTGGATGATGTGGTGTCGGTGGAGCTCAGCGAGCGCGGCGGCGAGGCGGAGGGCGAGGGGGAAGAAGCGCTCGAGCGACATCGGGCGCATGGGCCCGTCGCCATCGAGCAGCCGGTCGAGGGAGCGGCCGCCGAAGTCCTCGAGGACCAGGGTCATCTGGTCGCGGAACGGCTCGATCCCGTAGGCCCTGGCGATGACCGGCGAAGCGAGCGTCCTGGCGACCTCGAGCTCGTGCTGGAGCCTGCCGAGCGCGCGGGGGCTCGCGTGGTCGCGGCGCAGGGCCTTGAGCACCACCGGCCGGCCGTCCTCCTCGCGCCGCGCGCGGTAAAGGACGGTATCTGCCCCTTGGTGCAGCACCTCCAGCACGCGGTAACGTGGACTATGGGGCATAGGAGAATCTTTGAACCCGGGACGTCAGCGGCGTGCTGCGGTTCAACTTGGTACATTGCCAAAAGCGCTGCGACCCGTCACGAGCAAACGGCGCGGAGCGGCGCCGGCTTCGGCCCCGGTGAACGCTCACGCCGGCGGGAGAAAGGTGCCCTGGCCTTCCGTCTCCGCTTCCGGCGGGTGCAAAGGCAGCTCGACGATGAACGTGGCGCCCGCGCCCGGCCTGCTCTCGACGCGGATGGTGCCGCCGTGGGAGGTGACGATCCATCGAACGATGTAGAGGCCGAGGCCGAGGCCGCCGAAGTTGCGGACGGAGACGGCGCGCTCGAAGCGCTCGAAGATCCTGGCCTGGTCGGCCTCCGCGATGCCCATGCCATGATCGCGGACGACGAGCACAGCGCGAGCGCCCTCGCGGCGCACGATGACATGAATGAGGCCTCCCGCGCCATATTTGAGCGCGTTGGACAGGAGGTTGATGAGGACCTGCTCCATGCGAGACGGATCCCAGTGTCCCATCACGGGCTCGTCCAGCTCGAGCTGGGTGCGGCAGCGGGCGTCGGTGAGCTGCTGGTGCATCCGCTCGACGACCTCGCGCGCCAGGGCGGCCAGGTCGACGGGCGCGCGAGAGAGGGTCAGCTGGCCGGCGTTGAGGCGGGTGACGTCGAGCAGCTCGTTGACCAGGTGGGCGAGGCGCGCGATCTGGCGGTCGAGGAGCTGGATCGCGGCGTCGATGCGCTCCGGAGCGACCTCGGCGCGCTGGAGGCGGGGCAGGAGCCGGGCGAGGAGGTGGGCTTGCATCGTGAGCGAGGTGAGCGGTGTCTTGAGCTCGTGCGATGCGACGAGGAGGAACTCGTCGCGGCGCTCGATGGCCTCCTGGGCCTCGGCGAACAGGCGGCTGTTGTCGAGGGCGAGCGCGGCGCGGCTCGCCAGCTCCTGGGCCAGCCACAGGTCGGCTGGGCCGTAACGGTGCCGCGGCGGGGCCGCCAGCAGGGTCATGACGCCGAAGCGCCGGTCGCGCGCGAGGAGCGGTACCCGGAGGAAGGAGTGAACGCCGAGCGGCTCGAGGAGAGGTGCGGCGCGGACGTCGCTTATCTCGGGCCGGTCCGGCGACGCCACCGCCAGGGGTCGCAGGGCGTCCATCACCGCGCCTGCGAGCTCGGCCGGCATGCCCGCGGTAACCGCGGTGCCCGTACGCCCCGGGGCGTCCTGGGTGAGGTCCACGTCGATGACGCATCGGTCGGCCAGCGCCGGCAACGCGAGCTGCGCGACGCTGTCGAGGGTGGCGCCGTAGCCGAGGGCCATGAGCTTGCGGCTCGCGTCGGCCAGGAAGCGCTCGGCCAGCTCGGCGCGCTTGCGCTCGGTGATGTCGGTGCAGATGCCGCAGAGCACGCCGGGCATGACGCTCTCGCCGAGCGGGAACTTGAGGGACAGGTAGATGCGTGGCTCGCCCTCTTTCGTCAACACCTCCTCCTCGAACTCCATCGGCTCGCCCGCGTCGAGCACCCGCCGGTCGTTGTCTCGGATGACCTCGACGTCCACGCCCTGATAGAGCTCGGCGTCGGTCTTTCCGAGGAGCTCATGGCTCGGCACGCCGGCGACGTTCCCTGCGTGGCGGTTGGCGAGCAAATACCGGCCATCGCGATCCTTGAGGAAGATGGCCGCGGCGGAGTTGTCGACGATGGCCTGCAGCGTCACCTGGTTGGCCTTCAGCGCCTGCTCTGCTCGGCGCCGCTCGGCGTTCTCCTGCTCGATATCGGCGTAGAGCATGGCGTTCTCGAGCGAGATGGCCGACTGCGAGGTGAGCAGCTCGAGCACGGTGAGCCGCCCGGGGGTGAACGCCCCGGCCACGAGCCCGTTCTCCAGGTAGAGCACGCCGAGCAGCCGCGTTTGCCGCACGATCGGGAGGCACAGCACCGATCTCGGCCTCTTGCGGCCGAAATACTCGTCCTCCGAGAACGGGTGCCTGGCCGTCGCGTCGTCGAGCAGCACGCGCTCGCGGCTGCGGAGGACATAGTTGAGAATGGATTGCGGCAGCGCCGCGGCCTCGCCCGCGTCGAGCAGCCGCGCCGCGCCCCCGGACGTCGCGATCGCCGCCGCCGTCGACAGGCGCTCCTCCCGGACCAGCAGCACCACCCCCTCTCCGGCGCCCGCGTGCTCGACCACGATGCGCAGGAGCATCTCGAGCAGGCGCGGGAGCTTGAGCTCGCCCGAGATGCTCTGAGACGCCTTGACGATGGAGAGGACGTCGAACTGCTCGGCGCGGACGGCGAAGGTGACGGTGGGGGCGATCGGCTTTCGCTCGACGAGGAAGGGATACCGCTGGTCGAGCTGCTCGACCTTGGCGTGCGCGCCCCAGCGGAAGTAGGCGGCGCGGGCGTCCCGCAGGTAGGCGTCGGCGGGCGTGGACAGGCCGCGATCGCGGTAGAACCGGGCGGCGAGCTCGCAGGCGATGGCCTCGTGCTGGACGAAGCCGTTCTCCCGCGCCGAGGAGATGGCCTGCTCGTACAGCCGGATGGCCTCGGGCTCGCACCCGAGGAGCCGGGCGATCTCGGCGCGGACCAGGGCGTGCTTGTGGAGGAAGTTGTCGGGGCAGCTCGCGGCCCACGCGCCGAGCTGCCGCTCGCTGTCGAGGAGGCCCTCGGGGAGCTCCTGCGCCGGCGACCGCCGCGCTTCGTGCGGCTTGGGCGGCTCGGGCGCGCCACCGTCGGCGTCGACGAGCGCCGCGAGCGAGAGCGCGTGAACATAGAAGTTCTCGGCGATGAGCGCGTAGGGCTCGCTCTTGAAGGGGTGATCGACGATCACGCGCGTCGCCGCGGCGAGCGCCTCTCCGTAAGAGCCGAGGACGAAGAGCGCCCGGGCCTTCATGCTGAAATGGAGGCCGCGGGCGCCCCGCATATCCCCCTCGTCGAGCCGCGCCTCGAAGGCCGGCGGATCCAGCTCGGAGCCGTCGAGCGTGGAGAAGCGGACCGGCCTCCCGCGCAGCGTCTGGATGAGGGCGTGGGCGCTGGCCAGGACGCCGTAGGCGAACGCGTAACCGGCCTTGCGCACGAAGCGGCTGCGCTCCTCGACCTCGTGGAGGACGTCCTCCAGCGGCTCGCCGGCGAGCAGCGGAAACAGCGGAGCCCAGACGCAGTTGAAGCACGCGATGCGCATATCGCCGGACTCGACCGCGGCGCTGAACCCGGCGCGCGTGTAGGGGTACGTCTCCCGGTAGTGGCGTGTCCAGAAGACGACTTGCTGTCCGAAGAGGGTGAATACCAGCGACTTCACGGTGAGGAGCTCACTCCTGTCCGCGAGGTCGTAGCCGAGCTTTCCGAACTTGTAGGCCTCGCGGTATCGCCCGAACCGCGGGCCGAACATCCGCGCGAAGGCCGCGTACGCGTGGGCGGAGCTCTCCGCGTTGCCGTAGCGCAGGCCGAGCTTCACCTGACGCAGGACGATGAGGTAGTGCAGGTCCTTGTCCACGAAGATCGCGGGGCCGGCCACGGCTTGCAGCACCGCCATCACGACCTTGCACTCCGGGTGATCCATGGGGGGCAGGCGGATGAGGTCCTCGATCGCCCGATCACCGAGGGCTTGCCAGAGGCTCTCGGTCTCTTCTTTGACCTGCGCGTCGGTGGGGTGGAGCGGAAGATCGATATCCGAGGCGCGGAGCCACGCGAGCGCGAGGTCGACGGCGTGGTCGGACCGCCCTCGGGTCTGGTAGAAGCTCACGGCGAGCTCGACGACCGCGGCGCGATCGAGCTCGTTGCTCGCGCGCTCCAGGAGCTCGTCGAGCAGCCGCTCGGCCTCCTCGAGGCTGCCGGTGGCGTAGGCGGCGTGCGCGCGCTCGAGGCTCAGGGGATAGGCGAGATCGTACCGAGTCTCCCAGCGCTCGCGGGGATCTTGCGCGAGGAGGGCCAGGCCGGAGGCGAAGAGGGCGGCGGCAGACTGGTAGGCGGCGGCGGCCTCGGCCTTCCTGCCGGCGCGGAGGTTGAGGGCGGCGAGCTCGTCGCGCTCGGCCTGGGAGCAGAGGAGCGTGGCGCCGCGGTTGAGGTGGCCGACGACATCGAAGAGCGTCTCATCGGGCTCCTCCGCGCGCCGTGCCTTCAAGAGCAGCCGGCCGATCCCGAGGTGCACCTCGGCGAGCTGTCCGGGCGGGATGAGCGAATAAGCGGCCTGCTGCACCCGGTCGTGGAGGAAGCGATAGGCGCTGTTCCGGCGGAGCAGCAGCCCCTCCCGCACGGCCTCCTCGAGCGCCTCGCGGAGCGCGTCCGCCGGCCTTCGCGCGACCACCGCGAGGGTGTCGAGGTCCAGGCTGCCGCCGAGGCAGGCGGCGAGCTTGAGCGCGTCGCGCGTCGGGACCGAGAGCCGATTGAGCTTGCCCACCATCAGCTCGACGACGTTGTCGGTGAAGCCCTTGTCGCGGATGGCGTCGATGTCCCACCGCCATGCGCCCTCGTCGGTGTCGAAGGTGATGAGCCCCTCGTCGCGCAGGGCGATGAGGAACTGGAGCACGAAGAAGGGGTTGCCGCCGGTCTTCTCGTAAACCAGCCGTGAGAGCGGCTCGACCTCTGCTTCGGGTGCGCGGACCGTCTCGGCGATGAGCGCGCCGACGTGGGCGGCGGAGAGCGGCTCGAGGACGATGTCGCCGACGGCGGCGCCGCGCTTTCGGACCTCGGTGAGGGTGAGCCGGAGCGGGTGCGCGGGGCCGACCTCGTTGTCGCGATAAGCGCCGATCAGCAGGAGGTGCGCGCCGCCGGCGAGGGAGGCGAGGTGCTCGAGCAAGAGGAGGCTGCCGGCGTCGGCCCATTGCAGGTCGTCGAGGAACAGAGCGACGGGGTGCTCCTTCCGGGCGCAGGCGGCGATGAAGCGCTGGAGCGTGGCGAGCAGCCGGCTCTGGGCCTCGGCGGGCGGCAGCTCGGGCACGGGCGGCTGCGGGCCGAGGAGCAGGGCGAGCTCGGGGAGCATGTCGGTGAGCAGCCCGCCGTTCTGGCCGAGGGCCTCACGGAGGCGCTCTCTCCAGCGCTCGACCTGCTGCTCGCTCGCGCCGAGGATCTCCTGCACGAGGCCCCGGAAGGCGTGAAGGAAGGCACGGTAGGGGACGTCGCGCTTGAGCTGATCGAACTTGCCGGAGAGGAAGGAGCCGCGCTCGCGCACGACGGGCCCGTGCAGCTCGGCGACGAGCGAGGACTTGCCGATGCCCGAGTAGCCCGAGACGAGCACGAGCTCTGGCCGGCCGCTCGCGACAACGCGCTCGAACGCGGCGCGCAGCGCCTCGAGCTCGCGCTCGCGGCCATAGAGCCGCTGCGGGATCTGGAACCGATCGGAGACGTCGCGCAGTCCGAGCGGGAAGGGCGCGATGGCGCCGCGCTGGCGCAGCTGGGAAAAGCACGTGTCGAGGTCGTGGCGCAGGCCGAGGGCGCTCTGGTAGCGCTCCTCGGCGGCCTTGGAGAGCAGCTTGAGGACGACGGCGGAGAGCTGGGGCGGAATCGATGGGACGAGCGCGTGGGGCGGCTGCGGCGCCTGGGCGATGTGGCAATAGACCCAGGCGACGGGGTCGCTGGCGTGGAAGGGCAGGGTGCCAGTCAGCATCTCGTAGAAGGTGACGCCGAGGGAGTACAGGTCGGTCCGCTCGTCGACGCGACGGTTGATGCGGCCTGTCTGCTCCGGCGCCATGTAGGCGAGCGTGCCCTCGATGAGCCCGTCGTGGGCGAGCTCCTGGGCCCCGCGGGGGGAGAGGGAGGCGATGCCGAGATCGGTGATCTTCACCTCGCCGGTGTCGGGGTTGTAGAGCAGGTTCTGGGGCTTGATGTCCCTGTGGATGATGTGGTGTCGGTGGAGCTCAGCGAGCGCGGCGGCGAGGCGGAGGGCGAGGGGGAAGAAGCGCTCGAGCGACATCGGGCGCATGGGCCCGTCGCCATCGAGCAGCCGGTCGAGCGAGCGGCCGCCGAAGTCTTCGAGGACCAGCGTCATCTGGTCGCGGAACGGCTCGATCCCGCAGGCCTTGACGACCGCGGGCGACTTCAGCGCCCTGGCGACCTCGAGCTCGTGCTGGAGCCTGCCGAGCGCGCGGGGGCTGGTGTGGTCGCGGCGCAGGGCCTTGAGCACCACCGGCCGGCCGTCCTCCTCGCGCCGCGCGCGATAGAGGATCGTGTCCGCACCTTGGTGCAGCACCTCCAGCACGCGGTAACGTGGACTGTCGGTCATAAAGGGAGGGTGTCCAAAGCCGGATCGGTCTCCGAGGCGCCCGGTCGATTCGTGATGTTGCCAAAAGCGCCTCGCTGCGCCACGGGAAACGGCGGCGAGCTCTCGCGCCGGCCCGCCCGTGGCGCTCTCTTGGCGTCATGCAGGGCGGGAGCGGCCGGACGGACGCTGGATGCCGTGCCTCGACAGCACCTCACGGACGCGATCCAGCGGAATGGCGTCCACGGTGCGACCGCTCCCCGTGGTGGTCTCGGCCGTGAAGAGCGAGTTGTAGATGGCCTCCTCCGTCGCCTCGATCACGGCCTGAAAGAGGGCGGACGTCTCCTGGTTCGCGAGCTCCGTGATCACGAGCCGCTTCGCGCCGGAGCGGCGCCGCACCGAGGCGCTCGTCGAGAAGGCGATCGCGTAGTCGCCGGAGCCGTTCGCGCCGGAGGATCCGGTGCGCGCGAGGCCCAGGATCGCGCGGGCGGCGAGCCGCCCGAGGTTGCGATCCGACAGCGGCGCGTCCGTCGCGACGAGGATGAGGATGGATCCATCCCCCGCCGCCGCCTCGACCTGCGACCGGAAAGCGTACCGGCCGAGCTCCTCGCCGACGGGCGCCCCCATCACCTGCAGCACGCCGCCGAAGTTCGACTGGACGAGCACGCCGACGCAGGCCCCGCCGAGCGACGCCGGCAGCACCCGCGAGGCGGTGCCGATCCCCCCCTTCCATCCGAACGCGACGGTGCCCGTGCCCGCGCCGACGCACCCCTCCGGCGTGGGCCCCTCCCGCGCCGAGCCCAGCGCCGCGCGCACGTGCTCGGCGGTGATCGGGCGGAGCCGGACCGCGTTGAGCACGCCGTCATTGGTCTCGCCGACGACCGGGTTGAGCGAGCGCACCTCCTCCATGCCCGGCTGAGCCAGCATCCATTCGACGAGCGCGTCGGCGGCCCGGAACGCGCAAAGCGTGGTCGTGAGGAGAATGGGAGTCTCCAGCTCACCCAGCTCGCGGACCTGGGTCGCGCCGACGAGCTTGCCAAACCCGTTGCCCACGTGGATCGCCCCGGGGACGCGATCGAGGTAGACGTTCCCCCCGTGGGGGAATACGGCGGTGACGCCGGTGCGGATCGCGTCTCCCTCGATCACCGTCGCGTGCCCGACGCGCACGCCGCCCACGTCGGTGATCGCGTTCAGCGGGCCTGGGTCGAAGATGCCGGGCGCGACGCCGAGATCACGCGCGCGCACGGCGCCTCCCGCGCGCTTCGTGGATCCGGGCGGGAAGGGCGCGCTGCCCGCCTCGTCCGGGCAGCGAGCGATCGGGCAGCGGCAGGACGAGGCGGCCAGGCGCGACGTGCGGCCCGGTGCCGGGACGCGGCCGAGAGAGGGTTTCGGCATCCATGGGGAGCGGCGGTATCAACCTCCGTGCCAGGCGCGCCGCATGCCGCCCGAGCAGGGGCGCGCTCGGCGGCGCCCGGGCCGCACGTGATGGGCCGCGATCCGCGTGGCGGAAGGCTGGTGAGGATGGGCGGGGATCGCTGGGAGGCCGAGGGGAGATCGGGCGGGCGCTCGAGCGCGCCCGCGCCGCGCCGCGCTACTTCGTCTGGATCCGGCGCGCGGGCAGGAGGCGGCGGAGCGAGGGCGCCTCGAAGGACACGAGCCGCCTCGCGAACGCGCCGATCGACCGGTATTCCGCGTCCGCGATGAGCGCCAGCTCGACGCTGATCATGAATACCGCGAACGTGCCGAGCCCCATCATGACGGCAATGCCGGCGTGGAACAGGAACGCCGCGGCGAGCGAGAGCCTGCGTGTGTGCCGGTTCAGGGCGAACAGGAACGGGAAGCTGAGCTGGAACCCGACGGTCGCGTAGGTCAGCGCCGTCACCACCGCCACACTGCGGGAGAGGCTGTCGCTGTGGCCGGGCCACGTGAACTCGCCGACGCGGGTGATGTAATAAAGGGCCGTCCCGTTCTGCCACAGCTCCCCCTGCACCTTGTAGAGCCCCGCGACCCCGTAGACCAGGCACACCTGGACGGCGCAGGCGAGGATCGCCGCGTTGTGGAGCATCCCCTTGATCCGCTGGAGCTCCCCGCCGCGCTCCCGCTGCGCGCGGAGGCGGTCGGCGTCGAGCGAGAAGTACGCGCCGAGCTCGGCGAAGATGCCGTACAGCAGCGCGAGCCGGACGAGGTTGTCGCCGCCGTCGAGCAGGACGGGGTTCCGCTGATGCAACGACCAGAGACCGACATAGGTGAGCAGCGACATGAGCCGCGTGCGGAAGCCGATCACCCACAGCGCCGTGAACAGCAGGGCGAGGTGGAAGACGACCTCGAAGTAGAGCGGCGACCTGCTGAGCAGGTAAATCGAGAACGCGCCGGTTCTGTGGGCCTCCTCGAGCGACCGCGCGAAGGGCCACACCCCCTCGGGGCCGTAGAGGTAATGGCGCTGGAAGTAGTTGGCCAGGTAGAGGTGGAGGATGGTCAGTCCGGCGACGATCCGGAAGAGGCTGGCCCCGATCAGGCAGCGCTCGCGGCTCGCGAGCTCCACGATGCGGTGCCAGCGTGCGTTCAGCTTGCTCAGCATGGCGTCACCTCTCCTCCGCGGCCGCCGCCTGGAGGGCCACGGGCGTCTTTCGTCTGTCCTCGGTCGTCGCGTCCAGCGGCGCCACCGGTCGATAGGGAGCCCAGTCGAAATCATAGTACGTCAATTCACCCTTCGAGTCGGGCAGGTCGCGCCGGGAGAAGCGCGGGAATTTCAGCACCGCCAGGCGGAGCCGCACCGCGGCGGTGCGGCTCGGGCCGTACAGGCTGTCGCAGTGCGCGGAGCCGGCCCGCTCCAGGACGCTCTTGCCGAGCTGAACGCCGGCGTCCTGCTCCTTCTTCACCTCGTCCCTGAGCCTCTCGGCCACCTGCGCATCGGGCGCCTCGGCGCCGCCTCCGCCCGCCTGCGCGCGCGCGCGCTGCTGATCGAGCTTCTTCGCCATCTGCAGCGACGTCGGATCGACGGTGTAGATCATGCGCGCCGCGCCCGTCACCGATCGTCCGAGGCGCGTCGCGGGGCCGAGCCGGTTCTCCAGGTGGGATTCCCAGTAGGGGGTCGTGATATCGGTCCACCCGGTCTCGGTCGTGCTCCCGTCCGGCTCGTTCAGGCGGCAGGCGACCATCACGAGGCGCGTGTCGGTGATGGGATCCGGGGCGAAGAGGTGCCAGTTCTGCTCGAAGAACGGGTTCATGTACCCGCTGATGAGCCGCGCGAAGCGGAGCTGGAGCGGGTTCTGCGGCGTCAGGTAGGCCAGCGTCATCGCGAAATGAAAGCAGAGCGCCGCGGCGAGCAGCGCGGGCGCGGACGTCGAGAGCACACGGAGTAAACGGCGCATGGTTTCGTCCATCCCGGGTTCGGGGTCATCGGAGAGGAGGCCGCGCGCCGCCGGAGCGCCGCGCGCGGCCCGTGGAGGCTCCGGCCCCAGCGGGCCGGCCGGGGCCGCTTGTGGCCGCCGGAGTGCGGAGCGGGGCGGAGCCCCGAGGAAACCAGCCAGGTCCGCCCGCGCGAGGCCGCGGCGAAGCGGCGCAGAGGTCCGGCCATCCCTGGCCGGACCTCTGGCGGGCGGAGCGCTAGTTGTCGAAGAGGATGTCGGCTTGACCGGACGCCGGCGCGTCGTTCAGCGCGATCCTCCTCCAGCCTCCGTGGCCGTAGCCGCGGCCGTGGAAGCCCCCTGCGTTCGCCGTCGCGACACCGATGTTGCCGATCCCGCCGGCCTGGGCGACCGACGACTGGGCGACGGACCCCGAGGTCCCGATCGCGATGCCCGCGATGCCGATGTTCGTCGAGGTGGCCACGTTGGCCCCAGGGTACCCGGAGTAGTACGCCACCTTCTCGGGGATCCCGGCGCTCGCCTCGGCGTTGAGGACTGAGCGACCCTTCAGGCTCGAGGTGGCGGGCGTCGCCGCCTGCGCCATCGCCACACCGACGAACAACGACAACCCAGCGACCGCGGTGATGATCTTTCGTGTCATGTTCTTCCTCTTTCGTTCGATCTCGTGATGGTTGATGGTCAGAGAGGCCAGACATGCCAGCTGCGTTTGCCGACCGCGCGGAGCCCCTGCCTTCGAGCAGCTCCACCGGGCTCGGAGCATCAAGCCAGCTCGCGGGTCATGTGCCCCTGTGTGCTGCATGGCCAAAGAGCACCCGTCGTGCCAGCCGCGTTCTCCGCTGGGCCAGCGCGCGCCGCGCCCTCTCGCCGCGCCAACGTGAGGCCGCGGCCGCTCGGCGGCGGTATTCAGCCGCGGCCGGCTTGCGTGTTCGAGCAAACCATCGCGCGCAACCCTTTGCTCGGATTGTCGCGTTCGAAACAACGATCTCCCCGCTCGTGGTGAGGATACGGCAGGACAGGCGAGCTCAACCCGCGCAGCCGGGCTGGCTGCGGCGTGCGAACATCGCGGACACACGCGGGGCAGCGCTCCCGTACCTGCCGCGGCGCCGCGAGCTCGGCCGCCGGCCGCGCCATTCGGCACGCCGCGTGCCTCGGCCCCTGTCCATCAAGGATGCCCAGTCATGGAAGCATCGCTGACCAGGAGGAGTGAAGATGCGCGGTACGCTGTTATCGGTGTTCGTGTTGTCGATGCTGCCCGCTTCCACGGCGCTCTGGAGGAGCGCGGCCGCGGAGGCGGTGGACGGCAGAGCGGGGGCGTTGGTCGAGGCCAATGAGCCTGATCCTTCGCAGGCCAGCGAGGCCGAGATGGCGGCGGGCGTCGAGGGGGACTCGGTCGCCTCGTGCGTCGCCACCTGCCCGAAGGGCGATAAGGTCGTCACGTGTCCTGATGGAGTGTGTCAGTGTCACTGTGACGATGGCGGTCGCCCGGTCTGTAAATGCGAATGAGCGCGCGCCGAAGGCGCGTTCATGGCGAGGTGTAGATTCGTGATACGGGCTCATCCGCCGGGCAGGCGAGCGAGGCGTACGGAGGTACGCCGCTGCGAGCCGAACGACGCGGATGAGCCCGTGGCGCACGAAGGCGAACGCGACCAGGGCCGGCGGCGCTCGGCTCTACGAGCCGCCCCTCTTCTGGTACGTCCCGACGAGCTCGACACGCGCGAGGACGTGTCCTTCCATCGCCTTCTCGAGCTCCACCTTCGTGAGCCCGCCTCGCGGGGGCAGCACCGTGTCGAGCGCATACAGCTTGAAGAAGTAACGGTGCTTGCCGATCGGCGGGCACGGGCCGCCGTAGCCGGCGCGCTTCCAGTCGTTCCTTCCCTCGAGCGTGCCTGTCGGCAGATCGGCCTTGTGCGCGCCCTCGGGCAGGCCGCCGGCGTCGGGCGGGATGTTGTAGAGCACCCAGTGGACCCACGTCGTCTTGGGGGCGCGTGGATCGGGCGCGTCCGGGTCGTCGACGATGAGCGCAAGGCTCCTCGTGCCGCCGGGGATACCCGACCAGGAGAGCGCGGGCGACGCGTCCTTCCCCTCGCAGGTGTGCACGATCGGGATCACGTCGCCATGGTGGAAATCGGGAGATTGTAACGAGAGCATCGGTTCACCTCGCCCAGCGCGCTTTGCTCTGCGCGCGCGATGCAGCCGGCGTCACACGCCGGAGGGGTAGGTCTCCGGCGGCTCCTTCTCGGCCCGCGGCGCGAGGTGCAGCGGCCGGACGGCCTGTGACTCGTCGACGAAGAGGAGCGCGTCGTAGCGGCGCGGCAGCACCGTCGGCACGTAGTTCCCGTACCCGTCGTACTCGGGGTGGTAGACGACGCCGACGGCGCGGTGGCCGCGCCAGGCCAGCGACTCCTCCGGCAGCCGCCCCGGCTCGAAGATCAGCAGCTGATCCCGGCCGCCCGCCTCGTGCAGCAGGTCCTCCCAGCTCTCGGGCCGCCCGACCGGCAAGCGCATCACCTCCATCGGCGCGTCCCACGCCCGGGCGGCGATCACGGTGCCGCGGTGGGCGCCGAAGGCGACCAGCGCGACGCGCTCCTCTCCGTGGCGCTCGCGGGCGAGCTGGCCGAGGTTCACCTCGCCCCGCTCCGCCATGTCGGTGAAGCGCGCGTCGCCGATGTGCGTGTTGTGCGCCCAGACGATCGCGCGGCCGCGCGGGCCGTGCTGCTCGATCAGCCGATCGAGCGTATCGGCCATGTGCCCATCGCGGACGTTCCACGACGCCGTGTCGCTGCGCACCATCGCCCGGTAGTAGGCCTCTGCGTTCTTGACCACGAGCGCGTTCTGCTCGGCGACGAAGTGCCCGTCGCGCCCGTCGGCGCCGAACTCCGGCGCTCTCTTGCGCACCTCGGCGAGCAGCTTGACGGCCTCCGCCTGGCACGACTCCGGCACGAGCACCGTCGCCCGGGCGTACTCCTGGGCGTCGTCGGCATACGGCTCGAAGCAGCGCAGCGCGCGCCGCGCGGCCGGCAGCGCGTCGGGGGCGGCCCCCTCCAGGTAGCGCATGACCTCGCGGAGCGAGTCCCAGAGGCTGTAGACGTCGAGCCCGTAGAAGCCGACCCGCTGCTCCTCGGGCCGACCCTCGTTGTGCCTGCGCAGCCACTCGACGAGGTCGGCGACCTCCTCGTTGGCCCACATCCAGGTCGGCCAGCGATCGAAGGTGCGCAGCACCGCGCGGGCGCTGCTCCCCGCGTCCGCGTAGCCCTTCACATAGCGGTTGACGCGGTAGCAATCGGGCCAGTCGCCCTCGACCGCGATGAAGGAGGCCCCCGCTTCGACGATCAGCCGCCTGGAGAGCGCTGCCCGCCACGTGTAGAACTCGCGCGTCCCGTGCGTCGCCTCGCCCAAGAGCGCGCAGCGCGCGCCGCCGATGCGCTCGATCAACGGGTCGAGATCGGCCGAGGAGCGCAGCGGCCGAGCCAGCGCGCGGAGCGCGGCCACGAGGTCGGGCGTCGCGCGCGTCCGCGGCTCGATGAGGCGTCGCAGTCGAGCCATGATGGGATCCACCTGGGGCGCGGCGGCGAAACGGCAAGCTCGCGCGGGGCAAGGGCGAGCGCGCAGGCCGCCTGGCGGCGGAAGAAGGGCCGTCCGGCGCCGTTGCGCCCGCGCCTCCGCCGGCACATCGCCGCCGGAGCCCGGTTCGTGCTCCGACGACGAGCAGACGACCAGACTCTGCGTCAACGCGACGCGACGAGAAAAGTCTCGCCAACGAGTGTCGCTTCCTCGGATGCCCCGCAGGTGCGCGCTTTCGCGAGGTGTTCCCGGAGACGATCCGGATCACATCGACTACAAACTTGTTGAATATTTGCATTCCGACCAAACGCTGCCCGCTTCGGTCGTACGATTCCCAGCGATAAGCGTGATCGAACTGCCCTCCGCTGGGAATGGGCATCTGGTGATGTCGTTCCGGCCAGCCTTCTCCCAACCTCTCCCCCTAACCGCCCTCCTCCCCTGTTCGTCGCGTGCGGTCCGAGCGACAGCCCCGAGACCACCGGCTCCGAGGCTCTTCCCTCCGGACCCGGCTGGACCGGAGGCGCCGTACGGGTCCTCGGCTTGACGGCGAAACGGCGAACGACTCGCGCCGCGCCCTGGAACCTCTCGTTCACGTGCCATTGGCATAGTCAGCGCGCAAATTCGCACACGTTACGAAAGCATCGTCACCAACGCGAAAAACGCAAAAACTTCCCTGTCGTCTGCTATAGATACGGCGGTTTGCCCGCGTGTCACGTACTGCGTGTCAGGGACCGCGTGTCGCATTCCGCCACTGCACTCGAAACATGGAGGCCTTCATGTCTGTCCGTTCTCGTGCCTCGCGCAAAATAACCGCTCTCGCGATCCCCGTCCTCGCCCTCTTGAACTTCCCTGGCTGCGCTTCAGAAGTAGGATCCGGCGGCGCCGGGGGAGATGCTTCGGGCTCGGGCGGCGGGACACCGAGCGGGAGCGGGGGGGTCACCACGGGCGCAGGCCCCGCGACCAGCGGTGCTTCCACGACCAGCGGAGGCGCCAGTACGGGCGGCGGCGCTGCTGCGACGAGCGGAGCCGGCACGGGCGGCTCCCCGGCTGGCGCGACCAGCGGGACTGGCGAGGCCAGCGCGACCAGCGGGACTGGCGGCGGCGAATTCACGTGTGTCCTGCCCACGTTGCCCGAGCCGAGCGGTCTGACCGAGGTCAACCGGAAACTCCCGGATCCGTTTACGTTCTTCAACGGAACGAAGGTCACGACCAAGGAGCAGTGGGAGTGCCGCCGCAAGGAGATCCTGGCGATGGCGGCCAAGTACCTTTACGGTCCGGTCCCCCCCGAGCCGGATGAGGTGACCGGAACCGTATCCGGAGGTACCGTCTCAATCACCGCCAAGGCAGGTGGAAAGACAGAGACCTTCTCGGCGAGCATCAGCGGATCCGGCAGCGTGATCGCCCTCAAGTTGTCGGGTGGGATCTTCCCGTCAGGCCATAAAACGCTGTCGTTTGGAAGCGGCTTCGAAGGCAAGATACGAAATCTTTTCGGCCTGTCCGAGGTCAACACCAACATCGCCAACGGGTGGATGATTGACCGGGTGATGGACGTGCTGGAGCAGAACCCGGGCAGCGGACACGATCCCACGAAGGTGATGGTGTCGGGGTGCTCCGGGTGTGGAAAGGGCGCTTACCTGGCGGGTGTCTTCAGTCGTGCACCGGTGGTTGTCATCGTGGAGTCCGGCGGTGGTGGTGTAGCCAACCTGCGCCAGGCGGAGTGGTTCAGGCACGGTGAAGGTGGTTCTGTCTGGCAGTGCTCGGATGCCAAGCCTCAGAGCATCGACAACCTCGAGGACAACGGTATCTGCGGACCCTGGGTGACCAGCGCGGCCCGCTGGCTCCGAAGCGACCCCTCGAAGGTGTACAACCTCCCCTTCGATACGCATATGCTCCTGGCGACCATCGCGCCGCGGCATCTGGTGCACTTCACGAATGCCAACGGCAGGAACTCATGGTGCCACCTGGGCGGGACCTGTGAGGCGCTCTCCGCATGGGCGGCAAAGCCGGTGTGGAAGGCGCTCGGCGTTCCAGAGCGCATGGGCTTTCAGATGTACAGCGCAAACCACTGCGGCGCCTCGAGCTCTCAGACTGCCCTTGCAGGCGAGATGTTCAAGCGAGCGTTCGAAGGCAATACCAGCGCGAACACGGACGTGATGGGCATCCTGGACAATGGCGTTCAGCAGCCGGTCAGCGAATGGGAAGACATGTGGGTTGACTGGGATATGGATACAGTGCTGCAGTAGCGGTGCCCTTGGGGGGTATAAGCGCCATTCTGGCCTTGCCCCCCCCATTCGGCGTGATTTCCGCGCTGCACGTGAACGACCCGCCGCCGTTCTCGATGCGCTTGCAGCTGCTGAGCGTGTTGCAGACGCCGCGCGGGGACATCCAGAAGTATTTCTCCATCCAGCCCTCGAGCTCGTCCCGCGAGTTGCGCTCGTTCTCCGGAGCGGGCTCCTCCCGCTCGACGGTATCCCCGCTCGCGATGATGGCGCCGGTGTTCGAGGCGAAATTTGGCCCGGAGACCTTGTAGTCCCCTGGTCGAACGGCGATGATCTCGATCTCGGTGATCTCCTGGCCCTGGAGCGGGCCGCGCCCCTCCGCCAACGTGAGCAGGTGGGCAGGAGCCTCCCAGCGGTACGTCGCAACTCAAACGCTAGTTCTCGAACGGTCCGGGGATGTTCGGACCGGGCGCAAGCAGCTGGCTGCCGTCCATCAGCCACACCGCCATCAGGTTCTGTGCGGCGTTGTTCCACAGCACGTCTGCCGTGCCATCGAAGTTGAAATCAGCAGCGCCCTGCGCGGGCACCCACCCAGCGCCGATGGGTCCGGGGATGTTCGGACCGGGCGCAAGCAGCTGGCTGCCGTCCATCAGCCACACGGCCATCAGGTTCTGTCCGGCGTTATGCCACAGCACGTCCGCCATACCGTCGACGTTGAAGTCGAACGCCGTGATGGTGACCCACCCGTCTCCGTTCGGTCCGGGGATGTTCGGCCCCGGCGCGAGCAGCTGCGCGCCGTTCATCAGCCATACCGCCATCAGGTTCCGTCGGGCATTGTTCCACAGCACGTCCGCCATACCGTCGGCGTTGAAGTCGGCCGTGGAAGAGGCGGTCCATCCGTCTCCGATCGGTCCGGGGATGACCGGCCCCGGCGCAAGGAGCTGGCTGCCGTTCATCAGCCACACGGTCATCAGGTTCTGGCGGGGATTGTTCAAGACCACGTCATTCATTCCGTCGGCGTTGAAGTCGGCGGCGCTCGTTACAGCCACCCACCCGTCTCCGATCGGTCCGGGGATGACCGGCCCCGGCGCAAGGAGCTGGCTGCCGTTCATCAGCCATATGGCAACCAGGTTCTGTGGGCTGTTGTACCAGAACACGTCCGCCATGTGGTCCTGGTTGAAATCACCAGCCGAAATCGCCGCCCACCCATCACCTATCGGTCCGGAGATGACCGGCCCCGGTGCAAGGAGCTGGCTGCCGTTCATCAGCCACACGGCCATCAAGTTGTGGCGGGTGCGCTGCCAGAGCACGTCCACCATGCCGTCGTTATTGAAGTCGGCTGGGTAGATGGTCTTCCACCCGTTGCCGTCCGACCGCGGTACCGCCACGCCGGGCGACGGGCTCTGGCCTTCGAAATGAGGACCACTTGCTTCGCGCTCGGCGCCAAACGCGCAGGCCCACATGGCACATAGTACAGAGATTGTACCCATGAGATTGGCCACCATGACGAGTCTCGTGCCCCCGCCTTCCTTTTGCGTTCGTGCACTGGCTCCAAGCGGTCCATGTTTGCCGGAATAGCCGACGCGCAAAGATGACGCCGTCGCTCCTGTGCGCGTACTGTGCGTCGCCGTGGCCGCGCGAACATCTCTCACCTGCGACCACTCGCGCCGAGCGGTGCGTTGCATCGATATCAGAAAAGATGGTGCAAGGCGGCCGGCAACGCCACCCGAGCCACGATCGCGGTGTGCAAGCAACATGGTGAAGCGACTGCGGCAGTCCGGCGCGGCTCTTCTGGAGGTAGCAGATCTCGACGAGCGTCGGCCACAGCTCGAGCGAGCCCTTGAACTGGCTGATCACGTCGTCGACGATGCGGACGAGGTTCTGCTGGAAGAAATCGGGCTCGAACCCGTAAAAGGTCTTCTCGAGGGGCACGGCGAAGCGGCGCAGGGCGTCGGCGCGCTCGTGATTCACCGTCGCGGCTGCAGCGCCCAGCACCCGCGCATGGAGCGCGGTGATCCGCCCGAGGATCCGGTCGCAATCCTCCGCGGTCACCTCGCCGCCGTAGTCGTGGTTGGCCGGGACGTCCGCGACGCGCCTGCGTCGCCCAGGCGGTGTCATCGATGCGGTCTTTACGCGGGGCAATTGCGTCCTGAGGAGATCTTGACATGGCGAGGGTTACATTGTTGCCATCGCCGGCTGGCGGGCATCCACGGAGCGCAGCATGAAATCGCCGTTCGCCTCTCTCTCCACGCCCTTCAGGGTGCATGCTGAAGACGACCCGCCGACTTCGGGAGATGAACCCCGGACCGACGCGGACCTCGCCGCCGTGCTCGGGCTCGCGTGGCTCGCCTGCGCGCTGACGACGATCTGGATGATCACGCGGGGCGACACGTACGGGGACGGGAGCGCGCTGCCCGCGCTCGTCGTGCTCCTCATCCCGTACCTGCTCCGAGACTGGTTGGGGTCACGAGCCAGCCCGGAGGCTCTCTCCCGGGGCTTGACGTTCTCGAAGCGTTTGGATTTCCTTCTCTCCCATGAGCGTCATGAATTCAGCCGCCGGAACTTCCGGCCAAGGCGGGAGAGCCCGGGGGTCGGTCCGGTTGTGGCTCGGCCGGCTGACGTTGATGACCGCGGTCTCGTCGTTCGTCGCGTGCGGTTCGGGCGATGGGCACAGCGCCAGCGCGGGCGACACGGTCACGGTGGGCTCGGGCGGCCCAACGAGCGGGACCTCCGGCGGCTCGTCGGGAGGTCTGAGCGGAGGCAGCGGTGGCGGCGGGGCGGGGGAGGGCGGCTCGGGCCGAGACACGGACCCTGGCGCGACGTCGGGGGCTTCCACCGGGGGCGCTGGGGGTTCCGGAGAAGGCGGCGCTGCAGATTGCGAGAGCGGCCCGGAGGCGCTCGAAGGCAGCGTCTATCAAGGCGATCTGCTCATCGCGTCGGACGCGGACGCCCTCGCGGCGCGCGCTTACTCTGCGATCAACGGCATGATCTCGGTCAGGTCCGACTTCGCCGGGACGCTCGACTTGCCCAGCTTGCTCGAGGTCGGCGGTATCCGGGCCGAGGGCGGTGCCTCGAGCGGGGAGCTGGTCACGGCGCAGATCAAGGCGATCCGCATGCCGAACCTGGCGCGCGTTCGCGGAACGTTGTGGATCTACCTGGCGTTCGAGCTGCTGGAAGCCGATTTTCGCAAGCTCGAGGCCGTCGACGAGCGGCTCTGGATCCATCGAAACCCGGAGCTCGCGACGCTGCGGCTCGATGCCTTGCGCAGCGTGGGCGAGGACGTACAGATCACCGACGACTTCAAGGTTCCGGCGTGCGCTCTCGAGAGGATCGAAGCCAACCTGACGGCGGCCGGCATCACCAGCATGAACATCTCCGGGGGCCTCCAGGAGACCGGCTGTGAATGCAGGCTCGTCTGCGGGCAGGGGCGCTGCTTGTAACGCGCGTCGAGCCGTGGCCGAGCCGAGAATGTGAGCCATCGTCATGAGGCAGGTGCGCGAGTTCCTTCGATCCGTGTGGTCCGAGCCACGAGCACCGCACCCCCCTCGACGCGTCCGGATGGACTGGGTGCTCGTGGCCGCCTTCGCCGCGCTCGGGTGCCTCGAGGTCGCGATCCGGCGCGACCTGCCGTGGCGGATCGCTTCGCTGGTCCTTTGCATCGGGCTCTTGCCGACGCTGCTCTGGCGGAGGACCAGGCCGCTGCAGATGGTCGTGATCGCGTTCGGCGTCCTCATGGCGATACAGCTCGCCGTGATGGCGACCGGCAGCGCATCGCCGGGGCTCTACGCGATGGTCTACATGGTGCTGCTGCCCTATTCGTTGTTCCGGTGGGGTACGGGGCGTGAAGCGATGATCGGGCTGCCGATCATGGTGGCCTCGGCGGCGCTCGACATGATCCGCTCTCATGCCAGGACCGGCGATGTCATCGGGGGCTACGCCGTCCTGCTCTCCACGATGGCGCTCGGCGCGGCCGTGCGCTACCGGGATGGCGTGCGCCTGCGAGAGCTCGATGAAGCCAAGCTGGCCGAGCGAGAGCGGATCGCCCGCGACCTGCACGACACCGTGGCCCACCATGTATCGGCGATCGCGATCCGCGCGCAGGCTGGCCTGGTCGCCGCGTCGGCGCGCCCCGAGGCTCCCGTCGACGCGCTCCGCGTGATCGCGGACGAGGCGTCTCGCGCCCTCGGCGAGATGCGCGCGATGGTCCGGCTCCTGCGTCGCGGCGAGTCGGCCGAGCTCGCGCCGAGCCCGCGGGTCGCCGACCTCGGACGGCTCGCGGGCGCGTCCGCCACAGGGGCTCCCGTCGAGGTGAAGTTGACCGGGAGCTTCGATGACCTGCCATCGTCGGTCTCCGCCGCGATCTTTCGCCTCGCGCAGGAGGCGATCACCAACGCTCGCCGGCACGCTCGCCACGCGACCCGGATCGACGTGGAGGTCACGGCCGACGAGACGTCCGTGCGCTTGCGGGTCACCGACGACGGCCAGGGGGCCCACGCCGGCCATTCCACGTCGGCGGGATACGGGTTGGTCGGCATGATCGAACGAGCGACGCTGCTCGGCGGTACGTGCCACGCGGGCCCGGGCCCACGGCGCGGCTGGACGGTGACGGCCGTGCTGCCTCGGAATGGACGGACAACATGAGCATTCGCGTCATCGTCGCCGACGATCAGGAGATCGTCCGCACCGGGCTCACCATCCTCCTCGACGCCCAGCCTGACATCGAGGTCGTGGGCGTCGCCGACGACGGAAACAAGGCCGTCGAGCTGGCGCTCGCCCTCCGTCCCGACGTGTGCCTGTTCGACATCCGCATGCCCGGGATCGACGGCATCGAAGCTACCCGACGGCTCGCCGGCCCGACCGTCGACCGCCCTCTGGCGGTCGTGGTGATCACCACCTTCGATCATGACGACTACGTAGTTGGCGCCCTCAAGGCCGGCGCCCGCGGCTTCTTGCTGAAAGACGCTGGTCCCGAGCTGCTCGCGCAGGCCATCCGCGCCGCCGCGAGCGGCGACGCCTTGATCGCGCCGCGTGTCACCGCCCGCCTGCTCTCCTCGTTCGTGGCCTCTCGCCCCCAGCCGCCACGAGCACAGCCCGGGGAGGCCCTCACCGCCCGCGAGGAGGAGGTCCTCCTCATCGTGGCCCGCGGTCGAACCAACGCCGAGATCGCCGACGAGCTCCACATCAGCCTGAGCACCGTCAAGGCGCACGTCGCCAGCCTCATGACCAAGCTCGGCGCGCGCAACCGGGTCGAGATCGCCATCTGGGCGTACGAGACCGGTCGCGTCCGCGACTGACCCGTCGGCCCGGGACCAGGTGGCGGCGCACCTGGCCGAAAGTACGATCGGCCCATCGGGCAATCGGCCGACCCGGATCCGCCATTTGCGCCAATTGCGAGGCAACGAGGGCCGTCCCTAGCTTGGCGGCATGACGAACGAGAGCACCACGACCCCCTCGGCGAAGCGAGACTGGCTCGTACCCGCGCTTCTGCTCGGCCTCAGCGCGGTCCCCGTGGTGGCCGGCGCCTTCCGCCTGGCCGAGCTGAGCGTCGGCGCCAAGGTCACCCCGGACAACGCCCGCTTCTTCGCTGCGCCCGTGCCCATCGTGCTGCACATTCTCAGCGTCAGCGTATTCTCGGTCCTGGGGGCGTTCCAGTTCTCCTCGGGCTTTCGCCGCCGCAAGCCTCGCTGGCATCGCGCGGCGGGGTGGGCCGTGGCCCCGTCGGGGCTCGTCGCTGCTGCCTCGGGTCTGTGGATGCAGGCGTCTTACGAGCTCCCCCGGGGGGACGGCGACGCCCTCGCCGTTCTCCGGGTGCTGTTCGGCTCTGCCATGTTCATGTCGCTCGTGCTCGGCCTTGTCGCCATCTCGCGGCGCGACTTCGTCCGCCACGGCGCGTGGATGCTGCGCGGCTACGCGATCGGCCTGGGCGCGGGGACTCAGGTGCTGACCCACATGCCGTGGGTGCTGCTCTTCGGCGCGCCGGGCGAGGGCGTCAGAGCGGTCCTGATGGGCGCCGGCTGGGTGATCAACGTCGCCGTCGCGGAGTGGATCATCCAGAGGAGAGCTACATCTCTTCGGAAAGAAAAACAGCCGAGCGCCCAACGGCGCCCGGCTGTCGTTCCCTCGATCGCTCGACTTATCGGATCCAGCGATTGACGATGTTTTCGTACAGCTCTTGCTGACCGCTCGTGAGCTTGATCTCACCACCAGCGTTGCCGATCTCGGCCAGCTGCTCGAGCGTCAGCTTGCCCTGCTCGAACTCGGCGCCCTTGCCGCCGTCGAAGGACGCGTAACGCGCCTTGCGCATCGCCTCGAGCGGCGACTTGCGGATCAGGTCATCGGCGATGAGGAGCGAGCGGGCGAACACATCCATGCCGCCGATGTGCCCGTGGAAGGTGTCGACGAGGTCGGTCGAGTTGCGGCGGCGCTTCGCGTCGAAGTTGACGCCGCCGCCCTGGAACCCACCGCTGCGGAGCAGGATGAGCATCATCTCGACCGTCTCGTTGATGTTGTAGGGGAACTGATCGGTGTCCCACGCGTTCTGGTAGTCGCCCCGGTTGGCGTCGATGCTGCCGAGCATGCCGTTGTCCGCGGCCACCTGCATCTCGTGGTCCATGGTGTGGCCGGCGAGCGTCGCGTGGTTCGTCTCGAGGTTGAGCTTGAAGTCCTTGTCCAGGCCGTGCTCGCGCAGGAACCCGATCACGGTCTCGGCGTCGAAGTCGTACTGGTGCTTGGAGGGCTCCATGGGCTTGGGCTCGATGAAGAAGACACCCTTGAAGCCGCGCGAGCGCGCGTAGTCGCGGGCCATGGTCAAGAAGCGAGCGAAGTGCGCCTTCTCGCGCTTCATGTCCGTGTTCAGCAGGCTCATGTACCCTTCGCGGCCGCCCCAGAACACGTAGTTCTCACCGTTCAACGCGATGGTCGCGTCGAGGGCGTCCTTGAGCTGGGCGCCGGCGTAGGCCAGCACGGAGAAATCCGGGTTCGTGGAGGCGCCGTTCATGTACCGCGGGTTGGAGAACAGGTTCGCCGTGCCCCACAGCAGCTTGACGCCCGACTGCGCCTGCTTCTGCTTGGCGTACTCGACGATGCTCTGGAGGCGACGCGACGTCTCGGCGCGGTTCTCGCCCTCCTCCACGAGGTCGATGTCGTGGAAACAGTAGTGCGTCGCGCCCAGCTTGGTGATGAACTCGAAGTTCGCGTCCATCTTCATGCGAGCGCGGGCCAGCGCGTCCTTGCCCTCGTCCCAGGGGAAGTAGATCGTCCCCGGGCCGAACGGATCGTGCCCGCGCCCGCAGAACGTGTGCCAGTAACACACGGCAAACTTGAAGTGATCCTTCATGGCCTTGCCGGCGACGACGCGGTTGGCGTCGTACCACTTGAAGGCGAGGGGGTTGTCGGACTCAGGCCCCTCGTAGGGGATCTTGCCAACACCCGGGAAGTACTCTCTGTCGCCAGTGACAACGGTCATAAACGGATCTCCAGCTCGTGGTTTGCGTGTGCCTTAGTTCAGAGGGCGCTTTCGACAACGGTGTCCGCGGGGTAAGCCCCAGGGCTCTGGTCTCCGGGCCAGGGTGGAGGCGCATCTCCACGCCCGCGCTGGGCTTCCAGGCATGTTGCGTTTGTTGTGGCTCCGGCGCTCCTCAAGTCAGGTGAACCACCGGCGCGCATCAATTGCGCGCGTGGCGGAATCGGCGGGCTTGCAATAACATGGTGCCGGGTCGGAGGCTAGGGTAGGTCTCCGGCGCGTCGCACCGCTGACTCTGGCTAGCTGTGCCGCGTCAACCTCCCCCGCACGGACGAGCCGCGAGACCTCACCGAGGTTGCCTGCGCTGCCCTCGCTGGATCCGTCAAGGCGCTCGTGCTGCCGCCCCCTGCGACGCCGGCCGTGTTGAGCGGGCCGGTCCACGGCGGCGGTGTCTTACAGCGACATGGCATTCAAGCGCATGGCGGCGGAACTTCGACGTGGGCGGCGCCCGGGAGGGGCCAAGCCCTGCGCGTCCGTCGCTTCGCGAGGCAAGGACTCGCCCGCATGGGCTACCGCCAGCCGCGTTCGCACGGACGCTTCGCTCACCTACCAGGTCAACGTGTGCGTGTCAACGCTCGTCAGGACCGGCGTGACGGGGGGCGGTCGGTGGTCTGGAGCGGGCGAGACTGCGGCCATCGCGGCGGATCGCGAGCGACGGTCGGCGCCGCAAGCGCGTTGCCCAGGGGCGCCTCGGGTGGCGCAGGAGGCCTTGCCGAGCCGCCGGGCCCCCTCACCGAGGGCCTGCGGGAGGAGCCTGGGACTCCTCGCGCGGCGGTCGGTGAGGGGATGTCCTCCATCGATGGCTGTTCTGGTCCAGGGTGCTGGCGTGGTGTCCTGGCCGGCGAGATCTCCGCACAGGACGCTGAGGGCCGCGGCGCGTTCCTCACCCGCCTAGCGGAGATTCCGCCCCATGAGCGGCCGGCTCGCGCGGTAGCGTGACGAGATGTCGAGACGAACCATGCGAGTCATCTGGTCTTTGGTTCTTATCACCTTGCCCCCGGGCTGCGCTGGCGAGTCGGGCGGTGAGGTGTCGAGCAGCGGCGGAGGCGCATCGAGCGCGAGCGGGGGAGGCGCATCGAGCGGGAGCGGGGGAGGAGCGTCGAGCGGGAGCGGGGGAGGAGCGTCGAGCGCGAGCGGTGGAGGAGCGTCGAGCGGGAGCGGGGGAGGCGCGTCGAGCGGGAGCGGGGGAGGAGCGTCGAGCGGGAGCGGGGGAGGGGCGTCGAGCGCGAGCGGCGGCGGGGCGGGCGGGGATCCGGGCCCAGGCGCGTGCGGCGTCACCCGCGACCGCATCCGCATCACCCAGGTCGACGTCGGGGGCCGCGTGATCAACAACGAGGATGAGGCCGCGCTGAAGCCGCTCGTCATCTCGCCCATACCGTCCGGCGGGTCGCGCCTGGCATGGATGAGCGACGACGGACAGGTCCACGTGCTCGAGCTCGACGCCGATGACAAGGCCGTGGGGCGCTCGTTCGGATTGCCGGCGAACGACTTCGCCGATCTCTACGCGGATGACGACGGCGGCGTGCTGCTGCTCACCCGCGATGCGGAGGGAGGCGGGACGCTGAATTGCGGCACACCCTCGAACCTGTGCGGAACGCCGCCGTCCCCTCCGATCGCCTGTCACGACATGTACATGGTCCGCTTCGACGGCGAGCGCGAGACCTGGGCGACGAAGCTCACGAGCTCGAGCGCCGCGCTGCCGCCCTACTCGACCGGCCCCACCGGGCCCGACGTGACCATGATCTGGTGGTACGCGCACCACGGCCGCATCGCCTTCGACGGCTCGCGTTATGCAGGCTATTTCGGCGCCGCGATCAGCGTCTCGCAAGGCGGGTGCATCAACATCCACCAGGGCGATCGCATGAAGGTCGTCGACGCGAACGGCGCGCTGCAGAGGGACGGCTTCGACTGGGGTTGCAGCCATAGCGGCTACGAGCGCATCCTCTGGGACGACAGCGCCCGGAAGTTCGTGACGGTGTGCAAGACCGACAACAACAACCGCATCGCGTTCGCGCCGAGTTACAAGACCATCTATCCGGTCGATCTCGCCTACTCGAACCTTGGGAACCTCGTCACGGCGGCCGGCGGCGGCTACTGGCTCACGACGAGCAATATCCGCTCGGGCCAGCCGGCGGGCGCGAACGGGCTCGCGGAGGTCCGGCTGCTCCACTTCACCGACGGCGCCCCGGACAAGGACCTCACGATCGCCAGCGACGCGGGCATGAACCACCGCGCTCCGCACCTGGCCGCCTACGGCCGCTCCCGCATGCTCGCGGCCTGGGAGACCACGACGAGGGCCGGCGATATCGCACGCAACGACGCGGCGCGCGCGCTGTTCCTCCAGACGCGCGATCGCGCCACCGGCGAGGCCGAGGGCGAGCCGCTGGAGGTCGACGTGCTCGGCAATCGTTATCAGGACTTCGTCGCGTTTCCCGACGGGAGCGTGGCCTTCGCCGCGCCCGGCAGCTCGAACACCACGATCCAGGTGCTGCGCATCCTGCCCTGCGAGTAGCGCGCGCCGCGCGGACGACTCGTCACCTCCCCGGCGACCTCGACCGTGGACGGCGGGCCGCGAGCCGGCCTACACACCTGGGGAGATGGGCAAATCGACCTTGACAGAACTGTGGTTCATCGCGCCTTCTGGGCCACCGCGTCGCGCGTCGTGACGGCGGATCGAGCGGGACCCGTATGCGCCATGGAGTGGATCTCTTCGCGACATTGCAGCAGATCGTGCGACGGGCCATGGCGATCGCGCCGCGCGCGCCGCGCGGCAGCCTGCTCCTCTGCGAAGGGCACCGCCTCGTCTACAGGGCGCTCGAAGGGTTCGACACGTTCGCTCGGCAGGGGGTGAACCTCCCGACCGAAGCGGGCCTCGCCACCGCGAGCGGCCCGCGCGCGGCGCCCGAGGCGGCGAGCGGGATGTGCGTTGTCGGCGCACACGCGTGGTATGAAGCGCACCTGCCTCTCGCGATCGCGGCGGAGGGCGCGGTGCCCGCCGGCGCGGGGGTGCTCGTCGCGCCCGTCGTCGTCCGGGGAGCGCCGGCGGGCTACCTCGCGCTGGAGCAGGCGACCCTCGAGCCTCCGCAGGGCGAGCGCCGCGCGATGCTCGAGGTGCTCCTGGACGCCGCCGGGGCCGCGCTGGAGCGGCGCAGGCTCTATGACGAGAAGGCGAGATTGGCACAGGAGATTCGCCTGCTCGAGCAGGTGCTGAACGCGGTGGGCACCACGGTGGAGCCGGACCACCTGCTGGACACGCTCGCCCACGGCATCAAGGGCGTGCAGATCGACCAGCAATGGGCCTCGGTGGAGCTGTGGCTCGTCGAGGACGCCGGCGGCGGAGAGGGCGCCGTGGCCGCTTCGGGCGAGCTGGACGCCCGCGTGTTCCGGGCAGGGCGGTCGGCCCCCATGACGTACTTCCACACCCTGCGCGACGGGGCGGTCGACGCCGCGCGCGGCCTCGGCATCTCCGTGGATTTCCGCCTCGGGCCCCCCACCGGCCCGGGGGGCCAGCGCGAGATCCTCGAGGACGGCATCCGGCGGGGTGTGGACGGCATCATCATCGCTCCGGGCGCCCCCGAGGAGGCGGAGGAAGGGTTCCGGCGCGCGGCGGAGGCGGGGATCCCGGTGATCGTCGTCGACACGCCGCCGGTGCCGGGCAGCCGGGCCCCTCTTTATATCGGCACGGACAACGTGGCGGCGGGCAGGCTGGCGGGCGAGATGATGCGGCGGCTGCTGCCGAGCGGCGGGGTCGTGGCGTCGCAGCGGCCCACGAAGGACGCGATCAACACGCGCGAGCGCATCGAGGGGTCCTGCGCGGCGATGGAAGGGGCCGAGTTCACCGTGCTGCCCCCCCACGAGGACAGCGACCACGATCTGGAGCTCGGGACGGAGCTCGCGCGGGCGGCCCTCCAGCGGCGGCCGGACATCGCCGGCGCCTTCGGGGTGGCGGCCGGCGGCGGGCCGGCATGGGGCCGCGCCGCGAGGGAGATCGGCAGGGACGGAGAGCTCAAGATCGTCGCGTTCGATCTCTTCTCCGCGACGGTCGCGCTGCTCCGCCGGGGCGCGATCCACGCGACGATCGTGCAGCGCGAGTACGACATGGGGTATCGCGCCGCCGAGATCGTCCACCGGATGATCACCCGGGGCGTCGAGCCGACGCTCGCGGAGCTGCCGGCCTCGCGCATCATCCACACAGGCGTCGATTGCGTCACCCTCGAGCACACGCCGTGGTCCACGACGCTCAGCGATCACCTCGCGCTCGACGCGGCCCGCCGCGTCGCGAGCCGGCGCGTCGAGGGCGACGCCGCCGGCCGGCCGATCGAGGTGCTGTTGATCGGCGTGGCGGCGCGCAGGGAGCCCGTCGTCGAGGAGCGCGTGTCCTTCTCGCCGCGCTCGCTGGTCGGCCGGGTGCTCGATACAGGCCGCCCGCTCGTGATCGATCCGGCCGGGCACGACGGGCGCGAGGACGCCTCGCTCCTCCGCGGGCACGCCGGCGCGCGGACGCTCGTCGGGGTGCCGCTGCGGGCGCGGGGCAGCGTGGTCGGCGTCCTCGTCCTGAGCAGCGAGCGTGAGGACGCCTGCGGGAGCGACGACGTGCCGTTCCTCGAGCGCGTGGCGGGCACCGCGGCCGTGGCCATCGAGAACGCCCGGCTGTTCAGCCGGATCTCCGAGCGGACCGCCGAGCTGGAGCGGGCCAACCAGCTCCAGGAGTCGATGCTCCGGACGATCCATGAGCTGTCGAGCCCCGTGGTGCCGATCGCCGATGGAATCCTGGTCATGCCCGTGGTGGGCACGATGGATGCCCAGCGCTCGAGCCGCTTCATCGCGTCGCTGCTGAAGGAGATCCACGAGCACGACGCGCAGGTGGTGCTGATCGACGTGACGGGGATGGGGGTGGTCGACGCCACGGCGGCGAACCAGCTCGTCCGGGCGGCGCAGGCGGCGGCGCTGCTCGGCGCGGAGGCGGTGCTCGTCGGCGTGACCGCGGGGGCGGCGCAGATGATGGTCGCCCAGGGCCTGGACGTCGGCGCGATGGTCACGCACGTCGACCTGGCGCGCGGCTTCCGGTACGCCCTGGCGAAGACCGGCGGCCGCATCCTGTATAAGCGCTGACGGCGGCGGCCGCCGATCAGGCCGGCGCGAACGGACGGCTCAAGCCGCGCTCTCGACAGGCCGGAGCTTGCTCTGCTCCGCGCCGGCGCTCGCGTCGACGCGCGCGGCGAGCATCGGGCGGAACGCGGCGCGGTACGCGAAGGCGAGGTAGAGCTCGAGGGCGAGGACGAGCCCTGTGACCGGGTTCGCCGGCGCGAGGAACGTGTGGAAGGCGACGATGTTCACGATGATGGGCGCGAGGAGCGCGAGCGCGAGGGGCACGTAGCGGTTCGAGAGCAACAGCGCGCCTGCGACGACCTCGGTGCCCTTGATGAGCGGGAACATGTACCCCGTCGCCGCGAGCGCGCCCGCGAAGCTGGCCGCGGCCTCCGGGGCCGGGGGCTGCGGCAGGAACTGCAAGAAGCCGTTGAGCCCGAACACGAAGAACACGAGCCCTTGCAGGATGCGGGCGGCGGTGGGGGCGAAACGCTTGACGTTGTTCATGATGAGCCTCGCTGAGGTGTGGCGGGCTCTCCCGATCGGAGCGCCCACGCCTTTCCTGATGCGCCCTCGCGGCGCCCGGTGCTATCGTGCAACGGCTCAACTCAACGTTGCGCTGGCGCAACCTGGCGAGAGCCCCCGATCGGCGCCGTCCACCCCTCGTGAGGTCCTACCATGCCCAGCCCCCGCGCGGCGGCCCGAGCGCGCCCTGCCCGGGCGCCTCAGCTCGATGAGATCGCCGCGTTCGCCAGGGTGGCGGAGCTCGGGTCGTTCACCGCCGCGGCGGAGCAGCTCGGCGTCCCGAAGTCGACGGTGAGCCGCGCGGTGACGCGGCTCGAGGACGGCCTCCAGGTGCGTCTCCTCCAGCGGTCGCCGCGCGCCGTGGCGCTGACCGAGGCGGGCCGTCGCTTCTTCGGCGACGTGGCGCCGCACATCGCCGGTCTCCGCGACGCGGCGCAGGCGCTCGACGCCTATCAAGGGCAGCCCCAGGGCACGATACGGCTGAGCGCTCCCCCGGATGGTGGGGAGTCTTTCCTCGGAGAGATGCTCGTCGAGTTCGGGGCGCGTTACCCGCTGCTGTCGCTCGAGGTCGACATGTCCACGCGCCGGGTGGACCTCTTGCGCGAGGGCTTCGACGTGGCGCTCCGGGCGACGCGCGAGCTCCCGGACTCCTCGCTTGTCGTGCGCAAGCTGCTCGACTCCTACGTGCAGCTCTTCGCTGCGCCGGCGTACCTCGCGCGCCGCGGCCTGCCCCGCGCGTTCGAGGAGCTCGCCGACCACGAGCGGGTGGTGTTCCTCCCCGACGCCCGGCGCGGACAGCAGCCCGTCGACGGCCCGCGCGCGGTGCGCGACGCGATGGCGACCGGGCGCATCGCGACCGACGACTTCCAGCTCATCCGCTCGCTGCTCCGGGCGGGGGGCGGTATCGGGCCGCTCCCGCGCGTCCTCGCCGCGCCCGAGCTGGCGAGCGGCCGCCTCGTCCACGTGCTGCCGGAGTGGTCGCAGCGCGCAGGGACGCTGTACCTCGTCTATCCGAGCGCGCGGCACGTGCCGCGGAACGTGGCGGTGTTCCGCGACTTCGTCCTTGCCTGGGTGAAGCGGCTCGCGTGCTAGGGCGGCGCGCGCCTGGTCCGCTCGACAACGGCCGCCTGGCTCAGGGCGCTCCGCTCGTCAGCTGGTGAGGCGGCCCACGGCCGCCAAGCGCTGCGGCGGACCCGCGCGGCGCGGGCGCTCGCGCCGCGCGCTACAATGGGCGCGGTGTTCATGAGGGAGGTCCTGCGCAACGCGCACTTCGTCGTTGGCATAGATCACGCGGCGAAGCTCGTGAGGATCACGCGGTCCGCGGAGCCATTCGATTCCATCGAGCAGATCGAGCAGAAGTGTCGGGAGGTCACCGCGGCGCTCGCCCCGGTGGATCGGACGGCGATGTCGCTGCTCCTCGATATCCGCGCGGCCCCGGGGCGAAACGATCCGAAGTTCGAAGAGGCGACGCTGCGGCTGCGGACGGCCTCGGTGCGCGGCTTCGAGCGCATTGCCGTCCTGGTGCAGACCCCCGCCGGGGCGCTGCAGGTCCGGCGCCATAACCGCGAGGACGGCGTCGACCGGCTGATCAGCGACGACGAAAGCGAGCTGCTCACCTACCTCGCCGAAGCGCCGCCGTCGCGCCGCCGCTGACCGCGGTCAGGGGGCGGCCGCGCGCCCCGCCTCGGCGGGGGCGCTCAGGGGCTCTATGGGTGGGATCGAGCCCGAGAAGCGCACGGCGATGATCGCAATGCCGCCGCGGACGATGGCTCGGTGTACCCTCCCGCGCCGTGCGTGCGTTCGAGAGTGCCGTGCTCCACCCGCGCTGGCTCGCAGCCGTCGTCGTGCTCGCCGGCGCCCTGACAGGGGGTGACGCCTGGGCGGAGGTCCAGCGCCTGCGCATCGCGTACGAGGCGCACGACGGCTGTCCCGGCGCCGGGGCGTTCCTGCGCGAGGTGACCGCGCGCACGGACCTCGCCCGCGCCGCCGCGGCGGACGAAGCGGCGCTCGACGTGCGCGTGCGCATCACCTCGAGCGCGGGCAGGAGCCGCGGCCGGATCACGCTCGGCAAAGGCGAGGACGCGCGCGTCCGCGAGGTCGGCGGCGCGACGTGCGGCGAGGTGGTCGCGGCCCTGGCGCTCATCACGGCCCTCCGGGTCGACCCCACCGCGTCTCTCGATCCGCAACCGCCGGCCGTCGGGTTGCGCTCGTCCGAGGCGCCGGAGGCTGGCGAGGCTCGGGATGCCGGCGGGGCGCCAGCGCCGGCCGAGGATCCCGTCGCGGCCCTGCCGCCCGCCGCGGATCCCGCCGCTCCTGCGCAGCTGGCCGGGGCCGGTAGCGGCGCAGCGCCGGGCGCGGGGACCTCGCCGCAGCCGCCCGCCGCCTCGCCGGCCCCACCGGCGCCGGCCGCGCGCCCCGCGACCGCGCCGAGCCGCCCGCCGTCGCCGGGGGCCTCGCTCCCTCCGCGGCCGCGACGGCCCGTGGAGCGCCCGTGGACGCTCGGCCTCCAGGGGAGCGCGGCCTCCGGGGTCGCCCCCGAGGCGCTGCTCGGCGGGGGGCCCTTCGTCGAGCTGCGCGCCGATCTGGGCCTCGGCGCGGCGTTCCGCGTCGCTGCCGAGGTGGCCGCCACCGGCGCGGTCGACGCCGGGCCGGGCGGCGCCCTCTTCCTGCGCGGGATCGGCCGCGTCGACGCCTGCGCGGACCTCTTCCGCCCGGCACGCCGGCTCTCGCTCGGGCCGTGCGTGGGCGCGGAGGGCGGCTTCCTTCACGGCACCGGGCTGGTCGGCGAGGCGATCTCCGACGTGGACGAGGGCACCGTCCCCTGGGCCAGCCTCGGGCTCCTCGCGCGCGTGACCGCCTCGCTCGGGTCCCTCGTGCGGATCGACGCGCAAGGTGGACCGGAATTTCCGCTGGTGCGGCGATCGTTCATGTTCGAGCGCCCCGCGCAGCTCATCCACGAGGTGCCCGCGGTCACGTGGACGCTCCGCGTCGGCGCCGGCCTCTCGCTCTGAGCACCGGCCGCAGGGAGCGACGCGCGACGAAATTGTGATCCCGGGGGAGAGACTCGGAGATTGCTACGGCGGGAGGCTTTGCCATGAGACCTTTGAAAGCCGTACCTTCACTCGGCTTCTTCGCGGTGCTCTCGCTCATCGTCGCTGGCTGCGAGATCACGATCGTGGGTGACGACACCGGCGGCAGCGGTGGAGACGGCGGCGGCGTTGGCCACGGAACCACGGTCAGCGTCGGGGAGGGCCCAGGCAGCGGCGGGGGGGATCCCTGTTTCCCCGGCGTCCCGGCGACGTCCCAGATCCCGCGCCTGCTCAACCGGGAGTACGACGCGGCGGTGCGGGATCTGCTGGGCGTGACGGCGCTGGCGAGCGCCGGCGACGGCCCGCCGTCGACGCTGCTCGCCCCCGACTTCGAGGGGGACATGACGGGGGTCGCATGGAATGCCTACCTCGCGGTCGCCGAGCAGATCGCCGCCGAGGTGATCGCCGGGCCGAACAGGTCCAGGTTCGTCCGCTGCGATCCGGCGGCGTCCGGGTGCCTCGAAGAGACGATCATCGACTTCGGTCGCAAGGCCTTCCGTCGTCCTCTGCTCGAGGAAGAGGTGCAGAGCTTCCTGCGGCTCACTGCGGTGGAGCCCCAGGGCACGCCCGACGAGATCGCCGAGGCCATCCTCTTCACCTTCCTCGCCTCGCCCTCGTTCATCCTGCGCCCCGAGCTGGCGGAGGAGCCGGAGGGAAGCGCCGTCAAGCTCTCCAGCTACGAAGTGGCGGCGAGGCTCTCGTTCCTGCTCTGGGACTCCGTTCCAGATGACATCCTGAACGCCGCGGCCGACGCTGGCCAGCTCGCCACCAGGGAGCAGATCCTGGCGCAGGCGCAGCGGATGATCCGGATCCGCGAGAAGACGGCGCCGGTCGTGGTCGCCTTCCACCGTGATTATGCGGAGATTCGAAAGAGCTCGCACTGGGGAATCCACGATCACGACACGACCCTGTACCCCGACTATTCCCCGGACGCGGTCGCTCCCATGATGGCGGAGATGGACGCCCTCTTCGAGGAGGTGGCGTTCGAAGGAGGGTCCTTCGAGGACCTCTTCCTGAGCAACGTCGCGTTCGTCAACGAGGACACCGCGGCGCTCTATGGGCTCGATCCAGCGAATTTCGGCGCGGAGCTGACGCGGGTGGAGCTCGACCCGGCCGAGCGGCCGGGGTTCTTGACCCGCGTCGGGTTCTTGAGCTCCTACTCGTCCTACGCTGCCACGAGCCCGATCCTCCGGGGCGCGTTCATCTCGCGGCTGCTCGGGATCAGCCTGGTGCCCCCGCCTGCCGTGGAGCCGTTGCCCCCTCCGAGCGAATACACGACGCAACGCCAGCGCGTCGAGGCGCTGACCTCCCCGGCGGCGTGCGCCGGGTGCCACGTCCCTTACATCAATCCGCCGGGCTTCGTGCTCGAGAGGTACGACGCCGTCGGCAAGGTGCAGACCACCGATCCGCTCGGCGGCCCCATCGATGGAACCGCCGACGTCCGCTTCGGCATGGACATCACCGAGACGATCGAGACACCGCTCGAGTTGATGAACGAGCTCGCCGTTGCTCGGGCGGCCAAGCATCACTATGCCGAGCGGTGGGTCACCTTCGCCACCGGGCGGCAGCCGAACACGAACGACGTCTGCGACGTCGATGAGCTCGACGCCAAGCTGTCTGTCGATGGTTACACCATTCTCGACCTGCTCGCCGATCTTACCCAGACAGATTCGTTCCGCCTGCGCGTCCGCGGAAACTGAGGAGGGAATACGCCATGACCCGGGCAGCGGTGGGGCGCGGCGCTCGGCGTGACGCGGCGCTCCCTCGAAGCGCGGCCGAGCAGGCCCCACGCTGGCCGCATGTACCGACCGCATCGACGCGGGCGCCGGGCCGACGTGCGCGACGAAATTGTGATCGCGGGGAAGCCCTCCGGGGATTGTATGCCGGGAGGCTTTGTCATGAGGCTCTGGCGCGCCGTATCCTCGCTCTGCTGCTTCGCGGCGCTCTCGCTCGTCGCCCCTGGGTGCGGGATCACGATCCTGGGCAAGGGCACCGACCGCGACGATCAGAGCGGTAGCGGTAGCGGTAGCGGTAGCGGCACCACCGCCGGCGTCGGGGGGGGATCGGGCGTCGGAGGGGGGGATTCCTGCGTGCCCGGCATCCCGGTGACGTCCCAGATCCCGCGCTTGCTCAACCGGCAGTACGACGCGGTGGTGCGGGATCTGCTCGGCGTGACGACGCTGGAGAGCGCCGGCAACCTCCCGCCGTCCGCGCTCCTCGTCCCCGACTTCGACGGGGACATGACAGAGCCCGCATGGAACGGCTATCTCGCGGCCGCCGAGCACCTCGCCGCCGAGGTGCTGGGCGGGCCGAACAAGCAGAGGTTCCTCGCCTGCGATCCGGCGGCGTCCAGGTGCCTGGAGGACACGATTGTCGCCTTTGGTCGCAAGGCTTTCCGCCGTCCTCTGCTCGAAGAAGAGGTGCAGAGCTTCCTGCGGCTCACCGCCGTGGAGCCCCAGGGCACGCCCGACGAGATCGCCGAGGCCATCCTCTTTGCCTTCCTCGCTTCGCCCTCGTTCATCATGCGCCCTGAGCTGGCGCAGGAGCCCGAAGGAAGCGCGATCAAGCTCTCCAGCCACGAGGTGGCGGCGAGGCTCTCGGTCCTTCTCTGGGATTCCATTCCAGATGACATCCTGGACGCCGCGGCCGACGCTGGCCAGCTCGCCACCAAGGAGCAGATCCTGGCGCAGGCGCAGCGGATGATCCAGGACCGCGAGAAGACGGCGCCGGTCGTGGCCCGATTCCATCGTGCTTATGCGGACATTCGCCCGGGGTCGCGCTGGGGAGCGGTAGAACACGACACGACCCGCTTCCCCGACTACTCCCCGGACGTGGTGGCTCCGATGATGGCAGAGATGGACGCCCTCTTCGAGGAGGTGGCGTTCGAGGGGGGGTCGTTCAAGGACCTCTTCCTGAGCAACGTCGGTTACGTCAACAAGGACACCGCTCCGCTCTATGGGCTCGATGCGGCGGATTACGGCGCGGATCTGACGCGGGTGGAGCTCGATCCGAACGAGCGGCCAGGGTTCTTGACCCGCGTCGGGTTCTTGAGCTCCTACTCGCGTTATGACGCCACGAACCCGATCCTTCGGGGCGCGTTCGTCGCCAACAGGCTGCTCGGGATCGACCTGGCACCCGTGCCCGGCGCGAGCGAGGCGCCGCGACCTCCGGGGCCGTTCTCCACGGAGCGTGAGGCCATCGAAGCCATGACCTCCTCGGCGCGGTGCGCCGGATGCCACGGCACGTACATCAACCCGCCGGGCTTCGTGCTCGAGAGGTACGACGCCGTCGGCAAGGTGCAGACCACCGATCCGCTCGGCGGTCCCATCGACGGGACCGCTGACGTGACCTTTGGCGTTGACAACGTCAAGACGATCACGTCACCCATCGAGCTGATGAACGAGCTCGCCGCCGATCCGGCCGCCATGCGCCGTTATGCCGAGCGGTGGGTCGCCTTTGCCACTGGACGGGAGCCGAACGGGAGCGACACGTGTGACGTTCAGGGGCTCAGCGTCAACCTGCTTGTCGACGGTTATACCCTCCTCGATCTGCTCGCCGATCTCACCCAAACGGACTCTTTCCGCCTGCGCGTCACCGGGAACTGAGGCGGGAATACGATAGGACGAGGAGCCTGTTCGCTCGCCTTCGCGCGAACGGCGCAGCGTCGCTCGCTCCGCGGCGCCGTGGCGCGGCCTGGCGGCGGGCTCTTCCGGCGGCTTGAGCGGCGGCACCTCCGCGCGTAAGGTTCGCCGATGAAGCTCCCGTTCGACAACACCTACGCCCGCCTTCCCGACCGCTTCCACGCGCGCGTCTCCCCCGCCCGGGTCCGCGCGCCGCGCGTCGTGAAGGTGAACCGCGCGCTCGCGGAGGTGCTCGGGCTCGACGCGGAGCAGCTCGCCTCGGCGGAGGGGGCGGAGGTGCTCGCGGGCAACGCGCTGGCCGAGGGCGCGGAGCCGATCGCGCTCGCGTACGCGGGGCACCAGTTCGGCAGCTTCGTCAGCCAGCTCGGGGACGGGCGGGCCATCCTGCTCGGCGAGGTCGTGGGCAGGGACGGCAAGCGGCGCGATCTCCAGCTCAAGGGCGCGGGGCGGACGCCGTTCTCGCGGGGCGGAGACGGGCGAGCGGCGCTCGGGCCGGTGCTGCGCGAGTACGTCGTGAGCGAGGCCATGGCGGCGCTCGGCGTGCCGACGACGCGCGCGCTCGCCGCGGTCACGACGGGCGAGCCGGTCTATCGCGAGGAGGTGCTCCCCGGCGCGGTGCTCACGCGCGTGGCCGCGAGCCACATCCGCGTGGGCACGTTCCAGTTCTTCGCCGCGCGGGACGACCGCGAGGCGCTGGCCACGCTGGCTTCGTATGCGCTCTCCCGGCATTACCCCGAGGCGATGGGCAGCGGCAACGACGCGCTGGCGCTGCTCGAGCGTGTCGTCGACGCGCAGGCGTCCCTTGTCGCGCGCTGGCTCGGCGTCGGGTTCGTGCACGGCGTGATGAACACCGACAACACGTCGATCTCCGGGGAGACCATCGATTACGGGCCGTGCGCGTTCCTCGACGAGTACGATCCCGCGAAGAAGTTCAGCTCGATCGATCGGGGCGGCCGGTACGCCTTCGGGAACCAGCCGCGGATCGCGCAATGGAACATGGCGCGGCTCGCCGAGGCGCTCCTGCCGCTCCTGGCCGAGGGCGAGGAGGAGGCCGTCCGCCTGGCGACCGAGCGCGTGGAGCGCTTCTCCGCGCTCTTCGTCGCGGCCCACGCGCGTGTCCTGCGGGCCAAGCTGGGGCTCGCGCGCGAGGAGGAGGGAGATCTCGCGCTCGCCGCGGATCTGCTGGAGCGGCTCGCGTCGAACGGCGTCGATTACACGGTCTTCTTTCGGCGGCTGTGCGCGTCGGCGGCCGATCCAGCGGCCGACGCGCAGGTGGCCGCCCTGTTCGCGGAGCCCGGCGCCTTCCGCGACTGGGCCGAGTCGTGGCGCCGGCGGCTCGCCCGCGAGGAGATCACGTCCGAGGCGCGCGCGAGCGCGATGCGGCTCGTCAACCCGGCGTTCATCCCGCGCAATCACCGGATCGAGGCGCTCATCCAGGCGGCCGTTCTGCGTGACGACTTCGAGCCGTTCGAGACGCTGGTGCGGGTGCTCGAGCGACCGTACGACGATCAGCCGGAGAACGCGCATCTGAGCGAGCCCCCGCAGCTGGACGAGCGCGTGCAATACACGTTCTGCGGGACCTGACCATTCTCGGACAGCGAGGAATCTCAGGGAGTCTCCGTAACGGTCGGTTCCCAACATAAACGTTCACGACCACGTAAACGTAAACGTAAACGTAAACGTAAACGTAAACGCTAGGATGTGGGAGAACGCGACGGGAAGCTTGGTTAACGCGTAGGAGGGCTGGCGGACGTTTCGGCGGGGTGATAAACTACGGATTCTTCGAGCGCTCGGGCGGCAACCACCCTCCAGCAACCGGCCACCATGAGTCAGAGGAAAGGCAAGCCTCGCCCCGCGTCAGGAAAGAAGGCCCGGCGAGACGCCCGCAAGGACGCCGCGGGCCGCGTGCATCTCACGGTCCTCCGCGACCCCGCGAGCGGGCATGAGCGCGTGGCGCTCAGGAGCCCGGTGTTCCGGGAGGCCTGGCAGAACGACATCGCGGCGGCCGCGGCCAACACGGCGTATGCCGCCCTGCGCGGGGAGCCGAGCGTGGATGGCGCGGTCGAGCTGGCGCGGGACGCGATGGCAGCCACGTCGCGGCTCGCGGCGGGGCTCCTGGCGCGCGCGCCCGATGGCGCGGTGGCGTGCAGGGCGGGCTGCGATCACTGCTGCCATCAATCGGTCGGGGTCACTCCGCCGGAGGCGCTCGCGATCGCCGGCCACCTGAGGTCGACCCTGTCCGACGCGGAGCTCGCGCGCGTGGCTCAGCACGTGTCCGGGTGCCACGACAGGACACAGAGCCTGCCGTCGGCAGAGCGGTTTTCGCCGGACCACCCCTGCCCCTTCCTGCGGTCGGGGCGGTGCTCGATCTACGAGGTTCGACCGCTCTCCTGTCGAGGGATGAACTCGCTCGACGCAGGAGAGTGCGCGACCAGGCTGCGGGACCCCGAGGCGCGCGCCGCATTCCTGGCGCGCGGCGTGGGGGGCCGCTCGTTCATGGAGCCCATTCGCGGCGTCCACGCCATCAGCGCCGGCCTGCAGCTCAGCCTCTCCGAGCTCTTCCGCCTCGACATGCGCCCGCTGGAGCTGACGGCGGCGATGCACCTGCTCCTGAACGGGCCGGACTCGCTCGCCGACGCGTGGATCCGCGGGGAGCGGCCGTTCGAGTCGGCGCGCAGCGCCGGCGACGCGACGGATCCCGGCCTGGGCGAGCTCATCGCAGCGGTGGGTCTCGCGCCCGGCCGGGAGCCCTGAACGCCCCGCCTCAGGCCTTGAGCTCGGTGAGCTCGCCCGGCTTGGTGATGCCGGCCTCAGCGTCCCTGCTGTCGAGCTTTCCAAACTCCGTGACGGGCTCACCGCCCTCCGCCGTGCGCCCGACGGCGTTCATCAGCGTCACGTAAAGCTTGTTGATGGGTACGCCGGCTTCCGCTCAACGCGGGCTCTGTTTTTCCGCGCGGGCCGCGGGAGGCCCCCGGCCCGCACGGCGGAGGGGCCCTCCGCTCAGAGGAGCTTGAGATAGGCGACCATGTCCGCCTGTTCCTGGGCGGTCAGGGTCGCGCGTCCCCCGAGGATCGGGGCGGCCAGGATCGGGGCGGCCTCGAAGGCCAGCTTGTAGTGGTGGATGACGTCCTCCAGCGTAGGGGCCGAGTTGTCATGGAAATAGGGCGCCGTCTCGTTGATGCCCCAGAGGGAGGTCGTCTTGCCGTCCCCCAGGACGTCCAGGGTGCCGAGGACGAGCGCGGAGCCCGGATCGGCGGCCAGCATCGAGAGTACGCCGTTCTCGAGCCTCGGCTGGTAGACGGCGATGAGCGGGAAGAACAGGTCCGGATTGGAGCAGAGGAGGCTGCTCCCGTCCGACGGGCAGGCCATGGCATAGCGATGCATCGGGTTCGGCGTCGGCCGCACCTCCGAGGTGCCGAGGACCTCGCCCGAGAAGCCGGTCAGCACGCCGGTGATCCTGGTGAACGCCCCGAAGGGGAACTGCTCGCTGCTCGTGTTCAGCATGGGCCCGCTGTGGCACTGGCCGCAGACGCCGTTCGGGAGAAAGTGCTTGCGCCCGCGCTTCTCGGACCGCGTGTGGCCGCGAGGCAGCTCGGGCTCAGGCCCGCCGTGCGCGTAACGGCGCAGCTCTCGCGAGCTGAACAGCGTCCGCTCGTAGTCGGCGATCTTCTCGAGCTGCCGCCGCGTGGGCGTGACCGTCGGCTCGAAGTGCGCCAGGATCGCGTTCGCGGCCTGCGTCTCGAGGTCGGGCTCACGGGCATCGAATGTGATGAGCGGATCGAGCGCGGGCGAGTTCTTGACGGAGGGGACGCCTCGGAAGATGGTCACGCTCGTGGCCGCGGGGTCGTCGTAAATCCAGACGTTCGGGGGCAGCGGGAACTCGAAGCGGATCGTGGCCTCGTTGAGGAGCCGCGTGTAGCTGTCGCCGACGCCGTCGTCGCTGTCGATCGGGCGGAAGAGGGGATCGTTCGGGTTGGCCGCGTACCGCGCCTGCACGTCCGCCGGGGAGATCGTGCCGGTCTCCTCGCTGTGGCAGGTCACGCAGCGGCGCCCGTTGCCGCCGAATGTCGCTCTCTCGAAGAGCTGCTCGCCGCTCTGGACCCGGTGCGCCTGGGCGGCGACCGCGACGAGCTCGTCGGAGCCCCACTCCTCCTGCCCGGCGCAACCCGCGGCCCCCAGCAGCGGGATGAGGAGGAAGAGACAGGCCATGAACATGCCTTGATGGGAATTGAACGTGTGATTCATAAACCCTCCCTGATAATGAGTCTGACAGGGGAGCGTCGCCCGGAACGAGCACGGTGTCGTGAACGCGCCGGTCGAGGGACGCGCGCCCAAGCCGGGCGCGCAGCCATCATGTTGGATCTAGATCGCGGTGATTCGGGCGTCCGCGCGAGGTTGCGGCGCGCCGCGAAGAGGACCCCCAGGTGACCTCGCGATTTTCAGAACAAACGAATCGGTCCCCAGCTGTCAAGGGAGCTCAGCCGTGCTCGAGTCGTTCTCCGTGGTGTGCGTTCCGTGGGGTTCAGGTCGCCGATGCGCGCTGGGTTCCGCCGCTGTGTGACACCGCGTCGCCTGCCGGACCGAGGGAGCCTCGGGAGCCAGGCCAGGCCGGTCCAGGAGCCTGCCCCGTCAACGCGTGTTACCCTGCGACGGTGGCCATGGAGTCGCAGCTTACAATCGACGCCCTCGAGACCGGCGGGATCCATGTACATGCCTGCCGCGCGCCGGAGATCTGCTCGATACAGCGCCCCGCCGTGCACACCTATTCGGTCCTCGCCTTTCACCTCGGCGGCCGGATGCGGGTGGAGCACCGCGGCGAGCTGGAGCTCACGGCTGGCCAGGTCCACCTCATCCCGGCCGGCGATGCCCACCGGTGGCTCACGGCGAGCAAGGTGGATATGCGCGGCGTGGCCTTCTGTCGCTCGTGCCTCCCTCACGATCGTTTTCAGGAGCTGCTCGCGCCGCTCGATCGCGTCCGGCGCGGGGCGTTCCCGGTCGTCGAGCTGCCGACCAGCAGGCAGCCCCACGTGCTCGGTCTGCTCGAGGAGCTCGAGCGTGAGCTGTCGCGGTCCTCGGGCATGCTGCCCGTCGTGGCCGAGAGCCTGCTCGGGCTCCTGCTCGCCGAGATCGTGCGCGCCGCCCCGCGCGAGGCAGCTCCCCCCGAGGCCCCCTCGATCGTCGCCGAGGCGCTCGCCGTGATCGAGGCGCGCTGTCTGGGACCGCTGACCCTCGGTGAGGTGGCCCGCGCGGTGCACCGATCCCCCGCCTATGTCACGACCGCGGTGAAGCGGTCGACGGGCCGCTCCGTGGTGGCGTGGATCCTCGAAGGCCGCCTCGCCGAGGCGCGGCGTCGCCTGCGCGACACGGACGAGCTCGTCGAGATCATCGCCGAGCGGGTCGGTTATGCCGACGCCAGCCAGTTCAGCCGCCTCTTCCGCCGCCGCCACGGCGTGGCTCCGGCCGCGTGGCGCGCCCGCGAGCGCGCGCTGCCTCGCCCTGGGTGATCGTCCGGCAGGCCTGTCGCGCCGAGCGCTTTCCGGCCCGATCGAGCGCCGTGAGCCCTCGCGCGCGGCCGCCAGGCGGCCTTGCAGCGAAGTTGCCTTCGTCGAGCGCGTGGGGCATCACCCCGACCCTCGAGCTGGTCGGCACGCCGCCGCGCGGGTCGCGGCGGTGGTCCGTTCGGAGCGGGGCTGAACGAGAGGAGAACCACGATGAGCTATGTCGACGGTTTCGTTGTGCCCGTGCCCGCGGGCAAGAAGCAGGCTTATCGCGATCTGGCCGAGAAGGCCGCGGCGGTGTTCAAGGAGCACGGGGCGATCCGCGTCGTCGAGTGCTGGGGCGATGACGTGCCCGACGGCAAGATCACCGACTTCAAGGGCGCGGTGAAGGCGGAGGAAGGCGAGGTCGTCGTCTTCTCGTGGATCGTCTGGCCCTCGAAGGAGGCGCGGGACGAGGGCAACAAGAAGGTGATGGAGGACCCGCGCATGCAGATGAACAACGAGGACTCACCCTTCGACGGAAAGCGGATGATCTACGGCGGGTTCGACGTCATCGTCGACGTCTGATCGGCGGGCTGCGGTCCGCGAGCCCGGCTCCTCCAGGACCGGCTCGGCCAGGCGGCGGAGATCATCAGAACGCCGGTGCCAGCTGGAGAGCGACGAGGCTGGCGATGGCGAACGCGGCGACGAGCTTCTCGACCCGATCGAAATGAATCGTTTGCCGCGCGGGACCGAGGAAGATCCGGCGCCCGCGGGCGACTGCCACGCCGACTCCGCCGACCACCGCGGCGACGAGGGCCCACGGGATCAAGGGAGATCTCGTGGGCAGCAGGAAGAGCTCAGCCCCCTCGAGCAGCGCCTTCATTCCGATCGTCAAGAACAGGGCCGTCGCCACGCCCTGCGCATCGGCCTGGGGCGAGCTCCTGAGAAGCGCCCGGCTCAGGGCTTCGATGAGGACCAGGGACATCAGGTTGATGGAAGGGACGCGCAACGCGAGCAGCAGAGAACGCGGCGCCGACGACCAGCGCGTGACGGGGAGCAGCTCAGGGAGTCGATCGTAGAGGAGCGCGACCAGGGTCACCACACCGAGCGCGGACGCCCAGGAGAACAGCCGCGTCACGAGGGGCATGGTGCGGATCCTGGTGCTCGTGCTCCTCAGCTCGTCGACGAAGCCGGTGCCGGGCCCAGGCGCTCCGTCGTTGTACCGAGCCGAGGCGTTCTCGATGTCCGACTCGGGGCCGCCAGAGGGCGGGCTCGGGAGGGTGGGCGGCATCGGCGAGAGGGTACCGCTGGCGGGGGCGCTGCGCTTTCTCTTGGGCCCTACGGCGGAGCCGTTTGAGCTCGAATGACCGCATGCCATCGTTCGCTTTCGTGGACGAGGCTCACGGCAAAGTTCTCCTCGTCCAGCGCCACGAGGATGGGGTCGGACTCGTCCCAGCTCGCACCGGCGAGGACGGCGGCCACGCAGCCGGCAGCGAGGTCCTTGCGGCCTGCATCCTCGAGCGCAGAGGCGCTGGCGCGAGCCCAGCCGGTCCGAGCATCGAGCAGCAGAGCGACAGTCGCGGACGGGAACGCGCGCTCGAGGTGGGGGAGCGCTCCAGGGGCGGCCGACGGATCACCTCCAGGCGTGGCGATCAGGACGAAGAATTCGAAGGCACGGGGGTCGCCCTGGAGCGCGGCGCTGTAGCGAAAGTACTGAGGGCTGTGCTCGACGCCAGGGACCGGAAGCATGACGAAGCGGCTCGGCGTGACCTCACCCGCCCCGGGATGTCCGGGCGGAACGAGGAACCCGTCCTCGATCGGCGTCACCTGGGCTGACACCGCGTGCTGGCGCGCCGCGCGCGCCGTCATCCGGGACCCCGCAGCGCCTCGACCAGCGCCTCGACCAGCGCGCGCACCGGGAGCGAGGACGATCGCTCGCCGAGCAGCTCGAGCACGTCCTCGTCGTCCTCGCCGCACGAGAGCTGCACGGCCGCGACCACGACCCCGTCGCGCTCGACCGCCAGATCGAAGATCCCCTCCTCGTCGCTCACCGGCGCGCCGAGCAGCGCAGACAGCCGGCGGCCCAGGAGCTCGGCCAGCGGCTCGTCACCGTCGAGGCTGGCCTGGTCGGGCTCGATGGTGGCCTGGACCGCGCGCGTCGGCGCCCCGCTCACCTCGGCGCCCTCGCGATCGAGCCGGAAACGAAAGCCACGCGCCTCGAAGAACCCCGTCGTCATGCGCTCGATCAAGGCATGCCGCGGGCGCGCCGGCAAGCGGGTCGGATATCGAGCGATGGCGAACGGCCTTACGCCCGACGTCTACGCGCATACGCGCGCGGCGACTCGCCCATCGTCCTCTTGAACGCCGCGCTGAACGCGCTCTCCGACTCGTAGCCGACGGCGCCCGCGATCTCGAAGACCGAAGCGTTGGAATGAAGTGGCCTTTCGCCCGCGATAAGCATTCTCACCAGACCGGCTTTCCTGTCCGCTCGAGCGACCGGAGGAAGCGCAGCCGATCGGCCTCGGGCGGTAGCGGATCCGAGCCCTGGGCTTCGACGATGAGGAAGCAGGTCATGTCCTCGAAATCCACCGTCCGCTGGTGTGCCGCCGGCGGCGTTCCCTTCACCTCGAGCCTGTCACGGCCGGGCGCGCGCCCCTCCGGCCCGAGCTTTCCATCTCGCCGCGCCATGCAGCTCGCGCTGAAGGCGAGCCGTCCAGGCGTCTTTCCGCCGACCGTGTGCGTGCGCAGCTCCACGTCTTCGGTCGCCCCGGCGCGCGTTCGAAAGTCGTTGAACGGGAGCGGCAGCTCCACGGAGAAGGCGCCTTCCGTCGATCGCGCGAGGTGCCAGCCATCTCCGAGCGGTTCGGTGGCCTGGACTCTGTGCATCACCATGAAGACGCCTGCGCCGATTTCACGCTCCTCGCCCGGGCCGATGCCGGCCAGCCGGTCGGCCACCTCGTTCTTCGAGGGCGCGGCCTGACCGGCGACCGGTGGAGCGTGTGATTGTGCCGGTGCGATCGTGCCGCTTTCGGGGGCCGCCGCGCTCGCGGCTGAGATCTCGTTCGATTGTGAGGGTGCTCTTTGGCACCCGTAGAGCGCCGCGAACAGCATCAGAAGAAACCGCCTCCGTCTTTCAAGCGCGCTCTTCATGGAAGCACCTCGTGTCGCGGGCTTTCTGGGGATGTCGCGATCCCTACTCGTCCGGCTGATGCTCGAGGCCGAGCTCGGCCGCGAGCCGGTAGAAGTGCTCGGCCTCCTCTCGGTTGCCAAGCAGCTCGTGGGAGCGGCCGAGGTTCACATACAACGAAGGGTAGAAGCTCTGGACACGTTCATCGTCGACCTTCCTTGCGCGAACGAGCGCCTCTCGATTCCACGACATCGCCTCCTCGGGCGTGTCCTGAAACCGTGCGACGTAGTGCGCCGCCACGCAGGCGTCGTAGTCGTCCTTGCAGGCAGCCCACGCCTGACGGTAGAGCTCCCGGGCGTCCTCTTTCCTGCCTTCGAACTCGGCCCGGGTGCCCTCCGCACAGAGTCGAATCACGGGGTTATCCAGGTCCATGCACCACCGTCGTGCCTACCTCGATGCCGAGGAGTGCCTTGCTGGTGAGGAGGCCTCGATCCCACCCGCGCCCGGCGCGTCACCCGCCCGTGCCACGGAGCCCAGCCTCGGTGACGGCCCGCTCCACGCGGTCGGGCGACCATGCGCCGGCGTGGCGCGTGAAGAGCGTTCGCCCCTTGAACGCGCGGCCCGCGAGCTCCGCGGGCATGTCGGGCCAGCGCGCGACGAAGCTCCCTCTCGGCGCCCCCTTGCGCGCGGCGACCCACGGAGGGGCCCCGCCCTCGATGGTGAACCAGTCGATCACGCGCTCCACGTCCTGGGCCGCCTCGAGCCGCCCGATGAGCTTCGTGCTCGTGTTGCCGAACACGTTGTAATCCACCGATCGAGGGCTCTGGGTGCACAGCAAGCAGCCGACGCCGTACTTCCGGCCCTGGGTGAAGAGCCGGATGAGCGGCTGCTTGGCGGGCGGCTTGCTACCGCCGGCCGGGATCCAGTCGCGCGCCTCGTCGATGTAGAAGAGCAGGTTCACGCCGCCGGAGGTCGCGTCCACGGTCGTGATCATCCAGCGGTACAGCTCCGTCGCGAGGGCGGCGAGGAAGAAGTGCTTCTCGTCGTCGTTGCTGAGCGCGTTCAGGTAAACGACGTTGAGCGGGACACGCCCGGGCTTCGAGGGCCGGAGCAGCTCGGTGAAGTCGAGGCGCGTCCCCCCCGAGAAGAGCCGCGCGGACGGGCCCTGCACGAACGTGTTGAGCTTTCGCGCGAGCCGCTCGCGCTCGGACTTGCGGATCAGGCTGTCCACGTCGTCGATGCCGAGGTCCTCGGGCGCGGTGACGGCGGCCACGATGTCCCTCAGCCGGACCGGCGCCGCGCGCGGCAGGTGCCGCAGCACTTGGTAGAGGAACGTGCGCTGCGACTCCTCCTCGCCGCCGCACGCGCACAGGCTGACGAGGTTGGCCGCCACCGCCACGAGCAAGCCCTCCTCCTCCTCGGCGCGGAGCGCGGGGTTCGCGATGTGCGAGAGCTCGCCCGCGCTCGGGAGCCGCAGCGGGTCGAGGCAGAGCCGCTGGCCGTGCGAGGACCCGGGCGTGAGGATGCGCGGTTCCATGCGCTCCCGGAGCTCTTCCCACGCGCGGTGCAGCTCGGCCGGCACGTCGGACGGCGGGCGCGCTTCCATCATCTGGACGAGATCGCCCTGGGGGTCGATCGCGACGACGGGGACACCGGCGCGCAGCGCCTCCTCCGCGATGACCTTGGCCATCCACGTCTTGCCGCTCCCCGCCGCGCCGACGACCGAGACGTGCGTCCGGAGCACCGCGGGGTCCACGCAGACGGGCGAGCCGCCGTCGTCGAAGCCGAGGAGCATGCCGGTGACGCTCGCGGCGCGGGCCTCCGGCGGCCTCGCTCCCGCGTCGAGCGCCGCGGGGGTCGAGCGCTCTCCGCCCGGCGGCGCCTCCGCCGGCCTGGCTCCGCCTGGCGGCGCCTCCGCCGGCCTGCCACCGCCAGGCGGCGCCTCCGCCGGCCTGGCGCTGGTACCGCCCGGCGGCGCCTCCGCGGGCGCCCTTCGCCCGCGGCCCCGCGCCGGCGCCGGCTTCGGGCGCTCGACGGCCGGCTTCACGACCGCCAGCGCCTCGTCGAGCTCGGGATCGTCCTCCACCATCGGCTCGCCCGCGGCCGGCTCGTCCGCCGCCGGCGCGCTGGCCGCGGCGGGCTCGCGCGCGTCCGGCGATCCGCCGCCGCGCGTGGCCTCGAGCGCCGTCCAGCGCCTGTCCCACGCGCCCACGTCCTTGTGGCCGAGCTGCGCGACGCACGCCCCGGAGCGCTCGTGCTTGCAGCCGCCGCAGTACGTGCGGTCGCCCGGCGGCGCGAGCCCGCCCGCGCCCACCGCGTGGTCGGACCAGGCCACCATGCTGGCGATGAGCTCGTGGACCTTGCCGCGCTTCGCCTCGATCTCCTCCCAGCGCGCCTCGCGCACGCTGCGGGTGGGGTGCAGGTAGAACACCGCCACGTCCGGCCGGGTGCCGTGCTGGTGGTGGTGCATCAGCGCGTACGTGAAGATCTGGAAGAGATCGCTGTTCGGGGAGGTCGCGGGCGTGAGCTTGTAGTCCACGATGCGGTGCTTCCCGAGCCGCGGATCGAAGTACACGTAGTCGATCGCCCCGGTCACGTGGACGTGGACGTCCTCCCCCACGTGGAACGTCACGTCGACCCGCTTGCGCGAGTCCCCGAAGAGCTGCGCCCGGAGCTCCGCCGCGGGCAGGCCCGCGGCCCTCGCGTGCGCCGCGAGCCGAGCGAGCTCCTCCATGTAGAGCTGGACCGCGGAGATGAAGCCCAGCCGCAGCGGCACCGGGCGCGCCGCGAGCGCGTCGAGGTTCAGGCAGGAGGCGTTGAACCAGCGCATCAGCGCCTGCTGGAGGCCCGGGGCGTCGCCGGCGGCCTCGAGCGCCGCCAGCACCTCGTCCGAGCTCGCCGCGGCGGCGTTGAAGCGCTCCACCGCGGTGTGGAACAGCGCGCCGCAGCCGGGCGCCTCCCCGCCCTTGCGCCAGATGCGGCTCACGACCGTCCGCCCGTCCTGCCGCTCGGCCGTGGCGCGCGCGTCGAACCAGTGGAGCCTCGGGCACGTCGCCGCGACGCGGAGCTGGGTCACGTTGACGTGCACGAGCCTCACTTCTTGCCCCGCAGCTGGACGAAGAGGTCGTCGTCGGTCGCGGTCGCGTGGACGTGGCCCTCGTCATGGAGCGCCTGCGCCGTCTTCTTGATGTGCGACCACACCTCCGGGAAGCGCTTCTCGTGCAGCTTCTTGCGGCTCGCGAAGATCTGCGCGAGCTCCTTCGCCATCAGGCCGAGGCGCCACGACAGCTCGGCCATGATGTGCTCCCGCGTCTGCTGAGGATCCCACGCCGGGGGCGGCGTCGAGTCCCCGCCGCCCTTCACGATCTCCTCGGTGAGCAGCTCGCGCAGCAGCGGGTGCGCGAGCAGGAGGCTCTGGCGCTCGAAGGACGCCAGCACCTCGGCCTCGGTCACCTTGCGGTACTGCCCGCGGGGGTGCTCGATCTCGAGATCATGGCTCCTCGCGGCGCCGAGGAGCCCCACCAGCGAGTCGAGCTCCGCGTGCCCGGCGAAGTCGAGGTGGAGGTGGAGGAAGCGCTGGCGGCCCAGCTTGCAGAGCGCGTCGTACGCGGCCTTGCCGGCGCCGCCGAGCCGGAGCGGCCGGCGCTCCTCGTCGGTGACAAGGATGCGCTTGTCGGTGTGCTTCGTGTCCTCGACCATGCGCTGGAGCGGCAGCCGCGCGCCGTGCCCGCTCGGCGCGCAGAGGAACGTCACGCCGGTGGTCACGATCACGCCGTCCGCGCGCTTCTCCCTGGCCACGAGGTGGTGCGCGGGGGCGGCCTTGCCGCGCTTCTTCGCGGTGGCGTGCTCGACGCTCAGGAGCGTCGAGGCCCCCTTGCCGGCGCACGTGGCGAGCAGGTGGTGGGTCAGGCTTGCGAGGTTGTCCTCGTCGGGCGGCAGCGACGCCTGCTGCAGGCGGCGGCGGGTCGTGCCCTCGACGAGCTTCTTCTTCACCTCGGCGTCGATGACGTCCTCCAGCTTCGGCGCCGGCGGCTTCGGTCCGCTCCCGTCGAGGTCGGGCCACTCCTTGAGCCAGCGCTTGCCGCCGACGGCCGCGAGCCGATCCTGCTGCGCCTCCCAGCGGTCACGCGCCCAGAGGATCGCGTCCCGCGGCCGGAGCTCCTGCACGCCGTCGAGGCGCCGCTCGAGCCACGCGCTGCCGAGCGGGAAGAGCCGATCGCGCTTGCGCGCGGCGTCGAGCTCCTCGATCTCCTTCTCCTCGAAGCCGGAGAGCGCGGCGTGGAGCCGGCCCTCGAGGATGGCGCGGGCCTCCTCCGGCGAGACCATGTGCAGCTCGAGGATCCGCTCGGCGATGCGGTCCCAGGCGGCCGCCGGGATCACCTCGCCGGTGCGCAGGGAGAGCATCGACTGCTTCACGCCCGACACGATCACGACGAGGTGCTTCGCCCGGTCGAGCAGCGCGTGCGCGTACGACATCAGGGCGCGCACGGCCTCGGCGTCGAGGTTGTCGATCTGGTCGAGGCAGAGCACGAGCGGTAGCTCGGCGAGGGCGCACAGGTGCGCGAGGACGTGGAGGACGCGCTCCACCGCGGCGTCGTCCGCGAGCGCGAGGCCGTCCTCCCCGGCCGCCTGGTCGAGCAGGCGCGCCTCGTCGGGCCCGAGCGTCTCGCCGGAGAGCCAGAGCACCGCCGCCTGGGCGCGCTTCTCGGCGCTGGCGTCGCCGAGGCTCGCGTGCGACGTCCCGGTGAGGAACGCGTTGAGCACGGGGATGACGGCGCTCTGCGGGTCGATCTTGGCGCCGAGGCGGGCCAGCGCCTCCTTGCGCGCCTCGATCTCCCTGGGCCCCGTCATCATCTTGCGGCCCTTGAGCGCGCCTGTCCGGATGAGGGCGCGGTTGAGGACGGTGTAGAGGCGCGACTGCGTGTAGTCGCTGCCGCGGTGCCCCGCGAGGTCGCTGACGGTCGCGTTGAGCACGTACCGGAGCATCCGCTCGGGCGAGGCGAGGATGTTGTGCAGGTAGACGACCGTCGCCCTGTCTTCCCCGGCCCACTGGAACAGCCGCGCGAGCAGGTGGCTCTTGCCGACGCCGGGCGCGCCGATGAGCAGCGCGCCGATGCTGATCGGCTCTTTCGCGGCGTCCTGCACGACGCGCACGAGCTTGGTGAAGGCGCTCTTGTGGATCGACTCGACCGTGGCCTCGCCGCCCCCGACGTCGGTGATGCGGTGGCTGCGGAACGGGTTGGTGCCCCGGACCGCCGCGAGGAAGCGCTCGAACGTCGGCTCCTCGCTCATGCGTCGTCCCTCCGCGCCACGTAGACGAGCAGATTCCCGGCCTCCATGATGCCGGCGTCGCGCTCCGCCTCGGCCATCTGGTGGTGGCGGCCGTCGGACGGATCGAGCGAGTAGCGCCGCTGCCGCCGGAGCGCGCCGAGCTCCGCGTCGAACGTGTCGCGCGGGATGTCCGGCAGCGCGGCGCGGAGCGCGTGGAGGGTGACGTAGTTGAGGCGGCCGGAGGCGCGGTCGAGCGAGGAGAAGGCGGCGTCGAAGCGATCGGCGAAGGAGATGGCCGGCGCGCCGGGGCCGCTGGCTGCCGAGGTGCCGGGGCCGCTGGAGATCGCGTTGCCGGCGCCGTCGGGGGCCGCGCGGCGGGCAGCGCCGTCGGCCGCGATCGCGGCGGGCCGCGCCGGCGCGCCGGCGGCCGGGAGGACGGCGTCTGCGAGGAAGAAGAGCAGCGGCTTCTTCCCGAGCAAGGCGCCGATGGTGCGGGGGAGCGTGCGCTCGGCGACGCGCTGCTCGAGAGCCTTCGTGAACGCGCGGCCCAGGGCGGGAAGGAGGCCCTCGGAGAGCTTCGCCAGCTCGACCGCCGGAGCATCGGGCTTCCGCGCTGACTGGAGCAGCACCTCCAGGAGCCGATCGGACTGCGCGACCGCCTCCAGGTCCTCCGCGAAAAGCACGAGCGTGGTATCGGGTGCTGGCTTCTTCCTGCTCACCGCCTCACGGGAAAGCAGCGCGCGCGCCGTGGCCTCCTCTAGCGCCTTGAGCGTCTTCGTGGGCTTCTCACCCATCAGCTCCGCGAGCCGCTCGAGCGTGGGTGGGTACGATGCGCCGCCGAGCTGCTTCTGGGACTCGAGGACGCCGAGGAGCTTCGGCACCGGCGAGGGCGGCGGCTCCTTCGTGCGCCCGGCACCCTTCGGCTTCGAGGGAGCCTTCGGCGCGGCAGCCTTCGGCTTCGCGGCAGCCTTCGGCGCGGCAGCCTTCGCGGCAGCCTTCGGCTTCGCGGCAGCCTTCGGCGCGGCAGCCTTCTTCGACTCCTTGGCGCTGCTCTTCTTCGCGGCCGTGGTCTTCGTGGTCGTCGCCCGCCCGCGCGGGCTCGATGCGCTCTTCGAGTTCGTGGCCCACCTCCCGAGTGGCCGAGATTACCCCGGTACCCAGCCATGGGAAGGGGCTTCTCGCCGCCGCGCCGCCTTTCTCTATCCGATTGACACGCAGCTCGATTCCGCGTGACGTAGACTCGGGGCCTCGTGCTGCAGAGGCGACGGAACTGGCGCGTCGGGCGGCCGATCGCCGCTCACCTCGATGCCCCGGGAGGAGCACCATGAAGCGCATCTTCTGGGTCCGGTCCGCGATCGGGGCCGCCCTATGTCTTGCATTGCTCTATGTCGTCCAGGGGAGCACGGCCATGGGCACGGGCGCCGGGCGCTGGACCGTCTATGGCTACGATCTGGCCAACACGCATTACGCGCGCGACGAGCACCACCTCGGGCCATCGAACGTCGCCTCGCTCGCCGTGAAGTGGGCCTTCACCACGACCGGCATCGTCCCGGCGACGCCGGCCGTTGACCACGGCGCTGTCTACTTTCCGGACGGGGGCGGCAAGCTGTACAAGCTCGACGCCAGGACCGGGCACCCGATCTGGACGCGCACGATCGCCGCCCTCACGGGCACGGCCGGCGCCGTCTCGCGCACGACCCCCGCGCTCCACGGCCACACGCTGTTCCTCGGCACCCTGGCCGGCGCGCACATGATCGCCGTGGACACCCGCACCGGGGCGCTCTTGTGGAAGAGGCAGCTCGACACGCACCCCGCGGCGATCATCACGCAGTCTCCCGTCGTGCATGGCGGCCGCGTGTACGTGGGTGTCTCCTCGCGCGAGGAGCTCTTCGCGGCGGACAACGCCTATCCGTGCTGCAGCTTCCGCGGCAGCGTGGTCGCGCTCGACGCGGGGACCGGGGCGGTGCTCTGGAAGCGCTACACGGTGCCCGCCGGCTACACCGGCGGCGCCGTGTGGGGCGGCGCGCCCTCGCTCGACCTCAAGCGCCGCACGCTGTACGTGACCACCGGCAACAACTACACCGTGCCGCCGTCCGTCTCCGCGTGCGTGGAGGCCGCCGGCGACGACCCCGTAGCCGCCGAGGCCTGCCTTGCGCCGGACGACTATATCGACGCCGTCCTCGCGCTCGACCTCCGCACCGGCGCGCTGAAGTGGGCGCGGCGGCTCCAGGGCTTCGACGCCTGGACGGGCGCCTGCTACTTCGGCGGCGACTGGTGCCCCGATCCGGCGGGCCCGGATTACGACTTCGGCACGGGCGCCACGCTCTTCACGGCCGGCCAGGGGGCGGAGCGCCGCGATCTGGTCGGCGCCGGCCAGAAGAGCGGTATCTTCTGGGCGCTCGATCGGGACGACGGGAGCGTGGTGTGGAGCACGCTGGTCGGTCCCGGCGGGGAGCTGGGCGGCATCATGTGGGGAGTCGCCGTCGACGAGAGCAGGATTTACGTGCCGATCGGCAACAACGGCCAGGTCGAGTACACGCTGCAGCCCTCCGGGGAGGTCATCGACTGGGGTTCGTGGAGCGCGCTCGACACCGCCACGGGCGACATCCTGTGGCAGACGCCCGATCCCACGCCGGGCGCGCAGACCAGGGGGCCGCTGACGGTCGCGAACGGCGTGCTCTACGGCGGCTCGATGAGCGGCGACGTCCACGCGCTCGACGCCGAGACGGGCGACGTCCTCTGGAGCCATCCGGCCGACGGCTCCGTCAACGCCGGGCCGGCGGTCGTGCGCGGTACGGTGTTCTGGGGGAGCGGCTACGAGAGCTTCGGCATCGGCACGCCGGGCAACACGCTCTTCGCGTTCGACTTGCCGTAGCGCTGCCCGCCGCCGGACGGCGGACGCCGGAGCCCGGCCTGCCGTGGTGCCAGGCGCGGGCGCCGGGGCCGTCAGTCGGCCACGAATCCTTTCCACCTCCGCAGGTACCCGGCGAACGTCTCGGAGACGCCGCGCTCGTACAGCTCGGCGCGCGTGAGCGGCGGTCTCCGGGGTTGCCAGGCGGGGTCGGCGATCCGCTGCGGCCAGTCGGGGTTGGTGATGGCGGCGCGCCCCAGCGCGACCCCGGTGGCGCCCTTGTCGAGGAGCGCCTCGGCCTCGGCGCGCGTCCAGACGCCGCCGGCGACCACGAGCGGCAGGCTCGCCCCCACCGCCTCGCGGAACAGCGGCAGCGGGTGCGTGTCCCCGCGCTTCTGCGAGGGCTTGCTCGAGTCCCACAGCGAGAGGTGGAGGAAGTCGGCGCCGTCCTCGGCCAGCCAGCGCGCGAGCGTCAGGTTCTCGTCGAGGTCGAGCCCCTTGGCCTGGCCCCAGTCCTCGGGCGACAGGCGCACGCCGACCACGAAGGACGCGGGCACCGCGGCGCGGACCGCCCGGAGGGTCTTGCGCAGGAGGCGAGCCCGGTTCTCCCACGCGCCGCCCCAGCGATCCGCGCGGAGGTTCTGGGTGGCGGACAGGAACTGGCCGAGGAGGTAGCCGTGGGCGCCGTGGAGCTCCACGCCCGCGAAGCCGGCGGCGTGCGCCCGCGTCGCGGCGTCGCGGAAGCGGCCTATCACAGCGAGGATGTCTTCCTCGGTGGCGGCGCGAGGGACGGGGAGGTCCGGCTCGGCGACGGCGCTGGCGCTCCACGTGGGCAGGCCGGAGACCTGGGGATTGGCACGGAGGCCCCCGTGAAAGAGCTGGACGAGGCCGAGCGCGCCCTGGGCGGCGATCTCGGTCGCGAGCCGGCGGAGGCCGGGCAGCAGCCGGTCGGCGAAGACGCCGAGCTCGCCCTTCCAGCCCTGGCCGTCCTCGGCCACGTGGGCCGCGCAGGTCTCGACGACGCCGAAGCCGCCTCGGGCGCGGTAGGAGAGCCAGCGCAGCTCGTCGTCGCCCAGGGAGCCATCGTCATGGCTTTGCCCGTTCGTGAGCGGGGCGAGCCAGACGCGGTTCCTGGCGGTGAGGCCGTTCGGAAACGAGAAAGGAGAGAGCAGCGGTGAGGTCACGGGGAGATGATTAGCACTCGCCGGGCCACGCGGGCGCGCGCTGCGCGCGGGCGCGACCGTGCGCGCCGCGTGCTGCGCGCCGGGCAGGGATCCCGCATCCTGCTGCGGCCGCAGCAGCGCGCGCCTGCCGATCCGGCGCGACCTGGCGGCGCGACCTCAACCTGGGTGACCTCGGTCGTCTCGATGGTCCGATCGGAAACCCCTGCGTGCCGTCGGCTCAGCTGCTACCACCCGAGCCCGAGGTCAGCGCGCCACGCAGCGTTGCCCTGTCGATCTCGGCGGACGGCAGCCACTCCAGGATGCCCTCGATGGCCCGATCGATGGCGATGCGGTCGGCGCCGTCGCTGAGCATGTACTCCTCCGCGACGACCTGCGGCGGCACGTCGATCGCGAGCAGGGCCGCCGCGATGACGACCCCGGTCCGGTCCCTCCCCGACGTGCAGTGGACGTAGACCGGCCAGGGGAGGGCGGGGGCCGCGAGCGAGGAAAGAGCCTTTCCTATCCAGCTCCTCACCCGTCGCTGCCGCGTGTCGTAGTTCTCGATTTCGTCCTCCGCGGCGACGTGGACAACCTTGATTCCCGTGAGGTGACCAGGATCGGCGCCGCGCCGGAGGTTCAGTATCGTCCCGGGGAAACCGAGATCGCTCGCCGTTGTCATGAGATCGAATCGCCCGCCGCGGAGCAGGCGCCCGGCAGGGATCGGCGAGACGTCGAGCCAGAGCCCGAGCATCTCGCCGACATCCCTGTAGTTGGCGGGCCGGAACGTCGCGCTCATGGGTGTCGCCTGCGCCCGGCTACTCGTCGTCTTCGTCGTCCTCGTCTTCGTCGTCCGCGTCCGTGGTCACCGGCGCCTCGCGCTCGAGCTGCTCGGTGATGGTCTGCACCTGGATCTCCGCGGCGTGGATCTTCTGGCGGCAGAGCGTCACCAGATCCGCGGCCTCCTTCACGAGCGCGGAGAGCGCGTCGATGTCGACCTGGCCTTCCTCGATGTTCTGCAAGATCTCCTCGAGGCGCGACGACGCCTCGCCATACGAGACCTCTTTCGTGGCGCGCTGCGGGCTTGCCGTGTCCCCGTCGGACAGCTCCTTCGTCCCGCGCTTCGGCTTTGCCATGACCCTATGTCTCCTCCGATCCATCCGAGCGAAGCCGCAGCACGCCTCGCTTCAGCTCGGCGATGAGCGTCGTCCCCTGGGGCGCGCGCGCCGCGTCGGTGAGCACCGCCCCTTCCGTCGTGCGCAGGATCGCATATCCCCGCTCCACCACGCGCCGTGGATCGAGGAGGCGCAGGCGCCGTTCGCGCGACTCGAGGCGCTCGGATTCGAGCGCCAGCCGCCGGGACGAGCGCGGGCCGAGGAGCGATGCCATCTCGTCGACCCGATGCGAGGCGGCGTCGAGATCGCGCCTCGCCCCCTGGCGAAGCTGGCGGACCGCCTCCTGGAGCTGGCCCGCTCGGCGCGCGATGAGCAGCGACGCGGAGCGCGGGACCCGGGCCGCCCGGCGGGTGAGATCCGACGAGGCCGACCGGAGGACGCGCCGGCCCTGGTCGAGGATGCTCAGCAGCGACGACTCGACCTCATCCCGCGCGTCCGAGACCCGTTGGACGAGCATCGCGGCCGCGGCGGTCGGGGTCTTCTCGCGAAAGCCCACGAAGTCGAGCGCGGAGATGTCTCGCTCGTGGCCGATGCCGACGACCACGGGGAGGGGGAATGTGGCGACGGCGCGGGCGATCGGCTCCGAGTCGAACCAGGCGAGATCGGTGCGCGAGCCGCCGCCGCGGCAGATCAGCAGCACGTCGAGCTCCGCGGCGCGCGCCCGGAAGTAGTCGAGGGCGTTCAGGACCGATGGCTCCGTCTGCCGCCCCTGGACGCGGACCCCGTGCGCCACGACGCGGAACGCGAAGCCTGACTCCCTGAACGTGCCGAGCACGTCGTTGTAGGCGTCCGAGCCCAGGCTGGTCACGAGGCCCACGCGGAGGGGCAGGGCGGGGAAGGGCAGGGAGCGGTTCCGATCGAGCAGCCCTTCCTCGGCGAGCCGGCGGCAGATCTCCTCTCTGCGCCGGGCGGCCTCGCCGAGCGTGTAGCCCACGTCGAGGTCCTCGATCAGGAACCGGTACGAGCCCCAGGGGACGTAGAGCTCCACGCGCCCGCGCACGCGGATCTGGATCTCGTCCTCGATCTGGAACGGGTCGCCCGCCGCGGCGAGGCGTCGCTCGATCTCGGCGCGCGCGCTCTCGAAGAGTGTCGCCTTGACCTGCGCGATCTCCTTCCCGAGGGCGTCGCGCTCCACGAGCTCGAAGCCGACGATGCTCTTGTGGGCGGCGCGGTTGTACCCGCAGACCTCGCCCACCAGCCAGATCGAGGCTGGAAACGCCGCCTCGAGCGCGGCGCGGACCTGTCCGTTGAGCTTCGAGACGGTGAAGTCGGACGCGGCCACCGCTGGCCTCGGCCGCGCGTCCCCGTTGCGCGGCTCATCGGCTCGGGCGGGCTCCGCGGTGGGGATCGGCGTGACGCCCCCTTCGTCGAGGGCGAGGGCCCCGCCGCGTTCCCGGTAGAGGCGCTGCGTCACCTCGCAGAAGCCGAACCCCTCGGCGTGCAGCACCTCCACCACCGCGACCACGTGCGTCTCCGGGACGCGCCAGGTCTTCTGTTCGGGATTCCAGCGGCGAGACGGGAGCGACTTCACGACGTCCACCAGCCTGCGATCGAAGGCGAAGTGGATCTGGAGGCTCCCCGTCCCGTCGCTGCTGACGCGGCGGCTCATCGCGCCACTCTATCATCGCGGGAGGGCACCGCGGGTCGCGCACGGGCATCGCGGGCGGGCATCGCGTGGGAAAGGAAGAGGATCGCCAGCGCCGCCGGAGCCTCGACAGGATACGAACTGCGCGCAGAGCGCGCCACGGCGGCCCAGGCTTCCTCCTCGCCTTCTGACGCGTTCTCGGAGCTCATCGTGGATAATCGAAATTCCTCGGACACCCCGCCGATCACGCCGCCTCGGTCTCGCGATCGAGCGCGTCGAGGGCGCGTTGGATACGCGCGACCTCGGCCGATTCGAAGTAGGGCTCGCCGCACTGCTCGCACACCCATGCGGGCACCGCGTCCCAGCGCACATGATATCCGTTGCGGTCCACGCTGAACGGAGCATGGGAGCGCTTCATCTCACCTCTACAATGCATGCACTGCATGATCACTTCCTCCGTTTGAAGTCGGCCGACCACTGTTCGGGGTGGGGTATGTAGGCCGTGATGATGGCCAGGTAATCCGGCTTCGGTGCACAGACGACGTGGATGGGACGGCCGCTGTCCCCTGACCCCAGGAGCAGGCAGCTGTGGCCACGCACGTCCTCCGGGTAGTCTTCGATCAGCTCGCCTGCCGCGATCGCGGCGTCGACCTCGGCAGGCGAGATCATCCGACTGGGCCGGCTCATCTGCCGCACCGCGTGGGGGAGGTAGAGGACCTTCTTCGCCGCTGCCGCCCGGACCTGGTCGAGAACGTTTGCCGCCATCGAGCTTGACCGTTTCTTGCGGCAGTATGCCCGAAATCTCGTTCACGCTCCACGCCCAGGTCGCTCGGCGCCTATACGCTGGGCGCGGTCGGCCGCCCAGATGTGTCCCGGGACGGGGGCGCCGATTGAGGCGTCGCGACGTCAGGCGTGGACGGGGCCTGGGCCGGGTCGCAGGGACGGGGGAGGGCGGCCGTGTCCGCCGCGGATGACGTCCAGCGCGCGTCCGGGCAGGTCAGGGCGCAGGTCACGGGCACGCTCAGGCGGTATCGCCCGGCCGTGTGTCGAGGGGAGGCCGCACCGGGGCCCCAGGAGCCCAAGCGCGGCAGGCGTCTGCGCCCCGAGCCGGCCGAGCGCATCACCCCTTGAGGCTGGCGAACGCCTGGGCGATGCGCGGGGCCGCGTGAGGGCGCGCGTACATCCGGTCCATGTAGGCCCGGAGCTGCGGGAAGTCGTCCAGGAGGTGGGCCTCGTCGGCCCAGTCGAGGGTGTAGGCCATCACGAGATCGGCGACCGTCACGCTGTCGCCGACGACGAACTGCCGCTGATCCATGTGCTTCTCCAGCACGGCGGCCATGGCCTTGAAGTCCTCGCGGGCGACGGGGATGTCGCCAGGCTGGCGCTTGTCCTCCGGATACAGAAACTTGTGACGCGCGATGCGCCACAGCGGCTGCTCCAGCTCGGTCGCCGCGAACAGCAGCCATTGGTTGACCTTGGCCCGCTCCCTGGGGTCTGCCGGGAGCAGGCCCTTGTCGGGGTACTTCTCGGCCAGGTAGAGCACGATGGCAACGGACTCGGTGAGCACGAGGTCGCCGTCGACGAGCACGGGGAGCTTGCCGGCTGGGTTGAGCTTGAGGAACTCGGGGCGGCGATTCTCGCCGGCCCGGAGGTTGACCTGGATGGTCTCGAAGTCCACGCCCAGCTCCTGGAGCGTCCAGCGCACACGGATCGAGCGGGTAGGAGCGAACTCATAGAGCTTCATCGATGCCTCCCTCCTCAGCCGCGCGCTGCGGCTGGTATCGTTGCTTCTGTTTACTTACGTCCGGATCTGCTGTGTTTTGACAGCGACGGTGGCCGCCGGCAGGCGAGCAGTTAACGGCGCCTCGCGACGAGTGTCAATGGACATGCTCGGCCAGTGATGGCTTTTGCATGCTCCTTCGGGGGCCCTGGAGGCCGTGCGCTGCCTGTCCCGGAACCTGACGGCGAGGTCGAGGCGATCGACGAGGCGGCGCCGGATGAGGAGGACACGGACGAGCCAGGCGTCGCTGAACTCCATGGCTTCGCGGACGAGGTGCTGCTGGTCGGCGAACGAAGCGGCGCCAAGAACAGTTTGCTGTAGGTTCTGCGGGGTCGAACGCGACCGTCCGTAGGGGTCAACGAACCTGATCGACGGGGGGGCAACTCGGGTCGCAACGCGCCTCCGATAACACGACAGGATGGCGGCGTGGCGTGGCCGCAGAGGCCTACTGGACGCAGGCCACGTGCGCCGTCTTGTCGTCGGTCACCGTCACGCTCCACCAATGGGACCCGGGGTCATAGTTGATAAAGACGCCGTCGCTCCAGTCAGACCACCAGAAGCGTCCGCCGAGACCCGTGAGGAAGCACTGCGTACCGAGGGGGTTCGTCCCCCCGTCAATCTGCTGGAGTACATTGAGCGTGCTCGTGCCCGTTGTGGGCGCCCATGTCGCGTTCCAGATGAAGTTGTAGGTCACGTCTACGCATCCGCCGATCCCGTCGGCGTGGCCGGTGCCGCCGATGTACCAGTTGGTGCCGTCGTTCCAGATCATCACGCCGTCACCGGCGGCCTTCCAGTTGTCGTCGTTGCCGTAAGCATCTTCGTTCAGCACGCTCATCAGACCACATCTCCGAAGGGTAGTGACTGGCGCCAGGATCTGCGCCGGCTGCCCCTCCGACCAGCGGACCGGTGTTGTCCGGTTTGCGACGCTGGGAACGCAGATGGCGGTCCCCTTGATTTCATTGTAGCCCGTACCGGCGTGCGTGTCCAAATACCAGCCGCCGCCGGAGCGAAAAACCGACACTCGGGCGTCACCGTCAGGCCATGTACCAGCCCTGGACGCGAGGGTCCCGCCGACCCCAGAGAGGAAGCATGTCCTGTCGGTGTCCGTGCCGATATACACGGGGGGCGTGCTCGAGTCGTCTGCCCACGACCAGCTCCAGTAGCCGCTGAATGCCTGCTCGGCCGTGGCGACAGTCTCGTCGTCCGCCTGCTCGTCACCCGCTTGTTCATCCGCGGCTGCTATGCAGCCGGTCCCCATGAGCAGGACAGGAAGCATCCACGAGATCTTCCAGATTCGCTTCGACGCGTTATTCATGTGCATCCTTATGTAGTGGCGCTCTGTGGCCGTGAAGGCGCCTAAACGCTGATCCATTCAGCGGCCCCCTCACAGTGAGCTTTCTCACATGTATGGACAAGGGAAGTCAACGACGACGTGGGCGTCGACCGTCGCGAGCAACTTTTCGACGCGCCCGAGCGCGCAGCGACGGCTCGCGGAGTTCTTCTCCAGACCGGCGTACCCCTGGCCGGTAGGGTAAATAGCGGCACCTTCCTCCGGCTGCCGTTCGAGGCATTCAGCTCGGTGGCGTGTACGATGATGCTTGCGTCCACGTACATGTAGGGCAGCTCGACGCGCGAAGCGCTCGCCAGTACCTGCGGTGGCAGCAACGCATTCTCGTTTCTGCGGTGCAGGTCATCGGTGTTCCTCGCCCACCAGCGCGTGTGGCTCCAGGACTTCGTACTCGAACCATCCATGACGCGTGGCATCGCGGTCCCGGTAGAGGCGCGGCGTCACCGCGGGAAATCGCGCAGGCCGCAACGCCTGTCCGGTTCGCCGCTTCCACGCTCAGCCCGCGTCAGGCGCTCTCGCCATGCAATGCCCAGAACCAGCGTGGGCATTCTTCAGAAGAAGGAAGGAGACGATGCAAAGAATCAGCTCCGAGATCGCCTCGGAGGCCCAGATGCCGGTCAGGGAGAACAGGCGGGAGGCCAGCAGCAGCACCGGCAGCTTGACCAGCAGGATGCCCCCGAGGGTGAGCAGCAGCGCCTCCCTGGCCCGGCCCACCGACTGAAACGAGGCCGCCGTGACCATGGCCACGCCGGTCAGGGGGTAAGAGAGCGCCAGCAGCCGCAACGCGGTCTGCCCTTCAGCGATGATCGCGCTCTCCCTGGACAGCAGGGCGATCAGCGCGGCCGGCATCACCAGGCAGACGCCGCAGACGAGCGATCCATAGACGACCGAGGCGCCAAGCGAGAGCCGGATGGCCTCCCGCACCCGCTCGAGCTTCTTCTGGCCGAAGTTGTACCCCACCAGCGGCTGCATCCCCTGGACGATGCCGGTGAGCGGCGCGAACAGCCCGGAGTAGAGCCGGCTCACGATCGCGAACACGCTCAGGGCGCTGTCGCCGCCGATCCGCCGGAGCAGGTTGTTGGTGACGATGGCGATCAGGCTGACGCTGGCGCTCTTGATGAGCGAGGGGGACCCGATCTTCACCACCTCGATGATGATGGGCCAGTCCGGCTTGAAATAAGACGCCTTGATGCGATAGGAGCGGTTCTTCCTGAAAAAGAAGAAGTGCAGGCCCATGCCGGCCGAGGTGGCCTGGCCACAGACCGTCGCCAGGGCGGCGCCGGAGACGCCCATCTGCAAGATGAGGATGAAGAGCCAGCACAGGACGATGTTGACGCAGATCGGGATGATCCACATGGCGGTCGAGTACCCGGCGTTGCCATCCGCCCTGACGATGGCCGAGTAGCCGGTGCCGGCGATGGCGCCGAGGAAGATGATCCGACCGTACTCGATGGCATAGGGGGCGACGCTGTCGGTGGCCCCGAGCAGGTAGACGAGCGGCTCGATGAAGACCGAGCCCAGGACCGTGATGGCGAGCGCCGCCGTCCAGAAGATCAGGAAGGTGCTTGCCACCGTCCGGGAGGCCTTCTCCATGTCCTGCTCGCCGAGCGCCCTGGAGACCACCGAGGCGCCGCCGGCCCCGACGGTCGTGGCGACGGCGCCGAGGGCGATCTGGACCGGCGAGATGATCGAGGCCGCGGCGGCGGCCAGCGCGTTGACGCCCACGGAGAGAAAGTAGATGTCCGTGAGGCTGTAGACGGTAAAGACCAGCAGCGAGAGCGTGGTCTGGGAAGACATCTCCAGCAGCAGCTTCCCGACCCGCTCGGTCCCCAGCTTTTCAACCCTGGAGCTCTCACCCATGAGCGTTCAGTTTGCGCTCAGCCAGGCCATGTGTTCGCCCATCCACTGCCTGGAGAGGTTGAGGACGGAATCGGTGTCGTAGTTGCGGTAATAACACTCCGTGTTCATGACCAGGGCGAGGTGCAGCGAGTACAGGCGGCATCTCCGCTCTTCCTCGAAGGTGAAGGAGGTCTTGCCGTAGCCGCGCATGCAGCTGGTGATGCCCTCGGCGGAGAGCAGCCGGAACTGGGCCTCCATCAAGGGATCGGCCCAGAGCGCCCTCTCGAAGTCGATGATGCCGGCGACCCTGCCTTCCTTGACGAAGACATTGGGGTTCCAGACGTCCCAGTGGACGAGGCAGGGCGTGGTGACCTCCTCCAGCGCGGGGGCGTGCCTGAGGACGGCGGCGCGGATCTCGTCGTAGCCCTGGTCGTACGCCACGCCTTTCCGGGCGCCGTCTTCCAGCACCGACTCCATGATCCTGGTGAACGCCTCTCTCCAGGTGCTCGCGCGCAGGTCCGGGTTTCCATCGTAACCAAAATAGGTGCCGGTGAAGCCGTTGATCTCCCGGACGATCTCGCCGATGTGCAGGTCGATGGACGCCTGCGTCTCGGGGGGGAGGTTGGCTCTCACGTGCTCGAGGTTGTCCGCCGCGATCTTCTCCATGAAGAAGTAGTCCGAGTCGCACAGCTCGCGGGTATCGTCGAAATGGTAAATCTGGGGCACCGGGATGGCCGGGTTTCGCCGGACCAGGCGCATGGCGGCGACCTCGGTGGTCATGATGTTCTTCTCGTAGAGCATGACCTCCGCATCTCTCGGCGGCGCGATCTTGAGGATGACCTCCCGGCCATCGGCGAGCCGGACGCTGTACGCCGCGTTGAACCAGCCGTCTTTCAGCTCGACCACGGCGCCTTCGCCGTCCGCGAGCGCCATGCCGCCGAAGGCTCTGGCGGCCATGGCGGCGATCTGCGGGCGTGTCTTGATGTTCTTGGTCTTGCTCTCCACGGTCTTCCTTCGTCGATTGGCGGCCCTTGTGATGAGCGAAATGGCGTTTATTGTGCTGAATCCTGGGGAGCTGTCAAGTCGCGACCTGGAGTCGTGCCGGGGCCCGGAGCGAGAGGGGGCTAAAGTCGCCGGCGTGGCCGGCGGGGGCCCACGTGGGTTATCGTGTGATCCTGCGCCCCATGCCGATATACGATTCTGACGGCGCTCGTCGCCGAGCTGCACGACGACTTGCTACGCCCCGCCTGGCCGGCAGAAAAGCAGGCCGCGCCGCCCCGCTCGCGCGCGGACCTCCCGCCGCCCGTGGCGGCGCCCCTCCTCGCGGGCGCGGACCGAGCGCGGCTGGCGGGTCAGGCGAAGCACCCCTTCAGGCGCGGATCGGTCCGGAGGATCGCCTCGACCTCGGATACGCAGTCGCGGGAGGAGAGGACCGTGGTGTAGCCGGGCTTGATCTCCGGCGCGACGCGGACCGCCTCGATCCACTCGTCGAGCGAGAACGGGTCTGCCCGGATCGCATCCCAGAAGCCCGTCGCGTCGAGGACGGCGGCGATGAGGTCCGTGTCCCGCCCCTGGAGCTGGCTGACCACGTAGGCGGCCGTGCCGACCTGCAGGCCGTGGAGCCGCGGCCGGCCGGAGATCTGGTCGAGCGCGTGCGAGATGAGGTGCTCGCTGCCGCTCGCCGGCCGGGACGACCCGGCGATCTCCATGGCGATGCCGTTGAGCATGAGCGCCGTCGCGAGCAGGCGCATGCCCTCGAGGTCGCGCCGGGGGCGCGCCATGAACTGGAACACGGTCGCGTCCGAGAGCAGGGCGGCAAAGTCGTTGACCGGCTCGCCGCGCGCGTGGAACGCGAGCTTCCAGTCGTGGACCGCGGTGACCTTGGCCGCGAGATCGCCCACGCCGGAGAGCCACAGGACCTCCGGCGCGCGCAGGCAGACCTCGGTGTCGACCACCACGCCGAACGGCACCGCGCACGGAAGCGAGCGGCGCCTTCCGCCCACCGTGAGGCTCGCCGAAGGGCTGCAGAAGCCGTCGTTCGAGAGCGAGGTGGGCACGGCGAGGAACGGCAGCCGGGCGAGGGACGCGAGGTATTTGGCCGTGTCGAGGGCGCGGCCGCCGCCGAGCCCGACGATCGCGTCGCAGCGCGCGGGGAGCGCGGGCAGGAGCGCCGCGGCCTCCTCGACGCTGGCCGACGCGACCTCGCGCCGGGCCACGACCTCGATCGCCTGCGCGTCCAGGCCCTCGCGCATCGCCGCCTCGATGGCGGCCGGCGTCCCCGCGCTCGCGAGCAGCAGGACGTGGCGGCGCGCCGCTCGCGCGAGGTAGAGCCCGCTGCGCGGGAGCGCCCCGGGCTTGATGCGCACCAGGGTGGGGATGCCGATCTGGGTGGCTGCGGGCATGCGCGGTCTCCTAGGCCCGCGGCCGCGGCGCGGCTAGTCGCCGCGGGCTGCTCTGCTTCCGGCCGAGCCGAAGGGGCGCCGAGTCGTCCTGATCCAGGAAAAGTGCGATGCTTGATCCGTGTCCCGCGTCGCTCTCCTCTCCGACCTCAACCGTGCCTTCGACGCCCAGGCCGACCCCCGCAACGTGGCCATGATCCGGCGCCGCCATGCGTTCTGGGCCCAGCTCGCCCGCCTTCATGGCTGGGACCTCGCGGTCTGCGACGTCGCCCAGCTCGACGCGCCGCAGGGGGTCCGCGACAGTGTGTCCTGGATCGATCTGCCGATGCTACCCCGCGCCGCATACCACTCCGTCTTCGCTCGAGCGGTCGCTGCCGGCGCCGCGTGCGTGCTCGACCTCCCCGAGCATGTGGAGCGGGTCCTCGGGCTCGATCGATTCTACTCGGTCCTCACGAACGCCGGTGTCCCCACGCCGCGCACCGCGCTGCTGCCCGTGGACGCCGCCGTCGCTGCCGCGATCGACTCTCCCGCGGCCGTGCGCCGTCTGTTGACCGAGGCGATCTACGGCGCCCTCTTCGACGCGGAGATCGATCCCCACGCCGGGGTCTTCGTCCGCGGCTTCTACGCGTCGGCCAAGTCCAAAAACCCCGAGCTCTACTACGGCAGCAACCAGGCGGACATCGAGGCCACGGTCTTCGAGGTGGTCCGCCGCCTGCGTGTCGCTCTCGACGTCGGTGGCCTCGCCTTGCGCGAGCACCTCGACCTGGAGCGCATCGAGATCGCCACCCTGCCCGGCGATCGCAACGCCATCCGGGTGCCCTTCGAAGTGCGGCTGACGGTGCTGGGCGGCCGCTTCCTCATGGCCAGCTACCATGGCCCCTTCGAGGTCCTCATCGACGACGCGCGCCGGCGCCTCGCCGATGAGCTCACTGCCAGGAGCGAGGTGGTGCAGCGGGCGGTTCGCGCCGTCGTCCCAGCTCTCCTCACGGCTGACCTCCCGGCGAACTACGTGGCTGACGTGGCCTTCGCTCGAGAGGGCCAGCCGGTGGTCCTTGAGCTCAACCCACTCTATGCCGCGGGTTACAACGTACCCTCGGCGCACGCCCTGCTCGTCGCTGCGCTCGGCGCCGACCTTGCCCACCGCGCCGGGTACGCCGCGTTGCCGTGGACCCAGATCCTCGACAGCGCTGCGACACTTGCCGGCGAACGTGTCGAGCAGAGCCCGGCGGTATGGCTGCTCGGGTAATCGGTTTGCTCGGCTGTCCAGCCGGCCGACCCGCCATGTAGCATCTGGAGCCCCTTGTGGCCGAGGGCATCCCACTCCCCGGCGACACCCCAGGCGCTCCGAGCGGCGCTCGGCAGGACCCTGCCGGTCACGGCCCAGCTGTCGACGCGACGTTCGCCGCCTCGCGAGTCATTCGCTCTCGAACTCGAGGCAGGCGGAATTGATGCAGAAGCGCTCGCCCGTCGGCCCTGGCCCGTCATCGAAGACGTGCCCCAGATGTCCATCACAGCGCGCGCATACGACCTCCACCCGATCGAGGCCATGCTTCCGGTCGGCTCGGCGCTCGATCCGCTTCTCTTCGAGGACTGCGCCGAAGCTGGGCCAGCCGGTCCCAGAGTCGAACTTCGTCTGTGACGAAAAGAGCTGGGTGCCGCAGCCGGCGCATCGATAGACGCCCGTGCCGTGGTGGTTCCAGTACTGCCCCGTGTACGGACGTTCGGTGTTGCCGTAGCGGAGCATTCGGTAGCGATGCGGCCCGAGCAGCAAGAGCCACTCGGGTTCGGTCTTCGAGATCTTCTTGTCTGCCATCGCTGGATCCCATCGTTGAGTTCTGGTGTCACGCCCGTTCGGCTCGGCGTCGGCGGCCGACATGCGTCTTCTGGCGTCTCAGCTTCTCGCTGTTTGCGCGCGGCTTCAACCCGTTTGTCGCGCTAGCCAGGCTTCATCCTCGGGATCGCGTTCATAGTCCAGAGGTTCCTCGTGAATATGCCGAAGCCATTGCGTGAGATCGGGCGCGTAGTGCATGTAGCCGAGATCGCCGCACGCTACACCTGTTGCGGCCACCGGTAATGTCTCCTCCAGCCACTTCTGGAGCGTGGCCACGGAAGGCATCCGCGGCGAACGCGCGTGCTGGGTGTAACCTTTGACGTCGCCGTACAATGAGAAGTAGACATCGTGGACGGCGTATTCGACGGTACCGTCACCTCTCGCATGCCGCATCACACGCGGCTGGTAGTACTCGCCGGAAGCCTCGATGCGCAGCTCGGTCGCACGGCTGCGCGCCGCGGACGCGGCGATATGGCGTGCCGCCGCCGATCGCGCTTCGGCCAGCTGTTCATACCATGCAGCGCCCCGCTCCAGCGTGCTTCGTGACGATTCGCGCCAAAGACTCAGAGCCTCTTCGAGCAGCTTCGCGGCAGACTCCAGATCGCCGGCGCTCGACTCGATCTCGGCATGGCGCGCGAGCCGCGCCGCAAGCTCATCCTGTGAGGCGTGATTCTTTCGCAGTAGGTCAATCAGTCGGCCGTAGACCATGGACGCCTCCGCCCACCGCTCTCGGCCGTCAAGGTAGTCGGCGATCGACTCGAAGGCGCGCACGCGCTCCGCTGCTTCGGTCTCCGCCTCCGCAGAGCGAATGGCCCGCCCAACGAGCTCGTCGGCACGGGCCGGGCCGTCTCGGTGGTTCCATCGGGCATCATCCAGCAGAGTCTTCCACGCCATGGCTTCACCAGGTCATCGGCACCAGTCCAACGACCTTGCGCTGCGCCGCGGGCGCGACGCGCCCGTCGGCACCAGCGCCTGATTGGGCAGAGGTCGGCATGATCTAGGTTGCCCGCTCCTGATGCTCGGAGACGGTTCGTACGACGCGCTCCACGTCTGCCGAGTAAAAACGGCTTCCGTTGAAGCAGTTGCACTCGACAATCTTCCACGCGCCGTCGACCCGCGCCACGTCAAGAACGAACACGCTCGCCGGCGCCCATCGCGAGGCCGCTCTCTCCGCGAAGTCGATCAGCTCGCGAGGGAGGTGTGAATCGCCGCTCGGCCGGTACATGCTACCTGTCACAACTTCACCGTCCACGACGAACAGCCGCCATTCTCCATCGATCTCACGCGGTTCGCCGAGCACGACCTCGGACGTGGGCTCCACCGGCCTCGCTGCACCTCGTAGAGTTTGAAACAGGGCCACGCACTCCGAAAAGCGAAGAACTTGTCCAGTAAAGCGCTTCAGATCGTCGTTCGGCTTCAGAAAAACAAGCTCGTTCGGGGCACGTGGCTCGGCGAGGAGCCTCTCCCATGACATGACCTGCGCATCGGCGTTCAGCATCTGGTCGCCGTACGCAGCCACGTAGGATCGATGTTGAAAGCGCGCGGGGTCGAAGAAGACTCCATGGCGCCATCTCGGGTGCTCGAAGGCGCGCAGGATCAAAGTCGTTCGACCGTGAAGGACGACCGGCCCGTCGATGCGCGGCAGCTCAGGGAGCGTCGCGGAACCAGCAATGACAGAGACTTCATGGAAGGGCCGCTGCTCCGTGGAGCACGCACGACGCAGAGCGGCTGGGGATGTCGATCCAGGCTCGACGTTCGTCTGAACGATCCAGGTGGTTCGCATGGTTCGGATCTCCGCTCGCTGCGGGAGGTCTTGTTCCTTCTGTCCAATGGCAGGCATCCCGGACCAGCATCGTCGTGGTGCGATGCTACCATGTTCTACCACACACGGCAGCAGATGAGCCAGTTCGAGGTGCCATCTGTAGCGTTCGGCTTCGTCCGACGGCTTCGTTCTGCGCCTGGGGGCCGATCGCGTTCGATCGGGAACCCGGCACGCCGCGAGGTGTCGTCCACGAGGTGGAAGACGTGTTGCCCCCTCGGGTGAGCGGTCCCTATCGGAGCCCCTCGCCTGTTCCTCCAAGCGCTCCGCCTGCGCCCCGAGTCGCCGGGCTCGGCCTCAAACCAGGCGCGTGTGCGCTCGCCGTCGTCGTTTCGGCGCTCGTCCACGGAGCAGTCCTCGCAACCTCCGCCGTGGCTGCTCCTGGAACGTCGACGCCGGCGCATCCGGAGCCGCCGGAGAACTTTATGTGGGGCGACGGGGCGTTCTTCGTGCGCGCTGCCCCTTTCTGCAAGCTGGTTTCGTGCTTGACGTCGGGGCCGCCGCCGTCGGAGGTAGCGGTGTGCTACAGCCGCCAGGATCTCTGCGAAGCAGGCTACGAACTATCTCGTGCTGAGGCGTATGGATACTCCGCGGCGCGTGAGCGAAGCTGGCTCTCGGTTGCCACAGAAGAGAACCCAGATGGCGCGACGGTTGTTTCGATGGATTCGTACCGCGCGCTCATCAGTGGATGCATGATCGGGGAAAGTCGACACGGCGAGGTATTCCTTCGCATCGAGCGACGCCGCGACGGGACCGGGATCGCGCGGGCCGAGGCGCGTGACGGTCAGGTGGAACCGGGCCTGCTGTGCTGTCTACGCGAAGCCCAGAGCACGCTCGTGCGGGCGTTGCGCCCCGGCACGGCACGCGTGCTCATGGTCCGCTTTGACGGTAGGGGTGGGTTTGAACTGACATCCTTCTGACCGGCGCCGAGTCGAAACGGCGGTCGGCTCGCGCAGCCGCAACGGGCTTTCTAGCCGGCGGTCACGGTCGTCGCTCGCTTCTGGACTGCGGCGGCGCCCAGGGTGCGGACGAGCGCCTGTGCGATCTTCAAGCCGCCGGCGCCCGACGGCTCGATGGCGTTCGCGAAGTCCCCCGCCTCCGAGCAGACAAGGCGGAGGTCGACGACGTCGAGCGCGCGCGAGAAAGCTTGACGAAGGATGACGTCATTGAACGTCATCAAGGCGATGCGAGCTCGCTCGGCCTCACCGGGAGCGAGGTTGCCGTTATAGATCGTGCAGACCGTGGTCGGTCGACCGAGCGCGACGACGGCCTCGAGCGCCCACGAGTACGATTGCTCGAACGCGTCCACGCGTTCGCGGAATATGTCCAGAGCCTCGGCCGTCGACCGGACGGGCAGCCCGAGAAGGTCGGCGTTCGAGAGCGCGTCGTTTCCGCCGAGCGAGAGGAGGACGTGGGTCGCGTCCTTCGGTATGCGATCGAGCTGGGGTCCGATATCAGAGGTGGTCGTGCCGTCGACCGCACACAGGGTGACTCGCCAGGAGGGCAAGAGAGCGCGGAGGTGCGATGCGACATCGGGCTCGCCATTGGTATACGAACCATTGTCGAAGATTGAATCACCCAAGAGAACGACAGACGACATGATTTTCTCCCGTGAAATGAGTCCCAGCGGCTGGTTCGGCGGTCGGCCTCGGGGCCCCCGCCCAGCAGGTTGGCGATCGAGCCGGCCGACGGCCGCACGGTCAACGTTCGTGCAACACCGCCTCCAGCCGGTGGCCGTCGGGGTCGCGAACGAACGACGCGTAGTAGCCGGGATCGTAGCTCTCGCGAACGCCGGGCGGTCCTTCATCGACACCGCCCTTGCTGAGGGCCTCCGCATGGAAACGATCGACCGCCTCGCGGCTCGGGGCAACGAAGGCCAGGTGGAAGCCTCGACCGGGCGCCTTCGCGTCAGGACCGGACGCGACGATGGCGAAGGGCGGCTCAGCTTCGTATCCGTCGGGCCCATACGCTACGTGACGGGCGTTTTGCGAAAGCCGGACAAAACCGAGCGGTGCCAGACAGGCGTCGTAGAACTCCGCAGCACGCTCGAGGTTCTCGACACCGACCGAGACGTGATCGAACACGAAGACTCTGGCGTCCTTGGGCATGGGTACGAGCTACCTGTTGCGGTCGTCCGAGGCAAGCGACAAGGTGCGGGAGGACGTGTACGAACGCGCCGGAGCGAGCGGTACCGAGCGGACAGCCGAAGACTGCCAAGGACAAGAGTTGCCTGGCGCTCGCCGCCGAGCAGCTCGCGCCCGACGAGCGCGCGGCCTCAATCGGAGTTGGGCCAGGTGAGAATCCCAGGGCGCGGGTACGGTCCGAACCCAGTGAAACAGCTCCAGTCCGATTCGCCTTCTATCACGGCGTGCACCCACGCTTCGTGCGAGTCCACGAGGCGTGCCCGGTCGGTCACGATGCCAACGATGCGGCACTCGCGCAGGATGCGGTCGATGACATCCGCGTCCTCTTGGTCAAGCCCGAGCATCGCGCCGCTGCCCACGTACTTCGGTCCTTCGAAGTGCGCCGCGAGGGAGCGCCACCCGTCTTCGGCGTCGAGCGGAACGAATACGCCCTCGATCTCGGGTTGCATGCAAATGTTCCCACAGGTCTGGTTCGAGTAGATGACCCCGCTCGGGCAGGGGATGAGCAGGCCGAGGCCTGCGTCGTATAGCCTGATGATCTTGTTCATCGTCCTCGCCTCCCGGACGCCTGCGGCTCTGCCGCGCCGCGCAGCGGCGTCGATCGCCGCCGCTCGTTGGGCAGCTCGCGCGACGGTTCGCGAGCGAGCCGGCCTATCTGGGGCCGCCGTGTTTGCCCGCGAAACAATGGTTCCAGACCGTGGGCCATGGCGCAGGCTCAAGGTGAGAAGTCGAAGGAAGACTCCACCAGATCGAGTCCAGGCTTCACATGATCCATGTCCTCGTCATGGCATTGCTCCACCGCGATGAACGAACGTTTGTCGTTCGCGTGAGAAAACACCCGAACCGAGCCCTCGCTCAGGCCGAGCAGCTTCCCTTTCAGGAGCATGCCTTGCCCGGCGTACTTGCCCCACGTGGTAAACGGCGTGCGTGCAGGCGCAGAGAGCAACTTGGGGACGAACCCGTCAATCTGCGCTCGAACGTTGTCTGCGGGATCGGTTGGCACGTCAAGGACGAAGATCATCGTCATGCACGAGCCGGGGCTCTCGACGTTCACGTGGTGATCGGGATCATTGTCCGGCGGGTCCGCCTCGACTCTCCAATTTCCTGGGTATTTGAAGGAGAAGCCGGGCCGCACATAGCTCTGGGCGTGCGCCAGATCGGCAGGCGCCTCGCTGGACGCGAGATCTTCGAGGAGCGCAGCGCCGGCCTTCGTCGCTCCGATTCCGGCGAAGAACCCCACCGCGAGACCGATGAACAGGAACAGGAAAGCGACGGCGGTCTTGCTCATTCCGGGGGCTGATTGCGGCGGGCCGTGGGGGGGCATCATCGGTAGGTCCTGCTGTCTTTCAGGCTGGCAACTACAGCACCCCGATGCCGTACCTGTCCAGCGGCTCGTTCAGGCGCGCGTGTTTCGCGCGTCGATTGACTCGGTGCCGCCTACGGGGCTGTTTCTGGTGCCGAACAATGCGAGCATCACGAGGACGAGCCCGACCAGCTCCAGGAGGTGAGAGGCGAGGCCGGTCAGGGAGGCAATACGGACCAGCGCTTGCATTGCGCCACCGTCCCGAAAAATGGATATCTGCCAGTACATCTGCACGGCGTTGATGAGCCAGCCCATGAAAAACAAGAAGAAACCGCAGCCCGCGAGGAGTGCCGGCTTGCCTTGCGTTGGGTAACGAGAGAACGCAAGGGCGATCGCCGTGACGTAGGCGATGAGAAATGGTAGGCGGAGAATCTGCGACCCCAGGAACGTCAGCATCGTCTCACCCATGATTGTGCGCAGCTCCTCTCGCGATCCGCCGTTTCTTGTCTGGAGGGTTCATCGCCCGACGTCACAACCAGCTGTGATGCGCGACCTGTCCACGCGGTTTTGCGTCTAGACCACGAGCCGCGTCGACCGCGGTCCCCCCGGCGCCATCAGCCCCTTCACCGCTGACCGCGGCCTCGGCGCGGAGCGCCTTGAACTCCGACCCCACGTCGTGCCGCCCCCGCCCATCGTGGAAAGGTAGCGTAGCTGACCGTTACCCCGCCTTGTCAAGGAGACCAACGCGTGCTCGCGTGGGCTCCAACGCCGGACGACGGCGCGGACGGGCTCAACGCCGGCTGCTGTCCAGCCCGCGCTCCTCGGTCAGCTCCGCCTTCTGCGCGCGCGCCGACGGCACCTCGAGCCCTGCCGCGCGAGCCAGCCCCATCACCCCCTCCACGGCCGCCGTGATGTAGCCGAACGGGTTCGCCCCATCGACGGCCGTGATGTGCACCTCTCCCATCCGCTGCTGGAACGCCGCGGCGAGCGCCGGCATCTGCTGCGCGACCGTCAACCGGATGACCTCCGGCGACACGGTGTTCTCGATCTCCCGGAGCGCCCGCGCGCGGTCGAGCTCGATCTCCTGCGTGAGGCGCGCCTTTTTCGCCTCGATCTCGGCGATGGCGAGCTCGGCCTCGGCCACGAGCCGGCGCGCGCCCGCGATCGCCGCGCGCTGCCTGAGCAGGTCGATCTCCTGGGCGCTCGCGGCCATCTTCGCCGCGTGGCGCGCCGCCGCCGCCTCCGCCTCGAGCGTCGTCTTCTCGATCTCGGCCCTCAGCGTGAGCGCCGCGAGCTGCTGCTCGTGGGCCAGTCGCGTCTCCTTCAGCCGCGCCTCGGAGGCGAGCTCCTCGAGCCGGGCCTTCTCGCTGGTCTCCTGGCGTCGCGTGCGCAGCTCGACCTCGGCGGAGAGCTTGGTCAGCTCGATCGCGCGCTGCGCCTCGGCCTCGCCCTGCCGGACCGCGCGCTCGGTGATCAGCGACGCCTCCCTGGCCTTCCGCTCCTGCTCCTGGCGATAGTGCGCCTGCAGGTTGCCGAACACCGCAGGAGAGAGGATGCGCACGTCCTGGATCTCGATGGTATCGATGAGGACGCCCCACCCCTTGTCGGTGGCGTCCTCGGCGCTGCCGCGCCCGGAGACGACGGGCACGATCTCTCGTATCAGCTCGCTGGCGAGCCCTTCCTTCCGCCGCGTCAGGCACTCCTCGACGGAGAGGTTCGCGACCAGCCGGCGCACGGCGCCGGCAAACATGTCCACGAGGAGAGCCTCGATCTTCTCCTGCGCGCGCTCGGGGAACGAGAAGTTCAGCATCCGGAACGCGATGAGCGGCTCCGCGATGCGGTAGACGGCGAGCCCCGTGATCTCCACGCCGACCTTCTCGAGGGTGACCTGGTCGGCCGTGAACTGGAGCTTCTGGACCGTGGTCGGCACGACGGCGACGCTGTCGCCCGGGAGCTTGAAGCACGAGGCGCCCTGACCGGAGGTGGGCCGGAGGCTGCCCCGCCGCATGTGAATCAGGTACTCGCTCGGCTTCGCGCTGACACGGCCCCATTTCTTGAGCTTCTCTGGATCTTCGGCCGGCTTGCCGGCGCGCCAGCCCTGATCGTACCGCCCGCGATTGGCCACCCCGGTCCCGTGATCGTCCGCGTGGAGGACCGCCGCGGCGCCGCCCGGCACGCCGCCCTCATGGATGATGACCCTGCGTTGCTCGATGTGCGTCATGACCTCTACCTCGCGAGAACGGCTTTCGCAGGAAGCGGGCCAGGCAGGAGACACGGTGAACGAGGCGTTCCGGGGCCGCGCCGCGCGCCGGCGACCCGCGACAGGCGAGGCGCCGATCCGGAATGGAGCGCAGTGCCGATCCGGAATGGAGCGTCAATACTTGCGGGAAAAGGCACGCTCGACCCACGCCTCGATGTCCTCGTGGGAGCTCCCCGGGCCTGGCTCATCCGTGCCCGCGACGCGGCTGCGGATGTCGGCCATCGCCTTCGAGCAGTCGGTGACGCGCGAGATGCGTCCCGCCTCGAGCTCCACCTCGAGGACGTGGGCGTATTTCCACGCCGGGTGGAAGCCCATGTGAACATAGAGTTCGAGCAAGAAGTCGCGCGCGAGAAGCAGGCCGCCGCTGAACGGGACGTGGAGCCCGATGCCTTCGTAGGCGGCCGTGAATCCCAGGGGCGTCGTCGGCTTCTGTGGCATCTTGTCCAACAGGGGAGGAGCTTCGCCTTCGAGCGCGACGTCCAGGCCCTCGAGGTACAGGGCGTTGTCGCGAAGCCCATAGCGACAGACGAAGCCACGCCAGCACGCGGTGCTCGCCGGGCGAACACGAAGTCCGTAGCTCGCCGGGTCGAACAGCTCGCCGCCGTTCACGCCCGCCAGGCACCAGTCAGCGCCCGCATAGGCGACGTCGTCACCGATTTGCGCGGTCATACACCTGTCACCTCGAATCCTTCTGTCGTGGAAAGCCAGCGTACCTGACGCTTCCCCCGCCTTGTCAAGGAGACCAACGCGAGATCACCTAGGCGCTTCCGCTCTCACGCCCCGCGCTTCGGTGCGATCAGCGCAGCGCGTGGGAGCGGGTCATCCGGTTCGCGAACGTCGACAGCGTGGTTGTGCCGATGCCGACGATCACCTCCAGGGCCTGCTCGGCGGTGAAGCCCGCGCGGAAGAAGGCGTCGAGATCGGCGTCCGGCACCTGCCCCCGCTCGCGCAGCGTCGCCTCGGTGAACGCCGCGAGCGCCTGGAGGCGCGCGTCGGGCGCCGGCCTTCGCTCGAACAGCGCCGCGGCGACCTCGGGGGAAGCCCCCGCGCGGAGGAGCAGCCCGCGGTGCATCGTGCGGCAGAGATCACAGCCGTTCTCGCCGGCGACGACCATCACCACCACCTCGCGCTCCACCGGCGAGAGCGTGGCCCCCTCGAAGACCGCGAGGAGCTCATCGAAGGCGCGGACCAGCAGCGGCGAGGTCGCGAAGCGCGCCAAGGGCAGCGGCAGGAAGCCGAACTTCCGCGAGGCCCGCTCCAGCGCGGGGCGGGCCGCCGCGGGCGCCGTGTGGAGCGTGTGCGCAGGAAAGTGAGGGGAAGCAGCGGTCTGGCTCATGCAGGTGTCTCCTGAATTGGTTGTCTATGCAATTAATTGGCGATGAAAAAGGCTCCGCGGGCGGCGGGGCTACCTTCAGCCCTCGGGCTCGAGGTTCGCGAGGATGCGCTGCAGCGTGCGCCGGGTCGTGAGGAGATCCTCCTCCGGGATGCCGGCGCGCAGCGTGTCCACGAGGGCCATGGCCTCGCCCGACAGGGCCTTGCGCAGCGTTCGCCCGCGCGCGGTGAGGTAGACGAGACGGGCGCGCCGGTCCGTCGGGTCGAGCCGGCGCTCGACCAGCCCGTCGCGCTCCATGAGCGCGAGGATCCGGCTCATCGTGGGCACGTCCCGGAAGGTGCGCTCGGCCAGGTGCGTCTGCGTGACGCCCTCCTGCTCCCACAGGCGGACGAGGACCATCCATTGCTCGGGCGTGATCTCGACGCCGTGCGCGCGGAAGCGCCGGTACATCGCGGCGCGGGAAGCGAGGTAGACGCGCGCCACCCAGTAGCTGAGCGCGTTGTCGAGGACGATCCCCCCGTCGGCCGTGAATTGGTCCCGCATGATGGCCGATCCTACCGCAAAGGATCTGGTTGTCAATACAACCAATGCGGCCCGCTGCGGGTCGACCAGCCTCTCGAGCGACATGCCTCAGCGCGCCGCGAGCTGGGTCTCGAGCAGGTGCGCGAGCGCGCTCCGCCGCTCGTACATCGACGCGTGCGACGGAAAGGATCTCCCCGACTGGGCCAGAGGACGAAGCGCCGCGTAGAGGGCGTCCCTGGCTATCGGCTCGGCCTGGAACGCCGAGCTCGTGGCCGGCAACAGGTAGCGCGGCACCGCGGTCGGCCCGGCATCCCTGGAGATGAGCAGATCGCGCATCACGTCGTCGCGGGTGATGAACTCCGCCCACGCGGCGGCCGCGGCGTTGCAGGCTGGGTCGCCGGAGCATCCCTTGCGCCGCACGAAGGCGTCGGTGAACAGGAGGGGCGTGGCGCTGGTGCCGAGCGGGATCGTCGACACGCGCAGCCCCTCGACGGGCAGGCCCTGCGCCTTCATGAGCGTGACGGTCCGATGCAGGCGCTCGCTGTATCCCCAGTACCCGATCGCGCTGCCCTTCACGAACTCCTCGACAGGACCCTCCAGCGTCTCGTCGTACGTGCCGTCGATGCAAGGGTTCCTGTCACCCTGCCGACAGAGCTCGGCGAGCTGCTTGAGCGCCGCTGTGCTGCCGGCGTGAAGGGGTGGCTTCACGGCGTTGCTCAGGGCCAGCGGGCTGGTGGCATCGAGCCCGTTGTCGACACGCGCGTCCAGGTAGAGGGCGGGTAGATCCCAGCTGCTCGCGAAATTCCCGAGGAGGGGCTTCCCGCTCTCGCGCGCGGCCTTCACGAGGCCGGCGATGCTGGAAGCGGCGTCGAGCTTCTCGGACCTCGTGACCAGGAAGAACCCGCAGCTGAGATGGGGTACACCCCACCAGACGGACTTGCCGCTTCGGTCGATCTCGGTGCTGGCTGATCTGGCTGCGGCGAGGTAGTCGCGCTCCGGCACGGAAGGCCACGGCTCAAGGACGTCGGCGTCGATCAGATCCCCCAGCACCACGGTGTCGATCTCGACGAGATCGTGGCGACCGGACGCGAGCCATCCGGCGAGGCGCGTCGGATTGTGGTAGCTGTCATCGGACTTGACGAGGCGCAGCTCGAGATCGATCGCCGCATGCTGCGATTCGAACCCGTGCTCGATCATCGTTCGCAGGGACGCGAAGTCGTCGCCGGCGGCGTCTGGGATCCAGGGGACGAGGGCCACGCTGAGCTTCGTGCGGCCAGGCTTGCCGGCGGAGTCGATCGACGAGGCCGCCTGAGGCGGTGTGGGGGGTGGGCAGGGCGCGCTGGCGGCGGTGCCCCGCACGCCTCCGCAACCGGCAGCGGAGAGCGCGAGCACGGCGGTCCACAGACAGGCGCTCGGTCGTCGGATCGTGGTCATGTTGTCCATGGACGGGGGCGCTGGCAGGGCCTCGCGTGTCCGTGAATGAGCTCGTTCAGGGGTTACCCTGGTTCGCACGAAGCTCCCGTACGAGCCGCTCGATCGTGAATCTCGATTCGTGCCACGACGTGTCGCTCCGGCTGGGCCCGGAGGTCTGGTCCAGGAGCTCGTTCAGCTCGGGCAACAGGGCGGACGCATCCCGGCCAAGGGCGGCGACCGCGCGCAGCCAGCCATCGAGCCGATAGGCAGCGAGCCAGGCGTCGAGCCGGGGACGCGACGCCGCAAGGACGGGCGCCAGCGGGTGGTCATCGCCGCTGCGCGCGAGCGCCTCCACCGCCAGCCAGCGCACGGTGAAGAGATCGTCGGAGAGCGCACGACGGAGCGCCGGTGCCTGCTCGGGACACGGCGCAGCGCGCGCGAGCACGCGGGCTGCGGCGAGCCGCACGACGGGCTCGTTGCTCGTCAGGGCATCGGCGACCACACCCAGAACAGGCTGCGCAGCCGCACCAGCCTTCTCGAGGGCAGAGAGGGCGGCTCGCTGGACGTTAGGATTGGACGCAGCCACCCAGCGCGCAGCGCTCTTCACGCCACGCTCGGTCGGGGCAACCGGCGGCAGCCACCTGCCGAAACAATTCCGATGGTGAACCGGGCGGCCCCACGCCTCGGCCAGCGCGATCAGGAACCGCTCAGGCTTCGGCTTTTCCCCCGAAAGCCGCTCGATCGCCGCCTCGATGCGCGCCCGATCCTGGGCAAGCCTCGTCCTGAAGGCGTCCTCCGGGTCACCGCGGTGGGCCATTCATCCTTCTCCCCGGAAGCCGCGCTCGCACAACGCTTCAGCCGCGGTGAAGTCGACCTGCCCCATGAGGTGCACCCCCTCGCTACCGCCTGAAGAACGACGCCTGCTGGAAGCGCAGGCCGGCCAGGATCTGATCCACCCGCGCGTCGGAGAGTGACCCGATCCGCTCGCCCAGGCGGGCCTTCTCGACCGAGGAGATCTGCGACACGACCACGACGCTCTGCCTGGGAAGATTCCCCTCGCCCACGTCGAGCAGGAGGTTCCCAGGCTCGCTCGCCCGGCGCAAGTTCGACGTAAGCGCGCACACGACCACGGTCGTGATGCGCGAGTGGTTGAAGACGTCGTCCTGGACCACCACATGGGGATGGGAGTAGCTCGGGACAGGCCCCCGCGAGTCATCGGGCCCTATCCAGAACACGTCGCCGCGATCGATCCGCGCTGAGCGCGTGCCTGTCGGTTCTCCTGCGCCCTCGTCCATCTTCATGTGCCTCGCGCGCCGGTCCGAAGGATGGTCCGTGGCGCACCTCGGCGCAACCCGCTCGTGCGGCACGACCTTCCCAGCAACACCACGGGGTCTGGCGAGGCGGCACAGGCACATCGACCCCAGTCGATCCATCGGTTGCGCCATCACCGGCGCCTCCGGGCTCGCCCGTGAGCACCGCGTGCGGCTCATCTTGGCACAATCTGCTCCAGGTTTGCTGGCTGTGCGCGTCTCCCCGGGACGAACATGCGATTTTCGGCGCAAAGGCGCTCTGGCACGCAGGCTGCAATTCCCTGGCATCATGAGAACATCAATTGTCTTGGCGACCGTGGTCATGTCGGCTCTCGTGGGGTGCAGCTCGAACGATGGAGGCGGCAGCGGCGGCGGTGGCCCGGATCAGGGAGAGGGCGGCTCGGGCCAGGGAGGGGGCGGCGGGGTCGTCGAGTGCTTCGAGAAGAAGGCTGGATGCGTGTTGCCCTCGGACGCGGCGCGGATCGAGAGCCCGGTCGTCTCGGAGGAGGATCGGGTGTTGCTGGCGCGCAACAACGCGAGCTTCGCGCTCGACCTCGGCCGCGCGATCCCCAGCGAGAACGGGAACCTCGTCTACTCGCCTTACAGCATCTCGACGGCGCTCGCCATGACGTACGCGGGCGCGCGGACCACCACGGAGCAGGCGATGGCCGCGACGATGCGGTTCGAGCTCCCGCAGGAGCGGCTGCACCCGGCGTTCAACTACGTGGATCTCGAGCTCCGCAAGCGCGCCGAGGGCTCCAGCAACGTCGAGGGAGGCGGCTTCCGGCTCCACACGGCCAACGCGATCTGGTCGCAGATCGATCTCGGGCTCGAACAGCCGTTCTTGAAGGTGCTCGGCGAGAACTACGGGGCGCGCGTGCGGCTCGCCGACTTCTCCGTGCCGGACGAGGCCGAGAGCCTCATCAACGCGTGGGTGAAGGACCAGACGGAGGGCATGATTCCGCAGCTCCTCAACAAGAACGTGACCCCGGAGACGCTCCTCGTGCTCACCAACGCGATCTACTTCGACGCCGCGTGGCACACGCCGTTCAGCGAGAGCGCGACGAAGCCCGGCGCGTTCCAGCGCGGGGACGGAACGAGCGTCACCGCCCAGATGATGCACGGCACGCAGCCGGAGACGCGCTACGGCGCCGGCGACGGCTGGGAAGCGGTGGAGATCCCCTATGCGGGCACCCCTGTCTCGATGTTCCTCGTCCTGCCTGCCGAGGGGAACGCGGACGCGCTGGCGGAGTCGCTCGACGGCGCGGCGCTCGAGACGATCATCGCCTCGACGCAGTCGCGGTCGGTCGATATCACGATGCCGAAGTTCTCGTTGGACACCTCGGCCTCTCTCAAGAAGGCGCTCGTGGATCTGGGCATGGGCGCCGCCTTTGGCCCCAGCGCCGACTTCTCGGGCCTCATCCCGGGCGGAGGGGTCCAGATCCAGGACGTCATCCACAAGGCGGTCATCGACGTGGACGAGGCCGGGACCGAGGCCGCGGCGGCGACGGCGGTCCTCATCGCCGCCACCGGCGCGGGCTTCTTCCCCGAGCCCGCGGAGATCGTCCTGGACCGGCCGTTCTTCTTCTTCATCAGCGATCTGCCGACGGGGGCGCTGCTCTTCGCGGGGCGCGTCAACGATCCGACAGCGCACTGAGGTGAAGCGAAGCCCTCGGGCGCCGGAAGAGCTCCTTGCCATGACACCCCGGTGTCTGGCAAGGAGTGGCACAGGCTCATCGACCCCTGAGCCATGATTCGCCGCCAACCGCATTTCCCAGCTCTCTCTCGGGTTCAGCGTGCGGCTCATCGTGGCACAGTCGGTCTCTGATTCCCCCCGCTGCGCGCGGTTCTTCAGGCCAAAGTCGCGTTTTTTCGCGCGGAGGCGCTCTGGCATGGTGCCTGCAGTCCGCCAGCGCCATGCGAACAACGATTCTCTTGGCGACCATGCTTATGTCAGCTCTGGTGGGGTGCAGCTCGGCCCAGGGTGGGGGCACGGGAGGCGGCGGCCCAGGCCAGGGCGAAGGCGGCTCGGATCAGGGCGGGGGAGGGGGTGACTCGCCCGAGGCTCCCGTCGAGTGCTTCGAGAGGAAGGCTGGATGCGTGCTGCCGTCGGACGCGGCGCGGATCGAGAGCCCGGACGTCTCGGAGGAGGATCAGGCGTTGCTGGCGCGCAACAACGCGAGCTTCGCGCTCGACCTCGGCCGTGCGATCTCCAGCGCGAACGGGAACGGGAACGTCGTCTACTCGCCTTACAGCATCTCGACGGCGCTCGCGATGACCTACGCGGGCGCGCGGACCACCACGGAGCAGGCGATGGCCGCGGCGATGCGGTTCGAGCTCCCGCAGGAGCGGCTGCACCCGGCGTTCAACTACGTGGATCTCGAGCTCCACAAGCGCGCCGAGGGCTCGAGCAACGTCGAGGGAGGCGGCTTCCGGCTCCACACGGCCAACGCGATCTGGTCGCACGTCGATCTCACGCTCGAGCAGCCGTTCTTGACGGTGCTCGGCGAGAGCTACGGGGCGCGCGTGCGGCTCGCCGACTTCGATGCCCCGGAGGAGGCGGAGGGCCTCATCAACGCGTGGGTGAAGGACCAGACGGAGGGCATGATTCCGAATCTCCTCAACGGCAGCGTGACCCAGGAGACGCGCGTCGTGCTCACCAACGCCATCTACTTCGACGCCGCGTGGCACACGCCGTTCAACGAGGACGCGACGAAGCCCGGGGAGTTCCAGCGCGGCGACGGCACGAGCGTCACCGCCCAGATGATGCACGGCACACGGGAGACGCGCTACGGCGTCGGCGACGGCTGGGAGGCGGTGGAGATCCCCTATGCGGGCACCCCTGTCTCGATGTTCCTCGTCCTGCCTGCCGAGGGGAACGCGGACGCGCTGGCGGAGTCGCTCGACGGCGAGGGGCTCGAGACGATCATCGCCTCGACGCAGTCGCGGTCGGTCGACATCACGATGCCGAAGTTCTCGTTCGGCACCGGGGCCTCCCTCAAGAAGGCGCTCGTGGATCTCGGTATGAGCGTCGCGTTCGGCGACAGCGCCGACTTCTCGGGCATCCGCAAGGGCGGAGGGCTCTACATCCAGGACGTCATCCACAAGGCGGTCATCGGCGTGGACGAGGCCGGGACCGAGGCCGCGGCGGCGACGGCGGTCCTCGTCGCCGAGAGCTCCGCGGCCGCGGGCATCTTCCTCGAGCCGGTGGCGATCGTCCTGGACCGTCCGTTCTTCTTCTTCATCAGCGACCTGCCGACGAAGGCGCTCCTCTTCGCGGGGCGCGTCAACGATCCGACAGCGCAGTGAGGAGACGTGAGGCAGGCGGGAGCTAGCCCGCGAGGATCTTCATGACGCCTTCAGTGGAAGCTCGACCTCCTCGGTGCGCCAGGCTGCCTACGTGAGCATGGCACCGGCCCAGCTCGCTCCTTCGGGCGCGGAGCGCGCGCCGGGCCTATTCCCTCGTGAAGGCCGAGAGGCGGCGCAGCAGCCCCGAGAGCTGCGGGTACATGTCCCGGTAGATCCCCAGCAGCGCCGCGTAGCGCCCCCGGCGCGCGGCATCGGGATGGAACGTCGCCGTGGCAGTCCCGCGCATCGCCCTCGCGGCCGCCTCGATGCTCTCCGCCAGCCCGGCGCCGGCGGCCGCGCAGATGGCGGCGCCCAGGCAAGCCGCCTCGACCGTCTCGGACCGCTCGATGGCGACGCCCGTCGCATCGGCCATCACGGCGCACCAGAGGTCGCTCGCGGCCACGCCGCCGACCGCGGCGAACTCCGCGACCTCGATCCCCGCCGCGCCGCGCATCAGGTCCAGCACCAAGGCCTGCTCGAGCGCGACGCCCTCGATCAGGGCGCGGTAGACATGGCCGCGCCCGTGCGCGTCCGTGAGGCCCAGGATCGCGCCGCGGGCGTCGGGATCCCAGTGGGGGTTCATGGCGCCCTCCCAGTAGGGCAAGAGCAGCAGGCCGCCGCTGCCGGGCGGGAGCGACGCCGCCTCGGCCTCGAGCGCGGCCATCGCGGCCCCGTCGCGCGGGTCGACGCCCAGCTGGCGGCGCAGGTACCAGTCCGAGAGCAGCGCCCCGCTGCGCAGGCTGCTCTCCAGCACGTAGCCGCGGCCGGAGGCGCTGGTCATGGTCCGCCACGCCGGGTCCTGCCGCGGCTCGGCGCAAAAGACGCCGAAGACCACCGCCGTACCCAGGTTCAGGTAGGCGCGCCGCGGGTCCAGCGCGTCGACGCCGAGCCCGGCCATCTGGCCGTCGCCGCCGCCGGCCAGCACCGGCGTGCCCTCGCGCAGGCCGGTGGCCGCCGCGGCGGCCGCCGACACCGCGCCGAGCAGCGCGCCGGGAGGCAGCGCCTCTGGCAGCCGGTCGGGCGTGATGCCGGCGGCGGCGCAGAGCTCCTCGGACCAGCGGCGCGCGCCGATGTCGAAGAGCGCGAGCGGATCGGCGCTCGCCCAGCTGGTGCGGGCGCGCCCGGTCAGCGCCTGCACGAGGTACGCCTGCACGTCGCAGAAGAGGGACGTGCGGCGGTGGGTGTCCGGCTCCTCGCTGGCCAGCCAGGCGATCTTGGGCAGCGCCGGGCCGAAGTCCGCGGCCTTGCCGGACAGCGCCCGCAGGCGGTCTTGTCCGATGCGGTCGATCACGGCGCCGAGGTGCCCGCGCGCGCGGCCGTCCAGCCAGAGCATCGCGGGGCGGAGCGGCTCGCCGTCGGGGCCGAGGCAGGCGAAGGTCTCGCGCTGGTGCGCGATCGCGAGGCCAGCGATGCGGCCCGGGTCCACCGCGGCGGTGACGCCGGCGACCGCCTGGCGCAGGGCGGCCCACCAGTCCCGGGGATCCTGCTCGAATCGCTCAGGAGCCGGCCGGGCCAGCGAGAGCGGCGCCCGGCCGGCGGCGTGCAAGCGCCCCTGGACGTCGAAGGCCGCCGCCTTGGCCGCGGTGGTGCTCAGGTCGATGCCGAGGACGAGGTCGGCCGGCATGGCGCCTTCAGCGACCCGGAACGCAGGATTGACAAGCGATCACGGGCGCAGACTACAGTAGGGAATCGCGCCGGCACAATCGTCCAGCGCGGCGCCGCCGGGGAGCCGGCGGAGCCTTGAAAGGGAGACTGGAACAGTGCGCGCAACGTTCATTCACGGCATCCGCGATGTCCGGCTCGGCGAGGTCGAACCTCCGCGGCCTCGCGAGGGCATGGTGACGATCCAGGTCGCGGGCTGCGGGATCTGCGGCAGCGATCTGCACTATTACCTGGAGGGCGGGATCGGCGCGGCGCAGGTCCGGGACCCCTTCGTGCCAGGGCACGAGTTCGCCGGCTGGGTCGTCGACGACCACCCGGCGCTGGGCCTGTCGAGGGGGCAGCTGGTCGCCGTCGACCCCGCGCACGCCTGCGGCCGCTGCGAGTGGTGCCATCGCGGCCACGTGAACCTGTGCCCGCACGTGGAATTCCTCGGCGCGCCGCCGCTGCACGGCGGCATGGCGGAGCGGCTGGCGGTGCGCCCCGAGCAGCTCGTGCCGGTCCCCCGCGGCTTCTCGGTGCGAAAGGCCGTGATGCTGGAGCCGCTGGGCGTCGCGATCCACGCCATGGATCTGGCGCGGCCCCACCTGCAGGAGACGGTGGCGGTCCTGGGTTGCGGGCCGATCGCCCTCTGCCTGGTCCAGCTCGCGCGCCTGGCCGGCGTCGAGCGCGTCTTCGCGATCGACCCTGTCGCCTACCGGGCCGAGGCCGCGCGCCGGCTGGGCGCGCACGACGCTGCGCCGACGTTCGCGGCCATCGCGGAGTGGACTGGCGGCCGCGGCGTCGATCTCGTGATCGAGGCGACGAACTCGCCCGAGGGCTTCCACCACGCGGCCGAGGCAGCGCGCATCGGCGGGCGGATCCTGCTGGCGGGCATCCCCGAGGGCGATCGCTATTCGCTGCCGGCGGCGCTGTGCCGCCGCAAGGGGCTGAAGATCAAGTTCTCCCGGCGCATGGGGCACGTGTACCCGCGGGCGATCCGCCTGGTCGCCGAAGGGGCGGTGGACGTCGAGTCCATCGTCACCCATCGGTTCGATCTGTCCGAGGCCGAGAACGGCTTCCGCCTGCAGGCGGATTGCCAGGACGGGGCGCTGAAGTCGATCATCGTTCCGGGCGAAGGCGACACGCCGTTCTGATCCGGGTCGCCGCGCGGAGTCTCCAAATGAGCCGGCGCGGCTGTCATTTTTCTTTCGCCCGATGTCACACGAGCTAGACCCGCTTCGTCATTGACGGTGAGCGCGGGGTCACAGGAGCAAGGCACCGGTCGCTCGCGTGATCGACAAGGGAGAAAGACATGAAGATCGTGGTTATCGGTGGAACCGGCCTGATCGGGACGAAGCTCGTGCGCAGGCTCCGCCAGCGGGGCCATGAGGTCGTCGCGGCGTCGCCTTCCACGGGCGTCAACAGCCTCACGGGCGAGGGGCTCGCCGGAGCGCTCGCGGGAGCCGAGGTCGTGGTCGATGTGGCGAACGCGCCGTCGTTCGAGGACAAGGCGGTCCTCGCCTTCTTCGAGACCTCGGGCCGCAACCTGCTCGCCGCCGAGGCCGCCGCGGGCGTCAAACACCATGTGGCGCTCTCGGTGGTCGGCACCGATCGAATGCTCGGCAGCGGCTATTTCCGCGCGAAGATGGCGCAGGAGGCGCTGATCGAGGCCTCCGGGCTCCCCTACACCCTCCTGCGGGCCACGCAGTTCTTCGAGTTCATGGACGGCATCGCGCGCTCCAGCGCCGACGCGGAGCGGGTCCGCCTCTCGTCGGCGCAGCTGCAGCCGATCGCGGCCGAGGACGTCGCCGAGGCCCTGGCCGACGTCACGCTCGGGCCGCCCGTGAACGGCATCGTCGAGGTGGCCGGCCCCGAGAGGCGCCCGCTCGCCGAGTTCGTCGGCAAGTACCTGAGCGCGAAGAAGGACCGCCGCGAGGTGATCGCCGACGCGGAGGCGCCCTATTTTGGTCTCCGGATCGACGATCGGTCGCTCACCCCGGGCGACGGCGCGCGCGTCATGCCGACGCGCTTCGACGACTGGCTCGCCGTGTCGCTGGCTGGCGCGCCGTGAGGCATCCGAGGGAACGCTCAAAGCGAGCTATCCGTCGTATCCCAGCAAGACGCGCTCAGCGCCGTCCGAGCGGCTTCACGACGAGCGCCCCGGTCTTGACATAACGCTCGTAAACGACACGCAGCTCCGCGTCGTTGAGCCCCTGCTCGTCGTCGATGAGGTAGACCCCGCGCTGCGGGTCGCGGTAAACGTTCGCCTGGAACTCCTCCCAGCTCATGGTTTCGTCTCGGTCCGGCGCGGACTCGTCGGACTCGGACGAAGAGGAGGGCTCCGTGCCGCCGCAACCGGCGAGCGCGAGCGCCACCACGGGAACGCAGAGAAGGACAGACAGGGAGCTCCCGACGCGGCTCCTGGACAGACGTCTCGAAGGCGATCCTCGATTCATTGAAACACCTTTCACGGTAAGGTCACACGTTGCTCGCAACCAAGAGAATCCTGCCGGCGGCGACTCGACATCCAGCGCCGACAGCATCTGGCATATTTACACAGGAATCGAGGGACATGGAAGTCCCATGCGGGAGCAGCAGGGCGCTTTCATCGCCGCATCGCCGCATCGCCGCATCGCCGCATCGCCGCCAGCGGGGGTGCGGTCTCGGCGGTTGACTGCGCCTCGCGAGCACCAGGATGAAGAGATGCGCGCAGAGCGTCTGCCACAGGTCGTGTAAATCGAATGAATCCGGCGCGCCTGAGCTACCTCGGCCCCATCACGGCGCGCGTCGGGGGGGTCGACGTGGCTCCGGGGTCAGCGGGGGGCGACGTGATTTTCACCCGCTTCCTCTGTACCCTCTTCGTTCGCGGGGAGGTCTTGTCACGATGCTTTCGCTTCTCATCGTCCCTGGCTACAGCGGCTCCGGCCCTCGCCACTGGCAGACGCTCTGGGAGCAGAAGCTCTCCTTCGCGCGCCGCGTGGAGATGCCCGACTGGGATCACCCGGACCGACGCGCGTGGGTCGAGGCGCTCGACCGGGCGGTCGCCGCCAGCGCCGAGCCCCCGGTGCTGGTCGCGCACAGCTGCGGCGTGAGCACGGTCGTCCACTGGGCGGCGCTGGGCGCGCGACCCGTGCGCGCCGCGCTGCTCGTCGCGCCGGCCGACACCGAATCGCCGAGCTACCCGCGCGAGGCGTCGACGTTCCACCCGTTGCCCGGCGCCAGGCTGCCGTTCCCCTCGATGGTCGTCGCGAGCGCGAACGACCCGTACTGCGCCCCGGAGCGAGCCGAAGCCTTCGCGCGCGCCTGGGGAAGCCGCTTCATCCAGGCCGGGCCGTGCGGGCACATCAACGTCGACGCCGGCTTCGGGCCCTGGCCCGAGGGGGAGCGGCTCCTCGCGGCGCTGATAGGGGAGCCCGTCTCACGGGTGTTCCGCGCTTGAGCTGGCGAGCGCCTTCTCAGCGATTCTCGGCCCGGGCCGGGACTTCGAGGCGCAATGCCCGGGCCTCGTACGCCGGCACGCCCAGCTTGGTTCTCCGCCTCGAGCCGGGCGAGCGCCGTCACGCCCGCGAAATGTGGCAGCGGGCGATGATCAGAAGCTGACGACGAGCTCGCCGCCCGTCGTGGCGTTGTTGCCGTCGAGGAGCTCGGGGACCTCGCCGTAGGCGTCCACGATGGCCCCGAGCGTGTAGGTATCCACGGGGACGTAGGTATCAGCGGCGACGATGAGGCTCTCGCACTGGCCTGCGCCGAGGCTCGGCACCCAGGCGCCTCCGGCGAGGAAGTCGGCCGTCGTGATCGTCGCGTCGGCCGACAGCCGGACCTCCACCATGGTGCCGTAGCTCGGGGCCGTCCCCTCGTTGCACACGGTGACCGAGGCGTCGAAGAGGCTGCCCTGCGTGGCGCTCGGCGGGCCGCTCACCGCCGAGACGACGAGATCGGGGCCGTAGCCGATGGCCATCAGCTCGCCAGCGGCGGCGTTGTTGGTCTCGATGAGCTCCTGGACCGGGCCGTTCAGGTCCACGATCGCGCCGAGGTGGTAGGCGCCGTCAGGCGCATAGGCGCCGGCCGCCACGGTGATGCTTTCGCACTGGCCAGGGCTCAACCCGGGGACCCAGCCGTTGCCGACATGGATATCGGAGGGCGTGACCGTCCCGTCTGACGACAGCAGCACCTCGACGCTCGTGCCGCCGCTCGGGGTCGTGCCCTGGTTGCACACGGTGACGATGGCGTCGAAGCCGCTGCCCGGCGCGGCGGTCGATGGGCCGTGCACGACGGACGCGATGAGATCCGGCTGGTTGCCGATGCCGAACACGCGGCTTGATGCGGTGTTGTTGGTCTCGATGAGCTCCTGCGTCCACGCGTAGGGGTCCACCACGGCGCCGAGGTGATAGGTGCCGTCGGGGGCCGCCGCATACGTGGGGATGGTCACGACCGTGCACTGGCCGGGATCCAGGTACGGAACCGGCGCGCTGCCGGCGAAGAAACCGGTATCTGCCGCCTGATCGTCGGCCGCCAGGCGCAGCTCCACGTCGCTGCCGTGGCTCGGCTGGGTGCCCTGGTTGCAGACGGTGACCTCGGCGTCGAAGCTGCTGCCTGGCAGGGCGCTGGGCGGGCCGTCCACCGCGGAGACGATGAGGTCCGGCCCGAAGCCGACGCCGAGCACGTTCCCCGCCACGGCGTTGTTGGTTTCGATGAGCTCGGGAGTCCAGCCGTACGGATCGACGATCGCGCCGAGGTGATAGGCGCCCCAGGGCACGTACGACGCGCTCGCCGGGAAGGTCACGGTGGTGCACTGGCCCGGTGCCAGGTACGGCGCCGGCCCGTTGCCGGCCAGGAAGTCGGCCGTCGTGATGGTCGCGTCCGAGGAGAGGCGCAGCTCCACGTCGCCGCCGTAGCCCGCCTGCGTGCCCTGGTTGCAGACGGTGACCTCGGCGTTGAAGCCATCACCCGGGGCGAGGCTCGGCGGCCCGCTCACGGCGGAGACGATGAAATCCGGCCCGAAGCCGACGCCGATCACGCTGCCCGCCACAGCGTTGTTGCTCTCGATGAGCTCGTCGAGCGATTCGCCAGGGTCCACGATCGCCCCGAGGCGGTAAGCGCCGTCGGCCCCATAGGCGCTCGCGGGGACGAGCACGGAGGTGCACTGTCCAGGGCTCAGGCCGGGCACATGGCCGTTCCCGGCGTGGATGTCTGCGGGCGAGATCGCGTCGTCGCTCGACAGGAACAGCTCGAGGTCGACGCCGTAGCTCGGGGACGTGCCCTGGTTGCAGACGGTGACGGAAGCGTCGAAGCCGCTGCCCGGCGGGGCGCTGGGCGGGCCGCTGATTGCGGAGACGACGAGGTCGGGCTGGAAGCCCACGCCGATGAGGTCGCCCGAGGCGGCGTTGTTGGACTCGATCAGCTCTTCGTGCCAGTCGTTCACATCGACGATCGCTCCGAGGTGATACGCGCCATCGGGAACATACGCGCTAGCGAAGACGAGCACGGAGGTGCACTGCCCGGGTGCCAGGAAGGGGACCATGCCGGCGCCTGCGGGGGTGTCGCCTTCCGTGATCGCGGCGTCGTCGGACAGGTAGAGCTCCACGTCGGTGCCATAGCTCGGCTGCGTGCCCTGGTTGCAGACGGTGACGGAAGCGTCGAATCCGCTGCCCGGCATGGCGCTGGGCGGGCCGCTGACCGCGGAGACGATGAGGTCGGGCCAGTTGCCGACGCCGATCATCGCGCTCACCTCGGCGTTGTTCGTCTCGATGAGCTCGGGGATCCAGTTGTCCCGGTCGACGATCGCGCCCAGGTGGTAGGCGCCGTCGGGCACGTACACGCTCGCCGGGAAGGTCACGGTGGCGCACTGGCCCGGATCCAGGTATGGCACCGGACCGCTTCCAGCAGGGGAGTCGGCGATCGTGAGGGTCGCGTCGGCGGAGAGCAGCAGCTCCACCTGGGTGCCGTAGCTCGTCTGTGTGCCCTGGTTGCAGACCGTGACCGACGCGTCGAAGCTTCCGCCGGGGATCATGCTCGGCGGCCCGCTCACGCCGGAGACGACGAGATCGGGCGCGTGGCCGACGCCGATCACGCTGCCCGCCGCGGCGTTGTTGGTCTCGATGAGCTCGGCGAGCGCGCCGTTCGGGTCCACGATCGCGCCGAGGTGATGTGCGCCGTCGGGCACATAGGCGCCCGCGGGCACGACGACGGCGGCGCATTGCCCGGGGTTCAGCCCGGGGACAACGCCGTTCCCGGCGTGGATGTCCGAGGGCGTGATCGCCCCGTCGCTCGACAGCAGCAGCTCGACGTCGGCGCCATAACTCTGGGTCGTGCCCTGATTGCAGACGGTGACGGCGGCGTTGAAGCTGCTGCCGGGCGTCACGCTCGACGGCCCGCTCACCGCCGAGACGACGAGGTCGGGCCAGGCGCCGACGCCGATCAGATCGCCCGGCGTCGCGTTGTTGGTCTCGATCAGCTCGGGCTGCCCGCCGTACGGATCGACGATCCCGCCGAGGTGATAGGCGCCATCGGCCACGTAGACGCTGGCGGGGATCGTCACGGCCGCGCACTGGCCGGGATCCAGGTAAGGCGTCGGCGCGCCACCCGCGAACGCATCGGCCTCCGTGATCGTGGCGTCGGTGGACAGGCGCAGCTCCACCATGCTGGAGCCCGGGGTCGTGCCCTGGTTGCAGACGGTGATCTCTGCGTCGAAGCCGCTGCCCGGCAGGACGCTGGGTGGACCGCTCACGGAAGCGACGGTGAAGTCAGGCCCGTAGCCGATGCCGATCAGCGCGCCTGAGACCGCGTTGTTGGTCTCGATGAGCTCGGGGACGCCGCCCTGCGGGTCGACGATCGCGCCGAGGTGGTAGGCACCCTCGGGCACATAAGCGCTCGCCGGGAAGGTCACGGCGGCGCACTGGCCGGGATCCAGGTACGGCACAGGACCGCCGCCGGCGAGGGAGTCGGCGGTCGTGAGCGTCGCATCTGCGGAGACGCGCAGCTCCACGTGGGTGCCGTAGCTCGTCTGCGTGCCCTGGTTGCAGACGGTGACCGACGCGTCGAAGCCGCCGCCGGGGAACACGCTCGGCGGCCCGCTCACGGCGGAGACGATGAGGTCGGGGCCATGGCCGACACCGATCAGGCTGCCCGCCGCCGCGTTGTTGGTCTCGATGAGCTCGGCGATGGCGCTGCTCGGGTCGACGACGGCGCCGAGGTGATAGGCGCCGTCGGGCACGTAGGCGTTCGCGGGCACGGCGACCGAGGCGCACTGCCCGGGGCTCAGACCGGGCACATTGCCGCCCCCGGCGGGCGCGTCGAACGGCGTGATCGCTTGATCGGACGAGAGCACCACGGCGATGTCGCCGCCGTAGCTCTGCGTCGTGCCCTGGTTGCAGACGGTGACGGAGGCGCTGAATCCGCCGCCGGGGAACACGCTCGGCGGCCCGCTCACGGCGGAGACGATGAGATCCGGCCGATGGCCCACGCCGAGCAGCCCGCCCGACGCGGCGTTGTTGGCCTCGTTCAGCTCTTCTTGCCAGTCGTACAGATCGACGATCGCGCCCAGGTGATAGACGCCGTCTGGCACGTAAGCGCTCGCCGGGATGGTCACGACGGCGCATTGCCCCGGATCCAGGTACGGCGCCTGGGCGCCGCCGGCGGGCGGGTCCGTCCCCGTGATGGTCTCGTCGGCTGACAGGCGCAGCTCCAGGGCGGCGCTGTAGCTCGGGGTCGTGCCCTGGTTGCAGACGGTGACGGTGGCGCCGAAGCCGCTGCCCGGAAGGGCGCTCGGCGGCCCGCTCACCGAGGAGACGATGAGATCCGGCCGATAGCCGATGCCGATCACGCCGCCAGTTGCGGCGTTGTTGTTCTCGATGAGCTCGGGAACCCCGCCATACCGATCGACGATCGCGCCCAGATGGTAGGCGCCGTCGGGCGCATAAGCGCCCACGTGGAGCGTCCGCGTGGTGCACTGCCCCGGATCGAGGTACGGCACCGCATCGCCGCCGACGGGCACGTCGTTCGCCGTGATGATCCCGTCCGAGGAGAGGTACAGCTCCACGTCGCTGCCATAGCTCGTCTGCGTGCCCTGGTTGCAGACGGTGACCGAGGCATCGAGGATGCCGCCAGGCATCGCGCTCGGCGGCCCGCTCACCGAGGACACGACGAGGTCCGGCCGGTAGCCGACGCCCATCGCGCCGCCCGCCGCGGCGTTGTTCGTCTCGATGAGCTCGGCGGTCCAATCCGGGACGTCCACGATCGCGCCGAGCGTGTACGCGCCGTCGGGCACGTACGTGTTCGCGGGGATCGTCGTGGAGAAGCACTGTCCGGGGTTCAGGTTCGGTACATAGCCGTACCCGATCGGGAAATCGGCGAGCGTGATCTCGCCATCGGGCGAGAGCAAGAGGTCGACCTCGTTGCCGTAGCTCGGCTGCGTGCCCTGGTTGCAGACGGTGACCGAGGCGTCGAACCAGGCGCCGGGCACCTGGCTCGGCGGCCCGCTCACCGCGGAGACGACGAGGTCCGGCTGATTGCCGACGCCGAGCAGCCCGCCCGCCAGCGCGTTGTTGGACGTGATGAGCTCCGCGTACCAGCCGCTCTCGTGCGCGATCGCGCCGAGGTGATAGGCGCCTTCGGGGACACTGGCGCTGGCGGGCACGGTCACCGACGCGCACTGGCCAGGATCCAGCCATGGAACCGGGGTGCCGCCGAGGAGGTGATCCGACGGCTCGATCGCGGCGTCGGGCGAGAGGAGCACATCCACGAGCGCGCTCTGGCTCGACGTCGTGCCCTGGTTGCAGACCGTGGCCTGGACCTCGAAGCCGCCGCCGGGGAGCGCGCTCGGCGGGCCGCTCACGGCCGAGACGATGAGATCCGGGCCGTAGCCGACGCCGATCTCGCCTGCGACGGCCGCGTTGTTGGTCTCCGACAGCTCGATCACCTGCTCGAACGAGTCCACCACGACGCCGAGCGTGTACGCGCCATCGGGCACGGCCGCGGCGGTCTGGACGCCGAGCTCGACGCATTGCCCCGGGTCGAGATACCCCAGCGGCGCATAGCCGGTGATGGGATCCGACGGTGTGATGATGTCGTCGTCCGAGAGGCTCACCTCGACCTGGGTGCTGTAGCTCGCCGAGTCGCCCTGGTTGCACACAGTGACCCACGTCGTGAAATAGCCGCCCGGCAGGACGCTGGGCGGCGCGCTCGCGCTCGAGATCACGAGGTCCGGTTCGTTGCCCGTGAGCGCCCCGGTCGCGGCCCCGATCGGCTCGGCATCGTCAGGGGGTCCGCTGCTCCCGCACCCCACGGTCACCGCCAGCATGCCGAACACGAAGCACGCCCGTCGCACCCGAGATACTCTTAGGCTGAGCATAGAGAATCAGGAGAAGCTGGGGGCGCGTCCACGTCAAGGGGGGCGCAGGTTCTTGTCGGAGTTTCGCGGGATAGGGACGTTGCGCCGTCACGAGGTGGGGGGCGCCTCCGCCTCCGCTTCCGTGTTCCGTGACGTCCTCGGTGACGTCTTCCGTGGCGTGCGCGCGCGCGGTGACCTTGCGCCTTGCGCCCACCGCAGGAACCTGAGAGAGGAGCACCATGAACGGGAAGGTCTGCATCGTCACCGGCGGCAACACGGGCATTGGCAAGGAGACGGCCCGCGGCCTCGCTCAGCGCGGCGCGAAGGTGGTGCTGGCGTGCCGCGACACGGGCAGAGGGGAGGCGGCGCGCGACGACATCGCCCGCTCCACCGGCCGCAAGGACGTGGAGGTCATCGCGCTGGATCTCGGGAGCAAGGCGAGCATCCGCGCCTTCGGCGAGCGATTCCGCGCGGCGCACGATCGCCTGGACGTCCTGGTGAACAACGCCGGGGTGTGGCGGAACTCGCGCGGCACGACCGAGGACGGGATCGAGGCGACGTTCGGGGTGAACCACGTGGGGACGTGGCTGCTCACGCAGGACCTCCTCCCGCTCCTGAAGAAGAGCGCGCCGTCGCGGGTCGTCGTCCTGTCCTCGAAGCTGCATTACCGCGGCCGGATGGACTGGGAGGACCTTCAGTTCGAGCGGCGGAAGTACGGCACGACCGCGGCGTACGCCCAGTCGAAGCTCGCGAACGTGCTCTTCACCAAGGCGCTGGCCCGACGGCTCGAGGGCACCGGCGTCACGGTCAACGCCGTCCATCCGGGCGTGGTCAGGACGGAGCTGATGCGCGATTATCCAAAGCTCCTTGTGAAGCTCTTCACCCTGTTCCTGCTCACGCCCGAGCGAGGGGCCGAGTGCTCGCTGCACGTGGCCACGGCGCCGGAGCTGGCCGGGGTGACGGGCGAGTACTTCGAGAAGAGCCGTATCAAGCCGGCGGCGGCGGAGGCGCTCGACGAGGCCGCGCAGGAGCGGCTCTGGGCCCTGACCGAGGCGCTGGCGGCGTAGCGCCGCGCGGCGGCCCGCGGTCGAGCGCGACGCCCGCAGAGCAGGCAAAGGCACCGTATGCTGCACGAACCCGAGCGCCACGAGGCATTGACGTCCGTCGCATGGGACGAGGACGTCGCCCGCGACGCCATCGAGGGCATCGTTCGCGACACCGAGGGGCGCTTCTCGGATGACGCGTACTGGCCGCTGCACCCGAAGGACGCCGAGCCCGGCGACGACCCGAGCCAGTCGGCGCTGCCGCTCTACCACGGCGCTGCAGGCGTCATCTGGGCGCTGCGCTACCTGCATGAGGCGGGGGCGGCGCCGGGCGCGAGGCGCACCACGGAGCAGTTCGACGCGCTCTTGCTTCGCAACCGCGCATGGCTGGCCTCGATGCCGGGTGACGAGAGCGCCGCGTTCATGATGGGGGACACGCCCATCCTCCTGATGGCGCAGGGCGAGCGGCCCACCGACGAGCGAGCCGACCGGCTCGCGGCGCTCATCGAGGGCAACCTCGATCACCCGGCGCGCGAGCTGATGTGGGGGGCGCCCGGCACCATGCTGGCCGCGTCGTTCCTGCACGAGCGCTTCGGCGACGCGCGCTGGGCCGAGCTCTTCCGCCGCACCGCCGCGCGCCTCTGGTCGCAGCTCCAGTGGTCCGACGAGCACGGCTGCCATTACTGGTCGCAGGACCTCTATGGCCGCCGGAGCACCTATCTCGACGCCGTCCATGGGTTCGTCGCGACCGCGCGCGCGCTCCTCCACGGCCGGCGCCTGCTGGACGCGGGCGACTGGGCAGCCTGGGAGCAGGTCATCGCCACCACGATCGGGCGGACAGCCACACGAGAAGGCAGAATGGCCAGCTGGCCGGCGCAGCTGGCTTTACAAGGCGAAGCCCCGTACCCCCGGCTCATGCAGTTCTGCCATGGCGCGCCCGGCTTCGTCATCTGCCTTGCCGAACTCCCCGGCCCCACGCTCGACGAGCTCCTCTGGGCCGCCGGCGAGGCGACGTGGGCGGCCGGCCCGCTTTGCAAAGGCTCGAACCTTTGCCATGGCACGGGCGGAAACGGCTACGCCTTCCTCAAGCTCCACGCGCGCACGGGCGACGCGCTCTGGCTTCATCGCGCGCGCGCCTTCGCGATGCACGGCATCCTTCAGACGAAGGAGGACGCGCGCCGGTACGGACAGCTGCGCTACTCGCTCTGGACGGGCGATCTGGGGTTCGCGATCTACCTCTGGGACTGCATCCGCGCCGAACCGGCTTTCCCGACGCTCGACCACAGGGTCCTATAGCTTCGTCGCCAGCGACGCGAGCTGCGAGGAGCCGACGGGCTGCTACGCGGGCGAATCCCTGGATGAAGAGAGGCTTGTGTAGGCCCGGCGCGAGGGAAGTCAGAGCCCGACGACGGCGATGGGGAAGCTCACCTTCGGGCTGCCATTGCCGAGGCGACCCACGCCCACCGCGCCCCAGGCCGCGACCGAGCCCGTCCGGCGGAGCACGACGGTGTGGCTCGCCCCCACGCTGTTGCGCCTCCCCGCGCTGATCATCACCGCGTCCGCGACGTTCGCGACGGGCACCGGCGTCAGCGCGGTGGCCATCGAGCCGTCTCCGAGCTCTCCGCTTGTACCGAGACCCCAGCAGAACGCTCCCCCGGGGGCCGTGATCGCGCAGGTATGCGAGGTGCCCGCGCTCACCTGCAGGGCGTCACCGAGCCCCGAGACCGGGATGGGAATGGTGGCGCTCGTCGTCGCGCCGTTCCCGAGCCGTCCATCAAGACCGGAGCCCCAGCAGCTCACGGCGCCCGTGCTGTGGACCGCGCACGTGTGAAGCCTCCCCGCAGCAAGCCCGATGGCGTCGCTCAGGCCCGTCACCGCGACCGGCCGCAGAGAGTTCGCCGTCGAGGCATTTCCAAGCCGCCCGCTCCCCCCTCCGCCCCAGCACGAGACGGCGCCTGATGCGCGCAAGGCGCACGTGTGCTCGCCACCGGCGGCGACGGCGACAGCGTCGGCGATGTCGAGCACGGTGACGGGCGCCGTCTGGTCGGTTGTGCTCCCGTTCCCGAGCCGTCCCAGGGCCGCGTCGCCCCAGCAGCTCACCTGCCCGTTCTGGCGCACGGCGCACGTGTGGGCATCACCTGCGCTGATCGCGACGGCGTCCGTCAGGCCCGACACGGCGACGGGTGTGTTGCGGTCGTCTTGCGAGCCGTTGCCGAGTCGACCGTAGGCTCCTTCGCCCCAGCACCGGACCTGCCCGCTCTGAAGCAGCGCGCACGTGTGGGCTGTGCCTGCGGTGATATGAGCGGCGTCGGTGAGGTTGAGCACAGGGGTGGGGGTCGTCCGGTCCGCCCCGGAACCGTTGCCGAGTCGACCGAACTCTCCCTCGCCCCAGCACTCGACCTGGCCGTTCCGGCGCAGCGCGCACGTATGGGCGTAACCCGCGGCGATCTCCACCGCGTCCCCGAGGTTCACCACGGGGGCCGGCAACAGCGCGGTAGCGGCCGATCCATTCCCGATCTGCCCGCTGTCTGCCGCCCCCCAGCAGCGGATCTCACCGGTGCTTCGCATGGCGCACGTGTGAGACATGCCCGCCGCCACGGCGCGCGCGTCGCTCAGATCCAGCACATCAACGCCGGCTTCGCTCGAAGAAAATGCCCCGTACCCGAGCTGGCCATCGACGCCATACCCCCAGCACCGGACGGTGCCGTTCCGGCGCAGCGCGCACGTGTGGCCGAAGGTCGTGTCCAGGTTGCCGTAATTCGTAAAGTTGCTCGCCTCGATCGCGACCGCATCCGAGAGGTTCGGCACCTCGACGGGCGTGTACACGCTGCTCGTGGAGCCGTTGCCGAGCTGGCCATGGTTCCCTCTACCCCAGCAGACGGCGCCGCCGGTCGCCCGCAAGGCGCAGCTGTGCCCCCAGCCGGCCGATATCGAGATCGCGTCGTTCAAGCCGAACACGGTCACGGGCGCCGACTGGTCCCCTCTGATGCCATTGCCGAGCTGGCCATTGGTCCCTCCACCCCAGCACACGACGGCGCCAGTCGCGCGCAGCGCGCAGGTATGTCCGCCGCCCGCGTTGACGTCGACGGCGTCGGTGAGGTTCGAGACCGTGACCGGCGTCGTCGCATCGGCCGTCGAGCCATTGCCGAGCCGACCCCACTGGCCCTCTCCCCAGCACACGACGGCGCCGGTCGCGCGCAGCGCGCAGGTATGGCTCTCGCCCGCGTCGAGGGCCACGGCGTCGCTGAGACCGGACACGGGGGTGGGCGTCGTCCTACCCGCAGTGGACCCGTTCCCGAGCCGACCGTTGGCGCCCGACCCCCAGCAGACGACGGCGCCGGTCGCGCGCAGCGCGCACGCATGGAAACGGCCCACCCCGACGGCCACGGCGTCATTCAGGTTCGAGACCGGCGTCGCCCTGCCCGTCGTCATCGTGGTGCCATCGCCGAGCTCGCCGTTCTCGTTATTGCCCCAGCAATCGACCTTCCCGCCTACGACAGCGCACGTGTTGCGCTGGTTCGCGCTGATCGGGTCCTTCTCGCACGCCCCGCCCTCGACCCAGCGCCCGTCGATGCACGTCGTCGACCGGATCCCGCCCGGACACGTCGCGAGCACCACCTCATCGTCGACGCACTCGTCGCGATGGATGCATGCGCCGGTGTCCACCCACGCGCCCTGCGTGCAGGTCTGCGGCTGATCGTCGCGTCCATCGGGCCCGCACGGAACGTTCTGCGTCGTGCCGTTCGTGCAGACGTCGGGGTCGGTGCAGGCGCCGTCGTCCTGCCACTGGCCGCTCGCGCAACGCTGCGGCTTCGTGCCCGCGCCGTTCAGCCCACAGGCGATCCGCTGCGTCGCAGCGTTCGTGCAGACGTCGGGGTCGGCGCAGGAGCCGTCGTCCTGCCACTGGCCGCTCGCGCAACGCTGCGGCTTCGTGCCCGCGCCGTTCAGCCCACAGGCAATCCGCTGCGTCGCACCGTTCGTGCAGACGCTGGAGTCGGCGCAGGCGCCGCTGTCCTGCCATCGCCCTGAAGCGCAGACTTGGGGCTTCGTGCCGGCCCCGTTCAGGCCACAGGCCGCCTGCCGCGTCGTTCCGTTCGTGCAGAGGTCGGGGTCGAAGCAGGTGCCCGATTGCCAGGTGCCCGCTGTACACGGCGAGATCAAAGTTCCTGCGCCGTTATGGCCGCAGGGGTCGGCCCGCTCGGTTCCGTCGATGCACTCGTCCGGATCGTCGCACCCGCCCTCGTCGACCCAGACGCTGCCGGCGCAGACCTGTGCCTGCTCCCCATTGCCATTGAAGCCGCACGGCACGCTCTGCAACGCACCCTCCGTGCAATCCGGGCCTCCGCCGCTGCCGCCGGTCCCGCCTGCGCCGCCGCCGGTCCCGCCTGCGCCGCCGGTTCCACCTACGGCGTCGCCGGTTCCGCCCTCGCCGCCGGTTCCGCCCTCGCCGCCGGTCCCGCCCTCGCCGCCGGTCCCGCCTGCGCCGCCGGTTCCGCCTGCGCCGCCGGTTCCGCCTGCGCCGCCGGTCCCGCCTGCGCCGCCGGTCCCGCCTGCGCCGCCGGTTCCGCCTGCACCGCCGGTTCCGCCTGCGCCGCCGCCGGTTCCGCCTGCGCCGCCGGTCCCGCCTGCGCCGCCGGTCCCGCCTGCGCCGCCTGGTCCGCTCGTGCTGGTCGCGCTGCTGCCACCGGGTCCGCCAGGCTCGCCTGTGCCCGGCTCGTCGCCGCACGCCACGGTCACGAGCGCAACGAGCGCGATGCTCACCCACGCGATGAGCGTGCGCCCCTCACCTCCACCCGACAGAGCCATGACTTCCCCTGAGCGACAGCGCCTCCGCATAACCATTGCCAATCCTCCGCCCGCAGTAATAGGTAGGCTACCTAGCGCGAGAACTTCCGTCGGTGTCAAGCCACACCTCGATGCACGCCGGCTGGCGACGGAGGGGCGCTCGTCTCACAAGACCGCGGAAACGCAGCGTCGAAATGGGCAAGAGGGCCATCTCCTCCGGACGCGCATCAGCACAATTCCGACAGGCGCCGCCACGCGCGGGGCTATGCCCCCCGGAGGCGGGGCTGTGGCATCCGCGGCGCCTCACAACCGGCACCCGACGCTCCCGCACGTCGCGCACGAAGTCCTCGAGGCCACACGCTGCCCCCTTGGATTCGAGGCGCTCGAAAGGGACATCGTACGTGCCGATCTGTCGTCCAGGTCCTGTGCAATCGCACAAGCAGAACGTGGGGCCGTTGCGGCGCCCGCTCACGTAGATGCGCCGCGGATCGCTGGGCGCGCTGTCCAGGGTCACGCCGAGGAACGTGCTCGGGAAGTCGACCCCGGCCTGAGTCCAGGTCCGCCCGTCGTCGTTCGATTCCCAGACCTGCGTCAAGATCGCGTCGCTGGCCATCACGCTGGAGCCGAGCAGGAGGACGCTCGCGGGATCCGCGCGATCGATCGACAGAACGACATGGACCCTACCGAAGCTAGGGCGGCTTCACTTCGATGGCGAGCAGTTCGCGCAAGTTCCGGAGGCCGTGCGAAAGCGAGGGAAGCCGACGCGCAGCAAAGGACACCCATGGGGCCGCGCAGGAGGACCCCGGCGCCGCGCAGGAGGCCCCGGCGCCGCGCAGGAGGACCCCGGGCCTGCGCAGGAGGGCCGGCGGTTGTGCGCAGGCGCAAGGCCGCGGCGCGCAGCACGGGCTCGGGGGCGCTCGCGGGGGTCGGGACGGCAGGGAGGAAGCGCGAGGCCAGCGTCGCGCACCCGCTGCGGCCGGCGGGCGGCGCTGCATCTGGCGGAAGCGAGCCGTCCGCGTCAGCGCAGCGCCTCGTCGGCAGTCGCGGCCACGAGCGCCTGCGCGCCCGGCGCAGGCGAACCAAGTATTGTACCTTGGGGGGTTCGCGGTATTGCTGGCGGTGTCGGGCCGTTCGAACACCGTGTACTTGCCCGGACGTGGAGCCGGCGCAGGAGCCAATCCTCGCGCCTATTGCAATCGAGAGCGACGAACAGGATCTCCCAGCGTGATGGAGACGAACTTGCGCAGCCGAATGCGCTCGTTGGATCGGTGATGCACAACCAGGCAGCGCTCCCCGAACGCGTACGACACGGGATCGCCGTTCCCAGCGATCCGCGTGTTCGGCAGCCACGGCCAGTCGTCCTCAATCCGCGGCGCCGGCTGGCCGCTCTCCTCGTCGTCGTTGCTGGCCGCCTCCCCGGGATGGACCTCGAGGAGCCCCTCCACGCGCTGGAGATCGCCCTCGCGCACCTGCAGCTGCGTGCCGCCGGCGGCGCCGCTCAGCATCGGGTTGTAGCTCGCCGCCTCGAACACGTAACTCTCTCTCTCCGGATCCGTGGCCAGGACTCCTGGCGGGCGGAGCTAGAGCGACAAACGTGTTGAAACTGCCTGAAAAGCGCAGAATTTCGAACCGCCAAGACGCCATAAGACGCCAAGATTTCTGTGTTTTTTTTTTTTTTTTTTTTTTTTTTGGCGTCTTATGGCGTCTTGGCGGTTCATTTCTCGCTTGATCAACGTGATCGATGTTCTAGGGGCAGCTCGGCCGCCACGCGTCGTCGGCGAAGTACCGGGCGATGAGATCGTGGAGCGGGCGATCGTAGTCGCGCAGCTCGGCCCGCGTGTCGATCTCGTTGTGGATCCCGTTCGTGGGGATCGCCTCGGTGTTGACGTCGAACCAGGACTGGACCCCCTCGGCCCAGTATTCGTCCCTGTTCGTCGCCGCGTAGGTGTTCTCCCATTTGCCGGCCTGGAGCGCGGCATCGAAGGCGTCCTCGAGCTCCCTGTTGAACGTCGGCTCGACGAAGGCGATGCCCATGATCGCGATGGCGTGCGAGAACTCGTGCACAAGGATGTCCTCGCCGAGGTACGGATCGCTCGGATAACACAGGACGTTCTCCTCGGCGCAGGAGCTCGCGGGCCGGGCGGGGGTCGCGCCGAGGCCGCGGGCCCGCGTGTCCCAGTCCGTCCCCGGGAACGCCTCGTACAGGTCGCTGTGCTCGGGGATGTCGGTTGTCACCTCCGTCTCCGCCATCACGGCGACGCGCGTGTGGTTCTCGATCATCGCCTGACGCACGTCGTCGCGGTGGCCGAGCATGCGGACGACCACCGAGCAGGCGCGCAGCAGCGCCGCGTCAGGCACCTTCTCGGAGCTGATGACGGGAATCCCCGCGGCGTCGACGTACTTCTCGTAGAAGGGGTCGAACCCCAGCTCGGGCGGCACCTCCGAGACGCTCCCGCACCCGCCCTCGGGCTCTCCTCCTCCTCCGCCGCCGCCGCCGCCGCCGCCGGCCCCGGCGCCCGTCGCGGCGCTGGAGGTCGCGCCCTCGGCCGCGCTCGAGCTGGCCTCCGCGGCGCCGCCGGAGCCGCCGCTGCCGGCTGGACCCGCGCCGCCGCCTGCGCCGCCCTCGTCGGCCGGCGACTCGGAACAGGCGGCCAGGGCGCAGGTGAGGAGAGCGATCAAAGCAACCCGTACATGCACGCTTTCACGCATGCGCGCGAGGCTACAAGAGCTGAAGCCAGCATCCAAGTCGCGCGCCCGCCGAATGGGCAGTTGATGGTGTCAGCCGGCGCGGCCCCCTGGCGGTGACGGCGCGGGAGCTGGCACAGCCCGGCGCACGGCGAGCCACGCCGTGCGGCCGAAGGACTGGGTTCCACGAGCTTTCTGCGCCGCGCCAGGCGCCGGTGCGCGCGGCACGCCGCGTGCTGGCGGAGCGGGCATGACGGTGCAGGAACGACGGGAGCACGCATGATGGAGCGCTCACCCAGCGATCACGTTCACCCTTGGTCCCAGCCGCGCGTGGGTGCGGCCCTCCTGTCGCTCGCCCTTGGCGTCGGCTGCTCGGGCGAGACCCGGCTCCCGACGGAGGAGCACCCACCGAAGCCGGAGGTGTGCGACTTCGAGCTTCCCGTGGCCGCCGCGCCCGCGCTGAGCGGCGATCTTCGCATCAACGAGGTGATGACCGGCAACGACGGCGCCTGGGTCGACGAGGTCGGCGAGACGGACGATTTCATCGAGCTGGTGAACATCGGCCAGCGCGCGCTCGATCTCGGGGAGTACGCGCTGAGCGACAAGTCCGGCAAGGCGACACGGCTGCCGAAGCTGACGCTCGGGCCGGGGCGAACGGCGCTGTTCTGGGCCGACGACACACCGGAGCAGGGCCCGCTGCACCTGCCGTTCAAGCTCTCGAATTCTGGCGCGCGCGTGGCGCTGTGGTCAGCGTCGTGCGAGCTCGCCGACCTGGTGAATGTGCCGGAGCTGCCGCGGTCCGAGAGCTACGCGCGCTTGCCCGACGGCACGGGCGAGCCGTCGATCTGCCGTTATGCCACGCCCGAGCGAGAGAACGGCGAGACCTGCGGTCCGCCGGATCCGCCGAACCTCGACGACAGCATCCGCTTCGCGCCTTTCCAGTGGCCCGAGCCGTTCCCGGCCATCGCCGGGCCGCTGGTCATCTCCGAGCTCTCGCTGCGGCCCGCGGGGTTCGTCGAGGTGCTGAACGCGAGCGGCGCGCCCGTCGCGCTCGACGGCTTCGCGCTGCGCCTCGCCGCGCTCTCCCCGGGGCAGGCGCCGCCCGGCGCCGACGCGGGCGTGCTGCTCGCGTGGCCCGATGCGTCCGTCACGCTCGCGCCCGGCGAGCGGGTGAGCGTCCCGGTGGGCGCGAGCGACACGGCCGAGCTCGAGGCGTCGCCCGATTTCGAGGGCGTGGCGACGCTGTGGCGCGAGGACAGCCCGGAGCCGAGCGATCGCATCGACTTCATGGCCTGGCCCGAGGGCGCGTCGCTGGCCCGCGTGCCCGACGCCACCGGGGCGCCGCGCTTCTGCGGAGCGGCGAGCCCCGGCGCGGCGAACGAGGGCTGCGCCCAGCTCCCGGGGCGTGAGCTCGCGAGCGGGCGCGCGCACCGGCTGGAGACGGCCGCGGACTTCGCCGAGCTGGCCGAGGGCGGCACCGCGGTCGGTGAGCTCGGCGTCAAGTTCGTCGTCGACATGGCCGCGAACGACACGGTGCACCTCCTGAGCACGCGAAAGTGGGCGCTCCATTACACGTTTGTCCGCGAGCAGATCCGGAAGGAGCCCCACCTCGATCGCTGCGATCCCGCGCAGGCCGCGGAGTTCAACGTCGGCTGGGGGTTGTTCAGCCAGACCGAGTACTTCCGGGCCGAGGGCCGTCGCTACCTCCTCGGCACGCTGGTCGAGCACACCAACGGAGCCAAGACCGTCGAGTTCTCGCCCGGCGACCAGATCGTCGGCGAGCAGATGCGGCGCGCGTTCTTCGCGGCGATGAAGGCGGTGCCCGACCCGGAGGCGTGGGCGATACGGCCCACCGAAGGGCGCCAGATCCTCGAGCTGCGGAAGATCGAGGGGACGGCGCCCATCGTGGGGCCGAACGCGCCGTACAAGGGGCTCACGTACCAGTCGCTCAACCCGGCCGAGGGCTTTGGCACGCTGACGTTCGTCCCGGCGCGCGATCTCGAGACGGCCGAGCTCGGGCCGAACGTGATCGTGGTGACCGACGACGTGCCGAACGAGACAGCGTTCATGGGCGGCCTCATCACCGAGGCCTTCCAGACGCCGCTCGCGCACGTGAACGTGCTGGCGCGCGGCCGGGGCACGCCGAACATGGCCCTGCGCGGCGCGCGCGACGACGCGCGCCTGAAGGCCCTGTTCGGCAAGCTGGTGCGGCTCGAGGTGCGCGCGTCGGACTTCGACATCCGCGAGGCCACCGCGCAGGAGGCGGACGCTTACTGGGAGAAGCGCAAGCCGACCGGCGCGCGGCTCTCGCCGGCGCTCGATCGCTCCGTGCGCGGGATCGTGCCGCTCGACGCCGCGGGCTACGCCATGGGCGACAGCATCGGCTCCAAGGCGGCAGGCATGGCCGAGCTGTACCGGGTGAGCGGCGTGGGGCAGTATTGCCCGCTCGACCTGCTGCCGCTGTACGTGCCGCCCGCCGCGTTCGCGATCCCGTTCTCGCACTACATGGATCATTTCGAGGCGAGCGGCGCGGCGGAGCTCCTGGCCGAGCTCGAGCAGGATCCCGAGTTTCGCGCCGATCCGCACGCGCACGCCGAGGGCCTGGCCGAGGTGCGGGCGCGGATGCTGGCGCACCCGGTGGACCCCGCGATCTTGAGCGAGGTCACGGGCGCGATCGAGCAGCGCTTCGGCGGCGACCGCGTGCGCCTGCGCAGCAGCAGCAACACCGAGGATCTCGCGACCTTCAACGGCGCGGGGCTGCACACGTCGACGAGCGGCGACCTGGACGCCGAGTCGAGCTCGATCGAGGACGCGCTGCGCACCGTCTGGGCGAGCCTGTGGAACACGCGCGCTTACGATGAACGCGAGTTCGGCCACGTCGAGCAGGCGCGCGCCGCCATGGCCGTGCTTGTGCACCAGGCCTGGCAATCGGAGCGCGCGCAGGGCGTGGCGATCAGCCGCAACGCGCTCGACGCCACCCGCGACAGCCAGTACTACATCAACGCGCAGATCGGGGAGGCCTCGGTCACCAACCCCGCGCCCGGCGTGACCAGCGACGAGATCGTGTACACGCCGCCGCCTCGCACGATCAAGGCGGAGTACCACACGCGATCGAGCCTGTCGCGCGGGCGCGACGTGCTGTCGTTCCCGGAGGTCCAGCGGCTCGGGTGCGTGCTCGAGTCCGTCCACGCTCATTACCGGCCGCTGGTGGACCCGAAGGGGGAGAACCGGCTGTACGCGATGCAGATCGAATGGAAGCTGATCGGCCCGGAGCGCCGGCTGCTGGTCAAGCAGGCGCGGCCCTACAGCTTCGGCACGCTGGAGGCGCCTGGCGACTGCCGCGAATACTAGGCCCGACGCCTCCCTCTCATTCGAGGAAGACCGTGATAGGATTCAAGTTCATGGTGGCCAGGCGGTTCGCCGGATCCGTGAAGCAGGAAGGGTGGTAGATGCCGTTCTTGGGGGCGATGGGGTCGCAATAGGTATCACACGAGCCAAGGAGCTGGATCGCCCCGCACGGTTGGATGGAGCCAGTCGTCTCATCGATGTGCCCGGCGGCGCAGTCGCGAAGCGCCGCGCGTGAGCTCGCATCGTTCTCTGGAACATGGCAGGCATAGAGCGCCGGCGAGCTCCCGTAGATGTTGCCCCAGAACGCGCCCTCCTCCCTCCTGAACGTGGACAGCTCCGGCGAGTTTTGTTTGTTGATCGCCTTGGTAGGTCCACGCGAAGAGAGCACGACGGGGACCCCGTAGTAGTTGGTGCGCGCCGCGAGGCACGCCGAGACCCAGCGCTGGTCGTCACCATCCAGCGGGACCCACGCCCAGCTCCTCGCGAGCCCGAGCACGCCTGTGTAGATCTCGTCGTGATAGACGCCAGACGCGTCGATCCAGCCGAAACGGAATGATTGCGAGCTTTCGAGGGCACATTCGACGGCGTACCTCAGGTGATCGCGCGAGAGGGCGCCGTTCGGCCCGGGGTCGAGGATCGCGGTCAGCGCCTGCGAGCCAAGGGCGATGAGGCTCAAGGCGCCGACGGCCAGCGCGTTGGGGTTCAGCGCGTTGGGATTGAGCGCGTTGGGGTTCAGCGCGTTGGGATTGAGCGCATTGCCGGCCTCCAGCGCGCTCTGCGCTTCGCCCAAGGGCTCTTCCAGCCACTCTCCGTCCTCGCCGCATCCGGTTCCGGCCAGAACGATGAGCGGTATCAGACCTACCATGGTATTTCGAGCCATATCAGTCCCCCCCCACTGAAAGGCTGCAATTCTGGTAATAATGGCAGAGTTTACTGAGGGTGTCGAGCGCGCGGGGCGAAGTCGTGGCGTGACGTCCGATGGACAGACGTCTGGAGCGTGACGGGGGACTTCGATGGCGTGCTCTGTCTCGTCTGTCTCGTCTGCCCCGTCTGTTTCGTCTGCCTCGTCTGCCTCGTCTGCCTCGTCTGCTTCGCCTGTTTCGCCCCTGGTCGATCTCGGGTACGTCATTGGCGGCGAGGAGATCGCGGGGCGCTCGGCGCCTCGGCGGTTCCGCCGGTGCTTGCCGAGCGTTTACAGGAGCGCCGTCGACCGTTAGTTTCGCGAGCAGCGAGGTGCCCATGTCCACATCTGCCCAAGGTCCGACGTCCGACGAATCCCTCACCCCCGTGCGCTGGGGCGTCCTCGGGGCGAGCAACTTCGCGTTGACGGTCAGCCTGCCCGGCATGAAGCGGGGGCCGCTGACCCAGCTCGCCGCGCTGGCGTCGCGCGACATCGGCAAGGCGCGCGACGCCGCGCGGTCGCTCGGGATCCCGAAGGCGTACGGCAGCTACGACGAGCTGCTCGACGATCCGGAGATCGATGCCGTCTACAACCCGCTGCCCAACCACCTGCACGTGACGTGGACGGCGCGCGCCGCCCGCGCCGGCAAGCACGTCCTGTGCGAGAAGCCGATCGCCCTCAGCGCGAAGGACGCCGAGGCGCTTGTCGACGTCCAGCGCGAGACGGGCAAGCTGATCGCCGAAGCGTTCATGATCCGCAACCACCCGCAGTGGCAGCAGGCCAGGGACTGGGTGCGAGGCGGCCAGATCGGCGATCTGGTCAGCGTCCAGGCGGCGTTCTCGTACTTCAACCGCGACGCCACCAACATCCGCAACAAGAAGGAAGTCGGGGGCGGCGCGCTCTACGACATCGGCTGCTACGCGGTGAACACGTCGCGCTTCCTGTTCGGACGCGAGCCCGTGCGGGCGATCGCGCTCGTCGAGCGCGATCCCGAGTTCGGCACCGATCGCGTGACCTCGGGCCTCGTCGACTACGGCGGCGCGCACCTGACGTTCACGTGCAGCACGCAGGCGGTGGCCTACCAGCGCGTGAACGCGCTCGGTACCAGGGGCCGCCTCGAGATCGAGATCCCCTTCAACGCCCCCGCCGACCAGCCGTGCAAGGTCTTCCTCGATGACGGCTCGACGCTGAACTGCAGCTCGGCCAGGGTCACCTCGTTCCCCGCCGTCGACCAGTACCACCTGCAGAGCGAGGCGTTCTCGCGCGCCATCCGCACGGGCAGCCCGGTCGAGAATTCGATCGAGGTCGCGGTGGACAACATGCGGGTCATCGACGCGCTCTTCCGTTCCGTCGAGAGCGGGCGCTGGGAGAGGCTCTAGCGGAGGCTCTAGCGGCGCGTCAGCGCGTGACGGCGCCGAGCTCCACGAAGGCGCCGTCGGTCATGACCACGAAGGGGCGCTCGTCGAAGGTCAGACCGCCCTTGCCGTCGTGGTCGACGATCTGCAGCTTGCCCATGCCGTAACCCATCGGGCCGCGCGCGTAGTAGTGCGCCTGCAGGGTGTACCGGCTCGCTCGCTGCTCCCGGGGCGCGCGGATGGTGAAGCACTCGGGCCCGTAGCCGGTGGTCACGTCGGCGTAGAGGCGCCCGCCGCCTGGCAGCGTCGGGTCGCCGTAATAGGCGTGGCCGCCGCGGTCGTCGCGGATGTGGAAGTCGACGTCGTTGGCGTCGGTCTCCCAGTTCAGCACGAAGCGGAGCGAAGGCGCGCCCTCGAGCGCGGCGCCGGCCTTCGCGAGCCGGGCCAGGATGGCCGCCCGGCGCGCGGGCTCCGCCTTGAGCCACGCCGCGGCGACCAGGCCGAGATCCTCGCGCAGGATGCCCTCCACACCGGCGAAGCGCCCCGGCGGGTAGCGCCGCGCGACGCCCGCCGCGAGCGCGTCGAAGGCGGCGGCGTGCTCGCCCCGCTTGAGGCGGGCGAACGCGAGCAAGCGGTGGCTCGCGGGGTGGTCGGGGCGCTGCTCGCGCGCCTTCTCGTACGTGTCGACCGCCAGCTCGAGGCCGGCGCCACCCGCGAGCCGCTCGAGGCGCGCGCCGGCGAAGCGGCGGAGGTCCGCGCGCGCCGGGAACAGATCGATCAGCGAGCCGTACGCGCGGGCGGCGCCCGGCGTGTCGCCGGCCGCCTCGAGCGCCTCGCCGAGCGCGACGAGCGCGAGCACGTCGCCGGGGGTCTCCGCGTGCCAGGCCCGCGCGTCGCGCACGGCGGCCGGCGCGTCGCCCCGGGCGAGGGTGTCATGGATCTGCTTGAAGCGGCCGGTGTACGGCTCCGATCGCGGGGGCGCGGCGTCGTCGGGCGCGGCGTCGTCGGGCGCGGCCAGCGCGGGCGCGCCGCTCGGGGGCGGCGAGAACAGGAGCGGGTACACCACGTCGACGCTGCCGCCCTCGGGCGCGGGGAAGGTGAGGTCGCGGAAGGCGCGGACCACGCAGGAGACCGAGGCGCTGTCGGGCAGATCGGAGCCGCCGTCGCGCGCGTTGACGAGCGCGCCGCGCGGGTCGATGGTGAAGCGCACGATGACGCGGCCTTGCAGGCCCGCGTCGCGCTGGAGCCCGCGCTCGTAGCAGAGGCGGAAGCGGCCGAAGCTCTGGCGGACGATGCGCTGGATCACCTCCGGCGGGAGGCGGCCGCTCACCTGGGTGGCGCCCATGCGGACCTGCGGCGCCCCGGTCCGGTGGCTGCCAGCGAGGCGGCCGTGCCCGCTGCCGAAGCCCTGGCCGGTGCCCGTGGCCGACACGGCGCTCGGCGCGGGCGCCGCGGCTCCGGCCGCGGCCCCGCTGCCGTGGCCAAGGGTGCCGATCTCGCCGAGGCCGATGCCCTCGCCGCGGCCGCCGCCGCCCTCGCCGACGCCCGATAACCCGAGCCCGCCGGCGACCCCGCTGGCGCCCGACGGCGCGAGCACGTCCGCGCCGAAGGAGTATCGGCCGTCCGCGCCCGCAGAGGGCGCCGGAGGCGCGGGGGGAGGGCGCAGGGCGGCGCTCTCGCCGGGGGAGACGTCGGCGGCCTGCTCGGAGAACATCTCGGCGCGCTTGCCAGGCGAACCGCCGGCGACCGGGCTCTGGGCCGGCGCGGGGGCCGGCGGCTTCCCGGCCTGCGGCCGCGAGCGCCTCTGCACGGCGACGCGGCCGCCCTCCACGGTCAGGATGTCGGAGAGCCCTCGCCGGGCGATGTCGAAGCGCGTGTAGTCGTGCTCGGTCTCCAGCACGAGCAGCGCGGTGTACGGGCTCAGCACCCGGTGCGCGATCGAGAGATCGATGACCTGCTTGCGGATCGCGTCCTTGTCGCCCCCGGCGCCCTCTCGGGCGAGGAGGCCGTCGATCTTCGCCCGGGCCCAGGAGCGCTCGAGCAGCGGGCGCTCCACGCCGCGGAGGTCGGGCGTCGTGGTGCGGCCATCGACCGTGAGCCGGACGGGCAGCTCGGCCGGTACCTCGGCGTAGACGAGCGCCTCGTCGCCGGGCTGCACGCCGTTCAGGGCGCGGGGCCAGACCCAGCGCGCGCCCTCGATGTTCACCGCGATCCCCGAGCGCGTGGCCGAGCCGAGGCGCCGCTCGATCTCGGCGGCGCCGCGCGCGCCGTCGACCACGGCGCCGTCGCGGGGCAGGCCCGCCGCGACGAGCTGCCGCAGCGCGACCTCGTCGCGGAGGCCGCCGAGCGCGACCGCGTCGAGCCGCTCGACCCCCGCGCCCCGCAGCGCCGCCGCGGCGCCGCGCAGCGCGCCCGGCGCGACCTCGCCCGCCGTGGCGATGCCGTCGGAGAGCAGCACGACGCGCCGCTGGCCGCGGGCGCGCGCGCGTTCGCCGGCCCAGCGGAGCGCGCGCCCGAGATCCGAGGCGCCGAGCGCCTGCCGCTCGCGGATGCGCGCGAGCTCCACCTCGCCGAACGCCGCGGCCGCGCCGTCGAAGACGGGGGTGACGGCCTGGTCGTAGCAGGCGACGGTGAGCGGCGCGCCCGGGCCGCCTGCCTGGGCGACCGCCCGCGCGAGGGCCGCGAGCACGCCGAGCTGCTCCTCGAGCCCGAGCGCGCGTGAGGCGCTCGTGTCCACGAGGATCACCGCGGAGGCGAGCGGATCGGGCCGCGCGTCCACCGGAGCGCTCACGCGGGCGAGCACGAGCTCGCCGCTGCGCAGGCCGCCGCGCGCCTCGATCGACGTGAGCCGCGCGGGATCCACCACGAAATCGGCCTCGGGCGCGGCGTCGTTCCGGCGCAGCGCGTGGATGGGCGCCGCGGCGCCGGCGACGGTGGCCTCGATGTCGAGGCGGCTCACCGTGGGCAGGCCGCGCAACGGGACGGCGAAGGGCGCGTCCGGGCGGAGCTCCTGGGAGTACGACAGGACGATGTGCTTCACGCCGCGCGCCGGGATGGGGAAGACCCGCGCGCTCACCTCGTTGCCCGCCGCCTGCTCGAGCAGCGCGGGGTCTTGCTTGCGGTGGAGGAAATCCTCGTACGCCTCGCGCGCGCGCTGGCGCTCGACGACCTCGCCCTCCTGCCACCGGTCGTCGATCTTCATGGCGAGGCGCCCGACGCTCGCGCCGGGCGGCAGCGTCACGCTGAAGGTGCCCTCGAGCACGCGATCCTCCGGGTTCTCGAAGGTGAGGTGCAGCTCGGCGAGCGCGAGCGGCGCCTCGATCACCGCGCGGCCGGTGAGCGCGACGAGGCGCAGCCCGGTGCCGTCCGCGGCGGTGAGCCGGAACGGTGCCGACTCGGCGCGGCGCGCCGCGACGGCGACGGCCGGCGCGGCGGGCAGGGGGCGCGGCGCGGCCGGCGCGGGCCCGCGCGAGAGCGAGGCGGGGGTCTCAGGCGGCGAGGGGCTGTCGGCGCAGCTGAAGAGGGCAGGGACAAGGACGGCGATCGCGGCGAGCGCAGCGCGGCTGCGGAGGAGGGCTGTGGGCACGGGGGATCTCCGGTCGTGGCGCGGCGGGCCGCGCCTGAGCGCAGGCCCGCGAGCGGTGGGGCAGGGCGATCGACAGCCCGGGCGGGCCGGAGGTTCCCGCCTCGCGCCGCTCAGTCGCCGGTGAAGTGCGCCGGAGCCACCGAGTCCTCCTCTGGCTGGGGCTGCCCGGCCACGTCCAGATCCGCCTGCGCGACGCCGCCGTCACGAACGACGGCCGAGGTGCCCTCGACCGCCGAGGAGACCATGACCATGTAAGCGCCATCCGGCAGCCCTGTCGCCCGATAGGTCCCGTCGTTGCCCGTCGTGACGTGGCGCATGTCGAGCCCGGGCTCGCCCTGGTTGCACGCGACCACGACCTGGACACCCCGGAGCGGCTTCCCGCCGCTGGTGATGCGCCCGCGGATCTCGCCCGCGCTGTCCGCGGGAAGAGAGATGTCCCGCTCGACGACCTGCCCCTCACTCACGTTGGCGTACACCACGGTACGCTGCGACTTCGCCACCAGCTCGAGGCGCATGACGGCCGCCGGGAGCTTCTCGAAGCGATAGCGCCCCTCGGCGTCGGTCACCGCGTTCACGAAGCCGATGCTCCGGTGAGACGCCATGATCTGCGCGCCGGCGACAGGCTTGCCGTCGCTCCCCCGCACGACGCCGGCGACGCTGCCTCCCCTGGACATCCTGAGCTTTATCGGGTCGAGCGCGTCACATTGCGCGACCTGGACCTGGGCCGTCGTCGCGGCATAGCCGCCGTCATACGCGCGGACCAGGATCTCGCCCGGAGGGACACGCTCTAGCCGAAAGCGCCCTTCGAGATCGCTCTGGGCCTGGCTCGCGGCATCCATGGACCCCTGGCTCGCCGAGCCCGTGATGAAGCGCGTCTCCGCATCGAGGAAGATGCCGGCGAGCGGCGCGCCGTTCTCGTCATGAACCGTCCCCGTCAGCGTGCACCCGCGCGAGAGCGTCAGCTCGACGTTCTGGGTCTTGTCGGGCCCGACATGGACGGGCGCCGAGAAGACAGGAGCGTAATCGGCCGCCGTGACCCTGAGGAAGACCGGCCAGCCGGGGACCTGCTCCACACGGAAGGCCCCGTCCGCCGCGTCGAAGCGCTTCGACCAGAGGGGCGCGGGCGCTGCCGTGCTGTCGGGGGACAGCGCGACGATGTCCACGGTGAACTGCGTTATCGGCTCCTTGCGCTCGTTGTAAACATGCCCCTCGACGATCCCGCTCCTCGGGAGCAGCAGCGCGACATCGTCCCCGCTGTGCGCGACGACGAGCATGGGGCCGTATCCCTCCTTGTTGCTGACGAGGTTGTAGGTTCCGTTCGGGGCGCGGATCTCGAAGCGCCCGTGCTCATCGCTCTCGGCCGACGCCGCCGTCGTGGGGAAATTGCCGGCGACGTCGAACGTCGTCGCGGCGATCGTGACGCCGGCGACCGGGGCGCCGCTCAGGTCGTAAACGGTCCCGGAGATCGGCGGCACCTCCGGGGCAGCTTGGTCCGGGGGCGCGGCGGGGCGATCCCATCGCGCACGGTTGACGTAGCCCGACTTTTGCTGATGCATGGATGAGCGGGGGGCGGGCTCGGGCAGCGCGGCGCGCGGCGCGTCGTGCTTCGAGCGGAGGTACAGGACAGCGGCGAGCGCGAGCGCCGCCAGCGCGCACCAGAGCGGCCATCGGCGGGGAGTAGCGTGATGCAGGACAGGCGGTTGCATGAGAACGTCTCCATCCGATCAGGGTGAGGGGGCTGCGGCGCTCGCTGCGATGTCACGACGACGAGGAGCAGGGCCCTAGGGGGCGACTCCCGCTCGCCCTCGGGCAAGGCAGCGGCTGACATGGGCGATGATCGCTGGGCGCAAGCGAGCAGATCTCCCGGCCGCGAGGCGCGGTCCGGGAGATCTGCGCACCCGACGTCCGCATGGCGGCGCGTCGGGCGGCGCTCGGTCTTAGTTGATCGTGATGCCTTGGATGAAGCCGAAGGAGAACGGATCCCGGAACGTCCCGCCGAAGCTCGGCGTGCCGAGTGCCGTCTCGCCCAGGACGATGGAGGCGCTGATGGTGGTAAAGCCTGCACCTTGGGGCCCGAACGCCATGCCGAACTGATTGAATCCACTGCAGTTGGTATTGAAGCCAGAGCCGGCATACATCGTGGTATTGATGTCCGCGTCCGGGCAGTTGGGGTTGGTGGTCGTCTTTACCTCGCGGACCGTGCAGGAGCGGGACTGTGCCGCGTTGTTGGGGTTGGTCCAGGTCATGCTGATGAGGCATGTCCCGTTCGGGGCCAGGAGGTTGTCACTCAGGCCGTTGGCATTGATGACGGCGTTGAAGGTCGCCGTGCCGGCCGACGCCCCTTCGATCTGGATGGCGCGCGTGGGACCCCGGTCAACTGCCATGGCGCTTCCCGAGATTGACATGGTGGCGAGCGCGGCGAGGATAACGAGCTTCTTCATCAGAACAACTCCTTGTGTTTCGTGCCCTGTGGAACGTACGCCTTGAGATGAACGCGCGGCGATAACCCCCACGGAGAGCGACGGATACGCCTGCTCTCGTGGAGCCCTGCGCTGACCGAAGACCGCTGCGCCGGTGATGTCTGGCGAGGAGCTCGCGCGAAGGTCACCCTAGGCCTCGCCCTTTGCCATCGACTTCACGGCGCGTGGCGTCAGCGGAGAGAGCACGCCACGACGGCCCACTCCGAAGTACGCCCCTATGGAACCGGATATCCTGTCGGCTTGGACAGGAACTCCTCGAATCGGACGGGGCTGACGATACCCCTCATTTCCCACCGAGCAAGTCCTGGAGAAAGAATGAATACATTAAACAGGCGAAAAACGCGTGGACGGCGCGCCACAGCTCGGGCGATCACCGTGGTTGCACCCAAACTAAACAATCTTGGAACATCCCAAAGCGCGCCACGGGTCGTCCAGTCGAGAATGCGCCTGTTTGTCAGGAGCATTGTCAGGCATGTCCAGCGTGTTTCATTGAGCGACGCTGAGCGCACAAAGGCCCCGTCCAGCGTGGCCGGTTTCAGGTGCGTTTGTGTCCTTCTTTGTGCGCCGTGCCAGGGTCCCCGCGGTGCGAGGGCGCCCTCGGGCCTCGTAGACGTCGCGCCGGTGCTTGCCTGACGAGGGACGCATCACAAGGAGAGGAGGGGATCTGTCCGATACGGACCGGACGGCTCACGAGGAATGCGCTCGATCCGCGGGGGGGCGGGCAAGCGCGCTCGCAGGGAGCTTTGAGGCGGGGCGATGGCGAAAGCCGTCCAGCGGCAGCGGCCGAAGCACCGCGGTGCGGCCGCGCCCTGCTCCGCGTGATCCGGCCTCCGTGCATCTTGAAAAGCTCAGTTGGCGATTGGGACGTCAGAACTCGGGGAACCTCTCATGGGCCGTCCGCATGCGTACCTGGGGCGGTCATGTCGTATCCATCGGTCGATGACGCGACCAGGCCGAAAGCATGATGGGGGCCCGTGGGCCAGAGCGCCCCGCTCCTCGGCAGTCTGCGTGCGGCGCACACGTTCCGGGCCTGCCCTCGCCCGAAAGCGCGGCCGTATGGCTGTATTGGGGTGGGGACATAACGAATGAGCCGTCGACTTGCGGTCGTCGTGCCATGTTAGATTCGGCGGCGTCTGGCTCGCCAGGATGGCCGCGCACCCGTCGCTTTGGCGTCTGCGGCGGCCGGCGCGCATGCGCTGCGGGGAGAGGAGACGCCAGGAAGTACAGAATCTGGAGCACCTGGAGAGCATCGCGCTCGTGGCGCACGGCGGCTTCATCTACCGTATCGGCGGCCTCCGCGTGGACAGCGCCATCGACGAGCCGGAGGTCCTCACCTCGGTGGCGACGGTCGAGCGCTACGATCCGCGCGAAGGGACATGGCAGGCCATGCCGGACTTGCCCGAGGGGCGCTCCGGGCACGGGGCCGTGGTGGTGGGGGACCGGCTGTACGTGGTCGGGGGCTGGACGCTCGGGGGCCCCGGCGAGCTGCTGACCCGGGGAGTCGTGCTCGATCTCTCCACGCCCGACGCGGCGTGGGTCCCCCTGCCCGAGGCGCCGTTCGCGCTCCGCTCGCTGGGCGTCGCGAGGCGCGGTGACTCGATCTATGCGCTCGGCGGCGTCGGCGAGGGGATGGCGTTCTCGGGCGAGGTCTACCGATTCGACACGAAGACCGAGGCATGGTCGCTGGGCCCGGCGCTCCCCTCGGAGATCCCGATTGCGGGCTTCGGCGCGACGGCGTGCAACGACGAACAGGACCTCTACGTCAACATCGCCGACGGCCTCTTCCGGCTCAACGCGGCGGGCGACGGCTGGGAGCCCGCGGGAGCCCTGGAGTTCACGCGGTATTTCAGCCCCCTGATCTGTCCTGGCGGCGGCGAGGTGATCGTCCTCGGCGGGCGATCCGCGGCGGACAACGAGCTGACCTCATCCGTCGAGTCCGTCGACGTGGCGCGGTAACGGCCGCGCGCCGAGCGCAGGAGCGTCGGCTCATAAAATGGATCTGGCTCCAGTTTGCTGGAGTCGTGCAACCCGTCGGGCATGCGGTGAGGAGCGGGTTGGCCTCCCTGGCTTCAGCGCGTGACGGGGATCGTGCAGGAGAACGTCGTCCCCGCGCCGAGCTCGCTGTCGACCGAGATCTGCCCCCCGTGCGCCTCGACGATGCCCTTGACGATGTACAGCCCGAGCCCCGCGCCCGCGCAGCGCGCCGCCCGCCCTTGCCAGTAGCGATCGAACAGGCGCGGGATGTCTTCCGGCCGGATCCCCGTGCCCGTGTCGCTGACGGACAGGCGGACATGGGGCCCCTGGCGCTCCGCGCCGATCGTGATCTCCCGTCCTTCGGCGGTGAACTTCAGGGCGTTGCCCACGAGGTTCGACAGCACCTGGAGCATGCGGCCGCGGTCGCAGCTGAGCTCCAGGCCGCTCCCCGGAAGGAGGGTGTGGAGCTGGATCCGCTTCTGCTCGGCGAGCGGCGCGAGCATCTCGGTGACCTCGCGCACGAGCGAGCCCACCTCGCACGGCTGGATGTCCAGCTTCAGGCCCTTCGCCTCGATGATCGCGGCGTCGAGCAGCTCGCCGAGCATCTCGACGGCGCGCTCCGCGGCGCGCTTGATCTGCCGCGCCCGATTGCGGATCGCCTGCCCCCCCGCGTCTGCCGGGGCCGATCGCTCGAGCAGGGACGCGGCCAGGATGATCGACGACAGCGGGTTCCGGAGGTCGTGCGCCGCGATGGCCAGCGCCTCCTCGCGGAGCCGACGCGCCCGCTGCTCGGCCTCGTAGAGGCGCGCGCGCTCCAGGGCCTGCGCAGACTGCAGGGCGAGCGTCGTCATGAAGCGCCGGTCGTCCTCGCTGATCCGGCAGGCGTCGCGGTACGTGACCCCGAGCACCCCGATGGTCACGCCGCCTAGCCTCATGGGGACGCAGATCAGGGTCTTGGCCCAGTCGCCCGCCGGCGCGTCGGGATAGGCAGCCTGATACGCCGCGAGCGACTCGAAGATCAGCAGCTGGCCCGTGCGGATGCAGTCGACGACAGCCATGCGCGCGGACATCGGAATGCGGCGCAGGCGCGCGACCACGTCCTCGGGGTAGCCGGGCGCGCGGAGGACCTCGATCACGTCGTCCTCCGCGAGGAGCGCGACGTACCCCGCGTCGGCGTAGAGCGCGGCGAGTCCGAGCGAGAGGACCACCTCGGCCACTTGCGCGGGCGTCACCGCGCGCGAGAGCTCGGACGTGAACGTCTGGAGGCGAGCGACGCGCGCCTCCGCCAGCTCGACCCGGATGCGCGCGACGCGCTCGCAGGCGAGCGCCCGCTCCCGCGCCTCCTCGGCCCGCTTGCGGCGCTCGATCTCCTTCACGACCTCGACGACGTACAGCGGCGCCCCCGCGCGATCGCGGGCGAGCGAGCGCGTGACAGCGACCCAGAGCAACGACCCGTCCCGCCGCACACAGCGCTCTTCGGTGGTGGAAGAGGGGATCTCCCCATCGCCCAGCGCATGGACGTGCCGGAGCGCCCGCTCCGCGTGGTCCGGGTGCCGGAGATCCTGGGCGCGGAGCGCCAGCAGCTCCTCGACGGTGTATCCGAGCAGCTCACAGAGCTTCGGGTTCACGCGGAGCAAGCGGTCGTCGAGGGAGACGTGGGCCATCCCCACCGCCGCCTGATCGAAGGCCGCGCGGAACCGCTCGTCGCTCTCGGCGCGCGCGACGTTCGCCGCGCGCGCCTCGAGCAGAGCGCGGACGGCCGTCACCAGGAGCCGGCTCTCGGCCGGCCATGCGCGCGAGCCGGCACGACAGCAATCGTACGCGGAACCGTACGCGGAACCATACGCGGAACCGTACGCGGAACCATACGCGGAGCCGCACGTCGAACCGAGCGTCGAGCTCGACGCCGATGGCTGGCCGAATGCCGCGTTCGGCCGGATGGCGTGCAGCACCGGGGTGGCCACCGCGCCCAGCGCCGCCTGGAGGTGCTGGCAGAGCTCGCACCGCTCGCCGTCCGGCAGATCGGCGCCGATGAGCACCAGGTCCGGCGGTCGATGGGCTCTTCGCAGGCTCTCCGCGATCGTCGCCGCGAGCTCGACCCGAAGCCCAGCGGCCTCGAGCGTGCTGCGGATCTCCTCTCGTTGGGCCTCGTCATGATCGACGATCAGGACGGTAGGTGCCTGCATGCGGTCCGCGCTCTTCCTTGGGAAAATGGAGACTCGAAATAGCTCACTTCCTCGCGGCTCGCTTCTCGAGGAGGCGTGTCGAGGGTACGAACTGTGCAAGATCCCGGAGCATCATCGCGGACGATGGCGGACGCAACCGCGCGCTCGAACGAGGGTGGGCTCATGGCAGCGTGGCTTGAATCAGCGCTCGAGGCGGGGCGCCTCTACCGCTCGATCGGCGCCCTGGAGGCGGAGAAGCTGCGCCCTCACGTGCACCGCGCCTGGGTGCGCTCTCACGGGGGAGGGGCCGATCCGCGCCGCCCCAAGGCCGAGTTCCTGAGCGAGCTCGACACCGAGCGCCTGCGCGAGCGGCACCAGGATCTCCTCCTCGCTTCCGAGCCCTACCTTCACGCGCTCAGCCTGGCCTCGGGCGACGAGCGTCATGCGGTCATGGTGGGGGACGCGCGGGCGATCCTCCTGGATGTCCGCGGTGACGAGCAGACGATTCACGGCCCCGAGCGGGTGCCCGGTCCGGGCGCGTTGCTCGAGGAGAGCGTCTGCGGCGCGAACGGCGTCGGTACGGCGCTCGCCGAAGATGGCTATACGGAGCTCGTGGGGCCGGAGCATTTCATTCAGGGATTCCACGCCTTCACATGCCATGGGCTCCCGCTCCGGGACGGCGATGGGGCGGCGATCGGCGTGCTCAGCCTCTCGGTCAGGAGACCCGAGATCGGCTTTCGTCTCCGCGAAATTCTGCTCTGCGCCGCGCGCGCCATCGAGATGGATCTCCTCGCCATGCGGCTCGAGCGGGACATGGATCGTCTGCTCACTGCGCGGGACGTGCCCATGGAGGACCTGCGGCGGTTGCTCCAGGACATCCTCCAGGCGCGGGCCGCCGCGCGGCTCAGGATCGATCTCGCCGCGGATCAGCTCGCCGGGAGCGTCCTCGCCCAGACGCGCGATCTGCTCCACCTCGCCGCCAGCGTGCTGCGCCGCTTCCAGCGCTCCGCCGCGCTGTGGCGGGCGCTCGCGCTGGGCGAGGCGGCGGCGCCGCGCCCGGTGGCGCTCGACGCGCTGATCCGGGATCTCGCGGAGCTGCTGGAGGTCGAGTCGGCTGTCTTCAACGTCACGACCAGCATCGAGGAGCTCGAGCCCGTGGTGGTCCAGGCGGACCACGACACCCTGGCGCGCGGGCTCTTTCGCGTGCTGGTGAGCGCCATCCGGACTGCGCGCCGCGGCGCCGTGCACCTCGCGCTCCGGGCGAGGCCGGCGGGCGGAGAGCTGTGCCTCACGCTCTCACCCGGCGCGGGGGTCGCCCCGCGCGCCCCGCGCTCCGTGCGGGTGCTGGTGCCGGCACACCCGGGAGCCCCGGAGCGCGCGGCGAGCGATCGCTCGGCGTGCATGGCCTGAGCCGGCGGGCCCGCGCGCGCCGCTTACCGCAGAAGCGAGCCATCACCATCGCCGATCGAACGGCGTCGTCCCGGCGTTCCGATCCTTGATCCGGGCGCCGCGAGCGTATCGGCGCGCGTTATACTCGCCCGTCTTTTTCCTTGGAGGAGGTCCAGCATGAGTCGATCATCGCTTGTCAACGTCGGGTTCGCGGCAATGTTCCTTGCGGCGGCGCCGCTGCTCCCGGCGTGCGCCGTCGGTCCGGACGGCACGGAAGAAGCGGAGTCCACCGGCCGCGCGAGCATCGCCCTGGTGGCGCAGACCAACGGGCACGTGTACCGGCTGAGCAACGCGCTCTTCAGGATCGAGGGGCCGATCGTCACGTACCTCGGCACCTCGGATGATCCGGGCGAGACGGTGCTCAGCGCGGCATTGCCCACCGGCAATTACTCGAGCACCCTGGAGCAGGGCTGGGTCTTGCAGCGCGATGACGGGGGCACGTTTGTGCCCGTGCAGGCGACGCTGCTCTCCCCTCCCACCGTCTCATTCACGATTCACGATGGGGCCGTCACGCCGCTGGTCTATCAATTCCAGACGGACGGCACGATCATCACCATCGGGGATGGGCAGCTGGACATTTCCATCGAGGTGACCGAGGTCGGCGGTGGCGGCGCGTGCACGCCGTTCGGCGCCGGCTGTGGCGGCGGCGAGTGGTGTGTCCCAGGAACGCTGGTGGGCGGGGTTCCGGCCTGCCTCCCGGGAGGCACCATCCCCGTAGGAGGCACCTGTGGAGGCGTCGAGGGGTGTGTGTCCAACTCCGCGTGCGGCGATCTGACCGGGGAGGGCGTCACCTTCACCTGCATCGAGCTCTGCCCGGGGAGCAGCTTCGGCGCGCCGTGTGCCAGCGGCGGGAGCTGCGTCGACATCGGCGACCCGGAGTTCGGGGTCTGCTTCTGAGCGGGCCCCTCTCCGCATAGGCGTCAACCAAGCTTCGCGCCGCGTTCTCCTACATCCGAACGTTTACGTTTACGTTTACGTGGTCGTTCACGGCCGACCGTTGACGACCACGTCCACGTTCACGTCCACGTTGGGGACCGATGGGGGGTGGAGCGGGGCGGGTTATCAGCGCGGAATGAGGTTGCGGCAGCCGCTGCCGCAGGCGTCCCCGTCGCGGTTGTTGCCGTCGTCGCACTCCTCCACGGCCTGGACGACGCCATCACCGCAGTACTCGCCGAGCTTGCAGTCCTGCGCGCACTCGCCGTAGCCGCCGTCGTTCACGCCGTCGTCGCACTCCTCGCCCAGGCTGACGACGCTGTCGCCGCAGATGGGCTTGCACTCGCTGCGCGCCGTCGCGAAGCCCTGCAGCGTGAGCTTGAACGTCGACGCCGCGGTCTGGCGCTCGGCGTGGAACACCGCGATCTGGTAGACGCCGCCGTCCGTCAGGCCGAGGTCGATGTTCCGCGGCGGGATGTTGTCGTTCTCCTCCGTGGCGTAGGTGACCCTGCCGCTCCCGTTGGCGCCGATGACGAGGCGCCCGTTGACGGCGCTGTGGATGCCGCCGACGTCGACCGCGAGGCGATCGTTGATGAACACCCACACGTCGTCGTCGCCGGTGAAGTCGAGCTCGTACTGCTCGCCCGCGTTGTACTGGAACCAGTAGCGGATCTCGCTCGTGAAATGGAAGTTGTGCTTCGGGCTGCCCTGCTCCTTCAGCCAGTCGCCGCCGCCGTAGCTCGGGAAGATGTCGGCCGCGACGCGCTCGGCCGCCGGGGTGAACGGATCGTCGTCGACCGGGAAGAACAGCGGGTTCCCGTCATAGGTCTCCTCGATGTACCGCGCCCAGTAGACCCCGCCGCGCACCTCGCAGCTGTGGAACGCCTCGCTGTGGATGTCGCCGCACTGCGGGGTGGCCTGGGCCGACGAGGTGCACTCCTCGCCGTCCACCTCGTTGCCCACGTTGCCGCAATAGTGCTCGCTCTCCTGGGACAGCAGGGTCCACTGCTGGCCGTCCTCGCCCCAGCGGTTCACGAAGCGGCCGTCGCCGGTGTCCCAGAGCGTGAGGGTGGTGACCGTGGTGCTGTTGGTGTTGGGCACGTCGTGGTACCACTGGGCGAAGCTGTCCGCGCTCGTCACCAGGCTGTTGGCGGCGGCCATGTACGTCGGCTTCTTCTGGGCGTCGAGCCGGGGCCCGACCATGTTGAAGATCGGCCTGCTGTTGGCAGGACCCTTCGGCTCGAAGTCGGGGTGGGCCGCCTTGAAGTCGCGGAAGATGACAGGCACGGACATCGATCCCGAGGGCTGGGGAACGGCGCAGGTGTAGCCCGGCTCCTCCGTGCACGTCGCGGAGCACCCGTCGCCGTCGATGTTGTTGCCGTCGTCGCACTCCTCGCCCAGCACGAGGCCATCGCCGCAGGTGGACGCGCAGGAGCCCGCGGAGCAATCGGGCTCGGCCTGGCAGCTCGAGGAGCAGCCGTCGAAGGGCATCGTGTTGCCGTCTTCGCAGCTCTCCGCGCCCTCTTGCGTCTTGTCGCCGCAGGTCGTCGGCGTGCACGCGCTCGGGCTGCCGCTGCACTTGGAGCCGACCTCCACCTTGCAGGTCGGCGAGCAGCCGTCGCCCGCCTCGGTGTTGCCGTCGTCGCAGAGCTCCGGGAACACCACGGCGCCATCACCGCAGCGGGCGATGCGCGTGCAACCGACCCCGGGCAGCGGGCACGACCAGCCGAGCTCGACCGAGCGGCAATCCGCCGCACAGCCGTCATCCCCCACGACGTTTCCGTCGTCGCACGCCTCGTCGTTGGTCAGGCTCCCGTCGCCGCAACGGAACGCGCTGTCGCCGTCGCCGATGTCCGATCCGCTCCCCGTGGTGTCGCCGTCGCCGAGATCGCCGCCGGTCGTCGTGGTGGGATTGTCCCCGCCGCCACCGGGGCCACCGCCTCCGGGAGGGCGGTCGGCGCTCGCAGAGCAGCTCGCCACCAGGGCGGCGCAGCTCGTGATGAATAGGGTTGAACCAAGCCACGAAGATCGAGGACGCATGACCTGCTCCTTCCGGTTGCCCGGGACCTCTCGGGATGCGTGAATTGGCGACAGTCTCCCACGCGGGTGCCCTGAATTCGAGCCCTTCCTGCGCGCGCCGCGGTCTCCAGGGCTGTTGAATAAGGCGACTCCCCCTGTGCGTGGACAAATCCTGAACCAGCGTCTCTTTCGCACGAGGGCGGACCGCGTGAGGGACGTATACTCGCGCGCCTGGCGGCTCGCTCCTCCTCGCAGGGCGGCCGGCCCGTCACCGGACCTGGAGCGCTGCATGTCGCGATCGTCTGACTCGACCCGTCCTCCGGGGGGCGCACGCCTCCCCGGCGCGACCGCGCGCTCCCGGCGCTCCTGGCCCGGGTGGGCCGGCTTCTCCGGCCTGCTCCTCCTGGTCATCCTCGTGCCGTTCTTCCTCTTCGCCGACAGCCTCGAGGCCGCGGCGCGGAGGCTGGTCGCGGCGCCGCCTTCGCCCGTGGCGACGGCGCTCGTCCTCGGCGGGTTGCTCGCCGGCGATATCGTCCTGCCGGTGCCATCGAGCCTGGTGAGCACGGCGGCGGGCGGGCTTCTCGGCTTCTGGCGCGGGACGGCGGTCTCCTGGGCGGGCATGATGGTGGGCTCGGGGCTGGGTTATCTCGTCGGCGCGCGCGCGGGCGCGCCGGCCTTGCAGCGGATGGTGGGCGAGGCGGAGCTCGCGCGCCTGACGCGGGCCGCCGAGCGGCACGGCCGCTGGTTCCTGCTCCTCTTCCGCGGCGTGCCCGTGCTCGCGGAGGCGTCTCTCGTCTTCGCGGGCGCGGGCCGCATGCCCTGGCGCGCGTTCGCCACGGTGACCGCCCTGGCCAACCTGGGCATCTCGGCGACCTATGCCGCGGTGGGCGCCTCGGCCGCGCGGCTCACGTCCTCCCTGCTGCTGCTCGCCGGGATGGTGCTCCTGCCGGGGCTCGCGATGCTCCTCGTGCGCCTGCCGGAGCGCTGGCGGAGACCGCGAGGGGAGGGCGAGGGCCGCGGAATCGGAAGAGGAGGGGAGTAGCGTTACCCGCTCAGCCGCCGGCACACCCGCCGCCGTCAGCATCGATGAAGGCCGGAGCAGCGCGTCGACGCGTCGACGCGTCGCGTGCCCCTGTGACAGGCATCGTGGCGAGTCGCGGTCTTTCAGCGTGCCTTTCCATTGACGAGCTCTACCGATGTCCTCTTCCGTCGAGTTTGACGCTGTGCGCAGGATGGATGACGCTGTGCACCTATCGAATGACGCTACGCGCCCTCCGGGAGCGCAGGGCGCCCGGGTGGTTCGGCAATTGATGTGCAATTCGAAAGTCAAGCGCCTCGTGGCGGTCGCCCCCTCGTGCAGCGCTCCTGCAGGATCCCGTTGGAGGAGAGCGCCTCCTGCGATCCACCGTCGTGGGAAAAACACCGCCCTATCGATAACCGGTCCGGGCGTCGGGGGGTGCGTCTCGTCTTGACCCTCTGTTTGGTGGCGGGTAACATGCGAGCCCGGTTGGCAACCCGTCGGTGTTGCTTGATTGCGAATTCTGCGCAGGGTCGACTGTAGAGCGCGACCAACCGTTGATCTGGCTGAGATTGTCTTACGGACGAGCCTTGGGGGTTGTCGCTCGAAGCAGTGCGCCGTGTTCTGAATTTGTGCTTAACGAAAGAACGAACCTATGAGAATCCGAAGAAGCCATATCTTCTTGTGTTCCTTCGCCGCCCTTGCTCTGATGGGCATCGCCTGCGGTGGTGATGGATCGACCGCGACCGGGGGTGGGCCGACGGGCTCCGGCGGCGCGGGCAGCGGCAACGGCAGCGGCGCGGGCAGCTCGGTGGGCAACGGCAGCGGCGCGGGCAGCTCGGTGGGCAACGGCAGCGGCGCGGGCAGCTCGGTGGGCAACGGCAGCGGCGCGGGCAGCTCGACGAGCAGCGGCGAGACCAGCGGCGCGGGCGCTGGGATCCCGAGCGGCAGCGGCAGCGGCAACCCGGATCTGAAGCCCACGCCGGACACCGACGGCTCCCCCACCGGGAGATTCCGCGTCAACCTCGACAACGGCCGCCTGACGCAGGACGGCAAGGAGATCCAGGTTCGCGGCGGCAACTGGTTCGGGCTCGAGGGACAGGACGATCTCGAGCGCCCCGGCGCCATGGAGCTCTTCATCGGGTCGATGTGGTGGGCGGAGAACAGCGCCCCGCGCACGATCGCGGACACGATGAAGGAGCTCACCAGCTCCAACCTCAAGTTCAACACGATCCGGCTCCCCATCGCGCCGCAGACCCTGGTCGCCAACCACCCGGACGGCAACTACAGCACCACCTCGCCCCGGATCAAGAACAACGACCCGGACGTCTACCCGTACGCCAACGCGTATGAGGCGCTCGAGGACTTCCTCAAGCAGGCCAGCGCGAACAATCTGAACGTCATCATCGGCATCCACTCCTGCTCGAACCACCTCGGGTGGCGCGCGGGCAGGCTCGACGACAACAAGCCCTACGTGGACAGCGATCGCGAGAACTACGATTACAAGGCGGACGACTACACCTGCCTTACGGGCGAGGACGCCTACAACTACGACAAGTGGCTCGCGGACATCCGTACGATCGCGCAGCTGCCCAAGAAGCTCAACATCAAGAACATCATCGGCATCGATTGCTTCAACGAGCCGTGGAAGTACAGCTGGCCCGAGTGGGCGGACATGGCCAAGGCCTGCTACGACGTCATCGCCGAAGAGAACGACGACATGATCGCGGTGGTCCAGGGCGTGTCCGGCAGCCACCAGCCCGCGGGCGCCAGCGGCCTGACGCTCGAGCCGGAGCCCCACGGTGATGAGAACCTCAACCCGAACTGGGGTGAGAACTTCTACGGACAGACGGCCTACCCGATCCAGATCCCCCGGAATCGGCTCTGCTTCTCGCCCCACACCTACGGGCCTGCCGTGTTCGTTCAGAAGCAGCACGTCGATCAGTCGAAGCCCGAGTGCGTCGGGCTCGAGGACGAGGCGGCCGCCAAGGCCGGGTGCGGGCTGATCGTGGAGCGGAGCAACGCAGCGGCCGTCGCGAAGCTGGAAGCGGGGTGGGACGAGCACTTCGGGTTCCTGCACGACCAGAAGTTCTGCGTGATCACCGGCGAGTTCGGTGGCGTGAAGGACTGGCCGAAGAACGAGATGGATCCGCCGCTCGCCCAGCTGTGGGCGCACCTGCCTGCCGGCAAGCGCTACGACTGGGAGTGGCAGAACATCTACACCGACTACCTGATCAAGAAGAAGATGACGGACTTCACGTACTGGTCCATCAACCCCGAGTCGGGTGATACGGGTGGTCTCTACAACCACAAGTACACCGATGCGGACAAGTCGGGCTGGGGCACCTGGACGGGGCTGGACACCGAGAAGGTCGAGATGCTGGCCCGCCTCAAGTAGGCCGAGCAACGGATGAAGCAGACCGCCCGCGGGCCTGGACCTGCGGGCGGTTCTCTTTTGTGACCCCAGCCCACCTCAGCACCATGCCGAGCAGAGCGGCGGTCACCCGCACAGGAGACGGGCCCAGATCGGCGTTTTCGGCGCGGAAGCGCACGGAAGGGCGCTGAGCACCGAAAACGTCGAGATGGGCCCGTATCCGCAGCGGGTGACCGCCGCTCTAATCGCAGCTGTTGTCGCGGGCGTTCACCAGCGTGAGGTTGCGGAAAGTGCTGTTCTCGGCGCAGGGGTTCTCGTTGACGGCCGTGTCCGTGATCGTGAGGTTCTGGATCGTGATGTCCGAGGAGTTCGCGAACTCGGTGCGTGCGGCCAGGCGGATGTCGCCGCCGCCGTCGACGGTCCCGGATTCGGCGGCGATGTTCACGTTGTGGCAGTTCTCGAGCAGGATCGCGTTGTTGCCGGTGTCGGCGAGATCGATCCGGTCGATCGTGACGCCCCCGCTCTCGGACACGCAGAAGATCCCGCGCCCGCCGCCGCGGGCGATGACCTGGCCGACGTGGATGTTGGTGGGGTAGCCGCTGCCGATGCGCCCCGCGCGGTTGGCGAGCCGGAACGCCGCGTAGCCGGTGCCCGCGCCCGCGTTCACGGCGTCGACCTTCCCGACCTCGGCGTTGGTCGTGTCGTTCAGGAGGAGGCCGCATTCTCCGGTGTCGCGCGCGATGACGGTGCCGATGCGGATGTCGTCGACGCCGTAGGTCTCGACGCCGTGAGAGCTGGTCCCCTCGGCGTAGACATGGTCGATCTCGATGTTCTTCACCTTGTTGGCGCGGTCCGAGCGCCCATGGTTGTCGATGCGGACGCCGAGCCCGCTCGAGACGCGCAGCTCGACATGGCCGAGGCGCAGGTTCTCGACGTCGCGGAAGAACATGGCGTAGAGCGGGGTGCCGCTGATCGTGACGTTCGGGATCTCGATGTCGGTCCGGCCGCGCGCGTAGATGGGCGCGTTGTCGCCGGAGCCGCTGCCGGTGACCTCGATCGTGCCGCAGACGTTGAGCACGGTGTAGCTGGGCACGTTCAGCCTCGAGCTCGCGGCCACGGTCCCGGAGCCCTGGACCAGGACGCTCTGCTTGCTGGTGCGGCCGGAGCTCAAGCTGTCGAGCGCCGCCTGCATCGCGGCCCGCATGTCGCCGCCGCTGTAGACGTTGCGAGCGCCGTTCTTCGCGGTCCAGTCGGATCCGGACCGGGTCACCACGGCGTTGTAGCCGCTCGTGTCTCCGTCGCACGGATACGCGGCGTCACCACCGCCGCTGCCGCCCGTTCCGGCCCCTCCGGCGCCGCTGCCGCCCGTTCCGGCCCCTCCGGCGCCGCTGCCGCCCGTGCCGGTCGCGCTGGAGCCCGCGCCTCCGGCGCCGTTCCCGCCGGTGCTCGCCGCGCCGGAGTCCGCGCCGCTGCCGCCGGTGCTGCTCGTGGCGGCGGAGCCTCCCGAGCCCGCCGCGCCGGCGCCCGACGTCCCGCCGCTCGCGACGCCGCTGCCCGCGCCAGAGCCACCGCTTTCGGGCGAGCCCCCCGTCGCCGAGCTGCCGCTTTCGGGCGAGCCCCCCGTCGCCGAGCCGCCGCCGCTGCCCTCCGGGTCGCTGCCGGCGTCGGAGCCGCAGGCCGCTGCCATGAGCAATCCGATGAGGCTTGCGGGTATCGCTGAGATGGTGCGCAATCGAGTCTTCATTCCAAGCTCCGAACGGTGAAAGAGACCTGGCGTCCCCTGGTCCGCGCTCGCGCTCGGGGCCCGGCGCCCGGACCCCCGAGGGGCAGCGTCGAGCGTCGACAGGACTGCCGTCGCCAGGAGGGTGTCGACGTGGGGGCAATACCAATCACCGCTCTCGGCCGGCGACGCGTTGTTCGCGTGCGAGCGCACGATTGCAGCGCTGCGCGTCGCCGGTTCGATGCTCGAGGCTTCCCCAGCTGCCCGCATCGATGGCGCCCGAAGCAGCCGGCGAGCCTGATGGCTCGCACGGCAGCGCGCTCGCCGATCGGCGGCAGCGGCGCGCTGCCGTGTTCCGCGGCGCTCCCGGCTTGGATACGCTACTTCACGAGCTCCCCCGTCTCGTGTGTGCATCCGGGGCCGAGCGCGCTGCTGTTCGAAGCCCTGCACCCGCCATGTACCGTACCGCCGCTCCCCTGCCTCCCGAGCCGCCCCGCGAGTGGCAGCTCATCGTCGAGGCCTTCCTGTACGAGCACCTCTCCGTGCCCGAGGCATGGCTCGCGCGCGCCGGGGGCACCGTCGCGCTGCTCGTCGGCGCGCGGATGCTCGCGCCCGAGCACCACGGGGAGAACCGCGCCTGGCTGTTCGGCGATCTGCGGCGGATGGAGGGCCAGCGGCCGCCGCTCCTCGCCCCCGCCTCGTTCGGGCTGGAGCGCGTGTGTGCGCCGGGCGAGGCGGAGGCCCTCCCGCGGCACGTCGCCGTGTGCCCCTGGCCCGACGCGGCGGGGATGACGCTGGCGGGCATCGCGCGCCACCTTCCGGGCTCGCGCTTCGAGATCGGCGCGGCGGCGGAGGTCGCGGCGCAGCTCGCGCGCGTGCGGCTCGCCGTGCCGCACGCGCGCTTCACGTACGCGCGCGTCATCGTCTTCGAGAGCGGCGAGGTGCGGGTCGCGCCGCCCCTGCCCGAGACGGAGCGCTCGGCCGCGCTGAGCCATACGGGGTTCGAGTACCTCGATGATCTGGGGATCAGGGGCTCCCAGCCCCACGATCCCCGCGAGGTGGAGCCAGGCTTCGGCGTCGCGTCGGCGCTCTTCGAGCTCGTCGCGGGCTTCGGCGAGGCGGGCGGCGTGGCGAAGCGCCAGTTCCTCCACGCCGCGGTCACGGCGCAGCCCGCGCACCCGCTGCCGTCGGACTTCGGCGTGCGCAGCCGCGAGGTCGACGCCCTCGTCGCGCGGGGCACGTCGGGCGACGCGTCGCTCCCCGAGCTGGCGCAGGCGCTCGCGGCGCTCAGCCAGGCGCTCGACGGCGCAGCCGCGCTCGGGCGCGCCGTGCGCGCGAGCGTCGCCGCGGCCGCGCCCTCGCCGCCCCACGGGCAGACGTGGAATGGAAAGCGTATTTACATGCTCTTCCCCGACGTGCAGGCGCTCCCTGTCGGCGCTGGCTGGCCGGGGTCCGAGCCCTGAAGAGACCGCGCCGCCGCGGCGCCTCGTGCGCCTCCCACGTGTCTCTCGTGTGGCACCCGCGGCTAGGCGCAGCCCGGCACCTCGTCGAAGCTGAAGAAGACCTGCTTGCCCATGGAGCGGGACAGCTCGACCATCTCGTCGGCGCCCTTCGAGGGGCCGCCGATCCGCAGGCAAGCGTCGCAGCGCGCGACGAGCCGGCGGGCGACGGGATGGAAGATCTCATTGAAGATCTCGTCGCCGAGCTGCCGCGACCCGGCGTGCTCGATGAGCGGCAGCGCGAACCATTCGCCGAGGACGGGGAGGTGGCCCGCCCGGAAGAGGCGCACGGCCATGTCGTTCATCGCGCGAACGTTGGCCGCGATCAGAGCCGGATCATCGCCCGTGCCCGAGCGATACGGCCCGGCGACGAGGATCATGAGGGGCTGGGTGGGTTGCATCGCTGGCCGTCAGGGGGCCTGCAGGTCCCGATCGGCGCTCGGGAACCAGCGCGTCGCGGCGCGGACCGCGTTGGTGGCCGCGCCGAGCCGAAGGTTGTCCCCGACCACGGTCAGGCACACGCTCTTCCGGTCGCGGTCCCGGTGATCGGGGCGGATCCGCCCGACCAGCGCGAGGTCTCGGTCCTGCACGCAGTGGAGCGCGCTCAGGCCCTCGCCGGCGGCGCCGGGCAGGTGCTTCACGAAGGGCGACTTCGCCGGATCTCCCAGGATGCCCGCGACCCGCTCGAGATCCACCGGGCGATCGAACGTGATCCACGCGTTCTCGTAGTGGCCGACCGCGACGCCGACCCGGCAGCACTGCGCGGAGACGCCGAGCTCCGGCATGCTCAGGATCTTGCGGCTCTCGAAGATGAGCTTCCGCTCTTCCGAGGAGAAGCCGCTCTCGTCGGTGCCGCCGTTGTGCGGGACGGTGTTGCCGGCGTAGCCCGACGGCTTGAACGGCAGGCCCAGGCGATCGAGGGCCTGGAAGCCGTCGCGCGCGTCCGCGAGGAACGAGTCCAGGGCGGCGATGCCGGCGCCGCTGACCGCCTGGTACGTGCTCACCGTGACCGCGCTCAGCCCGAACTCCCGGCGCAGCGGCGAGAGCGCGAGCATCAGCGGGATGGTCGTGCAGTTCGGGTTGGCCACGAGCCGGACCGAGTCGTCGACGATGCTCGAGTTCACCCCGGCGACGACGAGCGGCACCTTCGGGTCGGCGCGGTACGTGTTGCTCTTGTCGATCACGCGGTACCCGAGCTCCACGAGCCGCGGGACGTACCGCTTGCTGTGATCGTCATCCAGGGCCACGAACGCGAGGTCTCCGCGGGGGGCGTCCTGCGCCTCGAGGCGCGACGCGCCGAGCACCTCGTACGACTTGCCGTCGAGGGTGAGCTCCTGGTCCCGGCTCGCGAACAGGGCGAGCGTCGCGCCGGGCCAGGCCCGCGCGATGAGGGTGATGGTTTCGCGGCCGACAAGGCCCGTGGCGCCGAGGATGCAGATTCGCATAAGTGCGCTCTTTACCAGACCGGGGCCCAGCCGACGAGGGGCGAGTGGCCGGGCGCCGCGGCGGCGTTCGGCCTGCCTACCCGGCCTGCCTTGCCTATGCCTACCCGCGCGAGCGCGCCTCTTCCGCCCGCGCGCCCAGCCGCCGCCCCCTCGGCGGCCGGGGCGCGGCCCGCGCTCAGATGACCGTGCCCGGCGGGACGACGGCGTTCTTCGGGACGACCACGATGCCTTCCCGGGCCGCGTAGTACGGGGCGTCGGTGTCCGGCCGGTCGGGGATGTTGCGGATCACCACCCCGTCGCCGATGCGCGCGTTCTTGTCGATGATCGCGCCGTCGATGGTGCACCCCCGGCCGATGCCGATGGGCGGCAGACCCCGCGTGCTCTCGGGGCCGTGGGCCTGGAACAGCGACTCGTAGTCCGCGCCCATCATGACCGTGTTCGACATGGAGACGTGGGGCCCGATGGAGGAGAGCTGCCCGACGACCGACCGGGAGATCTTCGACTCGATGATCCGGCTCCCCTCGGCGAGGAGCACCTGGTCGAGGACCGAGCCGGCGGTGACGTGGGCCGGGGGGAAGAACTGCGGGCGCGTGTAGATCGGCCGCTGCGGGTCGTAGAACGAGAACGGAGGATCGGAGTCCGTGAGCGCGAGGCTGGCCTCGTAGTAGCTGCGGATCGTGCCGATGTCCTCCCAGTACCCGTCGAACGTGTAGGTCATCATCCGATGCGTGTCGAGCGCCCGGGGGAGGATGTGGCTGCCGAAGTCGGAGGCGTTGTCGTGCTCGAGCATCTCGTAGAGCGCCTTGGCGCTGAAGATGTAGACGCCCATCGAGGCGAGCCACGGGTTCGCCGGATCGGGCAGCTTCCGCACGTTGTCGAGCAGCTTCATGTCCTTCGGCTTCTCGACGAACTTGACCACACGCCCGGCGTCGTCGGTGTCCACGATGCCGAGGCGCGACACCTCGGCCGTCGGGACGGGGCGGACGGCGAGCGTGACGTCGGCCCGGGTCTCGCGGTGGTGCTCGAGGAAGGGCTCGTAGTCCATGCGGTAGAGGTGATCGCCCGAGAGGATCATGACGTCCCGCGGGTTCGGCGATTTCACCTCGACGAGCTGCTTGCGGACGGCGTCGGCGGTGCCCTGGTACCAGTCGCTGTGGGTCGGCGTCTGCTCGGCCGCGAGGATCTGCACCGCGCCGGCGGAGAAGACGTCGAATCGGTACGTCTGCGTGATGTGGTTGTGGAGCGAGACCGAGTTGAACTGCGTGAGGATGTGGATGCGGTTGAACCCCGAGTTGAGGCAGTTGCTGATCGGGATGTCGACCAGCCGGTACTTGCCGCCGGTCGGGACCGCTGGCTTCGAGCGCAGCTTGGTGAGCGGGTAGAGGCGGCTTCCTACGCCTCCGCCGAGGATCAAAACCACCACGTCGTTGTGCTTCAAGCGGGTCTCCGCGAGGTGAGGGGGACGGTTCGACGCCCGGGACGATGGGCGCGGTTACACTAGCAGGAGTGGCGAACCCACCGGGCTACAGATCGCTCAGCGGCAGCGGGCTGGGCGGTCGCTCGGGCCGGGGGCTTGCCGGGCGATAGCCCCCGTCTGCTCCTCCACGCTGAGCGACGTGATCCGCGCGTCCGGCGAGGTGTCCACGCGCACGGCCAGCGAGAGCGCGCCGCGCTCGCAGCGCAGGCCGAAGCGCGCCGCCGTGGCGCTCTCCACCACGGCGGAGCCGTCGAGCGCGCACGCCCCCACCCGCGCGCCGGCGTCGCGCAGCGCCTCCCGCAGCGAGGCGAGGTGAGCCTCCGGGAACCAGCCGGGCCTGAGCCTGCGATCGAGCGCCCCCGTGCGCGCGCGGCCGATGACCGAGGCGACGGCCTGGGCGGCGCGGCGCACGGGCGGGGAGGGAGGGACGACGCGCGCCTCCATGGCGCCGGTCGCCGCGAGCTGGCCGAGCACGTCCGCGTTGAGCGACTCGAGATCGGCGCCGGCGACGTTGGCGAGCGCGACGACGCCGACGCCCCGCTGCGGGAGGAGCGTCACCGACGCGGAGAATCCGTCGATCAGGCCATTGTGGAAGACCACGTGGCCGAGGTCGCAGTCCTCGCGCACGTGCCAGCCGAGCCCGGGGCCGTCGTCGCCGCCGGCGGCCGGGAACGCCGAGCCGTTGCGCGCCATCAGGTGCGACTCGCGCACCGTGCTCCGCCGCAGGGCCCCTGCCTCGGGCGCGTCGCGCGCGGGCCAGGCGGCGAGCTCGAACCCGACGAAGCGACCCATGTCGGCGAGGCTCGCGTAGAGCCCCGCGGTCGCCTCGGAGGCCCCGAGCCGCCAGGGCTGGATGGGCGCCACGGCGCCGTCGTCGTCGACGCCGCGCGCGTGGGGCGACGCGAGCGCGCCGGGCGGCACCTGCGACGGGTCCCAGGCGGCGTCGCGCATGCCGAGCGGCCCGAGCACCGCGTCGCTCATGTAGCGCCGGTACGGCACGCCGGCGGCGCGCGCGACGACCAGCCCGAGGAGCGAGTAGCCGAGGTTCGAGTAGGAGGTCGCGGTGCCCGGCGCGCTCTCGAGCCCGAAGCCGTCGAGCGTGGCCAGGATCTCCCGCTCGGTGACGTCGCGCGACGTCGACGCCGGGGGGAACACGCCGAGCCGCGGCAGGCCGGAGCTGTGCGTGAGCAGGTCGCGGACCGTGATCTGCCGCGCGTCGCGCGTCGGGTAGACGACGCCGGAGAGCGCCGGCAGGTAGCGCGCCGCCGGCGCGTCGATCGACAGCCGCCCTTCGTCGCGGAGCCGCAGTATCGCCGCCGCGGTCAGCGGCTTGGTGACGGAGCCGATGCGGAAGCGCGTGTGCTCGTCGACCGCCCCGCCCGCCGCGGCGTCCCGCACGCCGAGCACCGCCTGGATCGCGAGCTCCTCGTCGATGACGACGCCCAGCGCGAGCGCCGGCAAGCGCTCCCTCTCCGCGGCGCGCCGCGCGAGCGCCTGCACGTCGGCCGCCGCCGCGCGGAGCTTCCGCCCGCGCTCCGGATCGGGGAAGCGCGGCGTCGGCGCGGGCTCGCTGGCGAAGCGCTGGTCGAGCGGCGCCGCGGCCCCCCGCGCGACGGCCCGCGGCGCGGGCGCGGTCGACGCGCACCCGCAGAGGAGCAGGGGTGACGCGGAGAAGACGGCCGCGGCGAGGAGCGCGGCGAGCCTGTCGTCGATCGTCCTCAAGTCGGAGCCATGACTCTCGCTCTTCGATCGCGACCCGACAATCCGAAACGGACCCGGCGGAAGGGGTCAGTCCTCGATTTTGGCGGTGGAGGTAGGCGGGGAGCGCGACGTCGCGCGAGGTATGCGCAGCTCTGGGGTGGGGATCCCACGGTGTGAGCCGCGCGGGGCCGTGGCGGCGCGCGCGGGATCGGAGGCGCCGGCGGCAGTTCGCGCTTACGCCTGCGCGAACCGCTCCTGGAAGGCCCGGTAGTTCGGCCGATCGGCGCCCCGGTCGTACACCGCGAACACCACGCGCGAGAACGCGCCGCGGAAGCGCGGGCGCTCGAGGCACCGGGCGAAGACGTCGGCGACCTCGCGCGGATCGTTGCGGAAGACGCCGCACCCCCACGCCCCGAGGACCAGGCACCGGTGCCCGTGCGCGCCCGCCGCGGCGAGCACCATGTCCGCGCGGCGCTCCAGGGCGGCCCGGATTTCCTGGTCCGTGGCGTCGTCGCGCTGGAACGCCTCGCCGGCGTTCGGCGCCGGCGCCGTGAGGATCGACAGCGCGAACGGCCGGTCGAGGAGGGCGTGCTGCTCGTCGCGGAAGAACGGCACGTCCGGCGAGTAGATGATGTGGTCGGTATAGAGAAAGCTCCCGCAGGCCCGGTTCTGGTCGTAATACTCGCGCTGCTCGACAAGGGACGCGTACAGCGCCGAGCACCTGGCGAGGTCCTCCTCCTGGGCCTTGGCCCCGCGCAGGAACCCGCCCCCGGGGTTCTTGGCGGAGGCGAAGTTGAGGGCCATGACGCGGGCCTCGCCCTCCTGCTCGATGAGCCGCCGCCCCGCCGCCCCCGTGGTCTCGCCGGTGACCTCGATCGCCGTCGGGCGATCGAGGCGCTCCTTCGGCTCCCAGGCGTCGAGTGATCCGGGCCGGTAAAGCACGGTCCCCTTCACCGCGGCGAGGACGCGGTCGCGGATGCGAACGGTCGCGCCCGAGGGCGCGATGTACTCGCCGCGACTCGCGATCTGCACGGTCTCTGCGGCGATGCTGGTCAGCTTCATGCGCCCAAGGATTGGCGAGCCGCGGCCGCTCGTCCAGCGAAACGCGCGGCGCGGGCGCGGCGGGGCGCGCAGCCCCCTCTGCCGGAGGCGCAGGCGGGCCGGCGATTTCCTCCAGTCGGCGCTTGCCCGCGCTCCCCGCCCTGCGCCGCGTCGGGGCCGCACGGAGACGCGCCGGCGGCCGCCCCCGTCGGCGCGCGCGCCCCGCGGGGGTCGCCACCGCGCGCGGGCGCGCCGCCTTGTCCCTCTCCCCGGCACGCTTCGATCTCGATACGCAAGTCCTTGCACAGGTGCGCAAACGCCCGCTCCACACGTGTGGACTCCATCGCTCCGCGCTTGACCTCTGCACCGCAAAGTCAAGCCATCGCGCGTGCGGCACGTCGCTTGCCAATATCGGACAACGAAACCGGACGCCATCCGCGTCAGTACCAGCAGTCGAGTCGGCCCGACCCGCCGTGGGGGTCCCGTGGCGCCGTCCGGCGGAGCTCACTGCGGCGCTGCGCGCCCTCGCCTGACCCGAGAGGGAAAGGCATGAACGAGAGGTTCTTGTATGATGAGTCACCTGTCTACGAAGTCTCTTGGTCTCCTCGTCCTGTCGCTCGCGTCGGTCGGGTGCGCCGCCGGCGCGCCTGGGGGAGAGGAGATCTCCGAGCAGGTCGGCGATACGGAGGTGAGCTTCGACGAGTTCGAGGCTCGCACCTATCGTGAGCCGGAGAGCGGCATCTACATCGTCGATGGCGACATTCCCGTCGAGGGCCTCGACGGGCTCGAGCGGTTCTATGAGCGCCACGTCCAGCGCGGAGCGCTCATCGTCGCTCAGAGCCGTGGGAGGGACGTGCGGTGGAGCGACAGGGAGAAGCGGAACCTCAGCTACTGCGTGAGCGAGGCGTTCGGTGACGACCATGGCGCGGTGGTCTCCGCGATGGAGAGCGCCGCCGCGGCGTGGGAGGAGGTGGCGGGCGTCCGCTTCGTTCACCGCGCGGACCAGGACGACGCGTGCGATGCGCGCAACAACAGGGTCGTCTTCGACGTGCGCCCGGTCGAGGGGCAGCCGTACTACGCGCGCGCGTTCTTCCCCGACAGCGCGCGCCGCGCGCGCAATCTCCTCATCGACTCGACCGCCCTCGGCCCGCTGGATCTCTGGACGCTCACGGGCGTCCTGCGGCACGAGCTCGGTCACGCGCTCGGGTTCCGGCACGAGCACACGCGGCCCGAGGCGGGCGCCTGCTTCGAGGACGCCGGCTGGCGCGCCCTGACGCCGTACGACGCGGGCTCGGTGATGCACTATCCGTGGTGCAACGGCACGAACTGGGGCGACCTCGATCTGACGGAGCGCGACGCGCGCGGCGCCGCGGCCCTGTACGGCCCGCCCTGCCGGTGAGCTCCGCCCCGCGGCGCGCGCTGCGTCCCGCGCGCGCTGCGTCCGGCGCGCCGCGCCGGCGGGAGCGCTGGCGAGGTAGGGAGCCCGAGGGCCCATGGCGCGCGCGCGCCGCGCGTGAGATCATGGCGCGCCATGGATGAGGTCGAGATTGGCGTCCGGCGATACTCGGCCGAGGTGGTCGCGCACCGCCACGCGCACCACCAGCTGGTCTTGCCTCTGGAAGGCGCGATAGCGCTCTCGATGGACGGTCGAGAGCTCATGGCATCCGGGCTCTCGGGTGCTCTCGTCCCGTGCGACACCCGCCACGCTTTCGCGGCGCCGGACCGGAATCGCTTCCTCGTCATCGATGTGCCGCCCGCCTCCGCGGAAGCGCTCGGCGCCACGCCGTGGTTCGAGAGGATCGCCGGCGGGTCGATCGCCCTCGACGCCGCTGCTGCGCACCTGGTCCGGACCGCGGCGGACGAGCTCGACCGGGGCGGCTCGGTCGCGCTGCGCCGGCGGTGGGCGGGGCTGCTCGTGCTCACGCTGGCCGAGCGCGGGGCGCGCGGCGCGCTCGGCCCGATGCGCGCCCCGGAGAAGCTGCGCCGCGCGCTGCGCTTCCTCGAGGACCACGCGCACGAGCCGCTCACCGTCGCGGATGTGGCTGCGCGGGCGGAGCTGAGCCCGGGGCACCTCCACCATCTGTTCCGCACGGTCCTCGGGACGACGGTGCAGGAGCGCATCGCGGATCTGCGCCTCGCGCGCGCGACCGACCTCCTGTCCCGCACCGAGCTCGGGATCGCGGAGATCGCGATCCGCTGCGGCTACGCCGACCAGAGCTGCCTGACCCGCAGCCTGCGGCGCCGCCGCGGCGTGACCCCGGCGGCCCTGCGTCGCGCGGTCCGGGCCGAGCGTCGGGGCGAGCCGCGGCGCGGGCGAGCGTAGTCGCGCTGCAGGCGCGCAGCCCAGGCACGGCGAGCCAGCCGGCGCGCGGGTGAATGCCGCTGGGGCGCGAGCCCGTAGTCCCGGCACACGACGCCGGAGCCTGAGCCAAGACGGCGGCCGGCCGGCGCGCCATGCTCGGCGCCATGTCGGACACGACGCACGGCGCCGCCCTACCGGACGCGGCGATGGCAGCGACGCCAGCGGCGCGCCCCTCGCGGCGAGCCGCCACCCTGGCGGGCGTCGCGGCGATCGGGCTCTGGGGCAGCCTCGCCCTGCTCTCGACCTCGGTGCGCCGGTTGCCGCCGCTCCAGGTGCTCTCGTCGACCTTCGCGGTCGCGGCGCTCCTCGGCGCGGCGCGGCTCGCCCGGCGCGGCGGGGGCGGCCTCGGCGCGCTGCGCCAGCCGCTCGGCAGCTGGATCCTCGGCGTGGGCGGCCTGTTCGGTTATCACGCCCTCTATTTCTATGCGCTCTCCGCCGCGCCGCCCGTGCAGGTCAGCGTCATCTCGTACCTGTGGCCGCTGCTCATCGTCCTGCTCTCGGCGGCGCTCCCCGGCGGGCGCCTGCGCGGCAGGCACGTGGTCGGGGCGCTGCTCGGGCTCGCGGGCGTCTGGACGCTCGTCGCCGGCGGGGGCGCCGTCGGCCTGAGCGCCACACACACGCCCGGTTACCTGGCCGCGCTCGGCTGCGCGCTCCTCTGGTCGACCTACTCGGTGCTCCAGCGCCGCTTCGCCGAGGTCCCTGCCGACGCCATCGCAGGCTCCTGCGCCGTGACGGCCGCCCTGGGCCTGGCCGGGCACCTCGCGTTCGAGCGCGCGGTCGTGCCCACGGCCGGAGAGGCGCTCGGCCTGCTCGCGCTCGGGCTCGGCCCCGTGGGGGTCGCGTTCGTCGCGTGGGATCACGCGACGAAGCACGGCGACGTGCCGCAGCTCGGGGTGCTGTCCTACGGCGCGCCGATCCTCTCGACGCTGCTGCTCTGCGTCGCCGGCCACGCCGAGGCGAGCGCCCAGCTGCTCGCCGCCTGCGCGCTCGTGGCTCTCGGCGGCCTCGTGTCGACCGCGCCCGCGGCGAACGTCCGCACCGGCACCCGCGGGCTGTCGACGTTCGCACGCCGGATCACCCGCCCTCGATCGCGGCGCTGACGCGCCCGCGATCGAGGGCGCTCTCTTTCGTTGCGGCTCGTGGCTACGTGCGGCGCGTGGGGGTCGGCTCGTCGTCCAGCAGGCCCGCGTTCGCGCTCGGCGTCGCGAACACCCCCTGCACGTCGTCGGCCGGAGCCCAGTGCCCCGCGCACATGAGCGCGCCCCCGGTGATCTCGGGCTGCGGCGAGAGGCGGGCGTGCACGTCGTCCGCGTGCACGCACACGTTGACGTGCACGCGCGGGTCCGCTTCCGGTCGCTGGGTCAGCGCCCGGTGCACGGCGGTCGCGAGCTCGATCGCCGCGCGCCGCTCCCGCAGCGCCTCGGCTGCGTTTGCCGGGAGGAGGCGAACGCCGAGCACCTCGTTGCCGGTGATCGACGCGAGGATGAAGCCTGCGCGCGAGAGCTGCGACTCGGCGATGTCGAGCACCCGACCGATGTCGAAGCTCAGCGCGTCGTCCAGCTCGCCGGCGTCGCCGCGGATCCGGACCTCCAGGTAGACCGCCACCGCGGGGTGCGCCGGGTCGGGCCCGCTCGGCATGCCCGACGCGGGCCCGCCGATGGCGTCCCTGAGCGCGCACATCAGCTCCTCGACCGATGCAAAGCGCCGCTCCCGCCGCTTCTCCATGCACCGCAGCACCACCGCGTCGAGCTCGATGGGCAGCGGGACCCGCAGGCTCGGGGGCAGCGGCTGCTCCTCCAGGTGCTTCCGCACCATCTCGTCCATGTCGTGTGTGTGGAACGGTAACCGGCCCACCAGCATACGATGAAGGAGGACGCCAAGCGCATAGACGTCCACCCGCGCATCGATAGGACCGCCGAGGATCTGCTCTGGAGCCATGATGGATGGCGTCCCGGGCATACGTCCGGCGGTGGTGAGCCATGTCGACCCCTCCTCGGGCGCCATCATCTTTGCGATACCGAAATCGAGCAGCTTCACGGTACGTGGCGGGCTCGAGCAGATGAAGATGTTGCTCGCTTTCACATCCCTGTGAACGATGCCCGCTGTGTGCGCGGCTGCTAGTGCAGCGCACACAGGCTCCATCATCTCCAGGGTCTCGCGCGGCGTGAGCCGCGTCTGGGACCGGATCAGCGCGTCGAGCGTCTGGCCATCGAGGCGCTCCATGACATAGAATGGCTGATAGTTGTTCAGCTCACCTACTCCGTAGATTTCCACAATGTTCGGGTGGGATATCGACCGCAGCACCTCGATCTCGCGTGCGAACCGATCGACCACGCGGCGAGAGTGGGCCACCGCCTCGCTCAGCACCTTGACCGCGGCGGGCCTGCCCGATTGGACGTGCCTCGCCCCGTAGACCACACCGCAGCCGCCACGCGCGATGAAGCCTTCGAGGATGTACTCGCCCGCCAGGGTGCCCGGCGGGAACTCGCCGCGCGCGGCCGACCTCTCGAAATCCGAAAACGGCCTGGTCTCGTCTTCTTCGTCGCTCATCTGCTGCTCCTCCGCGCCGTGCGTCGCGATGCGTCGCGGTGCGTTACAGCCCTGCTGCCAGCGAGCGCTCTGGATCGAACGCATCCTTTACTAAAGCGCTATGCAGAAGCATTTCGAAATGGTAACTTAAACTTTGCGGCTACTCGACCTTAAACGCCAAAACGCGGCGATGAAAAGGGGGACCGTCATGGTTCTTTGCTGTTCACGAAGTGTCGCGGTCTTCGCATTACCTCTGCTTACTGCTGCCTGCATCGGCGCCGAGATCGACGAGCAGGCGGAGGAGCTCGTCGGGGAAGCCGAGAGCGAGCTCATTGCTCACAACGGCTACCTCTGGAACGGGTTGACCCCAAACGGGCTGACCCCGAACGGGCTGACCCCGAACGGGCTGACCCCGAACGCGCTGAGCCCGACCGCGCTGAACTCGACCGCGCTGGCGGCCATCAAGAACCCGGGAACGAGCGGCGCCCTGGCGCGGGAGCTCATGCGCTATATCGTGAGCTGTTCTCTGCGCCCCGACCAGACGTTCGCGTTCTCATGGACCGACAGCAGCGGGGTCGCCCACCCGGAGGTGTACCACGGCGATCTCGGCTACGCGCACTGGTGGGCGAACCATGGCATCGGTAACGATACCTATGTCCAGCATCAGATCTCGGCCTGCATCGCCGCGCGGGTAAACTGGTACGGTGTTTCGGTGAACATCTCCCTTCGAAACAACGAGCTGGCGTCGACTTCGGCGGAACGCGCGGCCTATCCGGTGAGAGAGGGCGCGTTCTGGGGCAACCTGTTCGCCGCGACGCCCTACCTGGGAGCCTGCTACGATTCGGTGGGCTACGTTCGTGCGCGCCAGGTGCAACGCGACTGCGCGGCCGGCCACGTCGAGACCGACCCTACCACCGGGGAGGTCACCTGGCAGCAGTGCGGCTCCATGGTGATCTGGGGCCCGTGCAATCAGATGTGCAACGGGGTAGACTCCACGGCCGGCTACTTCAGGGGGTGTGTCACGAACCATTCCGTCAGCCCTTACGTGCGCACGGACCAGGTGGTTACCACGTTCTTGACGGCCGGCCCCTAGGAGCGTGAATGCGCTCGGAAGCCCTGCGAGACGAGGAGCCGGAACGCGCGACCCAGGGAGCGGGGCGCTGTCCGGCCTGCGGGCGGCGGAATCAGGGCGCGTGCCCCGAGTGCGCGCAGTCCGCTCGGCCGCCGTCCGGCCAGTCGTCGGTTCCTCCGGAGATCACGGAGGTCGTCCCCGTCGCTTTGCCTCGTTTCCCCGGCTACTGGACCCGCAGGACGCTGGGGCAGGGCGGCTTCGGCCTCGTCTTCGAGGCCGAGCCGGAGGGCGGTGGCGCGCGCGTGGCCATCAAGCTCGCGCGCGCCGATCGCCGCGGCACAGGCCAGCGCCTCCGGGATGAGGTCGAGGCGCTCTCGGCCATCGGCGCCCCCCACGTGCCGGGCGTGCACGCATGCGGGGCGCTGGACGACGGCTCGCCCTACGCGGTGATCGAGCACATCGCCGCGCCCACGCTCGCCTCCCGCCTCGCGGCGCGCCCAGCGCCGCAGCTCGAGGAGGCCGCCCGGCTCGGGCTCGCGACGCTCGCGACCCTCGAGGCTGTGCACGCGCGCGGCTACGTGCACTGCGACCTCAAGCCCGAGAACATCCTCGTCGATGAGGCGAGGGCGACCCTGATCGACCTCGGCATCGCCCGCGTCGTGGGGTGGCGTTACGACGGGCAGGACGAGGACCTCGCCGTAGGGACGGCCGAGTACATGGCGCCGGAGCAGTCGGCCGGGTGGCCCGATCTCGACGCGCGCGCCGACATCTACGCGATGGGCGTCATCCTGTACGAGCTCTTCGCGGGCCGGCCGCCGTTCTGGGGGCCGCGCGCGGCGGTGCTGGAGGACCACCGGAGCCGCAGACCGCCGCGCCTTTCGGCCAGCGCGGCCGTGCCGCGGGCGGTCGAGGAGGTGGTGCACCGCTGCCTGGCCAAGGAACGGAGCGAGCGGTTCGCGAGCGCGAGCGAGCTCCGCGTGGCGCTGGAGCGCGCGCTCCGGGACGAGGTCGCGGCGAGCGCGCGGGAGGGGTCGCGCTCCGTGGCCGGCATCGAGCGCCGCGTGATGGGGCTCCTGTTCTTCGAGAGCGCGGCCGATCGCATCGCGGTGCAGCGCAGGCTCCTGGCGCTCGGCGGCGAGCTCGCGCACGCCTCCGGCGCTCGTTACGTGGGCATCTTCGGCCAGGAGGGGACGGCGAGCCCCGCGCGCCGCGCGCAGCGGGCGGCCGACGAGCTCCTGCGACGCGGGCTGTGCACGCGGGTCCTCATCGATCTCGCGTCTGTCTCGATCCAGGTGCGCCCGGACGGGACGCGGCGGTTCCTGAGCCCGCTCTTCTCGCGCGCCGAGCGGTGGCCGTCCGCCTCCGGGCCGCTGGGGCCTTTCCTCACGCCCGAGGCGTCGGCCGCGCTCCCCGAGCGGTCGCACGCCGCGGCGGGCGACGAGCTCCCGCCGGGCATCGAGGACCAGTCGCGGGACGCGACGCGCCCCGGCGGGTTCGTCGGCCGTCGCGACATCCTCGAGCAGCTCCTGCAGAGCGCCGAGGAGGCGCTCGGCACGAAGAAGCCCACGGTCGTCTCGGTGACGGGCGGGCCTGGCCACGGGAAGAGCCGCCTCTTCGTCGAGCTCGGCAAGCAGCTCCGCGAGCGCCTGCCGCACGCCCGGATCATCGAGCTGCGCGGGCAGGAACCCACGAGTGGCGTGTCGGACGCGACGCTCCACGAGCTCGTGCGCAAGGCGCTCTGCGTGCCGGATCAGCCGCCGGAGAGCGGCGTCCGCGGGGCGCTCCCGGAGTCTCTCGGCGCCGTGCTCGGCGAGGAGCTCCGCTTGGGGCTGGCGATGGCGCTCGGATGGGTGGACGAGCAGACGGGCGTCGACATCTTCCCAGAGCTCGAGGCGCTCCGGGCCGCGCCTGGCGCGCTTCGCTCGGCGCGCGTGCGGGCGGCGGGCGAGTGCCTGCGCCAGTGCGCGGCCGCGTCGCCCGTGATCCTCCTCCTCGACGACGCGCACTTCGCTCATGACGCGACGCTCGCCGCGCTCGAGTACGCGGCGCTCGCGGACGAGGCCACGTCGCTGTGGATCTGCGCAATGGGGCGCCCGGCGTTCGCCGAGGCGCACCCCTCCTGGGGCGAGCGCGCTGCACGATACGAGGCCCTGCGGCTCGAGCCGCTGGACGACGAGAGCGCGCGGGCGCTGTGCCGGCGGCTGCTCCTGCCCGCGCGGGACGTGCCGGAGCCGGCGATCGATCGCCTGCTCGAGCGCTCGCAGCGGGTGCCGCTCTTGCTCGTGGAGCTCGTGCACGGGCTCAAGCGCGAGGGGATCCTGCGCCGGCACCTGCGGGGTGACGCGTGGTACCTGGCGACCGACGAGCTCGAGCGCCTCCCTGTGCTGCCGTCGCTCGATCCGCTGGCGCACGCGGAGATCGCGGCGCTCGGGCCGGCGCTCGGGGCGCACGCGCGGCTCGTCTCGCTGCTTGGCGCAGAGGTGTCGATCGACGAGATCGCGGGTGTGCTGCGCCAGCTGGATCTCCGCGGCGACGGCGCGGCCTTCCCGCTCGACGCGCGCGTCGGGACCGAGCGGTTGCTGAAGGTGGGCGTGCTGGTCGGCGATCGGAAGGATCGGCTGCGCTTCCGGCACGCGCTGGTGCGGGAGGCGGTGGCGCAGGACGTCGCCGAGGCCGAGCGGCGGCGGATCCACCTGGCAGCGTACGAGCACCACCGCGAGGCGGCCCACGAGGGCCGGGAGCAGCGGCGGCTCAGGATCGCGCACCACGCGGCCGAGGCGGGGCTCGCGACGGTCGCGGAGGACGCCTACCTGGAGCTCGCCGAGCGGTCGCGCGCGCGGCACGCCTACGTGGAGGCGGAGCTCTACTACAGCCGGGCGCTCGCGCAGCCTGTCGAGGCGCCTGGGGTGCGGCGGAGGAAGGCGTACAGGGGCCGGGGGCTGATGCGCTACCGCCTGGGCCGCTACCACGACGCGCTCGGCGATCTCGATCGCGCGCGCACGATGGCGACCCTGGAGGGCGACGTGATCGAGCAGATCGAGATCCTGCTCGACGAGGCAACGGCGCTCGACTGGATGGACGACTACGGCCGATCGAAGCAGCGTGTGGAGGGGGCGGGGGCGCTCGCGCGCGGCGATCTGCCGCCCGCGCTGGCGGCGCGGCTCTCGATGGGGGTGGCGCGCTCGCTGCACCGTGAGAGCCGGGAGGAGGAGTCGGCGCAACAGTTCGAGCGCGCGGCGGCGCAGGCAGAAGGGCTAGGCGACGAGGGTTACGAGACGCTCGTGGTGTCGCTGCTCCTCCTGGGCGCCATCTACCCGGGGCTGGGAAAGCTGGACGAGGCAGGCGCCGCGCTGGATCGGGCGATCCACATGTGCGAGGAGCGCGGCGATCTCCTGCACCTCGGGCCGGCGTTCAACGGCCGGGCGCTGCTCAGAGCCTGCCAGGGGGACACCAATGGGATGATCGCGGATCTGTGCCGCCTGCTCACCATCTCGCGCCAGCTGGGCCTCGGGATGCTGGAGCTCGTGAGCGAGTTCAACCTGGGCGAGTATCTCTACCTGATGGGCGCCCTGGATGCGGCCACGCCCCACGTGGAGCGGACCGTGTCGCTGGAGCGTCAGCAGCGCGGGGAGGACGCGCGGCCGGTGGTGCGTCTCCTCCTGGCGAGGCTGCTCCTCTACCGCGGCGAGGAGAGCAGGGCGCGCGAGGTCATCGAGGCGATCCGGGCTCAGCAGGCGAAGGCCGCCGCGGCGGGGCGCGAGGACACGGTGATGGCCCCCGCGGAAGAGGTGCACTGGTCGATGATCGACCTGGCGACGCGGGAGGCGAGCGCCGAGGAGTGGGACGAGCTGGAGGCGCGGTCTGCCCGGTTCTCCGTGGGGCAGGAGCGGATCGAGGTCATCGAGGCGCGGGCGCGCGCGCTGTCTCGGCGAGGCCGTCACGCGGAGGCGAGCGCGGCGCTCGCGAGGGCGATCGAGGCCGCAGGGAGTATCCCCAACATGATGCGGGAGCGGCTCGAGCGGCAGCGAGGGAGCTAGCCTCACCGCGGGACAGCCGCCGCGGCGCGGCGCGGTGGGTCCTCGCGGTGGGAGACGCCCGTGACGGCGCCCCTGGCGCCCGGGTGCGCAGCGGGATCGCCCGTCGCGTCGAACAGGGCGAGCGCCCTCGAATAATCGAGCGCCGCCCCGGCGGTATCGCCCCGCTCGCAGCGCAGATCGGCGCGCGCGTGGAGCACCGCGGCCTGGCCCGCGCTGTCCCCGAGCTCCTCGAAGAGCCGCAGCGCATCCTCGTAGTCGCGCTGCGCGCCCGGGAGCGCGCCCCGCTGGCGGCGCAGGTCGCCGCGGGCCTTGAGCGCGGCGGCCTCGCCGCGGCGATCTCCGCTGTCCCGGTACAGCAAGATCGCATTGCCATAGTCGCGCGCCGCGAGCGCCGTCTGCCGCTCTCGCAGGCGCAGGTCGCCGCGGGCCTGCCACGTGCGCGCATGGGTCTGCTCGCACCCGAGCGCCCGGAGGAGATCGGGCTGCGGGAGCACCTCGCGCGCGGCGCGGGCGCGTGAGCTCCCCCCGCGACGCTCATCGCGGCTGCTCGGCGGGGGCGAGCGCAGCTGGCTGAGGACGCGCTCCTCCACGCCCTCGAGGATGTAGAGCGCGCGGTCGTAGGCGCGCGCGGCGCCCGCGAGGTCCCCCTCCCTGAAGCACAGATCGCCCTGCGCCTTCAGCACGTTGGCCTCGCCCAGGCGATCGCGGCAAGCCCTGAGGAGCGTGAGCGCGCACCCGTAGTCGCTCGCCGCCCCCGCCAGCTCGTCCTGGTCGAGCCGGAGGTTGCCGCGCGCGAGCAAACCCATCGCCTCTCCGGCCCGGTCGGACGCCGCCTTGAACAGCGACAGCGCCCGCTCATGATCGCTCGAGGCGGCCGCGAGGTCCCCCTGCCGCCGGTGCACGTCGCCGCGGAGCAGCAGCGCCGTCGCCTGGCCACGCCCGTGCGTGGCCGCCTCGAACCCGGCGAGCGCTTCGCCGTAGTCCGCCACCGCGGCCTCGAGCGCGCCCTCGGCGAGGCGCCGGTTGCCGCGAGCGAGCAGCTCCTTTGCGCTGCGGAAGACCTCGTCGTCGGCCGGCGGCGAGCTCCGCGCCGCCGCGCGCTGCGCGTTCGCGCGCACCGCCTTGCGGAGGACGTCGCGGTGACCCGGGCGGCCGCGCTCGCGGGCGGCCGGCGTCGCGCGGAGCGTCCCGAAGGTGCCGCGCCGCTTGCTCGCGAGCTCGGCGCGACGCGCGCCCTCGAGCGCCGCGAGCGCGCGCTCGCGCAGCTCGGGGAGCGCGTCGCCCGAGAGCCGCGCCGCCTCGTCGAGCAAGCGCTGCTGGAGCTCGGCCGGGAGCCCGAGATCGACCACCGTGCAGGCGTCGACGAGCGCCCGCGCCAGCACCTCGGCGCCGCGCTCGCCGTCCCGGAACGGCGCGAGGTCGAGGGCCGCGAAGAGGTCGCAGGCGACGCGCCGGCGCGACGCCGCCTCCGGCCGCCCCTCGACAGCGGCCGTCCAGAAGAGCAGCGCCTGCATCGCGTCCGCCGACCCCCGGTGGAGCGCGTCCCAGCGCCTCGCGTCGGCCGCCGCGTCCTCGCGGGCCGCGGCGCGCACGGGGGGGGTTATCGTGAAGGTCTGCGGGCCCTGCTCGAGCGACACCACCCGCCCATGCACGAGCAGCTGGAGCGGCCGCGCAACGGAGGGCGCCGGCTTCCCCGCCGCGGCGGCGACCACCTCCAGCGGGATGCCCGCCGCAGGCAGCACGGCGAGCGCATGCACCACCCGGCGCGCCTCCTCGCCGAGCGACGCCAGCGCGTCGCCGAGCACCAGACCCACGATCTCCCCCTCGGGTCCCCCCGGGTCCAGCTGCGCCGCGTTCTTCCGCAAATACGCCTCGACCGACATGCCCGTCCGCCGCAGCGTGGCCGCGGCGATCTCGATCGCGACTGGCAGATACCCGAGCGCAGCGACGAGCGCATAGGCCCACTGGACCTCCGCTGCGGGCGGCGCGTCCGTCCCCCATGCACCCTGGGAGAGGACGGACATCGCAGCGGATACGGAGAGCGCCGAGACGCTGAGCTCGGCCATCTTCCGATCTCCGGACGTGGAGCGGAACCTCAACATATCGCCTCTGTCATTCCAGAAGAGCTGGTTGTCCGAGCAGGCGCCGTCCGGCTCTCGGCCCGCGGCGACATGCCAGCTGGCCCCCAATCAGCCTGGAGATTGATGTCTCGAAGCCTGTGTCGAGGAGCTTAGCGCGGCGCGCGACAGGCTCAACGGCCTTCCAGGTTTTCATGCGATCCCCGCGGCGGATTCGCGGCGAACCAGCCCGCGCTGGCACGCGTCCGGCAACGGCTCGCCGATCATGGGAAAGCGCGTTCGACGAAGCGGAACGACGGGATCCTGCGCCGGACGCTCGCTCCTTGTCGCCGGCTCGTATGTCCCCCGGTCGGGTCGAGGAGAGAAGATCCTGCCCATCTCCGCCGGCCCCGCGGCGAGGCGGGGGGCTCGGGCGGAAGGCCGTGGGCGTGAGATCCGGGTCGGAGGCGAGATCCTTTATGTGACCGAGACGGGCACCGGCAAGCCTGCGGTGCTTCTGCCCAGCATGCTGATCGACGGCGCGACCTACCAGCCAACGGTCGAGGCGATGGCGCGCCACGCGCGGGTGCTCGTCCTGGAGCTGCCCGGCTCGGGCCGCGCCTCGCGGCTCCGCGCGCCGTGGACCCTGGAGCGGTATGCGCGCTGCGTCGCCGAGGCCTTGCGGGCTTTGCGCCTCGAGCGCGTCACGCTGATCGGCCACTCGCTGTCTGGCGCCGTGGCGCTGATCGTCGCGGCGCTGTACCCCGAGCGCCTGACCGGGGTCGTGCTCGTCGATTCCATCGGATTCGACCCGCCGGGCTCGGTCCTCTCGCTCGTCCTCGCCCGCGCGGCCGAGGTGCTGCTGGCGCCTCGCTTCGTCGCGCGGGGGACGCCTGCGCTCCTCCACAACCTGCGCTTCCACGCGCGGAGCGCGCTGAGCCTGCTGCGGATCGCCGCGACCGCGGATCTGAGCGGCCACGCGGCGCGGGTGCGCGTGAGGACGCTGCTCGCCTGGGGCGCGCGCGATCTCACGGTGCCGCTCGGCTCGGCCCTCGCCATCCAGCGCTTGATCCCCGACTCGACCCTTGTCGTCTCCTCGAAGGGAAGCCACGACTGGATCGTGGAGCGACCAGCCGAGTTCGCGGACGTGGTGGCGCGGTTCATGGCGGGCAGCGGCGGAGCCGCCTGAGCAGGGGGTATCGTGGAGCGCCGCCATGCGCTACCCTTGTCGCGGCGGTCTTCGGCGTGAACCTCAGGGAGCATGGCGCGCGGCGCGAGCCGAGCCGCCATAGCAGGGAGCGGGGCTTGACTGGTTTGTTGCGCCTGCTGGAACAGGCCGCGAGGTGGGCGCGGCGCGCGACCCCGCTCCTCGCGCTCCTCGCGACGATGGCGCTGTGCCTCCCCGCCCGCGGCGAGGCGGCGGCGCCCGCCGCGGTCCCGGGCAGCGCGGCCGGAGCCCCCGCGCCGCCGGGCCCGCGGCCGCTCCCGCCGATCCCCGGCGCGGGGAAGGTCACCGTGGTCGCGATCTCCGGGACGATCGATCTCGGCCTCTCTCCCTTCCTGGAGCGCGTCGTCGCCGCCCAGGGGGAGGGCGACCTCCTCGTGCTCGACATCAGCACGCTCGGCGGACGCATCGACGCCGCGCTCGCCATCCGGGACGCGCTGCTCCGGGCGCGCGTCCGCACGGTGTGCTGGGTCAACCCGCGCGCGATCTCGGCCGGAGCGCTCATCTCGCTCGCCTGCGATGTCATCGCGGTCGCCCCCGGCGCCACCCTCGGCGCGGCGACGCCCGTGCAGCTCGGCGAGGGCGGCGAGATGAAGCCTGTCGCCGAGAAGGTCGTGTCCTACATGCGGAAGGAGATGCGCGCGACCGCGGAGGCGAAGGGGCGGCGCGGCGACATCGCCGAGGCCATGGTCGACGCCGACGTGGAGGTCCCCGGCCTCGACGAGAAGGGGAAGCTGCTCACGCTGGACGGCGCGCAGGCGCTCGCGTGGGGCGTCGCCGAGGTGCAGGCCGGCAGCGAGGCAGACCTCTTCGGCGCCCTGGGCCGCCCCCAGCCGGCGGAGATCATCCGCCCGCGCCCCAGCTTCGCCGAGGAGCTCGCGCGCTTCCTCTCGGATCCCACGCTCTCCGGGGTCCTCATGACCCTCGGGATGCTCGGTATCCTCCTCGAGCTGTATGCGCCGGGCCACGGCGTCCCGCTCGCCGTCGGGCTCTCGTGCCTCGCGCTGTTCTTCTTCGGGCACCACGTCGTGAAGCTCGCCGGCTGGGAGGAGCTCGCGCTCTTCGCGGTCGGCGCGATCCTCATCGCGGTGGAGATCTTGGTCCCGGGGCACATCGTCCCCGGGGTCGCGGGCGCCGCGTGCGTGGCGAGCGCCCTCCTCCTTTCGCTGCTCGATCTCGAGCGCGTGCCGGTCGACGTCGCCTGGCATGCCGGCTGGCTGCCGCGCGCCCTCGCCTCGGTCTGCGGCTCGCTCGCGGCGACGGCGGCGCTCGCCGTGGGCGCCGCCCGCGTCGCGCCGAGGACGCGCCTCGGGCGGCGGTTCGTTCTGGACGCGGCGATCCGCGGCGTCGCCGTCGGAGGACCTCCCGAGGGCCCCGCGGCGCCCGCGTCGCTCGTGGGCCGGCTCGGCACGGCCGCGACCGATCTGCGCCCCTCGGGCAAGGTCGCGCTCGACGGCCGCCGCGTGGAGGCGCTCTCGGAGCTCGGCTACGTCGAGGCCGGCGCCCGCGTGCGGGTGATCCGCGCGGAGGGGGGCCGGGTCGTCGTGAGGGCGGTCGCGCGCAGCGCGGACGAGGAGCGCGGAGCGTGACGCCCGCGCTGCTCGTCGTCGCGCTGCTCGTGGCGGGGCTCGTGCTGCTCGCCATCGAGGTGCTGGTCATCCCCGGCGTCGGCCTCGTCGGGCTCCTCGGCGGCGCCGCCGTGCTCGGCGCGGTCGCGCTCGCGTGGGTGGCCCTCGGGATCGGCTACGGCCTGCTCGCCCTGGGCGCCGGCGTCTGCGTGACGGGGCTCCTGTTCTGGGCTGTCCCGAGGACGCCGGTGGGCCGCAAGATGGTGCTGCTCGAGACCCAGCGGAGCGGGCGTGGCCCGGACGCGCGGCTCGCCGCGCTTGCCGGCAAGGAGGGCAGGGCGCTCACGCCGCTCCGCCCCGCCGGCACGGTCGAGATCGAGGATCGCGCGGTCGATGTCGTGACCGACGGCCTCTACGTGGAGGCTGGCACGCCTGTGCGGGTCGCGAGCGTGGAGGGGAATCGGGTCGTCGTCGAGCCGCGCAAGCCCTAGAGAGCGCGCGAGAGGCGGCCCTTCACGGACAGGGACGGGTGGAGAGGGATATGGAGATCATCTCGGTCATCGTGATCGGCGGGCTCGTGCTCGTCGCCATCGTCGCGACGCTGTACATGGTGCCGCTCCGGCTGTGGATCGCCGCGCAGGCGTCGGGCGCCGGGGTCTCGATGCTCACGCTCATCGCGATGCGCCTGCGCCGGGTGCCGCCCGATCAGATCGTCAACGCGCGGATCAGCGCCGTGAAGGCGGGCCTCGAGGAGGTGTCCGTCGACATGCTCGAGGCCCACTACCTGGCCCGCGGCCGGGTGGAGGCGGTCGTCAATGCGCTCATCTCGGCGGGCAAGGCGGGGATGGAGCTCGATTTCTCGCGCGCGGCCGCGATCGATCTCGCCGGCCGCAACGTGCTCGAGGCGGTGGCGATGTCGGTGAACCCGCGCGTCATCGAGACCCCGAAGGTCTCGGCCGTGGCCAAGGACGGTATCCAGCTCCTCGCGATCGCGCGCGTGACCGTGCGCGCCAACATCGATCGCCTCGTCGGCGGCGCGGGCGAGCAGACGGTGCTGGCCCGCGTCGGCGAGGGCGTCGTCTCGACGATCGGCTCGGCCGACGACTACAAACACGTCCTCGAGAACCCCGATACCATCTCGAAGAACGTGCTCAAGAAGGGCCTCGACGCGGGGACGGCGTTCGAGATCCTCTCCATCGACATCGCCGACGTCGACGTCGGCTCGAACATCGGCGCGAAGCTCCAGACGGAGCAGGCCGAGGCGGACAAGCAGGTGGCGCAGGCCAAGGCGGAGTCGCGCCGCGCGCTCGCGGTCGCGCAGGAGCAGGAGATGAAGGCCAAGACGCAGGAGATGCGGGCGAAGCTCGTCGAGGCGGAGTCGACGATCCCGCTCGCCGTCGCGGAGGCGCTCCGCACGGGCAAGCTCGGCGTCATGGACTACTACAACATGCGCAACGTCATCGCCGACACCGAGATGCGCCAGGGCATCGCCGGCACCACGGGGGGCAAGCCCGATCCCGCCGGGGAGTCGTGAGGTGCCGCCGCGCGACCCACCGAGCCCGCTCCTCGCGTGGCTCGGCCGCCGCGGCGCGCTCGTGCGGCGCTTCGTCCTCGCCGAGGTGCTTGGCCCGCCCCGGGCGCTATCTCCGCGCGCTGCGCGGCCGGAGAGCCGCGCGGCCGGAGGGCCGCGCCCCGACGACGCTGGAGGGGCGCCATGCGTGACATCGACCTCGAGAAATACGTCGGCGCCCTCGTCGGAGTGATCTGGGCGATCGTCAAGCTCGCGAGCCTGGTCGGGAGCGTGCGAGCCAGGCTCGCCGAGCGCGCTGCGCGTGCCGCCGCGCGGCCCGGCGGCGAGGACGCCCCGCGGAGCGAACCAGCGCTCGTCGACGTCGCGCCGGGGAGCGACACGGGGCTCGTCGACGTCGCGCCGGGGAGCGACACGGGGCTCGTTGATGTCGGGCCGCCGAGCGCTGCGCCGTGGGCGGGGATGCCGTTCGGCGCCCCGCGCGCGCCCGACGCCGACCGGCTGCGCGTGGTGCTCCTGCGGCTCGCCGAGCTCGAGCAGAGCGCCGCGGCGCTCGGCCACGTGGTGCGTCACGAACGGGCGAACCGGCGCTTCACCGACGTGCTCCTCGAGGCCGTCCCGCACGAGATCGGGAGCCTGCGCGCCGCCGTCGACGCGGGCCTCGCGGCCCGCGAGGCGGAGGCCGCGGCGGACACCATCGAGCTCGTCGTGGGCGAGATCGCGGTGCTCGTGCGGCAGCGCCGCGACCCGTCGCTCCTGCCCGAGCTCGGCGACGCGGACGCCCTCGCCGACGCCTGCTACGCCCCCGTGATCGCGTTCGCGCGGGCGGAGGGGCTGCCGCTCCGGAGCGGAGCGCCGGCCACGCAGCTCACGGGGTTCGATCTCGCGATCTGGACGGGCTTCATCCCGACGTCGATCGCGCCCATCTTCCTCCCTGTCGACTTCTTCTCGACCCCGCTGCGCTGGCCGGCGCTCGCGCACGAGATAGGGCACGATTTCCTGGCCTCGGTCGACGGCCTCGAGCCGGCCCTGCGCCGCGAGCTCGGCCTGGGGGGCGAGCAGATGCGCCCGCTCGCGCCGGACGGCGATCGCATCGGGGCTCCCGCGCTCAGGCGGGTGTTCGGCGTGTGGTTCGAGGAGATCTTCTGTGACGTCTTCGGCACGCTCATGTTCGGCCCCGCCTACGTGCTCACGATGAGCGAGCTGTTCTTCCAGGAGGACGAGCCGTACGCGTCCATCGCCGTCCAGACCGACGTGACCGGCGCGCGTTATGACGAGCATCCTCCGCCGCACCTTCGCGTGCTCATCGGGTGCATGGTCCTCGAGCGGGGCGGGCTCAACGAGGACGCGCGCGCCCTGCGGGAGGCGTGGGCGCGCCGCCACGCCGAGGTGAGCCTCGATGACCTGCTCTTGCCCGTGAGGGGCGCCTTTCGCCCCGTCCCGCTGGCGCCCTTCGCCGCCATGGCCGCGTGGATCGTGGAGCGCCTCTATGCCGGCCCGCTCACCGCCCTGTCCGGCTTCGGTCTGCAGGACATCAGCGGGCTCGACTACGGCCCCCACGAGCGCCAGGAGGCGTCGCGCGCGCGCGACGCGCTGCTCGCCGGCCGGGTCCCCGCCGTCCTCGACGCCCGGGCGCTCCTCGCGGGCGCGGTCCTGGCGGCGCACCGGGCGCCCGCGCAGTCGCTGTCGATCCTCATCAGGGCGCGCGCCGCGATCCCGGCGCTCGGCACGAGCGAGCGACGGCCCGACGCGTTCGGGTCGCGCCTCGACGCGTCCCGCGTCGCGCTGGACCGCCGCGCCGTGGCGGAGGCGCTGCTCTTCCGAGAGGTCCTGCTGCCGCCGCGAGCGCTGCGCACCCGCCGCCGCGCGCGCCTCTAGAGCGGCGGTCACCCGCTTCGGATACGGGCCCACCTCGACGTTTTCGGTGCTCAGCGCACTGGAGTGCGCTTGCGCGCCGAAAACGCCGATCTGGGCCCGTCTCCTGTGCGGGGGACCGCCGCTCTGCTGGGCATGGTGGCTGGGCCGCCTCGACGTTTTCGGTGCTCAGCGCACTGGAGTCTCAAGATCCTACACATCTCGCTTGATGTGTGCTGGGCGACGTGATCAAAGCTGCGGATGGGTTCACCTGCAGCAGAGCACGCAGCGGCACTCGCCGAGGAGATGAGCGACGCGCACTTCGGCGATGCGCGGCTTTCGAAGCGCCAGACCAAGCTGGTGCAGAAGCTGGCGCAGGCGCCGGACAAGAGCTTCCCCTCGCTCTTGTCCGACAGCGAGCTGGAGGCGGCGTACCGTTTCTTCGGCAACGACGCCGTCACGCCCGCGGCGATTCTGGCTCCGCATGTGCGCGCCACCCTCGCGCGCATGGAGGCCGAGCCGGTCGTGCTCGCCATCCATGACACCACGACCCTTTCCTTCCGCTCGGACGGCCAGCGGCAGGGGCTCGGACGGCTGCGCTCCTCGGGGCAGACGTTCTTCGCCCACTTCACGCTGGCGGTCAGCGGCGATGGAACGCGCCGCCCGCTCGGCGTGCTCGATCTGAGCACGCACGTGCGCGACGACGGCACGACGGACAACGAGCACGACCGCTGGGGAGAGCAGGTGGAGCGAGTCGCGGTCTTGGGCGCTGCGCCGCACGATGTGGTGCACGTCATGGACCGCGAAGGCGACGACTACGGCCTGTTCGCGCAGCTTTTGAGCGCAGGGCATCGGTTCGTGATTCGGCTCGCGCACAATCGCCTCGTCGAGGCTGACGCCCTCGGAGCGGAGGCCAAGCTCGAGCAGGCGCTCGCGCATGTTCAAGCGGTGGCCGTGCGCGAGGTAGAGCTTTCGCCGCGGCCGGCAGGCAATCGCAGCCCTCAACAGAAACGGCTGCATCCTCCGCGTGCAGGACGCTTGGCCAAGCTCGCCCTTGGAAGCACGCGCGTGACCCTGCGGCGACCGAGATCCCAGCCGCGCGAGCTGCCTGCGACGCTCTCGTTGCGGGTCGTACGCGTCTGGGAGATCGAGCCGCCGCCGGGCGAAGCGCCGGTCGAGTGGGTGCTGCTCACGAGCGAGCCGGTCGAGTCCGTCGAGCAGCTGACGCAGCTGGTCGACTGGTACCGGGCGCGCTGGATGGTGGAGGAGCTCTTCAAGGCCCTGAAGACCGGATGCGCCTACGAGAAGCGCCAGATCGAGGACCTGCACGGCCTGCGCAACGTGCTGGCGCTCTTCGCGCCCATCGCCTGGCAGCTATTGCTGCTGCGCAGCGAGGCTCGGCGCGCTCCGGAGCAGCCCGCGACCGCCGTGCTCACGCCCACCCAGCTCGAGGTGCTGCGGGTCTTCGCGCGCAAGCCCCTGCCCGAGAACGCCACGGCCCGCGATGCCTTCCTGGCGATCGCCGGGCTCGGCGGACACCTCCGGCGAAACGGCGAGCCCGGCTGGCAGACCTTGGGCCGTGGCTACGAGCAGCTGCTCACCCTCGTCCAGGGCTGGAGCGCCGCGAGGGAGGTGGGGAAAATATGATCAATCCTGAGACTCCGGTGCGCTTGCGCGCCGAAAACGCCGATCTGGGCCCGTCTCCTGTGCGGGGGACCGCCGCTCTGCTGGGCATGGTGGCTGGGCCGGTCTCCTGTGCGGGGGACCGCCGCTCTGCTGGGCATGGTGGCTGGGCCGGTCTCCTGTGCGGGGGACCGCCGCTCTGCTGGGCATGGTGGCTGGGCCGGTCTCCTGTGCGGGGGACCGCCGCTCTGCTGGGCATGGTGGCTGGGCCGGTCTCCTGTGCGGGGGACCGCCGCTCTGCTGGGCATGGTGGCTGGGCCGGTCTCCTGTGCGGGGGACCGCCGCTCTGCTGGGCATGGTGGCTGGGCCGGTCTCCTGTGCGGGGGACCGTCGCTCTGCTGGGCATGGTGCAGAGAGGTGGGCGGATACCGCCGTGGAGCGGGGCGCCGCGCGGCGCGGATCAGATGACGTCGAGCTCGGCCGCGCCCTGCGTGGGGTGAGCCGTCTGGATCGTGGGCGCCCGCGGCGCGGCGAGGCTGCCCGCCGCGATCAGGGGCAGCGGCGCCCGCGGCGGGGGGATGCTCTCCGAGCGGAGCTTCATGAGCTCCTCGCGCTGGTGCTTCCACACGGTCCTGTAGCGGAAGAACGGCACGGCCGGGTAGAGGTGGTGGATCAGGTGATACGTCTGCCCGAAGAGCAGCACGTTGAACAGCGCGCTGTCGACCGCGCGCGTCGCGCTGTACCGGTTCTGCGTCGCCGTGATCTCGTGCGGGTAGTGAGGCAGGTAGTCGAAGGCGAACGCGAGGAAGAAGATCGCCAGCCGCGCCGGCAAAATCCAGTAGAGGAGCGCGAGCTCGCCATAGCCGAGCCCGAAGGCCAGCGCCACGAGCGCGAGCATGGCCGCGAGCGAAGCGACCGTCTCGAGCCGCTCCGCGCGCTTCTGCGCGTGGTAGGAGCGCAAAAATAGATAGTAGTAGTGGAGATCCTGTGTCGCCCAGCGGAGCGGCAGGAGGTACCACGGGCCGCGCCCACTCCAGTAGTCGGGATCCCGGTCCGCGTCGTTCGTGTGTTTGTGATGCTCGAGGTGGAAGTGACGCACCGCCAGGAACGGCGCCCCGAGCAGCAGCCCGGACAGCCGCCCGATCACGCCGTTCAGCAGCGCGGAGCGCGCCAGCGACCGATGCGAGGCCTCGTGCATCGGCGTGAAGGCGGCATACGCGGCGACCGCCGCCGCGAGCACGGCCGGAACGGTCGACACCGAGCCCGCGATGCCCGCGTAGACGGCCGTCACCCAGAGGGCGTACGACCCGGCGAACAGCGCCACCGTCGGCCACTCGATCGTCCGGGTCTGCAGCAAGCCGCTGTCGAGCGGCAGGACGCTCCAGAGGGCCGGCCGCCCGGAAGGTCTCCCCGACGGCCTCCCCGAGGGCCGCCCTGACGGCCTGACCGAGGGTCTCCCCGACGGCCTCCCCGAGGGGCGGCTCGGGCAAATCTCGTCGTTGCTCCTCGTGAAACTCCAGACGGCTGGCCGCCCCGATGGACGACTGAGTCGATTCTCGTCGTTGTTCATGGCGCTCAAAACTCCCCGGGGAAGCTTCGGATCTTCACGTGGGTGACAGCGAACGGTGGACACCGGATCAAGCGCAAACGAACGTTCGACCACTCGGGACCGCGATCCAGGGATGGCACCGAGAGGCCGTCAGGGGTTAGCGACCTCCAGGGCGAGGCCGTCCACGGCCATTCCCTCAGACGAACAAAGGAGCGCCATGGGCGGTCCCACTGCGAGAGAAGGCGGGAGACGCTCGCAGACGAGCACGAATTCAATCTAGCAGCCTAGCAACAGGAGCACAACGGGACTTTCGGAGCGTTGCGTCGGGCATTCTGGTTGGCTGGATTCCAGAGACAGCGTCGTTTGTTTCGGTTCGTGGCGGTTACGTCGGTCACGTTGGTCACGTCGGTTACGTCGGTCACGTTGGTCACGTCGGTTACGTCGGTCACGTCGGTTACGTCGGTTACGACCGTTGTGATCGACGCAACCGTTGCGTCGGTTTGCGACCACGTCGTCCGCCTGCATGAGCTTGCGTTGGCTCGTAGCGGCGCTCGCGGCGTGGGTTGGCGTTGGCGCCGTTGCCGTTGTCCGAGGAACAGGCCCGGAGCACCGCGCTGACGCTGACGTTGACATCATGGCGCGCGTCAAAACAGTGCGCTCGTCACATTCCGCTAGACATGGCCGTGTGTCGACCCGTTGCCGTCCCGCAGCATTGCGCTCACCTCGTGGGCACAACCCCATGCCAGCGTGTATCCCGAACCGCCGTGGCCGTAGTTGTGGATCACACGGCCTTCTCGCTCCACCCGCACGGTGCTCCGGTAAGGGCGCAGCCCGGCGCGTGAGCCGAGCAAGCGGCCCGGCTTGAGCCCGGCCGCGCGCACCCGCTGGAGCATTGCGTCAGCGAGCTCGGGATCAGGCGTCAACGGGCGATCATCGGGCGACGGGATGAAACAACCGCCAATCACGATCTCGCGACGCCTTGGGATGACATAGACGAGCGCCGATTCGTCCCTTTCATCACCCAGTGCGACATCTGGGGGGATCTCGCCTGGTTCGACGATCGCCACCTGGCCGTACACGCCGATGAGCTCGCCATCGCCGGTGAGCGCGCGCGCCCCGAGCCCGGTGCAATTCACGATGCAGTCACCCTCGACCTCGGCGAGCGATCGCACGTGCTCGGCGCGCACTGGACAGTCGAGCTGCGCCTCCAGCCAGGGCAGGTGCAACGATGGCTCGATGCGCGGCGCCGTGAATCGCAGGCTGTACGGCGCGCCCAGCGGGTGGGGTCCAGGCTCGAGCGCGAGGTCCGGGACGCTCGGAGCCCACCACGGCAGGCGCGTGTCGTCCGCCGCCTCGCGCGCGGTCAGGAGATCCACGCCCGCCTCCGGGTGTTCGTTCGCGATGCGCGTGAGTTCATCGAGGCTCCTCGAGGACCACGCGTTGACGCGCTCGGGCGGGTTCGCCAGGAAAGGATGCCACAGCGCCGCCGCGACCGCGGAGGTCGTGCGCTCGCCGCGCGCCGCTGCGATCACCTGCACCCGGTGGCCGTCGCGCTGGAGGACGACCGCCGTGGTCAACCCGATCACCCCTGCGCCCACGACGGTGATCTGCTGCCCTTGAGCCTGGCCCCGCGATGACGCCACGATCGCGCGCTCTAGCACGCCGCGCCTCAGCGTCGACATCGCACACCACGCCCGGCGTCGAATCCGGTTGAGTGGACGTTCCGCGACGTCCCGCGACGTCCCGCGACGTCCCGCGACGTCCGATCCACGGCAATTTCCGCCCACCTCAGCCTCATGCCGAACAGGGCGGGTGACCGCCGCTCTAGATGCTTCGTGCGCAGCGGGCGCCGATGTTGTTGACGCGGTCGATGGGATAACTGAAGTCGCGGTTGCCTGCGCGCACGTCCGTCGCCGGCGCGCGGTAGCTCCCGCCGCGGGTGACCCGCGTCGCGTCGCGATCGCCGTCCACGCGATGCACGCAGTCGATGCACGGCGTGGGGAGCGCATCCCGCCACCAGTCCATCGTCCACTCCCACAGATTGCCGGCCAGATCCGAGTGCCCCCATCGCCCGTCGCCACGCGGCTTCGACCCGACCGGCAGGATGTCGCTCAGCGCGCAAACCCCCGCGGCGCTTCCATCCCCGGTGCAGTTGTAGGAGGCGCGATCGCCGTCGATCCCGGTGCCCCAGGGGTAAGGTCGATGCTCGTCGCCGCCGGCAGCCGCATAGTTCCACTCCGCCTCGGAGGGCAGGCGGCCGCCGTCCCACGCGCAGAACGCGAACGCCTCGAACCAGGTGATGCAATTGATCGGCAGGTCCTCGTTCGACCCGGGGGCGTCGGTCCACGTCCAGAGGCGATCGCCATTGCACTGCAGCGCCGCCCGGAGCGCCGCGGTGTTCGGCGCGAGCCGCGAGTTCCACCCCGCGATCCACCCGCTGCCGTTGACGTGGGGGTGCCGGCCAGCCCCGATGGCCGGCGGGCTCTCCTGCACGCCCTGCCCGGCATCCACGAACGCCCGGAATCGCCCCACCGTGATCTCGTACTTGTCCAGGCGGAAGTCGCTGACGGCCGCGGGGAACGCGTCGTCCGTGCTTGGCGTCCCGTCGTAGCCCCTCAGGAAGGTGCCACAGGGGACCATCCTGTTGCCGCAGCAGCTCGCGTCGCCCGGCCCGCAGCTGTCCCCGGCGCCCGGCCTGCCCCCCGCGCAGCTCGGGGGCATGGCCATCACGTCCGTCGAGCCGCACGTGTTCGGGCAACCCGGCTCCCCGCACTCGCATTGCACGCCGCCCGCGCACGTCACGCAGTCCCCGGTTCCATCACACGCCGCGCTGCCGTCCGCCCCGCAGGGGGTCCGCGCCGGCCTCGGCCGCTCCGCACACTCACCGTCGCTGCACACCGCTTCCACGCAGGCGCTCTGCGCTGGCGGGCAGTCCTCCACCGGGTCGACGCAGCTATCCGTCGCACCGCCGCTGCTGCTGCTGGCGCCGCTGCTGCTGCTGGCGCCGGTGCTGCTGCTGACGCTGCTGCTGACGCCGCTGCTGGTGGTGGCGTCACCGCTGCTTGCGGTGGCGCTGCTGCCGCCACCGGCCCCGCTTCCACCGCTCCCGACGTCCTGGTCACCAGGAAAATCACGCACCTTCGGGCTGCAACCCGAGACGAGAGAGGTGGCCACGATGAGCGCCAATTTTCTCATGTACGGCATCATACGCGACCGGGCGCACCCCCGTCGCGGTGGATGTCGTACCGGCCCGGAGCGTTGCAGCGCCCGACCTGCGCCGGGCGCCGAGGCGCGCCGGGTGGCCGGGGCGGTGGCCACCGTTCCACCGGCGGCGGCCGCGGCGCTGCGGGCGCTGCGTCCTCGTCCGCGCCTCGCCTGCGCGGCTCGGCGGCTGGACGGCGGCTGGAGCTCGGTTATTTGCGCTGCGCGGGGGCGGCCGCGGTCGCGCCGTCCCCGGCGCGCCGGCTCGGCTCGATCTGGCCGACGTCGCGGACAGCGCCGTTCGCGGCGCTCGTGGCCATCAGCGCGTAAGCCCGCAGGGCAGGGGAGACCTTCCGGTCGCGGTTCGGCCTGAACGCATCGGCGCCGCGCGCCTCGGCGGCGCGGCGGCGGCGATCGAGCTCCGCCTCGCTGACGAGGACATCGATCGTCCGGGCAGGGATGTCGATACGGATGCGGTCGCCCTCCTCGATGAGCCCGATGGTCCCGCCTTCGGCCGCCTCGGGCGAGACGTGCCCGATGCTCAGGCCCGACGTCCCGCCGCTGAACCGGCCGTCGGTGATGAGGGCGCACGCCTTCCCGAGGCCCTTCCCCTTCAGGAACGACGTCGGATAGAGCATCTCCTGCATGCCGGGGCCGCCCTTCGGCCCCTCGTAGACGATCACGACCACATCGCCCGAGCGGATCTGGTTGTCCCAGATCGCGTCGCACGCCGCCTCCTGCGAGTGGAACACCCGCGCGGGCCCCTCGAACTTCCAGATCTCGGGATCGACGCCGGCGGTCTTCACGATGCAGCCGTCCGCCGCGATGTTGCCGTAGAGCACGGCGAGCCCGCCTTCGCGGCTGTACGCGTGGTCGACGTCGCGGATGCAGCCCTTCTGGGCGTCATCGTCGGTGTCGGCGAAGTACTTGTCTTGCGAGAACGCGACCGTGGTCGGCACGCCGCCCGGCGCGGCGAGCGAGCGCTTCTTCGCGGCGGCCGTCGCCGTGGGGCGGCGGATGTCGTTCTCGTCGATGGCCTCGCCCAGCGTGCCCGCGTGGACCGTGCCCACCTGCCGGTGGATGAGCCCCGCGCGGTCGAGCTCGCCGAGGATCGTCAGCACGCCGCCCGCGCGGTGCACGTCCTCGACGTGGTGATGCGACGACGGCGCGACCTTGCAGATGTTGGGCACCTTGCGCGACATCCGGTCGATGTCCGCCATCTTGAAGTCCACCTGCGCCTCGCGGGCGACCGCCAGGATGTGGAGCACCGTGTTCGTCGAGCCGCCCATCGCGATGTCGAGCGCCATCGCGTTCTCGAACGCCTCGAACGTCGCGATGCTCCGCGGCAGCACCGAGGCGTCGCCGTCGACGTAGTGCCGCTGCGCGAGCGCGACGACGCGCTTCGCCGCCGCCTCGAAGAGCTCCCAGCGCGCCGCGTGCGTCGCGAGCAGCGTGCCGTTGCCGGGCAGCGCGAGGCCGAGCGCCTCGTTGAGGCAGTTCATGCTGTTGGCCGTGAACATGCCGGAGCACGAGCCGCAGGTCGGGCACGCCGACCGCTCCATCGCGGCGAGATCCGCGTCGGTCACCTTGTCGTCGCTCGCTGCGATCATCGGATCGATGAGGTCGAGCTTCCGGATGAGCGGCTTGCCGTCGCGGTCGTGGGTCCCGACGATCTTGCCCGCCTCCATCGGGCCCCCCGAGACGAAGACCGTCGGGATGTTGAGCCGCATGGCGGCGAGCAGCATGCCGGGCGTGATCTTGTCGCAGTTCGAGATGCACAAGAGCGCGTCCGCGCAGTGCGCGTTCACCATGTACTCGACGCTGTCGGCGATGAGCTCCCGGCTCGGCAGCGAGTACAGCATGCCGGCGTGGCCCATCGCGATGCCGTCGTCGATCGCGATGGTGTTGAACTCGACGCCCCACCCGCCCGCGGCGTCGATGACCTTCTTCGCCCGCTGGCCGACGTCGTGGAGGTGGACGTGCCCCGGAACGAACTGCGTGAAGCTGTTGGCGATGGCGACGATCGGCTTCTCGAAGTCCGCGTCCTTCATGCCGGTGGCGCGCCACAACGCGCGCGCCCCTGCCATGTTGCGACCCTGGGTGGATGTACGACTGCGGTATCCGGCCATGCCGGGAACCTACTCCGTTCCGGCCTTCGCGCCTAGCCGGCAGGCGGGGCCGGCGTCATTGGACCGCCGCGCCCGCCGCGCCCGCCGCGCCCACCGCGCCCGCCGCGTCCACCACGTCCACCAGCGGCGAGGTCGTTCGCGCGGCCAAGGCGGCGCGCACCAGGTCTCTCGGGGCGTGGGCCCGCGGCTCCGGGCGTCACCGCAGCCCGGGGCCGGCCCTTCGATCATCGGCCTCGTGGCTTGGACCACCGATCCACGGCGACCATCGCGGCGCCCAGCCCGTCGATGTAGGTGCCGTGCCGGAACGTCGCGCGCTTGAGCGCCACGACCAGCGTCGCCAGGAGCTGGCGCGCCTCGTCTCGTTCTCGCCGCAGGTCCTGGACCTCATCCCGCGACGGCCGGTTGACGACCGCAGCTTGCCCCGCGTCGTTCGTGCCTGTCTGACTCGCTCTCTCGGACATGGGTCTCATCCTCCCATATCAAGTTAGCGCCGCGTCGCCCGCGCCATCAACCTCCATGAAATATATTTGAATGGGTGTTCGTATCCCGGCCCACGTCAGCTCAGGAGCGCGCGACGAGGGTGACGAGGCCGCGCGCGATCTCGCGATGGATGACGCGGAGTCCGGCCGCGTCGAGCCTGTCGCAGACCCAATCGGGGGAGAGGCGCAGCTTGCGATAGAAGCTCGCCGACAGCGTCCACCGGCCGTCCTCTCGGCCGCGCGAGTGAACGAGATCGTGCACCTTGATGGTCTCGGGTTCGTACTCGAGGAAACAGGTCATGATCACATCCGCGGAGTCGTGTACTGGGATGAACCGGTCGGCGCCTTCGAGCTCGCGGGTGAGGTCGCGGAACGTGAGCGCGAGGTGGCCGCCGGGCGCGAGTCGCCGGGCGCAGCCGGCGAACATCCGCTCCACGTCCGACTTGCTGCCGAGGTGGGGGAGCGTGTCGCCCATGCACACGGCGAGCGCGCAGGGGGGCCCCGAGCCCTCCAGTGCGTCAAGGAGATCCCCTCTCACGATCTCGACGGCGAGCGGCCCGCGGCGCGCCTCGAGCTCGGCGAGCAGCCTGTCCGACGTGTCCACGGCGGTGACCCTGAACCCGAGCTGCGCCAGCGCGAGGGACTGAAAGCCGGAGCCGCACCCGAGGTCGATGGCCTCGGGCGAGCCTTCCGGGCGCAGGCCGAGGCGCTCGAACAGCGCCCGTTGCTCGGCGACCTTGGCGTCGTAATCCCCGAACATCCGCGAATAGTGCTCGGCGAGGAGCTTGTCGTAGTGATCGGCGACCGTGGGCATGGGCTCTGTTCCTCCGCGGCCATCCTACAGCGGCAGGGCCCGCCGGCGCAGGCCTGCGCCGGCACACATGGACAGACCGGCGCAGGCCTGCGCCGGCACACATGGACAGACCGGCGCAGGCCTGCGCCGGCACACATGGACAGACCGGCGCAGGCCTGCGCCGGCACACATGGACAGACCGGCGCAGGCCTGCGCCGGCACACATGGACAGACCGGCGCAGGCCTGCGCCGGCACACATGGACGCACGGGGGCTCACCAGAATCGACTGCGTCCGAAAATTTCTGCTCTGCTTTGACGAAGACATGATATCTTGGTTGAAACGCGACTCTTACTCCGACATCGATTTTCGGGTCGGCGGTGTTGGAAGGCACCGGGAAGGTTCCCGGAGCGAGGTTGGAGAGGGAGAGATCGCGTTGCTGTGCGCAGCTGGTTTCGTCGGACGGGTGGGAATGAGGTACGGCGGGCTTGGACCGAGCCAGCCTGTCGCTCGCGCGGGTGCTTCGCTCTTCGAGAGCGCGCCTCGCGAAGCGCGCTGATGGACCTGTCGGAGAACCAGCGAGGCGAGCCGGAGAGCCCAGGCAGGCGGTCACGCCGGGCGACCAGGCGGCCGGAACGACAGGCGAGCCAGAACGACAGGCAAGCCAGATGACCAGGTGAGCTCGGTCGAGCCGCGCCGCGCTCCTCGTGCGCCGCGCAGCCGGAGCCCGGTCGGCCTCGCCGACGCGGCCAGCACCTGAATCTGAGCGAGGCGCGCCCAATCGCTCAGGGCGGAGAGAAGCTGACGAGCAGCTGACGATCTGACGAGCAGTTGACGATGGATGATGGACGATGAAGAAACGGCTCATGACCGCAAACCCCGTCGAGATCGAGAAATGAGTTGCGGAAGGTGCCAGTTTGCGTCATGATGAGAAGTTTTGTGACTGCGGTGTTTGCGAGCCTGCGGAGTTCGCGCAGGTCGTGGGATCGCGTCCAAGTAGCGAAGGAGCGTGGTGCATGAAGACGGTTGGTGATTGGCTCTCCAGGTGCTCGCGATCGCTCGTCGCCGCGGGCGCGGCCGCGCTCCTCTCCGCCACGCCGGCCGCGGCCTCGGCAGATCACCCCGCCACGCCGCGGCAGGCTGCGCCGGCGGCAGCCGGCGCGGAGAGCGCGCCTACGGCAGAGCCCGCCTCGGCCCCCGGCGCGGGCGAGTGGGACACCTTCTCCGTGGAGGTCTATGGCAGGCTTGTCTCGCGCGCGGGGAAGGTCGCGACCCTGCTGCCGCTCGTCTCCACGACCGAGAAGCCGGTCGCCGCGGGGACCAAGGCGGTGCTCTTCCGCAAGGTCGAGGACCCCGGCGGACCCAGATCCACGAAATGGGTCGAGATCGCCAGGGTGACCATGAAGAAGATCGAGTCGACCGGCAACATGCAGCTCACCATCGACTCGGAGCCGCAGGCGCCGCCCGGCGAGAAGGGCAAGACGCCTGGCCACTTCGTGAAGGGCGCTCGGCTCAAGCTCGCGATCCAGTAGCCCGGCGCCGCGCGCGGCGGAGCACGCCGCGGGCGTGAGCCGGGTCGCTCCGCTCCGGGGAGGACCGCGCGGTCGCCGCGAGCGGGCACGGTGGGAGGGAGTCGGCGCGGGGCCGCGCGGCGCGGGTCGCCACGGCCGAATGTCGCCTCCGTCGCACGACATTTTGAAACGCGGCGCCTCATCGTTGATAGAGTCGGCTTGCGGAGACGAGCGACGACGATGAACGCCCTTCGATCCTGGCTCTCGCAACTGAACCGCCCCGAGGTGACCGAGTTCGCCGTGGCCACCGGGCGCATGCCCAGCGTCAAGGTCTCGGGCGCCTTCCAGGCCGTCGATCCCGGCGCCCTCTCCACGGAGGACATCCTCATGCTCCTCAGCGCGCTCGGCGGCGGCCGCCACATCGAGGCCCTCGGCGCCAAGCCGTCGCAGTGGCACATCCGCATCGAGGGCATCGGCGCCATCTCGGTCGTCGCCGCGCGCCAGGGCGACCTCGTGCACGCCCGCATGACGCGGATGCAGTCGTCCGCCGCCTCGGGGACCGCGGCCGCCGCGCCTCCCGCGCGCCCCTCGCAGCAGCTCTCCATGCGGGAGCACCTCGCACCCGAGGAGGGGCAGCGCCCACCGCCGCGCGAGCAGGACGCGAAGCGCACGAGCTCCTCGGAGGTCGCGCTCGACCTCCGCTCCCCGCCGCCGCCTGCAGAGCCCCGCGCCAGCCGGCCCTCGGTGGCCCGCTTCGAGGCGCGCGCCGACGATGCGCCGGCCGCCGAGCGCGCCGCGCCGGCCGCCCGCCCGTCAGCGCCGTCCCCGGAGCCCCGCGCCGCCGCGCGCGCGGTCGCCGCGGGCGGGCGCGCGCGGCCCTCCTCCGCCGAGGTGCCGTCGGCCGCCTTCGAAGGGCTGCTCGCCATGGCGCGCGATCAGGGCGCGAGCGATCTGCACCTCGTCGCCGGCCGCCCGCCGCTCCTGCGCGTGGCGGGCGAGCTGATGCCGCACGGCGAGCCGCTCGACCCGGCGGCCGTCGAGTCCCTCCTCCTGCCGCGCGTCCCGCCGCGCCTCTCGCGGGTGCTCGAGGTCGAGGGTTCTTGCGATTTCGCCCTGGAGCTCGGCGCGCTCGGCCGCTTCCGGGTGAACATCTCGCGCCACCGGCAGGGGTACAAGGGCTCGTTCCGGCTGATAGCGCGCACCATCCCGACCCTCGCGTCGCTCGGCCTGCCCGACGCCATCGGGCTCGCCACCCGCCACCACCAGGGCCTCATCGTGATCACCGGGCCGACGGGCCACGGCAAGACCACGACGCTCACCGCGATCGTCGATATCCTGAACCGCGAGACCAGCCATCACATCATCACGGTCGAGGATCCCGTCGAGTTCGTCCATGCGCGCGGCAAGGCGATGATCAGCCAGCGCGAGGTCGGGACGCACACCCGCTCCTTCGAGAACGCCCTCAAGGCCTCGCTGCGCGAGGACCCCGACGTCATCGTCGTCGGCGAGCTCAGGGACACGGCGACGGTCCGCATGGCGCTGGCCGCGAGCGAGACCGGCCACCTCGTCCTCGGCACCATGAACACGCCGAGCGCGGCGAAGACCATCGATCGGCTGATCGATCTCTTCCCGCCCGGCGATCAGCAGCAGGTGCGCGTCACCCTCGCGGGCGGCCTCCGGCTCATCGTCAGTCAGCGGCTCCTGCCGAGCGAGGGCGGCAAGCGCATGGTCGCCGCCGCCGAGGTCCTGCCCGGCTCCGTCCCGCTCTGGAACCTGATCCGCGACTCCAAGACGTTCCAGATACCGAGCCTCCAGCAGCGGGGGAAGGGCCTCGGGATCATCCGCCTGGACGACTCGCTGGCCGAGCTCGTCCGCGCCGGCAAGACCACGCTCGAGGCCGCGCTCAAGGTGGCGGAGGCCCCCGACGAGCTCGAGGCCGTCCTCGCCGGCAGGCGGCAGCCCATGCTCACGCCGGACAGGAGGCCGCCCGCCCCCGCGCCCGACGCGTCCAAGTCCGCGCCCGTCGAGGCGGGCAAGGGCCTCTTCGAGCGCGCGGGCGCGCTCTTCGGAAAGAAGGGAGCGTAACGTGGCCCGGATCGATCGCCTCTTCGACGAGCTGCTCTCCAGGAAGGGCAGCGACCTGCACCTCGGCATCGGCTATCCGCCGCTCGTGCGCGCCCGAGGCGAGCTCATCGCCCTGCGCGACACGCCCCTCGACACGGCCGAGATGGAGGCGCTCCTCTTCGAGATCACGACCCCCGAGGAGACGCGGCGGATCGTCGACGAGCTCGATCTCGACTTCGCCTATTCCTACGCGGACAAGGCCCGTTTCCGCGCGAACTACTTCTACAAGACCACCGGGCTCGCGGCCGTCTTCCGCACCATCCCGAGCAAGATCCTCTCGCTCGACGATCTCGGATGCCCCGAGATCGCCCGCCGGCTGTCCGAGCGGACGAGCGGGCTCATCTTGATCACGGGGCCGACCGGCTCCGGCAAGTCCACGACGCTCGCGGCGATGATCGATCACATCAACCGCTCGCGCGCGTGCCATGTCCTCACGATCGAGGATCCGGTCGAGTTCGTGCACAGCCCCATCAAGGCCCACATCACGCACCGCGAGGTCGGCCCCGACGCGGGCAGCTTCGCGAGCGCGATCCGCAGCGCCGGGCGCGAGGACGCCGACGTGATCCTGATCGGCGAGCTCCGGACCAACGAGACCATGAAGCTCGCCTTGCAGCTCGCGAGCTTCGGTGTCCTCGTCTTCGGCACCGTCCACACGAACAGCGCCGCCGCGACGATCGACCGTATCATCAACGCGTTTCCCGCGGACGAGCAGCTCCAGGTCCGCGGCATGCTCGCCGAGAGCCTCGCCGCGATCATCGCCCAGCAGCTGCTCCGCACGAAGGACGGCACGGGCCGCGTCGCCGCGCACGAGATCCTCGTCGGATCGAGCGCGCTCTCCGCGATGATCCGCGAGGGCAAGACGTTCCAGATCACGAACCTGATGCAGGCAGGCCGCTCGGCCGGCATGCAGACGATGGACATGGCGCTGGAGCGGCTCGTCAAGAAGGACACCATCTCGGTCCAGGCGGCGCTGGAAAAGGCGATCGACAAGGACAGCTTCCAGAAGCTCTTCCCCGACGCGCAGGGGGCGTGACGCGGAGTCGAGCCGCGGAGACGCGCTCCACCGCCGTCCATGTGCTGACCGGTGCGTTGACGCTCAAGCGAGGGGCCGCGTATCCTCGCTGCACCGATCCAATGCAACCTTCGACACAGGACAGCGCGTCGCTCGACCTCGACGCTTATCTCGCCCGCATCGGCTACCGCGGCGCGCTCGCCGCCACGCGGGAGGTCCTCGACGCGCTTCACGCGGCGCACGTCTATTCCATCCCTTTCGAGAACCTCGACGTCCTGCTCGGCCGGCCGATCCGCCTCGACCTGGCCAGCGTCCAGGCGAAGCTCGTCAGGGCGCGCCGCGGCGGCTATTGCTTCGAGCACAACACGCTGTTCGCCGCGGTGCTGCGCCGGCTCGGGTTCAAGCTCACGACGCTCATCGCGCGGGTGCGGTTCCAGCGCAGCGACACGGGCCCTCGATCTCACATGCTGTCGCTGGTCGAGCTGCCCGAGGGGCCGTTCATCGCGGACGTCGGCTTCGGCGGTCCGGGGCTCTTGCAGCCGCTCCCGCTCGTCGAGGGCGAGGGGCACGCGCGGGTGCTCGACGTGATCGGCTTGCGCCGGGAGGGCTCGTCCTGGGTGCTCGCCTCCAGGGCGGGCGAGGTGTGTCAGGACATCTATGCGTTCACGCTCGAGGAGCATTTCCCGATCGACTACGAGGTGGCGAACCACTACACGTCCACGCACCCGAGCTCGCTGTTCGTGAACAACCTCATCGTGGCGCTCCCGTCGCCGGAAGGCCGGGTGACGCTGCGCAACCGCGAGCTGGGGTTTTGGCGGGTGGACGGCGTCGAGCGCGTCTCGGTGCACGACGACGCGCTCCTCGACGTCCTGAGAGAGCGCTTCGGGCTGGAGCTCCCGGCCGGGACGCGGCTCTCCTGCGCGGGACTCGATAGCTGAAGGGACGGCGCGTCCTCCTCGGGGCCCTGCCCGGGAGGCCGGGCGGGCGCGGCTCGCCGTCCGCGCCCGCCGCCCCTCGCGCCGGGGCGCTACCGGATCAGTGGACGCGCCCGATGCCGCGGCGGATGAACGCCGAGCGGCTCGCGGCCGCGGCGGCCGCCGCGCCGCCTGTCGGCGCGGCCCTGAGCGCCGCGAAGGTCGGGGCAGGCTCGCAGACCAGCGCCGTCATATCCTGGTTCCGGCGCCTCAGATCGTTCAAGGTGCGCGGCTCACCGCTCACCGGGTCACCGACCGTGATCCCCGTCATGAAACCCGACAGCGACGCCTCGTTCCCGAGCGACCTCGGGTTCACGTGCAGGAACCCCGTCCCGGTCTCCTGCGCGCCGTGGCACCCATTGCAGGTGTTGAGCGAGAACTTGTGCCGCGCCTCGTTGTTGAGGATGCCAGGAGCGGTCCAGGCCGTGAGGTTGTTGAACGACGAGCCCCCGAGGAACGGGTTTCCCTGGAACGTGTCGGGCACCGTGTGCTGCTCCGCGATGATCGCGGCCTCGTTCTGGTTCACGAAGTCAGCGAGCGTGGGCGATCCGTCGAAGCCGAGATCCGGCGTCAGCTTGACGGTCTCCGGCCGCAGGAAGCCCGTGTCGGGCGAGAGGACGAACTCGCGCAGCTCCCACGGCCCCGCGAGCGCGATCTCGTTCGTGCGGAGCTGCCCGAGCGAGCTCCCGTTCGGCTTGCCGGGCGCGGCGTTCCGGCCTGCGAACCGCGTGGTGATGTCCTGGAGCGCCGCGTTGTACGCTTCGGACGGGAAGGGCAGGCTGCCGAGGGCGTGCCAGTCGTTCGCCCAGTCGAGCACGTCGGCCTCGGTCGACGCGGGGAGCTTGTACTCCAGGATCACGGTGAACTGCTGCGGGAAGCCCTGGCTGACGACGCCGAACACGAACCTCCCTTCGCCGGCGTGGCCTTCGGCGAGGTTGCGCACGTCGATCCTGTTGACGATGCCGAGCAGCAAGAGCGGCGCCTGCCGCAGGTCGAGCGCCCCGTCAGGGCTCCTCGGCCACTCGTCGAGCACGACCTGCTGAATCGCCGTGCGCGCTGGCACGGTGAAGCCGTTGACGACCTGATCGGTCAGCCAGGTGCTGAAGAGCTCCTCGACCATGGCTGGCGCGTCGGCGGGCGTGGGCGCCATGTCCTCCATCAGGCGCGCGAACGTCCATGCGCCCGTGCGGGGGTCGCCCGGCGGCCCATTGAACGTCGTGCGGAGGGGATCCTCGACCACGCTGAGGTCCTTCACGAAGATCTCCCGGCTCGTCCGGACGAAGCACCCCGTCGGCTCGGCCAGCTCGAAGTCGAGGGCCCCGGAGGCGACGATGAACTCGGGCGAGTTGAAGTCGATCACGGAGAAGGGGATCACGTGGGAGCCGGGATCCGCGTCCTCGGTGCCGGTGACGGTGACGGGGAAGGTCGCCGTGCTCCCGGGCAGGACGCCGGGGAAGAACGAGGGATCGCCGGAGACGTTGATGCCCCCCGAGGGGCTGAAGATGTCGAGGAAGTAGTCGCGGCCGGGGCACGAGCCGACATCGTTGTTGGTAACGGCGATCTGGTACGCCACCGGCGTGTTCGGGGCGACCAGGCCGCTGCTCTCCGGCGTGACGACGGCCGTCGTGGGGCGCCTGAGGCAGGAGAGCTGGGCGATCTCGAAGGCGGTCGTCGGTGAGGCGGAGAGCCAGACCTCGTCGAGCAGGCCGGTGAAGCGCTCCTTCTGCACGTTGTTGCCGATACGGATGGGCGCGTCGATGTCGTGGAGCGTGCCCGCCGCGCTGATCTGGCCGACCTGCTCGCCGTTCAGGAAGAGCCGCACGAATGTGCCGTCGTAGATCCCCGCGACGTGGGTCCACACGCCGGCCTGGATGGGGGCCCGGGAGGTGACCGTCCGCCCGCTGGTCAAGGTCACGGTGAACCGCGCCTGGCTGTTCCGGATGTCGAGCGAGAAGCTCGTCTCTCCGCCGCCCTTCTCCTGCACGATGGTCCGCGGCGTCGACCCTGAGACCGCGGTCGGCTTGACCCACGCGGCGACGGCGAGGTGCTGTCCGAACGTGAAGCTGGCGTCGTCGTCGACAAGGATCTTGTCGTTGTCCTTGTTGAAGGCGACGCCGAGGCCGCTGACACCTTGAGCGCACGCCACGTTGGCCGAGCGGGTGGCCGTGTTGCCGTTGCTCGACGAGTCGAACAGCGCCGTGGTCGCGGCGTTGCAGTCGTCGAGCTGCCAGAAGCCGACGGCCGGCGGCCCCACCGGGGGCGGATCGCCGGGGTCGCCGCCGCCGACGCCGGTGGTGGCGGGGTCGCCGCCGCCGACGCCGGCGCCGCCGCCGACGCCGGTGACCGAGCTGCTGGTGGAGCCGCCAGTGCCGACGCCGGTGGAGCTGGCGACCACGCTGCTGTCGAAGCCGCCGGTCCCGGTCGCGCCGACGCCGGTGCCGACGCCGACGCTGGTGCCGACGCCGGAGACGGTGCCGCTGACGGCGCTCGACCCGCTGGCCGCCGCTTCGAGCGCTAGTTCTGCATCGTTGAGTGAACCTTCATCGACGTCATAGCTTCCGCACGCGGCGCCCGAGGCGAGCAGGGCGAGGATCGCGGCCGAGCTGGTTTTGATTGAGAGAGTATGGGTGAAGCCGAAGGAGAGGTTCCGCATCTGCGTTCTCGTTGGGTAAGAGTTGACTGCACGAGCGCCGTCCGGCGGCAGCTCGAGCTGCCGCCGGCGACGCGAACAGGCGTCTGTCTGACCCGACCGGGCCGTTCGGGTTTGGGCGCTGGTGCGGAGCACCCGATTGGCAATGGATATGCCCGGCCCCAGATCGTGATTTTCGCCTTGTCGCGTCGAACCCAGCGTGCCTGGGCATGTCGGGGGACTCCGACACTGGCACATCTGGCACACCCATTTTGCGCCCCCAGGCGGGGGCTCGAGATCAAACAAGCACGCTTTCGACGCGTCCGAATGGTGCGCGGCGGCGCGCGGCAAAGAGAGACAACAAGGCTCCTTCTCGTCGCCGCACGCCCGTCGCACTTCGTCCCGACCGCAGCTCCGCCGTCTCGCGGTCATCCATTGCGCCGCTTCTATATGCCGCGCCGCGCCGCCTCCTCCACGCATCGCGCAGCCGTCTCAATGCATCGCGCCGCGCCGCCGTCGCGCTATGCCACCGTCGCCCTCCGCCGCGCCGCTCCCCGCCCCGGCAAGTTTCCGCCGCGCGATCCTCTCCGCTCTCTCTCCGAGCTCTGATACATCCGTTAGCGGAGCTCTCCCGCACAGGAGACGGGCCCAGATCGGCGTTTTCGGCGCGGAGGCGTACTCTGGTACGCCGAGCACCGAAAACGTCGAGATGGGCCCGTATCCGAAGCGGGAGAGCTCCTCAGGAGGAAGACCAGCGGGGTCCGCGGGGGGTGTCTTCGAGCACGACACCTGCCTCGGTCAGCAGGTTGCGGATGGCGTCCGCCTTGGCGAAGTCCTTCGCCTTCCGAGCCTCCTGGCGCATCGCGATCAGCCGGTCGATCGCGGCGTCACCCCCGCGCCCAGCGGCGCCCTCGGCAGGGGCGAGCGCGTAGTCCGGAACGAGCTCCGGATAGAGCGCCGGCTCGGCGATTTCCACCCCGAACACAGCGAGGTGACGCACGATCGCCCGGTAGACCGCGAGCAGCGACGGGCGGTCCTCACACTGCTCGATCCCAGCCGAATAGAGCGCGCTCACGTAATCGAAAAATGCAGCCACGGCGTTCGGCGTGTTCAGATCGTCGTCCATCGCCTCGATGAAGCGCGCGATGAACCGCTCGGTGTGCTCCCCGAACTGGCCGTGAACGTAGTGGTGGCGCATCCTCGGGAACCGCTCTTCCTCGGGCCGCTGCGACGCGTACGCGCCCGGGGCGAGGGGAGCCTCCGTCGCGCCGCTCAGCTTCCCGGCGAGGACCGTCGCGAGCTTCTTGATGCGCGCATAGCCCTGTGCGGACTGCTGCAGCAGCTCCCAGCCGAACGGGAGCTTGCAACGGTAATGCTGCGTGACGAAGAACCACCGCGCCTCGTCGTGCCCGTGCCTCGACAGGAGCTCCTCGATGGAGATGACGTTCCCGAGGCTCTTCGACATCTTCATGTCCTTGAGATCGAGGTGCTCCGGGTGCAGCCAGTAGCGCACCCAGGGCCGCCCGCAGAGCGGCTCGCTCTGCGCGATCTCGTTCTCGTGATGAGGGAACATGTTGTCGATGCCGCCCCCGTGGACATCGAAATGGTCGCCCAGGAGCGCCGTGCTCATCGCCGAGCACTCGATGTGCCAGCCGGGGCGCCCGGTCGGCCACCCCTCCTCGCCGGTGCGCCAGCTCGGCTGGCCCGCGCCGGTCGGCTTCCAGAGGCTGAAGTCCGCCGGGTGCCTCTTCCGAGCGAAGTCCTCCTCGACGCGACCGCTCGCCCCGACCTCCTGCTCGTCGACCTTGCGCCCCGAGAGCTCACCGTAGGGCGCCCACGTGCCGACCTCGTAGAAGACCTCGCCGTTCACCGTGTAGGCGTGGCCCTTCTCGATCAGGCGCTTCGCCATGTCGACCTGCTCGTCGACGAAGTCGGTGGCGCGCGTGTAGACGGCGTAGTCCTTGATGTGGAGCTTGCGGCAGTCGCGCCGGAACGCCGCGATGTTCCGCTCGGCGACGTCGACGGCACCCTCGCGCTCGCTCGCGCGCTGCATGATGCGATCGTCGATGTCCGTGTAGTTGATGATGCTCAGCACGTGATAGCCGCGGTACTCGAGGTAGCGGCGGAAGACGTCCCAGAAGCAGTAGGTGCGCGCATGGCCGATGTGCATCGGGGCGTAGACCGTGAGACCGCACGTGTAGATGCGCACGACCTTCGGCCGGGCGGAGACGAAAGGCTCCTTCTTCCTCGTGAGCGTGTTATGAACCTTGAGCGGCATCGGCCACCTGCGTGAGTGTGCGAGCACCCCCCCGGGACCGCGTACGCTACCCTGGCCCCGCCGCCTGGTCAACGCGGAACCTCGCCGGTTTTCCCTGTGGTTTCGCGGTGTCTCGCCACGTCTCGCCACGTCTCGCCACGTCTTGCGGCCGTCCTGCCTCCGGTCTACGCAGCAGCGCATGCACATCACTTCAAGGACCTTGCTGTTCGTCCTCGCTGGCGCGCTCTCCGCCTGCGCGGGGAGCCCGCCGCCCGTCGAGAGCGCCCCGCCGCCCCCGCCGCCGGCCCCCACGCAGGCACCGCCGGCCGCCGCGCCGGCCGCGCAGCCCGAGGCGGCGACGCCGCCCAAGGCGGACCCGGAAGCCGAGAAGAAGCAGGCGGAGCTCGCCAAGCTCGCCGAGGACATGAAGGCCATGGAGGCCAAGGCCGACAAGGAGGCGGCGCGGTTCGACGACGCGCTCAAGGCCGAGGTCAAGGCGCTCATCGCGGCCAACTACCCGAGCGCGGGCGCCGCGCTGCGGGCGGCGCTCAAGGGGAAGCACCGCACCCCGGGCAACGCCGAGCGCGACGCCGCCCGGCACCCGGTCGAGAACCTGGAGTTCTTCGGCCTCAAGCAGACGAGCACGGTCATCGAGCTCGGGGCCGGCGAGGGCTGGTACACCGAGCTGCTCGCGCCGGTGCTCGCGAAGAAGGGCAAGCTCATCATCACGGCGTTCGATCCGAACGGCCCCGCGGACTCGCGCAACACGCTCTATGGCAAGCGCGTGAAGCGCATGATCGAGAAGTCGCCCGAGCTGTTCGGCAAGGTCGATGTCGTCGTGATCGATCGCGACAGCCCGAAGCTCGGGATCGAGGGCAAGGCCGACCTCGTCATCGCCATTCGCGAGGCGCACGGCTGGCACCGGAACGGCAAGTTCGACGCCTACGTCGCCGAGGCGTTCAAGGCGCTCAAGCCGGGCGGCGTCTTCGGTATCGTGGCGCACCGGGCGAAGCCCGACGCCAACCCCGATGAGAGCGCGAAGCAGGGATACCTCCCGGAAGCGTGGGTGATCCAGAAGGTCGAGTCGGCGGGCTTCAAGCTCGGCGGCAAGTCCGAGATCAACGCGAATCCGAAGGACACGAAAGACTACCCGGAAGGGGTCTGGACCTTGCCGCCGAACTTCCGGCTCGGCGACAAGGACCGCGCGCACTACGCCGCGATCGGCGAGAGCGACCGCATGACCCTCAAGTTCGTCAAGCCCGCCCGCTGATCCACTCGGCGCCCGGCGCTCGCGGCCCAGCGAGCGCCGGGGCGCTACGCGGGCGCCGCGGCGCGGCCCGGCGGCCGCACGAACACGCGGCGCATCGGGATCGTGGCGCCGGCGGCCCCCGAGACCCGGTGGGACAAGAAGGCGACGCCATCGAGCATCGCCGGCGACGCGTACACGCCCGGCTCCGCCGTCTCCGGGAGGCACGAGGAGAGCTCGAGGAGGTTCCCGCCCATAAGGGCGCCGTCCTCGGTGAGCACCACGTCGCCGGCGTGGAGGCAGAAGCGGACGCTGATCCTGGGATCGCGCTGGCCCGGCCCGGCGAGCCGCGTGTGCAGCGCGACGGCGGCCCCGATCGCGCGGTGGCGCGCCTCTTCGGTGCCGCGCTCGCCGCGCCGAAAGGGCGCCGCGAGCAGCACGCTGGTGCTCGTGATCGCGAGCGGCGAGAACCCCGAGGGCGCGAGCGCGGCCACGGCGTCCGGGACCACGGCCTCGAACTCGGCCAGGAAGGCGTCGGTGGGGGCCTCGAGCGCGCGGCTCTCGGCGAGGACCTCGACGAGCAGCCCGATGGCGAGGCGTCGGATGTGCCCCGCCTCCACCGCGCCGGTCCGCGCGATCCGCGCCGTCGCGGCCCGCACGTCGCCCAGGAACGCGGTGACGTCCGGGTGGCGGCCGGCGGGATCCTTGCTCATGGCCCGCACGACGATATCGTCGAACGCCGGGTCGACCGGCGCGTGCAGGCTCGGGCGGGGCGGCGCCTGGTGCAGGTGCAGGTGGCGCAGCACCGGGTACGTGGTCGCCAGGAACGGCGTCGATCCCGCGATCATCGTGTAGAGCAGCGCGCCGAGCGCGTAGACGTCGGTCCGCATGTCGACAGGCCGGTTGAGGAGCTGCTCGGGCGACATGAACGCCGGGGTCCCCACCACGTGCCGCGACGACGTGAGCGAGAGATCCGTCGCGCCGAGCAGCTTCGCGATCCCGAAGTCGAGCAGCACCACCCTGAGCTCTCCGCCGCGCTCGCACAGGATCACGTTCGAGGGCTTCACGTCGCGGTGGATGATCCCGAGCGCGTGGACCGCGGCGAGCGCGCTGCAGAGCGGATCGAGGATCGCGAGCGCCTCGTCCGCCGGGAGCCGGCCGCGCGCGAACAGGTGCTGCTCGAGGCTCTTGCCCTGGAGGAGCTCCATCACGTAGTAGGGCCGCCCGTCGTCGAGCCGCCCCACGTCGAGGATCTCCACGACGCTCGGGTGCCGGATCCGCCCGATCGCGTCCACCTCGCGCTGGAAGCGGAGCACCACGTCGGCGCGCGAGATCAGGTCGGCGTGCATGATCTTGACCGCCGCCGGCGCCCCGCTCGTCGCGTGCACCGCGCGGTGGACGACGCCGAACCCACCCTCGGCGATGACGCCGTCGAGGAGGTACTCGCCTGCCCGCAGCGCCGCGGCGCGCAGGGCGCCAGGGCCTGCGCCCTCGCGATCGCGCGTGTCGGGCGTGCGTTGTTTGCATGTCCGCGACGTGACGAACGGCGGCTCGCCCGTCGCGGGGGCGTCGGCCGGCGGCGCGGCGGGGAACGACTCATCGTTCTGGCCAGGGTTCTTCATGGGGTATGCGACAGCCGCTTACTTCCTCAATGACAACTGCTGAGCCCGCACACTACAGTACGCGTAAGCCGGTATCGAATGCGACCCCCGGCTGCCGGCAGACGAGCCGAATCATGCACCGTTGCTCCGTATGTCACGGGCGGCTCGCCGCTGACGCTCCGTGCGTCAGAGATGGCTTTATCCCGCCGCCCGGCGAGCGTGACACCGTGGCGCGCGCGGCGCCCGTGATAGAGGGCTTCTCGCTGCTCGGCCCGCTCGGTCACGGCGGCTTCTCCGACGTCTGGGCCGCGCAGCAGGACTGCGATGGATCGCCGGTCGCCATCAAGGTAGGGAGGCACGCGGCGTGGAACCTGCGCGAGCGGTTTCGGCGGGAGGCCGCGCTGCTCGAGCGCGTCGGCGTGCCGCACGCCCCGCGGCTCGTCGCCCGCGGCGAGCTCCCCGGGGGGCGGCCCTATCTCGTGATGGAGAGGCTCTTCGGACAGACCCTCGCCGAGGAGCTGGCGGCGCTGCGCGCGCCGCTCGATCCGGAGCTCGCCGCCGGGCGCGCGGACGCGATCCTCGCCGTGATCGAGGCGGCGCACGCGCGCGGCGTCATCCATCGCGATCTCAAGCCGGAGAACCTCTTTCTCCTCGGCTCGAGCGGGCGCGCGGCGCTGCTCGATTTCGGTCTGGCGCGGCTCGCCGAAGGCGGCGAGCCGCCGGCGGTGTCCGCCGGCGTGACGCGCGCCGGCGACATCGTGGGGACGCCGGAGTACATGGCTCCGGAGCAGCTGCGGGGCGACGCCGCGCGGATCGACGCGCGCGCGGACATCTATGCGTTCGGCGTGATCCTGTTCGAGCTGATCACCCTTCGCCCGCCGTTCGTCGGCGGCGAGACGGCCGTCGAGCACGGCCACCTTGCGCTGCGCCCCCCGCGCCCGAGCGATTTCGTGGACGTCCCCGAGGGGCTGGAGGCGCTGACGCTCGCCTGCCTCGCCAAGGACCCGAGCCGCCGCCCGGACAGCGCCGCCGCGCTCCGGCTCACCCTGCACGCCCTGCGCGCGCGGCCTCGCGCCGACTCGATCCCGCCTCCGTCCGCGCCGCGATCGCAGCGGCAGGACGACGGCGCCGCGGCGGCCGTCGCCGAGGGGCGGCAGCCGGTCGCGCTGCTCTTCGCGGAGGGCGGCGCCGGGCCGGTGATCGCGGCGATCGGCGGCCGCCGGGGGTTCGTCGCGCGGCAGCGGGGGCAGCGCTGCCTCGCCGTGTTCTCCGCGCGGGACGTCGACGACCCGGCCCGCGCGGCGCTGGCCGCGGCGCGCGATCTCGCGCTGGGCGGCGGCGTGCGCGTGGCGCTGCACCTCGCCAGCGTGCGCCTGCGCAGGATCGCCGGCGGGCTGCACGCCGCCTACGGCGCGCCGGTCGAGCGCCCCGAGGCGTGGTTGCCGGCCGAGCCCTGGGGCGGGCTCGTGATGACCGAGGAGTTCGAGCGCGCGCTGCCCGACGACGAGCTCGCCCCCACGCCGCCGGGCGATCCGGAGAGCCTGCGCGAGCCGGCGCTGCTCGGCCGCGACGACGTGCTCTCGGCGCTCGCGGCCAGCGCGACCGACGCCTTCGACGGGACGTGCCCCGGCCTGTTCACGCTCATCGGCGACGCCGGTCTGGGCAAGACGCGCCTCGCGGCCGAGGCGGCCAGCATCGCCGGCGTGCCGGTCCCGGACGTGCGCGTGGTGGCCGCGCGCGCGCTCCACCCCATCCACGGCGGCGCCGCGCAGGCCGTGCGCGCGCTCCTCCGCGTCGCGCTCGACGCGCCGAGGGAGAGCCCCGGAGACCCGCGGCAGTTCTGCGTGGAGCGGCTCGGCGAGACGCTCGGCGGCGCGACGTGGGAGGCCGTCGCCGCGGCGCTCGGCTGGGCCGGACCCCGCGGGGGGCGCCTGTCCGGGGAGGCCCGCAACGGCCTGATGCTCGCGCTCGCCGAGGCGCTCCGCCGCGGGGCGCGCCGCGGCCCCCTCGCCGTGATCCTCGACGACGCCGACCAGGCGGACGACGTGCTGCTCGACGCGCTCGAGTACGCCACGCTCGACGGCGAGGGCACCCCCCTCTGGGTGGTCGTGACCGCGCGCCCTCGCTTCGAGCAGGCCCGCCCCAGCTGGGGCCAGCGCAGCCAGCGCCACGCCCGCGTGACGCTCGCGCCCCTCGCGGAGGAGGCGGCGATGGATCTCGCCTCGCGCCTGCTCTTGCCGGCCGAGTACCCGCCGGCGGAGATCCTCCGCCGGCTGGCCGACTGGGCGGGCGGCAACCCGGATTGCCTGCGGCAGATCGTCCGGTCGCTCAAGCGCGCGGGCGTCGTGCGCCGGCGCGCCGGCGGCGGCTCGTACGTGGCGACCGCGGAGATCGAGGCGCTGCCGCCCGCGCCGGCGTGGCAATGGCTCGCGGCGCAGAGGCTCGACGATCTGCCGCCGGAGCTCGCGACGTGCGCCCGGGTCTGCTCGGCGCTCGGCATGTCGTTCGACCGCGCCGAGCTCGAGGCGGTGCTGGACGGCCTGGAGCGCGCGGGCGGCGCCGGAGCGATGGTCGACGCGGGCTTCGGGCTCGCGGCCCTGGTCGAGCGGCGGATCCTGCTGCGCGACGGCCAGGGCCGCGGCGGCGGCGTGGACGACCGGCACGCGTTCCAGAACGCGGTCCTCCAGGAGGCGGTCTACGAGATGCTCGACCCGGCGCACCGCGCCGCGATCCACCGGAGCGCCCTCGCGTACTGGCGGGCGCAGGTGGCGGCCGGCTCGACCGACGGCCTCCGCGCGCTCGCGCGCCACGCGGCCGTGTGCGGCGAGCGCGCCGAGGCGGCCGACGCCTACCTCGCGCTCGGCGATCTCGCGTCCGCGCGGCACGACGCCGTCGAGGCGGACCGGCGCTACGACGCCGCGCTCCAGGTCGCCGAGGAGGGCGACGCGCCCCGGCGCGCGCGCGCGCTCGCGGGCCGCGGCAGGAGCCGGTACCGGATGTGCCGCGTCCGGGAGGCGCGCGGCGATTTCGGCGACGCGCTCGCGCTGGCCGAGGCGCTCGGCGACGCGCAGGCGAGGGCGGGCCTCCTGCTCGAGGACGCGACCGTGCTCGACTGGGCCTTCGAGTTCGAGGCGTCGGCGCGCCGGGTGGAGGAGGCGCGGCCGCTCGTCGACACGCACGCGCGCGCGCAGGGCTCTCCCGAGCTCGCGCTGCGCCTCCGGATCGCCGAGGCCCGCACCGCGTGGCGGCGGGGGAGGACCGAGGAGGCCATCGCGGAGCTCACCGCGTGCGCCGATCGCGCCGCGGCGTCGGGAGACTACGACGCGCGCGTCTCTGCCCTGATCATGCTGTCGTTCCAGCTCGCGAGCGCGGGTCGCCGCGACGAGGCCGAGCGCGCCTCCGAGGACCTGATCGCCCTGGTCACGGCGGCCGGCGATCGGTTTCACCTCTGCGGGGCGTACATCAACCGCATCGCGCTGTGGGCCTGGCGCTGGTCGCTGCCGGGCGCGGTCGGCGACCTGCGCCGCGCCGTCGATCTCGCGCGCGAGATCGGCAATCCGTGGCTGGAGAAGATGGCGTCGTACAACGTCGCCGTGCTGCTCCACTGGAGCGACAGGCAGCGCGAGGCGCTCGCGCTCCTGCGGCGCGCCCGGTGGCTGGAAGAGCAGGCCTCCGAGCGCCCGATGCCCCAGACGGCGATGCTGCTCGCGCAGATTCATCTCGCGCTCGACGAGTACGAGCAGGCCAGCCAGCTCGTCGAGTGGATCCAGCGATCCTGCGCCCTCGAGCCGGGCGACCTCACGGAGTATGGCTTGCTCGAGCTCGTGCTCTCGGAGATCGGGCTCCGGCCGGCGCCTCCGTCGTCTCTCGCGTGGGACGAAGCGATCCGGCTGGTGAGGGGCCAGTCGATCGCCGAGCAGACGCTGATGTTCCTTTACTGGCGTGCTCGCATGGCGCTCCGTCGCGGACACGTGCGTGAGGCGGAGGAGGCGCTCGCGAGCGCGCGGGAGCACCGCGGGGAGAGCCCCCTCTGGCTGTCCCGCTTCGTCGAGCTGGAGCGCGGGTTGGCCGAGGCGGAGAGAACGCGGGCTCCGGACGCTCATCCACCCGTGCCGGACTGATGGCAGCCTGTCGCGATAGGGTTTATTCCGCGTCGCGCTCAGGCGAATCCGTACTTTCACGTAAATCTTTTCGCGCGATCCTTCTACACAACCAGCGTATACCGATTTTCAGCATTGCGCGCCTTCCTGGAAGATGGGAGACTGCCAATTTAAGAAAGATCGATATTGCTGGTCGATGTCTGAACCTGGCCGTGTGCCTGGCTGCGCGACCACCTCGGAGGAGAGCCGAATGTCATCGACCCGTTTCATCGCGGTTGGTCTCCTTGGCGCCGGTGTGTTCGCGGCGGGATGCGCCGTTTCGTCGGACACCGGCCCCGACGCCCCGTCCGACACCGACCCCCTCGAGACGGCGGAGCTGCCAATACGAAGCGCCGCGGTGCCCATCGGATGCAACGGCCTGCTCCCCAGCGACTTCTGGGCGCCAGCGAACCGCACGGCGCTCCGCGCGCTCGGCCAGCGCGCGCTCGCCGGCGCCAACGACGTCGTGGCCCCGACGGCGCTGCTCGGCACGTCCGGCGGAAAGAGCGTGCTCGACTACACCGTGCGCTGCGCGCTGTCCTCTGACCAGGTCGTCTACGGTCCGGACGGCCGCGAGTTCCACGGCTCCTTCGGGTTCGCGCCGGAGTGGACCGAGCGTGCGCTCACCCCCTCGGAGCAGCGCTGGGTCTCGGCCTGCATCTTCCAGCACCTGAACGGCACCGGCGAGCATGTCGATATCTTGCTGCAGGGCGGCCACCCGGCCCTCGATGGCCCCTTGAACGAGGAGCCCTACACGGAGTTCGTCGTCCACGACGCCACGATGTACGGGAACGCGTTCCTTCCCGGGACCATCGCCGGGTATGCCTGCATCGATCCCGATCTCACCGGGCAGCTCTCGGCGCTCTCGCTGAGCTGCCCGCTCGATCTCGGCCTCCTCTCGCTGGAGCGGCTGTGTGGCCTCGCGTCGACGTGCGGTATCGCCTTCCTGGGGCTCTGCGACCTGACCTGCTTGGAGGACGCCTCCGGCAACCAGACGTGCCACACGCTGCCGCTGCTCGGGCCGCTCCTCGGGCCGCTGCTCGGGCCGAGCTACTCGGAGACGATCCGGAGCGAGGTGCGCGACAGCGATCTCCTGCCGCTCTACAACGGCTGCGGCCTGCTCTGAGCGGCGCCCGGCTGAAAGGAGGCGCGCCGCGCGCGCCGGTCACGTCCCGAGGCGCGTCTTCAGCTGCTGAATCGCGTCGGCGATCGCCTTGTCGTCGCGGAAGCAGCACGGATCGTTCCGCCTGCACCGCGCGCCGTGCAGCACCTGGAGCTCGAAGAGCATGCGCTCGTCCCCCTCGGCCGCGGCGCGGCCGAAGAGCGCCCGCTTGCCGCCGCAGCTGGCCTTGCGGAACGCGAAGAGGACGCGGAGCGCGGGGGTCGCGCGCGCCATCACCTCGGGCCGGGCCAGGATCTCGCTGGCGCGCCGGGCCGCCTTGGTGCCTCCGCGCGCGCGCACGAGGTCGAGCAGCACGTCCAGCCCGCCGCTGCCGAGCCGGTTCGTGAGCAGGTCGAAGACCTCGTCCGCCGCCGGGTTGTCCTCCTCGAACCCGATGCCCGCCACGGTGGAGAGCACCTCTTCGCGCAGGCCCCTGCTCAGGGCGAGCTCCGGATCGGCCTCGGCGAGGGCCAGCAGCGACCGCGCCCCGAGCACCCAGTTCCTGGTCGCCACCGCCCGGCTGAGCTGCGCGCGCGGGCTCGGGGCGCCGCGGGCGTCGTCCTCGGGCGCCGCGCTCGCCGACGCGGGAGGGGGCGGCGCCGCCGGCGCCGGCGGGGGCTCGACGGAGGCGACGGCCGACGCCTCCGTGGTCGCCGCGGGCCGCCGGACGACGAGCCAGAGCGCGACGCCGAGCGCGAGCGCCGCCAGGGCCGAGAGCGCCGCCGCGAGGGGCACCCAGCGCGCCGAGGCCGTGGGCCTGCGGTGCGCGCGCGCGAGCAACGTCGCCCGGGGCCCCGGCCAGGCAGACGGCGCCTGCTCCCTGGGCGCCGCCTTCGCGGCCTGCGCGGCGGCCCCGCCCGCCGCGCTGTTCCCGCCCGACGGGGCCTGCCCACCCGCGGCGATCCCGCCCCCTGCCGGCGCCGGCGGCGCGGCCGAACGAGCGAGCGCCGCGAGCCCCTCATCGAGCGCCGCGATGGCGTCGGCAGCCGTCTGGAAGCGGAACGACGGATCGTGTTCCATGAGCCGCATCACGGCCTGCTGGACCTCGTACGGCACCTCCAGATCCGGAGCGCGCGCGCGCAGGGCCGGCGGCCCTCCCGGCCCCTGCTGCTTGAGCCGCTCGACCACGTTCTTCGTGTCGAAGGGGTGCTGTCCGGTGAGCATCTCGTAGAGCACGAGCCCGAGCGCGTACAGATCCGCGCGCGCGTCCACCGCGTCCATCCCGCGCAGCGCCTCCGGCGCGAGGTACGCGAGCGTGCCGAAGACCTCGCCGGCGCTCGTCAGGGCGGGGCTCGGCGTCGCCGTCTTGCGGCTCTGGCTGGACAGGAGATCGACGTTCACCTTCGCGAGCCCGAAATCGATGAGCCTGACCTGATCGTGCGCGTCGAGCAGGACGTTCAGGGGCTTCACGTCGCGGTGGACGATGCCCTTCTCGTGCGCCGCCGCGAGCGCCGACGCGATCTGACGCGCGATGCGGAGCGCCCGCGCGGGCGGGAGCCGTCCCCTGGCGATCGCGTCCTTGAGCGGCGTGCCCTCGACGTACTCGAGGACGAGGAAGAACGACGCGTCGTCCAGCTGACCGAAATCGATGGCCGCGACGACGTTCGGGTGCCGGATGTGCGCTCCCGCGACGGCCTCGCGCTCGAACCGCGCCACGAGCTCCGGCATCCGCCGGGCCAGGGGCCGGAGCAGCTTGATCGCGACCTGCTTGCGGAGGTGCACCTGCTCGCCGCGGTAGACGGCGCCCATCCCGCCCTCCCCGATGAGCTCGTCGACGCGGTAGCGCCCCGAGATCAGGCTCCCGATCAGCGGGTCGCCGCCCGCGCCACCGGCCGCCGCTGCCGCCTCGATCGCCTCGATGTCCTCGGTGAGCGCCGAGCTCGAGAGCTCCTCCATGGGCTGCGCGGCCGGCGCGCCGAGCCTCGGGACCGTGAGGTCCTCGATCAAGGCCGAGCCGAGCGTCTCTTCGGATCGCGGCGTCTCCGGCATGCGGCGCAGGATATCAGGTCGGCCGGCGTCGCGGGGAAGCCGTGAGGAGGGGCGCGGGGGCGCGCGACGCGGGCGTCCGCGAGCGCGCGAAATTCACAGGAGGAACGAGACGCCCAGCGAGAACGCGGGGTATCCGAGCCGCATCGTGAGCGTCACCTTCTCCGTGAAGTGGAAGCGGCCGCCGACGAACAGGGCCGGTGAGACCCCGAAGACCCCGTTGCGGCCCACGTCGCCGAGATACAGCGACAGCCCCGGCTCGCCGAAGACCGACCACTTCCGGTGGAGCCAGAAGTTCCACTGCATCACGACCGAGCCGAACACGTAGTTCGAGGGCGCCCCGTACCGGTCGACCTCGGTGCAGATGCGCGTGCCCGCGGGCCCGTTCTCGAAGCGGGTGCACTCGCCGCGGTAGTCCGCGTCCCCTCCGTAGTGGATGCCGTCGAGGCCAAAGCCGATCCCGACCGAGTCGTTGATGCGCTTGATGAAGCCGTCGGGCGCGATGTCGATGGTGGCGCGCATCCCGGCGCCGAGGCCGCTCCCGGCGCCGGGGCCGCTGAGCGGCTCGAACGGCGTGAGGAGGAGGTGCGGCTCCAGCTCGACCTTGTAGTCGGGGCGATCGCCGGGGCGCTTGATCGTCATCTGCGCCTCGCCGACCTCGGTCCACCCGATCGTCAGCGCCGCGAACGAGAGCGCGGCGGCCAGGAGGCGCGGCGCGCGAAGCTGCGATGTCATCGCTCTCTGCATCGGTCTCGGTCTCCTCAGCATCCGCCGCACGAGCGCGAGCCGTTCGGGCACACGACCGCAGCCTCGCCGCCGGGGCAGGTGACGCGGCACTCGCCGCCCACGTTGTTGCAGAACACCTCGCATGAGCCCCGGCACTCGACCTCGCAGGTGGTCACGTTCCGGCAGGTCACGACGCTGCCCGAGCCGACGCTGACGCCGCACCGGCTCGTGTCGTGGCACTCGTACCGGCAGTCGCGATCGCAGATGGCCCCGCACGCCGCCGTGTTATGGCAGTTGAGATCGCAGTCGTCCCCGCAGGAGGCCGAGCACTCGTCGACATCGAAGCACTCGAACGAGCACCCGTGCTCGCAGACGGCGCCGCAGCGATTCATCTGGAAGCAGCGCTGGTCGCAATCGTCACCGTCGCAGCCGAGGTAACACTCGTCACCCTGGGAGCACTCGCACGCGTCGCCCTCCACACAGCCGCCGTTGTTCCAGCAGCTCGCCAGGCAGAGGCTCGCGAAGAGCGTCATAAAAGTCAGTGCATAGAAGCGCATGGCCGGGCGAGCATACCCGACCCTCCCGGAAATTGTCACGAAATCCGCGAAGGTACGCGCGGGGGGACGCGCGGAGGTACGCGCGGAGGTACGCATGAGCGCCCGGCTCACCACCGTGTCCAGCGAGAGATTCGCCGCACCCGGGTATACCGTGTATTGTCGTTCGCGAGCCTGGCCTGATCGGCGACGTGCGTGCCGAGGTGGGGACCCCAGCCGCCGTCGTCGAACGGTGCGTCCCCGTCCGCGCCGAGGTTGTATTCCCAGCACTGCGCGTAGTGCTGCGTGACGTTCAGGGCTGCGATGGCGCAGTTATTATCGGGGGCAGTGTCGCCGTCGTGATCGCCCGACGACCACCCCGAGAGGAAATGGGAGAAGAAGACGTCGGCGTCCCCGGAGACGTGCAGGGGGCGGAGGAGCTTCATGGTCGTCGTGTCGATGCCTTCGGCGGTCGCCCGCATGACCTCCGCGACGGTGCCCTTGATATCCGCGATCTCGTCGCGGTACTCCCGGCCGACGAGGTAGAGGGAGCCCCTGTAGAAGTTCCGCTCGAGCGCCGGCTCGCCCTTGGTCCCGAGCCGCTGGGCGTACGGGATGTCCCAGAACGACAGCGTCTCTCCCTCCGCCGAACCGACGCTGTTGTAGACGAGCGCCCACCCTCCTCCGTCCGTCTCCAGATCGCACACCACGGGGAACTCCGGATCTCCCCCGGCCCCGTCCAGATCGAGGGTGTACACGCCGCTCGGCAGGCCGCGGGGGACGTCGGCGCACCGGGCGTAGGCGCACCCCGCGTTGGCCGCGCCGTCGCAGTCCTCGTCCTCGGCGGTGTCGCAGCGCTCGGCGGCGGGCAGCACCTCTCCGGCGCACGGGCCGAACCCGTTCCCTTCCTCGTCGCAGCTCTTCACGCCGGCGCGGCAGGCTCCGCGGTTCAACGTGGCCGGCGGACCACCGTAACAGGCCTCCTGGCGACCGGGCTCGCACCCGCCCCCGCCGCTCGACGCAGAGCCGCCGCCCGCGCTCGAGACAGCGCCGCCCTCGCCGGCGCTCCCGGCCGAGCCGCCGCCGGCGCTCGACGCCGAGGCGCTCCCGCCGCCTCCGGCGCCCTCGTCTCCGAACCTCCGCACCCTGGTCGAGCAGGCCGACACGGCGGTGAGCAACACGATGGCCGCGCAGCAGGCTCCCGCGACCGAACCTTGGCCGAGCGACATGCGACCTCCGGGGACACGAACACACGCCACGCGGCCTTATACACCAGCCCCCCCGGCGCGCGCATCCGCCCCGCGCGGCCGGCTGCTCCGCCGCTGCGCGCGGGCACGTTTCCGACGCTTCTATTGGGCGAGGGGCCGTGGCGCGCCCTGGTCGCTTTGCAGCGCAAAGGCGATGGCGCTCTGGAGCGTGCTCTTGGTCAGGAGGCCCCCCAGGTCGAGCGAGAGCCCGACGAGCGTCTGCGCCACCGCTGGCCGGATGCCGGTCAGGATCGTCCTTGCGCCGAGCAGCTGGAGCGCCTTCGCGGTGTCGACGAGGCCGGCGGCGACCCGCGTGTCGATTTCCTTGAGCCCCGTCACGTCGAGGATGACCGCCTGAGCCTGGGTGGACTGGACTCCAGCGAGCGCGGCCGACATCACCTGATCGATCCGCTCCGAGTCCATCTGGCCCACGAGGGGCATGACCATGATGCGATCGGTGATCGGGATGAGCGGCGTCGACATCGCCTGCATCGTGTCGCGGAGCCGCGCGAGCGTCCGCTCGAGCCTGTCGAGCAGCTCCCTGTACGGCGTGACGTCGTGGGCGGTGCCATAGACGAGGCGGCGCGACGGCTCCTCGGCCGCGTCCAGGTGCGCGGTCCACGCGAGCCACCTGTAGGAGCCGTCCTTGCACGCGTACCGGTTGTCGAACTTGATGGTCGTGTGGCCCTGGAAGAGCGCGGCGGCCTCGGCGAGCGTGGCCTCGCGGTCGTCGGGGTGGACGAACTCGATGAACGGCTTCGCGATCATCTCCGAGGGCGACCAGCCGAGGGTGCGCTCCCAGGCCGGGTTGGCGTGGCGGAAGTACCCCTCTGCGTCCAGGGTCACGAGCAGGCCCACGGAGACCCGGAACAGCTTCTCGTAGACCGTGGTCAGCTCCATCGCCTGCGTGAGCTGCGCCGTCCGCTCCCGGTCGCTCGTCAGGTCGAGCGCCGTGGCGACCATGAGGCGCTCGGAGGGCGCTTGGGCCATGTCCACCCGGGCGGTCCAGCCGAGCCAGCGGTACGAGCCGTCCTTGCACACATAACGGTTGTCGAACCGGCCGTTCGCGCGACCCTGGAACAGCGCGGTGGCCTCGGCGAGCGTGGCCTCGCGGTCGTCGGGGTGGACGAGCTCGATGTAGGGCCTGGCCCTGAGCTCGTCGAGGGACCAGCCGAGGGTCTGCTCCCAGGCAGAGCTCAGATCATGGAAGTAGCCACGCGCGTCCGCGGTGGCGAGGAGTCCTGACGAGACCTGGAAAAGTCGTTCATAGCTCAAGCCCATGTCGTCCCCCGCGCGGGCAGGCAGAGCGCGCTCGCCGTCGAGGCCGCCTGCCATCAGCGATTCCCCTGTCCGAACGCCGGCGAGCGCCTCGCACGCCGCCTGGCCAGAGCGCGCACGCGCAATCCCCAGGCGGCGCGACGTCGACCTCACCGCGCGTCAAAGCCTGCTTGTCCACGAGAACGCCTTATGTGTCAAGGGTATCGCGAGGCTCGTTAGCGGGCGTGCTGGGCCGGCTGCGCCAGAAGGGACGCCCGGGTCTGGCGAACACGGGCGCGCCCGGAGGTCGCCACTGTCATGTCGCCGAGGTTGCCAGCCCACGATGAGGCGAGTACGGTCCGCGCCCCAAAGGAGTGGGCCATGACCGTCTCTGCGATTTTCAACCCGGCGCGCTGGCGTGAGGTCGATGGGTTCTCGTTCGAGGATCTCACCTACCACCGCGCCGTGGACCAGGGCACCGTCCGCATCGCGTTCAACCGACCCGAGGTCCGCAACGCGTTTCGTCCCCGCACCGTCGATGAGCTGTACACCGCGCTCGAGCACGCGCGCACGACCTCGGACGTGGGTTGTGTGCTGATCACCGGCAACGGGCCTTCTCCGAAGGACGGCGGCTGGGCGTTCTGCTCCGGCGGCGATCAGCGCATCCGCGGGAAGGACGGGTACAAATACGAGGGTGAGAGCGCGGGGCAGGCCGACCCGGCGCGGCTCGGCCGGCTCCACATCCTGGAGGTGCAGCGGCTCATCCGGTTCATGCCCAAGGTCGTCATCGCGGTGGTGCCCGGCTGGGCGGCGGGCGGCGGCCACAGCCTCCACGTGGTCTGCGACATGACGCTGGCGAGCCGCGAGCACGCGATGTTCAAGCAGACGGACCCGGACGTCGCGAGCTTCGACAGCGGGTATGGCTCGGCGCTGCTCGCGCGGCAGGTGGGGCAGAAGAAGGCGCGGGAGATCTTCTTCCTCGGGCTCGATTACACGGCGGAGCAGGCGGCGGCGATGGGGATGGTCAACGCCGTCGTCCCTCACGCGGAGCTCGAGGAGGAGGCGCTGCGGTGGGGCGCGATCATCAACTCGAAGAGCCCGACCGCGATGCGGATGCTGAAGTACGGCTTCAACCTGCCTGACGAGGGGCTCGTCGGACAGCAGCTCTTCGCCGGCGAGGCGACGCGGCTCGCCTACGGCACGGAGGAGGCGAAGGAGGGCCGAGACGCCTTCCTGGAGAAGCGCCGCCCGGACTTCACCCGTTATCCCTGGCACTACTGACGGCGACGCGCCGCCCGCTCCCACGCCAGGCGCCCACAATCGCGCTTGACACCGACATCCACTTCATTGATGGTGACGGCGCTGTAAGATTCCGTGTGTGCCGTCTGCTCACGCGGCTTCAACTTCACCTGGAGATACGCATCATGCTTTGTTCTTTTGCTGCGAAGTCGGCTCGTCGGGACCGTTCCTGGCTGAGTTTGGGTGGGTCTCTTCTTCTGGCGCTCGCAGGCGGCCTCACCGCTGTTGGCTGCGGCGACGATAGCCCCTCGAACGGCGCGGGCGGCGCAGGGGCTTCCGGTGGCGCTGGTGGCGCGGGCGGCGATGGCGGCGCCGGGGCTTCTGGCGGCGCGGGAGGCACGGGTGGCACGGGGGGCACGGGGGGCACGGGGGGCGAGGCGCCGATCGAGACGGTGCCGCCGTCGGGCACCGAGCTGATCCGCGTCAACCAGGTCGGGTACCTGCCGGCCGCCGCCAAGGTGGCCACGGTCGTCGCCGAGGCCGACAAGCCGCATGCGTGGGAGCTCGTCGACGCCGGCGGCACGGTGGTCGCCAGCGGGGCGACCCGCGTCGTGGGCGATGACGCGAGCTCCGGCGAGCACGTGCACACCATCGACTTCAGCGGTTTCACGACCGTCGGCGAGGGGTACACCCTCCGCGTAGGGGAGGTGTCGAGCCACCCGTTCGACGTGGGCCCGACCATCTACTCTCAGATGAAGTACGACGCGCTCGCGTACTTCTATCACAACCGTTCTGGCATCGAGATCCTGGAGCAGTACGTCGGCCCGGACCACGCGCGCCCGGCTGGGCACCTGCCGGACGAGGCCCCTTGCGGCGCGGATCTCGGCTGCACGTACACGCTCGATGTCACCGGCGGGTGGTACGACGCCGGCGACCACGGCAAGTACGTGGTCAACGGCGGTATCTCCGTCTGGACGTTGCTGAACCAGTACGAGCGCTTCGTCGCGCTCGGGTCCACGGCGGACGACTTCGGCGACGGCAAGCTGAAGATCCCCGAGAACGCGAACGAGATCCCCGACCTCCTCGACGAGGCCCGGTGGGAGATCGAGTTCATGCTCGCGATGCAGGTGCCGGAGAACCAGGCCAACGCGGGCATGGTGCACCACAAGATCCACGACCTGGAGTGGACCGGCCTGCCGATGCCGCCGCACGAGGATCCGCAGCCGCGCTTCCTGCGCCCGGTCAGCACGGCGGCGACGCTCAACCTGGCCGCCACCGCGGCCCAGGCCGCGCGCATCTGGCGCGAGCTCGATCCCACGTTCTCGGCCCAGTGCCTCGAGGCCGCGACGCGGGCGTGGACCGCGGCGAAGGCGAACCCGAAGGTCGTCCCGGACGAGAGCGGCGTCGTGGGCGGCGGCGGCTACGGGGACGCCGAGCTGAGCGACGAGTTCTACTGGGCGGCCGCCGAGCTCTTCCTCACCACGGAGGACGCCACGTATCAGGCCGAGCTCGCGGCGTCGCCCTACACCGAGGAGCTCGGCGGCGTCGACGGCACGTTCAGCGCGATGACGTGGGGCCAGGTCGACGGGCTGGGCGCCATCTCGCTCGCCGTGGTCGAGGCCCAGCACGCCGCGGCGGAGCGTGAGGCGGCCCGGACCAAGCTGGTCGCCATCGCCGACAAGTACCTCGAGGTCATCGGGGCGGAGGGGTACCGGGTGCCCTTCAAGGCCAACGAGAGAGGGTATCCCTGGGGCTCGAACTCCTTCGTGCTCAACAACATGCTGGTCCTGGCGCTCGCCCACGACTTCACCGGAGAGCAGAAGTACTTCGACGGCGTGGCGTCGGGCGCGGACTACCTCCTCGGGCGCAACCCGATGGACAAGTCCTATGTCTCCGGCTACGGCGAGAACCCGCTCGAGAACCCGCATCATCGCTTCTGGGCGCACCAGCTGGACGCGTCGTTCCCGTCCGCTCCTCCCGGCGCGGTCTCCGGTGGGCCGAACTCCGGGCTGGAGGATCCGGTGGCGAAAGAGGCGCTCGACGCGACGGCTGACCGCGCGAAGTGCGTCCCGCAGAAGTGCTACATCGACCACATCGAGGCGTGGTCGGCGAACGAGATCACGATCAACTGGAACAGCCCGTTCGCGTGGACGGTGGCCTGGCTGGACGAGAAGGCCAAGGCGAGCGCCCAGTGACATTGTTCCGGAGCGCGGCGGTGAGGCGCGTCGACTGAACGTCGGGGCTTTTGAGCCGCCAAGGACGCCAAGGACGCCAAGAAAATCTCAATCATATTGGCGTCTTCTGGCGCCTTGGCGGTTCCATCATCCCGGCAGGGCGGGGGGGGAGCTCCCCACCCCCGGCGCGCAGGGTGGCCGCGCCGCGCTGCGCCATGCCGGCTGAGCGATTGGCCGCGACAACCGTCCAGCTTCTGCTAGGTTGCGCGGCTTTCATGAATCCAGACTCATCGCTCGACGCCTTGCCCGCGCCGCTCGCGGGCGCCCTCGCCCGCCGCGGCTTCACCTCCCTCACCCCCGTCCAACAGGCTGTCCTCGCCCCTGAGCTCGCCGGGCGGGACCTTCGTGTCTCGTCGCAGACCGGCTCCGGAAAGACCGTGGCCATCGGCCTCGCGCTCGCCCCCCGCCTCGAGCGCGCCCTCGCCGACCGCGCCGCCGCGGCCGCGCCCGACGGCGCGCCCCGGACCGCGGCGGCTCCGGCCGCGGTGATCATCGCGCCGACGCGCGAGCTCGCCGCGCAGATCGCCGGCGAGCTCAGCTGGCTTCTCTCGCCCCTCGGCGCGCGCGTCGCGTGCGTCACCGGCGGCACGAGCTTCGGCGCCGAGGCGCGCTCGCTGCGGCGCGACCCCCTGGTCATCGCCGGGACGCCCGGCCGCCTGCTCGATCACCTGGACCGCGGGACCCTCGACCCGCGCGGCGTCCTCGCCCTCGTGCTCGACGAGGCGGACCAGATGCTCGACCTCGGCTTCCGCGACGACCTCGAGGCGATCGTCGGCAAGATGCCCGGGGATCGCCAGACCCACCTCGTGTCGGCCACCTTCTCCCGCGAGGTCCGGGCGCTCGCCGATCGCTTCCAGCGGGACGCGGTGAGCGTCGAGGGCACGCGCCCCGGCGCCGCGAACGGCGACATCGCCCACGTCGCCCACCTCGTGCTGCCGGCGGAGCGCGACGCGGCGGTCGTGAATCTGCTGCTCCTCGCGCCCGGCGAGCGCACGCTCGTCTTCGTGCGCACCCGCGAGGGCGCCGCCGAGCTCGCCGACAAGCTCACCGCGCTCGGCCTGCCCGCGCGCGCCCTGAGCGGCGACCTCGAGCAGCGCGAGCGGACCCGTACGCTCGACGCGTTTCGCTCGGGCGCCATCACGACCCTCGTCGCGACCGACGTGGCCGCGCGCGGCATCGACGTCCCCGAGGTCGGGCGCGTCATCCACGCCGATCCCCCGGGCGATCCCGAGATCTTCACGCACCGGAGCGGCCGCACCGGCCGGGCGGGCCGCAAGGGGACGAGCGTGCTGCTCGTCGCGCCGTTCGCGCGAGAGCACGCGCTGAGGCTGCTCCGGCGCGCGCGCGTCGAGGCCACGTTCCGGCCGGCGCCGTCGCCGGACGACGTGCTCCGCGCCGCCGACGAGCGGCTCGCCGCCGAGCTCGCCGCGGTGCGCCTGGAGGGCGCGGCAGCGGGCGACGCGGCCGCGGGCGACGCGGCCGTGGTGGATGCGAACGTGCGCGGCCCCCGCGAGGCGTCCGGCCCTGCCCCCGAGGCGCGGCACAGGCAGCTCGCCGCGCGCCTGCTCGCGGACATGGACGCGACCGAGCTCGTCGCGGCCCTCCTTGCGCGGGCGAAGCACACCGGCCCCTGCGCTCCGCAGCCCGTCACCGCCGTCGCGCCGCCCCGCTCCGAGCCGCCTCCGTCGCGCGCCCGGCCGCCGGCGCCGCCCTGGTCCGGGGCGCCGTCGCGCGCCCGGCCGCCTGCGTCAACCTGGTCCGGGGCGCCGTCGCGCGCCCGGTCCTCCGCGCCGCCCTGGTCCGAGGCGCCGTCGCGCGCTCGCCCCGCCGCTCGTCAGGGCAACGGGGAGCAGCCCCCGCGCCTCCCCTTCGTGCCGTTCCAGGTCAACTGGGGGGAGCGCCACGGCGCGGACCCCCGGCGTCTGCTCGCCCTCGTGTGCCGCCGCGGCGGCGTGTCGAGCCAGCAGATCGGCGCGATCCGCATCGGCTCCACCGCGTCCGTCGTCGAGGTGGCGTCCCCCGCCGCGCCCGAGTTCGCGCGCGCGGTCAACCAGCCCGACGCGCGCGACGCGCGGATCCGCATCGTCCGCGCGAGCTCGATGCGCGTCGAGTAGCGCCGCCCGCCGGAAGGCCGGCCAGGCATCCGGAGAGAGCCGACGCAACGGCGCGAGGGGCGCGAAGACGCAAAAATTCACGGCAATTGTTCTTTCTTTTGCGCCTTTGCGTCTCGATGCCTTTGCGTTGAACTCTCTCTCCGCGTGCGAGGCAGATCCCGCGCTACGGCTGTGATCGCCTGCGAGGGCGTGGGGTTTCCTGATTTCTCGGAGACCTCGGGTGTTGTACAACGGCCGGGTGAACCGAAGCCCGAACAACAAGCCACCCCTACGCCGCCTCGCGAGCCCGGCCGCGGTGCTCGCTGCAGTGCTCGGTCTTGCGCTCGCCGCGTGCGGCGGCACCGTGCCTCCGCCGAACGACCAGCTCGCCTCGTCCCAGGCCGCCATCCGCGCGGCCGACGAGATGGGCGCCGGGTCCGACCCGCAGGCCACCCTCCACCTGAAGCTCGCGCGCGAGCAGCTCGAGAAGGCCAAGCAGCAGATGCAGGCCGAGGACAACGAGTCTGCCACGCGCCTCCTCCAGCGCGCCGAGGCCGACGCCGAGCTCGCGCTGGCGCTCGCGAAGGTGCGCTCCACGCAGGCCGAGGCGCAGGAGGCGCTGAAGCAGGTCGAGAAACTGAAGCAGGCGGGGGTCAAGTGAAGCGAGAGGTGATGGTGATGGCTTCTCTGGTGAAGAACCCGTCCTGGCCTGCCCGGTCTCTCGCCCTGTGCGCCGCGCTCTACGCCGCGTCGGGGTGCGGCGCGGCGGTCCCGCCGAAGGAGCTCGTCGACGCCCGCGCGAGCTACAGGCGCGCGGCGGAAGGCGCCGCCTCGCGCCTCGCGCCCGCCCAGCTCGACACGGCGAAGCAGGCGCTCTCCCGCGCCGAGGGGGCGTTCGGCGAGGAGCCCGAGGCCCCGCAGACGCGCGATCTCGCGTACATCGCCGACCGCAAGGCCCAGGAGGCCGAGGCGGCGGCGGCGCTGCTGCAGGCGCAGCGCGACAAGGCCGCGGCCGAGGACGCCTTCAAGGACCTCTCGCAGCAGCAGCTCGCCAGCGCGAGGGAGGCGCTGCACAGCGGCCAGCAGCAGATCGAGCGGGAGCGGCACGCGCGCGCCCAGGCCGAGACCGCGCAGCAGCAGGCCGAGAGCGCGCGGCTCCAGGCCGAGAGCGCGCGCACCGCGGCCGAGAAGGCCCGCCAGGAGGCCGAGGCGGCGCGGCGGGAGGCCGAGCGCGTCGCGAACGCGGCGCTCGCGAGCCTCAAGGAGATCGCCGCGGTGAAGGAGGAGAAGCGCGGCGTGGTCATCACGCTCTCCGGCGCGGTGCTCTTCGCCTCGGGCAAGTCCGAGCTCCTGCCGATCGCCAAGGAGAAGCTCAGCCAGGTCGCGGCCACGCTGAAGGACCAGGGGTCGCCGCCCATCAGGATCGAGGGGCACACCGACTCGACCGGCTCCGCCCAGGCGAACCGCAAGCTCTCGCTGGAGCGCGCCGACGCCGTGAAGGCCCACCTCATCACGGCGGGCCTGCCCGGGGACAAGATCGCGACCGTCGGCCACGGGCCGGACCGCCCCGTGGCGGACAACTCGAGCACCGAGGGCCGGGCCAACAACCGGCGTGTCGAGATCATCGTCAATCCCACCACCCAGCAGTAGAGCCGCCTGCCCCACGGTTGTGCCGGGGGCGCCGGCGGTGATAAGCACCGCGCGTGATCGGACGCTTTTTCCGCCGGATCTGGCAGGAGTACGTCATCGACCTGCGCGATCGGCTCGACGCCGAGGCGGCGCACCACCGGGCCACCACGCCCGCGGGGGAGGTCACCCGCCGGATGGTGTGGGTGTTCCTCACCGTCATCGGGGTGCTCATCTTCGTCCGGTTCGCGGGCAACGAGCACGACACGCGCTGGATGGTCGATGGCCTGCGCGCCGTGGGCCTCGACGGCGCCGCGGCGAGGCTCCACGACGCGCTGAACACGTCGCCGGATCGCCGCTTTCACCAGCGGATCGTCTGGGCGCTCGGCCGCCTCATCGGCTATCTGATACCGACCTTCGTCGTCGCGAAGCTCGTGCTGCGGGCGCCGATCCGGAGCTTCGGCCTGCGCGTCCGCGGGACGGCGCGGCACCTGCCCGTCTATGGCTTCCTGTTCGCCGTCATGGCGCCGTTCCTCTACGCCGCGTCGCTCTCGCCGGCCTTCCAGGCGAAGTATCCCTATTACAAGCTCGCGCCGGGCGAGGGCCTGTGGCCCTGGCTCTGGGCGTGGGAGGCGCTCTATGCCGCGCAGTTCGTCGCGCTCGAGTTCTTCTACCGCGGCTTCTTCCTCCACGGGATCCGCCGCGCGCTCGGCTACTCGTCGATCTTCGCCATGATGGTGCCTTACGCGATGATCCATTTCGGCAAGCCGCTGCCCGAGGCGCTCGGCTCGGTGCTCGCCGGGTTCATCCTCGGCACGGTGAGCCTGAAGAGCGGCTCCATCTGGGGCGGCTGCGCCATCCACATCGTCGTCGCGACGTCGATGGACCTGCTCTCCCTGTGGCATCAAGGGCGTCTATGACGACGCGCGGCCGCCGCCTCGCCGCGTAGAGCAGGCGTCTCGCGGCTGGCTGCGCTCGGTGCTCCTCGCACGAACTTCATTTCCCGCCGGGAGGGACCGCGATATGCCTCCCGCGACGACGATGGGGCGAAGGTCGCGACGCGCGCTTCTTCTCGCGATGAGCGGCGTCCGGGTCAAGGACGAGGAGCTCGCGCGCCTGGGGCTGACGCTGCCGGGCTTCGTCGAGCGCAGCGAGGTCATCGCGTCGCTGCCGAGCCTGGGGCTGCTCACGATCGCCGCGCACACGCCCGAGGGCTGGGAGGTGGAGTACCGCGAGCTCGACGCCATCGCCGACGCGGACGTCGCGCGCATCGTGGACGGCCGGTACGATGTCGTCGCCATCTCGTCGCTCGCGGCGCGCGCGCTCGACGCCTACGCGCTCGCCGACCGGCTGCGCGCCGAGGGCGTCACCGTGGTCCTCGGCGGCCTGCACGCCTCCGCGCTCCCCGACGAGGCGGCGCAGCACGCCGATTCGGTGGTCCAGGGCGAGGGGGAGCTGCTCTGGCCGGTGCTGCTCCACGAGCTCGGCGAGGGCCGGCTGCGCCCGCTGTACAGCGCCCGGAGCGGCGCGTGGCCCGCGTTTTCGATCGAGGGCGCGCGGGTGCCGCGTTATGACTTGCTCGACGTCGCTCGGTACAATCGCTTCACGCTCCAGGCCACGCGCGGCTGCCCGCTCGCTTGCACTTTCTGCGCCGCCTCGCGGCTCATCAGCCCCTACAAGCGCAAACCCATCCCGCTCATCCGCCGCGAGCTCGACGCCATCATCGAGGCGTGGCCGCAGCCGTTCCTCGAGCTCGCGGACGACAACACGTTCGTGCAGAAGCCCTGGGCGCGGGAGCTCGCGCGGCTCTTCGTCGAGTACAACGCGCGGCGAACGCGCCCGATCGCGTGGTTCACCGAGACGGACATCTCGGTCGCCGACGATCCAGAGCTCCTCGATCTGCTCGCCGAGTCCAACTGCGCCGAGCTGCTCATCGGCCTCGAGTCGGTCAATCCGACCGCGCTCCGGGCCGCGGAGCCGCGGGGGTTCAAGGCAGCGGAGCGGGCCCGCTACGTCGACTCGGTCGGCCGCATCCAGGAGCGCGGGATCCCGGTGAACGGCTGCTTCGTGCTCGGCTTCGACGAGGACGATGACGGCGTCTTCGAGCGCACGCTCGCGTTCGCCCGGGAGTGCGATCTCGCCGAGGTGCAGATCACGGTGCTCACGCCGTTCCCGGGCACCGCGCTCCACCGCGCGCTCGATCTGCAGGGGCGGCTGCTCCGCCCCGTGTTCTGGGACGCGTGCACGCTGTTCGACGTGACCTTCAGGCCAGCGCGCATGAGCGTGGAGGCGCTCGAGCAAGGGTTCCGCTGGCTGATGAGCGAGCTCTACAGTCCGGGGGAGACCGCGCGCCGGCGCAGCCGGTTTCGCCGCGCCACACGCGCCCGCAGGGGACGGAATGCGCGATCCTGATCGACCGTCGTTCGCCCGCGCCGCGGGGCGGCTGCTCACCTTCCGGCTCTCGCGCGACGACCTCGCGCGCCTCGACGGGCGGCACCTCGCGCTCGGCCTGGCCTGCACCTGGCTTGTCGGCGTCGGGCGGACCTGGGACGATCCGGTCGCCAGCGCCTGGCGCAAGACGGGCCTTGGCTCGGCCGTCTACGCCATCCTCCTGAGCGCGTTTCTCTGGATCGTCGTGGCGCCGCTCCGGCGCCCGGACGAGCTGCGGCTCTCGTACGCGAAGCTCCTGACCGTCATCACGATGACGGCGCCCCCGGCGGCGCTCTATGCGATCCCGGTCGAGCGCTTCACCTCCATGCCCGTGGCCATCCAGGTCAACCTCGGGTTTCTTTCGGTCGTCGCTGGCTGGCGCGTCGCGCTGCTCGTCCACTATCTCCGGCGTGGCGTGGGGTTGCGCTGGCCCGCGGTGATCACCGCGACGCTCCTGCCCCTCGCGCTGATCGTGACGGGACTCACGTATTTCAACCTGGCCACCGGCGTGATCGAGATCATGGGAGGGCTGCGCGATCGCGCCAAGAGCCCGGACGACGGCGTCAACGGCGTGCTCCTGGCGCTCGCGCTGCTCTCGCACTTCGCGGTGGGTCCGCTCCTTGTCGTCTACGGGGTGCTCGTCGTGAAGGCGCGGTGGTGGCGCGGCGGAGCGCGCCGCCGGAATCGCTGACCCGATCCACGAGACAGGGGACGCGCGGGTCCTGCTGTCCCTGCCTGGGAGCGCTCAGGCCAGGGTCCTGCCGCCGTTCACGGACAGCTTCTGGCCCGTGATGAACTCGGCGGCATCGGACGCGAGGAAGGCGACGGCCTCGGCGATGTCGTCCGGCGTGCCCATGCGCCGGAGCGGGTTGCTCGCCCGGTAGGCCTCGATGGCCTCGGCGCTCGCGCCCTCCTGGATGTGGCGCTCGACGACGACCCAGCCGGGGGACACCTGGTTGACGGTGATCCCGTGCGGGCCGAGCTCCATCGCCCACGAGCGCGTGAGGCCGAGCTGCGCGCCCTTCGCCGAGACGTAGCTGGAGAACTCGGGGACGCCCTGCTCGAAGACCTCGGACCCGATGTTGATGATCCGCCCCGACCGGCGCTGCTTCATCCCCGGGACCACCGCCTTCGCGAGGAGGAGCGGGCTCTTCACGAAGAACTCGAGCTGGTCGAGGCAGTGCTTCCAGGTCAGGTCCTCCAGCTTGACGAACGGCTGCGGGCCCGTCGCGTTGATCACGAGCACCTCGACGGGGCCGAGGCGGGCCTGCACCTCGCCCACGAGGCGGGCGACGTCCTGCTCGTCGCGCACGTCGGCGCGGAACGCCTCGGCCTCGCCGCCGCCCTTGCGGATGTCCTCGACCACGCGCGCCGCCTGCTCGCCGCTGCCGAAGTAGTTGACCGCCACCCGCGCGCCCGAGGCCGCGAGCTTGCGGGCGATGGCCGCCCCGAGGCCGCGGGAAGCGCCGGTGACCAGGGCGACTCGTTTGGATAGTTCGTGCGCCATTCAGGCTTCTCCGGGAGATGGGTGACCGCGGTTCGCTCGCCGCCGCGAAGGAGATCGGCCGCACAGGCGCGCCTCCAGGGCCTCCCTGCCGCGCGGGCGCGGACCGCTGGCCGCGCGGCAGAAGGTCGACAGCGGGTCGAGATCGGCCACCCCCAGCTGTAAACGAGCAGGATCCAGCAATACAAGATTTTTCCGCGCTGGAGCTTGAACATGGGTCTTTCCAGCAGCAGAATTGAAGTTTTTCAATTCAATCCGCTGCTGGGCCCACCTGGGATGGTACGCTGGGCCACATGAACAAGCGCGCGATCCGGCAAGCCTTGCGGCTCCTGGTGATGCTCGCCATGGGGCCTGTGTTCTGTGCGGCCGTCGGGATCACGGTGATCCACGCGTGGCTCGACGTGCGGCGCAGGCCGCCGGGGCGGCGCCCTTTCGCGCGCGCCGGGGTGCGCCATCGCCGCCTGCGCCTGCGTGAGCAGGCGCCGCTGTGATCGGCGCGGCGGCTGCTCCGCGTGGCGGCGCGGCGGGGTCGCGCCGTGGCGGCGCGGCGGGGTCGCGCCGTGGCGGCGCGGCTCAGCGTACGAGGAGGAGCCAGGCCAGCGCCGCGGCGGTCGAGGCGAGCGTCACCGGGACACCCACCTTGGCGTAAGCGCGGAAGCCGATCTCGCGCTCGGCGCCCACCGTCTCCACCACGATGATGTTGGCGACCGAGCCCAGCAGCGTGAGGTTGCCCGCGAGCGTGGACACCAGCGCCGTCGTGATCCACGCGAGGTGCGGATCGGGCTGGCTGCGGATGTACGAGTCCGCCAGGAGGATGAAGGGGACGTTCGAGACGATCTGGCACCCGACGAGCATCGCGATGCTCAGCCCGAGCAGGCCCATCGTCGGCCCGGCGGGGAGGAAGGGGCTGGCCGCGCGCAGCGCCTCCTCGGGCATGCCGGTCTTCTGGAGGCCCGCCACGACGATGAAGAGGGCCCCGAAGAAGATGAGCACGTTCCACGACACCCGCTCGAACAGAGCGTTCGCGTCGCGCCGGTGAAGCAGGATGACCGCGGTCGCGCCGCCGATCGCCGTCCACGCCAGGTTCGCGCCGAGCACGAACATCACGGACACGACCGCGATGCAGGCGAGCGGCGCCAGGGCGCTCGGCCGGGCGCCTCCCGCCGGCGCGGGCTCGGGCGCGAGCTCGGGCTCGGGCGCGGGCGTCCGCACCGAGATGCGGCGCCGGAGCAGCAGGTGCAGCATCACGGCCGTGACGGCGAGCCCGATCAGCGCGGCGGGGCCCGCCTCCAGCAGGTACGTGCGGTACGAGATGCCGGAGAGGTGGCCCACGAGCATGTTCTGCGGGTTGCCGGCGAGCGTGAGCGCGCTGCCGGCGTTGGCGCCCATCGCGAGCGCGAGGAGGTACGGCGCCCGCTCGAGCCCCGCGCGCCGGGCGGTCCGGTCGACGAGCGGCGCCAGCATCACGCAGACCGAGTCGTTCAGCAGCACCGCGGAGGCGAGCCCGGAGCCCACCGTGACGAGGTAGAGCAGGCGGACCGGCGACAGGTCCCGCTGCGCCACCCATGCGGCGGCGCGCTCGAACACCCCCGCGGCGTCGAGCGACGCCGCGAGCAGCATCATGCCGAGCAGGAGGCCGATGGTGTTCGGCTCGATCGCGGCGAACGCTTCATGCGGGTCCAGGCCGGCGCCCGGCTGGATCGCGCTCAGGAGGACCATGGCGCACGCGCCCGCGAGCGCGCCGGCCGGGCGTCCGATGGGCAGGATCGACAGGCGCCGCGCCGCGATGAGCATGTACGTGACGGCGAATACGAGCAGGACGGACCACACGGCGCGGATCTAGAGTGGTCGGGGGGGATCCTGTCAAACTGGGAATGCCAAGGCATGGGCAGGCAGCTCTCGACCCCCACCGCGATCCTCCTCGGCAGCGCCATGATCGCCGCCGCGGTCTACCTCGGCCTTCGCCACGGCCCAGCCGGCGTCCCCGCGGACCCGCGCCCCGCCGGGGGAGCGCCCTCGCCGCCTGCCGATGCGGCGTCCGCCGCCGCGGCGCCCTCCGCCGGGCCGGCGGCGCGGGCGCCTGGAGCGGGCGCACCGGCGCGTCCGCTCCAGGCGCCCGCGCTGGGCGTGCCGCGCGACGAGGTCGCGACGCAGGCCGCGCGGGCGCTCGAGGCGCACCGGCCGGCCCTGATCGAGCGCTGCTACAAGCCGGCGGTCGCGGCGCAGCCGGCGCCGCGCGGGGTGAAGTACGTATTCAACCTCACGTTCGACGCGCAGGGCCGGCAGCTCGCGCGCGGCATCATCGAGGATCGCGAGGCGTCGCGCCCCGAGGTCACGGCCTGCCTGGTCGACGCGCTCCCGCCGGTCGCCGTCGCGCCGCCAGGGGCGAACGTGCGGGTCGATGTCCCGTTCTCGCTGCCGTGATCGAGGGGAAGGCCGGGGAAGGCCGGGCGCGCGGGCTCGCCGGTGCCGGGGGCGAGCGCGGCGCCCTTGACGCACCCGCCTGAACGCCCGATGCCGGAGCGGTGACGCCCGACCAAGCCTTGAAGGAAGCGGCCACCGGCGCCCTGCGCCCCGTCTACCTCGTGCTGGGGGAGGAGCGCTGGCTGGTCGATCGCGTGGTGAGCGCGATCCGGGAAGCGGCGGCCAAGGGGGGCATCGCCGGCTTCAACGAGGACAAGTTCACCGCGGGCGACGCGCCTGTCGAGTCGATCCTCGGCGCCGCCCGCATGCTCCCGATGATGGCCCCGCGCCGCTTCGTGCTCGTCCGCGGCGTCGATCGCTGGGAGAAGAAGGACGACGGCGACGACGGCGAGGGGGACGACGAGCGCGGCGCGAGCGGCGCGAGCGGCAAGCGGGGCGTGTCGAAGCAGCTGAGCCCGCTCGACGCGCTCGCGGAGTACGCCAAGGCGCCGTCGCCGAGCGCGGTCCTCGTGCTCGTCGCGACGAAGCTCCACGGCCAGCGCCGCCTCGTGACCGCCGCCAAGAAGGGCGATTTCCTCGTCGGGTGCGAGCCCCTGAACCGCCGCGCCTTGCCCGGCTTCATCGCGACCGTCGCCCGCGAGAAGGGCAACCCGATCGCGCCCGACGTGGCCGATCAGCTCGCCGAGCTCGCCGGGCCCGAGCTCGGCTACGTGGTCGACGCGCTCGAGCGGCTGTCGCTGTACGTCGGGCCGAAGCAGCCGATCACCGAGGACGCGATCGCCCAGGTGGTCATCCGCGTCCGGCAGAGCACCGTCTGGGAGCTGATCGACGCGCTCGGGAAGCGGCGCCTCGACCGCGCGCTCGCGGCCCTCGCCGACGCCTACGATCCGCGCGACGGCGGGCTGCGGCTGCTCGGGGCGGTCTCGTGGTCGGTGCGGCAGATGGTGAAGTTCGAGTCGGCGCTCGCCGGGGGCGCGAGCCAGGCCGAGGCCGCCCAGCGCGCGGGCGTGGCCCCCTTCAAGGCGAACGACGTGGCGCAGTCGGTCCGCCAGCTCCCGAGGGGCGCGCTCGCCGGCTGGATGCGCGTGCTCGCGGAGACGGATCTCGCGCTGAAGAGCAGCCGCCGCCCGGCGCAGGCGGTCCTGGAGACGATGCTGATGGAGATGTGCGCGCGCTGAGCGCGACGTCCACCGAAGTGCGCCTCACGAGATGCGGCCGTCGGAGAACGCAATGCGGAGGGTCTTCGGTCGCTCGGGCATTTCCACCCGCCAACAGGCGCCGTCGCGCTCTACCGTGACCTCTTCTGGCTTGGGTTCGTAGCTCCGAGTCAGGTCGCGTCCGCGCTGGTGCGCCCCCTCGCGATCGACGGGCTCGGGAACTCCATAAGAGCCAAGCCTCCGAAGGTAGTCTGCAAGCTCGGGATCGTTGGCCTGTCGTGCAAGCGATTCGTACCCGGCAAGCCGCGTGACCACGTCCGGAAAAGCGTCGCGACCTGCGGCCGTGGCGGCGGTGTTGCGCGCCCAGCAACGGACGAGCCCGAGGACGTACTCTCGCTTCGGGCAAGCGGGCTCTCGGGCGACCTCGAGCAACCCCGGAATGAAGTCTTCGGTCATGAGCGCCAGATCTTCGTCCTCGCTGCTGATGAGCCACCCGTTCGTGTACGCCCAGAGTCGAAGCGCCGCTTGGCTCCAGCGTTCGGGGAATCCGTGGGCCCAGTCGGCAAGGTCCAACCTGCAAAGCTCATCCCACAGTCGACCGAATGCCGGGCTGAAGTCGTCGGGGGTGGGTGAAGACGTCGTGCTTTGCCACGCGGACGGCGTGACCTCACCTGCTTCGAGGGCTTCGCGCAAGACCTGGGTCACCCGCGCGCCCGACGGATCGGATGCCAGGCTCTGTCGCAAGCGTTCGATGTCGAATCCTTGCGGCTCCGCGAACGGGGCTAACCTTCGAAGCGCCTCCTCCAGGGTCATCGAGGGGTCATCGTACAGCCCACCGGTGCCAGATCGAGTTTCTGCCCGCTCGATGTCCTATGAATTGTTGATAGGTCATCGCTTGTTCAGGGGGACAGAGCGCATGGAGAGTGTTCTGCGAAGCCCTCACTCCTCGACGCTGCGCCGCACCTCGAAGGCGAGGCCGCAGCCCTCGATCTGCTCGCGGTGGAGCACGCCCGTCGGCGAGAGCCCTTGCTGGTCGACCCGCCGGCCCACGCGCAAGAGGACCTTCTTCGCCGCGAGATCCACGAGCGAGACGCGCGCCGAGCTCGCGGACGTCGTGCTCTCGACCGGGCTGTCGGCCACGACGATCAGCACCTCCGCGCCGGCCGCCTTCTTCGCCAGCTCGATCGGGGCGTGATCCAGCTCCTTGCGGTGCCTCTTCACCGCCGCGACGTCGCGGGCCGCCCGCACCGAGCCCTCGAACGCGGGGCCGAGCACCGCGAGGCCGAGCCGCGCCTCGGCGAGCCGGCGGACGTTCGCTGTCTCCTCGTCGACCTTGGTCCCGCCAAAGTACACGCCTCGCACCTTCGTGAGCAGATCGCGCTCCGAGGGCGAGGGCGGAGGCGTGAGGAGGCACAGGAGGAATGCATCCTTGTCGGATCCGCGCGCGGCGTCGTCGATCCCGCGAGCGTCGCGCAGCTCGGCGCGAGGAGCGCGCACGTACACCGCGGGCCGGCGGAGCAGGGCGTCGAGGGCCCCTGGGGCGCGGAGCGAAGGGTCCACGACGTCGGCGGGGTCCCCGTCGCCCGCGGCCTCGGCGATCCAGCGATCCGTCGCCTCGACGAAGCCCTCGTGGCCCGCCGGGAACTCCGCGCGGCGCTCGTCGAGCGCGGCCAGCAGGGCGCGCCGTTCGGCCTCGACGGCGCGGCGATTCTGGACGTACATCGCGACCGCGAGGAGCACGACGGCCGCCGCCGTCAGCAGCGTGAGCAGCCGCGCGCGCCCGAGCCGCTTGTCGCTCGCGAACGTCCCCTTGATCCCGGCTCGAGCCGCGTGATGGCGCGCGCGCGCCCGGTGGCTGGCGGCCCGCTCCACGCGCGCGCGGAGGGCGGGGTTCATCCGCTCGGTCGTGAGGAACGTCGCCACGTCAGCTCTCCCGACCCACGACGGAGGGACCCGCGAACGCGGAGTCCCGACCCATGATGGACATCGCCCGGGAGGCGAGCTGGTTGCGATCGATGTTGCGATCGATGAGTCCCTCGAGCTCGCCGCGGGTCACGCCGAGCCGGGCCGCGGCCTGGGCCGCGAGCGAGGTCGCGGCCACGCCGTCGACGAACTGGTACGTGGGCTTCTGCGCAGCGTCGAGCTCCACCTGGACGAACCGGAGATTCCTTATCGCCTTCTCCCGCTCGAGCCGCGCCGCGAACGTCAGGAAATGCGTGGTGATGAACGCCTGTGGGCGGAGCTTCTCGAGCAGCGTGACGACGAGCTCGAAGATCTCCTCCCCCTCGGACGGGTTCGTCCCCGAGCAGAGCTCGTCGAGGATCACCATCGCTCCCGGGCCGAGCTCCTCGAAGAGCGCCCGGATCCGGAGGAGCTCCATGCCGAGCCGCCCCTCGCTCTGATCGAACTTCGTCTCCTGGATGAGCGACACAACGAGCCCCGGGACGCGGGCGACGCTCGCCCTGCGCGCCGGCACGAACATGCCCGCCTGCGCGAGGAGCTGCGTCAGCGCCACCGACTGGAGCAGGCGCGTCTTTCCGCCCGAGTTCGGCCCCGTGACAAGGAGCGTCGTGTCGGCCCGATCGGTCACGACGTCGCACGGCACCGCCTTCCCTCCGCCGGCGACGAGGAGCGGATTGAAGAGGCCGAGGAGCGCGCGCTCGCCCTCCGCGGCGGACCGGAGCTCCGGCAGGCAGACCTCGAGCCCCGCCGCCTCGGCGAGATCCCGGAAGCCGAGCGCTCCCAGGTAGACCTCCATCTCTCCGACGAGCGGGACCAGCTTGACGACCTGATCCTCGATGCCCTCGAACACCGCGTCGACGAGCCTCGCCATGACCTCTCCGTCGCCGAAGCTGTACCCGCGGAAGAACATCTCGAGCTTCGCGAGCCAGCGCCGCACCGGCGACAGCACGAACGGGTTCTCCTGCCGCTCCCGGACGGCCACGACGTCGAAGCCTCGGATGCGGCCGTCGGCGCCGACGCGGATGTCCAGGCGGAGCGTCGCGAGGTGCTCGTCGTAATCGAGGAGATCGGCCATCGATCGATATCCCTCGGTCGCCTGCACCGCCTGGCCGAAATCGCGCAGCCGGGCGAGGCCCGATCGCGCGCCCTCGAACGACCCGCTCATCAGGTCGAAGACCTCTTTGACGATCGCGAGCACGTCGAGCTGCCGCCGCGTCGGATCGAACTTCTTCCCTGCCACCGCGCCCTCGAGCGCGCCCCGCATCCGGCACGAGGCCGTGTAGAGCCTCTCGAGCTGCCCGCGAAACGTGGGTGAGCCCGAGAGCTCGTGGAGGATCCCCCTCCGGAGCTCGGTCACGCGCGTGTCGCTCGGGGGCCGGGAGAGGACGCGGAGGATGAACCCTCGGTTGACGACGGCCTCGTGCCCCCCGACGCGGACGCGGAAGCACCGGGCCACGAGCTCCTCCAGGAACAGGTCCGGCGCGAAGCTCTTCGGATCCCACGTGGAAGGCGCGATGGGCGCCCGATCGAGCGCCTGGCTGAAGAGCCCGCCGGAGACGCCGCTGGTGAACGCGAACGAGAGGGACTGTCGCAGCTCGTCGAGATCGGTCCGCGCGGGCGGGTCGACGAAGAGCAGGCTGGGGATCTTGTCCGTGGATGGGAGGGCGGGCGCGCGGGGCACGTCGGGCGCGTGGGGCTCACCGGGCTCGGGCGGGCGGGCAATGCTCTCGGTGGGGACCTGCGCGCGGATCGGGTGCATGAGCAGACGACCCGCGCCCGCGGGAAAAGTTCCCCCGCGCAGGGAACACCGATGAAAATAGTGGTGCCGCGCGCTGCCGCGGCGGCATCGAGCTTCTGGGGACGAACGCTTTACAGTACGATGTCCGTTCGCGTGCTCGGTCGCGCTCCGGAGCTCGACACGCGATGGCGCACGATCCGATGTGCGCAACACCTGGAGCCTACAGCATGCCCGACTATCCGCCGCTGTCCTCGTTGAGCATCATGAGCATCCTCGATGATATCCCTGAGATGTCCTACATCTACCGCGACGATGGGATGCTGATGGCGATGAATGCCACCTGCGAGCGGCTCATCGGGGTCCCACGAGCGGCGGTGGTCGGCGTGTTCAACCTGTTCGCGAACGAGGCGGTGCTGGGTCCCACGCTGATGCAGGGCTATCGGAGCGCGTTCCGCGGAGAGACCCAGATCCTCCCCCCGACGGAGGTGCGGCTGGAGAAGCACCGATCGGTCGGCATCGAGGTCCGCTCATCGGTGACATGGGTCGAGACATTGCTCATCCCGCTCGAACGAGCTCCGGACGGCGCCGCGCCGTATGTCCTGGGGATCCAGCGGGACGTCTCGGCGCTCATCCACACGCGCAACGAGAACGAGGCGGCGAAGCAGCAGATCGACTTCCAGCGCGACACGATCGCCTCCCTCGAGGCCGCGCGGAGGGAGATCGAGGCGCAAAGGATGACGATTCATGCGCTCTCGACGCCCGTGATCGAGGTCTGGGACGGCATCGTGACGCTGCCGCTGCTCGGGCACTTCGACGCTGAGCGCGTCAGCAGGATGACCTCGGAGCTGCTCGACGCGGTCGTGCGGACACAGGCCCGCTACGTCATCCTCGATCTCACCGGCATCGCCGTGATCGACACGGCCACCAGCGACCATCTCCTCCGGATCGTCGGCTCCGTGAAGCTCCTGGGTGCAACAGGGATCCTCGTGGGCATCCGGGCCGATGTCGCGCAGACGCTGGTCGGCCTCGGCGTCGGGCTCGACCACCTCCGCCTGTACCAGAATCTGCGCCAGGCATTGAAGGCATGCATGCGCGAACAGGGGCTCTTCTGACGCGGCGCGCGGCTCTACCCGCCGGCCTGGATGATCGTCCGCGAGGCGGTCGAGGACGACGGGAGCCGCGGTTATGCCATCCCGCGCGGCACGATCGCGCTCGGGCCGTCGGGCCGGGTGCCGGCGCGATTCGAGGCGCGGAGCTCCACGGGCGGGCATTGAATCCGAGCGACCACGACGGACGGGGAGCAACAGAGACGGTCGAGCAGAGGATGGATGAGAGCGAACCTCGTGGGCCATGGGAGATCGTGTTTGACGCCGGGCACCCCGTCTCTCATCTCACCATGGCCTGCGCCACGAGCCTCCGCGTGGCAACAGCAGCATCCAGCAGCTCAATCCGTGGCGGATCCCCCGGAGAAGCATCCTCCGCATGGGCCGGCGCCGTTTCGCCCTCTTCATCTGCGCGCTCCTCGCCGCCGCCGCCGGCCTTGGAAGGCACGTGGTCCGCGGCCGGGCCGCCACTCGGATCTTCGCATCGCCGACAGGATCTCGGCCCTCGGCTATCCGGTGACCGCGACGGCACAGGCGCGCAACGGCGCCGCGTACGACGGCCGGCCCGCGTGCTGCGGCAGCAAATCCTGCATTCCATCGCGACCGCGTTCGGGCGCTGATCCCGGGCGCCGCGATTCGGGCTCGACCTTGGAGCCCTGATCAGGAACATCGGCGATGCGGTCGAGCACATGGGTGGTGTGCCACGGCCGGCGTAACCGGCCACCGGCACCACCTGATGATGGGCTCGGTCGAGCCCGACGAGCCGGAGGCGCAGGAGCTCGCGGACAAGCTGCTCGCGCCGCTCGCGAGCTGGCGCGCGGGCCGAGCGGTCGGGGAGCCGCCCGGAAGAACGGCAAACCCGAGGGCGAGCCCGCGGCGCCTGTCCCCCTGCCTCCGTGTGCCACGGAGCGGACAGCGCCCGTGACTTGTGCCAGGCCGCCGTGGCCTGTGCCAGGTGACGGGCGCCGGCACTGGCTCAAACGCAAAGCATTGCGACACACCGGGGTCCGGACCCCTAGAGATCGCTCTGCAGAGCGTCTTCGGGAGCAAAAATGTGCCAAAATTCGCGTCTCGCATTGCATTTTTGTGCCAAGAGCCCTGCGAACGCCCTCGTTGTTGTGCCAGAAGGGGGGACCGGACCCCTCCAGACCGCAGAACAGAGCGTCCGCCGCCGCTCGGGGACGCCTCTCGTCGGGTCGCGGCGCACGACCTCTGCGGGATCCGATCGCCCGCGATGGATGTGCTCGACCGCGAGCGTCGGCCGGGGCGTGACCCACGGCGGCTCTCCGGTTCGCGCTCGGCGGGGTCCAGGTCTGGCGCGGCGCGGACGTCGGCGCGATCCTGGAGCCCGCCCCGTCCTTCGAACGCCCCGTGGCCTGTGCTAGCGTCCCGCGCCCGCGAAGGAGGCCCCTTGCACGCACCGAAGATTCTCCGGATCCGGATCGAGAAATTCCGGCGCATCCAGGAAGCGCTGGAGGTGGAGCTGACCACGCCGCGTGGCGATTCAGTGCAGCAGGCCGTCTTCGCCGGGCCCAACGGCTGCGGGAAAACCAGCGTGATCGAGGCGGTGCTCCTCGGCCTGGGGATGGGCCCGCTCATCGTGCGTGACCTCGAGCGCTCCCGCAGGGAAGAGCACTGGCGTGTCCTCGTCCCCGAAGGTGCCATCATCGAAGTAGACGTCGCCATCGACGGTGCGAATCCGACCACCTGGATCCGCACGGCGGACAAGCACGTCCACCGTCTTCCTGACGGCACGGAGGAGCCGATTCCTCCTCAGTGGTTGCAGTCTCTGGCCGTCGAGTACTTCTCTTCATGGCGCGCGCCGGAGCTGGTAGGCCCGATCAAGCCGCTCGTCGGGCGCGGCGGGCGTCCCATCGACAACGAGACCAACCGCCTGTGGCGGCTCAAGCAACGGATCAATGACGAGCGCGCGCGAGGGGGGTACAAGGGGACCCTGCCGGGGTTCGGAAGGGCGGATGCTTGGCTCAACCGGCTCAACGATGCGTGGAGTCGTTTCCACGGGGACGACGGCACCCGCATCGACGCCCAGATCGTCGATCCGGACGATGAAGAGCTGCTCGCCGATCTCTTCGTGGTGACCGACGACGGGAGAAGGATCTGCTCCATCGACCAGATCAGCTCGGGCGAGATCGAGCTCCTCTCCTTTGCGGGCTGGATCATCCTCAACGACTGGAAGGGCGGCCTGCTCGTCATCGATGAGCCGGAGCTGCACCTGCATCCGCAGTGGCAGGCGACGATCCTCCCGGCCCTCCACGCGCTCGCCCCGGACGTGCAGATCCTCGTTGCCTCGCACGCCGATGCGGTTTGGGATCAGACGGCCAGCTACGCGCGCTTCCTCCTCGTGCCGGATACGGATCCCCGCTCGCGCGCATGGCGCGAAGCGCAGCCCCTTCCGTGCACGCAAGAGGCGTCATGAAGCCGTCGTCGGACGTGACGGGCCTGTACCGAAATTTCCCGGCCTATCTCTGGGTCGAGGACGAGGAGACGCGCACGTACCTCCAGACGGCGTGGGAAGGCGAGTTGCACATCAAGGTCCTCGTCGCCGGTGGTCACGGGCACCTCCACGCCGTCGTGAATGCCGCACGAAATGACTACAATACGCACGTCTTTGGCTTTCGCGATCGAGACTTCGGCGGTTCCAATCGGGCTCGGTGGAACGAGGACGCGGTGGTGGTCCTGACGGCGGATGTCGTCGAGATCGAGAACCTCCTCCTCGACCCGGATGCCATCGCTGCTTGCCAGGTCAACACGTCGGGCCTCAACGCAGCGCAGGTCGAGCAGGAGCTCACGATGCTCGCGACGCCGCTCACCTGGTGGATGAGCTGCCGCCGTACGATCACCGAGATCCGCGATGCGGTGGTCGACGATTTTCTCGAACATCCGCGGAGAGATCGCGTCAAATCGCAAGGGGACGCTGAGGCTGCTATCACCGGTAGCCTCTGGTGGGCGCGGGTCCTGCCCACGCTCCAGCCGGACTGGGGCAACGTGGCCACGATCGCGAGGAAGCTCACGGATCACGAGGCCAGCTACCGCGCGATGCTGAGCACCGGCGCCTGGAGGCAGGAGTTCTCCGGGAAGGAGATCCTCCGCGACCTCACGACCAGGATCTGGACCAGAAAGCGTCCGAAAGACCCCGAATGTCGGATCACGTTCGTCCAGGAGATCGCCAGAGCTCAGCTCGATCTGAATCGGGTACCGCAGGAGATCCGCGAGCTGCGAACCGCAATCCGGCGTCGCATCGGTCACCGAGCACAGGTTCTCGTTCGGCGGACCTACGCGGGTTTGACCTCCACGCACCCGCCGCCCCACGTGTCAGAGAGCTCGCCGCGCCATCTGATCCTCTTCCGGAGGATCCGTCGACCATTGGCGTGATCTCGCGGAGACACCCTGTCGTATCGGCGCCGCAGCGGCCAGGCGGCCGCTCGTCGAGAGATCTCGGATCTCAACCGAGCAGCGCCTCGAGCGCGCCCCTCGCCCGGAGGTCGGTGAAGCTGTGGGTCGGGGCGCATGCGGCGAGCTCTGCGAGGGCGTAGGTGCCGGTGGCCACGGCGATCGACTCGGCGCCGATCGCCCGGGCCGCCGCGATGTCCTTCGGGGTGTCGCCGATGACGACGACGCGGCACGCCTCGAGCGGCGCCTCGAGCATCGCCGCCCCGCGCGCCGCGCCGATGCGCAGGAGCTCGTCGCGGCGCTCGTGATCGCAGCCGAAGCCGCCGAACGCGAACCGCTCGTAGATGCCGACCCGGGTGAGCTTCGCCTGCGCCCCGGCGCGGACGTTCCCCGTGCCGAGGCCGATGGCGCACTTCGCGCGCCGGGCGGCGGCGTCGAGCGCCTCGATGACGCCGGCGTGGACCCGGGTGTCGCCGGCGAGCGACATCTCCTGCGCGAGGATCTCGACGTAGATCGCGAGGAGCGCGTCGATGGCGTCCTCCGTGGCCTCGCGCCCGACCGTCTCGAGCCCTGTCCGGATGATGGCCCGGTCGGTCATGCCCGCAAACGAGAACGCCTCGCACGCGTCGCGCCTGTCGGCGTACCGGGCGAACGCGCGCTCCATGGCGCGCCGGCCTGCGCCGCCGGTGGAGAGAAGGGTGCCGTCGATGTCCCAGAGGAGCACGGTGGGGCGCATGTCCCCATGGTATAGACCGGCGCCGGCTCAGGGCGAGCGCGGAAGGGCGGCGGGCGCGACGGCCTCGTTGCGGCCTCGACAGGCGGCTGGGCCGGGGACCGGGCGTCCAGCCAGCGGCGCGCCGGTCCGCCCGATCGCGGCGCGGCTGTAACGTCGGCGCGTGGCTTCCGGCGGCTGGTTGAGGGGCCGCTGCGTCGGCCGCCCTGCGCCAGCTTATCCAGGCTGGGAATTTCTGGAGCGTCGGCTCACGCCGTCGGCTCACCCAGGTTGAGGCGGAGGCGCCAGCTCACCCAGGTTGAGGCGCCAGCTCACCCAGGTTGAGGCGCCAGCTCACCCAGGTTGAGGCGGAGGCGCCAGCTCACCCAGGTTGAGGAGCGGCGGCGGAGGCGCCAGCTCCGCCAGCTCACCCAGGTTGAGGCGCCAGCTCACCCAGGTTGAGGAGCGGCGTCGCGTCGGCTGACCCAGGTTGAGGATTTTTGGAGCCTTAGCTCATCGAGCGCGAGAAATTTATCTCGATCGATGCAATGCAACGCAACGTGCTCGTGCTGGTGTCCAGCCTACATATTGAGTGGTTCGAACGCAGCTGTTCGGTGATCTCGGGCGTCAGCTGGCCCAGGTTGAGAACAGGGTCAAAATTTTGGAGCAAAATCTCACCTGGTGTGAGAATTTTTGTTCGATAAACGCAATGCGTGTTGCTGATCCTGGCGCGTTCTTGTCGTGTCGTTCGTCCTCACATCTTCTGTTGGTGTCGAGCGTTTCGAGCGCACCCGCGCGGTGATCTCTGGTAGGAGAGGCGCTGGAAATCGAGAGAGCGCGTTGCTCGAGCTCTCGTGCCAGGTCCTCGACCCTGAGCCCGAGGCGCGCCGTGCCTGCGGCGCCCTCGCGAGCTCCGCTGGGCGCCCTCGCCGCGCGGAGGCCTCCCGGAAGACAAGACCATGCGACGCCCGCTTTTCAGCCCGATCACCGCGGTCCTGCTGCTGCTCACCTGCCCAGGGCCGGCGGCGGCAGCGCCGCTCCCGCGGCGGCCGCCGCCTACCGGGCCGGAGCGGGAGATGCTCGACGAGGCGAAGCGGCTCCTGGACGAGGGGAGGCTCGCGGACGCGCGCGACATCCACCTGACGCTGTGGGGGCTCACGAAGAGCGCCTCCGACGCGTTCCGGGTGGGGATGCTGTCGTTCAGGCTGCACGACTTCGAGAGGGCGGCGGAGTTTCTCTCGATCTATTTCGACATGGTCGGCACCCCCGACGCCCCGAAGATCTGGGTGCCGCCGGGCTTCAAGGAGAGCTACGAGCTGGCGCGGGCCGACTTCGCGGAAGCACGGCGGCATGTCGGCGCGCTCGACGTGCGCGTGAGCGAGCCCGGCGCTGCCGTGCTCGTGGACGGGCGGCAGGTCGGTGTGTCCCCGCTCCCGCGACCCGTGTACGTCGCTCCTGGCCAGCACCGCGTGAGCGGACAGCTCGCCGGGGCGCAGCGTGAGCACGTGGCCGCGGTCGAAGCGGGCGGCGAGAGGACCGTCTGGCTGATGTTCCCGCGCGCCCGAGCCGAAGCGCCCGTGCGTCCTCCGGTGAGCAAGGTGCGCTCGCGGCCCGTCGCGGCGTCGCTTCCTACCACGCGCAACCCCGCCCTCCGGTGGTGGACCGTGGGCGCGCTCGCGACCACGTCGGCTGCCCTAGCCACCGTCGGGGCGCTCTCGGTCTTGGAGGCCAACGACGCGGCCGAGGAGCGAGACGCCGCCTTCGTCCGGGCGCGGTGGGAGGTCTTCCATTGCCGGCCGGGGCTCCCTGCCTGCGACGCGTATGCCGACGCCGACGGGCGCACGAAGACGTTCACGGCCCTGTCGGTGGGCGCCTTCGTCGGTGCGGGTCTTTCGGCCGCCGGCGCCGTGACCGCGGGGTTCCTGCTCGCGCCACAGGCAAAGGTCCGCGTGGGGGCCGTGGGGAGCGCCCCCGGTGTGGGACTCTCGTTCTCGTGGTAGCGCTCGGCCTTGGCAGAGGCGTGCTCCGGGGCGCGGAGCCGAGCTCAATGTTCTGAAAGGGTAGTTCATTTGGGCGGAGAATTGGGGGACCTAGATCGCAATGCGAACGACACGCGTCGTTCGACGACTGGCCCGGATCTCCGCGATCCCCTGGACGAGGATGCCTGATATATGGCTCGAAGATGGAAGCGCGGGCTGTGCGCATCCGGCACAGTGTTCCTGGGGGGCTTACTCTGGGCGGCCTGCAACGGTGACCCCTATGTCGATGTGGAACAGGAGCCTTTGTGCGACTCAACGGCAGACTGCCAGCCCAAGCTGAGCGGCGCGCAGTGCATCGAAGGTCGCTGCAGGTGCTCGGACCCGGAGGAGGAGAGCTGCTGCGAGCCCGGCGCCAGGGAGGTAGAGGGCGACTCCTGCAAGCGGGAATGTCGGCCCATCAGCGAGTGCAACGTCGTGCTGTGCTACACAACCGAGGATTGTCCGAAGCCCGTGGACCCGCGGTGCGGCGAGGCCGTGTGCGAAGCGGAGGTCTGCAGGCTGGCCTTACCAGATGAAATCCCGAACCAGCGGACCGGCGATTGCGTGACCCTGCGGTGTGACGAGGCAGGGCGGGTGGTCGCCGAGCTCAACGACAGCGACGCCTTCAACGACGGCAACGAGTGCACGATCGACACATGCGCGCAGGGGGTCAGCGTACACGAGCCGAGGGCAGCAGGAGAAGCTGAAGAGGGCTCCGGGTACTGCGATGGCGAAGGGCACCGGGTCGCATGCATTCACGACGAGGACTGCGGGACCCCCTCGTACGCCTGCTCGACATCGGGCACGTGCGTCCTCGAGTGGTGCGACAACGGCATCTTCGATGACGCCTCGGGCGAGACGGCGCGGGACTGCGGCGGCCTGTGCCAGCCGTGCAGGGCAGGACAACCGTGCGCGGTCGACAGCGACTGCATCGCGGGTGCGTGTGGCTCGGACAGGCTGTGCGAGGAGACGAGCTGCCGCGATGGAATTCAGAACGGCGCCGAGACCGACGTCGACTGCGGTGCGCCGTCGTGTCCCGCCTGCGCCGCCGGTCGCCGGTGCGACGCTCACGCGTCCTGCAAGAGCGGCGTGTGCACCGACGGCACGTGCCGTGCCCCGACGTGCGATGATGGAGTGAAGAACGGTGCCGAGCCAGGCATCGACTGCGGTGCGAGCTGCCCCATTGCGTGCCCACTGCACATCTCAGGCAGAGAGCCATGAAGAAAGGCAACATGATCACGAGCAAGCACCTTTTCGCCGCTGGCGCTATGCTCCCCATTGCCGCGCTTTGGATTGCATGCTCGGGTGAGGCTCCTGCGCCTCTGCCGGAGCGCTCCGAGTGCGTGACCGAGCACGACTGCCACAACCCGCCGGACCCCGCGTGTGGCACGGTGAAGTGCGTTGATGGCGAGTGCCAGCGGGAGCTGGGGGAGTACCGCGGCCAGTATCCCGGCGACTGCACGACGATCGCGTGCAACAGGGACGGGCAGAAGGTCGTCGTGCCCGCGCCGGACGACGTGCCGGAAGACGGTAACCCTTGTTCGGATGACCTCTGCGATATCACGCAACCGGTCACGGTGCCGACCCGGCGAGGTCCGGCCCCTGACGGCTCGGGGCTGTGCAATGGCCAGCTAAGCTTGGTCGAGTGCCTGTCGGATCCAGACTGCGGGGACCCTTCCGAGTACTGCGCCCCGATCGGCAAGTGCGTGCCTCTTGCTTGCGACAACGGCGAGCTCGATGCAGACAACGGCGAGTCCTATGTGGACTGCGGTGGCCTTTGCGAACCGTGTCTCCCGACGTTCCCGTGTAGCACGGGAGAGGACTGCAATACCGGGGTGTGCGGCTTCGATGACCGATGCAGCTACGCCACGTGCAGCGACGGCGTCCAGAACGCGCACGAGTCCGACGTCGATTGTGGAGCCAACTGCCGTTCCTGCGCAGCTGGAGAGAAGTGCATCGAAGCCGAGGATTGCCTGACGAAGGTGTGCTTCGGGGGCAGATGCCAGTCGGCGAGATGCGACGACGACCGCCAGAACGGTAGGGAAATAGGTAGAGACTGTGGTGGTGACTGCCCTCCTTGCCCGGAGGGGCTCCCCTGAGCGGAAGGGGCATCGTCGCCGTCTTCCTCAAAAAGCACGGGAGCGAGGCGAATATCATGAGCAATATGGCGAGGCCGGTCGTGATCGTGGTGCTGGGCCTTTCGGGAGTGGCGTGCGCGCCGGACGAGTACCGGCCGCTCGCGGAGAACGACGCCGTTCGCATCGACGTCTACGGGTTCGAGCCGCCCCTCGTCCGCGATGGCGTCACGTACCGGGGCGAGGTGGAGGGCTACGTCTGGAAGACGGACAATCCCAATGCGTTCGGTATCCGGAAGCACGACGATGGGGAATATCTCCCCGACAGGTTCGTCGTGAACAACGGCCTCGAGGAGACCACGCTCCGTTGCGTCCTCTACGAGGACAGCTATCCGGAGGACGACCTCATCGCGACCTTCTGTCGCGGTCAGTTCGTCCAGGCCGAGCCCGGTCGTGCGATACGCGCCACCTTCAACGAGTTCGACGGCTGGGAGGTCGTGATGCCCGAGCTCTCGAAGCTCACGTCTCCCGAGCAGGACAGCGAGTTCAGCCTCAGCGCCGGAGAGGATCTGGCACTCTCGTGGGAGCCGCTGGGCACGGACGACCGAATGGGGTGGTCTCTCGGACCCGCCAGCTTCGACGACCCAGGGCCGTGTGTGAATGACGTAGAGTGGTACCGTTCGGACGGGGCCATGGACGACACCGGGGCGTTCGTCGTTCCCAGGGATTCGTATCCCACGGGCCTTCCCCCCGACGGGTGTCAGGCTTTACTTCGATTCGACCGCGGTCGCCGCGGGACCATCGATCCCGGCGTCCAGAGGGGCTCGATCTTCGCGCGCCAGTCTTATGAGGTACGGATCACGCTGAAACCGTAGCTTCTTTTCAGCGAGAAGGCGCACAGGTTGTCCCCGTGCGGCGCAGCCGTCTCTCGCAATGACATAGGACCGTGGAGGAAATCATGCGCGACATCATATGGCTGGCTTTGATCACCGTCCTGGGCCTTTGCGGGGCAGCGTGTGGGCCGGACGAGTACCGGCCCCTTGCGGAGGACGAGGCGGTCGTCATCCGGGTCTACGGATACAACGTGCCGATCGTCCGCGATGGAGTCGAATACCTGGGCGAAGCGGAGGCCTACGTTACGAAGCTGGGCGCCAGCAGCGCGTTCGGCGTCCGAGACCCCGGCGACGGGGAGTACCTCCCCGACAGGTTCGTCGTGAGCAACGGCGCGGAGGAGGCGGAGCTCGCCTGCTTCTGGTGGCATGACAGCTATCCGGAGGACGACCTCATCGCCGCCAAGTGCCGCGGCTATCTCAAGCACGCCGAGCCGGGCCGCGCGATCCGCGCCCGGTTCAACGACCTCGACGGCTGGGAGATCGTGATGCCCGAGCTCTCCGAGCTCACGTCTCCCGAGCCGGAGAGCGTGTTCAGCCTCGGCTCCGGCGAGGATCTCGTGCTGGCGTGGGAGCCGCTGGGCAAGGACGATATGCTCAGGTGGTCCATCGGACCTGTCAGCTTCGATGAGCCGGGTCCCTGTCTGGACGACGTATCCTGGGTCGACTCGTCGGGGGAGGTGGACGACACCGGCTCGTTCACCGTTCCCGAAGGCTCGTACCCCACGGGGCTCCCCGCCGAAGGGTGTCAGGCCTTCGTGCGCTTGAGCCGCGGTCGGGACGGGACCATCGATCCTGCCGCCCCGGCGGGCGTGATGTTCGGTATGCAGGTCTACAAGATGCGGATGACGCTGGAGCCGTAGCTCCGTCCGGCAGGCGCGCGCGGGTCGGGCCCGCCAGATCTTTGCCGGCCTTTCGCTGGCGCGGCGCAGGGAAGAGCTCCTTACTATCCAGCCGCCTGCTCGGCGGAGAGCGCCGGCGCTCGCCTCCTGCTTCCGCCGATGTCATCATGGCGCTCGTGCCCCTGGCGCCGGCGATCCAGCGAGAAGACCTTGTGGGCGGAGGCCGAGCGATTTTTTGCTGCCGGCAGCCCTCACCGGTGCAGCCGGTCATGCGGGCGTCCGTGACCCACGCCTTCGCCGCGCTGGCGTTCTACACGAGCGGCGCTTCTCGGATCGATCAGCGCGGTCGATGGCACGTCGAGGCTGGAGACGTCCTCCTCGTGCCGGCCGGACAGCCGCACCGCTCGATCGAGAAGGCAGCCCCGGACTGGATCGGCGTTGGCTTCTGTGTCCCCTGCTTGGCCGCCGAGGAGGCGGGCAGCTTGCTCGAGCCGTTCGAGCGCGTGCGCTCCGGCGCGTCCCCCGTCGTTCGGGTGCCCGCGGATCGTCACGCGCACATCGACATGCTCCTCCGCGAGCTCATGCGCGCGACGGAATCGGGCGATGGCGGCGCTCCTGACGTCGTCCAGCGGAGCCTCCTTGTTCTCATCCTCAACGAGGTTCGGCAGGCCGCGCGCTCGCAACACCCTGCCTCGCCATCGCCGGGAGTCGTCGTCGATGCCCTTCGCTTCATCGAGCGAAACTGCCTTCGGCCGCTCTCGCTCAAGGACGTCGCGCGATCGGTCGGGCGGAGCCCGGCGTACGTGACGACGGCGCTCTCTCGGGCGACGGGCCGGAGCGCGGTCGAGTGGATCGTGGCTGGGAGAATGGCGGAGGCTCGCCGCATCCTCCTCCACTCCGACGAGAGGGTCGAGCTCGTCGCCGAGCGCGTCGGCTACGCGGACGCGACGCACTTCATCCGCATGTTCCGTAGAGAGCACGGGGCGACGCCGGCGGCGTGGCGCGCCGAAGCGCAGAGCAAGGGCGGCACGCTCACCCAGGAGACGGTGTCCGGCCGCACACGCTGAAGACGAGGTCGCCGACGAAGGTGGTATTGGCCTTCGTCCGTTCGGCGGCGAGCCGTTCTTCCAGGGTGTCCACGTCGATCTCGGCCTCCGACGCCACGCCTTGCTGGACGATCCGCGGGAGCATCGCGCGAACGATGAACGCGAGCGGATGCTCGATCCTCGGCGTCTGCACGATGGCCTCGGCCCTCACGAGCTGCACGGTCAGGCCCGCCTCTTCAAAGACGCTCGGCATCTGGAATCCCATGTGGAGGCTCGCGCCCTCACGCTCGACGGTCCGCCAGATCCACTGGTGCACCTGGCGGTGCAGATCCATGGGCACGAGGCTGCCCTGGCCCATCGTCGCGTCGTTCTCCTGAAGCAGGATCAGGCCGCCGGCGCGCACGGCTCCGGCCATGGCACGGACCGCGGCGACAGGATCCGGCTGGTACATGAGCACCCTCCGGCCGACGGCGGCATCGAAGCGCTCGGCGGCGGAGGAGAGCGCGCCGAGGTCCCGCTCTTCGAAGGCGACGCGGCGGAGTCCCAGCTCGGCGGCTCGCCGGCGAGCGACCGCGATCGGCGCCGGATCACGGTCTACCCCGAGCACGCAACCCCCTTCGCCGACGATGCGGGCGACCATGAGGCTCACGTCGCCTCGGCCGCACCCCACGTCGAGGACGCGCATGCCGGGAGCGATGCCGGCATCGCGCAGAAATCGTTCGGTCATGTCGTTGACCAGGTCTGTCATCGTCGACTCCGCCAGCTCGTGTCAGCTCGCCCGTCGTTGCTGGTTTCACGCCGGGCTCGTGGGTCAGCATCCCTGCTGTCTGCGGGACTGTACGCAGTGTCTGTCCTGTGCGGCAGTGCGTGTCTTTGTGCTGGATCGGCGTGGTTTGCGATCGGTGGGCGGCGGAAGTCCCGGGCGCCCGTCGCGACCGCCGCGGTGCGCGCCGCCGGTCAGATCGGGCCGCGCGTACCGTGCTTCCCGGCGCCCCGCCGCTGCGCGGGCCCCGCTCCGCGGCCTGTGGCCGGCGTGACGCTGCCCGGTCACCCCCGCCCGGCCCCGCGCACAGCGGCTCGAGTTGCGCTACTCCTCCACCTAGATGGTGCTCCAACCGATTCGCGTGGCCGCGCTCGCCCTGGTGGCGGCGCTTGTCTTCCTCGGATCTCCGGCGTGCAAGAAGGGCGGGGAGGCCTCGCCCGAGCAGGGGCGCAAGCCCGCGAAGCAGGGGCTCAGCTTCCCGGTCGAGGTCGTGCCCGTCGCGGCGGAGCGCGTCGAGTACGCCGTGCCGGCCGTCGGGGCGGTCGAGGCGTTCGAGCAGGTGCAGCTCACCGCGCGCGTCGCCGGCGTCGTCGAGGCGGTGCGGTTCATGGAGGGCGCCGAGGTCAAGGCAGGGCAGGTGCTCGTCGAGATCGACCCAGCCCGGTACAACCTCGCCGTCCGCGCGGCGCGCGCGACGCTCGATCGGATGACCGCCACCCAGGCCGAGGCCGCCGCGGGGCTCGAGCGGCGCGAGGCCGAGGGCGCCGACGGCGTCTTCAGCAAGGAAGACGTCGCGTCCTGGCGCTCGAGGGCGGCGACGACCGCCGCGCAGGTCGCCGAGGCGAAGGTCGCCGTCGACCAGGCGCTCCTGAACCTGCGCGACGCCTACGTGCGCGCCCCCATCCAGGGGAAGATCCAGACGCGCACCGTGCAGACCGGCCAGCACGTGCCCGTCGGCACCGTGCTCGCGACGCTCCTGCGCCGCGACCCGCTCCTGCTCCGCTTCCAGATCCCCGCCGCCGACGCCCCGCGGGTCAGGCCCGACATGGAGGCGCGCTTCACGGTGAAGGGCGACGCGCGGACCTACAGCGCCAGGCTGACGCACGTCGCCGACGCGGCGGATCCGGCGACGCGCATGGTCGCCGTGACCGGCGAGGTGCAGGGCGAGGGCAAGGAGCTGCTCCGCCCGGGGACCTTCGCCGAGGTGACCGTGCCCGTGGGCGCGAGCGGCGACGCCCCGGTCATCCCACTCACGTCCGTGCGACCGAGCGAGCGGGGGTTCCTCGCGTACGTGGTCGACGGCACCACCGCGCGCGAGCGCGTGCTCTCGCTGGGCCTGCGCACGCCCGACGGGCGCGTCGAGGTCAAGTCGGGCCTCTCCGTGGGAGAACTCCTCGTGGCGCGCGGCGCGGAGGCGCTGCGCGAGGGGGCGCAGGTCCGCATCGCGGCGCCCGGCAGCGTGCCGGGAGGCCAGGCCGCGGGGCGCCACCCCGAGGGAGGCGCAGACGCCAGCGCGTCCGCGGCCGGCGCGTCGCCGCCGGCCGCCTCGTCCGGCGCATCGCCGCCCGCCGCCTCGTCCGGCGCATCGCCGCCGGCCGCCTCGTCCGGCGCGTCGCCGCTGACCGCTCCCGCCAGCTCGTCACGGAGCGTGCCGTGAGCCTCACCGAAGCCTGCCTCAGGAAGCCGGTCTTCGCGTGGATGCTGATGGCCGCGACCATCGTCTTCGGTCTCGTCGCCGTGTCGCGCATCGGCATCAGCCAGTTCCCCGACGTCGACTTCCCCACCATCACCATCTCCGCCACGCTGGAGGGCGCCGCCCCCGAGATCATGGAGCACGACGTGGTCGAGCCGCTCGAGGAGGCGGCCGTCCAGGTCGAGGGGATCCGATCGATCACGTCGACGTCGCGCCAGGGGAGCGCCTCGGTCACCATCGAGCTCGACCTGTCGCGCGACGTCGACGTCGCGCTCCAGGACGTTCAGACGAAGATCTCCCAGGCGCAGCGGCGGCTGCCGCTCGACCTCGACCCGCCCGTCGTCTCCAAGACGAACCCGGAGGATCAGCCGATCATGTGGGTCGGTCTCTCCGGCCCCTTCTCTCCCCAGCTCGTCGCCGACATCGCGCGTTACCGGCTGAAGGAGAAGCTCCAGACGGTGCCCGGCGTCGGAGAGCTCACGCTCGGCGGCTACCTCGAGCGCAACGTCCGCATCTGGATCGACGCCGATCGACTCGCGGCGAGGGGGCTCACCGTCGCCGACGTCACCGAGGCGCTGCGCCGCCAGCACATCGAGCTCCCCGCCGGTCGCATCGAGACCGAAGGGCGGGAGCTCAACGTGCGGGTGATGGGGGAGGCGCTCGATCTCGCGACCTTCAAGCGGATCGTCCTCCGCCAGGGCGATCCCGGCGCGGCCGCCCAGCCGGGCGCGGCCGCCCAGGCGGCAGGGCCGCCGTCGTCGGCGCGCGCCACGGTGTACCTGGAGGACGTCGCGCTGGTCGAGGACGGCTTCGAGGACGTCCGCCGCCTCGCCCGGGTGAACGGGGAGCCGGCCCAGGGCCTCGGCGTGAGGAAGCAGCGCGGCTCGAACGCGGTCGAGGTCGCCCGGGGGGTCCGGGCCGCGCTTGCCGAGGTCCAGAAGTCCCTGCCCGAGGGGATGGAGGTCGGCGTGAACTTCGACTCGACGAAGTTCATCGAGGAGTCGGTCCACGAGATCGAGCTCGAGCTCGGCATGGCCATCGCGCTCACGGCCCTCGTCTGCTGGATGTTCCTCGGCTCGCTCTCGAGCACGCTCAACGTCGTCCTGGCCATCCCGATGTCGCTGCTCGGCACGGTCGCCGCGATCTACTTCCTCGGCTTCACGCTGAACACCTTCACGCTGCTCGGGCTCTCGCTCGCCGTCGGCATCGTCGTCGACGACGCGATCATGGTGCTCGAGAACATCCACCGGCACGCCGAAGGGGGGAAGGACCGCGTCCGCGCCGCCCGCGAGGGCACGGCCGAGATCACCTTCGCGGCGCTCGCCGCGACGCTCGCCGTCGTCGCGATCTTCCTTCCGATCATCTTCATGGAGGGGGTGGTCGGCCGGTTCTTCCTCCAGTTCGGCGTGACCCTCTGCATCGCCGTGCTCCTCTCGTACCTCGAGGCGATCACCCTCGCGCCCGCCCGCTGCGCGCAGATCCTCGACGTCTCGCGCGAGGGCCGGGGCCGCCTCGGGCGGCTCGTCGATCGCGGCTTCGAGGCGCTCTCCCGCGGCTATGGCTGGCTGCTCGCCCGGGCGCTCCGGTTCCCGGTCGCGGTCGTCCTGCTCGGCGCGATCCTCTTCGCCGGCGCGATCGTCGCCATGCAGCGCCTCCCGACGGAGTTCGTCCCGTCGCAGGACCAGGGGCGGCTCCTTGTCCGCCTGCAGACGGCGGTCGGCTCGGACATCGAGGAGACCGACCGGCTCTTCCGCCGCGCCGAGGCGGCCGTGGGTGCGAACCCGGCGGTGGAGCGGGTCTTCGCCGTCGTCGGCGGCTTCGGCGGAGGGGGCGGCGTCAACACGGGCATGCTGTTCGTCACGATGAAGCCGGCGGACGAGCGGGCGCTTTCGCAGGCCGACCTCCAGAGCGCGCTCCGCAAGGAGCTGAATGGCTACCCCGGCCTGCGCGCCGTGGTCCAGGACCTCTCGCAGTCGGGCTTCACGGCCCAGCGCGGGTTCCCTGTCGAGTTCTCGATCCGCGGCCCCGACTGGGACGAGCTCACGAAGCACAGCGAGCGCATCCGGGCCGAGCTCGCGCAGAGCGGCCTCGTCGTGGATCTCGACTCCGACTACCAGCTCGGCATGCCCGAGCTCCGCATCGTGCCCGACCGGGCGCGGGCCGCGGATCTCGGCGTGAGCGTCGAGGCCATCGCGACGACGCTGAACACGCTGATCGGCGGCGGGCGCGTCGCCAAGTACAACGACAGCGGGCGCCGCATCGACGTCCGCGCGCGCCTGCTCGCGGAGCAGCGGAGCCGGCCCGAGGATCTCGCGCGCATCCAGGTGAGGAGCGCGTCGGGCGCGCTGGTCCCGCTGACGTCGGTCGTCACCTACGACGAGCGCCCTGCGCTCCAGGCGATCACGCGGCGCGACCGCGAGCGCGCGATCTCGGTGTTCGGCAACGTCGCGCCGGGGCGCTCGCAGGGCGAGGCGGTGGCCCGCGTCGAGGAGCTCGGCCGGGACCTGCCGGCCGGCTACCGCCTGGTGCTGGGCGGCGCGAGCGTGACGTTCCGCGAGTCGATGGGCGGGCTCCTCTTCGCGCTGGTGCTCGGGATCCTCGTCGCTTACATGGTGCTCGCGTCCCAGTTCAACTCGTTCCTGCACCCGGTCACGGTGCTGACGATCCTGCCGCTGTCGATCGCGGGCGCCGCCTTCGCGCTGCTGCTGACGGGGCACACGCTCAACATCTTCAGCATGATCGGGATCCTCCTGCTCATGGGGATCGTGAAGAAGAACTCGATCATCCTCGTGGATCACGCGATCGAGGTGAGGCGCGGGCACGGCGAGGGGGCAGGGGAGGTGATGGACGCCCGCGAGGCGATGCTCCGCGCCGGCCCGGTGCGGCTGCGCCCCATCCTGATGACCTCGATCGCGACGCTGATGGCCGCTGTCCCGTCGGCGCTGGCGCTCGGCCCCGGCGCCGAGATCCGGGCTCCGATGGCCGCCGCGGTGATCGGCGGCCTCGTCGTCTCGACGGCGCTCAGCCTCCTCGTCGTGCCGGCTTTCTACGTGGTCGCGGACGACCTGCGGGCGCGCCTTGCGCGGCTCCGGCGGTCTGGCGCCACGGCCGCCACGGGCTCACTTGGGGCCCTGGATCGGTGACCAGTCGGGGGGCGGGTTGAAGGCGAGGTCGATGAGCGATCCGAACGCCTCGCTCGTCAGGACGGTGGCTCCCGCTTCCACGTCGCCGCCCGCGGCGAGCTCGGCCTTGGCGATCGCCGCCGCCGAACCGACCTTGGAGGGCAACCACAGGTTCCCCTGCTGATCGAAGGCGATGCTCTCCGGAAGCGCCAGGACCCCCACGCCGAGTTGAACCTCCGGGGTGAGCTCCGCGGATGCTCCGAGATCGCCGGGCTCGAACTTTGCGATGGTGTTCGAGCTCCAGTAACCCACCCAGAGCGCGCCCTGCTCGTCGAACGCGAGCCCTGTCGGCTGGCTCAGCGGCCCGATCACCGGCGCGGGGGTGAGCGCCTTCAGCACCACGTCGGCGGGATCCCCGCCGTCCGCGGCGAGCCGCTCGGCCGCGTACATCAGCACCGCGTCCTGCTCGGCGCTCGCCACCCACAGGTTGCCCGATCCGTCGAACGCGAGCGCTTGAACGTTCTCGATCTCGTCTCCGGTGATGGTCACGGAGGGCTCCACCGCGCCGGAGCCTTCGAGATCGGCCGCGTCGATCCTCAGCAAATGATCGCGGATCCCGACCCAGAGGTTGCCGGCGGCGTCGAACGCGAGACCGCCCGCGGCGCAGGGGATCACGCCCGCGCACGCCTCGGACACATCGAGCACGCGGTCAGGGGCGGCCTCGCTGCTCTCGCCCAGCGTGTCGACGAGCCGCACGGTGATCTGGCCCGCGTTGGCCGAGACCCACAGGTTGCCGGCCTCGTCGAACGCGATCGCGCCCTGGTTGATGATCTCCGCGCTCCCCTGGAACGCGACGCTCGGCGTGACCTCGCCCGACTCGAGCAGCGCCTCGCCGTCGAGCGCGCCGACCAGCTGGTCGCCGTTCTGCGCGGTGAACCAGAGCTGGTGGCTCCCGGGCGTGAGCTCGTAGTTGAAGGTGACCTCGGTGGTCGCGCCGTCGGCGACGCAGGCGCTCTGCTCCGGGTCTTCGGGCCGATAGACGAAGCCGACGCGTTCGCCGTCCGGGTAGTCGGCCACGCTGCTTGCGCGCAGCGTGTACTCACCCGCCGGCGTGTCGAGGGACGCGCTCGAGACCACGCGCTCGTCCGGCACTCCGGGCGAGGTCACGGCGACGTCTCCAGTGTCATTCGGGCTCACGATCTCGACGTCGAGCGTCCCGTCGCCTTCGGCTTCGCACGCCGCGCCACCACCTGCGCCGCCACCGCCATCACCGCCGGAACCCGCCTCCGACGGGTCGTCGTTGTCCCCACAGCCCACGGAAACCAACGCCGCGAGCAGAACCCAGGAAAGTCGTCTCATGGGTCAGGAGTGTAGGAACCCCGGGCAAGCACGGCAAAGAGCGCGTGGCCCCCGATCGCTCAATTTCGAAAAAAAAAGCGTGGATCCATCGCCACGGGAACTGCTAGCCGGTCGGCCGTGACACGCGTTTAACGGCGGTCGAGGGCGGCGGAGCGATCCTTGGCTGTCGAGAGATGGCTTCTGGGAGCGATGGGAGAGGGCAAGCCTCTCTTGAATGCACGCACTCGCCGACGCATCACCTCGCCGACGCTGGGCCGGAATGGTCCGACGTCGCTCAGTAGAGCCTTAGGTTTCGAAGCTCTCCGCTTCTATAACGTGCGAGCCGGTTCGGTACTGTCTCTCGAGGTTTTGTAACTCCAGAGAGCACGGCAGAGAACCCAACAGTCATTTGCCCCGCAGGCTGCTGGGGCAGGAGAGGAAAGTCGACCATCGACACCGCGAGGCGAAAGGAAGGATCGCGCCTCGGAGCCGCTTCGTTGAGCATGTCGTCTAGTGTAGTCACAATTCGCTCGACTTCAAGCACTGCCCACTCGGCGCGTTCCGCGGTCGGATACTCGCCGGCGTGGACCGCGCGATTGCGAAGCCCAGCCAGTTCCGATTCAAACTTTGGCGCTGCCCTGCCGGATACTACCCGGCAACGGCAAACGCGGCACCGAGCGCCTTGTTCGCATCGGACGTCGAAAATTTGAACTCCTTTCGCAGGCGAGGAATATCCTTGATCGTCAGTGAAGCATCTCGATCGTGTCGCGCGCGAATAGGGACTGTCGACATGTACATGTCGGTCCCGGATCGGCGTGACGGTGCCGCGGTGCGCGGCTCACCGTCGGCGCCGCTCGCTCTTGACCGCGTCAACCACGCGCTACGCCGCCGCGCGCCCCTTGTGGTATCCTGCTGATCATGGAGCGAGCCATCCAGAACCCGCCGCCTGGCTTCGACGAGCTCACCGTGAACGAGCAGATCGAATACGTCCAAGCGCTCTGGGAGCGGATCGCGGCGAGGGAGGAAGAGGTGCCGGTACCCGAGTGGCACAGCGCCGTGCTCGAACGCCGGCTCGCCGAGTACGAAGCAGCGCCAGACGCTGGCCGGTCCTGGGAAGAGGTCGAGGCCGACCTTCGTGCGAGCCTCGCGACGCGTCGATGATCCGGCTCATCGTACGCCCATCTGCCGAGCTGGACATCCGGGAGGCGGCGGAATGGTACGAGGACAATGGTACGAGGACGAGGAGGCGGGGCTGGGCGGACAGTTCGTTGACGAACTACGGCATATCGTTCGCCGGATCCGCGAGCTCCCGTCACAGTTCCCCGAGATCGGGCGGGGGACTCGCCGCGCACTGCTCAAGCGATTCCCCTATGCGATCTACTTCCTGCTTCGTGGTGAAGCAGACCAGCGGGCGGCGCTGATCCTTGCCGTACTCCATCACAGCGGCGCAGCCCGTCTGTTTGGAAGAAACGCACTCGAGACCAAGGCGGAACGGGCTAACTCGGCGCTGGCGCCGACGCCGGCAGGATCCGGCCGGATCCTGTCGGTTCATTTCCGCCCGCGCTCGCCGGACCCATGACCGAGACAAGCCGCTCGACATCCCGCTTCATGCGCGCTTAGCGTGCGTCAGGCCCGGCGAGAGACACATGACCCCTCCCCAGAACCCCCTCCTCAACGACCGCGACGTCGAGTTCCTCCTCTACGAGGTGCTCGACGCGACGCGCCTCTGCGAGCTCCCCTATTTCGCCGATCACGCGCGCGACACGTTCGATCTCTACCTCCAGAGCTGCCGGCGGTTCGCGCGGGAGGTGCTGTTCCCGACCTACAGGCCGGTCGACGAGGCGCCGCCGCGCTTCGAGGGGGGCGCCATCACGGTGCACCCCGCCGTCAGGCGGGTCTTCCGGCCGATGGTCGAGCTCGGGGTGCTCACCGCGGCGCGGCCGGCCGCGGTGGGGGGCCAGCAGCTTCCGCTCGTCGTCGCCACGCTCGCGGGGGCCTACCTGCAGGCGGCGAACCTGAGCGCGTGCGGCTACCTCAGCCTGACGGCCGGCGCGGCGCACCTCATCGAGACGTTCGGTGACGACGCCCTGCGGTCCGCCTTCATGACCCGGATGTACGCCGGCGAGTGGACCGGGACCATGGCGCTCACCGAGCCCCAGGCCGGCTCGAGCCTCGCCGACGTCCAGGCGAGCGCGGTGAAGACCGACGCGGGCCACTACCTCGTCCGCGGGTCGAAGATCTTCATCTCGGGCGGCGACCACGACCTCACCGAGAACATCGTCCACCTCACGCTCGCGCGCATCGAGGGCGCGCCTCGGGGCATCAAGGGCGTGAGCCTGTTCGCCGTGCCCAAGCGGCGGCCCGAGGGCGGGCAGCTCGTCCCGAACGACGTCGAGGTCGCCGGCATGATCCACAAGCTCGGCTGGCGCGGGCTCCCCAGCCTGTCGCTCAGCTTCGGCGAGAAGGGGGACTGCCACGGCTACCTCGTGGGCAGCCCCCACCAGGGCGTCGCCTGCATGTTCCAGATGATGAACGAGGCCCGCATCCTGGTCGGCGCGAACGCCGTGGCGACCGCCTCCGCGGCCTACCACGAGGCGCTCGGCTACGCGCTCGTCCGGCCGCAGGGCCGGCCGCTCGGCGCGAGGGACCCGGGGGCGCCGCAGGTGCCCATCATCGAGCACGCCGACGTGCGCCGGATGCTGCTCCGGCAGAAGGCCATCGTCGAGGGCGGCCTCGCGCTCGTCTCCACGACCGCGCTGTACGCCGATCTCGCGGCGCACGCCGCGGACGCGGCGGAGCGGGAGCGCGCCCAGCGGCTCCTCGACCTGCTCACCCCCATCGCCAAGACCTTCCCCGCCGAGAAGGGCTTCGAGGCGAACGCCCTCGCGCTCCAGGTCCACGGCGGCTACGGCTACTCGAGCGAGTACCTCCCGGAGGCGTGGCTCCGGGATCAGAAGCTCAACTCGATCCACGAGGGCACGACGGGGATCCAGGGCCTGGACCTGCTCGGCCGCAAGGTCGTGGCCGGGAACGGCGCCGCGCTCATCGCGCTCGGCGGCGAGATCCGGCTGACGATCGCCCGGGCGCAGCGGGCCGGCGTCGAGCCCGCGTGGGGCGAGCGCCTCGGCGCGGCGCTCGCGCTGCTCGGCGAGGTGACGGTGCAGCTCGCCGAGGCGGGGATGCACGGCGACACCGAGCGGATGCTGCGGCACAGCGCGGATTACATGGAGCTCGTCTCCGTGGTCGTGGTGGCCTGGCAATGGCTCGCGATGGCCGCGGCCGCTCGCGAAGGGCTCGCCAGGGGCGCCGCTCCGGCCGACTTCTACGAAGGCAAGCTCTGCGCGGCGCAGTACTGGCTCTCGACGGAGCTGCCCCGGGTCGAGGTGCTCGCCGCGCTCTGCCGCTCCGGCGAGGACTCGTACGCCAGGATGCAACCCGGGTGGTTCTGAGGCGGGCGCGCGGCGCCCGGCCTCCTCGGCACCCCCGGTGGTTCCGAGGCGGCGGCGGTCCCCCGGCTTCCTCGCCGCTCCGAGGGTCCGCCGGCGTCTCGTTGGTGAGTTCGCTCACAGTCGGCGGTGCCGGCGGATCGCGCGGGGACGAAGCAGATCGGCTGCTCCGGATCGCTGACCGGCTGCTCCAGGTATGTCCTTGGAGCAACATCTTGGAGAGCTTACCTTGTTCCGGCCGGGTGCTTACGCTACCTGATTGACGCCACCTTCAGGGGTGGCCGGACAAGGGCAGGGCAGCGGGCTACCCAGGCGCGCTCCTTGCTTGACAGGCGACCCAGGATTCCTCCACCAGGAGAGCGAGATGCACGTCCCGACGACGGCGATCCGGCCTCAGCTCGATATTCGCGCCCAGGCGCCCGTGCCCACGAAGCACGGCGTCTTTCAGATGTTGGTGTTCCACTTCGGTGGGACGACGAGCCCCGACCAGGGGCTGTCTCCCGATCACGTCGCGCTCGTCATGGGCGACGTGCGCGGCCGCTCGGACGTGACCCTGCGCGTCCACTCCGAGTGCCTCACGAGCGAGGTGTTCGGCTCCCTCAAGTGCGATTGCCGCGAGCAGCTCGAGGCGGCCCAGGCCGAGATCGGGCGCCGCGGGCTCGGCGTGGTGCTCTACCTCCGGCAGGAGGGGCGCGGCATCGGGCTCGCCAACAAGATCCGGGCGTACCAGCTCCAGGCGTTCGGCCACGACACGGTCGACGCGAACCGCATCCTCGGCCTGCCGGACGACGCCCGCGGCTACGAGCCCGCGGCCGCGATGATCGAGCACCTCGGCATCGAGTCGATCCGGCTCCTCACGAACAACCCCGACAAGGTCGACGCGCTCCGCGCGCTCGGCGTCCGGATCGCCTCGCGCTCGGCGGCCATCGTCCCGGCCAACCCGTTCTCCGCGCCCTACCTCGAGGCGAAGCGCCTCCGGATGGGCCACGTCATCCCGTCGCTGCGGGACGGCGAGGGCGCCGCGGTCGGCGACGCCGAGTAGCCGGCCTGATTTCAGCCCCGCCGCAGCGCCACGGCCGCGGCGCGCTCGAGCACGCGGAACGTGAAGCTCTCGGTGAGGAAGAGCTCGACGACCTGTCTGTCGTGCCCGTCGTAGCCGATGGACAGGTCTTCCCCCACGGTCAGCTCGAAGTCGCCGCCTCGCGTGCTCAGGAGCACGCCGCCTTCGAGCGCGGGCGCCCACACGATCGGCCCGTCGATCAGCTGGCCCTCGATGTGCTTGCGGAGCGGATAGCCGTCCTCCGCGGCCGCGGCCAGCTCGTCGTACGCCTTCGGGCCCAGCGCGAGCGCATAAGGACCGTCGACGCCCGCGGCGCGGAGCACCTCTCTCGCCTCCACCACGGCGCGCGGCCACGCCTCCGGCGCGGGGATCACCACGGGCTTGTGCGGCGCGACCTCCAGGATCCCTTCGATCCCGGCGGCCGCGAGCCCGTTGAAGATGGCGCCGTCCTCGAAGCGCGCGGCGTGCTCGGCGGCGCGCACGACGTCCTCGATGTTGGGCTCCTGCGCGCCGCGCCCGACGGCGTCCAGCTCGGCGAGCTCGAGGCGGATGGGCGCGCGGAACTCGACGAGCGGCCGCACGAGGCGGACGCCCGCGCTCACCGCGGACCCCTCCTTCCGCTCGATCGCGCGCAGGCGCCCCGTGTTGACGGCGGCGACCTCCCAGCCGAACGGACCGCGGAAGTCGACGACCTTGCGGCCGGCGAGGTGCAGCTTGAGCACGCGCGTCGCCTCGTGATCGATGAGGTCCCACGCGGCGGGGAGGATGGGAGCGAGCTCGCGCTTGAGAAGATCCATGATCATGCCCCCTTCAGGCTCCCGATGCCGAGCGCACCGCTCGGCGGCACCGTGGCGCCGGTCTTCGCCGTGGCGCCGAGCTTCGCCGCCTCCTCGGCCGCCTCCACCTCGGTGATCGGCCCCTGGCTGTTGAGGTAGATGTCGATCTTCTCCTGGAAGACGCGATCATTCCGCCGGAGCCACTCGAGGTTCATCATCGCGTGCTCCACCTCCTCCTCGAGGTGGTGGAGCAGCACGGCACGGAGCTCCGCGTCCGAGCACGCCTCGGCGCGCTGCTGGTACCAGTCGATCGCCTCGAGCTCCTCGATCAACGAGACGATCGCGCGGTGCCGTTCCTTGGTCGCCTCGGACAGGAGCTCGGGCAGCTCGTGGTAGTTCTCGCTCGACACGTCGCTTCGTCCTTCTGCCTAGGCGCTCTTTCGCGCCGTTTGCACCTGGAACGCCACGATCTCCGGCTCGACGTTCGAGCGGCCGCAGGCCGTGCACTGGACCGTGCGCTCCCGCTTCAGGCGCTCGAACTCGGAGAGCGACGCGACCACCTCGAACTCGGCGCCGCAGTCGTTGCACTTGAACTCGTACGTCGGCATGGGGCTCCTGTCCTGCAAATGTGAACTGAATCACATACGAGGGCACAAGCGAGATCCGTGCCCTCCCAGGATTCGAGCCGACCCAGGTTGCAGCCGGACGAGCACGGGGGTCTCTGGCGTCGCGCGAAAATGACCTGCGCAGTCGCTGCCGGAGGCCGAGCTACAGCCGCGGCCGGAAGTTCGGGTCGGATCGCCGATGCGCTCGCCGCGTGGCTCCGGCGCCGGGAGGTGTGATCCCGGCGGGTCGGCCGGTCGCCTCGCTACCGCCCCTCACCGTGCGTGAACAGCACGGGCCGCGTCGACCTCGCCCGCTTCTGGTCGGTCATCTGCGCTTCTCAGCGACGCCATCCACATGCGTGACGATCCCGAAGATGTTCGCTCGGGTCGTCCAGCCATTCACGTGGCCCTTGTTGTTGCTGATCTGGAAGCGCCCGTCCGCGCCGACGGCGGAGACCAGGTGCAGCCACTGCTTCCCCTCGACCTTGCAGAGCACCACGTCGCCGACCCGTGGGGGCGTCGAGATCGGCGCCACCGTGACCAGCTGCCGCGACGCGATGCGGCCCTGCATGGAGTTGCCCGTCGGCCGAAACGAGACGGTCTGCCCCTGCCTCAGCTGCTCGATGTACTTGGTCGCCCACGTCATCCACGCCCCCCCACCGGCCCCCCCCCCCACCCTTCAGGGCCTACTTCTTCGCCGCGTCCTTCAGCCGCGCCTTGAGCCGCGTCGCGTAGCCCTCCTTGTTCTCCTGCTTCACCCGGCCGATCGCCAGCGCCTCGTCCGGCACGTCGCGGGTCACGGTCGTGCCCGTCGCCACGTAGGCGCCCGCGCCGATCTTCACCGGGGCGACGATCTGCGAGTCGCTGCCGATGAAGGCGCCGGCGCCGATCTCGGTCCGGTGCTTCCGGAAGCCGTCGTAGTTGCAGAAGATCGTCCCGGCGCCGACGTTCGCGCCCTCGCCGATGTCGCCGTCGCCGAGGTAGGCGAGGTGGTTCGCCTTCGCGCCCTTCCGGACCACGGTCTTCTTGGTCTCGACGAAGTTGCCGATGTGCGCGTCGGCCTCGATCTGGCTCTCCGGGCGGAGGTGCGAGAACGGCCCGATCTGCGCGCCGGCGCCGATCGACGACTGCGAGGCGACCGTGTACGGCTTCACCGAGGCGCCCGCCTCGACGACAACGTCCGTGAGGACCGAGCCCACGTCGATCCGCGCCCCCGCGCCGACGCGCGTCCGGCCCCGCAGGACCACGGCGTGCTCGATCACGGCGTCCGGCTCGACGAGCACGCCCGCGTCGATGCGGGCGCTCGTGCGGATCGTGACGCCGCTCTTGCGCAGCCGGTCGGCGATGCGGCCGTAAAGCACCTCCTCGGCGGCGGCGAGCTGCGCGCGGTCGTTGATGCCCACGAGCGAGCCGACGTCCCTGGCCACGACCGCCGCGGCGCCGCCGGCCTTCGCCGCCTGCGCGACGATGTCGGTCAGGTAGAGCTCGCCCTGCGCGTTGTCCGTCGTCAGCCCCGCCAGCGCGCGCCCGAGGAACCCGCTGCGGGCGAGGTACACGCCGGGGTTCACCTCGGTGATCGCGCGCTCCTCGGCCGTCGCGTCCTTGTGCTCGCGGATGCCGATGACCCGGCCCGACGCGTCGCGGAGGATCCTGCCGTACCCCGTCGGATCGGACACCTCCGCTGTGAGCATCGCGATCGGCGCGTCGCCCGCGCGGTCGAGCGCCCCGCGGAGCTGCGTGAGCTGCTCCGGATCGAGCAGCGGCGTGTCGCCGCACAGGATCAGGATCGCCTCGGAGGTCGCGTCGATGTGCGGCATGGCGCAGCGCACCGCGTCGCCCGTGCCGCGCTGCTGGGGCTGGAGCGCGGTGCGGACCTTCTTCCCCTGGGCGCCGAACGCCTTGTCCAGGGCCGCCGAGACCTCGTCCCGGCCGTGGCCGACGACGACCACGACGTCCGAGGCGCCGGCGGCCAGCGCCGCGTCGACGACGTAATGGAGCATCGGCCGGCCGCAGAGCTCGTGGAGCACCTTCGGTCGGGCGCTCTTCATCCGAGTCCCTTGTCCAGCAGCGAGAACGACAGCGGTGAGCGGGGTGGGTTGGGTCGCCATCGCTCCGCAGCGTATACCCACGAGCCCGCCGCCGTCCTCGTCGCAGCGCAGTGACGCTGGAGAACTGGAGAACGCGCGCTCCGGTGTCACCCACCTGACCCCCGCAGGGGCGCCAAGCCCCTACGCACCTGGAGTGGAATAGTCTACCCTGGGGGCAACTGGGGGAGGTTGTCGTCATGCGCAGGCGCGCGCTGGGTTCCTCGGCCGCTGTCGTACTCCGGCTGGTCGCGCTCGTCTCGGTCGGCGGGGCGATCGCTTCGTGTCACGAGCCGCTCGACACGACGCGGGTGGCGCCTCCCAAGGTCACGGAGGGCGGCGGGCTGGGCGACGACGTCTTCGGCATGCTCTGCGACCGTGTGGGCGCGTCGAGCCTCCACGAGGACCACACGGGCGCCTCGTACCAGCGCGTCTGTCACTACGACCGCGAGGGCCGGTACGAGGACGCGGTCGACGTCTCGCTGCTCCCGCCGGTCTCGGGCGAGCGGGCGGAGCAGGCGCGCAGGCTGGGCGTGGCCAAGGTGGAGGCCATGGCGCGGTGGCGCAACGCCCTCGTGGACGCCGTCAACGCCGCGGTGCCGGACATCGAGATCGACAACGTCGCGCCCGGCGAGGGGGGCGGCAAGATCCGGCTGCACGATGCCGTCCTGAGCCTCTCGCAGACGCTCGCGCCGCTCTACGAGACGAACCCGTTCGACGCGGCGGGGCCGGCGGTCCTGCCCGCGTCGACCCGGGGGATCGCCCGGCTCCTCGACGCGCTCCTCCACGGCGGCGAGGAGAGCGCGAGGCCGGAACCGGAAGAAGAAGAGGAGGGCGACCAGCAGAGGCAGCGGGAGCGGGCGCCGATCGCCTGCGACCGGGCAGAGGGGCGGGAAACGCCCGTCTGTGCGCTGGCGAGCATCTGGGGGCGCCAGGGCTATCGCTCGGCGGAGGTGGGGCTCGGCATCGCGGGCGCGGCGCTCGCGTACCCCGGCCTGCGCCCGATGACCGTGGCGGCGCTCGACGTGCTCGGCCCCGGCGGCCCGGGGGCGCCCGCGCTCCAGGCGCTGCTCGCCGCCGGCGAGCAGGAGCTGGCCACGCTGTCGCTGCCGGAGCGGGCCCCGCTCGCGATCGACGCCGCCACCGCGCAGCCGAGCCGCCCGCGCACGACCCTGGAGCTCGCGCAGGCGGCGCTGCTCGCGGAGCACCCCGAGCTCGCCGCGCCGCCGTCGATCTTCATCGCCCGCCGCGATGGGCGCGGGTGGGTCCTCCCCCAGGGCGACGGGGTCCCCGCGCCGTTCGCCGACGCGGACGGCGACGGCCTCGCCGACGTCGACGCGTCCGGCAGGTTCGTGGACCGGACCGGCGCGCCGCTCGCGATCGAACCGCCGTTCGCCATCCCCGGCGTCACCGAGCCGCCGCGGGACCCGTTCGGGGGCCTCTCGCCGGAGCTCTACGCCTACGTCGACACCTCCCGCACCGTCCTCGGCGCGGCGCTGCGGTCGATCGTGCCGCTCGTCGACGGGACCCGGTACGCGGGCAAGGGCGATCCGGAGCCGTGGAAGACCGAGCACGAAGGGCTCATGTACGCGCTCTCCGGCGCGTACCTGCTCTTCGGCGAGCGCGAGGAGGCCCGCTACGACGTCCGCCGCGGCAGGCTCGTGCCGGCGGACGAGCGGTGCGACGGCTGCCTGTCGTACCGCCGCTTCCGCGGCGAGGACTCGCCGCTCGCCGACCTCGCGCACGCGGTCGGCCAGGTGCTCGCCGACAAGGACTCGGACGTCCTCCTGCTCACGCTCATCGATCTGCTCGAGAACCGCGAGGCGGAGCTCGCGCGCATGACCGCCGCGGCGCTGCGCATCCGGGACGTCGCCCGCGAGCACGACCGGCTGGCCGCCCAGGGCAAGGAGGCGCCGGCGCGGATCGACGACAAGGCGCCGCTCTGGGACGAGCTCGCGGCCGTGCTCGGCAAGGCCGTCGAGCAGCCGGGGCTCGTGGCGCGCTTGCTCGAGGCGATCGCGGGCGGCGCGCTCCTCACCCCGCACGGCAGCGCGCGGCACGCGGGCGACGCGATCGCGGCGATGCTCACGACCCGCGACCAGTACGCGTACAACCCGGCGGACCTGAACGGCCCGGCCATCAACCTCACGGTCGGGGCGCCGTCGACGGCGGCCCCGAAGACGCCGATCGACCCGAAGAAGCCGAGGGGCGGCGACAACCGCTCGGGCATGGAGCGGCTGATGCAGCTCATGCACGACACCGCCGGCGTCAGGCAGTGCAACAAGGAGGGCGCCGTGGTGAGCGCCTTCGAGATCACGGTGCCGTTCGTCGAGTTCGCCGAGTGCGAGCTGTTCCAGATCGACGACCTGGCGGCCTTCTACCTCGACTCGCTCCTCCCCGACGGGGACCCGAAGCGGGCCGAGCTCGAGGTGAAGCCCTCGGCCCTGGCGCTGCTCGTGACCGACTCGGTGCTCGTGGACTCCAGCGGCATCGTCGGCCTGACGAGCCGCCCCACGCCGGCCGCGCTCAGCCGGCTCATCTACTTCGGGGCGGACTCGGACAGGTTCCCGGGGCTGCCGGACCTGGATCCCTTCCGGGCCGGCGCGAACCTGGCGACGAACCTGTTCATCTCGGGGACGCTCGAGCCGGCCGGCACGATCCATTGCCCCAGGAACGCGCTCGGCGTGAACGAGTGCAGCTCCCCGGAGAACCTGATCCGGGTGCGCCACCCGGGGACGACCTACCTCCTGGAGCAGCTCGGCCTCGCCGCGTACCTGGGCCCCATCGTGAAGGCGTTCGCCGACGTCGACCCCGGCACCACCGGCGAGGCGATCCTGACCGATCTCTTCAGCACGGCGTACCGCCACTGGCCGGGCAAGGAGCACGGGCCGGAGTGCATCAAGGCCGGATCGCCCGAGACCAACACCGCGTACTGCTCGGAGGCAGGGGTCAACAGCTACGAGCCGCTCCTGGCCGACGCGCTCCGGGCCGAGGACGTCCTGGCGTCGTCGGTGGCGTTCGCCCGGATGGCGCGCGACACGTCCGTGACCGTGCGGCGCGGCCCCGCGGCAGATCGGCCGCTGACGAAGGCCCAGGTCATCGAGAAGCTCGCGCGCATCCTCTTCAGCGCCCGCTACGCGGCCGGCGTGGGCATGACCGACCGCTGGGGGAAGAAGAAGGCCACGTGGGCGGATGGCCGGGTCCAGGACCAGCTCACCGTGTTCACCCTCCTCGCCGGCGCTCTGAACGGCATCGACGCGCGCTTCGCGCAGCGCAACGCGCCCGACGCCGCCGAGCGCGAGGGCCAGTGGAAGCGCGGCGTGGACGAGCTCGTCGATGCGCTGCTCGCGGTCGAGGGGTCGGGGCCCGAGGCCCGGTTCAAGAACCGCGCGCTCCCGAGGATGGGCGCCCTCGTCCTGCGCGTCCTCCGCGAGCAGCTGAACGCCCGCTGCCCCGATCGCGAGACGGCGGGGCGGTGCGCCTGGGCGCAGAAGGAGATCGGCGCCACGGTGAGCGACCTCCTGAGCCACCCGCTGTTCGCCGCCGCCGTCGACGTGATGGAGGCAGTCCGCGCCCACGAGCCGGCGCGGCGGGAGATCGAGCGGTTCCTCACCTACCTGCTCGACGCGGACGCAGCCGGCGCCCCGTTCCAGGCGCTGCCGACGACGCTCGCCGACGGCCTCCAGCTCCTCGCCGACGACGACGCCTTGCGCCGGATCCTGAAGGCCGCGTCGACCGCGCTGACCCCGGCGGGGGGCGCCGGCGGGCCGGGCGCGGCCGGCGCGGGGCTCGACGCGCTGAAGGCGCTCAACGACGATCGCTACGACAGGTATCGCGCGATGGAGCACGTGCTCCCGGCGCTCGTGACGCCGATGGCGGACGGCCGAGCGCCGCTCGACGTGTTCCTCGACGCGTTCGCGGACGTGAACCGCATCGAGGCCGGGAGCGGCGCGCCGCTGACGGCGGAGGACTACCGGCAGCTTCTTGTCTCGGCCAGGGACTTCCTGACGGACGAGACCCGCGGGCTCGAGCAGATCTACGCCATCGTCAAGAACCGGCCGCACGAGTGATGCACGTGCAAACGCCCACGATCCGCGCCGTGCTCTCCGTGGCGTTCGCCGCGGGCGCGCTCCTCCTGCCCGCGGGCGACGCCGGCGCCGCCGGGCTGTACTTCACCGACCGCGGCGTCCGCCCGTCGTCCCGCGGCGGGGCGTACATCGCCGGCGGCGACGATCTCGGGGCGATCGCCTACAACCCCGCGGGCGTCTACGAGGCCGGCACCCAGGTCCTGTTCGACGTCGGGCTCTTCGAGTGGCGCAGCCGGCACACGCGCCAGGCGATCGTACGGCAGGTCGACCCGAACACCGGCGAGCCGACGGGCGCGAGCTTCGTGCAGACGATGGAGCCGGTGACCGGCAGCGCGCCGGTGCTGCCGATCCCCACGCTGGCGGCGTCGTTCAAGGTCGATCCGCGGTGGGTCGTCTGGGGCGGGGTGTGGGCGCCGTACGCGGCCCTCTCCAGCTATCCGGAGCAGGTGAACGGCATGCCGGCGCCCCAGCGCTACGCGCTGCTCACGCTCGAGGGCTCCGCGCTCGCCCTCGTGGGGGTCGGGGCGGCGTACGCGCCGTCGCCCGAATGGCGCTTCGGCGCCGGGCTCGGCGCGCTGGTCGGCGCGTTCAACAGCCGGATGGTGGTCTCCGGGTGCCTCCCGGAGCGGATGTTCTGCGCGCCCGAAGATCCGGAGTGGGACATCCATTCCGAGCTCAGCGTCGCGCCCATCGTGGCGCCCACGGGCCAGCTCGGGGCGCTCTTCGTCCCGACGCCGCGCTGGCGCGTCGGCCTGGCCTTCCAGCTGCCCATCTGGGTGCGCGCGCCCGCCAAATTCAGGGCGCGGCTCCCGGCGGCGCCTGTCTTCGAGCGCGCCGTCCAGGAGGGCGAGGACGCCGACGTCGCGTTCGACCTGCCGTGGATCCTCCGCGCCGGCGTGGAGGCGCGGGTCGTGGACGACCTGCGTGTGGAGCTCGGGTTCGGCGTGGAGGGCTGGAGCATGCACGACGACATCCTCGTCGAGCCCGACGGCGTGGTGCTCCGGAACGTCGCCGGCTTCCCGGAGGAGTTCCGCGTGCCAGCCGTCTCGTTCCCGCGGCGGTTCGAGAGCTCGCTCTCGGCGAGGCTCGGGGGCGAGTATTCCTTCGATCTCGCGGGCGCGCGGTGGGATCTGCGCGCCGGCGTGAGCCTCGAGCAGAGCGCCGTCCCGCCCGGGTACCTGTCGGTCCTCACGATCGACGCGACGAAGCTGACGACGGCGGCCGGCCTCGGCGTCCACCTCGGCCGGTGGCGCCTCGACGCGAGCTACGCGCACGCCTTCGCCGCGGACGTGAGGGTCGATCCGAGGGAGGCGCGGCTCCCGCAGGTGAGCCCGGTGCGGGCCAATCCGCCGGAGAACCCGAACACCATCAATGGCGGCGCCTACAGCGCCCGAGCGAACGTCGTCGGGCTCGGCGTCGCCTACACGTTCGAGGCGGCCGGGAGCGGCCCTATCCGGCCCGCAGCTCGCGCAGCCGCTCCGTGAGCCGGGGGCCGTCCAGCCAGCTCAGGTCCTTGTCCACGCTCGTCTCGATGTGGTTACTGACCTGCTTGCTCACCGCGCCGCGGAGCAGGCCGAGGAAGTGCGGCGGCGCGACGAGCACCAGCGTCTCGTAGGCGTGCTCGTTCAGCCCCTTCTCCAGCACCTCCGCGAGCTCCTGGGCGAACTTCTGCTTCTCGACCTCCTTGGGATCGGTGTCGGGGGCGGCGCCGGGACGGCCGAGGTACTGACCCCCCGGGCCGCCGACAGGGCTGCTGTTCCCGCCGGAGGTGCCGTTCGGCTTGCGGCCGTGCGCGTCGGCCATCAGATCCCGCACGCGCGCCCGGCTCTCGTCATGGTTGTACGACTCGAGCAGGGTAAAGCCCTTGCCAGCAGGCTCTTCACGATAGAGCTGGGCACGGCTTGCGTCGGAGACCAGGATCCATGTCTTCCGTGCTGCCTTCTTTGCCATAAGCCTCCACGGGGGAATCAACCTTCCCTTGGTTTACGTTAAAGACCGACCCGACGCGGCGCAAGCGGCCGGAGGGCCGAGTCCGGCGTGATTCGGCCGGATCGCACCCCGAGAGGCGGGCTCCAGCAGGCTCGACAACCTGCGCGCGGCCTGAATTCGTGGAGAGCGGGAGCGGGCGATCGGCGCTCGGGAGGTGGTTGACCGCGAAATACGGTGTTTGGTGTACCGGGCGTATCCACCGAGCTCGGCCGCGCCGCCGCGGCCGAGCTCGTGGACCGCCGGTCAACGGAACCGGTCGGTCGCCTCGACCAGCTCGTGCAGGATGCCCGGCTCCATCGCCGAGTGCCCTGCGTCCGCCACGATGCGCAGATCGGACTCGGGGAACGCGCGGTGGAGCGCCCACGCGCTCTCCGGCGGACAGACCACATCGTAGCGGCCCTGCACGATGACGGTCGGGATATGGCGGATCCGGTGCACGTCGTCGAGCAGCTGCGTCTCCGTCGTGAAGAAGCCCTTGTTCATGAAATAGTGGCACTCGATCCGGGCGAACGCGAGGGCGAACGCATCACCAGACGTCTTCGCGACGAGCTCGTGGTTCGTGAACAGGCAGCTCGTCCGCCCCTCCCAGACGCTCCACGCGCGCGCCGCCCGCTGCTGCAACCCGGGGTCCGGGCTCGTGAGGCGCCGGTGGTACGCCGTGAGCAGGTCGTCCCGCTCGGGCTCGGGGATGAACGCGAGGTACTCCTCCCACGCGTCGGGGAAGATGGCGCTCGCGCCCCGCTGATAGAACCAGTCGAGCTCCTGCTTTCGCAGGAGGAAGATGCCGCGCAGCACGAGCTCCGTCACGCGCTCCGGGTGCCGCTCGGCGTAGGCCAGCGACAGCGTGCTCCCCCACGAGCCGCCGAACACCTGCCAGCGCTCGATCCCGAGGTGCTCGCGGAGCTTCTCCATGTCCTCGACGAGGTGCCAGGTGGTGTTCTCCTCCAGGCACGCGTACGGCGTGCTCCTGCCGCAGCCCCGCTGGTCGAAGAGCACGATCCGGTAGGCCGCCGGGTCGAAGAAGCGCCGTTGCTTCGGCTCCGTGCCGCCCCCGGGGCCGCCGTGCACGAAGACCACCGGTTTGCCGCGCGGATTGCCCGACTCCTCGAAATAGATCTCGTGAAGATCGGAGACGCGCAGCCTCCCGGCGCGGTACGGCTCGATCTCGGGATACAGCGTTCGCCTCTGGGTGCCTGTCGTCGTCATGCCGCTCCCGTCCGTCGGTCGACGTCGCGCGTCGCGCGCGCCGGCGCGTCCAGCGTACGCGAAGGCGCGCCGGGAGGGGAGAGGGCGTGGACGGGCGGGAGGGGAGAGGGCGTGGACGGGGGACGGCAGGTCGCGGAGGGGGAGCGGCGGGGGACCGCCGGTCGGGGGCGCGGGAGGCTCAGCCGGGCTGCGCGGCGTCGCGCGCAGCGGTTTTCTCCGCGCCGCCCGCGCCGCCGTAGAGCGCCTCGAGCGCGGGCCCGTACTTCTGGAGCGCCACGCGCCGCTTCAGCTTCAGGGTCGGCGTGAGCATCCCGTTCTCCGCCGTGAAATCCTCGGCCGTGAGGGCGATCTGCCTGATCTTCTCGAAGGACTTGAAATCGGACGCGTACCTGTCGACCTCCGCCTGGACGTGCGCGACCACCCGCGGGTGCTTCAGCATCGTCTCCGTCGACTCGAACGAGAGCCCCTCGGCCCGCGCCCATTCCGTCAGCGCCGCCATCTCGGGCGCGATCACCGCCACGTTGAAGGGGCGGTTGTCGCCGTAGATCATCGCGCCGTTGATCAGCGGAGAGAGCTTGATCTTCTCCTCGAGCGGGGCCGGCGCGACGTACTTGCCGTTCTCCAGCTTGTACTGCTCCTTGATGCGGCCCGTGACGAAGAGGTAGCCGTCGTCGTCGAGGTAGCCCAGATCGCCCGTGCGGAAGCCGCCATCCTCCGTGAAGACGGCCTTGTTCTCCTCGTCGCGCTTGTAATAGCCCACCATGACGTTCGGGCCGTAGATGACGATCTCTCCCTGCTTCGGGTCGTGGGTCTCCGACCTGTCGATGACGATCTTCACGCCCGGGATCGGCTTGCCCACGCTGCCGAGGCGGCGGGCTCCCGGGTAGTTCACGGTGGCGACGGGCGATGTCTCCGTGAGGCCGTAGCCCTCGTAGACGGTGATGCCGAGCGCGTCGACGAACTCGGCCACCTGATAGGCGAGCGCCGCCCCGCCGCTGATGGCGTACTTCAGCCTGCCGCCGACACTGGCGCGTATCGTCGAGAAGATGACGCGGTCCGCCGCGACGAGCGTGAGCCGCTCGGCGAGGCCGAGGGGCTCGCCCTTCTGCTTCTTCTTCGCGGCGCGCAGCCCGGCGCGGAACAGGGCCTGGATGACGGCGGGCTTCCCCGCCATCTTCTTCTGCACGCCCTCGTAGATGCGGTTGAAGATCCGCGGGACGCTCATCAGCACGGTGGGGCGCACCTCGCCGAGGTTCGCGAGGATCTTGTCGACCGACTCGCTCAGCGCCATCGACGCGCCCACCGTGATCATCACGTGGAGCTCGCCGGTGTGGCCGAACGAGTGGGCCCACGGGAGGAACGACAGGCTCCGATCGTCGCCGCCGAAGGGGATGAGATCCAGCACCGCGCAGACGTTGGAGGCGATGTTGCCGTGCGACAGGATCACCCCCTTGGGGTTGCCGGTCGTGCCCGACGTGTAGATGAGGCACGCCGTGTCCTTCGATGTCGGCTGGATGGCCGGGGCCGGGCTCCCCTCACCCGCGGCGAGGAGCTCCTTGTACGAGCTGGTCTTCGCGCCGGGGACGCCGTCCCTCGCCCCGTCGGGGTCGAACAGACAGACAACGTGCTTCAGTGAGGGCGCCTTCTCGGGGAGATCCTTGCATTTGCCGTAGATCTGCGGCGTGGCGACGATCGCGGCCACGGCCTCGCAATCGTTGATGATGAACGCCCACTCGCTCGGGAGCTGCGCCTCGTACATCGGCACGACGGCGACTCCCATGCTGAAGCAGGCGTACGCCGAGACCGCCCACTCGACGCGGTTGTTGGAAATGAGGGCCACCCGATCCCCCCGCTGGACGCCGAGCGACGCCAGCCCACCGCGGAACCTGGCGACGAGCTGCCCGAACTCCGCATACGTGATCCAGTCCCAGCGGCCATCGGTCTTTGTCCCGAACAGCGGCCGGTGGCCATGAAGCTTCAGCGCGCGATCGAGCAGGTCTACCAGGTTCTCCAGTTTCGCCATCGGTCTCCTCCCGAGCCGATTGTTAACATGGTACTGCGCCGCGTCAGTGTCCTTTTGGCGGCGCGTGGCGCCGGCTGTTGTCGCGCCGACGCTGGAGCGGCCCCGCGCGCGTCGATCGGCGCGGGGTCGGGGGTGCCGCGCGGGGGGGTTGACGATGGGGGGAGGGCTCGCGCGGCGTCGACGGCGGGGCTCCTGGCGCGCGAGGTGGCGGCCTCGGGCCCCTTCTGTTAGAGCGTTCATCGCTTCGATGCCCCGGTATTCCATCACGACGTTCGGCTGCCAGATGAACGTGCACGACTCCGAGCGGATGCACGACGTGCTCCGCTGCGCCGGCTACACGGAGGCCGGCAGCGCCGACGAGGCGGACGTGCTCGTGCTCAACACGTGCAGCGTGCGCGAGAAGGCCGAGCAGAAGCTGCGGAGCGAGGTGGGTCGGCTCGCGCGCTGGAAGCGGGAGCGCGCGGACCGGGTGCTCGTCGTGGCGGGCTGCGTGGCGCAGCAGGAGGGGGAGCGCCTCCTCAAGCAGATGCGCGCGATCGACGTCGTGGTGGGGCCCGACAACATCCCGGAGCTGCCCGGCCTGCTCGGCGACCTCGCGATCGGCGGGCTGCCGATCGCGCGCACGGTGTTCGACCTCGACGCGCCCCGGTTCCTCGTCGCGTCGCCGCCGTCGCCCTCGTCCTCCTCCTCGCCGCGCGCCGCGCCGACGGCGTTCGTGACCGTCATGAAGGGCTGCGACGAGCGCTGCTCGTTCTGCATCGTCCCCCACACCCGCGGGCCGGAGCGGTACCGGCCGAGCGACGAGATCGTCGCCGAGATCGCGGCGCTCGTGGCGGCGGGGACGCGCGAGGTCACGCTGCTCGGCCAGACGGTGAACAGCTACCGCGACCCGCTCGGCGCCCTGCCGCGGGCCCCGGGCGCGAGCGCGGACGACCCGGACGAGAGCGAGTTCGCGGCGCTGCTCCGGCGCGTCGCGGCCGACGTCCCCGGCCTCGCGCGCCTGCGCTACACGAGCCCGCACCCGCGGCACCTCACGCCCTCGCTCGTCCTCGCCCACGCCGAGCTCCCGGTGCTGCCGCGCCACGTGCACATGCCGGTGCAGTCGGGCAGCGATCGGGTCCTCCGGCGGATGATCCGCCGCTACACGCGCGCCGAGTACGTCGCGAGGACGCGGGCGCTCGTGGAGGCGGTCCCGGGGCTGACGCTCTCGACCGACATCATCGTCGGCTTCCCGGGCGAGACGGAGGACGACTTCGCGGCGACGCTGTCGCTCGTGCGCGAGGTGGGGTTCAAGGGGCTGTTCGGCTTCAAGTACTCGCGCCGGCCGCACACGCCCGCGCTGAAGCTGCCGGACGACGTGCCCGAGGGCGTGAAGGGCGAGCGGCTCGCGCGCCTGTTCGAGGAGAGCGAGGCGCTGCTCGCGGCCCACCTGTCGGCCCTCGTGGGGACGACGCAGGAGGTGCTCGTCGAGGGGCGCGACAAGGAGCGGGGTCACGGCGGACCCGGCGGCGCGCTCTGGTCCGGCCGGACGGGGCGCCACGAGATCACGCACATCGACGGCGCCGGGGAGCTCGATCTGCTCGGCGAGGTCGTCGAGGTCTCGATCGCGCGGGCGAACAAGCACTCGCTGCAGGCCGAGCTCACGGAGGCGGCGCGCGCCGCGGCCCGGCCGCGGCAGCGGGGCGGCCTGGAGCCGCGGCCCGCCCGGCGCTCGCTGCCGGTGGTCGCCGCCGAGGGCGGCTGACGTGGCGCTCGTCCTGGACCTCGGCGGGGTGTCCCCGCGGCTCGGGCGCGACGTGTTCCTCGCGCCGAACGCGACGGTGATCGGCGACGTCGAGCTCGGCGACGAGGCGAGCGTGTGGTTCGGCGCGGTGCTGCGCGGGGACATCGGCGCGATCCGCGTCGGCCCGCGGACCAACGTGCAGGATCTCGCGTGCCTGCACCTGACGGGCGGCGTCTCGCAGACGATCGTCGGCGCCGACGTGACCATCGGGCACAGCGCGATCCTGCACGGCTGCCGCGTCGGGGACGGGTGCCTGATCGGGATGGGCAGCATCGTGCTCGACAACGTCGAGATCGGCGAGTGCTCGGTGATCGCGGCGGGCGCGGTGGTGCCGCCGGGGCGGGTGATCCCGCCGCGCTCGATGGTGCGCGGCAACCCGGCCCGGGTCGTGGGCGAGGTGCGGCCGGACCAGGCCGAGCTCGGGAAGCTGGGCGCCGCGGGCTACGTGGAGAACGCGCGGCGCTTCCGGGCGGCGCTCGCCGGGGAGGCCGTCGAGCCGCCGGAAGTCGCGGCGCGCTTGGTGATGCGAGAGGTGAGGAAGCCATGAACATCAGGGTGAACGGGGAAGCGCGCGACGTGCCCGCGGCGCTCACGGTGCGGAGGCTCGTCGAGCTGCTCGGGCTGACCGAGGGGCCGGTGGCGGTGGAGCGCAACGGCGAGGTGGTGCCACGCGCCGAGCACACGGCCGCCGAGCTCGCCGAGGGGGACGTGGTCGAGATCGTCCATTTCGTCGGCGGCGGCTGAGACTGCTTGGCGTCCTTGGCGCCATGGCGTTTTTTTCTCTTCTCGACGGTTTAGCGATCTTCCAGGTCGTCCGCGATCCGGCTACCATGGCGAGCTGCCGTGGATACGAGGGCCCTCGTTCTGGTCTTGGCGCTCGGCGGGTCGGCCGGCGTGGGCGCCGCCGTGGGGGTGCGCCATGTGTTGCCGGCCTCTCCGGTGGTCCGCGGCCTCTCGGTCGGCGAGCGCTTCCTGCCGGACGGCGCCGCGCCGGCGGCCTGGCTCGCGGCGCGGCGCGACGCGCTTCGCGAGCGCGTGGTCCGGCTGCGCCACGACGACGTGGAGCTCACCGCCACGCTCGGTGAGGCGGGCGTCGAGGTCGACGTCGACGAGACGCTCGCGGCGGCGCGGCGCGTCGGCCACGAGGGGCCCTGGGCGCGGCGGCTCCGCGAGGCTCGAGGGGCGCGGCGCGGCGAGATCGACGTGCCGCTCACCTGGGCCGTCGATGAGCCGCGGGCGCGGGCGTTCCTCGAGCGGCTCGCTCCGCAGATCTACCGGGCGCCCGTGGACGCGCGGCTCGACCTCGCGAACCGGCGCAAGATCCCGGAGCAGGCCGGCCGGGCGCTCGATGTCGAGGCGTCCCTCGCGGCGCTGCGGGCCGGGGAGCACGGCGACGAGGAGCTCATCGAGCTCGCCGTCCGGCAGATCTTGCCGCAGGTCGTCGTCGCCGACCTGGTGAGCGTCGACGTCACCAGGGTCGTCGCGGCCTACGAGACGAAGTTCAAGCACCACGGCAAGGAGGCGGGGCGCGCCCGCAACATCAGGAACGCCGCCTCCAAGATCGACGGCACCATCCTGGCCCCGGGCGATACCTTCTCGTTCAACGCCCATGTCGGCCCCCGGACGGCCAAGAACGGGTTCACGATCGCCCCGGAGATCCTGGGGGACGAGACCGTCCCCGGCTATGGCGGGGGGACGTGTCAGGTCTCGAGCACGCTCTACGCCGCGTCGCTCTTCGGCGCGCTCGACACGCCGGACCGCCAGAGCCACTCCCGCCCGAGCGCCTACATCCCCATGGGGCTCGACGCGATGGTGACCTACCCGGAGTCGGACCTGAAGATCAAGAACACGCTCCCGTTCCCGATCATGATCCACGCGTATCTCCCCGAGCCGACGGTGCTCCGCGTCGAGATCCTGGGCGGAGACCCGGTGGCGGAGGTCCAACATCACGTCTCGGCCGAGCACACCGACGATTTCATCCGGCGCATCTACGTGAAGTCCGAGCTCGCCGAGGGCAAGGTGAAGCGCCACCAGAAGGGCTCGTGCGGCTACGACGTGAGGTCCTTCGTCACCGTCCGTTACAAGGACGGCAGGGCCTCGGAGCGCAGCTATTCGAGCGAGTACAGGCCCGCGCCAGAGGTCTTCTGGGTCGCGCCCGACTACGACCCGCAGGCGCTGCCGGCGCTCTCCGAGCACGCGAAGGCGGTGGAAGAGCTCCGCGAGGGGGAGTCCCCCGCCGAGGCCCCCGCTGCGGCGGGGCAGGGCGGCGCCTACTCGATGTGAGCCCGGTCGAGGGCACAGGACCCCTCGGCCATTTCTTCGAGGTCGAGTAAGGGGATGCCTTATCCCGCAACCCCCTTCGCGAGCGCGTAGGCCTGCGTGCCGCGTGTGTAGATCCGATCCTCCGGCAGCACGTCGGCCGGCGCGATGTCCGTCAGCTGGGCGACCTGTTCGTAGAGGGGCGCGAAGTCGGTCTCGAGCGTCTGGCGGAGGAGATCCTCGAAGCTGTCGATCACGAAATAGCTCTGCTGGTAATCGTCGATTCGATAGCGGGTGCGCATCAGCCGCAGCAGATCGAAGCCGACCCGATTGGGCGAGGGATCGTCGAGCGCAAAGATCGATTCGCCGTGCGAGGAGACGATCCCTGCGCCATAGATGCGCAGGCCCTCTGCGCTCTGTATCAGCCCGAACTCGACCGTGTACCAGTAAAGGCGCGCCAGCCGCTGGATCGCGCCGAGCCCGTTCGCCCGCTGGCCGCCCTGGCCATAGGCCTGCATGTAATCGGCGAAGACGGGGTTCGCCAGCAGGGGGACGTGGCCGAACACGTCGTGGAAGACGTCCGGCTCCTGCAGATAGTCGAGCTGCTCGGGCGTGCGGATGAAGTTGCCGGCGACGAAGCGGCGGTTCGCCAGATGTTCGAAGAACACATCGTCGGGAATCAGGCCCGGCACCGCCACCACCTGCCAGCCGGTCGCATTCATCAGGCGTTCGGAGAGCGCGTCGAAGTTCGGGATTCCGCTGTCGCCTAGACGCAACACATCGAGCCCGGCCAGGAACTCGGGCGCGGCGCGGGCCGGGAGTAGCTTGGCCTGCCGATCGAACAGCCGGTCCCACAGCGCGTGCTCGGCCGCGCTGTAGCGCTCCCAACGCTGGGGAATCGTCCAATCCGCTGCCGCGCCTTCGGGCGGGGTGCCGTGTGCATAGCTCATGGTGGGGGAGATGGTGGGGGAGAATGAAGTCCAGACGCTTCGGGGAGAAGGCATCATAGGAACATGGAGTCCGCAAGGGCAATCCTGCTGGTTCCCGCGCCTGCCGACCGTGGCCGCGCAACCGGACACGTCGGAGGAGCTCCGCCGTCGCCTGGTGAGGGGGGGCACCGTGCTCGCGCGCCTCCAGGCGCTTCGCCGCGCTCCGGCAGGAGCGCGACGCGACGCCATGCGAAATACAGCAGGTGGCGCGCCGAACGCCGGCGCGACGGCAAGGACATTGGCTGTCCGCGCGCCCCCGGCGTCGCTTGACCAGGAACCGTCCTCAGGGGAAACTCTGTGTCCATGGCGGCGGGCGGCGCCCCTCTGTGCGCGGCCGAGGCGCCGAGGATCGCCTGCTGCCAGGGACGACGACGGGCGTGGTCTTCGCTTAGCTTAACTTCGCTGCTCGCGACGACAGACTCATGATGAGCGTCATCTTCTTCTGGCTCGCTCAACGTGGCCGACGCGCGAGCTCGGCCATGAGGCCGAAGAGCTCGATTGGGCCCGGCGAGGGGAGCTTCCCGCCGCTGAACTCGCGGTAGAGCGTGTGCACGTTGACCACGATGCGCTCCGCGTCGCTCCAGCTCGCGTAGTCGGCGAGCGCGATGTCGCGGGCGGCGTCCGCCGGGGGCATGCCGGCGTCGTAGCGGCGCCGGGCCTCGTCGCGGATGTACACGAGATAGTCGCGGACCGCGCGCACACCCGCGCGATCCGTGATGGGGCCGTGTCCCGGCACGATGACGTCGGCGTCGGCCGCGAGGAGGATGTCGCAGGCCTTGAGCCAGTTGCCGACGGGCCCTGCCCACATGATCGGCGTCGCGTCGACGAAGAGGACGTCTCCCGTGTAGATCACCCGGTCCGCCGGCACGTGCACGAGCAGATCGCCCTTCGTGTGCGAGGGGCCCACCTCGATGAGGCGGACCTCCTTGCCCCCGACCGCGACGGTCAGCTCCCCGTCGAACACCCGGGTCGGCGCCGTGGGGGCGATCCCGTCGAAATCGAAGGCGCCGAAGCAGTGGACGAGGTACTCGCCCAGCGCGCCCGCGGCGCCGCTGCGCGCCTGTCGCATCAGCATGGCCAGCATCGGCGCGGGGACCTCGTCCATCTCGGCGGCGCCGGCGCGCGTGGCGATGATGGTCGCGCCCTCGACGAGCGCGTTGCCGTAGCAATGGTCGCCGTTCGCGTGGGTGTTCACGACGGTGCCTATCCGCGCCGCGGCGGGGGCCGCCGCGCGCATGGCGTCGAGCATCTCGCGCGTGCGCTTCAGGTCGAAGAGCGTGTCGACGAGCAGGGCCTCGCCGTCCGAGGTGACGAGCCCCGCATTGCTGAGGCCCCAGGTGCCGGCCGGCTGGAGATAGGCAAAGCAGCCGTTGCCGATGTCCTCCAGCCCTCGTTCATACCGCCATCGGCTCATGGCCACTCCCTCGTTCCCGGGCGCCGCCGGGGGTGTGGGGGAATCCCCCCACCGTACCAGAGTGATGGAACCGCCAAGGCGCCACAAGACGCCAAGATTTTTGTGCTTCTCTTGGCGTCTTGGTGCCTTGGCGGTTCAAAAGACCCCGCCTTCTCGCAGGGCGCGTCTCCGAGCCTCTGAGGCTAGGCCATACGCTGGCTGCCATGGAATCGAAATCAACGCCGCCGTGAGCGAGGGGGGCCGGGCGGGGCGCGGGCTGCACGTGGACGAGGCGGTCACCACGCGTAGGCCTCCGGCGCCTCGCCGCCGGGGCCGGGGAACATCGCGTCGAGCCGCCCGAGGTGCTCCGGCGTCAGCGTGATCTCGAGGGCGCGCAGGCTCCCGTCGAGCTGCTCGGCGGTGCGCGGGCCGAGGATGGGCGACGTCACGACGGGGTTCCGGAGCAGCCAGGCCACGGCCACGTCGGCGGGCCGCTCTCCGATCTCGGCGCAGAACGCCTCGTACGCCTCCAGCTTGGCGCGGTTCTTCTCGATGCGCGCCTGCGCGTCGGCGGAGGAGCGCCGGCCCTCGCGCGCCTTCTGGAGGGCGCCGCCGAGCAGCCCGCCGGCGAGCGGGCTCCAGGGCAGGACGGCGAGGCCGAGCGCGCGGCACGCGGGCAGGACCTCCAGCTCGACGGTGCGCGCGTTGAGGTTGTACAGGCTCTGCTCCGAGACGAGGCCGAGGAAGTGCCGCTGCGCGGCCAGGCCGTTCGCCTGCGCGATCTGCCATCCAGCGAAGTTGCTGCTGCCGACATAGAGGACCTTCCCCTCGCGGACGAGCTGCTCCATCGCCTGCCAGATCTCGTCCCAGGGCGTCTCGCGGTCGATGTGGTGCATCTGGTAGAGGTCGATATGGTCTGTCTGCAGGCGGCGCAGGCTCGCCTCGCAGGCGCGCCGGATGTGATAGGCCGAGAGCCTCCTGTCGTTCGGCCCCTCGCCCATGAGGCCGTAGACCTTCGTGGCGAGCACGATGCGGTCCCGGCGCCCGTCGCCCTGGGCGATCCAGCGCCCGACGATCTGCTCGGTGATCCCCTCTCCGCGCTTCCGCCCGTAGACGTTGGCTGTGTCGAAGAAGTTGATCCCGTGTTCGAGCGCTCGGTCCATGATGGCGAAGCTGTCGGGCTCGCTGGTCTCCGGGCCGAAGTTCATCGTGCCGAGGCAGAGGGGGCTGACCTTCAGGCCGGTGCGTCCGAGATTGCGGTAGTCCATGGTGCCGGGGAGGGTAGCAACGCGCTCTGCGGGCCGTCCACACCGTAGGGCTGAACGCGCCGTAGGGTTTTGCCGGAGTCGCGGCGTCATGAGCCGGCCCGGCGGGCGGCGGCGCGCGGCGTGTGGCGCGCGCCAGGCGCCGCGCGCCGCGCTGGAGGCGTTGCCGCGATGTGGCGGCGGCGCGGATCCGGCGCGGAGGGCCGCTTCCTTGATGTGCAACGGTGCTTCACTTATGCTCGCTCGCCGGGGCGAGGAGACGACCATGTGGCAGCAGGAAGACACGGAGATCGCGCACGCCGAGAGCGTCCACGACGAGGCGCGGGGCATGCGCGGCGTCCGGTTCGTCATCGATATCGGGAACATCGACCCGCTCGACGCCGCCGCCATGTGGTGGGATCAGCAGGGCTGCGCGCGGGAGCTCTTCCCCGGGACCGGGTGCGAGATGCAGTCGGGATCGTACCGTGAGCCGCGCTTCGTCGTCCGGATGAGCGTGCCTCTCCCGGGCGTCGGGCATTTCACGCAGATGTTGCGCTTCTCCGCGGAGCGCGTCGCGCCCGAGGTCTTCGTCATCGTCGTCGATGCGTTCGAGGAGAACGTGCTGTGGACGCGGGGGCTCGGGACTTACCGCTTCTCGCCGGGCTCGGGCGGCACGACGCTGATCGAGGTGACGAGCCTGTATGCGCCCAAGGTGCCGATCATCGTCCTGAATCAGGCGTCCCTGGCGGCGGCCCGCGCGCACCAGCGGCGCTACCTCTCGGGCCGGCGCCCGACGGACGAGGAGAGAGCGCAGTTCCTGTCGGCGATCGGCGCTGGCCCGCAGGCCGAGGCCTGAAGCGCGCCGCTCGTGTCGGCAGCGGCCGGCAGCGGCCCGCCTTGCCGGTCGGCGCGTGCGCGCTGGGGCACCGGCGACACGCGCCACCTCGACGCGGCGATCGCGCCGACGTTCACCGACCGCACCTTGCCCGAGGGGGGCCCGCAGGGCCCCGAGGGCCCGGCGTTCGCGTCGAAGAGCTTCCGCGCCGCGGTGCCGGACCTGAGCTGCGAGGTGGAGCAGCTGATCGTCGCCGGCGATCGCGTGGTGGCGCACCTGCGCTTTCGAGGCCGCTTCACCGGCGCCTTCGGCGACAGGAAGGGCGCCGGGCAGGCCGTGGACTTCATCGCCACGGACATCCTGCGCGTGCAGGACGGTCGCATCACCGACAACTGGCACATCGAGGACAACCTGACGCTGTTCCAGCAGCTCGGCGTCGTGGCGCGGTGACCGCCGACGGGGGGCGGAGCGGGCCAGGGGTATCTCGTTCCATCGTGGCAAGACCATCGTGCCAACTTCGCCGGGAGCGCGACCGGCGCGCGGCTCACTTGGCCAGCTTGATCACCGACGCTGGCCGCTCGTCGGTGGCCCAGGTCGTCCAGTAAAGAGCGCCGCAGTCCTGGGCGAGATCCCGGATGTCCGCGCTGTCGGCGAGCGGCTCCGGCGCGCCGCCCGAGGTGCGCACCCGCTGGAGCTGCTCCTCGCGGCTGTACCAGTAGACAAAGGTGGAGTCCGCCAGCAGGCGCGTGGGGAAGTCCGTCGCCACGAGTGTCCCCGCGCCGGTGCCGTCCTTGTTCGCGGCGTAGATGGCGTAGCCGCTGATCCAGAAGATCCGCTCGCCGACCGCGATGTCTCCGGGGAGATCGCCGTCGTGGATGGGGATCGACGCGACGATCTCGGTCTGGCCGGGCTCCCCGAGCGCCATCCGCCGAACGGTGCTGTGCGTCCCGCCGGGCGGGAGCTCGGTCCAGTAGAGATGGGTGGCGTCGAGCGCCAGGCCGCCGACGTACGTGTCCCGGTCGAAGACGGGGAGGCCTGTCTGATCGGTCGCGTCGGCCCGCGCCGCCCAGATGCGCTTCGGGACGTCGCGCGCGTCGGGATCCTGCTCCGGGTCCTCGATCACGCCGGTGCTCCAGTAGACCCAGCCGCCGCCGGCCACGGGCCGCCGGTAGCCCGCCGCTCCCTGGGCGCTGGCGACCGTCGAGACGGTGACGTTCCCCGTGAGCGGCATCCTGTACACGTCCGGCTCGGTCTCGTCGGTGATGAGCAGCGAGCTCTCCGAGCGCGCGAGCATGGTCGCGAGCGAGTCGAGCACCACCAGCGGCTCGGTCGAGCCGGAAGCCGCCTTCTCGGTCGCGAAGATCGTGCTGCCGTAGCCGCTCGCCCAGAGCACGCGCCCATCGTCCCCGTCGCCATCCACAACGAGGCCGATCGCTTCATGCTCCTCGTCGTCGGCCGTGGCGAGGACGACCGGCAGACACCTGCCCTCCTCACAGGCGCCGCCGAGGCAGCTCCTGCCGGGCACACAGCAGTTCTCCGGATCGGAGAGGTAATCGTGGTCGCCGTCGGCGGCCTGGCACGCGCCCGGCGCGCGCCCTGTGAACGGCTCAAACGGGCACTCCGCGGAGGGCCCGCCGGCCGCGCCGCCCCCGCCGGCCCCCGGCCCCGCGCTCGCGGTGGCCCCTGCGCCCCCTGAGCTGCCCGAGCTGCCCGCGCCGCCTGCCGCGGAATCCCCGCTGGCCTCTCCGTCGGGGATCCCCCAGATCGCGTTGCAGCCGAGCGCCGTGCTCAGGGCGGCGCACGCCGCCAGGCCGGTCCAATCGGTTTGTCGCATCGCGGTACTCTAGCGCCGCGTGCTTCCAGTGGAGAAGCCGGACGCGCGCGCGATGTCGGTTTCTGATCGATACGCGTCGACTCCCGTCGGCACGCAGACGCTCAAGGCCTCAGCCCCGCTGCCACGGTTGGAATTTGGCGACCACCTCGTCCACCATCACGCGATTGCGTCGCGTGCGATCACATGCTTTCTAGTCTCTTCGTGAATCGCTCGCGCGGCGAGCGCCGCGTGACCAACACCATCATGAAGAGGTCCCTTGCTTTATCACAACGATTCGATTCGATTGGTCCTTTGCCTGGCTCTCGGGCTCTCGGCGGCGGCTTGCTCCGATGACGATTCCTCGGGCACTGGCGGCGGCGGCGGCTCCAGCCAGGCCAGCAGCGGCGGCGGCTCCAGCCAGGCCAGCAGCGGCGGCGGCTCAAGCCAGGGCGGCGGCGGCGCTGGCGAGGGCGGCGGTGCGGCCGGCGCGGGGGGAGAGGGCGGCGGCGGTGCGCCGGCCGGCACCGGGGGCGAGGGCGGCGGCGGTGCGCCGGCCGGCACGGGGGGCGAGGGTGGCGGCGCGCCTCCGGGCGATCCCGCCTGCGGCGCGGACACCGCGGCGTTCGCCGACGTGGAGCCCATCCTGACGAGGAGCTGCGCGAACCAGTACTGCCACGGCAACGCCGGCGCGCCGACCGGCGGGCTCGACCTCCGCGCGAGCGCGGCCGTCGGCAGGCTCGTCGATCAGGACAGCGCGTCCTGCTCCCGCGAGCAGGCGCTCGTCGTGCCGTTCAAGCCGAGCAGCAGCTATCTCATGAACAAGCTGAAGGATGTCGGCCTGTGCGACCCCGACGAGAGCAGCATGCCGCCGAGCGCGCCGCTGCCCGAGGCCGATATCAAGACGATCAACGACTGGATCTGCGCCGGCGCTCCCTCCCGCTGATCTCTGCCTCGTCAAGATCGTCGATGCGACCGCGCCTGCCGGCTCGCCCCGATCACTGGCAAACCGGGAACTGTGACGACGTGAGTTGCTCGGCGGTGGTGGTGTTGATCGAGGTCTCGATCGTCTTGCCGAGGACGTCGGTCACACGGACACGCCAGGGCCCTTGCCCCATGTTGCCGCTGCCGACGCGCCAGTAGTTGTACGGCTGCCGCGTGGCCTCCGTCCAGCGCCCGCCGACGTACACCTCGAGCTTGCGCACCGGGGTGCGATGGCCCTGCACGCGGAGCTCGTTCCACCAGGCGTTGCCCGGCTCCTTCAACACGATGGAGACGTTCTCCTCGACGGGGCATGGGACGTATTTCCACGAGATCTTGCCCCTGACTCCGCCGTTGCCGGTCCCCAGATACCCCTCGTCGAGCGCGCCGATCTGCGCAAAGGCCTCCTTGCTCAGATCGATGTGCCCGGCCTTGCATTTGGGGTTGCTCGCCGTCGGGCATTGATCGACGACCGTCGCCACGACCTTGCGCCCATCGTCGCGGCTCACCTCGACGCAGGCGCCGCACGCGGCCGCGGTGTTGTAGTCCGCGGTGTTCAGGGCGGCGAAATACCGCCCTCCGCCGGTCGCGACGTGGCCGATGCTGTCCGGATTGCGCTGCTGGATGGGCAAGCTGCAGTTCACCTGGGCGGTGCCCTGGTCGAGGGAGTACCAGGTCGCAGAGCCGTTGCCGCTCGTGTAGCTCGGCAGCGGTATCGAGCAGGTGGCGCTGCTTCCGCCGGCGCCCGTGGATCCTCCGCTGCCGCCGCTTCCTCCTGCCCCGCCAGCGCCGCCGGCGCCGCCGGCGCTGCCGGTGCTGCCGGCGCTGCTCGAGCTGCTCGAACTGGAGCTGCTCGAACTGGAGCTGCTCGAGCTGGAGCTGCTCGAGCTGCTCGAACCCCCTCCTGTCTTGGTCACCGACACCAGCGTCGGACGGTAGTTGCTTCCGGTCGCGTTCGCGCAGAACCCGAAGCTGACAGAGCTTCCGACCGGGATGGAGGGGCTGCCCGAGCGCGGGCTCACCGTCAGGGTCGAGCCGCTCTGGCTCGACGCCGCGTTCCACAAACTGCTCACGGCGGCCTGATTGAGATTGATCACGACGGTCCACGACGTCACCGGGGCGGTCCCATCGTTCGCGACGATCACGTTGGCGCAGTAGCCGCTCCCCCAGTCCGACGGCATCGTCAGCGCTGCGGGCGTGAGCCCGTCGGTCGTCACCACAGCCCCGTACAGCGCGTCCGCCTCCTCCTCGCCCCCTGTCGCGACGGTGCACGCGGCGGCGACCAGGCCCAAGAAAGATAACGCAACAGCGGAACGATAAGCTCCCAATCGCATCCTGATTCTCCAAGTCATCGGGGCGCCGAGAGGGCGCGCCGGACGATGTAATAGACACGGATTGGCCATCTGACCATCGCCTGATGGTCAGTTAGATCGTTTTGACAGACAATAACTCTGAAATGTTCGTCCGCGGCCGGAGAGCACCCGCGGATCCGTCGAACATTTCACCTCGAGCACAACAGCCTGCGCTGGCGTCGATTGTCCACATCAGGCGCCATGGGCTCCCGTGATGCCACCAGTACGGCAAGTGTGCATGTGTCGAAGGGGCCGCGTTCGCTCCACGGCGCGCGGGGCTTCGCTCGGCGTGACCTCCATCCGGTCTCCTCCGCTCCATGCGCTCTGGCAACCGACTCTCTCGCCGATTCGCCCTCGGGGGACGCCGTGCTACGGCCCTGGCCGCGGATCCTTGCAGCAGCGAAACCCGATCTCGTAGAACCGGAACATCGGTCCATGCGAGTCGTTGGTCCCCCGGCACCCCGCCCACGGCTTGGACCAGTAGCCGCCCTTCAGCGACGAGCGGTGTGGCCACTCGGGGCGCGAGGTCGACACCCACTCTTCGACGTTGCCGACCAGGTCGACCACGCCGTACGGGCTCACGCACGCTGGATACGAGCCCGACGGCTCCCCCTGCCAGAGCCGCTGCGTCTCGGCGGCCCGCACCGCCGGGTCGGCGGACGCGAGCCGCCGCTCGCTGATCCCTCGGTACGGCTTGCTGACGTTGCAGGCGGCCGGATCGTGCGCGTAACCGTAGGGGAAGGGGAGCGTGGACGGCCCCTCGCAGGCGAGCTCCCACTCGAACTCGGTGCAGAGGCGCTTGCCGACGGCGGCGCACTCCCGCTCGGCCTCGATGAAGCGGAGCATCACGACCGGTAGCGCGCCGGCCCGGTTCGGCCACTCGTGGCGGTCCATGCACGTGCGCACCGGCGTGAAGCGCGGCTCGGCGGCGAACAGACCGGGGAAGAAGTCGAAGCAGTGGCCGCCGCGGTAGCTCGTGCAGATCCGCTGCACGTTCTCGGCGTGGGTGCCCTCGACGAGCACCATGTCGGGCGGGCAGGACGCCGCGGGTCCGGGCCGGGGCGGCGCGTCGGCCTGGGCGAGCAGCGGGGCGAGCAGGAGGTCGAGGAGCACGCGGCGGGTCTCTATCGCAAAGCCGCGCGGCGGACGAGAGGCCGCGTGGCGGCTCGCCTCGAGCGGCGCCCGTCGCGCCCGTGCCGCGCTCGCGCTCCGCGCTCGTGCCGCGCTCGCGCTCGGGCGCCCACGTGGGGTATTCTCGCGGTCTATGCGAATGGCGCTGCTCAGGATGCGCGCCGCTGCGCTCGCCGCCCTGGCGTGGGGAAGCGCTTGCGGTGGCAACGTGGTGGTCGACGGGATGCCGGACGGATCAGGAGGCGCCGGGGCGACGAGCTCCAGCGCCAGCACCACGGGGGCGTTCGGCTCCAGCGCGATCAGCACGGGCGCCGCGGTCAGCGCGGTCAGCGTCGGCGTGGGCGGCTCCACCTCGGTGACCGTCGGCGTGGGCGGCTCCAGCGCGATCAGCTCGGGGACGGCGAGCGCCTCCACCGGGGCCGGCGGCGGCGATGCCTGGTCGTCGTGCGTGAAGTTCTGCGAGACCTACTCGGATGCCTGCGAGGGGGTGGACCCGGGGCAGTGCGAGGGGTTCTGCAAGGGGTATCTGAACGAGGCGCCTCAGTGCAACGAGCCGCTCGCGCTGTTCTTCGACTGCGCGACGAACGGCCGCATCGACTGCGACTTCGTCCTGGAACGGTGCCGGCCGTTCCTGGCCGAGTACGACGCCTGCCGGGCCGGCGGCTGCACGCCGCTCGAGTGCTTCGCCGATCGCAACCGGACCTGCTCCTGCAAGGGCTCGTGCCCGAACGCGGGGTTCGCGGTCGAGTGCCGCCCCGACACGCGCAACGGGATCGTCTGCTCCTGCTTCGTCAACGGCGAGGAGCTGGCCAGGTGCCAGGATGTCGGCCCGGCGTGCGACCTCGCCCATGGCTGTTGCGAGCCGTTCTTCGACGAGTTTCGCTGAGGGGCGCCCGCGGCGTTCGCCACGGAGGGCCAGCCGGGGAGCGCGGCGCAGGGCGCAGCGCTCGCCGAGACGATCGCGCGCTGCGTGGGGGCGCGGATCGACGCGGCGCTCGCGCCCGGGCGCGCTCCTGGGGTACTCTCGCGGCTCATGGGAATGACGATGCTCGGGATGCGTACCGCTGCGCTCGCCGCCCTGGCGTGGGGGAGCGCGTGTGGTGGCAACGTCGTCGTCGATGGGATGCCCGACGGATCAGGAGGCGCGGGGGTGACGAGCTCCAGCGCGATCGGCGCGGGCGCGTTCGGCTCCAGCGCGATCAGCACGGGTACGGTCGCCGCAAGCGCGGTCAGCGTCGGCGTAGGCGGCACCAGCGTGAGCGGCTCCGGCGTGGGCGGCTCCGGCGTGGGCGGTTCCACCGGGGTGACCGTCGGCGGGGGCGGCACCAGCGCGGTCGGCTCCGGCGTGGGTGGCACCGGCGGGAACGGCTCCAGCGCGGTCAGCTCCAGCGTGACCGGGATGGCCACGGCGGGGACAGCGAGCGCCTCCACCGGGGCGGGCGGCGGCGAGGCCTGGTCGGCGTGCGCGCGCTACTGCGAGCGCTACGAGGACTTGTGCGGGGTGTCGGTGCCGGACGGCTGCGGGACGATGTGTGACAGGGAGCTGGACCAGGCGCCCCAGTGCAACGATCTGCTCATCCCGTACTTCGACTGCCTGATCAAGAGCAGCTTCGACTGCAACCTCATCGGGCCCCGGTGCTCGCGGTTGCTGGACGAGTACAACGGGTGCGCGAACGGCGACGGCTGTCCGAGGATCGCGTGCGCCGGCGATCCCGGCGGGGCCTGCAGTTGCAAGGGAGCGTGCCGGGGCATGGTCGTCGCGGCCGAGTGCCGCCCCCAGAGCTCCGGCAGGACCCTCTGCTCCTGCTTCGTCAACGGTGAAGAGGTGGCCTCGTGCGAGGACCGCGGCGAGACCTGCGAGCTCGGGCGTCGCTGCTGCGGGCCGTACTTCGAAGCGTTGCGCTGAGGGGCACGAGCGGCGTTCGCCATGGAGGACCACACGGGGGGCGCGGCGCAGGGTGGGGCGCTCGCCGAGGCGCTCGCCCGCTGCGTCGGGGCGCGGATCGACGCGGCGCACGCGAACCCGGCGACGGGGCTCGTCGCGCTCGCCGTCTACGGCGGGACGCGGCGCGTGTTCGGCGCCGGCATCGGGCCGCGCGTTTCAGGGGTAGGGATTTTGCCGAGGCTGCCCCGGCTCCGCGCCGGCGCGTCGCACCCGCTCGTCGCCGCCATGAGGGCGCACCTGGTCGGCCGCCGCGTGCTGGCGATCGAGGTGCGGGGCGACGGCATCGTGATCGTCGCGGGTGATGATGATGCGGTCATGGTGGAAAATGACCGAGGGGGTGAAGAGAGCGCACCCAGGTTGGGGTTGGCCGCGCCCGAACCCGGGTTGGGGCCGGCGGCACCGGGGTTGGGGTTGGCCGAACGCGAACCCGGGTTGGGGCCGGCGGCACCGGGGTTGGGGTTGGCCGAACGCGAACCCGGGTTGGGGCCGGCAGTCATGGTGGAAAATGACCGAGTGGGTGAAGATGGCGCACCCAGGTTGGGGTTGGCCGAACGCGAACCCGGGTTGGGGCCGGCGGCACCGGGGTTGGGGTTGGCCGAACGCGAACCCGGGTTGGGGCCAGCGGCGCCCCCACCCAGGTTGGGGTCGTTCGGTTCGTCCCCAGGGGCGCGGCTGGAGCTCACGCCGGGACGCCGCGGCGAGGCGCGGCTGCTCGACGCCGCCGGCCGCCTGATCCTCCGCTGGCCGCCTCAGGGGGGCGCCCCGCAGGCGGCGGTCGCTTACCCGGCGGATCCGCTGGCCGCCGGCGCGGCGCTCGTCGAGGCGAGCGACGACGCCGCCGCCGGGCAGGAGAAGGCGGCGCTCGCGCGCGCCGTGAAGGCGCGGCGCGCGGCGCTCGAGCGCAGGGCCGAGGCGGTGCGCGGCGATCTCGGGCGGCTGGGCAGCGTCGCGCGCCTGCAGAAGACGGGGCAGCTCCTGCTCGCGCAGGGCGCCCGTGTGCCGCGGGGCGCCGCGAAGGCGCTCCTCGACGACTGGGAGACCGGCGGCAAGATCGAGATCGCGCTCGACCCGTCGCGCCCCGCCAAGGCGCAGGCCGAGGCCTTCTTCGCCAAGGCGCGGCGCTACCAGCGCGGCGAGGCGGTGATGCGCGCGCGCCTCGCCGAGACCGAGCGCGCCCTCTCGGCGATCGCCGCGCTCGAGGCGGACATCGCCGCGGCGGAGGCGCGGCCCGAGGCGCTCGAGCCGCTCGCGCAGCGCGCCCGCTCCCTCGGCGTCTCGCGCGCGGAGCTCGCCGGCGAGCCCGGGGCGTCCGGCGCCCGCGCCCTCAGGGCCGGGCGGCCCGCGCCGCGGCGGCCGTTCCACGCCTACCGCAGCGCGTCCGGCGCGGCGATCCTCGTCGGCCGGGGCGCCGAGGACAACGACGCGCTGACGACGAAGCACGCGCGGCCGCACGACCTCTGGCTTCATGCGAAGGGCGTCACGGGCTCGCACGTCGTCGTGCCGCTCGCGAAGGGGGCGAGCTGCCCCGCGGACGTGCTGGTGGACGCCGCGACCCTGGCGGCGCACTTCAGCGACGCGCGCGGCGAGGCGGTGTGCGAGGTGAGCTACGTCCAGCGCCGCTACGTGCGCAAGCCGCGCGGCGCGGCCCCGGGCGCGGTGGTCTTCGACCGGGAGAAGGTCATCGCCGTCCGCATCGAGGACGGCCGCCTCTCGCGGCTGCTCGCGACCAAGGAAGAGGGCTGACGCCGCGCACGGCCGGCGGAGGCCACGTCCAGCGCCGCAGCTCTTCGCCCCCCGCCGGAGCCCGCGCCGCCGGCGGGGGCCGCCGTCAGGTCGCGAACGCCGCCCGGACCTGCTCGTTCAGCTGATCGAGCCGGCGCGCGGGGAGCTCGGCCGCGCGGGCGAGCGACTCGATGACCGCGCGCTCCGCGTCGGAGATCCCCTCGCTCGCGTGGGCGACCGCCAGCGCGATGATGATGCCCTCCTCCACCGCGTCGCAGTCCATGAGGATCTCCGCGAGCAGGCGCACCCGCGGCTCGACCCCCGCCGCGGCGATCACCTTCAGGCTCGCCTCGATGAGGTAGCGGACGAGCTCGACGTTGAGCTGGGCGCCGAGCATCGGCTCGATGAGCTGGCGCAGGGCGTCGATCTCCTCGGCGTCGACGGTGCCGTCGGCGTTCGCCACGAGCGCGCCGAGGTCGACGATCGGGGTCGGGTTGTACTCGTTGAGATCGAAGCGGGCGCGGAGCAATCCGGCCGCCTGCTGGACCAACTCGGGAGGCTTCATGTCTCCACCGCCCCGGCGATTCGCCTCATGACTCACCACCTTTCGGGCCGCGGCGCCGCACCGCCTCCGATTCGCTGAGGCCGAGGCAGAGCTGCGCCCGGAGCGCGCGCAGCCGCGCGAGCACCTCGGCCGAGGCCGACTCGGCCTCGGCCCGCTCGATGGTCGCGTCGAGCGTCGCGAGCCTGCCTGTCTGGAGCGCCTTGAGCGAGTAGGTCATCTGCACGAACGTGTCGAACAGGTCGCCGAGCTCATCGCCCTTTCGCAGCCCCTCTCCGATGGTGAGCCGCGTCGTGCCGACCTGGCGGCAGAGGCGCTTCAGCTGGTGGACCGGCCCCACGATGCGCTGGGTGATGAAGACCCCGAGCACGCCGAGGACGGCGAGGAGGAACGCGCCGCCGCCGACGAGGATGCCGAGGAGGCGACCTTGCAGCGCCTCGACGTCGGCGCGCCGCCTGGCGACCTCTGCCAGGTTGCGCTCGTACTCGCGGTTCGTCTTCTCGAGCTCCTCGTCGAGGGTGCTGCCGAGGTCGGCGCCGTCGCCGCCCAGGGCGGCGGTGCTCATCTTGAGGATCTTGGCGCTGTTCGCCGCCTCTTTGAGCGCGAGCTCCGCCTGGGTCGCCGCGTAGCGCGCCTGTTCGTTCGCGACGCTCGCGGTCTGCCAGATGACGAGTCCGAGCGCCACCATGACGGCGAGCACCACCGAGACCAGGAGCCCGGTGTATTTGAGCTGGAATCGCGGGTTCAGGAGCAGCTTGCGGCGGGATGCCGGGCGGGCCGTGGCGCGATCCTGGGCAGATGAGGTCATGAGGGCTCGTCAGCGGGCGCGCGGTATCGCCGCGTGTCCAAGATAGACCAGGAGCGGGCCGCGCCGGTGCGACCCCCCACGAAAACGCACTGCGGTCTCCGTGGTACAGCATTCCGTGCGCCGGTCGCAAGGCCCAATCCGCGGGCGGGGCTCCGACGCGGTTCGCGGCTTGTGAGGGCCATGAGGCCGCGGTGCTGATCATCCGGGGCCGGCGCGGCGCCGCCGCAGCGACGCGCGTGATGGCGGCGCACCCTGCCGGGGTATCGTGTGCGCTCCTGTCGGGCCCAGTCGGGGCACAGGAGGCCGTCAGCGTCGCGTGACGCGTCGTTCGGCTCCGCCCGGCTCAGGGAGAGCAGCGGCACGGGTGTCCCGGTGATTCCCGATCTCGTCGTGATGCGTGATGAGCTCGACAGCGGCTCAGGGGGGCGTTCGTTCCGGCGCCCGAGGCGCTGCCGCTCCATCACACGGCCTTCGGTCACTGGAGGCAACCGCAAGCGAGCGAGCCTTCGCGCAGGGAAAAGCCGTCGGCGCCGGCGTCGTCGGTCCAGAAGAACGGCTTGACGCCGCCGCTGCACTCCGCGTCCGGCGCGAGCGCGATGCCTTCGTTGTTGGAGTCCGGCAGTCCGCCGGGGGGCCTGAAACGCCGCTCCAGCACGAAGCGCCCGAGCGCGTCGTCGATACCGAACACGGCGGACTGGTTGTCGCACGTGTCGTCGCAGGATGCCCACAAGCTCCCGGTGTCACGGTCGAGCTCGAGCCCCATCACACCCGCGAGCGGCGTCGAGATGCTGGCCACCAAGGTGGCCGCGCCGCTCCCGTGATTCAGCGCGAAGGCGTACACCTTGCCGGTCGCTTCCACGCCCACCAGAAACAGGCCGGCGCCGTGCTCGCCGTAGTCGCTCGGGACGTAAGCTCGGGCCTTGCTCTCGTCGAAGAAGTGGTGCGCCGTGAGCAAGCTGTCAGCCGCCCAGGTGACCGCTTCCAGGCCCGCGTTCGCGTCGACCTCGGGCAAGAGCGCGGTGAGGTTCCACTCGTGCGTCGCGGTCAGCGTCGCTCCGGCGGCCGTCACGTCGTAGCGCAACACGGACAGCCGGCTCACGGACGGATCGTCCGTGTCGCGCTCGGCGCACACGTAGACGCCCGCGGCGCTCGTGGCGGCGAGCGTCACTCCCTCCGCGTCGGGCGTGCCCTTGCCGTTCGGGTAACGTAGCCGCTTGCCGGAGGCCCAGCCATTCGACGTGTCCGGCGCGTAGCTCGCTCCGCTCTTCAACAACCGAAACAGCCTGGCGGAGAGGTTGTCGGTCGCCCACAGCACGCCGGGCGCCTCGTAGGTCAGCCCGCTCAGATCGCTCTCGAACGCGTCCTCGCTGTCGAGCGTGCGTACCTCGGCCTTGCCAGGCCACGGCGACAGCTGCATCGAGCCCGCCGGGCACGCGCCGGCACCGCCCGCCCCCGCGCTCGCTCCACCCGCTCCGGCGCTGTCGGCGGCGCCGCTGGCGTTCGGGCTGCCGGCCACGCCGGTCGAGCCCGCGACAGCCGCAGCGCCGCCGCCCATTCCCGCGCCGCCTGCTTGTGCTGCGCTCCCGCTCGAGCCGCCTGCCGCGGGCGAGGCGCCAGCCGCCGACGTACCACCTGCTCCGCCCGACGGCGCTGGCAAAGGCGGCTCGCTCGGCCCGCTGCCGCACGCGGCCAGCCATGCCATCGCGACGACGGTCGCGTGAGACCGGAGGTTCATCGTCCTCTTCCCTCGGCCTTGAGCTCTCGCCAACCGGTCGCCGGCACCAAGCAACGATAGCACTCGAGCGCGCCATGTCACAACGGCCGATAGTCGAGATCCTCGGCGCGAGCGCCTGCGTGGTGGAATATTGCACGGCCAGGTGGGCTCGTTCGATCTGTTGGGCTTTCTGGTCGGCTCAGGGGACGTTCTTTGTGTACGCCATGTCAACGACCGGCAGTTGACATGGCGTACACAAAGTACGATCCGCTGATCCGCCTAAAAATAACAGATCGAACGAGTCCACTCGGCTGTGGAATGCCAGGGCGACGAGGGATTAGCGCAGCGGGGCCATGTCTCTCATCAGATAGTCGATGCAGGACTCCCAGGTGGAGGGCTCGAGGAGCTGCGCGAGCTCGTCGGATGATCCGTCGCGCGCCGCTTCTTCATCCGCGCCCATCGCGCGCATGAGCCGCCGCAACCTGGCGTCGTCGCCGCGAACGAAGCAGCGGACCATGCCGGCCGCTTGCACATAGAACATCAGGGCATCGTCCGTGCGGAGCGTGTAGGGGACCGCCTGCTCCATCAGCTGCAGGGACATCGGAGCGTCCCTCACCTGCTCGATCCTGGCCGGGTTGAGCCACCATGTCTCTTGCGCGACAACCATGGCAATGCCCTCTTGCGCCCAGGCCGGCCCCAGCATGCCATGGCTCATCAGCACGTGATGCGTGTACTCGTGCACGACGCTGGTCCGAGCGTCCGCGCGCGTCGTGACCACGTGCAGCGCGCCGTCGTAAAAGGCGACCACGCCGCGGTTGGTGCAGGCAGCAGCCGTGAGCAGGTCCGTATCGAGGTACGCGAAGACGTCAGGCCGCTCGGCTTTGAGCTCCAGCCGGTAGAACACCTCCCGTTCCGCATGCTCGAGGTGATCGAGGAGAGGCAGGTGTGCGTCGTCCGGCAGCCTGGGGTCGACATACAGGCGCCCGGCATCTCCCCACGTCTCGTGGCGGAAGTGGGAGATCAACGTCTCTTGCGCGCCGGCTGCCTCGCTGGGGTCCGTACACAGCCCGGGCTGTAACCTCCGCCGGAACGCCGACTGTTCCGGCGGGCGCGCGGGGCGCAGCGGGGTGGCTAACTTCGTGGGGGCATCGTGGATCGGACGCTCGATCGGCTCCTCATCGATGGGGACAGACGGGGGCTCCTGGGGGGCTTGATCTTCCGGACTGCGCGCCGACGCCCGCGGCGGTATCGGCTCGGTGGGAGGCTTGCCAGGCGCCGGCCGGCTCGGGACGGAGATGGCGGTGGGCTGCAGCGCGGGAGGGGAGGGTGGTTCGGGTGCGGAGGCGCCAGCTCGGACCACCGGCGGTCGCGGCCGCTGCGGGGTGGGGGGGCTCACGATACTTGAGGCCCACGCGATCACCGCGATGACCATGATGAATCCGAGGCCGAGCGCGAGGCGGCGAACAAGTGTCACGGTGCGGTGATGGCAATCATTGCGCCGTGTAGATTCACGTGATTCGAGGTCCCGCACGCAGTTTGTGCTGCGTTATGGTGGACAAATCGTCGAACGCAAGCACCATTATCGACGATCTGTCGCGACCCACCCTGGTTTGCGCGCCGCCGCGGGGTCAATCGCGGCGTCCGAGGCCGCTCGTCGGTCATCCAGGGTGCTCTCCCGCCGCACCGTTGCGGACAGATACGCTCGGTCCCGCTCGCCCGCTACCAGCGCAGGGGTTAGATCCATCGGAGCCACGCGCGCAACACGGACTCCAGCGCCGCCCGCTTTGCCTGGACGTCCTCTCCGTCGCTGAACGTAACGAGGCAGCGATCCTTGGCGAGCCACTCCAGCAAGCCAGCCGGGTCCGCGATCTCGAGCCCCTTCGCCGCTGTGTCCTTCACCTTGGCTCCGAGGTGAAGGATGAGCCGGACGCGGTCCTTTGCGCGCAAGTTGAACGTGGCGAAATGCTCGGTCGTCCGGAAGCTCGGCGCGTTCCACTTGATCTCCTCGCGGATCGCCGGGCTGACGCCGAGGATGATCTGCCGGAGGGCCACGATCGCCTCCTTCCGCGGATGATCCAGCTCGCGCAGGAACGCGACGACGGCCGGGCTCTCCTGCGCATCGGCGGGCGCTCCGGGGGCCTCCCGAGGCTCGCGCCTCTCGGGCGACCCCTTCTGCGCCTTCGCGCGCGGCTTGCTCGGCTTCTCGGTTGTGCGCTTCATGATGTGTTGTGCGCCTGACTCGACGGCCCGAGCTCCAGCGCCCTTTCAGGGGATCTCGCGTGACACGACAGTCGTGATCGGACGCGCTCAGGGGGAGAAAAGCCGAACCGACGCGAGGATGTCAAGGCGGTGAGGTCGGCCTCGCAGCCGGCGCAACACGGAGATGCGCCTTTACGCCGCGAGGAGCGATCGTTGGCGCAGGAGCCCCACGCTGGCGTGGCCGTACATCTGGCGCTTGAGCCTCTTCAGCGTCGTCACCTGATCCTCGGTCTGCCCGCTGCTCCACGTCTACCGGGGCACGTTGCTCGATATTGAGCACCACCGCGCCTTTCCACCGGGAGATGGAAGCGACCCATGTCCCGCGTGGACGAGCCAGCCCACCCGGATGGGTTCGCGGCGTCCCGCTCGCCCCTGCGCGGGGGCGAGCCGAACGACGCGGAGCACGCCACGCCGCGCCGCGCGACGCCGCGCGACGCCGCGCACAGCCGCAACGCACAAAATGGAGGACCACCCCAGGCGAAGCTTCCACGAGCCACGATCGGCTGTATGCTCTCGGGCATGAAGGACCCGAAGCACCTGCCCCGACCCGAGGGCCAGGCTCATGGCTGGTGAATCCTGCGGCATCTGCGGCGGCGACGGCCGCATCGCCAACTCGTTCTCCGGCACCACCGCCACCTGTCCGGGCTGCCACGGCACCGGCCGGCGCTCGGACGACACCGGCTTCCGCGACGTCACCAAGACGAAGCCCTCCCACTTCCGGCAGCCGAACAAGCAGGCGGCCGTCCAGAAGCCGGAGGGACCTGTGTCGCTGGAAGGCATCCAGCTCGCCAGGGAGGTGAACGCGGCTGCTCATCTCTCCAGCGGGACGAAGGCCAAGCTCACGCTCGAGATCATGGAGCACGAGGCCACCCACGGAAAGTGCACCCAGACCTTCATCAAGAAGGTCCGCAAGCAGCTACGTCCGCCCGGATCGTGATCGGCGAAGGGCAGCCGCGAGCGCCACGTCATGCATCTGGCGCCGCGATCCTTGGGTAGCAGTTTTCCTTCTCGGGTGGTGGCTACGTCACGAAACAGCAAGGCGCCGGCGACAGAGAGGATTCCGGCCCTGCCGCCGTGAGGTCCCCTCGGAGAATGCACGTTTCCAGCTGGCCGATCTGGATCGCGCTCCTTGGCTTTGCCCACGGCGTGTTCCGCCGAGACCGGCGTGACCGGCGCCGGCCGGATCTACTGCTTCGTGGCGCACCGAGCCGTCAGCAGCGAATCCGTCGGCAAGCACCGCGCTGCTCGTCGTGCACGATCACGACGAGCCCGCAGGCCACGCTCAGAGGTCGAACAACGTCCCCTGCCGGCTCGGCCGCCTGAACGTCGACTCGCCCTCTCGCTCGATGTACTCGCCGCTGCCGCGCGCCACGTTGAGCCCGAGCCGCTGGCAGTGGACCTCGAAGAGCCGCTGGATCGCCGCCCAGCGCGGGCCCGCGCCCTGGAAGCGCGCCCCGAAGGCGGCCTCGTTCATCTTGCCGCCGCGCATCTCCTGGATGCCGCGGCGGACCTTGGCGGCGCGGTCCGGGAAGGCCTCCTCGAGGCGCTCGTCGAAGACCGGGAGCACCTCGCGCGGCAAGCGCAGCGGCATCATGAACGCGCTCTCCGCGCCAGCGGCCCGGGCGCGCTCCAGGAGCTCCGGGACATCGCTGTCGTTCAGGCCGGGGATCATCGGCGACAGCGAGATCCCCGTCGGCACCCCCGCGTCGGAGAGCGCCCGCATCGCGTCGAAGCGCAGCGAAGAGCGGCTCGCATACGGCTCCATCTTGCGCGCCACCGCGTCGTCGGCGAACGGGATGCTGAAGTGGACCCGGGCGCGCGCCCGGCGCGCCAGCTCGCCGAGCAACGCGGCGTCGCGCCGCACGAGCGCGCCCTTCGTGATGAGCCCGACCGGGTTCCTGAACGCGAGGCACACCTCGAGGCAGCGGCGGGTGAGCTCGTAGCTCGCCTCGAGCGGCTGGTAGCAATCGACGTTGCCCGAGAACACGATGGTGTCTCCCTGCCAGCTCGGCTTGTTGAGCTCCTTCTCGAGCAGCTCGGGCGCATTCGACTTGACCACGATCTTGCGGTCGAAATCCGTCCCGGCGCCCCACCCGAGGTACTGGTGCGACGGCCGGGCATAGCAGTACGCGCACGCGTGGAGGCAGCCCCGGTACGGGTTGACGCTGTACCGGAAGGGAAGATCGGGGCTGTCGTTCGCGGTCACGATGGAGCGGGCCTGCTCCTCGAAGATCTGCAGCGTCGCCGGGGGCGCCTCTTCGAGGTACTCGACCTGCGTCGACGACCATGGGTTCGGAGGGTTGTTCACGGGGCGCGGCATGATGCGGAGTGCTCCGGGCGAAGCGGCGAGCGCTGCGAGCGCTGCGAGCGCAGTCTAGCGCGTTCCGGTCAGGATGGGAGCGTTTGTTCAGTAGAGCCCGGCGGGCTCCGTCGGGGCGCCTGGGACGCACCGGTCGTGCCGGCGGGGAGGCCACGACGGGAAGAGCGGATTGACGCGGTAGGGGAGCCCTGCTGGCATGGACGCCCTCAGTCGAGACGGGGGAGGGAAAGATGGCCGAGCCGAAACAGCCTGGGTTCGATCTCCGCAGCACCTACCTGCACCTCGCGGACGCGGGGGATGCGCTGCAGATCGAGGTGAAGCCGACGTTCTGGCAAGAGCTCATGTCCGACGAGCCGGCGGGCGCCGACATCCGGCGGGTCAAGCGCGTGGATGGCTGGCTCGTGACGCGGTTTCACATGGCCGAGGACACGCCCCGGTGGGAGATGCACCCGGCCGGGGACGAGATCCTGTACCTCCTCTCGGGCGCGATCGACGTGGTGCTGCAGGACCAGGGCGGCGAGCGGGTCGTCGCGCTGCGCGCAGGGACGGCGTGCACGGTGCCGCAAGGGGTGTGGCACCGGATGATCGTGCACGAGCCGGGGGATTTCCTGGCGATCACGTTCGGCAAGGGGACGCAGCACCGAGCGGTGTAGTCGCCCCACGCCGAGCCCGCCGTCCGACAACCCGGGGCCGAGCCGCGCCAGGTTGCCGCAGGACGCGGTGGATCGGAGTCGCCGAGGAATTCGATGTCCTCGACGGCGTTCGACGCCTCAGCCCCGCCCTGCGTGGCGGCGGTGCTCCACCATCAGGCAGCGGTCCTGCACGACCAGGATGCCTGCCTCGACCAGCCGCTCGGCGACCTGGTCGTTCCGGATGCCGCTCTGCAGCCAGACGGCGCGCGGCCGGGCGGCGAGCAGGTCGTCGAGGTGCCCGGCGACGTCCTGGCCCCGCCGGAAGACATCGACGATGTCGATGGGGCCCGGGACGTCGGCCACCCGGCGATAGACCTGCTGCCCGAGGATGGTCTTCACGTCAGGGTAGTAGACAGGGACCGGGATCACCTCCACTCCCGCGCCCTGCAGATAGCTGGCCACGTAGAACGCTGGCTGATCCGACTGCGCCTCGGTCTTGATGCCGAGCACGGCGATCCGCCGCGCCGAGCGCACCAGCTCCGCCACCCGGGCCTCGTCGTCGCTTATATCGCGAATGTCGTTCATGGAAGGAGTCTACGCCCCCGGGCGCGGCTCGGCGACGGATCCCCGCGCTCGGGTCGTGGCCGAGTTGTGGCAGACTCGGCCGCGTGAACCTCGACCGGCTCCCCGCGCTCTGGGCCGACCTCATCCGCTCTCCCGCCTCGATGCCCGTCGCGCTGGCGATCTCGGCCTCCGTCCTCGCGCTCGGCTTCTTCGTCTACCGCCTGGTCTTCGCCTCGCTCTCGCGCCTCGCGGGCGCCACGCGGACGTCGCTGGACGACCTCCTGGTCCGCCGCATGCGGCTGCCGGCGCGCATGCTCGTCGCGCTGCTCGCGCTGCACGCGTTCATCTCCCTTCGCGGGGGAGAGCTGCCCACGCTCCACAAGGGCGTGCTCCTCCTGGAGCTCACCCTCGCCGCGTACCTCGCCATCGAGATCGCCGAGACCCTGGTCATCGACTACTGGCTCGCCGAGCGCAGGAAGGTGCTGCTCCCGGCGCTGGTGCGGCACCTCCTGCTCACGATCCTCTACCTGGTCGCCGGCCTCTCGATCGTCGGCGCGGTCACCGGGGTCGACCTCGTGCCGCTGCTCGCGACCTCGACCGTCATCACGGTGGTCCTCGGCCTGGCGCTGCAGGACACCCTGGGCAACCTGTTCGCCGGGCTCGCCCTGCACTCCGAGCGCTCGTTCGGGGTCGGGGACTGGATCCTCGTCGACGGGGTCGAGGGGCAGGTCATCTACGTGGGATGGCGCTCCACGCGCCTCCGGACGTTCTCCGGAGACGTGGTGATCCTGCCGAACTCGATCATCGCCAAGGCGCGCGTCCAGAACTTCTGCGCGCCGGACCGGAACTGCGCGCGCAACGTCGAGATGCTCGTCGCGCTCGCCGCCCCGCCCGAGGCCGTGGAGCGCGCCGCCCAGCGCGCCTGCAGCGAGGTGCCCGAGGTGCTGCGCGAGCCCGCGCCCAGGCTCTGGCTCGCCGCCGTCACGCCGCTCTTCCAGCGCTACGTCATCAAGTTCTGGATCGCCGACTTCGAGCGCCACGATCTGCTGGAGTCCGAGGTCATGAAGGCGTTCTTCCGCGCGTGCCGCGACGAGGGCGTGGCGCTCAGCCCCGCCGCGGCGCAGCCGGCCCTCGCCGTCGAGATACGGCCCCCGGCTGGCGCCCCGGGGCTCGCAGAGGGCGCCGCAGGGCCCGCCGGCACCGCGGTGCCCGCCGCTGACCCGAGGGCGGCGCCGGCGGTCCTGGCGGCGATCGTCGCGGCGCCGGCTGCCCCGGCGCCGGACGGTCACCGCTGAGCCCGCGCGGGCTCAGGTCGAGGCGCCGGCCGCCCCGCCGTCGGGCGATCACCGCCGCGTCCGCGCGGGCTCGGCGGCCCGATTTGCCTTGGTCCACCCGCCCCGCCGCGGTACCCCGGCGGCATGCCTGACGACCAATCCGTCTCTCCCAGCAAGGTCGCGATCGTGGGTGCGGGCAGCGTCGGCGCGACGATCGCCTATGCGTGCCTGCTCCGCGGCGTGGCGAAGCAGATCGCCCTGTTCGACGTGAACCGGGCCAAGGTCGGCGCCGAGGTGCTCGACCTCAACCATGGGCTGCAGTTCGTCCCGGCGGCCACGCTCGATGGCAGCGATGACGTCGAGGTCTGCCGCGGGGCGGACGTCGTCGTGATCACCGCCGGCGCGAAGCAGAAGCCCGGGCAGAGCCGGATGGACCTCGCCACCGCGAACGTCGCGATATGCCGCGAGCTGCTGCCGAGGCTCCTGGCCGTCGCGCCGGACGCGCTCTACCTGCTCGTCACCAACCCGGTCGATGTGATCACGTATGTCACGCTCAAGCTGACAGGCCTCCCGCCCGCCCGGGTGATCGGCAGCGGCACGGTGCTCGACAGCAGCCGGTTCAGGTTCCTCATCGCGAGGCAGCTCGACGTGGCCGTGCAGAACGTCCACGCGTACATCGCGGGAGAGCACGGGGACAGCGAGGTGCCGCTGTGGAGCAGCGCGAGCGTGGCGAACATCCCGCTCGACGCGTGGTCGGTGCCCGGCCACGGCCACCTCGGCGCGACCGAGCGGGCGGAGATCTTCTCCAACGTGAAGAACGCCGCCGCCCAGGTGATCTCCGGCAAGGGCGCGACGAACTACGCTATCGGCCTCGCGACCGCCAAGATCCTGGAGGCCCTGCTCCGCGACGAGAACCGCGTGCTGCCCGTCAGCAGCCTGCTGTGCGGCTATCGCGGGATCGACGATGTCTGCCTGAGCGTGCCGTGCATCGTGAACCGGTCCGGCGTCGAGTCACAGCTGCCCATCCCGATGAGCTCCGAGGAGGAGGCCGGCGTCCGGGCCAGCGCGGACACGATCCGCAAGGCGATCCGATCGCTCGGATTCTGAGGCGACCCCGTGCGGCCGTTGCCCATCTTCGAATAGGCCTTCCTCGAGGTGTGCCGCGTGGCGGCGGTCGCGGCTCACGGCGCGCAGCGCGTCCCTGTCTTGAAGCTCCAGCATGCGGCGCTGACGCCGGCGCGGCCTGCGTTGGACGACGACTCGAGTCCTCCCGGACCGCCTTCACCCGGCTCTCCAGGGATGAACTCCTTCAACGACGGCACGGCAGCAGGGGCGGCGTCGTAGGCGATGCCGATCGCATGTCCGCCGCGCCCGCCGCCTCCGGGGCCGCCATCGCCGCCGCGCCCGCCCTTCCCCCCGGCCCCGTTGTCGGGCGCATTCGTATCGTTCCGGTTCGTGCCGCCCGGCGCACCTCGCCCCCCTTCTCCGCCGCTCTGTCCTGCGGCGCCAGTTCCTCCATGGCCGCCATGACCCACCGTGACGGTCACATCGGCCAGGCTCAGCTTCGTCCCGATGCTCACGATTCCGAGGCTGGACCCGCCGGCTCTCCCGCCTGCGCCGCCCTTGCCGCCGCATCCTCCTGCGCCTCCACCTCCACCGCCCGGGGCAGCGCCGTCTGCCGGACGTCCGTCGATGAAGGTACAAACGACGCCCAGCACGCGTGCGCCAGCTCCCCCTCCGCCTCCCTGGCCCGGCTTGCCGGGCTGGCCGGGGGCGCCGTCCCCGTCCGTGATGCCGGCGAGGGTCAGCCTCCCGTCCTGGCCGCCTTCGCCAGGCGTCCCGCTGGCGCCAGTGGCTCCGGCGATGCCTGCTTGGCGGGTTCCCGAGGCGTCGACCGTGCCTCCATACCCGTCCGGGGGCGTGCTCGCGAGCGGCTTGCCGCCCTCACCGGGTTCCGCGGGCGTGGAGGGCAGACTCACGGAGAGGGGCGAGGTCTCCCCGGTCCCGCCCGGGCCACCATCGGTGACCACGTCACCGCACGTCATCCGTCCGGACTCACCACCGCGCGCGGGAACTACGCAGGCATTCGTTGGTGCGTGCTCTCCCTCTGCCGGAGCGTCCTTCCCGGCGTCTGCCGCGGTCGCCTCCGGCTCACCGTCGGCGCCGGGCATGCCGTCGCCGGCCCGCACCTCGAGGTGGCTCAGCTCGGCCGCGATGTCCGCCACGGCGACCGCGATGGACGACCCGCCAGGCTCTGTCGCGCTCGCCGCGGAGATCACGAATCCATGCACCTTCGCCCCGTCCGCGTCGCCCGTCAGGGTCAGCGCGACCTGTCCCGCCGGCCCCGCGATCGTGCTCTTCGCATCCGAGCTCTGCTTCCACTCTCCATTGCATGTGAAGTCCCCGCGCACCTCGATCCCCGCGGGCAGCGTCACGGCCTCGGCGAAAGGATGGCCGGCGCATGCGCAAACCGTCCCGCCCTTCGCGTCGTCGATCGCCTCTTGCAGGCGCGCGTAGGGAGCGTCGCGCGTCCCGGCGCCTCCAGGCGCGGCGCTCGCGCTCGCGAACACGTCGCACCCGACGACCGGCGTCGGTCCTTCAGGCTCCTCGTACATTCGTGCCCGCTGGCACGCGGTCGCGCACAATGCCGCGGCGAGAACGGCGGCGCACCGGAATCGATGAGTCTTCTCCAATGGATTGCATCGCATGAAGTCACTCCTCCGTGTCACTGTCGTAGGCTCAGCGAATGACGTGCGCCGGGCTCATGCACGACGAGGACCCGACGCTCTGCTCGGGGGTAACTTCGATAGGGGCGGCGTCGTAGGCGACGCCGATCGCATGTCGCCGTGACCGCTAACGTAAACGTCCACGTTCACGTTGGTGATCGATGGTGAGGTGGGCTTCGGTGACCGAGCTTGGTTAATGCCTATGAAATCGTCCTTCGGCTATCGGGTCGAGGGCCGGTGCGGCGAGCGCTGCGCCTGCGCGCTCGTGCCAGAGGACGGTGCGGGCGCACGCTGATTCGATGTCGGCGCCGGCGCAGGCGGTGCAGGCGCAAAGCTCGTGCCATCCACCGCGCGGCGGGCTGCCTCTCCTCGGGCCGGTCAGCTCAGCAAAGCCCCCACACCGCGCAACGATCCGCCCCGCCTCTTCGTCAGCCCAGTCCGCCCAGCAAAGCTCACCCGCCAGCCGTCCCCTGGTCCGACTCCCCCCAGGCCACCATGACCGCGCTCGTGTTGTAGAACCCCTCGACGCTCCCCCCGAACTTCGCGATCTGCCCGTAACACGCCATCCCGAACATCGGGTTCGACGCCGCGTTCGGCGAGAGGAACGCCCGCACTTCCTCCCGGTACCGCTCGCCCAGCATCCGGAACCGCGCAGCGCAGTCGAACACCAGCGAACCGGCCACCGCGGGCAGCGGCCCCAGCACCTTGGTCGACAGGCTCTTCGCCGCCTGGAGCACCGCGTCGGTCGCCGCGTTCACGACGCGCACCACCTGCCCGCGCGCCAGCCCCCCGGTCAGCACCACCGCGCCGTCCCCGCGGATCGCGATCGGCGACCTGATCTTCAGCGATTCGCCGAACGGCGTCTTCGCCCCGAGCGCGTGCTTCGCCATCGTCTGGAGGAGCCCCTCGCCGCTCGACCGGAAGCCGAGCCGCGAGAGCTCCTCCTCGTACACCCGCGCCGCAGGCTGCCCGTCCAGCGTCCTGAGCACGTTCCGCTCGATGTCCGTGATCGTGAAATCCCGCCCGCCCTCGGCGGCGCGGAACCCGTGCACCACGTCGATGTTCACCCGCTGCCGGTGCGTCAGCCGCACGAGGACCGCCGCGTCCGTCAGCACCTTGCGGCCGAGGAACACCCGCGCCCCCTCGAACGTCCAGCCGTCGCCCGCCGTCCCGCCGAAGACGCGCGTGTGCGGCGGCACGCCCTGGCGGAGCGCGGCCACCAGATCGTCGCCGTCGCACGCGAACGCGTCCGCCAGCACCAGGATCGAGCTCGTCGCCCCGCTCCGCCCGCTGCCGCTCGAGACGGCCTCGTCCATGTCGCTCAGCGCCGCCCTGATGCTCTTGCCGTGATCCGAGCGCAGCTCGCGCGCCGCGGTGCACGCCACCTCGACGTTCGCTCCCCCGAGGAACGCGCACGTCACCCCGCTCCTGCTGAAGCCGCGCTCCGTGAACGACACCCCGCCCGTGGTGGCTCCGACCACCGGAACGCCCGTCGCGTCCTCGACCGCGGCGAGGTACTCCTCGTGCTTCGTCCCGCTCGGCATGGCCACGATCGCGAGCCGCGCGGGCTCCTTCCACTCCGCGACCGTTCGCTCGATCTTCCGGCCGAGCAGCCACGCGTTCCCGTCAAAGGGTCCGAGGGTCATCATCTTCATGCGCTGAAGCTCCTGCGTGCCCGGCGCCGGAGCGCGGGCTTCGGATCCAGGCCATCTCCGACGAACCGCGTCGTGACGGTGATATCACGCACGAGGGAGGCCGCTCTACTCCTCATAGAGGAGAGGCGCCCGCCGCGCGCGCCCGATCGCTCGGGTGACGAGCATCGGGCAGCATCGGCTCAGCTAGGATGCTGTGCTCGGGCCGCATACCTCCGCGCCGGAGCACCGCGCGATGCTCCGCCCTACGCGCGAGCGCGGCGTCGCGCGGCATCGACAGCAGAGCGTACGAGTGCCGTCTCTGCGAGCGCGCTCACATGCCGAGCAGCATCGGCTCCCGCTGCCGCACGAACCCCTCCACGAGCTCCCGCTGCTCGCCCGAGAGCCGCACGAAGCGCGCCCCGAACCCAGGCGGGCCCTCCTCCTCGGCCTCGCGCGTCCATTCGACCACCCCCACCGCGTCGATCTCGCCGCCCTCCGCGAACGGGATCTTGAGCGCCACCGTCGTCCCGCGCGCAGGCGGCGGCCGGAAGGTCGGCACGAAGATGCCGCCGTGGTCGACGACGTCGGCCGCGGGCGCCGTCCGGTAGAAGTTCGCCGGGGACGCCGCCCCGACCCGCGCCTCGAAGCGCGGCGGCGGCGGCTGGCTCTGCGGGCGCGCCGCCGCGCGGATCTTCTCCTCGAGCGACCGGAGCCCCTGCGCGAGCTCCGAGACCTGCGCCTCGATCGCCCGGATGCCGAACGCGCTCTGCGTCGTCGCCTTCGCGAGCGGCGCCACGAGCCGCTCCACCAGCGACAGGTGGTGCCCCACGAACTCCGACACCGAGCGATCCGTCTCGACCTTCACGTCGACCCGCGGCTGCGCCACCCCCTTGAGCGCCGCGGAGAGCCGCTCCATCTCGGGCGCGAGCCACTGCTTCATCTCCCGCGCCCGCGCGTCCCCCGCCTGCGCCACCGCGGCCGCCTTCCCGATCGCCCCGCGGATGCCCTCGAGCTGCTCGCCCAGCATCGACAGCGTGCCGGTCACGCGCACGACCGGGTCGTCCTCCTTGCCGCCCATGCGCTTGATCCGCACGAAGCCCTTCTTGATGTCGTCCCACCGCGCCGCCTGCTCCGGCGTCATCCGGCCGCGCAGCTCGGCGAGCTTGAGGAGGTTCTGCTCGGCGCCCGTCGTCAGCGTCTGCGACTCGCTCACGTAGTGATCGTCGATGAGCCGGTCGACCTCCTCGGGCGTGTGCGCCGCCACGACCTTCTCGGCCAGCTTGTTCATGTTCCGGTAGCTGCCCTGCAGCTTGAACGGCGGCTCCGTCCGGAAGGCGTCGTCCTGCGACGCGCTCCGGATGTACTCGAGGTTCACGGACAGGAGCACCTTCTGCACCCGGAAGAGCCGCTCGAACACGGCGACCATCTCCGAGACCTCCGCGGCGGAGTAGGCGTGCTCGAGCTCCGTCGCGGCGATGGCCTCGCCCTGCGCCATCCGGATGAGCTTGTGCGTGTCGCCCGGCGCCCGGCCGGAGAGCGGCGCGAGCGTCGGGTTCGACGTGAGCGCGTTCTCCAGGTAGCTCAGCGCGAACAGCGCCTCCTTGCCGTCGAGGACGTCGCCGAGGTTGTACGTGTCGGCCCGGTTCGACAGCATATCGGGGATCTGGAACCGCGCACCCGACTCCGTGTACGGGTTGCCCGCCATCACCACGCAGAACTTCTTGCCGCGCAGGTCGTACGTCCTCGTCCGGCCCCGCGACACGCCCTCGATCCGGCGCTGGCCGTCGCAGAGCGAGATGAACTTCTGGAGCAGCTCCGTGTTCGTGTGCTGGATGTCGTCCAGGTACAGCATCACGTTGTTGCCCATCTCGAACGCCAGGTTGATCTTCTCGACCTCCTGGCGCGCCGTCGCGTTCGGGGCCTCGGCCGGGTCGAGCGACGTCACCTCGTGGCCGAGCGACGGCCCGTTCACCTTCATGAACACGAGGCCGAGCTTGCTCGCGACGTACTCCATCAGCGTCGTCTTGCCGTAGCCCGGCGGCGAGATGAGCAGCAGCATGCCCATCAGGTCGGTGCGCTTCACGTCGCCCGCGGCGCCGAGCTGCTTCGCCAGGTTCGCGCCGACGAGGGGCAGGTACACCTCGTCGATGAGCCGGTTGCGCACGAACGACGTGAGCACCCGCGGCGCGAACTCCTCGAGGCGCAGCCGCTTCCGCTCCCGCTCCGCGATCTCGCTCCGCACCTTCCTGTAAGCGCGGTAGCGCGGCGCCCTCTCGTGCAGGAAGTCCTCGATCCTGCTCAGGAATTCGTCGAGCCGGAGCGCGATCGCGCGCTCCTTGATGCGCGGGTGCTGCCCGAGCAGCCCCTCGACGCGGGCCTCGGTGACGGCCCCGCTCGGCTCCCGCTCGATGTGCCGCTCCGTCACGACGACGACCGCCGCTTCCAGCGCGAGGTGCTTGAGCGCAGGGCCCGGGGGTTTGGGGGCAGAGCCCGGCTTGCCGGGCGAGCCCCCATCGTTGGCCAAGGGTTTGGGGGCAGAGCCCGGCTTGCCGGGCGAGCCCCCATCGTTGGCGACCGTGGCAAACCCGCGCAGCCACGCGAGCGCGAGCTCCAGCCGCTCGGCCGGGTGCTTCTCGAGCTGCCGCAGGTCCTCCTCGAACGCCGCGCGGCCCCCCTCGAGGTCGAGGCGCGCGAGCAGCGCGTCGCGCAGCGCGAGCGCCGCGTCGCTCGTCACGAACCGGGGGCGCTCCGCCGCCAGCTCCTCCACGAGGTACCGCGCCGCCACGCGCACGTCCGCCGCGCTCGCCTCGAGCCGATGCGCCGCCGCCGCCGCGGCCACGCCCTGCGCGAGCTCGGCCGCGAGCGCCGCCCGCGCCTCGCTCTCGCCGAGCTGCGCGGCGAGCCGGCCGAGGCTCCGCGACCGCCGGTGCGCGAGGTCCCGGGCGCGCGCGTCGAGCCCCGCCCAGGTCAGGCAGGCGAGGGCCCGCGGCGCGCTCCCGAAGCGCAGGAGCCCCGCCGTGGACCGCAGCGCGAGCAGCTTCTCCAGGATCAGCGCGGCGTCCGCGTCGTGGACGCCGCGCTCGTAGCCCTCGTCGTGCCGGCCCTCCGCGTACGCGCGCACCGCGCCGAGCAGCCCGCCCGGGCCGAGCGACGCCTCGCGCAGCCGCTCGATCGAGAGCCCGCCGCGCCCCGCCTCCGCGTCCGCGAGCATCGAGCCCGCGAGGAACTCGCCCCGGTAGACCTCGGGGGTCTCGCTCGCGAGCTCCTGGCCCCAGAGATCGCGCGCGCTCTCTAGCGCCGGGTCCTCGATCGGCTCGAAGAAGTCGGTCCCGGTGAGGTGCAGCGCGAGCCCGTCGCCGCGCGGGACCAGCGTGAGCTCCAGGGCCTGCGTGCTCACGTTGAAGCGGTGGCGGCCCAGCTTGATGACGTCGCCGCCGCCCTCGAACAGGTCCTCGCGGTCGCGCAGCGCCCGGAGCGCGTCCTGCCGCGCCGACTTGAGCCGCGCCTCGACCTCGTCCCCCTTCACGCTGTCGCCGAGCGCGTGGAGATCGGCCGCGAGATCGCGGAGCTTCGCGACCATGGCGTCGGACGCGAAGTACGTGTTGAGCTCGTCCACGCCCGCGAAGGTGCGCGCCCGCCGCGCCACCCCCTGGACGATCCGGTCCGCCGCGGCGACGAGGTTCGAGACGCGCCGCTGCCGCTCGTCGAGCAGCGCCTGTCGACGCGCCGCGATCGCGTCGTTCACCTCCTCGCGCTTGGCCGCGAGCTCGCCCAGGAACTCGTCGAACTCGCCGAACTTCCCCTCGAGCTCCTCGAGCTGGACGAGCAGCTTCGACAGCTCGGCGTCGCAGCGCTCGGGCGTGTCGCACACCGCGATCGCGCTCGACACGCTCTGGCCGAACACCTTGAACTGCGCGCCGAACTCGGCGCGCCCCTCCGCGCCCCGCAGGTCCTTGCCGCGGGCGCTCAGCGTCGCGCGCGCGCGGTTCAGCTGCGCGTAGACCTCGCTGATCCCCTCCAGGATCCGGGTCCGCGCCGTGGGGTCGTCGACCTTGAGGCTCGCCACGATCTCGGCGAGGACCGAGAGCCCCTCGTTCACGGCGTCGAGATCCGCGGCGAACGGCGCGAGCTCGGGCGACTTCGCGACGGCCTCGATCTTCGCGATGAGGCCCGCGAGCCGGTCGCAGAGCGGGCGGAACGCCTGCTCGCCGAGGAGGAACGTCACGCACGCCTGGCTCACCTCGTCGGCGCGCGCGACGATCTCGGCCTCGAGCGCGTCGACGCGGCCGAGGTCCATGTACTTGAGCTCGCGGAGCGTGATGAGGTGCCCCCGCTGCCGCCGCAGCGAGGTCAGGGCCTTCAGGAACGCGTCGACGCTCGCCGCATCCTCGGGCCGCACCCCGGAGAGCAGCTGCCGCTGTGCCGCCTCGGCCTCGGCGAGCGCGGCTGCGGCGCGCGCCTTGATGCCCTCGACCTTCTCGAACTCGTCGACGATGCTCTCGGAGACGCCCCGGAGCTCGTTCACGACGGACAGGAGATCGCCCGCCTCGGCGTGGCCGAGCCAGTAGTAGGCGTCGGCCATCCGCTCGGCGGTCCTGATGAGATCCTCGTACGTCTGCCGGGTCGGCGACCCGTCCAGCGCCGCGCGCCGCATGCTGAGCGCGTCGGAGATCCCCCGGACGAGGTCGGCGTTGCCCACCTTCGCGAGGTACGAGCCGTCGGTCGGCGCAGACGCCGCGAACTCCGCGGTCATGAACGGCGTCTGCCAGATCTGCATCGGGTGGACGCGGGTCGCCTCGTCGCTCGACGCCCGGAAGATCACCATCTTGCCGTCGTCGAAGAGGCTGTACCCGTGGCACTGGATCGGCGTCGCGATCTCCTTGCGGATCAGGTTGTACGGGAAGAGCACGTACCGCCCCTCCACGACCTGGTGGAACACGTAGAGCACGTCTTCCCCGTTCGGAGAGCGGATGACCCGCTCGAAGACGAGGCTCTCGGTGCTGCCCTCGAAGCGCTTCGTCTCGCCGGTGATGAGGTAGTAGCCGTTCGGGAAGACGATGCCCTGGTCCTCGGGGAGGCTCAGGCAGGCGAGGCCGATCGCGTCGATGCGCGTGACCTTCCGGGTGCGGCCGTTGTAGACGAGGTAGCGGTACGAGGGCTCCCGGAACGGCTTGATCTTGAGCAGGATGAGCGGCCCGAGCCGGGCGTACTGGATGTCGGCGTCGTCGAGCGCCTGGCCCGCGTCGTCGACCGGCTCGCGGTAGATGCCGAGCCCGGTGGTCGTGTTGTTCTCGACCTTGACCGTGAGATCGCCGCCGACCGTCTCGACGAAGATCTCGCCGAGGATCGCGACGTGCGGGTGCTTGCCCTGCACGTGGTCGTCGCGCGTGGCCTGGGTCCAGGCGAAGTCGTGGGCGCGCGGCCGGACGTTGTCCTCGTCGCCGCGCGCGTCGAGGTACCGGATGCGCCCGGTCGCGTCGATGCTCCACCGGAACACCTTGGTGTCGCGCTCGGTCGCGCCGACCTGGAAGATGGCGAGCAGCCGCGTGTCGCCGCTGCGCCGCAGCTGGAGCAGCCGGGGCTCCTTGACGTAGCGGTGGAGGTCCTTGAACTCCTTGACGAAGTTGGGGTCGCCGAGGAACGCGTCGCCCTCGTCGAGCGGCACGTGGGACAGGTCGAACGCGCCGCCGTCCTTCGCGAAGCGGTGGAGGCTGAAGACGTCGCCGACGTTGACCTCCTTCAGCCCCATGAACACGAGGTAGCCGACGAGCAGCTTGCCCCGGATGCTCACGATGTCGCGCGGCACGCAGTTGTTCTCGGTCCTGACGCGGGCGTTCTCGAGGAGCGCGAGGTCCGTGCCGCCGAACACCTCTTTGCGCCGCGCGTTGAGCGCCTCGGCGCGGCGGGCGAGCTCCTCGGCGCGCTCGACGAGCCGCCGCCGGATGACCTCGTAATTGCCCCCATCCAGCGGCTCCGCCGCCTGCGGCGGGGACGCCCCCGCCGCTCGGGCCGCGCCGTCCAAGGCCCCTGTCGACACCATGCATGCTCCGTGTGGTCAGCCGAAGGGCCCGCCCCCGCGTCGAATCCGCGCGGGCCTCGGCCTGCCCGCGGCCAGGTTACAGCCGTTCGCCGCGTCCGGGGGGCGAGATGGCGACCGCGCGGCGGCGTGGGCCGCGTCAGCGCGGGTTGTCCAAGGATGTCAAGCCCGAGCGCCGCAGGGGGATTCCGTCGCGTCCCGGCGGGCGGCGCGTCGGGAACCCGCTATACCTTGAAATCCGCTTGCTCCACGCGGGACGCTGCGTTGCGATGGGCGGGAACGAGGGCGACCTACATGTCGATGCGAGCGTGCGCCTGTGCGACGCGCGCTCACTCCGCCTCCAGCGGCGCACCTCGTCGCTCGAGGCGCCTCGAGGCGTGGCTTGGACAGCGTGACGACCTTCTGAAGCAAGTTGGGATGGTGGCGTCGATGGGCTTGGGAAAGAGACTTACTTCCGTGCTCCTCGTCATGCTCGCCGGTCCGCTCGTCGCCTGCGGTGGCGGCGGCGGGGGGGGCGGCGGCGAGGGCGGCACGGGCAGCGGCGAGGGCGGTGCGGGCGGCGGCGGGGCTTCAGGCACCGGCGGCGAGGACACGAGCGGGGGCTTCGGCGGGTTCATGACGGTCGGATCGGGCGGGAGCGGGGGCGCCGGGGGCGATCCCTGCGAGTCGCCCGATCCTCCGCCGGAGTGCGACGCGGTGGAGCCGGCGTGCGGCGACGGCGAGGTCAACCAGGCGAGCGAGGCGTGCGACGACGGGAACAGCCTCCCCGGAGACTGCTGCTCTGGCGCCTGCAAGGTGGAGCCGTACTGCGTCTGCGAGCCCGGGGAGCTCTGTCACACGACGATCGTGTGCGGCAACGGGGCGGTGGAGCCCGGCGAGAGCTGCGAGGACGGCAACACCGCCTCGGGCGACGGCTGCGACGATCGCTGCCAGAGGGAGCCGGGCGACTGGATCTGCCCGGGCCCGGGCCAGTCGTGTGCCCGGCTCCACGCGTGCGGTGACGGGCGCGTCTCGGGCGGCGAGACCTGCGACGACGGGAACGAGGTGTCCGGAGACGGGTGCTCCGAGGTCTGCGCGCTGGAGGACCCCGGCAGCATCACGTGCCCTGTGCCCGGGAAGCCCTGCAGGCCGGTCGAGCGCTGCGGCGACGGCCGCCTGCGGCCGACCGAGCGGTGCGACGATGGGAACACCGAGCCGGGCGACGGCTGCTCGCCGAGCTGCCTGGTGGAGGCCGGCTGGAAGTGCCCGGACGGCGTGCACTGCACGTTCACCGTCGTGTGCGGCGACGGCCAGATCGGCGTGGGCGAGGCGTGCGACGACCGCAACATGGTCTCGGGCGACGGCTGCTCGTCGAACTGCGAGCTCGAGGCCGGGTTCGACTGCGCGCGCGCGGGGAGCCGCTGCACGGCGGTCTGCGGCGACGGGCGCGTCGTCGCGGGCGAGGACTGCGACGACGGCGACACGAAGAACGGCGACGGGTGCGACGCCACCTGCAAGTGGGAGCCTGGCCTCGTGTGCCAGTCCGCGCCCGGCGGCTACACCTGCCGCGCCACCGTCTGCAACGACGGGAAGAAGGAGGGCACGGAGCCGTGTGACGACGGCAATGCCAACCTCGGCGACGGCTGCACGCCGTTCTGCCAGGTCGAGCCGGACTGCGGCGACAGCGGGTGCACGTCGGCCTGCGGCGACGGCCTGCGCCTCGGCGACGAGGCGTGCGACGACGGCAACACGAGGAGCGGCGACGGCTGCTCGAGCGCGTGCACGATCGAGCCGGGGTACATCTGCAGGAACGATTCGACCCTGGGCGACGAGCTCCGCGTGCCGATCGTGTACCGCGATTTCAAGGCAGGTCAGCCGAATTTCGAGCCCGGGACCAACCCCCCGGACGCCATCGTCACGGGCATCGTGCAGAGCGCGCTCGGCGCCGACGGCAAGCCCCAGTTCGCGGCGGCGCGGCAGAACGCCTTCCTCACGAACGCCACGGATTTCAACCGCTGGTACAACGACTCGTCCTACTCGAAGACGGTCGTGGACTGGCTCCCGCTCCAGCGGGTCGGGACGTCGGACGTGTTCCTCTTCGAGGATCACCTGTTCTTCCCGCTCGACGGCAAGGGCTGGCAGGACCCGTCGGTGCCGGAGGCGCAGCGCGAGGCGAGCCGCGAGGCCCGCGATCCGTTCAACGACTGGGCCGTGGCGGGCAACCACAACTTCTACTTCACGAGCGAGGTCCGCACCTGGTTCGAGTACCACGGCGGGGAGCGGCTCGATTTCTACGGGGACGACGACGTCTGGGTGTTCATCAACAACCGGCTCCGCATCGACCTCGGCGGCATCCACACCCCGATGGGGACCGGCGAGGTCGCAGGCGTCGAGGACGATCGCGGGACGGTGCTCATGGATGATCTCGGCCTCACGGCGGGGCGCGTCTACGAGGTCGTCGTGTTCCAGGCGGAGCGCCACACAACGGCGTCGAGCTACAAGCTGACGCTCGGCGGCTTCAACGCGGCGTCGTCCGTCTGCGAGCCCGTGTGCGGCGACGGCATCGTCACGCCCGACGAGCAGTGCGACGACGAGGACGAGAACGGCCCGGGGTACGGGAAATGCTCGACGAGCTGCACGCTGGGGCTCTACTGCGGCGACGGGGTGACGACCTCGCCGTACGAGATCTGCGATGACGGCACCAACCTGGGCGGCTATGGCTCCGAGGCTTGCGCGCCGGGCTGCGTGGCGGCCCCCCGCTGCGGGGACGAGGAGATCGACAGCCAGTTCGGCGAGGAGTGCGACGACGGCGTGAACGACGGCCGTTACGGCGGGTGCACGTCGGAGTGCCTGATCGGGCCGCGCTGCGGCGACGCGGTCGTCCAGGAGCCCGACGAGACGTGCGACGACGGCGTGAACGACGGCCGCTACGGCGGGTGCACGGCGGAGTGCGGCGACGCGGCGAAGTGCGGCGACGGGGTCACCCAGGACGCGTGGGGCGAGGAGTGCGACGACGGCGTGAACGACGGCAGCATGGGCTGCCTCGGTTGCCGGATCGGCGCCGTCTGCGGCGACGGGAGCGTGCAGCGGGAGCTCGGCGAGGAGTGCGACGACGGCGAGAACGACGGCGGTTACGGCGAGTGCGCTCCGGGCTGCGTGTACGGCCCGCGCTGCGGCGACGGCGTGACCCAGGCGCCGCCCGAGCAGTGCGACGACGGCGAGAACGACGGCGGCTACGGCGAGTGCGCTCCGGGCTGCGTGTTCGGCCCGCACTGCGGCGACGGCGTGCGGCAGGCGGCGTTCGAGGCGTGCGACGACGGCAACACCGCGAACGGCGACGGCTGCAGCGCCACGTGCCACAACGAGGTCCACTGATCCCGCGCGAGCCCTGACGGCGACGGGAGCGCGGCGGCTCGCCTGGGGCCGCCGCGCTGCCGTCTCGGCGGCTCAGGACACGTGAACACGCGGGCCATCGAAGAGGGGTACCATGCGAAAGTCGACATCCGGCGCGCTCACATGGCTTGCGCTCGTTCCGGGGTTCCTCCTCGGGTGCTCCGGCGAGGGAGCGCCGGGCGCCACGGCGGCGTCTCCGACGTTCCATCGAGACGTCGAGCCGCTGCTGCAGAAGCACTGCATGAGCTGCCATTCTCCCGGCAACATCGCCCCGTTCAGCCTGACGGCGTACGACTCCGCGCGCGGCGTGGCCAGCCTGCTCGCGCGCTCGGCGCGGGAGCGCACGATGCCGCCGTGGGGTGCGATGGAGACGGACGAGTGCCAGCCTCCTCACGGCTGGAAGGACGATCTCCGGTTGAAGGAGGAGGAGATAGCGGTCCTCGAGGCGTGGGCGGCCTCGGGCGCTCCCGAGGGGGATCCGGCGGACGCGCCGCCCCCGTTCGTGGCCGAGGCGCCGGGGCTGCCCGGCGTCGAGCTGGAGGTCGCGCCGAAGGAGCCGTTCGTCGCGAGCGGCGATGCCGACCAGTTCCGGTGTTTCGTGATGGATCCTGGGCTCACGGAGGCGCGGTACATCAACGGCGTGCACCTCATGCCGGGCAACAGCAAGGTCGTGCACCACGCGCTCGTGTTCATCGACAGGGATGGCGCGACCGACGCGCTCGTGGATGAGCACGGCGGATACGACTGCTTTGGCGGCCCCGGGTTCTCGGGTGAGCTCGTCGCCGCGTGGGCGCCGGGGGGCGTCCCCATCGAGCTCGAACCGAACATCGGCGCTGAGCTCCCGGCGGGGGCGCGGCTGGTGATGCAGGTCCACTATCACCCGGCCGGGACGACCGCCGAGCCCGACGCGACGCGCCTCCAGCTGCGCTTCACCCAGGGCGTGCCGGAGTGGCTCATGGGCATCGCGCTGATCGGCAACTTCGAGTCTCCCTTCGCGGAGGGGCGCGGCCTCCTCCCCGGGCCGAACGACGCGGATGGCGTGGAGTTCCTGATCCCCGCCGGAGAGAAGGATCATGTCGAGACCATGCAGTTCAGGCTGCCCGCCGCGGTATCTCTCTCGGAGACGTACCTCTACGGCGCCGGCACGCACATGCACTATGTCGGCACGGACATGAAGGTCACCCTCGCGCGCGAGGAGGGCGCCGCCGGCGAGCCTGCGGAGCAGTGCCTGGTACAGACGCCGAGGTGGGACTTCTCGTGGCAGCGCGGGTTCTACTACGACGCTCCCATCGAGCAGCTCCCGCGCCTCCGCGGCGGCGACCTGCTGACGATGCGCTGCACGTACGACAACTCGAACGGCAATCCATTCCTCGCGAAGGCGCTCAAGGAGCAGCACCTCCCCGCCCCGGTGGACGTGCACCTCGGCGAGAGCACGCTCGACGAGATGTGCCTCGCCGCCGTGATCCACGTGACGAGGAAGCAGTAGCGATCCGTGTCTTGATGGGTGTGGGAGGTCGGTAGCGGTCGACGACTGCCGATCACCGCTCTCCCACCCGCACCGTATCCGAAGCGGGAGCGCCGCTAAGCGCGCGGGGTGCGCGCCTTGACGAGCTCGTCGATGCCGAGCTCACGCGCCTTCTGGGCCAGCGCCTCGATCTTCTTCTTCCCGTCGGCGTCGGCGCTCGGCAAGAGCGACGTCAGGAGCCCCGACAGCGTGCCGTCCGAGGGCTTTGCCCCGGGCGCGACGAGCTGCTTCAGGTCCTCCGTGACGCTCGCGTTGCCGTTCAGGTAGTCGCCGGCCAGGGCGCGCACCGTCGCGCTCTGGTCGACAAGCCCGTCGACCGACTGGCCCAGGGTGACCGCCTTGACGAAGCGATCGAAGAACGCCCCGTCGCCGCCGACGATGTTGATCTTCGCGTGCTCGAACGCCCCGTGCAGGATCTCGGCCTGCGCCTTGGCGATCTCGGCCCGGATGCGCAGCGACTCGAGCTCCACCGCCCGCTCCTTCTCGAGCCGGAGGCGGAACTCCTCGTGCTCGCGCCCGACCCCGTCGAGCGCCTTCATCGCCGCCGCCTTCTCCGCCGTGCCGGCCGCCTCGGCCAGGAGCCGCTGCTTGATCGCGGTCGCCTCGGCGAGGCCCGTCTTCTCCAGGGCGAGCGCCTCGGCCTCGCGCGTCCGCGCGGCCGCGAGCCCCTTCTGCTCGATGCCCGCCGCCTCGGCGAGCAGCCGCTCCTTCGCGACCGTCGCCTCGGCGCGCCCCTGCTTCTCGATCGCCATCGCCTCGGCCTCCTTGACCATCACCCGCGCGAGGCCCTGCTTCTCCTCGCCGGCGGCGGCGGCGTTCATCTTCTCGAGCGCCACGCGCGCCTCGGCGAACCCCTGCTTCTCGATCGCCTGCGCGTCGGCCTCCTTCACCCGGATGCGCGCCAGCCCGTCGGCCGCGGCCTCGGCCTGGTGGCCCTCGGCGAGACGGATCTTCGCGCGCGCGGCCTTGTCGCTCGCCTCGAGCTCGGCGTCGGCCATGATGAGCTTCTCCCGGGCCCGGAACTTCGCCGCCTCCTCGCTCGCCTCCGCGCCCTTGAGCTGCTTGACGAGCTGCTCCTGCGCCTCGGCCTCCGCGTTGATGCGCGTCACGTCCTTGAGGCGCGTCGCCTCGGCCACCGCGCGCACGTCCTTGATGCGCTCCTCCTCCTCGGCCACCGTCTTCTCGACCGCGATCCTCGCCCGGACCACGTCGGCGATGTCCTTCCTCTGGACCTCGAGCTCCTTCTCGCGCGCGATCTGCTGGAGCGTCACGTCGCGCTCGCGGCTCACGATCTCGAGCTGACGCGCCTTCTCGACGCGCTCGGTCTCGACCGCGACCTCCCGCTCCTTGTTCTTCTGGGCGACCGAGACGCCGCGCTCCTTCGCCTCGCGGGCGACGAAGGCCTCCTCGTCGTTCTTCTCCTGGAGGAGCACCGTCTTCTTGCGCTCGTCGCTCACGATGCGCGCGGCCTCGTTCTGCTCGCGCGCCTGCGCCACCGCGATCTCCTTGGCCTTCTTCGCCTCGGCCTCGGCCCGGCGCTGCTCGAAGCGGAAGATGGCCTCGTCGGAGTTCAGGTTCTGGCTGCCGATCTCCATCCGCTCCTTCTGGCGGAGCTCGTTCGTCAGCACGTTCTGCGTGACCGTGAGCTCGGTGATCTTCCGGATGCCCTCGGCATCCATGATGTTGTCCTTGTCGAGAAGCTCGATGGGCGTCTGCTCCAGGTAGTCGATCGCCGCGTCGGCCAGCACGAACCCGCTCAGGTCCTTGCCGATGACGTCGATGATGTCGTCCTTGAACTTCTGCCGCTCCTTGTAGAGGTCCTCGAAGTTCAGGCGCTTGCCGACCGTCTTGAGCGCCTCGGAGAACTTCGCGGCGAAGAGCTGCTCGAGCGTCTCCGGGTTCGACGCGCGGACGCAGCCGATGGTCCGCGCGACCGTGCGCACGTCGTCCTGCGTCTTGTTCACCTGCACGAAGAAGGTGACCTTGATGTCCGCGCGGATGTTGTCCTTGCAGATGAGGCCTTCCTTGCCGCGCCGGTCGATCTCGATCGTCTTGACCGAGATATCCATGTACTCGGCGCGGTGGATGATCGGCAGCACCAGCGTCCCGGTGAAGGTGACGATGGGGTCCTGGCCTCTCGTGTTGATGATCAGCGCCTTGCCCTGATCCACCTGGCGGTAGAACTTGGCGTACATCACCAGCATCCCGAGGGCGACGAAGGCGAGGACGCCGACGAGGACGATGATTAAGGGGACGGTCACAGGGGGCACGCGGAGCTCCTTCGCGTTTCGGTGGAGGGGAGGGCGCCGGCCCCCGCGTTCACGTCGGTGAGGGTCGGACGGCCAGGCCCGCTCAGAGCCGGGTCGGGGGCCGAATGATGCCCCCTCGGGGATGAGGGTACACGAAACCGCCCGCCCGACAGCGGCGTTCAGCGGCGGCGCCCGCGCCGGCGTTCAGCCGCGGCGCTGCCGCTCGTCCGCTGCGCGCGCCGCGGGCGCGTCGTCCTCCTCGACGCCGGCCGGGCGTGCTTCCACGCGGGACGCCCCCCGCTCGGCCAGGGGAGGGGGAGGGCCGAGCAGGGCGTCGAGCGGCTCGACGCTGAAGATCTCTCGGTCCGGGTCCCAGCTCACGAGCAGCGCGCGGTCCCCCCGGCGGAGCGCGCCGGGCGTGTCGCACCGGACGTCGAGGATGTGGCTCGCCCCGCCCTCGTCGATCGTCGCCTGGCCGAAGCGCTCGTCGACGCGCCCGGTGGAGATGACGCACACGCGGCCCACGAGATCCTTCTTCGACTGGCCGTGCCGGGTCACGAACAGCGGGCCGAGCGGCCGCACCGCGAGCGAGGTCGAGAGAACGGCCGCGACGAGCGAGCCGGCGAGCACCGCGACGCCGAGCGCCCAGCGAGGCAGCCCCCAGCCGAGCCAGAGCGGCTCGACGAGCACCGTCGACAGGGCGCTCGTGAACCAGCCGAACGTCGCGATCAGCGTGAGCGTCACCGTCGCCGGCACGCGGTGGAGCTGGAGCGCGGCGAGGAGCGAGCCGGCGTCTTGCGCGCCGCCGGCCCCGTCCGCCGTGCCCGTGGCAGCGCCTTCGAGCGAGCCCTTGGCAGCGCCTTCGAGGGCGCCCTTGGCAGCGCCTTCGAGGGCGCCCTTGGCAGCGCCTTCGAGGGCGCCCTTGGCGGCGCCTTCGAGCCCGCCGAGGGGGGGCGCCGCGTCGCCGTGGGCGCCGCCGAGCAGGTCGAGGTCGACCGCGCCCAGGAGGACGAACAGCCAGTAGATGAGCGCGAGCGCGAGCGCGACCGTGAAGATCACGGCAGGGAACGCGAGCGATGCGGCGAGCACCTCGGCCATAGACAGACGCGGGCAGGACGCGGCGCCCGCGACCGGCGTCTCCGATAGGATCACAAGGAGGGGACGGAGGGGGCCAAATTCGGCCGCCCAGCGCGCCGCCGAAAAAACTTGACAGGCATGGAGATGCGTCAGCCGCGAGCCGCGCTGATCGGGACCCCATCGGCCTCGGCCCGAGAGCGCGACCGAAGGACGATGATGCGAGCGCCTGTCGCGTGGCGGTCCTGCGCCTTCGGCGGTTCGAATCTCCGATCGGGCGGAGCCCCACGCCGCCAGACCTCGACCGTTTCACGTCCAGAGATGCACCCACGGCGCGGTCGACAAGGCCCTTTGCGGGTCCGTCCGCGGGTACCGCCGAGGCACACCCGAGGCGAAGGCCGTGAAGACGACGCGATTCACGTCGCAGAAGAACCAGTGGAACAGGAGTCGTCTATTCCGCTCTCGATGGAATTGGCGCGTTTGGCCGGGAAACCCCATGTGGACTCGCCCTGGTCGCCTCGGTAAGATCCACACAGCGACGGACAATTTCGCCTGCGAGCCGCGTACACTGGCGCTCGCTGGAGCGGCTCAGCATGGACGCAATGATTCATCCGGGGAAAGTCCTCCTTGGCAAGTACCGCGTGGAGCGCATCCTCGGGCGCGGGGGGATGGGGATCGTCGTCGCGGTGCGCCACGTCGATCTCGGCGAGCTCTTTGCAATCAAGTTCCTGCTGCCCGAGGCGATGGGGACCCCGGACGCGATCAATCGTTTCCTGCGCGAGGCGCGTGCGTCGGCTCGCCTCAAGGGCGAGCACGTCGCGAAGGTCCATGACGTGGGCAGCCTCGAGAACGGCGCTCCGTACATGATCATGGAGTTTCTCGACGGCATGGACCTGAAGCAGGTAGTGCAGGAGCGCGGCCCGCTGCCGCTGCGCGAAGCCGTGACCTACGTGCTGCAGGCATCGGATGCGATCGCCGAGGCGCACGTGCTTGGGATCGTGCACCGCGACCTGAAGCCATCCAACCTGTTTCTGACCCGCCGTCCCAACGGCTCGCCGTGCGTGAAGGTGCTCGATTTCGGCATTTCGAAGCAGACCACGCCCGACGGGATGGACCTCACGAGGACGGGCTCGATGCTTGGCTCACCGCTCTACATGTCGCCAGAGCAGATGATGCACGTCAAGCAGGTGGACGCGCGGAGCGATATCTGGGCGATGGGGGTGGTGCTGTACGAGCTCGTGACGGGCAGCGTGCCGTTCCCCGCCGACACGTTGACAGAGGTCGTCGGCCGCGTGCTCCAGACCGAGGCTGCGCCGCCGAGCCACCTTCGCCCGGGCATGCCGCCGGAGCTCGATGCTGTCGTGGCGCGCTGCCTGCAAAAGCGGCCGGAGCATCGCTTTCAGCGCATCGAGGAGCTGATGGCAGCTCTGGAAGCCGTGTCGACCGCGCCTGGCCCGGCCGCGAGCGCGTTCCGGCAGCTCGCCCCCTCGCAACCGGGCATCGCGGCGCATGGCGGACCCTCGGCGTCTGGCCAGGTGTCCCAGTCCGCGCCCGCGCTGCCCATGAGCAGGCCGCAGGTCGCTGCTGCGACAGGCTCCTCGTGGGGGAACATCACCGAGCCATCGCCGCCAGCGAAGGCCGGCAAGGTGGGCCTTCTCCTGAGCGCGGGGCTGGGAGCGGTCGCGCTCGCGGCCGGAGGCGCATGGCTCGCCTGGGGATCTGCTCCAGTGGGCGTCGAGGCGGCGGCGCCTCGCGCGCAGCCGGATTCTCGAGAGAGCCAGGAGCCCGCTCCGCCGGCGCCCCCCTCGGTGGCCACGTTCGCCCCCGACCCTCCGCCACCTGCTGCACCGGCGATGGCGGCCTCCGCAGCTTCGGAGCCATCCGGCACGGTGACGCCGTCGGCGTCCGTGGCTGCTCCGTCCCCCGGGAAGCCGGCCGGCGCGGCGCCGCCCGCGTTCACGACGCCGCGGGTGAAACCGACGGCGAAAGCGGTCGCCAGCGCTCCTGCGGCGACCAGCAGCCCGCAACCGCCTCCTTCGTCCAAGAAGTACGAGGGCGTCTTCTAGGGCCTCTGCCACCGGTAGAACGCAATGACGGAGAGCACGCGATGACCAGGCCTCTGCAATGCGCGCGAGCAACAGGCGCGCTCGTCCTTTCGCTGAGCCTCCTCGCGCCCGCCGCGGCGCGGGCGCAGGGGATCGACTCCCAGGCCGCGCTCGCGGCGCAGGCGCTCTATGATCAGGCCGTCACCGAGATGGACGCGAGCCGGTATGACAGCGCCTGCCCCAGGCTCGAGGAGGTGACGCGCCTCGCCCCCACCGGGCTCGGCGCGAAGCTCACGCTTGGCGAGTGCTACGAGCGGTGGGGCAAGCTCGCGAGCGCATGGTCTCAGTATGCGCTCGTCGAATCGCTCGCGCCGCGGGCCGGGCAGCCAGAGCGCGGGCAGCGGGCGGCCGAGAAAGCGGCGGCGCTGAGGCCGAGGCTCGCGACACTGGCGATCGAGGTCCCGGAAGAGGTGCGCTCGATCCCGGGGCTCGCGATCACGCGCGACGGCGTGCCGGTCGGCGCCGGCCAGTGGGCCACTCCGGTGCCGGTCGACAGCGGAGCGCACGAGCTCGTCGCCCGTGCGCCCGGCCGCAAGCCCTGGACGCGGCAGATCGAGGCCGTCGACGGAAGCGCCGGTGTCGCGCGCATCCCGGTGCTCGAGCGCGACGCAGGTCCGGAGAACGAGAACGTGCGCAACGCAAGCCCGGAGAAGGTCCCGGCGACCGAGGCGTCGATTGAGCCGACGTGGCGGCGCCCTGTGTCGTTCGCCGCCATCGGGCTCGGTGGCGCGGGCATTGTGGCCGGCGCGGTGCTCGGCGGGCTCGCGCTCGCGAAGAACAGCGAGAGCGACGAGCCTGGGCGCTGCGACGCGCAGGACCGCTGCGACCCGAGGGGGGTCCAGCTGCGCAACTCCGCGAGGACGCTCGGCACCGGCTCGACGGTGGCGTGGATTGCGGGCGGCGCGCTGGCGGCTGGGGGCCTGACGCTGCTCTTGACGGCGCCGTCTCGCGTGGCGCCCGGGGAGCGCGCGAGCGCGCAGGCGCGGCCCTGGAGCGCGCGCGTCGCGCTGCTGCCGGGCAGCGTGGCGGTGCAGGGCGCCTGGCGGTGAGCGCCGCGAAAGGATCATGAGGCTCAGCGAGCTCCCTGGCATTCGAGGCTCGAGAGCACGCTGAGGTCCTCGGGCCCACCGAACACCGGCGCCGGCACGCCGAGGATCCCGATCTCGAGCAGTTCCCCGAACGACCTCGCCGAGATCGCGAAGTAGCCGGTGCACCGGGAAGCTCTCAGATCGGGCCTCGCGCTCGTCAGCGCGTCGAGGCTGCGCGCGCGATCGCTCAAGATCGCGCCGACCTCCCGCGGACGCGAGGCATGTTCGGTGAGCGCCGCGTAGGCGATGCGGATCCGCGGCTCGTCCTTCGGCAGCTTCGCGAAGGCGTCGCGCGCCTCCTTCTGAAAACGCTCGGGCACGATGCAGAGCCCCGCGTGATCCGGGATGAGCCAGCCCTTCGACAGCGAGGCGAGGAGGATCGCGCTCCCGTCGTCGAGCAGCGCCCGTGCCTGCTCCGTCGGCGGCGTCGCATAGGCCGAATCGAGGATGAGCATGCGCCGCTCGTCCGCGCGCGCCCAGCGCCCGAGCTGGGCCGCCTCGGGCGGCGACAGGTGCGAGCCCCACGGCTTCAGGGGCTCGCAGATCAACACCGCGTCGAGCCCGTCGAGGACAGGTAACCCGAGGCGCGCATTCCACGGGACGACGGTCGCTCCCGCCTCGGCCGCGAGCTGCTGGTAGACGGGGTAGACGTCGGCGGGGACGCCGACGCGCGCATCCCGCTTCGCGAGGAGCTCGAACAACGCGCGAAGCGAGCGACGGATACCGTGGCTGATCTGCGTGCGCGGCTTGAGCGCCTGCGGGAGCTCGAGGTGCGCGAGGAACCGCTCCGCGAGGTGACAGCGATACGGCGCCTCCGGGTGGGTCGAGGGCGCGATGGCCGGGAAGAGACGCGCGAGGCTCCGGTAAACGTTGAGCTCCGAGAGATCGACGAGCGAGGGACGCGTGGCCCTGAGCTCCGCGCGGCGCGCGAGAAACGCTTCGTGCTTCATAACGTGGAGCTCGGATCTTCCAGGGAGGCGAGGCAGGACCCGTCGGCCATCACGTTCCATGAGCGGACGAGGCCATGTGTCCGTTCCCAGCCGACCGATGGCTCGGTGTAGGCCGCCACGCGGAGCACGCGGCCTCCCATGGTTCCTTCGAAGACCGGGCTCCCCCAGGGGAGCTCCGCGCATCGCTCGAAGCCGAGGCCCGCGAGCGTGTGGAGCACGAGCGAGAGAGGCACCTGGTTTGCCTCGCAATACCGGTTGGCCGCGCTCGGCGCCCACGGGTTCTCCGAGAGGCTCGAGATGTAGAGCTCCTTGAAGCACACCTCCTGAAACCCCTCTCCGGCGCTCCGTTCGAGGTAGGCGCGCACCTTCGCGGCGTCGTCGACGCCGCCGCGCTGGAGCACGCAGATGGCCCGCGTGCGGAGGCCCGGCGCGCCCCCCAGCGCGCCGGAGTCGACCTCGATCCCCATGATGCGCGCGTCGTCTTCGCGCGTCACGCCGTGCCGGCTCACCGCGAGGGTGGTGAGCCCCGCGTCCCGGAGCTCTTCGACCTGCGCGAGGTCGAGGCGCGCGCCGTTCGTGATGAGGAGGGACTTCGGGAAGAGCTCGGACAGGCCACGAACGAGCGCGCGGAGCCGTTCGGGCTCGAGCAACGTCGGCTCGCCGCCGCCGGTGATGACGGCGCGCTCGGCGCCGCGCTCCTTCGCGCGCCTCGCCCAGTCGAGGTAGCGCTCCAGCGTGGCGCTTTGCTGGCGCGCGAGATCGGAGGCGCTCGCCTTCGAGAAGCAGAATGCGCAACGCGCCTGGCAAGCATTCGCGACGGGCAGCACCGAGATGCTCCGCGGCCGGCATTGCGCCCAGTCGATGAGGCCGGCGTCGTCGAGGCGAAAGGCCTCCGCGGTGATCTCCTCGTGCCGGGTGGGCACGAGGGCGCCACGCGCATCGACCCACGCCACGCCGCTCAAGGGGATCTCGCTCGACGGCCAGCGCCAGCCGATGCCCGTGCCCGTCACGTCGTTCGGGCGCATCGCGTCGGGCCCGACAGGGAGCCGCGCCCGCAGCGCCACGACGCGATCCTTCGGCCGCCCGAGCCTCGTCACGAGCCTCCGCGCCTTCTCGAGCCCGGGCGCAAAGGGCTCGTCTTCCTTCAGCATATAGAAAGCGTCGGGGAAGGTGGATTCGCGGATCAACGCCTTCGAGTAGCGCATCCCGTAGCGATCGAAGCCCCGCAGCCAGTTCGACAGCGGAATGAAGGCAACGAAGGGGACCATGGACGATATGGTCGATGAGTCACCGAGTCGAGTCAACCGGACTCCAGGGGGCGGACGCGAGGCTCACGGCGCTGCGGGCGCACGCCCGCGGTCGGCCACCGCCATGCGCCTGGCTCTTGCGAGGATGAAGTGATCCGCGGGAGTGAGGACGAGCGACGATCTCGGCCCCTCAAGGCACCGTCCGTCAGTCGCTCGGCTCACCCTGGCGCAGCCTCATCGTCTCACGCTCGGAAATCCACGATTTGTGCTGGCACATCAGGCTGGCACATCCGTTGCTGAAAGGGGCGGCATGAAGACCTTTGTCCGATGGCTCATTCCCCTCGCGCTCCTTCCTGTGTTCGCTTGCTCCGACGCGGTCGAGCAGCCTTCCGACGGCGGTTCGGGGGGCGGCACGCCCGACGAGACCCTGTCCTCCAGCGTATCGAGCGGCACCGGCGGCACGCCCGAGGAGACCACGTCGTCCAGCGCCTCGACCGGTGGAGACACCCCCGTCGAGTGTGATTTCTCAGGAGGGGGCGCTCCGCCGGGGGCGCGCTGCGCAAACGAGGGCGAGCTGTGCGACTACGCCTGCTCCCCCTGCAGCGTCACCTGCACCGACGGGGTGTGGGTCGAGCACTGCACCGCATGTCCCGATACGGCGCCCGAGAATGGAACGGACTGCAGTTCCTACTACAGCGTGGGGCCGTGCAGTTATCATCGCGAGTGTGGCACAGTGAGTGCCACTTGCGACGGACCAACCGGGTTGTGGGTGGTCAGCTGCAGTGACCAGAGCGACGGGAGCGGCGGGGGCAACGAAGGCGGCGGGGGCGATGCAGGCGGCGAGGACACTCACGGCGGCTGCGGCGGTTAGAGCGACAAACGGGTTGAAACCGCCAGAAGAGAGCAGAATTCGAACCGCCAAGGCGCCAAGGACGCCAAGAGAATCATAAGAATCTTGGCGTCTTATGGCGCCTTGGCGGTTCACTTCTCGCTCGATCAACGTGATCGGTGCTCTAAGCGCGGCTGCGGCGGCTCCCGCCGCCACGTGTGCCACGCGCTCGGCCTGCAATCGACCGCCGCGCGGCGGCCCGCCCGCCTCGGCCATTCGCGCCGGCGCTCAGGAGGCGTTCCGGCGTGACTCGTTGTTCTTCGTCTCCGGGGGTGACGTCGCGCCGATGGAGGTCGCGGAGCCCGCCGTGACGCCGCTCGTGCTCGCGGCCGCGCGATCGCTCGACGACGATCCCGTGCTCGTCCTCGCCTCGCCCTGCTGCTGCTCGCGGTAGAGCCGGATCTCGTTCCGCACGTCGACCACGCCCGAGATCCGCTCGGCGAGCGCCTCCAGCTGGTGCTTGAAGCGACGCTCGCGGACGGTCCCGGAGAGGATGACCTCGCCGCTCTGCACCTTCACCTCGACGTCGCTCGCGTCGAGGTCCGGCTGATCGGAGATCTGGTCGCAGATATCCTCGCGGATCCGCTCGTCCGAGCGCTTGTACCCCTTGGGCGGGCGACCACGCGAGCCGCCGAGCCCGCCGCCCTGTCGAACGGTCTGGAGGAAGCTGCGGCCGCCTGAGGCCTGTCCGCCGGATCCCTGTCCGCCGTAGGGCCGAGGGGAAGGGCCTTGATCGCCGCCGAAGGACGACTCGTGGCCTTCGTATCCGCGTTGCTGTCCTGGCCGCTCGCTCCAGCCGCGCTCGTCGTCGGCCCACTGCCGGAGGCCGCCGCGGGCTCCGTACCCTTCGTGCTGGACTCCGCCCACGCCTCCCTGGCGACCGAAGCCGCCCTGGCCGCCACCAGATCCACCCTGGCCACCGAATCCACCCTGGCCTCCGAGGCCGCCCTCACCGCCCTGGCCGCCGCCGAAGTGGCCCTGTCCGCCGAAGCCGCCCTGGCCAACCTGGCCGTCGAATCCACCCTGGCCACCGAAATAGCCCTGACCGGCGCCATAACCGCCCTGGCTGCCGCCGAAGCCACCCTGTCCGCCGAAGTGCCCCTGTCCGCCGAAGCCACCCTGTTCGCCCAAGCGGCCCTGTCCGCCGAAGCGGCCCTGTCCGCCCTCATCGCCATAGACGCCCTGGCCACCGGTGAATCCGCCCTGGCCGCGGCCGGATCCCTCTCCGCCGTAGCCGCCGAAGTGGCCCTGTCCGCCGAAGTGGCCCTGTCCACCGAAGCCGCCCTGGCCGCCACCGAAGCCGCCCTGGCCGCCGCCGAATCCGCCCTGGCCGCCGCCGTGACCGCCTTGGCCGCCGCCGAAGCCGCCTTGGCCGCCGTAGCCGCCCTGGCCGCCGCCGAAGTGACCTTGGCCGCCGTGACCGCCCTGGCCGCCACCGAAGCCGCCCTGGCCGCCGCCGAAGCCGCCTTGGCCGCCGCCGTGGCCGCGCCTGGCGTCAAGATCGTCGCGACCTCCTCGCTGGAAGTCATCACGCTGGCCGCCCCAGTCCTTGCGCCGGGCGTCCTCGCGCTGCCCCCAGGCGCGATCCTGTCGGCCCTCCCAGCCGCGTTCTCCGGCATGGCCGCGCCAGCTCGGGTCGCCCTCGCCGCCGCGCTCGCCCTCGTGGCCGCGTCCGACAGACTCTCGCTGATCGGGGCGACCGCGGAGATCATCGTGACCTCCGCGGGAATGACGCCGATCGTCTCGCTGGAGGACTTGCTCGTAGTTGCCACGATGCCCGTAACTAGCATCCCCGCTCGCTCCGCGCTCGCCACGATATCGCTCATCGGCTCGCTGACCCTGGGTTGGCCCAAACCGCTCGTCGTCGCGCCCCGGCCCATCGTTATGTTCCTCGTCGATCCATCCCTGACGATTCGGCATGACTCCTCCGCCTTTCTTGCGAGGAGAGCGACACGGCAGCGAAACTGGGCCGCTCCTCTCCGGTGATCCAGCCGACGCTCGGTCTACAGTCGGGCGACGCACGAGCGTGCGGGAGGACAGCCGTATCGGGCCGCCTGTCGTGCGTGCCTGTCCGGCGCCGCGTGGGCTGAAGATCCAGGGCCCCGACGCCCCGGCGCGATCCGACATCGCAAGGGGTGTTCCAGGACGGCGAGGGCGGTATTTCGCTCCGTTTTCAGGGAGATTTCGCCCCGTCAGGCCCGCTGCGAGGTGCAATGCGCCCCATGCCGGAGCGACCAAACCGTCTCACAGAGACGTTGTGCCACAGTGACGACATCATGACTTAGGGCTTCCCCTGAAGGTGACTCGGGAGCCGACGGACGAGCTCACATGACTCTCCGGGCCGCGCGCCGACGAATCGACTTCAGGCCATCCGATCTCGACCGTCACCCCGCGGATGAGCCCGCCTCATCGATCTCCGATGAGCTTCCTCGAGCGCCGCACGCCCGCGGGCGCCCCACGAGAGGCGCGAGAGACGGAGAGCGAGGACCGAAACGCGGAGCGACGAGGGGCGAGCCGCGACACGAGCCGGGAGAAGAAAGAGCAGGGCGGAAGGCGAAAAATGTGACCATCGCGGGATACCGGCCGGACGCTCGGCAGGCCACGGCGAGATCCGCGGTTCGCGTGTTCGTGTGCGGGCGGGAGCCCGGCCCGCTCCTCACCGAAAAACCATGCGCGCGCCGCGCGGCCGCGATTACCCTCGCGCCTTCCTCGGAGCTCCCATGCCGGCCCAGCGAAGCGTGACGAAATGGCTCGAGCGAGCCCCTGCGCCGGTGTTCACGGCCTTCGCCGTGATCGCCGCGTTCTCGACCTACTTCTGCATGTACGCCTTCCGCAAGCCGTTCGCGGTCGGCTCGTACAAGGGGATGGTCGCGCTGCCGCTGCTCCCCGCGCTCGATCTGAAGAGCCTCTACATCATCGCCCAGGTGCTCGGGTACTGCGCCTCCAAGTTCCTTGGCATCAAGATCGTCTCCGAGATGCCGCCCGAGCGGCGCGCGCTCGCCATCCTCGCGTGCATCGGCGTGAGCGAGGCCGCGCTCGTCCTGTTCGGGCTCGCGCCGGCGCCGTACGCCGCCGTCTTCCTGGCGCTGAACGGCCTGCCCCTCGGCATGGTCTGGGGGCTCGTCTTCGGCTTCCTCGAGGGGCGCCGCGTGAGCGATCTGCTCGGCGCCGGCCTCTGCGCCAGCTTCATCGTCGCGAGCGGCTTCGTAAAGACCATTGGCAAAATCACGCTCGGCTGGGGGGTCCCGGAGGTGTGGATGCCGGCGGTGACGGGCGCCCTCTTCTTCCCGCCGTTGCTCCTCTCGGTGTGGATGCTCGCGCAGATCCCGCCGCCCTCGGTGGACGACGAGGCGCTCCGGACCCGGCGCGCGCCCATGGACCGCGCCGCGCGGCGCGCGTTCGTCCTCGCGAACGCGGGCGGGCTCGCGACCCTCGTCCTCGGCTACGTCGTCCTCACCGCCTACCGCGATTTCCGGGACAACTTCGCCCGCGAGATCTGGGACGCCCTCGGCTACACCGACCAGCCGGCCATCCTGACGACGGCCGAGATCCCCGTGGCGATCGGCGCGCTCCTCTCGGTCGCGGTGATGATCGGCATCCGCAACAACCGTACGGCGCTCGCCGCGATCCACGGCGTCATGATCGCCGGGGCGGCGCTCGCGGGGCTGAGCACCGCGCTTTACCAGGCGGGCGTCATCGGCCCCGTCGCCTGGATGATCAGCGTCGGGCTCGGGCTCTACGTGGGGTACGTCCCGTACAACTGCGTCCTCTTCGACCGGCTCATCGCGGCCGTGGGCTCGGTGGCGACGGCGGGATTCCTGATCACCGCGGCCGACGCCTTCGGCTACCTCGGGAGCGTGGCGCTCCTGCTCTACAAGAGCTTTGGCCAGGCGAAGCGCTCGTGGCTCGAGTTCTTCCTCGGCTTCAGCTACGCGACAGCGCTCGTCTGCGGGGCCCTGTTCGCCGCGTCCGCGGCGTACTTCTGGCTGCGCACCCGCGGCCCGTCCGCCGCCGCGCGGCCGGCGGCGCTCGACGCCTGACGCGCCGCGCGCCACGCGCCGCGCGCCACCGACTGCCGGTCGCGCGGGCGAGCCATGGGGGGCGCGTGGCGCCGGTGAGGTGGCGGGAAGACCTCAGTTGATCGGCGGGATCTCGGTCTTGCAGCCGACCTGGAGCTGGACCTGCCCGCCCGCCTGGAAGTGGGTGCAGGTCGCGGGGCACATCACGATCTTGGTCGGCGTGCCGCCGGTCGCGGGGTCGACGTCGTAGTACCAGCCGCCGGCGGTCGCGTCGCAGCGCGCCTCGCTGGCCACGTAGAAGATGGTCGACGGGTCGGCGCCCTCCGGCGGCGTGTGCTGGACGTTGAGCGTGCCGTAATCGAGCGTCTGCCCGGCGGACGGCGCCGGGACCTGGTACTCGCACGCGAGGCTCGTCCCGCGGATCTCGCTGAGCGCGTCGAGGAACGCCTGCGTCACGTCGGAGCTCGTGTCGATGAAGTAGGCCGATTTCGTCCCGCCGCCCTCGGCGATGCGGTTCATCGTGGCCTGGGCGCCGTCGTCGTCCCTGCCGAAGACGCCGATGACGAAGGTCGAGATGCTCGGCGAGCCGCCCAGCCCCTCGGCCGCGATCTCCGCGATGCCGTCGGCGGACGTGGGATTGCACTCGGTGGGCATCCCGTCGGTGGCGAGCACGGTGACGACCCTGTGGGTCGGGTTCGCCTGGGCGTGGGCCCGGGCCTGGGCGATCGCGCCGGAAAGGGCGCCGGCGGTGGGCGTGCCTCCGTCGGGGAACGTCCGGTCGATCGACCCGATGAGCTCGTCGGCCCAGGCGGCGTCGAGCGGCGCGATCGAGACGGCGGGCGTCGCGTAGTCCTCGGTGACGCACGAGTACGGGTGAGCGCAGGTGCTCCGGGACACCCTGTTGCACGTGCCCGCGCGGTTGGGACAGCGCTCGCCGATGTCGCCGCAGACGACGTTGCTGTTCTGGGAGCATACGCCGATGTCGATGCACGGGTCGCCGTCCGGGCAGTCCGCGTCGGCGACGCAGATCTGGATGCCCGTGCGGGCGTCGAACGAGCTCTGACAGGCCCGGAGCGCGCACGGCCCGCTGACGCCGCACTCCTCGTTGGTCCTGCAGCTCATGGGCTGGCCGGCGTTCAGCAGAGGGAAGTACTGGAGCCCGACGCCGAGCCCCTCCGACTTGGGGTCGGTGAAGAAGGCCTCGAGCGCGTCGGTCACGGCGGTCCACTTGGTGCCGCCCGTCGCGAGCCGGTCTCTCATCGACCCCGACGAGTCGAGCATGATGTAGAGGTCGAGCGGCACGAGCTCCGCCGTTTTCGTCTCCCCGGCGCACGACGCCTCGCCGCCGGCGCCCTCGCCGGCGCCGCTGCTGGGCCCGGTGGTGATCTCTCCAGGCCCGTCGGTGCCATAGCCGGTGCTCGTTGCTCCGCCTGTTCCCGAGCCATTCCCCGAGCCATTCCCCGGGCCTGTCCCCGAGCTGGCCCCGGCGCCCGCTCCGCCGGCTCCGCCGGCGGAGACCGACGAGCCATCGGCCCCCCCGCACGCCGCGAAGATCACGCTGATCCCCGTCGCGGCGAGCGCCACCATCGCTGACCGGTTCCTCATGAGAAGAATCGAAACACCCTGGAAGCGCTTTGTCGAGCGTGTTGACTCGAACCCTCTGTCCGCGCCCTGGCCCGGTGTGGGACGGGGTGAGACGCTTCAGGGGAGGGCAGGCGACAGCTGAGCTCCCCGTGTGCTTGCGGGCACAGGATTGCTCCGAAGCACAGGATTGCTCCGGTCCACAAGGTGCTTTGGAGCACACGCCTGCTCCGGAGCTTAGGGCTCCGCCGGAGCGCAGCGTGCTTTGGAGTACAGGGGGCTCCGGCGCGTCGCGCTTCGCCGGAATGCAGGGGTCGGGAGCGCCGGGGGGCTCCGTAGGGCGGCGCGGCGCCGAGCTCAGGGGTGCTTCTTCGGACCGACGAGGCTGCGGAGGACGGCGCGGGCGACCTCGGCCCCCGTCGCGTCGCGCAGGCTCACCGGGATATCGTACTCCCTGCGCTCGCTGGTCTCCGGGAGAGGGCACTCGCAGACGGCGCGGATCGTCCCGCGGGCCTTCTTCACGTACTCGATCGAGAGGCCCGCGACGATGAACCGGGCGTCATCGGGCAGCGCGTAGGACAGCGCCGTGTTGCCGGTGAGCTCGGCGAGGTTGACGAGCGCGACGGCGTGCACCGAGCGGAGGTGGTTGCGCAGCCCCGGCCGGTCGCGCATCGACACCTCCGCGCGGCCGCGCTCGAGGACCTCGACCTCGGCGCGGATCGTCCCCGTGTACGGGGCCATCGCGCCGATGAGCCGGCTGAACAGGCGCTTGCCCCCCGGCAGGACGCTCAGCTTGTCCCAGACGTCGCGGATGGTGTTGCGGCGCGAGCTCGCCGCGATCGATGCGAGAGAGAAGTCGGTGAGCTTCATGCGCTGGATCCGCGGGGCGGGGGCGGCAGCCTGCCTCGAGTCGCGCGCGGGTGCACCCGGAATCCCCGGCGAGCCGGTGCGTCCCGGCGCCTCCTCGCGCCGCAACCTCGGCGCAGCACGATTCATTCTCGGCATGAATTGTACTTCGTAGTGTTATTCGATAATCGGATGGATCCGGAGCGCCCTGGCGCCCCCGTTCTCGCGAGCATTCTGCGGCATTTTCGGCCTCCGGACGCCCGTGAGCAGCCGCCCGGATCCCCCGTCCGTCGCGCGTGGCCTGCTTCGGGCGGCAATCCCCCGTCCGTGCCCGGAACTGGACTTGTGTATGACAAGACCTCGACGTCCGGGCCAAGGTGGCCCACCCGAGAAAGAGCGCGCTTTCGAGCTTCTCTTTCGCGAGCAAACCTCCGCGCTCGTAGGGCGCTGGCTGACGGGCCTGGGGGTCCCGCTGCGCGATCGCAAGGACCTCGCGCAGGAGGTGCTGTTCGCGGCCTACCTCAGCTTCAACAAATACAACCCCGAGATCTCCCGGCCCGAGCGCTGGCTGAACAGGATCACGGTCCACACGGCCTCGCACTACCTGCAGCGGGCCCAGCACCGCTACGAAGAGCTCGTGCCCGACGATGAGCTCCCTCCCCTCGTCGACCCCTCCAAGACCTCGGAAGAGCTGCTGATCTCGGATCAGGAGCGGCTCGTCGTGCTGGAGCTCATGCAGCAGCTCGACGCCGACGCGCACTGGATCCTGGTCGGGCACGATCTCCACAGCACCCCGATGGCGGATCTCGCGCAGCAGCGCGGCATCCCGCTGTCCACCGCGTACAAGTGGCGCGCGCGCGCCATGCGCCTGTTCCACGACATCCTCGTGAAGCGCCGGCGCGAGGACCGGAAGAGGGAGGGCTTTCGCCTCGTGCTGCCCCTGGATCTGGCGGCGCTCCTCGCCACCGCGCGGATCTCGCCGCGCGTGCCCGACGACGTCCGGGCCTCGATCCTCCGCGGCGTGCAGGAGGCGGTGGGGGCGCTCAAGGCGGGCAGCGCCGGGAACGCCGCCGGGGGCGTCGGTCAGGCGCTGAGCGACGCCGCGACGTGGCTCAAGGGCCTCGCGAAGCTCGTCCAGCTGCCGGCCCTGGGCGTGGCCGCGCCCGTCGCGGCCACGGCGGCGGCGGCCACGGGCGCGGCCTGGCTCGCGCTCCACGCCCCGGAGCCGCCGCCTCCGCAGGAGGCGAGGCACGTCGTGCCCGCGCTCGTCGCCGCCATGCCGCCGCGCCGGCCCGCCGAGCCGCCGGCGCCGCCCGTTGCGCCGCCGGCGGCTCCGGCGTCCGTCGAGGCGCCGCGGCGGAGCCCCCCGGCCCAGCGGCGCGCGCGCGTGCCGCCGCGCGACCGGGGGGAGCGCGCGCCGGCGCCGGTCGCCGCCGAGACGATCGAGAAGCTCGAGATCGAGATCGACGGGCCCGGCAGCAATCACGACATCGCCCTGTTCGATGCGGTCACCAAGGCGCTGCAGGCGCGCGATCCGGACCGGGCGATCGCGGCGCTCCAGCGCTACGAGCGCGAGATGCCGAACACCCTCTTCGCGTCGGAGCGCAAGGTGCTCTGGATCCGGGCGTTCGTGATCGCGAGGCGTTACCCGGAGGCGCGCGCCCTGCTCGAGGAGGTGCGGCTCGATACAGCGATCCAGCGGCAGGCGATCGAGGAGCTGGACACGATCCTGAACCCCCGGTGAGCGGGCGACCGGGCCTCCGCGCGCCCCGCGCCGCGGCGGCTCAGTCGCCGGCGTAGGTGCCGAAGCTCGCCCGGCCGCTCGTGGAGACCTGCGGGGCGGCCTGGCCCACCTGCACGACCGCGGACACGAACGCGGCGGGCTTGAGCCCCTCGTCGGGCCCGGCCTCGTTGGTGATGTACTCCAGCCCGAGCCCCGCCAGGAAGCCGAACGACGTGGTGTTGCCGCCCGAGCCGAGGATGGGGATCGTCGGCGCGACGCCGACGTAGCCGAGGAGGCCGACCCGCCCCTCGCCGAGCGTCTGCACGAAGCCGCCGAGCTGCGCCGCGATCGGGAAGGCCCGGCGCTCCACCGGGTCGTAGCGGTCGATCGCGAGCGCGACGCCGACGGCGCTGAGCACGCTCCGCGTGACGAGGGGCTTCTCCACCCACGGCGCGCGGGTGACCTGCAGCGTGGCCAGCATCGCCGGGACGGTGAGGTACGCGCGGAAGCAGGTCCCCGCGGCCTCGAGCGTCTGGAAGTTGTCCTCGCCGCACAGCGGGACCGAGTGGATCGCCACCGAGCCCACGAGGCGCCGGGCGCGCTCCGGCTCGCCGGGCTCGTTCGAGCGCAGCGAGCTCGCGACGCGGCCCGCGTCGGAGACGAGCACCACCTTGCCCTGCGGGCTCAGCGGATCGCTGTAGACGGCCAGCCGGAGCCGCGCGTCCCCGTCGAAGTCCTCGGCGAGCGGCGGGAGCGGGAACTCCGCGCTGCTCGGCGTGACGATCCACGTGCCGTTCTGGAGGAGCTCGATCGGCGTGCCGCTCCGCATCTGATCGGTGCGCGTCAGCGAGACATGGAGCGCGAGCGGCGCCACGAGCCGGTGCTTGGCCTGGCCCGTCAGCCGGATCCGGCAGTTGCCCAGCCGGAGCGGCGCCGGCGAGATGACGACCGCGCCGTGCGCGAGCGGCTGCGGTCCGGGGCGTGATGGATCGACGTCGGGCGCCCGGCGAGGAGGCGGCAACCCGGCCGGCGGCTGGGCCTGCGCCGGCGGCTGGGCCTGCACCGCCGCGCCGGGCTGCGCCGTCGGACCGGCCTGCGCCGCCGTCGAGGGCCGCCGGCCGGCGCCTGCGCCGCCCTGGAGCTGCCCATCCGCGCGGGCAGGTCCCCGGCCTCCCGGCGGGGCAGGGGACGGCGCCCTTGGCCCGGGCGGGCGGGCGCTCCCGGGCGGCGGGAGGCTCCCGGCATCGGTGCGGGGCGCGATCGGCGTGGGGCCGCAGTCGACCTTCAGGTCGTCGGCGAGCGGATCGGGGAAGAGGAGCCGCGCGGGGTTCGACTCGACGAGGTTCTCGAGCGGCGGGATGGTGACCCGGTACGTCGCGTTGACGACGTTGGCCGCCGCGGGCGCGTGGAGGTTGAAGGCGGTGACCCGGAGCCAGCCGCCGCCCGGGAAGACGCGGAGGACCTTGCCATCGGGGCGCCCGCAGCCGCCCGAGGCGACCTCGAGGACCGGCACGGTGAACGTGCGCTGGAACGGCTGCACCCGGGCGTTGCCGCAGCTGTCGACGATGGCGAGGTAGTGGAAATCGGCCATCTCCGACTGCTTCGGCCACTGCATGCCCAGCGTGAGCTCGCCCGCGTCGGCCGGCGGCGGCTCGGGCCGGCCGTCGCGGCAGACGTCCACGCGATCGGGGGACAGCGGCGACGGCGCGGCCGGCGCGCCCACGGGAGAGCGCGGGGCGTCGGCGACCGGGCGGTAGGAGCAGACGTGCCGGTACGAGCGGCGGCCGAGCAGCACCGGGTCGAAGTCGAGCAGGCGCTGGCCGTCCTCGGTGAGCCGCCCCCACACCGTGAGCGGCAGGGGCAGCGTCGGGGTCTGGAGCTTGATCGAGCGCAGCATCTGGTCGCCGATCGGGCTCTGCCCGGGATCGCCGGTCTGCGCGGCGCAGCCGCCGCCGCTGCACAGCCAGCGGCCGCCGCGGCGCGCGGCCTCGATCGGGACCGGATCGGTGTCGCGGACGCTCATCCAGACGCGGCGCGCGTCCGGGAAGATCTCCGGCCCGCCGGCCGACGACGCGGCGCTGGCCGTGCCCGCCGGCGCGCGCACGACCTGCAGGCTGCCGCCGAAGTCGGCGGGGACGGCCATCGGCCCCGCGTCGGTCGGGCGCCTCAGGGTGGTGGCCGGCTCCGGCGTATCCTCCTCTTCGGTCTCCCCGGTGTCCGTCTCGGGATCGTCCTGCGCCGGCGCGGTGGCGGGCGCGGCGATCGCGAGCGCGAGCGCCACGGCCGACAGGAACATGGCGGATCTGCGTGCGCTCACGGCGAGCCTCCCCCTCCGGCGCCCGGCTCGGGCTCCGGCTCAGTCTCCGTTTCGGCGTCCTCTTCCGGTTCCGGCTTTGGCTCCGGCGTGACGGTGACGGGCTCGGACGAGCACTCGGGGCTCGCGAGCAGGCGGGGCGTCACTCGGAGCGTCGTCGTCCCCGGCGCGACAGCGACGCCCTGGATGATCGTCGCCTCGCTGTCCTCGCCGCGCAGGGTCACCGACGCCCCGCCGAGCGCGATCACCTGGTCGTCGCCGACGGTGAGGTCGACGGGGACGGCGATGCGCACGCGCTCGGCGTTGTAGGCGCTCACCTCGAAGAGATCGCCGGGCGTCCCCGCGGCGACGACGCTCCGGAGGGCGCGCACGCGGAGCAGGCGCGGCTCGGGGTCGACGGTGAGCGAGGGGATCGGGTCGAGCGCCTTCTGCCCGGAGCTCACGGCGATCTTCACCTCGCCGCCGAGGTCGCTGAAGCACAGGATGAAGGGCGGGCTCTCCCCGGTCGCGCCGAGCAGCACGCGCAGGCGCGAGGTCCGCTCGAGGCAATCGGCGGTGAGCGAGAGGGCGGCCTCGCTGTGCAGCGACTCGATGATCACGGGCGCGTGCTCGACGACGCCCGGCGCGTTCAGGGGAGGCGACGCGCGGACGCGCGCCTCGCGCGCCCGGATCGCGCCCGGCCGCCAGGTGGCGCCGAGATCGTCCGGCAGGGGGCCGATCGTGCACATGAGGGGGACGTAGGTCGCGAGCACGCGGTCGCTGTCGCCGAGGCCCCCGGCGATGAGCGCGAAGTTGGTGGCGTCCTCCGGCAAGCCCGCGGGGAGGATCGTGATCGGGAGCTCCTCGGTGCGGTCGGCCCACGAGACGACGAGCCGCGCCTCGCCGGACCAGTCGCCCTCCGAGGCGGCCGTGAAGCGGGCGTAGCCCTGGGTTCCGGCGGTGCAGCGGAACGCGCCGTCCTTCACGCCGCACGAGGCTCCGTCTTCCTGGTCGCGCTCCACGGGGTGCAGCGCGAGCGCCTCGCTCGGGACGGCGCGGACCTCGACGTAGCCGCCGTACGCCGGCTCGTTCGCCTCGGTCAGCTTGAGCGAGACCGCGGTCCGCCAGGGGCTCTGGCGGGGCAGCACCGGCTTGCCCGCCTCGTCGAGCGTGTCGGCGGCGAACAGCGGCCCGGCGACGTCGGCGCGGAGCTCGACCTGCCCGCTCCCGGCGAGGGGATAGCCGCGCTCGATGCAGGCCGAGGCGAGCGAGGCGAGGAGGAGCGCGCCGGCGGCCGCCGCGAGGAGCGGCGCGCTCGGTAGGCGCGGGCGGCGCGGGCGAGCTTTCGCGCGGGGCGCGTGGGGCGCGCGAGGCGTGCGAGTGCAGGAGCGGGGCACGGCCGGCCGGGGCGCGCTCACTTCTGGTAGATCTCGGTGTACTCGGTCCCGAGCGGGTGGCGGTGCCAGGCGTAGGCGCTCTGCGGGAACCCGCTCTCGTCGGTGTAGTCGCAAGGGCCGAGCTCCCACTCGGTGTGCCAGACGCTCGCGCCCGTCGCCGGGTCGACGGACATCCCGTGGGCGGTCACGTCGCTCTCCGGCTCGGCGGGGTCGTGCACGACGCGCGTGGCCTCGTCGAGGTAACGCTCGAGGACCGCGACCGGGATGCGCGCCACGCGCTTGCCGGGCATCGGGATGAGGAACACGTCGCTCTTGTCAACGGTGCTGGTCATGGAGCTCTCTCCTGGCGAGCAGCGGGGGGCGGCGTTCCGGGACGCGGAGCGCCGGCTCCGTGGCCGCGGGTCGCGCCGGAGCGCGGGCTCTCGCTGGTGCTCGGCGCCATCCCTCCAACGCGGCGCCGAGCATACCCGCTTCCCGCAACGCGAGGGAGCGCTTCGCTCGGCGCGGGCACGCGGGGCCGAGGTGGTCCTGCGCTCTCGGCGCTGGAGCCGCCGTGACCGGGCCCGCCGCGGCGAGGGGAGGCCTCGCTCGACGATCGTTTTCGAGGAGGGACCTGCGCGCGGCGCGCAGGTGGACATCGCCTGTCCGGTGGCACCGACCACCAGCGCGATCGCGTTGTTCGATGTCATGGACATGCCCTCTCGCTCGCGCGGATCCGCCCCGCGGACGCGTCGCGCGGAAGCGTTGCGCGGGGAGCATCGCCCCGGCACATCGACGCGGAGCGGAGGCCGCCGAGGGCGGGGCGTCGGCGCCCCCTGTGGTAAGCTGCCGCCGCCGTGGCCCCTCCCGAGCTCGTCCCGGTCGCGGCCGCCTCATGCTCTCTCCGGATTGCCCGCTCGTCCTTGGTGGCCGCTACCGTCTCCTGAGCGAGATCGGCCGCGGCGGCGCGGGTGTTGTGTACATGGCCGACGACCTCGACGGAGGCGGCCATGTCGCGGTGAAGGTCCTGCTCCGGACGCACGCGGCCGGCACGGCGGCGGCCTCCCGGTTCGAGCGCGAGATCCGGGCCATGCGGCTCCTCGACGCGCCCGGGTTCGTGCGCATGCTCGACGCCGGCTTCGCCCGCGAGCTCGACGATGCCCCTTTCCTGGTGATGGAGCTGCTCCGGGGCCACGACCTCGAGCAGCTCGTCACCACCCAGGGCAGGCGCTCGCCCGGCGAGGTGCAGCGCTGGCTCGGCGAGGTCGCCGAGACCCTCGAGCTCGCCCACGCGCGGGGCCTCTCCCACCGCGATCTCAAGCCCGCGAACCTCTTCCTCGCGATCGGCGACGACGGGCGGGAGCGCGTGAAGATCCTCGATCTCGGCCTGGTCAAGGCGGTCGACCCGGGCGCGCTCGGCGCGTCGGGCGGGATCACCGCCACGGGCACGGCGATCGGCACGCCCATCTACATGGCCCCCGAGCAGGCGCGCGGGCGCTCGGACCAGATCGGCCCCGCGGCGGACGTGTGGGCGATCGGCCTCATCGCCGTCCGCCTCCTGACCGGCGACATCTACTGGACCGCGAACAGCATGGCCGAGCTGATGGCGGCGCTCCTCGTGATGCGGCTCTACCCGCCGTCGACGCGCTGGCGGTGGCTCCCGCCCGCGTTCGACGCGTGGTTCTTGCGGTCGTGCGACCGCGACCCGGCCGGGCGTTTCCCTTCGGTCCGCCAGCAGAGCCTCGCGCTGCGCGCAGCGCTCGAGGGCTCCTCGGCGGCCGCCGAGCCGCCCGGCGCCGGCGGGCCGGCGTCGCCCGGGGGCGGCGTGCCCGCGGACATGCTCAGCACCGACACCATCGAGCTGGCGGGCACCGTCGAGGCCCCGCCCCAGGAGCTTCCCGGCGGCGCGCACCGCGACTCGGACCGCTTCTTGCCGCCGCTCGGCCCCCACGGCGCTCCGCCGCCCGGCCCCCACGGCACCTTGCCGCCCGGCACCTCGCTGCCGCTCGGCTCCTACGGCGCGCCGCCGCTCGGCACCTCGCCGCCGCCGCCCGGCTCTCACAGCACGCCGCCGCTCGGCTTGCTCGGCTCGCCGGAGGCCGAGCGGCCGCGCCACAACCTGCCGGTCCAGCGCACGCCGTTCGTCGGCCGCGCCCGCGAGCGCGCCGAGATCGCCGCGCTCCTGCTCGACCCCGAGGCCGGCCTGCTCACGCTCACCGGCGTCGGCGGCACCGGCAAGACCCGGCTCGCGCTCCAGGTTGCCGAGGAGCTCGTCCCCGCGTTCCCCGGCGGCGTCTGCTTCGTGCCCCTCGCGTCGCTGCGCGAGGCGGCGCTGGTGCCCTCGGCGATCGCGCAGGCGCTCTGCCTCGGCGAGGGCGGCGCTCGGCCGGATCTCGAGCGCGTGGTCCAGTTCCTCCGCGACCGCCGCCTGCTGCTCCTGCTCGACAACCTCGAGCACCTGACGGCCGCGGCGCCGGCGATCGCGCACCTCGCCGCGAGCTGCCCGCACCTCTCGCTCCTCGTGACGAGCCGCGCCGCCCTGAACCTCTCGGGCGAGCGGCGCTACGTCGTGCCGCCGCTGGAGGTGCCGGAGCCGCGCGACGTCACGGTGGACGCCGCGCTGGCGAGCTCCGCGGTGAGCCTGTTCTGCCGCCGGGCGGCCGCGATCAAGCCTGGCTTCCAGCTCGGCCCCGACAACGCCGCGGAGATCGTGGAGATCTGCGCGCGCCTCGACGGCCTGCCGCTCGCGATCGAGCTCGCCGCGTCGCGCCTCCGGGTCCTCTCCCCCGCGGCGCTGCTCTCGCGCTTCGGCGACCGCGGCGCCGCCGGGCGCGCCTCCGCGCCCGCGGGCTCGTTCCGCCTGCTCACGGGCGGCGCGCGCGATCTGCCCGAGCGCCAGCAGACCATGCGCGCCGCCATCGACTGGAGCTACGGCCTCCTCGATCCGGAGGAGCAGCTCGCCTTCCGCACGCTCGCCGTGTTCGCGGGCGGCTTCTCCCTGGCCATGGCGGACCAGATGTGCGCCTTCCGCGATCCGGCGCTCGACACGCTCGGGATCCTCGAGTCGCTGATCGACAAGAGCCTCGTGCTCCAGGTCGCGGGCGAGGAGCCGCGGTTCCAGATGCTCACGATCCTCCGCGAGTACGGACTCGATCGGCTCGTGGAGGAGGGCGCCGCCGAGGCGTGCAACCGGCGCTTCGTCGAGCTGTCGCTGGAGCTCGCCGATCGCGCCGCCGAGGCGCTCTGCGGGCCCGAGCAGGCCGCGTGGCTCGCGGCGCTCGATCTCGAGCACGACAACCTCCGCCTCGCCCTGGAGCTCGCGCTCGCGGGCGCCGACGCGGGCGCCGCGGTGCGCCTCGCCGCGGCGCTCTCGCGGTTCTGGTACATCCACGGGCACTACCAGGAGGGCCGCGCGTGGCTCGGCCGGGCGCTCGCGGGCGCCGGGGGCGTCGCGCCCGAGCACGTGGCGTCGGCGCTCCGGGGCGCGGGGAGGCTCGCGCTCCTCCAGTGCGACTACCGCGAGGCGCGCGCGCTGCTCGAGCGGGGCGCGACGCTCTACCGCGAGCTCGGGGACGAGGGCGGGCTCGCCTCGGTGATCCAGATCCTCGGCAGCGTCGCCCGCGAGCAGGGCGACTACGAGCGCGCGCTCTCGCTGCACGGCGAGAGCCTCGCGCTGGCCACGCGCCGCGGCGACACGCTCGAGGCGGCGCGCGCGCTCGGCTACTCGGGCTTCGCGGCGTGGCTCTCGGGCGACACCGCGCGCGCGGAGGGCGCGTGCCGCCTCGCCCTGCCGGAGCTCCGCCGCGCGGGCGATCGCGAGGGGACCGCGACCGCGCTGCTCTACCTCGGCTGCGCGGCGTTTTACCGCGGGGAGCTCGGCGAGGCGGCCCGCCTCTGCGAGGAGAGCGAGGGCCTGTCGCGGCAGGTCAAATTCAAGGAGGGGATCGCCTGGACGAGCAACATCCTGGGCCTCATCGCCATCGAGCGCGGCGATCTCGCCCTCGCGGAGCGGCGCCTGCGGGCGAGCCTGCGGCTGCACCGGGAGCTCGGCGATCTCTGGCGCTCCGCGAGCGTGCTGGAGGCGCTGGCGCGCGCGGCGGTGCGGGCGGGGAAGGCGGAGCGCGGCGCGCGCCTGCTGGGCGGCGCCGCGGCGCTCCGCGAGGCCATCGGCACGCCGGTGCCGCCCATCGAGCGGCCGGCGCTCGAGGCGTGCGTCGAGGCCGCGCGCGCGGCGCTGGGGGAGGCGGTCGACGATGCGCGCTTCCTCGAGGGCCGGGGCGCCGGGCTCGACGCGACGATCGCGGCGGCGCTCTCGGAGTGAGCCCGTTCGCGTCGCGTGAGGGAACAGGTCTTCAGCAGGAGTGAACGGGGCGGATCGAGCAGGATTTCGCGCCCTGGAAACAGTGCGGTTCGCTTCCGTTATCGAGCGCGCCGTGCTCGATGGTGGATATGAAGAGCGCACGATGGGTGTTCGCAGGGTGGATGGGGATGATGTTGGCCTTGCCCGCATGCTCCGATGACGCGCAGGAAGGCCCGGGCGGCAGCACGGGAGAGGGCGGCGGCGGCAGCACGGGAGAGGGCGGCGGGGCGGGGGGATTCACGGTCACCGGACCGATCACGGGGGAGACGGCTCCCGAGGGCGCCGTGGTGGCCGTCGTCTGGATAGTGAGCTCGTCCAGCCCCGACTACGGCTTCAACTTCGGCGAGGGGAGCCTCTCCGGCGCGACGTTCACCGTCGGCTTCGGGTCGGCGCCGCCGCGCGAGGCGCTCAACAGCAACGGTGTCGGCATGGGCTTCGTCCTGCTCCTCGCGCCGGGCACCCAGATGCCCGGGGGCGAGATCGACGCCGACGTGCTCGATACAGCGCTCCTCGGGGTGAGCTCGCGGCACGTCATCGTCTGGCGTGACGACTCCGGCCAGGGGTTCGACTGGTCCGGGAGCTTCCCGGCCGGCTTCGGCTGCGGCAAGTGCGTCACGGCGCCGCCTGGCGAGGGGTTCGACTCCTACGAGCCTGTCGACTGCTCTGAAGTGGAAGTGCAGGTCACATCGGACCCGGATTCGCTCGAGTTCTGCAACTGGACCTGACGTAGCGACCTGCTCACGCTCCCGCCGCCCCGCTCCGCCCCGCGGCCCGGCCGAGGCGCTCGGCCAGGCGGCGGAGCTGGTCGATGAGCTCCTCGGGCTCGTGCACCTCGAACTCGAACCCCATGAACCCGAGGTGGAAGGCGAGCGCGTCGAGGCTCCCGCCGCCGGTGTGGACCACGCAGCGGTCCGGCGAAAGCGCCTCGATGCGCCCCGCCACGCCCGAGAGCCGCTCCGAGACGGCCTGCGCGGGGGCGTGCACGGTCACGCGCGCGCGGATCGGGTAGGCGTCCGTGGAGACCGACTTCGACACGTAGGCGGCCACGTCCTCCGCGGGCAGCGGGCGGGGCTTGAAGCGGCCCGCGGCCTTCGGCCTGCCCTGGATGCGATCGACGCGGAACGTCCGCCAGGCGTCTCGCTGGAGATCGTACGCGAGCAGGTACCAGCGGCGGCTCGTGTGCACGAGCCGGTACGGCTCGACGGCGCGCGTGCTCGCTGCGCCGCTGTGGCTTCTGTAGTCGAAGCGCAAGACCTCGGCGTCGCGGCACGCGTTCGCCATGACGGCGAGCGCGTCCGCGTCGACGGTGGGGCTGCCGTCGCCCAGCTGCACGCTCACGGCGCCCAGCGCGGTCACCTTGCGCCGGAGCCGCTTGGGGAGCACCTGCTCGAGCTTCCCGAGCGCGCGGACCGACGCTTCCTCCAGCCCCCTCACGGGCCCGGTCGCCGCCGCGCGCAGCCCCACGGCGACGGCGACGGCCTCGTCGTCCTCGAGCGGCAGCGGCGGCAGCTCCTTCCCGGCGCCGAGCTGGTATCCGCCGCCGATGCCGGTGGCCGCGTGGACGGGGTACCCGAGGCTCCGGAGCCTGTCCACGTCGCGCCGGACGCTGCGCTCGGTGATCGCGAGCTCGCGGGCCAGCTCGCCGCCCGTCCAGAAGCGCCGGGATTGCAGCAGCGACAAGAGCTTCAGCAGCCGCGCGGACGTCTGGACCATGTGCCGCCTGTCTCCTTGCGGACCGAATCTGTCCGCAATCCAGTCTAGCTTCCTCTCATCCCGCGGGCGAGGCGCCCGAAGGCGCGTCTCGACGAGCCCCACGGCCCCCGCCCCCCATCCCTGGAGCCACCGCCCATGAGCAACGCCGCTTCCGAGCACACAACGACCACCGCCGGCATCCGGACCTACAAGGGCAGCTGCGCTTGCCACGCCGTCCGCTTCGAGGCCGACTTCGACCCGAGCGCCGGGACGACGCAGTGCAACTGCACGATCTGCACGAAGACGAGGTGGTGGGGCATCATCGTGAAGCCGAGCGCCTTCCGCCTGATCGCCGGCGAGGAGGTCCTCGGCGACTACTCGCGGCACGAGGCCGGCCATGCCCGGTTCTGCAAGACGTGCGGTATCCGCGTCTTTGGGCACGGGAACATCCCGGAGCTCGGCGGAGAGTTCTGCTCCGTGAACCTGAATTGCCTCGACGACGCGGACCTCACCGGGGTCCCGGTGACGTACCTCGACGGGCGTCACGATACCTGGGCGCAGATCGGCGCCACGACGTACGTGGATCCGTTCTCGGCCGCCACGAGGGCTTGAGCCGGAGCGCGCCGCTGGCGGGCGCTTGCCTGGAGCGACAAACGGGTTGAAACCCCAGAAAAGAGCAGGAATTTGAACCGCCAAGGCGCCATAAGACGCCAAGATTTTTATGATTCTCTTGGCGTCCTTGGCGTCCTTGGCGGTTCATTTCTCGCTCGATCAACGTGATCGGTGTCCTGGCGCCCCGGGCCGGCGGCGCCGGGAGCTCGAGGTTTACGGAGATGCTCCCTTGACGACGGCGCCGATGATCGCGTCCAGGTCCACCGCGTTCGCCATCGCCTGGTACCCGGCGTCGTTCGGGTGCAGCTTGTCCGCGTCGTAGGCCGGGAGCAGGCGGCTCGGATCGGCCGGGTCGCGCAGGGCCTTGTCGAAGTCGATCACCCCGTCGAAGGCGCCGCTCGTGCGGATCCACGTGTTCAGCTTCTGCCGCTCCTGCTCCCCCTTGGCGGTTCCATAATCGCCCTTGTAGGTGCCGTTCGAGCCGGCGAACGGCACCAGGGTGCCGCCGTAGATCTTGAGCCCGGCGGCGCGGGCAGACTGGATGATCTGCTGGATCGCCGGGATCAGATCCGCGGCCTTGGCGGAGCGATCGCCGATGTCATTGATGCCCGCGAGCAGGATGATCGCGCGGGCGCCGGGCTGGGTCAGCACGTCGCGCGCGAGGCGGGCAGGGACCGGATACCCGAACTGGAGCTGGGGACGGACGGTGAGCAGCTCGTTCCCGATGATCCCGGCGTTCGCCACGGCGAGGGTCGGCCCCTTCCGGCTGGCGAGGCGCTGCGCGAGGTAATCGGGGTAGCGATGGTTGTCGTTCTTTGTCGACAGGTATCCATCGGTGATCGAGTCGCCGAGCGTGATCAGGGTGCCGACGACGTCCGGCGAGGCCTTGACGTCGACGCCCGACACGGCCATCCAGCACGAGATCTTCCGTGTGAACTGCTTGTCGGCGCCGTTCCCTGTCTGGTTGCCCGAGGCGAGGAAGTTGTCCTGCGCCGCAAAGTAGTGTTGCGTGATCGGCCCGGTCTTGCCCGGAAGGTAGACGTTCACCGCCAGCGTCTGCAGCGGCTGGACCTTCAGCGCCACGGGGTCGCTCACCGCCTCGCCGCCCGCGGCGATGACGATCGATGTCTGGCCTGCGAAGCGCAGCGGCAGGGAGCTCCCCGCGACCGTGGCGGCTCCACCGGCCGAGAGCGCGACCGACGCCGAGCCCACCTTGAGCGGCTCGCTGCCGCCGGCGTTGGAGATGCGCACGCGCGCCGAGCTCCCGCCGGCGCTCACGCGGACGATGTTCCGGACCGTCTGGTCGGCGAGGCCGACGTCCGAGGGACAATCCTGCGAGTTGAAGGTGCCGCCGGGCGTCGGGCTGCTGTGCCACGCGGAGACCCATCGCCCCTCGGGCGCCTTGTCCGCGGCCAGCGCGGGGCGCGCCAGCACACCCGTCATCAGCGCGATCGCCGCGGCGAGGAGGGAAGCTCGCCGCGCGCGACCGTGCTTCGGATCGAGCCGTGCGGACGAGGAGCGCCGGGCGTCGCGGCGCTTCGAGGTGACTGCGTTATTTCTCGGTGAATTATCCATCGGTCCTATCCCGGTTGTTCGCTTGGAGCCGTGGAGCGCGGAGAACGCTCACAAAGTCTCAATCCTCACGACCTCACGGCGTCCATCGTATGTATTCCCGATCCATGGCTCCAGTAGTCACACACTTCGCAGCCGTCAGCGCTCCCGCCGACCATCTGGCCGGGCGCAGGGTCACCGTGCGAATCCACGCCCTGCTCGACGATGCTTCGCGCTTCAGATTTCCGGGAACGCCCCGCTCAGGCCGTGCAGCAGAAGGTGGATGGCGCGCTCGCCTGGAGCTCGCCCACGGGCTCACCACCGTGCGGAGCGCACGCGCCCGGCTCGACATCCGCGATCACGGCCGACTTGCTCCCCAGGCCGACGCCGGGCGGCGTCACGACGCAGAACGGGACGCTGGAGCTGACGAGGCTCGACGCGAGCAGGTCCGTGCAGGCGGCGTCGCGGAACACGGACGCCATGAGGGTGCATGAGGCGCCGGTAGGATCGCCGCAGCCGCAGGCGGTGCACTCGCGGCCGTCGATCACGTCCTCGAAGAAGACGTGCCTGGCGGCGTACCCCTCCGGACAGCTGGCGTCGTCGCCCTCGTGGTAGACGCAGGTCACGAAGCCCGACGGTGCCGCTGGCACGCACGTCGTCGCGTCCTCGCATGCGGTGTACGCGCCGGCGAGGCACGCCCTGGCCCGTGTCGCCCACGGATCGAGCCTGGGGACAGGCGGCGGCGCATCGATGCGCGGCGTGCACGCGCCGGTCGTGACCGAGGGCGCCGCGATCGTGAGCGACTGCACGCAGGGCTCGCCGTCGCAGCGCTGATCTTCGGGGATCGGGTTCGCTGCGGTGCACGCGCCGTCCCAGCCGTCGGGTGCGGCGAAGGAGGTCATCACGGTGCCCGGTTCGTCGCCGGGGCACGAGGCGGACGAGGATGCGGCCCAGCCGGTGGGGAGCGTGCACGAGGCCTCGGGCGGATCGCACGCGCAGGTCGCGCAGTTGATCGGCGGCTGCTGGAGATCGGCGAAGCCTTCGTAGCCGAGCGTGGGCGCATCGGCGGGGCAGTCGGGGACAGCTTCGGGCGGGCCGAACCAGAGCAGCGCCGGGCCGAACCAGCCGAGCGGTGCAGGCGGGGTGCACTGGCCGGAGCACAGCGAGCTGTGCATGTCGCCGCCGGCGCCGCCCTGGCCGCCGGCGCCGCCTTGGCCTCCGGCGGCGCCCTGGCCGTCGGCACCGCCCTCACCGCCCTCACCGCCGCCGCCACCGGTGGCGGCCCCCGAGCAATAACCCAGCGCCTTCTCTTGGGGTGTGCAGGGGCCCGTGATGATGGTGGGCTCTACCTCGCAGCCAGCGATGAGCAGCAGCCCTGGAAGGACGAATCGTGCCGTGCGCATGGCTGAAACCTTACTTGAACGCCATTCTTCAGCACAAGGCCAATGACGTACGACGATTCTCATGAACACCATTCCCTGAAGCGAGAGGAATTTCTCTTTCCGTTCCAATTTGTCGGAGCGTTCTGCCGCGCTCACTGTCGAATCGCTCTCAGAAGCTCGCCTGTAGACCGACGCCGATTGCCACGGCGACAGCAGGAGCGCTCCAGACAGGGCGCTCGGGCTCAGGATCGCCTGGTTGGCGAAGGATGGCGCCGGCGGCCACAGGATGAACGACATCCGCGTGTGCTCGGGCTGATAAATTATCTGAGAGAGGCCACTCGATACCCGCCCGAGCACCGAATCCGGCGCGGAGATTCAGCCGTGATGTCGTGTTGAACGGAACAGCGGCGACCGCATGGCGTACGCCGAGCTCGGCGAGGCCGCACGCGAACAAGCTCCGGCGGTCCAGACAGAAGACGACATTCGTCGTGAGGGTGGAGACCGACATGGCGACGGCGTCGACGTTTCCTGACAGCGCGGCGAGCCCGCGGACCTCCAGCACTACGGACCACGCCGGCCAGCGTGCCCCGGCGGACAGCGCCGGCCCAGCAGCAATGCCGGGCGTCAACCCGAGGCCTGCCACCGCGCCGAGGCCGGCCACCCAGCGGAAGCGTTCCGCCGGCGCTCGCAGTACTGCGCTGCTCCGGAGCGGCGCGCGCACGGGGGACGCCGTGCGCGGCGGTGATGGCGGCGCAGGGGCCGGCTTCGGCGGGCAGGGCCGCTCCGGCGAGCAGGGCTCTTCGGGCGGCATCGTCTGCTCGGCGGGCCTCGCTGGCGCCGCCGGTGGTGCGGGGAGCTCGGCGGCGTCGTCGAGCAGCAAGGCGATCGACACGGCCATGGCGGTGACGAGCACCTTGCAGTCGTCGCGCGCGCTGAACCCGTCGGCCCAGCGTCCGTGCCCGTCGCCATCGCGGAGGAACAGCGATGCGGCGAGCTTGCCGTGCCGGCGCTCGATGGACGCCGTCATCGTGAACGGGGCCTCCGCATCATAGGGGTCGACCCCGCCCATCGCCCTGGCCGACTCCGCGCGCAGGAACGGCTCGTCCGGGCAATCCTCGGCGCCTGGCCCGCGGATGAACTCGAGCCGCACCTGGAGCGGCGTGGGCGTGGGCTCGGCCTGGACCGGTGTGATGCCAGCGACGGAGATCGCGCCCGCGGCCATCGAGGCGAGCGCCGCGCGGGCCGCCCGCTTCATGCTCGCGCTCTCGCCGTGCGATGTCCGGCGCACGCGCCTCGTCCGCGCGGTCACGGAAGCTTCCGCCCCGCCGCGCCGCCGGCCGGCGTCGCCTGCGCCGCCGCCGCCTTCGTTCGCAGGCGCTCGCGCATCAGCTTGAGCTGCCCTTCGGGGAACCGTCGCTCATGGGCGGCGATGCGCTCCAGCGCGGTCGCCCTGTCGCCTTGCAACAGCGCCTGCCTGGCGGCGTCGAGCAGCTGCAGCTCGTCGGCGAGCGGCTCTCGATCCTGGTCGGAGGGAGCGCGCTGCTCCGGCGCGGCGGGCTTGCGCTGGCGGAAGGCACTTGCAGGCGCGGGCGCGGGCGCATGAGGGGGTGGAGCTTTGTTGTCCGAGATCGCGTCGGATCGCGGCGCATCGGATCGCGGCGCGTCGGATCGCGGCGCGTCGGATCGCGGCGCGTCGGATCGCGGAGCATCGGACCGCGGCCGTCCACCGGGACCGGTCTCCGGTCGCGCATCGGGGTGGGCGGCACGCGAGAGGAGGAGCGGTGTCGCGATCGGGCCCAGGCGGTGGGCCCAGAGGGCGGGCGCTGGCGCGAGCGCGGCGAACAGCACGGCGCCGCCGACGCCTGCCGTCGCCCACGCCAGCGCCGAGCGGATGAATCCGGCGAGCGGGCGTGCGAGGCGAGCGGCGCGCCCGGGTCGATCTGCGAGGTCCTGGGGTCTGAGATCGCTCGGCAGCTCGGGACGGGTCGCGGGCGCGTTCGTCTCGACGGCGGCGGATGCGCCGGAGTGGACGGCCGGCGACGCGACGGCGGAGCGCGAGGAGGCGAGGGAGAAGAGCGGGACCATGAGCAGGCCGGACCGGAGCGCGCGCTGCTCCTCGGGGCGCAGGCGCTTCACGGCGGCGCGGAAGTCTTCGCGCGCGAGGCGCAGCCGACTTGAAGCGGTGTTCTCGTTGAGCTCGAGGGCGCGCGCGATCTCGCGCACCGGGATCTCGACCCCATCGGCCATGATCAGGATGGCGCGCCGTTCGGGCGCGATCGTCGCCAGCAGGCGGGTAGCGATCGCGATTCGCTGGTTCGTGGCGATGCGCTGCTCGCTGCTCGGCGCGACGTCGGCGCCCTCGAAATACGCCTCATCCGCGAGGCCCACTGGCACCTCGAGGCGCCGGTAGGTGCGCTCCAGGTGGCGCCGGACCTTTCGCCAGGCGATCCCGAAGAGCCAGCTGGACTCGGCTCGCCAGCGCGGACCGAGGCCGTGCGGGCGCGATGGCCGAGGAGGATCGCGCGGCGCCGGCGGAGGGAGCGACGCGGGGTCGTCCTGCCCCTGCTGCTCCTGGGCGGTGTCCGCGGCGGCAGCTGGCACGGCGGACGCGAAGTCCTGGAGAGGCGGTGAGGCGGCCGGCGACGGTGCGGCAGCGCCGCGCGCCGCGGCGGGATAGACAGGGTTGTACCGGCGGAGGCTCGTGTAGGCGCCGAGGAGGACCTCCTGGGACAGGTCGTCGATGTCGTCCTCGGCGACGCCGAGGTAGCGGAGCATCCCCGGGAGGACGTGAACGGCGGTCGCGTGCATGGACGTCCAGGTGCTGTGCTGGACGAGGTCCTCGGGAGGAGGCGGGAGGGGAGAGAGAAGGCTCATGCTTAGAATTGCGGGGAATTCTTGGGATCGTCACGGAATCGACGGGGCTGGTACCGAGGGGTGGGGGCGGGAGCGTGGCCGATGGCGGCAGAAGGTCGGAACGGTGCGGGGCGCTGGGCGGCGCGGGTGCGCAGCGGGTCGGGGTGACCTCCTCGGACGTCATGGCCGGCGGGCTCGACCATGGCAGGAAGGGCGACGCTTCGTGTTGGGTGCCATCTGCGCCGTGCGGAGACGCGGCGCAGAGGGGGCGACGAGTCGAGCGTCGACGAGGCCGGCGACCATTCTTCCGCGGGGCCGCCTCTCAGCGGCGGAGAGGGCCATGCAGCGCGCCCCCCGTGGTCGTCATCCAACCGCTTCAATGGGGCCGCCGCCCTGCAGCGGCGGAGAGCGATCTCGCGGTTGGTGCGGTCGAGCTCGATCCCGACGCTTCAATCTGGATTTCGCGCGTCGTGAGCCATTCAGAACTATCAGTAAATTAACGGCGCAAAACGGAACGCCTTGAGCTGATGCACGGCAAGAGGCGGTGCCGTCATCCGATCCCCTCTCGAAGCATGGTGCGCCGGGCGGGGGCTTCAGCCGGGGGAGCCCGTCGCAGCACGCGCCTTCTTCTCGTCCACGAGCTTCTGGATCTCTTCGTCGATGAGCTGCTCCATCCGCTGGGAGAATGCGAACCCGAAGGCATAGTGCATCAGCTTCGGAAAACCCGCGTCCCCCGGCTCCCCACCCTCCCAGAAGACACGAATCCCGGAAGCTTCGAGCGCATACCGGATGGCATGGAGGGCGTTGAGCAAGGCTGAAATGCCATCGATCCCGAGACCTCGATCCGACCGAGGCTCGGGGGTGCCGTCGATCGTGAACGGGCACGCCCATTGACCCGGCTGAACCTCCAGAGGTTGGCCGATCGCTACCGTCACCGAACGACCTGGGTCGTCAACGACGGTGAGGCGACGTTCCGCGATGGGGTTGTCTATGGGAACCATGGGACGCAGCCTGCCGCTCGTTCCCGGGAACGGTCAAGTGGCAGCCGCCTACTATTCCCCGAAATGCCAGTTGCACCAGTTGATGCAGGCGATCATGCCACCCTTTGCAGCCAACCAGCAGGTCGCTCTCATGCGTGGATCAGGTAGCCCCCGGCAAAACTGCTCCATCGCGAGCTGACCGTTCCTACAGGCGGCAACGCACTCACTGTAGGAGTCAGGCCGTTCGACCTCGCCGCTGGCCGCTTCAGGTTCGTCCACCTCTGGCGATGCTCCACATCCCGTCGTCGCCGCCGTCCCCGCAATTCCCAGCAGACCCAGCACGCGCAGCAGCCGCCTCATGTGCTCCCCCCGAGGAGCACGTGGAGCGCGGCCCCTGGCCACGTCAAGGACGAGCCTGCCAGGCGGATCGACGCCATTCTTCTCGTCTCTTCAGCGTAACATCTTGACGTAGGAAATCCGTAATGGGAGTAGAACCCTGGCGACGACGCAAGTCTGTGCGCTTTCGTGGTGTTGCGCGGCAGGTGCGGTCCCTGGGACCGCGCCCCGTTCACATCGATGCAGACGCCCGTCGACGTAGCCGGTGGACTTGGCCCCCTGCCCCCCAACCTCACTCCGGGGGCAGGATTTGCTTCAATGGGGCCGCCGCGTTTCAGCAGCGGAGAGGCGGGTCCAGGCTGAGCCGGTCGACTTCTATATGGGGCTTCAATGGGGCCGCCGCCTTTCAGCAGCGGAGAGCCGCTCGCGATCACGATCTACAACGGCAGCACCGCGATGCTTCAATGGGGCCGCCGCCTTTCAGCGGCGGAGAGCCAGAAGGTCCGGAGCCGTAAGGAGACCTTCATCCTGCTTCAATGGGGCCGCCGCCTTTCAGCGGCGGAGAGTGCAGCAGATGATTCACAATCAGTTGAGCATCTTGTCGGCTTCAATGGGGCCGCCGCCTTTCAGCGGCGGAGAGCCGAGCTTCCGCGCGGCCTCGTACGTCGCCCACTGGCTTCAATGGGGCCGCCGCCTTTCAGCGGCGGAGAGATGATCAAGGAGTAGGGCTTCGCCCGCTCCGGTTCTGCTTCAATGGGGCCGCCGCCTTTCAGCGGCGGAGAGCAAGGCTGGGAGCCCTCCACCGCGAACACCGCGATGCTTCAATGGGGCCGCCGCCTTTCAGCGGCGGAGAGCGGACGCCCTCTTCGCCGCCATGCACACGACGCTTTCGCTTCAATGGGGCCGCCGCCTTTCAGCGGCGGAGAGCGCCGAGGCGCGCATCCCCTACGGCGTGGTCGAGGAGCTTCAATGGGGCCGCCGCCTTTCAGCGGCGGAGAGGTTCGTTGACTTCTACGTCATGCGCTCGAACGTGTCGCTTCAATGGGGCCGCCGCCTTTCAGCGGCGGAGAGTCGAAGAGCGGCGGCCGGCGCGGAACCTCGCCGAGGTGCTTCAATGGGGCCGCCGCCTTTCAGCGGCGGAGAGGAATCGGCAAACTTGCCCAGGCGTTCCTTCCAGCCGTGCTTCAATGGGGCCGCCGCCTTTCAGCGGCGGAGAGCACCCGTCGCGCGCCCGAGGCCGTAACGCTCATCTCAGCTTCAATGGGGCCGCCGCCTTTCAGCGGCGGAGAGAGGAATTCCCAAACGTTCGGCTTCATCGCACATCTCGCTTCAATGGGGCCGCCGCCTTTCAGCGGCGGAGAGGCGGGACAACAGCATGCAACGTGCGACGTCCTACCCTTGCTTCAATGGGGCCGCCGCCTTTCAGCGGCGGAGAGCACCGCGGAGCAGGCCATCTACGCCTGGCAGGCCATGCTTCAATGGGGCCGCCGCCTTTCAGCGGCGGAGAGACGCGCTGAACATCGCGCTCTCGCAACGCCACCGCGGGATGCTTCAATGGGGCCGCCGCCTTTCAGCGGCGGAGAGAGAGAAGGAGCAGATCGCCGAGAACAGGGCGGCTCTCGAGCTTCAATGGGGCCGCCGCCTTTCAGCGGCGGAGAGCAACGCAGCTCAAGGAAGGCTTCGTGGACAGGTTGCAAGCTTCAATGGGGCCGCCGCCTTTCAGCGGCGGAGAGGAGAGGGGCTGGATGCAGAAATACCTAGAGAACACGCTGCTTCAATGGGGCCGCCGCCTTTCAGCGGCGGTGAGAGTAGGGCGAGCCGATTTTCCCCGGGAGCGTCGTCGGGTCGCTTCAATGGGGCCGCCGCCTTTCAGCGGCGGAGAGGCTGCTCGCGCGCGACGTGGGCGAGGCCGCGATCAGGATTCAATGGGGCCGCCGCCTTTCAGCGGCGGAGAGCGCTCTCCTTCAGCAGCGCCTTCAGCAGGTTCGCGGGCTTCAATGGGGCCGCCGCCTTTCAGCGGCGGAGAGGAACACGTCGCGTAAGAGCACCTAACATTACTCCGTTGACGCCGCTCGTTTGCCCGCTCGCTTGAGGGATGCGGAACGTGCGGCAGAATACAGCGTGGGCAAGCTGTTGGTGCCGGACGAACTCTGGGAGCGAATCGAACCTCTATTGCCGAAAACGGAGCCGAAGCCGCAGGGCGGCCGGCCGCGTACGCCTGATCGGACCGCCCTGACGGGGATCTTGTTTGTGCTCAGGACAGGGATCCCTTGGGAATATCTACCGCAAGAGCTCGGCTGCAGCGGAATGACGTGCTGGCGCAGATTGCGCGATTGGCAGCAGGCTGGCGTGTGGGATCGGCTTCACGAGGCATTGCTTGATGAACTCGGCGGGGCCGATAAAATCAACTGGAATCGTGCTGCGCTGGATGCCTCCCTGGTTCCGGCAAAAAGGGGGGCCAAGAGACCGGCCCGAACCCCACGGATCGCGGCCGGGCGGGCTCGAAATATCACCTCCTGGTCGATCAGAGTGGCATCCCGCTCGCCGTCGAGATGACGCCGGCCAACGTCCATGACTCGAAGATGTTCACCCCCATGGTGGATGCGGTGCCGCCGATCGCGCGTCCTTGCGGCCGACCGCGGCGCCGCCCCAAGAAGCTGCACGCGGACAAGGCATACGACGACCCGGCCCTGCGCTTGGCTTGCCATCTGCGTCACATCGTACCCCGCATCGCTCGCAAGGGTATCGAGTCGTCGGAGAAGCTCGGCCGTTATCGATGGGTCGTCGAACGGACGATCGCATGGCTGCGTCGCTTCCGGCGCCTGACCGTACGCTACGAGCGGCGGGCCGACATTCACCGTGGGTTCCTCAAGCTCTCCGTCTGCCTGATCTGCCTCAGTTACGTCCAGACTAGCTTTTGTTAGGCGCTCTAATTCGACCGCCGGGGCTTGACGCTTCAATGGGGCCGCCGCCTTTCAGCGGCGGAGAGACCGAGAAGTCCCCGCGCACCTGGACCGATCCACGTTGCTTCAATGGGGCCGCCGCCTTTCAGCGGCGGAGAGACCGAGAAGTCCCCGCGCACCTGGACCGATCCACGTTGCTTCAATGGGGCCGCCGCCTTTCAGCGGCGGAGAGGGCGGAGGGAGAGCTTGCGGCGCTCCGCGCGAAGCTCGTGCTTCAATGGGGCCGCCGCCTTTCAGCGGCGGAGAGCCCTCGGGGCCTGCTCCCTTCCTGATGACGGCGGGGGCTTCAATGGGGCCGCCGCCTTTCAGCGGCGGAGAGCCGTGGATGATGCCTTCCGGGAGCTGAGGCAGAACTGGCTTCAATGGGGCCGCCGCCTTTCAGCGGCGGAGAGTCGGGCTCCTGGTGGTGGGCCAGATCCAGACCCGGATCTCGCTTCAATGGGGCCGCCGCCTTTCAGCGGCGGAGAGTGAGGCCAGGCTGGAGCATGCCAAGGCCAACCCCATGCTTCAATGGGGCCGCCGCCTTTCAGCGGCGGAGAGTGCAAAAGAAGGTATTACGCAACCTGACGGTATCAGAGCTTCAATGGGGCCGCCGCCTTTCAGCGGCGGAGAGGCGGTGACGATCAAGCCGCCCGGGGCCGACTACGACTTCTAGCTTCAATGGGGCCGCCGCCTTTCAGCGGCGGAGAGCGGTCGGCGCGCCGTCCTGCCCCTGGTAGTAGTACCCGCTTCAATGGGGCCGCCGCCTTTCAGCGGCGGAGAGACGTCGGCGGCAAGACCTACGCCCAGCTCAGCCACATGGAGCTTCAATGGGGCCGCCGCCTTTCAGCGGCGGAGAGCAGGCGCAGCGGCAGGGCGTGTTCCGCGTCAACGTGCTTCAATGGGGCCGCCGCCTTTCAGCGGCGGAGAGCTCGTTCGAGATTGGTCGGCTTCGAGACTCGAATGATCAGCTTCAATGGGGCCGCCGCCTTTCAGCGGCGGAGAGGCCGATGTCGTCTGGGCGATGATGCAGGCCAAGACGCTTCAATGGGGCCGCCGCCTTTCAGCGGCGGAGAGCCCGACGTGGACGGTGTAGACTTCCTGCTGCAACTGGCTTCAATGGGGCCGCCGCCTTTCAGCGGCGGAGAGCACGGAGGCCGCCGCAGTAACGGCGGGCCTCGACACGCTGCTTCAATGGGGCCGCCGCCTTTCAGCGGCGGAGAGGACCAGGAGCGGCGCGCGGCCCCCGGGCGACCTCGCGGCTTCAATGGGGCCGCCGCCTTTCAGCGGCGGAGAGCCGGATCGAAGGATTGCCAGCGACGTGGGCCACCCTGCGCTTCAATGGGGCCGCCGCCTTTCAGCGGCGGAGAGGAAGAAGCCCGCGACGGGTGCGGTGCAGGGTCATGGAGCTTCAATGGGGCCGCCGCCTTTCAGCGGCGGAGAGCCCCATGCCGACGATTCCGATCCGTGACCTGAACGACCCGCTTCAATGGGGCCGCCGCCTTTCAGCGGCGGAGAGTAACTACTGGGGCACAACCATGCACGTCAAATATCAGCTTCAATGGGGCCGCCGCCTTTCAGCGGCGGAGAGTGATCTGTCGCATCTCGGCGGCCACAGACAGCACTGTTTGCTTCAATGGGGCCGCCGCCTTTCAGCGGCGGAGAGGAGTACAAGCTTTCCGAGAACGACCTGGTACGCCTCGCTTCAATGGGGCCGCCGCCTTTCAGCGGCGGAGAGGCCGTGAACACGAATGTCCTCCCGACGACGTGAGGCCGGCTTCAATGGGGCCGCCGCCTTTCAGCGGCGGAGAGGCAACCGCGGATCGACCTCACGTCGCGCGCCTGCCGCGGCTTCAATGGGGCCGCCGCCTTTCAGCGGCGGAGAGCACCTTCCCGGAACGCGACGCGCCGACGCCGGTCCTGCGGCTTCAATGGGGCCGCCGCCTTTCAGCGGCGGAGAGCTCGTCTAGCCGGAGAACCGGTGAGGCTACCGTGCACGACGCCGGTCCTGCGGCTTCAATGGGGCCGCCGCCTTTCAGCGGCGGAGAGCGCGCTCTGGGAGAGCAGGTGTTCCGGCAGCTCGGCCAGCTTCAATGGGGCCGCCGCCTTTCAGCGGCGGAGAGGCACCTCGTGGCCGAGGCCGACCTGCGCTGGGACGGGCTTCAATGGGGCCGCCGCCTTTCAGCGGCGGAGAGCGGCTGGCTCGCTGGCAGGCGCCCCCAGCCCAGGTACCTGCTTCAATGGGGCCGCCGCCTTTCAGCGGCGGAGAGCGGTTATTCGATCACGGGACGGTGGGACTCTGTGCGATGCTTCAATGGGGCCGCCGCCTTTCAGCGGCGGAGAGGCCCGCGGGCTGGGTCCTGGTGGACGGCCAGGTGAAGGGTGCTTCAATGGGGCCGCCGCCTTTCAGCGGCGGAGAGAGCCACATCAGGTATTCCCCAGTTGGCCGCCACTTCAGCTTCAATGGGGCCGCCGCCTTTCAGCGGCGGAGAGAGGCCTCCCAGACCTACCTGACATTTCGCGTACTTAGAGCGCCTAACAAAAGCTAGTCTGGACGTAACTGAGGCAGATCAGGCAGACGGAGAGCTTGAGGAACCCACGGTGAATGTCGGCCCGCCGCTCGTAGCGTACGGTCAGGCGCCGGAAGCGACGCAGCCATGCGATCGTCCGTTCGACGACCCATCGATAACGGCCGAGCTTCTCCGACGACTCGATACCCTTGCGAGCGATGCGGGGTACGATGTGACGCAGATGGCAAGCCAAGCGCAGGGCCGGGTCGTCGTATGCCTTGTCCGCGTGCAGCTTCTTGGGGCGGCGCCGCGGTCGGCCGCAAGGACGCGCGATCGGCGGCACCGCATCCACCATGGGGGTGAACATCTTCGAGTCATGGACGTTGGCCGGCGTCATCTCGACGGCGAGCGGGATGCCACTCTGATCGACCAGGAGGTGATATTTCGAGCCCGCCCGGCCGCGATCCGTGGGGTTCGGGCCGGTCTCTTGGCCCCCCTTTTTGCCGGAACCAGGGAGGCATCCAGCGCAGCACGATTCCAGTTGATTTTATCGGCCCCGCCGAGTTCATCAAGCAATGCCTCGTGAAGCCGATCCCACACGCCAGCCTGCTGCCAATCGCGCAATCTGCGCCAGCACGTCATTCCGCTGCAGCCGAGCTCTTGCGGTAGATATTCCCAAGGGATCCCTGTCCTGAGCACAAACAAGATCCCCGTCAGGGCGGTCCGATCAGGCGTACGCGGCCGGCCGCCCTGCGGCTTCGGCTCCGTTTTCGGCAATAGAGGTTCGATTCGCTCCCAGAGTTCGTCCGGCACCAACAGCTTGCCCACGCTGTATTCTGCCGCACGTTCCGCATCCCTCAAGCGAGCGGGCAAACGAGCGGCGTCAACGGAGTAATGTTAGGTGCTCTTACAACCCGGTTTGCGAGAGGTTCCCGTTTCGGCCCCCCGCGCGGGTCGTCCGAGGCCCCTGGCGTGGCCTCGGCCATCCAAAAATTCTTCCTGATTTCAAACACCTGCCCGCCTTGCGAGCGCCCCCCGGGGTTTTCGCGTCACACCACCGCTCGCAGCCGGTGCTCCCGCCCTCGTCATAACACACCCCGTCCTCTCCTCGGGCAGCCCTTCCGCTCTCGCCGACGGCTCCGCCCGTACACCCCCCACCTCCGCCGCTCGCTGCCCTGCCTCCGGCGCTGTCGCCCCCGGCTCGGACGACGCATGCCCCACCTCCGGCCACGTCGCCCCCCGCCTCGCCGGACTCATCCCCCGCCTCGCCCGACTCATCCCCTGCGGGGTGCTTGCCCTCGGACCCGGGGGAGACGCCTTCCGCCGCGGGGCGCCCGTCTGCCGCCTCGGGGCGCCCGCGCTTTCTGCGGGGGACCTCGCCTTCCGAGGCCCCGCGTGCATCGCCCGCCCTGGGGGGCCGCCCTGTCGAGGCAGGTGTCGCTTCACCCGGGCCGGAGCGCAAGCTCGCCCGGCGCGCCCCGGGCGCACGCGATGATGGCGGCAGAGCACCTGAGCTGAACGCGCTCCCCTCCGCGAGGATCGCCGCCATCAACTCGCGCACGGGCCCTGAGGGGGCGCCCCGCTTTTGGCGAGCGGGCGCCGTCCTGTGCCGGCTGCCGCGCACGCAAATGCGGCCGGCTCCGTTCGGAGGATGGGTGAGCAACCAGGCGAATGCGACCACGCTCGCTGCCGCCGGCAGGAAGGCGGATTCGGCTCAGCGCAAGGCGCGGGGCGAGGCCCGCGGGGCGAGGCAGGCGGCGCGGCCAGCGCAGGCGGCGCGGGGCGGCATCGCGGAATTCGCCGCGGCGCATTTGCGTTGAATTTGCCGCGCCGCAGTGCGGTAATCGCCCAAGGAGCCCCCCGGATGCTCGGGCGGCGCGGCTCGCGGGCATCACCATGGACAGGGACGCGTGACGGGCGGACGAGACAGCGGCGGGGACCTTCCGGTGGGCGAGAGCGTCCCGCCCGCGCCCGTCGAGGCGGGCGGCCCCGAGGGCGCGCCCGGGGCCGAGCTGCGGTCGGTCGCGGCGGGCGGCGCCACGCTCTGGCTCACGCAGGCGCCCGGGTTCTCGCTGTGGCGCGGCGAGGTGGACGCGCCGGATCGGCTGCGGATCGAGGGGCGCGACGGCTACCTCCACGAGCTCCGGCTCGAGCCGGTCGGCGCGCTGCGGCTCGGCCGCGTGGAGCGCGTGGGCGACGAGCGCAACGAGCTCGTCTACCCCGACGTGGCGTCGCGGCTCGCGGCCTCGCTGCGCCACGACGGCGTGCGCTGGTGGCTGCGCCGCCGCGAGGAGTGCAGCGTGCCCGTGCAGGTCGGCGCGCGGCACCTCGCGCGCGGGGAGGAGTCGCCGCTCGTGCACGGCACCTTCGTCTGCGTCGGCGGCATGCGCGCGACGTTCTTCGACCGCCGCTACGCCGCGCTGTCGGTCCCTGCCGGCGCGGTGGACCCGGCGACGGGCCTGCTCGCGCGCGCCGGGCTGGAGCAGGAGTGCGCGTCGCTCCTCGCGCGGAAGGGCCAGGGCGCGCTCGTCCTGCTGCGGCCGATCGAGGCGGGCGCGCCCTCGCGCGCGGCGGCCGCGCTGGTCGCGGTGCACCGGCTGTGGCCGGATCGGCCGGTCGGCGACGCGGACGGCACCGCGGTGGTGCTCGTGCGGGGCGGCGCCGCCGAGGCGGCCGCCGCGGCCCGGCAGGCCCTGGAGGCCGCGGAGGCCGCGGGGCTCGGAGCGTTCGCGTGCGGCTACTTCACCATCGCCGGCGAGGCGGACGTGGCCGGCCGCGAGGTCGAGCTCGGTCTGCACGCCATTGCGTCGCTCGCGGCGGAGCGCGAGCGGGGCGCATCGCTCGGGGCGGAGCGCGAGCGGGGCGCATCGCTCGCGGCGGAGCGCGAGCGCGGCACGGCGGGCGCGAGCAGCGCGTCCACCCCCGTGGCGGAGCTCCGCGACGGCACGGCCAGCGCGCGCTTCGCCGCGCCGCTCGAGGTGATCGAGGCGTCGCGGAGCGGGCGCCGGGCGACGGTCCTGTTCGGCATCGAGGAGCAGAGCGCGCTCGGCGGCGTCGGGCCGCACGTCATCGGGGCGCTCGCGCAGGAGCTCGCGGCGGTCGTCGCCACCCACGCGGGCGCCGGCGCGCTGATCGCGCCGCTCGCGCCCGGCGTGGTCGCCGCGTGTGTGCCCCGCAAGGCGGATCCTGCGGTGATGGCGAGCGCGGTGCAGTGCGACTGGCACGGCCGGCCGCCCATCCTGGACGGGAGGGTCGAGCACGCGCGGACCCTGTCGTGGGAGCTCCTGCACGACGCCGACGCGGGCGCGCGGGCGGCGGAGATCTCGCGCGAGTGCGGCGATCCGCACGGGGTGCTCTCGGCGCTGAGCGGCGGCCTGCCCTATCCCATCGCGGGGCGGGTGCGGGCGGCGATCGGGGCCTCGAGCGCGATCGAGCGGGTGAAGATGCTGTTCGACGTGCTCGAGGGCACGTGGCGCTTCATCGCGACGGTGCTCGTCTCGGCCTTCTTCAGCGGCGGCAGCGCGCCCCCGACCTCGGCACGCAGCGGCGTCCCGAGCGGTCCGGGCGCGGGCGGGGCGGGCGCGGGCGCGGGCGCGGGCGCGGGCGGTCCGGGCGCCGGTGGGCCTGCTGCGGGCGGCGCGGGCGCGGGCGGTCCGGGCGCGGGCGGGGCGCCTCCCGGGTGGAGCGCGCTCCTCGACTTCCACGGCCGCACGCGCACGCGCGACGGCCTGGCGCTCGGCGCGTGGCGCGAGCTCGCGCGCACGGCCGCGCGGGCGTTCGGCGATCGCGACGATCCGATCGGCTCGATGGCGAGGGAGGTGCTCGACGTCAAGCTGTCGCACAACCAGACGTTCGAGACGCTCTCGAACCTGATGCAGGCCGAGCGCAACCAGTTCGCGCACGGCCACTACACCGAGGCGCGGGCGGCCGCGGATCTGCCCGACTTCGAGCAGATGACGCGCGCGCTCCTGCGGGCGCAGCGGCCGCTCTGCGCGTGGACGCTGGTGACGGTCGAGAAGACGGAGCCGGACCTCTACGGCGATCTCCAGACGGTGGAGTTCATCGATCACACGGGCCCTTACGCGTCCGGGACGCGGCGGCGCATCGGCCTGAACTCCCCTGTTCGCCTGTCGAACGTGGTCTATCTGGCGCGCTTCCGCGAGGGGCTGATGCTGCCGCTCGAGCCGATGGTGCGGCGGCTCGCGCCGGACGACCGGTTCGACCTCTACTGGATGGATCACCTGCCGCGGCCGGGGACGTGCCATATGAGCGCCGTCGTCGCGGGCCGGGCGGTGAAGGCGCCCTGCGATCCGCGGCGCACGCCGCCGCTCCTGCGGGCGATGCTGGACGCCGCGGGCGGATGACGGGCTGAGCGCGGCGCGGTCGCGCTGGCGGAGCCGAGCAACCCCGAGGGAGGTTGCGATACGAGCGCTCGCGGCGCGCGAAGGGCGAGGGACGCCTCCTTCCACGCGCGATCAGGGCAAGAGGACGAGCCGCACGCCGAGGCTCAACCATGCGTGAAGCGCCGTCTCGGGGATCCGGCCGCTCGCGTCGGGCACGTCCACGCCATCGAGCTCGAGTGTCATCGACGAATACTCACCCAGCGACATGGCGAACACCGGCCCGATGCCGAAGACGCTGTTGATCCGGAAATCGACGCCGGCCATGAGGTGCGCGAACTCGAGCCCCACCAGGGACAGGCTGGCGTCGCGACCCCCGCCGCTCATGGAGAGCGTCGCGATCTCCAGGCCGGCGCCATAGCCGAGCCAGGGGTTTACCTTGCCATCCGGATTGAGATGCACCTGCATCTCGGGGCCTATCCGGAAGGTCCGCGCCGAACAGGAGATGAGGCCCGAGCTGCACTGCGCTTCTATCGCGCTGCCCGGGGCACCGAGCCCCAGACCCGCGTAGACGCCGATGAAGAGGTCGGCGCTGGCCTTGCCGCCCAGCTCGACCAGGATAGGCGCCTGCCCTCCGAACGTCCTCGAGAGCTCGCCGGAGCTGGCGCCCGTCGCGCCACCCATCGGGATCGCGTAGCCCAGGCGGATCGCCATCTGAAACCCCTTCGCCGTCGGCGGAGCGCCGTCCGCGGGCTCCCTGACGGCGAGATCGCCGTGCGCGGGATACGCGACCGGGAGAGCGTAGTACACAGGGGCCGCGATGGGAGGAGCGACGCCCGTCATGGGAGGACCACCGCCCGCCGGCGCTGCGCCGGGGGATGGACCTGCCGTGGGCGCGTACGGCGCAGGGGAGACCGGCGATGCCACGCCGGCCTCGCGGTCCGGCGGGGGGATCGGTGCGGGAGTCGGCGCAGCGGCCGGCGGTGGAGACGGGCCCCCCTGCGGCGCGGCGCTCGGTGATGGCAGCGGGGCCGCCTGTGGCGCGGCGGCCGGCGATGGCAGCGGGGCCGCCTGCGGCGCGGCGGTCGGCGGCGGGGAAGGTGCAGGAGCCTGCGCCAGGACCGAGCCGGCAAGGAGCAGCGTGAGCGAGAAAGAGAGCGCGGCGAGTGCCATGGGAGGCTGCACGAGAGCTGTCATCGGAAGACCTCTACACCGACGCCGCGACCGATGGGAGGATCGCCCTCTGCTGCGCGGGGAACTGGCCGTGCTCATGGCCGCCGAGCTGTGAGTAAGCCCATCCCGTCGGGCACGCCTGGCCCGTCCCAGATCGCGTGGGCGATGGCCCCGGCCGTGAAGGTGCTGTCGATGCCGAGCCAATCGATTCGATTGTCGACGACGAGCAGCGCGCGCGGAGCGACGAGGCCCATGACCATGGGATGATCGAACGGGATCGTCAGCACGATGCGCTCGTCGAACGTCAGCGGAGCAGCGTCGAGAGCGTGTCCGGCCGCTCCTGCGCAGGCGTGGCCCGGTTCGCGCGAAGAGCGCGTTGGGTCGCGTTGCGCTGTCCGCTGTACGTCGATGTCCATGTGAACGTTCACAGCATCATGCCACTCTCACGCTATAATTGCTGTAACAGAAGAGAAGTCGAAATTCGACTCACGCGCCTCGCCCCGGCGCCTTGCAAACCAGCGGATTTGCCGGGCGAAAGCAAACTTGCGCCAAGACGAAAATACGAGAAAACTCGTGATCTGCGACCCGCGACAAGGCATCCTGATGTCTGGGCGATGCTCGATGCGAGAGCCCCTCGGATGAGGTGAGTTCTATGAACACGTGGGCGAGACGGTTCATCGTTCCTGTGCTGCTCACGGCGAGTTACGCGGCCATGGGCGGTTGCACCGCGATGATAGGCGGCGATGACCCGGAGGCGAGCAGCGGCTCTGGCGACGGGCCCGGGAGCGGGTCTGGCGACGGGCCTGGGAGCGGGTCTGGCAGCGGGAGCGGCGCCGGAGGGAACGGCTCGGCGGGGGGCGGCCCCGGCGTCGAGCCGACGGTGTGCGTGCCGGGCGTCCCGCGAACGTCGGCGCTGCCGCGTCTGACGAGGACGCAATACGACAACACGATTCGCGATCTGGTCGGCATCGACAACCAGCCGTCGTCGATGCTCGCGCCGGACGGGGTCGGGAGCGTCGATCAGCGCGCGTGGGACGGGTACAAGACCGCCGCGGCGACGGTGGCGGCGGCGGTGATGGCGGACGCCAAGGCGCGCGCCAAGACCATCCCGTGCACGCCGGCAGGCGACGGCACCGCGTGCGCGAACCAGCTCATCGAGACGCTGGGGCGGCGCGCCTTCCGGCGGCCGCTCACCGAGGAGGAGAGGGGGCTCTTCCAGGCCCTCTACACCCGCCGCCAGGCGCTCACGCCGACCGGCTCGTTCGAGGACGGCGCCCAGCTGATCATCGAAGGGTTCTTGCTCTCGCCCTCCTTCCTGATGCGCGCAGAGATCAGCGAGAAGCCCGAGGGCGAGTACTTCGTGCTGAACAGCCACGAGGTGGCGTCGCGCCTCTCGTACCTGATCTGGGGAACGATGCCGGACGACGCGCTGTTCGCCGCGGCGGACGCCGACGCGCTGCAGACGCCGGAGCAGATCCTCGCGCAGGCGCAGCGAATGCTGGCGGATCCCAAGAGCCGCGGGATGGTCAAGGCCTTCCACGAGCTCTACCTCCACATGGGCCCCGGCACGCGCTGGTCGGACATCCAGCGTGATCCGGCCGCCTTCCCGGACTTCAAAGCGTCGATGATCCCGCTCCTGTCGGAGGAGACCGATCGCTTCATCGAGCACGTGGTCTTCGATCAGGCCGGGACGTTCCAGGATCTGGTCACCACGCCGGTGGGCTTCGTCAACGCCTCCCTGGCGCCGCTCTATGACCTGGATCCTGCGGAGTTCAACGGCGCGGAGCTCGTGCCGGTCGAGCTCGACCCGACGCAGCGCTCTGGCCTCTTCACCCGCCTGGGCTTCCTGGTGTCGCACTCGGGGTACGACCGGACGTCGCCCATCCTGCGCGGGGCGTTCTTGCAGAAGGAGGTCCTCTGCGCGGACATCCCGCCGCCGCCCCCGATGGTGGAGGGCACGCCGCTGCCCACCGACGCGAGCCTCACGACCAACCGCGCTCGGGTCGACGCGCAGACGGCGGGAGACTCCTGCAAGTTCTGCCATCACACGTACATCAACCCGGCGGGCTTCGCGTTCGAGGCGTACGACGCCGTCGGCGCCTACCAGCAGACCGAATCGTTCTCGGGCGCGCCCATCGACACGCGGGTGGACGTCGGCGTGGGCGAGGACCTCGTGGCGGTCGACGGCCCGGTGGCGCTCTCCGAGGCCATCGCGAGCTCCCCGGCAGCGCACACGTGCTACGTGCGAAAGTGGGTCTCGTTCGCCTACCAGCGCGAGCTGAACAACGAGGACTCGTGCACCGTGGACGAGCTGACCGCCAAGCTCACCCAGGGCGGCTACACGGTGCTCGACCTCATCGCAGACCTCACACAGAGTCAATCGTTCCGAGTTCGTGCCCTGCAGGCGGAGGTGGAGCCGTGAACCGAAGACTGTTCCTGCGCGGAATTGGCGGCGCGGCGCTCGCCGTCCCCTTCTTGAATTCTCTCGGCCGCTCGGCGCGAGCGCAGGAGGCGCCGTCGCCGCGCCGCCTGGTGATCTTCTACACCAACAACGGTTGCCTGACGAACCGGTGGTTCCCGACGGGGATCGAGAACGGGGACGGGACCGTCACCGCGGCGTCCCTGGAGACGGCGCAGGCGGACGGGAAGCCCCGCACCCTCGCCCCGCTCGCGCCCTTCGCGGCGAAGCTGCTCTTCCCGCGCGGGCTCGCGATGCCGCTGAACGGCTTCAACAACAAGGTGGACGGCACGGAATATTTCGATCCCCACGATCAGGGCATGGGCAGCAAGCTGACCTGCGCGCCCCTCGATCCCACCGGGGATCACTGGGCGCTGTCGCACTCGCTCGATCACGAGATCGCGCAGCGCTTCAACCCGGGCACCAACAAGGTCCCGCTCGTGCTCTCCGTCGGCAATGCCTTCACGAACGTCAAGGGCATCGTGTCGTACTCGGCGCCGAAGACGCCGTACGCGCCCGTGACCAATGCGCGCACGGTGTACAGCAGCCTGACCGGGCTCTTCGCGAGCGGCTCCGAGACCGAAGCGGATTATCGCGTGGCTCGCGGCGAGAGCATCATCGACCTGGTGAGCCGTGACCTGAACGCCTACAAGGCCCGCAAGATGAGCGGCGCCGATCGGAAGAAGATCGACGACTGGCTCTCCCTGCTCCGCGAGACCGAGCAGCGGGTCATCCCCTCTGCTTGCACCGCGGAGTCGGCGACCGCGCTCGGCGTCACGGACGCTGCCCTCACCGAGGCGGGATATCCCGCTCGCGGCGGCGGCTTCCCCAACAACGAGAAGGTGTACACCCTGGGCAGCGAGATGATGATCCGCCTCATCGCCCTCACGATGATGTGCGACAACAACCGCTCCATCGTGCTCCAGTGGCCGGGCTACGTGACGTTCAAGTGGGACGGCATCGCGCACACCCACGATCATCACGGGCTCTCGCACCGCAACGGGAGCGCCGCCGTCGGCGGCCAGTGCGTGAGCGGCGTCATCGAGCAGATCCACGAGATCGACCGCTGGTATGCGGGGCGCTTCGCCAAGCTGGTCAAGACCATCGACAGCATCGAGGAGGGGAGCGGCACCATGCTCGACAACTCCGCGGTCATGTGGCTGCCGGAGCTCGCCGACGGCAACGCGCACAACAACAACAACCTGCCCATCGTGATCGCCGGCAGCGCCGGCGGTTACCTCAAGCAGGGCGTCTCTGTGAACGTCGCGGGCGGGAAGCTCGAGGCAGGCAACAGCGAAGCCACCTGCTCGAGCGGCGCGGAGGGCGAGAACAACAGCGGCAACACCGGCTCGTCGGGCGGAACCGTCCCGCTGAACAAGCTCTACACGACGTTGATCAACGCGCTCGGCGCCGGGACGCCCGACTGGACTCCGGTCGACCGCTTCGGCGTCTCGGATGCGGTCGCGGCTGGCTTCGGCGGCAGCGGGCCGTCGTTCACCACCGACGGCGCTGGCAAGGTCACCGACGGGCCTGGCATCAGCAAGCCGGGGGAGCTCGACGCCATCAAGGCGTGAGGCGACCGAAAGCCGCCGCAGGCCCGGGCCAGCGCGTGCACGAGAGCGCCGTCGGCGCTCTCCGACTTCCACGATCGGTTGTGAGCGTGACCGTCCGACCTCACCTCGCCGGCGGGCGCGCGCGGGCTGGCCCCGAGGACAGCGGCGCGCTCCTCCCGGCCGACTGTCCGGCGCGGCGGAGCGCATAGGCGATACCGCTCTGAAGGGTGCCCATGGTGACGATGGACTTCAGCTCGATGTCCAGGCCCACCATCGCCTGGGCGACCTCGGCGCGCGTGCCGGTGAGCACGGCCTCCGTGCCGAGCAGCCGCAGCGCGTTGGCGGTCCCCACGAGCGTCTGCGCGATCTGGGTATCGATGTGCTTCATCCCGGTGATGTCCAGGATCACGACGCGCGCCTGGTGGCGCTGGGCGCCGTCGAGCGCGACCTCCAGCACCTGGGCCGCCCGCGCGGCGTCCATGGTGCCGATGAGCGGCATCACCATGATTTGGTCGGTGATCGGGATGAGCGGCGTCGAGAGCTCCGCCAGCCTCGTCTGCTGCGCCTCGAACATCTGCCGCTGCAGCGCGGCCCGCTCCCGCTCCGCCTGCTCGCGCTGCGTGAGCTCGATCTTCAGGCGCTCGTTGCTCGCGCTGAGCTGCGCGTTGGAGCGCTGGAGCTCCTCGGTGCGCTGCGCGACCTCGGCCTCGAGCCGCCGGTTGGCGTTCTGGACCTGCTCCTTCACCTCCCGCATGCCCGAGAGGAGCAGCGCGTTCTCGATGGATATCGCGGCCTGGGACGACAGGAGGCCGAGCAGCTCGACGCGGCTCGCGTTGAACGCCCTGCTCGCGGCGTTGTTCTCCAGGTAAAGGACGCCGTTCATGCGGCCCTGATGGAGCAGCGGAAGGCACAGGACGGATCGCGTGCCCTGCCCGAGGATGCACGGATCGTCGGAGAACCGGGCGTCGGCGCTGGCGTCGTCGAGGACCAGCGGCTCGCGGGTGCGCGCGACGAACAGCGCCACCTTGTGCGGCAGATCGGGGCGCGTATCGAGCGGCTCGCTCGGCCCGAGCGCGAGCGTCCCGGGCTCGACCCCGAAGGTCGCCTCGACGAAGAGCCGCCCGTCCCGCTCCAGGACCAGCGCCCCCCGCTGCGCGCCGGAGTTCCCGAGCACGAGCGTCACGAGGCGCTCGATCACCCGCTCGAGCTCCGTCTCGCCGGCGATGCCCTGCACGGCGCGCACGATCAGCGCGGCGTCCCGCAGGTTGCCGACCGTCGTCCGGCCGAGGATGGTCCCCGCGTGCGCCGGGCCCGACGTCGCCGAGGGGATGGACGAGATCGGCACGCTGTCGCTCGACGAGGGCAGCAGCGCGGCGTGATCGCGCGCGAGCGCGTCCGCCTTGGCCGTCGCTCCCCAGTGCCGGTAACCGAGGTACGCGTCCGCCATGTACGCGCGCGCCACCTTCGTCCTGCCCTCGTGGAGGTGCAGCTTCGCGCACAGCTCGTTCGCTAGCGCCTCGTCGTGAGGAAACTCGTTCTCCCGGGCCAGGGAGATCGCCCGGTCGTAAAGGCCCATGGCCTCGAGCTGATCGCCGGCGACGCGCGCCTCCTCGGCCTTGATGAGCAGCAGCAGGTGCTGGAAGTTCATGGGGGCGCTCGCCGCGAGGCCCGCGATCCGCTCCTTGTGGCGGGCGATGGTCCGCGCGCGGCGCTCCGCCTCGTCGGGCGAGGCCGCGGCGGGCAGCGCGAGGAACGCCATGCACGCGTAGAAATGCAGCTTCGTCGGCTGATACAAACCGAGCATGCCGGCGCCGTAGGCCTCGGCGTCCGCGGCGTGCGCCGCGGCCCTCTCGCAATCGCCGTACAGATAGGGAAGCTGCAGCTTGAGCAGCGCGTAAAAGAAGAGGCCCGCGATCAACTCCCTCTCTTTGAGGCGCGCGACGAACTCGCCCTCGTCGAACTGGTCGTCGCTCAGGCTGTCGGGGGCCCGCGTCCGCCCCTGCAGGCTCGCGATCGCCTGCCTCATGAGCGTCATCACGGCTGTCCCGCTGACGTCCCCGGTTCGCCGTAACACGACGAGGCCTCGCTCCACCTCCTCGCGCAGCTCCTCGAGCGGATAGCCCGCGGTGAACATGTTGCTGGTCACGCAGTTCCAAACGTTGCTGAGATGGGCGAAGTCGCCCGATTCCAGCAGCCCTTTCCGCGCCTGCAGGAAGCGAGAAATCCCGTCGCGCACGTCGTGGAACAGGTGGGAGTACGTGGCGAAGACGTAGTCCACCCTGGCGGCCAGAGCGGCGTTCGCGAACCTGTCGCTCAAGGTGATGGCGAGGCGGCCGAACGCATGGCCGTCCGCGGGCCGCCCCTGCAAGACCGCGAGAAGGAATCCATACGAGGTGTACGCGACGGCGGACACGTCCGCGTGGCCGTACCGCAGGGAGATGTTGACCTGCTTGAGGACGAACAGCGGGTAAAGCTCCGGCCTCAGGCAGAAGACCGGCCCCATCATATCGCTGAGGAGCTGGACGAGCGCCCTTTGCTCCGGGTTGTCCATCACCGGCGCGTCGATCAGGTCTTCGATGCGCCGGCCCGCCAGGTTCGCGTTCACCTCGGCGAGCTCGGCCCCGACGCGCGCCTGCAGCTCCGCCTCGCTGCTCGGCAGCGTGAAGCCGAGAATGCCGATGCCCTCGCCGCCCAGGCGCACCGCGTCCGCGAGGTTCCCCAGCGTCACGTGGAGCAGCACGCGCAGGCTGTAGAGCTGCGCCCGCTCCACGTTCGAGCGCGCCCGGGGCATGAGGGACGTGAAGAGCTCCTCGGCCCGCTCGGGCGCGCCGCTCAGGTACACGCACTCCGCGTTCTCGCGGCTGAGCGTGAAGCAGAGCTCCTCGTGGCGCTCCCAGCGCGCGTCCCCGAGGAGCTCGATCCCCGCGCTGAAGTGATCTGCGGCCGCCCGATAGGCTGTCCTGATCTTGGCCGCCCTGCCCGCCCGCTGGTTGAGCCGGGCCAGGGCCAGCCGCTCGACCTCGTCGGTGATGCCCCGCGCGCCCAGGTTCAGGTGGCGGACGATCTCGATCAGGTCCTCGTCCGGCGGCGTCTCGCCGGCCCGCGCCCGGAGCAGCCGGCCGATCGCCAGGTGCAGCGCTTCCCTGCGCGAGGGCTCGACCAGCGAATAGGCCGCGTGGCGCACCCGGTCGTGCAGGAACCGGTAGGATACCTTGATCTCCTGCGGGGCCGAGGGCTCGGTGTCCGCGCTCTCGTCGAAGAAGCGATAAGCGCTGTCCCGTGGCACGATCAGGCCCCCGCGCAGCGCGTCCCACAGGTCGGCGGCCGTCGCGGCGGGCGATTTCTCGTGGACGGCCGCCAGCGTGGTGAGATCGAACGTGTGGCCCAGGCACGCCGCGAGCTTCAGCGCGCGCTGCGTCGCCGGCGGGAGCCGGTGCAGCCTGTCGAGCATGAGGTCGACCACGTTGTCCGCGGCGACCGCCTCCCGGACGCGCGCCTCGTCCCATGCCCAGGCTTCCGAGGGCGCGTCGAACCACAGCGCCCCCGCGTCGTGGAGCACGCCGAGGAGCTGGCCCAGGAAGAAGGGGTTGCCCTCGGTCTTCTCGAAGACCAGCGTGGCGAGCGGCGCGACCGCGTGCGGCCGCGCGCTCAGCGTGTCGGCGACGATCTGCGTGACCGTCGGCATGTCGAGGGGCTTGAGCGTGAGCTCGGCGATCGCCACGCCCGACTTGCGAAGCTCACCCAGCGTCGCGTGCAGCGGGTGGGCGGCGTCCACCTCGTTGTCCCGATAGGCGCCGATGATCAGGAGATGGTTGCCCTCCACGTCCGTGAGGAGGCGGTCGAGGATCCTGAGCGACGCCGGATCGGCCCACTGCAGATCGTCGAGGAAGAGGGTCAGCGGGTGGGTCGGCGCGGCGAAGACCCGCAGGAAACGCTGCACCAGCAGATCGAAGCGGTTCCGGGCCTCGGTCGGCCCGAGCTCCGGCACGGCCGGCTGAGGCCCGAGGATCAGCTCGAGCTCCGGGATCAGCTCGATGAGGAGCTGCCCGTTCGCGCCGACCGCGGCGAGCAGCTTGCGCCTCCACGCCTCGACGGCCGCCGCCGACTCCGTCAGCACCTGCCGGATGAGCTCGCGGAAGGCCTGCGCCACCGACGCGAGCGCGACGTCCCGGTTGATCGGATCGAACTTCCCTTTCGCGAAATACCCTCCATGACGGGCGATGGGCTTGTGGATCTCGTTCACCAGCGTGGTCTTGCCGACGCCGGAGTAGCCCGAGATGAGCACCAGCCCGGCCGCGCCCCGGCGAGCCCGCTGAAAGGCGGACAGGAGCACGTTCACCTCGTGATCCCGGCCATAGAGCCGCTGAGGAACGCGCAGATCCAGCGGCCGGTCGTGCTGGCCCAGCGGGAACGGATCGGCGCGGCCCGTCGCCTCCCACCGCCGGAGGCACTCCTCCAGGTCGAGCTTGACCCCGCGGGCGCTCTGGTATCGGTCCTCCGGCATCTTGGCCAGGAGCTTCACGATCACGTCCGACAGCGCGCGGGGCACCCCCGGCGCGCGCTCGTGCGGCGGCGTCGGCATGCGCGCCATGTGGCTGTGAATGAGCGCGGTGGGATCGCCCTCCTGGAAGGGGAGGGCCCCTGTCAGCATCTCGTAGAGCGTGACGCCGAACGAGTAGAGATCGGCGCGCAGATCCACGCTCCGGTTCATGCGGCCAGTCTGCTCAGGGGCGATATACGACAAGGTGCCCTCGAGCGCGTCCGGCGGGACCGTCTCGGGGGTCTCCCTCGAGAGGCGCGCCGCGATGCCGAAATCGACGAGCCGCGGGCTCTGCGTCTCCTCGTCGATCAGGATGTTGTGAGGCTTGATGTCCTTGTGAATGATCCGGAGTCCGTGGAGCGTGTCGAGGGTGCCCGCGAGCGCGATGGCGGTGCGGAGCGCCGTGCCCACGTCGAGCCTGCGCGCCTTCAGGACGGCGTGCAGCGAGGAAGGGCCGAGGTCCTCCATGATGAGCGCGAGGCCTCTGCCGCACTTCTCGATGGCGTGCGCCTTGACGACGCCGGCCACCTCGCCCGCGTCCCGCAGGATGGCGAACTCGCGCCGCAGCCGCGCGAGATCCCTGGCCGTCGGGAACTCGGACCGAGGCACCTTGACCGCGACCGGCGCGCCGTCCTCGTTCCGGCGGCCGCGGTACAGCACGGTCTCGGCGCCTTCGTAGACCCTCTCGAACAGCGTATGACCCGATAGATCGATCATTGCAGCAAGACCCCGTGTTCCGCGTCAGCCATTCAAAGGAGCGTGACGCCCCCCACACATCAGCTCGAGCATCGGCCGTCCCCCCGTCGGACAGAGACCCGCCCGCCGGCAGAATACGCGGCAAGGCATGGAAGTCCAGCCTGGCGGCGCTCAGCACGCTCAGCGCTCCTCGCGACCTCGCGCGGCGTCCTCGGGGCGTCTCCACGGGCGTTCCGTGCGGGAATGGAGCGAATTGGCGAACTTGGCGCCACTGCGGTTTTCGTCGTGAACCGGGGCGACTCCCGCTACAGCGCTGGTGGATCGGTTCGATGCGGTGTCGCTGAAACCGCGGATTCAGACGTTGGCGGCCGCGAGCACGCCCCGGTACACGTCGTCCACGCCGAGCTCGCACCCCACCGACGAGAGCGCAGCCCGGGCGCCGGGGCCATAGACCCGGAGCACCCAGCTCCCGTCGGCCTGGCGCGCGAACACCTCGATGCGAGGTGCCTTCTGTGACGCCAGGACGACCTCTCGGATCGACGCCACGGTCTGGTAATGCGCGAACTTGTCGCCGCGATCGTACGCCTCGCTCGAGTCGGAGAGCACCTCGATCACGAGGACTGGGTTCAGGAGCGTGTCGCGCCGCTCGTCCTCGAACTCGGGGCGGCCGCAGACGACCGAGCCGTCCGGGTAGACGTAGCGATCCGCGGCGGGGATCTTGATGCTCATGTCGGAGTTGAGCGCCACGCATCCACGCTCGCCCAGCGCGTTGCCGAGCAGTCGGCCGATGTTCGCGGCGATGGCGCTGTGCTCGAACGTGCCCCTAGACATGGCGAAGAGCTCGCCGCCGGCGTACTCGTGCCTCGCCTCCGATGCGCGCTCGAGAGCGAGGTACTCTTCCGGTGAGAGCTTCCTTCGCGGCGCCGCTTCTCCCATGTGCGGCAGTGTCGCGCGCCGGGCTTCCGATGTCCACGCGCAGCCGGGCGGACCGCCGCGGCGCCGGGGACCGCGGTGAGCGGGACCGTCCACCTCTCGCCGCGCCGGTGATACCGTCGTCTCGCGATGGACCGCACGCTCGTCGACGAGGGGAGCTCCTCCCGCGATCCGGGCCCGGTGCCCATGCCCGCGGGCGGGCTCGCGCACGCCCCCGGCGACGTGCTCGACCGCCGCTACCGGCTCCGCGTCCGCCTCGGCCGCGGCGGCTTCGGCGACGTGTGGCGCGCCGAGGAGCTCCTGCCCGACGGCGCGCCGTTCCGCGAGGTCGCCCTCAAGCTGCTCGTCTCGGACTTCGCCGACGCCGCCGACTGGGCCGACGAGGCCAAGCTCCTCGCCTCGTTCCGCCACCCGTCGCTCGTCACCATCTACGCCGCCGGCATCCTCCACGGCGCGCCGAAGACCCCGTTCGTCTCGATGGAGCTCCTCGAGGGCCGGAACCTCGCCGACCTGATCCGCTTCCGCCGCCGCATCCCCTGGCGCCGCGTCGTCGCCTGGGCCCGCGACGTCGCCGGCGCGCTCGACGTCATCCACGCGCGCGGCGTCGTCCACCTCGACCTCAAGCCCGCCAACCTGTTCCTCACCCAGGACGGCGCCCTCAAGGTCCTCGACTTCGGCATCTCGCGGCGCGCGGGCGCCCCCGTCTCCCGCGCCCCCGCCGCCGCCGTCGGCGGCGGCCATGACAGCGGCGGCAGCGACCTCGGCACGGCGGCCTTCCTCGCCGAGCGCGACGTCTACGCCTCCACGCGCCGCGCCTTCGCCGGCGCGGACAGCCCCGCCGCCGCGCGCAACGTCATCGGAACACCGGGCTTCATGGCGCCGGAGGTGCTCGAGATGGCCGAGCCGACCGCCGCCACCGACGCCTACGCGCTCGCCGTCTGCATCGCGCAGCTCGCCACCGGGCGCCTCCCGCACGCCGTGCCCGACGAGCCGGACGACTGCTCCGACCCCGCGAGCGTCTCCGCCTGGTGGACCGAGCTCCGCGCCGCGACCCTGCGCGGCGCGATGCGCGACCTCGAGCGCGACCCCGCGCGGCTGCCGCGCGGCCTCGTCGCGCTCCTCCAGCGGCTCCTGTCCGTCGATCCTGCGCACCGGCGCGTCGCGCCCGGGAAGCTGACGCAGCTGATCGACGAGGTCTGGGAGCGGCCCCACGGCGTCCCCGATCGGCCCTACAGGGGCCTCGCGGCGCTCTCGTCCACCGACGAGGGGCTCCTGTTCGGGCGCGACGACGACACCGCGCGCCTCGGGCGCGAGCTCGAGTTCGAGCCGTGCGTCGTGCTCCAGGGGCCGCGCGGATCGGGCAAGAGCTCGCTCGCCTCCGCGGGGCTCGTGCCCCACCTCGCGCGCCGCCACGTCGACCAGAAGGACGACTGGATCGAGGCGCGCCTCAGCCCGGGCGACGACCCCGACGGCGCCCTCGCCCGCGCGCTCGCCGCCGTCTCGCCGGAGCTCGAGGCCGCGGACCTCGACGCCCTCACCAGGTTCTGCATGGCGTCCGCCGTCGGCGTCGCGCTCATCGTCGACCCGATCGCGCCCCTCGGCGGCGGGCGCCTCGCCGCCCTCGTGGGCGCGCTCGCGACCGGCGAGCCGCGGCGAGGCCTCCGGCTCATCGGCGTGCTCGACGAGGCCGACGACCGCACCGCGGCCCTCCTCGCCACCCCGGCCGGCGAGGGCCTCCGGGCCGCGCTGCGCTACGTGGGGCTGCCCGCCGCCGCCGCCGTGAAGGACCTCGTCGCGGGCCCGGCGAAGCTCGCCGGCGCCGAGGTGCGCGGGTTCGCCCAGGTCGCGGCCGAGGCGCAGCGCGAGCTCCGGAGCGGCGGCGCGGCGCTCTCGTTCATCGCGCTCGCCCTCGCGGCGTGGTGGGAGCGCGCGCGCGCCCTTCGCGGCGCGCTGAGCGGCGAGGCCTGGCAGGAGCTCGGCGGCGTGCGCGGCGCCCTCGCGCGGCACGCCGACGCCGCCCTCGCCGCCCTCGCCCCGGAGGACCGCGCGATCGCCGACGAGGCGCTGCTCCGGCTCGGCGCGATGGACGGGTCGCGCGTCCGCTGGGCCGAGGCGGAGCTCGCCGAGGCCGTCGCCGCGCCGCCCGACGATGTCGACCGCGTCCTCGGCGCCCTCGAGCGCGCGCGCCTCCTCGTCCGCCGCGACAGGTCCGTGGAGCTCGCCCACGAGTCGCTCGTCTCGAGCTGGCCGCACGCCGCCGCCACCCGCGCGCTGCACATGGAGCGGCTCATCCTGCTCGAGCGGCTCCGCGAGGCCGCCGACGTGTGGGATCGCTCCGGCGAGAGCCCCGATCTCCTCCTGCGCCGCGACCTGCTCGAGCAGGTGCGCAAGAGCGCGGCCTTGGCTTCGCGGCTGCCGCGGCGCGAGCAGGCGCTCGTGCGGGAGAGCCTCCGGCGCGCCCGCGCCCAGCGCGCCAAGAAGATCGGCGCGGCCCTGGCGCTCGGGCTCACCGTCGCCTCGGCGTTCGTGGCCGAGCGGTGGGTCGCGGCGCGCCAGGCGCAGGCCGAGGCCAAGGCGCGCGAGGCCGAGGAGCGCGCCGAGCTCGCCGAGCTCATCGGCAAGGCGCGCCGCACGGAGGACCCGTACCACCGCGCCGCGTGGATCGCCGCGGCCCTCGCGCGGCGCGCGGACGACGCGGCGCTGCCGCTCGATCTCGCGTCGGCCGCGGTGGGCCTGCCGCGCGCGCGCTTCCTGACCGTCGACGGCGTGGTGGGGCCGGCGCTGCCGTGGGACGATCGGTGGGTCATCGCCGGCGGCCCCGGGGGCTCGCTGCTCGTCGCCGACCTGCGCCCGCCCGACCCGGAGGTCATCGACGACGTGGCGCTCGACGCCGACCCGGAGAGCATCGAGCGCGCCAAATCGCCGCGCGTCCTCGCGCTGCGGCCGCACGACGCCCCGCACGTGGAGCGCGTGCCGTTCGCGTTCGACACGGCGCTCGCGACGCGCTCGGTCACCGGCGAGGTCCGCGTCTTCCGGCTGCGGGAGGGCGGCACCGTCGCGCTGGCCGCGGTCGCGCCGGTGCGCTGCAGCAGCGCCGTCCACGCGGCCGAGGCGGCGCCCGTCCTCGCCTGCTCGACCGACGGCGGGATCGCGCGCTGGGACATGCGGCGCGGCGGCGGCGCCGAGGCGGTCGATCGGCACCCGTTCCGCGGCAACGTGCTCGGCGTCTCGCCCGACGGCGCGCGCGTGGCGGCGGTGCTCGGGCGCAGGGCGCTGCTCTGGGGGCCCGGCGGCGGCGCGGGCGCCGAGATCACCCTGGGCGCGCCCGCCGTGCTCGGCCGCTTCAGCCCGCGCGATCCCGTGATCGCGCTCGTGCAGCAGAGCAGGACGTCGATCTACGCCCTCGACCGGCCCGAGGCGCCGCTCTTCGAGCTCGACACGGATCCGGCGCCCGCGTCGGCGCGCTGGGACGCCGGCGGGCTCGATCTGGGCGTGTGCGGCGGCGGCGGCAGCGTCTGGCACTACCTCCGGAAGGGCGGTCGCGCCGCGGGCGATCCGCCGCCCGAGGGCTCGCCGTGCGAGGCGTCCCCGGGCAAGGGCGCGCCGCGGCCGCTGCGCGCGCGCGGCGAGATGGCCGACATCGCCGAGCGCGACGTCGGCCCGCACGCGCTCCTCGGCGGGTGGCGGCTGCCGGACCGGCGCGTGCTCACGCGCGACCTCGTCCTGTTCAGCCCGGGCGCGCCCGCCGCGGAGCGCCTCCTCGGGTTCGAGGGGCTCGACCCGGAGGGGAGCCCCGAGGTGCGCGGCGCGGCCGCCTCGGCCGCGGCCGCGCTGCGGCGCGGGGGCGTCGTCGCCTTCGAGATCGGCGGCGAGGTGCGCCTGTACGACGAGGGCTCGCGGCGCCGCACGGCCGCGCGGCGGGGCCACCTGCTGCGCGCCTGCGACGACGGCCGGCTCATGGCGTACCGGCGGGACGAGGGGGTGTGGACGCTGTTCGACGCGACGACCGGCGCGACGGTGGAGGTGGTGCCGAGGGCGCCGGCGCTCGTGCTCGGCGTCGACGCCGCCTGCCGGACGCTGTTCACGCAGGAGCTCGACGGTAACGTCGTCGCGACGTCGCTCCGCGACCTGTCGTCCCGCACGATCGCGGTGACCGACGGCTATGTCTACGAGGCGCGCCCGAGCGCCGCGCGCGGCGACGTCGGCCCCGGGCTGTGGCTTTCGTTCAGCTCGGGCGCGCTGGCGCGCATCGACGAGGCGCGGGGCGAGGTGCGGGTCCTCGGGTACGCCACGCCGCGCGCGACCGCGATCGCGGACGGCCCCCTGCCGGGGGACGCGGCCTTCGCGGACGCGACGGGCGTCGTCGTGATCCGCCGCGCCGGTCTCACGGAGCGGGTGCTCGAGGGCGTGAGCGGGGCGGAGTGGGAGGACATCGCCGCCGCGCCCGACGGCAAGACGTTGCTGCTCTCGTCCGCGGACCGGATCGCGGCGCTCGACCTGGAGCGGCACGAGATCGTCGGCGCCATGCCGTCCGACGGCCGCGAGCGGCTCGCGCCCTGGGACGCCGACGGCTCGGTGCTCTCATGGTCCTTCGGCCGCGTGGGCGGGGCGACCGGCCTCGTGGTGCCCCGGGGCCTGCCGCTCGCCCAGCGCGTGGGAGAGGCGGTGTCGAACCTGAGGGCCCAGGGCAAGCGGCTCGTCGCGCGGCCGTGAGGCCGCGCGCCAGTGAAGGACCGCGGCCGTGAGGCCGCGCGCCAGTGAAGGACCGCGCCAGTGAAGGACCGCGGCCGTGAGGCCGCGCGCCAGTGAAGGCGCGCGTCAGTGAAGGACCGCGGTCGACGCGCCAGGTCAAAGCCAGAGCCCGCCGTCGCGCCGTATTGTAGGGCCTGCCCTCACCCGCGCGATCGCGCTCGCCCGAGAGAAGGCGTTGGCTCCGCTGCGGGAACGACGTAGGCTGTGGCAATCGTGCCCGCGTCCGAACCGAACCTGAATGCATCGCTGTTCCTGTGCATCACGTTCTTCCCGAGCGACCGCATGGCGACCGCGGTGCTGCGGCTCGTGTCCAGTTTCTGCGGGATGATCCTGGACGACGCGAACGTGAGCTCGCGGTTCTACATGGCCGCGCACGAGCTCGCCGAGAACATCACCAAGTATTCGACGGGCCCCAAGGTCAGCCTGGAGCTCGCGCTGGAGGAGGCCGAGAGCTCCTATATCCTGAAGATCCGCGCGCGGAACGAGGCCTCTGCCGATCGCCTACGCGAGGTGGAGAGGCGGCTGCTCGAGCTGAAGACGACGAGCGATCCGGTGAAGCACTACGACGAGCTTATCCATGAGACGGCGATGGTAGAAGGGGTGTCGGGGCTCGGCCTCGCGCGGGTGCGCGCGGAGGGCGGGCTCGACGTGGACTACAAGATCGAGGGGAACGAGCTGACGATCATCGCACACGCGCCGGTTGGGAGATGGAGGGGAGATGAGCAGCTTGAGGGTTGAGTCCGTCGTCACGGACAGCTTCGGGATCGAGCCGACCCTGAGGGAGGACACCCTCAGCGTCAAGCTCACCGGCACGGGCGACATGGCGGCGGCCGCGCCGCTCGGCTCCTACTGCAAGGCCCTCCAGGCGGAGGTGGTGCGCCTCTCCGTGAGCGCCGTGGAGTTCGACGTAAGGTCTCTTTACTTTTTGAACTCGAGCTGCCTGAAGGCGTTCATCAGCTTCATCTGCGGGCTCGCGGGCCTGGGGCTGAAGTGCAAGGTGCAGTTCCTCACGGACGCGAGGCTGGGGTGGCAGCGGCGGAGCCTGACGGCGCTCGAGCGCATGTCCCCCGAGCTGGTCTCCATCGCGGACGCCTGAAGCGAGGACCGCAGGACACGATGAAGAAGCGCCGGACGATCGCCCTCCTGATGGACTACGTACGAGGCGAGTACCAGTCCGAGGTGCGTTTCGGGGTCGAGCGCGCCGCCGAGGCGCACGACGTCAATCTCGTCATCGCCTTCGGCGAGACGCTCGCCCTGCCCGGTGCGGCCAGCACGGCCCAGAACAGCATGTATCACCTCATCGGCGCGGAGACGGTCGACGGCATCATCGTCGCCTCGACGACGCTCTGCCACCACGTCGGCACCGAGGGGATGAAGCGGTTCTGCCGGTCCTACGCGCCGCTGCCGATCTGCAGCCTCGGGATGGCGATCGACGGCATCCCGAGCCTCGTGGTCGACAACGGCCTCGGGCTCGATCTCTCGGTCGGACACCTCGTCGAAGACCACGGGTGCCAGCGCGTCGCGTACATCGGCGGGCCGCCGAGCAACGAGGAGGCGGAGGTCCGCGCCGACGCTTACCGGAGGGCGCTCGCGGACCGCTCGCTCCGCGTCGACGAGCGCCTCGTCGCGTCCGGCAGCTTCACGATCGACACCGGGCGCGCCGCGATGCGGGAGATCATCGGGCGCGGGGTCGCGTTCGACGCCGTTGTCGCCGCCAACGACAACATGGCGCTCGGGGCCATCGAGGAGCTCAAGGCGCACGGCCTGAGCGTCCCGAGGGACCTCCCCGTGTGCGGCTTCGACGACGCTGTCATCGCGCGCTTCGCGAAGCCGTCGCTGTCCACCATCCGCCAGCCCATCAAGCGCATCGGCGCGCGCGCCGTGGACATCATCGTGCGCATGATCGAGGGCGAGCCGGTGCCCGAGTACAACCTGTTCCCGGTCGAGCTCACGCTGCGCGAGTCCTGCGGCTGCGGGTACCAGGTGGAGCCCGCGGGCGCGCCCCCGAGCAAGGCGTGGAGCGCGCCGCTCCCGTCCGCCCGCCAGCGGGACGATCTGGAGCGCCTGCTCGAGAAGAGTGTCGCGATCCCCGCCGGATCGCTCGACGGCTGGGCCGGCCTGCTCCTGTCGGCGCTGGAGGAGGAGCTCGCGGGGACCGAGGGCCGCTTCCTGCGCGCGGTCGAGTCGCTCCTCGACGCGGCGGGGCGCGAGGGCGCGATCCTCGAGCACTTCCAGGGCATGATCACGCTCCTCCGCGAGCAGTTCCGCCGGGGCCACGGGGCCCTCCGGGACACGGTCCTCGACGAGGCGCTCGAGCGGATCTGGCACGCCTCGCGCATCGTCATCGGGAGCGCGTCCGTGCGCGCCGAGGGGCAGCAGCGGCTCAACGTGGAGCTCGCGTCGCTCTACCTGAGCTGGAGCGCGCGGAGCTTCTCGACCTGCCTGAGCCTGCCCATCCTGCGGCGCATGATGGCGTCGGAGCTGCCGCGGATGCAGTTCTCGCGGGTCGCGGTGTCGCTCTATGACACCGCGCACGACCCGCAGCGCGCCACCATGAAGGCGCTCTTCCTGATGGAGGACGGGCGCGAGCTGGAGCCGCCGGCGGAGAGCTTCCCGGCGCGCCGCCTCGCGCCCGAAGGGTTCCTGGGAGGCCGGGAGCGCACGAGCATGATCGCGCTCCCCGTCGCGTTCGGCGACGAGGAGAAGTTCGGTGTCGCGGTGCTCAACAGCGGCGCGAACGAGATGGTCTATGACGCCCTCCGCCTCCAGATCGGCTCGGCGGTCAAGGCCGCGGCGCTGCACTGGGAGGTCGTGCGGCAGGTGGAGCTGCGCGAGCGGCTGGAGCAGGAGAAGGTCCGCCAGGAGAGCGTCGTCGCGGCGCGCATCCAGACGACGCTGGTGCCGGCGCAGCTCTCGGTCGAGGGCCTCGAGCTCTCCGCCGTCATGAAGCCGGCCGCCGAGGTCGGCGGCGATTACTACGACGTGCTCGCGACGGACGAGGGCGGCTGGCTCGGGATCGGCGACGTCGCGGGGCACGGGCTCGCGGCGGGGCTCGTGATGCTGATGATCCAGAGCATGATCTCGGCCCTGACGCGCAGCGACCCGCGCGCCAGCCCCGGGGACATCCTCTCTGCGGTGAATGGGGCGGTGTACGAGAACGTCCGCAGTCGGCTGAAGCGGGACGAGCACGCGACGCTGCTCCTCTTGCGGTACGAGCGGAGCGGGCGGGTGACGTTCGCGGGGGCGCACGACGACATCATCGTGTGCCGCGCGAAGACCCGCCGCTGCGTGTGCATCCCGAGCTCGGGCGTCTGGATCGGCGCGCTGCCCGCCATTGACGCGATGACGCGAGACGCCGAGTTCGTCCTGGAGGACGGGGACGTCCTCGTGCTCTACAGCGACGGCGTGACGGAGGCGCGCAACGCGCACCACGAGCAGTTCGGCCTCGAGCGGCTGTGCTCCACCATCGAGTCCTCCCAGAGCGCGCCCGCCGAGGCGATCCGGGACCGGATCCTCGGCGAGGTCGAGGCCTGGTGCCCGAGCCCCGATGACGACATCACGGTGGTCGTGGCCAGGTACAGCGCGCCTCGAACACTGTAACTGTGGCAACTGTGGCCCGAGGCCGCCCGCTTTCCTACATGAGCGCTATCGTCGGTGTCAGCAGAAGGGATTGGATCCGGGTTGAGAACCACGTACGCTGCGCCAATCGTGTCAGTGTCCGAACCGAGTCCGAACGGGTCACTGTTTCTATGCATCTCGTTCCACCCGAGCGAGCGTATGGCCAACAGCGTGCTTCGGCTGGTGTCCAGCTTCTGCAGCATGGTGCTGGACGACGCCAACGTGAGCTCGCGGTTCTACATGGCCGCGCACGAGCTCGCCGAGAACATCATCAAGTACTCCTCGGGCCCCAGGGTCAGCCTCGAGCTCGCGCTGGAGGAGCGCGAGAGCTCCTGCGTCATGAAGATCTCCGCGCGGAACGAGGCGTCGCCGGAGCGGCTGCGCGAGGTGGAGAGGCGGCTCTTCGAGCTGAAGACGGCGAGCGATCCTGTGAAGCACTATGACGAACTCATCTGTGAGACGGCGATGGTAGAAGGGGTGTCGGGGCTCGGCCTCGCGCGGGTGCGCGCGGAGGGCGGGCTCGACGTGGACTATACGATCGAGGGCAACGAGCTGACGATCATCGCGCACGCGCCGGTGGGGAGGTGGAGGGTCGATGAGCAGCTTAAGGGTTGAGCCCGTCGTCACGGACAGCTTCGGGATCGAGCCGTCCCTGAGGGACGACACCCTCATCGTCAAGCTCACCGGCACGGGCGACATGGCGGCGGTCGCGCCGCTCGGCTTGCTGCTCAAGGACCTCCACGCCGAGGCGGCGCGCCTCCGCGTGAGCGCCATCGAGTTCGACGTGAGGGCCCTTTACTTCCTGAACTCGAGCTGCCTGAAGGCGTTCATCAGCTTCATCGCCGGCATCGCGAGCCAGGGGCCGAAGTGCAAGGTGGAGTTCCTCACCGACGCGAGGCTGGGCTGGCAACGGCGGAGCCTGACGGCCATCGAGCGCATGTCTCCGGAGCTCGTCTCCATCGCCGATACCTGACGCGAGAGCCGCGGGAGATGAGCGAGAAGCGCCGGACGATCGCCTTCCTGATGGACTACGTCGGGGGAGACTACCAGTCCGAGGTGCGCTTCGGCATCGAGCGCGCGGCGGAGGCGCACGACGTCAATCTCGTGATCGCCTTCGGAGAGACGCTCGCGCTGCCCGGCGAGGGGGGGGCGGCCCAGAACAGCGTCTATCAGCTCATCGGCCCGGAGACGGTCGACGGCATCATCGTCGCGTCGGCGACCCTCTGCCATCACATCGGCATCGAGGGGATGCGCGAGTTCTTCCGGGCTTACGCGCCGCTGCCCGTCTTCAGCATCGGGATGGCGATCGACGGTATCCCGAGCCTCATCGTGAACAACGGCCTCGGGATCGATCTCTCGGTCGGGCACATGATCGACGTCCACGGGCGCCGGAACATCGCGTACGTCGGCGGACCGGCCAACAACGAGGAGGCCAAGGCGCGCGCCGACGCCTACTGGGGGGTGCTCGCGGCGCGCGGCTTCCCGCTCGACGAGCGCCTCTTCGCGGTGGGCGCGTTCACGATCGACAGCGGCCGCGTCGCGATACGCGACATCCTGGACCGCGGGGTCGAGGTCGACGCCGTGGTCGCCGCCAACGACAAGATGGCCCTCGGCGTGATCGAGCTGCTCGCGGAGCGGGGGCTCCGCGTCCCGCAGGACATCCTCGTGTCCGGCTTCGACGACGCCTTCATCGCGCGCTTCTCCAAGCCGTCGCTCACCACCGTTCGCCAGCCCATGAAGCGGCTCGGGGCCCAGGCGATGGACACGATGATGCGCATGCTCGACGGCGAGGTCGTCGAGGACATGGCGCTCCTCGACGTCGAGCTCACGTGCCGTGAGTCGTGCGGCTGCCGGGTCCAGGCGAGCGCCTCGCTCTCGCCGTCGGCCTCGACGCCGCGCGACGGGCCGTCCCTGGTCGCGGCGCGGCGGGAGTCGCTGGAGACCGCGCTCAGGAGGAGCGTGGCCATCCCGACGGGCTCGCTCGATGGCTGGCCTGGCGAGCTCCTGTCGGCGCTGGAGGACGAGCTCGCGGGGCGGGAGAACCGCTTCCGGCACGCGCTCGAGGCGCTCCTCGACGCGGCGGGGCGCGCGGGCGCGATCCTCGATCACTTCCAGGGCGTGATCGACGTGCTCCGGGAGCGGCTCGGCCGGCCGCCGTCGGGCGGCGGGGGCGTCGCTCTCTACGATGCCCTCGAGCGGCTCTGGCACGTGTCGCGCATGGTCATTTCGAGCGCGTCGATGCGCGTCGAGGGGGAGCGGCGGCTGACCGTGGAGCTCGCGGCGACGTACCTCAGCTGGAGCGCGCGGAGCTTCTCGACGTGCCTGAGCCTGCCCAGCCTGAAGCGCGTGCTCGCGTCGGAGCTGCCGGTCCTCGGGATATCGCGGGCCGCTGTGTCGCTGTATGACGACGCTCCCGAGGCGCAGCGAGGTGTCATGAGGTCGCTCTTCCTGATGGAGGACGGCCGCGAGGTGGACCCGCCGGCGGCGAGCTTCCCGGCGCGGCGCCTCGCGCCCGACGGGTTCCTGGGAGGCCGGGAGCGCACGACCATGATCGCGCTCCCCGTCGCGTTCGGCGACGAGGAGAAGTTCGGTGTCGCGGTGTTCAGCAGCGGCGCGCACGAGCTGATCTACGACGCGCTCCGCCTCCAGATCGGCTCCGCGACCAAGGCCGCGGCGCTGCACCGGGAGATGGTCCGTCAGGTGGAGGCGCGCGAGCGGCTGGAGCAGGAGCGGGTCCGCCAGGAGAGCGTCGTCGCGGCGCGCATCCAGACGACGCTGGTCCCGGAGCGGCTGTCGGTCGCGGGGCTCTCGCTCTGCGCCGTCATGAAGCCGGCCGCCGAGGTGGGCGGCGACTACTACGACGTGCTCGCGACCGCCGACGGCGGCTGGCTCGGGATCGGCGACGTGGCGGGGCACGGGCTCGCTGCGGGGCTCGTGATGCTGATGATCCAGAGCATGGTCTCGGCGCTGACGCGCAGGGACCCGAGGGCGAGCCCCGCCAGGGTGATCTCGGCCATCAACGCGGCGCTGTACGAGAACGTCCGCGGCCGCTTGATGCGGGACGAGCACGCGACGCTGCTCCTCTTGCGGTACGAGCGGAGCGGGCGGGTGACGTTCGCCGGGGCGCACGACGACATCCTCGTGTGCCGCGCGAAGACCCGCCGCTGCGTGTGCATCCCGAGCTCGGGGGTCTGGATCGGCACGCTGCCATCCATCAACGAATTGACGCGAGACGCCGAGTTCGTCCTGGAGGACGGCGACGTCCTCGTGCTCTACAGCGATGGAGTGACCGAGGCGCGCGACGCCCACCATGAGCAGTTCGGCCTCGAGCGGCTCTGCACCACCATCGAGGCCGTCCAGACCGAATCCGTCGTGGTCATTCGTGACAGGATCCTGAAAGAGGTCGAGGGGTGGTGCCCGAGCCCCGACGACGACATCACGATCGTCGTGGCGAGGTACCGCGCCCCCCGGCAGCCCTGACGCATCGGTCGAGGCGCGGCCGGCGCGCCCGGCGAAGCGGCGAGCGCCGTGGTCGAGACGGACGCCGTGAACAGCGCGCCGCGGCGCTCGCGATCGTTCGCTCGCCTACATGGGCACACGGCCGACCAAGGGGGATTGGATCCGGTGCAAGAATTACGTACGCTGCGTGAACCGTGTTAGCTTCCGGACTGGGCCAGGACGCTTCACCGTTCTTGTGCATCACGTTTTTCCCGAGTGAACGGATGGCTAGCGCGGTGTTACGGCTCGTGTCCAGCTTCTGTGGGATGGTGCTGGACGATGAGAGTGAGAGCTCGCGGTTCTACATGGCCGCGCACGAGCTCGTCGAGAACCTCATCAAGTACTCGTCCGGCCCGGAGGTCAGCATCGAGCTCGCGCTGGAGGGGGGCGAGGGCGCGCGGGTCCTCGTGATCCGCGCGCGGAACGAGGCGTCGCCGGAGCGGCTGCGCGAGGTGGAGCGGCGGCTCTCCGCGCTGAGGTCGGCGAGCGATCCTGTGAAGCACTATGACGAGCTCATCTGTGAGACGGCGATGGTAGAAGGGGTATCCGGGCTCGGCCTCGCGCGGGTGCGCGCGGAGGGCGGGCTCGACGTGGACTACACGATCGAGGGGAGCAGGCTGACGATCATCGCGCAGGCGCCGGTTGCGGGATGGAGGGGAGATGAGCGGTTTACGGGTTGAGCCTGTCGTCACGGACAGCTTCGGGATCGAGCCGACCCTGAGGGACGACACCCTCGGCGTCAAGCTCACCGGCACGGGCGACATGGCGGCGGCGCCGCCGCTCGGCCTTTGCCTCAAGGCCCTCCAGGGAGAGGTCATGCGCCTCTCCATCAGCGCGGTGCAGTTCGATATAAGGTCTCTTTACTTTCTCAACTCGAGCTGCCTGAAAGCGTTCATCAGCTTCATCTGCGGGCTCGCGGGCCAGGGGCTGAAGTGCAAGGTGCAATTTCGCACGGACGCACGGCTGGGATGGCAAAGACGGAGCCTGGCGGCGCTCGAGCGCATGTCTCCGGAGCTGGTCTCGATCGAGGACACCTGACCGGAGAGCCGCAGGACAAGATGAAGAAGCGCCGGACGATCGCCCTCGTGATGGACTATGTGCGCGGCGAGTACCAATCCGCGCTGCGGATCGGGGTCGAGCGCGCCGCCGAGGCGCACGACGTCAACCTCGTGATCGCCGTCGGGGAGACGCTCTCCGCCCACGGTCCCTCCGAGGCCGCCCAGAACAGCATCTACCGCCTCGTCAGCGCGGAGGCGGTCGACGGCATCGTGGTCGCGTCGGCGACGCTGTGCAATTTCGTCGGCGCCGAGGGGGTGCAGCGCTTCTGCCTGGATTACGCGCCGATGCCCCTGTGCAGCATCGGGATCCCGCTGGAGGGCATCCCGAGCATCGTCGTGGACAACGGCCTCGGGATCGAGATGGCGGCCGGCCACCTGCTCGACGATCACGCGTGCCGGCGCGTCGCGTACATCGGCGGTCCGGTCAACAACGGGGAGGCGAGGATCCGTGCCGACGCGTTCCGCAAGGCGCTCGCCGCGCGGGCGATCCCGTACGACGAGCGCTTCGTCGCGAGCGGCCAGTTCACGATCGACACGGGCCGCGCCGCGATGGCCGAGATCCTGGACCGCGGGGTCGAGATCGACGCCGTTGTCGCGGCGAACGACAACATGGCCCTCGGCGCGATCGAGCTCCTGAAGGCGCGGGGCCTCCACGTGCCGAGGGACATCCTGGTGTGCGGCTTCGACGACGTGGGCGTCGCGCGCTACGCGAAGCCGTCCTTGACGACGGTTCGCCAGCCGATCAAGCGGCTCGGGGAGATCGCGCTCGAGACGGTCGTGCGCATGCTCGACGGCGAGTCCGTCCCGGAACGGAACATGCAGCAGATCGAGCTCACGCGGCGCGAGTCCTGCGGCTGCGCGTACCAGGCGATCGCGACGCGGCCGCTCACGAACCCGCCGCGCCTCGGGGCGATGTCGCTCGGCGGCCGGCGCGACGAGCTGGAGCGCGCGCTCGAGCAGGCCGTGGGGATCCCGGCCGCGTCGCTCGACGGCTGGGCGGGCGGGCTCCTGTCGGCGCTGGAAGAGGAGCTCGAGGGCCACGACGGGTGCTTCCTGCACGTGCTGGAGCGCGTCCTCGACACGGCCGGGCGCGAGGGGGTGTTCCTCGATCTGTTCCAGGGCGTGGTGACGCTCCTGCGCGCGCGGCTCCGGCGGCCGGTCGAGGAGGGGGGCGACGCCGCCGTGAACGAGGCCCTGGAGCAGCTGTGGCATGCGTGCCGCGTCCTCATCGGGAGCGCGTCCGTGCGCGTCGAGGGGCGGCAGCGCCTCGACGTGGAGGTCGCCTCGATCGACCTGAGCTGGAGCGGGCGGTGGTTCTCGACGTGCCTGAGCTTGCCCCTCTTCCAGCGCATGCTGGCCTCGGAGATGCCCAGGCTGCACTTCACGCGCGCGGCCGTCTCGCTCTACGACGACGCCCAGCGAGCCACCCTGAAGACGCTGTTCCTGATGGAGGACGGCCGCGCGCTGGCGCCGCCGACCGAGAGCTTCCCGTCGCGCTCCCTGGCCCCTCCCGGGTTCCTGAGCTCGAGCGAGCGCACGAGCGTCGTCGTGATGCCGCTCACGTTCGGTGACACCGAGTATTTCGGGGTGATGGCGCTGAACAGCGGCATGAACGAGATGGTCTACGACGCGCTGCGGCTCCAGATCGGCTCCGCGGTGAAGACGGTGGCGCTGCACCGGGAGATGGTGCGTCAGGTGGAGCTGCGCGAGCGGCTGGAGCAGGAGAGCGAGCGGCAGGAGACGGCGCTCGCGGCGCGGCTCCAGACGACGCTGGTGCCAGAGCGGCTGCACATCGAGGGGCTGGAGCTCTCCGCGGCCATGACGCCGGCGGCCGAGGTGGGCGGCGACTACTACGACGTCATCGCGACGCCCGAGGGGGGGTGGCTCGGGATCGGCGACGTCGCGGGGCACGGGCTCGCCGCGGGGCTCGTGATGCTGATGATCCAGAGCATGGTGTCGGCGCTGACGAGCAGGGACCCGGGCGCGAGCCCGAGCGAGCTGCTCGCGGCGCTCAACAAGGCGCTCTACAAGAACGTGCGCAGCCGGCTGAAGCGGGACGAGCACGCGACGCTGCTCCTGCTCCGGTACGAGCGGGGCGGGCGGGTGACGTTCGCCGGGGCGCACGACGACATCATCGTGTGCTCGGCGCGCACGCGGCGGTGCGTGTGCATCCCGAGCTCGGGCGTCTGGATCGGCGTGTTGCCCGTCATCGACGAGGTGACACGGGACGCCCAGTTCGTCCTGGAGGACGGGGACGTGCTCGTGCTCTACAGCGACGGGGTGACGGAGGCGCGCAACGCGCACCGCGAGCAGTTCGGGCTGGAGCGGCTCTGCACCGCCATCGAGGCCGTGCAGACCGCGCCGGTCGAGGCGATCCGCGACAGGATCCTGAGGGAGGTCGAGGGGTGGTGCCCGAGCCCGGACGACGACATCACGGTCGTCGTGGCGCGGTACCGGGCGCCGGCATAGCGCCGGGGGCTATCCTTAAAACTGTCGCGTCGTCGCTGCATGGCGGCGCTCGATGACGCTTCTGTGGAGGAATGGAGACGTTCCGTCCTCGCCCGTGGTCTTCCGGCGTGGGGCGCTGGACTGGCCCTGCGCGCGATGCTGGACTCATCGGCGCGGCGCGGCCGCCTCGGCCGCGGCCGCGGTGTGCTGCAGCGGACGCGAGGGGCCGCGCGCCGGAGCCCGGAGATCGCACCATGGTTTACCCCGACCTGCAGGTTGTCGAGCGCGCCCTCGCCGCCGTCGAGGCGCTGCGTGCCAGCGCCATCGAGCACGAGCAGCGCAACCGGCACCTGATCGATGCGGTGCACCCGAAGCACCGAGCGGGAGCGACGAACCTGCTGCACTACCTCGCTGTCCGGCAGCAGGACATCCGCGATCTGCAGCGGCAGCTCGCGTCGCTCGGGTTGAGCTCGCTGGGGCGCCTGGAGCGCTGCGCGCTGGCCTCCCTCGACGCCGTGCGCGGCGCGCTCGACGCGCTCGCGCGGCGCCCCGAGGTGCGGCCTCCCGGCGAGTCGCCCACCACGTTCGCCTCGGGGGGCGCGCTGCTCGAGGAGCACGCGCGGGTGCTGCTCGGGGAGGGGCGCCAGGGGCGAACGACGCGGGTGATGGTGACGCTGCCCGGGGACGCGCGGAAGGGGGAGCTGAAGCGGCTGATCGAGGGCGGGATGGACGTCGCGCGGATCAACTGCGCGAAGGAGGACGCGGGCGCGTGGGCCGGGCTCATCGAGCGGCTCCGGGAGGCGGGGCGGGAGACCGGGGTCCGGTGCAAGGTCCTCTGCGACATCGCCGGGCCCAATCCGCGCGTGAGCAAGATCGACGGGGGTTCGGCGCGCGTCACGCTGTCCGAGCGGGGTGAGCGGCCCTGGCTCTGGCTCTGCAAGGACGTGAAGCGGGCGCGCCCCTCGGCGGGCAGCACCGGCGCAGGGGAGGTGCTCGCGCTCGGCTGCACCATCCCGGAGGTCGTGGACGACCTCCGGCCCGGGCACCGGGTGTTCTACGACGACGGGCGGCTCGGCGGCACGGTCAAGCTCGTGACCGAGGGCGCCGCGCTCGTGGAGGTGGATTTCGCGCGCCAGGGATCCGTGAAGCTGAAGTCAGGAAAGGGCCTGAACTTTCCGGACACCGAGCTCGGGATCCCGTCGCTCACGCCGAAGGATCTGGAGGATCTCGGCTTCATCGCGCGCCACGCGGACATGGTGGGGCTCTCGTTCGTTCGGTCTCCTTCCGATGTGGAGCGCCTCCAGGCGGAGCTCGCCGCGCGCGAGGCCGCTCACCTCGGGATCGTCCTCAAGATCGAGACGACGCCTGGGTTCGCGCGGTTTCCGAGGCTCCTGCTCACGGCGATGCGCAGCGAGAACGTGGGGGTGATGCTGGCGCGCGGCGATATGGCCGTCGAGATGGGGTTCATGCGGCTGGCGGAGGTCCAGGAGGAGCTCCTGTGGCTCTGCGAGGCCGCGCTGGTCCCCGCCATCTGGGCGACGCAGGTGCTCGAGAGCCTGAACAAGACCGGCGTGCCGACCCGCGGGGAGGTGACGGACGCGGCGATGAGCTCGCGCGCGGAGTGCGTGATGCTCAACCAGGGTGAGAACATCGTCGCGACGGTCGCCTTCGTGGTCGACGTCCTCCGCCGGATGCACGAGCACCAGGACAAGAAGCGGGCGCTCATGCGGTCGCTCGGGGTCTCACGCCTCGACTGAGGCGTCGAGCCGACCCGGGTTGGGGGTGGCCGACCCGGGTTGGGGGTGGCCGACCCGGGTTGGGGTTGGCCGACCCGGGTTGGGGGGTGGCCGACCCGGGTTGGGCGCGGGGTGGCCGACCCGGGTTGGGGGGTGGCCGACCCGGGTTGGGCGCGGGGTGGCCGACCCGGGTTGGGCGCGGGGTGGCCGACCCGGGTTGGGCGCGGGGTGGCCGACCCGGGTTGGCCGACCCGGGTTGGGGGGTGGCCGACCCGGGTTGGGCGCGGGGTGGCCGACCCGGGTTGGGGGGTGGCCGACCCGGGTTGGGCGCCGATCCGGCCGACCCACAAACCCGACCCGGGTTGGGCGCTACCGGTTGGGCGCTACCCGACCTGGGTTGAGGGCGTCGAGCCGACCCGGGTTGGCCGACCCGGGTTGGGCGCTTTCATCGGGTTGGGAGTCCGGGTTCAGCTCCGGCTCAGTCAACCGAAGGCACGGTGGCGTCGACCCGGGTTGGGAGGCCGCGCGCGCCCGCCGGCGCGCGGAACGCTGCGCCCGACAGCTCCCGCCGCATGCAGGTGGCCGCCTCGTCGTAGCGGGGGTCGGACGCGCTCCCGATGATCGTCGGCACCACGATATAGCCCTCGGCGTCGACGTTGAACTCCACCCGGATGGCGTCAGGCGGCAGCAGGCTCCCGCCCGGGCCGCGGCAGCGCTGCACGAGGTCCCAGTAAAGCTGCGCCCGCGCCGCCTTCTCGATCGCCGGGCTCGACATGTTGGCCTGCACCATGGGCGCGCCGATCTCGACGCGCGAGCGGGAGGCAGGTGCGGGGGCGGGCGCCGGCTCCGGCGGGAGCGCGGAGGGCGCTGGGAGCCCTGTGCTCGTGCCAATCTTCGCGACCCTCACGCCATCGGCCGGCCCGGGGGCGGCCTCCCGCGCGGCGGCGAGGATCTCCTCGAGCGCATCCGGCTCGACGGACCCCACCGCTGGCGCGCTGTCCGCCCGGAGGCGGGCGCCGCGGTCGTCCAGCGACGCGGCGGCGCCGCGCGCCCAGGGGGTGAGCGCCCCGGCGTCGGCCCCCGCCGGCGGCGCGGGCGACGGGCGCTCGCAGGCCGCGAGCAGCGGGAGCAGGGCCACGAGCGCGGTGCGCACGAGGAGAGGGTCGATCGAATGCGCGTCGCGCGCAACAGCGCCGGCAGTGTACCGTGGCATCGCACGTCGATGCGCGCGCTCCTCGCGATCCTGCGGATCGGTCTTCGCTCGCTGCGCGAGGGGAGCACGTCGCCCATGTCGTCGTCATCGGGCGGCCTGCGAGGCGGCTCTTCCAGCGCCGCCGCGCGCCTCGCCCTCGTCGTGGCGCTGTCGTCGCTCGCGGGCGCCCTGTCCGGGCTGCTCCCGGCGATCGCCGGCGTGGCCCTCGGCGCCGTCTCCGGGCGCGAGGCGCCGCCCTCGGGCGGCATCGGCGGCGCGCTCGCCCGGCTGCTCGCCGGCGCACCGCCGGCGGCCGTGGTCCTCGCAGCGCTCGGCGCCACGCTCGTGTCGGCCTCCCTGGCGGTGCTCTCGGGCCGGAAGAGCTCGGAGCTCGGCGGCGACCTCACCGCCGCGCTCCGCGTCGCGCTCTTCCGGGCGGCGCTCTCCGCCTCGCCCCGCGACGTGGACGCCGCCGGGCGCGCGCTCATCGCGGCGCAGGCGGCGGGACCCGCGCCGCGGCCGCCGAGCGCCGGGCCCGCGCCGCCCGTCCGGGGCGCGGAGGTCGTGCGGCTCGCGATCGCGCGGGACGCCGGCCTCGTCGCCGATTTCGCGATCGCCGTCGCGACCGGCTTGCCCCAGGCGCTCGCGACGCTCGCGGTCCTCGCCGCGTCGCTGCTCTCGAGCGGCATGGCGCTCGTCCTCGCGGGCGGCGCGGCGCTGTTCGCGGCCTCGCGCCTCGCGGCGGACCGGGCCTCTGGCCGCGTGGCGCGCGCGATGCGGGAGATGCAGCACGCCGACACGGCCGTCTTCGGCGCGGTGGGCGAGGCGCTTTCGGGAGCGGAGGACCTCCGGCTGCTCGGCGCGCGCGCCCAGGCCGAGGGAGAGCTCGCCGTGGCTGCGCGCCGGGTCGCGGACGCGCGCCGCCGCTTCGGCCAGGCGCTCGCCGTCTCCGGCCAGATCAAGGGCACGCTCGCGGCGCTCTCGCCGCTCGTCATCGTCGCCGCGCTCGCGGCCTCTCGCGGGGGCGCCGGCGCGGGCGAGGTCGGAGAGCTCCTGCTCGTGGTGCCGCTGCTGATGGCGCGCCTCGAGGCGCTCGATGCCCTCCGCGCCGGCTTCATCGAGCGCGCCCCCCTGCTGCGCGCGACGCTCGCGCTGCTGCGCTTGCCCGAGCACCCGCCGCGCCCCTCCGGCGGCCTCGCGGTGCGCCTGGACGGCGAGGCGAGGCGCCCCCTGTCGATCGCCTTCGAGGGGGTCACGTTCACGCCGCCGGGCGCGAGCCGCCCCGTCCTCGATGGCGTGTCGCTCTCGATCCCCGCCGGAGCGGTGGTCGGCGTCTGCGGTCGCTCCGGCAGCGGCAAGTCGATGCTCCTGCGCCTGCTCCTGCGTCTCGACGAGCCGTCGTCGGGCGCGATCGCCGTGGGCGGCGTGGATCTGCGGCAGATCCCGCCCGAGGAGCTCCCGCGGCTGTTCGGCGTGGTGGGGCAATCGACGCGGCTGTTCGAGCGGAGCATCGCGGACAACCTGGCGCTCGGCCTCGAGCCCGCGCCCACGGAGGAGCGCATGCGCGAGGCGCTCCGCCGGGTGGAGCTCGACGAGCTCGCAGGCGCGCCGCCGGCGGAGGGCGAGGCGCGGCCCGCGCGCGGCCTCGCGACGGAGGTGCGCGCCTCACCGCCGAGCCTTTCGGGCGGTGAGGCGCGGCGGCTGCTGCTCGCGCGGGTGCTGCTGCGCGAGCCGCGGGTCTTCGTGCTGGACGAGCCGGAGGCGGGCCTGCCGGGCGCCACCGCCGAGGCGGTCCTCCGCATGGCGTGCGAGGTCGCCGCCGGGCGCACGGCCATCGTCGTGACCCACGCGCCGCACCTCCTCAGGTCGACGTTCAACGTGCTGCTCGACGGCGGTCGGGTCGCGGCGGTGGGCACGCACGAATCCCTCTGCGAGAGCTCGCCGCTCTATCGGTCGCTCCTGGCCGAGGCGCTGAAGCGAGCGCCTGCTCCCGTGAGGCCGGCTTCGAGCTGACCCGATCAGGATTCTCACCTTGTTCGCTCAATCCAGCTTGTACATGCCTCCGCTGGTTGGCTCGGCCGAAGGGGGATGGTAACCTCTCGGTGGTCCGGGTGGCAGCTGCCACGGTCTGGACCGCCCGAGCCGCCGAGGTGCAGCGGCGTCGCAGGCCCGCACAGGAAGAGGGGGCATCATTCAAGCATTCAATGCTCGGTTGTTTCGGGCAGAGCGCCCGTGGGAAGCCCTGGACATCGCCCGGATCGACGGTGCGACGGTTCGGCTGCATTGGACCGACCAACCTTACGTGTGGCACACCAATGACGGTGTGGAGGTCTTCGCGGTCCTTGACGGCGTGGTCGAGATGCACGTCCGCATGGACGGCGATGTGCAGCGCGTGCGCCTCGAGGCGGGCGACGTCTTCCGTGCAGACGAAGGGGACGAGCACGCGGCCCATCCGGTAGGCGAGGCACGGATCCTCGTGATCGAGCGGGCCGGCAGCCCCTGAGAGCAGGCGCGCGGCCGAGCAGAGCGCCGCGGCTCGTGATCGCCCACGGCGCGCGGCCCGGCTGGCGCTGGGGAGGGAGGCGATCTCAGAGGAGACGGGGCTCGATATCCGCCACGAGCGGTACCCCGATCACCTGCTCGACCCGGGTGATCACTCGGGCCATCCGCGCAACTGCCTCGCTGGCAGAGCGACCCTCGACGAGCGCATACCCGAGCCGGGTGAAGAACTGCTCCGGCGGAACCTTCACCTCGGTCCTGGCGCCCGTCCAGTACTCGAACTCGAGGAGGCCTTCGATCGCAGGACGCTCCTCGACCCCGCTGCGCGTGACCCCGGGCTCGCGCGGCACGAAGAAGCAGATCCCCAGGCATCGCGCCGGCGGACTGGCAGGTGGGACCGGCATGCCCAGCGCTGCTCGGCCTGCCGCGAGGCTGGGGCTCGCGCCGGTGCTGAGCTCGACGAGGAAGGGAATCTTGTCGCCGCCGAGCCGCGCCGCCACCTCGATGATCATCGGGCCGCGCCTGCTCGATATGCGGAGTTCTGTGTGGGTCGCGCAGTGGTCGAGATCGAGGGCGCGAAGCGCTCTCTCGGTCATGGTCAGCATGGCTTCTCTCTGTTCCGCTGACAGCGGCGCCGGAGTGACGTGCGCCACCTCCTCGAAGAACGGCTCCGGAGAGGTGATCTTCCGGGTGATCCCGTAGTGTACGATACGCTCTCCCGACACGACCGATTCGACGCTGTACTCGGGGCCATCGATGTACTCCTCGATCATGTAGCCGCCCCCTGGGTCGGGCAGCGTGGGATGATTGTCCTTCGCGATCACCTCCTCGGCCCAGCCGAGCTCCGACCACGCGCCGATCTTGAAGACGTTCAGAGACGCGAACCCCATGATCGGCTTGACCACGGCGGGCATGGGGAAGTCAGGCGGACGTCGCGTCAAGACGTCGGTCATCAACAGCACCCTGGGCACCGGGATGCACGCCGCGGCGAAGCGGCGGCGCATCTCGTGCTTGTCGCGCGCCGCACGCGCGCTCGCCAGCGTCGGCGCGCGGATCCCCATGTCCGCGGCGAGCTCCGCGGCCAGCGGCACGAGCCGCTCGACGAACGTGAGCACCCCGTCGACCGGCTGCCGCCGGTGGTGATCGAGGACGCGCTCACGGAAGCTCGGGCCGTCCACGTCGGCCTCCACGAAGCCGCCGAGGTAGCGCTGCTGCCATGTCGGCGGGCTCTTCGCCGCCAGGACGAGGTCGATCCCGCCTCGGCGCAGCGCCTCGAAGGTGAACGAGCGATAGCTTTCCTTTCCGCTTTCAATCAGGAGGAGACGTTTCATTGACACGCACCCGATGACGGCGCCGTGGACCTCGCGATCGCCACGAGAGAGGCGTGCCGCCCTTGCTGAGTTGTTATGAAGAGGAGCACCGCGGCGACGGCGCACCCCACGATCGCCAAGCCAGGTCCCGCGCGCGTGACGCCGGACGCGTCGATGACGAGCGCGAGGAGGATGGGAAGCGCGGCCTTGGTCACCTGGAACACCACCGTCGTGCGAGCGGCCCACTCCGCGCCCTCTCGGTCGCTCGCGACGTTCTCGAAGATCAGCGTCCGCTGGCGGATCCGCAGCGTGTTGAACGCGTAGCCCAGCACGAACGTGAGCGCCATGGCGACGACGACGCTCCTCGTGATCCACAGCCCAGTATCCGCGAGCGCGATCACGAACACCGACGCGAGGACCTGCCAGCGCTCTGCCCGCTGCGCCACGACGATCAGGGAGGCGAGCAGGGCGCCCACTCCCGCGGACGCGCTCACCAATCCATAGTCGCTCGCGTGCCACAGCTTGCCCTTCTGCATGACGATGGGGAAGAGATAGTTGTACGACCCGAGCTGGATCGTGAGCACCAGCACGCCGAGCAGCGCGAGCCAGAGCAACAGAGACCGGGACGACGAGCGCGAGGGCCGCGCGGGGCGCACCTGCGGCCCTGGATCTCGGCTTGGCAGCTGCCGGCCGCGCTGCACGCCGCCCACCTCGTCGCGGAGCAGCGCGGGGATCAGGGATCCGACGGCGAGCGTCCCGATGAGGGCGATGAAGGTAAAGCGAATTCCCGCGCGTTCGAGGAGCATGCCGCCCAGCGCCCCGCCCGTGAAGGCGCCCAGCTGGATGCTCGTCTGCGACATCCGCGACGCTTCTCCGGCGCTGAGCACGTCGCGCAGCACCAGGCTCGCCATCGTCGTCTCGATGCACTGCTGGACGATGAACACCGTAATCGTGAACGCCCCGGCCACGCCATAGAGCGTCCAGAGGGGCATGGGCGACGGCAACAGCAGGGCGCCGACCGCCACGAGCAGCCCCGCCCCGCGCGCCGCTGCGAAGGCGTGCAAAGGGGCGCGTGAGATCCACGACTTGAGCTGCGGGAACGCCGACTGCAGGGCATAGGGCGCCACGCTCATCAGGGCCAGCGTCAGGCCCAGGGGCAGCGTGGACTTGCTGCTGGCGAGCGCCGTCCAGACGAGCGCCACCGTGAGCATCGTGTCGCCGGACAGCGTCACGGCGAGCAGCGCGATGAGCCAGTACTTGCGCATTCTCATGGTGCCTCATTCACAATCACGAGGCCGAGCGCGCCCTCGAGCTCGCCCGCGCCATGCTCGACTCGCTCGATGTCTCCAGGCCCTCGGTAGAGCCCCTTCACCGAGAGCAGCCCGGTGATATCGAACCCTCTGGGCGCAGCCCGGACGATCGCCCCCGGGCGCGCAGTCGGAAAATACGCGACGAACGACTCCGAGAGGCTCGCCGGCCCGCTGTGGTTCTCGACGACCCGCCCGCTCCGATAGACGAACTTGATGCAGGTCGCCATCCGTGGGGCCGAGCGACGGAGCGCGTGCTCGACGAGGCCGGAGCGCGCGGGCACGCACGACGCGACGTGCGCCGCGACGAGGTCGATCGAGTATACGTCGCGGATGTTCCGGTAGACATGCCCGCCGCTGACGCGCGGGCTGAACTCCACGACCCGGTAGGCGCCGCCGGCGTCCTTGCGAAGCTCGACGTTGAAGAGCGATCTCCGCAGATCGAGGCGCCGGCATATCCGGTCCGCGATATCGAAGAGCCCAGCTTCCTCCTCGGGGCGCTTGAACGGCAGCGAGTAGAGATCTTCCTCGAAGAACGGTCCGGGCATGCGCATCTTGTTATGAATGCCACCCAGGTGGAGCTCCCCGTCGATCACCACCCCGTCGAGGGTCACCTCGTCGCCAGGGAGGAACTCCTCCAGCAGGGCGAAGGTCTCGATCTTCCCTGCGTAGTAGTTTCCCGCTCCGCTGCGCGCGAGGGTCTCGATCGCGGTCAGCCGGGACCGCAGCTCGGCTGTACTGGTGGCGAGGGTCACGTGCATGCTGGACGCCGCGCGGGTCGGCTTGACGATGAGCGGGAAGCCCATGTGCTCTGCCTCGATGCAGGCCTGCTCGACGTCGACGACCTCGAGGAACGCCGGGGTCGGCAGGCCATGCTCCGCGAGGAAGCGGCGCTGCCTGGACTTGTCTCGCGCGATGGCCGCCGCCGCGGGCGAGGCCGTGCTCGCCCCCAGCGCCGCGTTGATGGCTGCCCAGACCTCGATGTCCGTCTCCTGGAACGTGACGGCGAGGCTGATGCCGTGGGCGCGGCAATACTCGATCGCGCGGTCCACCGCGCTCTCCCTCTCTGCGGGGGGGATCCGGATGACGCTGGCGAAGCGCGGGTCGTCCGCCGCCTGGGGTACTTCGGTGAGGAGATGGACCGACAGCCCGAGGCGGCGAAGCGTCTCGATGTGATCGCCGTGGATGCCGTAGCCTTTACGCATCACCAACAGAATGCTCGTCATGATCGATCCTCGGTCAGTATGAACGAAATGGCGTCGCCGACCTGGACGGCGGGGATCGCCCGCTCCGTCATGGGTCTGATATGGTTGCTCATGCCGTGCCACGGGCACCTGATCGCGCACGGGTCCTCGCTCCTCGTGCCGAGGCTGAGCGGCCCGCCGCGATGCGGGCAGTAATCCGGGATCACATAGGTGGCGCTCCTCCACTCGAGGAGGAAGACGCGCCTTCCGAGGGCGTAGAAAGGACCCTTGTCGGCGCGCGCGCGTGACATGACGCACGCGCCGCGGGCTTGCTTCTCGGGGCTCATCGTCGACGTACCTTCTGCACCCGATACGTGCACGGCTCGTTGATGACGCGCGAGCCGTGGAGGCGGCCCGCGGGGATGATGATGCTGTCGCCGGCCTCGAGGACGACAGGGGTGATTCCGGCGAAGAACTCCATCGAGCCGAGCTCTACCGTGAAGAGCTCGTCGTGATCGTGGATGTGGGAGTAGGAGATCTCGCCGCTGGGCTCGGAGAACGCAAGGGGCGCATCGACGGCCTCGTACGCGCGACGAGCGACCTTGAAGCCACCCTTGCGGCTTCGCTCCAGGTCTTCGACGAACGCCATTTGCTCGAGGTAGTCCCGGTCGGCGAGGCCCTGGAGCAAGCGGAACGACTCGAACCCGATGACCATCTCCGGGATCACTTGAGCGCCGCAGAGCGCGATCGTCGGCCTGATGACATCATCGAGCACCATCCTGCGGTGATGTTGATCGATGTGCACATGCTCGTCGAAGTAGCGCGTGTCGACGCCTGCCCCCTCGAACGCCCTGCGCAGAGCCCTGCTCAGCGCCTTGTTGAAGTGAGGGATCGACGCCTCGGTGTAGTAGAGCGCGCCGAGGTAACGGAACCAGAGGTGCTTGTTCGAGCAGACGTGGTGGAAGTAATTCGTCAGGGCTATCGAGCTTGGGAGATAGTGGAAGTAGTACCTGTGCGGCTCGGGGTCGAGCCCGACCGAGCTGCAGCAGCGCTCGAACAGGGTCGAGTGCTTCCTGTCATGGACACCATACCCGTACTCGTCGATGAACACCTTCATCAGCTCCGATTGGGTGGCGCCGAAGCTCCCGAGCATGGCGCGTCCCATGGCAGACGCCTCGCTCAGGAAGTCCGACGCCTGCTGGATGAGCAGGTACCGATAGGCTGTCGTCGGGGAGTCCAGGGCATCGATTCGAGCGGTGAGGCTGCAAGGCTCCTCCTCATACCGCTCGATCACGCCGAGGAAGTACTGCTCCAGATGCTCCCATTCCCACTTCCCCGTCACCTTGATCTCATGGTCGTCCAGGAACGAGAACGCGGCGCGCTCGAGAGCGACGCGGTTGGACTGGCCGAGGGCGACGTTGTCGGGATCGTAGAACGCTCGGAAGGACGGGAGGTCGTGGCTCTCGAAGCGGCGCTGCGGCAGGAAGAGCATGGACTGTTCATAAATGTTGAGAAGGATTCGATGGATAGCCAGGGAGCGGTTCGTCGACAGCTCGCTGGCCGCGAGCGGCCCAAGGAGATCGACGGAGCCGAGATCCTGCCTGCGAAACGGCCTGTTCCACGGGGTCTTCGGCAAGAGGTCGGCCGGTAGATCGAAGGCGGGGGAGGAGAGATACTGTTGAATCGAGTGCATCGCTTCGCTTTCTTGGCGTTCGTCTGGCTGCGAGCTTGGCGGTCGTGTGGGTGCCGACGCACGAGCCCGAGCGGCGCTCGCAGCGCACCGTGCTCGGCACAATTGGGTGGGGTCGTCGCCCTCAGGCTCGGCGCGCGAGTGCAATCCACAGACCATGCCCGCACGGAAGGTCGAAGCGGCTTGGATCTGACGAAGCGCGCACCCCTCTGGCGGGCAGCGGGAGATCCTCCGCGAGGTCATGGCGCTCGGCAGGGCTTCTGCGCGTAGGGGTCTTGCTCGATCGAGCAACGGTTGGATGCGATGCGGGCAGACTGGACGACGCTTCTCGGGCTCGTGCGCTAAGCACCGGCGCTTCGAGCGACATACGGGCTGCCTATCGGCCGGGCGCATCGGGACGCCCACGGACAGCGCCCGTGCCGCGCCTTTTCAGCTGGGTAACGGGCTCATCACGGGCGCGGTGTTTCGCGTAAAAGGCCGCGCCGGCTCGTCGGATCCACACGTTGGCCCCCGTGTGCTGTCCTGCCGAGTTCGGCATCGGCGCCGCTCTTGTTCATGAGGCGGCCTCCATGGTTGTGCGTAGGTGTCTGTTGAGAATGAGTGTTTATAAAGGGTCTGCCGCCGACGAGCGCGACGCCAGCGGCGATGAGCAGGAGGCGACAGGTGAGGCCGCAAGGCGGTTCGGCTCAGGGCGAGCAGGGGGCCGTGCCGAACGAGGGGGATAGGGCGCTCGCCTGACGGGGCGCCGCTGCCGTGCAGATTGGCCGCTTGCGCGGGTATCCTGGTTGGAAGGAGTCGTGCGCTCGCCTGCGCGGCCTCACCCGTCGCCGGGGCCGCCCGCTCTCACGGTCTGGTTGGCGATCTGCTCGGTGTCGCTGCCGGGGCGGAGCGCCTCCTCCGGCACGTCCGCCGGTACATCGGGGGGGCGGCCTGCGAGCCCTCGCGCGAGGCAGACGAGGATGGAAGCGGTCCCCCAGGCGAGCGCGAACGCGACGCCTGCGTCGACGATCCCGCGGTACGGCGGGGGCATCTGCCGGACGAGCACGATGACCGCCACGATGCCCGCGATGAGCACCCACGTCGCGATCAGCCGGCGGCGCGTCGTGTGAAAGAGCGCCATGCAGTAGAGCGGCGCCAGCGCCACGTGCAGCGGACGACGGTGGTCCGCGAGGTGGAGCGCGCGCGCGACTACCCGCGGCGAGAAGCGCTGCTGAAAGCCGCGATACCCCTCGAAATAGGCGATCGCGACCGTCCAGACCCCAAGGAGGACGAGCTGGCCTGTCGTGAGATCGTGGGCTGTCAGGATGCGAACCGCGGTGGCCCCGAGGCGGTAGATGGCGTCGACCAGGACGGCCACGACGCCGAGGACACCCCAGAGGACGACGGCGAGGCGGCGCTGCTGCTCGCGGGTGGACGAGCTCATCGCACCCGCGCCGGATCGAGGGGCCTCGCGGCCGCGGGGCGCGAGCCGTCTGCCGCGTACGGGGGCGATCGCTTCGGACGGTGCGCAAGGCAGCCGAATCGCGGCATGTCGTCGCATGCTAGGAGAGGCTCGGAGCACGTCAACCGGAACCTCACCCGGCAGGAGACCGCCTGTGGCACCTGCGCCGGCAGCGCTGCACCGGGTCGATGCCGGCGGCGCGCCGGCATCGACCCGGGTTGGGGGCGCGACGAGGCGACCCGGGTTGGGCGCGCCGGCATCGACCCGGGTTGGGCGCGCCGGCATCGCCGGCATCGCCGGCATTGACCCGGGTTGGGGGCGCGACGAGGCGACCCGGGTTGGGCGACGAGGCGACCCGGGTTGGGGGCGCGACGAGGCGACCCGGGTTGGGGGCGCGACGAGGCGACCCGGGTTGGGGGCGCGACGAGGCGACCCGGGTTGGGCGCGCGGAGCGGCTCGGCGCGAGCGTCATTGCGGTTCGCTTGAGGGCCCTCCGGCGGTAGCATCGGCGGTCCATGCCGCTCGCCGACCGCTCCGCGCCGGGTGTCCCGCCCGCCCCGGCGCGGGCCCTCCCGCCTCACCCGCACGCGCTGCGCTCGCCGCTCGCGCCCTTCACGGCGCGCCTCCGCGACCTGCTCTCGACCGTCGAGTCGGCGGCGCTCCTCGGCGCAGTGGAGGCGCGGGTGCGCGGGCTCGGGGAGCACCTGCGCTTCGCGTGCCTCGCGATGCCGTGCTCGGAGGCGCTCGTCGCGCTCGAGATGGAAACGCTCGGGCGGCTCACCGTCCCTGTCGTCGCCGACGCGGTCGGCTTCCGCGCCCCGGGCGCGGAGCTGCCGCCGAGCGGTACCCCGTTCGCGTACCTGCTCGGTGGCGGCGGCGGGCACGCGGTGGAGCTGTCCGACGGCGATCCGATGATCGCGCCGCTCCGGCCGCTCCTGGCCGCCGCGCCGGCGTCCGCGATCTTCGTGCCCATCCGCGTCGGCGCAGCGACCGTGGGCGGCGCCGCGCTGTTCTCGCACGAGGCGCCCCTCGGCGGGCGAGAGCTCGACCTGGCCGAGCGGCTGGCCGAGGTCCTTGCGCTGACCGTGGAGTCGTTCCGCACCGAGCGCGTCGTCTTCGAGCTCTTCGCGCGCGCGATGCCGGACCTGCTCGCGCAGGCACCAGGCCAGCCGGCGGCGGGGCCGGGCGGGCGCGCAGCCTCGGGCGCGGAACCTCCCATTCCGGAAGGGGCGGCTCCGCCGCCGACCTCGCTCCGCGCCGCGCTGGAGCGGCACATCCACGCGCTGCGCCTCACACCCGAGTACCGCCGCCGCCTGGAGCTCGCCGCGGTGGTGGGCAGGCTCGCCGAGCGCGGCGAGGCGGAGGCCCGCCTGGCCCTCGACCTCCTCGCGCGGATCGACGCCTACGCGAGCGGCGCGGGCGATTCAGGGGAGCCGGCCTCCGCAGGGGAGGGGAGCTCCGCGTGACCACGGCTCCTCCCGCAGGACCGGGCGGCGAGCTCCACGGCGCGCCACGCCCGGGCGCGCGAAGCGGCGCCGGCGTGCGCGTCGCGCTGATCGACTCCGGCGTCGATGCCTCGCACCCCGCGCTGCGCGCAGCGGCGCTGCGGCACGTCGCCCTGGTCCAGCGCGGCGCTGGCGGTGGCGCGTACGGGGTCGCGCCGTGCGCTCCGGGAGATCTCAGCGGGCACGGGACGGCGTGCGCCGGCATCGTCCACCGCATGGCGCCCGCGGCCGAGATCACGAGCGTCCGCGCGCTCGGCGATGACGGGCGGTGCTCGCGTGACGGGCTCGTCGCCGCGCTGCGCTTCTGCGTCCGCGAGCGATTCTCCGTGGTCAACCTGAGCCTCGGCATCGACATCCCGAAGAACGCGCCGCTCCGCCCGGGTGACTACCGCTCGCTGGTCGAGCTCTACGAGGTCGCGGACGCCGCCTATACCGCGGAGGTCGTGCTCGTGGCCGCCGGACCGAACGCGGCGGCGTTCCGCACCTATCCAGGCCGCTTCAAGTCGCTGATCGGCGTCGGCAGAGGGGCCTTCCAGGACCCGGAGGCGCTCCGGAGCGAGCTCACGCTCGACCACGAGATCCTCGCGCCCGGCGACGACGTGCTCGCGCCCGCGCCCGGCGGCGGCGAGCGGCGCTGGACCGGTACGTCGTTCGCGGCGCCCCACGTGACCGCGCACGTCGCGCGGATCCGCGCCGCGTGGCCGGAGCTCTCGATCGAGGCGGTGAAGGCGGCGCTGCACGGGCTCGCGCGCGGGGCGCGCGGCGAGGGGGTGGAGGAGCGCGGTGCTCCCGCTTGATCCGATCGACAGCGTGTCGCCGCTGTCGCGGCTGCTGCGGAGCGCGCCGGGCGCAGAGGTCCGCGCCGAGCTCGACCGCGTCGAGGCGCTCCTTTGTGTCGGCGGCGATCGTGCGGCGGCGGTGCTCGAGGGCGGGCCGCTCGTCGCGGCGGCGCTCGGCTTCGGGCGCGGCGCGCTCGCGTTGCGTGAGGGGGCGCTGGACGCGGCCGTGCTGCACCTCGAGGGCGCTGTCGCCGCGTTCGACCGAGGAGGGGCCGCCGAGGCCCGGGACCTCGCGCGGTGCGAGGCGGCGCTCGCGCGCTTGCGCCGCGACGTCCGAGCGGCCTGCGCGTCCGCCATCGAGGAGCTCGACGCCATCGCAGCTGCAGGCGATCCCGGACGCCGCGCCGCGGTCGTCGCCGCCCACTACCGCGGTACGGCCGAGCGGCTCCTCGGCGACGCGGCGGCTGCGCAGCGCACGCTGCTGTCGGCGCTGCGCCGCTCGGAGCCGTTCCTGGGCGAGCGCGCGCAGATCCTGAACTCGCTCGGCACGCTCTATGTGACCCTCGGCGCGCACGGCGCGGCCGAGGCGCTGCTCGAGCACGCGGCCGAGCTCCACCGCCGCCGGGGCGACTCCGTGGGCGAGGCGATCGCCTGCGGCCAGCTCGGCGCCGCGGCGCTCGGCCTCGGCGCCTTGGAGCGCGCCCGAGCCCCGCTCCAGCGACAGGAGTGGCTGTGCGCGCGCCTCGGCGACGCGTTCGGCCGGGCGCGTGCGCTCACGTTCCTCTCCGAGCTTGCGCTCGAGCTCGGCCGCGCCGACGACGCCCTCGCGCTCGCGACCTCCGCCCGCGAGACGGCCGAGCACGCCGCGCCGCCACTCCGAACCTGGGTCGCTTACGCTTCGAGGGCGATCGGGCGCGCGCGGCGGGATCTCGGCGATCCGGGCGCGGCGGCGGCGCTGGATGAAGCGGGCGCACTCTTCCGCGCGCTCGGCCTTCCGCTCGGCGAGGCGCTCGCCGCCTGGGATCGCGCCTCGACCGAGGCGCTCGCGCTCGCGGAGCCAGCGGACTGGTTCTCCGCCGCTTGGTCGCTCGGCTCCCTGGGTCTGTCCTCGCGGGTCGCGCAGCTCCTCCGGGAGCGTCTGGAAATCGAGCAAGCCGCGCCGCTGCCTGAGAAGGGAGGGCCGGCGCCAGACGGCGAGGCCCGCGAGCGGGCGCTTGCCGCGGCGGCGCAGACCTCGCCTCACGTGGCGATGCAGCGCGAGGTCGAGCTCGTTTACGATCGTCCCGACCACCTTGCCGCGATCGCCGCTCGCCGGACGGCGGCTCAGCGCAACCTCGGTCGGCTCGCGGCGTTGACGCTCGCCCGGCCTGGGCTCATCGTCGCCGCGATCGCGGCATCGCCCCTCGGTGCCCGTGGCCGCGCGCTCCCCCCCGAGCGCGCGATGGCGGTCTGCGTGGCCGACCTGCCCGGCATCACGGTATGGATCTGGCCAGCGGCTGCCACGCCAGCCACCATCGGCAACGATCTAGCCGTGCTGCGCGCGACGCTGGGTGAGCCGCTGCGCGCTGCGCTGGCGTTCGCGCCGACAGGGCGCGTGCTGTGTCCGCCGTTCGCGGGCGACACTGGCGCGGAGCTCGATGCGGTCGAGCTCGTTGGTTTGATGGCGCTGCCCGCCGTGCTCGCGCCGGGCGAGCTTCGCCTAGATCCGCAGCTCGGCTGGGACGGCGACGCTCGCGCGAGCGTGGAGGCTCTGGGATTCGTCGTCACGAACAACCTGTGCCACCCAGGTTGACCCGCGAGCCGCGCGCGCTCGCTACCTCACCCAGGTTGTCCCTGCCCTTTTATCCTCGAAGCACCTACATCGTGAGCACAACATCGGCCATATTGGCGCCGTGAAACGTGCACATCCACCACGTCCCTGTCGGGAATACCACGCTGCGCACGCCGGCACGCCACCGCTCGAGCGCCGCGCGGTACAAGGCGCGAAACCCGCGTACAGCGGCACGAGCCGCGCGCCACGCGTCACCCTGCTTGCGGCCGACAGCAAACGTCGGATTGCCAGAGCGCGGCGCCTCGAGGCTCGTGATGCGCTCATGGGGCGAGACCTTGCCGGCTTGTTCGGCGCCGAGGAAGCGGCGCCCTCGTTGCTTCACCTCCGCTTGCGCCTGCAATTCTTGCCTCTCGAGCTCGGCGGCGATGGCATGGCGAAAGTCCTCCGCGCTGTCATGCTCGATGTTCGGCGGCAGCGTGAGTGTCAGCGTTGCTTCCTCCGGCCACTGCGGATTTTTGGGGTCGAAGTATGCGGCGGGACGCGCCGCGCACAACACGCCCCGGCCGATCTCGCCCACCTTCACCTTGGCGCCCGGCCACTCATGCGCATGCGGGACGAGTCCAGCGGCCACAGGGTTTGCGAGGACATAGGCGATCTTCTCCACCACCGCCGCGTGTGTCAGCAGCCGCACCACGCTCGTGGCCTCATGATCCCATACTGGCCCTTCCCATGCGCGGAGCACCTTAGTACCGAGCGCGACGATGCGATGGAAGAACTGCAGGAAGCGCGGCAGAACGCCGTTCACGTCGGTCACGACGAGGTGCAGGTGCGTCGACATCGCGCAATGCGCGTGGACCTCGATGCCGTAGCGGTGGGTCGAGACCGCGAGGGCGTAGACCAAGAGCTGAGTGATGGCTGCGTCGGGCCGGAAGAGGAGATGCCGGCGCAGGACGCGACGGGTGATCAGGTAGGTTGCGCCGGGCGCGATCTGGCGGGGCTGGCTCATGGTCGGGCAGAATTCCAAGAGCCGTGCCGACGATCGTGGTGAACGATCTCAAGTACTTACCAAGTACTTACCCATGCCAGCGGGTGGCGGCGCCATGGCGGACCGTGCTCCGTCACCCGGCCAGGTCAGGTCAACCTGGTCAGGTCAGGTCAACCTGGTTGGGTCGGGTTTCCCCTTCCGGTCAACCTGGGTCGGATCAACCTGGTTGGGTCAGGTCAACCTGGTTGGGTCGCGCCCGCGCCCGCGCGGATCGCCTTGCTGAGCCAGGAGCGCAGCCAGCGATGGCCTGGATCGTCGTGCACGCGCTCGTGCCAGATAGCCGAAGATCGGTCCACGCCGAGCTCGACGGGGGGCCGGGCCGCGCGTAGGCCGAAGGGCGTCGACACCGCCGCGACCGTCGCTGGACACGTCACCACGAGGTCCGAGGCCGCGATCAGGAAAGGCACCGTCACGAAGTGCTGGACCTGCGCGACGATCCGCCGCCGCCGCCCACGAGCTTCCAGCGCGCGATCGACAAGGCTGCCCGGCATGCCGTGCGGAGCGATCAGCACGTGCCCGAGCTCCAGGTAGCGCTCCAGGGTCAGCCGCCGTGACGCTGCGGGGTGGTCCCTGCGCATCAGCGTCACGAATCCCTCCTCCGGCAAGCGCAGCTGTCGTGACGACGGGGGCACGAGGAACTCCGGGACGAACGCGAGATCCGCCGTTCCCCGCTCGAGCCGCCTCACGAAGTCCGCTTCGGCGCGGTCGACCTGCACCGTGATGTACGGTGCCTCGCGCGCCAGCATGGGCAAGAGCCGCGGCAGCGCAACCGCCTCCAGCAGGTCGTTGCCGAGCAGCACGAAGCGGCGCTCGGACGTCGCTGGGTCGAACGGCGCGCCGGCCTGGACCGCCGCCCGCAAGCTCGCGAGCGCCTGGGCCAGCGGATCGGCGAGCGCCTCGGCGCGCGGCGTGAGGGCCAGCAGCGGCCGCCCCGGAGCGAGCAGCGCATCGCCGAAGAACTCGCGCAGTCGCCCGAGCCGCTGGCTCGCAGCCGACTGCGTGATGCCGAGCCGCTTCGCCGCGCGCATCACGTGCCGCTCGCGCAGCAGCACGTCAAGCGCGAGCAGGAGATTCAGGTCGTCGGGGAGCGCCTCGGGCATTAGACACACGAATACATCATATTAGAGTGATATCCTGTACTAATCGTTCGAGCCGCCTCAATCTCTGCGCATGGCCGTCGCTCGCGGAGCCCGGTCAGACGTCCTCTGGAGGATGGAGCGCATCATGGAGAGGAAACTCAAGGTCTCGCGGCGGCGCCTGCTGGAAGGCGTCGCGACGCTCGCCGTGGCGGCGGGAGCGGGCTGGTACGCTGCCGGCCGGGGTGTGTTCGACGCTCGGACGGGCGAGCCGTTCGCCCCTTGGACCGCGTTCCGCGGGCAGCGCGGCGGCGAGCTCGCCGAGCTCGTGCGCGCCGCGGTGCTCGCCGCGAGCCCGCACAACACGCAACCGGCGGCACACGAACCGCGGCCCGTACCAGGCGCAGCGCGTGCCTGGTTCCGCGCTCCAGGAGCTCTCGCGCCTGAGCGAAGCGGGCTCCGATGGTGAGGTCGTCTGGCTGGAGCACCCCGATCAGCGCGAGAGCTTCGCCGCTCACACGCTGCGCGCCACCGAGACCATCGTCCGCGACGCGGCGATGGTGCGGGACAGCGACGCGTGGTTCCGGCTGGCGCCGGAGGCGGTACCGAGCCATAGGGACGGGCTGACCCTCGATGTGATGGGGCTCGGTCCGCTGCTCACCGCGGCGGTCAAGCTGCTGCCGCGTCCGTCGGCGGAACAGATGCACGACGACTGGCTCCGCGTCACCCGCGAGGTCCACCTCGCCGGCGATCCCGCCGTCGGCGTCATCGCGGTCCGCGACCGCTACGACCTGGGCGCGACGCTCCGCGCCGGGCGCCTGTGGCAGCGCATGCATCTCTGGGCGACCGCGCGCGGCATCGCGATGCACCCGCTGAACCAGGTGCCGGAGGTCATCGACCGGGAGCGTATGCTCGGACGAGCGCCGGCGATGGAGCGCTCGTTCACCACCGCGCTGGGTCTAGGCGACCGGCAGCTCACCTTCGCGTTCCGGCTGGGTTTTCCGGAGCGAGAGGGCGTGTGCGGTCCGCGCCGCGCCGCGGAGGAGGTGATCCGCGCCGCGTGAGCGCTGCGCCTCGGCCGGCGTGCTGACCGAGCGCGGCAAACCCTGGACGCCGACGAACGACCGTCACCGCACGGCGATGCCCTGGGCGCCGCCGCCGGGCCTCAATCCACCCGCCTCCCCGCGTGGGATCAGGCCGCCGTCGCGGCTCACCTGGAACGCCGCGATCGTCCCGGTGCCGGCGTTGAGGGTGTACAGAAACCGGCCGTCGCGCGTCATCGTGAGGTCGATCGGCGCCGTTCCGGTGGGGAACGAGGCGGACACGCCGTCGTCGAGCAGCGTCAGCGCGCCCCGGGCGTCGACCTGGAGCCCGGAGAGCGTGTTGCTGCCCGTGTTGGCCGTGAAGACATAGCGGCTCCCAGGGGCGCCGGCGATCCAGCAGGTCGCCCGCTGGAAGGTGTCGACCGTGTCGCTGATGACAGCGAGGCTCCCGTCGTGCCCGATTTTATACGAGGACACCACGCTCGTGTCGCCGGTCGCGGGCACGCCGTCGCCGCCGACCTCCGCCACGATGAGGTGGCCGCGACGATCGAAGGCGAAATCGAAAGGGACAAGGCCCCTGGAGATCGTCGTGACCGGCGCGTCGCTGGGCAGTCCGCGGCCGCTCATGGGGAACACGTGGAGCTGATTGGACCCCTTGCCCGCCACGACCAGCGCCTCGCCGTCGGGAGAGAAGCCGATCTGACCCGGCGTCGCGCCGAGCGACGGCGGCGTCGTGCCGCCGAGGCCGAGGCGGCGGTTCGATCCGTCGAGCGGGACGAGCTCGCCGCACGGGTTCACTTCAAAGCCGGCGATGTTGCCTTCGCCACCCACGTTGAGGACATAGAGCAGGTCGCCGTGCGAGGCGACGCTCACCGGGAAGTCGCCGCCCGAGTCGACCACGTCGAGCAGCGTCAAGCCGCGCGGGCCGACGCGGAACATCGACACCTCGCTGCTGCCCGCGTTCACGGCGAACAGGAGCTTCCCGTCCTCGCTGAGGACGAGCGAGCCCTGGGATCCGAGTGCGTTGATCGGCCGGGTCGGCGCGCCGAGCCCTCCGGTCGCGTACGTGCCGGCGTACGAGAGCGAGCCGTCCGCCGCCCGATCATACGCCATCACGGAGTTGCCATCTCCGGCGTTGGTCATGACGAAGATCTGGCCGTGCCGGTGGACGCCGCTGCCGTGCGCCATGGCGTCGCCGGGCGCGCCCGCCGCGAAGAGACCGAAGCTCAGGGCCGTGATGCTCATCGTGCTGCGAAACATGAGAAAGCTCCTGGGGAATGGCGCCGCGAACCCAGCGGCGCGGGCTTGTCGGTGCGTCGATCGTCGAGGCGCATCTCCGTCGTGACGACGGGCACGGCGCGCCCCGCCCCGGGCGCGCGGGCGCGCGGCTCTGCGCGTTCCGCCGGGCGGGTTCATCCGCTGCTACGCGGAAGCTCCTCCGCGGTTTCGCTGCCGTCGACCGGTCCGCTCCTTCGCGCCTCAGCCCTTCACTCGGGCGTCGATCCGCCTGCGGCGGCCTGGTCGGCGTGCGTGCGTGGCCCTGCCTTGCGTGACGAGGGACCGATGACGTCTCCGCTGGCGCCGCCCAAGCTGGGCGTCGCCCAACATGCGGCTCGCCCAACCTGTGCGGCTCGCCCAACCTGGGTCGGGTCGGGGTCGGCTCGCCCAACCTGGGTCGGGTCGGGGTCGGCTCGCCCAACCTGGGTCGGGTCGGGGTTGGCTCGCCCAACCTGGGTCGGGTCGGGGTCGGTCGTCCCAACCTCGGTCGGGGTCGCCCCCGGGTCAGGTCGCTGGTCGCGGTCGTCCCAACCTGGGTCGGGGTCGGTCGTCCCAACCTGGGTCGGGGTCGCCTCCGGGTCAGATCGCCGGTCGCTGCCCCAACCTGGGGTCGGCTCGCCCAACCTGGGTCGGGTCGCGGTCGTCCAACCTGGGTCGGGGTCGCCGGTCGCTGCCCCAACCTGGGGTCGGCTCGCCAACCTGGGTCGGGTCGCGGTCGCGGTCGTCCCAACCTGGGTCGGGTCGCGGTCGTCCCAACCTGGGTCGGGTCGCGGGTCGCGGTCGTCCCAACCTGGGTCGGGTCGTCCCAACCTGGGTCGGGTCGCTCCACGCTCTGCTTCTTGCGTACCTGAGCAACCGTTCGCCGGGCGCCACGGCACCCCCGCCCTCGGCGGCCCGGATCCAGCGCGAGGTGCCTCGGAAACCGCGCTTCTCCCAGGGCGATGACGCATGGCATCGCCGATGCTTCGGACGCGAGCGCGAAAGTCCATCCACTCTCCAACGGGAGTTGAACCATGTCCGTCTCGAACGCCCCGCTCACTGGAACCCCCGAAGCTCGCCGGCCCGCCCGTGGCTGCGAGCCCGACGCAGGCGCCAGTGTTCGGGACGAGTTCCTCACGCTAGCGTCGCACGAGCTCCTGACGCCGCTGACCTCGCTCAACTTGCAGGTGCAGCGGATGAAGCGGCTGAGCGAGCAACGGGCGGAGGACGGGTCAACGTGGGTCGCCTCGCTCGAGGTCGTCGGCCGGCAGGTCAACCGGCTCACCCGGCTCTGCGATGACATGCTCCAGGCGATCCGGCTCCGATCAGGCCCGCTCGATCCCGCGCGCGAAACCGTCGACCTCGGGGCGCTCGTCCGGGAGGTGATCGCCGAGCTCCCGGTGGAGCTCCGCTCCCCGTCCTCCACGATCTCCATCGACGCGCCGGAGAACATCGTCGGCCGCTGGGATCGGGAGCAGATGGGACGCCTCGTGTTCCATCTCGTCAAGAACGCCATCCAGTTCGGCGCGGGCCGGCCGATATCCATCGAGGTGAAGGCCTGTCCCGGCGGAGCGGAGCTCCTCGTCCGCGATCGAGGCGCGGGCATCGCGGAGGAGGACCAGGCCCGCATCTTCAGGTGCTTCGAGCGCGCGGGCGGCGTTGTGCACTTCGGCGGCCTCGGGCTCGGGCTCTACATCGCGCGCGAGATCGTGCGCGCTCACGGCGGAACCATCGGCGTGGAGAGCTCGCCGGGCTGCGGCTCGACCTTCATGGTCGAGCTCCCCCTCGAGCCCGAGCCCGCCAGTCGCGCCGCCATCTCGCTCGCTCCCTGACACCGTCGCTCCCTGCGACGCCCGCCCACACGCCGTCGCCCTCCCCATCCCCTCGGCGAGCGCGCGCCCCCACCGCGAAGCGCCGCGCATCCCCCACCGTCGACGTGAGCTCACCGGTCACGCGCGGCGCGCCCGCCGCCCGCCGCCGCGCGAGGCAGCGCAGGCACGCGCCGGCGCGACTTGCCCGTTCGCCGCGAGATCTCGTGATCTCCCGCCTCGCGGAGGACGCCATCACCCGCCGACGACGGGGCGCGCCCTCCCCGGCACGCAATCCATTGCTCGATCGTGTAGCGGTCCGCGCGCTCATCCCCGCTCGCGCGGCCAGCGCGCCGATATCCCCGTGAATCTGCGTGAGCCCCGCCGGCACGAGGTGTGCTCTGGCTCACGTGAGAGCTAGGGCCAGATAGGCAATCCGCGTTCGGCGAATGCTCGATCGAAGCGGAGCCGATCGATCGATGGGGCGTCGTCGTGGCGCCCGCGTCGCAGGGGAGAACCATGAAGATCGAAGCGACCAGCGACCTCATCCGCATTGTGCTCGGCAAAGGTCACCCCTCCACCGTCTCGGAGGCCACGAAGAACACCGAGGCTCACGGCGCGCGTCATCCCACGAGCGCGCGACCCGCCGACCTCGCGGAGCTCGGCGGGGAGAGGGCGGCTTCCAGCCGCACCGCCGCCCCTCGCTACCAGAGCGCCGTGACCCAGCCGGCCGCCGGCCTCGCCAGGGCGCCGGAGCTCCTCGCCGCGAAGCAGCGCGTGCTGTCCGGCGGCAGGCTACCTGCGGCCTCGGTCCGCTTCGCCGGGCCTGCCGAGATCGACGTCTTCCTCGGCGAGCTCGATCAGGCGATCCGCCCTTTCGAGGACTGCTTGCGAAAGGCAGGGGCCCGACACGGCGACAGGGCCGCCCAGCTCAAGGCCATCATCAAGAAGGCCTCGATCCAGACAAGCAAGACCCGGTTCGAGTGCCCCCGCGACATGGCCGAGTTCGACGCCAGGCTCGCGCGGATCGTGCGGACGGGTGAGCCCATCGTGCTGGCCATGCCGGAGGGCGGCGGCAAGGTGCCAGTGCCGCTCAAGACAGGCAGGTTCGGCCGGGGGCCCGATTTCGCCGAGTTCCTCGGTATCAAGATGCGAGCGGCGCTGGCGCGCGTCCTGCGCGAGTTCCACCCTGGCGGCGCCCACGTGGTGGTCGTGCCGGATACGTGCCTTCACACCCGCGACATGGGCTTCTGCGCGGACGAGGTCCGGAGCCACCTCGAGCAGCTCTGGCGCGATCTACCCCGCCTCGGCGTCCGTGACGAGGTGATCGTCGCCGATACCCTCGCGTACCTGCCCGCGGACTGGAGCGGCGTCGTCGAGCGCAGCGCCGCGGAGGTGGTCGCCTCGATCGCGGAGGATCAAGCGGTGAGGGAGGCGGCCGCCGCCCAGTCGAGATCGCTGATGTTCATCAAGGACTGCGGCCTCTCCGACGAGGACGAAGCGGTGCTGTTCTATGCCGCCGTGGCCGGGCACCCGGACGGGATCCCCACCGGGCTCGCCGCCCAGGCCAGGGCCTTCCAGGCGGCGACGGACGAGGTGACGCCCCTCTACATGGCCATCAACCATCATGGCATCCGGGGCCTCGGCCTGATCGAGCGGGTGGTCGACGGCCTCGGCTTCTCCAGCGCCAGCTACCTCCGCGCGAGCGTCCACGCCAAGCCCGGCTGTCCGCGGCCCGCCCTCAGCGTCTTCCATGCCCTGGCGCCGGTCGCCCTCTTGCCGATGCACGCCCTCGGTGTGCGCGTGATCGACGAGACGCCTCGCTGGGGGCTCTCGTTCGATGTCGTCGGGCGGATGCGCGGCTGGCAGGCCGTCTGCGAGGCGACCACCGGGCGCTTCCTGTTCTATGAAACGACGCAGGAAGGCGTGGAGATGGGCGGCGCCTGTGCCGAGCGGGCAGCCGCGTGACAGCGCCGCGCAGGCCGGCGGGGGCGCCGGCCTCACCCCCTGTCCAGGAACCGAGGAGGATCCGCGTGCAAGAGTTCGATACGATCGTGGTCGGCGCCGGCATCACCGGCCTCTACTGCAGCTTTCGCCTCGCCCGGCGGGACCCGGGCCGCACCGTCGGGCTCTTCGAAGCCTCGGAGCGGTTCGGGGGCCGGATCGAGACGGTCGACCTCGATGGTTTCCTCGCCGAGTGCGGCCCCATGCGCTTCGAGAAGCGCCGGCAGCGCCTGCTGATGGGGCTGCTCGACGAGCTCGGCCTGACGACCAGGCCGTTCACCCCGTATGCGGCCGAGCCCGTCCAGGGGCCGCGGTTCTCCCTCTCCCCCGACGAGGCCGGACCCGCTCATCGCCCCCACACGACGCTCGAGCTGATGAAGCTCGGTATCCTGAGGATCTTGAAGGACACCCCGTGGGCGAGCCCCGGCAATCCGGACGACCCCAGGGACGCGAAGCACCGGGAATGGCTGAGGCGCCTCGCGGAGGACGACTATGCCAGCATGCGCCGCGGCGCCAGGCTGGGAGGCGACTTCCTCTACGAACAGGGGTTCTGGAACGCGCTGAGCGACGTCCTCGGCCACGGGGCCGTGCTCGCGATCCGCGATCAGGGCACGTTCTTCCACCTGATCCCGGAGAACCCCAACGCCATGGACTGGATCGTCTTCTGGCTTCGCGCGCTGTCCAGCGAGGGGGAGGGGGACGCCTCGCTCGTCAGCATCGAAGGCGGCTCCCGGGCGCTGCCCCTCGCGCTGGTGCGGGAGCTCGAGCGGCGCCCCGAGCAGGTCGCCATCCACCTTCGCCACGCGCTCACGTCGCTCGCGGCAGCGGAAGGAGGGAAGATCCGCCTGCAGTTCACCCGCGGCGCGGAGACGGTGGAGGCCGTCGCGAAGCACGTGATCCTCGCCTTGCCCCGCAGCCCCCTGATGCGGCTCGCCGGCTGCTTCTCCGGGGAGATCCAGCGGGATCTCGACGCGGTCTTCGGGTTTCCGCTCCTCAAATGCTTCCTGGTCACGGACGCGCCGTGGTGGACGGGGCGCACGCCGCCCCACAGGAACGCGTCGCTGATGCCCGCCAGGGAGGTCCACACCACCTACCGCGAGAGCGACGGCAAGGGCATGATCATGCTCTACACCGATCGACCGGCCACGGAGTTCTGGAAGGTCTATGTCCAGGGCGAGGCCCACGATCGCGCGGAGATCGACGGCAGCGAGGCGCTGAAGCGGCAGCTCCTGAAATACCTCGGCGTGGATCTCCAGGACCCGGCCGGGCGGCAGCGCGCCGCCGGCACCGTGACGACCTGGGCCATCCGGGACTGGAGCCGGGAGCCCTACGGGGCGGGGGCCCATACCTGGCGGCCAGGCGTCAGATCGTGGGAGGTCCTCGAGAGGCTGAGGGCGTTCGACCTCCCCGGCAGCAACGCGCCTGTCGGCAGCGTCCATGTCTGTGGCGAGGCCTACTGCGATTATCAAGGGATCGAGGGCGCGCTCCGCTCGGCCGAGAGCGCGCTCCAGACCGTGCCCTGATCGTCGATGCGGCGCGCGCTACGGCTCCCGGGGGGGCGCGTACCCGAGCCGCTTGATGCCGTGCGCCTTGAGCTTGTAGACGAGCGTGCGCAGCGGCATGCCCAGCGCGCGCGCCGCCTCCGTCTGGTTCCCGCTCGCCTTGCGGAGCGCCTCGACGATCAGCTCGGCCTCGCAGCGCTGGAGCCGCGTCTTCAGGTAGTCTCCGCCCGGGGGCGCGGCGGTGAGCTCTCCGATCTGGTACGGTCGCTCCTTCTCCGCCTCCGCCGCCGGCTCGGAGGAGGGCGCCGCCCGGGCGCGCTCAGGCAGATCCTCCTCGGCGATCCACTCGCCCTCGGCGATGACCACGGCCCGCTCGATCGCGTTCCGCAGCTCCCGCGCGTTCCCCGGCCAGGAGTACGCCCGGAGCCGCGCGAGCGAGTCGGCGTCGAAGCCGCGGATCGACCGGCCGTTCGCCTGGTTCGCCTGGTCGAGGAAGCGCAGCGCGAGCGGCTCGATGTCCTCCGGGCGCGCCCGGAGCGGCGGGATCGTCATCGTCATCGTGTTCAGGCGGTAGAACAGATCGCTGCGGAACGCGCCGGACGCGCACATCGCCTCGACGTCGCGGTGGGTCGCCGCGACGACGCGCGCGTCGACGTCGATCGGCTTGTTCGAGCCGACGCGGGTCACCTGCCGCGTCTCGAGGACGCGCAGGAGCGCGGCCTGCACCGCGGCCGGCAGCTCGCCGATCTCGTCGAGGAAGACCGTGCCGCCGTCCGCCGCCTCGAACACCCCTCGCTGCTGCTGCCATGCCCCGGTGAACGCGCCGCGCTCGTGGCCGAAGAGCGTGCTCTCGACGAGCTGCTGCGGGATCGCCCCGCAGTTGACGCACACCATCGGCTTGCCGCTCCGCGGGCCGCCGTCGTGGATCGCCCGCGCCACGACCTCCTTGCCCGTCCCCGTCTCGCCCAGCAAGAGGACCGGGATCGACGAGCGCGAGACCCGCTTGACGATCTCGAAGACGCGGCGCATCGCGGAGCTCACGACGACCGGCTCGAAATTGCAGGTGCCCGGGCTGCTCTTCCAGGTCCCGCCCGGCGCCGAGCGCACCGGCTGCTCCACCGTCGCGCTGCGCACGGCGCTCCAGCACCGATCGAGCAGCTCCTCCGCCACGGTCCCCGCGTCGGGGAACGTCGCGAACCCCGCGAGCACGACGGGCGACCCGCCCCCGGGGGGCGCGGCGAGCGCGCGCGCCACGTCGAGCGCCACCTCCGTGCCGGCCTCGAGCAGCAGCGCCGCCACCACGTCCGAGCTGTAGAGCGCGATCCGGTCCACGGGGCGCAGCAGCGCCCGCACGCGCGGGAACAGGTGGCTCACGTGGGCGCCGGGCTGGCGGGCGACCCGGGCCATCACGACCGCGAAGCTCCGCCCGAAGTACCGCGCGCGCTTCACCTCCTCCTCGAGGGCGACGCGGAGCTGCTCGTGGCTCATCAGCCCTGGCAGCTCGTCCTCGGCCGCCGTGATCGAGCGGACGGCGACCACCACCTTGCCGAGGATCACCTCCTCGCCCGGCTTCACCTCGCCTCGCGTGATGCGCTCGCCGCCGAGCCAGGTGCCGTTGGTCGAGCGCAGATCCTCGATGACGACCTTGTCGCCGGACTGGGTGAAGCGGGCGTGCTCGCGCGAGAGGCTGACGTCGCCGATCTGGACCTGCGACGGCGGCGCCCGGCCGATCACGACCGGCACGCCCGGGCTCAGCACGGCGCGCTCGGCGCCGTCGCGGTGATAGACGAGCAGGGCGACGCGTCGATCGTCCTGCCTGACACCCTGGATCGCATCGATGAAGCTGCTGGACAGCGGCGTTGTCTCCGGGCCGATGTCCGTCTCGCGAATGACTGCCACGCTGCTCACCCCCTTCTCACACGACCTCGCCCCCGGGCTCGCGGGCGGCGCGGCGTGCGCCGGCGAGCCCGCCCGCCCGCGCTCCACGCAGGCGCTCGCTGACGCTGAATTGCGCACCAGCACGGGCGTCTCCGGCGGGCGGCGACGCACCAGCTTGTCCATCAGGGTCCGGTGTTCATGAAGCGCATCCCACGCACCCCGCGCCTCCAACGCGTCCAATGCACCCGGCGCACCTTGCAATTCAAGCACCACCTGGGCGTCGAGCTCGCTGGTGACAAGGAGACGGTGTTCCTGATCGGCGAGCGTGAGCGCACCATGCTCCGCGGCCGCGTCGTTCACCTCCTGGGGCCGCTCCTCGACGGCCGGCGGACGGCGGACGAGCTCGTCGCCGCGCTCGACGGCGAGGCCTCCGCGCCCGAGGTCCGCTACGCCCTGAGGCGTCTGGAGGAGCGAGGCTACGTCACCGAGACCGCGCCTGCTCGCGAGGTTGCGGGCTTCTGGCAGGCGCTGGGGGCGGACGCCGCGCGCGCCGCGCAGCGCCTCGCGTCGACGCCCGTCGCCGTGCGGGCGGTGGGGGGCGAGGACCCGCAGGCGCTCGCCGGCGCGCTCGCCGAGGCGGGCATCGTCGTGCAGCCGGAGGCCGCGCTCGTGGTCCTGGCGACCGACGATTACCTGGACGCCGCACTCGACGCGTGGAACCGGCGCGCGCTCCGGGAGGCGCTCCGCTGGGTGCCGATCAAGCCCGGCGGGGTCGAGCCGTGGATCGGCCCGGTGTTCCGCCCGGGCGCTGGGCCGTGCTGGGCCTGCCTCGCGCACCGTGTACGGCACAACCGGCCGGTCGAGGTGTACCTGGAGCGGCGGCGCGGCGGTCGCGGGCCGCTCCTGCCGCCGCTCGTCGGCCTGCCTGCGGGACGGCGCGCGGCGCTCGGGCTCGCCGCGGTGCTCGTCTCGACCTGGATCGCCGCGGGAGGCGCGGGGCCGCTCGATGATCGCCTCTACAGCCTCGACCTCTCGCGCGCGCGGATCGCGGAGCACCCGGTGGAGCGGCGGCCCCAGTGCCCGGCCTGCGGCGACCCCGACGGCGCGCGGGCGCGCGCGCTCGCGCCCGTGGTGCTGGAGCGTCGCCCCAAGCGCTTCACCGACGACGGCGCCCACCGCGCCGTTCCGCCCGAGGAGACCCTGGCGCGCGTCCTCCGCCACGTGAGCCCGTCGACCGGGCTCGTCGCGAGCCTGGGCCCCGTGGAGGGGCGCGATCACCCGCTCCGTCCCGTCTACGGGGCCGTCCACCGCGTCTGCCCGGCGGGGGACGCCCCTGCGTTCGGCGACTTCCACCGGGCGAGCGGTGGCAAGGGCCGCTCCTACGCCCAGGCCAGGGCGAGCGCGCTGTGCGAGGCGATCGAGCGCTACAGCGCGACCTACCAGGGCGACGAGCCCCTGCGCCGCGCGCGCCTGGACGAGCTCGGCGGCGACGGCATCCCTCCGGACGCCCTGCACCACTTCAGCGAGGCGCAGCTCGGCGCGAGGGCGGCCGGCGCCCCGCCGGGCGATCCCAGGCTGGCAGTCCCCCTGCCGTACGACCCGGGCGCCGTCATCGACTGGGCTCCTGCGTGGTCGCTGACGCACGGGAGGCGGCGCTACCTCCCGGCCGCGGCCTGTTATCTCCACGTGCCGGCGGCGTCCGGCGCGCCGTTCTGCTCGTTCAACCCGAGCGGGCACGCGGCGGGCAACTGCCTCGAGGAGGCGATCCTGCAAGGCTTCCTGGAGCTCGTGGAGCGGGATGCGGTCGCGCTCTGGTGGTACAACCGCGCCCGCCGCCCCGCGGTCGATCTGAAGAGCTTCGGAGATCCGTATTTCGACGCGCTCGAGGGGCACTACCGCGGCCTCGGCTGGCGCCTCTGGGTCCTCGACGTCACGAACGATCTCGGCATCCCGGCGTTCGTCGCCGTGGCGCGGGCGGCGGACTCCGCCCGGCTCACGCTCGGCTTCGGCTGTCATCACGACGCCCGCCTCGGCGTGCAGCGGGCGCTGACCGAGCTCAATCAGCTCTTCGACCCCCGCGACCTCGCGCCGGCCCGCGGCTGGGATCGCGCCGCCCTGACCGGCGAGGCCTACCTGTTCCCCGACGACGGGGCCCCGGCGCGGGCGCTCGGCGACTACCCCGTCGTCCGGCGCGACGACCTGCGCGACGACGTGATCGACTGCGTGGAGCGCGCGGCGCGCGCCGGCCTGGAGACCGTGGTGCTCGACCAGACGCGGCCCGACACCGGCCTGTGCGCCGTGAAGGTCGCGGTGCCCGGCCTCCGGCACTTCTGGCCCCGCTTCGGGCCGGGGCGCCTCTACGACGTTCCGGTCCGCCTCGGGTGGCTCGAGCGGGCGAACCGGGAAGAGGACCTGAACCCTGTGCCGCTGGTCGTCTAGAGCAACCGACCCGCTTGGAAACCAGAGAAATGAGCCGCCAAGACGCCAAAAGACGCCAAGAAAACAACAAATATTTGGCGTCTCTTGGCGTCTTGGCGGTTCAACTTCTCGCTGTTTGCATGCGGCTTCAACCCGATCGTCGCTCCAGGCCTGGTCCGGGGGATTCGGCAGCAGCAGAAGCAAGCAGAAGCAGAAGAGGAGATGTCCCGTGCGCGACGGCTATCGCATCCTCGACGCGGATCGTCACGTCATCGAGCCGCTCTCTCTGTGGAAGACCCACCTCGAGCCGGAGCTCCGCGCTCACGCCCCGTACCTCGCGTACGCCGGCGATGGCGAGCCCCTGGCCGACCGCGTGGCGCACCTCGGGCCGGAGGGGCTGCTCCGGCTCCCCCCGCAGCCGATGGTGGATGGCCGGCCGGTCCATCACCGGATGAGCGCGCGGACCTGGCGCGCGATCGCCGCCGCCGGCCGCCGGCGGCTCGAGGCGCTCGCGCCGCTCGGGCCGCTGGATCAGCCGCGAGCGCAGCTCGACGACATGGATCGCGAGGGCATCGACGTGGCGTTCCTCTACCCGACGCTCGCGCTGGCGCTCCTCGGCATGACCCCGCTGGAGCCCGCGCTGGCGAGCGCGCTCGCCAGGGCGTACAATACCTGGTTACGGGGCTTCTGCGATCACGACCCCTCGCGCCTCCGTGGCGTGGCCTTGATGAGCCCGCACGATCCGGCGCAGATGGTGCCCGAGCTCGCGCGCGCGGCCGCGCTCGGCTTCCGCGCCGTCGTGCTCCGGCCGAACCCCGTCGCGGGGCGAACGCTGGGCGACCCTGCGTACGAGGCGTTCTGGGCCGAGTGCGAGCGGCGCTCGATCGCCGTCGCCATCCACGAGGGCACGCACGCCTCCTTGCCGGCGGCCGGCGCCGATCGCTTTCGCAGCCGCTTCGCCCTGCACGCCTGCTCGCACCCGATGGAGCAGATGATGGCCTTGCTCGCGCTGATCGAGGGCGGCGTGCTCGAGCGACACCCCGGCCTGCGGGTGGCCTTCCTCGAGGCCGGCTGCGGGTGGCTGCCTTACTGGCTCTGGCGCCTCGACGAGATCGAGTACCGGGGCCTGGCCGAGGAGGTCGCGCCGCACGTCCGCCGAGCGCCGTCCGCGTACTTCCGCCGCCAGTGCTTCATCGAGATCGAGCCGGACGAGCCGTGCCTGGAGCAGGCGATCCCATGGCTCGGCGAGGACAGGGCGATCTTCGGGACGGACTTCCCCCACATCGATCACGACGCAGGCATGGTGGAGCGGGCGCTCGCGCTCCACCGCAAGCTCCCCGGAGAGGGCCTCCGCAAGATCCTGTGGGACAACGCCGCCAGCTTCTACGGCATCGACGGATGACTCAGCAGATGATGCAAGACGAGCCGGAGTCGCTCGTGAGCTCGGCCAGCGCGACGGGCCGATCCTCCAGCTCCGGCGGCGGTGGAATACAGAGCGTGATGGCGCCCGCCGACGGGTCCCAGCCCCTGCGCTGCTCGCAGAAGCGCAGCGCGTCGCCGCCCGGCGAGCCTGGCTCCCCCGCCTCGCGGATGGTCAGCTCGACGCCTGGCGGCAACGCATAGCCGCAGCGAGCCATCAAGTACCCCCGCGGGTCGCTCTTCAACCGATCGCGCTGCGTCGGGTCTTCCCAGCAGAGCGCGATGGCGCGCAACCAGGCCCCTTCCAGCTCCAAGAGCCCTTCCTCCATCGCTCCTCGCTCGTGCGGAGAGCGCGCCTCCTCGTCGAGATGCGCGGGAGCGCCGTCGGTTTCCGCGATCCTGGACATGTACTTGGATGATTGATGGGAAAACATGGTCACCTCCAATCGCCGGTGCCGCAGGCCCTGGCATGGGATATGGAGCTCATGGAACCGGCGCCGCGCGCCGTCGAGCCCTTCGCGCGTCCAATGCAAATAAACGCAGATGCAAGTGCGCTGAAAGCGACCGAGGCGCCGCCGCGGCAGATCAATCGGTCACTTCCTGGAGCAGCGCTCGCACCGTGGCAAAATCGGGAAGATCGGCGCACTCCACAGGCCAGTCGGTGAGCTGCCTGAGCAGGGGGCGCGCCTCGTCGCGCCGGGCCTGCTGCACGAGCATCTGGCAGAGCGCCACGGTCGAGCGCAGCTCGAACGTCCTCGCGCCCTGCTCCCGCGCCACGGCGATCGATCGCCGCAAGCACCGCTCGCTCTCCTGCTCCGCGCCGGCGCCCAGGGCGTGAAGAGACAGCCCCTTCATGCGGTAGAGCTCCGCGACGTAGTACACGTCCCCCGACTCCTCGGCGAGCAGCAGGCAGCCCGCGAGCTGCTCCACCGCGGCCTCGTGCTGCCCGCGCTCGGCCTCGAGCTCTGCCACGAGAGAGAGCCAGTACGGTAGGCCGCTCTGCTGGCCGCCGTCCCGGATCGTCTCGATGTGCTGTCTCAGCTGCTCGAGGTCCCGCTGAGTCCAGCAGCGCAGGGCCCAGCAGTGAGCGGTGACCCAGAGCTGATGATGCTCCGTCAGCCGGAGGAGGGAGTCGATCATCGCCGAGACCTGCTCCCGTTCGCGGGCATAGTGGTAGACGCCGGCCAGGTGGAGCAGCGCCATCCCGAGGCTGTTCAGGTGATCGAGCTCGCGTGCCCACGCCACCGCGGCCTGCCCGTGGGCGAGCGCCTGCGCTGGACAGCCCATCAGGTAGAGCACCACCGCGAGCGTGTACTGGGCCCACACCTTGACGTCGACGCCGGAGAAGAAGGCGTGCTCCCGATGTGCCCGAGGGTCGTAGAGCGCGATGCCGCCATCGAGTTGCTGGCGGGCCTCTGCGAGCTTTCCTTCGAAGAACGAGCACTGTCCCAGCAGCACCATCGACGAGACCAGCTGCGCGGTGTCCTGCGACCGCCTGGCCAGGTCGAGCCACCGCTCTGCTATCGCCCGCGCCTCGCGGCGATGGCTCCGCATGTGGTGGTACCAGAACATCGCCCAGAGCGTCGGCGGGGTCATCGAGCTCTCCCCGAGCTCGTCGCTCAGCTCCTCGCAGCGGTGGACCGCCGCCTCGAGCTCCCTCGGCATGTACCCGCGCCGGCGTACGAGCGCCAGGATCAGCAGGCTGTTCAGGCGCAGCTCCGAAAGCGCGCGCTCCCGCGCGTCCGCGATCGCCGGCAGCCAGCCGAGCGCCTGCGTCACGTGGACGATCGCCTCGGTGTCGTCGGCGTTCGCGGGCCGCTTCAGCGCGCGCTCCGCCGCGATCTCCGCGTACGCGATCGCCCGCTCCAGCTGCTCGGCCGCCGCGTGGTGGTGCGCGAGCAGGTTGGGCCGCGCCGCGACGATCTCGGGGAAGCGCGCCTCGAGCGTCCGGGCGATGATCGCGTGCACCTTCCGCCGGCTCCGCTTCGAGAGCGACTCGTAGGCCGCGTCCCGGATGAGCACGTGCTTGAACTGGTACGTCGGGTTGTTCAGCCGCCGCTTCCTGTGGATGAGATCCGCGGCCATCAGCCGCTCGAGGTCCTCCTGGACCTGCTCCCCGTCGAGCGCGGACACGGCGCAGAGCACGTCCTGGCAGAACTCCCGGCCGAGCGCCGCGGCGATGCGGGCCGTCTCCTTGGCCCTGCCGAGCCGGTCGAGGCGCGCCACCAGGAGTCCCCGCAGCGTCGTGGGGATCGCGAGCGCCGAGAGCGGCTCGGCGAGGCGGTAGTGGTCCCCCTCCTCCACGAGCGCCCCGGACTCGAGCACCATCCGCGTCAGCTCCTCGACGTAGAGCGGGACGCCGTCGGTCCGGTCGACCACCTGCGAGAGCACGGGCCCAGGCAGGGCGCGGCCGCCGGCGAGGCGCGCCACCAGGTGCTCGACGTCCGACCGATCCAGGCGGCTCAGCTGGATCTGGAGCATGCCCGACATCGACCAGGGCGGCGAGAACTCGGGCCGCGCGGTGAAGACCGCCATCAGCCGCGCCGAGGGCACGTCGGCGATCATCACGCCCAGCCACTCGAGGGTCGTCGGATCGGCCCACTGCAGGTCCTCGACCACGAACAGGACGGGCTGCTCCTCGGCCATGTCGAAGAGCATCGTCGCGAGCGCGTTCAGCGTCCGCTCCTTCTGCCGCGGCGGCGGGTCCAGCGGGGCCGAGTAGCGCCCGTCCAGGGGGATCGACAGCAGCGCCGCCAGCAGCGGCACCATCTCCGGAAGGTCGAAGCCGCGGCGCGAGAGGAGCGCCTCGAGCCGGGCGAGCCGGCGCCCCGGCGCGTCGTCCCGGCCCGTCTCGATCAACCGCTCCAGGAGCTCGATCAACGGGTAGAGCGCGCTGCTCCGCTGATCGGGCACGCAGCGGCACTCCAGGCAGCTGTGCCGCTCGCCGTGGAGCCGCCGGACGAGCTCCCCGGTGAGGCGCGACTTGCCGATCCCGGGGCCGCCGGTGACGAGGATGCTCTGCCCGATGCCCTGCCGGACCTGGCCCCAGCGCTGGAGCAGGAGATCGAGCTCCTGGCTCCTCCCGATCAGCGGCTCGGTGTCGCGGCCGGCGATGTCCTGGTCCTGGGCCGGGGGAGGGATCTCCTGCCCCATGCGGTAGATCGCGAGCGGGCGCGCGACGGACGAGAGATCGGGCGGCGCCATCGGCTCGAGCGCGAACCGGCTCCGGAGGAGCCTGAAGGTCTCGCCGCTGACCACGACCGTGCCCGGCGCCGCGGCCGCGCTCAGCCGGGCCGCGATCTGCGGTGTCGTCCCGAGGTGCTGCGTGTACCGATGGATCTGGCCGGCGACCACGAGGCCGGTGTGGAGCCCGATCCGGACCTCGAGCGCCACGCCCCGCGCCGCCGTGAGCTGCGCGCTGCGCGCCGCCACGTCCGCCACGACCTCCAGCGCCGCGCGGGCGGCGCGCCGGGCGTCGTCCTCCTGCGCGGAGGGATAGCCGAAGTGCAAGAGGACCTGATCCCCCAGCGCGCCGGCGAAGCGCCCCCGGTGGCGGCGGGCGATCTCGGCGCAGGCGTCCTGTTGCTCGTCGAGCAGATCGTCGATCTCCTCGACGTCGGTGGTCTTCAGCCCCGGGCCCGAGGCCGTGAAGGTGCAGCAGACGACGGTGAGGGGCCGCCGCTCGCCGTCGGGTCGCTCCAGCGCCGGTGCCTCTGGCTCCGTCGGGGCCGGCGCGTCCACGCGCCGGGGCGTGGCCGGAGACGGCATCGTCTCGGCCGCCGCGTGGCCGCTCGGCGGCGCCCGGAACTCCCGCGAGGGCGCGTCGAGCGGCGCCGTCTCGCTCGCGACGCCGCGCCACGGGCTCGCGTCCTCCGCGCCTCGGCTCGGGGCCGGCGGCGTGCGGGGCGCTCGCGCGGGCTCGACGAGGTCCTCGCGGCTCAGCGCATCCACGTCGCAGGCCTCGAGCTCGCGCAGCAGGCTCGAGGCCGTGACGACGCGCGCGGCCATGTCCTTGAGGGTCGCGCGCCGGAGGAGGGCGCCGAGCGGGTGCCCGAGGAGCGCCGGGGGGATCGGGATCGGCTCGGGGCTGGCCTGCCGGAAGAGCACCTCTTGCAGCGACCTGCCGGTGATCGACGGCCTGCCGGTGAGGCACTCGAGGAAGACGAGCCCCCAGGCGTACAGGTCCGAACGCACGCTCACCGGCTGTCCGAGGAGCTGCTCCGGCGCCGCGTAGGCGGGCGTGCAGAGGATCTCGTTGCTCGGGGTGAGCTTGGGATCCACGCCCTCCATGGCCCCGGCGATGACCGCGCCGATGCCGAAGTCGAGCACCAGCGCGTTTCGCCGCGCCCCGGTCGAGACGATCATGATGTTGCTGGGCTTGAGGTCGCGGTGGACGACGTTCTGCCCGTGGGCGCAGCCGAGGGCGTCGAGGACCTGGAGCATCAGGTACCGCGCCTCGCGCGGATCGAGGGCGATCTCTTCGGCAAGCACCTCCGCCAGGTTCTGGCCGGGCACGAACTCGAAGATGGTGTAGAGGGTGCCGTCGTCCGTCTGTCCGGCGTCGATGAGCCGGACGATGTTGGGGTGGTGGAGCTGCGCGCAGAACCGCGCCTCCTGGTGGAAGCGGGCGCAGCGCCGCGCGACGTCGGCGGACTTGCTGCCCCGGATCGGGTGCATGACCTTGATGGCCACCGGCTGTCCGGTGGCGAGCTGACGCCCCTTGTAGACGTCGGCGAAGCCGCTCTCGCGCAGCGCGGAGACGATCTCGTAGCGCTCCTGGAACACGGCGCCCGAGGCGATGGCGCTGCGGCTCATCCCATCTCCCTCCGCCGGGCGGCCCGGCGCGACCGCGGGAGCGGGCATGAGCCGAGGAGGGCAACGCGCTGCGCCGATCGGCCTGCCTCATCGATGAAGCGCCTGGACACAGCGGCTGTCGATCTCGTCAGCACTGCTTGTCCACGGCCGACCTCGCTGCTCACGTTGGTTCATATAGGGTGGACCTCCGTCGACGTCCGTCGATGCCGATCGGGTTCCGGCGCTTCGGCGAAGAAACCCCGGAAGACGCTCGCGCCCGGCCGGCTCCGTGGGGCGCGGCTCCGGGGAGACGGGCCGACGTGCGCAAGCGCGCTCCTCGCGGGGCAGCGGCCGAGCTCCGCCTGAATGTTCGATTCGGCTACAATCTTCTATCGTGGCTGCTGTCGCGACGACCGAGCGAGTCGCGGTGAACAGCGGCGAGTTGACCTCTGGCACGGCCGGTGAGAGGGCGGTGACGCGGACTTCGTCGGCGCTCGACGCGCGCGGGGAGCCGAGAGCGTTCCTTGGGCGGTGAGCGACGATTCAATGCTTTTCAATCCTTTGTGGAAGGAGCACGAAACATGCTGAGGCACCTGGCGACCCACATCGTTCTGCTCGCGCTCGCGGCGGCTGGTCCGGTCGCGTGCGCGGGCTCGGGTGACAGCCCCGCGGACGCCGGCAGCGTCGCCAGCGGGAGCGGCGGCGCCGCGGCTTCCGGCGGACACACCTCGGGAGGCGGCGCGACCGGCGGAGGCGGAGACGGTGGAACGGGCGGCAGCGCCTCGGAGAGCGGCGGCGCGGGCGCGGGCGAAGCGGGCACCGGCGGCGCGGGCGAAGCGGGCACCGGCGGCGCGGGCGAAGCGGGAACGGGCGGCGCGGGCGACGGCGGCGCGGGCGCGGGCGAAGCGGGAACGGGCGGCGCGGGCGACGGCGGCGCGGGCGGCGCGGGCGCCGGCTGCCCGGGGACGGGGGGAATCACCTACACGCTCGCGAAGGTCGCCTCGCCGACGGCGGAGCAGCAGTCTGCGTACGACAAGATCACGAGCGCGATGGACGAGGCGCTGTCGTACTACAACTGTCAAACGAGCATCGAGAAGCGCCTGTCGGTGTCCTACGTGCCGTCGGTCGCGACGGCCGATGGCAACGTCAATGGCTCCATCCGGTTCGGCGCGACGAGCTCCATGAACTACATCACAGCGATGCACGAGATCGGTCACACCCTGGGGGTCGGCAGCCGCGAGTTCGGCGCGCTGGTGGTGGACGGCGTCTTCACGGGCGAGGCGGCGACGCGCCAGCTCAGGGCCATCACGGGCAACGAGAGCGACGTCGTGCACGCGGACACGCAGCACTTCTGGCCGTACGGTCTCAACTACACGACCGAGGTCAAGACGACGGACGATCTCGTGAACCATTGCAAGATCGTGGTCGCCATCCGCGAGGACATCGGGTTCTGACGGAGCGATTCCGCGGGAGAGAGCTGTTGCGATCCGTCGGATCGCAACAGCTCTCGCACCTGACGCATGAAGAGCGCGCCCCCGGCGCAGGCGCGGGCGGTTCAGTACGTGAGCGAGGGCGTCGTGCAGCCCAGGCCGAAGGCGCCGATGGCTCCGCCCTCGACGACGGTCTGAACGAGGTTCGCGACCTGGTCTGCACCGCAGAAGGTGTCCGGGAACTCGCTGCCGCCGTCGCCGCCCACGCCGTCCGGCCACGTGACGGGGCCGACCTCGACGCGGAGATCGCCGGGAGGTCCCGTCACGAGGAGCGGCGCACAAGCGATGAAGAGGAGATCGAGGTACCTGCCAGACCAACCGCTGAAGCCCACCACCACCTCGTTCTCCGGGCACACCATCTCCCAGGGCTCGGTGCCCTCGCTGCCCCGGAAAGGGGTCACGTCGCCGGGCATCGTGGTGATGGTGTACGGGCCGCCTCCCGTGAGCTCCAGGTGGCCGCACTGCGCCTGGATCTTGGCATGGATGAGCGACTCCCCCAGCGGTCCGAGGGACCCTCGAAACCCGAGGAGCACCTGGCTCTCCGGGCACCGGTCCATGGCAGGGGTGGCCGTACCGGGGCTGCCGCGCAGCTCGGTGTAGGTCTGCTCCACGACGTCGACGCCTGTCGGCACCGGGCACGGCTCCCCGTCGCACGCGCCGCCGCCGCCGCCCGCGCCGCCCGCACCACCGCCGCCGCCCGCGCCGCCCGCCTCACCGCCGCCGCTCGCGCCGCCCGCCTCACCGCCGCCGCCCGCCTCACCGCCGCCGCCGCCCGGCCCGCCACCCCCATCGCCAGGCGGGGCGCCGCCTCCTCCGCTGGCGCCCACGCCGTCGAAGGTCAGGCTGCCGATACCCGAGATCGCGTTGCATCCGGCGAGGACGAGACCGGAGATCAGCGCGGAGAGGCCGAGCAGATGGCGCGTCACCGAGACCAAGTACCCGATCCGCGGCCGGACCGGTAGCCGGTCACCCGAATGCCACGCGGACATGGCGTGGAACGAGACGGCCAGCGCCCCGGCCGCGAACGTCGCCGCTTCGTCCTCGATCGCGGTGGGCTCGGCCGCGACATCAACGCCTGTCGCGCCCCGATGGTCACCCCATGTGCGCGCCGGCTCGCACGTCCGAGAATGACGACCGATGGAGCGCTGAAAGGCAACGGATCCGAATTAGATTCGGTTCGATGCTCCGACAGGTCTTCGGCGCCACCCGCTTCAACGCGCCCGGCAACTTCACTGGTCTCGATTTTTCTCCGGACTCCACAACGCTCGTGGCTCTCGTGACCGGCGAGAAGCGTACGAAGGTGCATCGCTTCGCCGTCGACGACGGTCGTGCCCTCGACGAGCAGACGGTGACCGGTCGCTTCACTGGCGTCTCCGCGTTGCCTGACGGCGACCTTCTCCTGTGGGAGCGTGGATCCATCGCGCGCCTGGGCCAGGACGGCGCGCTCTCGTGGAAGCTCGGAGAGAAGGCGACGAAGAAGTTCGCCTTCGCGACGGTGAGCGCCGACGGCGCGATCGTCGCGACCTACGGCGGAGACTCCGTCGCCAGCGTCTTCGACGCGCGTACCGGCAAACGACTTCACGAGCTGAGCGAGCCCGCAGGGGAGATCTTCGCGTTCGCCTTCTCACCCGACGGAGCGACGTTCGCGACCGGCGGACAGAAGGGCATCGTCCGCGTCTTCGATCGCGAGTCGAAGAAGGAGCTCGCCCAGCGAAAGAGCTCCAAGATCCTCGTACTCGCGTTCTCACCCGAGGGCAGCGTGCTCGCCGGCGGCCACGGACAAGGCGACGTCCGCCTCTGGGACGGCGCATCGCTCGAGCCCGTGCGCTTCCTGGGCTCGCATCGCTTCCAGGAAGATGACGGCTCGGGCGAGCAGGACCGGGGGCCGGCCGGCTGTCGCTGGCTCGCGTTCCTGGCCGACGGCAAGACGGTGGTCTCGCAAGGCAACGATCGCTACTTTCGCTGGTGGAACCGCAGCGGCGCGGAGATCCGTCGCGTCCGCACGCCTCGCCACCACGCGTACGGCCAGGGCCCCGCGATGGCGCTCTCGCGCGACGGGAAGTGGCTCGCCGCGGGCTCGACGGCGTCCGGCATCGGCATCTGGACCTCGGACGGTGCGCCGGCGTCGAGCGAGCTCGGGATCGACGCGCCACGCGCGATCGCGCTGAGCCGCGAACGCGTCGTCGTCGCCGGCTCGTCGGGGATCTGGTCCTGGCGAAGGACCGACGGCGCGGTCAGCGAGCGGCGCGCGAGCGGCGCAGCGGCGCTCGCGAACCTCCCGCAGGGAGAGCTGCTCCTCGTCGCGCCCGAAAACGCCGTCGTCGTGCGCGAGATCACCGACGAGGGCAAGGCGATCTTCGCGAACGGCGCGATCTCTCCCCAGGGCGCGGCGGCGGTCTCGCGCGACGGAAAGACGGTGATGCTCCCCGTCGCGTCGAACGTCGAGCTCTGGGACCGCGCGCGCGGCGTCCGCACCGCGACGCTCTCGCACGACGCCAAGGTGTCGGCCTGCACGTTCGGGTCCGACGACACCTGGGCCGTTTCGGTGTCCGACGCGGTCCGGATCTGGCGGCTCGACGATCCGGAGACACCCGTCCACACGATCGAGCTGGAGAGCGGCGCGCCCGGGTACTGCGGAGGCGTCGCCGTCTCGCGCGCCGGATGGATCGCCGTCAGCGTCGATCGTGACATCAGCAATCATTCGTCGGACAGCGCGCTCGTCTTCATCGATCCGCGTTCGGGTGAGGTGACAGCGACCCTCTCCCATCCAGACAAGCGCCTCGGGCAGGTCGCGTTCGTCGACGACGCCCGCGCGGTCGTCGTCGACTCCGCGGGTCGCACGAGGATGGCCGACGCCGAGGAGGGCCAATGGCTCGACGAGCCCGAGGCTCCGGAGGACATCGAGTTCCACGGCTTCGAGATCCTCCCGCTCACCGCCTCCGAGGACGGAACCGAGATAGCGTACATCGACGGGCACGGCAACCTCGCCGTCCGCGCGATCGAAGGCACGAAGAAGCGTGTCGCTCCCTTCGATCTCGGCTTCACCCCGCTGGCGGAGAAGAAGCCGCAAGGCATGTTCGAGAAGCGCCTTGCCGGGACATGCATCCTCTACGCAGGCAAATTCCAGAGATCGGCGATGGATGTGCGCACGTCGCGCGAGCTCCGCGAAGACATGCTGCTCGAGCTCGGCGGCACGGTCGCGAAGAAGGCGAAGGACGCGACGCACTTCGTGGGCGCGCATATTCCGTACGTGGAGCACGTCCCGTCGAAGGCGGAGACCGAGATCGACGCGCGCATCGCCAGGGGCGACAAGGTCATCAAGCTGAGCGAGAAGAAGCTCATCGAGATGTTGCTTCCTACGTTCGAAGAGTCGCGCGCGATGCTGCGCGGTGAGGTCGAAGACGGCATCGAGCGCTGGAACCGCTGGCGGTCGCGCTGGCGCACATTGAGCGGCGGGTTCGTGCAGCTCCCGGGCATCGATCTCACGGGAGCCGACCTGCGAAAGGCAGACCTCGCGGTGATCCCGTTCGAAGAGGCGAAGCTCTCGAGCGCGCGCCTCGAGGGGGTCAATCTCTTCGACTGCGTCTTCCGCCGCGCCGACCTCCGCGGGGCGGATCTCGAAGGCGCTCGCTGCGGTCGCGTCGTCTTCTCGAACGCCGACCTCCGCGAAGCGAAGCTGGCCGGCGCCGAGTTCACCGGCGCCGAGTTCGACGGCGCCGACCTCCGCGGCGCCGACCTCCGCGACGCGGACCTGCGGTACGCGAAGCTCACCGGCGCCAAGCTCGACGGCGCCAAGCTCGACGGCGCCAGGCTCCCGCCGTAGAGCTACCCGGGCGTCGAGCTGACAGTCGCCGCCGGCGACGGCGAAGTCAGCCTGCCGCGGGCGCGCAGAGAAGCGCTCGAGCTGCACAGGAGCCGTGTGATCGTGCGATAGGGCACAAAAATGGGTGCGCAGGAGGGTCGCGGGGGCCGCGCAGGAGCCGTGTGATCGTGCGATAGGGCACAAAAATGGGTGCGCAGGAGGGTCGCGGGGGCCGCGCAGGAGCCATGCGATCGTACGATAGGGCACAAAAATGGGTGCGCAGGAGGGTCGCGGGGGCTGCGCAGGAGGGCGCCGAGGCCGCACAGGAGGGCGGCGCGGCTCTGGCCGGCGCGCGCCGGCGCGGATCACTCGAGGTACGCGGCCAGGCCGAGCTTCTGATCGCGGACGGCGCCGGCCATGACCTTCGCGATCTGCTCCGCGCCGGAGCGCGAGAAGTGCGTGTGATCATCGCAGAAGAACTCGCCGACGGGGCCGCTTGTCGTCGCGCTCACGTCGCCCCCGGGGACCGGGCAGAAGCCCAGGGTGCCGTAGAGCGCGACGCTGAGCTCGTGCAGGTCGATCACCGGCACGCCGTACTCCTTGCCCGCCTCGTGGGTCGCGGTCACGTAGCCGCCGCGCGTCCCCCGGGCCGTGCTCCCGCTGCAGGAGATCGCGCTCACGGGGGTCACGAACACGGGCTGAGCGCCTCGCTCCTTCGCGGCGCGGGCCATCATCCCGTAGCTCGACTTGAAGGCGTCGAGCCCCACGTGCCGATCGCACGTGCGCGAGCCGTCGTTGATGCCGAACTGGATGAACAGGTAATCGCCCCGCTTCATGCCGTCGAGCATCTGGACCCACCTGGCCTGCAGCACGGGCTCGCCGCTCGAGTCGCGCGCGAGCTCGCACTCCCCCGCGCTATCCATGGTGGTCTGCACGTTGTAGAGCCACGTCCGCACGCTGCGGCCGCCGACGGCGCTGTTCACCACGGTGACCCGGTCGTCGAAGAGCGCCGCGAGCTGGCCGCCCCAGCCGGCCGGGCAGGGGGTCTGCCCGTTGGCGACCGTGGAGTCCCCCGCGATCCAGATCGTGATGTCCGGCAGCGGCCCCGCGCCGCCCGCGCCGCCGTCGCCCGCGCCGCCGCTGCCGCTCGGCCCACCTGAAGATCCCGCCGAGCCTCCCGAGCCGGCGGGCGCGTCGCCCCCGGCCCCCGCGCCGCCCGTGGAGCCGGCCGAGATCGCGGTGCTGCCCGCGCTCGCGCTCGAGCTGCTCCCTTCCGGTTGCGAGCTCCCGCCGGCGCCGCCCGTGCCCCCGCCTCCGCCGGCGCCGCCCGCGGCCGCCTCCGGATCAGGGGAGCAGGCGGCGGTGAGCAGCGCGAGGCAGGACACCCGGGCAAGCATCCGACCGCGCGCGCGCGCGGTCGATCGAACGTTCCAGTCCATGAACATGCCTTTCCTCCAGTCACGACACGAGCATCAGCCCATCCACGCCGGATGGCGCTGGCCCTTCGCCTCCCGGTCCCGCAGGCCGCCATGGCACGCTCGGTCGAGGTGCCGGGCCGGCGGCACGACGAGCGCGCACCGCCGCGGGCGCAGGGCGCGCCGCGAGCGGCAAGGCAACGCCGGCGAGGCGAGCGGCGGGGGTGACGGGGGGCGAGCACGGCTCGCGTCACTGTGTCGGGAACGGCTCCCAACCAATCACGGACAGGAGTTTTTTTTTCGGATCTGCGTGCCGGGGTGCGCTCCGGAGCACACCCGTCGCAAATCTGAAGCAGTGGCAGAATCGAGGCCCACGCGAGCGCCGGCGCGAGCGCGCCCGCCTGCCCACCCACCGCACCGACGCCACGCTCGTGAAGAGGAGACGCGCGGCGGTTCGTTCACGACACACGGTGATGTCCGGCGACGGATTGGCCAGTTGGCCGTGCACCCAGGGCAATCACGCTGATGCAGGGCAGCGCAGCGCAAGGAGCATGATGGCGGAAGGTGGACGGAAATCCGTTGAACGGAGATGTGCTGAGGAGGGCATTGTTATGCCGTTGACTGACACAAACTTTGTCACGTATGTTTATCAAGGGTGACGCTGATTGAGGGGTAGCGTCGCACCAGACGTGCAGACGTGCAGACGAGCCGCGCTGCGCGCGAGGGCCGAGGAGCGAGGATCGGCATGAACAGCTGGGATCCCCTGGGTGCGGCGGAGCAGGCCGCGGTCGCGGACGAGATCCTGTCCGTGCTGCGTCACGACCTGCGCAACCGCTTTGCGATCGTCCGGAATGCGTCGTTCTACATCAAGCGGAAGGTCGCGCGTGACGCGGCCTACACGGCGGATCCCAGGATCGAGGAGTTCTTCGGGATCATCGACGAGGAGGTGATCGCGGCGAGCGCGCGGCTCGAGGAGTCGGTCGACGCCGCGAGGCTCTTCACCCGCAGGAGCGTGTGCGTGAGCGCGGCGGGCTGCGTGCGCCGCGCGGCGGCGTGCGCGCGCATCGGCGCGTCCGGGGCCCGCATCGTCCTCTCGGTTCAGGACGGCGACGTCGAGGCGGACCCGATCGAGCTCGCCGTCGCGGTGCGGTGCCTGATCGAGAGCGCCGTGGAGTCGACGCCGGGGGACGGCGTGGTCACGGTCCGGGGCACCTCGATCGGGGCGCGGTACTGCATCGAGGTCACGGACGCGGCGGCCGTCCCCTGCGAGGCGGACAGCGAGGCGAGCCTGCGGCCGTTCACCACGACCAGGCCAGGTCACTCCGGCCTGGGGCTGAACATCGCGAGGCGGGTCGCCCGTCGCTACGGCGGGTCGCTCGCCGTCGAGCCTCGGGCGCACGGCTCCTCGGTCGTCATCGCGCTGCCGCTCGCCGCCGCGCCGGTGCTCGGCGGCGCCGGATCGGAGCCGGCGCCGTGAGCGCCGGCGGTCCGCCCGCAGGGCGCGCGCCGGCGGTCCGGGAGCCGGCGGCCGGGCCCGCGTGAAGCACGCAAGCAGGAGCCGCTCCCCATGAGCATTCGAGCCACACTGGCCGCCATCTTCGGCGCCGCGCTGGCGGCGGTCCTCGTCGCCGGCGGCGCCTTCTACTTCGCCGTCGCGGAGATGCTCGTCTTTCAGCGGCGCGCCGAGGCGTCCTACGACGACCTGAAGCTGCACGTCACCCTCGCCAGCGACGCGAGCCGCTACATGAACGAGGCGGTCAAGTCGGTGCTCCACGGCAGCGTCAGCGAGGAGCTCACGAGCGCGGCCGAGGCCACGGCGCGCGATCTCGACGCCATCGAGGCGCGCAAGAGGGCGATGATCGCCGACGAGGAGATCAGGGAGAGCGACGAGGAATCGGCGGAGGAGATCGAGCACATCGGCTTCATGCGAGCGAGCTTCGCGCGCATCGTCGAAGGCGTGGCGGCCGCGACCCACGTCGAGCGCGAGCGCACGAACGAGCGGCACGAGATGCTCGTGCAGCTCTCCGACCGCGAGTACAAGTCGGAGTTCCTCCCGCACATCAGCGCGGCCGTGCACGACGCGGAGCGCGACGTGGCCAGGATCCTCGACGACGAGCGCCACCTCCGGGCGCGGGTGGCGCTGCTCGGCGCGGCGGCGACCGGCGGCGCGCTGCTCGTCCTCGTCGTGCTGCTCGGGCGGCTCCTCCGCTCGGTGGACCGCGGCTTCAACTCGCTGCTCGACGGCTCCCGGCGGATCGCCCAGGGAGATCTCGGGCTGCGCCTCTCGGTGCTCGATGAGCACGAGTTCGGTCGGTTGAGCGCGGCGTTCAACGAGATGGCCTCCAGCCTCCGCGACGCCCAGGAGGCCAGGATGCGCATGGAGAAGCTCGCCGCGGTGGGGCAGCTCGCGGCGAGCGTCGGGCACGACCTGAGGAACCCGCTCGGCGCCGTCCGGAACGCGAACCATTACCTCAAGAAGCGCATTCTAGGGACCGATCTCGGCGCGGAGCCCCGCGTGGCGCAGTTCCTCTCGATCATCGAGAAAGAGCTCGCGGCGTGCGCCAAGATCATCGGCAACCTGCTCGACTTCGCGCGCGAGCGGCGGCCGCGCTTCGCGGCGTGCGCGCTGAGGCCCCTCGTGGACGACGCCATCTCGGTCGTCGAGATCCCGCCGCGCGTGCGCGTCGACAACGACGTACCGGACACGCTCCCTGTCGTGGAGATCGACAAGGACCAGTTCCGGCAGGTGCTCGTGAACCTGATCCAGAACGCGGCCGAGGCGATCCCGGCCGAGCGCGAGGGGCGCGTGCGCATCGCCGCGGAGCGGACGGGCGACGGGGTGACGCTCTCGGTCGTCGACGACGGGACGGGCATCTCCGAGGAGACGCTCGCGCGGATCTTCGAGCCGCTGTTCAGCACCAAGCTGAAGGGGACGGGCCTCGGCCTGGCGATCAGCGCCGGGATCGTGGAGCGGCACGGCGGCACGATCGAGGCGACGAGCGCGCTCGGCAGCGGAACGACCTTCGTCGTGCGGCTGCCGGTGCGCGAGGAGCCCGAGGCCGCGGAGCCAGCGCTGACGCCGACCGGGACCCAGGGCGTATGACGGGGGGGCAAGCCATGCAGGTGCAGGAGGCCGCGCAGCGGGGCAAGCGGGTGCTCGTGATCGACGACGAGGAGGGCATGCGCGTCACGCTCGCCGCCAGCCTCGAGCTCGAGGGCTACGAGGTGGTGGAGGCGAGGGACGGCATCCACGCGCTCGAGCTCGTCCGCCAGCAGGCGTTCACGCTGGTCATCAGCGACATCCGCATGCCCGGGCTCAACGGCGTCGAGACGTTCCGGGAGCTCAGGAGGATCCAGCCGGAGCTCACCGTCGTGCTGATGACCGCGTTCGCGCTCGAGCGGCTCATCGAGGAGGCGATCGCCGAGGGCGTGTACACGGTGATCCACAAGCCGTTCTCGATGGACCACCTCGCGCGCATCGTCGCCCGCGCGGTGGACTCGCCGGCCGTCCTCGTGGTGGACGACATCCCGAAGGTCGCCGACTCGATCGTGGCGGTGCTCCGGGACGCGGGGCTGTCGGCCCACGCCGTCCACGATGGGCGGGCCGCCGTCCAGTACGTCATCGAGCGGGGCATCGACGTCTGCGTGCTCGATCTCGTCATGCCCGATCAGGACGGCGTGACGACGTGCGCGCAGATGCGGGGGCTGAAGAAGCGCGTCACGGTGATCGCCATGACCGGCCACGCGGTCCCGGAGATGGTCAGCGCGATCATGAGCAAGGGCGGGTACGCGTGCCTGCACAAGCCGTTCGACGCGCGCGAGCTCATCCACACGATCGCCCGCGCGCGCGGGGACGCGGCGCACGGATGAGCGCGCGCGCCCGCCTCACGCGGGCGCGCGCCCGGCCGGGGAGGGGACCTCGCCGAGCCACGCGCGCGCGAGCGAGAGCGTGCGGGCGTTGGCGGAGACGTCCTCGAGAAAGCCCCTCCTGAACGCGGGGTCGCCGATCCGGTCGGCGCGCGCGAGCAGATCGTCGCGCGCCGCGCGGAGGATCTCGCGGGCCTCCTCGACGTCGCCCTTCGCGCGGAGCGCCTGGGCGTAGAGCGCCGGGAGCGCCTCCTGGCGAGGCGTGAAGACCACGCCGGCGCGCCGGTCCGCCGCGAGCGCCTCGCGGGCGAGCGCGGCCGCTTCCTCCGCGCGCCCCTGCCGGAGCCGGATCTCGGCCATCAAGGACAGGTGCGTCGCCTGGAGCGGCGGCATCAGCGCGGCCGGGTCCCCCACCGCGCGGAGCTCCTCCTCCGCCTCGACGAGCTCGCCCTGGAGGCAGCGCGCCTCGACGCGGAGCAGGCGCGTCGTCGCGCTGCGGCTGCTGGCGATGGGCGTCGTGGCTTCCCGCTGGAGCGCGGCGCCGGTTTGCTCGAGCGCCTCCGTGAGCCTTCGCCGCTCGAGGAGCGAGACGATCCGGAACGTCAGCGCGCGGCTCGAGACGAAGCCGGGCGCGCCCTCCGCGGCGAGCACGCGATCGAGGTGCTGCTCGGCGGCGTCGAAGGCGCCGAGCCACACGCAGTCCATGGCCGCGAGCACCGACGCCACGAGCCCGTAGAGGTGATGGCCGAGCGACTCGAAGTGCCGCACCACGGCGAGGTGCGCGTCGAGCGCCCCCCACGGGTCGCCCGCCGCCTGGCACAGCCAGGCGCCCCGCGCGATCCGGGCGCAGATCTCGGCGTGACGATCGCCCGCGAGCGCCGTGGCGACGTCGCCCTCGAGTCGGCTCAGGTAGCGCTCGGCCAGATCGGGCCTCCCTTCCCACAGCAGGCAGAGGATGATCCGGCAAGCGAGCTCCGCTCCCTGGAGATCGGCGGGGAGATCCGCTGGATCGAGCCGCGGGAGCAGCGTCTCGAGCGCCGCGCGGTCGTCGAAGCTCACGACGTAGCCCAGCGCGCCGATCAGGGCGCGCCGGTAGGTGTGGCTGCCGGGGGCGGAGGCCTCGAGCGCCCGGAGCGCGGCCCTGTAGGCCTCGTCGTGGGCGTCGCTCCAGAGGAGGCCGTCCATCTGGCGCACATGGAGAGCGGCCAGCGTCTCTCCCGTGGCCCCGCAGTCGAGCCCCTTCTGCGCGCGCGCGAGCGCCGCGGGCACGTCGGCGCCGCGCAGCGACAGCTCGGCCGCGCGCAGGTACTGCTCCGCGGCGCGCGCGGGGTCGTCGCCCCGCGCGAAATGGTCGGCCAGCACCATCGGATCCTGCTCGCCGGCCTCGAGCAGCCACTCGCCGGCGAGCCGGTGGCCGAGCGCCCGGTCGCGATCCGTCAGCATCGCGTAGGCCGCCTCCCGCAAGAGCGGGTGGCAGAAGGCGATCTCCTCCTCGCCCGCGAACCGGGAGCTCGGCCGGCGCTCGATGATCTCGCGCTCGACCAGCTCGGCCCACGCGTCGCGCTCGCTCGTCCCCGACGTCCCGGCGCCGAGCAGCGCGCGCACGCCGCCCACCCAGGCGACCTCCCCGAAGACGCTCGCTGCCCGCAGCTGCCGCCGCGCCTCGGGCCCGAGCGCCGCGAGGCGCGCCTCCGCCATGCCCAGCACCGTCTCCGGCAGCGCGCCGCCGCGCCCCTCCGCCAGGGCCCGGATGAGCTCCTCGAGATAGAACGCATTGCCCCCGGCCCGCTGGATGAGCGCGGAGATCTCCCCGGGCGCGAGCTGCCTGCCCGCGCCGCCGAGCGCGCTCCGCACGAGCTGCTCGGCCGCGCGGGCGGGCAGCTCGCGCAGCCGGAGCTCCGAGAGGCCCCGCTCGGCCCAGAGCCTCGGGAACACCGCGTGAACCTCGGGCCGGGCGAAGGCGAGCAGCGCGTACGGCCGGTCGCCGAGCTCCCGCAGCGCCCGGTCGAAGATCCCCATCGAGGGCGCGTCCCCCCAGTGGAGATCCTCGAGCACGACGAGCACCGGGCGCGCGGCCGTCACGGCGCGCGCGTAGTCGAGGTACGCGCGCTGGATCCCCTCGGCCATCAGCGCCGGATTGTGCCGCGCGGCCCGCAGCGCCGGCAGGTCCTCGCCGGGGAGGGGGGCGACGCCGAGCAGCTCGCCCAGGAACCCGCCCACCCGTAGCCCTCCCTCGCCGGAGAAGAGCGGCGCGAGGGCCTGCGCGAGCTTCCGTCGCCGCGCGTCGGCGGCCTCGCCAGCGGCGATCCCGATCGCGCCCCGCAGCGACCCGGCGAGCATCGCGAACGCGGCGCCCGTGCCGATCGAGTCGCCGCGGACGACGCTCAGGCTCACGTCGGGGTGCCGCTGGCGCAGCACCTCGACGGCCTCGTGGCGCAGGCGCGACTTGCCCATGCCCGCCGCGGCGGTCACCAGCGCCACCGCGGCGCGCCGCTCGGCGAAGCTCTCGTCGACGAGGTCGAGCAGGTGGCGCAGTTCCCGCTCGCGCCCGACGTGGGGGCTCGGCTTGCCCAGGAGCTTGCGCGGCCCCTCGCCGATCTCGCGCTCCGCCCTGAGCCAGGAGAGCCCGCCCCGCTCCACGACCTCGAAGCGCACGTCGAGCAGGGCGCGCGTCACCGCGTCGATGTGGACCCCCTCGCGCCGGCTCTCCGCGCGGCCGGTCGCGGCGGCCTCGTCGAGCAGGGCGGCCGCCCTGTCCAGCACGTCGCTGAGCGGCGATCGACCCGCTGGCTCGCCCCACCCCGTCACCAGCACGACCGCCGCGCCGGGGAGCTGCGCGCAGATCTCGAGCGCGCAGCGCGCCACGAGCGCCGCCTGGTCGGTCGCGCTGCCCGCGCTTACCACGAGCGTCACCACCATCCCGTCGCCGAGCTCCTCGACCTGCGCGCTCAGCGGCATGGCCGCGCGGCGCACCACGGCGAGCGTGTTCGGCGGTGACGCGTGCAGATCGAGCGACTCTGTCGACTCGAAGAACGAGGCTTGCGCCGGCCGGACCGCCACCATCGAGACCAGGCGCTTCTCGCCCGTGGTGATGACCGCGCCGGGAAGCGGGGCCGAGGACACCTTGCTCCTCGTCCAGGCGCCGAGCGTGTCCAGGGTGCGCGCCACGGCCGCGCCGTCCTCGGGCCGCGCCGAGGGATCCTTGGCCAGCATCTGCGCGACGAGCTCGTCGAGCGCGTGGGGCACGTCGGGCCGCAGCTCCCTCGCCCTCGGCGGCTCCTCCAGGAGCAGCTTCCACACGAGCGCCATCGGGTGTTGCTTGCGGAACGCCGGCTTCCCGGTGAGGCACTCGTAGAGCACGCATCCGAGCGAGAAGATGTCCGCGCGCGCGTCCAGGCTGTCCCGCTCGCCCCGCGCCTGCTCCGGCGCCATGTAGCCCAGCGTGCCCAGCACCGCCTCCGTCCGCGTCAGCCGCGTCGAGGCGTCCGCCAGCTGCGCGATGCCGAAGTCGAGGAGCTTGACTTGATCGAGCGCGCCTTCGACCAGGAAGAGGTTGCTGGGCTTGATGTCGCGGTGCACGATCCCGCGCGCGTGTGCCGCGCCGAGCGCGTCTGCCACCGTCCTCACGAGGGCGATCGACTCGTCGATGCGCAGCTCCTGCCGCGCCAGCCGATCCGAGAGGCTCTCGCCGGAGAGCCACTCCATCGCGAGGTACAGCTCCCCCGTCGGCGCCATGCCGTGCGTCGCGTAGCGCACGATGTGGGGGTGCTCCAGGCGGGAGAGCGTCTCTGCCTCGCGGAGAAAGCGCGCCTGCGCGCGCGCGTCCGCCGCCTTGCGCAGCAGCTTGACGGCGACCACCGTCCCGCTCGAGCGATCGAAGGCCCGGTAAACGGTGCCCATGCCTCCGGATCCGGCGATCTCCGCCAGCTCGAAGCGGCCGTCCAGCAGCCTGCCAGGCAGCATGCGCGTGAAGGATGCACTCGCATTGGAGCGTGAGGCAAGGCGGACGAACGGTGCGAATGTGCCGTGGCACCTGCGCGGGGCGCGACGGCGGACTCGGCCGGCGCGGACGCGCGTCGTCCCGCTGTCGTTCCGCTGTCGTTCCGCCGTCGTTCGGTTTCCGAGCTCCGCGAGGACGCTGGCCCGATCTCGCTCCCTCGTTCACGACGCAGCCGGCCTGTCGGGAGGCTGCGTCGTCTCGATGCGTCAGGTGTCCGGGCCGGCGCCCGATCCGCGCCGGAGCTGCTCCAGCAAGAGCGGCATCGCGCCGGTGCCGGCCCCGAGGAGGCGCTCGTCGAGCGTGGCCAGGCCGCAGCGGAACTCATAGACCCTGAGGTGCGCCTCGTTGTGGAAGTACCTGAGGTTCAGGCTGGCGCCCGTGGCGGCGTCGATATCCATGGCGACGATGCGGAACCCTGCTTTCAGCTTGGCGATGAGCACCGCGTTGTTGCCAGGGGCGTGCTCGCTGACCACGTAGTCGAAGCCGAGCTCTCGCGTGTAGGCGAGGACCCGGCGGAGGAACTCCCGGTACAGGCCGCGCCGGCGGTAGTCCGGGTGAACGACCGAGTGCCACATGCGGTAGGTCTCCGCGTCCCGCTGGTGGCCCGAGAACATGGCCACGACCGCCTCGCCGTCGCGCACCGCCCAGAAGTCTGCGAGGCGGTGGGCTCCCTCCGACGCCGTGAGGCGGGCGCGGGCGCGCTCCCCCTCCTCGCCGGACAGCGCCCCGAGGTTGAAGAAGACCTCGGGCGGGAAATGGCGGAGCAGCTCGGCTCTGTGCAGCGCCCAGTAGGCCTCGCCGTCGGCGAGGCGCTCGAGCGGGTAGAGGCCTCCGAGCGGCTCGCCGAAGTGCTTCTGTCGAATCGGCACGACCCAGTCCCACGCGGTGCTCATGGATCGAGCCCTATCATGGCGGCTCGCTCCGCCCCAAGAAGGCTGTCCGCGCGCCCGCTTACTCCGTTCAAAGGGTCGATCGCGGCGTGGACCGAGTTGGACAGGAATCTTTACGAAGCGCTGTCACCGCGATGGAGGTCGAGCCGCATGGCGCAGCGCTGCGCCGGGTCGAGGCCCTGGCGCGCCTCGTTCTCGAGGATCTCCGCGAGCCGCGGGGACGCCTCGGCCGGCGACAGCGCGCGGAAGCCCATGGAGGCGTAGAACGGCCCGTTCCAGGGGACGGTCCGGAAGGTGGTCAGGGTCATCGCCTTCAGCCTCGCGGCCCGCGCCCACGCGATGACGTGGGCGAGCAGGCGTCGCCCCAGCCCTTGCCCCTGGCGGTCGAGGACGACGTCGAGCTCGCGGATGTGGAGCTCCTCGCCGGCCGTCTCGGCGCCCAGGAACGCGATCGGCTCGCCGGCGCCGTCGTCCATCACCCAGAGCGTCCCGGCCCGGAGCGCGCCGCGCCAGCCCTCCGCCGGCGTCACGTTCGCCAGGGCCTCGACGTCGAGGTCCGTCCCCCGGAACGCGTCGCTCGCCGAGCGCTCGATCTCGGGTAGGTGAGGCAGGTCGGACTCGACGGCAGGTCGGATGAACGTTGATGTCATCGGGGCTGCGCAAGCTAGGCAGCCACGGGCGCCCCCGCAACCTCGGGGCGCGGCGGGGCTCCGGGGGAGGGCGACCCCGGGAGCCGTCGGCGCCGCGCGCCGCGGCTGCTCGGGCCGCCGTGCACGGAAGAGCGGCGTCGATTGAACGTTCCGCGAGCGTCCGGGAACTGAGGTCCATCCAGTCACGCCGCGGCGCCCCCATGGAGGGAGGCCCGAGGCGTGCTCGCAAGGAGCCACAGATGACGCTCGTCTCCTCGGCCCGCGTGGCGCGGAGCTCCGCGCCGCGATCCGCCCGGCGCCGGTTCGTGAAGCCGCTCCTCGGCCTCACGGTCTTCGCGGCGCTCTTCGTCGTGCTCGCGTGGCGGCTCGACAGGCCCTCTGTGGCCGCCGGGCCGCTCGACGCGGCGGCCGGGAACCCGCTCGGTCAGCTCTCCCGCGACGCCGCCGACCGGGCGCCCATCGCCGGCCTGGTCGAGGAGCGACTCCCGGCCGGCTCGTACACCTATGTCGCCGTGCGCACCGGCGAGAGCCTCACATGGGCTGTCACCGTCGGCGACGCGCCGCCGCCCGGCACCCCGGTGCAGGTGCGGAGCATGGGCCGCAAGGCGAATTTCCACTCACGCCGCCTCGCGCGGACGTTCCCGGACCTCGTCTTCGGGATCGTCTCGCGCGCTGACTGAGCCCCCGACAACGGACAGAGCCTCCGGCAACGGACAGAGCAGAGAGGACCATGACCATGACGACACGTGGATTTGACCAGATTCCGAGCGCGACGATCGCGCGATCCTCGGGCGCGCTCGCCGCCGCCTTCATCGCGGCGCTCGGCGCGATCCTGTCGGGGTGCAGCTCCGATTCCGGCGGGAAGACGACCGACGCTCCCCTCGCCGAGTGCACGGGGGGCGTGCTCGAAGCCGATCTGGCGGCAGAGCCGCTGCGCGGGCCCGGCGTCGATCCGGAGACAGGGAAGCTCCGGCCGCCTCCGGAGGGGTCGTCGTACACGGTCAGCGCGACGTACGGGGTTCCACGGCCGGGCGACGCCGTGATGGAGCGATACGTGCAAATCTTCGGGGCGATCCAGGGGCAGCTCGCGGCGCAGCCCGGCCTCCTGGCCCTCCAGCTGGGCCAGTCGCCGTCCTGCGGCTCCGGGCGCACGCTGGCCGTGTGGGCCTCGACCGACGCGATGTACGAGTTCGTCACGAGCCCGGCCCACCTCGCGGGGATCGACGCCGCGGACGAGCTGCTCGAGCCCACCTATGTGGTCACCCACTGGGAGACGGCCGAGGCCGATGGCATCACGCTGGCCGACTCGGTCCGTCGCATCCGGGCGCTCGACGCTCCGGCGCCATGAGCAGGCGCGCCGGCGGCCTCGCCCTGCGTGCGCCGCCGACGCCCGCCCCGGCGACGCACGAGCTCTGGGGGCGTGCCCCCGGACTCAGCGGGCGGCCGCGCGCTGCGCGCTGAGGCGGCTCATCGCGTAGGCGAGCCCGCTCTGGAGCGTGCCTTGCGTGGTGATCCGGCCGAAGTCGATGCCCAGCGCGACCAGCGTCCTGGCGATCTCCGGGCCGATGCCCACCATCACGCTCCGGCAGCCGAGCAGCTCTGCCGCCTGCACGGCGCGCATCAGGTGGCGCGCCACCGCGGAGTCGATCACCGGCACGCCGGTGATGTCGAGGATCACGAACTCCGCGCGCCGCTGCCCGATGGCCGCGAGCAGGCTCTCCAGCGCCTGGGCCGCGCGCCGATCGCTCATCTCGCCGACCAGCGGGATGAGCAGGATCCCCTCCCAGACCTGGATGACCGGCATGGCCACCCGATCGAGCAGCTCCGCCTGCATCTGGATGATCGCGCGCTGCTCCCGGTTCTCGGCCGCCATCCGCTCGGCCTCCATGTGCCGCTGCTTCAGGTCGGTGATGTCCGTGATGAGCCCGCACAGGCCGACCACCTCCCCCTGAGCGTTCTTCATGGGGAACTTGCGGGTCCAGATCGTGCGCGCCACCCCGTCCGAGCCCGTGGCGCTCTCCTCGTTCTCGCTCGGCTCACCCGAGTTGAAGACGATGTCGTCGTAGCTCCAGAAGACCTCGGCCTGCTCCTTCGGCCAGTAGTCCGGGTCGCTGCGGCCGATCAGATCGTCGTAGCGCTGCCCGATCAACCTGCAGAAGCCCGGGTTGCAGGCGATCCAGCGATGTTGCCGATCTTTGACGAAGATGGGATCCGGGATGGTGTCGATCACGAGCTGGAGCAGCCCGAAGGTCTTCCAGTCCGAGACGTCGATGCAGCGGAGTGTAAACGCCATTCAGCCAAGCCCATCTCCCCCGACCCCGATCAGCCTCCCTTTATCAGCCATCGTGGATGGCCATGCAAGGGCAGAAATGCAGCGGATCACCGCGGAGACGCGGGGGAGACCCGGAGACGTTCGCGCCGCTTCAGGGAGCGCCTGAGTGTGCCTCTCCTTGCTAACTGCCGCTACATGATGACGCGAGGGTTCGACAGGAGGCGCGCGAGCTCGGTTTTATCTCGTCTGCTTCGTCTGCTTCGTCTGCTTCTGCGCTCGTCGCGCGGCCGAGGGGCGACCCTGCCGGCGTCCTCTCGCGGGGTCTCCTCGCCGGCAGCAAGTCGGCGGGGGCGGCGACCGGCGTGACAGCGCGGCGCGGCGGCGACCTCGGTGCGCCGCCCTCCCGGAGGTCCCCCGTCGCGTCGTCGACGAGCTCGAGCCTCCGTCCAGATTCGACCGCGATGTGTGATCACGGCGACACCGCCCGGGAATTCATCGGGGCCGTACGGTAGGCCCCGCGCAAGCGAGGCCTCCACATCGAGAACCCGCCACCTCGCCGACTCATTCCCCGCATTCTGCACGAGGAAGATCGAGCGAGGCGCGCCGAGGCAGGTGCCCCTGCCCGCCGGGATGCCTTTGTCGAGGCACATTGGACCGCTTGGGGCCCCTGGAGTCCCGTCCCGCATGAAAATCGTCGAAATCCGCGCCACCACCGTCACCGTGCCGCTAGAAGCGCCCCTGCGTCACGCCAACGGATGTCACTGGGGCCGTTTCGTGCGCACGATCGTCGAGATCGAGGCGGATAACGGGCTGATCGGCCTCGGTGAGATGGGCGGCGGCGGCGAGTCGGCCGAGGCCGTGTTCCGGGCGATGAAGGGCTACCTCGTCGGCCACGATCCCGCCCGCCTCGAGGAGATGCGGTTCAAGATCGCGAACCCGACGGCCTCTCTTTATAACAACCGCACCCAGGTCCTCGCCGCGCTGGAGTTCGCGTGCCTCGACCTGCTCGGACAGGCCTTCGGCGTGCCGGTCCACGATCTCCTCGGCGGCAAGCTGCAGGACGAGGTGCCGTTCGCGTCCTACCTCTTCTTCCGCTACCCGAACGCCGACGGGTCAGGCGAGGTGCGGACGCCAACGCAGCTCGTCGAGCAGGCGAAGGCGCTGAAGAAGGCGCACGGGTTCACCTCGCACAAGCTCAAGGGCGGCGTGTTCCACCCGGACTACGAGCTCGAGTGTTACCGCGCGGTCGCCGCCGCCGTGGGCGAGGATCGCGTCCGCTTCGATCCGAACGCGGTCTGGTCGACGGAGCAGGGAATCCGCTTCGGGCAGGCGATCGAGGACCTGAACAACGACTACCTCGAGGACCCCGTCTTCGGCCTCCACGCGATGCGGCGCACCCGCGAGAAGGTGCGGATGCCGCTCGCGACGAACACCGTGGTCGTGGGCTTCGAGCAGCTCGCCGCGAACGTCCTCGACACGGCGGTGGACGTCATCCTGCTCGACACGACGTTCTGGGGCGGCATCCGGCCGTGCGTGAAGGCGGCGGGGATCTGCGAGACGTTCGGCCTCGGCGTCGCCGTCCACTCCTCGGGCGAGCTCGGCGTGCAGCTCGCGACGATGCTGCACCTCGGCGCCGTCATCCCGAACCTCTCGTTCGCGGCCGACGCGCACTATCACCACCTGCGCGACGACGTGATCCAGGGAGGCCCGCTCCCGTACAGGAACGGCCGTATCCGCGTCCCCGCCGGTCCCGGCCTGGGCGTCCGCCTCGATCGCGAGAAGCTCGCTCACTACGCCGAGGAGTACCGCCGGCTGGGCTCCTATCCGTACGACAAGGACCCGCTGCGGCCGGCCTGGTGCGCGACCGTGCCGAACGACCGCTGGGCCGATCCGAAGGACGACCGAACCCCCGAGGTGCCGAGATGACCCTCGCCGAGCGCGTGGCCGCGGCCGTCGACGCCGCGCCCATCATCGATCTTCACACCCACCTCTTCGCGCCCCAGTTCCCCGCGCTGAACCTCTGGGGCGTCGACGAGCTGCTCACGTACCATTACCTCGTCGCCGAGACCCTGCGCGCCGAGCCGAAGGTCACGCCCGAGGCGTTCTTCGCGCTCGACAAGAAGGCGCAGGCCGATCTCGTGTGGGCGTCGCTCTTCGTCCGCCGATCGCCGCTGTCCGAGGCCACCGCGGGCGTGGCGACGGTGCTCGCCGCGTTCGGGCTCGACCCCGCCGCGCCGGATCTGCGCGAGGCCCGCGCCTTCTTTGCCGAGCGCCGGGTCGAGGATCACCTCGAGGACGTGCTGCGGCTCTCGGGGGTGAGCGCGCTCGCGATGACGAACGATCCGACCGACCCGGTGGAGCGCGCGGTCTGGGACTCGGGCGCCACGCCCGATCCTCGGTTCTACACGGCGCTGCGCCTCGATCGGCTCATCCTCACGGAGGATCTCGCGCCCGAGCTCGAGCGGTGGATCGCCCGCATGCGGCCGCGCTACCTGGCGATCTCGGTCAACGAGGTCTCGGCGCCGCCCCGGGCCGTGCTGGACGCGTGCCGCGATCACGGGCTGCCGTTCGCCATGATGATCGGCGTCCGGCGCGCGGTGAACCCCCGCCTCGGCGTGGCCGGCGACGGGGTGAGCACGGTCGACCTGACCCCGCTCGAGCGGCTCGCCGGCGAGAACCCCGACGTGCGCTTCCTCGTCACGACGCTCGCGCGCGAGAACACGCACCCCCTCTGCGTCGTGGCGCGCAAGTTCGCGAACGTCCTGCCGTTCGGCTGCTGGTGGTTCATGAACAACCCGAGCCTCATCGAGGAGACGACGATGATGCGCCTGGAGATGCTCGGGCCGACCTTCGTGCCGCAGCACTCCGACGCGCGCGTCCTCGATCAGCTGATCTACAAGTGGCGCCACTCGCGGCGGTCGATCGCTTCAGCGCTGACCCGGCGCTACGGGGCGATGCCCGTCCCGCCGACCGACGCGCAGATCGAGCGCGACGCGCGGGCGCTCCTCGGAGGCATCGCGAAGGAATGGCTGGGATCATGACGAGCCGCTTCGACATCTCGGGCCGCACGGCCGTCGTGGTCGGTGGCACCTCCGGTATCGGGCGCGCGATCGCCCTCGGCCTCGCCGAGGCGGGTGCCCACACCGTCGCCACGGGCACCCGCGCGGACCGCGCGCAGGCGGTCGCCGCCGAGATCCGCGAGCGGGGCGTCCGCTCGATCGAGGCGGCGTGCGACGTCGGCGATCGCGCGACGCTCGACGCCCTGCGCGACCGCGTGATCGAGGCGTTCGGCGGCGTCGACATCCTCGTCAACTGCGCCGGTCGGACCTTCCGGAAGCCCACCGCCGAGGTGGGAGAGGCCGAGTGGGGCAGCCTGCTCGACACCAACGTCACCGGCATGCTGCGCGCCTGCCAGGCCTTCCATGGCCCGTTGAAGGACAGCGGCCGGGGCCGCATCGTCAACATCGCCTCGCTGTCGAGCTTCGTCGCGTTCCACGAGGTCGCGGCCTACGGGGCGTCGAAGGCGGCGGTGCTGGCGCTCACCCGGAGCCTCGGCGCCGAGTGGGCGAAGCACGGTATCCGGACGAACGCGCTCGTGCCGGGCGTGTTCGTGACGGACCTCAACCGCGCCCTCCTCAACGGCACAGGGCGCGGGCAGGAGCTGCTCGCTCGCACGCCCCTCGGCCGCTTCGGCGACACGCAGGAGCTGGTCGGCGCTGCCCTCTTTCTCTGCTCTGACGCGGTGAGCTTCATCACCGGTACGAGCATCACAGTCGATGGTGGATTCCTCGCCTCCGGGGTGAACCAATGACCGCAGCGTCTCCCGTGGCCCCGGCGACCGCCGGCGTCATGTCCCGCACGCGCTGGACCATCTGCGCGCTCCTCTTCTTCGCGACGACGATCAACTACCTCGATCGGCAGCTGTTCTCCCTGCTGATCCCGTTCTTCGAGAACGAGCTGCGCCTCGGGCCGACGGACCTCGCGCTCATCAACGTGAGCTTCCTGCTCGCCTACGGCTTCGGCATGGTGTTCGTCGGTCGCTGGATCGACCGCGTCGGGCCGCGCAAGGGGCTCAGCGCGACGTTCCTGCTCTGGAACCTCGCCTCGGCCGGCCACGCCATCGTCGGCAGCTTCGCCGGCTTCGCCGGCATCCGCTTCCTGCTCGGGGTCGGCGAGGCCGGCAACTTCCCGGCCGCCGTCCGCACCGTGGCCGAGTGGTTCCCCAAGAAGGAGAGGGCGCTCGCGACCGGGCTGTTCAACTGCGGCTCGAACGTCGGCGCCATCCTGGCCCCGCTCCTGGCGGTGCGCATCGCGGAGGCGTACGGGTGGCGCACCTGCTTCCTCATCCTGGGCGGCGCCGGCGTCGTGTGGATCTTCTTCTGGACGCGCCTCTACCGGCGGCCCGAGGAGCACCCGAAGGTGTCGCCCGAGGAGCTCGCGCACATCCGCTCCGACGCGAAGGAGGCGACAGAGTCCCTCGGCGTCGGCGAGGTGTTCGGGATGCGGCCCGTGTACGCGGTCGCGGCGGCGAAGTTCTTCACCGACGCGCCGTGGTGGTTTTACCTCACCTGGCTACCGAAGTTCCTTGTCGGCGAGTTCAACCTGAAGCCGACGTTCATGGCCTACGCCATCCCCGTCGTGTTCCTCGTCGCGGACGGCGGCGCGATCGGCGGCGGCTGGCTGTCCTCCAGGCTCATCGCGAGCGGCCGCTCGGTCGGCACGGCGCGGAAGCTCGCGATGCTCGCGTGTGCGCTCTCCGCGGTGCCCGTCATGTCCGTCGGGCTCCTCGTCGATGTCCCGAGCGTCGCGGGCATCCCCACGATCTACGTCGCGGTCGCGATCCTGTCGCTCGCCGCGGCAGCGCACCAGGGCTGGAGCAGCAACCTCTACACGCTCGTCTCGGATGCCCTCCCGCGCCCGGCGATGGCCACGGTGGTCGGCGTCATGACCGCGTTCGGCGTCGTCGGCGGGGCGCTCTTCCAGATCTTCGTCGGCTGGGCGCTCACGGCCACGGGCTCGTACGCCCTGCCGTTCCTGCTCGCGGGGACGCTGTACCTCGTCGGCCTGCTCGCGCTGCACCTCATCCTGCCGCGCGTCGAGCCGGTCGCGCCGAAGCGGCGCGTGCCGAACGCGGCGGTCGTCGCCGGCGGCCTGGTGATGCTCGCCAGCATCGCCGGGCTGCAATTCGCCCTCAACCGCCCTGCGTACACCTCTGTCGACCAGTACCGGGCGACGCGGCCGGCCCAGCTGAAAGCGACGGGCGCGCCGGTCGAGGGCCCCGCCGCCCACGTGGGCTGGATGGACGCGCGCTGGTACTTCTGGCCGACGGACGCGGGGACCAAGGCGGAGCTCGTCAAGTTCGACCGCGATGGGCGGCCCATCGTCGAGGGGAAGGGCGCTTCTGCCAAGGGCTACACAGGCCCGTCCGCCGCGGAGGTCGAGTCGTCCCGCGCGCCAGGAGGCGATAGGTAATCACCGCCATCGGCCCGCCTCATCGCGATCTCCGCGATGGAGGCGGCCCCTTGAACCCTGCTTGTCCACCAGCTCTTCCGCCACGCGGCCTGCACCACTGCAAGGTATTCATGTCCTTCACGCTCCGTGATCCTTCCACTTGCCGCTGGGATCTCGTGTCCCTCGGCGAGGTCATGCTGCGCCTCGATCCCGGCGACGGGCGGATCTCCACCGCCCGCAGCTTTCACGCCTGGGAGGGCGGCGGCGAGTACAACGTCGCCCGCGGCCTGCGCCGCTGTTTCCGGCTCAGGTCGGCCATCGTGACCGCCCTCGCGGACAACCCCGTCGGCCGCCTGCTCGAAGATCTGATGCTGCAGGGCGGCGTGGATCTCACGCACGTCCGCTGGGCGACGCACGACGGCGTGGGGCGCCTCGTGCGCAACGGCCTGAACTTCACCGAGCGGGGCTTCGGCATCCGCGGGGCGGTCGGCCTCTCGGACCGTGGCCACACGGCCGCGTCTCAGCTGAAGCCCGGCGAGATCGACTGGGATACGATCTTCGGCGCCCAGGGCGCGCGGTGGTTCCATACCGGCGGTATCTTCGCCGCGCTCTCCGAGACCACGCCTTCCGTGGCGAAGGAGGCGATGGAGGCGGCCAGGCGTCACGGCGTCGTCGTCTCCTACGATCTCAACTACCGCCCGTCGCTCTGGAAATCGATCGGTGGTCAGGCCCGCGCGCAGGAGGTCAATCGAGCGCTCGCGCCGTACGTCGATGTGATGCTGGGCAACGAGGAGGATTTCACGGCTGCCCTGGGCTTCGAGGTCGAGGGCGTCGACGAGGGGCACGCCAACCTGCGCGTCGGCGCGTTCGAGAGCATGATCGAGCGTGTCCTCTCGGTGTTCCCGAACATCCAGGCGGTGGCGACGACGCTCCGCGTGGCGACCTCGGCGACGCGCAACGACTGGAGCGCGGTGCTGTACCAGGGCGGCCAGCTCTACAAGGCGCCCGAGCGCAAGGACCTGGAGATCTTCGACCGCGTGGGCGGCGGCGACTCGTTCGCCTCGGGGCTCATCTACGGCTTCTTGATGGGCAAGGGGCCGCAGTGGGCGGTCGATTGCGGCGCGGCGCACGGGGCGCTCGCGATGACGACGCCCGGCGACACGACGATGGCGACCCTCGATGAAGTGCTCAAGGCGATGAAGATGGGCACGTCCCGGGTGGACCGATGAACAAGCAATCCGTGCTCGAGTGGATCGCGCGCGGGCGCATCGTCCCTGTGGTGCGCGCCGGCTCGGCCGGCGAGGCGCTGCAGGCGGTCGAGGCCCTCCTCGAGGGGGGGATCGACGTGCTCGAGATCACGATGACCGTGCCCGGCGCGGTCGAGGTCGTGCGCGAGGTCGCCGCGCGCCACGGCGAGCGGGCGCTGGTCGGCGCGGGGACGGTCCTGGACGCTCGCACCGCCGAGGCGTGCGTCGAGGCCGGGGCGCGCTTCGTGGTCAGCCCCGCGCTCGACGAGGCAACCGTGAGGGCCTGCGTCGCGATGAACGTCGTCCACGCTCCCGGCGCGCTCACGCCCACCGAGGTCGTGGCGGCGCACCGGGCGGGCGGAGATGTCGTGAAGGTGTTCCCCTGCGACGCCCTCGGCGGCGCCTCGTACCTCAAATCGCTCAAGGCGCCTCTGCCCCATATCCCGCTCATGCCCACGGGCGGCGTGACGCTGGAGAACGTGGGCACCTTCTTCGCTGCCGGCGCGGTGGCGGTCGGCGTCGGCAGCAACCTCGTGGATCTCAAGCTCCTGCGCGACGGGCGGCGCGACGAGCTCGTCGCCCGCGCCCGCGCGTTCTGCGACGCGGGCCGCGCGCCCTGAGGGAGCGCGCAGGAGGCGCGCCCGCCGTTCACCCTGTCGATTCCAGCGGCTCCCCGGGCGGAGACGGGCGTGGTGCGCGCGCTGCGCGGTGCGACGTAAAACGTAGTTAAAACCAATAGTTGCGGCGTTTGCAGGGGATTCCTGGCGCCATGGATAACCCAGGGGCTTCGAACATGAATCAATCGAAGGTTGCGAACCTAGTCGGTGCGTCGATTTTCTTCGTGGCGGCGGTCGCGCACGCCCAGACCCCCCCGCCGGCGCCGGACGCGACGGCTCCGCAGGCCGCTGCGCCGGCCGCGCCGGCGGACGCGCAGGCGGACGCGCAGGCGCCGGCCACGCCGCCTGCGGACGTGGCTGCTCCGGCGGCGCCGCCGGCGGAGGCCGTCAAGCCGGCCGCCAAGGATCCTGTTCCGGTGACCTCCAAGTGGAAGGCCACGATCTACGGGATGGCGGAGTTCGACATCATGCACGACACCACCGAGAGCTTCGGGGAGTCGGTGGGGGCCACGGTCATCCAGCGCGAGGACACCTACGCCGGCTCGCACGGCCGCACGCACTTCACGGCGCGTAACTCCAGGTTCGGCGTCAGGGTGAACGCGCCCGAGGTGTCCGGGATCAAGACCACGGCCGTGCTGGAGCTCGACTTCTTCGGCAATCAGCCGCCCACCGTCTCCGAGGCCTCGCTGGTCAGCAGCGGCACCTTCCGCTTGCGTCAGGCCCACATCAAGGTCGAGTCGGACTACGTCGACCTGCTGATCGGACAGGGCTATCACCTGTTCGGGTGGCAGCCGTTCTTCTTCCCGGCCACCACGTCCTTCTTCCCGGTGATGAACCAGGTCTTCGGGAGGATGCCGCAGCTGCGCGTCGGCCACAACTTCAAGTCGGACGCCGCCAACGTGGAGATCGCCGCTGCCGTCCTCAAGCCGCCGCAGCGCGACTCCGAGGTGCCGGACATGCAGGCGGGGTTGCGCATCGGCGTCAACGGCTGGAAGGGAATCCACACGCTCGGCGCCGGCGGGATGTTGCACGACCCGCTGTCGATCGGCGTCTCGGGCGTGTTCCGCCATCTCAGGGTCAACGAGCACTCCGCGACCCCAACCGAGCTGCGCTCGGCCAACGGCTACGGGCTCTCGGTCGACGCGATGATCCCGATCATCCCGGCCGAGGCGCTGGACGACCCCGGGAACGCGCTGACGTTGACCGGCTCGTTCTTCTCTGGCACGGGCATCGCGGACATCGTCGGCGTCGCGAGCAACGTGCCGCACCCGCCGCTCCCTGACGGAGCCGTCTATACGCCGAACATCGACAACGGCCTCGTCGTGTACGACGCGAACAACAACCTGAAGACGATCGGCTGGACGGGGTTCATGGTCGGGCTCCAGTACTATCTGCCGCCCTCGGGGCGCTTCTCCGTCTCCGGCAACTACACCCAGGGGTCGAACGACCGGGTGACGGAGGAGAACGGCTACCTCGCGCTCCGCACGGCCTACCACGAGTCGCGCTACATCGACGGCAACCTGTTCGCCGACATCACGCCGGCCATCCGCGCGGGCCTCTCGTTCCAGTACTCGGAGCAGACCTTCGCGGACGGCGTGACCGCGACCAACGAGCGCATCAAGCTGTCCCTCTACAGCTTCTTCTGAGCGACGGCGGTGGGCGACCCGATCCGGGGGGCGGCGAGCCGACCTGGGGCGGGTGACGATCCTCGGCGAGAACGCTCCGGATCGAGCGGTCGGAAGCGTACTATCGCTCCCGACCGACCATGGATGCCGTCACGACCTACGAGGTCTTCTCCGCCGCGCAGTGGGCCGGCCTGCGCGCGGCCACGCCGCTGCCCCTCACCGAGGGCGACCTGATGGTCCTTCGGGGCCTCAACGAGCGGCTCTCGCTCGACGAGGTCGCGACGATCTACTTGCCGCTCTCGCGGCTGCTCAACCTGCACGTCGGCGCCGCGCAGCAGCTCCGCCGTGTGAAGGACACCTTCCTCGGCCGCCCCGTCGGGCGGCGGCCTTTCGTGATCGGCATCGCGGGCTCGGTCGCGGTGGGCAAGAGCACGACCGCGCGCGTGCTGCAGGCGCTGCTCGCGCGGTGGCCCGACCACCCGCGGGTGGATCTGGTGACCACCGACGGCTTCCTGTACCCCAACGCGGTGCTCGCCTCGCGCGCCGGCCTGCACCGCAAGGGCTTTCCCGAGAGCTATGATCTGCGGCGGCTCGTGCAGTTCCTCGCCGACCTGGAGGCCGGCGTCGAAGCGATCGACGTGCCGGTGTACTCGCACGCGACTTACGACGTGGTCGCCGGGAAGGCGCAGACCGTGAGGCAGCCCGACATCGTGATCCTCGAGGGGCTGAACGTCCTGCAGGGCCCCGAGCGCGCCGCGGCGATCGCCGTCAGCGACTTCTTTGACCTCGGGATCTACGTCCATGCGGACGAGGCCGACCTCGAGCGATGGTACATCGAGCGCTTCCTCACGCTGCGGGCCACGGCGTTCCGCGACCCGTCGTCCTATTTTCACCGCTATGCCGCGATGGGCGACGACGAGGCGCGCGCGTTCGCGCTCCAGATCTGGCGCACGATCAACGGCCCCAACCTCACCGAGAACATCCTGCCGACGCGCGCGCGCGCCGACGTCGTGCTCGAGAAGGGGCCTGACCACGCGGTGCGCGCCGTGCATCTCCGCCGACTCTGACCCAAGAGGAGGATTGTTGTCATGGACTGGAAAGAGAGCTGTCGCTCCCGCCTTCGTGAGCACCTCGACGCGCACGGTGACATCGCTCCGCCGTGGGAGCGCTTCCCCGACTACGAGCGCTACACGATCGGCTGGCGCATGGGCTCCGGTGAAGACTGGCTGGGGATGTGGTGGGTCTTTCTCGAACAGCTCGCGCCGGACCGCGAAACACGCGTCGCCTACCTGCGGCGCCACCCTCCCGCGCCGATCACCTGGGCAGAGGCCGTTCACAAGGTCTTGCACCCGACGGAGGAACGGGCAGATGACGAGGACGGCGACGAGGAGGACGGCGGCGAGGAGGACGGCGGCGAGGAGGACCCGAGCGCGGCGGCCGCGCGTCGATCGGCGCTCCTGGAGCAGGGGTTCATCGCGGTCGACGTCTCCTTCACCATCTGGCTCAGCCAGCAGGACGGCGTGCGTTGGCCATGGGAATCGTACGAGACGCCCGAGAAGGCGGCCCGCTACAACACCCGCGAGCTCTGGTTCTGGTCGCGCCAGGTGGCCGAGCTCCGAAGAGGCGACGGGTGGATGCCTCCCGCCGTGCCGGAGGGTTGGCGAGCGTGCGCGACCGCGCTCGCGAGCGGCGACGCAGAGCCGATCGCGCCTCGCGACGGGCTCCTTTCGCTGGCTCGACTGCTCTGCGCCGGGGACGTCAAGGCGCCCTGGCAGCTCGGCTTGGAGCTCGCCGACTTCGCCGATTCGTTTGACGACGACATGGGTTACGTCGACGCGTTTCGCTTGTGGGGAATGTCCGCCTTCGACGACGCCCACCAGCTGCGTAGCTACCTCGAGGCCACCCGAGTCCCGCCGGGTTGGGAGGCCTGGATCGCGGAACAATTCCCGGTGGATTGAGCGGCGGAACCGGTCTGGCCGACTCGCCCTGGGTCAGCCGACGCAACCTGGGTCAGGTCGCCACCCTGCCCGTGATACGGCACGACGGCGACTGGCTCGAACACCGCGTCACATTGTCGTTATCGCCGGTATACAAGAAATTCATGGCGACGATTTGTCGTAAACCCGGTTCGAGCCCGCGCTCCACCGTGAAACGGCGCGCATCGAGCGACCAACAGAGGACATCGCCGCGTGGCACCGATGTTGCTCAACAACCGATGTTGCTCGACATCCACGAGCATTCGATGGAGGTGTGACGATGTCGTTCAGATCCGAGCGCGTCGCTGCGATCGACCGGCCGGGCCAGGGCCGCGAAGCGCCCCGGCCGCCCACCTCGCAGCCTGCTCCGGCGCGGCATCGGATCCCGGTGGCGTCGGCGCTCCGGCGCTGCCTTGGCAAGGGGTACGGCCTCGGGGATCTCCGGGCCGACCTCCTGGCAGGCACCGTCGTCGGCGTCGTGGCGCTCCCTCTCTCCATGGCCCTCGCCATCGCGGTGGGGGCTCCTCCTCAGCACGGGCTCTACACGGCGATCGTGGCCGGCGCGCTGGTGGCGCTGCTGGGCGGCTGCAAGTTCCAGGTCACCGGCCCGACGGCGGCCTTCGTGGTGATCCTCGCGCCGATCGTCGCGGAGCACGGGCTGTCCGGGCTGATGACGGCCGGGCTCCTGGCCGGCGTGCTGCTCGTGATCATGGGGCTCGCGCGGCTCGGCCGGCTCATCGAATACATCCCGTATCCGGTGACCACGGGCTTCACCGCCGGGATCGCCACCGTGATCGCGACGCTCCAGGTGAAGGACGTCCTGGGCCTCCAGGCCGGGCCGCTCCCGGAGCACTACACCGCCAAGGTGTCGGCCTTGTGGGCCGCGCGCGGGACGGCCGACCTCTTCGAGCTTTCGGTCGCCGCCTCGACGCTCGCCCTGCTCTTGCTCGTCCCCCGCGTCATCAAGAAGGTGCCGGCGCCCCTCATCGCCATCACCGTCGTGTCGCTCGCCGCGGCGGCCGTCGACGCGGTTTACCCCGCGTTCTCCGTGGCGACGATCGGCAGCCGCTTTCGCTCCACGGTCGGCGGGGTAGAGATCGCCGGGATCCCGTCGATCCTCCCGACGCCCTCGCTGCCGTGGGGCGACGGGCTCTCGCTCGAGCTCGTGAGGGAGCTGCTCCCCGCCGCCTTCGCGATCGCCATGCTCGGCGCCATCGAATCGCTGCTGTCGGCGGTCATCGCCGACGGCATGACAGGGACCAAGCACGATCCGGACTCGGAGCTCATCGGCCTCGGTGTCGGGAACATCGTTGCGCCGATCTTCGGCGGCATCGCGGCGACCGGAGCGCTCGCGCGGACGGCCACGAACATCCGGGCTGGCGCGCGCTCTCCGATCGCGTCCGTGACCCACGCCGCGGTCGTCCTCCTGTCGATCCTCGTCTTCGCCCCGCTCGTGGCCTACGTCCCCATGGCGTCGCTGGCGGCGCTGCTGCTGCTCGTCGCGTGGAACATGTCCGAGCTCCACCATTTCATCCGTCTCGTGAGGCTCGCGCCGAGGAGCGATGTGTTCGTGCTCCTGACCTGTTATGGGCTCACCGTCATCCTGGACATGGTGATCGCGGTGTCGGCCGGCGTGATCCTCGCCGCCATCCTCTTCATGCGCCGGATGGCCGAGCTGACAGGGAGCCGGACGGTGCTGGACGCCGCCGGCGGATCGAGCGAAGTCGAGCTCCCGAGGCGGGTCGCCCTCTACGAGATCAACGGCCCGCTGTTCTTCGGCGCCGCCCAGAAGGCGATGGCGGCGCTGCACGCCATCCGCGGGGACAGCTACGAGGTGATGATCCTCGACCTCGGCAAGGTGCCGTTCATCGACAGCACGGGGTTCGTCGCCCTCGAGAACGCGCTCGACGGGCTCGCGCGGCGCCAGAAGGCGGTGATCCTCGCCGGTCCGCTGCCCAGGCCGCGCGAGATCTTCGACAAGGCGCGCCTCCCGGAGCGGTCGCAGCGCGTGTACGTCGCGGAGGATCTGGCGGCGGCGCTCCGCCTCGCCGGCGAGCTGGTGAACGGCTGAGCGCTCGCCGCCGGCAGAGGTCCGCGGCATCGCTCCTCTCTCGCCGGACACCCCTGCGGCCTCTGCGCGCGCCGCGCGGCGCGCTACTTCAGCGCGTCGCTCAGCCGGGCCGCCTGCGTCGCCAGGTAGTTCTGCTCCGGGATGCTCGTCGTGCGGCTGGCCGCGCGCCTGTAGTGCGCGATCGCCGCCTCGCGATCGCCGGCCCGCTCCAGGAGGTGCGCGCGGGCGGCGTCGAGGCGGTGATGACCCGAGAGGCGCGCGTCGGCGTCGAGCGCGTTCAGCAGATCGAGCCCCGCCCGAGGGCCGTGCACCATGGCGGTCGCGATCGCGTGGCTGAGCGCCACCATCGGGTTGTCGGACATCCGCATCAGCACGCCGTACAGCGCCAGGATCTGCGGCCAGTCCGTGTCCTCGGCCCGCGCCGCCTCGTCGTGCACCGCCGCGATCGCGGCTTGCAGCTGGTAGGCGCCGATCGAGCCCCGGGACAGCGCCGCGGTGACGAGCGCGACGCCCTCGGCGATCGCGTGCTGATCCCACAGGCCCCGATCCTGCTCCGCGAGCGGGATCAGCTCGCCCAGAGGCCCTGTCCGCGCCGCGCGCCGCGCGTCGGTCAGGAGCATGAGCGCGAGGAGGCCCGCGACCTCGCCGTCGTCCGGGAGGAGCGCGTGCACGGCGCGCGTCAGGCGGATCGCCTCGCCCGACAGATCGTCGCGGTGCAGCGCGGGGCCGGAGCTCGAGGTGTAGCCCTCGTTGAAGATCAGGTAGAGCACGTGCAGGACGGCGCCGAGGCGCCCTGCGCGCGCCTCGGGCGTCGGCCGCTCGAACGGCACGCCGGACGCCTTGATGCTCTGCTTCGCCCGGCTGATCCGCTGCGCCATGGTCGCCTCCGGGACCAGGAACGCCCTTGCGATCTCGGCCGTCGTCAGGCCGCCGACGGCGCGCAGGGTCAGCGCGATCGCGGACGGCGTGGACAGCGCGGGGTGGCAGCACATGAACAGCAAGGTGAGCGTGTCGTCCTCGAGCGCCGCCTCGTCGCCGTCGGCGGCGAGGGCGATCTGCAGCTCGGGCGGCACGAGGCTGACCACGATCGCCTCGCGGCGGCGGCGCGCCGCCTCGCTCCGGACGTGATCGGCGATGCGCCGCGACGCCACGTGGATCAGCCAGGCGCGCGGCTCGTCGGGGACGCCCTCGCGCGGCCACTGCGAGGCCGCCGCGATCAGCGCCTCCTGGACGGCGTCCTCCGCGGCGCCGAAATCTCGGAATCGCCGCATGACGGCGCCGAGCACCTGGGGCGCGAGATCGCGCAGCAGGCGCTCGGCCGTGGCGCCCTGGGACGGAGAGGTCACTACAGATCGCTGGGCGGCGCGCTCATCACCTCTCGCACCTCGATCCCCATGTTGAGCGGCGCGCCGCCGGGGCCGGGCGCGGCGGACGCTTGCGCGGCGATCTCGTACGCGCGCTCGGGGCTCTCGACGTCCACGATCCAGTAGCCGGCGAGGAACTCCTTGGTCTCCGGGAACACCCCGTCGGTGATCGGCGTGCCGTCCTTGCCAGCGCGCACGAGCTTGGCCTGATCGGGCCCCGCCAGGCCCTCGGCCGCCACGAGCTCGCCCGACGCGCTGAGCTTCCTGTGGAAGCTCTTCATGAACGCGATGTGCGCCTGGAAGTCCTTCTGCTGCCAGTTGGCGACCTGGTACGGCCCCCCAGACGGGGTGTTCATCATCAGGATGTACTTCATGATCGGCTCCTTCTCTTCGCTGTCGCCCCGGGATCGGGCGCGCGTTCGTGGGGTTGTCGGAGCCGAGGGCGGGTCCTCGACATCCCGGGCGACGATAGCGAAGAAATCCGAACCCCGACACAAGGGACGGCCGCATGTGGGTGTAGGTACGCCTGCGGCGCCAGCGGGAGTGTGCATGTCCGTCGTCGCGAGCGTGTGTCCTCCACGGCGCGATGTGCTCCATGGTCGCAGGTGGTCAGTAGAGGAGGGGGAATGTGCTCTGACTTCGCAGGTCGCCGATCGCAGGGCGGCCCATCGCGGGCGGATTCCGCGGATGACGTCCGGCGCGCCCCCACGCGACCTCTCTGCTGACGAAGCGCTCGGGCGTGGTGATTCCGCGCGTCGCCGGCCGTCGTGATCGGCGAGGCGCGCGCCGGCGGACCGCCCTGCGCGTCGACTCTTTGGCTCAGGCGCGGGACATGCACCCTCGCGCTCCGATTCGCACGGATGCATGAACCAGGAGGAGCGTCGATGGAGAAGCGTGTTCCGCAAGGGAAACTTGGACGCAGGCAATTCGCCGGCGGCGCGATGGCCACCGCGGGTGCCTCGCTGCTCGCAACACCGAGCCTCGCGCTGCCCGACAAGAGCTACGCGGCCTGCGAGTCGATCGGGCCCCTCGCCCTCCCGGCAGGGTCCGCCTATACGCCCGGCATCTCGGTCGACCGGCGCTCGAGGAAGCCGGTCTTCCTGCCCGCCCCGGGCGCCGGCTATGCAGCGCACGCCGTCTCGGAGGTCCTCTTCTGGACGGACCAGCTGATGGAACATGCGTTCTTCATCTCGCTGCTCATGCCGGGCGATCACCTCCGCGGGCCCCGGGACGAGGCGCGGCAGTACCAGAACCTCTTCGCCAGGCACTTCCTCGCGGCGCGCGACCGGGGGTATGGCGATTACGGGATCTCCTCGCTCCTCACCTCGACGCGGTCGAGCGTCCACCGCTTCATCGAGTACAAGCGCCGCATGCAGCGCGCGCAGGAGAGCGGCTCGCTCCGGAGCCTCGTCTGGCCGCTCTTCTTCGACCACCTCGCGCGGGAGGCCGAGCGCTTCGTCGCCCGGCTCGATCGGCTCGCGTACGGCGACATCGCGCTCCAGAGCGACGAGGTCTCGGCGTTCTGGACGACGATCATGGCGGATCACCTCGAGTTCATCGCCCACCTGCTCGACCCGCAGGAGCGCGCGCTCATCGACCAGGCGACCGCGCGCGCCGGGCAGCTGTACCAGGCGCACGCGTTCCGCGTCGACAGCGGGCAGCTCGCGACGATGGCCGACGAGGTCATCGATTTCAAGTCGGCCGCGGAGCAGGGCATCGAGACGGGGCAGATCAAGAGCATCATCGATCCCGCGCTCGCCGATCACGTGCTCCGCGAGGCGGTGAGGTTCTCGGACGAGATCAGGCGCGCCCAGTGACGCTGTGGGCACCGCGCGCCGCGCGCGAGCCTGGCCCCTCCTCCTGCTCGCCGCGCGACGCCTGTACAGCGGCCGTGCGCCGGGATTATCCTGGTCGCGGGTCGAGCGGAGCGCTCCGCCGAGCCCGCGGCGCAGAGGCCGTGTCGGAGGGATGCCATGGATCTGACGGTGGTCGACGAGGGGGGTGTGCAGTTCGTGGAAGGGCCGCCGGACCACGGGCTCATGTCGAGCGTTCGCGATGTCGACCGCGTGATCGAGGCCTGTTTCTCGGACGGCGTGCTGTGTGCGCTCCTCTATCCGGCGAACCTGACGGCGGCCTTCTTCGACCTCAGCTCGGGGGAGGCCGGGGAGATCCTGCAGAAGCTAAGAAACTACCGGATCCGGCTCGCGGTGGTGTGCCCTCCGGGGGCGGCTGATTTCAGCAGCCGGTTCGGGGAGGTGGTGGCCGAGGAGCGCGGCGGCCAGCATTTCTGCGTGTTCGAGACGCGCAACGCCGCCGTCGAGTGGCTCCGCGGGGCGTAGCCGTGGCGGTCTGGCCGACAGCGCCTCTTGCGCCGTCGCCGCCTCCGGCGCAGGCAGACCTCGAGCTCGCTCACCACGCGGGATCACCTGGAGACGGGGAGAAAAATCCAACCAATCTCCCCGTCTCCCCGCCTCCCTGTTCAGTTCCTCTCGCAAGCTGAACGATCGTGGCCGGCGCTCGCCATCGCGCCGGCCGCCCGTCACCGGCGCGCTCCCCTCAGCGAGGAGGCGGGGTGCAGGTGAAGCACCCGCCGCACTCGTAGTGCTGCGTCGTGATGCCCCACGCGATCCGGTTGTTGCAGCAATCGCGGCCGTACTGGCCGACGACGGTGGTGTAGCTCTCGTCGCTGTAATAGGTGCAGTTCCCTCCCGGCGCCGCCTCGCTCGAGGGGACCAACAGGGCAGTGGTGCCCAACATCGCTGCGCCTGCCGTCAGGGCAGCGAAGAAGTAACGAACGCGTGCAGCAGGGCTGAGACGACGCATGGGCGCTCCTCTTGCAATGGGGGGCCTGTTTGGGCCTCCGAAGCTATGTGAGGCAGCTTAGACCGCTTGCTCGGCTCGAGCAAGCGCTCCGGCCGGAGTGGCCTTTGCGGAGCTCTGCAAAGTTTCATTCAGCGTGGGAGGTGGCGAGCTCGTGAGCGCGGTTCACGAAGGCAAAAGAGGCATCCTGCCCTGTGGCCGGTGGAGTGATCGCGGTGTCAAGGAAATTCAGTCGCCCCGACGGGGCTAGGCCGGCGTATCGACGCGGTACGCATCGAGCGGGTCGTCATGTTCCTCTGGTGGGGTCGGGAGCTCATCCAGGTTTACAACGACGCCTACCGCCCGATCCTCGGATCGTCGAAGCCTGCGCCGGGACATGGATCGGCTTGCCGGGCATCGATGGCCACGAGGTCGCCCGCCGGGCGCGGGCCGCGCCCGCTCGCCGCCGGCCGGTCGGCTCATCGCTGCTGGAGCTGCGCGACCAGCGCTTCGAGGCGGTCGTAGCTGATGCCCGCGCCCTTGGGCATCCCGGACGCGAGGACCATGTCGCGCACCTCCGTCGACGGATAACGCACGGTGGCCGTGAGCCGCGTCTTTGTGCCCTCTTCCGTGTAGGTCGCCGTCACCACCGAGACGGTGTCCGGGAACTGCTCGAAGATCTCGGTGAACACGAGCCGGCTCGGCGGCGTGATCTCCTGGTTCTCGCCGTGGAAGGCGGCCTCGCCGCCCGGGTGGCGGTTCACGAAGCGCCACTTGCCGCCCGGCCGGAGGTCCATCTCGCAGACGGGCACCGAGTAGCCCTCGCCGAGACAGCCCCACCACCGCTTGATGTGCTCGGGCCTCGTCATCGCCTCGAACACGAGGTGCCTCGGCGCGTCGAACAGGCGCGTCATGCGGACCTCGTCCGCCGACGGCGTCGTGACCTGGAAGCTATCGCTGTTCGCTGTTTGGCTCTCGACCATGGCTCTCCTCCTTCTCCTTCGTCGAGGCGCCGGCTACGACTGGATCGCCTCGGGGGCCATCCAGACGACCTCCCAGTGGTGACCATCGATGTCGTAGAAGCTCCAGCCGTACATGAAGCCGTGATCCTGCGGATCCATGGCGTGCGACCCGCCCGCCGCGATCGCCTTCTTCACGATCTCGTCGACCTCGGCCCGGCTGCTGCACGAGAGCGCGAACATCCCCTCCGTGTGCGTGCGCGTGTTGCAGATCTCCCTCTTCGTGAAGCCCTTGAAGAACGGCTCCGTGAGGAGCATCACGAAGGCTTCCTGGCTGACGATCATGCAGGCGGCGTTGTTGTCCGTGAACTGTGGGTTGAACTCGAAGCCGAGCTTCGCGAAGAACTCCATCGACCGCTTCAGGTCGCTGACGGCCAGGTTGACGAAGATCTTGCGCGCGCTGTTCGTTGTCATGGTCCTCTTCTCCTGTTCGAGCATGGACGCCGGGTGATGCCGGCCACGATCGCGGCCGTGAGGGCCGTCGTGCCGGAGTTCACCCCCATAGACCCCCGCCTGCGCAGGGACTCATCGGTCGACCGGAAAAAAAGATCGCCGCCCCGATCCGGCCGGGCGCGAGGGCTACGCGGGGAGCTCGAGCGGCAGGCCGAACCGCGGGAAGATCGTCTCGGTGTCGAGGAAGGACGTCATGCTGGCGATCCGGTCCCCCGCGAGATCGAGCACGATGAGCGCCCAGGCCCGGTGGCCGCCCTCCGGCGCCGGGCGGTACTGGGCGAACGCCGGCGAGCCGCAGGCGGCCGTCGGCACGAGCCGCGACCCGCGGCAGCCCGCGCCCCGGCCCAGCAGCCACGCGCGGATGGCGTCGGGGCCGCGGAGCCAGAGGGTGAAAGGCGGCATCGACAGGGTCGCGTCCTCGTGCAGCAGCGCCGCGAGCCGGTCCACGTCGTACTGCTCGAAGGCGGTGACGTAGCGGTCGAGCAAGGTGGACTGCGGCTCCGGCAGCGTGGCGCGCACGTCGTCGAGATCGCGGCTCGCGAGCGTCGCCCGCGCGCGCTGGAGCGCGCTGTTGATCGCGGCGACCGAGGTGCTGAGGCTGTCGGCGACCTCCGCGGCGGACCACCCGAGCACCTCGGTGAGCAGGAGCGCGGCGCGCTGCTTCGGCGGCAGGTGCTGGAGCGCCGCGACGAACGCGAGGCGGATGCTCTGGCGGAGCACCACCCGCTCCGCGGCGTCGATGTCCGCCGGGAGGGCGTGCGCGTCGGGGACGGGCTCCAGCCAGTGCGTGCGCGGGCGCGTCTGGAGCTCGTCGTCCACGGTGCCGACAGGGCCTTCCTCGAGCGGGCGCGCCCGGCGCGCGCGATCGGCCCGCGCGTCGAGGCAGACGTTCGTCGCGATGCGGTACAGCCAGGTGCGCAGCGATGACCGCCCGTCGAACTTGTCGAGGCTCCGCCAGGCGCGCACCATGGTCTCCTGGACGGCGTCGTCGGCGTCGACCACGGAGCCGAGCATCCTGTAGCAGTGCCCGGTGAGCGCCGCGCGGTGTTCCTCGAGCTGGTCCACGCTCCCTGACATCGCGGCGACGGTACCATCGGTTTTCGCGCGGATCCACGGTCACGCGCCCTCGCCGCGCGGCCGGCGCGGCGAGGGCAGGGCGCTCGTCTCGACTCGGGCACTTTTGTCGGCCTGGTCGGCCCGCGGCCGCGCCCGACCGGCGGCACACCCGGGACGGCGCGCCGAGCGTCGCGCGGTCACGTCGACGTCGCCCGGTCATGGCGCCACGGCCAATCGGCTAGGATGGGCGGCGGTCAGGGCGGCGCTGGGGCGCCGCGAGGACTCCGTTCAGTTGGTTGAGTTAACAGTTGGTTGGCAAACCTGAACCCGGATATGGACGACCAGGAACTGCAGCGCAGAGTCGGCACGGTGTTGTGCGGGAAGTGGACGATCGAGCGGCTTTTGGGCTCGGGCGGCATGGCCGCGGTCTACGTCGGCGCGCACAGGATCGGGCGGCGAGATGCCATCAAGATCCTCCACCCCGAGATCGCGCGCATGCCCGAGCTGCGCGCGCGGTTCGATCAGGAAGCGCAAGCCGTCAATCGATTCGTTCATCCCGGCGCGGTGGAAATACGCGATATCGACACGACAGCGGACGGCTGCCCGTTCCTCGTCATGGAGCTGCTCGATGGTGAGTCGCTCGCCTCGTACGCCAGGCGCCTGGGCAGGATGGACATGGCCGAGCTGCTGGCCATGGTGGACGGGCTGCTGGACGTGCTCGCGGCTGCCCACGCGCACGGCATCATCCACCGCGACATCAAGCCAGACAACCTGTTCCGCCTCCGCGACGGGCGCCTGAAAGTGCTCGACTTCGGCGTCGCCCGTGTCAGGCAGGCCGCGGCCGACTACGTTCGGACGCGCACTGGAACGACGCTCGGCACGGTCGCCTACATGCCACCGGAGCAAGTCAGAGGCGACGAGATCGATGCGCGTGCCGACCTGTTCGCGGTCGGAGCGACGATGTTTCGTCTGATCACGAAGCGGCGCATCCATGACGCGAGCTCTGACACCGATCTGGTCGTCAAGATGGCCACGCTGCCCGCGCCGCCGCTCGCGAGCGTCGCTCCGGAGACCCCGCAGTGGGTGTGTGCCGTCGTCGATCGCGCGCTCGCGTTCGATCGAGGCGAGCGCTACCCGAGCGCGACGGTCATGCAGCAGGACGTGCGCGCGGTCCTGGCCGGTCAGCCGCCCGCTTTTGCTCTGCGGTTCGGCGCGGCCGGGCTCCCCGCCCCCGCGGCGGATCCGCTCAGCACCGCCACGACGGTGTGGATGCCCCAGGGGCTCGCCCCTTCCTCGGCCGTCTCGGTGCGCGCCTCGGGCGCCGGTGGCCTGCATCCCGCCCCGCCGCCGGCGGGCGGCATGGGGAGCGTCATCCGCGATGTCTCCATCGCCGGCGCCCCGAATACGTCGAGCGCGCAGGGCTCCCCGGGCGGCGGATCGGCCGTCGCTCCGGCTCGTGCCCCCTCACCGGCGGCATCGGCGTTCACCCAGGCGACGCAGTGGAGGGCGACCACGGCACGTGGACGGCGGCTGCGATGGGCCGTGCTGGCGTTCCCGCTGCTCGCCGCAGGCGTGCTCGCCGCCGTGGTTCTCCGTGCGGTGAACGCCGAGCCCGACGCGAGATCGCCGGGGGCGACCGGCGCGCAGCGACCGGCGGCCTCACCGCCCGCCAAGGTCCCCGGCGGCCCGGCGGCCGATCGCCTGCTGGCGAAGGCTCCGGATCCCGGCCCCGAGAAGAAGGGCGAGACGAGAGCTCACCTCCCTGGCTCATCGAGCCGCGGCCCCGAGGAAGGGCGCGGCGCGTCGCAGCGGACGAGCTGTATGCTGACAAACGACTGCGATCACGTGTGCGATGAACCGTGCCAGATTGCCTGTCAGGACGGGACCGTCTGCGACATCGGGGCGCGCCGAGACGCGCTGGTCAACTGCGTCGGATCGGGGATGCACAAGATCTGGTGCGAAGGCGATTGCTCGGTCAATTGCATGACGAGCGCTCCATGCCTGGTGTACTGCACGCCTGGCTCCGATTGCGTCATCGGCACGTGTCTCGGGCAGATAGAAGCCTGTCCTGGCAACGTCATCGCGTGCGGGGCCCCATGCCCCGACTGATTTGAGTCTCTGTCAGCTGAGCAGGATGGCGATCAGGAGCACGACGCTGAGCAAGAGCGATACGACGATGGACGCAATGAGCCACGGCCGCATCGCCGGCGAGGTCCACCTGGACGCGAGCGATGTCGCGCTCGCCTGGCGCCCCGGAGCACCGGGGTGCATCGCAACGGTCGGCTCGATCTGCCTCGGCGCGCCCTCCATCGCCGCAATGGCCCCGTCGATGGCCGCGATCACATTCGTAGCTGCTTGCCGAGGTGCACCTGCTCGCCGCGGGCCGCGCCGCAGTCTCGATTTCTTCCACCAGCGCCGAGCTTGTGAGCTCGACGACGGATGCGTCGCGTTGTTTCCCGAGCATCGGCACCGTGACGTCGTCGATGCTCGAGCGCCCCTTGGGCGGGATTGTCCCTGGCATGCCGAGGACTATACACGCACTCGAGGGCGGGCGATCGAAGAGTCGGGCGGCGGCGTGCTCTTCGGCATGCCGGCACGGTACAAGACGAGGCCGCCGCTCCTCACAGAGCTATTGCCATTGAAGCTCGCGGGGGTGGTAGGCTTTGAGGCCGTCAATCGGAATGGGCCCATCGGGGGTGCCGCTGCACACTTTGACGCCCTCGTCATCCGTGCGTACTGGATAGGCGTGTCTCAATTTCGACGTGACGCAAAATGGATATTTCCCGTCTTTGATGAGGAGGCGATACTTGCCATTGGGGGCGGGCCGGGGCGTCGATGGGGGCCCAGCGGTCGAGGATGGCGAGGATGGCGTGGGTGGCGTGCTGGTATTGGAAGATGTCGCCATCGTGGGAGAGCTGCGGCTCGCCTTGTCCTCTTGCGATGCCTCATCGTTCGCGCTCTCACGAGCGTCTTCGGCAGGGGCTCGCGAACGAACAACGAGGAAGACAGCGGCGAGGCAAACGGCGACAGCAAACGAGCCAATCACTGCGATTATCAAGAATGGCGAGTTCGAGCTCGCTCGTGGGCTGGTTGCAGCAGATTGATGCGGCACGGATGCGGCCATCGGTGCCTGCATCGCTCGGCCGGGAGCAGGAGCAACCATCGTCGGGCCATCGACGCTGATTGGAGACGACACGTCGGCTCGGATCGACACTGGGGCTGGCGCGTGAGGGGTAGCATTGGCGCCCAGAACTCGCTCGATGTCTTCGCGCATGGCGTGGGCCGTCGGATAGCGGCGCGATGGATCGAAGGCGAGCGCGCGATCGACGATGGCGCAGACCTCTGGGCTGACAGAGGGGGCAACGGTGCGCAGGGCCGGCGCAGGCTGCGTCGCCATTTTGATGAGGAGCTCGCTCTCCGTGGAGCCCTCGTGCACATGGCGTTTTGTCAGGATTCGAAACATCGTCGCGCCGACCGCGAAGACGTCGGCCCGCCCATCGATCTGGCCACCAGTGATCTGTTCGGGCGACATGTAAGGTGTAGTCCCGAGCACCGCGCCGGTGCGTGTATGAACATTGGAGCCGCCCTGTTTCATCCGAGCGATCCCGAAGTCGAGGACTTTGACGCCGCCTGAAGAGGTCAGAAACAGATTGTCAGGCTTGATGTCTCGATGGACGATGCCGAGCCCGTGCGCGACATCGAGCACTTCGAGCACGGTCGAGACAATGCGGAGCAGCTCGCGCTCCTCGACGCCGCCGGAGCCGCGGGCGCGCTTGCCGAGCGAATCACCGTCGAGCAACTCCATCACCAGGAACGGCGAGCCATCTTCGCTCGTATCGATGTCGAGGACATTGACGGCCGCGGGGTGGCCGAGCTGGTTCACCGCGAGCGCCTCTTGCTCGAACCTGGCTCGAAGCTCCTTCGAGACCGCGATCTCCGGATGGAGAATTTTGATCGCGCAGCGCCGGCCGATCCTGTGTGTCGCCTCGTAAACCGCAGCCATCCCGCCGACGCCGATCAGCGAATCGATGCGCCATTTGCCCCGGAGGACCGTCCCGATTCGCGCTGTACAGTGTGCTAGCTGGGGATCATCATTCATCGAGGTTCAGGCTCCAATGTATCCCGGATGCGAGGAGCTGAACAACCTGCTCGGGGTGGCCACTGCGCACGGGCGATCTCAGCAGAGCCCGCGGGCGCTGGCGAGCCGCAAGCGCCCGCGCCGGCCGCTTCCCGCGCCCCGCGGTTCGCGCGAGCATGGGGCCATGAGCATCGACCGCGCCGTGCTGGAGCAGCTCGATCGTGTCGGCGCCCGCCTCTCCGAGGGCAAGGCGCTCCGGCTGCTCGAGGACATCGCCTGGCCTCGCGAGGTCGAGGAGCGCTTCTTCGCCGCCGGCGAGGATCGCCTCCCCGAGGTCGAGCACCGCGTGGATCGCGACGGGCTCGCGCGGCGCGTCGCCGAGCTGCGCGAGCTGCTCGGATCGATCGACGGCGACGCGCCCGCGCTCGACTGGCTGCGGGACAACGTCCGCGCGCAGATCCAGGCCGCGGAGCTGCTCGAGGCCGCGGGGACCCGCGAGTTCGCCGAGCGCTCGCGGGCGCTCTACGGCGGCGCGCGCTCGCGGTTCTTCGGCGGCGAGGTCCGCAACATCGACCTCGCCGAGCACCTCACCGCGCGCCTGCGCGTCCACGGCTGGGACGAGGCCAGCGATCCCGACGAGGAGCCGCTCGACGCCGGCGCGCTCCGGGATCTGCTCGCCGCCCGCACCGCCGCGCGCACGCCGCCGCTCGACATCGAGATCGTGCTCGACCCGCGGATCACGGCCAAGGTGGTGGCGGGCATGAGCCGCGTCCGCGTCCGCCCGGAGGCCACGTTCGCGTCGTGGGAGGCCGAGGGGCTGTGGCACCACGAGGTGGAGACGCACGCGCTCACCGCGCACAACGGCGCGGCGCAGCCGCGGTGCGCGTTCCTGCGGTCGGGCGGCCCCCGCACCACGCGCACGCAGGAAGGGCTCGCCATCTTCGCGGAGCTGTACAGCCGCTCGCTCTCCATCGGCCGCCTCACCCGGCTCGCCGAGCGGGTGCGGCTCGTGGACATGGCCGAGCAGGGCGCGAGCTTCCTCGATCTCTACCGGTACCTGCGCGAGCGCGGCGCCGGGCGCCGCGACGCCTATTTCGACGCCCAGCGCGTCTGCCGCGGCGGGCTCGTCGAGGGCGGCGCGCCCTTCACGAAGGACGCCTGTTACCTGGCCGGCCTGCTCGAGGTCTATGCCTTCCTGGCCGCGGTCCTGCGCGGCGGCCTGCGCGACGAGGTCGAGCTGCTCGTCTGCGGCCGGATCGCGCTCGACGACATCGCCGTGCTGGCGGAGCTGCGCGCGGCCGGCGTGCTGGAGCGGCCGCGCTACCTGCCGGGCTGGCTGCGCGCCTGGCAGACGCTGCTGCCCTACTTCGCGTTCACCTCGTTCATGGATGGCATCGACCTCGGCCCGGTGGAGCGGCACTTCCAGGAGCTGCTCCGCGTGGCCGCCGAGGCGCGGCCGGTCGGGGACGGGGAGGGGAGCAAGCGCCGCGGCCGGCCGCGGGAGAGGTGAGCGCGCCGCGCTCGCGGGCGCAAACCGGACGAGCGGAACGCGGCGGATGTTCCCTGCGCCACGGTTGAGGTATGCCGCTCGCTGATGGGACGAGTCCATTCCCGTTTCGTGCATCCCTCCGCGCCCCCGGCGCGCGTGTCCTCCACTTCTTCCGCGGCCGCGGTGCGCCGCCGCCTCGTCGCGTGGGCGCTCGCCCTTGCCGGCGCGGTGCTCGCGTCGAGCGCGGCCGCGCAGGCGCCGGCGGAGGGCGCGGACCGCGCGCCGCCCCCGCAGCTCGCGCCCTCGGCGCCCCCTGCCGCACCGGCCGTGGAGGAGCTCCCGCCGCAGGCCATGTGGGAGGCGACGGTCGCTGCGTACGAGGCGAGGATCGAGGCGCTCAAGTACGAGGCGGACGCCGTCCACGATTTTGTCGAAGCCGAGGACGTGCGAGACGCCCGAGGGCGCCAGATCGAGCTGGAGCTCGAGGCGACGAAGAGAGAGCTCCGCAACTTCATGGAGCGAACGACCGAGCGGAACAGCACGGTCATGATGGTCTCGGGGATCGTCCTCGCGGGCCTCGGAGCAGCCGCCCTCGTGACCGGCGCCGTGCTGATCACCGCGAAACACGACGAGGCCGCCACGAAGCACCGTGACACGTACACGGTGGCCGTGGCGACGGCGGCCGGGGGCGCGGCCGCCGTTGGCGTCGGCCTGCCGCTCTACGTGATCGGCAAGAAGCGGGTGCTGCGGAATGGGCTCGAACTGCGCGGGCTGGCCGCTGCGCGCCTCCTCGTCGGCCCGGGCGCCGTCGCCCCATCGCCTGGAGCGGTTCCCCTCGGCGTGGGGCTGCGCATCGCGTTCTGAGCGGCGGCCCGGCGCCCAGCGCGCCCGCGCGAGCTCCTGCCGCTCGTGGAGCGGGGGAGAAGCAGACGTTTGATGAGGAGAGGAGCGCTCTGTGAGGACAGCGCTCCTCCATGGACACAGAACGTGCGTGGTGGGGGAATCCCCCCGCCCTGCCGGAATGACCGCCAAGACGCCAAAAGACGCCAAGAAAACGCAAAAATTGACGTCTTTGGGCGGTTCAAAAGACCCCATTCTCGGCCGAAGCACCCCACCGCCAGAAAGTGCTGGGCGATCTCTGGCTCGGGTGCTAGCGTTGCTGTCGACGCGTCGCCCGCGTCAATTATGCACACTTTTCTCTGATACCACCGCTCCGTCACGCGGCCCCGAGGGCTGAGCGCCTGTTGCCCAGGTAGGCACGGCGCCCCTCGGCTGCCGCGCGTGAGCAGCCACGACGGCCGCCCGTAGCCTTTTCGCGCGGGCGTGGGTCGTGTGCTCGTGGGGACGGAGCGTGGCCGAAATGCGAACGAGTCCGATGCGCTGGAGGTCGCTGACCTCGCGGGCGCAGCCCCTCGCTCGCTGGCCGCTCGCGCGAAGCACCGAGCCGGATGGTTCGTGGCGCGGCGGGCCGACTCGCCATCTCTCCTGACGGCGAGGCGCTGAGGCGCCTTGCCAGGGGGCGTGTGGTGAGGCGGACCGCCCTGCCCCGGCGATGCGTGGAGGTGCGTCCATCGCGCGAGAGCGCCAGTCGAGCGGCCCTTGGGCGGCGTCCGGAGCCAGCGTCCGTCGCGGCATCGGTGTGCCTGCAATCCGGGGTCGTACGATGAATGGAGGGTGTATGAGAGCTGGTTTTTCGAAGGGTTCGTTCAGCCTTGGTGCTCTTTCTGCCGTGGTGATGAGTGATCGAATGGAGGATTCCATGACCGAGCGACCCGCCCATCTCCCCGAGCGCGCATTGGAGCTCGGCTCGGCCAAGACGCCCGAGCGGCGCCCGCCGCAGACGGGGCAGGTCCCCGCGCCGAAGCCCGCGCACCGGGAGCCCCGCCCGCCGAGCAAGCTCCCGAACCAGGATCGCTCCCGGCCGGCGCTGAACATCCCGCAGCGCCGCCGCATGGGCGTGCAGCGGTAGATCCGCTGCCGCTCCGGCGCCGGAGCGCCGCGGACGGCGGCGGTCCGGCCGTGCGCGCCGGCGGCGTGGAGCCGGAAGGCCTAGACTTCCGCGACTCCACGCCGTCCGGCTGCGCCATGGCGGCTCCGATCGTGATTGGGCCAGGGCGAGGGCTGCGGTAAGACCTCGCCACCCGCGCGGCCCAGCAGCCTGTGGCCGCGCAGAGGCCCGATCATGATCCAAGCCGAACCGTTCGAAGCCCGCCTCGTCGCCGTCCGGCCTCTCAGCCCCTTCGTGCGAGAGCTCTCGTTCGAGCGCGCTGACGGCAAGGCGTTCCTGTTCGAGGCCGGGCAATGGGTCAACCTCGTCCTCCCGCTCCCGGGCGGTGAGGTGAAGCGCGCCTACTCGATCGCCTCTGCCCCCGACGGCTCGCCTCGCTTCGATCTGGCGGTCACCCGCGTGGAGGGCGGGGCCGGCTCGGAGTACCTGCACCGGCTGGAGCCCGGCGCGACGCTCCGCGCCGTCGGCCCGCACGGGCTCTTCACGCGCGATCCCGGGAGCCCTGCGCCCTCGCTGTTCGTCGCCACCGGCACCGGCGTCACGCCGCTCCGGAGCATGCTGCGCGCGTCGCTGCGCGCCGGGGCGGCCGCGCACCTGTGGATCCTGTTCGGCGCGCGCTTCGAGGAGGACATCATCTACCGCGACGAGCTCGAGGCGCTCGCGCGCGGTTCGGACCGGATCCGCTACGAGATCACGCTCTCGCGCGGCGGCCCGTCCTGGTCGGGCCGCCGCGGCTACGTGCAGGCGCACGTGCCCGAGCTCTACCGGGAGCTGGCCGGGGCGAGCGGGGATCCGGCCCCGCACGTCTTCATCTGCGGCCTCGATCGGATGGTCTCGCTCGTGCGCGAGCTCGCCCGCGGCGAGCTCGGCGTCCCCCGCAAGCACGTCCACGTCGAGCGCTACGACTGAGCCACCGTCCCGGCGGCCACGTCCATGTGGAGCGCCGCGACGGAGCCGCCGGCCTCTCCAGGACGGAGCCGCCGATCTCGAGCGGACGCGAGCGCCGATCGCCCTCCGGTGACGCGGCGCGCCTTGAGCGTTACCCTGGGTACGACGTAGGATGCGCGCCCCCGCGGGCGGTACCTGCGGGGTCAGTTCTGCAGGTGATCACGTGACGACCAAGAAGACGTTCCGCACCATCGATCCAGCGACGCTCCCGAAGCATTTCGACTCGCCCGTCGCCGAGCAGCGCCTGGCCGACGCGTGGGAGGCCGACGGGACGTACCGTTACGACCCCTCGCGCCCCCGCGAGGAGACCTTCGTGGTCGACACGCCTCCGCCGACCGCCTCGGGCTCGCTGCACATCGGCCACGTCTTCAGCTACACGCACACGGACGTCATCGTCCGGCAGCGCCGGATGCTCGGCTTCAACATCTTCTACCCCATGGGCTGGGACGACAACGGCCTGCCCACCGAGCGGCGCGTGCAGAACTATTTCCACGTCCGCACGGACGTGCGCACGCCGTACGAGCGCGGCCTCTCGCTGCCGCAGGCGGCTCCGGAGGCGCTCAAGAAGGAGCAGCCGCGCATCGTGTCGCGGCCGAACTTCATCGAGCTCTGCCACAAGGTCACGCGCGAGGACGAGCAGGTCTTCAAGGCGCTCTTCCGCCGGGTGGGCCTCTCGGTCGACTGGCAGTACGAGTATGCCACCATCGATGATCACTGCCGCAGGACGGCGCAGCTGTCGTTCCTGGATCTGCACGAGAAGGGCCACCTCTACTCGGTCTTCGCGCCCACGATGTGGGACGTCGATTTCCAGACTGCGGTCGCCCAGGCGGAGGTCGAGGATCGCCCGCAGTCCGGCGCGTTCCACGACATCGCGTTCGCCGTGGAGGGCACGGGCGAGCAGCTCGTCATCGCCACGACGCGCCCGGAGCTGCTGGCGGCGTGCGTGGGCGTGACGGCGCACCCCGAGGATCCGCGGTATCAGCACCTCTTCGGCAAGACGGCGCTCACGCCGATCTTCCGCGCGCCGGTGCCCATCTTCCCGAGCACGCTCGTGGATCGCGAGAAGGGCACGGGCATCCTGATGGTCTGCACCTTCGGCGACGCGACGGACGTGATCTGGTGGCGGGAGCAGAAGCTCCCGCTCCGGCAGATGCTCGGCAAGAACGGCCGACTCCTCCCGGTGACGTTCGGGGAGGGCGACTTTCAGAGCCGCGATCCGGCCGCCGCGAACGCCGCGTATGCCCCGCTCCAGGGCAAGGGGGTGAAGCAGGCGCGCGCGGCCGTCGTCGAGCTCCTCCGCCGCGAGGAGCACGCGGCGGCGCCCGGCGCAGGCCCGGCGCTGCGGGGCGAGCCGAAGCCGATCGAGCGGGCGGTGAAGTTCTTCGAGAAGGGCGATCAGCCGCTCGAGTTCGTGCCCACGCGGCAGTGGTTCGTCCGGCTCGCCGACAAGAAGGAAAAGCTCCTCGAGTTCGGCGACAAGATCGCGTGGCACCCGGATTTCATGCGCCTCAGGTACCGCAACTGGACCGAGGGCCTCCAGGGCGACTGGTGCATCAGCCGCCAGCGGTATTTCGGCGTGCAGTTCCCGGTCTGGTACCCGCTCGACGCCGAGGGCAACCCGGATCACGGTAGGCCGCTGCTCGCGACGCGCGAGATGCTCCCGGTCGATCCGACGGTCGACGTGCCGCCCGGGTACGACGCGTCTCAGCGGGACAAGCCGGGCGGCTTCACGGCGGAGTCCGACGTGTTCGACACGTGGTTCACGAGCTCGCTCACGCCGCAGATCAGCTCGCACTGGGGGCTCGACGCGGGGCGCCACGCGCGGCTGTTCCCGGCCGACCTGCGCCCGCAGGCGCACGACATCATCCGGACGTGGGCGTTCTACACGATCGCGAAGGCGATGCTGCACGAGGCGTCGGTGCCGTGGCATCACATCGCGATCTCGGGGTGGATCCTCGACCCCGATCGCAAGAAGATGTCGAAGAGCAAGGGCAATGTCGTGACGCCGATGCACCTGCTCGACAACTACTCGTCGGACGCGGTCCGCTACTGGTCGGCGAGCGCGCGGCTCGGCACGGACACGGCGTTTGACGAGAAGGTGCTGAAGATCGGCAAGCGCCTCGTCACGAAGATCTGGAATGCGGGCAAGTACGTGCTCAGTCAGTCGGCGGAGGTCCATCCGATCTCCGAGGAGCTGGATCGGGCGTTCTTGCACAAGCTGTCGGCGGTGGTGGCGGACGCGACGCGCTCGTTCGAGGCGCAGGAGTTCGCGGCGGCGCTCGAGCGGACGGAGGATTTCTTCTGGCGCTGGTTCACCGACGCGTACCTGGAGCTGGCCAAGGCGCGGGCGCGCGGCGAGGGCGGCGCTGGCGAGGCGGCGCGGGGCTCGGCGGTGGCTGCGCTGCGGCTCGGGCTCTCGGTGCTGCTGCGGCTGTTCGCGCCGGTGCTCCCGTACATCACCGACGAGGTCTGGGCCTGGGTGTACGCGGAGGAGACGGGGCAGCGGTCGATCCACCGGGCGAAGTGGCCCGCGGCGGGGGATTTCGCGGAGGTCGCGGCGCCGGCGGACGCGGGGCTCCTGGAGCTGGCGGCCGCGGCGATGGCGGCGGTCAACAAGCGGAAGAGCGAGCTCGGCGCGAGCGTGGGGCGCGTGGTGACGGATCTGGCGCTGGGGGCGAACGCGGCGACGCTGGCGCGGCTGAAGCCGGCGCTGGGGGACGTGCTCGCGGCGGTGCGGGCAGGGGGGGCGCACGAGCTCGTGGAGCGGGCGGAGCTCGCGGATGGTGAAGTCCAGGTGGTGCGCTGCGAGCTGGAGGTGACGGCTGCGGCGGCGGCCGGGGCAGGGGAGGCTGCGGCGGCCACGGAGTAGGGGCGCTGGTTCGAAGTCGCCCGGCCCTTGCGGAGGGAGCACGCCGCGCGGCGCGCGCACGGGCTGAACTCGCCTGAGACGTCCTGTGCCCGTCGCGCTGCGCGCGCCGGACACAGGACGTTCAATGGGCTCAGACAACAGCCCGTGCGCACACCGCGCGGCGTGCTCCCTCCGCAAGGGCCTACGGCTTTTCTGAAGGGCGAGAGAGCGTCGGGGCATACCGAATCACGCGGACCCGAGGCATCAAGGAGAACCCAGCGCTCAGGCGATGGAAATCGCCTCGCTCTTGTGGTGACCTGTGCCTGTCGCGCGCGAGAAGCAGACCCCCGGGGACTCGCGCGAAGCCCATAGGAAAGGCGATGCGCGCTTCGGACGTGGTCGAGGATCGGTTCGAGATCGAGCGGCTCGCCGGATCGGGTGGGGGAGGTGACGTCTACCGTGCGCGGGACCGGCTGTCGGGGGAGGTGGTCGCGCTGAAGGTGCTGCACAGCACGAACGTACGCGACCTGACCCGGCTCTCGCGGGAGGCTGAGGCGCTCGTCACGCTCCGGCTGCCAGGGGTCGTGCAGTACGTGGCGCACGGAATGACCGCCGCCGGGCGGCCCTACCTTGCCATGGAGTGGCTCGATGGCATCACCCTGGAAGAGAGGCTCGCTCAAGGACCGCTCTCGATCGCCGAGAGCGTGATCCTGGCAGCACGGGTGGCGACGACGCTCGGCGCGGTCCACCAGCTCGGCATCGTGCACCGCGACCTGAAGCCGAGCAATCTGATGCTCGTGGGCGGCGCGGTCGAGCGCGCCACGCTTCTCGACTTCGGCATTGCTCGGGATATCCGGCTTGCGCGGAGCCTGACGGCGCCCGGCGCGATCCTCGGCACACCCGGGTACATGGCCCCCGAGCAGGCGCGCGGCGAGTCGACGGTCGACGCCCGCGCCGATGTTTTCGCGCTCGGCTGCATGCTGTTCGAGTGCCTCGCGGGGCGCCCGCCGTTCCTGGGCGACAACGCGCTCTCGCTCCTCGTGAAGGTCGTCCTGGAAGATCCGCCGCGGCTCGGGGAGCTCCGCGACGGTCTCCCGGAGCCTCTCGAGCGCCTCGTGGCCCGGATGTTGTCGAAGCCGGCGGAGCGCCGGCCGCGCGACGGCACCGCTGTCGCCGATGAGCTCGCAACGCTGGCGCGCGCAGCGCTCCCCAGCGGAGAGGGCGAGACGGCGGAGCCGCCCGCGCCGAGCGTTGAGATCACGACGGCGGAGCGCCGGGTCATGTGCGTCATCCTGGCGGCTGATGGCAGCGCTGACACGGACGCCACGCTCTCGGAGGTCGAGTGCGCCTCTCGCACAGAGGCGCTGCGTCAGATTGCCGCGCGTCACGGCGCGCGCCTCGAACTCCTTCAGTCGCAGTGGCTGCTCATCGCGCTGTCCGGCGCCGAGGCCCCGACCGATCTCGCCGCGCGTGCGGCCCATTGCGCGTTCGCGCTGCGGGTTGAGCTCGGCGGTGTGCCCATGGCCATCGCCACGGGGATGGCCGAGGTCGCCGGGCGGCTGCCGGTTGGCGCGCTGATCGACCGCGTCGTACAGCTCTTCCCGCAGCGCGCTCGGTTGCCAGAGTCGGGCATCCGGCTCGACGGCGCGACGGCAGGCCTGCTCGCTAGATCCTTCGACATCGCGCAGGCGGACGAAGGCGCCTGGCTCCGTGGCTCGAAGGGGGAGCCTGACACCGTCCCCCGGCTCCTCGGCAAACCGACGCCGTGCGTGGGCCGCGAGCGCGAGCTTTTGCAGCTCGCGGCCGAGTGGCGCCATTGCGTGGACGAGCCCACCGCGAGCGCCGTGGTCGTCGTTGGCGCCCCCGGTCTTGGCAAGTCGCGCCTCGCCTGGGAGTTCCTCCATGAGAGGAGCGAGGCAGCCGAGGTCTGGATCGGCAGGGCCGATCCGATGGCGGCGGGCTCTGCGTTCGGCCTCCTCGCCCAGGCGCTCCGCCGCGCCATGGGCATCCTCGACGGCGAGCCGCTGGAGGTGCGGCGGCGCAAGGTGCTCGCCAGGGTGGAGCGGCTTGGCGAGCTCGGGGCCAAGGCCCCACACGTCGCGGCGTTCCTCGGCGAGCTGGTGGGGGCGCCCTTCCCTGACGAGGGCGATGTGCAGCTCCAGGTGGCGCGCCAGAGCCCCGTGCTGATGGGGGACCGCCTCCGCGAGGCGTTCGAGGACTTCATTCAGGCCGAGTGCCAACGGCAGCCGGTGCTCCTCGTGCTGGAGGATCTGCACTGGGGCGACCTGCCCACGGTGACGCTCATCGACGCCGCGCTCCAGCGGGCCGGGAATCTGCCGTTCTTCGTGCTGGGGCTCGCTCGCCCGGAGGTCCACGAGCTGTTCCCGACGCTCTGGAGCGAGCGCCACGGGCTCCGGATCCGCCTTGCGCCGCTATCCCGGCGTGAGAGCGAGCGGCTCGTGCGGGAGGTGCTCGGCGATGGCGTCGGACCCGAGCAGGTGCAAGCGCTCGTCGTGCGCGCCGAGGGCAATGCGTTCGTGCTGGAGGAGCAGATTCGCGCGGTGGCCGAGGGCAGGGGTGAGGGCATGCCCGAGACGGCGCTGGCGATGGTGCAGGCGCGGCTCGGGGCGCTAGGCGTCGAGGAGCGCCGCGTGCTGCGCGCGGCGAGCGTCTTTGGCGAGACGTTCTGGGAAGGCGGGGTTGCGGCGCTCGTGGGCGGCGTGTCCGCTGCGCAGCGGCTCGCTGAGCTCGCGCGGCGGGAGCTCATCGTACGACGGCACGAGGCGCGCATCGTGGGCGAGGTGGAGTACGGGTTCCGGCACGCGCTGGTGCGGGAGGCCACGTATGGGATGCTCACCGAACGCGACCGCCGCGTCGGCCACGGCCTCGCGGGCGACTGGCTGGACCGCGCCGGCGGTGCGGATGCGATGTCGCTGGCCGAGCATTTCGAGATTGGCGGCGCGCCGGCGCGGGCGGCGGAGGCGTACCTGCGCGCCGCCGAAGAGGCGCTCCGCGGCGGCGATCTCGGGGCGGCGATCGCGCGGGCCGACCGGGGCATCGGCTGCGGCGCGGCCGGGGACACCGCCGGCAGGCTCCGCCGGGTTCAAGCGGAGGCGCATAGCTGGCGCGGTGATCTCGCGCTTGCCGCGGAGCGGGGGAGCGAGGCGCTGGGCCTGGTGGAGCGCGGCTCGGCCGCATGGTTCTTGGCAATCATCCCCATGGTATGGGCCGCCTTTAAGCTGGGGCGGTCGGACGAGGTCGACCGCTGGACGATCGAGGCAGTGAACGTGGCCGCGCCAGACGACGCGCAGGGCGCGAAGCTCCGCTGCCTGTCTGCGGGCGCGAGCGCGCTGTCGATGGGTGGACGGTACGCTGAAGGCGCCGCATTGCTCGCTGTCGTCCAGCACGCCATCGCGAACGCGGAAGTGCGAGATCTCGAGGTGATCGCGCACCTGAATGACGCGCGCTCGGCCTACGAGATCTGCACTGGCGATCTGGGCGCCGGAGCTGCCAGCCTGGAAGCCGCATTGCTCGCCTTCGAGCAAGCCGGCGACCATCGAAATGCATGTAGTGCTCGCGCAAATTTGGGTGTCATATACGGGGAGCTCGGCGATTTTGATAGGGCAGAGTCCATGCTGCGCGCGGGACGGGTCGAGGCTGGCCGGATGCACCTGCATGAGCAGAAGCTGGGCACCGATATCAACCTCGCGCAGCTTCTTGCGCACCGTGGTCAGCTCGCTGACGGGTGGGCGCTTGCCGAGGAGTCTGCGGCTGCGTCCAGCCGACGAGCGGGCCTGGTACGCTTGGAGCTATGTGCTCGCTGTTACCTTGCCAAAATCGCCTCTGCCATGGGCGATTTCGAGGCCGCCGAGCGCGAAGCGCGCGCCTCCGTCGCGCTCTCCCAGCATGCACCGACGCTCGCCGTGCAAGCTTTTTCCATCCTCGCGCGCGCGCTGCTCGGGCTCGGGCGTATCGACGAGGCGATGCAGGCTGCCGCCGAGGCGAACTCGCGGCTGGTGGAGTTTGGCACCGTGGAAGAAGGCGAGTCGCTCGTCCGACTGACCTATGCCGAAGCGCTCGCCGCGAGTGGAAGGCATGCCGAGGCTACCGCTGCGATCGCGTCAGCCAGGACGGCGCTGCTCGCGCGCGCCGAGAAGCTCAGCGACCCGACGTGGCGCGAGCGTTTCCTCCACGACGTGCCGGACAACGCCCGCACGCTCGAGCTCGCGCGGCAGTGGCTCGGCAGCTGAGCGATCGAGTGCTGGGCGAGATCGATGCACCCTGCACACATGCCATGTCCCGGCGCGCCACGAAGGTTGGCCAGCGTGCCCGCGAGGTGCTGCGTTCCAGCGCAGCCGCGGCTCTGTGGTCAACCACGCACACCGAGGTGGCGGAAGGTGCAGGCAGCTCCTGGCGTTGGATCGCGCATCCCTGAAACCCGGAGAGATCAGGCGCGAATCACGACGGCCTCGCGGCCGGCGGGGGAAAGCGCGAGCTCCCTGCGCGTGCGCTCGGCGATGGGAGGCTGTCCCGAGCGCTGGTCGAAGAGGATGAGCCATCCGCGCTGGAGCCCCAGCCCGGCGAGGTACTCGTCCAGCTGGGCAAGCCCTTCGCCAAGGGGATCCTGGCGGCCGTCTCGCCAGACCTTGAGCTCGATGGCGAGCGTCTCGCCGGCATAACGAACGCAGAGATCCATCCTCCCCCGGCCGATGGCGTACTCGCGCTCGATGGTGCCGCCGCCGTTCACAACGCGGTGAAGGAAGGCCATGACCACGAGGTGCGGCGCGATCTCGTGGTAGGGCGCCGCGCCGAGGAGCGGCTCGCCGTGCTGGCGCCAGAAGGAGAGGAAGGCGTCGAGCAGGCGGTCGGCGTCGAGACGGCCGTCGTGCGTGAGCCATGTGGCCTTGATCTGAGGGAGAGACGCCCGGATCGGGAACGCGAGCTCGCGGACGATGATCTCTCGGTAGATGGGATTCGCAATGTCGAGGCCGCCCTCCGCGGTCATGCGCACGAGGCCGAGGTCGATCGCGAACCGAAGGTCGTCGGGGGGCACGCTGGGCAACGCGGTGCCGGCGAGCATCGGCTCGATCACGGCGCGGATGCGCGGCTCGCGCAGCCGATCCACCAGGCTGTCGAGGTGCGTGTCTTGACGCTCGATGAGGATCTCCTTGGCGCGATCGACGTCCGCAGGCGTGATGGGCTGCGCGCGGTCCTTGACGAGGACCTCGACGAGCTGGCGGGCGAGCACGTTGACGAGCCACGGCTGGCCCTGGGTGAGCTCGAAGGCGCGGTCCACGGCGTCCGGCTGGAAGACCTGCCCGGTCTCGGCGGTGTGCTGGGCGTAGAGTGTCGCGACCTCGTCGCGGGTGAAGTTGCGCAGCGTGAGCGACTCGACCTTGATGTTGAAAGAACTCGATGTGCCAAGGCGATCGCCGTCGCCGGACGCGACCTTGTAGTCGCGCACGTCCCGGAGGCCGACGAGTGCGAGCGCATGCGGAAAGCCGTGCGGACGGCTCGGGTACCCGCTGCGGATCTGGCGCAGCATCGAGACGAGCGCCGCGTCGCGCAGGGCATCGGCCTCGTCGAGGAACACGACGAGCGGGCGCGGCACGGCCTTGGCCCAGGCGCCCAGGGCGGCCCCGATCCGCTGCCCGGGGGGCGCGTCGGGGAACGGTGGCGGCCGCAGATCGGCCGGGAACTGCGAGCCGGCGGTGACGCGCCATTCCGCGAGCATCGCGAGCTCGGCCGCGCCAGGGTCGTTGGGGAAGGGGGCGCCGAGCTCCGCCGATACGACGACGGCCGCGTAGCGCCCTTCGGCCGTGAGGTCTTGGGCGAGCGCGAGAAGCGAGGTCGTTTTTCCAAATTGTCGCGGCGCGTGCAGGACGAAGCAGGCTTTGCGATCGATGAGATTGCGCACCCCGGGCAAGCGCTCCTCGGCCGGGAGCATGTAGTGCTCGGCCGGGTTGCAGGGACCTGCCGTGTTGAACCAGCGGGGCATCGCGGCGGTGAGCCTAAGGGGGGCGGCATCGGGTGGCCAGCGCGGCGACGTCCGCTGCGTTCGTCCGGCGGCGGCGAACCTCGATGAGATAGGATGCGTGGCAATGTCGAACGGGCGATTCGGAAGCGGCGCGGCGGGGCTGGGCGCGATCGCCCTGGCGGCGGCGATCGGGGGCTGCAGCGGCGCGCCGCCGGCGCCGTCGCAGCGAACGCAGCATACGCCGGCCGCCCCTCCGGAGGTCTGGCTGCCGCCGGGAGCGCGGCTGGCGAAGCCGGAGGGGCACCTCGCGGAGGTCAGCTGCCTGGCGTTCTCGCCGGACGGTCGGCAGATCGTGTCCGGGAGTGAGGATCGGGTGCTGCTCGTCTGGGATGTGGCGACCGGCCAGGTCGTCCAGCGGCTGGCGGGGCACGGAGGATGGATTCGTGACTGTGTGTTCCTGCCGGACGGGCGCGGGGTGGTGAGCGGCGGCTGGGGCGGCGAGGTCTTCGTCTGGGATCGCCGGAGCGGCGAGCGGCGGCGGCTCGAGCTGCTGAGCCCGACCGATGCCGTCAATTCGCTCAGCGTGCGACCCGATGGCGGCGAGATCCTCGTCGGTACGCTCTTCGGTGTTGCGAGGGCCTGGGAGCTGGGCTCGGGCGCGGCCACCCTCGAGCAGGACGCGCTCGTCCGCCCTGGTGAGAGGAACGTCGTGTGGGCCACGGGGTACCTCGACGACGGGCGCGCATTCGCGGGCGGGAACGCCGGTGTCGTGGTGTGGAATGGGCAACAAGCGGTGACAGCCCGGTACGACGCCGCGAGCGCGGTGGCGTTGCCCGGCGGCCTCCTGGCGCTCGGCGGCGAGGGCGAGGTGGCGCTGCTTCAGCCCGGCGGCGCGATCGAACGCCTCGGCGCGCTGGAGGGCTGGGTGTACGGGCTCGCCGTGAGCCCGCGGCGCGATCTGCTGCTCGCCGGAGACGCCGCCGGCAACGCTCGCGTCTTCCGCCTCGCCGACAGGTCGCTCCGGTGTCAGCTGAAGCGATCTGCGGGCCTCTTCGCCGCTGCGTTCGACCCCACCGGGACCTGGTTCGCGGTGGGCGGCGACGATGGCTCGGTCGCGCTCGCCAGGGTCGCGGACTGCACGGGCGCGGATCGCCGGCTCGCCGTGCGGCAGCTGGGGATCGCGCAGCGGCGGATGCACAGCGTGGCGGCGGGGCAAGCCGTGCTCGTCGGCGACGGCGCCGGCAACGTCAGCGCGTGGTCGACGGCCACGTGGTCGCTCGTGAGCCGGTGGTCCGCACACGCGGGCGCGGTGAGCGCGCTGGCCGCGCTGCCCGATGGCGGCTGGGTCTCTGGAGGTCGCGACCATGCCGTCGTCGCGATGCCTGGCGTCTCCAGCGCTCCCCCTCGTCGGATTGGCCGGCTGCGCAACTTCCCCTGGGCGGTCTGCCCCGGCCCTGACGGCATGTCCGTCCTGTCGGCCGATGCGGCAGGGGATCTGACGCGCCTGCCGCTTGGCGAGGGCGGGGCGCCGGCCACGCTGCTCTCCGAGCAGCGGCCGCTTTATGCCCTCGCCGTGGACCCCGGCCGTCCTGAAGCGGTCGTCGCCGGGATGGCAGGACGAGTGTTCCGGGTGAGCCTTGTCCAGGAGGAAGACCGGAACGCATCCTGGCCAAGGGCCACCATGCTCCGAGAGAGCGTGATGGCGCTGGCCTACAGCCCCGACGGCCGCTGGCTCGCCGAAGCCGGCACCGACGGCACCGTCGCGGTCCGCGACGCCGAGCCCGGCGACGCCCCGCCCCGCCGCTTCGAGGGGCTCAAACGTCAGATCCACGCCCTGGTCCTCACGCCGGAGCACCTCTGGGCCGGCGGTGCCGACGAAGTGCTCGCCCGCTGGTCGATTCACGCCGATGCCGCCGTAGCGCCGCTCCGCATCGAGGAGCACGCGCCCATCCACTCCCTCGCCGCCACGCCCGACGGCAAGCACCTCATCGCCGCCCTCGGCCACGGCCGCGTCTCGGTGCGCGCGCTCCCGTCGGGCGACCTCGTCGCCCACCTCCTCCCGTTCAGCGACGGCAGCTGGGCCACGGCGTTCGCCGACGGCCGTTTCATCAGCTCCGGCAGCGGCGCCGCCCTCGGCCTGCGCTTCGAGGACCCCGCCACCCGCAAGGTCACGACGCTCGGCGGGCTCCCCCATATCGGCGTCAGCCAGCCGTCGGCGACGCGCACCGCCGAGGGGCACGTCCTCGTCCGGGCCACCATCTTCTCCCCGCGCGGCGTCCCCCGCGTGCGCCTCGACGGCCGCTGGGACGTGCGCGGCGTGATCCCGAGCCCGACCGCCCTGTCCGCGTACGAGGTCGAGCTCCTCCTCGGCGAGAGGTCCACGGCGCCCCACCGCCTCGACGTGCTCGGCCCCGGCGGCGAGAGCGCCCGCGCCGACATCCGGCCCGAGCCCGACCTCCGCGCCCGCGCGCTCCGCCCGCGCGCCCTGCTGATCGGCAACGCCGCGTACCGCGCCCCGGGCGTCAAGCGCCTCCCGGGCGCGCTCGCCGACGTGGACGCGATGCGCCGCGCCCTGCAGCGCAGCGACGGCTGGGCCCTCGACGACGACCGCATCAAGGCCTCCAAGGACCTCGACGCGGCCAACCTGGAGGCGACCGTGACCGGTTTTCTCGCCGGCGCCGCCGAGGGGGAGACGCTGCTCGTCTATTTCGCCGGTCACGGCCTCGACCAGCGCGGCGAGGGCTTCCTCCTGCCCATCGATTTCGACCCCGCCAGGCCTGCCGATCCTCGCAACGCGCTGCCCGCCGCGCGTCTCTTTCAGGCCATCGCCGCCTCGAAGGCGGGGCGCGTGCTGGTCATCCTCGACGCGGGCCGCGCCGGCGCCCTCTCGCTGCCCGAGGATCTCGGTGTGGAGCACGACCACAGCGAGCGCATCGGCGTCGTCACCGCGGCCAGCGCCGGCAGCGACGCCGCCGAGACGCCGCGCGGGGGCGTGTTCACGCAGGCGCTCGTCGAGGCCTGGACCGACCCGGCGGCCGTGGATCCCGAGCGCGAGGCGGTCACGCTCGGCCTGGCGTTCAACCGGGCGCAGGGCCGCGCTCGTGCGCAGCGCCCGCGCCTGTTCGGCGGGCTCGATACGCTGCCGCTCGCGTGGCCGCTGCGCGGGGCCGCCGAGGCGCCCGCGGTGATGGCGAGCGAGGAGGCCGCCGCCTCAGGCACCACGCTCGCGCGCGTGAAGGGGACGGTCCTCGGGACAACGCAGCTCACCGCGCTCGGGCGCCGGATCGACGGGACCCTGGAGGTCGAGATCGCCTTTGGCCAAGACACGGAGTCCGTGCGCATCGGCGTGTACGCGGTCGACAAGGCGCCTCCGGCGGCGCTGCCCGAGGTGTTCGCGCCGGGGCCCTGGAAGGGCGGCCAGGTCCAGCGCCTCCGTGTGCCGCTCAAGGATCACGAGCCCGGCGAGTACCGCGTCGAGGTCGACCCTTGCCGGGCGGGAACGGCGTGCGGACACGAGCCTGCCTCGACCTTCCGGATCCGACTCGGCGGTTGAGATCACGCCGCGCGCTGCCCTGCGCGGCGGGCCAGGAGCTCGGTGCCCGGGCACCGGAACGCGCTTTCGTCGCGAATGTCCCCGGGCGCCCGAGCACCAGAGCGCGTCGTGGTCGCTCTGCGATCCAGATGCCCGAGATCGGCCACATGTCAGGGTGATCGTGGTGTAGATTACATTTCTCCCGACAGGGTACCGTGATCCTGCGGGTGAGGGCCGTCGCTGGAGGCCCGTGTGAACGACATCGCAGACGCAATGCGCGATTTGGACGTGGTCGAGGATCGGTTCGAGATCGAGCGGTTCGCCGGATCCGGCGGGATGGGGGAGGTCTATCGCGCGCGTGACCGGCGGTCGGGGGAGGCGGTTGCGCTGAAGGTGCTGCACAGCGCGAGCGCGGGCGATCTGCGCCGGTTCGCGCGGGAGGCGAAGGCGCTCGTCACGCTCCGGCTGCCAGGGGTCGTGCGGTACGTGGCGCACGGGACGACGGGCGCAGGACAGCCGTACCTGGCGATGGAGTGGCTGGAGGGCGTGACGCTGGAGCAGAGGCTCGCTCAAGGACCGCTCTCGATGGCGGAGAGCGTGACGCTGGCGGCGCAGGTGGCGACGACGCTGGGCGCGGTCCACCAGCAGGGCATCGTCCACCGCGACCTGAAGCCGAGCAACCTGATGCTGGTGGGCGGCGCGGTCGAGCGAGCGACGCTGCTCGACTTCGGCATCGCGCGCGAGCTCTGGCTCACGCAGAGCCTGACGGCGCCCGGAGCGATCCTTGGGACGCCCGGGTACATGGCCCCCGAGCAGGCGAGCGGCGAGGCGCCGGTGGACGCCCGCGCGGATGTGTTCGCGCTCGGGTGCATCCTGTTCGAGTGCCTCGCGGGGCGCCGGCCGTTCCTGGGCGACAACCTGCTGTCGCTCCTCGTGAAGGTCGTGCTGGAAGAGCCGCCGCGGCTCGGGGAGCTGCGCGACGGCATCCCCGAGCCGCTCGAGCGCCTCGTGGCCCGGATGCTGTCGAAGTCGGCGGAGCACCGGCCGCGCGACGGCGCCGCCGTCGCGGCGGAGCTGGCCGTCTCCGCCGGCGAGGGGCTCGCCGCGGGAGGGAGCGCGGTCGCGGCGCCGCGCGCGCCCGGCGAGGAGATCACGACGTCGGAGCGGCGGGTCATGTGCGTCATCCTGGCCGCCCATGGCAGCGAGGAGACCGACGCGACGCTGGCGGAGGCCGATGGGGTCGCGCAGGCCCAGGCGCTGCGGGACATCGCGGCGCGCCACGGGGGGAGGCTCGATTTCCTGCAGTCGAAGTGGCTGCTCGTCGCGCTGTCGGGGGCCGAGTCTCCGACGGACCTCGCGGTGCGCGCGGCCCACTGCGCGCTCGCGCTCCAGACCGTGGTCGGCGGCGTGCCCATGTCGGTCGCGACGGGGCTGGCGGAGATCGAGGGGAGGCTGCCCGTCGGTGAGCTGGTCGATCGGGTGGCCCAGCTGATCGCGGGGCGCGACGGCCCGCCGTCCGGGGGTATCCGGCTCGACAGCGCGACGGCGAGCCTGCTCGCGAGCCGCTTCGATACGGCGCGGGGGCCCGAAGGATGCTGGCTGCGCGGCCGGAAGGAGGAGCCGGACACGGTGCCGAGGCTGCTCGGGAAGCCGACGCCGTGCGTGGGGCGCGAGCGAGAGCTCTCGCAGCTCGCGGCCGAGTGGCGCCATTGTGTGGACGAGCCGACCGCGAGCGCGGTGGTCGTCGTGGGTGCCGCTGGAATGGGCAAGTCGCGCCTCGCCTGGGAGTTCCTGCGCGCCATCAAGGAGCAGCGCGAGGCCGCCGAGGTCTGGATCGGCAGGGCCGATCCGATGGCGGCCGGCTCGGCGTTCGGCCTCGTCGCCCAGGCGCTGCGCCGCGCCATGGGGCTGCTCGACGGCGAGGCGCTGGAGGTGCGGCGGAGCAAGGTGCTGGCGCGGGTAGGACGGCTCGACGGGCTCGGGAGCAAGGGGCCGCACGTGGCGGCGTTCCTCGGCGAGCTGGTGGGGGCGCCCTTCGCTGACGAGGGCGATGTGCAGCTTCAGGCGGCGCGGCAGAGCCCGGTGCTCATGGGCGACCGCATCCGCGAGGCGTTCGAGGACTTCATCCGGGCCGAGTGCGAGCGGCAGCCGGTGCTGCTGGTGCTGGAGGATCTGCACTGGGGCGACCTGCCGACGGTCCGCCTGATCGACGCGGCGCTGCAGCATGCGAGGGACTTGCCGCTGCTGGTGCTGGCGCTGGCGCGCCCCGAGGTGGACGAGCTGTTTCCCGAGCTGTGGCGCCAGCGGGTCGGGCTTCGGCTGCGGCTCGCGGCGCTGCCCCGGCGCGCGAGCGAGCGGCTGGTGCGGGAGGTGCTGGGCGACGGCGTGAGCGCGGCGCAGGTGGACGAGCTGCTGGCGCGGGCCGAGGGCAACGCGTTCGTGCTGGAGGAGCAGCTCCGGGCGGTGGTCGAGGGGCGTGGCGAGGGGATGCCGGAGACGGCGCTGGCGATGGTGCAGGCGCGGCTGGAGGCGCTGGGGGTGGAGGAGCGGCGGGTGCTGCGCGCGGCGAGCGTGTTCGGCGAGACGTCGTGGGAAGGCGCGGTGGCCGCGCTGGTGGGCGGCGCGCCGGTGGCGCAGCCGCTCGCGGAGCTGGTGCGGCGGGAGCTGTTGCTGCGGCGGCGCGAGGCGCGGATCGCGGGCGAGGTGGAATACGAGTTCCGGCACGCGCTGGTGCGGGAGGCGGCCTACGGCATGCTGACCGAGCGCGACCGCCGCGTCGGGCACGGCCTTGCGGGCGACTGGCTGGCCCGCGCTGGAGGGGCGGACGCGACGGTGCTGGCGGAGCACTTCGAGCTCGGCGGCGCGCCGGGGCGCGCGGCCGAGGCATACCTGCGCGCGGCGGAGCAGGCGCTCCGGGGCGGCGATCTCGACGCGGCGATAGCGCGGGCCGACCGGGGCATCGGCTGCGGCGCGGCCGGGGACGCCGCCGGCAGGCTCCGCTGGGTCCAGGCGGAGGCTCATGTATGGCGCGGCGATCTCGCGCTCTCCGCGGAACGGGGGAGCGAGGCGCTGGGCCTGGTGGAGCGCGGCTCGGCCGCGTGGTTCTCGGCCATCATCCCCCTGGTATGGGCCACGTCCAAGCTGGGGCGGCTGGACGAGGTCGAGCGCTGGATGACCGAGGCGGTGGGCGTGGCCGCCGCCGGCGACGCGCAGGACGCAAAGCTCCGCTGCCTGGCCGCGGGCGCGAACGCGCTGTCGCTGGGGGGGCGGTACGCCGAAGGCGCCGCGCTGCTCGATGTGGTCCAGCGCGCCCTCGCGAGCGCGGAGGCGAGGGATCTCGAGGTGGTCGCGCACCTCCACGACGCGCGCGCGGCATATGAGATGTGCAGAGGCGACCTGGGCTCCTGTGCAGGCAGCCAGGAAGCCGCGTTGCTCGCCTTCGAGCAGGCCGGCGATCATCGCAACGCGCTCAGCGCCCGGGCGAGCCTGGGCGCCGTGTGCATGGAGCTCGGCGACTTCGAGACGGCCCAGTCGATGCTGCGGGCAGCCATGGAGGCGGCCGACCGGATGCACCTGGACGAGCTGAAGGTCGCTGCACAGGCCAACCTCGCGCAGGTGCTCGGGTACCGTGGTCAGCTCGCCGAGGGGCGGGCGCTCGCCGAGGAGGCGGTCGCGTCGAGCCAGGGAGCGGGCATGGTGCGCACGGAGCTCTTCGCTCGCTGCTACCTTGCGAAGATCGCCCTCGCCATGGGCGATTTCGAGGCCGCCGAGCGCGAGGCGCGCGCCGCCATCGCGCTCTTCGAGAGCGCGCCGACCCTGGGCGTGCAGGCCTTCTCCATCCTCGCGCGCGTGCTGCTCGGGCTCGGGCGCATCGACGAGGCGACGCGGGCTGCGGCCGAGGCGAGCGCGCGGCTCTCGGAGTTCGGCACGCTGGAAGAGGGGGAGTCGCTCGTCCGCCTGGCGTATGTCGAGGCGCTCGCCGCGAGCGGGAGGCGCGCCGAGGCCGAGGTCGCGATCGCGTCGGCCAGGACGGCGCTGCTCGCGCGCGCCGAGCAGCTCAGCGATCCGGCCTGGCGCGAGCGCTTCCTCCGCGACGTGCCGGACAACGCCCGCACGCTCGAGCTCGCGCGGCAGTGGCTCGGCGGCTGAGCCCGCGGTGCACGAAGCGGCGCCCCGCCGCTGGCGCCACGGGCCCCTCGCTTGCCGGCGCTTACTTGGTGGCGAGCTTCGTCAGGTCGAGCATTTCATCGACGTCCGGCAGCACGATCAGGTCGCACCGGCGGTTCTTCTGCTTGCCGGCCGGCGTGTTGTTGCTCGCGATGGGGTCCGTGTCCGCGAACCCTGCCGCGCTCCAGTGCCTCGTCGGCAGCTGGCCCTCCTTGCCGATCAGGAACAGCAGCACGGCCCGGGCGCGCATCAGCGACAGCCCCCAGTTGTCCTGGAACGGGCCGCTCTTGTAGGGCTGGCTGTCGGTGTGCCCGGCAACCTGGTAGTCGCGGTCCACGAGCGACTTGTCGCCCCGGATGACGTCCGAGATCTTCTTCAGGATCTGCTGGCCGTCCTTGCTCAGCGTGTCCTTGCCCGAGTCGAACAGGACGTCTCCGGGCAGCGAGATGACCATCCGGTTCCTGCGGACCTGGACCTCCAGGCCGAGCTTGACGAGCTCCTCGAGCTTCTTCCGGAGCAGGTCGAACCGCGCCTGGATCGCCTCGAGCTGCTTCGCGCGCGCCTTGTACTCGGCCAGCGCCTTCTCGCGGTCCTCCAGCGTCGAGCTCATCTTCGAGATGTCGGCGCCCTGGTCCGCGAGCTTCTTCTCGAGCTCCTCGACGCGCTGCTTCGCGTCGGCGAGCTCCTTCTCGAGCTCGGCCTCCCTCTTCTGGCTCCGGTTCTGGAGCTGGTTGTACTTGTCGAGCTGCGACTTCCACTCCTGCTCGGAGTGGCCGCAGCCCGCGGCGAGCAGCGACGACAGCGCGAGGGGTAGTGCAATAAGTGTCCGGTTCATGAGCGCTTTCTCCATGGCTCCGTCGGCGGGAGCGGGATGCTGCGGGCGAGAGCGTCGCTCAGCTCGGGCGAGAGATCCAGAGGGGAGGGAGGACGGCGAGATCCGCCCGTCCGCGCGGCCGTGCGCTGCAGGTGAGGCGGGATCGGGGCTCCGGCGGCGCAGGTGAGAGCGGCGGCGCCTCCGGCGACGGCGCTGGCGCGAGCGGGGTGGACCCGACCGAGGTTGAGGCGGACCCGACCGAGGTTGAGGCGGACCCGACCGAGGTTGAGGCGGCCCCGACCGAGGCTGAGGCGGACCCGACCGAGGTTGAGGCGGACCCGACCGAGGTTGAGGCGGACCCGACCGAGGTTGAGGCGGACCCGACCGAGGTTGAGGCGGACCCGACCGAGGTTGAGGCGGACCCGACCGAGGTTGAGGCGGACCCGACCGAGGTTGAGGTGGACCCGGACCGGCCAGCCACCCCGACCGAGGTTGAGGCGGACCCGCCAGCCGTCCCTGCCAGCCGACCGGGGTTGAGGTGGCCGGCGGCCCCTGCTCCGATGCGTCCCGGGTGTGTATCCGTGACCGGGTTCCAGGGCCCGGGGCCGAGCGGTGCCTTGACCACACAGGCCGGGCGTGAGACATCGGCCCCCGGCCTCCGGGCCACCGAGAGCTCGGATCTTCAACCTCTTCCTGCGCGCGGGGCCAAAACGCGCGAACGAAACCAAGCAGATGTCCATCTCGTCGTGGTCTCCGGGTACGTCGTGCCGCCCTGGCACCCCTCGCCGTCGCCTCCGGTCGGGCCTCGCGCTCGCGCTCGTGCTGGGCGCGTCTTCCGCGTCCGCCCAGCCGGCACGCCGGCCGGCCCAGCCGCCGGCGGCCCCAGCGCAGCCGCCCGCCGGGCAGGCGGGCACCCCCGCAGCGCAGCCCGCCGCTCCGGCCCAGCCCGGCGCAGCGCCGCCCGCCGCCGCTCCGGCCCAGCCTGGCGCGGCGCCTGCGCAGCCCGGCGCGGCGCCGGACGGCGCCGAGACGCCCGAACCCCCGGCGGCGCGCCAGCCGCTCCTGCCGCCGGCCGACACGGCCGCTCCCTCCGCGCCGCAGCCGGCCACGCCGGCGGCCTCGGAGGCGCCCGCAGCCGCTGCGGCGGCCGAGCAGCCCGAGCGACAGGCGATCCAGGCGGAGATCGGCGCCCGGCCCAGCGAGGTCTACGCCGAGGACTGGTGGTCCCACGCGCGACCGACGTTCGAGTTCCACGGCTACTACCGGCTCCGTTGGGAGCTCTTCAACAGCTTCGCCCTCGGCCGCATCGACTCCCGCGATCAGGCGCTCTGGCCGCAGCCGGCCGACAACTCCTACAAGGGGCACGTGCTCGAGCGCTGCAACCCGAGCGAGACCACGAGCGGCGGCACGCGCTCGTTCGACTCGTGCAAGAACGACACCCAGGCCGGCGCGAACATGCGGTTCCGTCTCAATCCCGAGCTGCACATCAGCGACAACCTGCGCATCCTCACGCAGGTCGATCTCCTCGACAACGTGGTGCTCGGCTCGACCCCGGACGGCTACGCGAACCAGCCGGCGGCGGGCGGCGGCTACCAGGTCGCCCGCCGGGGCGGCTACTCGCCGCTCGGGGCCTTCTCCAGCACCCAGTGGGCGCCCAGCGCCGGCATCAACTCGACGAAGGACTCCATCTCCGTCAAGCGGATCTGGGGAGAGTACATGACCCCCGTCGGTCTCCTCCGCTTCGGCCGCATGCCGAACCACTGGGGCCTCGGTATGGTGGCGAACAGCGGTGACGGGTACGACTCAGACTACCAGTCGACCGTCGACCGGCTGATGTTCGTCACGGGCATCAAGAAATACGACATCTACTTCGCCGGTGCGTGGGACTGGGCCAACGAGGGCGCGACGAGCGCGTCGATCCAGGACCTCGAGGGCCAGCCGTACGACCTCGCCCAGTCCGATGACGTCGATCAGTACGTGTTCGTCGCCGTCCGCCGCAAGAATCCCGAGCTCCAGAAGCTCGAGCTCGCCCGCGGCAACATGGTCGTGAACGGCGGCGTCTACTTCGCTTACCGGCAGCAGACGCTGGCGAACGACATCACCGCCGGCGACACCAACGACGACTTGTCCGCGTCGCTCGGCCAGAGCGCCGACAACGTCGCGGCGGGGTACGTGCATCGGGGTGCGGAGATGATCATCCCCGACGTGTGGTTCCAGCTGCTTTACAAGAAGTTCCGCTTCGAGCTCGAGGCGGCGATGATCTACGGATCCCTCGATCTGCGCGGGCAGGACGAGAGCGATTATGCGAACGTCCTCTCGCCGAAGGACACCGGCTGGGGCGTCCGGCAGTTCGGGCTCGCCACGCAGGCCGAGCTCACCGAGATGGAGGGCCGGCTGCGCGTCCACTTCGGCTTCGGGTACGCGACCGGCGACGACGACGCGCCCGCCCTCGAGCCGCAGCAGCTCGGGGCCATGGATCCCCAGATCTCGACCGATCGCACGTACTCGACATTCCGCTTCCACCCCGATTACCGGGTCGACCAGATCCTCTTCAGGAACATCCTCTCTCGGGTCCAGGGCGCGTATTATTTCCGCCCTGGCGTCGACTGGGACTTCGCCCGCGACAAGAACGGCCAGCGCGCCGGCCTCGGCGCCGCGGCCATCTGGAGCCGCGCCTCCGAGTTCCTCCAGGCTCCCGGCAACTCCCGGGATCTCGGCATCGAGCTGAACGCGCAGCTGTACTTCCAGTCCAAGGACGGGACGCTCAACGACGACCCCGACAAGATGGGCGGCTTCTACACGGCGGTGCAGTACGGCGTGCTGTTTCCTCTCGGCGGGCTCGGCCAGCTCAGGGGTGAGACGGTCCAGAAGATCGATCTCGAGACCGCACAGACGGTGCGCTGGTATCTCGGTATCCTCTTCTGAGCCGAATCCGCCCGGCGCTCAGCCAGCCTCGCGCGTCGCCGCGTGTCTGGAAATGAGCGCTGGGGGCGGCGAAGCCGTGCCAAACGGTGCGAAACGGCGACGTCGTCGCTCTCGTCACGAGTCCTGCATGAGCCATCCGGGGCCAAACAGCCCTTGATCTCGCGACCGTCCTGGCCAAGGATAGGATTGTCTGGACGCCAGGCGCGTCGCGATACTTCCGTGGCTCACCGAGGAGAACGGGTGGCGTGAGCCGCCGTTCTCCGGAGGGACGTGATGGTTCGTCGTCTCTTCATTGCGATGTTCTTGGCGGCGTCGATGGTGCTCGGGTCGACCGCCCTGTCCGTCGCCGAGGACGGAGACACGTCCGCTTTCCGCGACATCGCGGTCGGCAAGGACTATCGGCTCCGTGTGGCGGCGGCGCTGTCGCTGAGCAGGTCGAAGAGCCCCGGCGCGCGGCCTGCCCTCGAGAAGGCGCTCAGGGATCCGCACCCCGCGGTGCGCGCGTCGGCCGCGGCGGCGCTCGGCGCGATGGGCAACCCCGCGGCCGTCCCGGCGCTCAAGGCGGCGCTCAACCTCGAGCCTGCCCCCAACCTGAAGCGCCCGATCGCGGCCGCCATCGAGAAGCTGTCGCGCTCGTCGTCCAAGGCGCGCTTCCTGGTCAGCCTGGGCAAGTTCGAGAACCGCTCCGGCGTGAAGGACGCGAAGCTCGGACCGCAGCTCAAGCAGCAGACGCGCAACCGCGTGGCGCAGTTCGCCGACATCGAGATCGTGGCCGACGGCACGGACTTGGCTGCGGAAGGCAAGAGCCGCAAGCTGCCGGCCTTCACGCTGGACGGCTCGGTCACGCACCTGAGCAAGCGCCATGGGGCGGACGGGGTCGGCTTCGCCGCCAAGGTCGAGTACGTGATCCGCGAGATGCCGAGCCAGACGCTGAAGGGCTCGATGACCGGCTCGGCCCAGGCGCTCGCCGAGGCGAAGCGCGCCCAGGGCCTGAGGGAGCTCGCCCAGCTGCAGAGCGACGCCGTCGCGGGCGCGATCGAGAGCGCGCTCCAGCGGGCGCCGCTCGCCCTCGAGGCCGCCTCCGGCAGCAGCGTCGTCGCCTCCGGCCGCTGACCCGGCGGTCCGGCCTCGCCGGCGCGCCCAGCGGGCCCGGCGCGAGCGGGATCGCGCACCGGCCCGGCGCGAACCGGCCCGGCGCGCGCGTCTTCCGCGGCGGGCGCCATGGGCGCGCGTCGAGCAGGCGGAAGCCGCTCTCCGGTCGTGCTAGACCGCGCGTCCTCCTATGTCCATCGCAACGCCTGCCAGCTCCGACCTGCTCCGCCGCACATTCCTCGAGTTCTTCGCCCAGCGCGGGCACGAGATCGTCCCGAGCGCGCCGCTCGTGCCCCAGAACGATCCGACGCTGATGTTCGTGAACGCGGGCATGGTGCAGTTCAAGGACGTCTTCACGGGCAAGGACAGGCGCCCGTACCAGCGCGCCGCCTCGAGCCAGAAGTGCATCCGGATCAGCGGCAAGCACAACGATCTCGAGAACGTCGGCGTCACCGCGCGCCACCAGACGTTCTTCGAGATGCTCGGCAACTTCAGCTTTGGCGACTACTTCAAGGAAGACGCGATCGCCTTCGCCTGGGAGCTCCTGACGAAGGTCTACGATATCTCGCCGTCGCGGCTCGTGGTCACCATCTACAACGGCGAGGGGGGCTTCCCGGCCGACGACGAGGCCGCGGCGATCTGGCGCAAGGTCACGGGCTTCGGCGACGACCGGATCCTCCGGCTCGGCCTGGCCGACAACTTCTGGACGATGGGTGACGTCGGCCCGTGCGGCCCGTGCTCGGAGATCCACTTCTTCCACGGGAAGGAGCCCGACGTCGCGCGCTTCGGCGAGGAGCCGCGCATCGACGGCACCGGCTGGACCGAGATCTGGAACAACGTGTTCATGCAGTACGAGCGCGCCGAGAAGGACGGCCCGCTCGTGCCGCTGCCGGCGCCGAGCATCGACACCGGCATGGGCCTGGAGCGGCTCGCGAGCGTGCTCCAGGGCGTGACGTCGAACTACGACACGGACCTGCTCCGCGGGCTCGTCGACAAGGCCGCCGAGCTCAGCGGCAAGCCGTATTCGGGGGGCAGCGCCGACGACGACGTATCGATGCGGGTCATCGCGGACCACGCGCGCACGGCCGCGTTCCTGATCGCCGAAGGGGTGATGCCCGAGAAGCAGCGGCGCGAGTACGTGCTCCGCCGGGTGATGCGCCGCGCGATCCGACACGGGCACCGGCTCGGGATCGATCGGCCGTTCCTTCACGAGGTCGCGCTCGAGGTGGTCCGCCGGATGGGCGAGACGTACCCCGAGCTCCGCGACCGGCGAGAGCTCATCGCCCGCGTCACCGAGGACGAGGAGGTCCGCTTCCGCTCCACGCTGAAGCGCGGGATGAAGATCCTCGACGAGCGCTTCGACGAGATGCGCTCGTCCGGCGAGCGGACGCTCCCGGCCGCCGCAGCGGCCGATCTCTACACCACCTACGGCTTCCCGCTCGATCTGACCCAGGTCATCTCCGCCGAGTCGAACTTCGACGTCGATGTCCAGGGGGCCGAGGCGATCATCAAGGGCGCCGGCGAGGCGGACGGCCCGATCGATCCGACCGCCGCGGTGGACCCCGCGCACCGCGAGGCCCGCGCCAAGCTCGCGCAGCCGGTGGTGTTCACGGGCTACGAGCACGAGGAGGGCGACAGCGAGATCGTCGCGATCGTCCGGGTCGAGATCCAGGGCGAAGGCGACCGGGCGCGCAAGGTCCGCGCGCTGGTCGAGCGCGCGGAGGCGGGGACGGCGGTCGAGATCGTCGTGCGCGAGACGCCGTTCTACGCCGAGTCGGGCGGCCAGGTCGGCGACGTCGGCGAGGTGACGGCGGACGGGGTGCGCGTCGAGGTGAAGGACACGCAGAAGCCGCTCGCCGGGCTGGTCGTGCACGAGGGCGTGGTCCACGAGGGGGCGCTCGCCGTGGGGCAGCGCGTCCACCTGGCGGTGGACCACGCGGCGCGGTCGGCGACGCGGCGCAACCACTCGGCCACCCACGTCCTGCACTGGGCGCTGCGCAAGGTGCTCGGCGAGCACGCGCAGCAGAAGGGCTCGCGGGTCGGCCCGGACGTCCTCCGCTTCGACTTCACGCACAACCGGCCCCTCACCCGCGAGGAGATCTCGCGGATCGAGGATCTGGTGAACGAGAAGGTCCTGACGAACGCGAAGGTGACGACCGAGATCCTGGCGATGGACGAGGCGCGGCGGCGGGGCGCGATGGCGATCTTCGAGGAGAAGTACGGCGACACGGTGCGGATGCTCACGATGACGCCCGAGGTGGTGGAGCTCTGCGGCGGCACGCACGCGTGCGCGCTGGGGGACATCGGGCTGTTCAAGATCACGAGCGAGGGCGGCGTGGCCGCGGGCGTGCGGCGGATCCTCGCGTCGACGGGGCTGAACGCGCTCGCGTACGCGCGGGGCGTCGAGGCCGAGCTCGCCCGGGCGCGCCAGGTCGCGAAGGCGCAGGGCGGCGATCTCGCCGAGAAGATCGGGAAGATCGTGGCGCACGAGCGGGAGCTCGAGAAGAAGGTCGCCGAGCTCGAGCGCCGGATCCTGGAGGGGGCGGGCCCCGCGCAGGGCGGTGGCGGCGGCGGCATCGACGCGATGCTGGACGGCGCCCGGGACATCGGCGGGATCAAGGTGCTCGCGCGCCGGGTGCCGGACGGCACCAACCCGGGCGCGCTGCGCGATCTCGCGGAGAAGCTGCGCGACAAGCTCGGCGATCGCTCGGCGGTGCTGCTCGGCGCGGCCGTGGGCGACAAGGCGCAGCTCGCCGTGATGCTCTCGAAGTCGGCCACCGAGCGGCTCAAGGCCGGCGAGCTCATCAAGCCGATCGCCCGCATCGTGGGCGGCTCCGGCGGCGGCCGCCCGGACATGGCGCAGGCCGGCGGGACCGACGTGGCGCAGCTCGACGCGGCGATCGCGGCGCTCTACACCGAGGTCGAGCGGGCGCTCGCGTCGTAGCGCGCGCTGCCCGCGCCCTGCCGGGACAGTCGTTCAGGCGTCACGCCACTTGGTGCGGGCGAGCGGGAGCAGCTTCGGGGCCTTCCCGCCCCGCGCGGGGCGCGCCGGCAGCCGCGCTGGCTCGCCCGGCGCGGCCGCCCGGGGCCGCGCGCCGCGGGCGTGAGCGCCGATGGTCGCGCGGACGATCGGCGGCAGGAACACGGACTCCAGATCGACGCGCGCGAGCGCGGCCGCGACCGTGGCGATGCGATCCGGCAGCGACGCGTTGGCGTCGACCAGGATGATCCGCCGGCCGAGCACCGTGCAGAGCCCGCCCCGCGGATTGCGCGCGTCCGACAGGTGCGGATCGAACGCTTCCATCCTGACGGCGATGCCGACCTTGTCCGCCGCCAGGGTGAGCTCGTCGAGCAACCGCGAAAGCTCCACCCACAGAGCGTAACCCTCCTGTCCGGCAGATGGCAAAGCGCAAAAGCGCTGTTGCCCGCGCCGCGCCGCGCCGCGCCACCGCTGGCCGGGCGAGCCGCGGCCGTGACGACCGCGTGACGACCGCGGCGCGCCGTCCGGGAGCGCCCGTCCACGCCCGGTTACACGCGGGTACGCGTGATTGCGCGTGATTGCGCACGGTTACGCATGAACACGCGCGGTTACGCATGAGCACGCGCGCTCATGTACGGTGATGCCCGGTCCGTCCAGCGCGCTTCGACCAATCGCTTGCTCCCTCATCGCATCGCGCTCCTCGGCCGCGTGGTGGTGCTGTCGTGCGGCGATGCGGTGAGTTGAGGGAGAGCATTCGACTCCTGGGCTCCCGGACGTGTCGACGCACTCGACACCTCAACAGAACAACCCATCAACTCCTCTTCTCCCGTGGTCTTCACCCGCGCTCCGGACTGGCCGATATCCGCTCACGAGCCACATCGATGCTCGTCCAGGGGCCCGCGCGCGCCGTTGACTGCGCGCCGCGCGTTCATCGTTCATCCAGCCTGCCGTTGCCGGCCGCCGCGCGCTCGCCTCGGCGCGGCGCCCGGTCGATCCGGGCATCGCGCCGCCCCGCCCCCGGCTCCGTGTCCTAGAGGTCGGTCAGCGGCTTCTCTTGAGCCGGATCGCGCGTCCCGTTGACCGCCGTTTCCGAGCATGCTACGAGCAGGCCGTTCCGCGCGTCGTGGCCGAGTGGGAGCGAATGTGCGTTTCCCGGCTGCGGTGGGGTATCCCGCGCGCTTCGTCAGCCACTTTGGACGGGGCGGCCGCGATGGGGACGACGAGGGCGCCCGCCGGGCGGCGCGCCCGAAGGGCGAACAAAGATGACGTTCACGGATGCAGCCGCCGAGGTGCTTCGCCTCATCGGTAGACCGCTTCACTATAAAGAGATCACCGATATCGCGATCGAGAAGAACCTCCTTAGCCACGTTGGAAAGAGCCCAGAGGTGACGATGGGCGCCCGCCTGGCGGCGACGTTGAAGAAGGACACGGCGGACAACCCCCTGGTGCGCGTGAAGCCGGGCGTGTTCGCGCTGCGCGAGTGGGACGAGAAGACCATCAAGTCCGGGCTCGACGGCAAGAAGGCGAAGCGCGGCGGAAAGCCCGAGGCGGCCAAGGCGCGCAAGGACGAGGAGCAGCCGACCCTGTTCGACGCGGGCGCCGACGACGACGCGGTGGAAGAGAGCGATCTTGGCGCTCCCGCGGAGCTCGAGGCGGAGAGCGGCCCGGTCGAGGTCGAGGGCGGAGCCGCGGACGCGGCGGCGCAGGCCGCGCCTGCGATCGACGATGAGGACGAGGACGACGAGAAGGTCGCCGCCGGCGCGACGAGCGCGGCCGGCCTGAACGGCGTGGAGATCGCGGCGGCGCGCGAGCCCGTGCCGCCGCCGACGCCGTCGTCCCCGCGCGCCGCGAGCACGTACATCGACGAGGAAGAGGGCGATCTCGACGACGCGGAGCCGCCGGGTCCGGACGAGGCGATGCGGGCCGAGGCCGTCGCCGGCGCCGCGGAGCTCTTCGACGAAGAGGACGACGACGATCAGCCGATCCTCGGCGGCGAGGACCGCGCGACGCCCGGCTCGTCGGGCGAGCAGGGCGAGGGCCGCCGCCGCCGCCGCCGTCGCCGCCGCGGCCGCGGGACCGCGGAGGCCAACCCGAGCACCGGTGGGCTGCCCTCCTACGTCGCGACGCCGGTGTTCGAGGCGCGGCGCGAGAACGGCCGCGAGCCGCCGCGCTCCGACCGGACCGAGCGCTTCGATCGTCCCGAGCGAGGCGAGCGCACCGACCGAGTCGAGCGCACCGACAGGGCCGAGCGCATCGACCGCGCGGACCGCCCCGACAGCTTCGGCGCCGAGCCCGTCTACCGCGGTCCGCAGGTCATCGAGCTCACGGGCGGCGAAGGGCACGCGCTCGACGACCTGGCCGGACGTGATCTCGCCGATGCGGTCGCCGGCATCCTCTCGACCTTCGATCGGAACGCGGGCGCTGTCTCGCTCCGGCAGATCGCCGAGACGGCGCAGCGCCGCGGCCGCCTCGCCGGCGACGTGCAGCTCGTGCAGTCCCAGGTCGCGGCCGCCGTGCGCGCCGACAACGCGCGCCGCACCGCCGCGGGGCAGCGGCCCCGCTTCCGCTTCGCCGGCGGCAGGATCGCGCTGACGGACTGGCTGCTGCCGGGCGACCTGGCGCGGCTGGAGCAGGAGGCGCTCGCCGCGGTGGAGCGCTACCGCGACGCCGCGCGGCGCGCCTTCGTGCGCAAGCTCTCCGAGCTCCCGGGCCATGCCTTCGTCGAGATCTGCGTCCTCGCCCTCGAGCGCATCGGCATCGGCCAGCTGCGCGCGGTGCGCCGCGCCGGGGCGCCGGGCGGCGAGAGCCACTTCTCCGGCGCGCTCCGCACGGCGGGTGATGAGATCAAGCTCGCGCTGGTCATCCGGCGGGACGGCCGCGAGGTCGGCCGCGAGCGGGTCACCGAGCTGCGCGGCTCGCTCCACCACTACGGCCCCGCGACCGCGGGCTGGATCCTGACCGCCGGTCAGATGCTCTCCGGTGCGCGCGAAGAGGCCGCGATCGTGGGGACCGCGCCCATCTCGCTCTTCGATGGGCTCGCAGTGGCTCGCCTCTGCGAGGACAACGACGTCGCCGTCCTCCGCGCCCGCCTCCCGGTCGCGATCCCCGACGTCGATCTGCTCGAGGCGCTCCGGGCGTCCTGATCCCGGTCGCGCGCGTCCGGCCGGGGGCTCGCTCCGGGCCGGACGCGCGGCCCTCCTCGCCGCCGTCTCCTGGGCCCTCGGCCCGCGCTCGACAACCCTCCTCCACGACCACGCCCCCTCGCGCCGCTCCGGCGGATGGGCTCGGCGCCGCTTCCGCGGTTGACGGGCTCGGCGATCCTTGCCAGCGTCCGCGCCCATGCGCCATCGCGCGATCGCCTGGGCCGCGCCCCTCGCCGTGCTCGTGACCGGCTGTGCCTCCGTGGATCCGCCCGCGTCCCGGTTCCCGACCGCCGACGCGGCGCTCGACCGGATGAAGGCCACCTATGCCTGCGTGAACGGCGTCCAGGGCACCGCCAAGGTCGACCATTTCTCGCGCCAGGGGCGGCTCCGCGGGGACATGTACATCCTCGCGGTCAACCCGGATCGGGTGCGCTTCGACGTGGTGAGCCCGTTCGGCGCGACGCTCTTCACGCTCACGTCGAATGGCACCCAGTTCCAGATGCTCGATGTCGGGGAGAAGCAGCTCCTGCACGGGCCCGCGAGCGCGTGCAACCTGGCGCGGCTCACCCAGGTGCCCATCCCCGGGCACGCCCTCGTCTCGCTGCTCCGCGGCGAGGCGCCGGTGCTCGCTCACGAGCCGCGCGGCGCCTCGATCGCCTGGGATGGCGACGGGTTCTACCGTGTGCTGATCCAGGGCTCCCGCGACGCGGTGGAGGAGATCCACCTCGAGCCCCACCCCCGCGACTTTCTCGCGCCGTGGAACCAGCAGCGCCTGCGCGTCCGCGAGGTCCGTGTCGCGCAGCGCGGGACAGACCTCTATCACGTGGAGCTGAGCCATCACGCGGCCATCCACACCGCGCCGCCGCGCGTCGATCCGGAGGGGATCGACGATCCGATCCCGCCGAGCGGCGGCGCCTGCCTGGCCGAGATCCCCCGCTCGATCCGCATGCGGGTGCCCAACACCGAGGACGACGTGATCTTTCAGTACAAGGAGGCGAAGTGGAATCCGCCCCTCATCTCGGGGGCGTTCACCCAGCCGGTCCCGGGCGGCGTCGTCCGCCGTCATGTCGACTGCCAGGACTAAGGTGCTCCTGGTGGGCGCGTTCAGGCGGCTCCTGAAAGGACAATGGCCATCACGGGTGGCGCAGGCTGGCTCGTGGCAGCGCTCGCCTGATGGCGTGGACGCCGCTCGCTCGAACGTCTAGACAGACGAATTCCACCTCGCCGTGGCCGGAGGAGTCGGCGATGGACGTCGAGCCGGGAACGATCGTCGGCGATAAGTACCGCCTGGAAGGGCCGCTCTCGCGGGGCGGGATGGGCTCGGTGTGGCTGGCCCGGCACCTCCAGCTGGGGGCGCCGGCGGCGATCAAGTTCATGGATCCGGAGCACGCGGCCTCGCCGGAGTTCCGCGCGCGCTTCTACCGCGAGGCGCGGACGGCGGCGAACCTCGGTAGCCCGCACGTGGTGAGCGTGCAGGACTACGGGATCTGGGGGGCTGTCCCGTACCTCGTCATGGAGCTGCTCCGCGGCGAGGATCTCAGCCGTCGCCTGAGGCGGGTCCGCCGCCTCTCCCTCGCCGAGGCGGCGCGCATCGCGGTCCAGACCGGCAAGGCGCTGCGCCGCGCGCACGAGTCCGGGCTCGTCCACCGCGATCTCAAGCCCGGCAACCTGTTCCTCTCGCGCGTCGACGAGGACGAGGAGATCGTCAAGATCCTCGACTTCGGCATCGCCAAGCAGCTCACCGGCAAGCTCCTCACCGACGAGACCACGAGGACCGGCGAGCTCCTGGGCTCGCCGTTCTACATGAGCCCGGAGCAGGCGCGCGGCGACAGGAACCTCGACGCGCGGAGCGACCTGTGGTCGCTCGGGGTGATCCTCTTCCGCGCGGTCACGGGCAAGCTCCCGTTCGAGGGCGACGTGCTCGGCGCGGTCCTGTCGCGCATCCTCGTCGAGCCGATCCCGCTCGCGACGCACCTCGCGCCCGACGTGCCGGCCGATCTCGACGTCTTCTTCCTGCGCGCCCTCTCGCGCGACAGGGCTCAGCGGTTCCAGTCGGCACAGGAGATGGTGCACGCCTTCGTCGTCGCGATGGGCGATCCGGGCATCCCGCTGCCCGTGCCCTCGGCGCCGGCGCCCGTGACGTCGCGGCCGGCGCCCGTGACGTCGCGCACGGGGACGCTGCTCGGGCTGTCGCCGGGCGGCACCGGCGCGCTGGAAGGCTCAGGGGAGCTCGCCCCGCCCTCCCGACACGGGGACCAGGGCCCGCGACCGCGGCAGGACACGCTCGCCTCGCTGGCCGATGCGTCCCAGCCCGGCACGCTGACGGCGGCAGCGGCAGGCGAGGTGCGCGCGGACCGCAGGCCTCACGCGAGCGCGACGCTCCGCTGGCTCGTGGCGTGCGGCGCGCTGTCCGCGATCAGCGCGACGATCGCGGTCACGGCGCTGCGGCCCGTCGGCGAGGAGGGCGCCGCGCCCTACCACGTGGCCGCGCCGATCGAGCCCGAGAGCGTGAGCTCGGTTGCGTCGCCTCTGGAGGTGGTCCGCGCGTCGACCCCGGTGACGGCACGCTCGCCCCTGGCCGAGGACGTGCCCGCCACGGATGCCGCGCTGCTCGCGGCCACGGCGGAGCCGGCGGCGTCCGCCGAGCGAAAGGCCCCGCCGGCTCCGTCGGCCCCGCGCCGGGGCCCGCGCCGCTCGCGCGAGATCATCGACCCCTGGGAGCGAAGGTAGCGCGCGGCCGCGCCGGTCCGATGAAGCCGGCTACGCGAGCGCGTCGCGGATGCGGCGCGGCGCGTCCGTGATGAGCCCGTCGACGCCGAGCGCCGCGAGGTCCTGCGCTTCCCGCGGGTCGTTCACGGTCCACACGTTGATCACGCGGCCCTGCCGCTTCAGGAGCGCGATGCGCTCGGGGGACGCGATCGTCCGCTCGATGTGCGCGGCGAGCGCCCCGAGCGCCGGCGCGAGGCGCACGGCCGCGTCGTGGTAGCGGCTCCGGTGCACGAGGAGCGCGCGCGGGACGGTCGGCACCAGGGCGCCGAAGGAGGCGATCATGACCGGATCGAACGACGACACGAGCAAGGCGTGGCGCGGATCCCAGGCGCGCACGAGCCGCGCGGTCGCGAGCACGACGGCGGTGCGATCGGGCACGTCCCGCTTCATCTCGATGTTGACGGCGAGCCGCCGGCCGCGCGCGAACGCGAGCACCTCGGACAGGAGCGGCACCCGGTCGCCGCGGAGGTCGACCCGCCGGAGCTCGTCCCAGGGGAGCGCCGCGGCGGCGCGCGGGTCCGCGCCCTCGGTCACCCGCGCGAGGTCCGGGTCGTGCAGCGCCACGAGCTCGCCCGAGCCGCACACCCGCACGTCGAGCTCGATCCCGTCGGCCCCCTGCGCCGCGGCTTCCTCGAAGGCGGCGAGGGTGTTCTCCGCGGGGGCGCCCTCGCCGCGCACGCCCCGGTGCCCGAAGAGGAGCGGCGCGCGCGTCGCCGCCGCGCGCGATGACGCTGCCCGCCCCGTCTCGCGCGCGCTCCTGCGGAAGCGCTGCTCGGCCCAGGTCACCGCGCGGGCTCCCCGTCGAGCTCCTCGGCGACGGCGCGGGCCGCCTCGCGCGCGCGCTCGAGCGCGGAGAGCGGGAAGGACGCCGCGCCGACCGCCGGGTGCCCGCCCCCCTCGTAGCGGCGGCAGATGGGGGCGATGTCGCGATCGCGCGGGACGCCGCACCACGGGTTGTAGCCGACCGAGAGCTTGTAGTGCTGCTTCTGCCGGGAGAGCGTGACCGAGTACACGCAGTCCGGGTACATCGCGTACGTCATGAACTTGCCGACCGCCTCGAGCGGCGCGTCGGAGAGGTCGACGAGCACCACGCGGCCGAGCTTCCGCGCGCCGCGCTCGATGCGCGTGACGAACGTCTGCCGCGAGACGGAGAGGGGACGCCAGAGGTCCTGGATGTCCGCCTCGCGCGCCACCTCGCTCACCGGCCGCTCGACGAGGCGGGGCACCACGGAGGCGAGGAACGGCCCGTCCCCGTGGTGCTCCACCACGGAGGCGAGCTGCATGATCGGCTCCTCCCGGCTCACGGCGGCCTCGGCCGAGGGGAAGCGCGCGGTGTCGATGAGGTCGGCCCACCGGATGAGCTCATCGGCTCCGGACATCTCGACGCCGAAGTGATCGCGGGCGACGTCCGCGATGAGCTTCGTGCACGAGCCGTAGGCGGCGTCGTAGAAGACCTGAGGCCCGTCGCCCGCGGCCTTCGCGCGCGACGCGCCGGCGAGCGCCGCGTCGCGCTCCTCGTCCGAGCCGAACCCGGTGACGTGGTGGTCGAAGTACCACGTCAGCTTCTTCGTCGGCGTGTAGCGGAAGTCGAGGATCGCGTTCTCGTCGCCGTCGAGCCACGAAGGCGGGATCATCGTCATGCCCGGGCCGTACCCGCAGGAGCGGTACCGCAGCGCGAGCGGCTCGCCGGGGCGGAGCGCCTGCATCAGGCGGGTGAACAGCGCCGCGCTCGCCATGCCGTCGAAGCAGTGACCATGCGTCGCGACGACGATGTCCCTGGGTTTCATCGGGCGACTGGGTAGCACGACCCACGGCCGGCCGCTCGCAGGCCGAGCGCGGCGCGGCGGTTCTGGTAGGCTCCGCGCGGTGCGGCGCGCTCTCGCTCTCGTCGAACTGCGTCCGTTCGGGCCGGCGCGCCGCCTGCTCGCTACGTCGCTCGCGCTCGCCGTGTCGGCGTGCGGCGGAGGCCGCGCCGAGGTCCTGCGCCCTAGCCCGCCGCCTCCGCCGGCCTCCTCGCCCGCGCGCGACACGCCGCGGAACCCGCCGCCTCCGCGCGACGCGCCCGAGCCGGACCCGGAGGCGTCGCGCCTGTTCCTGAGCCGCGCGGCGGAGCAGCGGCCCGCGGCGAGCGCCCCGGTGCCGCGCGTGACGGCGCTCGCGCTCGCCAACACCGCGCGCGGGGAGGCGAGGGGCATGGCGCCCCTCGGCGACGTCGTGTCGCTCGCGCTCGCGGAAGGGGAGAGCGCCGCGATCCCCGTGCGCGTCCCGCGCGGCGTTGACGAGTGCGCGGTGTTCATCGCGCAGGGCGGGCTCGGCGTGATCGAGGTCGACCTCTTCGTCACGAAGGGCGCGCCGCCCGCGCTCGAGATCGTCGCCCAGGACGCGGACCGCGGGCCGATCGCGGTGATCGGCGGCCGGGGAGCGTGCCTCTCGGTGCCCGGCGCCGCGCCGCCCGCCGTGGAGCTCCACGCGCAGGTGCGGCGCGGCGCGGGCGTCGTGCTCGTCCAGGGCTTCCGGGGCCCGCGCCCGGCCCCGCCGCCCGGCGCCGCGCCGCCCGGCGCGACCCCGCCTGACACGGCGCCGCCGAGCGCCGCGCCTCGCGCGCCGCCGCGGTAGCGCGGCGACCGCGCCGGGCGCGTGCGGCCGCGCGCTCGTCATGCCGCGGTCCTGGTCCTCATTTCGCGCAACTCGTCCCGGGCGTCGGTCGACAGGCCGCGTATGGCGTCGATCGAGATCCAGCCCGCAGATCCCTCCTACCCCGCGCAGCTCTGGGCCCTCGTGACGGAGACCGAGGCCGCGCCGCCGACGCTCTACCTCCGCGGCGCGCTCCCGGCGTGCCCGGGCGTCGCGATCGTCGGGACGCGCGCCGCGAGCGACGAGGCGCTCCGGTTCACCCGCGCGCTCGCCGCGGCGCTCGGCGAGGCGGGCTTCTCGATCTGGTCGGGCGGCGCGCGCGGCGTCGACGCGGCCGCGCACGAGGGCGCGCTCGACGCGCGCGCGCCGACGGTCGTCGTCGGCGGCGGCGGCCACGCGCACCCGTACCCGCGCGAGCACGCGGCGCTGTTCGCGCGCGTGCTCGCCGCGGGCGGCGCGCTGCTCGCGCGCGTCCCCGACGACACGCCGCCGCTGCCGGCGCTGTTCCTCCAGCGCAACGCGGTCCTCGCCGCGCTCACGCTCGCGACCGTCGTGGTCGAGGCGGGGGTCGAGAGCGGCGCCCGCTCCGCCGCCGCCGCGGCCCGCCGCCTCGGCCGCCACCTCTGCGTCGTCCCCCACGCCCCGTGGAGCCCGCGCGGCGTGGGCTGCGCGCTGGAGCTCGTCTCCGGCGCGCGCCCCATCACGCGCGCGGCCGACGTCATCGACGTCCTCGGCGGGCAGGCGCCGCCGCCCCGCCGGCGGGCGCGGCGCTCGGCGCGCAGCAGATCGCCCGGCGGGGGCACGCTGCCGCTCCCGGAGGCCGCCCTCGGGGCGCGGACGGGCGTTTCGCCCGAGGAAAATGGGCCACCGCCTTCGATGAGCGCGGCCGAGCGCGCGGTCCTCGACGCCCTGGACGCCCGGCCGGCGCACGTGGATGAGGTCTGCGAGAGGACGGGGCTTCCGCCCAGACGCGCCGTGGAGGCACTCTTGACGTTGACGCTCCAGGCCGTAGTAGTAGAGGGGCCCGCCGGGTTGTTTCGGCGGGCTCTTCGTTGAAGGGGCGCGCCGGCTCACCCTGCCCAGTGCGGTTTCGGGTGGCCGCCTCCTCGCGGGGGGGCCTCCCTCGCACCGAAGGGCGCCCTTCAATCCTCACAAGCCCGATCTCGTTGCTCAGAAGGTGGTGATGGCCAAGACGCTCGTCATCGTGGAGTCGCCGGCGAAGGCGAAGACCATCAAGAAATATCTCGGCAACGGGTACGAGGTGTTCGCCTCGAAGGGGCACGTCAAGGACCTGCCCAAGAAGCAGAACGCCGTCGACGTACAGAACGATTTTGCCGAGACCTACGAGGTCATCGAGGGCAAGGAAAAGGTCCTGGAGGAGCTGAAGTCCGCCGCGAAGAAGGCGGACGAGGTGCTCCTGGCGACCGACCCCGATCGCGAAGGGGAGGCGATCGCGTTCCACATCTCGGAGGAGATCAAGAACCCGAAGCTGAAGGTGGCGCGGGTCGAGTTCCACGAGATCACGAAGAAGGGGGTCGACCACGGCGTCCACAACCCCCGCAAGCTCGACGAGAACCTGTACGACGCGCAGCGGGCGCGGCGCGTGCTCGACCGCATCGTAGGCTACGACGTCTCGGCGCTCGTCTGGTCGAAGCTCGCGTTCGGCCTGTCGGCTGGGCGGGTGCAGTCGGTCGCGCTGCGGCTCATCGTGGACCGCGAGCGCGAGGTCGAGGCGTTCGTCCCGGAGGAGTACTGGAACATCGCGGTCGGCCTCGGCGCGGCGAGCCCGCCGCAGCGCGCGCCGTTCGTCGCGAAGCTCGCCTCCGCCGACGGCAAGAAGCTCGAGGTGACGAACGGCGAGGTCGCCGGGAAGGTCCGCGCCGACCTCGAGACCGCCCGCTACCGGGTGGCGAAGGTCGTGCGGCGCGAGCAGAAGCGCAACCCGCCCGCGCCGTACACCACCTCGAAGCTCCAGCAGGACGCGACGAACTACCTGCACTTCGGCGCCAAGCGGACGATGCAGATCGCCCAGGCGCTCTACGAGGGCATCGACCTCAAGCGCGACGGCGGCCCGGTCGGCCTCATCACGTACATGCGTACCGACTCGACGCGCGTCAGCGACGACGCGGTCGCCGAGGTGCGCGGCGTGGTCGCGAAGCGGTACGGCAAGGAGTTCGTCCCCGAGCGCCCGAACGTCTTCAAGTCGAAGAAGAACGCGCAGGACGCGCACGAGGCGATCCGGCCGACGAGCGTCGAGATCCACCCGGACTCGATCAAGAAGCACCTCAAGGACGAGCAGTACAAGCTGTACAAGCTCATCTGGAACCGCTTCGTCGCCTCGCAGATGACCCCGGCGGTGTACGACCGCACGACGGTCGAGATCGACGTCGCGCCGACGCTCGCGGCGCCCGCGTACCGGAGCTACCTCGCCCGGGCGACCGGGCGGATCCTCAAGTTCGCCGGCTGGCTGCAGGTGACCGAGGGCCAGCAGGAGTTCGCCGGCGAGGAGGAGAGCGCAGGCGCCGCCGCGGACGGCGGCGCCGCCGCGCCGGCGCCCGAGGCGACCGCCGCCGAGGCGGAGCGCGCGGCGCCGGGGCCGTCGGCCGAGGAGGACTCGGAGGCGCTCCTGCCCGACATGAAGGAGGGCGAGGCGCTCTCCGTGTCGCCCCCGGGCGTCATCACCGACCAGAAGTTCACGCAGCCGCCGCCCCGCTACAACGAGGGCTCGCTCGTGCGCGAGCTGGAGAAGCGCGGCATCGGCCGCCCGTCGACGTACGCCGAGATCATCAGCAAGGTGCAGCAGCGCGCGTACGTCGAGAAGCGGGACGGCGGCGCGTTCCAGCCGACGCTCCTCGGGAAGTTCGTGGTCGACGGCCTCGTCCGGTCGAACCTCGACATCATGGATCCGAACTTCACGGCGCAGATGGAGGAGGAGCTCGACGCCGTCGGCGCCGGCAGCCTGAAGCGCGAGCAGCTGCTCAAGAGCTTCTACAAGAAGTTCAGGGAGCAGCTCGACAAGTCGAAGAAGCTCGCGCCGTGGAAGCCCGAGGCCGAGAAGACCGACATCGTCTGCGACGAGTGCGGGTCGATGATGCTCAAGAAGTGGGGCAAGAACGGCTGGTTCTTGAGCTGCGAGCGCTACCCGAAGTGCAAGGCGACGCGCGACCTGTCCGACGCGCGGGGGACCGCCGCCGTCCGCGAGACCGACATCTCGTGCGACAAGTGCGGGAAGCCGATGATCATCAAGACGGGCCGCTTCGGCGACTTCCTGTCGTGCACCGGGTACCCGGCCTGCAAGAACACGCGCCCGGTCCCGCTCGGCGTCGCGTGCCCGAGCTGCGGCGGCGATCTCATCGAGATCCGGCCGCGCAAGAAGGGCGGGCGCACCTTCTACGGCTGCTCCAACTGGAACGCCGAGCAGAAGTGCGAGTTCAAGCTCTGGCAGAAGCCGGTGCCGGTCCCGTGCCCGCAGTGCGGCGCGAAGTTCGTCACCCGCACCGCCGGCAAGAAGGCGATGCTCGTCTGCGCGACGAAGGACTGCGGCTTCAAGCAGGAGATCGTCGAGGGGGAAGGGGAGGACGGCGCCGCCGACGGCGCCGCCACCCCGGACGCCGCGGCGGTCGTCGCGAGCGCCGGCCGCCCGGCCCGCGCCGGCGGAGCCCACGCCAGCCGGCAGGCCCGAGGCCGCGCCAGAGGGCGCTGGTGCGGCCCAGGGGGCCGCCGAAAAGCCGGCGCGGGCCGTGCGCGCCCGCCGCACGGCGAGCTAAGAAGCCCGCGAGACCCCCCACCCTGGTGAGCTGTATGAACGGAGCGGAGAGCCCGCACGACGTCGTCGTCGTCGGAGGCGGCCTGGCCGGTTGCGAGGCGGCGTACCAGCTCGCGCAGCGCGGGCTGCGCGTGCGCCTCGTCGAGATGAAACCTCACCGGCGCACGCCTGCGCAGACGAGCGATCGGCTGGCCGAGCTCGTGTGCTCGAACTCGCTGCGCGGCGCCGCGCTGAGCAACGCGGTGGGGCTCCTCAAGGAAGAGCTCCGGCGCGTGGGCTCGCTCGCCTTGCGGTGCGCCGACGAGACCTCGGTGCCGGCCGGCGGCGCGCTGGCGGTCGACCGCGAGCGGTTCGCCGAGGCGATGACGCGGGCGATCGAGGCCCACCCCCGGATCACCGTCGAGCACCGGGAGGTGACGGAGATCCCCGCCGAGCGGCCCGTGATCCTCGCGACGGGGCCGCTCACCTCCGACGCCCTCGCGGCGAGCCTCGCCGCGGCCGTCGGCGCCGAGCACCTCGCCTACTACGACGCGATCGCGCCGATCGTCAGCGCCGACTCGATCGACTGGTCGCGCGTGTGGAAGCAGTCGCGCTACGGCAAGGGGGGCGCGGTCCGCGGCGACCGGGCCGCGCAGCGGGAGCAAACCGCGCAGCCGGAGCGGGCCGCGCCGCCGGAGGACGCGGCCGAGCGCCGCGACGACGCCGAGGCCGGCGACGAGGCGTACGTGAACTGCCCCTTCGACGAGGCGCAATACAAGGCGTTCGTCCAGGCCCTCGTCGCGTCGGAGAAGGTGGAGGCCCGCGCCTTCGAGGAGGTGCGCTACTTCGAGGGGTGCCTGCCCTGCGAGGTGATGGCGGTGCGCGGCGAGCAGACGCTCGCGTTCGGGCCGATGAAGCCGGTGGGGCTCACCGATCCGCGCACAGGCCGGCGCCCCTACGCGGTGCTCCAGCTGCGCCCGGAGGACGAGGCGGCGACGGCGTACAACCTCGTCGGCTTCCAGACGCGCATGAAGTACGCCGAGCAGCTGCGGGTGTTCCGGATGGTGCCCGGCCTCGAGGAGGCCGAGTTCCTCCGCATGGGCTCCGTGCACCGCAACACCTTCGTCGACGCGCCGGCGCTCCTCGGCCCCGCGATGGAGCTCCGCGCGCTTCCGGGCGTGCACCTGGCCGGCCAGATCGCGGGCGTCGAGGGCTACGTGGAGAGCGCCGCGGCGGGGTTCGTGTGCGCGATCCTCCTCGCGCAGCAGCTGCGGAACGAGCCGCTCCGCCCGCCGCCGCCCACGACGGCGCTCGGCGGCATCCTCACGCACCTCGGCCGGAAGCAGCCCACGTATCAGCCGTCCAACATCACCTGGGCGCACATCGCGCCGCTCGATGCGGCGCACGGCAAGCTGCGCAAGCGCGCCCGCTACGAGGTGATGGCCGAGCGCGCCCTCCGCGACCTCGACGCGTGGTGGGCCGCGGGCTGACGGCGGCTCGCCGCGCTCCCGCATGGCGCGCGGCGCGCCAATCGTGCGCTGGCTGCCCGCAGCGCGCCGGCTTGGATAGCCTGGCGGTGGTGCGCCGCGCGCGCGCTCCCGAGAGCCCGCGCGCGCGGACCCGCGCCCATGGAGGTAGCCGATGAAACTTCGCTTGTTCGCGCTCCTTGCGCTCGCCGTTCCTTCCGCGACGCTCCTGTCGCCGCGCGAGGCGCTCGCCTGCGGCGGGTGCTTCGCCCCGCCCACCGAGACGACGGTCGTCAACGCGCACCGGATGGTGCTCTCCGTGTCGCCCGTCCAGTCGGTGCTCTGGGATCAGATCCAGTACTCCGGCGATCCCAGCGCGTTCGGGTGGGTGCTCCCGGTGAAGCGCGGGGCGTTCCTCGAGGTCGGCTCGGACGCCTGGTTCGAGACGCTCGACGCGGCCACGTCGGTGCGCATCACCGCGCCGAGCTCCACCTGCGCCCGCAGCGGCGGGGGCTGCGGCGCGGCCCTCGGCTCCGCGGACTCGGCGGGGGTGGCGTTCGGCGGCGATGACGTCACCGTGCTCCACCGCGGCACCGTCGGCCCGTACACCACCGTGACGCTCGCCACCGATACGCCCGGCGCGCTGAACGCGTGGTTCGACGAGAACGGCTTCAACGTCGATGCGTCGACGCGGCCGATCCTCGACGCCTATGTCGACGAGGGCTTCGACTTCATCGCCATCAGGCTCGAGCCGGGCAAGGACGTGAAGGAGATGACGCCGGTGCGGGTCGTCACGCCGGGGGCGAACCCCGCGCTCCCGCTCCGGATGGTCGCCGCCGGGACGGGCGCGAACGTCGCGATCACCCTCTTCACCATCAGCGAGGCGCGGCTCGCCCCCGAGGGGTTCGCGGCCGCGGCCGTCCCCATCGACCTCCTCGCGTGGGACTTCGCCTCGCAGGAGTCGAACTACGGCGTGCTCCGCGAGAAGGCGATCGCGGCGGCCGACGGCGGCCGCGCGTTCCTCACCGCCTACGCGCAGCAGGGCTCGCTGTTCTCGCCCGTGTCGAGCCCCGCGGCGCCGTTCGGTGTGCGCTACACAACGAGCGGCTCGACCACCCCGGTCGACACGATCGCCGCCGCGTTCGCCCAGCAGGGGCTCGCGAACGGCGAGACCGGCGAGGTCCCGGACTCCGCGTGCGCCGTGCGCTTCGCCGAGATCGCGACCGAGAGCCGCGCCGTGGCGAACCCGTGCCCGGCCGGCGTCCCGCTGTCGGATCCGAGCTGCGGGGAGGTCGCCGCCGATCAGATCGACGCGCGCGAGCTCGCGTGCGGGGCGCTCGACGACCTCGCGATCGCGATGGTCGGCCTGCACCCGAAGGACGTCTGGCTGACGCGTCTCGAGGCGAACCTGCCGCGCGCCGCGCTCGACACGGACCTCGTCCTGAGCCCCGCGCCGCAGGAGCGGGTCGACAACTGGCTGCGCGCCCGCGTCAGCGTCCACGCCGACGTGCTCTGCGGCGCGGCGACCCCGGTCCTCGACGGCGATCGCCCCTCGCGGACCCGCGGACAGGGCACGCTCGTGGGCATGACGCTCGGCGCCCTCGCCCTCGCGGCGGCGATCGCCCGACGCGGCGCGCGCCGCCTCGCCTCCCGCCCAGCCTGACCGGCGTCTCTTGGCGTCGCGTTCGCGCCGTTCTTCGACGTCGAGCGGACGCGCGACCTGCAGCGTGAGCAGGGCGGCGCCGGATCGAGGCGCCGAGGAGCGAGGCAGCGCCGGCGTTCGCCGGACGCAGCGTGCCTGGGTCTCACCGGCGGTTCATGGCCGCGTCGATGGCGCGGAGAAACATGCTGTCAGGGAAGGCCGCGCGGAACCGCTCGGCTCGCGCGCCGGCGTCGGCGCGCCGCCCGGCCTCGATGAGGGCCTGGATGGCCAGCGCCTCGCGCTGCTCGGCTCTCGGGCTGCGCGGATAGCTCCGGGCGTGCAGGACCAGCACGTCGAGCGCTTCTGTCGCGTTCCCTTCGCTGAGCGCAAGGCCGGCGCTGCTGAGCAACGCGCTCTCCTCGGTCGTGTCGTGCTCGCCGGGCGGGGTGGCCTTGCGAGAGGGGGCGCGTGACGGCGCCGCGGCCGCCACGTCCACGGCCCCCGGGGGCCCGGCGTCCACGACGGCGTCGGCCACGACGAGCCCGCCCGCGGCGCGCCCGCCGCGCCCTGCCCCGGTGCGCTCGGCTCGGTCGGACGCGGCGCCTTCGTCCTCGGCGCTGACGGACACCACCTCGGCGCTGACGGACACCGCTGGCGCCGCGGCAGGCGGCGCGAACGCAGCATAGACCACGACGGCGCCCGCCCCGGCTCCCCCGAGGAACAGCGCCACGCCTGTCTTGATGAGCCTGGATCGCGCGATCGTGACGACCGGCGGCGTGCGATTCTCCCCGGTCGCGCCGGCGGCCTCCACCGCGTTCCCGGGACGGCGGTGGTGGGACGAAATCCCGCCTGTATCGGGCTGTGCTGCAGGGCTGTCGGAGATGCCGTCCGTGCCGCCGGCCAGCCCTCCGGTCGAGGCGAGCGACCGCTGAAGCCGCGCCCACAGCGGTCCGGCGAGCTCCTGCGCGCCGCCGATCCGGACCCTGCCTGCGTCGAGCAGCATGGGCCTGTCGGCCAGGGTGAACGGCACCTGGGCGAAGCGCAGGCCACGAAGGCCGAGCGCGTCCGGGTCCCGCGCGGAGAGCCGTTTGACCGCGACCGTGAACTCGTTGCGGGCGCGCCTCAGCCGATCCCATGCCGTGTTCACGGAGATCTGGAGCGCCTGGGCGATGTCGTGCATGTCGCAGCCATCGAGGTCGTAGAGCACGAACACCGCGCGTCGTTCCTTCTCGATGCGCTGGATGAGCTCGCGGACGATGCGCTGGGTCTCGGCCTGCGCGACCCGGCGCTCCGCGTCGAGCCCGGGGTCCGCGAGCTCGACGGGCTCGGCGCCGTCGAGCTCGAGCAGCTCCCGCTGGTTCCGCGCGAGCTCCCGGTGGCGGAGGGCGACGTGCGCGCTGATGCCCGCCACCCACGATTTGAGCGACCGGCGAGGCACATGGTCCTCGAGGCGCCGGTGAACGACGAGAAACACCTCGTGAGCGACATCGTGAAGATCCCGAGACGCGACGCCGAGCCGCCAGAGCACCGCGAGGACGTACGGGAGCAAGGTCTGGTAGACCTCCTCGAACGAGGGCTGCGGGGACGACCCGATGGCGGGCTCCGGCGCGGGCGCGAGCGCCGCCTCTGGAGCGGGTGCAGGTGCCGCCGCCGGGGCGGGCGCAGGGGCGAGGGCGGGCGCAGGAGGGGACGCGGGGCGTGGTCGGGGTTCTTTCATGGATAGGTAGTCCGGCGAGGCCGCCCGGCTCGTTGCGAAATCGTACAAGGGCTCGACGTGACCGGCCGAGCGGGGCCGAGCGGGGACCGAGCGGAGGCCTCGCCCCGGCGCCGGTGTCACCGAGCGGCGCCCTCACCGAAACCGCAGCCTCGATGAGGCGAGCTTTTCGGCCAGCGCCCTCCTGGCGCGACGCAGCCGGCTTGCGGCGGAATTGGGGTTCATGCGGCGCTTTCGTGCCCAGGCCACGAGGCTGAGGCGCCCGGCCACCGCGAGGAGGACCTCGCGATGGCCCCTGGGGAGCGCGGCGACCTCGCGGAGCGCGGCGCGGGCGAGGAGCGCTCCCTCGATCTCGAGAGGCGCCTGGCCGGCGGGCGCGAGGGGCGCGCCGCACAGGATCTCGCAACGAACATGGGCCTTGTCCCGGTAATGGGACACCTGGCGCCAGACGACGCCGTGCAACCAGGCGCGCAGCGCGTGGCGCGGGTGCCGCCGCGGGTCCGGGCGGTACCTGCGCGCTCGGATGGCTTTCCAGGCGCCGAGGAGCACCGTCTGGAGGAGATCTTCTCGATCGCGGGCGGGAACGTGGAGGGCGCGGAGCAGGAGGGCGACGAACGGCCGCTCGGCCCAGAGGACCTCGATCGAGGGTGAGGCTACCGGGTGGAGCACCGCTTTCGGCGCGCTGCGTGCGCGACGGCGCGTCCGGGCTCCCGGCGCATCGGTGGACGGGCGGCGGCTCTCCCTCCGGGGAGGGATCGGCAATGGGGTCTTCATCGGAGCGGAGTCCGGGACTGCCCCGCTTCTCGTTGCACAATCGACGGGCCCGCGTACCCGGGGGTGTCAGCGCGCGCGTTCTGGGGGCAGGCGGGGGACGGGCGCACGACGAGGACAGGTCGACCCCTCGCGAAGGGGCGACGCGCGCTGTCGCCTGGCGAAAAAATGAGAAAAATATCTAGCTCTACGTAATGCGATCGAACGTGGGTGGCCTACTCCGGGGTTGGTCTGGCGGCGTCCTGGGGTCCCCTGGTAACGTGGCCGCGCTCACCGCGGCGCGCCTTCAACGGCGCCGCGGATGCTGAGGAGAAGCGATGGCGACGCGGGCGCGACGTTGGCAGGGTGGGATCATAGCGCTGTGTTGTGCGAGCACCCTCGGGCTTGGGGGCATGTCCGGCGGGTGCGGGACGCCGACGACGTACCTCTGCTACTGGGATGAGGACCCAGGACCCAAGGGAACGCCTTGCGAAGTGACGGAGCCCCCCGATGCTGGCGGGTGCGGCGGTGGTGGCGGTGGTGGCGGTGGTGGCGGCGATGGCGGCGATGACTGCGCGGCCGAGGACGACATGGACGTCGCCATCGCGTCCGATTTCGGCGACCTGATCCCGTCAGTAGAGGTCTGCGCAGGGCAGTGCGTACCGAAGGAGCCGCTCGGGTGGTCCGAGCCCGCGCTGCTCTGGATCGGCTCCCCCGACAGCGTGCCGAGCTGCCCTGCGACCGCGCCGATCGTCGGCTACGAGGGCTACGCGGATTTCGCGGCTCCAGCCCCGCACCAGTGCCCTGCCTGCGCGTGCGACCCACCGGAGGCGACGTGCGAGGTGCCGATGGAATGGAGGGCCTACGCCAGCTTCCCGTGTGGTGGCCCCGAGGCTCCCGCGACCTCGTTCGCTGCCCCGGAGGGGTGGGACGGGGCCTGCACCTCGGCGAACGCCGTCGAGGCCGGACGGACCTGCGATGGCGCCCCGTGCGTGCAGTCGCTCTCGATCCAGGCGCCTCGCGTCGTCTCCGCAGGGTGCGTGCCGAGCATCGCAGAAGCGCCGGAGGAACCCGGCGAGCCCGCGGCGGCGGGGAGCTTCGCGATCGTCGCCCGGGCGTGTACAGGAAACGCGTCCCCCCCGTGCGCGGATCCGGGCATGACCTGCACGCCGGCACCGCCGATCGGCGACGCCGCGCCGCCGGAGGGATTCCTCACGTGCATCCACCACGAGGGAGAACAGGACTGCCCCGCTACGTACCCGGACCGGCATGTCTTCTACGCCGGCGTGGAGGACACACGCGGCTGCGCTCCTTGCGGCTGCACCGAGCCCACCGGAGCGACATGCAGCGTCCTGGCCTCCGCGTTCAGCGACGAAGGGTGCTCCCAGCTCGTTGCGGCCCAGGTGATCACGGCCGACGCCCCCCACTGCGGGACGGTCGCGACCGGCACGGCGCTCGGAAGCAGGTCGGTGAGCGTCGTCAGCCTCGATCCCGGAAAGTGCGAAGCGTTCGGCGGCGAGGCGGTGGGCAGCATCGCGCCCACCGCGGCGGCGACGTTCTGCTGTCAACGCGCCAGCTCTGTACCGGCCTGAGTCGTCGGCTCGTTCCGAGCTCAACAGGGGCCTCTCCAGGAGGTGGCAGGCCGCGAGGGGCGCGCCCGCGCGCCGCGCGCGCTCGCGGCCGCCCCATGGGAATAGCTCCCGCAGGCGCGTCCGATGCTTCGCGAAACCACGCGGAGGTTCAGAAGAAAGCGATCAGACGGAGTGCCACCTCCTCCGAGACGGGCGCCGCGGACCACCCTGCGCCGTCGCTTGCTCGAAAGAGCGGCCGAAGCGTGTTGAGCAAGAGGTCGCCGGTGAGCTGCCCGGCAAGGCGAGCCGAGAGCGGCACCTCCAGCCCCGCACGAAGCCCGAGCGCTGCGTAGGGCACTGCGCGCTCCCTGCCGGTGCTCTCCCTGACGTGCCACACCCCGCCTGCCGTGGCGATGGCGCAGCCGAAGAACCAATCCGCGTGACCGCAGGGAACGAGCGAACCGCTCAGGCCCGACACCCCGATCGTCCAGCCGCGGTAGGGCTCGGCGTCGATAGGACGATCCCCGCGGGCCTCCAGCGAGAGCGAGAACCTCTCCCAGCGGACACCGGTGACCCCCGAGAACCCGACCGCGACCGACGGTGTCACGCCCGCGCCGAGCAGCACCCCGGCGCCCAGCTGAAGGCGCGGGCGCTCCGGCGGCGGCCCCGGGCGCGGAGTGGGTCGGGCTGGCGCAGCGACGGGGCGGGGCGGCTCCGAGGCCGGCGCCTCGGGCGGCGCGTCCGGCGAGACGGATGGAGCGGCCTCTCTCGACGCCGATGGCGGCGACGCCGCGTCCGGCGGCGCGCCCGGCGAGACGGGGGGCGCGGCCTCCCCCGGCGCCGGCGGGGGCGGCGACCCTGAGGGCGGCGTGGGAGCGCCCCCCGGTGCAGGCCGTGGTGGCAGGAACGGGCGCATGAAGATGCTGAGGGAGAGGCCGATGTGCTGCACGAGCACGCCGCAGACCGGGTTCGAGAGCTCCTGGCGGCCGAGCTCCCGGCCATCGCGGTCATGGAGCACGATCTCTCCCTGGAACACCGTCCCCTTGCGCTGGACGACGACCTCGATGTGCCGCGCGCCGTCGTGAACGAACGGGTCGACCCCGGCGAGCTGGCTCGCGACGATCGCCCGGAGGCTCGGCTCCTCCGGGCACCCCTCGGCGCCAGCCCCCCGCGTGTAGGACAGCCGCGCGCCGCGCGGCGCGCCCTGCGCGAGCGCCACGGGCGCCGCCAGGAAGAGCGAGGCGGCGAGCGGCAGCACGGCGCGATTCATCCCCCGGATCCGGTTGCGGGCGAGCGCGAGGCGGACATGAGCGGAGCTCCCTTCTCTGTACTGTTTGCTATGTCCGGCAAGGTTCCCCGGATCGTTGCGAAATCGTGCGCCGGAGCCGAAGAAAGAACGAGCCGGCGAGGTGCCGTCCGTGCGCCGGTTCGGCCGGCTGGACGTCGGGGGAACACGCGCCGGCGCCGTCGGCACCGCGAGCGGCAACGACCTGGCGACGCCGCCGACCCACGCCGGCCGGCGCGGCCACCCCCGTCACGCTGGCCGGCGTCCGGCGTGGCGTCCCTGGGAACGAAGACGCCCGCCGCACGGAGCAAGAAACCGGCGGAGGAGCGGGCGAAAGAGCGCTTGTGCGGGAGATGGCGCGTGCCGCTAAAATCCCCGGTTTCATACGGAGGGGAAGGAGGAGGGATCAGTGGCAGGTTACGGATACAGCTATGTCACGGACAAGGCATTCAGCGCCTTCGCTCGCGAGCTCGAACAAGGGGTCTGGAAGAGCGTCTCGATAGAGAAGTACGACGTACCGAGCCGCGTTCCGGCGGCGTTGTTCCTCGACGCGCCGCGCCCGGTCGTGTGGAAGACGCGCGTCCGATGGGCGATCGCGGAGCTCGACGAGGCGCTCGGCGTCGCATCGGCCGCGGAGCTCGCGGAGCTCGACGCGGAGTGGGACTCTTCGCAGCGGGCGCTCCACATGTTCCTCGGCTCGGCCGCGGAGCACCGAGAGCCCGCGCACCGCGAAGCGGCCGTTCGGCTCCGCGGGGCCCTGCTCGCGGGGGCGGGCACCGAGCAGGCCGGCTATGGGTACGACGCCGAGGTGGACTTCGGCTGGCACCAGGTCGCCATCGCGGAGAAGGCGCCGCTCGCGGCCGATGTGAAGAAGGTGGGCGCCGCGGCGCACCTGAAGCGCATCGACGAAGCAACGGCGGCCCTCGCCAAGGGCCTCGGCCGGGGCCCCGGCCAGAAGCGCACAGCCCCTCGGTCGAAGCGCATCCGGGAGACCATGGCCGCTTGCAGGACGGCGTTCAACTCCATCCACGAGGAGATGGACTGGCTCGTCGAGCACACGCCGAACGGCAAGCCCCGCGAGCACCTGGAAGCGCTGCGCGCCCCCTTCCTGGCGCTGCTCGAGCGCAACCCGCCGCGCGCCCTGCCCGCGACCGAGGAGAACGAGGGCACCGGGGAGTCGCCGGCGCCGCCGCCGGGGGCCCCGGCCGTCGCGCCATCCTGAGCGCCTCTGCTGCGCCGGGAGCGCGCCCCGGCTGCGCTCGACGCACGTCGAGACAGCACGCTCTCCGCCGATCTCGCCTCACCACCGCCCCGATTTGCGGCCGCACGAGCCTCCGGCCCCCTCGGGTGGCAGTCGCGGGAGCCTCCCGCCCCCTCGGGCGGCACCCGCACGAGCCTCCCATCCCCTGTGGCGGCACCCGTCTGGGCCTCCCGCCCCCTCGGGCGGCACCCGCACGAGCCTCCCATCCCCTGTGGCGGCACCCGTCTGAGCCTCCGGCCCCCTCGGGCGGCACCCGCACGAGCCTCCCATCCCTTGTGGCGGCACCCGTCTGAGCCTCCGGCCCCCTCTTGGCCGGCACCCGTACGCCAGCACCTGCGAGAGCACGCTACGCGCCCCGCCTTCAGTCGCTGTGCTCTCCGCGGTAGAGATCTGGAAGCCCGACGGCACGTTCCTCCGGCTGGACACCCCGGCGGTGGGAGACGTCCTCCCTCTCGAAGGCGGGATGTACTTCACCCGCCAGGAGGAGGGCTATGGGCTCACGCTCGACAGCGGCTCGGTCCTCGTCTTCCGCGCCGCGGAGGATGCCCGCGGCGTCGTCCCCCTTTCGCGCATCGTGGACCGCGCGGGCAACACCGTCGAGCTCCGGCACGAGGCGGGGCAGCCCACGTCAACGGTTTCGGCGCTGTGGATCTGGGCACGTGGGGCCCGAGCGCCCACACGCTGGAGTACGACACGCTCCGAAATATCACGGCCTATGTCGACGCGGTCGGCGCGCGATGGACATGGCAACGCGACGGCGACGGGCGCGTGATCGCCGCCGTGGATCCGCTCGGCGCCATGACGCGCTACGAGCGCGACGCGTCCGGTCAGCTCATCGCCGAGATCGACCCGCTCGGCGGCGAGGTCCGCTATGAGTGGACGCCGTTCGGCAAGCTGCTTCGCGCGTACGACGCCTCGGGGCTGCTCGTGGAGTACAGCTATGAGGAGCACGGGCAGCTCGTGGGCGCCGCGCTGCCGAACGGTGGGAGCACGCGGTTCGTGCTGGACGAGCACGCCAACCGCGTCGAGGTCCACGAGCCCGACGGCGCGCGGCGGCGCATCGATTACGACTTCCTCGGACGACCGGTCGCCGTCATCTCTCTTCTTCCGCCCCGGGCTCGAGAAGAGCATAGAATCCCGGCCGCATGATCGGCCAGAAGCTCGGCGGCAAGTACACCATCGACCGCCTGATCGGCGAGGGCGGCATGGGCGCCGTGTACGAGGGGCACCACGCGGGCACGGGCCGGCGCGTCGCGGTCAAGGTCATCACCGGGGACATCGCGAAGAACCCGAAGCTGGCGCGGCGCTTCGAGGTGGAGGCCCAGGCGGCCGCGACGATCGCGTCGGACCACGTGGTGCAGGTGCTCGATGTCGGGCACGACGAGCTCGGCGCGCCGTTCATGGTGATGGAGCACCTCGCCGGCGAGGACGTGGCAGGCCTGCTCGCCCGCGTCTCCGCGCTCGCGCCCGAGGCCGCGGTGAAGATCGCGGTGCAGGCGTGCCTCGGCCTCGTGAGCGCGCACGCGCGCGGGATCGTGCACCGCGACGTGAAGCCCGGGAACCTGTTCCTGTGCGCGCGGGACGGCGGCGGCATCACCGTCAAGCTGCTCGATTTCGGCATCGCCAAGATCACCGGCGAGGCCTCCGCGGGCGAGAAGCTCACGCGCACCGGTGCGATCGTCGGGTCGCCGATCTACATGTCGCCGGAGCAGGCGCACTCCGTGCACCACATCGATCACCGCACCGATCTCTGGTCGCTCGGCGTCGTCCTCTACGAGATGCTCGCGGGGCACGCGCCGCACCACGACACCGAGGCGCTCGGGGGGCTCATCCTCGCCATCTGCTCGCGCCCGGTGCCGCCGCTGCGCTTGGCCGCCCCGTGGGTCGATCCGAGGCTCGCGGCCGCGGTGGAGCGCGCGCTCGTGATCGAGCCGGCGGGCCGCTACCAGAGCGCCGACGAGATGGCGACGGTGCTGCGGACGTTCCTCCGGGGAGGCTCCGCCGAGCTCACGGCGGACATGCTCGTACCGGCGGACCGGCGCGGCGCACCCGAGGCGGCGCACGGGGCCCTGGCGTTCGCGGCGACGACCCGCGTCGCGCTCGTCCCCCACGTGCCGCCGATCGCGCCGCTCGCTCCATCGCGGAGCGCCGAGGTCGAGCTGGTCGCGGTGACGCCGCCGCCTCCGATCCCGCGACCCGCCGCGGCGAAGAAGGGCGCGTCGCCCTCGCCGGCGCTGTTCGTCGCGGGAGGCCTCGTGCTCGCCGCGCTCGGCGTGGGCGGCGCCTTCGCGCTGGGGTGGATCGGGCGTGACAGCGCCCCTTCCGGGGGCGCGCCGGCGAGCGGACGCGTCGCGGCGGGCGGAGGGAGCGCCTCGGGGACGCCGGCGGTGGTCGCGACCCAGGCAGGCACGACCGGCGAGATCACGGGGCCGATCACGAGGGTCGTCGGCGCGTGGCGGAGCGACTCGGGCCGCGTGTACGACGCGGTGGCGGCGGGCGGCGGGGTGGAGCTGCGCGTGCGCGATCCGGAGCAGCTCGCGAGGCAAGGCTACGAGAAGGGGGAGGCGCGCTTGGTGCTGTCGCCGATCCCGGGCGACCTGTCGCTGCTCGCGGTGGAAGATCGGGTGCGGCCGCGGCCGCCCGAGGGCACCTCGTACGACGAGGCGCGGGCGCGACCGACGTGCCTCGTGACGCTGACGGAGGTGGGCGCGAAGCCGCTCCGGGCGCGCCTCGACGGCGACACGCTGACGGTCGAGATGGTGCGCTTCAAGGCGGACCCGTCGAGCTTCGTCGTCGAACGGGGCCGCGTGGTCCGGTGCGAGGGGCTCGGCCGCGCGCGCGTGTCGGAGGTGAAGAGTGTGCTCGTTCGACAATGAAAGTGGAAGGGTAGGATGATTCGACGGAGCCCCCCGACGGGCAAGCAGTGGAGGGCGGCGTGGCTCCTTCTGGGCCTCGCGGGCGCGGCGTGCAGCGGGCCGCCTCCGACGCCGGTCTACGCCGAGGTGAGCCGCGGCGCCGACCAGGACGGTGACGGCGCCGCCGACATCGACGACGCCTGCCCGGCCGCCCCGGAAGACGGCCTCCTCCCCAAGGCGAACGACGGTTGCCCGGCGCCCGACCCGGATCACGACGGCGTGCTGCTCGCCGACGATGGCTGCCCCGACGCGAAGGAAGACGGCCAGGAGCCGGAGCCCGCGGACGGCTGCCCCATGGCCGACGCCGACGGGGACGGGGTCGCCGACGCGAAGGACAAGTGCCCCTCTCGCCTGGAGGACAACCAGGATCCCGACCCCGGCGACGGCTGCCCGTCCCCCGACAACGACGCCGACGGGATCGCCGACGTGGCCGACAGGTGCCCTGCACAGGCCGAGACGGTCAACGGATACCGCGACTCCGACGGCTGCCCGGACACCCCCCCTGTCGAGGTGGCGTTCGACGCCGACGCCTCGGAGATCTACGTGCCGGAGACGAAGAAGATCGAGTTCGAGACCGACTCGGCCGATCTCACGACCCCGGTGCAGGCCACGATCACCGAGGTCGCGAAGGTGCTCAAGGATCACCCGGAGATCGGGAGGCTGGAGATCGAGGGCCACGCCTCCAGCAAGGGAGGTCTCCAGTACAATGTGGACCTCACCGAGCGGCGCGCCCAGGCGGTGGGCCGCGCGCTGGTGAAGGCCGGCGTCGAGCCGACGCGGCTCGTCCCCGTGGGATACGGCGAGCTGTGCCCGGCGATGGACCGGGGCGACGACGTGGACGAGCCCAAGAACCGGCGCGTCCTCTTGAAGGCGGTGCTCGTGCGGGGCGTGTGGCAGACCGTGCCGCGCGGCTGCTGGCGGGCGCAGACGGCCGGGATCAACCCGACGAAGCGCAAGCCCGGGGTCGCGGTGGTCGGCTCGGCCCCGGTGCCGGGTGAAGTGAAGCCGGTGGGCGGCGCGTGAGGCGAGGAGACGACATGAACGGAAGCCCGAAGACTGGCCATCTCCGCCGGGGCCTGCTCCCGGCCGTCGCGCTCGCGGGCGCGCCCTTGCTCCAGGCGTGCGGTCCCGCCGAGGTGCAGCTCGACCCGCTCTCGGTGGTCGACCTGCAGGTGCGGCCGGCGTCGGGTCAGCGCAAGTTCTGCCCCGGCGACCCCTTCCAGGTCGAGGTGGTGGCGAAGCTGAAAGCCGGCACCACGTGCAGCAGCACCGACCGGACGCACGGCTGCCTGGGCCAGGAGGACGCGGTGATCAAGCCGGAGGACGTCCGGATCGTGGGCAGTGCCGGGTCCCCCGGGGGGGAGCAGTTCGTCTGGATCCCGCCGCCGAACCCCCTGGAGACCGCCGACACCGGGCTGACACTGAAAGGTTGGCTGGAGAAGACGGTCGCCGGTCAGACCACGAAGTCCATGGTGGGCGAGTCGGAGCTCCGGCCCGTGTATCAGTGCCAGCCCGGGAGGTGGTATCCCGGCGGCGGCCCCGGCGCGCACGGGCCCGACGTGGAGATCGCGATCACGACCCTGTCGACCCCCTATTACCCGGACGCGGCGCTGATCCGCGTCGACGCGATGGGCGAACGCACCTATTTCATCAGCCCGTCGATGGATCAGACGGTGCAGATCGTCTCGAGCGGGCAGATGGGCGCGCAGGGCGCTCCCGGGCTCCCCGGCGAAAACGGCGAGAATGGTAAAGACGCCGCCGTCGACGCCGCGGACTGCACGCCGGGCGGCGACGGCACGAACGGCACCGACGGCGGGCCCGGCGGGCCCGGCGGGCCCGGCGGCAACGGCGGTCGGATCCGCATCGTGCTCGACGAGGCGGCGGTCTACAAGCTGAGGGGCCGCGTGCTCACGCAGAGCCTCGGCGGGGCCCCGGGGCCGGCGGGCCCTGGAGGGCAGGGGGGTCTCGCCGGCGTCGGCGGCCGGGGTGGTCGTGTGGCGCCGGCCTGCATGGAGACGAAGGGCAAGGACGGCAAACCGGGTCGGAACGGGCAAGCGGGCTTCCCGGGTTGGCCGGGCCAGCCGGGGCCGCCGCCGGAGGTGACGACGTTGCCGCGGGCGTCGCTGTTCGCGGCGGAGATGGGGGTGATCACGCGCATCGAGGCCGCGAAGGCGAAGCCGCAGTAGCGCGCTCGAAGAGCGCCGCGCCGAGCGTGTCCTCGAGCTGCGGTTGAGGTGAGCTTCGGCGATCACCTCGAGCTCGACGCCCGGCGCGACCGCGGCCTCGACCGGCACCGCGGCGCCGCGAACGCGGATCGACACCCGGCTCCCCGCGATCGAGGCGACGTACGCCGTGTACATCGCCGCCGCCGCGACCGCCGGCCTCGACCACGTGGGGCCCGGCGCTCCGGCGCTCACACGCGCTCGTCCCGCGCCCTGGGCGGCGAGACGGGCAGGGCGTGGCCCTGCTCCGGGACGATGGTGAGCGCGCCGTCCGCCTCCAGGATGGCCCATCGCACCTGCGAGAGGTGCTCCAGCCCGCTCTTGTGCATCTCGGACAGGATCTCCTCCGGCTGGATCCGCTCGCGGTTGCACGCCTCCTCCAGGATACGGCCCTTCGCGACCAGCACCGTGGGCGAGCCGTCGATGACCTCGGACGCCTTCGGGAAGAGGTGCGTCAGGAGGGATGTCAGGAACACGAGCACGAGGACGGTGGACACGCCCGCGAGCGCGTTCGCGAGCGACGCCTCGCGGACGAGGGCCTGAGAGACGATCTCCGGGATCAGCATGAGCGTGACGAGCTCGAACGGCGACATCGAGCTGAGCTCGCGCTTGCCGAGCACGCGGAACGCGGCGGCGAGGAAGACATAAACGAAGGCGACGCGGGCGACGGTCTCCATGGTGATCTCAGGGGAAGATGAACGTGCGGAGCGGCACGTGGACGCCGCGCTCCCCACCGCACGACAGGGTCGCGTCGCCCGAGGCGAGCCAGCTGCGCTCGCCGCGGAGCTCGACGTCGATCCGGCGGCGCTCGCCGGGCGCGAGGTCGCCCAGCGCGAAGCGCCCGAACGCCGCCTCTGCAGGCGTGGTGTGGTGCTCCTCGAAGCTGTCCAGGTAAGCCTCGTCGATCGTGAGCGCGGCCGCCCGGCAGGGCTCGCCCGCCGTGTTCTCCACGTCGAACGTGACCCGCTCCATGTCGCGGAAGCGCATCCGCTCGGGGTAAGCGACGCGCAGGGTGAGCCCCTGCGCCGTCGCCTCGCGCGTCTCCAGCGCGTGCATGAACAAGGCGCTCGCGGCCACGCAGGCGAGCGCGAGCGCGCCGATCGCGTGCAGGGGATCCAGGGCGAGCCGGCGCCGCAGCGGCGGCGCGGACGGCGGTGTGGGCTCGGGCTCGGACGGCGCCCTGCGCGACCTGGTGCGCGTCCGGGCGGGCCGATGGGCGGAGAGGTCGCGGGCGGCGGGGATCATCGCGCCCACGCCGTTCAAGACTGGTGCCGCGGCCCGCCCGCGCACGCCGCGGCCCGCTCGCGCACGCGCGGCCAGCTCGCGAGGGCGGCCGCTGCGCCGGAGAGGCCGCTTGCCTCGCAGGCGCCGCGGACGGCGCCGTGAGCGTGGCGCTTTGCCACGTCATGAGGCTCCTGTTGCTGACTTCCCCGCGCGATCGCGCCTTGGCAATGTGGCACACGGGCTGCTTGAGCCACGGCGGTGAGGGCGCGCGGGCCGCTGTGGCAATCGAGCTGCAGCCGCCCGGCGTTCGGGACTCGACATGACCTGCTCGGCGCCGACGTTTCCAGGCTCCAGGGCGGACTCCAGCACCGGTCGCGCCGCGGCAGGGGGCGCTCTCCACACGACGCGCCTCCTCCCCGGGATGAAATGGGTGCTCGAGTCGCTCCTCGATGACATCGCGCTCGCCCGGGAGCGGATATGGATCTCCACGTACATCTACCGCAACGATCTCATGGGTCGTCGCTTCGCCGACGCCTTCGCGAGCGCCGCGCGGCGCGGCGTGGATGTCCGGCTCCTGTACGACGCGCTCGGCAGCCACACGACGCCGGCGGCGTTCTTCGAGGACATGCGGGCTCGCGGCATCCGCGCCCGCGCCTACAGGCCGCTGGGCGCCGTGCTCCGCGGGGGCGCCCTGTTCCCGCGGGAGCACTCGCGCATCGTGGTGATCGACGGCGCCGGGTACGTCGGCGGCGCCGCGTGGGCCGACGAGTGGCTGCCGCGCGACGAGGGCGGCGACGGCTGGCACGAGGTCTGTAGCCGGGTGATGGGGCCCTGCGTGACCGACATGGCGCGGGCGTTCGAGTGCCGCTGGATGCTCGCCGACGAGGTCGCGGGGCGCTCCTTCGATTACTGGACGGGCGGCGTCTACGGCGACGTGGAGTTCATCACCGACGCGCCCGCGCCGCCCGCGGTCATCTACGAGCGCCACCTCGCGCGGGTGCGCGCGGCGAGGCGGCGGGTGTGGATCGAGAACGCGTACTTCTGCCCTCCGCGCGGGCTCGAGCGCGAGCTCATCGACGCCGCGCGCCGCGGGATCGACGTGAAGATCATCGTGCCGCGCGACTCCGACCTCCCGGCCATCCGCCACGCGAGCCTCGCGCGGTACACGTCATGGCTGGAGAACGGGCTCCAGATCCACGAGTTCCTCCCGTCGATGCTCCACGCGAAGTTCGCTGTGATCGACGACGACTGGGCGACGGTGGGGACCTTCAACGCGAACTCGACGAGCCTGAGGTGGGTGAGCGAGGCGAACCTCATCGTCAAGCAGCCCGCCTTCGTGAGGGACGCGGCCCGCCTGTTCGAGCAGGACCTCGGGCGGAGCGAGGCTGTACGCCTCGACAACCTGCCCAGGCAGGGCCTCTTCGCGCAGGCGCGCAACGCGCTGTGGAGCTTCGGCCTCGACCTGGTGGAGCCTCGCTATGCGGGCGCGCCCCACGAGGCCGAGCGCGAGGGCGGGTTTCTGCGGGCGCTCGGCGTCTAGAGCGTCCATCCAACCGAGAGATGAACCGCCAAGCGCGCCAAGGACGCCAAGAAGATCATAAAAATCTTGGCGTCCTTGGCGCGCTTGGCGGTTCGAAATTCTGCCCTATTCAGGCGGTTTCAATCGGTATCCGGGCCGCTACGGCGCCGCTGGAGCGCTCGAGGAGCCCTCCGCTGCGCCGGCGTCCGCGGCCGGCGGCCCCTCCTCGGAGGTCGCCGGACGGTGGACGCCCGGCTCCTTCTCGGCCGTCCCGGCGTCATCGTAGACGTCCACGGCGCTCGCGGGCGCCTCGGCGGCCGGCGGGCAGGCCGCTTCCCCGCCTTCCCGGCCTTCGCCAGCCGGACAGGCGGCGCTCCCTGGCGCCTGCGCCGAGCCGGCGGCGACCGGCTGCGCAGCCGAGGCCGGCGCCTCCGCGCCCGCGCTGGGGCCGGACGACCCGGGCGGCGCGCTCGCCGCTGGCGCCGTCGGCTTCCCGGCCGCGGCTGGCGCGCTCGCCGCCGGCGCCGCGACTGCGGCCCGCGCGGCGGCCGTGGCCGGCGCCTGAGGCGCGGGGACCGGGGCCTTCAGCGCGCGCGCCGGGCGCGGCGTCGTGGGCCCGGCCGGCGGCGCCGCGCTCCCGTGCGCCACGCCGGCCGGACCGGAGCTCGCCTCGATCGGCGGCCGCGCCGGAGACGGCGCCGCGGCGATCATCGCCACGGGCTGGACCGGCGGCGCCGGCGCCGACTCGCCCGCGCGATCCGCCGTGCCCAGCGCGACGCTCCACACCGCCGCTCCCGCCAGGGCCACGAGCCCGGCCGCCGCGACGCCGCGGAGCGGAAAGCGCTCCCGCCACGGCGACCGCGGCGACGGAGACGCCGCCCCCGGCAGATTCACCATCGCGGTCGCCTCGGACCACGCGCGCTCCCCGCTCTCCTCGATCCCCTTGCGCTCCGCCACCCCGGGCGCGCCGTGACCCGCCGCCGCCCCCGGCGCGCCGTGACCCGCCGCGGCCGTCGCGGGCAGCTGGAGCTCCAGGGAGTCGTCCGCGCGGCGCGAGTGCAGCGTCGGCGCGGAGCTCACCGCATTCAGCCGCGGCGACGGCGACGGGACCTGGCTGGCCCGCTCGTCCAGCCATTGCGCGCGGAGCGACGCGCCGCTCACGTCCTCCGAGACTCCCCTCGAGACAAGCCACGTCGCGAGCGCGCTGCCCAGCTCGCGCATGCTCCCCCAGCGATCCGCCGGATCCTTGCGCAGCCCGCGCTCGATGATCGACCACAGCGCCGGATCCGAGCCGCACCGCTCGACGAGCGAGCGCACCGGATCCTGGACGATCGCGCGCAGCGTCCCGAACCCGTGCTCCCCGGCATACGGCGTCTCGCCCGCGATCGCCTCGTACAGCATCGTGCAGAGCGCCCAGATGTCCGCGCGATGATCGATGTGGCCTTGCCCGAGCGCCTGCTCCGGCGGCATGTACTGCGGAGTCCCGATCACGGCCGCGCCCGTCGATCCGGACTCGGGCTCGGTCCACGTCACCTTCGCGATCCCGAAATCGACGACCTTGGGCCTTATCCGCCCGTCGCCCTGATTCGCGAGCATCACGTTGTCCGGCTTGAGATCCCGGTGGACGACGCCCCGCTCGTGGGCCGCGTGCATCGCGCTCGCGACCGGCAGCAGGATCGCGAGCGCCACCTCGGGGGCGAGCCGGTGCTCGCGGCAGAGCACGTCCCGGAGGGCCTCGCCCTCCAGGAGCTCCATCACGATGTACGGGGTGCCGCCCGCGGTCTTGCCGAGATCGAAGACACGCACGATCCCGGGGTGGCTGAGCTTCGCCGCGGCCCGCGCCTCGCGCAGCAGGCGCTCGGCGATCGCGGGAGAGCGCATCTCCGGCCGCAGCACCTTGATGGCCACATTGGCCTCGAGCGCCGTGTTCGTGGCGACCCAGACAGACCCCATCGCGCCCTCTCCCGCTTTGCGGAGGAGCTGGTACTTCTCGCCCACCACCGTGCCCACCTCGAAGCATTCCCCTGAGGTGTGCTCGAACGCCTGGGTCATGTTGCTCGACATGCGCTCTCCTGCCGTCTGCTCCGGCCATCCGCCGCTCGCCACGCGACGGCACGCGCCGAGTCTGGAGCATCGCGTGTGCCAGGCGATCCGCTCGGGGAGCTCCTGAAACCCTGCACGGGCGCGTCAGCGGCAGCGCGCCTCAGCGAGGCAAGTTGCCACGTGCCTTCCGCCTTCCCGCGACCGCTCAGATGAAGCTGTCGTAAGGACGCCGCTGCGAGCTCTCGCTCCGGACGTCCTCGGCGCCGGCATACTCGAGGATCAATTCCAGGATCTCAGCGTCTCGGTCGGAGAAAGCATTTACGCCCACGAGGATCGCGCCTTGTCGTAGGCCACTGTCGTAGATGCTCGCCCGGTGCTCGGGAATGCCGGCGCTGACGAGCGCGTCGACGAGCCCGCCGGCCGCGCCGCCCGCGCCAGCTCCGGCGAGCGCGGCCTCGATGGGCCCCGCCGCCACGAGCCCCAGGCCAGGGAACGCCACGCCCGCGCCGAGCACGACGAGCGCGGTCGAGGCCGCCCCCGCCGCTCCGCCGACGTCCGCCGCCGCGCCCGCGGTTCCGTCCACGGCGCGATGGTCGCGCCCCGCATCGCTCATGACAAGGCTGATGGCGTCACGCGTGTATCCGCAGCTCATCACGCGCTCAACCGACCTCTCGGCGTCCGACCACGTCCTGACAAGACCGGTCACCAGCTTTGGCCTCACCTACAGCTCCTTTCCCGATGAACGTCCTCGCGCGCGCGTCCTGCCTGTATTCTGGAAACCCACATCGCCACAGCAGGCGACAGCAGGCGGCATGCCAAATGAAAATGCGGAAAATGCTCGGCGCTCCGCGCAGCCGATCGCCCGTGAGCCGCGCAAGAGCTTGCGCAGGTGCGCCACACTGAGGCGTCGTTGCAGCGCAGACGAAACCGCCGGGCGTGCTCGGGGGCGATCGCGGGGCGTGGTGTGGAGAGCGGCTGTGACGGGAGATGAAGCGAGCTCAGCGATGCAGCCAGATGCGGAGCTGCGCCAGCAGCTGCTCCGTGTCGACCGGCTTCGAGGTGTAGTCGGTCGCGCCCGCCTCCAGGCACTTCTCCCGGTCGCCTTTCATCGCCCTCGCCGTGACGGCGATGATCGGTAGCGTCTGGAATGCCGGCTGTTTGCGGATTGCGCGGATCGTGTCGTATCCGTCCATCTCCGGCATCATGATGTCCATGAGCACGACGTCGATCCCGCTCGTGCTCCCCAGGAGCTCGATGGCGGCCTTCCCCGTGTCGGCGGTGAGGGTGGTCATCCCGTAGCTCTCGAGGACGGTCTTCAGCGCATAGATGTTGCGGAAATCGTCGTCGACGATCAGCGCACACTTGCCGGCGAGCGCGGCGGTCGACTCGTGGAGCTGCTCCACGATGAGCCGCGTCGGCTCGGGCAGATCCGAGAGCCGGCGGTGCAGCGCGAGCGTAATCTCGTCGAGCAGGCGCTCTCTCGACTGGACATGCTTCACTGGCAGCTTCTGCGCCAGCCGGGAGAGCTGCGCCTCGTCGTCCCCGGCGACGCCGGCCGGCGCGTGCACGATGGCCGTGAGATCCGCGAAGCGCCCCGCGCGATCGAGGCGCTCGATGAGCTCGAGGCCGGGCATGTCCGGCAGGCGCAGGTCGATCACGATCGCGTCGAACGCCTCGCGATCGAGCGCGTCGAGCGCCTCCTGGGCCGTCGCCGCGCTGGCGACAGTGACCGCCTCGTCCCCGAGCAGCTCGGTCACCGGGGCGAAGGAGGCCTCGTCCGGCGCGACGACGAGCAGCCGGCGCCGCGGCGAGCCGATCAGCCCGGCGAGCCGCGCGAACGCCTCGTCGAGCGCCGTCCTGCTGCTGAGCGGCTTGTTGAGCAGGCCCACCGCGCCCATCCGCCGCGCGCGGCTCCGCTCCTCCTCCGTCTCTGTCGTGATCACCTGGACCGGGATGTGCCGCGCCGAGAGATCGCGCTTCAGGCAGTCGAGCACGCGCCACCCGTCGACGTCGGGCATGTTGATGTCCAGCGTGATCGCCGCGGGCTGGATCTCTCGCACCAGCGAGAGCGCGGTCGCGCTGCGGAGCGCGACGACCGCCTTGAAGCCGTGCTCCCGCGCGACATCCACGAGGAAGCGGGCGAACACGGTGTCGTTCTCCACGATCAGGATCGCGCGGTCGCCGGGGCGGACGCTCTCGCTGTCGTCGATGATCTGGACGTCCGCGCTCGCGGACGTGCGATCCGACGGCCGGCTGCTGTGGACGGCATCCTCGATGGACGGCGGCGCGTCGAGGACGTGAGTCGGCTGCCGCCGCGCCGCCCGCACGGGCCGGAAGGTGCGCGGCAGGTAGAGCGTGAACGTGCTGCCGCGGCCCGGCGCGCTGATCAGCGTGAGATCGCCGCCGAGCATCCCCGCGATCTCCCGGCTGATCGCGAGCCCGAGCCCGGTGCCGCCGTACTTGCGGCTCGTGCTCCCGTCCGCCTGCTGGAACGCCTCGAAGACGATCTGCTGCTTGTCCGGCGCGATCCCGATCCCTGTGTCATGGACGGAGAAGGCGATCACCACATCGGCCCGGCTGAGCACTTCGTTCTCACGGCTCCAGCCGCCGCGAGCCACTGTCACCTCCAGGACCACCTTGCCGCGCTCGGTGAACTTGAAGGCGTTGGAGAGCAGGTTCTTGATCACCTGCTGGAGCCGCTTCGCGTCGGTGAACATCGACGTCGGCAGCGTCGACGAGAAGGAGAGCTCGAAATCGAGCTTCTTCGCCTCGGCGACGTGCCGGAACGTGCGGCGCACGTAGTCCGAGAGGTCCGTGAAGCTGATCTCTCCGACGTCGACGACGACGGTGCCCGACTCGATCTTCGTGAGATCGAGGATGTCGTTGATGAGCCCCAGGAGATCGGTGCCTGACGCGTGGATCGTCTTCGCGTACTCGACCTGCCTCGCGGTGAGGTTCTGGTCGTTGTTCCTGGAGAGCTGGTCCGACAGGATGAGGAGGCTGTTCAGCGGGGTCCTGAGCTCATGGGACATGTTGGCCATGAACTCCGACTTGTACTTGGACGTGAGGGCGAGCTGGCGCGCCTTCTCCTCCAGGGCCTGGCGGGCCTGCTCGACCTCGTGGTTCTTCCGCTCGACCTCCACGTTCTGCTCCGCCAGGAGGCGCGCCTTCTCGCCGAGCGCGGCGTTCGTCTCCTGGAGCTCCTCCTGCTGGCTCTGGAGCTCGCGCGCCAGCGACTGGGACTGCTTGAGCAGGTCCTCGGTGCGCATGTTGGCCTCGATCGTGTTGAGCACGATGCCGATCGACTCGGTGAGCTGGTCGAGGAACGCCTGGTGGGTCGGGCTGAAGCGCTCGAGCGACGCGAGCTCGATGACGGCCTTCACCTGCCCCTCGAAGAGCACGGGCATCACGATGATGTTGACCGGGGGCGCGTCGCCGAGGCCGCTCGTGATCGTGATGTAATCGGGGGGCGCGTTGACGAGGAGGATCTTCTCCTTCTCGAGCGCGCACTGCCCGACGAGCCCCTCGCCCAGCTTGAACTGGTTGTCGACGTGCTTGCGCTCCTTGAACGCGTAGCTCGCGAGCAGCTTCAGGACGGGCTCCTCGCGGGAGGCATCCATGATGTAAAAGACGCCCTGCTGCGCCGTGACGACGGTGGCGAGCTCGGACAGGATCCTCCGGCCGACGGTGAGCAGATCCTTCTGCCCCTGGAGCATGCGCGAGAACTTGGCGAGGTTGCTCTTGAGCCAGTCCGTCTCGCTGTTCTTCAGCGTCGTGTCCTTGAGGTTCCGGATCATCTCATTGATGTTGTCCTTCAGCGCGGCGACCTCGCCCTGCGCCTCGACCTTGATGGACCGGGTGAGATCGCCCTTGGTCACGGCGGTGGCGACCTCGGCGATGGCGCGCACCTGCGTGGTGAGGTTCGCCGCGAGCTGGTTCACGTTGTCGGTGAGGTCCTTCCACGTGCCGGCCGCGCCGGGCACGCTCGCCTGCCCGCCGAGCTTGCCCTCGACGCCGACCTCGCGCGCCACCGTCGTCACCTGATCCGCGAACGTCGCGAGCGTCTCGATCATGCCGTTGATCGTGTCCGCGAGCGCGGCGATCTCCCCCTTGGCGTCGACGACCAGCTTGCGCTTGAGATCGCCGTTGGCGACCGCGGTCACGACCTTGGCGATGCCGCGCACCTGGTTCGTCAGGTTGCCGGCCATCGAGTTCACGTTGTCGGTGAGGTCCTTCCAGGTGCCCGCGACGCCGCGGACGTCGGCCTGCCCGCCGAGCTTTCCCTCGGTGCCGACCTCGCGGGCGACGCGGGTGACCTCGGAGGCGAAGGAGCGGAGCTGATCGACCATCGTGTTGATGGTGTTCTTGAGCTCCAGGATCTCGCCCTTCACGTCGACCGTGATCTTCTCGGAGAGATCGCCGTTGGCGACGGCGGTGGTGACGGCGGCGATGTTGCGCACCTGGGAGGTGAGGTTGCCGGCCATCGAGTTGACGGAGTCGGTGAGGTCCTTCCAGGTGCCCGCGACGCCGCGGACGTCGGCTTGCCCGCCGAGCTTTCCCTCGGTGCCGACCTCGCGGGCGACGCGGGTGACCTCGGAGGCGAAGGAGTTGAGCTGATCGACCATCGTGTTGATGGTGTTCTTGAGCTCCAGGATCTCGCCCTTGACGTCGACGGTGATCTTCTTCGAGAGATCGCCCTTGGCCACGGCGGTGGTGACGGTCGCGATGTTGCGCACCTGGGCCGTGAGGTTCGACGCCATCGAGTTGACGGAGTCGGTGAGGTCCTTCCAGGTGCCCGCGACGCCGCGGACGTCGGCCTGCCCGCCGAGCTTTCCCTCGGTGCCGACCTCGCGGGCGACGCGGGTGACCTCGGAGGCGAAGGAGTTGAGCTGGTCCACCATCGTGTTGATGGTGTTCTTGAGCTCCAGGATCTCGCCCTTGACGTCGACCGTGATCTTCTTCGAGAGATCGCCGTTGGCGACGGCGGTGGTGACGGCGGCGATGTTGCGCACCTGGGAGGTGAGGTTGCCGGCCATCGAGTTGACGGAGTCGGTGAGGTCCTTCCAGGTGCCCGCGACGCCGCGGACGTCGGCCTGCCCGCCGAGCTTTCCCTCGGTGCCGACCTCGCGGGCGACGCGGGTGACCTCGGAGGCGAAGGAGCGGAGCTGATCGACCATCGTGTTGATGGTGTCCTTGAGCTCGAGGATCTCGCCCTTCACGTCGACGGTGATCTTCTTCGAGAGATCGCCCGTGGCGACGGCGGTTGTGACGGCGGCGATGTTGCGCACCTGGGAGGTGAGGTTGCCCGCCATCGAGTTGACGGAGTCGGTGAGGTCCTTCCAGCTGCCGGCGACGCCGCGGACGTCGGCCTGCCCGCCGAGCTTGCCCTCGGTGCCGACCTCGCGCGCCACGCGGATGACCTCGGAGGCGAAGGAGCCGAGCTGCTCGACCATCGTGTTGACGGTCTTGGCGGTCCGGAGGAACTCGCCGTCGAGCGGCCTGCCGTCCACCTCGAGGGCCATCGTCTGCGAGAGATCGCCCTTGGCCACGGCGCCGATGACGCGCGCCGTCTCGGCGGTGGGGTGGACGAGATCGCCGATCAGCGCGTTGATGCACGCGATCTCGTCGGCCCATGCGCCGCTCACCTCGCCGATGAAGGCGCGCTGGGAGAGCTTGCCCTCCTTGCCCACCGCGCGGCTCAGGCGGGCGAGCTCCTTCGCGAGCTTCTCGTTGCGCTCGACGACATCGTTGAACGTATCGGCGATCTTCCCGTCGAGCCCGAGCCAGTGGACGGGCAGCCGCACCGAGAAATCGCCCTTCTTCAGGCCCGTCAGCGACATCAGCAGCGTCCGACGGTCGAGCTCGTCGCTCTCGAGCGGCGCGGCGGCGCGGGAGCGCTCGGCCGGGCGGGCCTTCCTCGCGCGCGCGGCGCCGTCCTGCAGCCCATTCCCGGACGCGGCCTTCTTGCTCTTGCCATTGCCGGCTCTCGCCTTGCGGGCCGCCTTGTCGAGGTCGCTTCGCTGCTCCATGCCGCTGTTCTCCAGGTCCCGCCTGCAGGCAGGACCGATCGGTCAATAAGAAGGGAAATGAGCGCGCGCCCCGGGCGCGGAGGGGCTCAGGGGCGCTGGAGGCTGTCGGACCCGGTGCCCCGGCGTGATCCCAGGGCGCCGCGCGAGAGGACGGCAGGAGGACAGGCCCCCTCGCCTGGACGGCGGACTCATCGGTCGAGGCTGCGCTGGGGCTCCCCGCAGCCGAGGAGCGGGGCCCTCGCTGAAAGGCCGAGAGGCGGCCGTCGGGGGCCCCTCGGGTTCAGGCTTCATGGCACGTCGGCCATGCGCTTCTGCTCCCACCGCGCAGCAGCATGGGCTCGTATTACTAGCAGGCGCTCAGCCGGGCAAGCTTCGCGCCACGCGCGGCACGCAGCGCGCGCGTGCGGCGCGCAAGGCGCGCGCGCGTGCGGCGCGCGGTCGGCGCGCAAGGCGCGCGTGCCAGCGGCGCGCGGTCGGCAGAGCGCGCGCGTGAGGCCGCGGCGGCACACCGGCGGAAGCGGCCTCCTGCGCCGGCGGGACGGCCCTCCGAGCCGGCGCCTCAGGCCACGTCGGACTTGGGCGTGCGGCGCCTCGTCGGGAGATCGTTCGGCTTGTTGCGCGGCGTGATGATGCTGTAACGCCCTGCCTCTCCCACCCTCTCATGGACGCCCGACTCCATGGCATCTCTCGCGGTCCTGAGCGGCGGCAGCCATCGCGACACGTTCGCGAGGCACGAGGTGCGCTCGGGAAAGGGAGAGTGGCGGGGGGGCGGCCTCTCCGTCGCTCCGCGGAGCGGCCGCTCCGGCGCCGCGTCGTGCGCCCGCTCTTCGGCGGCTTCATACGGCCGCTCCGGTGGCCCGTCATACGGCCGTTCCGGTGTCCCGTCATACGGCCGCTCCGCGGCGGCGTCGCACGGACGCTCCGGGGTCGCGTTGTGCGTCCGCTCCGAGGGGGACCCGTGCTGCGGTGCGAACGGGGCGGCGCTCTGCGCAGGGAGCGTGCCGGAGGACGCGCGCCGCTTCGCGGTCGTCGCGGCGATCCGGTGCCGGAGATCCTCGACGTGCTTCGCGAGCCGCTCGGTCTCCTGCGTGAGCCGCGTGAAATCCTCCTCGGTGAGCCGAGTGAGATCATCGACCTGGCTTCTGCGCTCTGACATAAACGATCCCTTTGCCGCGTTTCTTCAGCCGATCTCGACGCGCCGTCGGCTCCGCCGCTCATCGCCTGTCATCGCCGGTGCACACCGCATGCCGCGCCGCTCGGGTCGGTCGCACGCACCCGGCGGGGGTCGAGCGACGCTGGCGCGGATCGCCGCCATGGGGCGCGCCTGCCTCCATCCGTCCTCGCGCGCTCCTGTCGGCGAGCGGCGGAGAACTGGCTGGGCACGCGGGGGAGGGGTCCGCGGCACGCCCTGTGCCGTGGGGACGCCGCACACACGATGGATGAGCCCGGCGCGCCTCGCCCGGTCACGGCCCTCTCCGCCGCTCTCCAGAGCGCGGCGGGGCGCGGCGGGGAGGCCCGTGTCCCCGGGGCTCCAGGCCACGGAGGCGCGCGCGGCGCTGGTGCGCTGGTGAAGGAGTGGACGCATGCAGAACTCGAACTTTGAATCGCTCGGCGCCCGGCTGGGGATCCCGGGGGATGGAGTGTGGCCGTGGGTGATCGTCGCGGCGAGCGTTCCGGTCGGCTTCGGGCTCGCTCGGATCGCCGCGGGCGCCTTCCGGCGCGCCGGTTCGGTCGTCGCGCGACGGACCGCGACGCCGTGGGACGAAAAGACACTCGACGCGGCAATCGGCCCCGTGACCCTTTGTCTCGGGGTCGTCCTGACAGCGGGCCTCGCCAAGCTCACCCGGCTCGGCCAGGGCCTCGTGACGGATCTGCGGTCGCTCCTCTCGGCGCTGTTCATCGGCGGGGTGGCGTGGCTCCTTCTGCGCATCGTGGGGATCCTCACGGAGGTGCTGGACGCGCGCGCCCTGCGTCACCTCGAGGAGGGGAGCGAGTCGTCCCGCGGGCTCCGCACCCAGGCGCGCGTGCTCGAGCGGGTCGCGCGGGTGCTCATCGTGATCGTGGCGAGCGCGCTCGTGCTCCTGAACTTCGAGGCGGTGAGGAACGTCGGCGTCTCGTTGCTGGCGTCGGCCGGCATCGCGGGCGTCGTGCTCGGCCTCGCGGCGCAGAAGCCGGTCGGCGCGATCCTGTCGGGCCTCCACATCCTGTTCACCCGCCCCATCGACCTCGGCGACAAGGTCGTGGTGGACGGCGAGTTCGGGACGATCGAGGAGATCCGGCTGACCCACGTGGTCGTGAAGATCTGGGACGAGCGGCGGCTCATCGTCCCGACGGCGAGGCTCCTGGACCAGTCGTTTCAGAACTGGACGAAGCACGGGGCGGCGAAGCTGGGCACCGTCGAGATCTACGTGGATTACCGGACCCCCGTGGACGCCGTGCGGCGGCATTTCGAGTCGATCCTCCCGAGCAGCGAGCTCTGGGACGAGCGCGTGAAGGCCGTTCAGGTCACGAATGTGACAGAGCGCACGATCCAGGTGCGTCTCCTCGTCTCGGCGCGCGATCCTGGGCAGCTGTTCGATCTTCGGTGCTGGCTTCGCGAGGAGATGGTCCGCTGGGTCCAGGAGCTCGAGGGCGGCGCGTACCTGCCGCAGGAGCGTTTGACCCGGAGCGCCTCTCTCTCGGAAGCGGCAGAGGGGCGTGGTCCGGCCTCGGGCCGCGCGCGCCGGGCTGGAGCGGGCGACAGGCTGCCCGATGTGGCGCCGTGACGGTGTGCGCCCACCATGTAGCGGAACGCCACACCGCGGCATTCAGGCGACGTGTGATGAGCCCGGCATCCGCTGTGTCCCTCGGGGGTGTCGCAGGCCGCTCCGGGCCCTGCCGCAGGGGCTCTGTGGCGCGATGACGACGCGATGACGACCACCAGCGCCGCGGAATAGCCCTTCAGGCCAGTCGCGCCCTCCCTGAACGCCAGAATGGCTCCGCGCGCCGCTCCCTCGCAGGTGAGGCGCAGGAAATCGGCACGTGATTTGCAGTAAAATCAGAAAGATCTGGGACAAGTGCCCGTCCGCCGAGCCGTCGATCGCGCGACGAGGTGTTCGCCACGCCCCGGGGGAGGGGGCAGTGGCACGTCGGAACTGCGCCTCCCGCCATGTGCAGGTGCCTGCGGGAACCCAGGAGCAAGACACCATGAAGTCGGTCATCAGGATCACGCGGCTCGGCGGTGTGGATGTGTTTGTACATGCGGCGTTCGGCCTGCTGCTCCCGATCGGGGCGCTCCAGTGGGGAGCGCGGCACGGCTGGAGCGGCGCGCTCTTCGGCTGCGCGCTGGGCGCGGCGCTGCTCGGGTGCGTGGGGTTCCAGGCGCTCGTGCAGGGGATCGTGGCCAGGCAGCTCGGGCAGAGGCTGCGGGAGATCCAGCTCTCGCCGCTCGGCCCGATCGTCAGCCGGTCGCGTCCTGCTGTGGGACGGGCGCAGGGCGCCGCGCTCGGACTCGCGGCGAACGTGGCGCTCGCGGCGCTCTTCGCGCTGGCCGTCGAGGCCCAGCGCGGGGTGGGCGAGCTCGGGTGGATCTCGGTCCTTCGGGCCGCCGAGGCGCCCTCGCGCGAGGCCGCGATCGTGTGGATTGCCAGCGCGAACCTGGCGATCGCCCTGCTCGGCCTGCTTCCGGCGTTGCCGCTCGAGGGGGGGCGCGCGCTGCGCGAGGCGTTCTCGCCGCTCACCGGCGCCTGGCTCGCGACGTCGATGACGGCGGCGTTCGGGCAAGCGGCGGCGGCGGTGCTGTTCTTCATGGGCCTGTTCGGTGGTCAGCTCGTCGTGGCCGCGCTGTCGGCGCTCCTCTTCGTGGAGGCGCGGCGGGAGTGGCGCGCGGCGCAGGCGGTGATGGCGCCGGTGGCGCCGCCCGAAGAGCCTGCGAGCGAGGGCAGAGCGGTCCAGCTGTGGCCTGGCGAGCTCGTGGGCGACGCCGCGCGGCGGATCCTCGCGAGCCAGGAGCCGGACTTCCCGGTCGTCTACGAGGACCGCGTGATCGGGGTCGTGACGCGCACGGACGTCATGCGCGCGCTGGCCGCCGGCCAGGAGGGGTCGTTCATCGCATGGATCATGCGCTGCGATGTGCCCCGGGTGGAGGCGGACGTGTCGCTCGACGAGGTGGGGCGGCAGATGATCGAGAAGAACACGCCGGTGGTCGCCGTCTTCGACGGAGAGAGTTACCTCGGGCTCGTCAAGCACTCGGACATCGCGGGCGCGCTCACGCGCGGGCGCGGGGGTCGGCTCGGGAGGATTCACCTGGCTCCTCAGGTCGGCTCGGCATAACCGTTAACCAAGCCTCGCGCCGAGTCCCCCCACCTCCGAACGTCCACGTAAACGTAAACGTAAACGTTCACGTTGGTGACCGATGGGATGCCCGGCCCCCTCCGGGATCGTGGGGTAAGGGGCGAGCGTGATTCCGGACCCAACGACGCTCGAGCGAAGCGCCCCGCCACCCCGGAGAGGGGGGCGGGGCGCTTGTCGGGAACCGCGAAGCTCAGTCGCCTCGAACGAAATTGAGCTTGAAGGAGACCACGAGCACGAGCGCGTCCTGACTGATGCGGCGCTTGCCCCAGGCGACCCCGATGTGCAGCCCCTCGATCGGATCGAGGTTCGAGGGCAGCCCCACGGTGTGCGTGAGCGTCTTCGTGAAGTTCCACTCAGGCCGCTTGTTCGCGAGCGCCGCGTTGACCGCCTTCATGACGGTGTGATCGAGGATCGAGGGGATGCCCCGGATGTCCGCCTCCTCGAGCTCGACGTTGAACGCCAGGACGCTCCCCTTGTTCCTCTCGATGATCTCGGGGCAAATCAGCACCTTGAGCTCATCGAGCCGGATGGTGGGGTTGACGCCCGCGATGGACCACTGGAGCTCCGCCGGGCAGGTGACCCGCAAGCCCAGGTCGTCGGCCAGGGCAATCTCGGTCGCCTTGCCCAGGTACAGCCAGCGATCGGTCGTCTCGTCGTCGTCCAGGTGGATCTTCACCGGGAGGAACTCGCCCAGGATCTGCGCGAGATCCTCCCGCGTGATGATGGCTTCGAGCCACACGGCCAGCGCCTCAGCTCAGGTGATGGCCGCTCTCGCCGCCGTGGGACAGCCCAGCTCCCTCGATGCCGTAATGCGAGTTCGCGGAGCTCGCGTCGGACGGCGCGACCGCGCCCTTCACCGCGTCGACCGCGCTGCCGACCTTGTCCTGGACCTTGCGCTCGGCCTGCTCGACCCCGCGGGTCGCCTGGCGCTTCAGGCCGTCGAGGCGGGTCAGGAGCTCGCGGCGCAGCGCCTCGCCCGACGTCGGCGAGAGCAGCAGGGCCACGCCCGCGCCCACCGCGAGGCCGGCGCCGAAGAGGCCGAGCGCCGTGAGCGGGCTCCGCTTGCGCGAGAGCCCGACCCAGCCGAGCACGTCGTCGAAGCCGAGCGCCCCGACCGTGGCAGCGACGCCGGCGACCGCCTTCGCGACGTCGAACGCCGTCGTCTTGGCCGCCGTCGCGGCGACGCCCGCGCCGGTAGCCGCCGACTCAACCACACCCTTCGCAGTCCCCACCGCGCTGTTCATTCGGTTCGTCATGGCTCTTGTCTCCTCGTGACGGACACGACATCCGCCGGTTCGTGTCAGGAAACCATTGCAGGGCCCGGACCAACCGAGAGCTTGCGCCCACAGCGCTTGTCCCCGGGGCCGCGGAGCGCCGCCGTGGCGCTCGCGTGACGAAACGCCACAGCTGTCGTGACGCGCCTCGGGCGCAACACGCGCCGTGAGACGAGCGCCGGTGAACCAAGGGCCGCGGCGCGCGGCGCCGTCGCCAACGGAAGAGGTGGGATTGGAGGAGGAGAGCCGCCCTGCCGAGAGGGAGAGAGAGCCAGCTGTAGCGCCGCTCCGGCAGGGCTCCGAGCCGCGCCCGCCGAGCGGGCGAGCGCGCGCGTCACCGGGGGGCATGGGCGACGCCGATCAGCGCGACGTCGACCCTGCGATCATAACCATAGGAGTACATCGGTTGAGCTCCGACCGCCTCGGAGGCGCCCGTCGCGCGCGTCGTGATGCGATCCGCAGGGATGCCCTCCTTCACGAGGATCTCCTTCACCCGCGCGGCGCGGCGGAGCGAGAGATCCTGGTTGTACGCCGCGGTGCCGCGCGGATCGGCGCGGCCGACGAGCTCTATCCTCGCGCCCTCCAGGCTCGATGAGCGCAGGCAGTCGACGAGCGCCCGGAGCTCCACGTGCTCCTGCGGGAGCGGCTCGGAGGAGTCGAAGGCGAAGCTCGTCTTGGGAAGGCGGCAGACATCGGCGATGTCGGCCCCGAGGGTGAGGCCGATGAACCGATCTTCGCCTTCCCTGAGATCGGGCCATTCGACCTTGTAGACTCCATCCGGGCCCGGGTTCGGCAACCTCGGCTCGGGCCGAGCCTGCTGCGGGGGTGGCGCCGCGGCGCACGCGGTGAACAGCGAGAGCGCAAGCGCGCCCAGGCAGAGCCTGGGCAGGTTGGACATCGACAGCATGTGAATCCTCCTTTCGAGGTCGGCCGCGATAAGCCGCCTTGTGTTCGGAGGAGGTCGTTCAAGCTCCGTGCCTGTCCGGCGATCGAGGCGTGTCGCCGCGCGCCACGCCCCGCGCTCGAGGCGGGCTCATCAGGGGGATGACGGCTCTCTGGCCTCGATCTTGGGCCAGGTGAACCGGAAGGTGGCGCCGGCGCCGACGGCGGACTCGACCCACGCGCGCCCGCCCTTGCTCTGGACGATCTTCTGCACGACCGACAGGCCGATGCCGGTGCCCTCGACCTTGTCGCGCGCCTTCAGCGTCTGAAAGATGCCCCAGATGCGGTCGTGGTACTCGGGCGCGATGCCCGCCCCGTTGTCGGAGACCGAGAACTCCCAGAACGGCCCGGCGTCGCGCGCGCTGATCCGGACCTCCGGATCGGCGCCCCCGGCGTGCTTCAGCGCGTTGCCGATCAGGTTCAGGAACGTTTGCTGGAGCGGAGCGCGCTCCGTGACGAGGACGGGCATGTCGGGGGCGATCTCCACGAGCGTCTCCGGCGGGGGCGCGAGCAGCTCGATGACCTCCCGGAGGAGCTTGCCGACGTCGATCGCCTCGGGCTTCTCGCGGGCGCGGCCCGCCCGCGAGTAGCTCAGGATCCCGTCGATGAGGTTCTCGAGCCGGTGGACGCGCCCGCGCAGCAGATCGAGCTGCTTGCGGCTCTCCGCCGTCATCTTGTCGTTCAGGTCCTCCTCGATCCACTGCGAGAGGTTGGCGATGCCCCTGAGCGGCGCCTTGAGGTCGTGGCTCGTGACGTACGCGAACTGATCGAGCTCCTTGTTGCTGCGCTCCAGCGCCTGGACGAGCCGTTGCCGCTCCTCCTCGGCGCGCTTCTGATCGTCGATGTCCGTGTACGTGCCGAACCAGCGGACGATGCGGCCCGACCCGTCGCGCGCGGCGACCGCCCGGCCGATGAACCAGCGGTACACGCCGTCCGCGCGCCGGAGCCGGCACTGGCTCTCGTACGGCTCGCCCGTGCGGAGCGCCTCCCGGAAGGCCTCGATCGCCCGCTCGTGCTCGTCGGGGTGGATGATCCGGCTCCAGCCCTCGCCGCCGGTGTCCTCCGCGGTGAGCCCCGTGTAGTCGTACCAGCGCCGGTTGAAGTACTCGTGGTGGCCGTCCGGGCGGTTCGTCCATACGAGCTGCGGCATCGTCTCGGCGAGCAGCCGGAACTGCGCCTCGCTGTGCTTCAGCTCCTCCGCGAGCGTCTCGACCTCCTTGCGCACGGTGACCTCGCGCTCGAAGAGGAGGGCGTTGTCGACGCTGAGGGCGGCGCGCCGGGCGAGCTCCTCGGCGAACTGCACGTCGACCTTCGTGTAGTGCCGGCCCGACTCGGCGTGCGCGAGCGTGATCGCGCCGAGGACGCGGCCGCGCGCCGCCAGCGGCACGACCAGGTACGACCGGAGGCCGAGCTCGCGCGCCATCCGGAGGTGCTCCTCGTCCCGCGCGTTCTGGACGAGCAGGGAGTCCGGGATATCGGACGCCCACTCGACCTCGCCCGTCCGGAGCACCTTCGGCACACCGCGGCTCGCCGCGGGATCGACAGGATAACTCTGCTCGATCTGGCGGACGAGCTCCGCCTTCCGAGGGTCGGTGTGCTGGACGGCGACGCGCTGGATCGCGCCGTCCTGGCCCTGGATGTCCACGGCGCACCAGTCGGCGAGCAGCGGGACGACGAGCCGGGCGAGCTGCCCGAGCGTCTCGCGGAAGTCGAGCGAGGACGAGAGGATCTCGCCCGCGCCGGCGAGGAGGCTGACGTTGGCCTCGGCGCGCTTGCGCTCGCTGATGTCGAGCACGTAGGTGAGGTTGCGCCGCTGCGTCTCGATGCGGGCGGACCCGACGAGGACCGCGACGCGCTTGCCGTCCTTGCGGATGTACTCCTTCTCGAACTGCCTCGTGACGCCGTGGAGGCTCAGCTCGTTGATCGCGTCGTGGTGGACGTGCTCGTACTCCGGCGGAGAGAGCTCTTGCCAGCTGAGCAGCCCCGCCTTGAGGTCCTCGCGGGTGTAGCCGATCATCGAGAGGAAGCAGTCGTTCGCCTCGATGACGCGCCCTTCATAGTCGCTGAAGAGCAGGCCCATCATGCTGGTGTCCATGATGCGCCGGAACACCTCGTCGCTCGCCTGGCGCTCCAGCTGGCGGAGCGCGGCCTCCTGCCGCTTGATCTGCTCGGCCCTCCGGTGCAGCTCGACGAAGACCGCCACCTTGGCGCGGAGGATGTCGGGATTGAACGGCTTGACGACATAGTCGACCGCGCCCTCGCGGTAGCCGCGATACCGTCGGTCCTCGTCCTCCGGCAGCCCCGAGATGAAGATAATCGGCGTGTGCCTCGCCCGATCGAGCCCCCTCACGCGGGCGGCCGTCTCGAAGCCGTCGATTCCGCGCATCTTCACGTCCATGAGGATCAGCGCGAACTCCTCGCGGTTGAGGTGCTCCAGCGCCTCCTCGCCGGATTGCGCGGTGACGAGCCGCTGGCGCAGCGGATCGAGCACGGCCTCGAGGGCGAGGAGGTTCGCGCGGTGATCGTCGACGAGCAGGATGCTCGCTACCGGCTCGGACGGAGCGGACGGGAGGGGAGCGCCCGGCTGGACCGAGGACTTCACCTGAAGCGGGCTCAGCCCTGGCTTTCGGTCGGGCATGACGAAGACGGTTAACGGCGCCCGGACCTTCTGGCAAGCGAAAGCGGCGCTCGCGCGGCGGGGGCCATTCTCCTGTTCGAAGCGGGCATCTCCGGCTCGCCGCGGCACCTCCAGCGCGCAGCGACGAGGCCGCGCGGGATCGGGCTCTGCGCGCCACGCTGTGGCGAACCGTCACGCGCGCCGAACGGAGCGGACCGTCGTGGATGCGGCGCCGCGACGCCGCGGCCGGCAGCGCATGGCTGGCATGGGGCCTGCTGGACGTGCCGCAGACGGAGCACGTATGCGATTCGGACTCAAGCTGGCTTCATTCGTGGGAGCGCTCGCGGGCGCGCTGCTGCCGTCGCCGGCGGCGGCCGATGGAGCGGGGCTCTTCGCGCTCCCGCCGAGCCGGCTCGACGCGGCGGACGGCGCGGGGATGCCGACCTCCGAGCCGCCTGCCATGTCCGGAGCGACACTCGTCGATTGGATGGCGCGCGCGATGATGGCCGTGCTGTCGCCGCCTCCATCGGAGCTCCGCGTGGCGCCCCTCGTGGGCCGAGGTGGCGGCGGAGGGCTCCGCCTCGTCTTGCCCGTGTGCGAGGACGGCTGTTCGCGTTACGCGTCCCGCGCCGTCTTCCTCGTCGCGCAGAGCGCGCCCGACTCGCCGTTTGCGTGGCTCGCCGCGGTGACCAACCGCGGCGGGCGATCGCCCGAGGGGCCGCCCGGCCTCGCGGCCGTCCGGGAAGAGGCGCGCCGCGCGCGCGCGAAGGTGCCTCAGGAAGAGGCGAGCGCGCTGCCCGAGTAGGCGCCCGCTCACCGCGTGGCCCGGGTCGACGTGACCGCCTCGCGGAGGGCGCGGAACATCGCAGCGAGCCTGTCCGGCTGGTAGCTGGCGTTGAGCCCGCTGGGGTTCGGCAGCACCCAGAGCCGCGTTGCGCCGAGCGTCTCTGTCTGGGGGCCCGGCACGGCGCGGGGCCTGCCGAACGCGCCTCGATAGGCGCCAATCCCGAGCACGGCGAGGAAGCGAGGGCGGTAGCGTCGCACCGTGGTCTCGAGCCGCCGCCCGCCCGCGGCGAGCTCCTCGGCGGACAGCTCGTCCGCCGATGCGGTCGCGCGCTCGACCACGTTGGTGATCCCATACCCCAGCTCCAGCAGCTCGCGCTCCTCGGACGGGGAGAGCACGCGATCGGTGAATCCGCCGGCGTGCAGCGCCGGCCAGAACCGGTTGCCGGGGCGGGCGAAGTTGTGCCCGACGGCGGCGGTGTAGAGACCCGGGTTGATGCCGCAGAAGAGGACGTCGAGGTCCGGGGCGATGACGTCCGGCACCGTCTTGCCGGCGGCGGCGAGGAGCTCGTCGCGGGTGGGTCGTCGGGGGCGGGGAGGGGAGTGCACAGGCTTTCCGGGCGGGCGCAGGGCGCCGCGGCTGCAGCTTACGACGCCGCTGCGCGATGGCGCGCGGGCGCCGAGGGCGAGGAGCGCAGGAACCGGGGACGACGGGCGCGGTCGCCGGGGGTGAGGGTGTGGGGGCGAGGACGTGGATCGACGCTGGACGGGGGCGCGGCAACGGATACCGTCGTGCTTTCCCCGGATGCTGGTGCGCTCGCTCGGTCTGATCTCGGCTCTCCTCGCGGCCGCCTGCGCGCGCGCGCCCGAGCCGAGCCCGGCGAGCGGCGCGGGAGCTGCTCGGGCCGCGCGTGCGCCGGGCGCGACCGGCTCCGCCAGCGCTGCCCCGGCAGGGGCGCGCTATTTCCAGGCGCTCTCCGAGGGCGTGTTCCGGGCAACACACGACGGACCGGCCGCGGCCGTCGCGGCGCGCGTCGTCACGGAGGGCGCGCGGCTCGAGCTCGGCGGAGGCGGGCGCGTCGCCGCGGCGGCGTGGGAGGCCGATCTGTGGGCGTCCGGCGAGCCGGTCGTCGGATCGCTCGCGATCGCGCCCCACCTCGGCGGGGGCTTCCTGCACTGGACCCGGCGCAGGGCGTTCCGCTCGCGCGGCTTCACGGGGCCGCTCGCGGAGGTGGCGCTCGGCGGCGGCGGCGCGGTGCGGGGCGCCCGCAACGGCCTGCGAGGCGTCGTTGTCTTCATGGAGCAGGGGCCGCGGGAGCTCCTGCCGGGCGAGGATCGGGGCCGGGCGCTCGACATGCCGGCCATCCACGATCTGGCCGCGCTGGACGCCGCGCGCGCGGCGCGCCTCGACGTCTTCGGCCGCGCCGCGACGACGGCGGACGGCGGCAGGACGTGGATCGACGCCGGCCAGCGGCTCGGGCTCGCCGTGCGCGCGCTGAGCGTCGCTCCGGACGCGCTCTCGCTCGACACGGCGCTCGGGCGCGTGGCCGTCCTCCCGGACGGCTCGCTCGGCCGGCCCGACGGCGACCTCCGCTCGAGCTGGCCGAGCGGGTCGTTCCAGCTGCTCTTCGCGGGCGCCCAGGCCGCCTCGCGCGACGCCCCCGTCCTCGACGATCTCGCGCCGCTCGCGGCGGCCGTCTCCGCGGGCGCGCTCTTGCCCGACGGGACCGCGCTCGGCGTGTTCGAGGGCGGCGTCGCGCGGATCGACGTGAGCACGGGCGCGGTGCGCGAGCGGTTCTCCGGCTGGCTCCCGGACGGGCTGGGCTGCGCGCCGGTGCCCGCGGAGGACGGGCCGCTCTTCCTCTGCGTGTGGGACGATTACGACGGCTTCGGCAGCTACGTCCTGCGCTCCGAGCGCGGCGAGGCGCCGCGGATGGAGCGCTCCTTCAGCGACGAAGGGTTCTTCGTGGCCGACGACGGCGGCGCGCTCGGCTACGTCGGCGGCTGCGCGGCGTCGCCGCGGGTCGCCAGCGACGAGGAGCGAGATCGCCGCTACGGCGAGGTCGTGATCCACCCGAGGATCTGCGTGCGGCGCGGCCCGGGCGACTGGGTCGAGCACGCGGTCGAGCTCGGCGAGTCGCAGGCGCTGGTCGGCTGGGCGCCGCGCCGGGACGGGAGCGCGATCGCGCTGCTGAGGGGCGAGCGCGACGCGCGGCTGCCAGCGCCCGCCGGGGCGCCGCGGGGCCGCGACGAGGGGGGCGCGCGGGTCGTGCAGCTCCGCGGGCACCTCCCCGGCTGGTACTGGACGCCGCCCCTGCGCGACGGGACACGGGCGCTCGTCGACAGGCGCTTCCGCGCGCGCGAGGACGGCGGGGTCGACGGGTGGCTGTCGTCGGTCGAGTGGCCCGATCCCGTCGGGCAGGCGAGCCTGGGCGTCACGATCGCGGAGGACGGGACGGTCTCGCCGCACGCCCTGCCGCCGGATCCGGCGGGGATGGTGGTGACCGGCGACCACGGCGTGCTCGTCACGGCCGGCGCGGAGCTCTACGAGACGCTCGATCACGGCCGGACGTGGCGCGCCGCCGGGCGCTCACCGATGCCCCCGCCGTCGTTCCAGGGCGGGTGCTCCGCGCTCGGCTGTGCGTTGAGCGGCGTGGTGCGGCTCGGCTGGGGCGCGGGCGAGCCGTCGCCGGCCATTGCCGCCGCGCCGGGTCCCGGCTGCGGGGCGGCGGAGGCCAGCCGCGCGGGCGCCGCCGGGGCGGACACGGCGGCTTGCGTGGGCGGCGTCGGCCGGATCGACGAGCCGCCGCAGGCGCTGCCGTCGCTCTCCTGTGCGCCGATCGAGCTGCAGGCGCTGCGCCCGCGCGCCGCGCCCGAGGCTGGCTCGGAGCGATGGACCGTGCCGACGTCGTATGCCGAGACGCTCGAGGTCGTCGCCGACGCGCCGGCGCCTGGGCGCGCCGCGCGGCCGGCCGAGGAGGCGCCGCCCGCCGAGGAGGCCGCGCCGGAGGAGGCGCCGCCCAACGGAGCGGCGTCGGGCAAGGGCGGCGCGGCGCCGGGAAAGGGAGGCCCGAAGGCCGCGGCGCTCCGGACGCACAGCGTGCTCTACCTCCCGCCGTTCGATCTGCGCGGCGAGGCGCTGCGGCTGAACGCGACCGAGCTCGCGCTGCGCGGCGGGCACGGCGGGAAGCGCGGCGCGTCGATCCCGCTGCTCGCCGCGAGCGGCGAGGTCGGGCTGCTCGTCCTCGCCGAGGGGGGCGAGCTGCTGCTCGGCCCGCAGGGCGCGCGGGCGCTCCCGGCGTTCGAGCCGCGCCGAAGTTACGCGGACACCGCGCCGGGGCGGGCCCCGGGTCTCTTGCTCGGTCCTGGCCGCGCGCTCGTGCTCGGCGAGCTCCGGCGCCGCGTGGCCGTCGAGGAGCACACGCCGGAGCCCCGGCGGCCTGCGCGCCTCGTGGCGCTCGATCGCGAGGAGCTCCGGGGCCGGCCGATGACCCTCGCGTGGCGGGACGATGGGGAGGCCGGCGTGCTGGTGCTCGACGGCTCGGCCCTCGAGATCGCGGGCGCGGCGGTGCTGGACCGCATGGGGGGGACCGCGGGCGAGGTGGTCGCGCTCGCGCCCTGGGCGACGCTGACCGCCGCCAGCGACGCGCGCTGCCGCGCCCAGAAAGGCGCGTGGCGCGCGCTCGTCGCGCTCGATCCGGAGCGCGCGCTGCGCCTCGATCGGAGGGCGCTGCCCGCGATCGCGCTCGGGAACCAGGGCCTCGCGCAGGTGCGCTGGGGGCGCGAGCGCGTCTGCCTCGAAGCGCTGCACGTCGCGGCCTCCGACTCGAGGCGGCGCGGTGAGCGCGCGGAGGACGCGGCGCTGATCGCGCGGTGGACGGCCGCGCGGGGGCAGGGGGGCGGCGCCGGCGCAGGACAAGGCGCGCTGCGAGCGCAGGCGACGACGCAGCGCCTCGTGTGCTCCGTGGGCGCGCGCCCCGAGGACGGCTGAGGCGCGGCGCGGATGTGGGTCAGCCGCTCCGAAGATCCCTCCGCGAGCACGATCGGCTCGGACGAATGATGCGCCCGGCGGACGGATAGGTTGGTACCATCACCATTCCCAATGCACGGCGACGGGACAGAACGGTCGAAGGACATCGATAGTACAGCGTCAATGCAATTTCGTGCTCCGTTCTCTCGGCAGAACAGCGCCGGGGCGGGGCTCGTGTTGCTCTACGCCGACAACTACGAGCAGTTCCGTCCTGCGTACCCCGTGCTCGAGCGAGGCTCGGTCCTCGGCCGCGATCCGACCGCGGATGTGTCCGTGCCGACGCGGAGCGCTTCGCGCCATCATGCCCGGATCGAGCGGCGGGGCGGCGTCTGGCGGCTGACCGACCTCGGCGGCCGCAACGGCACGCTCTGCAACGGCGCGTTCGTCACGGAGGCGCCCATCGCGCACCTCGACCAGGTCCGGGTCGGCGACGCCATCTTCAAGTTCGTCGAGCGCGACGTCGAGAGCTACGCCCGCTACCGCATCGACGGGGCCTACGTCGAGGCGCCGGGCTCGCAGGAGGGGCCGCCGAGCTTCTCGATGGGGCGGATCGTGGGCGGCTACCAGACCCGGACCCTCGCCCGCAGCCTGTACGAGATCGCGCGCAGCGAGCTCTCGGTGCTGGTTCGCGGTGAGAGCGGGACGGGAAAGGAGATCTTCGCCCAGCAGCTCCACGACTGGAGCGGCCGGCGCGGCCCGTTCCTGGCCGTCAACTGCGCCGCCATCCCCGCCGCCCTCGTCGAGGGGGAGCTCTTCGGGCACCGGCGCGGCGCGTTCTCGGGCGCCGACCGCGACAGGGCGGGCATCCTCCGCGCGGCCCACGAGGGCACGCTCTTCCTCGACGAGATCGGGGACATGCCGGCGGAAGCCCAGGCGAAGCTCCTCCGGGTGATCCAGTCGAAGGAGTTCACGCCGCTCGGCGGGACGCAGGCCGAGCGGATCGACGTGCGGATCGTCGCCGCCACGCACCGCGATCTCGACAAGCTCCAGCAGACGGGCGCCTTCCGCGCCGATCTGTTCGGTCGCCTGAACGAGCACAGCGTGACCCTGCCCCCCCTCCGCGAGCGCAAGGAAGACATGTTCTTGCTCTGCACAGCGCTCGCGGCGCGCCACGGCCGGTCCGAGATCCGGCCCAGCATGGTCTCCATGACGGCCCTGCTCCACCACGATTTCCCCTACAATGTGCGGGAGCTCGAGGCGCTCCTGAAGCGCTGGGCCGCCGCGGATCGCGGCGCCGAGTTCGGCATCCAGGATCTCAGCGACAGCATCCGCGATCGGATGAAGACGTACGGGGCCCGGGGCGCTGCCCTCGCGAGCCCGCTCGCGGAGGACTCCCGCGCCACGGTCTACCCGCAGTACGACGAGGAGCCCGCGGAGGACGGAGCGTCCCCGCCGGGCGGGCCGCTGCCGCCGAGGACCTCCCCGGAGGAGAGCGTGCTTCGGGATCTCCTGGCGAGGCACCAGGGGAACGTCGCCGCCGTGGCGCGCGTGCTGGGGAGGGATCGCGTGCAGGTGCACCGCTGGATGAGGCGGTACAACCTCAAGGCCGACACGTTTCGCGGGTAGCATCGCGCTCGGCGCCGCGCAGAGCGGCACCACTCGCGCCCGCCGAGGCAGCACCCGCATGACCGCCGAAGATGTCGTGGCTCCTCTTCTCGCCGCGCTCGCGCTCGCGCTCGCGGCGTGCGGCGCGGCCGAGCCGGCGGCCGCGCCGCCCGGCGCGCTCGAACCGCCTCCCCGCGCCTCCTCGACCGTCGCGCTCGGCCCGGCGCGGTACGTCGCGCAGCCCTACCTCGTCGGCCTGGTCGAACGCGTGGTCATCGACGGCCGGGAGGTCGACAGGGCGATCGTCAACGGCCAGCGCGCCGAGCTGCACGGCGTCGATCGGCTCGAGCCGCTGGGCGCGGACCGCGTGGTGCTCGCCGGCGGCGCGGCGTTCCCCGCGTGGGCCCGGCCCGGCGGGCGCGCAGTCGGCGTCGCGCGCGCCGCGCGCTACCTGTTCTGGAGCGGCGGCGACCTCTACGCCGCCGAGAGCTTCGGCGGGGAGCTCCGCAAGCTCGCGACCCTGCCGGGCGACGTCGCCGGCGCGTTCCCATGGCTCGACGGCATCGGGCTGCTCACCGCGGCCGGGAGCTTCGTCGTCCAGGGCGCGAGCGGCGCGCTGCGGCCGCTCGGCTCGCCGTCCCTCGTCGCGGCCGCGGCGGCCAGCGAGCGCCGCGCGCTCGTCCTGACCGTCTTCGGGCGCGCGCTTCTCACGCTGGACGCGGGCGCTTCGTACCGCGACGTGACGGCGGAGCTCGGCGATGCGATCGCGCTCGACGTCCGCGGCGAGGAGATCGTCGCCTCGCTGCCCTTCGGCCTCGAGCGCGCCGTCGAGCCGAGCGGTCGCCTCGGCGAGCCCCGCGCGCGGCGCGCAGCGCCGGCGGCCGGCGTCGATCCCGTGTGGCTCGGCCGCGCGCCCTTCGAGCAGCTCGCGGACGCGGTCGCCTCGGGCCTGCCGCTCGCCGACGGCGGGGCCGCGCTCGCCGTGGACGGCCTCGTCGGCCGCGTCGACCTCGCCACCGGCCGCGCCTCGTCCGTCGCGCCGCTCCCGCCGGGCAGCGGCGCGTGCGCGCCGTTCCGCGCGGGCGACGCGCTGCTCGCGGTCTGCGCCGGCCCGGAGCGCGCGAGCGTCGTCGACCTCTCCAGCGACGCGCGCGCGCTCCGCGTCGAGCGCTCGTTCGAGCTCCTGCCCGAGCCGGTGCGGGAGACCGATCGCTTCGTCGGCGTCGACGGCGAGGCGCTCGGTTACGTGGGGCCATGCGAGGGGCGGCCGAGGCCGCGGATCGATCTCCGCGCGCTCTCTCAGGGGGCGCTCGGCGGCGACGCGACGCAACAGAGCGCGGTGTTCTGTGTGCGGCGCGGGCCGGGGGACTGGGTCGAGCACCGCCTCGACGCGGCGGACGCGAGCGACGTCCTCGCCTGGATCCCGCGCCGCGGCGGGGGCGCGGTCGCGCTCATCGCGCGCCCCGGCACGTTCCTGCCGGACGGCGAGCGCGTCGAGGTGCGCGGCGCGCTGCGCGTCGTGCGGCTCGCGCGGGGCGAGCCGCCGCTCCTCTGGCCTCCGTACGGCGAGGAGCAGGCGGAGCTGCTCTCGCGCGCGCTCGTCGCGCGCGCGGACGGCGCCATCGAGGGCTGGCTCCCGGTGCACGGCTACGCGGCCGATCCCGCGCCGATCACGATCGACCCCGCCGGCCGGCTGCGCCGCCACGCCGTGCCGGCGCGCGCGCGCTCGATCGCGGCGTCGGGCCCCTTCGCGCTTGCCGAGACCGAGGACGGCGAGCTCTTCGAGACGATCGATCGAGGGCAGCGGTGGGCGCGCGTCGCGCCGCCGCCGGGCGGAGGGGCCGCGCGCCTCAACGCCTGCTCGGCGGTGGGCTGCAGCCTCGGCACCTTCCTCCGGCTCGGGTGGGCGTCGGCCCCGCGCTCCGGCGGCGGCGTCGGAGGCCGCGCCGCGTCGCCGCCCGGCGCGGCCATGGCGGAGCCGCCCCTCGCGCGGCCCGCGCCGGATCGCGACAGGGCGGCGCGACCTCCGGCGCCGCCCCTCGCGCGGCTCGCCTGCAGCTTCGCGGGGCCGCTCGACGCCGCGCGCGTGCCGGAGTCGTCCGGGTTTGGCGCCGTCGCCGCGCCGCCCTCGCGCATGGCGGGCACGCTGCGGCTCGGCACCCTCGGGATGCTGGCGCTGCCGTCGTTCAACGTCGGCCAGTCGGGCAGCGTTGGCCAGGCGGGCAGCGGCAGCCTGCCGAGCCCCTCCTTTGCCGACGCCGAGCTCGCGTGGATCGCGCCGCTCGACCTGCGCGCCGAGATCCACCGCGCCACCGTTCCGCTCGCGAGCGCCGGGCTGCTCCAGCTCGCGTACCGGCCGTACGAGGCGCCGATCGGGCTCGTCATCGATCGCGACGGTCGTGTGGCCCCGGTCGCGGCCGGCCCCGCGGAGGCGTGCCTCGCCGGCCTGCTGGAGGCCGCGCGCGTCACGCGGCCGGTCGGCGGCTGCGCCCCCCAGCCCGCGATCGGCGTCGATCTCGGCGATCGCGCGGTGTTCCTGAGCCCGCGGCACGACGGCCTCGCGGTGAGCTCGGTCGACCTCCGCGGCGCGCGCGGCGAGGCCCCTCTCGCGCGGCCAGGGGGCGGCGCGCCGCCTCCGGCGATCCGGGAGCTCCACGTGCAGCGCACCGCGCGCGCGACGGCGGCGCAGCGAGCACGCTTCGCCTTCGGCGCGGGCGCTCGCGCGGGCGCGCCCGTCTTCGTGGCGGTCGCCGGAGACGGCGGCGCGGTGCTCTCGCCGGTCGACCCCGTGCTCGGCACCCTGGGGCCCGAGGAAGCCCTCGCCCCGCTCGGCGCGCTCGGCGCGGGCGGTGACCCCGCCTGCGCGCCGCGCGCCGGAGAGGCGCGCGTGGTCCTGTCGTTCGACACGGAGATCGGCCTGGTGCCCGGCGCGCTGCCGGGGATCACCGCGGCCGGGACGGCCGGCGTCGCGGTGATCCGGTGGTCGCGCGAGCGCGCGTGCCTCGACGCCGTGGAGCTCGTCGTGCGCGACGAGCGCTACGAGGGCGGCCTCGGCTTCTTCGAGCCGCCCGGCGTCGTGAAGAAGCTCATCGCGCGCTTCGCGGGGCCGACGCCCGCGGCGCCGCTCGGCGCGCGCGGCGGGCTTGGCCCCGCGGCGGCGCGGCGGAGCGAGGCAGCGCAGGGCGCCGGCGGCGGCACGCTCGCGCTCGTCCTGTACGGCCAGGAGAGCCGGCAGCCGGTGCAGTGCAAGGCGGTCGTGAGGGGGCGCTGAGGCGCGTGTGCCAGCGGCGAGCGCGACGAGGTCATCGCCGAAACCTCCGAAGAGCAAGCCGCCGAAGCCGGGGTCCGGCGCTGCGGTACCCGTGAGCGTGGAGCGCGACGGCGCGCCGCTCGCGCCCCCCTCGGAGGCGAGCGCCCCGGCCGCGCAGAGCGGTCCGCGCACCAGCCTCGGCACCGGCGTCACGAAGCCAGTCGGTGCGCGCATCGACTGGGCGAGCCTGCTCCGTGGGGGGCAAACGCGCTCGGTCGCGCAGCGCCGACCGACCCGAGGCGCCCCGACGACCGCCGACTGGGCGGTAGAACGGGCATGCGACGTCCTAGCCTCCTAGATCCGCGTTGACGGAGGCGTTTCTGGTCGCGCGGGAGGTCTTGCCGAGCCGCCGGGAGCCTGCGGTGGACGTTGCGTCAGGGACGTCGGCGGACCAGCACAGGAGCGGCGCCGGGACGCGGAGCGCCGTGGTCACAGCGCGCCTCCTGCGCTCGCCATGGGAGGCGAGCGCAGGATGATCCGCGCGTGTTCACCAATCGTTCGCAGGATCATGCCGGAAGATGCGGCCGGACACCATCCCCGTAGAGGCCGTGGGGGAAGAAACGCTGGACTTCAGCCAGCAGCGGGCCTGCGCTCCTTGCACGCCCGGAGGAACATAGGTGAACGCCTCGCATTGCGGGTCGGCCGCGCATCGGTCGCCGCAGGAAGACATGTGCGCGTAGGACAGCCAGTGCGCCGCATAATCTCCACCCGGGATATCGGCGTTCCAGTGGACCTCCGTCTTCTCGGATCTCGGGCAGACAGTCGATCCGATCGGATCCTCGTCGGGAGGGTTGGTGCTGTAGAAGATGAGCTCTTCCCCGAAGAGTTCATGGTCTGGGGGAAAGTTGAGAACGCCCACCACAGCAGCACGGCCGTCCTCCAGGATCCTCGTGTGCGCCCCCGGCCACTCGGTGGTGCCTGACCGCCAGAGGGCATCGCCGGTCCAGTCACGGACGACCAGCTCGCCGGTGTGGTGCATCACGGCGAACGCGCCGGCGCCGCCCGTATGGGTGGACCATACGACAGAGCCGCTGGCACCGGCCCAGATCTTCATCTCGCCATCGTGGTCCATGCCGAGCTGATAGTAGCAGCCCGAGGCGGTGATGCGCTGCCCCTGGAACAGGCGCTCTGTTATGGAGCCGTTCGTGCTGAGGTTGGCGAGGTAATCGAAGGGGCTGCGGGGCTCATCCCAGGCCGCCGTCGCCTCGCCGGCGAGCGCGGCCAGACCGAAGACAGTCAAGCACAGGGTGGTCAGGACTCTTGCTTTCATGGCGCTTCCTTGTGTTGATGTGGTCGCCGGCGTGAACGAGCGCCGGCTCGCGCCCGCCAGCGACGGCGATCAAGGCAAATGGTTCGGGGAGAAGGAGCTCCAAACGCTTCGGAGACGGTCAAGCCCCAACTGCGGCATGCTCACCGTTTTTTGTCGTGTGTACGACGCCTGTGATTCTTGACTCGGACACCATTCAAGCGGCGTGCCGGGGCATCCTCGCGTCCGCGAAGCGAGCGCCACGATCGCAGCGCATCCAGCGCCCTGACTCGGGCCGCGCTGGCCTCAGGCGCAGCATTCCGGAGCCAGCGGCGGCACGTCGCGCGACGGCATGCTGGCACAGGCCGGCACAGGCGGTGCGCGCCGCGACGAGCGCGCCGCAGCACGAGGCTGGCAGCCCGCCGCCGGCGATCCGATCGACGTCATCGCCGCCGCCCTGAAGCGACCCGAGCCGTATCCTGTGCTCCTCCCCGGCTCGCTGGATCCAGGCCAAGGAGAGCGCGTCGTCGCCCCGCGAGCGTGAGGCGCGAGCACCTCGAGACCTTCCTTGCGACGGTGCGCGAGGAGCGCGGCAGATCCCTGCCTCGCCACCCTCCTGCTCACCGGAACGCCGCTCGGTGAGTTCGAGCGCAGGCTCGCCGGCGAGGCGCTCCAGTACGTCCACCGCGCCGGCGCAGCGCGGGGCCGCGCGTCAGCGCCAAGATCTACTTGTCACTTGGCAAGAATGCCCCCCTGTGATCCCGCGGATGGCGGCAACTCCCTGGGCTGGCAGGACACAGTCGTGGGGTGGTCGCGGCAAAGTCGTGAGCCCCTCGTGAGACCGCGATGCGCCGGTCGCGGCGAGGTGGCGAGCCTCCGCGAGACCGCCGTGCAGTGGTCCCGGCAAGGTAGTGGACCCTCGCGAGACCACCGTGCAGTGGTCCCGGCAAGGTGGCGGACTCTCCACGAGGCCGCCGTGCAGTGGTCCCGGCAAGGTGGCGGACCCTCTCGAGACCGCCGTGCAGCAGTCGCCGCCGCGCCGTCCCCCATCGCTCGGCTGCGCCGGGCGATGGGGGACGGCGCGGCGTGCGCAGGCGGAAGGCGCGTCTTGGCTACTCGCACGGAACCTCTTCCCGGCCCCCTCGCCCAGCGCGTACTTTACTGTCGAGGACGCCCACCCAGCGAGGACATGCGATGCCGAGAGCACCCGCAAAGAAGAAGCCCGCCGGCAAGAACAACGACAAGAACAACCAGAAGACGCCCGCCGCGGCGCCTGACCGCGAAGGCGGCGCTCCCGCGCTCCCGGGCTCGGCCGAGGCAGCCGCCGAGTTCATGGAAGAAGCGCGACGCCTCCCCGCGCGCGAGATCCGCCCACTCCGCGCGGACGTCGCGCTCGTCCATCACAACATCCGCGCGGGGCTCGACGCGGTGGGGCCGCACGAGGCCGAGCTCCTGAAGCTGCCCGCTCCCTTCGACCTCGGCGCGATGAAGTCGCTCGGCCGGCTCTCCCTCGGCCTGGTCTACGCTGCGGCGCAGGTGGACCGCTCGTCGCCGGGCACCACGAAGAAGCTCCTCCAGCGCGCGCACGAGCTCCGCGACCTCCTGCTCAGCGCGGCGGTGGCCCTCATGAAGGCGGGCGTCCTGCCGGCCCAGCGGGTGAAGAAGATCATGGCCGGCAGCGGCGCGCGCGACATGGTGCAGGACTGCGTGGACCTCGCCCAGCTCTTCCGCGACCACGCCGCGGAGGTCAAAGGCAAGACCGCGATCACCAGGGCGCAGATCGACGAGACCGCGGCCATCGGCGATCAGCTCCTCTCGCTCCTCAAGCCCAAGGGGGCCAAGGCCAAGGCGCCGGAGCCCGTGAAGAGCGCGGTGGAGGCGCGCGATCGGCTCTGGACGCTCCTCGGCCGGCGTCACGAAGAGCAGCTCCGCCGCGCCGGCATGTGGCTGTGGATCGGCGAGGTCGACGCGCACGTGCCGCCGCTGCTCGCGCGCACCGCGCGCAAGGCGAAGAAGCCGAACGGCAGCGGCGCGTCCGGCAGCGACCGAGGCGGCGCGCCGGACGAGGGCTGATCCCGGTGCGGGCCAGGAAGTGACGCCCCGCGCGCTCCTCGCTGTCCTCGCCGCCGTCCTCGCCGCGTGCAGCGCCGCCCCGGAGCGCTCCCCGCGACCCGCGCAGCCTCGGGCCGCGGCGCTCGCCGACCCGCTCCCGCTCTCTCCCGCGCGCTACGTCCTCACCGAGGACCTCGGCGTCCTCCTCGACGCCGCCACCGGGGCCGACGAACGCGCGCCCGCGCCCCGCCCGGAGCCCGCGCTCTTCGAAGGGCGCCGCGTTCGCCTCGACGGGGGCGTCGTGCTCGCCGATGCCCCCGCGGCCGAGCTGCTACGCGGGTTCCGGTCGATCCCGGCGCGCCTCGGGGGCGGGTTCCTCCTGTGGTCCGAGGGCCGCGTCTACCGCGCCGCCGACTTCCTCGGCGAGCTCGCGCCCATCGCCGACGTCGGCGCTCCCGGCGGCGCGCGGCCGTACCTCGACGCGATCCTCCTGCGCAGCGATCGGGGGCTGCTCGAGATCGAGCCCTCCACGCTCGCCGTTCGCCGCTTCGGCGCCGCGGGCGTTGTCGACGCGGTGGCCGTCGACGCGCGCCGCGCGGCGCGCCTCGACCTGCTCGGCCGCGCCTCGGTCACCCTCGACGGGGGCGCCTCCTGGATCGACGTGCTCGAGACGCGCGGGCTCGCCACGTCGCTCCTCGAGGAGCGGGACGGCGGCAGAGCGGTCGCGCTCCTGGCTCCGCTGGGCGGCGCCGCGCTCCACGTGAGCGCCGCCGGCCTCGTCCCCGCGGCGCCCTCTCCGCCGCGGGCCGGGCCGAGCGCCTCGCTCTCTCTCCCGCCTGCGCGGGACCCCACGCTCGGCGCCTCCTCGGTCCGCGCGCTCGCTCCAGCGGGGGTCGCGCTGGCCGCGGCCACCGGCGCGCTCCTCCCTGGCGGCCGGTTGCTCGTCGCTCGCGACGGCGGCCTCGCCGTGTTCGCGGCGGCGACCGCCCAGCCCCTCGCGGAGGCGGAGATCGAGAGCCTCGATCCGAGCTATGCGCGCTGCCAGCCGTTCCGGTCGGGCGGCGACGTCTTGCTCGCGTGCGCGCACGAGGCCGCCCAGGTGCTCCGGCTCGAGACGACGCTCTCCGCGCCGCGGCTGGAGGCCACGTTCCCGCCCCGCGGCCGAGGCCTCGATCCGATCGCGAGCCCGCAGGGCGCGTTCGTCGGCGACGATCGCGGTCGCCTCGCGTTCATCGGCCGGTGCGGCAGCGTCCCCCCTGGGCTCCACGACTTTCCGGAGAGCCCGGGAGACGCCGGCCCGACGGACGACGAGGCGCCATGGCCCCCGCGCTTCGCGCGGCTTTCGCCGGACGAGCCGCGAGAGGACGCCGCGCGCCGCGAGCCCGCAGAGGAAGGCGTTGCGCGCGTGTGCGTGCGCGCCGGCGGCGGCCGCTGGGTCGAGCGCCGGATCGAGGGCGAGGACGCCGACCGCCTCTACCGCTGGATCGTCGGCGAGCGCGGGACCGTCACCGCGCTCGTGCTGGAGGCGCCGGAGGGGCCGCGCCCGCGGCCCTCCGAGGAGGACGAAGCGGAATGGCGCCGGACCTCCGAGGAGGACGAGGAGGAAGGGCGCCGGACCTCCGAGGGCGAAGAGGAGGACGGCGCGCCGCGGAGATCGCCTCCCGGCCCCCCCGCGCGCGGGCGCGAACGTCCTGCGGGCCCGCCCGAGGGTGTCCGCGTGGTCCGCGTGCGCGATCGCGACCCGGCGCTCGCGGGCGGCGCCTTCCCTGCGCTCGCGGGCGGCGTCTTCGCGGGGGGCGCCGGCGCCTCATCGCCGCCGCGCCTCATCGACACCGATTTCTGGGAGGACGACGACGGCGCCGTGCGCGGCTGGCTGCACCTGCCCGAGGAGGCCTATGGCGTCTCGCCCGCCCGCGAGGCGCTGCCGGAGGCGGGCTCTCTCGCGCGCGCCCGTCGAGCGGAGCCGCTGCTCTCGCGCCGCCGCGGCGGCCGCATCGCCGGCCTGCGCATCGACGCGCGCGGCGGCGTCACCGTCTTTCCCCTCCCGGCCGGCGTCCAGAACGTCGTCGTCGGCGGGCGGTTCGCGCTCGCCGCCACCGGCGACGACCCGCCGGCCTTCTTCGAGTCGACCGACGGCGGCCGCTCGTGGCGCCCGGCCGAGGGCCCGCCCGCCCGCCAGATCGAGCCTCCATTCGACGAGGGCGCCCCCTTCGCCTGCTCCCCGATCGGCTGCGCGATGGGTGAGCACGGCCTCGTCCGCCTCGGCTGGGGCGGCCCTCCGCCCTCGCCGCGCGGCGCGCCGCCGCCCTTCGCTCCCGCGGTGAACCCATTGCTCCGCGCCGCTCCTCCGCCGCTCGTCTCCTGCCGCCTCGACGACGACCCCTCGTCCTTCCCGCCGCCGCCGGCCGCTCCGGCTCCGCCCCCCTCGGGCCGCCGCGCTCCCCGGGGCACGCCCGCGGCAGGGGGCGTGCCCGCGCCGGCCCGCCCGGCCGGCGGCGCGCCCCCTGTCGTCTCGCTGTCGACCGCCCCGTCCTCGCCCCTGGGCGCGCTCCGCGACGGCACCTTCACCGCGAGCGTGCTCCTGCCGTTCGTGCGCGCCGGAGCGCCGCGCCGCCTGTCGCTCCGCGACGGCTCGCTCGGCGCGGCGTCCGGCGACATCGTCCCCGTGCTGCTCGCGCCAGGCGCCAGGGCGCCCGCGGATCTGCTGCTCCTGTTCGACGCGAGCGGCCCGCACGGGCGGCGCGGCCTCCGCGTGCGCGCGGGCGCCGAGCCCCCGGCGCTCCTGCCGTTCGACCACGCCGGCACGATCGCCGCCGCGGTCGAGCTGCCGGGCGGCGAGCTGCTCGCCCTCGACGCCGGGAGGCGCAGCTTCGTCGTCGCCGTGCGGCAGGGCACCTTCCCGGCCTTCGGGCTCGCGCGTGTCCCCGAGCTCGCGGGCGCCCGCCTCACCCTGGGCCGCCGGCTCGACGCCCCTGGCGTGGCCCTCATCGGCTACTCCGTCGCTTCCGGGGAAGTGGTCGCGGGGCCGATCGACGTCGCCCGTGGCCAGGTCGGTCCGCTCGAGCCGCTCGGGACCCTCGGGTCGCTCGCGGAGATGGGCGCCGGCGGCTGCGGCGGCGCGCGACCGTCGCACCGGTTCATCGCCGAGCTGCCCGCCACGCTGCGGGTGGCGTCGAGGAACGGGGCGCCGCTGTTCGAGGGGGACGCCCCCGCGTCCGCGCTGCTCTCCGGCGGCCGCGGCGCCCTGTGCGTCGAGGCGATCGAGATCCGCGCCGCCGCCCGCGGCGGGCTGGACCTCGGTGTGGTCTTCGGCCCCGACGGCGCCGCCGCGCTCCGCGACGGCGGGGGCGGCGGCGGCGTGAGACTCCGCTGCGACCTGATGTGAAACCCGCCGTGACGGGCGGCGAGCATCCGGAGATTCCGCGTCGGCGGGCCTCTCGTGCTAGGGTCCGCCAATGCCCGCCCTTCGATCCTTGGCCCTGCCGATCGCGGTGGCCGCGTCGATGCTCGCGCTGAACGCATGCTCTGAGCGGCCCACCAACTTCCCCGATCGCGACGGAGTCATCGCCGCCCAGGCCGAGTGGTGCGCCGCGCTCGCCAAGCTCCAGCGCGCCGGTGCCTCCTGGGAGCACCTCAACGCGTGCAAGGCCGCCTACCCGACCTCGTCGCCCACGTACCTCCGCGCGATGACGAGCTGCTTCTCGCGGCGCATGGAGGCCGCCGCCGAGAGCTCGCCGGACCGGAGCCAGATCATCCTGGAGTGCAACGACGAGGTGGCCGTCAAGCTCAACCCGGACGAGCCCACGGCGGCGCCGGTCATCGAGTCCCGCTGCGCGCGCATGGCCCGCTGCGAGAGGGTGCCCGTCCCCGCCTGCAAGAGCGCGTTCAGCAAGCTCGAGGCGGCCCAGCGCGCGATGTTCACCACCATCTACAACGCCGCCGGCCGCTACGAGATCATCGACTGCCTCGAGAACGCGAGCTGCACCGACAACGAGGAGGCGGGCCGCCAGGCCTGTTACAAGCCCACCTCCGACGCGCTGCTCTGGTTCCCGGACTGAGCCCCGCGCGCCGGCGGTCGTCGCCTCGTCCACGCTGGCGGTGATCTTCTCGTCCACGCCGCCAGCCCTCTTCTCGTCCGCGCGCCAGCCCTCTCGTCCGCGGCTCGTTTCCACGAAATCCCTGGTAGCGTGCCGCGTATGCGAACCGCCCGATCTCGAACCGGTCCCCTGTCTCAGCTCGGCGCGCGGCGCCCGCGCGCCGAGCGTCCTCACGCCCGCCCCGCCGCGACCCAGCCCGGCGCGGTGCGCCGCCTCTTCCTCGCCGCGCGCGTGGTCGCCGCCGCGCTCGCGCTGATCGGGGCGTGGCTGCCCGCGAGCGCCGCGCACGCGGCGGGCACCGTCACCATCGTCGACCGCTCGCCCAAGGAGGACAACGGCCGATGGAAGCTGAAGATGACGATGAACTACGGAGGGATGCCGCACCTCGGGCACATCCCGATGCTGTTCTCGTTCACGCCGACGGTGCACTACGAGCGAGCGCTCACCGACAAGTCGCCCGAGACCCCGGTCCTCGTCCGCATCCCGCTCCAGAACCAGCAGTCGATCAACGAGAGCATGGACGTCGGCTTCTCCGACAGCAGCGGCAAGGTCTTTGCGATCACCAAGTTCGACTTCGTCCTCCGGCGCGATCGGGGCTTCGAGGCCGGCGAGTACGACCTCGTGATCAAGCGCGCGAGCGACGGCGTGCAGATGGGGCAGAAGCAGAAGATCACCCTGCAGGGCGACAACCCCGTCATCGATCGCCGCGCGATCGTCTTCAGCGGCGAGAAGAAAAAGAAGGACGACAAGGCGGACAAGGCCGAGGCCGAGAAGAGCGACGAGCCCGCCAAGGAAGACGCGTCCGAGGGCGCGCCCGAGGAGGGCGCCGCCGAGGCGGAGGGGCCCGTCGACGACGCGCCGCCGGCCGAGGCGCCGCCGCCGGTGGAGCCCAAGCAGGGCGGATGCGGCTGCCGGCTCTCGCCCGACGAGGCCGCGACGCCCCTCGCCCTGCCGCTCGTGGCCCTCGGCGCGGCCGCCGCGCTCGCGCGAAGGCGCGGCGAGCGCCGCGCGCGCCGCGCCTGACAGCGCCGCGCCGCGAGCGCCCGGGATCGAGCGAGGCGGCCTCTGTGCTGGACGTTGCGCGCGCGGCCTGGGCCGGCCGCGCCTGCAGCACATCGTGATCGCGCTTGCAGGGACCACCCGAGCGCGCAGACAATCCCCGGCCGACGCCCGCTGTCCGCGACTCCCTCGCGGGCCCCGCCGTCCCCAATCCAATCGATGAGCTCCCTAGTCCCTGCCCACCAGCACCCCCTGCTGTACGCGATCTTCGTGCGTGTCTGGCTCCACGAGCTCTCGCGCGCCGCCAAGGCCAGGGTGACGCTCGCCAGCGTGCCCGACGCGGCGCTCGATCGGCTCGCCGCGCTCGGGGTCGACTACGTGCACCTGATGGGCGTCTGGACGCTCGGCGAGGAGGGCCGGCGCCGCTCGCTCACGGATCCCGATCTGCGCGCCGAGTACGACCGCGTGCTGCCGGACTGGACCGAGGCCGACGTGGCGGGCTCCCCGTTCGCGGTCGCGCGCTACGAGGTGAACCCCGCGTTCGGCGGCGACGCCGGCCTCGCGGATCTGCGCCGGCGCCTCGCGGCGCGGGGCATCGGGGTCATCCTCGACTTCGTGCCCAACCACGTCGCGCGCGATCACCACTGGGTGGCGGAGAAGCCCGAGCTCTTCATCGCCGGCGACGACGGCGCCCCGCTCAGCGGGCGCGATCCCTACATCCCGCCGTGGCCCGACACGGCCCAGCTCGACTACCGCCTCGCGGCGACGCGCGCCGCGTCCGTCGAGGCGCTCCGCGGCGTCGCGTCGCGCTGCGACGGTGTCCGCTGCGACATGGCGATGCTGGTGCTCGACGACGTCTTCCGGCGCACGTGGTCCAAGCGCCCGCCGGCGGAGCGGAAGGCCGAGGCCACCGGCGAGTTCTGGGCCGAGGCGATCGACGCCGTCCGCCGCGACCACCCGAGCTTCGTCTTCATCGCCGAGGCGTTCTGGGACCTCGAGTGGCGCCTGCAGATGCTCGGGTTCGACTACACCTTCGACAAGAGCCTTTACGATCGGCTGAGCCACGCCTCCGCGTCCTCGGTCCGCGGCCACCTCGCGGCGACGCCCGACTACCAGCGGCGGAGCGTCCGCTTCATCGAGCACCACGACGAGCCGCGCATCGCCGCCGTGCTCCCCCCGGATCGTCGTCGGGCCGCCGAGTTCATCGCGGCGACGGTGCCCGGGATGCGGTTCATCCACCACGGCCAGCTCGAGGGGCGGACGGTGCGCGCCTCGCTGCACCTCGCCCGCGCCCCCGAGGAGCCGGTCGATCAGGCCTGCCTCGCCTTCCACGAGCGGCTGCTCGCGGCCGTGCGCCGCCCCATCCTGCGCACCGGGAGCTTCGCCACGCTCACCGCGCGCGGGCCGGGCGCCGACGCGTTCGTCGCCTACCGGTGGGAGCCGCTCCCGGCCTGCGGCGCGCCCCGGAGCGCGGCGCCCCTCGTGGCCGTGATCAACTTCGCCCCGTCGCGCAGCGGGTGCCGCATCCCGCTCGACATCGCCGGCATCGCCGGCCGCAAGGTCCTGCTCGCCGACCTCATGACCGGCAACGAGCACCCGCGCGACGGTGACGAGCTCGTCGATCTGTCGCGCGGCCTCGGCGTCGAGCTCCCCGCGTACGGCATCCACCTCTTCGAGATCCGGCGCTGAGGCGCGCTCCGCGCCCGCGCCGTCCAGGGCCCTTGGACGTTCTTTATGTCTGATCCTGGCGTGGGCGCGCCCCTCCGCCTCATCACCATTCCCTGGAGCCACTTCTGCGAGAAGGCGCGGTGGGCGCTCGATCGCGCCGGCGCGCGATACCGGGAGGACGCCTACCTCCCGCTCGCCCACGCGCTCCCGTCGCTGCGGGCCGGCGGGCGCCGCTCCGTCCCGGTGCTCGTCTCGCCGGCTGGCGTGCTCGGCGACTCGACCGACATCCTGCGCTACGCCGACACGCTCGTGCCGCCGGAGCGCGCGCTCTTCTTCCAGGGTTCCCGCGAGCCCGACGCGGGCCGCGCCGAGGTCGAGGCGCTCGAGCAGCGCTTCGACGCCGACCTCGGCCCCGCGATCCGCCGCGTCGCGTACTTTCACCTCCTGCCCGACGCGGAGGGCGCGTTCGCCTTCATGGGCGGATCGTTCCGCTCGCTCGAGGGCGCTGGCGCGGCGCCGCCCTGGTGGTTCGGGCGCGGCACCTTCCGCGCTTACTACCCGGTCGCGCGGGCGGTCATGAAGCGCGTCATGCGCATCGACCCCGCCTCCGCCGAGCGCTCGCGGGGCAAGCTCCGCGCGGTCTTCGACGCGGTGAACGAACGCCTCCGCGATGGGCGCCCGTACCTCGTCGGAGACCGCTTCTCGGCCGCCGATCTCACGTTCGCCGCGCTCGCCGCGCCGCTGCTCGCGCCCGAGCACCACCCGTCGCCGCTCCCGCCGTCCTCCGAGCTGCCGCCCGAGCTCCGCGCGCTCGCCGAAGGGCTCCGCGGCGAGCCGGCCGGCGTCTTCGCCCTGCGCATGTACCGCGAGCACCGGCGCGCGAGGCCCGGGCGAAGCGCCGGCGGGTGACGCTCGACGCCGCGCGGGCCGGCGCCGGCCGGCGCGCTCACGCGAGCGGCGCGCTCACGCGAGCGCCGGCACGCCCGCGATGAGATCCCGCGCCGCGGGCCCTGCCTTCAGCGGGTCGCGGTGCGCGCCGAAGTGCCGCGCGTGATCCCGGACCGCGCCGATCGCCGCCTCGGGGGAGAGGCCGTGCCGGGCGCGCAGCCACGCTGCCAGCACGACGCCCGCGCGGCCCGCGCCGGACGCGCAGTGCACGACGGCGGGCGCGCCGCTGGACTCGGCGCGCCTGAGCGCGTCGAGCGCGCGCTCCAGCGCCTCGGGCGAGGGGAGCGCGCCCCCGTCGAGCGGCACGTGCGTCACCCGGAGGAACTCGCGCTGGTAGCGGCCGAGGAGCGGGATCCGGTGGAGCGCCAGCTCTCCCTCGTCGAGCAGGCAGAGCACCTCGCGCATCCCGTGCCGCGCCATGAAGGCGAGCCACGCCTCGACGGGCGCGTCGCTCGGATCCGGGTGCGCCGCCGAGCTCGGCGGCGCGACGACGGACGAGCGGATCCCGGAAGCCGACCAGCTCGCCATCCCGAAGCCGGGCCGCTCCGCGCCGTGGACGATCCGGTCGAGCGGCGACGCGGGCGCGAAGTTGAAGGGGGCCGGCGTCGCTTGCTCGTGCGCGCTCCGGTAGAACAGCTCGAACTCCGCGACCGACGCCTCGAGCTCGGGGTCGTCGATGGAGCCTGGCCGCACGCGCCGCACCTCGGCGATGGCCTCGGCCGCCGACCTGCCCAGCGACACGAGGCGGCACGCCAGCACGACGCCGGTCCGCCCGACGCCGCCCTCCCCGTGAACGGCGATCGGCCGCGGCGCCCGGCCGAGGAACGCCACGGCGCGGAGGAGGTCCACGCTCGGGATGCGCGTGAAGTCGGCGAGCGGGCAATGCAGGTGGATGAGCGGGCCCACCGTCGCGGGCGGCGGCGCCCGACGCGAGAGCGACACCAGGCTGCGGAAGCCGAGCTCCGCGAGCTCCTCGACCGCCTGGGGCGCGTGGGGGTAGGCCATGCCGGCGAGCTCGCCGGGGATCACGAACGAGAAATTTTCGAGCTCACTCATGGCCGTCGCTCGGTGCGCAGGAGGTCGTGGCGCGCGCCTCGGGGTGGGGCATCCGTCTGCACCTCACCTCGAGGTCGCAGCTCGTCGCAGCGCTTCGCCGCCTCGCGCTGCGAGGCGACCGGGAGCGGCTGCTCCGGGCCGTCGGGCGGCGGCCGCTCGTCCGTCCTGCGGGCGAGCGGGGCGCCGGGCGGGCGGCGGCGAGGCCGAGGACCGCCGAGAGCGTGGGCCTGGGCGCAAGGGCATTCCTCATGGTGGGGGAGCATTGTAACGGCAGTTCACCGCCGCATGGCAGCCGTCACCGCGGGGCGGTTCGTCCAGGTCGCGCCGACCCGTGCGGCACGCGGACGGTACCGGGACTCGCGGACGGTGCGGGGGACTCGCGGATGGTGCGGGTGAATCCGGAGGGGCGGCGCGGCGGGGCCGCGCCCCGACGATCGCACGTCGCTCCTGGTTCCCTCGGCACGGTCCGGCGTGTATGAAGGGCCCGTGGTCCGCTTTGCCCTCGCCCGGACGGCCATCGCGCGTCCGCTGATGCTCGTCGCGCTCGGGCTGGGCGCGGCGTGCAGCGGCGCCGCTCCGCCGACGGCGGCGACAGCGCCGCCGCGCCAGGGTGAGGGGGCGCCCGCGACCCCGGCGCCCGCGGCGGCCCGGCCGGAGGCCGCCCCCCCGCAGGCGGCGCCGCCCGGCCCGGCCGAGGCGCAGGCCTTCGTGGCCGCCGTCGACCGGGAGCTGCGCAGGCTGCGGATCCAGTCCGCGCGCGCGTCCTGGGTCAACCAGACCTACCTCACGGACGACACCGACGCGCTCGCCGCCTCCGCCGAGGAGGCGAGCATGGAGTACCTGAACCGCGCGATGAAGGCGGCGGCGCGCTTCGACGGGCTCGCGTTGCCCGCGGACGTCGCCCGCCAGCTGGCGCTCCTCAAGATCTCGACCTCCCTTCCGGCGCCGAGCGACCCGGCGGAGCGCGCCGAGCTCGCCGCGCTCTCGGTCGAGATGACGAGCCTGTACGGCAAGGGCAAGCACTGCCCGAAGGCCAGGCCAGGGCGGGCGACGACCGCGGGCTTGGGCGCGGCGCGCGCTGCGCGCGCGGGCGCCGGGGCCGAGCCGAAGTGCCTCGCGCTCGACGAGCTCTCCAGCCTCCTGAAGACAAGCCGCGACTGGGACGAGCTGCTCGATGCATGGGCGGGCTGGCACGCGATCGCCCCGCCGCTCCGGCCGAAGTTCGAGCGTTACGTCGCCCTCGGCAACAAGGGGGCGGCGGAGCTCGGCCTCCCGGACGTCGGCGCGCTCTGGCGAGCCGGATACGACATGTCCCCCGATGCGTTCGAGGCCGAGACCGAGCGGCTCTGGGGCAAAGTGAAGCCGCTCTACGACGAGCTGCACTGCTATGTGCGCGCGAGGCTGCGCGCGATCCATGGCAAGGACAGGATCGGCGAGAAGGCCCCGATCCCGGCGCACCTCCTCGGCAACATGTGGGCGCAGGAGTGGTCGAACGTCTACGGGCTCATGGAGCCGTACAAGGGCCAGCCCTCGCTCGACGTGACGCGGAAGATCAAGGCGAAGAAGCTCGACGGGAAGCAGATGGTCTCGCTCGGGGAGCGGTTCTTCACCTCGCTCGGGTTCGACCCGCTGCCGGCGACCTTCTGGGAGCGATCGCTGCTCAAGAAGCCGGCCGACCGCGAGGTCGTCTGCCACGCGAACGCCTGGGACGTGGGCGACCGGGACGATCTCCGCCTCAAGATGTGCATCGAGCCGAGCGAGGAGGATCTCATCACGATCCACCACGAGCTCGGGCACGTCTACTACTTCCACCAGTACTACAAGCTCCCGATCCTGTTCCAGTCGGGCGCCAACGAAGGCTTCCACGAGGGGATCGGGGACACGCTGGCCCTCTCCGTGACGCCGAGCTACCTGAGGTCGCTGGGGCTGCTCGACAGGGTGTCCGAGGACGAGAAGGGGGTCATCAACTTCCTCTTCAAGAAGGCGCTCGACAAGATCGCGTTCCTCCCGTTCGGCAAGCTCATCGACCAGTGGCGGTGGGATGTCTTCTCGGGCAGGACGAAGCCGGCCGACTACAACGCGGCGTGGTGGGCGCTGCGGCTGAAGTACCAGGGCGTCGCGCCGCCGGTGCAGCGCAGCGAGGCCGATTTCGACCCGGGGGCGAAGTACCACGTCGCGGCGGGCGTCCCGTACATGCGCTACTTCCTCGCGCACATCTACCAGTTCCAGTTCCACCGCGCGCTGTGCAAGGCGGCCGGGCACACGGGGCCGCTCCACGCGTGCTCGATCCACGGCAGCGCGGCCGCGGGCGAGAAGCTGCGCGCCATGCTCTCGCTCGGCGCGAGCCGCCCGTGGCAGGAGGCGATGCGGGCGGTGACGGGGGAGACCGCGGCCGATCCGGGCGCGATGCTGGAGTACTTCGAGCCGCTCCGGAGGTGGCTCAAGGAGCAGAACAAGGGTGAAGTCTGTGGGTGGTAATTGAGCGTGGGTGAGCGTAGGTGAGCTGTGCGCGTCTTCGTCGCCGTTGATCCGGGAGCCGAGCTCCTCGCCAAGGTCGGAGATCTCCTGCGGGAGATCTCGCCGCGGGCTCCGTCCGCCAAGTGGGTGGAGCCTGCTGGGCTGCATATCACGCTCGCCTTCATGGGCGAGATCGGAGAGGAGCGCCTGCCGCTCGTCATCGCTGCTGCCGGGAGCGTCGCCGCGTTCCACAGGCCGCTCACGTTGCGCATCGAGAAGGGCGGCGCGTTCGGAACGCGGCGTCGCCCGCGCGTGCTCTGGCTCGGCGTGGGCGGCGCAGTCGGCGCCCTCACCGCGATCCACCGCGACCTGGAGCAGACGCTCTCGATGTCGACGGGCTACGTGCCAGAGGACCGGCCGTTCGAGCCGCACCTCACCCTCGCCCGCTCGCGCGATCCGCGCGGCGATCCGGCGCTCGACGCCTGCGCTCAGGCGGTCGGCAGCGTCGACTTCGGCGAGACGCGGATCGAGGAGATCATCGTCTACCAGAGCGAGCTGACCCCGAAGGGGGCGCGCTACACGGCGCTCGCGCGCGTGCCGCTCGAAGGGATCGGCACCCCCGAGCCGGCGCGCTGAGCGTCGTCGTCCGCCGTGGAGGTGCTGCGCTCCGTCCTTCGAGAGGACGGCGTCTCGCTCGGGCTCCTCAGCGCTTGCGCGGCCCGGCCGGCGGGATGAGCCCGAGGCGCACCGCCTCCTTGTAGGCGAACGATCGGCTCAGCCCGAGCAGCCGTCCGGCCGTCGCCGCGTTGCCGCCTGCTGCCCGGAACGCTCGGGCGAACGCCTCGCGGCGGGCCCTCTCGAGCGCCTCTGCCAGGAGCTCCACGGGCTGCCCCAGCGCCGTGTCCGCGAGCCACGGCCGCTCCCCGGGGAGCTCGATCCGCGGGGCGAGCGAGCGCTCCGGCGCGCCGCCGTCGATCGCGTCGAGATCCTCGCGCCGCACGACGAGCGCCCTGCCGGCCGCGCGCTTGCCCTCCGCGATCGTCCGGCGAAGCACGGCGCGCTCCACGGCGTTCTTCAGCTCGCGGACGTTGCCCGGCCACGCTCCCTGCGCGAGCGCGCCCAGCGCCGGCTCGGTGAAGTCGACCCGCGCCGCGCCGAGCTCGGCCGCGATCTCTGCGGCGAAGCGCTCGCAGAGGGCGGGGATGTCCTCGCGCCGCTCGCGCAGGGGCGGCACGCAGATCGGGTAGACCCAGAGCCGGTGGAAAAGATCGGCGCGAAAGCGCCCCTCGGCGACCTCCCGCCGGAGATCGCGGTTCGTGGCCGCGACGACCCGCGCGTCGACGCGGCGCGCCCGGTCCTCGCCCACGGGCTGGATCTCCCCCTCCTGCAGGGCGCGCAGGAGCTGCGCCTGCGCCGAGAACGGGAGCTCGCCGATCTCGTCGAGGAAGATCGTCCCGCCGTGCGCCGCCTCGAACCTGCCGGCGCGCGCGGCCGTGGCGCCGGTGAACGCGCCTCTCCTGTGGCCGAAGAGCTCCGATTCGACCAGCTGCGCGGGGATCGCCGCGCAGTTGACGATCACGAGCGCCCGGCTCGCCCGGGGCGATCGCTCGTGCAGCGCGCGGGCGACGAGCTCTTTCCCCACGCCCGTCTCGCCCGTGACGAGCACCGGCACCGACAGCGGGGCGAGCACCGCGATCTCGCGCTCGATCCGCTGCATCCCGGCCGAGCGGCTCCCCGGCGCCGGGCCGATCGACGCCGGGCCGATCGCGCGGCGCGCCTCCGGGCCGGCGTCGAGCCGCAGCGCGCCGGCGCAGAGCCCCGCGAACACGCGCGCGTCCTCGTCGCGCAGGCCGCGGAGGCCGTGGGGATCGCAGGCGTCCAGCGTGAGCAGCCCGGCGAGGCGGCCCTGCACGTGCAGCGGCACGGCCATGCAGGCGTGGATCGGGTGGATCTCTCCGGGGCTGCCGAGCAGCCAGCCGCTGTAGGGGTCGGGCTCGCTCGGGTCGAGGAAGCGGATCGGCCCGGCCGCCTGTGTCGCCCTGCGGAGCCGCGGGTGCTCCGCGGGCCGGAAGCTCATCCCCAGGGCGGCCGGCGACAGCCCGATCTGCGCGGCGACGCCGACCGAGCCGTCCTCCGCCGCCGTGAGCACCGAGAGCGCGTCCGCCGCCGTCACCCGCGCGAGCGCGCGCAGGATCCGCTGCAGCGCCTCGTCGCGGGCGGGCGCTTCGGACAGGCTGAGCACGGCGTCGAGCAGGGTCACGCGGGTTCCTCGAGGAGACGGAGGCGACGGAGGTTTCCTGTCGGAGACTCCGGCAGGAAACACCCTGGGGTGCAGCGGAGCAAGGCGCGCGGCGGGGCGGCGCGCGGGTGGGCGCCCCCGGAGCGGCCGTCCTCTGCAGCCGGCCGGGTTTCCTGGGGGAAACCGCCGCCGGCTGCAGAGGTCGCGCCGATCCGGCGAGGATCGACGCGATCGGCGGAGAAACGCCTCTGGCACGGCCCGTGCGAGCTCGTGCGGGCCGACGGGCGAATCGATCGCCGACGATGGCTAGCACGGGCACCGCGCCCGGCCTGGAGGTTTGTCATGGGATTGAACGTTGGCTTGCTGCGGGAGAGCTTCGAGCTCGTGATCGAGAGGGCGCCCAACCTCACGCACCGTTTCTACGGGATCCTGTTCTCTCGGTATCCGCAGGTGAAGCCGCTCTTCGGGCGCAATAGCCAGGAGCAGCAAGAGAAGATGCTCACCGAGGCGCTCGCCGCGGTCATCGACCGGCTGGAGGACGCGTCGTGGCTCGAGGAGAAGCTCATGGCGATGGGGGCAAAGCACGTCGACTACGGCGTGACGGACGCGATGTACCCCTGGGTCGCCGACGCGCTGATCTCCGCGATGGCCGAGGTCGCGGCCGCGGAGTGGTCCCCGGCGCACCAGGAGGCCTGGACCGAAGCGCTCGGCGCGATCGCCTCGCTCATGCAGCGCGGGGCGAGGGAATACGGCGCCGCGAGGCCCCACGCGCCGCAACCCGCGGCGCCCGCGGGCGGCTAGGGAGACGAGCGCCCTCGACCCTGTCGCCCGCGCGTCGGCCGGCGGCGTCACTCCCCGATCGCCTTCACGACGACGCGCTTGCGCCGGCCGCCATCGAACTCCGCGTAGAAGATCTGCTGCCAGGGCCCGAGATCGAGCTTCCCCGCGGTGATGGGCACGATCACCTGGTGGTGCACGAGGATCGATTTGAGGTGGGCGTCGCCGTTGTCCTCGCCGGTCCTGTGGTGCTTGTAGTCGGGCCCCTCGGGGGCGAGCTGCTGGAGCCACGCCCAGATGTCCTCCCAGAGGCCCGGCTCGTGGTCGTTCACGAACACGCCGGCGGTGATGTGCATGGCGCTCACGAGGACCATGCCCTCTTGGATGCCGCTCGCGGCGACGACGGCCGCGACGCGCTCGGTGACGTTGATGAGCTCGCGCCTGGCCTTCGTCTCGAAGTAGAAATAATCGGTCTTCGATTTCATGGCTTCTCCCCGGCGCGGGTCACGGAGCGTGACGGAGCGCGCCTGATCGACGATCGCGCCGCGCTCAGGGGTAGAGCCGCTCGACGCGCCAGCCGTCGCCGTGGCGGACGTACACCACGCGGTCGTGCAGGCGGTTCTCCTGGCCGTACCAGAACTCGACGCGCTCCGGCACCACCCGGTAGCCGCCCCAGAACTCCGGCCGAGGCACCGGCCGGCCCTCGAAGCGGCGCTCGATCTCGCGCACCCGATCGAGGAGCGCCTCGCGCGAGGGCAGCGGCGCGCTCTGCCGGGACGCCCACGCGCCGATCTGGCTGCCCCGCCCGCGGGTCTCGAAGTAGGCGTCCGACTCCGCGTCGCTGACCCGCTCGATCCGCCCCTCGACGCGGATCTGCTCCGCGGCCTTCGCCCAGTGGATGCACAGTGCGGCGAACGGGTTCGCCGCGAGATCCATCGACTTGCGGCTCTCGTAGTTGGTGAAGAACACGAACCCGCGATCGTCGATGCCCTTCAGCAGCACCATCCGCGCCGAGGGGCGCCCGGACGCGTCCGCCGTGGCCAGCGTCATGGCGGTCGCGTCGGTCGGTTCGGTGGTTTGCCGCTGCTCGAGGAGCTCGCGCGCGAGGACGAACGGATCGGTCGGCTCGGTGATCATGGTGAAACGGTGCTCATGGTGAAATTGCGTCATGCATATACAAGCAGAACGCGCCGCTGGCGAACCCGCGATGCATGCGAGCGACGCGCGCGACCTCGGATGGCTGCGTGGCTGGTTATGGCGGCGCGGCGGCTTCTTCCCTCGCCCTTCGCTGATTTCCGGGAAAGCTCGCGTTGTCGTGCACGCGCCATTTTGATACTAGCGGAGGGGCGGAGCGAGGGCGTGCATGGTCGTACCGGTGAGCGTGGGGGACGTCCTCGCGGAGAAATACGAGGTCGAGCGCGTCCTCGGTGAAGGCGGGATGGGCGTGGTCGTCGCCGCCCGCCATCTCCTGCTCGGCGAGCGGGTGGCCATCAAGTTCCTGCAGCCCCAGGCCCGCGAGCGCGCGGACCTCGTCGCCCGCTTCCTGCGCGAGGGGCAGGTCGCGGCGCGCATCCGGAGCGAGCACGTGACGCGCGTGTACGACGTCGGCACGCTCGCGCGCGGCGAGCCTTACCTCGTCATGGAATACCTCGAGGGGACCGACCTGAAGGTCGTCCTGCGCGATCGCGGGCCGCTCCCGATCGCGCTCGCCTGCGACTACCTGCTCCAGGCGTGCGACGCGCTCGCGGAGGCGCACGCGCTCGGCATCATCCATCGGGACCTGAAGCCGGCCAACCTGTTCCTGACCCAGCGGGCCGACGGCAGCCCGCTCATCAAGGTCATCGACTTCGGCATCTCCAAGATGGCCCTCGCGGCGGAGGCGGCCGGGCCCAAGGCGCACGACATGACCGAGAGCTCGACGATGCTGGGCTCGCCGTTTTACATGGCGCCCGAGCAGATGGTCTCCTCGAAGAGCGTCGACGCGCGGGCCGACGTCTGGTCGATGGGCGCCATGCTCTATCAGCTGCTCACGGGCGCCGTCCCCTTCCGGGGCGACTCCGCGATGGCCATCTACGACCGCATCCTGGAGGGGCCGCCGCGCCTCGACGCGCAGCGGTCCGACGTGCCCGAGCGCCTCGGCTGGGTGGTCCAGCGCTGCCTCCAGAAGAGCCCTGCAGATCGCTTCGGCAACATCGCCGAGCTCGCCGCCGAGCTCGCTCGGTTCGCGCCGCCGCACGCGCAGCACCTGGCCGATCGCGCCGCGCGCGTGCTGCAGATCCGCCTCGACGCGAGCGCCGAGGCGGGCCGCGCGCCCGGGCCGCCCCGGCGCTCGAGCTCCACGTCGCCCGGACCCGCGGCGCCGTCGTCCAGCGACCCCGATGGGAAGGGCGTGGCGGCCGGCTCCGCGTGGGATGGCGCGCCCACGGCGCTCCTCTCGGACGGCGCGGCGACGGATCGCTCCTGGGGCGGCACGCGCGCCTCGTCGGGCCAGGGTGGCGGGGCGCGCACCCTGGGGATCGCGGCGGCCCTCGCGGCCGCGCTCGTGGGCGCCGCGGGGCTCGGGTGGCTCGTGTGGTTCGCGCTCCGCGTCCCCGCGTCGGGCGTGGCGCCGCTCGCCGCGTCGGCGCCCTCGGAGGCGCCGCTTTCGCCGGAGGCACCCTCGCGCGACGCGGCGGTGCCCGCGGCCGATCTGGCTGCGGGCAAGGCGGCCGAGCTCCTCGACGGCGGCCCTGCGCCGCCGCCTGAAGCGCCCGTGTCCGAGGTCGCGACCGCGCGGCCGACCGCGAGCGGGCCCGCGGCGCCGCGGCCGCCGGCGTCGTCGAAGGGCGCGCGGCCGTCGGGGCGGACCCCGCCGCCGGCCCGCCCCGCATCGACCGCGCCGCAAGACCTCTTTTCCGATCCGCGATGACATCCCGTGAGCCCAGGAGAGGTGCCGTCTTGCTTTGCCATCGTCGTCTCTCGAGCCCCTGTCCGGCGTCCGGCTGCGCTGCTGCGGTCTCCCGGGCCCCGCTGGCGGGGGCCGGTCGCCGTCGAGCGGTAGCGCTCCTGTCGGCGCTCGCTGCGCTCGCCTCGCTCGCGCCGGCCGCGGGCGCCGCCGAGCCGACCCGGGAGGAGCGCGCCGCTGCTGTCGCGCTGTTCGACGAGGGCCGCGCGCTGATGGCCGCGGGGAAGCACGCCGAGGCCTGTCCGAAGTTCGCCGAGAGCCATGCGATCGACCCCGGCATCGGCACCCTCTTCAACCTCTCCGACTGCTACGAGCGCACCGGCAAGATCGCGACGGCGTGGATCGGCTTCCGCGACGTCGCGGCCGCCTCGCTCTCTGCCGGGCAGATGGAGCGCGAGCGGGTGGCGCGCGCCCGGGCCGCCGCGCTCGAGCCGCGGCTCTCCCGCCTGCAGATCGTGGTCCCGCCGGCGGCGTCTATCGCGGGGCTGGGCCTCACGCGGGACGGGGTCGCCGTGGGCAGGGCGCTCTGGGGGACGGCGGTGCCGCTCGACCCGGGTGAGCATCGGATCGCCGCCACCGCGCCTGGGTACGAGCCCTGGGAGGTGAAGGTCGCGATCGACAAGCCGGGCGTGGTGAGCGTCACGGTGCCGGCGCTCGAGCGCGCCACGGAGCCGGCCTCCGCCTCGGGATCGAGCGGCGCGTCGACGCCGGCGGTCGCGCCGCCGCCTCCTGTCCGTCCGCCGGCGAGCGACCCGCCCTCGGCGCAGGGCGGGAGCATCCGCAAGCCGCTCGGCATCGTCGGGGTCGGGCTCGGCGTGGTCGGGCTCGGCGTCGGCACGGCGCTCGGCTTCATGGCGAAATCGACGTTCGACAAGGCCACCGAGGGCGGCCATTGCGACGAGGCGGGCCGCTGCGTCGATCAGACGGGCCTCGATCTGCGCGACGACGCGGTGGCGAAGGGCAACATCGGGACGGCGGTGTTCATCGCGGGCGCGGCCTTCGCCGTGGGCGGGGCGATCCTCTGGATCACCGCGCCGTCTGCGCCTGACGCCGCCGCGGCGTCCGCGCGCGGCCGCGGGCCGACGGCCGGCGCCCCCTGGAGCGCGCGCGTCGGCCTGGGCCCCGGGAGCGTGTGGATCGCGGGCACTCTCTGAGCGGAGCGCCACAGGAGCAGGAGGGGGCGTCGTCGCAGCGGGGGGAGCTCGCGGGGCGCCCCACGGCGTCCGGCGTCGAGCCGGGTGAGCCGACTGGCACCGAGGACAGGGGAGAGCGGGCGTGAGTGAGGGCGCCCGGAGATACCGGCGTTCCGCGTGGCGCCTCGATTGACACGGATCACCTCTCCGACGTGGCGCCGTGCGGCGAGCTGATGGATGATGCCGAGTCGGCCGGCATCGATTGCGGTGCCCGGGTGGAACACAGCACGTCTCTCCGCCGGGGCTCGTCCGGCGCGGTGAGCCAGGCGCGGTCGCGCCATGGCGCGTCGCGGCTGGCTTGCCGGTGACGCTGCGCGCCGGCCAGCGAGCGCCGGCGGCGAGGGCGCGGCGAGCGATGATCCGTCGCAGGCGATGATCAGAAGGGTCCTGGACGGGAATATAGCCCCGGCCCCGAGCGGACCTCGGGGACTCGCACGTACCGCTCTGCTTCAAATATCCATCTCGGCGAGTGATCAGCGCACCAAAGGCCCACGTCGGCGTGCGCCAGGCGCATTTCATCTGAACGGCTGATCAAATCATGAGCAATGCCGCTCGACACCGGTCGAGGGGCGCCGTTCTCCCATGGCTCGATTGCGGCGGCGACCGGGCGAGCGAGCCTGTCGAAGGCCTTTGAGCCCACATGCGATGGGAGAGGAGCACCGCCGGCCTCTCCGTGCTCGCGTCGAGCAAATGTACGCCGTCGGCCGGCCAGGCGAGCGCGTGTTGGCGTTCTGCAGGCATGATCCGTCACATGTTCACCCCGGGCTCCGATGTCCTGTTCTTTCCCCCGGCAGTAGTTCATGAGTGCGCCACGGCGCTTGTCATGTATAGAATGCGTCCCATGACGAAACAGCGTTCAACCTTGGCTTTGTGGATGACCTTCGCGCTGGGTGGCGGCGCGTGTCTCGCGCTGGGCGCCGGTGCGTGCAGCGACGACGGGGCGACCAGCTCTGGCGACACCGCGACGAGCGGGGGGAATCAGGGCTCCTCCGGTGCGCAGACGGGGACGGGGGCCGGCGCTGGCTCCGCCTCCAGCTCCGGCGCAGGCGCCGGCTCCAGCTCTGCTTCGGGCTCCGGTTCCGGCTCCGGCACCGGCGGTGGCAGCAGCACCACGTCGTCGTCCGGGACCACCGCCGGACAGGGCGGCTCCGGCGCCGGCGGCGGCGACCCGGTGGAGTGCGATGCCAGCGCGGCGCCCGACGTCGGGAAGCTGGCGCTCGCTCCCGTCGTCACCGGCGTGGACAAGCTGGTTTACGCCGCTCAGCCGAAGGGATCGAGCGACTGGTATCTCGTGCTGCAGACCGGGCAGATCCGCGTGTTCTCCGGCGGTCAGCTGCGGAGCGGGGTCTTCCTCGACGTGAGCAATCAGATCACGCTCAGCTCCGGCGGCTTCGACGACGAGCGCGGGCTCATCAGCATGGCGTTCCCGCCCGACTACGCGACGAGCGGCAAATTCTACATCATGATGACGGCGACCACGGGCACGAACATGAACCGTGACATGGTGGTCGAGTACAAGCGGTCCAGCGATCCTTACGTGGCGGATGCAAACTCGGCGAAGACGATCGTGCGGCTCGACGCGTCCGCGGTGAATCACAACGGCGGCCATATCGTGTTCGGGCCCGACGGCATGCTCTACGTCGGCACGGGCGACGGGGGCGGCTCCTGCAACAGCGACAAGCCTGGCGGGTCGCAGGACCCGGCCTCGCTGTTCGGCAAGATCCTGCGCCTCGATCCGAATGCTGCCGAGCCGTACGCGGCGGCCGGCAATCCCCTCGACGGCGCGGCCTCGCGCGTCTGGCACTATGGTCTGCGCAACCCGTATACCTTCACCTTCGACCGGGGGACGGGCGACCTCTTCATCGGCGATGTCGGCCAGGATAGCTACGAGGAGATCGACTACGTTCCTGCCGGCACCTCGGGGCTGAACTTCGGCTGGCCGAAGTGGGAAGGCACCCACCAGGATACCTGCCGGGGGCAGACCATGCGCGCGGGCGATACGCCCACCCCGCCCATCACCGACATGGATCGGCGGCAGAGCGCGACAGGGCCGTACCGCGATTACAAATCGGTCGTCAGCGGGTTCGTGTACCGGGGCAGCCAGGTGCCGCAGCTCCGCGGCGTCTACCTGTTCGGTGATTACACCGGCGGGAAAATGGGCGCGCTCATGCAGTGCGGGGCGCAGACGTCGCCCATCACGGTCATCAACAAGAACCCCGATCCGAACGCGCCGAACGCTCCGGCATTCGCGCGTCAGGGCAGCCTGCCGGCCTTCAACGCGCTCACCGCGATCGTCGAGGACAACGACGGCGAGCAATACTTCGTCGCGAACCGCAACAGCCTGGTGAAGATCGTTCCCGGGACCTGACCAGGCCGCCCAGGGCGCGGGCGCCGGCATCTCGCGCCCGGCCCCGGATCCAGCGCGCGAGCTCTCGCTCGCTCCTGGACGCGGGCGGCCACGTCGCCCGCTCCGCCTCCGCCGACGCAGCCAACCCCGCGCAGCCGCCGTCGCGCCGCCTCCGATGGCAGCGGACGGCGCGCGCCCCTTCCGAGCGCCGAGCGGATGTGCTTCGCTTGCCCCGCTCGTTCAGGAGGAGTCCCATGAAGAATGTCTTGACAGTGCTTGTTGCGCTCGGCGCCCTGTGTCTCTTCGGCTGCGAGGGCAAGCCCCAGGCGACGCCCGAGGCGAAGCCCGCGGCCACGACCGAGGCGGCGAAGCCCGCGCCCAAGGCGGAGCCGGAGAAGGCGGCGCCGGCCGAGACCGCGAAGCCGGCGAGCACCGGCGGCTGGTGATCGGCGCGGCGGCTCGGCCCGCTGCCCCCCGGCGCAGGCGCATGGCCGCGGTCCGCCTCGCGCTCGCGCTCTCGCTCGGCCTGGCCGCCGTTGCGTGCGACGGCCGCCCTGCGCCCCCGGTCCACGGCGGTGCCCCCGATCCGGACCCGCTCGAGCCGCTGCGGCGCTTCGAGGCGGCGCGCCGAGCGGAGGCCGATTTCTCCCGCGCACCCGGGTCCGACCGGCTGTTCGGGGCCGACCCGATCGCGCTCCGCCCCGTGGATCCGCTGGGCCGCCCCGCCGCGCCGGGCGCGCCCGCGCTGCTCTCGCCGCTCCGCGGCCGCGACGCGCTCGTCCTGCTCGACGCGTCGCTTCGCGAGCTCTCCCGCGCCCCCGCGCCGGCCTCGCCGACAGGGGTCGCGGTCACGCCCACCGGCGAGGTCTTCGCGAGCGGCGAGGCGTCTCCCTCGCTCTTCCGCTACGCCGTCCGCGGCGCCTCGCTCGAGCCCGCGGGGCGCATCGATCTCGCGGGCCTCCACGGCGTCCGGGACGTCGCGGCCGGCCCCGAGGGCCTCCTTTACGCGCTCGACGAGCGCGCCGGCACGCTCGTCACGCTGCGCCCTGGTCCCACCGGCGCGGACGGGCGCATCGAGGTCGAGCGCTGGGACGAGCCGATCGGCGCTGGCCCCTTCCGCGTCGTGCGCCTCGCGCATCACCTGATCGTCGATTGCCTCCTCGACCAGACGCTCGTCGTGCTCCCGGTCGGCGCCGACGGCCGCCCGCTCCCGGGCGGCGCGGCGCGCGTCCGCCACGACGGCCCGATCTGGAGCTTCGACGCGCTCGAGACGGGCGGCGCCGGGGGCGGGCTCCTTCTCGCGGCCGGCGGGGTCGAGGATCACCCGCTCGACCGGACCGGCGGCTCGTTCGGATACATCGACTCGTTCGTCTTCCTCTACCGCGTCGCCGCCGGCGCCCGGCCCGAGGTGACGCGGCTCTCGGCCGTGAACGTCTCCGAGCTCGGCGTCCTCACCCCGAAGGCCGTCGCGCTCTCGGCGATCCCCGGCTCGAGCGGCGTGCGCGTGATCGCGACCGGCTATGGCGGCGATCGCCGGGCCGAGCTCCTCTTCCGCGCCACGGACGCCGGCCTCGCGAGCGCGCCGGAGGTCTCCACCCGCCCGCTTTCCCCCGGCGTGGCCGCCATGGCCGCGCTCGGCGGCGGCGCCTTCGCCTATGCGAACCCGTTGCTCGACGCGTGGCTGCTCGACGCCGGCGACGGCGCGGTCGTGAAGCAGCCGGTCCGGGACGGCGGCGAAGACGCCCGATCCGACGAGATCCGCCTCGGCGAGGCGCTCTTCTTCACCTCGCTGATGGCCCCGTGGAACAAGGCCGACGGCCCGCTCAGCCGGTTCACGTGCGAGACGTGCCACTTCGAGGGCTACGTCGACGGACGCACGCACCACACGGGTCGAGGCGACGTGCGCGCCACGACCAAGCCGCTGCTCGGCCTGTTCAACAACCGCCCCCACTTCTCCCGCGCCCTCGATCCGGATCTCACCGCGGTGGCGGACAACGAGTTCCGCGTCGCCGGCGCGCTGAGCGGCCACGATCCATGGTTCTCGATCTCGAGCGAGGCCGCGCCGTGGCTCGCCGATCTCGGGCTCGCCGACGCCGGGCGCGCCGCGCGGCCGCCCGAGGCGCTCCGCCGCGCGCTCATGAGCTTCCTCATGGCGTTCTCGCACCGCGTGAACCCCGCCGTCCTCGGCCGGACGAGCTTCACCCCGATCGAGCGCGACGGCGCCCGGGTGTTCCGGGACCGCTGCGCGCGCTGCCACGCCCCGGTGCTCCGCAGCGACGACCCCGGCTCCGCGGCCCCGTTCGAGCGCTGGGAGGCGCTCGTGCTCGCGCCCGAGGGCCCGATCGTGTGGGGCAGGGCCGGCTACGAGAAGACCGGCGTCGTGCCGTACGTGCACGAGGACGGCGCGCGGGTGCCGTCGCTCCGGCGGCTCTACAAGAAGCGGCCCTACTTCACGAACGGCTCCGCGAAGACGCTGCGCGATGTGCTCGAGCGGGCGCGCTTCGAGGACACGGGCGGCCGCGCCGCCGGCGATCACCGCGGCACGGCCGCTGCCGCTGCGCCGGGCGCCTTCTTCCACGACGGCGCGCCCGCGGGCGAGGGCCTCGTCGCGCTGGACGCCGGCGCGATCGAGGCGCTCCTCGCCTTTCTCGATCTGCTCTGATCGCGCGGCGCGCCCGCTCGCCCGAGGGCAGGCAGACCGCGGGCACGCCGCGCGGAGCGCGCGTGTCCGCGTGCACCCCGCGTGCACCCCGCGTGCACCCGATTCCGGCGGCGGCCAGCCCCGAGCCTGCCCGCGCGGATCCCCCAGCATCGCCGCGCGATCCGCGGTAAATGGGGGAGATGCGACAGCACCCCACGTTCCCCCGCCCGTCGGCGTCGGCCATCGACAAGGCGCGCCGGCTCCTCGAGCGCGCGCTCGGCCCGTCGAAGGTCATCACGTCGGCCGACGGGTGCGCGGCCTACGCGGGCGACGAGTCCGATCAGCCGCCGGTGAGCCCGGATGCGGTCGTGCTCGCGTCCTCGGCCGCCGACATCGAGAAGGCGGTGCGGGCGGCGAGCGAGGCGGAGGTGCCGGTCGTGCCGCGCGCCGCTGGCAGCGGCAAGTCGGGCGGCGCGGTGCCGGTCGGGGGCGGGATCGTCATCGCCACGATCGGCATGAACTCCATCAAGGAGATCAGCCGCGAGGAGCAGATCGCGGTCGTCGAGCCGGGCGTCATCCTCGCCGACCTGCACGCGGCCGTCGAGGCCGAGGGGCTCTTCTACCCGCCCGATCCGAACTCGCTCAAGATGTGCGCGCTCGGCGGCAACATCGCCGAGAACGCCGCCGGCCCGCGCGCCTTCAAGTACGGCGTCACGCGCGAGTACGTGCTCGGGCTCGACGCGATCCTCATCGACGGCACGCGCCTCCGCACCGGCCGGCGCACCGTGAAGGGCGTGACGGGGTACGACGTCACGGCGCTGCTCGTCGGAAGCGAGGGCACGCTGGCGATCACGACGGAGGCGACGCTCCGGCTCATCGCGAAGCCCCCGTCGGTGATGACGCTGCTCTGCCTGTTCCCGGACGTGCGCGCCAGCGGGCGCGCGGTGAGCGCCCTGGTCGCCGCCGGCGTCGTCCCGCGCTGCCTCGAGCTGCTCGATCGCCCCACGCTCGACGCGGTGCGCGCGCGCGGCGTCGGGGTCGACGAGCGCGCGGGCGCGATGCTGATCATCGAGGTCGACGGCGAGCCCGCGGACTGCGAGGTCCAGGCCGAGCGGGTGGGGGAGGTCTGCATGGATGCCGGGGCGCTCGACGTGCTCGTCGCGCAGGACGAGGCGCAGCGCGAGCGGCTCTGGGAGGCGCGCCGCCAGCTCTCCCCCACGACGCGCGCCATGGCGCGCTACAAGATCTCGGAGGACGTCGTGGTCCCGCGCGACAAGATCCCGGCGCTGCTCGACGAGGTCGCGGAGATCTCGGCGGCGACGGGCGTCCGCATGCTGACGTACGGCCACGCCGGGGACGGCAACCTCCACGTCAACCTGCTCTGGAACGACCCGGACCTCGTCCCCCAGGTGGAGACGGCGCTGTCGCGCCTGTTCCGCGCGGTGATCGGCATGCGCGGCACGCTGAGCGGCGAGCACGGCATCGGGACGTCGAAGGCGGACTTCCTCGCGCTCGAGCAGTCGCCGGAGCTCATCGCGATCGAGCGCAAGATCAAGGCGCTGTTCGACCCGAAGGGCCTGCTCAACCCGCACAAGATCTTCCCGCGGCGGACGCTCGAGGCGGCCGAGCGGGGCGAGCGCGACGGGGGGGCCGAGCGCGCGCCGGGCTTCCCGACCCACGTCGTGGCGCCCTCGCACGGGGCCTGCTGAGCCGATGCGGGTCCTCGGCATCGATCCCGGCTCGCGCCACCTCGGCTGGGGCCTGCTCGTGCGGCAGGGCACGCGCATCGAGCACGTCGCGCACGGCGTCATCGACATCGACACGAGCGGGACGTTCGCCGCCCGGCTCGTGGAGATCGACGACGAGCTCGGCAAGGTGATCGCGTCGCACGCGCCCGACGCGGCCGCGGTGGAGAGCCTGTTCTTCGCCAAGGACGCGCAGAGCGCGGCGAAGCTCGGCCACGCGCGCGGGGTCGTGCTGCTGCGGCTGGCGCGCGCGGGCGTTCCGATCTCGGAGTATCCGCCGGCGCTGGTGAAGCGGACCATCGTCGGCCGGGGCGCGGCCGAGAAGGCGCAGGTCGCGCAGGTGATGACCGCGGTCCTGCGCCTCGCCGCGCCCCCGCGGCCGGACGCCGCCGACGCGCTGGCCATCGCGATGACCCACCTCAGCGCCGCGGGCTTCGCGGCCGCGCTGGCGGCGTCGGGCGCGCCCGTCCCGCGCCGCGCCCGGCCGCGGCGGGCGCGCCTCGGGTGAGCGTGGGCCGACGCGGCTCCCTGGTTGCGCATGGGGACGCCGGCGCGGCGCCTCGGCTGACCGCGTGACCGGAGGCCGGCGGGGGCGGTCCTGGCGCACATCCCGTGTGCTATGGAGCCTGCATCGGACGCTCCCGCGCCGCGTCCAACACGAAAACGTGCGGCGCGCCCCGGCTTCAGCGAGGGTGCGGCTGCCAGGGCACGGAACCGGCGGCGCATCGCCGGCGCCCCCGCCGCCGACGAGCGGGGGCGAGACGCCTCTGGACATCAAAGGAGATCGGGAAGGATGACGCGAACCTCACTCAACCGCCTCGCCGCCGCGTGCCTCATCGGGCTGACGGCGCCCCTCACGGTCGTGCTCGCGACGCTCGCGACCGCCGGCGAGTCCCAGGCCGCGGGTCCCACCGCCGAAGAGCTCGGCAGGCGCGTCCAGCAGTTCTACGACTCCACGAAGACCTTCAAGGCGAGCTTCACCCAGACCTACACGATCAAGGTCCAGGACGTGAAGAAGGTCTCCACCGGCAAGGTGACCTTCGAGAAGCCGGGCAAGATGAGCTGGATCTACGACGCGCCGAACGGAAACCGGGTCGTCTCCGACGGCGTCACGATCAAGGTCTACGAGAAGGACAACGAGCAGATGTTCGAGACCCCGGTGAAGGGCTCTCAGTATCCGGCGGCGCTCGCGTTCTTGATGGGCAAGGGGCAGCTCACGAAGGATTTCTCGCTGCGCCTGCTCGATCCTGCGCAGATGAAGTTCGAGGGCGGCTATGTCCTCGAGGGGACGCCGAAGGAGGCGACCCCTGCGTATCAGAAGATGCTCCTCTACGTGGACGGGCAGACCAACCAGGTCCGCCGCGTGCTGATCCTCGACGCGCAGGGCAACCGGAACCGGTTCGATTTCTCGTCGCCGGTCGTGAATCAGCCGGTCGGGAAGACCGAGTTCGATTTCACGCCTCCACCGGGCACGCGCGTCGTCCGCCCCTGACGTTCTCTCGCCACGTTCCCGGCGCGGCGGAGCCGCTGCCGCGTTACCCCGCCGACCCCCGACAGCTCGTGGAACCCGTGGAAGCGGAGCGTCACAGCCTCCGCGCTCCTCGCCGGCAGCGCGCCGTAACGAAGCTGCTGGGATATATGCCCGGCGCGTCCCTGCCGTGGTAGAAATATTCCGTGATACTTCGATCCCACGGGCGTGAGCGACAGCTCCGACGCTGGCGTCGCCCGCCGCGGATCGTCACCGCTGCTCTCGGCTCCACGCGCGCGGCGGGGATTCGCCTCGGCTGAACGGTCACCCGCTGTCACGAGGCTTTCGCGAGAGCGCTCGATCCATGAACAATCCCCACGGACATCGTCCCGATTCCCCCGGCGTGCCGCAACAACCCCGGCCGGCGGAGCGCTTGAGCGAGCGCGCGCAGGGCCCTTCGGGGTATCCGGCGCAAGGTGCGGGGCAGAGCTCCGTGGGGCAACCGCCGCACGGGCAGCAGGGCCACGGGCAGGCGCCGCAGGGGTACGCGCAGCCAGCGCAGGGCTACGGGCAGGGGCACGCGTATCCGCAGGGGCCGCAGGGCTATCCGCAGGGCCACGCGTACGCGCAGGGGCCGCAGGGCTATGCGCAGGGGCCGCAGGGCTATGCGCAAGGCCCGCAGGGCCACGCGTATTCGCAGGGGCCGCAGGGGCACGCGTATTCGCAGGGGTCGCAGGGGCACGCGTACCCGCAGGCGCCGCAGGGCCACGCGTACCCGCAGGCGCCGCAGGGCCACGCGTACCCGCTGGCACCCCAGGGCTACGCGCAAGGGCCGCAGCGTCACGCGTACGCGCATCACCACGCGGGCTACCCGGCGGCCGTTCGGAGGTTCGACCCGGACCGGCGGCTGCGCATCGCCGGGCTGTGGCTGTGGGCCATCGGCCTCATCGCGGGCGCGGTCCTCAACGTGCTCTTCACGCTCCTCGGCGTCATCGAGTCCGGGGGGAGCATGCTGAGCGCCATGCTCGTCGGGGCGCTCTTCGCGTTCCCACCGCTCGTCCTCTACCTGTTCGTCCCGATGATCATCGATCGGTACGATCCCGAGCCGTGGTGGTGCCTGCTGATGGCGTTCCTCTGGGGCGCGCTCGCGGCGACCGGCTTCTCGATCCTGATCAACACGGGCGTCCACATCGGCGTCTCAAGCAACTTCGGCGAGCCGGCCGGCGAGCTCGTCAGCGCATCGGTCAGCGCGCCGTTCGCGGAGGAGCTCTTCAAGGGGCTCGGCGTGTTCGGCTTCTTCTACTTCCTGCGCCGGGAGTTCGATGGGATCGTCGACGGCATCATCTACGCCACGTTCTGCGCGCTCGGCTTCGCCGCGGTGGAGAACGTGCTCTATTACGCGCGCGCCTCGATGCAGGGCAGCGACGTTCTCGCTGGCACGTTCGTCCTGCGGGGCGTCTTCACGCCCTGGCTCCACCCGCTGTTCACGTCGATGACCGGCATCGGCTTCGGGCTCGCCCGGGAGTCGTCGAAGACGTGGGTGCGCGCGGCGGCCCCCATCGGCGGCTACCTGCTCGGCGTCGCGCTGCACGCGGTGTGGAACTTCCTCCCCACCGCGCTGGGGCGCGCGATGGGCGACATCTTCATGCCGTGGCTCCTGCTCTGGTTGTGCTTCGTCGCGTCGTTCTTCGGGATCATCGTGGCGCTCGTGATCCGCAAGGGCTGGGTGATCCGGGATCATCTGCGCGACGAGGTCGCGCTCGGCATGCTCACCCAGGACGAGCTCGAGCTCGTCTGCTCGCCGATCGGCCGGCTCCGGTGCACCCTGGGCTGGCGCGGCGCCACGGGGCGGAGCTTCATCCGCGCCGGCGCGCGGCTCGCGCTCAGCAAGTGGCACACGGCGCGCGCGCTGCAGGGCCGGAACCGCACCCTGAGCGCCGATTTCATCGGCCCGCTCCGGGAAGAGATCGCGCAGCTCAGGCAAGAGCTCCTCGCCCGGATGCCTCGATAGCGCGCCGGTCACCCGCTTCGGATACGGGCCCATCTCGACGTTTTCGGTGCTCAGCGCACGTGAGTGCGCTTCCGCGCCGAAAACGCCGATCTGGACCCGTCTCCTGTGCGGGTGACCGCCGCTCTGGAACCCTCGATCCGCCGTGCGCCGGTCAGCTCTGCGAGGTGTTCGTCCCGTCCGCGGCCGGGCGCGCGGCGGGCTGGGCGGCGCGGTCCTCGCGCCGCTGCACGGGCTTCGCGGGGATGCCCACGACCGTGGTGTTCGGCGCGACATCGTGCACGACCACGGCGTTGGCGCCGATCCTGGCGCCGTCACCGACCGTGACCCCGCCGACGATCTTCGCCCCCGCGCCGATGAAGAGGTCGCTCCCGAGCACCGGTGTCTGCCGCCGATCGGCGCCGATGGTCACCTGGTGCTCGATGAGCACGTTCGATCCGCCGCGGACGTTGCCGTTGATGACAACGCCGTTCGAGTGGATGAGCACGAACCCGGGCCCGAAGTCCGCGCCGCGCCCGATCACGCAGCCTCCGGCCAGGTTGGTCGCCTTGTTGAGCACCATCTCGAGCACCGGCATCCGGTGGGCTCGTGCGGCCTGCGTGAACCTGTAGAGGACCATCGCCGCCGTGCCGTCGGTCGCCAGCGTCTTCAGGATAGTCGGCAGTGGATCGCTGCCGTAGCACCATGTGGCCTTCTGGCGCACGTCGGCCGCGATGAGTCGCAAAGTCCGCAGCATCCCGGCGAGACTAGCGCATCTCGCCCCGCCCGTGCGACCTTTCGCCGCGCGCCCGCGGGGCACCTCGTCTCGTCTGTCTCGTTGCGCTGCGCTGCGCCGCGCTCGCGTGACCTTTGGCCGCGCCTGCGCTCCCCTGCTACATCCCGCCGTGCGCCCGCCGCGCCTGCGCGCCCGTGCGGTCTTTTCGGCGCCGCACCGCCCTGTTGCCATCCGGTCATCGGTCCGTCACATCGCTCGGGTACACGCGCTCTTCACCATGGCGCGGATTTTAGTCATCGAGGACGAGCCGGCGCTCCAGAAGGTGCTCGATTACAACCTCAGGCAAGCCGGGCATGAGGTGCTCCTCGCGGGGCAGGGCGGTGAAGGGGTCCGGCTGGCCGTGGACCAGCGGCCCGATCTCGTCTTGCTGGATCTCATGCTGCCCGACATCCCGGGGACGGAGGTGTGCCGTGCTCTCCAGCAGAGCGATGGCACCCAGCGGATCCCCGTGATGATCGTGTCGGCGCGCGGGGACGAGGTCGACCGCATCGTCGGCTTCGAGCTCGGCGCCGTCGACTACGTCGTCAAACCGTTCAGCGTGCGGGAGCTCGTGCTGCGCGTGCAAGCCGTGCTCCGCCGCGCGAAGTCCTCCGGGGACGGGGAGCGGAGCATCGAGTTCGGGTGCCTGCGGATCGACGAGGGCGCTCACCGCGTGTGGGTCGAGCGCGAGGAGGTCGAGCTGACGCTCCTCGAGTTCAAGCTCCTCGTCGCGCTGTACGAGGCGCGCGAGCGCGTGCAGACGCGCACCGCGCTCCTCGACGGCGTCTGGGGAATCGACGTGAGCATCACGACGAGGACCGTGGACACCCACGTCAAGCGGCTTCGCGACAAGCTGCGCCGCGCCGGCGATTACATCCAGACCGTCCGCGGTATCGGCTATCGATTCGCCGCTTCGCCCGACCTCCCCGAGAGCCGCAGCGCCTGAGCGCGCTGCCGGGCGAGCACGACAATCGTTGCCCCGCCGTCACCGGGCCGCAACGGCAGCCAGTGTACCGTGCAGACGGTGATTCACATGCTGGGCGACATCGTTGAAGCGTGCCGGTCCCTCTCATGAGGTCAGGTAAAGCTCTGGTGTCGTCGCCGGCGTGTGCCGGGAGCCTCGATGTATCTTGAAACGTGGAATGCAGGGGAGGCCGATCCTGAGCGGGCCAAGCGCCTCGCGATCGGGGTAGCGGCAGGGCTCCTGCTGTTCGCGGCCATTGGGCTCGCCGCCGCCCGCCTGAGCGGCGCGATCGCGCCTCCTCCGCCCGAAGAGGAGGTCGTCGAGGTGAAGCTCGCCACCCAGGTCCCCGAGGCGCCCCCCGTGGCCCCGGCGCCCGCGCCCCCGCCGCCGGCGGAGGCGCCGGCGCCTCGCCCCGCGGCGCCCAGACGCCCGGCGCTCGTCGCGCCGACCGCGGTGCCAAGCGAGGCGCCGGCGGAGGCGGACCCGGGCCAGGCCAAGGCGAGCGACGACGACACCTACGGAGAGCCTGGAGGCGTACCGGGCGGCGTGCCCGGCGGCGTCCCCGGCGGCACGGGGACGGCCGCGGTGGCTGCGCCCGCGCCGCCGCCACCGCCGCCTCCTCCTCCGCAGCCGAAAGGGCCGATTCACCTCCCCGAGAACGCCACGCCGCCTGTCGCGCTCTCCAATTCCCTCCCTCCCATCCCCGAGGGGGCGCGGAGCGCGGGGATAGAGGCCACCGTGGTCGTCAGGTTCGTGGTGACCGAGACCGGCGAGGTCACGAACGTCACCATCGTCCGCGGCCATCCGCTGTTCGACGACGTGGTGCTCGCGACGGTGAAGACGTGGCGCTACCGGCCGGCGATCCACGAGGGGAGGCCGGTGTCGACCTTCAAGACGGTCCGGATCCCGTTCAAGGCGAAGAGATGACGTCGAGCGCGCGGCCGCGGACGCGGCCTCTCGCCCGAGGAACGAAGGAGGTTAACCATGATGCAGTTTGATCTCGGGCACATCTGGGCGACCATGGGGCTTTTGAGCAAGCTCGTCGCGTTCGCCCTCGTGCTCATGGCGCTGGCGAGCGTCGCCGTCGTGGTGGAGCGGCTCATCGCGCTCGCGCGTCAGGCGTCGGAGACCCGGCGCTTCGCGAGGGAGGCGCGCCCCGTGATGGAGGCCTGGGACACCGCGCGGCTCGTCTCGATCGCCGACGGTTATGGACGCTCCGCGCTGGCCCGGCTCGTCGGCGCGGCCGTGCGCCGCTTCCAGCGCGCCGTCGAGGCCGGCGAGGGCGGCGTGCCGCCGGTGGAGCTCGCGCGCCGCGAGGTGTCGCGGCGCCGGGAGGCGATCTCCGCCGACCTGCGCCGCGGCCTCTCGGTGCTCGCGACGGTCGGCTCGGTGGCCCCGTTCGTCGGCCTGCTCGGCACCGTCATCGGCATCATCACGGCCTTCCAGACCATCGCCTCGACCGGCTCGGGCGGCCTCGGCGCCGTGAGCGCCGGCATCGCCGAGGCGCTCATCGTCACCGCGCTCGGGCTCGGGGTCGCCATCCCGGCGGTGCTTTGCTTCAACTACCTCACCACCCGGATCGCCGCTGTGGAGCTCGCGCTCGAGCGCAGCGCGGGTGAGCTCATCGACGAGATGGAGAACGAACATGGACGTTCGAGCGGAGAGCGGTCGCTCGGGTCGGCAGCAGCCGCCTGAGCCGGAGATCAACGTCACGCCGCTCGTCGACGTGGTGCTCGTGCTCCTCATCATCTTCATGGTGATCGCGCCCCAGATGGAGCACGGCGAGCGGGTCGAGCTCCCGGCGGTGTTTCAGCCGGATCCGAAGTCGAAATCGAAGCTCGATCCGATCTACGTGACGATCACCGGCGCAGGTACCGTGTTCCTCGAGAAGGAGGCTGTCGCCGACCTCGGCGCGCTCGGCGAGCGGCTGCGGGCCATCCGCGCCGCCGAGCCGGAGCGCCGGGTGGTCATCAAGGGCGACTCCTCGGTGCGGTACGGCCGCGTCCGGGAGGCCTTCGCGCTGTGCCAGGAGGTCGGGTTCGCCGGGATCTCGCTGCAGGTGAGCCAGCGGGGCGGCGGGGCGTCCGCGGCGCCGGAGGAGGGATAGCGCCGTGGGGATGAGCGTTCCGCAGGGCGGAGGCAAGAAGGGCGGTGTCGCGCCGAGCATGAACGTGACGCCGCTCGTCGACGTGGTGCTCGTGCTCCTCATCATCTTCATGGTCGTGACGCCGCTGCTCGCCAAGCAGCTCTGGCTGAATCTGCCCAAGAAGGACGACACCGCGAAGCTCGCGCCGCCTCCCATCGACGCCGACAAGCCCGTGGTGCTCACGGTGGATCAGCGCGGCGTCCTCCGCATCAACCAGGCCGAGGTGCAGCGCGGCGAGCTGAAGGAGCGGCTCGCGCGCATCTTCGCGGCGCGCTCGGACAACGTTCTTTACTTCGACGCGGATGACGAGGCCGTCTACGCGGTCGCCGTGGAGGCCATGGACGCCGCACGCATGGGCGGGGCCAAGACGATCGCCGTCCTGACGGAGAAGCCCGCGCGCTGAGCCAGGGCAGAGGCCGAATGAGGTGAAGTCGAGGCGCGCGGGAGCCGCCGCCGCGTCGCGCGAGCGCGGCGGGGTGCACGGGAGAGGGCGCGAGGTGGCCCTCCGCTCAACTCATCAGACGGGCGCGGGTGCGCCCTGCCATCGAATCGAGAGTCGCGCCCGGGCTCGGAGCGCGCGAAGGGACAGGTGCATGAGTCGCAGAAGGATCTCGGGGGTAGTCGCAGCGCTGGTGACACCGCTTTGCTGGGGGGCCACGGCCCTCGCGCAGGGCGACCCCGGAGCCGCTGCGCCGCAGCCAGACGGCGCGGCGCCTCAGGCCGGCGGTCCTGCGGCGGAGGACGTCTCGGGACTCGACGAGCCGAGCCCGTCGCGCCCGCCGCCCGCGGGGAGAGGCGTGGTGTGGGGCGTCGTCACGGACACCGCCACGAGAGAGCCCTTGCTCGACGCCCAGGTGTCCGTCGTGGGGACGAAGCTCAAGGCGATCGCGGACCTCGACGGGCGGTATCGGCTGGAGCTCCCGCCGGGCATCCATCAGCTGCGGGTCTGGTACGAGGCGCACAAGCCGCAGCGCGTACAGGACGTACGGGTGACGGCCGGGCAGGTGGTCCAGGTCGATGTCGGCCTCGATCCCGATCAGCAAACAGAGGAGGTCATCGAGGTCGAGTTCGAGCCGGAGCGGGCGAGCGTCGCCGCGCAGCTGCTCATCCGGAAGAACGCGGCCCACGTGGGCGATGCCGTCGGCGCGAAGGAGATCGCGAAGACACCCGATCGCAACGCCGCCGAGGCCGCGAAGCGCATCGTCGGCGCGACCGTCGTCGACAACAGGTACGTCTACGTCCGCGGCCTCGGCGAGCGCTACACGAACGCGCTCCTGAACGGCGCCCCGCTGCCGAGCCCCGAGCCCGACCGGCAGGCCGTCCCGCTGGACCTCTTTCCGTCGCTGGTCCTCAGCGACATCACCGTCGTCAAGACGTTCACGCCCGATCTCCCCGGCGACTTCGTGGGCGGCTCGGTCCAGGTCAACACGCGCGAGCTCCCGACCCAATTCCTCTTCCAGGCATCGCTGTCGCTCGGGTTGAACAGCCAGGCGACGTTCCGGGATCGCCTGAGCTACGCCGGCTCGGGCACCGACTGGCTCGGGATCGACGGCGGCGCGCGCGCGCTCCCCGGCGAGATCCCCGACTACAAGGTGGTGCGGCTCGGCTCCAAGCCGGGCGGCGGCACCATCACGAGGGACGAGATGACGACCTATGGGCGGGCGATCAACTCGTCGATGGTGACGACGCGGTCGTTCACCCCGCCGAACGGGAGCGGCAGCGTGGTCGTCGGCGACACCCTGAAGCTCGGCGGCGAGCAGCGCCTCGGTTACATCGCCACCCTGAGCTATGGCCGGAAGTTCACTCCGCGCGCTGAAGAGCACACGAGAGCCTTCCTGCCCGCTCCTCAGGGCGGCGAGCCCATACCCAACGTCGACACCAGCACCGAAAACATCCGCGACCAGGTGTCCTGGGGCACCTTCGCCAGCGTCACCTACAACCCCGATCAGAACCACAAGGTGACGATCACCGGACTCCACAGCCGCTCGTCCGAGGACCTGGCCAGCGAGATCAACGGGAACCCCCTGGACGGCGGCAGCGTGTTTCGCGACACGCTGCAGCGGTTCATCTCCCGGGCCCTCACCCTGGGTCAGCTCCAGGGAGAGCACCGCATCGGCGCGCTGGACGGCGGCACCCTCGACTGGAAGGCGTCCGTCTCCCATGCGTCCTCGGACGAGCCCGATACGAGGGAGACCGTCTACATCAGGGACGATACGAGCGGAGCCTACTCGTGGGACGAGGGCACGCTGAGCGGCGCCCACTTCTTCAGCAACATGACCGACGTGAACTACGGCGGGCAGCTCGCCTATACCCAGCCTCTCGTCCGTGGTGACACCCCGACCCGGGTGAAGCTGGGCGGTCTGTTCAACCTCCGAGAGCGCGAGTTCAACGCGCGCCGGTTCCGGTTCAAGCAGCGCCCGGGCTCGGACCCGACGATCCTGCGCCAGGAGCCGGGCCAGCTGTTCTCGGACGAGAACATCGGCACGGCGCTCGAGCTGGAGGAGATCACGCGCGAGACCGACTCCTACACGGCGAACAGCGATCTCTACGCCGGTTACGTGATGACGGACGCCGCCATCACACGATGGCTCCGAGCGGTGATCGGCGCGCGGATCGAGGCCTCCACGCTGTCGCTGAGGGCGTTCGACAGGTACTCCCCGGCAAACCCGGAGATCAAGGCCGAGAGCGATAACGTCGATCTCTTGCCTGCCGCCAACGTCATCTTCAAGGCGAGCTCGATCTCGAATGTCAGGCTCGGCGTGTCCAGGACGTTGGCCCGCCCCCAGCTCCGCGAGCTCAGCTCGACCTTGTATCAGGAGGGATACAGCGGGATGGAGGCGCAAGGCAACCCGGACCTCGGGCGGACGAGCGTCGTGAACGCCGATCTCCGCTTCGAGATCTTCCCGACCGCCGGTGAGGTGGCCGCGGTCAGCGTCTTTTACAAGCACTTCCAGGATCCGATCGAGGAGATCATCTTCCCGAACGGCGGCAGGGGCAGGCTCAGCTACGTGAACGCGGAGGCCGGTCACGTCGCCGGGGTCGAGCTCGAGCTCAGGAAGAGCCTGGGCTTCGTCACCCCGCTCCTGAAGGAGGTCACGGCGCTCGGAAACCTCACGTTCGTGCAGTCGGAGGTGACGATCGATCCCGATGACAACGAGGGAGGAGTCACCATCGAGAGCACCCCGACGCACCCTCTTCAGGGGCAATCCCCCTTCGTGGTGAACCTGGGGCTCGATTACGCCAGCGAGTCGACCGGCACGAGCGCCCGGCTCCTCTACAACGTGTTCGGCGCCCGGCTCAAGCGGGTGGGTCGCAAGGGGCTGGCGGACGAGTACGAGCAGCCGCGACACCAGATCGACCTGACCCTGGCCCAGCGCCTCGGCGAGCACATCGAGCTGAAGCTGGCCGGCGAGAACCTCATCGATGCGCCCATCCGCGTCACCAAGGGGAGCGACGGCGACGAGGACAAGATCGCCAGCCAGTACAGCGTCGGGACGACTGTGACGTTGAGCGCGGCGTTCACCTACTGAGCACCTGCCATTGAATCGTCACGCCGCGCTCGTCACGAGTTTTCCTACATGCGCCATGTTGGGGGAGGAGGTAGAATAAATTGCGTACATTCAAATTGGGCTTGGTTTGCGCCTCGGCGCTCTCCGTCGCGGCGTTCGCCGCGTGCGGCGATGACGACTCGATCTCCCCGTCCCCGACAAGCACCTCGTCCGCGAGCAGCTCCGCCAGCGGCGGTGACGGCGGCGGTGGCGGCGAGGGCGGCGGTGGCGACGGCGGCGGTGGGGGCGACGTCAGCGCCGATTGCTCCTCTCCGGTGGAGGTCAGCGAGGCGATCACCGCCAGCACGAAGTGGACCGCCGACAAGTGCTACCTCATGAAAGGGATCCTCTTTGTCGAGCGCGGCGCGACCCTGACCATCGAGCCCGGCACGAAGATCATGGGCGAGAAGGTGAGCCTCGCCACGCTCGTCGTGAAGCCCGGCGCCAAGATCAACGCCAAGGGCACGGCGAGCAAGCCCATCGTGTTCACGAGCCAGGGCGAGGAGGGCGATCGCGCCGCCGGCGACTGGGGCGGCGTCATCCTGCTCGGCGAGGCGCCCGTCAACGTCGAAGGCGGCAAGGCCACCGTCGAGGGCATCACCGGCGAAGGCACGGAGTACGGCGGCGACAAGCCCGCGGACAGCAGCGGTGTCCTCGAGTACGTGCGCATCGAGTACAGCGGGATCCTCCTCTCCCAGGACAACGAGGTCAACGGCCTCACCTTCGCCGGCGTGGGCTCCGGGACGACCGTCGATCACGTGATGGTGCACCACACGCTCGACGATTGCTTCGAGTTCTTCGGCGGCACCGTCAACGCGAAGCACCTCATCTGCGCGCAGAACGGCGACGACGGCTTCGACTGGGATCTCGGCTACACCGGCAAGCTCCAGTTCCTCGCGCTCCAGCAGGACCCGTCCGTGGCCGACGAGACGAACGGCTTCGAGGGCGACAACGACGCCGACTCGTCGGCCAACACGCCCCTCAGCGAGCCGACGATCTACAACGCGACCCTGTGCGGCAAGAACAAGGAGGTCGACAAGCAGCAGTACGGCATGCTGCTCCGCCGCTCGACGAAGGCCCACATCTTCAACACCATCGTGACCGGCTTCGAGGCGGGGGTGGATCTCCGTAACGAGCTCACCGAGGTCGAGCTCGCGAGCTCGATCTTCTTCGGCAACATCGAGGCGAACATCGCCTACGAAGAGACCGACACCGAGGCGGCGACCGAGTCGAAGCTCGACGACGACGACGACGCTGGCACGGACGAGGTCGCGTGGTTCGAGGGCGAGGCGACCAACAGCACCGAGGATCCCAGGCTCGCCGACTGCTTCGCCGCCACGCCCGACTTCCGGCCTGCGGCCACGCTCACCGAGAACGCGGCGACCCCGCCGGATGACGGCTTCTTCGACCCGGAGGCGAGCTACATCGGCGCCTTCAAGGCCGATGACACCTGGGCGACGGGCGCCTGGGTCTCGTTCGACGCGAACTGACGCGGCGCCGTCCGCGCCGGCCTTCCGCGATGCGGCGGGCGGACAGGATCCGTGGCGGGAGAAATGACGAAGGCCGGCTCTTCAGCCGGCCTTTATCGTCTCTGGCGTCACGACTCCGCCGCAGGCGCTCAGCGCACCCGCGGCGTAAACCCGGACACACTGCTGCGATGCTCGCTGCATACGCCTCGCGCGTCCGCGGTCTCCTTGAATGACACCCTTCCGCACACCTCGCAGATGCACAGGTGTGCGCGATAGAACTCCCGGTCGAGCAGGATGTCGGCGGCGAGCAAACTGAGCACAATGTCGCCGAGGAAGTCGATCTCGCGCGGCGAGGCGACCCAGACGGGACGACCGCCGACCGCCGCCCGGCGGACCCTGCCCCCGTAGATCGCCGCGTTCAGGAACCGATCGTCGGCGACGGGCGCGATCAGCCCACGGAGGGCCGTGATGACGCGCCCGCGGGCCTTGTGGATGAGCTCCTCGAGGTTGCTGCCGCCGTCGGCCCGGGGATCGAGCATGACGGGCGTCGCGCCGGGCTCGCGCACGATCTGGGGGCGCTTCATCAGGCCCGGGGTCACGAGGTGGTCCACGAACCAGTCCTGGAGGTCCTTGGGCGTCCACTCGGACGCCGGCCACTCCAGGAACTCGAGAGCGCCGCGGAGGCCGCTGACGCTCTGGAGACCGGGGTGGGTGGGGAGGCTCGGCAGGGTGCGGGATGTGTGCAGGCGCCGGGACGAGCGGCGGCTCGCCTCCTCGATGTTGCGGCCGGATCCCATGTTCACCTCGAGGGCAGGCCCCCGGTCCCGATGGATGCGAGCTCTTGCAGAGGCCACCATGCCGAGGGAACAAGCACAACTTGTGCCGAACCTGGCGAACGGGGCGACCTGGATTTGCTGGGAGTTCTGCCCAGAGAGCCTTCGCAGGCCGTTGGGATGGCCGGCCACTGGCCGGCCAGGTTCTTCAACGGGTAAGATTGCGCCCGATGGACCACTCCACCGTCCGCGTCTCGGTTTCACCGGAGCCCTCGGTCGCCGAGCCTGTCCCCGGCATCGTCCTGATCTTCTCGGGGGATCAGCCGCGCTGCGCTCCCATCCCGCTGGATCGTGGCTCCGTGGTGGTGGGTCGCGGAGGCGTCGGCGGCGTGCCGCTCATGGACGACTCGCTCATGTCGCGGCGACACGCCCGCATCGCGTACGACGGCGGCGCCTGGACCGTGGAGGACCTCGGCAGCACCAACGGGACGTCGGTCAACGGCGAGCCCATCCGCGGCGAGGTGCGGAGGGACGCGATCCAGGTCGTCGGCGCGGGGACGTCGGTGTTCCTCGCGCTCAGCGACATCCGGAGCTTCGCGCGCGGGGGCGTGCGCCTCGAAAAGGAGAGCGTCCTCGGGCCGAGGCTGCAGCTGATTTACGACACGATCATCCGCGCCGCGGCCGGGGGGGACAGCCTCCTCGTGACGGGCGAGAGCGGCACGGGCAAAGAGCTCGCGGCGCGCGCCTACCACGAGGCGGGGCCGCAGGCGCGCGGCCCGTTCGTCGCCGTCAACTGCGCGGCCATCCCGGAGGGCCTGGCGGAGCGGCTCCTCTTCGGCGCCAGGCGCGGCGCTTACTCCGGCGCGACGCACGACACCGACGGCTATGTGCAGGCCGCCCACGGAGGCACGCTCTTCCTCGACGAGGTGGCGGAGCTCGACGCGGCCGTCCAGGCGAAGCTGCTGCGGACGATCGACACCCGGCAGGTCCTCGAGCTCGGCGCGGTCGCGCCTCGCCCGGTGCAGATCCGGATCTGCGCGGCGACACACGACCTCCGCGCCCGCGTCGCCCAGGGCCGCTTCCGGGATGATCTCTACTACCGTATCGGCCGGCCCGAGGTCCGGCTCCCGCCCCTCCGCGAGCGGACCGAGGAGATCCCGTGGCTGCTCGCGCAATGCGCAAAGGCGGTCGGCGCGGCCGCTCAAAGCGCGCCGCCGGCGATTCACCATTCGATGATCATCGCGTGCGCGATGCGCCGATGGCCGGGGAATCTGCGCGAGTTCGTCGGCGAGGCGCGGCGCGCCGCGACGCGCGCGCTCGACGAGGGGCGGCGCACGGTCGAGGCCAAGGATCTGGATCCGCTCGCCGGCGTCGGGCTGAGCCCGGAGGCGATCGAGCCGCAGGTCCGGCCGACGGCGAGCGATGTTCGACCGGCGCGCGCAGGCCAGGCGCCGCCCGAAGACGAGATCGCCGAGGCGCTTCGCCTCGAGCGAGGCAATGTGTCTCGCGCGGCCATCAGGCTCGGAGTGCACAGGAATCGAGTTCGACGCTGGCTCGAGAAGAATGGCGTCGATCGCTCCCACTTCGCCGAGGGAAGCGACCTGTCCGATAACGACTGAACCGCTGGCGCCCGCCGTCGCATGCACAGGTGCAGGAGTGCGTCAACGGTGCCGCCGCGCCGCTGGAGAGCGCTCGTCTTCCGGCTGCGTTGCGATGACGAAGTCGCTCCCGGCGTAGGCTGCTGAGCCCGAGGGGGCGATCGTTCCATACATCACCTCCAGCAAACGCTCTGCTCCTTCCGAAGGCCTGAAGGCCGCCGCGGCGCTGTTTCTCGGGCGAAGGAGCGCCCGATCGTCGCAGGGTTGCCTCCATCTGGTGACGCAATGTGGGCTCGATCGACCGAACGCCCATGTATAGGGACTTTACAGAGCTGATTATGCGGGTTGTAATGTGGTGTGTAAGCCCCGTCCCCAGCGAGGTGCTGTCACGACCACCGTCAACTCAACGAGTCCGGCGCGTGCTCGCCAGGTCGGAGCCCACGATGCGCCCTGAAGAGACCATCGGTGAAGTGTTCCATGGCCCGTGCGTCGCGCGCGGCCTGCGTCATCGAGGCCGCGCTCCACGCGATCCGCGCGCGCCGGGGCCGGCGGGGCTTCCGCCTGCGGCGCGATCACGCGCGCCTCGCGGGACGCCTACGAGTGCCTACGTCTGTCTCCAGAAGACTGGCTCGGACGGCGCGCGGAACACGAGGACGGGGGCGCGGCGCACAATGACGATCTTGGACTTGACCGGGCGGGCGGCTTCATCGATGTACAGAGAGTTGTCTGTCGGGTCTCCCTGCGAGCTCAGGTCGCGTCACGGGCGGGCGCCGCGCTTCGCGGCCTTGCCGCGGGCGCGCGGTCGCCGAGCGCCCGCCCCTTGCTCGCCGTCGGGCTCTCCCTCAGCGACATGTGCAAACATTGAAACCCCTGGCTCCTGCGAGCTGGTCGACGTCATGCGTTCTCGCCTGAAATCGGCTGCCCGCGGAGAGCCCAGCCAGGACGGCGGGCTGCCTGGTTGAACAGCCCTGGACACCATGAACGCGATCCGTAGACACGTATCGGCCGAAGAGGCGCCTCTTAGCCTGCGAGCGCACATCGAGGGGCCCACCAGCTCGACCGCGTCCAGCCCAGGGCAGCAGCCGAGCTCGGGGACCCGCCAAACCCACTCGCGTCGCCGCCCGTTCCTGAGCCGCCTCCTGGCGGCGGGCGAGGCGATCGACGCGGGGGATACCGAGCGCGCGAGGGCCCTCATCGAGGGCATCCTGCGGGCCGAGCCCGATACAGGGGACGCGTCCGAACGCATCTCTGGCGTGTTTGGCCGGGCGCTGCTCGCCCGCCTGGACGGAGATCGCTCCGGCGACGGGAATCTGTACCTGCGCAGCGCCGGGCCGCGGGACATGCTCGCGGCGTTTCAGCTGCTCGTCCACGCGACGCCGCTCATCCGGTTCGGCTACCTCAGCGCGAACGCGGCCATCGTCGAGGCGTTCCAGGACGAAGGGGAGATCCATGTCATCGACATCGGTGTTGGCGGCGGTACGCAGTGGCCGTTCCTGCTACACCGGCTGGCCACGCGGCCCGGCGGCCCGCCGCGGGTCCGGCTGACCGGCATCGATCTGCCGTGCCGGGGCCCCGATCCCGAGCAGCGGTTGCGCTGGGCGGGCGCGTTCATCGGGGGGTGGGCGGAGCGGCTGAAGGTCCCCTTCGAGTTCCACGGCGTCGCGTCCTCGGTGGAGCGCGTCGACTGGAGCCGTATCGCGTCCCGCTCCAACGCGCCCATCGCGGTCAATGCGGCGTTCGCATTGCACCACGTGCCGGATGCCTCGGTGCACGCCACCGCGAACCGCGACACCATCCTCACGAGGATCCGCGCGCTGTCGCCGCGCGTGCTGACGCTCGTCGAGCCGGATGTGGAGCACAACGCGCACCAGTTCCTCCCGCGGCTGTCGGAGGCGATCGGCCACTACTACGCGGTATTCCAGGCGCTCGAGGCGCTGCTCCCGCCGCACATCGCCGCGCGGGAGACCATCGAGCAGGTCTTCTTCGGGCAGGAGGTGATGAACGTGGTGGTGGGCGAGGGGGCCGCGCGGGTCGAGCGGCACGAGCGCCGGGGCGCCTGGCAGCGCCGCCTCCGCATGAACGGCTTCGAGCCGCTCCGCGTCTCGCCGCACGAGTCGCTGGTCCGCGGAGCGCTCCGCCTGAGCCAGGGGTTCGACGTCCGGAGCGACGAGCCCGCGCTCCTGCTCATGCGCAACGGCGTGTCCATCGTGGCCGCGTCGGCGTGGCGTCCGCGGCAGCTCCCGCCGCCATCGCGGTTCATGTCCGGCCTGTTCCGCCGCTAGGAGCGCCGCGCAGCGCAGGTGAGCCCATAACGCACGAATCTGCGCCCCTCCACCAACAACCGCTTCCCTGTCCTGATCACATCCGGACGCGAGCGGCCCCTCGCCCTCAGCGCCTCAGGAGGGCGAATGCCACCCAGAGCACCAGCGCGCCGAGCGCGAGGCACGCGAGGGGGAGCCACAGGGCGCGGCGCTTGTGCATTGCGATTTCCCGGAGGTCGCGCCGGTACCCCGGCGTGTGACCGCCCTCGGCCGCGGACCGGGGGCCGTGGAGGGGGAGAGGGCTCAGCCCTTCACGCCTGACGAGCTCGAACAGCACCGAACCGCGCGCCTGGGCCCGTGCGAGCTGCCCCAGCCGCTCACGGCGACAATGAAGGCAAAACGTCGACGCATCCTCTTCGATGCCGACGAGGTCGAGCTCCCGTAGCCGCTCCTGCTCCCAGCTCTCCCTGGCTCGCCGGGCCTCGTTGTGGGCGTCCTCTCGGCGGTCGTCGTGGTGTGGGCTGTCCTTCGCGCTCATCGCAGCTCCTGATCGGGGGCGCGGTCTGCGGCTCCCTAGGAGGATCTATTCCGGACAGCCGCGAGAAATTCTCACGCAATGCGCCTGGCGGACCTGCCGCGCTGGCCGCAGGCCACCCGGGCGAGCAGGCGACGGTCAGCGAGCGGCGAGCTCACCGAGCTCAGCGGGTGACGAGCACCTTGAGGGCGCCGGGCGCCGCGGCGGCCGCCAGCGCCTCTGCGGCGCGCTCCAGCGGGAGTCGCGCCGACACGAGGGAGCGGACGTCGACGGTCCGGGCCTCGAGGGCGCGCAGCGCTGGCCCGAACAGCCCGCAGCGCGACCCGACGACGGTGATCTCGTGGATGACGAGCTCCGCGAGGTGGACGCTGGAGAGCCCGGCCACCGTGCTCTTGAGCACGAGCGTGCCCCTGGGCCGGGTCGCGCGGACGGCCCTCACGAACCCCTCGGCGGTGCCGGTGGCCTCGACCACCAGCTCGGCCGGTTCTCCGGCCCAGGCGCCCAGAGGCGGCGAGGCACCGGCGTCGGCCTGGCCCGAGGGCTCCGGGCGAACGAGCTCGGTCGCGATGCCCTGCGCGCGCAGCAGGGCGAGCTTCTCCTCGTGTTTGCCGACCGCGAGGACGCGGGCGCCAGCCTGGTGGAGCACCTGCGCGATGAGCAGGCCGAGCTTCCCGTCGCCGAACACGAGCGCCGACGCGCCCGGCGTCACGCGCACCTGCTCCAGGATCGCGAACGCCGCCGCGAGCGGCTCCGCGAACACCGCCTCCTCGTCGTCGACCCCGTCGGCCACGGCGTGGAGGTTCGCCACGGGCACCGCGACGCGCTCCGCCAGCGCGCCGTCGGCGCCGACGATGCCCATGACCGTGCGCGTCGGGCAGTGCCTGCCCAGCCCGCGCGCGCAGCTCTCGCAGCGGCCGCAGGCGAAGTTGATCTCGCCCACCACGCGCCGGCCGAGCCAGGCGGCCGGGCCCTCCACGACGTCGCCGACGAACTCGTGCCCGAGCGTGCCGCGGAAGCCCATGTAACCTTGGATGATCTCGAGATCCGTGTTGCAGATCCCGGCGCACCGCACCTCGACCACGGCCATGCCGGCCGTGGTCGAGGGGGGGTCGCGGTCGATGACGCGCGCGGCCGTTCCGTCCCAGACCAGCGCTCGCACGATCGAGCTCTAGCCCGCCGCGAGCGCCAGCCGGCGCTTCGCCGGCTGCATCAGGTACGCGTCGACCGCGTCCGCGGCCTTGCGCCCCTCGGCGATGGCCCAGACGACGAGGCTCTGTCCGCGCGACATGTCGCCGGCGGCGAAGACGCCCTCCACGCTGGTGCGCCCGCCGTGGGCCTTCACGTTGCCGCGCTGGTCCATCTCGACGCCGAGCTGCTCGAGCAGCCCCTCGCGCTCGGAGCCGACGAAGCCCATCGCGAGCAGGACGAGCTCGCACGGGATCTCGAACTCGCTGCCCGGGACCGGCACAAACTTCCCACCTTCCAGCTTCACCCGCGTCGCCTGGAGCGCGCGGACGTGCCCGTGCTCGTCCCCGAGGAACGCGGTGGTCGACACCGACCAGTCGCGCTCGCCGCCCTCCTCGTGGGAGGACGAGGTGCGGAGGATGAGCGGCCACGCGGGCCACGGGTTCGTCAGCGAGCGCTGCTCGGGGGGGCGGGGGAGGAGCTCGAGCTGCGTCACGTGCGCCGCGCGGTGGCGGTGGCTCGTGCCGAGGCAGTCGGAGCCGGTGTCGCCGCCGCCGATGACGACCACCCGCTTGTCCGTGGCGAAGATCGCCTCGCTGTCGGGGATCACGTCGCCGGCGACCCGCTTGTTCTGCTGGGTCAGGAAATCCATCGCGAAGTGGACGCCCTTCAGCTCCCGGCCGGGCACCGGCAGGTCGCGCGGCCGGCGCGCCCCGCCGCACAGCACGACGGCGTCGTACTGCTCGCGCAGGGCGTCGCCGGTGATGTCGACGCCGCAGTGGACGCCCGTGCGGAACGTCACCCCCTCGGCCTGCATCTGCTCCATGCGCCGGTCGATGAGGTGCTTCTCCATCTTGAAGTCGGGGATGCCGTACCGGAGCAGGCCGCCGATGCGGTCGTCGCGCTCGAAGAGCGTCACGTCGTGGCCCTTGCGCGCGAGCTGCTGGGCAGCAGCGAGCCCGGCGGGCCCCGAGCCGATCACCGCGACCTTCTTGCCCGTGCGCTGCTTCGCGATGACCGGCGCCACCAGGTTCCGGTCGAACGCGCGATCCGCGATCGCGCGCTCGACGTTCTTGATGGTGACCGGCTTGCTCTCGATGTTCAGAACGCACCCCGCCTCGCAAGGCGCGGGGCACACGCGCCCCGTGAACTCGGGGAAGTTGTTCGTCGCGTCGAGCGACGCGATCGCCTCGGGGAGGCGATCGCGGAACATGTGATCGTTCCAGTCGGGGATCAGGTTCCCGAGCGGACACCCGTCGTGACAGAACGGGATGCCGCAGTCCATGCACCGCGCTGCCTGATCGCGCAGCTCGGCGTCGGGGACCGGGAGCTCGAACTCCTGCCAGTCGTTCAAACGCTCGGAGACGGGCCGCTTCTTGATGTCGACCCGCTGGATCTCGAGGAAGCCTCGTACCTTACCCATGGGCGGCCGACCTCTCTCCCGTGCTCAGGGGACCCGCGTTGGCGGGGATGTAACGTCCGGTGGAAACATAGGGGGTGGAAGGAGAAAGGAGAGACACGAGCCTGTCGGACCCGTCCGCTCCGTTCGTCGCGGGCGACGCCGCGGCCTCCAGGGCGCGGCGGTACTCGCTCGGGACGACCTTCACGAACTTCGACAGGACGGCCTGCCAGGACTCGAGCAGCTCGATCGCCTTCCGGCTGCCCGTGCGCCGCACGTGCTCCTCGAGCAGCGCCCGCACCGACTCGGCGTCGGCGGCGGTCATCGTCTCGAGCTGCACCATCTCCTTGTTGCAGCGCGCCTCGAAGAGCGCGTCCTCGTCGAAGACGTAGGCGAGCCCGCCGCTCATGCCGGCCCCGAAGTTGCGGCCGGTGGTGCCGAGGATGATCACGGTGCCGCCCGTCATGTACTCGCAGCCGTGGTCGCCCACGCCCTCGACGACGGTGGTGGCGCCGCTGTTCCTGACCGCGAAGCGCTCGCCCGCGCGGCCGTTGAAGAACGCGCGGCCGCCCGTCGCGCCGTACAGCACGACGTTGCCCACGATGACCTGATCGTCCGGCCGGAACGGTGCCTCGCGCGGCGGCCGCACAGCGACCACGCCGCCCGAGAGGCCCTTGCCGACGTAGTCGTTCGCGTCGCCTTCGAGCTCGAGGGTCATGCCCCGCGAGGCGAAGGCGCCGAAGCTCTGGCCGGCGCTGCCGGCGCACTTGACCACGATGCTGTCCTCGGGGAGCCCGGCGCTGCCGTGGCGGCGCGCGATCTCGCCGCTCAGCATCGCGCCGAGCGTCCGATCCGAGTTCTTGACGCGGGTCTCGATGACGACGGGCGCCCCGCCGTCGATCGTCGCGCGCGCCTTCTCGATGAGCTTGAGGTCGAGCACCCGGTCGAGCTTGTGGTCCTGCAGCTCCACGCAGTGGGTCGGGCTCGTGAGCGCCTCCTTCGGGCGGTACAGCACCTCGGAGCAGTCGATCTTCCTCGCCTTCGGGTGGAGCCCGGCGCTCCGCTGCACGATGCAGTCGGAGCGCCCGACCATCTCGGTCAGCGTGCGGAAGCCCAGGCGCGCCATGATCTGCCGGAGCTCCTCGGCCACGTAGAAGAAGAAGTTGATGACGTGCTCCGGCGCGCCCGTGAACTTCTTGCGAAGCTCGGGGTCCTGCGTGGCGATGCCGACCGGGCAGGTGTTGAGGTGGCACTTGCGCATCATGATGCAGCCGGTCGCGACCAGCGGCGCCGTGGAGAAGCCGAACTCCTCGGCGCCGAGCAGCGCGGCGAACGCGACGTCGCGGCCCGTCATCAGCTTGCCGTCGGTCTGCACGATGGCGCGGCCGCGGAGCCCGTTCATCACGAGCACCTGGTGCGCCTCGGCGAGGCCGAGCTCCCACGCGACGCCCGCGTGGTGGATCGACGTGAGCGGGGAGGCGCCGGTGCCGCCCGAGTCGCCGCTGATCAGCACCACGTCGGCGTGCGCCTTCACGACGCCCGCGGCGATGGTGCCGACGCCCGCCTCGGCGACGAGCTTCACGCTGATGCGCGCCTTCGAGTTGATGTTCTTCAGGTCGAAGATGAGCTGGGCGAGATCCTCGATCGAGTAGATGTCGTGGTGCGGCGGCGGCGAGATGAGCGTCACGCCGGGCGTCGAGTGGCGCACCTTTGCGATCACCGCGTCGACCTTGTGGCCCGGGAGCTGGCCGCCCTCGCCGGGCTTGGCCCCCTGCGCCATCTTGATCTGCAGCTCGTCGGCGTTCACGAGGTACTCGGCCGTGACGCCGAACCGCGCCGAGGCGACCTGCTTCACCGCGCTCCGCTTCGAGTCGCCGTTCGGCAGCCGGAGGAAGCGCACCGGGTCCTCGCCGCCCTCGCCGGTGTTCGACCGCGCGCCGATCCGGTTCATCGCGATCGCGAGCGTCTCGTGCGCCTCCTTCGAGATGCTCCCGAAGGACATGGCGCCCGTGGCGAAGCGCTTCACGATCGAGGCGGCGGGCTCGACCTCCTCGATCGGCACCGGCGGGCCCGCGGGCCTGAAGTCCCACAGCCCGCGGAGCGACATCGGGTGCTCCTGCTGCTCGTTGATGATGGAGGCGTACTCGGCGTAGCTCTTCGCGTCGTCGAGGCGGACCGCCCGCTGGAGCGACGCGATCGACTGCGGCGTCCAGAGGTGCCGCTCGCCGGACACGCGGAAGTGGTGGTGGCCGCCGACGTCGAGGTGCGCGCGCGCCCGCTCGCCGTAGGCTGCGTGGTGGCGCGCGAGCGCCTCCTCCGCGATCTCGCGCAGCCCGACGCCGCGGACGCGCGACGCCGTGCCGGTGAAGTACGCGTCGATGACGAGCTGATCGATGCCGATCGCCTCGAAGATCTGCGCGCCCTGGTAGCTGGAGAGCGCGCTGATCCCCATCTTCGACATGATCTTCAGGATGCCCTTCTTGAGCCCTTTCACGTACCGCGAGCCCGCCGCGGTCGGCGAGAGGTCGGCGCCGAGGGTCTTGTCGCGGCACATCGCCGCGATCGACTCGAACGCGAGGTACGGGTTCACCGCGCCGGCGCCGTAGCCGATGAGCAGCGCCATGTGGCCGACCTCGCGCGCCTCGCCGGTCTCGACGATGATGCCCGCGCGCGTGCGCGCCCCCTCGTTGATGAGGTGGTGGTGCACGGCGCCCACCGCGAGCAGGCTCGGGATGGGGGCGAGCGTCTCGTCGATGCCGCGGTCGCTGAGGATGAGGATGCTCGCGCCGTCGGCGATCGCGCGGCTCGCGTCCTTGCAGAGCTTGGCGAGCGCGGCGCGCAGGTTGTCCTCCGGGTCGCCGTCGACCGGGAAGTACATGGGCAGCGTGGCCGCGCGGAAGTCGGGGAAGACGTTCTTCCGCAGCTTCGACAGGTCGTCCTGCGTGAGGATCGGGTGCGGCAGCTCGAGCATCCGGCACTGGCGGGGCGTCTCCTCGAGGAGGTTGCCCTCGCCGCCGACGCAGCTCACGAGCGACATCACGATCTCCTCGCGGAGCGGGTCGATCGGCGGGTTCGTGACCTGCGCGAACAGCTGCTTGAAGTAGCGGAAGAGCAGCTGGGGCTTCTCGGAGAGAACGGCGAGCGGGATGTCGATGCCCATCGAGCCCACCGGCTCCTCGCCGAGGGTGGCCATCGGCCCGAGGATCATCCGCAGGTCCTCCTCGGTGTAGCCGAACGCCTGCTGCAGGCCCCGGAGGTCCGCGTGCGGGATGGTGTAGAGGCTCGGCACGTCCTCGAGGGCGCGCAGATCGATCTTGTTCTCGGCGACCCACGCCGCGTAGGGCTTCTGCGTCGCGACGCGGCGCTTGATCTCGTCGTCGCTGACGACGCGACCCTCGGTCGTGTCGACGAGGAACATCTTGCCCGGCTGGAGGCGCCCCTTCTGGATCACGCGCGCCGGCTCGATGTCGAGGACGCCGAACTCGCTCGCGAGCACGACGAGCCCGTCGCTCGTCACGACGTACTTCGCGGGGCGCAGACCGTTCCGGTCGAGCGTCGCGCCGATCAGCCGTCCGTCCGTGAAGCACAGCGCCGCGGGGCCGTCCCACGGCTCGATCAGACAGCCGTGGTACTCGTAGAACGCCTTCTTCTCGGCCGACATGTCCGGGTCGAGCGCCCAGGCCTCGGGCACGAGCATCATCATCACGTGGGGCAGCGAGCGGCCGCTCGCGAGCAGGAAGTCGACCACGTTGTCGAGCGCGGACGAGTCGGAGCCGCCCGGTCGGATGATCGGCTTGAAGTCCTCGATCGCGTTCGCGAAGACATCGCTCTTCAGCAGCGCCTCGCGCGCCGACATCCACGCGGTGTTGCCGCGCACGGTGTTGATCTCGCCGTTGTGCGCGATGACCCGGTACGGGTGCGCGCGCTCCCACGTGGGGAAGGTGTTCGTGGAGAAGCGCGAGTGCACCATCGCGAGCCGCGACACGGTGCGCTTGTCGGACAGATCGGGGTAGAACGCCGCGACCTGCTCCGCGAGCATCAGGCCCTTGTAGACGACCGTCCGCGACGAGCACGACGTGATGTAGAAGTCGTCGGCGTTGGCGGCGCGGCCGGCGCGCTTGCGGATCGCATACAGGACCTGCTCGAAGGACTGGCGAGGCGCGACCCTGCCGATGAACAGCTGGCGGATCGCGGGGCGCGAGTCGCGCGCGATCGGGCCGAGCGCCGCGTCGTCGATGGGGACGTCGCGCCAGCCGAGGACGCGCTGTCCGTGGTGCACGACCGCGGCCTCGAGGATCGCCTCGCACTGGCGGCGCCGCGACGGGAGCTGGGAGAAGAACGCCGTCGCGACGGCGTAGTCGCCGGGAGCAGGCAGCGCGATGCCAAGCGCGGCCAGGGACGTGGCGTACAGCTCGTGCGGGATCTGGAGGAGGACGCCCGCGCCATCGCCGGTGCAGGGGTCGCAGCCAGCGGCGCCGCGATGGGTTAGATTTTCGAGGATCTCGAGCGCTTGGCAAACGACCTCGTGCGTCGCTTCACGGCGGAGCGTGGCGACGAATCCGAGACCGCATGCGTCGTGTTCGAAAGCCGGATCGTAAAGACCTTGTCGTTGGGGCAGAGGCATGGTGCTGACTTCACACGCGCGTAGCACAGGTGGCACAAGGATTGGAGCCCTAGTTTAATGCGGCGCGCCAGGAGCCGCGGAACCGGGCGCAAAATGGGGAAGGGGTGTCGCCTTGCCCGGGTGCCGCTGCGCCCGGCGGCGGCGCTCGGCAGTGGACGCCCGTCGTCGGCCGTGGTGTGGGTGGGGGCGGCCGGCTCGCCGGGCCGGCCCCCGGCGGCGCGGTATTCGGATGAAGCTCTTCGCACTCAGCGATCTCCACGTCGGGTATGCGGAGAACCGGTGGGCCATCGAGCGCATGACGCCGCGGCCGAGCGACTGGCTCATCCTCGCCGGTGATCTCGGGGAGACGGAGCAGCACCTCATCTACGTCCTCGAGACCCTGGGTCCGCGGTTCAAGCGGCTCGTGTGGACGCCGGGCAACCACGAGCTCTATACGATGCCGAGTGAGCGCGGCGGTCCGCGCGGCCAGGCCCGGTACGAGCGGCTGGTCGAGCTGTGTCGGAGCCGCGGCGTGCTCACGCCGGAAGACCCCTACGTGCTCTGGGACGGCGAGGGCGGACCGCACGTGCTGGCGCCGATGTTCCTGCTCTACGACTACAGCTTCCGGCCGGACGGCGTGCCCGAGCGCGACGCGGTGGCGTGGGCGATGGAGAGCGGCGTCCTCTGCAGCGACGAGGAGCTGCTCGACCCGGCCCCCTACGCCAGCCGGCCCGAGTGGTGCCGGGCCCGCCTCGCCGCGACGGAGGCCCGCCTCGGCGCGATCGAGGGGCGCCCCACGGTGCTCATCAACCACTTCCCGCTGCGCGAAGAGCTCGTGCGGCTGCAACACATCCCGCGTTTCTCGATCTGGTGCGGGACGCGGCGCACGCACGACTGGCACACGCGGTTCCGCGCGCGGGTGGTCGTGTCAGGGCACCTCCACATCCCCCGCACCGACTGGATCGACGGTGTTCGTTTCGAGGAGGTGTCGTTCGGATATCCGCGCCAGCGGCCCGTCGAGCGCAGCGCCGACAGCTGCCTTCGGGAGATCCTGCCGGGCCCTGCAGGCGCGGCGCCGCCGAGGATGTAGATGCTCACGATCGGCCCCGGCGCCGCGCACCTCTGGTACGTCTTCTGCGACTCGGCTCGCGACGAGGCGTTGCTCGAGGCGTACCACCGGCTGATGGCGCCTGACGAGGCGGCGCAGCAGGCGCGCTTCCTGTTCGCCGAGAACCGGCACGAGTACCTGCTCACCCGCGCCCTCGTGCGCACGGTCCTCTCGAAGTACGCGAACGTCGCGCCCGAGGCGTGGTCGTTCGTCCGGAACGAATTTGGCCGCCCGCAGATCGCAGGACCTCCGGGCGTGCCGCCGATCCGGTTCAACCTGTCGAACACGCGGGGGCTGATCGCCTGCCTGGTCGCGCTGGATCGCGACGTGGGCGTCGACGTCGAGGACACCGAGCGCGCGAGCAGCGCGGTGGACATCGCCGATCGCTTCTTCTCGCCGGGCGAGGTGAGGGCGCTGCGCGCGCTGCCGCCGGAGAGGCAGCGCGCGCGCTTCTTCGAGTACTGGACGCTCAAGGAGTCGTACATCAAGGCGCGCGGGATGGGGCTCGCGATCCCGCTCGATCAGTTCTCGTTCCACCTGGACGATGGACCGGCGATCGGCATCTCGTTCGATCCTCGGCTCGGCGACGATCGCTCGGCCTGGCAGTTCGCGCTCTACCAGCCCTCGGCGCGGCACACGATGGCCGCCGCGATCCGCAGCGGGGGCGGACCCCCGCTGTCGATCGAGCTGCGGGAGACGGTGCCGCTGCGCGACGGCGGGTGAGCGGCGGCTGGGGCCGCCCGCGCGAGGCCGCCGCGCGGCGGCGCCGACGCGCATCCCTCATCCCTCCGTGGCAGGCCTCCGGCTGGCTGGGTCAGCGTGCCCGCGGCCGCGGCGAGCGGCGCGCGAGATCAGTCAGGCCGCGCGATCGAGAGCTCGACGTTGCGCCACGAGGGCTCTCCGCGGCCGTCGTCGCCGAAGCCGGAGGTGACGTCCACGACGGCCCGGCGGCGCCCTTCGGCGGCGATCGGGTCGTCGTCGACGGCGTAGTCGAGGGCGGCGCCCCGGATGGCGACGAAGCCGTTGTCCTCGTCCCAGATCTCGATGACGCGGACCTGATGGGGGTAGTCGGCGAGCGCGGAGGTCTCGAGCTCCCAGTACGCGTGCCCGCCGGCTGGAGAGACCCGGGTCACCCGGTGCACGTGGGTGTGTCCGGCGAGGTGGAGCAGGACGTTGTCGTAGCCGCCGACGAGCGACTGCCACGCATCGACGTCGATCGCGCCGGGCACGGCGGGGGTGCCCGTCGCGGCGAAGGAGCCGTCCCCGAGCGAGCGCGACGCGTGGTGGGACGTGAGGATGACCCACCTGCGCTCGCGCTTCGCGCGATCGAGCGCGGGACGGATGAACCGATCGACGTCGTCCTGGAGGATCACGCCGTTCGGCCCGCCCGTCTCGGCGGCCGTATCGAGCACGATGACGCGAAGGGGGGTGTCCTTCATGTCGAACTCGTAGAACGCTTTGCCGTACGCGCGCTCGTCGGGCCCGATCCCGTGCCCGTCGCCGGTCGCCGCGACCCGATCGAGCACCTCGGGGCGGCTCAGGAGCGCTCTCCTCGGGTCGGGGACGACCTCGCCCGTGATCACCGGAGCGCCGGGGAGAGACCAGTCGCGCGTCCCGCCGTCGGACCAGCTCCCCGTCGCGAGCTCGGCGCGCGTGTGCACCGGGAAGTTCCCCTGGTGCAGGACATCGTGGTTGCCGGTCACCCATCGCCAGGGCACGAGCAGCCCCTCGGCGAAGAACGGATCCTTGGGATCGTTGTCGGGGCCTGGCACGGGGTCGTCGTCAGCGCCCGAGTCGCACTCGACGCGCTCGGCGCCGTCGAGGATGGCCGAGAACCACGCGATCTCGTTCGTCTGCGCGCTGTCGGCGTTGTCGCCGCCGAGCAGGACGAAGTCGATCGGCGTGCTCCGATGGAGCGCGTTGATCGTGCGGACGGCGGCGTTGAGGATCCGGCACTCGTGCCCTTCCTGCGGGCGGAACGCCGACGCGAACACGCCGGGCGAGTCGAAGATCGCCAGCCGAGCGGGCGACTCGTCGTCCGCGAGCTGGGTGTCGGCGAGGTGGACGAACCTCGTCAGGAGCGTCGGCCGCTCGCCGCGCGGCGGTGGAGGGGTGTCGTCGAGCGTCGCCGGGGCGAGCGGCTGCCCCGGCCCGCCCTCGAGCTCGCCGTAGCCCTCCGCGAGCATCTGCTCGATCTCCGCCGGGACAGCGGGGTTCCTGTCCGGTGGATCGGCCACCGCGGCGCGCGGCGCCCAGGTGCGAGCGGTCGTCAGCGGCGGCGCGCCGCGGAGCGCTGGCAGCGGGACCGGCGCAGGGAGCGGCGCCGGAGCGATGGACTCCTCCCCGGCACACGCCGCGAGCGCAAGGGACGCAAGGAAGAAGCGCGCCGCGGGGCGACCTGGGCGCGCTCGCACGATCCGCCGCCGACCGGGCTCCAACGTTGCGATGCCCACCGCTCGTGTCTGGCTCATCGCTTCCTTACATGACAACACCACAGCGCCCGATCAAGAAATGTTCACTCGGGCTGAAGCGTTGCCGTCGAGGGCCGGCGCCGACCGAGGAAGAGAGAGCGCAGAACGCGCGTAGTACGTCCCACGTCGCGCGTCGCGGCGCCGCGGAGCGTCACGTCCAGGCGCACGAGCGAGCCGAGCCATGGTAGGGCGGAGCCGCGGCCGGCGCGCCGGCGGCTGCTAGGATGCGGCGCGTCCGAGCCAGAGGCGCTCGTCTCGAGGTCATCTATGGTCATTTCGCGATTCCTGGGTTGCGCGCTCGCGGCGGCGATGCTGGTGAGCTGCAGCGATCCCGAGCCCATCATCGAATACCGCTACAGCGCCTACGAGGGCGACGCGTATCCGGACCGACTTCCCGAGATCACGATTCCGGAGGGCGGGATGGGGTTGGTGAGCGATAGCCTCTCCGATACGATCTCTCTTGTCTCGCTCGCGACCGGGGAGCGGTTCGGCGTCCACCCCGTGGGCCGCGATCCCGTGACGATCGACGGGCCTCACCATGTGGCCGTGGACGCGGAAGCCGGCGCCGTTTACGTCGCGCTGTCGTACCCTGACATCGCCGGCGCGATCGGCCCCCACGCGGTGCACGGCGGGAGCGTGGTGGCGGGCTACGTCCAGAAGCTCGCGCTCGACGATCTGCGCATCCTCGGGCAGGTGCGCGTCGAGGCCAACCCGGGCGACATCGTGATCTCGGAGGACGGCAGGCGCGTTGTCGTCTCTCATTTCGATCTGAAACGCGTGCTCGACAACCCGGGCAACGTCGAGGCGGCGCGCTCGTCCCTCGCGGTGATCGATCCCGAGGAGGTCCTGCTCTCGGGGTCGCCCGAGCCGGAGTTCATCCCGGTCTGCATGGCCGCCCACGGAATCGCCCTCTCGCGCCCGGACGGCGCCCGCGCCTACGTCGCTTGTTACGGCGAGGACGTGCTCGCGATCGTCGACCTGACGGACCCTTCCGCCGAGGTGAAGCGCGTGCCCGTGGGGTCCACCTCCAGCCCGTCGCCCCATTCCAACAACTACGGGCCCTACGCGGCCGTCATGTCGCCCGATGGGAAGACCATCGCCGTGAGCAGCACGGAGAGCAGGGACGTGCGCTTCTTCGACGTCGCGTCGGAGACGTTCGATGATTCCCGGAAGATCCTCACGATCGGCGCGCCCTACTTCCCCGCGTGGACCCCCGACGGGAGCGCCATCTATGTGCCGACCCAGGTGCCCGACACCATCGTGCGGATCGGCGTGACCCCGGACGACGACGGCGTCGTCACCCGGAACATCGCCGACGAGTGCATGCGGCCGCACCTCGCGCAGCTCGACGAGGAGCACGGGCTCTTCCTCGTCTGCGAGGGCGACAGGATCACGACGCCCGGCAGGGTGCTCCGGCTCGATCCAGAGACGCTGGAGACGCTCAGCGACACGGAGGTGGGCCTCTATCCCGACGGGCTCGTGCGCGTCGCGCCGGAGGCGCCGTGAGGGCGCCCCGCAGCCTTGCGGCCGCGCTCGCGTGCGCGGCGCTCCTCTGCGGCTGTCCGGGCGATCCCGAGACGAAGGTCGTCGACGCGACGGCCGTCGACCACGGCGCGGCGCTCTTCCGGGACCCGTCGATCGCGGAGACGCGCTTCAATCGCTATTCCTGCTCGACGTGCCATGAAGCTGTCGCCGGCGACGCGGGCGACGCCATGCTCCCGGGCGCCCCGCTGGCCGGCGCCGTCGAGCGCCCGCATTACTGGGGCGGGCAAGAGGTCGAGCTCCTCGGCGCGATCAACCATTGCCTCTATTACTTCATGACGAAGGACCTGCCCTGGACCGCCGACGACGACGCCGCGCAGGCCATCTATGCCTACCTGGAGTCGTTGCCCAGCGATGGAGGCGCGGCCGAGGCCGTCCCCTTCACGCCGGTCTACGAGCTGAGCCAGATCCCGGCTGGCGACGCGGCCGCGGGCGGGCGCATCCACGAGCGCGCCTGCGCCTCGTGCCACGGGCGCGTCCATTCGGGGGAAGGCCGGCTCGTGCCGCGGGCGCCGGCGCTGCCCGACCAGACGCTCGAGGAGCACCCGCTCGGCGAGTACACGGAGGCCGACCGGCGGCTGGTCTTCATCGAGAAGGTCCGGCACGGCGGGTTCGTCGGCTACGGCGGGCAGATGCCGCCTTTCTCCCGCGAGGTCCTCTCCGATGAAGAGCTCGGCGATCTGCTCTCGTTCTACGGGCTGCCCTGGCCGCCGTGAAGCGCGCCGAGAAAGCCGCGAGGATCGCCGAGATCCTCGACCGATTGTACCCGGCCCCGCCCATTCCGCTGGCCCACGACGATCCGTATTCGCTGCTCGTCGCGGTGATGCTCAGCGCCCAGACGACGGACAAGATGGTCAACGCGGTGATGCCGGCGCTCCTCGCGCGCGCCCGGACGCCCGCGGCCATGGCGGCGGTGCCCACCGAGGAGATCGCCCAGCTCATCCGGAGGATCGGGTTCGCGCCCACCAAGGCGCGGCACCTGAAGGCGCTGAGCGAGCGGATCGCGACCGAGCACGGCGGCGTCGTCCCCGCCTCGTTCGAGGCCCTGGAGGCCCTGCCGGGGGTCGGTCACAAGACGGCCTCGGTGGTCATGGCACAGGCCTTCGGCCACCCCGCCTTCCCGGTCGATACCCACATTCACCGGCTCGCGTTCCGCTGGGGGCTGTCGTCCGGAAGGGACGTCGTCGAGACGGAGCGCGACCTGAAGCGCACGTTCCCACCCGAGCAGTGGAACAAGCTCCACCTGCAGCTCATCTACTTCGGCCGCGAGCACTGCCCGGCGCTGCGCCACGACATGACCGGCTGCCCCATCTGCAGCTGGGCCGCCCGCCGACGATGATCGCGGCGCCCGGCGGCCGCCGACGACGGGGACGGGTGCAACGCCGCCAACGCGGCTGGCAGGCTATCGAGGCGGAGCGTTTCCGTCAAGCAGGGTGCAACGTCCCGGCGACCTCATGAGCGCGAGCATCGCCCGCCGCGCCGCGGCGCGAGGCGGCCAGGCGCGGTCGTGTGCGGGTGTGCGGTTCCCGGTCGCGGCGCGCCTGCGGTTCAGGTAAGGCACTTCTGTGACAAAGATTGGATTTGAGATCATCGGGACGGGCCACTACGTGCCCGGAGAACCTGTCACCAACGACGACCTCGCGCGGGTGATCACGACCTCCGACGAGTGGATCTACCAGCGCTCCGGTATCCGCCAGCGCCATTACGCGCCGGACGGCGTGGGGGTGAGCGATCTCGCGTGTGAAGCGGCGAAGCGCGCGATCGCGTCGGCGCGCATCGCGCCGTCGGAGATCGATTACATCCTCTTTGCCACGATGACGCCGGACTATATTTTTCCCGGCTCCGGGGCGCTGCTCGGCGCGAAGCTGGGCATTCCAGGCGTCCCCGCGCTCGACATCCGGCAGCAGTGTGCCGCGATGCTGTTCGGCCTCCAGACGATCGACGGGCTGATCCAGACCGGGGCCGCCAAGACCATCCTGTTCGTGGGCGCAGAGGCGCACGCCGGCTTCATGCCCTGGGAGGACTGGGGAGCGCTCGACCCGAAGAATGGCCGCTCCGCGACGCCGGAGGCGCGGGCGCACGCCGACCGCCACCGGAACCTGGCCGTCCTGTTCGGGGACGGGTCGGGCGCGCTCGTCCTCCGCGCGACCGATCGCGACGCGGGCCTGCGCGGCAACAAGATCTGCTCCGACGGACGCTTCGCCGAGCTCCTCTTCGTGCCGGGCGGCGGCTTCCGCTCGCGCCCGTACTGGAAGCCGACGTCGTTCGACGAGGACCTGCATATCCCCCGCATGGATGGCCGCGAGCTCTTCAAGTTCGCGGTGACCAAGCTCCCGGCGACCGCGCGGGAGCTCTGCGCCTCTCAGGGCCTCGCGATCGAGCAGATCGACGTGTTCCTGGCGCACCAGGCGAACGGCCGGATCAACGAGCACATTCGCAAGGACCTCGGCGTGCCCGTCGAGAAGCTCCCGAGCAACATCGATCGATTCGGCAACACGAGCGGCGCCACCGTGCCCATCCTCATCGACGAGGAGATGCGCGCCGGAAGGGTGAAGAAAGGGCAGCTCGCCATGGTCCTCGCGCTCGGCACCGGCGTCCACTGGGGCTGCGCGCTCTGGAAGCTCTGAGCGCCTGAGCGGCGGCGCCTCGCTCGCAGGCGTCACCGTCGTCCTCGTCCTCGTCCTCGTCATCCTCATCGAGCCGCGCCGGTTGCGCGTGGCGTATTGCGTCCGGCGCGGAACGTCGCGGAAATTTCGTGCGATCGTGTCGCGACGGATTGCACGTGGCGTACCCCTTGTTACGTTTCCATGAACGCCCGCAGCAGACCCCCGTGTTTGCAGTGCGATCGACCTGGCGACCTGGCGCGGGCGCTACCGGGAAGGGAGTCACCTCAGGGCTCGGCTGCACGGCCCCTCCCCGGCCAGCGGCGAATTGCGCACGAAGCACCTAACGCACAGCAGGTAACGCGCAGCGCGGGACCTACGGGCGGGGGTGCGGGGTTCGTGAATGCGCGTGAATGCGCGTGAATGCGCGTGAATGCGCGTGAATGCGCGTGAATGCGCGTGAATGCACGTGAATGCGTGAGCCCATGTGTTCGGATGTCGTCTCTTGCCGCTCTTGCTCATACGGTTGTGGGCCATTCACTTCATTGGAGCATGTTTTCCTTAATGGCGAGGACGCAAACTCTTCGCATTGACTCGGACGCACAATTATCGGATTTTGCACACTGAGGTGAGTGTGATCGGAGAACACGGAGCGTCGATCTTGAGAGACACCCCGACCCAGCGTGGGCTCGGCCGGTATCGTCCCATCGCGAAGCTCGGCCGCGGCGGGATGGCAGACGTCTTCCTCGCGATGGCTCACGGGCCCGCCTCGGTGAACAAGCTGGTCGTCGTCAAGCGTCTCCGCAGCTCCGGGGACGAGGAGGATCGCCAGGTCCTCATGTTCATGGACGAGGCCAAGCTCTCGGCTCGCATGAACCACCCGAATGTCGTCCAGACCTACGAGGTCGGCAGCGATCGGGACGGCTACTTCATTGTGATGGAGTACCTCGAGGGCCAGCCGCTGAAGCGCGTCATGAAGGCGGCTGTCGAGCGGGAGTCCGGCACGGGCGGGCTCGTCCGCGGCACGTGGATCCGGATCGTGGCCGAGGTGCTGCGCGGGCTCCATTACGCGCATGATCTCTGCGATTTCGACGGTCGGCCTCTCGGCATCGTGCATCGCGACGTCTCGCCGCACAACATCTTCATCACGTACGACGGCGCGGTGAAGCTCGTGGATTTCGGCGTGGCCAAGGCCGCCGTCAACGCCTCCAGCACCGAGAGCGGGACCTTCAAGGGCAAGCTGACGTATATGGCGCCCGAGCAGGTCACGGCGGGCAAGACGGTGGACCGCCGGGCGGACATCTTCGCGGTCGGCGTCGTGCTCTGGGAGCTCCTCGCCGGGCGGCGGCTGTTCGAGGGTGATCAGATCACCGTGATGCACCAGCTCCTGCTGGGGAAGATACCGCGGCTCTCCACCGTCGTTCCGGGGATCCCCATCGCGCTCGATCAGATCGCCGCGAGGGCCCTCGATCGCGAGCCGTCGAAGCGCTTCGCGACGGCGCAGGAGATGTGCGATGTGCTCGAGAACTACCTTCAGTGGTCGGGCGAGGACGTCCGCAGCGAGTTCCTCGGCGCCTGCATGCGGGGGATCTTCGCCGAGAGCCGGGCCTCCATACGCCAGCAGATCAAGGCGCAGATCGAGCGGGTGGCCAGCACGTCGCTGCTGAGCGACGCCTCCAGCCAGGTGACGATGAGCGGCATCGGCGTCGCGATGGCTCCCTCGAGCTCCGGCTCGAGCAGCAGGCTGCCCTATGTCGGGGAGTCCAGCCGGTCGGGCGTCGAGCGCGTGTCGGGCCTCGAGCGGGCGTCGGGCCTCGAGCGGGCGTCGGGCGCCGAGCGGCCCAGGACCCCCGTGAGCGACTCGGTGAGCCTGCGAGCGACCACGTCGGGGCCCGTGTCGGCCTCGAAGCGCGGCTACCTGATCGGCGCGTCCGCCCTGGCCGCGCTGGTCGCGCTGGTCGGCGGCGCGGTTCACGTCGCGAACCAGCGCGCGCCCGCCCTCGATGCTCCTGCGACCTCGGTCGCCGCGCGCGGCGCCGAGGCCGGGGAGACCGTCGAGAAGAAGCCCGAGGAGGGCCCCAGGGCGAGCGTGACGATCTCGAGCGAACCGCCCGACGCGACCGTGAGCTGGAAGGGAAAGACGCTCGGCAAGACGCCGCTCAAGACCGAGCTGCCCGTGGGCACGCAGGTCGTTGTCGTGTCGAGGTCCGACTGCTTCGATGAGACGCTCATGCTGGCGCTCTCCCCCGCGGAGGCCGTGGAGCGCTCCGTCAAGCTCCGCCCCAAGGACTTCACCCACTAGAGCGGCGGTCACCCGCTTCGGATACGGGCCCACCTCGGCGTTTTCGGTGCTCAGCGCACGGGAGTGCGCTTGCGCGCCGAAAACGCCGATCTGGGCCCGTCTCCTGTGCGGGTGACCGCCGCTCGGCTGCGGCTCTGGATGGGGGAGAGGGGGGCGGAGACCGGGTGATCGGGGCGGTGCATCCGCCCGCCGGCGAACCCCGAGACCACGGCTAGGACGACGACCTTAGGGCGTCATGAGCCGTGACGGATGTAGGAGATCACCTTGGTGACGCCATCGGCGTCCAGGGCCTCCTTCACCGCCTCGGTCGCCTCCTTCACGCTGGCGACGGTGCCTTGCAGCGTGACCACGCCGTCGCGCACCGTGACGTGCAGCTTCTTCACCGCGTCGTGATCGCTGTCCGCGAGCTTGCCGCCGACCGCGTTGCGGAGCGTCTCGTCAGACGGGCGCGCGCCGGTCCGCTTCGCCTCCTTCGTGGCGATGACCGAGCCGTCGCGGCCGAAGGTGACCTGATAGTCGTTGTCCTTCGCTGCCTTCGTCCACTCGTCGCGCTCCATCGCGGCGGCATGTCCGTCCTGCTTCTTGGCTCCCTCGGCCTGGCCCTGTTGCTGGGGCTGCGGCGCGGCCTTGTCCTTGGGCGCGGCAGGCGGCGCCGACTGCGGGCGCGCACCCTGGTTGTCCTTGAGCGCGCCGGTCTGCTCGCCGACCCTGTTCATCTGGTCGCCGACATCGCGGCCCGCCTGGCGCCCGCGCTCGGCGAGCTGCTCGGCCTTCTCGCGCGTCTCCTGGCCTAGCTGCTGGCCCTCCCGGGCGAGCTGCTCGGCCTTGTCACCCGCGCGCCCGGCCTGCTCTCGCGCCTCCTGGCCGAGCTCCTTGCCCTCCTGGGCGAGCTGCTCCGCCTTTTCGCCCACGCGCCCGGCCTGCTCGCGCAGGTCTTTGCCAGGCGCCTGGTTCGGGCCAGGAGGCGGTTCGCCTCTCCTGATCGTCTGGTCGCCGGGCTCGCGGACCGCTCCTTCAGCTCGCTCGCTCTCGCTCCTGCAGGCCGTGCCGGCGAGCGCGAGCGCGAGGACGGTTGGGCCGGAGAACCAGCGTATTCTGCTCATCGTGCAGCGATAGCTCATGGTGCATCTCCGGGCGCACACCGAGGCAGACGTCGTGCCAGGAACTCGGTCGTTCCCGGCCGCCCGGGAACAACGGCGCGCCTCGCGTGTCGACGGGGGCATGCCGAGACCCTCCCTGGCCACCGCGCAGCGGCGGCACCGGACACCGGACGAGCGCTCCGGCCCGACGCATCGTAGTAGGCTCGAGGTCGTGAGCGCGGCGCCGCCGGAACCCGTCCTGCCTGACGCCCCGCCCGGACAGCGCTCCGCGCCCGATCTCCTCTCGCATCGGCCGGCGCTCCGGGTCGACGCGCGGGCGGTCAAGGAGTCGCTGGCGTTCGCGTTCGCGGGCGGCGCGCCCGCGGGGGCGTTCGATCGGCACGTCGAGTCGGCCTCGCTGCCCGCGTCGACGTGGGATCCAGCCCGCTTCGCGCAGCACGTCTTCCTGCGTGAGCTCATCGTGGGCTGCCTCCATTTCACGAGCGAAGGCCGCACGTACATCCCGAGCCCGGCGCTGCTGGGCCGCGCCCTCTCCCAGCCGCCGAGCGATCGCGACACCGTCGAGCTCCGGCGCGCGATCTTCCGGGAGCTCACCGGATCGGAGGCGCAGCGCCGCGATCTCGAGCGCGCCTACGCGGCGCTGCGCCGCTGGGTGGGCCAGATCGAGACGATCCCCATCTCTCGCGGCGAAGGCAGCCGGCGCCGGCTGGACATCCTCGCCGCCGCCAAGGACGCGTTCGACGCGCTCGCCGGTGGGTTCGCGGGCGCTCGCTCGGGCCTGTCGCGGCTCTCGGCGTTCGGCGCGGCCGTGCGCGAGAGCGAGGCGTACCGCCGCCTCGCGGATCTGCTCGCGTACGACGAGGAGATCGCGACGCTGGATGTCCGGATCCGCGTCGGCTCCGACGGCCATGTCCGCGATCTGCGCGCCCTGTCGATCCGCGAGAACAGCGAGAACCGCTTCTACCAGTCGTCGCTCGGGCGCCTGATCACGAAGCTCGTGATGCTGTGGAGGGGGTACCGGTTCAGCGACGACGAGCTGCTCGCCCGCCACGTCAACAGCGTGTTCGACGGCATCGAGGACGATCTCGTCGCGCTCGTCCAGCTGCTCGGAGATCTCGAGTTCTACCTCGCCGGCCTCGCGCTGCGCGACCGCGCCCGCGCGGCCGGGCTCTCCGTCTGTCTGCCCGAGCTCGCCTCGCTGGGCTTCTCCGACGGCGCGCACGGCGCGCGCGGCGGGAGCCCTGGGCGCGAGCTCAAGGGGCTGTTCAACCCGCTGCTCTTGGCGAGCTCGGCGAGCACGGTCCCGTGCGACATCGCGACCGATCACCACGACGCGACCGTCATCGTGACCGGGCCGAACTCGGGGGGGAAGACCCGGCTGCTCGAGGCGCTCTCGCTGGCCCAGATGATGGGGCAGGCGGGCTTCTTCGTGCCGGCCGCGGAGGCGCGCCTCTCGCTGTGCCACGGGCTCTTCGTGTCGCTGATCGAGCAGGCGCAGGCCGATCAGAGCGAGGGCCGCCTCGGGATGGAGCTAGTCCGCATCAGGTCGCTGTTCGAGGCGATGCAGGTCGGCGACATGGTGGTGCTCGACGAGCTCTGCTCGGGCACGAACCCGTCGGAAGGCGAGGAGATCTTCCAGCTCGTGATCTCGCTCCTCTCGGAGCTCCGCCCTCAGGCCTTCATCACGACGCACTTCCTCGAGCTCGCGGCGCGGCTCGAGCGGGAGCGGCCGGTCGATCGGCTCGTGTTCCTGCAGGTCGAGCTCGACGCGCAGCAGTGGCCGACCTACCAGTTCGTCGACGGGGTCGCCCGGACGTCGCTCGCGCACCGGACGGCGGCGCGGCTCGGGGTCACGCGCGAGGAGCTCGTCGCGCTCGTCGAGCGCAGCAAGCGCGCGCACCGCCGCCGCGGGGCCGAGCCCGCCTGAGCGCGGCCACGCTCGCCGTGGCGGGGGAAATCTGGTTGTATGCGCCGCCATGGAGTATCGACCTCTTGGCAGGACGGGTTTCCGCGTCTCCTCGGTGAGCTTCGGGGCCTGGGCGATCGGGGGCACCTGGGGCGACGTCGACGACAAGGAGTCGCTCGCGGCGTTGCACCGGGCCGTCGATCGAGGCGTGAATTTCTTCGACACCGCGGACGTGTACGGCGACGGCCGGAGCGAGCGGCTGCTCGCGCGGCTCAGGCGCGAGCGGCGCGAGGAGATCGTCGTCGCGACGAAGGCGGGCCGGCGCCTGAGCCCGCACACGGCGGCAAGCTACAGCGAGGGGAACCTCACGGCCTTCATCGAGCGCAGCCTGAAGAACCTCGAGACGGACGCGCTCGACCTCGTCCAGCTGCACTGCCCGCCGACGGACGTCTACTATCGGCCCGAGGTGTTCGACGCCCTCGATGGGCTCGTGAAGGCGGGCAAGATCCGGTTTTACGGCGTCAGCGTCGAGCGGGTGGAAGAGGCGCTCAAGGCCATCGAGTACCCCGGCGTGCAGTCGGTGCAGATCATCTACAACGTCCTCCGGCAGCGCCCGGCCGAGCTCTTCTTCCCCGAGGCGAAGCGCCGGCAGGTCGGGGTCCTGGCGCGACTGCCGCTCTCCTCGGGGCTGCTCACCGGAAAGATGAGCGCGGCGACCCGGTTCGCGGCCGACGATCACCGCAACTTCAACCGCGAGGGCGCCGCGTTCGACAAGGGCGAGACGTTCTCGGGCGTCGACTACGGCCTGGGCCTCGAGGTCGTCGAGCAGCTCCGCCCGCTCGTGCCCGCCGGCGTGAGCATGGGCGCGTGGACGATGCGCTGGATCCTGATGCAGGACGCGGTGACGTGCGTGATCCCCGGCGCGAAGCGGCCCGAGCAGGTGGACGAGAACGCGAGCGCGGCGGACCTGCCGCCCGTGCCGCAGGAGACGATGGCGAAGATCCGCGAGATCTACGACCGGCGGCTGCGGCCTCACGTTCACCAGCTATGGTAGACGCCGCCCGGGCGAGGGCTGCGAGGGCTGCGAGGGCTCACAGGATGCGCGGCAACAGCCATCCTGCGAACGAGATGAGGGCCGCCGTGCCGAAGAGCGGCCCTAGCCCCCGGATCTCGAAATCATCGATGAGCTTGTCGGTGACGTAGAGCAGCACCGAGTTCACGACGAGGCCGAAGAAGAGATACGCCAGGCCCAGCGTGAGGATGGCGGCGGGCAGGAGCGCCACCGCGACCAGGAACTTCACGAGCCAGCCGAGCAGCAGGTTGAGGACGGTGAACACGGCGGCGACGACGAGCGCCGTCTGGGTCTTTCGGATCCGCACGCCGGGCAGGATCTTCGTTCCGACGAGGACCGCGAGGCCCGCGGCGAGTGCCTGGATGATGAGCGCCTTCATGACCACCTCCCTGGGCCGGCACCGCTCGGGCGGGCCGGCGTCCGCACCTTCCTCGTGACCCAGGCAGGTGCCGGACGCAACCTCGTCGGGGGCGTCGCGAGCGGAGCCGGCGCGCGGCCTCCGCTCAGCCTCAGCGGGGCGCCGCCCCGGCTCATTCCTTCGGCTTGTCGCCGCCGAGCAGCTCGCCGATGGCCGGGGCGCCGCCCGGGCCGAGGGCCTGCGTGCTCTCGATGAGGTGGATCAGGAACTGGCGGTTGTCCGTCACCGAGAGGTTCTGGAGCTCGAGCGCGCCGATGCGGTCCTCGGGGGTGAAATAGGCCTCCTCGACCTTCTCCATCGAGAGCTTGTGCGGCGCATAGGCCATGTAGTCGGCGCGCGTGCTCAGGATGTTGTAATCGTCGCCGCGGCGCAGCTCGAGCGTCACCTCGCCGGTCACGCCGGGGGCGATCCAGCGCGAGAGCGCGTCCTTCAGCATCATGGCCTCGGGGTCGTACCACTTGCCCTCGTAGAGCAGACGCCCGAGGCGCCTGCCCTGGGTGAAGTACACGTCGAGGGTGTTCTCGTTGTGAATGGCGGACAGGAGCCGCTCGTAGACGGCGTGGAGCAGGGCCATGCCCGGCGCCTCGTAGATGCCGCGGCTCTTCGCGTCGATCACCCGGTTCTCGATCTGGTCGCTCATGCCGAGCCCGTGGCGCCCGCCGATCCGGTTGCACTCGACGAACAGCTCGAACAGGGAGCCGAAGCGCTTGCCGTTGATCGTCGCCGGGACGCCGCGCTCGAACCCGAGGGTCACCGTCTCGGCCTCGATGGCGACCTCCGGCCGGAAGGAGGCGACGCCCATGATGGGCTGGACGATCTTGATCCCGGTGTTCAGGTGCTCGAGGTCCTTCGCCTCGTGCGTCGCGCCGAGCACGTTGGCGTCGGTGCTGTACGCCTTCTCCGTCCCCATGCGGTAGGGCAGCCCGTGGCGCTCGAGGTACTCGCTCATCTCCTTGCGCCCGCCGAGCTCTCCCACGAACCTCGGATCGAGCCAGGGCTTGTAGATCTTGAGCGAGGGGTCGACGAAGATGCCATAGCGGTAGAACCGCTGGATGTCGTTACCCTTGTGCGTGCTGCCGTCGCCGAAGACGTGGACGTCGTCGTCGCGCATCGCGCGGACGATCGCGGTCGTGGTCACCGCGCGGCCGAGCGGCGTGGTGTTGAAGTACTTCTTGCCGCCCGTCGAGAGGTGGAAGGCGCCGCACTGGATGGCGAGGATGCCCTCGCGGACGAGCGCCTCGCGACAGTCCACCAGCTTGGCGGAGACCGCGCCGTGCTGCAGGGCGATCGGCGGGATGTCGCCGGGGGAGTCCTCGTCCGGCTGCGCCAGATCGGCGGTGTACGCGTGCACCTTGAGCCCGTTGCGCGAGAGCCACGCCACCGCGCAGCGCGTGTCGAGGCCGCCCGAGAACGCGATGCCGAGGTGGGTGCCCGCCGGGGGGAGTGAACGGAAGATCCTGCTCATGGCGGCGCAGCATAATCGCAACGGCCGCGAGCGCGCGAGCGGAGATCGCGGGGCGGCGGAGGCGCCTGACGGCGCGTGTGCGTGCGCGCGAGCGACCACCGCCCGCCCGCTCCGCCGGGGCGGCGCGGCCGCGCGCCGGCTTGCACGAAACGGCGCAGACCGGGCCTCATCGGACTAGGATGGAGGACACCGTGTCGCGCGAGCCCTGCTCGCAGATGAGGTGCAAGTCCATGCCGAAGCTGCCGTACGCCGAGATCGCCCGGATCGAGGAGCGCCGGCTGGCGGTCAGCGTCGCCGCCGTGGTCGCCTGCGCGGAGCCCATCGCGGGCGGGTGGATGGCCTTTGATGGAGAGGGTTCCTGGGGAAACTTCGCTGTCGGGCTCGGGCTCGATGGGCCTGTCTCCGGCGAGGATCTCGATCGCCTCGTGGCGTTCTACGCGGCGCGCGGCGCGGAGCCGCAGATACAGGTCTGCCCCTTCGCGCACGGATCGCTGGTGCGCGGCCTCGCCGATCGAGGGTTCGTGCTGCGGGAGTTCGAGAACGTGCTGGCGCGCGAGCTCGCGCCGGACGAGGACCTCCGCGCGCTGGCGTCGTATGGTGGCCCCGGGGAGCTGGAGATCGTGCGCATCGATCCGGGCGACGAGGCGCAGGTCCGGGTGTTCATCGAGATCGCGACGAGCGGCTTCCGGCCCGCGGACGCGCCGATCTCGCCGGTGCTCTTCGAGATCACGCGCCGCGTGGTCGCGCACCCCGGCTGCGACTCGTACCTGGCGCTCGTGAACGGCGAGCCCGCCGGCGGCGGCAGCGTGGAGATCTCCGGCGAGGGCGCCGCGCTCTTCGGCGCCTCGGTGCTCCCCCGGTTCCGCGAGCGCGGCATCCAGCAGGCGCTCATCGCCCGCCGCCTGGAGCGGGTGCGCGAGCAGGGTCGCCTGCTGGCGTGCATCAGCGCGAGCCCCGGTATCCCCACGGAGCGCAACGCGATGCGGCTCGGCTTCTTCATGGCGTACAGCAAGGGGATCTTCACGCGGCGGAGCGAGAGCCCAGAGGCGCCTGCCTGAGCCGCTCCGGGGCGCCCCGGGCCTCGTCGGCGGAGGCGCACATTTCAGGCGTGCAGCGCTGTTCGTGCAGAACCGAAATGAACGCCCGGGACATCCATGCGAAATACCCGACCCTGACGGAAGTGCGCCGTGGCACGCCTCATGCTGATATGCTGGTTCAGCGCCGCTGGCGTGGCCTTTCCCCCCCCCGAGGCCCCGGCGGCGCTTTTTCATTTCGCCGCCAGCGTCCCGCTTTACCGCTCGACCGTCACCGCCCGCCGCCCCGCTGCAGCTCGGTGACCGCGTTCCTCACGAGCCGGAGCCCCACGTTGTCGTCCTGCGACAGGATCGACTCCGGATGGAACTGGACGGCGGCGAGCGGCAGCTCCGTGTGCTCGATCGCCATCACGACCCCATCCTCGGTCTCGGCCGTGACCTGCAGCGACGCGGGGAGCGCGTCGCGCAGCGCGTAGAGCGAGTGGTAGCGACCCGCGCGGAACTCGCGCGGCAGCCCCTCGAAGAGGCGCCCGCCGAGCACGCGCACCTGCGAGGCCTTGCCGTGCATCGGGTAGTCGAGGACGCCGAGCTTGCCGCCGAAGTGCTCGACCATCCCCTGCAGGCCGAGGCAGACGCCGAAGACGGGCAGCCGGCGCTGGAGCAGCGCCGCGAGCGTGCCCGAGAGATCGAAATCGCTCGGCGTGCCAGGGCCGGGCGAGAGCACAACGAGGTCGGGAGCGTAGGCGTCGAGCTCCTCGTGAGGGAAGCCGGCGCGGAGCGTCATCACCTCGGCGCCCGTCTGCCGGAGGTAGTTGGCCAGCGTGTGCACGAAGGAGTCCTGGTGATCCACGAGGAGGACCTTGCGCGTGCCGCCAGGCACCGGGTGGATGGCCGCCGGAGGCGGCGTGGCGATACCGCGAGGCCTCCGGATCGCGTCGAGGAGCGCCGACGCCTTCACCTGGGTCTCGCGCTCCTCCTCGTCGGGGTCGGAGTCGAAGAGCAGCGTCGCGCCGACCCGGACCTGGGCCACGCCGTCCTTGACCCGGATCGTGCGCAGCGTGAGCCCCGTGTTCATGCTGCCGTCGAAGCCGACGATGCCGACCGCCGCCCCGTACCAAGCGCGCGGCGAGCGCTCGTGATCCTCGATGAACTGCATGGCCCAGGCCTTCGGCGCCCCCGTGACCGTGACCGCCCAGGTGTGCGCCAGGAACGCGTCGAGCGCGTCGAAGCCGTCGCGCAGGCGGCCCTCGATGTGATCGACCGTGTGGATCAGCCGCGAGTACATCTCGATCTGCCGGCGCCCGATCACCCGGACGCTCCCCGGGACGCAGATGCGGGACTTGTCGTTGCGATCGACGTCGGTGCACATGGTGAGCTCCGACTCGTCCTTCGCGGACGCGAGCAGGCGCGCGATCTGCGCGGCGTCGGCGAGCGGGTCGCTGCCGCGCGGGATCGTGCCCGAGATGGGGCAGGTCTCGACGCGATTGCCCTCGACGCGGACGTACATCTCCGGCGAGGCGCCGATCAGGTACTCGGCGTTGCCGAGGTTCATCAGGAAGCCGTAGGGCGCCGGGTTGCGCTCGCGCAGGCGGTAAAACAGCTCGGTGGGCGCGACCGGGCACGGCTCGTAGAGCGTCTGCCCCGGGACGACCTCGAAGAGATCGCCCCGCTTGAAGGACTCGCGCGCCACCCGGACGAGCTCGGCGTACTCGCCCGGCGCGTACTCGTTCTGGGGCGCGCGGTCGGCGCCGACGTAGGCGTGCGTCGCGCCCTCGCGCGGCAGCCCTTCGGTCGAGCGATCGCCGAACTTCAGCTCGTAGCGCGTGCGCGTCGCGCGCTCGCGGCGGTGGTCGACGGCGACGATCTCGTCGGGGAGGTAGAGGACGAGATCCCGCTGATCCGCCGGGCGCTCCAGGCGGAGGCGGATGGGCTCGAACTGGAACGCGAGATCGTACGCGAACGCGCCGTAGAGCCCGAAGAGCGGGTCGCCGGGGACGCCGAAGAGCTCGATGAGCCGGCGCAGCACCGAGAAGATGGACGGCTGCCGGCTGCGCAGCTCCTCCGGCACCCGCTCGCCCGGCGGCCGGACCGCGCCGACCACCTCGTCGCCGCGCCGCTCGAGGGCCGCGACAGCGTCGAGATCACGGAGGGCCTCGTCGATGGCCGGCAGCAGCACGCGCCCGCGCTCGTTCAGCGCGGTGAACCGGAAGTCGCGGCCCCGGGAGACGAGCACGAGCGGCGGATCGACGAAGCCGATGTCCCAGCGCGTGTACCGGCCCGGGACCTCGTAGCTGGACGCCAGGACCACGCCGAGGTGGCTGTCGAGCGCCTCGACGATGGGCTGGATGGCGCCGTCGACGGCGAGGTCCTCGACCGTCCGCCGCACCGCGACGCCCCTCCGCGTAATGTTGCTCTCTCGTTTCACGACCGCGTCTCCTTCTGTGCGATGAGTATACGCGGTGCGGCATGCGCACCGTACCGGCATCTTTGCCGCGTGCACGTCTCCGTCGGGCGTGTCATCCGCGCTGCGCGCTCGTCGCGCGCACTTCTTGCGCGGACGCCCGGCCTCCGTCCGCGGCTCGCTCCGCGAGGTAGATGGCGCGGAGCAGGGGGAAGCTCTTGACGAGGATCTCCTCGTACTCGGCCTCCGCGCTCGACTCCGCGACCACCGCGCCGCCGCTGCCGAAGCTGAGCCCCCGGCCGTCGGCGACGAGGGTCCGTATGGCGATGTTCATGTCCATGGGGCCCTCGTACGCGAGGTACCCGATCGAGCCCGTGTAGACGCCCCGCGTGCGCCGCTCCAGCGCGTCGATGATCGAGATCGTCCGGTGCTTCGGCGCGCCGGTGATGGACCCGCCGGGGAAGCACGCCTCGAGCGCGTCGAGCGCGCCCTTCCCGTCGCGCAGCGCGCCCGTGACCACCGAGGAGAGCTGGAGCAGGGTCGCGTGCTCCGTGATCCGCTGGAGCGCCTCGACGTCGATCGAGCCCATGGCGCAGACGCGGCTGAGGTCGTTGCGGACGAGGTCGGTGATCATGAGGAGCTCGGAGCGGTCCTTGTCGCTGGTCGCGAGATCGCGGCGCAGGGCCAGGGTCTCTTCCTCGGTGGCGCCCTTCGGTCGCGTCCCCTTGATGGGCTCGCTGCGCACACGCCGCTCCCGGTCGACCGCCAGGAACCGCTCCGGCGACGACGAGAGCACCGCGCCCTCCGGCAGCCTGAGGAACGCCGAGAACTGCGCGGGGTTCGTGCGGCGCAGGACGCGGTAGAGGGCGAACGGATCCAGCGAGGTCCGCACGTGGAACTCGTTCGTGAGGCACACCTCGTACGTCTCGCCCTCGCGGATCTCGCGGAGGATGGCCTCGATGGCGTCGAGGTGCTCCCGGCGCGAGAGGCGCGGCGCGTGCGCGATCCGGTCGGCGAAGCCCTCCGGGACGGGCGGCAGGAGCGGCTCCGAGAGCGCCGGGAGGCCCTGGAGGCGCGCCGCGATCTCGTCCAGCCACGGTCCGGACGGGGGCGAAGCAGGCTCGTCGGCGTCGATCTCGTCGCTCGCCTCGATCGCCTCGATCGCCTCGATCGCGCACGCGTGCACCGTGCGCTCGACGTGGTCGAAGGCCAGGAGCCGCCGCGCGATCATCATCGCGCTGTCCGGGAGCGCGCGGCGCGGGTGAGCGGACGCGCCGAAGCCGAGGTGCTCCTTGAGCTCGTAGCCGAGGTAGCCCACGAGGCCACCGGTGAAGTGGAAGGGCAGGCCGCTCGGATCGAGCGATATCGAGGCGAGCTCCCGCCGGAGCGCGACGAACGGGCTCCCCTCGGACGTGGTCGGGGTGCGGGCGTCCCCAGGGCCGCCGGCGCTCCACCGCGTCACGGCGGCGCCGCGGCTCTCGATGGCCTCGGTCGCGCTCCCCATGAACGAGAAGCGCCCGTCCCGGCCGGTCGCGCTCGAGTCGAGCCAGAACGCGTAAGGGGCCGCGGCGAAGAGCCCGGCGAAGGCCCGCTCGGGATCGACCCACGGGAGCCGGAGGTGACGCACGCGCCCGCGTCGCCGCGCGCCCGCCGGCGCGCCCGGCGCGCAACCGCCCGGCGCGCCTGCGGAGAGGCCCGGCGCGCGCGCGATCCGGCGGAGCGCCGCGCCCCTCCGGTCGCGCGGCGTGTTCATGGCGATATTTCTGAAGTTGCTGATGATTCTCTTGCCGTGCTCGGTGCCGATCGACTCGGGGTGAAACTGCACGCCGTAGAACGGCCGGTCCTTGATCTTGAGGGCCATGATGAGCCCGTCGCCGCGCGTGCGCGCGGTCACCTGGATCTCCGCCGGCAGCTCGCCGTCGCCGACGATGAGCGAGTGGTAGCGCACCACCTGGAACGGGCTGGGCACGCCCTCGAAGAGCCCGGCGCCGTCGTGCTCGATCTCGACGATCTTGCCGTGCATGACCCGCGGGGCGTGCTCGACGCGCCCGCCGAAGCGCGCGGCGAGCCCCTGGTGGCCAAGGCAGACGCCGAGGATCGGCGTCCCGGCGAGGGCCTCGATCACCTCGGCGCAGACGCCGAAATCGGCCCGTCGCTCCGGGCGGCCGGGGCCCGGCGAGATGACGATGCTGTCGAGCTCCAGGCCCTCGATCTCGGCGAGCGAGAGGCTGTCGTTCTTGACGATGATCGGCTCCTCGCCGCTCACCTCCCAGAGGTACTGCCCGAGGATGTGGGTGTACGAGTCGTAGTTGTCGATGAGGAGTGTCTTCACGGCGAAGCTCGCCTCGGGGCCCGCATCGAGGCCGTCGATGCAGGCGAGCCGGCGCGGATCCCGGCTCGGGTGAGGCGCCCCGGCGGCGGGCGCGGCATCAGGGGCGGATGATGGCCGCGAGCATGGCCTGGAGCTTGAGCTGCGTCTCGACCAGCTCGGCCTCCGGGTTCGAGCCCGCGACGACCCCGACGCCCGCGACCATCCGCGCGCGCGCGCCGTCGACCGTGGCGCTGCGGATGCCGATGAACCAGTCGCCGTCGCCGCGGGCGTCGACCCAGCCCACGAGCCCCGCGTAGAGCCCGCGCCGGATGCCCTCGTGCGCGCCCAGCCAGGCCTCCGCCGCCTGGCGCGGCGTGCCGCACACGGCGGGCGTCGGGTGCAGGCGCGCGGCGAGCGTGAGGGCGTCCGGCGCCGCCTCCGCGAGCTGGCCGTGGATCGGGGTGCCGAGGTGCATCACGTTGCGCAGGCTCAGGATCGACGGCTCGCTGGGGACCTCGAGCGACGCGCACTCGGGCGCGAGCGCGGCGGCCACGGCGTCGACCACGAAGCGGTGCTCGCGCTGGTCCTTGGCCGAGCGCCGCAGGACCTCGGCGAACCGGCGGTCGGCGTCGACGTCGGCGGAGACCGCGTAGGTGCCGGCGAGGGGGTGCGAGGAGACGGCGCGCCCGCGGCGCGAGAGCAGGAGCTCGGGGCTCGCGCCGAGGAAGCCGTCGACGTGGAAGATCGCGCACGAGGGGTAGAGCGCGGTCAGGCGGCGCAGGACCTCCTCGACGACGATGGGGCGGTTCGCCTCGACGTCGACCGCGCGGGCCAGCACGACCTTGGAGAGGGCCCCCTGCTGGATGTCGGCCACCGCGCGCGCGACGCGCCCGCACCACTCCTCGTGCGGGAGCGCGGAGCGGAGCGTGAAGCTGTCGGGCGAGCGCCGGTGGCCCTCGGCCCGCTCCAGGTGCGGCGCCGGGGCGGCGCCCTCGCCGATGGTCGTGACCCACGCGGTCCCGTCGGGGGCCGCGCCGACGATCTGGGCCGGCACGACGAGCGCGGCCGGCTCCGTCCGGTCGAACGGCAGGGCGCCGAGCGCCACCGGGCCGCAGCCCGGGCGTCCCACGGCGTCGGCGGCCTCGATCGACGCGAGCGTCTCCTTGATCCACGCCACGCCGCCCTCGATGCCGTGCGGCAGCTCCAGGCGGGCGGCGACACCGTGCGCGACCAGCTGGGTGCCGGGGTGCAGCCAGACGCGCGCGCCGTCTCCCATGAGCGACGAGACGCCGCCGGGCAGCTTCGCGAGCGTGTCGGCGTCGAGCCGGAAGGTGCGGGCGACGAGCCGCGCCGCCTGGCGGGGGGCGTCGGCCGAGGAGGAGAACGTCAGGGGAGTCATGCACCGCCGTGCGCAGGCCGGTTCGGGCTCGTCCTGCTCGGCAGGACCAGCCTGGAGCCAGCAGGCCACGAGCCCGCGGCACCGTGCCGGATCGCGAGCGCCGGCCACGCAGCATCGGCTCTACCGCCTCCGGAAAGGCTCCGCAAGCGCAAAGCAGCCCACGTTCAGGGCGCGCGCGACGCGCGTCTACCGCTGAATTGCCGCCGAAATTGCGCTTCGGCGCGAGGTGGTGGCGTCGGCGCGCGGGCGCGCGCACGTATTGCGCGCGTTGCCTCCGCGCGACGCAGGCGCATCGCGTTTCGCCTCACCTCATCTCGCGGCCAGCGCGCGTCGTGTCGCGTCTCGCGGCCAGCGCTGCTGTCTCGTCTCACCGCGCCGCCAGCGCGCGTCGCGTCTCCGCGCGGCACATCGCGCTTCGCGCCGCGCTGTGTGCGGCGTGTGCGGCGCGCCGCGCGCCGTCTGCTGCGCCGCCAGCGATCAGCGAGCAGAGCAGTGCCGAGCAGCGCGCGCTCCGTCCCGTCTGTGATCGACGGCTCTTTCCTGAGCTTTTTACCCCTGGAGAGGCGGCGCGATCGCTTGCTCCCGAGCGCGCATCTGGTCGATGCTGCCGCGGGCACTCGCCCTTCGGGGCGCGGGCGTGAGCGGCGCATCTCGATAGCTCTGCCGGCCACCGGGAATGCGGAAATTCTCCAGAACAGAGCTCAGAAAGGATCCTGCGATGGACCCCACTCGGCAGCATCATCTCCGCGCATGGCGAGCCGCAGCGCTGCTCCTCTTCGTCGTCGGGCTGTGCGCCTGCCGCGGAGACAAGCGCCCGCCTGCCCGCGAGAACCCCCCTGGCGCCGCCGCCACGACGGCGGCCGCTGTGTCGGAGGCGCCGGGCGAGAAGGCGATCAAGGCGCAGCCCCCCGCCGTGCCGAACGCCGCCGAGGCGAAGCGATACGCCGGCAGCAAGCTCAAGTATTACAGCGAGCCGGTGGGCGTGGGCGCCGAGCTCGACAGGGTGATGATCCAGCAGTTCCAGAAGGACACCGGCATCGAGGTGACGATCATCCCCCGTCCCAAGGACGCGACCGAGACCTACTCCGTCTACCAGCGCCTCTTCCAGGCGCAGTCCGGGGACATCGACGTCATGATGCTGGACGTCATCTGGCCCGGCGCCTTCGCGCCGAACCTCGTCGATCTGAGCGAGAAGCTCGGCGAGGCCGCGAAGCAGCACATCGAGAGCATCGTCCAGAACAACACGGTCGACGGCAAGCTCGTGGCGATGCCGTGGTTCACCGACTTCGGGCTGCTCTACTACCGCACCGATCTTCTGGAGAAGTACGGGTACCAGAAGCCGCCGGAGACGTGGGACGAGCTGGAGCAGATGGCGAAGAAGATCCAGGACGGCGAGCGGGCGGCGAGCCCGAACTTCGTCGGCTTCGTCTGGCAGGGCAAGGCCTACGAGGGGCTGACCTGCAACGCGCTGGAGTGGATCGCCTCCCACGGCGGCGGCGCGATCATCGAGGAGGGCAAGATCACCGTGAACAACCCGGAAGCCCAGAAGGCGCTCGCGCGCGCCAGGGGCTGGGTGGGCTCGATCTCCTCCGCCGGCGTGACGAGCTACGAGGAAGAGGACGCGCGCAACACGTTCCAGGGCGGCAACGCCGCCTTCATGCGCAACTGGCCTTATGCCTACGCGGCGGGCAACGCCGAGCGTTCGCCGATCAAGGGCAAGTTCGCGGCGGGCCCGCTGCCGCACGAGCCTGGACAGAAGAGCGCGGGCACCATCGGCGGATGGCAGCTCGCGGTGTCGAAGTTCTCGCCGAACAAGGACGCGGCGATCGAGCTCGTCCGCTACATGACGAGCCCCGAGGCGCAGCGGTTCCGCGCGACCGCGGGCTCTTTCCTCCCGACGATCCGATCGGTGCAGCAGGACGCGGAGGTGGTGAAGTCGCTGCCCTTCCTGGCGAGCGCGAAGGACATCGCGCTCGTGCCGCGCCCCTCGAACAGCACCGGCGCCCGGTACAACGAGGCGTCGATCGCCTTCTTCCAGGGGGTGAGCCAGGTCCTTCAGGGCAAGGAGCCGAAGGCGGTGCTCGGGCAAGTGGAGCAGCGGCTCACGCGCGCGCTTCGCTGACACCGCGCGCCGCGCGCCGCACGCCGCCCTCGCGCGCCTCGCCCGCCATTGGCACGGCGCGCGGCGCGCGGCGCGGCTCACGAGATCTCCCGGCCACACCACCTCGCGAGAACGGATATCCCATGAGCATGCCGGCGAACCCAGCGGCCACGAGCGCGGCGGCCCCTCCAGACCACCCGTCGCTCGAGGCGCGGCGACGGCGGCGCGCCTGGCTGTTCCTCCTGCCGACGCTCGCGGTCGTCGCGTTCATCGCCCTCTATCCCCTCGCCGAGACGTTCTACCTGAGCTTCACGAACGCGCGCCTCGGCGCCGGGGAGCCGGCCAGGATCATCGGGGCGCAGAACTACGTCGATCTCGTGCAGGACAGCTACTTCCACGACGCGGTCCTGCTCACGGTGATCTTCACGGTCGTCACCGTGCTCGGCGAGCTCGCCCTCGGGCTCGGCGTCGCGCTCGTCGTCAACTCCCGCTTCAAGGGGCGCTCGGCGGTGCGCGCGGCCATGCTCATCCCCTGGGCCATACCGACCGTCATCTCGGCCCAGATGTGGAAGTGGATGTACAACGACGTCTACGGCGTCTTCAACGACCTGCTCGTCAACCAGCTCGGCGTCCTGGACCGCAACATCGCCTTCGTCGCCGATCCCGCGGTGTCGTTCTGGGCCGTGGCGCTCATCGACGTCTGGAAGACGACGCCGTTCATGGCGCTCCTCCTCCTCGCCGGGCTGCAGCTCATCCCCCACGATCTGTACGAGGCCGCGCGGGTCGACGGCGCGACGGCGCTCCAGCAGTTCACCCGGATCACGCTGCCGCTCCTCAGGCCCGCGATGCTGGTCGCGCTCATCTTCCGCACGCTCGACGCGCTCCGGGTGTTCGACGTCTTCTTCGTCATGTTCGGCAACCGGCCGGACATGCAGACCATGGCGACCTACGCGCAGCAGACCCTCGTCAGCGTCTCGGACATCGGCTACGGCTCGGCGATCTCCGTCGCGCTCTTCCTCATCATCGCGGTGTTCATCATGATCTATCTCGCGGTGTTCCGCGCCGAGGAGGTGTGAGATGAGCGGCGCTTCGCGAGGCGCAGGGCGGCGCCGTTCGCTGGGACAGGGCGCCTTGCGGGCCCTGCTCTACCTGCTCGTCGCCGCGGTGCTCGTGTTCACCGTCTTCCCGTTCGTCTGGGCGTTCGTCTCCTCCATCAAGCCCGACGACGAGCTCTTCACGACCCCGGTCCGCTACTGGCCCGGCCGCGCGACGCTCGACAACTACCGCCTCGTGCTGGCGAACGGCGAGTTCCAGACGGCGCTCCTGAACAGCGTGATCGTCGCCGTCTCGGTCACCGCGGTGTCGCTCGCCGTGGGCTCGCTGGCCGCCTACGCGCTGGGGAGGTTCCGCTTCCGAGGGCGCAGCCTCGTGCTCTACGTGGTCCTGGGGATGACCATCTTTCCGCAGATCGCCGTGCTCGGCGCCCTGTTCCAGATGATCAACTTCTTGAATCTGTACAACCAGCTCCCCGCGCTGATCCTGACGTACCTCATCTTCACGCTCCCGTTCACGGTGTGGGTGCTCACCGGCTTCATGAAGGCGATCCCGCGCGAGATCGAGGAGGCGGCCTACGTCGACGGCGCGACGCACTGGCAGGTGTTCACCCAGATCATGCTGCCGCTCTCGGTCCCCGGGATGGCGACGACGGGCATCCTCGCCTTCATCGCCGCCTGGAACGAGTTCCTGTTCGCGCTCTCCTTCACGCAGACGCCGGACAAGCGCACCGTGACCTACGCGATCCAGGCGTTCTCGACGACGAGCAGCGGGCTCTACGAGATCCCCTGGGGGCAGACCATGGCGGCCTCCATCGTCGTGACCGTGCCGCTCGTGGTGCTGACGCTGGTCTTCCAGCGGCGCATCCTCGCGGGGCTCACGGCGGGCGCGGTGAAGGGCTGACGGCGCGTCAGGCGGTGCGCGCGGCGCGGGCGGCGGCTCACGCGCGCCCCCACGGGAAGCGCAGCCAGCGGGGCCCGTAGGCGGCGCCGAGGTCGCGCAGCCCCGAGAGCAGCACGCCCGCGGCCATGAGCGGCAGGATCACGCGGAGCGAGAGCGGCGCGTCCCAGCGGGAAAAGCCGGTGGGGCCGCGCGCCCAGCGCCAGATCTCGGGGACGAGGTGGGCGAGCGCGCCGCCGTAAATGATGCCCATCACGGCGTGCATCACCCGCTCTCCCGGGTACACGCCGCCGAGCGGCCTCCGGACCGTGTCCTCGACGACGAAATCGCGGAGCGTGATCGCGATCTCCGCGAGGAGCAGCGCCGCGAGCGCCCACGCGGCGAGCCCCTCCCAGCGCACGAACGGCAAGGAGGCGAAGAGCACCGCGTACAGGAGATCGCGCGCGCCGTGAAGCACGAGCTCGGGCGCCGTGCCCGGCACGCCGCCGGGCAGGCGCGCCCGCCACTCGTGGTAATAGAGCGTATCGAAGGCGCCGAGCGCGCCCTGCACGGCGAGGAGCACGAGCGCCGTGATCATGCGCGGGGCTCCGGCGCGCGGGGCTCCGGCGCGCGGGGCTCCGGCGCTGACGGCGCGGTCGATTCCGGCGTGGACCCGCCGGCGCGAGCGGGGGGCGCCTCGCCGCCCGCCTCGTTCGCCACGCGCCCCTCGTACGCGACGAGCAGCCCGGCGACCGGCGCGAAGATCCGCACGTCGACGTGGACCTCGTCCTGGAGCGGCCCGGCCCGCCCCTCGATCCGCGGGGCGAGCCACCGGGGCAGCGGCAGGCCGAGGCGGCGGAGCCCGAGCGTCGACCGCACCTGCTCGAACACGAGCGCTCCGCCCTCGGCGCGGAGCCGGAACCAGCACTGGACGAGGCCGAGCCCCTCCACCAGGAGATCACCCGCGCGCCACTGCGAGGAGAAGAGCGGGCGAACCCCGAAGGTGCGGAGCCACCGCTCTCCGTCGCCCGCCGGCTCGACGGCGAGCGTCACGGCCACGTCCTCGGCCGCCTCCGGCATGCGCAGCAGGCCGGCGACCAGGCGCGCCGCGAGCCCCCGGCCGCGCCGCACGCGGAAGCGGCCGCGAGCGCGCGCGCCGCCCGCGTGGAGGCGCTGCACCGGCGGCGCGAGCGCGGCCCACGCGGCGCCGAGGAGGGCAGGGTAGAGAGCAGGCGCTGGAACACGCCGCGTCGCGCTCGAGCAGGACGCGGGAGCTCTCCGGGGTCGACTGTCCGGCTCCCCGGCGGGGCCGCGCATCAGGCGTCCTCTGGGAGCATCTCCCGCGGCACCGCAGGGCTCCTCGGGGCGACGGCCGCGTCGGCGAGATCGCGGATCTTGACGATGATCGCGTCGTCTGCGTCGCTCCGCGCCTCCTCGCAGTACGACCGGATCTGCCAGAGCAGCTTGCGGGTGCGCCGCAGCTCGAAGACGAGCCATCGGGTCTCCGGCTTCGCCTCCTGGGGGTGGCGCTCCAGCTCGACCTCGATCTCGCGGATGCGCTCCTCGATCTGCTCTCCGGTCGGGAGGATGCGGCCGTTTCCGTGACAGTCCTTGCACAGATAGGGGCCGGAGTCCGTGTTGATCTCGCCTTCGCCATAACAGCTCGCGCACGTCACCAGCTCGTAGGAGTTCATGGGGCGCACTCTATCCGATCCCGTGCCGTGCTCGCGACCGGCGTCGCCGTCGTTCGATCGGTCGCTCGGTCGCGCCACGGGCGGTGGCGTCGTGCTCTCCGGCGTGGCAGGCGGTGACGCCTCCGCCATGGAACGCGCGCCGTCGCGACCGGCGTCTCCCGCAGGCGCCGGGGGCCTGGCCGTCTGGCGGTCTCGCCCTCGCGGCGATTTCGCCCAAGGCCACAGAGCTCTGCGCGTCCTAACTCCGCTTGCGCCGTTCCTTGCGGTAATGGGAGGCATCCTGTGACCTGCCCTCATCCCTCGCCTCGGGGCGCGCTGTGCGTCCTGGCCGTGTGCGCCTTTTCCCTCGGCTGGCCGCGCGTCGTCGTGGCCGCCCCGCTCCCGCGGCTCGCGGTCCAGCGGGCGCCCGCTGCAGCCGACTGCCCGGACGCGCCGTCGCTCGCCGTCGCGGTCGAGCGGGTGATGGAGAGGCGGGCTCTCGACCCCGTGAGCACCGCCGGCCCTCCCACCGGCGCCGGCGCCGCTGCCGGCGACACGCCGGCGAACGCGGGCGGCGCCCCTCCTGGCGACACGCCAGCGAACGCGGGCGGCGCCCTGGCGAGCGCGGACGGGGCGACCGAGATCGAGGTCCGCTTTCTCCACGACGGCGCCACGTACACCGCCGTCCTTCAGGCAGGTGGTCGCACCCGGCAGCTCTCGTCCGAGGTGGGGGCGTCCTGCGGCGAGCTCGTCGAGGCGGTGGCGCTGACCCTCGCCATCCTGCTCGACAGCGATCCGCCCGCGCCGGCCCCTGCCGCGCCCGCGCCGGCAGCGCCCGCGGCGGCCCCTGTCGCGCCCGCGCCGGCCCCTGCCGCGCTCGCGCGGGCGCCTGTGGTGCCGGCGCCGCCGCGTCCTCCGCCTCGAGCGGCGCGCGGGGACGTCTCGATGGAGCTCGGGGCCGCGCAGACCATGGGCATGCTCGATCCCTTCCGGGCGGCCGCGATCGCCGATGTCTCCCTGCGGCGCCGCGGGTGGTCCGCAGGCGTCGGCGGGGTATGGCTGCCCCCCCAGGACACCGAGCTCGCGCCGGGCGTCGTCTCCCTCGGGCTCGGCGCCGCCACGGCGCGCGGCTGCGCCACGATCGCCGGCGATCTCGACGGCCTCCGGCTCTCGGCCTGCGCGGCGGCGGTGCTGGGCGCCGTTTACGGCTCCGGCAAGGGGTTCGCCCCGGACCGCGAGGCCTCCGCGCCCTGGTTCGCCCTCGGCGGCTCGGCCGTCGCGGAAGGGACCCTCCTCGGCTCCAGCGCGCTGGGCTGGTCCGCGCGCGCGACGCTCCTCGCGCCGGTCGCGCGGGCGCGCTTCACGGTCGAGCGTCGCGCGGGCGGCGAGGCCGGCACGCCCCTGACGCACGACGTGGCGCTCGACCCCTCCCCGGTGGGGCTGCTCGTCGGCCTGAGCGCCCGCGTGTCGATTTTTTGATGGCGAGCCACGGGACCCGCCACGGAGGCGATGGGCATGGCGAGAAGCGGCAGGACAGGATGACCTTCGGAGAGGTCTATGCGCAGCACTTCCGGTTCGTGTGGCGCTCGCTGCGACGCCTCGGTGTGCCCGAGAGCGACGTCGCCGACGCGGTCCAGGACGTGTTCCTGGTCGTCCATCGGCGGCTGTCCGAATTCGAGGGTCGGTCCAAAATTACGACCTGGCTCTACAGCATCTGCTTTCACGCCGCCCGTGACCGGCGCAAGCTCGCGCATATGAGGCGGCGTGCTCACGACAACGAGCCGCTGCTCGACTGCGCCGATGACCGGGCCGACGTCGGCGCGGAGGCGGAGCGGCGGCAGGCGATCACGCTGCTCGAGGCGATCCTCGACGAGCTGCCCCTCGAGCAGCGCGCCGTGTTCACGCTCTTCGAGCTCGACGGCATGGGCGGCGAGGAGGTCGCCGATCTGCTCGACGTCCCGCTGGGGACCGTCTACTCGCGCCTCCGCCTCGCCCGCGATGCGTTTCGCCGCGCCGTTGCGCGCCTGAAGGCGCGCGACGAGTTCCACGTGGGCGGGCCCCGGGTCATGCGGTCACAGCCCGTGTTGAAGGCGGCCGTCGAGGCGGCGCCGGTGCCCGAGGGGCATCCCTCGGTCGTCCTTCCGCTGCCGGAGGTGGATCGGCAACCCGTCTGGAAGCGCGCGGGAGGTGAGCGATGAGCGATCCGGTGCGCTGGCTCGACGCCGAGGCGAACGCGCTCGAGATGGAGCGCGAGCTCCTGCGAGCAGCGCCGTCGGCGGACCCGCCCGACGGGGCGCAGGAGCGGGTGTGGGCCGCGATGGCCGCGCAGATCGGCCTCGCCGGAGCCGCCGGGCTCGGAGGGGCTCAGGGCGCCGCGGGAGGGGCGCTCCCGGTGAACGGGGGCGGCGCGGCGAGCGCGAGCGGCGCGGCGAGCGCGGGCGCTGGCGAGATCGCCGCGGCCGTGTCCGCGGGCAAGGTGGTGTCCGTTGCGACGGGCGCCGGCGCTGGCGGCGCGGCGGTCACCGGCGGCGTGGCCGCAGCGGCGGGCGCTGCGGGTATCCTGAAGGCGATGCTGTTCGGCGCCGCCTGCGGGGGCCTGATCGTCGCCGGCTATGCCGTCGTGGCCCCGTCGAGCGAGGCGCCGCCGGCTCGGATCGTCGAGGCCGCGGAGGCCGTCGCGGCGCCGGGATCCGCGCCGGTTTCGCCGCCGGAGGGCCGTGAGCCTGCCGCGCCTGCCGAGCCGGCACACGCCGAGCCGCCGCCTGCCGAGCCGGCACCTGCCGAGCCGCCGCCGGTCGAGGCGCCGCTGCGATCCAGGCCGCTTCCGCCGGCCGAGGCGCCGCTGCCGGGCAGGTCACCCGCGCGGACCGGCCCCCGCGCGGCCGCGACGCCCGCGAGCCCGGGCGCGCCGCCATCGGAGCGCGCCGCGAGCGCGCGGCCCGCGGCCGGGGCGGACGTCCTCGAAGCGGCGCCCGCGCCGGAGGCCACAGGCGCGGAGCTCGGCGCGGAGGGCGCGTCCAGCCCGGGGCTGCGGGAGAGCCGGCTGCGCGAGGAGCTGACGCTCCTCGGCGACGCGCGCGCGGCGCTCCGTCGCGGCGACGCCGGCGGCGCGCTGAGGATCGCCGAGCAGGCGCGGCTCCGCTTCCCCGGCGGCGCGCTGGCGCAGGAGCGCGAGGCGCTCACCATCGAGGCGCTCTGGCAGAGCGGCGATCGCGCGGCGGCCGCGCAGCGCGCGTCGGCGTTCCTCGTGGCCTATCCGTCGAGCCCGCACGTACCTCGCCTCCGCTCCTTCACCCCCTAGTACTACAGCCGTACTTGGTCCGAGGTGCGGCTGTAGACATCAAAATCGTCGAGAAATCCGTGCCCGTCCGCCCGTCTACAGCCGCAAATGGACCGCAAGTACGGCTGTAGTACTAGAACATCGATCACGTTGATCAAGCGAGAATTAACCGCCAAGACGCCATAAGACGCCAAGAATCACAAAAATCTTGGCGTCTTATGGCGCCTTGGCGGTTGAAATTCTGCGCTTCTCAGGCAGTTTCAACCCGTTTGTCGCTCTGCGATTTGCGGGGGCGATCCGGGGGCGGGGAAGGGGGCTGTCCGCATCGTTTGGGGGCTGGGTGGTTTTTTGAAATGGGAAGCGAGGCGGGCGTCCCTTCACGTTCGGTCACTGCCGGTGTTTGACGGCGCGTCACGGCACCGCGCAAGGAGGAATTATGTCTTCGAGGCTATCAAGAGCGCTGTCTCCCTTTCTCGTCCTGAGCGCCGTCTCGCTCGCGGCATGTCAAGTCGAGCTCTCCCTCGGCGGGGCGGGCGCCAGCTCCAGCTCGGGAACGGGCGGAGAAGGCGGCAGCGGCAGCAGCGGAGAAGGCGGCAGCGGTGGCAGCTGGAGCGACGCCGTCACCTCCACCGCCGGCGTCACCTCAGGCACAGGGGGCTGGGACCCGCCGGAGTTCACGCCGGACAAGGTCGATCTCCTCTTGGTCGTCGACAACTCCGTCTCGATGGCGGACAAGCAGGAAGTGATGCGCCTGGTGCTCGCCGACTTCGTCGATGGCCTGACCAACCCGCTCTGCGTGGATCCGACCGGTGTTGCTCCGGGCTTCCGGCCCCCGAGCGGGTCGAGCGCATGCCCCGCTGGCACATTGCGCGTGCGCACTCCGGTGCAGGACATGCACATCGGTGTCATCAGCAGCAGCCTCGGCGGCCACGGGTCGAGCGCCTGCCAGGGGCAGACGTCCGCTTCGAACGTCGACATGGCCCACCTCCTCGCGCGCTCCAATGAGGGGGTTGCCGAGAACGACCTGCCGACCTATCAGGACAAGGGCTTCCTCGTGTGGGACGCGGCCGGAAGCCACGTCCCCGCGGGAGACTCCGACCCGGCGGCGCTCGCCGAGAAGCTCAGCGACATCGTGCAAGGGGTCGGGCAAGCCGGGTGCGGCTACGAGGCGCCGCTGGAGAGCTTCTATCGCTTCCTCGTCGATCCCGAGCCGTATGAGACGATCTCCGTGTCGCCGACGCACGAGAACATCGTGCTGGGAGGGCTCGACACGACGCTCCTGGCGCAGCGGAAGGCCTTCCTCCGGCCGGACTCGCTCCTGCTCATCGTGATGCTCTCCGACGAGAACGACTGCTCGATAAGGGAGGAAGGCAAGAACTACCTCGCCGCCGAGGTGGCAGCGGGCTTCAGGATGTGGCGGCCACGGAGCGAGTGCGCCACCAACCCGAATGATCCGTGCTGCAGGAACTGCTCACAGCAGCAGGACGGTTGCCCCCACGATCCGACCTGCACCGACTCCCATGGCAACACCGCCAGGCTCACCGCGGCGGAAGACCCGGTGAACAGCCGGTGCTGGGACCAGAAGCGCCGCTTCGGGTTCGACTTCCTCTACCCGGTCGAGCGGTACACCCGGGCGCTCACGGAGCCCTGGGTGGTGTCGAGGAGCGGAGAGCTCGTGCCGAACCCGATCTTCTCGGATCTGGACCCAGAGGACGACAACACCCGGACCCGAGGGCCGCAGCACGTCATGTTCACCGGCATCGTCGGCGTGCCTTGGCAGGACCTGGCGCGCCAGAACGCGCTCGGCGAGCCCGATCTCCTGGGCGGCCTGAACCAGTTCGGCCAGCCGGTCGGCGGGCTCAAGAACGCCGCTGAGCTCGCCGACCCGCCGTCCGGCACGACCCTCAGCAGCACCTGGGAAGCTGTCCTCGGCGATCCGGCGAACTACATCCTGCCCGCGGATCCGCTCATGATCGAGTCGGCGGCGCCCCGCTCGGGCGATAACCCGATCACCGGTGAGCCGCTCGTCCAGCCGAACGCCAACGGCTGGAACGGGATCAACGGCCGCGAGTACACGATCCCGCTGGGAAGCACTGGAGATCTCCAGTACGCCTGCATCTTCCCCCTCGCCGAGGAACGCAACTGCGACGGTACGGCCCAGTCGTGCGATTGCAGGCCGATCGCCGGCGTGCCCAGCGACAACCCGCTGTGCAAGCCGGAAGGCACGAACGACCCGTCGGATCCCGGGGCGCGGTCCACGACGCAGGACCACGCCAAGGCCTACCCTGGCCTCCGCGAGCTGCAGTTGATCCGGAGCCTCGGGGAGCGCGGCGTCGCAGGCTCCATCTGCCCGGCGCAGCTGGCCGACCCCTCGTCGCCTGACTACGGCTATCGGCCGATCATGAACGCCGTGCTCGACCGGCTCTCCACCGCGCTCTGACGCGCCGGCGCCCCCATCGACGTGGCCCGCCCAGGGACGGCGCGCGGAACGCATGCGCCGCTCCTGGGCTCGCGGAGGAGACGACTTCCGCGCGCTCCCGCGGATCCTCCCGTCAAGCCGTTGGCACAACCGCGACACAGCAAGACACCGCGATCGCGGTGCCCGCGCCGAAAACTGCGCGCTCCGCCCAAATTGCGTCTGCTTCCCGTGGCACCGAAGCTGCTTCATGGTGGGGTTCGGACAAACGCAACGCGGAGGTTCTGATGCGCCACAAAGGGATGGCTCTCTTGCTGATCGTGATCGGGCTCGTGGGCTGCGCCAGGGACGACGGCGGCGACACCGGTGAATCGGTGGATCCGTCCGAATCAGAGACGTGCGGCGGGTTCCTCGGGACCAGCTGTCCCGACGGGCTCGCCTGCGTCGACGATCCGAGCGACGACTGCGACCCCGAGCACGGCGGCGCGGACTGTCCCGGCGTGTGCGTCGAGGACCCGCCGACGACGATGTGCGGCGGATTCGCGGGTTTCCCGTGTCCCGACGGGCTCGAGTGCGTCGACGATCCGAGCGACGACTGCGACCCGGCGCGCGGCGGGGCGGACTGCGGCGGCATCTGCGTGGAACCGACGCCCAAGCCGCCGTTTTGCGGGGGGTTCGCGGGGTTCGAGTGCCCCGAGGGGCTCGAGTGCATCGACGATCCGAGCGACGACTGCGACCCGAAGCACGGCGGGGCGGACTGCGGCGGCATCTGCGTGGTGCCCGAGCCACGGCCGCAGGCGTGCGGCGGCATCACGGCGCGCCCGTGCCCCGAGGGGCTCACCTGCATCGACGATCCCGGCGACGACTGCAGCCCGCCGATCGGCGCGGACTGCGGCGGCATCTGCGTCGCGCGCTGAGCCGGCGCGCAGCCTGCGCCAGAGGGGAGGCGCCGCCCTGACGAACGGGCGCGCCCGCTGCGCGACGGCGCTCAGTAGCGGTGCTTCCAGAGCAGGTCGAGGCTCGTCGCCGGGTTCGCGCCGGTGGCCATCGCCGCCCGCAGGGACCAGTCCCGGCGGAAGCGCCACTCGAGGCTCACCTCGGTGCGCGCCTGCGCGCCGGTGTTGCCGCCCCCGGACCCCGGCCCCTGTCCTTGCCCCGTCGGCCCCGCCTCGTAGGTCGCGCTCGCGGTCACCTGCTGCCCGAGCTGGTAGCCCACGGTCGTCTTCAGCGCGCCTTCTTCGGTCGTGCCCAGCCTCGTCTCGAAGTTCCGGAGCGGACCGATGCTCTGGAGGATCATGTTGAGCTGCGCGGACGCGAGCCCCGTCCCCACGCTGGCCGCGACCCCGCCGGCGGCGCTGCCGCCGCCCGACGCGGGCTGCTCGGACGTGCCGCCCGCCAGCGTCCCTTCCGCGAGCTCCCTGCCGAGCAGGAGCTCGGCGATCACCTCGTTCTCCGGGCGCGGCGGCTCCGAACGGAAGGTGATCTTGTCCTCGGTGATCGGGTTGAGCTGCCCCACATAGTCGATGAAGATGCGCGTCCCCTCCGGCGTGTCGTGGTACGCCCTCACGTTCAGGAACGGGTTCGACGGATCCCCCTGCAGGGCGACCACGCCAGGCTCGATCTCGAACTCCTTGCCGAGCACCTCGAGCCTGCCTGACACGATGTTCACGTTGCCCCGGATCTCGGTCTCCCCCGCGATCTTGATGCGGAGGGGGTGCGCCCGATCCCCCGACAGCGAGGCCCGCACCATGTCGCCCTCGACGCCGATCCTGCCGAGGTGGACCTCGATGGCGATCGGCGTGCCGCCCGCGCTCTCCTTCGCCTGCTCCGGCGGCTCGGCCGGCGCGCGCCGCGCCTCGTAGTCCTCCTGGCTGAGCGGCGCCGACGTCGTGATGGTCGGGTTCTCGCCGAGCGGCTGCACGCTCCGCCCGATCGTGGGCGGCAGCGTCAGATCGAGCGAGGGCACGTCGACGCGGACGGCGATCTCCTCGGCCCGCTTCTCCGCCGCGAGCGCCACCCGGCCGCGCACCTCGCCCATCGGGACGCCCTCCAGCGCGATCGGGAGGGCCCGGCCTCTCGGGATCGACAGCTCGGCGCGGGCGTTCCGGAACGCGAGCCCTTCCATCTGGAGGGTCGCGTTCCCGCGCACCTGGCCGTTGCCTGCGTCGGCGCGGAGGTCGTCGACGCGGAGCTCGCCGGAGGGGCTCGCGGCGACGCGGAACGAGGCGTTCTCGAACGGCTGGCCGATCGTGGCCACCTGGACGACGCCGCCCTCGAGGCGCATCTCGCCGGAGAAGCCCGCCTGCGCGCCGAGCCCGAGCCGCACCTCGCCGTCGAGCGTGCCGTCGAGCCGGTTCACCGAGCCCTGCACGAACGGCTCCAGCGCCCTCAGGCGGAAGCGATCGACCGCGAGCGACACCGAGGCGTTCCGATCGTCGGTGAGCGTCGGGATCACGTTCGCGTCCCACACCATGGGCGCCTGGGCCTTGGCCTCGATCCGGCCGCCTTCCCGCCCCTCGAGCCGCACGCTCGCCACGGCCGCTGTGCGCCCCGCGCCGCCCGGCGGCGCGATGTCGAGCGACGCCTCGGCGGTCTCGAACCGCGCGTCGGGGCCGAGCGTGAGGCCCGGGAACTGAAGGTGCGCCCTGACCTCGGGCGCGGCCTCGAACAGCCCGCGCACGGAGATCTCGCCGCGCGCCTCGCCGCCGATCTGCATGTCCGCGAGGACGGGGACCTCCGCGAGCGGCAGATCCGCGATCTTCGCCTCGAGGCTGCCGTTGCTGAAGCGCCGAGCGGAACGGGCCCCGCCGAGGAGGGCGGCGGCGTCCGCGCCCAGCTTCGCCTTCGCCGTCATGTACGTGATCGGTCCGCGGAACGCGTACGCGTCGAGCGCGGCGTCGCGCCCGTCATAGACGAGCAGCGTGTCGAGCCGGACCTTGCCGAAGAGCGAGGGACCGGCCGTGCCGCTCACGTTCGCCGCCGTCGCGCGGGCCACGAGCCGGGGCTCGGCGAGCTTCCCCGCGAAGTACACGTCGAGCCCCGCGGAGCCGGAGAGCACCGGCGTCCGCTTCCCGAAGGCGGCCAGCTCGGTGAGATCGTTCAGCCGGCGGCGCGGCACGCGGAGGTGCGCGGCGACCGACGTCCGCGGGAGCGCGGCGGCCGGATCGGCGAGGAGCGCCGGCAGATCGGCGTCGAGCGCGGCCGAGAGCTCCGCCACGAGCTGGCGATCGAACACCGACAGCGTGACGTGGGCGTCGCCGGTCTTCGCGTCGAGATCCCCCGCGATCCGCGCGTCGAGCTTCCTCGACACCCACGCCGGCGCGCCCGTCTGCGCGTCGATCGGCCCGGCCGCGCGCAGGCCCTCCGTGCGGACAAGGAGGCTCCGCACCGACGGGAGCCGCTCTCCCGCCTCGCGCGCCACCGCGAGGCGCGCGGTCAGCCGGCCCGAGAGCTCGCTCAGCGCGAGCTGGACCGGCGACACCTGCGCCAGGCACCCGAGCTGCCACGCGTCGGCGTCCATGCGGGCCGAGCCGGTGACGGTCTGCCAGGTGCGCGCCGAGAGGAGCGGCCCGCGCAGCCTCGCCGCGCTCCCGTCGACCAGCACGCGCGCGATGGCGCCGTGGCACACCGGCGGGGGTGGCGCCTCCTGCTGCGACGCCGTGTCGAAGGCCGTGGTCAGCGTCTGCTCGGGCGTCGCGCCCCGGCGCTGGGCCTCCTGCGCCTGCGCGGGCGGCGGCTCGGGCGGCGCGAGCAGCCGGACCAGGCCGTCCGCCTTCAGCGCCTCCCCCTCGAGGCGCGCCGTCACGTTCATCGAGAGCCGCGGCGCCACGCCCGGCACCGAGCCGTCCTCGAGCTCGATCTGGACGCGCCCCGCGCGGCGCGCCCCCCGGCCGTGCACCGACACGTCGAGGTTGGCGAGGCCTCCTATCCCGAGCGGCGCGCCGGTGATGTCGGCGATGCGCGCGAGGTCGATCGCGGTGCCGCGGAGGTCGCCCTCGATCTCGTCCCCGGCGAGCGAGAGGCTCCCCTCGATCTCCCCGACGCCGTCGCCGCGCAGCGCGAGCCCGCGGAGGGCGATCCCGCGGTCCCACGCGACGCGGGCGGCCTGCGCGGTCACCTCGTCCTCCCCGCGCGCCACCTCGACGCGGAGCTGCCGCGCCTCGCTCCGCGGCAGATCGAGGCGGGCGGAGGCCGTGATCCGGCGCTCCGCGCTGGCCAGCGACACGCGGACGCGCGGCGCCGTGACGGGCCCCGCGGCGCTCGCCGCCACGCTGCGGAACGCGTACTGCTGGGCGCGGAGGTCGGCTCCGCGGAACACGCCGTCGATCGTGAGCCTGTCGAGCGGCCCCCTGGCCTTGGCCTGGATCTCACCGCGCCCGAGCTTCAGATCGGACCCGACGCGGAGCCCGGCGACGCGCACGGTCGCCTTGGCGTCGAGCGCCTCGTCCCTGAGCGCTCCCTCGACGTGGAGCGCGGCGCTGCCGTGGATGCCGCGCGGGACGCGCTGCACCGCGCCGAGCGACGGGATCTCGCTCTGCGCCTCGAACTCGAGCGCCCCGTCCTTCGAGCGGGCGACGCTGGCCTCGATGGGCGCGCCGGGCTCGTGGATCGTCGCCGCGGCCCGCAGCGCGCCGCGCTCGAGCGTCGCGCGCGCCTCCGTCGCCGGCACGCGCTGCCCCGCGACGACGAACGGCTCCGTCCTGGCCTCGGCGACGATGCGCGGCCCGCCCTCCTCGTCGAGGTGGATCTCCCCTCGGGCCTCCGCACTCACCCGCGCGGCGGGCGCTGCCCCGACGAAGGCGCGCGGGTCGAGCTCCGAGATCCGCACCTCGGCGGTGATGCGCTTCGGATCGAGCGCGTCGAGCCGGGCGCTGGCGGTGACCTCGCCGGTCACGGCGTCGCTCGCGACGAGCGGATCGAGGACCGCGACGCGCGCCGTGACGGCCAGGTCCGAGAGCGCTCCGTCGGCCGTCACCAGCACCGAGAGCGGCCGGGCGAGCGGCGCGCTCGGATCGATCGCGAGGGCCGCCTCGGGCGTCACGCGCGCGGACGAGACCCGCGCCGTGAGGCGCTCGTCCTTCAAGGTCCCCTCGGCCGTGAGCGGGATCGCGCCGACGCTCCCTTCGAGCTTCGCGGTGAGCTCCATCGGCGCGTCCGCGGGCACGCTGACGCTCCCGGAGATGCTGGTCGCCTCGACCGGGACCGGCAGCAGGCGCCGCTCCGTGATGCGCACGCGCTCGAGCGCGTACCGGCTCCGGTCCGCGACGACGACGCCGCCGGCGAGGTCCTCGATCGTGGCGTCGATGGGGCTCCCTGGCGCGACGGCGCCGTGGACCGCCGCGCGATCGAGCACGACGCGCGACAGCTCGAGGCGGAGCGGCCGCGCAGGCTCGGCGGGCGGCTCCTCCGGCTCCGACGGCGTCGGCGTGAACGCCTCGGCCAGGGTGAGCGCTCCTTGCTCGTCCTGATCGAGCAGCACGTCCGCGTCCGCGACCCGGACGAGCGGGATCGTGACGGCGAGATCGCCGTCGCCGAGGAGGAGCTCCGCCGCGATCGACAGCGCGTTGAAGTCCGCGTGGACGCCGCTGACGCGCAGGAGCTCGGTTCCGTTCGGGTGGCTCACCGTCACCCTGGAGATGTCGGCGGTGAAGAGGCCGAGGCGGTCGACGTGCTCGATCTCGATCCGCCCCTCGAGCGTGGACCGCAGGGTGTCGTTGACGAGCTGCCTTGTCAGGTTGCGGGTCGACCCGGCGTTCAGGTGGATGACGGCGCCGGCCGCCGCCGCAGCGACGAAGACGCCGCCCAGGCCGATGACGCTGGCCGACACCGCGGCCGCGCGAGCCAGCGCCCGGCGAAAGCGGCCTTGCCGGCGCGGGACGCCGGTGCCGGGCGCTGGAGGGAGGGCGGGAGTCTCTGGCATATCGCCTAGAGCGACAAACGGGTTGAAACTGCCTGAAAAGCGCAGAATTTCGAACCGCCAAGACGCCATAAGACGCCAAGATTTCTGTGTTTTTTTTGGCGTCTTATGGCGTCTTGGCGGTTCATTTCTCGCTTGATCAACGTGATCGATGTTCTAGGGACCGCTCCGGGCGCGCGGGAAATCGTGGCCGGGGACCTCGTGAGGCGGCGGCGCCGGGATCTCCTGCGTGTGCGCGGGCGCAGGCACCTCGGGCTGGTGCCTCGTCCCCGGATCTCCTCCGGGCTGTGGCGTCCCCGGGAGCTGGATCTCCCGGTCCGGCGACGTGCGACCAGGCGAGCCGGGGGTCGCTGGCGGCGCCGGCGTTTCGCCGGGGGGGCTCGCCGCCGGCTGCGGCGCGCCGGGCTTCCAGGGTTCACCGTTCTGCGCGCTGTCCGGCGCGCCGTTCCTCTCACCGTTCCGCGGTTGCGACGCGTTCTTCATGGCCTCCACCCTGTCTCCGGATCATGCCGGCATGCGGCGCCCGAGCGCGAGCGAAATCACGGCGAGCACCAGGAACGCGACGAACAGGATCTTCGCGATCGACGCGGCGCTGGCGGCGATCCCGCCGAAGCCGAAGATTGCGGCGATGATCGCGATGATGAAGAAGGTGACAGTCCAGCCGAGCATGATGTCCTCCAAAGGGGGTTTCAGGGGTCGATCCGTTGTCTTCGTGGGGACGACCTCAACGTGGTTCCTGACGGCGGCTGTTCGCCGCGGTTCCTTGCTGTTCCCTGACGAGGCCAGTTGCAGCCCCCGTGCCGCCCGGCGGCAGAGGCTGTCGGCCGGCGCGCTCTCGGCTGCGCGAGGCGGGCAGCGTCGAGATCGGCCCAGCCGCTTCCGTCCGGGCGCGCGCGCGGCACGTCGCGCCTGGGGCAAGATGCCTCGATCGTGACAGGCTGGACCTGCGCGGCGGGGCGCGGGCGTCGCGCTGATCCATGCCGGCCGCGTCTGCACGGAGGCTCCACGCGGACGCCCTGTAACTTCCCGGAACGGGCGACTCTGGACGGGCTATAAGGACCCGGCCATGCCGAAATCGAAGGTCGCTGTGATCCGCACGTCGCCTGCGACGGTGCTCTCGGACTACCACCGGCTGATGAACCTGGCCGGTTACCAGGATGTGGTCGCCAAGGACGCCGACACGGCGCTCAAGGTGAACATCTCCTGGCACTTCTTCTACCCGAGCTCATCCACGACGCCCTGGCAGCTCGAGGGGGTCATCCGGGCGATGACGCAGGACGGGTACTCGAAGGACCTGATCCACGCCTGCCACAACCGCACGGTCGTCATCGACGCCCACCTCGGCGAGCGCGAGAACAAGCAGATCGACGTCGTGCAGGCGCACGGCCTGCGCAACGTCCACCTCTACGAAGGGGAGGAGTGGATCCCGATCGGGGACGCGGTCGGCGATCTGCGGAAGAAGTTCCTCTGTCTGAACGAGGTGTACCCGAAGGGGTTCTCGATCCCGAAGCGCTTCATCGGGGAGAACATCATCCACCTGCCGACGGTGAAGACCCACATCTTCACGACGACGACGGGCGCGATGAAGAACGCGTTCGGCGGCCTCCTGAACGAGCACAGGCACTGGACGCACCCGGTGATCCACGAGACGCTCGTGGATCTCCTGATGATCCAGAAGAAGATCCACCGCGGGGTCTTCGCGGTGATGGACGGGACGTTCGCGGGCGACGGCCCGGGGCCGCGCTGCATGGTGCCGCACGTGAAGAACGTGCTGCTCGCGTCCTCGGACCAGGTGGCGATCGACGCCGTGGCGGCGAAGCTGATGGGGTTCGACCCGCTGCGCGATCTCAAGTTCGTGCGGCTGGCGCACGACCTCGGCCTCGGGACGGGCGACGTGCGCGACATCGAGCTCGTGGGCGACGTGGACGCGGCGAACGAGCAGTGGAACTTCGATGGACCGTTCAAGGAGATGACGTTCGCCTCGCGCAACCAGCACCGCATCTACTGGGGTCCCCTGAAGAAGCCGATCGAGTGGTCGCTCAAGACGTGGCTCGCCCCCTGGGCCTACGTGGCATCGGTCACGTATCACGACATGTTCTGGTACCCGCGCTACGCGAAGGAGAAGATGGCCCCCGTGCTGGAGAGCCCGTGGGGGCGCCTCTTCGCGAACTGGGGCAAGGTGCAGCCCGACGCGGCGGGGCAGGGCTACCCGGAGGTCGGCGAGGCGAGCCACGAGCTCGTCCGGAGCGGGGTGAAGCACTTCCTGGAGGGCATGCGCCTCGTGGGGATGGCGGTCGCGGAGTCGCCGGAGATCATGGTCCGCAAGCGGGCGCGCGCGCAGGCGGCCAGCGGGAGCGGGGCGGCGGCGGTGTAGGAGGCCAGGGGAGGTTCCTCCGCCGGGGAGCGGCCGCGGGCGCGCTGATGGGCGTCCGCGAGCCGGCCCAGGCGGGGGCCCGCCTGCGCACGGAGAGGGTTACCCCGTGCGCCCTCGGATCGGGGTACGCTTGGCTGTGGTTCGTGCGAACAGGAGGTCGGCCCCGTGACCAGCGTCGAGCAGATTTTCCAGGCCATCCAGGGCCTGTCGGTCCAGGAGCGGCTCCGGCTCATCGAGCGTGTGGTCCATGAGCTCGCGGATGGATCCGCGAGCGAGGGCTTGCCGCGTGAAGCCGAGGCAGCACCCTCCTTGATCGGGCTCTTCGCCGATGACCCCGGGGCCGTCGATGCCATGATGGAGGTTGTCCGGGAAAATCGTCGCTCTTCCAGGCTGCGCGATGTGGAGGAAGAGGATGAGCAGGGCTCTCCTTGACACGGACATCCTGTCCGAGATCACCAAGGCCAGGAGCCCGGCTGTCGTGGAGCGCGCGCGCTCGTACATCGCTGCCTACGGCCGCTTCACGTTCTCCGTCGTCTCGGTCATGGAGGTCGTCGCTGGCTACTCGCAGCAGCGAGCCGACCAGAAGACGCGGCGGTTCCTGGAAATGGCACACCGGAGCGAGGTCTTGCTGTTCGATGCGACAGCGGCCGAACTCGCTGGTCGCATCCTGGCCGACCTGCGGATGGCCGGAACGCCGATCGGCGTACCGGATACGATGATCGCCGCGACGGCGATTCATCATGGATTGCCCCTCGTGACAGGCAACACGTCGGATTACAGCCGTGTTCAATCAGCCGGCTACCCGCTGGTTCTGGAGAACTGGAGAGAGCCGGCATGATTCTGACCATCGCCTCAGGTCATGGGCTCCTCCGCCACGTCACCCTGCCCTCCCGAGCGCCGACGGCCGCCGGCGGGAGCGGAGCGGCCGTATAACGCGGGGTAGGCGGCCCCAGGAGCGCCGCCCGCGACCCGCCGCGCCGGTCAGCCGACGCCGCCGCCCATGGCCGTGCCGTCCGATCGATAACACGCGTAATAATAGCCGAGCTGCCCCGGTGTCCCCGTCTCCGTGTAGCTCGCCGTCAGGTAGTACGTCATCGCCCAGCCCCACTGGCCGAGCGAGTACGAGTAGCCGTAGGACCAGCTCCCGCTCGTCGAGTGCACGTAGAACTTCGAGACGCCGTTGAGCGGACCGCTGTACATCGTGCCGATCGTCGCTCCGCCGGGCTGGTTGCGGAGCGTCAGGGACTGGGCGCAGGCGGCGTTCACCGCGCCGTTCGTCACCGCCTGCTCGGCGACGGCGGTCTGCTCGTCGACCTCCGCGTCGTCCCCCGGCTCCGACGAGGAGTCCACGTCGACGACGCACCCCGCCAGCGCGAACACCGAACCAAGGATTGCGAATGCGTTGAAACTTTTCATGCGTTGATGCCTTTGAACTCCACCGCGTGACGACCCGCACGCGGCTTCCCCAAGAAAGCGCGCCGAAGGCGCATGTCCTATCGACTCCCGGAGCCTCCTCCTGCGCCTCGCTGACTCGGGGGCTCGGGGGCGACGGACCTCCAACGGCGGAATTTAACCGATCGTGAAGGCTTGTGGGAAGCCCATTTGATTCATCGTGGATTCATCGATTCAACGCGTGTGCGACGATTGGCCGCTTTCACCTCACGTCGGACGACATCGCCGTCGCGGCGCGCGGCCAGGCAAGCAAGCCACCCATGCATCGTCGGCAGATCCACGCCTCGATGCGCAACGGCGAGCCGTCGCGTGATGCGCCGATCGCCGTTCCTGTTCGGGCCGAGGCTCAGCGTGCCGCGCTGGTCGCGTGCGACGGCCGTCGCCCCGACGTCACGGCCGGCGCGGCGCCCGCGACGAACCTGACGCGGACCGGCCTCGGCCGGAGCGGCGGCAACGACCGGGCGAGCCGCTCGTAGGCGTCGCGCCCCACGCGCCGCTCCTCGTGGACGAGCGTCGCCCAGATCTCCGCCTCGCGCGCCTCCGCGTGCTCGGCGGCGCGCGGATCGAAGCGCAGCCCGCGCTCGATGGTGCTGGCTCCGGGGATGCTGTCGTCGGGGCGGCACGCCGCGCGATCGCGGAAGACGCCGGGGCCGAAGCGGTCGTACTGGAGGATCGTGTGCGCGGTCGACACGGCGCCGGCCCACGGGTAGCTGCGCAACGTCCAGCCGCGCGACAGGTCGGAGAGCCGCGTGTCGACGTCGGCGCGCTCGGCGTCGGTCTTCCACGGCTCCCGCGGGACGAAGAACAGGCCGAGCCCGAGCTCGTCGCCCTCGAGCGCGAACACCTCGTCGATCCCGAAGCGCTCCGGGGTCTGCGCGACGAGCGAGCCGTGCGTCAGCCCGAACTCGCCGACGATGTAGACCGCGAGCGCCTCCCGCCGCGCGCGCAGGAAGTCGAGCGTCTCGACGGCCTCGGCGTGCGTCTCGGTGGGGAAGTCCGTGAAGCACATCGCCTCGGCGGCCACGCCCGCGGACGCGAGGTGGTCGATGACGTCGGAGACGACCTCGACGGGCGCGCCCTTGTCGATGAGGCCGAGGACGCGCGGCGACGCGGACTCGACGCCGAGCGCGCACGCGACGGCGCCCGCGCGGCGCAGCACGTCCGCGCGCTCCCTGGTCAGGTACTTCTCCGGCTTGAGGTCGGTGGCCCATCGCACGTCGAGGCCGGCGTCGAGGATCGCCTGCGCCATCTTCACGAGCGTCTTCGGCGCGACCGAGTCCTGCGACAGGTAGAAGTGGCGCGTGCCGTGCCGCGCGCCGAGGGCCGCGAGGTGCGCCACGATGGTCTCGACGGCGCGCTCGCGGTACGCCGCCGTGCCGACCTCCGCGAGCCCGTAATGGCAGAAGGTGCATTTGCCCCAGTAGCAACCCCGCGTCGGGTCGTACGGGAGCACGAGCGCCGGCGCGAGGTACGCGTCGAGGGGGAGCCCATCGAAGTCGGGCGCGGGGAGCGCCTTCAGGTCCTCCATGCCGTGACCGGGCGTCCAGCGCGCGCCCATCAGGCGATCGCGCGCGACGACGTTCGGCACGTCCCGGAGCGGCCGGCCCTCGTCGAGCGCGCGCGCGAGCGCGAGCAGGGTGTGTTCGCCCTCGAACAGGCACGCCGAGTCGAACGGGCCGAGCGCGCGCGCGAGCCGCTCGCCCGACAGCCGGAGGAGCAGCTGCGTGACGCCGGGGCCGCCGCACGTGACGTGCGCGCCGGGCAATGCCTCCTTGATCTTGCGCGCGAACGCGTACGCGGGCTGGAGCTGGCCCGGGAAACACACGGAGAGGCCCACGATGTCGGCGCGCGCGTCGCGGAGCCGGGGCACGAGCGCCTGCTGCACCCAGGCGTCGAAGGGGTCGTGCTCCGGCCGGCTCGACCGGGCGATCTCGTCCATCGACGTGAGGCCGAACGGCGTGCGGTACGCCGTGAAGTCGAGCTTGAGCGGGTGGTGCGTGGCGGACACGACGCCGAGCGCCGCGTCGAGCGTCGCGACCGCGCGGGCGTAGGCGTCCGGATCGTAGAAGGCGTCAGGGGAGCGGAGCGTGGCCTTGGCGAGGTCCACCGCCTCCGGGACGGCGTGCGCGTCGCCGCGCGCGCGGGCGAGGGCGAGGTACTCGAGCTGGTCTGTGTGCGGGAGCGCGGGGCGGCGGTCGAGCTCCCCGAGGCGCGCCTCGAGGCGGTCGCGGAGGTCGCCCATGCGCTCGGGCGTGAGGAGCGCGTCGAAGGCCTCGACGTTCGCGTCGACGGGCAGGACCTCCACGCCGTTCGCGCGGAGGAAGCCGGTCAGCATCGGCACCGCGAGGTAGGGGGCCGTGGGGTCGCAGGTCGGCGGATAGACGAGCGCGATGCGCATCGGGGCGGCGGTCTAGCACACCTGGGGGCGGAGCGCGGGGGCGGCGCCACGTGGGCCGGTCGTGGGGAAGGCCTGCGCGAAAGCTCGACTCGTCGCCTCGATCCCCCGGGGGCTACCTCGTTTCAACGAGGAATGCCGGAGAGCGCTCTGGTAACGTGGAGAACAAGGGGACCAACGTGGGGGTGAACTGAGGCCGATGGGGGGATCGCGGGCGCGTCGGGGATGAGCGGGAGCAGAGGAGCACGGCAATGAGGGACGATGGACGGGCACCGGCGGCGGGGACGAGCGGCGAGGACATCCTGATCGAGGAGCGGGAAGGGGAGGCGGCGGCCGCTTGCAGGGAGGGCGCGGACGAGCGTGAGGGGGACGCGGAGGCGATCGAGGGCGTGGAGGGGCTCCTCGAGCTGGTGGTCGCGGCGCACGAGGAGCGTGTCCGGGCGGAGGCCGAGAAGGCTGGGCCGATCGACGGGGTCGTGGTGGGGCGGATCGTCGGGTTCGGGGAGAACGGCGAGCCGCTCGTGGAGGCTGCGGTCCTCGGAGAGGGGGCGCGTGGGGGTATTCCGGCGCGGGCGATGACGGCGCTCGGGCCGGAGGACGAGGGGCGGGAGGTGGCGCTGCTGTTCGAGGGGGGGCGGCGTGACAGGCCGGTGGTGATGGGGCGGATGCACGTGGCGGGGGAGAGCGCGAGCGCCGTCGAGCGCGCCGAGTCGACCGCGACAGCGGACGGCGAGCGGCTGGTGTTCACCGCGGAGAAGGAGATCGTGCTCCAGTGCGGGAAGGCCAGCATCACGCTGACGCGCGCCGGGAAGATCTTGATCCGGGGCGCTTACCTGCTTACCCGGTCCTCCGGCGTGAACCGGATCCAGGGTGGCTCGGTGCAGATCAACTGAGCTCCGCGGCGTCCGAGCGGTGGTGAGGCAACGTCAGCAGAGCAGGTGTCCATGCGCAAGATCGTCGTCCACGAGCCCGGCGGCCACGACAAGCTTCGTGTCGAGGAGCACCCCGATCCGAGCCCTGGGCGCGGCGAGGTGCTCGTCGACGTGCGGGCGGCGGGCGTCAACTACGCCGACTGCGTCGTCCGCATGGGCCTTTACGAGTCGGCGAAGAAGTACGTCGGCTGGCCGATCACGCCCGGCTTCGAGTTTGCCGGCACCGTCGCCTCGCTCGGCGAGGGCGTCGGCGATCTCGCGCCGGGGGTGCCTGTCTTCGGCGTGACGCGCTTCGGCGGCTACGCCTCGCGCGTCGCGGTCCCGCGACACCAGGTCTTCCCGCTGCCGGCGCGGCTCACACCGGAGGAGGCGGCCGGCTTCCCGGCGGTGTTCATGACGGCGTACTACGCGCTCTTCGAGCTCGTGCGGCTGCGTCCAGACATGGCTCTTCTTGTGCACTCCGCCGCCGGCGGCGTGGGCAGCGCCCTGGTGCAGCTCGGCAAGATCGCCGGCTGCCGGGTGGTCGGCGTGGTGGGCGCGGCGCACAAGGTCGAGGCGGCGAGGCGCCTCGGCGCGGACGCGGTGATCGACAAGAGCAGCGAGCCGCTGTGGGCGGCAGCGGAGCGGCTCGCGCCCGAGGGATACGACGTGATCCTCGACGCGAACGGGGTCGAGACGCTGCGGCAGAGCTACAGGCACGTGGCCTCGGCCGGCAAGCTCGTCGTGTACGGCTTCCACACGATGCTTCCGCGGCAGGGCGGCCGCCCGAGCTACCCGAAGCTCGCTGTCGACTTCCTCCGGATGCCGCGCTTCAACCCGCTCGATCTCTGCAATGACAACAAGAGCGTGCTGGCCTTCAACCTCTCGTATCTCTTCCACAGGACGGAGATCCTGCGCGAGGCCATGGACCGGCTCATCGGCTGGGTGGAGGAGGGGCGCCTCTCGGCGCCGCCGGTGAAGACGTTCCCGCTGGAGAGAGCCGGCGAGGCGCACCGGGCGATCGAGTCGGGCAGCACCGTGGGCAAGCTCGTGCTCACGCTGTAGGGCGGCGGCTGCCTGGGGCGGCAAGGGGCTGCCGCTTCCGCGGGCGTATGATCGAGCTCGCGCGGCAGATCGAGTGAGCCCTTCTACGCGGTAGGGCGGCCGCCTACGAGCTTCCGGTCAGCGAGACGCAGCGCTGAGGGGATCACGTGCGCTGCACCCCTGGCAGGCGGGCGCTCGGCAGGCGCGCCGGGCGGAGGATGAGAGTGCCGGCGCCGGCACCGAAAGACCATGAGCCAACTCGCCCAGAACGGTTGTGGCGCGACTTCGTCCATGCCGGCGCTGGAGCCGAGCGTTTCTGGAGAAGACGGATGCGGTCATTCGTTCTCGGAATACTCGATTGTAGAAATAAAGGGCATGGCTGGACAATTACCATTGCCCTGGTAGCGTAACGCCGTTGCGACGTGCTGCGGCGTATTCCTCGCCCGCAGCCCCGATGGGGGAGCGCGTTCGAGCGGCGCCTCTCGTACCGCTCTCATTCCGGAGGTAGGTGAATGGATCCCATCGAGCGCACGAAAGGGTCTTCCTTGATGGTCGCCGCCGCCGTCCTCGCTGGCTGCGGATCGCCGGAGCCCCTGGGGACGGCCGCGGAGCGCGCCGTGGCAGGCGAGCAGGGCAGCGCCCGGGGGCCGAGCCCGGCTGGAGACATCTGGATCCACGTGGCGAGCGGGGGCCGCGACCGCGCGGCCCTCCTGCACGTTCCGAGCTCTCTTCAGAACAAGAAGAAGCGCGCCCCGCTGGTGCTCGACTTTCATCACTTCAATGGCACGCCCGAGCGCGAAGCGGCGCTCTCCGGCCTCAGCGCGCTCGCGGACGAACGAAGGCTCCTTGTCGCCTATCCCGCGGGTATCGGCGGGACCTGGAACGCAGGCTTGTGCTGCGGCCAGGCGTGGAACGAAGGCGTCGACGACGTGGCCTTCACACGAGATCTGATCGACGCGATCTCCGCAGAGCACAGCGTCGACCCGAGCCGCATCTTCGTGACCGGCATGTCCAACGGCGCGCTCATGGCGCACCGCCTCGGCTGCGAGCTCGCGGACAGGATCGCGGCGATCGCTCCGATCGCCGGCGTCCTGCACGTGCCGCCGGAGACCTGCGAGCCGGTACGCCCCATCTCCGTCCTGCATGTGCATGGGACCAAGGACTCCGTCATTCCTTACGGCGGAGGCCCGGGGCAGGTCCCGGTTCCGGTGCCGGGGATCCTTGAGTTCATCTCCGTGGCCCAGAGCCTCGCCATCTGGCGCCATCGCGACGGCTGCTCCGATGTTTCACACCGTACCTATGCGCATGGCGATACCACCTGCAGGGCCTGGTCGATCTGCGCTGACGAGGTCGAGGTCGAGCACTGCGCGGTCGAGGGGGGCGGGCACACGTGGCCCGGCGGAGGGGATCTGCCGCCGGTGTTCGGGGAGAAGAGCGAGACGTTCCACGCGAGCGAACGGCTGCTCGATTTCTTCGAGGAGCACCCGATGTGACGGGCGAGCCCGCCGAGCGGGGGCCTGTGCTCTGCGTCCCAGGCGCGGCGATCCGCGGAAGGAGGAGGCCAAGGCTCGGTCGCATGGCGCCTTAGGTCTCCTCCCGCCGGCTGGAGGGCCGCCACGCGGTAGCCACATGGGCCGGTAAGCTGTAGGATTTGCTCGTGAACGCCGACGCCGAGCTCCGCGAGCTTGCAGCCAGGTACGTCTGGTGGCAGCCGCCCGCGGTCACCCTCGCCCGCCCGCATCACTTTCTCTGCCAGGTGATGACGCTCGGAACGGCGGAGGACGTGAGGGCCGTGTGGCGCGCGATGGGCGACCAGGCCCTGCTGGACGCGCTGGATCACGCTCCCCCGGGCATGATGGACCCGAAGTCCTGGAACACCTGGCACCTCTTCTTCGTCCGCCGACCTCCGCCTCTGCCGGAACGCCCGCTGCCGGAGAGCTGAAGCTCTGCGCGGAGGCTGTCGGGAGCCGCCGATAGAGTTGAAGCTCTGGGCGGGGGCTGTCGAGAGGCTCCCGGGAGAGCTGAAGCTCTGGACGGAGGCTGTCGAGAGGCTCCCGGGAGAGCTGAACCTCTGGGCGGAGGCTGTCGAGAGGCTCCCGGGAGAGCTGAACCTCTGGGCGGAGGCTGTCGAGAGCCCTGCCGGCCTCTTTTTCTCGTAGTAACGGACCTCCGCGCAAGCAGGGCTCGTGCCCGACGGAGCCGCAAAGAAATCGACAGACCCTGGTCGATTTTCGTGACCCGATCGGGGTCGCGCTCCCGATTGATCTCTTCGACGGGACGGAAGGACGCCGGGCGACGGATCCCCTTCGCGCGGCGCGCTCGGTCCCGGTGGCCCAGGTCCATCGTTCGCTCGCGCTGCGTGCGCGGCGCGGCGGCGGCTCGGGTCGAACGCAACCAACAGCCTCCCTGTTCGAGGAGATTTCAGGAGGAGAGATATGCCTGCTGTGACGAAGTCGAAGAAGCGCTCCGTGACCGCCGCCGCCGCTGGAGAGCCGTCGTACGCTCCGCCCATCTACGATCCCGCGGCTGGCAAGAAGGCGCTCGAGGCGCTCGCCCCGGAGCTCGACCGCCTCGCCGAGGCCGAGCTCATCACCGTGAGGGTGGATGTCGAGGCGGCCACGTATGCGGCCCTCGGCGTCGTCGGGTTCGTGTCCTCGCCCGACGTGCGCGCGCGCTTCGCGCGGCTGCCCCGGGAGGAGTTCGACGTCACGCACGTCGACGAGCTGGAACTCGCGTGTTTCGCCGCGCTGCACGCGCTCGCGGAGGCCCGGGCCGCCGGCGCGCTCGAGACGGAGGCGCGGCTGCCGGTCGCCCTGGTCACCGAGGCGCTGGAGGTCGAGACGCGCATGCAGGCGCTGTGCGAGTACCAGCTCGCGGACGACCCTGCGATCAAGCCGGAGCTCGACCGGCTGCGGCCGGGCACCGGGCACCGCGACCTCGCGAACGATCTGCTCGGCTACGCGCGGATCTACGAGCTGCGCGCCGACGTCGTGAAGGCGGACCCGAAGCACTACCGGGCCGACGACGCGGCGCACGCGCGGGAGCTGGCCGGGGCGATGATCCAGAAGCTCTCGACGGCGATGACGCCGAGGGCCCGGGACGCCTTCGACCGGTACGTGCGGGTCTGGACGCTGCTCTGCCTGCGCTACGAGGAGGTGCGGGCGGCAGCGCTGTGGCTGTGGCGGAAGAGCTCGCGCACCCAGGAGCGGTTCCCGTCGCTGTTCGCGGTGGGCAGGCCCAACTCGGGCCGGAGGAAGGAGGCGCCGAAGGGAGGCGAGGGGAACGGGCGCGGCGATGGCGGCGGCGCCGGGAGCGGAAGCGAGGAGGAGCCGGGGGCGACTCCTGTCGTCCCGGAGCTCGTGACGGAGAGCCCTGGCTGAGCTGGTGCCGAGGCGCTGCGCTGCGCGCACCCTGGCCTCTGGGCAGAGAGTCTGCTCGAGCGCAGCGCTCGCTCACCCAGGCGGATAGGGTTCATCCCTCTGGCGGCTGGGCTTTTGCAACTTCGAGCGCAGCCACATCGGCGAGGTCCTGTGGCCTCCCTGCCGCGCGCTTGTTTCGCAGCAGATCGGCGAGGCCGAGGAACGGGCAGAGGAGATCCGGCGCAAGCGCGATCTCGACGCGGTTCGGCCACGCTTCTTCGAAGTGGAGCCCGCTCGTGTGGGTGAGCACGTCGATGCGCTGCGGGGGAATGCCGATCTGCAGCCCCACGCCCGGTGTCTCGAGGTCACGCTCGACGAGGCCCTGGAGAGGCGCGCCGAAGGCGCGCAGAGCCACCATGACACGCGGCGCGTTGTCCTTGGTCGCATCGACCCAGACGTCGAGGTCCTTGGTCGCCCGCGGGCGGCCGTGGAGCGCGACGGCGTACCCGCCCACGATGAGGAAGCGCGCCTCAGCTGCGGATAACTCGTACAATAGATCGCGAAAGTCCGGGCTCAGCGGGGGGAGCATCGGGGTGGGCAAGGGCATGCATCTCCTGGCTCAGCGCCCACGCGGCAAGGACGCGCTCGGCCGGCGACATCTGCGCCCAGAAACGAGCGTCGGCGTCGGCTTCGCCTTCCGGGTCGTTCCGGAAGATCCGTGTTTGCCAGTTTGCCCGCGCGAGCCGCCGTGCTTGGGCGTCCTGCATGCGTCAAGCGTACCTCACGCACGCGCGGCGTGCGAAGGCGGATGGTCGCTGGCTAGCCTGCGTTTTCAGGATGACGATGGGAGCTCGTGGGCTCACCCCGAGGTCGCGCCAGCCAGCCCGACCCGCTCCGGCGCGGCGGCGCCGCCCTGCGCGCGCTCCCGGTCCGCTCGCAGCGCGGCGGCGAACCGCTTCTGGGCCTCCGCGCTGCGCCGCTTCGCGGTCCGCTCCGAGCAGCCGAGCGCCGCGCCGATCGCCTGCCAGGTCCGCTCCTCGACGTGGCGGAGCACGAGGACGCGCCGCTCCTCGTCCGGGAGCCGCGACAGCGCAGCCTCCACCGCGCGGATGGCGCGGTCGTACGTGGCGCGGAGCCGCTCGCCCTCCTCGCCCTGCGCCGTCAGCGCGCGGCCGACGAGGCCGAGCACCGCGGCGGCCGCGACCTGGTCGGCCATCCCGTCGGCCTGCGCGGTCGTCTCGGCGTCGCCGTCGGCGAGCACGTCGCTCGTGTCCTGCGCCGCCTCGGCGGCGTCGTAGCCGTCCTCGCGGGCAGCGCGCCAGTGCTTCGACTCCTGCTGCAGCGCGTCCGACAGCGCGCCGTCGACGCGCCGCCAGGCGTAGACCTGGAAGGGGACGCCGCGGGCGGGATCGTAGCCGAGCGCGGCCTCGTGGAGCGCCTGGACCGCGGCGGAGCGGAGATCGTCGGCCACGTAGTGCGCGCGCGTCCGCCGGAGGAAGTGGCCGCAGAGCTTCTCGACGAGCGGCACGGCCTCCGCGACGAGCGCCTGCTGGTCGGGGCGGAGGGGCCTCCGCGGCCGGTCGCCGTGGCTCATCGGGCGCCGCCTTGTCCTCGGCCCTTGGCAGCGCCCGCCTTCGCGGCGAGCCGCTGCGCGGCCTCGGCCAGCGCGGCGGGCTCGCGCCGGTCGACCTCGCCGCTCGCGGCGGGGGGCGTGCGCGGGCGGAGCCGGTCGACGAGCGGGGCCGCCACGGGGTGCGTCGCGAGGAAGCGCTCGGTCAGGGCGCGCAGCGCCTCGAGATCCTCGGCGGGCAGGAGATCGGCGTACGGCGCGACGGCGTGGGCGACGCGGGCCTCGAGGGTCGGATCGCCGTCATCGGGGTCGGGGCGGGGGCTCGACATCGGGCTCCGGGGGCGCGCTGCCCGCTGGCGCTGCATGCGCTCGGCGCGCTTCGCGCGATGGACACCCGACGCTACCTTTCCCGGGGAGGGTCAACAAGCGCAGAGAAGCGAGGTGGGCCGGGGCGCTCTTTCGCTATCGTCAGCTGCTGCGAGGTAGGGTGTCGCGAGGTGACGAGCGTCGATGAGCCGTTGAGCCCCGGGGCGCTGTTCCAGGGGCGCTTCCTGATCGATCGCCTCCTCGGACGCGGAGGGATGGGCGAGGTCTGGGCCGCCCTCGACACGGCGCTGGAGCGGCCGGTGGCGATCAAGATCATCCACCGCGCCCTCGCGGGGGAGGCGCGTTACGCCGAGCGCTTCCTCCGGGAGACGAAGCTCGCCGCGCGGGTCGCGCACCCGAACATCGTGCGGCTGTACGACGCCGGAAGGGCCGCGGACGGGCGGCTCTTCATGGTGATGGAGCGCGCCTCGGGCGTGCCGCTGCGGGAGATCATCGCGGGCGGCGCGCGGCTCGATCCGGTGCGCGCGCTCCACTACGCGATCCAGATCGCGGACGCGCTCTCGACGGCGCACGAGGCCGACCTCGTGCACCGCGACGTGAAGCCCGAGAACATCCTGGTGAGCGACGGCGTGCGCGCGCGGCTCGTCGACTTCGGCGTGGCGAAGGACGCGCGGGGCGTGGGCCTCGGGCTGACCGGGCAAGGGAGGGCGGTCGGGACGTCGCGCTACATGGCCCCGGAGCAGGTCGCCGGGGGCGCCGTGGACGCGCGCGCGGATCTGTATGCGCTCGGCGTGGTCGTGTACGAGATGCTGGCCGGGGCGCACCCGTACGCGGTGCTCGACGAGGCGTCGGGCATCGGGGAGACGGAGATCCAGGCGGCGCACGTGCACCTGGAAGCGACGCCCCTGCCCGAGGTGCTCCCGGGGTGTCCGGAGGCGCTCTGGACCGCGGTGGCCAGGTGCCTCGCCAAGAGGCCCGAAGCGCGGTTTGCGCGGGCGGCGGAGCTCGCGGCGGCGCTGCGCGAGGTGGCGGGGACCGCGGTGACGGCGGAGAGGGCCGTGGACGACGCGGGCGCGCGGCAGCTCCTGAGCGAGGCGGCGGACGCGGCGAGGGAGCGGGCGATCCGCGAGCGCGGGGGGGCGCCTCGGGGGGAGAGGGCGCCGCGGGGGGATGCGGCGGCGCCGGCGTCGGGCGTGCCGATGGCAGGCGCGGCGGCGGGAGGCGCAGGGGGCACGGCCGTGGTTGCCGCGGAGGCGCGCGGTAGGCTGGGGATGGCGCAGAGGTTCAAGGTGGACCCGGCCTGGGGGTTGCGGGTGACGGCGGAGCCGGGGAAGGGGAGCGGGAGCGAGGGGGCGGCGGCCGGGGCGCGGCTGCAAATGTCTGCGCCGGCGGTGGGGGGCGGGGTGGCAGGGGTCGCGGAGGGGCCGGGCGCGGGGGCGACCGGGCCCGGTGCAGGGACCAGCGCGCTGGCGAGCACGGAAAAGTGGGAGGCGTCGGCTTTCGCCGCAGCGGAAGTGGGGATGCTGGTAAGCACGAAGAGGTGGGAAGTCACGGCGGCCGTCCCGGCGGCGGTGCCAGCGGGAGGGCGGCTGGCGCGGACGGAGCCCTGGGAGGCGGCGAGTGCCGGCGCTGGCGTGGTGGGAGCGGGCGCGGCGCGCGCGCAGGTGAAGTGGGGGCTGGTCGTGCTTGGGGTGCTGGTGCTCGGCTTGGCTGCGGCGTTCTTGCTGCTGCGTTGGTTGGGCTCACCCCCTGAGGTGGGATCAAGGGGCGGTGCGGTGCTGTCGAGACGGGCCGCCGTGGCGAGCCTCTCTTTGGGATACCGCTGCGCGTGACGGCTCCTCGCGCTCGAAGAAAGCGTCGGCATGACGCCCGGCTCGTCCCGAGGAATCGAGGACGGTCGCTCGCCGGCGCACATCCCGCGACCGCGACTTGCACCGATGCAACCTCGGTCATTTCTCACCGAAGTGCCCGGCGCCAGCATCCACCTGAACGTCTGCCCCCTATGCCATCTCGTCCAGCACGACGTCGGTTCACCTCCTCCCGCACCCCGGGCTGGTGTTTCATGGAACAGTCCTCCTACCAACGCGCGAGCCCCATCAGGTGCCCCCTGCCGCCTGGTTCCGGCAGCACCGGTGCATCATCGCCGTGCTCGGCGGCGGGCTGGAGCAGAGCCTCGGCGACCTGCGGGAGGAGATCTGGAAGGACGTGCGGTGACGTGGCCGCGCTCGTTTGAGCACGCGATCGATGCGCGCGGGAGATGATCCCACGGTCGTGCTAGGCTCCAGCGGCACCGACGTTCCGAGGCGAAGCCATGCACACGCTCCATGCACGAAACGTCCGCGCCTTGCGCCACCTCGCCTGGCCGCTACGAGAGATGTCGATCCTCACGGGCGCCAACGGTGCTGGCAAGACCACCGTCCTGCTCGCGCTCAAGACGCTACGGACCGCCTTCGATCGCGGCTTGCCCGAGGCCGTCTCGCTGTCACTCGGCGGCAGCTACAACCTCAGGAGCCATGCGGCTGCCGAGGACGAGCCGATCGAACTGGGCCTCGATGCGGGGGATCTGTCGTGGCGCGTTCGCCTCATCCCGCGCGCCGCGACGGTCGACCACCTCACGGAGGAGCGCCTGATCCGGGGCGGTGAGCCGATCTTTCTCCGGGATAGCCTCGGCAACTTCTTCTACCGCGGCCAGCGCCAGGATCTGGCGGCGTCCGCGGCTGAGCGCCTCGGCTTGCGCCTGGTGGCCGAGGCTCACCCTGAAGATCAGGACGTGGCGCAGATGGCGAGGCTGGTCCGCCATATCCAGGTGTTTTACGATCCGGACATCCGTGGTCTCCGCGAGGGGGGCTCCAGGGCGACGGAGGATCGTCACCTGCACACGCACGGCCGCAACGTGTTCACCATGCTCCGGAAGTGGCGAGACCGAAGGGAGGACGTCCCTCGATTCACCTTCGTGCACGAAGGGCTGAAGGTGGCCTTTCCTGGTATCTATGACGACCTCGACTTCGATGCGGGACAGACGATCAGCGCCCGCGTGTTCCGCCCCGGTGACGAAACACCGAATCCGATCAGCCACGAGGCGAACGGCCTCCTCTCGATGTTGCTTTTGCTCGCCCAAGTGGCTGCTACTCATCCGGGGGGCCTCGTGGCCATCGACGAGCCTGAAACCTCGCTGCACCCCTATGCCATCCGGAGGTTCGTTCGGCTGGCGCGCGCGTGGGCGCAGCAGCACGATCTCACGATCCTTCTGACGACGCACTCGCCGGTGCTGCTCGACGAGTTCAACGGTGAGCCCGACCGGATCTTCGTCCTGGAGCGCGGTCGCGGCGTGCTCCCGGTGCGCCTTGACGAGCTACGCGCTCGCGAGTGGCTCGCCAGCTACACGCTCGGCGAGCTCTACACCGGTGGCGAATTCGCAGCGAACGAGAATGCCTGATGCTGCGTATCCGGCTCGTCGTCACGGGCGACCTGGAGAAGGCAGCCTTGGGGCCCTCTCTGGAGCGCGTTCTACAAGCGGCCGGGGCCGACGTGAGCTTCGACCGGCCGCTCCTCCTTTCGGGGGGAGCGATGACCACCAGTCCGCTGCCGGATCCTTCCAACCCTGCATCGCGAATGCCGACAACCGTGCGGCGCATGGCGAACGCCCTGGTGACGGAAACCTTCCTCGGACCATCGCGGACCCTGCCGGATCTCGTGGTCGGCATCGATGACCTCGAGCTGGCCAACATCCATCAGCCGCACGTCGTCACCGCCTGGTTGCGAAGAGCGGTGCACGAGCGCATCGTCGAGCGGTTTTCTGCTCAGGGTGCTGAGTCCCCCGATGCCGAGCGAGCGCGCGAAGCGCTTCGGAAGCGGTGTTCCTTCCACCTGCTCGTACCACTTTCGGAAGCCTACTTCTTCGGTGATGCGGCAGCCCTTACGCGGGCCGGTGTCCCGCAGGGGACCCCGATTCATCGATCCGGAACTGACGTCGAGGCATTCGAGACGGATGATCCGGAGTTCTTGCCGATCGCATCGAAGAAAAATGCCGAGATGGCGGAGCACGGCTGTCCCTGGTGGCGCGAAGAGCGGCATCCCAAGCGCTATCTCGAGTTCCTCGTCGGCCGATCCGGGGGACTCTATCAGGAGACCGAAGGAGGCGTGCGCGCGCTTGAAGCGCTCGACTGGCCCGGCATCGGCGCCGATCCTCAGGCGGTTCACTTCGCCCGTGCGCTGTTCGAGGATCTCTCGGACGCGCTCGCCATCCCGAACGCGCTCGGCGCGGGCGTCGTCAGTGGATGGACCTACCCAGCGCGGACCGTCCGCCGCGAGACGCTGACATTGCGCAATCTGTGAGCCGCACCGAGGCGGCAGCCGCACGCAATCTGGACGCCCGCCCCCGCTCGACGTAGCCCTCCGCCGACCGGCTCCCATGACCACCCAGCACATCGTTCAGAAGCTCTGGAACCTCTGCAACGTCTCCGCGATGACTGCATCACGTACCATCAGTACGTCACCGCGCTGACCTACGTCGAGCTCTGGCGGCCGATGCAGGAGCGGTTCACGGGCTCACGATCGAGCGCGTGATGCCGCAATCGCTGACGGCGAAGTAGAGCTCGGGGCGACGTGGGAGGAAGTTCGCGAGCAGCTCTTGCTCAATCCCGCTTCCAAACGGCGCTTCCCCTGTACCTGCCGTCTCCACGCCACCAGCACACCCAGCGTGCCGGGCTGTCCCGAGCCGTCGCGTCCCGTCGCGAACTCGTCATCCCGAAGGCGACTCCGTGCTCTCGCGGACGTGCGCGGAACGGTCACCGTGTTTCGTGGATCGCCGTTGCTCTTTTCTGGAGCCACCTTCGGGACTTGAACCCGAGACCTACGGTTTACGAAACCGTTGCTCTACCACTGAGCTAAGGTGGCACGCCTCTCGTCGAGGAGGCGCGCAGATTACCCACTCGCCCTGCCGAGTCAAGCTCTTTTGTTTCCGTCCTCAGAGGGACCCGGTTTCGCTCGCTGCTGCCGCGGCTTCGGCTGCCTCGGCTGCTTCCGCGATTCCCTTCCCCGCCGCGCCCGCCGCGTCCCCGGCGTCTCCTCCCGCGGCGAAGAACTCGCCCAGCCGCTCCGCCAGCTCCGCCGCCGCCGACCAGTGCATCATGTGCCCGGCCTCCGGCAGCTCGACGTGCTCCGCGCGCTTGAGCCTCGCCACCCGCTCCGCTTCGTCCTCCGGGTGCCACCCCGTCGGCCCGCCGCTCACGAGCAGCGTCGGGCACGCGATGCGCTCCAGGAACGTCATGAACGCCTCCACCTGGAACAGCAGCGGCGAGGTCGTCCGGTGCATCGGGTCGTACGCCCACGCGAGCCCGCCGTCCGGCGCTTCCCGCGTGAGCAGCGGCGCGCGCGTCGCCAGCACGTCGCGCGGCACGCGCGGGTGGTTCGCCTCGAGCCGCGCGATCGCGTCCTGCATCGACGAGAGCCTCCGCGGCGCGCGATCGAGCCCCGCCATCTGGCGGAGCCACGCCTCGACGCGCGCGACGGCGACCTCGGGGCCGCTCGCCGGCGGCCCCATGCCCTCGAGCAGCGCCAGGCGCTCGACGCGGCCGGGGCACGCGCCCGCGTAGTACACGGCGACCGCGCCGCCCATCGAGTGGCCCACCACGCCGAGGCGCGCCGGGGCGAGCGCGTCCACGAGCGCCGCGACGTCGGCGATGTAGTCGGGGAAGTAGTAGTAGCTGCCCGCGCCGACGCGGGCGCTCCGGCCGAACCCGCGCAGGTCCGGCGCGACGACGTCGTGCCCCGCCCGCGCGAGCGGCTCGGCCACGAGGTCCCACGTGCTCCCGGCGTCGAGGAAGCCGTGGAGCAGCAGCAGCGTGAGGCCCGTCGGCCGCGCGTGGTCGTCGCGGAAGCGATGGACGCAGAGATCCAACCCGTTGGTGTTCAAAAATTCCGACGACCTACGCACCGCGCGCGCTCCCGTCTGCAGATCTCCCGTCAGCCCTCCGCGCGGCCCGCGCGGTCGGCGCGCGACCCGCCGGCGCTCCTGCGCCGCGTGCGCGCGCGGGCGTCACCGCCTCGCCGGCGAACCTTTCGCCGGCGGACCTTTCGCCGGGGGCGCCGCGGGGGCCGCCGGGGGCAGCATCGTCCCGGTCGCCACCGGAGCGGCCGTGGCCGGCTCCGCCGCGCCCGCGGGCGCCGCCGCGGGCGGTGCCCCGGTGGCGGCCGGCGCCGCGGTGTCCGGCGCGGCCGGCGCTGCGCTGCCCGACGCCGCTGGCGCGACCGGGAGCGCGGCGCCCGTGAGCTGCGCGGCGTCCTTGAGCACCTCGTCCGCGTGCACCCCGGGATCCACGTCCGGATAGACCTTCGCGATCTTGCCATCCGGATCGACGAGGAACGTCACGCGCGCCGTCGCGCCGAGCCGCATCGGCACGCCGAACGCCGTGGCCCACGCGTGATCGGTGTCGACGAGGATCGGGAACGGCAGCTTGTTCTCGGTCGCGAACTTCTCGTGCGACTCGCGGGTGTCGGAAGACACGCCGAAGACCTGCACGTTGGCCTGCTTGAAGCGATCCCACGCGTCGCGGAACGCGCACGCCTCCTCGGTGCAGCCCGGCGTCCCGTCCTTCGGATAGAAGTACACGACCACGGCCCGACCCCGCTGGTCGGACAGCCGCTGGATCGCGCCGTGCTGATCCGCGGCGAACACGTCGGGCGCCGCCGCGCCGACCGGGATCAGCCCTTGTCCACCATCGGGTCGCTCGGCCGCGCCACACCCGAGCAGCGAGGCAAAGGCAAAGACGACAGCAAGTACGACAAAAACGACGGCAATCGGGAAGCGTCTCTTCATCAGAGCGCCACGTTAGCACGCACTCGGTAGGATCGATCCGACGCTTCTGGTACGTTCCCGCGCCAGGAGACGAGGCCGATGGCGATCTTCGGAAACGACAGCGGCGCCGCGCCCGGCGTGGTGCGCCAGGGCAGGGAGGTCACCTACCCCGATTTCTCTTCGCCCACCGTGGATAAGGTCATGGTCGAAGAGCGCGCAGCCGGGCTCGGCAAAAGGAGCATCAAAGGCCCCGCCAAGGTCGCCGGCCTCAAGCTCGCCATCTCGATGATGGACCTCACCACCCTGGAGGGGAAAGACTCCCCGGGAAAAGTTGAGCAGCTCTGTCAGAAGGCGCTTCGACCCCACGAGCGCGCGGACATCCCTTCCTGTGCGGCGGTGTGCGTCTATCCCAAGCTCGTCTCCGTGGCGAAGCGGGCGGTCTCGGGCTCGACGGTCAAGGTGGCCAGTGTGGCGACCGCCTTCCCGAGCGGCCTCTCCACGCTCGCCGTCAAGCTCGCCGACGTCCGGCAGGCGGTCGAGCTCGGCGCGGACGAGATCGACATGGTGATCGACCGTGGCGCGATGCTCTCCGGCGAGTACGGCGCGGTGTACGACGAGATCGCCGCGACCAAGGAGGCGTGCGGGCACGCGCACCTCAAGGTGATCCTGGAGACGGGCGAGCTCGGGACCTACGATCGCGTCCGCAAGGCGAGCCGCATCGCGATGCTCGCGGGCGCCGACTTCATCAAGACCTCGACCGGGAAGATCACGCCGGCGGCGACGCCCCCGGTGACGCTGGTGATGCTGGAGGCGATCCGCGATCACGCGCAGGCGACCGGGCGGCGCGTCGGGATGAAGCCGGCCGGCGGGATCCGCACCGCGAAGCAGGCGCTCCACTACCTCGTGCTGGTCAAGGAGACCCTCGGCGACGCCTGGCTCACGAGCGACCTGTTCCGCTTCGGCGCGTCGACGCTCCTCAACGACGTGCTCATGCAGCTCGAGAAGGAGCGGACGGGCGCCTACCAGAGCGGGGACCATTTCAGCAAGGACTGACCGCGCCGCGAGGGCGGGTCCGCGTCGGTGTTCAACGCGCGGCCGCGGGCGTAGAGTGCGCCGCATGAGCGACAACAGCACCGCCGTGGCTGGCGGCGACGGGGGCTCGCCCCGGGACGCGACCGCGGCGCGCGACGCGGCCGTCGTGTTCGGCGACGCCTGGCGCTACGCGCCGGCGCCCGAGGGGCGCGACCACGTGAAGATCGCGCCTCGGTACGAGCTCTTCATCGGCGGCGCGTGGCGCGCTCCGACCTCGGGCCGCTACCTCGACAGCATCAGCCCGTCGACCGAGGAGAAGCTCTGCGAGTTCGCCGAGGCCTCCGAGCAGGACGTCGATCTCGCCGTGCAGGCGGCGCGGGCGGCGTACGAGAAGCACTGGTCGCGCATGCGCCCGCTCGAGCGCGGCAAGTACATCTACCGCATCGCCCGGGCCCTCCAGGAGAAGGCGCGCGAGCTCGCCGTCGTCGAGTCGCTCGACGGGGGCAAGCCCATCAAGGAGTCCCGCGACGTCGATCTCCCGCTCGCGGCCGCGCACTTCTTCTACCACGCGGGCTGGGCGGACAAGCTCGAGCACGCCTTTCCCGGGCGCGACCCCCGGCCGCTCGGCGTCGCGGGCCAGGTGATCCCGTGGAACTTCCCGCTGCTCATGGCGGCGTGGAAGCTCGCCCCGGCGCTCGCGGCGGGCAACACGTGCGTCCTCAAGCCCGCCGAGACGACGCCGCTCACCGCGCTGCTCCTGGCGAAGATCATCGAGGAGGCCGATCTCCCGCCCGGCGTCGTCAACGTGGTCACGGGCGCCGGCGCGACCGGCGCCGCGGTCGTCGGCCACCCGGGCGTCGACAAGGTCGCGTTCACCGGGTCGACCGAGGTCGGCAAGCGCATCCAGCGCGCGCTCGCCGGCACCGGGAAGCGGCTCACCCTCGAGCTCGGCGGCAAGGCCGCGAACATCGTGTTCGAGGACGCGCCGCTCGATCAGGCCGTCGAGGGGATCGTCGGCGGCATCTTCTTCAACCAGGGCCACGTCTGCTGCGCGGGCTCGCGCCTCTTGGTCGAGGAGAGCGTCCACGACGCGCTCCTCTTCAAGCTGCGCGAGCGCATGGCGACCCTGCGCGTCGGCGATCCGCTCGACAAGAACACGGACGTGGGCGCCATCAACTCGCGGGCGCAGCTCGCGAAGATCGAGGAGCTCGTGGCGGCGGGGGAGCGCGAGGGGGCCGCGCGCTTCTCGGTGAGCTGCGCGCTCCCGCGGCGGGGCTACTGGTTCGCGCCGACGCTCTTCACGGGCGTCGCGCAGTCGCACCGGATCGCGCGCGAGGAGATCTTCGGCCCGGTGCTCTCGATCTTGACCTTCCGCACGCCCGAGGAGGCGATCGAGAAGGCGAACAACACGATGTACGGGCTGTCGGCGGGCGTCTGGACCGGCAAGGGCTCGAAGAGCTTCTGGGTCGCGCAGCGGCTCCGCGCCGGCGTCGTCTGGGCGAACACCTTCAACAAGTTCGATCCCAGCGCGCCGTTCGGCGGCTACAAGGAGAGCGGCTTCGGCCGCGAGGGCGGGCGCCAGGGGCTGCTCGCCTACCTCGAGGTGGACTGATGGCGCTCGGCGACCAGGACAGCGGCGGCGGCGGCGGCGACGAAGCGTGCACGTCGATCGGGGATTGCGCCGGCGCGGCCGCGCTCGACGCTCCTCCGGGCGAGGCGCGCGCGCGCGTCGGCGTGCGCAAGGCGTACAAGATGTTCGTTGGCGGCGCGTTCGTGCGCTCGGAGTCCGGGAGGTACACGCAGGTGCGCGATCACGGAGGCGCGGGCGCGGTCGAGAACATCCCGCGCGCCTCGCGCAAGGACGGGCGCGACGCCGTGCTCGCGGCGGCCGGCGCGCTCGGCGGCTGGTCCGCGCGCGCCGCGTACAACCGCGGGCAGATCCTCTACCGCCTCGCCGAGATGCTCGAGGCGCGGCGCGCGGAGCTCGCGGCCTCGCTCGAGCGCGGCGGGCAGGGCGCAGGCGCCGCCGAGCGCGAGGTCCTCTCGGCGATCGATCGCGCGGTCGCTTATGCGGGCTGGGCCGACAAGTACCAGAGCCTCTTCGCGAGCCTGAACCCCGTGTCCGGCCCGCACTTCACCTTCACGGTGCCCGAGCCGATGGGGGTCGTCGTCATCGCGGCGCCGCCGCGGCCGGCGCTGCTCGGCCTCGCGGGCGCTCTCCTGCCGGTGATCACCGCCGGCAACACCTGCGTCGTGCTCGCGAGCGAGGCGGATCCGCGCACGGCGCTCGTCTTCGGCGAGGCGCTCGCCACGAGCGATCTCCCGGGCGGCGTCGTCAACGTCCTCACCGGCCAGCTCGCGGAGGTGCTGCCGCACCTCGCCGCGCACATGGACGTCGCCGCGCTCGATCTGCACGGCGTGGACGCGGCGCTGGCGAAGCGCCTCGAGGAGGCGGCCGCGGCCAGCGTCAAGCGGGTGCGCGCCCGATCGCTCGGCGAGGCGGAGTGGTTCGACGACAGGGCGGCGACGTCCCCCCGCTGGATCGAGCGGTTCGTCGAGATGAAGACGATCTGGCACCCGGCCGGGCCATGACGCGGGCGGCGCTCGACGACCGGGCGCCGTGACGCGGGCCGCGCTCATCGACAGGGCGCCGTGAACGGCGCCCGGGGCGCTCAACGACCGAGCACCATCCCCGCCTGGAGCGTCCGCCCGGCGACGAGGTCCGCCGCCGCGAGCGGCTTCCGCCCCTCGACCTGGGCTCGCACGATCTGGATCGCGCCCGCGCCGCAGGCGACGACCACGACGCTGCGGCCGGCCATCACCACGGTCCCCGGCGGCGCGCCGCCCTGGTCGGCCTCGCTCTCGACATGCGCGGCCAGCACCTTGAGCGCCTTGCCGTCGATCGTCGTGAAGGCGCCTGGCCACGAGGTCATCCCCCGGATGTGGTCGTGGATCTGCCGGGCGCTCCGCTCCCACCGGATGCGCCCGTCTTCCTTCTTCAGGAGCGCCGCGTGCGTCGCTGCCTCGTGGTCCTGCGGCGTCGGCGCGAGCTCGCCGTCCACCGCGCGGCGGAGGTCCTCGCGCACGACGCGCGCGGCGAGCGCCCCGAGATCGATCGCGAGCTCGTCGGCGGTCGTGTCCGGGCCGATCGGCGTCCGGCGCACCGCGTAGACGGGCCCCGTGTCCATGCCCTCGTCCATCTGCATCAGCGAGATGCCCGTCTCGGTCTCGCCCCCGACGATCGCCCAGGTGATCGGCGCGGCGCCGCGGTAGCGCGGCAGGATCGACGCGTGCAGGTTCATGCAGCCGCGCCGCGGCGCCTCGAGCACCGCCTTCGGCAGGATGCGCCCGTACGCGATCACCAGCGCGACATCCGCGCCGGCGCCCGCGACCCACGCGGCGAACTCGGGCGTGCGGACCTTCTCGGGCTGCAGCACGGGCACGCCGAGCTCCAGCGCCTTCACCTTCACCGGCGGCGCCTTCAGCTCGAGCCCGCGGCCGGCCGGTCGATCCGGCTGACAGACGACGCCGACGACGTCCGCGATCGACGCGAGCGCCTCGAGCGACGGCACGGCGATGGCGGGGGTACCGAAGAACAGGGCGCGCACGCCCTGGCTTCTAGCAGGACCTGCGCCCGTCGTGCCTCCTTCTTCGCTCGCGGCGAGCGCCGCCGCGGCGGCCCGACCTCAGGGCCCCGACGCTGGCCGCCCGCCGCGCTCTTCGTTCTCTTCGCGCGCCGCCGCGACGCCCGTGGGGCGAGGATCGGTGCAGCAGCGGAAGCCGGTCTCGTAGAACACGAACTTCGGATCGTGCGCGTCGTTCGTCCCGCGGCAGCCCGTCCACGGCTTGGCCCAGAAGCCCCCCATGAGCGCGCCTGGCCACCGGCGGCCGCGGCGCGAGGCGACCCACTCCTCGACGTTGCCCATCATGTCGAAGATGCCGAAGGTCGAGGCGCACCCGGGATGGGAGCCGCTCGGCGCGCCCTGCCAGAGCCGCTCGACCTCGCGCTGCGCCACCTCGCCGGAGGCGCCGAGCTTCCGCTCGTCGACCGGCCGCCAGGCCTTGCCGCTGTTGCAGACCGCCTTGTCCACGCGCCAGCCGTAGGCGAGGGGACGCCGCTCGGGGCCCTCGCACGCGAGCTCCCACTCCTGCTCGGCGCACACCCGCTTGCCACGCGCGGCGCACCAGGCGGTCGCGGTCTCGAACGACTGCATGACGAGCGGCTTCGCCCCCCGCTGGTTCGGCGCCTCGAACTGGTCCATGCACACGGAGATCTCGGTCGACGGCCCCTCCTCGGCCGTGATGTCCTCCCAGTACGCGAAGCAGTGGGTCGCCTTGCCGCTCTTGACCGGCTCCACGCAGACGTGCTGCACCTCGTCGCGGTGCGTGCCGGTGACGAGCCGCATGTCCGCCGGGCACGCCGGGCTGGGCCCTGGATCGAGCGACGGCGCCGCCGGAAGGCCGAGCATCGCGATCGCGAGCGCGCCGAGGCCGAGCAGGGGATCGATCATCGTTCAGCGAGGGCCAGGGTGTCGCTCCGTGCCGGGCGCAGCCTCGACCTCGCCGCGGCGCGCGGCAAGGCCGAGGCGCGCCTCGTTGACCCGGCCGCCGAGGATCCTGCGCCGCGTCGCGCGCGCCAGGTGGAGACGAGCGTGACGAGCGAGCGCTGCAGGTCGGAGTCGGAGCTGACCACCCGCAGCGTATCCACATTCAAAAAAATGGCCAGGGCTGTGGCACGCGGCATGCGCCGTGTCTATGGTGAGTTCCCGTAGCCTCGCGGGCTGTCTTCCACCAAGAGCTGCCAGCAGGGCTCCGCGTTGCACCATCCGCATCCGTCTGGATGCAAGCCAAGATGACCGGGGCGCGCGGTGGCCGCGCGGCCCGGCTGCGTGTTGATGAAGGGGTTTACCTCCCCCGGTCGGGTGCCTAGAGGAGATCGCCATGTCCGAGAAAAAGAACCCGCCGATGCCGCCGCGCTCCGAGGAAGAGGTCGTCTTCGGCGACGAGCTGCCGGTTCTGCCGATCCGCAATGCGGTGCTGTTCCCGGGCGCCGTCGCGCCCTTCGATGTCGGCCGCGAGAAGTCGGTCGCGCTGGTGGAGGATGTCGACAACCTCCCCGGCCCGGTCATCGCGATCTTCGCCCAGCGCGATCCGTCGACCGACGATCCCGGGGCGGAGGACCTGTACCCCATGGGCTGCGCCGCGCGCGTGTTGAAGGCGCTGAAGCACAGCTCGGGCAACTACTCGTTGATCTTGCAGGGCCTCACGCGGATCAGGCTCGACAGCGTCACGGCCCACACGCCGTACCTGCGCGCCAAGATCCGCCGCATGGACGAACCGGCGACGGAGGACGTCGAGGCGGAGGCGCTGGCGATGAGCCTGCGCGACATCGCGAAGCAGGTCATCCAGCTGATGCCGGAGCTCCCGCGCGAGGCGGGCTCGCTCATCGACTCCATCCAGGCGCCCGGCGCGCTCGCCGATCTCGTCGCGGCGAACCTCGACGCTCCGGTCGAGGAGAAGGCGCAGCTCATCGAGACGATCGACGTCAAGGAGCGCATCCGCAAGGTGCTGCGGCTGCTCACGCGGCAGCTCGAGATCCTGAAGATGCGCGAGCGCATCAACTCCCAGATCAAGGAGGAGATGGGCAAGAACCAGCGCGAGTACGTGCTGCGCCAGCAGCTCAAGGCCATCAAGGAGGAGCTGGGCGAGGACGACGGCGATCAGGGCGATCTCGACGGGCTCGAGGATCGCATCGCGAAGGCGAACCTGCCGACCGAGGCGGAGACCGTCGCGAAGAAGCAGCTGAAGCGGCTGCGCACGATGCAGGTCGGGTCGGCCGAGTACACCGTCGTGCGCACGTACCTCGACTGGATCCTCGACGTGCCCTGGACGCAGTCGACGCAGGACAACCTCGACATCGGCAGCGTCCGCAAGGTGCTCGACGAGGACCACTACGGCCTGGAGAAGGTCAAGAAGCGCATTCTCGAGTACCTGGCGGTCCGCAAGCTGAAGCAGGACAAGAAGGGCCCGATCCTCTGCCTGCTCGGGCCTCCCGGCGTCGGCAAGACGTCGCTCGGCCGGAGCATCGCGCGCGCCCTCGGCCGCAAGTTCCACCGGGTCTCGCTCGGCGGCGTGCACGACGAGGCGGCGATCCGCGGCCACCGGCGCACCTACGTCGGCGCGCTCCCTGGCCAGATCATCCAGGGCATGAAGAAGTCGGGGACGATCAACCCGGTCTTCATGATGGATGAGGTCGACAAGATCGGGCACGACTTCCGCGGCGACCCGTCGGCGGCGCTGCTCGAGGTGCTCGATCCGGAGCAGAACAACACGTTCGCGGACCACTACCTGGAGATCCCGTACGACCTGTCGCACGTGATGTTCGTCGCGACCGCGAACGTGGCGGATCCGATCCCGCCGCCCCTCCGCGACCGCATGGAGATCCTCGAGATCCCCGGCTACACGCGGAAGGAGAAGCTCGCGATCGCGCGGCAGCACCTGCTCCCGAAGCAGCTGTCGGAGCACGGGCTCACGACCGAGCAGCTGGAGGTCACGGACAAGGCGCTGGAGGAGATCATCGATCACTACACGCGCGAGGCCGGCGTCCGATCGCTCGAGCGGCAGATCGCGGGCGTCATCCGCGGCGTGGCGGTGAAGGTCGCCGAGGGCGACACGCAGAAGCGGCGCGTCGACAACGAGGACGACCTGCACGAGTTCCTCGGCCCGGCGAAGTACACGAGCGAGGTCGCGGAGCGCACCGCCGAGAGCGGCGTCGCGACGGGCCTCGCGTGGACGAGCGTCGGCGGCGAGATCCTCTTCATCGAGGCGACGCGGATGTACGGCACGGGCAAGCTCCAGCTGACCGGCCAGCTCGGCGACGTGATGAAGGAGTCGGCGCAGGCGGCGCTGTCGTTCGTGCGCAGCAACGCGTCGAGGTACAGCATCGCGAAGGACTTCCTCGAGAAGAGCGATCTGCACATCCACATCCCCGCCGGCGCGATGCCCAAGGACGGGCCGAGCGCGGGCGTGACGATGTTCACGGCGCTCGTCTCGCTCCTCACCGGGATCAAGGTCCGCCACGACGTCGCGATGACGGGCGAGATCACGCTCCGCGGTCGCGTGCTCCCGATCGGCGGCCTGAAGGAGAAGGTGCTGGCGGCGCACCGCGCCGGCATCAAGCGCATCATCGTCCCCGAGCGCAACCGGGCGGATCTCGAGGAGGTCCCGAAGGAGGTCGTGGACGAGCTGCAGTTCTTCTTCGTCAGCCGGATGGAGCAGGTTTTGGAGGCCGCGCTGGAGCGGCTGCCCGAGCCCGCGCCCGCGACCGAGGAGTCGAAGGACGGCGAGAAGAAGGAGATCGAGAAGTCGGAGAAGAGCTCGATCGCCAGCAACTGATGACGGCCGTCGCCAGCGATCGCTGAGCGACCTGTCTCCGGGGCGCCGCGCGGCTCGACCGCGCGGCGCCTTTTTTCGTGCTTTTTTCGTGAAGACGCCCGCGCGGCAGCGACGGACGCCCGTGCCTCTCGGCGAGCTTGGCGCGCTCGCGTTGCAGCGCGTGGCAGCGGCATCGCGTCGCCTGCGCCGCGCGGCTTGAACGCGCGGCGTGCTCGCGCGCTCTCGCCAAAGCGCGGCTTTCACCTCGACGGATGTCAAGCGAATCGGTAGCCTCGAGATCGCATGAGGCCGTGTCCGAACTGCGCGTGGATGCTCAAGGAGACCGACGCTGCCTGCTCGATGTGCGGTACGAGCGTGGCGGGCGCAGCGCCTGGAGCGTCCGTTCCGGTCGCGCCTCCGCCGGTGCAGGCGGGGGCTGGCGCTTATGCTCCGCCTGGCCCGCCGGGCTATCCAGGGCAGCCAGCCGTCTCGGGTTATGGCGGTGCGGCGTCGCCAGGCTACGCGGCGGGGGGCGCGCAGGGCGCCTATCCGCCTCCTCCTCAGGCCTACGGGGTCGGGGGAGGCGGGCTCTCGGTGCCCGCATCGCCGGGGGGAAGCGTCGCCTTCTCGACGGGCGGGGAAGCTCCCTTCCCGGTCTCCCCCTGGGCCCGAGCGGCACCTTCCGCGGGGCTCACGTCGCAGCCGGCGTCTCCTCCGATGAACGCGCCGGGCGTCCCGCCGGTCCAGCCGGCGCTCGGGGCGCCGGGGCCGGGCATGGTGCCTGGCGCGTCAATGGGTGGCGCGATGGGGCAGCAGCCCGTGGCGCCGGCGCCGGTCTTCGGCGCGCCTCCGCAGATGGTGGCGCCCCCGCCGATGGTCGTGCCGGCGGGGGCGTCTGGGCTGGTCGCGCCGCCGATGGTGCAGCCGGGCGTGGTGGCGCCGCCGCCGATGGTGCAGCCGGGCGTGGTGGCGCCGCCGCCGATGGTGCAGGGGGGCGCGCTCGCGCCGCCGCAGATGGTGCAGGGCGGGGTGCCGGCGGTCGCTCAGGCCAGGGCGCCTGCGATCGTCGCGCCGCCGATCGTCCAGGGCGCGGTCTCGGGTGCGGTGCCGCAGGTGTCGGCGCAGCCCGCGCGTGTCCTCGTCGGCTTCATCGTGACGTTCCAGAACGATCCCGGAGGCAGCTTCTGGCCGATCTACAGCGGCCGGACGCAGGTGGGCCGCGCCGGGGCGGACGCCGCGACGGAGATCGGGCTCGCGGACGCGAGCGCCTCCTCACGGCACGCGTCGATCCACGCGGATCCGACGACGGGTCAGGTCTTCATCGAGGACGACGGCTCGCGCAACGGCACCTTCGTCAACGAGCAGCGCCTCGGACAGGGCGAGCGCCGGCAGCTGCGCGACAACGACCGGCTGCGCCTCGGGAGCACGACGTTCGTGGTGAAGGTGCTGGTCGCCTGAGCGAAGAGCGAGGCTACTGGCCGCCGGCGCCGCCCGTGCCGCCGGCGCCGCCCGCGCCCGCGCCCGCACCGCCTCCGGTGGTGGCGCTTGCGCTGCTGCTGGCAGCTGCCTGGCATTTGAGAAAGCCGCTGCTGTCGGTTCTGCACGTGCCGGTCGCGCAGTCGCTGTCCAGAGCACAGGACTGGCTTTCCTCACACCGCTTCGTGCAGAGCGTGCCCCCGCAGTCGATGTCGGTCTCCAAGCCGTCCTTCTCGCCGTCGAAGCAGAGCGGCGCCGGAGCTGGGATACGGCAGTTGAAGTACTCGACCACGACAGGCGGTTGCTCCACCCGCGTTTTCCCCTTCTCGAACTCCACTATCGAGTTGCTCTGCGGATAGTGAACGCTGAGCTTGACGGAGCCTGCGTAGTCGCCTGTCATCGTGGGGTCGGCGTCGGGCGGGGGCTGGTTGCCCGCGTTCGCCTCGAGCACGGCCCGAGGCTGCAGCTGGTCTTGTCCTTCCGTCGCGCACTCCTGGATGTCGACACGATTGAAGTGGTGCGATGACCCGTTCGTGCAGCTCACGTCGAGGGTGCTCCGGCCCTCCGGAGTCGCGAGGGTTATCGTCTTGCCGATCTTGATGGTGCTATCGGCGCCGGCGTCCGCGCACGCCGCCACGCCACCATCTATCTCGTCCGCGGTGCAGGGCACTTGGACGGTCACGGAGTAGCTGAACTCTCCTGAGAACGTGGCAGAGCCGCACTCCGCTGCCGTCCGATCGAGGCGCTTGAAGGCCATGGTCTTCGGGGGGAATGCTGCGATATCGAGAGGGGGATCGAAGACGATCTGGCCACCTTCATCGAGGAAGCAGACATCAAGCTTGTCGCGGCTCGCAAAGGCGCCGCTTGGTCCGTTTCCTGCGCCCGGCGTCCAGCACCCAGCCGCGGTTTCAGACTGGAACGCGTGGTAGCAGCTGTCGGGATCGTTGAGGAACGCGCAGATGTTCTCGAACTCCTCGCTGCAGCCGGGCACGGAGACGGCTGCGGTCACGGCGAGGATCGGAGCGACGGCGGCGGCGAGCAAGACGTAACGGCGCATGGGCGCAGTCTACGCGTTCTCCCCGAGCGTGGGCCAGCTTCGCAGAGGTCGCCGACGGCGCGCCGGCGGCGTGCGCCTCCGCTCCGCGCGCCGCCGGCTCCCCTCACAGCTCGGCGTAGGGCCCGGGGACGACGTATGCGTCGTCGTTGGCCGCGTACGTGAAGACGCCCCAGCAGACGAGCTTGTACTTGATGGCGAACGCCATCGCCTCCCTCAGGCTCGCCTTCGGCGCGAGCACGGCGAGGTTCGAGCGACGGACGCCCCACCAGCCTGGCCCGTGCTGCAGCACCGCGTCGTGGAGATCCTGCGTCGCGTGCTTGGCGTCCTCGAGCACCGCAAGGCGCAGCCGGACGAACGACTTGTCGCGCGCGGGGAAGTCGAACCAGTACAGGTTCGACCTCGCCAGCTTCGGGGTGATGCTCCCGGCGCCCTGCGCCGCGAGGAAGCGGCTGAGATCCTCGGGCGAGAGCTTCTGGGTGACCGGGTGCGTGTCGACGCCGCTGCACGTCTCGGGGCCGATCTTGAACTCGCCCAGCGCGAGCGGCGCCTCGGGGCCGTTCTCGGGGGTCAAGAGGTACCGATCGATCGCGGGCAGGTCGTCCGGGTACTCCACGCCGGCGTCGATGCCGCTGCACGCCGGGGCCCCCAGCGCAAGCGCGAAGGCTGCCGCGAGCGCGGGGCGCCCGGGCGCGCGGCGGCCAGGCGCCGGACGCTCGTGGCCCTGGCTCGTGCGGGTGGAGGGGGGGCTCGGCGCGCTCGCCGCCGGTGCTCCGGCGGGCTCGCCCTTGCGACTCGGTTTGCTTTCGTTGGACATGTCTCTCTCACGGCACGGGGTACCGCCTCGATCGGCGGGCGCAGCGCTGCCCGGGCCGGGCAATCATTCAATGCCGGGCACCCCGAGGGCAAACTCCTCGGCGAACATTTGGCTGGCGTGCCCTCGCTGGCCTAGAGTTCCCCCGATGAGGCACCTCGGAATGCCGATGCTCGCGCACGTCCCCGCCCTCCGCGCCCGCCGTTCGATCGCCGCCGGAGCGGGGCGCGCGGGCGTGGCCTGCGCCGCCGTGGCCGCGATCGCGCTGCTCGCCGGCTGCGGCGGCTCCCCGACCGCCCCCAAGCAGGACGACGTCTTCTACCTCCACGGCGCGGCCGGCTCCCTGAGCAAGGACTCGAGCTTCGAGGTGTACTTCCCGCCGCTCGACGCGCCGGCGACGGACCGGGTGCCGCGCAGGATCGGCGTGGGCCTCATGAACGGCGACATCCGCATGAGCCGCCCGATGGACTGGAACGTCGGCGGCGCCGACTACACGCCCGAGCGCCGCTTCATCACGTACCAGTCCCCGCGGCAGTTCCTGTTCTCGATCTACGAGCGCATCGACAGCCCCGAGGATCCGTGGCCCGACGTGCTCAAGCGCTACGAGGCGGACCTCGAGGAGCAGGGCGCGGAGATCCTCTCCGGCCGCGCGCCCGTGGCCACGGCGAACACGCAGGGGCGCAGCTACCTCGTCAAGGCGAAGATCCCGTCGAAGCCCATCTCGGACGCCTTTGCCCACGAGATCCTGCTCCGGAGCCCCCGCCGCATCCTGCTCGTGCAGATCGTGCACCACGAGAACGTCGACGCGAACGCCGACGAGATCTCGGCCGCGCTGCAGAGCCTCACCGTTTACTGAGCGCAGGGCGAGCCCACGGCGCGCGCGCCGCAGCGCCTCCCGGCGGCCCGCGGCGGCGGCGCTCGGCCTGGGTCACATCGGCGGGGGCTCGCCCCGATCGTCGTCGTCCTCGTCGTCGCCGCCCGCGAGGTGCTTGTCGTCGAGGGGGATCGTGATCACGAGCCGCTCCGCCGCAGATCCGCCGATCCACGCGGTGCGCTTGAGCGTCGCGGCGCGCGGCGAGCCGAGCTGGAACCGCGGCGCCTCCTCCGTGTCCACGTGGATCTCGAGCATCACGTCGTGGATGCCCGGCGTGAACGTCTCGATGACGCCGCGGACCAGATCCTGCCGCCGACCCCCGGGCAAGAAGGAGAGGTACTCGTCGTAGCCGACCGGGCCGAGCACGACCTTGTAGCGGCCGGAGCCGTCGAACACGTAGCGCCCCAGGGTCAGGCTCTCGCCCAGCTGATGGTTCATCACGCCGAGCTTGTTCCTGAACGGCTTCTCGATCTTCGTCCAGTGACCGACGAACTGCTCGATCTTCACGCCGATGTTGCCGAGCATCTCGGACAGCACCGTCTCCAGGTTCCTCGCCGAGCGCGACTTCGAGGCGAGGACCGACGCGTAGCGGAGGAAGAAGAAGCGATCGAGCGGCGTCTCGTAGCCGCGGAAGCCGTCGATGCCGACCGCGCAGAGCATGCGGCGCGAGAAGGGATCGGCGCCCTGCTTGCGGTACGTGACGGGCAGGCGGTACTTCGTCCACGCGCGGTAGAGCAGCGACAGGAGCCGGTGGTGGAAGACGTCGAGGAGCTCGCGGATCGGCTGCGGGCCGCCCTGGTAGTCGGCCTGCGCGATCTGCTCGATGAAGTACGCCGGCAGCGGCGACACCGAGCCGTACAGGGCGAGGAACGTGGTCGAGACGCGGGCGCGCTCCACGCCGTCAGCGGCCTTGACCGGCGCGAGCTCGCTCACGTCGCTCGAGGCGAAGATGAGCGAGGGGTCGCCGCGCAGCCGGATGCGCTCGTCCTGCACCGGCCCGAGCTGGCCCACCGGCGGCGCGGCAGGGAAGAGCCGCTCGAGCAGGTAGATGAGGCGGTAGTACGAGAAGCGTGGCGCGGTATCCGCGAAGCGCCGGAGCGTCTCCAGCGCGACGGGGTCGGCGCTCGCGGCGCCTCTCGGCGCAGCCGGCCTCAGATCAGCGTCAGGCTGCCGCTCTTCGGGTCCCATTTGTGCACCACGCGTGTATTCGTGCCGGTGACCGTCAGCTGCGTGAACGAGTTCAGCGAGACGTAGGACCCGAGCATCTCGTTCAGGATGCTCGCGAACAGGTACATCTCGCCCTCGCCGACGAACCCGCCCTCGTCGAGCTCGATGTCGACCGCGACGCCGCGCACCGGCGCCCCTCGGTACAGCCGATCCGTCGGCCGCACCCGGATCGCCTTGATCGCGGCCAGGCGGAGCTGGTTCGCGCGCGCCGCCTGACGATCGACGATCGCCTGGAAATTGTAGAGATCGACCGTCGCCCGGAGCACCTCGAGCTCGGTGATCGAGCGGTAGCTCATCGCCATGTGGGCCAAGACGCGCCACTGCAGCTCGCGCCCGAGCGGCGGCGGGAGCGGCGCGGTGACGCCGGTGAGGTTGGTGAAGCTCGCCACGGCGGGTGAGGTCGCCGTCGGCACCCTGAGATCGCCGAGCTTGAGCTGTGCCGGCAGGCGGCGGTTCGTGCTCGTCGCCTCGATGCTGATCACGTCGAACTCGGGGAGGGCCCCCGCGTCCTGCGGGGAGCCGAACGAGAGGTACATGTCGATGCCGTCGCCGATGGCGGCCGGGCGGAGGTGCGCCTGGTAGAAGATCGTCCGCGCGGCGGCCTCGGGATCGAGCTCGTGCTGGAAGCTGAAGAACGAGGGGATCTCGACGCGCTGGCTCGTGCGCCGGGCGATGCCGACGACCTTGTCGATGCTGTGGATCTCGAAGGCCGCGGGCGCCGCGCCCGCCGGGCGGCAGAGGTACTCGTGCTTCGTGGCCTCGGGCTTGATCGGATCGCTCGTGTGCTCGAACAGGTTCACGACCGGCGAGCAGAACAGGCGGATGTTCTCCTTGCCGATCCGCGTCCCCGGCGGGAGCCCGTCCTTGAACTGCAGCAGGAGCGCGAACCGGTCGGAGATCCGCTCCGCCGAGAGCGCCTGGAGGCCGGTCACCTCGAAGAACGCGAACTTCTGCGGGAGCGTGAAGAACTCCTGCAGGAGCCGGAAGCCCGGGTAGACCGTCTTCGGGTACGGGATCAGCGACTCTTCATCGGAGAAGCCGGTGAGCCGCACGGCGCGCGCCGGGAGCGACGCGATCGTCGTGTCGCGCCCCGCGGCGTCCACCGCGGCGAGCGCGACGGTGTCGACGTGCGCCCCGACCCAGAGGCGGAGGTCGTCCTGCAGCCTGCGCTCGCCGTGGATGTAGAAGCGCAGCGAGGAGAGCGACAGGCCCGACAGCGCGGCGCCGCCGGTCAGGCGGAGCTCGATGCGGAGCGTCTGCGCGAGCTGCGCGCCCGTGTCGACGCGCACGTCCTCCACCGCGAGCGGGACGAGCTCGACGTCCTGGGTCGTGCGGAACCGGCACGAGACGCCGTCGACCGGCACCGACCCGACCTCCGCGTCCCGAGCGACGACGAGCTTCTCGCGCACGACGTTCGGGAGCGGCGTGAACTCGATGATCGAGGTCGCCGGGATCTGGCGGAGGTAGTGCGGAAAGAGCAGCGACGCGACCGAGTGGATCACCTCGGGGAGCTCGTCGTCGAGCTTCTGGCGGATCTTGCCGGTCAGGAACGCGACGCCCTCGAGCAGGCGCTCGACGTCGGGGTCCCCGCCTTTCTCCGCGAGCATGGGGGCGATCCCGGGGTAGGCGGCGGCGAACTCGCGCCCCAGATCCCTCAGGTAGGTGAGCTCGTCCTGGTAGTACTTGTTGAACATCCTCTCGCCACCGCCAGTCGACCGCCGGGGCCGAAGGCTGTCAACCGCCGTGAGCCAGGCCGTCGGGCGGGGGCTACGTCATCCGGACGTTGCCGCTCTGGTCCACTGCAGCGCCGAGCCGGAGCGCCTGCCGCCGGCCATCGGGAAAGTGGATCTGCGCGGTGATCTCGAACTCGAGGACCATCGACTGGACCGTGTCGGTGCGCAGGTGCCGGACCTGCACGTTCTTCAGCCGCGGCTCGTAGGTCTGGATGCAGTTCTTGAGCGAGCGCTGCACCAGGCCGATCGCCTCGGGGAACTCATGCAGGACCTCCGAGACCTCCATGAGGCCGTAGTCCGGGCAGGTCAGCGAGCTCCCCTGGCGGGTGTTCAGCATGTGCCCGAGGTGCGTCAGGATGGCTGACTCGAGGTCGTGATCCCGGTAGGTGTGCCGCTCCGTCGAGTGCGGGTCGGCCGCGTGCGCGATTCGGGTGAGGAGGGAGGCGCCGGCCACGGCGGGATCGTAGCTCAGCTCGCGCCTCGAGCGGAAGCCCGCCCGCTCAGCGCGGGGTGAGCCAGTCGTCTTCCGCGGAGAGGCCCCCGTCGTTCCAGGTCCAGACGACCTTCTGGTACGTGAACGCGACCTCCTCCTGCTCGGGCAGGCGCGATTGCCCCGGGTTCCTCACGTTGAGCATGTGGAACTGGATGCTCGAGATGTTCGCGTTCGTGAGCTGGACCGTGAAGACAGGCCTCTCGACGCCGATCGCGATCGACCTGTAGAACTGGAGCTCCCAGCGGGGGATGCTCTCGTTGTGGCTGAGGATGCTGAGGAGGAGCGGCGTGGACCGATCGAGGTCCTTCGTGACGATGAAGGGCTTGTGCATCCGCTTGCCCGTCGGGCGCCCGGTGACCGGGTCGCGCGGCCCCACCAGCGAGTGGAACACCTCGGTGACGAGGATGCTACCTTCTCGCCCCTTCTGGGTGACGGAGCCCCTGATTTCCCCTTGTCTTTCGCCGACGAGTCTGAGGTAGGCGCTGAGGGGCATGCCAACATTCTGAGCTTGCTGCGCGTGATGGCCATGCCTGATTTTGAGGCCCCGCTCTGATGCCCCAACGTCAGGACGACAAACGCAACCGGGCGACCCGAAGGTCGCCCGGTGCGACGAGACCTCAGCAGCTAGGCACTAGCCCTGCGGCGTCTCCCAGTCATCGTCCGCCTGACGCGCGCCGTCGCCGTCATCGAACGACCACTCGATCTTCTGGTACGTGAAGGAGACCCGCTCGTACTCCGGGCGATCCTTCGCGCCGTCCCCGCCGCGCGTGTTGTCCATGTGGAAGTCGATGCTCGCGACCGTCGCGTTCGTGAGCTTGACCGTGTAGTGGTTCTGCTCCTTGCCGACGTTCTTCGACGCCGCGGTGCCCGGCGTGTAGAACTTGAGCGTCCACTCCGAGATGCTCTCGTTGTTGACCAGGGCGTTGTAAAGAAGGGGGGTTGCCTTGTCGAGCTCCTTCGTGATCACGAAGGGCTTGTGCTGGCGCTTCCCGCTGGGCAGCCCGGTCGCCGGGTCACGCGGGCTCACGACCTGATGCTGGACGGCGATGACAGCGATGGTCTTCTCGCGACCCTTCTGGGTGACCGAGCCATCGATGGGGCCCTGGGTGATGCCCTTCAACTGGAGATGAGCTTGCAACGCCATGATCAGATGCCTCTTCCTTCAAGGTCTCGCCGCCTGGGCTCAGTCTACGCCCCATTGCGCGCTGGCAGACGGTCCGCCCCATCGGGACTAGGAGTTTAGAGACGCAGAGATAAGACTCTTATCGTATCTCTACCCCTGTTCGTCTCAGGGAGTCCAGAAGGTAACTCCCTCTTTGGGAGCGTCAAGACTTTTGTGTCCGGGAGCGGCGCGGGTTTCTTGGCATTCGGTTCGCTTTTGGTTGGGGGTTGGTTCGCGTTTGGTTCCTGAGGGTGCGCAATATTCCGTTGCGAAGCCATCGCTTCCATAAGAGGACGCGGGCGTGTCCATCGCGTTGCGGGCGTGTGGGGAACGTGACGACGCGCGGGCGGCGGCGTGATCTGGCATGCGCGCGACCGCCGACCCGGAGAGAACGAGGCGGGCTGGCCGGCCAGAGCCGTTGGCCGGCCAGAGCCGTTGGCCGGCCAGGGCGTTGGGTCGCGAACTCGCCTTGGCGACGCCTTGCGTGATACGAAGAGCGCGTGAGCATCGTTCGCTTCGGCTCCGTCGTCGGCCTGGGGCTCGCCGCCGCCCTCGCGGGCTGCGGATCGTACCCAGAGCAGCCACACGGCGAGCTCCAGACACGCAAGCAGAATCCGATCCCGGTGTGCACGACCCAGCTGCCGCCTGCGAAGCGCGGGGCGGGCGGCAAGGCGGCCGTCCGCACCCTCGACCCAGACCAGTGGCTGAGCGTCGTCGTTCCCGGCTACAGCGAGGAACGCGGGATCGGGCCGACCGACGTCGATTGTACCGGCCACTACGTGTTCGCCAACGAGACCCTGCGCGGCGGCATCTCCAAGTCCGGCTGGCCGCGCAAGATCGACCCCGACGAGGTCGAGATCCGCTCCGGGCCGGAGGGGCTTCGCGCCGTGTGGGTGCGCGTCCTCAAGTTCGAGAACGGCGACGAGGGCGGCCTCGTCGCGCTCGTGCGAGCGGCCGGCGATCGCGCGGACGTCTACGGGGTCGGCAGCTTCCGCGCGCCCGCGAAGGGGACCAAGCTGTCCCCGGTGCGCCTCGGCAACGACAACCTCGTCGTGGCCGAGACGAAGGACTGCCCTGATCCCGACGACTGCCGACAACGAGCGCACTTCTACCTTGCGCGAAGGGGACGGCTGATCGAGGCGGCGTCCGTCGACCTGGAGCGCACGGCGGTGGTGCCCTCCGTCACCGAGCGCGGGCTCTACGCCCGCTACGTGCTGCGCACCGACGTCTCCTACAAGCCGAACGGCATTCAGCTGCTCGAGCAGGTGCGGGTGAAGATCGTGAAGCACGACGACGGCAACCGCGACAGCGACCGCGAGCTCCGCCGCGTGGAGTTCCAGCGATTCCTCCGGGTGGAGCGGGATACGCTCTTCTCGTCGAACGATCCGCTCTGGGAGCGCGTCGTCGGCCAAGACTAGAGCGGCGGTCACCCGCTTCGGATACGGGCCCATCTCGACGTTTTCGGTGCTCAGCGCACTGGAGTGCGCTTGCGCGCCGAAAACGCCGATCTGGGCCCGTCTCCTGTGCGGGTGACCGCCGCTCTGCGACGCTTGCGGGTGACCGCCGCTCTGCGACGCTTGCGGGTGACCGCCGCTCTGCGACGCTTGCGGGTGACCGCCGCTCTGCGACGCTTGCGGGTGACCGCCGCTCTGCGACGCTTGCGGGTGACCGCCGCTCTGCGACGCTTGCGGGTGACCGCCGCTCTGCGACGCTTGCGGGTGACCGCCGCTCTGCGACGCTTGCGGGTGACCGGCGCTCTGCGACGCTTGCGGGTGACCGGCGCTCTGCGACGCTCGTGCCAGGGGCGGGCGGAAACTGCTGTAGAAGGGCGGCCGAGGCCAGGGGGCGCGGGGGACGGGCGGCCCCCTGGCTGCTCCAGCGAGCGGAGGGATGGCTGGGGGAGAGGCGGCTACCAGCAGAACAGCGCGTTGCCGTAGCCGCAGTTCGGGCGCTGGAGCATCGCGTAGGCGGTGCCGACGGCGAGGCCGCTCAGGAAGCCGGTGACGCCGCCGATCGCGATCTGACCGGCGTTCTCGTGCGGCCGCGTGTCGCCGGGGGCGACGCCGCGGGCGATGGTGGTGACGACCGAGGCGGTGAGGGGGAAGGCCACATTGCCGATGAAAGCGCCGGCGTTGAAGCGGCCAGACGAGTAGCGGAACGTGTCGACCACGAAGATGCCCGTGCCCGCGCCCGTCGCGCCCCAGGAGGCGAACGCGTGCGTCGACGGGCCGCCGAACGACTCGCAGCCCGAGTCGGACACCGCCGCCTTCGTCTCGTCGATCGAGCAGCCAGGGCGCGTCGACTCGAGCGCGCTCTTGATCGGCAGGTCCACGAGCAGCGTCAGCGCGGTCATCGTCATGGCGGGCGCCATGACCGAGAAATGCCAGCGCCCCTTCCAGCCGACCGTGGCCTCGGGATCGCTGTAGTAGACACGCGGCATCAGGAAAACGACGGAGCTTCCCAGCACGAGGCTCACGTCCGAGACCGTGGCCCAGTTCTTATCGCGTTCGACCGTCGTCTGCGCGGCCGCCTCGCGCGGGGCGAGGAGGCACGCGGCGACGGCCAGACAACCTGCTGCTACGACTTTCTCCCTGATTCGCATGAACGGCGCCTCGCGTTCGGCCGCGCCTCCGGCGAAGATCGGCGAGCCCAAGGCGCGGCTCGCCGCGCGAAGCCCCGCCGTGTTGGGGCGCTAGCGTTTGTTCGGATTCCCAGAGCCGGGGAAGCGGACGATGCTCCGGCCTCCCGACTCGCCGGACGACCCATAGTCCTCCGCGGCGGTCGCAGCGTACGCCCGAGAGAACTGCTCGCCAAATATTTCCCGAAACGTCTCCTTGTCCTCCCCCGAATAGTCGCCGTGGCGGCGCTCGTAGAGCTTCCAGAGCTCCTCGTACTTGTTCGAGAACAGCCCGCCTTTCTTGCCCACGCGCTCGAGCTTCTCCTCGAGCGTCTTCGGGGAGAGCTTCACGAGCAGCGACCTCACGCCCCCCATCACGCCGTTCAGGAGCGCGAGCTGGTGGCTCATGACATCCACGAAGATCTCGTGGAGGTGGCGCGCGGCGTCCGGGCCCCCGACCGGCGTGAGCAGCACCGTGCCGAGCTCCTTCGCGTCCTTCGCGTTCGAGACCTTGTCCGTCTCCGCGGAGAGATCGCGATCCAGTACCTCGGCCTCGAACTCCTGATAGCCGTCGCGCAAGCTCACGAAGCACTTCAGGAAGACCTCCATCGTGTCGCGGAGCCGCCGCGCGAAATTGACGATGCCCGCGACGTCGTCCGGGGGCTTCGTGCCGGGCGCGAGGGCGCCCGCCAGCTCGGAGAGCGCGGCGAACGCCGCGTTCGCGGGGGCCAGCTCGCCGAGCGTGCGGTAGTCCACGCCGTAGTACTGGGAGATCTTCTGAAAGTCCCGCTCCGCGAGCACGCTCGGGTGCTCCTCGCCGAGCCGGCGCAAGTAGCTCTGGCGCGCGTCGGGCGGGAGGCGCGCGAGGTGATCCCAGATCATCCGGTAGACCGCGGCCCACGCGGTCCGGTACGCCTCCAGGTACGGGACCACCTGACGCAGGTAGGGGTCTTCACCGCCGGGAGCGGCGCGCTTCTGCGGGCTGATCAGCGCGGAGAGGTTGTCTCCGCCCGTGCCGAGCAGCGTGCCGTCGTTCGGGCTCTCGGACTTCAGCGGCGCCTCGATGATCGCGAGCCGGATCTGGATCGGGCCGATCGTGATCTCCGGCTGGCCGGTCACGTCCACCGAGGTGTCGCGCGCCAGCCGGTGCCCCGCGAACATCGTCCCGTTGGTGGAGCCGAGGTCGCGCACGAAGATCCGGCGATCGCGGACGTCCACCGCCGCATGGAACTGGGAGATGTAGGGCCGGTCGATGTGAAGGTCGTTCAGCTGATTCCTGCCGATCCGGACAGGGAAGCGCTCGAACGAAACGTCGAAGCTTTGGTTGGCCTGGGTGTCGGACACGCGGGCCGAGAGCGCCGCCGGCATGGAGGCAGACTAGCAGACCCGCTCCGCCGGACGGGAGTGCCTGACGTCCATCCGCACCATGCGGCCCGCCAGTCTGCGTGCAGCCCACCCAGAGGCCACGCCGAGGCCCGAAAGGGCGCGGAGGCCTGCCCCCCTCAGCGGCGCGCCACGCCCGGCTCGCCCGGGCCGGCCGGTTTGTTGACCGGTTTGCCTACATGGTGCGACGTTGGATCACACACCAATGAGCCTCGTCCACAAGATCCCTCCCCTGGTCTCGGCCCTGGCGTTTGGCTACGGGGTCGGGATGGCGGCGCCCCAGTCGGCGATCACGTCGGTCCAGTCGGCGGTATCGACCTACCAGCTGGGGGCAGCGCGGGCCACGGCGACGGTCGGGGCGCTCGCCGCGGCGCCGCCGCCGTACGTGGCGCCGGCGCGCGGGCTCGACGGCCCGGCAGCGCCGCCGGGGGGCGAGTCGCGGGAGCTGTGGCGGCTGCGCGAGGCGGCGGGGCGTGACGCGCGGGAGGGCGCCGCGTGCGAGCTCGATCGGCCGAGCTTCTCGCGGCCGCCGCGCGCGTTCTCGGCCGAAGGCAGCTACGCCGACGACGTGGACGACCTCGACTCGGCCGGCGCCGAGGCGCTCTCGAAGCTGCAGCTGCCGGACCTCCGGCTCGCCGTGTCGCGCCGCACCCTGAAGTACGTCCGATTCTTCACGCGCACCGACCGCGGGCGGCAGATGTTCGAGACGTGGCTGAAGCGGAGCGGGCGCTACCAGGAGATGATCCAGGCCGAGCTCAGGGAACGACGGCTCCCGGAGGATCTCATCTGGGTGGCCATGATCGAGAGCGGCTTCGATCCGCGGGCGAAATCGCCGGTCGGCGCCGTGGGGCTCTGGCAGTTCATGCCCGCCACCGGCGCGGTCTACGGGCTCCAGCAGACGCGGCACCTCGACCAGCGGAAGAACCCGCGCCTCGCCACGCAGGCGGCGGCTCACCACCTGCGCGATCTCTACCTGCGCTTCGGCAGCTGGGACCTCGCGCTCGCGGCCTACAACATGGGCTACGAGCAGCTGCTCGACCGCATCGATCGCTACGGGACGTCCGACTTCAACGAGCTGGCGCGCCAGGAGGCGATCCCCTCGGAGACGGCCGCGTACGTGCCGAAGATCGGGGCGGCGGCGATCGTGGCGAACAACCTGGAGCGGTTCGGGTTCGATGAGGTCGCGGTGAGCCGGCCGATCGACGCCGCCGAGATCGCGGTGGCCCCGGGGACGCCGCTCAAGACGCTGGCGAAGGCCGCCGGCATCGGGACCTCGACGCTGCGGAAGCTGAACCCCGACATCCTGGGGGACCGCGTGCCGCCCGGACGGGGAGACTACCTCGTGATGCTCCCGCCGGACACGCTCGCTCGAGCGCAGGCCGCCCTGCCCGCGATGCTCTCCACGGAGCTGAACTCCACGGACGACGCGTCGATCCTCGATCCGGTCGATCTGCTCGGCGGTCGCGACTTCGCGCCGCGGAGGGGGAGCCGGGACGACGAGAGCCTGCTCTCGCTGCTCCCGAAGCCCGCGCGGAAGAAGGCGGCCGAGACCGACGTGGACGACGACCGGTCTGCGCTCGGCAAGCGGCGCTCGATGCGCGATCCCGTGGCCACGTCCTCGCTCGACGACGGCGCGGAGGGCTCGTCCGACGACGACGCTGTCGACGTCTCGCGCGCCCCGCTGCGGGCGCGCGCCGCGCGCGGGCAGCCGCGATCCGCGCGCGAGGTGATGCTCTACCGCGTCGCGCCCGGCGATACGCTGATCGGCGTGGCGCGGCAGTTCGTCATAGACGTCGAGGACGTCGCGCGCGATAACCGTATTGAGCCGGACCAAAAGCTCCGCGTCGGCGCCCTGCTCAAGCTGCGGATACGGCCCGACATGGTGGACCGCGTCGCGGCCAGCGAGCCGCTCGCCGCGCAGGAAAAAGACGCCAGCGCCCACGACGCCGCGCCGGCGCCGCGCGGCGACGCGACCCGCGGGGGCGCCAAGCCGGCCGCGCGGGAGCGCGGAGCGGCGGGCGGGGCCGAGGGCGGCGCCCCGGAGGCCGCGGAGAAGAAGCGCAAGGGGCGAGGCTGACGAGGCGCTTTCGGACGAGGGCGCGCCTCGGCTAGCATGCCGCGCATGCAGCTCGTCGACACCAAAGCCATCGTCAAGCGACTCACCAAGAACTGCACCTCTGCCCTCGAGGCGGCGATTGGCCAGTGTGTCAACGCGCGCCACTACGAGGTCACGCTCGAGCACCTGCTCCTCGCGCTGCTCGACGACGCGAACTCCGACATCGCGTTTCTCGTATCCCACTATGATCTCGACCCGTCGCACCTCCGCGCCGCGCTCCAGCGCAGCCTGGAAGAGCTGAGGAAGGGCAACGCCGGGAGGCCCGTGCTCTCGCCGACGATGCTCGAGTGGATGCAGGACGCCTATCTCGTCGGATCCATGGAGTACGGCTACCAGCGGGTCCGGAGCGGCGTGCTCTTCCAGCGCCTCGTCCAGCAGCCGACCCGGTACTCGGTGAGCAGCATCGGCGCGTATCTCGAGGGCATCTCGAAAGACGATCTCAAGAACAACCTCCCCAAGATCGTCTCCGGCTCCAAGGAGGAGGCGGAGGCCGCCGCGGCCGCGGCGGGCGCAGGAGCGCCCGGGGCCGGGAAGCTGCCGGCCGGGATGGCGAGCGCCGGGCCCGATTCGGCGCTGGCGAAGTTCTGCGTCGACTACACGGGGAAGGCGCGCGCGGGGCAGATCGATCCGATCTTCGGCCGCGAGCGGGAGATCCGGCAGGTCATCGATATCCTCGCGCGGCGGCGCAAGAACAACCCGATCATCGTCGGCGACGCGGGCGTCGGGAAGACGGCGCTCGTCGAGGGGCTCGCGCTGCTCATCGTCGAGAGCACGCCGGAGAACCCGAAGGTGCCGCCGCTCCTGCAGGGCGTCGACATCCTCGGGCTCGACATGGGGCTGCTCCAGGCAGGGGCCGGCGTGAAGGGCGAGTTCGAGAACCGGATGAAGCAGGTGATCGCCGAGGTGAAGGGGTCGTCGAAGCCGATCATCCTCTTCATCGACGAGGCGCACACGCTCATCGGCGCGGGCGGCCAGCAAGGCGGCGGCGACGCGGCCAACCTGCTCAAGCCGGCGCTCGCCCGCGGCGAGCTCCGGACGATCGCGGCCACGACGTGGAGCGAGTACAAGAAATACTTCGAGAAGGACGCGGCCCTGGAGCGGCGCTTCCAGCCGGTGAAGGTCGACGAGCCGAGCGAGCCGGCGGCCGTCGTCATGCTCCGGGGGCTCCGGCCGAAGTTCGAGGCGGCCCACAACGTCATCATCCAGGATGAGGCGGTGACCGCGGCCGTGCGGCTGTCGGCGCGCTACCTGACCGGCAGGCAGCTGCCGGACAAGGCGGTCGATCTGCTCGACACCTGCGCGGCCCGCGTGAAGGTCGCGCTGCAGCAGCGCCCCTCCGCGGTCGAGGACGCCGAGATCCTCATCGTGAACACCGAGACCGAGCTCAAGGCGCTCGAGCGGGATCGCGACAGGGGCGTGCACATCGATGAAGAGCGGGTCAGCGCGCTGAAGGACAGGCTCGCGAAGGCGAAGACCGAGCTCGAGACGGTGCGCGCCGCGTACGCGAAGGAGACGGCGGGCACGCAGCGGGTCATCGATGCCCGCAAGAAGATGGACGAGGCCAAGACGAGCGAGGAGCGCGACGCCGCGCGCCGTGAGGTGGTCAAGGCCCTCGACGAGCTCAAGCAGAGCCAGGGCGAGGTGCCGCTGGTCCGGCCGGACGTCGACGAGGCCATGGTCGCGAGCGTGGTCGCGGCGTGGACGGGCATCCCCGTCGGCAAGATGGTCCAGGACGACGTGAAGGCGCTCCTCGAGATGGAGGACCGGCTGACCCGGCGGATCAAGGGGCAGACGCACGGTATCGTGACGATCTCGAAGGAGCTCCGGAGCGCGCGCGCGGGCCTGAAGCCGCTGAGCACGCCGCAGGGCGTGTTCCTGCTCGTGGGGCCCAGCGGCGTCGGCAAGACGGAGACCGCGCTCGGGATCGCCGACCTCATGTTCGGCGGAGAGCGGATGATGACGGTCATCAACATGTCCGAGTTCCAGGAGAAGCACACCGTCTCCCGGCTCATCGGCTCGCCCCCCGGCTACGTCGGCTACGGCGAGGGCGGCATGCTCACCGAGGCCGTGCGCCAGCGGCCCTACACGGTGGTGCTCCTCGACGAGGTCGAGAAGGCCGACCCCGACGTGATGAACCTGTTCTACCAGGTGTTCGACAAGGGCATGCTGAGCGACGGCGAGGGGCGGCTCGTCGACTTCAAGAACACGGTCATCATCCTGACGAGCAACCTCGCGACCGACAAGATCACGAACATGACGGTCGCGGCGCGGGAGGAAGACCCGTCGCGCCGCCTCGACGCGGACGGCGAGTTCATCAAGGAGATCGTCGAGTCGATCAAGCCGACGCTCTCCGCGCACTTCAAGCCGGCGCTGCTCGCGCGCATGACGACGGTGCCGTACCTGCCGATCTCGCCCGACGCGCTCGGCGAGATCACGCGGCTCAAGCTCGACGCGCTCGTCGACCGCCTGCGCAAGAGCCAGCGGATCGAGGCGTCGTACTCGGACGCGCTCGTCGAGACGATCGCGGCGCGCTGCACCGAGGTCGACACGGGGGCGCGCAACATCGACCATATCCTCCGGGCGTCGCTCCTGCCGCTGCTCTCGGTCGCCGTCCTCGAGAAGATGGCGGAGGGGCCGCTCCCGAAGCGGCTCCAGATCGGGGTCGACGCCGAGAAGAACTTCACGATCTCGTTCTCGGACTGAAACGGACTGAAACGGACTGAAACGGACTGCAACGGACCGATCGACGCCGCCCGCACACCGAAAGTTGTACTGGCCGCGAGACTCCGCATAAATTGGGCGGAGCATGGTCCCGTTCGCCAAGCTCCTACAGCGTTCGATGTGGATCGGGGAGCCCCGTTCGCCCTCCCCCGCAGGGGAGGGCTCGGCGCGCCAGCCGGGGCCTCGACGTCGGCCGGCGTCGCTCCTCCGCGGGGCGGCCCCGGCGAAGGTCGCGGCGGCCATCGCCGCGGCGACCTTCGCCGCCTTCCTCGGCGCCGCGCTGCCCGCCGCGCTCTCGGGCTGCACGTCCGCCGCGCCGCCGCCCGCGGCCCCCGAGCCGTGCGACGTCCAGATCGTGACGCTCTCGATCTACGCGTCCGACAACATCAACCCCAACGAGAACGGGAACCCCCGGCCCGTGGTCGTGCGGCTCTACCAGCTGAAGAGCAGCGCGCGCATGGAGAACGCGACATACGACCAGATCCTCCTCAAGGACAAGGAGACGCTCGAGGACGACCTCGCCAAGGTCGACGAGGTCGAGGTCTTCCCGAACGACCTCGTCGAGGTGAAGTTCGAGCGCCTGCCCGACGCGAGCCACCTCGTCGGCGCCGCCCTGTTCCACAGCCCGAAGGGCAACAGCTGGAAGACCTTCTACGAGTTCCCGCTCCCGCCCGGAGAGGCGCAGTGCGGCGGCCGCGAGGCCGACGCAGGTCCGCCCGTGGCCGATCCGCGGGTCGCGTTCTTCATCGACTCGACCAAGATCGACAACGGGGTCGAGTTCGACGAGTCGATGTTCCCCAACGCGAGCGCCGTTCGCCGGCTCAGCCTGCCGAAGAAGGTGGCCGCGCCGGAGGCGCCCGCTCGCCCGGGGAAGTGATCGCCGTGGCGCGCGCAGGTCGTCCTCCCAGCGGCAGTCCGCGCGGCGTGCGCGACGTGACCGCGCGGCCGTCGGCGACGACGAGCGGCCCGATGCGCGCGGCGCAGCGTCGGCGCGCCCCGCGCCTGACCCGCTTTCGCGACGCCGCGCACGGCACATCTGATAAGACTGGACGGGCGACATGATTCACCCGCGCAAGCCGGTCTGGACCGAGGGGCTCTTCATGACCCCTCAGCACCTGCAGCAAACGGACGCCTACCACGAGACGCTGCTCCACGCGCGCCTCCATGCCGTCGTGGGCTACGACTGGGGCATCACGTCGGCCCAGTTCGATGAGCGCGCGCTCTCCGCCGGGCAGTTCAAGGTCGTCAAATGCCACGGCGTCTTCCCCGACGGCACGCCGTTCTTCATCGGCGATCGCGGCGAAGACCAGGTCGAGGCGCGCCCGCTCGAGGGCGCCTTCCCGGCCGCGTTGAAGACGCTCGACGTCTTCCTCGGCATCCCGAACCTGCGCGAGACCGCGGCGAACATCAGCCTGGACCCGGCGAAGGCGGGCCCCGCCCAGCGGTTCGTGGCCGCCCAGACGACGGTCCCGGACGTGAACTCCGGCCGCAACGAGCAGTCGGTCACCTGGGCCCGCACCAACCTGCGGCTCCTCTTCGGCACCGAGCCGCGCGACGCGTACCAGACCGTGCGCATCGCGCAGCTCGTCCGCGACAGCTCCGGCGCGATCGCCCTGCGGAAGAGCTTCATCCCGTCGGTCCTCCGCATCAACACGTCGGACCACATCATGTCCGGCCTCCGCCGCGTGCTCTCGGCGCTCGTCGGCAAGCAGAAGTCGCTCGTCGAGGGGCGGCGCATGCGCAACGCGGCGTCGGTCGACTTCCAGGCCTCCGACCTCACCAAGTTCTGGCTGCTCCACACCCTGAACTCGTACATCCCGATCGTGTCGCACCTCGTCGACCACGGCGGCGCGCACCCGGAGCAGTGTTATGTCGTCCTCGGCTCGCTCATCGGAGAGCTCTGCACCTTTGCGGCCACCGACAGCGATCCGACGACGATCCCCAAGTTCAACTACCTCGAGCTCGATGGCGTCCTCGACCCGATGTTCGACCGGGCCTGGAGGCTCATCAACGAGGTTGTCACGGAGCAGTTCGTCATCGTGCCGCTCGAGAAGCGCGAGGACGGCATGTACCTCGGCAGGTTCGAGGACCCGAAGCTGCCCCGCAGCCACGAGATGTTCCTCGAGGCGAAGGGCACGGACGAGGGCACGCTGCGCGAGCGGCTCCCGCGCCTGCTCAAGATCGGCTCGTGGACGCAGATCGGCCACATCCTGCACTCCGCGACGCCCGGCGTGAACGTCGCCATCGAGTACCGGCCGCCGGGCGCCATCCCGGTCAAGCCGGGGCTCGTCTACCTCCGCGTCAACCAGAACGGCGATTACTGGAACGATATCCTCGGCTCTGGCACGATCGCTATCTACCAGCCGATCGAACCGCAAAAGGTCGATCTCCGGCTGATCGCCGTCCCGGCAGGAAAGTGAACGTGTCAGGCCGCCCCTTCCGGGTGAGGAGCCCATGAGCCTCTCGCAGACGATGTACTTTGTGTGCTCCGACGTGCTCTCGCTGATCCTGCAGCTCAGGAACTCGCGCGACCTCCCGGCGCCCGACATCCTCCAGCGGCGCGTCCTCGGCCTGTTCGACACGATGATGCAGAACGGCCGGGAGGCGCGCATCCCCGAGCAGGACATGATCGACGCGAAGTTCGCGCTCGCGGCCTTCGCCGACGAGGTGATCTTCAACTCGAACTGGCCGGGGAGGACGCAGTGGCTCCAGAACCCGCTGCAGTTCCAGTTCTTCCAGCTGAACACGGCCGGCGACGGGTTCTTCACGAACCTCGACAACCTCTACGGCCAGCGCGGGAGGAACCACGTCGCGCAAATCTACTTCCTCTGCTTGGCCCTCGGCTTCCAGGGGAAATATCGTCTGCGCCAGCAGGAGGGCCTCGGCGCCGTCATCGAGGGCGTGGGCAACCACGTCGCTGTCGCCGAGGGCGGCGGTGAGGTCCTCGCGCCGAACGCGGAGCGCAAGGACGGCGGGGCGAACGCGGTTCGCCGCGAGCTGCCCTACCTGGCCATCGCGCTCGGGCTGCTCGTGCTGGCCGTCCTCGTGGTCATCGTGCTCCGGCTCGTCGTGGCCTCGGACGCGGAGGGCGTGGCCGACCAGATCAAGAAGCTGATCAGCACGGGGACCTAGGCGACTCCGCCGTCCTCTGCTGTTCCCGAGGGAGACTTCCGATGTGGCTGTGGATCCTGAGCGCCCTGTTCCTCACCGCCGTGTGGGGAGTGTGGTTCATGCTGCGCCCGGCGGCAGGGGAGGGGGCCGAGGCGTTCCCGATCGAGATCCCGCTCGTGGCGACGGCGGTCGTCCTCGCCGTGCTCGTCGGGCTGGCGGTCTACCGGCGCATCCGCGCGGCGCGCGCCGCGCGGGCGCTCGAGAAGGCGATCGCGCAGCAGGCGCAGGAGCAGGTGATCAACGCGAAGCCGGAGCGGCGCGCGGAGATCCAGGAGCTCAACCGGCAGATGCAGGAGGGCATCGCCGCGCTCAAGGCCTCGAAGCTCGGCGGGGGCAAGCGGGGCGCCGACGCGCTCTACGTCCTCCCCTGGTACGTGATGGTCGGCCCGCCCGGGGCAGGCAAGACCACCGCCCTCCGGCACTCCGGGCTCGTGTTCCCGTACATCGACCCCGAGCGCACCGGCGTGCGCGGCGTCGGCGGCACCAGGAACTGCGAGTGGTGGTTCACGAACGAGGCGATCCTCCTCGACACAGCCGGCCGGTACACGACCGAGAGCGACGACCACGACGAGTGGATGGCGTTCCTCGAGACCCTGCTGCAGCACCGCGAGCACAAGCCGCTGAACGGCGTCATCGTCGCGGTGAGCCTGAGCGATCTGCTCGACGCGAGCGACGAGCAGATCGATCAGACCGGCAAGAAGATCCGCGCGCGCATCGACGAGATGCAGCAGACGCTGCACATGGTCCTGCCGGTCTACGTGCTCTTCACGAAGAGCGACCTGGTGGCGGGCTTCACCGAGTACTTCGGCGACCTGAAGAAGAGCGAGCGCGCCCAGGCGTGGGGCGCCACCGTGCGGCTCGACGAGAACAAGGACGAGCCCGGGAAGATCTTCGATCGCGAGTTCGACGTGCTCGTCGAGAAGCTCCACGCGCGCCTGACGAAGCGGCTCATCGGCGAGCGCAACCGCGAGGTGAAGGAGAAGAGCTACCAGTTCCCGCTCGAGTTCGCGGCGGTGAAGCGCAACCTGTCGGACTTCATCGCGGCGGCGTTCGCGCCCAAGGCGGGCGCGGCGCCCACGCCGATCCTGCGCGGGTTCTACTTCACGAGCGGCGTGCAGGAGGGGCGGCCGCTCGATCGCGTGGTCGGGGCGATGGGGCGCGCGTTCGGGCTCCGCGCCGGGCTCGGCGAGGGTGAGGAGGACGCCGCGATCCCGAAGGAGTCGAAGAGCTTCTTCCTGCACGACGTGTTCACCAACGTCGTCTTCCCGGATCAGGACCTCGCCGCGCGCTCCGAGGCGGAGCTCCGGCGGCGGCGGATGCAGCGGATCCTGGTGGCCGCGGCCGCGGCGCTCGTGGCGCTCCTGTTCCTCCTGCCGGCGGTCATCTCGTACTTCAACAACAAGGGGCTCGTCGCCGAGACCCGGCGCATCTCGGACGAGATCGCGTTCGTGGACTGGTCGGGGCGGAGCGGCGCGCCGCCGAACGTGCGCGCGAACATCGACAAGCTCGATCGGCTGCAGGAGCACGTGGGGCGGCTCGACGGTTACGTCGAGAACACGCCGATCGAGTACGGCTGGTTCATGTTCCAGGGGGACAAGCTGTTCCCGCCGACGATGGGCCAGTACATCATGAGCTTGAAGCAGGGCTTCGTCAGCCCTGCGAAGGCGCAGCTCGAGGCGAAGCTCGAGAAGGTGCGCGAGGGGGAGTTCCTGGACGGCTACAACGCCCTGCGGAGCTACCTCCTGCTCGGCAAGGAGTACCAGGGCCACATGGATGAGCAGGCGGCGCGGTGGCAGACCGGGCGGCTCGTCCAGGTCTGGGCCGACACGCTGAAGCCGTTCACCGATCTGCCCGAGAGCGAGCTGAAGGAGCGGCTCACGCCGCACGTCGCGTACTACATCGACCTCGTGCGGCGGAAGAAGCTCGAGGCCGAGGAGCTGAACGAGCCGCTCATCGCCCGGGCGCGCGCCGACCTGCTGCGGGTCGACCCGACGAAGCGCTATTACGATCAATTTGTAACGAGCCTGATCGATCAGAAGTACGACGAGTCGGGGCCGAACACGCCGGAGAACCTGAAGTACCCGCCGGTGTCGCTCAACGAGATGTTCGCGGATCGGCCCGAGGTGCTGACCGTCGTCCACAGCGCGCAGAAGAACCGGGGCGGGACGTGGTTCGAGGTGCAGGGGCCCTACACGGCCAAGGGGCACGCGCAGGTGCTCGAGTCGCTGAAGGAGGGGAGGAAGAAGCTCGAGCGTGAGCTCTGGGTGCTCCCCCTGTCGAGCGACGAGAAGCGGCAGGGCGACCAGATCCAGAAGGAGCTCGACCGCGTCCGGCAGGACTACGACAACGCGTACATCGCGCAGTGGGAGGCGTTCTTCCGCGACATCCAGGTCGACGTCCCGAAGACGAACCGGGACGCGATCCACGAGTTCAGGGTGCTCTCCACGCCCGACTGGCCCTACCGGCGGCTGCTCCAGCGGCTCTCGGACGAGACGCAGTTCGGGAAGGACGAGAAGCCGAGCCTGCTGACGGCGGACGGCGGCCTGCTCGACCGGGCCAAGGACATGATCGCGCAGAAGGTCGACCAGCGGACGGGCGTGCGGATCGACTCGATGCTCACGGGGAACCAGCGCCAGCACTACGATCCGGTGCCTGACAAGTTCGAGTCGATGGCCAGCTTCGGGGTGCCCCAGCCGCCGGCGGGTGAAGGGCAGCCCCCGCCGCCCCCGCCCAAGCTCGGCCAGTACGTGGGCCACCTCGAGCGGCTGGCAGGGGAGATGAGCGTCGTCGAGGACGGGCCGCCGGACGCGGACACTTCGAAGGCCACGGAGGCGTTCCAGGACGCGGTGAAGGAGACGCAGGGGCTGCTGCTCTCGATGGACCAGACCGGGCAGCGGCTGATGGAGCCGCTCCTCATGAACCCCCTCCGGCAGGCGTACAAGGCCGTCGTGCGGCGCGCGGGCGGCGCGGCGAGCGGGATCTGGGAGGTCGAGGTCTGGCCGCACTACCGCGACAAGATCAAGGACCGCTACCCGTTCAACCTCGCGTCGTCACGGGACGCGTCGCTCGAGGACGCGATGGCCTTCTTCAAGCCGAAGGACGGGGTGCTCTGGGGCTTCTACGAGACGTACCTCAAGGGCTTCCACTACCAGGTCGGGCACGAGTTCTTCCCGAAGGCGCACCTCTCGGGGCAGCCGCAGGCGGCGAAGCCGTTCACGCCGTTCAGCGCGAACCTGTACAACTGCCTGAGGCGCTCGAACGAGATCTCCGACGCGCTCTTCGGGAGCAGCGGCGGGGCGGAGCCGAAGGTCGTCTTCCACATCAACATGAAGACGGTCAGCCCGATCGTGAGCGAGGTGGTCTTCGAGGTCGACGGCCAGAAGAGGCTCTATCGCAACGAGAAAGAGTTCTGGCACACCTTCAACTGGCCGGGCGAAGGCGCGAAGGGGGCGAGGATCCAGGTGCGCGGCGCGGGGGGGCTCGACGAGGAGCTCGTGCGCGAAGGGCCGTGGGGGATCTTCCGGCTCTTCGAGGCCGGGACGACCACCGCCCAGAAGGACAACGACGAGCTGTTCACGGTGACCTGGCAGATGACGGCGCCGCCCGTGACCGTGACCATGGAGATCAGGCCGACCCGCGGGAACCACCCGTTCCCGACGAGCTTCTTCCGGGCGACCAACTGCCCTGCCAGCATCGGCGATCGCTTCGGTAAAGGGTGACCTGGGCAGCAACGGAGCCAGCGGGGGAGGGGGTGTCGTGCGGGGGGCCGGCGGGGGGCCCTCCCGCGAACTCGCGCCTTTTGGGGGGCTGTTGCCGTGAGAACGGGGGAGCCGAGACCGGGCGCGAGCCGCTCCGTTGCGGGCCGGCGCTCGGGTTCGCGGGGCCCTCCCCCGCCGGCCCCCCGCACGACACCCCCTCCCCCGCTGGCTCTTTGTGAAAAGGGGGGGAGAGGGGTAGGCGGCGCGGATCACGGTCGGGGTGACGGAGCGCGCGGCCCCCTCCCCGCACGCTCCCGCCGCAACCGGGAAGGTGGTAGCGCTCGGTGAGCAGTTCGTGGTTCACTCCCAGCAGTCATGTTCTGGCGCCGCAAGAAGGGCCCTGCCGCTCCGCCGCAGATCGGCTGCTTCGGCAAGCTGCCCGCCACGGGCGATTTCATCCGGCTGAACGCAGGTGGCGAAGAGCTCGCGGCCTTCGACCGCTGGCTGGGCGCGTCCATCGATTTCGCCCGGCGCGCCATGGGCGCCCATTTCGATGCGCACTACCAGACGGCCCTGGGCCTCTTCGTCTTCCACGGCGAACCGAAAGGCGACGAGCCGCCCACCCGCGGGCTCGTGGGCGCCTGGGCCGCCAGCGGCGATAACGCCGGGCGGCTCTACCCGATGGTGGTGTTCGGGTCCTACGATTACGATCAACTCGTCTCCGCCGGGCCGTCGCTCCCCATCACCCTGTTCCCCCTCCTCGCCGCCGCCCACGACGCCGCGACGAACGGCAGGACCCTGCCCGTCGACGCCTTCCTCCACCGCGTCTCCCAGATCGCGCCGCCGTCGCTCGACGACCCCGAATCGGCGCAGGCCGCCTACCGCGCATGGCTGAAGACCCAGCCGATGAAGGCGCTCTGGGACGCCGGCTTCGGCACCGACGCGAGCCGCTTCTGGGTGCTGCAGAACATCCTCGACTCGGTGATCCCGTTCCGCGGTCAGGAGCTCCCGAGGACAGGGCTCGCCCTCAGGCTGCCGCTCGGCGCAGGAGACGCCTACGCCGCCGCCGTGTGGATGGACATGACCCGCCGCCTGTCGAAATGGGGACGCACGCTGATGAACGCGTTCTGGACACCACAGCGCACCCTGCTCCTCCATCTCGGTACCCCCCACGTGGGCTCGTTCCGCGAGATGATCGCGCCCACCACCCAGGCCGAGCACATCGCCGACCTCTGCGGACCCCCACGCGTCGAGGAGCACGTTTCCCGACATGCGCTCGGACCAGAGCTCGACGCGCTCGTCGCCCGGACCGACCTGTCGCTCGACAGCTTCCTGGAAGCCCTCGGCTGAGCCGATGCCCGGGCCGAAGGCACCCGCTCCACGCTGAGCGCAGCCGCTCCGGTGCGCCGACCGGCTCACCGCCGAAGTCGCCGTGCAGCCGTCGCGCGGTCGTCGTGCGGTCGTCGTTCAGGCGTCGTTCAGTCGTCGTCGGATTCGCCGTCCACACCCGGGACGCCTTGATATCCTGCGCGCCCCATGGCCGCTGAAGACGCCATCCAACAATCCAAAGAGCGGATCGAGGCGCTGTACGCGCCCATCAACGGCGGCGTCGGCGCCGACGTCACCTACGACGAGGCGTTCGAGGGCCTCAAGAACGAGGTCGACAAGCTGCAGTCGCTCGCGGGCGGCAAGGTCGACTGGGGGCGCATCGCGAGCGTCGCGGATGAGCTCCTGAGCGAGAAGTCCAAGGACTTCCGCGTCGCGCTCTACTACGCGGCGGCGAAGTCGCAGGTCGACAAGCTGCCCGGTCTGCTCGACGGGCTCGTGCTCGTGCAAGAGCTGAACAACGCGTTCTGGGACACCATGTATCCCGCGATCAAGCGGCCCAAGGCGCGCGGCAACCTGTGCGCCTGGTTCGGAGACCTCGCGGCAGGGACGCTCACCGGCATCACCGTCACCGCCGCGGACCGCGACGTGGTGAACGCCATCGACCAGGTGAGCCGCGCCCTGGACGTCGACCTCGCCGACAAGCTCGGTGACGCGTACGGAGGGCTCGGCCCGCTCCGGAACGCGATCCGCAGCCTCGTCGCGAGCCTGCCCGCGGAGGCGCCGCCTCCGCCGCCGCCTCCTCCTCCGCCGCCGCCCCCGCCGCCGCCTCCTCCGCGGGTCGAGCCGCCGAAGGCCGAGCCGCCGCCGGCGGCCACGGCAGCGGCCGCGGCGCCGCCGCCCGCGCCCGCGCCCGTCGCCGCCGCGGGCGATCCGGCGCTCAGCCTCGAGGCGATCGTCGACGAAGACTCCGCGCTCGCCGCCCTCGGCAAGTGCTCGCCCCTGATGGCGCGCGCGGGCGACGCGCTGCGGGCGGCGGATCCGAAGCGGGCGTCCGCGTACCGCATCCTCCGGGTCGGGCTCTGGGTCGACCTCCTCGACGATCCGGGCGCGTCGTCTCCGACGGGCAGCACGGCGATCCCGCCGCCGCCCGAGCACGTGCTGCAGACGCTCCCGGCGCTCACGACCCAGGGGGCGTTCGCCGATCTGCTGCAGGTCGCCGACGAGTACGCGCAGAGCTACCCCCTCTGGCTCGATCCGCACAGGTACGTCGCGAACGCGCTCGAGCAGCTCGGCGACGACTACGCCGACGCCAAGCGGGCGGTGCTCGTCGAGGTGGGCGCGCTGCTGCTCCGGGCGCCGCTCCTGCCGACCCTCAAGTTCAGCGACGGCACGCCGTTCGCGGACGGCGAGACGCAGGCGTGGCTCTCGTCCGAGGTCGCCGCCGCGCTCGGCGGCGCGGGTGCGAGCGGCGCCGCGGCCCCGGCGAGGCCCCGGAGCTACCTCGACAAGCCGCTCTCCGAGGCCCGAGGGCTCGTCGCGAACCAGCAGCCCATCGACGCGATGGCGCTCCTCGAGAAGGCCGCCGCCGCGGCTCCGACGGCGCTGGACCGCTTCCGCGTGAGGCTCGCGATGGCCCAGATCAACATCGAGCTGTCCCAGTTCCTCGTGGCGCGGGCGCAGCTCGAGGCGCTGGAGCACCTCGTCGACCACCACCGACTCACCACCTGGCAGCCGGATCTCTGCGCGGAGCTCTACGCCGCGCTCCACACGTGCTACCGGGTCCTGAACCAGGGCTACGAGGCCACCCCCGAGGCCAAGGCGAAGGAGACGCTCTGCTTCGAGCGCGTCTGCCAGCTCGACGCGGCGCTCGCCTTGAAGATGTCGCTGGGGGAGTGAGCCGGATGCCGGGGGGCAGGGGGCCGAGTGGCCGCGTGGCCGCGTGGCCGCGTGGCAGAGACGGGGATGCGCGTCGCGCCGAGAAGCTTGCCCGAGGGGCGGGGGTTTTGTTCTATGCTCGTTCGGCCTGCGGGCGCTCCGCCCGCTGCTGACGGGGAAAGGAGCCTGCGATGAAAGAGGGATCGGTCGCGCCGAAAGAGCGCGTGAACATCACGTACAAGCCGGCCACCGGGAACGCGAAGGAGGACGTCGAGCTGCCGCTGAAGCTCCTGATGCTCGGCGACTACACGCAGCGGCCGGATCCGCGGCCCCTCGAGGACCGCAAGCCCATCAACGTGGACAAGGACAACTTCCAGAAGGTCATGAGCGAGCAGAAGCTCGCGCTCACCTTCAACGTGAAGGACGTCCTGTCCGAGCAGGAGAACAGCGAGCTCACGGTCAACCTCAAGTTCCGCCGGCTGAGCGACATGGAGCCCGAGGCGATCGCGAACCAGGTGCCGGAGCTCAAGAAGCTGCTCGACCTGCGCGCCGCGCTGACGGCCCTCAAGGGCCCGCTCGGAAACGAGAAGGCGTTCCGCAACAAGATTCAGCAGATCCTGAGCGACCCGGCTCAGCGCAACAAGATCGTCAGCGAGCTCGGGCTCGACAAGGAAGGGGAGTGAGCGATGGCGACGGAGACACAGGCCGCGGGGAGCGCGGGCGTCCAGACCCTCGAGGGGGGGTCGCTGCTCGACGAGATCCTCGCCGAGACGAAGATGACGCCCGGCGACGAGGGGTACGAGATCGCCAAGCGGGGCGTGCAGGCCTTCATCTCGGAGCTCGTCGCCCCGCGGCGCGAGGGCGAGAAGGTCGACAAGGCCTTCGTCGACGCGCTGATCGCGGAGATCGACGTCAAGCTGTCGCGGCAGATCGACGAGATCCTCCACAACCCGAGCTTCCAGAAGCTCGAGTCCGCGTGGCGCGGCCTCAAGTTCGTCATCGACCGGTGTGACTTCCGCGAGAACGTCAAGGTCGAGATGCTCAACTGCTCCAAGGAGGATCTCCTCGCCGATTTCGAGGACGCCCCCGAGGTGCCGAAGAGCGGCCTCTACAAGATCGTCTACTCGGCCGAGTTCGGGCAGTTCGGCGGCAAGCCGGTCGGCGCGATCATCGCGAACTACGAGTTCGGCCCGGGCCCCCAGGACATCGCGCTCCTCCAGAAGTGCGCCGCGGTCGCGACGATGTCGCACGCGCCCTTCATCGCGGCGGCCGGGCCGCAGTTCTTCGGCCTGAAGGACTTCCAGGGGCTGCCCAACCTGAAGGACCTCAAGGCGCTCTTCGAGGGGCCGCAGTACACGAAGTGGAACGCGTTCCGCGAGACCGAGGACGCGCGCTACGTCGGGCTCGTGATGCCGCGCTTCCTGCTCCGCCTGCCCTTCGGCGCCAACACCGTCCCGGTGAAGGCGTTCAACTACGAGGAGGACGTGGTCGGCAAGCACGACGCGTACTGCTGGGGCAACGCGACGTACGCGTTCGCCACCCGGCTCGCCGACAGCTTCGCCAAGTACCGCTGGTGTCCGAACATCATCGGCCCCCAGGCGGGCGGCTCCGTGGAGAACCTGCCGCTCCACCAGTACGAGGCGATGGGCGAGATCCAGACGAAGGTGCCGACCGAGATCATGCTCACCGAGCGGCGCGAGTTCGAGCTCTCCGAGGAGGGCTTCATCGGGCTCACGTTCCGCAAGGACTCGGACAACGCCTGCTTCTTCTCGGCCAACTCCGCCCAGAAGGCGAAGTTCTTCGGGCAGAGCGACGAGGGCAGGGCGGCCGAGATGAACTACCGGCTCGGCACGCAGCTGCCGTACATGTTCATCATGTGCCGCATCGCGCACTACCTGAAGGTGCTGCAGCGCGAGCAGATCGGTACGTGGAAGGAGCGCGCCGATCTCGAGAAGGAGCTCAACGACTGGATCGGCCAGTACGTCGCCGATCAGGACGTCGTCTCCGCGGCGACCCGCGGGCGCAGGCCGCTCCGCAAGGCGCGCATCATCGTGACCGAGGTGCCGGGGAACGCCGGCTGGTACAAGGTCGACATGCAGGTGCGCCCGCACTTCAAGTACATGGGCGCCTTCTTCACGCTGAGCCTCGTCGGCAAGCTCGACAAGGAGTGACCCGCCGGCCCCGGCACCGCCGCCGCGCGGGGGTGCCGGGCCGCGGCGCGGGGGCGCCAGGGCGCGCCGCCGGGGAGAAGGCTACCCTCCACGGCGCGCCGGCCCACCGCTCCCCGCTTGGACGAGCTCGCCTGCCGGCGTAGGCTCGGGCCCATGAGAACGCTCTCCAGGATCTGCGTCTACTGCGGGTCGAACCCCGGCGCGTCGCCGGCCTACCGCGAGGCGGCCGTGCGGCTCGGTGAGCTCCTCGCGGCGAGAGGGATCGGGCTCGTGTACGGCGGGGGACGCGTCGGGCTCATGGGCGTGATCGCCGACGCGGTGCTCGCGCGCGGCGGTGAGGTGATCGGCGTCATCCCGGGGTTCCTCAACCAGCGGGAGATCGAGCACCGGGGCCTGACGGAGCTCCACGTGGTCGAGACGATGCACGAGCGCAAGGCGAAGATGGCCGCGCTCTCCGACGCGTTCATCGCCCTGCCGGGGGGCATCGGGACGCTGGAAGAGCTGTTCGAGGTGTGGACATGGACGCAGCTCGGCTCTCAGGACAAGCCGGTCGGGCTGCTCGACGTGGCGGGGTATTACCGCCCGCTGATCGCCTTTCTGGATCACGTCGTGGCCGAGCAGTTCATGAAGCCGGCCCACCGCGCCGTGCTGCAGGTCGCCGAGGAGGCGCCGGCCCTCCTGGATCTGCTCGCCGCGTGGCGCCCCGGCGCCGAGCCCAAGTGGATGGCGCCCGGCGAGCGGTAGGCGCCGCGGCGCCGTGGGATGCGCGCCGCTGCCCCTTCAGAGCACGCGCGCGAGGACCACGACCGAGTAGCCGACCGCCGGCTGCTTGCCGGGGTTGTGGTACGAGTGGCGCTGATCGCCGCGGAACACGGCGACGTCGCCGGAGCCGAGCTTGAACCGCTCTCCGCTGACCACGAGCTGGAGCTCCCCCGACTCGCACGTCAGGTACTCGCGGGTGCCCGGGGTGTGCGGGACGCCCGTCATCCGCCCGCCCGGGGGGATCGCGATGCGATCCATCTCCATGCCCGGGATCGGGTCCGGCAGGAGCTTGCGGACGAGCGCCTGCCCGGGAGAGCGCGTGGGGAGCGCGTCGCGCGCGTAGAGCTGGCAGGTGGCGCGGGGCGCGGAGAGCATCTCCTCGATGGAGACCTGGAGCGCGGCGGCGGCCCGGTGCAGCACGCCGAGCGTCGGGTTCGCCGCGCCGGACTCGAGGTGCGCCCAGGTCGCCCGCGGCACGCCGGCGAGCTTGGCCAGCTGCTGCTGCGTCAGCCCGCGCGCCTCGCGCAGCTGCTTGATGTTCTTCGCCAGCCGCCCCGCGAGCTCCGCGTCCTGATCCATGCCCGGAGATTAGCACTCTTCCAGGATATTGGCGCACGCTCCAACGAGAGAACCCGCGCGGCGTAGGCTGGTGTCGAGGAGGAAGGCACCATGAACGACGAATCGACCGGAAGCGAGGCGCTGATCCAGGCCGGAGGGAGCTCCCGCCCCTCGCTCCCCCGCGCCGCGCGGGGCGAGCGGTTCGCGCCGCGGGCGGCGCTGGTCACCGGGGCGAGCCGCGGGCTCGGCGCCGCGCTCGCCAGGGAGCTCGCCCGGCAAGGCGCGAAGGTGGTCCTCGTGGCGCGCGAGCGCGGGCCGCTCGAGGCCGTCGCGGCCGAGATCGCCGCGCAGGGCGGGGAGGCGCACGCGATCGCGGCGGACATCGGGGACAAGGGCCAGACGCACGCGATCGCAGGCGCGGCGGCGGCGCTGGTCGGGCCGATCGACCTGCTCGTCCACAACGCGAGCACGCTCGGCAAGACGCCGCTGCCGATCCTGCTCGACACCGAGTGCGAGGATCTCGGGCGCGCGCTCGAGGTCAACGTGGTCGGTCCGTTCCGCCTGACGAAGGTGGTCGCCGGCGCGATGGCGCTGCGGCGGCGCGGGGTCGTCGTCCATATCAGCTCGGACGCGGCGGTGAACGCCTATCCGCGGTGGGGCGCTTACGGCGCCTCGAAGGCGGCGCTCGATCACCTGAGCCGCACGTGGGCCGCCGAGCTCGAGGGCACGGGGGTCGCGTTCTACGCGGTGGACCCGGGCGGGATGAACACGCGGATGCACGCGGAGGCCATCCCCGACGCCGACCCGAGCACGCTGGCGGATCCAGCGGACGTGGCGAGGCGCATCGTCGGGCTCGTCGGCCGCGCCGGTGCGGTGCCGAGCGGCGCGCGCCTCGAGGCCGCGCGCCTTGAGGAGGCGCCATGAGCCCCGCCACGTGGCCTCGCGAGAACCCGCTCGAGGAGCGGCTCCTCCACGTGGACCCGCGCGCGGGGCGCCTGCGCGACGCGCGCATCGCGGATCTGCCCGCGCTCCTCGAGCCGGGCGATCTCCTGGTCGTCAACGACGGCGCCACGATGCCGGCGTCGCTCCACGGCGCGACCGAGCGCGGCGCGGCGGTCGAGGTGCGCCTCATCGGCGAGCTGTCCGAGGGGCGCTACTCGGCCTTGCTGTTCGGCGCCGGCGACTGGCACACGCGCACGGAGGATCGCCCCGCGCCGCCCGCCCTCGGCCCGGGGGACGCGGTGACGTTCGGAGAGGACCTGTCGGCCACGGTCGAGCGCGTGTCTCCGGCCTCGCCGCGCCTCGTCGAGATCGCTTTTCACGAGCGGGGCGCGCCGCTCTGGTCGGCGCTCTACCGGCGGGGGCGCCCGATCCAGTATGCGTACGTCGCGGGCCCGCTCGAGATCTGGCACGCGCAGACGCGTTATGCGAGCCGGCCTCTCTGCGCCGAGCTCCCGTCGGCCGGGCGGCCGCTCGTCTGGGGGCTCTTGCTCGAGCTGATCCGCCGCGGCGTGCGCGTCGCCTCGCTCACGCACGCCGCCGGGATCTCGTCGACCGGCGAGCCGGCGCTCGACGCGCTGCTCCCCTTGCCGGAGCGCTTCGACATCCCGGAAGAGACGGTGGCCGCGGTGCGCGAGGCCAAGGCGCGCGGGCGCCGCGTCATCGCGGTCGGCACGACGGTGACGCGCGCCCTCGAGGGCTGCGCTGCCCAGCACGGGGGTGAGCTCCGGGCCGGCGCGGGCGTCACCGATCTGATGCTCCACCCCGGCTTCCGGCCGAGGGTGGTCGACGGGCTCCTGACGGGCGTGCACGACCCGACGGAGAGCCACTTCCGGCTCCTCGAGGCGTTCGCGCCTGCCTCGCTGCTCCACCGCGCGAACTCCTATGCGGAGGAGGCAGGGTATCTCTGTCACGAGTTCGGCGACTCCTATCTTGTCCTGAGCTGACGCGGGCGACGGAAAATCATCGCACGGAAACCACGGCGAAACCCCTGTCCGCGCATCATCAACCGCGTTGCGTGTCGGGCTCGGCCGGCGCGGAGAGCCCGAGCGCAGCCGCATTCCCGGGCGCTCTCGTGACGAGAGGGCGTGTGGTAGGGCCGCCCCGCCGCCGCGGGTCGGTGGGATTCGTCCGGCGTTGCCGTCGCCTCGGAGCCATCCATGGAAGGAAATCCGGTTCGGGTCAGCTTCGTTGCAGGTTCCGCCGGGGAGTGGCGGGTCGAGAGGACGGTCCTGGTGCGAGGCGAGGAGCTGCCCGCGGCGCCGCGGCTGCAGCGCGTCGAGGGGGGCAGCTTCGTCGCGCCGCCGGAGGCGACCTGGGTGCTGGGCGGCGTGAGGAGCAATGAGCGTTATGTGGAGCTCGAGGAGAGGAGGCGTCTCGTCGCGGTCCAGGAAGACCTCGGCCGGGCGTCGAGCACGCAGGCGGCGCTGATCCCGCTCAGGAAATCGAAGGCGTGGTGGGCGCTCGCGCAGGACGAGCGGCGGGCCATCTTCGAGGCGAGGTCGCGCCATATCGAGATCGGGCTGGAGTACCTGCCGGCCGTGGCGAGGCGGCTCTACCACAGCCGGGATCTCGGCGGCCCGTTCGACTTCCTGACCTGGTTCGAGTTCGCCGAGGGCGACGCCGGCGCCTTCGACGAGCTCGTGGGCAGGCTGCGCGAGACGGAGGAGTGGTCCTACGTGGAGCGGGAGATCGAGGTGCGGTTGTCGCGCGCATAGTACGGAGTCGGCCCGCGACGGCCGACCCGCCTTTGCGAGCGTTCTCGCCTCGACTCGAGATCTGCTGCAACCCGAGCACGCCGACAGGACGAAGAAGGCGCCCAGGTCGCAGAGGGCGCTCTCCGCGCTGTCGCGATCACTCGCAGGCGTGCGTCGTCGTGTTGCACGTGGCCGGCGAGGTGCAGCTCGAGTCGTCGTTGCACTCGACGCACGTGCCGGCCGCGGGCCCGCCGCCGCACACCGTCTTGCCGGGCAGGCCGTCGGCGGTGCAGTCGGTGCCCGCCGGCGCCATCGTGAAGCTCGGCATGGCCGGCGTGCCCGTGCACGCGGCGTCCGTCAAGCAGACGGTCGATGGCACCGGGACATCGGTGACGTCTTCGTCCGTCGTGGTGCCGCCGGCGCCGTCGCAGACGTGCTGCTGGCAATCGCCCAGCGTCTGCCCGGACGGCACGACCGTGCCCGCTGCGTAGCGCTGGCAGGCGCCCGCACCGTCGCAGAACCCGTTGGTCCCGCACGACGCCGCGCCGGTGTCCGGGCACTCGTTGTCCGAATCGCCTCCGGCCGCGATGTAGCCGCAGACGCCGTCGGAGCCGCCGAGCTTCTTGGCCGCGGAGCACGCCTGGCAGGCGCCGGTGCACGCCGTGTCGCAGCAGACGGCATCAACGCAGCGCGCGCTGGCGCACTCGGCGTTGGTCACGCAGGACGCGCCGTCCGGCTTGGCCGCGCAGGTGCCGCCGCTGCAGAAGCCCGTGGTGCAGTCGTCCGCGACGCCGCACGTCTGCCCGACACCGCACCTGTTGCAGGCCGGAGCGCCCTGGAAGGACGCGCCGCCGCAGTCGACGTCCGTCTCGTTGCCGTTCTTGTCGGTGTCCATGCAGCTGGGCGTCGCGCACCTGCCGGCCGTGTTGCAGTAGCCGCTCACGCAGTCCGAATCGAGCGCGCACTCCAGGTCGTCAGCGCAGGGCGCGCAGCCGGAGCCGGCGTCGACGCCGCCGCAGTCGACGTCGGTCTCGCCGCCGTTCAGCGCGCCGTCGGTGCAAGACACGTCCACGCACGTGTGCGTGCCCCTCGGATCGCAGACCTGGGGCTCGGTGCAGTGGGTGTCCGCGAGGCAGCCGACGCAGGCTCCGTTGCCGTCGCAGACCTTGCCGCCGGTAGTACAGCTCGTACCGGCGGTCTTCGGTGAGCTGCCCGGAGAGCCGCCCGGGCACGTGCCGACGTTGCATTCGTCGTCGGCCGGCTTGTCCGTGTCGTCGCGGATCGACGTCGTGCCGCCGTCGCCGTCGCAGACCTGCTGCTTGCAGTCACCCGCCGTCTGGCCCGCCATCGTGGCGATACCGTCGGGCACGTTGGTCGTGCCGCAGCACCGCACTTCGCACGTGGCCTTCACGCACTCCGTGGTCGGGGCCGGGCAGTCGGCGATCGTGTCGCACGGTGTCGCGCCGCTGGCGCACGCCATTGAGCCGCCGGTGCCGCCCGAGCCGCCGGTGCCGTCCGAGCCGCCGGTGCCGTCCGAGCCGCCGGTGCCATCCGAGCCGCCGGTGCCATCCGAGCCGCCGGTGCCGCCCGAGCCGCCGGCGCCATCCGAGCCGCCGGTGCCGCCCGAGCCGCCGGTGCCGCCCGAGCCGCCGGTGCCTGATGACGAGCTGGCGCTGCTGCTCGTCGTCGTGCCGTCGCCGGAGCCACCGGTCCCGCCGGCGCCGCCAGCGCCGCCCGTGTCGGAGATCCGGCTGCGATCGACGGCGACGATGAGCTCGCAGCCGGTCAGGTTCACCGTGAGCGCACCCGCCGCGAGCACCAACGCAGGGAGGAATGTCGTTTTCTGGTTCATGCCAACAAGCACATTGGCCAAGCGCCAGACCTGACCAGGGGCCGAGCCTACAGCAAGAGGCCCAAGGAATCGCCGGTTTTCTCTGACGAGTCGAATCGGCGAAGTCTGGCGCCGCTCGCCACTCGATCGCGCGTTGTCCGCGGCGCCGAGCTCCGCGTCCGGTGCGCCGTGCTGGAGGCGGCCGGCTGCCCCACAGCAGGCCATAGCGGAAGAGGACCCGGCACCCCGCGGGCATGGATCCAACGCGGGCCCGACCGCCGACCCCAGATGGGAGAGCTCGCGCCGGGCGCCCTGTTTCACCGCGCGAGGGGGACGGGCCAGATCGCGCCCTTGACCGCCGCCCGTTCATGAGTAAATAAATATTTACCTGATGTCGCGAGACGAGAAAAAGGAGACGCGGCGGGCGCTCCTCGACGCCGCCGCCGAGGAGTTCGCGCGGCATGGGCCTGACGGGGCCCGCGTGCACGCCATCGTGGGGCGCGCCGGGGTCAACGAGCGCATGATTTACCATCACTTCGGGAGCAAGGAGGGCCTCTACCGCGCGGTCCTCGAGGACCAGTGGTCCGGCCTCATCGAGGGGTGGCGGCCGGCGCTCGAGGCGTCGGCGGCGCTCGAGCCGCGCGAGGGGCTCTGGCGCGCGTTCACGATGTTCTTCCGGCTGCTCCTCTCGCGCCCGCTGTGCATGCCGCTCGCGATGCACGAGGCGATGAGCGGCTGGCGATCCGCGCCGCCCGCGACGCTCGCGATGCTGCCATCGCAGCTGCGCGATCTCTACGAGCGGGGTCAAGCTGGCGGGGTGTTCCGGCGCGATTGCGAGTTCGAGCTCCTGTATTGCACCGTCGTGGGCGCGCTGGCCGGGATCGGCATCTTCGGGCCGCGCTTCTCGGACCTCCGGGCGCGCCTCTCGTGCGATCTCGAGCTCGCCGCGCGCCTCGGCGAGCAGACCGTGAGCCTCGTGCTGGACGGCGTGACCACGCCTGGATGGGGCGGCCGCGCGGGCGCCGGAGGGGCCACGTGACGTGAGCCTCGTTCGTCCCTCATCGCGCGCAGGTCGTCGCTGAACCATCGTTGTCAATCGATCGTTGCTCGACAAGGAGAACGCGTATGAACGTCGATGTCGTCATCGTGGGCGGCGGTCCGACCGGGTTGATGCTGGCCTGCGAGCTGCGGCTGGCCGGCGTGCGCCCCGTCGTGCTGGAGCGGCTGCCCGAGCCCACGGGGCTCTCCAAGGCGCTCGGCCTCGGCGGGCGCGCCGTGGAGATCCTCGACCACAGAGGCCTCCTCGAGCGCTTCCGCGCGGAGCAGAGCGCCGCAGAAATGACGCGCTTCGTGCACTTCGGCGGGATACCGCTGGCCCTCGGCGGCGACCACGCGCGCGTCTCCAGGCGCTTCCTGAGCATCCATCAGGCGCGCATAGAGGCGCTGCTGGAAGAGCGGGCGCGCGAGCTGACGACGGAGATCCGTCGAGGTCACGAGCTCATCGCGCTGGATCAGGAAGGAGAGGGCGCGACGGTCACCGTCCGAGGCCCGGACGGCGACTACCCGCTTCGGGCGCGCTTCGTCGTGGGGTGTGACGGCGGCCGCAGCGCCGTGCGCAAGCTGGCCGGGATCGGCTTTCCTGGACTCCCACCCTCCCGGCTCCTGCGCCTCGCCGACGTCACGCTGGCCGAGGGTGCGACGGAGGACGGGCACCTCGTCCTCTCCGGCGGTCGCCGCGTTCGGTTCGGGCTCGGCGGGATCGCCCTCGTTCCCCTGGGAGCGGGCGTGTTTCGCGTGGTCACGTCGGAGCCGTATCCGCCGGACTTCGACCGGGACGCGCCGATGACACTCGACGAGCTGCAGGCCAGCGTTCGCGCGGCGCTCGGCGAGGATCTGCCCGTCCGCGAGGTGCGGTGGTTGTCTCGGTTCACCGACGCGAGCCGCCAGGCGGATACGTACCGCGCGGGCCGCGTGCTGCTCGTGGGCGACGCGGCGCACATCCATCTCCCCGCCGGCGGGCCAGGCCTCACCACCGGATTGCAAGACGCGGTCAACCTCGGCTGGAAGCTGGCCGCGGAGGTCCACGGCTGGGCGCCGCCGGGGCTCCTCGACACCTACCACGCGGAGCGGCACCCCGAGGGCAAGCGCGTGATCATGCACACCCGGGCGCAGGGCGCGCTGATGATGCGGGACGAGCGCGTCGCCGCGCTGCGCGAGCTGGTCGGCGAGCTGCTCAAGCACGAGCAGAGCCTCCGGTATGTCGTCGAGATGCTGGACGCGGCCGACGTCCGTTACGAGATGCCGGCCGAGCCCGGCGAGCAGCACCCGCTGCTCGGGCGATGGGCGCCGGATATCTCGGTGATGACGCAGAAGGGGGAGACGCGGGTCGCGCAGCTCATGCACGGGGCCAGGGGCGTGCTGCTCGACCTGACCGGCGGCGCCGCGCTCGGCGGCGTGGCGGCGCCCTGGGGCGATCGCGTGGACGTCGTGAGCGCGCGCTGCGCTGCGCTGCCGGGCCCCGCGGAGGCGCTGCTGATTCGCCCCGACGGCTATGTGGCCTGGGCGGCCGCGGCAGGTGAGCCCGAGGCCTCCGCCCACCGCCGGCTGCGCCGCGCGCTCGCCGCGTGGTTTGGCGCGGCCTGCGGCAGCTCCGCGGCGGCCTGAGCCGGCGGCGTGCAGCGCCGGCGCAAATCCGGTAGAGGGCATCACCCATGGCCGAGCCGTCCGAGACCCCTTTCGATCTGCTGGGCGGCGAGCCGGCGGTGCGCCGGCTCGTCGAGCGCTTCTACGACCTCATGGGCCGCGACGAGCCGGCGCTCGCGCGCCTCCACGTCTGCGACGAGGGCGGCCAGGTCGCCCGTGAGAGCCGCGACCGATTCGCGCTCTTCCTGATCGGCTGGCTGGGCGGGCCGCAGGACTACATCGCGGCGCACGGCCACCCGCGGCTGCGGATGCGCCACGCGCGCGTCCCGGTCGATGTGGCGATGCGCGACGCCTGGATGCGCTGCATGCGGGCGGCCATGGCCGATCTCGACGTGCCCGCGCCGCTCCGCGCCTTCCTCGACCAGCGCTTCGCCGAGGTGGCGGACTTCATGCGAAACCGTCCGGGCTGAGCGCTGGATCGGAGCGTCGGAAATTCCGCCAGGATTGCTGACGCGCGGAGCTCGTGCGGCCGCCAGCCGCGTCACTCCGGCTTGAGCGCGGCGAGCGTGGCGCGGGTGAAGATCTCCGCGATGAGCCCGATGGCGCGCTCGTCGAGATCGAACGCGTGGTGGTGGTGCGGCGCCGCGCTCGGCCCGCCCGCGCCCACCGTGAAGAGGCAGCCCGGGACGCGGCTCGTGAACTCGGAGAAATCCTCGCTGACCGTGAGCGGGCCGGGATCCATGACCTCGGCGCGCTCCGTCGCCCGCGCGGCGGCCGTCACCAGATCCACGGGCGCCGCGGCGTTGGCCGTGACCGGGGAGCTCGACAGCACCCGGAACTCGCACGAGGCGCGCAGCGCCGAGCACACGCCCGAGGCGATCCCGTGGATACGCTCGAGCGCGTGCTCCCGGCTCGGCTGCGAGAACCAGCGCACCGTGCCCTGGAGCGCCACGCGCTCCACGACGACGTTGGGCGCGTTCCCGCCGGAGATGGCCGAGATGCTCACGACGAGCGGCTCGCCCGGCTTCGTCTCGCGCGCGACGATCGACTGGAGCGCGGTCACGACCTGCGCCGCTGTGTAGATCGGATCGACCGACATGTGCGGCAGCCCGCCGTGGCCCGCCTTCCCGACGACGGCGATCTCGAACGTGTCGATCCCCGCGAAGAACGGCCCGGGCCGCGTCGCCACCACCCCGAACGGGAAGGGCGAGATCACGTGCGCCCCGAGCGCCTGATCGACGCCGTCGAGCGCTCCCGCCTCGATCATCTGGAGCGCGCCGCCCGCGAGCTCCTCGGCCGGCTGGAAGAGGAAGCGCACCCTGCCGGCGATGCGGTCCCGGCGCGCAGCGAGCAGCGTGGCCGCGCCGAGCAGCGCGCTCACGTGGGCGTCGTGGCCGCACGCGTGCATCACGCCCGGCGTCTCGGACGGGAAATCGTGGCCGGACTGCTCCTCGACCGGGAGCGCATCCATGTCGGCGCGGAGCAGCAAGGTGCCGCCGGGGCGCTCGCCGTCGAGGTCGGCGATGACGCCCGTCCCGGCCACGCCCGTGCGCACCGACAGGCCGAGCCTGCGCAGGCGCTCCGCGACGATCTGGGACGTGCGCACCTCGGTGTAGCCGAGCTCGGGGTGCCGGTGAATGTCGCGCCGCACGGCGACGAGATCGCGGTCGAGGAGCTGCACGTCCCGGCTCAGGTCATCGGCCATGCGCGATGCTAGCACCCGCCTGGATGCGCCGCGCAGGCGTGGACGCATCGCGTAGGTGTGGACGCGTCGCGCAGGTGTGGATGCGTCACGCAGGCGTCGCTCGATCGCTTTCTGCGCCAGCGGCGCAACGATTTCGTGAATCCTCCACCCCGCATCGGGGCTTCTCCGGACGAAAGATGGAGGAGCTCATGAAACGCAATGTGGGGAACATGGATCGGGTGCTGCGTGGTCTGGGTGCGCTTGCGCTGCTGGCGTGCGCCTGGGCGGCGCCGCTGACGCTCGTGACGCGCCTCGTCGTGTTCGGTCTGTCGGGCGTGTACATGATATTCACGACGCTCTCGGGCACGTGCTTCGGGTACGCTCTGATGGGCAGATCCACATGCCCTCTCCAGCGGAGCTGAGGCGCTGAATGGAAGCATCGAGATCCCCCGATCCGGTCTTCACGGCGGCGGCGCGCGGCGATGACGGCGCGCTGGAGCTGCTCGTCCGCGCCTACCACGACCGCGTGTACCGCTTCGGGCTGCGCGCGTGCCGCGACGCCTTCGACGCCGACGATGCGGTCCAGGAGGCCTTCACCAAGCTCGCTTGCCGCCCCGAGGTGGCGCGCGATCCGGGCGTCCTCTCCTGGCTGATGACGGTGGTCCGGCATGCGTGCCTGCGCATGCTTCGCCCCTTCGCGCGGGAGCGCTCGCGGCTGGGGGACCGGGTGGACGACATCGATGCGGTGCCATCGGGCGATCTCGACCCGCAGGCAGCCTTCGAGCGCTGGCGGCTGGTCCGCGCCGTGCATGAGGCGATCGCCGTGCTGGAGCGGCCCTATCGGGAGGTGCTCGTGCTGCGCGACGTCGAGGGGCTGACGGGCGAGGAGGTGTGCCAGATGCTCGGGCTCGGCGAGGCGGCCATGAAGAGCCGTCTGCACCGGGCGCGGCAGCTGGTGCGGCGGGAGGTCCTCCGGCAGGAGGGCGCGCCTTCCGCCTCATGGGTGCGGGGAGGGGAGGAGAGGAGAAACAAGCCATGTTCGTGAGCAGGAGCCTTGTGGAGCACCTCGCGCGCGGGGCGATCTGCCTCGCGGCCCTCGTGGCCTCGGTGCTCGTCGCGCGCGCTTCCCTCTGGCTGGCGATGGCGCTGTTGCCGGTCGCGCTGGTGGCGGTGGGCGGATGCCCGATGTGCTGGACGCTCGGGTTGATCCAGATGGTCAGGGCCAGGGCGCGAGGGGAGCACCTCGAAGAGCCGTGCGCCGACGGCGGATGCGCCTGGGCGCCGCCGAGCCGCCGGTGAGCTCACGCGAAGCGCTGGTCCCGAGGGCGCGCTCGGCGTATGGACACGGCCACCATGCATCGGGTGTTCATCGACGGACAGGAAGGTACGACGGGGCTCCAGATCCGCGAGCGGCTGCAGGGCCGCCGCGACCTCCAGCTGCTCGAGATCGACCCCGAGCGCCGCAAGGACCCGGCGGCGCGCCGCGCGCTGATCAACGAGGCCGATGTGCTCATCACGTGCCTGCCCGACGACGCCGCCCGCGAATCGATCGGATGGATCGAGAACCCGAGGACGCGCGTCATCGATCCGAGCACCGCGCACCGCACGGCCGAGGGGTGGGTGTACGGCTTTCCGGAGCTCCGCCCCGGCCAGCGCGAGGCCGTCCGCGGCGCGCGGCGCGTCGCCGTCCCCGGGTGCCACGCGACCGGGTTCCTCGCGCTCGTGGTGCCGCTCGTCGACCAGGGGCTCCTGCCCAGGGACGCCCGCGTGATCGCGCACTCGCTCACCGGCTACAGCGGCGGCGGGCGCAAGATGATCCAGGCCTACGAGCAGGCCGAAGGGGCGCGCCGCGAGCAGCTCCGCGGCCCGCGCCCGTACGGGCTCACCCTGCAGCACAAACACCTGCCGGAGATGCGCGCCATCGCGGGCCTCGACAGGGCGCCGCTGTTCCAGCCGGTCGTGGGTGACTTCTACAAGGGCATGCTCGTCTCGGTGCCCCTGTTCGCGGACGCCCTGGCCCGGCCGGCGACGCCCGCCGCGGTCCACGAGCTCTACACGTCCTATTACGCCGGCGAGCCGTTCATCCGGGTGATGCCGCTCGGCGGCCAGGGCGCGCTGGAGGACGGCTACCTCGGCGCGGTGGAGTGCAACGACACGAACCGGCTCGACGTGTTCGTGTTCGGCAAGCCGGACCAGATCCTGGTCGTGGCGCGCCTCGACAACCTCGGCAAAGGCGCCTCCGGCGCGGCGGTGCAGAACCTGAACCTGATGCTGGGCGCGCCGGAGGCCACCGGCCTCGACTGAGCTCCACCCGGGTCACCCGGGTCACCCGGGTCACCCGGCGCGCGTGTAGAGCCGCGGCGCCGAGCTCTCGAGGGCGGCGATCAGGCGCTCCGCGGCGTCGGCCGACGCGCGCCGGAACGCGATCCGCCAGGGCCTGCGGAGCGGGCCGGACGAGAGCCGCTTGACCAGGAGGTCGCCGCCGCCGAGATAGGCTTCCGCCACCCATTCCGAGAGGGTCGCGATCCCCATCCCGGCGCGCGCCGCGTCGACCACGGCCTCCGTGAGCGGGAAGCGCAGGAGCTCGATCTTGGGCCGCTGCCGCCCGAAGACGGCGCTCATGAACCAGCGCGCCTCGGCCGGCGTCGCGTTCGGCGTGATCAGGGGGCCCTCGCGGAGGTGGTCGCGCGTGAGCGACGCCCGTCCGGCGAGCGGGTGCGAGGTCGAGATCACGAAGACGACCTCGTCCGAGAAGAGGGGCCGCTCCACGAGCGCGCAGCCCGCCTCGCGGTCGGTCGGCAGAGACGACGTGGTGAGCAGCGCGACGTCGATGTCCCCCCGGACGAGCGCGGCGACCGGATCGTGGGTGTGCTCGACCGCGAGCACGATCTCGAGGCGGGGCAGCCTTCGCCGGAGGCTCGTCATCGCGGAGGGCAGCCAGCGGTACGCCGTGTAGCACTCGCACACGAGGCGGACGCGCGTCGTCGCGGCGACCGGCGCCGCGACCTCTCGCTCGAGCTCCCGGAGCTGCGCGAGGACGAGCCCGGCCCCCGCGATGAGCCGCTCTCCCGCGGCCGTCGGCGCGACCCCGCGCGCGGTGCGCTCGAAGAGGCGCGCGCCGACGCGGTCCTCCGCCTGGGCGAGCGCACGGCTCACGGCGGACTGCGTGATGTGCATCGCCGAGGCGGCGCCGGCCGTGCTCCCGGCGGCCGCCAGCGAGAGGACGAGCTCCAGATCGCGGATCTCGAGCCGGGGCCGCGGTCCGATCGCGGGAGGCGCAGGGGGAGACGGTATGCGTGGCACGCATAGACCCTATCACGACGATGCGTTGGACGCACAGCCCTGCGAGGCGCACCTTGGGCGCCGTCAGGAGGTTTTCATGAAGCTCTATTTCGCTCCGCTCGCATGTTCTCTCGCCACGCGCATCGCCTTCTACGAGGCCGGCGCGGAGGTCTCGTATGTGGAGGTCGACCTGAAGACGAAGCGGACCGAGGGGGGCGCCGACTACCGTGCGATCCACCCGCTCGGGTTCGTCCCCGCGCTCGAGATCGAAGGCGGCGAGATCCTCGCCGAGAACGCGGCGATCCTTCAGCTCGTGGCGGATCGGTTCCCGCAGGCGGAGCTCGCGCCGCGGGATCCGCTCGGCCGGGCGCGCCTCCAGCAGTGGCTCGGCTTCATCGGGAGCGAGCTCCACAAGGCGGTCTACATGCCGCTCCTGGACAAGACGGCCTCGGCCGAGGTCAAGGCCCATGCGCTGGCCGGGGCGCCGCGCCGCCTCGGCTGGGTGGCGGATCGGCTCGAAGGGCGGGAGTTCCTTCTCGACCGTTTCTCGGTCGCCGACGCGTACCTCTTCGCGGTGCTCAACTGGTCCGTTGTCACGCCGATCGACCTGAAGTCCTGGCCGGCGCTCGCCGCGTACCATGCGCGCCTCCACGGACGTCCGAGCGTGGCGCGCGCCTTCGCCGAGGAGCGGGAGGGCTACTTCCGGGAGCAAGCGCGGCACGCGAAGGCCGCCGAGGCGGCCTTCGCGCCGGCGCCGAGCATCTGACTGGCCAATGGCCGCATGGCCGGCCAATGGCCGCATGGCCGGCCAACGGCCGCATGGCCGATGGACGCGCGACGTCATGGAGCCCTCACGAATCCAGCTTTTCACGCGCGATCGGCTCTGATACGACAGTCATCATGAGACACTTGCGACAACTCTTCGTATGTTCGGTCCTGGCCATTGCTGCGATCCCGGTCGGCTGCACGGCGGACGCGCCGGATGACGCCGAGCAGGAGTCCGAGGTCGGCTCGCTCAGCCTGGCCCTCGTCGGGAACAGCTCCTCGGGCGCGACGTACCGCCTGTCCCAAGCGTGGTTCGATATCTACGGCCTGACGGCGCGGACCATCTACGGAGGTGGCGACACGCCGGCGCTCACGGAGGTGCTGCCGGTCGGCCCCTATGACGTGATGCTCCGGCCGGGCTGGGTCCTCGAGCGGTGGACCGGCGGCGGTTACCAGCCCGTCTCGGCGTCCCTCACGTCGGCGAACCCGACGTGGGTCTACATCGGCGAAGGTGCGACGTCGACGGTGGCGTTCCAGTTCCGGGCCGATGGCGACGTCGTTTCGGTCGGGCACGGGAGGCTCGACATCGTCATCGGGGTCGACGACACGACGCCGCTGCGCGAGGACACCGATGTGGCGTGCAGCAACGGTTACGACGATGATGGCGATGGCCGCCCTGATTGCTCCGATCCGGACTGCCAGTGGATGCCTTTCTGCGGGCCGGTGGGCGAAGACACCGATTGGGAGTGCAGCAACGGCTACGACGACGACATGGACGGCCTCGCGGACTGCTCCGATCCGGACTGCCAGGGGTATCCGTTCTGCGCGCCGGTGCGAGAGGACACCGATTGGGCCTGCAGCAACGGCGCCGATGACGACATGGACGGCCTCGCGGATTGCGCCGATCCGGACTGCCAGTGGTATTCGTTCTGCTCGCCGTGGCGCGAGGACACCGATGCGGCGTGCAGCAACGGCTACGACGACGACGGGGACGGCCTCGCGGATTGCGCCGATCCGGAGTGCCAGTGGATGCCGTACTGCATGCCGGTGCGCGAGGACACCGACTGGACATGCAGCAACGGCGCCGACGACGACGGGGACGGTTTCGTGGATTGCTCCGATGCGGACTGCCAGTCGCAGCCGTACTGCATGTCGTGGCGCGAGGACACCGATTGGGCCTGCAGCAACGGCTCCGATGACGATGCGGACGGTCTCACGGATTGCTCCGATCCGGACTGCGGGTGGTTGCCCGTCTGCGCGATGCCGGGCCTCGTCATCGAGGACTTCGAGGACGGCGATTTCCTCTTCTCCGCGCCGTACGCGGGCAGCGCCCCGCCGTTCACGGGGCCGTGGGTGACGTACGACGACGGGACCGTCCCGCCGGTCAACCTGTTCTCCGTTCCGGGGCCTTTCAGCTCGACGGCGCTCGCGGCGCACTCCCCTGGGGTGCCGTCCGCGTCGGGCGCTGGCGTGACGCTGTCCTTCGATATGTGGCCCGTCGATGTGTCGTCGTTCCAGGGCATCCGCTTCCACATCCGTGGCCAGGGCACGCAGGTTCGCTTCGACGTCGGCACGCTCCTCACGACGCCTGAGGGCGGGCTCTGCTCGGCTTGCTACGACAGCCACGGTATCGACCTCTGGGTCGGCACGGAGTGGGTCACCGTGGAGCTGCGCTGGTGGGATCTGATTCAGCAGGGGTGGGGCACGCTGGTGCCGTTCGAGCCGTGGAGCGTCATGAACCTGAACTGGCGCACGCCCGTGGGACAGCCGCTGCGCATCGAGATCGACGACGTCCAGCTGTTCTGAGCTCGGTCGCCCAGGGAGCAGCGCCAGCGCCGGCGCTGCTCCCGGGCGCCTCGTCCTCCGCTGTCGTGTCAGGCGACGTCGCGGGGGGGCGGCGGCCCTCTTCCTCCGCGAGGGGGACCATCCAGCTCTCCCATACACAGCCGTGCACCTCGGCCAGCCCGTGCACCGGGTCACCGGCCAGCGCGCGCCTGACCGCGCCCCTGGCCTCGCCGTAGAGGTCAAAGATGTTCGCGCCGACGAGCTGTCCAGGTTGATGGCCGGCGGCCTCCAGCCCCTTGCCTTCATGGTAGAGATACGTTCCGTCGGTGTCGACGGCCCACATTGCTATCGGAAGCGCGTTGATCAAGGCGCGGAGCATCCTGTCCCGTGCCCTCAGCTCGGTCAGCTCGTCGAGCGCGCCGTCGCCTCCGGCGACGAACAGCATCTCCGTGGAGTGTGCGATAAAGTCATCCAGCGAGCTCAGTGCTCCGTTTGCGTCAGCCATCGTATTCCCCTCCGCAACCGGACAGGCATACCGGGATTGCGCGTCACAAGGTAGATCGATGACCGCACGCGAATAGTAGGGGGCAATCCGCGACGCACACGAAGGCATGGCCTTACTCCGATCGTCGGAGCGCACGAGGGGGACATACCGCCTCGGGCGACGCTCGCCGCGTGATCTCCGGCGATCCGTACGACCGGTACGTACCGGTTCGTCCGCGCCGGAGCGGCTCAGCCGCTGGCGCCGGCGCCGGCTTCGCGGTTAGGAATGCCGAGAAGATAGAGCTTCTTCGCTCTCCCGCCGATCACGCCCTTCTCCCATCTGTACTCTTCGTCCCGGAGCCCGCTCAACAGCTCATCGAGGTCATCGAGCGTGTAGGTCCTCGCGTTCGAGACCGCCCCGTCCCACGCGAAGCACAGCGGGATGATCGGCACGATATAGGTGAAGACGAGCTGCCGCACGGTCATGGGCCTCGCCAGGGGCGTGATGAGGAGGCACATCACGAAGTTGATCGGGAGGGCGAGCCACCCGAGGAACAGCGGATGACTGTTGTCGCTGATCTCGAAGATACAGATGGGCTGCCTGCTCCTCTGGGCCGACTCCAGTATCTTCCTCGCGTCGGCCGGCCTCATGTGATGAAAGCTGCTGACCATGGTTCGGAGACCCGGGAGACCCGCGACGCCCGTGGAACCAGCTATCTCGCCGTCGATCTTCGTGGCGTCCACCGGGCTCGTCCGGTAGGATACGTTGCTCCCTTCCTGGTTGTTGATGAGCTCCGCCGCTTCCATGCTCGGGTACAGGTCCGTGAGCGTCAGCTGGATGCCCTCGAGCCCGGGCTTCTCCCGCAGGATCCGCACGACGTCGATCATCGGCCCGCCGCTCCCGGAGCAGAGGTCGACGATGTTCGATGTGTTCGACTCCTTCAATGCTCTGGCGATCAGCTCGACCAGCGCCTCGCGCGTGCCCAGCGCCCTGTGCATGACCACGATGAGGCGTGTCATGCAGGCCCGTAGCCACCCAGGAAACCAGCTGAAATCCTCGATCTCGAACAGGTGTATGCGCTTCATTCGCTCCTCGGGGTCGTGCGGCCTCACCGCGCGCGGCAGCGCGGGTCGAGCGCTGGCTCCGGCGGGCGGCCGGTCGTCTCTCCGGCTGCCCGCTCGGAACGAGACTATTCAATTTTGCTCTGCGGCGCGATGGCATGGAGGTGCGGCGTGAAGCGCATGATCTTCGAGATGGAGACCGCGGACCCGGATGATTTCATGACGCTGCTCTGGCTCGCCGATCACCCCGACGTCGAGCTGCTCGGCGTGCTCGTCACGCCCGGCTCCGAGGATCAGTGCCGGCTGATCCGCTGGGGGCTGGATCGCTGCGGGCGGGCGGAGGTCCCGATCGGCGCGCTGCACGGCCCCGCGTGGTGGGCGACGAGCGAGGGCAAGAAGGCGCGGGTCTCCGGCTTCCACCAGGCGTGCTACGGCCCCGGCATCCTGGAGCACCCGGCCGGCGAGGTCGCGGGCGGCCCCGCGCTGCTCGCCGAGCTGCTCCGCGAGCCGGACGCCACGGTGCTCGTCGGGGCCGCGCCCAAGAACATCGGCAAGGCGTTCAAGGACGTCCCCGGGCTCCGGCTCGCTCGGTGGGTCCAGCAAGGCGGCTTCGCGGGCGACAACCTGGTCGCCGAGCCGCTCGAGAAGTTCCGCGGGCGCCTCACCTGCCCGAGCTTTAACCCCGGCGGCGCGCCCCGGGAGACGCTCGCGCTGCTCGCCTCACCGCAGATCGGAGAGCGCAGGTTCGTCTCGAAGAACGTATGTCACGGGGTCGTCTACACCGAGGCCATGCGCGAGGCGCTGAGCCGCCGGGTTTCCGGGCGATCGCCGCGGAGCGGCCTGACGAGGATGATCGGCGCGCTCGATCGGTACCTGGCAGACAAGGGCGTGGGCAAGGCGATGCACGATCTCGTGGCGGCCGCCTGCGCGCTCGACGAGCGCGTCTGCGACTTCGTCGAGGTCGAGATCTACCGCGAGAAGGGCGAGTGGGGGGCGCGCGCCATGGAGGGCACGAACACGCGGATCTCGGTCGGGTTCCACGAGGAGCGCTTCCTCGACGTGCTCGCGCGCTGAGCCGCCGGCGGAGCCCACCTCACCGGGCTGCGCAGGTCGTGCGGAGGGCGCGCGCCCTGTCGATGCACGCGGCGAGGGCGTCCTCGGGCGGCTCGTCCGGGCACGCGGCCTCGAAGGCGCGGATGGCGTCGCGGAGGCCCCCCGCGCCGCCGGCGCCGAGATCGAGCTTGTGCTTTCGATCCTCGTCGTCGTCGTCGCCGCCGACGAGCAGGAGCGTCCCGACGACCGCCCCCACGACGACGACGCCCGTGACAACGCCCGCCACGATCACGCCCGTCTTGCCCTCCACGTCCGGCGGCTCCGCGTCCGGGACCGACGGCGTGCCCGCCGGGATCTGCGGGGCCTCGAGGCCCGCGGCGAGCGCGGTGGTGGCGATGCCGCCCGCGAGCCCCAGGCCGCCGATGACGAGGCTCGACAGCGTGAGCGCGCTCGGCCCCGCGTCCGCGCGCGCGCTCACGCTGGCGGAGAGGCGCACCTGCGCCGCGTTGCACGCGGCGTAAGCGTCGAGGCGGTGGATCTCGAGCGATGCGCGGGGCGCGGTCTCTGGCGGCAGCTTCGCGGCGAGGATGATGTCGTCCGCGGATCGCCGGAACGCGAGCGGTGCGAGCGGCTCGGGGGCGGCCGCGGGCGGCGTGGAGGCCTTGCCGCAGCCGGCCAGTCCACACGCGATGAGCAAGAGCGTCGTGCAGGAGAGGGCATGATCGCGCCTTTGGGTCATACAGCCACGCTACGCCGAACGAGCGCGGTTTCGTCGAGTGAAATTGGCCTCGTCGCGGATCGGAACGACCGCCGGCGAGCGGGCTGAGCCTGGATGACAACGTGGTGTGGCCGACGCGCCGAGGAGCGGAAGGTGCGATATGCGCAGGCCTGTTGGCCGTCCCGAACGTGACCTCCACCGCGTGTGTTAAGATACCCTCCCTGGCGGGCGGCCTCGCGTTCTGCGGGAAGAGGGCCGGTCTCGGCGAGGGTCTTCGCAGGATGGGATTCGAGCAGGCATTGCGCGAGGTCAGGAGATGAGCACGGCCGATCGCCGGCGGCCGGCGGATGTCCTCGAGGCGCTCCTCCGGGAGCCGCAGCGTCGCGCGCTCTGGCAGGCGTCGGCCGGAGCGCTGATGCCGCTCCGCCGCGGTCCGGCGCCGGCCGAGCTCTCGGCCGATCTTCTGGTGCGGGTCCTCGCCCTGCGACGTCCTGCCGATGGGTACGACGAGAAGCTCCATGCACGTCTGGACGTCGCGCACCTGCGCGGCCACGTGGCGCGCACGCTCGGGAGGATGGGTCGTCGCGCCGCCGTCGCGGTGCCGGTGCTCGTCGAGACGCTGCGTGAGCCGCTCGGGGAGCGGTGCTCGCCCATGTGCTGCTCGGCCTCGTCGGTGCGTCACGAGCAGATCCTCGCCCGGGTCAGCGTGCTCGATGCGCTGCGCCGGCTGGGCCCGCAGGCGGGGAGGAGCGTGCCGGCCGACGTCGTGGCGGAGCTCCTCGCGCCGGCGTCCCGCAGGATCGCCCTGAGCGCGGCCGAGCTCCTCGTGCGACATCCGGAGAGCGCGCTTCACCACCGCGCGGCGCTGCTCGCGGCGCTCGAGCATCCGTACGCGCCCGTGGTCGAGGCGGCCGCGCGCGGGCTCTCGCGGGCGGCCCCGAGCGCCGCGCGCGAGGCGGTGCGTCCCCTGACGACGCTGCTCCGACACGAGCAGGGCGGCGTGCGGCGCGCCGCGATCCGGGCGCTCGTCGCGATGCGCCCGGGCGCGAAGGGAAGCGAGATCGCGCGGGCGGAGGAGCGCTTCGCGTGGCTCGCCGAGCGCGATCCGGACGCCGCGGTTCGGGCGGTGGCCCGCCGGGCTCTCAGGCCCAGCCTACGCGCCCGGCTCCCTCTGGCCCCTTGATGGCTGGCGGAGGGCGCCGGCCGATCACGGGGTGAATGCCCGCAGCAGCCGATCGCGCTGATCTCGCAAATAGCGGATGTCCTCTTCGTACAGCGCAGGGTGCCCGGCCGCGATGTGCGCCTGGAACGCGACGTCGCCGGCCGCGGCCCGCGCGCGCATGGAGGCGAGCAGCGCCGCGAGCCGGTCGGCCACGGTGTCGAGCAACAGGGGCCCTGGCGGGTAGCCATAAGCGCGGCAGAACCGAGCTGCGCACAGCGCCTGATCCTCGGGGCTGCCGGCGCTGTCCGGGTTGCTCGGCGCGTGCAGCGGCGCGAAACGGTAGACGGCGTACGCCACGTCCCACACGCGCGGGCCCGGATGAGCTGTGTCGAAGTCGATGAAGCCGACGACCCGGCCGCCGCGGACGACACAGTTGTAGGGCGCGAGGTCGCCGTGACAGATCACCTCGGCCGGTGGGCGGGGCGGGAGCTGCCACCGGTCGTCCGGTCCTGACACGAACGTCGCGCTCGCGTCGTGGAACCGGCGCAGCAGGGTGGCGGCGGACGCGAGGAGCTCGGGCGTGCGCAGCTCGGCCGGGAGTGGGTTGTGCACCTCGCCATCGAGGTACGACAGCACCTCGTTCCCCTCGTCGTCGCGCCCGAGCGGCTCCGGCGCCGCGTCGAAGCCCGCCGCCCGGAGGTGCCGCAGGAGCCGGTGGATGGCAGGCGTGGCCGCCGTCGCGGGCCGGTGGACCCTGTCGCCGCGCCGGCGCACGGTGTTGACGCCGCCCTTGAATACCTGCTCATCGACCATGCAAAGCCCTCTCCGCCGGGGCGCCAGCGCCGCGGTGGCGGAGTCGGCCCCTGTTTCGTCGCTGGTTGCCGAGGAGCGGGTCTCCCCTAACGCGCCTCGACCCGCGCGCCGTCGTGGAGCTTGTCGTTCGGGTGCACCACCACGCGGTCGCCCTCGTCGAGGCCGGCGAGCACCTCGGCGGCGCCGCCGCTCCGCCTCCCGATCTCCACGTCGCGCAGCCGGGCGTGGCCGTCGGCCAGGGCGAACACCGCCCAGCGCTCGCCTCGCCGGAAGAGCGCGGTCTGCGGGACCTGGAGCGCGTCGGCCTTCTCCCAGATCACGATGCGGGCATGGACGCGGTAGCCGTCGCCGAGCGCCTTGCGGGCCTCGGGAGGCCCGGAGAAGTCGGCGATCACGTTGACACGCTGCTCCTCGATGCCGAGGGCGGACACCTTGGTGAAGCCGCTCGGCTCGACGAGGCGCACCCGAGCGCCGAGCGGCGCCTCGCCGCCCCAGCGCTCCACGCGGACCTCGGCGCCAGGCCGCACGGCGACGGCGTCGCTGGAGAGGAGGTCGATGACGATCTCGAGCGCGGCGGGATCGCCCAGCTCGAGGATGGGCGCCCCCGCCTGGAGGAGCGCCGCGCTCTCCTGGAAGACGCGCAGCACCGTGCCGTCGACGGGGCTCTGGATGGCCACGCTGGCATCGCCGGCGCCGGCCTTCCTCGCGGGCGCGCCGGGCCCTTCGGGCTTCATGCGCACGAGCGCGGCCTCGGCCGTCTGCAGCTCGAACTGGGTGACACGGGCGCCGAACCGCGCGCTCTCGAGCTCGGCCTGCGCGGCGCGCTCGCGGAACTCGGCGGTCTCCAGCTCGGCGCGGGCGACGCCGCCGCGCTCGTGCAGCGTCCTGACCCGGGCGAGCTCGCTGCGGGCCTGGGCGAGGGCGGTCTCGGCGAGGGCGACGCGCGCCTTCACCTGGGAGACACCGGCGCGGGCGCTCTGGGCGTGGGCCTCGGCCTGGGCGCGGGAACGGGCGTCGAGGAGCGGCGGGTCGATGGGCGCGATCTCGGTGAGCATGGCGCCGAGCTTCACCCGGTCGCCGGGGTGCAGCTCCAGGCGGGGCATCTGGCCGCCCACAGGCGCGGAGATCACGAAGCGGTCCGTGATGCGGGTGCGGCCATCGCCGTCCACCGTGACGACGAGCGGGCGGCGCGTCACCGCGGAGGCCTCCACCAGCGCTGGCTTGGGGAGGAACGCCACCACGATGGCGCCGACGAGCAGCGCCGCGAACAGGACATAGGGGATCTTCCGGGCGAGCTTCATGCGTCAGTCCCTGGTCTTGAGCACGCCCACGAGGTCGAGCTGGTCGATGCGGCGGCGCACCACCAGCGCCGAGAAGGCCGCGGAGACGAGCACCACCAGCGCGGCATAGGCGTACGTGGAGGGGTGGATGATCAGCGGGAAGCGGAACATCTCGGTGTCTTCGTAGGCCTGGCACATCGCCCAGGCGAAGTAGTAGCCGAGGCCCATGCCGAGCGGGATGCCGGCCAGCGTGGTCACGCCGAGCTCACCGAGCAGGATCCGGCTGACCTCGGCGCGCGTGAAGCCGAGCACGCGGAGGCTGGCCAGCTCGCGGCTGCGCTCGGCGAGCGCGATGCGCGCCTTGTTGAAGACGACGGCGAACGCGATGATGCTCGAGAAGACGAGCTGGATCGTGCGCATCACCCCGAGGTTCTCGCCCATGATCTTGTCGAAGCTCTCCAGCGCGGCGCGGGTGGTGCTCACCCCGGCGACGGCGGGGGTGCGCTTGAGCTGCGCGTAGACGGCCTCCTCGCCGAGGCGGTCCACGGCGAGGTAGGCGCCGGAGATCACGTCGCCCTCTCCGAGGAGGCGGTTCAGGGCGTCGAGGTCCATGGTCGCGGAGGCGCCGACGAGGTCGTCGATGAGGGCGGCGACCGGGACCTGGCGCACCGGGCGGCGGCCCTCGAGGACCTCGACCGTAAGCTCGTCGCCGGGGCGGACGCCGAGCTTGCGGGCGAGGTAGGCGCCGAGGAGGAGGCCCTCGTCGGGGATGGGGACGAAGGCGCCGTGGCGATCGACGGTGCGGTGCAGGATGGCGCCGGGCGCGGCGCCCGGGGGGCCGGCGGAGCCCCGGGCCAGCCCGAGGATGGCCGTGCGGTGCTCGCGGTGGCCGACGCGCAGGACGACCGGCGCGGCGCGCAGCGGCTCGGCGCGGAGGACGCCGGGCACGCTCGCGAGCTCGGTGAGCGCGGCGCGGGGCACGGTCCGGTAGAAGAAGACCGCCGCGTCCTCGCCCTGCACGAGGCGGAACTGCAGGTTGACCATGTAGTGCGTGGCGTCCTCGCTGAAGCGGCCGACCACCACGATGGAGACGGCGAGGGCGACGCCGGAGGCGGCGAGCAGGGCGCGCAGCGGGCGGCGCGAGACGTTGCGGAGGACCATCCGGGCCGCGGGCGTCATCAGGCGGCCGAGGCCGAGCCGCTCGATCAGGGTGGGCCTGTAGCGCGCTGGCGCCTCGGGGCGCATGGCCTCGGCGGGGGGCAAGCGGGCCGCGCGCAGGACGGCGACCGCGACGCCGATCGTCGCGGCGGCGACGCTGATCAGCGCGCCGAGGGCGGCGGTGGCCGCGGTGACGCGCAGCTCGAGCATGGGGAAGCGGTAGTACGCGGCGTAAAGGCGGGTCATCCCGCCGCCGAGCCACAGCCCCACGCCGACGCCCGCGGCAGCGCCGGCGAGCACCAGCACGAGCGCCATCTCCAGGTAGTGCTGGCCGATGGCCCAGTTGGAGTAGCCGAACGCCTTGAGGGTCGCGATCTGCGTGCGCTGGGTGCTGATCACCCGGGAGACGACGACGTTCAGCAGGAAGGCGGCGACGGCGAGGAAGAGGGAGGGGACGATGGTGCCGGTGGAGCGGAGCTGCCGGAACTCGTCCGAGAGGAACTGGTCGGAGATCTGCCGGTCGCGGCCGTGCGCGCTGAGGCCGCCGTAAGGGGCGAGCAGGCGATCGAGGGCGGCGATGACGTCGCCCTCGGACGCACCCTGGGCGAGGGTGAGGGTGAGGTCGTTGAAGGCGCCGCGCATGTCGAGCGCGGCGCGCAGGGCCTCCGAGCCCATCCACATCACCGCGAAGCGCTCGTCGTCCGGCCAGGGGCTGCTGCCGCTGATCTGGTAGACGTACTCCGGGGAGAGCGCGAGGCCGACGATCCGGAGGCTGCGCTTCCGGCCGTTCACCACCGCCTCCACGCTGTCGCCGGGGCGGAGGCCGCGCTTCTCGGCGAAGGCCTCGCCGAGCAGCACCTCGTCGTCGCGGCCGGGCTCGATGTAGCGGCCCTCGCGCAGGTAGAGGTCGTTGAGCATGGGGCCGCGCCGCTCGGGGATGGAGATGAGCCGCCCGGTGAGGGGCTCGGTGACGCCGTCGAGCGCGAGCGTGACGTCCATGATCACGCGGGTCTGCACCTGCACCACGCCGGGGAGCTCGGCGGCGCGCCGGCCGACCGACTCCGGGGCCCTCCTGGCCCGCGCGAAGACGTGGGCGAAGCGGTACTCCTCGTAGTAGGACGCGCGCGTCAGCTCCAGCGAGTCCAGCGCGCTGCGCGAGGCCACGAACACCGCGATGCCCGCGACGACCACCATCATGATCGCCAGCGCGGGCCCCCGCATCTGCCAGAGGTCGCGCCAGAGCTTTCGGGTGAGGGCGCGCATCACCAGGCGATCTCCTCCGGGAGGAGCTTCTCGGTGTTGCGGCGCTCGGCGGCGATGCGGCCGTCGGCGATGGAGACCACCCGGTCGGCCATGCCGGCGATGGCCGCGTTGTGGGTGATCACCACCACCGTCGTGCCGAGGTCCCGGTTGACGCGGGCGAGCGCCTCCAGGACGACCTTGCCGGTGTGCACGTCGAGGGCGCCGGTGGGCTCGTCGCAGAGCAGCACGTTCGGGCGCTTGGCGACGGCGCGCGCGATGGCGACGCGCTGCTGCTCGCCGCCGGAGAGCTGCGCGGGGAAGTGGTCGAGGCGCTTGCCGAGGCCGACCAGCCCGAGCGCCTCCGCGGCGGGCATGGGATCGCGGGCGATGTCCGTCACCAGGGCGACGTTCTCGCGCGCGGTGAGGCTGGGGATGAGGTTGTAGAACTGAAAGACGAAGCCGACGTGCTCGCGGCGGTAGCGGGTGAGGCCGGCGTCGCCGGCGTTGCTGAGGTCATCGTCCCGGTAGCGCACCGTGCCCTGGGTGGGCACGTCCAGGCCGCCGAGGATGTTGAGCAGGGTGGATTTGCCGCTGCCGGAGGGGCCGAGCAGGACCACGAGCTCGCCCGGGTAGAGGTCGAGATCGACGCCGCGCAGGGCGCTCACCTCGACCTCGCCCATGCGGTAAATCTTGGTCAGGCCGCGGGCGACGAACACCGGCGGGCCCGCTGGGCCAGAGGGGCCGGGGGCTGCGCGCCCGGGAGGGAGATCAGCCTGGGTCATGGTGGTCGAGCTCCGTGCGCGTCATGTTCGCGGATCGGCGGCTCGATCGCCAACAGGCTGGTGAGCGGGCGCAACGGCAGTCGCGTCAGCGCGCTACGGCCGGAGGAGGAGCTCCTCGAGGACGGTGGTCAGCTCGTCGACCCTCACCGGCTTGGTCAGGTACCGATAGAACCCGGCCTGCTCGGCGCGGCGGGTATCGCGGGCCATCGCCGCCGCGCTGAGCGCGATCACGGGGATGTCGCGCGTCTCAGGCCACTCCTCGAGCTTGCGCATGGCCTCGTAGCCGCTCATCCCGGGGAGGTTGATATCCATGATGACGACCTCGGGCTGCCGCGAGCGCGCGAGCTCGATGCCGATCTCGGCGTTCGGCGCGGTGATCAGGTGAACGCGCTCGAACTCGGAGATGAGCTCCTCCATGAACGCGATGTTCGACGGGTTGTCTTCGACGTACAGGACCGAATGGCGGACGCCGCCGGGCCCGGCGAGCGGCGACGCCTCCAGGCGCGCATCCGCCTGCGCCGGGGCGGCGACCGCCGGCGGCTCCTGGTGCGCCGGGAGCTCGATCCAGAACTCGGACCCTTCGCCCGGTATGCTGGCGAAGCCGACGCCGCCGCCCATGAGCTCCGCCAGCCGCTTCGTGATGGCGAGGCCGATCCCGGTCCCCTCGATCGGCCCCGTCTCCTGGCCTGCGCGCTGGAAGGGCTGGAAGATCTTCGCGTGCTGCTCCTGGGGGATGCCGATGCCGTTGTCGATCACGCAGATCTTCACGACCCCGTCCTCGGGCATCGACACCGCGATCGTGGCGCGGCCCCCCCTGCGGCCGTACTTGATCGCGTTCGAGCCGTAGTTCATGAGGATCTGCGCGAAGCGCGTGCGATCCGCCGTGATCTTCGGGAGCTCCGCGGGGAGGGGCGCGAGCGCGATCTCGATCCCGGCGCGCTGGGCCATCGGGTCGAGCGTCGTCTTCACCTCGATCAGCACCTCGGGGACGTTCACCGGCTCGATCGACACCGTGACGCGGCCCGCCTCGATGCGCGAGAGATCCAGGATGTCGTCGATGAGCTTGAGCAGGTGCTCGCCGCCCTTGAGGACGTGCTCTATCCGCTCCTTCTGGCGATCGGTGAGCGGCGTCTTCCTGTCGCGGTGCAAGAGCTGCGCGAAGCCGAGGATCGCGTTGAGCGGCGTGCGGAGCTCGTGGCTCATCGAGGCGAGGAACTCGCTCTTCGCGGAGCTCGCGGCCTCGGCGATGCCCCGCGCCTTGCGCAGCTCCTCCTCGCGATGCACGTCGCCGGTCATGTCCCAGAGGGTGCACACCGTCCCGCCCTCGGCCGTGCGTCGCTCGGTCGCGCGCAGGCTGCGCCCGTCGCTCGTGCAGAGATCCAGCGTGCCATCCGGCTCCGCGTGGTAGGCGAGCATCCTCTCGCGGAAGGCGGCCGGCGGCTCGCCGCCGAGGGCGAACAGCCCCGCGGCGAGGCTCTCGCCGACGATCTCGTCATAGCTCCGCCCGATCATGGGGCCGCTCACCCGCGCGCCGAGCCAGTGCCGGTAGACGCTGTTGCAGAGCGCGAGCCGATCCTGCGCGTCGAACACGGCGAACGCGCCCTGGAAGCTCTCGACCGCGCTCCGCAGGAGGTCGCTCGTGCGCTGCGCCACGGCCTCCAGGCGCTTTCGGTCGCTGATGTCGCGGATGGCGCTCGAGAAGAGCGTGCCCCCCTCGGTCGCCAGCGGGCTGAGGCTGATCTCGACCGGGAACTCGCTGCCGTCCCTCCGGCGGCCGAACAGCTCCAGCCCCGACCCCATGGGGCGCGCCCTGGGCGCGGCGATGAACGTCGAGCGGTTCGCGACATGAGACCGCTGGAATCGCTCCGGGAGCAGGATCTCGATCGCCTGCCCGATGAGCCCGCCGCGCGTGTAACCGAACATCCGCTCGGTCTGGACGTTGACGAACACGATACGTCCGTGCTCGTCGACGACCACCATGGCGTCGGGCGCCGCGTCGATGAGCATGCGGAACGTGCTGTCGTCGAGCTGGCGAGCGCCAGGCCCATGGGGCGCCTGCTCGGGTGCTGACAGGCGTTCGACGGAGGAGATCTCATGTGTCATCGGGGAGCCTCACACAGAACACGGCGCCAGGGGCGTTGTCCTCGATCCGGATGTCGCCACCGTGCGCCTCGACGGCCATCTTGCAGAACGCGAGCCCCAGGCCGCGGCCGGCGCGGTGGAGGGCCGGGGCGTCGCCTCCGAGCTGGACGAAGCGATCGAACACCTGCGCGCGCATCTCGGCGGGGATGCCCGGCCCCGCGTCCGCGACGCGGATCTCCACGTGAGCGCCGCGCTTCGCGGCGCCCACGGTCACCGCGGTCCCGGCCGGGGCGTGGAGGATCGCGTTCTCGAGGAGGTTCTCGAGCGTGCGGCGGAGCAGGTCCGGGTCGGCCCTGACGGCGGGCACCTCGACGGTCTCGCGCAGCGAGAGCGACCGGGAGCTCGCGCGCAGGTCGAGCGCGGTGAACACCTCGAGGACGAGCGCTCGGAGATCGACGCTCGCTCGCTCGGGGGCGAGCCTCCCCTCCTCGCTCTTGCTGATGTCGAGCAGGTTGTAGATGAGCCGCAGCAGGGCCCGCGCCTGGTCGCGGACGTGCCGCGCGGAGTCGCGCGCCTGCTCCGAGAGCGCGCGGTCCCGGAGCAGGAACTGCGCGTGCAGGTCCATGCTGCTCACCGGGTTCTTCAGATCGTGCACGACGAACGCCATGAGCCGCTCCTTCTGGAGCTGGAGGCGCATCAGCGCGTCGCGCTGCTGCCGGACGAGCTCGACGTGCTCGCGCAGCTCCGCGCCGAGCCGGCGCAGCCTCAGGGCGGCCTGGACCCGCACGAGCAGCTCCGACGGGCGGATCGGCTTCGTCAGGAAGTCGTCGCCGCCGGCGCGCAGCGCGCTGTCGAACGTGTCGACGTCGCGGAGCGCCGTCAAGAAGACGATCGGCGTGCTCGCGCCCTCGGGCAGGCCGCGGATCCGGGAGCACACGGCGAACCCGTCCATCCCCGGCATCCGCACGTCGAGCAGCACGCAATCGGGCTTGTGGAGCTCGAACTGCTGGATCCCCTCCTCGCCCGTGACGGCGAGCACGACCTCGTAGCCGTCGTCCTCGAGCGTGGCCTGGGCCAGGGCGCGGTTCTGCTCGTTGTCATCGACGACAAGCACCCTCGATCTCGGGTCTTGCTGCTCCATCTGCCTCGGCCTCGCGGGCGAGGTTACACGACGGTCATCGGCCCTACCACAGCGTTTGGGGCTGGGCTCATCCGCTGGACGGCGCCGTGAGCGCGCCTCGGCCGGCGCGCCGCCTCATTTCTCGTGAGGACCTCGACACCGGTCCAGCCGGCGGGAGCGCCGTTGGCCATGAGATGAGCGATGCGTTGCTGATAGAGGAGGCTGCCATGAACGTCATTCGTCGCCACGAGAACAAGCCGGCTCTGTCGGGAGCCTCCCTGGACTCAAACCCCTGGAGCCTCATGCGGTCGATGCTGGAGTGGGATCCGTTCTGCGAGACGGTGCCGATGTTCTCGCGATCGGCGCGCGAGGCCCTGTCCCCTCCCGACTTCGACGTGAAGGAGAGCGGGAACGCATCCGTCTTCAAGGCAGACCTGCCGGGCATGCAGGAGAAGGATGTCGACGTGTCGTTCACGGGCAACCGCCTCACCGTGAGCGGGGAGCGCGAGGCGGAGAGACGCGAGGAGAAGGAGAGGTATTCCTCGTTCGAGCGCTCCCATGGCGCCTTCAGCCGGAGCTTCACCCTGCCCGCGGGCGTCGACGTCGAGAGGGTGACGGCCGCGCTGAAGCACGGGGTTCTCACCGTCACCGTGCCCGAGACGCCGGAGGCGCGACCGAGGAAGATCCCGGTGCAGGGCACTGCGCCGACCGCTGGAAGAGAGCAGGGAACGAAGGCGTCCTGAACCGACCATGAGATGAGCCCGGCGCGCTGGATGGTTGAATTTCGGCTGTGATCCGATCAACGGACGACGGTCCTGGTACGCATCGCGCGCAGCCAGAGCGCCGCGAGGAGCGCGCACAGCCACGCGACGCCGTAAGCGATCGCCGGGGACGTCCGCGCGAGCCCCACGTGCAGCGCCACGAAGAAGGAGGTGAAACCGAGCAGGCCGCGCAAGAAGCCCGCGAGCAAGGCCACCGTGGCGGGGGCGCCGTGCCTGGGCAGGGTGAAGCACGGCAGGACGTTGCCCGTGATCGGGATCGCGATCAGCAGCCCGCTGAAGCCCGCCGGCGCGGCGCCGGCGCTGCGCACGATGCACCAGGCCATGACCATCGCCGCGACCACGCGACAGGCGAGCTCTACGCGAGGAATGGTCACCGCGGCGGGCGGCTCGCGCAGGCGTGGCAAGGCGAGCGCGCCCAGGGCGGGCGACGCAAGCGCCGCGGCGCACGCGAGCGGCGGGGGCAGCCGCAGCGCGAGAAGCGCCGCGCCCACCGACAGGAAGGCCGCGTTGGCCGCAAAAAGCGCCACGCCCCAGCGCCGCCCCCGCCGCGCGCACCAGGCGAAGGTGAGCACATGAACGATCGTGGCCGGGACGCACACCAGCGTCGCGAGCGCGATCGCGCTCGCCTGGGCGGGCGCCTCCTGCAGCAGCACGAAGCCCATGATCGGGCCCACGATCATGGGCAGCCCGGCGAGCGTGCCGCCCACCGCGTGGCCGAAGCGGCGCGCCGCCAGCGAGGAGAGCAGCACCGACGCGCCCACCAGCGCGAGCTTCAGCAGCACGAAGGCCCGCGCCTCCATCGATCGCGCCGCACGACACGCATGGCTCGCGGGGCCCTGTAGGGCCACACCCCGTGTAAGACAATGCCAGAGGCTCTCCTGCTCGGCGCCTCGAGGTGGTCAGACCTCCGGCGCGCGCCTCGCGCCCCGCGGGGCCGCGAGGCCGGGCCTCGACGCGGCGCCGAAGCGACGCTTCGCGCTGCGCCCGCCCGCCGGAGGCCGGAGGCCGGAGCGGAGACAGCGCGCCCGCCGGTTTGCGACGCTCGGGGGCTCTGGGCTGCGACGGGCTCCCCGTGTACGCTCTCCGTGGCTTTCTCATGTCGACATGCCCTACGTGCCGAACCGAGCATGCGGACGGCGTCGCTGCCTGCGCGACGAACGCCGAGACGCTCGCGGCGGAGCCCGCGCCGCCTGGCGCCGATCCGGAGCTCGCGCCGGGAACGCCGGTCGGCGAGTACCGCGTCGAGGCCAAGATCGGGGCAGGGGGCTTCGGCACGGTCTACCGCGCGATCCACCCCGTCATCGGCAAGGCGGCGGCCATCAAGGTCCTGAGCCGCCAGTGCTCCGCGAACCCGCAGCTCGTCTCCCGCTTCGTCGCGGAGGCGCGGGCCGTGAACCAGATCAGGCACCGCAACATCATCGACATCTTCTCGTTCGGCGCCCTCGAGGACGGCCGTCACTACTACGTGATGGAGCTGCTCGAGGGGATGACCCTCGACGCCTACCGCCGCAAGCGTGGGCGCCTCCCGCCCGCCGAGGCGCTGCCCATCCTCGTCAAGATCGCGCGCGCGCTCGACGCGGCGCACGCGGCGGGCATCGCGCACCGCGACCTCAAGCCCGAGAACGTGTTCCTGGTCTTCGACGAGGACGGCGCGATCTTCCCGAAGCTGCTCGACTTCGGCATCGCCAAGCTGCTCGGCGAGTCCTCGAGCACCGTGCACAAGACGCGGACGGGGCACCTGATCGGGACGCCGCTCTACATGTCCCCCGAGCAGTGCCGCGGCAAGAACGTCGATCACCGGACGGACATCTACTCGTTCGGGATCCTCGCGCACGAGCTGCTCGCCGGCGCGCCGCCGTTCGACGGCGAGAACGCGTTCGACCTCCTGATCAAGCACACGTCGGAGGCGGCGCCCCCCGTGTCGACCGTGGCGACGCACCTCTCGCCGGCGCTCGACGCGCCGCTCCTGCGGATGCTCGAGAAGGACCCCGCGAGCCGCCCGGCGTCGCTGCTCGAGGCGACCGCGGCGCTCGTGGAGGCCGCGCGCGGCGCGGGGTACGAGCTGCCCGGCGGCCTCCTGCGGGCGAGCGACGCCGCCGTCGGGCGAGACGCCGCCGCGCGGCGCCGCGCGCGCGGCGCGGCCGTGGAGGCGCTGGACGCTGGGCTCGCGCCGACGCAGAGCGGCTCCGCCGCGGAAGCGAGCTCGGGGCTGCACGGGAACGAGACGTTGCTGCAGGGATCGCTGCCGAGCAGCCTGGAGAGCACGCCGGCCACGGCGTCGCGGCGGAGGGCGGCGCTCGCGGTGGTCGCCGTCCTCGGCGTCGCCGCGGCCGCGGCGCTCACGCTGCACCTCGGGCACATGCACCTCGGGCACGGCGAGCCGGCGGCCGACGCCCCGCGCGCGCCCGCGTCGGCCGCGGCGACGCCGAGGACGGAGGCCGCGCTTGTCGCGCCGGTCCTGCCGGCTTCCGCCGCCGCCGCTGCCACGCCGGAGTCGGCCGCGCCGTCGCCGCCGCTGGAGGCGACCGCCGCAGCCGCGGCGAGCGCCGACGCGGCGCCGCCCGACGTCGAGCTCAGGATCCAGGCGACGCCGAAGGAGCTCGAGGTGTGGAGCGAAGGCAAGCTCGTCGGCAAGGCGCCGGGGCCGCTGCGCCTGCCGCGCGGGCGCGCCGTGACGCTCACCTTCAAGGCGCCCGGGTACCAGGAGCAGGCGCGGGAGATCCCGGCCGAGGCGGACGGCGCGATCGCCGTGTCGTTGAAGAGGGCGGCGCCGACCGCGAGGGGCGCCGTCAGGAAGGGCGACCTGGAAAACCCGTTCCAGTGAGCATGCGCGCGCGGTCCGGCTTCAGGCGATACGTGCGGGTGATCGGGGGGGCCGCGGCGCTGCTCGTCGCGGCCGCCGGCTCCGCCGGGTGCGTGGAGCTCGGCGAGATCTCCCCGGGCGTGTGCGGCAACGGCGTCATCGAGCCGTCGCGCAACGAGGACTGCGACTGCTTCGAGGCGCGCGAGCCCTGCGAGGTGAAGACGCAGGATGCGCAGGGCGCGACCTCGACGAGCTGGTGCAACCCGCGCGGAAGCGAGAACGAGTGCCGCTTCGTGTGCAACGACGTGGACGCCGCGTGCCCGAGCGGGTGGGGCTGCGGGGTCGACGGCGTGTGCCGCGTCTCCACGGGTAATTTCAAGCCGCTCGGCGCCGCGCTGCCGCTCGGCGCGCAGCGGCTGATCACGGGTGATCTCGACGGCGACGGCCGCGGCGACCTCGTGGGCGTCGGCTCGACGAGCCTCGAGGCGCTCTATTTCGATGCGAACAGCACGGTGGGGACCCAGGTGTCGATCCCCTCTGCAGGGGACACGCCCGCGCTCGCGCGCCTCACCGACGACCAGACGACGGACATCGCGCTCAGCGTGGGGCCCGGCGTGGCGATCCTGAGCGGCGAGCCGGGCCGCACGTTCGCGCCGGTCCCCGTGCTCGCGTCGGTGTTTCGCCTGGGTTCGCTGCTCGGCGCGGCGTCCGAGACGACGATCCTCCGCGGCGCGCGGCTCTTGCCCGTCGGCAGCACGCGCGAGGACGGACAGACGTGGGTCGCCCTGGTCGTCGGGACCGACACGCGTGGGGCGGCGCCGGAGGATGTCATCGCCGTCGTGCAGGGGTCGGAGAGCGGCCGGCTGTCGTTCATCGATCGGCAGCGCGGGCTGCGCGACGTCGCCGGTCCGCTCGTGAGCGCGGAGCTCGGCGGCGGCCCGCTCCACGAGGTGGTCGTCGCCCTCGCGGACGACTCGGCCGTGCACATCTACTCGCCGGACGACGGCGCGCACACCGCGGTGGAGCTCCCGGCGGGCGCGCGGATCGCGGGCGCGGCCTTCCTCCGGGACGTGAACGGCGACGAGGTCCTCGATCTGCTCGTGGGCGCCACGTGCGCGCGGCCCGATCCCCGCTTGCCCGCGGGCGCGCCTTGCTACGAGCTCGACGTCGCCGAGGGCGCGGGCGGCGGCGCGTTCGGCGGCATGGCGCCGTACGGCGATCTCTCGTACCCGGCGGGCGACATGAGCTCCGGGCGCTTGCCCGGCTTCGGGGCCCCCGTCGCGATCGGCGATCTCAACGGCGACGGGGTGATCGACATCGTGGACCCCGACGCCGTGAGGCTCGGAAAGGCCCGGCCGTCTCCGCCCTACCAGGTCGAGTTCGACCGGCTCGCGCCGGCGAACGGCCGGCGCTGGACCAGCGCGGTGATCGCAGACCTGACCGGCAACGGCGCGCCCGACGTCATCGCCGGCTCCGCCGACGCGACGGATCTGACGTTCTTCAACGGCGTCCCCGGCGCGCAGGCCTCCGATTTCAAGCTCAACGAGCTCAAGATCCCGACGCTGGGCAACGTCTCGAGCTTCGTCGTGGGCGACTTCGACGGCGATCTCCTGCCGGACCTCTCGTTCGCCGAGAGCGCCGGGAGCTCGCTGTCGAGCGCGGACCACCCGACGCTGGCCGTCTGCTTCGGCCGGTACATGAAGGCGCCGGAGCCGCCGGTGCGGCTCGGCGCCTTCGAGGGGCTCCTCGACATCGCGGCGGTGCGGCTCCCCAAGCCCGACGACGCCGTGGACGACATCAGCGTGCTCTTCTCGCACGGCGGCGACGTCGCGTTCAGCCTCATCGAGGGCAGCAGCTCGCGGTCGCTGCTGCCGCCGTTGCCGCTCGTCCGCTCGGGCGACGCGCGGCAGGCAGGCGAGCTGCGCGCCGTGAGGAGCATCGCCGGCCGCTTCGCGGGCGATCGTGCGGAGGTCGCCTCGCTGACGATCGCTCCTCCGAGCCCTGGCTCCTCCCGGGGCTCGGCCGAGCTCTGGCTCTTGCCGGCGGTCGACTCGGGCGTCATCGCCATGGTCGACGAGGTCAAGCACCGCGTCTCGCTCCCCGCGGAGCTCGTTCCCTCCCGGGAGCCCGCGTGGGCGCTGGATGGGGTCGCCGTCGATCTCGACGGCGATGGAACCGATGAGCTCGTCCTCTCGCTGCCGATCGAGGTCGCGGCGGAGGACGCGGCAGCGGAGCCGGGGACGCCGGCCCTGGCCGGCGCGGTCACCCTCGTGCGCCGCGGCGCGAGCGGCGCCTTCGAGGCGCCGGAGGCGGCCTTCTCGCCCGCGCCTCACACGCTGTACGGGGGGCTCCGCGCCGGCGACATGGACGGCGACGGCCACGCGGACGTCGTGGGCATTGCGTACGAGCTGGCGAAAGGGACGCGAACGATCACGGCGAGCCGGCTCGCCGTCTTCTGGAACACGGGCGAGGGCGCGCTCGACGCGCCGATCGAGCTCGAGGTATCCGACCCGAACCTCGAGGACCTGGCGAGCGAGGTCACCAGCGTCGACTTCGCCCGCGTCGACGACGGGATGGGAAGGTCGCTCGTCGTGCTCACGCGCAGCGCGGCCTATGCGCTCGACGTGTGCGGCGACGGCGCGGCGAGCTGCCATGATCTCGGCCAGCACCAGCTCCGCAAGCTGGACGGCATCCCCGGCGGCTCCGCGATCGCGACGTGCGACGTCCTCGGCGATGGGGTCGACGATCTCGCGGTGCTCAGCGACGGCGCGCTCCGCGTCCACGAAGGAGTCCCGATCCGCCGATGAAGACCTCGCTGTGCGTCGTGCTCATGGCCTTCGCGACGACCGCGCTCGCGCCGAGCGCGGCCTCGGCGGAGGAGGACATCGAGCAGGCGAAGGCGCTCTACAACGCCGGCGCCCAGGCCTACGCGGCGACACGGTACCGCGACGCGGTGCAGTCGTTCGAGGCGGCGTACAGGAAGGCGCCGCGCCCTGCCCTCCTGTTCTCGCTGGCCCAGGCCTACCGGCGCCTGTACGTGGTCGAGCAGAGCCCCGAGGCGCTGCGGGCCGCCATCGCGAACTACCGGCGCTATCTGGAGCAGGTCCCGCAGGGCGGGCGCCGCGCGGACGCGACCGAGGCCCTGAGCGAGCTCGGGGTGATCGCCGCGCGCCTCGAGGCGAGCGCTCCGTCGTCGCCCGCCGCGCCGGAGGCGGCGCCGCCCGACGTCAGGCCGCGGACCCGCATCAACGTCACCTCGCCGACCGCGGGGGCCCGCGTATCCATCGACGGCGGCGCGCTGGCCGACGTGCCGCTGATGGCCGAGGTGCAGCCGGGCAAGCACCGGATCAAGATCACGGCCGACGGCCACGTCGACGAGGAGCGCGAGGTGGTCGCGATCGAGGGGGACATCCTCGGGATCGACCGGGAGCTGCGCGAGCGGCCGGCGCTCCTCCAGGTGAAGGGCCCCGTCGGCGCGCAGGTCACGCTGGACGGGCGCTTCGTCGGCACGACGCCGCTGCCGCTCCTCCAGGTCGCCCCGGGCAAGCGGTTCTTCGTCGCCACGAAGAACGGCCACGGGCCGTTCTCTCGCGAGCTGTCGCTGCGCCGCGGCGAGCGCCTCGTCATCGAGGTGGGCCTCACGAGCTCCTTCCAGCGGAAGATGTCCTATGGCCTCGTCGCGATGGGGGTCCTGTCCGCCGGCGTCGGCGTGCTGACGCTGGCCTCGGGCCTCGAGGAAGAGGACCAGGCGCGCGAGATCGCGGAGAAGCGCGCGGAGCAGGGGATCTCGGAGGAGGAGCTGGGCGATTACCGGGCTCACCTCGACACGCGCGACGAGCTCGCGAACGCGACCGTCGGCCTGTTCGGCACGGCCGCGGCGTTCGCCCTCGGCGGCTTCGTGTTCTACGCGTTCGACACGCCGAACCCGCCGCCGCTGCCCGCGCGCACGGACCCCGCGCCCGCGCGCACGGGCGGCCCGATGCTCGAGCTCTCGGCCGCGCCGATCCTCGGGCCTGGGCTCGGCGGGGTGGGGCTCGTCGGCCGGTTCTGGTGAAGGCACCGCAGCGCCCCGGGCCGCCGAGGGCGGCCACCGCGAGCTAGCGGCGGTATCTGGGAGGAGGTCGACCCGAGCGACGCGCGGCGCTGCGCCGGCGTCGCGGGCCCGCGGGGGAGGCGTCGAACGACGCCTTCGCCCCGCGCGCCCGCCTTCGCTCGATCAGTTGGGGAACCCGTCGAGCTGGCAGGTCAGGCTGCAGCCGTCGCCGCCCGTGCGGTTGCCGTCGTCGCACGCCTCGTAGGGTTTCTGCACCTTGCCGTCGCCGCAGTACGGGCCGTAGACGCAGCCCGGCGCGCACTTGCCGTAGCCGCCGGTGTTGTTGCCGTCGCCGTCGTCGCACTGCTCCGGGCCGTTGCGGATGCCGTCTCCGCAGCGCGGGCCGAGCTGGCAGCGCGGGCCGCACTGGCCGTAGCCGCCGTCGTTCTTGCCGTCGTCGCACTGCTCGCCGGGCTGGACGACGCCGTCGCCGCACTGCCCGCCGAGGCGGCAGTTGTTGCTGCAGCCCGTGGCCTCGTTCGGGGGATCGCACTGCTCGCCCCACTCCTCGTCGACGCGGCGGTCACCGCACTTCGCCGCCGGGCTGCAGTCGGGCATGCAGCTCCCGTAGAAGCCGTCGTTCACGCCGTCGTCGCAGGTCTCGGCGCCGTTGACGCGGCCGTCGCCGCAGTACGGCCCGTACTGGCAGAGAGCATCGCAGCCGTCGTATTCGCCGCTGTTGTTGCCTTCGCCGAGATCGCAGTCCTCCTCCACGGGCTGGACGATGCCGTCGCCGCAGCGCGGCCCGAAGATGCACGAGGGCCCGCACTTGCCGTACTCGCCGTCGTTGATCCCGTCGTCGCACTCCTCGCCGAACTGCGGCTGGATCACCCCGTCGCCGCAGTGCGCGCCGAGCCGGCAGCTCACGCAGTTCGGGTCGGTCGCGCTGTCGCACTCCTCGCCCCAGTCCGCGTCGACGCGGTTGTCGCCGCACCTCGGCGCCGGCGTGCAGCCCGGCGCGCAGGTGCCGTAGGTGCCGTCGTTCACGCCGTCGTCGCACGCCTCGGCGCCGTTCCTGATGCCGTCGCCGCAGTACGGCCCGTAGTCGCAGGTCGCGGTGCACCCGCCGTACCCGCCGGTGTTCTGCGCGCTGCCGAGATCGCAGTCCTCCTCGGTGGGCTGGACGATGCCGTCGCCGCAGCGCGGCCCGTAGAGGCACGCGGGCCCGCACTGGCCGTACCCGCCGTCGTTGACGCCGTCGTCGCACTCCTCGCCGAGGGCCGGCTGCGTGATCCCGTTGCCGCACTGCGCGGGGAGTCGGCAGCTCACGCAGTTCGGGTCAGCCGCGTTGTCGCACTCCTCGCCCCACTCGGTGTCGACGCGGTTGTCGCCGCACCTCGGCGCCGGCGTGCAGCTCGGGTTGCAGGTGCCGTAAGCGCCGTCGTTCACGCCGTCATCGCACCCCTCGGCGCCGTTCCTGATGCCATCGCCGCAGTACGGACCGTAGTTGCAGGAGGCGGTGCACCCGCCGTACCCGCCGGTGTTCTGCGCGCTGCCGAGGTCGCAGCGCTCTTCCTCGGGCTGGACAATGCCGTCGCCGCAGCGCGGGCCGTAGAGGCACGCGGGGCCGCACTGGCCGTACCCGCCGTCGTTGACGCCGTCGTCGCACTCCTCGCCGAGGGCCGGCTGCGTGATCCCGTTGCCGCATTGCGGGGGGAGCTGGCAGTTCAGGCAGTTCGGGTCGGCCGCGTTGTCGCACTCCTCGCCCCACTCGGTGTCGACGCGGTTGTCGCCGCACCTCGGAGCCGCCGTGCAGTTCTCGTTGCAGGTGCCGTACGCGCCGTCGTTCACGCCGTCGTCGCACGCCTCGGCGCCGTTCCTGATGCCGTCGCCGCAGTACGGACCGTAGTTGCAGGTCGCGGTGCACCCGCCGTACCCGCCGGTGTTCTGCGCGCTGCCGAGGTCGCAGCGCTCTTCCTCGGGCTGGACGATGCCGTCGCCGCAGCGCGGCCCGTAGAGGCACGAGAGCCCGCACTGGCCGTACCCGCCGTCGTTGACGCCGTCGTCGCACTCCTCGCCGAGGTCCCGCTGCGTGGTCCCGTCGCCGCAGTGCTCGCCGCGCTGGCAGCGCACGCAGTTCGGGTCGGCCGGGTCGTCGCACTCCTCGCCCCAGTCGGCGTCGACGCGGTTGTCGCCGCACATCGCCGCCGGCGTGCAGTTCGGGTTGCAGGTGCCGTAGAAGCCGTCGTTGACGCCGTCATCACACCCCTCGGTGCCGTTCCTGATGCCGTCGCCGCAGTACGGCCCGATCTGGCACTCGCGCGTGCAGCCGCCGTAGCCGTTCGCCGTGTTGCCGGCGCCGAGGTCGCACGCCTCGTACGGCGCGTTGACCGCGCCGTCGCCGCACCGGGGCGGGGCCACGCACCCCGGCGCGCAGGCGTTCGAGGCGTTGGCGTACGTGCTGTTGTTGACCCCGTTGTCGCAGGTCTCCGGGCCGTTCCTCTCGCCGTCGCCGCAGTACGGCCCGAGCTGGCAGTTGTTGCACTGGCCGTAGCCCGTCCCGTTCTTGCTGCCGTCGTCGCACTCCTCGCCCGGCGTCACGACCGGCTCGTCGACCCCGCACTGCGGCGTGCACACCGACGTGCCGGCGCTGAAGCCCGACAGCGTGAGCTGGTAGTTCGACCCGGTGACGTGGCGCTCGGCCTGGAACACCGCGATCTCGTAGACCTTGCCCGGCTCGAGGTTCAGGTCGACGTCGTAGGTGGTGCCGCGGTTCGTGCAGCCGGCAGCGGCGGTGCACGGGGTCACGCGTGCGTCGCCATTATCAAGGATGGTCACGCTCTCCTGGAGCTGCCCGTGGATGCCGCCGATGTCCGCGGTCAGCGTGTTCTTGATGAAGACCCAGACGTCGTCGTCACCGAAGAAGGTGAGCACCGGATCGGCCGCGGCGCCGTTCGGCATGAACTGGAACCAGTACCGGACCTCGCTCGTGAAGTAGAAGTTGTGCCCCTGGTCCTGCGCCCTCTCCAGCCCGGCGGAGACCAGGTTGTTGAGCACGGGATCGGCGCCCGGCGGGTCGCGGTCCACCGGCCAGAACGGGTTCCGCTGGTACACATACCTGCCGGCGTTTGGGAGCAGCTCGATGGTGGTGACGAGCGTCCTGTTGTACGTCGGGTTGTCCCGGTACCACCACTGGAAGTTGGATTGCCCCGTGGTCCAGCCGGTGTTCGCGGTCGGCAGGAAGGGGCCGGCGCCGTACGCATTCACGGGCTTGCCCGCGCTGTCGAGCGTCGTCTGGACGGTGTAGTCGGTCTGCCCGTTGCCCGTGATCTCGAAGTCGAAGTGCCCGATGACGCCGTCCGTCAGGATGGCGTCGCATTGGGTGTTGCTCGAGCTGCTGTTGTTGCCCTCCGGGCACCAGCCGATGAAGTCGCGGATGACCATCGGCAGCCGCATCTCGCTGGGCTGAACGGTGCAGGTGTAGCCCGGCTCGATCGTGCACGTCGCGGAGCAGCCGTCGCCGCTCACGGTATTGCCGTCGTCGCACGCCTCGGTGGTGTCGCCGGGCAGGAGCATGCCGTCACCGCACTTCGAGATGCACGCGCCGCCCCTGCAGTCCGGCTCGCCCTTGCAGTCCGGCGTGCAGCCGTCGCGCCAGTTGCCGTTGCCGTCGTCGCAGGCCTCGGTGCCCTCGCGGATGGCGTTGCCGCAGACGGAGAAGCCCGTGCAGTCCTGGGGCTCGCCGTCGTCGCACATGCTGCCGGGCTCGATCCGGCAGTTCTCGTCGCAGCCGTCGTCCGAGAAGGGATTGCCGTCGTCGCACTGCTCGGCGCCGTTCTTGACGCCGTCGCCACAGACGGTCTTGCAGGGGAACCCGACGCGCGAGCAATCCCACCCGTCCTCGATCGTCTGGCAGTCGGCGCTGCAGCCGTCGCCGCTCACCGGGGGCTGCTGCCCGTCGTCGCACACCTCGGTGCCGCCGATCTTGCCGTCGCCGCACACGGGCGCCGGCGGCGGGGTGCAGCGCCCGCCGCCCGGCGGGCACGTCCAGCCGACCTCGATCTTGCACTGCGGCGTGCAGCCGTCGCCGCCGACAGGGTTCTCCCCGCCGCCGTCGTCGCACTGCTCGCCGAGCTGCACCGTGCCGTCGCCGCAATAGGTCCTCACGGTGCAGGGCTGGCCGGGCTTGCAGACCCAGCCCTCCTCGATCCGGCAGTCCGCCGTGCAGCCGTCGCCCGACACGGAGTCGCCGTCGTCGCACTCCTCGCCGTTGTTCACCCGCCCATCGCCGCACTGGTAGACGAGGACGCAGGCCCTGCCCGGCTCGGGGCACACGTACGCCGGGTCCACCGTCTTGCAGTCCGCGCTGCAGCCGTCGCCGCCCGCGGTGTTACCGTCGTCGCAGAGCTCGCCGGGGTTCACGGCGCCATCGCCGCACCGGAACAGGAGCACGCAGGGCTGGCCCGGGGTCGGGCAGCTGTAGAAGGACTCCTGCCGGCACAGGCTCGAGCAGCCGTCGCCGCCCGCGGTGTTGCCGTCATCGCACTGCTCGCCGGTCTCCCTGAGGCCGTTGCCGCAGGCCGGCAGCCGGGTGCACGGCTGGCCCGGCCGGCTGCACTGATACCCCGGCTCGCGCATGCAGTCCGCGCTGCAGCCGTCGCCGGACGCAGGCGGGGAGCCGCCGTCCTCGCACTGCTCGCCGTCGTTCACGCGGCCGTCGCCGCACCAGTAGTTGAGGGTGCAGGGCTGACCCGGCGTTGTGCACGTGTAGATCGGGTCCACCCCGCTGCAGTCGGCGCTGCAGCCGTCGCCGCCCACGGTGTTGCCGTCGTCGCAGACCTCGCCCGGGCTGAGCACGCCGTCGCCGCACCGGATCAAGAACTCGCAGGGCTGGCCCGGGGTCGGGCAGGTGTAGAAGGACTCCTGCCGGCACAGGCTCGAGCAGCCGTCGCCGCCCGCGGTGTTGCCGTCATCGCACTGCTCGCCGGTCTCCCTGAGGCCGTTGCCGCAGGCCGGCAGCCGGGTGCACGGCTGACCGGGGCGGCTGCACTGATACCCCTCCTCGCGCATGCAGGTGGCGCTGCAGCCGTCGCCGCTCCGGGTGTTGCCGTCCTCGCACTGCTCGCCGTCGTTCACACGGCCGTCGCCGCACCAGTAGAGGCGGGTGCAGGGCTGACCCGGCGTGGGGCACGTGTAGATCGGGTCGATCGCCTTGCAATCCGCGCTGCAGCCGTCGCCGCCCACGGTATTGCCGTCGTCGCAGACCTCGCCCGGGTTGATCGCGCCGTCGCCGCACCAGTAGAGGAGGGTGCAGGGCCGACCCGGGGTCGGGCAGGTGTAGAAGGCCTCCTGACGGCACAGGCTCGAGCAGCCGTCGCCGCTCGCGGTGTTGCCGTCGTCGCACTGCTCGCCGCTCTCCAGGGCGCCGTTGCCGCAGACCGGCAGGCGCTCGCACGGCTGTCCGGGCTTCGAGCACACGAAGCCGGGCTCGCGCATGCAGGTCGCGCTGCAGCCGTCGCCGGAGGCGGGCGGGTCGTCGCCGTCCTCGCACTGCTCGCCGTTGTTCACGCGCCCGTCGCCGCAGCGATAGAGGAGGATGCAGGGCTTCCCCGGCTCGGAGCACGCGTAAAGCGGGTCCAGCGTCTTGCAGTCGGCGCTGCAGCCGTCGCCGCCCTGGGCGTTGCCGTCGTCGCAGATCTCGCCCGGATCCACGGCGCCGTCGCCGCACCGGATCAGGAGCTCGCAGGGCTGCCCCGGCGTCGTGCAGACGTAGAAGGACTCCTGTCGGCAGAGGCTCGAGCAGCCGTCGCCGCTCGCGGCGTTGCCGTCGTCGCAGAGCTCGCCGGCCTCCTTGACCCCGTTGCCGCAGACCGGCAGGCGCTCGCACGGCTGCCCGGGCTTCGGGCACACGAAGCCCGCCTCCCGCTTGCAGTCCGCGCTGCAGCCGTCGCCGGGCGTCTCGTTGCGGTCGTCGCACTCCTCGGAGCCGTTCACGCGGCCATCGCCGCAGTCGTAGAGCAGCGTGCACGCCTCGCCCGGCCTCGGACAGACGTACGAGGGATCGACGACGATGCAGTCTGCGCTGCAGCCGTCGCCGTCAGCGGTGTTGCCGTCGTCGCAGAACTCGCCCGGATCGACCACGCCGTCGCCGCAGGCGATGGTCAGCACGCACGGTTCGCCGGGCGGACATGCACAGTAAGGCTCGATCTCGCACAGACCGGAACAGCAATCGCCGGGCAGGCTGTTGCCGTCGTCGCACGCCTCGCTGGCCTGGTTGATCTCGCCGTCGCCGCAGGCGGGCTCCTGGGGCAAGAGGCACTCGGGGGGCGGGTCGTCGACGGCGCAGGGATCGGGCCCGCCGCCGCTTCCGCCGCCGCCGGAGGCGACGCCGGAGCCGAAGTCACTGCCACCGCCGCCGTCGCCGGAGCCGCTGGAGGTCGCGCTTCCCGCGCCGCCTACGCCAGGATCGCCCGTGGTGGAGGGCGCGCCCCCCCCACAGGCGGCGACTATTTGCAGCAATCCCACGGCCAAAGCCAGATAAGACGTTCTCAACCTCACGACACACCTCGACGAACACGAGCGGCTGCGCTCGGGCAGGACCAGGACGAACACGAGCGGCTGCGCTCGGGCAGAAAGGCCGACGACCCGTCGCCAGGGTAGCCCGGCCGCCCTTCGCGCCCCTAGACGAAAATCACTTCATCCTGCGCCATTCGGCCACACCCGCAGGAGCGCCCGTTCGCAGCGGAGCCTGCGGAGCACCGCTGACGAATGACGCGCGTTGCGCGACGCAGCGACGGATGGACACGGTGTTTCATTTCAGCTGCTGGTGCACAGGCACGCGAGCCAGGCTGGCAGCCCGGTTCGGTCTTGACAATCGCGCGGTGACGGGACTCGGAGAGGGTTTGTGTCCCAAGGAGGCGCGGAGATCTCCGCGCCCCGCGGATCCCGGCTGCTGCGCGCTATCCGCCGGCTCGCCTGAGCGCGCCGCCGAGGCCCATCCGCTCGATGTACGCCCGCTGCACGTCGTCGGTCCTGCGGTTGATCTCCTCCGCGGCGCCGTTGCCCAGCGGGTCGAGCACGGTGCGCAGTGACCGCTCCCCGGCCGGCTCTTCTGCCGCCGCGTCGCGGGCAGCGCGGCGCGGTTGACGCGCACGGCGCCGAGGTAGTTCACCTGGAGCGTCGCCTCGGCCTGCGCCACGGTGAACGCCTCGAGCGGCCCCTGCGACGGGAAGCCCGCGTTGTTGATCACGACGTCGACGCCGCCCGCCTCGTCGAGCACGCGCGCAACGCCCGCGTCGACCGAGGCGTCGCTCGTCACGTCGAGCTCGATCACGCGGAGCGCGAGCCCCTCGCGCGCGGCGAGCTCCGCGAGCTCGGACGCCGGCCCCGCGTTCTTCGACGTGATCGCGCGCATCCCGGCGAAGACGCGGTGTCCCGCGCGGGCGAGGGTGACGCCGATCGTCGGGTTGCGCGGGACAATTTGCCACGCTCTCATCTGGGTATCGTCGCGACAGGATCGATTTCAATGCGAATTGCAGCGGTCGAATCGCAGGCTCGCGCGTGCGCGCGCCGAGATAGTTTCATTGGTCCTGGAGCGGCCGACTCGGCGGATGGCCGGGCGGCGCGATCCCCCCACGGATTGCCCGCCTTGACCCCTTTGGGTTGAACCGTATAGTCAGCCAGACGGTCGGGCTGCCCACAAATAGTGTCTGCCGGACCGTCGAGCACACGACCGCCGCCCTGCGCGGGTCGCGGACGTGTGCGCCGTGGTTGCATCGTTCACCATCACATCATCGGAGGTTCGAATGGAACACCTGATTCGGCAGATCGCCCAGGATCGTCTCTGGAAGCAGTGGATCGCGGCCAACACGTCCGGTGCGCCGACCCTCGACGCCGGCTGCATCTCGCGGAAGGAAGGCTGTATCTCGAAGAAGGCCGGCTGCATCTCGCGGAAGCAAGGCTGCATCTCGAAGAAGGCCGGCTGCATCTCGAAGAAGGCCGGCTGCATCAGCTGACGGAGCCGCCGGGGCCGCGAGCGAGGCGGCAGGACCAGGTTCATCTTGCCGTGGTCTTCTGCCTCGCTCGCGCGCGCCCGGACCGATGGGGGCTGCGCTTCTCGATGGCTGTTCAACCTTTTTCCTGGAGTCGACCGATGGACGCCCACGCACCGACGCTCGCGGCGATGATCGATCAGGTCAGGGACATCCCTATCTACCGACAGTCGATCGAGAAGGGCTCTTTCCCGATCCTGGACAAGCCGGAGATCGCAAGAGGATTTCCGGACAACTGGATGACCCCGAGGCTCGCCGAGGCGCTGAAGGTCGGCGAGGCGGAGCTCGTGCTCTCGACCGGGACCAACCACGCGCGGATGCAGATCATCCGCCCGCCATTCTTCCTTCTGAAGTCGTACTACCGCCTGTGGAGCGAGCACCCCGACATCGCGGTCACCTGGCATGAGGGCTGCCAGCGCGTCTCGATCACCACGGTGCTGGCGACCGAGCACGTGGCGCGGCTCGCCGCGAGGCGGCGCGGCGCCGAGGCGCCGGCGCTCCCCAGCCTCGAGGAGCGCCGGCTCGACGAGCGGACGCTCTATATCAACCTGCGGCTCGACCCGGCGCTGTGGGATCGCGGCGATGTCGAGCGCATGCTCGACGAGATGAGCGCCGTTCGAGATGCGCATCCGCGACGTCTTTACCACCTCGACTGCGATGGCTACCACCTCGCTCACCTGGTGAAGAAGGCCATGGACATGGGAGCGTGGGAGCGCTTTCCGAGGCCGGCCAGCATCGTTCACGCCTACGAGCTCACGCCGAGGAACGTGCGGCGGTTCCTGGCGGAGCACGTCGAGTGCCCGATCGTCGACCTGTTCGGCAGCACCGAGCTCGGCTATCTGTATTACAGCGATCGTCACGGCCGCTACTGGCCTTACCTGGACCAGATGCACCTGGAGCTGATCCCCGTCGAGGAGGGCAGCGCGATCTACAGCCTCATCGTCTCGAGCGTGCGCAACCCCTGCATGCCGCTCATCCGCTATCGCTCGGGCGACTGCGCCGAGACGGTCGACGGCTCCCCCGATCCGCTCCGGATCCGCCGGTTCTGCGGGCGCGAGCGGGAGCTCTTCTGGGCCAGGGAGAGGGGCCCGATCTCGCAGGCCGATCTCGATGACTGGATCGCCGTCTCCGCGCCGTCCGTCTTCGTCTATCAGCTCCACGCGGAGGGGCAGCGGCGGGGCCGATTGCTCTATACCACCTTCGACGGCGCGCCCGTCGGCCCGGCCGCGGCGCGCGCGCTGCGAGAGCTTATCTGGGAGGGCGCCGGCCTCGACTGCGTCCTCGAGCACCGCTCCCACATCGCGATCGGCAAGTCCGGGAAGTACGCATGGCTGGTGCAGGGCGGCGAGGCCGCGGAGCGAGGTGGCTCGTGACGATGGAACGACCCAGGGTGACGGCCGCCGCGCTGAAGGCGCGGCTCGACGGCGCGTTCTTCTCCGGCGTGGTGCGCCATTTCGTGCGGACCACCGGCGAGGAGCCCGCGATCGTGGAGCGTCAGGTGCTCGAATGCCTGCGGTACCTCTACCTGATATCGCGCTATCCGGAGCCGCTGGCCGGGCTGTTCCTGCCGGTGGAGCAGGCGATCGACGAGGTCTGGCATTACCTGATCTTGCAGACGCGGGAGTACCGCGAGCTGTGCGAGGAGCGCCTCCCGGGGCGCTTCTTCATCCATCACCGCAGCCTGCCCTACGAGGACTATCAGGAGGCGCAGGCCAGCCGGGAGCAGGCGATCGAGGAGGCGCTGCGCTGGCTGCCGCTCTACCGCGACGAGTTCGGCCCCTTCGACGAGGGCGCGCTTCCTCACTGGACGATGGTGCGCTTCCTCCACGAGCGCCTGGGCCTCTCCCTCGAGGCGATCGCCGCGCTCGACGCGGGGAACGGGGCCGCCCTGCCGTGCGTGGAGCGCGCCCGTTGAGCCGTCAGGCTGTCGTCGCGGTGCCTGCGCCCGCCACGTCCGTCAACACGCTGGTCCTGCTGCTTTGCCAGGTCCTGGGGATCGCTTCTGTGGTGTCGGTCCAGTTCGCCGGCAGCGTGGTGGGTGAGCGGCTCGCGAGGGACATGCGGCTCGCGACGCTCCCGGTGGCCGTGCTCGTGCTTTCCTCGGCCCTGGGCACCTGGCCGGCCAGCCAGCTGATGCGCCGCTTCGGGCGCAAGCCCTGCTTCATCGCCGCGGCGCTCCTGTCCGCCGGCTGCCTCGCGCTCGCGGCGCGCGCGGTGGACCGCTCCGATCTCCCGCTGTTCTGCGCGGCGGTCTCCGGCGTCGGCCTGCACGGCGCCTTCGTGCAGCAGTACCGCTTCGCGATCCTCGAAGGGCAGGAGAGCCATCGGGCGCCGCGCCTCTTGACCATGATCCAGCTTGCCAGCGCGCTCGGCATCGTCCCTGGCATCTCGCTCTTCGGCCTGCTGGAAGGACGGACGTCGAGCGAGCTGCCCTCTGCCCTGCTCGTCCTTTCGGCGCTCCAGCTCGTCGCGGCGCTCGCGTTCGTGTCGTACCGGCCGCAGGAAGCGCGGGCCGCGGAGGCCTCCGCCGCGGCCGACGCGGGGGCTCGCGCGCTGTACTGGCCCATGGTGGCGATGGGCGCCGGCGCTTTCCTCGTGATGAGCCTGATCATGGTGCCGACGCCCCTCCAGATGTGCGGCGTCGAGCAGCGCTCGATCCGGCAGGCGGGCTGGGTGATCGAGGTGCACCTCCTGAGCATGTACCTGCCTTCGCTCTCGGTCGGCGCCCTCCTGAAGCGGATGTCGATCGCGGCGCTCCAGGGGCTCGGGCTGCTGTTCTTGCTCGCGGGGTTCGTGATCAGCCTGGCTCCAGGGTTCGGAGGGCACCTGGTCGGGCTCTCGCTGGTCGGGATCGGGTGGTGTTATGTGTTCGTGACCGCGACGACCCTGGTCGCGCGCAGCCGGTCCGGCCCCGAGCGTTTCCGGGCGCAGGGCGTCAACGATCTGTGCGTGTTCGCCGCCAGCGGCGCGGCGTCGCTCACGTCCGGCGCGCTCCTGTCGGCGCTGGGGTGGAGCGGCCTCGTGCACCTCGGGGTGGTGCTTGTCCTGAGCCTGATGGCGCTCGCCCTTCGCGTCCACCGCGCCCCACGCCCGGCGCCGGCGCAGGGCGGCGCGCGTCTCTGAAGCGAGCGCGCGGGGCCTCGAGCGGCCTCCCGCGCACCCATGTCCGGAGAGGGAGGCGAACATCATGTCTGACGTGCAGTCGAATCGTTCAGGAGACACCCCGGCGCCTCTGGGCCGCGTCGACGCCGTCGTCGTCGGCGCCGGGTTCGCGGGTCTGTACATGCTCTACCGCCTGCGCCGGCTCGGCCTCTCGGTCCGCGTCTACGAGGCGGGCGGCGGGGTGGGCGGCACCTGGTACTGGAACCGCTACCCCGGCGCGCGCTGCGACATCGCGAGCATGGACTACTCCTATTCGTTCTCTCCCGAGCTCCAGCAGGAATGGACGTGGACCGAGCGATACGCCACGCAGCCGGAGATCCTGCGTTATCTCGAGCACGTCGCGGACAGGTTCGAGCTCCGCGCGCACATCCAGCTCCGGACGCGGGTGACCGCGGCCGCCTTCGACGAGGCGGCGGATCGGTGGGTGATCCGGACCGACGACGGCGCCAGCGTGTCCGCCGGGTTCTTGATCATGGCGACAGGCTGCCTGTCCGCCGCGAAGGTGCCCGACATCGAGGGGCTCGAGGCATTCGGGGGCGAGCGATACCACACAAGCCACTGGCCGCACGGCGGCGTCGACTTCACCGGCAAGCGCGTCGGCGTCATCGGCACGGGCTCGTCCGGCGTCCAGGTCATCCCGGCCATCGCCGAGCAGGCGGCGCGCCTCTTCGTCTTCCAGCGGACCCCGTGCTTCAGCGTGCCAGCGCGCAACGCGCCCCTGGAGGCGGCCCATGAATCGTGGATGAAGGCGAACTACGCGGAGCACCGGCAGAGGGCCCGCGAGACGCGCGCCGGGGTCATCATGGATGTCGACCCGCGGTCCGCGCTGGAGGTGCCGCCCGAGGAGCGGGAGCGCGCGTATCAGGCTCGCTGGGAGCAGGGCGGCACCGGCTTCCTCGCCACGTTCTCGGACGTGATGCGGTCCCGGGAAGCCAACGAGACCGCCGCCGAGTTCGTCCGATCCCGGATCCGCGCGACGGTCCGCGACCCTGCCGTCGCCGAGGCGCTGTCGCCGAGGGGGTATCCGCTGGGCACCCGGCGGCTCTGCGTCGACACCGGCTATTACGAGACCTTCAACCGGGAGAACGTCACGCTGGTCGACGTCAAGGCGTCACCCATCGAGGAGATCACGAAGACGGGGCTCCGGACGCGGAGCGCGGAGTACACGCTCGACAGCCTCGTGTTCGCCACGGGCTTCGATGCCATGACGGGCGCCCTGACCAGGATCGAGCTCCGCGGGAGGGGCGGCGAGCCGCTCGCGGCGAGGTGGGCCGACGGCCCGCGCACGTACCTCGGCGTCGCCGTCGCCGGCTTCCCGAACCTGTTCACGATCACCGGGCCTGGGAGCCCGTCCGTGTTCAGCAATGCGATCGTCTCCATCGAGCAGCACGTGGAATGGATCGCGGACTGCATCGCGTACCTGCGAGAGCGAGGCTTCGCGTGCATCGAGGCCACCGCCGAGGCGGAGGAGGGGTGGGTCGCGCACGCCAACGAGGTGGCCGGCGGCACGCTGTATCCGCTGGCCAGCTCCTGGTACGTCGGGGCGAACATCCCTGGCAAGCCGCGCGTCCTCATGCCCTATGCCGGGGGCGTCGGCGCCTACAGAAAGCGGTGCGAGGCGGTCGCGGCTCAGGGATACGAGGGGTTCTCCCTGTCGAGGGCGGGGTAGCCGCGTCCACCCGGGGTGCGCCCTCGTGATGGGCGCGATCGGCGCGGAGGCCGAGCACGGCGGTCCCGCTCGCCCAGAGCCCCATCGGCGCGGCTCGCTGGCTCGAGGCAAGACGCGCGAAGGGGGGCCGTCTGCAGCGCGCGGCCGCCGGCTGCCCATCGCCTGGCAACTGTGGTAGCTGACCGCGGTGAACGCCACACACGAACCGTCGTACCTGGTCCCGGAGGCCGTCGCCGCCTTCGACGAGGGAGCGCGGCAGGCGGTCTACGACGTCATCGCCCTGCGGCGGGACGTGCGGCATTTCGAGCCGGGGCGCGCGCTCGACCGGGCTGTCCTGCGGCGCATCCTCGAGGCCGCCCACATGGCGCCCAGCGTGGGATTCTCCCAGCCCTGGGGCTTCGTCGTGGTGCGTGACGAGGCGCAGCGCGCGCGGATCCGCGAGAGCTTCCTTCGCTGCCGCCAGGCGGAGGCTGCCCGTTTTCCGGAGGGCCGGCGCGAGCAGTACCTCTCCTATCGCCTCGAGGGGATCCTCGAGGCGTCGCTCAACGTGTGCGTCGCGGTCGACCTGAGGCCGCGCGGGGAGGCGATCCTGGGCACCATCGTCCAGCCCGAGGCGGTGCGCGCGAGCGCGTGCTGCGCGGTGCAGAACCTCTGGCTCGCCGCGCGCGCCGAGGGCGTCGGCGTCGGCTGGGTCAGCATCGTTGAGCCCGCCGTCCTCCGCGCCGAGCTGCGCCTCCCGCCGGGCGTGGAGCCGATTGCGTATCTCTGCCTGGGCCACCCCGTCGCGTTCCGGCGGCGACCGATGCTGGAAGAGAGCGGCTGGCGAGAGCGGCGCGCGGTCGATGAGGTCGTCCACGAACATGGCATCTGGCAAGACCGCGAGGACGCCGCCACGCCGGCGGCGGGCCGCGCGAGCGAGCCGCCGCGCTCATCGCTCCGGACGACGGCGATCCCACCGCTGGACGCCGCCGCCATGGAGGCCTCCCGTGCGCACCAGGCCACGCTCGGCCTGCCGGCGGGCAGCCTGGGGCGGCTCGAGCAGCTTGCGGCGTGGTGGGCCGGCGTGCGTGGCGAGCTCCCGCTCCCGTTGCCCGCGCCGGGGCTGGCCGTGTTCTGCGCGGACCACGGCGTCGTCGCGGAGGGCGTGAGCGCTCACCCCTCGGCGGCGACGACGGCGAGGCTCGCGGACGTGATGGCCGGGGGCGCGGCGGTCGCGGCGCTGGCGGCGCGCCACGGCGTGCGGCTCGTCGCGGTCGATGTCGGCCTGGCGGGCGATCTCTCGGCGCTGCCGTGTGCGCCGGTCGTCCCGCTGGTACCGCGGGTGGTGCGGCGCGGCACCGGAAACCTGCGGCGCGAGCCGGCGATGACGCGCGACGAGGCGGCTCGCGCGATGGAGGCGGGCGCCGAGACCGCACGCGCGCTCGCCGCGGAGGGCGTCACGCTGGCGGGCCTCGGCAACCTCGGGATCGGCAACACGACGGCGGCGACAGCGATCCTGTGCGCCCTCACGGGCGCGCCGCCGGCGAGCCTCGCGGGACCGGGCGCCGGCCTCGACGCGGAGGGCGTCGCGCGCAAGGCCGGCGTCGTCGCCGGCGCGCTCGCGCTCCACGCGCCCGATCCCACGGACCCTCTCGATGTGCTGGCGAAGGTCGGCGGGCTGGAGATCGCCGCGATGGCCGGCTTCGCGCTCGAGGCCGCGCGGCTGCGCGTGGGCGTCGTCGTCGACGGGCTGACGGCGTGCGCCGCGGCCCTCTGCGCCGCCAGGATGGCCCCGACGCTCCGGCCGTGGCTCCTCGCGGCGCACCGCGCGGCCGAGCCGGCGGCGGCCCTCGCGCTCACCGAGCTCGGGCTCGAGCCGCTCTTCGATCTCGGACTATGGGCGGGCGAGGGGATCGGCGCCGTGCTCGGGTTGCACCTCGTCGGCACCTGCGTCTCGACGGCGAGCGGGCTCGACCCTCGTCGCGAGCTCGCGCGCAGCTCCGGCGCTCACGGGGTCGTGCCCCCGGGTTCCGTCTCCGGCGCCGGCTCCTTGTAGAACGCCACGTCGTCGATCCACACGCTGAATTGACGGCTCGCTGCGAAGCGGAACTGGATGGCCCAGACCTGCGTCAGGTCGGGCGCGTCGAACGCCTGGCCCCAGCCGGACTGCTTGAGGCTGGCGAAGGGCACCTTGATTTGAGTCCAGCACTTCGTCAGCGTGACGGTCTTGGTGAAGTGATCGCTGCACCCGCCGTCAGCAGAGGTGCAGATGCCGCCATCCTGCCAGGTCTGCGCGTCGACGACGTCCACGAGCACCTTGTTGTAGGAGCCCTCATCGGCGTAGGCAAAGAAGGTGACACCGCTGAACTCGGAGGCGTTGTAGAGGCCCAGCTGGGACGACGAAGGGCTGTTCAGCTGGAAGCCGAAGAGGGCTCCCCAGCTTTCGAACAAGTCGTCGGCCACGACGTGCGCTGCCAGCGTGCTGTCGCCGCGCGGCGGTTCGAGGAGGCTCATCACGAACTGCTCGCCCACTCCGGGCGTTTGCGTCCCCTTGCCATCGTTCGCTACGAACCAGAGCCCCCGCCGTGGGTTCGTCTCATCTTCCACTTCGATGATGAAATGGTCGTCATCTTCCATGTCGTCGATCAACGACAGCTCCAGCGTCGGGTCGCCCAGCGGCGGCTCCGGGCATCCTGCCCCCTCTCCTCCACCTCCCGCATCCCCGCCGGCGCCGCCTTCGCCAGCGCCCCCGCCTCCCGCATCCCCTCCTGCGCCGCCCTCGCCGCCCTCGCCGCCTTCGCCGCCAGCGCCCCCGCCGCCCGCGTCCGTGCCGCCGGTGCCGCCTTCGCCCCCCCCTCCTGCGCCGCCCTTCCCCACCTCGTATGACTTATCGAAGCCGAAGATCTGGGCACATCCAACTCCGAGCACCGCAATGAGGCACCCGCTGGTCCACCGCGCAAAAGCCAGCTTGCTGTTCATGGTCATGGAAGGGATCTCCGAGAAGCTTCGGCCAATCACGATAGGACGCTGCGTGCCAGAATGGAAGCGCGTCGGTCGCGACGCGAGCCGCCGCGGCGCGGACGCGAGACAACGGTTGGCGGCCCCTCGCCGGCCCAGCGCTGCTCGGCCTGTCGAATCAAGGCAGCTCGCCTGCGCGGAGCGACCATTCCCTACATGAACTGTCGTCGTGAGGAAGCCTCCGCCATCGCCTGTCGGCGATTCGGTAGCTCCGGCGAGCTCCGTGGCGACAGCCCTGTGGCGTCGACCGTATCACGGCGCCGCGGGCGCGCTCTTCCTCGACCGCGCATTGCAATGCCCTAAGCGCTGGAGTCGCGCGGATGCACGGCGCGGAGTGTTCGAGCGATGTCGATGAACCGACCGCGTTACCGATCGTGGCGCGGCATCACCGGGTGTTACCGAGCGTAGCGCGGCGTCCGTCAACACGCGCCTTCGGCGCGGCGGCCGCGGGCCGCGCCGGCGAGCGCGAGCCCGAGCAGCGCTGCCTGGACGAGGCATGTCTCGACCGCAGGGTAGATGCCGAGCGCGGTGAAGCGAGGGAGCGGCAGCCGGTGGAGCGGCAGCAACCCGCAGAGCTGGAGGGCGGCCACGGCGCGGCCGGCGAGCGGGGCGCACAGCAGACAGGCCAGCCAGGCGGGAGGGCTCGCCCAGCGGCGCGCGGCCGCCCGGCTCGCGCGGGTGACCAGCGCCGCGCCTGCGGCGAGCAGCGCGAGCGTGATCAACACCCCGGCCACGGCGGGCGGCGCGACGGGGAGCGACACCCCGAGCGCGGCGTCGAGCGCCGAGAACGCCGCGCCGAAGCCGGCCAGCAGCGCGGTCGCGAACACGGCCGCTCGGCTGCCTCGCGACAGGCCGCCATGCAATGGCTCCTGCGAGCGCTCCTGCCGCGCGCCGCGCCGCCGGGCGAGCGCCGCCGCGCCGGCGAGCGCGAGCGCGATCGTCGCGCCTGCCGTGAGCGTTCGCCAGAAGCCGGCCATGTGCCCGAGCGCCGCTGCGACCCAGGCGGCGAGCGCGAGCAGCAGCGCCGCGCCCGACGCGACGTGGACGACTCGCCGGCTCCGTGACGACGCGACGGCGGGGAGCGCGGCGAGGAACAGCGCCGCAGCGGCGAGCTCGCGCAGCGCCACGCGGCTGGAGACCTGGGCCACGACCGGACCCGGCGCGCCCCCGGACCGCGCGAGCGCGACCTCGGCGTAGGTCGCGTCGCGCAGGAGCGCGGCCATGCCCGCGTCGAGCGTGTCTGTCGTCGCGCCTGCCGCGAGCGCCGCTCGAAGGGCGAAGGCGCCGTCGCCGAGGTCGTTCGCGAGCGCCTCCTTCACGGTGCGGACGCTCGCCTCGGCCACGTCGATGCCGTCGAGCTGGGCTGTGCCGAGCGCCTCGCGCGCGTCGGCGAGCCTGCCCTCGCGCAGCGCGGCGCGCCCCCTGTCGAGCGCGGCGCGCGCGATGGAGAGGGGGTGTGACGCGGCCTCGCCGCCATAAGCGACGCGCCGCCGGAGCTCCGCGAGGAGCGCCCCGTGCCGCTCGGCGGGGATCCCGCGCGCGGAGAGCTCGGCGCGCAGGTCCGCGTCGGAGCGGACCGCGAGCTCGACCATGGAGTAGTCCGGCAGATCGAGCGGCCTCGGGCCTTCGCCGGGCTCGGGGTGGTGGAGGCCGGCGACGTGGAAGGCGAGGTCCCAGCGGTCGCGGGCGGAGAGAAACGTGAACGGCACCATGGCCGTGCCGCTGACGCCGAATCGAACCGCGGACTCGACGCCGACGGGCGCGAGCTGCTCGGCGATGATCGCGTCGTGGAAGTTCGCCGGGTGCGGGACCAGGCTCGCCGCGCGCCGGGTATCGGCGTGCCCCGTCGGGCCGTGGCAGGTGGCGCAGTTCTCCTGGTAGAGGGCCGCGCCGCGCTGCGCGTCGGGCCGCGAGAGCGGCGCTTCCGCCAGCCGGAACGCGGACGCGACCCGGTCGCGCGCGCCCCTCGCCGCGATGGCGACTCGATCCGCGGCGACCTTCGCCTCGACGAGCTCGCGCACGCCGACGATGCCCTGCGCGAGGTCGCCCGCCCCGCTCTCGAGCGCGGACGGCTGGATGCGGGCGGCGACATGGATCGCCTCGCCGAGCAGCGCCAGCTGCTCGTCATACTCGATGACGCTGGTGACGGCGCCGTTCGCGACGCACCCGCCATAGTCCATGGCGACATAGCCGAGCACATGGACGAGGCGGCGCGCCTCGATCTCGGCCGGCTCCCCCGGATCCGCCAGCGCAGGGCGCTCGCCCAGGAGCAGGACGGCGGCCATGGCGGCCGCGCTGACCGCCGCCATGGCGGTGAGCCCGGCCGTCGTTGCTCGCAAAATACGCGGAAGTCGCGGGAGGCGCGGGAGGCGCGGGGTGGAGTCGGCCCGCGCCGGCGATCCAGCGCACACCCCCGTCGCGATCATGCGCCCGGGTCCCGCGCGGAAAGTCAGAAATCGCGATGACACATATCCCTCATACAATCGAAAAAGAGTTCATGCTAGCTTCCTCGATCGTGCAGCGACCCGCTGCTCGACAACAATGCTTTGAGGTCCTCCTGATGATGATCCTGCCGCGTGGCGCCCAGGGGCGCCGCGCCAGCTGGCCAGGGAGCAGAAAGGCTTTGCAAGACTGACCTGCCGCCGTCGCGCGAGGCGGCCACGGGCGAAGGCCCCGGCGTCCACCCTCCGTGCGAGCGTCCGTGCGATAGCAAGCGGACGCGGCGGACGCCGAGGACGCCGAGGACGCGACTGAGCGCTGGGACGACGATCGCCAACCGTCGGCGCCGGGCACGTATTCAGTGTTGGTCAGTGTTGGTCAGTGTTGGCGCGTTTGCTCGACAGTGGCGACGGAATTCTATTGCGCTTTGAGCGCGTCCCGGCGACCGCTGCCCTCCGGCCCCGCTCAGAGACAGAGACAGAGACAGAGACCGGAGGGGTCTGCAGCCGGCGCGAGGCTCTCCGATTTAAGATGATCTCCCATAGGGGGTTTAGGTAAGATGGTAGCAGCGCGTTCACGTCCGATGCGCTGATCGCGCACGGTACCAGGCGCGATGCGATCGCTGGCGTGACCGTGCCGGGAAGGTGCCCGGCTCGCCCCGTGGCGAGCGTTTGTCGGAGGCAAGGCGGGATGAATCAGGAAGCACGGAGGGTGAAGCAATGAAATTGAACCCCGGACATCTGGCTGCTGCATCGGTGGCAGTGACGATGGCGTGGGCCGGCCAGGCGGCCGCCCAGTCGGTGATAAGGCAGCCCTATCTGCAGTCGTTGACGCCCAACTCGGTCTACGTGGTGTGGACCACCAACGTGGGCACGGACAGCCGCGTGCGCTACGGGACCGATCCGGCGAATCTGACGCAGACGGTGGACCTCGGCGCGCTCGCGACCCAGCACGAGGTGTTCATCGGGGGTCTCACGCCGAACACCCGTTACTACTACAGCGTCGGTACTTCGACCGCGGTGCTGGCCGGCGGCTCCTCCTCCTTCTACTTCGAGACGGCGCCGCCCGTGTCCACGCCGAAGAAGTTCCGGGCGTGGATCATCGGCGACACCGGCTACGGCGGCACGGCGCCCTGGGCGACGCGAGACGCGATGCTGAACGCCGTCGGCGCGTACCGCCCCAACCTGTTCCTGCACATGGGGGACATGGCGTACAACTTCGGCACCACCGAGGAGTTCACCAACGGCTTCTTCAATCAGTACGCGGAAATCCTTCGCAACACCGTCGTGTGGCCGACGTTCGGCAACCACGAGGGCCTGAGCTCCGACTCGGCGACGCAGACCGGTCCTTACTACACCGCCTACGTGCTCCCCACCGCCGGGGAGGCCGGCGGGGTCCCCTCCGGTACGGAGGCTTACTACTCGTACGACTACGCGAACGTCCACTTCGTCGTGTTCGACGGCTATGGCTCCTCGCGTTACTCGACAGGCGCGATGGCGGACTGGCTCGCCGCCGATCTCGCTGCGACGGAACAGGACTGGATCATCGCGTACATGCACTTTCCGATGTACACGAAGGGCACCCACGACTCGGACACGGACTGGTTGATGGTCGAGCACCGGGAGTTCCTCGCGCCCATCCTCGACGCGGGCGGGGTCGACCTGGTGCTCGCGGGCCACTCGCACAACTACGAGCGCTCGTTCCTCGTGGACGGCGCCTACGATACGCCGACCACGGCGGACGGGCACATCATCGACGGGCGCGACGGCAAGCCGCTCGGCGACGGCCCCTATGTGAAGCTCCCTGGCAAGGGGAGCCATGAAGGGGCGGTCCATGTCGTCGCCGGCCACGGCACGTACGTGGGCGGCTCCGGAGGCCACCCGCTCATGTACTTCAACGAGGCGCAGAGCGGCTCGTGCATCCTCGACGTCGAGGACAACCGGCTCACGGTGTCCAACGTTCGCTACGACGGCGTGATCAGCGATCGCTTCGCCATCGTGAAGGGAACGGCCATCGACGTCGCAGCGCCCGACGGCGGGGAGCGCCTGGCGCCTGGCGGCGTCTACCCGATCCGCTGGGCGACCGTGGGGAACATCCCCTCCGTGCGGATCGAGTACACGACCGACGACGGCGCGACCTGGACCACGATCACGGACAGCACCGCCAACACGGGCCGCTACAACTGGGTGGTTCCCTCCATCGACACGACGACGGCCCTCGTGCGCGTCTCCGACGCCGAGCACCCGCTGCTCTCCGACGAGAGCAACGCCGGCTTCACGATCCAGAGCCTCCCCCACACGGCGGTCTACTTCGGCGATTACTGGGTTTACGACGACGTGGGCGTCGACCGAGGAACGGCCTGGCGAGACCTCACGTACGACGACTCCTCGTGGAAGGGGGGCTGGGGGCAGCTCGGCTACGGCGACGGCGGGGAGGGCACGACCCTCTACCGGGCCACGCCGTCGTATCCCACCGCCTACTTCCGGAAGATCATCCCGATCGACGGACCGGTCGCGCAGGCGACCATGAAGCTCATCCACGACGACGGCGTCGTCGTCTGGCTCAACGGCACCCAGGTGGCCTCGAAGCGCGTGACCGGCACGGCCTACGGTGACTATGCGTCCGGGGAGTCGCGCGACGACGAGCTCACCACGGTGACGCTCTCCCCGAGCTCTTTCGTGGTCGGAAGCAACATCCTCGCGGTGATGGTCAAGCAATCGGCCCCCAATTCGAACGATCTATCGTTCGACATGGAGCTGACGCTCGCCTATGCGCCCCCCGGCAGCGGGAGCGGCAGCTCGAGCTCGTCCAGCAGCTCGAGCTCGTCCAGCAGCTCGAGCTCGTCCAGCAGCTCGAGCTCGTCCAGCAGCACGAGCGCGTCGAGCACGAGCGCGTCGAGCACGAGCAGCAGCACGAGCGCGTCGAGCACGAGCAGCAGCACGAGCGCGTCGAGCACGAGCAGCGTCATGATGAGCAGCGCGATGAGCGTGGGCAGCAGCGGGTCGGGCGGGGCCGGCGGCGCCGGCGGGGCCGGCTCCGGAGGCACGCCCGTGTGCAGGACCGTGCAGCGCGGCACCTTCGGCACGGTCTGGGACGCGACGCTCTGGTCGACCGCGGCGACCTACAACGAGGGGTCGTACCCGTCGGTCTACACGGGCGGAGCAGGCACCGGAGGCTTCCGTGCAGCGCTCCTCTGGTTCGACCTCTCGTTCATCCCCGCGGGCGCGCCGGTCTACTCGGCTACCTTGACGATCAATCAGGTGTACAAGACGGCGGTCACCACCGTTCGTCTCCACGAGGCCCTCGCGCCCTGGGGCGAGACGACCGTGAGCTGGAACAGCTACAACCAGAGCTGGGAGCCGCTCAGCTTCGCGTCGATCGTCACCGTCAACGGCACCGGCGATCGGACCGCCAATCTCACCGACCTGGTGCAGGACTGGGTTGACGGCGTCCTCCCGAATTACGGGATTGTGATGGAAGAGGACGCGGCGGGGGCGACGCAGTGGCGGGCCAGCGAAGACACCACGGCGTCGCGCCGCCCGCGCCTCGAGGTCTGCTACGCAGAGTGACCGCGCAGGGCGATGCGCCGCCGGGATCGCCGGCCAGCCTCGTCGCCCCCTGCGTGTCCAGGATCTCCGATCCATCCCTGTCGAGCGCTGAGCGCCGCGCTGGCCAGCTTGGTTGCGCGGCCCAGCCGCACTGTCTACGCTCGTCCGCCGAACAGCGAGCGATCCGCGAGCGCCGCGGCGGGCCGTCGAGGCCCGCCGCCGGCGCGCGGCGGCGCTGAGAGGGAGGGGAGCGTCCATGTGCGGCATTGCTGGATGGGTGGACTACGAGCGCGATCTGACGCGGGAGCGCGATGTCGTGCAGGCGATGACAGCGACGATGAAGCGCCGCGGCCCGGACGACGAAGGGGTATGGCTCGCTCCGCGCGCGGCCCTCGGGCACCGCCGCCTCGCCATCATCGATCTCGACGGGGGCCGCCAGCCGATGATCGCCGACCAGGACGGCGCGCCGGTGGCCGTGCTCATCTACACGGGCGAGGTCTACAATTTCCGCGAGCTGCGCGGCGAGCTCGAGGCCCGGGGCCACCGTTTCAAGACGCACAGCGACACCGAGGTCGTGCTGCATGCGTATCTCGAGTGGGGCGCGGGCTTCCCCCGGCGGCTCAACGGAATGTACGCCTTCGCCCTCTGGGACGTCCGCGCGGAGGAGCTCCTGCTCGTCCGGGATCGGCTGGGCATCAAGCCGCTGTTCTACCAGCGGATCGGCTCGGCGGTGCTCTTCGGCTCGGAGCCCAAGGCGATCCTCGCGAACCCGCTCGCGTCGCCGGTCGTGGACGTCGGCGGCCTGCGCGAGCTCCTCGCCTTCGTCAAGACGCCCGGATCCTCCGTGTTCCGCGACATGCGAGAGGTCCGCCCAGGCCATGTCGTGCACGTGCGGAGGGGTGGGATCTCCGAGCGCCCTTACTGGGCGCTCGAATCCAGGCCGCACGAGGACGACCTGCCGACCACGATCCGCGCGGTCCGCGGGCTGCTCGAGGACACCGTGGCGCGACAGCTCATCTCCGATGTGCCCCTCTGCTCCCTCCTGTCGGGAGGGCTCGACTCGAGCGCGGTGACCGCCCTCGCGCAGCGGGCGCTCACGGCAGAGGGCGCGGGGCCCGTGCGCTCCTTCTCCGTCGAGTTCGCGGGGCACGCCGAGCACTTCACGCCGGACGCGCTGCGGAGCACGCAGGACACGCCGTACGTCGCCGAGGTCGCGCGGCACGTCGGATCGGACCACGCGGGGATCGTGCTCTCCGCAGCCCAGCTGGCCGACCCCGAGATCCGCGCCGCGGTGCTGCGCGCCCGGGATGTCCCGATCGCCTTCGGTGACCTGGATACGTCGCTGTACCTCCTCTTCCGCGCCATCCGGGAGCGCTCCACGGTGGCGCTCTCCGGCGAGTCGGCCGACGAGGTCTTCGGCGGATACCTCTGGTTCCACGATCCGGAGACGGTGGCGGCAGAGACGTTCCCCTGGGTCGCCATGCGCATGAAGATCCATGGCGCGAGCGCCGCCGTTCACCTGCTCGCCCCCGCGCTCCTCGCGCAGATCGACCTTCCGGGCCACGTCGCCGCGCGCTACCGGGAAGCCCTCGCCGAGGTCCCGCGCCTGCCGGGCGAGGAAGGAGCGGAGCGGCGCATGCGGGAGATAAGTTATTTGCACCTGACGCGGTTCCTGCCGATCCTGCTCGACCGCAAGGATCGCATGAGCATGGCGACCGGCCTCGAGGTCCGGGTCCCGTTCTGCGACCACCGGCTCGTGGAGTACGTCTTCAACGCGCCGTGGTCGATGAAGACCTTCGATGGGCGCGAGAAGAGCCTGCTGCGCGCCGCGTCCGAGGATCTCCTGCCGCGCTCGGTGCTCGACCGTCGCAAGAGCCCGTATCCGACGACGCAGGATCCAGCGTATACCGAGCGGCTCCGAGGGCAGCTCGCGGGGCTCCTCGCCCGGAAGGACGCGCCGGTGCTGCCGCTCCTCGACATGGCCCGCGCCCGCGCCGTCGCCTCGGAGTCCGCAGGAGCAGCCGATGAGCTCGTCCGGTCGAGCATGCATCAGGTCCTCCTGCTCAACGACTGGCTGACTCGTTATCGTATCACGCTGGCGCTCTGAGCCGCCGCGGCCGGCGCCGCCGGCGAGCGCGACCGCGGCCGCGCCAGGAGGGCAGGCTCGCGCGGTCGAGCCGCCTGCGGGCTCATGTGTCAACCGCCGGTTGACGTCGTTGACGGCGGCCCATGACAGCGGCGAGCGTGCCTATCCGCCGGAGCGGGTGAAACGCTGTCCTTCAGCGGAAAAATGCGATCATGGTGCCCTGATCTGGGGCCGCGGGTGACGGCGCGCCGTGGCCTGGGCGTTGCTCTCCACGTGAAGACAGGACAAGACATCACGCAGACATCGCGACGCCATGACGACCCGTGGGGGAGGGGTGCGCAGAGGGGGTGAAGGGTGGGAGTCGTCGGTCGCGCGCAACGTTAACGATTGAGGGATGACATCATGAGCTTGAGATTGACCTATGCTTTCGGTGCCCTGTTGTCGTTCGGCCTCGCCGGCTGCCTCGCGGCGGACGGCGCCGACCTGGATGTGGACGTGGACTCGGCGAGCGACGCGCTCAGCGCCGTCAGGATCGAGGCCGAGAACCAGAGCTGGTCCACCTCGCCCGGCGACAAGATCGAAGACAACGCGGACAACGTGAAGCTCCGCGCCAACCAGAGCGGGGACACCTTCAAGTTCTCCGCGTCGGTCGCGTCCGGCACATACAAGATCGTCCTTCGTTACGCCACGCGGAACGTGTACGGCAAGTACGAGCTCGCCGTGAAGGGATCGTCGGTGAAGTCCTTCGACGCTTATGGCTCCTCCACCGGCGACAGCTGGACGACCGCGACGCTCGGGGAGAAATCGCTCTCTGGCAATGTCGAGTTCTCGCTCACGTGCAAGGGCAAGAGCTCCTCGTCGTCGGGGTACGACCTGAAGGTCGACTACATCGAGCTCGTGCCGGTGGGCGGCGGCGACTCTGGCGGGAGCTCGGGCGGCGGCACCACGACGGCGGGGAACGGCGGCGTCGTCAGCTCGACGATCATCGTGAAGGCGGGCGAGACGTTCGACGGCGGCGGCAAGCGGTACATCGCCGACAAGAACACGCTCGGGGACGGCAGCCAGGCCGAGGACCAGAAGCCGGTGTTCAAGCTCGAGGACGGCGCGAAGCTGAAGAACGTGGTCCTCGGCGCGCCGGCGGCCGACGGCATTCACACGTACGGCAACGTCACGCTCGAGAACATCGTCTGGGAGGACATCGGCGAAGATGCCCTGACGGTCAAGAAGTCCGGCACCGTGGTGCTGAACGGCGGCTCCGCGAAGAACGGCGACGACAAGGTGTTCCAGATCAACGCGGCCAGCACCTTCAAGGTGTCGAATTTCACGGCGCAGAACGCCGGCAAGTTCATCCGGCAGAACGGGGGGACCGACTTCAAGGTCGACGTCTTCATCGACCGGTGCGACATCTCGAAGATGAAGGAGTCCATCTTCCGGACGGACAGCAGCAGCAGCAGCGTGACGATGACGAACACCCGCTACAGCGGCATCGGCAAGGCGCTCTTCATGGGCGTGAGCTCCTCGAAGATCACGACGTCCAACAACACGCAATATTGACCCTGCGGTTCTGCACATTTCCGCCAGGGCAGGAGCGTCCTCGCGGGCGCTCCTGCCCGCTCTTGCGCGGTGTCAAGGGCCCTCCGCTCCGCCTCTTCCTCTCTGGCGAGCTGAGGAGAGACCTGGAGCGATGTGTCGCGCAAGGCGCGTTCATGTCAACGTTCACATTTCTCAATCACTCACTGTTCCGGGAAATGTACCGCTAAATTGCGGATCTTTGTCGCAAGGGGAGAAGCGACTGTCATCGCGATAGGAACGCCGGTGTGGCATCATGCGCCAATGCGTACCATCACGGATAGGCTCACACGTAGCGCTCGATACCTCGCCTTCGCGGCCATGCCATTCGCCATCCTGAACTGCTCCAGCAGCGATCCCGATGTGTCGGGGGACGGCGGCGGGACCGCGGCGAGCACCAGCTCCCAGAGCGCCAGCAGCAGCGGCAGCACCAGCAGCAGCGCCGACAGCTCGAGCTCGAGCGGCGGCGACCCCACGACCACCACGACGTCGGGGGCCGGGGGCAGCGGAGAGGGCGGCGCGACGGGCGCAGGCGGGAGCGGAGAGGGCGGCTCCGGAGGGAGCGGCGGCGCGCCCTCCGAGGAGTTCGCGCTCGCGAGCACCAATCACGCGGAAGGCGCCAAGTTCGCCGACAAGTACACCTGCCAGACCGCCGGCTTCCAGAACAGCGTCATGCCGGAGCTCCACTGGACCCCGGGGCCCGCGGGTACGAAGAGCTACGCCATCACCTTCATCGATGTCACCCTGGCGCACGCGACGCCGTCGCAGCCCAACGGCTATCACTGGGTTCTGTACAACATTCCTGCCACCACCACCTCGCTGCCCGAGGGGTTCAAGCAGGCGGACGCGACGCAGCTCGGCGCCAAGCAGAACTCGAACTACCTCGGGCCCTGCCCCAATTACGGCACCAGCACCGGCACGAAGACCGACACCTACGAGTTCACGATCTACGCGCTCGCCGAGGAATCGATCACGATCACGGGCACCGGCACGGCTGCAGTGAGGGACGCGGAGACCAAGCTCGAGGCGAAGAACCTGGGCAGCGCGAAGCTCACCGGCACGTCCAACGCCTTCTCGACTCGATGAAGCGGCAGCTGCTCTCTCGGTCCTGAAGCATCCTCTCGAATGTTTCGAGGAGATTCGCGGGGAGGCGGGGAGGCGGGGAGTGAAATCCCATGAATCTCCCTATCTCCACGCCTCCCTGTTCAGTTTTCTCTTTCCCGTGATGCCAACGAAATGAGGGGATCTGTCAGCTCTCGATCCTGACCCCCGGGTCGCAGGTGCGATGTCTCGATGACCGTCGTCGGACGCGCAGCGCCTGCCGACTCGAGCCGTCCGTCATCCAGAAGCGGGGTCCCGGCGGCGGCCCTCCGGGCGCTTCGGGGCCTGCTGCGGGGAAGACAGGGGCTCTGCGAGCTTGCCGCTCCCCTGTTCGATCAGCTTCTTCTCGTACCAGGGCCGTGTGGCCTGCGCGCGAGCGAGATACGCGAGCGCGATGACGCCGAGGAGCGGCAAGGCGGCGTAGGCCACGGAGTGGGCCGTCACGTCGGGGCCGATCGCGCTGGCTGAGCTCCACGAGGGGACATAACGCGCCTTCACCATCTCGCCCTCGCGGAGCCGGGCGAACGCGCCGTAGGACACCTCGTCGGAGAAGGCGGCGCCGCCTTCGCCCCGCATCGTGACCTCGAAGCGGGTGTGGTCGCCGTCGTCGTTTTCCTGGAGCTGCGTCACGCGGACGTCCACCGTCTCGCCCAGCCAGCGGCGCGCGTGGAAGGCCGCGAACGCCATGTTGAACACGAGCGACGCGACGGCCGCGGTGATGGCCCACCGCCGGTGGAACGCCGCCCTGCGCGCGAACCGCTCGCCGAGGAGCTCGGACGAGAGGAGCATGCGCCCTCCGCGCGGGGGCACGAGCAGGTATCCCTGCGCCTGCTCGCGGTACCCCTGGGCCTGCGCCTCGGGATCGGGCGCGCGCCGGAGCTCGCCCATCGCGAAGACCCTCTCGCCTGGAATGAGCTCGGCCACGCGGACGCGCCGGGTGAGATCGACCCGGATCATGCCGTCGAGCGCGTCGACGAGCTGCACGTCCTCGCCCGGCTCGACCCGGATGCGCGCGCCGGACGCGTGGCGGAGATAGAAGGGGTGGACATGGACCTTGCGGCCGGTCTCGGCCCACTGGTGGGTCCAGACCCCGGAGGTCTCGGACTCGGACCCTTCCTGCTCGACCTCGACGCGCACCGCCACGTCCGCGCCTTGCTCCCGCTCGACGGTGCCCGCGACGACGGCCTCGCCGGGCGCGAGCGCGGCGCCGGGCATGAACGAGGCCTCGGCCCGCGCGGCGGCGCGGCGCTGCCGGCGCGAGAGCCGGAGCGCGAGCGCCGCGAGGACGAGCAAGCAGGCCGTCGCGGCGCCGTCCACCAGGAGCGACGACAGCCCGGCGTCGAGGTGGTATCGGCTCACGAGCAGCCAGATCCGGGGTTCCATGGCCCGCCATGAGAGCGCAAAGCGGCGCGCCCGTGCGAAAAACCCGGCGCGCGCCTACCTTCCGGAGCAACGATGCCTGCCACGCCGCCTCCGTTCCGCGTCCACGAGCCTGACACGGCGGGGCCGATCGTCGTCGAGGTCCCGCACGCGAGCCTCGTCGTGGACGAGCTCGCGGCGCGCTTCACGCGCGTGCCGGAGCGCGCCCTCGCGGCCGACGCGGACGTCGCGGCGGACGCGCTCTTCGGCGACGTCACGCTCGAGGGGGCCGCGCTCGTCGTCGCGACGGCGAGCCGCTTCGTCATCGACCTCAACACGGCCCCGCGCGTGCCCACGCCCTACGAGGACAAGCTCCCCTACGGGCTGCGGGAGGTGCGGCGGCGCTCCGCGAGCGGCGAGCAGTGGCTCGAGAGCGCACCACCCCGCGCGGAGGTCGAGCGCCGCGTCCGCGACGTGTTCGAGCCGTACCACGCGGAGATCGCCGCTCGCCTCGCCGAGGCGCGCGCGCGCCACGGCGCCGCGATCCTCGTCTCCGGGCACACGTACCCCGACGTCATGTTCCCGGGCGCCGCCGACGTCGTGCTCGGGACCCGGCGCGGCGAGAGCTCGGCGGGCTGGGCGCGCGACGCGGTCGCCGAGGTCGCGCGCGCGCACGGCCTCTCGCTCGCGCTCGACGATCCCTTCCCGGGCGGCCACGCGCTCGAGCGGCACGCGCGCCGCGACGAAGGGGTCCACGCGCTCCAGATCGAGATCGCCCGCAGGCTCTACTGCGACGCGCGCACCCTCGCCCTCCGCCCCGACGACGTCGCGCGCCTTCGCGGCTTCACCCGCAGCGTCATCGCCGCGCTCACGAGTGCAGCAGCGCGATAACGCGGCACGCACACGGTACGGATGCAGCGCGCAGACGGTGCGCGCGCAGGGCGTGCACGATGCGCGCGCAGGGCGCCACGGTACGCACGCGGACGCGGCGCGCGCGCGGTGAGGGCGCGGCGCACGCGCGCGGTGACGGCGCGGCACACGAGCGCAACGAGCTCGGCAAGCGCGCGTCATCGAGCCCGCGCTGCCCGGCGAACGTCGCACAGGTGCGCGCTCGTCCCACCACCGGATCCGCTGTTCCACAGCACCCTCGTGGCGCATGCAGACGTTGACGCCGCGACGCGATGCACGGAGATTCCGCCCTCAACACCAGGCCAGGGATGGGGAGGCTCTCCATGCGCCCAGACGGTTTCTCGCTCTCGTGCTCGGCTCTCGCAAGCGTTGCTTTCATCGGTTTCCGCGGTACCGAGCACGTCTCGCAGCCGTACGAGTTCGAGCTCTTCTTCTCCGTCCCGACGAGCACCGACGTGCGCAAGGCGGTGGGCGAGCGGGCGACGGTGCGCGCGAGCCGCAGCGACGGGAAGGACCCGCTCGTCGTGCACGGCGTCATCGCGAGCGTTCGCCTCTTGCACCAGAACGCGGAGCGGGCGCTGTACCAGGCGCTGCTCGTGCCGAAGCTCTGGTTCCTGCGCCACTTCTGGCGCAGCCACGTCTTCACGAACCAGCCCGTCAAGGAGTTCCTCTCGGCGACGCTCCAGAACGGCGGGCTCGCGGGCAGCGACTTCCGCTTCTCGATCAACGACGGCGACTACCCGGTCGAGGAGTTCGTCGCGCAGTACCGCGAGACGCACCTCGCGTTCTTTCACCGGTGGCTCGAGCGCGAGGGCCTCTACTACTTCTTCGAGCACCCGGAGGACGGGCCCGGTGAGGTGCTCGTCATCGTCGACGATCGCGGGCTGCACGACGACTTCCCGGGCGGCGGGGTCGTGCGCTACGTCCCGCTCTTCGGCGACGACGTGACCGCGCCGCCGGGCCTGCACCAGATCGAGCAGAACGTGCAGTGGCTGCCGAAGACGGTCACCATCGCCGACTACAACTACTCGAATCCGTCCGCGTCGGTGAAGGGCGAGAGCAGCATCACCGCGAACGGGGTGGGCGCGATCCGCGAGTACGGCTTCCGCGTCTTCGTGCAGAGCGACGCCGAGCGCCTCGCGCAGGTGCGCGCGCAGTCGATCGGCTGCCGCGAGGTGACCCTGCGCGGGAGCGGCGACGCGCTCGGGCCGCGGGCCGGGTACCGGTTCTCGCTGGACGATCAGCCCGCGGACATCGTCGACCAATGGCTCGCGCTGGAGGTGCAGCACAGCGCGTCGATCGCCGGGATCACGCCCGAGGTCGCGCGGCTGACGGGGCTCTCGGCCAAGGACATCTACGCGATCAAGCTGCTCGCGATCCCGGCCGACGTGCAGTTCCGCGCGCCGCAGGCGACGCCGTGGCCGCGCATCTACGGGTTCGAGAACGCGATCGTCTGCGGCCCCGCCGACAGCCAGTACGCGCAGATCGACGCCGACGGCCGCTACCTCGTGCGCTTCGAGTTCGACACGAGCGGCCTGCCCGACGCGCGCATCTCGACGCGGGTGCGCATGATGCAGCCGCACGGCGGGACGACGGAGGGCTTCCATTTCCCGCTGCGCAAGGGCACCGAGGTGATGATCGCCTTCCTCGGCGGCGACCCCGACCGGCCCTTCATCGCCGGCGTCGTGCCCAACGCGCATCGGCCGAGCGTCGTCGCGGAGCGCAACCTCAGCCAGAACATCATCCGGACCGGGAGCGGCAACCAGCTCGTGCTCGAGGACGAGCTGGGCAAGGAGTTCATCTTCCTCCACACGCCGAACAACCGCACCGGCATCTACATGGGGACGCCGAGCGGCAACCACGGCTCGGTCTACACGGGCGACGGCGACAAGCAGACCGGCACGTTCCTGTCCCCCGAGAACGCCGACCCGGCCATCGCCGGCAGCAGCCTCGTCGACGTCACCTTCAGCTACCTGGAGACGACGTGTGGGAACGGCGGCTCATGGATCGGCGGCGACTCCTGGGAGAACGTCAGCGGCAACAAGTTCAGCATGGTGGTCTGCAACCTCTGGGCGGGCGTCGGCGGGACGTACACGCTCCAGGTCACCGCCGCGGCGGAGGAGACCTACTACGCGACGCGCAAGACCACGATCAAGACGGGCCGCGAGGACACGGTGGAAGCCGGCGGCATGAAGCAGACAATCACCGACGGGATGACGCTGACCATCACGAGCGGTGGGATGAAGCACGACGTCCACGGCACGTTCGAGCAGACGATCGAGCCGGAGGGCTCGTCGACGGTGACCGGGCCGTGGATGCACAAGGTCACGGCCGAGAACTTCGACGACTACAAGAGCTGGAAGACGGAGGTCGCCACCACCTGGAAGGGCCACTTCGGCGCGGACGTCGACCTGAAGTGCGACACGAACTTCCTGATCAAGGCGCCCAACGCGAAGATCACGGCCACCAACCTGAAGTGGGAGGTGCTCGGGCTGACGTTCGACCTCACGCCGAACAAGCACGAGCTCTACTTCTACAAGGGCGCGACCGGCGTCATCAAGACGGACCACGCCGCGCTCGCCCAGCAGGCCTACTTGCTCAAGCTCGAGACGTCGTTGATCAAGCTCGACTTCGCCGCGTTCGACAAGAAGGCCGTCGGCGCGAAGATGGATCAATTCGGCACCTACCTGAAGCATCAGGCGATCGCCCTGACCCTCGCGGGGGTCATCGCGTGGAACAGCGCCTTCACGAAGATCTGAGCGCGGATGCGAGTCGTCAAACCCCTCAAGGTCCCGGCGCTCACGCGCGTCGTCGAGGTCGCGCGGCGCCTCAGGTTCCACGTGGGCGCCATGATGGCGTTCCCCCTCGACGCGCCGCGCGCGCTCGTCGATGAGATGTCGTTCTGGCAGGCCGCGACGGCGGCGCTCGGGAGCATCCCGCTCGATGACGGCATCACGAAGGCGCGCGGCGAGCTGCTCGTCGCGGGCCGGTGCTACGCCCCGGAGGGCCGCCGCGTCGGCGCGTCGTTCGTCCGCGCGCGGCTCGGCTCCGTCGACAAGCGCCTGGCCGTGCTGGGCGACCGGCACTGGAGCGGCCACGGCTTCACGGAGCCGGAGCCGTTCTCGGAGATGCCCATCGACTGGGCGCGCGCGCTCGGCGGGCCGAAGGACGCGGCGAACCCCTACGGGAAGGGGATCGAGGAGATCGAGCGCGGCGGGCAGCGCGTCCGGCCGCTGCCGAACGTGGAGCACTACGGCGCGCTGATCCGCTCGCCCGGCGACCGGCCAGGCCCGGCGTCCTTCCTCGCGATGGACGTGACGTTCGGGCAGCGCCGCGCCCGCGCGGGGACGTACGGCGCGGACTACGCCGAGAAGTGGGCGCCCGGCCTGCCGCCCGACGTCGATCCCGCCTTCTTCAACGTCGCGCCGAGCGATCAATGGCTCGCCGAGCCGCTCCGCGGCGACGAGGCGTTCCTCGTGGAGAACATGCACCCGACGCGCCCGCGCATCGAGGGCGCGCTCCCCGGCCTCGCCGCGCGCGTGCTCGTCACCCGCCGCGACGCGAGCGGGGAGGCGTTCCTGGATCTGCCCGTCCGCTGCGACACGGTGTGGCTCTTCCCCTCGGCCAACCTCGGCGTCGTGATCTTCCACGGCTCGATGCCCGTGGCCGACGACGACGCCGGGGAGATCGTCGACCTCGTCGTCGCCTGCGAGGAGATCGGCCGCCCCCGGCCGATCGAGCACTACCGCGAGGCGCTCGCCCGGCGGATCGACAAGGACCGGGGCTCGATCGCGTCCCTCAGCGACAGCGATCTCATGCCGCCGCGCGAGTCGGGCGTCGCCGCGAACGTCGCCGGCATCGAGATGGTGCAGTGGCTCAAGAGCGAGAACCTCGCCTCGCAGAACCTGCGGCGCGGCGCGGAGCGGGAGCGCGAGCGCCGCCGCGAGGAGCTGCTCGCGGACGGCATCGACCCGGCGCGCTTCGGCCTCGACGCGCCGCTGCCGGAGGACGAAGCGCCTCCGCCGGTCGACGATCTCGACGCGCTGGTGACGTACCTCGACGCGGCGTCGCGGAAGATGGAGGAAGAGAAGGAGAGGGCCGAGCGCCTGAAGAAGGAGGCCGAGGAGCGCATGAAGGCGCAGGCCGCCGAGATGGACGTGTCCGAGGAGGCGCTCCGGCGCGGCCAGACCGGGGAGGAGCCGCCCGGCGGCCCGCCGCGCTTCTCGGCCAAGGCGCAGCTCCAGCAGTACGCGGAGCTGGCCGAGGCGGCGCGCCTCGGCGGCGTGCCGAACCTCGAGCTGGAGGCGATGCTCGCGGATCCAGGGTTCCCCGAGCAGCTGCTCCGCCTCGAGCAGGCGGCGCGCGAGGGCTACCGCGGCTCGGCGCACCTGCGATCCGCGGCCCTGCCGATGACCGCCGAGGCCTCGCAGATGGCGCGCGTCGTCGTCGACGCGGCGCGCGAGGCGGGCGAGCCGCTCGACGAGCGCGACCTCACCGGCGCCGACTTCCGCGGGGTCGACCTGCGGGGGATGCGCTTCGCGCGCGCGTTCCTCGAGGGGGCCGACCTGCGCGGCGCCGACCTCTCGGGCGCGGTGCTCGAGGGCGCGGTGCTCGCGAAGGCCGACCTCTCTGGCGCGAACCTCACGGGCGCGCGGCTCCGGGGCGCGAACCTGGGCAAGGCGAACCTCGAGGGCGCGGTGTTCGACGACGCCGATCTGACCGAGGCCGTCCTGATGGGCGCGAGGCTCGCCGGGGCGAGCCTGAAGCGGGCGAAGCTCGAGCGCGCCGACGCCCTCCAGGTGAGCTGGGGTGGCGTGGATCTCTCGGGCGCGGATCTCTCGCTCTGCTCGTTCCTCCAGGCGAGCTTCGCCGGGGCGAACCTCGCCGGGGCGAACCTCGAGCGGGCGATGCTCCTCGAGTGCTCGCTCGACGGCACGGACTTCTCGGGCGCTCGGCTGCACAAGACGTCGCTGATGAGCTGCACCGGGGCGAAGGCGCGCTTCGCGGGGGCGCGCTTCTCCGAGGGGGTCGCCGTCCACAAGAGCGGCCTGCCGGAGGCCGACTTCCGCGACGCCGTGCTCGACAAGACCTGCTTCCGGACGACGGACCTGCGCGGCGCGCGGTTCGATCGAGCCCAGATGACGATGACCGATCTCTCCGAGGCGGACGCGACGGGCGCGACCTTCGACCGCGCCGTCATGAAGAACGCCCTCTTGATCCGGACGAACCTCGACCGCGCGTCGCTCCGCGGGTGCAACCTGACGGAGGCGATCCTCTCGAAATCGCGCCTGGCGGGGGCCGACTTCACGGGCGCGCAGCTCTGCCGGGCCGATTTCAGCCGCGCGCGCGGCGACAACCGGACGACGTTCGCCGAGGCGAGCGTCGAGTTCACCCGGTTCGACCGGCAGGCGGCGCCGGCTCCTGGAGGCGCGACATGAACCGCGACGAGGTGCTCGACAAGGTCCGCCACGGGGACCCGATCCAGGCCGTGGACATCTCCGGGCTCGACCTGACGGGCGCGGATCTCTCGGGCGCGGTGTTCGACAGGGTCCGCATGCCGCGCGTGATGCGGGGCGCGCTCGTCAAGGAGTCGACGTTCTCCGAGTGCGATCTGTCGGGCGTGGACGCGGCGGGCGTGGACCTGCACCTGACGACCTTCTTCCGGAGCCGCCTCGACGGGGCGACGCTCTCGGGGGCGAGGCTCGTCGGCGCGAGCTTCATCGAGTCGACGTTCGAGGGCGCGGCGCTGTCGGGCGCGGAGGCGCCCGTCGCGACCTGGACGACGTGCTCGCTCGAGCGCGCCTCGTTCGAGGGGGCGAACCTCGACCGGGCGAACCTCGTCGAGGTCAAGGCCGGCGGCGCGAACTTCTCTCGCGCGAACCTCGAGAAGGCGACGCTGTACAAGCTCGACCTGCGCACCGCGCTGCTCGACGGCGCGAACCTGACGCTCACGACGCTGGTCGAGGCGGCGCTGGGCGCGCGGGCGTTCCAGGGAACAAAGCTGTTCCGCACGCAGTTCATGCGCGGCAGCGTCGCTGGCTCGAGCTTCGCGGGCTGCGACGCGACGCAGTGCAACTTCACCGGGGTCGATGTGTCCGACTGCGACTTCTCCGATGCGGTCCTGACGCAGGCGCTCTTCGGCGAGGCGAACGCGGCGAAGGCGCGGTTTTCACGGGCGAAGCTGCAGAACGCCATCTTCGAGCGCGCCTCGCTCGCCGAGGCCGACTTCTCTGGGGCGGAGCTCGTCGAGGCGTACCTCGCCTTCGCGTCGTGCGCCGGCGCGCGCTTCGTCGGCGCGAAGCTCGCGTACGCGGACCTCTCGCACTGCGATCTCTCGGGCGCGGACTTCACGCAGGCAGCGATGTTCCGCGCCAAGCTGCACCGCGCTCGCCGCGACGGGGCGAAGGTGCCGGCGGGCGCAGGCTGGCTCGGCGACGACGAGAAGCTCGCCGCGATCGAGGACTGGAAGCCGCGCCGCGGCGGAGAGCGCGATGGGCAGCACGCGTGACCGCGCCTGCTGCGCGGACCGTGCGGAACCACGAAGCCGTGCGGAATCACGAGACGAGAGACGCGAGACGCGAGACGTGAGACCGCGACCCGTGAGACTCGGGGCGAGGCCGCGTTCCACGAAATTCATTGATTCCTGCCGTGAAATGGTTGAAACTAGCGTTGCGGCGCGCACGTCCTGACCGGGCGGATCCAGGCCGAGGAGACCCGAGATGCAGAGCATGGCGGCCCGCGAGCCCCTGACGGTGGCACACGACGACAGCGCGCAGGACGACCTCCTGGCCGCGGTGGATCTGCCGGCGATCGAGCGCTCGCCCTCGCCGCGGCGCGTGCCGTCGCTGGAGACGGGCGTCGTCCGGGGCACGGCGTCGGGGCTCGTGGTCGAGCTCGGCGGCGGGCCGGTCGCGGCGCGGCGCGCGAAGAGCTGCCTCGTCGCGCCGGACGCGGGGGATCGGGTGCTCTGCGCGGTGGACGGCGAGCAGGTCTTCGTCCTCGCGGTGCTGGAGGGCGAGGCGGGCGCGACGACGCGGATCGTCGCCGAGGGCGATATGAAGGTGCAGGCGACGGGGCGGCTCGGGCTCGGCGCCGGCGATCAGATCGAGATCGCCGCCGCCAGGGAGGTCGGGCTGTTCGCGGGCAAACTCCAGGTCCGCGCGCAGGCGGCGGCGGCGGCGATCGAGGAGATCGGGCTCGTCGGCCGGTCGCTCGAGGCGCACCTCCAGAAGGCCGTCGTCGTCGCCGAGCGCATGGAGGCGCGCGCGGATCGGCTCGTCCAGCGCGCGAAGCAGGCGTTCCGCTTCGTCGAGGCGCTCGAGCAGGTGCGCGCGGGCGTCTTCGATCTCCGCGCGGAGGGCCTCGCGGCGGTGCGGGGGGAGAACACGATCGTCGCCGCGCGGACGCTCGCGAAGCTCGACGGCGAGCAGGTCAAGATCGGCTGAAGGGGCGCGCGGCGCGGGGCCGCGGGCGCCAGCAACGACGAGGGGTGAAGCGATGCTCGCGAAGACGACCGCAGGGGGGATGTGCCTGGCGTTCCCGGACGTGTGCCTGACCCCGACGCCGGCCCCGGTGCCGATCCCGTACCCGAACATCTCGCTCCATCCGATGAGCGTGCTCTTCGTGCCGAACGTGCTCGTCACGTGCGCGCCGGCGCACAACATGCTGACGGTCGCGCCGCTCACGATGGGGGACAACCCGGGCGTCGCGCTCGGCGTCGCGTCCGGGATGGTGATGGGCCCGTCGCGCAACGTGACCGCGGCCTTCACGGTGATCGTCGGCTGCGCGCCCATGACGCGCCTGACGAGCATCTCGATCCAGAACAGCACGAACGCGCCGGGCATGGCCATCGTACCGAGCGTCACCACCGTCCTCGTGCTCGCGCCGTGAGGGGCGCGCGCCAGGGGTCCGCCACGGAGGCTGCGACGGCGCCGGAGAAGAGCACGCTGACCGAGGCGCTCGCGAAGCTGGACGCGGCGATGCGCAGGCCGGCGGGCAGCAGCGCCGATCCGGATCGGCGCCGCGTGGCGGCCCGGCTCGCAGATCTCGTTCGATGCGAGGACGACGAGCTCGCGGCGTTCGCCAGGCGGCACCTGCCCGGCCGCGCGGCGGACGAGGCGGCGCTGCGCGCCGCGCGAGAGATGCTCCTGGCGATCGGCCGCGTCCTCGGTCCAGACGGCGAGAGCGCCGAGGCGCTGGCCGTGCTGAAGGACGCGCACGGGGCGCTCGACGAGCGGCTGGCGGAGGCGAGGCGGGCCGCGGCGCAGCGCGCGGAGGACGAGGCGGCGGCGCAGCGCGCGGCGGAGGAGGCCGCCGCGACGACGGGCGCGCCGGCGCTGGTCGAGGCGCAGGGGCCGCTGTCTCGCCTGGGCGGAGGGCTGCCCTTCGTGCCGCCGACCGCGGCGAAGCGTGAAGCGGAGGAGGTCACCGCGACGACGAGCGCGCCGGCGCTGGTCGAGGCGCAGGGGCCGCTGTCTCGCCTGGGCGGGGGGCTGCCCTTCGTGCCGGCGGCAGCGCCGACGGCGGAGCCGATGCCCGCGCCGATGGCGGTGCTGGGCTCAACGGCGGTGCCTGGGCCGGCGCTGCTCGGTGGGCCGGCGCCGCTCGGTGTGCCCGCACCCATGCCGGTATCCGCGCCGGCAGCGATGGCGGTACCTGTGGCCGTGCCCGCGCCGGTGGCCGTGCCCGCGCCGGTGGCCGTGCCCGCGCCGGTGGCCGCGCCCGCGCCGGTGGCCGTGCCCGCGCCGGTGGCCGTGCCCGCGCCGGTGGCCGTGCCCGCGCCGGTGGCCGTGCCCGCACCGGTGGCCGTGCCCGCGCCGGTGGCCGTGCCCGCGCCGGTGGCCGTGCCCGCACCGGTGGCCGAGCCCGAGCCCGCCCCGGCGCCTGCGTCCACACCCGCACCCCAATCCGTCACCCAGCCCGCGATCGTGCCTGTTCCCGCGCCTGCGTCGGTTCCTCGGACGGACCCGCCGGTGAGCGGCGCGGAGTCGAAGCCGCTGAGCAAGACGCTCCCCGATGCGCCGCGGGTCATCGACTCCGCGCTGCCCTTCATCCCGGTGGCCTCCGAAGAGCGCCCTCGGCCGTCCGTCGCTCGTTTCGATTCGGCGCTGCCGTTTCAGCCCGTCGCCAGCCCCGATGGACAGCCGGTGCGCGAGCCTGGTCCGGCGCCCGCGCACCACTCCCCGGCGGTGCCGCTCCACGACGAGCGTCATTCCGTTGCGGCCACGCCGGGCGCGCAGGCCGCCGCCACGGCGAGCTCGCAGCCGGTCGCTGCGTCGAGTGCGCAGGCGGCTGCCACGGCGAGCCCGCTGCCGGTCGCCGCGTCGAGCGCGCCGCCGGCCGCCGCGCCGAGCGCGCTGCCGGTCGCCACGCCGAGCGCGCTGCCGGCCGCCACGCCGAGTGTCCCGCCCGCCTCCACGCCGGCCCCCGCGAGCGTGAGCGACCCGCTCAGCGTGCGCCCGCCACCCTCGCTCACGCTCAACCAGTACGCCGGCCTCGTCGTCGCGTGCGAGCTGTACCCCGCCTACGTGGAGAGCACGAATGCACGCTACGGGGTGCCGACCCCCGCGGCGCGCGCCGCCCTCGACGCCTTCTGGGCAGGCCGCTTCGCGGCAGATCCCGCGCTTGCTCAGCGCTGGCCCGAACTCTGCGAGGCCGCGCGCAGGTACTTCCTGCAATCGCGCTGAGCGCCGGCGCCGCACGCGCAGCGCCTCGCAGGAACACCTCGTGGAGCAGCAGGCGCACCCGAACGCTGAAGCCGGCCGAGGTTCGAAACCACAAGGCGCCGGACGCCAGGAAGAGAGCCAGAGTTCGGCGTCGTTGACGCTCTGGCGGAGCCTTCCTTCGTTGAACGGTGTGCAGGCGCCAGCGTTCAGCCGGCGGCGCTCGAGCAGGCTCGGATGAGCTCGGCCACGAGCGGCGGCAGCCGCCCGGCCAGCGCGGCGCGCTCCGGCTGGAACAGCGTGGCGACGAAGAACGGATGGCCGTCGAGCTCCACGGCGCGCACGTCGCCGGCGTCGTCCTCGGCGCCGATGCGCAGCGGGCCCGAGACCAGCGCGGCCTGGAACTCCGGGTTCAGGCCGTAGCGGCACCGATACCCTTCCGTGGCCTCAGGGCGGCCGTAGGCCCGCGCGATGCGGGTTCCGGCGTTGAAGCGGATCTTGCCGGTGGCCTCGACCAGCGAGCACGCAAGCGGCGCGATCACCGCGCGCTGCGCCTCTGGCGCGGTCTCCGCGTGCTCGGCGTCGGACCAGCCCAGCACGTGGCGCGCGTACTCGACGACCGCGTGCTGGAAGCCCCCGCAGGTGCCGAGGAACGGGCGCCGCTGCTCACGGGCGAAGCGGATCGCGCGCAGCGCGCCATCCATGCTCCGGTACGGGCTCGCCGGAACGCACCACAGGGCGTCATAACGAGCCACCCGCGAGGCGTCGGTCACCTCCTCGGTCGGCACCCATTCAAAGGAGAGCGGCGCGGATAGCGCCTCTCCCGCCAGCCGCAGCGCCACCGGGATGGCCCGGTGGGCCGTCACGGCGTCGTCGCGGTCACCGATGAGCCCAACATGAAGCATCGTCTGCATCGTGGCCTCAACGCCGCCAGGTGTACGGCGGTGCGGCCGTCACCTCGGTGACCATCGTGACGCCCGCCCAGTCGTCGGGGACGAACCCGTAGAACGTGTTGCTCGATTTCGATGTGGCGACGAACTCGACATCCCCGAGCAGCGTTGCTGTCCCGGAGACGGACTGTCGATCGCCGAACCAGCCGAGCGGATAGAAGGTGGCCTGCACGTTCGCCGAGCCGCTCACGTTGAACCCGCGCGCCTGGATGCCCGAGCCGCGTTGCCCGACCAGGCTGAGCGCGCCGACACGGCCGCCGGAGATCACGCCGTTGACGATGGTCGCATGATCCTCGACGCGGACGTCGCCGCTCACCTCTCCGCCGAGGATGGTCGCGTAAGGACCGACGTAGACGCTCGATGGCGTGCCCGCAGGCGCGCAGCCGCCGCCGTTCGCGTGCCTCGTCGTGCCCCGCGGACACGCATCGAGCTGACCGTCCTGGAACCCGGCGGGCCACGCGCCGTCGAGCTCCACCATGTACGGATAGCGGTAGATCGACGGGTACGCTGGCCCGTCCGAGAGCCTCGTCCAGACCAGCTTCTGGTATTCGGTCGGCGTCGCGACCACGACCAAGTAGACGTTCTCGCCGGGGCTGACGCAGAAGTCCATCTCGCCGTCGCCCCCCCGGTGCAGGGGGCTGTAGCGGGAGGTGGTCAGCTCCGGGTCCGTCGCGACGAGGCCCCAGCGCCAGCCTGAGTCGGCGCCGGCCTGCGTCACGCCCCGGAACACGACGCGCACGCTGGTCGCGTCCGCTTTCGGGTGCAGGCGCACGATGTTGTAACCCCAGCGCTGCGGTGCCCAGTGATACGGCGAGACGAAGCGGCGATTCTGCGCCCAGTCCGCGTCGAGCGCCTCGAGCCGCGTGAGACGAAGCCGGCGATCGGTGCGGCCGTTCGACGTCATGTCGGCCTCGATCGAGCCGTATTTCCGTCGATACACGCCGGAGGGATCGCCTCCGTCCGTGGGCGGAGGGTCCTTGTAGTCCCAGGTGATGTTGTGCATCGCCCACTCGCCGAACTCGTCGTTGAGCCGCTCGATGTCCCAGCCACGGCTCAGCATGAGCTTTTGCCATGGGTCCCCTTGGCCGCGCGGCGCCTCGTAGGCCCACATGTCGTTGACGGCGCTGTAGCAGTGCTTGTCCTTCAGGAACTCGAAGAACTGCCAGTTGCAATAGCGGTTCCGGGTGTTGCCGTAGTAGAGGTGCGGCATGTTCGGCAGCATGTCCGAGCAGTGCACGTTGTCCCGCCATATCTGATGCGGCATCCAGTTCGCGTGGCTCTCGAAGATCCAGCAGCCGTCGCCGCCGCAATCGGGGAACGCCTGCGTCGTCGACTGCACGCCGTGCATGAACTCGTGGGCGAGCCCCCACGGGTCGCGGGCGGCGTCGGGGCCGATCCACATCCCCATGTAATTGACGCCGTTGCGGCTCCACCCGCCGCCCCAGAGCGGGAAGCTGTTGTCGAAATGGACCGCGGCCTTCCACTTGTCCGCTGACTTGCAGTACGGCTCGGGGAAGAAGATGGGGCTGCCGAAGTACGCGCTCCAGATGCTCTCGAGCGTGTCCGCCGCCTCCTCCGCCTGGCTCAGGTTGATGTCCGTCCCCTCGGGCCAGTAGAAGGCGAAGTGCGCCGACTCGTGGCGCAGCGGCGCGCGCGTCTCGCCGCCGTCGCGCGGCGCCCTCCAGGTGCCTGCCGTGCAGCTGGCCCCCGTGACCTGGCAGCTCGTCGCCCACTCCGTGCTCGTCGTGCCCTGCTCGCAGGCGCCGGGGTTGCCGCCTGCAGCCCCGGTCGAGCCGCCGCTTCCCGCCGCCTCGGCCGTCGAGTCGGCGGTGCTGCCGGCGGCGCCGGCGCCACCGGTGCCGCCGGTGCTGCTGGTGGCGCCGGCGTCGCCGATGCCCCCGGCGCTGCCGGTGCCGGCTGCGCCTGAGGTCGCCGTCGTGCCGCCGCCGGACCCCGAGCCCGGAGCAGGGTCCTCCGGCGCCGGACCGCACGCAGCGAGGAGAGCGGCGACAGCGAGCGTCGAGCCGTTCGCGAGAAGCTGCTGGAACGATGTGCGAGTCGCGCGACAAACGCCCGCGGGGGCGCGGAATGTGTAAGTGAAGCTCTCACGGACTGCGTGTTTGTGGATCGCGGATGAGTCATAAGCTGGGTCGAGCATGCTGTATTCTCGTTCGGAGCGCGCTCTCCATGCAAAAGAAAACAAGGCCGGGGGGTGAGACCCGACCCAGGTTGGACCGAACCTGATCATGACCCGTCCACACCTGAGACCCGACCCAGGTTGGACCGATCCAGAGCCGACCTCATCCACATCCAGACCTGATCCATCCACACCGGACCCAGGCTGAGACCTGACCCAGGTTGGGCCCATCCAACAGACCAGAGACCGATCCGGGTTGAGACCTGACCCAGATTGGACCCGCAGACCCGACCCAGGTCGGAGACTCGACGTAGGTCGTCCCAAGACCGACTTAGATTTGCTCCCCCAAATCTAACCTAGGTTGGCTTGGCTTGGGTGGGGGGTTGAGGTTGGTGGAGGGGGTGGGCTGCGATGTCTGGAGGTGGAGAATATAACATCCGAGGTGGAAGACGGCATGGCGGCCGCCACCTCTGGCGCAGTGATCGCCACGTGTTGGGCGTGGCAAGTGCTTGAAATGATTGACCGCAGTCTCTGGCACAGCGTTTGTTGATACGGACGGGCCATGAGCCACCCCCGCGAGATCTCGCCCGGCGCTACCTATATGATCACCCGTCGCGTCTTGCGTCGGCACCTGCTCTTGCGCCCCGACGCAGCGATCACCCAGCTCTTGGTCTACGCCCTCGCGGTCTCGGCTGGTCGCTTCGGGATCGAGGTACACGCGTTCTGCGCGATGTCAACGCATCTACACCTGGTCGTGACGGATGTGAATGGCGTCCTTCCGCGCTTCTTGCAGTTCTTTCATCGCATTGTGGCGCTCGGGACCAAGGTGCTTCGCGCGTGGGAAGGACCGGTATGGGACCACGAAGCCACGAGCGTTGTGCGCCTTCTGACGCGCGCTGCTGTCGTGGAGAAGATTGCCTACGTGCTCGCGAACCCTGTGGCCGCTGGCCTCGTCCGGCATGCGCGTGAGTGGCCGGGGGCGAAAGTCGATGTGAGAGAGCTCGGCTGCGGCGTGCTGCGTGCGGCGCGTCCTGTGGCGTATCTTGACCCGGAAAATCCACAGTGGCCCGAGGAAGTGATGCTGCCTCTCGCGCTGCCACCGGCGGTCGAGCAGGACGGCATCGATGACTTTAGGCACTTGGTCGCCGCCGCGCTCAAGGAACAGGAGGCGCTGGCCCATGCGGCGCTGCAGCGGCAAGGGCGTCGCTTCCTTGGTGCTGAGCGAGTCAGCAAGATCTCCCCGTACGAGCGCGTCACGAGCTTCGAGGCGCTGGGCGAACGCAATCCGACCTTTGCGGTTGGCCGCGAGCAGGGTGATGCGCGGCGAATCGCTGGTGCTGCGGTGCGGGCGTTTCGTGCGTCATACCGCGCGGCGCTTGAACAGTGGCGCGCCGGGATACGCGGTGTGGTGTTCCCCGCGGGAACCTGGTGGATGCGCACGTTCCACGGCGCCAGCGTGACGGACCTCAGACTCGTGGTGTAGATACTGCATGGCGCCGTTCTCAGCGATGCGAAAAGCGCGGGAGCGGGGTCGACGCGTTGTCGTGTTGTGGAGAACGTCAGTCTGGAGAAGGCGGAGCAGGCGGAGCGTTTGTCTGGCGCTGCGCGTATGCCCAAGAATTGGGTATGCCGGGTCGAATGCGTATGCGGCGATTGGAACGGTGACCTTAGACAGACTCTGGCTGACAGAGCGGGACGATTATGGGCCGATAGGTGAGGCGATGCGATTGTATCAACCCGGGTCATCCATGGATTGGGGGCGCGCAGATCCGGTGGCCGACAACCCGGGTCGAGTTTCCTCGTGCGTACGCTTTCGATGGCTCAACCCGGGTGGGTCGTGCTGGGTCGGGCGACGGCTCGATGATGTCTCAACCTGGGTCGGTCGGGTGGGTGGGTCGGGCCGCTGGGTCGCTCTCACCTGTACATACGGTCGATCCGCTCTTCGGGGGCGCGCGGGTCGAGCAGCAGGAGCGTCAGATAAAACGCCCACTCCAGCGGCTTCATCGCGAGATAGATGACATCGGCGGCCCAAGCGGCGCCGATGTATCGGCTCACGGGCAGCCCCATCCGGTCGTAGAGCTGGCGTGCCGCGCGGCCGAAGCGCGGCCAGCGCTCGTGCAGCAGATCCTCGAAGGCGTTGGCGATGGCGAGCTGGCGATTGACGAGGATCGGCGTGCCGCCCCGCCGTCCGAGCCGGATCGGGCGCACAAGCCAGGCGTGGCCGCGCGCAGCGACGGTGCACAAGTAGTGGCAATCGCCGGGCAGCTTCACGATCGGGAGCTGCGACAGCGTGTACCCGCACGTGCGGGTGAAGACCTGGAGGGCGGCTGCCGGATGTCCCAGCCAGGCCGCGTGCAGGACGGCGTGAACCCCGAGCAGCAACGGGGTAGCCGCGAGGGCGCGCCACAACGTGGGTCGGTGAATCGCGGGCGGCGGCGGGAGCGGGACCTGCGGCGGCCCCGCGCGATAGGCGGGATCGGCGGCGGCCAACGGAGCGGGCGCGCTGGCCTCGACGCCCCGCCTCAAGAGGCGAGCGCGCAGCTCGGCGGAATAGAAGACGACGGTGAACACCGGCGCGAGGCACGGCAGGAGCAGCGGCGGCACGAGCAGGCCGGCCGCGACCCAGGGGCCGAAGTGCACCGCCAGCAGGACGTGGAGCGCAATTCCGACGAGCAGCGCTGCATGGACGACGAGCTCTGCAGGGCCAGGCAGCGCTTCTTTCCGGCGCCGTGACACGACATAGGCGAGCGCGGTGAGGGTGTGCAGCGCGATCAAGCCGTGGACTTCCGGCTCGGCGAGCGGCCGGAACGCCGTGGTGCCGACGTCGCATGCCGGGACAGCGCACGTCCCGGGGGCGTCGTGGCTGTATGCCATGCCCCAGGCGGGCAGGAGGAGCAGCGTGAGCGCTTCGGCTGCCATCTGGAAGGGGGCGCGCCCCCGGCGCCGTATCGCGCGGTATGTCCATACGGTCAGGCCGATCCAACCGGCCAGCCCGAGCGCTCCAGCGACGAAGATCGCGGCATCGAGCTGGACCAGCTGGCTCGCGCCGAAGAGCAACGCCGCGAGCGCCGGAACGCCGTAGCCGGTGGCCACCAACGCGGCGAGGGCACCGTCCGTCAGCGAGAAGGGCTGCTCGGGCGGCGACTGCTGCGGCTCGGCCGGTGGTTGCTGCGGCTCGGCCGGTGGTTGCTGCGGCTCGGTCGGTGGTTGCTGCGGCTCGGTCGGTGGTTGCTGCGGCTCGGTCGGTGGTTGCTGCGGCTCGGTCGGTGGTTGCTGCGGCATGCATTCACCATGCTAACGGCTCCAGTCCCAGGAGATCCATCCTGCGAGGTGGAGCGCGTGCTTCACGAGCCGCGTCGCACGTTGGAGCGTGAGCCGTGCTGGCTGCTCGCGCAGGGAACCCCTGTCGCGTCGAACGGATGCTGATAGGATCCATGGGCTCTGGCATGAGCCCGGACCGAAAGCGCCGTCTGCGCCCTGCAATCTCTGCCGAAGGGCGGCCGCTCCGGCGGCGGGCGCACGCGATCGCCGAAGATCTCCTCACGTCGGCCATGAGCGACGAGGAGCGGGTGAGGCTCGCGCGCATCGTGCTCAGGTCCGGCTCCCGCGAGGCGATCAACCGGCTCTTCCTGTACTTCCAGCGACGCCAGGCCGAGACCCGGTGGGGACAAGACAACCCCCTGCACGAGATTGCCGGGGCGATGCGCGTCCAGGCGATCAAGGCGCTCAGGGGCCCGCCCGGGCAACACAGCAGGAATCACAGGAGCGCGCTCCTCGTCCTGTGGGTAGCCGGTCGCCCGGGCGATGTTCCGCTCCTCGTGTCGCTCCTGGCAGCGCAGGACCCGGACGGCCTGGATAGCGACATCTTGCCGGTGCTCCAGCACGTCATTTCGGGCTACGAACCCAGCGATCCCCACGTCATCGCCTCGATCGAGCGGTTCATCGAGCGGTCGGCGTCGCTGCGGGACCTCCACGCCGCGTCGCTGGTCCTCCGCGAGTACCGCGTTCCCGAGGCCGAGCCGGCGCTCCAGCGTGCCCTCGCCGCTCCCGATCCGTGGCGGCGCGCCCCCGTGATGGCGGCCCTCGTCGTCAGGAATCCAGGGCAGCACCGGCGCGCCGGCGAGGCATTGCTGGCCGCGCTGAAGCTGGAAGCGCGGGCGGCGGAGGCCTGGGACAAGGATGCGGTCCAGAGGGCGCTCGCCGAGGCGCTCGATGGGACAAGAGAAGCGTTCGAGTCCGGGGAGGAGGACAGATTTCCCCCGGTTCCCGAGGCGCGGATCGAGGCGCTCGACCGCCTGCCCGAGGAGGACTGCGCTGCGTTCCTCGACAGGCTTGGGCGCGAGTTCACCGTGGATCAAGCGCTCCTGCTCCCGCGCCTCCAAACCGCGTCCCTGGCCCGGAAAAAGGCGCTGCTCCGCGCCCTCGGGGCCGTGGCGATCGGCGGAACCCCGTTCTTCCATGCGGTGTGGCCTCTGACCTCCGATCCCGACGAGGAGATCGCGGCGCTCGCCATCGCCGCGTGCGGGGCCACGCGCTCGGACCAGGCGAGGATGCGGCTGACGGCGAGGCTCAGGGGTGCGATCGCGAGGGACGACGTTGCCGCCGCAACGCCGCTCCTGAGCGGCCTGCGCGGCTGTCTCTACGACGGCGCGGTGTGGACCGCCGCGCTGTCCCTGCCGTGTGAGATCGCCCGGAGGCTGGCGATCGAAGGGCTCGAGTACGCCGCCGTCCTGCGCGGGCCGGCGATCGAGCTGCTGAACGAGGCTGCGAGGCGCGAGAGCAACGAGGAGCTTCGTCGGCGGATGGTCCGGCTTCTCCGGGACCGCTGACTCAGGCGACGGCGGCGGGGGCGTCTACGGCTATCCCATCGCATCGCCGCATTGTCGTGACGTGGTTGGGTTTCGCGACGGCCCAGGGCCCGCGCGGACGCGGTGCTAGCGCCCTACAGGGTCGAGCCGGCGCCCCTCGGTCGGAGGCGTCGGCCCGGTGGGCGTCTCCAGCACGAACTCGCCGCCGTGGGTCAGCACGTGCCAGCGCGGATCCCGCGGCTCGGGCGGCGGGGGTCCCAGCCTTCCCTTGACGTCCGGCGCAGGATTTGGACGCACGCGGAACCGCACCTGCCCGTCCCGCATCTCCATCAGCGTCAGGTCCTGGTAGACCTCCACGTCGCGCGCCAGGGTGAGCGCCGGCTGCCCTGGGCGATCCAGCGTCACATCGAGGCGCCTGCCAGCCGAGGCCGCGGGCGAGCTCGCGAGGAGCGCCGCGCCGCCGGGAGCGGGAAGCGCCGCGACGCCGTCCGGCGCCGTGATCCGGCGCCACGCTTGCGGTGCGCCGAGCGGCAGCGGGCTTCGCACGAGCGCCTGCAGCGGCTCGCGCTGCCGGGCGCTTGCGGGCGGCGTCGGCTCGATCAGAAGCAGCGTGCCATCCGGCGCCGCGGCGATCCACTCGAGCGCCTCGGCCGGGGTCGCCTGGCTCCCCTCCGCGTGCCATGCACCTTGCGCGCCCCGCACGAAGAGGGCCGCGCCGCCGCTGCCAACGCGGCAGATCAGCACGCCGATGCCGGCCGCGTTGTGCAGCGCGACCGGCTGCGGGCACCCCTCGGGCGCCGCGACGGGCGTCACGGTGCTCGCGATGTGGTCGACGACCGCGAACGTCGGTGGCCGCGTGAGGTGCCCGGCGCAGTCGCTGCCGGGCGGTCGCACGCTCGTCGGTTCGCAGATCCCGTCGCCGAACGCCGCGATTTGTGTGCGCGTCGGCGGCGGCCGCGGCGCGGCGCTTTCGAGCAGGCAGAGCGCGCCTCCGCACGAGACGCCAGCCGCGCCCATGAGTCCGATACCGCCCACGACGCCCCCGTCGTCGCTTTTGCACCGTGGCTCCCGCCCGACCGCGGCGTCGCCGCGCCGGGGCGGTTCGGGCGCTGGCGGGGCGACGGACGAGCGGAACCAGCCGGCCTCGATGGCGCGGATCGTGGGGGAGAGGTGCAGCGCGATGCCCAACGTGGGTCGGGCGTACAAGGACGTGGTATATAAGGAGGCAGCAGCGGTCCTCGTCCACGCCCGGCCGTCGCGGCTCAGCACGGCGGGGCAGCTCGCATCGCCGTTCCAGATCCAGGATCCTGCGCGCTCGATCGCGCGCGGCTGGAACGCAGAGCGCTTCCAGGTCTGCCCGCGATCCAGCGAGAGGAACGTGTCGGGCGCCGCCGGCTGCTGACCGCGCGCCGGCGCCTGGACCACGGCCGCGAGCACGCCGTCGGGTCGCACGAGCACCGCGCGCACCGCCTTGCCGGGTGCGACCACGGCCGAGGTGAAAGTGCGGCCCTCGTCGGCGGAGACGCTGACGCGCTCTCCGGCCGCGGCCGCGATGAGGGGGCCGGCGGCGTCCCAGGCCGTCGCGCCAGGCACGCTGCCGCGCGGCTCGAAGCCGTCCGCCCTCAGCGCATCGCGGACGCCGGCGGCGCGGTGGAGCGCGCCCTCCGGCGTGGCCGCATAGAGCGCGTCGATCTGCTGGCCGGCAACGCCAACCCAGGTGAAGCGTGCGGGCAGCTTCAGCGGGCCGACGACGCCGAGCTTCTCGTCGACCGCGAAGGGTCCGCCCGCGGGATCGGCGCCGCCTCCCTTCGCGGCGAAGATCGCCACGTGCTCGCCGAGGGCGATCTCGGTGTGCTCGCGGAACGGGTCCCGACCGGCCCTCGCCCGCTCCTGCTCTCCGAGGGGCGGCTCGACCCAGGTTGCCGGCGGCGGCATCGCGGTGATCGGCAACGTCAGCGGGGCCGAGGGATCCACGGCCGGCGCGCCCGCGACGCGCGCGAGCGCTTCCTGCGGGGCGGGGGGGATGGCGACCCAAGCTGGCGCGAGCGCCGCGGGGGCCGACCCGGCGGTGGGACCACACGAAGCGACGAGAAGCGGGAGGGGGAGGAGCGCGAGCCGCGAAGCCATCATGCAGGGAGGGTCTCCTGGGCCACCCTTACCAGGCCCCCCGACGGGGATCACCAGGCGGGCGGTCGCGGTGCGCCGCGCTGGCCATCGCCTCGGCCATCTGCTGAGCTGGACCCGTGCGCACACCGCGAACGCCGAGCCCCGCGAGCCTGTGCGCCGGACGAGCCGCAGGCGGCACCCGCTCCTCGCCACGGCTCACCGACGTTCGGCGCGCAGGCGACGTGACGGGCGCGTGGGCCCCACGGACCGCCGTGGAGCGGAGGCGCTTTGCCATCCTGGTCACGGCAGCGTGCGTCGCGGCGTGCACGCGAGAGCGCTCGTCCGGAGCGCCCGCGCAGACCTCGATCCCCATCCAATCGTCGATCTCCGCCCCGCAACCCTCCGCGACGCCGCCGTCGGCGCCCGCACCGAGCGCCACCGTCGATGCGTCGTCGTGCACGCCGCACGATCGACCCACGAAGCTGTACTGGACGGAGGGGTGTTGCACGCCGGTCGTCGCCAAGGACGTGGTCGCGTGCCTCTCGGAGGCTGAGCGCGCGGCCGTCGGGTATGTGTCGGCCGAGCTCGTGAGCCACTGCGAGTGGGCCGAGCTGCCGACCGACGACGCGAGAGGTCACCTGGACTGCCCGTATACCTCGGCCCTGGGCTTCGGCTATCAGTGCGAGGACAAACACCGGGAGCTCCTGCGCCGCTGGTTCCAGGAAGACATGCCGAGCAGATGTTCGCAGAAGCCGGATACAGCCTATCAGCAGGAGGTCCTCGTCGAGCTCACGTTCTCCACCGTCGGCACGCGCACGACCGTCGACTACGAGGCTGCCGGCACGACGGGGCCCGGCGGCAAGTCCTGGGCTTGGACCGAGACGCTCGTGTTCGAGCCGCGAGGAATCGAGCGGATGAAGCTCGTGCGCCGGACGGCCAAGGGAAACCGGCCGAAGGAATATTAGGCTGTACGATTGCCCGACGTCTGGAAATAGCTCGAAGGTGCGAACGCTCCTTCGGGGCCCGTGGCGTCGGAGCGAGGGATCCAGTCAATAAGGATCCAGTCAATGGCGAGCAATCTCGAGGCCGGTGGGGGCCAAGAGGGTCGCGGGATGCCTGGAGACGTCCTCGCGCGAGGCGCGCCGCGACAGCCCCCCTTCTTCCGGGGATCTCCTGAAGATCGCGTCGAGGAGCACGCCAGCGAGGCGGCCGACCTCCGGCACCTCCCTGGCCCGGGGGCGCGGCAGATCCACCGCGACGCTCTCCACGATGCGCCCCTCGTCGAACACCAGCACGCGATCTCCGAGCAGGACCGCCTCCTCCACGTCGTGCGTCACCAGGATGGCCGTGAAGCGGCGCTGCGCCCACAGCGACTCGACGAGGCGCTGCGCCCCGATCCGCGTCAGGGCGTCGAGCGCGCCGAACGGCTCGTCGAGGAGCAGCACCTTCGGGTCGTGGACGAGCGCGCGCGCGAGGGCGACCCGCTGCCGCTGACCTCCCGAGAGCACGCCCGGGTAGTCGTTCAGCCGATCTCCGAGCCCGACCCGGTCGAGCACGTCGCGCGCGCGCGCGTCGCGCCCTCTCGGCCCGCCGATGCACGTGTTCTCCAGCACCGTGCGCCAGGGCAGCAGCCGGGGCTCCTGGAACACGACGCGCACGGCCTCGCGCGCCGCGACCTCCCGCGAGGCCAGGACGCGCGCCACGCCGCGCGTCGGCTGCTCGAGGCCGCACAGGACGCGGAGCAGCGTGCTCTTGCCCGAGCCGCTCCGCCCGACGATCGTCACGAACTCGCCAGGGCGGATGTCGAGCGCGATGCCCGAGAGCGCGAGCCGGTCGCCGTACCGCTTGTCGACCTGCTCCAGCACGACGCGCGCGCCGGCGGTCTGATCGCCCGAACCGCTCATTCGCTCACCTCGCCTCGAGCCGCTGCAGCGGCGGCTGCCACGGCAGGAGCCGGCGCTCGAGCCACCGCGCCAGGGAGTCGGCCAGCTTGCCGAGGATGGCCCAGAGCACGATCGTGAGCACGAGGAGATCCATCTGCATGAACTCGCGGGCGTTCATCGCGACATAGCCCAGGCCCTGGCTCGCGCCGAGGGTCTCCGCGACGATGAGCACGAGCCACGAGAGCCCGAGCGCGAAGCGCAGACCCACGAGGATCGAGGGGAGCGCGCCCGGGAAGATGACCTCGCGGTAGAGCGCGAACCCCCGCACGTCGTAGACCCGCGCCATCTCGATGAGCTGCGGATCCACGCTGCGCACGCCGTGGAACGTGTTCAGGTAAACGGGGAACAGCACCGTGATCGCGACGATGAAGAGCTTCGCGGCCTCGCCGAGCCCGAACCACAGGATCACGAGCGGCACGAGCGCCAGCGCGGGGATCGCCCGGAGCATCTGCAGCGGCCCGTCGATGACCAGCTGCAGCGGGCGCGAGAGCCCCGTGCCGAGGCCGAGCGCGAGCCCGACGGCGGCGCCGACGACGAGCCCGCCGGCCGCCCGCAGCGCGCTCACGCCGAGGTGCGCGGGCAGATCGCCGCTCCTCGTGGCGTTCGAGGCGGCAACGAGCACCTCGACGGGCGACGGCAGCAGACTCTTCGGGATGATCTGCAGCCGCGACAGGACCTCCCAGAGGATCACGAGCGCCAGCGGGGCCAGCCAGGGCGCGATGCGCACGCCGAGCCCGCGCGCCGCGCCGCCTGGGATCGGCGCTTCGCCGGCCGTCATCGCGCGCCTCCGATCGCGGCGCCCGGCAGGAGCGCCTCCTCGACGCGGATGTCGCGCGGGATGATCGCGAGCTTGTGGAACGTATCGGCGATGGCTTGCTGCCTTTGCACGATCTCGGGCGTGATCGGGAGGATCTGGAACGCGCGCCGGTGCTCGGACCGCAGGAACGCCTCGTACGAGATCCCCGAAGATCTCGCGAGGATCTGCGAGGCTTCCTCGCGGTGCCCGTCCTCCCAGGCGCTCAGCGCGCGGTACTCGTCGAACACGATCTGCAAGATCGCCGGCTGCTCTTCCGCGAACTCTCGCCGGACGACATAGAAGAGGCGGTTGTCGACGAGCCCCTCGCCGTCCTGGAGGACACGGGCCCCGGCGAGCTCGGCCGCTGCCAGGAAGGGATCCCAGATCACCCAGGCATCGACATTGCCGCCCTCGAACGCGGTCCGCGCGTCGGCGGGCGCCAGGAAGACGACCTGGATGTCGTCCAGCGTCAGCCCGGCGCTCTCGAGGGCTCGAACCAGCAGGTAATGCACGTTGGAGCCGCGGTTGAGGGCGACGCGCTTGCCTTTCAAGGCCGCGAGCGTGCGGATCGGAGAGTCCTTCTTGACGACGATCGCCTCGGCCCTGGGCGCCGGCGCGTCGGTGGCGGCATAAACGAAGGGCACGCCGCCCGCTTGCGCGAACACCGGCGGCGTCTCGCCGACGTGGCCGACGTCCACGGCGCCCGCGCGCATCGCCTCGAGCAGCGGAGGACCGGCCTGAAACTCGACCCACTCGGCGCGGGCGTTCCTCGCCTCGAGCGCCTTCGTCAGGGCCTCCGCGCGCTCCTTGAGGAGAAACGGCGTGCCGATCTTCTGGTACCCCAGCCGCACCACCACCGCCGCCCGCGTGTCCTCGGCCGCCTGTCCGGCGTTCGCCGCCTTCTCGCCCGTGGCGCCCACCTCGCCGCCGTCGCGGCCGCACCCGAGCAGCAACAAGCTCGAGAGAGCTGCGCAGCCCAGCAGCGCGGAGCGGACCGTCGTGAACGAGATGTACCTGATCATGAGGGCTCTTTCGCCTCCTCTACAACCCACGTCAGCACGTAAGGATTCTATGTTCGATGCAAAATTGCATCTGTGACGGATGCGAGGTGGTGACCTCGGTCCAGCAGCCCCTGTGCCAGGTCGAGGCGCGGCGCTCCGCTGGGGAGGATCCGTGGAGGAGCGGTCGACTGCTGCTTCAGCAGCAGTCGATCAGCAGTTGGTGTTGCTGCGGCAGCAGCGGCGTCGCGGCGGACTGCCCGGCGAGGTTCCTCGGCGCCGCGGGCTCCAGCGCGCGGCGGTGCGCGGTGCGGATCGTGCTCTCGCGCGCCTGACCCGGCGACTCACGGGCGAGGAGCTTCTCCATCGATGAACGTCTTCTGGTTTCTCCCGACGCACGGGGATGGCCGATACCTTGGCACTGCCGAGGGCGCGCGCCCCGTCACGCTCCCTTATCTTCGTCAGATCGCGCAGGCCGCCGACGACCTCGGCTATCACGGCGTGCTGGTGCCCACCGGGCGATCGTGCGAGGACGCCTGGGCGGTCGCGTCGGCCATGATCCCGCTGACGCAGCGGCTTCGCTTCCTCGTCGCCGTGCGGCCGGGCGTCGTCTCGCCCACGTGGGCCGCCCGCATGGCGTCCACCGTCGATCGTCTGTCGGACGGCCGCCTGCTCGTCAACGTCGTGACCGGCGGCGATCCGGCGGAGTCCGAGGGGGACGGCGTCTTCCTGAAGCACGACGAGCGTTACGTCGTCACCGACGAGTTCCTCGGCATCTGGCGGCGTGTCATGGCCGGCGAGACGGTCGACTTCACGGGGCAGCACCTGCGCGTGAAGGGCGCGAAGATCCTGTTTCCGCCGCTCCAGGCGCCGCACCCGCCGCTCTACTTCGGGGGGTCGTCGCCCGCGGCGCACGGGCTCGCGGCGCGCCACGTCGACGTTTATCTGACCTGGGGAGAGCCCCCGGCCGCCGTGGCCGAGAAGATCGCGGACGTGCGCCGCCGCGCGGCCGCGGAGCAGCGCGCGGTGCGCTTCGGGATCCGCCTGCACGTCATCGTCCGCGAGACGTCCGAGGCGGCGTGGGCCGCCGCGAACGACCTGATCCGGCACCTCGACGACAGCACCATCGCAGCGGCCCAGCAGGCCTTCGGGCGCCTCGACTCCGAGGGGCAACGGCGCATGGCGGCGCTGCACAAGGGGCGGCGCGACGCCCTCGAGGTGAGCCCGAACCTCTGGGCCGGCGTCGGCCTCGTGCGCGGCGGCGCCGGAACGGCGCTCGTGGGCGACGCGGAGACGGTCGCGCGCCGCATGAAGGAGTACGCGGAGCTCGGGATCGAGACGTTCATCCTGTCGGGGTACCCGCACCTCGAGGAGGCCTATCGGGTCGCCGAGCTGCTCTTCCCGCGGCTCCCCGTCGAGCGGAGGACCGCAGGCGTCAGCCCGAACCTCACGGGGCCGTTCGGCGAGATCATCGCCAACGACATCGTCCCGCACCGATCGCAGAGCTGAGGCGGAAGGCCCCGCGCCGAGACGTCATTCGAGCTCCTCGGGGTCGGCGTCGTCGAGGGCGCGCCGGATCATCTGTCCTGCGTCCGGGCGCTACAAGGCGTCCGTCAGCGCCGCGCGCCCTCACGGTCATGCGGCTCCCTGATCTCGGGCGCCCCGAGCCCGCCCCCCCCGGTGCATATGTGAATTTTCCGTCAGTTCATGGACACCCACCGGACAGGCGCTGCCGGGCTCTTCCCCGTCCCGCACTGCGACGATGTGGCGGCCAACCCGGCCGATATCCACCCCCCGGGCTCTCCGAACCCGAGCGAGCAACCCACCGGCTCGATCAACGGGTGGCCTGTCCTCTGCCCGCGTGCCGTGGGGGACGAAGCCGCGAGCGATCCTTTCGCGAACCCGAGCGCCGACAGCGCGTACATGGCCACGGCCCTCTCGAACCGCTTCGACCTCGCCCCGCCGGACGGCTCCAATTGCGGGGAGTACCGGATCGTCTTCGCGAGGCGCGGCGGCCACCCCGATACGAACGGCCTCCAGCGGAACTTCATCATCTTCGAGGCCCGGCTTCCCAACCCGAACCCGAGCCTCGGCCGGCAAGCTTGCCTCCCGGTCGTCCAGTTCTGGCTGAACCAGTCGGATCCCGCGAAGAGCGTGACGACGCGCAGGAACGAGCTCCTGAGCTTCTACCTCCTGGGCCTGCCCGGGTTCGAGCCCGTCATCCACGTCGACCACTACGGCCACGCCGCGGGGCCCGACCGCGGCCAGATCCGAACCAACGAGTTCCTGAACGGCGCGTCGTCGCCGGACGCCTGGTCGCTCCGTGAGTTCAGGCTCATGCACGGCACCAGCAGCCCTTCGCTGATGATCGTCCCGTCCTTCGTCAAGGACAACCCGGCCGCGAGGCTCTTCTCGCCCGCCGCATCGAGCGATCCGCGGGTCACGGACTTCCAGCACGACGTCTTTCCAGACGCAGTGGAGCGGCTCGCGGCCGCCGACGATATCAACCGCTTCGGCTACCCGTCGGCCCTGCCCGATGAGATGAACGGGGGCGAGAGCCTGATGATTCCGCTCCAGAACAACTACTTGAACGCGTTCGGCACCGGGACGTCGACGCTGAAGAGCAATATCCAGGCGAAGCTCGACGCCATGGGAAGCACGCTCACGCCGGACCAGATCGTCGGGCGCGCGCAGACCCTCGCGTGCTCGGGGTGCCATGAGCCGCAGGACCGCGATGGCGCAGGGACGAGCAACTTCGATGTCGGCCTGTCCGCTCCGTTCCCGAGCACGCTGGTCTTCACCCACACCTCCGAGAAGACGGAGCCTGTCGACTCGAGCAACCCGAGCGGTCCGCGGCGCTTCATTATCTCGCCGGCCCTCATCAACGTGTTCCTCCCGTTCCGCCAGCAGGTGATGACCGAGTACCTGCTCAACGACCCGATCCTCGGGTTCGAGACGCCGGGCGCGTGGACCTCGCCGCAGGCACAGCTCGCGGTCCACACGGGCCGAGTGAGGGAGGGCATCTCGTCGCTGGAGATCAGGAACCCGACCTGGATCAACGAGATCATCAGCCCGAGCTTCAGCACCTCGGGCCTCGCGCCGGTCGGGAACAAGATCAAGGTCGACGTCTTCGTGCCCGTCACCTTGCCGCCCACGGCGATCAATCCCATCCTCAAGGTGCAGATCGACATCCCGTCCGCCGGCATCTCCAGGCTGTTGACAGGGGTCTCGCTCCCTGGCGTCACCCGGGGCGCATTCCACACCGTCGCGTTCGAGGAGCTCCCGGCTCCCATCCTGAGCGCGCTCAACGCTGGGCCGAGTGACGTGAAGCTGACGTTCACACTCACCGTGACCCCCAACACCGGTCCTTACTACATGGACAAGGTCCGATTCGAGGACTGATCCGCGTCGCGCTCTCGTGTGAAAGGGGCGCCCGGCGCGCGCCCCTTTCGGCGCTTCCGGCGGCCTCCGCTCAGGTCCGCTCGAGCTCGCCGCCGGAGCAGCCCGCCTCAGGAGGTCAGCGACGCGGAGCGCTCCCCGGGCTGGCCGATGGCAACCCGCTCTCCTCCCGGCCGCTGCGTCGCGGCGAACACCCCGAGCCCGACCACGAGCGTGGCGGCGACCCCGATCACCGGGAAGTACTCCATCCACGTCGCCTCGGCGCCGTCGGGTCGCGGCCAGGCGATGTTCGCGATGAGCGCGACCCCCCAGGCCACGGCCGCGGCGTTCAGCGCGAGCCCGGCTCGGCCGAGGGAGAACACCCCGGCCGGCGCCCCGGCGAGGCCCGACCACCCGCGCAGCCGGCGGAGGAGCATCCCCGCCGTCACGACCAGGTACGAGAGGTTCACGAGGAGCACGGCCGTCTCCGTGATGAGCACGAACAGCTGCGCCTCGCCGTAGTTCACGACGAGCATGCCGCTCGCGAGCGCGCCGACCACGATCGCCGGGGCGACGGGCGTCTTCGTGCGCGGCGAGACGCGCGACAGCGCCGGCGCGCACGGCAGCGCGCCGTCCCGCGCCATGGAGAAGGCCAGGCGCGAGGCGCCGGTCTGGATCGCCAGCGTGCAGACGCAGACGGCCAGCGCCACGTCGACGAGGAAGACCTTGCCCAGGGCCGGGCCGAGCGCGCCGAGGACCACGTAGGCGAGGCCCTCCGTGGCGAGGCGGCCGTCGGTCAGGCTCGGCGCGGCCATCAGCGCCGCGAGGAGGAGCAGCGCGCCGCCAACCCCGGAGGCCACGACGGCCTTCAGGATCGCCCTTGGCACGATCCTCCGGGGGTTCTGGGTCTCCTCGGCCAGCGAGCCGGCCGAGTCGAAGCCGTACAGCACGTACGCCGGCATCAGCGCGGCCGCGAGCAGGCCCGCCACCCCCGTCCCCAGCGACGACGGCGGCCCGTAGATGGGCTCCAGCACCACCCCGGGGCCGCGCACCGCGCTCAGGAACAGCGCCACGAGCAGCAGCGCGACGCCGCCGAGCTCCGCCATCACGCCGATGTCGTTGACCCAGGCCATCACCTTCACCCCGGCCATGTTGATCGCCGTCGTCAGCACGATGAGCCCCGCGCCGAGCAGCACGGCGTTCGCGGCGCCGTCGCGCGAGGTGAGCGACGGGTCGCCTCCAAGGAACTGGAACCCGCTCCAAACGCTCGGCAAGATCGCCTGCAGCGCGATGGCCGCCGCGGCGACGCTCACGACGTCGCCGACGAGCTTCAGCCAGCCCGCCAGCCACCCCGGCGCGCCGCCCCAGACGCGCCGCCCCCACGGGTACACCGAGCCGGCCACGGGGTAGCGCGAGCCCATCTCGGCGAGGTTGAGCGCGACGGCGAGCTGGCCCAGGAAGACGACCGGCCACGTCCAGAAGAACCGGGTCCCGCCGAAGGCGTACCCGATCACGAAGAGCTGGAAGACCGTCGTGAGGATCGAGACGTACGAGAAGCCCGCGGCGAAGGCGGACAGGCTGCCCAGGTCCCGCCGGAGCTCCTGGCGGTAGCCGAGGCGGGCGAGGTCCTCGGCGTCGCCGCGATCTTCCGCGGCCGGCGCAGAGGCCGGCGCGGCGGTCGAGATGGGGTCACGCATCGGCCGACACCCCCACGAGCGGCTGGCCCGCGCTGACCATCTGGCCCGGGCGGCAGCCGATCCAGCCGACGGCTCCGGCCACGTCGGCCACCACGGGGAACTCCATCTTCATCGCCTCGAGCACGGCCAGGCGCTGGCCCGCCTCGACGCGCTGCCCTTCGGCCACGTCGACCTTCCACACGCACGCGGTGAGCGGCGCCGTCACCGGCAGCACCCCGGCGGGGATGGCGTCGTCGGCGGCGGCCTGTGCGCCCTCGAGCCGGGCGCCCGCGCGGCGCACGCGGTCGAACTCGCCGTCCGCCTCCCAGCGGGCGCGCTCGGCGTCGAACGCCGCCCGCTGCCGCGCCTGCGCCGCGCGGATGGGCCCGGCGTTCTCGGCGAGGAAGCGGTGGTGCTCGCCCAGGTCGAACGTGGTCTCCTCGATGCGCACCTCGCCGCGCCCGGCCACCATGTCGGCGCGGAGCTCGAGCAGCTCCTCCGCCGACACGAGGTGGAAGCGGAGCTGGTCGAAGAAGCGCAGGAGCCAGGGCCGCTCGCGCGTGGTCTGCCGGAACGGCCGGTGGCGGCTCCAGACCGGCACCGTGCGGCCGAGGAACTGGTACCCGCCCGGCCCCTCCATGCCGTAGATGCACAGGTACGCGCCGCCGATGCCGACGGCGTTCTCGGGCGTCCACGTGCGCGCCGGGTTGTACTTGGTCGTGACCATCCGGTGGCGCGGATCGAGCGGCGTCGCGACCGGCGCGCCGAGGTACACGTCGCCGAGGCCGAGCACGAGGTAGCTCGCCGCGAGGAAGATCTCCTGGACCGCCGCGATGTCGGGCAGCCCGTTGACCCGGCGGATGAACTCCAGGTTGCTCGGGCACCAGGGCGCGTCGTCGCGGACCGCGCGCATGTAGCGCTCGATCGCCTCGCGCGTCGCCGGGTCGTCCCAGCTGAGGGGCATGTGGACGACGCGGCTCGGGATGCGGACCTCGGCCTGGGCGGGCAGGTCGGCCTCGACCTCGCGGAGCACGTCGAGGGCCTTGGCCACGGTGAGGCGCGCGCCGTCGACGTGCACCTGGAGCGAGCGGATCCCGGGCGTCAGGTCGACGACGCCGGGTAGGCGGAGCTCCTCGATCCGCGCCATGAGCAGGTGCGCGCGCACGCGCAGGTCGATGTCGAGCACCGGCGGGCCGAACTCGACGAGCACGTAGCGGTCGCCGCTCTGGCGGAAGACCACCGCGGGCCGGTCGTCGCGCGCCGGCACACGCCCCAGCACGGGCTCGCCGCGCGGCCTTCTCGGCGCGGCCGGCGCGAGCGGCGCGGGCGCCTCCTTCGTGGCTCCGCCGCGCAGGGCCACGAGGGCGTCGCACCGCTGCGCCAGCGCGTCGGCCTCCGCGGGCACGATCGACCGGAACCGCACCTTGTCCCCGGCGCTCAGCTGGCCGAGCTTCCACCGCTCGGCCGCAGCGACCGTGAGCGGACACACGAACCCGCCCAGGCTCGGGCCGTCGGGGCCGAGGAGGACAGGCATGTCGCCGGTGAGGTCGACAGCGCCGATCCCGTAGGCGTTGTCGTGGAGGTTCGAGGGGTGCAGCCCGGCCTCGCCGCCGTCGGTGCGCGCCCATTTCGGCGCGGGCCCGACGAGGCGGACGCCGGTGCGGGCCGAGTGGTAGTGGACCTCCCACTCGGCCTCGTAGAGCTGCTCGATCCCGTCGCGCGTGAGGAAGTCCGGCGCGCCGTGCGGGCCGTCGAGCACGGCGAGCTCCCAGGATCTGCCGATCTCCGGCCGGGCCTCGGGCGGCAGCGCGCCGGGGTCGAGGGAGGGGTCGACCTCCTCGCCGAGGCGCAGCACGTCGCCGGGGCGGAGCGGCCTGCCGGCGTGGCCGCCGAAGCCGCCGAGGGTGAACGTGGCGCGGCTGCCGAGGTGCGCCGGCACGTCGATGCCGCCGCGGACGAGCAGGTAGGCGCGCGCGCCCGGCCCCCGCACCGGCCCGCAGGCCACGGTGGCGCCCGGCGCGACCTCGACCGGCGTCCACGGCGCAACCTCGGTGCCGTTGACCAGCACGCGCATCGCGGCGCCCGCGGCGCACACGACGGCGCGCCGGTGGAAGACCAGCGTGGGCCCGTGGACCTCGCACTCGAGCCCGGCGGCGCCACCGAGGTTGCCCACGACGCGGTTGCCGAGCCGGAACGACAGGTCGTCCATCGGCCCGCTCGGCGGGACGCCGACCGACCACAGGCCGAGGCGCCCGGGCCAGTCCTGCACGGTCACCGCGCCCGGCGAGGCGGTCACCTCGATCGTCGGCGGGCGGAACGGCAGCGACGCGAACGTGCCCGTGTGGTGCCGGACCCCGCGGAAATCGGGGTGATCGAGCGCGACCGCGACCCACTCGCGGTTGGTCTCGATCCCGCCGATCCGGGTCTCCTCGACGGCGCCGCGCAGCGCCGCGACGGCCGCGGCCCGGTCCGCGCGGTGCACGAGGAGCTTGGCGAGCAGCGGATCGTAGAGCGCGGAGACCTCGGTGCCGGTCTCGACCCACCCGTCGACCCGCACGCCCCCGCCCTCGGGGGTGCGAACCTCGGTGAGCAGGCCCGCGCTTGGCAGGAAGCCCCGCGCCGGGTCCTCGGCGTAGAGGCGGGCCTCGATCGCGTGGCCGCGGAGCGCCGGGTCGCCGCCGGCGAAGAACGCGGTGTCGCCCGCGGCGATGCGCAGCATCCATTCCACGAGATCGACGCCGGTGCAGAGCTCGGTCACGCCGTGCTCGACCTGGAGGCGCGTGTTGACCTCGAGGAAGTAGTGCTCGGCGCGGGCGGGATCGACGAGGAACTCGACCGTACCCACGTTGCGGTAGGCGACCTTCGCGGCGAGGGCGCGGGCCGACTCCGCGAGGGCGGAGCGCAGCCGCGGCGGCAGGTCGGGCGCGGGCGCCTCCTCGAGGACCTTCTGGTTGCGGCGCTGGACCGAGCAGTCGCGATCGCCGAGGACGAGCACGCTTCCGCGGCCGTCGCCGGCGATCTGGACCTCGACGTGCCGGGGCGCCGCGAGGAAGCGCTCGAGGAACACCTCGCCCGAGCCGAAATTCGAGCGGGCGAGGCGCTGGACCCGCTCGAACGCGGCGGGGAGCTCCGCCGGCCCGTCGCAGCGGGCCATGCCGATGCCGCCGCCCCCGGCGCTCGCCTTGAGCAGCACGGGGTAGCCGATGGCCGCGGCCTCGGCGGCGGCGTGATCCGCGTCCCGGAGCACGCCGGTGCCCGGCAGGAGCGGCACGCCCGCCTCGACGGCGAGCTCCCGCGCCCGGTGCTTGCTCCCGAAGGCCTCCATCTGGCCCGGCGTCGGGCCGATGAAGACGATGCCCGCGTTTTCGACGGCACGCGCGAAGCCCTCGGATTCGCTCAGGAAACCGTAACCTGGGTGGATCGCGTCGGCGCCGGCGCGGCGGGCGGCGTCGAGCACGGCGTCGACGCGGAGGTAGCTCTCGGCGGGGGTCTGGCCGCCGAGGCGGACGGCGTGGTCGGCGAGCCGCACGTGGAGGGCGGCGCGGTCGGCGTCGGAGAACACGGCGACCGACGCGACGCCGAGGCGCTTCAGGGTGCGGAGAATCCGGCACGCGATCTCGCCGCGGTTGGCGACGAGGACGCGGCGGAAGGGCGGGGTCATGGCGCTCATGGCCGCACCACCACCGCGCGGATCGGGGTCGGGTTGAACGCGTTGCAGGGGTTGTTGATCTGCGGGCAGTTCGAGACGAGCAGCAGCAGGTCGAGCTCGGCCCGGAGGTCGACGTGCTTGCCGGGCGCGGAGAGGCCGTCGACGATGCCGAGGGTGCCGTCGGCCTCGACGGGCACGTTCATGAACCAGTTGATGTTGCCGACGAGGTCGCGCTTTCCGAGGCCGTAGGGCGCGGCGGCGAGGAGGAAGTTCTCGACGCAGGCGTGCTGGTGCTTGGTGTGGTGGCCGTAGCGGACGGTGTTCGACTCGCACGAGCAGGCGCCGCCCGAGGTGTCGTGGCGGCCGCAGCTGTCGTCGGTGACGGTCATCATCACGCGGCCGCGGTTCGAGCGGAGCCGCGCGCCGGTGGTGAGGAAGATGTTGCGCTGGGCGGCGATCGTGTCGGCGGCGCTGTAGCGCTCGGCGGTGTCGGCGAGGACGTAAGCGAGGAAGTCGACGGCCTGGTTGCCCTCGAGGTCGATGACGCGGACGATCTCGCCGGCGCGGACGATCTTGGCCCACGGCGCGCGCGCCGGGACGATCTCGTCGGAGACGAGGGCGCCGGACAGGCCGGCGAGGGCGGGGTCGCGCAGGGCGGCGACCGGCTTCCCGGGGGTGGCGGCGGGGCTCATCGCGCGCCTCCTGCCCGGAGGCCGAGCGCGAGCTCCTCGGCGGTGTTCTCGAAGGCGCGGCGCGCCTCGGGGGAGGCGTTGCGCACGGGGTCGTCGTCGGCGGGGGGGCGGCCGCGCCACGCGGTCAGGCGAACCTTGCCGGCGCGGTAGGCCGGGCGCGGGTCGAGGCGGTGCGGCGCGACGGCGACGCTGACGAGGACGTCCTGCTCGGCGCGGAGCAGCACGTGGGCGCCCGGCCGGGAGGAGTCGGGCAGGAAGGTGATGGCGCCGTCGGCCTCGATGCGGACGCCCTTGAAGAGGTTGATGGCCGTGGGCAGGTCCCGCTCGGCGAGGCCGTGCTTGGCGAGGGCGAGGAGGAGCCGCTCGCGGCCGGAGCGGAGGGCGCCGCCGTGGGCGTCGCTGCCGTGGCGGGACTCGATCTCCCCCGGGAGCGAGGTGCCGCAGAAGGTGTCGTGGCGGCCCGCGGTGTCCTCGAGGAGGGAGGCGAGGACGCGCCCCATGTCCGAGAGGAGCAGGTAGCCGGGGCCCGGATAGGCCTGCCACTGGAGCTTCACGGTGTCGGGGAGGCAGAGCCGCTCGATGGGGCGGTCCGCGCGGTGGAGCACGAGGGCGACGCAGGTGTCGCCCTCGAGGTCGACGAGCCGGAGCCGGCTGCCGACGGGGAGCGTGCGCGCCGCGTAACCGCCGGCGCCGAGGGTCTCCTCCCAGAGGACGTCGCGCGCTTCGACGCCCGCCGGCGGATCGCCGATCGACGTGCTCGGCACGGTGGGTTGCGTCTCGACGACGCTGCCTTCCTGGGCGCGCGCGTGCTCGCGCGCGGCGTACGTTGTGGCCGTTTCAGACATTGCCCGCCTCACTTTCGATAGACAATCGAAACTACGGGTCGACTATCCGGGGCCAGGGTTTCCAGGCTGTTTCGTGAGGGTAAAATGCAGGGCGCGAGCGCTTTTTCCCGGAAGTAGTGAATTTTCTTGGTGGCGGTGTGGGTGGTGGATTGGGTGATGAAGAGCGGATGGCGCAGGGGGCGAGCGCGGAGCCGATTGACGCGCGGGAGGGCGAGGCGGCATGAGGGCGCGACGGCGATCGCGCGGCTGCGTGGTGGCCAACTCGGACGATGACGATGAAGACAGAGATGGCTCCTCCTCCGAAGACCGGCGGCAGGCGCAGCGCCGAAGGAAGGCAGCCGGCGGAAGGGGGGCGGAACGCCGGAGGCGAGCAGAAGGCCGAGGGGAGCCCGCGCCGCATGGGCCGGCCGCGCAAGGCGCCGCAGCGGAGCGATCTCGCGCCACGGGAGCAGATTCTGCAGGTGGCGGGCCGGCTGTTCGCCGAGCGGGGGGTGGCCGAGGTGTCGATGCTGGAGGTCGCGCAGGCGGCGGGGCTCCGACAGTCGTCGCTGTACTACTGGTTCCGGCGCAAGGAGCTGATCGTCGCGGAGATCCTGCAGCAGGTGAACCGGCTGCCGCTGTCGTACGCGCGGAGCCTCGAGGCGACGGGCGAGACGGCGGACGTGCAGCTATGGCGCTTCGTGCGCTTCGACGTGCAGACGGTGTGCGGGTTTCCGCTGGAGATCACGGAGATCCACCGGTTCAGCGAGCGGGATCCGGCGGCGTTCGCGACGTACTGGGCCGAGCGGCGCGCGCTGACCCAGGCCGTGGCGGCGATGGTGGGGCGCGGGATGGGGGAGGGGAGGTTCCGGGAGGTGGACGCCTACCTGTGCGCGCTGACGGTGCTGGCGCAGGACGAGAGCGTGCAGAACTGGTGCCGTCCAGGGGGAGGAGCGCGCGTGCATCCGCTCGCGGCCAGCGATCCGGCGGCGCTGGGCTACGGGCCGGAGCAGATCGCGGCGCTCGTCGCGGATCAGACGGTGGGCGGGCTGCTTGTGCGGCCGTCGAGGCTCGCGGCGCTCCGGAGGAAGGCAGGGGGAGCCGACCGAGGTTGAGGCGACCCGACCGAGGTTGAGGCAGATTGCCCGACCCAGGTTGAGCGGAACCGGCAACACGACTCAGATTGCCCGACCCAGGTTGAGCGGAACCGGCAACACGACTCAGGTTCGGGCCGCAGAGCGATCCAACCCGGGTTGGCGATCCGACCGAGGTTGAGGCGATCAGGCGACCCGACCCAGGTTGAGCGGTGGCGACCCGACCCAGGTTGCGGCGACCCGACCCAGGTTGGGATCGCCGGGCCGCTCAGACGACCCGACCCAGGTTGCGGCGACCCGACCCAGGTTGAGATTGCCCGACCCAGGTTGGGATCGCCGACCCAGGTTGGGATCGCCGCCGCCGTGTTGGGGCGGCCCGGCCGCTCAGAGCGGGTTGAAAGGCGCAAGCCCAGGGAGGTCCTTCGGCCTGCGCCCCGCGGCGCCGACCGCCGGCACCTCCTTGATCTTCTCGCGAGCACGCCCCGTGCCGTCATCCACCACGGTCCATTCATTCCAGAAGTGACCGTCGACGACGAACAGCTGCGGGTGATCGAACGGCGCCTCCTCGAACCGGACCCGCTCGTCCGTGAGCGTCGCCAGGAACGCCACGAGCGCCTTCTTCTCATCTTCCGTCAGCCCGAGCGGCTGAATGTTCGGGGCCAGGTTCGTCCCATTGCTCCCAAATCCGGTGGTGTCACCGCCCTCCCGTTCTCGCCGGCCGCCGCCACCGTTATAAAATTCGACGACTTGCCGCAGCGTCAGCGCGCCTCCGTTGTGGAAATAGGGGCCCGTCAGCTCGATGTTCCGGAGCGTCGGGACCTTGAAGGCGCCGTCGACCGCATCGCGCTCGAGCGGCGCGATCGGCACCCCTGGTTCGACCTCGAACGACGCCGGGTCGATGCCGAATACGTCCGGGGCGCCCTCGCCCGCGGCTAGCAGCTTCCCTTGCCGCGCGAACGAGAACGGATGACCGAAGGGGTCGACCCCTCCGGCGCCGATGTCCTCCTCGGTTGGCCGAACGCCAATGTTGTAGTAGCCCCTGTCGTACAGCGCGGCGCCGCCGTCCCCGACCCGCATCCGCGAGATCAAACCGCCCACCTGCTCCTCACGCTGCAGGCGGGTGGCGGCGCTGGTGAACTCGGGGCCATGGTGGCAATTGATGCACCTGCCCTTGCCCTGGAAGATCGCGAGCCCCGCGCGCTCCTCGTCGCTCAGGGCGGCGCTGTCCCCGTCGGCGAAGCGATCGAACCGACTGTTGTCGGACACGAGCGTGGCCTCGTAGAGCTGGATGGCGAGGCCAAAGAAGAGCGAGAAGTTCGCCTCCACGAGCGACCGATCGCCGACGCGCTGATCCGACCGCCAGTACGCGTCCACGAAGGCCTCTTCGACGAGCTCCCCATAGGACGGAGCGAGCCCTTTTCCGCTCGAATCGCGGAGCTCACCGAGGATGCTGTCCGTCGGGTCCACGATCTGGCCAGCGAGCGGCCTGCGCGGCAAGAGCTTCGCGGCGACGTCAGCGTACGTCCTCCCCTCACACGACATCTCGAAGGGGTTGATCGGCGGGCCCACGGCCTGAGACGCGAGGCTCGAGTTCTCCAGGTCGACCCTCTCGCGGACCAGGACGCCGTCGCGCACCGCGTGGACGGCGGCGTCCGGATCTCGCCTGCCGAACGGGTTCACTCCGTTGAAATGGTTGCTTGCGCGTCCGTCCCAGAAGTTGCGGAAGTTGAACACCGCGTTGATGACCGTGGGCGTCTGCCGCGGCTCGACGCGCCGCACGTTCACCCCTTGCACCTGGAAGACGTCCGGCAGCAGCGTGCAGTCGTCCTTCTCGCTCTCGGGCACGATGCCGTTGAATCGAGCGTGGAACACCCCCTGCGAAGAGATGACGTCGTCGGCATCCGCGGGGAAGTCGCGGCGGAAAGTCCAGTCGCTCGCCACGAGCGCGTAGTTCGGTCCGCCCTTCCCGTCCGACCTCGTGGCTTCGAACCGCGTGCGCCGCTCGGGATCCTGGTTGTTGATACCCGGGTTGATCTGGTTTCTCTTGCGGTGGTCGGCGCCGGCGTGGAAGTGGCACGTCGCGCACGCCACGCCGTCGCTGCCGACCTGCATGTCCCAGAACAGCGCCTTTCCGAGGGCCACGGCCGTCTCCCTGCTCTTGACGTAGCGGGACAGGTCGCGCGGCTCCGGGACGGCGACGCCCCGGAGCGAGCCGACGGACGGCGGCGGAGCGGCTGGCGTAGGCGTCGCGCCGTCGCCCGGCGGATCCGACGGCGACTCACCGCTCCCGGGTGTGACCGGCGACGAGGACCCGCCGTCCCCGAGCGACGAAGCCCCGCCGCCTCCGAGCGACGATGAGCCGCCGTCCCCGAGCGACGAAGCCCCGCCGTCCCCGAGCGACGAAGACGGTCCGGGCCTCGCGCATCCCGAGCACGGAGGCTCGCGTCCCTCGGGCCAGCAGCCGGCGGTTGACGATAGACCCATCAGGACGCCGAGGATCCACGCCCCGATCTCGCCCGTGCGCGGGTCTCCAGAACGAGCTCTAACCATCACGAGGAAGCCTCCTTCGCTGCTGCGCGAGTGAATGACAGGCGGAGCGAGCCAGCGTCCTCGCGGGACACCGCGGGTCGCCTGCGTGTTCGTCCGTCCTGCGATGAGCGGATGTCGCGAGCGCCGACGCTCGACGGGGTTCCGCCCGGCATCGTTCGAGTCTCTTCAAGCCATCCGATCTTCAGAAAGACAGCGCGTGTCCAGGGCGCGCATCGACGTCTCGTCCTGTCTCGTCTCGGCCGGGCGTCTCCCCGTGTCGCGAGCGCATCGGCTCGCGCGGGGGATTCGAGGGAGAAGACGACCTCTGTCGAGGACCGGACGAAGTGGGATGAAGGGACAGGACATATCCCTTCATCGCGCCGTCACCGCGCCGAGCAGGCGCGGCCGTGTGCGTCGCCGAAACCCTGACTCATCCACCGAGTTCGGGCAATGTCGTCGATGAGGAAGCGCGGGAGTGAGCCGATCGAGCGCGGATCGCCTGGTGAACGAGGCGAAGGCGAGAGGGCTAGACTCTGGTCTTCGAGGAGGCCTCGAAGGAACGGAAAGCGCGCCGCGGGAGCTTCGCTGTCCGCGCGCCCGAGGCGACGTGGCGCCGCGCGACCGGCCCGGGCGGAGCGCCCCCGTCCTCGACGGCGCCCCTCGGCGGGCTTCCCGCGTCAAGGCGCCTGGATCTTCTGCTTCACCCACCGCCCCGACTCGGTCAGCTGGCCATCCGACCACGGGCCGCCGGCGCTCGCTCCGGGCCTGAGCGCCGCGCAGGACTCGGCCTTGTCGACGATGGACCAGTTGAGCCAGCTGATGCTGTTGCTGGCCATGAAGTCGAGCCACCGCTGCGCCTCGGCGAGATCCAGCGCGCCGTCCCCGGTGCTAGCGCAGGTGCCCCACTCGGTGACGAACAGCGCGAGGCCCTTGGTCATCGCGGTCGTCGCCTTGGCGCGCAGCCCATCCTTGTGCGTCGCCGCATAGAAGTGGAGCGTGTAGGCGATATTGTCGTAGCTCGTGATCGGGTTGTCGGCGGCGACGTCCACGTCCTGCGACCAGGTCGGCGACCCGACGATCACGAGGTTGTCGGAGCCGGCGCCGCGGATCTCCCGGATCACCTCCTCGGCATACGCCTTCACCTGCGCCCAGGTCTCGGTGTCGGGCTCGTTGAACACCTCGAAGATCACGGCGGGCTCGTCGCCGTACTCCGTCGCCATCTCCCGGAAGAAGCGCTTCGCGGCCTCCTTGTTCCGGGGCTGGACCGCGTCGTGATCGTGCCAGTCGATGAGCACGTAGATGCCTCTGGCGATGGCGGCGTCGACGATCGCCTTGACCTTCCGCTTCTCCGCGTCCGGGTTGTTGACGTAGCCGAGCCCCGATATGTTGGCGGTCATCGCGGCGCGGACGACGGTCGCATCCCAGTCGTTCACGAGCGTGTCGACGGCGGAAGCGTTGTAGAACTTCTCTCCCTCCCAGACGCTCCAGAACATGCTCATGCCCTTGAGCTGGAGCTCTTCGCCGTGCTCGTCGACGACGCGGTTGCCCATCACCCTCAGGCGGCCGTGCCGCTCCACCGGCGTCCTCGCGAGGGGGCCCGTGCCGGTCGAGGTGGTCGAGCTCGTGCCGCTCGAGGTGGTTGTCACGCTCGACGTCGAGGCATCGCCGCCGCCCATGCCGCCGGCGCCGCCCGAGGAGGCCGACGAGGACGCTACGGCCGACGTCGAGGCATCGCCGCCACCCGCGCCGCCGCTGCCGGAGGAGGCCACGGTGGACGTCGAGGCATCGCCGCCGCCCGTGCCACCGGCGCCGCTCGAGGAGGCTGACGAGGACGTCACCGTCGACGTCGACGTGCCGGCGCCGCCCGCGGCGGCCGACGAGGAGGCCACGGTCGACGCATCGTCGCCGCCGGCGCCGCCCGTGCCGCCCGTGCCGTTCGTGCCGCCCGCGGCGGCCGACGAGGAGGCCGACGAGGAGGCCACGGTCGACGCATCGTCGCCGCCGTTGCCGCCTGAGCCGCCGTTGCCGCCTGAGCCGTCATTGCCGCCCGAGCCGCCATTGCCGCCATTGCCGCCCGAGCCGCCATTGCCGCCCGAGCCGCCGTTGCCGCCCGAGCCACCGTTGCCGCCTGAGCCACCGTTGCCGCCCGAGCCGCCGTTGCCGTCCGAGCCGCCGTTGCCGCCCGAGCCACCGTTGCCGCCCGAGCCACCGTTGCCGCCCGAGCCGCCGTTGCCGCCCGAGGAGGCCGACGCCGTCGTGTCGACACCGCCGCTCGAGGAAGTCGACGCCGACGCCACGCTCGGTGCGTTGCCGCCGCCTGATGCCGAGTCTTCCGACGGGCCTCCGCACGCGAGCAGCATCATCGCCGGCAGGGCGAGCTGCAGAAGGCCGCGCGTCCACTTCGGCCCGGTGAACAGTCCGGGGGTCAAGTCATGGATCATCGTAGTTCTCCAAGGAAGGCGCCTCGCACGGCGCGCCCGGCCTCTATCGCGGGCGTCAAGCAAGGACATCGGCAAAGAACGCAACCCGCTGCATAGCAGGCGTGGCGCGATGGGTGAAGGTGAAAGTGGGAGAGCCGCCGAGGCCTGCACTCTCCTGGACGCGCGATCCGCGCGATTCGCGACCCGCGCGATTCGCGATCCGCGCGATCCCGCGCGGGATCACCCTTCACTCCACCCGTGGGCGTCTCTCTCGGAGCCTGACGGCGCGAGGGGCCGGCGGCCCCTCCCTACGCGCGGCGGACGATGTCTTGCAGCGCGCTCTCGAGCCGGCGTTCGATGGCGGGGTCGTCGAGCGTCGGCGTGATCTCCTCGGGCACGACGCGCGCGCGCATGATGACCCGCGCATAGATGAACGCGTCGCGCGCGTTCGGAGGGTCCTTGTCGCCGAGACAGGAGCGGAGCAGCTGGTACGCTCGGCCTTTCACCACGCCTCCCCTGTCGGCGCGCGCTCGACGGTGGTGATGATCCGGCGCACCGCGGCGGTCGCTGTCTCGTGCGCCGCGAACGCGTCCCGCACGACGTGCGCTGCCCTCGCGGCGGCGCCCTCGTCGAGCGTGCCTCCGAGCACGCTCTCGGCGAGCCGGACGAGCGGGCTGATCTCGACCATATCCCGCGTGAGGGACCGCGTCGCCTGGGCGAGCTCGGACGCCGCCTCGGCCGGAGCGGAGCGCGAGAGGGCCATGGCGTCGTCGGCCAGCTCGGCCGCGATCGCGAACATGTCCCGGTAGCAGTCGACCGCCGCGCGAAGATCGTCCGGGCTCGGCGCGAGCTGCGGCGCCTCCGGCAGCGTCGTCGCCGCGCGCTGCGCCTCGGCGATCACGGGAGCGATGGCCATGAGCGCGCGCTCCAGCGCACGCGCGGTCTGCCCGAACCGGGCGAGGCGCTCCCTCGCGGTGCGGCTCGGCGGCGGCGTGTCGCTCTCCAGCGCCTCGATCCGCGCGCCGGCCTCGGCGGCGAGCCGATGGAGGCCCTCGATGACGCCGGGCTCGAACGTGCGCGGGACGAGGTCGATCACGCAGAGCGAGCCGACCACGTGCCGGCGCACCCGCACCGGCACACCCGCGTACGCGCGGATGCCATAACGCTCCACCAGCTCCTTGGGCACGCGCTCGTCGTGCACGGCGTCCTCGACCACGAGCGGCTCCTCGTGGCGCACCACGAGCTGGCAGAACGAGCTGCTCCGTGACGTCGCGCAGCTGACGCCCAGGTCGGGCGGCAGGCCGCGGTGCGCGCGGAACAGCTGGATGTGTCGGACCACCAGGCTCACGAGCGCCATCGGCGCCCGGGCGAGCTCGGTCGCCCGCTCGACGCAGGCGTCCAGGATGGCGTCCGCGTCGTCGCGCAGCAGCACGTGGTGCAGCTCGGCGAGGCGCGCGGGATCGTTCAAATCGGCCATGGGGGTGTTCTTGCCGGGGCGACAGGGCGGGCTCAACCGTGAGCGCCGCCGTGCCTGCGCCGGGCCCACGACCTTACCGCAACCCGGCGCCTCGAGCTGCCCCCGCGGGCGCTTCATCGGCTCCGCGCTCCAGGGGACACGACCCCACCGGCGTCCACCTTCGGGCCGCCGGCTTCGCTGTCCCGCCCTGGTGCAGATCACGATCGATCCTCTGTCGGGTTTTCCTCCCGCCTTCCGGATGACGGAGTGAGGCGCGGAAGCGGCGGGGTGAAGGCCACCCCGGCGCCGCTCGCACGCGCTCGACACCTGAAAGAAAGGCTGGGAGCAACCATGAACCACATCGCCCTCTTCCGCAGCGTCTCGCCCTTCGCCCTCGCCCTCCTCGTCGCGGCCCCCGGCTGCGTGGCCACCGCCGACGACGCGCAGGTCGAATCGCACGCCACGTGCACGCCGACTACTCGCGCGCGAGCGGCAGCGCCCAGGGCCCTCCGGCGCCGGAGCGAGAGATCACCTGGGGCAACGCGTCGCTCGCCCGCTCGGGCGTGTAGTCGTAAGGGGGCTCGAAGACGTCATCCGCTGGCTCCCCGTCTCCGCCCAGGTGAACGCCGCTCTCGTCGCGGTAGAGGTTCGAGCCAGGGACGGCCAGGAGGAGTCCCCGGCCCGTCCCGTCGCTGCAGTCCGAGCGCCGCGTCGCTGCCTCGGCGTTCTCGAACACGCTCGCCTCGAGCAGCACCTGCCCCGCGCAGGCGGCGCCGACCGCCCAGTCCGAGATGTTCGAGAACACATTGTTGAAGAGGTGGGCGCGCGCTCGGGATCCGGTGGCGAGGGGGGCGCGCGTCCTCACTTCATCGAAGCGACAGTGGTGAATCGTCACCTCGGCGTCGGTGATCGTGCAGGCCCAGCGCTCGCGGCCGCCGCACTCGGCCTCGTTGCTGCCATCGAAGTGGCCGTAGGAGAAGGTGACCCCGCTCGTGCCCGCGTGGACGTCGGCGAAGGCGTCGCTGATCCGTTGGACGGTCGTGTGATCGATCCAGACCCGGGAGGCTTGCGTCAGCGTGAACGCATCGCCCGCCTCGTGCACGTTCGAATTCAGATCGTAGAGGGCGAGGTTGCGGATGATCACGTTCTCGCTCTGGTTGAGATCCATGTTCATGCCTGGCAGCGCCGCGCCGCGGCCGAGCCCGACGAGGGTCTTGTTGGAGCCGAACTGGAGGACGCGATGGTTCCGCGTCGCCCCGACGAGCGGACGCTCGCAGGTCGCATCCCCGGTGAGGACCTCATAGAACGTCTTTTCGGGCTCCTCCGAGCAGGTGCTGGGGCAGACCTCGATGTCCTGGACCTCCGATCCCGTGCGGCGGAAGTCGTAGAGGCCTTCGGCGAGCAAGATCACGGCCGGCTCGTCCGAGCGGGCGAGGCTCTCGAGCTCGGTCCAGCTCGAGACGAGCACGGGCGTCGCCCCCGCGCCCCCCGTGGTGCCCTCGCCAAAGCCGATCGCCTCGACCCGTATCACCTTGCGGAGGGCGATGGGCCCCCGCGTCCCCGGCGCGGGCCCGATCCAGCGAGCCTCCGTGCTCGCGGGGAAGGCCGCCTCGGGATCGCAGCCCGGCAGATCTCCAGCGCTCCCCAGCTCGCGCGCCGCCGTCCAGCCGCTGTCGTCGTAGCCGGGCGCGGTCCAGTCTCCTTCCGGCGCGGTGCTCAGCTTCCAGTCGCTGCCGCTCCCATGGCTGCGCTCGAGCTCGTCGAGGTGGACGAGCGCCGCCGGGGTCCCCGCTGCGGCGTGAACGCTCACGGCGATCACGTTCTCTCCTGGAAGCAAGGAGAGGGGCACGAAGATCGGAGCGCGCGCCGACTCGCTCGCGGCGATGAGATCCCCGTTGACGTAGACGCGGAAGGTATCGCGCCCCGTGATGGCGAGACCGGGACCCTCCAGCGCCCCGTAGCTCGCGCTGACGAGCGGCGAACTCGCGAGCTCCTCTCCCTCTCCGAAGGCGGCCCCCGGAGGGAGCTCCGCCGCGGGCGGTTCGCCGTCGCAGGCGAGCTCCGGGAGGGTAGGAGAGCTGCCGCCGACACCCGCGTTCCCCGGGGGTCGGGCGGCCGTCTGGATGAGCTGATCCTCGCAGGAGAGCCCCCAGGACAAGGCCGAGAGCGCGGCGACTCGGAGGAGCCAGGTGCGGCAGGAGAGGCGCATGGCGAACAGGGCAAAGCTGGGGGGCGACGCCCGGGAGCGCAACCCAAATGCTCCGAGTCGCCAGCTCCGATCCAGCGTCCTTACGGCGGGCGAATTTTTCTGGAGGCTCGGGATGCCCCCAAGTAACTAGGAGAGAGTGGCTCAACCCACGCGCTCCGCCCCGCCGCCCGGACCCACCTTGGCCCGCTTCCCCGCCGACAGGCGGTCGGACGCGAGCTTGGTCGCTGGCGCCGCCGCTGGAGAGCGAGAGGCCCTCGCCGTCATCTGGGACAGGTACTCGGGTCTCGTGCGAGGTGTGCTGTATGGCGCCCTCGGTCCCGATACGAGCCTCGAAGATCTGGTCCAGGAGGTCTTTCTCGGCCTGATCCAGGGGGCCGCGCGCATCCAGGACGGGGGGGCCCTCCGTGGCTATCTTGCGTCGATGGCGGCGCGGCAGGCAGCGCTCGAGATCCGGAAGCGCAAGATACGCCGCTGGGTGGGCCTTTCCCCGAGCGGAGAGCTCCCCGAGCGCGCCCTCGAGCGCGTCGACTTCGAGCATCGCGAGGTGCTCAGCGCCCTCCACCGTGTGCTCGACAGGCTGAGCACGCGCCGGCGCATGGCCTTCGTGCTGCGCCACGTGCAAGGCCTCGAAATGCTCGAGACGGCCGCGGCGCTCGGCGTGTCCGAGTCGACGGTGCGCCGTGAGCTCGAGAGCGCGCGCGCGTTCTTGCTCAAGGCGCGCGAGCCAGCCCTCCAGGAGTTCCTGTCCCGGTGTGAAGGACTTTGGCCATGAGCGAACCCGAACGACAGCTCGATCCCGTCGCGGCCCTCCTGCAGAGAGCCGCTCAGCTGAGCGAGCCGGAGCGCCGCGAGGCGCGCGCCGCCTTCCTGCGCCGCGTCGACGAGGCGCAGGCGCGCGCGAGCAAGGCGCGGGTGGTCGTTCGCTGGGTGGCTCCGCTCGCCCTCGCCGCGAGCGTGCTGATGGTCGTTTTCTTCTTCTGGCGAACGGAGCGAGGTCTCGATTACGTCGTCGAGGGCGCGGTGAACGAGAGCGGCTATGTGCGCGTACCCGTCGATCACCCGGCCGCCATCACCTTCTCCGATCAGACGCGGATCCGGGCCGCGTCAGGGACGCGGCTTCGTATCGACGAGACCAACAACGAGCGCGGCGCCCGCATCTCGGTCGAGCGCGGCCGGGTCGAAGCCGAGGTCACGCACACCGGACACAGCGAGTGGCGCTTCGTCGCGGGTCCCTTCGTGGTCCGCGTGGTGGGCACGCGCTTCGAGCTCCTCTGGGACGCTGACCGCGAGCGGCTCGAGGTGATCCTGCGCGAGGGGGCGGTCGAGGTGGAGGGCTACGCCGGCTCTGGCGCCGTGAGCGTGCGCGCGGGGCAGCGCTTCGTGGGGGACGCTCAGGCGAGGACCCTGCACGTCAGCGACACGGCGGCGCAAGGCCCCGACACGGCGGCGCAAGGCCCCGAGCCCGCGCCTCCCGTGGCGCAGGGACAGCTCGCCGAGGTCGCGGCACCGCCGCCGGAGCCCGCTGCTCCCCCGGCGCCGAGCTCCGCTGAACCCCCCGCGCCCCTGGTCGCCCCGCCGAGCACCAGACCGCCCTGGAGCAAGCTCGTTTCCCAGGGCGAGTTCCGGCGCGTCGTCCAGGAAGCCGCGGCGCGGGGCACGCAGAGCTGCCTCACCTCCTGCGATGCCGCCGACTTGAACGCCCTGGCCGACGCCGCTCGCTACGTGGGGCAGAACGAGCTCGCCGAGCAGGCCCTGCTCGCCCTCCGCGCGCGCTACGCATCGACCGCGGGGAGCCGCGCGGCCTTCTTGCTCGGGCGCCTCCACGAGAGCCGCGGCGCCGCCGCGCGCGCCAGGACCTGGTACGAGACGGCCCTTCGCGAGGCGCCGGGCGGCGCCTTCGCCGCCGAAGCGCTCGCGGGGAAGATGCGCGCGGTCCAGAGCCTCGAAGGACCGGCCGCCGCGCGCGTGGTGGCGCAAGAATACCTGCGCCTCTATCCGAGCGGGGTCCACGCCAAGACGGCTCGACAGCTCGCCGCTCAGCCCTGATCCATGGTCCGGCGGGCGCGAACGCTCCTCGTCCTGCTCCTGCTGCTCGTCTGCCCTCGACCGGCGTGGGCGCAGCGCGTGCTCGTCGTCCGACCGGACCCGCGCGACGCCACGCTCTTCGAGGCCTTCGGGCGGCTCTCCGCCGAGCTGGAGCTGCAGTCCTTCGAGGTCATCGTGCTCGGGAGCGCCGCGCGATCGCCCGGGGCCGAGGAGCTCGAGCGAGAGGCGCAGGAGAGCGAGGCCTTTGCGGCTGTTGCGCTGCGGCGCGACGGGAGCGGCACGGCGGCCGAGGTGTGCATCGTGGATCGCGTGACCGGCAAGACGACCACGCGAAAGCTCCTCATCGATCCCTCCAGCGATGGCCCGATGCTCCTCGCCGTGCGCGCCGTCGATCTCCTGCGCGCAAGCCTCCTCGAGCTGGGCTCGGGCCAGGCGCCCGCTCGGGATGTGCTCGGCGTCGAGGCCCAGCCGCCCGCCCCCGAGGTGCTCCGCTTCTCCCGGGAGCCGCCCCGCTTTCACGTGCGCGCGGGAGGGCTCGTGCTCTTCACGCCTCCGGTGGGCGGCGGCGTCGGCGCGCAGATCGGGGCGCACACCCGCCTCGACGAGCGCTTCCGTCTCGGCCTGCTCCTCGGTGGTCCCCTCTTTGGCGCCGAGTTCCGTGCAGCAAGCGGCGCCGCCCGGGTGCGCCAGGAGCTCGCGCTCCTCCGGGCCAGCTGGAACCTCGGGCAAACAGGCGCCGGTCTTCACTGGGAATGGGGGCCGCTCCTTGGCGTCGGCGCCTACCACCTCCAGGCCACCGGCCATGTCGAGCCACCGCTCCTGGGGCGCAGCGAGGAGTTCTTCAGCTTCGCCGCGGACGCGGGGCTGAGCGTGCAGTACTTCTTTCATCCGAGCGTGGGCCTCGGCCTCGAGCTCACCTGTCTCACGCTCCTGCCGCGCCCCGTCATCGCCGTCGATGAGGAGCGAACCGCTCCGCTCATCGCTCAAGCCCTGGGCACGCTCAGCCTGGGGGTCTCGTTCTGAGGGAGCATGGCGAGGCGCGCGCGTCCTCGAGGCGTCACGGGACGAGGGAGTTGATGTACTCCTCGAGGTTCGTCCAGCCGTCGCCGTTGCGGTCGCCATTGCGATCCTCCGGGTCGTGAGGATCGAGCGAGGCGGAGACCTCCCACGCATCGGGCATCCCGTCCTGATCCGTGTCCGCGGGCGCAGAGCCCCCCGGGATGTCTCCAACGGTGCCGGGGAGGCCGAGGCTCTTCTCGTCGCTGATCGTGGCGCCCTCGGCCCCGAGGGACGCGAGCTCTTCCATCAAGAAGTCGTCGACCGGGTCACGCCAGAGAGACGCCCCGGCGTGCTTCATCACGTGGTCGAAGGCGTCCTCCGCGCTCATCGCGGGCACGTCGGGAACCTCGACGCTCGGTGCAGTCTCCCACGTCACCGAGCCGAAGTCCCCCTGGCCGAGCAGGCGGCCGTTCAGGACACCGTCCTTGTTGCTGTCGTACCAGTTGTCGGCGGCATGGAGGTGGTACTCGGGCGTGGGGCTGTCCAGGGTGCCGCCCTTCGTCTCCGGGCCGGGGATCAGATAATTGCCGACCATCACCCCGTCCGAGCGCCCGCTCGTGTCGCCCAGGATGTACCCCGAGGTGACCCAGTTGTAGACGACGTTGTTGACGAACTGCAGCGTCCCGCGGGCCTTGGGGTTGCGGGAATTGTTGTCGATGTACAAGGACCGGATGATCGACGTGCCGGTCGTGTTGACGATGCCGCCCGTGCTGTGGGTCTGGAGCCCCTGTGCGACGATCGAATCTTGAAGCGTGATGTTGTAGAGCTCCGCCCCGCTCTCCCGGTTCAGATCGAAGGTGCCGTCGCGCCCCCAGCTCAGCGAGCAATGGTCCCAGATCACGTCGTGCCCGCTGGCCATGGTGACGGTGTCCTTGCCGGAGTCGCCGATCTTGCCCATGCGAAACCGCACGTAGCGAACGATCGTGTTCGAGGCGCCGGAGAAGGACGTGCCGTTCCCGTAGACGGTGATGCCGCCGCCCGGCGCTGTTTGCCCGGCGATCGTCTGGTTATTCTTGAACACCAGGCGGGAGTCGATCTTGATGACGCCGCCGACGTCGAACACCACGGTGCGATTCGGCTGGCTGATGGCATCCCGGAGGGAGCCTGGCCCTGAATCGTTCAGGTTGGTGACATGGTAAACGTCGCCGCCGCGGGCGCCGGTGGCCATCCGCCCGAATCCCTCGGCGCCGGGGAAGGCCCCGAACGCGACGGCGCCCGGCCCGCCCGTCCCGGCGCCGCCGCCCGCACCCGCGCTCGGCGCGCCGCCGCCCGCGCCCGGGCTCGGCGCGCCGCCACCCGCGCCCGGGCTCGGCGCGCCGCCGGCCCCTCCAGATCCCGTCGTCACCCCGGAGGCGGCGTCGCTGCCCGATGCCTCTCCGCCCGGCGTCGCTCCGCCCGCGCCAACAGGATCCGTCGAGGGGGCTCCGCCGCTCCCGGAGCCGCCGTGCGGTGTCCCAGAGCAGGCCCACGCGGCCGCACCCAGAGCAAAAAGTGACAGCCAAGAGAGGCTCGCCCGGCCTGGCGGGCATCGCGCCCAGGTCTTCATGTGCCCGGAGTTGATCCAGCCCCGGCTCACCTCTCAGAAATCGTCACCCGCGGCGCGGGATGGCGCGCCGGGTCGCCAGCCGAGGTGAGCTCAAGCTGGTCACCGCGCTACCGCAGGATCTCCTCGAGGAGCGCGTTCGGCACGCCCCGGCGATCCTCGCCGAACGACGAGACGCCCAGGCCGTAGTACTGGTTCATGATGGTGAACCACAGATCGCGGAGCTGGCGATCGCTGCCGAGGGCGCCGTAGGCGACGTGCGCGTCGTTCAAGAAGACGCCGTCGCCGCCGAGGAGCACGATGGGCAGGTCGTACCCGTCGTGGTCGTGCGACCGCATCTCGCTCATGTGCACCATGACGCAGTGATCGAGCACCGTGCCGTCTCCCTCGGGGATCGCGTCGAGCCGCTGCGCGAGCTGCGCGCTCTTCTGGTTGAGCCAGCAGTTGATCGCCGCGTAGTCGAGGTTGCTCTGCGCGATGATCTTGTACTTGCCGTCCTGGGTCGCGCGGTCGAGGTTGCCGGCGGCGTGCTGGGAGGAGTGGAAGTGCAGGCTGGCCTCTCTCCTGTACGCGAGTCCCACCTTGGCGCGGACGTCCTCCGGGATGCACCGATACTCGAACTCGGAGCGCATGTCGTCGTGCATGTGGGTGATCACGCGCGTCACGTCGCATTGAATGGCCATGACGATGAGGTCGATCATGACCTTCGCGTGATCTTCGTGCTTGTACGGGCCGGCCCCCGTGTTGTCGTTCTCGTTGAGCCCCTCCGCCTGGCCCGGCGGCTCGGGGACCACGCCGGGCTGGCTGATCGGGCTGCAGCCGAGGCCCATCTGCGGGCTCATCGTCGACTGGACGCGGGTCGCGTTCTTCTCGATCTCGCGCAGCGAGTCCAGGTATTGCTGGACGATCTTGCGATCGTCGGAGCCGACCCGGTTCATGAGCGAGTTCGCGTCCGCCAGCACGCCGTCGATGACGCTCTTCTCCGTCGCCGCGCGGCGCTCCGCCTCGATCCTGGCCTGCTCGTCGCTCTGTCCTGGGACGGACCCCACCGCGCCCGCGCCGACGAGCGCGTCGAACACCGCCTTCGGGTTGACCGAGCGCTTCAGCGGCTCGCGCGGGCTCTTCCAGGAGAGGACCTGGTTGTAGGCGTAGCTGCGCTGGTCGAAGAACCCGGGCTTGACGCCGAGCCCCGTCTGCAGCGACGGGATGCGGGTCGCCTGCTCCGGCCCTGCCTTCTGGACGATGAGCTGGTCGACCGAGACGCCGTTGCCCACCCACTCGCCGAGGTCCTGGCGCGCCTCCCTCCCCAGCTGATCGGCGTCCACGCAGGTCGAGAGCGCCGCGCCGAGGCGCGAGTGGGAAGGCTCGATGTAGGGGTGCTGCTCCGTGCTCCACGTGTAGTTGCCGAGGCGGCTTATCATGAGCATCTTCGACTTCACCGGCGCGAAGTGCTCGAGCACCCTCGGCAGCTTGAAATCGGCGCCCTTCAGCGTCTTTCCGAACGCCGGGGCCGTCTCCCACCAGTGATGGGGCGCCCCGTTCGGGAAGGTGCAGAGCAAGAAGCGCTTCGGAGTGCCGGGCTCCCCGCCGCGCGCGCTGCGGGGCGCGAGGCTCTCGAGGAACGGCAGCGCCAGGCAGACGCCGGCGCCGCGCAACAAATTTCTGCGTGTCATCAAGCGTTTCATGTGCGCATCGCTCCTTCGTGCCTCGTCCTGTGCAGAAACAACGCGTGCAGCCTCACCGCGCCTTGTCCTTCGCTCGAAGGCGGAACGCCTCGCTGGTCACCACCTGCTTCGCCAGATCCGCGATCGTGCCGCCGCCCCAGCGCGCGGCGATCTCCTTGATCCTGGTCCTGTCCCCGGCGCTCGGGCGCCGGCGCAGGGCATAGCTGAAGAGCTGCTCGGAGGGGCACGTCCCCGCCCGCGCGGCCTCCACGAGCGCCGGCACGAGGCCGGAGATGTCCTCGAACGCCTCGCCCTCGTAGACCCCCGTCGCGTCGATCGGGTCGCCGTTCGGGTACTGGGTCCGGTAGGCGCCGATCGGGTCGAAGTTCTCGAGGCTCAGCCCGATCGGGTCGAGCACGTCGTGGCAGCCCGCGCAGTCGGGCGACGCGCGGTGCTTCTCGAGCTCCTTGCGCACGTTGGTGACGCCGCCCGCCTCCCCGTCCGCGGCGCCGAGCTCCGGGATATCCACGTTGGCGGGAGGCACCATGGGCGCGCAGAAGAGCTGCTCCAAGATCGTCTTCGCGCGGGACGTGGGAGAGGTCCGGTCGGCGCGGGACGACAGCGTGAGGAACGCTGGGAGCGTGAGGAACCCCTCGCGCACGCCCTCGGGGTCGTTCGCATAGAGCGGCTCGATCAGCCGGCTCTCCGGGTGGGGCGCCGTGAGGAACTCGGACCACGGCCGCCCGCCGGTCGTGAAGCCGGCGAAGTACTCGTTGACCTGGTCGAGCATCGCGCCCTTCAGCTCATCGTCCCAGTTCGGGAACTGGCTCGTGTCGGCGTTGTGGCTGGGGAGCGTGCGGGTGCCGAGCCACTGCCCGTAGAAGTTCTGGAAGAAGGCGGCGCTCTTCGGGTCGGCCAGCATGCGGTCCACCTGCTGCTCGAGCTCGCCCTCGGTGGCCAGCTGATCGTCCTCCGCCGCGTCGAAGAGCTCGTCGTCCGGGAGCGAGCTCCAGAGCAGGTACGAGAGGCGCGACGCGACCTCGTAGCCGTTGAGGGCGCCCGGCGATCTCGCCGAGTCGGGGCCCAGCTCGATCCGGAGGAGGAAATGCGGCGACGTGAGCACGGTCCGGACGACGTGCTGCGCCGCCTCGACGGGGGACATCTCGAGGGTGGTCCGCGCGTCGTCGTACTGCGCCGCGTACCGGTCGACCTCCGCCGCCTCGAGCGGGCGCCGGAACGCGCGCAGCCCGAAGCGCTCGATGATCTCGCGCGCACACCCGTCGTCCGCGCCCTCCGCCAGGTCGCACACGAGGATCTTGGCGCGCTGCGCCTCGTTCGAAAACGCATCCTCGGCGAGCGTCCTGGCGGCGTCGTAATACCCCTGCACCAGGACCTGCGAGAGGTTCGAGAGCGCATTTACGTTTGCGTCGAAGCCCTTCGCGCCGAACGCCGGGAATCCGTCCGCGGGCCGCAGGCTCGTTCCCAGGAGGTGGGCGACGGTGGAGTTGTACTCCGACGCTGTCATGTGGTGGAGAGGCATCCTGTCTACAGCGACGGCGGCACCCTGATCCGGGGTCTGCCCCGGAGTCTGCTCCGGAGAGCCATCGTCCCCGAGGTCGCCAGTGCACGAGATGCTCAGGAGGCATCCCCCGGCGGCGATCCAGGGACTCGCGAACACTCGGTTCAGTCTGAAGTTCATTGTCGGCTCCCGCGTGTGGAATCGGCAGTTCCGTCTTGTGACCGGACGGCGCGGTTTTTGTGATCAAATCGACCGGGTGCGGGCATGGCCGTGAAGATCGCGGCGGGTCGTATGAATCCAGGGTTGGCGGCGAGCGGCGTCGGGCGAGCGCCCGCTCGACCTGCGCTCGGCCAGAGCGCCCCTTCCCCGGTCGCGCGCATCCACCGCCTGTCCTCGTCCGTCGGCTCGTCCGCGTCGCGAAGGGCGTTCATGAGCGCCCATCCGCCAGCCCCCGGCTCATCCATGGCGGCCTCCTCGGATCCTGGCGTGGTGGCGCTGCACCGCGTCGGAGAACGCCTGTCGAGCGGCCCTCAGCCGCGCATACACGGTGTTGACGTTCACCCCGATCCCCTGCGCGATCTCCGACGCCGGAAGCTCTTCCAGCTCGGCGAGGAGGAGCACCACGCGCTTCTCCTCGTCGAGCGACGCCAGGAGGTTGTGCACCACACGCGCGGCCTCCGCCCTCTTCATGGCCTCGTAGGGGCTGAGGTTGCTCGGCCCCGCGAGCTGCTCGGGATCCACGATCTCCCCTGTCCCGCGGTGGGCCGGGCTCTGGCGGCGCTGCGACCTCCGGTGCGCCTGCACGACGTTGACCACGATCCCGAAAACCCACGTCTTCAGCGACGAGCGGCCCCGGAACTCCGGCAGCCGCCGGTGCACGACGGCGAACACCTCCTGACACACGTCCTCGCGCGCGGAGGCGTCCACGACGAGGCGGCGCACGGTCCGAAAGACCAGGGGAAAGAGCTCCTCGTACACCTCGGCGAAGTCGAGCGGCGCGACCTGCGCGCCGGCCGCGGAGACCGCGTCGGAGGGCGGAGGCGTCGACGGAGCGAGGCTCGCTCGTCCGAATCCACTGCTCCGAGCTCGCCCTTCGAGAGGAGTTGCAATCCGCATGGAACATCTCACCCGTTCCTGGTTCAACCTCTCAAGAGCGCAGCATGGATGGCCCCTTCAGGCGGCCGGGTTTCAACATGACAGCGCCGCGCGTCAGGGGCGGGGAGAGGGAGACATCTCTGATAAAGCGACGCTATGTCAACACATGAACCGCAGCCGTGATCGCTGCTGTACAAAGGTTGCTGCTGGCCAGGACTGCGATTCCAGCCACGGGCAATTTGATTGAGCTGACCGTTACTCGCCTCCGCGACGACCGAGCGAATCGATGCCGATGTGAATCGGGACATCAAGGTCTCGGCGCGCGTGGCGACCCCTCCAGCGGGGGAAGCGAAAGGATACCCGCTGGCGTAGATTGTGAACGCTCACATGCCCAGTGTCAACTCCTATCGGCGGGACCGCGGGTACCCTCGAGCGCGAGGGAGAGGGCACGGCCGGCGGGGCTCCTCCGGAGCGCCGGTCCGAGGGGCGACGCTCGGCGTGCATTGCTATCGAAACGAGGCAGCCGTGCTGGACCTGCTCGAGACGACCCGCGAGAAGGGGTGGGAGAGCCCGGCCCGTACAGCGGTCCCGGCGTGGACGGCGACACCCTCTGCGCCGGGGCGGCGATCTCATGGGCTCACGCGCGGGACGGGTGCGCGGGCCGCAATATACTGGGCGCGGAGCCATGCGCGCCCTCGTCCTGAGAGCCCCGAAGAGCCCGCTCGTGCTGGAGGATCGGCCCGCTCCGCGGCCTGGGCCCGGCGAGGTGCTGCTCCGCGTGCGCGCCTGCGCCGTGTGCCGCACCGATCTGCACGTGGTCGACGGCGAGCTGCCGGACCCCAGGCTGCCGCTCGTGCCCGGGCACCAGATCGTGGGCGAGGTCCTCGAGGAGGTGCCCCCGCCCGGCGACGGGCCGCGGTTCGCGAGGGGCGCTCGCGTCGGCGTGCCCTGGCTCGGCTGGACCTGCGGCGTGTGCGCGTATTGCCGTGCAGGACGGGAAAACCTCTGCGACCGGGCGCGCTTTACCGGGTACCAGATCGACGGCGGGTATGCGGAGCTCGCGGTCGCGGACGCGCGCTTCTGCTTCCCGATCCCCGACGGCTTCCCGGACCTCTCGGCCGCGCCGCTGCTCTGCGCCGGGCTCATCGGGTACAGGACGCTGCGTCTGGCGGGGGACGCGGAGCGGATTGGCATCTACGGGTTCGGCGCCGCCGCCCACCTCGTGGCGCAGGTCGCCCGCTTCGAGGGCCGGCGCGTCTTCGGGTTCGTCCGGCCGGGGGACGACGCTGCGCGCGCGTTCGCGCTGTCGATGGGGGCCGAGTGGGCGGGCGCTTCCTTCGAAGCGCCCCCCGAGGAGCTCGACGCGGCGCTGATCTTCGCCCCGGCCGGCGAGCTGGTGCCGGCCGCGCTGCGCGCCGTACGCAAGGGCGGCGCCGTGGTCTGCGGGGGAATCCACATGAGCGACATCCCCTCGTTCCCCTATTCGATCCTGTGGGGCGAGCGGGTGCTGCGGTCGGTGGCGAACCTGACGCGCCGCGACGGCGAGGAGTTCCTCGCGCTCGCGCCGCGGGTGCCGGTGCGGACGGAGGTGAACGTCTATCCGCTGGCTGCGGCGAACGAGGCGCTCGACGATCTGCGGAACGGCCGCATGTCCGGGGCAGCGGTGCTCGTGCCGCCGTGAACGCTCCATTCCGCTCCTCTCCTCGCCGCCTGCGCGGAGGACGGGAAGCGCGGGCATCGCTCAGCGCCTACCGGGCAGCGCGCGGAGGCAGACCTCGATGCCGGCGCGGAGGTTGCCGTGTGTGGTGACGCCGGAGAGGTCGACCCCGATGCCGCACATGGATTGGGCGACGGCGGGCCCGATGCCGGTGAGGACGCCGCTCGCGCCGAGCAGGCGGATCGCGCGGACGATGCGGACGAGGTGGTCGGCCGTCGCGGCGTCGACGCTCTCGATGCCCGTGACGTCGATGATGGCGAAGCGAGCGCCTGTGCGCACGACCTCGTCGAGGAGCTTGCTGGTGACGTCGGCCGCGCGGGCGTCGTCGAGCGCGCCGATGAGGGGCACGGCGAGCACGCCCTCGGCGACCTGGAGGATGGGCGTGGACAGCGCGCGGATGAGCGCTTGCTGGCGCTGGATGACCGCGAGCTGACCGGCGATGGCCTGCTTCTGCCGCTCGAGCTCGGCGATGGTGGCGGTCATGTGCTCCTCGTGCTCCCGTTGCGCCGTGATGTCGGTTCCAATGGCGAGGATGTGCGCCGTGCCGTCCTGCTCGACGAGAGGCACCTTGACGACGGACATCCACCGCGTCTTGCTGTTCGGGCGCGTGACGGGGTGAACCCGCGAGACAGGCTGCATGCGCGCGAGCACCTCCCGGTCCATCTCGCCGATGACGGAGAGCTCGGCGTGGGAGCGCGGCAGATCGTCAACGGTCTTTCCCACCGCGTCCTCCGCCGTGGTGTTGTACAGCTCGGCGTAGCTCTTGCTGACGAGCTTCATCTTGCCGTCCCGATCCTTGACCGTGACGACGATCGGGATGGTGTCGAGCACGAGGCGGATGAACTGCCGCTCGCGCTCGAGGGCGAGCTCTGCCTCCTTGAGCGCGGTGGTGTCGATCCGCAGGCCGACGAAGCTGCCGTCGGGGAGGCGCCCGCTCTTCAGGGTGATCCAGCGGTCCCCGAACCGCCGCACGAAGACGTCCCCGGGCCGGCGATGCTCCGCGAGGCGCGCGGCGACCCACTCCTCTTCGCCGAGGCCGCTGTGGAGGTGGATCCCGTGCCGGCAGCCCTCGCGGACGACATCTTCGAACGTATTGCCCATCTGAAGGGCGTCGGCACATTCGGGGTAGAGCGATTTGTAAGCCGTGTTGAAGTAGCGGAGCCGCTCCTCGGCATCGTAGATGACGAAGCCGACGTCGAGCGCCTCGACGGCCGCGCGCAGGCGCGCTCCCTGCTCGCACGCCGCCCGCTCGGCCCGGCGTTGCTCGGTCACGTCGCGCAGCGCGAGGAGCACGGCGGCGCACGCGCCGGCGGGGTCGACGAGCGGGCTGAGGCTGCCTTCGGCGAGGACGACGCGCTCGTTCGCGAGGTGGAGCGTGAAGTCGGGCGGCAGGGCGCGCGGGGCGCGATCGCGGAGCACCTGATCGAGCAGCGCGCCGAGGGGCGCATCGGGCCGCAGGACCTCATCGACGGGCCTTCCCAGCGCCGTCGCCGCGGGCGTGGAGGAGAGGCGCTCGGCGGCGGCGTTCAGCGTCAGGATCCGACCGCTTCCATCGAGCAAGAGCAGCGGGTCGACGCTGCAGGTGAAGGCGAGCGAGTGGAGATCAGCAGGAGCGTCGCTAGGCATCGGGAGGAGCGTAGAGCAAGAGCTCCTCACGGTGTCAGCCTCGATGACCCCGTGACGCATCGACAGGCAGCGGAGCCGCTGGTCGAGCTCAGCCCTGGCTCGGCTCCGCGAACCGCCGGACGACGGCCGCTGTCGGCGCTGCGCCACCCGGACCACCGCGCGCCGCGGCACACCGGCAGGCCGTCCTGGCATTGTCCGCCCATGCACCCACACACTGTGTGATTCATCCTTCTGTTCCTTTCCTGGTCGCTGACCTCGTCAGGTCACTTGCGCTGTTCTCCTCCCCAAGAGAGGCTATCGGCCAGAGCGGGACGCTGGCCGCGAGTCGGCGCAAGAGCGAGAGTGGATCCAGAGAGCACCGCTCCACGCTCTCGACGAGGATGCGCGCCAACGATGCTGCGGCCGCCGCGCCCCCTCCGCCCCGACCCCCATCGCGGCAGCAAAAATCCTGTCACCTGACAACGGCTCGCCTCGAGGCATAGGCGGGTATGCCTATGCCTCGAGCCGGAGGGCTCGGGTACGAAGTCGTTGCAGTCACCTGCATCGGGCCGGGTCCGTCACGGTCCGCCAGTCACGTTCAATCACCGCATCTTTTCGGCTGCGGCCAGCTGTAACCATCCCGGGCAACGGGACGGAAACGGGAGGTTTCCCCATGGGCGCATCGCCCCCCCACGCGCCGCGCGGCGCCGTCACCCTGTCGCTGTGCTTCTTCATCGCGTTGCTGGAAGGGTTCGACATCCAGGCCGTCGGCGTGGCCGCCCCCCTGCTGATCCCCGCCCTGGGCCTGACGCCGGGGCAGGCGGGCGTCGTGTTCGGGGCCGGCATGGTCGGGCTGGTCTGCGGCGCGCTGGCCGGCGGCTGGATGGCCGACCGCATGGGCCGGAAGCCGCTGCTGATGCTGGCCGTCGGCGTTTTTGGCCTGTTCACGCTGGCCACCGTGGTGGCGGGAGGACCGGTGTCGCTGGGCATCTACCGGCTCCTGGCTGGGACAGGGCTGGGGGCGGCGATGCCCACCCTCGTGGCCATCGCCCTGGAGATCGCGCCGGCCGACCGGCGGACCCGCACCACCACGTTGATGTTCAGCGGCATGCCGGCCGGCGGCGCGCTGGCGGCGCTGTTCGCGGCCGGCTTCCTTGCGCGGTTCGGCTGGCAGAGCATCTTCGTGGCCGGCGGCGTGCTGCCGCTGCTGCTGCTGCCGGTCATGGCGCGGCTGATGCCCGACAGCCGCGCGGCAGCGGCCAGCGGCGCCCAGCAGCCAGGCGGGGGGCAGGCGCTGTTCGGCCATGGCCGGCTGCTGGTCACGCTGCTGGCCTGGTTCACCTTCGGCCTGACGCTGCTGGTGCTGTATCTGCTGCTGAACTGGCTGCCGTCGCTGGTGGCGGCCAAGGGCCTGGGCGGAACGGGGGGTGCTGGTGCGGCCTTCGCGTTCAATGCCGGCAGCGTCGTCGGCTGCTGGGTCATCGGATTGCTGGTGGACCGTCTCGGACCGCGCCTTCCCATCATCGCGGCCTATCCCGCCCTGGCCCTGTCGCTGTTCGGGCTGGCGGGGGCCAACAGCCTGCTTCCGGTGCTGGTGCTGGCCGGCCTGGCGGGGTTCTTCTTGCTGGGCGCGCAATATTCGCTCTATGGCGTCATCCCGCTCTATTACCCGGCGCGGGCGCGCGGGCTGGCCACAGGGGCCTCCATCGCCGCCGGCCGCCTCGGCTCCATCGGCGGGCCGCTGGTGGCGGGCCACCTGCTGGGGCAGGGCTGGGGCCCCGCGGGCGTGGCCATGGCCATGGTGCCCGTGGTCCTGTCGGCCGGGGTGGCCGCGGCGGTGATGACCATTCGTGGACGTTATGCCGCTGAATGAGCAAAGGGCGGAGGTGATCCGCGCCCGGCCGCGCGCCGGGCGCCGTCCGGGCGGCGGGGCCTCCGGCCTGCGCGGTCCCGAGGGTCGCCGCCCGCTGGATCGTTCGAGAGGACTGGCTGCTGCTGGCGCTGGCGGCGCTGTTCGTCGCGCGCTTCGCCCGCTCGGCGGCGGCTTCAACGAGGTGCGGCGTCATGCCGCATGTCTGCGGGAGGACTCATGCAGGTAATCGTCGCGGGCGCCGGGATCGGCGGCCTGGCCGCAGCTCTGGCGTTGCACGCCTCGGGCCATGAGGTGACGGTGTTCGAGGCCGTGCCCACCATCCTGCCGCTCGGGGTCGGCATCAACCTCCTGCCCCACGCCGCCGAGGTGCTGGACGAGCTGGGCCTTGTCGAGGCCTTGATGGCCCACGGGGTGGCGACCCGGGAGCTTGTCTATTTCAACCGCTTCGGCCAGCGCATCTGGGGCGAGCCGCGCGGTCGCTTCGCGGGTCACGCCGCGCCGCAGATCTCCCTGCACCGCGGCGCCCTGCAAGGCGTGCTGTTCGACGCCGCCGTCGAGCGGCTGGGCGCGGGCCGGGTGATCTGCGACCGGCGCCTCCTGGCCCACGAAGAGGGCGAGGGCCGCATCGTGGCGCGCTTCGTCGACCGTGAGGGCGTGGTCTGGACGGTTCCAGCCGATCTCCTGATCTGCGCCGACGGCATCCATTCGGCGGCGCGCGCCGGCCTCTATCCGGACGAGGGGCCGCCGGTCTATGGCGGCCGCATCCTGTGGCGGGCGACCAGCCTGGCGGCGCCCTTCCTCACCGGCGCCAGCATGATCATGGCCGGGCATCAGGACCAGAAGTTCGTCGCATATCCCATCTCCCCACCGGGGCCGGACGGCCGCCAGACGATCAACTGGATCGCCGAGCTCACCGTCGCCGAGAGCCTGCGACGGGAGGACTGGAACCGGCGGGGCGATCCCGCCGACTTCCTGCCCAGGTTCGAGGCCTGGCGCTTCGACTGGCTGGATGTGCCCGGCCTGATCCGGGGCGCCGAGGCGATCTACGAGTTCCCGCTGGTCGACCGCGATCCGCTGCCGCGCTGGAGCCATGGGCGCATGACGCTGCTGGGGGACGCCGCCCATCCGATGTATCCCATCGGCTCCAACGGGGCGAGCCAGGCCATCCTGGACGCCCGCGCCTTGGTCCGCGCGCTCGCCGCCCACGTCGATCCCGTGGAAGCGCTGGCCGCGTACGAGGCGCAGCGCCTGCCCGCCACCGCCGCCATCGTCGCGGCCAATCGCGGCAACGGTCCGGAGCAGTGCATGCAGATGGCCCAGGACCGCGCGCCCGACGGATTCGACCGTATCGAGGACGTCTTCGCCCCGGGCGAGCTGGAGGCCATCGCCGCCCGCTACAAGGTGCTGACCGGGCTGAAGCGCGCCTCGGAGCCCCGCGCGTGAGCCCTCCCCTCATCCCTTTGATGACGCTCGAGGTGGCGGTGGACCCGCCGGTCACCATCAATCCGAGCTCGCCCGGCCGGCGCTTCATCCCGATTGTCGGCGGCACGGTGGCCGGCGGCCTCGAGGGGCGGGTGCTGCCGGGCGGCGACTGGCAGACGATCTGGGCCGACGGGCGAATGGACATCTCCGCCCACTACATCCTCGACATCGCCGGCCATGGAACAGTGGAGATCCTCTCCGAAGGCGTCCGCACCGGGCCGCCGGAGGTGCTGGCGGCGCTCGGGCGCGGCGAGGCGGTGGACCCCGGGCTCTACTACTTCCGCACGGCCATCCGTATGCGCACCTCGGCGCCAGGCCTCCTGCGGCTGAACGCCGTGCTGGCCCTGTCCGTGGGCGAGCGGCTGGCCGACCGGGTGCGGCTCACGGTGTACGAGATCGGCTAGGGGACGCGAGCGGCTGGGATCTTCAAGGCCTCGGATGGCCTGACACGGAGAACGCATGAGCACACAGACGAGAGCGGCGACACGCCGGGGCGATGTCGGCGCAGGGATCTTGGCCGTCATCCTCGGCATCACTTCCTTCCATCGCTCGGCAGAGGCACAACCGCCGCCCGAGGCGCCGCCGGCGCCCCCGGGCGAAACTCCGACCAGCGCGGCCCCCGCTGGAGACGCGAGCGCGGCGCCAGCGCCGGCTGCGGAAGCCCAGGCCGGCGCGCCGGCGCCCGAGAGCGCTCCCGGGCCCGGTGCAGCTTCGACGGCACCACCGGCGGAGAAGGAGCCATGGAAGAAGCCGATCAGCGTCGCGGCCTGGGCCCGCGTCGGAGGTCGCCTACAGAACCCCGGCGCGCGCGAGAAGATGGACCGGCTGCTCGGGGACGGAGAGCTGGATCTGATGGTCTCGGGCGAGATCAACCGGTTCATCGGCCTGCAGGGCGCGATCGTCGCTCAGTTCGGGCCGACCCCGACCGGGGGCAACATCACGGGAAGCGCGACCATCCGTGACGTCATCGCCAAGTTCCAGTTCCATGATCTGCTGAACGTCTGGATCGGTCGGATGATCGTGCCGTCGGATCGCTCCGCCTTCTCCGGGCCGTGGTCGATGGGGCCGTGGAACTACCCGGGATTCTTCGAGCCCTATGCGCCGCCGATCGGGCCGAGACAGGGGCCTTTCGGGCGCAACGATGGGGTGACCACCTGGGGCAAGGCAGCGGGCGGCCTGTTCAAGTATTACGTGGGGGCTTTCAACCTGCATGACTCCTCGGTGAGCCCGCTTTACACGGCGAGGCTCAACGTGAGCTTGCTCGACCCGGAGCCAGCCTATTACCAGAAGGCCACGTACCTCGGGGAGAAGAGCATCCTCGCGCTCGGCGTGGCGGGTGAGGTGCAGAAGGAAGGTTCGGTCGAATCGCTGCCGCCCCCCGCGGCAGGCGAGCCCGCGGGCATCCCGCGCAAGGACACCTACGGCGAGGTCAACGCCGACCTCCTGTTCGAGAAGAACGTCGGCGCGGCGGGCACCATCACGCTCGAGGGCGCATTCTACAAGTACTTCGGCGACTTCGAGAGGTTCGACTATTCTTATTTTGCGCTCGCGAGCTACCTCACGCCGAGCAACGTCGGCGTCGGGAAGTTGCAGCCTCTGGTCCGACTGCAGCAAGCGAAGCCGAAGAACGCCGACGCCTATACGCTCATCGATGCCCAGATGGGCTACATCATCGAGGGGCACGCCGCGCGTGTCGCGCTCGGCTATCAAAGAAGCGATCTGTCAGGGGCGAAGGGGAACGCCCTGTTCCTCGGCGTCCAGCTGCAAAAGTGATCTCCAAGACGGGGGTTCGCGCCCACGGCCCACGATCCGCGGCATAGGCGCGTATGCCTATGCCGCGAGCCAGAGGGATCGGGTACGAAATCGTTGCAATCACCTCCATGGCGCGCCGCGCGAGATCGTGGGGCGCCGTGAAACCATCCAATCCGGTGTTCATGCGGATCCGTTCAACCGGCAACCCGGTGCACAGCGCGCAAACGAGGACGAGCCCTGGCAGGCGCGACGGGGCTCCTGCTCGTCCCGCGGAGACGAAGCCACTGCCGGGGCGCCACGGGGAGCTCGCACGCGCATGAAGCTCGCCTCTCTCCGCGGCCCCGGCCGCGACGGCACGCTCGTCGTCGTCCGTCGCGACGGCCTCGCCTACGCGCCTGCCGGCGAGGCCTTCCCCACGCTCCAGGCCGCGCTCGACGACTGGGAGCGCGCCGAGCCCGCGCTCCGCCGCATCGCCGACGAGATCGAGCGGGGCGGCGCGGCGGTGACCCCGCTCGCCGTGGAAGATCTCGCCGCGCCGCTTCCGCGCGCCTACGAGTGGGTCGACGGCTCGGCGTACATCCACCACATCGTGCTCGTGCGCAAGGCGCGCGGCGCCGAGCCCCCCGAGACGCTGACGACCGATCCGCTCGTGTACCAGGGCGGCTCCGGCGTCCTCCTCGGCCCGACCGACGACATCGTCCTGCGCGACGAGGCCTGGGGCCTCGATTTCGAGGCCGAGGTCTGCGCCGTCCTCGGCGACACCCCGCAGGGAACGCGCCGCGAAGAGGGCCACCGGCACATCCGCCTCTTCCTGCTGGCCAACGACGTGACGCTGCGCAACCTCGTGCCGGCCGAGCTCGCGAAGGGGTTCGGGTTCTTCTGCTCCAAGCCCGCCACAGCGTTCTCGCCGTTCGCGATCACGCCGGACGAGCTCGGGGACGCGCTCCGCGACGGGCGCGTCCACCTGCGGCTCCGCTCGACCTACAACGGCGCGCTCATCGGTGATCCCGAGGCCGGCCCGGAGATGCACTTCTCGTTCTTCGAGCTGATCGAGCACATCGCCCGGACGCGCAGCTTCACGGCGGGGACGCTCCTCGGCAGCGGCACCGTCTCGAACCGGGATCCGGCGCGCGGCGTGTCGTGCCTGGCCGAGAAGCGCATGCTCGAGATCCTCTCGGACGGGGCGGCCAGGACGCCTTTCATGAAGCCAGGAGACACGATCATGATCGAGATGCTGAATCGCGCGGGAGAGAGCCTGTTCGGGCGCATCGCGCAGCGGGTGGTACCCGGATGAGCGCCAAGGTGGAGTCGATCGGCATCAAGCGCGTGGAGGCGCTGCACTACTACGTGCGCGACCTGGAGCGGAGCCGCAGGTTCTACACGGAGAAGCTCGATTTCCAGGAGATCGCCGCGAGCTCACCGGAGCTCACCGCGGCGGCGGCGCAGCAGTCGGTCGTCTTCCAGGCCGGCGAGTGCGTCGTCGTCTGCTCGCAGCCCGCCGGCGAGGGGGGGCGGGCGTGGCGCTACCTGCGCAAGCACCCCGACGGCGTGGGCACGGTCATCTTTGAGGTGGAGGACATCGATCGCGCCTTCCGGCTGCTCGACGGCCGCGGGGGCACGCCGATCGACGAGATCCACCGGGCGACGGACGAGGGCGGCACCTTCGCGTCGTTCTCGATCACGACGCCGTTCGGCGACACCACCTTCCGCTTCGTGGAGCGGCGCGGATACAGGGCGCTGTTCCCCGGCTGCGTGGCCTACGACACGCCGCGCGGCGGCGAGAACCGCTTCGGGCTCACCCGGTTCGATCACATCACCTCGAACTTCCAGACGATGGCGCCCGCCCTGCTCTGGATGGAGCACGTGCTCGGGCTCGAGCCGTTCTGGCAGATCGCGTTCCACACGAACGACGTCGCGAAGGACGCCAATCACGGCTCGGGCCTGCGCTCGGCCGTGATGTGGGACCCGGCCTCGGGCGTGAAGTTCGCGAACAACGAGCCTTACCGGCCGCACTTCAAGAGCTCGCAGATCAACGTCTTCAACGAGGAGCACCGCGGCGACGGCGTGCAGCACGTGGCGCTCGCCGTGGAGGACATCCTCGCCGCCGTGCGCGCGATGCGCGGCCGGGGCGTGGAGTTCATGCCGACCCCGGGCGCCTATTACGACATGCTGCCCGAGCGCCTGCAGCGGCTCGGCATCGGGCAGATCGACGAGGACGCGGCGGCGCTGCGCGAGCTCGAGGTGCTCGTCGACGGCGACGGCGCGAGGTCGTACCTCCTCCAGATCTTCCTCAAGGAGTCGTCGGGCACGCACCGCGATCCCGACGCCGGGCCGTTCTTCTTCGAGCTCATCCAGCGCAAGGGGGATCGCGGCTTCGGCGCCGGCAATTTCCGGGCGCTGTTCGAGAGCATCGAGCGGCAGCAGAAGGCGGGGCACGGCTGATGCTCGATCGCGTCGTCGCCGGGATCGTCCCGCCCAAGCACCACATCGCCTTCCGGAGCGAGGCGGGGGATCTCCGCTACGAGGAGTGCCTGACGCGGGCGGGCTTCGACGGCCCCTACACGATCGCTTACCACGAGCGCCGGCCGCACGAGCACCGGCTCGCGGAGGCAGCGCACGGCTTCGCGCTGCCGGTCGCCGCGCCGGCGCGCCCGCTGGCGAAGCGGCACTACCGGTCGCAGGATCTGCCGCGGCGGGGCGGGCCCGCCGTCGACTGCCGCGTGCCGCTGCTGTTCAACGACGACGTGGTGATCGGGCTCGTCCAGCCGGACGCGGCCGATCCGGTGTACTTCGCGAACGCGGACGCCGACGAGCTGTTCTTCGTCTTCCACGGGGGCGGCGTCCTGCGCACGATGCTCGGCGATGTCCGCTTCGAGCAGGACGATTACGTCGTCATCCCGAAGGGGCTCTTCTACCGCTTCCTGCCGGACGCAGCGCCCCAGCGGTGGCTCTCGATCGAGGCCGCGGACATCCACCTCCCGCGCAAGTGGCGCAACGAGGTCGGCCAGCTGCGCATGGACGCGCCGTACTCGCACCGCGATTTCCGGCGGCCCACGTTCGTCGGCCCGCTCGACGAGGGCATCCGCGCGCTCGTCGTGAAGCGCGGCGGCGCCTTCCACGGCTTCACCCTCGAGCGCTCGCCGCTCGACGTCGTGGGCTGGGACGGGGCGGTGTACCCGTTCGCGTTCCCGATCCTGCGCTTCCAGGCGCGCGTCGGGCTCGTGCACCTGCCTCCGGACTGGCACGGGACGTTCGCCGCGCGCGGCGCCCTCGTCTGCAGCTTCGTGCCGCGCCCGACCGACTTCCACCCGGAGGCGATCCCCTGCCCGTATCCCCACGCGTCGGTCGATTGCGACGAGTTCCTGTTCTATTGCCGCGGCAACTTCACCTCACGCCGCGGCGTCGGCCCCGGCAGCATCTCGCACCATCCGGCCGGCGTCCCGCACGGGCCGCACCCCGGCGCGTACGAGGCGAGCCTCGGGGCCCGCGAGACGAGCGAGCTCGCGGTCATGCTCGACACGACCCGCCCGCTCTCGGCCACCGCGGCCGCGCTCGCGGTGGAGGACCCGGGCTACCAGGACAGCTTCATCGCGGGCTCATGATCGAGGTCAGGCGCTCGGCCGACGATCCTCTCGTTGGATTCCAGCACGCGCCGGACGTCGAGAATCGACCAGGGACAGGCGACAGCGCGCTACTCGAGGTGCCACACCACGATGGCGATCGTCAGCGAGCCCAGCACGCCCGTGACGTAGATTGCGGCGGCGTGCTCCGGGAAGACCGCGGCGGCCGTCGCGCACGCCGCGCACAGCGCGGCGGCTAGCCAGCTCGCCCTCGGCAGGCTCGGCGCGGCGGTCGCGTGGACGGCCGCGAAGAGGAGCAGGTTCGTCGCGAGCGCGCGCTCCACGGGCTCGTCCGTGATCACGGCGAGCGCCCGATGAAGGAGCATCGCGACGAGCAGCACCTTCACCACGTGGCCGATCCGCCGGTTCACCGCGCTCTTCGAGAGAGGGCGGCGGAAGACGCGGAGCAGCGTGAGCCCCGCGAGCGCCGTGACGCAGCCCATGGCGAAGAGGTCCACGGGGCGGACCACCGGGACGACGCGGCCGATACCCACCGTCGCCATCACGACGCCGAGGGCGCCGATCAGGAGGCCGAAGCGGATGCGCTCGCGCCTGGAGACCGTGAGATCGAACTCGGAGCTCCTCGCCAGCTCGTCGGCGAGGACGCCCAGCAGATCGTCGAGCCTCGGCCATCGCTCCTCCGGCCGCGCGCGGAGCCCGCGCGCGAGCGCGCCCCGGACTCGCGCGGGCACCTTCGAGCCGGCCGGCGCCGGCCTCAGGAGATCGCGCCGCGCCCCGTCGAGCCGCGCTCGGACGTCGTCGCCCTCGAACGGCGGCTCCCCGTAGATCGCCTCGTAGAGCGTCGCGCAGAAGCTCCACTGATCGCTCCTCGCCGTCGCCGGTCTCCGCTCGGCCTGCTCGGGTGCCATGTACGCCGGTGTCCCCATGAACGCGCCCCCGACCGTGAGCGGCGCGCGGAGCGCGTCCTCCCCGGGGATCTCGGCTCCGGGGCCCCCGCTGGAGAGGGGCCGGTCCTCCTCGACATGGAGGCGCGCGAGCCCGAAATCGGCGATGCGCGCCCGACCGTCCTTGCCGATCAGGATGTTGTCCGGCTTGACGTCGCGGTGGACGAGCCCCTCCTGGTGCGCCGCCGCGAGGCCGCGGCCCGCCTGGATCCCCGCGGCGAGCGCGGCCTCCCACGCGCGGGGCTGCTCGCCGCGCAGGTCGCCGAGCGTCCGGCCGTCGACGAACTCCATCGCCACGAACACGCCCCGCTCGTGCTCGCCGATCTCGTAGATGGGGACGACGTTGGGATGCGAGAGCCTGGCCATCACCTGCGCCTCGCGCACGAGGCGGGCCCGGTCGTCGGGATCGAACCTCCCCGGCGCGATGAGCTTGAGGGCGACGCGGCGGTCGAGCTCCGCGTCGTAGGCCGCGTAGACGACGCCCATCCCGCCCTGGCCCGCCTTGGCGAGCACCGTGAACCGCCCGATGCGCGCGCCGGGGCTCAGCGGTTCGTCGCGGCCGGGGAGGGCGACGGCGGCGCCCTTCAAGAACCCATCCGGTAAGGCGCCGTCGCTCCGGAGCAGGCTCCACACCTCCCGGAGGAGCTCCGGGCGGCCCGCGCACCGCGCCTCCAGGAACGCGCGGCGGTGCTCGTGGCGCTCCTCGAGCGCCGCCTCGAAGAGCGCCTCTACCTCGCTCGGATCAAGGGGCGGGCTCATCTCCGCCATGGAGCGCCCGGTAGAGCCACGCCTTGGCGAAGCGCCAGTCGCGCTCGACCGTGCGCGTCGTCACGCCCGAGAGCTCGGCGATCTCGTCCTCGGTCAGGCCCGCGAAATAGCGCAGCATCACGATCTCGGCCTTGCGCGGGTGCTCCTGGCTCATCTTGCGCAGGGCCTCGTCGAGGGCGAGGAGGTCCTCGACGGGGAGATCGAGCGCGAGGGGCAGCTCGTGGAGGTCCTCCTCGGGGGCGCGCACCTGATCGCCGCCCCGCTTCCGGGCGGCCTTGTGGCGCGCGTAATCGACGAGGAGATCGCGCATGGCCTGGGAGGCGGCGCCGAAGAAATGGGCGCGGCTCTGGAAGCGGGCCTCGCCCTCCCGGAAGAGCTTCTCGTACGCCTCGTGGACGAGCGCGGTGGGGCCGAGGGTCTGCCCGGCGCGGAGGTGGCGGACGCGGGCCAGGGCGATCGTCTTCAGCTCGGCATAGACGGCGCGGAGGAGGGCGTCCGCGGCGTCCCTCTGGCCCTCCTGGGCGGCGTGCAGGAGGCCCGTGATGGCCTCGCCGGCGCTCGGTCCGGGGGCGCGTCGGTCGCTTGCGTTCATGGGGTGCGCCTCGCTCAGGCCGGAGCGTACACGATACGGCCGGGCCGACGAGCCCGACCGCGCGCCACGCCGTGACAACAGCCCGGGGCGGGACGCCGGCGCGCCGCGCCGTCCCGCCGGTCGACCGGCGGCAGCCGTCGAGGGACCATGCCCGCCCGCCGCCGAGCCCCGCCCAAGCGGCCAAGCCGGGCGGCGCCAAGGTGGTCGCCTCGACGTCGCGGTCACCTCGACGCTGGAGGTGCTCGGCGTCGCAGCGTTGATGATCCGGCGCGACGAGATCTTCAGTCGGTTCATCCCTGCGCAGCGACCCTCCAGGAGCGTCCGCGCTTCAGCGGGCGTCCGAGTCGAAGATGGACATCGCGTGTTCTGTGAGTTGCGCGACTCCGCCGTACGGAGTAGTAAGCAGGGCTTTCCGCGAGCTCGCGATCGCTCGGCCGGACGAGGAGCCATTGCTGAGCGCAGATTGCCGCGGAACGCTCTATTGGGCGGCAGCTCCGCGTTGCCGCTTCGACGCGGGCGATGAGCGCGAGCGCGAGCGTGTGCTCGACGGCGCGCCCAGCCCAAGGAGGTAGAATGCGTTCCTTACGAGCGAACATCGTTTATGTTGCACCACTCTTCGCTGCCCTTCCCGCGCTCCCGGCGTGCTCGCAAGGACCGGAGCTCGACCTGGCGCCGCTCGCCGAGGGCCACGATCGCGCGCTCGGCGGCGTGGTGAAGAGCGGAGTCGCGCTGTCGACTCGCGCCGCGAGCCTGGGCGCGCCCGCGACGCTCGAAGACCGCGCGCCGGCGACGATCGCCGAGCGACCGATGGCCCTCTGGTCGGAAGACACGCCGCCGATCCGGACGATCGGAGAGAACGTTCAGGTCAACGATCCGGCGCTCGACAAGATTATTACGTTTCGCACCAAACCGCCGACACGCCCCTTCGTCCTCGTGACCCAGAGCGAGACCTCGATCGCCTCGCATGACCACAATATCGTAGTTGCCTACAACACGTCCGCGGGCGTGACGCCTGTTCTTGTCGACAACACCATCGTGCCCGAGACCGTGTTCTTCTCCGGCTTCTCGACCTCGAACGACGGCGGCGTGACCTGGAAGAGCGGCTTCATTCCTCCGCTGCCCGGGAGCACGACCACGCTCGGTGATCCGGTCGTGCGCGAGGATCGCCGTGGGGTCTTCCATTTCTCCGGGCTCACCGCGGACGCGGAGGGCCAGCTGGGCGTGCAGGCCAACAGGTCGACCGACGGCGGCCGAACATGGAGCGAGGCGGTGTTCGTGGCCCAGGACAACGGCGCCGACAAGAGCTGGCTGGCCGTGGGCCCCGACCCGGTGCGCCGGCGCCGAGACAACCTCTACGTGACCTGGACCAGCTACCAGCCCCCGGAGGCGCCCGTCCGGACCGAGCTCCGCTTCGCGCGCTCGACCGACGGCGGTGAGACCTGGACATCCAAGGTCGTCTTCGCCCCCGAAGCGAACCCGGATCCCACGCTGCCGCAGAACGCGATCCAGTTCACGAACCCCGTCGTGGATCCCCACGACGGCACGCTCTACCTACCATTCCTTCAGTACAGCGGTTCGGACGCCGATTTCATTCGCATGCTGGTGTCCCATGACGCCGGCGAGACGTTCGAGTTTGTGGAGTTCAATCTCGCGGGAGCCCCGGACCCGACCCTCCTGCCCGTGGTCCAGCCTGGCGAGCTCATCGATTGCGGCAACGACGGGGGTCCCCGCCTGGCCATCACCGACGGGCCGCGCCGCAGGGGGCGGTTCGGTCTGCCCACCTACGTGCACGCCTCGCGCCTCATCGTTCAGCCGACGCTCGCGGTGCGCCGCGGTATCGTCTACCTGGCCTGGTCGGCCTCCACCAGCGAGATCTTGGGCGAAGCGGGATCGGGCTCGAACATCTTCCTCATTCGCTCGGACGACCGCGGGCGGACGTGGACGTCGCCGATCCCCGTCACCTCCACGGCCGGTGAGGACATCCATCACGTGCTCCCGGCCGTGACCATCGGCGAGCGCCCGAGCGACGTGCACATCGTTTACTATACGCAGAACCGCGACAGGTCCGTTGACGTGGAGATGGCGAGCTCGTTCGAATACGGGGAATCCTTCGGTGACGGCGACAGGCAACAGGTCACGGATACCTCCTTCCGCCTCTCGCCGACGAACATCCCGCTGGACGTGCCTGTCGGTAACAACTTCCCGACGACGAACTTCGATCGGGTCGTCGTGCCCTGTTACAACCTCGGCGAGTATCTCGACGTCACGTCGGAGCGGCAGAGGCTCTATTCGGCCTGGGGAGACCTGCGCAATCTCATCACGGAGCCTAGGAACCCCGCGGACCCGATCTCGGGTAAGACGCACTCGCAGGCCGACGTCTTCTTCCAGGCCTTCAAGGCGCGCTGAGCGCCCGTCGTACGGCGCTCCATCGGCGCTTCGCCGTGCTCATCGCGCCGCCGGTGATCGTCACTTCGCCTTGCGCTTGCCCGGCCGCGACTTTTGCTCGGTCCGCTCGTGCGCTGGCGCCTTCTCGGACCGCGTGGCCAGGGCCACGACGCGGCCGAGCTCCTCGCGGAGCGCGTCGGCCCTGCTCTCGCCGAGCTGCTCGCGGACGTGCTTCTGCGTCCGCTCCCACAGCGGGAACGCCGCCTCGATGGCGCGCTCGCCCTGGCGCGTGAGGGAGATGATGCGGACGCGCGCGTCGTCGGGCGCCCGCGCCACGCGGAGCAGGCCCGCCTTCTCGAGCGGCACGAGGTTCCTCGTGAGCGTCGTGCGATCCATGACGAGCCCGTCCGCGAGCGCGCTGAGCTGCACGCCCTCGTCGCCGCACGTCGCGACCGCGGCGAGCATCGTGAGCTGCGTCGACTGGAGCCCCACCGCGCGCAGGCTCTCGTCGTAGAGCCGCGTCAGCGCGCGCGACGCACGGCGGACACGCACGAGGGCGCACTGGCTCGCGATGATCTGGGCGGCGCGGGCAAAATCAATCACCAGTGTATCTACACCGTTTCGACCGGGGCCGTCAAATCGCGGCCAGGATCGCGGCTTGACATCCGTTCAGGTGCAGCTACACCTATCTCGTCCTCGACGACGTGGATCCGCCTCGTCTGCTCGACCGCCTGCTCGGCGTCGGCGGTCCTGGCGGCCCTGGCGCGCGCTGGCCGATCCATCGATCGATCGATCTCTCATTCGCCAGGGCCATGGCGGCGTCGAGGCGAGCATCGCGGCATCACCCGCGCGGCCGGGGGCCATGGGCCTGCGGCGCGCTCTGCGCATTTACGTGTAGGTACACTTATTCGAGCAGCCCGAGCGGCGCAAAGGTGAGGAGCGCACGAACCATCGGCTGGCACGCGGTGCCAGTCGTGCGTCGACGCCGCGCGCGGGCGGGCTGCGTGGAGAGGATCTATGGGCGAGTTCTTCGTCGTTCCGTACTGCGTGAAGTTCGAGGACAGCATGGCTTATGGCAGCCATCACTACCTCACGAACTTCCGCTTCCAGTGCATCGCGCGCGAGACGCTCTACTTCGCCGAGGCCGCGGACGGCACGCTCCCGCACGAGGAGGATCGCGCCGCGATCCGGCTGCTCACCACCGAGGGGTACAGCCGGAACCTCGCGCCGGTGCGCGTGGGCGAGCGCGTCGCGATCTTCATGAGCCTCGGCGCCGTGACGCGCTCGAGCGCGTACGGCTACTTCCGCACGGTCCGCTTCGACGGCGAGCCCGTGGCGTGCGGCTACCAGCGCATCGTCGCCGTCGCCTCGGCGAGCGACGAGCTCGCGCCGCTGCCCAGGTCGGTGACGGCGCATGTCGGGACCCTCGACGAGCGCGTGCCGCACCAGCGCTTCGTCGAGCTCTGCCTGCGCGGCGGCTCCGCGCTGCGCGAGCTCTTCCCCGAGCGCCTGCTCCGGCACGCCGCCGAGGTCGCGCGGGGGCCGCTCCACGAGGCGCGCCCGCACAGGGCGCGGTGGGGCGCGGAGGCCGCGGCGGCCGCGGCGGGCGGGGAGGCCGCGCAGGGGCGCTCCGGGGAGGCCGCGCGGGAGGGGGGCGGCGTCGCCGGCAAGATCGCGCTGCTCCTGCCGGGCCAAGGCTCGTTCGACCTCCGGCTCCTGCGAGCGCTCCACGCGCGCTTCGACGCCGCGCGAGAGGCCGTCGCCGCGGCCGAGCCCGCGGCGCGCGAGCTGCTCGGCGCCTCGCTCGCGGCGCTCGTGACCGCCGGCGAGGCGGAGGCGCGCGCCGCCCTCGAGGCGTGCGTCGATCTCGATCAGCTCGGGATCCTCGTCCAGGGCCACGTCGCCGTCGCGCTGCTCCGGTCCGCCGGGCTCGAGCCGGACGTCGTGGCGGGGCACAGCCTCGGGGAGATCGCCGCGCTGGCGGCGGGCGGGGCGTTTCCCCTCGCGACGGCCGCCGAGGTCGTGTGCCGGCGGGTGCTCGCCCTCCGCGGCGCGCCGCCAGGCCGCATGCTCGCCGCCCACACCGGCGCGGAGCGCCTGCGCGACGAGGTGCATGCGCTCGGCCGGGACGACGTGTTCGTCGCGGTGGTGAACGCGGCCGATCAGGCGGTCGCGTCGGGCACGGCGGACGGCATCGCGGCGCTCGAGCGGCGGCTCACCGGCGCCGGCGTTCGCGCGACGGTGCTCGCGAGCCGCTACGCCTTCCACTCGCCGCTGCTCGCGCCGGCGGTCGGTCCGTTCGCGAGCGCCCTCGTGCGCGCCGGCGCGGCGCGTCCCGCGCTGGCCACGTACTCGCCGATCGATCGCGTCCACTACGGCGACGGCCCGCTCGCGCCCGCGCGCCTGCTCCCGATGCACCTCGTGACGCCGCTCGACTTCGAGGCGGCCGTGCGCGACCTCCACGCGGCGGGGGTCCGCACCTTCGTCGAGTGCGGCGGCGGCGGCGCCCTGACCGCGCTCGTGCGGCGGAGCGCGCCGCCCGGGCCCGATCTGCGCGTGATCTCGACGTTCCGCGCCGGAGAGGACGTCGTGGCCGAGCACCGGCGCGTGATCGACGCGCTGCGCGCCGCGGGGCGCGCGCTCACGGCGGTCGCGCCGCTCCCGGAGGCGGAGCCGGACGCCCGCCGCCCGCGCGAGGCCGCGAGCCCTGCCGCCGCGAGCTCCGCGAGCCCCACCGCCACTGCGAGCCCGCGCGACGACGCCGCCTCCGCTGCGGGGGCGACGCCGATCGCGATCGTGGGCATGGGCGCGGTGCTGCCGGGGGCCGGCGGCGTCGACGCCTACCTCGCGCAGCTGCTCGCGGGCACGTGCGGGATCGCCGACACCGGCGAGCGACACCCGGAGCTCGCGACCGACTTCCTGAACCGCGGCCGCGCCGCCGACAAGACCTACAGCCTGCTGGTCGGCACGGTCGACGCCCTCGGCCCGTACGCCGAGCAGACCGGTTACGACACGCGCGCGCTCGAGCGGCTGCCCAAGACGGCCCGCATGCTGGCGTGCGCGCTCGCCGAGGCCCGATCGCACGCGGCCGCGCTCCGCGGCGGCGCGCCCCTGCGGATCGTATGCCTCCTCGGGTCCACGGCCGACGGCTCGATCGAGCACGACGAGGCCACGCTGCTGCTCGGCGTCGAGCGCGCGCTCGACGGCGCCGCCGTGGACGAGGCGGCCCGCGCCGCCGTGGCGGACGCGCTCGCGGCCGAGCTCGGGCTCGACGCCGGCCGGCGCGCGGCGTGCCGCGGCCACCTCGAGCCGCTCGCGCGCGTCGTGCGCGACGTGGTGGGGGAGGGCGCGCGCACCGTCCTCGTCGACGCGGCCTGCGCGTCGTCGATGCACGCGGTGCATCTGGGCGCCGCGATGCTTCGCCGCGGCCTCGCCGACGTCGTGATCGCCGGCGGCGCCTACCAGCCCGGCCCGACGAACGCGTGCCAGTTCTCGCAGTTCGGCGGGCTCTCCGCGACCGGCAGCCGCCCCTTCGACGCGTCCGCCGACGGCGTCGTGTTCGGCGAGGGCGCCGCGGTCGTCGTGCTCGAGCGGCTCGACGACGCCCGATCGCGGGGCGATCGCGTCGACGCCGTGCTCCTGGGCAGCGGCCTGTCGAGCGACGGCCCGAGCCCGTCGGTCACGGTGCCGCAGCGCCGCGGGCAGGCCCTGGCGATGCGGCGCGCCCACGCGCGGGCCGGCGTCGAGGCGCGGAGCGTCCAGTACGTCGAGGCGCACGCCACGGCGACGCCGGTCGGCGACGCCACCGAGTTCCAGGCGCTCGCCGAGGTGTTCGCGAGCGACGCCGGCGCCCCGCGCATCGCCCTGGGCAGCGTCAAGTCGCTGCTGGGCCACACGGGCTGGACCGCGGGCGTCGCGTCGCTCATCAAGGTCGTGCTCGCGATCAGCGAGCGCACGCTCTTCCCGCAGCACGGGTTCCAGGCGCCGAGCGCGCGCATCGATCTGGCGCGCTCGCCGTTCGCCATCCCGACGGCGGCCGCCCCCTGGATCGCCCAGAGCGGAGCCCCGCTGCGCGCCGCGCTCGACAGCTTCGGCTTCGGCGGCACCAACGCGCACCTCGTCGTCGAGGAGCACCGCCCCGAGCGCCACCCCGCGCGTCCGCGCCCGCGCGACGGCGCCCGCGCGCTGTGCGTCGTCGGGCTCGGGTCCGTGTTCCCCGGCAGCGGAGGCGCGCCCGCGGGCGCCCCGTCGGACGTGCTCGCGTTCGACGAGGGCGCGCTCCGGCTGCCGGCCCGCGCTCCGGTCCTCCCGGACGCCCTCGAGGCGATGGACCCGACGCAGCTGCTCGCGGCGATGGCCGCGGAGGAGGCGCTCTCGGCGCTGCCCGCGCGCGAGCTCTGCGAGCGCATCGGCGTCGTCGTCGGCCACGAGGGCAAGACGCGCCGCGGCGCGCGCGCCAACGAGCGCATCTTCGCCGACCGCGTGGCGCGGGCGCTCCGGGCGCGCGGCGTCAGCCCCGCGCTGGCCTCCGCGACGGCCGACGCGCTCCGCGCGGGATCGCCCGCGACGGGGCCGTACACGCAGCCGGGCAACATGCCCAACGTCATCTCCGGGCGTGTCGCCAACGTCTTCGGCCTGCGCGGGCCGAACTTCGTCGTCGACACCTCGGCGACCTCGCTGCTCGACGCGCTCGCGGCCGCCGATCTCGTGCTCGACGAGGACTGCGACGTCGTGCTCGCGGGGGCCGTCAACGCCTTCAGCGACGACGTCGCGCGGGGCGCGTCCGCTACCCGTGACCCGCGGCCGGTCGGCGAGGCGGCGCTGCTCGTCGCGCTCTGCACCGAGGACACCGCCGCGCGCCACGCCTGGCCGGTGCTCGCTCGCCTGCACCTCGTCGACGGCGCGGCCGAGGGCGTCGCCGGCGCGGCGGGGCGCGGCCCCTCGGCCCGCGAGCTCGCGGTCGGCGGATCGAGCGCGCGGCTGCGCGGGGCCGAGGGCGCCGTCGAGCTCCACGCGGCGATCCGCGGCGCGCGCGCGCACGGCGCCGCGCTGGTGCGCTGGCCGTCCGATCCCCGCGCCGTCCAGGTCACGCCCCCCGAGGTCGCGACGGTCGCGCCGGCGCGAGCGGCCTCGGGCTTCGCGACGGGCACGCCGATCCACGGCTTCGTCCCCGAGATCGCCCCCGCGCCGGCGACAGGGCCGGCGGCGCGCGTCCCGTCCCGCGTCCTCTACGTCTGCACCGACGCGGCGCTCGCCATGGAGGTGCGGCGCGCCGCCCGCTCCGACGAGGAGCGCGCGCGCGTCCTCGCGCTCGCCGTCGAGGAGGCGTCCGGCTCGGCGGAGCCTGGGAGCCCGCGCGACCTCTCGGCGCCCGGGGCCGAGGCGTCCGGCGGCGCGCCCTCGCTCGACGCCCGCGACGAGGCGCGGCTCGGCGCGTCGTTCGCGGCCCTGGCCCCCGATGACGTCGACGCGGTCGTCGTGCTCACCCGCGCCACGGACGCGCTCGCGTTCGTCGACGGCGCGCCGGGCTCGTACAGGCCGGCGCTGCGCGCGCTCTTCGGCGCCGCTCGCCGCTATTACGGCGCCATCGCGCGCGGCGAGGTGGCCTTCGCCGCCGTCGTCGCCTCCGCCGTGGACCTCCACGGGCGGCTCGCGCCGGTGAGCGGCGCGGTCGGCGGCTTCGTGAAGTCCCTGGCGCGCGAGCTCCCGGGCGGCGACGTGCGCGTCGTCCACACCGACGCGCGCGACGCCGCGGCCGCGCTCGGCGCGCTCTCCGAGGAGTGGCGCCACGCCCGGCCCGCCGTTCCCGAGGAGGTGGTCGATCTCGGCGGCGCGCGGCACGCCGTGCAGCTCGCCCGCGCCTCCGCGAGGCCGCGCGCGCGCGCCGTACCGCAGCTCGGCGCCGATTCGGTCGTGCTCGTCACGGGCGGCGCGCGCGGCATCACGGCGGAGCTCGTCGAGGGCCTGCTCGACCGCTTCGGCTGCCGCGCCGTGCTCCTCGGCCGCTCGCGGCTGGAGGACGCTCCGGCCCGCGCGCTCGCGATGACCGACGCGGCGTTCGACGCGTACGAGCGGGACTTCTATGCCGAGGCCCTGCGCGAGAGCTCGGGCCTGCGGATGGGCGTCCTGCGCGACCGCTACGCGCGCCTCCGCGCGGCGCGCGAGGCGCACCGGGTCCTCGCCCAGCTGCGCGCCGGGGGCGCCGGCCGCCGCGTCGTCGACTACCACGCCGTCGACGTGACGTGCGGCGAGGACGTCGACCGCGCCGTCGCGGCGGTCGCGGCGGCGTACGGCCGGGTCGATCTGGTCGTGCACGGCGCCGGCATCCAGGTGTCGAGCCGGCTCACGTCGAAGCCGCTCGATCTGTTCGAGCGGATCGTCGACACGAAGCTCGCCGGCCTCGCCCACCTCCGCCGCGCCCTCGCGCGCCACCTGCCCGACGCGCGCCCGCACGTCCACCTCGTCACCTCGGCGTTCAGCGTGCTCGGCAACGACGGGCAGCCGGACTACGGCGCGGCGAACGAGGCGATGAACCGCGCGGCGGCGTACTTCGCCGCCGAGGCGGGCGCGGGCCCGTGGTCGAGCATCGCGTGGCTCGGCTGGAACGGCGTCGGCATGACCGCCGGGTCCGAGTACAGCGCGCTCGGCGCGGCGCGCGGGCTCCGGGGCGTCGAGCCGGAGGAGGGGCGGCAAATCTTCCTCGACGTCGTCGCCGAGCCGCCCGCCGGCGCGGCCCAGGTCCTGCTCGGCGACGGCGAGATCGAGCGCTTCGCCCCGCGCATCGTCGCGGCGGACGCGTCGGACGCGGTGGTCGCGGCGGACGGCGCGTCCGCGAGCGCGTGGACGCTCGATCCACGCGTCGATCCGTGGCTCTCCGACCACCGGGCGCGCTCGAGCGCCGTCGCTGCCGGGGCCTTCCTCGTCGACCTGGCCGTCCGGCACGCGCTCGCGACGTCGGGCGGCGGGGCGCTCGTCCGCGAGGTCCGCGACGTGCGCTTCCTCGAGTTCCTGCGCCTCGCCGACGACGCGCCGCGCGAGGTGCGCGCGGTGACGACCCGCCGCGAGCGCCTCGCCGGCGGCCGCGTCGCGTGCGCCGTCGAGGTGCGCGGCGACTTCGTCCACCGGTCGGGCGTGACCCTCCGCGCCGGCGTGGTCTTCGCGACCTGCGTGGTCGAGCTCGCCCCGATCCACGTCGGCCGCGACGGCCTTGCTCCGCGGCACGCCGGGCGGGTCGACGGGCCCCTGGTCCGCGACCCCTACGCGAGCCCTGGCTCGCCGGTCCGGCACGCGGGCTGGTTCGATCACCTCGGCGCCTTCGTGCTCGGGGCCGCGCTCAAGGAGGCCCGGTTCCGCCTCACGACCGACGGCGCCCTCGCAGGGCAGCGCGGGGCCGCCACGCCGTTCCTCCTGCTCGACGCGCTCCTGTCGCTGGGCACCCTGCGCCGCGACGAGGCGGGCGCGTTCCCGGTGTGCGCCGCGGGCGGCGTCGACCGGATCCGCTTCGGGACGGCGGCGAACGATCTCGCGCTCCGTGGCGCGGGCGTCCCCGTCCGGCTCGTCGCCACGGTCCCGAGCGCGGCGGGCGACCGCGTCCTCGGCGCGTGGGCGCAGGCGCTCGACCCCTCGGGCGGCGTGCTGCTGGAGGTCGAGGGGCTCGAGGGGCGCGTCATGGGGCGCGTGGCCGCGGACGCCCGCCCGGCGGCGCAGGCGACGCTGACGCTGGGGGCGCCGTGACGCCGCCGCTCGCCATCGCGGTCGCGCGGGCGGACGCCGAGGCCGCGGCGCGCCTCGAGCCCTACCTGACGGCCAGCGAACGCCGCGCGTGCGCCGCGCAGCGCGTCGCCGCCCGGCGGGCGCAGTCCGCGTGCGCGCGCGTCGCGGCGAAGTGGCTGCGCCTCGAGCTCGCCGCCGGCCGCGGCGCGCCGCTGGTCGCGCTGGACGCGGCCTCGCTCGAGGCGCACCCGCGCGCCGCCTACCTCGCCTGCGCGGTGACGGGGCCGTGCGGCCGTCGCCCGCGCTTCGAGGACGGCGCGTTCGCGCTGTCGCTCTCGCACGCGGGCGAGCTCGCGGCGGCCGCGGTCACCACGGCGCGCGCGGTCGGCGTCGACGTCGAGCGGGTCGAGGCGCGCGCGGCGAGCTTCGCCGACGAGCACTTCACCCCGCGCGAGCGCGAGGGCCTCGCGCGGGGCGCCGCGGCGGGCGCCCCGCGCGCCGCCCTCGAGACGTTGCTCTGGAGCGCCAAGGAGGCGCTCTACAAGACGGGGGCGCTCGCGCTGCCGGCGCGGTTCTCGTTCCGGGACATCGACGTCGCGTTCCCGCCGGGGGGCGCGCGCCTCGCGCAGCCCTCGGTCCGCTCCTTCGCGCTGGGCGCGCGGGGCGGGCAGTTCTTCGGCCGGGCCGTGCTGACCGGTGCGTTCGCGCTCGTCGCGGCCGTCCCGGTCCCGCCCGTCGCCGCTCTCGGATGAATGGCACTCACCAAATACGAGGTTTCGACGATGCAATCTCATGATCTCCTCGACCACGTTCGCTCCGTCTTCGTGCGCATGACGCGTTACCCCGACGAGGTCGTCGTCGCCGACGCCGATCTGGAGCAGGACCTCGGCATCGACTCCGTGAAGCGCGGCGAGATCCTCGCGACGCTGCGCGCCGATTTCGGTCTCCCGAACGCCCTCAAGGCGGCGCCCGACGAGCTGCGCACGGTGGCCCGCGTAAGCGAGTTCCTGTCGCGGACGATCGCGGCCAGCGCGGAGGCCGGAGAGCACGCCAAGGGTCACGTGGAGACCGGAAACCACGCCAATGGCCATGTCGAGGCCGGAGCGCACGCCGATGGCCACGTGGAAGCCGAAGGGCGCGCCAATGGCCATGTGGAGGCGGCGAAGCACGCCAATGGCCACGTGGATGCCGGAAGGCATGCCAATGGCCACGTGGAGGGCGGAAGGTACGCCAATGGCCACGCGGGCGAGTCGCTCCATGTCGTGGTTCAGGCGCTCGCGGACGCGACCCGCCACCCGGTCGATCTGCTCGTCCCCGACGCGCGGCTCGAGGAGGACCTCGGGGTCGACCGCCGCCGCCGCGACGAGCTCCGCGCGCTCCTCTGGCAGCGTGGCGCCCAGCCGGGCGTGCTCGAGGTGGCGCTCGACGAGGCCCGCACGGTCGGCGATCTCGCGCGCCTCGTCGAATCCGCGCCGCCTGCGCAGGTCGCCGCGGCGCGCGCGCCCGCGGCCCCCGCGGCCCCCGCGGCGCAGCGGGCGCTCCCTGCCCCCGGGGTGGCGCTCGCGGGCAAGACGGTCCTCGTCACCGGATCGAGCCGCGGGCTGGGCCGCGCCATCGCCGCGAAGCTCGGGCGCGCCGGCGCGCGGGTCGTCGTCAACAGCTTCCACTCGCGGGACGACGGCGAGACGGTCGCCGACGAGATCCGCGGGGCCGGCGGCGACGCGGTGCACGTCTGGGGCTCGGTCGCCAACCCCGCGCACATCGACAGGCTCTTCGATGCGATCGCGCGCGACGTCGGCGAGCTGGACCACTTCGTCAGCAACGCCTCGAACGGCCGCTTCGGCCCCCTCGAGCAGACGACCCCGGAGCACTGGGAGCTGGCCTTCCGCACGAACGTCATCGGCTACCACCTGTGCGCCATGCGCGCGGCGCGCCTGATGGAGCGCAACGGCGGCGGGCGCATCGTCGCGCTCTCGTCGAACGGCTCGTCGAGGTACCTCGAGCACTTCGGCGCCATGGGCGCCGTGAAGGCCGCGGTGGAGTCGCTCACGCGCGCGCTCGCCGTCGAGCTCGCCCCGCGCAACGTGCAGGTCAACTGCATCTCCGCCGGGCCGATCTACGGCCATGTGACGAGCAACTACCCGGATCACGAGCGGATCCTCCCGTACTGGGAGTCGCGCACGCCGGGCGGCCGGCTCTGCACCGAGGACGACGTCGCCGAGGCCGTCCTGCTGCTGCTCTCGGACGGGGCGCGGAGGATCAACGGCGCGACGCTCACCGTCGACGGCGGAGGCTCGCTGTGCATCTGACCGCGGCCATGACGATGACCGGCGCCGGGGTGCCCTCGGCGCGGGTCCGCGCGGAACGGCTCACGTCAGCTTCCCTGGAGCTCGCGAAGAAGGAGGAATCATGAGTGCCACGCTCGAACGGCAGCCCCCGGGCCCTGGCCCGCTCGCCAGCCTGCGGTACCTGGCGAATTTCAGGACCGGTGACATGCGTCATTACGAGGACCTCTTCGCGCGTCATGGCGACGTCGTGCGCCTGCGGGCGCCCGGGGCCGAGGACTTCGTCATGGCGTTTCACCCGAACGACATCGCGCACGTCCTTCGCACGAACGCCCGGAACTACCCCAAGGGGAAGCGCTACCACGAGCTCGCGCCCGTGCTGGGCTGGGGCCTCGTGAACAGCGAGGGTGAGCTCTGGCGGCGCCAGCGCAGGCACGTGCAGCCCCAGTTCAACCATGCCAACACGCTCAAGTTCGTCCCGATCATCGTCGAGCACATGGAGGCTGTGCTGCGGCGCTGGGACGCCCAGCCGGGCGAGTTCGCGCGGGACATCAACGACGACATGATGGACGTGACGTTCGGTATCGCGGGCGAGGCGTTCTTCGGCGCCGCGCTGGAGGCCCACACGGACACCGTCCGCGAGGCGTTCAAGTATGCGCTGTCGATCGCGCTCAAGCGGATGTACTCGCTGGTCAACCCGCCCCTGTCCTGGCCGCTCCCCAGCCACCTGCGCTTCCGCCGGGCCATGGACCGCGTGCACACCGTGATCGACGGCATCATCGACGGCTACCAGCGCGGCGCGGGCGGCGAGGACAACGTGCTCGTCCGCCTCATGAACTCGGTCGACCCCGAGACCGGCGCGAAGATGGACCGCGCGCAGCTGCGGGACGAGATCAAGACCATCCTGATGGTCGGGCACGAGACCTCGAGCGTCACCGCCTCGTGGGCGCTCTACCAGCTCGCGCGGCACCCCGAGGTGTGCGCCCGCCTCACCGAGGAGATCGATCGCGTCCTCGGCGGCCGGTCTCCGACGGCCAGGGACATCGAGTCGATGCCTTACCTCACCATGGTCTTCAACGAGTGCCTCCGGCTCCTGCCCTCCGTGCCGTTCATCCTCCGCAGCCCGCTCGAGGACGACGTCATCGGCGGCTACCAGGTCGCCGCCGGGTCGACGGTGGCCATCGTCCCGTGGGTCACGCACCGGCACCCGGAGTTCTGGAGCGATCCGCTGGAGTTCAAGCCCGAGCGCTTCGCGAACCACCGGCGGAGCGCGGACGACAAGCTCGCCTTCATCCCCTTCGGCGCCGGCCAGCGGATCTGCCTGGGCGAGTTCATGGGGCAGCTCGAGGGCAAGATCATGGTCGCGATGGCGCTGCAGCGTTATCGGCTCCGGCTGGTCCCCGGCTTCGACCCGCGTTGCCGCGGCTTCATCTCGCTGCAGCCGGTGAACGGGATGCGCATGATCCTGAAGCGGCGGGAGCCGTCGAGCGCCGTACGCGCGGCGCCGGCGGGGCGGGAGGAGCCCGCGGGGGCGGAGCCCGTGGTGACGGAGCCCGTGGCGGCCGCCATGAGCGCTCACGGCTGCCCGTACAGCGCCCGGGCCTGAGGGCCTGGGCTCGGCGCACCCGACCGATGGCGCGACCGCCCGGCCTCTCCTCCCGGCCGGCGCCCCCGTCCTCATTTTTTTCTCGGCCCATGTCAGACCCCGACGAGCCGCGGCGAAGTACCAGGCAGGCATGCGGACGGCTCGGGACGAACCCCCTGAGCGCTGCCTTCTTCCACGGCACTGCCCGATCAAGCGCGTAGTCGTCCGTGGCGGCGCGCGCCTCGACTCGCTCTCGTACGGCGTGCGGGATCGCACGAGCAACGCCGGGCTCGAGCGCACCGCGCAGGGCTTCGTCGTCTCGAGCAAGGCCATGGCCGACATCGCGGTCAGCCGCGGCGTGCACCTTCAGCGGAGAAATTGAACAGGGAGGCGGGGAGTCAGGGAGTATGTGAGAATTTCCCTCCCCGCCTCCGCGCCTCCCTGTGAATTCTCCGAAGAATTTAAGGGATCCCTTGGGCCGTCTCCAGTGTGGACGTCACCCGATCTCGCGGTAGTCGAACCAGTCGAAGTCCGCGTGCAGGCGTGTGCCGGCCAGGTCCTGGCACGCCATCCCGACGAAATTGCCCGTGAACCCGCAGGGTATCGCGTGCTCGTCCGACAGGATCGACGCGTCGTGCTCCCACCCCACCGTGTGGTAGGTGACGCCATCCCGCGAGTAGAAGAACGATATCCGCTCGTCCTTGATCTCGAGCCGCAGGAAGATGTTCTCCACCCCGTCCAGCACGTACTCCTTCTCGACCGGGAACGTCAGGTTCCCCCGCTCGCACTTCATGACCGAGAGGGCCTTCTCGGCGTGGTCCGCCCGCGAGACGTAGAGATAGTAGAACGAGTCCGTGCTGTAGAACGCAACGATGCCCGCCATCTGCTGGAAGTGCTGAGGGGCGAACTGCATGCACGTCGTCGCTTGCACGTGTTTGGCCTGCTGGCGCCGCGCGACGAGGCTCTGCTCGAAGTTCGAGGTGATGCTCTCGCGCCCGATCAGGCGCAGGTACCCGGGCCGGGCGGCGAGGCTGCTCACGTCCGCCGGCCGCACGCGCGGCGACTGCCACTCGATGCCCAGCGTGGGCGTATCGAAGTCGTCGCGCTCGGGTGTCTTCGGCCATTCGTGGCGAGCCAGGTTCGGCCCCTCGTAAACGTCCAGCGGAACCTGCCCGCCCGAGGTCAGCCGCGGCCACCCCTCGACCCAGGTGATCCCCTGGAGCGCCGTCTCGCGTCCCAGCGTCGACCGGCCATTCTTCAGCGGGCGACGGCACAGGTGCGCGAACACCCACGAGCCGTCCTTGTTCTCCACGAAGCTACCGTGACCGGCGCTCTGGAGCCGCAGCTCGGGGTGGGACGCGCTGGAGATGAGCGGATTGTTGGGCATGACCTCGTAAGGCCCGTGAATCGAGCGAGAGCGGGCCACCGTCGCGGCGTGCGTGATGAACGTGCCGCCCTCCGCGGTGAGCAGGTAGTAGTAGCCATCTCGCTTGTAGATGTGCGGCCCCTCCACGAGCCCGAGCGCCGTGCCCCGGAAGATGTTCTCCACCGGACCGACGAGCTTCTTCTCCTTCGGGCTGTACTCCTGGAGCAAGATCCCACCGAACGGGTTGTTGCCCGGCCGGTGATCCCACACCATGTTCACGAGCCACTTGCGGCCGTCGTCGTCGTGGAACAGCGAAGGATCGAACCCCGAGCTGTTCAGGTAGATGGGCTCCGACCACGGGCCAGTGATGGAAGGCGCGGTGACCAGGTAGTTGTGGACGTCCTTGAACGACCCCGCCCAGCGTCGCGAATTCGTGTAGATGAGGTGAAACAAGCCGTCCGCGTAGGTCAGGCACGGCGCCCAGATCCCGCCGGAGTTGGGGTTGCCGCGCATGTCCAGCTGCGAGTACCGCTCCAGCGGCCGCGCCACCACCCGCCAGTTGGCGAGGTCTTTCGAGTGGGAGATCTGGACGCCCGGGAACCACTCGAACGTCGAGGTCGCGATGTAATAATCGTCCCCCACGCGAACGATCGACGGATCGGGGTTGAACCCTCTCAGTGCCGGATTTTCCACCTTGCTCATTCACTCACCTTGATTGTCTCGTTGTGTTCCAGCGCAGCCAGTCCTGCTTCCAGCGCGACAAGCGGGTTGAACCTGCCTGAAAAGCGCAGAATTTCGAACCGCCAAGACGCCAGAAGACGCCAAGATTTTGTGTTTTCTTGGCGTCTCATGGCGTCTTGGCGGTTCATTTCTCGCTTGAACAACGCGCTCGGTGTTCTAGCGCTCGACGGATACGCTCGACATCGTGGACGCACCCTGCCCATGCCCCACCGCTCGCGCGTCGGCGTGAGGCACGGGAGGCGCGTGGCCGCAGGCAGCTCGGGGCGCGGCGTGGGGGGAGAAGGCATCATAAGGGAGCGTGGCGTCTGCAACGTCGCCCCTGCTGGTTCCCGCGTCTGCCGTCTGTGGCCGCGCTGCCGGACCCGCCGGAGGAGCTCCGCCGTCGGCGCGCGAGGGTAGCACCGCGCGCGCGCGCGTCCAGGCGCTTCGTCTCGCCACGCGGGCGCCTCCGTCGGGCTCTGGCGGGCGCGCGCCCGCTCACTCCGCTGCCGCCGCGAGCTGCGCGGCATCCGCCGGCCGCGCGCGGTTCCACGCGGACGCCACGGCGGCGAGCGACGCCATGTCGGCGTCCCCGTGCGTCCCCGCCCCGAAGCTGCGCTTGCGCCCGACCGAGATGGCCACGTAAGCCGCCGTCTCGTCCCCGGCGCTCCTCGGGAGCGCGTGCGCCGCGTGCTCGTCCACCGCGATCGCGATCCCCGCGTGGCGCGAGAGCGCGCTCGCGAGCGCCTCGACGGGGCTGCCGCCGGCGGCGCTCAGCACGTGGGCGGCGCCCCGGATCTGCACATGGAACTCGTGTCGTTCGTCCGCGCCCTGGCCGACGCGCCTGTGCCGGGTGACGCGGAGCGGCCCTGCGCGGTTCACGTACTCCCGCTCGAAGATCGCCAGGATCTCGGCCTTCTGCACCTCGCCCTCGGTCCGCTCCGCCCTGCGCTGCACGGCCTGGCTCACCTCGATGGCGAGCCCCCTCGGCAGCACGTAGCCGTGGTCGTGCTCGAGCACGTACGCCACGCCGCCCTTGCCCGACTGGCTGTTCACGCGGATCACCGCCTCGTAGCTGCGCCCGACGTCCTGCGGATCGATGGGCAGGTACGGCACCTCCCAGAGCGGGCTCCCGCCCTCGCGCAGCGCCTTGAACCCCTTCTTGATCGCGTCCTGGTGCGACCCGGAGAAGGCCGTGTACACGAGCTCGCCGACGTACGGGTGGCGCGGGTGGACCGGCAGGCGGTTGCAGTGCTCGGCCGTCTCCTTGATCGCCTGGACGTCATGGATCTCGAGCTCGGGATCCACGCCCTGGGACATCAGGTTGAGCGCCAGCGTCACGACGTCGACGTTGCCCGTGCGCTCGCCGTTCCCGAACAGCGTGCCCTCGACGCGATCGGCGCCCGCCATCACGGCCAGCTCCGCCGCGGCCACGGCGGTGCCGCGGTCGTTGTGCGGGTGCACGCTCAGCACGATGCTGTCGCGCTGCTTCAGGTTCCTGTGCATCCACTCGATCTGATCCGCGTACACGTTGGGCGTCGACATCTCGACGGTGGCGGGCAGGTTCAGGATGATCTTCCGTGACGGCGTGGGCTCCCAGACGTCCATCACGGCCTCGCAGATCTCCTTCGCGAAATCGAGCTCGGTGCCCGTGAAGCTCTCGGGGGAGTACTCCAGCGCGACCTCGGTCTCGGGCATGCGCGCCGCGAGCTCCTTCACGAGCCGGGCCCCGCGCACGGCGATCTCGGCGATGCCCGCGCGGTCCAGGCCGAACACCACGCGCCGCTGGAGCGTGGAGGTGGAGTTGTAGAGGTGGACGATGGCGCGGCGCGCCCCGCGGATGGCCTCGAAGGTGCGCTCGATCAGCTCGGCGCGCGCCTGGGTGAGCACCTGGATCGTCACGTCGTCCGGGACGAGCCCCTGGTCGATGATCCAGCGCACGAAGTCGAAGTCGGGCTGCGACGCGCTGGGGAAGCCCACCTCGATCTCCTTGAACCCCATGCGCAGGAGCTCGTGCCACATGCGGAGCTTGCGCTCGAGGCCCATGGGCTCGACAAGGGCCTGGTTGCCGTCGCGCAGGTCCACGCTGCACCAGCGCGGCGCCCTCTCGATCACGCGGCTGGGCCAGCGGCGATCGGGCATGTGGATGGGCTGAAAGGGCTTGTACTTGTGGACAGGCATCGTGGACATGACGGGACTCCCTGAAAGCTAGCGATGGGAGTCGTCACGACACGACGACGAGGCGGAGAACCCCCATCGGGACCAAGAGAACCGAGGGGGCCGTACTGCGAGGAGCGACGTCGATCAGCAGCGCGCGCAAAGGCCCCCGGGCCGTAGGCCTAGGCAGGGGCGTAGGGAGCGCGCGCGAGGGACGGACATCGAGGTGCAGCCTAGCGAACATTCGCGCGGCTGTCCAGCGCTGCGATACGAGGGGAGAGCGGCTGACCGCCGCTCTAGGGGGTGTCGAACTCGGGGATGAGCTTGCCGATGTGGCGAATGCTGCTCATGACCTGCTCGTGCGGCAGGCGCCCGACCTGCTGGAAGCTCAGCAGGCGATCGATGCCGAGGTCCTGGTAGAATTTGATCTTCTGCCGGCACGTCTCCGGGCTGCCGACGATGAGCGAGTTCTGCTCCTTCAGGGCGTCGAACACCTCCTCGTTCGGGACGTCTTCGTTCTGCATGATGCGGGCGAGGACGGCGTTGGCCTTGGTCTCGGCCGGCGTCTTCCCCGCGCGGTCGCGCAGGAGCTGGCCCACGAGGCCGCCGCCCGCCGGGTCCTTGGCCAGCGCCTGCTCCTCGGCGTGGGTCCGGAGGAAGTGCTCCTTCGCCTCGAAGAACGTGAAGGACCCGTTCGTGTACCACGCGGCCGCGGAGGCGGCGCCGTTCTCCATGGCCTGCTGGTCCGTCTCGGCGCAATGAGCGAACGTGAAGAACCCGACCTGGTTGTTGATGAACGCGCCGACGGGCCGCTCACACCGCCGGATGGCCTCGCGGTAGATGCCGATCCACTCCTTCACCTGGTCGGGCGGCGCCCACAGCGTGACGCCGAGCGCGCCGACCCCGTTGCGCCCGGCCTGCTCGAACGAGGCCAGGCTCGAGCAAGCCTGCCAGAGGGGCGGGTGGGGCTTCTGGTACGGCTTCGGGATGATGGGTACGTTGTTGATCTCGGCGTCCTCGCTCTTCCAGGAGAACCGCTCCTGCGTCCACATCTTCGGGATCATCTCGAACGCCTGCTGCATCTGGTCGCGCGTCCGGTCCGGTGGGATGTTGAACGTGCGCCACTCCGGGATGGTCGAGCGGGCCAGGCCGAGCTCCAGGCGCCCGCCGCTCAGGTGATCGAGCATCGCCGCGCGCTCTGCGACGCGGATGGGGTGGTTGAACCGGAACGGCGACAGCACCGAGGAGTGCCCGAGCCGCATCGACGTCGTGTGCTGCGAGATCGCCGCGAGCATCACCTCCGGCGCCGACGAGTAGCTGAACTCCTCGGCCGTATGGTGCTCGACCTGCCACCAGCAGCCGTACCCGAGCCGATCGGCGAGCTTCGCCTGCTCGAGGGTGTTCATGATGATCCTGTGCTCGTGGTCCTCCGACCACGGACGGGGACTCTGCATCTCTGTGAACAGGTCGATCTTCATTACTTCCTCCCTCGCGATGGCTGCGCGCCAAGCATCGATCCGTCACGTACAAAACGGCAATGTGTGGTTTGCCGCACACCGATCTACATGTCGATGGATCGCGGGAGTCGGGCGCTCAGGGGCTGTGATGTGCGTGTGGACCGTCGCGGGAGATCTCCTGTGGAGGGCTCCTCGGGCGCCGGCGGTCCCGGCCCCGGGGCGCTCCGGAGGGCGCGGGCCATCGCCACGTCTTCGCCACAACCTCTCCGCGTTTGTTCCTCGTCGGGCGCGCGGGCGCGCCTCACCCGGGGGGTACGCCCATCGAGGTCTGCGGCGGCCGTGACCAGGCCGCGCAGCGCTCACCCCGATGGAGGTCCTCGTGCAGGCGCAAGCTACCTGTCTCCCCCTGACGTCATCGCTCGAGGCCGGCACGGACGCCGGCGCAAACGAGCCCGCGGCGCGTCGAGACGACGCTCCCGCGGCCCCCGTGCCCGGCCCCGCCGCGCAGCCCACCGACGGCGCCGGACACCGCAGCTGGACGGCGGCCCTCCTCGCGGAGCGGCCGGCCTCGGACCTCCGCGGCGACCTGTCCAGGTTCGGCATCGGCGTCGGCCTCGCCTCGCTGTACGGGCTCTCGCTCGGCGCGCGGCAGGGCGGCGTGTCGTTCGCTCACCACGCCGCCGGCGTCCCTGCGGCCATGGTCGCCGTCGCCTTCGTCGGCGTGCCGGCGCTCACGATCGTGCTGACGCTCTTCGACGCGCCGCTCGACCCGCCCCGCGCGCTGTCGGCGACGGCGCGCGCCGCCGCCTCGACGGGCCTCGTGCTCGGCGGCCTCGCGCCCGCCGCGGCGCTCTTCGTCGTGACGGGCGGGTCGGACCTGACGGCGGCCCTCATGGGGCTGCTCGGCCTCGCGGTGGGCGGCGTGGTCGGCGTCGGCGTCCTGCTGCGCGACCTCGGCGCGGCGCTCCGGCGCGACGGCGGTCTCGTCAGGCTCTCCGGGGCGACCGCGGCGCTCGTCGGGTTCGTTGTGTTCGCCGCGGTGCTCGCGCTGCGCGTGTGGGTGGAGACGCTCCCGATGCTGAAGGGGGGGGCATCGTGAGCGCCTCCGTCGTGAACCGTCTCCTCCGGGCGCCCGCCGAGGTGGCCGCGAGCTGCCGTGAAGACAGGGACATCCGCGCCATCGTGCTCGCGTCGCTCGGCGCCATCGCCCTCGGCTCGGCCGTGTTCGGCGGCGTGGTCGGCAGCTTCCGCGGCAGGGAGCAGATCGTCTATGCGGCCATCAAGGTGCCGCTCGCGATGCTGATCACGCTCGCGATCTCGGCCCCGGCGCTCCACGCGTTCTCGGCCGTGCTCGGGCGTCCGTGGCCGATGCGGTCCGTCATCGCGCTCGCCCTCGCGTCGGCGGCCCGCTCGTCGCTCGTGCTGCTCGCGTTCGCGCCCGTGCTCTGGCTGGCCATCGACACGGGGCTCGGCTACCACGCGTCCTCGGTCGCCGCCTGGCTCGCCTACGCCGTCGCGGGCCTCGCGGCGGTCGGCGTGCTCGTGCGGGGCATCGGCGCGGGCCGGGGCCGCTGGCTCACAGCGGTCGCCTTCATGGCCGTCTTCTTCGCCGTCGGCGGTCAAGCCGCGTGGATCCTCCGGCCCTACCTCGGGCGGCCGAGCGAGAATACGATCCCCTTCCTGCGCGCCAGCGAGGGGAGCTTCTCCGACGCGCTCTTCCGGAGCTTCCGATCTGCGCGCGGGATCTACGACGACGACGGGCATCCGCCCGATCCGGACGACCACGCGCACGGCCACCGCACCACGCACGAGAACGAGGACGGCGGCGCGCGCGACGGCCTGACGGGGAGCGAGCGATGAGCCTGCGCGACCTGGCGGTCCTGTACCTGATCGCGGGGCTCGCGTGCGCTGTGGCGGTCTACCGCGGCGCGCGCCCTGACGGCCAAGGCGCGCGCCGCCGCGCCGCCCTGTCCGCGGCCCTCTGCGTGCCGCTCTGGCCGATCTGGGCGCCCGTTGCGCTCACGGCGGGCCGCGGAGAGAGCGGTGGGCGCCCTGGCGGCGCCGCGGGCGAGGCCGCCTCGCGCGTCCTGGGCGCGCTGCGCGAGGGGGTCAGCGCGTGCGCTGGCACCTCGTTCGAGGCGCTCCTGTCGCGCGAGGCGGCCTCGCGGATCGAGGCCGAGGTGGCGCGCGCCGCCGCCCGCCACGCGGAGCTCGACGCGCTGCTGCGCCAGAGCGGCTTCGACGAGGGCGCCGCCGCGGCGCGCGTCGCGGAGATCGAGCGGGGCGGCGGCGGCGCGGGCGCGCGGTCGCTGGCGACGGCGCACCTGCACCTCGAGAACATCCGGCGCCTGCGGGCGATGCGCGACCGCGACGCCCGCGCCCTCGAGGAGCTCGCGGATCTCGTCCAGGCGCTGCGCACGCAGCTCGTGCTGGCGCGCTTCGCCGGATCCTCGGTCGAGGGCGTCGGTGGTATCGTGTCCGAGGTCTGGGCGCGCGTGGAGGGCCTCGGCGCGGCGATCGACGCGCACGGCGCCGGAACAGAGGGACCGATCGCGACGTGAGCAAGCACATCCTGGTCGTCGACGATGAGGCGCGCATCCGCGAGGTGCTGCTCTACGCCCTGCAAAAGGAGGGGTACGCCGTGACGGCGGTGGCCGACGGGCGCGCCGCCGTCGAGGCGGCGGGGGCGGGCACGGTGGACCTCGTGGTGCTCGACGTGATGCTCCCCGAGCTCGACGGCCTCGAGGTGTGCCGGCGGCTGCGCGCCGGGAGCAGGACGCCGATCCTGTTCCTGTCGGCGCGCGCCGACGAGGTCGACCGGATCGTCGGCCTGGAGCTCGGCGGCGACGACTACCTCACGAAGCCGTTCTCGCCGCGGGAGCTCGTGGCGCGGGTGCGCGCGCTGCTCCGGCGGACCGAGGCGCCCCCGCCCGCACCGGCACCGGCGTCCACCGGCGCGCGCGCCGCGGTCCTCCGCCACGGCCCGATCGAGGTCGACACCGAGCGTCACGAGGCGCGGTACCTCGGCCAGCCGGTGTCGCTCACGGCGACGGAGCTCGGCGTGCTCGGCGCGCTGCTCGAGCGGCCCGGGGTGGTGCTCTCGCGCGGGCAGCTCATGCAGCGCGCCTACCGCTACGACAACCTGATCACGGAGCGCACCATCGACACGCACGTCCGCCGCATTCGCGCGAAGTTCCGCGTGGTTGGCGGCGACCCGATCGCGACCGTCCACGGCGTCGGCTACAAGCTGCAGGGGGCGTAGCCGGGCCGCGATGCCTGGCCCCACGATGTTCGAGCGCCTGCGTCGGGAGCTCGGCCGGATCCGCGTCCGGCTGCTGGTCGTGAACCTGGTGGTGCTGCTCGTGCCGGTGGCGGGGCTCGAGTTCGCGCGCCTCTACGAGCGGCAGCTGCTCGGCTCGCTGGAGCGCGACATGGCGAACCAGGCAGTCCTTGTCGCCGCGATGCTCCGGTCGGATCTCGATCGGGGTGTCGAGCTTGGGGCTGTCGATCACCGCTACGTCTTGACCCAGGCCGCGAGGCACACGCGCACGCGTGTCCGGATCCTCGACAGGGCGGGCGCGGTCGTCGTGGACTCGCACGAGAACGGCCCGCCCGAGGGGCCCGAGCCGGCGGTTCCACGTCTTCTCTCGACGAGCGGCCGTGGACCGGGCTCGTCGGGCCTCGCGGATTTCGCCAGCGGGGTGCGCCACTTCGGCGAGAACGCGCGCGAGAGCTGGCCCGAGGTCGGGGACCGCCCGGAGGTGCGCGAGGCGCTCGCCGGGCGCCGCGGCGCATGGACGCGCGTGCGGGAGCGGCAGCCGGCGGTCTTCCTGTTCCTGGCCGAGCCGATCCGGCGAGGCGGCGAGGTGGTCGGCGCGGTGTACGTGGTCCGCTCGACGCAGCCGGTGCTGGTCGAGCTGCACCGGATCCGCTCGGGGCTCATCCGGGTGCTCGTGATCGCGAGCCTGTTCACGGGCCTCGTCACGCTGGCGCTCGCGTGGTCGATCTCGAGGCCGCTCGGCAAGCTGTCGCGCGCGGCGAAGCGCATCGCGGCCGGTGAGCGCGACGTCGTGGTCCCTGTGTCCGGGAGCGGCGAGATCCGCGAGCTCGGCGAGTCGTTCGCCGCGATGAACGAGCGGCTGGGGGCGCGGCTGCGGTACATCTCGGATTTCGCGGCCGACGTGGCGCACGAGTTCAAGTCGCCGCTGACGTCGATCCGGGGCGCCGCCGAGCTGCTCGACGAGGGGGCAGCGGACGATCTCGAGGCGCGGCGGCGCTTTTTGCGGAACATCGAGCTCGACGTGGCGCGGCTCGACCGGCTCGTGTCGAGGCTGCTGGAGCTGAGCCGGATCGAGGCCTCGAGCGAGGCGATGACGGTGCTCGATCTGGAGGCGCTCGTGGCGCGTGTGGTGGAGCGGCGCGCGAGCCCCGGGCAGCCGGTGGAGCTGCGGTACGAGATGCGGACGCGGCTGCTAAGGGCGCGGCAGACGGACCTGGAGACGGCGCTCTTGAACCTCGTCGACAACGCGGTGAAGTTCTCGCCGCCGGGGGAGCCGGTGGTGGTGACCGTCGAGGGCGGGGAGGGGAGGGAAGGGGAGCGGACGGCGAGGATCGCGGTGCGCGACCGCGGGCCGGGGGTGCCGCCGCAGCACCTGCCGAGGATCTTCGACAGGTTCTTCACGACCGACGAGGGCCGCGACGGGACGGGGCTCGGGCTGGCCATCGTGAAGAGCGTCGTCGAGGCGCACGGCGGGGCGGTGACCGTGGAGAGCGCGCCGGGGGAGGGGGCCTGCTTCGTGGTGGAGCTGCCGGTGCGGCAGTAGAAGGTGGATGAGGGGTGATGGTGTTGCTGGATGGGAGGTCAGTGCGCTCGACGCTTCTCGTCGAGGGTCGCCTGGAGCAGCAGGAGCATCGCCCGATCCTTGGGCCGGGTCAGCTTCGCCTTGACCTCGATCAGCCGTTCCAGCGACAGGACGCGGACCAGCACGCCGGCTACCTCGAGTACCGTGGAATCGGGCAGGAGATCTTCGTAGCACGTCGATTCCTCGATCGTTGCCAGCACGTCGAGGACCCCGTGCTTCGTCTGGAGCAGCTTGTGCCCGGTCGATCGGAGGTGCGACTCGTTCGGGACGAGCCGTCGTGGGTCGGTGCGGAAGACGGCTTCCAGGTCTGCCAGGGCGGCCATGAGCCGGACGATGTTGTCGTCCGAGCGTGAGTACACGATGTCGATGTCGATGGTAGTCACCGGGGCGCCCTGCAACGCTGCAGCCATCCCGCCCACAACGATGAACTCGACATTGCGGTGCACGAGCGCGCGAAGGATGTCAGCGAGCGCCATCGGGGGGCTCACGCACGCTCATGATCAGATCGATCGAGCTCTGCACCTGCGCCAGCCGCTCCGTCGGAGACAGGCTGAGCATCCAGCGGACGAGGGAGCGGTCCACGCCGTTCGCGTCGTAGGGGCTGTCGTCCAGCTCCTCGGCGGGCGGGTTCAGAGGCTCGGGCATGCTCCGAGCCTAGCATGCGGGGGCCGGCAGGCCGTGGGCACCCTTCATGGTGGAACTGCCGGTGCGGCAGCAGGAGCGCCGGGAAGGATGCTCGTGCCGCGCTGCACGTGACGGAGTCGCTGATGGACACCTCGCCCGGGAAAGATGCTCTGGCACGCTCGCTCGACGAGTGGCGCCTCGCGGATGTGTCCTTCGAAGAGGCCGACTCCGAGCGAGCGCGCGCCGGGGCGATGCTGCGGCAGCTCCAGGCGAGGGAGATCGTGGAGCGCACGTACTGGGCCGAAAACGATGTCCCGTTCAGCCTGCGTGTGAAAGCGGTGGAGACCGGGCTGTGGAGCGCGGAGGAGGCGATCGAGGGACTCCGGCGCATCGACTTCGTGGGCCGTCACGTGTTCGTCCTTCACCACCTTCGGGTGTTTCCCGATGCCTCGCTTCGCGCCGTGCTCGCGCTCGTAGGGCAGCCGCAGCCCGGCGATGGCGCGGAGTGGTTCGCCGATGAGGCGGCGCTGGCCGCGGTCGCGGTGCGCCTCGCGCGCGCCGGGCAGCCCGACGCGGCGCTCGGCGCGATCCGCGCTCTGAGCGCGCGCCGCGGCGAGTCGCTGCGCTCGTGCGCGCCGTATCTCTCCGAGGCGGCGATCGCGCGCGCCTTCTCGGAGCTCGAGGCGTGGCTCCTCGGGGCGGAGCCAGTCGTGGCGTTCCTCGTGGGGTGCGATCTCCTGCCGCTCGTGCCGGCCCGAGACCGCGAGCGGGCGCGCGGCGAGGTCGTCCGGCTGCGCGCGGCCCTGGAGGCCAGGGAGGCTGAGGACGGGCCGCGTTGGGGGTTCTCGGCGCGCAAGCGCGCCGCGGAGGCGTTCGCGGTCGCGGGGATGTTCGAGGCGTCGGAGGCCGAGTGCCAGGGGCTCGAGAACGTCGACGATCTGCTGTCCGTGGCGCGCGAGCATCCGGGCGAGTCGTGCGCGCGGATCGCGCGGATCGCCCTGGAGCGCGCCCGGACGAGCCGGCACGTGCCTGCGGCGCGCGGGAAGGTGGTGGCGGTGTGCCCGGCGCTCGCGGACGAGGCGATCGCGTGCGCGCGCGGCGAGGCCAACCCGGTCACGGCGGCAAGCGCCCTCCTGCGCGTCGCGGCGCGCCTCGGAGAGCCGCGGGCGCCGGCGCTGTTTCACGAGGCATTTCGCCGGATCGAGCCGCTCGGCGACGCCGCCTCGGACGCGCTCGAATGGATCGCGGACTGGGCCGCGGATCATGGGCCGTCGCTCACCGAGCGCGAGCGCGCGGTGCTGGGCGAGCGCGTGGCACAGGCGGTGAGGGAGGCCGAGGTGCGCCGGGCGACACCCCCCGTCGAAGCGGCGGAGTCGCGGCTCGGACGGCTGCTGTTCGGCCCGACGCACGCCGACAGGATCCGCACGGATCGAGGCTTCGAATCGGTGCTGGAGTTCGCCGACCACCACGCCACCGGCGACCACCTGGCGCTCGTGATGGAGTTCGCGCGCTCGCTCGAGGGCGAGCGGCGCGCCCGGCTCGCTCGGGCGCTGCTCCAGAGCGGCGAGGAGCTCTACGACTCCCCCGCATTCGCCGAGCTGTTCTCCGCCAAGGAGCAGCGCGAGCACCTGCGCGCGGTGCTCGCGCGCCGGGAGCGGCCGGCCGACGTGGAGATCCTCCACACGCTGGGGCGCGCCGCGCAGCTCGCTACCGGAGCGCCCCGCGGCGTCCTCCTCTCGCTCTACCTCGACGAGGTGTGGGAGCGCGGCGGGCGCGTGCGGTTGAGGGGGCTCTTCACCGCAGCGTCGCTCGCCGAGGGCGACCAGCGCGCGGCGCTCGTGGACGAGGTGCTGGCGGAGGTGGAGACATGCGACCACCTCAGCGAGGAGGAGCGCGTCGAGGCGATCGCCGCGGTGATGCCGCTGGTCCCGGCGGCGCGCGCCGTGGAACTCGCCGGGCGGATGCTCCACGCGGTCGCGGAAGGGCAGATCGGCAGGACGCAGGCAAGCCATCGGCTGATGGCCATTCCGGATCCGGTTTGGGCCGCGCTGCCGGCATCCCGGTGGGAGCCGGCGCTGCGCTTGGCGCTGGAGGAAGGGGCGGAGTTCTTCGATTGGACATCCTGGTGGCGGAAGACCTTGCCAGGCGAGCTCCGCGCCTTACTCGAGGTGCATGCCAGCGCGTCGTCGCCCGCGTGTGAGGGCGGAGGAGACGACGCCTCGCCGAGCGCCGCCGAGCCCGATGCCGGGGGCGCGGGAGGAGAGCTGTCGCCCGAACAACGGCTCCGCCGTTGGGCCAGCGAGGCGGTGTCGCTGTCCGAGGCCGAGCGCGCGGCCCTCGCGCCGGAGATCGACGCCGCCGTGCGCGCCGTTCTCGCGCAGTCGGACGCGAAGGACGGCGTGCTCTGCGACACAATGGCGAGCCTGCCCGACGCCGCGCTCCGGGCGATCTGGTCGGCGCGCGCACGCGCCGACGCGTGGCGACGCACCATCGACATCAGCGATCCCGCCCTCTTCGCCTATCTGCCGTCGGAGCACTACCTCCACGCGGATGCCATCCTCCAGCTCCTATTACGGCTCGGCGGCGCCTCGGCGCTCTGCGACTTCGGGCGCATGCTCGTCGGCCTTCAACACGAGTCCGCTGCTTGATTCCCCCGATCCCGACCTGTCGCCGCGCTTTCTGCGGAACATCGAGCTCTACGTGATGCGGCTCGACCGGCTCGTGTCGAGGCTCTTGGAGCTGAGCCGGATCGTGGCGTCGAGCGAGGACGGCCGACGAGCTCCGCGATGGGACAGGGCTGGGGCTGGCCATCGCGAAGTGCGTCGTCGATGCGCACGGCGGCGCGGTGACGGTGGAGAGCGCGTCGGGGGGACGGGACGACCTTCGCGGTGGAGCTGCCGGTCAGGCAGTGGGTGAAATGCGCCCCGAGCCGTCCTCATCCGGTCGATTCGGTGCCTTCGCAGGGATACGAGCCCAGTGCTCGCTTGCTGCCGAGTCCTGTGTCTTCGAGCAGGCTTAGGCGCCTCGGCGTTCTCGATAAACAGACTTCTAATCCGCTTCGGAAATCGAGCTAGAAGGGATGCGGCGCGCCTGCTCCTCCTCAATCTCCTTCAGTGTCTGTCCTTCCGCAGTCTTCCAGCAAACACGTCCGTTGGCCGCATTCCCATACACAACTGCGGCTGCGGCGCTGGCGCTTGAAAATAGTGTGTCGGAAGCAAATTGGAGCAAGTTGCCGCGCTTGACGAGTTTCCCGGCCTTGACGAGGCCTTCCTTGAGCGCGGCATAACCGTGTGGCCGGATGCTGTCGTGTACCTGTGTCAGTGCGGTCGAGCCTTTGAATACCACGAATCCATCGTCTGTTACCGTACCGATCGCGTTTGCTTCTTTGATGGAGTAAAACAGTCGGACGAGCTGCGAGTTTTGACTGCTCGGTTGATCGATGACGGGGTCCAGGATTCTATGGCCGAGGGCACCCAGCAGAATCCTGGCGTTGTTGAGGTACTCTTCCATCGCGTCCTTGTCGGCACGCGGCAGGACGACAGGCGTCTCATCCTTCTGGTTGGCAAGGCGATAGCGGCCGGCAGATTTTGCCAATTGGATGATGCGCGCCTCAAGGTATTTTATGTGAGCCTTGGTTAGGTTTTCGTCTTTGCTCGTGAATACGATTACCTCTTGCCAGAAATCTTTTCCCGATAGGTGTGTCTTGATGCGGTCCGCCGCGACTTCGGCTTCGCCGATGTAGGCGTCTCTCTGCGCGATGTTCTCACTGCCGATCAAAAAGTAGACACCTGGACGCCGGACGGCTGTTTCCCACTGTGCGAGTTCGGCAACGCGGTTGCGAGGGCAAAGAAGGGCTTGGCCGGTCCAGTTTACCAATTCTGCATGGCGGATCCCAGACACTTCGCCGCCTTCCAAATAGATTCTGATGCTCCTACCCAGCGCCATCCGGTCTGCCTCCGAGAGTGGGGGAGTGTAGCGCGGACGTTGGTCCTGGTGCTCAAAATTTTACGACTTTGCGTAGCCATGTCGGGATTTGTGACGGTGGACAACGAGGTCGATAAGTGCGTCCATGAGTGCGCCACGTGAAGGCGCTACGAGCCGACCTAGATGAACCGCGACGCAGCGCCGCCTTTACAGGTGATGCCAGGATGTAGGTGGTTGTGGGCGTGGTCGTCGCGGCGAGGCGCAGAGCCGAGCACTCGCTCCGCGTGACCCGACAACTGCAGTTCTCCAGGGCGCCGGTAACCGTTCGGCAAACCATCGGCAACCGCAAAAGCGCATCGCTTGCTCGCTCGCCGCGCTCCAACGCGCCGTGTCCACCTCACTGCGGAACTGCGTGGCCAGGTGTCCTTGTCAGGAAGATCGGAGGAGAGAGAGGGCTGCGATGCTGTGTGGTTACACCTCTGGCAGTTGCTGGAGCGGTCTTCTGGGCTATCACGGGACGTCATCGGATGGCTCGCGCACGTTCATGATCAGATCGAGCGAACCCTGTACCTGCGCCAGTCGCTTCGTGGGAGACAGGCTGAACATCCTGCGGACGATGGAGCGGTCCGCCCCGTTCTCGTCATAGGAACTGTCGTCCCGCTCGTCGGCGGGACGCTCCAGCGGATCGATCTCGGCTCCGAACTTAGAGCACCTAACATTACTCCGTTGACGCCGCTCGTTTGCCCGCTCGCTTGAGGGATGCGGAACGTGCGGCAGAATACAGCGTGGGCAAGCTGTTGGTGCCGGACGAACTCTGGGAGCGAATCGAACCTCTATTGCCGAAAACGGAGCCGAAGCCGCAGGGCGGCCGGCCGCGTACGCCTGATCGGACCGCCCTGACGGGGATCTTGTTTGTGCTCAGGACAGGGATCCCTTGGGAATATCTACCGCAAGAGCTCGGCTGCAGCGGAATGACGTGCTGGCGCAGATTGCGCGATTGGCAGCAGGCTGGCGTGTGGGATCGGCTTCACGAGGCATTGCTTGATGAACTCGGCGGGGCCGATAAAATCAACTGGAATCGTGCTGCGCTGGATGCCTCCCTGGTTCCGGCAAAAAGGGGGGCCAAGAGACCGGCCCGAACCCCACGGATCGCGGCCGGGCGGGCTCGAAATATCACCTCCTGGTCGATCAGAGTGGCATCCCGCTCGCCGTCGAGATGACGCCGGCCAACGTCCATGACTCGAAGATGTTCACCCCCATGGTGGATGCGGTGCCGCCGATCGCGCGTCCTTGCGGCCGACCGCGGCGCCGCCCCAAGAAGCTGCACGCGGACAAGGCATACGACGACCCGGCCCTGCGCTTGGCTTGCCATCTGCGTCACATCGTACCCCGCATCGCTCGCAAGGGTATCGAGTCGTCGGAGAAGCTCGGCCGTTATCGATGGGTCGTCGAACGGACGATCGCATGGCTGCGTCGCTTCCGGCGCCTGACCGTACGCTACGAGCGGCGGGCCGACATTCACCGTGGGTTCCTCAAGCTCTCCGTCTGCCTGATCTGCCTCAGTTACGTCCAGACTAGCTTTTGTTAGGCGCTCTTAGCACCAAGGGGACCGCGACGACGTCATGAATTTCATGCCGATCGACCTCGTCCGAGGCGCGTGGCTGGTTGTGCGACAGTTCACGGCGCGGGCTGAAGCGACCTACGCCAGAACATCGGCGGTCGCTAACGATTCGACGATCAGCGCGATCTCACCGGGTGTATTCTGCGTGAAAATGACTGAGACCCTCTTCGCGCATCTTGCCACCAAGTTCGGGCCTCACCCGGAAAACCTTGCGACCGAGGCCCTTGGCTACATTCTGCGACGCTCGCTCCCTGCTCGCGACGCCGTGCGGGACTTGCTGCGCGAGGTCGAGGTCGCCGTCCCCTCCTCGCTCATCTACCGAAACCAGGTTGCTGGAGGTGACGAGGCGCAGCCGGATCTTGTGGGCTTCGATGACCAGGGAAACCAGCGCCTCATCATCGAAGCGAAATTCTGGGCGGGGCTGACATCACACCAGCCGGTCACCTACCTCGATCGCCTCCCGCGCGAGGGAGGCGCCCTCGTCTTCGTCGTTCCTGCCGCGCGTGTCACGCTGATCTGGGGCGAGCTTCTGCGGCGGTGTGCGGACGCGGAGCTCGGCGTGCAGGAGAGGCAGACGAGCATCCCTGACCTCCGGGGGGGCGCGCTCGGGGACGGCAGGAGGCTCGTGCTGGTGAGCTGGCGCGCGCTCCTCGATCCGATCGGTTTCAGGCTGGAGGCAGCCGACGACCGACGGGCGCGCGAGGACCTGGTCCAGCTGCGCGGCCTCTGCGAACGCATGGACGCCGAGGCCTTCCTCCCGGTAACGTCCGAGGAGCTCACCATCCAGATCTACCGGCGCGTCATCGAGTTCGGACGCCTCGTCGATGAGGTCTGCGCGGCGCTCGCGCATCGAGGCATCGCGAACATGAAGGGACTGCGCGCCATCGCAGGCAATGGGTACTCCGGTCGCTATCTCCGCCTGAGGGGCGTAGGCTGCTTCCTGGTCTGCGACATTCGCAAGTGGATGAAGTTTGCCCCGACGCCGCTATGGCTTTCTGTCTACGGGGTGCGGTGGGAAAAGAGCGACGCCTCGGCGGCTCGACGGGCGCTGGCTCCGCTCGAATCCGCGACGCCTCCGCGCATGTTCATGGCTGGCGATAACTTCCCGACCGTTGCGCTGCACGTGCCCGTCGGAGCTGAGCGCGATGTCGTTGTGAAGAGCCTCCTCGACCAGGTGATCGTGGCTGCCGATTTGTTGGGGTCGCTGGGGTCCGTCGAGCAGCCAGCCGGAGGCGAGAAGGACATGCCACCGGATGATGCCCAGCTGGAGGCGTGAGGGCAGGGGGCGTGCGCGTGATGCCCGGCCGAGCACGTCGAACGCGGTCCACCTCGTCGATACCATAACACCACTTATAGATTGTTTTCCTGCGGCACTTCCGAAGGTACGACGTCCGCATGCGCCGCACACTCCCCGGTTCCGGGCAAAGTCTCCGTCCAGCGCGCCCCGACAACCTCCGCGCCCACGACACGCGCACGCCAGCTGCCCGTTCTCCTTCGCGCGGGGGCGCCAAATGAAGCCCACTCCCGTCGACCTCGCTGCGATGCCCGACGCGGCCCTTCTGGATCTCCTGCTCGGCCCGCCCGACGCGGGCCGCCGCGCGCTCCCGGCCGAGGACCTCCGGCGCTCGCCCGCCTTTCCCCCGTCGCGCTGGCGGAGCGCGCCGAGGTCGCCCTCCAGGCGGCGACCCGCCTCGCGGCCGCCTTCGAGCTCGGGCGGCGCCTTCACGCCGCGCGCTCGCGCCGCGCGAAGCGCCTGCGACGCCCGCGCGACGTCGCCCGCTTCTTCCACGCGACGCTCGCGCCGCTCGTCCACGAGGAGGTCTGGATCATCGCGCTTGACGTGCACGACCGCGCCCGCGGCGCCCGCATGATCAGCCGCGGCGGCCTCCTCTCCGCGTCCGTGCGCCCCGCCGATGTCCTCCGCGCGGCCCTCGAGCTCGGCGCCGTCACGTTCGTGATGGCCCACAACCACCCGGGCGGCGACCCCGCGCCGTCCACGGACGACGTGCTGCTCACCCAGGAGGTCGAGCACGCCGCGCACCTGATCGACGTACCCCTTCGCGACCACGTCATCGTGACGCCTGCCGGGCGCTTCTCGTCCGTCTTCCGGGCTGGCTCGTCCCGCTGAACCAACGCTCCTGGCAAAGCGGCGCGTCAGCCGCGTTTGCCAGAATAGTGCCAACCCCGCTATCCCCTCAACATCCCTCGACCTTCTCACCCTCTCTCCCCCCGCCATCGCCCCCGGACAGCAGGAATTCGACACCGCACCTTTTTCTGTAACTCTCTCTTCCGTCAAAATATCCCTGGACAACCCTCTTCATTTCATCGATAGCTCACGATGGCCCGTCCGGCATTCCAGCGCAATCCCGCGCTCCTGCCACGGACGAGGGTGATCTCATGAGCAAATACACAGCATCGGAAGTGATCCAGCTCCCCCGCTTCACGGCCGTGGGGGCGATGGCGCTCGGCGAGCAGCTGTTCACGGCGGCGAAGCCGGCGAAGAAGCAGCTCGTGAAGGGCGTCGCGCGGGTGCTCGCCACGCTGGCGTCACGCCACGACGACCTCGCGTCGGCGCTGCGCGATCAGGTGTCGCTGTCGGAGGGAGGGGAGGCGAGCGAGGATGCTGTCCAGTGCGATCGCGTCCTCGACAATTGCTGGAGCGGTCTCCACGATTTCCTGACGGCGTACACCAAGCTGCCGCCCGGCGCGCCCGAGGCCGCCGAGGCGAGCTCGCTGAAGGCGGCCATCTTCACCGGAGGGCTCAAGTTCCTCCAGCTCACGTATGTCCTGGAGTGGTCCGAGAGCGAGCTCCGGATCCAGCGCATCCGCAAGGGCGGCCTCGACGCGCGCATCGAGGCGCTCGGCGGCAAGCGCTTCCTCTCCGTGCTGGAGGCCGCGCACATCGCGTACGGCAAGGCGCTCGGCGTCACCGCGCCCGCGGCCACGGCCGCGGCGGCGCCGCCCAGCGTGCGCGACGCGCTCGCCGCGTTCACCGAGGCGCTGCGGGCCTACGTGATCAAGGTGATGGGCTCCGTCGAGCCGGACGAGCCGGAGACGCAGGAACTCGCCGACAGGCTGCTCGCGCCGCTCGCGAGCTGGAGCGTCGGGTCGAGCGGCCGCGGCGCGCCCCGGAAGAACGACAAGCCCGAGGGCGACACGGCGGCGCCCGCCCCGCCCGTCGTTCCCCTCCAGCCCGGCGCGCCGACGGCCGCGCCCGCGCCCGCCGATAGCTGATCCCGGTGGCCCGGCGTGCACCGCCGGCGCCGCGATCTCCTCCCGCCTCGTCCCCTCCTCGTGACCCCGACCCGGGGCCAAGCCCTCGCGGACCCCTCCGTACGCTCCCGGCGTGGCCGTCGTCGCCGCGGCCGTGCCATCCGGGTCCGCCGGCACATCCCGGGGCGGCCGGCGCCACACCCTGTGCCACCTCGGCCTTGGTCTGTGCCAAGTCCGGGGGGTCCGACACTGGCTCAACCGCAATGCATTGCGACACACCGGGGTCCGGACCCCTCCGCGGTGCTCCGCGGAGCGTCTCACCGGGGTCAATTTGTGTCAAAAATCGCTGTCCATCTCGTTCTTCTGTGCCATCGACCCCCGGATCCGCAGCGGATTGTGCCAGATCGAGGGGTCCGGCACCCTCCGGACCGCAATGCAGAGCGCCTGCCGGGGTGCCGGACCCCCTTCGGACCGCAACGCAGAGAGCCCGCGGGGGCGCCGGACCCCTCCGGATCGCAGCGCAGAGCGGCCGCTGGCCGACCGCCCAGCGCCTGGGCGTCCTCAAGGCCCGACCCAGGTTGAGGCACCGCCACCGCCGCCGCCGCCCACCGAGGTTGAGGCTCCGGGCCGACCGCGCATCGCCTCGGGCGTTGAGGCCCGACCCAGGTTGAGGCACCGCCACCGATGCCGCCCACCGAGGTTGAGGTTCCGGCTGCGCCTACCTCGGCTCCGACGCGATCATAGGGAAGATCGTCCCCTCGTATGGCGCGACGATCACCAAACCCGGCCCCCCGGTCCACGAGAAGGTGATCAAGGGCTCATGGACCACGGTGGATCCGCGGCCCTTCTAGGAGCCGCGCTCACCCGCTCATCCAGGCTCCACAGGAACGAACGCCGCGCCCGACTGCAGCCACGCGGCGAAGTACGGCGCCGGCGCGCCGCAGCGCGAGCAAGAACGGTCCGTCGCACACGAGCTCGCGCCCACGGCGACGGCGGCTCTTCATGCCGAGGGCGCTGCCGCTCACCGGGGTTGAGGTTCCCGATCTCGGCGCCGCCCGCGCGGCAACGCGCGCGCGCCGGGCTGGCTCGCCCACCCGTTCCCCTCGCCGAGCCCGCGCGGCGCCCTCCTCGACCGCCCCGCCCGCGCGTCGACGTCTCGCCGGCCGTTGCCAGGTCGCGATCGCTTCGCTATCTTCTCGCTCGCCGAAAGAGGTAGGCCGGTTCAGGCGAGCCCCGGCCACTCCCATGACGGGAGCCCATGTCCCCTCCACCACGGAGTGAGGTCCCACGGCGCCTGGACGCACGTGCGTCCTCCGTGGAGGCTCCCATGCAGCTCAATCACATCGATCTCCAGGTCCCCGACGTCCTCGAAGCGGCCGCGTTCTTCGAGCGGCACTTCCAGTTCGAGGTCCACGGCAACCGGCGCTCGCCGGCGATCGCCATCCTCACGGGGCCCGGCGACTTCACGCTCGTCCTCCAGCGCCGGCGCGAGCCGGACGGCCCTTATCCGGAGGGCTTCCACATCGGCTTCCTCGTCGACGACGTGGCCACCGTGTACGACAAACACGCGGCGATCGTCGCGGCGGGCGTCGACAGCGGCCCCGTGAGCGAGAACGGCCGCGGCGTGATGTTCTATCTCAAGGCGCCCGGCGACATCCTCATCGAGGTGGGCTGCCGGCGCCGCCCGCTCCCCGCGGTGCGCGCCGGCGGTTGACGGCGGCGCGCCGCCGGGACGCGCGGTGACCGGCGCAGGGAGAGCCCGAGCTCTCGCGGACATTCCGCCGCTTCCACTGCCGGCCTGCCGAGGTCGAGGTTCCGGGGCTCCGCCCCATGTCCGGGCCGGCTACTGCAGCTTGATGAACTTCGCGACCGATGGGACGCCCTGCGTCGAGACGACGAAGAGCATGTAGTAGCCAGGCGGCGCGACCTTGCCGTTCGGCGGAGCCGTGAGCGTCAGGGTGCTGCCCGACTGCCCGGTGATCGCGAGCTTGACGGCGCGCTGGCTCTGGTCGAATCCGTGCGTGACCGAGCCGGGAGACATGAGCATTGCGCTGCCGATGCCCGTGGCGGCCACCGCCGAGGACAACGTCACCGAGATGGACTGGCCGTATGAAGCGGTCGAGGCCACCGACTGGATCACCGGGCGCGGGTTGCCGCTCAGGAGATAGGGGGGCGTGAAGATCTCGACGCGCCGCTCGGGCCATTGGTAGGGGAGCTCGTTGAAGGCGTGGTCCCGGCCCGCCGTGAGCACGCGCGCGTCGGGCAAGAGCAATGCGGTCGAGTGATAGAGCCGAGCCACGCGCATCGGACACATCTTGGTCCAGGTGTCATTGCTCGGGTTGTAGATCTCGGGCGTCATGACCGGCACCGTCGCGTGGTCGGACGAGCCTCGCGCGCTGCCTCCCACGACGAACACCTTGCCGTCCGGGAGCAGCACGGCGGTGTTCAGCACGCGCGCGTAGCTCATCGACGCCTTGTAGGCCCACGCCGGCGACGCCGCGCCGAGGTCGAGGAGCTCCGTGGTGGCCGTGGCGGGGATAGGGGTGTCGTTCGGGTCGCTCTTCGCCGCGTTCGAGACGGCCCCGCCCCCGCCGATGAGCATGACGCGCGCGCGGTAGTTGTCGGTCGGCGAGAGCGGCAAGAGCACCGAGCTCCCGTAACCGGGGTACGTGCGGGAGTTGGCGTACTGCGTCGTGTACTGCGTCGCGCTCCAGGTGTTGTTGCTCGTCGTCAGCAGCCGCGAGCCTCGGCCCGAGTGAACGAACACCTTGCCGTCCGGCAGCTGGTAGACGAACGGGTAGAGCTGTATCGGGCGCCCGTCGCTCGTGAACGGCTCCGGCACATCGAGCCGCGCGGAGAGGGTGCCCGCGGTGTTCATCGTCTGCCAGCTGCTGTTCACCGGGTTGGTGCTCGAGATTCGCCCCGTCTTCGTCGTGCCGGAGATGGCCATCACCGAGCCGCCGTCGAGCCGCGTGAGCGTGGGGTACCAGCGCCCGAGGGTCATGTCCGTGAGCGAGGCCCACGTCGAGTTCGAGGGGTCGAACCGGTGCGAGCCCTTGACGTGGGGGTCATTGTGGCCCCCCGCGACCCAGAGGCGACCGTCGCTCAGAAACGCGTGGCCAGAGCAGAACGCGTGCGGCTGCGTCCCGCTCGGCACGGACGCCTGCCCCGTCGCCGGATCGAACACCTCGGAGTAGCCCTGATTCGAGTCATCCGTGAACCCGAAGAGCAGCACCTTGCCCGTCCGCAGGAGCGCCGCGTGGATGCCGATCGCCCCCGCGTTGAGCGGGTCGCTCCACTGCCCTTTCGTCGCGGGATCGCAGCACGGCTCACCTCCGAACACCGAGCCCGCCCACACGGTGTTCCCGGAGGCGTCCTTGCCGTGCCTCAGCCAGCCGCCGTTGTAATAGAAGGACGCCAGCGACCCATCGGCGCTCCGCCGGCCGACGACCTCCAGGTTGTCGTAATCGCTCCAGATCACGCCCGCGGCCGAGTACGAGTTGACCGGATCGACCCACGTGGCCGACGTCTTCCAGGGGTACGTGCTGTCGTCGTTGTCGCGGTAGTAGTGCCGCAAGCCGCCGGTCGAGAGGGGCACGACGAGCTCGAAGTTCCCCTTGGTGCCGCCCTTGCCCTGGACGAACTGGTGCACCCCGGTCGCGGAGATCGCCTGGTTGTTGTCCACGCGGATCTCGTTCGGCGTCGTCCAGGTGCGGTCGTCCCTGCGATACATGGAATAGAGCGTCGATCCGGAGCGCGCGATCACCTCCAGGCGGTTCGTGCCGAAGTTGCTCTCGACCACGCTCACCGCGGAGTACGTTCGGCCCGTCGCGAACGTGCTCCCCGAGCTCCATGGATGGGACGCGACCGAGTTGTCGCGCCAGTAATGGGCGAGGCCGCCGCTGGCGAGCGGCACCACGACCTCGAAATTGCCGGGCGATAGCTTGGCCTGCACGATCCCAGGCTGCCCGGTGACGCCCGTCGCGACCGTCGTACCGCTCGACCAGTCCTTCGTGGATTGATTGCGGTAGTAATGCACGAGGCTGCTGCCCTGCACGGCGATGACCTCGAGGTTTCCGCCGCTCGAGTTCTCGATCATGCTGATCCCGTTCACGTCCGCCGAGCCCACCTTCTTCGGGCCGAACCAGGTCGGGACCGACACGAGCGAGGTGGTCGCGTTGTTCCGGTAGTAAGCCGAGAACCCGCCGCCCGTGTGCGGCACCACGAGCTCGAAATTGGGGACCGTCCCGGTGCCGTCCGAGCCCTGCACGAACCCGATTCCGAACGTCGGGCTGCAGGTGCACGCGGCTCCGCTGCACACGAGCTCATCGCTCTCGGTCTCCAGACTGAGCTCGTCCCCGTTCGTCCAGTCGGCGCACGCCGCACCACCCAGCGCCAAGCTGCCGAGCGCCAGCAGCATTCTCGGCGCACTCCTCCACCCACCGAGCAACCGCATCATCTTGCTGTTCATGTTCTCCTTACTGCTTCAGAGGGGCGGCGCCTCGGATGGACTCAAGCTCCAGAGCGAGCGACATCTTGACGTCCTGCGCGCTGATCGACGCTTCCTACCCCATCTGGCGCGAGCATCGACGACGGTTGAAAGCTCACCTCATCCCGGGGCTATTACGTCGGGCAGCGCTCACACATAGAATGCATTGTCAGGGACGGCAGGGCACTAACTTTTTTGTGTTTTTGTGCTGGCGCAAGTTTGTTTCGGCCACGAAATTCCCTTCAATGACGTGCTCTGGGGATCGATGCCACGGGCGTTGGCAGTCAGGTGGCATGCGGCTCCCTGGCGCTGCTGGGACGAGCTGTTGAGGCCTCCACCGCGTGATGGACCGCGACGAGCATTCCCAGCGGAGGAGGCACGCCCAGCCGAGCGCGGGTTTCTCCGAGTGGATGAGTGAACGTTCGCGGGACGGTGGGGATAGGCCGAGCTCGACGAGCGGAGCCAGGTTTACGACGACACGAAAGAGGGATCGACGCTCTGGCAGGCCCTCCCCGCGCGGGATCTGCCTTGTCTCGTCTGCGCGTACAAAAGCGCTGTCCTCGGAGAATCGATGGGCTCGCGCAGGCGTGTGCGCGGGGATGCCGTCGCTCTGGCCGTCCAGGTGAATCCTCGGCTGCGACCGCCGCCGCGGCGAGTCGCATGCACCTGGTCTCTTGACGCCTTGCTGGTCATGGCGGCTCGCCCGTCCGATGCGATGGCGACGCGCCGTGGTTCGGCGCGCGGCCGGGGGTCACGCGAGGGCGAGCGAGGCGGCGACGCCCGGGGAGAGCGGCGTGCGGGGGCTCCAGCTCGTGGCGGCCTGGAAGCGGCGGGGATCGCCGACCAGCCACGGGGGCTCGCCGGCGCGCGGCGGACGGGCGCCGAAATCGAGGAGCGACTCCGGCGCGCCGAGCTGCCGCGCGACCTCGAGGCAGACCTCGCGCACGCTCGTGGGGCGCCCCGAGCAGACGTTGTAGGCCGCGCCGGGATCGAGCCCCGCGGTCGTCGCGCCGAGCAGCAGCGCCTCCACGACGTCCTCCACGAAGGTGAGATCGCGGCGCTGCGTGCCGGCGGTGAGGTCGACGCGCTCCCGCGCGCGGAGCCGCGCCCCGAGGTGCGGGATGAGGCGATGGGGCGCCTCGCCAGGGCCGTAGACGCCGAAGAGGCGGAGCGTCACGAGCGGCACCGACAGGGCCTGTGCCACGGCGCGCCCGTAGTCGTGGGCGGCTGCCTTGGCGGCGCCGTAGAGGTCCGAGGGGGCGCGCGGCGCGCCCTCGTCGACGAGCTGCCCCTCGACGACCGCGCTGTACTCCGAGCACGATCCCGTGAAGACGACCCGCGCCCCGCCCCAGCGGGCGGCGGCCTCCAGCGTCGCGACGAGGGCCGCGACGTTGCCCTCGAGGAGCACGCCCGGCGCGCGCTCTCCCGGGTTCACCCCGGCCGACGCCAGGTGGAAGACCGCGCCCGGCGGCTCGTCGCCGACCGCTTCGAGGAGCGCGTCCCGCGTCAGCCGATCGAGCGGGAGCCGCCGGAGCCGCTGGCGCGGCGAGAGGCGCGAGAGGCGCGCCCACCCCGCCGATCGCGCCGGCGCGGTCGCGACGACGTCGCTCCCGCCGGCGAGGAGCCGCCGGACGAGCGCCGCGCCGATGAACCCGGTCGCGCCCGTGACCAGCGCCTTGCCGAGCCTCACGCGAGCCCCGTGGCGAGCCGGAGCTGCTCCTCGACGAGCGGCCGCGCGCGCCCGCGATCGTCGAGGTACCGCGCGTACCACGCGCTCGTGAGCTGGATGGCGCGATCGGTGTCGAGCAGCGGGCGCCAGCCGAGCCGGGACCGCGCCTTGCTGCAGTCGAGCCGCAGCGTGCCGGCCTCGTGGAGCCGCTCGCCGTCCGAGGGCTCGGCCAGCTCCAGCGAGCCCCGCCCGAGCTCGCGGACGATCGCCTCCGCGAGGACGCGCACCGTCCGCGGCTCGGCGTCGTCCGGCCCGAAGTTCCAGGCGCCGCTGTACCGCAGCGGATCGTCCCAGAGCCGGCGCGCGAGCAGGAGGTACCCCGAGAGCGGATCGAGGACGTGCTGCCAGGGGCGCACGGCGCGCGGGTGCCGGATGCGCACGGCCGTGCCCGCGGCGACGCTGCGGACGATGTCCGGTACGATGCGGTCCTCGGCCCAGTCTCCCCCGCCGATGACGTTGCCGGCGCGGGCGGTCGCGAGCGCCACCTCCCGCCCGTAGAACGACTGCCGGTACGCCGCCGCGACGAGCTCGGCGCAGGCCTTGCTCGCGCTGTACGTGTCGTGGCCGCCGAGGGGGTCGGTCTCGCGATAGCCCCAGACCCACTCGTGGTTCTCGTAACACTTGTCCGTCGTCACCACGAGGACGACCCGCACCGACGGGAGGCGCCGCGCCGCCTCGAGCACGTGCGCCGTCCCGAGGACGTTCGTCGAGAAGGTCTCCAGCGGCCGCGCGTACGACCTCCGGACGAGCGCCTGCGCCGCGAGGTGGAGCACGATCTCGGGCTCGGCCTCGCCCATCGCCCGCGCGAGGTGATCCGCGTCGCAGACGTCGCCGAGGAGCGAGGTGATCCCGTCGTCGATCCGCGCGTCGGCGAAGAGGCTCGGCGCGCCCTCCGGCGGCAGCGAGTACCCGGTGACCTGCGCGCCGAGCAGGCGCAGCCAGGCGGTGAGCCAGGAGCCCTTGAACCCCGTGTGCCCGGTGACGAACACGCGGCGGCCCGCGTAGAAGTCGAGGTGCTCGCTCATCGTCAGGCCCTCCAGGGCGCGCGCCCGTCGTCCCAGAGCCGCTCCAGGAGGCGCTTGTCGCGCAGGGTATCCATCGGCTGCCAGAAGCCCTCGTGCTGGTAGGCCATGAGCTGCCCGTCGCCGGCGAGCCGCTCGAGCGGCTCGCGCTCGAGCGGCGTCGCGTCGTCGCAGTCGAGGTACTCGAGGGCGCCGGGCTCGAAGACGAAGAAGCCGCCGTTGATCCAACCCGCCTCGGCCTGCGGCTTCTCGGTGAACGCCGCGACCTCGCTGCCACGGAGATCGAGGACGCCGAACCGGGCCGGCGGGCGGACCGCGGTGATCGTGGCGAGCTTGCCGTGGGCGCGGTGGAAGGCGACGAGCTTCGCGAGATCGATGTCCCCGACCCCGTCGCCGTAGGTGACCATGAACGGCTCCCGCCCGAGCACGCGGCTCAGCCGGCGGATGCGCCCGCCCGTCTGGGTGTGGAGCCCCGTGTCGATGAGCGTCACGCGCCAGCTCGGGCAGTGGACGCCGAGCGCGTCGATCTCGCCGCTCCGCAGGTTCACGGTGAAGTCCGCGCGGCGCGTCCGGAGCCCGGCGAACCAGTCCTTGATGACGTCGCCCTTGTAGCCGCAGGCCACGACGAAGTCGTCGAAGCCGTACGCGGCGTACCGCTGCATGATGTGCCAGAGGATGGGCTGGCCGCCGATCTCGACCATCGGCTTCGGCCGGTCGACGGTCTCTTCACTCAGGCGGGTCCCGAGCCCGCCGGCGAGCAACACGGTCTTCATCGCTGAACCTCCTGTGCGTGGTTGGCCTGCGCCGCGAGCGCGCGGCGCACCGCGCCGGCGACCGCGGGGTCGTCGGCGAAGGCCCACGAGAGCGGCTCGTGGGTCACGGTCGCGTCGCTCGCGACGTGGAAGAACAAGAGCGCCTTCACCGCGGGGTGGCGCTCGGCGAAGCCCGTCAGGGCCTCCTCGTACCAGCGCGCGCGGTCCCCGCCGGCGGCGAGCGTGCCGAGCTCGGCGATCATCAGCGGCTTGCCGAGCGGCGCGAGGCGCTCGTAGTGCCGCGCGAAGAGCTCCTGGAACGAATACCACCTGGACCAGCGGACGGCGGTTCCGTAGTTGAGGACGCCCGTCGCGACCCAGTCGACCCACTCGCTTCCCGGGTAGTACTCCCAGTAGTTCTCGTACGAGACGCTCGGCGCCCAGACCCAGAGGACGTTCCCCGCCCCGGCGGCGCGGAAGCGCCCGACGACGTGCCGCCACGCGCGGATGAACTCCCGCGGGTCCGGGTTGTTCACCGGCCCCCAGGGGTAGCGGTAGCCGTCGTTCATCTCGTGCGCGAAGCGGAGGAGGATCGGGTGGCCGTGCTCCGCCGCCGCCTTCGCCCAGCCGTCGATGTAGGCGTCGTACGCGCCGCCGGCGATGTCGGTGAGGCCACCGTGGTCCGGCGTCGCCGCCGGGCGGAGCGAGAGGCGCGGGCGCTTGAACGCGCTGAGCCAGGGCTCCCACGTGATGACCGGCACCGAGCCCACGGCCCAGATGGCCCGCGCGGCGCGGCTCGGGAAGCGCTGCTCCGCGCCGTCTCCCCAGGCCGCGTAGATCTGCGTGAGGAGGAGCGTCTGGCCCACCGCCTCCTCGAGGGCGAGGTACCCGCCGACGTCGCCCGGCAGGCCCCCGTCGTGCGCGCCGTAGAGGAGGCGCGCCGGGGCGCGGAGCTCCGAGAGCTCGCGCGGCGCGCGCTCCGCGGACACGCGGGCGAGCCGCGCGTCGCGCTCGGGATCGGCGATCCAGGAGAGCTCCGCCGAGGCCACCGCCGCGCTCGCCGTGCCGAAGAGCGACGAGAGCCAGAGCTCGGCGGGCGTGCGCCCGTAGGTCGAGGAGAGCACCGCGAGGGCGGCGCCGGTCGTGGCGGCCGCGGCCAGCGCGGCGCGGTGGGAGCGCTTCATGGTCATCCTCCTTTGGTGATCGTGGTGATCGGCGTGGTCGTGGCTCCGGGCGCGGGGAGCCGCTCCCAGGGGTCGGCGCGCGGCGCGCGGCGCGGCGCGCGCGCGGCCCAGGCGATCGCGCCGCTCATCGAGGCGGCCCCGAGCGCGCCGAAGACGAGCGCCGCCCAGTAGGGCTCCGCGTCGCTCCAGCGCTCGGCGAGCCCGCGCGCGGAGGCCCGGAGCCAGAGGCTCGCGGCCGTCGTGGCGAGGAACGACACGACGACGAGCAGGTGCGGCCACGCGAGCGGCAGGAGCCGGCCGCCGAGCCCGCGCTTGGGCGTGGGCACGTAGCGGACGAGGCGCTTCGCGATCGCCAGGGCCACCCCGAGCGTGTAGATGGGAAAGGCGGCGAGCTTGAGGAGGAGGGCGCGCCAGTGGACGCCGCCCTCCGAGGCGCGGTCGCAGAACCACCGCTGCCCGTAGGCGTGGAGCGCGACCGCCGCCGCGGCGACGGGGGCGCCCGCGGCGACGAACCCCGCCGGATCCACGCGCATGGGCCAGAGGTCGCCCCAGAGCGCGAGGAGCGGCAGCGCGAGGTACGTCAGCGTGGCGGGGCCGGTGAGGTAGTACGTGCCGATGGCCACGTACGAGAGCCGCTGGCGCGCGCTCAGACGGAAGAAGCGCGGCACGACCTCGGAGAAGAGCGCGTCGACCGCGCCGGTGGCCCACTTGAGCTGCTGGGCGAAGTACCCGCCGAGGTCGTCGGGGACGAGCCCGCGGCTCACGATCTCCGGGACGTAGACCGATCGCCACCCGGCCGCGTGCAGCCGGATGGAGGTCATGAGGTCCTCCGCGAGCCCCACGGCGTGCCCGCGGACGGACGCGAGCGCGGCGCGGCGAAAGGTGCAGTTGGCGCCGATGGCGACCGCGCAGCCGAGCCCGTGGAGCCCGAGCTGCATCGGCCCATAGAACCCGTAGGTCTGCTCGGCCGCGCCGCGGGCGATCGGGGAGTCGGCCTGGTTGTAGTAGCCCTGCGAGACCTGCACGAAGCCCACGCGCGGGTCGTCGAAGTGCCCGAGGACCCGGTCGAGGAACTCCGGGAACGCCAGGTGGTCCGGGTCGAGGACCAGGACGAAGTCCTCCGTGGTCCGCGCGAGGGCCGCGTTGATCTTGCCCGCCTTGGCGCCCGGGACGCCGTCCGAGTCGAGCCACACCGCGCCGTGCCGCTCGGCGAGGGCGCGGAAGCGCGGGTCGGCCGTGCCGTCGAGGAGGTAGGTGCGGTGCGGGTAGCGGACGCGGGCGAGCGCCGCGAGGGTCGCCTCGAACATCGCGAGCGGCTCGCCCGGCGCGGCCGTCGTGAAGACCGCGACCGAGAGCCCCGGGGGCGCCGGGCGGTGCTCGACGCGGTCCACCGCGAGGTACCCGATCCAGGCGAGGACGATGCGGCTGATGCCGTACCAGACCGCGATCGACAGCGCGACGAAGGCCGCGAGGTGGGCGACGTGGCGCTCCTGGAACCAGAAGCTCGCGAAGCCGGCGACGCCGACGAGCCCGAAGGCCACGAGCGCCCAGACGATGACGCGATCGACGAGCCGCACGGGCGCGGCCGACGACCACCGGAAGAGCTCCGGCTCAAAGAGGGAGCTCGAGACGAATCGCCGCGTCATGGACGTGGTAGTGGAGGTTCTGGTTGTGGTGGTAGGTGGCGCCCACGCGGGCGCCGCCGAGGTCGAGCGAGGCGCCCGCGCGGAGGTCGACGTGAGCGCTGTCGACGCGCGACGCGACGCCCCAGGCGAGCGCGGTCGGATCGAGCTCGCTCGCCTGCACGGCGACGTCGCCGCTCGCGTCGAAGCGGAGCTTGCCGAGCGAGAGCGCCGCGACGACGATGGGTCCGTGGCGGCGCAGGCCGAGGGGCGTGAAGTACGGCGCGTAGGTCCGCGTCGCGAGGGACCAGCGCGAGCGCGAGGTGTCGGCCCAGGCCGCCCCCCACCCGGCCTTGAGGCCGAGCGCGCCGCGCAGGACCGGCGCCACGGCCCAGCCGCAGGCGAGCACGCCGTCGTTGCCGTCGGAGTACCAGCGCCCCTCGCCGCGGAGCTCTCCGCTCCAGCCGCTCCAGTCGGCGACGGCGAGCGCGCCGCCCGCCGCGGCGACGAAGGCGTGCTCCCGGATCGCCGCGTGGGTGTCGAGGAGCTCGTCGCGGCGCGCCGAGGCGCGGAGCCGCAGCGGCGAGAGCCACCGCCCCTCGATCTCGCCGCTCCCCGACGCCTGCGCGCTGCCGTCCGCCCAGACCCGCCCGAGCCCCGTCGCGCTGACGTCGAGGTCGGCCCGGGCCGGGCGGAACAGGAGCCCCACGAGCCCGCCCACAGCGTGGGCCGGCGTGGCGCGGCCGCGGGTCTCCGCCGTCGCGCCCGGGGCGCTCGGGTACCACAGACCGAGCGCGCGGAGCCGCAGCTGCAGGCTCGCGTTCGGCCAGAACGACAGCCCGGCGCTCTGCGACCAGCGGTCGAGCGGCTGCGTGTCGGCGAGGGCGCGGGTCTCGAGCTCGAGGCGCGGGGCCAGCGCCGCGTCGAGCTGGCCGCGCAGGATGCCGGCGTCGCGCGCCGCCTCGCTCCCCGGGGGGATCCGCGCGAGGAGGTCCTCGACCGCCGCGTGATCGGCGACCGCGAGCCGCTCCTGCGCTTCGGCGATGTGGCGCCACTCTCCGGGGAGCTGGGGCGGCGCGGCGCCTGCGGCGCCCGCGAGGGCGGCGGCGGCGACGAAGCAAGAAGCGAAGGCGGCGAGGTGCATGGCAGGGGAGGGGACGGCGCGTCCCGGTCGACCCCAAGGGACCGCCTCCGCCCCGGGACGGCTCACAGGAGCGAACCGAGACGATCCGTGAGCCGTCTCGGACCCCTGCCGGTCCCTTGACGGAGAGCCGTGCCCACCCGCATCGAAGCCGCCCCGCCCCGCAGCGCCGCGCCTCGGCCCGGCGACCTCGCAGCGTCCCGTCGAGGAGGCCGCCGTGCCTAGCGGATCTCGCTCGGCGCTGCCGCACCCCGCGAGCCGCGCCGGCGCCGCGCCGAGCGGCGGGCAGCTCGTCGCGCTGCCGGTGGAGCGCGACGACGCCGAGCTCCTCCGGCGGCTCCAGCGCGGGGACCCCTGGGCGAAGGCGATGCTCTTCGAGCGCTACGGCGCCCTCGTCGAGCGCATCGCGCGCCGCATCCTCGGGACCGAGCGGCACACGACCTTCGCGGACGTCGTGCACGACGCCTTCGTGTCGGCCTACTCGAGCGTCCACCAGGTGAGCGACGCGGCGGCGCTGACGTCGTGGATGAGGTCGGTCGCCGTCCACACGGCGTGCAAGAGCATCCGCCAGCGCAAGGCCCGCAGCTGGCTGAGCTTCCTCTCACCGGAGGACCTCCCCGAGCTCCCGGCGCGCGGCGCCGACGCGGAGCTCCGGGAGGCCCATGATCGGACCTACCGGCTGCTCGAGTCCTTCCCGCTCGACGAGCGCGTGGCCTTCGCGCTGCGCTACATCGAAGGGATGGAGCTCACCGAGGCCGCGGCCGCCGGCGGCGTGTCGCTCGCGACGATCAAGCGGCGGATCGCCCGGGCCGAGGCGCGCTTCGTGAGCGCTGCCCGGCGAGACCCCGTGCTCGCAGCCTGGATCGAGGAGGGCGCGCGATGGACCCCGTGACACGACGCATCGAGGCCCTCGGGGCCGAGGTGGCCCGCACATCCGACGAGCGCGCCAGGCCGGCCGAGACGCTGGCCGCGGCCCGCGCGCGGCTCTTCGCCGCCGAGGTCGAGGCTCGGCCGCGCCGGGCGCGCTACCCGCTCTGGGCCGCGGCCGCCGCGCTGCTGCTCGCGGCGGGGGGCGCCGCGAGCTTCCGCGCGGCCTGGGCGCCCGAGCGCGGGCCCGGGCTCGCCGCCGCGCCGAGCGCGGCCCCCGCGGGCGAGCCGGCGCCGGGCGCGGGCGCGCGGGTCGAGGCGCGCGACGCGCCCGTCGCCTTCACCTTCGCCGAGGGGACCTCCGTGCGGCTCGACGCGGCGTCCGCGCTCCAGGTCCTCGCGACCGACGCGCGCGGCGCGGAGCTGCGCGTGGAGCGGGGCGCCGTGGACTTCCGCGTCGTCCACCGGAGCGACGCGCGCTGGGTCGTCCACGCCGGGCCCTACGCGGTGCGCGTGACCGGGACGCGCTTCGAGGCGGGCTGGGCGCCCGAGGCGCGGCGCTTCACGCTCGCGCTCGCCGAGGGGAGCGTCGAGGTGACGGGCCCGGAGCTCGGGACGGCGCGGCTCTCGGCGGGCGATCGGCTCGACCTCACCGCGCCGAACGAGCCCGCGGCGAGCGACGCGGTCGCTGCCCCCCCGGCAGGCGCGAGCGCCGCGGCCGCGGCGCCGCCCAGGGACGGAGATCGCTCCGCGCGCGCGCCGGCGGCCGGCGGGACAGACGCCGCGCCGCGCTGGCAGTCCCTGGCGAGCGCGGGGCGCCACGAGGAGGCGCTCGCGGCGGTCGAGCGGCTGGGGATCGACGCCGTGCTCGCGCGGGCCGCGCCCGACGAGCTCCGGCTGCTCGCCGACGCCGCCCGCTACGCGGGGCGCCCGCACGCGGCGCGCGCCGCGCTGCTCGCCCTGCGCGCGCGGCACGGCGCGCGCGGTGACTCGGCGTTCCTCCTCGGCAAGCTCGCCGCGGATCAGCTCGGCGATTCCGCCGACGCGCTCGCCTGGTTCGACACGTACCTCCGCGAGGCGCCGGGGGGCGCGCTGCGCGAGCAGGCGCTCGGGCGGAGCCTGGAGCTCCAGCAACGGCGGGACCGGGAGGTCGCGCGCCGCGCGGCGCTCCGGTACCTCGCCGAGTACCCCCACGGCGCCTACGCGCCCCTCGCGCGCTCGCTCGCGGATGCGCGCTGAGCGCTACCCCGCGCGCGGCGCGGCCGCCGGTCTCCGCCTCGCGGCGGCGCTCGTGGCGCTGCCGGGCCTCCTCGGCGCGGCGCCGGACGCGGCGGGAGCCCCGGCCAGCGCCAGCGCGCCCGCGCGGGCCACGGTGTCCCTCTCCGGCGACCCGGCGGACGCGACGTTCCAGCGGATCCGCGACGAGCTCCGCGCGCTCGATGTGCACATCACCACGGGTGACCCCGAGGACGCCGACGCGCGCGTCGTCGTCGCCCGCAAGCGCGCGACCATCACCCTCGCCGCGCGGCACGGGGGCGGCGAGCTCGACGTCGCGGTGCGCCGCGGCGAGGGCCCCGAGGTCCTCGCCCTGGCCGCCGTCGAGCTCCTTCGCGCCCGCCTCCTGCACCGCGACGCCTCCCGCCCTCCCTCGACCGGCGTCGCCGCTGCCGGCGGCCACGGTCACCCGCCCTCGGCGTCCAGCCCCGAGGGCGGGTCCGCCGCGCGCCCGGCGGCCTCTGCCGCGACGACCTCTCAGGCGTCGCCCGCTACCCGCGCGCCCGCTTCGAGCTCCACCTCGCCCGCCGATCAACCCTCCTCCCAGCGCGCCGGCGGCGGCGCGCGGCCACGCACGCGCCTCGCCGCCTCGGTCGGCCCCACGCTGCTCGTCGCCTTCGGCGACGTCCCCGCGACGCCGGCGCTCTCGATCGGCGCGTCCGCGATCTTCCGCGGCTGGTACGTCGCGGTGGACGGGACCACGACGCTCGGCGGCACGTCCTGGAGCGTCCCCGGCGGGCGGATCGAGCACGGCGTCTCCTTCGTCGGCGCCGCGGCGGGCGGCGCGCGTTCCTTCGCGAGCGGCCACGGCCTCGCGACGCTCGGGGCGGGCGCGTCCGTGCTGCGCCTCCATTACCAGACGCTCCTCGCGTCGCCGGTGTTCGACGGCGCCTCCGGCGCCGCGTGTGCGGCGGTTCCGCACGTCGAGGCGGCCGTGCGCTGGTATGTGCACGATCACGCGGGCTTTCGCCTCGGCGGCCTTGCCGGCGCCGCGCTTCCAGCCATCGATATCCCGTACCCCGAGCGCAGCGCCGGCAGCCCGGGCTCCGCCGCAGGCGCGACCCGGTACGGCCGCCCGCTCCTCGCCGTCTCGCTCTCCCTGGAGGCGCGCCTCTGACGGATCGAGGTGAGCGCTGGCGACCCGATCTCGTCCCTCGCGGAGGCCGCCACGGGCGGCGATCACAATCCGGTGCACACCCCATTCATGGCGCGGTCCGATGAATATCAATCGTCGAACGCTCGTGAACACGCGCGCGGTTCACTGGCTCCGGCGGCTCGCGAGGCCTGCCAGGCCGGCGGGCGCGCTAAAAGGTGCTGTTGGGTTGGGGTGGATCAGCCTGGCCGCGCGCTCATTCGAGTTGTCGCCTCAGTTCCGGGAGGCGCTCTTGCCACCAGGCGCTCAGCGTGGAGACCGCGTCGGCGGCGCCGCCGGCGAGGGCGGGGTCGGCGTCGATGGGCGCAGCGGCAACGCTGAGGACGCGGTTGAGCTCGGCGTCCACGAAAGACGTGGTGATCTCTTCGTCGAGGATTTGCTGGACGATGGCGAGGTAGTCGGCCTCCCAGCGGCTGAAGAACGCGTCGGTGAAGGCGGTGGTGCCCCCGGGCACGCTGCCGTTGATGATGTTCACCGAGGCCGACATGGTGGTGTCGAGATCCCAGGGGAAGTAGGTGCGCTTCCCGCCGACGGAGTCGTAATGGTAGTAGTTGTTGTCCTTGTAGAGCAGGCCGTCGGTGTTGCCGATGATGGCGTTGACGGCGCCCAGGCGATGCATCTGCGGGATGTCGGCGCGCGTGGGCAGTTGTTCGGCCAGCGTCGCGTCGTCAGGGCTGGCACAGCCGCCCTTCTTCAGGAAACAGTACCATGCCTCGTGGGGGTTCTCGACGCCGTCGCTCTCGTGCGTCTTCAAGCCGTCGCCGTCGCCGCCGGACTTCTTGTAGAGCCACCCGTCGTCTTCGCCCAGCCGATCCTGAAGGAAACGTTTGTCGATCTGTTCGACATGCACGTACACCATCGCCGGGCCGCCGTTGACGCTGATCTTGGCCAGCGCGCTGCGGCTGGCCATGACGCCCGCCGCGCGCATCAAGCGCCAGCCGAGATACTCCGCGATCACGTCGCGCGGCGTGGCGTCGTCCTGATTGGAGCCGGAGCTCGTGCCGTTGTCGAACCCCAGCTTCTTCAAGCCGTAGAAGGTCTGCTCGGCGACCGTCGAATTCAGGTCGACCTTGAGGCCCACCTTCGTGGCGCCTCCCGAGCGCTTGCGCTCGATGGCGACTTGCATGGGCGCACCGCCGTTGCAGCTGAATTCCCCGGGGACGGAGAGCGAGAACGTGGTGTCGGCGAGGATGGCGGCGTAATCGTCGGGCGCCATCGTGATGGCGTACTCCAGCATCTGATCGGGATTGAACACGCCGGAGCAGCCGGTGTCCGTGTCCAGCGAGAATGTGCCGCCGCCGCCACCGACGCCCGTGCCGCCACCGACGCCCGTGCCGCCACCGATGCCGCCACCGACGCCCGTGCCGCCACTGCCGGCACCGCTGCCGCCGCCGCCACCGACGCCCGTGCCGGCACCGCTGCCGGTGCCGGCATCGCTGCCGTCGCTGCCGCAACCGACCATGGCGATGCTCGACGTCGCCATCATGATGAAGCCAAGCAATCGATTCATTTCATACACTCCTTCGAACGCATGCGCGGACAGGATCGCGCAGGATCGCGACGCGTCCCGGTCGACCCAAGGGACCGCCTCCGCCCCCGGACGGCTCACAGGAATGAACCGAGACGATCCGTGAGCCGTCTCGGACCCCTGCCGGTCCTTTGACGGAGGGCTGTGCCCACCCGCATCGAAGCCGCCCCGCAGCGCCGCGCCACGGTCCGGCAGCCTTGCGGCGCCCGTGATGAGGCCCGTGAGACCCTACCGAGGTAGACGCCCCGGCCGAGCCTCCGACCGAGGTTGAGGTCCTCAAGAGATCCTCAACGACTGAATCGGTTCAGTTTTTCTGCGCCTCCGTGCTATGGCCGGTCGTGGTTTCACCACGCGGCCTGACGATCGACGCTCCGGGCCGCGCGATCACCCGGCCCGCTCGTGCAGCGGCAAGGAGCCAACATGCGACAATCTTCGTTCTTGAGCCTCGGTTCGTCAGGCACGCTCGCTCTCCTCCTCGCGGCGTTCGGATGCGACTCGTCGGGCGGGACGTCCTCTGGCGCCGGCGGTCAGGGCGCCGGCGGTCAGGGCGCGACGAGCAGCGCGAGCGGCTCCGGCGGCGCCGGCGGTCAGGGCGCGGCGGGCAGCGCGAGCGGCTCCGGCGGCGCGGCGGGCACCGGCGGCGCCGGCGAAGAGGGCGGCGGCGCGGCAGGCACCGGCGGCGCTGGCGGCGCTGGCGAAGGGGGCGGCGGCGCGCCGCCGGCGCCGCTCTGGGACTGGAGCGGCATCGTCGGCACGGGACAGAGCCTCTCGGTCGGCGCGGAGGGCACGCCGCCCCGCACCACCACGCAGCGCTTCCACAACCTCAAGCTGTCCCTCGGGAACGCGAGCGTGCCCCCCTTCGATGCGGCCAGCACGGCCCTCTCCCTGGTGCCGCTCGTCGAGCCGATCCGCGGGTTCGCGACGACCTACCCCAGCGCTTACCCGAAGAACATCTATGGCGAGACGCCGCACACGGCCATGGCCGACCAGATCTCGTCCCTCGCGGAGGCATCCGCCGGCGGCGACCACGTCACGGTGCACACCGTCGTCGGCGAGAGCGGGCAGCCCATGAGCGTCCTCCGGAAGGGCGCCACCCAGACGGCCACGGGCGACACGTCGATGGGCCGCGCCTACGCGGCGACGCTGTTCGAGGCGGAGGCCATCGCGCGCCTCGCCAGGGGTGCCGGCAAGACGTACGGCGTCGGCGCCATCGTGATCACGCACGGCGAGTCCGACGCCGGCAGCGCGACCTACGGGGATGAACTGGTAAAGCTGTGGTCCGACTACAACCAGGATCTCCTCCGGATCACCGGCCAGTCGCGGAGCATCCCCCTGCTCGTGTCCCAGCAGAACTCGGTGCACACCGACGCCGGCACGCGGTCGACGTCGACGCAGGCGCAGTGGCGCGTGGGCGTGGATCACCCGGGCGATATCGTCTGCTCGGGTCCGAAGTACCAGTATCCGTATGCCGACGATCACATCCACCTGAACGCGAACGGCTACCAGCAGCTCGGCGAGAAACTCGGCCAGATCTACTTCGAGAAGGTCGTCCTCGGGAAGGACTGGCAGCCGCTCCAGCCGACGCGCGTCGAGCGCAGCGGCAACGTCGTCACCGTGCACTTCCATGTCCCGGTGCCGCCGCTCGCCTGGGACAGCGCGCTGCCGTCTCCCCACCAGACCGCGTTCACGGAGTGGGCGCAGGGCCGCGGCTTCGAGCTCTGGAGCGGCAACACCCGGATCCCGATCAGCGGCGTGGAGATCTCCGGCGATTCGGTGCAGATCACCGCGCGGAACCTCCCCGCGTCCGGCGTGATGGTCGGCTATGCGATGACGACCGACGGGACGTCGATGGCGGGCGGCACGATCCGCTGGGGTCAGCTGCGCGACTCCGATCCGTTCGTCGGCTCGACGACGGGCAAGGCGCAGCCGAACTACAGCGTGGCGTTCGAGATGAACGTCCCCTGACGGGTGGCTCCAGCGCGGCGTTCCGATCGGAGGGCCTGCGGGCGGCGGTCCGCAGGCGCATCTCCAGGCGCATCTCCGCGCGCTTGACAAGACAGACCTGTCTGTCTAGAACAGCGTTGTGCGGGACGTCAGACGCCACATCCTCGAGGTCGCGGAGCGCCTCTTCTATGCCGAGGGGTATCGTGCCGTCGGCGTCGATCGCTTGATCGCCGAGGCGGACGTCGCCAAGGCCACCTTTTACCGCCACTTCCCGACGAAGGACGACCTGCTCGTGGCGGTGCTGGACGCGCGCGACGCGCGCTTTCGCGAGTGGCTTGCCGTGCGAGTCGAGGCGCTCGCGGGCGATCCGCGGGACCGGCCGCTCGCGGTCTTCGACGCGCTCGCCGAGCTGTTCGCCGCGGACGACTTTCGCGGCTGCGCGTTCCTCAACACGATGGTCGAGGTCGCGAGCCGGAGCCACCCGGCGCACGAGGCCGCGCAGCGCCACAAGCAGCGGCTCATCGACTATTTCGAGCGGCTCTTGCGCGAAGCCGGCGTGCCTTTGGCCAGCGCGCTGGCGCCGCAGATCCTGCTGCTGATCGACGGCGCGATCGTGACCGCCGTCCGCGAGGGGGGACCGGGCGCCGCCGCGCGCGCGCGGTCCCTCGCCGAGAACCTCATCGCAACAGCGCGGCCAGGAAGGCGACGACGATGAACCGGATCACGGGTGTCCCGGACAGGTGGAATGGACGTGCCGAGCAGCTCCCGCAGCCCGCCGGGGCCGAGCCCGGCAGAGGCGCGCCCTCGATGGGTCGCCCGCGCAGGCCACGGGCGCCCGTGGGCTCGGTGATCGCCGCGCTGCTCGCGCTCTCCCTGACGGCCTGTGCCTCGCCCGACCGCGGCGGAGCCAGCGCGCCGCCGGCCGGCGCGGCCACCGCGACAGCGCCGCCGGCCGGCGAGGCCGCCGCGACCGAGGCCTCGAGCGGGCGCCTCCAGTGGCGCGGCGGCCCGACGGCGATCCTCGAGCGCGACGGCCTCCGGCTGCTCACCGATCCCGTCCTCGGCCCGCGCGGCCCAGCGGCGTTCGTGCTCCCCAAGCACCCATCGACAGGCGTCGAGAACGCGCCGGTCGCCCGTTATACCGATCCTCCTGCGGAGCCGATCGGGCACCTCGACGTCATCCTCCTCAGCCACAACCATGCTGACCATTTCGACGCCGTCGCGAGGGAGACGCTCCCGAAGGACGTCACCTTCATCCTACCTCCCGACGCGGTCGGCGCGGCGCGCGCCGCCGGATTCACGAAGCTGACGCCACTCGATTGGGACAACGAGGCCGTGCTCCCGACCCGCGCCGGCCGCCTGAGGATCCTCGCCGTCCCGGCGAACCACGCCCACGATGCGGCGCTCGACGCGACGCTCGGCAAGGGCAACGGCTATGTGCTCCGCTGGGAGGGCGCGGCGCCCTATTCGGTCTACTGGACCGGTGATTCGGTCTTCACCGAGCCGATGCGCGCGGTGGCGGCCCGCTTCGCGCCCATCGATCTCTGGCTCCCGCACCTCGGCGCGGTCGGCGTCGACGGCGCGCGCGGCCTCCGCACGATGGACGCGGAGGAGGCGGTCGCCGCCGCCGCGCTGCTCCGCGCCCGCCACGTGATCCCCATCCACCACACAACGTTCGCCCATTACCGCGAGCCCGTGACGGCGTTCACCCAGCGCGCCGCCTCGAAGAACCTGCCCGCGCAGGTCCACGTCCCGATGGACGGCGCGTGGATGCCCCTGCCGCGCTGAGCCTGCCACGGCGCCCCCGCCGCGGCGTTCAGACCAGCCACTTCAGGAGGAAGAGGCCCACGGTGGCGGCGAAGCCGATGATCCAGACAGCGGTCCGGGCAGAGGCCTTGTCGCCGATGTACATGACCAGATAGAGAGCGCGCGCGGCGACGTGGGTGACGGCGAGGATGGCGCTCCAGCGAGCGTCGGCGCCCGCGAGGTGGGCCGTGAAGACGGCGGCGGCGAAGGGCGCAAACCCCTCGAAGGCGTTCTGGTGGGCGGCGAGGGCGCGGCGCCCGATGCCGGTGAGCTTGGCCTGCTGGTCGCGCGGGTTGCGGTTGTCCAGGCCCTCGGGCTGCTGTGCCTGCGCCCTGGCGACGAACAGGCGGGCCACGTAGATCAAGAGAAATGAGATGAAGACGCACGTCAACGGAATGGTCATCGGATCCCTCTCGAGCGCACAGGCTCCTCGGAGCGCGGAGCGACTCTAACGAGCTCCCGCCGCCGGCGCGAGCGCCAAGCGCCGTGGCCGCTCCCACGGCGCCTGCGCCGGAGCGGGCAGGGCCGTCCCGCGGGGCGGCGCGCTCGAGCGACGGGCGCGCGCCGGTGGCAGGCCGGGAGCGGCCGGTCCGCGGTACGGCCCTGGGGAGCTTCGCGTGAAAGGGGTTGCCGGGGATGGGAGATTCGAGGAAGGTTCGTTCAGGTGCACCTTGAGCGAAGATCCTGTCGTGTCGCGCCCGCCGCTGCCGCCCTTCACCGCAGAGACCGCCGCCCGGAAAGCGCGGCTGGCGGAGGACGCCTGGAACAGTCGGGATCCCGCGCGCGTGGCTCAGGCCTACACGGTCGATAGCCGCTGGCGGAACCGGGCCGAGTTCTTCGAGGGGCGGGCGGCGATCGAGGCGTTTCTGCACCGCAAATGGCAGCGGGAGCTGGACTACCGCCTGATCAAGGAGGTCTGGGCGTTCACCGGGGACCGGATCGCGGTGCGCTTCGCCTATGAATGGCACGACGACAGCGGCAACTGGTACCGGTCCCATGGCAACGAGCAGTGGGAGTTCGATGCGCAGGGGCTGATGCGGAGGCGCGAGGCGAGCATCAATGACGTGCGGATCGCGGCGGAGGAGCGGAAGTTCCACTGGCCGCTCGGGCGGCGACCCGACGAGCATCCGGGGCTGAGCGAGCTCAGCTTGTAGTTGTGGCGGCTGTCACCGCGCCGGCCCGAGACTGCTTCTGCGGTGGGTCTCGCCACTTGAATGCTCCGGTGATGGGCTGTTGACACGGTCGCCGTGCCCCCGATAGATTCCCCGGCGTCGAGGGCGTTCGGTAGACCGGGAGGCCTTCGCGATCCTGGTCGACGGCGTGTCCTTGGGTGGGTGAACGACGCAGGATGCCGAGCGAGCTCATGTCCAGCTCTCCAGACAAACCCGAGATCGCCACGGCCTACGATCGCTGGGCCGCGACGTACGATGACGATTTCAACCGGACCCGCGAGCTGGCGGCGGAGGTCCTCCGGCAACGCGGCCTGGCGCTGGCTGGCCGGGACGTGCTCGAGATCGGCTGCGGCACCGGGCGGAACACGCAGTGGCTCGACGAGCAGGCGAGGAGCGTCCTCGCGCTGGATTTCTCCGAGGGGATGTTGCGTCGCGCGAGGGACCGCGTGTCTTCTCCTCGCGTCCGGTTCGTGCAGCACGACATCCGCGATTCCTGGCCCCTCGCGGAGGGCTCGTCGGACGTCGTGATTGCCATGCTCGTGCTGGAGCACATCGAGGACATCGACGCGGTCTTCGCCCAGGCTGCCCGCGTCTTGCGCGCGGGAGGAGAGCTCTTCCTGTGCGAGCTGCACCCCGTGCGACAGATGCGCGGGGGCCAGGCCAATTTCGTCAACCCGGAGACGGGCCAGCCCGAGCGCGTGACCGCGTTCCTGCATGACGTGTCACAGTACGTGAACGGCGGCCTGGGGGCCGGGTTCGAGCTCGTTCACCTGGGCGAGTGGCGCGACGCGGAGGCCGCCAGGAGCGACCCGCCGCGGCTCCTGTCCGTGCAGCTCAGGCGCACGGCGCGCCTTCCGCCTGGGGCTTGAGCAACGTCCTGCCGACCTCGCCGCGCGCGGCGGCGCTTCGCCGTTCGGGTGACGTGGGTCGGGCCATCGGTCTAGGATGGTCTCCATGAAGCTCTCGTCACGCCGGCGCCGCCGCGTGCTCGCGTCCTCATTCGTCGTCACGGTGGCCGGCGGCGCAGCGGCTTGTGGCACGTCTCAGCCGCAGCCCGATCCGCCGGACCTGATCGCCAACCCGCCGCGCCTGGAGCTCATGCAGACGTCTTCGTCTGGCGTGGGGGATGCGGCCACGTCCAGCGGCGCCGGGACGACGGAGACGCAGGACGCGGCGGCACCGGAGGCGTCGCAGAACGCCGGGGCGACGGCGGCGCAGGGCGAGGAGGAGCCGCTTCCGCAGCCCGCGCAGGGAGGGAAGGTGATCCGGGGCCCGGACGGCACGTGCAGGCAGTTTTTCCCGAACACCTGCCCGCCGCCTCAGCCCTCTCGCGACGGAGGCCCTCCCGTGGTCGTCATGTGCAACCCACCGCCGCCCCAGCGGGTCGCGTGCCCGCCGGAAGGCAGCCCGCCCTGACCGCGGGGCTGCCCTCCGGAGCGGACGATACGACTCCCGCTGATCCCGCCGTCCTCGATCGCGCTCTTGCGCTCTACGGCTTCGATCCGGCGACCTGCAGGCACATCGGCGGCTTCGAGAGCCAGGTGTTCGAGGCGCGGCGGCGCGACGGTACCTTCGTCCTGAAGCTCGGGGATCCCGGGCGCAGGTCCGTGGACGCGGTCGAGGCGGAGTGCGAATGGCTGGAGTACCTGACAGCGAATGGCGTCCGCGCCGCCCCGGCGCTCCGGGCCGCCGACGGCCGCTACGCGGCGTTGCTCGGCGGGCCCGGCCAGGCCGTCTGCGTGCGTGCGTACGCGAAGGCGCCAGGCGCTCCGCTCTCTGCCGGCGATCTGACGCCGGACGTGGCGACCGCCTGGGGGCGGCTCCTCGGGCGGCTGCACGCCGCGACCAAGGTGTATGTTCCTCCGTCGGCGAGGCGGCGTCATGCGTGGCATGAGGACGGCGACTTCACCAGCGCGCGCGAGCTCTTGCCGGAGGACGAGCGCGACCCGATCGGCGGTCGGCTGGAGCGGCTCATCGCGGAGCTCCGGGCCTTGCCGACGGACCGCGACGCCTTCGGCCTGGTGCACACCGACGCCCACTTCGGGAACGTGCTCAAGGACGGCGGCGCGCTGACGTTGATCGATTTCGACGACTGCGCCTACGAGTGGTTCGCGAGCGATCTCGGGATCGTCCTCTTCTATGTCGCGATCGACCCGCTCGGCCCCGGGCGGCCGCCCGAGCTCCTCCGGAGGTTCCGCGACAGGTTCCTGGACGGCTACGCCCGGGAGAACGCGCTCTCCGCGCGGTGGCTGTCGGAGATGGACCGGTTCATGAAACTGCGCGAGCTCGTGCTCTACACGGCGATCCGCCGGGTCAGCCGGCGCGAGGCGCCGGACGCCTGGTGTCGCGCTTATCTGGAGCGCCACAGGCCGCGCATCCTCGGCGATCAGCCGGCGTGGCCGGAGCCCGACTGAGAGCGGGTCGCTCAGCCGCCCTGTCGAGCTAACCCACCGCCCGAGGCGGCCGCGGCGCGAGCATCGGGTGCAGATCGGCGAGCCCGAGCCGCGCGCGCCCCGCGAACTCGTAAGCGTCGTCGGTCGCGGCGATGTGCTGCGTCGCCGCGTGGATGTCCCGGAAGCACCGCTGCAGCGGGCTCGCCGCGTAGAGCGCGCCCCCGCCGCCGGCCCGGTAGGCGAAGCCCGTGACCTCCGCGGCGACGTCGGTCACAACCGTCTGGACGAGCCGGATCGCCGCCCAGTCCTCGATCGAGAGCGCCTCTCCAGCGCGCGCCTGGTCCCACATCCGCCCGAGCACGTCGAACGCATAGGCCCGCGCCGCCGCGAGCTTCGCCTCCGCGCGCCCGAGGTCCATGTGGAAGGCCGCGTGGCTGCCCAGCGCGAGCTGCGGCCACGCCTTCACGCGGCGCGGGGCGACCGCGGCGATCTCGTCGAGCGCGCGCCGCCCGACGCCGAGCGCGAAGCCGACGTGACCGGCCGCGAGCAGGGCAAGCAACGGCAGCGAGTAGAGCGCGCCGCCGCGCCGCTGAGGCGCCGCGGGGAAGGGGCACGCCCGCGCCTCGGGCACGAGCGCGCCCTCGATCCGGTAGTGGTCGCTCCCCGTGCCGCGCAGGCCGGCCACGTCCCACGTGTCCTCGATCACCACCTGCTCGCGCGGGACAGCGAGGCTGATCATCTCGGGCGGCCCCGCCGGAGGGGCCGCGCCCTCCGGGGCCACGATGGCGCAGGTGAACACCCACGACGCGTGCCGCACGCCGCTGCCGAAGGCCCAGCGGCCCTCGAGCACGTACCCCCCGGAGACGCGCCGCGCGAGGCCGGTCGGAATCTGGAGCCCCGCGAACGTCGGGAACGGCCCTGCGAACACCTGGCGGGCCCCCTCGTCCGGCAGGGTGCCCCCGGCGAGGGCGGCGAGCAGCGCGCTGATCATCAGCGACCACCCCGCCGACGCGTCCGCGCGCGCCATCGCCTCGAAGACCTCGACCTGCGTCAGCGGGTCGCTCTCGACGCCGCCGAGCGCGCGCGGCGCGGCCATCGCGAGCAGGCCGCTCGATTGCAGGGCGTCGACGACCGCGGGCGCGAGCGTGCGCAGCCGCTCGGACGCCTCGGCGTGGGCGGTGGCGACGCCGCGGACACGCTCCACGGCGGCAAGGAGGCGTTCGCGCTCGGGGGATCGACGGGGCTCGGACATACGGGGCTCCTTTCCTGGATCAGGTGCAGCGCGCCGGCCACCGGCCGCCCGCGCGCCCGATGATGACACTGACAACATGGGGAAAGTTTCCGATGCCTACATTTTCTTCGCGACGACAGGCAGCTCCCGAGCTCGCGGCCCTGCATCCGCGATCCCGGGCCACGCGGCTCGGTGGGACCGCGGCCTTCGTGGTATCGTGCGCCTGCGCTGTGGCTTCCCCCGCAAGGCGCCGCCGTCCGAGCGCGCGCACCTCACCCGCAACCGCGCCGCGCCCTTCACCCGCGCCCGCGCCGCGCCCCGTCGACCGGCCCTACCACCATGGCGACCTCCGGCGCGCCGTGCTGGAGGAGGCGCTCTCGCTGATCGAGGAGCAAGGGAACGCGAGCTTCACGCTGCGCGAGGTCGCGCGGCGCATCGGCGTCTCGCACGCCGCGCCTTACCGCCACTTCTCGGACAAGCGCGCCTTGATGACCGAGCTCGCCGTCCAGGCGAGCGCGGCGCTCGGCGCGCGGATCTCGGCCGCCCTCGAGGGCGCCGGGGGCGACCTCCGGGCGCGGTTCCTGGCCGCGGGTTTCGCCTACGTCGCCTTCGCGCTGGAGCACCCCGCGCCCTTCCACGTGATGTACTCCGGCGAGGTGGACGTGGACGACCCGCGGGTCGCGGCGGCCACCTCGCACAACCTGGGGGTGCTCCTCGGGTTCATCGAGGAGGCGCAGCGCGCCGGCGCGTTCCCGCCCGGCGATCCGTGGGCGCTCGCGGTCCCGATCTGGGCGATGCACCACGGCCTCGCCACCCTCGCGGCGTCGGGGGCCCTCTCCAAGGCCGGGCCGGCGGCGCTCCGGAACCTGGTCGACGACGCCCACGCGCGCCTGCTCGACGGGCTGCTCCTCGCCACGCCGGGGCCGTCGCGCGCCTGACGCCCGCGACGGATTTCCGTGCGCCTCCGCCCCGGCTACGCTCGCGCCCGTCATGCGTGCTACCGCCGCGCTCGCGCTGTCCGCCTTCCTCGTCGCCGTCTCGTCCTCGCCGGCCGCTGCCGCCGACCCGTCCCCCGAGCTCGCGTACCGGCCCGAGATCGATCTGCCCATCACCGTCGTCGGCGGCGCCGCATGGATCGCGTCCGAGCTCGCGAAGAAGGGCCTCGCCCCCGAATCGTGCCGCTGGTGCACGGCCAACGCCCTCGACACGTCGATCCGCGACGCGCTGGTCTGGAGACGCAACCCGAACACCGCTCATGATCTCAGCAACGTGACGGTCCTCGGCGTCGCGCCCGCCGCAGCGCTGGGCCTCACGGCGCTCGCCGCGTGGTACGACGGCCGCTCCGACAACATCGCCGCCGATCTCGTGATCGTCACCGAAGCGATGGTGGTGGCGATGAACATGAACCAGATCACCAAGTACATCGCCGGCCGCCAGCGGCCCTATGCCCATCACGACAACCCGGATGTGCTCCGCGCGGGCGAGGGCCCCTCGGGTCCGCTCCCGCACGACGACGATCTCTCGTTCTTCTCAGGCCACTCCACGGCCGTCTTCTCGCTCGCCGCCGCGAGCGGCACCGTGGCGTCGATGCGCGGCTATCGCGCGGCGCCGTGGGTATGGGCGAACGGAATGGCGATCGCCGCGCTCTCCGGCTACCTGCGCATCGCCGGCGATCGCCATTACTTCACCGATGTGCTCACGGGCGCCGTATTCGGCGCCGCCTCCGGCGTGCTGATCCCGGCTCTGTTTCATGCCCCGCGCGCGGGCGTTGCCGGGCCTGGTTCGCCGCGTTTTCGCCTCTCCCTCGCGCCGGCGGGCGGCGGCGCGGGCGTGGGCGTCGCCGGCGCCTTCTGAGCCGGATAGCGCGATTTCGGCCGTCGGCAAGCGGCAGCGCTGCTTTCGGACGGCCTAAGTAAGCAGTGTTGACAAACCGATAGTTCATTTTTACAATACGCCTGTCAGCTAGGAATGCTGGTGCTCGGGCCGTCGTTGCTGGAGCGCTAGCTCATTACGTCGAATACGCCGTGCCGCTCAGGCGGCCATGGCGACGGCGAGCTGCGGTCCCGCGATGGGCACGCGCGCTTTCGCGCGCGCGTCTCGGCGGGGTTCCGCCAGCTCGGCCCCATGAAGGAGTCGACGACATGCATGTCGTTCACCATTCGTCACACACCCGGTGGATCGCGGGAGGCCTCGCCGCCCCGCTCCTCGCCCTCCTCGCAGGTTGCAGCGATCAAGCGCTCGGGGCGCCCGTGCCGGCGCCCGGCGCCGATCTGCAGCCTCGGTCCGCGCCCGGCGTGGGCCGGGAGCTGCCCCAGGGGAGCGCCGGTCAGGGCGAGCCCACGCTTCGGCCCGCCGCGACGGCGGCCGCGCTGCTGGAGCGCGACGAGCTGCTCCGGGAGGCCGGGCGGCTCGCGGAGATCAGGGCGGTGCTCGCGCGATCGCCGGAGGCGCCGCTCGCCCTGCTCGACGAGCACCGGGCCGAGTTCCCGGAGGGGCGCCTCGCGGCGGACCGGGAGATCGTCGCGATCGACGCGCTGCTGCGCAGCGGGCGCGCTGGCCAGGCGCGCGCCCGCGCCGGGGAATTCCTCTCGCATTTCCCGGCGAGCCCCCACGCGGACCGGGTTCGCCGCCTGACCGGCGCCGCGCCATGAGACGATTCGACACCGCCGCACGGCGCCGCCGTGGCGCCGGACGGGCATCGATGGAGGCTCGCGGCCGCAAAGGCGGTTGAGCCTGGGCCCCGTGCCCGCGGGGGCCTCAGCCCGCGGGCGCCGGCTCGGCCGGCTCGGATTCCGGGGGCGCCATCCCGTCGACCACGACCGGATCGCTCTGCTCGACCAGGTGCGGCTTGCCCCACGTGTCGATGAAATGCCCCGACCGCTTCGCCTTGGTCTCCAGGTAGAAGCGGTTGTGATCGTTCGGCGGTATCACGTGCGGGATGCGCCCGGCCACGGAGACTCCGTATTGCGTCAGCTGCTGGACCTTGTTGGGGTTGTTCGTGATGAGCTCGATCGATCTCACGTTCAGGCTGCGCAGCATGTGCGCCGCGACGGCGTAGTCGCGCTCATCGTCCCTGAAGCCGAGCGCCAGGTTGGCCTCGACCGTGTCGAGCCCCTGGTCCTGCAGCGCGTAGGCCCGGATCTTGTTGATGAGCCCGATCCCTCGGCCCTCCTGGCGCAGATAGAGCAGGATGCCCCGATCCATGCTCTGGATCTTCTTCAACCCTTCGAGGAGCTGATCGCGGCAGTCGCAGCGCAGCGAGCCCATGACGTCGCCTGTCACGCACTCGGAGTGCAGCCGCGTCGGTACGTTCGAGGCGCCGATGACGTCGCCGTGCACCATCGCGATGTGCTCCTTGGCGTCTCGGTTGTTCCAGAACGCCACGACGCGGAAGTGGCCGGCGCGCGTCGGCAGCTCGGCGACGCCGACCACCCGCACGCAGACGTTCGCGTGGCCAACCCCATCGCAGTCGTGCTCTCGATCGCGGGCGACGAGCCCCAGGAGCGCATTCATCGAGTCGGTCATGTCCTGCCTCCGCGAGGAGCCGCCTCGCGAGCCGATCCGTCGTGGGTAAAGGCGCGCACGTCTTACCAGAACACGACGGCCAGGCAACGCTCTGCAGCCGCGCGGGGCGGCCCCCCGCCGGAGGAGGCCTGTCGACACGGCACCACGGCGCGTTCGTCCCGCCGATACCGGCCCTCGCCCGGCGCGGAGCCGTCGCCGTGGTCACGCGCCGGAGCGAAGCGGCGGGCTCAGCGGTTCAGGCGTCATTCGGGCTGCCCTCGGTGGGCCCCGCCGGCCGCGGCCACCTCGGGCAGCGACCCTGACCGCCCCGCGCGAAGCACGCGCAGGATCAAGCGAGGATCCAGGAGCGCCTCCGGCCCGTCGAGCATGTGCAACGCGCGCACGAAGCGCACATAGACCTCGCGATCGACCTGCGCGGCCCGGTGCAGCATCGCGGTGTACCAGCGCATGATCGGCTGGAGGAACGGCCGCCGGCCCCGGGTCTCGGGGTAGGCGAGATCTTCCCCCGTGGACATCCGCCACGGCAGGTCGACCGCCCTCGCCGCGGCCGCGTGGTAGCGGCGGGTGAGGCCCGCGATCGCGCCGCGCCCCGCGCGGCGGCGGTGCTCCTTGAGCGCGGCGTCGAGCGCCAGCGCCTGGAGGCAGGCCGACGTCATCCCCTGGCCGTAAACGGGGTTGAAGCTGGCGAGCGCGTCGCCCAGCACGGCGAGCCCCTCGGGCATCCGCGCCATCCGCTCGTAGTGCCGCCGGAGGTGCGCCGGGAACTTGGAGACGGCGACGTCCGTCACCGGCTCGGCCCCGAGCAGCGCCCGGTAGAGCGCGTCGTTGGGCAGGCCCCGGGCGAACTCCAGGAAGCCCTCGGGATCGGCGGGCGGGTGATCGCCGAACAGGCCCGCCAGCACCACGATCCAGCGCCCGCCCTCGATCGGCGCGATGCAGCCGAACCGCCGGCTGTCGGACGGCGAGCCGAGGACGTACAGCGACTTCCACGGGAGCTCTGCCGGATCCCGCGGCCGGTACTGCCGGCTGGCGTACCCCACCCGGACCTGGATGGTCGACTCGTCGGGCCGCCGGTAGCCGAGCGCCTCGAGCCACGCCGGCGCGCGCGAGCCGCGCCCGCTGGCGTCCACCACGAGCTCCGCCGGCAGCCGCTCGATCTGGCCGCCCTCGTCGCGTTGCCGGAGCACGACGCCCGTGATCCGGGAGCGATCGCGAGACGCCGAGAGCTCCACCACCTCGCGCTGATCCAGGCGCCGCACTCTCGGCAGCGCGAACGCGCGGCGGCGCACGTGCGCCTCGAGCAGCGGACGGGTCATGCACACGGTCCGCACCCCCGTCTCGAAGCGCGGCTTCCAGGCGCCGTGGTGGTGCCACGCCAGGCCGAGCCCGAAGTCGTACGCGATGGCTCCGTCCTGGAGCAAATCCCCGGTGAAACCGGGGAACAGGTCGTTCAGGATCCGCTCTCCCTGGGCGAGCAGCCCGTGGAGCTGGCGAGCCTGGGGCACCCCCTTGCGGGCCTCGCGGAGGTCATCCGGGATGGCGTCGCGCTCGACGACGGCCACCTCGCCGAAATGGTCGGCGAGCACGCGGGCTGCCACCAGGCCCGCGATGCTCCCACCGATCACCACCGCCCTGCGGCCGGCGAACGGGCGATTGGAGCGGATGTCCTCCTGGGTGCAAGGCTTCATGAAGCCGCCAGGATTGCAATCCTCGGGCCGCCCCCGAGGACCGCAAGGCCGGCGCAATGCTCGCTTCGTGATGAGGCGCTCAACCCGCGTTGAGCGCGCTGCGCACATCGCGCGCGACCCGCGCAACGTGCCAGCGCCCGACTGAGCAGCTGCGCAACTACGCAACTCCACGCGCTCCGTCGAGATGAAAGCGGCGATCACTCCTGCGCTCTTCGTCGCCATCGAAGATGGACCTCCGGCGCGACAGGCCAGGAGAGGCCGTATCGAGGCGCCGCCGCCCGCCGGCGGGTGGCCGCTCCGCGGTGGGTGTGAGAGAGAGCACCGCGCACGATCCGGTCCTCGCGTCTCGTGAGAGACGCTCGACGTGCGTTGCAATGCCGCGCGCCCGGGAACGCGCGACGTGACCCGTCGTCCCGCGATGGGCGCCGGGCTACTTCTTGCGGCAGCCGCAGTCGGACGTCGGCGCTTGCGGCGCCACAGGCCGCTGGCACGTGGTCACGAGGGTGCTCAGGACAGCGAGGAGGATCGCTACGCGGAGCCGCATGCCGGCGATCCTCCCCCGCGCGCCGGGCGGCGTCAATCCGGGGCGTGGGCTCAGCCGAGCGGCATCTCCAGCGACACCTCGTCGAGCCCCACGCCGAGGAAGCGGCGCGGGCGCACCGTGACCGCGATCTGCGCGCCGCCCTCGCCGCGGCCCGCCTTGACGGTGAGCTCGACGCTGGCGGGCGGCGCGCCCTCGAACAGCGCCCAGAGGGCGCCCTCGACGACCGGCTGGACCTCCGCCGGGTCGCTGTCCGGGGGCAGCTTCGAGCAGAGCGCGCGCAGGAACTGGACGACGCGCGCGACGAAGAGCTGATCGACGAGCGAGACGCGCTCGAGGCGCTCGTCCGGCTCGGCCGTCGGGCTGTCGTACGTGAGCTTCTCGGGCGGGACGTAGGCCGTCGGCGCGGCGAGGACGTACACCGCGTCGCTGTTCGGGGCCGACGCGAGCAGGAGCACGCCGCTCTTCGAGAGCTCGCGCTGGGTGTCCGTGGACACGAACGCCTCGGTCGGGATCGCGACGCCCTCGTCGCCCTCGTACGCGCCCTTGACCTCGTGCACCGGCAGGTCCCCGAGCGTGCCGCCGCCCTTCGCGCCCGCGATGCGGCAGGGCCACGCCGTCTCGCGGAAGCTCCCCGCGATCAGCGCGCCGACGACGTACGCCGGCGAGATCCAGACGCGGCCGCCCTCATCGCCGGGCTGCTCGGCGATCGCCGCTTCCCGGATCCGGGAGGTCGACCGGTCGTACGGCGTCCGGCCGAGCACGCGGTTCATCGCGATCGCGACCCACCGCGCGCCGTGCCGCGCTGCAGCCGAGCGCCACGGCGCGCGGTGCGGCGCCCGGAACAGCGCGGCCTTGTTGTCGAGCCGCTCGACGCCGCCGAGATCGTCGACCCCGAGCAGGCGCGCGTCGCCGTTCACCACGGCGGGGAGCGCGTGCGCCTCGGCGACGCGCGCGATCTCCTCGAGCCGCGCGAGCGACGCGGCGCTGCCGTCGATCGCGACGTCCACGATGGCGACCGACGCCGGCGGCTCGGAGCTCGCCGTCTGCGCGAGCACCCGCGCGAGCGCGCCGGCCGCCTCGTCCGGGCGCGCGCTGACGACGTCGAACCGGACGCCCTCCGCCGCCTTCGCGCGCTCCACGAGCAGGCTCAGCCCGCGCCACGCCTCCTCGAGGCGCCGCACCTCGGGGTGCTGCAGGATCGCGCCGAGCTGCGCGCCGATCGCGCGCTCGATCTGCGCGATCGCCTCCGCTGGCCGAGCGGGCTGGCCCGCGCGCGGGCGGGCGCTCGCCGCCACGGTCGCGATGAGCTCCGAGAACCGCCCTGCCTCCGCCGGCTTCTGATCGAGGCTGCCCGGCGTCGCGGGTGGGGGCGCCGGCTCGGCGCCCTCGCCCCCGCCGAGGTCGACCATCGAGAGCAGCGCGTCCACGTCCGAGCCGGGCGCGGGCGCCGGCGCCGCGGGCCGCTCCGCGGCGGGCGCGGAGCGGTCGGGCGAGGCGTCCCGGCGCTCCGGGACGAGGCCCAGGATGTCGCGCACCAGCGGGGAGCCGCCCCAGAGCCGATCGAGCTCGGCGCGCGCCTGGTCGAGCGTGGCCGAGCCGTCGCGCAGCCGATCCAGGACCCGGCGGCCGTCGAGCAGCGAGCGCAGCAGCGGCACCTCGGCGCACAGCGCGTCGGGCCGGAAGCTCTTCAGCCCGGCGGGCGCGAGGTCGACGCGCACCGCCCGGCCCGCCGCGAGCACGCTCGGCACCTCGATCGCGAGCCGTGGCCGGAGCATCGTGAAGAGGTTATCGAAGCGGCTCGCGTCGACGCGGATCGCGCCCGCGGGCGGGCTCGCGCCGGCGTTGTGCGGATCGCGCGGGGTGAGATCGGCGACGACCAGCACGCGCAGCGGGAGCAGCGGCCCCCGCTCCACGGCGCCCCCGTCCTCGCCCACGTGGAACCTGAACTCGTCGCCCAGAACGCCCTTTTCCGTCATGGCCAGCGCAGCATAGGCGTCACCACTCGGCGCGAGAAGCGCTAAGCTCCGCGCGCATGAAGACGGAAGGCGGTCCGCCCTTGAACTTGAACCCTGAACCTCACGCCGCCAGCGATCGCAGGCGCCTCCGCGGGGGCGCCCCGATCCAGATCGGGCTCCTGGGCTGCGGGACGGTCGGCGGCGGCGTCCTGCGCCTCCTGGCCGAGAACTCCGGCTACCTGGCGGAGCGCGCGGGCGTCCCCCTCGTCGTGAAGCGCGTGGTCGTGCGCGACCTCGAGAAGGAGCGCGTTGCCGCCCTGGATCGCGGCGTGCTCACCACGAACCCCGAGGAGGTCGTCGACGACCCCGCGATCGACGTCGTCGTCGAGGTGATGGGCGGCGAGACGCCCGCGCGCGCGTTGATCGAGCGCGCCATCGACCGCGGCAAGGGCGTGGTCACCGCGAACAAGCTGCTGCTCGCCGCCCACGGCCCCGCGCTCCTCGCGCGGGCCTCGGCGCGGCAGGTCGACCTCGCGTTCGAGGGGGCGGTCGGCGGCGGCATCCCGATCATCCGGACGCTCCGGGACGCGTTCGCGAGCGACTGGGTCGAGCGCGTCACCGCGATCCTGAACGGCACCTGCAACTACATCCTCACGCGCATGCGCGACACGGGCGCGTCGTTCGACGCCGCGCTGCGCGAGGCGCAGGCGCTCGGCTACGCCGAGGCCGACCCGTCGCTCGACGTCGACGGCCACGACGCCGCGCACAAGCTCATCGTCCTGGCGATGCTCGCCTTCGGGGCGCAGGTCGACAGCGCCGACGTGCACACCTCCGGGATCCGGAGCATCGAGGAGGCCGATCACCGCTACGCCGATCGGTTCGGCTACACCATCAAGCACCTGGCGATCGGCCGCGACCTCGGCGATTCCATCGAGCTGCGCGTGCACCCCACGCTGATCCCGAAGCAGAGCGTGCTCGCCAACGTCTCCGGCGTGCTCAACGCCGTGCTGCTCGAGGGGCGCGCCGTCGGCCCGTCGCTCGTCTACGGCCGCGGCGCCGGCGACCTGCCGACCGCGGTCAGCGTCGTCTCCGACATCCTCGACGTCGCGCGCTCGATCGCGTCGGGCGTCGCGGGCATGCAGGGCCGCGGCATGTCGATCAAGCCCCGCGCGGTCCGCCCGCTCGGCGAGATCGTCTCCCGGTACTACCTGCGCTTCGCGGTCGAGGACCGGCCCGGCGTCATGGGGCGCCTCGCCGGCACGCTCGGCGACGCGGGCGTCAGCATCGAGCAGATCGTGCAGCAGGGGCCGACGAGCTCGGGCGCGGCGCCCGCGGGCGGGGCGGCCGCTCGCCAGCCCGCGGTGGACGTCGTGCTCATCACGCACGACGCGCGGGAGGGGCTCGTGCGGAACGCGCTCGACGCCATCGCGCGCGAGCAGTTCCTCCGCGAGCCGGTGCACCTGTTCCGCATCGAGGAGCCGTGACGTCCCACGGCGACGCGCCGCTCGGCGTGTTCGACTCGGGCCTCGGCGGCCTCACGGTCGTGCGCGCGCTGCGCAGGCGCTGCCCGGCGGAGGACATCGTCTACCTGGGCGACACGGCGCGGGTCCCGTACGGCACGCGGTCGCCGGAGACGGTCGTCCGCTACGCGCTCGGCTGCGCGCGCGTGCTCATCGGCCGCGGCGTCAAGGCGATCGTCGTCGCGTGCAACACGGTGAGCGCCGTCGCGATCGACATGCTCCGGGTCGAGCTGGATCTGCCCGTCCTCGGGGTCATCCTGCCCGGCGCCCGCGCCGCCGTCGCCGCGTCGCGCGGCGCGACGATAGGCGTGCTCGGGACGGCCGGGACCATCGCGTCCGGCGCCTATCCCCGCGCCGTGGCGTCGCTCAGCACCCGCACCGAGGTCGCCGGCCAGGCGGCCCCGCTGCTCGTCTCGCTGGCGGAGGAAGGGTGGCTCGAGGGCGAGGTCCCGCGGCTCGTCGCGCGGCGGTACCTGGAGCCGCTCATCGGCGCGGGCGCCCGCTCGATCGTGCTCGGGTGCACGCACTTCCCGCTCCTCCGCGCCGCGATCGAGGCCGAGACGGCGTCGCTCGCCGGCGGCCCCCTGCCGATCGTGGACAGCGCCTCGGCGACCGCCGAGGAGGTGGCCTCGTTCCTCGCCGAGCGGGGGCTCGCGACCTCCCGGAGCACGCCGGGCGGCCTCTCGCTCCTCGTCACGGATCTACCGAAGAGCTTCGCCACCGTGGCGGCCAGGTTCCTCGGGGAGCCGGTCGTCGCGGACGGCGCCTTCCGCTCCTCGACCCAGGCTGGCGCCGCTGTCCGCTCTCCGACCCAGGTTGGCGGAGACGCCGCTGGCCGTTCTTCCCCTTTTTCCGCCCAAGGCGTCGACGTGGAGCAGATCGACCTGTAATACGCAGCAAGCTTCGCCCGGGGCTCCGGGCGCGGAGGAGGTTTTCCACACGATGACGCAGCTCAGGTGGCTTTCGGCCGGCGAGTCGCACGGGCCGGAGCTCGTGGCGACCGTCGAGGGTATTCCGGCGGGCATGCCGCTCCTCGCGGAGGACATCGACGAGGATCTGGCGCGTCGCCAGCGCGGCTACGGGCGCGGCGGGCGGATGAAGATCGAGACCGATCGCGTCCGCCTCGTCGCCGGCGTGCGCGGCGGCGAGACGCTCGGCGGCCCCATCGCCATGGTGATCGAGAACCGCGATCACGCGAGCTGGGCCGGGCGGATGGGCCCCGAGCCGTTCCCCGAGCCGCCCGAGGCGCTGACCCGCCCGCGCCCTGGCCACGCGGATCTGGCCGGCGGCCTGAAGTACGCCAGGCGGGACCTGCGCGACGTGCTCGAGCGGGCGAGCGCGCGCGAGACCGCGGCGCGGGTCGCGGTGGGCGGCGTTTGCCGCAAGCTCCTCCGGTCCGTCGGCGTCGAGGTCTTCGCCCACGTCCTGTCGATCGGCCCGGTGGCGTCGCCGACCTCCGCCGCCTCGGGCGGGGGTGAGCTCCCGCTCGCCGAGCTCCGGGAGCGCGCCCGTGCCTCGGATCTCGCGTGCGTCGACGCCGTTGCCGCGCAGGCGATGCGCGACGCCATCCGCGAGGCCGCGCACCGGGGCGACACGCTCGGCGGCGTCTTCGAGGTGATCGCCACGGGCCTGCCGCCCGGGCTCGGGAGCCACGTGCAGTGGGACCGCAAGCTCGACGGACGGCTCGCGCAGGCGCTGATGAGCATCCAGGCGATCAAGGGCGTCGAGATCGGCATCGGCTTCGAGGCCGCGCGCATCTCGGGCTCCGAGGTGCACGACCCCATCGCCTACGATCAGGGGGCGCACGCGTTCACCCGCCCGTCGAACCGCGCCGGCGGCCTCGAGGGCGGCATCACGAACGGCATGCCGCTCATCTGCCGCGCCGCCATGAAGCCGATCGCGACGCTCAAGCGCGCGCTCCCGTCGGTCGACGTGCGCACCAAGGAGCAGTTCGACGCCGCCTTCGAGCGCAGCGACGTCTGCGCCGTCGCGGCCGCCTCGGTCGTCGGCGAGGCGATGGTGGCGATCACGCTCGCCGCCGCCCTGCTCGAGAAATTCGGCGGCGACAGCCTCACGGAGCTCTCGCGCAACGTCGACAGCTACCTCCAGCAGGTCCGCTCTTACTGAAGGCCATGGAACTCCCTTCCGACGCACCTCCGCTCCTGCTCACCGGCTTCATGGGGGCAGGCAAGTCCACCGTGGGCCGCATCGCCGCCGCGCGCACGGGGCTCCCGTTCCTCGATCTCGACGACGCCATCGTCGAGGAGGCCGGCGAGAGCGTCCCGTCGCTCTTCGCCACGCGCGGCGAGGCTGGCTTCCGCGCGCTGGAGGCGGCGACCCTGCGCCGGCTCCTGGCGGCGCGCGGCCCGCGCATCATCGCCCTCGGCGGCGGCGCCCTCGTCGATCCCGCGCTCCGCGCCGAGGCGCTCGAGCGCGGCTGCGTCGTCGCGCTCACCGCCACCCCGCGCACGATCGCCGCGCGCACGCCGAACGGCAACCGCCCGCTCCTCGACGGCGCGCCGGATCGCGAGGCGCGCATCCGGGAGCTCCTGGCCGCGCGCGCCCCCGTCTATGCCGAGGCCCACGCGCGCGTCGTGACCGACGGCGTCTCGCCCGCGGACGTCGCGGCGCGGGTCCTCCGCGCCTACGCGGATCGCCCGCTCTTCGTGCCGCTCGGCGACAAGAGCTACGCGGTGCGCATCGCCTCCGACGGGGCGGCGTCCACGGCGGACGCCATCGCCGCGCTGGCGCCGACGTCCGTCTTCGTCGTCACGGACGAGAACGTGAGCCGCCTCTGGGGCGCGCCGCTGCTCGCCGCGCTCGCGGCGCAGGGGACGCCGGCCGCGGCCGTCACGGTGCTCAAGCCCGGCGAGGAGCACAAGCGGCTCGCGGCCGTCGAGGCGGCGCTGACGGCGATGATCGACGCGGGCGCCGACCGCGGCGCGGTGGTGCTCGCGCACGGCGGGGGTGTGGTGACCGACATCGGCGGGTTCGCTGCGTCCACGCTGCTGCGGGGCGTCCGCTGGGTCGCGGCGCCGACCACGCTCCTCGCGATGGTCGACGCCTCGGTCGGCGGCAAGACGGGGGTCGACCTCGGCCCCGCGAAGAACGCCGTCGGAACGTTCCACCAGCCGTCCGCGGTCGTCGCGAGCCCGGCGGCGCTCGCCACCGAGACCGACCGCGCGTACCGGAGCGGGCTCGCGGAGGTGGTGAAGTCGGCCTGCATCGGCGATCCGGAGCTGCTCACGCTGCTCGAGCGCGAGGCCGACCGCGTCCTCGCGCGCGACCCCGGCCTGCTCGCCGAGATCATCCGCCGCTCGATCGCCGTGAAGGCGGCCATCGTCGCCCGCGACGAGCGCGAGTCGGGCGACCGCGCCCTCCTGAACCTCGGCCACACGCTCGGGCACGCCCTCGAGGCCGAGGGGGGGTTCGTCCGGCTGGCGCACGGCGAGGCGGTGGCGCTCGGCATGGTCGCCATGTTCCGCGTCGGCTGCGCGCTGGGCGTGACCGATCGCGCGGCGGCCGACCGGGCGACCCGCTTGCTCGCGCGGCTCGGCCTGCCCACCCGGATCGAGGACGAGCCGGTCTCCGCCGCGCTGCGCTTCCTGTCGCTCGACAAGAAGCGCCGGGGCTCGTCGGTCCGGACGGTGCTGATGCGGGACATCGGCAGCACGTTCGTGGAGCCGATGCCGCTCGATCGCCTCGCCTCGCTCCTCGAGCGCGCGGCCGCCCCCGCGACCTGACCCTCGGACGCCGAGCGGTGTGCCTGAGACAGCCCTGCTCCGGGCGAAACCCCTGCGTCGGCGCCGCACGCCCTCCTCGCTGAGCGCCTCCGGCGCAGACGGCGCTTGCGCTGTCGGTGAATAAAATCAATGTGTTTCCAACGTTCTTCGGAAAAAAATCCCGGCACACCGCCCGCATCGTCCGCTCCGCGCTATCTTTCTCGGCGCCGATGGTGACCGCGACGAAGAAGAGAATCCTGGTGGTGGAGGACGAGCAGGACACGGCGGCGATGATCGCCCGGTTCCTCGGCGACGAGTTCGACACCGTGGTCGCGACGAACGGGGTCGATGGGCTCGCGCTGGCCCAGCAGGAGCCGCGGCCCGATCTGGTGATCGTGGACATCATGATGCCGAAGCTCGACGGGGTGAGCATGACGAAGCGGCTCCGCGAGCACGAGCCGACGCGCCGGGTGCCGATCATCTTCCTGACCGCCAAGTCGGATCCGATGGACGTCATCGCCGGCATCCAGGCGGGCGCACGCCATTACATCACGAAGCCCTTCGTCCTCGACGATCTCAAGAAAAAGGTCCGCAAAGCCGTCTACGGCCGCTAGAGCGGCGGTCACTCGCTTCGGATACGGGCCCACCTCGACGTTTTCGGTGCTCAGCGCACAGGAGTGCGCTTGCGCGCCGAAAACGTCGATCTGGGCCCGTCTCCTGTGCGAGAGACCGCCGCTCTGCCCCGGCGGACAGCGGGGCGGGGCGGGAACCGCAGCAGGGGGGCCGCGCTGGTCGATGGGGCGAACGGCGAAGAGGCCAAGAGAAGGGGAGTTGGCCGACTGGCGATCTTGGCATCTCCGAGGTCTCGCGCCTCGAGCCGGTCCGTTTCTCGCGTGCTGCGTGGTGCCGCAGGGCAGGAATCCCGATGGTTTCTACCGCCGTCGCGCGCCGGCACCGCGGGCGCTCGCCGTGTGGTCTATGAGGTTCTTCGGAGATCTCGTATCTCCTTTGGGGCTCGGCGCCGGTCGTGCGCGGCGCTGCCAGGAGGTGCCCGCGTCAGCTGCCGCGGTGCGGGACGCTGCAGGCCCTGAACGCTTTCTCGAACAGCTCGAGCGAGCGGGAGATGCTCGAATGCACCCGGCGGATCTCCTCGGCGGAGGTGGTCGCGAGCTTCACGATCTCGAGCGCCTCGCGCGGATGGGCGTCATCGTAGTTCGCATGCGCGGCGAGCCACGTCAGTGACTTGCTCCCCTCGCCATAGAGCTTCGTAAAGCTCGGCAGCACCACGCGAGAACACTCGCCGATGACCCCCTCGATCGCATAGTTCACCGCGCCGACCGCCTCCGCGAGCGAGCCGCGGTAGGACACCGACCAGAGCCACTCGAAGAGCGACGCGATCTCCGGGCTCGGGCGGTGGCTCGTGATGTCGGAGGTGCTGTGCCCGTGCCACGCCGCCCAGTCGAGGTACCAGCGCACGTGCAGCGCCTCGACCCGGATGTTGCCGATGAGCCAGTCTCGCACCAGGGAGTCGCGCGGCGACTGGCCATAGGTCGTCTTGGCGAGGCTGAGCCCCATGTACTTCGGGAACGCCTCGACCACGCAGAAGAACTCCCGGAGGAGCCCCTTCCACATCTCCTGATCGACCGGCTCCGTCATCGTCTGCGCGATCGGCGGCGTGTAGACCGCGGCCTTCCACTGGTCGGCCAGAGATTCGAGCATGTCCTCGACCCAGACCGGGTGCGGCGTCGCCTGAAGGCTGTCCTTGACTTCCTTATGCCGCTGCGAGCGAGGTGACAGCATGAAATTACCTGTAGGGTTGCTGGGTCAATCTGCCTCGTGGCTGCCCGCCGGCCTGCCTCTACCCCACCGAACCCCCGCAGGCTGACCGGTCAGCGGCCGTCAGGAGACAATCCGCAGAGCAGGCACGATGCTGACCCCGAGCGCGAAGGACGAGAGGGGCAGCGCGAGGACCTCACCATGGGAGGCTTCGTGTACATGTGTCCTGCCTGCATCCAGTCTGGATCAAGGTGAAGGAGCAAGTCAATAGGCAAACGATGGCGCCGCCGCAACGACAAGAGGGTCGATCTCGCTCAGGTCGCTCACCATACGACCTCGGAGAGGCACTCCGTCGCGCCGCGAAACCGGCACCGCTGGTGGGTTACCTTGGGGGTGGATGCACCGCACAGGAGGAGCGCCTGCTCGACCCAGCCGCAGACGCCTTCTCCGCAGTTCATCGCGGAGGGCCCCTCGTCGTCCCCGGTCGGGCCTGTGATGGTCAGCACCCACTCCCGCGGCTTCACCATGCGCGGGAAGACCTTCCCGGAGTCGAAGTAGCGCGACCAGAACATTCCAGTCCGGGCGACGATCGTGTCGGGCATGGCGATCGAGAGCGCGAACTTCAACACCGTATTGAGGTCGCGATCCGCGACGTAGCGGGCAAACCGCTTGAGCTCAGCGGTTTGGTCGCTCGCAGTCCGCGCGTGCGTCCGCAAGGCGCGGTTCCAGACGCCGATCGGATACCAGCTGCTCGCGAGCAACGGCTGAGACAGTACGTCCCGGTCTGACTTGGGCAGCGACGTCACCAGGCGCTCCCATGCACCGGCGTCGCGGGTCGTCGTGACGAACGACCGGAGGTTGACCAGCAACGTTCCTTTGCATCTACCGGCGGGGATCGAGGTCTTGGTCTTCGTCTCGTGCGTCTTCATCGCGGCGAACCTACGGCGGGAAGGCCCCGGCGAAGCTGAGCCCGATCGGGGGCGCGGCGCACGTACCCTCGGGCGGGAAACCCTGCCCGGGAGCACATCGTCGGGGTAACTCCAGGAGTCGTGGTTGTACCTTGCAGGGGAGCGTGAGTCGGGCTCGATGGCAAGAGATGATTACGTGGGAGCAGCCGTGCGACACGAGCCGACGTGGCCCTGCGCAGGATCACGCCGGTTGTCCAGCTCTCCTTGCGACCCGAGACGCCAGACCCCCGCGACCGCCGCAGACGTCAGCGCGCGCAATGGTGTGATGCGCATTACGTGATTTCGCGCCGCGCTCGTCGGTCGTCGTGGCCGTCGGCGGGCGCTCGTCGCGGTGACGGGGGCTCGTCGCGGCGACGGGCGCTCGCGGCGGGGGGGCTGCGCGTCGCCTGCGGAGGTGCTGCGCGTCGCCTGCGGAGGGGCTGCGCCTGGCAGTTGCCGTCCTCCCCGAACCTCGGTACCCCTACGCCCATGAGCGAACCCACCACGGGCCGGCCCGCCGCCGGCCACGCGGAGCCCGAGCTGCCGCACATCGACGTCGCCGAGCGGGGGGCGCCGCGCGACGGCCGGCCGCAGGTCATCGACGGCCGGCTGTTCATGCAGCTGCTCGTGTTCCATTGCCCCGGCGACGCCGATCCGGCGGAGCTGACCCGCGCAGCCGGCCAGGCGCTCGCGTCGCAGCGCGTCGGCGCCGTCGTCTACGAGGACATCAACGATCCGCGCGGGATCGCCGTGCTCACGTGGGCGGAGGACCCCGCCGTCTTCGTCCAGACCGTCCGCCCGGCGCTCAACCGCAGCGAGCTCCGGGCCCTTTCGCTTCGCCCCGATTTCACCATGCTGGGGCGCACGTACTCGACCGGCTACGAGCAGGATCTCGACTTCTGGCTGCTCCGGCGCCCGGCGGAGACCGTCTTGAACCCCGCCTGGCCGTGGGCGGTGTGGTATCCGCTCCGCCGCAGCGGCACGTTCTCCAAGCTCGAGGGGCGCGAGCAAGGGAGCATCCTGCGCGAGCACGGCACCATCGGCAGGGCCTACGGCGCCCAGGACCTCGCCCACGACATCCGCCTCGCGTGCCACGGCCTCGACGCCCGCGACAACGAGTTCGTGATCGGGCTCGTCGGCAAGGAGCTCCACCCGCTCTCCCACATCGTGCAGACGATGCGGAAGACCCGCCAGACCTCGGAGTTCATCAGCCAGATGGGCCCGTTCTTCGTCGGCCGCGCCGCCTTCCGCAGCCCGGGCGGCTGACGGGGCCGCTCCCCTCAGCCGATGCCGGCGAGGCTCGAGAACGCCAGGGCCAGGGCGTCGAGCCGCACCGCCGCGCGGGCCTCTGCGTCGCCCAGCGGCTCGTCCGCGGCGACCTCCTCGCGCACGTCGAAGTAGAACTTGATCTTCGGCTCCGTCCCGCTCGGGCGGGCGATGAGCCGGCTCCCGTCGTCGAGCTCGTACACGAGCACGTTGCTCGGAGGCAGCACGAGCGGCTCGACGAGGCCGTCGCTCGTGGTGCGCGTGCGCGCCTCGAAATCGCGCCACGCCACCACGGGGACGCCGCCGATCGCGGCCGGCGGCCTCTTCCTCAGCGCGTCCATGATCGCCGCGATCTTCTCGAGGCCGTCGACGCCGCGCAGGGTGTACGAGCGCTGCCCGCTCATGTAGAGGCCGTACTTGCGGGCGATCGCCTGGAGCTCGTCGAGCAGGGTCCTGCCCTCGGCCTTGCGCACCGCCGCGAGCTCGGCGACCAGCGCCGCGGCGCTGATGCCGTCCTTGTCGCGCACGACCGGGCCGACGGTGTAGCCGAGCGCCTCCTCGAAGCCGAACACGAAGCGGGCGCCGGTCGAGCGCTCGATGTCCATCGCCCGGTTGGCGATCCACTTGAACCCGGTCAGGGTCTCCTCGTAGTGGACCCCGAGCGCCGAGGCGATGACGCCGAGCATCGGGGTCGAGACGCACGACGCCAGCACGAGCCGGCGCTCGTCCGCGCCCTGCGCGCGCCCCTCGGTGAGCAGGTAATGGCCGAGGAGCACGCCGACCTGGTTGCCCGTGAGCTGCACGTACTCGCCGTCAGGGCGCCTCACCGCCACGGCGAGCCGGTCGACGTCGGGATCGTTGGCGAGGACGAGGTCGGCGCCCTCCCGCTTCGCGAGGGCGAACGCCAGGTCCATGGCGCCCTTCTCCTCGGGGTTCGGGAACGCGACCGTGGGGAACGCGCCGTCCGGCTCGGCCTGCTCGGGCACGCTCGCCACGCGCGTGAAGCCGGCCTCGCCGAGCGCGTGGCGGACCAGGCGATCGCCGACGCCGTGAAGCGGCGTGTACACGATGCAGAGGTCGCGATCCCCGTCGCTCCGCACCGCGAGGCCGCGGATCGCGCCGAGGTAGGTCCGCTCCAGCTCCTCGGGGAAGTCGCGCACCAGCCCGAGCCTCCTCGCCTCGTCGAGGGGCATGCGGGGGACCTCATCCGCCGGCGGCGAGGCGTCGATCGCCGTCGCGATGCCGGTGTCGTGGGGTGGGATGATCTGCGCGGCGTTGTCCCAGTACACCTTGAAGCCGTTGTACTCGGGCGGGTTGTGGCTCGCCGTCACCATCACGCCCGCGGCCGCGCCGAGGTGGCCGACCGCGAACGCGACGATCGGCGTGGGGCAGGGGACGGGCGAGAGGTGGCTCGGGATGCCCGCGGCGGCGAGGGCGCAGGCGGTGTCCTCCGCGAACTCTCGGCTCATCCGGCGGCCGTCGTAGCCGATCACGACGCCGGCGCTCCGCGCCTTGTCGCCGATCGCTTCGAGGAGGTGACGGGCGAGCCCCGCGGTCGTGCGGAGGATGACGGCGCGGTTCATCCGGCTCTCGCCGGCCCCGAGGACGCCGCGGAGGCCCGCGGTGCCGAACTCCAGCGGGCCGGCGAAGCGCTCGGCGAGCTCGGCGCGGACGCCGTCCTCGCCCGCCCTGGCCGCGTCGATGAGCCGGCGCAGCTCGCTCTGGGTCTCCGGATCGGGGTCGTGGGCAAGCCAGCGTTCGGCGGGCTCGAGGACGAAGTCGTGGCTCACGCCTGGTATTTAGTTCATGCCGGCCGTGGTTTGCACCACGAGCGCGCGATTCGGCGCGGCGGCAGCGCGGGCGGCGACCGCCGCGCGCCGGCCCGCCGGTCCGCCGCCGACGTGGCCGGCGGCTCCCGGCCAGCTCGTAGCGCTCAGCCCGCTCGGCCGGGCGTCATCCGGCCTTCTTGCCGGCGGCGAGCGCCTCGGCGAAGCGCGTGTCGTACTGTCCGCTGCGGAAATCACCGTCCTGCAGGATCTGGCGGAGGAACGCGAGGTTGGTCGCGGCGGGCCCGGCCGGACCGGTGAGCTCGATCGTCGTTTCGGCGAGCGCCTGGTCGAGGCGAGCGATCGCCTCATCGCGGGTCGGGCCGTGGGCGACGATCTTGGCGAGCAGCGGGTCGTAGAACGGCGTCACCTCGAGCCCCTCGGCGACGCCGGTCTCGATCCGCAGGTCGTCGCCGGCGGCCGGCCAGCGGAGCGCGGTGATGCGGCCGGGCTGGGGGGCGAACTTCTTCGCCGGATCCTCCGCGTAGAGGCGCGCCTCGACGGCGTGGCCGCGGTAGGTGTGGCCCCGGACCTCCGGCGCGAGCGGCTCGCCCGACGCGATGCGGATCTGGTGCTCGACCAGGTCGAGCCCGGTGCACATCTCCGTGACGCAGTGCTCGACCTGGAGCCGCGCGTTGACCTCCAGGAAGAAGAGCTCGCCGCTCTCCGCAGCGACGAACTCGACGGTGCCCGCGCCGACGTAGCCGGCGGCCGTCACGACCCGGAGGGCGCTGTCGTGGAGCTCCTTCCGGCGGACCTCGCCCGCCGCTCCCTGGAAGAACGCGGCCGGCGACGGGGTCTCCTCGACGATCTTCTGGTGCCGGCGCTGCGCGCTGCACTCGCGCTCGCCGAGCGCGACGGCGCCGCCCTGCCCGTCGCAGAGCACCTGCACCTCGATGTGGCGCGGGCGCTCGATGTACCGCTCCATGTACACGCGCGGGTCCCCGAACGCCGCGCGGCCGCGGTCGGAGCACGCGGTGAGGGCGCGCGACAGCTTGCCTGGATCGGTGACGATCTGCATGCCGATGCCGCCGCCGCCGCCCGCGGCCTTGACGAGCAGCGGGAAGCCGATGCTCTCGGCGGCGCGCTGGGCGGCCTCGACGTCGGCGGGGTCGACCGGACCGCCCGTGCCCGGCGGCGGGAACACGCCGGCCCCGCGCGCGTGATCCCGCGCGAGGATCTTGTCGCCGAACGCGTGGAGCACCGCGGGCGGCGGGCCGATGAACGTGACGCCGGCCGCGACGACGGCCTCGGCGAAGGCCTGGTTCTCGCTGAGCAGCCCGTACCCGGGGTGGATGCCGTCGGCGCCCGTCGCGCGGGCCGCCTCGACGATCGCATGAATGACCAGGTAGCTGTCCCGGACCGGCGGCGGCCCGATGCGCACCGCCTCGTCGGCCATCGCGATGTGCGGCGCGCTCGCGTCCGCGTCGGAGTACACGGCGACCGTCGCGATCCCGAGCCGTTTGCAGGTCCGGAGGACGCGGCAGGCGATCTCTCCACGGTTGGCGACGAGGATCTTCTTCAACACGGCCGACAGCTACGCCCCCGCGAGGCGGCGCGTCAAGACGCCCGCTGCAGGCAGCGCTCGCTCGCGCGCTCCCGGCAGGCCGGCGCGCGCGCTCAGCCGAGCGCTCGCCGCACCTTCGGCTTGGCCCCGAGCAGCACGAGCTGCCCGCAGGCCGCCGAGACGTCATCGCCGCGCCGGCGGCGAACGAAGCAGGAGTATCCCGCCTGGGTGAGCACCTCCTGGAACGCCGCAACGCGCTCCTGGGCCGGCGGGCCCAGCGAGGAGGCCTCGATCGGGTTCATCGGGATGAGGTTGATCTTCACCGGGAGCCCGCGCAGGAGCTTCGCCAGCCGCCGCGCCTCGGCGGGATCGTCGTTCTGCCCGGCGACGAGCGTGTATTCGATGGTGATGCGCCGGCGCCGCGGCAGCGGGTAAGCGCGCAGCGCCGCGAGCAGCTCGTCGAGCGGGTGCTTGCGGTTGATGGGCATCAGCGCCGAGCGCGTCTCGTCGTCCGCGGCGTGCAGCGAGATCGCCAGCGCGATCTGCCCGCCAAAATCCGCTCCGAGCCGCGCGATCTCGGGCACGAGGCCCGACGTGGACACCGTGACCCGCCGCGTCGAGAGGTTGATCCCTTCCGGGTGCGTGAGCAGGCGCAACGAGCGAGCGGTCGCTTCGTAGTTGTGGAGCGGCTCGCCCATGCCCATGTACACGACGTTGCGGAGCTCCTCGCCCTCCTCGAGCATCGCCCGCCCGAGGAGCACCTGGCCCGCGATCTCCTCGGCCCCGAGGTGGCGCTTGAGCCCTGCCACGCCGCTCGCGCAGAAGCCGCACCCCATGGCGCAGCCGACCTGCGTCGAGATGCACTGGGTGACGCGGACGCGCGGCGCGGCGCCCGCCTCCGCGGCCGCATCGTCGTCCTCGTCGTCATCGAGCGCCGCCGCCGCGTCGGCGTCGAGCTGCGCCTGCGAGCCGGGGCCCGACACCGACGGGAGCAGGACCGTCTCGATGGTCGCGCCGTCGCGGAGGCGCAGGAGCAGCTTGCGCGTGCCGTCCTCGGAGCGATGAACCCGCTCGGGCGTCAGCACCTCGCCCAGCCCCTCCGCGGCGAGGTGCTCGCGCAGCCGCGCCGGGAGGTTCGTCATCGCGGCCGGATCGAGGACGCCGCGGCGATGGATCCACTGGAATACCTGCTTCGCCGTGAACGACCGCTCTCCGCGGGCAGCCAGCGAGGCCGACCACTCTTCAGGCAGCCGGGCGACGGGGTGAAGCGGCGTGGAGCGCACCTGCCTGGCCTACTGCGCGCCGCCCCCAGCGGCAAGGGGAGCAGTAGGCCAGGCGCCAAAGCGTCAGCCGCTCTGGCTCTCCACCTGGGACGCCGTGAGCTGCCCGTCGCGCTCGCGGCGCGCGCGCGTCCGGCTGGCGGCCTCGAGCACCTCGCGGGTGTAGCGCTCGAACGCCTCGGCCCGGTGCATCGCGGTGTGCTCGGCGAAGACGCGCTGCCTCGCCCGCTGGCCCACCGTGAGGCGCTTGTCCTCCTTCATCTCCCTGAGCTTCCGGAGCACGTCCTCCGGCGAGCGCACGAGCAGGATCTCCTCGCCGGGCTGGAAGAACGTCTCGATACCCGGCCAGGTGTCGCTCAGGACAGGGGTCCCGCACGCGGCCGCCTCGAACAGGCGCGCGCTCGGCGACCACCCGGACTCCACCATCGCACGGCGGGTCAGGTTCAGCGTGAAGCGCTGGGAGTTGTAGAAGATGCGGTGCTCGTCCGGCGGGAGGTGCTCCGTCCGGGAGACGTTCTCCGGCCACGCGAGCGACGCCGGGTACTGCGCGCCCGCCACCGCGAAGCGCCCGCGGCGCATGCGCCGCGCCGGCTCGAGGAGGAGCCGCTCGACGGCCGCCTGCCGGTCGTCGCTGTAGGTCCCGAGGTAGCCGAGATCCCAGCGCATCGGCGCCGGCTGGGGGTGGTACACGTCGGTGTCCGCCGAGCAGTAGAGCGCCCGCGCGCGCACCGCGCCGTGGCTGCGCTCCAGCCGCTCCAGCGTCGGGCCCCCCGTCGCCGACAGATAGAGATCATACCGCGGGATCAGCGCCGGCGTCAGGTACGCGTGATCCCCGTGCGCCAGCCGGCCCAGCGTGACGGGGGTGTCCAGATCGTAGAACGCGGCCTTTCCGCGGGCCTCTTCCGTGATCCATGCCCCGACCGTCGCCCCTTCCGGTACGAAGGAGCCGACGATCACGAGATCGGCTTCGCGCACGGCGCGTGAGAATCTATCGCGGAGCTCGGTAATGCTCGAGTACTGCTCGGTCGTGCCATAAGGCGGGTTGGGCAGGTCGCGGTGCTGATCGTAGATGGGGAGGTTCCGCTCCAGAAAGAGCATCCGGTGGCCGCGCGACGCGAGCGCCCGGAGGAGCGCTCTGTACGTCGTGGCGTGGCCGTTGCCCCACGAAGACGTGATGGAGAGCCCCAGGAAGACATAGCGGTAGGTAGTTGTCGTCATAGCGTGGTGGCGGCGGCAAGGGTTGAGAGATCCCAGACGGCGTGCCGGCCCGCAATGCGCCGGTCCCGAGGTACACCGCGGCGGCCCCGGAGAGGCGAAAGACGCCTCGCGGACACCTGCGCAACGTGCGCAACGTGCGTAACATGCGCAAAACGAGCGGCACGCCGATCCAGTTGCCCTGGCGCCGCGCGAGAGGGCGCGGCGACGAGCGCACCCGGGATTAACATGCGTGCTCACCCTCTGCAATGCTGTGAGATGCAGTTTCTTGATCGAAGGTGCGTATTCTTCATCAGACGCCAGGCGGTAAGGCCCGTCCTTTTCCCGTGACGACGAAGCGCGCGAAATCGCCTCTTGCTCGGGGATAACGCGGCTCGTTCGGGTAAAGCACCCGACGGCAACCGTCCTCGCATCGCAGAGGAACCGGCCTGTGCGGTAAACGCTGTTCAGATGCGATGATGGTGAGAAAAAGAGGGACGTTGTCGCAATGGTCGGTGACGGCTGCTGGTCGAACGGAGCGTCGACGGGGGAGCCTGCTCCGGAACGCCGGGGCAGCGCTGGCGAAGCGCCGCCCAGGCCGGCGCGCGCTGTCGGACGCGTACGCCGCGGAGCGATGGGGCCTGGGGGCGCCGGCCGGCGGCAGGGGATTCCGCCGTCCAGCTGAGCTCGCCGGCGGGCCAGCGGCCTCGGCCGGGCAGGGGCGCCTGGCCTCGCGGAGAAATCGGGCGGGGGAGCAGGAAGGCAGAAGCGCGCGGCGCTGTCTGGATGCCTTCCTGTCGGTGCGGGGGAATGCGCTGCGGTGGAATCGGCAGGCCGGGTGTCCAGCCTTCAGCCGCGGTGGGGCCGCGCGAGAGCCGTCGAGACGTTCAGGTGGCGGGGCTCAGCGCCTGCCAGCCCTGGATCACCTCGGCGATGCTCGCGAAGCGGCGGTCCGGGCTGTGCGCCAGACCCCTGTTCACGAACACCTCGATCTCCCGGTCGACCGGCGGAGGCATCAGGCTGCCCAGGCGGCGCGGCGGCGTCCTCGTCTTGAGATCGGCGAGCATCATCAGATTGCGCGCGGCGTAGGGGAGCTCGCCGGTGAGCGCGTGAAAGATCACCGTCATGGCCGCATAGAGGTCGGCCCGGTGATCCACCGTCTTCCCCTTCGTGAGCTGCTCGGGCGGCGCGAACCTGAAATCGCCCAGACACCGGCTCGGTAACGTCGGCGCCGCGTCGGAGAGCCCGGGAGGGAGCTTGCACGAGCCGAGATCCAGGAGCGTCAGCCGCTCGCCGTCAGGACCCTGGTCGAGGAGCACGTTCGCGGAGCTGATGTCGCGGTGGATGATGCCAATCTCGTGCAGCTCGGCGACCGCCGACCAGAGCTGCTCGCCCAGCGGGTGAACGGCGCTGAACGGGAGCGGCCCCTGCCGGGAGATGCGCTCGCTGAGCAGCTCCCCCTCGCGCAGCTCGAACACGAGGAGAGGACCGTGCGCCGGGTCCTTGCCGCCGTCGAGCGAGGGCAGTGTGTGCGGGCCCCGCAGGCGCTCGCACGCCACCGCCTCTCGCCGGAAGCGCGCCTCGGCCTCCTGCTGGGGCATGCGCTCTGGCGTGTTGAGCACGCCTCCCGGCTCCTGGCGCATCGGGGGTTCCCCGAGCACCTTGACCGCGACGCGCCGGCCGGTGCTCGCGTCCTCGGCGCTGAACACCTCACCGAGGCCCTCGCGGCGGAGATGACGTACCACGCGGTAGCGCTGGAGCAGAACGGTTCCGGGCACGATTGACAAGAGCGGCCTCCTTCGCTTGACAAAGGGGGTCCAGCGCGTTCCGGTCGCCTCCCCCCTCTCCCCAGACAAGCTCATTTATCACGCAGGCGCGACAGAGGAAGCGCCGCGCGCAGCGTCACCCGACGAAGGGCCCCCGCGCCTTGTTTTTCGGGGCGCGCCGCTTCACATCGGTCGCCCGTCGCACCCGAGGTCGCCTGGACGAAAAAGCCGCGGGGCACGGGACGGGGAAAACTGGGGCGCGCCCGCGGGACAACGGGGCGCAGGCGGTCCGGGGAGCCGGGGCGCTGGCCGCCGGCCGAGGCGCGTCGCGGCGGCGGGAGCGGCCAGCGCCTGGGCCACCACGGCCGCGCCGGTCTCAGCGGCCGGGCCGCGCCGGTGTGCCGCATTGCCCTCGTCGCGCGCCGCCGGAGCGCCGAGCGGGGGCCTCGTCGGAGCGCGCTCCGGTCGACGGCGGTGGAGCACCGGACTGCCCTCGTGGCCGGGGGCCGCCGGCGCTTCGACGCTGCAGAGTTGCCCCTGGCCGCGCTCTCTGGTGACGATGCGCACCGGAGCGCGGCAATCGGTGGTGATTGCATGACGGCGGCGGCGCCTCGCGGCGCCCGCTTCCGGGGACACGCCCGTAACCCCGAACCGCTGGCCATTCAGGTGAACTTCGCGTAGCTCCCACACAGGGCGGACGATCCGGAGCGACGGCAGGCAATGCGAGCGGGAGACGTCATCGACGGCCGGTTCGAGATCATGGAGCTCGCGGGCGCCGGCGGCATGGGCCACGTCTTCCGCTCGCGCGACCTCAAGACCGGCGAGATCATCGCCCTCAAGGTCCTCCAGAACGCCGCCTCCCAGGACTCGAACCGCCTCGCGCGCGAGGCGCAGGCGCTCGCCACGCTGCGGGTGCCCGGGGTGGTGCGGTACATCTCGCACGGCCGCACGGAGCACGGCCACCCCTACCTCGCCATGGAGTGGCTCACCGGCGAGACCCTCTCCCAGCGCCTTGCCCGGCAGGCGTTCACCCTGGAGGAGAGCCTCAAGCTCGCCCGGCGCGTCGCGACCACCCTCGGCTCCGTGCACCGGCTCGGCGTCGTCCACCGCGATCTCAAGCCGAGCAACCTGCTCCTCGTCGGCGGCACCATCGACCGCATCACGCTCATCGATTTCGGCGTCGTCCGGCTGTCCGGCATCGACCAGCAGCTCACCATGCCCGGCGCCATCCTCGGCACCCCCGGCTACATGGCGCCGGAGCAGGCCCGCGGCGAGGCGCATGTCGACGCGCGCGCCGACGTCTTCGCGCTCGGCTGCCTGCTCTACAAGTGCATCTCGGGGCGCGCCCCGTTCCGCGGCGCGCGCGGGCTCGCCGTGCTCGTCAAGGTGCTGATCGAGGAGCCGCCGTCGCTCCGGTGGCTCCGCGACGACGTGCCCGAGGCGCTCGACGCGCTGGTCCAGCGGATGCTGTCGAAGTCGCCCGAGGGGCGGCCGAGCGACGGCAACGCGGTCGCGATCGAGCTCGCCGGGCTCATGGATCCCGCGGCGATCTCCGTCCGCCCGCCCGCGATGTCCGTCCGCCCGCCGGAGCTCACGACCGGCGAGCGCAAGGTGATGTGCCTCGTCCTCGCGCGCGACGGCCTCTCCGCCGCCGATCCGTCCCCCCCTGAGGTCGACGAGCAGGCGCGCGCGCAGGCGCTCTCGACCACGGCGGCGCGCTACAAGGGCCAGCTCGAGCTCGTCGACGCGCGGCTGCCGCTCGTCGTGCTGTCCGGCGCGGGCGCGACGACCGACCTCGCGGCCCGGGCCGCCCGCTGCGCGCTCGCCGTCCAGGCGCTCCTCGGCGGCGCGCCGGTCGCGGTCGTCACGGGCAGGGCGGAGATCGCCTCGCGCATGCCGATCGGCGACCTCATCGATCGCGTGGTCCAGCTGCTCCCCGAGGGCCGCGCGACGTCCCGCGGGCCTGCGATCCGCATCGACGAGGTGACGGCGGGCCTGCTCGGCGCGCGGTTCGAGATCACGTCCGACGGGGGCGGCCCCTGGCTCCACGGCGCGCGCGAGGAGCCGGAGGCGCCGCCCCACGTGCTCGGCAAGGCGACGTCGTGCGTCGGGCGCGAGCGGGAGCTCGCGCTGATCCGGGATGAGCTCGCCCGCTGCATCGAGGAGTCGACCCCGAGCGTCGTGCTCGTCACGGGGCCGGCGGGCATCGGCAAGTCGCGGCTCCGCCACGAGCTCGTCCGCGCGATCCGGGAGGACGGCGAGCCGGTCGAGGTGTGGCTCGGCCAGGTGGATCCGATGAGCGCCGGGTCGGCCTTCGGCCTGCTCGCGCACGCGCTCCGCCGCGCGATCGGCCTCACGGACGCCGAGCCCGTCGAGGAGCGGCGGCGCAAGGTGCGGGCGCGCGTCGAGCGGCACGCGGCGCTCGACGCCGCGCGGGTCGCGCCGTTCCTCGGCGAGCTCGTCGGCGCGCCGTTCCCGGACGACGACGTGCAGCTCCGGGCGGCGCGGCGCAACCCGATGCTCATGGGCGATCAGCTGCGCCTCGCCTGGGAGGACTTCCTGCGCGCCGAGTGCGCGGTGCAGCCGGTCCTCCTCGTGCTCGAGGACCTGCACTGGGGCGACCTGCCCACGGTCACGATGGTCGACGCCGCGCTCCGGAACCTGAAGGACCGGCCGTTCATGGTCATGGCGCTCGGCCGGCCCGAGGTGCACGAGCTCTTCCCGAAGCTGTGGGACGAGCGGCGCGGGCACAAGCTCCGCCTCGCGGGGATCTCGCGCCGATCGAGCGAGCGGCTCGTGCGCCAGGTGCTCGGCGAGCGCGAGAGCCCGGCGCTCGTGGCGACGCTGGTCGAGCGCGCGGACGGCAACGCCTTCTACCTCGAGGAGCAGATCCGCGCGGCGGCGGCGGGCAAGGGCGTTGACCTGCCGGAGACGGTGCTGGCGATGGTGCAGGCGGAGCTCGACGCGCTCGACGTGGGCGCGCGGCGGGCGCTGCGGGCCGGGGCGATCTTCGGCGAGACCTTCTCGCGGAGCGGGGTCGCCGCGCTGGTCGGCCGGGCGGAGGTCGAGCCGCTGCTCGCCGAGCTCGAGGTGCGGGAGCTCATCGTCCGGCGTTCCGTGGAGGGCGCGCCGGAGGCGGCCGAGTACCGGTTCAGGCACGCGCTCGTGCGCGAGGCGGCGTACGGGATGCTGACCGATCACGATCGCCGCCTCGGCCACCGGCTCGCCGGCGAGTGGCTCGAGCGGACGGGCGTGGCGGATCCGATGGCCCTGGCCGAGCATTTCGAGCGCGGCGGCGAGCCGGCGCGGGCCGCGGCGGCGACCCTGCGCGCGGCCGAGCAGGCGCTGCTCGGGAGCGACCTGGGCGCGGCGATCGAGCGCGTCGAGCGCGGGATCGCGCGCGGCGCCTCGAAGGCGACGGCCGGGGCGCTGCGGCTCTGCCAGGCGGAGGCGCACCTCTGGCGCGGCGAGTTCGCGCTGGCGGAGCGGCGGGGCACCGAGGCCCTGGAGCGGCTCGCGCCCGGCTCGGCGCCGTGGTTCTCGGCGCTCACGCAGGTGATCCTCGCGGCCTCGAAGCGCGGCAACCACGACCAGGTCGAGGGCCTGCTGCGCCTGGCGCAGGGCACCGAGGCGCGGCGGTCGGCGCGCCCCGCGCGCAGCGTGTGCCTGTGCGCGGGCGCCGGGCGGCTCGTGTTCGGAGGGCGGTACCAGCTCGCGGACGAGCTGCTCGACGGGATCGAGCAGGACGCCGAGGAGACCGAGCAGGAGGTCGAGGTGCTGGCGCGGCTCCACGAGGCGCGCGCGTACCGGGCGATGGCGGTCGGCGATCCCGGCGCGTGCCTCGCGGGCTTCGAGGCGGCGCTCGCGGCGTTCGAGCACGCTGGGGATCGGCGCAACGCCTGCTGGGCGAGGAACAACCTGGGCTCCTGCTACGCGGAGCTCGGCGATTTCGAGGGCGCCGACGCGGCGCTGCGCGCGTCGCTCGCGGACGCGGAGCGGATGGGCCTGTCGGACGTCCGGCTCGGCGCGCTCCTCAACCTCGGTCCGGTGCTCGCGCAGCGGGGCCTCGTCGAGGAGGCGCAGCGGACGGCGGAGGAGGCGATCGCGACGTCCCAGCGCCTCGGCGACGCGCGCGGGGAGGGCGCCGGGCGGGCGTGCCTCGCGAGGATCGTGCTCCAGGCGGGCGATCTCGAGGGGGCCGAGCGCGAGGCGCGCGCCGCGGTCGCGATCCTGTACGGCGCGCCGCCCCTGCGGGCCTTCGCGTACGCGGTGCTCGGGCGGGCGCTGCTCGACGCGGGGCAGGCGGTGGACGCGCTCGCGGCGACGACCGAGGCGCTCTGCCTGCTGGAGTCGATGGGGGCCGAGGTGGGCGAGTCGCTTGTGCGCCTCTCGCACGCCGAGGCGCTCTCGGCCTGCGGCCACCGGCGGGAGGCGATGATGGCGATCGCCTCGGCGCGGGAGCGCCTGCTCGAGCGGGCGCGGAAGATCGGCGATCCGGTGTGGCGCGGGAAGTTCCTCGGCAACGTGCCGGACAACGTGGCCACGCTCGAGCTGGAGCGGACGTGGCTGGAGGCCTAGGGCCTAGGCCGCGCTCAGAGGAACTCGCAGAGGTAGCCGGCGGGCTGGGTGGCCCTGACGTCGAAGCCGCTCTTGCCTGCCACCTCGAACGACGTCCCTGCCGGATAGGCGCGCCACTCCGTGGAGCCGTCGACGCGGATCGCGAGCTCGCCGGCGACAACCGTCATCCGCTCCGGCGCGTCGGTCGAGAAGTGGAACTCGCCGGTGTCGATGACACCCACCGTCTGCCGGCGCCCGTGGCGCTCGAAGCCGACGCTCTGGACGTTGCCGTTGAAGTAGCTGTTGTGCTTGAGCATGGCGCCCTCCTACCGCGTCCCGCCGCGAGAGACCAGCGCGCTCGCGTCGCCGTGCGCGCCTTCACCAGGCTCCCCTTGCGGGGCTCCGCTCGGCTCGGTGGCGGGGATGCCCGCGTCGTCCTCCTGCGGAGCCTGCGGCTTGCTGTTCGCGTAGCGCTTGCCGGCGCGGCTCGAGGCCCGGAGCACGGGCCCGCGGATGATCTCGATATCGCGCGCCGGAGCGCGGGAGAGCTCGAGGTTGGAGAGCACGAGCGCCACGATCTTGAACCACTGGCTGCGCGCGGCCTGGATCGTGGTCTTGCTGGCGGGGGCGGTTGTCTCGGCGGCCTCGAGCTCCGCGCGGGCGCGCTCGAGCGTCTGCAGCTCCCGGCCCTTGGCGAGCCAGCGCTTCACGACATCGAGCTGCGACGCTTTTCCGTGGGCGGGGATCGACCTGAGGAAGTTGCCGACGGCTGGCTCGTCCTCGAGGAGGCGGGCGATGCGCGTGGTGTTGCCCGCCTCGGCGAGCATCGAGGCGTTGACGATGGACAGGCCGCCCGGGAAGAGCTGCTTCTGGACGGCATCACACTGCGCGGCGCGGGCGGCGTCCGAGGGCGCTTCGGCGAGGCAGAGCTCGCGGTGCGCGTCGATACCGTAGGAGACGGCCCGCGCGAGGTGGTCGTGGCGCCGGTCGACCTCGCTGGTCTCGTCGAAGATGGCGCGCAGCTTCGGCGACATGCGGCCTCCGCGGCTGCTCGGCTGGACCGCGAGCACTGCCTCGTGGGCCTCGACGACCCGCGGGTAGAGCGCCGCGATCTCGGGGATCGCCAGGAACAGCCGGCGCTGCTCCGGGTCCTCGACCCACGGGGAGAGGAGCGCGACCATCTCGTCGATATTCAGATGCTTCAGCATGAGAGAGACACCTCCTGATGGGGTGAGAAGGGCAATGCCTGAGGGCGCATTGCTGAGGAACAGGCAAAGGAAGTCCTGTCGTGTCGTCCGTCAAGGGCGGCGCTGCGCCGGTTTCGTGCGGTGTTCGTGCGGAAGCTGGGCTCTTGCACGCGGTTTGAAGCGTCCGGAATGGGGGGAGGGTAAGGGCGGTGGGGCTCGAGGGGGGTGTCTCGGGCTGGAGATCGCCTTGGGAGGCGGGCGGGTCGATGCGGGATCGAGAAAGACGGTCTCGGAAAGCGGCGCGCAGAGGTCGCGACGTGGCGGTGTCGCTTCGGGAGCGTGGCGGGCGGGTGCGGGACCGAGAGGGGCGGCCTCGGACGGCAGCGCGGAGAGGTCGCGACGTGCCGGCGTCGCTTCGGAAAGGGGAGCGGGTCGGTGTGGGACCGAGGCGGGTGGCCTCGGAAGGCGGCGCGGAGAGGTCACGACGTGGCGGAGCCGGCTCGGGGGGGTGGCGGGTCGATCCAGGATCGAAACGGATGGCCTCGGGAGGGGGGCCGAGTCGATCCGGGATCGCCTTGGATGGGGTGAGGGACCGGGAGCAGGGGCGGCCACGGATCCTTGCGCTGGTGTCGTCCCCCGCTTGCGCGGACGGCCCCGGAGCACCCTATTCGGCGCCGCTGTCGTCCTTGAAGGCAGCGTCCGAGAAGACAGGCACGAGGCGAGCCTCGACCTCGCGCAGGAACGCGGCGAGGCCGTTGTCGTTGCCTCGCTGGCGCAGGTGGCCGAGGTCCGGCTCGGTCCAGCACCGCGCCTCGCGCTCGTGCTCGCCTCCGGTGAGGCGATCGAGGACGCGCTTTGGGCTCTTCTTCGCCGTCTTGCTCGATGCGTCGAGCTCGTGCGATCTGGCGGCGGGGTCGAACCCGAGCTCCTTCCGTAGGGCAGCGAGCGATGCCTCCTCTTGCTTGCCCTCCGGGACGAAGCCGGCGAGCACCCAGCACTCCCGCATCGGATGGGCGACGCCGAGGAGCACCTCGAAGGGCCAGGCGGCGTCATCTCGAGCCTGCTCCAGGCCTCGCCGGCGCTCGGCGTCCTTGCCGTCGCTGTCACGCACCAGAACGACGGCCCGGGGCTGCGGATCACACGCAACGAAACAACGAAGCGCGAGCACGGCCGTCCGAGCGTCCTTGAGGGCCGGCTCTCCGCCGAAATGCCCGTGCCTTCGCGGCACCCGCTGTTGGTGCACCGTGCTCCAGGTGACGAACGCCGCGCTGGCATCAAGCCCGCAGAAGGTTCGAGCACGCGCGAGCTTGCCTGCGAGGGCGGGGACCTCGTTCACGAGGACCCGATCGACGAGGCCGGGCACCGTCCTCGCGTCATCCGGCCCTTCGACCACCATCCCGAGGAGACGAGCGGCCACGCTCATTCGTTTGCCCGAACCGCGCTTGCCCGCTGCGCGACCCAGTCCTCGCCCACGAAGCTCCAGAGCTCGCCGGAGCGCGTCGTGCTCTTCCACCGGTCGAAATCGGGGTGATCGGCGAGCGGGGCGCAGGCGGTGGAGCCATCGGGCAGGAGCGCCGTGAGGAGCACGTCTTCCGCGTCGAAGTGATCCAGCAGGTACGGCGAGTGGCTCGTGGCGATGACCTGAAGCTCAGGCGAGAGCTCCAGGATCCTTCGAATCTGTGCGACCAGCTCCTCTTGCGCGCGCGGATGGAGCGCCTTGTCGATGTCGTCGAGGAGCAGCAGCCTGGGTTTGGGATCCATCCACAGCGCGGTCAGCAGGCCGATCACCAGCAGGGTGCCCTCGCTCGCGAGCGGCGCCGGGACGTCCGGAGCACCCTTGAAATCGAGCACGAGCTGCTGGCCCCAGTAGGAGCGATCGATGGAGCGCTCGACCGCTTCGGTACGATCGATGCGGATTTTTTGGTACTCCTGTCGCTGCACCTTGGCGCGACGCGTGCGGATCCGTTCGAGCGCCGGAATCACACGGCGCGCTGCCTCCTGGATCGACTGGAACGCCTCGGGGGTGCGCGCTGCCGCGTCCGCCAGCACCGAAGCCAGGTCGCTACCATCCGTCGTGAGGCGAGGCGTTTCTTCCTCGCTGTAGGACGGCGCGGCAAGCGCCCGGACATCCAGCCGGAGCTTGCGCGCGGAGCCGAGTTCGCTGGCAAGCTCCGCCATCTCGGGGAGAACGTGTGCTCGCAGCACGTTTTTCCTGCCTAGGGATCGTTGATGCTTCTGCTGCGGGTCGGTCGGCCTTGCGGGTTGCGCTCCCTCTTTTGTCTCGGATGTCTCCTCGGCGGCATCACCCCAGCGCCGAGCGACGGTCCCGTGCCAGCTGGCGTCGCCGTTCAGGTCGTCCTCGGACTCGACGACGATCCCAACCGCCGCGTTCACATCATGGAAGCTACCGGCAGCCGCGAGCCTCATGGGCCCGATACTGCCGCGGCTCTTCAGGTTCGGAGGGGCAAATGCCCCGTGCATGATCCGCGCAAGCGGACTTCGCGTTGCCTGCGCCAGGTAGTGCAGCCCGTCGAGGATACTCGTCTTGCCGGAACCGTTCGGCCCGACGATGACCATGAAGCGCCCGAGGTGAGCATCAACCCTGCGCAGGGATTTGAAGTTGGTGAACGAGACCTGCTGGATCATGGTTGTCGCCGCCTGCAACGTGCCGCGCCGCGTCGCCGAGGTTCTTTGGGCACCGACTTGGGTATATACCCAAACGCCGGCAGAAGAGACGACCGAGCGGGCTCTGTTCACCGCCCCTTTCTGCCCCCGCTCAGCCCCCCGCGCCGATCGGCAGCCGCAGCGCGACCTCGAGCCCGCCGCCGTCCGCGTTCCTCGCCTCGACCTCGCCGCCGTGGATCCGCACCGCCCGCTGCGTGATGGCCAGCCCGATCCCCGTGCCGCCCGCGCCGCGGGCCCTGTGGTCGTCGACCCGGTAGAACGGCTTCCAGAGGTCCCCGAGAGCGCCCTCCGGGACGCCCGGGCCGCGATCGCGGACGCGCACCTCGGCCGTCCCGCCGGAGCACTCGAGATCGACGCGGACCGCGGTGCCCGGCTCGGTGAAGCGCACCGCGTTGCGCACGACGTTCTCGATGGCGCGCCGGAGGAGCTCCTCGTTCCCGTCCAGCGAGCACGCGTCGCGCGCCCCGAGCTCGACCGAGCAACCCCGCTGCTCGGCCTCGAACGCGGCGTCGTCGACCAGTTGCTCGAGGAGGGCCGTGAGATCGACCCGCTCGGTGCGCTCCATGCCGCGGCCCGACTCCAGCCGGCTCAGCGTGAGCAGCTCGCCGATCATCCCGTTGAGCCGCTCCGTCTCCCGCTCGATCCGGTCGAACGCGGGCTCCACGTCCGGCGGCGAGCGCCGGCGGACGAGCTCGAGCGCGATGTTGAGCCGCGCGAGCGGCGACCTGAGCTCGTGCGAGACGTCGCGAAGGAGCCGGCGCTGCGTCTCCAGGAGCTCGTCGATGCGCTCGGCCATCCGGTCCATGTCGCGCCCGAGCGCCAGCGTCTCGCCGTCCGCGCCCGCGAGCTTCTGCGCGACGCGCACCGAGAGATCACCCGCGGCCATCCGCTGCGTGGCGCCGCGCAGGATGCGGATCGGACGGGACAGGTACCGCGCGAGGAGCACCGCGACGAGCCCGGTGACGGCGACGATCGCGAGGAGCCGCTGGGGCAATGTCTCCGGCACGATGAAGAACATCCACGGCGACCGGACCGGACCGGCCGCGACCGCGGCGAGGGCAGGGTCGCGGCGCAGGACGACCGCGACGAGCTCCCGCTCCTGGCCGACCTCGATGGAAATGCCGTCGGCCGAGCGCCTCGCCCTGTCCTCGACGAGCGGCGCGCCCTCAATGGGCTCGCCCATCACGAGCGCGCCGGCCCGGTAGACCGCGACGCGCTGATCCCGCGGATCGAGCGGCGCGAGGCGCTGCTCGCAGCCGGGGAGCCCGTCCCGCGCGCACGCGAGCGCGCCCTCCGCCCGGAGCTCGACGCTGCGCGTGTTCAGGCGGCGGCGCAGCCCGCTCGGCTCGGCGGAGAACGCCCAGCCGTGGATCACCGCGAGCAGGCCGACGAGCAGCGCCATGGCGAGCCACAGCGAGACGAGGAGGCGCAAAAAGAGGCTCTTCACGGCCGCCCTCCGGGGAAGAAGCGCTTCACGCGCGCTCCCGCGCGAGGATGTAGCCCGCGTTGCGGACCGTCTTGATGCGCTCGCCGCCGCCCGGCCCAGGCCCGAGCTTGCGGCGCAGGTTCGAGACGTGCATGTCGATGCCGCGGTCGTACGCCGCGAGCCGGCGTCCGAGGACGCGCCGCGCGAGATCCTCGCGCGAGACAACCGTCCCCGCCTGCCGCGCCAGGACCTCGAGCAGGTCGAACTCGGCCGTGGTGAGCCGGACCTCCTCGCCGCGGACACGGACGCGCCGCGCGGCGGGGAGCACCTCGAGATCGTCGACCGTCAGCGCGCCCTGCGCCTCGGCGGCGGAAGGACCGGCCGCCGCGCCCGGCCCAGCCGCCGCGCCGGCGTGAGAGGCGCGCCGGTGGAGCGCGCGCACGCGGGCGACCAGCTCGCGCGGGTTGAACGGCTTCGGCAGGTAGTCGTCCGCGCCCATCTCGAGGCCGACGATGCGGTCGACGTCCTCGCCCCGCGCGGTGAGCATCAGGACGGGGACGCGCGAGCTCTGCCGCAGCCGCGTGAGGACCTCGAACCCGTTGAGCCCAGGCAGCATCACGTCGAGCACCACGAGCGTGAAGGGCCTCTCCCTCTCCTCCTGCGCGCGCGCGAGGCCGGAGATCGCGTCGCGCGCGCTCTCCACCGCGTAACCCTCCTGACCGAGCAGCTCGGCCAGGAGCTCGCAGAGCTCGGCGTCGTCGTCGATGACCAGGATCTGGGGCGGATCCGCCATGTCGCGACTGTAGCGCGGCTGTCGCACCGCCGTGTAAGGCCTGGTCAAGAGGCGTCTTGACGAATCTTTACACGACCAGGACACCTCTTGAGACACTGCCCTCTAGCTTGCGGTGCATGACGTTCTCTCGCTCCGTTCCCTTGCCGTGGCTGGCGTCTCTCGCCCTCGCCGCCACGTGCTCGCTGAGCGTCGCGGCGCGCGCCGAGACGCTCACCGCCGAGGAGGCGGTCCGCCGCGCCGCCTCCCAGAACCCGTCCCTCCGAGCGGCGCTGCTCGAGGCCACCGCGGCGCGGCAGGCCGTCGCCGCCGAGGAAGGCGCCCGCAAGCCCACGCTCTCGGCCTCGGTGACCGGAGATTACAAGGAGCCGTTCCACAACGGAGCCGACCCCGTCGACGCTGATGGCGACGGAGTTCCCGACACCGATGCAAACGACAAACCACTCACCATTCCCATGCTCAAGCGCTCGAGCACCACGTCCGTCACGTCGGACGTGGCGCTCCGGTACACGACCGACGTCGGGACGAGCCTCGAGGTGGGCGCGTCGGCGCGCTCGGGGACCCCGGGCCCGAACTACGGCGCGCAGGCCTACGTCTCCGCGCGGCAGCCGCTCCTGCGGGGGGCCGGGACCGACGCGGTCCTCGCGCCGTACGCGCAGGCGCAGGCGTCGGCCGTCGCCGCGGAGCAGGAGCGCGAGCTCGCCGCGAGCCAGACAGCGCTCGACGTGCTCGGGGCGTACTGGGAGCTCTGGTACGCGGAGCAGGCGATCGTCGTGCAGGAGCAGGCGCTCGCGGCCGCACAGCGGCTGCTCGCCGACGCGAAGGCGCGCGCCGAGACCCTCGGCACCGGAACGAAGGTGGACGTCCTGCGCTTCTCGACCTCGGCCGCGTCGATCGCGGATTCGCTGTCGCAGGCGCGGGCGACGCGGGCGGCGCGGGCCATCGCGCTCGGGCGCGCGCTCGGCATGGCCCCGGCGAGCGCGGCGTCGCTCGCCCCGACCGGCGCGCCGCCGTCGCTCGGGGCCCTGCCGTCGGCCGACGCGCTCGTGCGCGCGGCGAGCGAGCGGTCCCTGGAGCTCGCGGCCCTGCGCGCCGACCTCGACGCGCAGCGCGCGCGGGTGAGCGCGGCGGAGGACGCGGACCAGATCCGCCTCGACCTGTTCGCGATGGCCTCGATGGACGGGCAGTGGGTGCGCGACGGCCTGCCGGGGCTCTCGCTGCCGGGCGGCCGGCCGGCGTTCGGGGTGCTGGGCGGGATCGAGATCGAGCTGCCGCTCGGCGGCGGGCGGGCGTCCGCGGACGCGGCCCGCGCGCGGACGCAGCTCGCGGCCGCGGAGGCGCGGTACCAGGCGCGCGCCGAGGCGATCGCGGCCGACGTGAGCTCGCTGCGCGCGAGCCTCGAGGCCGCGGCCGAGCAGGTCGCGCTGGCCACCGAGACGGCGCGCATGGCGGGCGAGCTGGCCGAGGCCGAGCGCCAGCGGCTCTCGCTCGGGACCGCGACGTCGGCGGACGTGGTGCAGGCGGAGCAGACGCGGAGGGAGGCGGAGCTGCGCAGGCTGCGGGCGGCGGTGACGGAGCTGACGTCGCGCCTCCAGCTCGATCACGAGACGGGCGCGCTGCTCGTCCGCTTCGCGTCGGTGCTCCCCAGGAGGTCGTCATGAACAGGAACAAGAAGCGCTACCTGATGTCCGGCGTGGCCGCGTTGGCCGTGGCGAGCTTCGCGATCGGCGGGTACGCCTGGTACAAGCAGCCCGAGAAGACCCCCGCCGGCCCGACCGTCGAGATCCGCCGCGGGAACCTGACCGAGACCGCGGCCGCGTCCGGGAAGATCGAGCCCGACGTGCAGGTCGAGGTGAAGTCGCGCGCCCCGGGCCAGGTCATCGAGGTCCTCGTGAAGGAGGGCGATACGGTCGAGGCAGGGCAGCTCCTCGTGCGCCTGGACCCGACGGACGCGGAGCGCGACCTCGCCGCGGCGCGCGTGGCGCGCGACCGCGTGAAGGCCGATCTCGCCGCGGCGAACGCGTCGGTCGCGGTCGCCGAGCTCGAGCGCAAGAACAGCCAGGCGAGCCAGGAGGTCGCCGAGAAGAGCGCGGAGATGGGCCTCGGGTCAACCGACGCGGCCCGCACGGCGGCGCACTCGACGAAGGTCGCGGGCGCGAACATCACGCTGCGGCGGGCGCAGCTGAACGCGACGCAGGCGCAGCTCAAGACGGCCGAGCTGGCGGTGCAGGACGCCGAGCTGCGGCTCAAGGAGACGCAGATCTACGCGCCGATCGCCGGGACGGTGCTCGACGTGGCCGTGGAGAAGGGGACGCTCGTCTCGTCGGCGCTCACCAACGTGAGCGGCGGCAGCGCCGTGATGACGCTCGCCGATCTGTCGAACCTGCGCATCGTCGGCGCGATCGACGAGGCGCAGATCGGGCGCGTCGCGCCGGGGCAGCGGGTCGACATCCGCGTCGACGCCTACGGGGACCGGGTGTTCCAGGGCGTCGTCGACCGGGTGAGCCCGCTCGGCAAGGAGGTGTCGAGCGTCGTGACGTTCGACGTCGAGATCGTCGTCAACGACAAGGACGCGTCGCTGCTCCGGTCGGGGATGAGCGCGGACGTGGAGATCGTGACCGCGGAGCAGAAGGACGTGCTGCTCGTGCCGCTCCTGGCCGTGCAGTCGCATGGCAAGCGGCGGTTCGTGCGGCTCGCGAACGGCGAGGAGCGGCCGATCCAGACCGGGGCGACGGACGGCTCGCGGATGGTCGTGACCGAGGGCCTGAGCGAGGGCGACGACGTGCTCGCGAGCGCGCCCGCCGCGACCGCGGCGGGGCCGCAGGGGCAGGGGCAGCGGCAGGGCGGCGGCCAGAACCCGATGCGGGGGATGGGCATGGGGATGGGCGCAGGCCGAGGAGGGCGCTGAGATGGACGTCCCGGTCCTCGTGAGCGGGCTCTCGAAGGTGTACCACGCCGATCGCGAGGACCTCGCGGTGCGGGCGGTCGACCGGATCGGCTTCGAGGTGCGCCGGGGCGAGTCGGTCGCGATCATCGGGCCCTCCGGCTGCGGGAAGTCGAGCCTGCTGAACATCCTCGGGTGCCTGGATCGGCCGACGGAGGGCGTGTACCGGCTCGGGGGGCGCAACGTGGCGGAGCTCGACGACGACGAGCTCGCGGCGCTCAGGAACCGCCACATCGGGTTCGTGTTCCAGAGCTTCAACCTGCTGCCGCGGATGACGGCGGCGGAGAACGTCGAGCTGCCGCTGCTCTACGGGGCGGTGAAGAACAGCCGCGCGCTCGCGGAGGGCGCGCTCGAGCGCGTGGGGCTCGCGGCGCGCGCGCGGCACCTGCCGTCGGAGCTCTCCGGCGGGCAGCGGCAGCGCGTGGCGATCGCGCGGGCGATCGTGACGCGGCCGTCGATCCTGCTGTGCGACGAGCCGACGGGCGCGCTCGACAGCAAGACGGGGCGCGACGTGCTGGAGCTGCTCCTGTCGCTGAACGCGGACGGGACGACGCTGATCATGGTGACCCACGACCTCGGCGTGGCGCGGTCGCTCTCGCGCGCCATCCACATGAGGGACGGGCACATCGTGGCCGACGGGCCTTCGGCCGACGTGGTGTCGGCGTTCCACGCGGGCGAGATGGAGGCGGCATGCTGATCAAGGAGACGGCGAAGAGCGCGTGGCGCTCGCTCGCCTCGAACCGCCTGCGGACGCTGCTGACGATGCTCGGCATGATCATCGGGACCGCGGCCGTCGTGGCGGTGCTCGGGATCGGGGAGGGCGCGCGCAGCAGCGTCGAGGGGCGGATCCGGTCGCTCGGCGCGAACCTGCTGATGGTGCGCCCGGGTTCCGCGTCGGCGAGCGGGGTCCGGTCGGGCACGGTGAAGACGCTGACCGAGGACGACGCCGAGGCGCTCAAGGGGCTCGACGGCGTGGCGGCGGTCGCGCCGGAGCGGAGCGGCAGCGCGCAGCTGCGGTACATGGCGAGCAACCTGAACGCGTCCGTGACGGGGATCACGCCGGCGTACCTCGAGGTCCGCTCTCTTTCGGTGGCGAGCGGCGTCTCGTTCTCCGACCTGGACGAGCAGCAGCGGGCGCGCGTGGTCGTGCTCGGGGCAAACGTCGCGCGGCAGCTCTACGCGGCCAACGTGAGCGCCTCGCCGCTCGGGACGCGGCTCCAGATCAACGGGAACGCGTTCCGGGTGGTCGGGGTGCTGGCGGAGAAGGGGTCGGGCATGGGCTCGCCGGACGACGGGGTGTTCGTGCCGCTGTCGACGCACCGGTCGGTGCTGTTCGGGCAGGATCACCTGTCGACGATCTCGCTGCAGCTGGCGAGCGAGGATCGGTCCGACATGGTGATCGCGCAGCTCGAGCAGCTGCTGCGCCTGCGCCACCGGCTGCGCGCGGATCAGCCGAGCGACTTCGAGGTGCGGTCGCAGGCCGAGATGCTGGCGACGATGGGGCAGATCACGGGCACCTTCACGATGCTGCTCGGCAGCGTGGCGGCCGTGTCGCTGATCGTGGGTGGAATCGGGATCATGAACATCATGCTGGTCTCGGTGCGGGAGCGGACGCGCGAGATCGGCGTGCGGATGGCGGTGGGGGCGCGGCGCGGGGACATCCTGAGGCAGTTCCTTGTCGAGGCGGTCGTCGTGTCGCTCGCGGGCGGCGTGGCCGGGGTGGGCCTCGGGTACGGGGCGGCGGTGCTGCTGTCGCGGTTCGGGGAGTGGGCCACCATCGTGCCGACGTACGCGGTCGGGCTCGCGCTCGGGGTGTCGATCCTCATCGGGATCACGTTCGGCGTGGGCCCGGCGAGGCGCGCGTCGAGGCTCGATCCGGTGGAGGCGCTGCGGTTCGAGTGAGCGGCGATGGGGGCGGCACGGGTCGAAGGCGCGCGTCTCGGGCGTGCGGGACGAACAACCAAACTGACCAGCACACATGACCGCCGGTCGTCGTCCCGAGAGCCGAACTCGCTGGCCTGAAGGAGATTCGTTCCCGCCGCCCGCGCCCATCGCGAGGGAATGCAGACGCCGCTGGTTCTGGGCCGCTCATCGCTCCACGCACACCCGAACCCACGCCGTTGCGCGGCGGTCCGTTCTGGCCGATCACCCAGCATTTGCCGGCGCAGCGTTGAGCTCGCCATTGCTTTTCAGTGCCGGCGCGCCGCCGGCTCGCTATCCTGTGGTGGGATGGATGTCCTGCTGCAGAACGACCACCTGACGGTCATGCTCGATCAGGAGATGTCGATCGTCCGCAGCACCCGCTCCGAGCTCCCCTATCCATCTCCCGACGATTTCATCCGGGTCCACTCCGAGGCGCTCAAGGTTTACGAGTCGCTGGATCGCTGGTGCCTCGGCCACCTGCTCGACCTCCGCCGGGCGCCCATGAACAACGATCCGTCGTTCGAGGCCGCGACGATGCGCACGCGCAGCATGCTCGTCAGCGAGTTCGCGTGCGTCGCCATCGTCGTGCGGACGGCGGTCGGCGCCCTCCAGGTGAACCGGCTCCTGCGTGAGGAGAACAACGACCATGTCGTCGTGCTTCAGGACGATGACACCGCCGTGGGATATCTCCTCGAGGAGCTCGGAAAGCAGGTGCGCCGGTCCAGCGCGCCGCCGCACAGCCGCCCCCGGAGCTCCCATCCCCATCCCTGGATGCGCCCCGCCAGGCAGCGCTGAGCCCGATCATCGATCCGGCGCTTTGAAGGCGGCGCCGGCGTCAGGAGCGAGGGCGGCTGTCGCGGCGCTTCTCGTGAGCGCGCTGGGCGTCTAGACTCCCAGGGTGCGCGCCGATCGCAGCCCGTGCCCGCGATGCGGCCTCCTGACCAACGCGGAGGGGCGCTGTTACCCCGGGTGCCAGGGGTCGCTCGCCACCGTGCGCTGCGGCGGCTGCTACCAGCTGAACCTCCCCGACGCGGAGCGCTGCGACGGGTGCGGGCACGAGCTCGGCCTGGAGCCCATCCCCGAGCCCGACGCGCTCCTCTGCGCAGAGTGCGGCGTGCCCTTCTCGGCGTTCCGCGCCGCGGCCGGCCTCCTGCGCGACTGCGGCCGGTGCGGCGGCCAGCTCGTCGACCACGCGCTCTTGCTGGACCTCCTGGAGCGCCGGGAGAGCTATGGGACGAGCGCGCCGAGGCCGCCGCGGCGGCCGGAGCACGTCGACGTCCGCGTGCGCTACGTCCGGTGCCCGGCGTGCGGCCAGCGGATGAACCGCAAGAACTTCGCCGGCAAGAGCGGCATCATCGTCGACATCTGCAGGGAACATGGCACCTGGTTCGACCGGGGCGAGCTCCCGCAGCTGCTCGCCTTCGCCGCGTCGGGCGGCACCGCGAGGGCGCGCCAGCAGCAGATCGAGGAAGAGGCGCGGTCGCGCCGGGAGGCCGAGATCGCCAGGGAGGCGGCGCGTCGGGCGAGCGCCGTCGTGGCGGCCTCGTCCTGGGAATCCCGCTGGAACAACCGGCGGGCCGCCGTGCAGGAGCTGCTCGATCTCTTATGGCAGATCACCCGCTGAGCGTCCGCGCGCGCCGGCCGCGCCGGTGAAGAGACGTTAAGAGGCGTGCAGGACGGACGGGGGCGTCGTATGACGTGCCGCCACGACATGACGTCCCTCGACCAGCGCCTGTCGGCGCTCGACCTATCCGTCCTGCCGACCTGGGTTTACGATCACGGCCGGCACCGGTTCCCCTGGGTGAACGCGAAGGCCCTCCAGTTCTGGCACGCGACGGATCGCGCCGAGCTGCTCTCCCGCGACCTCTCGGACCTGTCGCCGGCCGTCCGCGCGCGGCTCGACGGCTACCTCCGCGTCCTCGCGGAAGGGGAGACGGTGCTGGAGGACTGGACGCTCTACCCGCGCGGGACGCCCGCGACCGTGACGCTCCACGGGCAGCCGATCGACCTCGATGACGGGCGGCTCGCGATCCTGTTCCAGGCGCTCCCCCAGGCCGCCAGCGTCGGCGCCTCGATGGTGCGCGGCGTGGAGGCGGTCCGCCACTCGTCGGTGCTGGTCAGCCTCGTCGACCGGGAGGGAAAGGTGCTCTTCCACAACCCCGCGGCCCTGCGCGCCCTCGGCGACGCGCCGGCGATCGACGCGGCGTTCCCGGACGAGGGCGTGGCCGCGGCGGTCCGCGGCGCGATCGACGCGGAGGCGGCGTGGGCAGGGGAAGTGCGGGTCGTCACGACCGACGGCGAGCGGTGGCACCAGGTGGAGGCGCGCCCCACGACCGATCCCGTGACCGGCGCGCGCGCGGTGCTCGTGCAGCAGCTCGACGTCACGGCGCAGCGGCGCGCCGAGGGGCAGGTCGAGGAGCAGGGCCGGCTCATCGACCAGCTGAACCGCTCGCTCGCCCTCGTGGAGGAGCAACGGCGGCAGATCCTGAACCTCTCCGCGCCGATCCTCGACGTCGGCCGGGGCACGCTCGCGGTGCCGCTCATCGGGCGGCTCGACGCGGAGCGCGGCAGCGAGCTCGGAGAGCGGCTCCTCCCCGCGATCGTGGCGCAGCGGGCGTCCCACGTGGTCCTCGACGTCACCGGCGCGGAGGCGCTCGATCCGGACGGCGCCGCGGCCCTGGAGCGGCTGGCGCACGCGATCCAGCTGCTCGGCTCCAGGCCGATCCTCACCGGCGTCCGCCCGGAGGTCGCGCGCGCGCTCGTCGACGTCGACCTCGGCGACGAGCTGCTCGTCCTGCGCAGCCTCGGCCGCGGCCTGGAGGTCAGCCGGCGGCGCGCGCGTGGAGGCGCGCGGCGCCGGGCGTAGGCGCCGGCGCGCGGCGCCACCCGGAGCGGCGTCCCCGCGGCGCCTGCGCCCGCCGCGGCGCTTTTCGAGCTGCCAGGCCGGACGGCCTCTGCCATAAGAGGCCGCCATGACGCTTGAAATTCGTGGAAAGTGGGCGCTGGTCACCGGCGCGAGCCGGGGCATCGGCAAGCGGATCGCGCGCGGCCTCGCGGACCTCGGCTGCAACGTCGTCCTGCACAGCCGCGACGCGGCGCACACGCGCGAGCTCGAAGGGGAGCTCGCCGGCAAGGGGATCCGGGTGAGCGCGGTCTCGGGCGAGCTGTCGGATCAGGCGGCGGTCGACCGCATGCTGGACGACGCCATCGCGGCGTCGGGCGGGATCGACCTCCTGTTCAACAACGCCGCCATCATGACGCCGTTCCGCGCCTCGCACCTGCAGACGCCGGCGGACGATTACCGGCTCAGCTTCGAGGTGAACGTCATCAGCCCGATACGGATCACGTACCGGCTGCTGCCGACGATGCTGGAGCGGCGGTTCGGGCGAATCGTGCAGGTGACCTCCGGGATCCAGGATCAGCCCGAGCTGATGGCCTACGCGGCGTCGAAGGCCGCGCTCGACAAGTTCGTGCGCGACATGGCGCCTTCGCTCCGTGGTACGGGCGTGCTGATGAACCTCCTCGACCCGGGGTGGCTGCGGACCGATCTCGGCGGGCCGAAGGCGCCGAACGACGTCGAGTCGGTGTTGCCTGGGGCGCTCGTCCCGGCGCTGGTCGACGGCGAGGTCCACGGGGTGCTCTTCCGCGCGCAGGATTACGCGCGTCCCGCCGCGCGCTGACACGCGCGGGGCGTGCTTCTGACGTCCGCGCGCCCCGCGTGAATCGCGTGAATCGCGCCGGCTCGACGAGTTGTGCCGCGCCGCCGGTGCGCGTCTTGCTAGCGTCGTGGGAGATGAACGAGACCTCGGGACCTGGGGCGGACACGACACCTCGCGCGAGCTGCGGCGCGGGGGAGGATCCCACGGCGCGCGCGACGGCGGCCGTCGCGCGTGCGGCGCGATGGGGGCGCTGGGGGGCGCTCTTGCCGGTGCTGGCCTGCGCGTGCTCGCTGGAGGGGTTGTCCGCCGCGTGGGATGCCTCGCCGGCGCCCGCGGGAGGGGGGAGCAGCTCGTTCAGGATCAGGATCGAGGCCGAGGACTGCGAGCTCTCCGGCCGCTTCGAGCGCGTGGACGACCCGCTCGCGAGCGGCGGGACGTACGTGGCGGTCCCCGAGGAGGCGAATTGCAACAGCGACCGGGTCGACTGCTCGTTCGAGATCGGCGAGGCCGGCACGTACCAGATCAGGGCCAGGGTCGCCACGGGGCCCGACGAGAGCACGGACAACTCGTTCCTGGTCCGCGTGGACCATGAGCCGGAGCTCGGAACCAGGTACGACTTCAACGGGACCGAGTTCCACGAGGATTACGTTCACGACGCGAAGGACGCGACAGGGCTGCTGCTCAAGTTCGCGCTCGATCCAGGGGTGCACATCGTCTCGTTCGGGTGCCGCGAGGACGCGGCGAGGCTCGACTGGGTCGAGCTCGTTCGAATCGGCCCCTGATCCCCGGGAGGCGCCGCGGAGCCGGGCGCGGGACCACGCCGCGGCGCTCGATATCGCGGGCATCGTACAGCGCCAGGGCTGATGACGCGGTGTTGCACGTGTCCACCGTGTCAACCGGTGGTTGACAGCCTCGGTCGCGGCGCCTGCCCGGGAGCTCCGGGGGAGAGGAGCGGCGCTGCAGAGATCCCTGCGAGAAATGCGGTGGAACCGTGCGATCCAGACAGGGCTGGTTCGTCCTGAACCGATGGCATGTGCGTTGCTGTGAAGCTCCAGCGAACGGCTTGTGTGCTGTCCGGCGTCTCCGCCCGCGTCGCGCGAGCTGCTTGGCCTTGGCTCATCACGGAAAGGTGACTTGCTCATGAAGTGCGAATCTGGAGTCGCTTGGGCTGCGCTGATCGCGCTCGGCATCCTCGGCGTTTCGGTGGTCGGGTGCGGCTCGGAGACGTCAGAGCCGGAAGACGACGCGGGGCAGCCGACGAGCAGCGGGAGCGCAGGCTCCACGGCGAGCGTCGGCGCCGCCGGGACCGGTGGGAGCGGCGCGGGCAGCGGCGCGGGCAACTCCAGCGGCGGGACCGGCGGCTCCGGCAGCGGTGAGGGCGGCTCCGGCAGCGGTGAGGGCGGCTCGGACGAAGGCACCGGCGGCTCCAGCAGCGGTGAGGGCGGCTCCGGCAGCGGTGAGGGCGGCTCGGACGAAGGCACCGGCGGCTCCAGCAGCGGCGCCGGCGGCGGCGACCCTGGCGCGGTCGACTTCAGGCTCTACGGCTACGCCACGACCGGCGACGGCACCACCGGCGGCAAGGGCGGACAGGTCGTCTCGGTGAGCTCGCTCGACGCCCTCAGGAGGGAGGCCGCGCGGGACGGCGCCATGATCATCCAGATCACCGGCAAGATCAGCGGTAGCGGCGACGACGTGGACGTCACTTCCGACAAGACGATCGTGGGGGTCGGGTCGAGCGGAGAGCTGGAGGGGATCGGGCTCAATCTGAGGAGGGCCTCCAACATCATCGTCCGCAACCTGAAGATCCACCACGTGCTGGCCAGCAGCGGCAACGGCGACGGCATCCACATGGACGAGAGCCACAACGTCTGGATCGACCACTGCGAGCTCTGGGCCGAGTCTCCCGCCGTGAACTCCGACAAGGACAAGTACGATGGCCTCATCGACGCGACCCATGAGTCCTCGAACATCACGATCTCGTGGAGCTACCTGCACGACCACTGGAAGGGCATGCTGGTCGGATCGTCGGACAACGACGACAGCGACCGCCGCATCACCTTCCATCACAACCGCTTCCGCAACGTGAACTCCCGCGTCCCGAGCTACCGCGGCGGCAACGGGCACGTCTTCAACAACTACTTCGAGGACGTCCCCACGTCGGGGGTGAACTCGCGGGTCGGCGCCTGCCTGAGGGTGGAGGGCAATCACTTCTACAAGGTGAAGAACCCCATCACCACCCTGGACAGCCCGGCCGGCGGTACGCACCGCATCGACAACGTGTTCGAGCAGACCACCGGGACGCAGGCGTCGGGTCAAGACTGCTCCTGGACCGCGCCGTACGAGTACCCGCTCGACCGCGCGGCCGCCGTCAAGGCGCTCGTCCTGGAGCACGCGGGCGTCGGCAAGACGGACCCGCTGGCGAACCTGCCCTGAGCGCCGCTGCCGGCGCGCTCCTCGTCCCGGCGGCGCCAGGCTGGAGCGCGCCCGAGCGCATCCGCCGGCTGAGCCATTCCCGGCCCGTCGGGGTACATCGTGAGCATGAACCCCGAGCCGCCCCTCCGGGCGTGGGTGCGACCGCCGCTCACCCAGGGGAGCGCGGCGCGCCAGTGGCAGCGCATCGAGGAGCGGCTCGAGGCCCGGGGCGCTCGCCATGGCCGCCGGTGGCTCTGGGCCGGCTCCCTCGCAGGAGCGCTCGCCCTGGGGGCGGCCGCGCTGTGGGTCGGGGCGCGCGGCGGCTCGTCGTGACCGCGGACGTCGACGTGCGGCCCGTGCGCTTCGGCGCGAGCGTCGGCGCGCTCGCGCCCTTCATGATGGTGGAGGCGCTCGCGGGCGACGCGGTCGTCACGAGCACGGGCGGCCCAGGCGTGCTCGCGGCGCTGGGCGCGGGGGTGGTGTTCTGACAGGACGCTCGACGCGGCCGCGGGCGTGGCGCGGGCGGCGCTGCCGGCGACACCGTCCTGCGCGTCGACGGCCTCGCCGCGGGCCCGTACCACACGTGCGTCATCCTGGGCGGGCGGCTCTCCTGCTGGGGGCCAACGACGAGGGGCAGCTCGGCGTCGGCGACACGGAGGACCGGACCACTCCGGCCGCGGTCGAGGGTGATGGCTGGGCCGAGAGCGCCATCGGCGAGCTGCACAGCTGCGCGAGGCGGCTCGACGGCAGCCTGTGGTGCTGGGGCGCGAACGGCGAGGGGCAGCTCGAGATCGGGTCCGCTGCCTCCGAGGTCACGCCGGCGTTGGTCCGATCTGCCAGCGGGGCGTGGGCGACGCCGATCCGCTGGCCGCCGCGCGTCGACTCGAGGTCGCGCATGCTCGGCGCATCGAGCGCGAAGACGCCCGTCATGGGCTCGGTGCGGCCGGTCTTGTCGAGCCGCGCGGGAGCCGAGTGTGGCGAGCGCCGACGATGTAGTCCGTTCAGCGCCGGAGTCGTCTCGAAGGTGTCTCGTGGCGTCCGGTGATTCCGTCGTCTCCTGATGTATAAGGGCCTATCGGGCCCCGCTGAATTGGGCGATGCGCCGCTCGGGGAGCTCAACTCTCTCGAACGGCCCGGAACCTGGGGGAAGATCTCGTCATGTTGACCTTCGCGGCGCTTTGTGCTCAGAGCCGGGCGATTTCACGGATGGCGTTCGATCGGAAGTACCCGCACGCCTGGCTGCTCCGGGAGCTCGGCCCCGATGACCAACCTCCTCCGTCGTTCAAGACCCTCGTCGCCGGGACCGCGCCTGGCATGAGCGGCCAGCCGATCTCGTCCCGCCACCGGATCTCGTCGGGGATGATCGCCACGTCGCACGGCTGCGAGCTCCTGCCGGTGGCGAAGCGCCCCGAGAGCCCCTGGCAGGATCGCATCCTCATCGGGCGAGCGCTGAACAGCGATGTCGTGCTCCGCGACGCGTCCGTCTCCAAGGTCCACGCCCACATCTCGGTGCTGGTCGCGGACACCCCGATGCTCCACGCGAGAAAGAGCACCAACGGGACCTTCCTGAACGACCGGCTCCTGGCGCCGTCCGGGGACGGCGTGCCTCTCCGCAGCGGCGACATGCTCCAGCTCGGCAACGTCCTCTGCGAGTTCATCGTGAACGCCGATCTCTACCGGCTCGTCGCTCGCTGAGGGCGGGGCTTCCCCGCTGCTGCGCTCGCCCGCCGGCTCACCCGAGCCCTGACTGATCGCCGGCGCCGCCGCCGGGATCAGCTCCGCTCCGGGTGGGGCGCGCGGAAGAGCACCTCCACCGGGCCCGCGTGCGTCTCCACGACGTAGCTCGCCTCCACCGGGGCGCCGCCGCGGAACGCCTTCGTGATCTCCTTGCGCCGCTTCATCAGCTCGACCAGGCCGAGCGCGAGCGCCTCGGAGGCCGTGAGCTCCTTCGGCGTCGGCTTGCGGCCGATGAGGTCCTCATCGACCATCGCGAGCGTGGGGTAGGCGTCCGGGTCGGCCAGCTCCCAGCGCTGCTCGGCGACCTCGGCGCGCAGCGCGGGGTGCAGGTCGCTCGCGCGATCGAAGCTCAGCGAGAAGAAGCTCGCCGGCAGCGACGCGGGCGGCGCGTCCGGGAGCTTGGCGGTCTCGGCCAGGTAGAGCGCGAACCCGCGCGCGCTCTCGAACAGGAGGACGCCGTGGCTCTGGCCGGCCTGCCCGACGACGCACAGCGCGAGATCGCGCGCGCCGAGCGACGGGATCGACAGCGCCATGATGTCGGCGTCGCTGGGCACCGCCTTCCAGGGCGTCACGCGGTAGAGCGCGGCCGCCGCGCGGAAGAACGAGGCCATCGCCGGCGCCTCGATGCCGCCCCCGAGGAAGCTCGGCGTCAGGCGGCCGTCCCGCGTGCCGAGGTGCGCCTCCAGGTCCTCGGCGACGACGTCGATCTCCGGCGTGGGCGCGACGCGGACCTCGACCTCCGGGCCGAGCCGCGCCCGCAGGGCCTCCGCGAGCGCCGGCGAGGCCACGCGCACGCGCTCGGGCAGCCGCGGCTTGCCCTCCAGGGGACCTCTGGCGGCGGCCTCGAAGCTGTCGACCGCGCCCGTCACGACGTCGCCGGGGCGCAGGGCGGCGCAGCTCAGGACGAAGCCGCGCTCGGTCATCCAGACGACCGCCTCGGGGCGGTACGCGTCGTCGCCCTCGTGCACGAACGCGCGCAGGGAGAAGAAGCCGCCGATCCACTCCTCGTCCCTGCGAGGCAGCGAGCGCGCGCTCTTCTTGGACTGCTTCTTCTTGGGGGCTGGCACGGTCTTCTTGGGGGCTGGCACGGAGGACATCAGGGCACCTGTTCGCGAGGGCGCTCCAGCCGGCACGCTCGACGACCTGGGAGCGAGGGGCGAGACCGGAACCGAGAGGAACAGAGAGGAACCGCGAGGAACGAGAGGAACCGCGAGGAACGAGAGGAACCGCGAGGAACCGAGAGCGGAACGCTAGCGCAAAGGCCGCGTGCGTCGAAGCGCGAACACGGCGCAGAGGGCGCAATGGGCGTAAAGGGCGCGCAAGGGGCGCGCACGCAAGGGGCGCGCAAGGGGCGCGGCGTGGCGGCTGGCGCGGGGGTCTTTCGTCTGGCGCTCGTCGCGGTGCCCTGTTATCGGTCGTCGTGGTCCAGCGCGGGGACCTGAAGCAGGTGTCGCTCGCCGACCTTCCAGGGGACTCGATGCCTGAAGCGAACAGCAGAGGCTCCCGGCGCTCCGCAAAGGGTGTGGGGCGCGCGGGGCGAAGGGGGCTCGGTTGGCCGGCGGTCGGGCTCCTCGTGACGCTGGCCACCTGGGCGCAGGCGGGCGTGGCACGGGCCGAGCAGAGCGCCGCAGAGGTGTCCGAGGAGGTGAAGGCGCTCCCGGTGACGCGCGACGGCGTGGCCGCGAAAGGGGCCAGCGCGGCCCGCCCTGTCGAGCCGGGGAAGCGCAAGGTCATCGCGGCTGCGCCCGCGAGGTACGCCGTCGCGCGCGACGTCGAGGTGACGCGGCCGGAAGAGGCCGTCGAGGTCCCCGTGAGGGCGCTCGCGCCCAGCGCGGCAGCGCAGGATGCCGCGCCTTCCACCGGCGACATCGAGCCGCGCCGGCCGACGCCTTACGGCGCAAGGCCGGATCCGATCCATCGGAGCCTGATGTGGGTGACGGGCGGGCTCACGCTGGCGGGCATCGCGCTCGGAAGCACCTTCGGTGGCCTGGCGATCTCCACGTGGGACAAGGTCGACGACGCGGCGAAGACGGCGTGCGCGAATCCGAGGCGTTACCGGGACTGCGCGCAGCCGGTGCCCGATCTGGCCAGCAAGGCGATGTCGTATGCGACCGTGTCCGATTTCTCGTTCATCGCCGCGAGCGTGGCGCTCGCCGGCACGGCCGTCCTCTGGCTGACGCTGCCCTCGGACGGGCCGCGCGCGACCGCCCGCCTCCAGCTCGCTCCGGGCGTCGTCGGTGGCTCCGTCGTCGGGGCGTTCTGATGACGATGAGGCTCGAAAGGCGCGCTCGGCTGTGGCTGGCGACCTCTCTCGTCGCGGCGAGCAGCGCGGGCTGCGCGGAGCTCGTGGGCATTCAGCTCATCGACGAGCAAGGCGTCGGGGGCGGCTCGTTCAGCGAGCCCGGCTATACGTGCCAGTGGGTGATGTCTTTCGGTGGCGCCGAGACCACGCTCGGCGGGATCGCGGCCGACGAGGACGGCACCCTGTGGCTGGCGGGCGGCTTCAAGGGGGACCTCACCGTTGCCGGCGGCGCCCCGCTCACGGCGGGCGGCGCCGGCAAGGACGTCTTCGTGGCGCACCTCGCGCGGGACGGGAACCACGTGTGGAGCGAGCGCTTCGGGAACGCGGAGAACGACACCGCGACCCACGTCCACCAGGCGACCGCGATCGCGCTGGACGGCGGCAGCGTCTACGTGGCGGGCGACTTCACGGGCAGCCTGTCGTTCGGCGCGGACTGCGGGCTGCCCGAGGGCGCCGGCGACGCGTTCGTGGCGCGGCTCGACAAGAGCGATCCCGGCGGGGTAGCGGCGTGCGTGACGCACGGGTCCAGCGGTCTTGACGAGGCGAAGGCGGTTGCGGCGGAGGGCGACCGCGTCTTCGTCCTGACGTCGCTCCAGGGCGGGCTCGACATCGGGTTCTCCAGCTACGATGCACAGACCCTCCTGAATCCGTGCAGCGGCGTCTTTGCGGGCCGTGAGGGGGCGCGTTTTTTGCCTCGCGATCTCCGTGTGGCCTCCGGCGACGCCTTCGTGATCGCCGATTTCGAGGGCCGGGTGAACGTGGGCTTCCCCGGCTTCGAGAGCGCGCTGCCGCCCGGCGGCGCGGCCTCGGACGGGGTCGACGCGCTCCTGGCGTCGTTTCCGGCGTCGTGGATCTGCGATGGATGGAGCGCCGAGGGGGCGGACGTCTGGTATCGACACTACTCCGCTCTCCGCGGCGATCAGCGCGCCAGCGCCGTGGCGATGCACGAGGCGGGCGTCGTCTTGACGGGCTCGTTCGAGGGGCAGATCGATCTCGCGGGAGAGATCGTCTCCACCGGAGAGGACGGCTTCGCCGCGCACCTCGACCGGAGCGGCGCCGCCACGTGGGCCAAGCAGCTCGGGGGCAGCGGGGCCCAATCGGCGCAGGTCGTCGGCGTCGACGAGCTCGGAAAGATCGTCGTGGCCGGGCATTTCGATCAGCAGATGAAGATCGATGACGTCGAGATCGGCGGGGAGGCCGGCGAGGGGGACGCCTTCCTCGCGCGGCTCCGGGCCACGGACGGCGAGGTCGAGTGGCTGGGCGCGCTCGGCGGCCCTACGCTCCAGCGGATCCTGGCGCTCGCCGTCTCCGGAACGGACGTGTTCCTCGCAGGCACGTCCGGCGCCGACTTCGCGCTCCTGAACTGCCCTGTCGAGGCCGAGGACGGTCAGCTGTTCGTCGCCAAGCTGTCGGTCTCCTCGCGCTGACGGCCGTCCGCCGGGCGCGGGCGGCTGCGCTCGATGCTGCCGCCGCCGCGCGAGAGCAGCGCCCGCGCGCAGGGCGCGATGACCTGAGCGAGCGCGCGCTCCCGGATCGCGCGCCGGTGCTGCGGGGAGAGCACGCCGAAGCCGAGCAGCGGGCCGCCGTGGCTGGCCTCGCTCGAGGCGCGGAGCTCCGCGGAGGCCGCGGCGAGCTCGTCGACGATGGCGCCCGCGAGGGAAGGATCGCGGTCGAGGGCCCAGGCCGCGAACCGGAAGGCGAGCTCGGCGTGCCGCGTCTCGTCCTCGGCGATCTTCTCGAGCGCGCGCCGTACCGCTGGATCGGTCGCGTGGAGGGCGGCCTCTGCCGCCTCGATCGCGGCGATGGTCTCGCCGATGCACCCCTCGCGGAGGGTCGTCACGAGGATCTCGCGGGCGCCTTCGCCGCCGAGGGCGCCGTCGATGGCGAGCGGCCCTGGGCCGACGCCGCGGCCGGCGAACGCGCTGGCCAGCTCGAAGCACGTGCGCGCGTGGTCGGCCTCGTCGCCCATGGCCGCCTGCGCGGCGCCGACGAGCTCCGGCGGCGCGCCGAGCGACAGGAGCTGCAGCGCGAAGCGCGCGAACGCGGCGATCGACGCGTGCTCGAGGAGGGCGGCGCGGGTCCAGTGCTCGGCGAGGGCAGCCCGTTGCTCGACGGACAGCTCTTCCAGGCGAGGCGGCGCGTCCGGAGCGGCGGTCCGCCAGTCGTCGCGCGCGGCGGGCTGCGCGGTGCGCACGACGCCTTCCACGAGGAACGGCCGGCCGATCGCGCAGATCTGCGCCGTGCAGGTGTGCCGCAGGGCCTCGAGCGAGCATTGCTCGTCCCCTGAGCAGTCCTGGTCGCTGGCGCACTCGTCGGCGGGCGTCTGGCACGCGAAGGCGGTCCCGCCGCATCCGGGGTGCAGGACGTAGCTGGAGCAGAGCAGACTTCCACAGTCCTGGTCGCTGGTGCACTGCGAGGGCACGCATCGTCCGACCGGATCGCCGCACAGGCAGATCTGCCCCTCGCCGCAGTCGGCGTCGGTCGTGCACCCGTACTGGCAGAAGCACCCTGGAGCCACCTCGCCTCCGGTCATGACGTCGCAGTAGCCGTGTGGCTGCTCGGTGCAGTCGGCGTCGGAGGTGCAGTTCCCCGTCGCGCCGCTCGGGTCCGCGCAGGCCTTGGCACGCGGGAGCGGGCTGGGACAGGTGACGACCTCCGCGCGGTGGATCCAGCCGTCGGCGCAGCGCACGTACCCGGTGTTCTGGTCCGCGACGACGATGGGCTCCGGATCGTCGCAAGCGAACGGAAACCCTTCCGGTGGCAGGCCTCCGGTGCTGCCGGAGGTGCCTTCACCTGTGCTGCCGGAGGCGCCTTCACCTGTGCTGCCGGAGGCGCCTTCACCTGTGCTGCCGGAGGCGCCTTCACCTGTGCTGCTGGAGGCGCCTTCACCTGTGCCGCCGCCCGAGGCTTCACCGGACGTGACGTTTCCACCGCAGCTCAGCGCAGGCGCGATCGCCAGCACCGAGAGCAGCCTCGCACCCCAAGAGTCCATCGAGACGAGCAATCGCATGTATGTCCCTCGTTCCAGGATCTTACCCGGATTCGGCGCCGCGGTCGCGGGCGCCACGAGCGTCGTTGCCGCGTCCGGCGCGCCGTGCGAGCGTCGCGTGATGCGGGCGTTGATCGCGGGCGGGGGGATCGGCGGGCTGGCGGCGGCCCTGAGCCTGCACGCGGCCGGCATCGATGCGTGCGTCGTGGAGGCCGCGCGGGAGATCAGGCCGCTCGGCGTCGGCATCAACCTCCTCCCTCACGCCGTGCGAGAGCTGATGGAGCTTGGCCTCGCCGACGCGCTGGTGGCGACAGGGATCCCGACCGCCGAGCTCGTGCACCACGATCGGTTCGGGGGTCGGATCTGGGGCCATCCGCGGGGTATCTCCGCTGGGTATCGCTGGCCACAGGTGTCGATCCACCGTGGTGAGCTCCAGTTGATGTTGCTCGCGGCGGTGCAGCGGCGCCTGGGGGCCTCCAGCGTGCGCGTCGGGCTGGCGGTGGAGAAGTTCGAGCAGACGACGTCCGACGTGCAGGTCACGGTGCGGGATCGGCGGACCGGTGAGCGCGACGTGGTCCCTGCGGACGTGCTTGTCGGGGCCGACGGCATCCACTCCGTGGTTCGCGCGCAGCTCCACCCGGCGGAGGGGCCGCCCAGGTGGAACGGCATTCACATGTGGCGCGGCGTGACCGAGGGCGAGCCGTTCCTGGGGGGGCGCAGCATGATCATGGCCGGCAGCAACCTGGCCGCCAAGTTCGTCGCTTATCCCATCTCCCGCCGCGCGGAGCTCCGCGGCCGGGCCGCGATCAACTGGGTGGCGGAGGTGCGGCTGCACGAGGGGGCGGCGGTCGCGCCGGGGAGCTGGAACCGGCAAGGACGCCTGGAGGACGTGCTGCCCCACTTCGCGGCGTGGCGCTTCTCCTGGCTCGACATTCCGGCGCTCATCGCCGCGGCGCCCGTCATCTTCGAGTATCCCATGATCGATCGCGATCCGCTGCCGTGGTGGGGCGCTGGCCGGGTCACCCTGCTCGGCGACGCTGCACATCCCATGTACCCTGTCGGTTCCAACGGGGCCTCCCAGGCGATCCTCGATGCTCGCGTGCTGGCCTGGCACCTCGCCCGGACGAGCGCCCCCGAAGAGGCGCTCGCCGCCTATGAAGCTGCGCGCCGTCCGCCGACGAGCTCCCTCGTCCTCGCGAACCGAGCGATGGGCGCCGACCGGGTCCTCTCGATGGTGGAGCAGCGAGCGCCGGCGGGCTTCGCCCGGATCGAGGACGTGCTGAGCAGCGATGAGCTCGAGGCGATGGGTCGCAGCTACACGGAGATGATTGGGACCGACGTTGAGGAGCTCAACGCCCGGCCGTCGTGGGGCGTCGGCGGGGGACGGGAGGCGCCGGGAGAGCGGAACGGCTCCAGCTGATCGGGCGAGCCGGTGGCCGAAGGCCGCCACGCTCCGCTCGCTACGATTCCACAACCGAAAGGTGCACGTCTGTTGCTGTAGGAAAAGCATCTGAAATCAGGCAGGGACGTCCTTGGCTCACCTCCTGCAAGAGACGCAAGCAGAGCGTCCGTGACGGTTTCCCCCCACCGTCGAATGGACGCTCTGTTTTTTTGTGCTCCTGCCATAGGCGCTGGTGCGAGGGCACGAGGCGTGTCTGGCTCGGCTTATGGGGCCTGGCGACCGTCCATGGCGGATGCGCTCGCGCCTGCTGGCCGTTTCCGGCGCTTTCTCAAGGCAGACGATGGAATCTATCCGTCCTCTCGGTGACCGGCCCGACGACGTCCGGGCTTCGCTGCCATGATCGGTCACGGCGCCTCCGTCCGCGATATCCGCCTCCTTCAACCCGGGTCGAGCAGAACTCCCGAGTTGAGCAGCTTTTCGTCGCCAGGGATTCGACGAACCAGTACGGACGGATCTCGGCGCATCCACGGCGTGTCACCGCTGATCGAGCGCCGTGAAGGCGCCGCTCTATGGCGTGCGTAGGGCGACCGTCGTCAGCGTCGATCGCCGCAGATCGCCGACAACAGCGACACAACCACGGTGCGGGCGTGACCCAAGACCAGGCGGAGGGCACCTACAGGGCCCGCACGCGAAGCCAACGTGGGAGAAGCGTCCGCAATAACCGCTCTTCCACACCTACGTCCCAGTCGAAGTCATGGCAAAACGGCTTGATTCGCGTTTCGAGATGGAATACTAGGTTTTATGTATGCTGCCTCGTAAAAATCTATTTTCTTTCACATCGAAAGACCCTTCGGCGTTCGGGATCCATCTCGCCGCTGCGGCGAGGGAGCACTCCGTCTATTTCGACGAGGGACTCGGCGTGCCGGTCGTACTCCGCGGGGCCGATGTGGTCGCGGTGCTGCGCGACAGCGAGACCTTCAGCACGCGGACCTACGACACCGGGATCATGAAAGGGGCGCTCGTGACGCTTGGCGGTGAGGCGCACACGCGCATGCGGCGGCTCTTCAACGCGGTCCTCTCCCCACGCGTGATCTCCCGCTACGAGGAGGCGACCGTGACCCCGGTGGCGCGCAGGGTCGTGGAACGGCTCGTGCGGAAAGAGCGGGCGGAGCTTTTCGATGATTTTGCGATCTCGATGCCCATGGGCGTGACGAGCGCCCTCTTCGGGCTCCCGGAGGAGCGGATCGCCGAGAATGACGCGCTGATTCGCAAGATGATCCGCAGCGTCGTGATGCCGCAGGATCCCGTCGTCGTGGCCGAAGGGCGGAGCGCCCACGCCGCGATGGAAGCGCAGCTCCGGGAGATCGCCGAGCGCGAGGTGGCGCACCCGAGCGATACGCTGCTCGGCGAGATCGCGCGGGCGATCGTCGCGGAGGGGCTGGGCGGTGTGGAGGCGTGCGAGGGGGTCGTGCTCACGTTGATCCTCGGCAGCTACGAGACGACCAGCTGGATGCTGGCCAACCTGCTCGTGGCGCTGCTCGCCCACCCGGACGCGATGAACCAGCTGCGTCAGCAACCTTCGCTCCTGCCGCAAGCCATCGAGGAGTCGACCCGCTGGTGCAGCAGCGCGGCGGGCATCGTGCGGTTCGTCGAGCGTGAGGCGACGATCGGCGGCGAGACGCTGGCTGCGGGGACGATCCTCTACCTGTCGCTGATCGCTCGCCATTACGACGAGGAGATCTACCCGCGACCGGAGACCTTCGACATCCATCGACGACCGGTGGGGATGCTGAACTTCGGCGGCGGTCTGCACTACTGTGTCGGGGCGCCGCTTGCGCGGATGGAGGCGAGGGTCGGCGTGTCGCTCCTGCTCGAGCGCTTTCCGGCGCTACGGGCCGATCCGACCGTGCAACCGACGTTCTCAACGGCGCCGCGCGGTGCGGCCGCGTTCGGACCTGACCAGATTCCGGCGCTGCTCGTGTAATTTTCGCGTCGCGACCCCACCCAGGTTGGCGGTGGCGCCGACCCGCCCCCCCCCCGGCCGACCCGACCCAGGTTGGCAGTGGCGGTGGTCCACCCAGGTTGACGCCGACCCGGGACCCGACCCGAGCTCCCACCCGCCGCCGACCCGCCCCAGGTTGGATCCCGCGCAGATTGGGTCCCGCGCCGCGCGCGCGAGCCGACCCAGGTTGCGGGGCGGGACCCACGTTGTGGACTCTACCGACGTTGTGGACTCTACCCAGGTATACCCACGTAGGGCGATCCGAGTGGCATGGCGGCCGCCACCCCTGGCGTAGGAGCCGCCACCTGCGGGGCGCGGCAATATCTTGAAATGATTGACTGCGATCTTTGGCACAGCGTTTGTTGATGTGGACGGGCCATGAGCCACCCCCGCGAGATCGCGCCCGGCGCTACCTATATGATCACCCGTCGCGTCTTGCGCCGGCACCTGCTCTTTCGCCCCGACGCAGCCATCACCCAGCTCCTGGTCTACGCCCTCGCGGTCTCGGCCCCGCGCTTCGGAATCGAGGTTCACGCGTTCTGCGCGATGTCAACGCATCTGCACCTGGTCGTGACGGACGTGAATGGAGTCCTGCCGCGCTTCTTGCAGTTCTTCCATCGTATTGTGGCGCTCGGGACCAAGGTGCTTCGCGCGTGGGAAGGACCGGTATGGGACCACGAAGCCACGAGCGTCGTGCGACTCCTGACGCGCGCTGCCGTGGTGGAAAAAATAGCCTACGTACTCGCAAACCCTGTAGCCGCTGGCCTCGTCCGGCATGCGCGTGAGTGGCCGGGGGCGAAAGTCGATGTGGGAGAGCTCGGCTGCGGCGTGCTGCGAGCGGCGCGTCCCGTGGCGTATCTTGACCCGGAAAACCCACAGTGGCCCGAGGAAGTGACGTTACTTCTCGCGTTGCCGCCGGCGGTAGAGCAGGACAGCGTTGATGACTTTCGCCACGAGGTTGCAGTCGAACTCAACGTACAGGAGGCGCAGGCCCATTCTGCGCTTCAGCAGCAGGGGCGTCGTTTTCTTGGTGCTGAGCGAGTCACGAAGATCTCCCCGTACGAGCGCGTAACGAGCTTTGAGGCGCTGGGTGAGCGCAATCCGACCTTTGCAGTGGGCCGCGAGCAGGGGGACGTACGACGAATCGCTGGCGCCGCTGTGCGGGCGTTTCGCGCGTCGTACCGCGCGGCGCTCGAACGGTGGCGCGCCGGGGTACGCAGTGTGGTATTTCCGGCGGGGACGTGGTGGATGTGCACGTTCCACGGCGCCAGCGCGAGGGACTTCGGGCTCACGGTGTAGGTATCGGGTGGCGAGCTCCACAGCGGTCCGGAATAGGAAGGGGCGGCTCCGACGCGTCGTTGCCGTCTCATGGGAACATCCGTTGGAGGAGCTGGCGCGGGCGGGCGAAGTGTTCATGGGGCGCTGCGCGTACGCCCACGAACGGGGGATGCGGTGTCGATCGCGGATGGATCGGCCCCGGGGACGCCGATTGCGTTTGATCAGCGGACGCCGAGTGTTCACCGGTTGTTGGGACGATCTGGAGCGGCTCGCCGTGCAGAACGCGCGCTTGGCATCCGTTGAGCCTGGTCGTTGCGGACAATCCCGTTGCGGTCAACCTGGGTCGCGCATCCGATTTGTTCCGCCTGTGAGCCCCGAGAAGGCCGCCGCGAAGCGGCGCCGGAAATCCGTATCCACGATCAGCTTGTCGCGCAGCGTTCGGGACATCTCAACATGGTAGAACGGTGCGCCCATCTGACGGGACCAGCGTGCTTGCACGTTCGTGGCACCCCCCAACCTATCTATCTCCGTGGGGTAGGCGAGGACCTTTCCCTCGTTGATGACCGCCCGTAGAGGGGCGAGCAGTCGGTCCAGCGCGGCGCCGTGCCCCACCGCGCTGGCGATGATGGCGGCATTCGGAGCCGAACGGTCTTGAAAGCCGTGCAGCTGCACGGTGGGCGTGCCGGGGAAGCTCTGGAGCAGCGCCCGGTGCACGGACAGGAAGAACGAGCGCTCGGCGTGGGCTACGTCTGCGAAGGCGAGCGACGCAATCAGCCGCTCTCGGGAAGCACGGTTATCCCCACGAGCGCCGCCGCCGGTGCCCTGGGCGCCGTCCTGCGCGGTGTTGCCGTTGACGGCTTCATCACCGCCGTTCTCGCCACCAGCGCCTTCCGTGCTCTCGTCACCATCCGCGGTGTGACCCGGGTTGCGTCCGCCTCCGACAGCGGCACCCAGGTTGGGGGGCCCGCCTTCTGCGCCGTCTTCGTCCGCGCTGGCGTCGCGTGGGTTGGGACCCCCGCCGTACCGGTGCGACGTATTGACGATCAGCGCGCGCGCCCGTTGCGCCTCGAAGATGGCCAGCGCGACGGGCAGCGTTCCCCGATCGAAGAACGTGTGCGGCGCCTCGACGATCAGCGGCACGGCCGCTCCTACGCGCAGAACGACCGCGGCTGCCCCGCGGCGGCGCGTGCCGTCCTCGGACAACACCCACAGGTCGCGCCCGTGGACCGCCCGCAGCGCGAACCCCGGTGGTGCGGCCGGCGGCGGCTGCCTGTTCTGCGCGGCGAGCCCAGCCGCCGCGATCCATGCGGCGTACGTCACCTCCTCCGCGTCGTCCGGCGGCTCCGCGATGAGGTGGCGCCCGCCCTTGCGCAGCGGGGTGATCTCCTCGTCCAGCACCTCCTGCTCGCCGCTGTTGACCAGGGCCGCCGTCACGGGCTCCTCCGTAGCTGCTCCCGGGTTCGGCGCCGTGCCCGGCGCGCTCCCGATGCTCCGACACACACACTGCGAGCAGCCGGCGATCGCGAACAGCACCACATAGCCTGCGCTCTTCATGGTCGTCCTCGTCGTCGGAGCCTCGATGCCCTCCGTACTTTTCTCATGCTACGGCCTCGGAAGCCAGGATGACGCTCTGCGAAAACGCGCCCTGCACCGTCTCCTCTTCCTCTTCCTCTGCTTCCGGAGCGGGGGCGGTTTGCGCTAGTAGCACTGCATGCCTCGTTCCTTCGAGCCCGTGAAGGCGCCGCCGCTCCCCGAGCAGGTCGGTCGCACGTTTCCGCGCATGGTCGAGCTGATGCAGCGGCTCCTCGCACCCGACGGATGTCCTTGGGATCGCGAGCAGAGCTTCGCGACGCTCAGGCGCTACGTGCTCGAGGAGGCGTGCGAGGTCATCGATGCCATCGACGGCGGCGACCGTAAGGAGCTGTGCGCCGAGCTCGGCGACCTCTTGCTCCAGGTCGTCTTCCAGGCCGAGCTCGCCCGGGCCGAGGGGGCGTTCGGGCCGGACGATGTGATCGCTGCGATCTGCGAGAAGCTCGTGCGGCGCCACCCCCACGTGTTCGCGGACGAGAGCGCCGAGAACGCCGACGAGGTGCTTCAGAACTGGGAGCGCATCAAGGCGGACGAGCGGGCGAGGCAGGGGAAGGACCGCGGCGTGCTCGGCGGCGTTCCCCGCAGCCTGCCGGCGCTGACCCGGGCGCAGCGGGTAGGCGAGAAGGTCGCGCGCGTGGGTTTCGATTGGCCGGACGCGCGGGGCTCGCGCGCGAAGGTGGACGAGGAGCTCGGGGAGCTCGATCGGGCCCTCGATGGCGGCGATTCCGCCGCCATCGAGGAGGAACTCGGGGACGTGCTCTTCGCGCTCGGGAACCTGGCGCGCCACGCCGGCGTCGACGCGGAGGGGGCCCTGCGTCGGACGATCGACAAGTTCACCCGGCGCTTCGATCACGTCGAACGGCGGGTCATTGAGCGGCACGGGGGCTGGCCCGTCAAGGCGTCCCACGACACGCTCACGCTGGAGGAGCTCGACGGCTACTGGGACGAGGCCAAGCGCGCGGAGCGGCAGACCTGACCGCGGCGCGCGGACGGTCTTGGCGAGATGCGCGCCGGGGAGACGCCGGCAGCATCCGGCGTCGCCTATGCGGCCTCTCCAAGCGGCCAATCCAGGGCGAGCGGCGCGCTCCGACGGCATAACAAGCGGCCAACCCCGGGCGAGAGGCGCGCTCCGACGGCATAACAAGCGGCCAACCCCGGGCGAGCGGCGCTCCGACGGCGTCGAGATCGACGCGACGCTGCCTCCGCTGACTGGCCCTCTTAGCGGTCAAGTAGGCGCCATCGCATCAAAATGCGGCCTGATCGTGACGAAATTCACGTGATCCATTCGCATTTGCCGCGTCAATCTGTCGTTTTGTGCCGCTGTCCTCCGAAAGGGTCGTCGGCTCTTCCATCGCGATAGGCGCGTACTCAAGGTTCTTGCGCCTTTCACGAGGCGGCCCACGGCTTGCTAGACGCCCGGGCAGCCATGGCAAACCGCTCCTCCGCCAGGTTGCTCCACGTCGCCGTCGTCGCGGACAATCCCGAGACGATCGACGCGCTTCATGCCTACTTCAGCCAGGCCGGGGTTGCGTCGAACGGCAAGAGGACATTGAACGACGCGCACAGGATGGCGCCCGCGGCGACCGCCCTGGTTCTGTTCCCCGACGACTTCGATCCCGGCGACATCGTGACGTTCATCACGTCGCTGCGGAGCGCGCGACCGAAGCTCCTCATTCTCCTCGTGACGGGCACACCACAGTCCTTTCGCTCCGCGCTGGGGCCAGACGGCCGCTCCTTGCCGCCCATGGTGCTGCCGAAGCCGGCGTTTGGCTGGACCATCCTCGACGCTCTTCGCGCGCACGCTCATTCGGAGTCCACATGACTGCTTCAATCATTCGACGGAATTCACCTCCTGCCGGCGCGGCGCGACGCGCCAGCCGACGTCGCGGGAGGACGGCAACGTGACGGGATCTCTGCTCCTCAGCGTGCCCGTGCTGCTCGTCGGGGCGGCGCTCTCGCTGGGCCTGCGCTCGAACGGCGCGCGAGGCGCGGCCGCGATCGCCTCGCAAGCGATGGCCGCCGCGCTCGTGCTCGCGAGGGCCGTCCCCATCCTCCGCGGCGGCGAGGCGCTGGAGATCGTGTGGCGCTGGCCGACGCCCATCGACAGCATGGCGTTCCGCGTCGACGCGCTCGGAGCGTTCTTCCTCGCGTGGTCCCTCCCGATGACGCTGCTCGGCACGATCTACGCCGTCGGATACCTCCGCCCCTACTTCGATCGAGGGAGGAACGGCGGTCCACACTTCGCTCTCCTGAACATGGTCGCCCTGTCCTTCGTGCTGATCTACTCGGTGCAGAACGCCCTCGTGTTCTTGCTGGGATGGGAGATCGCCGCCCTCGCAGCGTGGCTGCTCGTCATCTGGGATTACCGCAACCAGAAGATCCGCTTCGCCGGCTTCAACTATCTCATCTCAACCCATGTCGGCCTCTTCGTCCTCGTCGCGGCGTTCATGCTGCTCCACAGCAAGACCGACTCCATGGATCTCGCCGTGTTCGGCGAATTCCTGTCGAGCCAGGACCCTGCGCGGGGGACGCTCTTCCTGCTCCTCGGGGTGGCGTTCGCGCTGAAATCCGCGTTCTTTCCGTTTCACACGTGGCTTCCCCGGGCCCACTCCGCGGCGCCGGCGCACATCTCAGCGCTCATGTCAGGCGTGATTCACAAGGCCGGCCTCTTCGCCTTTCTCCGCTTCACGCTGCTCATGGGACGACCCGACGAGTGGATGGGATGGAGCGTGCTCGGCTTCGGCGCGCTCTCCGCGTTCTTCGGCGTCCTCTCCACGTCAGCCGAACGCGATCTGAAGCGCCTGCTCGGGTACTCGTCGACCGAGAACGTCGGCATCGCAGCGATGGGCCTCGGGGTGGGATACCTCGGATGGACCTGGGGAGTCCCTGCGCTGACCCTGTGCGGCTTCGGCGGCGGCCTCCTGCACATCCTGAATCACGCGCTGTTCAAGTGCCTCCTGTTCTACGCCGCTGGGGCGATCTACCGCGCTGCGCACACCGTCGATCTCGAGCGGCTCGGCGGGCTCGCGAAGCGCCTCCCGCGGACATCCATCCTCTTCCTCATCGGATGCCTGGCCATCTCCGCGCTCCCGCCGCTCAACGGCTTCGTCAGCGAGCTCCTGATCTACGCCGGGCTCCTCTCGGGGCGCGCGCCTTCCAGTCAAGGCAGCGCGGTGACCATCGCAGCGGCGGCGGCGCTGGCCTTCGTCGGCGCGGTGAGCGCGCTGTCGATGACGCGGGCCTTCGGCCTCACATTCCTCGGCGTGCCTCGGGATCCAGGGCTCCACGTCGGCGAGGACGCGCCGAGTTCGATGCTCTGGCCCATGGTGGTTCACGCCGCGTTCGTGATCGCCATCGGCGTCGCTCCAGACCTGGGCATCGCAGCGATAGGCGCCGCGCTGAGGCTCTTTCCCATCGAGTCCAGCGCGAGCACGCTGCCAGCCCTGCTCACTCCGCTCGCATGGGCCAGCCGCGCGCTCGCTGGCGCCTTGCTCGTCGCCGGCGTGATCGGCTGGCGTCGAGGTCTAGCGGCGCGGCGGAGCGTCACCTGGGGGTGCGGAACCACCGCCACCTCGTCTCGCATGCAGTACACGGGGAGCTCATTCTCCGAGCAGTTCACGCGCATCTTCGCATCATTCTTGCCATCGCTTCGAAGGGAGCGGCTGCCCGAGGGGCCATTCCCGCAGCAGCCCGGCCATCTGTCAACACACCACGTCGACGCCGTCGAGCGACGCATGTTCGAGGTGCTCGGGCACGGAGAGAGCTTCATCGCTCAAGCTTTCGACCGCATCCCAGAACAGCCGCGCTTCGCGTTCTCCGCAGGGTTCGTCGCGCTCGTCATCATCGGAGCGATGGTGATCGGAGGGGTCGGCCGATGATGCTCACCCGCCTCGCGAACGTCGCCGCGCTCGTCGTCATGCCGTTCGTCCTCACCGGTGTGATCAACCGCGTGAAATCGCTGTGGTCCGGACGCAAGGGACCGCCGGTCCTTCAGCTGGCCCATGACGTGAGGCGACTTTTCCGGAAATCGTCTGTCTACAGCACGACGACGACACCGCTCTTCCGGATCGCGCCGTACGTGTTCCTCGCAACCGCGGTGGGCTCCGCCCTCATCGCGCCTCTTCTCGGTGCGACGCCCCTCGCGTCGTTCCAGCTCGATTTCGTGTGGTTCGCGTACGTGTGGGGGCTCGGCCGCGTCGCCGTCATGCTCGCCGCGCTCGACACGGGGAGCTCGTTCGAGGGGATGGGCGCAGCGCGGGAGGCCGTGTTCTCGTCGCTCCTCGAGCCTGCGCTGTTCCTCGTCACCGGCGCGCTGAGCTTCGTCGGGGGCCGACGCACCCTGCACGAGGCGCTGGCGCCGCACCTCCACGCCGGCGCATCCGCCTTCGTCTGGGGCGCCGCGGTCGTGGCGATGCTCATCGTGCTTCAGGTCGAGACGGCGCGCATGCCCGTCGACGACCCGACGACCCACCTCGAGCTCACGATGGTGCATGAGGTCATGATCCTCGACCACAGCGGCCCGGATCTCGCGTGCATCCACCTCGGCTCCGCGATCAAGCTCTTCGTCGGCGCGTCCATCGTCGCGACGCTCCTCAATCCTTGGGCGGGCTCCGGCGGCGCGGCCTGCGCCGCCGCGAACCTCGCCTTGACCCTCGCGGTCGGCGCCGTGATCGGCACGGTCGAATCCCTGGTAGCCCGGCTGAAGCTACGCTCTGTTCCGCAGTACATCGTCGTCGCGCTCGCCGCTGGCGTCGTCGCGCTCCTCGCGACCGTGTGGCGGGCGGGGGGCCCCGAATGAGCCCTCTCTTGAATACGCTGCTCGGCGTGCTGCTCATCCCCCTGTTCGTCGCGACGTGGCGGACGAGCCTGGCCGGCCTGTCCTGTCAAGGGTTCTTGATGGCGTGGGTGGCGTACCGCCTGAATCCGGACCTCGGCACCGTGGGTGACTGGGTCACCCTGGGCGATTTGGTCCTCCTGCGCGGGCTCGCCGCGCCGATCGCGCTCTACCGCGTGCTTCGATCGCAGAACGCGCCCAGGCGCAACGACGTCATCTCGCCGAACCTGCTCTCTTGGACGATCGCCCTCGGCGTCGTCCTCCTCGCTTTCAACTTCTCCGAATCGCTCGTCCCCGAGCACGGAGAACGGCGAACGCTCGTCGCGGTGGCTGCAGCTGGGGTCTTGCTCGGCTTCCTGGTGCTATCGACGCAATCCGGTCCGTTCAGCCAGATGGTGGGTGTTCTTCGCATCGAGAACGCGATCGCCCTGTTCGAGCTCAGCGGTGCGCATGAGCATGGCACGCTCGCCATCCAGCTCGGTCAGGTCGCCGTCGTCGCGGTGACGATCGCCCTCTATCGCTGGTATCTCGAGATGCTCGGCGCGAGCACCGTCGCGCAGCCCGATAGCCCCGTGGAGGGGCCCACGCTATGAGCTCGATCGCCCTCGTCCTGCTTCCTGCGCTGGCATCCGTGGCGCTCCTCGCGCGCGCCGCCCGCGAACGAGCCACGCTGGTCCTGGTCGGCGCTTCTGCGATCACAACCGCCCTCGCGATCATGGGGGCCGCGATGCCCCCCGACGCCCCGAGCCTTCTCGGGGGCTTCTTTCGCGTGGACGCGACTTCACGGCTCTTCATGACCGTCGTGGACTCGATCTTCCTCGGCATCTCCTTGTACGTGATGCATCGGGTGTACACGACCCCGGCGCTCCGCAAGGACATCGCGCGGTTCGTGTGGCTGGCTCTGTTGTTCCTGGCTGCAGCGAACGCGGTGCTGCTCGCGAATCACCTGGTGTTGCTCTGGATCGCGCTCGAGGCGACCACCCTCGCGGCCGCGCCCCTCATCGTGCGACCCGGCGTACCCGCGTCCCATCGAGCGTCATGGCGCTATTTGCTCTTTTCTTCCGTCGGGCTCGGCGTGCTCCTCGTCGGCTTCATCTGCCTCGGGCGCGGGCTCGAGTCCGGCGGCCAGGCTCCGACGTTCTTCCTCGATCGCCTCCTCGCGCCTCCCGCGATCCCGGTGAACGCCTGGACGAAGCTCGGGGCCGCGCTGGCGCTCCTCGGGCTGGGCACCAAGCTCGGCCTCGCGCCGATGTACAGCTGGCTTCCGGAGGCCTACGACGAAGCCCCGCCGGCCGTCGCGGCGCTCCTCGGCGCCATCCAGTTCAACTGCGTCCTCGTCGCCCTCTTCCGCGTCGTTCAGGTTCTCCGACCGACCCATGCGTCGCTTCTGGCAGGCGAGCTCCTCACGATGGGCATCGTCTCGGTCGTCGTGTCGACGGTCGGCATCATCGCGACTCGCAACCTGAAGCGTCTCATCGCTTATGCGTCGATCAACCACGCCGGCGTGATCGCGATCGGCCTCGGCGTCGGCAAGTCAGCGTCCTACGGACTTCTGCTCTACGTCCTGAGCAACGCTTTCATCAAGGCGATCCTCTTCCTGACGGCGGGCACGATCAAGGCTCACTATCATACCAAGGACACGCGCGAGATATCGGGCCTCATCGAGGACCTCCCGTACAGCGGTGGGTTCTTGATGGTCGGCACCTTCGCTCTGCTCGGCTTCCCCCCGTTCGGCAGCTTTCTCGGAGAGCTCCTGATCCTGTCCGCCCTCGTCGGCTCAGGGCAGATGCTCGTCTTCGCCGCCTTCTGCGTGCTGATCACGATGACGTTCGTGGCGACGGGACGAGCGGTGTTTCCGATGATCTGGGGTGAACCCACGAGGCAGCGCAGCTGGCCTCGGCAGACCCTGCCGGTCGCTCTGCCCAAGCTCGGGTTCCTCGTCGCGCTGGTCGTGCTGGGCGTCTACATCCCGCCGCCCGTCAGCTCGCTGCTCGCGCAGGTGGCTGTATGCCTGGAGGGGCCGTGAAGGAGTCGATGACCGTCCACCAGGTCGCCGTCGGCACGATCCCGAGGCTCGAGCCGGGGCCGTGGCGCGACGAGCTCTTGAAGCAGCTCCGCGCTGACATGCGTGTGGTCACGCTGTACGGCAGGCGCGACGTCGACCGTGTCGCGGTCACGGCGGTCCTGCAGGCGTCGGACCGTTCCCTGCACGTCTCGAGGACCGAGGTGGCCGCGGAGCGCGGGTACCACGAGATGACGACAGAGCACGCCGCGCTTCACTGCTTCGAGCGCGAGCTCCACGAGCAGACCGGCGCGCGGATCGCCGGACATCCGTGGCTCAAGCCGATCCGCTACGAGGGGCAGGAGCAGTCGGCGATGAGCTCGCACCCGTTCTACAAGATCGAAGGGAAGGAGGTGCACGAGGTCGCTGTCGGCCCCATCCATGCCGGGGTGATCGAGCCCGGCTCCTTTCGCTTCATGTGCCTCGGGGAGCAGGTGCATCACCTGGAGATCCATCTCGGTTATCAGCACCGTGGCGTCGAACGCCGCCTTCTCGAGCGTGACCCGCGGAGCCTGACCCCGCTCATCGAGACCATCGCGGGAGATACCAGCGTCGCCCACGCATGGGCGCACTGCTCCGCCCTCGAGAGCCTCGCGGGATGCCGGCTGGACATCGAAATCGAGCTCGCCAGGGCGGTCGCCCTCGAGCTCGAGCGGGTCGCGATGCACCTGTCGACGCTGGCCGGGATGGCGGCGGACGTCGGATTTCTGCAGGGAGCGACGACGTACGGCCGACTCCGAACCACGGCGATCAACACGATGATGCGGCTATGTGGCAGCCGCTTCGGCAAAGGAGCGCTACGCCCCGGTGGAGTCCGGATGCGGCTGCCGCCGGAGGCGCTGCCTGACATTCGGGCGAACCTCGACCTGCTTCAAGCGGATCTGCCGATCATCAACGATTGCTTTCTCATGGCACGAACGGTTCAGCACCGTCTGCGTTCGACGGGAACGTTGACGACCGCGCAAGCGCGGGAGCTCGGGCTCGTCGGACTGGCCGCGCGCGCCTCGGGGATCGAGCTCGACGCGCGCCACCTCGTGGAGCACGGGGCGTACAGCGTGGTGCCCATCCAGCCCGTCGTCTTGCCGGACGGCGACTGCTGGGCACGTGCGCGTATCCGCATCGCGGAGATCGAAGCGTCCCTGTCGTGGGTGTCGGCCGTCATCGCGCTCTACGCGAACTGGGAGCGCCCGCGGCCATCGATCGGCGAGCTCGCGCCGGACCAGCTCGCCATTTCGCTCGTCGAGGGGTTTCGGGGAGAGGTCGTCCACTGCGTCGAGACCGGCGCGCACGGTGAGGTGGTCCATTACAAAGTCCAGGATCCATCGCTCCGCAACTGGATGGGCCTCGCCCTCGCGGTGCGCGGCAACGAGATCTCGGACTTCCCGATCTGCAACAAGAGCTTCGACCTCTCCTACTGCGGGAACGATCTATGACCATGTTTTTGTCGCTCCGTGTACGTGCCTCCCAGGGCACGCAGGCCATCGCGGATCTCCGCAAGGCAACGCCGACCGGCTTCCGTGGTCGCCCGAAAATCCATCGCGGCCCGTGCGCGGCCGATTGCAGCGCGTGTCGTGACGCGTGCCCGACCCAGGCCATCGGGCTGGCTCCGGTGACGCTCGATCTGGGCCGCTGCGTCTTCTGCGACGCCTGCGCGGAGGGCTGCCCCGAGGCGAAGATCGAGTTCACGCCGGAGCCAAGGATGGGCGGGAACGAGCCCTCTGATCTCACGGTCCGAGAGGGCGAGGAGGAGATCGTGCGGGTCCGCGCTTCCGCGGCGTTCTCGAGGTTGTTCGGGCGGTCTCTGAAGATGCGCCAGGTCTCGGCCGGCGGCTGCAACGCCTGCGAGCTCGAGCTGAACGCCGTCACCAACGTCAACTTCGATGTGCAGCGGTTCGGGATCGAGTGGGTGGCTTCTCCGCGGCACGCGGATGCGCTCGTCCTGACAGGTCCGCTCACGCGCAACATGAAGGAGGCGGTTCAGCTGGCCTGGGATGCGATGCCCGACCCGCGGTTCATCGTCGCCGTGGGGGCCTGCGCCATCTCCGGGGGGCTCTACGACGGCGCCGCGGGCGTCGACCGCGGCTTCCTGGAGCGCGTCGGCCCTTCACTCTACGTCCCTGGATGTCCGCCGCACCCGCTCACCTTCGTGAACGCGGTACTCGATCTGCTCGGGATCGCGTGACGCGCGACGGCGCGTCACGCGTCGTCGTGGTGGTCAGAGCTCGTCCGCGCGTAGACCCGGACCGGCAGCCACGAGGCGCGCCTTTCGCCACATCCGCAGGACGTTCGGGAGCTCCCGATCGACGCGGACTTCGTCGTAGCTGTCCGGTACCCGCCCGCCGAATCCGTTGTACGTCAGGAGATAGGTCCCGAGCGGCGCCTCGTTGAGGAGCGCTTCGGCGGCCGCGGTGTCGCGCTGGTATCGATCGACCCCCAGCTCGACGTCATCATCGAGGTGGTCTTCTCGTCCGAAGAGATTCTCGCCGAACGGGTTGAAGAAGTAGTAGGCGTCCGCGCGCGGAACTTCCGCTCTCCCCAGGGTGGCCTCGACGAAGCGAACGCGGTCCTCGATCTCGTAGACCCGCGCGAGGCCGCGCGCCGCCATGACGAGCCGAGATCGCTGTTCGATCCCCGTGAAGTGGCTGCGTCCCGCCAGCGCCGCCGCCACGCAGAACTTGCCGGCGCCCGACCCGACATCGACGACGGTGCGAACGTCGAGCTCGTCCAGCCACTGGGCCGCGCGAACAGCGACCTCGATCGGCGTCCAGAACTGAGCGGAGACGCGGCGTAGATCGTCGGGAAGGAAGCGGTCGAAGTCGTGATTTCTGGGGCTGCGCCCCGCTCGCAGCGCCTGCGCGACGGCACCCGCCAGCGGTCCGGCCGCGCGGCCATCTACGGAGGAATGGTTTCTGTCGCGGCAGTCGTTCGCCGGCGAAGGTTTGGTATAATCTTCCACGAGTCCTCCCAGGTCAGCTCAATGCAGCGAATCGTGCAGCCGCTTGACGAGCGATCGGTGCTCGGCCAGCAGCGCCGCGGGGAGTCGATCCGCGAACTTGCGGAGGAACTCGAGCACACCGTCGGCCTCCCTCAACCACGCGCCGCTGTCGACCGCGAGCAGCTGGAAGAGCGCGTCTTTCGAGAGGTCCATCCCGGTCAGATCGATTCCCCGCTCATGCGGAAGGAGGCCGATTGCGGACTCGCGCGCGGTCGCCGTGCCCTCGACACGCTCGAGAATCCACTTGAGGACGCGGATATTGTCGCCGAACCCGGGCCACAGGATGCGCCCGTCGTCCCCCGTCCGGAACCAGTTGACATGAAAGATCTTCGGCGGACGACTGAGCCCTTTCCCAACGGCCATCCAGTGCGCAAAGTAGTCGCCCATATTGTACCCGCAGAAGGGGAGCATCGCCATGGGATCGTTTCTGAGGACGCCCACCGCGCCGGTCGCCGCGGCGGTCGTCTCGCTCGCCATGGTCGCACCGACGTAGACGCCGTGACGAAAGCTCCGCGCTTCGTAGACGAGAGGGGCGAGCTTCGACCGGCGCCCCCCGAAGAGGATGGCCGAGATCGGCACCCCCGTGGCGAGATCGAAGGAGCCGGCCGCGCTGGGACACTGGCGCAGCGGGACGGTGAAGCGTGAATTGGGGTGCGCGGCAGGAGACGTCGCGGCGCCGTTCGTCCACTTCGCGCCGCGCCAATCTTCGATGATCTCGTGCTCGTCGAGCTGGGACATCCCCTCCCACCATACGCGACGGCCCGCGCGCAGCGCGACGTTCGTGAAGATCACATCGTGCGCGAGAGCCTTCATCGCGTTCGGGTTGGTCTTGAGGCTGGTCCCTGGTGCGACGCCGAACATGCCGTTCTCCGGGTTGATGGCCCAGAGCCGTCCGTCGCTGCCGGGGTGCATCCAGCAAATATCGTCACCAACCGTCTCGATCTTCCACCCCGGGAGCGAGGGGACGAGCATCGCCAGGTTGGTCTTGCCGCACGCGCTCGGGAAGGCAGCCGTGACGTAGTGCGTGCGCCCCTCGGGGCTCGTCAAGCCGAGGATGAGCATGTGCTCGGCGAGCCAGCCTTCCGCGCGCGCTTGCGCGCTCGCGATGCGCAGCGCATGGCACTTCTTGCTGAGCAATGCGTTGCCGCCATACCCCGAGCCGATGCTCCAGATCTCGAGGGTCTCGGGGAAATGGACGACGAAGCGCCTGTCCGGCGAGAGGTCCCCGAGGCTGTGGATGCCACGCACGAAGCTCTCCGCAGCGCCGAGGTGACCGAGCGCCGCGCGGCCCATGCGCGTCATGATCCGGAGATTGAGAGCGACGTACGGGCTGTCGGTAAGCTCGACCCCGACGCGGCTGAAGGGCGAACCCGCGGGGCCCATCAGGTACGGCACCACGTACATCGTCCGGTCCTTCATGGCGCCTGCGAAGAGCGGCCATACGCGCGCCTGCGCCTCCTCTCGGCTCATCCAGTGGTTCGTGGGTCCCGCGTCCTCCCGTCGTGGCGTCGAGATGAAGGTGAGGTGCTCCGTCCTCGCGACGTCCGTCGGATCCGATCGATGCAGGAATGAACGAGGGTGAGTCCGTGGATCCAGCTCGATGAACGAACCGGAGAGCGCCATGTCGCGCTCCAGGGTGATCCGCTCCTCCTCGCTGCCGTCGCACCAGCGGATGCGTGCAGGTCGCGTGTGTTCGGCGATCGCCTGGACCCAGGCGCGGAGCGCGCGGTTCGTCGTGGGAGCTTCGTTCATGGTCTTGGTCTTGGTCACAGCAGAATCCGTCACAGCAGAATCCGTGCCGGAGCAGGGGCTGGCCGTGAACCGCGCCAGGAGCGCTCGAAGCGGCGCGCTTTCTCGGCATTTCCAGGGCGAACTGCCGACGAATTCCGCCGGTCGAGGGGCGACGTGGATCGCCGGAGCCGATCTCGTGGTCGGGCTTGCAGGTTACGACAAGATCGCTCACTATTTCTCGCGTGGGAGAGCGGAAACGACGACCTGACGTGGTGTTTGAGCCGATCATGCGCTCCCACGCCATGAAGAAGGCGGACCAGATCCTTCGCGCCGTCGCCGCGAAGGACGTCACCCTGACGCTGATCGGCGAGAGCGGCTCCGGCAAGGAGGTGCTGGCGAGGCGCGCGCACGAACTCTCCGAGCGCCGGCGGGGGCCGTTCGTGCCCATCAATTGCGCGGCCATCCCCGACGCGCTCTTCGAAAGCGAGCTCTTCGGTCACGAGCGCGGCGCGTTCACCGGGGCAAGCGAGCGAGCGAAGGGCAAAGTCGAAGCGGCCGAGCGGGGCACGCTCTTGCTCGATGAGATCGGTGATATGCCGATGCCGATGCAGGCGAAGCTCCTGCGATTCCTCGAAAACCGCCGGTACATGCGCGTCGGCGGCGCGACGAAGATCGAGGCGGATGTCCGGTTGATGTTTGCCACGCTACGACCCCTCGATCAGGAGGTGCGCGCGGGTCGTTTTCGCGCCGACCTGTTCTATCGAATCCAGGGCATCACGCTCAATGTCCCCGCTTTGCGTGAGCGACGCGCTGACATCGCGCCCCTGCTGAATCAGTTCGTCGCGCAGCACTCGGCGCGACACGGGGTCCGCCCGCCGAGGTTCAGCCGGCAGGCCAAGGCGCTGCTGCTCCGTTACGACTGGCCTGGCAACGTGCGCGAGCTCCGGAACGTCGTGGAGACGCTCTGCTTGCTCCGGGATGGGCGGCAGGTGCGCGTGGCCGATCTGCCCGAGAGCGTCCGTTCGCTGGCCGTGCCGGAAGAAGCCGCCGCGGGCGTGTCGCGCGCCAGCACCTCGCCCGCGCTCGACCTCGACGATGGATTGGAGTCGCTCATCCAGCAGATCGTCGAGGCGGCGCTGGAGCGCGACGGGGGCGACAAGGTCAAGGCGGCGGCGCGACTTCGGATCAGCCTGAGGACGGTGCAACGCTACGTCGCAGCGGGGCGCGTGCGGGTGCCGAGCGGGCCTGCCCGTCGAGAGCAGAGGGCGGCGAAGAAATGAGCCGCGTCGGCCCGGCCGACTGCCGACTACCCAGGTTGGGGCCTCCCGCAGGTCGCGGTGACGACCGGAGCCGCCCAGGTCGCGGTAACACGTCTCTCTGGGCTCACTCGCGTTCAGCTATCAGAACGAAGCGCTCGCGCACGCGCGCCTCGTTCGACTCGTGACGGACGTGGATCTCATACCGGCCCGGCTGAGCCACGGCCACGCCGAGCGGCGCGTCGCCTCGGTAGCGCGTCAGCCTGTGCGAGCAGCGCTCCTGCCGGCAGTGTTGCTCCAGCGATCCACCTTCGCCGTCAGGCAACCGCACGCGCACGTGCTCCGGCACCTCGAGCTGGACCACCGCCGGCTCGTCCGCGTGGCGGTGGGTCCACAGATCGAGGTGCGTCCACGCGTGCCCTTCGTCAGGCAAGGCGACGGCACGCTCCTCGGATCGCTCGATCGCCGGAGAGCACGCGCCCCTGTCGCCCGCCACGAAGACGGCGACCGCCAGCGCGGCGAGCGCCGGGGCCACGATGGACACCCTCCACCCCCAGCGGTCGCTCGCCCGCTGCGAGCGCGCGCCGCCGGCCGCCGCCGGGCGCTCCGGTCGCTCGGGGAGCTTGCTCAGCGCGCGCTCGACGAGCGCATCGGAGGGGCTCATCGAGCGCAGCGCCCGCATGCTCGCCGTGAGATCCGGCGGAACGGGAGGCAGATCGTCGTCGTGCTCGCTCACGTCGAACCCTCCCGCTCCGCGACGACGCGCGGCGCCGCCAGACGTTCGTAGGCGTCGCGCAGCCGCGCGCGCCCGCGGGCGTGGCGGCTCTTCACCGTCCCCTTGGGGATCCCGAGGAGCTCGGCCACGCTGTCATATCCGACTTCCTCGATGTCGCATAGCACCACCACGGTGCGAAATTCCTCCGGCAGCTCCTGGAGGCACGCAAGGAGCACTCCAGTGTCCTGGCTCAAGATCGCGGCCGCCTCGGGGCTCGACACCTCGGCGCGAGGGAGGATGCCGAGCGCGTCGGTGCACACCTCGACGAGCCGATCGAGCAGGCTGCGGCGCCGCGCCTCGGTCCGGTAAGCCTCCAAGTACTCGTGCCGAGCGATCCCGCAGAGCCAGACGCCGAGGTCGGAGCGTCCCTCGAAGGACGCCGCGTGGAGGTATGCCTTGAGCAACGCGTTCTGGAACAGATCGTCCGCCTGGTCTCGCGCGCCGCAGAGCGAGGCGCAGAATCGATAGAGCCGAGGGAGCACCGGGCGCACCGCCGACTCGAACTCCGCGCGCGATTCGCCGAGGGGGGGTCGCGATTCGGTCATGAGGGCCGCTCGAGCATCTAGAGCGTCGAAGGCCGGAACTCTAGCGTGGAATGGCCGGAGGGGTAGCGCCCGCTGCTCGCGCCACGAGGGGGCGAGCGACGTCGCCCCGAAGGAGTAAGAAATGTCCATCGGGCTGCCCTGGGACGGAACCGATCCGCGCCGAGGTTCCTGGGCGCCGTACGAAATCGTCACCCCGAGCGGGAACCTCCGACCGACTGGTCCCGTCCTGGGCCGTGTTCTGACGAACAGCGGGCCCACAGGGTGCCCCAACTCCAAGGCGAGCACCGCATGTCCAATCCGAAGATTTCGAGGGCGCCGACGTCCTCGGCGTCCACGTGGAGGAACGACCTGGTTTCAGGGTTCCTCGTTTTCTTGATCGCCCTGCCGCTCTGCCTGGGCATCGCCATGGCGAGCGGGTTTCCCCCCATCGCGGGCGTGCTCACCGCCGTCGTCGGTGGCATGGTCGCCACCTGGCTCGGCAGCGCGCCGCTGACCATCAAGGGGCCCGCCGCGGGCCTCATCGTCATCGCGCTGGGCGCCGTTCAGGAGCTCGGCGGTGGGGACAACGCCGTGGGCTACCGCCGCGCGCTCGCCTGCATCGCCGTCGCCGCGGTGACACAGATCGTCTTCGCCCTGGCGCGCGCGGGCACGCTCGGCGACTTTTTCCCCTCCTCGGTGGTCCACGGCATGCTGGCGGCCATCGGGATCATCATCTGCTCGAAACAGGTCCACACGCTCGTCGGCGTCACGCCTGCGGCGAAAGACCCGCTCCACCTGATCCTGGAGATCCCGCGCAGCCTGTCGCGCCTGAACCCCGAGATCGCCTCGATCGGCGTCCTCTCGATGATCCTCCTCTTCGGCTATCCAGTCGTCGCCAAGAGAGCGCGCTGGGCGCAGAAGATCCCCGCGCCGATGCTGGTGCTGGCGCTGTCCGTACCGCTCGCCTATCTCTTCGATCTCGAGCACGAGCACACGTACACGCTCGCGGCGACCCACACGACGTACGCGATCGGGCCGAGCTTCCTCGTCAACCTGCCGGGAAACCTCATCCAGGCGATCGCCTTCCCGGACTTCAGTCACGTCGGCACGCCCGCGTCCATCAAATATATCGTCATGTTCTCGCTGGTGGGCAGCATCGAGTCGCTCCTGTCCGCGAAGGCCGTCGACGCGCTCGATCCCGCGAAGCGCCGCTCCGACCTCGACAAGGATCTGCTGGCCACGGGCGTGGGCAACCTCATCGCGGGCCTGCTCGGCGGGCTGCCGATGATCTCCGAGATCGTTCGCAGCTCCGCGAACATCGGCTACGGCGCGAAGAGCCGGTTATCCAACTTCTTTCACGGGACCTTCCTCCTCCTCTTCGTGGCCTTCGCGCCGGGCCTCATCCACCGGATCCCCCTCGCCGCGCTCGCCGCCATGCTCACCTTCACGGGCACCCGCCTCGCGTCGCCCAGGGAGTTCGCGAAGACGCTCCGCATCGGCAGGGAGCAGCTCGTCATCTTCGCCACCACGGCTGCGATGTGCATCGTCTCCGATCTGCTCGTCGGCGTCGCGGCCGGCATCGCCGTGAAGCTGCTCATCCACCTGACGAACGGCGCGCCGCTGCGCGTCCTCTTCCGCTCCGAGGTGGACGAGCGCGTCGAGGCGGGGCGGGTCGTGCTGCGCGTCAAGCATGCCGCCATCTTCAGCAATTACCTCAGCATCCAGCGGAAGATCGAGAGCCACGCGCACGTCTCGAACATCGAGATCGACTTCGCGAATGCCCGCCTGGTCGATCACACGGTCATGTCCAACCTGCATGAGCTCCAGGGCGTGATGGAACGAAATGGGCGGAAGTTGACCCTCGCCGGCCTCGGCGATCATTTCCAGATGTCATCCCACCCGCTCTCGGCGAGGAAGCGGCCTGTCATCAGCCCTGTCGCCGAGCGCTGAATCGAGTCGAGACACCATGGCGCGAAAGGGGGAAGCGCGCGTGGGGCTCTCCAGGAACAACCGCCACTCGGGAACCCCATGAACAGCGAGCTCTCTCAGGATCTTGGCGCGAGCGCCGCCCGGCAGGAGCACCTGCGCGACGTGGTCGAGCACGCCGGACACCTCCTGCCGGCGCAGGGGCCGATCGGCGTGTTCGTCCACCACAACACGTTGCACGCGTTCCAGCACCTGCCGTTCCATGACGCGCTCGCCGCGGCGAGCGCCATCTTCGAGGCCGAGCCGTATCTCTCCGAGGCAGATTACCGAGCGCACATCGCGTCGGGTCGGATCGGCGACGAGGACCTCGAGGCCGCGCTCGCGGGGCGGTTCGCCGCGCAGCCGGACGAACGGCGGGGCCCGCTGACCCGGCGCGAGATCGAGCGGCTCGCGCTGCGCCATCCGATCGAGGCCGAGACGGCAGCGGGCCTGCTGTGGCGTATCTCCGAGGCCGGGGAGACGCGCAGGCTCCGGGCCGACGTCCCCGACGAGCGGCGCCGGCGCATCGTCCAGAGCACGGAGCGCTGGCTCGAGGCGCGCCCTGAGATCGCTGCGCGCCTCCTCGACCGGGCGGGCCGCGATCCGGAGGCGCGCGCCGCCCTCGCGCTCTGGGACGCGTGCCGCGCCGTGACGCTGCCGCCCGCCCCGCCCCTGGAGCCGCCGCTCGTCGAGCGCGTGGGCGAAGGCCGGTCGCACCGCGATCTGCTGGTCGAGCTGGCGGGCGAGGATCCGGCCGAGCTCATCGATCCGCTCATGATCCGGTTCCTCGGCGCCTACCTCGACGAGGGCATTGCACACTGGACGATGCCCGATCGAGCGAAGGGGCTGTGGCGCTGCTTTCGCGACATGGCGCTCGAGGGCTCCCGGCTGGCCGCCCCGGCCTTCGTCGGGCTCGACGCGGAGCTCCGCCGGTTCGACGCGGAGGCGCTGTCGCCGCCCGCGATCGCCGTCCGCGCCCTCGAGGAGCTCTCCGTCGCCGAGGATCACTGGGACGTGTACGTGACACGCGTGCTGCTCGAGCTGCCGGGCTGGGCCGGCATGATCCACCGCCTCGAGCACACGCCGAGCGACCGGCCTCCGGGATCGCCGCCCGTGTCGCTGGTCGAGTACCTCGCCGCGCGCCTGACGCTCGCCCGGTACGCGCTGCGCGACGTCGCGCGCCGGCGGCTGGGGTACCGAGGGCCGCTCGCCGGCCTCGTCGAGCATGCACGGCGCGCCGCGCGGCCGCCTGCGCCGCCGTCGAGCTCGCCTGACCACGCTCGGCCGTTCCGTCTGTTCCAGCTCGCTCAGCTCGCCGGCCTCTCGGCCGCCGAGATCGAGCCGCTCTCCAAGGCGGAGCGCGTCTGGGCGCTCGAGGCGCTCGAGGCGTTCGACGAGATAACGCGGCGCCGCGTCCTGCATGAGGCCTACGAGCACCACCACCGTACCGAGGTGCTGCACGGGATCGCCGCGAACCTCCGCCGCCCGGAGGAGGAGCGCTCCGTCGAGGCGCCCCGCTTCCAGGTCGCGTTCTGCATCGACGACCGCTGCGAGGGCCTCCGGAGGCATTTCGAGGAGCTCTCGCCGCGGCACGAGACCTTCGGCGTGGCCGGGTTCTTCGGCGTGCCGATCCGCTACCGCGGGCTCGACGACGCCGGCCACGTGAGCCTCTGCCCGGTCGGCGTGGAGCCGGCGCACGAGATCGTCGAGCGGCCGCACGAGGAGGAGGCGGGCTGGCGCCGAAAGGCTCGCCGCAAGCGCTGGGCGCGGCTCCTGCACGCGCTGGGGCGCGGTACCCGCACCCTGGCGCGCGGCGTGCTGCTCACACCGACCCTGGGCCTCCTGTCCACCGTCCCTCTCGTGGGACGCACCCTCTTTCCGCGGGCCGCGGCGCGGCTGCGCCGGGCTCTCGAGCGGCGCCTGCTCCCGCCGGTGCCGACGCGGCTCCACAGCCCGCGCGACGAGGGCTCCGCCGCGGGCGGCGAGGGGCAGCCGTTCACCGCCGCGGCCAAGGCGGCCCGCGTGGCCGCCACGCTGGAGAACATGGGGCTCACGCGCGGCTTCGCGCCGATCGTGGTCGTGCTCGGCCACGGGGCGACCAGCGTGAACAACCCGCACCAGTCGGCGTACGACTGCGGCGCGTGCGGCGGCCGTCACGGCGGCCCGAACGCGCGGCTGTTCGCGGCCATGGCGAACGATCCCGAGGTCCGCGTGCTGCTCGCCGCGCGCGGGATCGACATCCCGGACGGGACCTTCTTCCTCGGCGGCATGAACAACACGACGACGGACGAGATCGTCCTCTACGACAAGCACCTCGTGCCTTCGTCCCACCGCGGCGAGCTCTCGGCGCTGGTCGGAGCGCTCGACGCCGCGCGCCAGCAGCACGCGCACGAGCGCTGCCGGAGGTTCGCGTCGGCGCCGCGCGAGGGCGACGCCGCGCGGGCGCTGGCGCACGTCGAGGCGCGCGCCGCGGATCTCAGCGAGGCGCGGCCCGAGCTGGGGCACGTGACCAACGCGGTTTGCGTCGTCGGCCGCCGCTCGCTCACCCGCGGGCTGTTCCTCGACCGCAGGGCGTTCCTCGTCTCGTACGACCCGATCCAGGACCAGGGCGGAGCGATCCTCGAGCGCGTCCTGCTCGCGGTCGGCCCGGTCGGGGCAGGGATCAACCTCGAGTACTACTTCTCCTGCGTCGACAACCGCCGTTACGGCGCCGGCACCAAGCTCCCTCACAACCTCGCCTCGCTGCTCGGGGTCATGGAGGGATCGCTGAGCGACCTGCGCACCGGGCTGCCGAAGCAGATGATCGAGATCCACGAGCCGGTGCGCCTGCTCGTCGTCGTCGAGGCGAGCACGGACACGGCCGCCGCGCTCTACGCGCGGCAGCCGGCCCTCCGCGAGCTCATCGGCAACGGCTGGATCCAGCTCGCCTGCGTCGATCCTGCGACGCGCCGGATCGCGTGCTTCACGGGCGACGGCTTCGCGCCGTTCTCTCCGCCGGATCAACCCTTGCCCGCGGTCCAGCGCTCGGCCGACTGGTACGCCGGGAGGTCCGGCTTCGTTCCGCCTGCGCTCATTCGAGCCGCGTCCACGCGGCCACGTGAGGTCGTCGACCATGCTGTCTGATGTGCTCCTCGGCAAGCTCGCCGCGCTCGCCGTGCTCTCTCCGGCGGCGGCGTTCGCCGCGCTCGGCGCCTACCTGCTGCTCCTTCGCACGCCGAGCGAGCGCGTCGTGTCGCGCGTCGTGCTCTCCACGCTCGCGCTCTCGCTCGCGGCCTCGCTGGCGATATGGCTGTCGGCCGTCGCGGCGCCCTACGCGTTCGTCCCGGTGGCGCTCGGCCACTGGTTCGAGCTCGGCGATTATGCGTTCGAGGTCGTCCTGCTCGTCGATCGGCTGTCGGCGACGATGATGCTCCTCGTCTCGCTGATCGCGCTCCTGGTCGGCAGGTTCTCGGTGGCGTACCTGCACCGCGAGCCGGGCTTCGCGCGCTTCTTCCTGCTCCTGGCGCTGTTCTCGACGGGGATGCTGGGGCTCGTGTCGGCGGGCACCGTCGACCTCCTCTTCGCCGGCTGGGAGCTCGTCGGCGCGACGAGCGTGCTGCTCGTGGCCTTCTTCCACGAGCGCGAGGCGCCGCCGCGGGCCGCGGTGCGGGTGTACATCACCTACCGGCTCTGCGACATCGGGCTGCTCGGGGGCGCGGTGCTCATGCACGACGTCGCCCGCTCCTCGCAGTGGGGCGAGGTGTTCGGCGGCTCGCCCTGGCCCGGGGCCGCCGCGTCGCTCGGGCCCGGCGCGGCCACGGCGCTCGCGCTGTGCCTGTTCCTCGCCGCGATGGGCAAGAGCGCGCAGTTTCCTCTGGGCAGCTGGCTGCCGCGGGCCATGGAGGGGCCGACGCCATCGAGCGCGCTCTTCTACGGCGCCATCTCGGTGCACGCCGGGGTGTACCTCATGCTCCGCGCGGCCCCGCTGCTCCAGCGCTCGCTCGCCGCGAGCGTGGTGATCACCTGCGTCGGGGCGGCGACGGCCGTCTACGGCACGATGGTGGGGCGCGTGCAGGCGGACGTGAAGGGCGCGCTCGCGCACGCGACGATGACGCAGGTGGGGCTCATGTTCGTGGAGATCGGGCTCGGGCTCTACTGGCTCGCGCTCGTCCACCTGTTCGCTCACGCCTGCCTGCGCTGCCTCCAGCTGCTGCGCGCCCCCTCGGCGCTCCGCGACGCGCAGGACATCCGGGCCGCGCACGCCGGCGAGCCGCTGCCGCACGTCGGGCTCGCTGGCCGGCTCCTGCCGGCGGCGCTCGTGCGGCGCGCGTACTGGCTGTCGCTCGACCGCTTCCACCTCGAGGGGCTGCAGGAGCGGCTGGTCGCCGCGCCGCTGATGCGCCTCGGGCGCCTGCTCGACCGGAGCGAGCGCCGCTGGGTGGCGGCGCTGAGCGGCTGGCCTGAGCGCACCACCGCGGAGCCCGGCGACGAGGACGCGCGCGACGCGACAGAGCACGCGGCGGCCTTCCAGCCCCGCGCGCGCGATACGAAGAGGGCTCGCACGTGAACGCCTTTCCGCTCCTCGGGACGCTCATCCTCACGCCCGCGATCGCGGCGCTGTTCGCCGCCCGGGCGCGCAGCGACGAGCGCGCGCGCCGCGTCGCCCTCCTCGGTGCGGCGCTGACCCTGCTCCTCTCGCTGCTGCCGCTCGCGCTCTCCCACGCCGGCGTCGCGCTCACCGCCGGGGGGCCCGCCTTGCCGCTCCTCGGCGCGCGCCTCCGCCTCGGCCTCGACGGCTTCACCATCACGTTGCTCCCGCTGCTCGGCTTCGTCCTGCTCGCCCTGCTCGCCGCGAGCCCGCGCGCCGCGATCGATCCGCCCAGCGCCGCCGCGCTGCTCGCCACCGGCAGCGCCATCCTCGGCGTGTTCTGCGCGGTCGATCTCGCGGTGCTCGCGGCGGCGTGGGTCGCCGCGCTCGTGCCGGTGGAGCGTCTGGTCGCCAGCAAGGGCGCCGAGGACCCGCTCCTCCGGCGCACCTGCCGCATCTTCCTGCTGGGGGGCACGGCGCCGCTCGTCGTGGCGATCGGCGCCATCGCCGTGCTCGCCGCGCGCCAGGGCGCCGCGCTGCCGTTCGACGTCGAGGAGATCGCCCGCGCCGGCGTCCCCGAAGCATGGCAGTCGCCGCTGTTCGCGCTCGTCGGCATCGCCGTGCTGATGCGCATGGCCGCGGTGCCGTTCCACGGCTGGCTGCCGGTGCTGCTGGAGCGGGGGCCGCTCGGCGTGACCATCCTGCTCGCCCAGATGCAGGTCGGCGTCTGCGTGCTCGTTCGCGTGGGGGTGACGCTCCTGCCCGTGGGCTCGGCCAACGGCATGCCGATCCTCGCCGTGCTCGGCCTGATCAGCGCGCTGCACGGCGCGGTGCTCGCGCTGGTCCAGACCGATCTGCGCCGGCTGCTCGGCTACCTCGTGGCGAGCCAGAAGGGGCTCGTGCTCCTGGGGGTCGCCTCGCTGAGCCCGCAGAGCGTGAGCGGCGCGCTCCTGCAGAGCGTCGCCTTGTCGATCGCGATCACGGGGCTCGCGATGGTCGTCGGCGCGATCGAGGCGCGCGCCGGTACGGCGGACACGCGGGAGCTCGGCGGCCTCGTCGCCCGGACGCCCCGCATGGCCGCCTTTTTCTTCCTGCTCGCGTGCGCCATGATCGGGATGCCGGGGGCGCTCTCGTTCGTGAGCGAGGACCTGCTCCTGCACGGAATCTTGCACGCCCATCCCGTGCTCGCGGTGCTGGCGCTGACGGCGGCGGCGCTCAACGGGATCACGCTGTTCCGGGCGTTCCAGCGGACCTTCCTGGGGCCGCTCCGGCGCCACCTGAAGGGCGCCGCGCTGGAGGCGCTCGTGCTCCGCGAGCGAGCGTTCCTGCTCGCGCTGGTCGCGCTCACCCTGGTCCTGGGGGTGGCCCCGGCGCGGCTGATCTCGATCCATGCGCCGGTGGTCGAGCGGGTCGTCCACGACGTGGCGCACGGCGCGCAGTCGCGCGTCGCGGCGGCTGCGAACCGCCGCTCCATCGACGCGGACGGCCGAGCGCCCCGTCGCGACGGGCGGCCGTCGCCCTGAGCCGCGTCCGGCGGATGGCGCGCGCACCGCGCTCGCCGCCGCCGGGGGTGGCTCAGAGCAGGTAGCGCTCTCCCGAGTCGGGCAGCACGGTCACGATCGTCCCGCGCACCCTGCGCGCGATCTCCACGGCCGCGTGGACGTTGGCGCCGGAGCTCGGCCCGACGAGGAGCCCCTCCTCGCGGGCGAGCCGCCGCGCCATGCGCGAGGCGCCCGCCTCGGTCACCGTCAGGATCTCGTCGATGAGCGATCGCTCGAGGATCGCCGGGACGAAGCCGGGGCCGAGGCCCTGGATGCCGTGGGGGCCGGGGCCTCGCCCGGAGAGCACGGCGCTCTTCGTCGGCTCGACGGCGCAGATGCGGACCGCGCCGCCGAGCTGATCCCGGAGCACGCGCCCGCAGCCGGTCAGCGTGCCGCCGGTGCCCACGCCGACGACGAAGGCCGCGATGTCGCCGCCGGTCTGCGCGAGGATCTCGAGGCCGGTGGCGCGCGCGTGGGCGCCGGGGTTCGCCGGGTTCTGGAACTGCTGGCTCATCCACCCGCCGGGGGTCGCCTCGCAGATCTCGATCGCGCGGGCGACCGCGCCGGCCATGCCCTGGCCCTCGGGCGTGAGGACGATCTCGGCGCCGTACGCGCGGAGGACGTGCCGGCGCTCGACGCTCATGTCCTCGGGCATGACCACCACGCAGCGGTAGCCGCGCACGGCGGCGATCATCGCGAGGCTGATCCCCGTGTTGCCGCTCGTCGCCTCGACGATGGTCGACCCTCTCCTGAGGATCCCTTCGCGCTCGGCGCAGAGCACCATGCCGAGCGCCGCCCTGTCCTTGACGCTGCCGCCCGGGTTCATCGACTCGAGCTTGCCGTAGACGACGCCTCCGCCCTCGGGCGAGATCCGGGCAAGGCGGACGAGCGGCGTGCCGCCGATGAGCGACAGGGCGTCCGGCACGACCGGACCGACGCGGACCGCGCCAGCAGGCGGAGGAGCCGAGCTCTCACCAGGCGCGTCGGGCGGACTCGGCGGTCCGTCGCCCGGTGCTCGAGGGGACGACATGCCGCCAGTGTACACGTGAACAGGGCATCCCCGGGCAACGTGCCGGAGCGCACGCCCCTCCAGGGGCGCCGGCCCGCTTTACATCGAGATCTCCGAGAGAACCCCGTAATGATCCGAAGCGGCGACGCCGTTGCGGATCTCCTCGAAGACGACCCTCGACGAGAGCGGCTTGCCTCGCCCCTGCGCGTCCGGGCCGCGGACGAAGACGTAATCGATGCGGCGGGGGTACTCGTTCGTGATGGCCGCGAACGGGTTCCGCACCGGATCGAAGGTGAATCCGGGGCCCTTGCCCGTCTGGTCGAAGGTGTCGGCGAAGTAGACGCTCTTCTGGTTCAGGGCGTGCAGCCCCTTCATGAACCGGATCTCCGTGGCCTCGGGCTGCGCGTTGAAGTCGCCTACGACGATGGGCGGCAGGCCCTCCATGGGTGCCTCGCGCATGACGATGTCGGCCACGGCCGCGACCTGCGCCTCGCGCACGGCGCCGTGGTGGAACTTCCAGTTGAGGTGGGTGACGAAGAACGGGATCGCGCCGTGGGGCGACCCGAGCTCGGCGAGCAGGATCGAGCGCTTCTCGTCGGTCTCACCCGTGGGCAGGGGGAACGCCTGGCTCCGCGCGATCGGCCAGCGCGAGAGCACGGCGTTGCCGAAGAGCACGCCGCCGCCGAGGTCGTGCGCGGCGCCGAACGCGACCTCGTAGCCGAGCCCGTCCGCGATGCCGTCGGCCAGCGAGCGGCCCTCGTACGACAGCACCTCCTGGAGGCCGACAACGTCGGGATCGAGCTCGCGGAGACCCTCCCGGATGACCTCGAGGCGCGCCTCCCACGGGTCGTGGCGGTTCCAGATGTTCAGGGTGAGCACCCGGAGGGAGCTGCGAACACGGATGCCGGATCCGCCGTGCGGGGAGCCGCTGACCCCGGAGCCTTCTCGAGGACGTTCCATGCCGACGGGCTACGCCAGCTGCGCGCCCGGATCCAGCCGTGATACGAAGGGCCCGGCGCAGGCCGCTGCCCCTCCGGCGCGGAAGGGCGGCCTTGACCGGGAGAACCCTGAATGATCACGTGTGCTCGTCGACGCGGGCGGCCTGGATCGGCCTCCTTCCGACCTCGGACCTCGCTCCGCATGACCGCGAGCTTCCTCCTGCTCGCGCTGGTCGCCGGTTGCGAGAGCAAGATGGATCCCAAGGAGTGCGACAAAGTCCGCGGCGACGCCTTCGAGATGGTGAACAAGGCGCAGCACTGCAACACGGACGCCGACTGCCGTCAGAGCGAGTGGCCGGGCTGTGCGAAGCCCATCAGCAACGCGACCTTCGACAAGATCAAGCCCCTCTCGGAGAGCTACAAGACGGGCAAGTGCGAGGAGCCCAAGGTGGACTGCAAGCCCCCGCCGGACTCCTACTGCAAGCAGGGGCTCTGCGTGCACCGCGAGATCGGCACGCCGGAGGGGGCGGGCAACACGCCCACCGACCAGATCCAGATCCAGTGATCCCCGCCGCGCCGTCCGCCAGCGAGCCCCGCGGGCCGCTGCGCGGCGGCGCTGCCCGAGCGCGGCGCGGGCCGGCGCGCGCCGCGCGCGGGGCCGCGCTGCCGGGCGCAAACGGGCGCGCCGCCTCGGTACGCGCTTGACGCGCGAACCCGCAGGGGCCACGGACGCGGCTGTGAGCGAAGGCTTCTATCGCGGCAAGCGCGTCGTGGTGACCGGCGCCGGCGGGTTCATCGGCAGCCACCTCGTCGAGGCGCTGGTCCGGGAGGGCGCGTGCGTGAGGGCGCTCGTCCGGTACACCTCGGGCTCGCGGCGCGGGCACCTCGACCGGCTCCCCGAGGACGTCCTCGCGCAGGTCGAGGTCGTCCCCGGCAACGTGGAGGACGCGGGCGCGGTCCGGTCGCTCGTGCGCGGCGCCGACGTCGTGTTCCACCTCGCGGCCCTGATCGGGATCCCCTACTCGTATGTGGCCCCGCAGCAGTACGTGGCGACCAACGTGCAGGGCACGCTGAACGTCCTCGAGGCGGCGCGCGAGCACGGCGCGCGCGTTGTCCACACGTCGACGAGCGAGACCTACGGCACCGCGCGCTACACGCCCATCGACGAGGCGCACCCCCTGACCGGCCAGTCCCCGTACTCGGCCACGAAGATCGGCGCCGACAAGCTCGCCGAGAGCTATCACCTCTCGTTCGGCCTCGAGGTGGCGACCATCCGGCCGTTCAACACCTACGGCCCGCGGCAGTCGTCGCGCGCGATCATCCCGAGCGTGATGCAGCAGCTCGCCGCCGGCAGCGCCGCGCTCCGCATCGGCAGCACCGCGCCGGTGCGGGACCTCAACTTCGTGACCGACACCGTCGCCGGCTTCCTCCTCGTCGGATCGAGCGCGCGGGCCGTGGGGCAGACGCTCAACGTCGGGAGCGGGCGCGCCATCTCCATCGGCGATCTGGTCCGCCTCATCTTCGAGGTGACGGGCAAGCGCGCGGAGCTCGTGACGGACGACGCCCGGGTGCGCCCCGACGCGAGCGAGGTCATGGTGCTGCTCGCCGATTTCCGTCGCGCCGCGGAGCTCGTCGGCTACGCGCCCCGCGTGCCGCTCGAGGAGGGGCTCGCGCGGACGTACGCCTATGTCGAGCGTCACCTCACCGATTACCGGCCGCGCGAGTACGCGATCTGACGCGCGCGGCCGGGGGCCGGCGCCTCGCGCGCCCTCTCCGCGGGGCGCCGGCTGGATGGATGGAAGGCCATGTGGAAGATACCTCTCAGCGATCTCTCGTTCGGGCCTGAAGAAGCCGAGGCTGCGCGGCAGGTCGTCGCGTCGGGCTGGTTGACGATGGGGGAGCGGACGGCGCAGTTCGAGCGGGAGCTCGGCGAGGCGCTCGGCACCCCGAGGGTGCTCGCCGTGACGAACTGCACCGCCGCGCTGCACCTCGCGTACACCGCGCTCTCCGTGGGCCCCGGCGACGAGGTGATCTGCCCGAGCCTCACGTTCGTGGCGACCGCCAACGCCGCGCTCCTGTGCGGGGCCAGCGTGGTGCTCGCCGACATCGTCGGCGACGACGACCTCAGCGTCGATCCCGCTGACATCGTCCGCAAGATCACCCCGAGGACGCGGGCGATCGCGGTCGTCCATTACGCCGGCTACCCTTGCGACATGGACGCGATCTGCGCGATCGCGGCCGAGCGGGGGCTCGCGGTGGTCGAGGACGCGGCGCACGCGCCGCTCGCGACCTACCGGGGCAGGGCGCTCGGGACGCTGGGGGACGTCGGCTGCCTGAGCTTCTTCTCGAACAAGAACCTCGCGGTCGGCGAGGGGGGGGCCGTGATCGCGAGGGACGACGCGCTCCACGCGCGCATGCGGCTCCTCCGCGCGCACGGGATGACGACGCTCACCCTCGATCGGCACAAGGGGCACGCGTTCACCTACGACGTCGTGGACGCGGGCATGAACTACCGCATCGACGAGATCCGCAGCGCCATCGGCCTCGTGCAGCTCGGCCGGCTCGCGGCGGGCAACGCGCGTCGGCGCGCGCTCGCGGCGCGCTACCACGAGCGCCTCGCCGGGGCGCGGGGCATCGGGCTGCCGTACCGCGACTTCTACGCGCGCGGGCTGGGGGAGAGCGCGCACCACCTCATGCCGGTGCTCCTGCCCGAGGGCACCTCGCGCGAGGCCGTGATGGAGGCCATGAAGGCGCGCGGGGTCCAGACGAGCGTGCACTACACGCCGATCCACCGCTTCTCGCACCACGGCGCCTCGGACCGGGTGCGCAAGGAGGGGCTCTCGCGGACGGACGCGATCGCGGGCCGCGAGCTCACGCTGCCGCTCCACCCGCGCATGGCCGACGCCGACGTCGACGCCGTGTGCGAGGCGCTCGCCGCGTCACTCCGGTAGGTACCGCTGCCGGTTCTTCTCGAACTCTTCCTGCGCCTCGGCGAAGTCGTCGCTCCTTCCGATGTCGAGCCAGTGGCCCCGGAAGGGGAAGGTGGCCACCGGCTCGCCGGCGCCGAGCAGCGCGTGCATCAGGTCGTCGAACCCGAACGGCCGGCCCTCGGGGATGAAAGGCAGCACGCCGCGGCTCATCGCGTAGATGCCCATGCTGACCCAGAACGTGTACGTCGGCTTCTCGCGGAAGCTGACGACGCGCCCGTCTGCGCCGAGGTCGAGCACCCCCAGGTCGATCTTCGAGGCGCGCTCGCAGACGGCGACGGTGAGCGGCGATCCGGTCGACTCGCCCGTCCGGTGGAGCGCCGTGAAGTCGAGATCGCTGAGGATGTCGCCGTTCATCACGAGGAAGCGCTCCGGCAGGTCCCGCTCGATCACCCGGAGCGGACCCACGGTCCCGAGCGGCGTATCCTCGCGCTGGTAGGCGATGCGCAGCCCGTATCGGCTCCCCTCGCCGACGACCGCCTCGATGAGCGCGGCCTGGTGGCCGACGCACATCACGACGTCGGTGACCCCCGCCCGCGCCAGCTGCCGGAGGAGGATCTCGACGATCGTGTGATCCCCGATCGGCATGAGCGGCTTCGGAATAAGGGCGGTGTAGGGGCGGAGCCGGGACCCTTTGCCGCCGGCAAGCACGACTGCCTTCATGCGATGACGTATACCCACGCGCTGCCCGGACGGGTGACCATTCCGCAGAATTTCACGCTTGCCCGGCCCGCGGCGTCCTCTCCGATTGACTCTCTTCGGGCTGCTCTATTACTGGTTGGAGAGCGTCCCGCGGCAGGTCAGCCCCGGCGTGGGGCGATTCATCCCTCACAGGCGACTTGGGCAGCAATCATGACGATGGTACCTCCGTCCCGTACCCCCGCCAGGAAGCGCCGGAAGCTCGGATATCGAGGCAGCGGCACCTTCGCCATGTGCAGCGCCGGCCCGCACCCGGGCGGTCCGCTCTTCCGGCAGCTGTGCACGCTCGCCGACCGCTTCAACGCGTGCGAGGGCGATCCGGCCGCGGCGCAGATCGGGAGCGTGCTCTCGCTGCTCGCCCTCTACGCAACCAAGCCGAACGACCGGGATTTCCGGTTGCCGTTCGGCTCCTTCGTCATGGATCTCGCCCTCGCCGACGAGGCGCGGGCCCGGGCGCCGGGCGGCGGGCCCGTCCCGTACGGGCGCCCGCTGCTCGCTCGCTGACCTGGGCTTCATGAGCACGCGAGAGCTACCGACACGACCAGCGGGGCGCAGCAAGCGGACGGCGTCGGCCTCGGTGGTGCTCATCGTGAGCGCCAGCGAGCAGCTCGCGGAGCGTTGCCGGCGGCTGGTCTTCGTCGAAGGCGCCGACCTGCTCGCGTGCGATCTCGTGTCGCTGCGCGGCAGCGCGGCATGGCTGCACCCGCTGGCCATCGTGATGACGCAGGACGTGCGGGCGTTCGATCCGGAAGGGTTCATGGAGCTGTCGCGGCGCATCGGCGCCGAGCTCGTGGTGCTCCCCTCCGAGAACGTGTCGGACACACAGCTCACCGCGATGATCACGGCGGCGCTGGACATCGCCCAGCGCCGCCGGACCGACTGACGGCGAAGAGCGGCGGTCGAGGCGCGTCAGTCGCGCGGCGGGAGGACGTCGCCGGACCGGCTCGCCCGCAGGCATCCCTCGTCGAGGCCCAGCTTGCACGCCTTCGTGAACAGCTCGACCGCCTTCCGGTCGTCGCGCTTCACGCCCTCGCCCTCCGCGTGGAGATGTCCGAGCTCGACGCAGGCGGGGGCGTTCCCGCGCTCGCAGACGCGCTGGAACAGCGCGGCCGCGCGTCCGGGATCGGCGCTCGCGCCCTGGCCGTGGAGGTAGGCCCTGCCCGCCGCGAGGCATCCGAGGTTCGCGCCCGCGTGGCATGCGCGCGCGTGCCAGTAGAGCGCCGCCTCGTCCGCCTCGCTCGCCCCGCCGGCGCCGCCCGCGCGCGCGAGCCGATCGTGGTAGGCGTCGCCGAGCCGCAAGCAGCCGCGCGCGCTCCCCTCCGCGCACGCCTTCTCGAACAGCGTCATCGCCCGCTCCACGTCGATCGAGACGATCGCTCCGCCCAGGTACATCGATCCCAGCGTCACGCAGTCCTCGATCTGGTGGTCGGCGCAGCCGTTCGTACAGCCGACGAGATCGTCCGCCTCGCAGGGCAGCCGCAGCGGCGGCGGGGCCGCCTCGGCGCTCGCCGCGGCCCGCGGCGTCGCCGCGCGCCCCTCGGGTGCGGGTCGGCCCGGATCGGCAGGGCGCCGCGCCGCGGTCGCGCTGCTGCAGCCGCAGAGGAAGAGCGCGCCGAGGAGCGACTGGGCGAGTTCGCGCACGTGCATGCTCGAACTCATGACACACAGGGAGCGCTCTCCCAATGCCGCCCCTCGGGCACATTCAACCCCGCCGCGTTTGCCCCGGGCGCGCACGTTTGCCCCGGGCGCGCGGGATAAGGGGGGCGCTCCAGGGCTGGTCCCGCGCCGGGCCTCGGTGTACACGGAGCCGATGCCCCAGATGAGCCCTCCTCCGCTGCAAACGCTTGATGAGCCGAACCTCGAGGCGCTCGTCGAGCTGATGTTCCTCGCGGCGTTCGCCGACGGCGAGTTCAGCCCGGAGGAGAAGATCCATTTCGCCCGGAGCGTAGAGTCGCTCACGGATCGACGGATCCCGCAGAGCACCATGGACACGCTCCTCCAGACCGTGGTGGAGCAGCTCCACAAGGAGGGCCGCGCGGCCCGGCTCGCGTCGCTCAAGGAACGGCTCGCCAGCCCGCAGGCCCGGAAGGTCGCCTTCTTCCTGGCCGCTCAGGTCGTGGTCGCCGACGGGATCGTCAGGAGCAGCGAGCGCGAGCTCTTGCTCGACGTCGCCGCGGCGCTCGAGCTCGATCAGGCCGAGGCCGCGGAGATCGTGCGGAAGCTCGCCGCTTCATGAGCGGCCGGCCGCCCTCGGCGCGCCGCGTGCGGGGGGACAGGGGCGCCCCCTGCGCCGCGAACGCGGGCCGCGCGCGGCGGGGTGAACGGGCGCCAGCGTTTTCGGTTACGATGGCCTCGCCGTGACCTGGTCTTCCACTGGTAGTTTCCTGATCCCGTTTCCGGTGCCGGGCTCAGCGCTGACCTCCACCCGGGGGACGTACGTGATCGGGGCGCTCATCGGCGATGGGCAGTATGGCTCGGTGTACGAGTGCAGCGGGCCGTTCGATCAGGTGTACGCCCTGAAGATGCTGCGGCCGGCGAACAAGCCCTACCAGGTCGTCAAGGAAGAGTGGTCGCGCGAGATGCTCCGCCTGGAGAGCTTCCGCCACCCGAACATCGTCTACATCCACGACGCGTTCGAGGTGAATTACCTGTTCTACCTGGCGCTCGAGCGGTGCGACACGAGCCTCCGGGCGCTGCTCGGCGCCCCGTTCCAGCCGCCGCTGCTCCTGGAGCTCGCGCGCCAGCTGCTGATGACGCTGCAGTACCTGCACGACAACGGCGTCGTGCACGCCGACCTGCACGCGGGCAACGTGCTCATCTCCCAGCTCGACCACAGGCCGCTCGTCAAGCTCACCGACTTCGGCGTCGCGCACCAGCTCGACGGCGTCACCCGCTGGTTCCGCCCGCAGGTCGCGAACCCGAAGATCCTCGTGCCGGAGCTCGTGACGGCGGGCTACACGACGACGCAGAGCGACCTCTACCAGCTCGGCCTGCTCATGTACCAGATGCACACCGGGCAACCGGCCATCGACGTGAACGTCGCCTACGAGGAGATCACGCGGCAGATCGCCGAGGGCACCCCCCGGCAGAAGGCCGAGGCGCTCGGCACGCCGCTCAGCCAGGTGATCGCCAAGCTGCTGCGCCGCCGCGACGCCTACCGCTACCACTCCGCCCGCGATGTCTGGGACGATCTGCGCCAGCTCCGCTGGGCGTAGCGCGATCTCCGCTGCGTCCCGCGCGCGTTCCGGGCTAGATATCGCGGCATGATCGCCGCCGAAACGCCACGCGTCGTCTCGCTCACGCCCGCGGTCTTCCACCTGCCGGACGCGGTGAACCAGGTCTCCCGCACCTACGGGGAGAGCCCGATCGTCCCGCGCGGCCCCCGGCTCCGGCCGCTGCTCGACCGGGCACGGCACGGCATCGTCGAGGCCCTCGGCGCGCCCAGCTACGAGGCCATCCTCCTCACGGGGTCGGGATCGACCTCCATGGCCGCCGTGCTCGGCTCCTGCTTGCGGCGCGACGAGCGGCTCCTCGTCGTCCGGAACGGCGCCTACGGCGACCGGATCTTCGAGTACGCCGCCACGCTCGGCCAGCCGGTTGTCGACATGTGCCTGCCTTACGGCGAGAGGCCGGACCTCGAGAAGATCGAGGCCATCCTGGCGGCGGACGAGGTCGACGCGGTGGCCATGGTCTACGGGGGCACGTCGACGTGCACGTTGAACCCCTTGCCCGAGGTGGGCGCGCTCGCCCGGAAGTACGGCAAGAAGCTCCTCGTCGACGGCATCAGCGCGCTCTTCGTCGAGCCGCTGGCCCTCGAGGGCTCGGGCATCGCCGCCGTCATGGGCTCGTGCAACAAGGGCCTGCACAGCCACCCGAACCTGACGGTGGCGCTGGTCCGGAAGGATCTGCTCGCCGAGATGGAGCGGATCCCCGCCCGCGTCCCGAGCCTGGAGCTCCACAAGACCTGGCGCGCCCAGCAGGGCGGCGCGCACCCCTACACGATCGATCCGATGAGCCTCTGCCAGGTGATCGCGGCGCTCGAGCACCTCGCCGCCACCGGCGGCGTCGCCGGGCGTCACGCCGTGTACCAGGCGCGCTGCGCGATCCTGCGCCCCGGCTACGAGCGCCTCGGGCTGACGATCGCGCGCTGGGAGAACATGCCGCTCCAGTCGATCGGGACGGCGCTGCACATCCCGGCCGGGCGGACCTACGACGAGATGGCGAGCCGGCTCGCCAGCGAGCCGGTCGATGGGCACGTGTTCGAGATCTACGCCGCCCAGGGGAAGCTCTCGGACCGGCTGTTCCGGATCTTCCACATGGGTGAGTACCCGCTCGAGGCCTACGAGATCTTCCTCAAGGCGCTCGCGCGCGTCGTCTGAGCGCGGGGCCCGCGGCTCACTCCGCGCGGCCGCCTGCGGCTCACTTCGCCTCCTTGGGCGCCTCCTTCTTCTCGGCCGGCGCCGCGGGCTTGTCGCCCTTGGCCGCCTTGTCGCCCGCGGGCTTGGCCGCCTTGTCGGCCGTGGTCTTCCCGGCCTTGTCGTCCCCGGCCGCGTCCTTCGCCGCGTCGCCGACGCCGAGCAGCTCGATGTCGAAGACCAGCGTCGCCTTGGCCGGGATCTTCGGCGGGCTGCCCGCGTCGCCGTAGCCGAGCCGGGAGGGGATCGTGAGCTTGCGCTTGCCGCCCACCTTCATGCCGGCAACGCCCTGGTCCCAGCCCTTGATGACCTCCGACGCGCCGAGCGTGAACTCGAACGGCTCGCGGCCGACGGAGGAGTCGAACTCGGCGTTGTTCTTCAGCAGGCGCCCCGTGTAGTGGACGCGGACTTTGTCGCCGTCCTTCGCCTCGGGGCCGGTGCCCACGACGGTGTCTTCCTTGATGAGATCGGCGGGCTCCGGCTCGGCGGGCTTCACCACCGGCACGGCGCTGCCCGGCGGCAGATCCGGCTCGGGGACCTTCTCCTCGCAGCCCGCGACCGGGCCGAGGAGGACAGCGCAGGAGATGGCGATGACGATTTGGAGGGGCTTCATGGCGCCACGTCTTACGCACCCGGCGCTGGGCGATCAACGGTCACCCGACGCGCCCGGGGGCCTCCCGGCCGTCCGGGTTTCCGTTGCAGCGCTCCGGCCCGCGCGGTTAGGGTGCGGCCACCTTGGCTCGCGCGTTCTCCGTCGCTGCCCTGGCGATCGCCGAGGGGGGCGCCAATGCCGTTGGCGCGGTGCGCTTCACCTGCGCCGAGGCGGAGCTCGAGGTCGAGCTGGTCCGGGTCGCCGGCTACGCCGAGGGGTTCGCCCTGGGCGCCGTGGCGGCGCCGGTCCGGTTCGGGGTGCCCTACACCGCGATCCGCGGCCTCTTCCGGCGCGGCAAGGCGCTCTGCGTGGCGCTCGATCCGTCCGCGTGCTCGCCGCACAACTGCTTCGTCCTCGCGCGCTTCGAGGGCGATCTGCCCGGGGTGCCCGGCGTGACCTCGCCGGCGGCGATGGAGGCGATGGAGAGCGCCTACCGCGCGCGCCTCAACGCCCGCATGGCGAGCTGGATCGCACCGGCGCCGCTCGGCGTGCTCGCGGCCGCCCTGTCCCCCGACTATCTCGCGAGCGGCCCGCTCGGGACCGCGTCGCTCGCGTGCCTCGTCGCGCTCGCGACCTGGCTCGCGCTGCGCTTCGTCGCGCGGCTCGCGACCTGGGGAGGGCCGCCCTCGGACCGCCTGCGCGACGCGCTCGTGGCGGAGATGTCGAGCCGCATGGGCTTCGCGTCGGAGCGGCTCGCGGCCTCGTCCCCCGGCTCGCCGGCTGCGCCCGTGTTCGCGCCCCGCCCGACGCCGCTCGGCGAGCGGCCGGGGCGCGAACAGAGGCGCGGCGTCGAGGAGGGGATCGACGCGCTCCCGCTCCGGGCGCGCGTGCTCGTGCCCGCGGCGCTTGCGGTGATCGGCATCGTGGCGACGATGGCGTTCGTGCAGCGGTTCGCGGCCCCTCGCGATCAGCCGCCGGCCGAGCGGCGCGCGGCGCGCGGCGTCGGGCAGGCGACCCGGGGAGCCACCGCCGCGCTCCTCGCGAGCGAGGCCCGGGAGCGCGCCGAGCCGTCGTTCCCGCACTGCCTCTGCGATCGCGCCGACTCGCCGCTCTGGCGGGCGGGGGTGCCGATCCTCAGCCTGCTCGGATCGACCGGGCCGGACGACGGCGCCGGGGTGATCGCGCCGATCCTGCGGCGGGACCGCGCGGACGACGACGCCGAGAGCGAGGCCGGCGCGGGGCAGGGCGACGCCGCCGGGGAGCCGCGCGACGCCGGAGCGGAGCCGGGCGACGCGGGCCGGGCCGGCCGCGCGACGCGGCCGGCGCGTGGCCGCTACGATTTCGAGCTCGCGGTCGTGAACAACAGCGGCGCGCCCGTCAGCGACTTCCGCGTGCTGCTCACGTTCGCGCGGCGCGATCGCCGCGGCGAGCGCGCCGGCATCACCGAGCGCGGGCTGTTCTGGGAGGGCGCGCTCGGGCCGGGGCGCGCTGTGAAGTGGCACGTCGAAGCGCCCGGGACGGAGGTGAAGATCGAGCCGGGCGTGACGGGCATGCTCGACGGCGAGACCGGCGTGGCGTCGCCCGACGCCTTCTTCCAGCTGACGCGCGCGCGCTACCGCGTGGTGCGCATCCACGCGGCGATGATGCTCGCCTGGCTCCGCGACCCGCGCGCCCGCGACGCGCTCGTGGCGCTCCTGCCCGCCGCGCCTGCGGAGGAGGCGATGCTCGGCCGGATCCGGCGCGCCACGGCCGATGTCATCCCGTGCTCGGCCGCGGTCGTCGAGGGGCGGCTGCGCGCGTGCCTCTTCAACGGCGGCGTGAACCCGGTGCGCGGCGTGACGCTGCGCGAGGTCGCGGCGGGCGAGGGCAGCGCGCCTCGCTCCTGGCCCGTCGCGGCGACCCTTCCGGTGCACGAGGGGGTGGAGGTGACCCTGCCCCTCGAGGGGAGCGCGGCGCCCGAGGAGCTCGAGGTGGTCCCGCAGGAGCGATGAGCCGATGATGGGGGAATGAACAGAGGCTTCAGGGCCGCGCTCGCCCTGGTCGCCCCGCTCGCCGCCGCGCTGGCGCAGCTCGCGGGGGCCCGCGAGGCCGCCGCGTGGGCGCCGCTCGATCTCGAGGTCGTCCCCCGCTGGCGCGCGCTGCCGGCCCGCTACCACATCAACGTGGGGACGATCCCGGGGCCGCTCTCCAGCTTCGCCGCCGCCAGCATCGCGGCCGGCTTCGCGGCCTGGTCGAGCCCCGGATGCACCGCGTGGGAGACCGAGCTCCTCGGCGACACGGGGGACAGCTACGACTTCGACGACGGCAAGAGCGTATTTTTCTGGATCAGCGACAGCTGGCCTGGCGAGCTCGGGCAAGCCGACTCGGTCATCGCCGTCACGATGCCGGTCTGGGATGCCGACGGCGTCATCGGCGAGGCCGACATGATCTTCAACAACGTCGGCTTCTGCTGGAACGACACGGGCGAAGGCGACTGCATCGATGTGCGCTCGATCGCCACGCACGAAGAAGGGCACTTCCTCGGCCTGGGCCACACGAACGTGCGCGGGGCGATGATGCTGGGGTTCTACCCGGGCGGCACGTCGGCGCGCACGCTCGAGGATGACGACATCGAAGGGGTCTGCGCCCTCTACCCGATCGCCGGGACGAGCGCCGCGAGCTCGGGCGGCGGCGGCTCCGGCGCGGGCGCGACGGCGGCCTCGGGCGGAGCGGGCGGCGCGGCGTCGGGGAGCGAGGACAGGCCGAAGAGCGGCAATGTGGACGAGGCCGAGGGCGACGCCGGCTGCTCCTGCTCGGGGGCTGGCCAGCCGCCGATCGCTCCCGGCGCCCTGCCGATGACGGCGCTCGGCGCGCTGCTGGCCTTCTGGCGCCGGCGGCCGCGCCGGACCCTGCGCGAGCGGCAGCGATCGGCCGGGGCAGGAGTGCGCGCCCGCCGTGTTGTCGCGCGGACGGGTGCGCTTTACAACCCAGCGCAGCCGGGGCAAACGTCCCGCCATGCCCGAGCCGAGCACCGCAGCGTTCGAGGCGGAGGTCGCGCGTGCCCTCCGCTCCCTTGAGGCCGACAGCTCCGTTTCCGCCCTCGATCCGCTCGGCGATCCGGCCGGGGCGGCGCGCGCCCTCTCGGCGGAGGGCGGCGGCGCGCCGCTGATCCTCCGGGTGGCGCCCGAGCTTGGCGCGCTGCGGCGGGAGCAGGATACAGGCTTCGGCCCGGCGCCGCGGGACCCGGTATGGCTCCGGATCGAGCGCGGCGCGAGCGTCCTCCGGCTCGCGCCGCTGAGGCTCGCGGGCGCCCGCCACGCGCGGCCCGAGGCAGGCGGCGCGGGCGGGGCCGGGGAGGGCACGGCCGAGCCTCGTGAGGCGGTGGGCATTCAGGTGATCTCGGAGCGGCGCCCATGCTGCGGCGCCCCCACGTGCGCGCACGAGCGGACGTACGTCGCCGCCTGGCTCGCGCTCGCCACGCCCGCGCTCGCCGCGCCCGCGCGCGCCACGGCGGCGCGGCGCTTGCTCGTCGCCGAGGCGCAGGATCTCGAGGCCGCGCGGGCGGAGGCGCTCGTCGAGGCGGTGGCGGCGCCGCTCGCGGCCGCGCTGGGCGTCCCGCTGGAGACGGCGCGGGGTACCGAGCCGCCCGGCGCCATCGCGCCGCGGCCTCTCCCGGAGCCTGCCCCGACTCCGCCGCCAGCGCTGCCGGCCGCCGCGCTGTCGCGGTTCGCGATCCGGAGCGAGGGTGAGCTCCTCGTCTTGCGGGATTACGCGAGCCACGGTCCGCGCGGCTCCGCGGCTCGCAACGCGCTCATCGGGGCCGCGCTGCTGCTCGTCGCGCTCGCGCTCTGGATCCAGGTCATGCGGAGCGTCTCCGCGGGGGACAGCGGCATCGCCATCGGCGTCGGCAGCGCCGCCGTGCTGCTCTCGCTCGCGGGCTACGCCTTCCTGGGCGTCGCCAGGTTCTCGTCCCGTTATGCGGCGCGCTCCGCGCCGGTCGTGTCGTTCGGCCCGGGCCGCTTCGTGGTGGCCCCCTGGGTGAGCCGCACCGGCGCGATCGACCTGCGCCCCGAGGGCCGGCTGGGGGCGGCCATCTCCGCCGGAGAGGTCCGCGAGATCCGCGTGCTCCCGCGCGGCGACCGGTTCGCTGTCGAGATCGAGACCGACCACGGGCCCATCGACGCCCTCCTCACCGAGCGCGAGGACGTCGCGCGCTACTGGCGGGACGCGATGGATCGCGCCGTGGCCTCGGTGCGCCACGCCGGCGGCCCCTCCGCCAAGCAGCGCCTCCGGGCGCGCGCCCAGGCGCAGCAGGCCCCCGCGGCGGGCTGAGCCGTACCGGCGATCGCAGACGGACACCCTCAACCTGAGTCGGACGTCCAGGCGGACGGACGCCCTCAACCTGAGTCGGGCGCCCAGGCGGACGGACGGACGCCCTCAACCTGGACGGACGCCCTCAACCTGGGTCGGATGCCCGGATGCCCGACGGGGTCGGATGCCCCGCCCCGCGGGGCGTCCTCAACCTGGGTCGGATGCCCCGCCTCGTCGCCCTCAACCTGGGTCGGATGCCCCCCAGCGCCGGGGCGTCCTCGGGCGGGCGTCCTCAACCTGGGTCGGATGCCCCGCGCACCGGCTCAATTCTCCTTGTCCGCCGCTCCTTCTCATGTAATGAACTCGTTCAGTGAACGTGTTCATCCAAAGACCCGGCCGGCGCGACGCCCAGAAAGACGCGACGCGCGCCCGGATCCTCGAGGCCGCGCGCGACCACTTCGAGCGCCACGGCTTCGAGGCCGCCAACGTCCGCGCCATCGCCGCGGACGCGGGCGTGGCCGCCGGCACGGTCCTCCTCCACTTCGCCGACAAGCGCGACCTGCTCCACGCCGCGCTGTTCGACGACCTCGCCGCCACCGCGGCCGAGGCCGTCCGCGACGAGGAGCCCGGCTCCCTCGAGCAGCGGCTCCACCGGCTCGGGGCCGCCTTCTTCGCGTACTACGCCCGCCGGCCGGCCCTCTCGAAGACGCTGCTCCGCGACGCCCTGTTCGCCGACCCGCCCTGGCAGGCCCGCTTCACCGAGCAGGTCGCCGCCGTGCACGGCCGCGTCGTCGAGCTCTTCAACGCCGCCCGCGCGCAGGGGGAGGTCGCCGACGACGCCGACCCCGCGCTCTTCGGCGTCGCCTTCTTCTCCTTCTACTACTTCGCGCTGATCGCCTGGGCCCAGGGCGCGCACCCGTCGCCCATCGCCCTGCTCGATCGGCTCGTCGCTCAGCACCTCTGCGGCCTCCGCCCCGCAGCCAACGTCAGGAGGGCTCGATGACGTCATCCATCATGTTCCGCAGTCCAGAGGCGCGCGCGCGCATCGCGGCGTGGTTCGACAGGTTCCACGAAAAGCTCCCGGTCCCGACCCGTTCGCGCGAGGTCGCCACCCGCTTCGGCGCCACGCACGTCCGCATCGCCGGCCCCGAGAGCGCCCCGCCGCTCGTCTGCCTGCACGGCGCGCTCGCCAGCTCCGCGCACCTCATGCCCGAGCTCGGCCCGCTCCTCGCGCGCTACCGCGTCCACGTCGTCGACGTCATCGGCCAGTCCGTCAAGAGCGCCGACGTCCGCCTTCCGATCGACGGGCCCGCCTACGCCGAGTGGCTCACCGACGTCCTCGACGCGCTCGGCCTCGCGCGCACCCACCTCCTCGGCGTCAGCTGGGGCGGCTTCGCGGCCCTGCGCATGGCCCAGGTCGCGCCCGCCCGCATCGATCGGCTCGTCCTGATCGTGCCCGCGGCCCTGGTGTCGGGCTCGGCGTGGCAAGGCCTCACCCGCATCGCGATCCCGATGGCCCTCTACCGCGCCTTCCCCTCGGAAGAGCGCCTCGCGCGCCTCGTCTCCGGGCTGTTCTCCACCCACGACGACATGTGGTGCTCCTATTTCGGCGACGCCGTCCGCAGCTACCGGCTCGATTTCCGCCCGCCGCCGCTCGCCACGCCCGCGTCCCTCGCCGGGTTCACGCGGCCCGCGCTCGTGTTCGGCGCCGACGACGACGTGAGCTTCCCCGGCGCGAAGCTGCTCGCGCGCGCGAAGGAGCTCCTGCCGCACGCCGAGACCGAGCTGCTCGAGGGGTGCCGCCACTCGCCCCCCACCGACGACGCCTTCCGCGCGCGGCTCTGCGGGCGGATCACGCGCTTCCTCGGCAGCGACGCCGCGCGTGACGCCGCCGACGTCGCGCCGCCCCCCGCGCCGCCCGGGCTCGCCGCGCCGGTCGCGTGAACCCCGCGCCGCGCTCCCGCCGGCGAGCGCCCCTCAGTGCCCCGACACGTCGTCGACCTGCGCGAACGCCTCGACGAGGCGCTCGCGCGCCCGTGCCGACAGCGGCGGCGCCTCGATCGAGCGCACGTTCTCCAGGAGGTGCTCCACGCTGCTCGTCCCCGACAGGATCACGTGCGCCCCGGGCTCGTCCCTGCAGAAGCGGTACGCCGCGTCCGGGAGCGACGAGGCGCCCTCTCCTTCCAGGAGCCGGTCCAGCCCCTCGTCGCCGAGCTCGGGCGACACCTTGCCGCGCGCCGCCAGGTCCGCGAGCAGCTCCCGCAGCCGATCGGGCCGGCTCAGCGCGCGCCGGACCGCGAACATGATCAGCGTCCCGATGTCCTTCGCCCGCGTCAGCGGGAACACCCGCGCTCGCGCCGACTGGTTCAGGAGGTTGAACCCGACCATCACGACGTCCCACACATCGTCGCGGAGCGCCTGCTCCAGCGTCGCGTGCGCCGGATCGGCGGCGAACGCCTCCGTGATGCCGAGGAAGCGGATCTTGCCCTGTTCGCGCAGGCGCAGCAGCACGGGGACGATCCGCTCGCGCAGATCGGCGTACTGATCCGGCAGCACGCCGTGCAGATGGTAGACGTCGACGTGATCCGTGCCGAGCCGCTCGAGGCTCGCATGCAGCGACGACACCACGTCTTCCGGGCGGAGCGGCGCCTCGAGGCGCGTCGTCTTCTTCGTCGAGAGCACCACGCGGTCGCGCGGCACCTCGCGGAGCGCCTTGCCGATGAGCCCCTCGGTCCCGTACGCCTCCGCCGTGTCGATGAAGTTCACGCCGCGCTCGACGGCCGCACGGACGAGCCGGAGCGACTCGGCCTCCGCGATGCGCCCGGACCCGAGCCGGCTGTCGCCGCCCGCGCCCAGGCCGAGCACGCTGACCTCGAGGCCGGTCCGGCCCAGGATGATTCGATTCACGATGGTCCTCTCCCTCGATGAACGGTGATCGTCACGGCGCCCACGCCGGGCCTGGGCTCACTCCTTCGGGGCGACCTTCCACGACGTGAACCGCCGCTCGACGCGCATGAGCAGGTGATTGAACGTCAGCCCGAGCGCCGTGATGGTCAAGATGCCGACATACATGCTCGGGATCTGGAAATTGTATTGCGCGTAGATGATCAGGTATCCGAGCCCCGCCTTGGCCCCGATCATCTCCGCCGCGACGAGCACGAGCAGCGAGTACGCGCCCGCCAGGCGGATACCCACGAAGATCGTCGGGACTGCGGCCGGCAGGATGACCTTGCGGAACAGCTGGAGCGGCGACAGCCCCATCGTGCGCGCCGACTTGACGAGCAGCGGATCGACCCCGCGCACCCCGCTGATCGTGTTGAGCAGGATCGGCCAGGTGCACGAGTAGATGACGAGCGCGATCTTCGAGGACTCCCCGATCCCGAGCAGCAGCAGGAACACGGGCAGGAGCGCGAGCGCCGCCGTGTTGCGCAGCACCTCGAGCAGCGGATTGAGCGCGTCCGCCACGCCCTTGTACCACCCGATCGCGAGCCCGAGCGGCACACCCACGGAGATCGCCAGCGTGAAGCCGACGAGAGAGCGCGACAGGCTCGCCTTGATGTGGCTCAGGAGCTGCCCGTTCTGGAGGAGCTGCCACCCCGTCCCCAGCACCTCGGAGAGCGGCGGAAGGAACGCCCCCTCCACGAGGCCCACCCGCGGCGCCGTCTCCCACAGGGCGGCGACCGCGAGGAGGATCCCCGACCGCGCGATCGCGCGGCCGATCCACCGCGCCGCGTCGCCCACGAGCTGCCCTTGCTGCGACTCCTCGGGCAGCGAAATCGATTGCTCCAGGCTAGCCATTGACCGCCACCACGCCCGCCACGGGGCGGCTCTCCGCCGCGCGCTTCTGCCGCTTGCTCCGCTCCTGCTCCTCGGCCTTCAACACCTCCTCGCGCAGCAGCGTCCAGATCTCGTGCCGCAGCCTGCCGAACTCAGGTGTCGACCGCGCGTCCTCGTAGCCCCGGATCTCCTCCGGGATATCGATCACCCGCTTCACCCGGCCGGGCCGGGACGTCATGATCGCGACCCGCTGCCCGAGGAACACCGCCTCGTCGATGCTGTGCGTGATGAACAGGATCGTCTTGCGCGACTTCTCCCAGATCCGGAGCAGCTCCGCCTGCAGCGACTCGCGCGTCTGCGCGTCCAGCGCCGCGAACGGCTCGTCCATCATCAGCACCTCCGGGTCGTAGGCGAGGCTCCTCGCGATGGCCACCCGCTGCTTCATGCCGCCCGACAGCTCGTGCGGATACCGATCCTCGAAGCCGGAGAGGCTGACCAGATCCAGGTAATCCTGGGCGATCTCCTTGCGCCGGCTCTCCGGGACGCCCTTGGCCTCGAGCCCGAACTCGACGTTCTCGCGCGCCGTCCGCCACGGGAACAGCGCATACTGCTGGAACACGATCCCTCGATCGAGGGCCGGGCCCGTGATCGGCTTGCCGTCGAGCAGGAGCTTGCCGCTGCTCGGCTTCGACAGGCCGCCGAGCAGATCGATGAGCGTCGACTTGCCGCACCCGCTCGGCCCGACGAGGACCATCAGCTCGCCGGCCCTCACGTCGAGATTGAGGTCCTCGATGGCCGTGAACCGCGCGCTCTCCTTGGTGCCGGCCGGCCCCTTGACGGCGAATGTCTTGCTCACATTGTGGAACTGGATCTTGTTGCTCATGGCTCCTCCTGCTCCCGAACCTCGACGAGGGGGCCCCTTCACGGAACGCCGTTGAGCACGCCCCGTACCAAGCGTGAGCCGGCTCCCTGGACGCAAATCCGCTATAACAGATGGCGGCCTGCTGCTGGAGCAGCAGGCGCTTGCTCACGGGGTGTTGCTACAGCAACAGTGGATCCGTCCTTACGAACCCAGGACGGTCTGCGGACGATCCGACGAAGACGAATGGCAGTTATTTCGACGTGCGCGAACGCCCAGGATAAATTTCCAGCCCATGACCGCCGCCACCACGTCATGGGGAGAAATCGACGCTGAGAAACTCGCGGGCAAGCGCGCACGCCTCTTCGAGCGAGCGCCGGTCGCGATCGTCCAGTACGGCAAGGAGCTCACGATCGAGGACTGGAACGGCGCGGCCGAGCGCCTGCTCGGCCACGCGCGGAAGGAGGCGCTCGGCCAGCGCGTGGACGAGCTCCTGCCGGCGTCCGGCAGCCCCGACGCGTGGCGGCAGCTCCTCGCGGAGGACGGGGCGGCCCCCCGGGTGTGGAGCTACGTCAGGAAGGACGGCGCCGTGCTGAGCGTCGAGTGGCGCCACGAGCGCATCCTCGACGAGCACGGAGAGGTCATCGGCGTCGGCGTGTTCGGGCAGGACGTGACGGAGCGGACCGAGCAGGCCCGCCGCCACCATCAGAGAGAGGTGATCCTGCAGGCCATCACGCAGTCGCTCCCGATCATCGTCTGGGCCATCGACCGCGAGGGGACCTTCACGTGCCACGAGGGCAAGGCGCTCGAGGGCATCGGGCTCCAGCAGGGCGCGCACATCGGCAAGAACGTGTTCGACCTCTACGCGAGCAACCCGCACGGGTGCGAGGTGCTGCGGCGGGCGCTCGCGGGCGAAGCGAGCCATTCGGAGTCGCTGACGCACGGGGTGTTCTGGGACAACTGGGAGGTCCCCATGCGCGACGAGAAGGGCGAGGTGTTCTCGGTCGTCGGCTTCACCCTCGATATCAGCAAGCCAAAGAACACCGAGCAGGAGCTCCGGGCCAGGCTGGAGCTCATCGAGCGGCAACAGCGGGTCATCCGCGACCTGTCGACTCCCATCATCCAGGTGTGGGACGGCGTGCTGACCCTGCCGATGATCGGCGTGCTCGACAGCGCCAGGACAGCGGAGGTGATGGATACCCTGCTCGATGCGATCGTCCGCACGGGCTCGCGCTTCGCCATCCTCGATCTCACCGGCGTCGAGCTGGTCGACACGAAGACCGCGAGCTACCTCCTCGATCTCGTCGCCGCGATCCGGCTGCTCGGCGCCGAGGGCATCGTCGCGGGCATCCGCTCGAACGTCGCCCAGACCATCGTCAGCCTCGGGCTCGATCTGGCGAACATCACCACCCTCGGGAACCTCCGGGCGGCGCTCCAGTACTGCATCCGTCAGATGACCAAGGAGCGCGCGGCCGGCGCGGCGCACGCTCCGCTCCAGGGCGCTGCGCCGCGGCCCCTGTGACAGCGCCGCGCGGGCGACCGCTCCGGCGCGGCGTTCGCTCGGCTCCCCTGCGATCCCTCACGAGCGCCGCGCTGGCTCACGGCTTCCGCGCCGTCCCCGCTGCCCCCATCGCCCTGGCCAGCGCATCGACGACGACGCGGACCGCGGCGCGCGCGGGCGCCGCGTAGACCGCGAAGCTGGCGCGCTGCGAGGCGCCGTACTCCGGCAGCACGCGCCGCAGGGCGCCGCTCTCGAGCTGATCCTGGACGACGTAATCGGGGAGGTTCGCCAGGCCGACGCCGGCGACCGCGGCGTCGCGCAGCGTGATCGTGTCGCTGGAGCGGAACGTGCCGCTCACCGGGACGACGCGCTCGCCCTCGGGGCCCACGAGCGTCCACCGGGCGACAGGCTCGAGGTTGAGCGTGATGCAGTCGTGGTCGGCCAGGTCCTCGAGGCGGCGCGGCGTCCCGTGGCGACGCAGGTACCGCGGGCTCGCGCAGAGCACGCGCAGGTCGTCGGCGAGCCGCCGCGCGACGAGGGAAGCGGGGGAGATCTCGGCGGCCAGGCGCACCGCCACGTCGATGCGTTCGGCCACCAGATCGACGATGCGGTCGGTGAGGTCGAGATCGATGCGGAGCTCCGGGTACTTCGCCCGACAGGCCAGCACCGCGGGCGCGACGCGGATCGAGCCGAGGACCGTGGGCGCCGAGATGCGCAGCGTCCCGCGCGGCGTCCCGTCGAGATCGGCGACCGCCCGCCGCGCCTCCTCGATGTCCGAGAGGATCCGGTCTGCGCGCTCGGCGTACAGGCTCCCCGCCTCCGTGAGGCTCACGCGGCGCGTGGTGCGCCGGAGGAGCTGCGCGCCGAGGCGCTCCTCCAGCCGCGCGACCTGCTTGCTGACCGACGACGACGTGAGCCCGAGCGCCCTCGCCGCCGCCGAGAAGCTCTGCCGCCGCGCGACCTCGAGGAACGCCCTCATCTCGTCCAGGTGACCGCCCAGCGGATCCATTCCATTCGTTCCTTCCGCGACGCAATCCTCGTCGGACGACCAGGATTATCACGCGTAGGCTCCAGATCTACTTTCCTGGAGCGCGAGGCGACCGCCTCGCCGCGAAGGAGGCATCCATGCTCACGCAAGCTCGCGGACGCACGGGCGTCGCGCTGCTGTTCTTCATCCTGGTCTCGGCCCTGACCGCGGAGCGGCTCGCGGCGTTGCCTCCGGCGGCGGGCGAGGCGACCACGCTGCGAAGGCTGTACGGCCTCGGGCAGGTCGACAGGCTCCACCCCGAGCGCACGGCGCTCGTGCTCGTCGACTTCCAGGAAGAGTTCTTCTCAGGCGGGCTCAAGCTGCCGGGCGGTCGCGCGGCGCTGGAGAACGCGGCCAGGCTCCTCCGCTGGGCCCGGGAGAGCGGGATCACGGTGGCGCACGTGCGGAACGTCGGGGCGAACGGCGCCCGGCTCTTCGCCGCGGACGGCCCGCGCGTTGACTTCGCGCCCGCGGCGCGGCCGCTCGCCGGAGAGCTCGTGATCACGAAATCGATGGCCGGCGGCTTCACGAAGACCGAGCTCGACGACCAGCTCCGCCGCCGCGGCGTGGACACGATCATCGTGAGCGGCCTCATGACCCACCTCGCGGTCGACTCGACGGTGCGGGACGGGCTCGTGCTCGGCTACCGCGTCCTGCTCCCGAGCGACGCGTCGGCGAGCCGCGATCTGCCGGCCGTCGAGGGCGCACAGGGCGCGCGCGTGCTCGATCACCGGACCGTGCACGAGGTCTCGCTCGCCGCGCTCGCCGATCGCTTCGCCGACGTGCTGCCGACCGAGGGCGTCCTCGCGCTTCCGCTCCACGACGCCGCGAGGTGAAACCTCTCTCGTCGCCTGGCGGGCGGGCTCACGCCACCCGATCGATCGCCCCCTGAACGCCCTCCTGCTTGGAACAGTGCGCACAGCAGTAGAACGCCCCGCCGGCCTCGATGCCGTGTCCCACGATGCGGCAGGCGCAGTGGGCGCACACGGGCGCGAGCTTGTGAATCGCGCACTCGAAGCAATCGAAGGTGTAGCTCGTGCCGCCCACCATGATCTGAAATGCCTTGTCGTAGCTGTTGCCGCAGCAGTCACACGTGTTCATGAGAACCTCTCGACGGTTAGGGGATGATGTTGCGCCGCTGGCCGAGCGCGGCCGGTCCTCGCGATCACCCCCGGCTCCTTGGGTGGCTGTCCCGGCGCCGGCGGGTCTTCGATCTCCGGAGAGCGCTCTCCGGGCGCTGGCGGAGGGGGCGGGGGATCCCGACGCGCCGGCTCGCCAGGATCGGGATCGCGCCGCGGCGGCTCGCGCGGCGCCGGATCCTGCACCGGCGGACCCCGTCCGGGATCGCCGACGGGCTCGGGGTTGGGCGTTCCTCGGGAGGGGGGCGCATTCACCGGCATGGACGGTTCTTTCCTCGCGCGTCCTTGGCTGACCTCGTGTTGACGCGGTGCAAACAAGGCTGCATGAACCGCGCCACGAGCGCCTCCGAGCGGAGCGGCTCGACAGCGCGACGCGCGGCGTCCGCGCGGTCCTGGTACGCGCTCGCCGCGGCCCTCCACGGCGCGCATTCCTGTCACAGTGAGGCGCGGCTGCATGGCTGGGGCGCGGCGCGGCGAGCCGCCAACGCTCCTCCACCTCCGCGTGCGCTCGCACGGCGAGGCGCCGTCCCGAGCACGCCCGCGCGCCGGATCGGGCTGAGCAGGCGGCCGCGAGCGAGCCGGATGGGCCCGCCCGTCGACCGCCAGCGCTTCACTTCGGGGGGAATTGAAGGATCTGCCCGAGCGCCTTGGTGAGGCTCTCGGCTTCCAGCACGTCGGGCAGCACAAGCACGCCGAGCACACTGAGACCGATGCCCATCAGCGAGCCTCCGGCGATCACGCCCGCGCAGATGGCCTCGGTGTTCTCCGCGGCGAGCGCGTACCAGGGGCGCGCGGGCGGCGCGTCCGAGCGCCCGCCGGGCGCCGTCTCGCTGAGCCGTGTCTCCTGCTCGCGCTTCTTGTGCCAGAGCGCGGCGCGCCGCTCGAGCAGCCAGAAGAGGAACGAGCCGAGGAACATCGACCAGATATCGGTGAAGTTGAGGATGAACGCGAGCCCCAGGGCGACCGCGGAGAGGGGGAATCGGTTCTTCGTGACCTGCCTCGTGACCTCGACGACGATCCCGACGATCGCCCCGACCACCACCGCGGACTTGGCCGTCGGGTGGAGGAAATCGAGCCCCTTCATCAGCACCTCGGCGACCGCCTTCCACGTGAGCGCGCTCGGGACCGGCAGCCGCTCCGTCCCGTAGCGGCCGATGTCGCCCTGGATGAGCACGAGGTACCAGACGGGCACCGAGAGCACGAGCCCCGCGATGGTCCCGAGCACGTGCCCCATCGCCTGGTGGCGCGGCTTGCCGCCGAGCATGTAGCCCGGCTTGATATCCATCAGCAGGTTCGCCGTGTTGCTCGCGACCTCGGCGGTGATCCCGGCCGTCATCAGGTTCGTCGTGATGTTCTTCGGCGCGAGCGCGCCGTAGGTGAGCTGCGTCAGCTTGCCGAGCGCCCCGGTCGGGGTGATCGCCGTGATGGCCGTCGAGTTGACCGCGATGAGCGAGAAGATGAAGACGAGCGGGATCGCGAGCGCCCCGAGCCACCAGGAGATCCCGAACCAGAGCTCCCCGAGCACCACGATCACCACGCCGACGATGGGTATGCCGATGATCGACAGCTTCACCGGGAGCTCGATGTCCGCGAGCACGTCGGTCGCACCACCCTTCTTGGTGAGGCCCTTGAACGCGTCGAGGATCACCTTGGGCTTGGAGAAGAAGGCGTAGAGAGAGGACGTCGTCATGCACGCGACGCCGCCCCACAGCGCCCAGAGGGTGATCGCCCCGAACCCGAAATGCCCGTTCTTCGGCAGGATGATCCCGCGCTCGATCAGCAGAGGGGCGAGGACCCAGTAGTTGAGGATGCCGCCGAGGAGGAGCGACACGCCGGTCCGGATGCCCATCAGGCCGCCCGTGGCGACGAAGATAATGCTCGTGTCGAACCGGATGGTGAGCTCGTTCAGGGGGGTGCCGCGGATGGCCGGCGAGAGGCCCCAGCGCTTGAGCAGATCGGCGAAGCCCCCGCCATAGAGGAACTCGTCGTAGTAATGCGGGATGTTCTTCAGCGCGAAGAGCGCGCGCATCACCTTGTCGTCGCGGAGGAGCTCGAGCGCGGCGCTCAGGAGGCCGCCGCCGAGGAGGAGCTTCGCCTTGAAGAGGCCCTCCTTCTCGTCGCTCTCGTGCAGCGCGTCCATGACGACGCCGGCGGCCATCCCCTCGGGGAAGGGCTGCTGCTCGTCGTTGATGAAGCGCTTCTTCATCGGGAAGGCGAAGAGCACGCCGAGGATGGCGAGGACGAACATCCAGATCATCGCCTGGCCCATGGGGATGATCGTCGTCGTGACCATCGAGTAGGCCGCGAGGCTCGTGAAGAGCGGCGCGTTCATGTATCCGGCCGACGTCGCGATGGACTGCATCGCGTTGTTCTCGAGCACGGTCATGTCGCTGCCGAGGCCGAGCCTGGAGAGCACCTTGAAGAGCCCGAAGGCCAGGATCACGCTCGTGATCCCGACGCCGAGCGACCAGCCGGTGCGCGCGCCGATGTACAGGTTCGTGAGCGACAGGAACGCGCCGAGGAGCATGCCCGTGATCGCCGAGCGCCACGTGAGCTGGGGCATGTCGCCGCGGTAGACGTTCTTCAGCCACCATGCGTCCTTCTCTTCGAGCGACATGGTGTGAACCTGCTCTGGCGTGAGCTGTTTGATGGCCATTGCGCGGCGACCTCCTCGCACCTTGTACCATGGTGGGCGACGCGCCGTGCATCTCTTCGGCGAGCGCCCACGGCGCAGATCTCGCCGATTCCCCGTTCGCTCCATCGCCCCCGCGCCCTGCCGCCGATCTCGGCGAATCCATGCTGCGACGGAATTGCTGGCCCCGTGTCACGAGGGTCGCGCCCGCCGGCGCCGTTCGCGGGCCCGGCCGGAGGCTGTCTCACCTCCGTGGAGCGCTCCTGTCGTCCTCGACGTCGCACCGGCCTCCGATACCCGCTCTCGGGCCTAACCGCCCAGTGAGCGCATCGGGGGCGCGACCCGTCAACGCGCCTCGGGGCGGAGCAGGCGGACCATCGCCTCGGCGACGCCCGCGGCCGACGCAGGGTTTTGCCCGGTCACCAGGCGCTCGGCGACGACGACCTGCTCCTGCCACGGCGCTGCAGGTTGGAAGAGCGCGCCGCGCTCGACGAGCCGATAGGCTGTCCGGCGCGAGCCCGGTAGACGACGACAGGGCGAAGCATTTGTACCAGGGTGTTGAGAATGGTCGCGCCTTCGCAAGCTCTCCGCGCAGAGCGCGACGCATCACCGGGTGACGGAAGCCGTGGCCGCGTCGACGCCCCAGGTGCCTCAGCCCCGGAAGCCGGCGGGCGTGTGCTAAAAAGGGCCCATGACAAGGTACCAGTTCACCAACTACCGCAAGATCGACGGCGCCGACTACAAGGACGAGCGCGTCTGGGCGGGCCCGTGGTTGAAGGCCGAGCAGTTCCTGGGTCACGAGGTCGCGCAGCTGCGCGCCGTGCTGAAGGAGTACGGGATCAAGGGCGACGACCCGTTCGCGATCCCCTGCGGCAAGTTCGACGGTCTGGCCGAGGTGCCGCTCGAGCGCTGGACGGTGACCGAGGGCGGCCAGCCCATCTTCGACGTGTGGAACTACTCCGACAGCGGCACCGTCTTCCGCCACGGCGGCACAGAGATCGTCGGCGTCTTCGTCCAGTTCGGTGGTGAGTTCGATGACGAGGCGCTCGCCGCAGCGCTCGAGGCCAGTCGCAAGGCCGCCCGGGCGGCGGATCCCAGCGCATCGCTCCCGCACAGCTTCACCTGACTCAAGGCCGAGTCACCCGCCGGCCACCATGCTCGGTCGACCTCCCGGTCTGGAAGCTGACCGCGGCCCGTCCGCTGGCAAGCGCGTCGGCGGTGCTGCAGCTCGAACAGGCGACCCAGATGTGCTTCGCGTGGACCAACGTCCTGCCGGCGCTTTTCAACAAGGCCGACTCCGAGGCGGAGGGCACGGGCCGACCCGCGCCCGCTCAGACGCTGAAGCCGCTGGGTGGTCCAACGTTATCGGTCTCTCGGGTAGCGCTGGCCTCTCCCGAGCTCCCCGGCGACCACCGCCGCGGCCTCCGCCTCCGCCTCCGCCTGGGCGGCGACGTCGTCCGGCAGCGGCAGCGCCTGAACCGCAGGGAACCGCAGGCCGAACACGCCGGCGCCCGCGGCGACCGGCTCCACGCGCTCGCTCGTGGTCCGCGCGTCGAACTCGACGATCCGGTTCACCGCGCGCTGCATGGCGATGGCGACGAACAGCCAGGTGATCGGGCCGGTAAAGAGCTGGAGGTACGGGATGACGCTCGCCACACACGCCGCGATGACCAGGCCCCGCGGCACGCCGTCGGGCATGCCCCGCAGGCGGCACTGCAGGTTCACGCGATCACAGAGCCGGAGGCCGTTCCAGAATATCCAGTAGTAGTTGAAGTACGGGGCGAAGTGCAGGACGATGGCCTTCCCCACGGAGGGATCGTCGCGCTCGGCCCGGGGCAGCTGGGCGTGCATCGCGTTGAAGCGGACGAACGACACGATTCCGAACGTCACGACGTGCAGCAGCGCCGTGGCCCACACCGGAAACGCCTCGAGCTGGTGCCGCGCGAGCGCGACCCGCTCGCCCGCGCCCAGCGCGGCCACGCCGCCCCGATAGCTGTTGGACGCAACAGGCTGCCCGCCGACGCGCTGCGCCAGCAGGGCGTGACGCATGGCCTCGTTCTGTCGGCGCAGGCGCTCGTTCTCGGCCTGAACGTCGTCGAGCTTGCCCGCGAGCGCATCTCGATCGGAACGGAACACGGGGCAAGTATAGCGCCGCGCCCGGGCCCAGCAGGCCGAAGCGGAGGGGCGAGCGAGTGATGAGGCCCCCATGGCCCGCGCGAGGCACGAGAGGGAGAGCCGTGGCGCTCTCGGCGCAGGGCAACTGGGGTCAGTCGCTGTCTCGGCCGCTGCCTGTGAATCCGTCTTCCCGGCGCGCGAAGAGGACGTTGAACGTCGTGAGCGTCCCGTAACAGCCCGTGATGTACGCCTGGAGCTGGACCTTCTCCGCGTCGCTCAGCCCCTCGTGCCCGTTGATCTTCTGCTCCAGCACGCGCAGCTTGTCGCGGAGCATCACGATCTTGTGGAAGAACACGTCGAGCGGGATGCGCTTCTCGGCCGTGCCCTCCTTCCCGGGCCGGAGCACGATCTCCCCGCCTTCCCAGCGGCCGCCCATCTCCGCGCGGCCGACGCCGAGCTCCTCGGACAGCACCTCGCGCAGCACACGGCGGAACTCGTCGATATCCATGTCGATGTCGATCTCCCTTGGCAGCGGCGAACGGAAGGGCTGCGGCGCCGCGCTCGGCCGGTGCTCCGGCGACGGGGCGCGCTCGGGCGCCCGCGGCCTGACGCCGGAGCCGCGCGGCTGGCCCGCCGCCCGGGGCGGCGGTGGCGGCGGAGGCGCGCCCTTGGCACGGTAACGGGCGCACGTCGCTGTCGCCTTGATCGGCGGCGGGTACACCTCGAGGGCGCACTCGCCGACGCGGCCGCGCGCTGGATCGTCGTGCGCCCGGGTGAATGCCGCGCAGCTGCCGCACCGACCCGCGTAATCGTTCACTGCGGCGGGACTGTACCAGCTTTGCGGCCGTCGGGGAGCGCCTTATCGACGCACGGAGGCGCCCGCCAGCGACGCCGCGATCCGGTCCCGGTGCCGCGCTCGGTCCTGGTGCCGCGCTCGCCTGTCGCAGCGAGGGCGAGCTCGCCGCGGTTCGGCTACCATGTCTGGCCGTGCGTGCCCCGGCCCTGCTCCCCGCCCTCGTCTCCGCCGCCGCCCTCGCTGCCTGTGCCGCCGAGCCGCCGCCACGCGCGCCGGCGCCTCCGGCCGCCCCGCCGTCGCCGCCAGCCGCGGCGCCCTCGCCCGCTGCCGGGCCGGAGCCGGCGGCCGCGCGGCCGCCGCTCGAGTTCATCCACGACGACGTGCCGCGAGCGCGCGAGAAGGCCCGGGCCGAGGGCAAGGCGCTGTTCGTCGATGCGTGGGCGCCGTGGTGCCACACCTGCCTGAGCATGAAGCACTACGTGCTGACCGATCCGTCGCTGCGCCCGTTCGCCGATCGGGTGGTGTTCGCGGACGTCGACACGGATCGACCGGAGAGCGCGCCGTTCCTGGAGCGGCACGAGGTGACGGTGTGGCCGACGTTCTTCGTCCTCGAGCCGGCGGGCGGCGAGGTGATCGGGCTCTGGCGGGGCGCCGCCTCGGTCGAGGAGCTGCGCGAGCTCATCCGCGAGGCGCTGCTCGCGATGGATTCGCAGGCTGCGTCGGCGCTGCCCGCGGACGATCCGAACCGCCTGCTGGTCGAGGCGAAGCGGGCCCACAGCGCCGGGGACCACGCCGCGGCGGTGTCCGCCTACCGGCGCGCCCTGGCCCGGGGCGGAGAGGCCTGGCCGCGGCGCAGCGAGGCGCTGCTCGGCCTCCTTTCGGCGCTCTACCGCACGAAGGACGCCGCGGCGTGCGCGGAGCTCGGCAGCGCGCACGTCGGCGAGGTGAAGGGCGCGGCGCTGCCCGCCGATTTCGCGAGCGTCCTGCTCTCCTGCGCGGCCGCGCTCCCCGGCGGCAAGGCCCAGCGGGCCGCGCGCGAGGCGGCGGTCGCCCGGCTGCGATCGATCGTCGCGAGCCCGCCCGCGGACGCGAGCGCGGACGACAGGGCCGACGCGTGGGGCCTGCTCGCCGAGGGGCTCGAGGCGCTCGGCGACGCGGGCGGGGCCCGCGCTGCGAGCGAGTCGAAGCTCGCCGTGCTGGAGCGGGCCGCGAAGGAGGCGAAGACGCCCGAGGCGGCCGCCGCGTACGACTACGGGCGCGCCATGGCGTACATCGCGCTCGGCCGCGGCGAGGAGGCGGTCGCGATGCTCTCGCAGCGCGAGGCGCAGATGCCCGCCTCGTACGAGCCGCCCGCGCGGCTCGCGCAGGTGCTCCACGCGATGGGCCGCGAGGCGGAGGCGCTCGCCGCGGTGGAGCGGGCCATCGGCCGCGCCTATGGCCCGCGCCGGCTGCGCTACCTGAAGCTCCGCGCGGAGATCCAGCAGCGGCTCGGGCGGGGCGCGGAGCAGATCGCCACGCTGCGCGAGGAGGTGGCCGGCTACGAGGCGCTCCCCAAGGGCCACGCCAGCCAGGCGGCCCTGGACGACGCGCGGCGGCGGCTCGCCGAGGCGGAGAAGGCCCAGCGCGGCGGCGGTGTGAAGAAGCGCTGACGGCGGCGGCGTCTGGCGGCCGCTACTGGCACCCGGCGTCCACGATCAGGTCCGTCGCGCGGAGGTGGTCGGTCGCGGGGTCCTCCGGGAAGGTCACGGTGATGTCCACGTCGACGGTGCACGGGGCGGCTGTCCCCGGCAGGAGCTCCATCGTCAGGCTCCCTGTGGCGCCCGTCGCGCTCACGGCCGCGCCAGCGGGGTCCAGGCCCTCCGGCGTGCAGCCGGCCGCCCCCTTGCGCATCAGGAGGCGCGACACACTCCACATCTCCGGGACCGTGACGATGTCGAAGCCCGCAGGCGACTGCCTGCTCGGCGCCTCGGCGTAGAGCACCACGCAGAGGTCCGCCTCTGGCCGGGCCTTGTAGATGGTGAGATGATCGTACCCGCCGGGCCAGTACGTGGCGGTGTAGCGGCCGACCTCGGTCTCGCCGCAGGAGGCATTGTCCGAGATATCCACCCCCGCCTGCTGCGCGACGCACGCATTGCAGTAGAACTGGCCGTCGCACCCGCAGACGCCCGGGCAGTCCTCCGGGCACCCCCCGGGCCGGGGGGCGCACCGGCCTACGAAGGAAAGACATGCCAAGGCGCCAGAAGACGCCAAGGGGAAATTCCGATCTTGGTGGCTCCTGGCGTCCTCACGGTTCCTCTGTTCGCCGCCCGCTTCACAGCGTCGGCAGCACGCCGCGGTCCCGGCCGAGGGGGAAGGCCGTCTCGAGGCGGGCGATGTCCTCGCTGCTGAGGCGCAGATCGCCCGCGGCCGCGTTGTCGAGCGCGTGGGCGGCGCTCGCGGCCTTGGGGATCACGAAGATCGGCTGTCGGCGGAGCAGGAAGCGCAGCGCGACCTGCCACGGCGTCGCGCGGTGGGCGGCGGCGACGGACGCGAGCACCCTGCCGGCCGCGCTGTCCGGCGCCGGGAACCGGCCCGAGCCGAACGGGCTGTAGGCGACGACCGCGATACCGTGCCGCTCGCAGAGCGGCAGCACCCGGTGCTCGATCGACCGCTCGAGCAGGTGATAGAGCACCTGGTTGCAGGCGATCTCGCGCGCTCCGGCGATGGTGATCGCCTTCGACAGCTCCGCCTGGTCGAAGTTGCTGACGCCGAAATACCGGATCTTGCCCCGGTCCCTCAGGTCCTTGAAGGCGCGGAACGTCTCCTCGAGCGGGTGCGGCCCGGGCCAGTGGAGGAGGTAGAGGTCGAGCCTGTCGGTGCGGAGCTGCTCCAGGCTGCGCTCGCACGCCGCGATCGTGCCGGCGTAGCTCGCGTTGCTGGGCAGCACCTTGGAGGCGAGGAACACCTCGTCGCGGCGGCCGGCGATCGCCTTGCCGACGAGCGCCTCGACCGCGCCCGAGCCGTACATCTCCGCCGTGTCGATGTGCGTCATGCCCGCGTCGATCCCCCGTCGGATGGCGTCGATGCAGGCCGCCTCATCGTTCATCTCCATCTGCCAGGTGCCCTGTCCGACGACCGGGATCGTGACGCCAGTAGAACCGAGTGCGCGCTGCTCCATGATGATGAACCTCCGCTTTTGTCACCGGGGGCGGCACGCGCCGCCCCCGCCCCGCCGGCAGAGCCGGCGGGGCCCCACCCCCACGCGGTCCGTGCTGGCCTCCCCTCACGGAGAGCCGCATGGACACAGCGTTTCTACCTGATCGGCGTTGCAGAGGCGCCCCTCCGCCCCAGGTGGGATCGCTGAATTCACCACGAAAAGCAAGCCCGAGCGCCTTCATTGGGCTGAGTCCGGCGGTTCGCGACGTCGGTCACTGGCGCCCTGCCCGTGGAAAATTCCTTGCTTGAGGACGTCGCAGACAGACGATGAGCCGCTGTGTAGATTGCGTTGCCCGTGGGCTCCGAGGAGGTGGATCGATGCGTTGCATGCTGATGGGATCGTTCGTAGTGGCCGCCGTGATGTCGTTCGCTGGCGTGAGCCGCGCGCACATCGACCTCACGTCCCCCGCGCCGAGGCACGCGGACGACCAGCAGAAGGTGGCGCCTTGTGGTGCTCGCGGCGATGCGCGGGGCGAGACCGTCACCGTGTTCGAGCCGGGCGAGACCATCACGGTGACGTGGAACGAGACGATCGATCACCCCGGGCATTTCCGGATCATGTTCGACGACGACGGCTTCGACGATTTTCCGGAGCCGGCCAATGAGAACGATCTCTGCGAGCCGGGGGTGGACAAGGGCTGCCTGCTCGACGGCATCGCCGACAAGAAGGGAGGATCGTATTCGGCGGAGGTCACGCTCCCGGACGTGGAGTGTGACAACTGCACGCTTCAGCTCATCCAGGTCATGACGGACAGGAGGCCGGCCACCCTGTACTACCGTTGTGCGGATCTGGTGCTCAAGTCCTCCGACCCTGGCGCCGCGACGAGCGCGGCGAGCACCGGCGCCGGCACGGGCGGCGGTGCGACGGGCGCGGGCGGGGACGCGGCGACGAGCGCGAGCAGCAGCGCCACGGCGGGCGCAGGCGGAGACGCGACGACGGGCGCCGGCACGGGCGGGGGCGCAACGACAGGGGCGGGCGCGGGCACGGGCGGGGGCGCGACGACGGGCGCTGGCGTTGACGAGGGCTCTGGCGCGGCGGAGGACGACGGCGGGTGCAGCTTCGGCGGCGCGGTGGGCGGGGCTCCGATCTCGGCGGGGCTCGGCGCGCTCGCCGCCCTCGCGCTCGCGGCGCGCGGGCGGCGGCGAGGCCGGCTGGCGCCGCGGCAGGACGCTGCCGGTCGCGGGCCGCGGCGCTCGTGATCGCGGGGCCGGCGCGCCGTCAGGAGCGGCGCGTCGGCCCTTCGGAGAACCTGGCGATCTCGACGATCTCCGTGGCGCGGTCGCTGGCCGGCGGAGCGAGCCAGGGGCCGTCGAACCGGGTGACCAGCGCGGTCACGTTGTCGCGGCCTCCGGCGGCGAGCGCGGCGTCGATCAGGGCGCTGGCGGCCGCCGCGGGGTCGGGGTGGGCGTCGAGCGCGGCGGCGATGTGTTGATCGTCGACGAGGTCGCTCAGCCCGTCGGTGCAGAGCAGCAGGGTGTCCTCGCGGCGGAGCTCGACGGCGGAGAGCGCGATCCTGAGGTGTTCGCGGAGCCCGAGCGCCTGGAGCATCACGCCCCTGTGCTCGAAGGTGGCGGCCTCTTCGGGCCGCAGCTTGCCGCTGTCGAGCAGCGACTGGAGGAGGGTCTGGTCGCGGGTGAGCTGGGTGAGGACGCCGCTGCGGAGGAGGTAGGCGCGGCTGTCGCCGACCTGCGCGAGCAGGAGGCGCTCATCGCAGAGCGCGGCCACGGTCGCCGTGGTGCCGCTGTTCCGGTGTTGTGAGCTCCGGCGGGCGTTGTCGCGGACGGCGCGCCCGGCCTCGCCGATCGCCTCGAGGAGGCTCCGCTCGAGGGCGTCGCTCGATCGGGGCGCGGAGCGGGTGAGGGTGGCGTGGACGATGCGCGCCGCGAGCCGGCTCGCCGCGTCGGGGGACGACGCGCCGCCGGAGCCGTCGTAGACGGCGAGCGACAGGGCGAGCGGCGGCTCGACGGACGCCTGGGCGGCCGCGGGCCCATGGGCGAGCCCGCGCGCGAGATCGCTGATCAGGAAGGTATCCTCGTTGTGCTCGCGGCTGAGGCCCACGTCGGTCCGGGCCGCCACGGCGACCGCCGCGGCGTGTTCGACGGCGGACGTGCGGTACACGGGCATGCGCGCATCGTACCGCGGGGGCGCTGTCCGAGGGAGGGCGCTCGACGCGCGGCGCGCCTCGTGCCTCAAATGAAGAGAGACCGCATGAGGCTGCTCCCCAACCCCGAGCGCGCGTGGGAGCGCGCCGCGCACGTCCAGACCCTCGCGCGCGCCGAGATCGAGCGGCGGATCCCGCCGTTCACGGGCGAAGTGGAGGTGCTCTCCGGCGGGCACGCCAACGTGAACGTGCGCCTCGGCGCCGAGCGCGTGCTGCGGGTGTACCGCCGAGACGCCAGCGCGGCGCCGAAGGAGGCCAGCCTGCTCGCGCATGGCTGGAGGTCGTTCCGCGTCCCGGCGGTCCTGTCGGCGGGTGACGATTTCCTCGTCCTCGAGCACGTCCCGCACGTTCCGCTCCAGGACACCGCGATGTGCGGCGCAGCGGTCGGGCGCGCGCTCGCGGAGATTCACGGCGTCGGCTACGACAGCGCGGGTTTCCTGGGGCCGGAGCTCGCCGTGTCCGTGCCGTTCGCCGACTGCATCGGCGCGCTGCGGGGTCATGTGGACGCGGTCCTCGACAGGCTGGCTCCTGCCCTGCGCGGCGAGCTGAGCGAGCGCGTGCGCGCGTTCCTCGACGCGAACGCGGAGGCGCTGCGCGCGCTGGCGTCGGCGCCCGTGCTCCTCCACGGGGATTTCAAGGCGTCGAACCTGCACTGGCTGTCGTCGGGCGAGCTCCTCGTGCTCGACTGGGAGTTCGCGTACGCAGGGCCGGGCCTGATGGACGTCGGCCAGCTCCTGCGCTGGAGCCCGGGGCGCGAGTTCGTCGCGGCGTTCGCGGGCGCTTACCGCGAGAGCGCGCCGCTCCCCGAGGAGTTCGAGCGCTGGGCCGCGGCGTTCGACCTGTTCAACCTGGTGGGGCTCCTCGACGGGGTGGAGCCTGGCTCGCGCCGGGCGGCCGATGTCTGTGGCCGTATTCTTCAGACCACAGGGGAAGCGAGGACTGAGGTGGATTGAAGACGTCGAACCCGGCATCGCTCGACAGTGCTTCTCGGCGTGCGCCGCAGCTTGGAGAGTCGTTTTCGTGATGAGCGCTGAGCTCCTCGCGTAAGGATGCTTGTCGCGGATCTTCCGCTCTATCTTGTGGGCCGTTCACCGTGATGCGGTTAGGGTGCGACGCCGATGCACAACGGCGCTGACCAGTTCGCGAAGAACATTCTGCGCGAGGCGTTGAGCCGAGCCTCGTCTCCGGAGACGGAGGTGGAGGTGCTCGCGGCGACGCAGAAAATCGATGTCTACAGCGTGCCCGATCCGGCGCGGGACGCTGAGCGCGCCGGGATGGGCTTGCTGGGCGAGCTCTCCGCGGAGCCGAGCCTGTTCGAGCCGTTTCACCGCACGCCCGGCTTGCGGCAGGTCCGCTCGTGTCTGCGCAAGCAGCTCACCTGGTATCACGAGCTCGAACGCCGGGCCCGCGCGCAAGCGTCTCCAGTCGGCGCCTCGTCGAACGATGCGGAACCCGACGCATCGACCCAGCCGGCCGTGGCTTTCCCCACGCTCGTTGTCATCAGCTCGGGCCGGCCGGAGAGCGTGCTGGCAGCGTACGAGTGCCGCAAGGCGAAGCCCGGCGTCTCCCACGCGGCGCCGGGGCTCGCGCTTCGCATCGTCGTGCTGTCCGAGCTGCCCCGGACGCAGGAGACGCTGCTCTTGCGCCTGCTCGGCTCCGGGCGCGTGCTGCGCGAGGCTCTCGCCGATCTGGCGGCGATACCGGAGGACGCCTGGGAGAGGAGCGTCGCCACGCCTCTCCTGGTACATTTCCAGCTCGGGCTCGATGAGCAGGCGACGAGCGAGGAGGACGACGTGAGCGCAGAGATCCGGGCGTGGTTCGAGGATTACCAGCAAAAGCTGCGCAACGAGGGGCGCGACGAGGGGCTGAAGGAAGGGCGCGACGAGGGGCTGAAGGAAGGGGGGCGCAACCTCCTGCTGCGGCAGCTCCGGGCCCGCTTCGGCGAGCTGCCCGCCGCCGTCGTCGCTCGCGTCGATGCAGCCGACGTGGCCGAGCTCGAGCGGTGGGGCGAGCGGGTGCTCGGCGCGCGGACGCTCGACGAGGTGCTCGGCGCCCCGAGCTGAAGGGCCGAGGGCCCGCCGCCCCTGGCCGTCCGGCAGCAGCGCGGCCGCGCAGGGGCGGCAGCGATGCACCAGCGTCCCCGGCGTCGCCGACCACCCCGTCTCTTTCTGCGCAGAAGACGGCCCGCTCAAGGCGGGCCGGCAGGCGTCAGGACGACACCTTCACCCAGGCGGGGCGCTCGCTGATCCGCTTCCACCACGCCCCGACGTTCGGCCGATCGGTGATGAGATCCCCGAGCTTCGACACCACGAGACACTGGAGGTACGGCATCCACGAGATGTCGGCCAGCGAGTAGCTCGAGCCCGCGAGGTACTCGTGGCCGGCCAGCGCCTTCTCGATCACGTCGAGCGCCTTCGAGACCTCGGCCTTGGACGCATCGACGATCGCCTCGTCGCCCGGCTTGCCCTGCATCGGCAGGAAGACCCGCTGGAAGACGATCTTGACCGCCGGGGTGGCGAAGTACGATTGCTCCACGCTGAGCCACTGATCCATGAGCGCCCTGGCCCTGAGCTCGGTCGGCGTCAGCGGAGCTCCCGGAAGCTTGTGATCGAGGTAACGCATGATCGCCCTCGACTCGTAGAGCGTGAAGTCCTCGTCCTCGAGCACCGGGATCACGCCGAAGGGGTGGCGCGCGAGGTGCTCGGGCTGCTTGTGCGCGCCCTTCATCAGGTCGACGAGCACGAACTGCGCCTCCTGGCCCTTCTCGGCGAGCACCGTCAGGACCTTGCGCGTACACGTGCTCATGGGATGTCCGTAGATCTTCATCGCGTCTCCTTAGACCTGTGTTCCGTCGCGAGGCGCCGACCGGCGGCGGCCTCCACGGCGCGCTAGCCTAAACGGATTTCTCCGACCGCGATCGCCCGGATGACGCGGGCCGACCGCGGCGCGCGATCAGCCCTCGCGCCGCCGATCCTCCTGCCACTCGGCGTCGCGGGCCGCGGCGAAGACCGGGAGGCGCGCGAGCCACCGCTCGCCGGCGTTCGGGCGCTCGAGCGCGATGCGCAGGGCCGCGATCAGCTCGAGCGGCGCGGCGTCGAGGCCTTGCTCCTTCGCAGCCCATCCCAGGCCGGCGAGGACGGCGTTGGCGACCTCGTAGCCCGGGCGGTGCATCGGCGCCGTGGGCACGGACGCGGGCGCGGCGAAGTGGCGCTCGCACGCGGCGGCGTCGAGGGAGCTCCAGCCCGCGCACACGATCGGGCGGACAGCGTGGATCGAGCAGGCGCCGCGCTCGTCGAGCAGCGGGCAGGGGACGCCGGCCTCGGCGCGTTCCAGGCGGGAGAGCCCGCGCGTCGCCGCGTCGGCGGCGCGGACGCGCTCCTCCAGCGCGGCGAGCTCCGCCTGGCTCCGCGTGGCGCGCAGGTGGGCCGCGATGCGGAGCACCTCCGGCGCCAGCACGAGCACCTTGCTGACGCAGCAGGTCGCGCAGCCGGCCTTGCAGGCGATGGGCCGCTCGGGCGGCTCGGCGGCGACCGATGCCCCCTGCAGCGCCTCCGCCCGCGCGAGCGCCGAGGCCGCGGCCGACACAGCGCCGGCCTCGGTGCGCGCGGCGAGCGACAGCGCGAGCGCGGCGCGCTCCCCGTCGGCGATCCCCTCGAGGACGGCGGGGGTGTACCGCGTCCCGGGGGCGAGCGGCAGGGAGCGCTTCCGCCGCGTCATCGCGGCGCTACGCGGTCTCCGGGAGCCGCCAGTCGATCTCGTCGACGCCGCGGGCGCGGAGGGCGCTGTTGATGGTCGAGAACGGCTTGCTGCCGAAGAAGCCGCTCCTCGCCGACAGCGGCGAGGGGTGCGCCGCCTTGATGACGGTGTGGCGCTTCGCGTCGATGAGCTTCGCCTTCTTCTGCGCGTAGCCGCCCCAGAGCACGAACACCACCCCGTCGGGCCTGTCGTTGACCTTCTTGATGACCGCGTCGGTGAACGACTCCCAGCCCTGGTTCTTGTGGGAGTTCGGCGTGTGCGCCCGGACGGTGAGCACGGTGTTCAGCAGCAGCACCCCCTGGGTCGCCCACGTCGTGAGGCAGCCGTGGCCCGGGATCGTGAAGCCCGGCAGATCCGAGACCGCCTCCTTGTACATGTTGGCCAGCGACGGCGGCGGCGTGATGCCCGGGCGCACGGAGAAGCACAGCCCGTGGGCCTGCCCGTCGTCGTGGTACGGATCCTGGCCGAGGAGCAGCACGCGGACGCTCTCGTACGGCGTGAGCTTGAACGCGGCGAAGACGTCCTCCTCCGCCGGAAACACCTGGTGCGCCTTCCGCTCGTCCTCGACGAAGCGCGCCAGCTTCTTGAAGTACGGCTGCTCGAGCTCTCCGGCGAGCACGCGCTCCCACGAGGCAGGTAGATCGATCTTCATCTCTCGTTCAGACCCCTTCCTTCGGACAGAACTCGCTCATCCGGCACTCCCCGCACTTCGGCTTCCTGGCGACGCAGGTGTAGCGGCCGTGCAGCACCAGCGCAGGGCCGAAGAACGTCCACTGGTCCTTCGGCACGATCTTCATCAGATCCTCCTCGATCTGCTCGGGCTTCTCGCGCTTCGAGAGGCCGATGCGCCCGCTGAGGCGGGCGACGTGGGTGTCGACGATGATCCCCGAGGGGATGTCGAACGCCGTGTTGAGCACGACGTTCGCCGTCTTCCTGGCCACGCCGGGCAGCGTGGTGAGCTCGGCCATGGTCGCGGGCACCTCGCCGCCGAAGCGCGCGACGAGCTCCCTGCACGTGGCCTGCACCGTCTTCGTCTTCTGGCGGTAGAAGCCGGTCGGCTTGAGCTCTTCCTCGAGCTCCGCCGTGGGCGCGTCGGCGTACGCCTGCGCCGTCGGGTACTTCGGGAAGAGCGTGGCGGTCACCCGGTTGACGCGCTCGTCCGTGCATTGCGCGGCCAGGATGGTCGCGACGAGCAGATCGAGCGGCGTCTTCCAGTCGAGCTCGTAACGCGCGTCGGGGTACTCCTCGCGTAGTTGCTCGAGGAGGAGGGGGATGCGGTCTCGGGCGTTCATGGGGGTCATCGCAGCGTAACCCAGCCCCGGGCCGCCCGTCAGCGGGGCTCGGCCCCTCAGCGACGCCGGGCCACGGGCCCCGGACGCTTCCGGCCGAAGTAGATCTCGAGCAGCTCGCGCCCCACGAGGTTCGCCTTGGTGCGCCACGCGATGTCGTTGGCCAGCATCACGGAGACCGCGATCTCGGGGCGATCCGACGGCGCGAACGAGGCGAACCACGAGAACATCCGCGACGGTTTGCCGCCGACCAGCGTGCCGGTCTTGGCGGCGACGGGCATGGTGCCGAGGGCGCGGGTGCCGTCGGGCTTGCGGAACGCCTTGGCGCAGGTGCCCCGCCGCGTGGTGATCTCGAGCATCGACCGGAGGGTGCGCGCGACGTCGGCCCGCAGGCCGCGGCCGTCGGTGCTCCGCGGCGTGACGGCGCCCGCGTCCTCGCGGTCCTGGGCGTCGTGCGCGCCCGGCGGCGCGAGCAGCGAGAGGCGGACGCGCTCGCCGTCGTTGGCGATCGTCTGCATCGCGAACAGGGCGCCGAGCGGGCTGAGCCGCCCGCTCCAGAAGCCCGCGGCGGCGCGGGCGAGGCCGAGCCCGCCGGCGGGGATGTTGGCGGTGCTCGGCGCGACGGGGATGTCGATGGGGACCTCGCCGTCGAAGCCGAGGTCGCGGGCCTTGTTGCGCAGGTCGTCGGCCGTGAGGTGCCGGCCTGCGAGGCGGGCGAAGACGCCGTTGATGCTGCGGCCGAGCGCCTCGCCGAAGACGGTGCAGGTGGCGCCGCGGCCCTCCAGATCGGCCGCGGTGATCGCGCTCATGCCGCCCGTGTAGCAGACGGGCGTGGCGATGTTCACCTTGCGGCCCTCGAGCAGCGCCGCCGCGGTGACGATCTTGAAGAGGCTCGCGCTCGGGGCGAGCGGGGTGGCGACGTAGTCCCGGTCTCCGCGGCTCGCCCACACGAGGATGCGGCCAGTGCGGACGTCGGAGGCGACGATGGCGCCCTCGGGGGCGCCGGAGCGGGCGAGGAGGCGCTCGGCGGCGCGCTGGAGCTCGGGATCGAGCGTGAGGCGCACCTGCTTGCCCGACGCGCCGACCGTCGCGTGGACCGCGCCGGCCTCGACGTGGAGCTTTCGGACGCCCGGCGGCGCCGGAGATGCCGTCGCCGGCGCGATCCCGACGGCGATCGCGGCGGCGAGCGCGAGGAAGAGACGCGATCGCACCGCGCGGAGATGCCAGGCGGCGCGCGGGAGGGCCAAGTTCCGCGCGGCGCTCGCGACGGGTACCTCGTCGCCCGAGGAGGAGGGGGGAGCGGCTCATGAGGAGCAGCGCGCGCTCCCCGGCTTTGCCCTGGAGCGGCTCAGCGCTCTTGCTCCAGGGCGATCCGATGGCCATCGGGATCGACGACCGTCACGGGCGAGCTGCCCTCGGAGCCGATGGTGCCGACCACCGCGCCCAGCGCTCGGAGCGACGCCAGGATTCGATCGAGGTCGGAGACGACGAGCCCCAGGCGGAGGCCGGACGTCGCCCTGTCCGAGAGCGGATAGAGCTCGAGGACCATTCCACCCACATCGCACGCGTAGTGCTTCGCTCCGTTGCCGTGCTGTTCCGGGGACAAGCGCAGGCCAAGGCTTTCGTAGAACCGCCGCGAGCGCTCGAGGTCCGCGCACCGGAGGACCACGTAGGCAACACGTTGCACGCTCATTGGAGGGGAGCCGCGCGCGCTGACCGAGGTCAGCGCCGCCCTTCCGGCACGATCGTTTCTCCGCGCGCCAGCATCTCCACCAGCGCCGCGATTTTCTTCGCGCGCCCGGCGGGCGTCTTCATGTTGCTCGTGCGAAACGCCAGCGCGAAGAGGTTCTGGCGCCCGAGGGTCTGGAACGTCTTGCGCGCCCGTGGGTTCGCCTCGATGGCTGCGCGAAGGTCCGCAGGAAGGGTGGCTTCGGTCGCGCTGCGGATGGGGGCGTAGGCGGCCTCCCAGCGACCATCCGCCTTCGCGGCGTCGACCTGCCGCTGGCCGTGCGGGGTCATGCGGCCGGCTGCCGTCAGCCGAGCGATGTGATCCCTGTTGATCTGGCTCCAGACGCTCTTCGCCTTGCGAGGCGTGTACCGCTGCAGAAACGAGACCTCGTCGAAGGACTTCCGGATGCCGTCGATCCACCCCCAGCACAGGGCCACGTCCAGCGCCTGCGCGTACGTCACCGTCGGCACGCCGGAGTCCTTCTTGTGAATCTTCAGCCACAGCTCGGTCTCGCGGGCGTGGTTCGCGGCCATCCAGGCCTCGAAGGCCGCCTCGGTGGGGAAGCTCTTGATCTTGTCTGGATTGGGAATGATCGGCGCCATGAGAACGGTCCTGGTTTAAGCTTATCGAACAAGGAACCAAGGGAGCCGGCACGCCGGGTCCACTGCACGTACGAGTCCTCTTCCTTGACAGGGGAATCATCGAACGTTGCCTATGGCGACCGAGCAGTGCCAATGTCGCCAACTCGCCAGTTCGTACGCCCGTCCGTCCAACGCCTCGCTGAGAACCGGTAGCGCTTCCGCGAAACTTTTTCTTGACGAGCCTGCCGGTTCGCGGTTTTCTCATCTAGAGTTCGACCGATGGGAGACTACCGCAAAGACCTTCAATTCGGCAGGAAAGCACTTGCGGAAGCGGAGTGCTTGCTTTTGCAACTGTCGCATGGCAGCCATGTCATCCGTAGTCAGGACAGGCGAATTCACGAATTTACTTGGAGTCGTGCCGATGGAGAACAACGGGTCCTCGTGCGTGTCGAGCGGCAATATACAGGAAACTTTTTCCTCGAGACGAAGGCGAACAATACAACGCAACGACCCGGGTGGATGGTTGATACGCGTGCCAACCTTGTTTTGTACGGATTTGGAACGCACGAGGAGAACTCTCCCCGCCATTGGTACCTATTGGAAGTGACAATGCTGCGTGGCCTGATGGAAAGCGCAATAAAATCGATCGCCGAGGCTGTTCCCGATGCATCTCCATGCAGCGCGTTGAACTCGTTATTCTTGGCTCTACGTCGAGCGAACAGCAATAAGCATTCCGATACATTGCGCGGCGGCACGATCCGGTATCGTAGCAGCGGTATCTTGTTGCCGATCTACGTCGCCGAACAAGCCGGTGTCGTGCTCCACCACGTGGTGATTCCCTATCGCGGCGCGTAGGAAATCTCCTCGTAGCCACGCCCCTGAAAGCTGTTGTAGTCCGTATGCCAGCGCTGAATGTTCGGATCCCAAATTTGTCGATGCAGACGACAGCGACGTGCATCCAAGTCAAATTCGAGAAAGTTGACCGAATTGATCCACTCGCCTCCGCCGTAGCAACTGCCAGCTGCCACCTCAAGCAATGCGTCGCCTTCGGTCCTAACAACCAAGCGTGCGGCCTGGTCGTGCAGGTGCCCGTAGAGAAGAACGTTAAACGTTGAGGAGAGGATCTTCTTTGCTCCGTTATCCCCATCATTCAAATACGCAAGTGGATGGTGGACAAGTCCGATCACCAAATCGTGCGGCCCTGGTGGCGTGACGCACCTAACTTGGTAGTCGCTCAGTAAGAGTCGACCGTGATCGTTTTCTGTGCCCTGCGAGAGCCACGGCGAGCAAAGGCCACAAAATAGCACCTTGTTCTTGTGCTTGAACGTGTGTTCCTGAAACCACCAAGGCCCAGTCTTCGCGGAAGCGCAACCCAGCGCAGAGGCGAATCGATCGTACTCACACATTCCTGCGAGTAACGCGTCACGATCGGTCGCCAGTCCGTTGAATATTTCGGGAATGATCTTCGGATTGTCAAGAATATCTCGGCGCAGGTGGCGAGCACCCTTTGAGATTAGGCTGCGGTCGACGTCGTGGTTTCCGGGCACAAGGAGCAATCGGTCAGTTGGTAGACCTCCGGCCGGAAGCAGCGAGTTTACGAACCAGTTGGCGGCTAGGTCGTACTCGGCCTTCTTGCCACTGAAAGCGATGTCGCCGGTGCAGGCCACGAAATCGGGTGGGCCGATGCGGTCACAGAGTTCACGCACGGCCTCGGTAAGTCTACGGAGGATGGGCCCTGCTTCCCAGTGGTCGCGTTCGGCGAAATGAAGATCAGAAATGTGCAGAATTCGCATTGAAGCACGAAACTCCGACGCCCTCTCCTGTGGGGGTGGCGCGTATGGGGTCTTCCCCAGAACAACGTTTTCGAACTGTCGTCTAAGCTGCAAATAGACCTTGTCCTGCTTGCCTCGAACCATCGCCACAAAAGCCAATTCGCCACGCATGCGCTGAATGAATGATGTTCGGGTGTCAGGACCAGTTCCGGGAGTTTTATTGCCGAGCGCACGCTGCGCGACGACGTCCAGACCAAAGCGCCAACAGGCGTTGATCGTTTCACGAATTCGTCTAATTCGACGTCTGGGGACGTTGACTCGCTCGTTGACTACGAGTCCGGTGACGATTTGCCGTGTTGTTCGTCTTTGTAGGCGGACTTTTTGAGGATTTGCCTCGAATCCGCTTTTCTGCAGTACCTCTGCCAGCACTGCCCCGACCGTTGTTGCACCGGACGGTCCGGTAGACACAAGCCATTCGGGAAGATTTCCCTCTTTTGCTGAGAACGACAAATCATCGGCGTAGCGCGTGTATGCAACGCCAGAGTGTTTGAGAAGTTTTGCTATCTCTCTGTCGAGAGATCTGAACACGATGTTCGAGGCTATCGGCGAAGTCGGGGCGCCTTGCGGTAGTCGGCCCTTATGGCAACATGCGTGGGCGATCGCTGTTGCCACAGGCTCCGAAAGACTGTACGGGGGCGCCTTCAGGGCACCGCGCAAGCGAGGAAACGTCACGGAATGAAAATAGTCTTTGAGATCGATGTTGAGGATCTCGCTGCGTGCGACATGCCGACTCGCGTTAGTGACGATACTGCGATTCGAGAGAAAACCATGGGCGCAGAACGGAACGCGGTAAAGCTGCGCAAGGACATCCGCGATCCTCCTCTGAAGGGCGGCGAGCGGGCCAATCGGTGCTTCGATCAGCCGATGGCCGCCAGCCTTCTTCGGGACCTCAAATGTGCGGTAGTTATTATCGTGCTCGGGTCCCCATAGGAAATACATGAAGCTTGGATATGCTACCCCGAGAAGCTCAGCCAACTGGCGACGCGTGGATGCCGTCTTCAACCCGGCTGCTGCAGCGGTCGCGTCCCAGGGCTTCAACAGGAAGGGAGCATCCGGAATAGTGTTCACGCTGAGAACCTCTCCGGGAAAAATGGTTGACCATGCAGGGCTCCACCCTTGAGTCGATCCCTTGTTACGAACTGGACCGCCACGCGACTCCGTGTCCGGGACATTGGAGCGCTGCCGCGAAATTCAACGGCATTTTCAGCCCTCGATTGCATGGCCAACCGTTACGACCATACCTCAGGCGGATGCGCCCGTAAAGGGGGGACGTCGTGCCGCTACGGTTCGGCCTCGTTCTTGCCGCGTGGGCTAGCGGTCTGGGTGGGCGCTCGGTCGCGCAGCCAGTATCTGGTCCGCGGTCCAACAAGTGGTCGACGGGCCAACCGAACCCGGCGGATCAGGTCTATGCATTCGGGCGCATTCGGTGACGCCATGCATGGTGCGTCTCGTACAGCGGCGCTGCTCCGCAAGTCCAGAGTGCAGTCCGGCGCCGTAGGGTAGCGCCGTTCAACACAGGCGCGGTCGCGGCCTCTCCGGGACGCTGAGAGGCGCTCGTGAGGGGACGCGGTGGCCCGCGCGGATAGGCGCGGCACCGCGCCTGGACGACGCGCCACGGTGGCTCCATCCAGGTCAGCTCCTGCAGCGTACCTATCCGGTCGACGTGCTCTGCTTTACTGGTGGTGGCGCGATGCGTCTTTCAAGTGCTGTGACTGCGCCAGCGATGGCGAGGGAGATCCTCGCGCAGCTCGGGCTCCCCCTGGAAGCTCCGGAATGCCGAGCGCGCGAGCCCACGGAGGGGATTGGCCTGGTGCGACGGGCCCGCATGTGCAGAGTGGGGCGCCGTGCCTGAGCCCCGCGTGCGCAGAGTAAGGTACCCGGCCTGAGCCGCAAGGCGACTTGGGAAGCGCTGGTCGTTCTGCGATGATAATGTGTGCCGGCACGCCGCGCGGCCGCAGCACGCGCCCGGCGGGCGGCTCAGGGAGGCCCGCCGCCGCGGCGGTCGTCGCCGCGCTCCGGGTCTGGTAGGGTGCGCGCAGAGGTGCCTGTGCTCAAGCTGCCGAAAGATCTCGTCGCTGATCCGCGCCATGACGCGGTGTTCGAGCTCCTCACCAAGCATGCGGGTCTCTTGTGGGAGAGCGGCCGAAACCAGGTGGCGACGCTCCCGATGACCGACGCGCTGGCCGCGGAGCTCCGCGGCGCGCTCGCGGCCGAGCACGCCTGCCACGGGCTCGAGCTCATCGCCGACAAGCTCGCCGGCGAGCAGAAGGGGCTGGACGCCGCGGCCAGGCGGGCCCCGGAGAGCCCGCAGAACGCTCGCGCGTCGCGCATCCTCTTTCTCGCGAGCGACGGCAGCACCCGCTTCTATCGCGACTGCGACGCGCTCCTCTCCCGCTACCCCCAGCGCCTCCTGGCCTGCCGGCTCGAGATCGCCGGCGAGGCGCTGGGCGAGAAGCTCACCGGGAGCGCGAAGCTGATCCGGAGCGTGCTTGTGCTCGACAAGAGGGTCGCCGCCCGAGCGCTGCTCGCCCTGCTCCCGCCGGGCTGACATCCGACGCCGCCACGGCGCGCTCCAGCACCGCGCGTCCTCCGTCCACGCTGCGCTCGCGCGCCGTCAGCACCGCCGGCGCGGCCTCCTGGAGAGGCACGCCTCCGCGCCTGGAGGTCCTGGCCTCCAGGCCACAGCCTCCACATCGGCGCCTGGAGCATTTTAGCAGAGCTGTTGGCGTGCTCCCTTCCCGGCGCTCGCTCCACGAGCGCCCCCTCGAGATCACCGCAAATCCACGCCCGCCGAGCCGGCACGCTGCGTGCTCAACGTGCTCAGGGGGAAGGACAGTCAATCGATCCATCAATCCCCGACCGGAGAGAACCCATCATGAAATCTACCGCATTCATCCTCAGCGGCCTCGTTGTCCCCTTCGCCCTCGTCGGTTGCCTCTCGGACGCCGAACCTCACGACGAGGGGCTCATGGACGTCGAGGAGGCCGCCGCCTTCCCCGAGGCAGCCCGCGCCCAGGTGGAGGTGCAGCCGTCCGAAGGCATCGGCGCGCAGAGCACCGCGCCGGCCGCGGACGCCCTCGCCCCGCAGGCGCTGAGCTCCGCCGGGAAGTCTGCCGCAGAGATCGTTGTCGGCTCCGGCGGCGCGCAGTCCCTCGTCCTCCTCCAGCTCCCGATCGTCAACCTGCTGATTAACCCCGGCTTCGAGAACGCGCAGGCCGGCATCCCGTCGGGCTTCATCGATCATGGCAACGCCAACGCCTCATGGTTCGCCGGCTGGGGCACCGCGGCGGACTCCTGGCCTGCCACGAGCAACGACCTGAACTACGGCGCCATCGCGACATGGCTCAAGACCGACGTCGTGCACACCGCCAACAAGCGCAGCCTCCTCGTGTCCGCGACGACGACCAACGGCGGCATCGCCCAGCAGTACTGGACATCCGCCAGCCCGCCGCCGAACAACGCGTACCTGCGGTTCAGCGTCTGGGTCTATACGGTGACCGGGCAGGTGACGATAGGGCTCGGCAGCGGCGGGACGGGTTACACCACCAGGACATCGACCCAGACCGGAAAGTGGGAGTACCTCCAGACCTGCGGCACGACGTTCAACAACCAGGTCCTTATCTACACGATCGGCGGGCCGGCGGTGTACTACGTGGACGACGCCAACGTGTCGGCGACGCCTTCGCCCCTCCTCGATCAGTATTGCTCGCCCGGCGCCGTCGTCTTCTGAACCACGCCGCTGCCGCTCGGCGCGCAAGTCCGGAGATCCGCGCCGGGCGCACCGAACATGGGCTCCGCGCCGCATCGCTCAGTCGGTGCAGCACGGGGCCCCGCCGGGCGCGTCGCAGGTCGCCGGATCGTCGCTGCACGGCAGCCCCCAGGCCACGGTGGCGCCGAGGACGACCTCCACCTGCGCCGTGTGTTTCGTCGAGCCGTCGTCGTTGCGCGCCTCCGCCGCGAGGAGCACGTGGGTCCCCTCCTCGAGCACGGCTTCCGGCTGCCACTGCCTTCCGGGGAGGAACGCGATGAGCCCGTACGCGTGCGGGAACTCCCCGGGGAGGAGCTCGACCATCCCCTCCTGCGGCACGCCCGGCGGGAACAGGTCCCCGGTCGCAGGGTCCTTGACGCTGTACCGCACGCGGACCCTCGTGCCGCAATCGCTGCAGCCCACGGCGAACCAGAGGTGATATCCGCCCTGGGGCCCGGCCATCACCGGGAGCGTGGCGCCGTCCTCGATGCTCTCGAAGCAGGTCTCGCCGGTCCCGATCTCGAACACAGCGGGGTCGTCCGGCAGGCGGCACCCGCCGCCTCCGCCCGCCCCCGTGGAGCTTCCGCCGCCGCCTTCCCCCGTGGAGCTGCCGCCTTCGCCTGCGGAGCTTCCGCCGCCTTCCCCCGTGGAGCCGCCAGCGCCCGATCCATTCGAGCTTCCGGCGCCGCCGCCGCCCTCGCCGGTCGAGGCGCCGTCGGCGCTCCCCTCGCTGGTGGAGCTGCCGCCGCCGCCCTCGCCGGTGGAGCCGCCGCCGCCCATCGCGTCCGCCTCGACGCTCGAGCTGCAGTGGAGACACAGCAGCGCGAGGGTGAGCACGGGAGTCGCTTGCCAGCGGGTCGATGCGCGAAGGAAAGATCTCATGGGGAACACCTGGAACACGCGAGGGCGCTGTAAAGGGGAGAGCCGGAGCGCTCCCTCCTTCAGGCGCGATGTCCCGGAGGGCCGCGGCGGGCTCGACGCGAGCGTCGGCCCTGGCAGACTTGGCAGCAACCGTTCCATCGCGCGCTCCGCGCAATCCGGGCGCTTTCCCGAGCGCGCTCGCTAGCGCGCTGCGCCACGTGTGCCAGGCGCAGACAGCCCTGGCACAGGGACCGGGCCCTCCCGACCCGGCCGGCGCGGCGTGCGCGCTGGAGAGGTGCGGCGACGGCGCCGCCCGGCCCCGGCGGGCGTCTTCGAGACCCACGCCGTGCCTTGGCGCGCTATGGTGTCGTCTCCCGGCCGGGGGCCGGGGGTTCCTTGCCGCCCATGCCGACGACCCGCCTGTTGCACAGCGCCGAGATCCCCCAGGCCGACAACCTCGCGAACGTGCGGCGCGTGCTGGAGGCGCTCTCGGGCGGGGTGACCGAGAAGGAGCGGATCTCCGAGCAGACGGGCATCTCCTTGCGGCACGTCGGCTATGCGCTCGCCGCTGCCCGCGTCCTCGGCTGGCTCGGCGACGACGGCGCCTCGATCACGCCCGCGGCGCGCGAGCTTCTCGCCACCTCGTCCGGCTCTGCCGACGAGCGGACGCACCTCAGGCGCGCGATCTTCGCGTGCGAGGTCGTGAAGGAGGTCGCGCCGGATCTCTTCGAGCCCGCGGCGCCGACGCGGGAGGCGCTCGCGCGGCGCATCTTCCGCTTCACCGCGGGCATCGGGAAGGAGACGGCGCGCCGGCGCGCGCAGACCCTGCTCGCCTGGCGGAGCCAGGTGCTCGAGCGGCAGCTCCCGCTCTTTCCGAAGCGTCCGAGGAAGCGCGGCGCCGCAGCGGCAGCCGGCGCTGGCGAGGAGACAGCGCCGGGCGAGGGGACGGCCTCCGGCGAGGAGACAGCGCCGCGGCGCTGACCTCGCCGGATCCCGCTATTCCGGGTCGTGGAAGGCGCATAACCTGGGATCCTCGGCGCGCGGCGCCCAGCGAGACCGCGCCTGAACGCGCGCCGGGAAGGAAGAACGCATGAACCCTTATGCACCTCCGACCGCATCCATCGAGCCTCACCCCGAGGGTGTCGCGCAGATCAGCCCGGAGCAGCGCCTCGAGATCCAGAAGAAGCTGAGTCGCTACAGCAACTTGAGCCTCCTGTGCGGGGTGCCGGGGTTCCTCCTGCAATCGGTGGGTCGCGCGATGGACAACGCTGCCATCTCGCTCCTCGGCGTCGCCCTGTTCATCACCGCCCTCGTGTATTACGCGAAGATGCGCGGCCGGAGCGGCGCGTGGGGGATCGTGGGGCTGGTCACCTGCATCGGCCTGGCGCTCCTCTACTTCCTGCCGAAGCACTGCCTGAACTGCGCGGCGAAGCACTCGTACCGATCGAAGGGTTGCGATCGCTGCGGCGCGCCGCTCGGCTCTTGAGAGGGCGCGCTCGGCTGCTCCCCGCCGCCGCGGCAGGCGGACCGCGGGCCTCGATCTCGGGCCCCTCGCGGCGCTGCAAGGAGTAGGATGCCGCCCATGAACCGCGTTTCCAGGATGGTGACGGCCACGGTGATCGCGCTCGCGGGGGTCGCAGCCGGCTACGGGCTCCTGGGCTCGCGCACTTCCGACCCGAAGACGCTCGTCGGCCGCGTCTGGATCGAGCGGCTCCCGAAGGGCGACACGGACCTTGTCGAGCTCGTCGTGCTGCTCGCCGACGAGCCGATCGGCGTCTTCCGGCGTTCGTCCCAGTACGAGGGCTCATTTGCCCTGTTTCGTTACGAGCTCCGCGGCAACGACAAGGTGCAGCTGCTCTTCCCGCAGGACAAATCGAGGCACGAGGTCGCCTTCGATGCGCGGCCGTGCGACGTGAAGGGCTTCGACTACTGCCTCGATCTGAGCGGCGCTCCGCGGGGCGCCGCGAAGTACTACAGCCGGAAGGAATGGGAGATCGAGGGGAGCGACCTGCCGGCGCTGGAGAGCGCGCTGCGAGCGCTCGGTGATGAGCTGCACCGGTCCGCGCCGGAGCCGTGAACGGAGCAGGCCGGTCACGGCTCGCCGCGTCGCGCGCTCGCCTCGGAGCTACCGCGCTGCCGGCGCCTTGCGCGCGGGACGCGCCGCGCGCAGCTCGTCGGCGCTCACCTTGCCGTCGCGGTTCGCGTCCGCCGCCTTCATCCGCTCCCAGCGCTTGTCACCCACCTCGTCCCTGGTGAGGAAGCCGTCGCCGTTCTTGTCCTTCTTGGCGAAGCGCGCCTTCTGCTTCGCCGCCCGGTCCTTCATGCGCAGCTCGGCGTGCGCCTTGAGCTCCTCGGCCGACAGGGTGCCGTCGTTGTTGGTGTCGGCCTTGCCGAGCCGCTTCTGCGCCTTCTCGGGGAGCTCAGCGACGGTCAGCTTGCCGTCGCCGTTCTTATCGAAGCGCTTGATGAGGCGGGCCGGGTCCTTCGGGCCGTGCTGGCGACGGGCGTCCTTGCCCTGGGCCTGGTGCGGCGCCGGCTTGCCCCCCGTTCCGCCCGCGCCGTTCGCCGCGTAGGCCGCTCCGCCGCCGGCGAGGACGGCCGCGGCAAGGAAGCTGCCGAGGACGAAGCGACGGATCGCGCTGTGGGTCTTGTTGGAGAAGAGGGCGAGCTTCATGGGGGTCGTGCTCCTTGGTGCAAGGGCCAGCGTGTTCTTGCCGGCTTCTGTTCGTGAGACGCGCCCCGGGCCGTCCTCCCTACGCGCCCCTCGATCTTTTTTCAGCGGGCGCGGCCGTGGCCCACGGCACCTCGCTCGGCCCCGGTCCGCCACCACCCGCCCGTGGGCAGGGGCCGCGCGCGGCCCGCTGGTGTGAGCCTCCGCGCATCGCATCGAGGTCGCAGCGCCGGCTCCGGCAGACGGACGCTGAGATCCGCGTCGAGCGGGGGTATAAAGGAAGCAGAGACGACGATGATCTTGTACCGACCCGTGGGCCTCGCCGAGCTCCGGCTCATCGCGGAGGCCGGCTATCGAGCGTTCCCGCCGCGGCTGTCGCATCAGCCGATCTTCTATCCGGTGCTGACGGAGGAGTACGCGCGCAAGATCGCCCGCGACTGGAACACCGCCGATGAGACCTCCGGGTTCGCGGGGTGGGTGACGCGGTTCGAGGTCGAGGACGACTTTGCCCGCAGGTATCCTGTGCAGATCGCGGGCGGACGCTCCCACGAGGAGCTCTGGGTGCCCGCCGAGGAGCTGGAGGAGTTCAACCGGCATCTCGTCGGGACCATCGAGATCACCGAGGTCTATTGCGGGCCGAAGTTTCAGGGAGACATCGATCCTGCGACCCGCCTTCCCGTCGGTTGGCTCCGCGACCCGCCCAGGAAGGGAAGCTGAGGCCATGGCGCTCTTTGGCCTGCCCTTGCGGCCCGAGACGTAGCTCGAACGACGAGCCACGTCCTGCTCCCGGTGGGCGCGGGCGGCCTACTCGCCGGGGCAGGCGATGAACAGCGTGGCCCCCTGCTGGGCTTCCCCTCCGCCGACGAACCGGATCTTGCGGCGCTCGTCCGCCCGGCAGTCGGCGACGATGGCCGGGTCGCCGCGGCCGTTCGCCGGGTCGACGTAGCACCACCCGTGTACCGGCTCGCCGCCCGCCTCGACATCGTCGCTCACGTCGTGCCTGCACGCCTCGCCCTCTGCGCCTGCGAGCTGCTCGATCTCGCACACGCAATCCCAACCGGCGGCCGCTGCGATCGGATCGGCGAGCACCTCTTCCTTCGCCGCCGCGTGCTCCTCCGTGACGTCGGCGCGCGCCGGGATGTCAGCGCAGCTGCACGCGCCCTGCGCGTCGCGCGCCTCGAGGATCAGACAGGCGACCTCCCCTCCAGCCTCGGGCGTCAGCGTGCGCTGCAGGCACCGGCTGTCGAGGCCTGTCTTCAGACGCTCGATGATGGCGCCGATCGCCGGCCGGTAGCCGAAGTCGGCCGCGTTGTCGTCGGTGAGCTGGCGCGGGCACACCGAGCCGACGATGCCCTGGGGGCCGAGCTCCCGGATGAGCTGCAGCTCGCGGAGGCTCGGGTAGGCCTTCACCTTGATCTGCGTCGTCGACCTGGGCGCCGGATCCTCCTGGCCGTTCCCCGCTTCCGGCTCGCACAGCGGGTTGTCGATCGCCTGACCCCCCACCGCTCTGCAGTCGCAGCTCTGAGCCGCCCCGTCGCAGCGCTTCACCGCGTCGCTGGGGAGATCGAAGATGCAAGCGTACTGGAGGTCCCCCGTGCCATCCGCCGGGATCGTGTACTCGCGGCCGTTGATGGCGTTCCAGCCGGTCGCCTGCGGCGGGACGATCGTGTCGCCGGTGATCGGGTTCGCGCCGGAGCGAGGCTTCATCGACTCGACCATGAAGGGATCCTTCGGCGGCTGGTACTTCGCGGGATCGCCGAGGATGAGCTCCCAGGTGCTGCCGTGGTCGCCCACCGGAGCGCTGAGCTCGTCGGCGCTCTTGAACCCACCGACCGGCTCGCCTTCCCGGTTGAGGCCGTTCAGCAGGTCGGGCTGGCCTTGCGCGTTCTGGCGCGCGATGTCCTGCCATGGCACGCCGACGATGCCGGCGAAGAAGACGAGCTCGGGATCGCGGATGGTGTCGTCGAGGTCGTCCGGGTTCAGATCGCTGAAGATCGGGTTCGGGACCAGCTCGCCCCTGCGGTTCGGGATCTCCGCCTCGGTGAAGGCGCGCCTGTAGCGGTCGATCGGATAGAGGAAGTTGAAGCCGAACCGGCGCTTCTGGTCCCAGCAGCGAGAGTTGATCGGGTCCTCCGCGGCGGTCAGCCTGGCCGCGTCGCCGTCCGGGTCTGTGCACGCCGGGTCCTCGGTGCAGCCCGTCTGATCCTGGCGGCACGACCTGCAGCACGTGTTGCCCGGGTCCTGGGCGCACTCGGCGCGCGGCCGCCACATCCGGAAGCCCGGCGCGGTCTCCGCGACGAGGTAGTCCATGCCCTCCTCGCGGATCGAGCAGTCGTTCTCGTCGGTGAGCATGAGGATCGCGAGGAGGGAGCTCGGCCGCAGGAAGTCGGCGCGCTGCTTCTTGACGACGGCATCCTCGCCGGTGACGACGATGTACTCGGTGGCCGGGTCGACGCTGATCGTCTCGTAGGGCTCCGGGTCGACGAGGAAGCGGTACACGCTCTCGAGCTGCGCCTCGAAGCCGCAGCCGGTCTGCCCCGTGCCCCTGACCATCGCGGTGAGCTGCCCGACCAGCGACGTGTCGTTGAGGTCGGCGTTCGAATCATTGGGGCCGATGTCCGCCTCGCCGTCGAGCGGATCCGGCCTCTCCGGCTCGCCGTCGAGCTTCTGATCCGGATCCCAGGCCAGGAAGCCCCGGTCGAGGTAGGTCGGGATGTCGTTTGTGGTGGAGTTCTCGTCGCTGCGCGCGAGGAGGTGCGCCATGTCCACGTTCGAGGCGCTCGTCGTCGCCTGGCAGGCGCCCGACCCGTGGCCGCCGAGGCTCGAGCTGATGATGCCGATGTGGAGGTCCTTGATCGGCGCGAACTCACGCTCGTAGTCCTGCGGACAGGGGGCGTTCGGCGAGCCGACCGTGGTCGGGGGCATCGCGCCGGCCCTGTGGATGCAGCGCGGGTTGACGAGACCGTGGACGAGGTCGGGGATCGCGATGGCGAGGACGTCCTGCTTGTCGGCCATCGAGCTCGAGTTGTCGATCGCCAGGAGGAGGTCGATCTTGTCGACCGAGCCCTGCACCAGCCGCTCGGGGTGCACCGTCGCCGGTCCTGGCTCCGACATGCCCCCTGCGCCGCCCGTCCCTGGGCTCTGCCCACCGTCGCCCGGCTCCGTGCGAATATTCTGCGCGCAGCCGCCAGGCGCAACCGTGGCAACGGCCCAGAGCCAGACCGCCGCTGCTGCTGCCCTGCTCCTGCCCCTCATGGAGCAGAGCCTCTGGCGGTGTGCTTCGTGAGTCAAGCGCTCCGCGCTCCGGGCGCTCGTCCGCCGCCGCCGAGCGCGGCCCAGGAAAAAATCTTCGGGACGACCGATGAATCGGGCGCGGTCGCGCGGTCCTAGGGATCGAATCGGCCGCGCCGCGCCGCCATGACGCCGGGGCGGGAGGACCGATCTGTCCAGAGCGAGCCAGGAGGAGACGATGGAGACGAGCGCATCGATGTCGGAGCAGCACGTGGAGCCGGTGGTTGTGTCGAACAAGAAGGTCTGGGCCGGGCGGATCCTCAGCGGCCTCTCGGTGGCGTTCCTGCTCTTCGACAGCATCGGGAAGCTGATGAGGGTGCCCCAGGTGCTGGAGGGGTCGGAGCAGCTCGGCTATCCCGTGAGCTCGGTCCGCGGCATCGGGGTCGTCCTGCTGGCGAGCGTCGTCACCTACATGATCCCGCGCACCTCCGTGCTCGGCGCGATCCTGCTGACGGGCTTCCTGGGCGGCGCCGTCGCCACGCACGTGCGCGTCGACAACCCGCTGTTCAGCCACGTCCTGTTCCCTGTGTACGTCGCCGCGATGATCTGGGGCGGGCTGCTCCTGCGCGACGAGCGGCTGCGCGCGCTGCTCCCGCTCCGGAAGTAGCGGGATCGAGAAATGATCGCGCGACCGATGCGTCCGAGCGGGTCGCGCGGTCTGTGATGGAGGAGCGCCCGGGGTGCCGGGCGAGCATCCAAGGAGAGACGACGATGCGATTCTTGAGCGGGGGCGAAGCGCTTCCTCCTGGTCGCCGGGGACGGCCACTGCGAGGTGCTACCGCTGATGGATGGGCCTCCGCCCTCCTGAGCGCGCAAGCCGCGGCGATTGCACCATCATATGAATTGTACAGCGTGGTGGCTGTCTGAAGCCTCCGGCCAGAGTCTCATCTCTGCCGGTAGGGTGTGGACAGGCTCCGGCCAGAGTCTCATCTCTGCCGGGAGGGAGTGGACAGGCTCCGGCCAGAGTTTCATCTCTGCCGGGAGGGAGTGGACAGGCTCCGGCCAGAGTCTCATCTCTGCCGGGAGGGAGTGGACAGGCTCCGGCCAGAGTTTCATCTCTGCCGGGAGGGTGTGGACAGGCTCCGGCCAGAGTTCCATCTCTGCCGGGAGGGTGTGGACAGGCTCCAAGGGGGCGAACCGCCCTTGACTCCGTGCGCGCGCTCACTTCTACGTGGTGTGCGTCGCCATCGCCTCTCCGCGGCGCCAAGGAGCCCAACCATGCACACACGCAAGCTCGGAACTCTCCAGGTCTCCGCCCTCGGCCTCGGCTGCATGGGCATGAGCGATTTTTACGGCGAGCGCGATGAGGCCGAGTCGATCGCCACGATCCACCGCGCCATCGAGCTCGGCGTCACGCTGCTCGACACCGCGGACATGTATGGTCCCTTCACGAACGAGGAGCTCGTCGGCCGGGCCATCGCGGGCCGGCGCGATCGCGTCGTCCTCGCGACCAAGTGCGGCATCGTCCGCGACCCGAACGACGTCACGGTCCGCGGCATCAACGGCGCGCCGGAGTACATCCGCTCGGCGTGCGACGCGAGCCTGCGGCGCCTGCGCGTCGATGTGATCGATCTCTACCAGCTGCACCGCGTGGATCCGAAGACGCCCATCGAGGACAGCGTCGGCGCGATGGCGGACCTCGTGAAGGCCGGCAAGGTGCGCGCGATCGGCCTCTCCGAGGCCAGCTCGTCGACGCTCCGGCGCGCCCACGCCGTGCACCCGCTCGCGTCGGTGCAGACGGAGTACTCGCTCTGGACGCGCGATCCCGAGGACGACGTGCTCGCCACGTGCCGCGAGCTAGGCATCGGCTTCCTCGCGTACAGCCCCCTCGGCCGCGGCTTCCTCACGGGGCAGATCCGGCGCTTCGAGGATCTCGCGCCGGACGACTACCGCCGCACCTCGCCGCGATTCCAGGGCGACAACTTCCAGCGGAACCTCGATCTCGTGGTGAAGGTCGAGAGCATCGCGCGGGAGAAGGGCGTGAAGGCGTCGCAGCTCGCGCTCGCCTGGGTGCTCGCGCAGGGGGACTTCACCGTCCCGATCCCCGGCACGAAGCGCCGCAGCTACCTCGAGGAGAACGTCGCCGCGGCGACAATCACGCTCGGCGAGGGCGATCTGCGGCGCCTGGACGCGGTGGTGCCGAAGGGCGCGGCCGCCGGCCTCCGCTATCCGGAGCCCGGCATGCAGCTCGTGAACCGGTGAGCGAGGCGGCCTGAGGAGCACACTTCGGTCCGCGGCCGCGAGCGCCGCGCGAGGGCTACTGGCACGCGGTGGGCACGCTGCCCCAGTGGCTCTTGGCGACGACGAACCCGTCCGGACCGGACGTCGAGTGTGAGCCGCACAGCCCATCGGCGTCGGAGATCACGGAGTCGATGCCGATGCCGTACTCCCAGTATTTGACCTCGAGGCTCGAGTCGTTGGTCGTGCCGCTTCGCGCCGGGATGGAGGGGACGAGGATGCCGCTCGACTCGAAGAACTCGAAGCCCTCGATCGAGATCGAGAGCGTCACGTTGCGCACCTGGCCGACGCAGGTCGTCCTGCACGTGGGGTAGCCGGCGGTGCTCTCCACCGTGAAGCCGGAAGGGCAGCCGGACGGATACGTGCAGTAGCCGGTGCATTTGACGGGCAGGGGCCCCGGCAGGTCCACACACTCGTACTCTCCTCTGCCCTGGATCGTCTGGCGCCGGGTCTCGAACCCCCCTGACGTCACCGAGGTTCGGCTGCCGAGCTCTCGATACAACACGTAGTCGTTCTTGAACGACTCGTCATTCGTGCAGAGGCCGCCGTTGCAGTGGGCGACCGCGGCGAACACACCGGACTCCTGGCCTTCCAGGAGATAGCGCTCCCCCGCGATCTCGACCGCATGGTCTTCACCACCCAGCTCGCCGATCAAGCCCGCCTTCGCCGCGGCGATCTCGTCGGGCGAGCCGATCGACACGCCGGCCACCTTGATGGGCCGGCCGTCCTCGTCTCGTTCGACCATCACCGGCCCCATCTCGAGCTCTTCGGCCCGCCTGGCGACCCACCCGAGCGCGTCGTGCTCGCTCGCGAAGCGCAGCCCGCCGTCCGCCGAGGGCTGGGCGAGAGGGGCGGCGTCGTCCGCCTCGGTCGACGCGGCGGTGCAGCCCATCATGAACGCCGCGGCGAGCAGAGGCGCGGCTCGGTACGTTCGGCGAGGAGTGTTGGCGAGAAGCCCGTGAGTTCTTTCGGTCATGGAGCGATCCTTTAATCACGCTCCGTGCCACGCCCGCGTCGAGGGCCCACGACCTGGCCAGGCGCTCCGGGGACACGACGCCGGGCGGCGCGAGCGCGGGGTGGCCTGCGCTGGTTTGCTCAAATTGAGCAGGGACTCGCGCAATCGGGGTTGCGTTGCGCAGGAATGGCCAAGCGCGCGGGGTACAGAGGCGGGGACATCCGCGCGGCACGAAGGCGTGTTCCACAGGGCGCCAGCCCGCGACGGAGTGGGATGTGGGGCGGACGCCCCGAGGGGCGCGCGGCGATCACACCTCTTCGGGCGCGCGGCCGGCGCGCTCCTTCGGGCGCGCGGCGAGCCACGCCTCTTCGGGCACACCGGGCAGCCGGAGGACGCGCAGGGGGCCCTCGGACGAGACCAGACCGGCGAGCGCCGGATCGGTCATCACCTCGTGGAGATCGCGCTCCGCGCCGTCGACCGTGCATCGTCGCCGCACGAGGCGGACGACCTGGGAGTAGTCCACGTGATCCGGATTGTGCGCGAGCCCGAGAGGTTGCCACAGCGTGTGCTGGCCGTACCTGTGGGCCGCGCCCGGGTCGAACCAGCCGTAGTTGGCTGCCCGGTCGGGGCGATCCGCGAGGCGGTTGGTGAGTACCCAGTGCTTGCCCACGTTCTCGATGAGCCCGGTCCTCCCCGCGACCTGCTCCTCGAGGCGGCGGTGGTGCTCCAGCATGCGGGAGGTGTTCGCCATCGAGGCGTCCGGGGCGCCGATGCACGGCGGGATCCGCACGGTGGCCTGCTCCCACACGAGGTCGCAGAGGCGCGTCGTCAGCATCGCGCACTCGAGCAGATCCGCGATTCGCTGGGTCGTCCGGGCCGAGGCGTTGACGCGGACGGAGTCCTCCGCGTCGCCGATGCGGAGCGCGTCGGCGCTCACGAGGAACGTCGCGCGGCGCTCGTCGAGCTGGCTGTACACCGGGACCCACGAGATCGGCGCCACGTGGCCGGCCTGCACCGCTTCGAGGATGGCCTCCTCGCGCGCGGCGCACGCGTGCTCTGGAAGGCCTGCGACGAAATCGGTGCCTCTCAGGACGTCTGTCATGCTCCCCCCTCCCGCGAGCGCGACCGCGGCGCTCCAGGTGGAAGCGTGAGCGGAAGCGGACGCGGCAGGAAGAGGTTTCGCGCGCTCGCCCGCGGCGTGCCCGCGGCCGCGCGCTCCTGCGCCGCTTTGCGCTGTCCGTCCGCTCGCCCTAAGCTCCGCCCCATGTCGCCCTCGGCGAGCCGTCCGTCCTCCGCTTCCCGCTCCCTCCTCGCCGCCTGCGCCGCTCTCCTGGCCGCGCTGGCCGCCGGCTGCGGCTCGAGCGCCGCCCGGGGGCCCGAAGCGGGCGCCGAGATCGCGTCGATCGACGCGCGCCTGCGCGGCAGCTTCCGGCTCGTCCGGTTCGAGCCCGAGGTCCCGCTCGAGCCGATGCTCGCGTCGATGCTCGAGTTCCAGTACGCGCACCTGGTCGTCCGCTTCGACGGAAAGCGCATCCTCGCCGACTCGCCCGGCCTCCACGTGGACCGCGCCTACGAGATCCGCGATCCCGCATGGGATCGGTTCAAGCTGGTCTCCTACGACGAGGCGGGGGTCGCCTACGAGGCGCTGTGCGAGTTCTCGGACCAAGGAGAGCTCGTCGTCCATGCGCAGACGCCGCCCTGGAAGGGCGTCGCCACGCTCCGGCGGGCGCAGTGAGTCTCTTTGGCTGAGAAAATCGAACCGCCTCCGGCAATGCGCTGAATCCACTCGTCGGATGAGAAATCGTGACGCGTCGGCGTAATGCTCCGGCGGCCGTTCTGCGCGCGCAGCTCGGCGTTCTTGATCTTGCGTCACCGCCCCGGCGGCTCTAGTCCGTCACGCACGGCCTGACTGTCGGCTCATGGCGAGTCGACTCCACAGGGGAGACCTCGTGTCGCAACGCGGTGAAGGCGCGTCGGGTGATCCGCTCATCCGGCGCGCCCCAGGTGACGCCCAGGCGCTTCCGGACCCGTCGCGCGGCCGGTCAGCGGTGGACGGAGCGGCGCGAGCGCTCCCGGCAGCGAGCTCCTCGCTCGCCGAGCTCGCCCAGCTCGCGTCGCCCCAGCCTGCCTGGAAGGGCCGGCGGTCGGCTCGGCCCTGGCTAGCCGACCCCTACCTCGGTGAGCCGTTCGGCGCGCCGCTTCCTGCCGTACCCGTCAACCAGGCCGACGAGCGCCCCGCGCCGGCTCGCGGGCGAGCCCGTCGACGTCGCGCCGCAGGTGCTTGATCTGCCGCGCGAGGCGGCCGACGCCCTCCTCCACCTGGATCCCGAGCTGCGCGACCTGCTGCTCCAGGCTGCGGAGGCGCTCCTCGTGCGCGGCGAGCGTCGGCGGTGTCTCCGAGCCTCCGAGCTCGTAGACCGTGGTGCGCGACACCCGCATCGTCTCCGGCTCCTTCGCGGTGGAGGGCGGCTGCGTCACCTCGCCCCCCGACCAGAGCCTCGCGGACGCGCGCGGCGAGCGCCGGCGCCCGGGCGCGGTCACGTCGCCTTGAGGAACCTGCGGGCGCCTTCCCATACCGCACCTTCCAGCTCTGCTGCCATGTTTGGGCCCAGCGTCAGCGCGTGTCGCCCCGAGGCCACGAGGACGAGCTCCGTCGCGCGGAGGAGCGCGACGGACAGCCGCGCCACCGGTCCGCTCGGCGGATCGACGGACCACGCGACGGCCGTCTGGGTCAGCCGGTGCGAGCGCGCGATCGACGGCCTCGACTTGAGCCTGAGCGCCGGGATCGGCCTGTAGGCCGCTTCATCGATCACGAAGGTCGCCGTCACATCGACGCTCGCGGCCTGGCCCCCTGGCCAGGCAGTCGCGATGCGGTGAAGCACCTTCGGCCACCCTCCGACGGCGCGGCTGGAGCCCTTGATCCGCTGCGGGATGGCCCCTTCCGGCATCATCTCCCAGCGCAGCTTGAGGTGGGCGCTCGTCTCCTCCCCGGGGACCGGACGGAGATCTCCGTAGAGGTACAGGGGATCCACCTCCGCGGGCTTCCCCGTCGGGAGCGCGTAGAAGTAAGCGGAGTAGTCGACCTTCGTCCCGCTCTTCCCCGCGCCCGGGATCGCCGACATGCCCGTGGCCTCGACGAACCTGCCCCACTCCCGCGGCGAGGCGCTGGCGCGGAGCACCGCCTCCAGCGAGTCGAGCGTGACGCCGCGCCCGCGCTTCCCCGACCCCGGCTCCGACCCACCTCCGGCACTGCCCTTCACCCGCGCAGCACGTGCTGACACAGGCATGTGATACACGTGACCATTGTATCGACGGAGAGAAAATTATCATTTATCGAAGAAATTTTGTGATTTTAGTGGGTTGGTGTATGCCTTTGTGGTGTGTTCGGCGGTAGGTGCTGCCCTCAGGGAGCGACGCGCGCGCCATCTACGTTCGCACCCGCGGCGGGTGCCGGGACCCGTGGGGGCGAAGTGGCCTTCCGGTGGGTTCTCGTGGGGTCGTCGCGGAGTCGCCACGTCTGTCGAGGCGCGCTGTGCGCCTATCAAAGCGGTGTTCGGTCCGCCGGTGAGCGCTACGCATCGAGCCATGACGTTCACGGCGCTTCCCGCGTGGCCCTGGGTGCTTGTCCTGCGGCGGGGCGGCGGCTCGTCCGGGCCCGTGGAGTGGTCGCGCCCTGAAGCGTACGCTCGCCTACGAGACCCACCGCGAGATGCGTGGAGCAGGCAGCGGATCCGCTGCGTCAGGGTGCGTCGACGGGACAGGAGGACGTGCGCTGTCGGAGGCGCTGCGCGTGCCTTCCTCGTGCTCGAAGTTCACCCGGCGGGGTCGTCCTTTGATAAGATATCTAGAACGGACGTAATTGTCCATACGGCGCGCCAAGGAATCACCGGATCATGAACAACGGCGAAGCGGATGGTCTCGCTGCGATGCGAGCGGAATTGGAGGGGCTCCGCTGGCGCAACGCCGAGCTCGAGCGGGAGCTCGCCGAGAAGCAGCGCGTGGAGACCGCCCTGCGGGAGAGCGAGGCGCGCTACCGGGGCATCGTCGAGGACCAGACCGAGCTCATTTGCCGCTTCCGGATGGATGGCACGCTGACCTTCGTCAACGACATCTACTGCCGGTACTTCGAGAAGACGCGGGAGGAGCTGGTCGGCCACCGCTTCATGCCGCTGGTCCCCGACGAGGACGGGCCGCAGCTCGCCCGGCAGTTCGCGAAGCTCGGCCCCGAGAACCCGATCGTCCACACAGAGCACCGCGTCATCCTCCCGAACGGCTCGGTCCGCTGGTTGCACTGGACCAACCGCGCCCCGCTCGGCGAGGGGGGGCCGCTCGCCGAGTTCCAGGCGATCGGCGTCGACGTCACCGAGCGCCGGCACGCGGAGGACGAGGTGAGGCGCCTCAACGCCGAGCTCGAGCTGCGCGTGGCGGACAAGACCAAGCGGCTCGAGCAGATGGTCCGCGAGCTGTCGACCCCGCTCATGCCGGTTGCGGATCAGGTGATCGCGGTGCCGCTGATCGGCTTCCTCGACAGCGACCGTGCCGCGGCGACGCTCGAGGCCGTGCTCAACGGGGTCGTCACGCACAGCGCCAGGACGGTGGTCCTCGACATCACCGGCGTGGGGGTCATCGACTCCCAGGTAGCCGACTCGCTCGTCCGGCTGGCCAAGGCGGTGAACCTCCTCGGCTCCCAGGTGGTGCTCACCGGCATCCAGCCGCGGATCGCGCAGACGCTGGTCGCGCAGGGCGTCGGTGTGGGCGGCGTCGTGACGCTCCGGACCCTGAAAGAGGGTATCGCGTTCGCCCTGCGGCGCGGCCTCACCGCCCCTCGACCTTCGGCCCACCAGGGCAGCTAGCTCCGAGCCTCGGAGATCCCGCCAGGGATCACCGCACCACGGAACCAGAACAACCGCGGAGCGGACGCCGAGGCTCGGCGCGCAACATCGAGGAAACAAACGAAACAAAGCGAGCGCTGCTCGCGCTGCGCCTGCTCGTTCAGGCTCACCGGACAGCTGGCGTGCGCCGGAGAGGGCGCGCCTGCCCACTATCCAGTCTCACGTACGATCGTGTAGCCTCATCGACGATGGCGCACACGCAAACGACTGCTCAACCCGACGTGCATTCGGCTGCTCACGGCGCGAAGGCCAGCGAGGGCTTTCAGCAGACAGGAGGGGACATCGACTCGCGCTACATCAACGAGGATATCGCGCCCGTGCGCTTGGATCACCGCAAATGGGGGATGAAGGACATCGCCGCGCTGTGGGTCTCCATGTGCGCCTGCACCCCGACGTACATGCTCGCCTCGGGCCTGATCGCCGAGGGGATGAGCTGGGGGCAGGCCGTCCTCACGATCCTCCTCGGCAACGTCATCGTGCTCATGCCCATGATCCTCAACGCGCACGCGGGCACGAAGTACGGCATCCCGTTCCCCGTCTACTGCCGGAGCGCCTTCGGCATCCGGGGGGCGAACGTGCCCGCGGTGCTGCGCGCCCTCGTGGCCTGCGGCTGGTTCGGGATCGGGACGTGGCTCGGCGGGTGGGCCATCTACAAGATCGTGGCGGTCTTCGTCCCGTCGATAGAGCAGATGCCGCCGACGCCGCTGGGCATCAACGTCGCGCAGCTCGTCTGCTTCCTGCTCTTCTGGGGCGTCAACATCTGGATCATTCGCATGGGCATCGAGTCGATCCGGATCCTGCTGAACATCAAGGCGCCTCTCCTGATCGGCCTCGGCCTGGCGCTGCTCCTCTGGGCCTATAGCCGCGCCGGCGGGTTCGGCCCGATGCTCGAGAAGCCCTCGTCCTTCGGGGTGGGGCAGCCCAAGGAGGGCCAGTTCTGGCTCTTCTTCTTCCCGGCGCTCACGGCGATGGTCGGCTTCTGGGCCACCCTGGCCCTCAACATCCCGGACTTCACGCGCTACGCGCATTCGCAGCGCGATCAGGTCATCGGGCAGGCGATCGGCCTGCCGCCCACGATGGCGTTCTTCTCGTTCATCGGCGTCGCCGTCACCTCCGCCACGGTCGTCATCTACGGCGAGACGCTCTGGGATCCGGTCATCGTCATCACCCGCTTCGAGAACCCGGTCGTCCTGATCATCTCGCTCGCCGCCCTCTGCATCGCCAACCTGGCGACGAACATCGCCGCGAACGTCGTGAGCCCGGCCAACGATTTCTCGAACCTCTGGCCGTCGCGGATCTCCTTCCGCACCGGCGGCCTCATCACCGGGATCATCGGGATCCTGATGCAGCCGTGGCGGCTCGTCAGCGACCCGACGGGGTACATCTTCACCTGGCTCGTCGGCTACTCCGCGCTGCTCGGCCCCCTCGGCGCGATCCTGATCGCGGAGTACTACGTCGTCCGCAGGACCAACCTCGATCTCACCCAGCTCTACAAGCGGGAAGGGATCTACTGGTACGCGGGCGGGTGGAACCCCGTCGCGATCGTCGCCCTCGTCCTCGGCGTCGTGCCCAACTTGCCTGGCTTCTTCGGCACCATCAAGGTCGCGACGGTCTCCAAGGCATGGATGGATCTCTACAACTACGCCTGGTTCACGGGCTTCGCCATCTCGTTCGTCGTCTACGTCGCCCTCTCGCTGATTCGCCGCCCGGCCAAGCTCGCCGCGGCCTGACCCTCATCGCCTCGCGCCGAGGCGCGCGACCCCACCGCCCATCCAACTCGGCATCAACGCCGTCGGCCGCGAACGCCGCATCTCCCCCGCGGCGCGCGCCCTCGAGACGCCCTCTGCCTCGGGAGCGCCGCCGGCGCCTCGCCGGCGCGCGCCGCCCCGATGGGTCGCTTTTTTTGTAGGCGAGCATTCATCTCGTGATCAACGACGAGAGTCGCCGATGGCAACAACGTTGTTGTGGGTCGGGGCCCCACCGTGGGAGACCTGTGGTGTGTTGTGGAGGGCTCCCGCCGCCGAGGGGCTCCGCGCTTTAAAAGTGTCTTGCCAAACAACGTGTGTTGATTCCATCCGTCTGTCTCTTGCTCCGTGGGCGCCTTTCGATGGATCATGAAATGTCGCTCTTCTCCCGCCTTCGAGGTGCCCATGAACAAGCTCGTCCTCTGGTCGCTCCCGGCTCTCGCCCTGGCCGCATGCGCTGAACACGGCACGCCTGTCGACGAAACCCCGGCCGTCGCGGGCGCCCCGATCACGGTCGCCGCCGCCCGGCCCTACTCCCTCTTCGAGAGCGGCCAGGTCCGCCCTCTCGCCCTCTCGCCCGACGGCTCGATGCTCTTCGCCGTCAACACGCCTGACAACCGGCTCGAGATCTTCAAGGTCAGGAGGGGCACGCTCGAGCACCGCGGCTCCGTCTCCGTGGGCATGGAGCCGGTCGCCGTCGCGGCCCGCAGCGACGACGAGGTCTGGGTCGTCAACCACCTCTCCGACAGTGTGAGCGTGGTCGACGTCTCGAGGCCGAGGAAGCCCCGCGTCGTGCGCACCCTCCTCGTGGGTGACGAGCCTCGCGATATCGTCTTTGCCGGCGCCGGCAAGAGCCGCGCCTTCATCACGACGGCGCACCGCGGCCAGAACAGCCCTGTGGATCCGGCGCTCACCACGCCGGGCGTGGGCCGCGCCGACGTCTGGGTCTTCTCGGCGGCGAGCCCGAGCCCCGCGCCGCTCAACATCATCACCCTCTTCAGCGACACGCCGCGCGCGCTCGCCGCCACGCCCGACGGCTCGCGCGTCTATGCGGCGGCCTTCCACTCCGGAAACCGCACCACGGTGATCGAGACCAACGTGGTCAACCTGGGCCTCGGCCTGCCCCCGCCGACCACCAACGCCGCCGGGGTCCCGCAGCCCTCGGCGCCCCTCATCGTCAAATTCAACGGCACGCACTGGGTGGACGAGCTGAATCGATCCTGGGACGACAAGGTGAACCTCTCGTTGCCCGACAAGGACGTCTTCGTCATCGACGCCCTGGCCGACCCGCCCGCGCCCGTCGAGGGGCCCGGGGGCGTGTTCCGGGGAGTCGGCACGGTCCTCTACAACATGGCCGTCAACCCGGTGAGCGGGCGCGTCTACGTGGCCAACACGGAGGCGTTCAACGAGAATCGCTTCGAGGGCCCCGGCGTCTTCGCCGGCCACACCGTGCGCGGCCGCTTCAACCACAACAACATCACGGTGCTCGATCCAGCGACCGGCGGCGTCGCCCCGCGGCACCTGAACAAACACATCGACTATAACACGTGCTGCGCGCCGGTCCCGAACGCCGAGAACCGCAAGAGCCTCGCGCTGCCCACGGGCATGGCCGTCTCCAGCAACGGGAAGAAGCTCTACGTCGCCGCGCTCGGCTCGGACAAGATCGGCGTCTTCAACACCGCGGCGCTCGAGGCGGACACCTTCGTGCCGAGGCTCGCGCGCCAGATCCCGGTCTCCGGCGGCGGGCCGACCGGCGTGGTGCTGGACGAGGCGCGCGGGCAGCTCTACGCCCTCACGCGCTTCGACAACTCCATCTCGATCATCGACGTCGGCGACAAGGCCGAGATCGCGCACGTGCCCATGTACAGCCCCGAGCCGGAGAGCGTGGTCCGCGGCCGCCGCTTCCTCTACGACGCGTCGTTCACGTCGAGCCACGGCGACTCGGCGTGCGCGAGCTGCCATGTCTTCGGCGATCTCGACAGCCTGGCGTGGGACCTCGGCGACCCCGACGCGGTGAACACGCCGATGCCAGGCCCGTTCGCGCTCGATCCGGCGATCTTCGGCGCGCCCCGCGAGTTCGCCGCGCTCAAGGGGCCGATGACGACGCAGAGCCTGCGCGGGCTGGCCAACCACGGGCCGATGCACTGGCGCGGAGACCGCACCGGCGGGAACGACGCGCCGAGCGCGCAGCCGGACAGCGGCACCTTCGACGAGGATGCCGCGTTCAAGAAGTTCAGCGTCGCCTTCGTCGGCCTGCTCGGGCGGGACGCGCCCATCCCCGCGGCGGACATGCAGGCGTTCACGGACTTCACCATGCAGATGATGTATCCGCCCAACCCCATCCGTCAGCTGGACAACTCGCTCACGGCCGATCAGGCGGCGGGCAAGGCCTTCTTCACCCTGCCGGCCAGCGAGGGCGGCGCGTGCGCCTCGTGCCACGTGCTCGATCCAATGGCCAACGCCGAGCACGGGGTCGCGTTCCCCGGCTTCTTCGGGACCGACGGGCGCTACACGTTCGACTTCATCTTCCAGAGCTTCAAGGTCGCCCAGCTCCGCAACGTCTATCAGAAGGTGGGTATGTTCGGCATGGTGCAGAACCCGCGCTTCAACGACCGGAACTTCGAGTTCCAGGGCGATCAGATCCGCGGGTTCGGTTTCGGCCACGACGGGACGATGGATACGATCTTCCGCTTCCACGATCAGAACGGCTTCAACGAGGCGCCGGGGATCGCCGGCTTCCCGCCGGGCGCGGCGGGCGACGTGCTGCGCGCGCAGGTGACCGACTTCCTGCACGCCTTCGACAGCAACCTGGCGCCTATCGTGGGCCAGCAAGCGACGCTCGCCGGCGCGGGCGACGCGGCCGCCGAGCTGCGGGTGGATCTCCTGATCGCCCGCGCCGACGCGGGGGAGTGCGATCTGGTGGCGAAGGTCCGCAGGCACGGGGACGAGGAGGGCTTCCTCTATCAACAGGGCGCTGGCACATTCCTGCGGGACAGGGCGGCGAGCGCGGCGATCGGCGCGGCGGCGCTGCGCGCGATCGCGGCGCCGGACAAGGCGCTGACCTTCACCTGCGCGCCGCCGGGATCGGGGGTGCGGATGGCGCTCGACCGCGACAGCGATGGGGCGCTCGACGGCGACGAGGCGGACGCGGGGACCGACCCGGCCGATCCGGCGAGCGTGCCCTGAGGCTCCGCGTACGACGCGCCGCCCTGCGCGCGGTCATCCACCCCCGATGACCGCGCCGCTCACCGGGGTCGAGGAGGGCAGGGGCTCGCCCCGCGCCCGCCGGCGCTCGCGGCACCGACGCCGGAGACCCGGCCAGATCAGGTGATGGTGAGTCGGACGCTCCCTGCCTCGTCCTCTGCTCGCTGGAGCTGATGGGCGAGCATGCGCCTCCAGGGGATTTCCCCGAGGAGGATGTCGTCGATCGCCCAGGTGAGGTGCTCCATGGCGGCTCCCAGGGCCTTCATCCCGTTCATGAAGATGAGCTCCGTGTCGGGCGTGGTGAACGGCCGCGGCTCCAGGGCCCCCGCGGCGGCGATCGCGGGCGTCATCAGGACAGGGCCCGCGGCGATCACGTCGGGCAGGTGCTCGACGCGGGTGCCGGCCCGCCGGACGGCGGCCACGCGCCGCTTCACCGCCTCCGCCGGGTTTCCCTCCAGGGCCTTGTCGACGCGGAGGTTCAGCGCCCAGATGGCCGCGTACCAGGGGTTGCGGATCGCCGGAAAGCCCCTGTCCCGCTGGATGGCCCCGTCCTCCAGCGAGATCCTCGGCGCGATCATCTTCAGCGGCACGGGGGCGCGCGTCAGCCGCTTCACCGCCGCCACCTGGCGACACGCCTTCACGACGGACTGCCCCTGGCTCTTCGCGGGCACCTTCGCCTGCGCATACAGCGTGTGCTTGACCTCGATGTAGGCCAGGACGGCCTCGGCTGGCACGCGCTCCCGGATCGCGAGGTCGCCGCCCAGCCCGCGCAGCGTCGGGAAGCGCGCGGCGTCGTAGATGATGATGTCCTCGCCCTGCTTGTCCCCCGTGACATCCACCACCCAGCCGCGGCAGACGCCGGCGCGCTCGGGGAGGAACTTCCGGAGCGCATGGCACATCGCGATCTCCAGCTCGGGACCGAGCTCGAGGGTCGCGAGGGCGCGGAGCTTCCGGAACTCGTCTTCCAGGTGCTCGACGATCTCCTCGGACCAGCCGTCGTAGAACCCGCCGCGCGGCGGGGCCTCCGCGAGGCCGCCCGGCGCGCCCCCGCCGCCGCGCTTCGAAGCGGCGATCCCTGGCCGCGTGGTCGTCTTCGCGCGCTTGCCTGCCATCGTCACGTCACCCCCGCCGAGGCTTCCTCGCGAGCCACGCCCGGTCTCCCCACGGGCACGTGAAATCGAGCGGCTTCGTCAGGATCCAGAGCACCGGCAGCGGCGGCGGCGCCGGGGGCGTGGGCCCCGCGCCGTCCGTGAAATAGATGACGCCGGAGACCTTCCGCGCCGCCAGGAACTCCGGGGCGAACACCGGCCGCAGATCGGTCCCGCCGCGGCCGCCGACCTCGTCGAGCCGCCCGTCGAACGCGTACACGCGCCCGATCTCCACGTCGCACTCGACGACGGTGATGCGCGCCGACTCGCTCATCACCTGCAGCTGCCGGGCGATCTCCGAGAGCTCCTCGCGCCGCATGCTCATCGACGTGTCGATCGCGACGAGCACCGACGGCTTCGTGATCGCGCGGGGCGCGTACGTCCTGCCGGGGACCTCGCCGACGCGGCCCGGGAAGCGCCGGTTCGGCCGCGCGTACGTGTGCACCGGCGCGCGCTCCCTGGCCACGAACATCCTGAGCGCGGTCTTCCAGTCGAGCGGGTGCGCGGGCGGGCCCAGCGCGTCCGTCAGCTCCTCGATGAGCCGCCCCGGCGTCTTGCCCGCGAGCAAGAGGACGGGCACGTCCGCCGGATCGCCGTCGTTCGCGAGCGCGTCCGCCTCCTCGGCGGCGCGCAGCAGGAGCTGCCGCGTCTGCTCCACCGCGCCCGGCTCCCGCGAGGGGCGCCGGAGCACGCGGTGATCGTCGACGGCCTCGCCGCCGCGCTGCGGGAGCTTGCCCTCGCGCGCCGCGCTCACGAGCAGCTCGTAACGCTCGAGCGTGCTCTGGCCGCCGCGCAGGCCGATCGGGGCGTAGGGCTGCCAGCGGATCGGATCGGGCAGCGGCTCCTCGATGTACTCGTTGGCCGACATCTCCAGGGCGAGGTCCATGAGCTCCGGCTCGTCCGCGCCCGCGAACTTGGGGTGGCACAGGTGCCCGAGCGCGACGTGGTGCACCTCGTGGAGGAGCACGCCCCGCAGGAACACGGGCTCGTTCATGAACGACTCCACGTTGACGTGGAGGAAGAAGCGGCCGTCGAACAGCGAGACGGCCATGCGCTTGACCGAGGGGTCCGCGACCGGCGCGAGCCGCGCGAGGATCGCCGCGTAGCAGGGGTACCGCTCCAGGAAGCCGGGATCGCGCACGAAGGCGTCGAGCCACGCGGCGAGCGCGTCCGCGGGCACCTCGCGCACCTCGCCGCGCCCCGCTGTCTCGCTCATTGCGGCCGGACCGGCGTGACGCCGTGCTTCTTCAGCGTCCCCGCGAGCCGGAGGGCCCAGCGCTCCGGCAGCTGCGCGAGCAGCTGGCCCAGGCACACGCGCGCGACGTTGCTCCGCCGCACGTCGACGAGCTTCGCCTGCTGCGCGAGGTGCGCCGACAGCGCGGTCACGACGAGCCCCACGCGGTGCTGCCGCAGCGGATCGGCGCGCCACGCCAGCACCTTCTGCTCGGCGGCGCTGCCCGCGTAGTTCTGGAGCAGCTCCTCGGGCCGGACGTCGATGAGCTGCGTGGCCGTCGCGTTGCCGCCGAGCGCGTCCTGGAGCCGCTCGCGGTGGTCGCCCGGCAGGTCGGCGAGCAACGCCTCGAACGCCCCCAGCGACAGCTTGCGCTGCGCCGCGAGCACGCCGACCTCCGGCCCCTCGAGCAGCGGCGCGAGCCGCGCCGTCACCTCGTCGAACCGGTCGGTCTCCCCGCGCTCGCGCGCCCCGCGCAGCACCTTGCCCGCCGGCGAGCTCGGCCCGTACTCGGCGAGCAGCGCGCGCAGATCGAACGGCAGCCGCGTCGACCAGGTGTCCTTCGACGCGAGCAGGAGCTCGACCCAGCTCGGGGGCAGGTACCCGCCCAGGGCGTCGCGCAGGAGCACGCCGTCCGCGAGCTCCTCGGGGCGGAGCGCGCTCAGCACGTGCGACGCATAGGTCCAGGTGCGCGGGGGCACGTCGTCGAGGATGCGCTCGTGCCCCTGCGCGAGGGCGATCACGCCCGGGTGGAGCCCGTTCACCTGCGCCCAGGCGAGCCACGACGCCCGGTCCGCGCGGACGTTGAGGTGAAGGAACCGCGCCCGGAGCGCGCGATCGAGGGGGGTCACCTGATAATCGGCCGACTCGGGGTTGACGGCGGCGAAGCACACCCAGCCCGCGGGCAGCTCGTACTCGTGCAGCCGCCGGGCGCTGAGCAGCTGGAGCGCCGGCTGCTGGATGTACCGCTCCGCCCGGTTGAGCTCTTCGAGCATCAGGATGCCGGCGCCGTCCTGGGGCAGCACCGACGGCGCCGCGTAGGTGGTCCGGCCGTCCCGGATGACCGGCAGGCCCACGAGGTCGGGCGGCTCGAGGAGGCTCAGATCGAGCACGACGGTGGCGATGCCGAGCCGCTCGGCGAGCTGCCGGACGAGCTCGCTCTTGCCGATCCCCGTGGGCCCCTCGAGCAGCACCGCGCGGCGCGCGCGGTAGGCGAGCTCGAGCACGGCCTCGAGGCGCGGCCCGACCGGGATGGGCGCGGAGCGTCCTTCGAGGAGGTTCGGTGAAGTCGCCGGCGTCGGCCTGCCCGGCGCGTTGCCATCGGATCTGGGCTTCGTCACGGATGAAGAGGGGGTGCCGCGCGAGGGCGCGAAGAAAGGACCGCCGGGGCCCAGCCCTTCCGTACCCGACGGGCTTCCGGCGCGCTTCGTCTTTCTTGCCGGGTCGCCCCGAGCTCTAGCAGCCGCTGCGCGACCTGTCATTCACCACCGCCCACGCGACAGGGCGGGCCGCGGCGCGTTCAGGCGCCAAGGAGCAGCCCGAGGGCGGCCGCGAGCGCGGCGTCGCTCCACGAGGACAGCCCGCGGGGCAGGAGCACGGTCGCGTGATGAGGCGGGCCTTCGCAGCGCCGCGATCCCTCGTAGGTGCGCCCCGTCCGCGTGAGCGCGTAGCTGCAGCGCCCGATCGTGCCCGTGAGCTGCCGCTCGTCCAGCCGGTAGTCGGAGAGGGCGCCAGCCAGGAGGCCCTGCGCGCGGAGCCCTGCCTCCGCCCGGGTCACCGAGAGCTCCAGCGGCATGGCGCCGACGATGCCGGCCGCGCGGTGCCCCGTCGCCGTGACGTTCACGGTCCGGTTGAACGCCACGCCCCGGACTGTCTGCCCGTCGCGCCCTCTGTCAGCGGCGTACACGCCGAGGTTCACGTCCGGGCCGACGACGCGCCCCGGTTCGATGTCGGCGCTGACGAGCTCGCCCCGGGCGGTCAGCAGGATGAACTCGTTCGGCCCCGCGGCGCGGAAGATGTCCTCGCGCGCCGGGGATTCGGCGCCCGGCGCCGTCCCGCACGCCGCGGTGAGCGACAGCGCGAGCGCGAGTAGCCAGTGACCGCGCCCCGGGAGAAGGTTCATCCGCATCGCAACACCTCGCCGCCCGATCGGGTGTGCCCGATCGGCCACGCGCAACGTGATGCCGTTGATGCCGGACCGGTAGACGCCTGTCCCGCCGGGAGCGCGCTTCACGGCTCCGTCCCTGATGGCATCAGGGACGCCCCTGGCGAGTCCGTCCCGAGGGCTCGTCCGATCGGCCCTCTTCAGCGAGGCAGCTCGAGAGGGGCGCAGGTCGAGACGCCGGCGCCGACGATGCGGAAGCCGATGTTCGTCATGTAGTCCGTGTCGATCGAGCCGTCGGACGGGCGATAGCGGCTCACGTTGGTGGTGCGCGACGGGGACCCGAGCTCGCTCGGGGCGGTGTAGAAATAGAAGTCGCCACCCCAGAACGAGAACGCCCACGCGCTGGGGGTCTCGATGCCCGGCAGGTCCGTGGCCTCGATGATCTCGCCGGTCTCCTTGTCGATCTCGGCGAGCTGCACCGGGGTGGTCGTGAAGAAGCCGAAGAGGCGTCCATCCCCGGTGCCGGTGAGCTCCGCCGAGATGTCACGCATCGAGCCGCTGAACTCGCCGACCGGCGTCACGGACGCGCCGTCGATCCTCCCCAGCCCGATGCCCGGCGTGCCCGTGGCGCCCGCCACGAACAGCTGCTCGGTGTCCGGGCGCGAGAGGTCGCTCGAGAAGCCCATGCCGAGCCGGGCCCACCCGCCGGCGAGCGTTGCCCCGGAGGGCTCGCAGCTCGCGTCCTCGGTGCTGACCTTGAACAGCGTCCCCTCGCTGTCGTCGGGCTCCACGTAGTTGACCCACGCCACCGCGTTGCGATCGATCGCCATCGAGTTCGGATCCATGCCGGTCCGGCACCCCAGGACACCAATCTTCGTGAACTCCTTGCGATCGGGCCTGAAGCTGTAGAGCTCGTTGTCCTGTGAGAGCACGTACACGAGGGATGCGCGCTCGATGCACCCGTTGTCAGGGGCGCCACTCCCGTTGCCCCCATTCCCGATGTCTCCGCTGTTCCCGCCGATATCGGTGCCGGAGCCAAACGGGTCGTCCTGGCCGCCCGCGCCGCTCCCTTCACCGCTCTCTCCGCCACTCTCTCCGGCGCCCGAGGACGGGTCGGTCTCCGTCGCGGACGTGCCGCGGCTGGACGCGCTGCAACCGGCCGCGGCGAGCGCGATCCAGAAGCACCATCGTGCGATTCGCATATCCGCTCTCCCTTTCGCGTGATTCGCTCTTATAGCCGCGAAGCGCGCGTACGGGTACACGAAGTCGCACCCTCGCTCAATGGGGCGTCCAGGTCGAACGGCCCTTGGCGGGCGGGGTCATCAATAGATAGGGATGACCTCGTCTGACTGGCAGCAATAGTAGGCCAGGCTCTCCGGTGTCACCTGGCCCATGGCGACTCCTCCGGTCGGGGCGCACCGGCCTGGGTCGTCCCTGATCCATCGCGCCTCCATGCTCTCGAGCCGCAGATCCGGCCCCGCGACGCACTTCGGCCCGGCCATCGTCACCGTCTCTGCGCCGAGGAGCTCGCGACAGCCGCCGTCCTCGTAGACCGAGACGAGCGCGGCGCACGTGGCGTCCTCGAGCTCCTCGCACGCGCAAGGCGTGCAGGTGCGCGTGTCGTCGAAGCCCTCGGCGACCGCCAGCAGATCGGGATACGGCTCAGGGCACTCCGGCGCGCGCTGGAGGAGATGGCGGATGCACATCGTGAAGCCCCCGGACCGCCGCCTGGGGGCCGCGACACACATCGTCGAGGGATCTCTGCACTTGTTCTTGTCGGCCGCGCCGGTGCACGCGCGCACCCGGGTGCTCGCGGGGGCGGCCAGCTCGGGCGGCGCTCCTCCGGAATCGTGCGTCGGGGCGCACGCGCTCACGGTCGGCGCCGGGATGAGGAGCGAGCCGAGCTCGCCCGAGGTCGCCGCGGCCGGCGCCGTGCACGCGCCGCTCCACCCCTCGGGGGCGGCGAACGACGTGGACGCGGTCCCGTCGCACGTGGCCGAGGCGCTCCCCAGGAGGCCTGAAGGCAGCTCGCAGGAGGGCTTCGTGCAAAGGCACGTCGGACACCTGTGCTCGCCGCTGAACCCGCTGTAACCGTCGAACAGGAGATCCGGCGCCTCCACCGGGCACTCCGGTGGGGACGTCCCGCCGGTCGCGTCGCCCCTCCAGAGCAGGATGGGATCGTCGAACCCGAGGGGCGGCGGCGGCACGCATGCGCCGTCGCACACGGGGCACGGATCATTGCACTCGTGAGCATCCAGGCTGAAGCACGGCTCGTTGCACGAATAGATCTGGACAGCGCCGCCTTCCCAGCAGCCCGCGAAGCTGCCGGCGCCGGCGAGCGCGAGCGCGATGCCGAACGGGTCCTTCCTTCTCCTCATCGTGATGGTCCTTCTCTCGCGTGTCGCGTTTCGGCTCTTCGGCAGGGGGCACCGCGACGATCGCTCGGCGCTGCCCCAAGCCTCTCTCTTCCCGCTCCTTCACGCCGGCGAGGCGACTCGACCGGGGGCGCGCGGCGCCCTTGTCACTTCGGAGCCAAGGAGAGCTCGCACGCCTATTTCATACTTGGGCAGGCGAGGACAAGGAAGCCGAATCTGCCGTGAAGGCGCGATGACTCGAGTGTATATCGAATGTATTTCCGATAGGCCCCGAGAAGATCTCAGCATTTGTTGGTCGTGCGCTTTTCGTGAGAATCTCACCGCAAAGGGTGGAAAGTACGGTGGCGCTGCCGCGCTGCCGGCGGGAATCGGGCCGCGCCGGGCGTGGCGGGCGGCGCGCAGGGAGGCGCGTGGCAGCGTGCGCGGCGGCGGGCGAGAGCAACCTGAGCAGCCGAGGGCCTCGCGTGGCTCCGGAGCGTCCGTGGCGGAGCGCCACAGCGACGGTCCCTGTGCCGTGCGTTCAGGAGGAGCAGACGCTTGTCCAGGTCCAAACAATACCGTATGGTATGGTTTGAAGGTGAGGCCCTGATGGATCCACTTCTATCGAGCGCGGCGGTCGTCGCCGCGCTCATCGTGCTTGTCGCCGGCGTAGCCCGGCTCGGAGCGCCGCGCCGGGTGTCTCCGTGGATGCTGCTCGGCCTGCTCGCGATCCTGTGCGCGGCCGGGGCGCTGGGCGCCGGGGTCCCGCGGCGCGACGTGCTTGCCCTGGCGTCGGGCGGCGCCCTCGGGGGGCTCGCGGCGATCCACGTTTACTGGGGCCTGGGAGGCGCGTGGCCCGGGGATGCCCGGCACGAGAAGGTGGAGATGGTGGTCGGCTTGCCCAAGGGGAGTCCCTTTCCGTCCCTCGGCGCGTGTCTCGTCGTGGCGTGTCTCCTCGCGTCGTCCGCCGCGCTGGTGCTGGCCCAGCGGTACGGCGGCGGCGGGTCGCCGGCGCTGCTCCGGCTCGGCGCGTGGGCCGTCGCGCTGGTGCTCGGGGCGCGGGGCGTCGGCGGCTACCTCGACGCTCGCCTGCGGCCCGGCACGCGCGCGCTGCCGTATCACCGGCTGAACCGCCTCGTGTACTCGCCGCTCTCGCTCACCCTCGCGGCCGCTGTCGCGGGCGCCACGCTCGACTGACCCGCACATGGCGCGCACCTCGAGGAACGACTGGCTCGACCAGGGGCTCGACGCGCTCCGCGACGGCGGCGAGGGCGCGCTGACGATCGACGGGCTCTGCGCGAGGCTCGGGCGAACGAAGGGCTCGTTCTATCATCACTTCGAGGACGTCGCGGCGTTCCTCGCGGCGCTCCTCGCTCGCTGGGAGGAGCGGCAGACGTCGGCGCCGATCCACCACGCCGAGGCGGGCGGGAGCGCCGAGCAGAAGCGGCAGCGGCTCTCCGCGGTCGTTCGCTCGCTCGACGGCCGGCTCGAGCTCGCCGTGCGGGCGTGGGCGCTCCGAGACGAGCGCGCCGCGGCCGTGCTCCGGCGGGTCGACGCGCGCCGCGTCGACTACCTCGCGTCCCTGTACGCCTCCGAGGGGCGCGCGCGCGGCGCCGCCTTGCTGCTCGCGCGGCTGGAGTACGCGGCCTTCGTCGGCGCGCAGATGCTCTTCTCCGACCTCTCGGTCGAGGGCGCGCGCTCGCTGGGGCTCGCGCTCGATCGCGCGCTCGAGCTCCTGGCCAAGGACGAGCGTGTCGCGCGTCCGCCGGGCGCGGCGCGGAGGCGGCGAGCGACGTGAGGCCTGGCGGCCTCCGCGTCAGGAAAGTCGTTGCGGCAGGGAGGCCCTGGCACGAGGCGCCGAGGCGCGGATCCCATGCCAGGTTTGAAAGCGGAGATCTCAGAATTGAAATGTGTCGGGGGTAACCTTAAGGGTAACCCCAGGAACAGAGAAGGGGATAGCCTTGGCCCGTGTCCTGCTAAGCATGGATGTCAGAGCGCCCGTGACGGCTTCCCCCCCCGCCGTCGAATGGGCGCTCTGTTTTTTGTCTCCCCGGATCGGGCGAGGGGAAGCGCCGCCCGTCGATGTGGCTGACGGGCGCCCTGCGAGCGCGGGGATGCATGTCCAGGGCGCGTGGGTGGCCGAGCGTGCATGGACTCCCTGGCTTCCGCCGAGCCGCTGGATTTGCTAATCCCGGGGCGCCACGGGGGAGGTTCTCCCGGCTGCCCGGCGGCGCATTTACGACATCCGCGTGAGATCCCCAGGCGCACTCTTCTCCCTCGCGCTCGCGGCCGCCGCCACCTTGCATGCGGGCGAGGCGCGCCCTCAGCCTGCAGGCCGCCCGGCCGGTGAGCCGGCAAGAGCCGAGGCGGCGCAGGCGCCCGGCGCAGCCCCGGCCGAGCCGCCGCCTCCCGTGGTCACCGACGGACAGGCCGCCGCGCCCGCCGGGATCGAGGTCACCGTCGAGGGCAACCGGGCTCCGCCGGGCTCCGTCTCGCTCACGAGGCGCGACGTCCGCGAGCTGCCCGGCGCCCTCGGCGACCCCTACCGCGCCATCGAGATCCAGCCCGGCGTGACCCCCGTCGCGAGCGGCATGCCGTACTACTACATCCGCGGCGCGCCGCCGGGGAACATCGGCTACTTCTTCAACGGCATCCAGGTCCCGCTCCTCTTTCACGTGGGCGCTGGCCCCAGCGTCATCCCGGCCGCGATGGTCCAGCGCGTCGAGATGCACCTCGGCCCCTATCCCTCGGACATCGGGCGGCTCGCGGGCGCGGCGATCGAGGCCGAGAGCGCGCCACCGTCCGACGTCTGGCGCGGGGAGGGGAGCCTCCGGTTCATCGACCTCGGCGGCGTCGTGGAGGGGCCGATGGACAAGGACACCCACGTCCTCGTGGGAGGGCGCTACGCCGCCGGCGCGGCGCTCACGTCGGCGCTCGTCCCGAGCGTCGACGTGGGCTACGCCGACTACCAGGGCCGGATGATCTACCGGCTCGGGCCGGAGGAGCGGTTCACCGTGTTCGCGTTCGGCGCGTACGACTACCTCGCCAGCATCGGCGAGGAGGACGGCGCCGAGGCGACCGACGTCCTCCTCGACAGCGATTTCCACCGCCTCGACCTGCGCTACGACCGCGACGACGCCGCCTCGGGCGCGCGCGTCAGGTCGGCGCTCACCCTCGGGCTCGACCGGTCGCGCGGGGTCGGCGTGGAGAGCGCCGAGGCCTGGAAGCTCAACGCGCGGATGAGCCTGGCCCGGCCCATCCTCGCGGGGCGCGCGCTCGTGCGGGTGGGCGTCGACGCCGCGGTCGACCGCTACGTGGTGACGCCGCGCCCCAGCGCGCCGGACGGCGAGCCCGGAGGCGGCGCGTCCACCGAGGAGGACACGCCCGGCGAGGGGACGGACCAGCTCGACGAGAGCTTCCCCGAGCTCTTCCGCAGCCGGCTCGATCTCGCGCTGGGCGCGTGGGCCGACGCGCTGCTCGTGCTCGACGAGCGGTCGACGATCACGCCCGGCGTGCGCGTGGACCACTACACCTCGCTCGGCAAGAGCGCGCTCGCCGTCGACCCGAGGATCGTCGGCCGCTTCGGCGTCGGCGACCACGTGCGGCTCATCCCGGCGTTCGGCCTCGCCTCGCAGCTGCCCGGCCTCGCCCCGCTGCCGGCGCTCCAGATCGGCGGCATCCCGGGGGGGCTGCAGCGCAGCCTGCAGTCGAGCTTCGGCGTCGAGGTCGACGCGGGCCCGGTCAACCTCAGCGCCACGGTGTTTCGACAGGCGACCTTCGGCCTGAGCGATCCGATCGGGACGGGCCGCGGCACGACCCTCAGCACGGAGCGCTTCCTCACGCGGAGCCTCGGCGACACGTACGGTCTCGAGCTCGGGGCGCGCGGGGCGCTCCGCCGCGACATGTTCTTCCTGGCGTCGTACACGCTGTCGCGCTCCACGCGCACGCGGGGCAGGGCGACGATCCCCTCGGCCTACGACCGGACGCACGTGGCGCACGTCGCGCTGCTCTACGATCTCGGCGGGGGCTGGCGCGCCGGGATCCGCCACGTCTTCTACACGGGCTTCCCCGCCGACGAGGCCGCCCCGGGCCGCACCCCGCGCGAGCACCCGGATCGCATCGCGCCGTTCTACCGGCTCGACATGCGCCTGTCGAAGCGCTGGGCGCTGGGCGCGCGGAGCTATCTCGGGCTCGTGTTCGATGTGCAGAACGCGACGCTGGCGAAGGAGGTGTTCGACGTGAGCTGCGACGAGGGCGGGTGCACGCCGCGGAAGCTCGGGCCCATCACGTTGCCGGGGCTCGCGATCGAGGGCGGGTTCTGAGGGGAATCTGAGGGGAATCTGAGGGGAATCCGAGGGGAAAGCGGCCGGCGACGCCGCGGCAGACGGGCTGATCCGGCGGCTGCGGGAGCTACCGGTGGAGCACCTCGAAGAGCTGCTTCAGCATGAGGTACGTTAGCCCCCAGACGACCCGCTCGTCCACGAGCAGGCACGGGAGCTGGAGGACGTTTCCCTCGTGCGTGTACGCGTAACGCGAGGTGCGCTCGCCGCGCGCGAGCGGCCCGAGCGGCGTCCAGAGCGCCTCGGCCACCTCGTCGCTCAGGGTGAGCTCCGGCGTAGAGCGCAGCGCGAAGACGAACGGGGCGACGATCATCCCGGCGCGCCGCCCGCGCGCGACCGCCGGGACCTCGGGCAGGCGCGCGAGCAGGGTCCCGTGCGCCGCGAGATCGATCCCCACCTCCTCCCGCGTCTCGCGGATCGCGGTGGCGAGCAGGCTCTCGTCCGCCGGCTCGCGCCGCCCGCCCGGGAGCGCCATGTGCCCCGACCAGGGATCGGCCGGGTGCTCGGCCCGGCGGATCAGGAGGAGCTCGGCCTCCCCGGGCTCCCGGCCCCCCGCAAGAGGATCGTGCGCCGTGCCCAGAGGCCCCGCCGGCGCCCGCAAGATCGCGGCGACCGCGGCCTGGCGCTCCTGCGTGAGCAGGTCGAGCGCGGCCTCGCGCGCGTCGAGGCGAGCCATGATGGCGGCGAGGTCGTAGGAGGAGAGCACCGTGGTCAGGATAGCATAATATCTATCGCTATTTAGCGCGCGGCGGCGGCGCTCGGGGATCCCGCTCGCGGCGGGCCGGGATGCGAGGCGCGCAGGCCGCTCGCCGGACCCCGGCCATGGCGCCACGGCGTGACGCGCCGCGGCCCTCCGTGCGAGCACCGTCAGGGAGCCGCGGTGGCGAAGGTGTCCCACGCGTCGCAGAGCTCGGCCTTCAGGCCGGCCTGCGGCGCGATGTCGCGATCGAGGGTGAGGCTCTCGTCCCCCTCCGCTTCATACCTCGGCCACGCGACGGCGCCCTCGCCGTTGGGGTCCCCGCTCGCCGCGTGGCGCGACCAGTACCCCATGATTTGCTGCGACATCGCGAGCTCACCCTCGGTCAGCGGTTCCGGCAACACCAGCGTCGGGTTGCCGAACACGAACTTGATCTCGGCAGCATGGAAGGAGCCGAGATCGCCGAGCAGCGAGCTCTCGGGCGCATAGGTGAAATGATAGAGATACGTCGCCGCGCCGCCGCCCGCGATCGCGCGCGCCGCCCGCCGCGTCGGGCACACGAACATCGCGTCGCCCAGCGCCGCGATCGCCGCCGCCTGCGCCGAGCCGTAGGTCTCGCTCGGGTAGAGCGCCACCACCTCCTCGCCGTGGCCCGGGGCGAGCGTCTCGGCGAACGCCTCGAACGCGGCGTCGTCGGCGACCGTCGCGGACTCGCCCCAGAGCGCGACGAAGAGCGCGCCCTCATCCGCGTTGCTGCCGAGGATCGTCGGCACCTTCTCGAAGCTCCCGGCCTCGAGGAGCTTGCCCGGCGTGTCGGGGAGGTTCCATCCGTCGACGACCGGGAACCACGTCGGGCCGGCGCCCTCGAGGAAGGCCGCGCCCCGCGGCAGCGCGCTCATGATCTCCTCGGCCGATTTGCCGCGAAGGCACTCGAGGACGGAAGGCGCGTCGGTGCAGCCCAGCGCCTCGACGAACTCTTTCCCCTGCGCGCTGGCCGTCGCCTCGTCCGCGGCGGAGTCGCACGGTCCGCTCTCGATGATGGCGCGCTGGAACAGGCCTTTGCTCCTGGGCGACACCAGGTGCATGCAGACGCTGATGCCGCCCGCGGACTCGCCGAACAGGGTGACCCTGGAAGGATCCCCGCCGAACGCGGCGATGTTGGCCTTGACCCATTCGAGCGCGGCGCGCTGGTCCTCCAGGCCGTACGCGCCCGTCGAGGGGTGATCGGGATCTTCCGACTTGAGCTCCGGGAGGGCGAGGAACCCGAGCGGGCCGAGGCGGTAGTTGAAGGTGACCACCACCGAGCCGGTCGCCTCGGAGAGCGCCCGGCCGTCGTAATCGGCCTCCCCGCCGCTGCCGAGCTCGAAGCCGCCGCCATGGATCCAGACGAGGACGGGTACGGACGAGGACGCCGGGCGCTCGGGCGCCCAGACGTTCAGGGTGAGGCAGTCCTCTCCCGAGATCTCATTGAAGCCCGGGGTGAGCAGGTTCAGCTGCGAGCAGGGGATGCCCACCTCGACGGCGGCCCGCGGCTCGGTCCACGGCTCGTGCGGCGCGGGCGATCTCCAGCGCAGCTCCCCGACCGGCGGCGCGGCGTACGGGATGCCCAGGAAGGTGCGCGTCGCGCCGACGAGCGCGCCCTCCACTGGACCCGCCTCCGTCTCGACGAGCGGCGCGGCCGCCTCGCCGCCGGACCCACCGGCGCCCGAGCCGCCGGCGCCGCCTGAGCCACCGGCGCCGCCCGCGCCGCCGGAGCCCTCCAGAGCCGGCTCGCTCGAGCCGCAGGCGGCAGCGAGCAAGCCAAGAAGAATGGTGCGCGACAATGAAGGTCGAATGGGCATGATCGTCTCCGTCAAGAGCAAATCGTGAATGCAGGATCGTGGGAAGAGGAGAGCGCGGCGCCGAGGACGTGGGTGGCGATGAAGGCCGCCAGTCGGCGGAGCGACGTTCTGTGCACGCGGAATTCAACCATGAAGGGCGAGCGGTGGTACTGGAATTTGACGTCGATGTCCGAGAAGCTCCCACGGTGACAGCTTCGTGCCGTGGGGCAGGGCAACCTTGACATGGCGAAGGGCACGAACTCCTTCTGTGCCCGTGGCAACTCATCGGAAAGACGGGATCGCGGGCGGCGCTGGGCGTCGAGGGGCTTCGGCGATGAGCCACAACCTCGTGCGGCTCGCGGACGGCCGCACGGTGCTCCACGTGATCAACCACGAGTACAGCGCAGGTGTGGTGGAGCAGGAGGGGGTGACGGCGAGCTTCCCCGTGGACGCGAGCCCGACGCAGGTCACTGTCGCGTCGATCGACTTCGAGGAAGATCGCGTGGTGCCGTTCTCGTACGAGGACGGCGTGGTCACGGCCGTGGTCGGGGCGCTGCCGGCCTCCATCGCGATCGTCGCGGAGTGAGCCGGGCAGCGCCGCGGGCTCAGCTGTCCACCCGGGACGCCTGGGGGGTCGTTACTGGCCTGTGACGTAGAAGACGCCCCGCAGATCCTCGGTCGCGGAGATGGCGCCCGGCTCGCCGCCCGGGGAGCGCCAGGACGTCACGCGGAACTGATAGTACATGCCCGGATCGAGGGGACCGCCGTACTCGACCGAGACCTCGTCGACGCCGCTCGATCCCGGGATGCTCGGCCCAGCGCACGTCGGGTCGTCCCCGAGGCACCACACGAGGTCGCCATAGGCGTTGTAGACGACCACGGTATAGAAATCCTCGCTGGCGTCGTCTCCCCACCGGAGCGTGGGCGCGGCCGTCACCGGCTCGGGATCCGTCGCGCCCGGGCCGATCAACGGCAGCGACTCGGTGATCTTGAACGAGGTCGGCAGCGAGACGTCCTCGCCGGGGCTCGGCATCTCCACGGTGACGAGCTGCGTGCCGGCGATGTTCGGATCGGGATCACGGACGAGGCTGTCGTTCTCGAACGCGGCCAGCACCACGTATTTGCCCGCGGGGACGCCGGAGATGCTGAACTCACCGCTCACGTCGGGCGGCCCGCTGAGCGGCGTGCGCAGCCCTCGCGGCACCTCCCCGCGGACGAAGGCGTCGTTGAACGTGGACGCGACGACGACCACGACGCTGGTGGTCGAACCGCCAGGAGCGTCGACGATGTTGAGCGTGCCAGTCAGGGTGCCGAGGGCGGCGTCCGAGCGCGCCAGATCCACGCCCGTGACCGCCGTGTCACCGACCTCCGCGGCCTTCGGATCGAGCGCGAGCCCCGCCGCGTAGCCGCTCACCGAGTAGCCGCCGGCCGGCACGTTGAAGATCGTGTAGGCGCCGCCGCGATCGGTCACCGCGCTGAACCCCTTGCCGCCCTCGTCCTCGGCCACGACGAGCACGCCGCCGGACCGCTCGTCCGCGAGCACCGAGCCCGAGATGCTCGGCAGCCCCCGCTGGTCCTCGGGCAGCGGGATCAGCGCGATATCCGTGAGCGCGGTCTCGATGCTCCACCCGTCGTCGCCCGACGTCGCCTCGCTGGAGGCGATCGGCAGGGCGGTGCGGAGCCCACCGGGGAAGGGCTGGTGGTCCTGCGCGCTTGCCCGCAGCGTGAAGATCACGTCCCCGATCGGCGCGCCGTTCTCCGTGCGGGGCACCGGCACCTCGAGCACGTAATTCCCTGCGGCGTCGGTGGTCGTCACGTCCGTGATCGCGGTCGCCTGATCGTCGAGCGCGAGCACGAGCGCGCCCTCGATGCCCGCGGTGCTCTCGGAGTCGAAGACGTTCCCTCTCGCCAGCACGGGTGGATAACACGCATGGCCGCCTGCGACGAGCTCGGCGCAGGTGAGCCCGCCCGCGCACAGCGGGGCCTCCGGATCGCACGCGCCGCCTTCGGCGATGCCACAGATTCCCCCGCCGTCTCGCCTCTTGCCGCAGACCGCGTCGTCGAGGCAGAGATCGGGGCCCGCTGGATCGCACGCGCCGCCAGGCGGGGTCTGGCAGGTTCCGTCAGCGCCGCACGTCGTGCCTTCTGCGCAGAAGTCCTTCGCGTCCCCGGCGCAGGGGCCGCCGAGCGGAACTCGGCATGTGCCGTCGTCGCCGCAGACGGCATCGCCCAGGCAATAGTCGGTGCCGCCCGCATCGCAGCCGGCGCCGGGCGGCGCATAACAGATGTGGTCCTCGCCGCCCTCGGCGCACACGAGGCCGTTCGGGCAGCCGTCATCCGGAGCACATTCATCGCCGACCTTCTCCGGGTCAGGCCCGCAGCCCAGCGCGACGAGCGGGAGAGCGATGGCGGCGGCCTGTGCAGCCAGACGAGCGTACTCGACAACTTTCATTGAAGTGTCCTCCCTCTTGTAAGTTGAAATGCGACGCGGTCGCCAGCGCGGCTCAGCGCTCACTCGCCCGGGCAATCTGGATGACATGAGGCGATTGCCACTCTCGCACTGGGTCAACGCGCCGGCCAGCACATGCCCCCTGTAGTGCCCGGGCGATCCGTGGACGGCTCAGCTTTTATATTGTCCGAGGAAGTGCCACTTTCCGGGCCAACGACCACGCAGGCCGACACGCGCGCTCTCGCGACGCGAGACGTGCGTCCGGCGGCGCGCCATTCCACACAGCAGCGCTATTGCGCGAGCGGCGGCGCGTGCTCGTCCGTGCGGGTGGCACCGGAGCGCGGCTCGACCGACATCTCGCCGGTGAGCACCGTCAGCGCGACCTTGATGGCGATCGTGAGCACCATGAATCCGACGGCCCAGATGCCTGCCGTGATCTTCCACTCGGCCATCGACGGCACGTACTCGACGAGCTCGTGCAGGGTGCTCGGCACGAAGCCCGGGATGATGAGGCCCATGCCCTTCTCGATCCAGACGCCGGCGAAGGCGGCGACGCAGGCCGCGTTGAGGTAGGCGCGGCTCCCGCGGCTCGCCGGCAGGTGCAGGAGCGCCGCGGAGGCCACGTTCAGCGCGACGGCCGACCAGATCCACGGCACGAGCGCGCTCTTGCCGTGAAGGCCGAAGAACAGGTAGGTCACCGCGGCGCCGTGCGTGCCCCCGGTGTAGAGCGACGTGAAGAGCTCCGAGCCGAGCATGAACAGGTTGAGCAGGACGGTCACGCGGAGCACGGAGGTGAGCGTGCGGATCGGCCCGTCGCCCACGCGAAACCGGGTCAGCCGGGCGACGAGCTGGAGCAGCAGGATCACGAAGGCCGGACCCGTGATGAAGGCAGAGGCGATGAAGCGGGGGGCGAGCAGCGCCGAGTTCCAGAAGGGGCGGCCGCCGAGGCCCGAGTAGAGGAACGCCGTCACCGTGTGGATCGACACCGCCCAGCCGATGGACAGGAACACGAACGGCAGATACCACTTCCTGTCCGGCTTCCTGCCCAGGTACCTCGTGTAGATGAGGTAGCCCGAGATGTGCAGGTTGATGAACAGGTAGCCGTTCAGGACGATGACGTCCCAGGTCAGCATCGAGATCGGCCAGTTGAACCGCCCGAGCCCGGGCAAGATGTGCCAGAACCTGTCCGGGCGCCCCATGTCGGCCACGATGAACAGGAGGCACACGACGATGGCGGCGATCGCGAGCAGCTCGCCGAGGATCACGACGTCGTGCATCTCGTGGTCGTCGTAGAGGTACGCCGGGATCACCATCATCACGGCGCCCGCCGCGAGCCCCACGCCGAAGGTGAAGTTCGCGATGTAGAGGCCCCACGAGACGTGGTCGCTCATGCCGGTGACCCGCATGCCCTCGGCGAGCTGGTGGGCCCAGGCGTTCGCGCCGACGAGGGCGATCGCCGAGAGCACGGTCATCCAGAGATAGAAGCGCCACGAGCCCTCGAAGCTCTGGCCGATGACCCGGCGCAGGAAGCGCGGGTAGGTGATGGCGTGCGTGTCCTTGCCCATCGTGGCTCCGCTCGCTCAGACGTCGAAGAAGTAGAAGAAGCGCGGCCGCGTGCCGAGCTCCTCCTTGAGGATGAAGATCCGCTTGTTCTCGAGCACCCAGCGGATCTCGCTCTTCGGATCCAGGAGGTTGCCGAAGACGCGCGCGCCCGTGGGGCAGGCCTCGAGGCAGGCCGGCATCCGGCCCTCGCGGGTCCGATGCAGGCAGAAGGTGCATTTCTCCACGACGCCCTGGGGCCGGATGCGATTCGACAGGTAGCCCTGGTCCGGGTTGATCTCGTCCGCGGGCACCTCGGGCTTCGTCCAGTTGAAGCGCCGCGCGTGGTAGGGGCAGGCGGCCTCGCAGTAGCGGCAGCCGATGCACCAGTTGTAATCGACGGCGACGATGCCGTCGGGCTCCTTCCAGGTCGCCTGGACGGGGCAGACCTTCACGCAAGGCGCGTTGTCGCACTGCTGGCACTGCACCGGCAGGTAGTACTTGCCCTTCGCGGGCACGGCGTGCTCGTACGTCGCGTCGCCCTTCTCCATGTCGAAGCTGCCCTGATCCATCTCGAGCACGCGAATGTAGGAGTTGTTCGTGCGCCGATCGTGGTTGTTCTCCACGTGGCACGCCTCCACGCACTTGCGGCAGCCGATGCACACGCTCAGGCTGAGCGCGTAGCCGAACTGCACCCCTTCCTGCGGGCGGACGTCGCGGATCGTGACCTCGCGGCCGTACTCCTCGCGCGTCTCTCGCTCGAGGCGGTCGATGACCTCGGCGAGCTCTTCCCTCGTGAGCTCCTTGTAATGGCGCTGCAGGAACTGATCGAGCGAGAGGTCCTTGCTCCACGCGCGGAGCGGCTCCATCGCGTGGGCGAACGCGGAGGCGCCGAGCGTGGCTCCGAGCACCTTGAGCGCGACGCGCCTGGATGTCTGGGTCATCGGTGGGCTCCTTCTCCTGCGCCGCGCGCCTCCACGAAGCGGTCGCGCGGGGGCAGGACGGGCATCGACGGCTGGAACGCCGGCACGTGCGGATCGTGGCAGTCGACGCAGTGGTTGCGCACCCGCGCGCCGCCCGCGTAACTGCCGTTCATCCCGCCATGAGCCCCGTTCGCGTAGTCGCGGAGCTGGGGGCCGTGGCACTGGGCGCAGAGCTGCATGGCGTCGCGCATCGGGAGGAGCGCGCCATCGGCCTTGCGCAGCGTGTCCTGCTCGCCGATCACGTGGCACGAGGCGCAGCTCAGCCCGCCGTGCTCGAACCTCAGCCCGACGTGGAACTCGTCGAGCTCCGCCGTCGAGGTCGGCAGCGCGTCGGGCCTGCGGAGCGAGTGGCACGTCACGCACGCCGCGCGGATCGGCCGGCCCAGCGAGTCCCGCTTGTCCGTGGCGACACCGGAGAGCTTGTCAGGGCGGTGGATGCTCGCGGAGGCGATCGGCGTCGCGTCGAGCGCGGGGCGCAGCCCGAGCGGCTGGTCGCGACCCTGGCAGCCTGTCGCGTGCGTCACGCACAGGAGCCCCAGGATCGCGGCGGCCCCGGGAAGATGAAGAGAGGAGTGCACGGGTCGATTCACATCGCACGCCACGTGCCATCGCGCGCGTCCGGGGCGGCGCCGCGTCCCGCGGCTCGGCGCGGTGCAGGGAGCGCGTCCGGACGCACCGTTTGCGCTGCGCCGCGGTCCGCGCGCGCCAGGGATCCCCGGTGAGGCGCAGGGCGCAGGCGCGATGGACGGGCGTCCCGGCGACGATCTCGCGTGGCGTGGACCTTGCGATGTCGTGAGCCGACGCTCGACCCGCTCGATCACCTCCACTCGATCAACCCCAGACAGGCGTTCCGATGCCCCTCAGTGCTCTTGTCATCACGCTTTCCGATGAGCCCAGCGCGCGAGCGCGGGCGTGTCGCTCGCTCGCCGCGGAGGCGGCGCTCTCGCTCGGTCCGCCGTGTGGTTCGAGGCTGCCCGCGATCGCCGAGACAGCGACCCTGCTCGCGGGGGAAGAGCTCGTGGAGCGGATGCTCTGCACCGACGGGGTGGACTTCGTCGATGTGGTCTCGGTCGACTTCTCGGATCTGGAGCCATGATGGATCGCCGCGATTTTCTGAGGTGCTCCGCGATGGGCGCGGCGACCGTGGCCGCCAGTCGGCTCGCGCTGGGCAAGGACGGCGTCGCCGCCGCCCAGGCGGCGCCCGGGGCGGGCACCGCCTCCGATGTGGTCTGGAACAAGGCGCCGTGCAGGTTCTGCGGCACCGGCTGCCACGTGCAGGTGGGCGTGAGAGGGGGCCGCGTGGTCGCGGTCGCGGGCGACCAGAGCGCGGACGTCAACAAGGGCCTGCTCTGCGTGAAGGGGTATCACGTCGGCCTCGCCCTCTACGGCAGAGATCGGCTCACGAAGCCGCTGCTCCGCAGGAACGGCAAGCTCGAGCCCATCGGCTGGGATGAGGCCATCGCGATCGTCGCGCGGCGCGCGATGCAGAACCCGGCGGGGTTCGCGCTCTACGGCAGCGGCCAGTGGACGATCCCCGAGGGGTACGCGGCGAACAAGCTCGTGAAGGCGGGGCTCGGGAACAACCAGATCGACCCGAACGCGCGCCTCTGCATGTCGTCCGCGGTGACAGGCTTCCTCTCCACCTACGGCGTGGACGAGCCGGCCGGCTGCTACGAGGATCTCGACACGTGCGATGTGCTCCTCATGTGGGGGAACAACCCGGCCGAGATGCACCCCGTGCTCTTCTCGCGCGTCGTCGACCGGCGGTCGAGGGGCGAGCAGGTGCTGCTCATCGATCTCACGACGCGGCGCACCCGCACCTCGGCCTTCTGCCAGCACACGCTCTATTTCAAGCCGAACACCGATCTCGCGATCGCGAACGGCATCGCCCACCTGCTCGTCGAGCGCGGGACGTTCGACCGGGCGTTCGTCGACAGGTTCTGCAACTTCCGGAAGCGGACCGAGCCCCCGACCCTCGAGGGGCAGCCGATGAGCTTCGAGGAGTACAAGACGGCGCTCGCCGAATACACGCCGGAGCGGGTGGAGGCGATCTCGGGCGTCGCCGCGAAGGACATCCGGATGCTGGCGGATCTCTTCGGGCGCCGCGATCTGCGGATCACGAGCCTCTGGTGCATGGGGATGAACCAGCACACCCGGGGCACCGCGATCAACGATCTGGTGCACGGCGTGCACCTGCTCAGCGGCCATTTCGGCAAGCCCGGCGACGCCCCGACCAGCCTGACGGGCCAGCCGTCGGCCTGCGGCACGGTGCGCGAGGTCGGCACGCTCGCCCACGGGCTCCCCGGCGGCCTCGTCGTCACGAACGCAGAGCACCGGAAAGAGGCCGAGCACCTCTGGAACCTGCCCGAGGGGCGGATCAACCCGAAGCCCGGCTACCACACGGTCGACCTCTGGAAGCGCTTCTCGACCCCGAAGGAGCAGGGGGGCGACATCGACACCATCTGGGTGATGGTGACCAATCCAGGCCAGTCGTTGCCGAACACGAACGAGCTCTTCGACGCGAGCCGCAAGATCCCGGGCAAGTTCCTGATCGTGTCCGACGTCTACCCGACGGCCACGGTGCGCGCCGCGGACCTCGTCCTGCCCTCGGCCATGTGGGTCGAGAAGAACGGGATGTTCGGCAACTCCGAGCGCCGCACGCAGCAGTGGTTCAAGATGGTCGAGCCGCCCGGCGAGGCGCGGGACGATGCATGGCAGATCATCGCCGTGGCGCGCAAGCTCCACGACATCGGCTTCGCCGGGATGAAGGACAAGGACGGCCGTTTCCTGTTCGACATCCGGAAGGGCGGCAAGGAGGTGCCGGTCTGGGACTACAAGCATTACCACGACGTCAACGTCGACGAGCAGCTCTTCGAGGAGTACCGCGAGTTCAGCCGGTTCAAGCACAAGGACCTGGCGCCGTACCGCGAGTACGTCAAGGCGCGGGGCCTGCGCTGGCCCGTCGTCGAGCAGCCCGACGGTTCGTGGCGGGAGACGCGGTTCCGCTTCGCGAGGTTCGACGACCCTTATGCCACGAAGGACGAGATCCAGTTTTACCACTCGGTGACCAAGGACGACCGGGCGCTCATCTGGTTTCACCCCTACGAGCCGCCGCCCGAGTCGCCCGACGCGGAGTATCCCTTCTGGCTGTGCACGGGCCGCGTCCTCGAGCACTGGCACACGGGGTCGCTCACCATGAGGATACCCCAGCTACAGCGGGCGATGCCGCAGTCGTACCTGGAGATGAGCCGCGAGGACGCGCGGAGGCTCGGCGTCGGCGACGGCGAGGTCGTGATCCTGGAGAGCCGGCGCGGCGCGCTCGAGCTGCCTGTCTGGATCGAGGGCCGGGGCGCGCCGCCGCCTGGCACGGTGTTCGTGCCGTTCTTCGATGAGACCGTGATGGTGAACCGCGCGACGCTCGAGGCGCACGATCCGCTCTCGAAGCAGCCGGACTACAAGAAGTGCGCGGTCAGGATCCGCCGCAAGCCGCAGGGCAAGCGGGGAGAGGCGCGATGAAGGACGCCCGCGGCCTGCACGTCGGCCTCGCCGCGATCGTCGCTGTCGCGGCGGCGGGCTACTTCTCGGGGATCCGCGGCACGGAGCAGGGGGTCGCAGAGCTGCGCGGCGATCCCGCTCCGCCGTCGGCGAGCGTCGAGGCGCGCAGCTACGCCGACATGCGCGAGCGCGCGCACGGCCCGAACGCCGGCATGTACGAGGGCGCATTCGCCCGGCTCGAGGCGGCGGACGCCGATCTCTACGCGCCTGTCGAGCAGTCGGAGGCCGATCGAGAGGCGGCGCTCGAGCGGCGCGCTTCCCGCCGCGCCTACGACGGCGCGCCGCCCACGATCCCGCATCGCATCGAGCAGCTCGGCGCCCCGGATTGCCTTTCGTGCCACGAGCGCGGGCTGCGCGTCGCGAACCTCACCGCGCCCAGGATGAGCCACCGTCGCTACGAGAGCTGCACGCAGTGCCATGTCGTCGGCGCCGACCCGAGGCCGCTCGCGGAGACGCCGCCTCCGCCCGACAACACCTTTGCTGGCATGGCGTCGCCGCGGCGAGGCGCCCGCGCCTACGAGGGCGCGCCGCCCACGATCCCGCACCCGACGCTGATGCGCTCGGAGTGCGCGAGCTGCCATGGCGTCCATGGCGCCCTGGGAATTCGCTCGACCCACCCTTACCGGCAGAGCTGCACCCAGTGCCACGCGCCTTCGGCCGAGCTCGATCAGCGCGCGCCCCGGCCCCTTTCGGCGTGGCCGCCGCCGAGCACGGGAGCGGACAGGCCATGAAGCTCCCCTCCACGGATGAGACGGATGTCGGTCCCGAGATCCCGCTGCCGCCCTTGCAGGAGGCCGTACTCGACGAGCCGACCCTCGATCAGCTCTTCTTCGACCTCGCCGAGGCCGCGGAGATCGTCTCGGTGTCGCTCAAGGCCGGTGCGACTGCACGCGCGGGGGATCTCCAGCGGGCCGGCAGCGCGGGCGGCGAGCTCGCCCTCGCCCGCCGCGCGCTCGGCGACGGGACCGCGCTCGGGGTGCAGATCCGTTATCGCTTCGCGGGCTCGGAGTGGTGGGACACGCTGCTCCGGGTGCCCTCCGGCGTGCGCCTCGTGCGCGTCCGGATCGAGGACGCCCTCGGATAGCGCGCCGCGCACGGGTGGCGCCGTCATTCGATGACCAGAGAGCGACTCAGAGGCCGACGGTAGCCCGGAAGAGCTGGCCGTGTCCCTCGATGGCGTAGCTCCCCGACGAGAACGGGACGAAGATCGAGCCACCCTGGCGGAGCTCGCGGGCAGCGCCGCGCGCGTCGACCAGCGAGGCCTGTCCCCGGGTGCAGAGGACGATCTCGGGGCCTCGGCGGTCATCGGCCCTCCAGGGGGCCGCGGCGTCGAGGTCGATGCGGGAGAGCCGGAACTCCGGCGCTGGGGTGTCATAAAAGGACTCCACGCCCACCTGGCGCGGGACGACGGGCTCGACACGCCACGGCGCGAAATCGAGGACGCGAACGAGCTCGTCGACGTTGACGCGCTTCGGCGTGAGCCCGCCGCGCAGCACGTTGTCGGAGCTCGCCATGATCTCGATCCCGACCCCTTGCACATAGGCGTGCAGACGGCGCGGCGGCAGGTACAGCGCCTCGCCCGGCTCGAGGTGCACGTCGTTGAGCAGGAGCGCGATCACGACGCCGACGTCGCCCGGGTAGAGCTCGTGCAGGCGGAGCGCCCAGCCAGCGGCCCGCGCGAGCCATCCGCCCGCCTGGGCGCGTGCGCGGCACGCCTCGACCACCGAGGACACGAGCTCTCGCCGGGCGGCCGGCTCGAGCGCGAGCAGGCCCTGGACGAGCCGCGCGACCGCGGCCGCGTCGATCGCGTCGGCGCCGCGCGGGACGAGCGCGTCCCCTGGGCCTCCGGCGAGGAGCTCGAAGACCTCGGGCAGCGCGGTGGCCGGCCGGAAACCGCAGAGGGCGTCGAACGGGGTGAGCGCGCAGATGAGCTCGGGTTTGTGGTGCGGGTCGCGGTAGGTGCGCTCGGGGGCGTCGACCGGGACGCCGGCGGCGTTCTCCGCGTCGAACCCGCGCCGCGCCTGCGCTTCGTCCGGGTGTGCCTGCAGCGACAGCGGCTGGTCGGCCGCGAGCACCTTGAGCAGAAAGGGGAGCCGAGCGCCGAAGCGTTCGCGCGTCGGTCCGCCGAGGAAGGCGTCGGCGTGCTTGGAGATCGCGTCGATCAGGCGCTCTCGGCCCCCGTCGAGCTCGATGCACGAGGAGGCCGCCGGGTGGGCTCCCATCCAGAGCTCGGCCTGCGGTTTGTCGGAGGGGCGCTGTCCGAGCAGCGTCGCGATGGCGTCCCGGGAGCCCCAGGCGTACTCCTGAACACGGTTCTCGAGCGAAAACATTGGGATAGCGCGCTCCTGCAAGGCGCCACCCTACCTCATGGCACTGGAGAAATCAGCTCTTGAGCTGGCTGTGCGCAGGCGCCGTTCCGTCTTTACGAGGTCGTGCGAGCGCTCTACGCTCGCCGGATGACGATGCGCCAGGACGACGCGAGGTTCACGCCCATCCTCGCGAGGCTGCGCGACGCCGCGCTGGCCTATCCCGAGGCCGTGGAGGAGTTCCCCTGGGGCGACCGTGTCGCCAAGGTGCGCGGGAAGATCTTCGTCTTCCTCAACACCCACGAAGGGAAGCTCCATGTCACGGCCAAGCTCCCGCAGTCGGGCGAGGCCGCGCTCATGCTGCCGTTCGCGGAGCCCACGGGGTACAACCTCGGCAAGAGCGGCTGGGTGACTGCGCGCTTCGGCCCGAGGGATCGCGTGCCCGAGGCGATGCTGCTCGAGTGGATCGAGGAGAGCTATCGCGCGGTGGCGCCGAAGCGGGCTTTGCAGTCGCTGGGTGGCGCGGCGCCGACGCCGGGGAGGGCAGGGAAGCCAATGAAGTCGGGCGCTCCAGCAGCGCGTGCGGCGGCGAGCCCGCGAGAGGCGCAGACGACGGCCGCTGCGGCGGAGAAGGCTGCGGCGGCGAAGGAGACTCCCGCCAAGAAGGCAGCGGCGAAGAACGGGTCTCCCGTCAAGAAGATGGCAGCGGCGAAGAACGGGACCCCCGTCAAGAAGGTGGCAGCGGCGAAGGGAACCCCGGAGAAGAAGGCGGCGGCGAAGAAGGGGTCTCCCGCCAAGAAGGCTGCAGCGAAGAAGGGGTCTCCCGCCAAGAAGGCTGCAGCGAAGAAGGGGTCTCCCGCCAAGAAGGCTGCAGCGAAGAAGGGGTCTCCCGCAAAGAGGGCTGCGGCGAAGGAGAGCCGGCGAAGTCCATAACGCTTGTGAATGAGGCGGCGCCAGCGGACGCGGCCAGCGCGCCCGGCCGGTGAGGCTGAGTGCGTTCGTCGCCGCCGCCGCGCGTCGAGACGGACTCTACACGCCGACGGAGGAACATCGATGCGCCACCGCGAGCCATCCAGGGATGCGTCGTCCGAGCCGCAACCGCGACCCGCCTGGCGTCGTTCGTCCCCAACACGCTGGCGCCGGCTCCGGTCCGTCGTGCTCGCCGTCGCCGTGCTCTACCTCCTCGCGGTCGCGTCGATATGGCTCGCCCTGCCCATCGTGGGCGACCGGTGGTGGCCAGGGACGCTCTTTCTCTTCGGACCGCGCCAGATCGTCGCCCTCCCTCTCCTCGTGATCGTGCCCGCCGGGCTCCTCGTGCAGCGCCGCGCTCTCCTCCCGGCGGCGCTGGCATCCGCGATCGTGGCCGGGCCGATCCTCGGTTTCACGCTCTCGCTCCGAGCCCTCGGCGAAGGGGGCGAGGGCGCCGATCTGCGCGTCGCCTCCTTCAACACGGGGAGCCGCGCCATGAACATCGATCGACTCAAGGGCTTCGTGGCCGAGACCCGGCCCGACGTGCTCGCGCTGCAGGAGTGCTCGGCGTCGGAGCCGGAGCTGAACGCAGCATTTCCAGGGTGGTCCGTCCACGTCGATACCGGGATGTGCCTCGTGAGCCGGCACCCTCTCCTCAAGGCCGAGTCCAGGGATCGCCGCGACGTCTGGGATAAAGGCGGCCACGGCGCGATCCTCCGCTACGAGATCGCGCTGCCGGACGCGCTACGGCCGAGCTCGGAGGAGCCGCGCGGGACCCGTGTCTTCAGCCTGCTCAACCTGCACCTGGAGACGCCCCGCGAGGCGATCGAGGCGCTGATCCACGGCCTGTGGAAGCAGGAAGCAGAGCACGACCGCGTCATCGCATTGCGTGCCTGGGAGTCCGAGCTCGCGCGGCAGTGGGTCGACGAGGCGCCCTATCCGGTCGTCGTCGCCGGCGACTTCAACATGCCGGTCGACAGCGCCATCTACCGGCGCTTCTGGGCAGGCTTCGAGAACGCGTTCTCGCGCGCCGGCCTGGGGTTCGGCGCGACGAAGCGCACGCGCTGGTTCGGCGTCCGCATCGACCACGTGCTCGCCGGGCCTGGCTGGACGACCGAGCGCGCATGGATCGGCCCGGATCTCGGCTCGGATCACCTCCCCATCGTCGCCGATCTGCGCTGGAGCGGCGCCCGGCGCGAAGGCCGGGCGGAGCGCTAGCGCGGCGTCGCCGCGAGAACGAGCGGGGGCAGTTCGAGCCGGCCCGTCATGCGCGCGCGGGGCGCGGGCCGCACAGCGGGCGCAGCGCCTCGCGCTCGGCCGTGGACAGCACCGTGATGGGGTACTTCGGATTGCCGCTCGCGCGATCGAAGAACGGATGCGGCCACGCCTTGCCGCGGAGCTTCCAGCCGAGCAGCTTCCGGGCCACGTGCGCGAGGAAGCGCACGCTCGGCCTCAGTGACCCGGGCGGCGGCTCGCCGATGGCGAACTTCCCCAGGATCGCGCCGCGCGGCGCGCCGAAGACCTCGTCGCACGGGCGCGCGCTCGGCGCTTGCTGGAACAGCTCGGTGACGATGCCGATGAACGGCAGTCGCGGCGTCAACGTATTGCCGAGGGGCGTCTTGCAGCAGCTCGCGTACCAGCGATAGAGGCCCTTGGGCGCCAGCCGCGCGGCGACGACGAACTCGTCGCCGCGGTCGAAGGAGACCGCCGAAGGAGCCACCTGCACGATGTCCGTGCCGCCCTGCTCATCGAGCAGGTCGGCGCGGCCGAGATGGTGCAAGAACGCCTGACAGTCGTCGCAGTAGCAGACGGCGCGGTTCACCGCGTCCGGCGATGCTCCGCGCAGCCATCCGTGGACCTTTCCGCATCGACACTGGAGCTCGACGTCTCTGGACATGGAGCTCGCATAACACGGCTCGACGCGCGACGCGCGCGCTTCGGGCCGTGCTGCGCGAACGCCGCAGCGAGGTCGGCTCCGCCGAGCACCAGGCCTGTGCCCGGCCGCGCTCACCCCGCGGGGTGTGTCTCGGCGTCCGCGCAGCAGCGGAAGCCGACCTCGTAGCCGTAGTCGTCTTCCTTGTGGAAGGTCGTCATCGGGCGGCACTGGCTCCGGATCGGACCCCACCATCCGCCCTTGAGCCCGCTGCGGTAAGGGGCCTTCTGATCGGTGCGCACCACCCACTCGTTGACGTTGCCGTTCAGGTCGAAGACGCCCGCCCACGACGCGCACTCCGCGCGCCCGCCGGACGGCTCGCGGCCGTCCAGGCGCGCGAGCTCGGCGGCGCATCGCGCGTTCTGCTGGCACGCTGCGTAGTGGAGCAGCCGCTGCGAGTGGTCTGGAAAGCGGTAGTCTCGGTCCTGATTGCACGTCTCGGCACTCCGCTCGTAGCCGTAGACGTAAGGCAGCGATTCGGGGCCCTCGCAGGCGAAATTGAACTCGGCCTCGGTGCAGAGCCGCTTGCCCTCGGCCGCGCAGAGCCCGGCGGCTTGCTCCCACGAGGTCAGCGTGCGCGGCAGCGCGCCCGGGACGTTCGGGTACTCGTACCGGTCCATGCAGAACGAGAGGTGCTCGGTCTTCTCGGCGACGCACCGCGACGGCTCGCGGAATCGCAAGCATCGGGCGGCAACCCCCGGCTCGCCGTGGCGCTTTGTCCATTCGGGATGGTACTCGAGGCATTCCTGCACCACGGCGCTGCAATACTCCCCCTCCACCCGCACCATCCCGTCGGGGCAGCCCTGGGTCGAGCCGGGCAGCGCGATCGGCACCTCGATCATCGCCGGCTGGTCCATCGGCTCGTCGTTCTCTGTGGCCGGAGGCTCGACCGGCAGCGGGTCCGTGAGCTCCGCCTCCGTCGCCGGCGTCTCGACCGGCAGCGGGTCGGACAGCTCCGACGACTGCTCGGGATTCTCGACGTGCCGGGCGTCGCCTCCACCTCCGCCCCCGCTCCCGCCAATGTCCGAGGGACCAGTGCAGCTCAAGGTCGCAACGCCAAGCAGTGTCAGTACCGTGAAACCCGGGATACGCACGTTGACCTCTTCCCACGTTTGGCTACATCAGCCTACAGGCGTGGGCCAAAATTGATGCTGACCCGGGCTCGCCTCGATTTCTCGCGAGCGTCGGGAGCCATCCGGAGGCACTGCAAAATCTCGGCCTGCCTCCGCACCCCGGAAAACCGGGCTACGGGGCTGTTGGCCGTGGCTTTGTCCCGTGGCGTGGCCGCCCGGTGGTCCAGGATGGCCGGCCAGCGCGGCCACCCCGGGCACATCGGCCAGCGCGCGAACTGCGCGCCCTGCGCCTTTTGCGCAGCTGGCTGGCCGCCGGCCGCCGTGGGCGCTCCGCGGGAGTCCGTTTGAACGCGATGTTATGGTGAATTACACGAGGCAATGAGTCGCCCATCGCGGGCGTCGAGGCCAGAGCCGCCGCTGCTACACGGGGTTCCCCTCGTCGTCCCACGTGGAGAAGCCGTGCGCGTCCGGATGATGGGTCTTCACCACGCAGAAGCGCTGGCCGGTCGGCGCCTCGAGCACCCACCACGTCGAGGCCTGCGTGATCCGCTTGGCGCCGAGCCGCTCGAGGCGGCGCACCTCGGCTTCGACGTTGTCGGTCTCGATGTCGAGGTGAACGCGGCTCCCGTGCTTCACGCTCTGCACTTCGACCGAAAGATCGCGCGCAGACGCGTCGAGGCGGACGTAGGCCTCGCCATCCTGGCCGCGCGATCGCATGCCCAGCGCCGCGCTCCAGAAGCGGGCGGCGCCATCGAGATCGTCGGTTCGGCAGTCGATGATGAACCCAGCCAGGCGACTCTTGTGCATGCGCTCTGTTAGCACGGCTACCACGGTGCGGCGGCGACGCGATGCGCCCAGGTGAGATTGCTGCCCACGCACCAGTCGATGGGGTGCGTCGCCGTGATCAGAGGTCCAGCGTCGGCTCCTGGAGCATCAGGCTCACGTCCGCCACGCCGGGCAACGCCTGCAGGCTCGTCACGAGGCCGGCCCGCATGTCGGGGTGGCGAACGCGGATCTGGTAGGCGTGCTCCATGACCGTGCCCTGCGCCGCCTCGCGCAGGGTCACGAGCGAGAAGGTGCCGCAGTGCTCGCGGAGGATGCCGGTGATCGGGCCGGCGATCTCCGCGCCGGCCTGGCCGGCCGGCGCCACGAACCGGAGCAGCCCGTCCGGCTGCCGGCGCGACCCGTAGCCGGTGACGTGGAGCAAGAGCGTCGCGACGCCGAACATCGCCGCCCCCGCGATCGCCGCGCCGTAGGCCCGCGCGCCGCTCGCCATGCCGATGGTGAGCGACGCGAAGACGAACACGACGTCGCGCGGGTCGCGCATCGTGGTGCGGAACCGGATCGCGGAGACGCCCCCCGCGATCCCGATGCCGGCCGCGATGTTGTTGCCGACGGCGAGCATGAGCGTGCACGTGATGATGCTGCCCAGCGCCATGCTCTGGACGACCGTCCGGGAGTACGAGAGGCCGCGGAACGTGAGCATGTAGACGCCGGCGATGCCCTGCGTGAGCCCGAAGGCGACGAGCAGGGCGACGAGCGCGTCGCGCCACTCGACGGCCTCGCCGTGCGAGAGCGCCGTCAGCCAGTCCATCATTGCCACCCTGCGACCCGGGCCGCCCGCGCCTCCGGGAGCGTCAGCTGCGCGGTGACGCCGTAGCAGTACTTGGAGAACGAGTGCCGGACGAGGTCGAGGCGCCGCACGAGCGCGACCATCCACGCAGGCGGCCTGCGCTCGAACTTGAGCTCGAGGACGCAGACGGGCTCCGGCGTCTGCGTCTGGACGGGGTGGTCGACCGGGCGCCACCCCCCCTCGGAGGCGTCGAGATCCATCGTTTCCCTGCGCTGACAGACGATCTTCCGGTCAAACGTCAGGCGCGCGTAGCTGTCGAGGGTGCTCTCGTACGCCTCGCGCTCATAGTCGACCAGGAGCGTCGGCCTGAGGTCGTGGCGGTGGAGCGCGCCGATGAACTTCTCCGCGCCCTTCCGCGCGCCCGGCGAGAGCCGATCGAGCGAGGGGGGGCGGCCGGGCGCGAGCAGATCGCGCCACTCGCTCGCTGGCACCGCCGCGCGCGACTTGATGATCACATCCTGGACGCGCCGCTTCACCTCCAGGAAGGCCGGGCTGGTCTTCCCGGGATAGGTGCGCACCCGCAGCTTGAAGCGGTCGCGCTGCTCGCGGGCGTTGGCCCAGTAGAGGTCGAACCCGCGGGTGTCGAGGTAGAGCGACCGGATGCGGTACACGCCGCCCGGGCCGGCGTACCGGTCCAACCGGCCGATCGCGCACGCGGTGGCCCGGATCGCCGGGACCAGACGCTCCGGTACCAGGTATTTGAACTCGTATCGTTCGATGACGTCCAGGACTCTCGCCTCCTCGGTCGTCAAGGGCAAGCGCGCCGCGCTGCTGCGCGTCGCAAAGTTGTTACGGTAACCGCGCAATAATGACACAAATTTCGCCGGCGTCCGCAAGCGGAATCCATGGCCGCCTCCCGAGATCTTTGCGCTTCCCCTGCAACCTGCGCGTGCAATCTGCGCGCCTGCGGCAGCGCTGCGGGGGAGCGCCCGGGCGCGGCTCGGGGCCCGCGCGGGCGCTGCTCCTTGCCGTGGGCTGACAGGGGCTCGGGGTCGGCGCCGGCGGGGCGGGCCTTCGGCTGCCGGGGTGACGCGGGCCGGCGCGCTCCCCGGCATCGGCCCGCGCGCGGGCGGAGGTCGCTGCCTGTTTGTGCCACGAGCGCCCAGCTCATGATCGCGTCGTCGCGAGTCGATGTCGTGAGCGGTCCCTCGCCGGCGGCGACGCCGGCGCGACGCACCACGCTCGCGCTCCTCGACGCGCGGTGTCGGCGCATGTGCCCCGCAGCCAGCGCGTCGATGTCGCTCTCGGCTCGGCTGGCGCGCTCGAGCGGCTCGGCTCGGCGGTATCGCCGTGACCGGCGCGAGCCGCGCCGCCTCTCGGCCGCGCAGCCCCTTCCGACCCCCGATTGACCCGATCGATCGATCTCGCGCGAAGTTGTTGAAGGCCGCCTGGATCCAGGCGAGATCGTCGAACGGTCCGCATGCGTCAGGTACCCGACCTCCTCGCCGTCCTCCAGCAGATCGTGCGGCGGGCCATGGCCGTCGTCCCGCACGCGCCGCGCGGGAGCCTGCTGCTCCGCGAGGGCGACCGCTTCGCGGCCCGAGCGCTCGTCGGGTTCGACGCGCCACATGGGGTCTCCTCGCGCGTTCCGGTCGGCGCGGTGGTCGAGGGGGGCGCGCTCGGCGCGGCGGCGCCCTCCGACGGCGCGCACGCGAGCCGCATCGTCGATGCGCGGGCGTGGTACCGGACGTACCTGCCTTTCGCGCTCGAGGCGGGCTGCGGCGTACCCGAAGGCGCCGGGGTGCTCGTCGCGCCCATCCAGCTGTGCGGCGAGCCGGCCGGCTACCTCGCGATCGAGCTGGCCACCATGGAGTCTCCGGACGAGGAGCGCCGCGCCACGATCGAGGTCCTCGCGGGCACGGCCGGAGATGCGCTGGAGCGGCACAGGCTCTATGACGACAAGGCGAGCGCGGCGCAGGAGATCCGCCTGTTCGAGCGGCTGCTCCACGCGGTGGGCACGACGCTCGAACTGCACGACCTCATCGAGACCATCGCTCACGGCATCAAGAGCGTGCAGCTCGATCCGAGCTGGGACACGGTGGAGATCTGGCTGCTCGATGAGGACCGCGTCGGGGACGGTCCCGGGCTCGCGCGGGGCGATCTCTGCGCCCGCGTCTACCGGGCTCCGGCGTCGGAGCCGACGACCTACTTCCAGAACATCCGCGCCGGCGCGGACAGCGCCGCGCGGCCCCTCGGCGTCTCCATCGACTGGCGGACCGGTCACGGCGGCGACGGCGACGGCTCCCAGCGCGCCCTGCTCGACGAGGCGATCGGCCGGCGCATGTCCGGCATCATCGTCGCGCCCACCGACCCCGAGAGCGCGGAGGAGGCGTTCCGGCGGGCGGCCGAGAGGGACATCCCGGTCGTCGTGATCGACACGCCTCCGATCCCGGGCAGCCGGGCGCCGCTCTACATCGGGACGGACAACGTGGCGTCGGGCAGGCTGGCGGCCGAGGTGATGAAGCGGCTGCTCCCGGGCGGCGGCGTCGTCGCGTCCCTGGGCGCCGTGGGGCTCGCGCTGAACATCCGCGAGCGCGTCGATGGCTTCTGGGCGGCGGCGCTCGGGTCGAACCTCACGGTGCTGCCGACGATCCCGTGCGACTGGGATCAGGAGGCCGGGACGCGGCTCGCCACGGCGGCGCTGGAGGGGCGGCCCGACGTCGCGGGCGCCTTCGGCGCCGCGGCGGACAACGGGCCGTCCTGGGGCCGCGCGGCGCAAGCCCTCGGCAGGGCCGGAGATCTCAAGGTCGTCGGCTTCGATCTCGTCGCCCGCACGGTCGCCCTGCTCCGGCAAGGGGCGATCCACGCGACGATCGTCCAGCGCGAGGACGACATGGGCTTCCGCGCCATCGAGACGATCCACCGGATGATCACGCGCGGCGTCGGGCCGACCCTCGCCGAGCTGCCGCCTTCCCGTGTCCTCCACACCCGCGTCGATTGCGTCACCCTCGAGCAGACGCCGTGGTCCACGACGCTGAGCGATTACCTCTCTCTCGAGGCCGCCCGCCGGGCCGCGTCCGGGAACGGCGGCCGGAGCGCGCCCGCCGCCTCTGCGATCGAGGTCATGATGATCGGGCTCCCGCCGCCCTCGTGCTCCGTCGTCGAGGACCAGGTCGCGATCCCGATGCGCTCGCTCGTGCGCCGCGCGATCGTGTCGGGCCGGCCGGTCGTGATCGACCCCGCCGAGGGGGGCGCGGACGCGGCCCTGCCTGCCGCGCACGACGGCGCGCGCACGGCCATCGCCGTGCCAATGCGAGGCCGCGGCAACGTCCTCGGCGCCCTCGTCATGAGCAGCGCTCGCAGGGAGGCGTGCGGCGCGTGCGACGTGGCGTTCCTGGTCCGCGTCGCCGGCACGGTGGCGATCGGCGTCGAGAACGCCCGGCTGCTCCGCCGCGTCTCCGCGCGGAGCGAGGAGCTCGAGCGCGCCAACCTGCAGCAAGCGGCGATGCTCCAGACGATCCGCGAGCTCTCGAGCCCCGTGGTGCCCATCGCGGACGGCATCCTCGTGATGCCCGTCGTGGGCGTCATGGATGCGCAGCGCTCCAGCGACTTCATCGCGTCGATGCTCCGCGAGATCGACGCGAAGCGCGCGCACGTCGTGCTGATCGACGTCACCGGCATGGCGTTCGTCGACGCGACGGCGGCGTCCCGGCTCGTCGAGGCGGCGCAGGCGGCCGCGCTGCTCGGCGCCGAGGCGGTGCTGGTCGGCATCCGCCCGGAGGTCGCGCAGATGATGGTCCGGCAAGGCCTGGACGTCGGCTCGATGGTGACGCACGCCAACCTGGCGAGCGGCTTCCGCCATGCGCTCTCGAGGGTGCGCCGCCGCGAGGCGAAGCGACGTCGCTGAGCCGCGACACAGGATTCCCCCGACGCGAGGTTAGCGGACGTACCCCGTCGATGTCGCGCCTCGCGTGAACGACCCAAACAGAAAAGTCGAAGGCAACGTGTCCGAGCTTCGAGCACCTCAGGGTTGCGGGGCGTGTTCGAATCCACCTGCTCCAGGGAGCGGGGGCGACATGAGCTCATGATGTGCGGGGGCAGCGTGGCGTTTGATCCGCGGCGGCCCACCCTTTGGCGCCGCGGCCCGAGGTGACCTGACGGAGGGCCCCGTTGGAGATGGGCTCTCGGAGGTCGAGACGCCTCAGGGACATCGCGGAGCGACGGCTATTGCGAGCAGCGCTGAGGATCCGACTGGCATTGGCACTGATTTCTACGCTCGGTGTCATTCCATTCGCAATAGCCGCACACTGCGTGCCTTTGGCTCTTGCAGTACTGGTCGCACGCCGCGCCCCCGAGGAAGCCGAAGTCGCAGACGTGAGGGAAGTCAGACCAGGACACCGCCGTGGCGAGGTCCCCCTGCGGCGGGCGGCTGAGGGCGCTCTGGGCCGGCATAGCCTCTGACGGGTCTCCGTCCTGCGGTGTCTCGTGGTAAGATGAGCTGTCGACGACACAACCGGTGAGCGATCGCGCGCCAAGTGCGATGCATGTCCACAGCGCGGCATACCTGAAGATGATCTTGCTCGTCATTTTTCGGCCCTGTCCTCCCGTGATGCTTCGCTGATTCCGTGTTTCCACACGAACGCCGTCATCGCCTGCACGAGGTGCTTGCGCGGGCGTTGGCCGTGTCCATGCGGCGCCGTGGCCGCGAGAGGCAAGCGGGAGCGCCCTGATCGACGGCGGCGCGTTCGTGGGGGGTGGCCGGCGTCTGGCCCGGACGAGGGGAGGGTGGCGTCTCTGGTGAACTCGTGTCGTCTGAGTCGTCGCGCTCGGCGGACGGCGCGGCGGCGGAGGCGCCCGTGGGATCCCGAGGGACTCAGGGATCAACGACGGTCAGGGAGATCGCGAGATGGAGAGCGTGAGGGCGCCGCCGTCCGAGCGGGGATCGACCCGCAGGCCGGCGCGATGAAGCAACTCGTCGACGAGCCTGGCGGCGAGGTCCTACCGGGCAGCGTGCTCTCCTGGAAGCTCACGGCCGTCGTCGGCCTCCTGCCCGCGGCGCGATCACCCGGGGCACGCCGTGGCGCACGCCGCGCCGCCGCAGTCGACGCCGGCCTCGTCGCCGTTCTTCACGCCGTCGGTGCAGGTGGGCTCCTCGCAGACGCCGCTCCAGCACACGCGGCTCAGGCAGTCTGCGCCGGTCTTGCAGCCCTCGCCCGGCGGGCAGCGCGGGCAATATTGCTTACCGCAGTCGACGCCGGCCTCACGGCCGTTCTTCACGCCATCGCTGCACGTCGGGATCATGCAGCTTCCGTTGGTGCACACGCCGCTCTCACAGTCCGCGGCGGCCTCGCAGCGCTCGCCCGATGGGCAGGGACGGCATGAACCGCCGCAGTCCAATCCCGTTTCGCGGAGCCCCTCATCTCGCGCGCCGTTCACGCAGTGCTCCGGCACGCACCAGACGCCATCACACGCGAGCCCGCCGGGGCACAGCACCGTCGGGCCTGTGGCCACGCACTGCACGCACGCGCCCTCATGGCATCGTCCGGCGCCCGAGGCGGGACATGCGACACCCTCCAACAGGAGATGTCGCGGCTCGTCGATGTCGCAGGCGTCGAGGGTGCACTGGTTGCCGTCGTCGTAGGGGTCGACGGCCGCCACGCTGACCACGCGGCCGTCGGCCGTGCACTCCTCGACCTTGCAATCGCCGCGGATCTGCGAGGCGATCGGGCCCCGCTCGATCTCCACGACGCACGCGCCGTCCACGCACCTTCCCACGCCGCACCGCGGGTCCGGCGGGCCCGCGCAGTCCGCGTCGCCCTCGCAGCCCCCCGGCGGGCCCGCGCAGTCCGCGTCGCCCTCGCAGCCCCCCGGCGGAACCGGCACCCCCGAGCACTCCTCCGTGCCCTCGGCGCACTCGTCGCAGGTCCGGCACTCCTCGAAGCAGTTCGGCCTGTCGTCGCCGCGCGCGCAGCAGACGACCTTCCCCGGCTCGCCACACTCGCAGTGCTCATCGACGCAGATCGTGCCCGGCACATTCTGCTGGTCCGACTGGCAGTGGTCCGTGGTCGCGCACCGTCCGCCCACGTAGGGCCCATCGCCGCACGCAAAGAAGGTCACCGAGGTGATGAGAATGAGCAGAGCAGCAGCACAACGCGCGATGGGTCTACCCATGCGTCCAGTCCTCCGGCACGAGGCTGTGGCGCCGGCACCCAGGCGGCCCCAATCCGCCGGGGTGTCGTTTGCCAGGTGGTCTCGGGGCGCAGTATGCCGCGGTCAGGCGGCCGCCGTCACGCAAGTTTTCGCAAGATCGCGCAGCGTGCGGAGCGGCCTTCGGTCAGAGCAGTGGCAAGGTCGAAGCGCACATCAAAACGTGCTCGTCAACGTAAGCCCCTTGGTCGACACCGTCATCTCTGCCGGTCCGCGCGGATAGAACGTGTAGCCGAGCGTGGCGGCCAGGACGGCCCCTCCCGCGATGAGGCCGGCGAGGCCCACGCCCCGGTAGGCGATCGCGTCGTCGTAGGCCGACGCCGACTGCTGGCAAATCGGCCGGGTCAGCCGGAAGCAACGGTTCGGCCCTGCGGAGAGCGCGGCGGTGTCGCCCGCGTCGTCCTTCTTCTCCGCGCCGACGAGCATCACGCCGCCGATCGCCGCCAGGGTGGCGGAGAGCCCGAAGCCGCCGGCGACGAGCTCCGGCCGCGGCCCGGGCCAGGGAGGCGGGGGGGCGAGGGGGGAGGCGCGGGGGCCGGGGGGCGGCGCCGGCGCGCCTGCGGGCGCGGCCGGGAGGCCTGGGAGCGGCGCAGGGACGCCGGCGGGCCGGGCAGCGAACGTGAGCACGACCTCCCGCGCCTCGCCGCGCGGCACGTCGATCTCGGCCGTCGCGACGTTGCCGTCCAGCACGGCGCGCACCACGTGGTGGCCGGGGGCGACGGGGATGGGCTTGTCGCCCTCGAGCTCGGCGGGCGCGCCGTCGATCGTGATCTTCGAGCCCGCGGGGGCGACCACGTGGAGCTCGCCGGCGAGCTGCCGCGCGCGGGCCAGGTCGCTGAGCCGCGACGCGACCAGCGCGCGCTCCGCGGGCGTCCTCGGCGCGCGCATGATCTCCTGGCAGAGCGACAGCCAGCGCACGGCGGCCGGCGCGTCGCCGAGCCGGAGCGACAGCGCCCCGATGTTGCACGCGGCGACCTGGGCGCGCTCCAGCCGCCAGACCGCCATCCACAGGTCGCGCGAGTCGGCGAGCCGAGCCTCGCGAGCGGCCGCGTTCGCCTGCGCCATGAGCCGCGCGACCGCCTCCGAAGGGGCCTCGGCGCGACCCTCCGCCGCGCCGGCCAGCAGGGCGATGCACAGCGGGAGCGCGGCGACGCGGCGTGTGTTCCTTAGCACGGGTGCGGATCTCCTTGGCCGAGCCTCGGTCTGAAGGGCCGCTCCGGAGCGAGGGCCCCGGGCGACGGCCCCACGTACCAGAAGGAGGCTGTCGGTGGAAGCCCTGGAAGCCGCCGGGGTGCCGGAGGGCCAGGCGATGGAGGTCGACCAGGCGCGATCTCGCGCGCTGGAGCGGCGCGCGCATGCGCGCCCTCTCGATGATGGTATTTGCTCCGGTGCTCACGCGCTCTGCTGAAGACCGTTTCGTCCGCGTGTCGGCGCTCGTTCACGGGGGACGCCAGGTGTAAATTCAATGGTAGTGTCTGGAGTTGTCGATAAATTGCCAATCGCCGGCGCGAGCCGACCAGGCTCGCGCGGTCCGATGACGCGGCTCGCTCCCAGGTGGCGGCCAGGGCGAGGATGCGCGCGTCCTCGGGCACGTTATCGAGGTAGCCCCGGAGGCGCTCGGGGTCCTCAATGTTTCTTTGCCGCGCGTGAGAGCAAGAGGTCGCGGGCCTCGATCGACACGGCCCGCGCTCGGACGCCGTCACCCATCGCGTGCAGATCCCTCGCGGCGCGGGGAGGACCTCAGGCGGCGAGTCCCGCCCTTCTATCGCTCTCCCGCGCTCACCCCATCGCCGGCCCGGCCTTCCGCTGCGCGCTGTCGCAGACCCACCGGACCACCCCAGGAATGACCCCCTGCGCGATCGCGCTCACCCGCGAGCCCACGTCGGGGTAGATCTCGAACCGCCCGCGCGCCATGCCGTCGGCCATGCTGCGCGCCACCGCGTCCGGCTCGAGCGTCTTCACGTTGCCAGCGATGGCCTTCGTCTCCGCCGGCTTGTACTGGTTCTCGAACGCCAGCTGCGGAGTGTCGGTGTCGGGCGGCATGCACACGCTCACCCGCACCCCGTGAGGCCACATCTCCGCGCGCAGCGCCTGCGAGAAGCCGATCAGCGCGAACTTGCTCGCCGCGTACGGCGTGTAACCGTAGATGCCGATCACGCCCGCGAGCGACGAGACGTTGAGCACATGGCCGCTGCCGCGCGCCGCCATCGCCGGGAGCACCGCCTTGCACAGGTGCACCGCGCCAAAGAAGTTCACGTCCATCATGCCCCGGAACTGCTCCACCGGCAGCTCGAGGAAGCGCCCCGGCATCACCACGCCCGCGTTGTTCACGAGGTGATCGATCGGCCGGTCGGCGAGCCGCGACTCCATCGCCCGGGCCACGTCGTCCGCCCGGCTGATGTCGAGCTCCAGGACGTCGACCCGCGCGGACGGGTGCTCGCGCCGGATGCCCACGGCGGCCTCGTCGAGGAGCGCGCGGCGGCGCGCCACCAGCGTCACCGCGGCGCCGTACCCCGCGACGAGCCGCGCGAACGACAGCCCGATGCCGCTGGAACCGCCGGTGATGAGAACGCTCTTGCCCTGGAAGTAAGTTCGGGTGTCCATCGGCGGCCGAACCTACCCCAGGACCGCCCGAGGCGCGAGGCGCTCGTGCAGGCCCGCGGCGGCGCGCCTCATGACGGCTGCGAAAGCTCGACGTCGGGGTGAGCTCTCCCCGATACGCCATTGGCCAGCTTCGAACCGCCCAGCGCGCTCGCCCACGCCCTCACCTTGCGGCTCACGGCGGTCTTCGCGCTGCTCAGATAGTTTCTCGCCTCACCGCTGTACAGGCCGGCGGCGAACACCGCTGCGAGGCTCGCCGCCGCGGCCACCGGCCGGAGGGCTCTCCGGCCGAGCTTGTTGAGCTTCCTCTTCTGCTTCTTCGAGAGCTTCGCCTTCATGATCCCATCGGCTCAGCAGGGGTCGTGCCATGGCGATCGAGGCCGAAGCGCGGTGACGAGCGCAATGCGCCCCCGTGACACGCGCCCCGCAGACAGGACGTTTTGCCTCGATGTGGAAAAAATGTCCCTCCCCACGCTGACGCTGATGGATGATGTTTGGAAGCTAACACTTCGATCAGGCTTGCGGCCGGCAACGGGCAGCCTCGTCCGGCCGCTGCGGGCGGAGTCGCTGGCGATCGGGGCCGAGTTCGTTTACTCCGTTGTAAGCAGGCTCATGCGAGGTCTCAGGTAAGGCGGGGACGAGATGCGCGTGGGAGACGTCATCGACCGTCGCTTCCTGATCGAGCGCCTCGCCAGCTCGGGCGGGATGGGGGACGTCTACCGCGCCTGCGATCTGGTCACGAACGAGCCGGTGGCGCTGAAGGTCTTGCAGCGGCGGGGGCTCCAGGAGGCGATCCGGTTCGCGCGCGAGGTCGAGGCGCTCGAGGCGCTCACCGCGCTGCGGCACGCGGGCATCGTGCGCTACATCGCGCACGGCGCGACCGACGCGGGGCAGCCCTACCTCGCGATGGAGTGGCTCGCCGGCGAGACGCTGACCGAGCGGCTCACCCGCAGCTCGCTCACGATCGCCGAGAGCATCGCGCTCGCGTCGCGCATCGCGTCGACGCTCGGCGTCGTGCACCGCGCCGGCATCGTCCACCGCGACCTCAAGCCGAGCAACCTGCTCCTCGTGGGCGGCGCGATCGAGGGGGTCACGCTCATCGACTTCGGCGTGGTGCGCCTCGGCGCCATGGACCGGCACCTCACCATGCCCGGCACGATGCTCGGCACCCCGGGCTACATGGCGCCGGAGCAGGCCCGCAGCGAGCCGAACATCGACCCCCGCGCCGACGTCTTCTCGCTCGGCTGCGTGCTCTTCAAGTGCCTCACCGGGCGCTCGGCGTTCCAGGGCGCCGACGGGCTCTCGGTGCTCATCAAGGTCATCCTCGAGGAGCCGCCGCGGCTCCGGGAGCTGCGCGGGGACATCCCCGAGGCGCTCGACGACCTCGTCGCGCGCATGCTCGCGAAGCCGCCGAAGGACCGGCCCCGCGACGGCGACGCGGTCGCGGCGGAGCTGCTCGCGCTCGACGACGCGGGCGTCGGCGCCGCGAGCAGCCGCCCGTCGAACACCCTGCGCGGGGGCGAGATCACCACGAACGAGCGGAAGATGATGTGCCTCGTGCTCGCGCGCGACGCGAGCGGCGACGCCGAGGCGACGCGCTCGCAGGAGGAGGACCTGGAGCGCAGCAAGGCGCTCATCGCCGTCGCCGAGCGCTACCAGGGCGAGCTCGAGATCCTGGAGTCCCGCTCGCCGCTCATCGTGCTCACCGCCGGCGGCGCCCCGACCGACCTCGCGGCGCAGTCCGCCCGCTGCGCGCTCGCGCTGAACGCGCTGCTCGGCAGCGTGCCGGTCGCGCTCGTCACGGGCCGCGCGGAGATGTCCGCGCGGCTGCCGGTCGGCGAGCTCATCGACCGCGCGGTCCACCTGCTGCCGCCCGCGCACGCGCCCGCCGGCGCGGACGCCGTCTGCATGGACGAGGTGACCGCAGGGCTGCTCGGCGCCCGGTTCGACGTGACCCGCGACGCGGGCCGCCTCCGCCTGCACGGCGAGCGCGAGGAGCTCGCCTCCACGCCGCCCTTGCTCGGCAAGCCGACGCCCTGCGTCGGGCGCGACCGCGAGCTCGCGCTGCTGGAGGCGGCGTTCTCGCACTGCGTCGAGGAGTCGACGCCGAGCGCCGTGCTCGTGACGGCGCCGGCGGGCGCGGGGAAATCCCGCCTGCGCTCCGAGCTGATCCGGCGGCTTCGCGACCGCGGCGAGGACATGGAGGTGTGGATCGGGCGCGGCGACCCGATGAGCGCCGGCTCGGCCTTCGCGCTGCTCGCCCCGGCGCTGCGGCGCGCGATCGGCCTCTTCGAGGGCGAGCCCATGGAGGCGCGGCAGCGCAAGCTCCGCGCGCGCGTCGCGCGGTACGGCCACGCCGAGTCGGCGCGCACCGCGGCGTTCCTCGGGGAGCTCGTCGGCGTGCCGTTCCCCGACGGCGACAGCGTGCAGCTGATGGCGGCGCGGCGCAGCCCCGTGCTGATGAGCGACCAGATCCGCGTCGCCTGGGAGGAGCTCCTCAGGGCCGAGTGCTCGGCGAGGCCCGTGCTGCTCGTGCTCGAGGACCTGCACTGGGGCGATCTGCCGAGCGTGCTGCTCGTCGACTCGGCGCTCCGCAACCTCGGCGATCAGCGGCTGATGGTGCTCGCGCTCGGCCGGCCAGAGGTGCGGGAGCTCTTCCCGAAGCTCTGGGCGGGGCGCGGCGTCCACGAGGTGCAGCTGTCGGGGCTGCCGCGGCGCGCGAGCGAGCGGCTGGTGCGCCAGGTGCTCGGCGAGGACGTCGCGCCGGAGCTCCTCGCGATGATCGTCGACCGCGCCGACGGCAACGCGTTCTACCTGGAGGAGCAGCTCCGCGCGGTGGCCGACGGCAAGGGCGCCGACCTGCCCGAGACGGTGGTGGCGATGGTGCAGGCGCGCATCGAGGCGCTCGACATCGAGGCGCGGCGGGCGCTGCGGGCGGCGAGCGTCTTCGGGCAGACGTTCTGGCAGGGCGGGGTGTCGGCGCTCGTGGGCGGGGCGCAGGTCGCGCCGAAGCTGGTCGAGCTGGAGCAGCGCGAGGTGATCTCCCGGCGCGGCGAGGGCAGCCTGCCCGGCGAGGTGGAGTACGGCTTCCAGCACGCGATCGTGCGGGAGGCGGCCTACGGGATGCTGACGGACGGCGACCGGCGGCTCGGGCACCGGCTCGCCGGCGAGTGGCTGTCGCGCGCGGGCGCGGGCGCGGTGGACGCGATGGCGCTCGGCGAGCACTTCGAGCGCGGCGGCGAGCTGTCGCGGGCCGCGGCCGCGTACTGCCGCGCGGCGGAGCAGGCGCTGCGGGCGCAGGACCTGGCCGCGGCGATCGAGCGCGCCGAGCGCGGCGTCGCGTGCGGCCCGAACGCGCAGGCGCTCGGCGCGCTGCGCCTCGTGGAGGCCGAGGCGCACGTCTGGCGCGGGGAGCTCGCGCTCGCGGAGCAGCGCGGGACCGAGGCGGTGGACCGGCTGCCCGCCGGCTCCGCGGCGTGGTTCTCGGCGATCAAGCACGTCGCCATGGCCGCGGGCAAGCTGGGCGGCTTCGAGCGGGTGGAGCGCTGGATGAGCGCGGCGCAGGCCGCCGAGGCGGAGGCGGAGGGCGCGCTCGTGGCGAAGCACATGTGCCTCGGCGAGGGGGCGCAGCTGCTCGTGTTCGGGGGGCGCTACGCGTTCGCGGACGCGTTGATCGAGGCGATCGAGGGCGACGGGACGGATCTCGCGGAGCGGGAGGTCGAGGTGGTGGCGCGGCTGCACGCGGCGCGGTCGGCCCGGGCGCTCGTGAGCGGCGATCCCAGCGCGTGCCTCGCGGGGCTGTCCGCGGCGCTCGCGGCGTTCGAGCGCGCGGGCGACCGCGGCAACGCGTGCGCGTTCCGCATGAACGTCGGGTACATGCACGCGGAGCTCGGGGATTTCGCGGGCGCGGAGGAGGTGCTGCGCAGCGCGCTCTCGGGCGCGGAGCGGATGGGGTTGCACGATCTCGCGGTGGCGACGCTCAGCAACCTGGGGCACGTCCTCGGCTACCGGGGGCGGATCGAGGAGGCGGAGCGGACCGAGCGCGAGGCGATCGCCCTGTCGCAGCGGCTCGGGGATCCGCGCACGGAGGGGAGCGCGCGGACGTACCTCGCGCGGATCGCGCTGCTCGCGCGGGACTTCGAGGGGGCGGAGCAGGAGGCGAGGGCGGCGGCGGAGATCCTGCAGAGCGCGCCGCCGCTGCGCGCGGCGGCGGTGGCGGCGAGGGCGAGGGCGCTGCTCGGGCTGGGGAGGTTCGACGAGGCGCTGTCGGCGGCGGGGGAGGCGTTCTCGATGCTGAACGCGATCGGGGCGATCGAGGAGGGGGAGTCCGCGGTGAGGAACGTCTACGCGGAGGCGCTGGCGGCGAACGGGATGGAGGCGGACTGCGCGGCGGCGATCGCGGCGGCGAGGGAGCGGTTGATGGAAAGGGCGGGGAAAATCAGCGATCCGGTGTGGAGGGAGCGGTTTCTCACGATCCCGGAGAACCAGCGGACGCTGGAGATGGCGGCGAGGTGGGGAGGGGCCTTATGACGACGATCGCCAAGTCGACCCGACCTCGCCACCTCGTGGCGAGGCTGCTCGAGCGGCCGGACCTCGTGCACCTCGTGCAGGGGCTCGCGGCCCCGGTCCTCACCCGGCTGATCCGCCGCATCGGCCTGGAGGACGCGGGAGAGATCGTCGCGCTCGCGACGACCGAGCAGCTCAAGGGGATCTTCGACGAGGATCTGTGGCGCAGCGAACGCCCGGGCAAGGACGAGGCGTTCGACGCGGACCGATTCGCCCTCTGGCTCGAGGTCATGCTGGAGGCCGGCGAGGCGTTCGCGGCGCGGAAGATCGCCGAGCTCGACGAGGACTTCGTCACGATGGCCCTGTGCAAGCACGTCCTGGTGATCGACGTCGACGGGCTCAGCGTGCAGATGTCGAGCTCGGAGCGCTCGGACGACGACGATCTCGTGGAGAAGGCGCTCGAGGGCTGCCAGTATCAAGAGTTCGAGGAGTTCCGCGTCATCGCGAAGGACAACCGGAGCTGGGATGCGATCCTCCTGGTCCTGGTCGAGCTCGACAGGGAGCACCACGCGCTCCTGCGAGCGCTGCTCGAGCGCTGCTGCGCGATCTCCACCGAGTACATCGAGGACTCCGGCGGCCTCTACGACGTCCTCACCTCCGAGGAGATGCTGGAGTCCGACGTGGCCGCGGAGCGGGAAGAGCGGCGCGAGCACGAGGGGTTCGTCGCCCCATCGGCGGCCCTGAGCTTCCTCGAGCTGTCGAAGGTCACGCCGCTCGAAGAGATCCTGAGATCCCGCACGTACGACGCCGTCACGCGCGCGCATTTCCGGGCGGCGGCGAGGGCGCGACCCCCCGCCGCGCCGACCCGGCGGCCGACCTCCCGCGAGGACGAGGGCGCCCCGACCGCGGAGGGCCTCCAGAGCTTCCTCGAGGTGCTCCGTGAGGCGGACGTCCTGCCGCCCGCGACCGAGCCGCGGCTCCTCGAGGCCGGCGCGAAGCGCGGGGAAGAGCTGCTGTTCACGCAGGCGATCCGCGAGGTGATGGCGCGCGACGCGGAGCTCTACGGGAAGCGACTGATGGAGCTGAGCTACCTCGTGAACGTGCTCATCTCCGGCTGCAGCCACGACGGCCGCGCGCTCCGGCCGTTCGAGGCGGTCGAGGCCGCGCTCTGCACCTGCAACCTCGGGTTCGAGCGCCTCCTCGGAGAGCGCGCGGAGCGCAAGAGACCTGGGCCGGACGCGCTCGTCGCGTCGGTGGCCGAGCACGACGCGGTGAAGGCGTTCATGGTCGGGTGGAACCTCCTGCACCACGAGGTGCTGCTCTTCGCCGCCGGCGCGCTCCGGAAGGCGCTGGCCGAGCTGGCGGCGAGCCAGCCGGACGCGCAGGCGGCCCGTGAGATCGAGCGCGTGGCCGCCGGGCTCGGGGCGGACACCGACGCGGGCAAGCCGTGGCGCTCGCGGGGCAAGCTCGATCGGATCGCGCGCGCGCTCGGGGCCGAGGCGACGTCGGCCTACCGCGCGCTCCTGGACGAGCTCCCGGCGCTGCCCCCGGGCCTGGGCCAAGGGGCGCGGGGCTCGCGCTTCCTCTCGCGCGCCGCGCAGGTCCGGGCCCTCCAGGCGATGCTGGCGCGGCCGGAGAAGAGCGGCGCGAAGGGCGCAGCGGCGGCGGCCGCGCCCGCCAAGCCCCGCCGCAAGCGCTCTCCGACCGGTGCCGGCCCGCGGAAGTGACGTAGCGGTCGCGCCGCCACGCCGGCGGCGCCCCCCGGGAGGGGCGCAGGGGGCGGAGAGGGTCAGCCCTCGCGGGGCTCGGCCGGCAGGCCGGCGTTCTTGCGGAGGGTGGCGATCAGGCGGTCCATCGCCTCGCGGTAGGTCTTCTGGGCCGCGGCGATGCGCTCCTCCATCGTCTCGTCGATCTGCTTCGCCTGGGTCGCGGACGAGTCGAGCATCGCCTTGCTGCGCCCGAGCTCCTCGATGCGCGCCTCCGACGCCTTCTTCTCCTCGTCGGTGCGGTTGCCAGAGGACTGGAATGCTCGCTCCGCCTGGACCGCCTCGTCGATCGACTTCTTGATGGTCTCGATCTCCTCGAGCATCCGGCGGAGTCGGAGCTTGTGCTCGACCATGTCGATGTGGACGACGTAGCTCACGAAGCTCACGGCGTCGGCCTGCTTCTCGAGCGTCGCGGCGTTCTCCTTGCCGAGCGAGGCGCGGTAGCGCTCGATGCGGCGGTGCGCCTCGCTGCGCTCGCGGACGTACTTCTCGAGCTGGCGCTCGACGCCGTCCTCGAGCGCGTGCGCCGTGGCGCCCGTGACGTCGACGTCGCACCCCTTCTGCTTGACGACGTACTGCGCGGCGCCGCTCACCTTGCGGGTGAGATCCTCCTTATTGTCGTTGAAGAACGCCGCCGCGCCGTCGACGGCGCGCACGCGCTCCACGTAGTCGTAGCTCCGGCCCGCCGCGTCCGCCTGCTCGATGACGTCGAGGACCTGCTTCCAGTCCGGCTTCTTGAGCTGGTCGGGATAGCCCGCGAACTGCGCTGTGGCGCGCTTCACGAGGTCGTCGCGCTCGCCGAACGACGCGGCCGTCGCCTGCAGCTCGGCCGGGTAGCGCTCCGCGTAGCCGCTCTGCGAGGCCGACGACGCGATCTCGGGCTCCGGCTTGGGGGCGCTGCAGCCGAGCGCGAAGAGGTGGCCGGTCAGAAAGAGCGCGCCGGCGACGAGGCGGGGTCGGTTCATGGGGGCAGGCTATAGCCCAACTCCGCTGCGGCCGGGGGCGCGTTGCGCGGCGGCTGGGGCACGCTCGGTGAGGTGGCGGAGCGGCGCGTCATGCACGGGATTTGTGGAATGCGAGGGTGTGGTGTTGCATCTGTCGGCGTAGGTGCTCCGAGGTTCGGAGCACCCCACGAAGCAACTGAACCTCGCCGCGGTATCCGGGGTCTGAGATTCGCGAGGGGGCGCATGAGGCCGCCGCGTCGCTCGTCATCTCCCGCTCGCTAGGTCATCGATCAGCTCGTGGAACCTGCTCTCGTCGTCAGCCAACATCGTCGCGACGCCCTGCTCGAATTGACTCACACGCCACGTGTGTCGGTTCTGGTAAACGGGGCCTCCACGTCCTCGCCAGATCTGCCGGAAGAGCTCCAACGCCGCGCGGGGATTGTAGTGCAGCGGTGCCTCGGGCGAGTCCCTATCCAACGCGCTCCACATCGCGCGGACACTTTCTCTCTCTCTCCTCTCCGCTGCGTCGCCCCCTCTCGTCGCTTCCCCAGGGTACAGCGATACACGGGCTGGATTGTAGCGCGCGTCGACCAGTGCCATCTGAATCCGTGGTGGAAGGCAGCTGGAGAAGGGCCGCCTGTTGTACATCTCGTCTAGATAACCTCTGACCCTCTGCGTGTACAGCGCGTCGATTCCTTCTTGTGGCAGTTGGAGCTGACCGACACGCACGCTGCCTCTGTGCACCCTTTCCCAGTCCTCCAGGACCTGCGCCGGGCTGGCCCGGCCGCCGTCAGCGGTCCTGAAGTGCGAGGCGTTTGCCCTGGCGAAACTCTCCGCGACATCACGCCGCTGAGCGTGGGAGGCGCCATCGCCTCGATCGACCAGATGTCCGATGCCGATCGTCACGAGTCCTCTGGCGTCTCGATAAAACCTGTGGCGATTCCCCTCCCTGGCGATGTGAAAGAGCTGCAGCTCACGCCAGTACGTCTCCATCTCCCAGAGCGGCTCACACTCTGACATAACACCGTGGGTTGCTGAGGTTTTGGCCTGTTTTCTTCGAACGGCACGATGCGCCGCTCGCGCTCCGGCGAGCCGCGTCAAGGCCCGCCTCGGATCCGCCGGCTGCACCCCGGACGTTCCTGGCTGTTTTCCTTGATGGGGATACGCAGGCGTAGGATCGCTGCGAGGTCGCCGGAGCGCGTCTGCGCCGCAAGCGCGCAGCGTCAGCGTTCGCGAAGCCGCGGTCCATCGCGCTCCATGGTACACGACCGCAGGACTGGCCTTCAAGGCGTGGCGCCTGGATCGGCGGGGCCCATCGTCCGCGCGCGCCGGACGTCCCGCCGCGCCGGGCTGGACAGCCATCCGCCCGGTATGTAAGATACCATCCCGGCGCAGCGCTCCAATGCGAGAGGTGATCTGATGCCGTTGCTTGAGCTCACGTTCGAATCCGGGGAAGCGTCGCTGGACGTGCGGCAATTCGACGTCCAGGAGAGCATCTCGGGGCTCTTCACGCTGTCGATCCTGGCGCGCTCGCCGAACGCGGACATCGATCTCGAGTCGATCGTCGGCAAGCGGGCCTCCTTCCGTATCGCCAACGGCTTCGACTTCGCCAGCTCCGGTGCCCGCTTCTGGACGGGCGTGTGCAACCAGATCGAGCAGGTTCAGGCCGAGACGACCGGCCTCTCCACGTACCATCTCCGGATCGTCCCGGCGCTGTGGCTGCTGACGCAGCGGCGGAATTTTCGCATCTACCAGCACCTCGCGATACCGGACATCGCCGACAGGATCTTCGCCGAGTGGCAGATCACGCCGACGTGGAGTATCGAGCGCGCCAAGTATCCCAAGCTCGAATACAGGTGCCAGTACGGGGAGAGCGACTACGCCTTCCTCTCACGCCTGCTCGAGGAGGCGGGGATCGCGTTCACGCATCCTGATGACCAGGCCAGCGGCTCGACGCCGACGCTGAGCGACAAGCTCCACCTGGCCACGCCCCGGGCGCCGCCGGCGCTCCGGTTCGTCGATTCGCCGAACGATGCCGCCGAGAGCGAGTACGTCACCGAGGTCACGATCACCCACGAGGTCGAGCCGGGGGCGACCACGATCCGCGACTACGACTTCCGCAACCCGGCCTTCCCCCTCTTCGGCGAGGCGCCCAAGGCGCCTGCGCCCGAGGACAAGTACGAGCAGTACCACTACCAGCCTGGCGCCTTCTTGATCGAGGGCCAGAGGGGCGGCGGCACGCCGGCTGCGGACGACAAGGGGGTCGCGCGCCACGACCAGAGTTATGGCAAGGCGCTCGCCGAGCGGGCGCTCGACGGGCGGCGCGCCTTGAAGCGGACGGTCACGTTCGAGACCAATGCCCTCGACCTTTCGCCCGGCGCGGTCTTCTCCATCGACAACCACCCCCACGCGGCGTTCGCCGCCGGCAAGAAGCTCCTCGTGACGGAGGTGCAGATCCACGGGGCCGTGGGGACCGAGTGGACGCAATCCGGCCATGCCGTCTTCGCGGACGTGCCGTATCGGCCGCTGAAGAGCACGCCGAAGCCGCACGTCACCGGGGTGCAGAGCGCCGTCGTCGTGGGGCCCTCCGGGCAGGAGATCCACACGGACGAGTTCGGGCGGGTCCGCGTGCAGTTCCCCTGGGATCGCGAGGGGCGGAACAACGACGACAGCTCCTCCTGGATCCGCGCGAGCCAGGGCTGGGCGGGCACGGGCTTCGGCATGATCGCCATCCCGCGGATCGGCCAGGAGGTGCTGGTCGGCTTCCTCGAAGGGGATCCGGATCAGCCGGTGATCGTTGGGCGCGTGTTCAACAACAACAACCGCGTCCCCTACAACCTGCCGCAGCACAAGACGCGCAGCACGTGGAAGACGAGCAGCTCCATGGGCGGCGGCGGCTTCAACGAGATCATGTTCGAGGACCTGGCGGGCCAGGAGCTCGTCTTTATGCAGGCGCAGAAGAACCAGCGCCGGCTGGTCAAGAACGACGAGACGATCACCGTCGGCCACGACCGGCAGAAGCTGGTCAAGGCGAACGAGACGGAGGTGACCGAGGGAAAGCGGGCGGAGTTCACCGGCGGCGATCGGGTGGAGCTCACCGACGGAAGCCGGACGACGGTCATTGGCGGCGCGCTCCGCAAGCTTGTCAAGGCGGACGAGGTGGAGCGGACGGAGGGCGATCTCCTGCTCTGGGTCGGCGGCGAGCAGCACCTCATCGTCAAGCAGGTGAAGCGGGAGCTCGTCGAGCAGGACAGCCACCTCAAGGTGAACGGGAGCCGGAACGAGCAGGTGAGCGGGACGCAATCCCTGTCGGTCGGCGGCGATCAGCACGGCAAGGTGGGGAAGAACTACGCGCTCGAGGCCGGCCAGGAGATCCACCTGAAGGCCGGGACGGCGCTGGTGCTCGAGGCGGTGTCGGATCTGACCATCAAGGGGCCGGGCGGGTTCATCCGGATTGACGCGGGCGGCGTGACGATCAAAGGGAATCTGGTGAAGATCAACAGCGGCGGGGCGGCCGGCTCGGGCAGCGGCGCGAGCCCGGCGGGGCCGGAGGCGCCGCAGGAGGCCCAAGTGGCCGAGCCGGCGCGGCCTCAGCCGGACGACGTGAGCAGGACGGGGATCGGGCAATAATGCAGTAGATTGGGGAAGGGGGAGGGCGATGCCGCCTGCGGCGCGGGTCACGGACATGCATGTATGCCCCAAGGTGGAGCCGGGGCCGGTACCTCATGTCGGGGGGCCGATCCTGCCGGCGGGGGAGCCGACGGTGCTGATCGGGTTCATGCCCGCGGCGCGGGAAGGGGATATGGCGGTGTGCGTCGGGCCGCCGGACAAGATCTCGCGGGGCGAGGCGTCGGTGCTGATCGGCAACAAGCCGGCGGCGCGGCTCGGGGATCCGATGGAGCACGGCGGGACCATCGTGCTCGGGTGTCCGACCGTGCTCATCGGATCGTCGCCGCAGGGGGTCGCGTTGTCGGCGGCCACGGCGCCGTTCTGCGAGGAGTGCGAGAAGAACCGGCGCAGGGGAATCGAGTGATGCTCGGGTGGCAGCGCGCCATCGTGGAGGTCCGCTGGGCCAAGGCTGCGCCGGCGAACAGGGCCGTGATCGAGCCCGGGGGCGCGCTCCGCATCGGGCGGACCGAGCGGGCGGATCTGGTGGTGGCGGCGGACAGGGCCATGTCGGCGGTGCATTGCGAGATCCGGTGGGACGGGGAGACGTGCCGGGTCGTGGACCTAGCGAGTCAGGACGGGACGTGGCTCAACGGCGAGCGGGTGGACGGGGGCGAGATCAAGAACGGCGGCTGGATCCGCGCTGGGGGAACGGTCTTCGCCGTCTATCTCGAGGGGACGACGCCGCCGCGGCGCGAGAGCGGGCTCAAAGGGGGGGGCCAGGACCGGCTGACGCCGCTCCAGGAAGACGTGCTGGCGGCGCTGCAGGTGGAGCCGGAGCCGCTGTTTGCGGTGCTCGACGCGTCGCGCGGGTTGCGCGTGCTCGAGGTGCTGCGGGAGTCGGTGGAGGAGTACCAGTCGCTGTACGAGGGCATCCAGGGGGAGGCGCTCGCGATGCAGGCACCGTTCCTCGTGCGGCTGCCGAAGGGGGCGCGGCTCCTGGAGCAGCTGGTGCTGGAGGGGTGGGGGAAGCGGTGGGGAATCTTCCTGACGTGTCGGCGGCCGTTCAAGGAGGTGCGGACGCATCTGAGGCGGTTCTTGATGGTGGTGAACGATGAGACCGGAGAGCGGATGTACTTCCGGTTCTATGACCCAACGGCGCTCCGCGTATTCCTTCCGACGTGCACGCCGCGGCAGAGGGCGCAGTTCTTCGGGGAGATCGGGGCGCTTCTGGTCGAGACGAAGGACGGAGAGGTGATGCGGTTTGGGGCACAGGGGACGCCGGCCGTCCTGACGGCACGCTCGGAGGTGCCGGGCCTTTAGGTGGATGATGATCCGGGTGCATGAAATCGTTCAGGAAGGCGCATGTTAAGGATTTCGAGCGGGCAACTTGCTCTCTTGGCCAGAGACCGCCTTGCCGCCGTCGCCCAGACGCTCGCGGACCGGCTGACCCAGCGTCACCCGCAAGCTTGCGCCGGTTGCGGGCGTGAGGCGATCGCTTCCGCACTCGAGCCGGAGATCGCTTTCGCCCATGGCCAGGGCTTCCGGTCCATGCAGATGCTCGAACGCTATGTCGACCTCTGCGCCACTCTCGGCTTCGGGTTCGGCGAGCGGGAGCACTGGGCGCGCGACATCCTGTCGCGACGGGATCTATCGCCACAAACCAAGCTCGACCGGATCGAGGAGACGTCGATCTTCGTCCTGCTCGCGAGACGCCGATGAGCCTGTACCCTCTGGATCGGGAGATCGTCCGGGAGACCGACGAATGGTTCTACAGGTCGCATCCCCGCGGGCGGGAGTTGCGCGGCGCGCCGCTGCACCCCACCTCCGTCGAGGACGCCGAAGGTCGCAGGGCCTGGATCGCGGAATACCGCAGGCGTCTTGCGGAAAAGCAGGCCCGCCGCCGCGCCTCGCCCCCAGCGGCCGATCCCCCGGGCGGTGGGCCGGATCCGCTCGCCCCCTGCCAAGGCTGCTGCCCGACCGATTTTCTGGCCGCGCCCCCATCGGTGACGCTCGAAGCGGAGGAAAACACGGTGTTGGTCGCCACCGACATTCAGCCGGCGGGCATTGGCCAGGGGACATACAGCTGGACGACGAGCAGCCAGAGGCTGCGCGTTGAAGCGCCTTCGACTGGTCATGTGGTCACCGTCCGTGCGGGTCCGGTCCCCAACGCGGCTCCGGAGATCGGAGAGGTGGTGGAGGTAACGCGTACCCAGCCGGGCTGCGCGCCGATTACCAGGCATGTGCTTATCTGGATCCAGAAATGCAAGCTCTTCCGCCTCGCACAGGAGAGGATCATCGCAATTGCGACCGACCCGGCTCTGCGGAGTACGACACCCACGGCAACCGTTCCCGACCCCTTGCTACCCGGTGGGCACGCGCTGAGCTTTGGCCAGGATATCTCCTTCTCGACCGGGCGGGCGCAACCCCACGGACCCAGCGTCGGATCGACCACCGCCGTCTTGGAACCCAAGATGCGCGAGCTGTTGTCGTGGTTCGCCTCGAACGACACGCATGGCAAGGCGCGGCGGCTGTTCAAAGCCTTCCTCGTACCGCAGACAGCCGTGTCGTTCTGGAGCGACCCGCACCTCACCGCCGCGGCCGAGACGCATCCCAACATCACCTCGTTCGTCCACCGAGCTCTATCGGCACCCAATTCACCGGAACGCGCCGCGGGGGGGACAAGAATTCACCAGGCGCTGGAGACCGCAGGCTGGGATATCAACGCCGCCGTAGCCCCGACGGACTTGGGCGTGCCGGCCTTCAACCGTGGCAGCGATATATTGTTGACGGAAGATTATAGTAATGGGCTGACGGTGATGGTCGACGGTGTCCAACATGTGATAGTGGTGGCTAAGGACTACCACTATGATCGTTGTGCCCGCGAATATTACATCAGGCTGGAGTACGTGTTTTACGACGTGTTCGGGCTCGATGACATCGACCTCCGGAGATTCGGTGCCGACGGCTGGCCTGACACCATCCCGGCAGAGGGCTTCACCGCATGGTGGCAGCTTCAGCACCAACATGGCTACGCGCCGCTGATCACCCGCATTGCGTTCGAGCGCGAGTTCAGGGTGCCCGTTCCGTGACTCACGCAGCCGCTCAACCCGCGCGGAGGGGGCGCCCATGACCGCTGGGCGGCGAAGGAGTCCGGGCGCGGCTGCGATCGGCGCATTCTTCGTCGGCCTGCTGGCCGTGCCGTGGATCTATGTGACGTTCGGCGCGCTCTCGGCGTTTTCGTCGCCATTCCCGGAAATGGCGACCCTGCTGCTGATCGTGGCGACGCTCGATCTCGGGCTGGAAACGTTCGTCCGCCCACGCGGATTCGGGCCGGCACGACTGGTCGGGGCGGCGGCGTCGGCGGTGGTTCTCCTTGCGCTCCTGGCGGAGCTGACAAAGTTCACATGGCAGACAATGGCCCAGCGAGCGGGGTTGTTCGCGACCGTCTGGCTCGGGGCCACCGTGGTCTGGCTCATCGTCACGCTGCTGGTGGGGGAGGTCGGACCGGAAGCAATCCTGCGGCCCCGCCTGACGTCGTCGGCACGGCAGTGGGGCGCGCTGGTAATGGGGGCAATTCTGTTCGGGACGCTGACCATGCTATCTTGGGCTTACCTGACTCCGCCACCGGCTATCATCGGGGCCCTGTGCTCGACGGACCAGTTGGGTGAGCGGCACCCTGGCTTCGAAATGACATTTTGAGCAAGAGATGCCATGACGCTCCTTCTCAGCCTCACCTTCGCCTCTGGCGAGTCCCCCCTCTCGGTGAGCCATTTCTCAGTCCACGAGGGCATCTCCACCCTGTTCACCGTCTCGATCTCGGCCACCTCCGAGGACCCCAGCGTCGATTTCGACGCGATCATCGGCCAACCGGCGTCCTTCCGCGCCGCTCGAGACCTTGCCTTCTCCCCCCTCGGCGCCGCCCGCCTCTGGTCCGGCCTCTGCAACTCCATGCAACTCGCCCGCGCCGAGCCGCTCGGCAGGTCGACCTACCACCTCCGCATCGTGCCACGGCTTTGGCTCCTCACCCAGCGCCGCGGCCATCGCATCTTCCAGCACCTATCCATCCCTGATATCGCCGACAAACTCCTCGGTGAGTGGAACATCGACCCCATCTGGCAGATCGACCGCCCCCTGTACCCGAAGCTCGAGTACAAGGTGCAGTACGGCGAGACCGACTACGCCTTCCTGAGCCGCCTCCTCGAGGAGGCCGGCATCGCGTTCACCTTCCCGAACGACGACGCGAACGGTTCACGGCTCCTCCTCGATGACGCCCTCCACGCGCGTCCCCCCCGCACCACCCCGCCGCTCCGCTATGTCGACCACCCCACGGAGGCCGCGGCGGAGCACGAGATCGTGACCGAGGTCCGCCTTGTGCACGACGTCCGCCCCGGCGCGTACGCCGTCCGCGACGTCGACTTCCGCAACCCAGCCTTCCCGACGCTCGGCGAAGCCGAGAAGGCCGCGGCGCCGGAGGATCGCTACGAGCACTTCGATTATCAGCCGGGCGCGTTCCTGGTGGCGTCCGCCGGTCCCGCCGACACACCGGCTGCCGATGACAAGGGCTCTTACCGCCACGATCAACCCTCCGGTAAGGCGCTCGCCCAGCGCGCCCTCGACGCGGAGCGGGTCGAGAAGCGCGCCGTCTCGTTCACCACCAACACCACGGATCTCTGGCCCTGCGTCATCTTCTCGATCGGCCAGCACCCACACCCCGAGCTCCCCGACAGCCAGCGTCTGCTCGTCACTCACTTCTCCATCGAAGGAGCGGCGGTCGACACCTGGCACATGTCCGGGACCGCGGTCTTCGCCAGCGTGCCCTACCGCCCGCCCAGGAGGACGCCCAGGCCGAAGATCCACAGCGTGCAGAGCGCCACCGTGGTCGGGCCCGCCGGGCAGCAGATCCACACCGACGAGTTCGGGCGCGTGCGGGTACAGTTCCCGTGGGACCGCGAGGGCACGAGGGACGACTCGAGCTCGACATGGATCCGGGTGAGCCAGGGCTGGGCAGGCGCCGGGTTCGGCGCGCTCACCCTCCCGAGGGTGGGGCAAGAGGTGCTGGTCGCGTTCCTGAACGGCGACCCGGAGCAGCCTATCGTCGTGGCGCGGCTCTCCAACATGACCAACCCGGTCCCGTACAAGCTGCCGGAGAACAAGACCCGGAGCGCCTGGAAGAGCGACACATCGCCCGGGTCGGACGGGTGGAACGAGATCCTCTTCGAGGATCTCGCCGGGAGCGAGCTCGTCTACATGCAGGCGCAGAAGAACCTGCGCCGGCTGGTCAAGCACGACGAGACGATCACCGTGGTCAATGACCGGGAGAAGACCGTCGCGGGGAACGAGACGGACACGACCCTCGGCAAGCGGACCGAGGTGACCGCGGGGGACCGGACCGAGGAGGTCTCCGGGACCCGCACCACGGCGGCTATCAAGATCCTCGCGAAGCGCGTCAAGGGCGACGAGATCGAGCGGACCCTGGGAGGCCAGATCGGTTGGGTCGGCAAGGACCGGCAGATCATCGTCAAGAAGACGAAGCGGGAGCTCATCCACCAGGACGCGCACCTGCTGGTGAAAGGGTGCCGGAACGAGAGCGTCGGTGCGCAGTCGCTCTCCACTGCGGTGCAGCAGGAGAAGGTGGGCGCGAACCACGCCCTCGAGACGGGGCTCGAGCTCCACGAGAAGGCTGGCACCGTCCTCGTGGCCGAGGGGGCCGCGGACGTGACCCTCAAGGGGCCCGGCGGCTTTATCCGGATCGATGCGGGGGGCGTCACCATCGTGGGCACGCTGGTCCAGATCAACGAGGGCGGGTCGCCAGGGTCGGCCGCCGACGTCAGGGGGACCGCGCCGGAGGAGCCCAGGGAGGGCGATGTCACCCCGCCGGCGCAGCCGCCGCCACCGCGGCTCATCGATCCCGCGGTGACGATCGGCCGCGTGATGCGGGGAAACCCGTACGCGCAATCGGGCGCGAATCCGGCAGACGGGATGGTGGACAGCGTCCCGCCGACCAGGAGCTATGAGGTGCAGGTCACCGTGATGCCGCAGCTCGAGCCGGGGCGCTTCATCGAGCTCAGCGTGGTCAACGGCGGCGGCGGCAACGGCACCGCGACGGTCACCCCGAGGCAGATCAGCTCCACGACCACCGTCACGGTGACCGGCGGCGCGCAGACCGACCCGGGTAACGCCGGCAATCTGAAGATCCAGGCGAGGCTCGACGGGGTCGTGAAGGCGGAGTCGGCCGGGTTCACCGTCTGCGCTCACCCGCTCAATCTGCACAACACGCTCCAATCAGACCTGGACGGCGCCGTCGTGGGGGCGATCGTCGATGTGGCCTGGGACTCCGACAGCGGCACGTTCGCCGATCTCGACAGGGCATCGTTCTCCGAGAAAGTCTTCTACGTGCGCCAGGACGTGCCGCCGTTCCAGAGCGGCCCGAACCTGAACAGCGGCTATCTCCCCGCCAACTCGATCGGGCTCGTGGACACCCACCGCGCCCCGCGCCCCCGAGCCGGGCCGGCTGGCGTGAGGGATGCAAAGCAACTGTTCGTCTTCAAGTGCGACCGCTGCGGAGTCGTCGACAAGGTGCAGCCGAACTCCGGGTTGCATATCCTCCACCGCGTCTTCCAGGATGGCGCGCAGTGGAAGCATAAATTCTGGAAGTTCGGCGAGAGGACGACCATCGGGGCATGGACCAGCGAAGCGGGCGATTGCAATGTCACGACCCCTGACCATATCTTGCGTTGAGGCGCTCGCGCTCTGCTCGATGCTCGCGGCGGCCTGCCCGGCGTGCCGTGGTGCGCGGAACGAGGTCCCTCCCGATGACACAACCGCTACAGGAAGACTCCTCATGGCCAACAGCAACGTCGGCATCTCCATCGATGTCTCCGCCCCAGCCGCGCCCGTCCTGCTTGCCGGGCCGATCCCCGCGGTCGTGGTCGTCCACAACCGCTCGGCAGCTCCGATCGACATCCTGCTCCCCTACCCGAACGTGAACGACCTCCGCTTCGAGTCGCCCTCCGCGACCCAGAGGCCGACGCCGAGCGTCGGCGACGAGCGGACGATCGCGATCCCGATCCCGCCGGGCCAGCGGTACGCCTCCACCTACTACCTCAATCGCTACCTGAGGTTCGACGTCCCCGGGGACGCCCGCGTGAAGTACCAACTCGACGTGCACGTGACCGTGAGCCCGCGGACGCCGGAAGCCTCCAACAAGGAGATCACCGCTGCAGGCGAGCTCACGTTTCATTTGATCCAGGGGACGGAAGATGCTTTGAAAGAGGTGCTGTCCAACCACGCAGCGAACCTCCGTAGCAAGGACCGCAAGGTGAAGATGGAAGCCGCCGAGGCGCTCGCCTTCCTGGAGACGCCGCTCGCGCTCGAGGCCCAGGCCCGGATGTTGACCATCGATGGACTCGAGGTGATCGGCATCGAGGCGCTGGGGCGCTCTTCGTCCCCCCAGGCTCACAAGCTCATCGTCGGGATGCTCTCGCGACCGGACTCCATGGTGGTCATGGCCGCCCTCGCGGAGATCGACCGGCTGCGCCTCGACCTCCCCCGGGAGAAGGTCCACGCGTTGCTCGCCTCCGACAACCCGAACATCCGCTGGACGGCGCTGGACTGGATGGCCGCCCATCCGGACCCGCGGGATCGCGCGGCCGTGTCGCCGCTGCTCGGCGACCCGAACACCGAGGTGCGCGAGCGAGCGAAGGCGTACCTGGAGAGCCTCCCCAAGTAGAGGGTGGGCTCCGGCCGGATGCGACGAGAGGAATCGCAGGATGGGCGAGCGCATGGATAGCAAGGTCTCTGTCCTCGGGCTGTCGGACGTGGTGCCGGTCGGATGGCTTGTCTGGCAGCGCCCGCCGAGCAAGCCGGTGCTGACGGTCGTTACCCGGGCGACGTTCGTCCTCCGACCCGGCGAGTCCGTGCTCGCGGAGGAGCAGGAGCCGCCGAGCGCCACGGAGCGATCCTACCCCGACGGCGCGAGCCTCGGCGTCTATACGCCCGCGGACCTGGTCCCGATGAAGCCGCGCGCCGACGTGCTCCTCGTCGGGCACGCGTTCGCGCCCGGGCGGCAGCCGGTGCGCTCGCTCATCGCCCGGCTCGCCGTCGGCGAGGTGGACAAGCGCATCGAGGTCTTCTGCGACCGGCAGCTCGACCTCCAGGGGGCGCTCCACGAAGGTCCCCGGTTCACCAGCATGCCGCTCGTCTACGAGCGCGCCGCAGGGGGGGCCCGGACCGAGAACCCGATCGGCCTGCGCCCCGACGGGCGCGACGTCCACGGCCGCCTCGCGCTGCCCAACCTCCAGCCGCCGGGCATCGAGAGCGCGTCGCCGGGCGACCCCATCGCGCCGGTCGGGTTCGGTCCGATCGCGAGCGGCTGGCCCTCGCGCCGCGCGCTGCTCGGCCCCGCCGCGGCCGCGCGGCTGCCCGACACCTGGCGAGGTCAGGTCCTGCCCAGCGATCTCGATCCGGAGCATTTCCAGGCGGCCCCAAGAGATCAGCAGGTGCAGGCGCTCCACCCCGACACGCAGATCACGCTCGAGAACCTGCACTTCCAGCACGCGCAGCTCGTCACGCGCCTCCCCGGGATCCGCCCGCGAGCGTTCGTCCAGGGCATGGGCGCGCCGCAAGGCGTGGCGATGCGGGCCGACACGCTCTGGATCGACGCCTCGCGCGGGCTCTGCACGGTGACGTGGCGCGGCCAGATCCGCCTCGAGCACGCGGCGCAGCCGGTTCAGGTCCTCGTGGCCATGGAGGAGCCCGGGCTCCCGCTCACGTGGGAGCGTGTCGAGCAGCTCCGGGACGCGGCGGCCGGTGAGGCCCAGCAGGCGGAGCTCGATCCGGAGAGGCGGACGATCGCGGTGCCCGTCGAAATGACCCCGGCGCGGCCCTCGCCCCTGCCCTTTGCGGCGGTGCAGCGCCCCCGGGCGCCGCACGAGTCCGCCCCAGATGACGTGGGGCTGCCGTTCCATCCTCCAGGCGCGCCGCCCGCGCCGCCGATGCCCATCCCGCCGCCGCTGACCGATGACGGGACCGGGACGATCGCCATACCGGCCGTCCCTGACGCCTCCGAGGCCGTCGCTGTCGCCTCCGGAGCCGTCCATGGGGCGCTTGCGTCCTCCGCGGCGCCCCTACCAGCTGCTAGCGCACCGGCGGAGAGCCCGTGGGCTCGCCGCGCAGTGTCGAGCTTCGCGCTGCCGTCGGGCGAGCTGCCCAGCGCGGCGATGCCACCCGTCGCAGCGTTCGCATCAGCGACCGCATCGCCGCTGCCGCTGGCGCCGCCGCGCCTCGTCACACCGACGAAGCACGCGCCGCGGTCGCCGTCCGCATCGCTCCTGCAGCGCACCTCCACGCCCGACGCGCTGCACCTCGTCTGGTTCGATCCCCTGTGCCTCCAGCGCCTGCGCAAGGACCCTCGCTACGCCCCGGTCCTCGAGGCGCTCGACGAGCAGCCGCTGGATCATGACCTCGACGACCCGGCGGGCGCCGAGGCCACGTCCGACCTGGAGGATCGACGGGAAGCCTTCGAGATCCTCGCGCGCGGCCCGATCAGCGGCGATCGCGTGACGGCCGCGCTCGCCGCGGCCACGCTCGACGACGGGCGGCTCTTGCAACCGCTCGTGCTCCTGGCAGGGGAGCTCGTCTTCTCGTTCGATGAGCTCGAGGCGCTCAAGGCGATGATCTCCGCGGCCACGCCCCACGCCGGCGCAGATCCGGAGGACAGCGGGATCCTCGACCTGGCCAAGGAGTTTCTGGGCACGCCGGGCCTGCCCGGTGCGCCGCTCGTTGCCGAGGGCCTCGAGGCGCGCGTCCGCGAGACATTCGAGAAGCGTGGCCTCGTGCCGGAGGGCCAGCTCGACGCGCTCGCGGCGCGCGCGCTGCTCGGCGGCCGCCATCTCCAGCGCCGAGCCGTCTTCGGCGGGCATCATGTGCGCGCGCTCCTCCACGGCCCAGTCGAGGGGCCGATCCCGACGTACCTGCGCGAGGAGCTCGCCGCGAAGCTGCCCGCGGCGCAGCGGCTCCGGGTGCGCCTTGTGGCCTACGTGCACCCCGCCGTGGATCAGCACGAGACCCACCCGGCGGCGCTGCGCGCGGCGGCGCTCGCGACCGTGAGCCCGTCGACCGTGCGACGCTGAGCTACCGAGGAGCAACCTTCGCCATGCCCGAGACGCTAGAGCTTGTCTGGATCGACCCCAAGAGCGCGGCGCGCATTCGCAAGCGACCGCCCTGGCAACGCCTCGTCGACGACGCGCGAAAGGACCCCCGCGCAGCAGACTCCGCCGGGCCTGAGCTGCCCGGCCAGACCGTCCCTCCGGAAGACCGCCACGACGTGTTCTTGATCCTCGCCCGCGCCGCAGCGATCGACAGCAACGGCGTGGCCGCGGCGCTCTCGGACGCCGTCCGCGAGGACGGCAAGTTCGCGCCGCCGCTCGTGCTCGTCGCGGGAGAGCTGCGTTTCCCCTTCGACGAGCTCGATGCGCTGAAGGCCGCCGTGACGACGGCGACGCCGTTCGCCGGCGGAGACGAGCCGCTCAAGGCGGCCGTCGCCGCAGCGAACGATTTCCTGAAGACTCCCGGCCTGCTCGCCGCGCCCGCCGTGGTCGAGGGGCTCACGGACCGCATCCGCCAGGCCTTCGGGCGGATCCGGCGCGCGGTGCCGTCGGATTACCTCGACGCGCAGATCGAGCGCGCGCTGCTCGAGCACCGCCGTTACCAGAAGCGCACGTTCGGCGGAGCACCCCACCTGCGCGCCCTGCTCCATGGGCCCGGCGGCAAGGCCCCGATGCTCGTCTACTTCCCCGCCGATCTCGCGGCGAAGCTCCCCCTCTACCAGCGCTTCCCTGCTCGCCTCATCGCCGCGGCGCACCTCTCGATGGATGAGTTCGAGCCGCACGCGTTCGCCGTCGAGGCCCTCGCGCTAGCGCGCCAGATCCCTCCGGCTACGCCGCACCGGTGACGCCGGTTTCCCGCCAACGTTCGTCGCTTTCCTCTCGCTCGAGGGCGCTGCAACCCAGCAGGGGGCCATGATCGAGGTCATTGCCGTCCGACATCTCGACGCATCCATCCAGATCGCAGTCGCTCACGAGCGCCAACCTGCGAGGAGACGAGGCTGAAAGCAGGGGCAGCAGGGGTCGACGCGACGCGAGGTCACGCGACCCACATCCACGCAGCCCGGAGCGAGCAGGCGACATCACGGTACAAGGAGCCATGCTGCGCGTCGCGTTACGACGCGTAGAACGCCGGAATTGCTTCCCTTTCGTACCCGCCCTTGGCATCGTCACGGGCCCGCTCTGCGCGTTCAATTTGCGCTCCAGACGGTCGAAGACGGTTGTCCCTTAACTCTGCATTTCACAAGCGTCGGCGCCTGTCTCGGAGGCGCCGGCCACCTTCGAGGGGTGTGAGGCATGGGAGCTCTGAAAGACAAGGTCGTCATCGTCACGGGCGCGAGCTCGGGCATCGGCAGGGCGACGGCCGTCGCGCTGGCCGCCGAGGGCGCCAGGGTCGTCGCGAGCGCGCGGCGCGAGGCGCAAGGGCGCGAGCTCGTCGCGGCCGTCAAGGATCGCGGCGGGGAGATCACCTGGGTCACCGCCGACATCCGGGTCGAGGGCGACGTCGAGGCGCTCGTGAAGGCCGCGGTGTCCACCTACGGGCGCCTCGACTGCAGCTTCAACAACGCCGGCTCCGGCTCCTTGATCCCGCTCGCCGACATGTCCAACGCCGACTACGACCTGGTCATGGACACGAACCTCCGCGGCGTCTTCTGGTGCATGAAGTACCAGATCAAAGCCATGCTCGCGAGCGGCGGGGGCTCGATCGTCAACTGCGCGTCGGTGGCCACGTCGCGCTTCTTCCCCGGGCTCGCGATCTACGCTGCCTCCAAGGCCGGCCTCGTCGCGCTCACCCGCACCGCCGCGGTCGAGTACGCGCAGAAGGGGATCCGCATCAACGCGGTGAGCCCCGGCGTCGTCGAGTCGGAGATGTCGACGGCCGGATGGCGCCTCGACGATCCCCAGGGACGCGCCTTCGCCGCGTCGCTCCACGCCATGAACCGCGTCGGCGGGCCCGACGAGGTAGCCGCGCTTGTCGCCTTCCTCTTCAGCGACAAGGCCTCGTTCATCACCGGCCAGGACGTCGCCGTCGACGGGGGCCTCCTCTCGGCGGCGTGGCCCGCCAACTACGCGGGCGGGGGCTGAGCCACGCGCCACGGCGGCGCCCGGGGGAGCGCCCCGCGGCGGAGCCCGGCCGGCGGCCGCGCGCCTGACCCCGCTGCGCCCGGATCCTTTGGATCCCAGGTTCCCGAGCCTCCGGCGTCCCCATACTGCAACCATGGGTCAGCCTGAAGCGGAGCCGCCCCCCGCGGCGGGCCGTGGCGAGCGCCCGGCGGCCTCCGCCCCGTCGTTGTTGCGCGCGCTCCGCCACCGGAACTACCAGCTGTTCTTCGCCGGCCAGCTCGTCTCGCTGGTGGGCACCTGGATGCAGTCGGTCGCCCAGTCGTGGCTCGTCTACCGGCTGACGGGCTCGTCGCTGCTGCTCGGCGCCGTCGGGTTCGCGACGCAGATCCCCGTCTTCCTGCTCGCCCCGATCGGCGGCACGGTGGCCGACCGGCGGAGCCGCCACCGCATCCTGCTCGCCACGCAGTCCGCCGCGATGGCGCTCGCCTTCGGGCTCGGCGCGCTCACCCTGAGCGGGCACGTCCAGGTGCCGCACATCCTCGGGTTCAGCGTGCTCCTCGGCGTCGTGAACGCGTTCGACATCCCGACGCGGCAGGCGTTCGTCGTCGAGATGGTGGGCAGGGAGGACCTCGCCAACGCCATCGCGCTCAACTCCTCGATGTTCAACGGCGCGCGGATCCTCGGCCCGGCGGTGGCGGGCATCCTCGTCGGCGCGATCGGCGAGGGGTGGTGCTTCGTCGCGAACGGGGTGAGCTTCCTTGCCGTGCTCGGGAGCCTCCTGGCGATGCGCGTCGCGCCCCGTCCGGCAGCCGCCGGGCGCGTCTCCGCGTTCGCCCATACGGCCGAGGGCTTCCGGTTCGTCGCGCGCACCAGGGCCATCCGCGCGCTCCTCCTCCTGCTCGGGGTCGTGAGCGTCACCGCGATGCCGTACGCGGTGCTGATGCCGATCTTCGCCGATCGGATCCTGCGCGGGGGGGCGCAGGGGCTCGGCATCCTGATGGGCGCGTCGGGCGTCGGGGCGCTGCTCGGCGCGCTCGTCCTCGCCAGCCGGCGGCGGCTCAGTGGCCTCGGCCGCTGGGTCGCCGCGGCCTGCGCGGGGTTCGGGGTGGCGCTCGGGCTGTTCGCGCTGTCGCGGTCGTTCTGGCTCTCGGCGCTCCTGCTCGTGCCCGTCGGCTTCTCGATGATGGTGCAGATGGCGGGGTCGAACACGCTCGTGCAGGCGATGGTGCCGGACGCGCTCCGCGGGCGCGTCATGGCGGTCTACGCGATGATGTTCATGGGGATGGCCCCGCTCGGCGCGCTGCTCGCCGGCTGGCTCGCGGGCAAGATCGGCGCGCCCGCGACCGTGGCCTCGGGCGGCGCGTGCTGCGTCGCCGCGGCGGCGGTGTTCGCCGCGAGGCTCCCCGGGCTGCGGCAGCAGGCGCGGGAGCTGATCATCGCCCAGCAGATGGCCGCCGGGACGCCCTCGGAGCAGCTCACCCAGCCGGTCGCGGCGGGGGCCGCCTCGGAGGAGCAGGGCGCGGCGCGGCCGGCGTGAGCGGGCGGGGCCGGCGCGGTCCGGCACCTCGCATGCACGCCGCGGGTCGAGGCGGGCGTGTGTGCGGTCGACGCACTGCGCGCCGGGCGATGGAGGGGATCATGGGGCAAAAGGCCAAGCAGCGGTCCGAGGCGCAGGCGCAGGAGAACGCGCGGTTCGACGAGGTCGATCAATCGAAGGGGATCTTCCGGCTCGACGGGCCGCACCCCAAGGACGCCGAGCTCCGCGCGCCGGGCTCGCTCGGCGGCGGGCCGTACGAGGAGTCGGGCCGCGGCGGCCCCGCGGGCTCGCTCGAGCGGCGGGAGACCGGCGCCGAGGCCACGGCCGCGGGCGCGCCGGCCCCGCCCGAGGAGGAGCCGCCGCCGGAGAGCGGCGCGACCGAACAGGCGCAGCCGAAAGGCGCGTTGCCCCAGCACGAGGAGCCGGGCGCGAAGGAGCGCAAGGCCGCCGGCCAGAGCTAGCGGGGCGCGGCGCCACGGCGGCGCTCGCGCCGGCGCCTCGCGCGCTCACCGCGGGGCGACGGCGCTCGCGACGCCGAGGGCGACGTATTTGCCGACGGTGCCGGCCACGCCCATCGTGTCGCGGAAGCCCTTCATGAGCCGGTTGGGCAAGACCAGGTCGTCGAGCAGGAAGCCGCCGAGCGCCGACAGCGCGCCCGTGAGCGCGCCGCCGCGCCGCCCCGCCGCGTCGAGCGCCTTCTCGTAGCCGATGCCCCACACGAGCAGGCCCCCGGCGAGCGCCGCGATCCCTGCGGGCGTGGCGACCGGATCGAACCGGTCCTTCGCGCGCCGCCCTCCGAGGCCGACCGCCGCCGCCATGGCGTTCATGGCGGCCCAGGGCGATCCGCGCTTGAGGGTGGACGCTGCCATCATCGTGCACATCGTCGCTGCCGTCAGCACGGCGCCGGTCCGCAGCCCGCGCGTGACGATCTCGCTCATCCGGATCGCCTGCCGAGGGCGCTGCGCCGCTGCGCGAGGCGTCGCCCAGGGAGACCCGGGCGTCGCCGCGGGCGGCAGGGCGGTCGCCTCGGGCGGCAGCGCCGTTGCCTCGGGCGGCGAGGCGATCGGCGCGGCGGCCGCCGAGGCGGCTTCGGGCGGCGGGGACGTCGCCTGGAGAGGTGAGGTCACCCCCTCGGAAGGCGGGACCAGCGCCTCGGGCTGATCCGGCGCCGCGCCCTCCCGGCGGCCGACATGGAGGTAATCCTCGCGGCCGTCATGGTACGTGTAGGGGACCGGCCTGGGACCCTGGTGCTCCGGCTCCGCCGTTCCTGCGGCGCGTTCCGGGTTCATTCGATTGTCCATCTGGCACCTTTCAGCGATTTCTGCGGATACGTGGGTTCCTCTCCCCGACATGTGCCAACTCCGTGCCAGGTCCGAGCTGGCCAGTCCATGGAGTCGGGGCGCCGTCGGTTCGTGGCCGGCGAAAGCGCCGCGGTCCGGCGGCGGCGAACCGGTCGCTCCGCCGGCCCGACCGATCCGTCCTCCGCCGCCCGACGGCTGTGGTTTGCCGCTCGCATGGGGGCGCGCTCAGGAGGATTTCATGAGCACAGCCCGCCCGCTGGAGATCACCGCCGCCACGAGGACATCACGCGCCGTGAAGACGGCGGGGGTGATCTTCGGCATGGGCGTAGGTGGCCTGATCGACGGCATCCTGTTTCATCAGCTCCTGCAGTGGCATCATCTGATCTGCTTCAGCTGCCATCCAGGCGCGACCATCGACGATGTGAGGCGGAACATCTTCGCCGACGGTCTGTTCGGCGTTGTCGCATTGGGCCTCACCGTGGCAGGTGTCATCAAGCTCTGGAGCGCCCTGCGCGCGGGCGGAGCTGAGCTCCCCGGACGGATGCTCCCGGGCGCCGCTGCCATGGGCTGGGGGCTGTTCAACCTGGTCGAGGGGGTGATCGATCATCACCTCTTGCAGATCCACCATGTCCGTCCGGGTCCGGGGCAGCTCGGCTGGGACCTGGCCTTTCTCGCGTCCGGTGTCCTGCTGATGCTGGTCGGCCGTCGCCTGATGCGCGAGGCGCCCGCGTCAGCGGCCGCGCCGGCTCGGGCCTGACTCGCCCCCGCGCCAGGCCAGCTGGACCAGGCGGTGCAGCAGCGACTGCGAGGGCCCCTGAGGGCCTGCCTCGAGCGACGGAAACGCGCTCGTCAGCTGGGCCGCGGCGAACGGCGTCTTCCTGGCGATGAGCAGCTCGCAGCGGCCGTTGAACACCGCGGGGTCCCGGGGCGAGGCGGGGGGGTCCAGCGAGAGCGCCTCCGGGAGCTCTGCGACGGCCCGCCTCAGGTCGTCGAGCTCGTCGATCGCGAGGCGCCGCTCGTGCGCCGCTTCTGCGCCGTCGCCGCCCGCGCGCAGCAGCGCGTGCCCGCTGGCCTGCGAGCGGAACGGGCCGTCCGAGGAGGGGGACAGCGAGAGCTCGACCTTGACCCAGCGGCGCCCTCCGCCGGCCGGCGCGATGCCCTCGAGGACGAGCAGCCAGTCGGGGGCCGCGGGCCGGCGCGCCAGCGCGCGCCTCGCCCAGCGGCGCTGCGCTCCTGGCCCGACCCACGGCGAGAGCCCCGCGTGCCACGCCCGGAACGCGAGCTCATCGCGGTACGCCACGCCCGGGAGCCACCCCCTGGCCACGCCGATCGACTCCCAGACCGCGAGCCCGGCCGCGAGCGCCGGACCCACGCTGATGCACTGGACCAGCCCCGGAATGCAGGCGCCGGCCGCCGCGAGCACGGCGCCTCCGGCCGCCGCCGAGGCGGCCAGCTGGACCGCGCCGAGCCCGAGCTCCCACGGCTTGCAGCCCCGGCACCGCTGCCGCAGCTCGGCGGTGCTCAGCTCGCTCGGATCGCGCAGGTCGCATGCCGCTCTGGTCATATCCCTCGTCGCCGCCCGGCGCCGGACCGGAGGCGAACTCTGCCATCATACCGCGGATCCGGCGGCCTGCGCGTTCAAACCGCGTCGCCGCCGGGCGACGTGTTCAAACCGCGTCGCCGCCGGGCGACGTGTTCAAACCGCGTCGCCGCCGGGCGACGTGTTCAAACCGCGTCGCCGCCGGGCGACGTGTTCAAACCGCGTCGCCGTCCGGCGACGTGTTCAAACCGCGTCGCCGTCCGGCGACGTGTTCAAACCGCGTCGCCGTCCGGCGACGCGATGGCACCGACCTTCGCCCTGGTCGCGCGCAGATAATCGCCGGGAGCGACGAGAATCTGGGTGCCGCGCACGCCGGCCGAGATGGAGACGAGGTCGAAGAGCTCGATCGTCTCGTCCGCGTAGACGGGATAGGCCTTCTTCGCGCCCAGCGCCGTGACCCCGCCGCGCACGTAACCGGTGAGCGGCTGGACCTCCTTCAGCGACACCGTGTCGACCTTCCGGTCGCCGGTGAGCCTGGCCATCGCCTTCAGATCGAGCTGGGCGTTGCCGGGCACCACCGCGAAGCAGACGCCGTGGCGATCGCCGCGCGCCACCAGCGTCTTCCACACCTGCTCCGGGGGCAGGCCGATCTTCCTGGCCACGGTGCCCGCGGTCAGGTCGCTCGGGTCGACCTCGTAGGTGCGCAGCTCGTACGGGATGCCGAGGCTGTCGAGGATGCGCGCGGCGTTGGTCTTCATGGGAATGGGCCGGGCCATGCTATACCCGAACCGGCTCCAGTTCGGGTTCTGCTCGGTCCTCGCGCGCCTCGACGTGGAGGCCGACCACGCCGCGGTCGAGGGCGCCTTCCTGCGGGAGGCGGGGCTGCTCGGGTAGGCGGCCGGGCGCGCGGCGCCGGCTCAGCGCGGGCGCCGGTCGTGGAAGAGGAGCATCTCGATGGTGCCGGCCTCGCGGAGCCAGGGCTGGTCGTGCGGGCCCGGCAGGACCCGGAGGGTGTGGGGGATCGAGCGCTTCGCGAGCTGCGCGGCGAGGGCGGCGTTCGCGTCGCGGAACGGGTCTCCCTCGCTGGTGAGCAGGTGGAGATCGCGCGGCCCGGCCGCGGCGATGGCCCTGGCGAGCCGGTCGGCGTAGGCGGGGGCGCGGTGGGCGCTGATGGCGGACTGCACGCCGCCCCAGGCGCCGAAGAGCTCGGGCCTGCGGAGGAACACCTCGATCCCGATGAAGCCGCCGAGGGAGCAGCCGTCGAGCGAGGTGCGGGCCGCGTCGTCGAACGCGGGCGCCTCGGCGCGGGCGCGCGGCAGGACCACCTCCGCGAGCCAGCGCGCGTAGCCGTCGAGCGCCGCGGCGGGGTTCGGAGCCTTGTGGACGTTGGGCGTGAAGGGGCACGCGATCGCCAGGCCGCCGAACGGCCGCGCCGCGAGCGCGGCGTTGACCTCGGCGAGCCGCGCGTCGGTCCAGTCCTTCCGGCGCGAGGTGCGGCCGAGCGGCGGGCGGCGCAGCCGCTCGTAGGCCGACCCGAGGCCGTACCGCTCTAGCCACGCGAAGGCGCCGAGGCGCTCGTCGCCGGTCTCGCCGAGGCCGTGGAGGAGCACGAGCAGCGGCACGCGCTCGCCCGGGGCGAGGTGCTTCGGGACGAGCAGCGTGAACCGCCTGCCGAGGGCGCGATCGCCGGGGACCTGGAGGTCGCGGACGTCGAAGGCGGGCGGGGAAGCGGCGGGCGGCGGCGAGGGCGGCGCGGCGCCGGCGGGCGGCGGCGAGGGCGGCGCGGCGCTGGCGAGGTCGGCGAGGGCGGCGCTCGGGGCGAGGGCTGAGGCGCACAGGGCCAGGAAGGGGCGCCGGTGGAGGAGCATGCGCGGAGTGTCGCAGCTCCGCGGCCGTCAGTCAGCCCGCACCCGCGCTCCGAGGCGCGCGGCGCCCGCGAGCGGCGTCCGGGAGCTGCGCTGCGCGGGCGGTGGCCGTTCGGGATCTGACGCCAGGTCGACGAGCCCGGAGTCCCTGGGAAGATGCTCTTCCAACGCACGTCCAAGACACCGACCACCGGAGTCGCCCCTTGGCTGCCCGCGGCTTGACTCGGCTGTGTGCGGTCGTAGGCTCCCTGCGCATTGCCGCGCTGCTGCGCGCTGTTCTGGGTGGATCGCGGCGGCGCGCTGATGGATCCATACCGTGCTCGCGAGAGCCGGTCAGTGGAAACGAGCTATCGAAGGCTTCGGACCTGCGGTGTTGGCGGCCGCGGGCGTCGCCACCGGACTTGTCGAAGGGGGGACGGTCATGTGGATTCAGATGGGGGCGATCGCGCTCGCGGCGGTTGCGGCGGCCGGCTGCGCGCACGCGAAGGGCGGCCGGGGCGCGAGCGATGCCGTGTACCTCGACCAGGGATGGGGCGACGAGGAGCGTCGGATCTTCTACCGCGCTTCCCAGGGCGCCAGGCTACTCCCGTTCGGGTGGTTCCTTGCGCTCGAGCGGGAAGACAGCGCGGAACGGTTCGCCACGAGCGACTATGTGGCGCGCTATCGCTTCATCGACGATCCGGACGCGAAGAACAACCCTGAGCGCCTCCCGGTGGGGTTCGCCAGGGACGTCGACCCCCAGACGCGCGAGGTGTACGTCGGGTTCACGTGCGCGACTTGCCACACCCGCCAGATCTCCTACCGTGGAGCGAGGATCCGGATCGACGGCGGCCCGGCGACGATCGACGTGGTCACCTTCATCGATGCGATCTTCGGCGCGCTCGACCGCACGCTGAAGACGCCGGAGAAGCTGGATCGCTTCGCCCGGGCGGTGCTCAAGGACCGTTACGGCGAGGACTCCACGCGTGCCTTGCGAGCGCAGATGGAGAAGATGCTGGAGGTGGTCCGCCTACAAGCGTTCACCGGGGGCGCGGCGGGGCCTCACGCCGCCGTTGCCGGGTTTGGCAGGCTGGACGCGCTCGGGCGCGCCGGCAACCTGCTGTTCGGTCAGCTCAATCCGGAGAACCTCCGCGTGGCCAACGCGCCGGTCGACTATCCTCACCTCTGGGATGCGCCGAGCTACGACTGGGTCCAATGGAACGGATCCATCATGCAGCCGATGGGGCGCAACATCGGGGAGGCCCTGGGGGTGGGCACGCACACGCGGCTCGACCCCGCGCCACAAGGGGCGAAATGGCAACTCCAGTCGAGCATCCGGGTGGACAACCTGCACCTGATCGAGCAGCAGGTCGAGAAGCTCCGCGCGCCGCGCTGGCCAGAGCACCTGCTCGGCAGCATCGACCGGGAGCGGGCGGCACGCGGCGGGCGTCTCTACAGGATGCACTGCGCGAGCTGTCATGACCCTGGGTGGACTCCCCCGGATGAACACGGCAAGCGCTTCCGGCGAGCGATGATGTCCCCGCTCGAGTTGATCGGCACCGATCCGACACACGCCGTGAGTTTCAACGAGCGCACGGCGGATCTGGGGACGCTCGGGCTCGGGAAGATGGGAATGGCGCAGGCGCTGGAGTTCGGTACGTCGGCGATCCGCGAGCTGAAGTACGAGGAGTACGGCCTGTCGGCGGAGCAACGGCTTGTGTGGGATGGGTATCGCCCGAACCAGTGGCGCGCGCCGCGCGCGTACAAGGCGCGGGAGCTTAACGGGATCTGGGCCACAGCACCGTATCTTCACAATGGCTCCGTTCCTAACCTGTACGAGCTTCTCCTGCCGGCGGACCGGCGTTCGAAGAGGTTCTACCTCGGCAGTGCGGAGTTCGACCCGAAGCACGTCGGCCTCCAGGTGAAGCCCTTTCAGGGAGGGTTCGAGCTCGTGACGGACATCCCCGGCAACTCGAACGCCGGGCACGAATACCGCGACGGACCGCTCGGAAACGGCGTCATCGGGCCCGCGCTGACCGAGCAGGAGCGCTGGGATCTGGTCGAGTACCTGAAGACGCTGTGACCGGCGCGCGCCTGGCGAGGCGCGCCGAGCGATGGTGGCGCGGGGGGAGCGCGGGCCTGCTGGCCTGCCAGAGCGGGCTCGATGGTCGCCGTGGAGGAGGTCCAGGGCTGCCAGGTGCTGACAGGAAATGCCCGAGACGTGCGCGGCGGGGTGGACGCGCCGGGGGCGCAGCGGGTACACCGACGCGCCCATGGACACGACGCACGACGCAACGGACGACGAGGTTGGGCAGACGCGCCCGATCCGCCCTGAAGATCAGGACCCCAAGCTGTGGAAGGGGAACGGGTGGACGGCGCGGGTGATCAAGAACGAGGACGACGACGGGTGGGCAGTCGAGATGACATGCGACGGCCAGAGCGAGCCCTCGCTGGTGGGGCCGTGGACGATGGGGCGTGACAAGAAGAACCCGAAGCCCCTCGACGCCAGCGCCTTCGCCACCCTGGTGAAGACGGCGAACGAGATCCTTTCGCGGCACGACCAGCAACGCCGGGCGCAGCTGCACCGGAGCGTGACGACGGTGGTCGGGGGCGGCGCCCGGATGCGGGTGGACCTCGACATCGTGCCCGACGAGGACGATCCGCACGCCATCCTCACGGGGCGAGACGCGGCAGGGGAGACCGTGAGGCGGTCGAGGGTGCCCCCGGACTTCAAGCTCACCGCCGACAGCGCGCGGACGTGGCTCGAAGAGGGCGTTCCCGAGCCGTGACGAGCCGCAGCCGGCGAAGGGTCCGGTGATCTGGCGATGAGCCAGGCCGAGCGCCGCTTCTGCCAGCTCAGGGGCGGGCGCTGGCTCCGCCGCAATGAGCTGCAACACAGCGGGGTCCGGGCTCAGCCCGGGTGAATAGGCGTCCAGGCCGGCGGGTCGCTCGCGGGGAACGACTCGTCCGACGCCTCGTCCACCGGCTCCCACGCCTCGCGCTGCGAGAGCGCCCCGCCGCGATCGAGCGGCGTCTGCGGGCTCCGCTCCTTGGGCGTCTTCGCCCTCGTCGCCCCGGGTCCGGCCGCGGCGTCTTCAGGCGATTCCGGCTGTCGCTCCGCTGCCTTCTTCTCGTTCGTTCCCATGCGTCACCCTCCGGCGCTCCCGTGCCCGACACGACTGGTGGAGCCGGCGAGGCGTGCGGCAAGGGGACCCCGCGCGGGATCGAGACGGCTTTCGCTCGCTCCTCCTCGCTCAGCGCGCCGGCTGATCCTCGACGAATCGCTCGAACACGGCCTTGCGCAGCAGCTCCGGCGGCAGGATCCCCTGGGCGAGCACGAAATCGTGAAATCGCTGCGCATCGAAGCGGGGGCCCATCATGGACTCGACCTCTGCCCGGAGCTCCATCAGCCGGGTGAACCCGTAGAAATACGATGTCGCCTGTCCCGGCGCGCGGAACGTGTAACGCTCCACCTCGGACCGAGCGAACGGCGCCGACAGCACCACCTCCTGCTCAAGGAACGCGCGCGCGGCCGCGGGCGTGATCTTGCCGGCCTGGAGCTCCGGATCCAGGAAGGCGCGCGCGGCCCGCAGCAGGCGGTATTGCAGCGAGACGAGCTGACCCTCGGGCGGCATGAACGGGAACACGAGGGCCTCGGAGTACAGCCCCCACCCCTCGACGTTGGCGCTGTTCATCGCGAAGACCGCCCGGGCGATCGAGACGCCGCGCTCGACGAGCGAGGCGAACTGGAGCTCGTGTCCGGGGCGCGCCTCGTGGGCGGTGAGCGTCCACGACGCCGCTGCATAGGTGAAGTCGTCAACCTTCTGCAGCTCGTCCGCGGCGCCGGGAGGGCCCGGGAGGCTGAGCGGCAACACGAACTCCCCCACTTCCCCCTGGTTGCCGAGCAGCCGCGGCGGCCGCATGTGCGGCGCTGGCGTCTCGGCGCTCTCGGCGGCGGTGCCGAGCCGGATGCGCGCGGGCCGCTCGGGCAGCGTGACGAGGCGCTCTTTCCTGATGATGTCCTCTATCTGGGCCAGACGCGCCTTGTAATGCGGCAAGATGGCCTCGCCCACCAGCTGCTCTTTCTTCAGGGCGCGGAGCACGTCACAGTAATCCGCGCCTGGCAGCTCGCGCGCCCTGGCGACCGATCTCGAGAGCTCCTGCATCTGCGCCGTCAGATCCTCGAAGGCGGCGTGGGCCAGAGGCGCGAGCTCGGCGGGCGGCAGATCGACGCCGTACGACTCGAGCGCGAACGCATAGAGCGGCCGCGGCAACGCGAAGTCGGTCCGCGCCCGGGGGAGCACGTCGCGGCGCAGCGCCGCGTCGTACGCCTCGAGCTGGCGGTTCAGCGCCGCGAGCGGTTCGTCATGGCCGCTGATGCCGTATTTCCTGAACAGCTCACCGATGCCCTCCCGCACGCGGGCATTCGTGGCGAGGTGCCGCTCGATCTCCATCCTGGGCGGGGCGAGCAAGCCGGGCTTCTCGAGGTCCTGGAGGAGCCTGGCCATGGCCTGCTCGGCGATGGGCACGTAGCCCGCCTCCATGCCGGCATAACGCCGGAGGCGCGTGCGGGCCGCAGCTCGCCGCGCCGGCGATACCCGGTCGTCCAGCAGGCTCGAGATGCCGTCGAACACGAGCCCCGTGACGTGCACGTAGGTGACGCTGTACTTCTCCTCGAGCTCCGAGCCGCGAACGGCCCGGTCCGCGGCGTCCACCAAGATCTGCAGATCTTCGGCGACCGCCGGGTCCTTCTCGGTCTCTCGCCGTTTCTGGAGCTCCACGATGGCCGCGCGGAAGGCCGCGCGCTTCTGCGCCTCGACGCCGGGCGAGAGGTCCGCGATCTCCCGGTCCGCGCGCTCGATCCCCAGAGCTCCGGCGCGCTCCGGCGAGAACCGGACGAGCACGTCGAGGAGGGCCTTTGCGTGCTCGTTGCTGCGCTCGACCCAGGCCGGGAGTGGCCGGGCCGCGGCAGGCGCCGAGCGCGCGGTGGGCGCGGTGGGCGTGGCCGCCGAGGGCTCCGGCGAGGGCAGGGGAGCCGGCGCGGCGGCAGGAGGCGGGGCGCCTCGGGCGCACGCAGCGGCGAACAGAGGGACGAGGACGGAGGTGCGAAGTGCGCGCAGGACCATGCCGCACATCTTGCGACGGCGCCGCCGCGCGCCAGCCGCAACGCGGGGCAAATGCGGCCGGCGTGAGCCCAGCTCAGCTGTGCTCGAGCGGAAGCCCCGCCTTCACCCAGCCGCTCGTGCCGCCATCCAGGTTGTAGAGCTGGTTCAACCCGAGCCGCTCGGCGAGCTTCGCCGCCGTCAAGCTCCGAGCGCCCTTCGCGCACACGAACACCACCCGATCGCGCGGCAGGGCCCGCTGCGGATCCGCTCTCAGCTGATCGAGGGGCACCAGCCGCGCGTGCGGCACGTGTCCGACCGACCACTCGCGTGGCTCACGCACATCCACAACGTCCACCTCCCCGCTCTTGATGAGCTCGTCCGCGTCCCTGGGCGATATCGTCTGGATCATGCGTCCATTATAACGGACGCGTGCGACCGTGGCAACCCGGGGGACACAAGTTCGCCGTCGAGACGAAAACCTGCGAAATCCCGCGTGTTCAGCCTGTTTCGAACATCCCAGCAGGGGGGTGGGTGGCGTGGGCGGCTGGCAAAGAGCCCGGCGGCATCCGCATCAGCGGACAGCCGCCGGGCGGCCAGTCAGCGGGACCTCCCGATCTGGATCCGATGCAGCGCGTCAACCAGCGCGTCGATGTCCTCGCAGGTGTTGTAGGGGGCGAGCGACGCGCGCACGGTGCTCTCCAGGCCGAAGCGGCGCAGGATGGGCTGCGCGCAGTGGTGGCCCGAGCGCACCGCGATGCCCTCCCGGTCGAGCGCCCCGCCCACGTCCTCGGTGCGCTGCCCATCGAGGACGAAGGAGAGCACGCCCGCCTTGTCGGCCGCGGTGCCGATGAGCCGCAGCCCGGGGACGGTCGCGAGGGCGTGGGTGGCGTAGTGGAGCAGCTCGTGCTCGTAGCGGCCGATGTTCTCGATCCCGATCCGCGTCACGTAGTCGAGCGCGGCCCCCAGGCCGACCGCGTCGGCGATGTTGCCGGTGCCGGCCTCGAAGCGCGCGGGCGGCGGGTGGTAGATCGTCCGCTCGAAGGTGACGTCCGCGATCATGTTGCCGCCGCCCTGCCAAGGCGGCATCGCGTCGAGCACCTCGCTCTTGCCGAAGACGGCGCCGATGCCCGTGGGGCCGAACACCTTGTGGCCCGAGAACACGTAGAAGTCGCAGTCGAGGAGCTGCACGTCCGCGCGCATGTGGGACACCGCTTGCGCGCCGTCCACGACCACGCGCGCGCCGTGCCGGTGCGCCATCGCCACCATCTCGCGGGCGGGCGTGATGGTGCCGAGCGCGTTCGACACCTGCGTGATCGAGACGATGCGCGTCCGCGGGCCGAGCAGCTTCTCGTACTCCTCGAGGATCACCTGGCCCCGGTCGTCCACCGGAGCGACACGGAGCCTTGCGCCCTTCTCGGAGCAGAGCTGCTGCCACGGCACGATGTTGGCGTGGTGCTCGAGCCACGTGATGACGATCTCGTCGCCCGGGCCCACGTTCCTCCGGCCCCAGCTCTGGGCGATCAGGTTGATCCCCTCGGTGGTGCCGCGCACGAACACGATCTCGCGCGTGGACGGGGCGTTGATGAAGCGGCGCGTCGCCTCGCGCGCCGCCTCGTACGCGTCCGTCGCGCGGGCCGCGAGCGCGTGCGCCGCGCGGTGGATGTTGGAGTTCTCGTGCTCGTAGAAGTACGAGAGACGATCGATGACGGCCCGGGGCTTCTGGGTCGTCGCCGCGTTGTCGAGCCAGACGAGCCGCTTGTTGTGGACCCGCTCCTCGAGGATGGGGAAGTCGCGGCGGATCGCGTGCGGGTCCAGGATGCCGGCCGAGCCGCTCACGCCGCGGACCAGCGCCGGATCCACGGCGCGGATCTCGTGGGCTTCGACCTGGGGAGGGCCGACAGGCGACTCGATGCCCAGCGCGGGCGCGCCGGGCACGAAGTACGGGTCGGCGTCGCGGCCCGCGAGATCGTCCAGCACCGGGATGCGGAGCACCTCGTCGGTCGCTCCCAGGCTCAGCGGATCGGAGCCCACGAGGGGGACGCGGACGAAGCCGGCGCGCACCGTCGAGTCCGGCAGCGCCACGTCGCCGGGAAAGGCGGGCGTCGCGCCGGAATGATCGGGGGCCGAGCCGGGAGCCGGCAGCGCGGCGCCGGAATAGGGGGGGACAGCGCCCGAATGGGCGGGGGCCGAGCCGGAGTAGGCGGGGGCCGACCCGGAGTAGGCGGGGGCCGACCCGGGGTAGACGGGGGCCGCCGCCGCGGACGGCCCCGGTACGGGTGACGGCGCCGCGCCAGCCGCCGCCAGGTGCGGGACGGGTGACTGCGACGGCGCGGCGCCAGGCAGCGGGGCCCCCTGCGCCGCCGCCCCCTGATTCAACGGCGCGCCGAGCATCTCGTTCGCGAGCTGCGCCATCACCGCGGCCAGGGAGGCGGGGTCGAAGCCAGGGCCGGCGGGCGCCGGCACGGGCGCGCCGCCCGGCGCCGAGAGAGGCACGTTCAAGGGCGCGATCCCAGAGCTCCCCACGGCGCGAGTCACCTGCGTCAGAGCACCCTGGAGATCCGCTGTCTGGATCTCACTTGTACTCATAGTAGCTGTCCACCTGGACGCCCTCGAGCACGCCGAGCGCATCTTCGGTCAGAACCGCCGCCGAGCAATAGAGGGACGCGAGGTACGAGGCAGCCCCGAGCTGGTTGATGCCCATGAAGCGAATCGACAGGCTCGGGCTCACCTCGCCGGGGATCCCGGGCTGGAAGAGGCCCACGACGCCGCGCTTCTTCTCGCCGGTGCGGACCAGGAGGATATCGGTCTTGTTGCCCGCGAGGTGCAGCTTGTCGGTGGGGATGAGCGGGAGGCCGCGCCACGTGAGGAACTGCGAGCCGAACAGGGTCACCGTCGGCGGCGGAACGCCGCGCTTCGTGCATTCGCGACCGAACGCCGCGATGGCGCGCGGGTGCGCCAGGAAAAAGGCCGGCTCCTTCCACACGCGCGCGATGAGCTCGTCGAGATCGTCCGGCGTGGGGCCGGCGCCGCGCGGCTTGACCCGCATGCTCTCGTGCACGCTGTTGAGCAGGCCGTAGTTGCCGTTGTTGAGCAGCTCGTCCTCTTGCTTCTCCTTGAGCTTCTCGACGAGGACGGTGAGCTGCTCCTTCACCTGATCCATGGGGCTGCGGAACAGGTCGGAGATCCGGGTGTGCACCTGGATCGTCGTGGTCACCGTGTTGAGCACGTACTCGCGCGGCTGCTCTTCGTAGTGGATGCGCGCCACGGGCAGCTCGGCCGCGTCATCCGGGCTGCAATCGACCGCGAAATCGTTGCTGCAGACCCGGTTGAGGCGGTACACGCCTGCTTCGACGGGCGTCCAGGGGAGCAGCTGTACGAGCCAACGCGGGGTGGCACCGGCCCACTGGGGCGGAGTCTTGCTCGTGTTGGCGTGTTGCCTTGCGGCGCGCTCGCCAAGCAAATGGCTTTCGTTTGTCATGGCAGGGCCCTTCCTCGATCTCTGGCGTGTGGGGGGATTATCTCCGCCAAAGCTGGGCCATTACTACAACTTCTACGCGGGTTGGCGCAATGGCGCTCATGATGCCCAGGACGCTTTCCTCCTGTAAAGCAGATGTGTTTTCCACCATGCTGGACTCCTTTAAAACGGATGGTTTTCCATGATCGTGGAGTGCCGCCGCGCGCGGCGTGGTGGATGGTGAAGCGGGCGGACCTCAGCTGAGGTCAACGCTCAAGGGGGTTGCGGCGGCGTTGCGGCATCGTGGCGGCGGCGTTGCGGCATCGTGGCGGCGGCGTTGCGGTGTTGAGGACAGAAGCCAGGCGATCGAGTGCCGGCCCCGAGCCACCGGCGCGCTTCCGACGCGCCACGATCGCTGAGCGGCGACCGACCTAGGCGGGCACAAGGCGGGCACAAAGTGGTTGGCGGATTCTGTCCGTTATGTTAGACGAATATCCGCTGGTAATCAAGCGCGGCGTTCGCTGCCCGCTCGACGTCCTCCGACCTCGAGGACGCGGAGGCATGCCGTCGCACCCCGGAGGGCCCATGTCGAACGTCACACGCGGCTGGTTCGAAGACAACGCAGAATCCATCGGCCGCACGCCGCTCGTGCGCCTCCGTCGCGCCGTCGACGGCGCGGGCGCGCTCGTGCTCGCGAAGATCGAGGGACGCAATCCGGCGTACTCCGTGAAGTGCCGCCTCGGCGCGGCGCTCGTGTGGGACGCCGAGAAGCGGGGGCTCCTCGGTCCGGGGAAGGAGATCGTCGAGCCGACGAGCGGCAACACGGGCATCGCGCTGGCCTTCGTCGCGGCGGCGCGCGGCTATCCGCTCACGCTGACCATGCCCGAGACGATGAGCATCGAGCGCCGCAAGCTCCTCGTGGGTTACGGCGCGAAGCTGGTGCTCACCGAGGGGCCCCGGGGGATGAGCGGCGCCATCGCGAAGGCGGAGGAGATCGTCGCCTCGAACCCGAGCCGGTACGTGCTCCTGCAGCAGTTCAAGAACCCGGCGAACGCCGCGATCCACGAGCGGACGACGGGCCCGGAGATCTGGGACGACACGGCCGGGAAGGTCGACATCCTCGTGTCCGGCGTCGGGACCGGCGGCACGATCACGGGCGTATCGCGCTTCATCAAGCACCAGAAGGGCAAGGCGATCACCTCCGTCGCGGTCGAGCCCGCGCACAGCCCGGTGCTCACGCAGACGCGCGCCGGGGAGCCGCTCAGGCCGGGGCCGCACAAGATCCAGGGGATCGGCGCGGGCTTCGTGCCCGACGTGCTCGATCTGTCGATCGTCGATCAGATCGAGCAGGTGACCAACGAGGAGGCGATCGCCTACGCGCGGCGGCTGACGCGCGAGGAGGGCATCCTCTCGGGGATCTCGTCCGGCGCGGCGGTGGCGGTCGCGGCGCGGATCGCGAAGCGCAAGGAGAGCGAGGGCAAGACGATCGTTGTCATCCTCCCCGACTCGGGCGAGCGCTACCTGAGCACGGCCCTCTTCGAGGGGCTCTTCGACGAGAAGGGGCTCGCGACATGAGCGAGGCCGATCACGGGGGGTTCCGCGCGCCCGCCGCGCCCGCCGCGCCCGCCGTGTCCGGCGCGTCCTGGGCGCTCGGCTCGGTGGTCGCGGAGCTGCGCGCCGCCGGCCGGGGGATCGACGGCGCGCGCCAGAAGCTCGGGCGCCAGGCGCTGCCGTCGCGCGAGGTGCTCGTCGGCATCGCGCGCGATCTGCGCGCTGTGTTCTTCCCGGCGCACTTCGGGCCCGCGGATCTCACCGAGGAGGGGACCGACTACTTCGTCGGGCACACGCTCGACGCGGCGCTGCTCGCGCTCCACGAGCAGGTCCGGAGGGGCCTTGGCTTCCCGAGGGAGCTCGACGCCCGCGAGGCCGCCCGCCGCGAGGGCCGCGCGGCCGAGATCGTGCGCGACTTCGCCGCGGGCCTCCCCGCGGTGCAGGAGCTGCTCGAGACCGACGTGCGCGCGGCGTTCGAGGGCGACCCGGCGGCCACCAGCATCGACGAGGCGGTGTTCTGCTATCCGGGCATCACGGCGATCATGCACCACCGGATCGCGCACCTGCTCTACACGCTCGGCGTACCGCTCATCCCGCGCATCCTCTCCGAGATCGCGCACGCCGACACCGGCATCGACATCCACCCCGGCGCCGAGATCGGGGCGAGCTTCTTCATCGATCACGGCACGGGCGTCGTCATCGGGGAGACGTGCCGTATCGGCGAGCGCGTGCGCCTCTACCAGGGCGTCACGCTCGGCGCGAAGAGCTTCCCGCGCGACGCGAGCGGGAACCCCATCAAGGGGATCGATCGCCACCCCATCGTCGAGGAGCAGGTGGTGGTGTATGCCGGCGCCACGATCCTCGGGCGCATCACCATCGGCCGCGGATCGAGCATCGGCGGCAACGTGTGGCTCACGCGCAGCGTCCCGCCGAACAGCCGTATCAGCCAGGCCCAGGTGCGGAGCGACGTCTTCGAGGACGGCGGCGGCATCTGACGGGGGCCGAGCGCGCCGTCACGCCGCGCTCGGCGCGGGCGAGATCCGGCTCGTGCCCGGCGTCGATGCGGTGTATGAGCGCCGGGCGTCCGCCGAGGCCGCCCCGCGATGATCCCCCGCCGCCGCCTGCACCGCACCGTCTTCGCGCTGGCTGCCCTCTACAACGCTTGCTGGGGGCTCTACGCCGCCGCCGACCCGCAATGGCTCTTTCGCTTCGCGGGCATGGAACCCCTCAATCACCCGCAGATCTTCGCCTGTCTGGGGATGGTCGTCGGGGTGTACGCCATCCTCTATGCGGAGGTCGCGCGCGCGCCCGAGCGCGGGTTCCTCCTTGCGGGCGTCGGTCTGCTCGGCAAGGTGCTCGGGCCGATCGGCCTCGCGGCGCTGCTCGTCACCGGGCAGTGGCCGCCTCGGTCCGCCGTCCTCTGCTTGACGAACGATCTCGTCTGGTGGATCCCCTTCGGCCTGTACCTCCACGACGCGTGGCCGTTCTTCGTGCGGCAGTGGAGGGATGCGCCTTGAGCGTCCCGGGGGACGCCACCGACGCGGCCTCCGTCGCGGCGGCCTTCGCGCGCGTGGAGGCGTCGCTCGGGCCGGTCGAGGTGCTCATCTACAACGCCAGCGCCTTCCGCGTCGCGGGCGCGCTGGAGCTCGCGCCGCGAGAGCTCGAGGACGACTGGAAGATCAACTGCCTCGGCGGCTTCGTGAGCGCGCAGGCGGCGCTGCCCGGCATGCTCGAGCGCGCCGGGCGAGATCCCCGATCCATCCCGCGGAGCCCGGGGTAGAATCGTGGTGAGCTGGCCGTGGCGCCCGCCGGCGAGCGTGCAGCCGCGGAAGCGGGCGCGTCCACGCGCGGCCCGCTCGCAAGGAACGAAGGATGACAGAGAGAGACAGGCAATCGACCCCCGCGGCGGTGGAGCTATGGGGAAACGGGCGCGGTTACGGCCCGATCTCGCCGCGGCACCCGCTCGGCGGCGAGATGACGGACGTGGTGCGCGGCATCTTCACGCGCCTCAGGCTCCCGTGGCTCCTCCAGCGCTACTCCAAGATACCCGTGCTCGCGGTCTTCAGCTGCGTGAACGGGTTCGTGAGCATCGGTCTGATGGCGGCCCTCGCCGTGGTGACGAAGTCGCCCTTCGTCTTTCCGTCGCTCGGGCCAACTGCCTTCCTGTTCTTTTACACTCCCACGGCGGCGTCGGCCGCGCCGCGCACCACCATCGTTGGGCACAGCATCGGCATCGCGGTCGCGTACATGAGCCTGCTCATCACCGGGCTCACGCACGCGGGGCCGGCGACCGCGACCGGGGTGACCCTGCCGCGCGCCATCGCCGCGGCGCTCTCGCTGGGGCTCACGGCCGGCCTCATGGTGCTCGCCCGCGCGCCACACCCTCCCGCGGGCGCGACGACGCTGATCGTCTCGCTGGGCATCCTGTCACGGCCTCCGATGCTCCTCGTGCTCCTTGGTGGGGTCGTCCTGCTCACGCTCCAGGCCATCCTCATCAATCGCCTCGCCGGCGTCGACTACCCGCTGTGGGCCCCGCGGCAGGCGCGCCCGGAGCAGGATCCGCCGCCTCCGCCTCCTCCTTGATCCAAGGGCCTCCCGTCGCCGGGCGGCCGAGGACGGGCGACTCGCGTCGTCGCTCCATGCCGGCAAGGCGCCTCGTCGCGCGTCGCGCCGCGCCTCATGGCGAAGGCGCTCTCCTGAGCGCCCCCTGGGCAGCAGCGCTCCGCCGGGCGGCGCGCCCGGCGCCGCGGCGTCACTCCGCGAGCGCAGCGTCGCCCAGCGTGTTCACGTATCCCGACTCGATGATCCTCTTGAGGAGCATCAGGAACACGCCCGCGTCGCGCCAGCACTCCGCCGGCAGGCTCGCCACGCCTCCGCGCACGACGTCGACGAACCGCTCGACGACGCGGCCATCCCCGGCGCTGTCGTCGGCGGCGAGGTCGCGCAGCGTCGCCGCGATGACGTCCTCGTCATCGACGCCGACGAACCGCAGGGTGGCCTCGACGAGCCTCCGGTTCGGATGGTTGAAGAGGTTGAGACCGAACCGGCCCCGGGGGCCCGAGCGCCGATCGACGTCCTGATCTCCCACGTCGTCGAAGATGCGCGAAGCCGCGTCGGCGAATCGCTCGCACACGCGCCTGACCGCCGGGGAGGCCAGCACCTGTCCTGTCGTGGGGAGCTCGGGGCGCGCGCTCCGGTAGAGGCTGTAGACGACGGCGATCGTCCCGGCCGTTTGAATGCTCCCGATCGCATGCGCGACGAATTCGTCGGCGTGGTCGTCCCAGAACGCACCCTCTTCGCGCTCGAGATAACGCTGGCTGAGCTGCCGCATGGCGGAGCCATGGCTCAGAAAGCCGGCGACGGGCGACTCGATGAGCGCGCCCGCATCCTCGGGAGAGCTCAGGCGATGCAGCAGGCGCGCCACCTCCGCCAGAGGCCGAGCGCGCGCCGCGACGAGGGCGGGATCGGGGCGCGGCGCCCTGGCCGCGTCGAGCTCGCTGCGGAGGACGGCGGACGCCAGCCGCTTCGCGTCGTTCGACGCGGGGAGGCGCAGGCGCGGCGCGTGAACCTCGATGAACCGGTGCGTCGCGACCGCCATCGCAAGGTCCCCGTCATCCATCAGGCCATCGAACAGGAACAGGAGCCCAAATACGATGGAGACCTCGGCGAGGCGCTCGACCTCCTCGATTTCGATCGCGATCGCGGCGCAGAACGCGGTCGCCTTGGGGCCAATCTGGCGCACGACGCGCTCGACGTGCTCCGGATCGAGGTCGGGTAAGGCGCCCTGGACGATCGGGCGGAACCTCTCGAGAAAACACGCGTGGACGGCGCGCATCCTCTCGGAGAGCGCGCGGCGGCCGACGGCGGTCGGGTAGGAGTCGCCGAAGACGTGGCTTTGCCACGTCCTTTCCATCAGGTCGTCTAGCTTTCCCATGACGGTTGCGACGCGAGGAGGGCGCCGAGGACCCACGCGCGGTCCACCCGCGCCGGGCAATACAGCTCCTTGCCGATCCAGCGGAGATCTTCCTGGCCGGCGCCGATGTCATGGTTCGACATCAGCCAGTCGCGCCCCCGTCGCCAGGCGCCCCGCGCCATCGATTCGAGCTCGCGGTTCCTCCGGGCGGCGCGGAGCGCGAGCACGGCGTACGCCGTCTCTGCCGCGGTGGGCGCGCCGCCGGCTCCCCAGCCGCCGTCGCCACGCTGGGCGCGCAGCAGCGCCTCCAAGCCCCGCTTCACGGCGGGCAGCTGCCCCTCGTGCGAGAGGGCCAGGATGACCTGGCTGGTCGTGTAAAGCCAGGAGCTGTGCCATTTGTCGCCAACCCACCGCCCGTCCGGCTGCTGGCGCTCGAGGAGATACCGCGCCGGCTCCGACGCCTTCTCCCCGCGGGACGCGAGGGCGTGCATCGCGTGTGCATTGGTCGTGAGCGAGGGCTGCAGCTCGTTCGCGTACGTGATGAACATCCCGCCTCGCTCGAAGCGCCGCAGCGCCTCGATGGCGCGGGGCGCCGCGAGCTCTCCCAGGGTGGCGATGACCGTCGAGGTGATGTCGCCGTCCTGCGTGAAGGCGTCGCTCATGCCGATGCCCTCGGGGCGAAGCGCGGCGCCGAGGTCGAGCAGCTGCGGCCGCGCCACGTCGCCCAGCCGGGGATGGTCGAGGAGATCGAAGGCCCGCAGCGCATACAGGACCCAGGCCTGCTCGAATCGGCCGATGGGCCACACCGTGGGGACGACGCCGGGGATCCCGACCTCGGTCGCGTCGCTCGCTCGGAGCAGGTACTCGCGCGCCACCGCTCGTGCGGCCGCGAGGCCGACCTTGTCCCGAGACGCGTGAAGCCAGGCGGCCGTGGCCGCGGGGCTGTGCCCGACGCCGCCGCTCACGTCGAGGAGGTCGGGCGAGGGGCCGCTCCCCCAGCCCTCCCACGAGTGCGACGCCGCGCTGCCGGCCGCCGGCCGGGCCTTGCCGATCAAGGCCCGGCGCCGCTCGCCGAGCGCGATGAGCGCCCTGTACGGGCCCCAATCGACGCCGAGGCCGAGCGAGGAGGCCCGGTCGAGCAGCCTGGGCATGAGCAGCTCCAGCCCGACAGGGATGTCGTCCGGCAAGGACGTCTCCCAATGCGCCGCCTGGTTGCGCAGGAACGCGAGGCCCCCCTCGCAGGCGCGGCGTACCTGCGGCGTGAGCTCGCGGTAGGGATGGAGGGCCACGAGCGACGCCAGCGTCGGGAGATCGCGCGCGCGTGGGACCGACGAGAGCCCCCAGCCCCCATCCGACCGCTGCTGATCCAGGAGCCATGGGATGATGCTCGCCCTGGCGCCGGGAAAGACATCGAACATCAGCACGGTGGCGGTGTCGTACACCGACGGGCTGACGAGACCCCCGCCTCGCCCGAGCTCCGCCACGAGCTCGCGAAGGACGGCCAGAGCGTGATCGGAAGGACTCGAATGCGGTGAGGTGTTCATGCGCTGATCCACCCAGTGAGGGCCGGCTGCCGCCGGCGACCGTGTTCATGGTGAGCGGCGTCGTCCCGTCGGCGATCGCGGTCGATCGCTCGATGCGTTGGAAGGCGCTCGAGCTTTGCCCGTTCAGCACCGGCGAAAGGCGACCCGCGTCGCGGCCGTCGGATGCCCGGTCGGGAAGTATACGTGCTTCGGTGAAGCGCCCTCCAAGTGTGGAACGAGCCCGGCGCGGCGCAACGCCCGGACGAGGATGAGCTGAAGCTGGAGCGCCTCGACGCAAGCGACGTTGTATCCAAGACAGAAGTGCGGCCCCCCGCCGAACGCGGCCAGCTCCAGCGGACCCGGTGGGTTCGAGCGATCTCTCCAGCGGCTCAGATCGAAGCGGTCGGGGTCCGGGAACAGCGATGGATCATAACCGAATTGCGCGGGGCTGAGGGCCAGCGGCGTATTTCGAGGGATGCGTCTGCCGCTCAGCGTGATCGTCCCGGTGACCGTCCGGAAGATGAACCAGACCGGCGTGTACATCCGCAGGACCTCCCGGAAGATGGCGTTGGCGACGGGGAGCCGGTCCGCCTCTCTCGCGGACATGGGCACGGGCGCGTCCGGCGCGGCCGCGTGCTCGTCGCAGAGCGCGCTCCACACCTCGCTCCGGCGCGACAGGACAATCACGATCCACGCCAGGATGGAGGCGCTGGTCTCGTGTCCGGCGAGCACTATCGCGCGAAGGTTGTCGACGATGCCTTGGTCCGACAGAGGCTCGCCTTCGTCGTCGCGAGCATTCGAGAGCATCTCGACGAGAGAGCCCGCGGCGCCGCCCCCGCGAGCGAGCGCGAGGAGCTTCCGCAGGCGGTCGTCTATCCAGGCGCGCGCGCGATCCGAGCGGTACGCGGGCATGCCTGGCAGACGACCCGGGATCGGGTAAACACCCAGGAACAGCTCGCGATAGGCCCGGCTCCAGGCGCGTATATCCCCTGTCGGGACGCCGCAGATGCGAAGGATGATGTCGAGGGTCAGATCCCGCATGGCGGGATGGACCGCGAAGCTCTCTTGCTGGAGCCAGGCGTCGATCTTCGCGGCGATCGCGGAGGCGATGGCGGCGGCGGCCTCCTTGGCGAACCCCTGCGGGGAGAACGAGGGGTTGATGGCCGAGCGCATGTGCCGGTGCAGGGGCCCGTCCTGCGCAGCCATCGACCGGCCCACGATCCCCTTGATGTGCTCCGGATGGTCCATGACCACCTCCGGCGCGCGCAGGAGATCGAGGGCGTCGGCTCCGACATAGAAGAGCCGGCGTTGCGCGAACCCGAGGTTGACCCAGAAGAGCGGGCCCAGCGCGCTCCGGCTGCGGCGCAGCAGGCCGATGGCGTCCCGGTAAAGGACGGGCAGGTGACCGAGCACCGGCAGCTCTCCGGCCGCGGTGGGGAAGCTGTCGTGGTCGGTTCGACCCAGGGAGAGCATGACGCGCGAGCAGAAGGGGAGGGGCCGCGGGTCAGCGGCCCGGGGAGCCGTTCGTCGCCGGCGTCGACGCGGCCTGGCGCATCTGGTTGATGCAGAACATGATTCCAGCCCGCAGGTTCGACCGCGTGACCATGCTGTTCAGATCGAGGCCCAGCTCGACGATCGTCTGCGCGACCGACGGCCTGATGCCGCAGATGATCCCGCCCGCGCCGAGGAGCCGGATGGCGTTCACGAGCTTGATCAGGTGATTCGCGACCTGCGTGTCCACCATCTCGACGCCCGTGAGATCCAGGATCGCATAGCGCGCGCTGGTGCGGACGATCTCGTCGAGCAAGCTCTGCATGACGTCGGCGGTCCTCGCGCTGTCGACGACGCCGACCATGGGCAGCGCCACCACCCCGTCCCAGACCTGGATGATGGGCGTCGAGAGCTTGCCGATGACCTCCTGCTGCTTCTGGATCTGAAGCAGCCGTAGCCGGAGCTCCTCTTCCGCTCTCTTCGCCTCCGAGACATCGAGCGAGAGCCCGATCACGGACTCGACGTTTCCGAGCGGACTCTGGATCGGCACCATCCAGTTCTCCCAGAACGAATTGTTGGCGGGGACGTGGCTCATGGAATGGGAGGGAGACCCGCGGAGCGCCCTCCTCACGTTCTCCGTGCCTTCGGGAGCGTTGGCGAAGACGTCGAAGAGGTTCGTCCCGACGAGCTGCCCCCGCTTGAGGCCGAGCCCCGAGAGGCCCCTCCCGTCGTGGCGGGTGATGACGCCCGCCGCGTCGCATGACCAGACGATGACAGGGAGGTTGTCGGAGAGGGCGCGGAGCATGTCCGCGTCCTCTCCCTTCCCGGGCTCGGCGGCGGGGTGATCGTCGGCGCCGGACGTCGCGTGCAGCGAGCCGTAGACCTCCTGGCCGTGCGGCGCTCTGCGCAGCACGCAGGAGAAGGACGCATACACGTTCCCGGCCGTCATCACCCGCCCGCGGAGCTCGACGGACCCGGTCGCCTCCAGGAGCCCGGACCACTTCGCCCGGGCCGCCTCCCGATCGTCGTCGTGGAAGAGCTGGAAGAACGCCGTCCCCGGCGTGGCCGCGTGCCCGACCGTGCGGCCGAATGACTCGCTCCAGTGCGACAGCGTGCCGTCGACATTCGCTACGAACAGCGCCTCGGGGGAGTAGAGATAGGCTGCCTCCCACGGGTCGCGTGAACTCGTGTAATGCTGTGTCATGACGAATGTTGCCCTCCCCCAAGCCCGATTCAGGCCTCCTACCTGTGCTCACCTCGTTCGTAGGGGCCGTGGATCGCGCGTGTATTTGACCAAGAATCGGCGTCAGCGGACTCACCCCTCTCAGGACCCGCGAGCGCGATGACGAGCGCCCGGAGATATCCAAATGCCTCGATCCCAGCGAGGGTTCCAGCTTGCATTGCGAGATTACAAGCCGCACATCTCCGGCTGAGGCCGGGTAGATCCGGAACTCGCGCTAAGGCCATTCCCGATGTGTGATCGTGATCGATGTCCAGGATGCTGTTCAATCCGTTCGGCCCGGAACGCCGCGAGGCGAGGGGGGCGGACGCGATACGAAGACTGCGCTCCTCATGACGGTGATCGCGCGGACGCCGCCCAGAGTTCCATGAGGTCACCTATGCTGTCGTCACGCCAGGGGAAAGGACTTGACTTCCACGAACCGCTTGGATGTGCTGTCCGGCAGCGCGGCCGCGCCGCTCTGAGCTCGACATGGAAACCGAGACCGCCCCGAGCCCCTCGCCCGAGCAGATCGACCTCTCCGCGCCTTCGGTGATAGCCGATCCTTACCCCGCGTACCGCGCGCTGCGCGGGCGATCTCCGGTGCTCTATGCGCGCGTGCCCGCGGGCGGCGCGGCGGGCCTCGGCGAGCCAATCCGCGCCTACGCGCTCCTGCGCCACGCGGAGGTGCTCGCCGCGCTGCGGGATCCCCAGACGTTCTCGTCGAACGTCACCGACAAGATCCGTGTCCTGCCGCGGATCACGCTGCTGCACGACGATCCGCCCCGGCACACCCACCTCCGCAGGCTCGTCAGCCGATCGTTCACGCCGCGGCGCATCGCGGAGCTCGAGCCGTGGATTGGCCGCCTCGCCGCCTCGCTGCTCGAAGCGACGGGCGACGGGCCGTCAGACCTCATGGGCGCCTACGCGATGCCCCTGCCGATGATGGTGATCGCCACCCTGCTCGGTATCCCGGCGGAGCGCTATGTGCAATTTCGGAGCTGGTCCGAGTCCGTGATGTCCTACAGCGGTATCCCGGCGGAGGAGCGCGCGAGCCGCGGTAAGGCGATGGTCGACTTCTTCGCGGCGGAGCTCGAGGCGCGACGGCGCGCGCCGTCAGGCGATCTCATCTCGGCGCTCGTCGAGGCCGAGATCGACGGCGCGCGCCTCGACACGCCCGAGGCGGTCGGCTTCTGCGTCGGCCTGCTCGTCGCCGGCAACGACACCACGACGAACCTCATCGGCAACATGGCGCACCTCCTGTCCGAGCGGCCCGAGCTCTACCGGCGCGCGCAGCAGGATCGGAGCCTGGTGGGGCCGATCATCGAGGAGACGTTGCGCCATTCGAGCCCCGTGCAGCGCCTCCTGCGTGTCACCACGCGGCCGGTGGACGTGAGCGGCGTGATGATTCCGGCAGGGCACCTGGTCGACGTCGTGTTCGGCGCGGCGAACCGGGATCCCGCCGTCTTCGAGGAGCCGGACGCGTTCCGGCTCGACCGGCCTCCGGCGGAGCACCTGGCGTTCGGGCAGGGGACCCATTTCTGCATCGGCGCGGCGCTGGCGCGGATGGAGGCGCGGATCGCCCTGAACGCGCTCCTCGACTGCTATGAGTCCATCACGCCCGGCGAGGCGCCTCCGCTGCGGCAGACGCGGGCGATCATGCCGCTCGGGTTCGAGTCGCTCCCGCTCGTCCTGCGCCGGAGCCGCGCCACCGCCTGATCAGGATGTCTTTGATCTCGTCCCTCAGGTTGAGGTTGCGGATCGTGTGGTGTGCCTGGAGCACCCGGAACGGTCGCGGTGCGACGGCCTCCCACGTCGCCGGACGAGGGCGAGGCAGATGCGCTCGCCCTCGCCTCGTGCGGCGATCCGTGCACAGCGACTCGCTTCATGCGCCGAGGCGCCGACTGGCGTGCAGCGACGAGGCGCGCCGGCTCGTCACGCGCGCGGGAGGAACGTCACCTTGCCGGTCTCGAGGGCGTACTCGGCGCCCACGATCAGCATGCCTTCCTCGGTGCACAGCCGCTCGAGAAGCCGGCTGCCGTGCCGGAGGTGATCGCACGAGTTGCGCACGTTGGCGCGCACCGCCTCGCGCTGGAGAAAGCTCCTGTCGGCGTCGCGGCCGGCGGCGCTCACCACCGTCTCGACGGGAGCTCGGCAGCGCTCGACGATATCGCGGATGTTGTCGGTGAGGGGGCCGCCGTGGTCCTCGTCGAGCAGCTCGCTCAGCGTGGCGTCGATGGCGCCGCAACGCGAGTGGCCCATCACCACGGCAAGGCGGGTCCCGAAGGCGGCGGCGGCGAACTCCACGCTGCCCACGAGCGAGGGCGCCACCACGTTGCCCGCGACCCGGATGACGAACAGGTCCCCGAGCCCCTGGTCGAAGATGAGCTCCGCCGGCGCCCGCGAGTCCGAGCAGCTGAGGATGATGGCGAAGGGCTGCTGCCCCTCCACGAGGGCGGCCCGCGCCCGCGGTCCCATCACGACGTGCTCGCCGCGGATGTTGTCCACGAAGCGCCGGTTGCCCTCAATGAGGCGTTCCAGCGCCTGATCGGCCGTCACGACGGGAGAGGCGGGCGGAGCGTTGCTGAGTCCCATGCTGACCGGCCACGGTGGTGGACCGGGCCGCGGGCGTCAATGGGTGAAATTTCCGCCTCACATGTCAGCTGGCGGGCTCATCGCTCATCGCTTGCCCGGCGCCGCCGCCTCGCAAACGCCGCGAGCGCCGCGGCGGCGCCGAGCGCGGCCAGCGGCCCGCGCGGCGCGCCCCCCGGGATCGCGCACCCGCAGCCTTCGGCTGCCGGCTCCTTCGCCAGATCGACCACCACGCCGACCTGGTCGGTCGCCTCCAGGATCCCGTCGCTGACCGTCACCTCGAACGCCAGGGTCGTCGTCGCGGCGACCTCGGGCGCCACGAAGGTCGCCCGCGCGCCCTCGCCGGTCAGCTCGACCGCGGGCCCCGCCGTCTGCACCCAGGAGAACGTCAGCGCGTCCTCCTCGGGGTCCGAGCTCCCCGAGGCGTCGAGCGTCACGAGCTCGCCGATCGCGACCGCCTGGTCCGCCCCCGCGTCGGCCACGGGCCCGCCCTGGCAGGAGGCGGTGTCCTCGACCACCGTCGCGAACGGCTTGTTCTTCAGGCCCGCGAACCCGATGTCGTCGAGCTCCCAGCCGGCGTCGCCCGCGGCCGCGTCCGTGCCGACGCGGAACCGCACCTGCACCGTCTTCCCGGCGAACGTGGTCCCCAGGTCGATCGCCACGTGGTCGACGTCGGGCCACGAGGGGCTCTGGCCGACGAAGGCCCTCCGCCTGCCCAGCGGATTGCCCGACTCGACGGTGATCCTCCCGCCGTAGCCGGGCTGCGCGCGACTCCCGATGTCCCGCCATGTCGCGCCGCCGTCGGCGCTGATCTCGACCACCGCGCCGTCCCAGAACGTCTCGTCGCTCGTCTCGAACCGGTGCCGGTGCGCGAACGTCAGCACGAAGCGCTCGGACTCGCTGACCTCCAGGGCCGGCGACACCAGCGCCGTGTCGGACACGCTCCCGAGGTTGACGCCGCGCCACACCCGGTTCGGCGCGGTCCCCTCGGCGCGCGACCAGACGAGCTCGCTGGAGAGCCCCTCGACGCGCCAGGTCGTGCTCTGCGCCTCCACGTCGTCGACCGCCGAGGACCCCGGCAGCTCGTCGAAGTTCACGCGGCGCACCAGGGCCTCCACCCGCACCGGCGTGCACGCCGCGGCGCTCTTCAGCGTCAGGCCGAGCTCGAGGTCCTCGGCGGGCGCCACGGTCCTGTCGAGCTTCACCGCCACGGTCGCGGTCCCGGTCGCGAACGGCGCGATGTCGCCGAACGACGCGCGCGCGCCGTCCGGGAACGTCACCCCGGCGGAAGCCACGTCGATGGACGCCACCGCCCCGGTCAGCGGCGCCGCGCCGCGATTGACGATCTCGATCGCGATCGTGCCGGACTCCTCCGCGTCGAGCAGCCCGTCGCGGTCGCAGGAGCCGGCGCTGTCGTCGAGCTCCGCCCGGACCAGCGAGATCTCCGGCTGGACGCTGAAGCTCTCCACGACGCCCGAGAAATCGCGCGAGTCGGCGCGCGGGGACACGGCGCACGTGCCGGCGCCGCGCCGGGCGAACGCCTCCGCCATCGCCAGGAAGTCGCCCTGATCGCTGGCGAGCGCGGCCGCGAGGAGGGCGTCGCGCTGCTCGGTGTACGTCGGGTTCACCGGCGCGAGCTGCATGCCGGCCACCACGTAATCGCTCATCCGCCGCCGGGTCTGCTCGAACGCGCGCGGCGGGGTCAGGCCGCTGCCGTGCCGGATCAGCCCGACGTAGGCCTCGAACAGCATGCTCGCCCAGACCTCTCCCGCGTTGTGCTCCTCGGAGTTGTCGGAGAACGAGGCGTTGAGCGGGTGGTCGGGGAGGCGGGCCCCCTCCGAGATGTGCTTGAACGTCAGCCCGTTCCTTGTGAAGTCGACGGAGTAGGGGGCGCGGCGGATGCCGAAGTAGCTGTCGCCGAGCGCCGCGCTCCCGTAGCTCGAGAGCGGGAAGGCGCCGTCGAGGTCGTCGCCGTCGCGCAGCGCCATGTGCAGGGCGATGAAGTCGCCCCACCCCTCGCTCTGCGCGCCGCACATCTTCGTGCCGCAGGCGACCTGACGGAGGTGGATGTAATGGCCCCACTCGTGCGCCACGATGCTGTTGTCGATCGTGCCGTCGCGCTCGACGCCGGGCTCGCGGGTCATGGTGACCGTGAGCGGCGCGTCCGCGGCGGCGAGCGCCGCCTTGAGCGCGCCGCCGTCCTCGTGCGAGACGCTCTGGGCGGGGGTCGTCACCTCGGGGGCCTCGCCGGACAGCCGCGGGGCCCCGTCGCTCTCGCGGTTGTTGGCGATGATCACGCCGATGGCGCCCGCCGCCTGCGCGCTCTGCGCCTTCTCGGCGAAGGTGCACCCGCCCCGGTCGACGAGGGCGATCTTGCCGGCCACGTCGCTCGTGATCGGCCCGCACGCGTCGCCGCGGGGCTCGACGCCGTCCAGCGCGAGGGCGAGCTCGCCGGTGACCTCGTAGCGCCGGGGCCCGAACAGGGCGGTGTTCGACGCGTAGCTGGCGTTCTGCGGCGTGACGCTCAGCGAGCGCTGATCCGGCCCGGACCACAGGTACATCTGCATCCGGGGCGACGCGCCGTCGTACGTCGCGTCCATGTTCGCGTTGTCGCGGCTGCCGCCGGTCGCGTCGTCCTGCGCCTCCGCGAGGAGCGGATCGCCGTCGAGGCCGCCCCGGCCGAGGTTGTCGCGCTGGGCGTTGCCCGCGGCCTCGGTGAAGCCGGAGTCGTAGTACCAGTCATGGAGCCAGTTCGTGACGTAGAAGATCTGGGTGACGGCCGCCATGGTCTGCTCGGGCGTGGCGAGCGGCTCGGCGAGCGGGTCATAGATGTGGTCGAACGCGCCCGGCCCCGAGAGCTCCGCGCGCGTATCGCCGCTGGAGAACCCGTCGGGCGCGTTGTGGTCCGCGTAGGCGTCGACGTTGTTGCCGCGGGTCGAGGTCGCGCCGGCCGGCAGCCACGGATCGGCCCCGCCGTCGAGGTTCGTGTTCAAGCCATCGATGGAGATGAGGCTCGGCGCGACGAACCGAGGGACCTGGCCGTCGGGCCGCCCGGTCGGGTGCGGCGAGAGATCCGCGAGGGGGCCGTCGAGCGGCCTGTGATCACCCCCTTCCTCCGCCCAGACCCGGTAATCGAACGCGGCGTGGGAGAGGTTCTCCCGGGAGAGCATCTGCCCGTCGCCGGCCCCGAACACCCAGGCGTACGCCGCGGAGCTCGTGCCGCCGGCGTCGCCCGAGACGAGCTCGACGAAGTAGCCGGCGAGGAGCCGGTCGGGCAGCGGAAAGAGCACCTTCCTGACCCGCGCCGGCTGCGTGAAGCGCAGGCCTCCGGCGCGCTGGCGCGCGTGATCGGTGTCCGCGATGTCGAAGAGCCGATACCCGCCCTTCGCCTCGCCGAGCTCGCGGAGGTCGGCCGTCTTGACGTCGATGCCGTGCGCGTCGCGCAGGGCGCGGACGACCGCCTGCGCCGGCGAGCCGGAGAACGCCCGGCCGCGGAGCGCGCCGGCCGCCGGCGAGGCGGCGCCGGGCGCCAGGGGGACGGCCGACGCGTGGAGGTTGCCCGCGAGGGCGACGAGCCCGAGGTCGCGCTTCATGAGCACCTTGAGCCCGCTCCGGAAGACCGGGATCCCGTCGACGTCCTGGCCCAGCGTCACGACGATGCCGCCGCGCCCGGTGTCGTGGACGTGGCGCACCACGGCCGTATCGAGCGCGGCCTGCGGAAGACCGTAGAGGCGCGCGTACCGCTGCGCGTACCACCGGGCCGCGGCCTCGGGCGTCGCGTGGGTCGCGGCCGGCGGGCGGTGGCCCGGGGACGTCGCCCACACGAAGGTGGGCACCCCGCGCTGCGGATCGGTCGACGCCACGACGGCGCGCGTCGTCGACGCGCGCTCGTCGACGTCGATGACGCGCGCGCGGCGCGTCGCGCGGACGGGCGGCGCGGGTGGGGCCTTGAAGTATGCATCGTAGTTCGGGCGCTCCCGCGCATGGGCGATGGGGCCAGCGAGCAGCGCGAGCGATAGCGCGGTGTACCGAACTGAGACCTTCATGTTCCTCGATTCTCCGACTCCGAGGGGACGACGCATGACCGGCCGCGCGCGGGTAGGCCGCGCGCTTCCTCCCCGGGCGCCTCGCGCCCACCCGTCGAATCCGCGGCGCGAGGCAACCTAGCCCCAGCGTGCGCGCAGGGAAAGCGCGACGGCTCTCGCTCTGTCCGGCGTCGTAAGGCGCCTCTCATGCGATCTCGTCCGGGCGCTCCGCAGAGCGCGAGTCACGCGGCGCCGAGACCAGAATGGAATAGAGAAACACTCCTTGATGGCGCATTGCATGAATCCATGAATTGCCGTCTCATGCGTCCTCGCGAGGCGAGCCGAGCGGCTCCCTCGGTCGCGGCGGGGAGGGCAGGAGGGTGGTTGTCGCGCCCGCGATCTGCTCCGGGACCTGGCCGGCGTCGGGTCGGCTCGCGCGGCGCGTCGTGCAGCGCCGGCCCGCGGGGGTGCGGACTCGCGCGGCGCGTCGTGCGGCGCCGGCTCATGCGGTGCGAGCTCGTGTGGTGCGGGCTCATGCAGGGCTGGCGCCGCGAGCCAGCTCACGCGCGGGGTGCCGGTATGACGAAGCGCTGACATGGCGCCCGACGCCTGGGGATTATCTTCGCAAAACCCAACGTGATTCACGCCTTGCACGTCGAGACCAAGCTCGTCTCCGAAGAGCTCTGCGTACTGTTGCGTCAGGTCGATCCCGCCGTCTTCGTCTTCCATGACGAACCCGAGGTTCGCGCGCGGGTCGAGCGGGTGGCGTCGCGGCTCCGCGAGCTCGTCGTGGCGGCCGAGCGCGACGATGCCGGGGGCACGCTCGAGCGGCTCCGCGAGCGGCTCCGCGTGCTGCTCGCGGCGGTCGAGCGGGCGACCCCGACCGGAACACCCTCGCCCAAGGCGGCGTGGATTGCGTTCCAGCGAGAGGTGCAGCCTGCCTACGAGTCGCTGCTGCTGACGCTGCGCGGCGTCGTCGCCGCGCCGCCGAGCGTCAGGCCGACGAACCATGTGCGCAGCCTGTGGCACGTGGGCTCGGGGCTCTCGGTGCTCGGGCTGATCCAGCTGCTGCCGGAGCGCGGCTGGCTCGTGGCCGCGAGCGGCGCGTTCGTCGTGGCGGTGTGGTCGATGGAGATCGCTCGCCGGGTCAGCGAGCGGGTCAACGAGCGGCTGATGGGGGTCTTCCGGCTCGTGGCGCACCCGCACGAGCGCTACCGGGTGAACTCGTCGACCTGGTACGTGACAGCGCTCTTCCTGCTGGCGCTGTTCGGGACGCGGCTGAGCCAGTCGCTCGCCGTGGTGGTGCTGGCGGTGGCCGATCCGGCGGCGGCCCTCATCGGCCGCCGCTTCGGCCGCACGCGGCTGCGCGACGGCCGCTCGCTGGAGGGCACGCTCGCCTTCTTCGTGGCGGGCGCGCTGAGCGCCCTCGCCGTGATGTGGGCGCTCGGCCCGGCGTCGCTCTCGTCGCGGCTCCTCCTGGCCGCCGTCGCGGGCCTGGCCGGGGCGGCGACCGAGCTGTTCTCCACGCGGATGGACGACAACTTCACGATCCCGGTCGCCGTGGCGGCCGCGGTGACGGTCGCCGGCGCGGGCTGACGTCGGTTGACGTCAAGTTGACGTCAGTTGACGTCAGTTGACGTCAGCTGACGTCAGTCGCCATCTCGCCGCCGATCTCCAGCGCGAGGCGAGCGAGGTACTGTCTCATGAACTCCGCGCGTCGCGCGCCCTCGCGGCGCCCTGCGGCCGTCGTGAGGCTCTCGGCGGTCTTGAACAGCTTCACGTGGAAGTGGTCGATCGCGTTCACCCGGTCGTCCCACGGCCTCCGCTCGGCGAACGGATCCCCGGGATCGTAGAACCGCACGCCGAGCAGGCCGCCCACGGCGAAGCAGCGGGCGATCCCGATCGCGCCCAGGCCGTCGAGGCGGTCGGCGTCCTGGACCACCCTGGCCTCGAGGGTCGTCGGCTCGATCCCCGCGCTGTAGCTGTGGCTCTCGATGGCGTGGGCGATGTCGGGGAGGAACGCCTCGGGGTACTCCACGCTCCGCAGGAAGCAGAGCGCCTCCTCCGCGGAGAGCCGCGACGCCAGGGAGCGCCTGGGGTCGTTCTTGGGGACGTTGACGAGATCGTGCAGCCACGCCGCGGGGACGACGATCTCGAGCCTTGCCCCTTCGTCCGCCGCGAGCGCCTTGGCCGTGGCGACCACCCTCGCGAAATGCGCCAGATCATGGGCCGGATCCTTGCCGAGGTCGGTCTCCTCGAGCTTCTTTGCGAAGAGCGCTTCCCAGTCCTTCATCTCCCGCCTCATAGACGCGGACCCCGACCCGCGCAACGGCTCTGCGCGGCGCCCGCGCCCTCAGGGGGCGCCAGCTCCCTTCGCCCTGAAGCATCCTTTCTGATTTTTATCGAGAAAATTCACGGGGAGACGGGGAGACGAGGAGTGAAATCCCACAAATCTCCCCGTCTCCCCGCCTCCCTGCTCACTTTCTTTCTTCGCTCGGTCACCGGCGCACCTCGAAGTGCCCCAGGGGGTGCGCCACGCCGTTGACCATCACATCGATGCTGTGGCGACCGGGATAGTGGCGGCGGGTCGTCATCTCCTCGAAGGAGACCTTGCCGGTTATCTCGGCTCGACCCGACGGCGGCAGGACGAGCTTCCGCAGCTTGAAGACCTTTGGCCGCGTCGAGCCGTTCGCCTTCACGAAGTGAACGGCGCAGTCGACGATCAGCTCCTGGTCGCGCGGCGCCGTCGACGCGAGCTCGAACGAGAAGCGTAGCTCTCCGCCGAGCTTCACCGATCGCGGGGACAGCGCCGCCGAGGCGATCGCGACGCTCGGCGCCGCGCCGAAGCCGAGCGCGTCGAGCGCGCCGCGATCACCCTTCTTGACGAGCGAGCGCAGCGCGTGGCGCACGATCCATTGCCGCCCGGGCGGCGCGCCCTCGAGCCAGCGCCGGCAGAGGCTCGCCGCGATGTCCGGGTGGTCCTTGCCGATGTCATTGATGTTGTTGGCGACGGAGCGCTGCACGTAGCGCTCCGGATCGTCCTTCAGGAGCTCGAGCAGCTCGATGACCGGCCCTGGATCCTGCTGGAAAGCGCGGAGCCGCGGGGCCCACGGCAGCCGTGGGCGCGTCCCCTCGGAGACGAGCCGCCGGACATGGACGTTCGGGTCCACGGCCCACGCGCGGAGCCGCCGGAGCGTCGCGTCGGGGTACCTCGTCAGGAACGCGCGGATGCTGAACTCGGCGGAGAACCGCTTCGTCAGCTCGACTTGCGCGGTCATCGCGTCCTCGAAGTGATCGAGACCGCGCTTCGCCACATAGAACACGTGCGGCATGTACTGCAGCGGCGCGAGGCCGAACGCGTCGCTCCGATCGAGCTCGGGCCCGAGCGAGGCGACGATCACGCGAGCGGCCTCCGGAAAGGGCTGCGGCAGGTGGTGGTGCATCACGTCCGCGATGCGGGAGGCGCGGCCCGTCAGCTCCAGATCGGAGAGGCCGGCCAGGCAGTCGCGGGCGAAGCCGCGCTCGTCGAGGCCAGGGTGCGCCGAGCGGAGGTTGCGGGCGATCGAGCGGACGCACCGCTCGTCGAAGAGGTCCTTCAGCCGGTCGGCCATGGGTACCTGCCGGTGAGGACGCCGAGGCCGATTGGCCAGGTGTTCGCCACGTTGGACATGGGCGTTGACTAGCGCGAGACCCTGACAGATTCTGTCACCATATGTCGCGCGCCCTCCGCGTCATGGAGCTCTCCGACCTGCTTCGCGCGCGGGGAGCGACGACGGTCGGCGAGCTGGCCGCGACGCTCGGGGTCAGCGCCCGCACGGTGCGCAGGGACCTCGCCACGCTGAGGGAGCGCGGCCTCGACATCGAGGGCGAGGCCGGCCCCGGCGGGGGGATCCGGCTCGACGCCGGCCGGGGCGTGACCGCCGTGCACCTCTCGGTCGCCGAGATCGTGACGCTCTGGCTCTCCGCGCGCCTCTCCCAGGCCGCGAGCGACCTTCCGTGGAGCGACGCCGCCAGCTCCGCGCTGGCCAAGCTGCTCAGCAGCCTTCCTCCTGAACGAGCGCGAGAGCTGCGCGCCCTCTGCCGCAGGGTCATCGTCGGCGAGCCTGCGAGCGGGCCAGTGCGCGCCGGAGCCGGGGCGCCCCCTGCAGAGCTGGTGAGGCTCTTCGAGGCGTCGTTCTCCGCCGGCGTCGGCCTCGGGTTCGACTACCGCGACCGCGAGGGGAGGACGTCGAGGCGACGCGTGGAGCCGCACGGCCTCCTGATCCAGAGCCCTGTCTGGTACGTGCTCGCCCTGGACACGGGGAAGAACGAGCCGCGAATGTTCAGGATGGATCGCATCTCGGCGCCCCGCGTCCTGCGGGAGATCGCGTTTCGCCCGAGCGCCCACGTCATCTGGGCGCTCTTGCCGGAGGAGTGCGCGTGGCGGCCGCTCCTCGGCGACCGACCGTGAATATCGGCGAAAACGGACGGACACCGTTCAGGTTCCGATCCTGTGTCCACCACGGTTCGACCGAGCGGAGCCTGGGAGTCTCGGTGTCGTATGGTTGCGCGTATCGGCTCTGCCTGATAGCTTAGGTTTGATACAACACACGACATCTTGGCGAGTGACCAGAACGAAGAGCGACGTCCGGTACACGGGGTGTGTGCTCGATTCCGGGCGATTGCAGAGAGAGAGAGCTCCCGCCGAGCAGTGACCGGCGATCGATGGCGCACGGCCCACATGCCCCGTGAGGCCGCGCTCGCCTGCGTGTGGTGGCCGGTGTCGCACGGGTAGTACGGGCTTCGTGCTCGCCGAGGTTGTTGATGCATGCCTCTCGTCGCTGGATGGCCCCCCACCCGGTCGACGATCGAGGGCCATCGTGTTCGATGGCCATTCTCGAGGACTCGAACCAAGGAGCTTGAATGAACCGTTCAGCCGCGAGATGGGTATCCGTCTCCTTTGCCGCCCTTGCCACCGCTCTGCTGGCAGATCGAGCCTTCGCCCACGTGCCGGAAGCGCAGGGCGATCCGCCGGACAGGGACGCGGTCCTCGACTGGAACGCCGTCGCTCTGGACGCGGTCGCAGAGGACACCGCCGGCGCACGCGCGCGGGACCAGGGCGGGCCGACGCGCGTCTCACGGGCCCTCGCGATCGTTCACGCGGCGATCTTCGACGCCGTGAACTCGATCGTCCCGGGGTACAAGCCGTACTCCATCCTCCTCGACATGCCGGATGCATCCATCGATGCGGCGGTGGCCACGGCAGCTCACCGCACGCTGACGGCGTTGTTCCCGAGCCAGAGGGCGCTGCTCGACGGGAGGCTCCGCGAGTACCTGGCCGAGATCCCCGAGAGCGACGCCAAGGAGGATGGCCGTGCGCTGGGCGGCGCTGTCGCCGACGAGATCCTCGGGGAGCGGGAGGACGACATGTCAGACGCCCCGATGCCTTACACCCCAGACATCGCCCCCGGCCGGCATCGCGTCGATCCGCTCTATCCCGAACAGGGGTACTTGACCCCGAGGTGGGGAAAGGTTCGGCCGTTCGCCATCGAGAGCGGCGCCGAGTTCCGGTCTCGGCCGCCGCCGCCGCTGTGGAGCCTGGAGTACGCGTTGAGCTTCTATGAGGTCTTCCTGCTGGGTGGCGACGGCCAGCGCACCCCGACCGCGCGCACTCCGGAACAGACCGTCATCGGGATCTTCTGGTCGTACGACTCCGCCCCGCGCCTCGGGGAGCCGCCCCGGCTCTACAACCAGATCGCGCGGGTCCTCGCGGTCAAGGAGTGCAACTCGGAGATCGAGAACGCTCGTTACTTTGCGCTCGTCAACGTCGCGCTGGCCGACGCCGCCATCGCCACGTGGGAGACGAAATACCATTACGAGTTCTGGCGGCCCATCGTAGCGATCCGTCGGGCCGACAGGGATGGCAACTCGCTCACGGTAGCTGACAGGAGATGGACGCCCCTCGGATCCCCCGGCAGCAACCAGGGCCCGCCGCGCATGACCCCAGCATTTCCGGCGTACACCTCCGGGCACGCGAGCTTCGGGGCTGCCATGTTCCAGGTGTTGACCCGGTATTACGGGACAGATCGTATCCCCTTCTGCTTCATGTCCGACGAGTACAACGGGGTAACGACGGACGAGCGGGGCAATGTCCGCCCCGAGATCACGCGCTGCTATTCCAGCTTCGAGGAGGCGTCCTGGGAGAACGCGGTCAGCCGCGTCTACCTGGGCGTCCACTGGAGGTTCGATGGAGTGCAGGGGATCCGTCAGGGCAAGCGCGTCGGAGACGCCGTCTTCGACAGGATCCTCCGGCCGCTTCCTTGACGAATTCGCCAGCGAGCCGCGCGCTCCATCGAGCGGAGATCCGTTGCCTCATGGCGGGTCTCCCCGGCCCCGGCCAGCCCCTCAGTTCATGAGCCGGGAGCGAGCGGGCGCCCACCGCTCGGGCCGCGGCGCGGAGAGCGGACCCGCGTGGTGGTGGACCATCTTCCATTGCCCGTCCTCGAGGACGAACACGTTGGTTGCGCACAGGTGTGCGGGCTCGTCGCCGTTCGCCTCGTAGCACGTGACGAAGGCGAAGTCCCCGAAGAGGTGCGCCGAGGCGCCCTGGCAGCGCATGCGCAGGGGCGAGGTCTGGCGCAAGAGCTGGCTCCAGCTCTCGAGCACGCTGGCGCGCCCCGAGAGCGCCTCCATGCCGGGATGGGCGCAGGCCACGGGCGCCCGCTCGGCCCACACCCGGCACATCGCCTGGTAATCCCCGGCGCGGAACGCCTCGTAAAAGGCCTCGTTTGCGGCCAGGACAAGCCGTTCCGCCGCGACGCGCTCCTCGACGCTCATGCAGCGACCATGCTCCCCGGCCAGCGCGGGCGCAAGGGCCTCGACGGCGTCGTCTCGGCACCTCGCCCGCTCGACCCCGCGCCTGGGCCGACTGGGACGGGCCCTTGCTCTGCTGGTGGAGGACGAGCTGTGTCCGGTTCATCCGCTCGATGCGGAGCATCCCGGCCGCGCGCAGGGGCAGGGCGCGCGGCCGATCGGCGGAGCGTCAGGCCGTCGGGTGAATCTCCGAGCCTGCGGCGCGGTGGGGAGGCGCCGCCGCGAGCTGGTTGATGTGCACGTGCTGGCTCGGGACGGGGAGCCCCATCTTGCCGAGCTCCTCGCGGATGATCTTGGTCGTGGCGAAGTAGACGCCCCAGTAATGATCGGTGTGGCAGAAGGGCCGGACGGCCAGCACGGGCCCGGCGAGGGTGAAATCCAGGATCTCGACGCTGGGCGCAGGGGTCTTCGCGACGTTAGGGATGAGCGCGAGGTGCGTCTTGAGCTGAGCGATCGCCGCCTCGTGATCCGCGCCGTGGGCGAGCTGCGCGGTGCAGTCGACGCGGCGGACCGGGTTCGTGCTGAAGTTCTGGATCGTGTCGCTGAAGATCTTGTTGTTGCCCACGATGGTGCGGACGTTGTCGGGCGTATCGAGGGTGGTCGCGAAGAGGCCGATCGAGTGGACGGTGCCCGTCACGCCGCCGGCCGTCACGTAATCCCCGGTCTTGAAGGGGCGCAGGAGGATCATGAAGACGCCGGCCGCGAGGTTCGACAGGAGGCCGGACCATGCCATGCCGACGGCGATGCCGATCGCGGCGAGCAGGCTGGCGAAGGTGGTCGTCTCGACGCCGAAGACGCTGAGCACGGCGATGACGAGCAGGATGTTCAACAGCACGGACGCCGCCGACTCCAGGTAATGGGCCAGCGTCGTGTCGAGCTTCTTCAGCGCGGAGCTGCGCTGCATCATCGACAGGATCCCCCGGACGATCATGCGGCCGATGACCCAGACCAGGATCGCGCCCACGATCTTCCCGCCGACGCTCACCCCGAGCGCTACCCCCATGTCCACGTACCGCTGAACCCTCTCGTCCATCTCAAGCCTCCTGGCGACCTATGCGCCGCTCGCGGGGCCCCTGTGCAAGGCCCATGCGCGACGCGCCTTGCTGGATCTGCCCCCCGGCGGCCAGCCTTATCACACCGGCGGGCCGCTCCGCGAGGGGCGTGACCGAGATTTTCTGGCCTCAGCGCTGCTGCCTGCGGACATCAGGCGGCCGCGGAGCGGATACCTCGTTGTAGCGAAGGAGCAACGGGCGGCGGGGCCGCTCGCGGCGTGCGGCGGCGATCGCGCGGCCGACGTGCAAGGGCACAGGAGCGAGCGAGCGCGCCAGGCAGGCGTGTCCAGCCAGGGAGCTGGTCGAGGCGATCGTCGTCGCCGCCGAGGTGACGCTCGAGGAGCGGAGAGCGGACGCGGGGCAGCGGCGTGGGCGGAGAACGGTGTGGCCGGCGTACGGGGCTGTGAACCGGCTCAATGAAGACTGTGCCCAGCGGCTCTCGGGTTGATCGGGAATTTCAAGCCGATGACCAGCCCGTACTCCGTGCCGTAGGAAGGCATCGTCGCGCCAGCTGCCCCGTCGAACGGAAGGGCGAGTCGAAAGCCCGCGTAGGCGATGGGGATCGCGATGAAGGGGACGATCTGCGCCCCATACGTCCGGGCGTTCGACCGGCCCGCGCCCTCGGTGTACATCGAGAGCTCGGCGCCGACCGGGCCGAACCCACCCTGGAAGCCGAGCGCCAACCTCTCGTGGACCGGTCGGTCGGCGACGATCTGCGCCTGCGCAACGGCGCCTATCCAGACGAACGAGCGCTGTCCGTACCACGCGAGGCTCCCCTCGACGCCGGCGCCCACGGCGTCATCGGCGTTCTCGCGGCCAGCATAGCTGAAGAGGCCGCCCACGCTCACGACGGGGTCGCCAGGGCGCCCCACGTTGGGCCAGCCTTCGCCGGGAACCACCACGGGGGGAGGGCTCCCTGCCGGGGGGACGCCTTCCGCCTGCGCCGATGCAGAGCCGGCGAGAAGGCAAGCGCCGACGAGGACCGCTGTGACCGCCGAATGGCTCATGCACCTGTGATCTAGCCCATGCGACTCGGCCCGTCACGATGCAGGCGCGGGCGAGCGGCAGGCGCGCTCCGGGAGCGCCGTGCTAGGCTCCCCTGCCATGGTGCAGCTCTCGCGCGCGGAGCAGGTGGCGGCGCTCGCGCGCATGATCGCCGCGCTCGACGCCCGGCCGGCGCCGCATTTCGACGCCTTCGCGGCCCTGTTTCACGGGAAGAGCCTGCGGAAGGGCGAGGCGTTCGTGCGGGCGGGCGACGCGAGCGACTCGGTGGCGCTCGTCAACTCCGGCATCGCGAGGATGTTTTACACGCGGAGCGATGGGAAGGAGTTCAACAAGGGGTTCATCTCCGCGCCGGACTTCATGTCGGTGCTGGAGGCGCTGATCACCAGGGAGCCCGCCCGGCTGACGATCCAGGCGCTGACGCCGATGCAGCTCTTCGTCGCGCCCTACTCGCGACTGAGCGAGCTCTGTGAGCGCGACATCTACTGGGAGCGGGTGAGCCGCCGGATCGTCGAGCGGGTGTACCTGAAGAAGGTGCGCCGCGAGGCGTCGCTGCTGATGGATCCGGCCGCCGAGCGCTATCGGGCGTTCCTCGCAGAGCACGGGGCCGTGGCGCGCCGCGTGCCTGACTACCACATCGCCGCCTATCTCGGCATCACACCCGAGGCTTTGAGCCGCCTGAAGCGCGCCGTGACCAGGGCCGCTGCTTCTTGACCTAGGTCAAGGTGCGATCTCGCTCCGCTGGTCATGGTCTCCCGCATGACGACGGAACGAACGAAGCGAGACGGCGAGCGCCCAGCGACGGAACCCACGCGCGGCCCGGGGCGCCGCAGAGCGCCGCGGGCCGCGGCCCGAAGGACGGCGCTGATCGCGGGCCTCGCGGTCGTGCTCGCCGGCTCGGCGCTCGTCGCGTGCGGCGCGGCGGCGCCGAGGCTCCACCCCGTGTTCCCCGAGCGCCCGGTGGCAGAGAAACCCAGAGGGAAGATCCTGTTCGTCCTCAGCGCCGCGCGAGAGCAGACGCTCGCCGACAGCTCAAAGCGGGCGACCGGCACCTTCCTCGGCGAGTTCTACGAGCCGTACATGGCCCTCACCGGCGCGGGGCACGAGGTCGTGTTCGCGACCGACGGGGGCGCTGCCCCGGCGATCGACCCGGAGAGCCTCGACGAGCGGTACTGGGGAGACGGAGCGCGGCGCGCGCAAGCGCAGCGCTTCGTCGAGCGCGCCCCGGAGGTCCGCGCGCCGCTCAGCCTGAAGGCGGCGCGCGCCGCGGCCGACTCGTTCGACGGCATCGTCGTTCCCGGCGGACAGGGCGTGATGGTCGACCTGCTCGACAACGCGGATCTGCACGCGCTGCTCGCTCACTTTGGCGCGAAACACCAGCCCGTGGGGCTCATCTGCCACGCGCCGGCGGTGCTCACCCGCATGCGGCAGCCGCATCCGCTCAGCGGTCGGACGGTGACGTCGGTCTCGTCGTTCGAGGAGTTCTATATCGAGACCTTCGTGATGGGGGCCGACGCCCAGGTCCGGGGCATCGGCGAGCAGCTCGAGGATCACGGTTACGAGCACGAGGCCGCGTTCCCCGGGAGCGCCTACGCGCAGCGGGATTGCAACCTCGTGACCAGCCAGAATCCGTTCTCCACCGATCGCTTCAGCGCGCTTTATCTGGAGGCGCTGGCCGACTACCGGCGCGGCGCCCGCTGCGCCGAGGGTGCCGGCGAGGGCCGCCGATAGGCCTGCTCGGCGAGCGCGGAAAACGGCGCCTCCCCCGATGCCGCCGCATGGCCGCCTTCGCGAGGACGACGGGCGCATGTTCAGTATCGACGCGCCACGCGCGCCGGGTTGCAATCGCGGCGAATTCACGGAGGGGTGACGAAGATGCTCATCGACGAGCGACCGAGCCATTATCAGGGCGACCTTTCGTGGGACAGCCTCAAGCAGCTCATTGAAGGTTACGACGACAACGAATTCCAGGGTCTCGTGCAGGGGCCGGTGGGCTACGCTATCAAGGTCGTACGCGGAGCGCACAGCGGGAGTTTCTATCCGTATTACGGATCGAGCTACTATTTCGATTTCACGGCCACCCACGCGCTTGGCGAGAGCGACATTCATCACGCGATCCTGGACTCGAGCGGAACAAGGGTCCTGGGAATCGAGCCGCCGCTGTGACGGAACGATCTCTGCCGCACACCGAGGGGGCCCGTGCAGCCCGAGCCATCACGCGTGAACTGCGGTGACCTCAGCGTAGCAATCCCAGCTCTTTTCCAGACACCATGATGGGGGTGCTCAGGAGGGGAGCGGAGGCCGCGCAGGAGGGCGCCGGGCCCGCGCAGCCGGGGACGATCTCGGTCGACTCCAGCGCTAGGTCGTGAGCGACAGGCCGCGCACGTACTCGGCGAGCGCCCGCTCGGCGCTGGCCACCGCCTCCCGCGCGCCCGGGAGCTTCGCCGACACCGCCGCGATCCGGTCTTCCTGCTCGCCCAGCGCCTTGAGGTAGCGCTCGTGGAGGGCGCTCCCCGGAGGCACGACCTTGAGGTTGTCGCGCACGCGCGCCTGCTCGGCGCGCAGCGCCTCGATCTCGGACTTGAGGGCCGAGAGCGCGCGCTGCCTCTCGGCGACCGCGGCCCTGAGCTCCGCGAGCCGCGCGAGCGCCGCGCGCAGCGCCTCGGGGATCTCGCGCGACGACAGGACCACCTCGATCTGCTCGCCGGAGAGGCCCGTGAGCGCCACCGTGTGCGAGATGGGCTGCTCCAGCGCCACGGTCACGCGCGCCGTCTCGCCCGCGGCGACCTCGCGCCGGACGCGGTAGCGATCGCGCGTCGCCTCGACGCCTTCCGTGGGCTCGGCGAGGTCCCAGCCGGCGATGCGCGGGTGCTCGATGAGCAGGACGCGCGGCTCGCGCGCCGCGCCCACGATCGTGTAGACCGTCACCTTGCGGGCGGTCCTGACGATCTCGAGCATGCCGCCCTGGATCTTGGCGCGCGAGAACACCTCCTCGCCCCGCTCCTCGCGGTCGATTCGCACCTTCCGGTCCACGGCGAAGCTCACGATCCGCGATTCGCCCGGCGGCAGCGGCGAGAGGCGCGCGTCGCCGACGTAGGTGACGACCCCCCGGCCCGAGCGCTCGTAGACCGTGATCGCGCCGGCCGGCAGGGTCGTGTCGCCGTCGTTCCTCAGGCGGACCGAGGCGAGCGGGCTGCGCGCGCTCGCCTCCGGCTGATAGAGCCACAGCCGCTCTGCCGGGATCTCGCGCTGGATGATCGGGAGGAGCGCCGTCTGCCCGCTCGCGATCGTGAGCGGCGCCGGGAAGTGGAACACGACCTGCGTCGCCGCCTCCGCGGGCTCCGGCTCGACCTTCTCGGGGGGCACGGTGACCGCCGCGGCGGGCGCGCGGGCCTCGTCGGCGCCCCTGCCGGCGCGGTAGCCCATGCGCCGCGCCGCCCTGGCCGCGAGCCCCGCGGCGCCCTCGTCGAGCCGCGGCAGCACGCGCTCGGCGACGTCGACGGGCACCTCCGGCCGGGCCACGTAATAGATCTCGTAGAGCGCCTGGCGGAACGTCACCGGGTCTCCCGACACCAGGGTGAAATCCACGTTCTGCCAGTCGCTGCCGCTCTGGTTCTCGACGACGGCCCACCCGGCGAGCGCCCCGGTCTTCGTCTGCGCGTCCTCCGGCACCGTGAGCCGATACGTCGTCTTCCAGAGCGGCACCTCGATGACGTAGGCCACGCGGACCACCCGCTCGCCCTCGCCGGCCGTGCGCACGACGAGCTCGCGGCGGTTGCGCTCCCGCCGGCTCGAGAGCCCGACCAGCGCCGCGCCGACCTGCTGCCGCAGCCGCTCCTCGACGAGCTCCACGCTCTCGAGCTCCTCCAGGACGACCTGCTTCAGCGCGCCCTCCGACATCAGCGAGAGCCGGTGCCGGTCCTCCGAGCCGCCGTGCGGCAGCGCCGCCTGCGCCGTGGTGACCGCCACGATCCGCCCGGCGATGGCCCCTTGCGCCCCTCGCGTCCGCACCTCGGCGCCGCGGAGCGCGTTGAGCAGGGCGGCCTCGGACTCGAGCGCGCCCTCGTCGAACGGGAGCTCGCGGAACAGATCGCGCAGCGGCTCCCTCCCGGGAAGCGTGATATTCCCTATCACGCCGCGATCGTCATAGACAACGATGCTCTTCAATACATCGTCGACCTGATCGAGCCGCACCTCGAGCCGGAGCTCGGCGTCGCCGCGCACGCGCGCCTCGTGCTCGAAATATCCGACTCCGCCCGTCGAGAGCACCACCCGCCTTAGCAGCAGCGTGTCCGACGCGGCCCCCGATCGGGCCGGATCCATCGCGGCGGCCCGCAGCGTCGCCGTGGTCCTCAATCCATGGTTCATCGTCGCCTCCCCCGGCGGAGGCGTGCGATGGCCCCGCCCTGGCGGTGTCCATAACGCCCCTCCGGGGGGCGTCAACGACGGTGGCTGGCCGGGAGATCGGGCGCGGCGCCGCGCGTCAGCCGCGCCGCGAGGCCTCGAGCTGCTTCACGACCGCGAGCGCCTCGTCGACGTGGCGGGTCGCGCGGAGCTGGGAGGAGAAGGCATGTCGAACGATGCCGTCGCGATCGATGACGAACGTCACGCGGCCCGGGAGGAGGCCAAAGAGCGACTTGACGCCGTAGCGCGCGGCGGTCTCCCCGCCAGGGTCGCTGAGCAGCGTCATGGGCAGGCGGTATTTGTCGGCGAATTGCTGGTGAGACCCCGCCGAGTCGGCGCTCACGCCGAGGACCTCGGCGCCCGCCTCCGCGAACGCATCGTAATGGTCGCGGAACGCGCACGACTCCGCCGTGCATCCAGGGGTGTCGTCCTTGGGATAGAAGAACAGGACAACGGTCTTCTTGCCCCGGAAGTCGGAGAGCTTGACCGTCTCCCGCTTCTGCGATTGCAGGCTGAAATCGGGCGCTGTCTCACCGACGGACAGGGTGGATTTTCCGAGCATGGCGTCTCCTCTACCCGATGCGCCGCGCCGCGTCCAAGGCCCCGCGGAGCGCGGCGGCTCGCCGCTCGAGTAAAACGCGGCCGCCTGCGCCCCGGATCAGGAAGAACTTGAGGAAGCGGTCATGAAGACGCGCTGGGCGCGACGGACGCCGGCGCGGGCCGGAGATCGGGTTACCCTGAGCGCCCCATGGCCACCACGTTCGCTGCGTTGATCTTTCGACCCGCCGACATCCCGGACCGCGCGCTGTCCCAGGGCTTTGCCGTGGCGCTCGGTGGCTGGGACGTCGCCTCGCCGCGCCTGTTCATCGCGCCGCTCCCCGGCGTGCCCGGGTACGCGGCAGCGTTCTACTCGAGCGGCGAGCCCGCCGGCGGCGGCGACGAGCTCGACCACCTCGCCGAGCTCTTCGAGGACGAGCTCTCTCCGCCCGTCGCCGTGCTCGACGCGGCCGCCGAGCTCGGCCACCCCGGCGCCACGGTCTTCGCGCTCGTGTTCTCGGAGGACGTCGTCCACGACGACGGCTGGCGCTTCGAGGCGAGCGGGTTCGTCCGCCACTTCGTGAGGGAAGGGGACGAGGGCGTCGAGGCCGGCGTGGAGGCGCCCGACCGGAGCGACATCGTCGAGGTCGACGTCGACCTGCCGGAGGGCGCGACCGCGGCGGAGGAGCGCGAGGCCATGGACCGGGCGATCCGGCCGCACCGCGGCTCGACGTTCCTCGCGGCCGAGCTGGGCGCCCCGGTGCTGGGCGCGCTCATGGGCGGCCTCTTCGCGCCCGAGCGCCGCGTCCAGATACACCTCGTCGCGCCGGGGCCGGGGTCGATCGCCGACGAGGTCGCGCGGCTCAACCGGGTGCTCCGCCGCGAAGACGGCCGCGGCGCGCCCGCGTCCCCGCCGCCCGTCCGCGGCGTCGCCCCGCCGGCGACGTACGCGGCGTTCGTGCGCGCGTACGACTGGGCCGATCCGGCGGATCCGGAGGACCTCTACCGCGAGCTCGCGATCGGCGCCGTCGAGGGCACGCTGCGCTTCCTCCGCAAGGGCGAGCTCCTCGCCCACGACCGCGAGCCGGGCTGGGAGGCGGCGGCGGCGCGACAGCTCTACCCGATCGCGCGGCTCTCGGGCTCGGCGCTCGGCGGCGGCGCGGCCCAGCGGTCGGTCGTCGCGCTCGGGGCCGACGGCGAGCAGCTCTGGGTCGTCCGCGGCGGCACGAGCGCGGCGCTGGCCGGCCCGACGTTCGGCGAGCTGCTGCGCTACCTCTCGCTGGGCTGGTCGCGCCGGAGCGACGCGGAGGAAGACCTCATCGGGGCGCTGATGCTGCGCGCGCGGCTCAGGTCGCTCGGGGGTTGAGCCCGCGCCGAGGCGTGGGATCCGCCTGCCGGGGTGAGGCGCTTTGCCTCGCGACGCGCGCGCCTCGGATCAAAACGACGTGTCGTACGCGTGGTGCCGGTGGGCTTCCGTGTGGAACGACGTCATGTGCGGGTCGTCCAGGACCAGATGGAGCAGGCCGACGTCGCGCTCGCTGCGGGCGAAGACGCTCACGAGGATGCCGCCCTGCCGGACGCCGGCCTGGTAGCGCTCCGCCCAGTGCCTCGGGACGCCCGCGGTGATGAGGATCTCGCGCAGGCCGCCCGTGATCCCGGCGCCGACCGCGCTGGCCACGACCGCGGCCAGCGGCCCGGCGACCACGAACCCGAGGTCGGGGACCACGACGCTCATCGCGACCGCGGCGCCGAACGTGCTCGACGGCGGCGCCACGTCCGGGCTCGGAAAGCACCTGTCGCGTGTCGCCTCGGTCATCAGCAGGCTGACCTCCTGTCGTGTGTAGCCGCAGTCGATGACGCGTTCCGCCGCGGCTTCCGCGTCGTCGTGCGTCTGCACCAGGCCAATTACGAGCTTCTCCATGGAAGAGACCTCCTTCGCGTTGAGCGCGTCCTCGCTCTGGGCCCCGGCGACGGATACCGCACGCTCTGTGCCAATCCGAAATTCTCACGCCTCGGTGCGTTCGCGCCGATTTCTGTGCCCCTTCCGCTGGAGGAGCGAGGCGGGATGTCGCAGTGCGCCCCGTGGGCCTCACCTTCCGATGTCGACATCGCCCGTGCCAGCGCGGTTGATTCCATATTTTGCCGTCGAGCGGCGCGAGCGCCCCATTTCAACGGGCTCCGTCTGACCAGGTCGTCCGAAGGCCGCGTTCATGGGCGTCCGGGGCGTTCGGTGCGCGACGAGGCCGGAGGCCGCGTCAGAAGCCGATCGTGTCCTCGACCGGCGCGGGCGGCTTCGTCCCCGTCGGGCGTCCCGTCGACGCCTCCCGCGGCGTGGCGCGGCCGCGCCCCTCGGACGTGCCGCGCGGCGCCGCCGTCGCACCCGGCCTCCCTGCCGCGCCGGTGCGGGCAGCGCCCGCCGGCTGCGCGGTCGCCGCCGTGGCCGCCGGCTGCGCGGTCGCCGCCGTGGCCGCTGGCTGCGCGGTCTCGGCCGCGGGCGTCGCGCTCGCCGGCTCTGCCGGCACCGGCGCGGCGGCGCTCGCTGGCGCCGGCACCACCGGCTGCGCCGGGACGGGCGCGGCCTGCCGGGCCGGCGCCTCCGACGAGGGGGTCACCTCGGCCGTGGGCGATTGCTTCGTTGCCAGGAAGACGACCGCCGCCACCAGCGCTCCGAACGCGAGCGCGGCCGCCAGGATGGCCGGCGCCCACCTCCGGGCCCCGTCCGTCCCCGAGGTCGCCATGCCGGCGAGCGTCCGCCCCGGCGCGCCGTCCGTCGAGAGCCGCGCGCTCGGCGCCGACGACGGCGGCGTGCCGGTCGTCGAGAGCCGCGCGCCCGGCGCCGGCGGCAGCGGCGTCGGCTCCCCGAACAGCACCGGCTGCGACGCGCTCCCGTGGAGGGCTCGCTCCCCCGCGGACGAGGGCTCGGTCGTGAACGCCGTGCGCGCGATGCCGAGGACCGCGCGCTCCAGCGCCTCCGCCATCTGCCGCGCCGACGCGAAGCGCGCCGCCGGATCGTGCGCCAGCGCCTTCTTCATCCAGGCGTCGATCGCCGGAGAGAGCTCCGGCCTCACCTCGCTCGGCGGCGTGAAGATCCCGGTGTGCAGCACCACCGACAGCGCGCCCAGCGTCTCGCCCCGGAACGGGACCTGCTCGGTGAGCGCGTGGTAAGCGACCACCGCGAGCCCCCAGAGATCCGCGCGGAAGTCGACGTGCTTCGCGCTGAGCAGCTGCTCGGGGCTCATGTAGAGCGGCGTGCCCAGCACGCTCCCGGTCGACGTCATGCCGAGCTCGCCCTGGACCCGCTTGGCCACCCCGAAATCGAGCACCTTCACGAACAGCTCGCCCTCGACGTCGAGCAGGAAGATGTTGTCCGGCTTGATGTCGCGGTGGACGATCCCGACCTGGTGCGCCCGGCCGAGGGCCTTGGCCGTCTGCGACACGATCGCCGTGACCTCGACGGGCGGCAGCGCGCCCAGCCGCTGCATGCGGCTCTTGAGGTCCTCGCCCTCGAGCAGCTCCATCACGATGAACGGCACCCCGTCCGGCGTGACGCCGTGGTCGAAGACCTGCGCGACGTGCGGGCTCTTGATCTGCGCGGCCGCCATCGCCTCCCGCCGGAAGCGCTCCACGAAGCCGGTCTGGTCCGCGTAGGCCGGCGCCATGAACTTCACCGCCACCTGCGTCCCGAGCGCGAGGTGATCGGCCACCCACACGCTCCCCATCGCCCCCTTCCCGAGCTCGCGCGCCAGCCTGAGCGTGCTCGTCACCTGCTGTCCGGGGTTCATCGGGGGTCCCTCTTCGATCGGCCGAGCCGACGGTCCTGAGGGGGCGTCCTGTGCGGGCGGCGCGGCCCTCTGGGGGTCGGTGCGTGTCGGCGCGCACAGCGTACAACAAACACCCTGGACCGTCACCACCGAGCGCTCGCGCCGCGCACCTGACGGGAGCTCTCGGATAAGCTGGCACCATGCGCGAGGGCACGCTGGTCGCAGGCCGGTTCGAGGTGCACCGCCTTGCCGGCGCCGGCGGGATGGGCACGGTCTACCGGGCGATCGACCAGCTGACCGGGCGCCCCGTCGCGCTCAAGGTCGCGCCCCCGGAGCTCGCCGCCCGCTTCCGGCGCGAGGCGCGCATGCTCGAGGCCGTGCAGCACCCGCTCATCGTGCAGCACATCGCGCACGGCACGGGCGACGACGGCGCCCTGTGGCTCGCGATGGAGTGGCTCGAGGGCGTCACGCTCGACGCGCGCCTACAGGAGGGGCCGCTCCCCGTGGCCGACGCGCTGCTCGTCGCGCACCAGATCGCGGAGGCGCTCGCCTCGATCCACGCGATCGGGATCACGCACCGCGATCTCAAGCCGAGCAACGTGCTCCTGCGCGACGGCAGGGTCGACGGCGTGGTCCTGCTCGACTTCGGCGTCGCCCGGGCGGCGGCGTCGACCTCGCTCGTCACGGAGGCCAGCTCGCTGGTCGGCTCGCTCGGCTACGTCGCGCCCGAGCAGGCGCGCGGCGACGTCGAGGTCGACGCGCGCGCCGACGTCTTCGGGCTCGGCGTCCTGCTCTTCGAGTGCCTCGCCGGGCAGCGCCCCTTCGCGGCCGACGATCCGCTCGCCGAGGTGTGCCGCATCCTCCTCGAGGAGGCGCCGCGCCTCGTCGAGCGGCGCCCGGACGTGCCGCCCTTCCTCGACGAGCTCGCCGCGCGCCTCCTGGCCAAGGATCCGGCGGCGCGCCCCGCGGACGGCCGCGCGGCGGCGGCCGCGCTCGCGGACGCGCGCGCCCTGCTCGCGCGCGCGTCCAGCGCGGGCGCGGACGGCGCGCCGGCGTCGGTCACGGACGACGAGCGGCGGCTCGTCAGCGTCGTCCTCGTCGATCTCGGCGCCGCCGACCCGGAGCCGGCGAGCGATCGCGGCGTCGAGCGGATCGTCGCGGACCTCGCCGAGGCGTTCGGCGGCGAGCGCGTGCGGCTCCCGGGCGGCACGCGCATGGTGCTCCTGTCCTCGCAGACCGACGAGGTGTTCTCCGGCCGCGGCGGCGCCGGCACGATGGCCGCCTTCGACCTCGCGGCGCGCGCCGCGCAGTGCGCGCTCGCGCTGAAGGCGCGCCTTCCTGGGCGCCCGGTCGCGCTCGCCACGGGCCGCGCGCAGGTGGGCGAGCGCCTGCCCGCGGGCGACGTCATCGACCGCGCGGTCGCCCGCCTCCGCGAGGCCGAGGGCGACGTGCGCATCGACGAGGTCACCGCGGGGCTCGCTGCGCCGCGCTTCGAGGTGATCGGCGACGGCCCCTCGTTCCTGCTGATGGGCGAGCGCGACGGCACCGAGCCCGAGCGCACGCTCTTCGGCCGCGTCACCTCGTTCGTCGGGCGCGACCGCGAGCTCGCGACGCTGCGCGGCCTCTTCGAGCAGAGCGCCGACGAGCCCGTGGCGCGCGCCGCGCTCGTCCTCGGCGAGGCTGGCATCGGCAAGACGCGCCTCCGCTGCGAGCTCATCCGCGCCGTGCGCGAGCGCGACGCGCGCGCGTCGGTCTACGTGGCGCGGGGCGACCCCCTCGGCGCGGGCGCGCCGTTCGGCATGCTGGGCGAGATCGTCCTCGCGGCCGCCGGCTGCCTGCCCGGCGAGGCGCTCGAGGCGCGCCGCGCCAAGATCCGCGAGCACGTCGCGCGGACCCTCCCCGCGCCGGCCGACGACGCTCCGCGCGTCGCCTGGTACCTCGGCGAGATCGCGGGCACGCCGTTCGACGACCCCGACGCCGAGCTGCGCGCCCCCCGCGGGGACGCGGTCGCCCTGGGCGATCAGGCCCGCCGCGCCGTGCTCGAGTGGCTCGCCGCGCGGTGCGCCGAGGGGCCGGTCGTCGTGGTGCTCGAGGACATGCACTGGAGCGATCACGCCTCGGTCTCGGTGCTGGACGAGGCGCTCCAGGCGCTCTCGGATCGCCCGCTCCTCGTGCTCGGCTTCGCGCGCCACAGCGTGATGGAGACGTTCCCCGGCCTCTGGGGCTCGCGCGGCGTGCAGCACATCAAGCTCGGCGCGCTCAGCCAGCGCGCGGCCGAGCGGCTCGTCCGCAGCGTGTTCGGCGAGGAGCTCGCGCTGCCCGAGGTGGCGCGGCTCGTCGAGCACGCCGACGGCCACCCCTTCTTCCTCGAGGAGCTCATGCGCGCGCGCGCGGAGGGCCGGAGCGCCATGCCGCCCACGGTCGTGGCCCTGATGCACGCGCGCATCGAGGCGCTGCCGGCCGAGGCGCGGCGCACGCTGCGGGCGGCGAGCCTGTTCGGCGGCAGCTTCTGGCCGGACGGCGTGCGGCAGCTGCTCGGCGCTGGCACCTCGGCCGAGTCGCTCGACCGCTGGCTCAAGAGCCTGCTCTCGGAGGAGCTCGTCGCCCGGCGCGGCGTGTCGCGCTACCCGGGGCACGACGAGCTCACGTTCCGTCACGCCCTCGTGCGCGACGCCGCCTACGGGATGCTCACGGACGGCGATCGCGCCGCCGGCCACCGGGCTGCGGCGCGCTGGCTGCGCTCGGTGGGCGAGACCGACGAGCGGGTGCTGGCCGAGCACGCCGAGCGCGGCGGCGACGCCCCCACGGACGGCGAGGGCCTCGTCGCCCGCGGCCCCGCGCAGGATCGCGGCGGAGGAGGAGGGGGAGGAGGGGGAGGAGAGGGGCGCCCCCCGGAGCGCAAATCCGAGTGTGAACGGAGCGAAGCGCAAGGGGGCCAAGGTTGATGAACAACCATTGACGTGATAACCCGCCGCCCGGAGCAGTGAGCATGGATTCTTCTGACCTGGGCGCCGTCGGTCCTTACGAGCTGCTGTTGCAGCTGGCCAGGGGCGGCTCGGCCGAGGTCTTCATCGCGCGTCGCGCCTGCGCTGCAGGCGGAGGGGACGCGGGCGGCGCGGGTCCGGAGCGCGGGTCGCTCGTGGCGGTGAAGCGGATCCGGGCCGATCTGCGCTACGAGTCGAGCTATGCGTGCATGCTCTTCGACGAGGCGGCCATCGCGTCGCGCGTCGCGAGCCCCCATTTCGTTCCCGTCCTCGATTACGGCCTCGACGAGGGCGCGCCGTACATCGTCATGGAGCTCGTCGTGGGGGTCACGCTCAAGCACCTCACCCGTGCTCCCGGGGCGCTCGGGGTCGGCGACGCGATCGAGCTCATCGCGCAGGCCGCCGAGGGGCTGCACGCGGCGCACGAGGCGCGCGACAGCTCGGGGGAGCTGCTCCAGGTGATCCACCGGGACATCTCGCCGTCCAACATCCTTGTCGGCGTCGACGGCCGGGCGTCGATCTGCGATCTCGGGCTCGCGTATGCCCTGCGCCGCACGACGCGGACGAAGACCGGGATGGTGAAGGGGAAGCTGAGCTATTTCTCGCCGGAGCAGGCGAACGCGAGGCCGCTGGATCGGCGCTCGGACGTGTTCTCGCTCGGGGTCGTGGCGTGGGAGGTGCTGGCGGGCAGGCGGCTGTTCGCCGGCGGCAACATGGTCTCGACCCTCCACGCCGTCCTGGAGCGCGAGGTGCCGCCGCTCTCGAGCGAGCGCGAGGGCGTGGGCCAGGCCGTCACGGCGGCCGTCGCGCGGGCGATCGAGCGCGATCGCGACGCGCGCTGGCTCACGGCGGCCGATTTCGCGCGGGCGCTCCGGGCCGCGGCCGGGGAGGAGGGGCACTCGGCGTCGCGCGACGCCATTGGCGCGCGGGTCGCCGAGGTGCTCCCGCCGCCGCTGAGGCCGCTCGCGCCGTACTACGTTTCGGGCGGGCCGTGCGTCACGGAGGAGATCGTCGCTGCCTTGCAGTCGATGCGCGCGGCGGGCCCGGTGGGCGAGGCGGAATCGGGCGGGCTCCTGGAACAGCGGCAGCCCTCGCGCGGCTGAGCGCGCCGCTGCGGTTCCGGCGTCCGCGGGGGAGCCCGGAGCCTGGGTATTCGTTCAACACCACGACCGGGAGGATTACACCCTCCCTGCAACATGAACGTGGACGTGGACGTGGACGTCCACGTTTACGTTTACGTTCTCGACCGTGGTGCGGCGTCCGCTCTTGTTGACGCGGCGCTTCGGAGGAGCTCCACCGACCTTGTCCTCCCTCGGGTTGGCGGACGCGCGCGGGCCGATCGATAGGCGTTGACATCCTGCATGTGAGCGTTCACATTGCGAGGGTATCCTTTCGCTTTGCTCTGCGTGGGTCGCCATGCGCATCGCGCGCTTCGTGGTCGGGTATCGGGTCGATCCTGGTGCCGGTTACGCTCGTTCGGTCGTCGCGCAGACGATTGTCGAACGATGGTGATCGGCGTTTCGCCAGGAGTGAGCCACCAGAGAACGCGACAGACATCGATTGTTCCACGATCGTCGTGAAAAATCATCGGTATTGCTCACGTAGCGTGCCCACAGCGGGCGAAGAGAGAGAACCCATGGTTAGGCCCTCAGATCATGAGCAGGCGCGTCCTCTCCTAGGCGCTCGGTCAGCCGTCTCGATCGCGTTGATCGTGGCCAGCGGCTGCACGGGAGACCTGGGCGGGTTTCGCTCCGACGATTCCGATTCCACTACGACGGACCCGCCGCCCACCTCGACGGGCACGGGCCCGACGGACCCGGCCGCTTGCGAGGACGGCGCGGTGTACCCCGGTCGAGCGCCGCTGCGGCGGCTGACGCGCTTCGAATACAACAAGACCGTCCGCGACCTCCTGGGCGACACGACGGATCCAGCCATTTCGCTTCCGAGCGAGGATGTCGGGAACGGCTTCGGCAATGACGCGGACACGCTGTCGGTCTCGAGCCTGCTCGCCAGCCAGCTGGGCACCGTCGCGGAGGGCGTCGCCAAGCGCGCGACCGCCACCCCGGAGGCGCTCGCGAAGCTCGACCCTTGCGCGAGCAGCGTGACGGCGGAGAGCGAGGTCGCGTGCGCACGCACGATCATCGAGCGAATCGCGCCGCTCGCTTACCGAAGGCCGCTCGCCGACGGCGAGGCGGACGAGCTCCTCGCGCTGTACAGCGCCGGCCGGACGGACGCCACGTTCGACGTCGGCATCGCGACGGTGATCGAGGGGCTGCTCCAGTCGCCGGATTTCCTCTACCGCATCGAGTTTGGCACACCCGACCCGGAGCGCCCCGAGCTCCGCCGGCCCACGGGCGACGAGATGGCGACGCGCCTATCGTACCTGCTCTGGGGCACGATGCCCGACGAGGAGCTGCGCACGGCGGCGCGGGCAGGTGAGCTCTCGACCAAGGAAGGCGTGCGCGCTCATGCCGAGCGCATGCTCGAGGATCCTCGGTCCCGGAGCATCGTCCGGTACTTCTTCGACAACCTGCTCCCCATCAGCAGCCTCGCGGATCTCGAGCGAAAAGCAGAGTCGTTCCCGACCTTCTCGCGGAAGATCGGCTCGCTCATGCACGAAGAGACGCAGCGATTGCTCGAGCACGAGATCTTCGTGGAGAACGGCACCTGGGCGTCCATCTTGACGGCCCCGTACTCGTTCATGAACGGGCCTCTCGCGGAGTTCTACGGCGTCCCCGGCGTGACGGGCGACGAGTTCCAGCGGGTGCAGCTCGACACGACCCAGCGCCTCGGGCTCCTCACCCAGGCCGGTATGATGGCCGGGACGACGCACTCGAACAACACGAACCCCGTGGTCCGCGGCGCGTTCGTGCTCGACAAGCTGATGTGCCAGAAGATCCCGCTCCCCACCGGCGACATCCTGGAGCGGGTGAAGCCGCCGGATCCGTACACCGGCGCGACGGCGCGGGAGCGCTTCAGCCAGCACAGCAAGGATCCGGTCTGCGCGGGGTGCCACCAGTTCATGGATCCGGTCGGGTTCGCGCTCGAGAACTACGACGCGGTCGGGCTGTTCCGCACGACGGAGAACGACGTCCCGATCGACGCGAGCGGCGGGGTCCCGGGCACGGACATCAAGGTGAGCGGGCCGATCGAGCTGGTGCAGGGGCTCGCCCAGACCGAGGCGGTGCAGAACTGCTTCGCGACGCGCTGGGCCGAGTACGGCTATGGTCTCACGCTTCGCGCCGGGGACGCTTGCACCAAGAAGGCTGTCACGGACGCCTTCAAGGCGTCCGGATACAATGTAAAGCAGCTCCTGATCGAGCTCACGCAGACGGATGCCTTCCACTACATGGCTGCCCAGGAGGAGTGATGGTTATGTCGAACTTTCGTTTGAGCCGACGTGCCGTGCTGCGCGGCGCTGGCGCCATCGCCATCGCGCTCCCCTGGCTGGAGATCATGGGCCCCGAGCGCACGGCGAGCGCGCAACCCGCCCCCGCCAAGCGTTTCCTCTCCGTCTACACGCCGGGCGGGACCGTGATCAACCGCTGGCGGCCGACCGGCACCGAGACGAACTTCACCCTGGGGCCCATCCTGTCGCCGCTCGCGCCGGTGCAGGACCGGCTGCTCGTCCTCGACGGCCTCGACATGAAGAGCGCTGTCGGTGAGCAGCACCAGGCCGGGATCATCGCCTGGCTCTCGGGCACGACCCAAGCCCCGAACGGCGGCTACGGGGGCGGACCGTCCGTCGATCAGGTGATCGCCTCCCGCATCTCCGCCGGTCAGAAGGCGAAGGCGAGCATCGAGATCGCGGTGCGCTGGGCGACGGGCAAGTCCCACGGCCTGCTGTCACCGATGAACGCCGCGAACTTCGAGAGCGCCGCGCCGTTCAGGCCGATCTCGCCGCGCCTCGATCCGACGGAGATCTTCACCGACCTCTTCGGCACGCTGGACCCCAGCGCCGGCAACGACGCCGCCCGCCGGCTCGCGCGAAGGAAATCGATCCTCGATTTCCTCGACGGGCGCTACTCCGCCCTGTCCAATCGGCTCGGCGCCGCCGACAAGCAGAAGATCGACCAGCACCTGACGAAGATCCGCGAGATCGAGAAGAGCCTCGACAGCGCGCCGCCGGTCGAGACGAGCGCGTGCAAGGCGCCGACGAAGGTCGACACGTCCGACTACAACCCGCGCACGGGGCTCAGCGCGGACAACGACGGCAAGGTCAAGGACACCTCGACCGACGCGGCGATCCCCAAGGTCGGCAAGCTGATGATGGACATGCTGGTGATGTCGCTCGCCTGTGACATCACCGCGGTCGGCACGCTGCAGTGGAGCGACACGGAGGCGAAGCACACCTTCCCCTGGCTGAACCTGACCGAGCACCACCATTTCTACCAGCACGACGGCGGCTTCAGGCCAAACGAGTGCGAGCTCATCTGCAACTGGTATTCGAAGCAGCACCTCTATCTGCTGCAGGAGATGGCGAAGGTCGACATGGGTGGACACTCGCTGCTCGACGAGAGCGTCGTCTTCTTCGGGTCCGAGCTCTCGGATCCGCCGAGCCACAACAAGTCGAACATGCCGTTCCTGCTGGCCGGCGGCGGCGGCGGCCTGCGCACTGGACGCTGGGTCCGGTACCCCAACCTCCCGCACAACAACCTGCTCGTCTCGATCTTGAACCTCTTCGGCGACAACCGAACGACGTTCGGCGACCCGAAATTCTGCACCGGGCCGCTCACGAACCTGACATAGCCGTCACAAGGGCGGAAAGCCGGCCCGCGCGAACGCAACGACGCCGGCCGGCGCTCCTCCAGAACACCGATCCCGTCGATCGAGCGAGAAGTGAACCGCCAAGGCGCCATAAGACGCCAAGATTTGTGATTTACTTGGCGCCTTGGCGCCTTGGCGCCTTGGCGGTTCGAAATCTGCTCTCTTCTGGCGGTTTCAACCCGTTGGTCGCAGCGCGTCCGGAGCCGAGGCGAAGAGCTTGTCGAGGACCGCTCCCAGGCGCTGCGGCGCCATGGGAATGTTGTCGTTCTGGGTCAGATCGTTGGTCCCCGCCATGAGCAGCACCATGTGCGGGGCCTGCGCGAGCGCGGGCGTCGGCACCAGCCCCCCGATCTGATCGATCCTCCAGCCGCTGTGCCCTTCATGGGCCCGCGGAAACGCAGCGCCGTCGACCATCGCCGGCCCGTTCATCAAGGACCCGACGAAGGTGATCTTCTTGCCCGCGGCCCGCGCCTTCCGCCGGATCGCGCGCTCCAGTCGCCGCGCAGGGGAGGAGCCTCGGTCTCTTTGCCAATGCAGCCAGGGCGCGCTTCACCGGGCGCCGCGCGGGCGCTCCGAGGGCCGGAGCGCGTACGCGATGCCGCTCTGCAAGGTGCCCATCGTGACGATGCCGGTGAGGTCCGCGCCGAGCTCGATCAGGGCGCGCGCCACCTCGGGGCGGATGCCCGTGAGCACCACGCGCGCGCCGAGCATCTGGGCGGCGCGCGCGGTCCGCGTCAGCGCATCGGCGACGAGCGTATCGACGGCGCGAACGCCGGTGATGTCCAGGATCGCGGTGTGGGCGCGCTGGCTGCCGATCCCGGTGAGCAGCGTCTCCATGATCTGCCCCGCGCGCGCGCCGTCCACCGTCCCGACGAGCGGCATGGCCAGGACGCCGTCGGCGAGCGGGATGAGCGGCGTCGACAGCTCCCGGAGCGCGTCCTGCTGCGCGGCGATGATTTGCTCCTGCAGCGCGGTCCGCTCCGCCTGCGCGCGCCTCAGGTCGGTGTCCTCTCTCACGACGCCGCCGACGCCGACCAGCTCGCCGCGCTCGTTGCGAACCGGGAACTTGACCGTGAAGAAATAGAAATTCTGGCTGCCGTAGTCCAGGACCTCCTCGTATCGCATGGCCTGGCCGCTCGCGAACACCTCCCGTTCCTTCTCCACGATCCGGTCGGCGACGCCGGGCGGCGTGGCGCCGAACTCATGCTCGTCCTTGCCGAGGAACTCGACGGCATGCCGCCCGATGGCCCGCGCATAATGGCGGTTGACGAACACGTAGCGTCCGTCCGCGTCCTTGATGAACATGACGTTCGGCGAGCTGTCCACGAGCTGCAGGAGCATCTGATAGCGTTCGTGCAGCAGGCGCTCCCTCTGCCGCGGATCGTCGCCTTCATCCACGATGGCCGCGATCTCTCGGACGTCGCCTCTCTCGTCGCGCAGCACGGCGTAGGTCCACCGGCAGGTGATCTCGTTTCCCTCTCTCGTCCTGCCCGCGCTCGTGGTCGTCGCGAAGAGGCTCTCGCCAGGATCGTGGTTGAACGCCTCCACCTCCTCTGGCGACACCGGATCCGCGGCCACGAGCTCGGAGAGCCGGCGGCCCACGGCCTCGCCCTCGCTCCAGCCGAAGAGGTACCCCGCGGCGTCGTTCCAGCGCGTCACGGTGCCATCCTGGCGCCAGTGGATCAGCGCCGGCACTTGCGTGGCGCCCAGAGCGAACGGAGCGTCGAGGTACGCCGCCGCCGCGCCGACCAGCCCTCTCTCGCGCCCGAGCTCCCCGCGCCGACTGGCCAGCTCATTCTCCAGCTCCTCGACGCGCGCGCGCAGCGCCGCGCACTCTGCCTTGTAGTCAACCTCGCCGTCGGCGCGCGCGGGCACCCCGCCCGGCGCGGGGCCCCCGTCGAGCTGGCAGGGCCCGCCCGCCGCGCTCCCTGCCTCCGAGCCGTGGTCCCCTCCCGACACCCCATCCGCGTCCGTGCGTCCGAACGGTCCGGATGTCCGCTCCCCCCTGTCGCGACCCATGCTCGCTCCTCCGCGCGCCGATCCACGAGCGCGCCGCTCGAGTCTAACGGTTCCGCAAGTCGATCTCGCCGGAAAGTCGACGAGGCCCGCCGCGAGGCGCGCCTGCCCTCACCCGCGGCGGCGATGGCCCAGCGACGAGCGCCTGCACCCCCGCGCCGGGCCTATCGTCGAGCCGCCGGATCGCGTCAAGACGCGTGCAGCCGATCGGGCTTGAGCTCAAGTGTGTGAGCGAACACATTCTTCCTGGGCCACCGCTTCGGTCTGGCCCGGGACTGGGATCGTCATGAGCACCGGGGGCGCGATGCCGCTCAGGCGAGCATGCCGTCGATGGGCCCGGAGCCCTTGCCCTCGCCGAAGTTCTCCGTCCACTCCGTCTTGTCCCGAACGGCGGCGGCGATGAGGCCGTTGAAGAGCCGGTTGTTCGTGACGCCTCCGGCGTCGATGTAAGCACCCTGCTTCAGGTAGCCGCCGCCGTCCCCGGCGATGATCGTCGGAACGTTCTGGAAGCTGTGCGACGGGCCGTCCGCCACGTGGTTCGTCCACAGGATGATGGACTTGTCGAACAGGCCGCGCGCCTTGAACTGATCGAGGCCGTGGAGCAGCGTCTGCATGCGGACCACGTCGATCTCGGCGTGCGCTTGCTCGGCCGTCGGGTTGCTGCCCGAAGAGGCGTCCGACTGCACACGATGGCTGATGTGGTGGAAGGGCCACCCGAGCTTCTCGTTCGACGGCACCGCATACTTCGTCTGATCCGTGCCGTCGCCGTGCTGCAGCGTCGCCACGCGGTTGAAGTTGCAGGCGAACGCCAGCGCCACGAGCTCGAGGTGGAGCTTCGCGACGTCTTCTATCATGCCGTTCGTCTTGAACGCGAAGCCGCTCTTGAGCGCGTCGAGCTCCGACGTCGAGAGGCCCGCCTGGCTGCAGGCCCCGGCCATCTCGCCCATCGTGACCTCGGCGTCGCGGATGGCGTCGAAATGCTGCTGGAGGCGGTGCTTGTCGGCGGAGCTCAGCGCCGACATGCGCATCAGGCTGTTCAGCTCCTCGCGCACGAAGTCGTTCGCGCTCTTGCGGCTGCGGATGAGCTCCTCGGCGGCCTGCGCGCCGCTGCCGCCGCTGCTGCTGCCACCGCCGCTGCTCGCCAGGCCGACGAGCTTGGAGTAGAGCGTGTACGGGTTGTCGTCCGCGGAGCGCACCTGTCCGGAGCCGCCGCCCTTGAACGAGATGCGCTCGGCGATGTACCCGTTCTTGAGGTTGCCGGCGTAGAGCGTGAGCGGCTCGGCTCCGCCCTCGTTCACCAGCTTGGCGACGACCACGTCAGCGGACACGCCGGTCGAGGCGACGGTCCTGCCGCCGCCCTGCGCCGGGCGCGCGGTGAGCGACTGACTCAGACCTTGCGCGTGGCCGCAGTTGGTGGGCCCATTCATCGGGAAGTTGATGCCGCGGATGAACAGCAGGTTCGAGGCGTGAGGCGCGAGCACGTGCGTCGCCTTGTCCGTCATGGCGGCGAGCCCGTCGGTCGTGAGCTGGCCAGTCTGGTCCGGGAAGAACTTCTTACCCACCACGCCGCACGCCGCCACGATGTAGAGGCTGAACACGGGCGGGTTGTCCGCGGCCCAGGCGGAGCGCAACGGCAGACCCTCGAGGAACGGAAGGGCGATGGCGACGCCGCCCGCACGCAGGAACGCGCGCCGGTTCATGCCGCGCCGGTGCGCTGCGCTCGGAGGAGCGAGGTTCATTGCGATCTTGGGGTTCACAGCGTACCTCCCATGCGAGTCCGGAATGCGTCCTTCTTCACGAGCTCGAGCATAATCGCTTTCACCGAGCCGCTGGCGCCGCGGCTCACCTCGGCGAGCGTCTCGACGAGCGGCAAGTCCGACGGGACGACGTCGCGCTGGAGCGCGAAGCTCGCGAGCTTCTTCGCGTAGCAGAGGTGAGCCTGCTCGCCCTCCGCCATGTAATGCATCAGCTCGCCGGCGTCCGCGAACGACTTGTCCCCTTCGGAGAACGCGTAGACACCGCTGCTGTCGATCGGCAAGCCTCCGTTCTCCTCGTCCCGATACTGCCCCATGCCGTCGAAGTGCTCGAAGGCGAAGCCGACGGGGTTGATGAGCTGGTTGTGGCACGCGCCGCCGCAGGCGGAGGTGAGCCGCGTGATGCGTTGACGGTTCGTCTGCCCGGGCTCGAGCGGCGGGACCGGCGGAATGTTGGGGGCCGGCGCGCCGAGCGGCGTGCACAGCACGTCGAGGTTGATGCTGACGCCGCGGTGGATCGAGTCCGACTCCTCGTTCAGAGCGTTCAGCGTCAGGTAAGGGAGCTGCGAGAAGAAGCCGACGCGATCGGGACCGAGGTCTCGCTCCACGACGCGGCTCCCGCTCGGCGCTAGGCCGTAGAGGCTCGCCATCCCCGGCCCCGCGAAGCCCTTGGTGGACGTAAGGATCTCCTTGACGCCGAGACCCTCGGTGAAGATCTTGTCGAAGAACAGGTACGCGCTCTCCTCGTACTCCGCGTTCAACGATTCGTTGTAGGTCGGCACGCCGAGCTTGCTGATCGTGGCGTAGCGATCGAAGTGGAGCAGCTCGCGATGGAAGTACCGCATGCCCAGGGCCGCGGTGGGCTCCTCCAGCATGGTCTCGGCGACCGCGGCGATCGCCTCCGGCGTCGTGAGCGTGGGCGCCTTGTCGAGCAGCTCGTCGCTCGGCGCGGCGTCGCGCAGCCAGAGCGAGAGCTTCGCCGCGATCTCGTAACCATCGAGCGGCTTGCGATCCTCGCCGAGCTCCGTGCGGTAGAGGAAGTGCGGCGACTGGAGCATCGTCCGGATCACGAGCTGCGCGCCCTTGGCGAACGCGCTCTTCGCGCCGGACATCGCCGTTCCGGTCTCGAAGAGCGCCGTGTACCCGGCGATCTCATCGTCCGTCAGCGGACGGCGATACGCGCGGCGCCCCACGGTCTCGATGAAGCCGGCCTCGTCCGTGCCCGGGTAAACGTCGGCGAGCGCCTCCGCCGAAGCCGTCACCTGCTCGGCGAGCGCCTCCGCCGCCGATTGGTAGTCGCTCCACGAGCGCTGGTTCACGCTCAGCAGGTGCTCGTTGTTCGTGAAGTCCGTCGTGCCGGAGACGGGCTTCTCGAACCCGTCGGACAGCGACGGCGCCGCGTCGAGGTTCAGGACCACCTGAACGCTGCGCGCCCACTGCGAGTTCGTGAGCCGCACGAACCGGTGGTACTGCGGCCCACCCGGCATGTCGATGCCGCGCGCCACCCCGCCGGTGACTGGGCCGTTCACGTCCGGCGCCGGATCGCCGCTCTCCTCCGGATCGCCCAAGGCGCCCGTGCATCCCGCGAGCAGGAGCGCGGTGACGCAGAGCCCCGCGCCCAGCGCCCGCCTGCCGCGTGGCAAGCCGGTCATTAAAAAAGACGGTCGGGTCATGATTGCCTCCTGACCAAGCTCGGGTGACGAATCAACTATTCAGCCCAGTTGCAATGCAGCCATCATCCAGTAACTGTCTTGTTCATCTGAAAATCGAGGATCCATGCATCGAAGAGACCACGCTCGGTCCACGGCCTGCGCGGCTCATTTGAGCGACTGGAAGAAGCGCCAGGCTCGCCCGCCCGCGCCGGACGGTACGTTGTGACCGCCGGGGTGCGTGCAGTACACGACCGGCTGGCCCTCCTTGCAGCCCTGGTACTCGACGCACGAGTCGCCGAAGCTCGACCGCATCGTGGTCGCCTGGCAGCCGTTCCGGCCGCGCCAGAAGTCTCGGGTCGCCTGTCCCAGCTGGGGGGTCACGGTCCCGTCGCTGTCGCCTTGCGTTTGAATCAGCGCGTGCGCGGCGCTGGCGTCGCTGCACGTGGGCTGGGATCCGTTGGGGCCCCACCCGGCGACCGGGGCGAGGCCGCGGAACACGGAGGCGCGCTGGCAGCCGAGCGTGTTCGTCATGAAACCACCTTGGCTGAACCCGACCGCGAAGACGCGCTTCGTGTCCACACAGTAGTTCGTCTTGGCGTGCTCCAGCATGGCATCGAAGAACGCCAGGTCGGCCGTCATGCGCGCCTGATTGGCGTTGGGCGGCGGACCGCCCCAGTTGGAGTCAGCGGTGCCCCACTGCGATTCGGTGCTCGGAGGCGTGGATTGCCCGTTCGCCGGCAAGCCCTGCGGGTAGATGAGCAGCGCCTGGTTGTTGGTCTCCTGGATGAGCTGGAATCCGCTGTTGTCGTGAGCGGCCCACACGTTGTTCATGTTCAGGCCGTGGATACCGAAGACCAGCGGCAGCGGCTTGCTCGGGTCGTAGTTCTCCGGCACGTGAATCAGGTAGTAGCGCGTCACCCCACCGACCGTCAGCGTCTGCTGCGTGCGAGGGTTGGGGCGCGTCACGGCCTTGCCGCAGCCCACCGAGCCGCCGTCGCCAGGGTTCATCGTTCCGCCGTCGCCGGCGCCCGTCGAGCCGCCGTCGCCGGCGCCCGTCGAGCCGCCGTCGCCAGCGCCCGTCGAGCCGCCGTCGCCGGCGCCCGTCGAGCCGCCGTCGCCGGTGCCCGTCGAGCCGCCGCCCGTGCCGGCAGAGCTGCTCGTGCTCGCGACCGTGCTCGCGGCCGTGTCCGCGCCGCTGCTGGACGTTCCGCCCGACGTCGCTCCCGAGGTGGTGCCGCCGCTCGTGGATGCGCCAGAGGAGCCGGCTGCGCCGGGGTCGACGGGATCCGCCTCCGAGCCGCATGCGGCCAGCGCCGCCGCCACGCCTACGGAGAAGAGAACGTTCAGACCAAACACAGATCTACTCATAAGGACACCACCTCGATAACTTCTGCTCGCCGGGGGCTCGGGCGATCGGGGGTCGTTCGCCACGCCCCCCTTCGGCCGGTTGATGCAGGCGTCATGCACCGGGCGCCGCCGGGCCAATCATGATTCTCAATAGGTCGAGAACAGGCTCCAGAGGAACTTGGGCGCGAACGCGGGCCAGCCATGATTGGTGTTGCTGTAGTTCGGGTCTCCGTGCTGGCACCAATAGACCGGATAGTCCTCGTCGCAGCCCTGAGCCAGGACGCAGTTCGAGAGATCGTCCGTGTACCCCTCGACCGGCGTCGTGCTCGCCTCGCAGTGGTTCAGCGCGGTATAGAAGTCGCGCGTCTTCGGGCCGTTGTCCGTCCCGACCACGGAGTCGCGCTTTCCATGGATGACGACCGCCGTGACCTGCCCGGTACACTTCCGGGTGCTGGCGTTGAGCGGGTACTGCTGTACGTTCTTGGTGGCGCACGGGCCGATCGCGCGCAGCTTGTCCGCGTGCTCGCAGCCGAGGATGCTCGAGAAGTCGCCGCCCGAGCTCTCGCCCGCCGCGAACACGCGAGCCTTGTCGATGCAGAAGTTGCCCGTGATCTGATCGTAGAACGGCTGAAAGAAGGAGACGTCGTTCGCCCCCCAGCCCGAGCTGGAGTTGGCCGGGTGAGGGTAGACGCGGATCCAGGCTTCCTTGGGGCCGGTCGTCTCGAAGCCCGCGTTCTGCTCTGCCCAGCTGATCGGGTTGCCCGTCGGGTTGAACATGATCATCACCGGATACGGCTTGCTGGCGTCGTAGTTGGTCGGCAGCTTCACGTAGTACTGGTGACCCGATACGGTGAGCGGGCTCTGCGCGCTGCCCGTCTGCGGATTGGCCTTGCCGCAACCCGTGCTCGGCTCCGGGGGGACCTTGCCTCCCATCGATCCGCCCGCTCCGCCCGCCCCCGGCGAACCGCCGCTTCCGCTCGTGCCCCCCTCACCGCCCGCTCCGCCCGCGGACGCGCTGCTGTCGCCGGTCGTGGCGCCGCCGCTGGTCGTGGCGCTGCTGCTGGTCGTGGTGCTGGCGCTGCTGCCTGAGACGGCGGCCCCGCCCGTCCCGGCGTGAGGGTCGTCGCCCGACGAGCTCGCGCCGTCATCGACGCCGCCCCCGCAAGCCGAGAGAGCGCAAGAGCCGGCCAGCGCCGCGAACAATGTGGCTCGAACGAGTGTAGATTGGTTCGTCATTCGAATACCCAGGCGCGATTTTTCCCTCACCGGCGGCGTTCCACGAGGCGCGCCCGCAGCGTGAGGTCGTTTCCAGTTGATTGAAGGACCCGAGTCCGACGGCTGAGCTGGGATTCAGCGACCTTGCGCGACTTTGATGTAAACAAGCCGTCTCGCTGGATTTTCGCTCGCCGCGCTCGCGACAAGGTGTTCATTGTGATCGTTCACAAGATCGATGTCAACTCTTGTCGACGGGACCGCGGAGTTCCTCGATCCCGAAGGAGGACAGGGCTGGCGTGGCTCCTCCGACGAAGCGGCGCGTCAAGCGGGGCACAGGGCGTCGGGCCGCCATCTCCGCGATCTGGGCCATCATACAGTGGGGCACCTCCAGTGGGGCACCTCACCGGATCGCGCAACTGGCTCGAAGCCGACCAGAACACTCGGATCGAGGAGAGCCGCCGGGCTGGTCAATTTTGTTTGACGCCCTGAATGTGATCGTTCACGGTCCGCCCTCGAGGGGCATGCTGCTGACATCGTATTTGCGCAGGCACACGAGCCGCGATGCGCGAATCGGTGGTTCAGCGGAACGGCTCGACGCATCGCGCTGGGGGCCGCTGGACTCTGTGGGCGCCAGCAGCTCGCTCGTGACGTGAGCTTGATTGGTGTCAGTGCATTTTTCTGCGAGCCGCGAAAAGGCCATCGAGTCGCGCGCCACGAGGCCTCGGAGAACCACGATCGCTCGGCAGCGCGCCCAGAACGGGCTGATCTCGCCCCCGGAGTGAGCATGACGACACGTCGATTCCTTTCGTCACTGGCCTGCATCGGCTGCGCGCTGTCGCTCGCCGCCTGCGGGAGCGATGATGCCGGCAAGGGCGCCGCCTCGACCGGCCAAGGTGGGGGCGGCGCCAGCGCGCCGGGCGCTGCCTCCAGCGGCCCCGGCGGGGGCTCTCCTGGAGGCGCCTCCTCCAGCGCGGGCGGCCAAGCGGGCGCCGGCACGGGCGGCGAAGCGCCCAGCGGCGGGACGACGTCGGCCGGCGGCGAGGGCGGCGCCGCAGGGGCGGGCGGGGCGGGCGGTTCGGACGAGTTCGAGCCGGTGAGCATCTGGTTCGGGACCACGCTCGATCCGCGCACCCAGGTGCTCGAGGCGCGGGCGCTCGCCGAGTCCGTCGCCGATCCCGGCTCTCCGCAGTGGCGCGCCAAAGGCGACCAGCGCAGGACGTATCGCTTTCCAGAAGCGGGCGCCGACGTTCCTTACCGCGTCTGCGTCCCGAAGGGCTGGGACGGCGCGTCGAAGCTGCCCCTCGTGATGTTCTTGCACGGCGCTTCGAACGACGAGAGCTCGTACCTGGATCAGAACAACAGGCAGATGGTGAATCTCGCCGACCAGCATGGCGTGCTCCTGGTCTCGCCGCTCGGCTATCAGGGCGCCTACGGCAACTTCCTGCGGCTGCCGGCCGTGTTCGGGCAACCCGAGGAGGCGGAGAAGCTCCTGGCCATGCGTACGCCCGAGCGAGAACGCGCCCAGGAGCTCAGCGAGAAGGACGTCATCAACGTCCTGGAGCTGGTGCTGAACGAGTACCCCATCGATCGCGGCGCGATGTTCCTCACCGGACACTCGATGGGGAGCGGCGGCACCTGGTACATCGGCGGTAAATACGCCGACTACTGGGCGGCTCTGGCGCCGATGTCCGGCCCCTTCGTCCAGGAGTCGGGCTATCCGTGGGACCGGCTGCTCGACGTGCCCATCTTCGTGACGGAAGGGACCGTCGGCACGCCTTCCCTGACCGGCAGCCGGGCGCTGCGCGACTGGATGATGGCTGGCGGCTACACGATCACATACAAGGAAGTCGATGCGGACCATGCAGGCATGGTTCCGCTCGTGCTGCCCGACGTCTTCGACTTCTTCGACCGCTAGCAGCCTCCGCGCTCGTCGCGTGCCTCACACGTCGCTCGGCGTACGCAACGGCGCTCTCAGCATGCGTGTCGCTGGCGGAAAGTTCCAGTCTTCACGGTCTCACGGCCATGCCAGCGTCCTCGCTCGGGCCGGAGGAACCATGCGGGCGGGTCGATTGGGTTTGACATCGATCTTGTGATCGTTCACATTGCTCCGGAGCGATATCCTTCTGCTTCGTCTTGGGTGGGTCGTCATGCGGACCGAGACCTTCGTCCTTCGATCTTCGATGGATGTCGGCAACGGCTCCGCTCGGTCGGCGGTGCGCACCGAGGGCGGCCGATCGGCGCCCCGCAGGCCCTCGGGCCGCCCTCTCGAGACCGCGCGATCTCTCGTGATCGCGCTCGTTCGCGAGCTCACGAGCTCCGATCATGCTCGAATCGTCCAGTGTTGAACGGCCGCGGGTCCCATGCAACAGGCAAGATCGACGCCGCGTGCGATGACGGAGTGAACACCACGGCTTCTGCTGAATGGTAGTCGCGTTGAGATCCACGCTGACCTGCCCGCTCGGTCGCCAGCGCTTCACCAGGAGAGACAGACGATGACCCCACCGTCTATTTCGAAGATCCTCCTGCCACGCTGGAGGCGGGCGCTGGGCGCGCCGCTGTACGCTGCGGCGCTCCTGCTCGCGGGGTGCACGGGCTCTCTGGGCGCTCACGAGGAGGGCGACGGCCCCTTGCCGGGCGGCGCTGCGGCGCCGCAGGTCGCCGAGCGCAGCATGTTTCCGCGGCTGAGCCACGCGCAGTGGGAGAACACGGTGCGCGATCTCCTGCGCCTGGACGACAGGCCCGGCCTCTCGGCGTCCTTCACGAGCGACCCGCTCGGCGGCGTGTTCGACAACAACGAAGCTGCGCTCCTCGTGACGCCGGGCCTCTGGAGCGATTACCAGCGCGCCGCGGAGGAGCTCGCGGCGATGGTGACCGCCGACGAGGACAAGCTCGGCCGGCTCGTGCCCGCCGACCTCCCGGTCGAGCCGGAGGCGCGGGCGCAGGCGTTCATCGAGCGGTTCGGCGAGCGGGCTTTCCGGCGCCCGCTCACGGCCGAGGAGCGGGACACGTATGTCGCGCTGTTCCGTCGCGGCGGGGAGCTCTTCGAGGGCGAGGAGCCGTTCGCGGCAGGCGTGCGCGCGGCGCTCGAGGCGTTTCTGCAGTCACCCCACTTCGTCTACCGGGTCGAGCGCGGCGCCGGGCCGGCGAAGGGCGGGCTCATCCCGCTGAGCGGCCACGAGATCGCGGCCAAGCTCTCGTACCTCTTCTGGAACTCGATGCCGTCCGACGCGCTCCTCGAGGCGGCGAAGGCGGGCGAGCTCTCGACCCGCGAGGCCGTCCGCGCCTACGCCGAGGGGATGCTCGACGACCTGCGCGCCCGCGAGGTCGTCCGCGCGTTCCACCGGCAGCTCTACGATTACGAGCAGTACCACGACCTCAACAAGGACAAGGCGCTCTACCCCGAGTTCGTCCCCGAGATGGGCGACGACATGCAGCGCGAGGCGGAGCGCTTCGTGGATCATGTCGTCTTCGAGAGGGAGGGGGGCCTCACCGAGCTGCTCACCTCGCGCACGGCGTTCGTGAACGACCACCTCGCGGCGGTCTACGGCGTCGAGGGCGACTTCTCGGACGAGCTCGAGCAGGTGGAGCTCGACGAGGCCGAGCGCTCGGGGCTGCTCACGCGCCTCGGCTTCCTCGCGGCGAAGGCGACGGCGCGGCAGCCGGACTCGATCCACCGCGGCGTCTTCGTGAACCTCAGGATCCTCTGCGCCGCGCTGCCGCCGCCGCCCGACGACGCGACCTCGCTGCCGCCGGGCGAGCAGGCGACCAACCGCGAGCGCGTCGAGGCGCACACGGGCAAGGGGACCTGCGGCGCGTCGTGCCACGGGGTGCTCATCAACCCGGCAGGGTTCGCCTTCGAGCATTACGACGCGATCGGCAAATACCGCACGACCGACAACGGGATGCCGGTCAACTCCGCCGACGCCTACACGCTCGGCGGCCAGCCGAGGAGCTACGCGGATGCCATCGAGTTCAGCCAGCTGCTCGCCGAGAGCAGCGAGGCGCACGCGTGCTACGCGGAGCGATGGCTCGAGTTCGCCCATGGCCGCGACGCGGACGTGAAGGACAAGGCGTTCGTCGAGCAGCTCGGCGAGGCGTCGCGCGGCGGCTCCTCGACCAAGGAGCTCCTCCTCGAGATCGTCTCCTCCACTCCGTTCCTCGCTCGAGTTCCCGCGGAGGCGCCATGATCACCCGACGACGTGTGCTTCGAGGCCTGTTCGGCGTCACGGTCGCGCTCCCGTTCCTGGAGACCTTCGCGCCGCGGCGTGCCTCGGCCGGCACGGGGGACGTGCCGCCCTTCGCGATCTTCATGCGCCAGGCGAACGGCGTGGCGCAGGCGGCCGGCGACGAGCCCGAGATGTTCTGGCCCAGCGAGACAGGCGCGCTGACCGCCGCGTCGATGGAGCGGGACAGCGACCGCGCGGTCAGCGAGCTCAAGGACTACGCGAGCAAGCTCATCCTGCTGCGCGGCGTGGATTTCGCGTTCAAGGCCAACGGGTGCGGCCACTCCGGCGGCGGCAACCAGTGCCTCACGGCCGCGCGCGTGTCGGACCAGCCGGCGGGCAACGAGTCGCTGGCGATGGGCGAGTCGATCGACAACCGCATCGCGACCGAGCTCAACCCGGCGGGCGTCGAGCCGCTGACGCTCTACGCGGGCAGGATGTCCGGCTACATCAACGAGGTGCTCTCGTACCGCGGGCCGAAGCTGCTGCGCGCAGCCGAGCGCAACCCGGCCAACGCGTACAAGAAGCTCTTCGGGCTCGCGGACGTGGACACCGAGGTCCAGCAGTCGCTGGTCGAGCGCCGCACCAGCGTCAACGACCTGGTGCGCGGGGAGATGAAGGCGCTCATGAGCCGGAAGGACATCAGCAAGAGCGATCGCGAGCGGCTGCAGCTCCACTTCGACAGCATCCGCGATCTCGAGGTCGCGCTCGCGTGCAAGCTCCCGGAGGAGCAGGTCGCCGAGATGGAGGCGATCTCGCCGAACGTCGGCAAATCCGAGAACGTCGAGGCCGTCACGCGGATGCAGATGGATATCATCGCGCTCGCGATGGCGTGCGGCGTCACGCGCGCGGCGACGCTCCAGGTGGGTGACGGCAACGACGGGACCGAGTACACGATCAACGGCGTCCGGCAGAAGAGCTACCACAAGATCTCCCACCGCATCGACAGCGACGGCACCTCGGGCCCGCCGATCGAGGGCGCTCAGGAGCTGCACCACCAGATCGACAGGATCCACGCGCGGCTCTTCAAGCACCTGCTCGACAGGCTGTCGTCCTACGAGCTCGGCTCGGGGACGCTCCTCGATCACGGCGTGGCGGTGTGGCTCAATGACAACGCCGACAAGTTCCACGGGTTTCGGAAGGTCCCCTACATCCTCGCCGGCGGCGCCGCGGGCTACCTGAAGACCGGCCAGTTCGTCGACGTCAAGATCACCAACAACAAGCTGCTCAACACGATCGGCGCGGCGGTCGGATGCACCAACAGCCAGGGAGGGCCGCTCGACGACTTCGGCGACGAGAGCCTCGAAGGCGGGCTCGTCGACCCGATCATCGCCTGAAGAAGCAAAGAATCCGGACGTTTCGGGGCTCGAGCCGCTGCCTGTCGGCTCGCCGCTCAAAACATCGCCATCTTCAATCGCTCAATCTGCGGAAATCCAACATGAATATGAACCGTTCTTCTCGATGGCTGCGCGGTACGACGTGGATCGCGCTCGGGGTCGCGGCTCTCGCTGCATGCGGCGATGGGGGCGACGGCGGTGGCGCGGGCGGCGCGGGAGGAGCTGGCAGCACGACCAGCGCCGGCACGACCAGCAACGGCACGACCAGCAACGGCACGACCGGCAACGGCACGACCGGCAACGGCACGACCGGCAGCAGCACGACCAGCAACAGCACGACAAGCGCCGGCACCGGCGGATCAAACGAAGGCGGCGGCGGCGGGGGCGCCTCGAGCAGCACGTCGAGCAGCACGTCCAGCAGCACGTCCAGCAGCACGACCTCCGGAGGCGGCGACCCCGAGCCCACGGGGAAGTTCGTCGGCAACATCACGACGCGCGGCGCCGTGCGCGACGGCTTCGCGAACTACTGGAACCAGATCACGCCCGAGAACGAGGGGAAGTGGGGCGAGGTCGAGAAGAGCCGCGGGAACAAGGACTGGAGCAAGCTCGACAGGATCTACAAGTACGCGCAGGACAACAACATCATCTTCAAGCACCACGTCTTCGTGTGGGGCTCCCAGCAGCCCAGCTGGGTCGGGAGCCTCTCCGGGCCGGACCAGCAGGCGGCCGTGCGGGATTGGATGAAGTCGTTCTGCGAGCGCTACCCCAAGACGAAGTACATCGATGTGGTCAACGAGCCGCCGCCCCACACCACGCCCTCTTACAAGAACGGCATCGGCGGCGACGGCGCCAGCGGCTGGGACTGGATCGTCAACTCCTTCAAGTGGGCCCGCGAGTTCTGCCCGAACGCGGTCCTGATCCTCAACGACTACAACAACATCGAGTACCAGAACGACCACAACAACTTCATGAAGATCGCGCGGGCGGTGATCGCGGCGGGCGCCCCGGTCGACGCCATCGGCGCGCAGGCCCACGACGCGTACAAGATCAACACCAACACCGTCAAGGGCTTCGTCGACCAGCTCGCCTCGCTGGGCAAGCCTGTGTACATCACCGAGTACGACATCGGCGAGGCGAACGACAACAGGCAGAAGCAGATCATGGAGGAGCAGTTCACGATGTACTGGAACCACCCCTCGGTCCAGGGCATCACCCTGTGGGGCTACATCGTCGGCACCACCTGGCGGGACAACACCGGCATCCAGTATGATGACAACAGGATGCGGCCGGCCATGCAGTGGCTGATGGACTTCCTGGATCGCCAGTGATCGATGTCGCGCTGAAGAACAACGGCTGGGCGGCGCAAGGTCCGCCCGAGCTGGCCGAGGGCAGCGGCGCGCGCAGCCGCGCTTCGTACGCGGGCTGCCCGAACGGGCACCACGCGCGCCGGCGTGCGTTCGACGGGGATCACACGCCCTCGCCGAAGGACAACGGCCAGCCGACGACCTGGGATCCTCGCGAGGTCCGGGGTTACTTCACGCAGCTCTGAGCTGAGGGTTGAGCGGCGGCGCTCGGCGCGCTCCGTCGGAGAGCCGCCGGGCCCGGGAGCTCGAACGTCGTCCGCCGTCGATGCCCACCTTCCGCACAAAGCGATGTCCGCGGGCTCGCCCGGCGGGCTGTCTTCACGGCGAACCACCCCGGCGAGAGGCGCCGGAGCGCCATGAGCCGAGCGACCCGCGACATGGACGATGCCTGACCGAGCTTCAGGAGAGCAGCAAGGATCCTAGAATGTCGACGAGCACGAACTCCCTCCAACGTGAGCTCCTCGGGGCGGCGCTGTTGCTCTGCGGCGTGACCGCGTTTCCGTCGGTCTCCCTGGCAGACAACCCCATCGTACAGACCATTTATACACCCGATCCTGCGCCCATGGTCCACGATGACACGGTATACCTCTATACCGGGCATGACGAGGACAGCGCCACGGACTGGTTCACGATGAACGAATGGAGGGTGTATTCCTCCAAGGATATGGTGAACTGGACGGATCACGGGTCGCCGCTGAAATTCAGCGATTTCAGCTGGGCAAAGGGCGACGCGTGGGCAGGCCAGGCCATCCACAGGAACGGGAAGTTCTACTACTACGTTCCTGTCACGAGCCGCTCGCTGAACAGGATGACCATCGGCGTTGCCGTGTCGGACAGCCCCACCGGTCCGTTCAAGGACGCCCTGGGACGGCCGTTGATCACGGCCGATTGCGGAGACATCGATCCGACGCCGTTCATCGACGACGACGGCCAGGCTTATCTGTACTGGGGAAACCCGAGCGTGTGCTACGTGAAGCTGAACCAGGACATGATCTCCTATCAGGGAGACGTCGTGCGCGTGCCCATGACGGCGGAGAGCTTCGGACAGCGCACCGGGAATGACGATGGTCGCCACAAGACCAAGTACGAAGAAGGCCCGTGGCTCTACAAGCGCGATGGGCTGTACTACCTGGTGTACGCGGGTGGCCCTATCTCCGAATACATCGCCTACTCGACGAGCAGCAAGCCGACCGGCCCGTGGACGTACCGGGGGGTGATCATGCCCACGGAGGGCAGCAGCTTCACCAATCACGCGGGCGTCATCGACTTCAAGGGGAGCTCCTACTTCTTCTATCACAACGGCGCCTTGCCGGGCGGCGGCGGTTATCATCGCTCGACGGCCGTAGAGCGGTTCACGTTCAACGCCGACGGTACATTCCCGACGATCAAGATGACCAAGGAGGGCCCGCCTGGCGTCGGCAACCTGAATCCGTATGTGATGACGGAGGCCGAGACCATCGCCTGGGAATCCGGGGTCGAGACCGAGGTATGCGGGGAGGGGGGAATGAACGTCGGGTCGATCGAGAACGGGGACTACATCAAGGTGAAGGGCGTCGATTTTGGCACCGGCGCGGTGTCCTTCGACGCGAGAGTTGCCTCGGCGACGAGCGGCGGCAGCATCGAGCTGCGCCTCGACGGCGCGACGGGCACGCTGGTGGGAACCTGCATGGTTCAGGGGACCGGAGGCTGGCAGACCTGGGTCACCACGTCCTGCGCGGTCGACGGTGCGACAGGGATACACGATCTGTACCTGAAGTTCACCGGTGGGAGCGGTTTCCTGTTCAATGTCAACTGGTGGAAGTTCACTCCGCTCGACGCCCCGGATCCGACCGGCGCGGGGGGCGCTGGCGCGGGGGGCGCTCCGGACGTGGGTGAAGGGGGAGCGGCGGGCAGCGGCGGGTCGGGCGAGGGGGCGAGCAGCAGCAGCGCAGCGACGACCGGCAGCGGAGCGACGGCGGGCAGCGGAGCGACGGCGGGGAGCGGAGCGACGGCGGGGAGCGGCACGGGCGGCGCTGGCGGTACCCCCGCTGACGGCGCCAGCGGCGACGAGGGCGGGTGCGCCTTCCGGGTCCAATCGGGGCCCAGCTCCCCCGCGGGCGCGCTCGCCGCCTTGATCGCGCTCGGCGCGGTCGCCGCGAGGCGGCGTCGTGCCCGAGGAGCCGGGCGGAGCGGATCCGCCGCGAATTGACGGTCTGATGCAATCATTGGAGGTTTGATCATGTTCACGAGAGTCCGCGCAGGTCTGATGCTCGCCGCTGCCTCGCTGGCGCTCGCGGTCAGCTCGACCGCGGCAGCGAAGCCTTACAAGGGCGCAGAGCTTTACTCGGCCCAGAGCTATCTTCATGGCCGCATGGAGATGCGCATGCGCATGGTGCGCGGGAGCGGCATCCTGTCGACCTTCTTCACCTACAAGAACGGCTCAGAGATGTCGGGCGCGTTCTGGGAGGAGATCGACATCGAGGTCTTCGGGAAGAACAACGCCCGGAGCTGGCAGTCCAACATCATCACCGGGATGGGCACGAGGGTGACGTCGGAGGGGGTGCACGACGCGGGCGTCTCCCTCGCGGACGGCTATCACACCTACACGCTGGAGTGGACCCCGGACTACGTGTCCTGGAGCATCGACGGGCGAGAGATCAAGAGGTCGACGGGGGCGCAGGTGACCGCCCTGAAGAATGCCCAGTCTTTCCGCTTCAACACGTGGTCCTCGGAGGCCACGGAATGGGTCGGACCGTTCGACGATTCCGTCCTCCCGGCGCACCAGTTCGTCAACTGGATCAAGTATTATCGCTACAACAACGGGAACTTCGAGCTCGCGTGGCAGGACGACTTCAACTCCCTGGACAGCACGCGATGGAGCAAAGCGGACTGGACGTTCGACGGGAACCGCGTGGACTTCGACCCGCAGAACGTGACGGTGAAGGACGGCACGCTGGTGCTGTCGCTGACACGGGAGGGGCAGACCGGGTTCAACGGAAATGTACCCCGCGATGAGGACACCGGGTCGGGCGCGGGCGGGGCGGCGACGGCGGCCAGCTCCTCCGCCACCGGCGCGGGTGGGGCGGAGACGGCGGCCAGCTCCTCCGGCAGCGGCGAGGGCGGGGCGGCGACGGTGGCCAGCTCCTCCGGCAGCGGCGAGGGCGGGGCGGCGACGGCGGCCAGCTCCTCCGGCAACGGCGTGGGCGCGGCAGGGACGCCGGCCAGCTCGTCCGGCAGCGGCGACGCATCGGGCGAGGGAGGTGGGGTCGGCGGGACCACGCCGGACGGCGAGTCCTCCGACGCAGGTGGCGGGTGCGTGGCCGCCGGAGCCAGCACCACGTCGAGCTCGTGGGCCGCGGCGCTCGCCCTGGGGCTCTCCGCCCTGGCGATGCGGCGGCGCCGGCCCCGCGGCTGACCTGATCAGGATGCTCGAAGGCGCCGCGGGGCGGGGGAGGGTGCCCTCGCCGCCGCGGTCGTGACGAGGGCGGCGCCGCGGGGCGCCGCTAGATCTTCTCCCAGCGCCTGCTCTCGGCGGAACGGAACAGCGCGTCGATGACGCGCATGTTGCCGACCGCGACCTCGATCGAGTTCTCGATCGGGCTGCCCGTGCGGATGGCGCGCGAGAACGCCTCGCTCTGCAGGTGGTACTGGTCGACGACGGGGAACGAGGTGACCTTGGCCGAGCTGCAGTTCAGCGTCGAGCCGTCATCGAGGAAGATCTTGCACGGCCGGTCGGCGGGCGCGTTGAACGGGATCTCGATCTCGATGCGGCCCTTGGTGCCGAGCGCGTTCACGCGCTGGTAGGCCACCGCCTGCGTGCTGCACGTGAACGTCAGGTGCGCGCCGCCGTAATCGAGCAGGCCCGAGGTCAAGCGATCGGTGCCGAACTCGGGATCGCGCTCGACGAGCACCATCGCCCGCACGGGCTCGCGTCCGAACAGCAAGCGCGACGTGTTCACGGCGTAACAGCCGATGTCGTAGAGGGCGCCGCCCCCGACCTGTTCCCTGTTGCGGATGTTGGTCGCGTCCCGGTTGAAATACGAGAACGCCGCCTGGACGCTGACCAGCTCGCCGATCCGGCCGCTTCGTACCCAGTCCCTGGCCTGCTGCCACTGCGGGTGATAGCGGACCATGAACGCCTCGGCGATCCGCTTGCCCGTCTCGTGCTGGACGTCGACGAGCGCCGCGGCGTCCTTGGCGCTGAGCGCGATCGGCTTCTCGCACAGGACGTGCTTGCCGGCGCGGGCCGCGCGCGCCGACCACTTCACGTGCAGGTGGTTGGGCAGCGGGATGTAGACGGCCTCGATCTCCGGATCGTCGAGCAGCTCGTCGTAGCTTCCGTACGCCTTCGGGATCCCGAGCGACTCCGCGGCGGCGCGCGCCTTGCCGATGTCGCGCGATGCCAGCGCGGCGAGCTGGGTCAGGGGCCCCCGCCACATGCTGGGCAGGCTCACCTTCAACGCGAAGTTGCTCGCCCCGAGGACGCCCCAGCGCACGGGGGTGATGGATTCGCTCGACTTCGGATCTTGCGCGGATGTGGACATGGACACCTTGCAGCGCGCGACGCTGGCGGCCGACGGCGCGTCTGAGAACGCTCGACGTGAATCGACCCGACGGTCAGGCCAGGGGCTGGAGGGAGAGCGCCCGCCCTGCGCGAGGAGCGGAGAGGGCGAGAGCAGGGCGCGGCGCCTCAGAAGGCGTCGTCACGGTGCTTCGCCTCGTACTCCACCTTGTGCAGAGCCCCGTTGATCCAGGACCTGTGTCGGACAGGCTCTCTGTCCTTTGTCGCCGCAGCTGAAATCCTTCCCTTCGGCGACCGATGCGGGGACGTCCGCCGTCCCGCTCGCGGCCCATGCTGCGCCCGCAAAGCCGCCCGCGAACCCGAAGGCAAAGCCAGTGCCGACGCTCATCATCACGGCCCCCATCAGCTTCACGCTCATCCACATCCGATGTCTCCTGATCAGGGAAGGGGCAAGCTCAGCCGCATGATCGCAGCTCAGAGACGGATTGTGATCGTTCACATGATCGGGGTCAATCAAAATGGACCGGTGTGCAGCCATCCTCGGCCGCAGTCGATGCGTGGCGGCGGCCGGCGATGCGTGGCGGCGGCGGGCGATGCGTGGCGGCGGCGGGCGATGCGTGGCGGCGGCCGGCCGCGGCGCCCGCGTGAGCTGTCACACGAGCTTGGCTTGCACGAGATCGTGGGTTCCGGGGAGCCCGGAGGGGGCTCTCGCGCTGCGCCGGCTCGGCCTCGCCCAGGATGCGCGCGGCCCTGGAGCACCCCGCCAGCGTCGTCCTCCCCCGGGCTTGAGGGGGGGGCCCGCGCGCCCGTCGATTGGCGTTGACTCCCGGGATGTGATCGTTCACATTGCGCTCAGGGCCTCCTTTTGCTTCGCCCTCGGTGGGGTATCCTGCGCGCCGAGACGTTCGTCTTCTTGAGCGGTCCCGGCGCCGATTCCGTTCGAACGGCCGTCGCTGAAGCGATTGCCGATCGATGGTGCTTGGTGTCTCGCCAGAGGTGAACACCAGAGGCCACGACAAGCCTTGCTGACTCGATGGCTGTCGTGAACCGCTAGGTGCTGTTCACTGGAAATTTCTTGGGAGTCCGGCGAAGCGGCCGGATGGCAACTTCGGGGGCGGCGTGACCTGTGTTGCGGCGGGCTATGCTCAACCCCTTTTCGGGCGCAGCAGTGTCATCACACGGGCCCCGTCCTGTATCTGGTGCTCCAGGCTGCATCACGCCGGGCGAGATGGGCTCCGTGATGCGAGCGCCTGCTCTGAGGCATGGTCGCGAGATGTGGGTCCCCGCGCGTCGTCACCCCCTTGCATTATCGGAGAGCAAGATGAAGAAGCCGTCATGGCACGAGCTCCGTTCCTCGAGAGAAGTCGCCGCCGTTTGCGCGCTCGCGTTCGCTGCCGCGTGCACGGGCGCGCTGGGTGACACGACGGACGGCCCTGGGGAGTCCTCTTCCTCTGCCGGGGGTGATGGAGCGTCGACGGGCTCGGACCCGCCGCAGTTCCAACCCGCGGCCGGGATGCTGCGCCGTTTGACGAGAACGCAGTTCCGCAACGCGGTGCGCGACATGCTGGGCGTCGAGGTCGATATCCATCAGCTCGACGCCGACAGCTGGAACGGGAACTTTGCGGTCATCGGCGCCGCGACCGTCGTGACCTCGGAGCGCGGCGTCGAGCAGTACCACGCGGCCATCGAGGGCGCCGTCGACGCGGTGTTCGCGGATCCCGCGAGGCGGGACCAGTTCATCGGCTGCGCGCCGAGCGGCGCGGAGGACGACGCGTGCGTGCGCGGTTTCATCGAGGCGCAGGGGCGTCGCGCGTGGCGCCGCCCGCTCGAGGCCGCCGAGGTCGACCGGCTCGCGGCCGTCGCCACGAAGGCCGCGGCCGAGCTCGAGAGCGCCGTCGAGGGGGCCCGCTGGGCGACGGTGGCCCTCTTCACGTCTCCGAACTTCCTGTATCGCCCGGAGCTCGGCGCTCCGAGCGCCGACGGCTCGCTTCGCTTGACGGGCTACGAGATGGCGTCCCGGCTCGCGTTCCTCGTGTGGAACAGCCTGCCAGACCAGGAGCTGCTCGATCAGGCCGCGAGCGGGGCGCTCGGAACGGTGGAGGGGATCCGCGCGGCGGCGACGCGGCTGCTCGAGGCGCCCGCGGGGCGCGAGGCGGTCGGCGCCTTCGCCGAGGAGTACATGCGGCTCGATCGGATCAGCACGCAGGCAAAGGACGCGGGGCTCTTTCCGGAGTACAGCCCCGCGCTGCAAGCGGCGATGATCCGCGACATGCGAGGCACCTGGGAGGTGCTCGCGTTCGACGATCAGGCGAGCGCGCTCGAGCTGTTCTCGACAACGAAGGCCGTCGTCAACACCGAGCTCGCCCAGCTCTACGGTCTCGACACGGCCGGCCTCGGCTCGGGCGCCTTCGAGGTCCGCTCGTTGCCCGCGGACGGCCCGCGCATCGGGATCCTCAGCAAAGCGGGCTTCCTCTCGCAGTTCGCGAACCAGAAGGAGGGCTCTCCGACCTTGCGCGGCAAGTTCATGCGTGACGCCCTCATGTGCACGCCCATCCCGCCGCCCCCCGGCGACGTCGCCCTCGAGCTCCCGGAGCCGCCGGCGGACAAGCCCCTGACGAAGCGTCAGCGCCTCGAGATCCACCGGACCGAGCCCGCCTGCGCCGGCTGCCATTCGTTCATGGACCCGCTGGGCCTGCCGCTCGAGACGTTCGACGCGATCGGCCGCTTCCGCACGACCGATCACGGCCTGCCGATCGACCCGAGCGGCGAGTTCGACGGGGTGCCGGTCGCCGACGCGCGCGCGCTCGGCGTGACCCTCAGCGAGAGCGCCTCGGTCGCGGAGTGCCTCGTCCGCAAGTACTACATGTATGCAGCGGGTCACGAGGAGAGAAAGGTGGACAAGCGCGTGCTGGACGCGCTGACCGCTTCTTTCGAAGGGTCGGGGTACAAGCTGCGCGAGCTGGTCCTCGACGTCGTGACCAACGACGCGTTCTCGTCCGTCGCCCCCCAACCCTGATCGCAGGTACCCCCATGACGAACAAAGCTTTGAGCCGACGAACTGTTCTCCGGGGCATTCTGGCGACGGGCGCCGCCGTCACCATCCCGCTCCCCTTGCTGGAGATCATGCTGAACGAGAGCGGCACGGCGCACGCCCAGACGAAGACCCCGGTCTCGCCGCTCTATGTCACGTGGTTCTTCGGGAACGGCACGCTGCCCGGTCGCTGGAAGCCGACGCGCACGGGCTCCGGTCAGGCCTGGGACCTCAGCCCCGAGCTCCAGCCGCTCGCGGACCTCAAGTCGTATCTCACGGTGATCAGCGGCCTCGAGAACAAGCTCGTGGTCTCCGGCGTCGAGCACCCCACGGGGTCGGCCGGGGCCACGACCGGCGCGCCGCTCAGCGGGAACGCCGTGCGGGCCGCGTCCATCGACCAGGTCGTCGCGAACGCCATCTCGGAGGGGGCGCCGTACCGCTCTCTCGAGGTGGGATTGACGCCGGCGACGCCGGGCGGCCCTCAGGACTCGCTGCACACGGTCTCGCACAGGGGGCCGAACGCGCGCAACAACCCGGAGTTCGATCCGAAGGCCGTGTTCAACCGATTGTTCATGAACGGCTTGCCCGAGCCCAGCGACGACGGCGCGGAGCAGGCCGCGAAGCTCGCGAACGTCCGGAAGAGCGTGCTCGACTCCGTCATGCAGGACGGCGCGAGCCTGAAGCAGCGGCTCGGGGCGGCCGACAGGCATCGTATCGACGAGCACCTCGAGTCGATCCGGGCCATCGAGCAGCGCCTCGAGAGCATGCCGTCCGGCGGCGGCTCGACGTCGGCGTGCAAGAGCCCGACGGCCCCCACCGTCGGCAAGGATGCGCAGAGCGAGGCGCCCCCTGCGGTGAACTCCGCCATGGTCGAGCTCTCGGCGCTCGCGCTCGCCTGCGAGAGGACCCGCGTGCTCTCGTTCATGTTCTCGCTGCCCGCCGCGCACGTCTACTACCGGCACCTCGCGCAGGACATGAACGACGACTTTCACGACACCATCTGCCACGGGGACGCCGGGGATCAATCGAGCCAGCCTCGCGTCGACAAGGGCGTGATCTACACGATGCGCTGCCTGAACGAGTTCTTGACGAAGCTCAAGAACACGCCGCACGGCAGCTCGAACCTGCTCGACAGCTCGCTCGTGTACGTCACGTCCGACACCGCGTGGGGCAAGGTGCACACGAGGACGGAATGGCCGGTGCTCTTCGCCGGGAAGGCCGGAGGGCGGCTGCGCGGCGACGAGCACCGCAACTTCCCCGGCGACAACCTGAGCAAGGCGCTCCTGACGATCGCCCAGGTCATGGGCTTGAACGTGACGGAGTTCGGCGTCGACGCGGGGCGGGTCACGTCGCCGCTCGCGGGCATCCAGGTCTGACCACGCCAGCACGCGCCGCGGCGTCTGGAAGAGGCGCTCGCAGGCGCTCGCGGACCTGCCCGCGCCGCCCATCGTCCCCGGATCGAGGACAACCCACCTCGCGATCGAGCGGCCCGCTGTGGACCGACGAAGCGAGGCTGTTCGAAGGCCTGAGCCGCGTTCACAAACCGTTCGTGGCGCCGCCTTTGGCGCGGATGCGAGGACGAAAGGGTCCACCCTTTCGCCCACGTGCGCGGTCCACGTCAACGTGACGGAGGGCTCGTTCGACGTGCCGTTCGCCAACGGCGAGTGAGGCTCACCGGCACGGGAAGTCGTCGAAGCGGCCGCAAACGGATAGGTCGGTGCGGCCAGCGCCCACGGATAGATCCCACGCGATCGCCGAAGGCGCCCCGGCGTATGGCTCGATCGTGAGCGTGCCGGTGAGGGGATTGGGCTGCAAGCCCCTGCTGGCCAGCGCCATGCCGTGCGGCGTCTCGACACCGAGCGTGAACGTTCCCGGTTGCCCGTCCCACCTCACGATCCCGAACACGAGCACATCGTCCACGACGTCCGGCGCGGGCAGACAGCCGGAGCCCCTCGGCGAGATCTCCACGAAGAGCGTCGAGCCGGCGGGCTCGTCGCCGCAATCGATATAGCTGTAGACCCGATCGGGCGGCACCGTCCAACCGGGTGATGAGGACGAGCTGCTGGTATCGCTGCTTCCGGCGCCTGGTGCTGACGTTCCGCCGCCGCCGTCGCCGCCGTCGCTCGCGCCATGGCCGTCCTCGCGAACGACGACGGTGCTGTCACAGGCGCTCGCGAAGAGGAGCGCGCCCAAGAGGACCACCCACACCATGCGGGCTATCTTAACACGCGCGAAGGATCCCAGCGAGGGGCGCCCCGCGGGCTGTGGCTGTGGGGTGAAGGCGGCGATTTCAATGGCTGAAAAAGTAGTTGATTTGGCGTTGCGTTCTCCGGATGTGGTGGAGCGCATAAGGAAAAGTTCTCTCGGCTACAGCGCGGCTGTACGAGACGCGAGCAGCAGCGAGGGCTTCACTTCCTCTGCACCGAGCAGAGCGGCGGTCTCCCGCACAGGAGACGGGCCCACCTCGGCGTTTTCGGCGCGCAAGCGCACTCCAGTGCGCTGAGCACCGAAAACGTCGAGGTGGGCCCGTATCCGAAGCGGGTGACCGCCGCTCTAGCGAACCGCCTTCAACAGGCCGAGGCGGTACGGGAGCTGCGAGTATTCGCCGCCCGAGCTCGGGTTGCGTCCTTGGTACAGGAACTGCAGATTGCAGGTGTCGATCGTCGCGGTTTCGTCGTTGCCATCGCGCACCAGCTCGCCATGGCTGACGTCGTCGCTCCAGTCAGCCACGCCCGGCGCGTAGGTGACGTTGTTTTGACCTGCGAACGGCGCGTTCCAGGTATGCGCGAGCGGGGTCCACGCGCCGTCGAGGCGATCCGCGGTGAAGGAGCGATAGAACCTGGCGCCCGTCGGGCCGATGGCCTCGATCAGCGTCAAGTACTTGTTCATGCCTTTGATCTTGTACGTGGAGCTCCCCTCGAACAGGTTGTTGCGGTTCGAGTCCTGAAGGGCGATCGAGACCGGACCGAATCCGTTCGGGAAGTTCTGCAGCGTGGTCTGGCTGCGGTACATCCGGCCGTCGTCGCCGGTGAAGAAGAGGTAACAGTTGGCGCTGTCGCAGATCACCCAGTAATCGATGGGCAGGCTGGGCATGCCGGCGGGCGTGGACGCGAAGAAGTTCTGGGGCCTGGTCCAGGTGTCCGGGCGGCTCGGGTCGCTGGTCGTGGAGAACTGCGGCGGCTGCGATTGATAGATGAGGTACCACTTGTTCTGAGGCCTGAAGAAGAACATCTGCGGCGCGCACCGATAGCCGCTGAAGCCAGGCGTGCGATCCATGTAGTAATGGGATGCGGACGCGGCCTGGGACCAGTCGGTGAAGTTCAGGTACGTCATCTGCCAGTTCCCGGCGGTGTTCGCCGTGGTGGCGTAGATGTGCCATCGATCGTTGAAGAAGGAGACCGTCGGATCCTTGATGGACACGATGTTGTGAGTCGCGTCGGACTTCGGGCTCACCAGCGCGCTGCTCGACTGCCAGCGGAAGGTGGTGGGCAAGCCGCAACCGTCGCCGCCCCCGCTGCCGCCGCTGCCACCGCTGCCGCCGGTGCCGCCCGTGCCGCCGGTGCCGCCCGTGCCGCCGCTGCCGCCGGTGCCGCCGGAGCCTGTGCCGCCGGTGCCCGAGCTCACGGGCGTGATCCGGAATTGCTGGTTGGTCCCGCCGTTCGATGCCCATTGAATCACGGCGGTGCCGTCCGCGGTGCCGCGGCCGTAGACGTCCAGGGACTTGCCGCTGTTGCGTGCGGTGAGGCGGACGACGCCGCTGGCGACGTCCGTGAAGGACCACTGCTGGTTCTCCCCGCTCCAGCAGGAGTACTGCTGGATGCGGGCGCCGTCGCTGGTGGAGGCGCCCGCGACGTCCATGCAACGGTTGCTGTTGACGTTGCGGATGCGATAGTAGCCGCCGCCCGCCGATTCCATGCGGAACTGTTGCCGCGTCGAGCCGTTGCAGCTGGCGATCTGCAAGGCGGCTGCGTCCGCGGTGCTGCCACCGGCCACCTCGACGCATTTCCCACTCTGGACGCCGACGATCGTGTAGGTCGCCGCGGTGTCGATGGTGACGCTCTCGGCGAGCTCGTCGAACTCGTGGCCGTCTTCATCGAGCTGCTCGGCGGAGACGCACGCGGCCGTGGCCGCGATCGTCGTGAGCAGCGACCATCGTCTGAATCGGATTCTCATCATCATCCCCTCTGTTCAAAGGTAGGCGAAGCGGGAAGCAAGGCACATGGGAAGGCGCCCGGGATCGGCCGCGCGAGCGCTGGCCTTGCGGGTAGACTCCGTCGACATGCGACCGAGCCGACGAGCCTGCGCAGCGATCTCCGGGCGCGTGGATGTCCGTGAAACGCGCGTCGGCGCGTCCGGCGTCAGCGCCCCAGGTAGCTCATCAGCCAGGACATGGCGGGCCGCATCTGGCCGCTGCTGCTCATGAGTCCTGAGTTCGCCACCCACGTCTGGCCGCTGATGTACCCCCACAGCGTGATGCCCTTCACGCTCGGATGCTCGTAGAACATGGGGAACTGGCTCTGCATCACGTTGAGCTGCTGCGTGTCGTTCGCCAGGTTGATATCGTACTCGGTGATGTAGACCGGCAGGCCGGTGCCGGCGAGCCGGTCGAGGAAGCCCTTGACGGTGCTGGTGTTGAGCTTGTACGCGTCGTGAGCTTGGGCTCCGATGCCGTCGATGGGAGCCCCCGCCGCGCGGATCCGATTGACGATATTGAGCGTGTTCTGATTGTCAGCGCTGTACTCGATGTTGTTGTAGTCGTTGAGCAGCAGCTTGGCGTTCGGGCAGTACTGCCGCGCCCACTTGAACGCTTGCACGATCCAGTCGTAGCCGCTCGAGCCCGCGCCGCCGAGGGCGTTCATGTACGACGGGGTGGTGTGCGGGGGCGGCTCGTTCACGACGTCGATGACGGCGACGTCCGGGTAGCGCTGGCAGAACGCCTGGATCCACTCTTCTACCTCTGCGCGTTGCTCGCTCTGCGACAGATTGGCGATCCAGCCCGGCTGCTGGGCACCCCAGATCAGGGTGTGGCCCTTGTAGGGAATGCCCTTCTGGCGAGCGTAATCCCGGACTCGATCCATGCCGGCCCAGTTCATGACGTCCCGCGTGGGTTCGACGGAGCCCCACTTGCCCTCGTTCTCTGGGCTGATCTGGTTCCAGTACCGGGACAGATCCGATCGCACCTGCCCGCCGGTCGTGATGTTGCCGACGAACTTGCCGCCGGTACCGCCGCCCCCGCTGCCGCCGGTGCCGCCCGTGCCGCCGGTGCCGCCCGTGCCGCCGCTGCCGCCGGTGCCGCCGGAGCCTGTGCCGCCGGTGCCCGAGCTCACGGGGGTGATCCGGAATTGCTGGTTGGTCCCGCCGTTCGATGTCCATTGAATCACGGCAGTGCCGTCCGCGGTGCCGCGGCCGTAGACGTCCAGGGACTTGCCGCTGTTGCGTGCGGTGAGGCGGACGACGCCGCTGGCGACGTCCGTGAAGGACCACTGCTGGTTCTCCCCGCTCCAGCAGGAGTACTGCTGGATGCGGGCGCCGTCGCTGGTGGAGGCGCCCGCGACGTCCATGCAACGGTTGCTGTTGACGTTGCGGATGCGATAGTAGCCGCCGCCCGCCGATTCCATGCGGAACTGTTGCCGCGTCGAGCCGTTGCAGCTGGCGATCTGCAAGGCGGCTGCGTCCGCGGTGCTGCCACCGGCCACCTCGACGCATTTCCCACTCTGGACGCCGACGATCGTGTAGGTCGCCGCGGTGTCGATGGTGACGCCCTCGGCCAGCTCTTCGAACTCGTAGCCGTCTTCATCGAGCTGCTCGGCCGAGATGCACGCGCTGAGCGCGATCGTCGTCAGCAGGGCCCATCGTTCAAATCGCATTCTCATAAGGTTCTCCTGTACTTAAGCGTAAATGTCGTGGACGGTGCGTGAGAGCGGCCCCTTCGACGCGTAAATAAGCTGTTGATGTGGCGTCGCGCTTCCGTGGAGCCGGGTCACATGGAAAGATGTTGTGTCAACATAGGGCAGCTCCCGCAGCTGGGGCTTGATGCTTCCGAAGGCGAGCGACCCGGTGCAGCGCCGCGGGCGCGCGGATCGCCGTGGAGACCTCGCGCCCACCGCTGCTGAGGCGCGACCGGAACGTTCGCGGGCTCACCGTTGCTCGCGTCCGTGTCGACGTGGCGAGCTGAGCCGATGCCGAGATCGAGCGGCTGACGAAGATCTCCGTGCGCATGAGCGCCCTTCCGAAGCGAAGCAAAAGAATACCGACGAGCGCCAATGTGAACGCTCACATCTCCGATGTCAATCATGGAAGGCAGTCGAGGGAAGGCGGCGCCTTCGATTCCTGGGTAAGTTGCTGATATAGTGTCGCTTTTTCAGGGACGCTCGACCCAGGGCAGCTTCCGCAGTTGGGACTTGACGTCTCCGAAGGGTTTGGAATTCCCTCTCCGCTCCTCCACATTGGACCCCCTTTTCCTACATTGGTTCTTCCTCGCTCCCTACATGCCAAGGGCGGCATGCGGCTGCGCCGTATCACCCCTGTCACACCTGACACGTGCCACACCGGTCAGTGTGGCAGGCACCCGGCCGCCGCGCGTGTGCGCGCCGGCGCTCCCGGGGGAGGGGGTGTCCTCCGGGCGGCAGGGGACAGAGCGTGAGATTCATCGGACACGGCCGCGTGTCGCGCGATATCTCGGCTCGTCATCGCTGCTGGCCCCGCTCTTGCCATGTGCTGCGGTGAAGGCCGCCGCGACGCGCTGACGAGCCGACGAGCCCGCGGGGTGGCCCGCGGGCGCGCCGCATCCGTCGTGATCGAGGGTGGTTCGCGCGACGGCCGCCGCGCGGGCGGGAGCCCGCGCTCAACCCACGTAGGACCGAGGAGAATGACAATGACCTTGAATTCGATGCTCCGTGTTGTCTCGATGGCTCGCACCGCCCGCCGCGCCGCGGCCCTCGCGCTGGGGCTCTGCGCCCTCGGCGGCTGCGCCGCGGGGCAGGAACCGGCGGACGAGGCGGTCGAGGAGGGGCTCGCCCCGATCACGAGCCTGCAGCTCTCGAACGGCGCCGAGGTTCATTTCTACGAGCCGGAGGAGGGCCGCGTCCTGGCCTTCACCACCGGCAAGATCGCCGAGTCGATGGAGCGGCTGCCGCCCGTCGCGCTCTACGAGGCGCTCTCGCGACAGGCCGCGCCGCCGGCGCTGATCGCGGCGCAGGAGCGCATGGACGCGGCCCGGCTCGCGGGCACCGCGATCGCGCCCGGCGTGGACGTGATCGAGGAGGCGCAGCCGGCGCAGGCGCCGCGACCGAGCGCCGGAGAGGAGCTCGGGACCGCCGCGCAAGCCCTGACGGCGAGCGATTTCGTGGCGCGTTATTGCAGCCCGAGCAGCGTCGATTTCGATTATTGCTGGACCGACAGCACCGTGAACCGCACGGTCACGGTCAACGGCACCAAGTGGTATCACGCCCACGCGGACTCCACCTCGGGCACCATCCAGATGGCGGTGTACTACAGGAACATGTGGGGCAACGATGTCCTGGTCTTCCTCCGGACCGTCACGTCGACGGGGGGCGTGTTCTCGTACGAGACAGAAAACAACGATACGTACACGGTCGTCATCTCGCAGGTGGACCCTGGCAACACCTATCATCTCTCGGTCCACGGCGATCAGTAGGCGGCGGCCCGCCGCGCCTTCCCGCGCGGCGAGCCGCCCAGGCGAGGTCGGCCGCCCTCGGGTCGGTCTCGCCTGGGCGCACCCTCGCGGGGACCACTGCGCGGCGGGCGCCTGTCGTCCGGCGCCGGGACCACCTCGCGCGCCTGAGCTTGCTCCACTGGCTGGCGGGGCGTGATAGATCGTGGGCCTGCGGCATGCAGCCTCGGGTCGATTCCCTGGCGCCTCCTCCGTGCTCGGCCTCCCGGGGGCGGAGAGGGGCAGGATGAGCGCGGGTCGGGACGAGCCGTCGACGCTGGTCCGCACCCGGCGGCGCGCCGGCTCCGCCGCCGAGCCGCGGCCGTTCCTCTTCCTCGTCTTGCAGTGCCAGCGGCCCATGGATCCGCCCGCGCGGCTGGCGCTCGACGGGGTCGACGAGGTGCGGTTCGGGCGAGGCCCGGTGCGCTCGATCGACCGGCGGACCGAGGCGGACCGGGCGCTGCTCGACGTGCGCCTCGAGGACGGCTGGGTGTCGTCCCGCCACGCGCGGATCACGCGCGACGGCGGCCAGCTCTGCCTGGAGGACCTCGGCTCGACGAACGGCACCTTCGTGAACGGCGTGCCACGGCGGAGCGCGACGCTCGCCGAGGGGGACCTGATCGAGCTCGGGCACACGTTCTTTCTGTTCCGCGAGGTCGCGGCGCCCGAGGAGGCGGCGAGCGACGCGGCCCAGGCGGCGGATCAGCCGTTCGGCCTCGCCACCTTCTCGCCCGAGCTGGCCGAGCGCTTCGCCGCCCTCCGGGCCGTCGCGCCCGCGCCCATCCCCGTCGTCCTCCAGGGCGAGAGCGGCACCGGCAAGGAGGTCGTCGCGCGCGCCGTCCACGCGCTCTCGGGGCGGCCCGGCCCGTTCGTCGCCATCAACTGCGGCGCGCTGCCCGAGAGCCTCATCGAGTCCGAGCTGTTCGGCCACAAGAAGGGCGCCTTCTCCGGCGCCGCCGAGGACCGGCCCGGCCTCATCCGCGCGTCCGACCGCGGCACGCTCTTCCTCGACGAGATCGGCGATCTGCCCGCGGCGTCGCAGACCGCGTTCCTGCGCGTGCTGCAGGAGTCGGAGGTCGTCGCGGTGGGCGCGACGCGCCCCGTGAAGGTCGACCTCCGCGTGGTCGTGGCCACGCACCGCGACCTCCCGGCGATGGTCGAGCGCGGCGACTTCCGGGGTGATCTCTTCGCGCGCCTCTCGGGCTTCGTGCTCGAGCTGCCGCCCCTGCGCAGGCGCCGGGAGGATCTCGGGCTGCTCATCGCCGCGCTGCTCCGCCGCGCCGCCCCGGACCGGGCCGCGTCGATCTCGCTCGGCTGCGAGGCGGCGCGCGCGCTCCTCCTGCGCGAGTGGCGGCTCAACGTCCGCGAGCTGGAGAAGTGCCTGGCGACCGCGATCGTGCTCGCCGGCGGCGGCCGGGTGGAGCTCGACCACCTGCCGCCGCCCGTGGTCGTGCCGCGGGGCAGCCACCCGCCCGAGGCCTCGAAGCCCGACGTCCAGCCCGTCGAGCGCCAGCGGCCCGCCGAGGAGGACCAGCAGCGGCGCGAGGCGCTCATCCGCCTCTTCCGCGAGCACCGCGGGAACGTCAGCGCCGTGGCGCGGGCGATGGGGAAGGGGAGAACGCAGATCCACCGGTGGATCGCGCGTTATGGCATCGAGCCTGGCGACTACAGGGACGGGTGAGCGCGCGATTGGGTGACCGCGCGACCGCGCGACGGCGCGGCCGCCGGTCAGGGACAGTACTGCGCGCCGGCGGACAGCACGCTGCCGGGCAACAACGGCGCGAACGGGGAGAACGGGAAGTCCCGGACGACATCCGACGGGTGGTTGAGAAACACGGTGATCGGATGGCGCCATGTGCGCCCGTCGCCCTTGCACTGCTGGAAGTCCCTGTCGCCCTCCACGAGCCCCCCGTCGTCGACGGAGCACTGGTGGAGCGCCGGACACTCCGCGACGAGGAGCGATTCGTCGCAGGCGCCGACCGAGGTCGCGACGCAGTCGACGTCGCCCTCGGCGCCGGCGCAGAGGCGTTCCCCCACGTACGCGGCGTGATCGGTCCAGTATTCACCCGTGCAGGCGAAGGCGTGCTGATAGATGGCCTGCCCGGAGTCCTCCCCGGCGATCGGAGCAGGGTGGAATTTGCCCTTCTCGTCCACTTCGTTCATCCCCACCCGGAGCCGGGGGTGGAGGGGCTCATTGCCCCACAGGTTCCCGTAGAACGCGCCCTCGCGCCAGCCGAAGACATCGGCCTCCGCCGCCGGATACACCGCGGGGCGGAACGTCGCCTCGTTGATGGAGATGGCGCCGGGCGGCGGCGGGGGGCTCGGCCGCGGGTGGCTCGCGACGCTGAAGCGGCGGTTCCTCTCGAGCACCGCGGCGACGCCTCCGCCCGGCGCCAGGAGGCCGGCGCGGCCGCTCGTCCGCGGGCCGCTCATGAGGCTGAAGTAGGCGCTTTGAGGGCAGACGAAGCGGAGCGCGGGCTCGGGGCGGCCGTCGCAGCGCACCTCGCTCGGATCGATGTGATCGGGTGAGTCGGCGTCGCAACCCCGGATACCGCTGCAGACGCGGAGCACCGTATCGCTGACGGGCAGCCCGACGGCGCTCGCCGGGTCGTCGGCGCAGCCGGTCAGGGGCGCGTCGCCGGTCGCGATGAACACGGTCGAGCCCGGGGTGCACGAGCCGACGTCCTGGGCCGTCCATCCACAGTTGCGCGACGCGCCCGCGGAATCGATCGCGCACCGCCTGAAGCTCGCAATGGTGTCGCCGTCCTCCGTGTTCCTCACCACGCGGACGGAGGGCGCCGGCGTGAGGAGCCCCGGCCGGTGCTCGGGGAACGCCTGGCCTCGCAGCGAGACGGTGATCGAGCGGCCCATGGCGTTCACGAGCGAGAGCATGCACGCCGAGACGAGCTGCTGGCACTTCGGCCCCGCCTTGTCGACGGCCCAGATTGGGCAGATCCCGATCTTGCCCTCGAAGGTGAATTCCTCGCCTGTCGACGTGTCGGTGTACGAGACGCTCTGGCCCTGCTCGAGGGCGCAGGCGACGAGGTAGTCCATCACCTCGCGCGTGGGCTCGTGGCGGAGCTGGTAGCGGAGCTCCGGGTGCTTGCTGTCGTCGGCGTAGCTCGCGGTCGCGAGCGGGACGGTCACCATGACGGGATTGGCCCGCGGGTTCGCGATCAGCGCGTTGCGGGTGAGCGCCTCGGCGGAGAGGCCGTTGCCCCAGACGCCCTGCGCCGCGTCCGCGATGGCCGCCACCAGATCGCTGGCCGACCCGCCGCTGGCCGACCCGCCGCTGGCCGGCCCGACGACCGACCCGCTCGACGAGCCGCTCCCCGCCGGCGCCGCGCGCGGCGGCCCGTCGAGCGGGGAGGCGTCGCCGCCCGCGACGGCGCAGCCCGCGCCCACGAGCGAGAGCCCGAAACACAGCGCAATCAACCCTCGTGTCCGGTAGATCTTCACGCGGTCCGATTCCTTTCTTGTCTCTGATCCGGGCGATTCGACCGGTCGGTTCACGCGGCGCCGGGCGCTCCGGGCGTGAGCAGGGCGCGCTCGATCTCGTCGAACCGCTGCTGCCAGAAGCCCGCCGACGTCGCCCTCGCTTCGGCGAGGAACAGGCGCGCTTCGCCGCCCTCGCCCGCGCGGAGCGCCGAGAGGGCCGCGCTGTGGAGCGCCTCCGCGTGCTCGTGAAGGATCGCGGTCTGCCGCGCCTCGTCCACGAGCGCGCGCCATGCCGCAGCGTCGAACCGACCGGCTGCCCGGTCGTCCAGGGCCTGCTGCACCAGGCGTGCCAGCGTCCGGGCGCACGGGGTGAGGTCGGGCTCGGGGAGGCTCGCGCGGGCCTCGGCCAGGTGGCGCGCCGCCTCGTCGTGCTCGCCCCGGGCGAGGTGGATGCGGGCGAGGAGGAGGACGTCGTCCGGCGAAGGGCGCTGGTTGAAATAACGCCGCTGGAGGTCGAGGCTGCGGCGCGCGAGCGGGAGAGCCTCGTCCGGCGCGCCCAGCCAGTACCGCAGCTCCGCCAGGTTCAGCGTGGCCCAGCGCTCGAGCTGGGCGTGGCCGAGCTCGCGGGCGAGGCGGACGGCCTCCCGCTGGTCCGCGACAGCGCGCCCTTCCTCCCGCCGCTTCACCCACATGAAGACGCGGTTGATGTAGGCGGTGCACAGGTGGAAGACGTCGCCGGCGCGCAGGCAGGCCTCGACGACGGCCTCGGCGTGGCGCTCGGCCTCGTCGAGGCGGCGGGCCACCGAGAGCGAGGCGACGAGCACGAGCCGGGCGATGACGTGCGCCTCGTGGTCGCCGACGGCGAGCGCGCCGCGGGCGGCCCGCTCCAGCTTGGGGATCCCCTCGTCGACGCGCTGGTCGCGGCAGTCCGAGCGGCCGCCCGCGAGCAGGCAGCGCGCGTCGAGGCGGACGTCGCCGAGGCCGGCGCAGAGCTCGGCGGCGCGCGCCGCGAGCGCCGCGGAGGCGGGGAAGTCCTCGAGCCAGTCGAGCGCGGTCGCCTCCTCGAGCAGGAGCTCGGCCGCGCGGGCCCGGTCGCCCGCGGCCTCGGCCAGCGCGCGGGCGGCGCGCAGATCGGCGAGCGACTCCTCGAAGCGCTGCAGGCGGTAGCGCGCGCGGCCTCGGCCCGCGAGCGCGCGGGCGCGGGCGCGGGTCGAGGCGTCGTCGCGCTCGAGGAGGCCGGCGAGGCGCAGGGCCGCGGTGAAGCGCTGCTCGGCCTCGACGACGTCGTGCCGGGCGAGCGCCTCGTCCGCGAGCTCGGCGTGCGCCGCCGCCGCCGCGGCCAGGTCTCCCGCGGCGGTGGCGTGGCGGGCGATCCGGGCGCGCGCCCCCGCGGCGCGCGGCGCGCCAAGGAGGCCCTGGAGGACGGCGGCGTGCAGCGCGCGGCGGCGGGCGGGCGGGATGCGCGCCTCGACGGCGTCGCGCAGGAGCGGGTGCCGGAAGGCGTAGCGCGGCGGCGACGCCGAGCGCGCGACGAGCACGCCGGCCCGGGCGAGGCGCGCGAGGCCGACGCCCGGGTCCAGCGCGCCGGCCGGCGGCGGCGCGCCGGTGGCGCGATCCTGCGCCCGCAGGGCGGCCTCGAGCTCGGCCGGGGAGAGGTCGTCGCCGAGGATCGCCGCGCGCTCGAGCAGGTCGACGAGCGGCGGCGGCAGGGCCGCGAGCGCGCGCTCGGCGAGGCGCTCGCCGAGCGGCGCGGCCGACAGGGAGAGCAGCTCGTCCGGCGCGAGCGTCCAGCCCTCGCCGCCCCGGGCGCGCTGGATCGCGCCGCCGACGCGCAGGGCGCACGCCACCTCGACGAGGTCGCGCGGGACGCCGCGCGCCAGCGCGTGGAGGCGATCGAGCACGGCGCGGGGGACGAACTCGACGGGGCGGAGGCGGTCCTGGAGCAGCGCGCCCGCGGCCTCGGCGTCGAGCGGGCCGAGGTCGAGCGCCACGCGGCGGGCGGCGCGCTCCCCGAGCCCCGGACGGAGCGACGCGATCGAGGGCCGCGCGGCGAGCACGATCGCGAGGCGCGCCGCGCTGCCCTCGGCCGTGGCGAGCTCGATCGCGTCGAGCGCGGACGCGTCGGCGAGGTCGGCGTCGTCGAGCAGCAGCGCGAGCGGCGCGGCGGCCGCGAGGGCGGCCGCGAGCGCGCGGGCCTCGGCGTGGCGGCGCGCGCCCGGCGCCCCGAGCAGCGGCGCGGCGGCCGGGTCTCCCGGGGCGAGCCGCCCAAGGGCGAGCCCGACGGCCGGCCAGGCGCGCGCGGCCTCCGCCGCGCCGAGCCGCTGGACGAGCGCCTCCTGGGCATCCGCGTCGCGCTCGCCGCCGGCCGGCAGATCCAGGGCCGCGCGCAGGAGCGCGACGAGCGTCGCGCCGTGCTCGGCCGCCTCTGGCCGGAGGGCCGCCGCGGCGTGCACGGCCGCGTCGCCGGCGTGAAGCGCCGCCGCGAGCGCCCCGAGGAACCGGCTCTTTCCGTGCCCTTCCGCGCCGAGCGCGGTGACGAGCGCCGGTCCGCCGCCGGCGAGCGCCTCCCGCGCGGCGGCGAGGGCCGCGCAGAGCGCCGCGTCGCGACCGCGCAGGGCGGTCTCGCCGGGCTCGTCGGGGGGCGCGTTGCGCGGAGAGGGCGGGGTGTCGTGCTGGCCGTCCGCGAGCGCGCGCCGCGCTTCGGCCGTGAGGACCGCCGGCGGCATGGCGTCCGCGTCGCCCGGGCCGGCCCCCCAGGTCTCCGCGTCCTCGAGCGCGGCGCCCGCGAGCGTGACGCCGCGCGTGCCCTCGCGCACCCGGAGCGGAGCCAGGTGGACCACGAGGGGCGGCTCCGCTGCGCCGGCCGCGGCGAGGCGCTGGGCCACCCGCGCCGCCGCGCGCACGCCGTCGCCCGGCGCGCCAGCGGCGGGGAAGGCGAGCACCATGCGCTCCCCGCGAAAGCGCGCCAGGATGCCGCCTTCGGCGCGGGCGATCTCGACGAGCGCGTCCGCGCGCTCCCGCGTGCGCAGGGCGAGCAGCGCCACCGCCCGGCGCGGGTCGGTGGTGGGAGCGGGCGCGCCGGAGGGAGCCGCGCGCCCTCGGGGCGGGGCGACGCGCGCTTCCAGCGACGCCGCGAGCGCGCGCGCCACGTCGCTCGCGCGGGCCGGGCGGGCCTCGGGATCCTTCGCGAGGCAGCGGAGGACCGCCTCGTCGGCGCCCTCCGGCAGCGGCGCGAGCGACGACGGCGGGTCGGGGCGGCGCGCCACGTGGGCCTGCCGCACCTCGGCCGCCTCGCCGACGAACGGCGGCCGGCCGGTGAGCAGCTCGAAGAGCATCGCGCCGAGCGCGTAGATGTCGGCGCGCGCGTCGACGGCGCGCGCGCCGAGGCACTGCTCCGGCGCCATGTAGGCCGCCGTCCCGAGGATCGCCCCGGTCTGCGTCAGGTCGGGGCCGAGCGCCGCGCGCGCATCGCCGCCGGCGCGCGCCTGCGCGGCCAGGCCGAAGTCGATCAGCGCGACCTCCCCGCCCGGCCGCAGCCACACGTTCTCGGGCTTGAGATCGCGGTGCACCAGCCCGGCGTCGTGCGCCGCGTCCAGCGCGACCGAGAGCGCGCGCGCGATCGCCGACGCCTGCTCGATCGGCATCGCGCCGGTGCCCGGCAGGTCCGCGAGGCAGCGCGCGAGCGAGCCGCCCTCGAGCCGCTCCAGCACGAGGAACGGGCCGAGCTCTCCCGAGCGCCCGCGGCCGAGCAGCGCGGGGGCCAGCGGCGGCGCGAGGCGGGCGAGCGCCGCGGCCTCCCGCTCGATCCGGCCGTCGTCTTGCCGGCGCGCCACCTTGAGCGCCACGGCGCGGCCGTCGCCCTCGCGCGTCGCCGCGTAGACGCGCGCGAACCCCCCTTGCCCGAGCAGCCGCTCGACACGGAACCCTTCGACGCGGAGCCCGGGCACCAGCGGCGACGGATCCTGATCGAGCGCCTCGTGCTCGCGCTCGTCGGCGCTCGTCGTCGGCGATGGGGCCAGAGGGTGCGCCGGGCACGCGGCGCCGGCCCGCGCTGGGAGGCGGCGATGGCACTCGGAGCAGCGCATGGGGCGCGAGTATACTGGGGTAGGTGCCATGCGGACGCCTGCCGAGCCCCACCAGGACGAGACAGCCGTCATCTCGGGCCGACCGCTGGAGCTCGAGGCGAGCGCCGCCGGCGACGCGCTCCCCGCCGGCGCGGTGGTCGGGGGTTACGTGCTCGACGACGTGCGGCTCGGAGGTGGCTTCGGCGTCGTGCACCGCGCCGTCCCGGTCGGGGGCGGCGCGCCGGTCGCCCTGAAGGTCCTCCGCCGCGGCCTGTCGCTCCTGCCGGCGATCCTCCGGCGCTTCCAGCGGGAGGCGGAGGTGCTCGCGCGGCTCAAGCACCCGGCGATCGTCGAGGTCCGCGGCGTGGGCGCCCTGGACGACGGCCGGCCGTACATCGCGATGGAGTGGGTCGAGGGCCGGAGCCTCGCGGCGGAGCTGAGCGCGCGGGGCGCCTTCTCGCCGCCCGAGGCGGTCGCCCTGCTCGAGGAGGTCGGCGGCGCGCTCGCCGCCGCGCACGCGATCGGCGTCGTGCACCGCGACGTGAAGGCCCAGAACGTCATGGTCTGCCCTGGCGCGGGCGGGCTCGGCGCGCCGCGCGTGAAGCTCGTCGACTTCGGCATCGCCAAGCTCCTCCGCGCGCGCGACGTCGATCGCGCGCGCGGCGCCAAGAGCAGCAGCCTGATCCTCGGCACGCCGCTCACGATGGCCCCGGAGCAGATCCTCGGCGGCGCGGTGGACGCGCGCACGGACATCTACGCGGTGGGCCTGCTCGCCTACCAGCTCGTGACGGGCGAGCTGCCGTTCCAGGGCGCCGATGCGGTCGAGACCGAGGAGATGCACCTGCGCGCGCCGCCGCCCTGCCCGAGCGACCGCGCGCCCGTGTCGGCAGCGTTCGGCGCGGTGGTGCGCCGCTGCCTCGCCAAGGAGCCGGCGGACAGGTACGCGGGCGTGCCCGAGCTGCTCGCCGCGCTCCGCCAGGCGGTCGCCGCGCCGGGCCGCCAGATCGCGGCGCCCGCGGCGCGCTCGCCGGTCGACGCTCGCCTCGCGGGCGCCTGCGCGCGGGGGCCATGCGCGCCGTGGGGGCCGCGCGCCGCGCTGCTCGTCGAGGCCCGGCTCTCGGCGCCGGACGAGGCCGGCGACGAGGCGCTCGCCGACGTGGAGCGCCTGGTCCAGGCGGCGCGCGCGGCGCTCGTCGGGCTCGGGGCGACGCTCGTCGTCGAGAGCGCCGACGCGCTGCTGGCGGCGCTGCCCGCGCCGTACGATCGCGCGCCGGAGCGGGCGCTCGGCTGGGCTCTCGAGCTCTGGGCGGAGCTCGGCGCGCGGGCCGGCGCGAGCCCCGAGGTCCTCCCGCGCCTCGCGCTGCACGCGGCCGAGCCCGAGGCGCTGCGCGGCTGGGCGCCCGCCGCGACAGGGGCGGGCGTGTTCGTGACCCACGCGTTCGCCGAGGGGCTCACCGGGGCGGGGGACGCCGGGGAAGGGGACGCCCGGGAGGGGGAGGCGGAGGAAATCGAGCGAGCGCCGCGCCCGGCCGAGGGCGGCGCGTTGCGCCGGGTGGCGCCGTGAGCGCCGCGGCCTGACGCGGGCGGCGCACTGACACGGCTGCTGCCACAGGGTGTCACAGGGGCGGTGTGACAGGGACAGCCGGGCTGCGACAGGCGGGGCGCCTGCGCGGCGTGGAGCCGTCCTGCAGCGAGCGCGCCGACGGTCGCGAACGGCGCCGCGCTGCGCGTCGTTCGTACGCCGCCGGTGGGCATGGCCCTCTGTGGCCGACGCGAGGCAGCCAGCGCCGCGCTGGCAAGGCGCTTGCGATTGCGCTCTGCCGCGAAGCGCCGCCGGCCGTGCCACTCCTGGTGCGCTGTGCGGCTGGCCGCCTTCTCCTCGGGAACAGGCGAGCCATGGAGACACGCACCATGCGCATCACTCGCTCTGCAGTCGCCGTTGTCGCTCTGTCCGCCGCCGGCTGCGCCGTCGAGGCGGCGGATCCTGCTCGTGATCGACGCCGCGCCCCTCTCGGAAAGCTGGATCGTCAGCGACTTCGCGACGACCGCGCTTCACATGAACGCTGACGGCGAACATGAACGTCAGCCCCTCTCGCGGGCAACCTAGGACACCGATCGCGTTGATCGAGCGAGAAATGAGCCGCCAAGGCGCCAAGGACGCCAAGAACAAAACACAATCTTGGCGTCCTTGGCGCGCTTGGCGGTTCAAATTTGCTACACGGAGAACGTGCCAGGCGACACGATCGTCGTCATGGGGCATCACAACAAGGTCCACGGCTGCACGGCCACGAACAGCCCGCCCCGGCAACACCATCAACATGCCCGCCATGGCGAATGCGCGCGGCATCCAGTTCCACCGCGACCACAGCTGCGACGTGTCGGGAAACACCGTCAACGGTCCAGGCCGCGGCTACGCGGGGTCCATTGGCATCCATCTCTCCGAGTCCGACAGCAACTTCCTCTGGAGCAACACCGTCAGGAACGCGAACGTCGGGATCCAGCTCTCGGCCGGCCCGGGCTCGCGGACGACGCCGACCGCCGGCGTCCTCTATGGCAGCTCGTACAATGGAATAGGCGTCGCGCGCGGCTCGTTCGCCGCGGCGGGCAACGTGGTTCAGAACAACGAGACGAACATCAAGCTCCTGGGCGTTCCCGGGAGCTCGACCGCGCGCGTCTCGCAGAACACCATCGCATACAATCAGTTCAACAACACCACGGCCTTCTCGCCCGCGGCTTCCTGTAACTACGAGCTGGGAAGCCACGGCGTCGATCAGGCGACGGGCGGGAGCGAAAAGCAATACTGCGGCAGCGGCGCGACGGGCAACAGCAGCTCGCCTGCGCAGGGCGCGATCCAATCCTCCAATTGCAACTATGTGATCGGTCACGCTCGCTGCAAATAGGACTCCGTCCGGGCTCGGCAGCCGCCGCGCGCGCTTCGGCGTAAACGTGAACGTTCGGATGCAGGAGAGCGCGGCGCGAAGGCTGGTTAACGCCCGTGGGCCGGGGAGCCCGGGTAGGGTAGATCGAGCGCACGCCGCGCCCGAGGAAAAAGAGAGCTCGCTGCACATGGCGGCTGCGCGCCGTTCCGCCCGCGGCGTCCCGCGAGGCTGAGGGGACACACGCGGACGACGACGTGGCGCGGCCATCGCAGCCTTCGTCACCGAGGTATTCCAGGAGGGCCCCGGGGTTCCGTCGAAGGCGGCGCAGCCGGCGACATTCACGATTGACACCTTGACCGACGTCTCAGAGTAATCCACGATACCGCACTTCGACGGAGACCACCGCCACGGGCCCACGCGCCGTTGCCGCCTGCGACGTGGCGGGCGCCGTCGATCGTAGGCGGAGCCAGAAGCCCGTGACGTAGACCGTCCTGCTGCCGGTCTCGAGACGTTGAAGGGCTTTTGGATCACACGGTCGATGCCCGGCTTGTGCAGCTGTCCACTCTCGAAGTCGCGTTCGTTTGCGCTGGTCATCTCGGTGTCGCCGGGCGGCGACCGACGACGCTGCCGCTTGACGCGCTCGGCGTCGGGCACCAGAGCGGATCCATGTTGGGTATTGGAACGCGACAATGGCTGGGTCGAACGTGGCAATGGCTGGGTCGAACGCGACAATGGGTGGGCGTCGGCCTCCTCGCGGCGCTCATCGTCCTCGGCACACAGCTCCTCAAGCGGCGCGCAGGAGCTGGAGCCCGCTCCGTAGCCACGGTGACGTATGCCTGGATTCAGCGGAGGGGACCTGATGGGCCGAACGTCAGCGTCGATCTCTATGCGCCGCCGCGCGCGAGCAAGCGCGGCCCGCTGGTCGTTCTCTTGCAGGGGAACGAGCCCTCGCAGCCCGACGAGCGGCTCGCCTTCGCTGCGAATGTCGGCGACTCCCTACAGCGAAACGGGGTCGCCGCCGCCGCCGTCTCGTTCAACATCCACGCCGGCTACACGCTGCGCGCGTGCGCGGCGGACGTCGCCCGGGTCTTGCAAGAGGTCACCAGCACGCGCAACCCGACGCGCGTGGTCCTCGTCGGTCGCGGCCTCGGCGCGTGGATGGCGTCCCTCCTTGCGCTCGATCGGCGGCTCCTCGAGGGGGCCGGCATGGATCCCAAGCGCGTCGATGGGGTCATCCTGTTGCGTGGCACCTACGACCTCGGCGAGGCGGCGCTCGAGGGGCACCCCGACGCGGCGTTCTTCGCGGCCTCGGTCGAAGATCGCAGGGAGTCCTCGCCCGTCACGTACGCCCGGTCCGATGCGCCGCCGTTCTTGATGCTGTTCGGCGCGGAGGACGACATCGGCTGGGCGCGCCTCGCTCGCCCCTTCGCGCGCGCACTCCAGAATGCGGGCGCGCCCGACATCGACTACTTCGTCGTCCCCAGGCGCGATGCACACAGCATCGTGCACTGGGGCGGAAGGGGAGACATGGTCGGCGATCTGGTGTTCCCCTTCGTCGCCTCGGGCCCCAGGGACCTCCCCATCGACAACCCCTTCGGCGTGCTCCGCCGCTGGGGTGCAAGGCCGCCCCTCGACATGTCGGAGCTCCGCAAGGATCCCCGGGCCATCACCACCTACCCGGTCGACGCCGCGCTGCGGGAGACGATAAGCGCGCTCTTCGGCAAGGGGGGGCTCGAGCGCTACCCCTTGCCCGGCAGGACGTATCAGGCCATCGATCTGCTCGCCTACCTGGCCGCGCGGCCGAAGTCCGAGGTGGGAGAAGGGGACTGGCTGGTGGTCTCGAATCTTCGGGGAGAGCAGCAGTACTTCCCGCGCGAGGCGCTGAAGAAGGCGCAGGCGGTCATCGTGGTCGGACTCGACGACGAGGACAATCTCTACCGCCTCGTCGACTTCTACCGGCTGAAGCGCGCCTACTCGTGGATCGAGGGCGAGGAGCCAATGCCAATGATGATCCGGCCGCTCGGCGCGTTCCTGCACTTCCGGACGCCGCTGCCCGCGGACCTGGGGAACAAGACCTACGCGGCCTTCGGGCTCGACGCGGCGAGCTTTCGCTGGGTAGAGAACGACCCGCTCGCGCCGTTCCGCTCCCTCTCCGGCGGGCTGCGCGAGGCGCTGATCGGCGAGCAAGGGTGCGTCAAGTGCCACAGCTTCCGTGGCATCGGCGCGCGGGCGCACCACGCGCTGGCGCTCGACGGCAAGCCGTACGGGGCGTACGCGCTGCCGCTCGAGGAGTATCCGAGCGACGTGCTGCGGCGCTTCTTGTTCGAGCAGGACGCGGTGGCAGCGGGCTTCGGGGTCATGCCGCTCCGGGTGGAGGAGACCGTCGCGGGGCAGCTCCTCGACATGGTGAACCACGAGAAGAACGAGAAAAAGTAGCGGCCCCAGACCTCATGGGTTTACCTGTTCGTGGAGCGCCGCCGCCCACTCCGCGTGCGCGCGCGCCGAGGGGTGCAGGCCGTCGCTGGCGAGCATCTTCGCCTCCGCCTGCGCGTGCATGAGCGGATAGAGGTCCACGTAGCGCACGCCGGCGGCCCCCGCCTCGTCGCGCAGGATGGTGTTGAAGGCGACGATGTCCGCGCCGATCTGCCGCGGATCTCCGAACGAGGCGGCGGCCGGAGAGAGCGACCAATCGGGCTGTGGGAGCGCCACGATCCGATCCGGCGCGACGCCAGCGTCGATGATCGCTCGGAGGAGCACCCGCACGCGCGAGCGGTAGACGTCCGCGCTCCAGCGACGCACGTAGTCGTTGGCGCCCACCGCGAGCGTCACGAACGTGGGGCGAAACGGCGCCACCTCCGGGATCTCCCGCTCTTGCACGTCTTCGGTTGTGTAGCCGTTGACCGCCACGTTCTTGAGGATCACCCGGCGGCCCTGCGCGCGCCAAAGGTCAGCGAGACGCGAGGGGAACGCGTCGGACGGCGGGTTCCCGGTCCCTGCCGTGAAGGAGTCGCCGAGCGCCAGATAGCGGATCTCCTGGAGCCCGCGCGTGGTCGCGACATCCTCGCTGGCACCGGTGGTCGCGCTCCGTGGATTGCTGCCGAGCAGAAGCAAGGCGAGGAGAACCCCGCCGAGCAGGAGCAAAACGGGCAGGAGAAGCGGGCGGAACGAGCGCATCAAGAAGGATAGCACCGCTTCATCACCGAGCTAGATATCCATTGAATCGCTCCTCGCGGGCTGATCACGTGGCCAGCCAAGGGGCATGGTGACGTGGACGATTCGTTGATCCACGGCGCGCCACGGCGCGCCATCCGTCCGGGCGTGGCTGCGACGCCGCCCGGGAGCTGCGAGGTATCCAAACAATCCGCCTCACGCCGCTCGCCGAGCTTCAGGCGCTCCCGAGGGACGGAAGCCCGTCATCCTGTGAGACGAACGATCGGAATGAGCATTGGATTGATGAACTGACGGGGATCCGACCTTCGGTCGACACACGCTCGCAGGGCGAGGCAGGGTAATCAGCGCAAGGTGATGGGAAGGACGTGCCCATCGGGTGCGCTCCCGGGCATATCTTTTCACGGCGCGATCGTGCATCATCGAGCGATGGTGCCCTGCGGATGCGCCGCGATCCCGCGGCGGGGTTGGACGGAGGACGTGAGCACATGACGACTCCCCTCCGCCCCGAGGAAGCGCTCGCGAGCCTGCGCCGCGCGGGCCTCGCGACACAGATCGACGCCGCGGCCTTCGCGGCGGCGTGCGACCAGGAGCGAGGCGGCGCGCCGCTCGACGCCGAGATCGCGCTCTCGGCGCTGGCCTCGGTCTACGGCGTGCGCGGTCCCTCGGAGGCGAGCGCCGTGGACCGCGCGTTCGTGGTGGACGAGCACGCCGCGGCCGACCCGGCCGTCCTCGGGGCCGCGTGGCTCGCGCTCGAGCGGTGGCTGGAGCACCCGATCCCCGTCTCGGTGGCGACGGACCTCGACGAGCTCGTCTCGTATGCGGGCGACGTGTGCTTTCTTCGCCGGCACGCCAGCGCCGCGGGCGAGGCGCCGTATCTGTTCTCGATCGACCGGTGGCGTACGGGGGATGACACGCCTTACTCGCTTTACGTGCTGCGGCGCGACGGCGCGCCGCTGTACGCGCTCGGCGTGCCGGTCCAGCTCCACGTGCACCCGGACACGGAGGCCGCGGCTGCCGGCGTCTTCCGCACGGACGGCCTCACGCCGAGCTACCGCGAGCACGCGGCGAGGTGCGCTGCTTGCCGGGATGCGCTCCGGAGCGCGGCGGATCGGGGCGTGCTGCCCGACGTGTTCCGACCGCTCCTTGGGTAGGGTACGGTCCGGTGGCCTGGTAACGGTTCAGACCGGCAGCCCACGAGCGCGGCGCGTACAGACCCGCATTGGTCCATCTCGTGGCCGGCCCCGGAGACGGGTGCATCCATCGATTGCTGGAGGCGGCCTCAGCAGATGCGCGGGAGCTGCTCGCCGGAGAGCAGGTCGAGCGTGCGCCGGGTCCCGAGCCGGGTCCTCAGGACGACGCTCCCTTTCCCCTCGCCGGCGATCCGACCGATGCGCGCGGCCCCCCGGCCAAGGGGGTGGTCGCGCAGGCTCGCCAGGGCGCGCTCCGTCTGGGCTTCCGGCAGGAACGCGACGAGCCGACCCTCGCACGCAACGTACAGCGGGTCGAGCCCGAGGAGCTCGCACGCCCCGAGGACCGCAGGTTCCATGGGGATCTGCGCTTCCTCCACCTCGACGTGGACGCCCGCGTCGAGCGCGATCTCGTTCAATACGGCCGCGAGCCCGCCGCGGGTCGGATCCCGCAGGCAGTGGACGTCGATCCCCGACGAGATCAGCGCCGCCGCGAGCTCGGCGACAGGCGCGCAGTCGCTCTCCACGGGCTCCTCGAACGCCAGCGCCTCACGCACGGACAGCACCGCGATCCCGTGCCGCCCCACGTCGCCGGACACGAGCACGGCATCACCCGGCCGGACCCGGCGCGGCGCGATGGCCACGCCCTCGGGCACCAGGCCGATGCCGGCGGTGTTGATGAACAGCCCATCTCCCTTGCCCCGGTCGACCACCTTGGTGTCACCCGTCACGAACTCGACCCCGCACGCGTCCGCAGCGGCGCGCATCGACAGCGCGATCTGCTGGAGCTCGCCGATGGGCAGCCCCTCCTCCACGATGAAGCCGGCGCTCAGGTAAGCGGGCCGGGCGCCCGTCATGGCCAGGTCGTTCACCGTGCCGTAGACGGACAGCTTGCCGATGTCTCCTCCGGGGAAGAAGCGCGGATGCACGACATAGGTGTCCGTGGTGAACGCGAGGGACGCGCCGCCGAGCCGAACCACGGCGCCGTCATGACGGGCCGAGAGCGCAGCGCTGTCGAACGCGGGCAGGAAGACGTGCTCGATGAGCTCACGCATGAGCCGCCCGCCGCCGCCGTGAGCGAGCTGGACCGTCCTCTGGCGCAGCGGCGCGGGGCAGCTCATCCCGAACCGCGCGGTGGGTCCGCCCTCCGGTAACGGTAGTAGGCCGCGCACGCGCCTTCCGAGGAGACCATCGTGGCGCCCAGCGGGGTCTCCGGCGTGCAGCGCACACCGAACGCGGGGCAGTCCGGCGGCTTGATCACCCCCTGGAGCACGAGGCCGCTCTTGCAGTCGGTCGACGCTCGGGGCTCCGGGTCGCCTGACGGCGCCCTGCGCTCCGATGCCCGGGGCTCCAGGTCGCCCGCCGGCGCCCACCGCCGCTCTGCATCGTGGTCCGCGTACGGCGCCCGGAGCCCGAGCCCGCTCCGGGCGATCGGCCCGATGCCTCGCCAGGTCCGGGGCACGATCTCGAAGACCTCCCGGAGCATGCGCTGCGCGGCCTCGTTGCCGGCCTCGCGCACCGAGCGGGCATACTGGTTCTCCACGTCGGCGCGGCCCTCCTCGAGCTGCCGGACGCACATGAAAATGCCCTGGAGGATGTCCAACGGCTCGAAGCCCGTGACCACGATGGGGACGCGGTGCTCGGCGGCGAGCGGACGGTAGGCGTCGATGCCCATCACCGTGCACACGTGGCCCGCGGCGAGGAACCCGTCGACGCGCCGATCCGGCGCCCGGAGGATCACCTCCATCGCGGGCGGGACGAGCACGTGCGACACGAGGAGGGAGAAGTTCCGGATGCCGCGGCGCCGCGCCTCGAACACCGCCATGGCGTTCGCGGGCGCCGTGGTCTCGAAGCCGACCGCGAAGAAGACGACCTCGCGATCCGGCAGGCGCTCGGCGAGCGCGAGCGCGTCGAGCGGCGAGTAGACGACGCGCACGTCACCGCCCCTCGACTTGACCGCGAACAGGTCGTCGCTGGAGCCGGGGACGCGCAGCATGTCGCCGAACGAGCAGAACGTGACCTCGCGGCGCGAGGCGATCTCGAGCGCGCGATCGATGAGCTCGACCGGCGTGACGCACACCGGGCAGCCAGGGCCGTGCAGGAGCGAGATCTCCGGCGGCAGGAGCTCGTCCAGGCCGAAGCGGACGATGGCGTGCGTCTGACCGCCGCAGACCTCCATGATCGACCAGGGACGAGAGACCACCCGCCGGATCGCCTCCACGTACGGCCCGACGCGCCGCGCGTCGCGGTACTCGTCGATGAACCTCATCGCGGCTCCTCCCCCTCGCGCGCCGCGCCGAGCTCGTCGAGGTAGGAGAGCGTCCGTCGCGCCGACGCCTCGTCGATGCGGCTGATCGCGAAGCCCGCGTGCACGATCACGTAATCGCCGGCCTCCGCCTCGGGCACGTAAGCGAGGCAGATCTCCTTGACGATCCCGCCGAAGGCGACGCGGCCGAGCCGGAGGTCGCCCCCCATGACGCCGAGGATCTTGCCGGGGACGCCGAGGCACATCGTCACATCTCCACCACGTCCGATTCCACGTCCGATTCCGCGTCTGTGCCGCGCCGCGCGGCCACGAGGACCTGGCCGAGCGACAGGCCGCCGTCGCCCGGCGGGTAGAGCCTCGGCGTGAAGACCTCGACACCCCGCGCCGCGAGGCGCTCGCGGATCGACGCGGCGAGGAGCGCGTTCTGGAAGCACCCGCCCGCGAGCACGACGCGCCCGAGGCCGCTCGCGGCGGCGAGCGCCTCGGCGACGTCCGCGAGCGCCGCGTGAAAGCGGGCCGCGATGACGCCCGGCGGCACACCGTCACGCCGATCGCCAAGCACCGCATCGAGCAGCGGTCCGAAGTCGATCACCGCCGGCATCCCCGCCGCGCTTGCGCGCAGCGGCAGCGGATAGCCCGCCTGCTCGCCGGCCGCCTCGGCCAGGCACTCCAGCTCCATGGCGGCCTGCCCCTCGAAGCTCGCCGCCCCGCGCAGGCCCGCGAGCGCCGCCACCCCGTCGAACAGGCGCCCCACGCTCGTCGTGCGCGGCGAGCCCGTCCCGCGCGCGAGCATGGAGAGCAGCGGGCCGAGCTCGGCGTCGCGGAACCAGGCGCGGGCGTGGTCGCGGGCGCCCTCGCCGAGGAGCTCCCAGAGCAGCCCGAGCGCGGAGCGGCGCGGCTCCCTCATGGCGTGCTCGCCGCCCGGCAGCGGGAAGGAGCGCAGGTGCGCCGCGCGGCGGAACGACGCCCCGTCCACGACCAGCGCCTCGCCGCCCCAGAGGGCGCCGTCGAGCCCGTAGCCGGCTCCGTCCCACGCGAGGCCGAGGACAGGTCCGTCGAGGCCGTGCTCGGCCACGCAGGCGGCGACGTGCGCGTGGTGGTGCTGCACCCGGACGAGCGGCGCGCGGAAGGCCGCCGCGAGCTGCTCGGCGATGCGGCTTCCCGCGTAGTCGGGGTGGAGATCGCAGGCGATGCGCTCCGGCCGCACCCGGAACAGGCGCGTGAGGTCGAGGGCCGTGCGCTCGATGAGCGCGGCGCCCTCCGCGGTGTGCGCGTCGCCGAGGTGCTGGCTGACGACCACCTGGCCGTCGAAGAAGAGCGCCGTCGTGCTCTTCAGGTGGCCGCCGAGGGCGAGGATCGGCGGGGCGTCGACCCGCAGCGGCAGAGGCAGCGGGGTGAAGCCGCGCGCGCGGCGGAGGAGCTCGACGCCAGCATGCCCGACGCGGGCCACGGAGTCGTCGAGGGGGCGCACGATCGGCCGGTCGTGCACGAGGAACAGGTCGGCGATGCCGCTCAGGCGCTCCAGCGCGTCCGACGCGTCGGTGCAGATGGGCTCGTCCGAGAGGTTGCCGCTCGTGCAGACCACGGGGCGACCGACGAGCTCCAGCACCAGCCGGTGGAGCGGGGTGTAGGGGAGCAGCGCGCCCAGGCGCGGCGTGCCCGGCGCGACCGCGTCGGCGATGGCGACCCGCGCGGCGGCGGGCGAGAGCCGCCGCAGCAGCACGATCGGCGCCTCGGGACCGCGCAGCGCGTCCGCTTCGGCGGCAGACACGCGGCAGGCGCCGCGCACGGCGTCGAGCGAGCCGAACATCACCGCGAACGGCTTGGCGTCACGGCGCTTCCGCCGGCGCAGGAGCGCGACCGCGTCCGGCGACGTCGCGTCGACCAGCAGATGGAACCCACCGAGCCCCTTCACGGCGACCACCTTCCCCGCCAGCACCGCGGCCGCGGCCTCGCGGAGCGCGCCGTCTGGCGACCCGGAGCTCCGAATGCCGGGATCCATCGGGTCTCCGGCTGCGGCGACGAGCTGGACGCGCGGGCCGCACGCGGGGCAGGCGATGGGCTCCGCGTGGAAGCGCCGGTCCGAGGGGTCCGCGTACTCCGCGGCGCACGCGGGGCACATCGGGAAGCGATCCATCGTGGTCCTGGCCCGGTCGTACGGGAGGCCCGAGAGGATCGTGTAGCGGGGACCGCACCGCGCGCAGCTCGTGAAGGGGTAGCGGCGGCGGCGGCCGGTCTCGCTGTCCACCTCGCGGGCGCACTCCTCGCAGACGGCGAGATCCGCAGGCACCGACGGGCGCGCACCGCTCCCGGCCTCGCTGCCGAGGATCTGGAACGGGCCGCCGTCCTGTTCGGCCCGCCGCTCGATCTCGATGCGCTCGACGCGCGCGGGCGCGCTGGGCTCGCGGGTCAGGCCCGCGACGAAGGCGTGCAGGCTGCGCTCCGGCCCCTGCACCTCGATCTCGACCTCGCCGGGGCGGTTCCGCACCCAGCCGCCCAGGCCGAGCGCGGACGCTCGCCGGTACACGAACGGCCGGAAGCCCACCCCCTGGACGATGCCGTACACACGGAGCCCGAGGCGCGGCACGGCTACTCCACCTCCATGGCATCCAGGCCGAGCCCCAGGCGCCCGAGGAGCGTCGCCTGGTCGCCGCCGCAGCGCGGGCAAAGCACCACGTGATGGTCGGGCGCGTACGTGCCGCCGCAGGAGAGGCAGCGCGCCTCGACGCGGTGGAGCCGCAGATCGAGGCGCGCCCCCTCGGCCGGCGTGCCGCGCGCGTGCGCCGCGAAGTGGAGCGAGAGGCTCTCCGGCGAGAGCGCCTCGGCCTCGGCCACCCAGCCGCGCACCGAGACGACCCGCGTCGCCCCCTCGGCCGCGGCGCGGTCCAGGGCGGCGGAGAGCAGCTGTCGAGCGATGGACGACTCGTGCACGGGCTCACCCTCCGAGGAACGACAGGACGCGGGCGACAGCCCGGGGGACCGCCGCGGCCACGTCGGGCGACAGGCCGGGCTCGTCCAACGCTCGGGGCTCCGGGTCGCCTGACGGCGCCCTGCGCCCCGAACCCCGGTCCAACGCTCGGGGCTCCGGGTCGCCTGACGGCGCCCTGCGCCCCGAACCCCGGTCCAACGCTCGGGGCTCCGGGTCGCCTGACGGCGCCCTGCGCCCCGAACCCCGGTCCAACGCTCGGGGCTCCGGGTCGCCTGACGGCGCCCTGCGCCCCGAACCCCGGTCCAACGCTCGGGGCTCCGGGTCGCCTGACGGCGCCCTGCGCCCCGAACCCCGCTGATGAGGCATCATGCCGATGCTCACGCCGACGATGCGGATGTCGGGTGAGAGCCGATCCGGCGCCGTGATGCGAGCGAGCTCGATGGCCTGCCCGACGCCCAGGCCGTGCGTCGAGACCGGGACAGGCGCACCGTCGGCGAGGTCCGAGGGCGAGAGATCGAGCACCTCACCGGGCGGTGACGCGAGCACGGCGTCGACGACCACGACCGTCGCGGGCGTCTGGAGGAGCGAGACGAGCGCGGTCGCGTCCCTCGCCTCGACGACCTCCGCGCCGCCCGGCAGACCCCGGCGGCGCAGCGCCTCGAGCACGGCGAGCCCGGCAGCGTCGTTTCCGGCTGCGCGTTGCCCGAGGCCGATGATCCGCGTGGTCATCGGGGCGCCTCCTCGACGCGCAGGGTGAGGAAGTGCGTCGCGCAGGAGATGCAGGGGTCGTGGTTGCGCACGGCCTGCTCGGCGCGCGCGGTCGCCTCGCGGACCGGCAGCGACGCCAAGGACGGCGACAGCGCGCAGAGGTCCTCCTCGATCGAGAGCTGGTTCTGCGACGTGGGCGGGACGATCTTGGCGTCCAGGATCGTCCCCTCGGCGTCGAGCGTGTAGCGGTGGTACAGGAAGCCGCGCGGCGCCTCGGAGCCGCCGTAGCCCGTGCCCGCGCGGAGCGCGCGAGGCGCGACGAACGGCGCCGGCGGGAGCGCGTACGCCTCGATGATCCGGATCGACTCCTCGAACGCCTGAAGGATCTCCACGAGGCGCACAAGCAGGCTCCGCAACGGGTTGCGGCACGGGATGGCGAGGCCGGCGGCGCGCGCCGCGTCCTGGACCTCGGGGAGCAGGCGATCGAAGCTCAGGTTGAAGCGCGCGAGCGGGCCGCACAGGTAACTGCCGCTGCCGTGTTCGGACGCTCGGGGCTCCGGGTCGCCTGCCGGCGCCCTGCGCCCCGAACCCCGGATCCTCGATCTCAGCGCGGTCGACCAGGAGACGTGCTCCTCGACGAAATGGACGTCGTAGTCGCGCACCTCGATATCGAGCCCGCCCGAGGAGACGAGGCGCCCCTCGGCGATCGCGTACACGTCGTCGCTGCGGAGCGCGACGAACTCGTAGGGCCGCTCGAGTTCCGGGCACGGCAGCGTCGCCATCCAGGAGAGGCACGCGCGCGTGCGCTCGCTCCCGGCGCGCAGCTCGGGGAGCAGGCCCTCGAGGTCCGCGCGGGACGGCGCGCTGTAGAAGCCGCCGACGCGGGTGTTGACCGGGTGGATCTCGCGGCCACCGAGGAGCGCGACGACGGCGTTCCCCGCCTTCTTGATGGCGAGCCCCTTCGCGACCCAGTCGCGGTGGTCGCGCGCCATGGCGACGGCGTCCGGGTAGCCGAGGAAGTCGGGCGCGTGCAGCAGGAAGACGTGCAGGGCGTGGCTCTCGATCCACTCGCCGCAGTAGAGGAGGCGCCTCAGCGCGCGGAGCTCCGGGCCGAGCTCGATGCCGAGCGCGTCCTCCATCGCGCGGCACGCGCTCGTGATGTACGCGACCGGGCAGATGCCGCAGATGCGGGACGTGATGTCGGGCGCCTCCGCGAAGCCCCGGCCGCGGAGGAACGCCTCGAAGAACCGCGGGGGCTCGAAGATCGACAGGCGCGCCTCCTTCGCTCGCCCGTCCTCGATCACGAGCGTCAGCGAGCCCTCGCCCTCGACGCGGGCCAGGTAGTCGACCGCGATGGTGCGGGGTTCGGGGCGCAGGGCGCCGTCAGGCGACCCGGAGCTCCGAGCGTTGTCCCGACTCTCAGCGCTCATGCCGCTCGCTCTCCGCGCGGAACGCCGGGGCGTTCGCGTTGAAGGTGCGGTGGAGCCGCACGAGGTCGCGCTCCGGCACGCCCGCCGCCCGGAACGCGCGCGAGAGCGACTCCATGTTCGGCGCCTCCATGGGCCCGAAGCAGCCATAGCAGCCGCGCTGGTAGGTCGGGCAGAGCGCGCCGCAGCCCGCGTGCGTCACCGGGCCGAGGCACGGCGTCCCGGTCACCATCACGCACACGTTGCCGCGGCTCTTGCACTCGACGCAGACGCTGTGGCTCGCGACATTGGGCCGGCGCCCGTGGAGAAAGGCGCTGATCACCTCCAGGAGCTGGCGCTTGTTCACCGGGCAGCCGCGCAGCTCGAAGTCGACGGGGACGTGGTCGGCTATCGCCGTGGAGGTGGCGAGGGTCTCGATGTACGCGGGCGAGGCGTACACGACCGACAGAAACTCACGTACATTCGCGAAGTTGCGCAGCGCCTGGATGCCCCCGGCCGTGGCGCAGGCGCCGATCGTGACGAGCGCCTTCGACCGCCGCCGGACCTCGCGGATCCGCTCGGCGTCGGCGGGCGTCGTGATCGACCCCTCGACCAGCGACAGGTCGAACGGCCCCGCGCGCTCGAGGCTCGTGGCCTCCTTGAAGTAGGCGATGTCGATCGCGGCGGCGAGCGCCAGGAGCTCGTCCTCGAGGTCGAGGACGCTGAGCTGACAGCCGTCGCACGAGGCGAACTTCCACACGGCGAGCTTCGGCTTCGCGCGGCGCGCCATGGCGCTCACAGGTCCCGGACCGCGAGCAGCGGCCCCACGCGGTCGTAGCGGAGCACGGGGCCGTCCTTGCAGACGAAGCTCGGCCCGAGCTGGCAGCGGCCGCAGATCCCCACCGCGCACTTCATGTTCCGCTCCAGCGAGGCGTGGACGCGCTCGCGGGGGACGCCGCGGCGCTCGAGCTCGCGCGCCGTGAAGCGCATCATCACCTCCGGCCCGCAGACGAACGCGATCGCGCGGCCCGGCTCGAAGTCGGCGAGGCGCAGGAGGGCCGGCACGACCCCGACGTGCCCGCGCCACCCGGGGCCTGCGCGGTCCACGGTCACGAGCACCTGCAGGTCGGCGCGACGGCTCCAGCGATCGAGCTCCCTGCGGTAGAGCAGGTCCTCGGGCCCGCGGGCGCCGTAGAGCAGCGCGACGCGGCCATAGGCGGCCCGGTGCCGGAGGATGTGGCAGAGCGCCGGCCGCAGCGGCGCCATCCCGAGCCCGCCGGCGAGGAGCAGCACGTCCGCGCCGCGCGCCTCGTCGACGGGCCACGGATTGCCGAACGGGCCGCGCAGCCCGAGCGCCATGCCCGAGCGGAGGCGCCCGAGCGCGCGCGTGACCGGGCCGACCTCGCGGATCGTGTGCAGGAGCCGATCGGGCCGCGCGGGATCCCCGCTGATCGAGATCGCGACCTCGCCGACCCCGAACGCGTAGAGCATGTTGAACTGGCCGGGCGCGAAGGCGAGGCCGCCCGGGCGGCCCGGCAGGTCGATCGTCGCCGTGAACGTCGCCGCTGTCTCGCGGTGGACGCGCCGCACGCGCGCCGGCTCCGGCGCCCAGGGGCTTGGCATCGCGGCGTCCGGCGCGAAGGGCAGCGGGGCGTCCCGCGGCACGAAGGTCATGGCTCGGCCCTGTAGACGTCGAGCCGCTGCAGCCGCACGCGCTCCAGCCGCGCGTAGAGCTGCCGCAGGAGGCGCAGGGACACGGCGTACCCGAGCGCGGGATCGGCGTCCGAGCACGCCCGCAGGTGCCCGGCGTCGAGCCCGATCGAGCGGACCGGCGTGACCGCGCGCGCGTCGAGCACCCATCGCCGCGGCGGGAAGAGCCAGTGCAGGCCCAGGATGTCCCCGCCCGCCAGGCTCTCGACCTGCACCGGGTCGCGACCGGGGCGGTGGATCTCGAGCGTCACGCGCCCCTGCGCGAGCAGGTAGAGCGCATCCGCCTCGCCTCCCTCCCGGAGGAGGAACGCCCCCTCCGGGAAGCTCCGCGCAAACGCGCCCTCGGCCAGGCGCGCGAGGTGCGCGGCCGGGAGCCCGTCCAGGAACGGGTGGGCTCCGAGAAGGGGCAGGAGCTCCTCCGCCTTCATCGGCGCCTACCCCTTCCCGGCGACGGCGCCGTCTCCGGCCCGGATGGCGGCCGCCTCTTCGGTGATGTCGATCCCGACGGGGCACCACGTGATGCACCGGCCGCAGCCGACGCAGCCGGACGTGCCGAACTGATCGATCCACGTGGCCAGCTTGTGCGTGAGCCATTGCCTGTAGCGGGCCCGGAGCGAGGCGCGGACGCTGCCGCCGTGCAGGTACGAGTGGTCGAGCGAGAAGCACGAGTCCCAGCGCCGGAAGCGCTCGGCCACGGCGGAGGGACCCGCGGACGCGGAGTCCCGACCCATGTGGACGGAGGGACCCGCGGACGCGGAGTCCCGACCCATGTGGACGGAGGGACCCGCGGACGCGGAGTCCCGACCCATGTGGACGGAGGGACCCGCGGACGCGGAGTCCCGACCCGTGTTGACGACGTCCTGACCCGCGTCGACCGGGAGGTCCGTCGCGTCCTCGATCGTGCTGCAGAAGCACGTCGGGCACGCGAGCGTGCAGTTCGTGCATCCGAGGCAGCGCTCGGCCACGTCATCCCAGCGGGGGTGCTCGAGGTTTCGATAGAAGAGCTCCTTGATGCCGTCTGTATCGAGCTTCCTGCCCATCTGGGTCGCCGTGCACCGCGAGACCTCGAAGGCTGCGCGGGCGTCGTCCTCGCCCGCTCTGGAAGCGCCGGCGCGAGCGAGCAGGGAAGCGCCGGCGTCGCTGCCCACCTCGACGAAGAAACGGTGGCCATCGTCGAGGAGCTCGGTCAGCGCGAGGTCGAAGCCACGCTCGGTGCGCGGCCCGGTACGCATCGACACGCAGAAGCACGTCCCGCCGGCCTGTCCGCACTGCACCGCGATGACGAAGAGGCTCCCGCGGCGCGCCACATAGTCGGGATCCGGATGCGGGCTGTCGATGAAGACGCGGTCCTGCACGTCGATCGCGGCGAGATCACACGCCCGCGCGCCGAGGACGGCGAGGCGCGGAGGGGCCTCGGCCTCGTCGGTCCGCGAGATGGATCCGCCTCGCCGCCTGAGCTGCACCAGGCGAAGCCGGGGGACGAACAGGAGGTGCTTGAGCGACCGCGGCCCGACCGCGTAGCCGAACAGCGCCTCGTCCGCGCGCCTGGCGAGCCGGTAGCGGCCGGCCTCCTGCTGCTCGGTCCAGCCGGCGGGGAGCTCCTCCGCGCCCTGGATTTCGTCGTACACGATGGCCCCGCCGCGGAGCGTGGGACCGATGAGCCGGTACCCGTCCTCGCGCAGTCCCTGGAGGAGCGCGGCGATCCCCGGCCGGCCGAGGACGGCGCGATCGCCAGGATGAAAGCCGGTCTCTGCGCCGCTCATGCGGGGCCGGTGGGCACGGTCCGTGCCGCTGGGTTCGAGCAGCAGACGACCAACACGGGCATGGCGGCGGGTCCGCTTGTTGCTCCGACGCACGCACGGGCGATCGAGCGTCCGCCGGCGCAGTAGCGCCGAGCGGAGGCATCCAGAGCTCGATGAGGAGACACGGTGACCGCGCACGTCCTCTGGTTCGATTCATTGTCTCGCGCGGATGTCGCCTCCGCCGGCGGAAAAGGCAGCAACCTCGGGGAGCTCGCGCGCGCCGGCCTGCCCGTGCCTCCGGGCTTCGTCATCACCGCGGACGCGTACCTCGCGGCGATGGATGCCGCGGGCGTGCGAAAGCAGCTCGTCGCGCTCTTCACCGAGGCCGATCCGAGCGACCCGGCCGCGCTGCGCGCGACCTGCGCCGCGCTGCAGCGCCTCGTCCGGGCCGCGCCGCTCCCGGCAGAGATGCAGGCGGAGATCGTCGATGCCTACCGGAGGCTGGGGCTCGACACTCTCGTGGCCGTCCGGTCGTCCGCCACCTCGGAGGACTCGGCATCGACCTCGTTCGCCGGCATGCACGAGACGTACACCGACGTGACCGGCGAGCAAGCGTTGCTGGATCGCGTGCGCGACTGCTGGGCCTCCGCCTTCGGCGAGCGCGTGGTCAGCTATCGGAAATCCCAGCGCTTGACGGAGGAGCCCGCCCTGGCGGTCGTCGTGCAGCGCATGGTGAGCTCCGAGCGCTCCGGCGTCATCTTCACCGCGGATCCCGCCACGAAGGACACGTCACGCCTCGTCATCGAGGCGGCGTTCGGGCTCGGCGAGGTCGTGGTGGGCGGGCAGGTCGAGCCGGACACGTACACGGTCGCGAAGCGCGGGCCGCGGCTGCTGGAGGCGCGCGTCGGCCACAAGGCGTTCAAGCTGGTGCGCGCGCCGGACGGCGGAGAGCAGCGCGTGGATCTGTCGGAGGACGAGGGCGCGCGGCGCGTGCTCAACGACGACGAGGTGCTCGAGCTCGCGCGCCTCGCGCTGCAGGTCGAAGGGCATTACGACGCTCCCCAAGATATCGAGTGGGCTGTCGAGGGCGGGGCGACGTACCTGGTGCAAACCCGCCCGATCACCACGCTGGGCGCGCCGCACCCCGCCCCCGGAGAGGTCCTCGTCTCGGGGCTCGGCGCGTCTCCGGGCACGGCCTCCGGGACGGTGCGCGTGCTCCGCTCGCCGGAGGAGGGGCACCGGCTGGAGGCCGGCGAGGTCCTCGTGGCGCCCATGACGTCGCCCGACTGGGTGCCCGCCATCCGGCGCGCGGCGGCCCTCGTCACGGACAGCGGCGGGATGACCTGCCACGCCGCGATCGTCAGCCGCGAGCTCCGCATCCCCTGTGTCGTGGGCACGCGCGCCGCCACGCGGACCCTGCGGGACGGCGAGACCGTCACCGTCGACGGCGCGCACGGCAAGGTCCTCGAAGGAGCCCGGGCCGCCGCGGAGGCGCCCGGGGCCGCTCCGGACGGGGCGCCCGCGGGTGCGGGAGCCGGGCCCGCCGCGAAGGCCGAGGCGCCGGCCGAGCGCGCGCCGGCCGCCGCCGGCTCGCGCGCGGCTTCGCCGGCGGTGCTCGGCACGCGGCTCTACGTGAACCTGGCGATCGCCGAGCGCGCCGAGGAGGTGGCCGCGTTGCCCGTGGACGGCGTGGGGCTGCTCCGGGCCGAGTTCATGCTGCTCGACGCGCTCGGCGGCGTGCATCCGAAGGCCCTGATCGCGTCCGGCGGCCGCGACGAGTTCCTCCAGAAGATGTCGGCCGCGCTGCTCCGCATCACCCGCGCCTTCCAGCCCCGTCCGGTCATCTACCGGACGTACGATTTCCGCACCAACGAGTTCCGCGGGCTCAAGGGAGGTGAGCAATTCGAGCCCGCCGAGGACAACCCCATGATCGGATACCGCGGCTGCTACAGGTACGTCCGCGAGCCGGAGCTGTTCGCGCTCGAGCTCGAGGTGCTCGCCCGCGTCCGCGAGGAGACGCCGAACCTGCATGTCATGATCCCGTTCGTCCGCACGCGCTGGGAGCTCGCGGCCTGCCTGGAGCTCATCGACCGGAGCCCGCTCGGCCGCCAGCGCGGGCTGCACCGCTGGGTCATGGCCGAGGTGCCTTCCGTCGCGTTCTGGATCCCGGAGTATGCGCGCATGGGCATCGACGGCGTCTCGATCGGCTCGAACGATCTGACCCAGCTCATGCTCGGGGTGGACCGCGACTCCGCGGTGTGCGCCGAGCTGTTCGACGAGTCCGACGCGGCGGTGCTCGACGCCGTCGGGCGGATCATCCAGGCGTGCAGGGCGGCAGGGATCACTTCGTCGCTCTGCGGCCAGGCGCCGTCGAACCGCCCCGAGTTCGCCGAGCACCTCGTGCGGCTCGGCATCACCTCGATCTCGGTGAACCCGGACGCCGAGCCGGCGGCGCGCCAGGTCATCGCGGCGGCCGAGCGGCGGCTCTTGCTCGACGCGGCGCGGCGGCCGTGACGGCGGCGACGGGCCCTGCTGGCTACTTACCCGCTCGACACCGCGCCTTCTCCGCGGCGCGCAGGGCCTCGCGCTGCGCCTCAGTCAGCTGCGGGAACGAATAGGTGAGCCAGCACAGCGCGGCGATGGCGGTGCCGTGCTTGTTCTGTACCTGGCGCGAGGCGATCGCCGGCTCGTCGAACTCGAGGTCGACCTGCGCGGCGCCATAGCGGCGCAGCGCTATTCCCTCCAGCTCGCGACGGAGCGTGCTCGCGGCCGTGGCGGCGTCGTCGTGCCCCTCGTACTCGGCGGCGAACCCGCCGAGACAGGCGCCGGTCGACCGATCGCGGACGCGGACGCGGCCCAGCCCCGCCGTGACGGTCTCGCCGGCCCTCCCGTTCACGGAGGCCAGGATCACCTCCATCACCGCGCCGTGCCGGAAATGGGGCTTTGCGACCTCGATGGGGATCTCGTACGCCTCCGGCGGGATCACGGAGCTGCAGACGACGATGTTGAAGTTCTCGATCCCGCCCATCGCCAGGGCGAGATCGAACGACCCTGTATGCCATGGATCGAGCCCACCACCGTAGTCGGTGTCTCCGTATCCCGACGTGACGAAGTAGGCCAGGGGCACGCGGGTGAGGTAATTCGGTTCTCGTTGCATCGGGGCTCGCCTCCGGGACATCCGGGGTCCGCGCGGCGCGTCTCGGCGCTTGCGCCCGAGATCCGTGATCCTCGCGCGCTCGCCCGGCCTCGCGCACCCGGCAGCATGAGATGCCGGCGCCGCCCCGGCGTCTCCGCCGCTGTGCGAGGACCACGGTGACGGACTCGCGCCGTCCGCGCTGTCTGGCGCATCGATAGGATCGCTGGCTGTCGCGTGCGGGAGCGGTGAAGATGGCGCGGGTCCCCTCACCGCAGGAGCGCCTCATGACCACACCGGAATCCGGCTTTGCGCGCCGCGACACGCTGGGGCCGGAGACCGCCGTATGGTCGCCGTACGGATCCATCGCGCCGCTCGTCATCAGGATGTCCGTCGATATCGACAATAGCCAAAATTCCGCCGGGACAGGCCGGATCACCGTGAGGGAGCAGAGCTACCGCCTCACGTGGCGGAGGTGTTCCCGCTGACCGGGAGCGGCGCTTCTCCCCGATGCTGAGTCGGCCGGGCAGCGCGCCAGCGTGGCTCGCCGCAGCGCATCGACGAGCACCATGACGGCGGCGCCGCCGAGCAGCCACAGGAGCCACGCCGATCCCACCGGGACCATCGCGAAGAGCCGGTTCAGCCCAGGCACATAGAGCAGCGCTATCGTCAACGCGACCTCGATCGCGAGCCCCGCGGCCACCCACGGGTTCGACCAGAAGGCGAGCCGCTTCCGGAGAGGCCCGTCGCGCTGCGCGAACAGACACCCTATCTGACCGGCGACGATCCCCACGAAGGTCATCGTCGCCGCCTCACGCTCCAGCCCGCGAAGCGGATCGAGCGAGTCGAACGGCCTCCAGCCGTGCGCCCAGTAGAAGCCGAAATATGCCAGAACGCCGAGCAGCGCCTCGACGGCCCCGTAAAGGAAGAAAGTCCGCAGCGCGAGCGCCCGGGTGAGGATCGGCTTGCGGGGCGGCTCCGGAGGGACGTGGAGCGTCGCGGGCGACGCCGGCTCCACGCCGAGCGCCAGCGCAGGGAGCACGTCGGTCCCGAGATCGATCGCGAGCACCTGCACGATCGCCAGCGGGAGAGGGATCGGAAGGAAGATGTAGAGTAGGAACGGGACGAGCTCCGCGACGTTGCTCGTGAACACATAACTCACGAAGCGGCGGATATTCTGCTTGATGGCCCGGCCTTCCTCGATGGCCGCCACGATCGTGGCGAAGTTGTCGTCGGACAGGATGATGTCCGCCGCCTGCTTGGCCACCTCCGTGCCGCGCAGGCCCATGGCCACGCCGACGTCGGCGGCGCGGAGCGCGGGGGCGTCGTTCACGCCGTCGCCGGTCGCCACGACCACCTCGCCGGACCGCCGCAGCACCTGCACGACCCGCAGCTTCTGCTCCGGCGTCGTGCGCGCGAGGCTCGCGCCGGCCTGGAGCAGCTCGAGCAACGCCCGGTCGTCCATCGCGTCGATCTCGGGCCCCTCGACCATGCGGTCCGCCGCATCCAGCCCGATGGCGGCGGCCACGGCGCGCGCCGTTGCGGGGTGATCGCCCGTCAGGATCACGACCCGCACGCCCGCGCGCCGGCACGCGGCGATCGCCGCGGGGACCTCCGGCCGCGTCGGGTCGTGCAGGCAGGCGAGGCCCAGGCACGTGAGCGGGCCGCCGGCCTCCCTCACGGCGAGCAGGAGGACGCGCTCGCCGCGCTCGGCCGCGCCCACCACCGCCTCGTCGAGGCCCGCGGGCGCCGGCGCGCCGCTCAGCGCGACGACCGCCTCGGGCGCCCCCTTCACGAAGTCCCGCGTGGCGCCGCCTTCCGCGCACGTCACGGCCATGTAGCGCCGGCGCGCGTCGAACGCGGTATCGGCGATCCGCGGCCGCCGGGCGCGCGCCTCGGCCAGGTCCACTCCGCCGGCCGCGGCCCAGCGCGCGAGGGCCACGTCGACCGGATCGCCCTCGTAATCGCCGCCCGCCGGCGCCGGGCGCGCGTTGTTGCACAGCGCGGCCGCGAGCCGCGCCGCCTGTTCCGCGTCCGGGGGCGCGCCGCGCGCGGGGATGAAGCCGCGCACCGAGAGCGCGTTCTGCGTGAGGGTTCCCGTCTTGTCCGTGCAGATGGTCGTCACGGACCCGACCACCTCGACCGCGGAGAGGCGCCGCACCGGAGCCCCGCGCGCCGCCATGCGCTGCGCGCCGATCGCGAGCGACACGCTGAGCGTCGGGAGCAGCCCCTCGGGGACGAGCGCCACGATCACGCCGATCGCGAACGTGAGCGCGCCGAGCGGGCCGACGCGATGGAACGCCTGCGCCAGCACCAGCGTGGCCGCGCCGGCGATCACCGCGATGGCCGCGGTGACGTGCGAGAGCTGCGCGACCTGGCGCTCGAGCAGCGAGCCCTCGCGCCCGCCCTGCTCGAGGAGCCTGGCGATCTTGCCCGCCGCGCTCTCCGCGCCTGTCGCGAACACGAGCGCCTCGCCCGCGCCGGTCACCACGGACGCGCCGCTCGGGAGCAGGCTCGGGAGCGCGAGCTCCCCCGCACGGCCCGGCGAGTCAATCGTCGCGGCGTCGCGATCGACCGGCACCGTCTCCCCCGTGAGCATCGAGAGGTCGATCGAGAGGCTGTCTGCGCCGAGCAAGATGCAGTCGGCCGGCACGATCTCACCTGCCGCGAGCCGGACCACGTCGCCCGGGACGAGCTCGCGCGCCGGCATTCGCTGCTCGATGCCCGCCCGGACGACGCGGGCGCGCACCGCCACACGGCGCATCAGGCTGCTCACGACCTGCTCGGCGCGGTGCTCCTGGATGAACGCGAACGCGCCGTTGAGCACGACGACAGCGACGATGGCGAACCCCAGCTCCGGGGCGCCCGCGGCGAAGGCCAGCCCAGCGCCGAGCCAGAGCAGCAACGCGAGCGTATGGGTGAGCTGCGCGAGCAGCGCCCGGAGCGGACGTGAACGCCGGGGCGGCGCGAGCTCGTTGTCGCCGTGAGCGAGCCGCCTCCTCGCCGCTTCGGCCTCGGTCAGCCCATCCGGAGCGGACCGCAATGCCTGGATTCGCCCCTCGACCGGGAGCGCGGCGAGCTCCAAAGGACGGATGCGTGGCTGAGCGCAGGTGCCGTGGGACGGCCTTGCCTGTCCGACCGCGGCGACGGGAGGAGACGAACGGCTCACCTCCGCGGGCCTCGGCCGAGCCCCCTTGCCACGCGGTAGCGCGGGGACTCAGGGATCAGCGTCACGGGCGCGCCGTCATCGCGCTGTGCTTGCGGCTGTAGCCGAAGTAGATCGCGAACCCGAGGAGGAGCCAGGCGGCGAGGCGCAGCCAGTTCTCGGTGGGCAGCGAGAACATGAGGAGGAGGCAGATCACGATCCCGAGGATCGGCGTGAGCGGGTAGAGCGGCACCCGGAACGGGCGCGGCGCGTCCGGCGCCGTCCGGCGCATGATCAGGACCGCCGCGCAGACGAACACGAACGCAAGGAGCGTCCCGATGTTGACGAGCTCCGCGAGGATCCGCAGCGGGAGGAGCGCCGAGAGGGTGGCGACCACGAACCCGGTGAGCAAGGTGGACTTCCACGGTGTCTTGAAGACCGGGTGCACCGATCCGAAGAAGCGCCTGGGCAGGAGCCCGTCACGGGCCATGGCGAGCAGCACGCGCGGCTGGCTGAGCATGAGCACGAGCAACACGGAGGTGATCCCGGCGACCGCCCCGAAGGAGATGATGAACTGCGCCCACGGGAGGCCGACGCGCGCGAAGGCATCGGAGACCGGCGCGTCGATGCTCAGCTCGGTGTAGGGCACCATGCCCGTCAGGATCGCCGCGACGGAGACGTAGAGGAGCGTGCAGATCACGAGCGAGGCCACGATGCCCATGGGCAGATCGCGCTGCGGGTGCTTCGCCTCCTCGGCGTGGGTCGACACCGAATCGAACCCGATGTAGGCGAAGAAGATGGTCGCCGCGCCGGCGAGCATCCCGAGCGGCTCTCCCCCTTTACCGGTCTCACCGAAGACCGTGTGACCGAAGAAGCTGAGCCCCGCGAGCCCGAACGGCGCGAACGGCCGCCAGTTGTCCGGGTCGACGTGGAACGCGCCCACCGCGATCACGAAGAGCACGACCGCGAGCTTGAGCGCGACCATCACGGCGTTGAGCGTCGCGCTCTCGCGGATGCCCTTGAGCAGGATCACCGTGACCGCGATCGTCACGAGAGCGGCGGGCAGATCGATGATCGCCCCCGTGGACACGAGCTCGCCGAGCGCCGGTTTGTAGTCGAACGGCGCGCTCCTGAGCTCTCTCGGCAGCTCTACCCCGAAGATCCCGATGAAGTCCTGGAAATAATGGGACCACCCGTGCGCCACGGTGGCGGCGCCGACGGCGTACTCGAGGACGAGATCCCACCCGATGATCCACGCCGGCAGCTCGCCGAGCGTCGCGTACGCGTACGCGTAGGCCGAGCCCGCGACCGGCACCATCGCCGCGAACTCCGCGTAACAGAGGGCCGCGAACACGCAGGCCATCCCCGCGACCACGAAGGAGAGCATCAGGGAAGGACCTGCCTTGTCGTGCGCGGCCTGGCCGGTGAGCACGAAGATACCTGTCCCGATGATGGCGCCGATCCCGAGGCTCGTGAGCTGAAGCGGCCCGAGGACCCGCCGGAGGCGGTGCTCCCCCTGCAGCTCTTCTCTCATGACCGACAGCGGTTTGCGGACGAGCAGCCGGCTCCCCATGGCCTTCGGTCTGATGGCTCTGCGGCCCGACCCCCGGCACGTCAAGCCGGAGACCCGTCGAGCCAGGAGCGGCCCCCGCGCCGCCGGACGAGCCGAGCCTGCCACGCCGAGCGCCCCCGCGTCCGGAGACGGCCCCGTGCGAACCTCCCGGCCGCCAGGCGGGTCAAGGAGAAGAGCCCTGCCCTGAGGAACGTGGTGACCTTGTTCCCGGACGAAGGGGAGAAATACCTGAGCGAGCGATGGTCCTCGCGATGAGCCGCGGCGCTCTCGTTCTGCGATCCCGCGGCCGCGCGTGGAAGGCCTCGCTCCTCGTCGCGCCCCTCAGGTCGGTTGTCCCGGCTGGACGGGGCCGATGCGGTACGGCCGCATCATCTCGTTGTCTTCGTGCTCGAGGATGTGGCAGTGCCACACGTACTGGCCGGCGGTGGCGAACCGCGCCCGGATGCGCGTCACCTCGCCTGGATAGGCGATCACCGTGTCCTTGTAGCCCGTCTCCCACCGCTCCGGCGGACGTGGAGCGCCGACGGGCGACCGCAACTGCCCTTCCGGCGAGGCCTCGATGTCCAGGGCCTGCCGATTGACCACCTCGAACACGGTCTCGTGGATGTGGATGGGATGGGCGTCGGCCGTCAAGTTGTGGAGCTCCCAGACCTCCGTGTCGTCCACCCGCGGATTCTCGGTGACATCGGCCTCCCACGGCAGCAGCTCGACCTTACCTTTCACGCCCCTCCCGAGCAGCACCGCCACCGGCGCGTCCGGGAAGTCCTCCGACGTGACCTCGCTCAGGACGAGCGATCGCGTCACGTCCTCGCGCGGCAGGGGCGGAGCGGGCGGCAACAGCAGGCAGCGCGGCGGTGTGCTGTGATCGCATCCCGGCGTGCGCATCACGTCGAAAGCCATGATCTGTCCGGTCGAGTCCGGGTCCGCCCGGTCGAAATCGACGCCTGGTACGCCGCCGCCGAACGGCGCGTCCGGGCCGACGTTGGCGAGGATGTGGCGGCCCTTCGGGACACGGCCGAAGTCGACGATGAGATCCGCGCGCTCGGCCGGCGCCATGAGCAGCCTGTTGCCGTTGGTCGCGGTGAGGTTCACGGGTGAATCCAGAAAGCCGCCCTCGTTTCCAATCATCCAGACTTCTACACCCGGGATCTGATTGAAATCCAGGATCAAGAAGCGCGCCTGGCAGCCGTTGAGGAAGCGGAAGCGGTAGCGGCGCTGTTTGACCGCCAGGAACGGCCAGGTATTGCCGTTCACCATGATCATGTTGCCGAAGAACTCGGGATTCCAGATCGGCGGGACGTCGCTTTGCGGGATGAACGGACCCGTGATGCCGTCGAAGAAGGCCCGGGTGTCCGGGTAGAACAGCGACCCGTCCGAGTTGAACGAGCGGTCCTGGATCGCGATCGGGATCTCGCGATAGTGGATGTTGGGGGCGTCGCCCCGCGAAGGGGCCGGGCCGGGGAGCACGGCCGGCTTGTGGGTGCGCGCGTCCAGCACCACGTCGCCCTGGCCGCCGCGGACCAGGTAGAAGCCCGCCGGACCGGCGTACACGTTCGCGCGCGTCATCCCCAGGGTGTGATCGTGATACCATTGGGTGGAGGCCCGACCCGCGTTCGGATACTGGGCGATCGCGAATCCAGGCCCCCAGGTCACGCCGAACTTGGCGAGCGCCTTCGCCGCGAAGAAATCGTACCAGGTCCCCTTGGTCGCGTACCCCGCTGGGATGTTGGCGTCGGCGGGCAGATACCACGCCTCGGCGTAACCGTCGCTCTCGTCGCCGACGCTCACGGCGCCGTGTACGTGGGTGACGATGGGCACGGGACCGGTGTAACGTCCCGGCGTCTCCTCGAACTCTGGGCGCATGTCGCGGCCCGCCCTGCCTCCCGGCGGATTCGCCCAGTGCAAGGTTTGGTCGACCGGCAAGAGATGAGGCAAGTAGTTGCCGCCGGCGTCCACCAGCTCGTTGATCCATTTGATCCGCACCGGTCGTTCGTGATCAGCCTCGATCGTGAGCGACGGCGCGTGGAAGATCTGGGGCCCGCCCTGGGCGACCTTCGGCCCGTATCCCCACACGGTCGTCGCCGGATGGGGAGGAGGCAGGATCTGCTGCGCGAACTGCCGCACGGCGATCTCGTAGTAGTCGATGAACCGGCCGCCGTGGAGCGTGATCTTGCCGGCTCGCGGCATCGCGGGCGGGACGAGCAGCGGCGTCACGTACTTGTCCACGACCAGCGGGTCGAGCGTGCCGCCGGGGATCGCCGCGCACGCCGCGCGAACGGAGCCGCCGACCCTGTCGAGGAGGAGGAGGGTCGTGCCCCCCGCCCCGATCTTGAAGAACTGACGTCGTGTGAACATCCCCCCACCCCCCGTGTCGAACACTGGCGCGCAAGCATAGAGGCTGTTCCCTCCGACGCAACCACGATGTCCTACCACGCGACTCTCGTCATCGCGGCCGCAAGGCCGCGCCCGACACCGATGTTTGCAATCACACGCGCGCCTCGGCGCAGGGCCTGCGCCCGCGCGCCGAGGCGCCCGTCACCACACGAAATCGACGGTGATAGGCTGCGTCACGCCCTCGATCGACTCCCCCTCACCGTTCCGGGCAGGGGCGTATCGGCTCGACAGCGCGCACTTCGTCGCGGCCGCACCGAACCCGTGACGCGGATCCGCCACGAGGTGCACGGAGACGGGCTTTCCGTCCGGGTGCGCCAGGGCCTCGCGCACCCCGGCAATGCCGCTGCAGCGTCCGCCACGAGGTTGCCGCCGACATACGTCGTACCGTCGTTCGAGGGTCGACGATGAGGATCGCCTTGGCCGACAGCCCGGATGCCTGCGACGGCGCGGCCACCGGCGTCATCCTGCCGGGGCGGGGGCTCCACGCGCTCCACGCCCAGAGGACGAACGGGATCGGGGTTGACCAGCGTGCCGCCGTCGATCGCCGCGACGACGCGGTGCACGCGGAGGCTCGGAGAAGTAGCTGAGCGAGCGATGGTTCTCGCGCTGAGCGCGCGGCGACCGCCGCCCCGGCGTCGCGCCTGGGTCAATACGAGAGGGAAATGACGTCCCCGTGCAGCTGATCGAGCACGGTCTGCAGGGCCGCGGGTTTGGCGCCCTCGACGAGCTCCTCGGCCTTCACCCCTGCAACCTGCATGCAATGCGGGCAGACGAACACCTTGGCTCCCTTGGCCATCGCAGCGGCCAGGAGCTCCTTCACGGGGCGCTCGCCCGCGAGCGCGACGCTGTCCGACAGATTTCGAGACGCGAGCGCGGCTGCGTGCACGTTGAAGTACAGGATCGTGGACCACCCGGCATCCAGCGAGTTGCTCGCGGCCATGAGGGCCATGGTCGCCGCGTGCACATCCTCCTGACCGCTGGTCACGTTGAACAACAAGGTCCGCTGGCGGGCGTCCTCCGCGGTGGCGGCCTGCTTCGGTGGTGAGGCGCAGCCGGCCCCGGCCGAGACGGCGGAGGCGATCGCGAGCCCCAGCATCCATGCGCGATACACAGCTCGATTCGACATTGCGGCTCCCTCTCGATCGGCGCTGCCAGCTCGGGTGGGCTCTTCACTGAGTCTCGCGCCGCGGCCAGCTCGCGCTCGATCGCACGCCTGCCGCCTCGTGGTACAGTCTGGCGGCTCAGCAGGATGGATAAGCAGCCCGCGTGCCGCGGCGCTCGTCGCGTCAAGACATCGCGCCCGGACGCGGCCAGACCAGCGCGGCCCGGCGGCCTCGGGCGCGATGCGTGGTCGATGCGCTCGGCGACGACCCGCACCCGATCGAGCATCGGAATGAGCTGGTCGTGCTCCAGCTCCAGCCGGCGGCTCATGGCCTCCCCGAGGGCTGGCCTCCTACGTCGACGCCGGCCCGCTTCTTCAGTACGTCGGCCAGGATGCGCGAACCCGTGCGCCATGTGGGTGCTCCTCTTTCTGCAAGCCCGCCTGGCTGGCGTCATGATCGCCGGGGAGGGGTCCTGGCGGCAGGTGGATCCTGGACGAGCCGAGGCGCCTCCACCCCGGAGACGGGTGCGATCCGTCTTTTGCTGGAGGCCCGTCCACCGGGAGACGGGGGGCACCATCCCATGCTGGAGGCGTGTCCACCCCGGAGACGGGTGCGACCCGTCTTTTGTTGGAAGCGTGGTCCCCGGGAGACGCGCGCCACCCATCTTTTGCTGGAGGCGTGTCCACCTCGGAGATGACGGTGACCCATCTTTTCTTGGAGGCGTGTCCACCGGGAGACGGGTGCCAGGCATCTCCCGCGTGGACGCGCCGGCTCACCCGGATGGGTTCACGGCGTACCGCCCGCCTCGACCGGGGGCGCCGAGACGGCTTCGTCCTTCCTGGCCGGGGCTCTCCGGCGCGATCTCGCGAGGTCGTCGACCATCTCGACGTAGGGCGCCAGCAGGAACGCGGCGAGCGCCTCGCTCCCCGGGATCTCCGGGTCGGCGTGGCTCTCGATCTTCTGGATCAGGCTCCGCAGCGCATCCCGGGCGGCGCTCCACTGCGGCCGGCCGTCGGTCGGCCCGCTCTCCTTGGCGGTGGCCACGGCCGTGAACCCGTACGCGTCGCCGAAGCGCGCGTGGGCGGCGACGAGCTGCCGGTGGTGCCGGGTCCCGCCGAACCCCTCGATCACCGCCTGCGCGCGCTCCTCCTCGAGCGTCTTCATCCGCTGCACCATCGCGGTCCACTGGACCCGGGGCCGGCGCGTGATGAAGCGAAGCCCATCGGGCGCCGGGAAGAGCTGCGCATAGAGCCAGCGCGCCTCGGACGGCGCCGGCGCCTCCCCGTCGTCGGAGAGCCCGGCGGCTCCCGCGTTCCACTGCTCGAACGCGCGCCACCGGTCGTCGCTGTCGATGTTCGCGGCGCTCCGCTCGGCCTCGCTCGCCGCCGCGTGGCGCCGGTCGGCCTGCGCGCTCGCCCGCATGCTGCGGAACCCCTGAAGCTCTGTCGTGGCCGCGTCGAAGCGCTTCCACGGCCTGTCGATGTGGGGCGGCAGCGCCGCGAGGAGCTCGACCCCCTTGGGCAGCGGCGCGTCGCCCTCCCTGCGCTTGCCGCTCTTGGGTCGGAGCACGGCGGCGATTCGCGCGCTCACCTGATCTCGGACAGCGATGACATCGTCGGCGACGAGATCCGGGGGGAGGACGAGGGTCGAAAACATGGGTGATTCACTCACGGGGAAAACCTCCTGTGATGTCTGATGGGATCCGGCCTGCCGCCGTGGCGACACGCCGTGGTTTCGTTGCGGCGTTGCGGCATGGCAACACGTGTGCCGGTGCGAGGTGAGCCCGTGGCTCGGCGCTGCCGCGCAGGACGGAGAGGAGGGGGAGAGGAGGGGAGCGCAACGCCCTGCCGTGAACCGCAACGGATTGCGCCGTTGCGCAGCGGTTCGCTGGGTGAGAAAGCGGGGACTCCTCAAGGATCGATCGGCCCGTCGAGGAGCGGTCTACCGAGGCAAGCGAGAAGAGCGCGCTGGATGCTCGTGCCGACGCAGCGATGCGTGGAGGGGGGTTCGTGCGGATCGGCCGTCGCTGCGGCCTCCCAGCGGCTCCAGGACGCCGGCCGCGAGCCCTACGCTCTTCCCAGCCCTCCTGACGCCACGACTCCATGACTCCCCAGAACCCGCGCGCCTGGTCAGCTCGATCGGCTCCTCGATGTCCGCGACTGCGGGCGCCGGTGAGCGGCAAGGCTCAGGCGGCGAGTCGGCGCGAGCGGCGGGCCCCTCCGGGCGGTTCAGGTGGTGCGGATCGACGCGACCACCTCGACGTCCTTGCCGGCGCCGGCGGCGCCGACTTCGACCATGAAATCGGTGCCTGCGAGCAGCTCGCCGTCCGGGCTCACCCAGAGACACTGGATCGTGCCCGACCGACCGGGCGCGGAAGCGATCCATCTCCCGCCCGCGTCACGGCGCATCAGCACCGATCGACCGCCGCCCGCCCAGAACGCCGATCCATTCGAGCCGAGCGCGCACACTTCGTCGTTCGTCGCGGTCTCCTCGCGGACCCAGTGGCCCGGCCGATCGCTGCGGAGGATGCCCTCGCGGCCCGAGACCCACACGCGCCCGGACGCGTCGGCGAGGAGGCCTTTCGCCGCTCCCTCGAGCTTCCGCTCGACGACCCAGCGCGCCTCGCCGCCAGGCGCGAAGAGCACGTCGCCCGACTGAGAGATGGCGTGGACGCCGCGCGCCGTGCACACGCCGCCGAAGATGAAGTCGCTCGTCGGGGTCGAGTGGACCTCCCACGCGCCCGGCGAGGACCAGGACCGCGACGCGATCTGCCCGTCCGCCGTCCCGAGGTAGAGCCGCGCGTCGTCGCCCCACACGGCGCTGAGGACCGTGCGGATCGACTCCGGGACGGACTCGCGATCCCAGGCGCCGTCGCCCCGCGACCACAGCAGGGTGCCCCGACCACCGGCCGCGAAGAGCCCATGCGACGGGTGGCCCCAGCCTGACGAGAGGCGAGGCCGCCCGCCGGGCGACTCGTACTCGCGGGTCCACGGGCCGTTCCGGCTCGCGCGCCGGTAGACCGAGTCCCAGGTCACCGCACAGGTCCCGAGCGGTCCGGCGTCGAAGATCGCGACGACCGGCTCGCAGTCGTCGCCGAGCACGGCCTGCCACGCGCGGCCGTCGAAGCGCCAGAGCTGGCCGAACATGTACAGGCCCGGAGCGAGCCGGTAGGCCGGGCTCGGGTACGCGGGGACGGGCGGGACGACCGGCGGGACCGCAGCCGGCTCCGTCGCGATGCTCGGAGGGACCGGCGCGGGTTGAGCGGCTCGAGCGCGCCATGCGAGGGCCGCGAGCCCCGCCACGAAGACGACGCCGACGACGACCAGCAGGAGCACGAGGGACATGGAGCGGGATTCTACGCGGGGAGCCGTCCGGTGCTGAAAGTTCGCGCCGGGGCTCGGACCAAGCGCTGAAAATCGGGAACCGGGTGGAAACCTCGGGCCAGGCCGGCTGCAATGACGAGTTTCGGTTCCCTGGATCGCTTGAAGATGAGATCGCTCAGGCGTTCCGGAACGTGGAGCGCACCTCGGCCGCAGCGGGCGCTGGCTGGGAGAATGTCGTCCACGTCAACTCCTACCCTGTTGGGGACTTTCTTCCGAGGTCAACGAGTCGATGGTCAAGCTCTTTCGACGATACATGCCGAATCATGCTCCCCTCTGGACGCAGGTTGGCGGCGCCGCGCCGGGGCTGCCAGAGATGCGCAGCGGAAGGTCGCCAAGGTGTTCCGCCAGGTCGCCGAGGGCGCGCACCCCTTCGCGGAGCGGCGCCTGAAGAACGAGCCCGGTCCGCCGGCCGTCACCGCGCCGGAGGCGGCGGAGATCCGCCGTGCGCTCGTACGCCTCGGTCCCCTTCTCCGATTTGGCAAGGTCACGTCCCGGTCGGTCCGCGACCACAAATAGGGTGCCGGAGCACCCGACGGGAGAAGTCGAGCGCCAGCGAGGGTTCGTCTGCTGCAACGCGGAGTCAGGCAGCCACGTCGTTGAAGCATGCTGGAGCGAGGGAGCCGAGGTCGTCAGCCAGAGCGCAGAATGCTTGAACAGAAGGCGTCTCGGTCGCGAGAGCATCGATCCAGAGAGCAGGGATAGCGGAGTATCCATGGAGCGCGCCGGCAAGGCATCCGACGAGAGCACAGATGGAATCGACGTCGCCGCCCAGCGAAGCAGCCTGAAGTACGGCGTCTTCAAACGTCGAATGATAGAGGAGGAAGGACGCGAGCGCGGCGGGCACAGATTCAACGGCAAGCGTGGAGGTGCCGAAGGAGCGCGCAATCTCGGTCGGAGAAAGTTGCTGCGCGACGGCCTTCTTGACCTTCTCGATGAGCGACACGGCGCAGGGGCAGTCGTCCGCGAGTAGAGCGGCATGCTGAAGAAGCTCAGCAGGAGAGTCGAGCAGCGCTGGTTCTCGGAGGACGAGGTCGACAAGGGTGACCTGAACGAGAGCGGCGGCAATGGCGTCGTCATGGGCATGCGTGACCCGCGTTGCCAGACGAGCCGCGGAACGGAGGGACGGGACGTCGAGCCAGGGGCGCAACGCGACAACGCCAACCCGAACCGCGCCGCCGTTTCCGCGAGAGCCCTCCGGCCAGGCAGTGAAGGCGATGTCCGCCCAATGGGAGCCACGTTCGAGGGCCGAAAGGGCGCGCTTCATTCCACGACCGAAACCCCGCGCGGGTTCGTAGTGTGCGCGGAATCTGGTCAATAAATGAACCGGGTCGATGGTTCCGGCTTCTCGGAGAGATTCCGCGAGGGCGATGGTCATGGCACCGTCGTCGGTGTAGCGCCACGGCCCGGGGTGCTGCGTGCGTCGCCGGAGCTGGGCGATGAGAGCGCTGGCGGGTGCGCCCTCGAGCGGGTTTCCGAAGGCATCACCGACGACTGTGCCGATGAGGACGCCGCGTCGGCGGTCATTGAGCGAAATGCTCGGAATCACGGCCTAGTACTACAGCCGTACTTCGGTCCATTTGCGGCTGTAGACGGGCGGACGGGCACGGATTTCTCGACGATTTTGATGTCTACAGCCGCACCTCGGACCAAGTACGGCTGTAGTACTAGAACGCCGATCACGTTGATCAAGCGAGAAATTGACCGCCAAGACGCCATAAGACGCCAAGGAAATAGAAAATCTTGGCGTCTTATGGCGTCTTGGCGGTTCGAAATTCTGCGTTTTTCAGGCAGCTTCAACCCGTTTGTCGCTCTAGTCTCTTCTAACTATCAGTCGATTGGTCAACCGAAGCCGCTGGATCAGGTCTGTAGAGATCGTCGTCCTTGTGACCGTCCTCACGGAAGGTCTCACGGATCGGCGCTGCGCTGCAAGGTCCAAACGCTGTCCAGCGCCGGTAGGGCGGGGGGACGCGGGCGGTGGTGCCGCTGCCGCGCGGGGACGCTGGTGGTAGCGTCCGTTCCGGAGCTCCTCTGCCATGAGCAACGCCCCGATCGCCACCCTCCGCGGCCACGCGGTCTCCAGCCGCGTGCTGACCCCGCCGCCCGCGCAGAACCTGGACGATGCCGTCCGCCTCTGCGACCCCTACTCGCCGCTGGACGCCCGGGAAGACTCGAGCCTGTTCGCCAACCTGACGGCCATCCGCGGCAGCGATCGCCTCGGCCGGATCGTCCGCAACATCCGCCGCTCCGGTGGGATCCTCACCCTCCACTTCGTCAGCGGTCACCTCGGGAGCGGGAAGACCACCGAGCTCCTTCGGATGAAGGTCCAGCTGGAGACGGCCGCTCACGGCGCGCCGCTCGCGACGGTCCTGTTCCTCGACGCTGATGTGATGCTGAACCGGACCGACATCGACCTGGAGGACATCCTCCTCGCGCTGTGGAAGCTCGTTGATGAGCAGCGGAAGGCCGCGGCCGCGAAGGTGCTATTGCCGCTGTGGAAGGACCAGATCAAGGAGGCGCTGAGCAAGACGATCACCAACCTTTCCGGCGACATCTCGGAGGCGCTCACCCGGGTCCTCGGCGAGGTCCGCCTGTCCAGCGCGGAGCGCCGGAAGGATATCCGCACCGCCCTGCGTTCCACGACGGCCGTGCTGATCGAGGGGCTGAACAAGGCATTCGCCGCGACCAGCGAGGCGCCGGACGACGGCGCGGGTCCGCTGGTGGTGCTCATCGACAACATGGAGAAGCTGAGCCAGGCACACCATGAGGGGGTGGAGCGGCTCTACCGGGAGCGGATGGGCGCCCTGAAGAGCCTCGACGCGCATCTCGTCATCACGGTCCCGCTGTATCTCTGTTACGCGCCGGCCGGCGCGGGGCTGAGCGGGCTCTACGGCGGCGAGATCGTCGTCGTGCCGATGATCGAGGTCCGCCGGCGCGCCGCGGACGGCGGTGGGGACAACGAGAGCGGCGTGACCGCGCTGGCAGGCTTGCTCAGGAAGCGAGTGCGGTTCGATCCTCTGTTCGAGGAGGGCGACAGGGCGGCGGAGCGAATCGCGTGCCTCAGCGGCGGCTGCATCCGGCACGCGCTCCACATGGTGCGGGCAGCCAGCAATGAGCACGATGACCCTCCGGTGACCGCGGCCTCGGTCGATCGGGCCGCCGCCATATTGCAGGCCGATTTCGAGCGGGCGCTGCCTGAGCGATATGTGCCGATTCTGCGCCACATCGCAGAGACGAATCGATTTCCGGATCAGTGCGAGGAAGGGGTGAAGCGCGACCTGCTGCTCAACCTGTTCGTCCTCGAATATCAGAACGGCGGTCCGGACCCGTGGCACGCGGTCCACCCGCTCGTGGAGCGGTGCCGGAAGTACCGTGAGCACGGGTGAGCCTGCGGGCGGGGATTCGTACCTGCCGGGGTCGGCTGCCGAGCCCATCGCCAACCTGACCGACGAGTCCGAGGAGCGGCTCAGGGCGCTCCGCCGGGGACTGCGGCGCGCCGACCGGTTCGCGTTGTTCGTGGTGCTGGCGTCCGGCGCAGCGCGGGCCGAGGTGTTGCGGCGGATGCGAGGATGGAGCGGGCAGGAGGGGCTCCCGGCGTTCCAGTTCCTGCCGGATGGATCGCAGGGCGCGCGCGCCGTGGAAGAACTCCTGGAGACCGCGGGTCCTGTCCAGCCGCTCCGGGGTGTCGTCGTGCCGGATACAGCGTCGTTGCTCGACACAGCGGAAGGTCGCGCAATCCAGGCGCTCAACGTCGCGCGCGATACGCTGGCGCGCGTGATCGTGGGACCGCTCGTGCTGGTGCTTTCGCCGGACCGCGCCGCCGACCTGCCTCGGGTGGCCCCTGATCTGTTCGACGTGCGATCAGGGACATGCGAGGTGGAAGCGCTCCCGGGCGCCACGCTGGGCGATGCAGCGAGGCTCGCAGCGCCGCCCGAAGAAGCGCGACGTCCGGCGGGATCCATCGATGAGCTTGACGAGTTGAGGGCGACAGCAGCCCGACTTCGCGAGAGGATGACTTCGCCGGAGGCACCGCCGCCGGCCGCGCTGGCCGATGCATGGCTGAATCTCGGGCAGAAGCTGCTAATTCATCACTATGCCCTCGACGAGGTGCTGGCTAGCTCAAGGGAGGCGAGGCGCCTGGCGGAGGGGATCGGTTATCATGGCGCGGTTGCCGCTGCCTTGGTCCTTGAAGGCATCGTAGCGATGCTCCGTGGCGATCTCGAACGCTCAAGGAAGGCATACGAGCATGGCCTGGAGATCTCTCGAGGCGCCCAGGATCGCCTTGGCGAGGCCACCTGCCTGAAGAGCCTCGGCGACCTCGACATGCGCGTCGATGACCTGGATGCCGCTCGCGCCTCCTACACCCTCGCTTTGCCCATCTTTCGCGAGATTCGCGATCGTCTCGGGGAGGCCAACTGCCTTCAGAGCCTCGGCGACCTCGACATGCGCGTCGACGACCTGGATGCCGCTCGCGCCTCCTACACCCTCGCTTTGCCCATCTTTCGCGAGATTCGCGATCGCCTCGGGGAGGCCAACTGCCTTCAGAGCCTCGGTCTCCTGGCGCTCGCGGCCGGCGAGCCCAGGGAAGCCTTTCAGCGCTTCCTGGAGGTGCTCGCCCGCCATCGCGAGATCCGGAATCAAGTTGGCGAGCAGGCTGTTCACGGCTACCTCGCACGCGCAGCCGCGGCTGTCGGCGCTCCGGACCAGGCGTTGATCCTCGCAGAGCGCTCTCTGGACATCGGCCGGCGGATACACGATCGCTTTGGTCAGAGAATTACACTGGAGCTCCAGCTCCGGCTTTTCTCCAGCCTGCAGGACGGCCGGGCGTCCCTAGCCACCGCCATTCTACTCCGCGATCTCTGCTCCTCCCTCCGCGAGGTCGATCGCACCCAGGGCTACGCTGCCCTCCTTGAACAGGCACAGCACACGCTGCCCGCCGAGGCGTGGGCCGACCTCCAGGAAAACGCCGAAGCTCTCCGCCAGGCGGCTGTCGCTGCAGCCTCTCAGCGGCTCCAGGACGCCGGCCGCGACCCCTACGCCCTCCCCAGCCCTCCTGACGCCACGACTCCATGACTCCCCAGCCGTTCAGGGCGCGTTGCGGCCTGTGTCCACGAGAGCGGTCAGGGCGCCTTCACCTCGACGGGGACCGTGGAGCTCGCCCCGGCGCCGTCGCCGAGCTGACCCAGGGTGCCTCTGCCCCAGCACAGGACCTGGCCTGGGCCCGTGGGGCCGCACGCCCCCTCGACGATCGCGCACGTGTGGAAGAAGCCGGCGCTCACCGCGACGACCTTGGCGAGCGCGGTGCCGTCGCCGAGCACGACGGGTTCCATTCGCGTGTTATCGGCCCTCACCGGCGTGCTGCGACCGAGCTGCCCTTGCTCGTTGCTGCCACGGCAGCGGAGCTGCCTCTGGTCGTCGATCGCGCAGACGAAGACGTAGCCTGTGGACATCGGACCCCAGACACCCGGGATCGCAGCCGCCGTCCCGGCCGGGGGAGCCTCGGCGCCGTGCTGGCCTGAGCTGTTGTTCGTCCCCCAGCAGAAGAGGCCTCCCACGTCATCGCGCGCACAGCCGAAGTTCGTGCCGTAGGAGATCTCGGAGAGGGGCAGCGTCGCTCCCGCCGCGCTGAGCGGCATGTGCGCGCTGTAGTTCACGCCGCCCTCGGAGCCGGCGGGGGTGTTCGTGAGGATGTATCCGCCGCCCATCGCGCCCCAGCAACGCAGCCCGTCTTCCGCGGCGCCTGTCGAGAAGCAGCTGCCTATCGAGCCGATGCCCGGCGCGAGGATGGCCCTCGGACCGGCCGTCGCGGTGAAGTTGAACGCTTTCACCGGGACGAGGCTCTCCTCGCCGGTCGCCTCCGGCCCGAGGCTCGAGAACTGGTTGGACCCCCAGCAGTAAATGCTGCTGGTCGAGCTGAGCGCGCAGGCCGCGTACCACTCCGGCGCGATCTTGCGCACGAGCAACGGGGCCGCACCGTCATTGACGATCGCCGGGACGTCGTGGGCCATCGCGTCCTTGGAGCCATTCGCGAGGATGCCGGTCTCGTTGTTCCCCCAGGCCCAGAGTCGGAGCTGGCTGTCGATGGCGAAGGTCGACTGCTCGGTCAGCGCGATCTGCGTGATCGTCGCCGCGCCGAGCGACGCGGGAAACTGCACCTTCACCGGCGTGCTCGAGGAGAGCGCCATCGCCTGCGGAACACCCAGCTGGCCGAACGAGTTGTCCCCCCAGCAGGTGAGAGAGCCGTCATGCCGGATCGCGCACGTATGGCTGCCGCCCGCGGCCACCATGATGGCGTCGGCGAGCGTGGGGCTGTCTGGCGGGATCTGGCATCCAGGATCACCTCCGCCGCCCCCGCCCCCACCGCCGGACGCGTCCCCGCCGTCGCCCCCGCCGGACGCGCCCCCGCCGGACGCGCCCCCGCCGTCACCCCCGCCGGACGCGCCGTCGCCCCCGCCGCCCTGCGCATCGCTCGGACCGCCGCCCGCTCCGCCACCCGCGCCGCTGTCCGAGAAACGCCGGTCGGGAGGGGTGCAGCCTGCCCCCGCAGCGAGGGTGGCGGCGACGACGAGAAAGGAGCAGAGGTTCGGTCGCGTCTGGGTGTTTCTCTTCATCTCAAGCATCCGGCTATAGCAGACGCGGCGCCGCTGCGAGGCACGCGCGCTCCTCGACGACGAGGCATATTCCATGACCGGCGTTCGGCTGCTCTGATGTGCTACCCCGGAGCGCCTCGGGCCCACGTGGCGCAACGCGCTCCCGCCTACCTGCGCCTCGCCGCCTCGCACCCTTCCCATGACGTCCTTCCCAGTCCTCGCTCGACTCGCGGCGCTCGTCGCCCTCGTCGCCGCGGAGCGCCCCGCTGCCGCCTCCTCCGGAGAGAAGACGGCCTCGCTGAGCTGGGTCCGGCTCGCCGGCGCCGAGGCGTGCGTCGGCGCGCGCACCCTCGCGCAGGCCGTGGAGGCGCGCCTCGGGCGCGCGGCGCTCGTGTCGGCCGCACGGGCCGACCTCACCATCGAAGGGCGCATCGCGCCGGGTGACGCCGGCGGGGGGCTGGCGGTGATCGCTGTCGCCAACGCGGACGGCGCGCTCTCAGCTCGATGACGACAAGCGCGCCGTGTTCGTCCTGTACGAGATCGAGCAGCTGCCGATGGCGGAGATCGCGCAGGCGGCGGGGTGCCCGCTGCAAACGGCGTACTCGCGGCTGCGCGCGGCGCGGGCGCAGATCGCGGCGGCGATGGGCCGGCAAGAGCCCGGTGCGCCGCGGGAAGGGGCCGCGCGGATGACCCAGAGGAGCAGCGCATGAGCGGCGAGCCTCCCAGGTTGATCGACGCGGAGGACAGCCCGGACGCGCTCCGGCTCGGCCTGGAGGCCGCGCGGCGCGACGTGCCGGACGCGCCTCGGCTCGCGCGGCTCGCGGCGCGGCTCCCGTTCGGCGGGCCGGGCCCGGCGGGCGGCTCGGTCGCGCCGGGAGACGGCAGCGGCACGGGCGCCACTGCGAGTGGCGGCACGGGCGCCGCTGCGGGCGGCGGCACGGGCGCCGCTGCGGGCCTGGCTGCGGCCGGGGCCGCCGCGCCGCCGACGCGCAGGCTTTCGCGCCGCAGTGTCATTCGATCTGCGCCGGGCCGCCGGCGCCTACGAGCGGCGCGCGCGCCGCCTGCGGGCGATCGCGATCGCGAGGCCGCCGAGCGCGAGCGCGCCCTGGGCCGTCGAGGAGTCGTCCGCGCCTGCCACCCGGCATCCGCAGCCGCCTCCGTCGTCAGACGAGCCGCCTGGGCCGCCCGGCGACGCATCGCCCCCCTGCGCGCCTCTGCCGCCGCTTCCATCGTTGCCGCCGGCGCCGCCTTGCACCTCGCCGCCATCGGCCCCGCCGCTGCTGTCCCCGCCGCCCGCGCCGCCCTGGCCGCTGGTGTCCTGCCCGCCTGCGCCGTCGCCGCCCGCGCCGCCCTGGCCGCTGGTGTCCTGCCCGCCTGCGCCGTCGCCGCCCGCGCCGCCCTGGCCGCTGGTGTCCTGCCCACCGGCGCCACCGCCGCCCTGTCCGGCGGCGCCGCCTTCAAGCAAGCACGCTTCGCTGCACCCATCGCCGGCCACCCCATTGCCGTCGTCGCACGGCTCGACGTCGGCCTGCACGAAGCCGTCGCCGCACGCCGCGAGCTTGCATCCTGCGACGCAGGCGTCCGTATCGCTCGCGTTGCCGTCGTCGCACTGCTCGACGTCGGCCTGCACGAAGCCGTCGCCGCAGCTCGCCGCGACGCACGTGGCCAGACACCCATCCTCGTCGCTCGCGTTGCCGTCGTCGCACTGCTCGACGTCGGCCTGCACGAAGCCGTCGCCGCAGCTCGCCGCGACGCACGTGGCCAGACACCCATCCTCGTCGCTCGCGTTGCCGTCGTCGCACTGCTCGACGTCGGCCTGCACGAAGCCGTCGCCGCAGCTCGCCGCGACGCACGTGGTCAGACACCCATCCTCGTCGCTCGCGTTGCCGTCGTCGCACTGCTCGACGTCGGCCTGCACGAAGCCGTCGCCGCAGCTCGCCGCGACGCACGTGGTCAGACACCCATCCTCGTCGCTCGCGTTGCCGTCGTCGCACTGCTCGACGTCGGCCTGCACGAAGCCGTCGCCGCAGCTCGCCGCGACGCACGTGGTCAGACACCCATCCTCGTCGCTCACGTTGCCGTCGTCACATGCCTCGGGTCCGCTCGTCGCGCCGTCGCCGCAAAAGGGGCCGGCGCCGGAGCAGTCGGCCCTGCATCGGCCGTACTGGCCGTTCTCCGGGCCGTCGTCGCACATCTCGCCCCTGCCGACGATCCCGTCGCCGCACACCACCGCCGGCGGCGCAAACTCGTACGCCCCCATATCGAACGCTGGCCCGTTGAGCAGATCGCCGTCGAGCGGGCGCGGGTTGCCCTCGATGTCGTGGCTCGGCGCGCCTTCGGCCGTGCCGGCGTCGATGCACGGGCTCATCGCCTGGAGCTTCAGGTTCGCCGGCGCAGCGACGTAGCGCGGGTCCACCGAGGTGAGCCCCGCGGTTGCGTTCACGCCGCTGTGGTTCGTCAAGTGCCCCCACAAGTTAGAGCGCGTGATCGTCACGCTCGACGTCCCGGGGCCGGGGCCCGGCTGACGAAAGACACCGTGCGAGGTGTTGTTGGTCACGATCGAGTTGGTGATGAACACCGTCGCGCTCGACGATCCGTTCGATTGGATGAAAACGCCGTCGCGCTGGTTCGCGTGGATGGTCGCGTTCGTGAGCGTCACCGTCGACACCGCGCTGACGTCCTGAGAGGAGATAAGGACGCGGAGGCCGTCGAACGTGTTGTTCCGCAAGATCGTGTTTGTCACCGCCGCGGAGGCCGAGCCCGTGAGGTACATGCCGTGCCAGCTCGTGTGGACGGTCAGCCCGTCGATCACATGCGTGCCCTGCTCCGCATAGATCCCGTACATGGCCTCCGAGATGACCGCGTTCGAGAACACGTGGCCGGTCGACGACGGCTCGAGCCGGACGCCCCAGAAGCTCCCCGCCGCGGTGCCCGTCGACGTGAGCACGACAGGCCGCGCCGGCGTGCCGCCCGCCTTCAGCGTCCCTCTCACGACGAACTCCGTCGCTTGCAAGTTCTTGAGCGACGCCATGATGTCGCTCGTCCCGAACGCCAGCTGCACGCCCGGCTCGAGCGTCAGCGTGACCCCGGGCGCGACCGTGAGATCCCCCGGGACGCTGTACACGCCTTGCGGCTTGCCCGCCAGGGTCAGCGTCAGGTCGGTCCAGAGAACGCCCACGAGCTGCGGCGTCGGGTCTCCGGCGTACGGCAGCGCCCCGATGTCGTTCCCCGCCTCCCCTGCGAACCGGCTGGGCGAGTTTGACGTGAGGCGCAGGTTCTGCGACGCGTCCACGTAGAGCGGGTTCGCCGAGAGCGTCCCCTCGCCCGGGCTCACTCCGTTGTAGTTCCTGCCGTTCCCCCACACGTTCGAGTGCGTGACCGTCACGTTCGTCGTCCCCTCGGTCGTCCGACGATAGACGCCGTCCGTGGTGTTGTTCGTTATGATGGTGTCCTTGATGTCCACCGTCGCGCTCGCGCGTGTCGTCGACGCTTGGACCGAGACGCCGGCGCGTCCGTTCGCGTGGATCGTCGACCCGGAGACCGACACGGTGCTCACGCCGTCTAGCGCGGTGACGTACAGGCCGATGCCCTCGTTGTGCCGAGAAATGCAGCCCGTGAGCGTCGCGCTGCCGTTCTCCGAGATGAGGATTCCAGTCGAGTTCGTGTGCGTGACGACCCGGTTCAACGTGACCGCGCTGTTGGTCACGTGGACACCATACCACGCGTTTTGCACCACGAGATCGTTTGCCGTCAGCACGGCCGTGGGGGCGTCGACGATGACGCCGTACCAGCCTCCGACGCCGCTTGCGGCGGCGGAGCGGAAGATCACAGGGCTCGTCGCGGTTCCCGCGACCTCGAGCGTGCCCCGGATGTACATCTCGACTCGGTAACTATCACTGCCGGAGCCGTGGCCGTCGCCCCAGGCAAACCGGACCTCGGTCCCCGCCAGGATCGTGAGCTTGGCGCCGGCCGGGACGGTGATGTCGTCCTGCACAATGTACGGGCTCCCGGCCGGGGTCCACGTCGTGTCGACGATGTTTCCGCCCGCGATGACGGTATCGGCGCGCGCGGCCCGTGGCAGGGCGACGACGACAGCGAACGCCCATAGCAGCGCAAGACAGCTCACGGCGAGCGCGACGGGGCGCTTCAGCATCGTTGTTTCTCCTGGAAATGGGAAAGGTGCCGGTCGCAGGGGACGCGCGGGACACGGCGCGCCGCGGGGCTGGCCCGCCTTCCCCCTGGTATCCGAGCGCTCGGCGGCGAGCAATGGCCTACGGGCGCGCCGATTTTGCTCTGCGCCTGCCTCCTGCCGGGCGGATCGCGCTCGGCGTGCCGATCACAGGCTCCCGCAGGCTGTGGCTGTGGCTGTGGCGTGAAGGCTGCGGCTTTGATGCGATGCGTGGATCCGTGGTTGATATAACGTCGCTTTTCCCGGAGGTGGTGGATCGCATAAATGAATGCTCTGTCGGCTACAGCATGGCTGTACGAGACGCGAGCCAGTGCTCCGGAACGATTCTGACGAACCATCGGTTGCTCGAATCCGGCCAGTTCGTCGCAGCTTCGAGCGACACGGGGGAGCAACGACAGCAGCGCTGTGGCACGACGAGCGCGGATGGCGCCCTGAAGACGTGCCCGTTGGGTCGGATGCAGCAGACGGCGCGCGTGCGTTCCTGGACGGCATGCCCGCGTCCTGACGAGGTGGACGCGGCGCGAAATCCGCGATCAGGGCGTTGTTCCTTGGCGTTCCAGGAGGCGCGCTGTCATCGCCTGCGCGGCGTCGGCGATGCGGGCGGCAGCGCGCGCCGCGTCGCTGACCACGTCGTCCACGCGGCGTGAGCCGTCGCTCCCGGCCTGCGCCCAGAGCAGCGCCGCGGGCAGCGCGAGCCCGAGCGCCACCGCCACCCCGGCCATCGCGACGCGCAGGCGCCGCCCCCGCGCCGCGACCGGCAGCGTCACCGGTGCTCGGGCCGCTGCCGGCGGCGCCACCGGCACCCCTGCCGCGGCCTCGAAGGCGGAGATCATCGCCTGGACGCTGGGGAACCGCTCCGCCGGGCTGATGGCGAACGCCCGCGCGAACCACGCCTCCAGGGCGGGCGGCGCTCCCGGGCACAACGTGGCCAGCGGGGGGCGCCCGCTGACCAGGATGGCCGCGAGCACCGCGGCCAGGTTGCGGCCCGGAAACGGCTGCCGCCCGGTCAGCGCCTCGTGCGCGACGACCGCGAGAGACCACATGTCGAGCTGCGGGCCGCCCAGGCCATCACACGTGTGCTCCGGGCTCAGGTAGGCCGGCGTGCCCAGCACGACGCCGTCCGCGGTGCGGCGGCGGAAATCGGCCGGCCGATCCTGGCCGACCCACTTGGCGATCCCGAAGTCGGTGATCTTGGCGCAGAGATGGCCGTCGCTCCCCTCGACGAGCAGGATGTTCGACGGCTTGATGTCCCGGTGCACGACGCCGAGGCCGTGCGCCGCCGACAGCGCCTCTCCCAGCTGCCGCAGCAGCGACGCGAGCTCGACGGCGGGGATCGTCCCTCGTTCCTCCAGCAGCTGACGCAGCGACCTGCCGCGCACGTGCTCCATCACGATGTACGGGCCCGCCGCCAGGTCCTCGCCGGCGTCGAGCACGGCGACGACGCCGCGGGTCTTCTGTCCGAGCTGCGCGGCGACCCGCGCCTCCAGGCGGAACCGCTCGATCGCATCGACGTTCCGCCCGCCTCGCGCGACCGTGAGGAACTTCAGCGCGACATCGGCGCGCCGGACGCCGTCGTGCGCGCGCCAGACCTCGCCCATCGCGCCGCGCCCGAGCAGCTGATCGACCTGGTAACGCCCGTCGATGAGGCGGCCGCGCAGCCGTACGGAGCGGCGCGAAGAGGCTGGGCGGGAGTCGGCAGGTCGATCGACGAGCGCGGCTGCGGCGCGCGCGCCGTCTCTCCGCTGGGAGTCAGGTTGTGAGTCGAACGAGGAAGGATGGAACACGGTCGAGCACCTCCGTGCCGCCTCTGTGTCCCAGCCACGCCGGTGTCCTTTTCGGGCGACGCGCTGGGGCCAGGGACCGGGGCATGCCCAGAGCGTATCGCGAACATGCGACCCTGGGAATCCCGGACGGCGGGACCTAGCAGGGAGCTTGTCGCCGACCTGCTCTCACAGGAGCGTACGAGGGAGGTGGACATCGGCGCATGCGCCACGTGGCGTGCGGGTGTTGACGATGCCCATTGCTCGTACGTTCGAGGAAGAGCCGGTAGACGTCGCGGCTCTCTTCCTTGCTCATCGCCTCGAGCGCGAAGTCGTCGAGGATGAGTGTGCGCCAGTGACCCCGCGTGGGGCCGCACCTCATGTCGGCGGAGCGTCCGCCGATCCGGAGGGGCGCGCGAGCCACGAGAGCACCAGCACGCCCGCCGCGTCCGCCGCGAAGTCGGCGAGCGACGAGGTCCGGCGCGGCGATAGTCCCTGCGCGAGCTCCTCCAGGCCGGCGCCGGCGAGCACCAGCGCCGGGCCGAGGGGCGGGAACGCGGGCCCGCGACGGAGGATGGGCCTGTAGCCGAGCGCCCCGTCGACGCAGAGGGCGAGCAGGCCGAAGCCCAGCGCGTGGGCCGCGAGGTCGGCGTGCGGGACCGACGGGAGAGAGGTAGGGAGCAGGCCGAGGTAGGCGCCCGCGGCGGCGGCGGCGAACAGCGGGAGCTGGATCCAGAGAAGGAGACGGAATTGGCTGGTTCGTGCGGTGGTCATGCGCACGGCGTAACGGGGCTGCGCGTGCTGGTAATCCGCGGCCGGCGGCTTCCACGAAAGATCCTCGAGCGCCATGGGGCCGCCATATTTTCTTCACAGCGAGGCGCTGGCCTTGCCGGAACAGGAACGAGGGAAGGCTCGCCGCTATGGTGACGAGGATGTGCCGATAGACACGTGTGTCGTGCACGCGCACGCGCACGCGCACGTGCACGAGCACGAGCACGAGCACGAGCACGAGCACGACCACGCGTTCGTGCCGTGTGATGGCCTGGCCCTTTCCCTTGTGGGGAGGTGTACCTATGCAATGCTGGGGTCTACTATACGCGCCGCCCGGATTGATCCCGGTAGGCGTGGCGTCATGGGAGCAAGACTCCTTGGGAGGCGCCGCCGTCAGTCTTCGTCGGCTCAGTCTTCGTCGGCGAGGTACAAGAGGCCGATGCGGCGTTCGTCCACCGCAATTACACCCGTCTCGAACGTGGCAAGGGTCACCGATCCGTACCAGGCGTTGGTGCGGAGGCCGAGGGGCGTCTCCTCGACTGTCCCGTTGGTGAAGAAGCGCGCCTGCTCCTCGAAAAGCTCCACGAAAGCGCTCGCGATCCGCTCCGCGAGGGCGAGCTCGAGGCGCGGAGCGTCGTACGCTTGCTCCCGCTGCAGCACGGCCGACAGCAGGCGCTGCGCCTGGGTTCTCGCGAGCAGGTCCCAGCGTTCCACTCGTGCGCCTGGGTAGCCGAGTCCGATCGCGGCGACGAATGCGTCGAGCGTCACGCTGGGATCTCGACCCCAGAGCTCCCGATGCTCGCTCAGCCGCTCCGGATCGAGCTGGCACACGTAAAAATGCACGTTTTCGTGGTCGGCGACGAGCCTCCTCAGGCGCTGCACCTCGAGCGCCTCGTCAGGGACCGAGCCGTCCGCGGCCCGCACGAGGAAACGTGCGCGAGCGGGATGCTCGCGGGGGCCGGCGCGCCGGAACCCCTTGAACCGGGCCCTCGTACCTACGACGTTACGCCGCCCGTCATGCCAGCCGACCCCCAGGCCGTCCCCCCCGTAGCCCCCGCGGCGCCCTTCGAGACCCGCGCGGCCCTCCTCGCCTGGCTCGCGCAGCACGGCGTCGCGCACCTGGCCCGGCTGAGCCTCGAGGCGGTGGCGCCGCGCGTCGACCCCACGCTCTGGCCCGAGCTGCAGCTCCTCGGCGCGCGGCGGCGCCTCATCGACCTCGCGAGCGCCGAGTCGCTCGCAAGCGCGCTCGCGTGGCTCGCGCCCTCGCGCCTCCGCGACGTCCTGCCGCCCCTCGTGGCTCGCTTCCTGGAGGACGAGCGCGACGACGCCGCGCTCGCGCGCGCGGCGGCGCCGTCGCTGCTGCGCGCGCCGGAGGAGCCGCGGGCCCTGTCGGCGCACGAGCGGCTCTGCGAGCTGCGCGCGCGCGTGCCGGACGCGACGGCCCCGCGCCCCGAGCGGGCGCTCCGGGCCGCCGCGCTGCGGTTCGACGCCGCGCTCCCCGGCTTTCGCCTCGACGACCCGCGGCCCTTCGAGGCGCACCGCGCGGGCGCCGGCTTCGTCAGGCCGGAGGCGCGGCTGACCCTCGCGCCCGGAGCCCTCCGCGCCGAGTGCGACTGCGGCGCGGCCGGCTGCGTCCACGCGCTCGCGGCCATCGACGCCGCGCTGCTCTGGCTCCGCCAGCCCCCGAGCGAGGCCTTCTTCCAGGCGCTCGACGAGCTCGGCCGCCCCGCCTGGGAGCGCGCCTTGCTGGCGCTCGACAGGGCCCTCGACGAGGGCCCGGGGGCGCGCGGCGGCGTCGAGCTCTCCTTCCGGCTGGACGTCGTCGAGGCGGCCGGCGTCGTGGTCGCGCCCTGGATCCACCGGCTGGGCAAGAAGGCGCAGCGCGGCGCCGGGGCGCGGCTCGGCAAGAAGCGCCTCCTGCTGGAGCACGGCGGAAAGCTCTCCCCCGAGGACGCCCGCATCGCGTCCCTCCTGCCCGAAGGCAACGCCTTCGCCTCGCGGGCGCTGCTCGACGCGCTCATCGGCCACCCGCGCCTCTTCCTCGACGACACGCCCGACGTCGCCGTGCGGATCGAGCGCGCGCCGGTGGGCGTCGTGGCCGAGGAGCGCCACGGCGCCGTGCGGGTGAGCGCCGGCGTCGAGGGCACCGCGCTGCCCCCCGCGCTGCTCGAGCGGGCGCGCCGGGCCCGGCCCGAGGAGGTGCTGTTCCTCTGGGACTGGGACAAGGGCGCGCGGCGGCTCACGCTGCTCGATGTGAAGGCCGAGATCCGGGCGCTGCTCGACGTGCTCGCGCGCGAGGGCGACGTCTTCCCGCCCGAGAGCCACGGCGCGCTGCTCGCCGCGCTCTCGCGGTGGGCGCTGCGCGTGCCCGTGGCCATGCCGCGCAGCGTGATGGGCGAGTCGGTCCCGCCGGAGCTGCTCCCGGTGCTGCGGCTCACGGCCCAGCCCCGCGGCGCCGTGGAGGTCGAGCTGCGCGTGCGGCCACTCGCGGACGCACCGCCGCTCGTGCCGGGCGCGGGCGCGCGCGACGTCCACGTGCGGCGCGGCGACCGGGCCCTGCACGCGGTGCGCGACCTGCGCCGGGAACAGGACTTCGCCGCCGCGCTCGCCGCCGAGCTCCCGCTCGCCGGGGCCGAGCCGTTCGAGGATCGCCCGTTCCACTATCGCTTCGCCAGCGCGCAGGGCGCGCTCGATCTGCTCGCGGCCTGCGCGCGGCGCGAGCCGCCCCCGGAGCTCGAGTGGGTCAGCGAGCCCCTGCGCGTCGTGGGCGACGGGGGCCCCCGCGCGCTCAAGGTCGTCCTCGAGAAGCGGCGCGAGTGGTTCGGCGCCCTCGGCGGCCTGAGCGTCGCGGGAGAGCGCGTGGAGCTGGCCCGGCTGCTCGACTCGGCGCGCCGCCACGAGCGCTACGTGCAGGTCGAGGCCACCACCTACGTGGAGCTGGGCGAGGCCCTGCGCGCCCACCTCGAGCGCCTGGCCGATCACGTCCACGACTCCCCGCACGGCCTCTCGGTGGGCCCCTCGGCCGCCGCGGTGCTGTGGGAGCTCGAGCGGGCCGGCGCCGCGATCGAGGCGGACGGCGCGTTCCGGGGGCTCGTCGAGCGGGTCGTGGCCGCCGGCGAGCTCTGCCCCGCCGCGCCGGCGGCGCTCGCGGCTGAGCTCCGCCCTTACCAGCTCGACGGGTACCGCTGGCTCGTGCGCCTCGCGGCCTGGGGCGCGGGGGGCGTGCTCGCCGACGACATGGGCCTCGGCAAGACGGTGCAGGCGCTCGCCGTCCTCATCGAGCGCGGCGAGCGCGGGCCGGCGCTCGTCGTCGCGCCCACCTCGGTGGCCTTCAACTGGCAGGACGAGGCGCGGCGCTTCGCGCCCTCCCTCCGCCTCACGGTCTACGCGGACGAGGTCGATCGCGACGGCGCGCTCGCGCGGCTCGGCCCGGGCGACGTGCTGGTGCTCAGCTACGGCCTGCTCGTGCGCGACGCCGCGCGCCTCGCGGCGCGGCGCTTCGCCACCGTCGTCTTCGACGAGGCGCAGAGCCTGAAGAACGCGACCACCCAGCGCTTCCGCGCCGCGAGGGCGCTCCAGGCGGACTTCAGGTTCGCGCTCTCGGGCACGCCGATCGAGAACCACCTCGGCGAGCTCTGGAGCCTCTTCGCGCTCGTCTTCCCCGGCCTCCTCGGCGGCTGGGACGCGTTCCGCGACCGCTACGCCATGCCGATCGAGCGGCAGATCGACCCCGCCGCGGGGCCGGCGCTCGCGCGCGTGCTCGCCCCGTTCCTCCTCCGGCGGACCAAGGCGCAGGTGGAGGCCGAGCTGCCGGCGCGCACCGAGGTGCGCGTGCCGGTCGTGCTCTCGGGCGCCGAGTGGCAGCTGTACGAGGACGCGCGCCTCGCGGCGCTGTCCGACCTCGAGACCCCCCGGGCGGTCCGGCGCGAGCAGGAGCGGCGCGTCGAGGTGCTGGCGGCGCTCACGCGCCTCAGGCTGCTCGCGTCGCACCCGCGCCTCTACGACGCGCGCTCGACGCTCGACTCGTCCAAGCTCGCGCGCTTCCTCGGGCTCGTCGAGGAGCTGTGCGCGGAGGGGCAGCGCGCGCTCGTGTTCAGCCAGTTCACGTCGCACCTCGCGCTGGTGCGCGAGGCGCTCGAGGCGCGCGGCGTCGCGTACGTCTACCTCGACGGCGAGACGCCCCGGAAGGCCCGGGCCGAGCGGGTGCGCGAGTTCCAGGAGGGGTCGGCGCCGCTCTTTCTGATCTCGCTGAAGGCGGGGGGGTTCGGCATCAACCTCACGGCGGCCACCAACGTGATCCACCTCGACCCCTGGTGGAACCCCGCCGTCGAGGATCAGGCCTCGGACCGGGCGCACCGCCTGGGCCAGCGGCGGCCGGTCACCATCTATCGCCTGGTGGCGCTCGGGACGATCGAGGAGAAGATGCTGTCGCTGCACGCGGAGAAGCGCTCGCTCGTGGCGCAGGTGCTCGGCGGCAAGGACACCGCCGGCAAGCTCTCGACGCAGGAGCTCGTCGGCCTGCTCTCGGAGCAGCTCCGTGGGCCGGACGGCGGCGAGGGCGGGGACGGCGAGCTCTCGGACTCAAGCCCTCCGAGTCGCGCTCTTTGACTCGGGATCTCTGACTCGTGCCGTCCGACTTCCGCTCTCCGTGGACCGAACGTGGGCGCTGCGTCGCCCAGCGGAAGCATTTTCCTCGGAATTTCCGAGAAGATTAAATTGAACAGGGAGGCAGGGAGACGGGGAGGGATCTTCAAAATACTCCCCGTCTCCCTGCCTCCCTGTTCAATTTTCCGCTGAAAGGGCTGCAGAATGAGGGCGTTTATCAGGTCGCCCAGAGCACGGCGAGATCGAGCTCGATGGCCTGGAAGGGCGTGGCGCGGACGCTCGCGGTGTCGCGGTGGGTGGCGATCGGTGCCCAGCTGCGGTCCGCGGCGAGCGTGAAGATCTCCAGGGTCCGCTGGAGGGGCGCGATCAGCCAGACGTGCCGCACGCCCTCGCGCGCATAGACGGGCATCTTGTCCTTGCGATCGTGCTGCTCGGTCGAGGGGCTCAGGACCTCGCAGATAGGAAGGTTCGACGCTTGGGATGCTTTCTGTCATCAGATGGGTTCCGACGTCGATTGCATCAGGTTCCTCGCCTGGGAGCGGGTGGAGCGCGGCCTCGTGGTGGGCTGTTCAATCGCGGCGTAACGTGGCGAACGCGCGGCGACCGTCCATCCCGCTGGCGCGCAGCTTGCAATCGGCCGACGCCGCCGAGCGCTCCAGGTCTGTCAACGAGCGCCGGCGAGGAGAAACGACATGCCGAAAGCGAAGTCCGCGAGCGCTTCCCGGAACCCGGGAGCGCGGCCCGCGCCGTCCGGGCCTTTCGAGGCGTCCCTGCCGCCGGCGCTCAGCGCGGCCGAGCAGGACCTCCTGGGTCGCGCTCTCCGGTTCCTCGTCAACGTCCAGGCCGCGCCCTTCATCGCGCGGGCGCGTCGCGAGGGCTACGCGGCGAACGAGCACCGCGAGGGGTGGCGGCTGTTCAAGCTCGCCTCGGGCGAGCAGCGCCCGCTCGAGCACCTCTTCGCGGAGGCCGCGATAGAGGCCGCGAGCGGCGGAGGCGTCGAGGGCGCCGAGCGGATGCAGCTGCTCCGGGAGGTCGACGTCTTCGAGAACACGTGGTTCCCGCGCACGCGCGCGATCATCCGCCGCGTGGTGCCGCGCGAGCGGCGCGACGGCTTCGAGGCCGCGTTCTTCAAGCACCTGGAGCCGCAGCCGCTCGGGTCGACGGTGACCATGTCGGTCGGGACGTACCTCCGCCGCCTCGAGGGGCTCGCCAGGAACAGCGATGGCGACGCGAAGAAGGTCCACAAGATGCTCGCGGCGCGCGGGCTGACCGAGGCGAAGGTGCAGCAGGTGCGCGATCTGCTGGCGAAGCTCGAGGCCGGCGCCGGGTCGCAGGCGCAGCCGCCCCGGGTGCCCTCGGCCGAGCTGGCCAGGGCCTGGCGGGAGCAACGGGAGGGGATCGAGGGCCTGCAGGACTGGTTCAACGACTGGGCGACGACGCTGCGGCAGGTCTTCCCCGTGAAGGCGCAGATCCAGCTCGGCCTCACGGCCGTGAGGCGCACGGCGGCCGCCGGAGAGGTGATCGAGGAGGAGGTGTCGCTCGACGAGGACGAGGGCGCCGACGGCGAGGTCACCGGCGCGGAGCCGCCGCTCGGCTGACGCTTTTCGGCCGCCGCGGTGCCGGACCGGCGCCCGCGGCGCCCTCGCCGCCAGCGCAGATCCCGCGCAGGCGCACCGGCCACACCGGTGGCGGGTGACGGGAGCCCGCGCGGCGCCAGGCCGCGGACGCGGCTACGCAACCGCTTGCTCTCTTCCGCAATGGTTTGCGGTATCCAGCAAAAGGTCGCGCTCGGAGGGCCCCGGCGGAACGTCCCGCACGGCACGAACACGGCCGCGTGCAGGGGCCGCGCCGCGAGGGAGACTCGCCCCGTCCACTGGGGTCGTCGTCCGCGTCACGACTCGGTTGTTCGCCTGAACCACGATTCGGGCTCGTCGCCTGAGCCATCCCTGGGCCCGTCGCCCGAGCCACAGCCCGTCTCCTCGCCCGAGCCACAGCCCGTCTCCTCGCCTGAATCTGAGCGATGACTGGGCTCGTCACCTGAGCGATGACCGGGTTAGCCGCCTGGATGACCTGGCTCGTCCCCTGAGCCTCAGCCCGGCTCCTCGCATGTGCCAGGCTCGGCGCCTGGGAATTGCCGCAATGCCGAGCGGCCCGAAATGGCGGAAGAACAGGAGGAGAACGACGGGAGCGCTGGTGTGAATTGGCGTGAAGGAGAGGGGCTGACGCATCCGAGGCGCCGACACCGGACGATGTGAGGGGGTATGCTATAGAACCTCCCAACAGGCAGCGACGTTGGCTGCTTGAGCATCGGTCCGGGTACGCCGTCGGGGTCTCTCGCCAGAGCGGCGCGACGAGCTCGACATTCGGGAGCGTTGCGTGTCGACAGGGGGTGGGGACGTTTCACCCGGAGCCGCCGCGCGGGCGTGGCAGCGATCGGAGGGGCCAGGATGAGCCGCGAGACCCTCGCGCCAGGGACGGTGTTCCAGGGTCGCTATGAGATCCTGTCCTGCTGCCGAGCGAGCGGCCGAACGGTTCTTTACAGGGGCCGGCGCATCGGGGGCGGTCGGCCGATCGTCCTCCAGATTCTCCATCTGCCTCGCGATGGAGACGGCGGGCACCCTGCGCGGCGATCCATCTCGCGGTTCCTGCGGGAGATGCGCTCTGGCACGCGGCTCCACCACGCTCCGAGCGTCCGGCCCGTCGACTGGGGGCACGCCGGCGAGGGACGGCTCTATACCGTCTTCGAGCTCATGCCGGGACACACGTTGCGGGAGGTGATGCCCTCGCAGGACGACCTGCAGCAGCACGCGCTCGGCGCGACCCTGCCGCAGGCGACGCTCGAGCTCAAGGAGACCCCGCGCCGCGACGCCGAGGCCCGGGAGCAGAGACAGCCGGAGCGGCCGGGATCGAGCGGAATGCGCGGCGAGCGTGGCGAACCGGCCGAGACCACGCTCGCGCTCGCCGGCCTGGCGCCCACGGAGGCGTCGGCCGGCGTGACGCCCGAGGAGCGAGCGCGCGAGGCCGCAGCGCCGTCGGTGCACGACGCGCACGGCGCAACCACGGCGGGGGGAGCGGCGCCGACGGGGCGAGGTCCGGGCTCGGCGCTTCCGGACGTCGGCGGCACGATCAAGCATTACGAGATCATCCGCAAGCTGGGCCGGGGCGGCATGGGGATCGTGTACCTGGCCCGCGACACGAAGCTCGGGCGCCTCGTGGCGATCAAGCTGCTGCTCGAGTTCAGCGGACAAGGAAACGAGCGCTTCCTGGACGAGGCGCGGGCCACGGCGCGCTGCCGTCACGAGAACATCGTGGTGATCCACGAGGTGGACGAGATCCGCGGACACCCGTACCTGGTGCTCGAGTACATCAAGGGTCGCACGCTGAGCGAATGGCTGACCCAGCGCGAGCACCCGAGCGCGCCAGGGCCGCTCGCCGCGATAGGGCCGTCCGGCCCGATGTCGCCCGGCCAGGTGGTGGAGCTGATGATCCCTGTGGTTCGCGCGCTGGTCTGCGCGCACGAGCTCGGGATCGTCCACCGCGATCTGAAGCCGGAGAACATCCTCATCGACGACGCGGGGAGCATCAAGGTGCTCGACTTCGGGATCGCGAAGCAGCTCGACGCCAGGGTGATGTCGACGCTCACGGGCACGCAGGCGACGCTCGCGCGAGGCCAGGGCGACGGCCACCGGAGCGGGCTCATCGGCACGCCGGCCTACATGTCGCCCGAGCAATTGCTGGGCGGGGACATCGATCCTCGCAGCGACCTGTGGGCCGTGGGCATCCTGCTGTACACGCTGCTCGTGGGGGCGCATCCGCTCGACCCGTTCTCGGTCGCGCGGCTCGCGGACATCGTGAAGCTCGATCTCCCCATGCCGCGCGTGAGCGCGCGGCGCCCGGACGTGGGCGCGCTCGGCGACCTGGTCGATCGGTGCTTGAAGAAGCGCCAGCACGAGCGCATCGGCTCGGCCAAGGAGCTGCTCGCGGAGCTGGAGGCGCTGCTGCCCGGTCGAAAGGCGCTCGAGCTGGGCGACGACGAGAGCCCGTTCGCGGGGCTGTCCGCGTTCCAGGAGTCGGACGCGGCGCGCTTCTTCGGCCGCGATCGCCAGATCGCCGCCACGGCGACGCGGCTGCGCTACCAGCCGCTCCTCACGGTCGTCGGGCCGTCGGGGGCGGGGAAGTCGTCGTTCGTGCGCGCGGGGGTGATCCCTGCGTTGAAGCGCGGCAGCGAGTGGTGGGAGACGTTCATCGTGCGGCCGGGGCGCCGGCCGCTGTCGGCGCTCGTCGATGTGCTCGTGCAGGTGGCCGAGTCCGAGGTGGCCAGTACGGGCTCCGGGTCGGCCGAGCTCCCCGATCACGACGCGATCGTCGCCACGCTGCGCGCCCAGCCGGGGCACCTGGGCGCTCGGCTGCGCGCGCGCTGCCGCCGCGAGGGGACGAGGCACCATGTCCTGCTCTTCGTCGATCAGTTCGAGGAGCTGTACACGCTGGGCGCCAGCCGCGAGGAGCGGGCCGCGTTCGTGGCCTGCCTGGAAGGCGTGGCCGACGACGCGTCATCGCCCCTGCGCGTGCTGCTCGCCGTCCGCTCGGATTTCCTCGATCACATGGCCGATGATCACGATTTCGTGATCGACGTGACGCGCGGTCTGTCGCTGCTGCCGCCGATGGGGCGCGACGGCCTGCGCGACGCGCTGACGAGGCCGCTGGAGGCGGCCGGTCATCGCTTCGAGACGGCCGAGATGATCGAGGACATGCTGGGCACGCTGGAGAGCACGCGGAGCCCGCTGCCGCTCTTGCAGTTCACGGCCGCGAAGCTGTGGGAGGCGCGGGATCGCGAGCACCGGCTGCTGACGCGAGACAGCTACGAGAGGCTGGGCGGCGTGGCGGGCGCCCTGTCCGCGCACGCGGACGCGGTGCTCTCGGCGCTGCCGGTGCGCGAGCAGCGGCTGGCCCGCGCGGTGCTCGTGCGCCTGGTCACGCCCGAGCGCACGCGCGCGGTGGTCAGCCTGGAGGAGCTCCATGGGGTGGCGCAGAGCGGCAGGGGTCCTGCGGGCGAGGCCATCGATCAGGTGGTCCAGCACCTGGCCGGCGCGCGGCTGCTGCTGATCGAGACCGGGGGCGAGCGCGAGGGCACGACGGTGGAGCTGGTGCATGAGTCGCTGATCGAGCGGTGGCCCAAGCTCCGGCAGTGGCTCGCCGAGGGCGAGCAAGACGCGCAGTTCCTGGCCCGGCTGCGCGCCTCGGCGCAGCAGTGGGAGGCGAGCGGCTGGGCCGAGGGGCTGCTCTGGCGCGACCGCGCGGCCCAGGACGCGAGGGCATGGTACGAGCGCCGGCGCGCCGCGCAGGGCGCCGACGGGCGAGCGGGGCTGAGCAAGCGCGAGGAGCGTTATCTCCTGGCCGTCGTGGAGCTCGCCGAGCGCGCGCGGCGCCTGCGACGGCAGTTCGCCGTGGGCGTGATCGCGACGCTCAGCGCGTTCGCGGTCATGGTGTCGTACCTGGCGATCCGCGCGCAGGCGGACGCGCTCCTGGCGCGCAATGCCACCCGCATGGCCGCGGCGCGCGAGCTGCAATCCGATCCCACGACGGTGCTGGCGCTCTTGCGGGAGGTCGAGCCGCCCGAGGTGCCGCGCGGGTGGGCCACCCTCGCGCGCTGGGCGCTGCACAGCTGGGTAGCGCGCGTGGTGCTCACCCATCCGGATTTCGTCATCCGCGCGGCGTTCAGCCCCGACGGCAAGCACATCGCGACGATCTGCGCGGACAGGGCCGTGCGAGTGTGGAACGCGGACGGCACGGGCGAGCCGCTGGTCCTTCGTGGCCACGACGCGCCGATCAACTCGGTGGCGTTCAGCCCCGACGGCGAGCGCATCGTGACGGCGTCCGACGACAGGACCGCGCGGGTGTGGCGCACGGCGGGTGCGGGCGAGCCGCTCGTCCTCCGCGGTCACGAGGAAGGGGTCTATTCGGCGGCGTTCAGCCCCGATGGCGGGCGCATCGTGACGGCGTCGTTCGACCGGACCGCGCGGGTGTGGAAGGCCGATGGCACGGGCGAGCTCGTCGTCCTCCGGGGTCATGCGGAGCCGGTCTATTTCGCGGCGTTCAGCCTCGACGGCGGGCGCATCGTGACGTCGTCGTTCGACCGGACCGCGCGGGTGTGGAAGGCGGACGGCACGGGCGAGCCGGTGGTCCTGCCCGGTCACGAGGACGCCGTCTACTCGGCTGCGTTCAGCCCGGATGGCAAGCGCGTCGTCACGGCGTCGTGGGACAAGACGGCGCGGGTGTGGAACGCCGATGGGTCGGGCGAGCCCCGGATCCTGCGCGGCCACGAGGATGTCGTCTACTCCGCGGCGTTCAGCCCGGATGGCGAGCGGATCGTCACGGCGTCGTGGGACAAGACGGCGCGGGTGTGGAACGCCGACGGGTCGGGGGAGCCTCGGATCCTGCGCGGGCACCAGGATCGGGTCTACTCTGCGGTGTTCAGCGCCGACGGCAGGCGCATCGTCACGGCGTCTTATGACAAGACGGCGCGGGTGTGGAACGCCGAGAGCACGGGTGAGCCCCTCAGCCTCCGTGGTCACGACGATTCGGTCTCCTCGGCTGCGTTCAGCCCGGATGGCAAGCGCATCGTCACGGCGTCGTGGGACCGGACGGCGCGGGTGTGGAACGCTGAGGTCGCGGGAGCGCCCGTGATCCTCCGTGGCCACGAGGGGGAGGTGTTCTCGGCGGCGTTCAGCCCTGACGGCAAGCGCATCGTCACCGCGTCCGACGACAAGACGGCGCGTGTGTGGAACGCCGACGGCACGGGCGAACCGCTGGTGATCCGTGGTCATGCGGACAGGGTTCGGTCAGCGGCGTTCAGCCCTGACGGCGAGCGCATCGTCACGGCGTCCTTCGACAAGACGGCGCGTGTGTGGAACGCCGATGGGTCTGGAGAGCCCGTGACGCTCCGTGGTCACGCGGACAGGGTGCGTTCGGCGGCGTTCAGCCCCGACGGCGAGCGCATCGTCACCGCCTCGTATGACAACACGGCGCGTGTGTGGAACGCCGATGGCACGGGCGAGCCCGTGGTCCTGCGAGGGCACGATCGTTGGGTCGTATCGGCGGCGTTCAGCCCTGACGGCAAGCGCGTCGTCACGGCGTCGTGGGACAAGACGGTGCGGGTGTGGAACGCCGACGGCACAGGCAAGCCCGTGGTCCTGCGCGGTCATGAGCACCTGGTCAATGCTGCGGTGTTCAGCCCTGATGGCAAGTATGTCGTGACCGCGTCCGACGACAAGACGACGCGGATATGGAATGCCGACGGCACGGGCGAGCCCCTGGTGCTGCGCGGGTCCGATGCGTCCGTCAACGCGGTGGCGTACAGCCCCGATGGCAAGCGCATCGTCACCGGGTCCGACGATAAGGTCGCGCGGGTGTGGACCGACCTCGAGCCGCTGCGCGGCGTCGATGACCCGAAGCTGTGGACGGCGACGACCTACTGCATGCCCGTCGAGCGGAGGATCGAGCTCCTTCGTGTGCCCGAGTCGGCGGCCCGGGCGAGCCAGGAGGCCTGTCTGCGTCAGGTCGCCGCGGTCCGCGCGGCCGCGCCGAGGGGGCAGGCGGATTCGGGGGGCCGGCTGCGCGGCACGGCCGGCCGATGACGGGCGTTGTTCCCCCGCGTCGTACATGCTGCCATGGCGGGTCGGCACGCAGCGCAACGTCGCGGTCTGCCCGTCGGCCAGGTTGCTCACCCGAGGTGCGACTGCAATAACAGGGTGTCACGCTCGACAAGACCATTGCGCGGAAATCGCTGGAACGTCGAGTGAACTGAGATTGTGGGGAAGGGAGCCGTCCGGACCTCCAGAGCGGCGACGCCGGACGGGGCGGGGGGGACGATGCCGTCGAGCAAGGATAGGCAGCAAGGCTGCCTGAGCGTCGAGCCGGATGCGCCGTCGAGCTCTCTCGCCTCGAGCAGCGCTCCTGGTGAAGAGGCGGTGCGCACGCTCGTGCTCCCCGAGCACGCGCGCGCGGAGGAGGACGTGGCCGGCCCGATGCCCGAGGAGCGAGCGCAAGAGACCGCGGTCCGGCCGTCGCCGGCGTCGAAGACGTTGGCGGGAGCGACGATGGCGTACCGCGCTCAGGGCTCGACGCTCGTGGATGTCGGCGGGACGATCAAGCACTACGAGATCATCCGCGAGCTGGGGCAAGGCGGCATGAGCATCGTGTACCTGGCCCGGGACACGAAGCTCGGGCGCCTCGTCGCGATCAAGCTGCTGCTCGAGTACAGCGGGCAGGGGATCGAGCGCTTCCTGGCCGAGGCGCGTGCCACGGCGAGCTGCCGGCACGAGCACATCGTGGTGATCCACGAGGTGGACGAGATCCGTGGACACCCGTACCTCGTGCTCGAGTACATCAAGGGTCGGACGCTGAGCCAGTGGCGAGCCGAGCGCGAGCGCACCGGCGCGCCGGGCCCGATGCCGGTCGGGCTGGTTGTCGAGCTCATGATCCCGGTGGTCCGCGCGCTGGTCTGCGCGCACGAGCTCGGGATCGTGCACCGCGATCTCAAGCCGGAGAACATCCTCATCGACGACGCAGGGTGCATCAAGGTGGTCGACTTCGGGATCGCCAAGCAACTCGATGCCAAGCTGCTATCGACGCTCACGGAGGCGCGGGGGGAGCTCCCGGGAGATGATGAACAGAGCTTTCGGAGCGCGCTCGTCGGAACGCCGTCCTACATGTCGCCCGAGCAATTGCTGGGTGAGGACGTGGACGCGCGCAGCGACCTCTGGGCCGTGGGCATCCTCCTGCACACGCTGCTCACGGGGGCGCACCCGCTTGACCCATCGCCGATCGAGCGGCTCGCGGACATCGTGAACTTCGATGTTCCCATGCCGCGCGTCGGCACGCGGCGCCCTGATGCGGGCGCGCTGGGCGCCCTCGTCGACCGGTGCCTGAAGAAGCGGAAGGACGAGCGCATCGGCTCGGCCAGGGAGCTGCTCGCCGAGCTCGAGGCGCTGCTGCCCGGTCGCAAGGCGCCCGGGCTCGGCGAGGACGACTGCCCGTTCGCGGGGCTTTCCGCGTTCCAGGAGTCGGACGCTGCGCGCTTCTTCGGCCGCGATCGGGACGTGACCGCCATGACGGCGCGGCTGCGCTACCAGCCGCTCGTCACGGTCGCCGGCCCCTCCGGGGCAGGCAAGTCGTCGTTCGTGCGCGCGGGGGTGATCCCTGCGTTGAAGCGCTCCAGCGACCGCTGGGAGACGTTCACCCTGCGCCCGGGGCGCCACCCGATATCGGCGCTCGTCGATGTGCTCGCGCAGGTGGCCGAGTCCGAGCGCGCGGGCGCGCCGGCGGGCCCGGTCGAGCTCGCCGGGAACGGTGGGCTCGTCGCCACCTTGCGCGCGCAGCCGGGCTACCTGGGCACCCGGCTGCGAGCGCGCTGCCGCCGTCAGGGGACGAGGCACCACGTCCTGCTCTTCGTCGATCAGTTCGAGGAGCTGTACACGCTCGGCGCGAGCCGCGAGGAACGGGCGGCGTTCGTCGCCTGTCTGGAGGGCGCGGCCGACGACGCCTCGTCGCCCCTGCGGGTCCTGCTCGCCATCCGCTCGGACTTCCTCGACCGCGTCGCCGATGACTACGAGTTCATGACCCACGTGACTCGTGGTCTCTCGTTGCTGCCGCCCATGGGGCGCGAAGGCTTGCGTGAAGCCCTGACGAGGCCGCTGGACGCGGCCGGTCTTCGCTTCGAGACCGCCGAGATGGTCGAGCACATGCTGGACACGCTGGAGAGCACGCGCAGCCCCTTGCCGCTGCTGCAATTCACGGCCGCGAAGCTGTGGGAGGCGCGGGACCGCGCGCGCCGGCTGCTGACGCGGGACAGCTATGAGCAGCTCGGCGGCGTGGCCGGGGCGCTGTCCGCGCATGCGGACGCGGTGCTCTCGGCGCTGCCGGTGCGCGAGCAGCGGCTGGCTCGGGCGGTGCTGGCGCGCCTCGTCACGCCCGAGCGCACGCGCGCGGTGGTCAGCCTGGACGAGCTGTGTGAGCTCGCACAGGACGGCGAAGACCACGCCGGTGAGGCGATCGCGCAGGTGGTCCAGCACCTGGCCGGGGCGCGGCTGCTGCTCACCGAGGCCGGCGGCGAGCGCGAGGGCACGACGGTGGAGCTGGTTCACGAGTCGTTGATCGAGAGGTGGGCAAAGCTCCGGCAGTGGCTCGCCGAGAGCGAGCAAGACGCGCAGTTCCTTGCCAGGCTGCGCGCCGCGGCCCAGCAGTGGGAGGCGAGCGGTCACGCCGAGGGGCTGCTCTGGCGGGATCGCGCGGCGCGCGAGGCTCGAGCGTGGCGTGAGCGCCGCCGCGCCGAGCAGGGCGCCGAGTGGCGCTCCGGGCTCGGCCAGCGCGAGGAGCGCTATCTCCTTGCCGTCGTGGCCCTGTCCGAGCGCGCGCGGCGGCTGCGGCGGCAGATCGCCATGGGCGTGATCGCGATGCTCACCGCGATCGCTCTCATGGTGTCCTATCTCGCGATCAGCGCCGACCGGCAAGCCAGGCGCGCCGAGCAGCAAGCCGCGCGCGCCGACCAGGAAACGGCCCGTGCACAAGCCGAAGCCCTGCAAGCGCGCAACGCCACCCGCATGGCCGCGGCGCGCGAGCTGCAGGCCGACCCCACGACCGCGCTCTCGATATTGCGCGAGGTCGAGCCGCCCGATGTGCCGCGCGGGTGGGCCGTCGTGGCGCGCGGGGCGCTGCACAGCTGGGTCGCTCGGGCGGTGCTCACCCATCCAGGCGGCGTCATGGGGGCGAGCTACAGCCCCGACGGTAAGTACGTCGTCACCGCGTCGTTGGACAGGAATGCGCGCGTGTGGAAGGCCGACATGACGGGTGAACCGCTGGTCCTCCGAGGTCATGAGAACGGGGTCAGCTCCGCGGCGTTCAGCCCGGATGGAAGGTGGATTGTCACGGCGTCATGGGACGGGACCGTACGTGTGTGGAAGGCCGATGGGACGGGCGAGCCGCTGGTCCTCCGGGACCATGAGGGGCGGGTCAATTCGGCGGCGTTCAGCCCCGATGGCCAGCGCATCGCCAGCGCGTCCCACGACAGGACCGTACGTGTGTGGAAGGCCGATGGGACGGGCGAGCCGCTGGTGCTTCGGGGGCACGACGCTCCGGTCTATGCGGTGGCATTCAGCCCTGACGGCAAGCGCATCGCGACCGGATCGTACGACCACACCGCGCGCGTGTGGAGCGCGGATGGGAGCGGCGAGCCAGTCGTCCTTCGCGGCCACGAGCACGAGGTTCAGGGGGTGGCGTTCAGTCCCGATGGCCAGCAACTCGTCACGGCGTCGTCGGACAAGACCGCACGTGTGTGGAAGGCCAATGGGACGGGCGAGCCGCTGGTCCTCCGGGGTCACGAGGCTCCGGTCTATTCGGCGGCATTCAGCCCCGATGGCCGGCGCATCGTCACTGGGTCCCGGGACAAGACGGCGCGGGTGTGGAAGGCCGACGGGACGGGCGAGCCCCTGGTCCTTCGTGGTCACCAGGATGCGGTCTGGGCGGCGTTCAGCCCCGACGGCAAGCGCATCGCGACCGCATCGTACGACACCACCGTGCGCGTGTGGAGCGCGGATGGCACGGGCGAGCCTCTGGTCCTTCTCCGTGACCACGAGCCGATCGCTTCGGTGGCGTTCAGCCACGACGGCGGGCACATCGTGACGGCGCCCGAGGACAGGACCGCGCGCGTGTGGAACGCGGATGGCACCGGCCATCCCGTGGTCCTTCGCGGTCACAGGGACGTTGTCCATTCGGTGGCGTTCAGCCCGGATGACAAGCGCATCGTCACGGCGTCGTGGGACAGGACGGCACGTGTGTGGAACGCGGATGGCAAGGGTGAGCCGCTCATCCTTCGCGGTCACGAGGCTCAGGTCTGTTCCGCGGCGTTCAGCCCCGATGGCGAGCACGTCGTCACGGCGTCGTGGGACAGGACAGCACGTGTGTGGAACGCGGATGGCACCGGCGATCCAGTGGTCCTTCGCGGTCACGAGGCTCAGCTCTATTCAGCGGCGTTCAGCCCCGATGGCAAGCGCATCGTCACCGTGTCCTTCGACAAGACGGTACGGGTATGGAACGCGGATGGCGAAGGTGAGCCGCTGATCCTTCGCGGCCACGAGGATGTCGTCTACTGGGTGGCGTTCAGCCCCGATGGCGAGCGCATCGCTACGGCCTCCTGGGACAAGACGGCGCGCCTATGGAAAGCGGATGGCGCCGGCGATCCGGTGGTTCTTCGTGGTCACGAGCACTGGGTTCTGGGGGTGGCGTTCAGCCCTGATGGCAAGCGCGTCGTCACCGGGTCCCAGGACGGAACGGTACGGGTATGGAATGCCGATGGTACTGGCGAGCCGTTGGTTCTTCGCGGCTCCGAGTCTCCGGTCAACAGCGTAGCGTTCAGCCCCGACGGCAAGCGCATCCTCAGCGCGTCGGATGACAGGGCCGTCCGGGTGTGGACCGATCTGGAGCCGCTCCGCGGCGTCGATGACCCGAAGCTGTGGGCTGCGACCACCTACTGCATGCCGATCGAGCGGCGGATAGAGCTTCTCCGTCTGCCAGAAGCCTTGGCCCGGACCCATCAGGAAGACTGCCTGCGCCGCGTCGCGGCGGCCCGCGTGGCCGCCCCCGGGTCCCAGCCAGGCTCGGCTGCCCGACCGAGCGACACCGCCGGTCGATGACGAGCACCCTCCATCGAGCGCGCCCTCACCCCGCCCGCAGCCTCCACACCGCGGGCCGCAGCAGCAGGAGCGGCGCGGCAAACCCCGCGATGACGAACGCCCAGACGGTCGCCTCCACGCCGATCCGCCCCGCGAGCCAGCCGGCCGCCAGGGTGCCCGCCGGCAGGAGCGCCCCGGTGAGCACATGGAGCGTTGCATCGACCCGGCCGAGCACGTGCAACGGCAGGATGGATTGCCGGGTGCTCACCGCGTGGATCATGAACGCCATGAGGAACGCGTCCCCCACGAGCTGGTGCACCACGAGGGCAGGGACCGCGAGCCGCCCGAGCTGCGCCGCCAGCGGGATGAGCGCGCAGCCGGCCTGACTCATGAACAGGCTGAGGATCATCGCCGGCCCGGCGCCGAGGCGTCGGCCCAGCCAGCCGGCGAGGAAACTGCCGCCCAGCGCGCCGATGCCGCCCACGCTGATGATCAGCCCGACCGTGGTCGTGTCCAGCCGCAGATGCTCCAGGAGATAGAGCATGTACAGCGCGGAGAAGACCCCGCCGAGCAGGAGGGCGTGGACGCCCATCGCCAGGAACGTCGCCCCGACCACGGGGTGGCCCAGGCCGTGGCGCAGCCCGACCCGGAGATCCTCGACCAGCGAGGCGCCCCCATCACCTCCGCCGCCCGCCGGGACGGCCGGCGCCTCCGTCGCCCGGATGCGCCCGAGGAGCGCCGCCGACACGAGATACGACAGCGCGTCCACCACCATCGTCACCGGGGCCGTCAGCGCCTGGATCAGGATGCCCGCGGCGCCGGGGCCGGCGATCTCCGCGGCGGCCTCGGTCCCCTCCAGCCTGGCGTTTGCCTTGACCAGGTGCTCCTGCCCCACGAGCGCCGGCAAGTAGGCGTTGTCGGCGATCTGGAACAGGGAAGTGGCCATGCCCACCAGCGCGGCCACCACGGAGAGCTGGAGCAGGGTGAGCGTGCCGGTCCAGGCCGCGATCGGGACCGAGAGGATCAGCGCCGCGCGCACGAGATCCGCGCCGACGAGGAGCGGCCGCTTGCGCGAGCGATCGACGAGCCCGCCCGCGAAGAGCCCCACGAGGACGCCCGGCGCGGTGGATACCGCGGACAGGACCGCCACGCCCGACGCGTCGGCCCCGAGGCCCACGATGGCGATCACGGGCAGCGCCGTCCGGCTGATGCGGCTGCCTACGGCGCTCACCGCCTGCGCCGCCCAGAGGCGCAGGAAGTCGGGATGGCGAGAGAGGCCGGCGGGGGGAGGGGACATCGTCTGGGGCGTGAGCAGAGCAGAAAAGAGGAGGGAAGGAGAAGCGCGCACTATCGAACGCGGCCGATCGGTGGCCATGCGATCACCGCTCACGGCTTCGTCCGGTTCTCGGAAGACACCGCCGTCCTCCCCGGACCGTCCATGGAGAACGCAGCTCGCTGGATTGCGCCGGGGCGCCCGCATCCCGCTCGCCTCTCCGGGCAGGCGCGGCTACGAAGGCGGGCCTGGAGTCCCACGCGACCATGCCCACGCTGCTGCGTTCCCCGGCCACCAGGCTCGGCGCCGCGCTCGTCGCGATCGCGATGGCGCTCGTCGGCTTCCTGCCCCTCTTCGACGGCCCCGGCTACGAGAGCGCGCTCGCCGCCGGCCTGATCGTCCCGGGCGCCGCGGCGATCGTGACCGCCCTCGACGTCGCCGCGCATCGGCCGCCGCCTGTCGAGGCGTTCCGCCGCGGCGTCGCGAGCGGCGCCCTGCTCGCGGTCGTCGCGTACGCCACCACGCTGGCGCACGGCCTGCGCGCCGGCTTCTGCGATGTGCTCGGCGGCTCGGCGCACTTCGCCCTCGGGCCCGGGCTCGGCGCGGCGCTCGGCGGCGCCTGGGGCGCCGTCGCGGGCGAGCTCGCGGCCGGCATCCGGCGCGACGACGCCGCGCCTCCCCGCCCGGCGTGGCGGCGCCGGCTCATCGCCGTCCTCGCGGCGCTCGCCGCCCCCCTCGGCGCGATCGGCGTGAGCGCCGTCCGCTTCTACACGAGCCCGATCGTCTTCGCCTACGACCCCTTCGCCGGCTTCTTCAGCGGCACCCTCTACGACACGGTCGTCGACGCGTCCGGGCTGCTGACGTACCGCGCGGGGACGCTGGCCACCCTGTTCGCGGCGTCGGCGCTCGCGCAGCACCTCGTGCACGACGCGGGCGGGCGGGTGTCGTTCCAGCCGCAGGGCCGGCCCGGGCTGCTCCTGCTCGGCGGCGTGAGCGCCGCGCTGAGCGCCGCGACCGTCCTGGAGGGCGAGCGCCTCGGCCACTTCCAGACCTCCGAGAGCATCGCGGCCGAGCTCGGCGCGCTCTCGAAGGGCCAGCGCTGCGAGGTCGTCCACCCGCGCGGCATGCGCGAGGCCGACGTCCAGCGCTTCGTGCGCGAGTGCGACGCCCACATCGAGGCCGGCGAGCGCTGGCTCGGGGCGCCCGCGGCGGTCGATGGCCAGCCGCTGCGGGTCCGCGCCTACCTGTTCGAGAGCGCGGCGCAGAAGGGCGCGCTCATGGGCGCGTCGCGCACGTACGTCGCGAAGCCATGGCGCCACGAGGTGTACCTGCAGGCCGCCGGCTACCCGCACCCGACGCTCGGGCACGAGATCATGCACGTGCTCGCCGGCGCCTTCGCCCGCGGCCCGTTCAAAATCGCCGGGCGGCTCGGCGGGTGGCTCCCCGACCCGGGGCTCATCGAGGGGATCGCCGTCGCCGGCTCGCCCAGGGAGGGCGAGGACCTGAGCCCGCGCGCGTGGGCCAAGGCGATGAAAGATCTCGGGATCCTGCCGCCGCTCGCGCGCCTGTTCGCGCTCGGCTTCCTCGCCGAGAACTCGTCGACCGCGTACACCGTGAGCGGCGCGTTCGTCGGCCACGTGCGCGCGACGTACGGCGCCGACGCGGTGCGCGCCTGGTACGGCGGCAAGGCGCTGCCGGAGATCACCGGCGCCTCGTGGGAGGTGATGGAGCGCGCGTGGCACGCCGATCTCGACGCGCTCACGCTCCCCGACGCGGCGAAGGCGCAGGCGAAGGCCCGCTTCGATCGGCCGGCGCTCTTCGAGCGGCGCTGCCCGCACGTGGTCGACGCGTGCACCCACGAGGCGGAGGCGCTGCGCGCGCGCGGCGACCACGAGGGCGCCATCGCCGCGTACCGGCGCGTGCTGTCGCTCGACCGGAGCCCCGCGCCGCGCATCGCCATCGCCGAGACGCGGCTCGCCAGCGACGCGCCCGGCGCGCGGAGCGAGGGGATCCGCGAGCTCGAGGGCATCGCCGGGGACGCGTCGATCCCGCGCCACCTGCGCGATCGCGCGGCCGAGCGCCTCGGCGACGTCGCGCTCGCGGCGGGCGACCGGGAGCGCGCCGCGGCGCGGTACAGCGAGGTCGCCGGCCGGCTCGTCGACGAGGATCGGCTCCGGACGCTCGACGTGAAGATCGCTGCCGCGAACGACGAACGCGCCCGCGCGGCCATCGTCGAGCTGCTGATCGGTACGCGCGGCGGCGCGCCCGACAGGATCCGTGCGGCGGAGCTCCTCGGCGCGTGGGCCGCGCAATCCCCCGGCGATGGTCTGCCGAACTATTTGCTCGGCCGCCATTACCTGAGCGACGGCCGCTTCGATGAGGCCGCAGATCGCCTGGATCGGGCGCTCGCGGCCCACCTGCCCGTCCAGCGGGTCTGGATCGAGGCCGAGCGGCTGCGGCTCGTGGTCGCGTGCGGCGTCGAGGACGTCGAGACCGCCCGCAGGATGTTCGCCCAGTACGCAGCGCACGACGGGGCCGCCGGCACGGGGCCGGCCGTGAGCGAGGAGCGCCGGGACGCCGCCCTCCGCCTGCTCGAGCGCTGCGCCGGCGCGGCGGCCCGGCCTACGTCCTCGGCGACCGCGGGCGACCCGCCGGCCGGAGAAAAGTGAAGAATGCCTCTCGTCCCTGCGCGCTGACGTGGTGAGATGTCGTGGAAATGCACGCTGAGCCTGCGAGCGAGAGGGTTGGCCGCCTCGTCGCGCTGAACGCCGTCCTCACCGTCGTGGCCCGCCACTCGAACCTGCTCCTGCCGAGGCCGTTCGAGGAGCTCGCCGGGGCCGTCGGCCGGTTCGCCGCGTTCCAGCTCTTCGCGGTGGTGTTCCCGGAGCCGGAGGGCGGGCTCCGCGCGTACGCGGTCTTCCGCGGCGACGCGCTCGCCGCCGCGCCGTTCGGCGCGCGCCTGCCGGCGCCCGCGGCGCTCTTCCGGCGCGTGTTCGCCGAGGGCGAGCCGTTCTCCTGCGACGACGCCCGCGCGGGGAACGCCCTCGCCGAGATGGGCGCCAGCGAGGGGTGCCTCTCGTACGTCGCGCTCCCGGTGCGGGCCGCGCCTCCGGGCGCCGAGCCCGGCCACCCCGCCGCGCGCTCCGGGCCGGCCGGCGCCGCGGCCGGCGGCTTCGGCTGCCCGATCATCGCGGCGCTCGTCGTCGGCTACGGAGACGCCGGCGCGGCGGCCTCGGCGCCGATCCCGCTCCTCGAGGAGATCGCCGACGCGCTCGGCGCCGGCCTGGATCGCTCGCTGCGCGTCGTCGCCGGGGAGCGCGAGGCCGCCGAGCGGCTGCTCAGGATCCGCGAGCTCGAGGAGCAGCACCGGAACCTCCTCGACAACGCGCCGCTCATCATCTTCCGGCTCGATCCCGAGTCCGGCGAGCTCTCGTTCCTGAACCGGCACGCCGAGCGGCTCCTGGGCGTGCCGGTGGCCGAGGCGCTCAGGACGCCGGGCTTCCTCGGGGAGGCCCACGCCGACCCGGAGGGCGTGATGTGCTTCGAGGACGCGGTCGCGCGGGCCAAGCTCGGGGCCCCGTCGGCCTCCTACGAGGCGCGCCTGCGGCGGCGGGGCGGCGACGCGATCACCGCGCGCGGCACGGTGTACCCCCTCGTCTCGGATCGCGGCCGCGTCGTGGCGATCGAGGGCGTCCTCGCGGACGTGAGCACCGAGCACGCGGCGCGCACCCGGCTCATCCAGGTCGATCGCCTCTCGACGCTCGGCACGCTCGCGGCCGGCGTGGCGCACGAGATCAACAACCCCGCGGCGTTCATCCTGCTCGGCCTGGACATGCTCGACCGCCTCCTGCGCGGCCCGAACGTGCGCATGGAGGGCAGCGCCGCCTCCAGCGCGTCGGAGCTCGTGAAGGAGCTGCGCGACTCGATCAAGCGCATCGTCGACATCGTCCGTGATCTCAAGCTGTTCGCGAGCCCGCCGCAGCCCGAGGGCTCGCGGCGCACGCTGACGGACGCGAACCGCACGGTCGATTCCGCGCTGAGCCTCACGCGCGGCCAGATCATCGAGCGGGCGCAGATCGTGAAGAACCTGTCCGAGGTGCCGCCGATCCTCATGGATGACGGCCGGCTCGGCCAGGTCATCGTGAACCTCCTCGTCAACGCGGCCCAGGCGATCCCGAAGCCGGGCTCGAAGCACGAAGCCCGCGACCAGACGGTGACGGTCGAGACGCGGAGCGACGGGGAGACGGTCGAGATCGTGGTGACCGACACCGGCGCCGGCATCGCGGAGGAGAACCTGCCGCGCATCTGGGCGCCCTTCTTCACGACGAAAGGTCCGGAGGTCGGCACGGGGCTCGGGCTGTCGATCAGCCGCGAGATCATCGAGCGCGCGGGCGGGCAGATCACGGCGGAGAGCCCGGTCCCCGGGCGCGTCCCGCCCGGCGGCGCGCGGTTCATCATCTCGCTGCCCGCGGCGGGGCGGACGGACGAGGCGACGCCGAGCGTCTCGCCTGTGCCGCGGCTCGTCTCGAAGCGGGTGCGGGTGCTCGTGGTGGAGGACGAGGCGTCGCTCGCCCGCGCGCTGTCCGATCAGCTGGGCCGCGTGCACGAGGTGGCGCTCGCGCCGAGCGCCGACGCCGCGATGGGGATGCTCGCGGGCGGGCAGCGCTTCGACGTGGTGCTCTGCGATCTGCGCATGCCCGGCATGTCGGGCGACGTCTTCTACACGCGGATCCGCGAGAGCGATCCTGTGCTGGCGCAGGGGTTCATCTTCATGACCGGCGTCGGCTTCGGCGCGGACGTCGAGCGGTTCCTCGCCTCGTCGGGCCGCCCGCTCCTGGAGAAGCCGTTCTCCGCCGAGGACGCGCTCTCCGCGATCGCCGAGGTCGTCTCCGCGAACTCCGCGCCCCGCCCGGAGGCGCGCGACAGCAGCAGGTGAGAGGCGCCCGCGCTGTCGCCAGCGGGGCCTCACCGCCGTCCACGTCGCGCGCTCGCGATCCGTGACCGGCGCGCCCGCTGGAGCGCGCTGGTCACGGACCGATCAGCCGAGGAGCTGCGCGCAGATCTGCTGGAGCTCCCGCAGCACGTCTGGGGTGGCTTGCAAGGTGATCCGGGAGCGGTGCTCGCCCTCCTGGTAGCTCAGCGTGAGCAGGACGACGGGCGCCGCGATCTTCGCCCCGCGGCTCGCGGCCGCGATCGTGTCGACGCGCCAGTCGACGCCGGTGAGCAGCTTGCCGTGGTCGAGCAGCGCGCCGCGCACGATCTCCCGCCGCACGACCGCTCGGGCCTGGTCGTAGCCGGCGAGCAGGATCGCCTGGAGCTCCTCGGCGCCCTCGCCCGGCGCGAGCGCCGCGAGGTCGGCCGCGAGCGCGGCGCGGTCGAGGTCGCGCTTGCTCGCCTCGCGGACGAGGAACCGGCACGCCTTGAGCACGCGCGCGAGCGCCTCGGAGCCGACCTCGTGCCGGCGGCAGAACGCGTCGAGGAGCCGCTCGACGGCGGCGGGCACCGGCTCGCCGAGGCTCGGCCCGAGCGCCTCCCAGAGGCGCTGCCGCGCGCCCTCGGGCAGCTCCAGGAGCCGGCGCAGGTCGGCGGCGAGCTCCGGGGGCGGCGGCGCGCCGCCGAGGGAGCGGAGCTCGGCGCCGCGCGGGCTCATTGGCTCAGCTGGATCGGGATGTAGAGCGCCCGCATCTTCGCCGCCGTGCCCGCGCGCGTGTACCCGGCGAGGCCGAACAGGACGTTCCACCAGTGACCGTCCGGGGTCTCGCCGTACGAGAACAGGGGGACGAGATGGAACTCCCACTCCTTGCCGTTCCGCACCCGGTGCTCCCGGTACACGGTGTTGAGCGCGACCTGCGTCACCGAGTTTGGATCCGCGAACCGGAAGAAGAACGGCAGGGCCACCGTGGTGCGCGACGTCGGCGACGCGAAGTCCCAGAGGAACGGCGCGACGACGAGGTGCGTCGAGTCGCGGTTCCTCCCCGAGTAGAAGAACGGATAGATGTCCGTCTCCCAGCCGGTGAGATCCCGCGTGTGCCGCACGAGCGGCGTGAGCCAGGTGGTGTCGCTCAACCCGTGGCGCTTGAAGCGGCCATAGAACGGGAAGAGGACGAGATCATCGCTGCGCGGCGAGGTGTTCCGGTAATAGAACGGGAGCAGGAACGTCCGCTCGAGATCGATGTCCGGATCCCGGTATTGCCAGAAGAGCGGCGTGATCATGTCGAGCTCCGTCCGCCCTCGGTAGCGAGCGTAGCCCCAGGTCGCGAAGGTGCTCTCCCCCTCCTCGCCGCGCGCCTTCAGGAAGAGCGGCGTGACGAGCAGGCTCTTGTTGCCCTCGTACCCGTAGTGGAAGAACGGGAACAGCGTCGTGCGATCGTAGTTCTTGCCCCAGCTGTGCCAGTAGAAGGGCATGACGTTGAACACGTCACCCTTGCGGGAGTGCTGCCACATCAGCGGGCCCCACACGTTCGTGGAGCGGTCTCCGACGTCGCTGTAGTGGTAGTAGTGCAGGAGCGGCGGGATGACCTCGTACTCGCTGCTCTCGTCGTGGCCGTAGAAGTAGAGGGGGGCCAGGCCGAGATCGATCTTGTCGGCGGAGCGCGTGTCGCACGCGGGGCCGCCCTTCCAGCTGCAGAAGAGGGGGCCGACCAGGTTGAAGCCGCTCTGCGCCGTGTGGTGCGTGAAGGTCAGCAGGGGAGGGATGTGGAAGTAGCCGCTCCCGTCGTCGCGCTTGCCCTCGAAGAAGAGCGGCGCGAGCCAGTTGTCGTGCCGGCCCGGCTCTGCCTTCCGCCCCGGGCTCGCGGGGCGCCCCTCGGACTCGCGGTGCATGAACGGGCCGACGATCGTCGTGTACGTGTTCTCGTCGCGGAGCTTCCAGAAGAAGGGGAAGAGCACGTCGGCGTCGACGTCCTTGCTCCGGCGGTTGTAGTAGAGCGGCGTCACCATCGTGGCCCGGTCGCCGGGCATCCGGCGCTCGGCCCACAGGGGGAAGAGCGTCCTGAACTGGTAGCTGCCGCTCCGCTCGCTGTAATAGGGGCCGTACCAGTCGCGCTGGATCTCCGCGGCGCGCCCGCGCTCCCACTCGCCGACGTCGTTCGTGCCGATCTGCTTCTTGACCGCGGGCGGCACCGCCAGCGGGTCCTCCGGCAGGGTCGGCTCCTGGGTCTGGATCGGGCTCTCCTCGGACGTCGGCGCCGCGTGCGTCTCCGGCGTGCCGGGCGGCGGCTTCGGCGGCGCGCTCGCGGGCGGCGGCTGCGTCATGCCGGGCTGGCCGAAGCCGAGCTGCGCCGCCGCGACGGACGGCGCGGCGAGCGCGGCGAGCGCCGCGGCGAGCGACAGCGCCGATCGCGCGCGCCGAGCGCGGCCCCGCCCCTCGCCCGCCGGCGCGCCGCGCGCCCCTCGCGAGCAGCCCCGCGCTCCCATCGCCTCGGAGGTCAACGCGCTCCCCGCTGGCCGCCGGGCGGCGCCTCGAGGGCCCGATCCGCGAGCACGCGCGCCGCACCCTCCAGCGGGATCTCCTCCTGCACGTGCGCCACGAGATCCTTGATCTGGAGCACGCCGCGCTCGATCTCCGCGTCGCCCAGGATCACGCAGAGCCGCGCGCCGAGGGAGTCCGCGCGCCGGAGCATCGCCTTGAGCCGCCCGCCGCGCCCGTCGAGCTCGACCGGGACGCCGAGCGCGCGCAGCTGCTTCGCCAGCACGAGCGCCTGATCCGCGCCGCTCTGGCCGAGCGGGGCGAGGAAGCAGCCTGGCCTCCGGCGGGGCGAGGCGCCGGGCATCATCGTGAGCAGCCGCTCCATCCCCATCGCGAAGCCGATCGCGGGCACGCTCGGCCCGCCGAGCCCCGCGACCATGGCGTCGTAGCGGCCGCCGCCCGCGAGCGTGCTCTGGGCGCCGAGATCGCCCGCGGTCGCCTTCACCTCGAAGAGCGTGCGCGTGTAGTAGTCGAGCCCCCGCACGAGCGACCGATCGACGACGTAGTTCACGCCGAGCACGTCGAGGCAGCGGCGCACGCCGTCCCAGTGCGCCCGGTCCGCGTCGTCGAGCAGATCGAGGATCGACGGCGCGTCGCGCGACACCTCGTGATCGCGCTGGTCCTTCGAGTCGAGGATGCGCAGGGGGTTCTTCTCGAGGCGGCGCTGCGAGTCCTCGCTGAGCTCGGCCTTGCGCGGCGTGTAGTGGGCGAGCAGCGCCTCGCGGTAGCGCTCGCGCGTGCCCGCGCTGCCGAGCGAGTTCACGTGGACCACGAACTCGCCGACGCCGATGCGCTGCAGGAAGCCGGCGACGAGGTCGATCGTCTCGGCGTCGCAGAGCGGACCGGGATCGCCGAAGAGCTCGCAGCCGGCCTGGTAGAACTGGCGGTAGCGCCCCTTCGCCGGCCGCTCGCCGCGGAACATCGGGCCGAGGTAGTACCAGCGGGTGACCGGCTCCTTCGCGTGGACCGCGTGCTCGACGTAGGCGCGCGCGGCGCCCGCGGTGCCCTCGGGGCGGACGGTGAGGTGATCGCCGTGGCGTTCGAAGGAGTACATCTCCTTCTCGACCACGTCCGTCGTCTCCCCCATCTGGTGCCGGAAGAGCTCCGTCGGCTCGAGCAGCGGCGTGCGCACCTCGGCATAGCCGTGGAGCTCCGCGTGGAGGCGGAAGGCCCCCTCGAGCTTGTGCCAGCGCTCCACCTCTTCGGGGAGGATGTCGTTCATCCCCCGTACCGCGCGCAGTTCCATCGCGCGGCGCTTATGGTCGGTGCTGGCGAGCGGGTCAAGCCGGTCGGATGCTTCCGGGTGAGCTTCGGTCTCGCCGGCGCGTCGCCCGAGGACTATGGGGTCTTTCCAGAGGCATGGCGAAGGCGAAGGCACGCGCTGCGGCGATCGATCTTGGGAAGGCCCGCGTGGGCGTGGCCGTGACCGACGAGCTCGGGCTCTACGCGCACCCGCGGCCGCTGCTCGACGGGCGAAACCGGAAGGCGCTCCTGGAAGCCCTTGCGGCGCTCGCTCGGGACGAAGGCATCACCCGGTTCCTCGTGGGTCTGCCGCTCGAGATGAACGGGGACGAGGGGCCCGCCGCGCGGCGGGCGCTGGCCTTCGCGCAGGCGCTGGCGGACGCGGCCGGCGTCGAGGTGGAGCTCGTCGACGAGCGGCTGACGACGGTCGAGGCGGCACGGCGGCTGCGCGACGGGGGCGTCTCGGGGCGGAAGAGCAAGGAGCGCGTCGACGGGGCGGCGGCGGCGCTGCTGCTCCAGGCGTGGCTGGACCGTCGGGGCTAGACCGCTGCCACCCGGCTCTGGCCTCGACCGGGAGGCGCGTGGCCAGGGACCGTCGCGGCTACCGGCTCTCGCTGCGGAGCAAGAGGTACGCGCCGGCGGCGCCGACCGCGCCGACCGCGAACAGCACGACGTCCCACATGGGCCACGCGACGCCGGCCGCGCGCCGGAGGACGACGGCCTCCACCACCCGCACGAGCAGCGACGCGAAGCCGTACGCGCACAGGCCGACCACGATCGGCCGGCGCAGGTTGTCGGCCAGATCGACCGCCTTCATGCTGTTGTTCCAGACGGTCTTGCGCACGTGGCTCGCGCTGATCAGCGCGGGGGTGATCAGCGCGAAGCCGATCCCGGACGCGAGCAGGACGGCCTCGAGGCCCGTCAGGTTGTCGGTCACCTGGCCGCCGCGCGACAGGCGGATGATCGCGGTGACGAGCGTGATCAGGCTGCCGGCGACCCAGAAGAGGCCGAGCGCGAAGAGCAGCAGGATGAGCGGCCTCGCCATGGTCACCTGCTGCGCCTGGCGGAGCTGCATCGTCGGCGCCACGCGCGGCGCCGACGGCATCGACACGCGCGGCCCGGGCGACCCGGGGGCGTCGAGCTCCTTGGGCTCGGCCTCGCTCGTGTCGTAGAGCGCGAGCTCCGCGTCGAGCTCCTCCATCGTCTGGTACCGATGGCCGGGCTCCTTCGCCATGGCCCGCTGGATGATCATCTCGAGCGGCTCGGGGATGCTCGGCTCGAGCGAGCGCGGGCGGGGCGGGTCCTCGGTGAGGACCGCGGTGAGCGTCGCGGTCGGATCGTTGCGGTCGAACGGGCGGCTGCCGGTGAGGGCGCAGTAGAGGATCGCGCCGACGGCGTAGATGTCCGCCCGGTGATCGACGCGCTCGCCGCGGGCCTGCTCCGGCGCCATGTACGAGGGCGTGCCCATGATCATGCCGGTCTGCGTGAGCGCGGCGCCCGGCGCGTCGTCGACCTTGGAGATGCCGAAGTCGATCACCTTGGCCGTCGGCATCGCGAGGTCGCCGGTGAGGAACACGTTCTCCGGCTTCATGTCGCGGTGCACCACGCCCTTCGCGTGGGCCGCGGCGAGCGCCTTGCAGATCTGCCGGACGATGCGCACGGCGGGGCCGGTCTTCATCTTGCCGGCCTCGTTGAGGTAGTCGGCGAGCTCCTTGCCTTCGAGGAACTCGTTCACGAGGAACGGACGGCCCTCCGCGGTGCGGTGGACGTCGAAGACGGTGACGACGTACGGGCTCTGCACCGCGGCGGCGGCCTCGGCCTCGCGCTGGAAGCGCGAGATCACCTGGGGCTGCCGCGCGAACTCCGGGTGCAGCATCTTGATGGCGAACCGCTTGCTGGAGATCCGCGTGTGGCGCGCCTCGTAGACGCGCCCCATGCCGCCCTCGCCGACGACGCGCACGACCGTGTACGTCTCGTTGAGCGTCTTGCCGACGAGATCGTCGCGGAGCGCGTCGTCCTCCGACTCGTCGAGCGTCGCGGCGTCGCGCGGGCAAACCCTGAACTCGGCCGGGTACCGGACCCCGCAGGTGGGGCAGACCTTGGGGGTCGAGTTGTCGCTCCCGGTGGTCGGGAGCGCCGTGGCGGAGGAGGAGAGGCTCGTCATCGCGTTCGCGATATGAAGGTCCGACTGCGAGCCGCGCGCGTCCGACTGCGGTCGGGAGGCTTCGTCGGGGGGCCGGATGGTGCCGGGCATCGCCGACCGAGGGTAACCAATCGGCCGTTCTGGGGGTGACAAATCGCGCGGCCGTGTCGACCGCGTTGACGGACCGAGGCACCTGCGTATACTCGCGCGCTCCTCAGCTCACTGGCCTGAACTTCGCGGGCTCCCGCCACTACGGGCGTGGGGCTCACATTCAGGCGTCACTTGGCCAGCCGCCGGTCCCGTTCTTCCGTTGTCGGAGAGGACGAGCCGGCCCGGACGCTCGGTAGCGCACCGGCAGGGCCATGGAGAGCCAGCCATGCTGCACTCGGTTCAGAAGACGGACATCATCCAGAAGTACGCGATCCACGACGGCGACACCGGGTCGCCGGAGGTCCAGATCGCCCTCCTCAGCGAGCGGATCAACCAGCTGCAGGAGCACTTCCGCACGCACCAGAAGGACCACCACTCCCGCCGCGGCCTGCTGAAGCTGGTGAGCCAGCGCCGCCGGCAGCTCGACTACCTGAAGCGCGTCGACATCGAGCGCTACCGCAGCCTCATCAACCGCCTCAACCTCCGCAAGTAGCGCGATCCTCGGGCCGATCAGGCCTGAGGTCCCGGCGCGAGGCGTGCGCCGCACGCCCGCGCTGCGCGAGAGCAGGCGACCTCGCCTGCCGTCGGCCCGCTGGGCCTGTCTGTCCCACCTGCTGCTTCACGCCACCACTGGCGGTTCCCCGGCGGCCCGTCCGCGTGGGGTCGGTCCTGCTCGCGGCTCGCACGCGCGCGGTCCGCCTCATCCGCGGCTGCGCGCGCGCCTTTCTGCACAAGCACCCCTGCGCGCGCGGCCGTTCCGGTCCCTTCCGTTCGGGAGGTTTTGCGGCACGCACCCCTGAACGCCTGCGTTTTGCGCTGGCGAGAGTGGAGCGGACGCTCTAAGGAGGTCACTCATTGACCACGGACCGGCGGGGCGATCGGGCCTCGCCGTTCCCGAGCGCGGGCTCCGCGCGTCTTCGTCTTCGCTTCGTGCGCAGCAGGTCGGCTCCTGCGCAGGAACCGAGGAAGAAGAGCAGCCCCTCGCGCTCGGCGTAGCGCCGCACGCAGCGGCCCTCGCGATCGTGCGAGAGAGAGCTGAAATCCCAATGTTCGTTCGTGAATCCGTCATGGTGGGCGGCCGTGCCCTCACCCTCGAGACCGGCCGCCTGGCCAAGCAGGCCCACGGGGCCGTGCTCGTCACCTACGGCGATACGATGGTGCTCGTGACCGCCGTCTCGCAGGACGAGCGGCCGGGCCTCGACTTCTTCCCCCTCACCTGCGAGTTCGTCGAGAAGACGTACGCCGCCGGCAAGATCCCCGGCGGCTTCTTCAAACGCGAGGCGCGCCAGCGCGAGGAGGAGATCCTCTCGAGCCGCCTCATGGATCGCCCGCTCCGCCCCCTCTTCCCGGAGGGCTTCAAGCGGGACACGCAGATCATCGCGACCGTCCTCTCCAGCGACAAGCAGAACAAGGCCGACGTCCTCGCGCTGACGGGGGCGAGCGCCGCGCTGCACATCTCGGACATCCCCTGGCACGGGCCTGTCGTGGGCGTGCGCGTGGGCCGGCTCGACGGCGAGTTCGTGGCGTACCCCACGGTCGCGGACATCGAGCGCTGCGACATCGACCTCGTCGTCGCCTGCTCGCGCGACGCGATCGTGATGGTCGAGGGCGGCGCCGCGGAGGCGACCGAGGCGGAGATCATCGACGCGCTGATGTTCGCGCACGAGACGGCGCAGCCGGTGATCGATCTGATCGAGAAGATGCGCGCCGCGGTGGGCAAGCCGAAGCGCGAGTTCGTCGCGCCGGCGCTGCCGGACGAGATCAAGCGGCGCGTCGCCCAGATCGTCGACGAGGACCTGAAGGCCGCGACGAAGGTGACCGACAAGAAGGCGCGCTACGACGGCTACAGCTCGCTCAAGAAAAAGCTGACCGAGACGCTGAGCGCCGAGCTCGGCGCCGAGAAGCTCCTGCCCCTCCAGGGGCTCGTGAAGGCGGAGTTCGAGGAGCGCAAGGCGCACGTCGTTCGCACCTACGTGACCGAGGAGGGCAGGCGCATCGACGGCCGCGACGGCAGGAGCATCCGGCCCATCATGTGCGAGGTCGGCCTGCTCCCGCGCGTGCACGGCAGCGCCCTGTTCCAGCGCGGCGAGACGCAGGCGATCGTCACGACGACGCTCGGCACCTCGACCGACGAGCAGAAGATCGACGGCCTGATGGGGGAGACGTGGAAGCGCTTCTATCTCCACTACAACTTCCCCCCCTTCTCGACGGGCGAGACGAAGCCGCTCCGCGGCCCCGGCCGGCGCGAGATCGGCCACGGCGCGCTCGCCGAGCGCGCGCTCTCCCGGATGATCCCGGCGCCGGATCAGTTCCCGTACACGATCCGCATCGTGTCGGAGACGCTCGAGTCGAACGGCTCGTCGTCGATGGCGGCCGTCTGCGGCGGGTGCCTCTCGCTCATGGACGCGGGCGTGCCGATCAAGTCGCCCGTCGCGGGCATCGCGATGGGGCTCATCATGGAGGGCAATAAGTACGCGGTGCTCTCGGACATCCTCGGCGACGAGGATCACCTCGGCGACATGGACTTCAAGGTCTGCGGCACGGCGCGCGGCGTGACCGCGATCCAGATGGACATCAAGATCGCGGGCCTGAGCCGGCAGATCCTGGCGCAGGCGCTGGATCAGGCGCGCGAGGGGCGGCTCCACATCCTGGGCAAGATGCTCGAGACGCTGCCGACCACGCGGCCCGAGCTCAGCCAGTACGCGCCGCGGATCACCACGGTGCGCGTGAAGCCCGACCAGATCCGGCTGATCATCGGCCCCGGCGGCAAGACCATCAAGGGCATCGTCGACCAGACCGGGGTCGCGATCGACGTCGAGGACGACGGCACCGTGAACGTCGCGTCGGCCGACTCCGACGCGGTGAAGAGGGCGCTCGACATCATCAAGGGCCTGACGGCCGAGCCCGAGGTCGGCGCGACCTACAAGGGGACGGTCAAGCGCATCACCGACTTCGGCGCCTTCGTCGAGATCCTCCCGAACACCGACGGCCTGCTGCACATCTCGGAGATGGCCCACACGCGCGTCGAGCGCGTCGAGGACGTCGTCAAGGAGGGAGATTCGCTCGACGTGAAGGTGCTGAGCGTCGATCGCGAGGGGAAGATCCGGCTGAGCCGGCGCGAGTTGCTCCCGCTCCCTGAAGGCGAAGAGGGGGATCGGGCGCGCGAGCGCATGGCGCAGGCGCGCGACGCCGGCCCGCCGCCCCGGCGCGATGGACCGGGCGGGCGAGGCGGCGATCGCGGCGGCGATCGCGGATCGCGGCCCGGCCTGGACCGCGATCGTGGCGGCCCGCCGCGCGAGCGCCGAGAGCGCCGCTCCTAGGTACAAGACCCCAAGGCGGGACCTCATGCCGCGCTGCGGCGCGCGCCCGAGCCGTCCCGCCGCTCACTACCCTTCAGAGAGATCTCCGATTCGCAGCGATCCGCGGCCGTGCGCGCGGGTCGCCGCTGCGCACGGCCGGACGCCGCGCTCCGCTGCTGCGTTGACGCGCGCGTGCGCCGCGCCGCGCAGCGGCTCATCCCCCAGCTGCTTTGTTGGAATCCGGTGAAGTCCGCATGGCCCGTTCACAATCAGGGTAGTGTCGCGACCCCTGCTCGTGGCATGCTCCGCCCGTGCTCGTACGCAGAGCGAAAATCGTCTGTACCATTGGCCCTTCGTGTGACTCTCAAACGACGCTGGAGCAGCTCATCCGCGCCGGTATGGATGTCGCTCGACTCAACTTCTCTCACGGCTCGCATGAGGATCATGGCAAAGCAATCGCCACGGTCCGTGCGGCTGCGGAGGCATGCGGGAAGCCTGTCGCGATCCTGCAGGACCTCTGCGGCCCGAAGATCCGAGCCGGTCGCTTCCCCGGCAACACCTTCGAGGTGGCTGACGGGGCTTCCGTCACCCTGATCGAGGCGAACAGGGACAGCCCAGTTGCCACGCCCGGCGAGATCCCGATCCTCTACGAGGGGCTCGCGTCCGACCTGCAGCCGGGCGACGTCGTCCTGATCGACGACGGCCGCGTCGTGGTCACCGTGACCAAGGTCGAAGGGGAGCGCGTCCACGCCGGCGTGACGCAGGGCGGACGCCTGCGCGATCGCGTCGGCGTGCACCTGCCCGCGAGGCGCGTGCGCATCTCGGCCCTCACCGAGAAGGACAAGGCCGACCTGAGCTTCGGTCTCGCGCAGGGGGTCGATTACGTCGCCCTCTCGTTCGTGCGCAACGCGGACGAGGTCCGGCACGTGCGCGACATCTGCGAGGCCTGGGGTCGCCCGACGCCGATCGTCTCGAAGATCGAGACGCCAGGCGCCATCGACAACCTCGAGTCGATCATCCTCGCCTCGGACGGGGTCATGGTGGCGCGCGGCGACCTCGGCGTGGAGTTCAACCCGGAGCGGGTGCCGATCATCCAGCGCGAGATCCTCGGCCTCGCGCGTGTGCACCAGAAGCCGGTCATCGTCGCGACCGAGATGCTCCAGTCGATGGTGACCGCGACGCGCCCGACGCGCGCCGAGGCGAGCGACGTGGCGACGGCCGTCTTCGACGGCACCGACGCGGTCATGCTCTCGCAGGAGACCGCGACCGGCGCGCACCCGCCGCTCGTCGTGCGGATGATGGCCCGCATCGTCACCGAGGCCGAGCAGAGCTCGTTCTACCGGTATCTCTCGAGCGAGCAGCCCGGCCAGCGCGCCAACGTCCCGGAGGCGACAGCGCGCGCCGCGTGCGACATCGCGAAGGACATCGGCGCGAAGCTCATCATCGCGTTCACCGAGAGCGGCCTCACCGCGCGGTACGCGTCGAAGGCGCGCCCCGTGGTGCCCATCGTCGCCTTCTCGCCGAACGACACGACGCGCCGGCGGCTCGCGCTGCTCTGGGGCGTGGTGCCGTTCCCCGTCGACGCGCTCCGGAACTCGGACGAGATGATCGAGCGCGCCACCGGGTACCTGCTTGCGAACGGCCTCGTCTCGCCGGGCGACAAGCTCGTCACCATCTTCGGCGCTCCTGTCGGCGTCTCGGGGTCGACCAACACGATTCGGGTGAAGGTCGTTGAATGAGCCTGCCCGCCCGCGATAGGGGCTCGTCGGGCGAGCAGGAATCCCTCTCCAGAAACGCGGGCGCAGAAGTCCTCCCGAAGCTCGAGAAATACGAGCTGATCGAGGAGCTAGGCCACGGCGGGATGGCCACGGTCTACCGCGCCCGCGACCCGCGGCTCCGCCGCGAGGTCGCCGTCAAGATCATCCACAAGCACCTCCGCGAGAACGCGGAGGTCGGCACCCGCTTCGTCGCCGAGGCGCGCGCGGCGGCGAAGCTGCGCCACCCCGGCATCGTCGAGGTGTACGACGTCTCCAGCGAGCAGGACCGCGAGCGCTACCTCGTCGTCGAGCTGCTCCGCGGCGCCACGCTGCGCAAGATCCTGGGCGCCCACCGCGAGATGCCGGCCGAGATCGGCGCCGCGGTGGTGCTCGAGCTCTGCGACGCGCTGGAGCACGCGCACGCGTCGGGGATCATCCACCGCGACGTGAAGCCGGAGAACGTGCTCGTCGAGCTGCCTTCCGACCGCGCCGGCGAGAGCCGGGACGGCGCGAGCGTGGTGATCAAGCTCACCGATTTCGGCATCGCCAAGATCCTCGACGCTCAGGGCGTCACCTCGACGGGGCAGGTGCTCGGCTCTCCGGCGCACATGGCGCCGGAGCAGATCGAGGGCGGCGAGGTCGACGCGCGCACCGACGTGTTCGCGCTCGGGGTGCTCTTCTACGAGTGTCTCGTCGGGCACCTGCCGTTCGAGGGCAAGAACCCGGCGCAGGTGCTCCGCAAGGTGCTCGAGGGGATCTACCCGGAGGCCGAGCGCGAGCGAGCCACCGTGGGCGCGCGCTGGAGCCGGATCGTCGCGGGCGCCCTCGCGCACGACATCGCCGCCCGCCTGGCGAGCCCTCGCGCGCTCGCGGATCAGATCAGGGCCGAGCTCACGGCGCTCGAGATCGCGGAGCCGCGCGCCGAGCTCGCCGCCTACTTCGCCGACCCTGCAGGCTACGCCGAGCGGCACGTCGCGCGGCTCGTCCCGCGCCTCGTGGCGCGCGCGGAGGCCGGCCGCAAGCGCGGCGACGTGCCCGGCGCGGCCGCGGACTACAACCGGGCGCTGGCCCTCGCGCCGAACGACCTCACCATCCTCAAGCGGCTCGCGAAGCTGAACGCGAGCCGCAACCGGCAGAAGCTCGCGCTGCGCGCGCTGCTCGTCGCGCTCGGGTCGGTGGCGCTCGGCCTCGCCGCGTTCACGATCGCCCGCGCGCTCCGTGACCCGCCGCCGGTGGACGTGGACGCGCTCGCGGCGGCCGAGCCGCCGCCGACGACGCCGCCGACGCACATCGACGCCCTCGTCCCGTCGCCGAACGTGCGCGCGGTCGCGCCGAGCGCCAGGGAGGTCGCGAGCGCGCCGCGGCCCCGCGCGCGGCCACCGTTGCCGCACATCCCGCCCTCGGCCGCGCCGACGGAGGACGTTCCGGCGGTGCGCGACGTCGTCTTCCAGATCGTCCCGAGCGGCGCCAGGCTGGTGCTCGATGGCGTCGAGATCAGCTGGTTCGGCGCGAACAAGGTCACGCCCCTCAAGATCGGCACACACACCGTTCACATCAGCGTGCCCGGCTCGCGGTGCTGCAAGCCGTACGCGGGCGTCATCTCGGTCGTGGCGCCGAAGCCCGGCGTCTCCGCGCCGCAGCGGATCATCCACAAGCTGGAGATCCTGCCCAGCACGGTCGTCCTGAGCGGCGCGCCTCCGAGCGCGCAGGTCGCGTGCCCGCAGATCGGCCTGATCGGCTACGCCGGCACCCCGCAGGCCGTGACCTTGAACGACGTGTCCTGGAGCGGGAGCTGCCTCTTCACGCCGGCGACGCCGGAGGCCGCGCCGCGCGTCGGCAACGTGACGCTGGTGGCCGGCGAGCCGAACACGGTTTCCTGGCCGTCCGGCTGACGGCATTGCCGTCATTGTGGCGTCCGCTCCGGAATTCTCAGCATCCCCGTCCAAACTCCGCTACATCACGGCGCACCCCTTCCGCATGGCTGCGCGAACTCCAGGCAGGAGATCTCCCGGCGCTCGCTTCCCATCGGTCGGGGGCTGCCGCGCCTTGCGCGCGCCGCGGCGCCTCGCGGCGGCGGCCGCCGCCGCCCTCGCGCTCTGCTTCGCGGCGCCGGCGCGCGCCGACGACGTGCAGCAGTTCGAGCTCGCCAAGACGCGCTTCGACGCCGGGCACTACGAGGAGGCCGTGAGCCGCTTCGCGGCGATGCTCGATCCCGCGAACCCGCCCTGCGAGCGCGGCCCTATCGAGGCGGAGGGCAAGCCGTGCAGGATCTCCGAGCCCGGCCTGGTCGAGCGGGCGCGCGGCCTCGCCGCCGCGGCGCTCGTGGCGCTGCGGCGCACGAGCGAGGCCGACGCGTACATCGAGAAGATCCTCCTCGACAACCCGGTGTACTCGCCGAACCCGGCGGTGTTCCAGCCCGAGGTCATCGATCGGTTCACCGCGGTCCGGGCGCGCATCCGGGCGCGCATCGAGGAGGTGACGCGGCAGAAGGCCGAGGCGCAGCGCGCGGCGCGGCTGCGGGTCGAGCGGGGCCGCGAGGACGAGCGCCGCTGGGTCGCCGAGCTCCATCGCCTCGCCGGGCGCGAGCGGGTCGTGGCGCAGAACTCCCGCTGGACCGCGATGCTGCCCTTCGGGGTGGGGCAGTTCCAGAACGGCGATGATGGGCTCGGCTGGTTCTTCCTGGTGAGCCAGGCCGTCGCCGGCGGGACCTCGATCGTCTCGGCGATCGCGCTGGCCAGCTACGAGAACGTCGACATCTCGCCGAGGTCCTCGGGGCAGGGCGGCGGCCCGGTGCAGAGCGTCGACATCGACGCGCTGAACAGCCGTATCGGGACCGCGGCCGCCGTCAACCGCGTGGCCTTCGGGGCGTTCGCGACGCTCGTCGCGGCCGGGATCGCCCACGCGCAGATCACGTTCGTCCCCGAGCGGGTCTCCTTCCGGACGCGCCCCGTGCCGCCGCCGCCGCCGAGCTTCACCGCCGCGCCGACGATCTCCGTCGTCCCCGGCGGCATGGTCGCGGGGCTCACCGGACGGTTCTGACCGGGGGCGCCGCGCGGCTCACGCCTTCCGCGCGGCGGCGATCCAGAACCCGCCGAGCTGCGCGAGCGGCGTGTCGCACAGCGCCCACTCCGCCCGGCGCAGGAGGCGCCCGAGGCCCGGCACGCGCATCGCGGCCGCGAACGGCGTCACGATGCGCACCCCGCGCGAGGCGACGACGCGCACGCCGTCCGGCATCAGGGCGGCGGCGGCGCTCGGCGCGTCGAAGCGCGTGAAGACGGCGCTCTCCCGGGTCCTGTCGCTGATGGCGCCCGCCGGGCCGAGCCGCTTCACGAGCCCGCGCAGGCTGTAGGGGTTGTAGAACTCGGCGATCACGTGCCCGCCGGGCCGCACCACGCGCGCCATCTCCGACAGCGCGCGACGGACGTCCTCCACGTGGGCGAGCACCTTGAACGAGCACGCGACGTCGAAGCTCTCGTCGGCGAACGGCAGGTCGGTCGCGCTCCCCTCCACGACGTCGAGCCCGCGCTCCCGGGCGCGCTCGAGCATGCCGGGCGAGAGATCGACCCCGCGCGCGGCGCGCGCGAACGCGCCGAGCCGCGCGAGCAGGAGCCCGGTCCCGCACCCCACCTCGAGCACGTCGCGGCCCTCGCCGAAGCGGCGCACGAAGTCGACCTCGAGCGCGTCGACGAGGTCGTGGTAGCCCCCGGGATCGCGCCCTCCGCGCCGGGCCTCGTAGCGCGCCGAGAACTCGTCGTAGTACGCCCGCGTCGCGCGCAGGTGCTCGTCCGTGCCGACCTCTACCGTCTGGGCTCCCATGGGCCCGCTATAGTACTCCGCGCCGCGCGCTGCCCGCGCTCCTTGCGCTCCTCGCGCTCCTTGCGATTCACCGCGCCGGGCCGCATCTCTCCTGCGAGGTGACCCATGAAACCCGGCGACCATCCCGATTTCTTCCGCTTCGCGCCGCCCCCCGGGACCTCCCGCGAGAGCTCGATCCGGCTCGATCGCGAGGGCCGTTTCTGGCACGACGGCGCCCGGGTCGACCATCCGGCGATCGAGCGCGGGCTCCGGTCCTGGATCGGGCGGCACCCGGACGACGGCCGGCCGATCCTCACGAACGGCTACGACTGGTGTTACTTCCAGGTCGACGACGCGCCGCTCTTCGTCGACGCGCTCCGGATCGGCGAGGGCGGCGCGGTCTCGCTGCTCCTGTTCGACGGCACGGAGGAGCCGCTCGATCCGGCGACGCTCTCCCTCGGCGAGGACGGCGTCGTGTACGCGCGCGCCCGGAGCGGCGCGCTCGAGGCGCGCTTCTCGCGCCACGCGCAGACGCAGCTCGCCCCGCTGCTCGTCGAGGCCGAGCCGCCCACGCTCCGCGTGGGCGGGCGCGAGGTCACGCTGCCCTCGCGGGCCGCGCGCTAGCCCCGCGCGCCGGAGATCCAGGGAGGGATCGCCGGCGCGCGGGGTCGAGGCGGCCGCGCTCGGCTCAGTACCGGTACTGCCAGAGCAGGTCGAGCATGCCCGAGGTCGCCTGGCGCGCGTCGACGCCCACCGTGCCGCGGAGCGTCCAGTGCTCGCTGAAGCGCCAGTCGATGGTGACCTCGGTCCGCGTGCCGCGCTCGCTCGCCGTCCCGCCGGGGGTCGGCCCGCTCGAGCCCGTCGCGGCGCTCTGCTGTGCGCCTTCCTGGAAGGTGGCCTGCGCCGTCAGGTTGTCGCTCAGCCGGTAGACCAGGCTCGTCCGCAGCGCGCCCTCCGAGGTCGTCCCGAACCGCGTCGTCAGCCCGCGCAGCGGCGCGATGCCGCTCAGCAGCGCGTTGAACTGCGCCGACGCGATCTCGCTGCCGACCGACGCCGCGACGCCGCCGGCCGCGAGGCCCGCGGGCGTCTGGGAGCCCGCGGCCTGCGCGCCCTCCGAGAAATCGGCGCCGAACAGGAGCCGCGCGAGGATGTCCTGCTGCGAGCTCGGCGGGCTCGAGGTGAAGCGCAGCGACCTGTCGGTGATGGGCCGGAGGTTGCCGTTGAAGGCGACGTGGATGCGCGTGCCGTCGGGGGCGTCCCAGTGCGCCGTGACGTTCAGGTGCGGGTTCGACGCGTCCTCCTCGCGCAGGCGCACGCGCCCGCCCTCGATCTCGAACGCCTTGCCGTAGATCTCGAGCTCGCCCCGCGTGATCACGATGCCGCCCGACACCCGTGTGTCCTCTCCGATCACGACGCGCGGCGGCGCGTCCTCGGCGCTCTGCAGGCGCAGCCTCAGCCCCGCGCCGCTGACGAACGCGTCGCGCACGTCGAACGCCACGGAGTAGCGGAGCGCGTCCGCCGCGCGCCGCTGCTTCTCCGGCCCGAGCGGGTGCGAGACGGAGATGTCGGGGTTGTCGCCGAGCGGCTGGACGTCGCGGCTGCTCGTCGCCGGCAGCGAGACGCGGAGCGTGGGGACCGTCGCGTACAGGGCGAGCTCGCCCGGCTTCTTCTCCGCGATGAACGACAGCGCCCCGGAGGCGGTCCCGAGCGGCACCCCCTCGAGCGTGAGCGGGAGGGCCTGGTCCTCGGCGATGGTCAGCGCCCCGGCGCCGTCGCGCAGCGCCAGCCCGGCGAGCCGGAACAGCGCCCAGCCCTGCGCCATCCCGGTCGTGCCCGCCGCGCGGAAGCCCTCGATCCGGAGGACGCCGCCCTCGGCCGTGACGCGGGCGGCCACGTCGCGCAGCTCCTGCCCGAGCTCCGGGATGTGCACGACGCCGTCCCTGACCTCCAGCTGGGCGCGGAGGTTGCCGTCCGCGTCGGACGGGCCGCCGAGCTCGATGCGGAGGTCGCCGTCCAGCGTCCCATCGACCTTGCTCAGCAGGCCGCCGACCAGCGGCTGGAGCGCCGCGAGCCGGAAGCGCTCCGCGGAGATGGCGAGGTCCGTGCGCTCGCCGTCGAGGACCGGGATGAGCCCGCCGCGGAAGCGCACGCTGGCGAAGGCGTTCGCGCGGATCTTGCCGCCGCGCCGGCCCTCGAGGGCGAGCTCGGTGACGCGGAGGTGCCCGCGCCCGGCCTCGCGCATCGGGTCGATCCGCAGCGCGAGCACGCCGCGCTCGAAGGCGAGGTCGCTCCCGAGCGTGACGCCCGGCACCGTGAGGCGCGCCTTGAGCGACGGCGCGATGTTGAGGCCGCGCATCTCGATCTCGCCGCTCACGCGCCCGGCGATGCCGCTGTCGGCGAGCAGGGGGATCTCGCCGAGCGGGACCTCGCGCAGCGTCGCGCGGAAGGAGCCGGTCCACGCCGGGGGCGGAGGCGCGCCTTTGAGCGCGCGCGCCGGGACGTCCGCGAGCAGGCGCTCGAGCGGCGCGAGCACCTCGGCGCTCACGGTCGCGATCTCGGCCGCGCCGCGCGTGACGTGCGCGTCCAGCGTGGCCTTCTCGCTGTCGTACGTGAGCCACGCGTCGAGATCGGTGGGGAAAAGGAGATCCGTCGCGCTCGAGGCGCCCGGCGGCGCGTAGGTCAAGCCCCACCAGAGGGTGCGCGCCGTCAGGAACGGACGCTCGATCGTGCCGTTCGCGTACGCGTCGATCCGCACCTCGCCGGCGAGCGGCGGGAGCGCCTCGCGCACGAACGAGGGCAGCGTGGTGAGCTGGTCCATCCCGCGCCGCGGGATGGAGGCGTGCGCGGCGATGGGCGAGCGCAGGAGCGACGACCACCGGTCCGCGGGCGGCCCCGTGAGCGCCTCGAGATCGAGCTCGATCGCGCCGGAGACGTCGGCGAGCAGCCCGCCGTCGTACAGGGTCAGCGCGGCGTCCGCCTTGCCGGTCGCGCCGCTGAACGAGCCCTTGAGCTGCGCGTCGACGAAGCGCGACTCCCAGGCCGGGCGCTCGGCGCCCAGCCGATGAGGACCGGCGAGCGCGAGGCCGTGCGTCCGCACGAGCACGTCGTGCAGCGAAGGCAACGGCTCGCCGGCCGCGCGCGACACCCCGAAGCGGGTCGTGAGCTTGCCGCGCACCTCGCTCACGATGTGCCCGATCGGCATGAGCTGCGCGAGGCAGCCGAGGTCCCAGTCGTCCGCGGCGACCTCGGCCTTCCCGACCAGGGTGGTCCAGGTCTCCGCGCGCAGGAGGGGCCCTTCCAGCGTGCCCTCGGCGCCGGACACACGCACGCTCGCGAGCGTGCCGGCGCACCGCGGCAGGGCGTCGTTCCACGCGCCGTTCGGCGGCTGCCCGCCGTTCCCGTTCGGCTGCGGCGCTTTCGCGTCGATGCGCACGGACCCGTCGGCCTTGACCTGGTCGCGCTCGAACGTCGCCGTGAGCTGCGCCGAGATGCCGGACAGGAACGCGACCTCGCCCCCCGTAAGGCCGAGCCGTACGTGGCCCGAGCGCCCGGTCTCGCGGTCCCGATCGAGCGCGACGTCGACCTCCGCGCGGCCGCGCACGCGGATCGGGATCCCGAGGATCCGGGCCAGGCGGCCGACGTCGATGCCGTCGCCCCGGAGGCGTCCAGTCACGTCATCGCCGCGCACCGCGAGCCGGCCCTTCAGCGAGCCGAGCTCGGCCGAGGAGAGATCGAGCCCCTCGACGGCGAGCCCGCCGGCCGAGGAGGTGATCGCCGTGATCTTCCCCGCGGCCGCGGCGCCGTCGCGCTTCAGCTGGAGCTCGACGTCGCGGAGGGCGAGGGGAGCGGCGCTCAGCCGCGCGGAGGCGCTCAGGGCGTCGTCGCCGTCGGTGAGCGTCGCGCGGAGCCTCGGCGAGGCGAGCGGGCCGGAGATCTGCGCGGTGACCTCGTCGACGGTGTGGCCGCCGGCGAGCGCCTCCTTCCCGGAGAGCGAGGCGTCGATCGAGAGCGCGTCGATCGGCCCGGAGACCCGCCCCGCGACGCGCGCGCTGGCGAGCGCGACGTCCTGGCCGACCCGGAGCCCGGCGAACGCGCCTTCGACGCGCGCGTCGAGCGCTCCCCCGCGCAGGCTCCCCTCGACGCGCACGCGGCCGGCGCCGTCGACGGGCCCGGCGAGGCGCGGCGCCGCGGCGATCGCCGGGATGTCGGCCGTCGCCGCGAAGCGGAGGCCCTGCCCGCCCGGCAGGAGGGAGACGGCGGCGTCGATCGGCGCGCCCGGCTCGTGGAGGTGCGCGCGCGCGTGGAGCTCGCCGCGGTCGAGCACGAGGTGGACGTCCGCCGCCGGCACGCGCTGCCCGAGCAGCGCGGTGGGCTCGGTCCGCGCCTCGACGGAGAGCCGGAGCAGGTCGCCGAGCTCGACGCGCACCCGGCCGTCCGCGGTGATCAAGGGCGCCGGATCGGAGCCGCGCTCCGGCGCGGGCTTCGCCGCGGCAGCGCGGAGCCGCGCGGGCGCAACGCGGGGCAGGGAGGGCGCGGCGCGGGTCAGGGGGGGCGCGGCGCGGGGCCGGGCGGGCGCGGCCGGTACGGGCGCCGCGCCGGCCGGTACGGGCGCCGCGCCGCCCGCCGTATCGGGCGAGAGGCGCACGCCGAAGAGCCGCAGATCGACGTCGCGCGCCTGGACCTCCGCGTCGAGCCGCACGGGCCCCGCCACGTCGAGCCGCCCGGTGAGGGCGAGGCCGCCGCCCGCGGGGCCGGCAGGATCCGCCGAGGCCGAGGCCACCACGTCGAGCTGAGGGAGGTGGCCGTTCACGGCCACGCGCGCGGAGATGGGCTCGGTCAGGGGGTGATCCGGGAGGAGGCTCCGCAGCTGCTCCGGCGTGGCGCGCGGGACGCTCGCCTGCGCCTCGAGGTGCTCCTCGTCGAGCACGGCCCGCGCGGTGACCTCGACGTCGGCGAGCCGACCCGCGAAGCTGCTCCACATCCGGACCTCGTCCCCGGCGCGGAGGTGGTAGTTCGCCGTGCCCGCCGTCCTGGCCGGCAGGAACGCGCGATCCACGAGCCCCGTCTGATTGACGTCGACCGCGACGCCCTCCGGGCCGACGTGCACCGACCCGAAGAGCCGGCTGACATCGGCGTCGAGCGCGCGCGGCGGAGCGACCTGCCCGTGGACCCACCCGCGCCCGATCTCGACGTGCGAGAGGGCGACGACGACGTCGCGCGGAGGCCCCTGGGGCTTGGACGAGGGCGGGCTTCGCGGCGGCAGCGGCGTGAACGTGTCGCCGAGGGTGACGCCCCCCGCGCCGTTGTCCTGGACCAGCACGTCGGCCTGCTCGACCCGGATGTACGGGACCTCGATGCGGAGCGCGCCCGCGCCGAAGAGCGCGCCGCGGAGCATCGCGAGCACGTCGGCGCGCGCCTCGAGGCCGCTCGCGCGGATCACCTTGTTCCCGCGTGGATCGAGCGCGACCGCGGATCGGATCCGCACGCCGCCCAGGCCGAGCGCGTCGATCTCGTCAGCGACGATCCGCCCCTGGAACAGCGAGCCGAGGAGCCGGTTCGTGGCGTCGCGGGCCACGCGGCGCGCGGCGGGCGTGTCGAGGTGGAGCGCGACGCCCACGGCCGCGGCGCCCGCGAACGTCAGCGTGAGCCCGAGCGCCGCCGCGACGGCGGACGCGGCGCGGCGCGCGCGTCCCGGCGCGCGCGGCGGGCGCGGTGCCGAGGAGCGCCGCGCCTCGGGTGCGGGGTCGGGCGTCACGGCGGGTAGCTTAGTACGCACGGGGCGCGGCGACCGTGCTGGCGCGCGGCGCGACGGCAGGCGGCGGACGAACGCCGCGCCGCCGGGTCGAGCTCCGCGGGGGCGCGCCCGCGCCGGATCCACGCGCGCCGCAGGGAGGTCCTCGCCGGAGCGCCGCGACCTGCGACACGCCGCCACGATGTGCGCCCGAGGCGCGCCGGAGCGGAGCGGTCAGCCGGCGAGCCGCTCGAGCTCCACGAAGAGCGTGCCGAGCTCCGGCTTCGATCGGAGCGGCGCGCAGAAGCGGCTGGCCAGGTGGAGCAGCTCGGCGTCGAGCTGATCGACCCTCCGCCCGATCTCGGCGATGCGCTCCTGGGACTCCCGGCGCCGCGCCTCGAGCTGCCGGTCGAGCTCTTCGAGGCGCTCGCGCAGCTTCTTGATCTGCGCGTCCACCTCGGCCACCTCGTGCTCGCGGGCGATCGCCTCGCTCTCCGCCTCGTAGTCCGCCTTGCGCGACGCATACCAGCCCTCGACGAGCTCGGCCAGCTTGCGGTAGCTGGCGGCGAGCTCGAGGTAGGGCTCGGCGAACCCGCACCGGCCCTCCCAGCGCACGGCCTCCTTGTGCGCGATCAGCACCTCGGGGACGAACGCCTGCGTCGCCGCGCTGAGCGGCGCCACCCTGGCGCGGAACGACCGGGCCTCCTCGCGCGTGAGCGAGGCGTCGACCGTGAGCGCGTCCATCGCCCGCCCGATCTGCATCCGGCCGTCGCGCCACTCCTCGGCGACGCCCTCGAGGCGCCGCTGCTCGTCGAGGGCCCTCGAGCGGAGGTCGGCGTGCTCCCGCACGACGCCGCGCAGCGCCTCGAGCTGCCGCTGGATGTCCACCGGCGCCGACGCGCCGAACGCGCGGGCCGTCATCCGCTCGAACAGATCGAGCCGGCTGACCCACGGATCGCGCCCGGCGCCCCTCGAGCGCACCGCCGAGTCGCGCGGCATCGCCTCCGGCGGCGGGGGGAGCGCGATCCGGCTCGCGGCCGCGATCTCCTCGAGCTCCGCGAGCACGCGGTACGCGTCGACGGGGCGCTCGGAGGGCTCCTTCGCCATCAGGGCGCTGACGAGGCGGTCGAGCGCGTCCGGCATCTCCGGGGCCAGCTCCTTGAGGTGCGGCGGCTGCTCGTTCATGTGCTTCAGGATCCAGCTCGCCGGATCCGGGGCGTCGAACGGCAGCCGCTGCGTGATCATCTCGAACATGATGACCCCGAGCGAGTAGAGGTCCGCCGGGGGGCCAGCGTCGATCGTCGTGCTGCGCTCTGGCGCCATGTACTGCGGTGTGCCGAAGATCTCGCCGAGGTTCGTGAGGCGCGCGTCCTGCGCGCAGCGGGCGATGCCGAAGTCGAGGAGCTTCACCCAGTCGCCCTTCATCAGGAACACGTTCTCCGGCTTGAGATCGCGGTGCACGACGTCGAAGTCGTGCGCTCGGCCGAGGGCGCGCGCCATCTGCACCCAGATGGGCAGGGCCCGCGCGAGCGGCACCCGGCTGCGCTCCACCACGTCGGCGAGGCTCGTCCCCTGGAGCAGCTCCATCACCAGGAAGGGCAGCCCGTCGTCGGTGTCGCCCTGATCGAAGATCTCGATGATGTTCGGGTGCGCGAGCCGCTGCGCGTGCCGTGCCTCGCGCCGGAAGCGCTCCCGCGTCGTCGTGTCCTGCGCGAACTCGCGGTTCAGGATCTTGATGGCGCACGGGGTGCCGATCAGCTTGTTGTATGCCCTGTAGACCGTGGCCATCCCGCCGATCCCGAGGCCCTGCTCGATGACGTACCGACCCGCGATCGACGTCCCGATGCGGGGATCCTTCTCGGAGACGAGCGACGAGCCGTCGATGAAGCAGAAGGCGCTGTCGGCCGGGTAACGCTGATGGCACTGCGGGCAGGTCTTCATAGCGGGCACGTCGGCTGCAAGGCTACACTCTACGGGGGGCCGCTCTCGAGGGTCAACGCTCGGCGCGCGCCTCGGCGCTTTGTCGAATCGTGGTGTGCTGCGCTGCCTTGCCCTGCGTGATTCCGCGTAGCCCGGCGTCTCCTCACGCGGCCCCGCGTCCTCCCACGTGGCCCGCGCGCCGCCTCGCATCCCGCGGCCTCCCCTCGCGTGGGCTAGCGTGGTCTCGCGTGGTCTCGCGTCTGCCAGCGTGATTCCAGCGCGGTTTCCGCGTGATTGCCGGCGGCGCGGCGCGCGCCGCGCGGGCTCTCCGCGATATGTTCTGGTGACGCCATGGACGAGGCTCCCTTGCGCGCGGTGGTGATCGGCTCTGGCGTCGGCGGCGCTGCCGCGGCGCTCCTCCTTGCGCACGCCGGCATCCCGGCCCTGCTCGTCGAGAAGGAGCGCCGGCTGGGCGGCTCCTCTGCCGCTTACGAGAGGGACGGCTTCCGCATCGACACAACCACGCACATGCTCGGCTGTGGCGACCAAGGCCCGCTCGGCGACGTGCTCCGCCGCGTGGGCCAGGGCGACGCGATCACCTTCCAGCAGAGCGACGAGCCGGCGGCGCTCTGCTTCACGGGCGCCCGCGCCGGGACCGCGCGCGCTCGCCGCGTCGTCCTTCGGACAGATCTCCTCCGGCTCGCCGGGACCGCCCTGGATCTCGCGCGCGGCCTCGACCTCACGCCGCTGGAGGCCGCGGGCGCCGCGCGTCTCTTCGCGCACGCGGCGGCGATGCGCGACGTCGATCTGGCCGCGTGCGACGACGTGACGGCCGAGGCGTACGTGGCCCGCTTCATCCCGCGCGCCGCGGCCGCCGCTCGGCTCGGCGGGCTGCTCGGCCTGCCGTTGCTGCTGCCAGGAGCCGAGGCGTCCGCGGGTGAGGCGCTGTTCTCCTTGCGCCGGCTCGCCCGCGCCGGCCGGCAGCGTTATCCCGAGGGAGGCGCCTCGCGGATCCCCGAGGTCTTCTGCCGCCTGGCCCGGGAGCTCGGCGCTGCCGTGTGGACGGGCGCGACCGTGCGCCGCGTGCTGGTGCGCGATCGTCGCGTGCAGGGCGTCGAGCTCGAGGATGGAACGGCGCTCCCCGCGCGCATCGTGGTGAGCGCGGCCGGGCTCCTGCGGACCGTGTCGGGCCTCGTTGGCGAGCCGCACTTCCCCGACGCCTACGTGGCGCGCGTCCGTGCGATCGCGCCCCAGCCGAGGCTGGTCGAGGTCAAGATCGGGCTGCGCAGGCGGCTCGTCCCGGCGGGCGCGCTCGCCGGTCTCGCCGGCGGCGCCGGCGCGCCAGCGTTTCCGTTCTACTGCCTCGCGCCGACGCGCTTCGACCCGTCGCTCGCGCCGCCTGGGCATGAGCTCCTCTGCGCGTGCGCCGTACCGGGGGGGAGCGGCGGCGCCTCGCGCGCCGGACCCGGCGCGACGGTCGACGAGCTCTTGCGCGCGCTGTCGGCGGCGGTGCCCGGCGTGCTCTCCCAGGCGATCTTCGTCGACGGATCAATCCAGGACGGAGGCGGAGAGGCGTGCGCTCCGGGCGGCGAGCTCGCGTCGGGGACGGCGCAGACGCCTGGCCAGGTCGGCCGCGCGCGGCCGGCGGTGTACACGCCCGTGAGGGGGCTGTACCTCGCAGGGCGCGCCGCCGGCGGGCGCGGCGCGGGGATGGATCTCGCCGCCTCGAGCGCGATGGAGTGCGTCGACCGCATCCTCGTCGATCTCGGCCGCGATCTCGGCGCGCCCGCCCCGCCCGCGCTGCTCGACATCGCGGGCGATCTGCTCGGGCGCGCCGCGGGCTCCACCGCCTCATGGCTCACGCGCCCCCGCTAGAGCGGCGGTCACCCGCTAGAGCGACGGTCACCCGCTTCGGATACGGGCCCACCTCGACGTTTTCGGTGCTCAGCGCACTGGAGTGCGCTTGCGCGCCGAAAACGCCGATCTGGGCCCGTCTCCTGTGCGGGTGACCGCCGCTCTGCTCTGCATGGGCCGCTCTGCTGCCGCTCTGCTCTGGATGGTGCAGAGGTGGGCAGGAACCGTTCTGGCCCGCGCTTCAGCGCGTGGTTGTGGTGCCGCGGTTGCCCCGCGCGAGCGCGTCGAGCGGCAGCTTCTGATCCTCGAACACGGCATCTAGCTCCTCGCTGCCCCGCTCTCGCACGCCGGAGCGCGGCGATAGCTCGGGGCGCACCGAGGACGCCGGAGCCATCCGCGCCGACAGAGGCCCCATCGTCTTGATCGACGGCGGGGGCTCGGCGCTCGAGAGCGTGCCGGGCGGGACGGAGCGCACCGAGGGGGGCGAGCTCGCCATCGTGCGCAAGGACGGCGGGCTCGGCAGGCTGCGCCTGGAGGAAGGCGGCCCTGCCTGCACGCTCGACGGCGTCGGCGTGGGTCGACGCGCCGCAGGGCCCCCTGGCAGAGGGCGCGACGAGGGGACCGGCGGCACGCTCGGCTGCGCGCGCGTCGACGGAGGTGGACCCGACAGGAGCTGTGAGCGCATCGACGGAGGCGGGCTCGACAGGGGCTCTGGGCGCGACGACGGAGGCAGGCTCGACAGACGGCCGCTCCCGGCGGCCTCCGCAACCACATGTGCGGGGCCCGAGAGCGAGCGGGCGGAGGGCGGCGGCGCCGATGGTGACCCGCCCGGCGCGTACGCGCTCGGCTGCGTGCGCGCCAGCGGCGGCGCGGAGGGCACCGGCGGGGAGCGGAACGAAGGCGGCGCGCTCGACGGGGGCACCGGCGTGAGCGCGTGGCTCGCGAGGGGCGCCCGGGCCGACAGCGGGGCGGCGGAGCGCGCCGATGGCGGCGGCAGCGTGCTCTGGCTCGCCGACCTCTCGCGGACCTGCGGCGCGAGGCGGGAATCCGCGCTCGCGCCCGCCCGCTGCGGTGCGCGGGTGTCCGCGCCCGAGGCCGCCTTGTGGCCGAAGGTCTCGCTGCGCTGCGCCCCGATCATCGTGTAGCGCCCGCCTGCCTCGTCGCGCCGACCCGCGTCGCGCTGCGCGTTCATCTCGCGCGTCTCGCGCAGCGCGCCGTTCAGCATCGCCTCGAGCTCTCGCTCGCTGACCTCCTCATCGAGCCGCAGCAGCGTCGAGCGGACGTCCCGGGCGAGCGCCTCGAAATCGGCGGGATCTCTCGCGTAGATGCTGTTGGACAGGAGGATCGCGAGCGGCCGCCGCTCGGCGGCGATAGTCGCGGCGGTGGCCGCGTCGCAGCGGTGCAGGAGCACCCCGCAGCCCGGCGCCACCGCGAGGCACAGGCTGAAGAGCGCCGGCCACGCGGGATCAAGGACCACAAGAATGCTGGGCACATGAAGCGGGGTTGCGGTGATCTGCGCGCGGCGGTCCATGGCAGCCCGAGGATAAACGAAACTGCCCGAGCGATCGTAGTTCTCTTTCTCTGAATCGGTCATTTTTACTCTGCTTGTACGTTCCGCGTACGTTCCGCGTTCGTTCTGCGATGAGGCCAGTGGCGTCGATCTCCTACAGCTCGATTGCGTGTGCGCCATTCGTTGCGGCGTCGCGTCATCACGTCGTCGTGACGTCGCGTCGTCGCGTCGTCGCGTCGTCGCGTCATGGCGTCACGGCGTCGTCGTCGTGACATCGACCTTTCGGCTCCCGCGTCCACCCGGTGCGCGTCGTGCTCCGGGCGGGGCACGCGCGCCGCGCGCCCCGCGCCCGGATGAGCGGCGGAGGGCGCGCGGCGTGGCAACGCCGGTATCGCGGTGGGCGTCGTGGGCTCGGTGGACGCCGGGAGACGACGTGGTGTGATGCCTGCGCGGCGCCGCCCCGCCCGGCGGCGCCGCGATCACAGCCCGGTATAGATGGTGGCGAAGGAGGCCGCCTCGCCACGGAGAAGCAGGCTGAGCCGCGGGTTCGGCACCTTGAAGGTGTGAATCTTGGCGTTCCGTACGTCGAGCACCGCGAAGGCGCCGCCCGGCGTGCTCTCCGCGAGCCCGTTCATGAGCAGGTTCAGCACGACCGAGACGCGCTTGGACGACAGGGGCTCCCCGCGGAAATACATCTTGATGACATGCGGCGTCCCATCGATGACGAGCCCGAGCTCCGGGTTGACGTTGATCTCGAGATCGCCGAGGCGGTACGTCGACGCCGGCGGCTCGAACCACGTCATCCTCGTCGAGGCGAGGAACTTGCGATATCCGTTCACCACCGACGGGTAGATGCGGCGGCGCCGCTCGTCGTGCTGCGCGGCGAGGAAGCCGTCGAGCACGCTGGTGGGCTTTCCGCTCCTGTGCATGTCGACGATCGCCTCTCGCACCTGCCTGTAAAAGTCCGTGTGGAGCTCGTCCTTCCGCTCCTTGAACTCCCTGACGCCCGTCAGCTTGGGCGTCCCGGCCTTGAGAACGAAGTCGACAAAGTACGTGAGCGAGATCTTTTCCATGAAGTCTCCTCCAAAACGAAGCATTCCGGCGCGCCATTTACACGCTCGTGCGAGAGACACGCCGTCGCGCCGCGTTCTTGATGTCTACCATGGATAGTCATCTTCGACCCGTCGGGAAAGGGATCGATCGGACGGACATTGTCCCAACCCGTCAGGGCGGACGGCGGTGCCTGCGGTCGTAAAAGCTGTTGTGATTACGAGCGTTTGCGCGTGTCGTCGGGCGCCGGTTCACCCCGCGGCGCGGCGTTCCGCTAGGCTGTGCGAATGGCCATGACGAGAAGAGGCGCGCGCGGCGAAGGTAATCGACAGAATCCAGCTGTTGTCCAGGGGATCTCCTGTGGAGAACGCCTGTGGAGAGCTGGAGAGCAAGGGGCGTTATCGAGGTGTCGGCCCGGTGGGACATGGTCTGTCATAGCCGCGCCCTCCTTGGTGCTTGACGCGGCTCGCGGGCGGGGGATCGCGCCGGACGCCGCCCCTCGCGCAGGCCGAGCGGCGGAGGGGCGTCGGCCCCGCGGGGTGCGTCGATGATGGACGTCAGGCCGGAGCGCGCGGGTGATGAAGCGGGGCTCCGCGCCGTTCACCTCGCGGCGTTCCCCTCGGCGCTCGAGGCGGATCTCGTGGACAGGCTGCGGGACGCGGGGCGCGCGGCCGTCTCGCTGGTCGCGGAGACGGACACGGGCATCGTCGGACATGTCCTGTTCAGCCCCGTGACGATCGCCGGCGACGGCGTCCCCGGCAAAGGCCTCGGCCTCGCGCCGCTCGCGGTCTCACCTGGGCTTGCGGGCTGCGGCATCGGCTCTGCGCTGGCGCGACGGGGGATCGCGGCGTGCAGGGACGCCGGCTTCGCGTTCGCGGTCGTCCTCGGAGCGCCGGAGTACTACGCTCGGTTCGGGTTCGAGAAGGCCAGCCTGTACGGCCTCGGCAACGAGTACGCGGCGGACGAGGCGTTCCTGGTGATCGAGCTCGCGCAGGGGGCGCTGGAGCGCGCCCGAGGCGTGATCATCTACAGCCCCGAGTTCGGCGTCTTCACGACCTGAGCCCGAGTCCGGTCTTCACGACCTGAGCTCGCGTCCTCTCGCCAGATCGCCCGCCGCCGTCCGGCTCAGGGGGGCGCGGCGGACCTGTCGGACGCGGTCGCCGCGCGCCACGCGGTGGTCGCATCGAGGCCGTGCTCGCCGAAGCGAGGCGCGTAGTCCCGCTCCACGGCGCGCTCCAGGATCTCGCCGTACCGCGCGGGCGGCATCAGGCCCCAGACGCGGTCGTCGTCGGACATCGCCGCGCGCCTCGCGCCGCCAGGGGGCATGTAGCTCCTGCGAAGCCGCGTGAACATGGCGGGGAGCTCGCGCTCGACCAGCTGCCGCACGGCCGGGGCGCACGGCTGCTCGAGCAGGTAACGGAGCAGCGTCCAGCCGAAGTCGCGGTGCCGCACCTCGTCGCGCAGGATGCGATCGAGCGCCCGGCGCGCGACAGGCACGGTGCACCCCTCGCGGAGCACCTTGAAGAGCGGGACCGCGACCGTCTCCCCCAGGCAGAACACCTCCACGCCCGCCCGGGCGACGGCCATCTCGAGCGGCTCGTCTCCGCTGCTCCTGAGCCCGAGCGTCTCGCGGCGGAGCGCCGGCAAGGCGCCGCCGCCCGCGCGGGCGTGGACGCGATGGCTGAGGCGAGCGTGCGCGAGCTCGTCCTTGACGATGCGGAGGCCGTCGTCGATGAGATCCGGCGACGCGCCCATCTGGATCAGCCAGAGCGTGAGGTGCTGCGTGATCGCCGCCGAGCGGTACTCGGCCTCCACGCGCCGCCCCCACTCGGCGCGCACCGCGTCGCTCGCGGGAGGGAGGGGGGCGCGCTGCCCGCGCGGCGCCTCCGCGTCGGCGGCGCTGTCGTGCTCTGGTTCGGAGGCGTCCGTCATGAGATCACGCTAGGCGGGGAGTCCGGGGGCGGCAAGACGGGACACGGGCGCTCGTCGCCCCTGGACGAGCTCACGGCGACGCGCCCGGGCGCCCGCCAGGCGGCGCGCACACCTTGATGGTCGAGCCGCACGCGTCACAGGCCTGCTTGTAACAGGGGTTGATGACGACCTCCTGGCAGCCCGCACTTTCCGGACACGCATCGCCGATCTCGCAAGCCTGGCTCGGGAAGCAGCCCGCCTCGGCCAGCACGGGTGTCGTCGAGGCGTCGCCGCAGCCTGGCGTGAGCCAGCGACACACCGGCCCGAGGCCAGCGCACGCGTCCTCGGTGGCGACGGTGAAACAGACGTCGGGGGGCGGCGGATTGCAGAAGATCTCGGCTACCTGCCAGCTCCAGGTGTCCTTTTGCTGAACGCACACGGCCTGGGTCGGTATCGGGCCGCAGCCGGTCATCATCTCGTAGGGGCAGGGCGCGCTCGCCGCCGCGCAGGGATCCCCGTCGGTCGGCATCTCCTCGGGACACACCGGCGCCGGCGGGTTGCAGGCCGGCGAGATCGGTTCGGACCACGTGGCGTCGTCACCGCAGCTCACCACCGCAGGGCAACCGGCGTTGTCATAGTTACAGGTCGTCCCGGGCGCCGCGCAGGCGCCGCCGGCCTTCGGCATCTCCACGGGGCACTCCGGCGGCGGCGGGTTGCAGGCCGGCGACATCGGCTCGGACCACGTGCCGTCGTCACCGCACGTCACCACCGAGGGGCAACCGGTGGTGTCATAGTTGCAGGTCTTCCCGCGCTCCTCGCACGCACTGCCGGCCTTCGGCACCTCCACGGGGCACTCCGGTGATGGCGGGTTGCAGGCCACCGTGGGCGCCTGTTCCCACACCCCGCCCATACACGTGCTGTCGATCGGGAGGTCGCACAACTCTTTGCCATAATTGCACGAAAGGCCGTCCTCCTCGCAGCTCGATCCGATCTCCGGCGCCGCCTCGGGGCAGCCGCCGCTCGTCACCGTGGGATTGCATCCCGGCAGGGCCACCGCGCCCGCGAGCGAGGCCGCCGCGGCGACGGTGACGATGAACGGCGCCTTCAGCACCTTTCGCTTCTTCTGCATGGGCATGGTTCGACGGGTCCTTTCTTTGGCACAGGTTGGCGCAAGGTCACGTCCTCGCGCGCTCCAAGGCTGGGTCGAGCAAGCGAGGTGCCAGGGCGATCCACGGCGGACCTGGGAGCAAAATTTGTCAGCAGGAATGGAAAATGACGCCCTGGATGTGTCTTTCACAGCGCTCCTGGGAGCCCGCGAGCGCTCTCCCGCTCGGGCCATGAGCCGATTCAGCGGCAGGCGCTGATCTGCACGTCGTCGATGTTCCAGCCCGACATGGGCGCGCCGCCGAAGGCGATGACGGCGCTGTAGCCGAACCGCACCCGCAGGCTCGGGCTCTTGTAGGGCGTCAGATCGTAGGTGACGCGCTTCCATCCGGACTCGGTGACATCGTCGTGCGGAGACTCGTAGACGATCCGCCAGCGCGATCCGTCGAAGACCTCGACGCGGGCCTTGTTGCGGTAGGTCGTGTTCAGCCATCGCCAGAACGACAGCGTGACTCGCCCGCTCACGAGCGCGTCGACGGCGGGGCTGGTCAGGTAGCGCTGCGGGTGCGGCGCGGTGACGCTCGGGCTGCCGCCGAGGACCACGCCCGCCACGCCGTCGTCGCCGGCCCCGGTGTGATCGCTCGCCGGATCGGGGAACCCCGCGCGCTGGTCGCTCGACGCCCTCGCCGGCCCGATCTCCCACCCCGCCGCGAGGCTCCACCGGGTCGTGTTGTCCGCGAAGGCCTCCGTGAAGAGGACCCGCGCGGAGCACGGCGCGCTCGGGTCGACGTTCCCGGGGGCGCCGCGGAACGCCGTCGGAGAGGCCGCCGCCCAGTCCAGCGCCAGAGATCCGTCCCCCTCCGCGAGCCATGGCGCGTCCGCCGGGCCGGGCGTGCACGCGGCCGCGGTGAGGCCGCACAGGACCGCGGCCCGCCCAATCCACGTCTTCATGATCGCTCCTACGAACGTTCAATGCCGGAGGCGCAGACACCCTTCCGCAGGGCCGTCGCGCGGCACCGAGAGCACGTGTTTGTAGGCCTGAAACAGGGCGGCGGATAGGCCATGTGAGGGGCGCCCGATGCGATGAGATCGGCGTCGCGCGCCCTCCGACGGCAGCCGAGCTCCTGCGTCGCCCCGGCGAGCTCGGCCGCGCGCCCATCGCGACGCGCGACGTCGGCGAGCGCCCGTCGCCGCGCGACGACGGCGCGCTCGGCCCCGCGCGGGCGGGCGCGCTACGCCCCGCGCCGGCGGGCGCGCTCGGCCCCGCGCCGGCGGGCGCGCTCGCGCGACGGACGGATCACCGGGGCGCGGCCGTCATCGGGGCGCGGTCGCGGGAGGCCGGGGCAGCGGGATCGGCCGCTGCAAGATCGCCTGGCGGCTCGTCACGTCGCTGAGCATCAGCGTGAGCATCAGGCCGACGAGGAGCGCCGCCACGATCATGGGGAGGGCGTTCGTGAAGCGCTGCTCGATGAGATGCATGAAGAAGAGCAGCACGAGCAGCGTCTTCGCCGTGGCGATGAGCAGCGCCGCGACGACGTCGGCCGCGCCGAGGTGGGCCAGCGAGAGGAGGTACGACGCCAGCGTCAGCCCCATCAGGAGGAGCCAGACGATCACGTAGGTCCGCGAGGAGAGGTGCTTGACGGTCATGGGCGCAACGTGCCGTTAGCGGTGCATCAGTGCATCAGGTAGAGCATCGGCCAGAGGAATATCCAGATCACGTCGACCAGGTGCCAGTAGAGGCCGCCGAGCTCGATGTGCGTGTCGTTGCCCGCGCCGTACCGGCGCCGGAAGCACCCCCACGTGAGCCAGCCGAGGACCACGAGCCCCGCCGTGACGTGGATCGCGTGGAGCCCGGTCGTCAGGAAATAGAGGGTGAAGAACATCTTCGCGCCGGCCTGCGGGAGCTCCTCGAAGCGGTAGGCCGAGCCGGGGAAGATCCCCTCGTGGAAGTGCTGGGTGTACTCGACGCCCTTCAGCACGAGGAAGGCGAGGCCGAGCGCGATGGCGCCGAGCAGGAGGCGGCCGGCCATCGTGGGCCGGTCGAGGCGCACGGCGTAGACGCTCAGCGCGACGAGCAGGCTGCTCGTCAGGAGGATCGCGGTGTTCGCGGTCCCGATGACGGCGTTGTTGTGCGCGACGCCGGCGCTGAACTCGTGGCCGAAGACCGCGCGGTAGGAGGCGTAGAGGGCGAAGAGCCCGGCGAAGAGCAGGACCTCGCTGGCGAGGAAGATCCACATGCCGAAATGCGCGGCGTGGGTCTGCTTCTCGAGATCCTCGAACTGCATGGCCAGCCGCGCCGGCGCGAGCTGCTCAGCGGGCGGTTGAGACTCGGGCATGGGCTTCCTCTTCGGTCAGGTGGTAATCGTACGGGCCGCGATCGATGACCGGCGTCACGGGGAAGTTGTGCTCCGGCGGGATGGGCGGCGTCAGCCACTCGTAGCTCCGGGACCTCCATGGATTGGCGCTGGCGCGCGGCCCCCAGCGCAGGGCGATGAGGAGGTTCACCAGCGCGAGCACGAGCGCGCCCGCGAGCAGGTAGGCCCCGCCCGTCGAGAGGACGTTCAGCCACTGGTACTGCGCCGGATAGCTGTAATAGCGGCGCGGCATCCCGGCGTTGCCCGCCAGGAACTGGGGGAGGAACGTCAGGATGAACCCAAGGAACACCCCGAACGACGTGAGCAGCCCCATCGGCTCCGAGTAGGCGCGGCCGAACATCTTGGGGAACCAGTAGTGCGCCGCCGCGAGGAACGCGGTGAGCGTGCCGCCCACCATGATGAAATGGAAGTGGGCGACGACGAAATAGGTGTCGTGCCAGTGGACGTCGAGCGACTGCGTGGCCACGGCGACGCCCGTCATGCCGCCGAAGACGAAGAGGAACAGGAACCAGAAGAAATAGAGCATCGGGGTGTTGAACTGGATGGCCCCCCTGTGCAGCGTCGCCACCCAGGTGAAGACCTTGATGGCGGAGAAGATCGCGATGAACATCGAGAACGCGCCGAAGATCCCGGCGTCGAGCTCGCTCATCCCGGCCACGAACATGTGGTGCCCCCACCCCGCGAACCCGATCAACGCGATGCCGAACGACGAGAGGGCGATCGCCCAGTAGGACGCCGGCTGCCGCTGCGCGAAGGTGCAGACCACCTCGCTGACGACCCCGAGCGCCGGGAGCACCATGATGTAGACGGCAGGGTGGGAGTAGAACCAGAACAGGTGCTGGAACAGCACGGGATCGCCGCCGAGCGTCGGATCGAAGACGCCGAAATGGTAGATGTGGTCCAGCCCGACGAGCAGGATCGTCAGGCCGAGGACGGGCGTCGCGAGCAGCATGATGATGCTCGTGCTGTAGATGGCCCACACGAAGAGCGGCACGCGTCCCCAGCTGATCCCGCGGGCGCGCATCGTGTGGGTCGTGGCGATGAAATTCACCGCCGTCATGATCGACGAGGCGCCGAGGATGAAGATGCCTATCACGACCGGCAGGACGCCCGCGGGCGTGGTCGTGCTGTACGGCGGGTAGAACGTCCAGCCGGTGTCGGCGCCCCCGGCGATCGTCGCCGCCAGCGTGACGACGGCGCCGATCGCGTAGACGTAGAGGCTCGCCAGGTTGAGGCGCGGGAAGGCGAGATCCTTGGCGCCGATCATGAGCGGGAGGACGAAGTTCCCGAAGATGTTCGGGATCGACGGGATCATGAAGAGCCAGACCATGACCACGCCGTGGAGCGTGAACATGCGGTTGTAGACCGCCGCGCTGATCACGGTGGGCCCGGGGGTCAGGAGCTCGGTCCGGAGGACCAGCGCGAAGGCGCCGCCGAGCAGGAGCATCAGCACCACGAGCACGTAGAACATGAGCCCGATGCGCTTGTGATCGGTCGTGAGCAGCCACGACCGCACGCCCGCGCCGGCGCGGAGATAATCGACCTCGTGCGCGCCGTGGACGGGCGCTGTCCCCTCGACCTCGTGGGCGATCATGGCGTTACCCCCTCCGGCGTGACGCTGCTCCCGGGGACCCCGCCGTCCCACGGCACGTCGGGGCCGTGAGGGACGTCGCGGATCGATTTCATGAGCTCGATGATCGCGGCGACGTCGGGCGGCGTGATCTGTCCGAGAAAGGACGGCATGACCGGCGGGAACCCGCGGTGCACCGCGGCGAGCGGATCCATGATCGACTCCGTGATGTAGGCCTCGTCGGCGACGCGCTCGCCGCCGGACTCGAGCGGTACGACGGCGCGGTAGAGCCCGGCCCAGCTCGGGCCGACGTGCGGTGTTCCGTCGAGGGTGTGGCAGCGGAGGCAGCCGTGCTTCGCGGCGGCGCGCTCGCCGCGGCTCGGCATCGTCGGCTCCGCCTCGGCGAGCTCGTTCTCCGCCTCGGCGGCGGCCTCCTGCGCGAACGCCGGGGCGCTCGCCAGGCCGCCCGCGAGCCAGCGCTCGTAGTCGACCGGGTCGAGCGCGATCACCTGGCCGCGCATCTCGGAGTGGCTCGTGCCGCAGAACTCCGTGCAGAGGATGGGGTAAGCGCCGGGCTCGTTCGCCTCGAACCAGGCCGTGGTGTACCGGCCAGGGATGACGTCCTGCTTGATGCGGAACGCGGGCACGTAGAAGCTGTGGATGACGTCGCGCGACGTCATGATGAGCCGGACCGGCCTGTGCGCGGGGACGTAGAGCACCGAGATCTCGCTGTCTCCGCCCGGATAACCGAACTTCCACATCCACTGCTTCCCCGTGACATAGACGTCGAGCGCGTCGTCCGGCGCCGTGCGCAGGTCGGCGAACTGGCGCGTACCGATGGTCCAGAACGTGAGGAAGAGGAAGCCCAGCGCGAAGAGCGACACCGTCTCGAGGAAGAGCGCCGGCCGCGCGAACGCCCCGGGGTGCGGCCGCGGCGTGTCCTGGAGCCGCCGGCGATAGCGGATCAGGAAATACCCGCCGATGAGCGTGATGAGGGCGGCGCCGCCCATCGTCGCGAGGATGACGAAGTAGTGCAGCCCGTCGATCTCGCGGGCCAGCGAGGAGCGCTGCTCGGGCAAGAAGAGCAGCTGGCGCAGCAGCTCGTTCATCGCGCGCGCTCCAGTCTCCTGCGCCGCCGCCCTTGCCAGCCGAAGAAGGCGACCACCGCGGCGACCCAGGCCAGGATGGCGGCCCCGCCGAGCCTCAGGAAGCCGGCCACATAAGGGCCGTACCGGCGGCTCGCGGGGTCGTAGCGATAACACGTCATGAGCACGCGCTCGAGCGGGGTGCCTATCTGCCCCCGGCTCGCCTCGAGGAGCGAGAGGCGGAGATCGAGGGGGGAGAACTCGATGCCATAGAGGATCCGTGAGATGCGGCCCTGCGGCGTGAGGACGAAGACGGCGGCGGGGTGCGCGTACTGCTCCGTCTGGGGGTCGTACGCGAACCGGAAGCCGAGATCGCCGGCGAGCGCGCGGATCTCGGGCAGCGCGCCGGTCAGGAAGGGCCAGGTCTCCGGCGTCGGCGCGCCGGCCAGGCCGAGGGCCGACAGCGCGGCCGTCCTCTTCCGCGCCGCGGTGGCCGGGGTGTCCCGCGGATCGAAGCTCACCGTGAGCGCGCGGTAGTCCTCGCCCAGCCGGTAATCGAGCTTCGCCATGCCGGCGACCAGGCCGCGCAGAACGAGGCCGCAGAGCGTCGGGCAGCGGTAATAGGCGAGGACCAGGAGGACCGGCCGCCGCCCGTCGAAGTGCTCGCCGAGCGGGGCGCGCCGCCCGTCCATGTCGGTGAAGGGGAGCGCCGTGTCGATGGCGCTCCCGAGGCGCTCGTCGATGTCCGCCTCGCGCGCGGCGGGCGGGAGCGACGGCGGATCGGCGGCGGCCGCGACCGGCGCGCGCGCGAGCACGAGCGCGAGGAACGCCGTTGTGGACAGGTGTTGCATCCTCATCAGCGGCTCTCCTCCACGACGAGATTCATCGCATCCTCGATCGGGATCTGCGCGAGCCCGCGGCTCTGGTCGGCCCAGCCGAAGCGGCCGAGCTCCTCGCGCTTCCGGCGGTTCAGCGCCGTGCCGACGCCCTCTTCGCCCATCTCCTCGCGCCGGAAGATGCGCTGATCCACCCCGGCCACCTCGCCGCGCGGCAGGGAGATCTCCCTGCCGCGCTCGGCGCTCTTCCCCGCGGGGCGGAGCTCCGCCTCGCGCCCGCGCATGAGCATCCAGGCCCAGAGGCCCAGGACGATGAAGATCACGACGACGGCGAGCGCGACGGCGAGGATCGTCTTCCACTGGACGACATCCTCTTCCTGGTGCACGTCGGGACGGCGATAGTTGGATGTCATACGCTCTCGTAGCGGAAGGCGGCCGGCAGCGCCGGGTCGTTGACGGGGACGAGCGGCTTGCCGCGCACCCGCAGCACGGTGAACGCGACGCACGAGCCGACCACGGCGAGGAGCGCCGCCGCGTCGAGCCAGTGGAACGGCGCGCGAGCGCCGGGGACCTCGGGCGCGACGAGCCAGTGCATGTCGAGGTAATGCGCGACGAAGATCCAGGCGGCGACGGCCGACAGCCAGGCCGGGCGCCGCTTGATCCTGTAATTGAGCAGGATCAGGAAGGGGATCACGAACCGCGTGAGCACGAGGACGACGGACATGACCGCCCACGGGCCGTGGGCGCGGTGCACGTAGAACTCCACCTCTTCGGGCCTGTTCGCGATCCATATCAGCAGGAGCTGGAAGAACGCGGCGTAGGCCCAGAAGATGGTGAACGCGAGGAGGAGCCGGCCGAGCGCGTAGTAGTGCGACGCGTTCAGCCCGGGCAGGAGCCCGGCGCGCTCGGCGGCGAACGCGAGCACCGTGAGCAGCGCGATCGCCGCGACGAAGCCGCCGGCGAACACGTAGACGGGGAACATCGTCGACACCCACGTCGGCGCGAGGGACATGAGCCAGTCGAAGGCCGCGAACGAGAGCGTGAGCGCGACGGGCGGGAGGCCGGCGACGCTGATCACGCGGAGACGCCGGCTGTCCGCGAGCGCCGGGGTCGCGTCGCCCTGGATCGAGCCGCGCCGGAGCAGGGCGCCGAAGACGAGCCACACCGTGAAGTAGATCCCCGTCCTCACGAGGAAGAAGGGGAGGTTCAGGTAAGGCGTCTTATGGAGCACGATGGATCGGACGTGCTCGTCGGGGATCGACTCGGGGCGGAGCCACTCCCCGTAGAGCGCGCCGAGGCCGAACAGGAGCGGGACGAACAGCGCGCAGAGGAGCGGCAGCGTCCCGACGATCGCCTCCGCGAGGCGGCGGACGGCCACCGGCCATGTCGCGGCCATGGCGTGGCAGATCATGAGAAACAGGAGCGCCCCGACCGCCGTGGTCACGGCGAAGGCGTAGGCCGCGAGGTAGGCGTAGAAGAGCCGCTCCCGGTCCACGAACGCGCCGACGACGAGGAACAGGGCGCCGAGGAGCGCGAGGCCGAGGGACCTCGACACGATCGCGCGGCCGCCCCGGAAGATGGGGAATCGCCGGTTCACTGGAGCTCCTTCCGGGCGCGCTCGCGGAGGGGCGGGGGGAGCGCGTCGAGCGCGGTGGCGCGGCTCTTCCCGAGTGCCTTCACATAGGCCACGATCGCCCAGCGCTCCATCAGCGGGACCTGCGTCTCGTACGAGCGCATGAGGCCGTAGCCCTCGACGATGACCCGGTAGATGCGGCCGGGCGGGAACGCCTGCACGCGCGGGTCGACGAGGGACGGCGGGCGCCGCAGCGTCATGTTGCGCGCGACCTCCGACTCTCCATCTCCGGCGACACCGTGGCAGGCGGCGCAGTGGATCTCGAAGCGCTCCTTCCCGTACTGGAGCAGCTCGATGGTCACCGGGACCGGGATGCGCGCCACGTACGTTTCGCCCGTGAACCCCTGGGTGAGCCCGGGATCGCCGGTCACGCGGTCGTTCGGCACGGCGCCCGCCGGGGGGTGGCGCATGACCGAGCCGTCGTCGAAGAGGTCTGTCGGCTGGTAGGGCGCGAAGCGCCGCTGCCTGAGCATGCGCTCGAGATCCAAGAGGTCAGCGTCGCCGGGCTCGGCGTCGGCCGTGGTCACCGGCGTGCACGAGAGGCAGAGCACCGCGGCCAGGCAGGAGAGCGAGAGGAGCCGTCCGCGCGTCATGAGCGCTCCTTTCCGTTCTTTCCGGCCCAGGCCACGGTGATGGCGCCGAGATCGGTGAGATCGCGCTCGGTGAGGGGGCTGATGAGCGCCGGATCGCGGGCGTCGATGCCGACCCAGAACCGATCGATGGAGGCGCGCTCGAACCCGGGGACGTCGAACACCGGGTGCCAGAGCTCGGGAAGCCGGGCGAGGACGAGCAGCACGACGAACCCGGTGAGGGCGGCCGAGAGCACCATCATCTCGAAGGTGATCGGTATGAAGGCCAGGGCCGCGTGCGCCGGCCGCCCGCCCACGATGAGCGGGTAGTCGAACGCATTGCAGAACCACTGGACGAGGTAGCCGCCCGCGGTGCCCGCGAGCGCGAAGGGCAGGATGATCCAGTTGAGCGGCGAGCGGCGGAGCCCGAGCGCCTCGTCGATGCCGTGGATCGGGTACGGCGTGAACGCGTCGAGCCGCCGGTATCCCCGGCTCCTGAGCTCCGCGATCGCCAGGAGCATCGCCTCGGGCGTCTCGAACTCGGCGAGCAGTCCTCTCCTCATCTCAGTGATCCTCCTTGTGGCTGAGCTCGTGGTTCAGCTCCTTGACCTCGGCCACGGGGATGAACGGGAAGAGGCGGAGGAAGATCAGGACGAGCAGCAGGAAGAAGCAGATCGTCCCGATGAACATCGAGATATCGACGTACGTCGGGTGGTAGGCGTGCCACGCCGACGGGATGAACTCGCGCTGCAGCCCCATGACGATGATCACGAACCGCTCGGACCACATCCCGACGTTCAGGAGGATCGAGATGATCCAGAGCAAGGGCATGTTCCTCCGGACCCGCGGGAACCAGAGCAGCTGGGGGACGAGCACGTTGCAGATCATCTGCGCCCAGAAGATCGCGGCGTTCGGCCCGGCGGGGCGCGCGGCGAAGAACTGGTAGATCTCGTATGCCGATCCGCTGTACCAGGCGGCGAAGAGCTCGATGATGTACGAGTAGATGACGATCCAGGCGGTGACGAGCGCCAGCTTGCTCAGGTTGTCGATGTGGCGCTGGGTGACGACGTTCCCCAGGTGGAAGATGCGGCGCGCCGGGATGAGCAGCGTCAGCACCATCGCGAACCCGGAGAAGATGGCCCCGGCGACGAAGAACGGGGGGAAGATGGTCGAGTGCCAGCCCGGGACGAGCGCCATCGCGAAATCGGTGCTCACGATCGAGTGCACCGAGAGCACGAGCGGCGTCGCGAGCCCGGCGAGCAACCCGTAGAGGAGCCGGTAGTGACGAAAGGTGACAGCGGAGCCGCGCCAGCCGAGCGACAGGACGCCGTAGACGATCCGGCGGAGGCGGCTCGGGGCCCGGTCGCGGAGGGCCGCGAAGTCGGGGATGAGCCCGATGTACCAGAAGACGAGAGAGACCGTGAAGTACGTGAACACGGCCGCGGCGTCCCACGGCAGCGCGCTCTTGAACTGGGGCCATACCCTCAGGGTCGCGGGGTAGGGGACGAGCCAGTAGGCGAACCACGGCCGGCCGAGGTGCAGGAGCGGAAAGAGGCCCGCCTGGACGACGGCGAAGAGGGTCATCGCCTCGGCGAACCGGTTGATGCTCGTGCGCCAGCGCTGCTCGAGGAGGAGCAGGATCGCGGAGATGAACGTCCCCGCGTGGCCGATGCCGATCCAGAACACGAAGTTGATGATCCCGAACGCCCAGCCCACCGGGATGTTGTTTCCCCAGACACCGATGCCGGTGGTGACGGTGTAGAGGATGGCGAGCGCGAGCACGACCGTCCCGGCGCCGGTCAGGGCGAACGCCGCCCACCACAGCCTGGACCGCGGCTTCCAGACGACCGACAGGAGCTCTTCGGAGAGCTCCTCGTCGGTTGGCCGGCCGAGGATGAGGGGCTCCGTCACGGCTTGTCGAGCTCCGGGTTCTTGTTGTCGACGCGCGCGAGGTACATGGTCCTCGGCCGGGTGCCCTGGTCGTGGAGCACCGCGTAGCTCCGCGGCTCGCCCCGCCACGCCACCATCGCTGTCTCTCCGTGCGCGAGGGAGCCGAACTGGATCGCCTGCGTCGGACAGGCCTGCTGGCACGCGGTGACGACCTCTCCGGGGCGGATCGCGCGCTCTTCCACCCGCGCGGCGATCTCCGCCCGGCGGATCCGCTGGACGCAATAGGTGCACTTCTCCATGACGCCGCGCTCCCGCACCGTCACGTCGGGGTTGCGCTGGAGCTTCGTGAGCCCCGTGTTGTACGCGCGGAGCTCGCCGTAATCGAACCAGTTGAAGCGGCGGACCTTGTACGGGCAGTTGTTCGAGCAGAACCGCGTCCCGACGCAGCGGTTGTACGTCATCTCGTTGAGCCCGTCGGGGCTGTGCGTCGTCGCGTTCACGGGACACACGTACTCGCACGGCGCCTTTTCGCAGTGCTGGCACAGCATGGGCTGGTGGACGACGGCCGGGTCGCGCGGGTCTCGCGGGTTGTCCACCACGTACGTGTCGATGCGGAGCCAGTGCATCTCGCGGCTGTTCAGGACCTCCTCCTTGCCCACCACGACGACGTTGTTCTCGGCCTGGCACGCGGTGACGCACGCGCTGCAGCCGGTGCAGATCGTGAGATCGATCGTCATGGCCCATTGGTCCTTCGGCGCCCCGGGGGGAGGCATCGGGGGCATGAGGGACGGCTGTGGCCCCTTGAGCGCCTCCGTGAAGTCGGGGCGCTCGCGGTAGACGGCGAGGGGGACCGAGAGCGCTATGGGGCGCCCCTCCAGGCTCCAGTGCCGCTGCGTCAGGGCGAGCTTGTGCTTCTGGTCCGGCCGCTTCGTCACCGAGGCGCCTGCCGCGAAGAAGGGCGCGGCCGCGGTGCGGAGCCGGTACGCGTCGGACCCCACCCCCGCGGCGATCGACTCGGCGCCGCTGCGCCCGTAACCGAGCGAAAGCGACACCGTGCCATCGGCGTGCCCTGGCGCGACGAGGACCGGTATCGACATCGTTCGCCCCCCGAGCTCGAGATCGACGACATCCTCGCTCTCGACGCCGAGCGCCTTCGCCGTCGCCGGGCTGAGCAGCGCGGCGTTGTCCCAGGTGAGCTTGGTCATGGGATCGGGCAGCTCGAGGAGCCACGGGTTGTTGGCGAACCGGCCGTCATAGACGCTCGCGCCGGCCGAGAAGGCGACCTCGATGGCGTCCGCCTTCGGCGGGGCCGCCGCCACGAGCTGCGTGAGCGCCGCGATCACCCCGTCGAGCCGCAGCGTGGCGTCCTCGCGCGGGGCCGCGGTGCCCTCGACGAGCCCGCGCCGGAGCGCGTCCTCCCAGAACGCATCGAAATCGGCGCCGCCCCGGCGCGCGGCCCAGGCGTCGCGCAGGAGGTCGCGCGCGCTCTTCTGCGTCTCGCCCGCGAACACCGCGAGCACCTCGGCGGCGGTCCTGCCCTGGAAGAGCGGCTCGATGAGCGGCTGGATCAGCGAGATCGTGCCGTCGTACGCGCGCGCGTCTCCCCAGGCCTCGAGATCGTGCGCGGCGGGAACGAACCAGTCGCAGCCCGCGGCGGTCTCGTCCTCGTAGAGCCCGAGGTAGACCCGGCTCGGGACGGAGGGGAGCCGTGCCGCGAGCTCGAGATCCGCGGGCGCCGTGTACACCACGTTGCTCTCGAGGAGCACGAGGGTATCGACGGCGCCGCGGCGGAGCTCCTCGGCGAGCGCCGTGAGGTCCTGCTCGGCGGCGCCCGCCGTGATCAAGGTCCCCGCGGTGGTCCACGCCGCGCGGTCGTTGCGGAGCGCCGCGTTCATGAGGTGCGCGAGCGCGTGCACCGCGGGAGGCTGCCGCTCCCCCGCGACGACGACGCTCGCCGCGCCCCCGCGCGCGAGGTCGCGCGCCACCGCCCGGGCGAAGCGCCTCTCCGCCTCGCTGACCCGCGCCCGGAGCGGATCGAGCGCGCCGAGCGCCTGAGGAGGGATGAGCCCCGGGCGAGCGCCCTCGGTCAGGAGCAGCTCGGCCGCGATCGCCGCGGCGATCGCCGGTACGTCGCTCGGCCGCTTGCGCAGGCGGTGATCGGCCATGCTCCCCGTCGGGGTCAGCCCGGGCTCGATCACATAGAGCCGGTTCATGGTGCCTGTCGGCGAGCCGATGCGCCTGCGCTCCGCGAACTGGCGCGAATACCGCACGCTGAACGGCATCGACGCGAGGAAGTCGGCGTCGAGCGCGAGGATGACGTCGGCTGTCCGGAAGTCGTACTGCGCCTGGAGCGGAGCGCCGAAGGCGAGCTCGGCCCCGCGCGCCGGGTGCGCCGACCGAGCGGGCGCGTAGAACGTGAACCGGGCCGCCGGATAGCGCGCCTGGACGCGGCCGATGAGGTCGAGGAGGAGCGGAGAGCCGGTGGGCCGAAGGACGAACCGGAGCCCGGCGCCGCGATCGCTCCGGGCGCCCTCGAACTGCTGGACGAACGCGCGCCACGTCGCCAGGGCCGCGCCGCGGCGCGCCGCGCGCGCGCGGTGCTGATCGTAGAGGCCGAGCACCGACGCTTGCTCGTAGACGCCGGTCGAGCCGAGGCTCGCCGGGTGCTGCGGATTGCCCTCGACCTTCGTCGGCCGCCCCTCGTGGCTCTCGACGAGGATGCCCGTCGCGAACCCGTCGAGATCCAGGCTGGTGGCGTAATACCGGAGCACGCCCGGCGTCACCTCGGGCGGCGTCGTCACGTAAGGGACGATGTTGTCCCCAGCCCTCGCTCTGCACCCGGACACGCCGGCGAGCGCCATGCTCGCGCCGAGGAGCTCGAGCCAGCGCCGCCGGCTCATCGTGGCCGGATTGCCCGCGCCCGCCGGGAGTTCCCGCGCCGCGGCCTCGAGGAGCTCTGGTGACTCGAGGAGCTCCGCGAGGCTGCGCCAGTACGCTTTACCCGTCTTGCCGTCGAGCGCGGCGCTCCACGGGATCTGTTTCTGATCAGCCATCGTCCCTCTTCAGGTCATCGTTGGATCCGCGCCGCCGCCCTGACGGCGCTCCGCTGCTGGCCGCCCATGGCCCCTCGTCCTCTCGCGCTCTCGTAGGTGTCCTGGTCGCTCCTCGATGATCCCCTGTGTGTCGCTCCGTTCGCGCCCGCGCGGGCTCACCTGTGGCAGGCCGAGCAGTGGACGAGGTGCCGCACGCCGAGCTGCTGCGCGATCTGCCGGCCGATCCGCTCCGCGTCGGGGCCGGGGTCCCAGTCCATGTCCGTGATCGCGGAGAGCGGGCGGAGGTGGCGCTCCGGCGCCCTGTGGCACTCGAGGCACCAGCCCATCGTCATCGGCGTCACCTGGCGGACCTCGGGCATCTGATCCACGCGGCCGTGGCACGTCACGCAGCCGACGCCCTTGTTCACGTGGATCGCGTGGTTGAAATAGACGAAGTCGGGCACGTCGTTGACGCGGTTCCAGACGATCGGCGTGTCCGAGAAATAGCTGTTCCGGACGAGCTCGAGCTTGGGGCTCTGATTCCAGATCTGGCTGTGACAGCCCATGCAATCCGCTGTCGCCGGCATGCCCGCCGTGGCCGCCCGCCCGACGGTGTAATGGCAGAAACGGCACTCGATGGCGTCGTCCTGCACGTGGTGCCTGTGGTCGAACTGCACGGGCTGCTGCACGGGCAGGTGCCGCCCGGTGTTCCAGTCCGAGCGCACGTAGATCATCGGCGCTGCCACGGCCGCAGCGCCGCCGAGGATGACGGCGGCGATGGCGAGTCGGAAAGCGGTGTTGCTCCAGCGCGGAAAAACGGATGCCATGCTCTCGTGTGGTTGGCCTCGCTCGAAGTGCGGCGATGGGGCCAGCTCCATCGATATCGATGCGTGGATCGCGGGGCTCGTTTCGCGATCTCGCCACGCCCCGAACGCCGGCACAGGCGCGTCAGGGGGGCCCGCAGCGGCGCCGTCCGGCGTGCGCGCGCGGCGGGCGGGGCGCGCGGGTGCCTCCAACAACGCATCTTCGCCGCCCTGGGCTTCGATCTACGATTTACGATATCGTCCGGCCATGAGGCCGTCGAGCTCAGCCCTGTCGTCCCTTCCGATCCTCGCGCTTGTTCTGGCGGCCGAGCTCGCGTTCATCGCCTGCTCGCGCGAGGAGTCGATCTCTCCGCTGCCGCCCGGCACGACCGGCGGGGACTCATCGGCCGCAGCCGGCGGAGCGGACGCGAGTGGGGGTGGCAGCAGCGGGGCTGGCGCGAGCGGGGCTGGCGCGAGCGGGGCTGGCGCGAGCGGGGCTGGCGGCAGCGGCGGCAGCGGCGCTGGCGGCAGCGGCGGCGGTGAGCCCGCGGAGGGATTCAGCTGTGCGCCGCCGAGCGAGGACGAGGGCGCGCTGAAGCTCACGACGGTCGTCTCCGGCCTCGATCACCCGCTCCTCGTGAAATCCGCGCCGGGCGACCCCACGCGGCTCTTCATCCTGACGCAGCCTGGCCAGATCCTCGTCCTCGACGACGGAGCGGCGGAGCCCAAGGTGTTTCTCGATATCCGGGATCGCGTCCTGTTCAATGCCAACGGCGAGCGCGGTCTGCTCGGGCTCGCGTTCCACCCGGATTACGAGGACGGCGGTCGCTTCTTCGTCCACTACACGGACAAGGCGACGGGCGGCAACGCGCGTGTGGTCGAGTTCGCGCGGGGAGAGGGGCCGGACGTGGCCAGTCCAGACCCGGTGGCCACGTACCTCGAGGTCGTGGATCTACATCGGAACCACAACGGCGGTTCGCTCGAGTTCAGCCCGATCGACGGCTTCCTCTATCTCGGGCTCGGCGACGGCGGCGACAACAACGACGCCGGCCCCAACCATGCCGACATCGGCAATGGCCAGGCGCTCACGACGCTGCTCGGGAAGATCCTTCGCCTCGACGTCTCGACACACCCGTACGGCATCCCGGAAGGGAACATGACGGGCGAAGGCGTCCTGCCCGAGATCTGGGACTATGGCTTGCGGAACCCGTACCGCTTCAGCTTCGACGCGTGCACGGGCGATCTCTACATCGCGGACGTCGGTCACCGCCTCTGGGAAGAGATCAACATCGAGCCGGCAGGGCAAGGACGGAAGAACTACGGCTGGCGCCGGATGGAGGGCGCGCACTGCTTCATCCCCGCGGAGAGCTGCGATCTCGAGGGGACCATCACGCTCCCTGCCGTCGAGTACGGCCACGCCGGGCGGGTCATCGAGGATTGCTCGGTCACCGGCGGCTACGTTTACCGGGGCAGCAGGATTCCGTGGCTCCGGGGGAGCTACTTCTACGGTGATTACTGCAGCGGCAGGGTCTGGACGCTCACCTATGAGGGCGGGGTGGTCTCCGCGCCCGTCGACCGGACGGACGATCTCGGGTCGTTCGGCTACAGCATCGCCAGCTTCGGGCAGGACGGGGCCGGCGAGGTCTACGTCGTCGATCTCGGCGGCACCGTGTACCGGATCGATCCGGAATGAGCGTTCACGACCCCCTCGCCGCGCGCCGCGGCGGCGCACCGCCGCGCGCGCCGGGCCGGCGCAGCGCCGCGCCGGCGCTCACATGGACCAGCGGAGCCCGGCGTAGCGCGGGCCGATGACGAGCTCGGGCGGCGGCGCCGGCGTGGAGGCAGCCTGCTTCTCGGGCTGCACCGGCACCTTGCGGCCGCCGACGATGGCGAGCGGGATGCCGACGCCGGCGAGGACGAGCCCGCCGACGACGAGCCCGACCCCGGCGCCTTCCGCGTCCGCGCCGTCCTCCTCGTACTGGTAGCCCGTGTCGTCGGCGTACGGGTTGCTGGACCTGTCGTACACGCAGCCGTCGCCGGAGCACGAGGGGGCGGAGGCGATCACCAGGCCCCCGCCCAGGATGGCGACGGCGCCGAGGCTCGTCAGGACGATGCCCGTGACCATCATCCCCTTGCTGCGGCGCTTGGTCAGCGGCGCGGCCGGGCGCCCCGGCGCAACCGCGGCGACCGGCGCGAGCGGGGCGCCGCTCGCTCGCGGCGCGCCGGGGCCGCCCGGAGGAAGCGCGGCGGCGCCCGCAGGCGCGGCGGGGCCGCTCGGCGGGAGCGCGGCGTCGCGCGCCGGCGCGCCCGCGGGCAGCGGCGGGATGGCCAGCGTCTCCGAGGCGCCCGCCCGGGTGAGCTCCATGGATCTCGCGAACGGCGCTCGGCCGGCGGCGGAGGCCTCGACCGTGTGCTTCCCGGGATCCACGGGCACCGGCGTGCCCCACTGCGCGCGCCCCACGAGGGCGCCGTCGCGCTTCACCTGGAGGTCGGCCGGGGAGTCGGCCGGCGCCGTGATCGTCAGCCGGATGAGCCGCGGCTCGAGCGCGGCGGCGCGCTGCCGCGCGACCTTCTCGCGCTCCAGCTGGCCGGCGGCCCTCGACGCGCCGGCCACCTCGAGGAACATCGACCAGGCGCTCGCCGTCCGGCCGAGCTGCTCGTAGCAGGCCGCGAGGTTGAACTGCGTGCCGATCCCCGGGTCGAGCCGCTGGCTCTCCTCGAGCTTGGGGCACGCGTCGGCGTATTTGCCCTGGGCCATCAGCTGCTTGGCCGCGTCGAACAGGGCCTGCGCGGCCGCCGTGTCGGCCCTCGCGTCGCGGCCGCCCGAGAGGAGGGCGGCAAGGAACATCGCGAGCGCCAGCAGGCGCCCGAGGTGCTTCACGGGCAGGCTCGTCATGGTGGTGTCCTCACTTGCGATCGTCGAACAGGTTGCCGCCGGGCGGCGCGGCGGCCGGGGCGGCGGGCGGCCGGGGGGCCGGAGCCTGCTGCGTGGCGTGCGTGGGGGCCGGGGGTCGCGGCGCGGCGCTCGGCCGGCGCGGCGCCGCGGGCTTGCCGCTGGCCGGCGCCGCGGGGGGCGCAGGGGTGATCTCGGCCGGGCCCGGCGCCGCCGTGCGGTCGTCCACCGGCGCGGGGGCCTCGGCGCCGCCGGGCGTGACGGCCGGCGAGAGCGACGCGGGCGCGGTCGCCGGCTGTGCCGCGGCGTCCGCCGGCGACGGCGCGGCCGAGGCGCTGGCGGCCGGCTCGGTCGCCGCGCCGTCGCCGCGCGAGCGGGACGTCAGGAACGCGAAGACCGCGACCGCGGCGATCAGCGACACGAAGGCGCCGGCCGCGACGGCGAGCCCCACCGGCCGCTTTCGCGTCACGACCGTCCCGCTCCACGTCGGCGAGGTGTTCAGCGACGTGTTCACCACGGTCGGCGAGGTCACCCCGCTCGCCGAAGCGAGCTCCGGCCGCGGGGGCCCCGAGCTCCGCGAGATCCCGCTGATCCGGTCGATGGAGAGCCGGGCCCGCCCGGTCGCGAACGGCGCGAGCGCCTCGGCCAGCTCCCCGACGTGGCGGAACCGCTGCTCCGGCAGCTTCTCCAGGCACTTGCGGATCACCGCCTCGAGCGCCGGGGGCACGTCGGAGCGGAACGCGGCGAGGGGGCTCGGGATCCCCTGCATGATCGCCACGCAGAGCTGCGGCATCGTCGCGCCGTCGAACGGCGGCGCGCCGGTGAGCAGCTCGAACAGGATGACGCCGAGCGACCAGATGTCGGTGCGCGCGTCGACGTCGCGCGAGGACTTGAGCTGCTCGGGCGACATGTAGAGCGGCGACCCCATGATGGCCTTCGTGTCGGTGATCCGTGGGTCGGAGCCGCCGGTCGCCACCTTCGAGATCCCGAAGTCGAGCACCTTCACGCACGGGGAGCTGTCCGCGCGCCGCGTGAGGAACAGGTTCGCCGGCTTGAGGTCGCGGTGGATGATGCCCGCGGCGTGCGCCTCGGCGAGCGCCTCGCAGGCCTGGAGGACGTACTCGACGGCCGCCTGCGGGGTCATCGGCCCGCCCGCGCGGAGCGCGTCGGCGAGGTCGCTGCCCGACAGGTACTCCATCACCATGTACGGCGTGCCGGAGTCGAGCGTCCCGACGTCGGTCACGCGCGCCACGTGCTCGCTCTTGACCTTCACCGCGGCGCGCGCCTCGCGCACGAAGCGCTCGGCGAGCGTGCGCGACTTCGCCGCCTCGGGCAGGAGCAGCTTGATCGCGACCCGCTCCTCCAGCTGGAGGTGGGTCGCGGCGACGACGACGCCCATCCCGCCGGCGCCGATCACCCGCTCGACGCGGTACTTCTCGGCGATGACCTGCCCCGGTCGCACCAGCCCTTCGGCTTCGTCGTGTGTCGGCGCGGTGCTCGTCATGGCTCGGTCCCCTCGCGCGCCGGACCGCGGATCCCGTGAACAGCGCGATCTTCGCGGAAAATCCGGTGCAAAGCCAGCCCACGATAGCCGCCGGACGTACGGCGATCAATCTCGGGGCTGGGCTCCGTCGCGCCGGCGCGGCCCGCGCGCCGTCGGGTTCGTGCGCCATCGCCAGCGGCCAGCGCGTGGCCCGCCCGTGCCCGCGCGCCGTGGCGTTCCCATGGTCCCTGCCGGCCGCCCGCCAGGACGCTTCCCCCGGCCGTGAATCCAGGAGAACATCGCTCACCTCATGGAGCACGGTTACCCCGGCGGCGAAAGGGAGCGGCGCCAGCGGATCCTCGAGGCGACAGAGCGGCTCCTCCGCCGGTACGGGCCTGCCAAGACCACCGTCGCCGATATCGCGCGCGAGGCCGAGATCGCGGTCGGCGCCGTGTACCTGGAGTTCGCCTCGAAGGACGCCATCGTCGAGGAGCTCTCCCAGGGCGAGCACCGCGCCGTCATGGCCGCGATGCGCGCCGCCGCGGCCCGGGACGACGTGCCGTTCTGCGACCGGCTGCGGGCGGTGTTCGACGCCCGCGCGCGCGCCTTCCTGGAGCTCGCCGGCTCGGGCGCGCACGCGTGCGATCTCGTGCATTGCCAGAGCCGCGCCGTGAAGGCCGCCCACGCCCGCTTCCTCGACGAGGAGCGCGCGCTCCTCCGCGATCTCGTCGCGCGCGGCGCCGGCGCCGGCGAGCTCGACGCCGCCGACGCCGAGCTCACCGCGCGCGCCCTCCTGCGCGCCTATGCGAGCTTCGCTCCTCCGTGGCTGTTCCAGGGCTCCCGCGAAGAGGTCGAGGCGATGCTGTCCGCGGTCCACCGGATCGTCCTTTACGGCCTCGTCGGCCGCGGGCCCGCCCGCGAGCCGGGGGGCTGACGCCGCGCCGTCAGCCTCCGGGCCTGCGCAGGCTCGCGGCCTCGGATACGACCCAGTCCCTGAAGGCGGCCACCGGCTTGCGCCGCAGGCTCGCGCGCGTGCTCACGAGGTAGTAAGCGAGGCCCGTCGGCAGCGCCGGGAGCCTGGGAAAGAGCAGCACCAGGCGGCCGAGCTCGAGCTCCGCGGCCGCGAGCGACCAGCGCGCGAGCGCCACCCCCTGACCGCGCACCGCCGCGTCCACCAGCATCGACGAGTCGGTGAGCTGGCTCTGGCGGACCCGCGCTGGCAGGCGGCGCGAGCGCTCGCGAAACCAGCGGCCCCAGGCGTCGGGGTGGTCGTCCCCGAGCAGCACCTCGTGGCTCAGGTCCTCGACGCGCCAGCGCGCGCGCTTGCTCGCGACGCTCGGCGCGGCGGCCACGATCAGGGCGTCGTCCGCCAGCTTGACGGTCAAGAGGCCCGGGTAGCTGCCGAGTCCATAACGAATGCCGATGTCCACCGGCTCTCTCGCGAGATCGACGAGGCGCTCGGTGGCGGAGATGCGCACGTCGACCTCCGGGTGGCTCACAAGGAACTGCCCGAGCCGCGGCACGAGCCAGCGCGCCCCGAACGACGGCGTGACGCTGACCGACACGGCGGGCCGCGCGTCCGCGGCGGGCCGCCGCAGGCGGGCGTTCGCCTCGCGCAGCCGGGCGAACACGACGCCCAGCTCCGCGGCCCAGCGCTCGCCGTCCTCCGTCAAGCTGATGCCGTGCGGCGAGCGCCGAAACAGCGCCGTCTCCAGGGTGTCCTCGAGGGCGCGGATCTGGTGGCTGACGGCGGCCTGGGTCACGCCCAGCTCGCGCGCCGCGCGGGTGACGCTCGAATGGCGCGCCGCGGCCTCGAACGCCTGCAGGGCGGTGAGCGACGGCAGCGGCGGAGGGTGATCCCCCGGGGCGGGGCTGGTCATGAGAATTTCTCATGTACCATGGAAAACATTCGTTCGCTCGTCCAGGCGCGCCGGGGTATCCCGGGAGTCATGAAGCTCTACCGACTCCGATATAGCCCCTTCGCCCGCAAAGTTCAGATGCTGCTCGACCTCCTGGGCCGCCCGTACGAGCTGGTCGAGGTGCCGTACGATGATCGCGACGAGCTGGCCCGCGTGACCGGCGGCTACATCTACGTGCCGGTGCTGGTCGGCGACGACGGCCGGGTGACGGTCGAGTCGCGGCGGATCTGCGAGCTCCTGCTCGAGGACCCTGCCGCCCGGCGCTTGACGCTGGACGTGCTCGAGGGCCCGGTCTGGGCGTACGCGGACTTCTGCGATGGACCGCTGGAGGACGTGTTGTTCCGAGTCGCGTCGCCGCGCATCCGCGACGCCTGGGAGCGGCCGGGTCAGCGCGCCCTGTACACGCTGATCAAGGAGCGCAAGTTCGGCGCTGGCTGTATCGAGCAGTGGGAGCGCGACACCCCGGCGCTGCTCGAGCGCGCGAAAACCCTGCTCGCGCCGACCGTCCGGACGCTGAAGCGATCGCCGTTCCTGTTCGGCGAGGCCCCGAGCCTCGCGGACGCGGCGCTTTACGGCAACCTGGCGATGTTGTTCGAAGCGGACCGGGCGCTGCCCGGAGCGCTGGCGGCGGAGCTGCCGGGGTACATGTCCCGGCTCGAGCGGCTCATCCCGTCGCGGTGAGCCTGGGCTCCCCGCCGCGCTGAGTGCCCCGCTTCGCGGGATTCACCGGTTCGGCGGTCAGGAGTCGGGCCGTGGGGTAAGAGGGCGCGCAGCCTCACGAGACTCACGATGGGCGCGCTTCGAGCTCAGATCGCTGCGCGCCCGGGAGCGCCCCGCGGCTCAGGTGCAGACGCCCTCGACGCACTCGCTGCCGCTCGGGCAGTCGCAGTCCACCTCGCAGGAGATGGCCGGCTCCGGCGGGGGCGCGCAATAGCCGCCCTCGCACGACTCGCCCTCGGCGCACTCGCACGAGGCCGCGCACGGCGTCTTGCAGATCCCCTCGACGCACGCGTCGCCGCTCGGGCAGTCGCACGCCGCCTCGCAGGCGATCTGTCCCCCTGAGGAGCTCCCGCCCGTTCCGCCGCTGCTCGCGCTGCTCTCGCCGCCGCCGCTCGCGCTGCTCTCGCCGCCGCTGCTCGCGCCTTCCTCACGGTCGTCGTCATCCGTGTCCTCGTCATAATCCGGGCGCTCGAAATCGGGAGCGTCGGGCGCGTCGATACAGTCATCGTCCCAGTCGCAGTCGTCGCTGGTCTCGATGTAACAACCGACCGTCGTCATCGAGAAAAAAGACAAAGAGAGACCGAGACCCCACTCGAAGGCCGTGCGCATGCTCATAGGTCATCACTCCTGATCAGCGATGGATCCAGGGCAGCGGCGCGGCTCGTCGGCGCGGCGCCCTCTGCCCACTCGGAGCTCCGTGCCCGCTGCCGCGCGCTCCGTTCAACGGGTCGCGCGCCTGCGCACGATCTCGACGGCCGCCGGTCCGGAGCTCCCGGGCGGCGGGGTGGACCGCGGCGCCCGATCGCGCCCCTGGCCGTAGATTTCAGCCGCCCGGACCCCCGGCGGTCGATTTTGCCCACCGGGGTTGAACGTCCCCGGCCCCTCCGGGCACGAAACCGACGCGCCGACCATGAACGCTCTTCTCCACGCCGGGCACGACGGGGTGTGCCTCATGTCGACCCGGGCTCTCCGACGCTTGTTGATGGCAAACGGGCAACGCCGCCGAGCGCGTTCGGGTGTAACGATGATGGCGCAGGGATGGACCGAGATGGGACAGAGCGAGCAGCGGATTTTCCGGGGGCACAGCCGTCCGGCGACGTCGAGCCCCCGCGCGCCGGGGAGAGGTGGCGCCCGATGAAGACCATGGCGCTCCTCATGCCGTTCTTCTTCTCCCGCGGCGCCGAGCGCGCGCAGGACGCGGAGGAGGCGCTCGTCGAGCGGCTGCGGCGCGGGGACGCCGCGGCGGTCGGCGAGGCGTACGACAGGCACTACGGCGCGGTGCGCGGGTTCGCCCGCCGCCTCACCGGCGACGACGCGTCCGCCGAGGACCTGGCCCACGACGTCTTCATCAGCCTGCCCCAGGCCGCGCAGCGGTTCCGCGGCGGCTCGTCGCTCAAGACGTTCCTCATCGCGATCGCGGTCAACCACGCCCGCCACCACCTCCGCGCGGCGGCGCGGCGCCGCGCCGCCATGGAGCGGCTCGCCCTGGAGCCGGACGAGGAGCACGCGTCGAGCCCCGAGCGGGAAGCCGGCCGCGCCGCGCTCGCCCAGGCCCTGAACCGCGCCCTCGACGCGCTGCCGACGGCGCAGCGCGTGGCGTTCGTGCTCTGCGAGGTCGAGGAGCGCAGCGCGCGAGAGGCGTCCGAGATCATGGGCGTGCCCGAGGCCACCGTGCGCACGCGGCTGTTCCACGCCAAGCAGAAGCTCCGGACGCTGCTGGAAGAGAGGGCGCCGTGAAGGAGAAGGACGACGTGCTCCGCGAGGCCTCGCGCGCGCTTCGCGCGGAGGCAGACGCGTCGCGCGCCCGCCGCGACGAGACGCGCGCCCGCGTGATGAGGAGCCTGAAGGCCCAACGCGCGCGCCGCCTCGCGGTGGTCCGCGTGGTGGTCCCGCTGGCCGCCGTGCTCGTCGGATCGGTCGCGTGGGCCTCGGCCGCGCGCTGGTTCCCGGGCGGCTGGGACGACCTCGCGTCGCGGCTCGGGCTGCGCGTCTCCGAGGCGCCCACCATGCCGCCCGCGCCGCCGCCGCAGCGCGCGCTGTCCGGGCCGCGGCACGCGGCCGAGGCGCCCGCGCCGCCCGAGGCCGAGGCGCCGGCGCCGCCCGAGGCCGAGGCGAGCGCGGAGGCGGCCGCGCCGGAGCCGCCGCCGCTGCCTGCGCCGATCGCGGAGCCCCCGATCGCACCCGCGCCGCCGCGCGCGCCGGTGCTGGCGGTCGCGCCGGTCCGGTCTGCCTCGCGCCCGGCCGCGGCCGTCGCGCCGGGCGCCGCGCGCCTGCCGACCGCGCCGCGGCCGGCTGCGGGCGATCCGCAGGCCATCGAGCGTCCGCCGGCCGGCCCCGACGCGGACGCGCTCTACCAGGCGGCGCACCGCGCGCACTTCGTCGACCGCAACCCGGCGGCCGCGCTCGACGCGTGGAACGCGTACCTGGCCGCCGCCCCGCGCGGCCGCTTCGCGGTGGAGGCCCAGTACAACCGCGCCCTCTGCTTCGTTCGCCTCGGCCGCAAGGACGAGGCGCGGCGGGCGCTCGAGCCGTTCGCGCAGGGCGCCCTCGGCGGCTACCGAAAGGACGAGTCGCGCTCGCTGCTCGAGGCGATGCGCAGCGCGGACGAGTGAACGTCGCGGCGCGTGAACGAACGCGCCGCGAGCGGGCACAGCATGGTCGATGAACTCACCCGCCCTCGCACCTCCCCCTGCGCCGCCGCGGGGCTCGCCGCGCCGTGACCGGAAGACGTCCGCGCGCAGCGCAGGCCTCCGCGCGGGCGTCCTCCTTCTGCACGCGTTCGCGGCCGCGGGCGCCCTCGCCGCGGTCACCGCGCCTCCCGCGCCTGCCCTCGCCGAGGAGCCGAGCGCCGCGGGCGTCGAGCTCGTCGTCGACGGCGCGCCGTGGACGCTCGATCCCGACGCGGTGCGCGCCGCCATCGGGCGCGAGCTCGGCGCCGACGTCACGCTGGCCCGCGCGGCGACCGCCGGGCGCTCCACGCTGGTCCTCCGCGGCGAGCCCGACGGCCGCGTCACGCTGAGCTACAGCGCCGCGGACGGCCGCCGCATCGAGCGCACCATCGACGTCCCGGAGGATCCCGATCGCGCCGCCGAGGCGATCGCCTTGCTCGCGGGCAACCTCGTCCGGGACGAGGCGGCGGAGCTCGCCGCGGCGCTCGGCAAGCGCCCGCCCGAGGCGCCGGCCGCGGCGCAGCCAGCGCCCGCGGCGCCGCCCGACGCCGGCAGGCCGGCGCCACCTCCCCGCGCCGCGCGTCCTGCGAAGGCCTCGCGCCCCGCCCCCGCGCCACCGGAGCCGCCTCCGTGCGCGTCCCCCGGTGCGACGAGCGTTCTGTTCGGCGCCGACGTCCTCCCCCTCGTCGGCTCCTCGACCTTCACCGGCACGAACGTGGTCCGCCACTACTCGCTGAGCCTCGTCGCCGGGTACACGGCGGGCACCACGGGCATCGAGCTCAGCGCGGGCGCCAGCATCTCCTCGTCGTTCCTGTGCGGGGCGCAGCTCTCGACCGCGGCCAACCTCGTGTTCGGTCCGGCGCGTGGCGTGCAGGTCACGAGCGGCGCCAACGTCGTCGGCTCGCTCCGGGGCGCGCAGATCGGCGCGGTCAACGTCGCCGCCGGTCCTGTCGCGGGCGCGCAGGTCGGCGCGGTCAACGTCGCCGCCGGTCAGGTCGACGGAGCCCAAGTGGGCATGGCCAACCTCGCCGCGGGAGCGTCCGTGGATCTGCAGGTCGGCGTGGCCAACGTCGTGGTGAGCAAGTCGACCGACGTGCAGATCGGCGCGGCCAACGTCGCCGTGGGCGAGGCGACGGACGTGCAGCTCAGCCTGGTCAACGTCGCCGCCGGCGGGTCGGCCGATCTGCAAGCCGGCCTGACGAACCTGGCCGCGGGCGAGTCGGCGGACGTGCAGATCGGGCTCGTCAACATCGCCACCGGCAAGGTGGGGGGCGCTCAGATCGGCCTCGTCAACTACGCCGACGACTCGCCGTTCTCGCTCGGGTTGTTCAACTTCATCCGCAAGGGCCGCCTGCACGTGGACGCCTGGGGGCTCGAATCCGGCATCGTGATGGCCGGCGTCAAGCACGGGAGCGACCACATCCACAACATCTACGGGATCGGCCTTCGCACGATCGGCAACCGCCCTCTCCTGGTCTCCGCGCTCGGCCTGGGCGGCCGCATCTCCATCCATCAGCGCGCCTATGTCGACGTCGACGTGCTCGGGTACACGCTCCACGAGCCCTCGACGCTCGAGCCGGCGGCCATCATCGCGCAGGCGCGCGCGCTCCTCGGCTTCCGCCTCTTCCCGGAGCTCGCGATCTTCGGGGGTCCCAGCTTTAACGTCGCGTTCGGCGGCACCCCGGCGGACGCCCGGCTGAGCCCCTACGGCAGCGCCCCCCTCGGCTCCGACGCCACCAGCACCGAGCGCGCCTGGCCCGGCGTCGTGCTCGGCGTCCAGCTGTTCTGATCCAGCCGTCGCGCTCGCCGGGGGGGCGGGTTGACGGGCGCGTGAACGAATTTACTTTTCGTTCATCGATTCATGGAGCTCGCCCGAGCGGTTGCTCGCGGCGGTCTACGTGAGCCCATCCGCGCGCTGCGCTGCCCTGACGGGCGGAGGCGCGGCGCGCCGTCCACGCAGTCCACCTGACCTTCGACCGATCCGGCACGGATGGCGCGAGCCGACCGCTGCCACAGGAGTTCGCATGAGCCAGCTTCGCAGCGGCGCCAGCGCGCCTCGTTCCCCCTTTCCCCTGCTCCCGCTCCGCACCGGCGTCCTCTTTCCCGGCACCGTGCTGACGCTCCCGGTGGGGCGCCCCCGCTCGGTGGCGCTGCTCAACGCCGTCCACGCCGGCGACGTGATCGGCGTCATCGCGCAGCGCGATCCGAAGCGCGAGGATCCGCGGCGCGAGGACCTCCACGACATCGGCACGTTCGCGCGGGTCGTCGACATCTCGCGCGTCTCGAACGGCTACCGGCTGGTGATCGAGGGGCTCGATCGCTTCGCGCTCTCGGCCCTGGTCGAGACCGAGCCGACGTGGCGGGCCGAGGGCACCCTCGCGCCCGAGTTCCTCGGCGACGCCGAGGAGGCGCGCCTGCTCGCGGCGTCGCTGCGCGAGCGCGCCCGCGAGGTCGGCCCGAAGACGGGGACCAACCTCGCCGAGATCGCCGCCACGAGCCGGGCGGAGCCGGGCGTCTTCGCGGATCAGGTCGCCGGCGCGCTCGGCCTGGCCACCGAGAAGGAGATGGAGGTGCTCTCCGAGCTCCGCGTGGTGCCGCGGCTCCAGCGGGTCGCCGGCCTGCTCGCCGAGGCGTCCGCGCTGGCGGACCTGAAGAAGAAGATCGACGGCGACGTGCGGCGCGAGCTCGGCAAGGGCCAGCGCGAGGTGATCCTCCGCGAGCAGCTCCGGGCCATCCAGAAGGAGCTCGCGGGCGGCGAGGAGGGCGAGGACGAGCTGTCGGCCCTCCGGCGGCGCCTCGACGAGGCCGGGCTCCCCGAGGAGGCGCGCGCCGTCGCCGATCGGGAGCTCCGCCGGCTCGAGTCGGTCGGCCCGCAGAGCGCGGAGCACAACGTGATCCGCACGTACCTCGAGTGGATCGCGGACCTGCCGTGGAGCGCGAGGGCGGAGGTGAAGGACGACCTCGACGCGGTGAAGGCGAAGCTCGACGAGGATCACCGCGGCCTCGACGACGTGAAGCGCCGCATCCTGGAGCACATGGCGGTGCTCAAGCTGACCGGGAAGGCGCGCGCGACGATCCTGTGCTTCGCGGGCCCGCCCGGCGTGGGCAAGACCTCGCTCGGCCAGTCGATCGCCGACGCCACGGGCCGCCCGTTCGTGCGCATCTCGCTCGGCGGCGTGCACGACGAGGCGGAGCTGCGCGGCCACCGGAGGACGTACGTCGGCGCGCTGCCCGGCCGGATCGTGCACGCGCTGAAGAAGGCCAAGGTGAAGAACCCGATCGTGCTCCTCGACGAGGTCGACAAGCTCGGCGCCGGGTGGCGGGGCTCGCCCGAGGCGGCGCTCTTGGAGGTGCTCGATCCGGAGCAGAACCGGACGTTCGTCGATCACTACCTGGAGCTCCCGTTCGATCTGTCGGAGGTCGTCTTCCTCTGCACGGTGAACGATCTCGGGGCGCTCTCGGCGCCGCTGCGGGACCGGCTCGAGGTCATCGAGCTGTCCGGCTACACGCCGGACGAGAAGATCGCGATCGCGCGGTCGCACCTCGTCCCGAAGCAGCTCAAGGAGCACGCGATCGACCCGGGGTCGCTGTCGATCACGGACGAGGCGCTCGCGGCGATCGTGCGCGACTACACGCGCGAGGCCGGGGTGCGGCAGCTCGGCCGCGAGATCAAGAAGCTCTGCCGGGCGGTCGCGCTGGAGATCGCCCGCGCGGCGGACGGCAAGGCGCCGCGCGTGGTGGTCGAGGCGAGCGATCTCGGGACGTACCTTGGCAAGGTCCGGTTCTTCAGCGACGTGGCGGAGCGGACGAGCGTCGCCGGCGTCGCGACCGGGCTCGCCTGGACGCCGGTGGGCGGGGACATCCTGTTCATCGAGACGTCGCGGATGCCGGGGAAGGGGAGGGTCGAGATCACGGGTCAGCTCGGCGACGTGATGAAGGAGTCGGCGAAGGCGGCGCTCACCTACGTGCGCAGCCACGCCATCGAGCTCGGGGTCGACACGGCGAAGCTCGAGGCGGAGGACCTGCACATCCACGTCCCTGCGGGCGGCGTGCCCAAGGACGGGCCGTCCGCGGGCGTGACGATGTTCACGGCGCTGACGTCGCTCCTCTCCGCGCGGCGGGTGCGCTCGGACACGGCGATGACGGGCGAGTGCACGCTGCGCGGGCGGGTGCTGCCGGTCGGCGGGATCAAGTCCAAGGTGCTCGCGGCGCACCGCGCCGGGATCAAGCGGGTCGTCCTGCCGCAGAAGAACGCGCGCGACGCCGAGGAGATCCCGAAGGAGGTGCGGGCCGAACTGGAGCTCATCTTCGTCGAGGACATGAGCCAGGTGATCGCGGCGGCGCTGGAGGAGGCGCCGATCGAGGCCGCGGGCACGGGCGGCGTGACCGGCGCGGCGGCGGGGGAGCCGGCGGCGGCCGCGTAGCGGAGAGAGGCTGAGCCGAGCCGCCGCGCCGGCGGGGGGCTGTGCGCGGCGGCGCGGGCTCGGAAGAAAGAACAGCAACTTCGATAGGTTGAGGCTCGTTGGCGGCCGGATGTTCTTCCAATCCGGCGCAGCGGCGAGAAGAAGCCCGAGCCCCGACGCCCGCACCTCGCCCCTGTCAATCCCCCCGGCGCGCGTGCGACCATGGCCAACCACGGCCGCCGGCCGCGCAAGACGGGGGAGCAGCCGATGACGATTGCAGGGATCGAGGGATTGTCGAACGAAACGATTCGCGGTGAGCTGGCCGCGGGGGCGCGGTTCGTGGTGTTCGAATACTGTATCTCGATCCTCATCCTCACCTTCAAGCGCAGCTCCGCCGTCCATTACATCCGGCCGGGCGAGAGCGCGCTCCTCAAGGGCCTCCCGTACACGATGATCTCGCTGCTCTTCGGCTGGTGGGGCTTCCCCTTCGGGCTCCTCTACACGCCGATGGCGCTGATCACCAACCTCTCGGGCGGGCGCGATGTGACCGCCACGATCCTGCACGGATGAGAGATGCACCTTCCGGCCGTGATGGCCGCGTGCCGGACCGAGCGAGCGCCCCGAGGTTTGCCGGTTGTAGTTCTTCTCCGCCCCGATCTCCGGTAAACGGTCCGACATGAGTTCACTGGTCCTCCCCAAGCATCGCTCGTTCCCTGGCGTGTCCGGGCCCGTCGTCGTCGTCGTCATGGACGGCATCGGCGTCGGCAAGCACAACGACGGCAACGCGGTGTGGCTCGCTCGCACCCCGCACCTGGACTGGCTCGCGGTCAACGCGCCGAGCACCACGCTCGCGGCGCACGGCAAGGCGGCCGGCCTGCCGAGCGACGACGACATGGGCAACAGCGAGGTCGGCCACAACGCGCTCGGCGCGGGCCGCGTGTTCGATCAGGGCGCCAAGCTCGTGAACAATGCCATCGCCGACGGTTCGCTGTTCGAGGGGGAGGCGTGGAGGCTCGCCATCGCGCGCGTGAAGAACACGGGCAAGCCGCTCCACTTCATGGGCCTGCTCTCCGACGGCAACGTGCACAGCCACATCGACCACCTGGCGGCGATGCTCAAGGCCGCGGACGCGGTCGGCGTCGAGAAGGTGCGCATCCATGCGCTGATCGACGGGCGCGACGTGCCGCAGACCAGCGCGCTCACCTACGTGGAGCGGATCGAGCGGGAGCTCGCCGCGATCAACGGCAAGGGCGGTCGCGACTACCGCGTGGCCTCCGGCGGTGGCCGCATGAAGATCACCATGGATCGCTACGAGGCTGACTGGCCCATGGTCGAGCGCGGCTGGAGACTCCACGTGCGCGGCGAGGGGCGTGGTTTCCCGAGCCTCGAGGCGGCGATCAAGACGCTGCGCGAGGAAGACCCGGCCGTCATCGACCAGAACCTGCCCGGCTTCGTGATCGTCGACGGCAGCGGCAAGCCCGTGGGGCCCATCGAGGATGGCTCGGCGGTGCTCTTCTTCAACTTCCGCGGCGACCGCGCGATCGAGATCACGCGCGCGTTCGAAGACCCCCACTTCGACAAGTTCGACCGCGGCCCGAAGCCGGACGTCTTCTACGCGGGCATGATGCAGTACGACGGCGATCTCCAGCTTCCGAAGCGCTTCCTCGTGCCTCCACCGGCCATCGACCGCACGCTCGGCGAGTACCTCGTCGCGGCCGGCAAGCGCAGCTACGCCAGCAGCGAGACGCAGAAGTACGGCCACGTGACCTACTTCTGGAACGGCAACCGGAGCGGCAAGTTCGACGACGCGCGGGAGACCTACTTCGAGGTGCCGAGCGACACGCTGCCCTTCGAGGAGCGCCCGTGGATGAAGGCGTCGGAGATCACCGACGCGCTCATCGCCCAGCTCAAGAGCCAAAAGCACGACTTCTACCGGATCAACTACGCGAACGGCGATATGGTGGGCCACACGGGCGTCCGCGACGCGTCCATCATGGCCGTCGAAGCGGTCGACCTCTCGATCGGGCGCCTGCTCCCGGTGGTCAAGGCGCTGAACGGCGTGCTCCTCGTCACGGCCGACCACGGCAACGCCGACGAGATGTACGAGCTCGTGAAGAAGACCGGCGCCTTCGAGACGCTCGCGGACGGCTCGCCGAAGCCGAAGACGAGCCACACGCTCAACCCGGTGCCGTTCCACGTCTATGCGCCCGGCTACACGTTCGCGATCGACACCACCGTGCAGAAGCCCGGCCTCGCGAACATGGGGGCCACCGTGCTCCACCTCCTGGGCCTCAGCGCTCCGGAGGACTACCTCCCGTCGCTGATCGCTGGCTGATACCGATCAACCAAGAGGCTTCGCCGCGCCCACCCGCGCGCCGCCGCGCACAGCCCCCCGCCGGCGCTCACGCTGTCTTGTGAGCGCCGGTCGAAGGGCGCCCGCGCGAGCTCGATGTCCATCACCGGGACGTCGCGCGGCAGAAGCAATTGCTGCGCGAGGCGTTCGCCGGGGCCGGCTGGGAGGTGCCGCGGCTGATGGCCGAGCTCGATCGGACCCCGGCGTTCTACTTCGACTCGATCACGCAGCTGCGCATGGACTCGTGGTCACGCGGGCGCGTCACCCTGACCGGCGACGCCGGCTATTCGCCCGGGCCGGCCGTCGGCGGCAGCACCAGCCTCGCGGTGGTCGGCGCCTATATCCTCGCCGGCGAGCTGGCCGCGGCAGGCGGCGACCACGCGCGCGCGTTCCAGGCCTGCGAGCGCAAGCTGGCCGACTACGTGCGTCGCAGCCGGGTGTTCGCGCTGAACGCCGCCAGGCGCCTGGTCCCGGGCAGCCGGTTCGAGCTGTGGGCGCTGGCGCAGATAGGCCGCCTGGTCAGCGTTGCGCCGCGCGGGGTGTCGCGCGCGCTGGCCAAGCTGAGCAGCCACGGGGTCCGGCTGCACGACTCGATCGCGCTCAGGGAGTACGCGCGCGCGCCGGCGGCGGTCCACCAGTCGGCTGTCCTCGCGGACAGGCCGTGACGCGGGCGGAGCCTTGTCGACCTGCTTTCGCCACGCGCGCCTCGACGAGCCGAGGCGCGCTCGCGTGCGAAGCTCAGAGCCCGGCTACGGCGATGGGGAAGCTGATCTTCGGGCTGCCATTGCCAAGGCGACCCACGCCTACCGCTCCCCAGACCGCAACGGAGCCCGTTTGACGGAGCATGACGGCGTGGCTCGTCCCGGCGCTGATGCTCACCGCGTCGGCGACGTTCGGGACTTGCGCCGGCGTCAGCGCATTGGCCACCGAGCCGTTTCCGAGCTGTGCGTTGGCGCCGCTGCCCCAGCAAAACGCGCCCCCGAGGGCCGTGACCGCGCAGGTGTGCGTGCCGCCAGCGCTCACCTGCACGGCATTGCCGAGGGTCGAGACCGGGATGGGAATGGTGACGTTCGTCGTCGCACCATTCCCGAGCTGTCCGTTGCCGCCGCTGCCCCAGCAGCTCACGGCACCCGTGCCGTGGACCGCGCACGTGTGCGCCGCCCCCGCATCGAGCGCGATGGCGTCGCTCAGCGCAGTCACCGCGACCGGCGTCGACGAGCTCGTCAAGGTGGCGTTTCCGAGCTGTCCGCTCGTCCCGGAGCCCCAGCACGAGACGGCGCCTGATGCGTGCAAGGCGCACGTGTGATAGCTGCCGGCCGTGACGCCGATGGCGTCCGTCACGTTGAGCACGGTGACGGGCGCGCTCTGCCCCGTGGTAGCCCCGTTCCCGAGCTGTCCGTCTGCCCCATAGCCCCAGCAGCGAACTTGCCCGTTCTGGCGCACAGCGCACGTGTGCAAGCTGCCCGCGCTGATCGCGACGGCGTCCGTCAGGTTCGACACCGCGGCGGGCATGTCGCTGTCCGCCGTCGCGCCGTTTCCGAGCGCGCCATAAGATCCATCCCCCCAGCACTGAACCTGTCCATTCTTAAGCAGTGCGCACGTGTAGCCAGCGCCCGCACTGACGCGAACGGCGTCGGTCACGCCCGACACGGTGACGGGGCTCGGCTGGTCCACCGTGGAGCCGTTGCCGAGCCGACCGTCGCCGCCCTCGCCCCAGCACTGGACCTCGCCGCTCTGGCGCACGGCACACGAGTGGTCTGGGCCCGCGGAGATCTCCACCGCGTCCCGCAGGTCCACCACCGAGGCCGGCAACGGCGCGGTGGCGACCGATCCATTCCCGAGCTGCCCACTGCTTGCCAACCCCCAGCAGCGGAGCTCGCCGGTGCTTCGCATCGCGCACGTGTGATGCAAGCCCGCCGCCACGGCGCGCGCGTCGCTCAGGCCCAGCACGGCAACGCCGGCCGAGCTCGAAGCAAACGTCCCCTGCCCGAGCTGGCCATCGACGCCATACCCCCAGCACCGGACGGCGCCGTTCTGGCGCAGCGCGCACGTATGGCCATAGGTCCCGCCCGAGCCCGCGTAATTGGTCGCGCTGCTCGTCTCGATGGCGACCGCATCCGAGAGGGTCAACACCGCGACGGGCGTGAACACGTCGTTTGAGGAGCCATTGCCGAGCTGGCCATTGGTCCCTCGACCCCAGCAGACGGCGCTGCCGCTCGCCCGCACGGCGCAGCTATAGTTCCAGCCGGACGATATCGTGATCGCGTCGTTCAGGCCGAAGACGGCCACGGGCGTCGACTGGTTGGAAGCAATGCCGTTTCCGAGCTGGCCATCGACGCCATGCCCCCAGCACACGACGGCGCCGGTCGCGCGCAGCGCGCAGGTATGTTCACCGCCCGCGTCGACGTCGACGGCGTCGGCGAGGTTCAAGACGGCGACCGGCGTCGTCGCGTTCGCCGTCGATCCATTGCCGAGCTGGCCCGCGCGGCCTTGCCCCCAGCACACGACGGCGCCGGTCGCGCGCAGCGCGCATGCGTGTTCGGCGCCGACATCGAGGGCCACGGCGTCGTCGAGGCCGGACACGGGGACGGGCGTCGTCGTCCTCGTGGTGGCCCCGCTCCCGAGCCCGCCCGCATCGCCAGCGCCCCAGCAGACGACGGCGCCGGTCGCGCGCAGCGCGCAACCGTGGTGGTCGCCCATCCCGACGGCGACGGCGTCGTTCAGGTTCGAGACCGGCGTCGGCGTGCCCGTCGAGATCGTGGTGCCATTGCCAAGCTCGCCGCTCGAGTTGTTGCCCCAGCAGTAGACCTTGCGGTCCACAACAGCGCACGTCGTGAGCTTTTGCGCGCTGAGCGGGTTCCTTTCACACACGCCGTCCTCGATCCAGAGCCCCTCGACGCACGTCGTCGACTGGACCCCGCCGGGACACGTCGCGAGCGCCACCTCGTCGTCGACGCACTCGTCGGGATCGATGCACGCGCCGGTGTCCACCCACGCGCCCTGCGTGCAGCTCTGCTGCCGATCGCCGCGTCCATTGAGCCCGCACGGAACGTCCTGCGTCGTGCCGTTCGTGCAGACGTCGGGGTCGACGCAGGCGCCATCGTCCTGCCACTGGCCATTCGCGCAACGCTGCGGCTTCGTGCCCGCGCCGTTGTATCCGCAGCCGGCCTGCTGCGTCGTGCCGTTCGCGCAGGCGTCGGGGTCGACGCAGGCGCCGTCGTCCTGCCATCGGCCTCCGGCGCAGCGCTGGGGCTTCGAGCCTGCCCCGTTCAACCCACAGGCGCTCTGCTGCGTAGCGGCGTTCGTGCAGACGTCGGGATCGACGCAGGCGCCGTTGTCCTGCCACTGGCCCCCGGCGCAGCGCTGGGGTCTCGCGCCCGCTCCGTTCAGCCCGCAGGCGATCTGCTGGGTCGTGCCGTTCGTGCAGACGTCGGGGTCGGCGCAGGCGCCATCGTCCTGCCATTGCCCTGCCGTGCAGACCTGCGGCTTCGTGCCCACCCCGTTGAAGCCACACGTCGCCTGCCGGGTCGTGCCGTTCGTGCAGACGTCGGGGTCGACGCAGGCGCCATGATCCTGCCAGTGCCCCGCGGTGCAGACCTGGGACTGGGCGCCGGCCCCGTTGAGCCCGCAGGCGATCTGCTGGGTCGTGCCGTTCGTGCAGACGTCGGGGTCGGCGCAGGCGCCATCGTCCTGCCATTGCCCTGCCGTGCAGACCTGCGGCTTCGAGCCCGCCCGGTTCAGCCCACAGGCTGCCTGATGCGTCGTGCCGTTCGTGCAGACGTCCGCATTGACGCAGGCGCCCGGCTGCCAGACGCCGCCCGTGCAGACCGAGGTCGCCGTCCCGGCGCCGTTGTGGCCGCAAGGCTCGCTCTGCTGGGCGTCGTCGACGCACTCGTCCGGATCGTCGCACGCGCCCTCGTCGACCCAGACACCGTCGGTGCACACCTGCGTCTGCTCCCCGTTTCCATTGAGGCCACACGGGACGCTCTGCGACGCGCCCGCGGTGCAGCCGGGGCCTCCGCCGCTGCCGCCTTCGCCGCCCGCGCCGCCTGCCCCGCCTGAACCGCTCGTGCTGGTTGCCGCGCTGCCGCCGGTCCCGCCCGGGTCGCCGCTGCTCGTGCTGCTGTCGCCTGGCTCGTCGCCGCACGCCACGGTTACGAGCGCGACGAGGGCGACGAACATCCGCGCGAACAGCGCTCGACCCGCACCTCGCGCTGATACAGCCCTGTTCCCGTCGATGCGAGAGCGCCGTCGAGTGTCCAATGCAATCCTCCGTCTGGCCGTGATAAGCGTCACAGGAAACTACAGAATTTTCTTCCTCGTTACACCACATCTCTGTTGCGGCAGCACGCGAGGACGCGTCCCAGTGGTCCGGGGGGACCGTGCCAGCAGGTTATGGACGCTCGCCAGCAGGTCCGGAGCCCTTGCCAGCACCCGCTGGTGCAGCTCCCCGAGCTGCTGGCCGCGCTCCCGATCCGCTGATCCCGCTCCCCAGCTCCGCCGGGTCGCGTCCCGGAAGCGCTGGTGCAGGTCCCCGGTGACGCAACCGTGCTTTCCGGTGCGTCGGGCGCTGCTGGTGCGCGCCGAGCTCTGCTGTCGTGCTACGACCGCCCATTGGCCACGATATCCACACTGACCACCACCCCCAACGGAGGTAGGTTATGGGAATCGAACTATCACAAGAGCAACTCGCGGTCCTGAAGGAGACCCGCGCGGTCGGGACCCCTGCGGAGTTTCAGGCCCTCCTCGAACAGGCGTCCAGAGCTCGACCGCATCGTCCGCGAGGTCATGGAGCCGAGTCAGCCCATCTCGACGACCCTTACGGAGGACCAGGCGTTCGTCTTCGAGCCGGACGTCGCCGATCTGATCTGGACCGGAAGATCCCGTAGCTCTCAGCGAGCGCGGTAGATGCGGAGCACGGTGATCGTCCGCGCCTCGCGCTCGATCGTGAGCACCACGTCGTGGAAGCCCGCGCTGAGGAGGTAGTAGGGCGCCTCCCACGCGAGCTCGCCTTCGCCCGTCTCCGCGAAGCGAACGACCGCCCGGTCGATCATGAAGGCCGAGTGCATCGGCAGCCTGTAAAACGTCTCCAGCGCTGGGAAGCTCCAGACGACGCGGAAGCTCATCCGCCTTGCCCGCGGGCCAGCTCCTCCAGGGCTTGCGGCAGATCCTCGTGAGCGACGAGGCGCGCACGGCCCGCCGCGATGCCGGCGACGTCCCGATCGAGCTCGGCGCGCTGCTCCGGCGTGAGCCTCTGCACACGCGCCGCGCGATCGATGGCCGCGAGGATGGGGTCGCTCGGCGAGGAACCGGGCCGGGTAGACATGGGTTCAGCCTGGATCAGAAGGGGGTGGGGTTGCAAGAACGCGCGCCTCTGGCGCGAAGCGCAGGATCTGTGCCCGCACGGCGGCCGTCCATCCGGCGTCTGGTCAGCCGACGTTCTCGAGGCTCCCCTCCGCCGCTGTCGACAGCGCCGCGCCCTAGAACAGCTCCCCGATGCGCCGCAGGAAGCCGCCGCTCGAGAAGAGCGCGCGCATCCCCCGCTTGAACCAGCTGTACGACGACGCGGTGTAGGGGAACCAGGTCGGGTCCTTCGACCCCAGCGCGATGCGGTCCGCGTTGATGTGCTTGACGTCGCACATCTGCCGGAGCCCGTCCTCGCCCATCACCCGGCCGAAGCCGCTCTGCTTGACGCCGCCGAACGGCGCGTCGGGGAGGGCGCCGTTCATGAGCACGTCGTTCACCAGCACGCTGCCGGCCTGCAGGCGCTCGGCGAGCCGGCGGGCGTGATCGGTGTCCTCCGAGAAGACATAGGCGTTGAGGCCGAGGTGCGACTCGTTCGCGAGGCGGATCGCCTCCTCCTCGGTCGCGACCTGCATGAACGGCACGACCGGCCCGAAGATCTCCTCGGTCATCACCGTCATCGCATGATCGCAGCCGGCGATGATCGTCGGCTCGAAGAACTGGCCCTGCCCCGGCGCGCGCTTGCCGCCGGCCTTCACGGTCGCCCCCTTGTCGACAGCGTCCTTGATGTGCCGCTCGGCGACGTCGATCTGCGGCGGGAAGATGATCGCCCCCACGTCGACGAACTCCTTGCCCGGATCACCCTGGTTCAGCCCCTTCGTGATCTCGACGGTGCGCTCGAGCAGGCGATCGTGGATCTCGCGGTGCGCATAGACCCGCTCCACCGCGACGCACACCTGCCCCGCGTTCGCGAAGCCGCCGAAGACGATCGCCTGCGCCGTGCGCTCGATGTCCGCGTCCGCGCAGGCGATGAGCGGCGCCTTGCCGCCGAGCTCCATCACGCACGGGATGAGGCGCTCGCCGCAGGCGGCGGCGACCTTCCTCCCGGTGCCGACGCTGCCGGTGAACAGGAGCATCTGGATGCCGCTGTCGATGAGCGCCGCGCCGGTCGGCCCGTAGCCGGTGACGACCTGGAACAGATCCTCGGGCATGCCCGCGCCGTCCCAGATCTCCTTCTGCTTGAGCGCGATGAGCGGCGTCACCTCGCTCGGCTTGAGCACGGCGGCGTTGCCGGCGACGATCGCCGCGAGCACGTCGCGCAGCGCGAGCTGGAACGGGAAGTTCCACGGCGAGATCACGCCGACCACGCCGCGAGGGACGTAGTGGACCCAGCTGCGCCGGTGCTTGAAGAGGTGGAGCTTGATCTCGTGCGGCTCGAGCGCCTTCGGGGCGATCTGCGCGAAGTACGTCGCCATGTCCGCCGCGACCAGGACCTCGTGCAGCAGCGCCTCGTGACGCGGCTTGCCGCACTCGCGCGAGAGCAGATCGACGATCTCGTCCGTGCGATCGACGATGGCGTCGCGGAAGCGCAGGACGCGCTGGCAGCGCTCCTCCACGGGCAGCGCCCCCCACGCCTCCTGCGCGCGCCGCGCCCGGGCGACCGCGGCACGCACCTCCTCGGCGCTGGTGTTCGGGGCCTCTCCAAGGAGCTCCCCGGTCGCGGGCGCGTAGCTGCGGATCGCCGCGCCCCCGTGCCCGTTCATGCCAGGACCGCTGCCATTGCCCCCGATCGGGCGTTCGCTCACCACCTGACCCATGTTCGATCCCTCCGCCTGTCGAGCCCGCGTCGCTTGCCGGATGGCCTCCGTGGCTCGCTGCTCGACGCCGGGACCCTACCCTTCCCGAGAAGGTACAGCAAATGAGCATTTGCGCTGTTTCCCGATGAATCCCGACGATCCTCGGCGTGCTCGCGGTCGATCCGGCCCACCGACATCCGCTGTTGCGCTGCGGACAAATGGTGAGCACACCGTGGTTGCGCCAGGGGGGACCGGCGCCGCAGGCCGCGCCGGTGTGCCCGGGTGAGCCGGGTCGGCGTCTCGGGCGGACTCTCGGCATGACGTCGGCGAGTGGAGCCGCTATAGGCGGACCCCGACATGTTGGAACAACGAGAACTCGATCTCATCGCGGCAGTCGAGCATCCGGATCCGCACCACGTGCTCGGCGCGCACGAAGACGAGGACGACCTGGTGGTCCGCGTCTTTCGGCCGGACGCCACCGAGATCGCGGTGGTCCCGGGCGACCCCAGGCTCCGGAAGCAGCCGATGGAGCGCGTCCACCCCGCGGGCCTCTTCGAGGCGCGCTTCCCCGGCGTGTCCTACCCCGCGGACGGACGCTTCCGGTACCAGCTCGAGCTGCGCTTCCCCGACGGCAATTCCTCGGTGGAGCTCGACCCGTACGCGATGCCTCCGACGCTCGGGGACATCGACCGCCACCTCCTGGCCGAGGGGCGGCACTGGGAGCTCTACCGCGTCCTCGGCGCGCACGTGCGCGAGGTGGACGGGGTCTCCGGGACGTCGTTCGCGGTCTGGGCCCCGAACGCGCGGCGGGTGAGCGTCCTCGGCGACTTCAACCACTGGGACGGCCGCCGCCACGCGATGCGCCGGATGGGCGAGGGCTTCTGGGAGATCTTCATCCCGGGCCTCGGCGAGGGCGCGCTCTACAAGTACGAGATCAAGACGCCGGAGGGGAACATCACGGTGAAGACCGATCCCGTCGCCCAGGCGATGGAGCTCCGGCCGGCCACCGCCTCGCGGGTCTACACGAGCCGCTACGCGTTCCAGGACGGCGACTGGATGCAGGAGCGCGGCAGGATCGACTCGCGCAAGAAGCCGCTCACGATCTACGAGGTCCACGCCGGCTCCTGGCGGCGCGTGCCGGGCGAGGGCCCGCCGTACGAGGGCGGGATGCGCTGGATGACGTACCGCGAGCTCGCCGACCACCTCGTCGAGTACGTGGCCGAGCTCGGCTTCACGCACATCGAGCTCATGCCGGTCATGGAGCACCCCTTCGACGGATCGTGGGGTTACCAGGTGGCGGGCTACTTCGCCCCGACCAGCCGCTTCGGCGATCCCGACGACCTCCGCTACTTCATCGATCGCTGCCACCAGCGGGGGATCGGCGTGATCCTCGACTGGACCCCCGCGCACTTCCCCAAGGACGCGTGGGCGCTCGGGCGGTTCGACGGTACGGCGCTCTACGAGCACCTCGACCCGCGCCTCGGCGAGCACCGCGAGTGGAACACGTACATCTTCAACTACGGCCGCCACGAGGTGCGGAACTTCCTTGTGGCCAACGCGCTCTACTGGCTCGACGAGTTCCACATCGACGGCCTGCGGGTCGACGCGGTCGCCTCGATGCTCTACCTCGACTACGCCGCGCAGGGCGGCGACTGGGTGCCGAACCGGTATGGCGGCCGCGAGAACATCGAGGCCATCGACTTCATCCGCGAGCTGTCGAACCGGGTGCACGAGCGCTGTCCGGGCGCGATCCTCTGCGCGGAGGAGTCCACCGCCTGGCCGTCGGTGACCCACGCGACGTACGTCGGCGGGCTCGGCTTCGACTTCAAGTGGAACATGGGGTGGATGCACGACACGCTCGACTTCTTCAAGCACGAGCCCATCCACCGCGCCTTCCACTACCACCAGCTCACGTTCGGGCTGATCTATGCCTTCTCCGAGAAGTTCCTCCTGCCGCTGAGCCACGACGAGGTCGTGCACCTCAAGCGGGCGCTGCTCTCGAAGATGCCCGGCGACTACTGGCAGATGCTGGCGAACCTGCGCGCGCTCTACGGCTACATGTGGGCGCACCCGGGCAAGAAGCTGCTCTTCATGGGCGGTGAGATCGGCCAGTTCGCCGAGTGGAGCGAGAAGACGGAGCTCGACTGGGGCCTGCTCTCGGTGCCCGAGCACGCGGGGCTCAAGCGGCTCGTGACGGAGCTCAACGCGCTCTACAAGAAGTATCCGGCGATGTACGAGCTCGACGACGAGCACCACGGCTTCCGGTGGATCGACTGCACGGATCACATGCAGACCGTGATCTCGTTCATCCGCTACGGCGACGGCGCGGGAGATCAGATGTCGCCCTCGGGCACGCACGTCGTGTTCATCGGCAATTTCACGCCGGTCCCGCGCCATCCGTACCGGATCGGCGTCCCGCGGCGCGGCGCCTACCTGGAGGTGCTCAACACCGATGCGGTCCAGTACGGCGGCAGCGGCGTGGGCAACCTGGGTCGCGTCGAGGTCGAGGACGTCCCGAGCCACGGGTTCCCGCAATCCATCGTGCTCTCGCTCCCGCCGCTCGGGGTGCTCTGGCTCGTCCCCGAGCAGGACGCGCCGGGCTGAGGCCTCGTCCGGCGCTGGTGAGCTGGTCCCTCCAGGGCGCCTTCGCTCGTCGGGGCGAGCGCGCCCCGCGCGGGGCGCGCGCGGCGGTTTACTGGGCCTGGGCCTCGTCGGCGGGCGCTGCCTCGCCTCGCCGCGAGCGCCTCGGCAACCACATGTCCACGGTCGAGACGACCGCCATGGCGCCGAGCGACAGCAGCATCGCCACGCCGGAGATGGGCATCAGCGCCGCGGCGCCGGGCGCGCTCCGGAGGAGCCATGGCGCCGCGATGTGCAGCCCGCTCGTGACGACGGCCGCCGCGACGCCCGCGGTGTGGAGCCACGACGGCAGGCGCGCGAGCAGCCAGAGGTGCGCGAGGATCAGCACGTAGACCGGCACCGAGAAGAGGTGGAAATGCGTCACCTCGAGCAGCTTCCGCTCGGAGATCTGCTCGACAAGGACGCGCGGCGCCTCCGGCGTTCCGGGGAGATCGAGCTCCGGGCCCAGATCGAGCGCGGGCCCCTCGGCCGCCGCGGGCGGCTGGGTCGGGGCAGGCGGCGGCGCGGCGACCGGCGCGCCCGCGTAGTACGCGGCGGCCCCCGCGTCCTGCACCATCGCCCCGTAGAGGCGCCACGACACGAGCAGCCCGATGACCGACGCGAGCGCGAACGCCGAGTAGAGGAGCTTCGCGCCGAGCGAGAGCGACCTCAGCCGACCGGCTGAAGCTGTGAAATCCCTCACAGACCGCCGCGCTTCAGCGCGAGCTGGAGGACGAGCGCGTCGCGCTTGACGCCGAGCGCCACGGAGCGGGACGAGATGGATGCGCCCGACACGATGTCGATGTCCTTGCCCGCGGTGATCGGGTCACCCGCCGTCTTGCCGCGGAACTGGGCGCGGAAGCGATCCCCGCGGACCTCGTCGCCGTACGCCTCGCGGTACTCGAGGATCTCGATGCGCTCCACCGCGCCGGCCGTCGAGAACTGCACGGCGAAGTCGATCGGCTCGTGCATCCCCTTCTCTTCGTCCTTGATCGCGTAGCCGTCGATCTTGCCGTCGGACTCCGCGACGTACACCACCCACTCGCGCTTGACCGGTGCCCCCAGCTTCTTGCCGAGCTCCTGCGCCTCCGCGTCGCCGAGGACGACCTTGCGATAGCCGACCTTCTTGGAGCTTGCGAAGAAGCTCTTCAGGACAGCAGGGACCGTCCAGTACGTTGCGCCGTGGGCGGGCAGCGCCGCCAGGATGAACGTGAGCGCCGCTGCTGCAGCGAAGTGGGCGGTGCGGAGGTCACGAGAAGGACGCATCAAAGCTCCGACGAAACTGTCATTCGTGAAAGTCAAAGTCAACGGCGTTTGGGCCGCGGATCTGCGGCGCGGGCGTCGGTCGCGTCAGTTGCGTCAGTTGCGTCAGTTGCGTCAGCTGCGTCAGTCGCGTCAGTCGCGCACCCGCACGTCCAGGTAGCGCTCGGCGTTCAGCGCCCACGCTTCCGGGCTGCGGCCGGCCTCGACGTGCGCCACCGCGTCGGCCGCGATCGCGGCGCAGTGATCGAGGTTGCAGTGCAGGAAGAGCGCCTGCCGCCCGAAGGGGATCACGCCGAGCGCGGCGGCGCGGCGCATCGCGGCCCGCCAGTCCCGCAGCCAGCCGCGCCGGTAGAGCGGGTACACGCGAGGCACGAAGCGCTGCCGGGCCTCGAGCGGCGCCACCCCGCGCGGGGCGATGCCCGCGCGCACGAGCTGGTCGAGCAGCGCCTCGAGCGGCGCGCCCGAGGCGAAGTCGCGCCCGCTCCCCCAGGCCCCCTCGGGGATCTCGACGCACAGCACCGTCTCGCCCGGGCGGCGGAGATCCGGCGCGTAGTTCTGCAGCTCGGAGACGCGGCCGAACCAGAAGCGCGGGTCGGGGCAGTAGTACGTCTCCGGGGCGCCGAGCCGCGCGCGCGGGTACGCCAGGTAGACCAGGTAGAGCCCGCGGTGCTCGAGCGGCGCGTCGGGCACGAGATCCGCGAGATCGCCGGCGAACAGGATCGGCGCCGCGCCGGCGCGCGCGCCCGCCCCGGCCAGGCCGAGGGTGGTCCCGCACTCGGCCTCGACGCCGGCCTCCGCGAGGCGCGCCTCGAGGTACGTGATGAGCGACGAGATGCCCGCCGGCGGGTAGATGAACCGCGCGAGATCCGCCGAGGCGCCGCCGCGGCCGCGGGTGAGCCCCTTGAACAGCGCGAGCGGGCTCGTCGTGCTGATCCGCTTCTTCGCGACGGTCTGGGAGAGCTCCGACGGCGGGATGCCCCAGACCTTCTCGGCGTAGGGCCGGTAGAACGACGCGTAGGCCGCCGCGCCGACGCGCTCGCGCACGAACCGCTCGAAGCCGACGTCCTCGCCGGCGAGGGCGCGGTCGTGCTCCCAGCGGGCGAAGGCCGCGCGGCGGCCGCGCTGCGCCACGAACCCGAGGCCCATGGCGGCGCCGGCGCGGAGGCCGAGCGCGCGGAGCATCGAGGGCGCGCTCGGCGGGTAGGGGACGTGGCGGCCGCCGAGCACGAGCACCCCGCGGCGCGGGCGCGAGAGGAACGGGGAGCGCGCGTGCACCTCGCGGAAGAGCGGCTGATCGAGGGCGGCCGGGTGGAGCCGGTGCGAGCCGAGATCGCACGGCAGGCCGCGGAACGTCTCGGCGCCCGCGAGCCCGCCGGCCCGCGCCGCGCGCTCGAGGAGGCGCACGCGCCGGCCGGCCCGCGCGAGCAGCAGCGCGGCGTAGAGGCCGGAGATGCCGGCGCCGACCACGAGGCGCTCGGGCCCGGCGTCGTCTGGGCGGAGTGACATGGTGTGCCCGCGTCCGGCGCGCTCAGTACATGAACCCGAGGCCGAAATTGAGCTGCGTCTGGTCGAACCCGAGGGTGCGGTCGCGCAGCTGGTAGTCGGCCTTCACGACGACCCCCTGGGTCGGCCGGTACGAGGCGCCGAGCGTGAGCTCGCGGACGCCGTACGAGGCGTTGGCCTTGTAGCCCTCGGGCACCGCGGACTGCGTGTCGTACGCCTCGACGCGCGCGAACGGCAGGAGCTCGTGGCCCACGCCGAGCGGGCGGAGCACGTCGAACGCGGCCTCGACATAGCCGCCGCGGATCCGGGAGGCGACGGGGCTCGTGGGATCGATGAAGTTCGGCGCGCCGCGCTCGTTGAACGAGACCATCAGCGCGCGCGCCTCGGGGAGGTGCCACTCGGCGAACAGGACCCGCGTCTCCAGGCCGCTCCTGCGCCAGCGCGCGTCGAGCGACCAGCCGAGGACCGGGACCGACAGATCCACCGGGGTGCCGTCGCGAAGGAAGAACTTGCCCTCGCCGTTCGGGCCAGCGTCGCTCGCGTACACCGACGCGCCCGCGACGACCCCGAGCAGCGGCTCGGCCTCGACGCGCGCGACGGCCGCCCATGCGTTGGCGCGGGCGAGCCCGCCGCTCTGCCGCCCGCCGGCGAGGCCGCCCGCGCGGAAGCCGAGCGGATCGAGGCCGGTCATGGCGTAGGCCTCGAAGCGCAGCCAGTCGAGCGGCTGCCCGAACGCGCCGATCCCGATCTCGCGCCACGTCGAGGGGATGACGAGGGTGTCGACCTTGGGCCTGACCACGCCGTGGAACACCGGCGGCTCGTGCCACTGGTTGATGATCCCCATCGGGACGAGCACGAGGCCCGCGCGCAGCCCGAGGGCGCGGCCTGCCGCGTTCCACTCGATGTAGGCCTGCTCCAGCTCCGCGGCGCCCGGGCAGCTCGCGCAGGAGATCGAGTGTTCTACCTCGAGCTCGACGTAGGACCGGATGTCGGCCGTGAACTCGTGCGCCACGAAGAGCACGAGGCGCGGGATGTCGGCGACCCACGCGCGCTCGCCCTCGCGGCCGGTCGTCGTGCCGCGGACATGCACCTCGCCGTAGCCGCCGACGGAGGTGCTGCTGGCGCTCGCCCCGGCGCTGCGGAACCGTTGCTCGGTCAGGCCGCGGACGAGCTCGTGCTCGGGCGCCTCTCCGGCGCCGAGGCCGACGGCGGGCTTCCGGGGCTCCGGCGGCGGCGCGGCGTGCTCGGGCGGCAGGTCGAGGACCGGGCCGTCCGGCGCGGGCTGCGCGGCGGGGGCGGGCTGCGTGGCGGGCGCGGGCTGCGTGGCGGGCGCGGGCTGCGCGGCGGCGGCGAAGGGCAGCAGCGCGCCGAGGACGACGCCCGCGGAGCGAGGCCACAAGGACGTGATCGCTTTCATGACGAGGACCGGGAGCCGGGGGGGCGGGAGTCTTCGCGCCCTTGAAAACGGAGGTCAACCTCGTTTTCAGCGGGGGGGCGCGCCGCCTGCTGGAGGTCCGGCGGGCAGCGCCTCGAGCAGCGCGAGATCGCTCCAGAGCGCGTCGACGTAGCGCGAGCGCGGGCGCGCGAAGCGGATCGCGATCGTGTAGCCGCGGTCTGCGAGCGCGTCGCGCGCCTCCCGCGACAGCGCCTCGCTGGTGATGAGCGCGCCACCCGGCCCGGCCCGCTCGACGTTGCGGACGAGCGCGGCGTCGTCGCGGACGCGCACGGGCAGCCGGCCCGGCGCGCCCTCCTGGATCATCCGGTCGAGGTCGCGCGTGAGCACCGGGCGCGGCGGCGCGCCGGCGTCGCGGAGGAAGCGCACGATCGCGGCCGCCGGCGAGGGCGCCTCGTGCTGGCGAGCGAGCGAGATCGCGTCGGCGAGCCATTGCGCCGCCAGGGCCGCGACGAGGGCGAAGGGCGCGGTGCCGCGGAGCGCCCGGCGGCGCGGAGCGCCCTCCGCCGCGGGGCGCGCGGCCGAGAGGGCCGCTGCGCCGGCGGCCATGGCGACGAGGAGGAGCGGGACGAGCGGGAGCCAGTGCCGCGGCTTGTAGGCGATGTTTTGCCCGAGGAGCGCCCAGAGGAAATAAGCGAACGCGGAGGCCCAGAGCTCGGGCTGCTCGCGCAGCGCGCGCGCGGCCCGCTCTCGCGACGCGACGCGGAGCGCGCCCGCGGCGAGGAGCGCGATCAGGAGCGGCGCGCCGAGCCAGCGCGCCGCCGGCGCGTCGGGCCACGCTCCGCCGAGCCCGTTGGCCCAGATCCCCCAGATCACGCCGCGGAGGCGATCGAGCGGCGACGAGACGGTGATCGCCGTCCCTCCCCAGCGGGTGAAGTGCCCGAGCCCCTGGACCCACGTCGTCGCGACGAGGTCGCGCGGCGTCGCGATCAGCACGAGCGGCACGAGCCACGCGAGCGCGCCGGCCGCGAGGTCGCGGCCGCGCGCGAGCCACGCGAGGCGGCCGCCCTCGCCGCGGGCGATGACGGCGAGGCACGCGAGCGCGAACGGGAAGTACGAGAGCCGCACGCCGAGCCCGACGCCGAGCAGCACGAGCGCCCAGGTGCGCGTGCGCGCCGCCGCGGCGGCGGTGTCCAGCGGCGCGGCCGGAGCGGCCGCCTGCGCGCCGCGGAGGCGCCGCGCGCGGGCGCACAGCCAGAGCGCCGCGGTCACCGTCGCGGTGCCGGTCATGTCGCTGAGGAGCTTCTCGGACGACAGCCAGAGGAACGGCGAGGCGAGCGCGAGGACCCCGGCGAACACCGCGGCGCGCCGCCCGGCGACCTCGCGCGCGAGCAGGGCGGTGAAGGCGACGGCGGCCGCGCCCGACGCGGCGCTGACGAGGGCGAGCGCCGCGCGCGGCGTCGCGCCGAGCAGCGCGAGCCCCTTCGCCGCAGCGACGAACACGGGGTAGTACGGCGCGTGCGGGCGGAGCGCGGCCACGTCGAACCGCTCCACGCCGAGCGCGAACCGGAGCGCGTCGATGTCCTCGTCGTGATCGATGCGGAAGAGCAGGCGCGAGGCGAGCGCGGCGGCGGTGAGCGCGGCGAGCGCGAGGAGATCGCGCCGCTCTTCCCTCACGAGCCCGAGCCGGATCCCGAGCCGGGCGCGTGCGTCGGCGCGCCGCAGTCCGGCTGATCCACGCTGGCCGCCCCGGCGCTCGTGGTGGCGCCCGAGCCGGATCCCGAGCCGGGGAGCGGCGCCGCCGGCGTGTCGCACTGATCGAACAGCTCCTCGCCCGCGTAGTCGAGGCACGCGGTCGCGAGCGACGCGACGACGAACGTGGCGCCCGCCACGACGAAGGTGGTGCGAAGCGATGCCCAGGAGCCCAAGCCAGCCACGCAAGCACCGTGCCGCTGACCCAAATGACTGTCAAGCGCGTGTGTCCCCCGGGTTGCGCCTGCGCGGCGGGGCGGAGCGTCGCTCGTTTTTTGCTCCTTCCGGCGCCGCGCGCGTAGGGTCGCGCGCATGGAGTGGCTCGAGTCGATGCACCGCATCCGCGCGCTCAAGCTGGAGCTCGCGCGGATGGATCCGCGGCGGGGAATGCCGATCGCGCCGCCGGCCGGGGCTCCCGAGGAGGCGATCGCCGGCGTCGAGCGGCGCCTCGGGATGGCGCTGCCGCCGAGCTATCGGGAGCTGCTCTCGCGGCACGACGGCTGGCCGCAGCTGTTCGCTGGCGCCAGCCTGCTCGGGGTGCGCGCGCTCGCGCGCGGCTCGTACATGGACGTCGGGCGGATGGTGCTCGAGCACTGCGAGGGCGAGGAGGTGCGCGGCGCGGGCGAGCGCGACGGCGTGCCGGCGACCATGCGCGGCCGCCATGGTGCGCGGAGCGCGCTCGTCCCGTTCGGCATCGACGCGGCGGCCGAGACGGTCTTCGCGTGGGATCCCGAGGCGAGGGCGCCTGACGGAGAGCTCGAGATCATCCTCTGGACGAACGACGTCGGGCTGCGCCTGTCGGGCTTCCCGGAGCTCCTCGACATGGTGAAGGACATGCTCGCCGCGGAGCTCGACGATCGCCGGAAGCGCGCCGCCGCGCAGATCGAGCCCGCGGCGCTCGCGCGCGGCGCGGTCGCGTCGAGGAGCCGCGTGCGCGCGGTGGCGGTGCCGCTCACACCTGCACCTCGCCCGTTCCTGCGGAGCGCGCTCACGGGCTGAGCGAGCCTCGCCTCCCGAGCCTGGCCGCTGCGATGCCCGCGTAAGGCTGCGTCCAGGGGACAGGGCGCGCGCTCGTGCGCGAGCGTGCGCGATGGTTCCAGGCCGCACTCTTTGCGCGCCTCGCCCGCGGGCTCCGATGAAGACGAGCCGGTTGTTTCCGCGCGCAGCGTGGGACGTGGTGTACTAGGTGGACCATGACGGATGCCCACCAGCAGCAGCGCTACCGGGTCATCGAGCGGCTAGCTTCGGGCGGCATGGCCGAGGTCTTCCTGGCGGAGAGCGCCGGGATCGAGGGGTTCAAGAAGCAGGTCGCGATCAAGCGCGTGCTCCCGCACCTCAGCGAGAAGAAGCGCTTCATCGCGATGTTCCTCGACGAAGCGCGGCTGTCTGCGCACCTCTCCCACTCCAACGTCGCGCAGGTGTTCGACATCGGCGTCGGCGACAACGCGTACTTCATCGTGATGGAGTACGTGGACGGCGCCGATCTGAAGGCGGTCCTCGAGTCGATGCGCAAGGCCGGCCGCACCCTCCCGGTCGAGTCCGCCGTGTTCATCACGGCGAAGCTCTGCGAGGGGCTCACGTACGCCCACGAGCTCAAGGCGGCCGACGGGCATCCGCTCAAGATCGTCCACCGGGACATGTCGCCTCCGAACGTGCTCATCACGAAGTACGGCGAGGTGAAGATCGTCGACTTCGGCCTCGCCAAGGCGACGAGCCAGCTCGAGAAGAGCGAGGCCGGGATCATCAAGGGCAAGTTCAGCTACCTCTCGCCCGAGGCCGCGCAGGGCCAGGAGGTCGATCACCGCACCGACATCTTCGCGCTCGGCGCGATCCTCTGGGAGATGCTCTCCGGGAAGCGGCTCTTCCTCGGCGACACCGACTACCAGACGGTCAAGCTCGTGCAGCAGGCGCAGATCCCGCCGCTCTCCGAGAGCAACAAGGCGGTCCCCCCCGAGCTCGATCGCATCATTGCCCGCTCGCTGGCCCGCGATCCCGCGGAGCGTTATGGCTCGGCGCGCGAGCTCGGCCGGGATCTCACGACCTTCCTCTACAGGTTCGGCAGGCCCGTCAGCGCCTACGACATCGCCGAGCACGTCCGCAGCGCCATGGCGCTCCGGAAGCGGGCTCCCACGTCGGACAAGGCGTCGTTCATCGACCGGCTCATCGAGGAGACGCTGCTCGAGTTCACGTCGCTGCCGGACGACAAGGCGGCGCCGAGCACCACGCGTCTGAACGAGCCGCTCAAGATCTCGGCCTTCGAGGACATCGGCAAGTGGGCCGACGAGATCAAGCTCTCGGCGCCGGGGGACAAGCTCTCGGCGCCGGGGGAGGACGTCATGCGGCGGTCCCTCGCCACCGTGTCGGTCGAGGAGGGCAACCTCGCCGCGCTCGAGGAGACGGGGTTCGGCCTTCCTCTCGCCCCTTCCTCCGGCGTCCCCTCGTCCAGGCCCGCGGGTCCGCTGCTCGCGCCGCCTGTGCCGGCGCATCCGCCGCTCGAGAGGCGAGCCGTGCCGACCCTGGCTTCCCCGCGGCCCGTACCCGAGATGCAGCGCCCTGTGCCGCCCGCGGCGGCGCCTACCGCGCCGCTCGTGCCGGCCGCGCCGCTCGTGCCGGCCGCGCCGCGCGACCTGGAGCCGGATCTTGCCCCTCCAGCCAGGACCGGGGGCGGCGCGGTGAAGGCCGTGCTGCTCGTCGCCGCGCTCGCCGCCCTCGCCGCAGGCGCGTGGTTCGGCGGCCTGATCCCGCACTGATTCGGCGAAGGGAGCGTGCTCCTCGCGGCGCCCACGGCCGAGCCCTGGGCGCGCTGCGTGCTGCGCGGCGGCCAGCGCGCGAGCGCTCAGCGCATGTCAGCACGCGTCAACACGCCGCCCTTGCGAGGCGCGCCGCACCGTGATCGGCGTCGAGGCGCGCTCTCTCGCCGGATGCGTTACTCGGTCGCCTCCGCCTCGTCGTCGTCCTCGTCGTCCTGCTCCTCGAGCTCCCTCTCGAGCTTCTCGATCTCCTCGTCCTCCGTGTCGTCCTGGGCAGGAGCGGCGCGCCCTTCCTGGATCGCCTTCTGACGCGCCTTCTCCGCGGCGGCGCGGGCCTGGGCCACCTTCTGCAGGATCGCCGGCTTGGGCGCCATCATCAGCGTCATCGTGCGCTGCTCCATCATGGGGCGCACCTCGACGTTCGCGATCTCCTCGCAGTGCTGGACGATCCAGTCGAGCTGCTCCTGCGCCTTCTCCGGGTGGGTGATCTCGCGGCCGCGGAAGCGCACCGTGAACTTCACCTTGTGGCCTGCGCCGAGGAACCGGTGAGCAGCCCTGGTCTTGAACTCGAGATCGTGGTCGTCCGTCTTGGGACGGAGCTTGATCTCCTTGATCTCCACCACACTCTGCTTGCGCTTCGCCTCGCGGGCCTTCTTCTTCTCGTCGTACTTGTACTTGCCGAAGTCGAGGATCTTGCAGACCGGGGGATCCGCCTTCGGGTTGACCTCGACGAGGTCGAGCCCCTTCTCCTGAGCTCGGCGCAGCGCCTCGTGGGTCTGCATGATGCCGAGCATCTCGCCGTCATCACCGATGACGCGGATCTCCGGGACGCGGATGCGCTGGTTGATGCGGATCTGCGGCCCCCGCTGGGCCTGCCGAGGGTCGAAGCGTCTCATCGCCATGTGATATTTCGCTGCCTCCTTGTGTTCTGTGCTCTTGAAAGCGACGGTCCGCCGCTCCGCGCCCGAGCCCGGTCGTGGCGTCCATCACCACGACAATGTCGCCTGACTCCGCGCCGCAGGCAACGGCAGCAAGCAGGACGAGCGCCGCGGCGCATCGGCGCTCCGGGCCATGGCGCGCCGGGCTCGACGGGGGTGGGGAAGGGACTGCCGGGCGAGAGAGGCCGGCCGGAGCGGCAGGTCACGAACCCGATGTGCTCACGGCGAGCCGGTGGAGCTTCCGCGCCGCGGCTCGCCGGTCGGCGAGCTCCGCGAGCGGCATCGCCCCGAGGGCCTCGTCGAGGTCGCGCGACCGGGGGGCGGCCACGGCGTTCGCCGAAGGGCCATCCGGAGCGCTCGTCCGGACCAGCCCGATCCGGGCCGAGTCGTCGAAGTGGAAGGGGGTGTGAAGGTGAAGATCGACGAGGCGCCCGTTGACGTGGGCGCCGAGGATGGGGCGGTTCTTGGCGATGTCGTCCGCGAGAGCCTTGCGCACCGTGGTGCGGGCCGCCGGGGCGGCCAGGGCTGTCTGATCGAGGGCCATGAAACCTCGCAGGCTAGGTCTCCTGCTGATTTGTAGGCGCGGCCGGTTTCGAACCGGCGACCCCTACCGTGTCAAGGTAGTGCTCTACCACTGAGCTACGCGCCTATGTCCCGCCCGCTCGGCCCGGGGCCGACGAAACGGAGAGCGCCTCCTATCAAGGGGGGGGAGGTCCGTCAAGCGATATGTTTCGTGGGGTCGCTTTTGTTGTGGCGGCCCGGTGCATGGTGACCGGTTCCTGGTGTTCCTGGTGAAGGCTCGGGTGGCGTCCGTTCTCGCCCCGTCGCCTTGGGCGAGCAGCCGGCTCGCCGAACCGTCGATGCCGTCGATCGGTCGACGAGGCCCGGCTGCAGCCACAGGCCGGGCGCGGCAGGCTTCCACGATGCGCTCGACGCGCCGGGCGAGCGACCGGCCGGGAGCCGCGCGCGGCGGAAGCTCATTGCGCGCTGGGAGCGTGAATTCTCGGAGTTACGTCCGGACACTGACGAACACCGACGATCGCGATCGCCGCGCTACTCCAGGCCGGCCGCTGCGCGGAAGCCGATCGCGCTCGCGCTTGACCTCGCGTGCGGCTCGGGCGACGAACGATGGGATGGCAGGGCCTGACGGTCTAGGCGCGCCGCCGGATCCGGCGGCGGTGATCGCACATGTCGAGGTGGCCGCGGGGAGCGCGCTGTTCGCCGCGCACGCGGCCGTGCCCGGCAATCTGCCGATCGAGCGCGCCGCGTGCGCCACCGAGGCGATCCGCGGCGCCGCCGCGCGCACGCGCGCCGGGCAGCGCGCGAGCGTCGTGCTGGGCGCCCACGAGCTCGTCGGGGCGCTCGCCGCGCTCGGCGAGGCGGCGGCGGTGCGGACGCCGGTCACCGTGCACGTCATCGAGCGCCGCGGCGGGCTCGCCGTCGGGCGCGACGAGCTCGCGCCCGCGCTCGACGTCGGCGCGGGGGTGCTCGTGACCTGGAGCAGCCAGGAGGCGGCCGACATGACGCTCGTGGCGCGGCGCGCCGCCGAGGACAGCGAGACGCCGTTCCTGCACCTCGTCGACGCGCTGCCGTCGGACGTGTCGGCCCTCGGCGGGACGCGCGAGCTCGCGGCGCGCTTCCTCGGCGCCGAGCGGAGTGCGCCGACCTTCACCGACGCGGCGCCGGGCGAGAGCGACGGCGACGGGGGGCCTCGCCCGCAGGGCCGCGGCGTCGTCCGGAAGCGGGCCGAGCGGGGCTTCTGCGCGCGCGTTCCGTTCGCGCTCGCCAGCGCGATGCGGGAGCTCTGCGAGCTGACCGGCAGGCCGCTCGGCGCGATCGAGCGCGTCGAGACCGCGGACGCGGAGGAGATCATGGTCGTCGTGGGCTGCGCGTTCCCCGCCGCCCGCGAGGTCGTGCGCAGCCTGCGCGCGCAGGGCCGCCGCGTCGGCCTCGTGGGCGTGCGCGCGCTCCGCCCGTTCTTCGGCGCCGACGTGGTGAAGACGCTCGGGCGCGCCAAGGCCATCGTTGTCCTGGAGCCGCTCGATGTGCCGCTCGCGCCGTACGGGCCCGTCGCCGCCGCGGTGAAGGCGGCGTTCGCGGACGCGCTCACCTGGGCCCCGGGCTTCCCCAGCGTCGGGCGCATCCCGCCGATCCTCTCCGCGACGTTCGCGACGATCGACGGCACCATCACCGAGCGCGACGTGCGCCTCTCGCTCGCGGAGATCGCGAGCGGGGAGCGCGCTCGCCGGCACATCGTGTTCGGCAGCGACGGCTGACGCCGCGCGGCAGCGGAAGAGCGGCAGGGGACGTAAGCGCGGAAAGGGCCGCCAGGCTGCATTCCCCGGACGCCCGGGTGAGCCTGCCCGCCTAGCTCCTTGCGCGACCCTTGGATCCTGGGTATGGAGGCGGGCCCCGGGGGGTTGGGAGAGGCCCGCAATTTGCGGGCGAGCCCGTCGGGGCCCGGAGACACGCGTCACCTTGGCAAGCTCAAACTGGTTCCAGCCGAACGCCGCCCCCGGGCGAGCGGGCAACGCGCCCGCGACGCCGGTCGAAGGTCAATCTCCGCCGTCCGGAGGGCAGGAGGCGCCGCCTTCTTCGCCGTTCGGCGGGGGGGCCTTCCAGTTCCTCATCCTGGCGCTGCCGCTGCTGCTCATCTTCGTGATGACGCGGAGCCAGAGCAAGAAGCAGAAGCAGCTCGAGTCGAGCCTCAAGGCGGGCGACCGGGTCGTCACGCAGTCCGGGCTCCTCGGCAGGATCGTCGACATCAGCCCGAACTCCCCAAGGGTCAAGCTGGAGATCGCCCCCGGGGTGAACGTGCAGATCCTGAAGAGCGCGATCCAGGGCCCCGATCCGGGCGAGGTCGCGGCGGCGGACGCCAAGGTCGCCGACGCGGCGAAGGAAAAGAAGTCGTAGGCCGGCGCTCGGCCCAACAGGAAGCTTTTTTACCGCCCCCGCGGCGCCAGACTCCATGCTCCTAAACATCTTCCAGTACGGGTTCGCCGGCGTCGCCGGCCTGTGCCTCCTCGGCGCGTGGCTCAGCCGATCGAAGCGCAGCGTCTTCGCCTGGGCGGCGCTCTCCGCCGGCGCCGCCGCGATCGCGGCCCACTACCACGTGTTCTGGGCCCTCGCGACCTTCGGCCTGATGGTGCCGTGGGCGCTGCTCTGCGTCGGGCCGTGGATCGATTTCGCGTGGCGGGCAAAGACGGGCTTCGTGCTGTTCCTGGCGCTCGGCTCGGCGCTCGCCATCTACCCGACCTACCACGACGAGCGGTACGGCCGCCCCGTCCACACCGGCCTCTCGTCGGAGGAGGTCGCGGAGCAGGAGACCCAGGCGAGGGCCGGCGAGCTCGGGTTCAGCCGCTTCCTGACGTCGAACATCCCGTTCCGCCTGGTGCGCGGGCTCGATCTGAAGGGCGGCCTCCGCCTCGTCTACACGGTCGACGTCGACGAGGCGATCAGCGACAAGCGCGATCGGTACTACGACGACCTGCGCGCGGCGCTCGCGAAGTCGTTCGGGTTCCACGAGGGCGACAAGCCGCCGACGATCGAGGAGATGCAGAAGCTCCAGACGAAGCTCCGCATCGAGAAGTCGCGCGAGCAGGCGGACACGATCGCGATCACGTTCAACGACCCGGCGGACTCCGAGAAGATCAACGACGAGTTTCTGGCGAAGTTCCTGCACGAGCTGCAGCTCCAGCGCTCGGCGGATCGCCGCGTCGCGAAGTTCCGGATCCGCGACGAGGTCTCGAGCAACATCCGTGAGCGGGCGGTGTCGCAGGCCAAGGAGACGGTGCTCCGCCGCGTCGACGGGCTCGGCCTCAAGGAGGCGAGCGTCTCCACGCGTGACGAGGACGTCATCATCGAGGTCCCCGGCGACGACGAGGCCGCGTTCACCACGATCCGCGAGATCATCAGCCAGACCGCGCGGCTCGAGTTCAAGATGGTCGACGACGACCAGGACTTCTTCGAGCCGATCGCGAGGAGCGCCAAGGAGGAGGACCTCCCGAAGGGGCTGACGTTCTCGATCGAGAACGCGCCGGTCGGCCCCGGGAAGACGAAGCCGGTCCACTTCGCCCGGATGGTGCGCGCGGAGCACGAGGAGATGCGCGACACGCTGAAGCGGCTGCGCGAGTGGGTCGGGACGCTCCAGGTCCCGGCGGACAACGAGATCGGCTTCGGCAAGCTGTACGAGTACGACGAGGAGAAGGACGCCATCGAGGAGATCGGCTGGCGGACGTACTTCCTCTTCAGCAAGGCCGAGATCACGGGCGACATGGTGCGCGACGCGCAGGCGCTCCCGGATCAGAGCGAGGGCGGCCTCGGCGGCTGGTACGTGTCGATGGATTTCACCCCGACCGGCGCCGACCGGTTCGAGGACATCACCGGCAGGAACGTCAAGCGGCGGTTCGCCATCATCCTCGACGAGAAGGTCGAGAGCGCGCCGGTCATCCAGACCAAGATCGGCGGCGGCCGCGCGCAGATCACGATGGGCTCGCAGAACCCCGATCAGCAGCTCCAGGACGCGCGCAAGCTCGAGCTGGTGCTCCGATCGGGCGCGCTGCCGGCCCCGATCTCGCCCTCGAACGAGCAGCGCATCGGCCCGTCGCTGGGCAAGGACGCGATCCAGCAGAGCATGAAGGGCGCCATCGCGAGCGGCCTGCTCGTCGTCGTGTTCATGGTCGTGATCTACAGCCGCGCCGGGCTCATCGCGGACATCGCCGTCATCTTCAACCTCATCCTGCAGGTCGCCGTCCTCGCGATGTTCGGGGCGTCGATGACGCTGCCCGGCATCGCCGGCCTGGTGCTCACCATGGGCATCGCGGTCGACGCCAACGTGCTGATCAACGAGCGCATCCGGGAGGAGCTGAGGAACGGCAAGAGCCCGCGCGCCGCGGTCGACATCGGTTACGACAAGGCGTTCAGCGCCATCCTCGACGGCCACGTGACCACGCTGATCTCGGGGCTCATCCTGGCGCAGTACGGAACCGGCCCCATCAAGGGCTTCGCGATCACGCTGATCGTCGGCATCGCGATCAGCCTGTTCACCGGGGTCGTCTGCACCCGCCTGATGTTCGACTGGGCGGTCCGCGGCCGAAAGATCAAGACGCTCTCGCTCGGCTGAGAACGAGGGCGCGCGAGCCGATCTCCGACCTTATGAGGGAGAACGCGCGAGCGGCTCTCCGATTGAGACACGACGATGGAACTCATCAAACCTGGCCGTCAGTTCGACTTCATGAGCAAGCGCTGGCTCTTCATCGGGCTCAGCGCGGTGCTGCTCATCCTGTCGATCATCTCGTTCATCGTGCCGGGGCCGACGCTCGGGACCGATTTCAAGGGAGGCACCGAGATCGAGGTCGCCTTCCGGGCTCCGGTCTCGAGCGCCGAGGTCCGCGAGGCCGTCACCAAGGCGGGCTTCGACTCCCCGGACGTCGTGTCCGTCGCGGACCAGGCCAACCCGAACCGCTACCTCATCCGGGTCCATGAGGTCTCCACCCTGTCGGAGCAGCAGAAGGCCGCGGTGCGCGATCGGATGTGCCTGCCGCCCGAGAACGGCTCCGTCCCCGAGGACCGCTGCCCGCCCGCTGTGCGCGCCACCGAGGTGAAGTTCAGCCCCGGCGGCGACAAGATCTCCACGCGTTACGACACCGCGCCCGATCTGGAGGGGATCAAGAAGCAGATCGAGGGCATCGAGGGGGTGGAGCTCAGGGCCGGCGCGAACAACCCGCTCATCGTGAGCGAGCGTGACCACAAGGTCGAGCTCCACCTGAAGTCGAAGGGCGACCAGCTGATGGATGGCCTCCGGGAGCACCTCGGCGCGGACAAGGTGCCCGAGCAGGCGCTCCGGGTCGAGTGGATCGGCCCGAAGGCCGGCGCGCAGCTGCGCGACGCGGCCATCAAGAGCGTCGCCATCACGATCTTCTTCATCATGGCGTACATCGCGTTCCGGTTCGACATCCGGTTCGCCCCCGGCGGCATCGTCGCCCTCGTGCACGACGTCGGCATCGCGCTCGGCGCGATGGTGATCACGCAGCGGGAGATCACCCTCTCCACGGTCGCCGCGCTCCTCACGATCGTCGGCTACTCGATCACGGACACGGTCGTCGTCTACGACCGGATCCGCGAGAACCTGGGGAAGCACCGCGACATGAGCTTCGCCGCCGTCATCAACTTCTCGCTCTCCGAGATGCTCGGGCGCACGATCCTCGTGTCGATGACGACGCTGCTGTCGCTCGTCATGTTCCTCTTCTATGGCACGGGCGTCATCAAGGACTTCGCGTTCACGCTCGTCGTCGGGATCGCCGTCGGCACGTACTCGTCGATCTACGTCGCGGCGCCGCTCACCGAGTGGATCGACCGCCGGTTCTTCGGCGCGAACGGGAGCAAGCGCAGGAAGGTCAGCCGCGTCCGCACGCAGAAGCGCGCCGACGCGGTCGTCTGAGCGCCTCGCCGTGGCCGCGCGTGGCCGCGCGGCCTGAACCGCCCCAGGCCATGGACGCACCCCCCCCGTCGGTGTACCCGCTTCTGTGATGAGCAGCGCCACGGAGGCCTGGAGGGAGCTCCCCGAGCGCGAGGCGCCGGCCTCGCCCGCGGCGGGGGGCGCCGCGCCCGTCGCGGATCCGGGCGAGGCGTCCGCCGATGCGCTCGTGATGGCGCGCGAGCTGGGGCTGTCGATCACGGTAGCGGACATCCTGCACCGGGCCGGCTGGGCGCCTGACGAGGCGACCCGGCGCTTCCTCGACCCGCGCCTCTCGCACCTCACGTCGCCCGACGCGATGGCCGATCGCGAGGCGAGCGCGGAGCGGATCGCGCGCGCCGTGCGCGCCGGCGAGCGGATCGCCGTCTTCGGCGACTACGACTGCGACGGGATCACCGCGACCGCCATCATGACCGGCGGGCTGCGCGCCCTCTCGGGACAGGTGGTGCCGCTCCTCGCGACGCGCGCCGAAGGCAGCTACGGCCTCTCGGCGCCCGCGCTGGAGCGCGTGATGCGCACAGGTCCCACGCTGCTCATCACGTGCGACTGCGGATCCAGCGATCACGAGCGGCTGGCCGCGGCCCGCGCGGCCGGCATCGACTGCGTCGTCATCGATCACCACCTCGTGCCGGCCGAGCCGCTCCCCGCGATCGCGTTCCTGAACCCGCACCGCGCCGATTGCGGCTTCCCGTACAAGGGGCTCGCCTCCTGCGGGCTCGCGCTCTCGCTCCTGGCCGCCGTGCGCAAGAGGCTCGGCTCGTCGCTCGATCTCCGCCCCTACCTCGACCTCGTGGCGATCGGCACGGTCGCCGACGTCGCTCCGCTGACCGGCGACAACCGCGCGCTCGTGCGGGCCGGCCTTGGCGTGCTCCAGACCGGGCCCCGTCCAGGGCTCCGCGCGCTCGCGGCGCTCGCCAACCTCGATCTCGGGCGCGGCGCGTCCGCCGAGGACGTCGCCTTCCGGATCGCGCCCCGCCTCAACGCGCCCGGCCGGCTCGGCGATCCCGACATCGCCCTGGAGCTCCTGCTCGCGCACGACGGCGTGACCGCCTCCGCGCTCGCCGCCACGGTGGAGCAGGCGCAGATGAAGCGGCGCGCGATCCAGGACGAGATGCTGACCTCCGCGCTCGCCGAGATCGAGCGCGCTGGGTTCGATCGGGATCCTGCGATCGTCATCGCGCGGCAGGGCTTCCACCCCGGCGTGGTCGGCATCGTCGCCGGCAGGATCACGGGTCGTTACGGCAAGCCGACGATCGTGATCGCGCTCGAGGGCGCGAAGGGGCGCGGCTCGGTGCGCGGTCCAGCGGGCGCGCGGCTCCACGACGCGCTCACCCGGTGCCGCGCCGAGCTCGTCGGCTTCGGCGGCCACCAGGCGGCGGCCGGCGTCGAGGTGCGCGCCGATCGCGTCGAGGCGCTCCGGGCGGCGTGGTGCGACGCCTTCCGCGAGCAGGACCTCCCGGCCGCCGCGGCGTCCGCCGCCGCCCACGTCCGGCTCGACGATCGCGATGATCCTGCGGCCGTGGCGCGCGATCTCGAGCGGCTCGAGCCGTGCGGCGAGGGCAACCGCCCGTCGTACGTCCTCGTGGCGGGCGCGGCCGTGCGCTCCGCGAGGAACCTGAAGGGTCACCTCAAGCTGGAGCTCACGTTCGCCCGCCGCGAGATCTCGTGCTTCGGGTTCGAGCTGGGCGAGCTCGCGCCGCGTTTCACCGGCAAGCGCGTGGACGTGGTGGGCCGGCTCCGGCGCGACGCCTGGCGCGGCGGGGACGCCGTCGAGATCAGGATCGAGCACGTCGCCGCGTCCGACTGAGCGTTCGCGGCGGGCCTCCGCGGCGTGCTAGCGTGAACGGGTGGCTGAGCCGCTGATCCGGTTCTCGCGTGTGCGCAAGGCCTTCGGTCCGAAGGTCATCTACCGCGACCTGAACCTCGAAGTGTACCCGGGCGAGACGCTCACCATCATGGGCGGCTCGGGCGTCGGCAAGAGCGTCATGCTGAAGCTGCTCATCCGTCTGCTCGATGCTGATGATGGATCTATCCAGTTCCACGGTGAAGAGATCACGCGCCTGAGCGAGGCGCGCATCGCCGGGGTGCGCCAGCGCATCGCGATGCTCTTCCAGGGCGGCGCCCTGTTCGACTCGATCTCGGTCGGTGAGAACGTCGCTTACGGCCTGCACGAGCACTACCGCAAGGAGATGACCGAGGCGCAGATCGCGGATCGGGTCAACTGGGCGCTGTCGCTGGTCGGCCTGCCGGGCATCGAGCAGATGCGCCCGGGGGACCTGTCCGGCGGCATGAAGAAGCGCGTCGGCCTCGCGCGCGCCATCGCGGTGCAGCCCGAGGTGCTGCTCTACGACGAGCCGACGACCGGCCTCGATCCGATCAACACCGAGCGCATCAACCACCTCATCAAGGGGCTGAAGCAGGCGCTCAACGTGACGAGCATCGTGGTGACACACGACATGAAGAGCGCGTTCACGATCTCGGATCGGATGGCGATGATCTTCCGTGGCGAGGTCATCGCGACCGGCACCCCGGACGAGTTCCGGAGGTCCACCGATCCGCATGTCGCCGATTTCATCACCGGGACCGCTCCGGTGAATGAGGACGTCCAGACGCTTCTCGGCGCGTGACGATCCCTCCGAGATCGCGCAAGATGCCCTTCTGCATGGGCAGAGCGCGCGATCTGAAGGTCGGACTCTTTGTGCTGGCGGGCCTTGTGCTCTCCGCCGTAGTCATTTTCCTGATAGGCGACGAGCGGCGGCTCTTCGACTCCTCCGTCGGCTTCACGACGAACTTCGCCGACGTCCAGGGGCTGAAGCCGGGCGCGCCCATCCGCATGGGAGGCATCGACATCGGTCACGTCGCCGAGGTCGGTTACGGCCCTGATCCGAAGGACACCAAGATCTATGTGAAGCTCGAGATCGTCGAGAGCGAGGCGAGCCGGATCAAGACGGACAGCGTCGCCCAGATCGCGAACAAGGGCCTGCTCGGCGACAAGATGCTGGAGCTCACGAAGGGGCAGAGCCCGGACTCGGTGCCGCCCGGCGGCCACATCCCCGGCGAGGTGCCGACCGACGTGATGGGGAAGGTGACCGGCATGGCCGAGAAGGCCGAGGCGACGCTCGACAACATCCAGAAGGTCTCGGAGAACATCGCCGACGAGAAGCTGCACAGGGATCTCCGCGAGACGGTGGCCTCGGCGAACACGCTGATGAAGCAGGTGACCGAGGGGGAAGGCTACCCGCACCGCTTCCTGACCGATCCCGAGGAGGCCGAGCGCATCTCGCGCACCGTGCAGAGCCTCGACCGTCTCAGCACGGAGCTCGCGAGCGCGGTGCGCGAGGTGCGGGGGGTCGTCTCGCGGGTCAAGGAGGGGCCGGGGTTCGCGCACGACGTCATCTACGGCGACGGCCCGCAGAAGCAGATTCAGCAGTTCGGGAGCGCGGCGGACGAGGTCGCCATGACGCTGCGGGGCATCCGCGAGAGCGACAGCCTCGCGCACGACGCGCTCTATGGCGGCAAGGGCGACGGCGCCGAGGCGCTCGCCAACGTGACGGCGATGACCGGCGATCTGCGGGCGATCGTGCACGACATGAGGGCGGGCAAGGGGACCCTCGGCGCCCTGCTGGTCGATCCGTCGATCTACGAGGACATGAAGAGCCTCCTCGGAAACGTGCAGCGCAACGACGTGCTCCGTGCCCTCGTGCGCTACTCGATCAAGCAGGACGAGCAGAAGCCCGCGGTCCAGGTCGGCGGCGCCACGCCGTCGCCCTGACGGCACATCCGAGCCGCTCGCGCAAGAGCGCCGGAGCGGTAGCGCCTTGCGTTATCTGAGGCCGCCCTTTATTCCTCAGTGTCTCGATGCCCAGGAAGCTCGCTGACCGTCTGTCGGCCGTCGCGCCCAGTGCAACGCTCGCCATGGCGGCGAGGGCCGCGCGCCTCCGCGCCGACGGGCACAAGGTCTTCTCCTTCGGCGTGGGCGAGCCTGACTTCGACACGCCGGAGCACATTCGCATCGCGGCGAAGGCGGCGCTGGACGCCGGCGCCACCCACTACACGGCCGTGTCCGGCATCTCCGAGCTGAAGTCGGCGATCTGCGCCGCGACCGAGCAGCACCGCGGCTGGCGGCCGCTGCCGAGCCAGGTGACCGTGAGCTGCGGCGCGAAGCACGCGTTGTTCAACCTCGCGACCGCGCTCTTCGAGCCGGGGGACGAGGTCGTCATCCCCGCGCCCTACTGGGTGAGCTACCCGGAGCAGGTGCGCCTCGTCGGCGCCACGCCGGTCATCGTCGACACGACCGAGGAGATGGGGTTCCGCCTCACGGCGGGCGCGCTCCAGGGCGCGCTTTCTCCGCGGGTGAAGGCGATCATCCTGTGCACGCCCTCCAATCCGACCGGCTCGGCGTACGCGGAAGAGCACCTGCTCCCGCTCTTGGGCGTGCTGCGGCGCCATGACTGCTGGATCATCGTCGACGAGATCTATGCCGATCTCACCTACGACGGGTTCCGGCACGTGTCGCTCCCGGCGCTCGCGGAGGACCTCGCGCCGCGGGTGATCGTCGTCGACGGGGTCAGCAAGACCTTCGCCATGACGGGCTGGCGGATCGGCTGGAGCATCGCGCCGGCCGAGGTCGCGAGGGCGCTCGACGTGGTCCAGGGTCAGAGCACCACGAACGCGGCGGCCGTCTCCCAGGCGGCCGCTGTCGCCGCCCTGAACGGGCCCCGCGACGCGGTGTTCGCGATGCGCGCGGCGTTCGCCCGGCGGCGCTCGCTGATGGTCGAGGGGCTCAACGCCGTACCGGGGGTGCGCTGCAGGATGCCGGAGGGCGCGTTCTACGCGTTCGCCGACGTGCGCGGGCTCTGCGGGCGCGCTTTCCAGGGGACGACGCTCGCGAGCGACGAGGACGTGGCGACGTGGATGCTCGATCAGGCGCACGTCGCCGCGGTCGCCGGCACCCCCTTCGGCGCGCCTGGGTACCTTCGCTTCTCGTATGCCTGCGATGAGGACCACATCGAAGCAGGCCTCGCCGCGCTCCGGCGCGCCGTCGCCACGCTCGAGTGACCGCGCGCGTCGCGCTGCGCCGGTGCCCACGCGCGCGCTCGAAGCGCAGCGGCGCCCGTCCCCGCTCGCTCGACCGCGGCGCCGCGCGGACGCGGCGGCCCGCCTGGCTCCGCGCCCCGGTCGCTCACGGGCGGCGCGCAGCCGGCGCGCGCGGGCCCCACGGGCGGCGCGCTGGCCGCGGCCACGAGACGCGCCTTCACCGGGGAGCCCCCGCTTCGGGCCTGGTTCGGGCCTGAAGGTGCGCCGCGAAGAAGTTCGACATCGCCAGCGAGTTCTTCTTGTCGAACGCCGATGTTTGGGTTAAAAGCGCCACGTCTTTCCGAAACGGCCGGGTGACAACCGGCTGGCATCGGGCGCATAACTCAGCGGTAGAGTGCGTCCTTCACACGGACGAAGTCGCAGGTTCAAGTCCTGCTGCGCCCACCCCGATTCGCTCCCCTGGTGAGCTGGTTCCGCGCGTCGAGCTGTCTGCGTGGCCGTGCCGCTCCCAGCGGATCCCAGCGGATACTGAGCGTCTGCTTCGGAGCATCGAGCCGCCCACGCGGCCGTGCTGGGACCGCCATGTGTGCGCGGCAGCGCTGCGGGGCTGGCAGGGCGGAAGGCCGGTCGCCGCCGTCGCGTCGAGGCGCGACAGCGGCGATGCAAGGGAACACGCCGCTCCGGGGTTGGCGAGGCGAAGGCGGTCAGCGAGCAGCGCTCGCCGCGGGCGGCGCTGCCGCCGCCGCCTTCTCGTTCTTGCGCTTCTCGATGGCGCTGGCCGTCGCGCGGAGCTCCTTCTGGAGGGGGCCGCACCTGAGGCACTTGCGCGTCCGATGGCCCCGGCATGGCTGGGGGGTGCCCAGCGCCTTGATGTAATGGAGCGCGCGGACATCGCCCTCCTCGCGCGCCCTGGCGAGCATCGCCTTGGTGGGGCAGTCCGTGAGGCGGCGCAGATCGTCGGCGACGAGCAGCGCCGGCGACGCGAGCTGCCGCACGCTGCTCTCCATCAGACGTGTGCTCGCGTGGTCCCTGGGCCAATCGCCGAACTTCGGCGCGGTCACCACCTCGTAGAGCAGGTCGGGACCGCGGCTTCCCATGTGCTTGGCCATCAGATCGAACGCCGTGAGGGCGAGGTCCGGGGTGCCGTTCGCTGCCCGCAGGATGATCTGCTTGAGCTCGTCGTTCCCGACCTCCTCGGGAGCGACCTCGAACAGCCGCTGCGCCGTGAGCAGCGCGGCCGCCATCGCCTTCTCGCGCGCCTGCGCGACCGCGAGCGCCCGGAGGACCGCAGGGTCTTCCGGATACCGCTGCGCGAGCGAGCCGAGCGCCGCGCTCCCCGCGGCCTGGGCGCCCTCGATCTCCGCGGGCTGAGCGCGGGCAGGCGGCCCCTTCGCCGGGGCCTCGGGCTCCGCGGGAGCGAGCGCCGGCGCCGGCTCGGGGGGCGGCGCGCTGCTGCTCTCGCGGCCGCTGCTGCTGGGCGCGGCGGCCGGCGAAGGGCTCGGCGAGGCGCTCGCGCCCCCCTCGAGCGCCGTCACGGCCGTCGGATCGCGCAGCGCGACCGCGCCGCAGACGAGCCCGGTCGCGGCCAGCAGGCCCAGCGCGGCCAGCGTGGCGGCCGCCTTCGAGCGGCCCAGCCCTGATTCACTGACGTGACTCACCGAGCCGCTCATCGCAGCTGCCTCTCCCGCGGAGGACCCGCGGCCTGGTCATCAACCGTAGGGATCGTCGTTCTTCGGCGGCTTCGGCGCGGCCGGCCTGGGCCTGGGCGCCGCCGGCTTGGGCGCCGCGGGCGCCGCCGTCGCCGTGGGGGCCGCGGGCTCTGGCGCCGGGGTGGTCGCTGCAGGCTCCGCCGCCGGCTTGGGCGCCGCGGGCTCCGCCGTCGCCGGCGCCGCAGGCTCGGCCGTCGCCTTGGGCGCCGCAGGCTCCGCGGTCGCTCCGAGGGGCGCGGTGGCGCTCGCCGTCGGCGCCGCCGGCACTTCGGCGGTCGTCGTGGGCGCCGCCGTCGCGGCGGGCGCAGCCTTGTCCGTCGCCGCGGGCACGACCTCCGTCGGCTGAGGCTTCTCCGCCGGAGCCGCAGGTTTCTCCGCCGGAGCTGCGGGCTTCGCCGCGGGCTGCTCCGGCGCGGCCGGCGGGGTCGCGGGGGGCTTGTCGCTCTGCCCGAAGACGAGCCAGAGCGCACCGCAGAGCGCCGCCGCGACGAGCAGGATCGTGAGCAGCCGCCCGGTGCCGCTGCTCTCCTCTTCCTGTGCGAGCGGAGCCTGGGCCGCGGGCGCGGCCTTGGCCGTGGCCGCCTTGTCTTCCTTGGGCTTGGCGGCCGCTGGCTTCGCCTTCGCCTGATCGTCGGCCGCTTTCACGTCCTGGCGCGCGGGCTTGGCGTGCAGATCCTCCGCCGGCGCCCGGTCCGCGACCTCGGCCGGCCTCCTGGCTGCGGCCGCCTTCGCTGGTCTCGCCTCGGCCGCGGGCGCTTCATCCCGCGCCTCCCGCTCGCTCGCCAGCTGAGCGACCGCCTGGACCGGCATCGCCGCCGGCTCGGCCAGCGGCCTGACGTGCTCCTCTTTCGGCGCCGGAGCGGGCTCGGCCTTCTTCGGCGGGGCGGCCATGAGCGGCTCCTTGGACGGGCCGATCTCGTCCAGCGAGCCGCCGGCGTCGGCGAGCGCTTGCTTCAGCAGCTCGGCCGCCTGCTTCATCATCGTCCGCTCGTCGGGCGGCGGCATCTCCTTCTCGGGGTTCGTCTGCGGGAAGAAGCTGCCGCCCTCCGCGACGTCGGCCTTCTTCGCCTCGCCCTTGCCCGCGTCGCCCTTCGCCCCGATCGAGCCGAGCCCCAGCATCGTCGACGCCCGCTTCACCTGCGCCTGCGCTGCCTTGGCGGCCGCGGGCTCGGCCTGCGGCGCGCTCGCGGTCGCCGACGGGGCCGTGATCTCCTGCACGTCGTCGCCCAGATCCGCGCGGTCGGTGATGCCGGCCTCGAACGCCGACCCGGCGCCCGCTTGCGCGTCGACGAGCCGGGTGATCACGGCCTTGGATTTCTCATCGATCTTGATGAACTTCACGCCCATGCCCGCCGGGTGCGCGTCGCTCCCCTGCGCGGGCTCGCGCTTCCACACGACGCGGCCGACGCCGGCGATCACGGCTTGCTCGTCCTGTAGACGGATCTCGAACTTGAGCAGCGTGCCAGCGGGGAAGGGCGACGGCGTCTTGATGAAGATGCCGCCACGGCTCACGTCATGCGAGTGGTGCTCGATGAACTCGTCGACCGTGGCGCTTTTGTAGCGGACGGTCATCTGCAGCACTCTCGCTCGCGGATCTTTGCGTGTGTCCTGGGCCATCAGGGTAGAACTCCCGTCTACTTCGCGACTCGCTCCAGCGGATGTGGTCCGCATGTTACCCAAGGTTCGCCGCGAAGCCCAAAGGCTAACACGTGACGGTCGCTTTACCGAACGCAGCCATGGGCGACCGGGCGAGCATGCTGTTCGCGCGGCGCGCGTCACCGCGCTCGCGCCCGCGCCCCTGCGCCGCAGGGCATGGCGAACCGAGCGTGTGCGCGCGTCTCTCGTGATATGTTCGCGTCGACTGGAGAATGCGCCAGGATGGCTGTCCGGGACCACTTTCGCGTTCACGCGAGGCGACGCGTCGATCTTGGGGCGACGCTGCGCGATCGCCAGTCGATCGAGGAGCACGGCGTTCGCATCCGCGATCTGGGGCTGGGCGGCGCCGGCATCGAGCTGTCCGAGGCCCAGCTCGCGTCGGAGCTCCTGGATCCCGAGGCGTCGGTGACGCTCGAGGTCACCGCCCCGAACCTGTGGGATCCGCTGAGCCTCCGCGGTCGCATCGCCTGGATCCGCCGCGGTGCGGCGGGGCGGCCGGCGCGCGCGGGCGTTCGCTTCGAGCACCACGACGCCGGGTCGCTCTACGGCCTCTACCAGCTCCTCGGCACCGAACACTTCGACCTCTAGCGCGGGGGGCGCCCGCTTCGGAGACGGGCCCATCTCGACGTTTTCGGTGCTCGGCGTACGTGAGTCTCAAGATCCTACACATCTCGCTTGATGTGTGCTGGGCGACGTGATCAAAGCTGCGGATGGGTTCACCTGCAGCAGAGCACGCAGCGGCACTCGCCGAGGAGATGAGCGACGCGCACTTCGGCGATGCGCGGCTTTCGAAGCGCCAGACCAAGCTGGTGCAGAAGCTGGCGCAGGCGCCGGACAAGAGCTTCCCCTCGCTCTTGTCCGACAGCGAGCTGGAGGCGGCGTACCGTTTCTTCGGCAACGACGCCGTCACGCCCGCGGCGATTCTGGCTCCGCATGTGCGCGCCACCCTCGCGCGCATGGAGGCCGAGCCGGTCGTGCTCGCCATCCATGACACCACGACCCTTTCCTTCCGCTCGGACGGCCAGCGGCAGGGGCTCGGACGGCTGCGCTCCTCGGGGCAGACGTTCTTCGCCCACTTCACGCTGGCGGTCAGCGGCGATGGAACGCGCCGCCCGCTCGGCGTGCTCGATCTGAGCACGCACGTGCGCGACGACGGCACGACGGACAACGAGCACGACCGCTGGGGAGAGCAGGTGGAGCGAGTCGCGGTCTTGGGCGCTGCGCCGCACGATGTGGTGCACGTCATGGACCGCGAAGGCGACGACTACGGCCTGTTCGCGCAGCTTTTGAGCGCAGGGCATCGGTTCGTGATTCGGCTCGCGCACAATCGCCTCGTCGAGGCTGACGCCCTCGGAGCGGAGGCCAAGCTCGAGCAGGCGCTCGCGCATGTTCAAGCGGTGGCCGTGCGCGAGGTAGAGCTTTCGCCGCGGCCGGCGGGCAATCGCAGCCCTCAACAGAAACGGCTGCATCCTCCGCGCGCAGGACGCTTGGCCAAGCTCGCCCTTGGAAGCACGCGCGTGACCCTGCGGCGACCGAGATCCCAGCCGCGCGAGCTGCCTGCGACGCTCTCGTTGCGGGTCGTACGCGTCTGGGAGATCGAGCCGCCGCCGGGCGAAGCGCCGGTCGAGTGGGTGCTGCTCACGAGCGAGCCGGTCGAGTCCGTCGAGCAGCTGACGCAGCTGGTCGACTGGTACCGGGCGCGCTGGATGGTGGAGGAGTTCTTCAAGGCCCTGAAGACCGGATGCGCCTACGAGAAGCGCCAGATCGAGGACCTGCACGGCCTGCGCAACGTGCTGGCGCTCTTCGCGCCCATCGCCTGGCAGCTATTGCTGCTGCGCAGCGAGGCTCGGCGCGCTCCGGAGCAGCCCGCGACCGCCGTGCTCACGCCCACCCAGCTCGAGGTGCTGCGGGTCTTCGCGCGCAAGCCCCTGCCCGAGAACGCCACGGCCCGCGATGCCTTCCTGGCGATCGCCGGGCTCGGCGGACACCTCCGGCGAAACGGCGAGCCCGGCTGGCAGACCTTGGGCCGTGGCTACGAGCAGCTGCTCACCCTCGTCCAGGGCTGGAGCGCCGCGAGGGAGGTGGGGAAAATATGATCAATCCTGAGACGTGAGTACGCCTGCGCGCCGAAAACGCCGATCTGGGCCCGTCTCCTGTGCGGGCGTCCCCCGCGCTGCGGCTGGAACGGGGGGGAGGGGCTTGGCTGTGCGGGAGAGGGCGCTAGAAGGCGAACACGGGGCTGACGGTGGGGGCCAGGACGAGGCCGAGCGTTGGCCACATCAGCATCACCTTCATCTCGGCAGAGACTCCGAAGTTCTGGGTGATGCCATAGACCACACCGGCGCCTAGCGCGGAGAAGTTCCGCCCGGTGATCTGGTAGGCATCGAGATTCTCGACGTAGCGGGTATTTGCCGGACACCTGTTGCTGCTGCTGGTGCGCAGAGGATCCCCCTCCTCGGTGCGGCGATCGCACACATCCACAGGCACCGAGGCGTTCACCTGGGCCAGCCCGATGGGCGAGGCGAAGGCATAGGGGCGGAACCCGCCCTTCTCGACAATCCGATCCCCCAGGAGGAAATACGTGGCGCGGAGCTCCGCATGGAGCGGCAGGAAGCTGAGCGCCTGGAGATGCGGGTTCTGCAGGTCATTGCCCGCCTCGTCCGTCCACGGGTTCGGCGCGTTCTTGGAAGACGGCGAGCCGCCGAACGCGAATCCGACCCGCACGCCGAGGAGCAGCGACAGGTCCGAGAACAGCTGCCGATCGTACGACAGCATCACCCGCCACCCAGCCAGGCTCAGGCCGCCCTTGACCCCGTTCGTTCCCTCCAGATCCGCGGGCTCGCCGTAGAACTGCCGGCCGTCGCCGCCCGGGTAGAAGCAGGCGTACGCGGCGTCGCTGCCCGAGCAGACGTAATCCGTACCGCGCACCAGGAGCAGGTCGAGCTGGCCGGAGACGCCGACCACGTTGCGGTTGCCCTTGCCCTTCGACGCCCCGCCGCCCTCGTCGCTCCCCTGCTCGCAGGTCCCGTTCACGCAGGCGAGCCCCGACTGGCACTCCTCGGTCGCCTCGCAGGCCGAACCCCAGGCCTTGTCCCCGCGCTTGCCGTCAGCGTCGGGGCAGCCAGGCAGGCCTGGCGGGCAATCCTCCTTCGCGGCGCACCGCCTCGGCGGCTCCTGGCCAGGCAGCGACGGCTCCTGATCGATCTCGTTCTTGATCGGCACCCGGTGAGGCGCCTGCATCGAACCGGCGGTGCCCACCGGATCGCCCGCCTCGTCCCTCAGGATGACGAAATACCGGAGTTCGCCGGTCGTCGTGACATCCTCGCAGGGGATCTCCACGCCGAAGCCGCCCTCGATACGCCTCATCTCGAGCGACTTCCACTTGGGCGAGCCGAACGGCTTGTAGCGGACCGTCGCCTTGGACGCGTCGATCTCCTCCGGGATCTCGACATACACGGGCACCGGCGTGTTCACCGCCTGCTCCGCCACCGGCGTGTGGGGAACGTCGCCCGCCGCGGCCTTCGTGGCCTTGCCGCCGCCGTCGCGAGACGCCTTCCCGGCGGCGGCCTGCGCCTCCTTCTGGGCCTCCTTGAACGCCTGGGCCAGCTCGGTCGTCGTCAGCGCGTCGATGAGCGCCGCCTTCGGATCGGCCTGGAGCGCCAGCACGAACTCGGCCTTGGCCTGCTGGAGCTTGTTGCCGCCGCCGTACACCGTGCCGAGCGCGATGTGCAGCTTGCCGACCACCGGCTTCGAGCAGGCGCCCTTGTCGCACTTCTTCAGGGCGTCTTTGAGCTTCTTCTCCGCCTTGTCGAACTCGACAGAGAGGTAGTCATCGTCCATCGCCTGGTTGTGCAGCTTCATCGCCTCCGCGTCCTTTTCGCCGGCGGCGCCGGCGACCGCCGGCGCGCCGAGGACCCACAGCGAAGTCAGTGCAGACGCGAGACGAGCGCGGCGTGAACGACGGAAAAACACGGGTTCAGACCTCCAGGGTGTGCTGGGGAGGGGCTCTTGCTTTCAGGGGGAGGGGCTCTCGCTTTCAGGAGGAGGGGGCCGGGTCCGGCCCCCTGGGCTGCGCGGTCGAGAACGACCGTACCCCGACACGCCAGGCGGTGCCCCCGCGACGGCAGGACTACTGCGCGCCCTCCGTGCGGACGAACTGCACGCGCCGGTTCAGGGCACGGTTCTGGTCGGACGTGTTCGGCACGATCGGCTGCTCCATGCCGTACCCCTTCGATGTCAGCCGGGCTTCGTCGATGCCCTTGGCCACCAGGTACTTCTTCACCGAGGCCGCACGCCGATCCGACAGCTTCTTGTTGTAGGCCGCGGCGCCCTTGTTGTCCGTATGCCCCTGGATCTCGATCTTGATCTTCGGGTTCTGCTGGAGGACGTCCACCACGGCGTCGAGGATCGGGAAGCTCTCGGGCCGGATCTTGTCCTTGTCGAACTCGAAGTGGATCTGCTGCGTGATCTTGATCTCCTTCTCGGTGACGATGACAAGGCTCGGCTTCTTCGGGCAGCCCGGCTTGTCGCCGCCGACCACGCCCGGCTCGTTCGGGCACTGGTCCTCGAGATCGACCACGGTGTCCTGGTCGTTGTCCGGCTCGGGGCAGCCGTCGGCGTCCTCGTAGCCGTCCGGATCCTCCGGATCGTTCGCGCAGTTCTTGCCCGTGCTGTCCTTGTCGTTCGCGTCGAGGATCGTGTCGAGGTCGTTGTCGAGCTCGGGGCAGCCATCCTCGTCGAGGTAGCCGTCCTTGTCCTCGGGCAGGAGCACGCAGCTGTCCTTGCTGTCCGTCAGGCCGTCGCCGTCCGTGTCCGGATCGTCCGGGCAGCCGTCATCGTCCTGGAAGCCGTTCCAGGTTTCGGCGTCGCACGGGCACTTCTTGTCCTCCGGATCGAGCAGCCCGTCGCCGTCGCAGTCTCCGGGCTTGGGCGGCGGCGCCTCCTCGACGAACCCGCGCTCGGCGCACTTCTGCGGCGGCGAGAGGTCGTACGCGGCGTGCGTGTTCGCCTTCGCGATGTCGAGGTGCTCCTTGGCCCGGACGAAGAAGCCCTGATCGAGCTCGACCGAGGCGAACGACAGGTGCGACTTCGCCATCGCCAGCTCGCGCGGCGCGCAGCGGAGCGCGCCGTTGCGCTCCGCCTGCTTCGCGATGGTGGTCAGCGCCTCGATGTCGCCGCGCATGACCGGCACCTGCGTGCACGAGAGGGCGGCCCCGGCGATCGCCACGACAGCGATGGCGCCTGCGCGACGGGCGCGGCGGGAACTGCGGCGCGTCATTCCAATGCTCATCGACCCGCGCCCTCGTGCGCCTGTTTCGCTAGGGTGATCGCCTTGTCCGCGTACTCCTCTGCGACGTCGGCGAAGTCGATCGCGTCGCCGTAGTCGGCGGCCGCGGCCTCTTCCCGAGCCTTCCAGAGGTGCTCGCGCGCGGTGTAATACTCGTACGGCGCATACTTCTCTGCGCCGAGCGCCTCGGCCGTCTCGAGCTTGCTCGAGGCCGAGTTCGCGGTGAACGCGTAGAGGGTACCGCCGCAGCCGCCCGTGAGAGCCGCCGCGAGCACCATGCCCGCGCCTGAAATCCAAGTCCCGAATCGCCGCCCGTGCGTCGTCACGATCGCGTTCTTTCTGGAGCGGGCACCTAAGACCGTCTGCCCGGCCGTCGCGACGCTATCAAGGCCGCTCGGCGCACGTCAACCGGCTCGGGTAAGGGAAGGGTGAGGTCAGAGCTTCCGGTAGACGCCGACGACCACGCCGAGGAGCATCGCGGGCTTGAAGTCGCTCGCCCGGACCAGGATCGGCGCCATCGCCGCGTTCGCCGGCTGGAAGCGCACGTAGTCCTTCTCGGGGAAGAAGTACTTCACGGTCGCCTCGTCGCCGATCAGCGCCACCACGATGTCGCCGCGCTGCGCGGTGAGCTGCCGGCGCACGAAGATGTAGTCCCCGCTGAAAATGCCCGCCTCGATCATCGAGTCGCCGGTGACGCGCAGGCCGAACACCTCGCGCCCGCCGCGCACGAGCGTGCGCTCGATCCGGACCGTATCGAGGACGTGCTCCTCGGCGAGGATCGGCAGGCCCGCGGCGATCCGGCCGACGACCGCGATCTCGACGAGGTCGTCCTCCTGGTCGTTCGCAGGGGCGTCGTTCCCACCGTTCACGAGCGCGCCGCGGAGATCGGCGCCGCCGCCGGCGCCCGCGCCGTCGAGATCGCGCGGGCGGAGCGCGCGCGACTTCATGTCCTCGCGCGTGAGGTAGCCCTTGCGCTCGAGCGCCCGGAGGTGATCGTTCACCCCGTTCGTCGAGCGAATCCCCATATGCGCGCCGATCTCGCGCAGCGTCGGCGGGTAGCCGCGCTCGCTGATCGACTGCCGGATATAGTGAAGCACCTGCTGTTGTCGCTCGGTGAGCCCCTGCATCGGGCGGAACCTACTGAACGGTTGGGTAGATGTCAAAAAAGTGTGGAGCCCCCTCTCCAACACCTCGATTTTACTGCGATTTTCTGGATGCCAGCGGCGCCCGCTCGCCCGCCCGCCTCCCATCGCGCCGCGCCGCGCCGTGAGCCGCGAGGCGCGTCGAGCGTGCAGGGTGAACCGAATGGCAGGGCGCCGTTGTGGTCAAGCCTGCTTCGGGCCGCTGTTCCGTGAGCTCACCGCCTGACGGGGCTCCAGCATCGCCCGGATCTCTTCGCCGTCGGCGGCCGCCGCGAACGCCTCCTCCAGCGTGATCATCCGGCGCTGGTAGAGGGACACGAGCGACTGGGCCATCGTCTGCATGCCGCTGCCGGCCTGGCCCACCTGCATCTGCGAGTAGATCTGGTGGAGCTTGTCCTCGCGGATGAGGTTCCGGATCGCCGCGTTCGGGATCATGACCTCCATCGCCATGACGCGCCCCGGGCCGTTCGCGCGCGGCAGGAGGAGCTGCGTCATCACGGCGACGAGCGTGAACGAGAGCTGCTGGCGCACCTGCGACTGCTGGTGCGGCGGGAAGACGTCGATGATGCGGTTGATCGTCGAGATCGCCGAGTTCGTGTGGAGCGTGGCGAACACGAGGTGGCCGGTCTCGGCGATCGTCAGCGCCGACTCGACGGTCTCGAGGTCGCGCATCTCACCGACGAGCACGACGTCCGGATCCTGGCGCAGGGCGTACCGCAGGGCGTCCTTGAACGACGCGGTGTCGGAGCCGATCTCGCGCTGGTTCACGAGCGACAGCTTGTGCGGGTGCAGGTACTCGATCGGATCCTCGATCGTGAGGATGTGCAGCCGCTGCTCCGAGTTGATCTTGTCGATGATGCTCGCGAGCGTGGTCGTCTTGCCCGAGCCCGTCGGGCCCGTCACGAGCACGAGGCCGCGGGGCTTGGCGGTGATGTCGAGCACGACCGGCGGCAGGCCCAGCTCGTCGAAGTTCATGATCCGGAAGGGGATCTGCCGGAACGCGGCCGCGACGGCGCCGCGCTGCATGTAGATGTTGGCGCGGAAGCGGGCGAGCCCCTTCATGCCGAACGAGAGATCGAGCTCGTTGCGCTGCTCGAACGCCGCCACCTGCTCCTCGCTCAGCACCGAGTAGCAGAGCTGCTTCGTGTCGCTCGGCATGAGCGGCGGGAGCTTCAGCGGCACCACCGTGCCGTCGATGCGCAGGAGCGGCGGCGTGCCGCTCGTGATGTGCATGTCGCTCGCGCCCTTCTCCACCATCGCGCGGAGGAGCTGCTGGAGCGTGTACCGGAGGCCTTCCTGTTGCCCGACGAGCTCGGTGCTCATGCGCTCAGTCCCCCATCGTCACGCGGCCGACCTCCTCGGTCGTGGTGACGCCCGCGAGCACCTTCTCGATCCCGCTCATCCGGAGGGTCAGCATCCCGCCCTTGATCGCGGCGGCCTTGAGCTCGGCCGTGGACGCGCCCTGGAGGACCATCTCCTTCAGCGCGTCGGTGAAGCGCATGACCTCGTAGAGCGCGACGCGGCCCTTGTAGCCCGAGCCGTTGCAGGTCTTGCAGCCCGCGCCGCGGACGAGCTCCGCGCGCGCCACCTGCTGCTCCGTGAAGCCGAAGTCGAGGAGCACCCTCGCGTCGACCTTCAGCGGGACGCGGCAGTCGGGGCAGATCTTGCGCGCGAGGCGCTGGGCCAGCACGAGGTTCACGCTGGCGGTGATGAGGAACGGCTCCACGCCCATGTTGAGGAGGCGCGAGATCGTCGACGGCGCGTCGTTCGTGTGCAGCGTCGAGAGCACGAGGTGGCCGGTGAGCGCGGCCTTGACGGCGATCTCGGCCGTCTCGAAGTCGCGGATCTCGCCGACCATGATGATGTCCGGGTCCTGCCGGAGGAACGACCGCAGCGACATCGCGAAGTTCAGCCCGATGTCGTCGTGCATCTGCACCTGGTTGATGCCGTGCAGGTTGTACTCGACAGGGTCCTCGGCGGTGCTGATGTTCGAGCCGATCTGGTTGAGCTCCGACAGCGCCGAGTAGAGCGTCGTCGTCTTGCCGGAGCCGGTCGGGCCGGTGACGAGGACCATGCCCCACGGCTGGCCGATCGCCCACTTGAAGTCGGCGAGCGGCTTCGGATCGAAGCCGAGCTTCGCCATGTCGAGCTGCAGGTTCGACTTGTCGAGGAGGCGGAGGACGATCTTCTCGCCCCAGATCGTCGGCAGCACCGAGACGCGGAAGTCCATCTCCCGGCCCCTGCCCATCTTCAGCTTGATGCGGCCGTCCTGCGGGAGCCTCCGCTCGGCGATGTCGAGCGAGCTCATGATCTTGAGGCGGCTCGAGATCGCGTTCTTCAGCTTGATCGGCGGCTGCATCTCCTCCATCAGCACGCCGTCGATGCGGTAGCGCACGCGGAGCTTCTTCTCGTACGGCTCGACGTGGATGTCGCTCGCGCCCTTCTTGATGGCGTTCAGGAGGATCGCGTTGACGAGCCGGACCACGGGCGCGCCCTCGGCGGCCTTCTCCAGCTCGAGGACGTTCACGTCGTCGGCCTCGACCTGGAAGCCGACCTCCTCCTCCCCGAACTCGCTCAGCACCTCGTCGTAGGAGGGCCCGACGTTGTAGGCGCGCTCGATCGCCTCCGTGATGCCGGTCTCGGACGCGACGACGGGCTCCACGTTGAAGCCCGTGAGGAACTTGATGTCGTCGATCGCGTGGAGGTTCGTCGGATCGGCCATCGCCACGACGAGCGCCGTCCCCGACCTGGAGATGGGGATGATCTTGTGCTTCTCGCAGACGTCCCGCGAGACGAGGCGCGAGACCTCCGCGTCGATCTCGTACTCGTCGAGGGCGACGGCCGGGACGCGGTACTGCGTCGAGAGGAAGCTCGTGATCTCTCCGTCGGAGATGTACCCGAGCTTGGCGAGCGCGTACCCGAGGTTCTGACCTGTCTTGCGCTGCTCCTCTTGGGCTTGCCTGAGCTGCTGGAGGCTGATGAGCTTTTCGCGGACGAGCAGTTCGCCGAGGCGGTTCGTTGTCGACATCGAGGCCGCAAATCCTGCGGGTGACGAGGGAGGGAGTCAACGCTGGCGGTTGGGGCCGGCGCGCATCAAGGGTAGGATGTCGGATGGTGGCGAGGATGGCGCTGCGTGAGTCTCTTTGAGTGGTTCGGGCTCAGGCGGGGGGACAGCCGACGCAGGGCGGCCGAGGCCAAGGAGCTCGCCGGCGATCTCGCGGGGGCGGTCGAGCTGTACCTCGACGCCGGGATGCCGGACGACGCGGCCCGGGTCCTCCTCCTCCGGGCGGACGCCGAGCGCAGCGTCGAGAAGCGGATCGCCTTCTGCGCGTCGGCGTCCCGCATGGCGGAGAGCCCGGAGCTCAAGCGCTCGGCGCTCGGGCGCAAGGCGCTGCTCGCGTTCGATCTGGTGCGCGCGCGGGGCGCGAGCGTGATGCGGAGCGAGGCGCTGGCGGTCGCGCGCGAGCTCGAGGAGGCGGGGGAGCTCGAGCGCGCGGCCGACGCGTACGCCCTGGTGGGCGACACCGAGTCGGAGACGCGGGTGCTGGCCGCGGCGGGCGCGATCGAGCGGCTCGAGGAGCGGCTCCGCTCCGCGATGACCGTCGAGAGGGACCAGCGAGAGCTCGCCGCGGTCCTGCGGTCGATCGCGGATCTCGACCGGATGGCGGAGCGCCGCGAGGCGATCGCGGTGGCCGAGGCCTGGATCGCGGGGAACCGCGGCGGCGAGCAGGTGGCCGACGCCCTGCGCGCGATCCGCGCGCGGCTCCTCTCGGGGCCGATCCTGTCGCTCGAGCTCGGCGGCGCCCTGCTGCGGTGCGCGCTCGGCGACGAGGTCACGATCGGCCGCGGCGAGGCGACCATCGTCGTCGCGTCCCGCGCCGTCAGCAGGACGCACGTGCGGATCCGGCGCGGCCCGTCCGGCGTCGAGGTCGAGGATCTCGGGACGCGCAACGGCACGACGCTGGCGGGCGCGCGGCTCACGGGGCCGCTGCCCGTCGGCCGCGGCGTGCAGCTCCTGCTGGGCGGGGAGGTGCCGTGCGCGATCACGCCGCGGACCGGGGAGGGGTGCGTGGTGGAGATCGCGGGCGATCGCTTCACGGCGCCGCTCGGCGATCTGCCGGTCGGTCCCTGGCGGATCCGCGTCGATCGGGTGGGGGCCTCGGCGTTCGTCGCGCTGAAGACGCCGCCGGGGGCGCCGCCGCCGTTCCTCGGCGACTACCAGCTCGCGCCGTCGGTCGAGCTCTGCGCGGGCGACGCGATCGCCTCGGCGCGCGGGGGGACGGCGGTCTTCCGGCTACCCCCCGCGGGTGAGGCTCCGTCGATCCGGCGTGGCGGCGCCGAGGGCGGCACGGCGTGAGCCTGTGGCGGCGGCTCAAGGAGCGCCTCGGCGGCGCCGCGGCGGACGGCGGTGCGCCGGCGGACGCGCGCGGCGGCGCCGGGCCGGGCGGGGCGGACGCCGGGGGCAGCGCGCATCCGGCGCGAGCGGAGCGGCCGCAGGCGCACGCGCGCGCGTCCCGCGAAGGCGGGAGCGACGACATCGCGCGCCTGCGGAGCTCCGGCACGCGGGAGGGGCCCTCGACGGACGAGGTCATCGCGGTGCTCCGGCGGGCGCGCGGGACGCTCCGGGAGGCCGAGGCCGTGGCGCACCTCGTCGCGGCGATGGAGGAGCGGGTGCTGCCCGATCCGATCCGCGTGGCCTGCGCGGATCTGCTCGCGGCCCGGGGCGACGAGCACGGCGCGCTCGCCGTGCTGGAGGGCGCCGCGTCGCGCGAGCGCGGGGGCGCGTCGCGCGCGCAGCCGGTGTCCTCGACCGAAGGCCTCGTCCTCGCGGCCGATCTCTACGCCTCGCTGGGGCAGCTCCCGCGCGCGGTCGGCGCGATCGAGCGGGTGCTCGTCCGGGAGATCGGCGCGCCGGGCGCGCGCGAGCGCCACCAGCGCTGGCGTGCGGCGCTCGGCGCGGATCGGCCCGCCGCGGTCGCCCGCCTGGACGACGCGACCGTGGTCGCGCCCTCGGCGGGCAAGAGCCCGTTCCGCCTGCTCCGGGAGGTGGCGCGCGGCGGCGCCGGCGCGGTTTACGAGGCCGAGGACGAGGTGCTCGGCCGGCGCATCGGGTTCAAGGTCTACCACGGGCGGGGCGGCGACCGGGCGCACCTCACCCGCGAGGTGCGGCTCGCCGCGGCGCTCGGGGGCCCCGGCGTCGTGCGGGTCTTCGACGCGGACCCCGAGGAGGGGTGGATCGCGCTCGAGTGGATCGCGCGGGGGTCGGTGCGAGACGTGCTCCGCGCCGGCGACGCGGCGGCGCTCGCGCCGATCGCGCGGTGGGCGCGTCCGCTCGCGCGCGCGCTCGCCCGGATCCATGAGCGCGGCTACGTCCACGCGGACGTGAAGCCGGCGAACGTGCTCCTGCGCAACCTCGGCGAGCCCGTGCTCACCGACTTCGGGCTGGCCAGGCCGCGTGGCGCGCCGTCCGCCGGCGGCAGCCCAGGGTACGTCTCACCGGAGCGGCTCGCCGGGCGGGCGAGCGATCCGCGCGATGACATCTACGGCTTCGGCCGCGTGCTCGAGGACGTCCTCGTCCACCTCGATCCGCTCGGCGGCGAGGGGCTCGCTCCCTGGAAGGAGCTGTCGCTGCTGTGCCTCGGCCCGGACGAGGACCGGCCGCCGGACGGCGCCGCGCTCGTCCGGGCCGTCCGCTGAGCGCCGCGGCGGGCTCAGCAAGCTTCGAGGCAGCGCTGGTACCGATCGAGCGCGGCCGCGTCGGTGCCATCGAACGCGCCGCAGGGAGCCTCCGCCGCGCACGCCGACGCGCACCGGACGCGGCCGTCGCACGACGCCTCGGCGGAGATGCCGCTGCCGTGGAAGCCGCACGCCTCGGTGTGCTCCGTCGCCTCATCGCACACGCTCCCGCAGCCGGACGCGAGGGCGACCGCGAGCGCAATTGACGCGGCCGACGCGGCCGACGCGGCTGACGCGGCTGACGCGGCTGACGCGACGCGAGCTGTTCGTGCGCTTCGGGGTGCTTCCGTCCACCAACGACGCCTGCCTTCGCTCATGCCTGTTCTCTGCCGGCTGATCTCTCGTGCGGGGGACCCCACGCTGCGGCGTGGTGCGGCGCAGCGTGGCAACCCGCTTCGCTTCGGGCTCGGCCCTGGGTAGATTGCTCGTCTGCATGCGCGTACGCAACGAGAAGAGGGCGCCCTGATGCGCTTGGCCATCGTCGCCACGCCCAGCTTGCACCGCGATCAGCGGCCGGCGCCCGGCTCGCTCGACGGAGATCTCATCCGGGCCCGCCTCTCGCTGGACGACGCGGGCTTCCGGGTGATCGACGTCGATCCCGCCCGGGATCTCGCGGAGCAGCTCGACACGCTGTTCGACGAGGTCGTTGCGACGCGGAGGACCCTGGTCGACGCGGAGGACGCCGCCCGCGACGATGCGTCCACTCTGCTCCTCTTCTACGCCTCCAGCGCGGTCGCGCTGTCGCCGGACGGGGAGCTCTTCCTCTGCCTCGACCCCGAGAACCCTGGCCTGGGCGACGCGCTGGGCGACATCGCCGCGGTGTTCCGCGATCGCGCGCGCGGCGAGGTGCTCTTCGTCCTCGAGTGCCATCACGGCCCCGGGGCGACCTCGCGCGCCGTCGTCGCCGCCGCGGAGCAGGCGGTGGCGTCTTCCGTGACGGGGGTCGAGCTCCTCGTCGCGGCCCACCCGATCGGCTCGCTCGACGCGGATCTGCCGTCGGTGCTCACCCGCGCCTTCGTCGAGCACCTCGACGAGGCCGAGCCGGAGCGCGGCCTCACCGCGGAGGCGATCTTCCGCCGCGTAGAGGGGAACGCCGAGCTCGCCAGCGCCATCCCGTGCTTCGCGCGGACGGGCGGGCGGGGCTCCTTCGCGGTGCTCGTCCCGCGCGGCGGCGCCCCGGGCGCGCCCCCGGCGGAGCGGCCCGAGGAAGCGCAGCTGGTCGTCGCGGACGAGCGGGACGCCGCCACCACGCCGGCGCCGGCGCCGGACGACCCGGTCGGGCAGTACCTCGCGGCTGGCGACATGCTCGCCGCCGCCGCGGACCTGGAGGGCGCGCTCACGGCGTACAAGAAGGCGCTCGCGCTCGTCGGCGTCGCGCACCGGGACGCCCGCGCGGAGGTGCATCTGCGCATCGCCCAGACCAGGTGGCGCCAGGAGCGGCACCGCGAGGCGATCGAGAGCTTCGACAAGGCGCTCGCGCTCGCGCCGGAGCACCGGCCCGCGCTCGAGGCCCTGGTCGAGCTCCACCTCGCCGCGCGCGATTTCGTCCGGCTGCGCATCGCGGAGGAGCGGCTGCTCACGCGCGTCGAGGGGGACGGCGATCGCTTCGGGCTCCTCGTCCAGTCCGCGGAGCGCTGGGAGAGCATCGCCGGGGAGCCGGCGCGCGCGCTGGAGCTCCTCGAGCGGGCGCGGGAGCTCCGCCCCGACGACCCCGCGGTCTTGCGCGGCCTGGGCCGGCTCTACCAGGCAGCGGGCGACGTCGAGGCGTCGATCGAGGCGCGCCGCTGCCTCATCGAGCGGATGGAGGAGCCCAGGGAGCGGGCGCTCGCGCTCCTGGAGCTCGCCCGCGCCGCGATGCAGGGCGAGGCCCGCGCGACCTTGACCGAGGTCACGCGGGAGCGGGACGGGATCGAGCTGCTCGAGCGCGCGCTGGACGCGGATCCCACGTTCCTCGATCCGCTCTCCCTCATCGCGATCCTCCTCTCGGCGCGGCAGGAATGGGGCGAGCTCGAGCTCGCGTACCGGCGGATGCTCGAGCGGGCGCAGCGCATCTCCGACGTGCGCGTCCGGAGCGACGTCACCTGGGAGCTCTGCCGCCGCCTCGGCATGCTCTTCCGCGATCACCTCGAGGATCCCAGCTCCGCGCTGGAGGCGTTCGAGGGCGCGGTGGACGAGCGACCGGACGACATCCCGGGGCGGCTCAGCGCGGCGTCGCTCGCGCGGGCCGCCGGCCGGCTCGAGCGCGCCGCCGCGCACCTCCAGGCCGCGGCGGTGCTCGATCCCGGCAACGTCCAGGTGTTTCACGACCTGTTCGACACGTTCCAGAAGCTGAGGCGGGTCGACCAGGCGTGGTCCGCGGCGAGCGTGGCCGTCTACCTCGGCGCGGCCGAGGCGCGGGAGCGCTTCATCTTCGAGGAGCACCGCCCGGCGGGCCTCGTCCAGCCTGCGCGCGGGCTGAGCGTCGCGACGTGGGATCTCCTGCGCGCGGGCGATCGCGATCGCGCGCTCGAGGAGGTCCTCGCGTCGGTCGCCGGCGCGGCGATCCGCGCGCGGTTCGCGCAGCGCGTGCGGGAGAAGCGGGCTCCCCAGCTCGATCCGGCGGCGCGCGCCGACGCGGAGCGGAACGCGGCGGGCGTGGTTCGCCTGTTCTCGTGGGCGAGCCGGTGCCTCGGGATCGCCGCGCCGGCGGTCTACCTCCGCAAGGACGCGCCGATCGCGGTCGCCGCGGTGGCGGTCGAGGAGCCGAGCGTCCTCGTCGGCGGCGAGGCGCTCCGCGGGAGGACGGCGGCCGAGCTCGCGTTCCTTGTGGGCAGCCACGTCGCGTACCACGTCGGCCCGCACCGGCTGCTGCTCCATTTCCCGTCGCTCGAGGAGCTCGGCGTCTGTCTGGCCGCGGCGGTGAAGGTGGCGCGGCCGTCGGAGCTCGTCCCCGCCGACCTCGAGGGCGCGGTCCTCGCGCTGGTGCCCCTCCTCGACGAGCACCTGACGGAGAGCGAGCGTGATGCCCTGGAAGCCGCGGTGTTCGAGCTCTACGAGATCCGCGCGCCGCTCGATCTCGCGCACTGGGTGGGATCGGTCGAGCGGTGCGCTGCCCGGGTCGGCTATCTGTTGACCGGCGATCTCTCGGTGGCGGCGTCGTCGCTCTCGCGGGGAGACGCGCCGGGCGTGCTGACGCCCGAGGAGAAGATCGGCGATCTCCTCTCGTTCACGGTCTCGGACGCCTACCACGCCTTGCGCGAGGAGCTCGGCGTCGCGATCGAGCCCTGAGCTTTCCCGTCAGGGGGGGCCGGCCAGGGATGGCTGGACCCTGCGCCGCTGCGCGGTCGAGCGCTCGGCGGCGACAAGGCCCGCGCCGAGCGCTCGACCGCGCGGCGGCCGGCCCGTTCACTCCTTGCCCTGGAGGTACGCGAGGTACGCGTCGTGGCTCGGCGGGCGGCCGAGGAAGCGGGTGACGAGCGCTCCCGCCTCGACGCCGCCGCCCTTCGCGAGCACCTCGTCGCGGAACGCGCGCGCGACGGCGGGGTTCAGCAGGCCTTCCTGCTTGAAGCGGGTGAGCACGTCGCGCGAGAGCGACAGCGCCCACTGGTAGCCGTAGTAGCCCGCGTCGTAGGTGATGAGGTGCCCGAAGCTCGACTGCAGGTGCGTCCCCTTCACGAAGGCGAACGACTCGTTCGCGCGCTGCGCCTGCTCCACGACCACGGTCGCGTCGAAGCCCGGATCGCGGGTGTGGAGCTCCAGATCGATCGACGCGAGGGTGAGCTGCCGCTGCGTCGCGAGCGCTCGACCGAAGCCTCGCGCGCGGGTCATCGCCTGGAAGAGGGCGTCCGGGATCTTCTCGCCGGTCGCGTGGTGCTTCGCGAACAGATCGAGCACCTCGCGCGACCACGCCCACTCCTCGAACATCTGGCTCGGCGCCTCGACGAAGTCGCGCACCGTCGCGGTCCCTGAATAGGAGGCCAGCTCCGAGCGCGTCAGGAGGTGGTGCAGCACGTGCCCGAACTCGTGGAAGAACGTCACCACGTCCTCGTGGGACATCAGCGCCGGCTGTGCCCCCGGCTTCGGGAAGTTGCACTCGAGCGCCGCGACGGGGCTCTGCCACGACCCGTCGTCGAGCAGCTTCGCCGTCCGCACGGTGAACATCGCCGCGTGTTTGTACTTGTCGGGCCTGCTGTAGAGGTCGAGGTAGAACTTGCCGATCAGCTTGCCCTCGGAGCGCACCTCGTACGCGGTCACGTCGGGGTGCCACGCCTTCGCGGGGACCTCCTTGTACTCGAGGGCGTACATCTTCGCGGTGATGTCCATGAGCCCCTGCTTCACCGCGCCGAGCTCGAGGTAATCCGAGAGCGCCTGCGAGTCGAACTGGTACGTGGACGCGCGGACCCGATCCTCGAGGTAGTAGCGATCGGAGGGGGGGAGCTTGTCGGTCGGCTTGCCTCCGAGCCGCACGTGCTCCTTCATCAGCGCGGCGAACTCGGCCTTGGCGGGCTCCTTCAGCGCGGTCCTGACCTGGTCGAGGAAGCCGCGCACGGCGCCGCTCGTCCTGGCCATCCGCGGCTCGATGGCGTAGTCCGCCCAGCTCTTGTAGCCGAGCATCTTCGCCTTCTCGGAGCGGAGCGCGAGGAGGCGATCGATCAGCTTCACGTTCTTCTCGCCGCCGCGGTTGGTGAACAGGACGTAGAGAGCGAGCGCGGCCTTGCGGTCCTTGGCGTAGGTGACGAACGGGAAGAAATCGGGGTAGTCGGTGGTGATCTCGACCTTGCCGTTCGCCTTGGGCGCGTGCTTCGCCACGTACTCCTTGGGCAGCCCCTGGAGGGAGGCGGGCGCGATCTCGATCGATGCGGTCGACGCGGACAGGTTCGACATGAACTCCTGTCCGATGCGGGTGATCTGCTCGTTCACGTCGCGGAGGCGCTGCTGTCGGTCTACCGGCAGCGACAGCCCGTTGCGGCGGAAGTCGCGGAGGACATCGGAGAGCAGCCGGGCGCGCTCACCGCTCAACGCCTCGCGCGCGTCGCCTCTCTCGGCGTACGCCCCGATGACGGCGGCGAGATCGGCGTCCAGCCACATCGCGGTCGTGAACCTGTCGACCTTCGGCTCGCAGAGCCTCGCGGCCTCTCGCACCGCCGCGTCCGGGTGCGCGACCCCCATCAGGTACGGGAACTCGCCCGCGCTGTTCACCTCGAGCGTGGCGTCGTCGAACCGCCCGAGCGTCGCGGCGTAGGTGAGCTTCTCCGGCGGCGCGCCTCGGAGCGCCCTGATCGCGTCGAGGTGCCCCTCCGCGGCGCGCAGGTGCTCGTCGCAGAGCTGCTTCACGCCCTCCACGGTGAGCCCCTGCGCCACGGGATCGAACTCGGCGCGCGGCGGCGTCTCGGGCGGTGCGGTCGTCGCCGGCGTCGACGTCGCCCCCTGCGGCGCGGCGCCGCCGGCCGTGGCCGGCGAGGAGACCCCACCGGTCCGGGTGCCAGCGTTGCAGGCGACGAGCAGGAGAAGTGAGAGGAGCCCTGAGCGCGCGGGTGTGGTGCCGACCTTCATGTCGGTCGGGCTATACCACGGGGAGCGGGGAGGCCCGGGGAGAGCCGCCGGCGATCGGCGCGCACGGTGTGCCGACGACGGCGCGCGCAGCGCCGGTCTTCGAGGGCGGTCCGGCGTTGCGTGCTCTGGCGCACCCGGCGGTGAGCGCCCGTGGGACGGGCGCTCACGCCATGAGGTGCTTCAGACCCTCACTCGGTCTCCGGCGGCAGGTAGGCGAAGAGGCAGTTGTATCCTCGGCTCGTCACGTCGGCGGCGGGCGTCCCGGCCGATACCCTGACGAGCAGCCGGTTGTCCGCAGGGGCCTCCGGGATCGCGACCCGCTCGACGTACAGGTTTTCGTCCTCGGTCTCCGTGGCCGAGTAGGTGGCGGCGTCGATCGATGTGCCGTCTCCGTTCAGCACCTCGGCGCTGAGCTCGCGGACCCCGGACCCGTTGCGCTGCGCTTCGCAGACGACCGAGAACGTCCAGCCCTCTTCGATGTCATCGAGCGGGACCGCATAGATGTCGACGTCGGCGGTCTCTCCGTCGGCGAGCTGGCCCTCGATCGCGTAGCTGACGCCGCCTCCCCCGTTGGGGAAGGAGACGAGGCCGCCTTCCGGCGTCTCCACGACACCGTTGGTCTCCTCCTCGGCCTCGAGGGGATCGGAGCTCATGCGGTTGTGCAGCAGGATGTAAAAGTCGTTCTTTCCTACCTCTCCCGCAGGGCGCTTGACGAAGACGAAGTACTCTTGCCCGGCTTCCACCGGGAGGGTGATATCGCCGCCCTTCGTCGGGTTCACCTTCGCGTACGCGTTGGTCAGATCGGTCGAAGCGAACACCGCGATCTCGCTGACGTCCACCGTCGAGCCGTTGCCCTCGATCCCTGTCGGCTGGTCGGCGATCAGCTGGGCGAGGATGACGTTGTCGACCGCGGGGGTCTCCGGCGGGGTGAACGAATACACGTCGACGTCGGTCGCGCTCTCGAAATTGCCGAACGCGAAGGTGGTGAAGTAGCCCGACTCGTCGTTGTTCAGCTCATAGTGCAGCTGCACGGCCTGCTCGGCGTCATTGTTGGGCTCGGCCTCACCGATGAGGCTGTCGGTATCGCTCTCCGCCGGATCGAGCGAGAGGAGCGCCACCCCGTAGTCGAAGCTCACGACGTCGGCGGGGTTGAAGCAGCCGTTCGGGAAGGCGAACTGCGGGAAGGCGGCGTTGCAATCCTGGACGACGATGAAGTACTCGCCGTCTGCTGGCAGGACGGTGAGCAGCTCGCTGTCATTGGTGAAGCCCCGGGCCGGGTCGTCGTTCTGCGCGAGCTGGTTCCCGTCGGCGTCGAGCAGCGTGAGGACGGTATCCGGGTATGTCGGATCCCTCTCGTCATCCGAAGGCCTCGCGTCGCTCAGGATGTACACCGGCTGCCCCTTGGCTCCGGTGAAGCTGTAGTAGTCAGCGTCCTCTTCCAGTGGCTCGAGCGTCCCCTCGAGCCAACCGTCCTCGGGTTGGATCGGCTCCGCTTCTTCGGGGCTGTCGTTCCCGTCGTCCACCTCGCCTGAGCCCGTGGAGGTGCTGCTGGCGGCGGGGCCGGTGGTCGCGGAGGACGTCGTGGTGCTCCCGGCTCCTCCCTCGCCGCCGCCGCCGCCGTCGCCGTCGTTGTCTCCGCCGCAGCCTGCGGCGGTCGCCGCGATCGTGCCGAGCACGAAGAAACCCAGAAAATGAATCGACTTCATGGCACCTCCAACGTTTTCTATCCCACAGCGACTCCTGGTGTAGCGGCGTGGGAAATATACACCTACGCTTCTGCTCGTCCTGCGCGCCATGGAAGCGCACGCTTTTGTCGGGCGGAGATCTGGAGCATACGTAACGGCCGGGTGCTGCTCCACAACCGAATCGTCGGTATGACGGATCGGCCTGTAGAGCTCGGCGCATGGCGGGTCTGATGGCGATGGATCCGGGCCTGAAGCCCTGAGAAGAAATCCGATCTCCGTTGGTGCGCTTAACGACTTGGGCGGAACACGGAGTTCGCAGGCGGGCTCACCGGCTCGATTCGCCTCCAGCGGCGCGCGCTTCCAGCCGGGATCTGGAGCCGGGTCGAGCCGGCGCCGCGCGGCCGCCCCCTGCTCGCCTCTCGCCGCCGGCTCGGCCGCGTGCTCCGATGGCCGCTGGAACTTTCGCCATGCCCCGTCCCGCGCTCGTCCTGGCCCTGCTGCTCCTCGCTCCCACCCCTGGATGCTCGTCGGACATCGACGCGTGCGAGGTGGTCTGCACCAAGAACGCCGAGTGCCAGACCGACAGCCCTGGAAAGGACACGTGCGTCGCGCTGTGCCTCGAGCTGTCCGACCGCGCGTCCTATGCCACGGCCATCGAGCGCACGGCCGAGTGTTACGAGGAGGAGGACCGATCCTGCGCCGATCTCGCGGGTGGCATCTGCGACTACTCGCCGGAGGATTGAGCGACGAGGCCCGCCGCCTCTCCGGCGCGAGGCGCGCTTGCTACTCGGCCGCCATGAACGGATAGGCGACCGCGCGCGGCGGGGCGAACGTCTCCTTCACGACCCGCGGGGAGACCCAGCGGAGCAGGTTGAACAGGCTGCCCGCCTTGTCGTTCGTGCCGGAGGCGCGCGCGCCGCCGAACGGCTGCTGCCCGACGACGGCGCCGGTCGGCTTGTCGTTGATGTAGAAATTGCCCGCGGCGAAGCGGAGCGCGTCGCTCGCCGCCTCGATGAACGCCCGATCCCGCGCGAACACGGCGCCGGTCAGGCCATACGGCGACGTCTCGTCGCAGAGCGCGAGCGCCGTGTGCTCCTCGCCGTCGGGGTAGACCCAGACCGTGAGCACCGGCCCGAACAGCTCCTCCGCCATCAGCGGGTGGCGCGGATCCGTGGTCTCGATCAGCGTCGGCTCGACGAACCAGCCGTTGCTCCCGTCGTGCGCGCGCGCGCCGCCGCCGCACACGATCGAGCACGCCGCGTCCGACTTCGCCGCGGCGATCCGCCCCGTGAGCCGGGCGTGCGCTCGCTCGTCGATCACCGCGCCCATGAAGTTGCGGAAGTCGGCGACGTCCCCCACGCGGATCGCCCGGATGTGGCCCACGAGCCGGTCCTTGAGGGCCGGCCAGAGCGAGCGGGGGATGTACGCGCGCGACGCGGCCGAGCACTTCTGCCCCTGGAATTCGTAGGCGCCCCGGACGAGCGCCACGGCGAGCGCGTCGACGTCGGCGCTCGCGTGCGCGAAGACGAAGTCCTTCCCGCCGGTCTCGCCCACGATCCTCGGGTAGCTGCGGTAGCGCCCGATGTTCTCCCCGATGCGGCGCCAGATCGACTGGAAGACCGCGGTCGAGCCGGTGAAGTGGATGCCGGCGAAATCCGGATGATCGAGGCACGCGTTCGAGACGAGCTCGGGCGGGCCCATGACGAGGTTGATGACGCCGCGCGGGAGGCCCGCCTCGATCAACAGATCCATCACGAAGTGCGCGGAGTACAGCGCGTTCGCGGACGGCTTCCAGACCACCGTGTTGCCCATCAGCGCCGGGGCCGCGCACAGGTTGCCCGCGATCGCGGTGAAGTTGAACGGCGTCGCCGCGAAGACGAAGCCCTCCAGCGGGCGAGGCTCCGCGAGGTTCCAGATGCCGGGCGCGCTCGCCGGCTGCTCCGCCGCGATCCGGTGCGCGAAGTGGACGTTGTAGCGGAAGAAGTCGATGAGCTCGCAGGCCGAGTCGATCTCCGCCTGGTACGCCGTCTTGCTCTGCCCGAGCATCGTCGCCGCGTTGAGCGTGGGGCGGTACCGGGTCGCGAGCAGCTCGGCCGCCTTGAGGAACACGGCGGCGCGCTCGGTCCACGGCGTCCTCGACCAGGCCGGGTGCGCCCGCCGGGCGGCCTCGATCGCGCGCGCGACGTGCTCGGCGCCGCCTTGGTGGGCGCGGGCGAGGAGGAGGTCGCGCCGGTGCGGCGCGCGGACCTCGTCGAGCGCGCCGGTCCGGATCGCCTCCCCGTCGATGACCATCGGGATCTCGATCGTCTCCCGCGCCCGGCGGTCGAGCTCCGCCTTGAGGGCCGCGCGCTCCGGGCTGCCAGGCGCGTACGTGAGGACGGGCTCGTTCTGAGGGCTCGGGGGCGTGGCGATGGCGTCGATCATGACGCGAGTCTAGCGACGGAGCCGAGGGCGCGCAGGCTCCAGCGCCGCTGCTCTCCGCCGCGGCGTGAGCCAGATGGCCGCGGAGGAGCGCGCTCGGCGCAATCGCGCGATTCGTACGATTCTAACGATGTCAGGCTTCCGGCGTCGCTCGCCTTGGGCAGCGACCACGTCGCCGCTACTCTCGTCAGATGCGCGAGCTCATCACGCCGCCCGATGCGATCCTCGACCCGAGCACGGGAGCGGCGCGCGTCGGGTCGTACCGGGGCGATCTCCCGCGCGTCGACCCGGCGCTCCTCGCGCCGCGCAGGCTCGATCGGCTGCTCAAGCACAAGCGATGGGTCTACGTGGGGATCGCGTCCGACGAGGTCTTCGTCGCCGTCGCGGTCGTTCACCTCGGCTACCTGTCGATCGCGTTCAGCGTCGTCTTCGACAAGGCAGGCCGGCGGTTGCTCGTGGACCGCGCGGCGTTCGGGCCGCCCTTCGCGGCGAGCGTGGGCGACGCGAGCGGCGAAGGCCGCTCCGCGCGCGTGTGGCTCCCCCGCGCGCGCGTCCGGATCGAGCGGCCGCGCACGGACGCGACGACCGCGGTGACCGCCGCGCTCCGCGGCGTCGAGCTCGAGGCGCGGCTCGACGGCCGCGCGGCCCCGCCGGCGCTCTCGGCGATCGCGCAGGCCTCGGATGGCTTCCTGATCACCACCGAGAAGCGCCTGCTCCTCGGCGTCGAGGGCGAGGCGTCGGTGCTCGGTCGCCGCATCTCGCTCGACGGAGCGATCGCCAGCTACGACTACACGGGCGGCCTCCTGCGGCGCCGTACGACCTGGCGCTGGGCCCTCGCGCTGGGGCGCGCGGAGAGCGGCGAGCGCGTCGGCCTGAACCTGGGCGAAGGCTTCGTCGGCGACGCCGAGTGCGCGATCTGGATCGACGGCGAGCTCATCCCGCTCGCCGAGGGCCGGTTCACCTTCGACGCGGCGCGGCCGCTCGATCCGTGGCGCGTCCGGACCGCGGACGGCGCCGTGGATCTACGCTTCGTCCCCGGCGCGGCGCACTCGAACCACACGAACGTCGGCCTGCTCGCGTCGGAGTTCATGCAGCCGATCGGCCTCTACTCGGGCACGATCCGCCTCCCGGACGGGCGGCTTCTTGAGCTCCGGGACGTCCTCGGCGTCACGGAGGACCAGGACATCACCTGGTAGGGGCCGACGGGTCGAGGCCGCGGCTCGCCTCGGTCAGCCGCCGCGGCGCTCGGCGATGAGCTTGTCCAGATCGTCCTCGGTGATGAGCTTCGTGCCGTACTTGCGCGCCTTCACCGCCTTGCTCGACGTGGACGCCACGTCGGCGATGACGAGGTAGTTGAGCTCCTTCGTGACGCTGTTCAGCACCCGGCCGCCGCTCGACTCGACGAGGTGGGTGAGCTCGCCGCGGGGACGCGCGCCCGCGCCGGTGAAGCAGAACGTCAGTCCGGCGAGCGGGCCTTCGGCCTCGGGCGCGACCGGGACGATGCCGGCGGCCAGCAGCCGCCCGATCTCGTCGCTGCGTGCGCGCAGCCCTCGAACGATGCTCGCGGCCTTGATCGCGCCGAGGCCCGGGATGCCGGCGAGCTCGTCCTCGCCGGCGGCGAGCAGCTTTTCGATCGTCGTGTACCCCGCCGACACGAGCAGCCGCGCGGTCTGGATCGCGAACCCCTCGATGCCGAGCGCCGCGAGGAACACCGGCAGCGCGAGCGGGAGGCGGCTCTTCAGCTGCTCCAGGCACTTCGTTGCGCTCTTCTCGCCGCGCCGATCGAGGTCGGCGATGCTCTTGACCGTGAGCTTGTAGAGGTCGAGCGGCTCTCGCACGAGGCCCGCGGCCACCACCTGCTCGATCAGCTTGTCGCCCCACTCCAGCGCGCCGATGGCGTCGATCCAGTTGTGGATGCGCCCCTCGATGAGGGCGCGGCACGCGGCGTTCCGGCAGAGGAGGTACTCTCCCTCGACGACGAGCGGCGCGTTGCAGACCGGACAGACCGATGGAGGGACGGCGACGGGGCCGCGCTTCTCGACGACCTCCTCGACGTACGGGATCACGTCGTTGCGGCGCGAGACCAGCACCTCGTCGCCCACGCCGATGCCGAGGCTCCGCACGTTGGCCGAGTTGTGCAGGGAAGCGCGCCGGACGTTGGCGCCGGCGAGCTCCACCGGCTCGACGATCGCCACCGGGGTGACGCGGCCGCTCGGCCCGGTGTCCCACTGGATCGCCACGACCGTCGTCACCTTGGCGGGCGACGCGAATTTGAAGGCGACCGCGCCGCGCGGCCGGCGGTTGACGTCGCCGAGCAGGCCCTGGACGTGGAGCGAGTCCACGTAGACGACGAGCCCGTCGATCTCGTAGTCGAGGCCCGCGCGGAGCTCGCTCGAGTAGCGCCGGTAGAGCTTCACGACGTCCTCGACGCTGCCGTGCGCGGTCTGCGGTGTCGCGAAGCCGAGCTCGCGCAGCCAGGCGAAGCGCGCCCGGCACGTCGGGATCTCGAGGTGATCGGCGACATCGTAGAAGAGCACCGTGCAGTGCTCCGCCCCCTGGCCGTCGAACCGCTTGGCCGCGCCCGCGGCCATGTTGCGCGGGCTGGTGACGCCGGGGAAGTGGCGCTTCATGTCCGAGAGGCGAAGGATGATCTCTCCGCGCACGGACAGCCGGCCCTTCTCCCGGATCCGCGAGGGGATCCCCTTCATCCGCGCGACGTTCGCGGTGATCCGCTCGCCCCACTCGCCGTCGCCGCGGGTGATGGCGTCGACGAGCTTGCCGCCCTTGTAGATGACCTCGATGGAGATGCCGTCGAGCTTCTCCGCCACGAAGAGGTCACCCGCGACGCTCGAGATGGATCCCGGTGCCGGCGGCGCGGCGCCCGTGCCGCCGTCGCCGTGCCCGTCCTTCACGAGGATCTCGTCGCACCGGGCGACCCAGCCCAGGAGCTCGTCCTCGGAGACGACCTTGTTGAGCGAGCCCATCGGGATCTCGTGCCGCGCCTTCTCCCACTCGGTGATCAGGGAGGCCGAGCCGACCCGGGCGAGCACCGGGTGCGCCGGATCGAGGGCGCGGAGCTCGTCCTCGAGGGCGTCGAACGCCGCGTCCGAGATCTCGGGGTGCCCCGCGTAGTAGCTCGCCCTGTATTTCTCGATGCGCTCGGCGAGCTCTTCGATCCTCGCCTTGTGCTTCGGATCCGTCGCGAGCCCGCCCTGCAGCGCGTTGCGCGCTCCGGCGTCGTCGTGGTGTGCCTGCGTCATCGCTTGCCTCGGCTCACTCGAGCTCCGTGTCGCCGGCGCGCCGGGCGGCGGCGAAGAGATCCCCCATGTCCATCGCGAGCTCGGACGGGAGCTCGTCTTCCCGGAACAGCCTGGCCTCGCGGATCTCGAGCGGGTTCTGCGGGGGGCGCGTCGGCGCGGCGATCCGGGCGGTGACGACGACCGTCACGGCGTGGAACCGGATGTCGCGATCGGGCCGCGAGTACACGCCCACGACCCGCCCGAGCTCGACCTCGGTGACGCCGGCCTCCTCGGCGAGCTCCCGCACGATGCTGTCGCGGAGCGTCTCCCCCCATTCCAGGGTGCCTCCCGGGAGCGCCCAGGTTCCGGTGTCGCTGCGGCGAACGAGCAGCCACCGGCCGTCGGCGGTCTGAGCGGCGGCGGCGATGCCGACGACAGGTCGCCGGAGCAGCGCGCGCGCGACCTCCTTGGCGAGGGCGAGCACGGAGCGCGGCAACAGCGACAGGGGAGCGATTTCCATGAGAATTTTTGTGACGTGCGGGGAAAGCATAGGAGCGATCGGGCGCCGCCGGGAGAGGGTTCCGTGCGGCCTTGGCGGATCCTGCGGACGTTCATGAGCCGTGCGGCTCAGGCTCGGTCGCGGGAGAGAGGCAGGCTACGCTCGTCCCCATCATGGCGATCGTGCGGAGGGCGATGCGCGCTCCTGTCGGGTTGTACGGCTGGGCTGTCCTCTGCGGCGTGATGGCCTGGGGTGCGGCGCTTGCGCTCGCGTCGCTCCCGAGCTGCACCGACGAGCGGCCCCCGTCGCCGCGCCCTCAGGCGGGCAGCTCCACCAGCGCGGGCGCCTCGGGGGGAGCGCCGCCCGATGCGGGCGATGAAAAGGGGCCGTCGAACGTCTGCGAATGCCTCGCGGCCTATGGCGGCGAAGCCGGGCGCTGCGGCGATTGCTTCAACGAGCATGCGTCCCGCGGTGGGCGCTGCGAGGCGGAACTCGCGGCGTGCGACGGGGAGCCTGAGTGCAGGCCGATCAGCCTGTGCCTCAAGGGGTGCGGCCGCAAGAAAGCCTGCCAGACGGCGTGTGTGTTCCCGGACGAAGCGGGCGCCGCCCACCGGATGTTCCAGCGGGTGCTCGCCTGTGTGTGCGCCGCGTGCAGCGCCAGGTGCACCTACTCCGGTGCGCCGCTCGAGTGCGCCGCGCCCGCCGAGGTGGACGGCAGCGGTGGAGCCGCCGGCGCCGGCGGGGCAGGTGGCGCTGGTGGCGGTGGGGCTGCTGGCGCTGGCGGGGCAGGTGCCGCTGGCGCTGGCGGAGCTGCTGGGGCAGGTGGCGGCGGGGCTGCTGGCGCCGGCGGGGCAGGTGGCGCTGCCGGAGCGCCCGGAGATCGAGGAATCTGACGAGCCCTGCGCTCCCGTCGGCGCGCGGTCCACGCCGGGTCCCCGTGCGGTAGGCTTGCCGCATGGAGAAACCGGTGATCTGGGCGGCCCTTCAGCTCTCCAGCCAGGAGAACGTGAGCGAGAACCTGGCGCGGGTCGAGGTGCTCGTCGTCGAGGCGGCGCGCCGTGGGGCGACGACGGTCGTGCTGCCCGAGAACTTCGCGTACATGGGCAACGAGGAGGGGAAGCGCAACATCGCGGAGGACCTCGACGCTGGCGGCGGTCCGATCGCGCGTCGTCTCGCCGACGCGGCGCGCTCCGCCCGGGTGACCATCGTGGCCGGCGGCTTCCCCGAGCGCGCGCACGATCCGGCGCGGCCGTACAACACCTGCGCGGTCTTCGGGGCCGACGGCCGGCTCACCGCGCGCTACAGGAAGATTCATCTCTTCGACGTCGAGATCGCCGACGGAACGAAGTACCGCGAGTCGGCGTCGACGACCGCCGGGGATCGCCCCGTCGTCACCGAGATCGACGGCGTGAAGCTCGGGCTGTCGATCTGCTACGACGTCCGGTTCCCGGAGCTCTACCGCGCGCTCTCGTCCGCTGGCGCAGAGGCGATCGCCGTCCCTGCGGCGTTCACCCTGCTCACCGGCAAGGACCACTGGCTGGTCCTGCTCCGCGCGCGGGCCATCGAGGCCCAGGCGTACGTCGTGGCCGCGGCACAGTGGGGCAAGCATCCTGGCGGGCGGGCGACGTTCGGGAAATCGTGCGTCATCGATCCGTGGGGTGAGGTGATCGCTCAGGCCTCGGAAGGGGAGGGGATCGCGATGGCGATGCTCGACCCGTCCTACCTCGATCGGGTCAGGGCGAACCTACCGTCGCTCACGCACCGGAGGCTCTGATCGTCGTGTCATGGGGGTAAGCACTTTGTCCTCGCACCGGAGGCGGCGGTGCCAGCGCTCCACAGGATCGATCTCTGCCGTCAGCTCACTCGGCAGAGGCGTCGCTCGGCTCCGTCTCTCCGGCCGAGGGCGGCGTGCTGCCGCGCTTGGACAGGAGGGCGCGGAGCTCTGCAGGCCTGCGGAAGCCGATGCGGCGGGCGACCTCTCCCTCGGTTAGCCCCTCATGCAGGAGCGCTCGCGCGCGCTCCGCACGCACCTCATCGTAATAGACGTGGGGCGATGACCCGAAGGCCGCGCGGAACAGCCGTGCGAAGTGAAACTCGGACAGATCGAGGTCCAGCGCGACCTCGTAAGAACGGATCCTCTGGCCTGCTTCCGCGGCGCTGCGGATGCGGTCGCGGCCGAGCAGGATCCGCTCCGAGGTACTGCGCGGCAGCGGGGTTGCCGAGCGCAGTGGTGGCGTGGATCGGGAGGCGCCGGTCGCCACAGCGCGCTCGCGCGGCAGCTGCGCGCCGTGGCTCGGCGCAGCGACGCCATGCGCCGGGAGCGACGTCGGCCGTGCGGCAGGCGCGCCGCTCGGAACCGACAGGGAACATGCGGCCGGCATGCTGTGGGACGAGGAGGGTGCGATCGGAGTCGAGATGGGAAGCGCAGTCGTCACGAGTACCTCTCCAGCGGTGAAAGGGCGGTGTCTCGCGGTCATCGCGGCCACCGGCGCGACGTATTGCAACCAGCAGGCCGCAAGCTGACGCAGCGCTCTCGGCTCACGCGATTCGGCATTCAGCAGCACAAAATCCCGCGATTGCCCGGCAGCCTGCTCGCGATGTCCGACGGGGTGTGGCCTGCCGTTCACGTGGCACAGGCGCCAGAGATCACCCGCGGTTGGCACATTGTGTCTTCGCGACGAGCACGCCATGGCGGTCGCCTGCATCGCGACATCCTCGCGGCGAGCTCATGGCGGTCAAAGGGATGAATGCTGGAGCGAGGCGCCGCATCCAACGAGGTCCGCGCGAGGCGCGGAGTCGCCGCGACCCCTCGAACGAGGGATCGGAGGGATCGATGTCAGACGTCGATCTCGGCGTTCGGCGCGCGCTCCATGATGAAGCGGAAGCGCGCCTGGGCGTCCTTGCCCATCAGCTCGTTCAGGATGCGATCGGTCTCGATCTCTCCCTCGATCACGATGCGCAGCGCGCGCCGGCGTCGGATGTCGAGCGTGGTCGCCTTGAGGTCCTCCGCGGGCATCTCGCCGAGCCCCTTGAACCGCGAGATATCCGCCTTGGCCGTCTTGGGGAGCTTCGCGAGGACCCGGTCGCGCTCCGCGTCGTCGAGCGCCCAGTGCGTCTCCTTGCCGACGTCGATCCTGTAGAGGGGCGGCTGCGCGAGGAACACGTGCCCGCCGCGGAGCAGGCCGGGCAGGTGCCGGTAGAAGAACGTCAGCAGCAGCGTCGCGATGTGCTGGCCGTCGCTGTCGGCGTCCATGAGTAGAAAAATCCTTCCGTAACGCAACTTGGAGGCATCGAAGTCCTTTCCAAAGCCGCAGCCCAGCGCGCTCACGATGTCCTGGAGCTCCTTGTTGCCGAGCACCTTCGAGGTCGAGGCCTGCTCCGCGTTGAGCACCTTGCCGCGGAGCGGGAGGATCGCCTGGGTCCGGCGGTCCCGGCCCTGCTTGGCCGAGCCACCTGCGCTGTCGCCCTCGACGATGAAGAGCTCGCTCTCGCTCGGATCGGTCGAGGCGCAATCGGCGAGCTTCCCCGGCAGGTTCAGCCGGTGCGACACCGGCGTCTTGCGCAGGACCTGCTGGGTCGCCTCGCGCCGCGCCTCCCTGGCGCGCGCCGCCAGGATCGCGCGGGCCACGATCGACTCGCCGGCCGTGCCGTTGTGGAGCATCCACTGCTCGAGCGCCGGCCGGACCATGCCCTCGACCGCCGGCCCGGCCTCGGCGTTGTTGAGTCGATCCTTCGTCTGCCCCTGGAACTGCGGATCCTGGATGTAGATGGACAGGACACCCACGATCCCCTCGCGGATGTCGTCGGCCGTCAGCGTGACCCCCTTCGGCTGGACCTTCTTCGCGTCCATGAACGCGCGGACCGCCTTCACGATCGCGCCGCTGAAGCCGGACTCGTGCGCGCCGCCCGCGTGCGTCGGGATGCCGTTGACGTACGACTTCACGTACTCGTCGGTCGACTCCGTCCACTGGAGCGCCGCCTCCAGGCGGATCTCGCCCTCGCGCGCGACGTAGAAGATGGACGGGTGCGTCACCGGCTTGCCGCGCTGGGCGACCAGCTTCGGCAAGAAGTCCGCGATGCCGTTCGGGTGGAGGAGCTCGATCGACTCTCCGGACGAGAGATCGCGGAACGCGATCTCGAGCCCTCCGTGGAGGTACGCCTTGGCCTCCAGGCGCTCGCGGATGGTCTCGGGATCGAAGCGCCGGCCCTGCCCGAAGATCTCCGGATCGGGCCTGAAATGGATGGTCGTGCCGTGCTTGCGGGTGGGCGCGCCCTTCTTGAGCTTGCTGGTCGGCGCGCCGCGCGAGAACGTCTGCTGGTGCTCGGACCCGTCGCGCAGCACCCGGACCTCGACGAGCTCGGAGAGCGCGTTGACGACGCTCGATCCGACGCCGTGGAGCCCGCCTGAGACTTTGTAGTTGTCGCTCGCGAACTTCCCGCCTGCGTGCAGCGTGCAGAAGATGAGCTCGAGCGCGGGGCGCTTGTACCTGGGATGGACGTCCACCGGGATGCCGCGCCCGTCGTCGGTCACCGTGGCGCCCTGGAGATCGGCGTCGAGCGTCACCTCGATCCGCTTCGCGTGCCCGTTGATGGCCTCGTCGACGGCGTTGTCGACGATCTCCCAGAGCAGGTGGTGGTAGCCCCTCGCGTCGGTGCCGCCGATGTACATGGCGGGGCGCTTGCGGACGGGCTCGAGCCCCTCGAGCACCTCGATGTCAGCGGCCGTGTAACGTGCGCCGGAAGCGGCGCGGACCGGGGAATTCGTGGCGGCCATGTTCAGCTCACCTCCAGCGTCGGTACGACGACGGCCGGCGGCACCACGCGGGCGAAGCGGTCGCGTCGCGCGACCGGCTCGCCCTGGGTGCCGCGCTGGCCGGCGATTTTGCTCGCGGCGATCTCGAGCGTCTTGCCCTTCTCCGTCTCGACCGTGATCACGTCGCTCGGCCCGAGGGCGAGCGCGGCGCCGACCAGGCGCTCACCTTCGGCGACCCGCATGACGACGGAGCCCTTGCCCGGGCCGGAGAGCAGGGCGAGCTCCTCCACGGCCACGCTGAGCGCCCAGGCGTCGCTCGAGGCGCAGAGCACCCGGTCGGCGCCGTCCACCGCGTGGACGAAGAGCACCTCGTCGCCCTCGTTCAGCTTGGCGAAGCGGCGCCCGGAGCGCGTCGATGGATCGCGGTGCGGCCGCAGCGAGAACCGGAAGCCGAGGCCTCCTCGGGTGATCGCGAGCGCGAAGGGCGGCTCCGGCTCGGCGGAGTCCGGGGTCTGCGCCGGGACGTCGAGCGCCCTCGGATCGAAGGACATCAGCGCGATCAGCCGCTCGCCGTCGGCCAGCTTGAACAGCTTCTGCACGGGATCGCCGTAGCCGGTCGACTGCGGCACGTCGTGGATGCGGCACACGTAGCAAGCGCCGAGGTTCGAGAAGAACGCGACCGTCGACCGCGTCGAGCCGGCGACGGCCGCGAGGACGCTGTCTCCCTCGCGGATGCGCGTCGAGGCCAGATCCTTCACCTCGCGGACCCGCTTCACCCAGCCCTGCGCCGAGAGGATCACGTTCGCGTCCTCGGCCACGATGAAGTCCTCCGCCTGGTACTCGGGCTCGTCGATCGAGCCGACCACCTTCGTGCGGCGCTTCTCGCCGTAGGATCCCTTGATCTCGACGAGCTCGTCGCGGACGATCCCCCAGCGCTTCGCGTCGCTCCGGAGCAGCCCTTCGATCCGCTTGGCCTCGGCGCGCTTCTCGCCGAGATCCTTCTGCACGAGCAGGATCTCGAGCCGCGCCAGCCTGTAGAGCTTGAGCTCGAGGATCGCGTCCGTCTGCTCCTCGTTGAGGGTGAAGCGCTTCATCAGCTTCTCGGCCGCGTCGGCCTTGCCCTCGCTCTTGCGGATGATCCGGATCACCTCGTCGAGCGCGTCGAAGATCTTCTCGAACCCCTCGAGGATCGTGATCCGCCGCCTCAGCTCGCCGAGCTCGAACTCGAGCCGCCGCGTCACCGTCGCGTAGCGGAAGTCGAGGAACTTCGTCAGGATCTCGTGCAGGCCGAGCCGCCGCGGCGCGGCGATCTCCGCGTTGTCGGTGGGCACGAGGCAGGTGAGGTTCACCTGCACGTTGATCGCGAGCGGCGTCTGTTTGTAGAGGTACGCCATCACGAGCTGCGCGTCGGCGCCGCGCTTGAGCTCCATCACGATGCGCACCTCGCCGGTCGACTCGTCGCGCACGTCCACGAGCGTCGGCAGCTTCTTGGAGAGGATCACCTCGGCGATCTTCTCGACGATCGCCTTCCGCTCGATGCCGTACGGGATCGAGGTGATCACGATCTGCGGAGCGGCGCCGCGCTTGCCGTCGCCCTCTTCCAGCTGCCACTCGCCGCGGAGCTTCAGCGAGCCCTGGCCCGCCGTGTAGACGGCCTCGAGCTCCTTCTTCGTCGCGTGCAGCTGACCTCCGGTCGGGAAGTCCGGCCCCTTCACGTACGACAGCAGCCGGTGCGTGGTGAGCTCGCGGTTCTCGATCAGCGCGACGCACGCGTCGATCACCTCGCCCAGGTTGTGCGGCGGGATGCTCGTCGCCATCCCGACCGCGATCCCCTGCGAGCCGTTCACGAGGAGGTTGGGGAAGCGCGACGGAAGGACGATCGGCTCGAAGCGGGTCCCGTCGTAGTTGGGACGAAAGTCCACGGTGCGCTGGCCGAGCTCGCTGAGCAGCTCCAGCGCCAGGGGCCGGAGCTTCGCCTCGGTGTAACGCATCGCGGCGGGCGCATCGCCGTCCACGGAGCCGAAGTTCCCGTGGCCGGCGATGAGCGGCGCCCGCATCACGAAGTCCTGCGCGAGCCGGACCATCGCGTCGTAAATCGCGACGTCGCCGTGCGGGTGGTACTTACCCATCACGTCACCGACGACCGCCGCGCTCTTCCGGTACTTCGCGTCCGGCCCGAGGTGCAGGTCGTGCAGCATCGCGTAGAGGATGCGGCGCTGCACCGGCTTCAACCCGTCGCGGACGTCGGGCAGCGCGCGCGACGTGATGACGCTGAGCGCGTAGTTCAGGTACCGGCGCTGCGCCTCGTCGGCGAGCGAGGTGTCGGGCGCCGGGGGCGGCGGCGGCTCGCTGTCACCGGGCCGGCCGCCACGGCGGCCCTTGCGGGACGCGTCACCGTCGGACGGAAGGGAGGGGGTTCGAGACACGCGATGCTCCAGAGAGTGCGCGGGCACCGGACGAACAGGTGCTCCGATGTTCAGGTGAACGCTGGCGAGCCTCGGCAATTACCCAGGGGCTCGCGCTCGGTCAAGGCTGCCTCGCCGGAATTTCTGGCAGCGAGTGCTCGCCTGCGCTCGTGCGGCCCCTGGCATAGCGTCAGATGGCCGCGAGATCGACCCGGACGCGGGCAGCGCAGCGCGACCTGACGGCGACGCCTTGATTTCGGCGTCCGCCCTTGAGACTCACGGCGCGCTGGGCTACGGGGTGGCGCCTTGTACGCGACAGGCACCCGTCCCATGCTTCGCCTTCTCGGCCGCTGGCTGCGGCTCGTCTGGCTCGGCCTCTTCCTGGTGTTCGTTGCAGTAGCGGCGATACGGCCCCGGCTCGCGGCAGCTCAGGTGCCCGGAGGTGCTCCGGGCGCGCAGCCGCCCCGGGGCGGCGCCGCGCCGCCTGCCGCCCCGGCCAGCGCTGCGCAGCCGCCCGCGCCGGCCGACGCGACCGTGGGAGCCCAGCCCGGCGCCGGTACACCTGCGCAGGTCGCCGCCGACGCCGTCGAGCCGACGCTCCACCTGGCGCCCACGGAGGCCGAGCTCGCTCGGGGGCAGCCGGTCGTCCAGGTCGCCATCGCCGGCAACCGGCGGGTCTCGACCGAGGACGTGCTCGTCTACCTCGGGCAGACGCGGGTCGGCAGGCCGTTCACCCCCGAGGGGCTGGCGCGCGACGTGCGCGAGCTCTGGGACTCCGGCCTGTTCGACGACGTCGAGGTCGACCTCACGCGCCGCGACGACGGCGTGAGCCTGAGGGTGCTGGTCCGCGAGCGCCCGAGCATCAAGGCCATCGAGTTCTCCGGCAACAAGGAGATCGACAGCGAGGACCTCACCGAGGCGCTCTCCGTCGAGATCAAGACCGGCACGATCCTGAGCTACGCGGCGATCCGGCGCGGCGTGCAGAAGCTCCGCGACAAGTACGCCGAGGAGGGCTTCTTCCTCGCCGAGGTCAGCTACGAGGTCAAGCCGGAGCGGGAGAACCAGGTCACCGTCAAGTTCACGATCAAGGAGCACTCGCCGGTCACCGTCCGGCGCATCACGTTCATCGGGAACCAGAACATCTCGGACGAGGAGCTCCGGGAGGTCATGATCACGGGGCAGGGGGGCTTCTTCGCCTTCGGCACCGGCGGTCCGTTCCGCCAGGACGCGTTCGAGCGCGACGTCCTCGTGATCAACGCGCTCTACTACGATCGTGGCTTCCTCGCGGCGCAGGTCGCGACGCCCAGGGTGATGCTCACGCCCGACCGCACGGGCATCGAGGTCACGATCACGATCAACGAGGGGCCGCGCTTCCGCATCCGCTCGCTCCGCGTCTACGAGCGCGACGCCGACGGCCGCGAGATCGAGCCGCTCGGCGGGCGCCGCGCGCTGCGCGAGATGGTGCGGGCCAAGCCGGGCGACTGGTTCAACCGCGCCGAGCTGGCGAAGGATCTCGGCGCGATCCAGACGCTCTACCGGGATGCCGGCTACGCCAACGTCGAGGCGTCGCCTGACACCCAGCTCGACCCGGACAGGCGCGAGGTCGACATCACCGTCGGCATCCGCAGAAACCAGCTCGTCTACTTCGGGCGCATCGAGATCCGCGGCAACACGAAGACGCGGGACAAGGTGATCCGCCGCGAGATGGAGGTGGAGGAGCGGCGGCTGTTCAGCGAGACGAAGCTGGAGCGATCGAAGCAGCGGATCACGGCGCTCGGCTACTTCGAGCGGGTCGACATCTCCACCGAGCAGGGCGACGACCCCCAGCACATCAACGTCAACGTCGACATCGGCGAGAAGCCGACGGGCACCTTCCAGATCGGCGCGGGCTTCTCGAGCGTCGAGAACTTCATCGCGACGGCGCAGGTCCAGCAGGCGAACCTGCTCGGGAGCGGCCAGTCGCTGTCGCTCCAGGCGCAGATCTCGGGATCGCGGCGCCTCATCGACGTCCGCTTCTTCGAGCCGTACCTGTTCGACAGCCCGTTCTCCGCGGCGGTGAGCGTCTACAACCAGCTGCGGACCTACACGGAGTTCTCGCAGACCTCCACCGGCGGCTCGCTCACGCTCGGCTACCCGCTCATCGAGCCGGAGCTGCGCGCGCAGCTGACCTACACGCTGGAGAACGACGAGATCTCGTCGGCCACGAACACCGGCCTCGGCACGGCAGAGGAGCGAGCCTCGTTCCAGCGGCTCCCGCTCTACAACCTCTTCAACGCCGGGCTCACGTCGAGCATCCGCCCTGCGCTCACCTTCGACACGCGCAACAACCAGCTCTTCCCGACCTCGGGCATTTACCTGCAGGGCTCGGTGGAGCTCGCCCACAGCGCGTTCGGCAGCGAGAACGAGTTCCTGCGGTACCGCGCCACAGGGAGGTTCTACTACCCGATCACGGACAGCCTGGTCCTCAAGCTGAACACCGAGGCCGGCATGGTGACGAGCCCCAACCCGCAGGGCGTGCCGATCTTCGCCCGCTTCTTCCTGGGCGGCATCCTCGACGTGCGCGGCTTCGAGATCCGGGACATCGGCCCGCGCCTCCCGCTCCGCGAGTCGCTCGATCCGAACTCGCTGCCCATCGCGAACGGCGCGAACATCGGCGGCAACCTGATGTACTACCAGAACCTCGAGCTGGAGTTCCCGCTCCTCGAGGCCGTGCAGATCAAGGGCGTCGTCTTCACGGATCTGGGCAACGCCTGGAATCTCGAGAAGCTGTACTGCAACGCCGCCCCCGCATCGCCGCACGACGTCACGAACCCGTGCTTCTCGGCCGAGCGGCTCCTCGACGTCCGCACCTCGTGGGGATTCGGGCTCCGGTGGTTCTCCCCGCTCGGACCGCTGCGCTTCGAGTGGGGCTTCCCGTTCAAGCGGCTGCCCTACGAAGAGACGTACAAGTTCGAGTTCAACATCGGTAACTTCTTCTGAGCCCCTGGCCGGCGGGCGCAGCAGGGACGTGCGCGTTCCCCGGGGGGGGCCCCGACGGGGGGGCTGGTCGCGGCCGAGCGGGCCCTGCCCCAGAGCGTCCTGGATGGCGCGCAGCGGGCGTCGCGGCCGCTGGAGGGGGTCGGCGCCGGGCGGATCGCCGTGAAGTCCGGGGGCGGCGGTTGCTCGTCGGGGGCGCCGCTGTTAGGTGGAGATCCATGCGCCCGGAGCACAGCTCGATGGGGTTCCCCAAGCCAGGCAAGGCCCTGCTGGGGATGATGATCGCGATCGGCTGTATCTGGGTGATGTTCACCCTGGGCCTGAACTGGGGGGGCGCCGGCGAAGGCGTGCTCGAGCCGTTCCTCGGCATCAGCGAGAAGGTGCTCCACGGCCAGGTGTGGCGGCTGCTCACCGCGCCGCTCGTCCACAACCCGAGCGATCCCTGGCACTTCGTCACGACGCTGCTCGGCCTGTATTTCCTCGGTGCCTCGCTCGAAGAGCGCTGGGGCGCCAGACGCACGCTGGCGTTCCTGTTCGGCTCCGCCGCCTTCGCGTTCGCGCTCCAGGTGGCGGTGGGCGCGCTCCTCCCGAAGATGGCGCGGCCGGTCTTCTACGGCGGGCTCGGGATGATCGAGGCGGTCGCCGTCGCGTGGGCGCTCGCGCACCGACATGCCACGGTCCGCCTCTTCTTCGTCCTCCCCGTGACGGGCACCATGCTGCTCGTCTTCATCTTCGGGATCTCGGTGCTCAACGTCATCGCCATGCGCGCGCCCCCCGAGGGGCTGATCACGCCGTTCGGGGGCATGCTCGCGGGGTATCTCTTCGGCGACTTCTCCCCGCTGCGCCGCTTCTATCTGCGGATCCGCTTCCGTCAGCTGCAGGCGCAGTCCGCCGCGCTCCGCCGCGTCCCCGCGGCGCGCGGCCGCTCCGGCGGCGTCCCGCTGAGGGTCATCCCCGGCGGCCAGAAGGACCCCCCGAAGGACAAGCGCTATCTCAACTGAAGGGGTCGCGCGGCGCCCCGCCCCGGCCGCGCTCCCAGGCGTTCAGGGCGTGGCGCACCGGCGGAGCTCTTCGAGCGTCTTCGCGCGGGTAAGGCAGCCGAGCTCGCCGGGGTCCACCTTGCTGCCGGCGAGCTCCCGCTTGCAGTCGGATGTCCACTCCGACGAGAGCCTCTCGCCCTCGCTGTCGATCACCACGGAGGCTTTCCCCGGGCCCCCTTTGGCGGCGGACCCCACCCGCTTTGCCTCCGCTGCCCACGCGGTGCGCATGCCTTCGCCGATCGTGCGGCAGTCTTCTTCGGAGATCGTCTTGGTGCAGCCGCCGAGGACCGCGCTCGCGAGCACGAGGAGGGCCACGGCGGCGCGCCGCTCGCCGAGCGAACGGCTGCCCGCGCGAGCGCGTGCTCGGCCAGCGAGAGGCCAGCAGCGCGGCCCGCGCGGCAGAGCTGCCTTCGTTTGGCGAGCAGGCCAGCCCACGGACTAGCTGTCGATGAAGCTCTTGAGCTGCTTCGAGCGGCTGGGGTGCCGGAGCTTGCGGAGCGCCTTCGCCTCGATCTGCCGGATGCGCTCGCGCGTGACCTCGAAGTCCTGACCGACCTCTTCGAGCGTATGGTCGCTCTTCTCGCCGATGCCGAAGCGCATCCGGAGCACCTTCTCCTCGCGCGGCGTCAGCGTCTTCAGGACCTTACGGGTCTGCTCCGCGAGGTTCATGTTGATCACGGCCTCCGCGGGCGAGATCACGCTCTTGTCCTCGATGAAGTCGCCAAGGTGCGAGTCCTCTTCCTCGCCGATGGGGGTCTCGAGCGAGATCGGCTCCTTCGCGATCTTCAGGACCTTGCGCACCTTGTCGAGCGGGAGCTCCATCTTCTCGGCGATCTCCTCGGGGGTCGGCTCGCGGCCGTACTCCTGCACGAGGTAGCGCGAGGTGCGGATCAGCTTGTTGATCGTCTCGATCATGTGGACCGGGATGCGGATCGTCCGCGCCTGGTCCGCGATCGCGCGGGTGATCGCCTGCCGGATCCACCACGTCGCGTACGTCGAGAACTTGTAGCCGCGCTTGTACTCGAACTTGTCGACGGCCTTCATGAGGCCGATGTTCCCTTCCTGGATGAGGTCCAGGAACTGGAGGCCGCGGTTCGTGTACTTCTTCGCGATGGAGACGACGAGGCGGAGGTTCGCCTCGACGAGCTCCGCCTTGGCGCGCTCCGCCATCCGCTCCCCCTCGCGGATGTTCTCGTAGGTATCGCGGATCGCCGCGACGTCGATGTTGAGCTCTTCCTCGACCTTCTTCAGGCCCTTCTGGGCGTTCTTGATGGTCGATTCGAAGTCGTTGAGCTCCTCGCGCTGGACGTTGAGCTTCTTGGCGAGCCGCCCCTCGAGGGCGCGGTTGCCCTTCACCTTGATGAGCTCGCGCTTGAGCTCGCCCTTCGAGAGCCCCGTGCGCCGCTCCAGCTCCGTCGCGCCCGCCTCGGCCTTCTCGACCTTCGAGATGAGGCTCTTCAGCTTCTGGACGATCTTGTCGATCGTCCGCTTGTTGAGGCGCATCTCCTCGAGCGTCGTCACGAGCTCGGCTGTCGCCTGCGTCACCTCGACGTCGATCTGCTTGCGGCGGACCTCCGTCTTCACCTCTTTGCGCTCCTCCAGGAGCTCCGCCTTCTTCTTGTCGACGCGCTTCACCTTGTCGATGAGGCGGATGATGCGCCGGTCGGCCTCCTCCTCGTCGAACTCCTGGTCGTCGTTCTCGGCGTCCTTGATGAGCTCCTTCACCCGGATCTTGTGCTTCCGGAGTTTCTCTCCGAGATCGATGATCTCGCGGACGGCGATGGGGGAGTCGAGGATGGCGGCGTTGACCTTCTGCTCGCCGATCTCGATCCGCTTCGCGATCTCGACCTCGCCCTCGCGGGTGAGCAGCGAGACGCTGCCCATCTTCCGGAGGTACATCCGGACGGGGTCGTTCGACTTCGAGTAGTAGTCGACGTCCTCTTCCTCGCGGTCGGGCGTGACGACGAGCTTCTTCTCGCCCGCCTCCTCGTCCGCGATGCGCTTCGGCGCGATCTTCACCTGGGTCGCGCCGTCGACGATCTCGATGTCCTCGTCGCCGAGGGCGCCCACAACGTCGTCGAGCTGATCGGGCGCGACGTCCGCGGGGAGCGCGTCGTTCACCTCGTCATAGGTGAGAAAGCCTTTGCTCTTGCCGGTTTCGACGAGCTTTTCGAGCGTCTTCCGGTCCTTCTCCGACCGCTCGGCCCGGATGCCCGCGTCTCCTTTGTTGCTTGGGCGCGCCCCCCCCTCGGCGTGCCCGCGTGTCGATGCGTGCCGCGCGCCGTTCAGCGCGCCGCCCCCCGCAGCCCTCGCGACCCCGCCTGCCCGACCGGAAGATTGCTTGGCCTTGCTCGCCATTACCTCATGCTCCACTTACGGCGATCAGCTCGCCGCGACCGACAAGACACCAAATGACTCCGATAAACTCTAGGGATCACGCACGTCGAGTCACCACGGCGAGGCGACCCGGAACGCATCAAGGAAGACCGAGACCCCCCGCTCTTCGCTGGAATAGCTCACGCAGCAAAGCGTTTTCAGCATCAGCGTCGACCGCGCTCTTCTGGAGCTGGCTCACGACGGCTGCTTTTTGTCGCGCCAGGGCTTGTCTGCTCAACTTTTGTGAATTCTCCAAGAGCGTCGCCTTGGCCGTTGAGGCCGCTTCGAAGACAGGCGAGACCAGCCGTCCAGCCGCGAATGAATGGATCGGAGCCGGGACTTGCGCAAGAAATTCGCTGGCGGCAAGACCCATTTCAAAAGTGAAATTTTGACGCGCTGCAACAATTGCCAGGGCGACGTCGCCTTCAAGGCACTCCAGCGCCGTCTGGAGATCGTCGTCGGCCAGAAGCTCGGGGAAATCGAGGATCGCGCCCAGGATCTCCAAGCTTACCTCCTGGATTTGCGCGCGCGAGCGAGCGCGCTCCCACGTCTCGGTCGTCTGTCCGGAGGGGATCACCTCGCGGGTAGGCTGGCTCCGCGGGCGGGAGAGGGACTCCTCGACGACGCGCTCCAGCTGCCGGAGGTCGTCCGGTGAGCGGCCGCCGATCACGAGCTTCGAGGAGAGGCGATCGGCGTAGAGCTTCGCCATCATCCTGAGGTTCGGGTCGTCTTCTTCAGAGAGCAGCGCGGTCACGGCGCGCACGCGGGCGAGCTGCTCGGGCAGCGACGAGCCTCCGAAGCTGTCGCCGTCGAGCGCCTCGTCGATCAGGTGCTCGAGCAGGCCGCGCGCCGCCTTGACGATGCGCGCGATCGCCTCCGGGCCGTGCTTGCGCGCGAGGTCGTCCGGATCGACGCCGGAAGGCAGCACGGCGACGCGCGCGCTGAGCCCCGCCTCACGGCACGGGGCGCGCGCCGCGCGCGTGGCCTTCTTGCCGGCCGCGTCGCCGTCGAACAGCAGGATGACCGCGGGCGCGAAGCGCTTGATGAGCTTCGCCTGCCCGGGCGTGAAGGCGGTCCCGAGCGGGGCGATCGCCTGGCCGATGCCGCGCGCGTGGAGCGCGACGACGTCGAAGTTGCCTTCCACGAGGATCGCCTCGCCGCGCTGGCGGATCGCCTGGCGCGCCTGGTGCAGCCCGAAGAGGTGCTCGCCCTTCGTGTAGATCGGCGACTCGGGGCTGTTGATGTACTTCGCCGGCGCGCCGTCGGCCTGCGGCGCAGGGCCGGTGAGGCCGAGCGACGAGAGCTCGGAAGGGCTGGGATCGGGCAACGCGCGTCCGCTGAACGCGATCACCCGGCCCATCACGTCGGTGACGGCGAACATGAGCCGGTGCCGGAAGCGGTCGTAGTGTCCGCTCCCCGACGAGCGCGGCACGAGGAGCCCGACGCGCTCCGCGAGGACCGGGGAGACGCCTTGCTGTCGCAGGTACGTGGAGAGCCCGTCCCAGCCGAACGGGGCGTAGCCGATCCGGAACGCCTGGAGGGCGTCGGCGATCGGGTCGGCGGCTCCATCGCCGTCGCGGAGGGGCAGGCCGCGCCGCTCGAGCTCCTCGTGAGCGTGGCGCGCGAGCGGGTGAGGAGCGCTGCCCGGCCCCCCGCGGAGGCTGTGCTCGAAGAACGTCGCGGCGAGGTGGTTGACGGCGTAGAGGTCGTCCTTCGACCTGCGCGCCGCCTGCGCCTCGCGCCGCTCGGCCTCGGTCAGCGACTCCGCCACCTCGATGCCGGCGCGCTCGGCGAGCGCGCGGACCGCCTCCGCGAACGTCCGGCCCTCGAGCTTCATCACGAAGTCGATGGCGCTGCCGGTCTCCTTGCAGCCGAAGCAGTGGTAGAACCCGCGGTTCGGGCTCACGTGGAAGCTGGGCGTCTTCTCCTTGTGAAAGGGGCAGAGCCCGGTGAAGGAGTGCCCTCGGCGGGCGAGGCGCACGCTTTCGCCGATGAGCGCTACGAGATCCGTGCGCTCTTTCACGAGCGCGATCGTCTCCGGAGAGATCATGGGCTGCCTTGGGGGCTCCGTGCGTGCGGGGCCCGCAGATCATCACGGGTGGACTCAGATGGCGTGGCGGCGTCCGCGCCAGCGCCTCGGCGGTACGGGCGGCTCGCGAAGCGGGAGACCCCCCAGTCCCTCGCGGCCTGTGTGGAGACAAGTGTCCTGTGTGGCGGCCGCACGTGCAAGGCGGTAGCCGCCAGAGACGTCACTTCGGATCGGGGAACGGAGAGCCGGGCTTCTTGTGGTCCGTCAGGCTCTCGTCGGGCTGGGAAGCCTCGACCATCTCGTCGACCGGCGGCGCCTCGGCGTGCTCGGCCAGGAAGCGTGTGTCTTCGCGGACCATCGGAGGGGGCGGATCGCCGATGAGCTCGAGCTCGGTGGCGAGCCACTGCTCCTCTTCGATGAGCGCCCGGCGGCGCGGATCAGTCAGGTCGCCTTGCCAGTGGTCGAGCTCGGTGTCGACCTCCTTAAGCCGGCGGCGTACCCTCACGACGTCGACGTCGTCCTTCACCGCGAAGCGCTCGGTGAGGAGCAGCGCGGTGTCGCCGGCGACCTCGACGAAGCCGTGATGGACGGCCAGGCGGTGCTCCTGACCGTTCTGGTGGTAGGTCACGAGGCCGGTCCGGAGCGCGGCGAGCAGCGGGAGGTGACCCGGGAGCACACCGAACTCCCCGGCGACGCTCGGCGCGGTCACGTCCGTGACCTGCTCGCGCAGCGCGACGCCGGTCGGCGTCACGATCTCGAGGAGGATTGTGTCGGCCATGGCTGCGTCAGGACGCCCTCTGCGACGCCTTGGCCTTCACGTCCTCGATGCCGCCCACCAGGTAGAAGTCCTGCTCCGCGACATGGTCGAGCTTGCCGTCGAGGATCTCCTCGAAGCCCGCGATCGTGTCCTTGAGCGGCACGAGCTTGCCCTCGAGCCCGGTGAACTGGGCGGCCACGAAGAACGGCTGCGACAGGAACTTCTGGATCTTGCGGGCGCGCGCCACGACGAGCTTGTCGTCCTCGCTGAGCTCGTCCATGCCGAGGATGGCGATGATGTCCTGGAGGTCCTTGTAGCGCTGCAGCGTCTGCTGGACGCGCCGCGCGACGGAGTAGTGCTTCTCACCGACGATCTGGGGATCGAGCATCGTCGAGTTCGAGTCGAGCGGATCGACGGCCGGGTAGATGCCGAGCTCCGAGATCGCGCGCGACAGCACGGTGGTCGCATCGAGGTGGGCGAAGGCCGTGGCGGGCGCGGGGTCGGTCAGGTCGTCCGCGGGGACGTAGATCGCCTGGACGCTGGTGACGGAGCCCTTGGTCGTCGAGGTGATGCGCTCCTGGAACGCGCCCATCTCCGTCGAGAGGGTCGGCTGGTAACCGACGGCGCTCGGGATGCGTCCGAGGAGCGCGCTCACCTCGGAGCCGGCCTGGGTGAACCGGAAGATGTTGTCCACGAACAGGAGGACGTCCTGCCCCTCCTCGTCGCGGAAGTGCTCGGCCACGGCGAGCGCCGAGAGCGCGACGCGGGAGCGAGCGCCCGGGGGCTCGTTCATCTGGCCGTAGATCAGCGCGGCCTTCGAGATGACGGGGCTGCCGTCCGCGAGCTTCGACTCGCTCATCTCGAGGAAGAGGTCGTTGCCCTCGCGCGTCCGCTCGCCGACGCCGGCGAAGACGGACACGCCGCCGTGCGCCTTCGCGACGTTGTTGATGAGCTCCAGGATGAGCACCGTCTTGCCGACGCCGGCGCCGCCGAAGAGGCCGATCTTGCCGCCCTTGCGGTAGGGGGCGATCAGGTCGATGACCTTGATGCCCGTCTCGAAGACCTCGACCTTGGTCGACTGCTCGATGAACGGGGGCGGCTCCCGGTGGATCGGCGCCACCTTCTTGGCGTGCACGGGCCCGGCTTCATCGATCGGCACACCGACGACGTTCAGGATCCGGCCGAGGCACTCGTTGCCGACCGGCACCATGATGGGCTTGCCCGTGTCGCGGACTTCCATCCCGCGCACGAGGCCGTCGGTGGAGTCCATCGCGATCGTGCGCACCGACGACTCGCCGAGGTGCTGGGCGACCTCGAGCACGAGGTTGTCCGGCTCAGCCGAGATGCTCGGGTTGCTCAGCTTGAGCGCGTTCAGAATCTTGGGCAGCTGGCCAGCCGGGAAATCGACATCGACGACCGGTCCGATGACCTGGGTGATCTTTCCAACAACCATGGAGCGGGAGTCCTCCTCGTACGTGCTTTGACGAGTCGCGGGGCCCACTAGCACGGACCTGCGCGTCCGACTAGTGCCGTGTGCCAGAAATTCTGCGGGATTTTTGACGGCCACGTCGCTGCGGACGCGCGGTCGTGGGCGAGTTTTCCGGGGGCTGGGCTCCGCGCGGGACGTCCGGGGGCGACGTCCAATCTCGCATCACTCGCCGGCTCCGGCGACGGGGCGCCGGCGCTCAGCGTCCCCTGGCGGCGGCGATCCGCGCAAACGCCTCCACGCTGAGCGTCTCGCCGCGAGCGTCGAGCGAGATGCCGGCGTCCTTCGCGTGCCGCTCGAGCTCCTGGGAGGACCAGCCATAGAGGTTCTTCCAGGCGTTCCGGAGCGTCTTGCGGCGCGCCGAGAACGCGGCGCGCACGGCGGCGCGGAAGGCGTCCGTCTCCTCGGCGCGCCGCGGGCGCCACGGCGTCAGCACGACGACCGCCGAGTCGACCTCGGGCCTCGGGTAGAACGCGCCGGCGCGCGCGATCAGGAGGCGGCGCACGTCGAACGCGGCCTGCACGAAGACCGAGAGCGCGCCGTAGTCGGCGCTGCCCGGGGCGGCGACCAGGCGATCCGCGACCTCGAGCTGCACCATGAACACCGCGCGATCGATCTGATGCGCGACGGTGGTCGCCTGCTCGAGGAGCCGGCCCGTGATGTGGTACGGGAGGTTGCCCGCCACCGCGTGCGGGCGCGCGTGGCCGGAGAGCGCGCCGACCCAGTCGACCTGCGCTGCGTCGGCCTCGAGCAGCGTCAAGCGGCCTTCCTCGATCGGCCCAGCGAGCTGCTCGCGCAAGATCGGGACGAGGTCGCGATCGCGCTCGATGGCGACGACGTGCGTGGCGCGATCGAGGAGCGGCCGCGTGAGCGCGCCGAGCCCTGCTCCGATCTCGATCACCGCGCCGCCCTCCGTCGTCGTGGCCGCCTCGGCGATCCGGCGCGCCGCATCGACGTCGACGAGGAAGTTCTGCCCGAACCCCTTCTTCGGGGAGAGACCGCGTGTGCGCAAGAGCTCTGCGATGGCCATCGCCCGTCCTCAGATCTGCGGTGGGTGCGCCCCGTCGTGGGCTACGTCTGCGGCTCTGCTCGGCGCGGCCGCCGCGCGCAGCCGCACCACGCGCACGCCGGCCTTGCGGAGCACGGCTTCGCGGCGGGTCTGAGCCACCCGCGCGCGGATGAGCACCGCCTCGGCCGCGATCGGCGCGAGCTCCTGGAACGCCTTGTTGGACGGCGTGGGGCCGCTCTGCCCCTCGTCGCCGTCGCTCTCCTGCGGTCGCGGCGCCTCCCAGGGAGGCCCGAGCCCTGGCTCGAGATCCGGGAGCGTCCACACCACGTGAACAGCCTTCCGCGAGAGCCGGCGCACGGCCTCCGAGAGCTGGCCCAGCTGCGCGTCGGCCGGAGGCGACGCGAGGACATAGACCATGCTCGCGCGCGGCTTGACGCGCGCGATGTGCGTGAGCGACTCGGCGATCGCCACGGCGGGATCGCGCCGATCCGGCTCGGCGCGCGCGGGCGACTCGATGCCGTAGCTCGCGAGGTAGCGGCGCAGCGTCCGTTCGCGCTGCGAGCGCCCGAGCGGCGCCGGCGCCGAGAACGGCGCACGCGCGCGCATCGACTCCGCGCGGGCCGCCAGCCGGTCGAGGTCGCCGCGGCGCAGGTCGTCGAGCCCGCGCGCGTCGAGCGGCCTGAGGTGCTCGATGACGCGGGCCGCGACGTCCGACTCGTCGAGCTCGCTCCGATCCGCGTCGTAGGTGCCGCACCCGACGGTGAGCGCTTGCGCGATCTTCTGGCCATGCCCTGGGCCGTGATCGGGCGCGATCGTCACGCGCGGGCCGGGGGCCAGGACGATGAGCCCGACGCGATCGCCGCGCCCGAGGTGCCTCGTCGCGATGGCCGCGGCCTCGTCGATCATGAGATCGAGCGGAGCGCGGCCGAGCGGGCCCGCCCAGAGCTCCACCGCCGCGTCGACGAGGACCCAGACCACATCCCGCTCCTCGCGCTCGAACTCCCGCACGAGCAGTGTGCCCCGGCGCGCGCTGGCCTTCCACGCGATCTTCCGGAACGGGTCCCCCGGCTGGTGCTCTCGCAGCTCGCGCAGGTCGTCTCCTTCGCCGCGTACGCGCCCGGGCTTGCCAGAGGCCGCGAGGAGGTGACTGCGTCCTCCGCGCGGCTGCGTCAGGTACGGCATGAAGGGCCGCGGAAGCACCTCGATGCCATACGGGTTCGCGAAGGTCAGGGGCACCTCGAAGAGGCCCGGGGCGCCGTGGACCTCGAGCGCGAGCCCGTGGAGCCCGTGCTGGCCGACGCGCGGCGTTCGCACGATGACCTTCACCTTGAGCCGACCCGAGGCGGAGACTTCGCCGCGGTTCGGCTCGATGCGCACGTCGAGCTGCGACGAGGCGATGGTGCGCAGCTTGACGTAGCGAGCCGCGAGGGTGTCGCGGTTCCGAACCTCGGCCTCGATCTCCACGGTGCCTCCGCGCGCGGAACGGAGGATCCGCCGCGAGCCGCCCCAGAGCATCTCGAACCCAGCCGCGCGGATGCGCGCCACCGACACCAGCGTCACGCCGCGGGCGAGCGCGATCGCGACCAGGATCGCCCCGCCCCAGCCGACGATCGCCGGCTCGCGCGCGATGAGCCCGGCGCCCATGACCGCGACGCCGGCGATGGCCAGGTGGGCGGCGGTGCGCGTGGGGTAGAGCTGCATGCGGATCTACGCCGGCCGCGCCGCGCGCCGGTACCCCACGCGCTGAACCGCCTCGTCGACGATCGTGTCGCGCGCCTTGGGATCCACGTCGGCCTCGGGTACCAGCACCAGGCGATGGGCCAGCGTCGCTTGTGCCATGCCGCGCACGTCGTCCGGCGTGACGAACGGGCGCCCGCCGATCACCGCCGCCGCCTTGGCCGCCTGGACCAGCGCGAGCGTCGCCCGCGGCGATGCGCCGAGCAGGACGCGCGGGTGCGTGCGCGTGAACGCGGTGAGGTTCACCGCGTACTCGTACAGATCGTCCTCGACGTGGATCCTTCGCGCGACGCCCTGCAGCATGAGGAGGTCCTGGACGGAGAGGGTCGCCCGCGCCCGCGGCGCCTCGACGTTGTGCGCGCGGAGCATCGCCACCTCGTCCTTGTGCTGCGGGTAGCCGAGGCTCACGCGGATGAGGAACCTGTCGATCTGCGCCTCGGGCAGCGGGTAAGTCCCCTCGAGATCGATCGGGTTCTGGGTCGCGAGCACCATGAAGGGCGACGGAAGCTCGAAGCGATCGCCTTCGATCGTCACCTGTCGCTCCTGCATGGCCTCCAGGAGGGCCGACTGGGTCTTCGCCGGGGCGCGGTTGATCTCGTCGGCGAGCACGAGGTTCGCGAAGATCGGACCGGGGCGCAGCGTGAAGGTCCCCTCCTTGGGCGACAGGACGTAGGTCCCCGTGATGTCGGCGGGCAGGAGGTCGGGGGTGAACTGGATCCGCCGGACCGACGCGCCCAGCGCGGCCGCGAACGCCTTGACCAGCGTGGTCTTCGCGACGCCGGGGACGCCCTCCAGCAGCACGTGCCCCTGCGCTAGCAGGGCGGTGAGCATCAGATCGATGGCGCGCGACGAACCGATGTAAACGCGCGTGATCTCTCGCCGGACCGCCTCGATCCGCTCCTTTGCCGCGGAGATTTCGTCGACGGCGACGGCCTGAACCTGGTTCATCGAGCGCCTTTGTCTGGGTGGGGTGGTGCGAGCTTCGCGTCGGTTGGCGACGGGGACGCCGTCGCAGGATCGGGGGGCGCGCCGGGGTGACGTCCGCGCGGTGGCTTCCGGCCGTCCGCGCCGCAGGCGGCGAGGACATGCCGCACGACGTCGGCGGCGTGCAAGAGCGCGGGCCTCGACACGTTCGCCGGCTTGCCGGCGACGACGGACGCTTCGACTCGGTACATGGTGCCCAGAACATCCTTGAAGGCCGAGAGGGCTCGCTCGTCAAGAGATCCCTCTCGCGCGACGATCCGCGCGACCGTCTCCTGCGCCGGATTTGCCTCCAGGCCGAACCGCAAGGACAGCGCCTCGAACAGGGCGCTCTTCAGCTCGAGGAACGCGAGGCCCCGCGGGGAAGAGGGGGCGGCGAGGACGGCGAAGCGCCCGGCTGCGCCTCCCTGCGCGACGAGCGGCGTCGGTCGGGCGTACCGGGGGAGCGGGCTGCGGTAGGGCCGTGCGGAGGCGCGCGCGGTCCAGATCGCGAGGCCGAGGCCGGCGAGCGCCGCGAGCGCGAGGAGGGCGCCGCCCGGAAGCCCGTCGCGGCGGGCGTCCTCGACGGCGCTCGCGAGCGCCTTGACCTGCGCGTCGAAGTCCTTTCGGAGCGACGTCTCGCCGCCGAACGAGCTCTCTTCGTCGAACCGGTTCGCGACGATGTGGAGCCGCCCTCGGCGCGGCTGAGCCCCATCCTCGTCGACCAGATAGCGCGTCAGGCCCGAGGCGAAGGCGCGGTTGCCCGGGTACCTGAGCATCATGTTCATCAGCGCGGACGGGTCGCCCATCGCGAAGAGCCGGCCCTTGCCGACCTGCCCGGCGACGGCGAGGATCACGTCCGGCTCGCTGACGGCGCGGATCCGCAGCACGGGCGAGAGGTTCGGATGCCGGAGGCCGGTCGCGTGGTTCGTGACGAGCCGCTCGACGTGGCTGACGACGGGGTGCCGGCCGACGGAGTGGCCCCCGACGGTGTCGGCGACCGGCTCCGCGATCGCGAGGGAGGGCCGGTTCCGGAGCGCGGCGAGCGGCCGGGCTGGCGTCGGGATGCGCTCGATCTGGAATCGCCGGAGCGTGTCGTCGCCGCGGCCGAAGTCGTCGATGATGGCGAGCCGCCCGCCGGCCTTCATGAAGGCGGTCGTCTCGTCGGCGTCGAGCGTTTGCAGCGGGTGGAGGACCAGGATGCCGTCCTCGGGGCCGACCTGGCTCCAGTCGAGCACAGCGACGGGGTGGACCCTCGCGGCCCCCAGCTCCGCGCGCGCGATCTCGAGAAGCTCCGAGCAACCCTCCCAGCTCGGGTCGTTCACGTCGAAGGCGGCGCCCGCTGCTCGGGCGGGCGCGAGCAGCGCCATCAGTGCGACCAGCGCCGCCAGGAAGGAGCAGGATGTGACCTGCGAGCGCGCCGGCCGACGCCGATCTTCCCGAACAAGTTCGGAAGCGGAGCCGGAACTGGAACTGGAAGCAGAACCGGAGCCGGAACCGGAACCAGAAGCAGAACCCGACCCGGGACCGGACCTCGATTCTGAGAAGCATGCGTGCGCAAACCACGCGCCGTGCCGCGTCATGAGCGCTGCGAACATACCACTGTCGGCCCGACCGATAACCTTGACCCGCCATCCCACATTGCTAGATTCGCTTCTAAGAGCGGGGTGCTTTCTCGCAGACCTCGTTCCACCAATTCAGCCGAGCACTCTACGAGGTGGAGGGGTTAGTCGATGCTTCCTCCGTTCATCATCGAGCAAATACGGCAGCGCGAAGAAGAGAAGGATCGGTCCAGAAGAGAAGAAATTCGACCGCGCCTCGAGCTGCCGATCGAACGCTACCCCGCACCTCGTCGTCTTCCGGACTCGGAAGAGGACGATCCCAACCGGGGCGTCATCATCCTCGATCTGGGCTGACGCCACGTGTAGCGCTCGCTCCCGCGTGAACCCCGCTGGAAGCGCCACTCCAGCAGCGTGTCCTGGACGACGTATCTTCGAGACATTCCCCGTTTTCCTCGCAAATTCCACGAAGTTGGCGACCGTGCATGCACGCGGATCTCGGCTCCGCGCTCGCACCGGGCTCGTCTGGCGAGGACGGTTGGCGACTGAGCGAGAGGGGCTTCGAGCAGGCCGCGGGGGCCTGAAAGTTGTCCTCCGCGGGCGTCCCCTGCTCGTGCGGGGTTGACCCTCGGCAGGATCTTCGCCTAGGTTGCGCCCCCACTTCTGGCGCCGAGCACACAACGAGCTACGCTCCGGCGCCTCCAGAGCAGGCCGTGCACAACGTGGGCACGGGCTCTTCCATACGATCGAGGTTCTACAGATGGCCGTTCATATTCGCCTCGCCCGCGCGGGCACCAAGAAGACGCCCTTCTACCGCATCGTCGTCGCCGACCAGCGCAGCCCGCGCGGCGGCAGGTTCATCGAGCGGCTGGGCACGTACGACCCGCGCAGGACCGAGATCCGCCTCGATGTTCCCCGCGTGAGGCACTGGATCTCGAACGGCGCCCAGCCGACGCACACGGTGGCGCTGCTCCTGAAGCACCCTGGGCTGGCCCAGGCGGCCGCGCCCGCGGACGCCGCGAAGTAGCATGGCCTCGTCGACGTCTCCGCTGGTCGATCTCGTCGCGCTCGTTGCCCGCGCGCTCGTCGATCAGCCGGACCGGGTCGTCGTGCGCGAGGTTGCGGGAGACCGCTTCCCCCGGATCGAGCTGACGGTCGCGCGCGAGGATATCGGCAAGGTGATCGGCAAGGACGGGCGCACAGCGCAGTCGATCAGGACGTTGCTGAGCGCCGCCGCGAGCAAGTCGGGGCGCCGCGCGCACCTCGACATCCTCGACTGAGACGAGCCCGACGTGGAGCGACGCTACGTTCCCGTCGCGGATGTCGCCCGTCCGCACGGCGTTCAGGGGGAGCTGCGGTTGCGCCTCTACAACGAGGCGTCCGACCTGCTCCTCACGCGCCCTCCGATCAGGCTGCGCCTTCCCGACGGCTCTGCGCGGGACGCGAAGATCGTGGCGACGCGGCCCGTCGACAAGGCGTTGCTCGTGCGGATCGCCGGGATCGACGATCGGGACGCGGCCGAAGCCCTGCGCGGAGCGACGGTGTGTGTCCCTCGGGACGCGTTCGCGCCGCTCTCCGAGGGCGAGTTCTACGCCTGCGACGTGGAGGGGGCGCGCGTGATGACGCCCGATGGCGATCTGCTCGGGCACGTGAGGTCGCTCCAGTCGTACCCGACCTGCGATGTGCTCGTCGTGGAGAGGCAGGGCGCAGATTCCATCGAGGTCCCGCTGACCGAGAGCTTCGTCAGCAGCGTGGACGCGGAGCGGCAGGTCGTCCAGCTGGCGACGCTGGAAGGCCTCGTCTGAGCCGCCGTTCCAGGCAAGGGAGCCCGCCTCGGCAAGTTCGATGCGCATCGACGTAGTCACCCTGTTTCCGGAGCTGTTCGAGGGGTTCCTGGCGATCGGCATGGTCGGGCGCGCGCTCGCGTCGGGGGCGCTCGCCGTGCGGACGCGCAGCCCGCGTGAGTTTGGCCTCGGCCGACACCGGAGCGTGGATGACACGCCTTACGGCGGCGGCTCCGGCATGGTGATGCGCGTCGACTGCATCGTCCGCTGCCTGGAGGCGCTCGACGAAGCCGCCGCCGAAGGCGTTGCGTCGAGCGCGCCTCCCGGGGCCGACGCGACGGCGTCCTCGGGGCCTCTGCCGCGCGCGCACCGGGTGCTGCTCACGCCGCAGGGGCAGCCTTTCCGTCAGGAGAAGGCCATCGAGCTCGCGGCGCGCCCTGCCGTTGCGCTCGTCTGTGGTCGCTACGAGGGGTTCGACGAGCGGGTGCGCGCTTTCGTCGACGAGGAGATCTCGCTCGGCGACTTCGTGATGACCGGCGGCGAGGTCGCGGCGATGGCGGTGATCGATGCGTGCGTGCGCCTGCTCCCAGGGGTGCTCGGGAACGCTGTGTCGGCGGAGCACGAGTCGCACAGCCCCGCGCTGGCAGGGCTCCTGGAGTACCCGCAATACACCCGTCCCGTGGAGTTCCGTGGGCACAAGGTGCCCGACGTGCTGCAGCAAGGGAACCACGCGGCCATCGCGCGCTGGCGACGAGCGGAGGCCGAGCTGCGGACGGCCCAGCGCAGGCCCGACCTCTGGCGTAAGGCGCGGGGGGGAGAGCCGCCCGCGGACGAGAGCGGCGAGGTGCGGCGATGAGGCTCGCGCTCGCGCTCGTTCACTACCCCGTGCTCGACCGGTCCGGGGAGACGGTGACCACGGCGATCACGAACCTCGATCTGCACGACATGGCGCGGAGCGCGCGCACGTACGGCGCCGAGCGGCTCTTCGTCGTTCACCCGGTCGCCGCTCAGCGCGCGTTGGCAGAGCGGATCAAGGAACACTGGGTGCTCGGCTCCGGCAAGCGCCGGATCCCGGATCGCGCGGTCGCGCTCGATGTGCTGAGCGTGGTCCCCAGTCTGGACGACGTGTACTCCGCGCTGAGCGGCTCAGGTCGGCGCGGCGTCGAGGTCTGGACGACCGCGGCGGCCTCGCGAGGGCTCCCGGTGACGAGCTACGCAGCAACCCGCGCGCGCCTCGCGCAAGCGAGCGATCCGGTGGTGATCCTGTTCGGCACAGGCTGGGGCCTCGCGCCAGAGGTCATCGCCGATGCCGACGTCCGGATCGAGCCGATCAGGGCGGAGGCGAGCACCGGCTACAACCACCTGAGCGTGCGCGCGGCGTGCGCGATCACGCTCGATCGGCTGCTCGGCGACCGGAACGCCGGGTGATCTCGCGTCGCGCGCGGTCGTCGAGCGTGGCGCCAGCACCGCGGCGCGCCGTTCCGGTCCATCCTCCTGCGATGAGCGAGCGCGATGCCGATCGTCCCACCGGGGAGGCGGGCGCGGCGCGAACGACGCCCGACCGGCTGGTGCGCGAGCAGGCGTTCGCGCTCGGCTTCGACGTCGTGGGCGTCGCGCGCGCCGACGAGCCGCTCGGGGTCGAGCACGCACGGTACCTGGAGTTCGTCGCGCGCGGCATGCACGGGGAGATGGGGTACCTCGCGGAATACGCGGAGCAGCGGCGCCGGCTGGACACCAGCGCGATCCTCGAAGGAGCACGCTCGGTCGTGTGCGTCGGCCGCAGGTATGCGCGGCCCAAGGAGAGCGAGCGGCGCGACCCGCCGCTCGCGCAGAGCGTCGCGCGGTACGCGCGCGGGCAGGACTATCACAACCACCTGAAGCGGCGGCTCCGGCGGCTCGCGGCGTTCATCCGCTCGCTCGCGCCATCCGTGCTCGCGCGGCCGCTCTGCGATGTCGAGCCGGTGATGGAGCGCGTCTGGGCGGCGCGCTCAGGCATCGGTTTCGTCGGCAAGAACGGGCTGATCATCACCCCGGGGCAGGGGAGCTACCAGCTGCTCGGCGAGGTGGTCACCACGCTGGATCTCGTCCCCGACGTGCCCATCGCGGAGCGCTGCGGATCGTGCACGCGCTGCCTCGACGCGTGCCCGACGCAGGCGTTCGACGCGCCCTTCGTGCTCGATCCGCGGCGCTGCGTCGCGTACCTGACGATCGAACAGAGGAGCGCGCCGGCCGAGGCGCTGCGGTCCGGCATGGGTGAGCACCTCTTCGGCTGCGACGTCTGCCAGGAGGTATGTCCCTTCAACAGGACCGCGCCCCCGGCCCTCGAGCGCACCGCGCCGTTCCATCCTCTGGCCCGATGGGAAGCGCGGGACGTCGACGACCTCGTGGCGCTCGACGAGCAGGCGTTCGACGCGCTGACCGTGGGGACGCCCGTCCGGCGCGCGCGACGCGGCGGGCTCGCCCGAAACGCGACGATCGTCGCTGCGAACCGGCTGGCGAGCGGCGCAGAGGGCGCTGCGGCAGCGAGCGCGAAGCGCGCGCTCGCCGCAGCGCTTGCCCATGACGACGCATCGGTGCGCGCCGTCGCCGCGTGGGGAGTGAGCCACGCAGGGGGCGGCGAGCCGGCGGGCCCGGGCGCGCCGAGGCCTGACGGGTCGAACGAGGATCCCGGTGCAGGTTGAGGCGCGCCGCCCGCCGCGATCGAGCGCGGCGCGGGAGCGCGGCGGTGCTCGGGCGCCCTTCGCGGGGGCCCGATGATCCGCTACGGTGTGCGCCGGCAAGGCGCCGCGCGCACGAGCACCAACGTGGATCTCCCCTCCAGGCTCCGAGCGCTCCTCGACGATCTACGCCGGCACGATTCCGTCCTCTGGCGGCGGGCAGTCGACGCTGGGGTGACCCACGGCCCGGACCTCCTCGTCCGGCACAGCCCTGCGTTGTTCGGGCTCGTCGTCGGGGCGGTGTTGCCGGAGCAGCGGAGGGCCGTGCGCAGGAACCTCCGGCTGGCGCTGGGCGAGCGGGGGACGCTCGACGAGTACCGCGACGTCGCCCGGGTGTTCATCAACTTCGCCAGCTGTCTCACGGACGCGTTCATCGCGGGCAGCAGCCGGCCCGATCGGCTCACCGGCCTGTGCGTGAACGACGAGCACTTCACGAACGCGTTCCAGCGGGGCCTCGGCGTGATCGTCGTCACGGCGCATACCGGCGGCTGGCAGGCCGCCGCGCCGCTGCTGCGATCGGTGCACGCCGCCGACGTGCTCATCGTGATGCAGCGCGAGCGCGACCAGCGAGCGCAGGCCATCCAGGACGGGACGCGAGATCGGGTCGGCGTACGGATGCAGCACGTGGCCGACGATCCGCTCGCGGTGCTCCCGCTGCTCGCGCACCTCAGGCGGCGGGGCGTCGTGGCCATCCAGATCGATCGACTTCCGTCGGGGATGCGCGGGCGCGACGTCGAGCTCTTCGGGCGGCCCTGGCGTGTCCCGGAGGGCCCGCTTCAGCTCGCGGCGGTCAGCGGCGCGCCGATCGTCCCTGTGTTCACGCGGCGGACCGGCTTCATGGAGTACGAGATCTGCATCGCGCCGCCCATCTCGCTCCCCCGCAGGCCAGGATCGTCCGAGCTCGACGTGGCAGCGCGGCAGATCACGGCGGAGATGGAGCGTTTTCTCCGGGACAACCCGACGCAGTGGTTCCACTTCGAATAAATCAAGGATTTTGCTCCCCAAATGAGAAATCGCGCCGCCGTCGGGCACGCGCTGCATCGGCGCGCAAGCTGGGTTAAGAGTCCGCGCTGATGGCCCGCCTCCTCGTCGGACTGCCCTCGCTCAAGGGGGATATCCAGAAGTACAAAGATCGCTTCGATCTGGTCGAGCTCCGCCCGCTCGATACGTCGCTGCCTCGCGCGACGACGCTGCGCAAATGGCGCAAGGCGGTGCCGCCGGGCTTCGTCTTCAGCGTGGTGCTGCCGCGCGTTGTCGGCGAGCTCGCCGGCGGGCGCGACCTCGACGAGGCGCTCTCGGCCTCGCTCGAGGTGGCGGCCGTGCTGGAGGCGCGGTGCGTCCTGCTCCAGACGCCGGCGTCGCTCCGGCCGACGGCGAGCAACCGCAAGAAGCTCGCGGCGCTCTTCGAGCGCCTGCCCGCCGAAGGGGTCGTGCGCTGCTGGGAGCCCTCCGGGATCTGGGAGCGCGACGACATCGTCGCGACCGCGCGCGCCGCGAAGGTCATCCCGGTGCTCGACGTGGCGCGCGACGCGCCGCCGCCCGGGCCGATCGTCTACACACGGCTGCGCGCGCTCGGGCGGTCCTCGTCGATGGGAGCGGCCGCGCTCGAGCGTGTCGCCGAGCGCCTGCGCGGGCGGCGTGAGGTGTTCCTGGTCGTCGAGGGCGACCGCGCGGCGCAGATCAAGTCGCTGCTCGCGGCGGCGCTCGCGCGCACGCCCGATCGCTCGACGGCGTCGGCTGTGGTAAGGCCGACCATGCCCATGCCCAGCACCCTCGTCGCCGAGGACGAGGAGCAGTGATCCGCGGCGCGGCAGCCACCGCGAGCGATTCCTTTGCGGCTTCGGCCGCCCGGGCCGCGCTCGAGTCCTCCGGCAGCGCGATCGACGCGATCGTCGCCGGCTTCTTCGCTGCAGCCGGCGCGCAGCCCGACGTGCTGCTCGCGCCCGCCGTCGCGCTGGCGGCCGGCGTCGGCGTCGGCGCGAGGGCGTTCGATGGACGGGCGATCCAGCCTGGGCGCGGCGCGCCGCGGCCGCGCGGGTTCGTCGATGGGCAGAGCGTCCCGGAGGCCGCGCACGTCGCCGTTCCGCGCTCGCTCGGCATGCTGGTCCTGCTGCATGGCTACCTCGGACGCGCGCGGCTCCGTGAGCTGGTTCGCTCCGGTGTGGCCGCGGCGGAGCGCGCGGGCGCGACCGGGCGCGCCGCGCTGCTCCGTGAGGTCGGCTCGCTCGGCGCGGTGGCGCTCCGGGCGCGCGATGTGGAGCGGGCGCTGCTGGCCGTCGGCGGGGCGGTCGCAGGCGGGACGCTGACCGCCGAAGACCTCGCAGAAGCGGTGCCCGCCGAGGTGGAAGCCGCGTCGACCATGATCGCGGAGGGGGCGACCGCGCTCCAGGCGCCCTGGCCGGTAGGGGATGTGGCGCGACCCACGGACGCCATCGTCGCCTGCGACGGCTGGGGCACGGTCGCAGCGCTCGCCTACACGCGCACCGACGATGGCATCACCGTCCCCGAGCTCGAGATCGTGCTCGGCCGCGATGCCGTCCCGGTGCGCCGCGGGATCACGCGCCTCGCCCCTGGCACGCCCCTGCCCGCGGCCGCGCCGATCGGGATCCTCCAGCGCGGCGCCTTCGCCGCTGCGATCGCGCTCGCAGGCAAGCCCACGATCGAGCTGAGCGCCCTCACCGCGCTCCTCGGCGGCACCGCGCTCGAGGCTGCCCTTCATGATGTCCGCACGCAGCAGGGCGCCAGCGCCGCCATCGCCGTCCTGCGCGACGAGCGCGACGCGCGCACGGCCAACCTCGCAGCCGGCTTCATGGCGGGGGCAGGGACGCAGCCCGCGGAGGGGTGAGGCGCAGCAGGCGTCGGTCGGCCGAAGCGGAGATCGGCCGGCCATGCGCCTTCCTAGCCGACGCGGCGCGGGCCATCGAGGGCGCCGTGGAGGAGCGCTGAGGCTGCAGCGAGGCGCAGCGAGCCGCTGCGCAACGTGCGCTGCGGCCGACGCCTGCCAGCTCGCGCAGGCTGCATGCGCCGCGCGCCGTCACGCACGCGGCACTTCAAAAGCTGAAGATGGATGGAGACGAGCCCCGAGAGGGGGAGAACAGAGCGCGGCGCATCCAGCCGCGAAGCGGCGGCCGACATTCAGGCCGGCCGGCGCGCTGGCGCTGGGCCTAGAGCGCGACGCCGTAGCGCTTCGCGTAGGCGACAACGCCGATCTTGTCGATCGTGCGGATGTCGCGCGTCGTGAGGTTGAGCTTCACGAAGCGGTTGAGCTCGGGGACCCAGACGCGCCGGGTCTGGATGTTCACGAGCTGCCAGCGCTTCGTCTTGATGTTGGAGTGGGAGACATTCTGCGCCAGAAGCTTCCGCTTCCCAGTGATGTCGCTCTTCGCCATGACGTCCTCGGTTGGAAGGGGCCCTGCGTCGGTGCCCCGACCGTAAATCGAATTAGCTGGCCGGGCGCACGCCCTGCGCGGGGGAGCAGGGGGGCTCGGGAGCGCGGGAAAGTGAAGGAAGCCGGGGGACATGTCAAGCGTCCTCCGGGGGATCATCGCCGCCGTGGGCTGGAAATCTCTGTCGGAGAGGTCGATCGGTCGATCACCGCGCTGACGCCGGCCGGACGCAGAAGGGGATGGGGGAGAGAGCGGGCCGAACGCGGCCCGGACGAGCTTCTCCCCTCGGTGTCCCCGACGCCCTATGCGCCAGCTGACGCGCGGCCTAGGTCAGCCACTCGCCGCCCGAGGGCGGACGCCGATCCCGCCCGTCCTTCTCGTTCTCGGGACGGCGTGAGTGCAGATCGATACGCCGGGCGTCGGCAGCCAGACGCCAGGCCAGGATCTGGAACAGGCCGAGGCTCGTGATGGCGGACGTCGCCGCGAACGCAAGGCCCGCGGAGAGCACGATGACGATGTCCCGGGGCGAGAAGGTGTCGAGGTGCGCGAGCCTGCCGACGACCAGGTCGGCCATGAAGGCGAGCACCACCGCGACGGCAAGGAACGACCCGGCGCCCGTCGTCTCCGCACCCATGAACCCGGTAAGGCTGGACAGGACCGCCAGGATCACCAGCAAGGCGCCGAGATGGCCCAGGTGCGGATCATGTAGAGCCAGCTGTCCGATCGCATGCCCGAAGGACGGGAGCGTGACGAGGAAGGCGGCGACGAGCAGCCACCGCGCGCCGCTGTAGGCCCTGTAGCGAGACCGGAAGACGAGCGCCGCCGGGAGTGCTATCGCCGCGACGGCCCGGGCGGTTCCCCAGCCGACCGCGGTCCCCGAGCTCTGGAGGCCGATGACCGTCGCGATCGCCCCGAGCACCACCATGGCGACGGCGCGCTGCCGATAGCTCACCGACGTGAGCGCGGTGAACAGCGCGACGATGCCCAGGACGAACGCTGGCGGCCCCGCGACAACGCCGTCCGGGCGGAGCCCAGCGATCGACAGGCCGCCGAGCAGAAGGAAGCCAGCGCCCACCGCAGCACACCAGATCCGCGCGGCGTCCTGCGCTGGACGCATCGGCGCCAGGTCCTCCATGAGCGCTTCGGACGCGAGGAGCGGCTTGGTGACGTGCTCGCGCGTGCTCGGGGGCGCCACCTCGGCCGGGATGGCCGGGTTCGACTCGAGGCGCCGATCGACCGGGGCGACGCTGATCGACGCCGCGGCCGGTTCCTCCTGGGCGCGGTCGGCCGGGCTCTCGCCGGCTGTGGCGTCCTCCGGCTGGGCTGGTGCTGCCTTTTCGCGTTCGGCGATCGCGCGACGGCTCGCTGGCGGGCGGTCGCGGCTCGCCTCTCCGAAAGGCTTTTCCATTGATGGAGCTGGATCAGATCTCACGGGCGTCGAAGGGAGGGCTGCTGCGGAGCTGACCGAGCAGCTCGGCTGAGGTGAGCCGCGCGACCAGGGTGCGCCCGAAGTCTCGCACGGCAGGGAATCCTTGCCCATCCATGGCAAGGGATTGCTCGTCCATGTACAGCCGGCGTGCAATCTCGATTTGCACGGCGTGGACGGCACGGTGCGGTTGGCCGTAGTGCGCGGTGCTGAAGCCCCCCTTGTAGGGGTCATCATGGCGCACCGAGAAGCCGCAGGCGCGCGCGTGCTGATCGACCGCGTCGATCACCGCGCTCGCGGCGGTCGTCCGCCCGCGCGTGCCGGGGACGATGTCGGCCCGACCGATCGCGCCCTCCGCGTGGCCGCGGCGGCTCTGGCTCGGCATCGAGTGCGCGCAGAGGAGGATCGCGAAGCCGAAGCGCTCGCGCTTGCGGGTGAGGAGCGCGCTGAGGGCGCCGTGATACGGGCGATAGAAGCGGTCGAGCCGGCGCTCCACCTCCTGCCGCGGCAGCCGGGCGGCAAGGATGGGCTCGCCATCCGTGGTCATGCGCCAGATGAGCCCCCGCGGGTACGGCGCCCGGCCGCCGCCCTCGACCGCGTCGCCGTCGCAGTCGGCCTCGCTCCGGTTGAGATCGACGACCAGCCGGCTCATCCGGGAGAAGAGGAGCGTCGCCCCCTCGGCCGGAGCGTCCTGGAAGAGCGCGTCGACGTACAGGTCCGCGTCGCGCCCGATGCTGCGCGCCGGCGCGATGGTCCAGGACAGCGACTCGGGATCCACGTGGACGCCCGCGTGCGGTACCTCGACGAGGACCGGGCTTTCCGCTCCGCGGGGCTCGATGACCTCGAAGGCTGACACCACAGGGCCCACTGTGACGCATTCCGCGTCCGGCTGGAACCAGGACGGGGAGGTGAAACGCCGGAAGGGAGGAAGACGTATTGCCGTTCGGGGCGTTCTGGGTCGATCTGCCCCAGCCCGGCTTTCTGGCGCGCTTCGCCGCTTTCGAAGTACCGTTGGCCGTGGACCTTGCGACCTGGGTGGACGCCTACCTGGATCACCTTCGCGTCGAGCGGGCTCTGGCGCCCCTGACGCTCGAGGCCTACGGCCATGATCTCGCCAAGCTCGTCGCCCATGCCGAGGCGAGCGGGATCACGACGGTCGAGGGGCTCGACCAGTCGCTGATCGGCACCTACCTGGTCGCGCTCGGCCAGGCGGGCATCAGCGCCAGCTCGGCGGCGCGCCACCTCTCCGCGGTCCGCGGGTTCGTCCGCTTCCTGCTCCGCGAGCGCCGCATCGAGCGGGATCCGTGCGCGCTGGTCGAGCGACCCAGGGTCGGGCGGCGGCTGCCCAAGGTGCTCTCGTTCGACGAGATCGCGCTCCTCATCGAGGCGCCCGAGCAAGGGACGTTCAAGGGGCTGCGCGATCGCGCGATGCTCCACGTGATGTACGCGGCCGGCTTGCGCGTCAGCGAGGTGGTGCGCCTCAAGCTCGCGGACATCGACCGGCGCAAAGGGATCGTGATGGCGCTCGGCAAGGGGGGGAAGCGGCGGCTCGTGCCGCTCGGCGAGCCGGCGCTCGCCGCCATCGACGCCTACCTGGAGCTGCGCGCGACGCACCCGCGCAGCGCGGCGACCCAGGTGCTGTTCCTCTCGCCGCGCGGCGGGCCGCTCACCAGGCAGGCGGTGTGGAAGCTCCTCGGCGGATATGCGCGCGCCGTGGGCATCGCCAAGCCGAGCTCGCCGCACAAGCTCCGCCACTCGTTCGCGACGCACCTGCTCGAGGGGGGCGCGGATCTCCGGAGCGTCCAGGCGCTGCTCGGTCATGCGAACGTCGTGACGACCGAGATCTACACGCACCTCGCGGACGACCACGTGCGCGCCGCGTACCGTCGGGCGCACCCTCGCGCGTGAGCGCGCGCTAGAGGGCTATTTGCAGCGCTTGAGGAATTTGCCGCAAGGCTTGCTCGCCGCCTGCCCCGCTGGCTGAGCCGGGGGGATCTCGGTCAGCTGGAACTCTTGCACGAGCGGCGTTCCGGCCTTGACGACCACGCTCAGGCTCCGCGGGAAGTAGCCGGTTCGCTTGACGCTCACCTTGTGAACCCCAGGGGTGAGCCCGAGCTCGACCTCCGGGGCCTGCGTCACCTTGCCGTCGATGGTGATCTCCTCGCAGGCGACGGGCTTGCAGGAGATCTTCACCGTCGCGTCGGTCGCCACGCCGGCGTCGGTCGCCACGCCGGCGTCGGTCGCGGCGCCGGCGTCGATCGGGGGCTCGGCGCTCGGGGTCCCGGCGTCGGCGGCCGGCGCGCTGTGGGCTGGCTCGGGCGGAGCGGGCTCGGCCGACGGCGCGGGGGGAGCCGCCGCGGAAGCGCTGGTCGAGGCGCTGGGGTCTGGCTGCGCGCTGTCCTTGCGGTCCAGGACGTACCACGCGGCGGCCGTGCCCCCGACGAGCAGCACCGCAACGATGCCCACCATCAGGGAGGCCGCCTTGCTCCACGGCGATCGGGGCGCGGTGCTGACCGCCGTCAGCGCGGGAACGCCGCTTCGATGGGATGCGGTCTGGCTCGGGGCCGAAGGCGACGGCGCCTGTCCGGCGGGCGCGTCGGCAGAAGGCTGCGGCGAGGGCGAAAACGGCGCGTGCGACGGCTGCGGCGAGGGTGAAAACGGCGGGGGCACCAGCTGCGTGGCGTCGCCGGGCGGCAAGGGCGCGGGCGCGCTCGCCGCGGTGACGGCGACGGCCGGCGGCGCGGGCGCGACCGCCTCGTTCACCGAAGGAGACAGGGCGAGCGTCGAGCCCACCTCGATCGCGGCCGCCGAGAAGCCGCTGAGCATGGCCGCGAGCTCGCTCGCGGAGCGGAAGCGCTCGCGCGGATCGTGCGCCAGCGCGCGCGCGAAGGCGCCGTCGAGCACAGGGCTCAGCGGGACGCCGAGCTCCGCGGCCCGCACGGACGCGGCGAGGCGCGGCGCCATGAGCTCGCGCTGCCAGCCCTGGACGTCCACCTGACCCTGGCAGGAACGCCAGTACGAGCGGCCCGTGAGCGCGAAGAAGGAGACCAGCGCCGCGGAGAAGATGTCGGCGGCAGGTCCCGCCTGGCCGCCCGGCTGAAGCTGCTCGGGCGCCAGCCACGGCGCGGAGAGGACATACCCCTCCTGCGTCGGCACCATGCTCCGCGCGAGGGACGGCCCGAAGTCGGTGAGCTTCACGCTCCCCGGAGCGCTCGGGTCGATGAACAGGTTCGTCGGCTTGAGGCCGTGGTGGGGGACCTCGCGGGCGTGGGCCGCGTCGAGCACCGCCGCGAGAGAGCGGAGCATCGAGCCGACCTCCTCGAAGCCCATCGGCCGGCGACGCACGAGCTCGGCGAGCGACGGGAACGGGATCATGTCCGTCACCGTGAAGGGCGCGGCCGTCGCCGGGTCGTAGCCGGCCTCAAGGATGTGCGCGGCGAGCTCCGGCGGCAGCCTGTTCGTCTCGGCCACGTACCGCTGGAGGTGCTGCATCGCGTCCGCGCGCTGGCCGACGACCGGCGAGTACAGCTTGAGGGCGACGTCGCGCGCTTGCGCCGTCACCGCGCGGAAGGTGGCCGTCGCGCCCCCGTAGCCGAGGAGCGAGCGGACCGAGAACCTCCCCGCGATGACGCTGCCCGGCGCGACGTTCGGTGCCGTCACGCGATCACTCCGCCGCGACCGAGATCGACTCGATCGATTGCAGGATGGTCTCGTCGGCGCCGGAGTTGTCGTCCTCGGGGACGAAGCCGAGCCCCAGCACGATCTCCCCGTCCTTCCCGGTGTCGCCGAAGATCAGCAGCGGGCCCTTCCTGGCCCCGCGGGTCGCGCCCTCCTTCTGCCACAGGCCGATCTTCCGCCCGGCGACGTCCTTGATGTCGTCGGGCTTCTTCCAGTTCACCTTCTTCTTCGGCAACGTCACGTTGATCTCGCGCGCCAGCGCCTCGAGCGCGGCGTCGCGCTTCTCGATCGCCTGCTTGCCCTCGCCCGCGTCGATCTGCGCCGTCGCGAAGGCCGGGCCCTCGTCCTCGGCCTGCGCGATCGTGGCGCTCTCCGCCTGGGCATAGGTCCAGCCCTTCGCGGGCGTGAACACGAGTGAGCTCTGGGCGATCTTCGCCCGGGTCGACGCCTCTGCCTGGCACTGCTCATCGAGCGCCTTGCAGGGCTTCGGAGCAGGGGGAGGCGGAGGCGGTGGCGCCGCGGTCACGGTCGGCGGCGGCGCCACGGGTTGCGGTGGAGGCGGCGAGCTGCACGCCGCGGCGAGCGCCGCCGCAGCGCCCAGCGCTAGGGTAGGCAATCGTCGGAAGAACATTGCGCCCGAGCGTTGCAGGACCGGACCCGGTACGGCAAGTAAAGAGCGACTGGGGGAGACAGCTTGCGCCCCAGGGCGCGGCCGGCGCCGCGCGGAAGGCTGACCGCGCCGACCGCGCCGGGCGGCTGCTCCGGCGCGGTCACGAGGCGCAAGGGCTACTTGACGACGGCGCCGACGTCCTGTTCGACCTGCTCGGCGACGCCTACCGGCACCTTGCCGTAAAGGCGGGTGCGCTCCGTGACCAGGAAATAGTCGGGCTTGCCGCTCGCCCCGGGGGGCCCCTTCACGAGCTCGGCGAAGCCGATGTCGCCAGAGCGGCCGGTGTACTCGATCCGCACCACGACCTCCTTCTGCTCCGGGGCAGCGGCCACGTACTCGGTGGGACGGAGACGGTCGAGCTTGCTCATCCAGTTGCCGACCGTCTCGTCGTTCTGCTCGGGGCTCGCCGGATCGGCCCAGAACTTCTTGCCCTCGTCGCCGCTGCGCACGACCTCGCGGCGCTTGTCCCCGGTGATGACGCGCGCCCTGGCGAGATCGACGTCCTTCCACTCGTGCAGATCCCGCTCCAGGAGCCGTGACTCCGCGGTGTCGAGATCGCGGTAGATGTCGCCCTTGATGGCGTACACCTCGCCCGTGGCCTCGTCGCGCGCGTACCGGTCCGCGCCGCCGGGCGTCGCGCCGCCGAGGACCAGCTTTCGCTCGGCGCCGCGCAGCTTGACGGTGAGCGTGCCCTCGGGCTCGGCCAGCCCGAACTCGGCCGCGCGATCGTCCGCGATGCGGCCGATCGAGCGCAGCGCCTTCAGCGGCGCGATCGCCTCGGCGAGCTTGTTGCCAGCGGCCACCGAGACGAACGTCGTCGTCTTGACCGTCGGCTCAGGCTCCGCGGGCGGCTCGTCGTCCTGCGCCGCGTCGTCGGGGTTCTGGTGCGGATCCTTCGGCTTCTCGGCCGGGGGCGTCGTCTTGCGCTCCGCCGTGCCGACGAAATAGCGGCCCTCCTTGTCCTTCTTCGCCTCGAGGACGACCGACTTCGACTTCCCCTCGAAGGCGATGCGCTCGACGTCGTCGGCGCGGCCGGCCCAGACGGTCACGTCCGCGACCGAGAGGGCGGCCGCCTTCTCGTCGCGCGTCCAGACGAGGACCGCGGACAAGGCCGCGACCACAAGAAGGCCGAGGTGCACGAAAAAGCTGCGTTCCAACCTCATGCGCGCCTCCCGCTCGCGCGCCGCCCGCGGCGCGTGATGAAGAGCCCGAGACCCAGCACCATGGCCGGCGCCACGAGGATCGTGGCCCAGAACCACACCTGGTCCTTCTCCTTCGTGTGCTCGATCCGGACGTCCTCGCTCGTCGTGATCTCCCCGGCGTAGCTCTCCTCGCCGCCGAGCCACCGGAGCGCGTCGAGCGCGAGCACGATGTTGGGTTCGTTCCTGAACGCCGCGTCGCTGAACACGTCGGCGTCGGCGACCACGAACGCGCGCAGCTCCTTCTTCTCCTTGTCGTCCCCGCCATGCGCGAGCTCCTTCGAGACCGCCGCCGCGAGGTTGTAGACGCTGCGCTTCTCGCCGCCGGCGTCGAACTTGAAGTTGCCGTTCGCGTCGGCGAACGTCTCGCCCAGCGAGCGGACCACGAAGTCGATCTTCAGGCCACCGTCCTCGCGCTTGTCGAGCGACGACGCTCCCGGGAAGATCGTCGGCGCCTGCTGCGCGTGGCGGCTCAGCGTCGACACCGAGGCGTGCGAGGAGTACCGCGTCGTGACCAGCATCGCCTGGTCCGAGTCGTTGTAGCGCCGCCGCACATAGACCCGATCGTTCGCCAGGACCTCGGGCTTCCACGTGAGCCCCACGGCGCCGGCGAGCGGATCCAGATCGACCTTGGCGTCCGGATCGAGCGCGAGCAGGAGGTGCCCGCCCTCCTCGGCGTGCCGCTTGAGCGCCGCGACCTCCTCCGGGAGGAACGCCTTCTGCGGGCCGAGCACGATGACGACGCTCGCGTCCTTCGGGATCTCGCTGCCGAGCCCCTGGGCGAGCCCGAGGTCCTTGACGACGTAGTTCTGGGACTCGAGCAGCTTGCGGAGGTTCTTGGTCGTCCGCCCCTCGGGGGAGCTGGCCGACTCGTTCAGCTCGCCGTGGCCGACCGTCAGGTACGCGGTGCGCTGCGGCCGGATCACCTTGAGCAGCACCTTCTGGAAGTCGGCGTCGAGGCTCTTCAGCTTGGCGCCCGCGCTCTTGATGTCGGAGCCGACGGTGAGCGTCTCGCGCGAGCCGTCGCGCGAGAGCACGATGACGCCGTCTTGCGTGACCTTCGCCTCCTTGGCGAGCGCGGGGACGAGCAGGCGATCCTGCACCTCCACGGTGATCTGCGGCGACGCCGCCTTCACCTCGCGCAGGTAGCCCTCCACCTCGGCGCCGACCTCGTTCTGCTGCGGGTAGAAGGCCGTGATCTTGAGCGGCGCGGTCAGGCTCTCGGCGACGCGCTTCGTGGACTCGCCCGGGCGGGCGGTGCGGTAGTAGGAGAAGTCCGCCTTGAGATCGAGCTTGCTCGCGGCGAACACGAAGAGCGCGGAGTAGACCGCGGCGAACCCGAGCGTCAGGCCCGAGAGCGTCGCGGCGCGCACCCGCCGGCCCTCGATGCGCTCGGCGCGCCGCATCGGCGCGAGCGCCGCCTCGCCGAAGAACAGCGGCACCGTCGCCATGACGAGCAGCGCGACCCAGGCGACCGTCGTGGCCGCGTCGATGCGCCCGCGCAGCTCGGGCGCGGCGCGCGACACGCCGACCATGGCCTGCCCCGCGTCGGTCGTGGTGAAGTAGGCCGCCACCGCGACGACGCCGAGCGCCGACAGGATCGCGAGCGCGCGCTCGACCGCGCGGCGCTCGCCCGACTCGCGCACCGCGGTCGCGAAGCGCAGCGCGGTGACGAGGACCAGGGTCAAGAACCCGAGCCCCGACAGGGCATAGCGGAGCCACTCGATCGTGGGCACCACGCGCTCGCCGAGGAAGAGGGCGAGGAGCGCGCCCGCGTACGCCGGGACCATCCAGCCCCCGGCGCGGAGCGCGGGCGCCTCGCGCGGCGCGGCGGGCGCCGGCTCGCCGGCCGGCGGGGCCTCTCGCCCTGCGTCCGGCAGGGGCGCGGAGCCCGCTCCCTCGCCGCGGATCTCGGCCTCGTCGGCCTGACCTTGCTTGTCGTTCACCGCCACCTCCGCGCCTTCAGGGTGTGGGTCGCGGCGAGCAGGAAGAAGTACGCGACCGCGACGTAGTACACGACGTTCTCCAGCCGGAGCACGCCGTTCAGGAACGGCTTCTGGTTGAGCGGGTAGAGGTTCAGCGCGCTCACGAAGTCGTTGAGCGGCGGCTCCGTCACGCGGGCGACGAGGAACAGGAAGCCGAGCGTCCCGATGATCGCCGCCCCGAGGATGACCGCGATGACCTGGCTCGCCGCGAGCGTCGAGGCGAAGAGCCCGATCGCGAGCGACGCGGCGCCGAGCAGCAGCACCCCGGAGTAGCCGACCAGGATGTGCCCGACGGACACCTTGCCGTTCACGAAGATGAGCAGCGGCATGTAGATCGTGATCGCCGTCATCAACGAGACCAGCGCGAGCGCGGCGAGGAACTTGCCGGCGATGATCTCGCCGTCGCGCACGGGCGCGGTCTTGAGCAGGATGAGCGTCCCGCTCTCGCGCTCGCCGGCGATGAGCCGCATCGAGAGGATGAGCGCCGCGACCATCGTGATGAACGCCGTGCCGTCGAAGAACTTGAGCAGCACCTCCGCCGACAGCCGCGCGCCCGAGCCGAGCGCCGCGACCTGGAAGTAGATGCCGTCGATGAGCAGCGCAGCGGCAGCGACGACGTACCCGAGCGGTGATCTCAGGTACGCGGACAGCTCCCGCCGCGCGACGAGCAATGTCCCTCTCATGTCTCGCCCTCGCCTTCCTCCGCCTGCTCCTCCGCAGGGGCCTTCCTTGCGTCGCCGCCGGCGCCCGCCCTGCCGGCCGCGGCGGACCTGTCCTTCGCCCCGGGCGCCCTGCGCGTGGCGAGCCGCAGGAACACCGACTCGAGCTCGCGCTCGCTCCGCTTCACCTCGAGGATGCCGATGCCCGCCTGCACGAGCTCGGCGCACAGCGCCGCGCGCACGTCGCGGTCGGCCTCGACCGCGAAGCTCACGACGTCGCTCCCCGGCTCCGTCGTGGTGAGCTGCTCGACGGACGTGACGCCCTCCACCTCGCGGGCGAGCTCGAGCGCCTTCGCCGCCTCGCCGCGCGCCACGCGGTAGCCCGCGCCCTCGGCCGCGGGGCCGCGCACCGTGAGCTCGACCCGGACGCCGTGGAGCAGCTTGGCCGAGAGCTCCTGCTCGGTCCCCTGCGCGCCGATCTCGCCGTCCCGGATCACGAGGATGCGATCGCACGTCTCGCTGATCTCCGAGAGGATGTGGCTGGAGAGCACGATGGTGTGCTTGCCGCGCAGGCTCCGGAGCAGGGCGCGCATCTCGACGATCTGCACGGGATCCAGGCCGCTGATCGGCTCGTCGAGGACGAGCAGCCGCGGCTTGTGCACGATCGCCTGCGCGATGCCGACGCGCTGCTTGAAGCCGTGGGACAGCGAGCTGATGGGGTCCGCGGCCACGTCGTCGAGCTGCGTCACCGCGAGCGCCTCGGCCACCCGCGCGTCGGCCGCGCCGGCGTCGACGCCGCGCAGGCGCGCGGCGAAGTGGAGGAAGGCGCGCACGCTCATCTCGTCGTAGAGCGGCGGCCTGTCGGGGAGGTATCCGATGCGGGACCGCACCTCGTGGGGGTGGTCGACGACATCCAGTCCGTCCACGAGCACGCGGCCCGCGGACGGGAGCAGATCGCAGGCGAGGATCCTGAGCGTCGTCGTCTTGCCCGCGCCGTTCAGGCCGAGCAGACCGACGATCTCTCCCGCCTCGATCGAGAACGACAGGGGCCCGATGGCCTTCCGGTCGCCGTAGTACTTGTATAGGTCGCTGATTTCGATCACGGCCGTGCACCCCTCCGCGAAGGGAAGAAGCTCTCCGCGCCGGCGATTCGGACGCCGCAGAGCGCGGCGGCCCAGGCGCCAGCGGCCCCTTACAACAGCGGGAGGCGGAAATCATTCCCGACGCGGCGCGCGCGGGGGCTCGCTCCGGAGGGGGTCTCTCCCTCCAGACGCATCGGGCAGGACAGTCGGTGAAGCCGTGAGCGAAGCGACCAGGACGTGATGGATCTCAGCCTGCAGCGCGGTGGGATCGTCGATCCGGCAGCGCTCGCCCAGCCGTCAGCAGTGCTCGGCGATGATGGCCCAGCAGGCGTCCGCGAACTCGCGGTACGTCGATCGGTCGAGCGTCGCCTGCGTCACGGGCATCACGTCCTGGTGCTCGGCGAGCATCGGGCGCAGCGCGCCCTCGATGTCCGCGCTCGTCTCGATCCACAGGAACTCTTCGATGCCGTCGGTGATCTGACCGCGGATGAGCTTCGGCACCTCGCTCAGGCGGACCTTCTTCGGGCTCCGCCGCGCGATCGAGGAGGCGATCTGCTCGGCGTGCGCCGGCCACCGCTTGAGCGCGTTGTGGAACGTGGAGCCGACGAGCCGGAGGATCTGCTGCGCGAGCATCGCCACGCGCGGGCGCTGCACGCGCTCCTCGTTCTCGGCCACCATCGCCAGGTAGTCGTCGCTCAGGAGCTTGCGCAGATCGCTCGAGAGGATCTGCTGCGACTCCGGCGTCATCCGCAGATCCGCGACGTGCGCGAGGAAGATGTCCCGCAGCATGGTCAGCCGCGCCGTCACCGAGCCGGTCGGGGTCGTGTCGAGGATCTCGGCGAGCGGGTCGATCAGCCGGCGCCCGAAGGTGGTGAGGATGTGATCGAGGATCCGCTTCTGGTGCTGCTTGTGGCCGAGCACGGACAGCGCGCGAGCGATGTGCGCCTTGCTCGGCGCGTCGACGAGGATCTCCAGCGGCTGGTCCTGCGGCTTCCCCTCGTACATGCGCAGCGACGCGAACATCTCGCGGAACGCGTCCGCCGCGGCCGCCCCCTCGCCCGGCTCGCCGTAGACCCGGATGACGAGCCCCGAGTCGGGACCGGCGTCGAACAGCCGCCGGAGCTCTTCCCGGATGTCCTCGTCCGTGACGAGCGGCCCCGGAGGGAGCGATTTCCCGCGCAAATCCATGAGCGTCCAGCCTACGGCAAAGCGCAGCGTACCTGAACCTCTGCGCCCCGAGAAAGCGAGCGCCGGGGGCGCGCTCGCGGTCCGGCGAGGACGTGCCTGCGGCGATGTCGCACCCCGGACCCAGGTCAGGCCGGCGTGAGCCCGCTGGCCTTCGTGTCTGGACGCGGCGAAGCCCCGCATGGCGCGAGGGGGTGGAAAGGAGATGTCCAGATGAGCGGCCCGGATGTCCTGATGCGTGGGCCGGTGTCCAGACGATCAGATGAGGATGAATCAGATGAAGACGACGGGCTGCTCCCAGATCGCGAGGACGATGCAGCCCTCGGCGCTCGAGACGCTGTGGCGGCTGCCCGGGGCGTTCATCACGAGCGTGCCGGCGCGGTGGTGCCCGCGCTCGTCCGACTGCGAGCCTGTGAGCACGAAGATGTGTTCATGGCCGCGATGGACGTGCTGCGGCACGGATGCCCCCGGCGCGTAGCGCAGGAGCGCGGCAGAGGCGCCTGCGTCGCTGCTGCCGTAAAGGCGGTGAATCTCGACGCCCTCCCGGAGGCGCCGCCAGGGGACCGACTCCGGATGAGCGGCCATCGTTGCCACATTCGCAATGATGAATGGCAACTGCACAGGCATAAAATCCCGCGTCGCTGCTGGAACTGTAGCTGTCATCGCGAGTCTCCAGTGTTGATGGAACCATGCCACAGCGCGCCGTGCGCGCTCAACGGTAATCGCGCGAAGCGCGCAAAATTCACGCGTGGGAAAAGTTCCAGAAATGAGGAGTCGCGTACACATCCATGGCGTGAAGAGCACACCGCGAACTCCTCTGTTCCCCGCGGATGGCGTGGCACGGGGGCAGCGCTTCCTCGCCATCCTCCGTCCACTGCTCCTCTCGCTCTCGCTCCTGCCGTCGGCCGGCTGCAGCAAGGAGGGGTCGAGCGATCAGCCGCTCACGGTGGGGTTCATCTACGTCGGCCCCAGGGACGACTACGGCTACAACCAGGCGCACGCCGAGGGGGCCGCCGCGCTCGCCAAGCTGGCCGGCGTGAAGACCCGTGAGGAGGAGAACGTCCCCGAGACGGTCGCCGTGCAGAAGACGCTCGAGAGCATGATCAACCTCGATGGCGCGACGGTGATCTTCCCGACGTCCTTCGGCTACTTCGATCCGCATATCCTCAAGGTGGCGGAGAAGTTCCCGGACAAGATCTTCCTCCATTGTGGCGGCCTCTACGACGGGTCGAAGCACCCGAGCAATGTCGGCAGCTATTTCGGTTACATCGACGAAGCCGAGTACGTGTCTGGCATCGTCGCGGGGATGACGACGAAGAGCGGCAAGCTCGGGTTCATCGCGGCGAAGCCGATCCCGCAGGTGCTCCGCAACATCAACGCCTTCACGCTGGGCGCCCGGAGCGTGAACCCGAGCGTGACGACGGCCGTGATCTTCACCGGCGACTGGTCGATGCCCGTCAAGGAGGCGGAGGCGGCCAACAGCCTCATCGATCAGGGCGTCGACGTCCTGACCGCCCACGTGGACTCGCCGAAGGTGATCATCGAGCTCGCGGAGCGGCGCGGCGCGTTCAGCACCGGCTACCACACGAACCAGGCGACGCTCGCCCCGAAGGGGTACCTGACCGGCGCCGAGTGGAACTGGTCCAAGGTCTACACCGACTACATGACGTTCATCCGCGAGGGGAAGCCGTATCCGCACCTCCTGCGCGGCGGCTTCAAGGAGGGGTACATCAAGATCTCACCCTATGGCCCCGCCGTCTCCGAGGAGGCGAAGAAGAAGGCCGAGGAGGCGAAGGCGAAGCTCACGGAGGGCACGCTCACCATCTTCCAGGGGCCCATCATGAACAATGAGGGCAAGGTGGTGATCGCCGATTCGGTCGCGCAGCAGCAGACCGACATCGCGCTCGAGAGCATGGACTACCTCGTAGCCGGCGCCCTCGGCTCAACGCGTTAGTACACCTGGTCGAGGAAGCGACGATTTCTCGAGGAGCGCCCGTCGAGGAGCGGTCTGCCGAGGTAAGGGCGCTGCGCGGGGCGGCCTCACGTGCCGCAGCCGACGCGCTCCGAGTGGAGCGCGAGGTCGTCGTACCACATCGTCTTGGCCCCGCCGTGGTACTTCTCGAACCCGAACTTGAAGAGCTTGTAGTCGTACGGGCCCCAGTCCGTGACGTGCATCGCGTTGACCTCGGCGCCGTCCACGAACACGCTCACCGAGCGGCCCGGCCCGTCGTAGTGGAACTCGAGGCAGTACCAGGTGTTCGCGACGAGCTTCACGCCGCCGCTGCACATGTACATGCCGCCGTTCGAGAGCATCTCTTTGTCGTCGCTCTTGCGGTTCAGCTCGAGCTGACACTGGTGCTCGCCGATGCGGATCTGCTCCCCGTTGTTGGGATCGCCGTTGCCGTCCACGGCCGCGACATACGTGTTGTGGCCCATCTGGATGTCGGTGGCGCTCTTGAGGTAGATCCTGCCCCAGAAGTTGCTCGGCACGGCCACGCCGAGCATCTGGCTGAAGTCCGTGCCCGAGACCTTGACCGAGCGCGTGCCGCTGTGACCGGTGCTGTCCAGCGTCACGAACTCGCCCATCCTCGGCCGCAGGTAGTCCGGGAAGAACTGGATCTCGGAAGGCAGCGAGCCGCCCTCGAAGTCGGAGCAGAAGATGCTGCACCTGCCGGGATCCGTGATGCCGGAGGACGTGCTGCTGCTGCTGCTGTCGTTGCCGCCGGCGCTGGCGCCTGGGTCCGCGCCGCCCGAGCCGCCGGGATCTGCACCGCCGGACGCCGTGGCGCTGGAGGAGGTGCTGCTGTCGCTGCCTCCGGTGCCTGGGTCGGCGCCGCCGGAAGCCGTGGCGCTGGAGGAGGTGCTGGTGCTGTCGCGGCCTCCGGTACCTGGGGCGGCGCCACCCGAGCCGCTGGGGTCCGTACCGCCGGAAGCCGTGGCGCTGGAGGAGGTGCTGCCGCCATCGCTGCCTCCGGCGCCTGGATCGGCACCGCCCGAACCGCCAGGGTTCGCACTGCCGGAGGTAGCGGGATCGCCAATGTTTCCGCCGCTGCCTTCGCTCCCGTCCAGCTGGTAATAGCTGTCCTCCAGCCCCACCAGCGCCGCGCACCCGCCACCCATCCACGCCGTTGCCGCCCACAACCAGACCGGCCGCAACCTCTTTGCCATATCTTCTCTATTACAGCCTCCGCGTGGGCACTGTCCACAGCGACACGTGATCGGCATTACGCTCCCGACGGGACGCCGCTACGGGTGAACGCACTGCTCCCGAGGGTGCATTCGCCCGATAACTACAGCACGGCGCGCATCGATGTCCCCATGAGACGAGGGCATCTGCTCGGTGGACGAGTGGAGTCTACCGGAGGCGGCGGCGCCGCTTGAGTACGCCTGCAAGGCGCATCCGCCTTCGGCGAAGCCGTGAGAATGCGGTCCCGACGGGCATCCCGAGGCTCCTAGCGACCTCCGTCTCCAACTCCCCCTCGCCCACGAGGATCTGCGCCGGGCGCTCCCGTGGCTCCACATGCCAGAACAACTCAAGACGGGCGCGGGCTTCCCCCAGCGGGGGAACGGTACCCGCTCCCAGCCGGTGACATCTCCTCTCGGGTCCAGAATAAGCCGTCTTCACACTCCTTCGATCAGAGCGCTTCTAAGACGGCGGCAGCGGGGGCGGTCCAGCCGACGATCGCGCCCTGGGCACGGACCATCTCCAGGGTCGCCGCCTTGAACTCGGGGAAATAGCTCTCGGTGGCGTCCTCGATCAACAGGCATTCGTAGCCGCGATCGTTCGCCTCGCGCATCGTGGTCTGGACGCAGACCTCGGTCGTCACGCCGGCGATGATCAGGTGCGAGACGCCGAGCGCCGCCAGCCTGGCGTCGAGGCCCGTCCGGTAGAAGGCGCCTTTTCCGGGCTTCGGTACGACGAGCTCCCCGGGCGCCGGCGCGAGCTCGGGCACGAAGTCGTTGCCAGGCTCGCCCAGCACCAGGATGCGGCCCATCGGCCCGACATCGCCGATCCGCATCCCAGGAGCACCCCGGCTCCGCTTCGCAGGGGGGCAGTCCGAGAGATCCTGCCTGTGACCCTCCTTCGTGTGAATGACGGGCAGGCCGTGGTCGCGGAACGCGTCGAGGACGCGCCGGACCGTCGGCACGATGCGCTGGAGCCGCTTGACGTCGTTGCCGAGCGCCGCGCCGAAGCCGCCGGGCTCGAGGAAGTCGCGCTGCATGTCGATGACCAGCAGCGCCACGGCGTCCCGATCGGCGACGCGGAAGGGGTACGGCCTCGCCGCGATCTCGAGGGGCCGCGCCGTCATCGGTGCCCCGCCATCGCGCGGCCGATCTCCGCGACGTCGGCCGAAGCGATCGGCGACTCGTGGACGATGCGGCCTTCGCTCATCACGAGGACACGGTCGGCCATGGCGAAGATCTCGTCGAGATCCGCGCTCACGAGGAGGACGGCGGTCCCGCTGTTGCGCGCCTTCAGGATGCGGGAGCGGATCTCCGCCACGGCCGCGAAATCGAGCCCGAAGCAGGGGTTTGCGGCGACGAGGAGCGCGATGTCCTCGTCCATGCCGAGCTCGCGCGCGAGGACGGCGCGCTGCACGTTGCCGCCGGAGAGCTTGCCTATCGGGGCGTCGACCGAGGGCGCCTTGATGGCGTACTCCGCGGCGAGGTGCTCGGCCGACCGCCTCAGCGCCGCCCGGCGCACGCCCCAGCGGAGCCTCGTGAAGGGCGGCCTGTCGAAGACGCGGAACCCGATGTTCTCGGCGACCGACATCGCGGGGACGCAGGCGTTGCGCAGCGGCTCCTCGGGCAGGCACCGCACCCGGTGCTGCTGGATCTGCGCGCGCCCGGCGCCGTACGGCTCGCCATGGACGAGCACGCTGCCACCCCGCGCGGCGCGCTGCCCGGCGAGCACCTCGACGAGCTCCTCCTGCCCGTTGCCGGAGACGCCGGCGATGCCGACGATCTCGCCGCGATGGACCGTGAGCGTCACGCCGTCGAGCGCCGGCCGCCCGCGATCGTCGCTCGCGGCGAGCCCCTCGATGCGCAGGATCGGCTCCCCGGCGGGCGCGTCGCCGCGCGCCGCGGAGACCTGCGCCGGCTGCGCGCCGACCATCATCTCGGCCATGGCCGCCGGCGTGAGGTCCTTGACCTTGCCACGGCCGGCGACCCGGCCGCGCCGCAGCACCGTGACCTCGTCGGCGAACGCCGTCACCTCGCGGAACTTGTGCGAGATCATGAGCACGCTGATCCGCTGCTCGTCGGCCATGCACCGGAGCATCCCGAGCACCTCGTCCGCCTCCCCGGGCGTGAGGACCGAGGTGGGCTCGTCGAGGATGACGATCCTGCTGCCGAGGTAGAGCTGCTTCAGGATCTCGAGCTTCTGCTTCTCGCCCGCCGCGAGCGCGCGGACGGTTCGCTCCGGATCGAGCCGGAAGGGCATGCGCTCCATGAACGCGCGGATCGCCTCCCGCTCCTTGCGCCAGTCGATCACGAGGGGGAGCGACGCGCGCGCGAGCACGAGGTTCTCGGCGACCGTCATGTTCATCACGAGGGTGAAGTGCTGGTAGACCATGCCGATCCCCAGCGCCTGCGCGTCGCGCGGGCTCCTGATGGACAGGGCCGCGTCGCCGACCCTCACCTCGCCGGCGTCGGCCTGGTGATAGCCCATGATGCACTTGACCAGCGTGCTCTTGCCGGCGCCGTTCTCGCCGAGGAGCGCGTGGAAGCTCCCGGGCGTGAGGCGCAGCGAGACGTCGTCGAGCGCGAGCAGCGGCCCGAACCGCTTCGTGATCCCCGCCGCGGAGAGCGCCGGCGGCGGCGTGGGGGGGCCGGGCTCCCGGGCGGCGGCGCGGGGCGGTCTCGCCGTGGGGCTCGTGAAGACGCGCGGGTCCATGGTCACGGGAGCGCCTCCAGCAGCGCGGCGGAGGTCGAGACCGCGCCGAACACGCCGTTCTGCATCTTGACCATCTTCAGCGCGGCGGCGTGGTTGCCAGGATCCGTGGCCGCGCAGCAGTCGGAGAGCAGCAGGCACTCGTACCCGCGGTCGTTCGCCTCGCGCATGGTGGTGTGCACGCAGACGTCCGTCGTGATCCCCGTGAGGATCAGGTTCTCGATGCGGCGCTGGCGGAGGATGAGATCGAGATCCGTCGCGCAGAACGAGCCCTTGCCCGGCTTGTCGATGATCGGCTCGCCGGGCAGGGGCGCGAGCTCCGGGATGATCTCCCACCCAGGCTCTCCGCGGACGAGCACGCGCCCGCACGGCCCGAGATCGCCGATGCCCACGCCCGTGCCGCGCCCGCCGTCGGTCCGGCGGGAGCGCCACCGCTTGTTCGCCGGGAGATCGGAGAGGTCCGGCCGGTGCCCCTCGCGCGTGTGCAGGACGTGATAGCCGCGGCGGCGCAGCTCCGCGAGCGCGCGCTGGATCGGCGCGATGCACGCCCGCGTCAGGGAGACGTCGTAGCCGAGCAGGTCGATGTACCCGCCCTTCCCGCAGAAGTCGGTCTGCATGTCGATGACGATCAGGGCCGTCGTCTCGGGGCGGAGCGCGCCGTTGTAAGGCCAGGCGTAGGGATCAGCGGCCACGTAGGGCATCGGTCGAGTCCTCCTGTCATTCAGCGTTTCGCTCGTCTCGTACGGTTCGCTCGTCTCGCGGGGCTCGCTCCTTTCGTTCGTTTCGTTCGTCTCGTACGGTGCACATGGTTCGTCCGGCGCGCGCCGCGTCGCGCGATCAACGCGCGAGCGTGAGCTCGGCGGGCTGATCGCGCAGGGTCTGGGTCGCGGAGCTCGCGGCGACCATGATGGCCAGCGTCACGATGTACGGCGCGGCGTTGAAGAGGTGGTATCCCCAGGTGATCCCCACGGACTGGAGCGCCGGCCCGAGGGCGCTCGCGCCGCCGAAGAGCAGCGAGGCGAAGAGGCAGCGCACCGGGTTCCAGCGCGCGAAGATGACCAGGGCGACGGCCATGAGCCCCTGTCCGCTCGAGAGCCCCTCGTTCCAGCTGCCAGGGTAAAAGAGCGAGAGGAACGAGCCGCCGACGCCGGCGAGGAAGCCGCCGGCCATGGTCGCGCGCCGCCGGACCAGGTTCACGTCGACCCCCATCGCGCGGGCGCTGTCGGCGCTCTCGCCCACGGTGCGGAGCACGAGCCCGAAGCGGGTGCGGTTCAGCGCCCAGAGCAGGAGCGGGGCGAGCGCGGCTCCGATGAGGAAGAGCGCGTTCACCTGGAGCGCGGAGCGGACCTGGGGGAGATCGCTGAAGAAGCCGAGCGATATCGCGGGCAGGCGGGGCGCCGTCGGCTGGATGAGTGGCTTGCCGAGGAAGAAGGCGAGGCCGACGCCGAAGAGCATGAGCGCTATGCCGACGGCGATGTCGTTGACGCGCGGCTTCGAGCACAGCCACGCGTGCAGCGCGCCGAGCGCGGCGCCGATGGCGCCGGCGGCGAGCACGCCGAGCCAGGCAGAGCCCGTGAGGAAAGAGACGCCATAACCTCCCATCGCGCCCATGACGAGCGTGCCCTCCAGGCCGAGGTTCACGCGGCCGCTCTTCTCGGTGAGGCACTCGCCGAGGCTCACGAAGAGGAATGGCGTGCTGATGCGGATGGCCCCGGCGGCGACCGCGAGGGGGATGCCCCAGAGACCGAGCGCAGCTGCGTCGTTCATCATGCCACCGAAGGCGCCGGAGCCGCCTGACGGACCTTGGGCTCGCGGGCGGCGAGGGAACGGCCGTAAAGCGTCTCGCTGGCGAGGATCGCGATGAACAGGATCCCCTGGAGCACGCTCACCGTCGCGTCGGGGAGCCGCGCCGTCCGCTGCAGCAGGCCGCCGCTCGCGCCGATGCCGCCGAGCAGGAGGGCGACCGGCATGATCGCGAGCGGGTTGTGGCGCGCGATGAACGCGACGAGGATGCCGGTGTAGCCATAACCGCTGATCAGCGACGCGTTGGCCCGGCCGTGGACCGCCGCGACCTCCACCATGCCGGCGAGCCCGGCGCACGCTCCGGCGAGCGCGCAGGTGACCACGACGAGGCGCTTGACCGGCAGTCCGGCGAGGAGCGCCGCGCGGACGTTGCCGCCGCTCATCGCCGCGCCGAAGCCGAACGTCGTCCGGTGCATCAGCACATAACAGAGCGCGCAGGCGAGCACCCCGTAGGCGAGGCCCCAGTGGACCTCGAGGCCGGGCAGGCTCCCGAGCGCGTTCTCGGCGCCGATGGAGGCGGTCGATGGCTTGTTGAGGCTCGCCGGGTCGCGCAGCGCGCCCTCGACGAGGTGGTTCAGGATCGCGATCCCGATGTAGTTGAGGAGGAGGCTGCTGATCGTCTCGCTCACGCCGCGGTAGACGCGCAGCGCGCCGGCGAGGCCGATCCAGAGCGCCCCGGCGGCGAGCCCGGAGACGAGCATCGCGGCGAGCACGGCGGCGGGCGGCGCGCCCCACGCCCGTGCGGCCAGCGCCGCCGACGCGGCCGAGAGCCCGCCCATGGCGAGCGCGCCCTCGCCGCCGATGACGATCAGGCCTAGGCGCGCCGGCAGCGCCGCGCAGAGCGCGGTCAGCATGAGCGGCGCGGCCCGAAGGAGGGTGTTCTGGAGCGAGAACCACGTGCCGAAGGCGCCGCGGACCATGTCGTGATAGACGCTCAAGGGGTTCACCCCCTGGGCGGCCACGAACGCGCCGAACACGAGGAGCGAGGCCGCGAGGGCCCCGAGGGGGATGGCGATCGCTTCGGTCGTCTCACGCCCGAGCAGCCCGTGCGAGATGACTTTCACGCTGCCGAGGATAAGGCCTCCATTATTTCCACACGTTTTCGGGAAGCTTGCTGATCGTGACAGGACGGACAGGGCGGGCGCCTCGCGCCCGGACGACCCGCTCCGGCCGGCGAGCGACGCGCCGTTGTCATGACGTGCGACACCCCGGGGGCTCACCGGGTCGACTGACGCTGTGGTGTGGTGGCCGAGCTGCGATGTGGCGATAACGCCGCGATGTGGTGGCCGCGGCGACCGCGAACGGTTCGCACAGCGCGGCGGTCTCCGCCTTGCACTCGCCGTCCGCAAACCCCTGACTGGAGGTAACGCTGTCATGCGGTTCGAACGATCGATTTTGTTCCTGCTCGGCGCTGGCGTCCTCATGGCGTCCCGCCCCGCGGTGTCGGCGGACCTGACCTGCTCGTCGAGCGCGACCCTGGAGGCGCTCGTGACGTGCATTCGCGATCAGATGCCCGGCAGGGACTCAGGGATCTTCGTCACCCCGACCTCGACGCAGCTGACCGCGTGGCGGAGCGTCGTTCGCACCATGATGGGCGGCAGCTGCAAGTTCGTGCTTCCGTCCAGCCTGTCGTCATCTACGCGGATCCGGCTCCTCCGCGACGCCAACAATGGACGAAGATACTGTGTGCTCATGGAGGTCGGCGATCGGAACAGCGATGGAACCGTCGATCTCGGGCTGGGCACGTTCATCGTGGATGCGGCCGCGGAGCGAGAGCTCGCTCATTCGGCGCCGCATGCGACCGCGGACCTCGAGACGGAGATCCAGGCCGTCAGCGTCTTCAAGGCGACGAGATCCCGCAGTTTCCTGATGGCCGGCGCTCACCGCGATGCGAGCTTCACCGACAGCGTTTGCCAGCGCTCGACCATGGTCTCGGACGTGGCCCACAACGTGACGAACGCGTTTCACGCGACCTACCTGGAGCTCGCGGCCTTTTATGGATCGAGGCCCTGGTGGGGCATCCAGTGGCATGGCATGGCGAGAGACACCTGCGCGGAGGACGTGTTCGCCTCGCACGGCATGGATGTCGCCCCCGTCTCGGGTGACAAGATACTGGAGCTCAAGCGCAACTTGCTGGCCGAGAGGCCCACCTGGCGGGTCGGCGTCCCCGGCAGCAGCGATTGTTCGCTGAACGCGACGACCAACGTTCAAGGGAGGCTCCTCAACTTCGTTTCGGCGAGCCAGGTCTGCGGTCGCGCCGCAACGAGCTACAGCGGACGCTTCGTGCACATCGAGCAAGATCCCGCCTTTCGCCTCGCTGACACCTGGATCAATGCGGTCAAGACGACCTGGCCATGAGCGCCGCTCCTCGGCCGCGCGCTGCGGAGCTGGCCTGGCAATGAAATGAGGAACGCATCGATCTCGTTCGCGCGATCATGTTGTGCGCGTCGTGCGCGTCGTGAAAGATGCCCTGGAGATTTCGCGTCGCGCTAAAGGCCGCCCGGGTGAACAGCGACGCGCGAAATCAGGTTTGCCTCTGAAACGACGGAATGTTTCAGCGGTAACGAAGTGAATGCATTGCCATTGGTACGGTGACGTGTGCGCACGATCCGCATATGCTCGCCGTCATGACATTGCCTCTTGTCCCACTACGCTCTCTGGGTGTCGTCGCCGCCGGTGCCGTCCTCGTCGTGGCGACAGCCGCCTCGTGCGGTGGAGGTGGCTCGAGCTCGTCCTCGTCGGATGGCGGAGCGGGGCCTGGCGGCGCCGGTGCCGGAACATCGACCGGAGCCGGTGCCGGAACAAGCCAGGGCCCTGCGAGCAGCTCGTCGTCAGGGGCGGGCACCGGCGGCGCTCCTCCCGCGGTCGGCTCCGGCGGCAGCGAAGGCGGCGGCCCGCCGGCGCACGCGCCGGGCGAGCCGATCTCCATCCCGGCTCAGGCGTGGAGCAGGGGTATCACGGACGGCGTCTACGAGGACGGCGCGCCCATCGGCGGCTTCGGGGCCGGGACGATCACCTGGCGGTTCGACGGCAGGTTCTACAAGGGTCGCCTCGATATCGGGAGCAATGACCAGAACGTCGACAACAGCGCAGGCTTCTTCATGTACCAGAAGGCCGAAGGGGGCGACGCGCAGACGAAGCGCCTCGACAAGGACGGCCTGGGCCAGGGGCAGGCGACGTACTCCTCGCTCTTTCCGCGCTCGTGGGTCGATTACCACGGGGCGGCATTCCCCTGCAAAGCGAAGGTCGAACAATACAGCCCCATCATCCCGGGCGACTACAAGAAGACCAGCTACCCGGTCGGCGTTTATCGGTGGGAGATCACGAATCCGACCGGAGCACCTTGCGACGTCGCCGTGATGCTGACCTGGAAGAACGATCACGGCGGCAATGGCGCCACGGTGCAGACCTCCGGCGACGACGTCGGCCTGGTCCTCACCCGAGGCGGAGGGGCGCCGAGCTCCGAGGGACAGGGCGAGTTCACGCTCGCCAGCCGGAACGCGCCGGGCGTGGTCGTCTCGTACCAGTCCGCCGACAGCGTCGCCGCCCTGCAGAGCGAGCTCGCCAACGACGGAGCGCTCGCCAACACGACGGGAGGGCACTCGCTCGGGGCGATCGCGTTCAAGGCCACGGTGGAGCCGGGGAAGAGCGTCATTGTGCCGATCGTGCTCGCGTGGGACATCCCGGTCACGCAGGCGGGCTCGGGCGACAGGTGGTACCGCGCGTACACGCGCCACTTCGGGCGGACGGGGAACGCCTCGTGGACGATCGCGGCGGAGGCGCTCGCCGAGCACGAGCCGTGGCTCTGGGCGATCCAGGACTGGCAGGCGAGCGTGCTCGACGACCCGAAGTACCCGGAGTGGCTCAAGGGCGCTCTGTTCAACGAGCTCTATTACTACGCCATCGCGGGCACGTACTGGGAGGCCGGGGCCGCGTCCGGCCAGCCGGACGACCCGGACGAGGACATGTTCACCAGCCTCGAGTCGTACATCTACCCGTTCTACGGGACGTCGGACGTGCGCTTTTATGGCTCATGGGCCCTGTTCTCGCTCTGGCCGGACATCGACAAGCAGGAGGTGCGGCAGTTCTGCGACAGCGTGACGACCACCCGCTCCGACAGGCCGCGCGCGATCGGGACCACCGCGCACGATTTCGGAGACAACGAGAGCGTCTTCCGCAAGTGGAACGCGTACACCTACCGCGACTCGACCAACTGGAAGGATCTCAACTCCAAGCTGGTCCTGATGGTCTATCGCGACTGGGCGCTCACCGGGAAGACCGACAAGGCGTTCCTCGATTACTGCTGGCCCGCCGTGAAGATGGCGATGCAGAAGGTGAAGGGCCAGGACGGCGACGGGGACGGGCTGCCGGAGAGCAACGGCATCGATCAGACCTACGACGACATGGATCTGCACGGCAACACCGCGTACTGCGGAGGCCTCTTCATTGCCGCCAGCGAGGCCGCGAAGGAGCTGGCGACCGCGGTCGGTGACGCCTCGCTCGCGAGCACCTACCAGACGTGGGTCGAGCAGTCCAAGGGCGGCTTCGAGTCGAAGCTCTGGACGGGATCGTATTACAAGATCGACACGGGGAGCCGGGACACGAACCGGATCATGTCGGACCAGCTCGCTGGCCAGTGGTACGCGCGCGCCCTCGGGCTGCCGCCGATCGTCGACCCGAGCCACGCCGCGTCGGCGTTCACCAAGATCTACGAGAACAACTTCAAGCGCTTCGACGGCGGGACCCGCGGCGTCGTCAACGTCATGACCGCCAATGGCTCGGTCGACGGGACGAGCAACCAGACGCGGGAGTGCTGGGTGGGCACGTCCTGGGGCGTGGTGGCCGGCATGATCCAGGAGGGGCTCGCCGCGCAGGCCGGCGAGATCGGCGCGAGCCTGGTCGACACGATCTGGAAGACCGACGGCCTGTGGTTCCGCACGCCGGAGGCATGGGAGGGCAACGGCAGCATCCGCGCGCCCTACTACATGCGCGCCACCACGCTGTGGGCGGCGAAGCACGCGTACGACATCGCGCCGTAGACCCGCGATATCGCCCTCGCGAACGCGGCGTTGCCCCCCCGACTCGCCGCCGCCCACAGAGCGGCGGCGGGCGCGGCCAGACTCCGGGCGCCCGCGCGTCACCGGCGCTCGTCGGGTGTGTCTCGTCTGCCACATCACCCGCCCCGATTCCGCCGCGGACTCGCCTCTTGCGCCCGCGGCATCCCCATTGCTGAGTCGCGGCCATGTCCGTCGCTCCGCGCCTCCGATCTGCGCCCGCCGTTCTCGCGGCCATCGCCCTCAGCCTGGCGTGCGTTCAGGGCGCGCGCGCCCCCAACGTCCCGCCTCGAGGGACGCTCGCGCCCGGCGCGCTCGACACGGGCGGAAAGGCCGAGGCAGGGCCGTTCGCGGTGGTGTTCGGCGCGCCCCGCGGGCAGACCACGAGCCCCGCCGAGATCAGCCTCGTCTTCAACCGGCCGATGCGATCGCTCGATCTCGCGGGCAGCGAGGCCGCGGCGCCCGCGGTCCTGAAGCCGTCCGCGCCCGGACGCTGGCGCTGGGTCGGCACGAGCGGCCTCACGTTCGTCCCCGAAGGCCGCCTGCCGCGCGGCACGGAGTTCACCGTCGAGGTCCCGGCGGGCACCCGCGCGCTCGACGGCAGCGCGCTCGCCGAGCCGTACTCCTTCACCTTCCGCACCGAGCTGCCCGCGGTCGCGCGCGTCGAGCCCTGGTCGGGCAAGGACGACCTCACGCCGGAGGCGCGGTTCGAGCTGCGGTTCAACCAGCCGGTCGACACCGCCGAGATCGCGCGGCGCGCGTCCCTCACGGTGGGCGGCCGAAGAGACAAGGTGGCGTTCGAGGTGCGGCGCCCCGACGCGAAGAACGAGATGCTCGCCGAGCTCGTCCCCCGCGCGCCGCTGCCGCGCGACAGCGAGATCGAGCTCGCCGTGGCCGAGGGCCTCCGTGGCCGCGAAGGGCCGCTGCCGGCCGGCGAGGAGCAGCGGTTCACGTACCGCACCTACGGGCCGCTCCGGGCGCTGCGCCCCCAGTGCGATCGCGACACGCCGCAGGGGCGCTGCGCGGCCGACGGCGGGTTCACGCTCGCCTTCTCGAACCCCGTGAAGTTCGCGGACGCGAAGCGGGCGATCTCGGTGGAGCCCGCCGTCAAGCTGCTGTGGCCGTCGTGGATCGAGGACGACGAGCCCACGAGCCATATCCCCCTCGGCGGCGCCTTCGCCCCGGGTCGCAGCTACCGGGTGCGCGTGGCCGCCGGGCTGCGCGACGTGCACGGGCAGGCGCTCGCCGGCGTCGTCACCGAGGAGATCGCCTTCGACGATCGCTGGCCCGAGGCGCAGATCGGCCTCGTCGGGAGCGTGTTCGAGCCGGCCCAGCGTCGCGAGATCCCGGTCGTGTCCGTGAACGTGCGCGAGCTCTCGCTCGCGGTCGGCGCGATGACCGAGGAGATGATCCTCGCGCTCCAGGGTGATCCGCACAGCCCGGGGCGCAGCCCGAAGATGGGCGAGATCGCGGCGCTGCCCTCCGGCAAGCAGACGGTCCTGCGCCCGGCCGCCGCGACCAACACGCCGGCGACGCACCTCGTGCGCGCCGCCGAGGTGCTGGGCGGCGAGGGCAAGCGCGGGCCGCTCGCGATCGGGATCAGCTACACCGCCCGGCCCGGGACGCGGCACGCGCGCACCACCTCCGAGGCGGTGATCGCGCAGGTGACCGACCTCGGGATCAGCGCGAAGGTCTCGCCGAGCGGCTCGCTCGTCTGGGTGACGCGCCTGTCGACGGGCGCGCCGGTGCCCGGGGCGCGCGTGTGGATCCGGGCCCCTGGCGCGCCCGCGCCCGCCGCGGTGTCCACCGACGCCGAGGGGTTCGCGGTGGTCCCCGCGACGGCGCACGGTCCGGAGACCGCGACGACGCTCGGGCGCAGCGTGGTCTTCGCGCGCGCGGGCGACGACTGGACGTACCGGAGCGTCGCCGACTCGCTCAACGGGTGGCGCTTCGGCGCGGCGTCGGACTTCAGCGAGGCGCGCCCGTTCGGGATGATGTTCTCCGATCGCGGCATCTACCGGCCGGGCGACACGGTGCGCGTGAAGGGGATCTTCCGCGAGGAGGGCGCGCGCGGGGCGACGACGCCGGCCGGCAAGAGCGTCGCGCTCAAGGTCGAGGGGCCCGACGGCGAGGCGCTCGTCTCGCTCTCCCCGACGCTCGGCGCCTTCGGCACGTTCTCGGCCGACGTGAAGATCCCCGAGAGCGCGCGGCTCGGCACGTACAGCCTCGCCGCCACGGTCCAGGGCGGCGAGGCGGGGTGGCCGGACGTGATGGGCAGCGTCGAGGTCGCCGAGTACCGCCCCGCCGAGTTCAAGGTCGGCGTCGAGAGCGACAGGCCGAGCTACGTCCGCGGCGACAAGGCGCGCTGGACCGCGCGCGGCGATTACCTGTTCGGGGCGCCGATGACGAACGCGGAGGCATCGCTCTCCGTGACGCGCGCGCCGGTGTCGTTCTCGCCGCCGGGGATCGAGGGGTTCACGGTCCGCGAGGACGAGCTCACCGACGCGCTGCGGGACCAGGCGCCGCGCGGGTTCGAGGTGCAGAGCGCGCGCGAGAAGCTCGACGCGGCCGGGCAGGCGGCGATCGGCGCGGCGCTCTCGATGCCCGGGCAGCGCGGCACCGAGCTCGTCACGTGCGAGGCGTCGGTCACCGACGTGTCGCGGCAGACGATCGCCGGGAGCTCGACGGCGCTCGTGCACCCGGCCGAGTTCTACGTCGCCCTCAAGGAGCCCGAGCTCTTCGCGAAGGCGGGCGACGTGCTGCGGCCGGAGATCCTCGCGGTCGATCCGAAGGGCGCGCGCGTCGCGCAGGTCGCGGTCCGGGTCGAGCTCGTGCACCGGACGTGGACGCTCGCGCGGGAGGAGAGCGGCAGCGCGTACCGCAGCGTGAGCGCGCCGGTCGACAAGGTCGTCGCGCGGTGCGGCGTCACGACGGCGGCGGCGCCGCGGAGCTGCGAGCTCACGGTCCCGTCGGGGGGCTATTACCTCCTGCACGCGACGGCCAGGGACCGCCGCGGCAACCCCGTCGGCGCCGCCGCCGGGGTCTACGCGCTCGGCGAGGGCGGCGGGGGCTTCGGCGACAGCGACGAGCTCAAGGTCGACCTCGTTCCCGACCGCGACAGCTACGAGATCGGCCAGACGGCGCGCATCATCGTGAAGTCGCCGTTCGCCTCCGCCGACGCGCTGGTCACGGTCGAGCGCGCCGGGATCTCCACGCACCGGAAGGTGACGCTGTCGGGCGCCATGCCCGTGATCGACGTCCCGATCACGGAGGACCTCCGGCCGAACGCCTTCGTCTCGGTGCTGCTCCTGCGCGGGCGGACGAAGCCGCAGCCCGCGCCGGGGAAGGGCGGGGCGCCTGGGCCCGACGTCGGGGCGCCGGCGTTCCGCCTCGGCTACGCGCCGCTCCGCGTGAACCCGGAGGCGCAGCGGCTCGCGGTGCGCGTCCGCGCCGACAAGGCGGACGCGCGCCCCGGCGATCCGATCCGCGTGGACGTCGACGTCCGCGACCGCGCCGGCCAGCCCGCCCGCGCGGAGGTCACGCTCTACGCCGTGGACGAGGGCGTGCTGTCGCTGACGGGGTACACGACGCCCGATCCGATCCCCGTGTTCGGCGCGCCGCGCCCCTTGAAGGTGGCGACGATCGAGACGCGCGAGGCGCTCGCCCGCGTGCGCAACCCGTTCGCCGACCTCGGCGCCGACAAGGGGCGCGCGGGCGGCGGCGGCGCCGAGGGCGGCACGGGCGTGCGCCGCGATTTTCGCCAGAGCGCCTACTACAACCCCGCGCTCGTCACCGACGCCTCCGGGCAGGTGCACGCGAGCTTCAAGCTGCCGGACTCGCTCACGACGTACCGGGTCATGGCGGTCGTGGCCGCCGAGGACGATCGCTTCGGCTACGGCGAGTCCCGGGTGACGACGAGCCGCCCGCTCATGGCCCGGCCCGCGCTGCCGCGCTTCCTCCGCGCCGGCGACGCGATCGACGCGGGGGTGGTCGTGACCTCGAAGGGGCTCGCGAAGCCGGCGACGGTCGAGGTGGAGGTCACCGCGTCGGGGCTGACGCTCGCGGGCAGCGCCAAGCGCGCGATCGAGCTCGCGCCGGGCGGGTCGGCCGAGGTCCGCTTCGCGCTGTCGGCGACGCGGGCCGGCCCCGCGACGCTGCGCTTCCGCGCGACCGGCGGCGGCGCGTCGGACGTGGTCGAGGTGAACCGCGAGATCAAGGCGCCCATGGCGCCGGAGGCCGTCGCGCTCTACGGCGACACCACCACGGCGAGCGCCGAGCGGCTCGGGGACCTGTCGGCGATCCGCGACGACACGGGCGGGCTCACGGTGAGCCTTGCGCCGACCGCGCTCGTGGGCCTCGGCGGCGGCGTTGAGCAGCTCCTCGAGTACCCGTACGGCTGCACCGAGCAGCTGACGAGCCGGATGGTCCCGCTCCTGTCGCTGCGCGACCTCGCGAAGGCCTACGGGATCGCGCTGCCGAAGGACCTCACGGCCGTCATCGGCAAGACGATCCGGGAGATCCTCTCGCACCAGCGCGGGGACGGGGGCTTCGGCTTCTTCGCCGAGTCGGACCGCGCGGACCTGTGGACCACGGCGTACGCGCTGTGGGGCCTCACCGAGGCCAGGCGCTACGGGGTCGCGGTGCCGCCCGACGCGGTGGAGCGCGCGACGTCGTACCTGCGCCAGGAGCTCAACCGGATCGGCGCCGACCCGCTCCTCCGGGCGACGGCGCCGTTCCTCGTCGACGTCCTCGCGGCGAGCGGCGCCCCCGATCCCGGGCGCGCGAGCCAGCTGTTCGACGAGCGCGACAAGCTGCCGCTCTTCTCGAAGGCGCTCCTCGCGCACGCGATGGTGATCGGCAAGAGCGACAGGGCGTCCGTGGATCAGCTCGTCCGCGAGCTCGAGGGCGCGCTGCGCCTCGACGGGCCCGTCGCGCGGGCCGTCCACAACCACGGCGACGCGTACGCGGTCCTCATGGACTCCGAGGCCCGCACCTCGGCGCTCGTGCTGCGCGCGCTGCTCGCGGCGCGGCCGGCGCACCCGCTCGCGCCGCGGCTCGCGGCGGGGCTGCTCGCGGATCGCCGCGGCGGCACGTGGCGCAGCACGCAGGAGACGGCCTGGGCGCTGCTCGCGCTCGATCAGTACCGGAAGGCGCAGGAGAAGGCGGCGCCGGACTTCGACGCGCGGGTGTTCCTGGGGCAGGCGGAGCTGTTCTCCGCGCCGTTCCACGGCCCCACGACGGAGCAGGTCAAGACGTCGATCCCCGCGGCGAGGCTCGCGAGCGCCGGGGGCGCGCCGCTCGCGTTCTCGGTCGACGGGCGCGGCCGCCTGTTCTACGAGGCGCGGCTCCGCTACGCGCGCAAGCAGCTCCCGACGGAGGCGCTCGACCGGGGCTTCTTCGTCGAGAAGTCGCTCCGCGCGCTCGCGCCCGAGGACCTCGCCGCCGTGGTCGGCGGCGCGTCCACGTCGAGCGAGCGCGCGGCCCCGCCGTCGGTCGCGTTTGCCGGCGGCGATCTCGTGCTCGGCGAGATCGTCGTGGTGACGCCCTCTCCGCGCGACTTCGTGGTCATCGACGATCCGCTGCCGGCCGGCCTCGAGGCGGTCGACGCGCGGCTCGCGACGTCCGCGCGCTCGCTCGACATCGACGCGGCCGAGGCCCAGGCCGAGGCGGACGACGCCGACGCCGATCAGGACGACCTCCGCGCGACCGGCCGCGTCTACGAGCCGAGCCGCTTCGTCCGCGAGATCCGCGACGATCGCGTCCTCTTCTTCGTCGACCACATGGCCGCCGGGATGTACCGGTACCGGTACCTCGCGCGCGCCACGACGCTCGGCTCGTTCGTGGTCCCGCCCGCGCGCGCGGAGGAGATGTACAGCCCCGAGGTCTTCGGCCGGACGGGCGCCGTCACGGTCCAGGTCGGGAGCCGAGGGCCGGACGCGGCGCCGCGTCCGCGCTGAGCCGTGCGCGCGCACTCCCAGGAAGGGCCCGGCCGCGCAGGGCGGTGGTTTGCGCGCCTCGGCCCGCGCGCGCGGCGGATCCTCCGCCGCGCGGCGCAGATCGCGCTCGCCCTCGCCGTCGCGCCGTGGCTCCTGCTCGCCACCCTCGCGGCGCTCACCCCGCTCCCGCCGGAGCTCGGGGCGCCCGAGGACCACGCCGTGTCCACGGTCCTGCTCGATCGCCACGGCACGGTGCTCCGCGAGCTCCGCGCTGGAGACGGCGCGCGCGCGCGCTGGCTTCCGCTCTCCGAGGCCGGCGATCGCATCCAGCGCGCGCTCCTGGCCGCGGAGGACAAGCGGTTCGTGCGCCACCCCGGCGTCGATCCGATCGCGATCGCGCGCGCCGTCGGCCAGCTCGCGGCGGAGCGGCGCGTCGTCTCGGGCGGGTCCACGATCACGCAGCAGCTCGCGCGCACGCTCGTCCCGCGCCCCCGCACCGCGCGCGGCAAGCTCGGCGAGGCGGCGCTCGCGCTGCGCATCGAGGCGTCGCTCTCGAAGCGCGAGATCCTCGAGCAGTACCTGAACCGCGTCGCGTTCGGCCCGGGCCTGCGCGGGGTCGAGGCGGCGAGCCGCTTCTACTTCGACAAGCCCACGCGCGACCTGTCGCTCGCGGAGGCCGCCGCGCTCGCCAGCATGCCGCGCGGCCCGGCGCTCTACGATCCGCGCCGCGGCACCGGGCCGCTCGAGCGCCGCAGGAACCGCGTCCTCGATCGCATGCTCGCGGCCGGCCTCGCCGGCGAGGCCGAGGTGGCCCGCGCCCGCGCGGAGCCCATCGCGCTCGCCCCCAAGGGGGGCGGCCTCGGCGCGCCGCACCTCGTCCGCGCCGTGCTCGGCGGCGCGCTGGGCCCGGGCGCGGGCCTTCCCGCCGGGGGCCCCGACGCCGCGTCGCGGATCGTAGAGCGCCGGGCGACCTCGATCACGCTGACGATCGACCGCGGCCTTCAGCGCGAGATCGAGGTCCTCGCGCAGCAGACCGTCCGCGGCCTCTCGGATCGCGACGTCGGCGCGGCGGCGGTGGTGGTGATCGAGAACGCGACCGGCGAGATCCTCGCGTACGTCGGCTCGCACGACATCGACGACGCCGCCGGGCTCGGCCACAACGACGGCGTCCTCGCGCTGCGCCAGCCCGGCTCTGCGCTGAAGCCGTTCGTCTACGAGCTCGCCATGGAGCAGCTCGGGTTCACCGCCGCGACCGTCCTTCCCGACGTCGAGCTCTCGTTCCCGACGGCGAACGGCAACTACGCGCCGCGGAACTACGACGGCCGCTTCCACGGCCCCGTCCGCCTGCGGGACGCGCTCGCCAACTCGTACAACGTCCCTGCGGTCTGGGCGGCGGCCGCGCTCGGCCCCGAGCGCGTCCTCGCGCGGCTCCGGGAGCTCGGCCTCCGCTCGCTCGATCGCGAGCCGTCGCGCTACGGCGTCGCCATCGCGCTCGGCGACGGCGAGGTCCGCCTTGTCGACCTCGCGAACGCTTACGCCACGCTCGCGCGGGGAGGCCTTTACCTGCCGGTGCGCGCGGTGCGCTCGTTCGCCCCCTCGTCGTCTCCGTCGCCCTCCTCGCCGGCGGCCTCTTCCGCGTCGCCCGCGTCCAGCGGTAGCGGCGCGCCCGCCGAGCCGCCCGCGGCGCCTCCCGAGCGCGGCGCGCGCGTCCTCGACGCCGCGCGCGCCCGGGTGATCGTCGACATCCTCGCCGACGACCGGGCGCGGCTCGCGTCGTTCGGCGAGGGCAACGCGCTCGATCTGCCGTTCCCCGTGGCCGCGAAGACGGGCACGTCCAAGGGCTTCCGCGACAACATCGCGGTCGGCTTCACGCCCGACGTCACCGTCGCCGTCTGGGTCGGCAACTTCGATGGCTCGCCCATGGGCGGCGTCAGCGGCATCACCGGCGCGGGCCCGCTGTTCCGCGACGCCATGCTCGCCGCCGCGCGCGTCCGGCCGCCGCGCCCCTTCGATCCGCCCGATCCCGAGCAGCTCGCCGAGGTCGAGGTCTGCGCCCTGTCCGGCATGAGGCCGACCGCCGCGTGCCCGCACCGCCGCCACGAGCTCCTCCCGCGCGGCGACGTCGCGGCGCTCTCGCCCTGCGACATGCACGAGACCGTGCGCATCGATCGCCGCAACGGCCTGCGCGCCGGGGCCTGCCCCGACGCGGCGGTCGAGGAGCGCGTCGTCGAGCGCTACGACGCGGAGCTCACCGCGTGGGCGCGCGCCGCCGGCCGCCCCCTCGCGCCCGATGCGGCGTCGCCCCTCTGCGGCGCGCTCGCCGGGCTCGACGGCGCGCCCGGCGCTCCGCCAGCCGGCGCCGGCGCGCGCGTCCGCGTCGCGTACCCGCCCGACGGCGCCCGGTTCGTCCTCGACCCCTCGATCAACTCGCTGCAGGCGATCCGGCTGCGCGCCGACGTCCCTCCGGGCGTGCCCCGCGTGCGCTTCGTGCTCGACGGGCGCTCCATCGAGGTCGGCCCGCCGTTCGCGCTCGACTGGCCGCTCGTCGCCGGCGCGCACCGGCTCCGCGTCGACGCGGACGGAGCGGCCGCCAGCGAGGAGATCGCGTTCTCGGTGGAGTGAGCGTCGGGCGAGGCGACATCCCGCCTCCTCGCCCGCCGGCTCCGATGAAGTCACCCGCGCTGCAGTCGCTGGCGGCGCGGCGCGCCGCCCGCGGGCCACATCACCCGAAGAGGGGCAGGTCTTCTTCCTCGGAGAGCGGGAATCGCTCCACGAGCGGATCGTCCGCGATCCCCGCCAGCTTGCGCAGCGCCTTGTGGATGTGCCCCGGCTTGAGCCGGACGCCGCCCTCCTTGGGCGCGAGCGTGACCGGATCGACGTCGAGCGGGTTGTGCCGGTCGTCCGTCGCGCCGATCACCCGGTTCCCCGCGATGCCTGCGCCGGCCAGGATCATGCTGGTGATGTTCCAGTGGTCCTTGCCGTTGCCCTCGTTGTAGCCCGGAGTCCGCCCGAAGTCCGAGCCCACGACGAGGACGATCCGGTCCGCGATGCCCTGCTCCTCCGCGGCGGTCAGGATGAAGTCGATCCCGTCGCAGATCTGGTCGAGCCGCGGGATGTGGTTGTCGTCGTGGTTGCCGTGCGTGTCGAACCCGCCCACCGACAGGTTGGCGCTCACGCAGATGCCGGCGCGGTATGCCGCGAGCGCGACCTGCGCTTGCCGCCGCAGCGAGGCGTTCTCGAACTCCGCGGGCAGGTACTGGATGAGCTGCTTGAGCTCGTTCTGCCCGACGCGCGACGTGAAGAGCGTGCTCATCGCCTGCTTGACGTGGGGCAGCCGCTGCTGCTCGAGCTTCGCGGCGTGCCGCGCCTGCCGCGCCTCCAGGATCCGCGTCATCGTGGCGTCGGTGTGGTACTGCTCGCGGTTCTCTTCGTTCCCCGGATCGATCCTGTTCGGATAGGCGAGCCGCTGCAGGAGGCCGGTGTCGGGGATGCGGGTGACGGCGACGACGTTCGCCGTCGTGTCGTAGCCGCCGTTGCTGATGAACCCCATCGGCAGCGCGCCGCCGTGGACGCCGGCCACGAGCGCCGCGAAGGCGGGTTTGCCCTCGCGGAGCGTGCCGCACCACGTGTTGCGGACGCCGGCGTCGTGGCTGTTCGTCCCGGTGTCGATGCCGTTGATGACGAGCAGCTTGCTGTAGTGCTTCTTGAAGAACGCGTCGTTGCCGCCGACCGGCGCGTACTTGAGATTGCCGGCGGTCCCGATCGCCTCGCGCAGGTAGCTGCGGTTCATCGCTTCCCGCGTCTTCTGCTCCTCGGCGCTCATCGCGCCCTTGGGATCGCAGAGGCTCGTCGGGTCCCAGCCGCCGCTCGCGTGGATGTGGACCCAGAGCGGGCCCGCGTAGGGGCCGGCCGCGGCGGCGTCCCTCGACAGCACGCCCGCTGCGACGACGCCGAGGCCCGCCATAGATGCCAGTTTGAGGAAATCTCGACGTTCCATGGCTGCTCCTACTGGTAAAGAAACCTGAAGTCCGAAAGGAGATAGGTCATGACGCTCATCCACGCGCGGACCGTGTAGTTCTCGTCGCGCGTGAGCTTCTCGTCGTCGGGGAGCCCCTCTCGAGTCCAGTAGTCGTTGTGCACCTGGCAGGGGCCGGGCAGCGACCTCGAGAGCCGGCCCTCCTCGCCCTCCGGCTTCGCCATGCCCGCCTTGCCCTCCTCCCACGTCTCGAGGAAGACCTTGTATGTCCGCTCGATCTCGGGATCGCCGAGCTCGAGCGACTCGCCCAGCACCCGCTTGTGCAGGTACTGGATGTTCTGCTTGATCCCCTCGACGGCCGGCAGCACGTCGAAATCGTTCGTGTCCCGCGGCTCGAACGTCGTCTCGACGTACGGGAAGAGGAGCCGCTCCTCCTGCGGGAGGTAGAGGTCGCGCGGCACCGCGATGCACGCCATCTCGTTCGCCATCCGGTCGGCGATGTTGGCCATGATCCCGTTCGGCTCCGTGATCCGCTGGATCACGTCCTGCGAGTCGATGCCGCCGTACAGCATGCGGTAGGCGTCGCGCCGGAGCAGGAAGTCGTAGCGATTGCCGTCGTCCTCGAACGCCCGCGGGCGCCACGGATACCCCATCACCGCCCAGATCTTCCGGTGCAGCTGCTCGGGCCCGAGGAACCGCGTGCCGCCGAGCTGCGTGAGCGCCTCCCCCCGAGACGCCTGCGCCACGTTGCGCGCCCGGAAATAGGGGCTCTTGACGATGGCCTTGACGACCGTCTTCAGGTTGTAACCGCCGTCGGCGAAGTCGTGCGCCATCGTGTTGAACGCGTGGTACTGGGCGAGGTACGCCCGGAACTTGGCGTTGAACTCCGGATCGTCGTTGGTCGGCGCGGCGAGCGGCTGTTGCCCGGTGAGGCCGGTGTACATCGTATAGACGGCCGAGAGCGCGAAGCGGGGGTCGTCGGCGACGCGCTTCGCCACCCACGAGAGCGCGGTCGGGAACTCGCTGAACGGCACCGACTCGGCGCCGAAGCCCGGCGGCCGCATGTCCTCGTACCAGGTGTCGTCCTCCTCGTACCGGCCCGCGGAGTCGAAGCTGTGGAACCCGCCCGACAGCGGGTCCAGGGCGGCGTGGCAGACGGTGCACGCCGCGTTGTTCATCGTCGGGTTGAAGTCGGTGATCTTCGTCTGATCGAGCGGCTGCTCGGCCGTCTTCAGGATGTCGGTGCCGAGGAAGAACTGATAGACCATCCTCGCGCGGTGGCGGTTCCTGTTGGTGTTCGTCGTCGGGTGCCTGGACAGGAAGACGGGGGAGGTGAGCACGCCGGCGAGCGGGATCGGATCGCGCTTCGCCGGGACGAACTCGTCTGGATCCGCGTCGTTCTTGAACTCGGCCGTCACGCCGTACGCCCTCGCGGAGAAGGGGCTCACGACCGTGTAGTCGGCGGTGAGGACCTCCTTGAAGGACCTGTCGTTCCGCACGATGTAAGCGATGAGCTCGAGCGGCTCCCTCCCGACGGCCCGGTTCGTCCAGCTCTTCAGCTTGTTGGCGACGTCCTCCAGGTCCCGCGCGCCGTATTTCGCGACCAGCGCCGGATCCTGCGGGAGGCTGTTGTACCACTTCGGATCGTACGCGTCGCTCCGCAGCAGATCGACGGCCTCTTCGCCGTTCAGGTAACGGTCGGTGAGGAAGAGATCGTTGTAGATCTCCTTCAGCCGCACATAGAACGTCTCCTCCGTGAGCATCTGGTCCAGGATCGGATCCAGCGCGTCCATGCCGCTCTCTGCGACGGCCTCCTCTTCGGCCTCTGTCGGCAGGCGCCCGGCGAGCTCGAGGCTCGCCGTGCGGAGCGTCTCCTCGGGCCCGCTCATCACCACGCCGGCGAAGGAGGCGTTGACGTCCGTCTCGCAGGACGACGGCTCCTTCGTGCGCTCCACCATCGCCCGGAGCGCCTCGACCTCGGCGCTGTCCGAGGCGAGGACCTGGCCGCCGCCGTGCTCGATGGCCTTCGTCGGCTTGAGCAGGACGTACGACTCGCCGCCGAGCTCGAGCCCGGCGAGCGACTTGAACGTCGCGAGGTTCTTGTCGAGGAACCCCGCCTCGCTGCTCCCGGCGAGGATCAGCTTGGACTCCGCCGCCTGCCCCTGAGGGTTATGGCAGCCGATGCACTTCGTCGAGAGGATGGGGACCCACACCTTCTCGGCGAAGAATTGCTCGTCGGAGATGCACGGGCCGTCGGCCTCGCTGCTGCAACCGGCGGACACGGACGCGAGCGCGCTCGCGCCCGCGGAGAGCCCCAGGAGCCCCAGGGCCGTCGCGGCGCGCTTCCGGAGTAACCATCCTATTCTCGGCATAAGCATCCTCGCCGGGAGCGCTCGCGCGACTCCCACGTTGAGGGGACCGGGAGAGCGGAGCCCCGAATCGCGTTGAAAGAACACACACCGACAGCCCCTATCGCGGGGCGCATCCACCCCGCGATGGCCGGGTCCTCGTTCATCGACCATCGACACCCGATGAGGCGAGCGGGACGAGCGCCCGCTTCATCGCTTGCGTAGACCACGTACTCTAACCTCTCGGGGGCCTCTCCCGCTATGCGCTCAGCACATTGCTTGATCAGAATTTCTCTTTGTTACCTCTAGTGGTTGTGAAGTTTTTCGACGGGAGGCTGCGGCTCCTCCGGAAGCTACGTACCCGGTGCGCCCAGGTGGGTGCTCCCACCCGTGGGCGCGCGAGGCGTGCGTGGATGTGGTCAAGACCAGGGAAATCGAATAACCGTTGGATATGAGCTCGACGAGGGATGCGACCCGCGCTCGCGCGGTTCAGTGGTTTGTTCGCGGCGGCACGCTGCGGTCGGCGGGCCGGGATCCCGTCAAGATCGGCATCGCGCCGATCGTGGTGGGGCGCGATCCGAGCTGCGGTGTGGTGGTCGACGATCCGGAGGTCAGCTCGACGCACTGCGATCTTCGCGCGGAGGGCCCGGGCGTGCTCGTCCGCGATCTCGGCAGCAAGAATGGGACGTTCGTGTCGACGGTCCGCATCCGCGAGGCGATCTTGACGGCCGCGTGCGCCATCCAGGTCGGCGGCTCGGTGCTGAGCTTCGAGCCGCTCGACAAGGAGCGCGTCGACGTCGGGTTCGACGAGAGCTTCGGCCCGCTGATCGGCGCCTCGCCGCGGATGCGCCACCTGTTCCGCCTGCTGCGCGAGGTGGCCTCGACGGAGCTCTCGCTGCTGATCACCGGGGAGACGGGCACGGGCAAGGAGCTCGCGGCGCAGGCCATCCATGACGTCTCGAGCCGGCGCGGCGGCCCGTTCGTCGTCGTCGACTGCGCCTCGTTGCCGGGCGCGCTCGCCGAGAGCTTCCTCTTCGGGCACGAGCGCGGCGCCTTCCCCGGGGCGAACGAGCGGAGGAGCGGCGCCTTCCACGAGGCGAACGGCGGGACGATCTTCCTCGACGAGCTGGGCGAGCTGCCGCCCGATCTCCAGCCGAAGCTGCTGCGCGCGCTCACCGAGCAGAAGGTGAAGCGCGTCGGGTCACGGATCTACGAGCCCGTCGACGTGCGGATCATCGCGGCGACGCGCCGCGACCTCGGCCGCAGCATGAACACCGGGCGCTTCCGGAGCGATCTCTTCTTCCGGATCGCCCAGATGCGCATCGAGCTGCCGCCGCTCCGCGAGCGGCGGGAGGACATCCCGCTGCTCGTCGAGCGCGTCTGCGAGCGCCTGGGGTGCCCCGAGCGCGCCGTGGAGATGGTCAATCTCATCACCACGACGCTCGGCCAGCACGATTTCCCTGGCAACGTCCGCGAGCTCATGAACGTCACCAGCGTGGCCGCGAGCCTGCCGCCTGGGGCCGAGGCGATCGCCTCGATCCTGCCGCTCGAGGGCGGCGGCGACGTGGTCGTGCCGACGTCGGCGTTCGGCGAGGCGAAGCGGAGCGCCGTCGCGGCGTTCGAGCAGCGTTACTTCAGCGAGCTGATCCGCGCGACGGGCGGCAACGTCAGCGAGATGGCGCGCCGCGCGGGCATGGAGCGCCACCACGTGCGGATGTTCCTGAGGAAGCACGGGCTCACCGCGAAGCAGTGAGGGCGCGGAGCGGCGAGGGCGCGGAGCGGCGAGGGCGCCGAGCGTGTCCTAGGCGCCGCCCGCGCCGCCGTTGCCGGTCGGATCGCCGCCCGCGCCGCCGCTGCCGGCGGGGTCGCCGCCCGCGCCGCCGTTGCCGGTCGGGTCGCCGCCCGCGCCGCCGCTGCCGGCGGGGTCGCCGCCCGCGCCGCTGCTCGTCGTGGCCGCGGCCGTGCTCGTGGCCGGGTCCCCGCCGCAGCGCTCCACGCCGCGGCAATCCGCGCAGGAGCACCCCTCGAAGTACTCCGCGCACGAGCCGTTGTCCGTGCAGTGATCCGTGCACCGCGGGGTGCTCGTGCAGTCGGGGCAGGTGCAATCCTCGTTGGCGTTGCACCCCTCGTTGTCGTTGCACCCGCGCCTCGGGCTGCAGGCCGCGACGGTGCCCGCGCAGTCCTGGCAGGTGCAATCCTCGCCGTCGGGGGCGTCTGGCCGCATGTCGCAGGCGCCGTCGTCGTTGCAGCGACCGAGGCAGCTCGCCGTGTCGGAGCAGTCCGGGCAGCTGCAGCTCTCGGGGACCTGGGCGAGGATCGTACACCGCCCATCCGGGCTGCCGCCGAAGCAGCCGAAGCCGAGCGAGCCGCCGGCGCCGGCGACCGTGGCCGCCGTTGCCGTCGAGGTCGTGTCGGTCGCTTCATTGCTCGAGCAGCCGCCGCTCGCGGCGAGCCCGAAGACGATGGAGGAGGCGAGGAGTGCAAGAAAGGCGCGCATGTCTGGCAGCATCCCTCTCCAGCGCGCGTCACGTCAACACCGCACGTCGCGCTGCGCCAGGGAGGCGCTCAGCGGAATGCCACGCTCCTGTCCGCCGTCTTCGCGCGGACGGCCGCGCGCTCGCGCACGAGGAACTCGCGCACCGCGGCGTCCAGGCGTGGATGCGCGATGTGGTGCGCGCTGTGGGTGACGCTCGGTGCGAAGCCGCGAACGAGCTTGTGCGACCCTCCCGCGCCCGGCTCGAAGCGGCGCAGTCCCCGGGCGATGCAGTCCTCGACCGGGTGATAATAGCAGACGTTGAAATGCAGGAACGGGCGCTCCTCCGACGCGCCCCAGTAACGGCCGTAGAGCGTCGTGGGCCCGGCGAGGTTGAGCGCGCCCGCGATGGGGCGTTTGCCTTCCCGCGCGAGGACGATCTCGACGCCTCCCTGGGCCCCGCCGCCGCGCAGCCGGGCCGCGATCTCCTCGAAGAAGGCGCGGTTCAGGTACTGCCGGCCCCAGGCGAACTTCTCCACGGTGGAGACGTAGAAGCCGAACATGGCATCGACGATCTCCGGCGTGATCTCCGCGCCGCGCAGCGTGGCGATAGACAGCCCCTGCCTCGTGGACTCGCGCATTTCCCGCCGGATCTGGTGCCGCCGCTTCGCGTTGAAGCGCGCGAGGAAGTCGTCGAGCGTTTGATACCCCTCGTTCTCGAACTGGAACTGGACGCCGCAGCGGTGCGCCATGGCGGCATCGGAGAGGGCGGCGGCCTCGTCCTCGGTCGGGAACAGGACGTGGGCGCTCGAGATGCGGCTCCGCGCGACCAGCTTGCGGAGCGTCTCGGCGAGGACGGGCAGCAGCGCCGGGCGGTCCTCCGGCCGCCGCACGAGCAGCCGCGGCGTCGTCGCGGGGGTGAACGGCACCGCGACGACGAGCTTCGGGTAGTACGGCGCGCCGATCTGGTGGGACGCGGAGGCCCAGCCGTGGTCGAAGACGAACTCTCCCTCGCTGTTGTCCTTGAGGTAGGCGGGCGCCGCGGCGAGCAGCGCCCCCTCGGCCCGGAGCGTGATGTGGTGGGGCAGCCAGCCCGCCGCCTCGCCCACGCACCCCGTCCGCTCGAGCGCGTCGAACCACGCCCAGGTGAGGAACGGCGCCTCGCTCACCCCGTCGAGCGCGTTCCACTCGCTCTCCGGGATGTCGCGGATGGTGTCGTGGACGTGCGCTTCAAGCTCCATGGCCGATCCTAGCAGCGCGCGTCGCGCCGCCTGGCCGGCTCACGAGGTCCTGGATCGACCGCGCGCCGGAGCGGGCCACGAGGTCCGAGAGCCCGCGCGCGATCTCCGCGGGGAGGAGGGGGCCGCCGTAGATGAAGCCTGTATAGATCTGCACGAGGTCGGCGCCCGCCTGGAGCTGGTCCATCGCGTGCTCCGCCGACTCGATGCCCCCGGCGCCGATCACCGTGACGTTGCTCCCGAGGCGCGCGCGGATGCGCCGCACCATCGCGAGCGAGCGCTGCCGGAGGGGCGGGCCGCTCAGCCCGCCCGCGCCCATCGCCTCGACGTCCGCCGGGCTCGTCGCGAGCCCGTCGCGCCGCACGGTCGTGTTGGTCGCGATGACGCCGGCGAGGCCGACCTCCTCGACCACGGCGAGCAGCGCCTCGAGCTCCTCGTCGCCGAGGTCCGGGGCGACCTTGATGAGCAGCGGCAGCGGCGCCCCGGCGGCGCGGTTCTCCCGCGCGATCGCGGAGAGCAGCGCCCGCGCGATCGCCGGGCCCTGCATCGCGCGGAGGTCCTTCGTGTTCGGCGACGACACGTTGATCACGACGAAGTCGGCCGCGCGCCGCGCCTCCCGGAAGCTCGCGAGGTAGTCGTCGATCGCGGGCTCGATGGGATCGAGCGGCGCGACCCTGGACTTGCCGATCGAGATGCCGACCGGCACGCCGACGGCCGCCGTACCGCCGCGGCCGAGCAGGCGCTCCGTGACGCGGGCCGCGCCCTGGTTCGGGAACCCGAGCCGGTTGATGAGCGCCCGGTCGGCCGGCAGCCGGAAGAGGTTCGGCGGCGGGTTCGCGGCCTGGGGCTGCGCCGTGACGGTGCCGAGCTCGACGAAGCCGAACCCGAGGGCGGCGAGCGCGCGGGCCCGGCGGGCGTCCTTGTCGAAGCCGCCCGCCACGCCGAGCGGGGAAGGGAAGTCGAGCCCCATGGTGCGCACGGCGATGCGCCCATCCCGGGGCGCGAGGCGGGCGTGCACGAGGGCGCGGAGCGGCGCCGCGTGCTCGATGGGGGCGAGCGCGAGCATGCCGAGCTCGTGCGCGAGGCTGGGCGGCAGCGCGAAGAGGAGCGGTCGGACGAGGCGGTACATCGGGGCGCGTCTCCGTTGCGGGTTGCGGCGCGCGGCGTCGGAGGAGGTCCTGCGAGCGGCGCGGTGGTGGCGGATACCATGGCGCACCGGCCGCGTGGGCCGCCATCTCGGCGTTGGCGCGCAGGGCGAGGCCCGGCGGCTCTGCTAGACTCCGCGCCCTCCATGACGTCCCCCGAGATCCTCGATCGCACAGGCGATCCCAGGCCACTGACCGACCTTGGCGAGCGCTTCGCGAGGAGCGCGGACGAGATGGCGGCGCTGCGCGAGCGCGGCGTCGCGGCCGCCCGCGACCTCTGCGCCTTCATCGATCGCTCGCCGACGCCGTACCACGCCGTGCGCGAGGTCGCCTCGCGGCTCGTGGCGGCCGGCTTCTCGGAGCTCGGGGAGCGCGACGCGTGGGCGGTCGCTCCGGGCGATCGCCGCTTCGTCATCCGGGGCGGGTCGACGATCGTCGCGTTCGTGGTCGGGGCCGAGCACCCGGCGCTCGGCGGCTTTCGCGTCATCGGCGCGCACACCGACTCGCCGAACTTCCGGGTGAAGCCCAGCGCCGAGCTCTCGCGGAGCGGCTACCAGCAGCTCGGGGTCGAGGTCTATGGCGGCGTCCTGTACTCGACCTGGCTCGACCGCGATCTCAGCGTGGCCGGCCGCGTCCACGTGCGCAGGGACGGGCGGATCGAGCGCCTCCTCGTCGACCTGGGCCGCCCGGTCGCCCGCGTCCCGAACCTCGCGATCCACCTGAACCGCGGGGTCAACTCCGAGGGGCTCGTGCTGAACGCGCAGAAGCACCTCGTCCCCGTGATCGGCCTGGGCAAGGAGGCCGATCTCAACGCCCTGCTCGCGCGCGCGGTCGACGCGCCGCGCGACGCCATCCTCGGCTTCGATCTCTGCCTGTACGACACGCTCAAGGCGTCACTCGGCGGCCTCTCCGACGAGTTCATCTTCGCGTCCCGCCTGGACAACCTCGCGAGCTGTCACGCCGCGACGGCCGCGCTGATCGGCGCCGCTCCTTCCGCGGCGACGCGGGTCATCGCGCTCTACGACCACGAGGAGTGCGGCAGCCGGAGCGCCGTGGGGGCGGCGGGGAGCGTGCTCCGCGACGTGCTCGCGCGGATCGTCGACGTCTACCCGGGGCGCGAGCCGCAGGCGTTCGCCCGCGCGATGGCCGGATCGCTGCTCGTCTCGGCGGACATGGCCCACGCGGTGCACCCGAACTATGCCGATCAGCACGAGCCGCGCCACGCCCCGCAGATCAACCGCGGGCTCGTGATCAAGTCGAACGTGAACCAGTCCTATGCGACCGACGGCGCGACGGCCGCCGCGCTCGAGGCGCTCTGTCACGACGTGGGCTACGCCCCCCAGCGCTTCGTCGTGCGCAGCGATCTCCCCTGCGGCAGCACGATCGGCCCGATCACGGCGGCCTCGCTCGGCATCGCCACGGTCGACGTCGGCGCGCCGATGCTCAGCATGCACTCGTGCCGCGAGATGGCCGGCACCCTGGACGTCCACCTCGCGATCGAAACCTACCGCCGCGCGCTTTCGTGAGGCGGGCACCTCGTTGGGGGAGAGTGCGCGCGACGCGCTCGCTTCGTTAACGGCTGCGCGTGTCGTGGGAGAGAAGCGTGAAGCCGATGAGCTTGTAGAGGAGGCGGGCGCCGACGTTGCCGTCCCAGTCGTCGGCGTCGTCCTTCGGCGCGACCTCGTTCAGGTCGAAGCCGACGATGCGCCGGCCGCTCTTCTGGATGCGGCCGATCAGGGCGACGGCTTGCTGGAACGTCAGCCCGCCGGGGACTGGCGTGCCGGTGCTCGGACACAGCGTCGGATCGAGGCCGTCGATATCGAAGCTCACATAGACGTCGTCGGGGAGATCCTCCACGATCGAGTCGGCGATCAGGTGGAACGGCTCGCCCTCGAAGAGCCGATCGGCGATCGAGGCGTCGATGTGGGCGACGATGCGCCCGTTCGACTCGCGGATGAACCGGAGCTCGTCTTCGCTCATGTCGCGCAGCCCGACCTGGACGATCCGCGGGATCGTCGGGTGGTTCGTCGCGACGTTGTGCATGATCGAAGCGTGGGAGTCGGTGAATCCCTCGTACGCGTTGCGTAGATCGGCGTGCGCGTCGATGTGCAGGATCCCCATTCCCGGGTAATGCGCGGCGTGCGCCGCGATCGCGCCGTAGGGGGAGGAGTGATCACCGCCGATGACGCCGACGAGCTTGCCCCGCTCCATCCATCGCAAGGCGATCTCCGTGACGCGCTCGTTCAGCCGGCGGGAGAGCGCGTTGACCGCCGCGAGGCGCGCCTCCAGGTCCCGGTCGCCAGCGACCTCCCCGTGCGCCGCGATCACCGGCTCGGCCGCGGCGCACGCCTCCGCATTCCAGCGCACGATGTCCGGATCGACGTCGAGCATCGCGATGCCCTGCTCGTACGGTCTGCCCGTGTGCAGGTCGAAGAGGTCGACCTGCCGGCTGGCCCGCAGGATCGCCCCCGGGCCCTTGGCGGCGCCGCGGCGGTAGGACACCGTCGGCTCCCACGGCACCGGGACGAGGACCACCCGGGCGTCCTCAGCAGTGTGTGGCAGCCCGTAAATCCCGTTGCCGATGGCGGGACCGTTCGGATCGAAGCCGAGAGGGGATGAGCTCACGCGGCCACGTTGGCGGTTCGCGACCAGGTCGTCAAGCGCGAGCCGCCTCCGGCCCAGCGCACGCCGGAGCGCGCCGGAGCGCGCCGGAGTGCTCCGCCGCACGCGCCGCCGAGCACCGGCGGAGCGGCTCCCGCGCCTGCACACCGGCGGAGCGGCTCCCACGCCTGCACACCGGCGGAGCGGCTCCCACGCCTGCACACCGGCGCGAGGTGCGTAAAGACGATCGCACCGAGCGTGAGACATCGGCGTGAAACACGGATGTCGGGTGGGGATGGCGCGGAGCGCTCGTCGGAATGCAACTTCGGGCTTCCAGCTGCGACGAAATGCGCTAGGAAGAGCGCCGAGAAGATGGGCCGCTGCGCCCGTCCGGGCCGGTCAGCGCTGCTCGGCGCTGCCGGTCGGTTCGGCGCGTGGTCCTGATAGCAGACGCGAAGAACAGCCATGCTCCGGTACCGCGCCGATATCAAGACACTCCTCTTCGTCGCGACGTATTTCGTGCTCGTGGCGGTGCAATGGGTCTACGCGCCGCGCGCGCTATGGCTCGCGATTCCGCTCCTCGCCACGACGTGCGTGTTCTCGTTCCTCGGAGCGGTCGCGACCCACAACGCGGTCCATTGCCCCGTGTTCCGGCGGCGATGGATGAACCGCGCGTTCCAGGTCGCGCTCACGCTCACCTACGGGCACCCCGTCAGCGCCTACGTCCCGGGTCACAACCTCAGCCATCACAAGTACACGCAGTCCCGGCGTGACGTGATGCGGACGACGAAGGTGCGCTATCGGTGGAACCTGCTGAACGGCCTCTTTTTCATGAGCCGCGTGGTCCGGGACATCCTGCCCGCCGACATGCGCTACTTCAAGGCGATGTACCGGCGGAACCCGCCGTGGTTCCGTCAGATGCTCCTCGAGTCGGCGGTGTTCCTCGGCGCGATGGGGGCCCTGCTCGCGCTCGACTGGCAGAAGTTCCTCCTCTACGTCCTGATCCCCCACCAGTACGCCGCGTGGGGGATCGTGACCATGAACTACCTCCAGCACGACGGCTGCGACGAGGACAGCGAGTACAACCACTCGCGCAACTTCGTCGGCCGGCTGGTCAACTGGTGGACGTACAACAACGGCTTCCACTCCATCCATCACATGGAGCCCGGCCTCCACTGGAGCCTCCTGCCGGCCGCGCACGCGAGGCGCGTGGCGCCCTTCATCCACCCGGGCCTCGACCAGCCGTCGCTCCTCGCTTACCTCTTCCGCAGCTTCGTCTGGCCTGGCAAGCGCCTGCGCTACGACGGCGCCCCGGTCGTGCTCCCGCCGGAGGAGCCCGACGAGGAATGGATCCCTGGCCCGAAGGAGACGCCCAGCGACGTCTCGCTGGGCGCGATCGCGCCCGGCTGACCCGCCGGCGCCTGCCCCGCGCTGGAGGTTCGGCGCCGCCCTCCTGGGGCGGCGCGCCGGGCGTCTGGCTGTCGAGATGTGCGGGGGTGCCATGCCGGCGCGGCGCGCGCGGTCCTGTGGCGCCTGGAGACCTCCCGAGAGGCACCTTGCGGCGACGACCGGGAGGCCAGGGTCGTGGCCGTTGCGATGGGGTAGGGGGTTGGCCCGGCGCCCCCCGGCGCCGGGCCCTGCGCGTCCCCGGTCAGCGCGGCTGATTCTCCCGCGGCTGGTCTCCCCGCGACTCGCCGCCACGACGGCCGATCTCGGCCATGTGCTGGCGATCGCCGCTCACGGCCTCGCCGCCTTTGCGGCCGATCTCGGCCATGTGGGCCCGGTCCTGGCTCACGCGCTCGCCGCCACGGCGACCGATCTCGGCCATGTGCTTGCGGTTCTGGCTGACGACCTCGCCGCCCTTCTTGCCGGCGGCGCGCGCCTCGTCGCGCGTGAACTCGTGCGCCGTGCCCTTCTCGTGGGCTGCCTTCCCGCCCTTGCTGGCGATCTTGCGCTGACGGTCCTCGTCCATGGCGGCGAAGCCACGCTGCTGCCGCTCGTTGGCAGCCCGCTGCGACGCTGAAGAAGGCGGGGGTTCGCTCGGCGAGGCCCCTCTCTCCTCCTGGCCCTCCTCACTCCTGGAAATCATACGATCGTCCATGCTCGCCATCATCCTCTCCTTACGGTTGGCTCGCTCGATTCAGGTCTCCGAACGGGGCCTGCGAGCCGGTAAAGGACGGCGTTCCCCCCGTCCCCTCCCGGGCCGGTCGAGACCGGCGATGGCCGCTCTCTTCCGGTGCTGGTCGGGGAGCGGCGTTCGCCGTCCCCTTCCAGTGCTTGGTCGGGGAGCGGCGTTCGCCGTCCCCTTCCGGTGCTGGTCGGGGAGCGGTGTTCACCGCCTCCCTCCCAGCTGCGGAAAGGCCGACAGACCCTTTCCGCGAAGGCCTGTTGTGCCGGGCGGAACAACGTCAAGCGGGCTGAAGGTTGGGACGCGACGAATTAGGGGGAGGTTCGCCGAGCGTGTTTTGGAAACAGCGGCGAACCTGGAAATACCGAGAACGTCGTGCTCCCGCCGCGAGTCAACCCCTCTTGGCGAAATCCCGCATGAACGCCGTGAGGCGCTCTACCGATGCAACGGGTACTGCGTTGTAGATCGAAACCCGGATACCCCCGGTCGACCTGTGTCCGGCGAGCCCCACCATACCCTCCTTTGCGGCCTCGGCGACGAAGCGTTTTTCCATCTCCTCGCTGGCCAGCCGGAACACCACGTTCATGAACGAGCGGCTCTCCTTCTCGACCGGCGCCCGGAAGACGTCCGGGTGCGCGTCGATGGTTTCGTACAGCAGCTCACCCTTCTTGCGATTCCGTCGCTCGACCTCCTCGAGCCCACCGATCTCAAGCGTATACGCGAGCACGTTGCGCATGAGGTAGATTGCGAATGTCGGAGGTGTGTTGTAGAGCGAGTTGTTGGCAGCGTAAGTGGCATAACGGAAAATGACGGGAATGTCTTTTCGGGCGCTGTCAACGAGATCCTTGCGTGCGAGCACGACCGTGATCCCGCTCGGTCCGATGTTCTTCTGGGCACCGGCGTAAACCAGGGCAAACCTGGAGATATCCATCTTGCGCCACAGGATGTCGGACGACATATCCGCGACGAGCGGCACGTTGCCCGTGTCGGGCAGCCAGTGCCACTGCGTGCCGAACAGCGTGTTGTTCGTCGTCATGTGGACGTAGGCGGCGTTCGGATCGAGCGAGAGCTCTCCCTGGTGGGGGATGCGGGTGTACCGCTTGTCGACGGCGGTGCTCCCGGCCACGCGCACCGTCCCGACGCGCTTCGCCTCCTCCAGGGCCTTCTCCGACCAGCCGCCGGTCAGGATGTAGTCGGCGCTCCTGCCGGGCGGCAGGAGGTTCATCGGCACGACCGCGAACTGCATGGCCGCGCCGCCCTGCATGAACAGCACGTGGTAATCGTCCGACAGGCCGAGCAGCTGCCGGAGCAGCGAGATCGCCTCGTTGTGCACCGCCTCGAACGCCTTGCCGCGGTGGCTGTGCTCCATGATCGACATGCCCGTCCCCTCGAAATCGAGGAGCTCGCGCTGCGCGCGCTCGAGGGCGGGGAGGGGGAGCCCGGCAGGGCCGGCGTTGAAGTTGTGGACACGCGCCATGGTGCTTCTCCTGAGGTTCAAGTCGGCGGTTCCTGATGCCGCCGTGTCGGCCGTATACCACGGGGGGCGCCGCCTCCGCCGGACGGGCCGAGCAGGAGCGCCGCCGCGGCGGATCGCGCCGCGCCGGGCCCTTCGCCTCGGACCTGCCCGCGGCCGCGATCTGGGCTAAATTCACCGCACCGGAGGGCGACTGATGCTGGTGACCCGCGAAGAGATGGCGTTCGATTTCCAGGGCGCCAGGCTCGATCCCGTCAAGGACAAGGACGTGATCGTCTGGGCCGTGCAGCAGTTCCTCTACGGGGAGATCACCGGCGTCCAGATAGGGCACTGGCTCTACAACGCCCCCGACCTGGAGTCCGCGCGCTTCCTCGCGCGCCAGGCCGTCGAGGAGTTCCAGCACGTCGGCAACTTCCTCCGCATCCTCGAGATCCTGGGCGCGCCGCCGGACAAGGCCGCCTGGAGCGTGCGCTTCCTCGCGACCGGGCTGATGGGCGGGGACTGGGCCGAGCACGTCGCCCTCGAGATGGCCCTCGGCGAGGGGCTCGTCCTCCAGGCCTTCTACGCGATGATCGAGACCGTGGATGAGCCGGAGATCGTCGCCATCCTGAAGCGCGGGGTGCGGCAGGAAGAGCGGCACGTCGACTTCGGCGAGCAGCAGACGAGGAAGGCCATCGCGGGCAGGCCGGCGCTCCGGAGGCGGCTGCTCGGCCTCGCGCTGGTGTCGCTCTGGGGCGTGTCGCGGCTCGAGGCGTTCATGAAGAAGCGCCTGCCGATGGACCACCCGGCGCTCAAGCGCCTGCCCGATCTGGTGCGCCACACGGTGCGGATCGCGGAGCTCCGGCTCATGCGGATCGGCCTGACCGAGGCGCCGATCTCGTCGATGTCGTCCGGCCGCAAGCTCGCGCTGGTGGCGGAGGCGTACGGGGGCAAGCTCGCGCTCGGCCTCGCGTCGTGGGTGCTCTCGGTGCTGCTCTTCCCGCTCCGGCTGCTCGGCCTCGCGGGGCCGAAGCGGCTGACGGACACCTACCTGAGCGATCCCCTGGTCGCGCGCGGCGGCCGCCTCGGCGCTGGCGCGGAAGCTGGCATGGGAAATAGCGCGGAAGACGACCCCGGCGACGCCGGTGAGCAGGCGGGCCCGGGCGGCAGGCAGGCGGGGCACGGCGCGGCGGCGCGCGCCTGAACGCGAGAACGCGAGGTGGAGCGTGGCTGACGGCGAGGACGAGGAGCGAGCCGCCCGCGCCGGGGCGGCCGGCGCGGCGGGGCCTCCCGGGGCGCGTCTTGCCGTCTCGCCCGCGTTGCCCGCGTTGCCCGCGTCGCGGGAGCTGCCGCTCTTCGCCGAGCTGCCCGAGCTCTCGGGGCAGGTCCCGTGGCGCCCCCTCGCGCACGCGCCGACGCCTGTCGTCCCGTGCGCCGCGATCGAGAAGTACCTCGGCCGCGGCGGCGTCTGGGTCAAGCGTGACGATCTGATCTCGCCGCTCTACGGCGGCAACAAGGTGCGTCGCTTCGAGTTCCTGCTCGCCGACGCGGAGCGGCGCGGGGCGAGGACGCTCGTCACCGTCGGCGGGCTGGCGTCGACGCAGGTCACCGCCACGGCCCTCTTCGGCCGCGCGCTCGGCTTCGCCGTCACCGCGGTCCTGTTCGATCAGCCGATCACCCGGTTCGGCCGCGGCGCGCTCCTCGCCGACGCGGCCAGCGGCGCCGAGCTCGTCCATGGCGGCGGGTACGCGACCACCGCGGTCCGGGCGATCCGGGTGCTGCGGCGGGCCGACCGGCCGTACTTCATCCTGCCAGGCGCCTCGTCCGCCCTCCCGTGCCTCGGCTACGTCGACGCGATGCTCGAGCTCGCGGCGCAGGTCCAGCGCGGCGAGGCCCCCCGGCCCGATCGCATCGTCGTCCCCTCGGGGACGGGCGGCACGCTGGCGGGGCTCACGCTGGGCGCCGCGGTGCTCGGCTGGCCCACCACGATCGTCGGCGTTCGCATCACCGAGCGCATCGCGTCGAACCGCGCCGTCGTCCGGTACGAGATCGGCAGCATGAAGCGCCTGCTCGCCCGGCGCGCGCCGCGCTTCACCCGGCGTCGGCTCCCGCCGGTCCGCTTCGAGATCGATCACCGCGCGATCGGCCCCGGCTACGGCATGCCGACCCCCGCGTCCATCGCGGCAATCCCCGAGGTGGAGCGGCTGATCGGTGTGCCGGGGGAGGTCACGTACAGCGCCAAGGCGCTCGCCGCGCTGCGCGGGATCGCGCAGGAGCGCCCGCGGGAGACGATCCTCCTCTGGCAGACGCTCTCGAGCGCGCGACCGCCGCTCGCGGAGGGCGGCGCGGCGGCGCTCCCGCCGGCGTTCGCGCGGTTCTTCGACGGGGAGATCGCGTACTGAGGGCGCGGCGCGTGGTCGACGCGCCGCGCTGTGGCGTCACTTCAGGCGCAGGCTGTTCACGAGCTTGTCGAAGTCGGCGCGCGCCCCGGTGACCGTCTTCTCGGGGCCGGTCATCTTGAAGAACCAGAGCCCGGACGGCGTGTCGACGATCGCGCCGAGGAGGGCATAGTTCGGCTTCGGATCCGACGCGGGCATGCCGGGCATCCCGGAGCCGGCGAACGTCCCCTTCACCTCGACGATGGTGACCTTGAGATCGCCGGCCTTGAGGTCGGTGCGCTTGGGGGAATCGTCGCTCTTCTGGGAGAACTGGCCGGCCCAGCGCGTGATGTTCGCGTCCACGCTGCCGCCCGCCTGGCTCACGCTGAGCTCGGCGTCCTCGGTGTCACCGGCGGCGCGCTTGATCTTGTACGTGGCCTTGCGCATCGCGTTGGGGTTCGGCGCGCTCTCGAAGCTCGCCGGGGCATCCCACGCGAGCTCGCCGCCCGCCTGCTGGCCGCTGGCCGGCGCCGGCTTCGGAGCGGGCGCCGCCTCGGCGGGCGCGGCGGGCTTGCTGGTCGCCGGCGCCTCGGGCGCGGATGTGGCTGTCGGCTCGGGGGTCTTCGAGCACGCCGCGGCGAGCGCGGCGACGAGCGGCAAAACCATGGCGGAGCGGAGCTTGATCATCGTGGGAGGCCTCGGCGGGGTTCGCGGCGACTGTAGTCGCCGTGCCCGCGTCCTCAAGCCGGATCGAACCGCGGAGAGCCCCCGGCGCGCTCTTGCTGGAGGCGCCCGGCGGGTCGTTCAGCCGCGCGCGTTGCCGTGATACCAACAAAATACAAATACATGGACCCCACCTTCCGGCGCGCGTTCAACGCTGCCTTCGGGCCGTCGACCTACGCGGACTACCTCGGCCGGCTCGAGCGGCGGCTCGGGTGCGCGATCCCGTTCCGCGTCGCCGAGACGCCGCTGTTCCTGCCCCACGGGCTGCGCGACGACCTCGAGCGCTCCGCGACGGAGATCGTGCGACAGATCTCGAGCCCCGCGCTCATCGCGCAGATGAAGCGCGCCATCCCCGCGCACCTCGACGTCCCGGGCATGGATCCGCTCCCCAACTGCGTGCAGGTGGACTTCGCGATCGTGCGCGGCCCGGACGGCGAGCTCACGGGCAAGGTGGTCGAGCTGCAGGCGTTCCCGTCGCTCTACGCGCTCATGCTCATCCAGGTCGAGATCATGGCCGAGGTGCTCGCCGGGATGCCGGGCCTCGACCGGCGCTGGTCGTGCTGCTTCGGGGACCGCAGCACCGCAGACGTCCTCGCGCAGCTCCGCCGCGCGATCCTCGCGGGAGAGCCCGAAGAGTCGGTGGTCCTGCTCGACCTCGCGCCGGAGAAGCAGAAGACGTACCCCGATTTCGTGGCGACGAAGCTCCTCGTCGGCGTCGACGCCGTCTGTCCGACGGCGCTCGTCCGGGAGGGGGACCGGCTGTTCCGCCGCGTGGGTGGGCGGCTCGTCCAGGTCCGCCGGCTGTACAACCGCGTCGTGTTCGACGAGCTCCAGTCGAAGCGGGTCGAGCTCCCGTTCCGGTACGGCGATCCGCTCGACGTCACGTGGTGCTCGCACCCGAACTGGTACTGGACCTGGTCGAAGTACACGCTGCCCTACATCGATCACCCCGCGCTCCCGCGGTCGCGGACGCTGAGCGCGCTGGAGGGCGCGCCGCTGGATCTCGAGCGGTACGTGCTCAAGCCGCTGTTCTCCTTCGCGGGCTCCGGGGTGAAGGTCGATGTCACGCCCGAGGACATCGCCGCGATCCCGGAGGGGGAGCGCTCGCGCTGGCTGCTCCAGGAGAAGGTCGCGTACGAGCCGGCGCTCGCGATGCCCGACGGGAACGGGGTGAAGGCCGAGGTGCGGATGATGTTCCTGCGCGCGCCGGACGAGCCCGAGCTCTCGCTCGTGCTCAACCTGGTGCGGCTCTCGCGCGGGAGGATGCTCGGCGTCGACCACAACCGAGACCTGACCTGGGTCGGCGGCACCGTGGGGATCTGGCCTGTCGACTGAGGTCGCGCTCGGGCGATGAGCGCGCGCCACGCGCCGCGGACGAGCGCCGCCGCGGTCGCGCGCTCAGTCGCGCGCTCAGGCGATGAGCGCGATCTGCCACGCGCCGAGGACGAGCGCCGCCGCGGTCGCGCCCAGCGCGACCTGGACGACGGGGCGCCGCGGCGCGGGCCGGTTGCGCAGCGAGAGGCCGGCGACGACCCCGATCGCGGCGCCGCTGAGCAACCCGAAGGCGTGCGCACCGAGGTCCGAGCGTGGGCTCGCGCCGAGGGCGCCGAGGAGGGCGAGGCCTCCCACGAGCGGCGCGACGAGGTGGAGGAGGTGGCGCTTCTCGCCGCTCTCCTTGTCGTGCGCGCGGTCGAGCATCAGCTGCGTGGCGGCGAGCAGCCCGATCGCGCCGAACACCGCGGTGGAGGCGCCGATCGACGCGTGGTGCTGGCCCAGGCTCTGGTGCCAGAGCGCGTTCGCGAAGTTCCCGATCGCGCCCGAGGCGACCACGGCGAGCGCGGCGCCGCCCGGCCCGAGGCGGCGCTGCACGGCGGACGCGAAGACCGTCCCGGAGATGACGTTGCCGAGCACGTGGGCCGAGTCGGCGTGCAGCGTGAGCGCGGTGATGGCGCGCCACGGCTCCGGTCCCACGACGAGGTCGGCGACGGAGGCGCCGCGCTGGAACCAGCGTCCGCCGCCGCTCGCGGGCCCGGTGACGAGGAAGAAGAAGAGGGCGAGCGCGGCGAACGCGACGCCGGCGACCATGGACGGAGGGTGGCGCAGCCGCTCGCGCGGGCGGAGCGGGGGCCAGTTGCGGTTCTCCGCTTCGTACCGATCGATCGAGCCCGCGGCGAGGGCGTAGTCCTCGTCGCGCACGAGGAGCACCCAGCCCGCCGGCGTGTACCGCACGGCGTGCCAAAGCTCGCTCGACTGGAGGACGAGGGCCCACTCGCGGATCTTGCGCTCCGGCATGACGGGGCCGATGGCCGTGAGCCCGAGGCCGTGATTTTCCGCCTCTCCGGAGGTGGGATCGCCGTTCTGGATCATCGCCGCCCTCTCGCCGCGCGCCGGCGGCAGGATCGCGATCGGGACGAACGGCTCGCCAACTGCATCTCGAACACAGATACGGTTCTGTTCGCCCACGGCGGGTCCTCCACGGTTCGTCGACCCAAGGTTCATCGAAACGTGCGGATGAGCCCGGAAGCTGTCAACGCCGGGTCTCCCGGAGCCTGGCCGTCCCGTCGTCACGCCGGGCCGCGGCGCTCCTTGCCGGTTGCCGGCTCTGTGCGCGCGCTGCGCGGCCGGGCCCTTGTGGGCGCTGCGCGGCCGGGCCCTTGTGCGCGTGCTGCGCGGCCGGGCCCTTGTGCGCGCGCCGCAGCGGTGGCAGTGCGTGGTTGTGTCGACGGCCATCACGCAGGGCATCCGGGTCACCGTCTCGACGGTCTACGTCCCCACGCAGTCATCCCCGACGGAGCACCGCTACGTCTTTGCTTACACCGTGCGGATCGCGAACGAAGGCACCGAGCCTGCCCAGCTGAGGACGCGGCACTGGATCATCACGCATGGCAGCGGGAAGGTGGAGGAGGTGCGCGGCCCTGGCGTCGTCGGCCAGCAGCCCTCGCTCAAGCCTGGCGAGCACTTCGAGTACACGAGCGGCTGTGTGCTCGAGACCCCGCGCGGCACGATGCGCGGCACCTACCAGATGCACCGCCCTGACGGCCGCGTCTTCGACGCCGAGATCGCGTCGTTCACCCTGGCGATGCCGCACTCCCTGAACTGACCCGCCCCCGTTACCCCCCACCCCCCTTGGAAGAGCCAGCGGGGAGGGGGTGCCCGTGCACGCGGGCGGCGGGGTAGGGCCCCACGAACCCGAGCGCCGGCCCGCATCGCAGCTATCCCTCCCGACCCACGTCTCCCGTACTCACGGCAATCGCCTCCCCAAAGGCGCGAGTTCGTGGGAGGGGCCCCCGCCGCCCGCGCGCACGGGCACCCCCTCCCCGCTGGCTCCGTCGCAGCCGTCCTAGCCGACGGCTTCCGGCTCGACCGCCGCCCCGTTCGCCTTCGCCTTCTCCGCGCCTCCCCCGTTCGCCGCCGAGAACTTGAACGTGAACTCCCCGCCTTCGAAGTCGACCGCGACGTTGCCCCCGTTCTCGAGGGCCCCGAAGAGCAGCTCGTCCCCGAGCCGCCGCTTGATGTCGTTCTCGATGACGCGCCCGAGCGGCCGCGCCCCGTTCGCCGGATCGTACCCTCGCGTCGCGAGCTCCGCCCGTGCCCGGTCGGTCACCTCGACCGTCACCGACCGATCCGCCAGCATCGCCGCGAGCTCGCCGACGAACTTGTCCACGATGCTGCCCATCACCGACGGATCCAGCGGCCGGAACATGATGCGCGCGTCCAGCCGGTTCCTGAACTCCGGGCTGAACGTGTTCTTGTAGGCCTTGTCGTCGTCGCCCGCCGTCCCTCGCTCGCCGAAGCCGACGCGCGCCTGCGCGAGCTCCCGCGCGCCCACGTTGCTCGTCATGATCAGCACCATGTGGCGGAAGTCGCTCTTCTTGCCGTTGTTGTCGGTCAGCGTGCCGTGGTCCATCACCTGGAGCAGGACCTGGAACACGTCCGGGTGCGCCTTCTCGATCTCGTCGAGCAGCAGCACCGCGTGCGGCGTCTTCGCCGCCGCCTCCGTGAGCAGGCCGCCGCGGTCGAAGCCGACGTAGCCGGGCGGCGCGCCGATGAGCCGCGAGACGGTGTGGCGCTCCTGGTACTCGCTCATGTCGAACCGCAGGAACCCGATGCCGAGCGCCCTGGCGAGCTGCTTCGCGAGCTCGGTCTTGCCGACGCCGGTCGGGCCCGAGAACAGGAACGAGCCGATCGGCTTCTCCGGCGCGCGCAGCCCCGCGCGCGACAGCTTGATCGCCGACGCGAGCTGCTTCACCGCCTCGTCCTGCCCGAAGATCACCGAGCGCAGCGACTGCTCGAGATCCTTGAGCTGCGCCTTGTCCGACGTCGACACCTGGCGCGGCGGGATCTGCGCCATCTTCGCGACGACGAGCTCGATGTCCGCCGCCTCGACCGTGTACCCGTCGCCGTGGCGGAGGCGCGCCGCCGCGCCCGCCTCGTCGAGCAGATCGATCGCCTTGTCGGGCAGCCGGCGATCTTGCAGGTACCGCGCCGACAGCTTCGCCGCGGCCTCGATCGCCTCGGCCGTGTACGTGATCTTGTGGAACTCCTCGTAGCGCTTCTGCAGGCCCTTCAGGATCTGCGCCGTCTCGTCGACCGAGGGCTCCGGCACCTCGATGCGCTGGAAGCGCCGCGCGAGCGCGCTGTCGCGCTCGAGGTGGCCGCGGTACTCCTGGAACGTCGTCGCGCCGATGCAGCGCAGGCGGCCCGAGGCCAGCGCGGGCTTGAGCAGGTTCGACGCGTCCATCGTCCCGCCGCTCGCGGCGCCGGCGCCGATGATCGTGTGGATCTCGTCGATGAAGAGGACCGAGCCCGGCTGCTTCTCGAGCGCGCGCAGCACCGCCTTGAGGCGGTTCTCGAAGTCGCCGCGGTACTTCGTGCCCGCGAGGAGCGCGCCCATGTCGAGCGCGTAGACGGTCGCGTCCTTGAGCGGCGCGGGCACGTCCTTCTTCTCGATCCGCTGCGCGAGCCCCTCCACGATCGCCGTCTTGCCGACCCCGGCGTCGCCGATGAGCAGGGGGTTGTTCTTGCGCCGCCGCGCGAGCACCTGGATCGTGCGGGCGACCTCGTTCTCGCGGCCGACCAGCGGGTCGATGCGGCCCTCGGCCGCCTCCTTGTTGAGGTTCATCGTGAACGCCGCGAGCGGATCCTTGATCGGCTGCGCGGCGCCGGGCTCGCCGCCCTCCTCCGGCGGCTCCTCCCGGAGGCCGTCGTCCTGGCCCGTCTTCGAGATGCCGTGCGAGATGTAGTTCACGACGTCGAAGCGGCTGACGCCCTGCTCGCCGAGGAGCGTCACGGCCGGGCAGTCGCGCTCGGCGAACATCGCCACCAGCACGTTCGCCCCCTTGAGCTCCTTCTTGCCCGAGGACTGCACGTGCATCGCGGCGCGGCCGACCACGCGCTGGAACCCGAGCGAGAGCGTCGGGCTCGTGTCCGCGTCCTCCGGCAGCACCTCGATCTCCTCGTCGAGGAAGCGCTCGAGCTTCTTCTTGAGCAGCGGGGTGTCGCCCCCCGCGTGCCGGAGGACCTCGGCCGTCTCCTCGTCGAAGAGCAGCGCGTAGAGCAGGTGCTCGATGGTCACGAACTCGTGCCGGCGGCGCGAGGCCTCCCGGGTGGCGAGCGAAAAGGCGATCTCAACTTCGGGGCTGATGCGCATGGTCATTCCGGCTCGGCGGTCAACCGAAGGGGCATCCCGTGCTCCTTGGCGAAGTCCTGTACTTGGGCGACCTTGGTCTCGGCGACATCCTTCGTGTACACGCCGGCGACCCCGTGGCCGCGGTGGTGCACGCTCAGCATGATGTGCGTGGCCTCCGTCTCGGTGCGGTGGAAGAACTTCATGAGGACGAGCACGACGAACTCCATCGTCGTGTAGTCGTCGTTGTGGAACACGACCTTGTAGCGGCGGGGCTTCTCGACTTTCCGTTCCCGCTCCGTCGCGAGGTCGCCCTGCCTGTCTTCTCTTTCCTCAGGATCGTTCGGCATAAATCCGTCGGGAAGGATAGCAAGAGCCCCGCCCCGGCGAGCGGCCGACGAAGCTGGCTCATGCCCCGGAAGCATGCTCCGCCGCGGCGCGCTTCGCCACGCGCGGGCCTGGATTTTCCGTCCGCCGTGGCGCCCGGCTCATGGAACCGGGACGAGGGTGCTGCTGGGTTCGTTCGCGGGCGCCGGCCTGGTCCGGCTGGCTCCGTCCGGCGGGGCGCGGCCGCCCCGCCGCAGGCGCGCGAGCGGCCCGCGGCGGAGGCGCGCCGGCGCCTTCACACGAGCGACATGGCCGCGCCGAGGTCGATCTCGACGGGCGTGAGGCCCCAGATGTCGCGCGCGTACTCGCGCACCGTGCGGTCCGAGGAGAACTCGCCCACGCGCGCGATGTTGAGCGCGGACTTGCGCAGCCAGCTCTGCCGGTCGGCGTAGGCCGCCTCCACCTCGCGCTGACAGGCGGAGTAGGCCTTGAAGTCGGCGAGCATCATGTACTCGTCCCGGCCGAGGAGCCGGTCGAGCAGGGGCTGGAAGAGCTCGCGGTACTCCGGGGAGAAGAAGCCCGACGAGATGAGCTCGATCACCTCGCGGAGCTCCGGGTCGGCGGCCACGGCGGTGCGCCCCTCGAAGTGCTCGCCCCGGCGGGCGATGACCTCGTCGGCGGTCAGGCCGAACAGGAAGAAGTTCTCCGGGCCCACGGCGTCGCGGATCTCGATGTTCGCGCCGTCGAGCGTGCCGACGGTGAGCGCGCCGTTCAGCGCGAGCTTCATGTTGCCGGTGCCCGACGCCTCCATGCCCGCGGTCGAGATCTGCTCGGAGACGTCGGCGGCGGGGATGATGCGCTCGGCCAGCGAGACGCGGTAGTTCGGCATGAACGCGACCCGGAGCCCGGTGTGGCGCCGGTCGCCGTTCACCACGTAGGCGACGGCGTGGATGAACTTGATGATGAGCTTCGCCTGCCGGTAGCCGGGCGCCGCCTTGGCGCCGAAGATGAAGGTCCGCGGCGTGATCTGCTCGCCGCGCTTCTGGCGCAGGTAGAGCGCGACGATGTGGAGCGCGTTGAGCAGCTGGCGCTTGTACTCGTGGAGGCGCTTGATCTGGACGTCGAAGATCGAGGAGGGGTCGACGACGATGTCGAGCTCCTGCGCGATGACCTTCGCGAGCGCCACCTTGTTCGCGCGCTTCACCGCGGCGATCCGCTCGATGAACTCCGGGTCGTCGAGGTGGCGCTCGAGCTCGCGCAGCCGCTCGAACTCCGTCACCCACTTCGGGCCGACCTTCTCGGTGACGAGCGCGGCGAGCGCGGGGTTGCAGGCGAGCAGCCACCGCCTGAACGTGACGCCGTTCGTCTTGTTGTTGAACCGCTCGGGCCAGAGGTCGTAGAAGTCGCGGAGCAGGTCGCGCTTGACGAGCTCGGAGTGGAGCTTGGCCACGCCGTTCACCGAGTGCGAGCCGACGACCGCGAGGTGGGCCATGCGCACGTGGCGCTCGTGGCCTTCCTCGATGAGGGACATCCGCGCCACGCGGTCCTGGTCCTGCGGGTGGGCGTCCATGACCTCGCGCAAGAACCGCCGGTTGATCTCGTAGATGATCTCGAGGTGCCGCGGCAGGAGCCGCTCGAAGAGCGCGACGGGCCAGCGCTCGAGCGCCTCGGGCAGCAGGGTGTGGTTCGTGTACCCGAAGGCCCCGACCGTCTGCTTCCACGCGTCCTCCCAGGGGAGCAGGTGGTCGTCGATGAGGACGCGCATCAGCTCGGCGATCGCGATGGCGGGGTGGGTGTCGTTCAGCTGGATCGCGTTCTTCTCCGCGAAGCGCGAGAAGTCCGGGTGGACGCGGTTGTAGCGGTTCACGATGTCGGCGATGGAGCAGGCGACGAAGAAGTACTCCTGCCGGAGGCGCAGCTCCTTGCCCTTGTCGAAGTTGTCGTTCGGGTAGAGGACCTTGGAGATGACCTCCGACTGGTTCTTCTCGTGGACGGCGTGCACGTAGTCGCCGGCGTTGAAGAGCTCGAAGTCGAACTCCTCGCCCGCGCGGGCCGACCAGAGGCGGAGGGTGTTGACGGTGTTCGACTGGTAGCCCGCGATGGGCGTGTCGAACGGGACGCCGATGACCTGCTCGGAGTGGCGCCAGACCACGCGGAAGCCGCCGCGCTTGTCGGGGACGCGCTCGGTGTAGCCGCCGAACGAGACGGGGACGGCGTGCTCGGGGCGCTCGATCTCCCAGGGGTTGCCGAAGCGGAGCCATTCGTCGGCGCGCTCGACCTGGTAGCCGTCGCGGATGACCTGCTCGAAGATGCCGAACTCGTACCGGATGCCGTACCCGTAGGTGGGCAGGCCGATCGTGGCCATGGAGTCGAGGAAGCAGGCGGCGAGCCGCCCGAGGCCGCCGTTGCCGAGCCCGGCGTCGGGCTCCTGCTCGACGAGCTCATCGAGGTCGAGGCCGAGCTCGCCGAGCACGGTCTTGTAGCTGTCGTAGATGTCGAGCGCCTGCAGGTTGGCGACGAGCGCCCGGCCGAGGAGGAACTCTGCGGAGAGGTAGTAGCCGCGCTTGACGTCCTGCTCGTAGTAGGTGTGCTGTGTCTTCGTCCACCGGTCGACGAGGCGGTCGCGCGCCGAGAGGGCGAGGGCGACGTACCGGTCGAACGGCGTGGCGGACATGGACTCCCGGGCGCGCGAGTAGTGCAGGTGATCGGCGAAGGCGCGGCGCAACGCGATCGGGTGCATGCCGGTGCGGGCGTCCGGCGCCGGGTTGCCGCGGAAAAATGCGGCGGAGGTGTCGCGCTGCTGGGCGTTGCCGTCTCTCTGGGCGGGGGTTTCTCTCTGACGGTTGGGATCGGCGTCGATCGGGTTGGCCATGGCGGCGCACTTTAGACGGATCTGGCCCGCCCTGGTTGGCTGCGCGACGTGCCCGGATGAGGTTCCGTGTGGGCGGGGCTTGTCGAGGGTCCCCGGGTTAAATTGTGATGGGAGCGGAATCCAGCCCGGCGACCTGGTGCAGGGCGAGCGCTGTCAGCCGGCGCCGCGGCAGAGCGGCGGGATGGCCGACGGCTGGCGGGGCGCGGCGGCGTGGGCGGCGGCGGGCGCACGCTCGCTGACGCGGGCGGAGGTGTGTCGACCCGCTCCGGCGGTGAAGCCGGGCGCGCTCGCGTCGTCTCAGCGCGGGCAGCCGCCGAGCAGCGGTGCCCCGAGAAGATCGAGCTGCTCGACCGCGCGCTGCGGCCGGCGCGCGCGCAGACCCGCGCCCGTCCCCGGGGTGGCGCTCCAGGAGCTCCCCCGCAGGGCGAGCTCCTCGCGGAGCGCCACGAGCTCGCGCGACGGCAGGGTGCTCGTGTCCGTCACGAGCCGCGCTCCGTCACGGTAGCCGGTCCACACCGTGTAGCCGTTCCGTGTGACCTCGATCCCGAACCTGGGGCCATAATCCGTGATCTCGTAGCTGCGCCCCAGGGCCAGGAAGCTCCACTTCTTCATCGCGACCGTCTCGCCAGTGTCCGTCGACGCGGTCGGCTCGGCCAACAAACCGGGGGCCGGGCTCCGCGCGCTGCGGGCGGCGCGCGTGATCTGCGCGGAATCCGCGAGGAGTCCGGGTCACCCGGGCCCGCGCGCCGAAGCGGCGCACCCACACGAGCCGCCTTCCCCAGCGGCTTCGCTTCGCGAGGTGCCTGACGTCGTGGGGTACCTGTCGTGATGGCGGACCCACGCCATCGTGTAAGGGAGCGCGGCCTCGTCCCGGCCGAGGGGCGTGAGATCCAGGTAGTTGTAGGTGCCGATCAGGACGTCGAGCCCGCGCGCATACGTCGAGTAGGTGTGGAAGACCTCGTCGCCCTCGCGGGCGAAGACGCTCAGCCCAGGAGCCTCGGGGAAGGGGGAGCTCGCCTTCTTGTAGTTGTACTCCATCTCTCCTCGCGCGCGCTCCTCCTCACGGAACGAGACGTGGTAGTCATGGTTGAAGTCCGTCTCCCCCGAGGAGACCCACGGGAACGTCCAGCCCATTCGCGCCTTGAACGCCTCGATCTTGGCGAGCGGCGCGCGGGAGACGGCGCAATACGCCGTGTCGCGGGCGGCCAGGTGGACGTGGCCACCCTGGATGTTGTCGGCCACGTACGAGCAGCTCTTGCAGCCCTCCTCCCAGCTCGGCGCGAACATGAAATGGTAGACGAGGAGCTGCCTTCGCTCGCCGAAGAGCTCGCGTAGCGTCAGCTTGCCTGAAGGGGCGTCGAACACATAGGCCTTGTCGACCCTCACCCACGGCAGCTCGCGGCGCGCGGCGCTCAGCGCGTCGCGCCGCCGGTCGTGCTCTTTCTCTCTCTCCAGCAGCGCGAGGCGCGCCGCCAGCCACTCTTCCCTTGAAGCGATCTTGGCGCGGCTCATCGGCGCTCTCCCTTCAACGCGGGGGCGCCGGCGGCGCTCCTGCCATGGTTCCGGTTCCGGAGCTTCTTGACGGCGATCGCGGTCACCGCGCCGGCGGAGGCCGCCTGGGCGAGGACCCATCCGATGGACGCGAGGCACGCAGGGCACATGGGGATCTCCTCCTGTGGGCGGCGCGCGCGGCGCCTCGCCGCGCCGGCCGCTGACCCGTGGAAATGACCACGGCGCCTCTGGCCGCGACAGCAACATCGATGTCGCGATCCGTTGGCGCGCGCCGCCGGGCGTGCGACGCTGCCGCGATGGATGCGACGGCCGAGGTCCCCGCCGAGCTCGGCGCGCTGGCGGCCCGCTCGCTCGCGGCGGGCGACGCGCTCGACGCGCTGAAGGTGGTCGGCCCCTTCGGAGGTCCACACGCGCTCGCGCTCCGCGGGATCGCGCTCGCGCAGATGGGCGCCTATCCGGAAGCGAAGGCCGCTCTCGGCCGCGCCGCGCGGGCGTTCGCCGCTGCGGGCGCCGAGCGCGCCCGGGCGCGCGCGAGCGCGGCCCTCGCGGAGATCGCGCTCGCGCAGCGGGAGATCGGCGAGGCGTGGCAAGGGCTCGTCGAGGCGGGGGACGCCCTCGAGCGCGCCGGCGATCTCACGAACGCGGCGTGGGCTCGCCTGGGCGCGGCGCGGGCCGCGCTCCTCGAAGGACGCGTCGCCGAGGCGGAGCGGGCGCTCGCGGCGGCCGAGGGCACGGTCACGAGCGACGCGCCGGTGTTCACGAGGGCCGCGCTGGCGCTCGTGCGCGCCGAGGTCCACGCGCGGCTCGTGCGCGCGTCCTCGGCGCGGCGCGCCGCCGCGCAGGCCGCGGCGTGGGCGCGGGCGAGCGGACACCCGCTGCTCACCGCCGAGGCCGAGCGCTTCCTCCGCGCGCACGACGAGCCCGTGGCGCGCCTCGTCCAGGGCGACCGCGACGAGCCCGTGCGCCTCGCTGACATCGAGGCCCTGGTCGCTGCGCCCGCGGGGCGGGTCGTCGTGGACGCGCTCCGCCGCCGCGTGCTCGACGGCGGCGAGGTGCGGGCCGATCTCGCGCGCCGGCCGGTCCTGTTCGCCCTGCTCGAGGCGCTCGCGCGCGCCCACCCGGCGGCGAGCGCGAGCGACGACCTCGCGCGCGCCGCGTTCGGCGTCCGCGCGGTCAACGAGTCCCACCGGCGGCGGCTGCGCGTCGAGGTGGGGCGCCTGCGCGCCGAGCTCGGCGGCGCCGGGGTCGTGCGCGCGCTCGGGAATGCGTACCGCTGGGAGCTCGGCGCGGGCGTGGCGGTGGTCGTCCTCGCGCCGCTCGATCCGGGCGATGCGGGCGCCATCCGCGCGCTCCTCTCGGACGGCGCCGCGTGGAGCGCCTCGGCCATCGGCGCCGCGCTCGGCAAGAGCGCGCGCACGGTGCAGCGCGCGCTCGCGGAGCTCTCGCTCGCGCGCGCTGTCGAGGTCACCGGCAGCGGCCCCTCGCGGCGCTACGCGAGGCCCAGAGCGGCGCTGTCGATCGCGTCACAAATGTTGCTCCTCGGGCTCGCGCTTCCTGGTTGAGTGCGCGGGGCGAGGAAGGAGTGGACCGTGAAAGCCCGGCAGGCCGAGATCATCGCGGAGCGCACGTTCGAAGGGGTGGAGTCGATCCACGGGGTCGCGTTCGACGGACAGGCGGTGTGGTTCGCGCACGGCGATCGCGGAGACCTCATGTCCGCCGAGCCCGAGAGCGGCCGCGTGCTGCGCCGCCTGAAGGCGCCCGCCAGCGCGGGGGTGGCTTTCGACGGGCGCCACCTGTGGGTCGTCGGGGGCGGCAGGATCCGGAAGATCGATCCCGCGAGCGGGGCCGCGGTCGGCGAGGTGCCGGGCTTCGACGCGACGCCCGTGAGCGGGCTCGCGTGGGCCGACGGCGCGCTCTATGCGGGCATCTACCGCGAGCGGAAGATCCTCAAGATCGATCCCGAGCGCGGGGCCGTCCTCCGCACGCTCGTCTCCGATCGGCTCGTCACCGGCGTCACCTGGACCGACGGCGATCTCTGGCACGGCGTGATGTGCGAAGCGGAGGGCGCGCCGTCGGAGCTCCGCCGCGTCGATCCCCGGAGCGGCGAGGTCCTGGATCGGCTCGCGCTGCCGGAGAGCGTGCGCCTCTCCGGCGTCGAGGCCGACGCGAGCGGCCGACTGTGGTGCGGCGACCCGGCGACAGGCAGGCTCCGCGCGGTGAAGAAGCCGCGAAAGGCGGTCTGATTCACCCTGGGTTCGACCTGCCGGCTGCAGCGGGCCAGGGGTTCGAGACAAACTTACAGCGTGAGTGGCACCGCGCCGACCGGAAACGGCTGTGCCGCTGCGCGCGGCGATGATCAAAACCGAGACCTTCGGGAATGTGAAGGCGCGCAAGGTGCGCGCAGATTTCTGCGTCGATACAACGCCCCCGGGAGAGGCGGTTCGAGAATGCGACGACACCGGGCGCCGCGAGTCGCCCGCCCGGGGCACGGCGGCCCCGCCGAGAGCAACGTCAACGAAGGCGCCGCGGGCGAGGGGAGCGGGGCCGCAGCGGGACCTTCGCCATCCACTGCAGCGCAACAATGACGCTGTATGGGCGGCTTCGGGCGGTTTGACTTACGGACAGCGTTTGGACTTCCAGCCTCCTCGACGGGAGCGGTTTCGAACGGCGCCGCGTACCCATGTGGAGATCCGATATGCATCTTCGATCGTTTGGCTGGATCTTCGTCCTGGGTTCTCTGGCGCCCGCCTGCACAGGGCAGCTCGGCGATCCGTCCTCGGGCGCGGCTGGCGGTGAGACCGGCGGCGACGTTCCCCCGCCGCAGGCCGACGGGAGCTTGCCGTACGTGGCGCCAACGCCCGCCTCCGCGGCGCTGCGCGCCCGCACATGGCTGCTCACCCCGGAGGAGTACGGTCGCTCCGTCCAGCGCTTTCTCGGCGTGTCGATCGACATCTCGGACATGGAGCCCGTGCCGGACAACGGCATCTATCCGAACATGTCCACCAGCGGGCTCGTCCGCGTGACCCTGGCCGAGCAGTACGCGGCCAAGGCCGAGGCCGCGGTGCTTGCGCTCGGCGATCGGCAGCTCAGCGCGCTGATTCCGTGCGGCAAGGTCGACGCGACGTGCAAAACGGACTTCGTGCGCGCGGCGGTCAGCAAGGCGTTCCGGCGGCCCGCGACGGCGGAGGACCTGGCCAATTATGGCGAAGTGTTCGATCTCGCCGCCGAGTCCGGGGATCCGGCGCTGCCGTTCCGCTGGGTGCTGAAGGGCGTGCTGAATTCGCCTTATTTCTTGTACCGGACCGAGATCGGCGCGCCGAGCGACGAGGCGAAAGCGGCGTTCCGGCTGACTGACCACGAGATCGCGACCTTCCTTTCGTACAGCGTGCTCGGCGAGCCGCCCTCTGCGACGCTGGTCGCCGCCGCCGATCGCGGCGAGCTGGCCGATCCCGCGCTGCTTCCCGGTCACATCGACCAGCTGCTCTCGACGCCGGGCGCCGCCGACCAGCTCGGTCGCTTCCTCGTCCAGTGGTTGCGGTTGCACACGTTCGAGGCCGAGGTGGAGAAGTTCGAGGACGTGTTCCCCGGCTTCGCCGATGTGAAGGGGGCGATGTTCGCCGAGACGCAGCGCTTCCTCCGCGCGAACGGAGGCATGGAGGGCTCGATCGCGAGCCTGCTCACGGCGCCTGTACCCGAGGCCGATCCAGCGCTCTCCGCGTTTTACCGCAGCGACGCCTCGGGCGCGACGGACACCGCGCGGAGCGGCCTGCTCTCCCTCGGCTCCGTGCTCTCCAAGACCGCCAAGCAGTACCTCACGTCCCCGACGCTCCGCGGCCTGTTCATCCGCGATCAGCTGCTGTGCCAGCACATCACGTTGCCCGAGAACTTCACGCCGCCGCCGATCGAAGAGAGCGAGCTACGCATGACCCCGAAGACCACGCGCGAGCTGTACGAGACGCACAACGCGCAGGCGGTCTGCAAGAGCTGCCACGCGCTGATCGACAACGTCGGCTTCATGCTCGAGAATTTCGACGGCGCGGGCCGCTATCGGACGCTCGAGCAGTACAGGAGCCCGTCGCTCACCGCGCCCATGGCCGCGCCGCAGCCGATCGAGGCGGTGGGGTGGCTGCTCAACACCGACGTCGACGGGGAGTACGACAGCGCCGCGGGGCTGGGAGAAGCGCTGTCGCGCAGCACCTGGGTCCGCGAGTGCGTGGCGCGGCAGGCCTTCCGGTTCTATTTCGGCCAGGTCGAGTCTGCGCGCGGTATTCCGCCGGTCGTGCAGGGCACGGCGGCGCTGGATCGCACCGGTCTCCTGCGCGACCTGCTCGTGGCGCTCCTGTCGTCGCCGAGCACGGTGGAGCGCGTGCGCGACTAGCTACGGCCATCGAGGATCGAACATGCCCAGGCCCTTCGACGTATCCAGACGAGACATCCTGAAGACGGCGGCCGGCGCGATCTTCCTGGCGCCGCTGCTGCGCCACCGCGAGGTCGAGGCGCAGACCGTCGTGCCCAAGCGGCTGGTGCTGATCTTCACGCCCGACTCGCACCCGCCCGAGTGGTGGCCGACCGGCAGCGGGTCGACGTTCCAGCTCCAGGAGCCGCTCGCCGATTTCCGCGGCCTCGAGAGCAACATGCTGTTCTTGCGCCGGCTCGACCATGCCTGGACGGTCGGGAATCACCACGAGGCCGGCATGGCGCAGCTGTTCACGGGCGCGCGCTTCATCGACGAGAGCTCACACCACGCGAACGGTCCCTCGCTCGATCAGATCCTGCTCAAGAGCTCCGACCTGCGCGGCGGCACGCCGATCGCGAGCATCCACCTGTGCGTCGCCGATCGCGGCGGCGCCGACAAGCGCCATATCATCTCGTACAGCGGCCCCGGTCAGCCCATGACCCACACGGCCGACCCCGCGCGCGCGTTCAGCACGATCTTCAGCGGCGTCACCTTCGACGGCGCCGCGCCGACGCCCACGCCCGGCGGTATGCCGGACGCCGTCGCGGCCGCGAAGCGCAAGGCCGACCAGCGGATCCTCCAGATCAACACGCGCGAGCTCAAGACCATCCAGGGCTTCCTCGGCCAGGCCGAGCGCCAGAAGCTCGAGCTCCACGTGGAAGCGCTGTTCGAGCTCGAGAAGCGCATCGCGGGCATGGGCGGCGGCACGTCGGTCCCGGCCGGCGCGGCGTGCGAGCGCGCGGACACCTCCGGCTACAACGGCAGCACCAACAACGCGACGACGATCACGCGCTGGGCGCAGATCCAGGCCGACATCATCGTGAGCGCGTTCACGTGCGATCGCACGCGGGTCGCGGACTACCACTTCAGCTTCTCCGGCGGCCACCACGAGGGCCTCCTCGGCTTCGGCCAGAGCTGGCACGACGTTGTCGCGCACGTCAGCCGCACGAACGACAGCGTCAGCGTCGGTGGTGAGTCGATGACCACGCGCCAGGCCTTCATGCTGTTCGATCGTTTCTGGGCGAGCCATATCGCGTACCTGGCGAAGCGGCTCGCGGGCATCCGCGAGGGCAGCGGCACGATGCTCGACAACACGATCCTGCTCTGGGGCGTGGAGAGCGGCACGAACCACAGCCACAACCCGCGGGACATGCAGTACCTGGTCATCGGCGGGAAGAACCTGGGCGTGAACGTGGGCCAGTACATCAACAACACCGCCGCGCAGAGCTCGAACAAGCTGCTCACGTCCGTGATGAACGCGCTCGGCCACGCCGCGACGGGCATCGGCATCGAGCCGAACTGCGGACCGCTGCCGGGCTTTCTCGCCTGACGCCTGATCGAGGCGGGGCGGCGCTCGCTCCAAACAGTCCTCTCTTGAGTGAGAAACCGGGAACCAACAGCCGCGATCCCGTGCCCCATCGGCCCAGGTGGGCCCCGCGCCGCGGCCCCAGGTTACCGGACCCTCTGGGCCCCACGACGACCAGAGGACACTCCGGTCGGAGGAGATATACAAGGTTCCTTGCGCGATCCGCTCCCCTCCTGCAAGAGTGATGCTGTATCAACAACGTGTCCATGGTTCGAAGGGCCGAGGCCGCTCCGCCGCCTGCGGGCGGTTACACGCGACAGACAAGCCACGCGATGTTGAGAGGCCTATTGTTGAAATTTCCGTTGTTTAGGATGGCCGATAGGCGCACGCTATTTGCTCCGTCGTTGAGTCGAAAGACCATTACGTTGCTGGCTATGATTGTTGCGTGGTTATGGTACACGATGCCATTGAGTGGATGTATGTTGGTGTTATGGGCCAAGGTGGCAAAGTTTGCGGGGAGCCAAGGCACCAGATCGGGAGGTAGTGTTGGGTCTTGTAGCAGGTGCTCAGTTATCTGAGCTCCGCCGATTCTGCTGGACTTCTCCTGGGACCACCCCACTGGGATTGCGCCTGCGTTCGCAATGATGGAACTCATTGCCTCGTCGTAGACCTTCGAAGGCTTCCCTTCTGCAGCCCAGAAATAGATCTTCGAAGCGTTTGCTGATGGCCTTCGAAAATCGAAGCTGGTTCCGGCCTGAGCTGCTCCGTGTCCAAAAAGCATGAGAGTGGGCATGATGGCTCCTGTTGTATCGAAGAATAGAGTGCGGAATGAAGATTCATCCTAATGGGTGTCAGGCCCTGGTGCAATCTTTGTGGCGTGCTGGAGCGGCAAGCGAGTTGAAAGCGCGGGCAAGCAGCAAGAATTCGAGCCGCCAAGGCGCCATGAGACGTCAAGGTTGGTGTTTTCTTGGCGACTTGTGGCGTCTTGGCGGCTGTTTTCTCTGGTTTTCAGGCGGATCGATGCTCTATGGCCCCGCGCTTCCCGACGAGGTACGACGTGCCCAGCAGCGCGCGCAGCGCAGGCGCGATGACGTCGGCGGCCACGGGGCTGTGACAGGCGGCCAGCGCCGCGCCGGCGTACGCGCTCGTCAGGCCGGAGCGGCGCGCGGCGCGGCGCACCTTCGTCGCCCGTGGCCTCGTGCGCGGCCGCGAGCCTGTCCGCGGGGGGCCTGGCCGCCATCGACTCCAGCGCGAGCCGCGTCCTCACCTGCCGCTTGCTCCAGGCGGGACGGCGCCGGCTCCATTCCGTCCTCTCTTACGTGAGAGGCCGGGAACAAACCGCCGGGCCCCCGTGTTCCATCGGCCATGGCGCGACGTGTGATGGGCTGGGTCCTGATTCTGTTCACGCTGGCCCTGGTGGGGTGCGATCATGCCACCAAGGCCGTCGCGCAGGCCGCGCTCGAGCGGCGAGGTCCCCTGTCGATCGTGCCGGGGGTGCTCGATCTCCGCTACGCCGAGAACCGCGACATGGCCTTCAGCCTGCTCCGGGGCATCCAGTCGCCGGCGAAGGTGGCGGTCCTCCTGGTGTGCTCGATGATCGTCCTCGGCGTGGTGCTCCTGGGCTGGTGGAGCAGCCGCCGCGCTTCGGTCACCGAGCAGGCCGGGTACGCGCTCATCGTCGCCGGCGCGATCGGGAACGCGATCGATCGCGGCGTCCGCGGCTACGTCATCGACTTCATCCACCTTCACCGCTGGCCGGTGTTCAACGTCGCTGACATCGCCATCGTGGCGGGCGGGATCCTGCTCGGGATCGCGATGTTCCGGCGCGCGCGCCAGGAGCCGCGCGAGGTGTCCTGAGCTTCGCCTCGTGAGACAGCCTCGCCCGAGCATGCCGGCTCCACGAGCAGCTCGACCAGCGGCGGCGAGACCTGGAGGAAGAGCATGCGCGCCGCATGTCTTCCGGTCCGGTGTCTGAAAACTCTCGAGAAGGCTCGCCGCCCGGTCGCGCCGCTGGGCTCAGTTGCAGAGCAGCCTCTTCAGCTCATCCCTGGTCTTGGGCTTCGCGCCGGCCAGGGCGGCGGAGGCGATCTGCTGCGTCTCCTTGGCCCTGGAGCAATCGTCAGGCCCGTTGGGCGCCTGCTCCAGCAAGGGGCCGAGCTTCTCCGTGGGGCCTTTCGCGTGCTTCTTGATGCAGAGGACGGGCTCGCCTTCGTGAACATAGTACCGGCGCTGCGTGACGCTGCTCGTTGTCGCCGGCTTGTCCGGCGTACCCCTCGTCCCGTCGAAGGCCCAGGATCCATCGTCGTGCAGCGCGAAGACCAGCTGGCCCTGGTCGTAGTAGAACTGGTACGCCGACTCGCCGTGCCCCGCGTCGGCGGCCGCGATCTCCGCCTTCTGGATCGCGCCGTCCGCCTTGTACAACCGGAGCTCGCCGCGCCCCTCGCCGCCGGCGCACTCGAAGCGGAGCTCGCTTCGCGTCATGTCCTTGCGGGCCTGGATGTCCTGATACCGGGCCCTGATCTTCTGGATCCGCGGATCGTCGAGGCTCACCTTGGAGCCGCCCGCGGTGTCCGTGGCGGCCTGGGGTGCTGCCGCGGGCGCCGGGCTTTCTGCGGCGGAGGTGCCGGCCGGGGGCGTGGTCGCGCCGGGCGCCGGAGCTCGGCCTGGCTCTGCAGGAGCCGCGGAGACGCTCGCCGACGGGCTGGGAGAAGGCGGGCTACACCCGATGGCGGCGGCGACCAGCAGGGCGATGGAGGATCGGCTCATGAGGACGCAGAACGCTTGGTGCGACCGTCCCATTCAGCGGTCGGGTTACCCGCCCTTGCGTCGAAACTCCACGAAGAACCGCACCGGGCCGTCGGGGTCGACGTGGTGCAGCACCTCGGGGACGACGATCCCTGGGCTCTCCGGATCGAGAGAGAGCTCTCGACCGCCGAGCCCATCGATCCGGTAGCGCAGCCGCCCCGAGATCACCTGGATCACCCCCCATACGCCGGACTTGGTGGAATGGTTCTTTCGCAGGCCGGAGGGGATCGTGACCTCGTCGAACTCGGCCGTGCGCTTGTACGCGACCATCCCGTCGGGCATCTCGAGCCGATCGCAGCGCACGCAGTCGAGCTCGGTGCCCAGCATGGATGCGCGGCCCTCGGACGTGACGACCCAGGGGCGCGAGAAGAACGGCGGCTTGTGCCGGACGTGCTGGCCATGTCCACAGCTCAGCTCGGCCACCCAATCGTTCGCATCGTCCTGGTGGTAGCCTGTGATCGATCGACGCATCGTCTCGATCTACTGACCGTCTTCCGGATGGTTTTCCACTCGATCTGCGTGCAGCGTGTCCGGAGCGAGCTGCGCCTGCGCCTGCGCGTCGTCCACCTTCCGGTACAACACGTCGGATCGCGTCCTTGCTAGGACCACGCGCCCAGCAGCGCGCGCATCGCAGGCGCGATGACCTCCGCGACCGCGCGGCGGTGGGAGGCGGCCAGCGCCGCGCCGTCAGGGCGCCCGTGGGCGGCGAGGGCGTCGGCCTCGGCGTCCGGCGCCGTGGCGGCCGGAGGAGGCGAGGCGAGGGCCGCCTCGAACGCCTCGGAGACCGCCCGGCGCACAGGCTCGCCGCCCGTCTGGAGCGCCCAGGCCACGAAGCGCCACGCGAGCTCGGCGTGCCGGGCCTCGTCCTCGGCGATCGTGGCAAGGGCGCTCTGGACCGCGGCGTCGGTGGCGCGCGAGCGCTGCTCGCTGGCTTGCACGGCGGCGAGCGTCTCGCCGACGCAGCCCTCGCGGACGGCGCGTGCCGCGAGCTCGGGCAGGCCCGAGGCGACCTCGACCCGCCCGCCGAACGCGAACGGCGCCGGCGCGAGCGCCGCGCCGGCGTACGCGCTCGCCAGGCCGAAGCAGAGCGCCGCGTGCCGCACCTCGTCGCCCGCGGCCTCGTGCGCGGCAGCGAGCATGTCCGGGGGGGCCCCGACCGCCATCAGCTCCAGCGCGAACCGCGCGAAGGAGGCGACCGACGCATGCTCGAGCAAGGCGTCGCGGAGCCACGCCTCGGCCAGCGCGGCGCGGGTCGATGGCGTCAGCGCCGCCACGTCCGGGTGCGCCGCGGCGCCCCACGCGCTCGCCGCTCGCCGCTCTGCCCGCGCCGTGCGCGCGCGCTCGCCCACGAGGAACGGACGGCCTGAGCCGCCGCAGGTCGCGATGAACTCGTAGCAGCACTCGTTGCCTCGGAGGACACCTTCCCCGAGGCTTGTGTACCAGCACCCCGCGGGCGCACCGGACCCCGATCCCGGGACGGAGGAGCTGTAGGGGCCGTAGGTCGGGCACGTGCCCGCGGGGGAGCCGCCGATGCCACCCTCGCCGGCAGTCCCCCCTTCGCCGGCAGCTCCCCCGACACCGCCCTGTCCTCCCTGTCCCGAGGTCCCCAGGGCGACACAGACCGTTCCTTCCTCGGTCCACTGGACGCCGCCTGCCTGGATCGACGTGACGGCATCGCCGCCTGGCCCGGCATTCCCGCCCATCCCTCCGCGCGCCCCCGAGCTCTCGTCGCCCGACGCGGGGCCACCGCCTCCGCCCGACGCGCGCTCCAGGGTGACGTCGCCGCCGCAGGCGGCGCCTCCAACTGCCACGTTGAGCGTCGCTGTGGCGAGGATCGCGCGTGTCAGCTGGTGAGCGAGCGCGATCCGAAATTGAGCCGGAGAAGAGGGGGGACTGGCCATGGTGCCAGAGAGCAGCAGCATCCATACCAGCGCAGGATCCGCGGGCGCAGCCTCTCAGCGCGGGATGCCCGGCACAGCATGGCACAGGCCTGGTCTGCATCGATTGCGCCGCTGCCGCGGCGAGCCCTCGCGGGCGGCGAACCGCGGTCGCCGCTGGTATAGAGGCGGCCATGACCCTCCTCCGAGACGTCCTTTCAGCGCTCGAGTCGATCGCGCCGCTCCGGCTCGCCGAGCCCTGGGACAACGTCGGCCTGCTCGCGGGCGACCCGGCGCGGCCCTCGTCCGCGGCGCTCCTCGCCATCGATTACACCCCCGAGGTCGCCCGGGAAGCGCGCGATCTCGGCTGCGATCTCGTCGTCGCCTACCATCCACCCCTCTTCGAGGCCATGAAGCGCGTGGTCGCGCCGAGCCCCATCTTCGCGGCCATCCGCGACGGCATCGCGCTGTACTCGCCCCACACCGCGCTCGACGTCGCCGAGGGGGGCACCAACGATGTCCTCGCCGACGCGCTCGGGATCTCGGCGGACCGCGCGCCGCTCCGGCGGGCGCCAGCCAAGGCGTGGCAGCACAAGCTCGTCGTCTTCGTCCCCGAGGATCACGCCGACGCGGTAGCCGACGCCCTCGCCGAGGCGGGCGCGGGCCAGATCGGCCGGTATTCGCGCTGCAGCTTCCGCACGCTGGGGACGGGCACGTTCTTCGGGGAGGAGGGCGCGAATCCCACGGTCGGCGAGAAGGGCCGGCTCGAGCGCATCGCCGAGGTGCGGCTGGAGATGGTCTTCCCCCGCGACCGGACCGCCGCGGTCGTGCAGGCGATGCGCGCCGCGCACCCGTACGAGGAGGTGGCGTTCGATCTCGTCGAGCTCGCCGCCGAGCCGCTCAGGGCCGGCATCGGGCGGATCGGGCCGCTCGCCGGGGCCGCGCCGGTCTCCGAGCTGCTCGGCCGCGTCAAGGAGGGCCTGGGGGTCGACGCCTTGCTCGTGGCCGGCCCCGAGCAGCGCGTCGTTTCCCGCGCGGCCACGTGCGCCGGCGCGGGCGGCGCGCTCCTCGACGACGCCATCGCGCAGGGCGCGGAGCTCTACCTGACCGGCGAGCTGCGCCACCACGACGCCCTCCGCGCGGCGAGCGCGGGCGTCACCGTGGTGTGCGCGTTGCACTCGAACAGCGAGCGCGCCGCCCTGACGCGCCTCGCCGAGCGCCTGCGCGCCGCGGTGCCGTCGCTGCGCGTCGAGCTCAGCGCGCGAGACCGGGATCCGTTCTCGATCCGCTGACGACGCGGCGCTGCGCCGGGAGGGGGCGGGGCGCGGCATACACCAGGGTTCAGCGGCGCGCCCGGCTCACCGAGGTCCCCTGGCTCGGTCGGGACCGACCGAGGACGGGAGTGTTGGCGAAGGTGTGCAACGCCGCTGGACGAAATGGCCTGCAGCGATCAGCTTGCCGGCCCTCATGCGCGACCACGGCACGCCACCCGCCCCCGACCTGCGCGCGGACGCTCTTGCTCCGTCGCCGCCCTCGCGCCGCGGCGCGGGCGTCTGGTCGACGCTCCGCGACGCGGTCCGCGGCGGCGAGCACGACTTCACGACCGGCTCCATCGACCGGGCGATCGCCCTGCTCGCGATCCCGATGGTCATGGAGATGCTCATGGAGTCGCTCTTCGTCGTGGTCGACGTCTTCTGGGTCTCGCGGCTCGGGGCCGACGCCGTCGCCGCCGTCGGGCTCACGGAGTCGCTCCTCGCGCTCGTCTACGCCATCGCGATGGGCCTCGCGGTCGCCGCGTCCGCGACGGTCGCGCGGCGGGTCGGCGAGGGGCGCCATGAGGAGGCGGCCGCCATGGCGGGGCAGGCGATCGTGCTCGGCCTGCTCATCTCGCTGCCGATCTCGGCGGTCGGCGCGCTGCTCGCGTCGCGGCTGCTCGCGGCGATGGGGGCGACGCCCGGGGTGATCGCGATCGGCGCGCCGTTCGCCTCGATCATGCTGCTCGGCAACGCGACGATCCTGATGCTGTTCGTCATCAATGCGATCTTCCGCGGGGCGGGCGACGCGGCGCTGTCGATGCGGGTGCTCTGGCTCTCGAACGCGCTGAACATGGCGCTCGGCCCGTGCCTCATCTTCGGCCTCGGCCCGTTCCCGGAGCTCGGCGTGGCCGGCGCGGCGGTCGGGACGACCCTTGGCCGCGGGACTGGCGTCGCGCTGCAGGTCTTCTTCCTCACGCGCGGCAGCGGCCGGGTGAGGGTGCGAGCGCGGCACCTCGTCCCCGACCCGGCGGCGCTCGCGGCGCTGCTGCGGCTCTTCGCGAACGGCGCGCTGCAAAACGTCATCGGCATGGCGAGCTGGAGCGGCCTTGTGCGCATCATCGCGCCCTTCGGGAGCGCGGCGCTCGCCGGTTACACGATCGGGATGCGCGTCATCGTGTTCGCGATCCTGCCGGCGCTCGGGCTCTCGAACGCCGCCGCGACCCTCGTCGGGCAGAACCTTGGCGCGGGGCGCCCCGACCGGGCCGAGGCCGCCGTGTACCGCGCGGGCATCTGGACCACCGTCATGCTCGGCGCGGTGGGCGTCGCCTTCGCGGTGGGCGCCGGCGCCATCGTCGGCGCGTTCACGGACGACGCCGAGGTGCTCCGGTTCGGCACGCAGACGCTGCGGATCCTCTCGTGCGGGTTCCTGTTCTACGGCTTCGGCCTGGTGTTCACGCAGGCGTTCAACGGCGCCGGCGACACCTGGACGCCCACGCTGCTGAACTTCGTCTGCTTCTGGCTCTGGGAGATCCCGCTCGCCTGGGGCCTCGCGGGCGCCGCGGGGCTCGGCCCGGCGGGCGTGTTCGTCGCGATCGCGGCGGCGTTCTCGACGTTGGCCGTCGCGGGCGGGCTCGTGTTCCGCCGCGGCGCGTGGAAGCTGCGGCGCGTCTGAGCCGCCGCGGGGCCGAGCGGGGCGGCGCCAGGCTATACTGAGCCATGGAAGCGCACCGCCTTGAGGCGACGGTCCGGCCGGATGGAACTCTGACGATCGAGGGGCTGCCGCTCGGCCCCGGGACGAGCGTGGAGGTGATCGTGCTCGTCAAGGAGCGGCCGCAGTCTTCGGCATACCCGCTGCAGGGAACGCCATACCGCTTTGACGACCCGTTCTCTCCGGCAGAGCCCGGAGGGTGGGAGGCGGAACGATGATCGTTCTGGATACCCACGCCTGGGTATGGTGGGTCCAGCGCGATGAGCGCCTCGGCTCTGCCTGGGCGGAGTTAATACGGCGGAGCGAAGCGAATGGCCTCGGGGTGAGCGCGATCTCCTGCTGGGAGGTGGCGAAGCTCGTCGAGCGTGGACGGCTCGCGCTGCCGTGCGACATCGACGCCTGGCTCAGAGCTGCGCTGGCGTATCCCGGCGTGCTGCTCCTGCCGCTCGCGCCGAGCATCGCTGCTGAATCGACCCGGTTGCCCGGCGAGTTCCACAGCGATCCTGCGGACCAGATCATCGTGGCCACCGCTCGGATTCACGGCTGTCCTCTGCTCACCGCGGACGCGAAGATCCGCGCGTATCCGCATGTGAACCTCGCCGACGCATGTTAGGCGTGCGCCGACATTGAATCGCACGTCGAAGCGGTCGCCCGGCGCCGCTACCGCGCCGGCCGCGCGAGCCAGGCCTCGATGAGCTTCCGGGCGATGCTGAGCGGCGGCGGCAGGAGCGGCAGCGCGTCGCGGTGGAACCAGCGTGCGTCCTCGAGCTCGCGCGTGTCGACGCGGAGCTCGCCGCCGGCGTAGCGCGCGGTGAAGCCGACCATGATCTGGTGGGGGAAGGGCCACGGCTGGCTGCCGAAATAGACGATGTCGGCGACGTCGACGCCCGTCTCCTCGTGGACCTCGCGCGCGACGCACGTCTCCAGCGTCTCGCCCGGCTCGACGAACCCGGCGACGAGGCCGTACATGCCCGCGGGGAACCGCGCCTGGCGCGTCATCAGGACGCGCGGTCCGTCCTCGACGAGGACGATCGTCGCCGGCGTGATCCGGGGGAAGTAGTTGCTCGCGCAGCGGACGCAGCGCTTGACGCGCTCGTCCTGCCCGGTCTCGAGCGCGGCGCCGCACGCCGCGCAGTACTGGTGCGCCTTGTCCCAGTGCTGGACCTGGTACGCCGTGCCCGCGATCTCGAACAGCTCGGGATCGATGCGCCCGTGGAGGCGCCGCAGCGAGACGTAGGCATACCCCGCCGGCGCCGGCGCGCCCTGCGCGAGCTCGGCGGAGCGGCAGGCGCGCCCGTCCAGCTCGCCGAGCGGCTGCGCGCGCGTGACGGAGACGCCGAGGTCGGCGAGATCGGCGGCGATCGGGAGGTCGAAGCGATCGCCGCCGTCGCCCGGCGCACGGACGAGGAGGTCGTCGCCGTGGAAGGCGAACCACGCGATCTCGGCGGGCGCCGCGCTCGGACGGCCGAGCCCGGCGCGGAAGCGGGAGGATGGCATGGCGTTACCTGGGGCAGAGCCGCGCGGGCTCCCCGTCGAGGCGTCGCTCACGTGAGCCGATCGGCTGCATGCGGGGGAGCGTAGCGCCTCGATGGAGGCAGCGATACCGCGACGTCGCGGGAGGGAGGAGGTATGGGCGTCGCGTCGCGGCTCGAGCGCCGCGGGCTCACGCGGGGCCGGCGAGCGTCGCGGCCCAGGCGAGCGCCACGAACGCGACCTCGACGTCGTTCTTCTTGGGGACGAGGCGCTTCGTCTCGATGCCCTCGCCGGCGCGGAGGGGGAGCTGCTCCAGCGCCGCGAGCTCGGCGGCCTGCGCGGCGTGGAGATCCCGGAGCGCGGCGTCCGCCTCGGTCCACTCCTGCCGCGCGCGCTCGAGCTTCGCGGCGGCCTTGTCGCGCTGGGTCCCGGCGCGCCGGGCGGTGTCCCTGCCGGCGACGAGCCCGAGGAGCGCGGCGCCCACCGCGCCGGGGAGCGCGGCCACCTCGGCCTCGGCCTCGCCGTACCGCGCCTTCGCGGCGGCGATGCGCTCGCCGAGGCGCGCGATCCTGGGCGCGAACCGGCCGACGACCTGCTGCTGCTCGGCGGCGGCGAGCCGGGCCGCGGCGGCGCGGCAGCGGGCGGCGAACGCCTCGAGGGGCTCGCCGTCGTCCTGCGCGAGCCCGAGCTCCTTGTGGACGGCCACGGCGGCCTCGGTCGTGCGGTAGGCGTGCTCCCGGAGCGCGCGCGCCGCGGCCTGCGCGGTGGCGCGCTTCGCGAGCGGGGCAGGCAGCTCGGCGAAGCGGGCGCCCGCGGCGGGCGATGTGGCGAGCAGCGAGGCGTCGAGCCGGGCGACGCGCGAGAGATCCGGCCTGCCGTCGGGCAGGAGCGGGGCGGCGAGGAGCTGGCTCCGGTTGAGGGCGACGCCGAGCTTCGTGTCGCGCAGGTGGGCGATCACGGAGGCAGCAACCCAGGGGATGTAACGGAAGCCCTCCGGCGCGGCGGCGGGGGCGTGCGCGTAGAGGCTCCGCCATCCATCGGGCGCTGGCGGGGGCGCCGTCGCTGCCGGGGGCGGCGGTGCGGGCGCGGGGGCGCCGGCGCCCGCTCGAGCAGCCGCGCTGCGCCGCGCGGGCTGCGGGGCGGCGGGCGTGTGGCGCGGGTCGAGCACGACCGTCCCGCCCGGGCCCATGGGCGCGCGCGGGGCGGGGCTCGCCGGACCGGGCGAAGCGCGCCTCGGATCGGGAGATGCAGGCCTGGGATCGAGAGAATCGACTCTAGGATCTGGATGTACGGACCTTGAATCGAGAGAATTGACTCTGGGATCTGGATGTGCAGACCTGATATCCAGAGAATCAACTCTGAGATCTGGATGTGCAGACCTTGAATCGAGAGAGTTGACTCTTGGATCTGGATGTGCAGACCTTGAATCGAGAGAATTGACTCTGGGATCTGGATGTACAGACCTTGAATCGAGAGAAGCGTGTGTCGGATCGGGCGCGGGCGGGGGAGGGGAGATGCTCCGGACGAGGCGGCCGATCTCGCGCCGGGTGACCGGGCCACGCAGCCACGACAGGCTGAAGCGCGTCTCGGCGAGGAACGACGGCGGCTGCATGTGGACGTCGCGCACGAAGAACGTGCGCGGGGGGAGCGCCTTCAGCGTGGCCGAGAGGGCCGCGGCCCCGACGCCGCCGGCGCCGCCGTCCGCGCCCGAGAGCCCCTCGACGACGCGCTCGCGGTCGGCGTCGGTCTGGAGCCGGCCCACGAACCACGCGCCGGCGTTCGAGAGCGCCTTGTAGTCGAGGTCCATCGGGTTCTGCGTGGCGAGGACGACGCCGACCCCGAAGGCGCGCGCCTGCTTCAGCAGCGCGAGCAGCGGCCGCTTCGTGGGCGGGTTCGCCGGGTGCGGCGGCAGGAAGCCGAAGACCTCGTCGAAGACCACGAGGGCGCGCAGGTCGCTCGTGCCCGAGAGGCCGCGCACCCACGAGAGCAGCTGATCGAACAGCAGCCCGAGGACGAGGAGCCGCTCGTCGTCGTCGAGGTGCGCGACGCTGACGATCACCGCCGGGGTCTTGCCGCCGCCGCTGCCGGCCTGCGGCGCGAGCCACGCCGCGACGTCGAGCGGCGCGCCCTTGCGCCAGGTGGCGAACGTGGGCGAGGCGAGCAGGGTATTGAGCTCGCGGGCGAGCGCCTGGCGCTCCTTGGGGGCAAAGAACTCGTCGACGCCGAGGGCGCCCACGGCGGCGATCGGCGGATCGGCCAGGTCCGCGAGCAGCTCCTCGAGCCCCGCGGCCCGCCGCGCGCGCAGCCGCCGCTCGGCGAGGTGCGCGAGCAGCACGTGCTCGCGGCTCCGGGCCGGATCCGGGTCGCGGCCGACGAGCCGGAGCAGGAGCGACAGCGAGGCCGAGAGCGCCTCGCGGGCGGCCTCCTCGTCCTCGTCCCAGAGCGGGGAGGGGGCCTCGAGCGCCGACAGCACGTGGACCGGCTCGCCCGCCGTGGTGCCCGGCGTCAGCAGGCGCGGGGCCATGCGGGCGCGGAGCGCGGCGACGTCGGCCGGCCCGAGCCCCGACGAGGCGAGGCCGTCGCGCCAGCGCGCCGCGAGCCCCTCGGCGACGTCGGCCGTGGAGCGGCCGTCGCGCGCGGCCGCCGAGGGGTCGATCCACGGCTCGAACTCGGCCGCGGAGAGCTCCGGGAACGTGAAGAGCAGGTTGGGCAGGTCGCCCTTCACGTCGACCATGAGCACCGGGACGCCCGAGCGCAGCGCCTCCTCGACGAGGACCATGACGAGCCCTGTCTTGCCGCTGCCGGTCATGCCGACGACCACGCCGTGGGTCACGAGGTGGTGCGCCGGGAGCTCGAACGGGCGCGCGCCGGCGGCGCCGGGATCGCCCGAGAGCGGGCGGGAGCGGCCCAGGGTGAAGGGGCGGGTCGGCATGAGGGCGGGCTCGTGCCATGGCGAGAGGGCTGTCGCAATGCTGGAGGGCGCGGGGAAGGCGTCGCAGGCGAGGGGGCGCGGGCAAGCCTGGCGAGGGCGGCGTCGTCGCGTCGCGCGTTCTCGTGATGCGAGCCGCGCGTGGCCGACGGCGCCCACCATGGGAGTGATGGAAGGTGCGCGGCCCGCCTACGGCGACCCTCGCGACCGCGTTCCGCTGCCCCCGCATCCGGTCGCCCCCCACCCCCGACGCCCCGCATCTTCGCGTCAAAAAAAGCGGGAGCGCGGCTATAGTGTGCGCATGGAGGTCGGGCCATCGGAACCGGATGCCCCCGCGTCAACGGCGGGCATCCCAGCGATAGGCGAGGTCTTCGCGCAGAAATACCGCCTCGAGCGCAGCCTCGGCCGGGGCGCCATGGGCGTCATCTTCGCCGCCGAGCACGTCTCGCTGCGCCAGCGCGTGGCCGTCAAATTCCTCCTCCCCCGCGCGATGACGCTGCCCGGCGCGAGCGCCCGGTTCCTGCGCGAGGCGCGCGCCGCGGCGGCGATCCGCAGCGAGCACGTCGCCCGCGTCATCGACGTCGGCACGGGCGATCTCGGCGTCCCCTACCTCGTCATGGAGTACCTGCGCGGCCGCGATCTCCAGCGGGAGATCGAGGCGCGCGGCCCCTTGCCCGTGTCCGAGGCGGTCGATTACGTGATCCAGGGCTGCGAGGCCATCGCGGAGGCGCACGCGCGCGGCATCGTCCACCGGGACCTCAAGCCGGGGAACCTCTTCCTCACGACCGGCGCGACCGGCGCGCCCATCGTCAAGGTGCTCGATTTCGGCCTCTCCAAGTCGGCCGCCGCCGAGGACGACGGCAAGCTCACGGCGTCGGAGATGATGCTCGGCTCCCCCTGCTACATGTCGCCCGAGCAGGTGCGGTGCTCGAAAGACGTCGACGCGCGCACCGACATCTGGTCGCTCGGCGTCATCCTCTACCAGCTCCTGACGGCGCGGTTCCCCTTCGAGGTGTCCAGGATCTCGGCGCTCTTCGTCGCCATCGCCACGCAGGCGCCCACGCCGCCGCGGGTGCACCGGATGGATCTGCCGGCCCGGATCGAGGACATCATCCTGCGCTGCCTCGAGAAAGAGCCGGAGCTGCGCGTCCAGACCGTGGCGGATCTGGCGCGAGAGATCGCGCCGTTCGGCTCGGAGCACTCCGCCCGCGCCCTGGCGCAGATCGAGGCGATCGCCCGGGGCAAGGCCTTTCCGTCGTCGCGGCCCCTCGGGCCCTCGGGCGACGGCGTCGCGAGCACGCTCCCCGCCGCGGCCAACGACGGCCCGGGCGCGTCGTCGACCCTGCCGGACGCCGACAAGGGGGCGGGAGCCGGGGCAGGTCCCTGCTCGACGGCGCTCTCGCCCGGCGGCGACCACGTGACCACCCTGCCCAGCCAGGGCGCCGCGGCGGCGACGGCGACCTCGTCCAGCGCCGACGCCCCGTCCAGCGAGCGTCGCACGCTCCCCCTCGTGGCCGTCGCGGAGCGGCCCACCCTGGCGCTGGCGCGGAGCAGCGGCCCCACGACCCCGGCGCAGGACAGCAGGCCCACGCTGAAGATGGTGCGGAACGACCGGTCCTCGCACGGGGGGAGCGCCGAGGACGGCCCCACGCTGACGATGCCCCGGAGCGATGGCCTCGCGCTGAAGATGGCGCAAGGCAGCGGTTCCGTGCTGGCGACAGCGCAGGGCGGCGGCGCCGCGCTGAAGATGGAGCAGGACATCGGCCCCGCGCCGGCGACGGCGCAGGACAGCGGCGCCGCGCTGAAGACGGCGCAGGACAGCGGCATCGCGCTGAAGACGGCTCCCGAAGACGGCCCGACGCTGACGATGGCGCGCGAGGAAGGCCCGACGCTGACGATGGCGCGCGAGGAGGGCCCGACGCTGACGATGGCGGGCGAAGAAGGCCCGACGCTGACGATGGCGGGCGAGGAAGGCCCGACGCTGACGATGGCGCGCGACGACTCCCCCACGCTGACGATGGCGCGCAAGCGGGGGGCGCCGCCGCAGCAGCTCGGCGCGGGCAAGCGGGCGGTGCCGCTGACCCAGCCGGACGGGCAGGAGATCGCCTGGAGCCCGCGCGAAGGGACCGAACGGCGCCGCGAGCGGTGGCGCTCCCACGCGTTCCGCTGGCGCCGCAACGCGGGCGCGTGGATCGCGGCCGCCGCAACTCTCCTCGCCGCGGTAGCGCTCGGCGCGGCGCGCTGGACAGCGAGCTCGAGCGCGCCGGTCGCCGCCAGGTCGCCGGCGGGCCAGGACGCGCCGATGACCCTCGCGAGCACCACCGGCCCCGCGCCGTTCGGCATGCCCGCGCCCTCCGGCGTCGCGCCGGCCCCGGAAGCGCCCTCGCACCCCGCGGATCCGGCCGGGGCCGACTCGCCCTCCGCGGTCGACGCTGCCGCCACGACGCCCGACCCCGCAGCGGTCCCCGAACACCGCCCGCAAGGGGTCCGGCCCCCCAAGGTGCGGCGGCCCGGCACCCTCGCGCCCTCGCGCTCGGGCGCCGTCTCGCCAGAGCGCGACGTGTACGGCGGAGGCGCCGAGGACGTGTACGAGGACCTGGAGACGATCCGCGACAAGCGGTAGACCCGGCCTCGCGCTCCCCGCGCGGGCGACGTCTCCACACCGGCGGGCCGCAGGGACAGGCATCATGGCGAAGAAGAAGCTCTCGGCCCGCGCCGCCCGGCGCGAAGGCGACCGCACGTCGGCGAAGCTCACCCGCGATATCGAGCGGCTCGCGCTGCTCGAGCCGGGCCACACCCCCGGGCGCGCCATCCCCCTCGACGCCGCCTCGCAGGTCGAGGTCGCCGCCCGGTCGATCCCGTGCCCGCGCTGCCGCGGCGCCTTCCGCGTGGAAGACCACACTGCCGAGACGCTCGACGGCGTCCGCCTCCGCGTCGCGAAGGTCGCCTGCAGCGCGTGCGGCGCAGGCCGATCGCTCTACTTCCGGCTCGGCGCCGCCTCGCTCAACTGAGCTCGTCGATGGGGGATCAGTACCGCGGGACGCTCTCGTCGATGTGGATCGACCACGCGTCGATGCCGCCCTGGAGCGAGGCGACGCGCTCGTGGCCGAGCTTCTCGAGGAGGGCGGCGGCCGAGAGGCTCCGGACGCCGTGGTGGCAGTAGGCGACGACCAGCGCGCCCTCGCCCGGCGCGACCTCGTCGGCCCGCTCGACGAGCTCGTTCAGCGGGATCAGCGTGCTGCCCGGCAGCGCGGCGATCTCGTGCTCGCCGGGCGTGCGCACGTCGAGGAGGTACACGGGCTCGCCCGCCTTCAGCTTCAGAAAGAGATCTTTCACGGAAATCTGTTGGACCATGGCCGTGCTCGCCATCCCGCCGTGGACGGCGCCGTAAAGGCTTCTACCTAATCCAAGGAGCTCCCCCGGGGCAACCGCCGCTCATCGGCTCGTCCGATCGGTCGGAGCCGTCTGGCTCGTCTCGCTCGGCGGATTCGTCAGGTTCGTCGGGTTCGTCGGGTTCGTCGGGTTCGTCGGGTCCGTCGGGTTCGCCCGATCCTTGGCCAGCGCCACGATCACCCCGACGAGCTCGGCCGGATCCAGGGGCTTGGCGACGTGCGCCTGGTACCCGGCGCCGAGCGCCCGCGCCTTGTCCTCGGCCCGCGCCAGCGCGCTGAGCGCGACGGCCGGCGTCGCCCCGCCGAGCGCCTCGTCGAGGCCCCGCACCCTGCGGATGAGCTGGAAGCCGTCCTCACCAGGCATCCCGAGGTCGCTGACGAGGACGTCGGGCCGATCCTGCGAAAGAATGGCCAGCGCCTCGGCGGCGGATCCCGCGGTCATGACCGTCGCCTCGCACTCCTCCAGCACGCGCTGGGCGACCTCGCGCGCGTCGGGCTGGTCGTCGACCACCAGCACCCGCATGCCGGCGAGCGACGCGCCCGGGTAGTCGGCCAGCGCCTCGGCGCACGCCTCGCTGGGGCGCGCCGCCGCGTCGGGCGCCTCCTGCGAGACGCCGGCGAGCGGCAGCGTCACGGTGAAGGTCGCGCCCAGATGCTCGCCCTGGCTCGCGACCTCCACGGTGCCGCCGTGCAGCTCGACCAGGTGCTTGACGATCGACAGCCCGATGCCGAGCCCGCCGTGCTTCCTCGTCGAGGACGCGTCCGCCTGCCGGAAGCGCTCGAACAGGTGGGGGAGGAACTGCGGGGCGATGCCCATCCCGGTGTCGGTCACCGACAGCGCGGCGTGCGCGCCCGCGCGCCGCAGCGCGACGTCGATCCGCCCGCCCGGGGGCGTGAACTTCACGGCGTTCGACAGGAGATTCCAGACGACCTGGTGGATCCGCGCGGGATCCCCCCTCAGGGAGCTCGCCTCGGGGTCGATGCTCGAGGCGACCGCGATCCCCTTGGTCTCCGCCGCGAGCTGGATCGCCTCGAGCGCGCTCCGGATGACCGACGGCAGGTCGACCGGCTGCACGTCGAGCCGCAGCTTCCCCGAGACGATCCGGCTCATGTCGAGCAGCTCGGACACCATGTCGGCCTGGAGGCGCGCGTTGCGCTCGATGACCTCGAGCCCCCGCGCGAGCGTCGGCGGCTCGGGCGCCCGGCCCCGCAGGATGCGCGCCCAGCCGAGGATGGCGTTGATGGGCGAGCGCAGCTCGTGCGAGAGCGTCGCGACGAAGTCGTCCTTGACCCGGCTCACCCGCTCCGCCTCGTCGCGCGCGGCGCGCTCGCTCTCGAGCAGCTTCTGGCGCTCTTCCTCGGCCAGCCGCTCCGCGGTGACGTCCTCGGTGATCCCCATGAACGAGTCCACGGCGCCCTCGGGCCCGAGCTCGGGGATGATCCGGGCGCGGAACCGCCGCCCGCCGAGGCTGAACTCCATCCGCTGCGGTCTGGCCGTCGCGAGCGCCTCGTGGCACACGGCCTCGCTCACCTCGATCACCTCGGTCGGGAGCCCGTTCTCGCGGGGCGTCCTGCCGATGTAGTGCTCCGGCGGGAACCCCATCACCGTCCACGAGGTGGGCGACATGAAGGTGCAGCGCAGGTCGAGGTCCAGGCGGTAGATCACGTCGGGCGAGTTCGCCATCAGCGACGCGAGCTCCCGCTCGCGCGCGCGGAGCTCGTCCTCCAGGCGCCCGCGCTCCGCGATGACCCGCTGCGCCTCGTCGAGCGCCGCGCGGAGCCGGCCCTCGCTCTCGCGCAGCGCGTCCTCCGTGCGCTTGAGCCGGCTGACGTCGAGACAGATGCCGACCCAGGCGGTGATCTCGCCTCGCTCGTCGCGGACCGGGACGCCCCGGTTGAGGACGGGGTGGACGACGCCGTCAGGGCTGACGTAACGGAGCTCCTCCTCGAACGGCTCACCCCGCCGCACGCACTCCTCGAAGATCGCGACCTTCTGCCGGTCGTCCGGGTGCAGCGTCTCGATCCACCCGTGACCCGAGCATTGCTCCTGCTTTATCCCGGCCATCTGGAGGAACGCGTGGCTGCTGTAGATGTTCTGTCCTGCCGGGTCGCTGACCCAGAGGCCATAGTCGATGGATTCACCGATGGCGCGGAAGACCTGCTCGCACCGCTGGACCGCCGCCTCCGTCTGCCGGAGCGCCGTCATGTCGAGCACGATCGCGAAGCCGGCCTCCTCGTACCGCTCACCGGGCAGCAGACAGCCGCTCACCAGCATCTTGATGCGCGTGCCGTCGCGCAGCACATAGGTCCTCTCGAAGGGCGTGAACGTCCACCGGCTCGCCCGCAGCTCTGCCAGGGCGCGGTCGCCGGCGGCGCGATCCTCCGGCGACATGTCGGCATCCCAGCGGACCAGGCCGGCCGCGACCTCTTCCCGCGTGTGGCCCACGAGCTTCAGATAGGCGTCGTTCGCCTCGATGATGCGTCCGTCATGCGTCCAGAAGGCCATCGGGGCCATGTTGCTGTGGAAGATGTTCCGCAGCTTGGCCTCGCTCTCCGCCAGCGCCTGCTCCGCGGCGACCGCCCGCTCCTCCGCGTTCCTCGGCTCGGTGATGTCCTCGACGAACACCACCGCGCGATACGGCCTCTGCCGGACGTCACGGACGAAGACGCCGGTCACGTGGAGCGAGCGGACGCCGCCGTCCTTGCAGCGGCAGGCCATCTCGAAGGTGAGCTCCTCCTCGTCGGCTTCGAGCAGCGAGCGCCACGCGGCCAGCGAGCCCGCGCGGTCTTCCGGCAGCGCGAGATCCGACAGCTTCTTCTGGAGCAGCTCGCCCTCCGAATAGCCCAGCAGCAGGCAAAGCGAGCTGCTGGCGCGCAGGATCTTCCCGCTCGACGCGTCGATCCACGCGGTCCCCCTGCTGGGCGCTCGCGTCGCCCAGGCTGGTTGTCCGGCCGTTTCCCCCATCCGCCGCTCGCCCTGATCCTCCATGCACCCGCCCGCTCGGCCGTGTGTGCATGGCGCTCCCCCCTGGTGTTTCGTCCGGCCACGCTATCACGATCGCGTGACGCTGCGGGCGGCATGGCACCTCGATCGCCACCGTCCTCTGCTCGTCCTGCTTGACTGGGCGGAGCCTGCTGCGTCCGATCCGCCTGTTCCGTCTGCCGTGTCGGTCGCGCCAGTGCGACAGCGGTGTCGGTTGCGCCTGCCGCGTCGGTCGCGCGCCGAGCGCGCGTCGCGGGCGATCCGGCCCGGACATGGAGGAGTTTGCTTGCATTCTCGCTGAAACCAGGCTTCTGCATGGTGGGCCCGCGCCCATGGGCGCGCGCCCGACAGCCGCCATGGATCAAGCCGCCGCTCCGCTCCTCGCTCGCCTCCCGCCGTCGCCTCACGACTTCACGGCCGACGATCTCCTGAACGGCTTCCTCGACTACGTCGCCGAGCGGGGGCTCGAGCTCTACCCGGCGCAGGAGGAGGCCATCCTCGAGATCTTCGGCGGCAAGAACGTGATCCTCAACACGCCGACCGGCTCGGGCAAGTCGCTCGTCGCGGCCGCCATGCACTTCAAGGCGCTCGCCGAGGGGATGAAGTCGTACTACACGTGCCCGATCAAGGCGCTCGTCAGCGAGAAGTTCTTCTCGCTCTGCAACGACTTCGGCCCCGAGAACGTGGGCATGTTGACGGGAGACGCGGCCGTGAACCGCGACGCTCCCATCATCTGCTGCACCGCGGAGATCCTCGCGAACATCGCGCTCCGCGAGGGCGAGAAGGCGCTCTGCGACTACGTGATCATGGACGAGTTCCACTACTACTCGGATCGCGATCGCGGCGCGGCCTGGCAGATCCCACTGCTCACGCTGCCGCAGGCGAGGTTCTTGCTCATGAGCGCCACGCTCGGAGGCACCGAGTTCTTCCAGGAGGAGCTCACGCGCCTGACGGGCGAGCAGACCGCCGTGATCAAGTCGACCGTGCGCCCGGTGCCGCTCGACTTCGAGTACCGCGAGACGCCGCTCCACGAGACCGTCGCGACGCTCGTGAAGAGCGGCAAGGCGCCGATCTACATCGTGAGCTTCACGCAGCGGGGCTGCGCCGAGGAGGCGCAGAACCTGATGAGCCAGGATTACTGCACCAAGGAGGAGAAGCGCGCGATCACCGCCGCCCTCGCGGGCGCAGGGCCGGGGTCCGCGTTCGGGGGTCCGTTCAAGTTCTCGAGCCCCTACGGCCGCGAGGTGCAGCGCTTCGTCAGGCACGGGATCGGGCTCCACCACGCGGGGCTCCTGCCGAAATACCGGCTGCTCGTCGAGAAGCTGGCCCAGCAGGGGCACCTCAAGATCATCTGCGGCACGGACACGCTCGGCGTCGGCGTCAACATCCCGATCCGCACGGTGCTGTTCACGAAGCTCTGCAAGTTCGACGGCGAGAAGACGGCCATCCTGAGCGTGCGTGACTTCCAGCAGATCAGCGGCCGGGCCGGGCGGAAGGGGTTCGACAACCAGGGGAGCGTCGTCGCCCAGGCGCCGGAGCACGTCATCGAGAACATGAGGCTCGAGGCGAAGGCGGGGAACGACCCGGCCAAGCGGCGGAAGATCGTCAGGAAGAAGCCGCCGGAGAAGGGCTATGTGCACTGGGACCGGCAGACGTTCGAAAGGCTGATCCAGTCGCCGCCCGAGCCGCTCGTGTCCCGGTTCCAGGTCACGCACGGCATGCTCGTCAACGTGCTCGGGCGCGAGGAGGGCGGCTGTCTGGCGCTGAAGCGGCTCATCCGCGGCACCCACGATCGGCCGGCGGTCCGGCGCCAGCACGGCAGGACGGCGATGCTCCTCTTCCGCTCGCTCGTGGAGGCGCGCATCATCGAGTTCGTCCCCAGGGACGACGGGCCGGGCAAGCGCCTCCGCATCAACGCGGATCTCCAGGAAGATTTCTCGCTGAACCACGCCCTCTCGCTCTACGTCCTCGAGACGGTGGGCAAGCTGGATCCCGACAGCGGCACCTATCCGCTCGATCTCTTGACGCTCGTCGAGTCGATCCTCGAGAACCCCGACCTCATCCTGCAGAAGCAGCTCGATCGGCTGAAGACCGAGAAGCTCGCGGAGCTGAAGGCGGCGGGCGTGGAGTACGAGCAGCGGATGGAGGAGCTCGAGAAGCTCGATTATCCGAGGCCGAACCGCGAGTTCATCTACGGGACGTTCAACGACTTCGCGCGGCGGCACCCCTGGGTGGGGCAGGAGAACATCCGTCCGAAGGGCGTCGCGCGCGAGATGTACGAGCAATACCTGTCGTTCAGCGAGTACATCCGGGAGTACAACCTGGAGCGGGCGGAGGGGCTGCTCCTCAGGTACGTCTCCGAGGTGTACAAGGCGCTCGTCCAGACGGTGCCCGAGTACGCGAAGGACAGCGACACCATCGACATGATCGCCTATTTCCGGGCGCTCATCCGCGGCGTGGACTCGAGCCTGCTCGACGAGTGGGAGCGGCTGCGCGACCCGTCGTTCCAGCCGCGCGCGGCGGCCCCGGGCGGCGCCGTGGAGCAGGCCGCGTTCGACGTCACGCGGAACGTCAAGGAGTTCACCGTGCTCGTGAGGAACGAGCTCTTCTTCTTCCTGCGCGCGCTGGCCCGCCGCGACTACGAGGTCGCCGCCGAGATGGTGGAGGGGGAGGAGGCGCCCTGGACGGCGGATCGGCTGGACGAGGCGCTCCGAGGCTTTTACGCGGAGCATGCGGCGATCCGCACCGATCCGGCGGCCCGGAGCCCGAGCAACACGATCATCCACCCCGCCGAGGACGGCGGTTCCTGGGTCGTGCAGCAGATCATCGCCGATCCGGAGGACCACAACGACTGGATGCTCGACTGCAAGGTGGATATCGATCGCTCGCGCGACGCGGGGCGGCCGGTCATCGTGCTCCGGCGCATCGCGAGCTGACCTGCCTTCATGGCGCGCGATGGAGATCGAGTGCTGTGAGCGCGAGACGTAGAAGGAGAATTCAAACGCAAAGACGCAAAGACGCAAAAAAGAAGAGATGCAGGGCAGGGGCCCGATCTCTGCCGCTCCGATGATTCCTTTGCGCCTTGAGACGTCTTCTTTCCCTTTTGCGTCTTCGGGTCTTTGCGTTTTTTTTCTCTCCTCTCACCCCCTGGCCTCGCCACGGCAGCCGGCGTTTGACATTCCCCGCCGCGTCGAGCGAAATCGCGGCCATGCGAGCTCCGCCGCGCCCCGCAATCTGGGGGTTGCTCCCCCTCCTCTTGGCCGCCTGCGCCCCGCCCGGCTCGTCCCCGCGGAGGGCCGCCCCGCCCGCCAAGGCGGCCCCGGCCGGGGCCGCTGCGGCGGTGAAGCAGGCCGCCCTGCCGGACAGGACGCGCATCGCCGGGCCGGAGGCGAGCCGGATCACGTACGCCCACCTCGGCCGGCAACCGCCGCTCGGAGCGCGGCTGCCCAGGGGGATCCAGTACGCGCCCGGCGGGAACCTGATCACCTACCTCCAACGGCAGGCGGACGGGCCGGAGCAGTCTCTCTTCGCCTTCGACACCACATCGCGCGAGATCCGGCAGCTCGTCGCCTCGGGCGACCTGCTGAAGGACGCGAAGCCGCTGTCGCGCGAGGAGGAGCTCCGCCGCGAGCGACAGCGCATGTTCTCCAGGGGGATCACGGCCTATTCGTGGGCGAAGCGGGCAGAGGTCCTGCTCATCCCCTTCGGCGGCGACCTCTTCTTGCGCGACGCGCGCGACCCGAAAGGGGCGATCGCGCGGCTCACCGACACGCCCGAGCCGGAGATCGATCCGAAGGTGTGCGACGGCGGCGAGCGCGTGGTGTTCGTCCGCGGGCGCGAGCTCTTCATGATCGACGTCGCCTCGCGCCGCGAGACGGCGCTGACCCGGGGGGCGCCCGAGGGGGTGTCGCGCGGCCTGAGCGACTTCAACGGTCAGGAGGAGTTCGATGAGCCGAGCGGCTTCTGGATCTCCCCCGGCTGCGACCGGGTGGCTTATCTGGAGGTCGACGAGCGAGAGGTCGAGAAGGTGCCAGTCCTCGGCTTCCGCGACGGCAAGGAAGATCTCATGATGGCGCGTTACCCGCGCGTCGGCGGCAAGAACCCCCGCGTCAGGGCGGGCATCCTCGATCTCGCCACCAGGAAGACGACATGGCTCGCGTGGAAGGGCGGCGATGGCGAAGGCGAGCGCTACCTCGGCCGGTTCGCCTGGGCGGAAGACGGCAAGGCGCTCTGGTTCCAGACCCTCTCGCGCGACCAGAAGCGCCTCTCGCTCCTCCGCGCGAGGCCGCGCTCGGGCGAGGCGGCCGAGGTCGTCGTCGAGACCTCGCCGACGTGGGTTGACTTCGCCGACATGCGGCTCCTCGAGCGCTCGCCGAGGTTCCTCTGGTCGACCGCCGAGGGCGGCCACCGCCACCTCGCGCTGCGGGACGCCGGCTCGGGCGCCGAGCTCGCGCGGCTCACCGCGGGGGACTGGGACATCACCTCGCTCCTTCCGCCGGACGAGGAGCGCGGCCTCGCGCGCTTCGTGGCGACGAAGGACGGCCCGACCGAGCGCCACCTCTACACCGTGCCGCTCGCGGGCGGCGAGGTGAAGCGGCTCACGTCCGACCCGGGGATGCACCAGATCACCGTGGATCCGAGGGGGCCGGGGTACGTCGAGCTCCATGCGGCCCTGGATCGCCCGTGGAGAGGGGCGGTGAGGGGCGCGGACAACGCCGAGGTCGGCGCGCTGCCGGCGCCCGTGGACCGCGAGCTCGCGGAGCTCGAGCTGCGCGCCCCCGAGATCGTCGAGGTGCGCGCCGCGAGCGGCGACACGCTCTACGGCGCGCTGCTCGCGCCGCGGAGGATCGAGCCCGGCCGCCGCTATCCGGTCGTGGTGAGCGTGTACGGGGGGCCCGGCGTCCAGACGGTCTTCAACTCGTGGTCGCCGTGGCTCCTGTGGAATCACCTCGCGGACCGCGGGGTGGTGGTGTTTCAGCTCGACAACCGCGGCTCGGCGAACCGCGGGCGCGCGTTCGAGTCCGCCATTCACGGGCGCCTCGGCGAGGTCGAGCTCGCCGACCAGATCGCGGGCCTCGATTTCCTGAAGACGCTGCCTTACGTCGACGCGGGCCGCGTCGGGATCTACGGCCACAGCTACGGCGGCAGGATGGCGCTGGAGGCGCTCCTCATGGCGCCGGACCGCTTCCACGTGGGCGTCGCGGGATCACCGGTGAGCGACGATCGGCTGTACGACACGGGCTACACGGAGCGGTACATGGGTCTCCTCGACAAGGAGGCCGCGCGGTACGAGGCGACCGATCTCACGAAGCGCGCGGGCAACCTGCGCGGCAAGCTGCTCCTCATGCATGGGCTCATGGATGAGAACGTGCACTTTGCGCACACGGCGAAGATGATCGAGGCGCTCATGGCCGCGGACAAGCGGTTCGACACCCTCGTGTTCCCGGGCGAGCGGCACGGCTACCGGTCGCCGGCCGCGAGCCATTACGCGAACCGCGCCATCGTCGAGTACCTGACAGAGCACCTCTGATCGCCGCGCGCCGCGCCCGGCCGGCGCTCTGCCCGCCTCGCAGGCGCGGCGCGCGGCGGCCTGCGAATCGCATGCGCCCCGGTCGGAGGCATCCATGAAGAAGCTTGCACAGACGAACAGGGACAAGGCCATCGACCTGCTCAGCGAGCGGCTGACCTTCGAGCGCGCAGGCGTCAAGCTCTACGACGCCATCGTGGAGAAGATCGGCCGCGCGGCCGATCCCCTCCTGATGACCCGGCTTGGTCAGCTCAAGGAGCACCGGGACCAGGAGAAGGAGCACGAGGAGTGGCTCGAGGCGCAGATCCGCGCGCTGGGCGGGGACGCGCACGCCGAGACGGACATGTCGCGGCTCGTCGCGGTCGAGTCGCGGGGCATCGAGCAGATCGTGCTCGACGGGGACATGAACCCGACCCACCTCTTCCACGCGCTGCTCACCGCGGAGCTCGTCGACAACGCCGGCTGGCAGCTGCTGCTCGAGCTCGCCGACGAGGCGGACGACAGCGAGGCGAGGCAGGCGTTCCGGCGCCGCCTGCACGAGGAGGAAGATCACTTGATCTTCACGCGCAAGGTCGTCGAGCGGCTTACCCGCAAGGAGCTGCTCGGGCCGCCAGGCGAGCTGTTCACGACGGCGCACCCGGTGTGATCCAGCGCCGGACGGCGCGTGTGGCGGAACTGGCGGGCTAGGCTCGCTTTGCGGCGGCGGCCTTGGCGGGCTTCGCAGCGGCCCTGGCGGGCTTCGCGGCGGCCTTGGCGGGCTTCGCGGCGGCCTTGGCGGGCTTCGCGGCGGCCTTGGCGGGCTTCGCAGCGGCCTTGGCGGGCTTCGCAGCGGCGGCCGGCTTCGCCGGCTTCCTGGCCCAGATGCTCTCAATGTAGGCGGTCGCGTCGGGCGTCTTGCAGCTCGTCTCGCCGTGGTCGATCTCGACCTTGCCGATGCGCCGCGCCACCGTGAGCGCCTTGCCTCGCAGCGGCTCGTTCCGCCCGCCGATGCTGATGAGCGCGCTGTTCATCCCCTCGCGGGCGCGGTTCTTTGCCCGGTGGATGGACGCCTCGATCACCGAGAGCCGCTCCTCGAACACGCTGTCGGGCAGCGACGGGTCCTCGATCGCGAGCAGGCCGAGGAGCGTCCAGCCCGCGCGGCCGATCCACTCGTCGCTCGACGCGGTCCAGCGCGCCATCGCGTCCCGGGCGAACGGCGTCTTCAGCGCGACGCGCTTCATGAGCAGGTCGATGAGCAGCGGAGAGCGCAGGCCGTCGAGCCACGCCTCGAGCTTGTCCCAGGTGAAGCGCTCCGGATCGGCGATCGCCACCGCCAGCGTCCTCGCGTCGCCGTTGCCCGTCGCCCAGAGCGCCTCGGCGAGCTCGTGGTCGCGCTTGATCCGCTTCTCCAGCGCGTTCATGTGGGCGAAGCTCACGCCGAAGAGCGGATCGGTCATCCCGTGGCGCCGGTACACCTTGCGGTTCTGCTCGGTGCCGAGCCGCTCCAGCTCGCCCATCACCTTGGTGACATCCATGGCTTTCACCTAACCCTCCCGTCCATTGTGTGCCATTGCGCGCTCGTCTCGAATCTTGTCATGCAGAGTTCTTCCGGGGGGCGCTTGTCGACGCGGCGTGGGCGAAAGGCGCAGAGCGTGCCGGGAGCGGCGGGCCGTCGGTTGCCGCTGGCGCCGCTGGCATCGTCACGGAGCTCCGTCGCGGCCGGTGTGGGGCCGTGGTACGGGAGGCCCTCCGCGACGCGTTCGACGGCGAGGGCGACGAGCGGTACTCTCCCTGGAGGAGCGACGCATGGCCTTTCAGCGCGACACCTCGTTCGTCCCGATCCCGCCGCCCGGCGAGGACGAGCTGCCGTACGACGACGGGGAGCCGATGGAGTCCGAGCGGCATCGCAAGCAGATGGACCTCCTCATCGAGGCGCTGGATCTGCTGTGGAAGGAGCGCGACGACGTGTACGTCGGCGGCAACATGGCCGTCTACTTCAGCGAGCTCCAGGCGAAGAAGAACGACTTTCGCGGGCCGGACGTCTTCGTGGTGCTCGACACGGTGAGGCGCGAGCGCAAGTCCTGGGTCGTCTGGCAAGAGGACGGAAGGACGCCCGACGTGGTGATCGAGCTGCTCTCCGAGAGCACCGAGAAGGTGGATCGCATCGACAAGATGCGGATCTACGCGAAGCTCCTGCGCGTGCCCGAGTACTACCTGTTCGATCCGTTCACGGGCGTCCTCGAGGCGTATGCGCTCGATCTCGCCACGATGGCGTACGCGCCCGTCGCGCCCGGCGCGGGCGGCGACGTGGCGAGCCCGCGGCTGCACCTCGGGCTCGGCGTCCGCCGCGGCACGTACCACGGCCTCGAGGCCGACTGGCTGCGCTGGCTCGACCCGGAAGGGCGCGTGGTGCCCACGGGCGAGGAGCAGGCGCGGGCCGCCGACGAGCGGGCACGCGCGGCACAGCACGAGGCGACGCTCCTCGCAGCGCGGCTGGCCGAGTACGAGCAGCGGTTCGGCAAGCTGCCCGGCGGCGGCTAGCTCTGGTCGGAGGCTGCCGGGAGCCTCCCGGGAGAGCTGAAGCTCGACCCGGAGGCTCTGGACTGCCGTGATGCCCGCCTCACCGACGCTGTTCGGGGTGCTCCGGGCGAGCGACCGCCTCGCCTCCGTCCCGGAGCGCCTCCGGCAGCGCCGACACCACGGCGGACCTGCACGCCTCCATCGAGGCGTGCAGCGCCTCGGCGGACGCGCCCGGCGGGTCGAGCGGCGGGTGCACAACGACCCGCACGACGCCGGGCGCGGCGGCATAACGCCCCTTCGGCTGCAGCGCGCCCGCGCCGTCGATGGTCACCGGCAGGACGCGCGCGCCCGCGGCCGAGGCGGTCCGGAACGCGCCCAGCCGGAAGGGCAGGAGCCGACCCGTCGCGCTCCGGGTGCCCTCGGGGAAGAACACCGTCGACCACCGCTGCATCACGTTGCGCCGCGCCTCGCCGAGATCCGCGAGCGCGCCGCGGGCGCGCCGCCGGTCGACAGGCGTGTGGCCGTACAGGCGCATGCCCCAGCCCAGCACGGGCACGCGGAACAGCGCGCGCTTCGCCAGGAACCGGAGCGGCGTGCGCCCCTGGAGCACCACGAGCAACGCGAGGATGTCGAGCGTGCTCTGGTGGTTCGCCGCGATCACGTACCGCTCGCCCGGCCGGGCGTGCTCGACGCCCTCGGCCTCGATGCGCACGCCGACCAGCCAGAGCGCCCCGCGCGCCCACACGACCGAGAGCCGATCGTGCATCCGCTGCCGGGGATCGAAGGGGAAGCAGAGCAGCCCGACGGGGAGCAGCACGACCAGAAACAGCATCGCCCAGGTGTGGGCGAGCGCCGTGCGCACGACCTCGACAGTTCCGGCAGGCGCCGGCCGCGCAGCCTCCGCCGTCACTTGGCGACCGGCGGGGCCTCCGGCCCGTCGAAGCGGGGGACGAAGCCCTCCACCGAGGCCAGCGTCTCCAGCAGCGTGACGTGGCGGAGCCGCGGGATCGCCACGATCGTCGGCCCGCCGAGATCCTCCTCCGGGACCGCGATCGTCGCCGCCGCCGCGAGCTCCGCCACCGTCGCGCCCACGATCTGCGTCGTGCCGACGTTGCTCGGGCCCGCGCTCCGGACCTCGCGCGGCAGATCGGCCCAGTACGCCCGCGGGGGGCCCTGGAACGCCGCCTCGGCCGGGACGCGCGGCCAGAACGTCGGATCCGTCAGGCCGAGCTCCCCGACGAGCGCCGCGCGCTCGGCGCGGACGCCGCGCGCAGCCCCCCCGTCGCCCAGCGCGTCGAACGCCTCGGCGTGACGCTCGAGCGCCGTCACCAGCAGCGTCCGGTTGCCCGACGCGCGGATGAGATCGAGCGTCTCCCGGCCGTATACGGCGAGCTCGCTGGCCTGGCCGGCGCCGCTTTCGTCGGCGAGCAGCGCCCGCGCGTGCATCCGGCCGACCCGGCCGAGGCTCACGGCGTACGCGTCGCCCGTCCCCGCCGAGCCGATCTCGATCGCCCGCTCGTAGGCGGCGAGCGCCTCGCGAAGCAGGCCCTGCACGAAATACACGTCGCCCAGGTACCCCTCCGCCCAGCCGCGCCCCATGCCGATGCCCAGCACGCCGCTCAGGTTGACCGCGTTCGCGATCAGCACGCGGGCCCGCGTGAGCTGGCCCATGTGGAACTGGTGCCGGCCCGCGTACATCGTCCCCATGTACAGGTAGAGCCCGCTCAGGCCGTGCTCCTCGGCGTACGAGAGCAGCTGCGCTGTCGACCGGACCCCGAGATCCCAGTCGAACCGGCCCTCCGCGAGCACCGCGTGGTAGAACCACGTGCCGAGCAGCCGCACCGGGTCGCGCAGGCGCTCGGCGAGGCGCGCGGCGTCCGCGGCGTTCTGCTCGGCCTCGGCGTAGAAGCCGGACTGGCTCAGCGCGACGCAGAGGATGCCGCGCGAGTGGCAGAGCTCGACGTACTCGCCCGCCGCCTCCGCGAGCTCGCAGCCGCGGCGGAGCGGCTCGGTCGCCGGGCCCACCTTGCCGGCCGCGCACAGCGCGCGCCCGAGGATGTTCGCCGGCAGGCACTGGTACGGGCGCAGCTCCGGGCTCGAGCCGATCGCCTCGAGCGCCTTGCGGCTGTGGGCCACCGCGTCGGCGAACTCGCCCCGCACATAGTGCACGCGCGACAGCGCGCTGGAGAGGGCCGCCGTGACGAGCGGCGTCTCCGGCAGCGCCCCCTGCGTGCGGCGGAGCAGATCGAGCGGCTCCGCCGTGCTGCCGAGCAGGCACGCCACGCGCGCGAGCTCGTGCGCGCAGCGGGCCCTGAGCTCGATCCGCGCCGGGTCGAGCGGCAGCCGCTCGAGCAGCGCGAGCGCCTGCTTCAGCCGGCGGCTGGCGCCGTGCGGATCCTGCAGCCGATCGGCCTCGCTCGCCGCGAGCAGGTACGTCGACGCGGCGCGGTCGAGCTCGCCGGCGCGCTCGACGTGGTGCGCGAGCGTCCCCGGATCGCCGCCGCGCAGCTCGATGCGCCGCGCGATGCGCCCGTGGTAGTCGGGGCGCTCCTCGGGCGGCACGCGGGCGGCGAGCTGCTCGCGCGCCGCGTCGTGCGAGAACGACGCGAGGCCTCCGTCCTCGCCGAGGCAGACGTAGTGCGCGGCGGCGTCGCGCAGGGCGCGGTCGACCTCCGCCGGGTCGAAGAGCCCGAGCTCGACCAGATCGTCGCGCAGGAACTGGCGGCCGATGAGCGCGGCGACGCCGAGGACCTGGACCGTCGTGGGATCGAGCGCGTCGATGCTGCGCGAGAGGACGTCCGAGACCGACGCGGGCGCGAGGTAGTGCGCGTCGGCGCGGGAGATCTCGAGCGCGCCGCTCCGGCTGCGGTGCAGGAAGCCCTCGGTCTCCATGTTGCGGACGACCTGGATGTTGAAGAGCGGGTTGCCCGCGGCGAGCAGCGGGACGCGGCGCACGAGCTCCTGGACGAGGTCGTCCCCCGCGCCGCGGCCGAGCGCGGAGAGGAGCGCCCGGTTCGCCTCGGGCCGGAGCGGGCCGAGGTCGAGGCGCTCGACGTCCTTCCACGCGAGCCACCCCGCCGCGCGCGGCGTCATCGGCGACGAGCCCGGGCCGCGCAGCGCGGACGAGCCGGGCGGAGGCAGCGACGAGCCGGGCGGAGGCAGCGACGAGCCGCGCGCGAAGGGCGGCCGCGCCGTGGCGAGCAGCAGCACCGGCATCTCTCCGAGCTGATCCGAGAGGCGCTGCAGCACCTCCTGCGTCGCCTCGTCGGCCCAGTGCACGTCCTCGATCGCGAGGACGACCGGGATCTCCTCGGAGATCGCGCCGAGCAGCCGCAGGATCAGCTCGGCGATCCAGCGCGTTCCGCCCGGGCCGATGGCGCCGCCCTCGTCGGCGAGCCCGACCGCGCGCGTCAGCTCCGGCACGAGCCCCCGGAGGAGGGCGGCGTCGTCGGCGATGACGAGGCTCACCAGCCGGCGGATGCGCGCCGCCCGGCTGTCGCCGTGCCGCTCCAGCCAGAGCGCGATCTGCGTCAGCGCCTCGCGGATCGCGGAGTAGGGCACGAGCCCGGAGAGCTCCCTGCACCGGCCGTACGCGACGATCGCCGTGCCCGCCTGCTCGGCGCTCCGGAGCAGCTCGGCGACGAGGCGGCTCTTGCCGACGCCCGTGTCGCCGACCACCACGGCCGGCCGCGGCTCGCCGCGCACCGCGCCCTGGACGAGCTCGATGAGCCGCCCGAGCTCCTGCTCGCGGCCGACGAAGGGCGCGTCGTGCGCGTCGTCGAAGGCCTCCGGCGCGGCGGCGTCGCGCTCGTGCGCTTCGTCCTCGGCCCCGGCCGGGGGCTGCGAGGTGCCGTGGAGCGTGACGTAGTAGAGCTCCTTGAGCCGAGCGCAGAGCCGGGCCGCGCTGGAGAAGCGCCGCGCCGGGTCGCGCTCCAGGAGCTCCTCGACGAGCGCGACGACGGGCGCCGGCGTCTCGGGCGCCGCGTGGGCGAGCGGCACGAGCGTGCCGTAGACCTTCTGGTTGATGACGCTGTTGACGGTGCCGTCCGAGAACGGGAGCCGGCCGGCGAGCAGCTCGTAGAGCATGACGCCGACCGCGTAGAGGTCCATCCGGGGGCTCGGGCGCCCGAGCGCGCCCCGCTTCAGGCACTCGGGCGCCAGGTACGCGATGGTGCCCGCGTTGACGCGGGCGTGCTCGGGCTGGAAGCTCACGGTGAGCGTCGCCAGGCCGAAATCGAGGATCTTGAGCCGGGGCTCGTACGGATCGGTGAGGACGATGTTGCTCGGCTTGAGGTCGAGGTGCAGGACGTTGAGCGCGTGGCAGTGCGCGAGCGCCTCGGCCACGCGGCGCGCGATGCGCAGGGCCTCGATCGTGTCGAGCGAGCCCATCCGCGCGAGGTACCGGTCGAGCGTCTCGCCCTGCACGAGCTCCATCGCCAGGTAGAGGCCCACGCCGTCCAGGACGCCGTACGAGGAGAGCTTGACGAGCGAGGGGTGGCGCAGGCGGAGCAGCGCCTCGATCTCGTTCTGCTGGGCGAAGAGCTGCCCGGCGTTCTGGGCGCTCACGTCCTTGAAGATCTTGATGGCGGCGTCGTTGCCGGCCCCGTCGCGGCCGCGGAACACGGCGCCGAAGCCGCCCTCGCCGAGGCGATCCTCGATCGTGTACTCGCCGATCCTGGCGCCGCGCTCGATCAAGGGATCGCCGACCATCGCTCCTGCCCTTCCGAGTACCCCGTCATCGTTCGCAGATGCACCATGATACCCCGGACGAGCGCCGCGACAGCGCGCAATGGCCTGGCCGCCTCCCGGAGGCACGCCGCTTTGACGGCTTGCCGCATCGCGGCTGTCTGGCCAAGAAACCTGCCGGCAACGTTGGACGGCGCATCCGGCGCCGATCTCGGCCTTCGCGCCGCGACCGGAAAGGTGAGCTCGCATCCAGATCTGCGCCGCGGGCCTGGATTCGGCGCCTGAAATGACGACGGCGGCAGCCCCCAGGAGGGGACCGCCGCCGCGCCCGCGCTCAGGCCGCGCCGGGGATCAGGTCCCGCCGCTGGCCGAACCGCTCGCCGAGCCGCTGACGCTCGCGCTCGCCTTGATGTTGACGTCGATCGAGGCCGTCGCGCTGGCCGACGCGTCGACCGCGGCCGCGACGCAGGCGACCGCCTTGCCGCCGGCCTTGAGCGCCACGTCCTTCACCTCGACGCCCGCCTTGCCGACGCCGGACACCGCCGCCGCCAGCTTCTTGCCGGAGCCGAGCTGCACCTTCGCGATCGCCGGGAGCGACGTGCGGAGCGCGGCGACGAGCTTCTGCGCGTCGGCGTTCACCTTGCCGTTCGCCACGATGCGGACGTTCGGCGCATCGCACTTCGCCTCGCCGGCGGTCTTCGCCGTGCACTGCATCTGGCAGCTCGGGTCGACGCTCGGGGGCTTGAACTCGCCCGAGCACTTCGGCTCCTTGATCTCGGCGCTGCAGCCGCCGGAGCACGAGCCGGAGCACTTCGCCGCGGCCTTGACCTCGCAGGAGCCGGAGCAGCTGCCCTCGCAGGTGCCCGAGCAGGACCCCTCGGCCTTGGCGTCGCACTTGCCCTCGCAGGTGCCGGCGCACGCCGCGCCCTTCGAGTCCTTGCCGTCGCACTTGCCGTCGCACTTGCCGCCGCAGGTGCCCTTGAAGCCGACGTCGCACTTGCCCGAGCAGCTCGCGTTGCAGGTGCCGGTGCACGCCGCGCCGGCCTCGACGCTGCACTTGCCCTTGCACTCGGCGTCGCACTTGCCGCTGATCTCGCCGCCCTCACAGCTCGCCTCGAGCTTGCCGGGCTGCACCGGCGACCCGCAGTCGCCGAGGCACTTCTGCATGGCGGTGATGTCGGCGTAGCACTTCGGCGGATCGATCTGGACGGTGATCTTCGCCTCGGCGTTCGCCTTCACGGCGGCGTTCACCTTGGCCGAGACCGCGCCGCAGACCTTCTCGGCGCCCTTGCCGCCGCTCGGGTCGGCCTTGAGCTCGGCGTCGCTCATGCCGAGGTCCTTGCCGAGCTTGGCGCACGAGGCGATGAGGTCCGCCTCCATGGCGACGGTGAGCTTGTCGAGCGACGCAGCCGCCTCGAGGAAGCCCTTGATCTTGCCCTCGACCTCGGCGCCGCCGTCGAACTTCAGGTTCGCGATGCCGCCGTTCTTCATCTCGTCGCAGCCGCTCGCGGCCGACGCCAGATCACCGGCGGGGCCGGGAAGGCTGTCCGCGCCAGGGATCCCCTTACCGCCGCAGTTCACGAGGAGAGGCGAAGCCAGGCCGAGAAGGGCCACGGGCATCGCGAACAACTTCCATCGATTGACGCTCATCTCAGAATCCCTCCGGCACCTCGATCGGTACCCCATGGAGCGCGGACCCTACACCAGCAGCCGCGACCTTGAAAGCTGGGACAGCCGCGATCCTGCGCGACGGTCACTCGCACTGTTGAGCAGCCACGCACCGCGGGCTCCAGCGACGGACGGCCCTCATTGCCCCAAGTCAGGATGGCTGTAAAGAATCAAGCTGAGCTCATCGCGCGGGGACGGCGGTCTGCATCGCAGGTGGCGCGAGGCGTTTCCCCTGGATATATCGCGCGAGGGGCTTCCCATGGCGCGCACGGCATTTCGCCCGCGGCGTCTCGCGCGCGCCCCGTCCCTCGCCCGCCGCGCCCTCTCGGGCGTCGCTTACTCGTCGTCCTCGTCGAAGGGGAGGTTCAGCTGGGCGAGCGGGCGCGCGCCGACCGTGGGCCCGCCCTGCTTCTTGAAGAGCAGCTGCTCGCGCGCGATGTCGGCCTCGATGAGGTCCTGGTTGTCGTACGCGAACGCGAGCGCGTCGAGCACGCGCGCGGGCCCGAGGTTCGGGTACCGCTTGAGCAGCGTCTCCACCGACGCGCCGCCGCGGTGCCACGCCCAGAGCCGCCGGACCGGGACGCGCGACCCGAGGACGTGGGGGCTTCCGGCGAGCACCTGGCTATCGCATCGCACGTGGGGGTGGGGGACGCGGATTCGCGGGAGCACCGGCGCGGCCATCGCGCGGAGGAGCCTAGTACCGGTCGCGATCGGATGGAAGGGCGCCGCGAGCCGGCGGGCACGCTCGGCGCGGGCGCTGCGCTGTGCGGGCGCGCGGGCGACCGCGCGGGCGTGCGGGCGGTGCGCGCCCGCGCGGTCGTCCCCGCGTGGCGCCCGGGTCGCGCGATCTCCGGCATCGTTCTCGCATCGTTCTGCGCCCGCGCTCGCGATCGGGACTACCCTACGCCGCGGAGGCGCGCGAGCATCGTGCCCGTCGCCGTCACCGACCGGAGCTCACCCACCATGACCCAAGCCGAGAAGAACCCGCTTCGCGAAGGGATGCCCGAGGAGCGCACCGCCTCGCCGGCCGCGCTCGTCATCTTTGGCGCCTCGGGCGACCTGACGCGGCGCAAGCTGCTGCCCGCGGTCTACAACCTGACGCTCAGCCGGCTCCTCACCGGCGGCTTCGCCGTCGTCGGCGTGGCGCGGCGCCCGAAGCCGGATTTCGCGAAGGAGATGCGCGAGGCCGTCGGGAAGTACTCGCGGCGCCCGCTCGAGGAGGCGACCTGGAGCGAGCTCGAGAAGGGGATCAGCTACGTCCAGGGGGCGTTCGACGAGGCCGAGACGTACACCCGGCTCGCCGCGGAGCTCGAGCGGCTCGACGCCGAGCGCGGCACCCGCAAAAACCGGGTCTTTTACCTCGCCGTCGCCCCCGACCAGTTCGCGCCCATCGTGCGCGGCCTGCGCGCGGCGAACCTCGTCGCGCCGCCGTCGCACGAGAAGGACGCGCCGTTCCAGCACGTCGTCGTCGAGAAGCCGTTCGGCGAGGATCTGGAGAGCGCCCGCGCCCTCAACCGCGACCTGCTCGCCCACCTCGCGGAGTCGCAGATCTACCGGATCGACCACTACCTCGGGAAGGAGACCGTCCAGAACCTCCTCGTCCTGCGGTTCGGCAACACGATCTTCGAGCCGCTCTGGTCGCGCCAGCACGTCGATCACGTGCAGATCACCGTGGCCGAGGAGATCGGCGTCGAGGGCCGCGGCAAGTTCTACGAGAAGGTCGGCATCACGCGCGACATCGTGCAGAACCACGCGCTCCAGCTGCTCACGCTGGTCGCGATGGAGCCGCCGTCGTCGTGGGACGCGGACGCGGTGCGCGACGAGAAGGTGAAGGTGCTCCGCACGCTCCGGCCGATCGCGGGCCCGGACGCGCTGTCGTCGACGGTGCGCGGGCAGTATGCGCCCGGCATGGTGCGCGGCGAGAAGGTGCCCGGCTACACGGAGGAGCCGGACGTCGCGAAGGACTCGACGACGGAGACCTACGTCGCGATGAAGCTCCACCTGGACAGCTGGCGCTGGGGCGGCGTGCCGTTCTACCTGCGCGCCGGCAAGCGCCTGGCGAAGCGGGTGGCCGAGGTGGTGCTGCACTTCAAGCCGCTCCCGCACGGCCTGTTCAAGGGCGCCCCCGGCGCCACCGAGGAGCCGAACGCGCTCGTGATGCGCCTCCAGCCCGACGAGGGCATCTCGCTCCGCTTCGCGGCGAAGATCCCGGGCGGCGGCATCGCGATCCGCGGCGTCACGATGGATTTCCGGTACGGCGCCGCGTTCGGCTCCAGCACGCCCGAGGCGTACGAGCGGCTCCTGCTCGACGCGTTGCGCGGCGACGCCACGCTGTTCACGCGCGCCGACGAGGTCGAGGCGCAGTGGGGCTTCGTCGATCCGATCTTCGAGGGGTGGAGGACGCAGAGCGCGCCGATCGCGCGCTACGCCGCGGGCAGCTGGGGCCCGCCGGAGGCCGACGCCCTCGTCGAGCCGTCCCTGGACGACGTGCGCGCGGTGTGCGGGGCCGGCGACGGGGGGAAGGCCCCGGAGCGGGCGTGGAGGCGGCCGTGAGCGCGGTCGCAGAGATCATCAAGCGGGTCGAGTCGGAGCTCGCCGAGTTCTGGTCGGCGCCCGACGAGTCGCGGGCGGAGCCGGCCCCGAAGACGCGCGCCTCGACCCTCAATTTCGTGGCGGTGGGGAGCCGCGCCGAGGTCGAGCGCCTGAAGGAGCAGGCCGAGGACCTCGCCGAGACGCACGCGGGCCGCACCCTGCTCATCACGCTCGACGACCGGCTCGACCCGCTGAGCGTCCAGGCCGACTGGTCGGCCACGTGCCGCCGCGCCGGCGAGGTGCCGATCTGCTACGACCGCGTGGAGCTCACGTTCGGGGTGGCCGCGGCCGAGCGCGTGGCTTCGGTGGTGAGCGCGCTCACGATCTCCGACGTGACCGTGATCGTCGAGCTCGCGCCCGGCGCGCCGAACGTGCTCGGCGACGCGCTCGCGCCGATCTGCGATCGGCTGGTGTTCGACTCGGCCGAGACGTGCATCGAGCGCATCGCGGAGGTCGCGCGCGGGACGAGGGCGCCGCTCGCGGACCGGGCGTTCGTGCGGACGTTCTCGTTCCGCGAGCTCGTGGCGCGGTTCTTCGACGACATGCCCGAGGCGTGCCGGGCGATCCGGCGGGTGGAGATCGCGCGCAGCGCGGGGGCGAAGCCGGATCCGGCGGCGCTGTTCCTCGGCTGGATGGGCTCGCGGCTCGGCTGGACGTTCGAGTCGCGGGGGCCCGCGCCGTCCGGCGGCGGCGTGATCGGCCGCGCCCGCGGCGCGGACGGGGCGCCGATCGAGATCGCGCTCGTCGACGGGCCGCCGGCGGACGCGCAGGCGTGGCGGCGGCTCGACGGCGTGCGCCTGTGGACGTCGCTGCGCGGCGAGCCGCTGACGCTCGGCTGCGTGCGGCTCGACAAGGCGCCCGGCACGGTGCGGTGGACGATGGAGGGGGCGCGGTCAGCTGAGCACCTGCACCCGCTCGGCTACCGGGACGAGACGTGGGTGCTGGCGAAGACGATCGACTCGCTGGAGGGCGATCGGCTGCTGCGCGAGGCGGTGCTCGCCGCGGCAAAGTGGAGCGCCCTTTGACGAGGGCCGACAGGAGGACCGAGATGAACGGTGGTGAGGAGACCCTCGTCGCGGCGGACGCTGCGGAGCTGGCGCGGCTCGGGGCGGAGCTCATCGCGCGCGCCATCGCGGCGGCGATCGATGCGCGCGGCGTCGCGCGCATCGCGCTGTCGGGCGGGAGCACGCCGTCGGAGGCGTACCAGCGGCTCGCGGCGCTGTCGCTCCCGTGGGCGCAGACCGAGTGGTTCTGGGTGGACGAGCGCGCGGTCGCGCCCGATCACCCCCGCTCGAACTACGGCGCCGCGCGCCGGGATCTGGCGGCGGCCCCCATCCCGGAGGAGCGCTTCTTCCGCATGGAGGGCGAGTCGCCGGACCTCGCCGGGGCGGCGGCGCGGTACGAGCGGCTCTTGCGGGCGCGGTTCGGGGTCGCGTCGGCGGTCTCCTTCGACGTGATGACGCTCGGGATCGGCGACGACGCGCACACGGCCTCGCTGTTCCCCGGGACGGGGGCGGCGGGCATCGAGGACCGCCTGGTCGCCGCGATCCCGGCGCAGCCGGACAAGGGGCTGGAGCCGCGGCTGACGCTGACGGCGCCGGTGATCCAGGAGGCGCGGCTGAAGCTGCTGCTGGCCCGCGGGGCGGGCAAGCGCGGGGTCGTGGCGCAGGCGAAGCGGCCCGGCCCGGCCGACGAGGTGCCGGCGCGGGTCGTGCGCGGCGGGCCCGGGCGGCTCGTCTGGCTGCTCGACGCCGCCGCCGCGCAGGCCGGGTAACGTCACGTCACGACGGGGATCGCGCACTGCTCGCGCAAGAACTCGGCGAGCGCCTCGGTCTTCATGAAGCCGCGGTCGCTCCCGTCACGCAGCCGGACGGTGGCGCCCTTCGCCTCCACCTCCTTGTCCCCGATGACGAGCATGTGCGGGATCTTCTCGACCTGCGCTTCGCGGATCTTCGCGCCGAGCTTCTCCGAGCTCCGGACGAAGCTCGCCCGGATGCCGTGAGCGCGCAGCGCCTGGGTGACCTGCTCGGCGTGGTCGTTGTGCTTGTCCGACACCGTGACGACGCGCGCCTGCTCCGGTGAGAGCCACGCCGGCAGGGCGCCCGCGTGGTGCTCCAGGAGCACGCCGATGAACCGCTCGATCGAGCCGAGGAGCGCCCGGTGGAGCATGATCGGCTGCTCGAGCTCTCCCTTGGCGTTCACGAACCCGAGCGTGAAGCGCTCGGGGTTGTTGAAGTCGTACTGGAGCGTCGAGCACTGCCACCTACGGTCGAGCGCATCGACCAGCTTGATATCGATCTTCGGCCCGTAGAACGCTCCGCCGCCCGGGTCCACCGTGTACTCGAGGCCGAGGGCCTTGAGGGCGCCCGCGAGGGTGCTCTCGGCCTTGGCCCAGTCCTCCAGGCCGCCGACGTACTTCTCCGGCCGTGTCGAGAGGTTGATGTCGAACTGCTCGAACCCGAACGTGCGGAGCATCTTCAGGATGAAGCGGAGCACGCGGTGGATCTCCTGCTCGACCTGGTCCGCGCGGCAGAACAGGTGCGCGTCGTCCTGGGTGAACCCTCGCACGCGCATCAGGCCGTGCATGACGCCCGCGGCCTCGTACCGGTACACCGTCCCGAGCTCCGCGAGGCGCATCGGGAACTCGCGGTAGCTCCGCGTCCGGCTCTTGACCATGAGGATGTGGAACGGGCAGTTCATGGGCTTGCAGCAGTAGTCGTGGCCGTCCACCGACATGGGGGAGAACATCCCCTCCCGGTAGAAGTCCCAGTGGCCCGAGGTCTTCCACAGGTCCGCCTTGGCGATGTGCGGCGAGTAGACGATGTCGTAGCCCTCCTCGAGGTGCATCTTGCGCCACTGGTCCTCGATGATGGTGCGCAGGAGCCCGCCCTTCGGGAGCCACATGACGAGGCCGGCGCCGATCTCCTCGACGAAGTGCGGCTCGAAGTGCACCTCGACGTCGGCGTCCTTCCGGGCGCTCACCGCGGCCCTGAAGGCGCTCTTCGACTCCTGCGCCGCCGCGCCGCGGAGCCGGACGTGCAGGCGCGGGCGCGCCTCGTCGCCGCCGCCCGCGCCCGCCGCCGCCTTCGGCGCCTCGCCGAACTTCACCGTTCGCCGGAGGGTCCGCCCGGGGAACGCCGAGGCCGCGGCGCCGAGGGTGTGCTCCACGAGCGCGCGGTCGAGGGGCGCCTCCGCGTCCACGCCGACGTAGAGGTCGATCTCGTCCTTCTCGGAGTACGCGTGGGTGTCGTAGCGCTCGGAGACGAGGTAGAGCTCGAGATCCCGCCCGAGCGTCCTGTGGTCGCGCTTCTTCGCCTCCTCCAGGCGGCGCACGTACTTGTCGAGGTCGTCCTTGTTGGGGAACGCCACGCCGCGCACGCGCTGGAGCGACTGCTTCGTGGCGTCGGCGCGCCAGTAGGCCGCCGAGGACGACGTGATCTTGAACCCCTTGATGAACCCCGCGTGGGGCAGGTGCGGGCCGCGGCAGATATCCACGAACTCGCCGCAGCGATAGATCGATATGCTGTCCTCGGGGATCCAGGACAGGATCTCCTCCTTGTATTCGTTCTTCTGCCCCAAACTCTCGAAGTAGGTCAGCGCGTTCTTCTTGTGGACGGAATGAAGCTCGAACTTGATCTTCTGCTCGATGAGCTTCTTCACCTCGGCCTCGATCATCTCGAGGTCGGAAGGGGTGAAGGTCCGACCGGCAACGTCGAAGTCGTAATAGAACTCGTCACCATGGTTCTTCGGGCCCATCGTGACCTTGGCGCCCGGGAACAGCCGCAGCACGGCGGTCGCCATGAGGTGCTCGGCCGAGTGGTTGATCGTGTCCCTGCCCTCGGGCGTGTCGGCCTTCAGCAACTCCAGCTTCGCGCCGTCCCGGAGGGGCACGCGGAGGTCCTGGATCTCCCCGTCGACGCGCGCGACGACGACGGCCTCGGCGAGCCTCGGCGAGATGGCCCGGGCGGCGTCGAACGCCGTGTTGCCATCCTCGAGCGCGAGGACCTTCCCATCAGGTAGAACGACCGAAGTTGCCATGACGTGACCTTCTTTTCTCTTTCCCCCGACTGTACGAGCGTCAGGTGTGTCGGTCTTAAAGCACCATGGCACCAACGTGTCAACGCCGCGCGGCCGCGCGCGGCCGCTCGATTTGAACGTGAGGGCGAGCGTGAGGCCGCCCGCGAGGAGCTCGTCCGCTCCTGCTCGGATCGTGCTCGGATCGTGCCCGGCGCGAGGCGGCGCCGCGCGATATGGCCCCTCGGCACCCCGGGGCGAACTCGCGCTCATCCGCCTCGGACCGACAGCGCTGCTCGATTCGGAGGCATGGAGTCGCGCGCGCGACTCCATGCCTCCGTCATGGGCAAGAGGACACGGGGCGTCAGGACCTCCGGGCCGCCGCGCGGGCCCGGGGCTGCTCCGCGGCGGCGAGCTCTCTGGCGACGGCGAGCGCGCCCCGCACGCCGACCAGGGGATCGGTGATCACCGCGACGGGCACCTCCTCGAGGAGCGGCGTGAGGCGCCCCTTCTTCACGAAGGACTTCATGAACAGCTCGCGCCTCTGGGGGACGAGGTTCCTCGCGATGTTCCCGAGCACGAAGACCCCGCCGAGCGCGAGCTCGCGCAGGGCGAGGTTGCCGGCCTCGGCGCCGTAGATCTCGACGAACAGGTCGACCGCGCGCGCGGCGGGCCGGAACGCGCGGGCGAGCCCGAGCTCGGCGATCGCCGCGTTGCGGTCGCCCTCGGCGAGGCGGCGCTCGATCGCGCGCGGCACGCGGGCGGCGCGGGCGAAGAAGTCGAAGAGGGCGCCGAGCCCGTCGCCCGAGAGGACCCGCTCGTAGCTCACGTGGTCCGGGTGGCGCTCGGCGAGGAACTGCCACAGCTCGGCCTCGACCGCGGAGCGCGCGGCAAAGTCGGCGTGACCTCCCTCGGTCGGCAGCGTGACGTGGCGGGCGCCATTCCAGAGGAGCCGGGCCTCGCCGAGCCCCGTGCCGGCGGCGATGACGGCCATGTTGTTCCCCTTCGGCCGCGGCCTGCGCTCCGTGAGCGGCTCGATGGACGCGCGGGCGACGTGCAGGCAGCCCGTGGCGCCGACGACGAGGTCGTTCACCAGGAGCACGCGGGCGATCTTGAGCCGGCGCGACAGCTCGCGCTCCGCGAGGCGCCAGGGCAGGTTCGTGACGGTGGCGACCTGGTCCTTGATGGGGCCCGCGACGCCGAGCACGGCGACGGCGGGGTGAGGGGCGTCGCTGCGCACGAGGAACGGGAGGGCGATCTCCTCGAAGCTCGCGTGGTCGCGGCTGCGGAAGGCGGCCTCGGAGAGGGGCCGGCCGCCGGAGGCGCCGTGGAGCGCGAGCCGGGTGTTGGTGCCTCCGATGTCGCCGACGAGCAGCGACGGGGCCCCCGATCTGTTGGTCCTTGCCACGCGGGCGCCCTGCCAGCGCCGTGCCTCGGCGGCAAGGCGATCGATCATCGAGCGAGCTCGGGGATCGAGGATTCCGGGCGGACTCGAGCGCGCTTGATCGCCCGGAGGCGACGGCGGCGTGGCTCGCGGGCTGCCGGCCGAGGCCGTTTCACGTCCTGCGCCGCTTGACCGGCGGCCTGCCTCCGGCCGAGAGTGCCTGCGTGCAGCGGCTGTTCCCCGCGCTCCTGGTCGCGCTTGCCGGCCTCATCGTTCCCGCCGGCGCTGCGTTCGCCGGGCCGGCGCAGGCCGCGCCCGCGCGCTCGCAGGCTGCGCACGCCCCCTCGCTGGCCGCGCCCGCGCCCTCGCAGGCCGCGCGCGCCCCCTCGCTGGCCGCGCCCGCGCGCTCGCAGGCCGCGTCCGCCCCCTCGCTGGCCGCGTCCGCGCCGTCGCAGGCCGCATCTGCGCCCTCGCAGGCCGCATCTGCGCCCTCGCAGGCTGTGCCCGCGCCGTCGCAGGCCGGGCCCGCCGCCTCGCAGACCGCGCCCGCGGCGTCGCAGGCCGCGCCCTCTCCCTCGCAGCTCGCGTCCCCGCCGGCCTCGTTCGAGCCCACGCAGCTCGCGCCCCCGCCGGATTCTTCGGTCCAGCCGCCGCTCGTACAGGTCTTGCCATCGCCCGCGGAGGCTCCTCCGGCGTCCGCGCAGGTCGTGCTGGCGCCCGCCCCGGCCCCGCGGCCTCCCGCGCCGCCGCGGCCTGCGCCGGTCGCGCCGGCGTCCGCGCTGGTCGGGCCGCCGGCCCCCGCCCCTGACCAAGGCGAGCCGGTGATTCCCGACCCCCCGCCGCCGCCCCCCGTGGTCGAGCAGCCCGAGGCGCGCGTCGAGCTGCTCGGCAGGACGGTCTTCGCCCTCCGCGTGCACCGGGGCAGCCTCTCTCCTCCGGAGCGCGCCCGTGAGGCGGCGCGCGTGCTGGAGCGCGCCGCCCAGGAGAAGGCGGTCCCCGAGATCCGCGTCGACGAGCAGGAAGGCGTGGCGGTCGTCTACGTCGGCGACCGCCCGCTCGTCTACCTCGGCCCCGAGGACGCGGCGGCGGCGGGTCACACCACGGCCGCGGCCCACGCCGCCGCGGTCGCCGGCACGGTGCGCGACGTCCTGGCCAAGGAGCAGAGCCGGAGCCGCCTCGCGACGAGCGTCTTCTCGTTCTCGCTGCTCGTCTTCTCCGGGCTGATCGCGCTGCTCCTGCTCCGCAAGGTCGGCGAGCTCGTCGAGCGAGGGCGCGCCTGGGTCGCCGAGCACCCGGAGCGGCTCCCGGCGCTGCACGTCCGCGGCATCGAGATGCTCCGGCCCGCCGCGTCGCAGGGCGCGCTCTCGGTCGCGCTCGGCGCCGCCGGCGTCCTCGTCCGGCTGGGCATCGCCTACATCTGGATCCTCTTCGCGCTGTCCCTGTTCGCCTCCACGCGCGGCACCAGCGAGAAGCTCACCGGCTTCGTGCTCGCGCCCCTGTCGGAGCTCATGGGGCGCATCGCGCGGAGCGTCCCGGTGCTCGTGCTCGCGATCCTCGCGACGCTCGCGGTCATCGTCCTCATCCGCTTCGTGGGGCTGTTCTTCGGGAGCGTGGGCCGGGGTGAGACGTCGCTCGGGTGGCTCCCGTCCGAGCTCGCGGTCGCCACCGGCGTCCTCGTCCGCTTCGGCATCCTCGTGGCCGCGCTGCTCCTCGCGGCCCCGCTCATCACCGGCACCGACGAGGGGGCGCTCACGCGGATCGGCTTCGTCGTGCTCGCGGCGGCCGGGCTCGCCAGCACGCCGCTCATCGCGTCGGCGGCCGTCGGCCTCTCGGTCATCTACGGGCGGCGCCTGCGCGTCGGCGACATCGCCGACGTGGGCGGCCGCGCCGGGCGGGTCCGCGAGCTGACGCTGTTCGAGGCGCGCCTCGAGGACGAGGACGGCTGCGTCGTGCGCGTGCCGCACCTGCTCAGCCTGTTCCACCCGACGCGCATCCGCGGCCGCCCTCCGATCGTGGCCGTCGAGATCAGCGTCGACCCCGCCGCCGATCTCGATCGGGTGCGCGAGCTGCTCCTGAAGACGAGCTCGGGCCTCGGCAGCCGCGCCCGCGCCGCGCTCGTCGCGATCGACGAGGGGGGCGCTCATTTCCGGGCCACGATGGCCTGCGACGGCGACGACGTGCGCAGCCGCTGGCTCACCGCGGTCGCGCAGGCCCTCGTCGCCGCGGACATCCGGCTCGGGCGCGCGCCGGCGTCCTCCGGCGGCGCGCGGCGCGCCGCGCCCGCGCCGGTCGACCGGAGCGCCGCCTCGTGAACGCCGTCTGGCTCCTGATGGGGCTCCTCGTGCTGTCGTACCTCGGCAGCTCGCTCGTCAGCGGCCGCGTGCTCCGGGGCATCGGCCTCCCTTCCGGCGCCGAGTACGTCGTGCTCGGCTTCGTGCTCGGGCCCTCGGCGCTCGGGCTGCTCGAGCCCTCGTCGCTCGCCGCGTTCGAGCCCGTGGCGGGCGTCGCGCTCGGCTGGCTCGCGGTGGTCGTCGGCCTCGACTTCGGCTTCGTCGGCAGCCGCCGCGTGCGGCCGTCCCGGATGGCGCTCTGCGTGCTCATGAGCCTCCTGACCGGCGGCGCGGTGGCCGCCGCCGTCTGGTTCGCGGCGGCCCACGTCGCGCCCTCGCTCGATCGCGGCGACCGCGTGCTGCTCGCGGCGGGCGTGGGCGCCGTCTCCGCCGAGACGACGCGGCACGCGGTGCTGTGGGTCACGCAGCGCTACAGCGCGAGCGGCAAGCTCTCGGACCTCATCGCCGACATCGCCGACTGCGACGATCTCGGCCCGCTGCTCATGATGGGCGGCGCGTTCGCGCTCGTCCCGCAGGCGACGGTCCAGTGGCCGATCCCGTTCTGGGGGTGGACGGTCGTGACGGCGCTCATCGGCGTGGTGCTCGGGCTCATCGCGGTCGTGCTCCTCGGGAGCGATTTCCGCCTGATCCAGAGCTGGGGCGTGCTGCTCGGGGCCTCGCTGCTGACGATGGGCACGAGCGCCCGGGTCGGCCTGTCGCCGCTGTTCGCGGCGTTCGCGATGGGCGTGACGATCGCCGCCTTGTCGCGGCACCGCGACGAGATCGTCGCCATGGTCGCGCCGACCGAGCGTCCGGTCATCCTGCCGGCGCTCCTGCTCGCGGGCGCGCACGTGAACCCGAAGGCGGCGCCGTTCCTGCCCTGGATCGTGGCGATCGCGCTCGGGGCGAGGCTCGTGGGCAAGCTCGCGACCGGGCTCGTCTTCCGCGTCGTGTCGCCCGACGCGCGCGAGACGTCGCCGTGGCTCGGCCTCGGGCTGCTCTCGTCCGGCGCGGTGGCGATGAGCGTCGGCCTCGCCTTCGCGCTGCGCTTTCCGGGCCCGGTCGGGCACACCGTCCTCTTCGCCGCGGCGGCCGCGGCCGTGTTCGGCGAGTTCGTCGGACCGCAGGTGCTTCGCGCCACGCTCCGCAAGGCCGGCGAGCTCGCCGCGCCCGAGCGGGAGTCGCTCTTCTTCGGCCGCGGCCTGGCCCGCGCCGGGCGCGGCGCCGCGCCCGGCGACGGAGGCGAGAGGGGCGGCCCGCCGTCGCCCGCGGCGCAGCGCGGGGGAGGGATGAGGAACGAAGAGGTGTCGCCGTGAGCGCCGCAGCACTCCCTGACGTCGAGCCTGCGTCGCCCGCCTCGCCCGCCTCGCCCGCGTCGCCCGCCGGCCCGGCCGCGCCGGCCGATCCGGTCGCGCCCGCCGAGCAGCAGGGCGCGCCCTCCGCGCGCCACCACGGGTCGGCCCCCAAGGGGCCGCTGAACCACCTCACGCACGCCGTGGCGCTCGTGATCCTGTTCGGGCTGCTCTACGCGACGACGCGCGCGGTCCCTCACGAGAACGGGCCCGCGGGGGCGGTCGCTTCGATCGGCTTCCTCCTGCTCGCGGGCACGCTCGCGAGCGAGCTCGTCGAGCCGCTCCGCCTGCCGCACATCTCGGGCTACATCTTCGCGGGCATCGTCGCCGGCCCGCACGTCTTGAAGCTCGTCGACCACCACGCCGTGGAGGAGATCTCGCGGGTCAACACGCTGGCGCTGGCGCTCATCGCGCTCGCGGGCGGCGCCGAGCTGCGGATCGACATCGTCAAGAAGAGCCTCAAGAGCATCCTGCTGCACAACCTCGTCCAGACGGCGCTCGTCTTCGTGGTGATGACGGGCGTCTTCTACGCGGCGCGCTCGCTGGTGCCGTTCGCGGCCGAGCTCTCGACGACGGCGGCGTTCGGCGTGGCCGTCCTGTGGGGCGTCATCGCGGTCACCCGCAGCCCCTCGGCCGTGCTCGGGATCCTCTCCCAGACGCGCGCGACCGGCCCCGTCGCGATGCACACGCTCGCGTTCGTGATGACGTCGGACATCGTCGTCATCGTCGTGACGGCGGTCGCGCTCTCCACGGTGCGGCCGCTCATCGAGCCGGGCGCGACGATGTCGATGCACGAGATCGAGCTGCTCGGCCGCGAGATCCTGGGGAGCATCTCGATCGGCACGACGCTCGGCCTCGCGCTCGCGGCCTACATGCGGCTGATCGGCCGCCAGCTCATCCTCGTGTTCGTGGCGCTCGGCTTCGGCGCGACGGAGGTGCTGCGGTACCTCCGCTTCGACGCGCTGCTCGTGTTCGTGGTGGCCGGCTTCGTCGTCGCGAACCTGTCGAAGCAGGGCGAGAAGCTGGTGCACGCGGTCGAGGACGCCGCGAGCGTCGTGTTCGTGCTGTTCTTCGCGACGGCCGGCGCGCACCTCGACCTGCCCCTCTTGCGGCATATGTGGCCTGTCGCGCTGCTCTTCGGCGTCTCGCGCGCCCTGGTGACGTGGGTCGCGAACCGCATCGGCAACCGGCTGGCGGACGATCCGCCGCTCCTGCGGCGGTGGTCGTGGTGCGGGCTGGTCTCGCAGGCCGGGCTGACGCTGGGGATCAGCCTGACCATCGAGCGCGCGTTCCCGTCGATCGGCGCCGGTTTCGGCGCGCTCGTCATCGGTTGCGTCGCGCTGAACGAGGTGTTCGGCCCGATCCTCTTCAAGTACGCGCTCGACCGCGCCGGCGAGACGGCGGTCGAGGCCTCGCGCGGGTCGCTGCCGAACCTCGGGCGCCACGGGTGAGCCGCGGCCCTGTCACGGGGTGAACCGGAGCGAGTAGCTCACCACGGTGGGGCCTTTCCTGGGCTTCAGGAAGTCGATCTGCTCGAAGACGCCGACCACGCACTTCGTGAACGCCTGGCCCTTGAGCGCCGTCCGCGGCTTGCGCACCTCGGCCTTGCCGCCGTCCTTCTCGATGCGGAGATCGATGCCGAAGTCGCCGCCCTTGGTCGGGTCCTCGGCGAGCGCGAAGCAGCGGCGGAACTCGTCGAAGTGGGGCGCGACCGAGCGCTTGATCGGCTCCTTGGTGAAGTCGTCGTGCGGGCCGCCGCCGATGTGCATGCCGATGTTGGCGACCTTGACCTTCGGGAGCGGCCCGGCGTCGGCCGGCGCCGCGGCGGCCGACGCCGGATCGGGCGCGGCGCTGGCGGCAGGGGGCGCAGCATCGGCGGCAGGCGCGGCGCTGGCGGCAGGGGCCGCGGCGTCGGCGGTGGACGCGGCGCTGGCAGCGGGGGCAGCGCTCGCGGCCGAGGCGGGCGGGTCGAGGGGAGCCGACGGCGCGGCGGTCGTGGAAGGGGCCTGCGTCACTTCCGTTGGAGGCGCGGCGCGGGGCGAGCAGCTGGCTGCCGCGGCAGCGAAGGCGAGGGGAGCGGAGAGCGCGACGAGGAACGGAGCGGGACGGCGCATGATGGCGCGCGAATCTACACGTCGGCGCGCGCAGATCCAGGAAGCGGGGACGGCGCGAGCGCGGCCGAGGCAACGCGAGGAACGACGATCCGATCGCTTCGCGCGGAGGGCCGCCGTGATGCGCGCGAGGGACTCCGTTGCCGGAGGGAAGGGGTCCGTCGCGCGCGCGAAGGCATCCGGCGCCGGCCGGAAGGCTTCCGACGCGCTCCGAAAGCTTCCGACGCGCTCCGAAGGCTTCCGACGCGCTCCGAAGGCTTCCGACGCGGGGCGGGATGCGGAATTTGCCGGGAAATCCGTCTCCCGGCGGGCGCTGGATGGCGCCAACGGTGCGGCGGGCGCCGCTAAGTCCGCGAAATCTCGTGCTCCGGAACGCGCCGGAAGCTTCCCGAGCGCGCCGGAAGCGGCAGTTTGTGTGCTGGATTGCGTCCCTGTCCCGCGCCTAGGGAGCCGTCGCGTCCCGGCGCTTCTGCACGGCGTCGTTGTGGTCGTCCAGGCTCTCGCTGAACCGGTGGCGGCCGCCGCCCGCGGCCACGAAATAGAGGTACTTCGTCGCCGCGGGCGCCAGCACGGCCGCGATCGACGGCGCCCCGGGGTTGGCGATCGGCCCGGGCGGCAGCCCCGGGTGCGCGTAGGTGCTGTAGCGGTTCTTCGGATCCCGCACCACGGCGGGCGTGGCCTTGCCGCTCCACTCGGCGCACGACGGCGCCTCCTCGGGCCAGGCGACGCAGCCGTAGAGCGCCGTCGCGTCGGACTGCAGCCTGCGAGAGCGGAAGCTCGGATCGAGGAGCCGGTTCAGGAACACGCTCGCGATGAGGGGCCGCTCCTCCTCGACGACCGCCTCCTTCTCGATGATGGAGGCCAGCGTGAGCACCTCGCGGCGACCCCAGCCGAGCGTCGCCTGGAGCGCCGCGAGCCCGTCCTTGCCCTGCGCCGCGAGCGCGCTCCATCGCCGGTCGGACTCGGCGACGAGGCGCCGCGCCACGTCGCGCGCGTCGGAGTCCAGCGCGAGCTCGTACGTCGCCGGGAAGAGGTACCCCTCCGCGCTCTCCGCGCCCACGGCGCCGCCGCGCTCGATGCCGAGCGCGTCGAGGAACGCGCCGTCGGCGGTCGCCGCGAGGAACGTCTTCCGGCCGGCGATGCGCAGCTTCTCCAGCCGGGCGGCGATGTCGAAGCGGCTGAAGCCCTCGGGGATCGTGAGCTTCGCCGTGGGGCGCCCCTCCGCGCGCGCGAGCAGCTGCCGCAGCTCCCGCGGCGTCGCGCCCTCGAAGAGCAGGTGAGGGCCCGGCACGAACGCCTCGGTGCCGCCGGTCGCGCCGAGGTAGAGCGCCATGGCGCGCTCGCTCTCGACGAGCCCCTCGGCCGCGAGCAGCGCAGCCGCCTCGCCCGCGTCGAGCCCGTCCGGCCAGTTGATCTCCACGACGCGGCCCCGGTCCGGCGCCCTCGCGCGCCCGAAGCCGAACACCAATGCGAGGAGCGCGGCGCACGCCACCGCGATCACGCCCGCGAGCCCGAGGAGCAGCGCGCGCCCGCGCCCGGCCCGGGGCTGGGCAGGGCGCCGCGACGCCGGCGAGCGCTGCCCCGCGCCGCGCGCGCGCCGCGCGGGGGTCGCCTTCCGGGTCGACGGCGGCTCGCGCGGCGGCGAGCCCTGCGCGCCGTCGCCACCCGTCCGGCGGTTGCCGTCGCCACCCGTCCGGCGGTTTCCCGGCCGGCTCGCCCTAGGTCGAACGCCCACCGCAGGCAGTCAAAACCCGAAAGCCCGACGCGCGTCAACGCCCCGCGTGGCCACGGGGCAGGGGCCGGAGCGCGCGCTCAGGGTCGGGGCCGGAGCGCGCCGTCCGCGCCGCTCGCGCCGGGCGCCCCGCGTCAGCGCGCCAGATCGAAGGCCTCCGCCTCGTTGCGGCGGACGGCGCTCTTGCCCTGGCGGGACTGCGCCGGGGCGGGCCGCGGCGCCGCCGCCGGGGCCTGCGCGAAGCCGCCCGGCGCCGCGGCGGCGGCCGGCGGCGGCGTGGCGAACGCCGGCGGTGTGGCGAAGTCCGTGCCCGCGCGCTCCAGCGCGGCGAGCTGGCCCTCGAAATCGGACGCCACGTCCTTCGCGCGGTTCGCCGGGGCGACGGCCTTCGCCTTGTCGGCCGCCTTCTTGAGCGACTCCTGCTGCGCGTCGAGCTTGCTGCGCGCCTCGTCGAGCCGCCCCTGCTCGAACAGGAAGTTGGCCTGCTTCAGCGCCGCCGCCGTCTCGCTGCGCTGCACGCGGCCCGCGACGAGCGCGTCGAGCTCGCTCGCGTCCGCGTCGCGGTCCGCGATCGCGACGCCGAGCTTGCCCGCGCACCGCGCGTCGGTCCTGGCGACGAGGTCCCGGTAGGTGAGGCCCACGTCGGCCACGGGGGACTCGCCGCGCGCGTCGCCGCCGAGGTCGCCGAGGCGCACCTTGAGCAGGACCGTCTTCACCTCCCCCGCCGCGAACGCGCCGAGCGGCACGATGACCTGATCGCCGGCCCGCCGGAACGAGCGATCGAAGACCCGGTCGAGCTCCACGCCGGGCGCGAGGTCGATCGCGAGCTCCGCGCCGCTCGCGACCGACGTCGTGAGCTGCTCGGCCTCCGCCTCGAAGATGCGCGCGAGCGCGGCGTCGTTCTCGACGAAGTAGTGCCGGCCGTTCGAGTCGAGCGCGATCGCCGACAGGATCTTCTCGTTGTAATCGACGTCGACCCCGATGGTCGTGATGGCGACGCCGCGATCGCGCGCCCGCTGCGCCATGGCGCGGAAGCCGGGGACGTCGCGGACCCCGTGGTTGGCGTCGCCGTCGCTGAGGACGAGCATCCGGCTCACGCCGGCGCTGGTCTGACCGAGCAGCGAGAGGCCCTCCTCGATGCCGCACGAGATGCACGTGTCGCCGCCGAGCGAGATGCCGCGGACGCTCGCGAGGATGCGGCCGCGCGTCTCCGGCCCGACGGTCGTGGGCGGCACGACCACGCTGGTCCTCGTGTCGAACGTGACCACCGACACGACGTCGCCGTCGTTCAGGCGGCTCACGGCCGTCGTCGCCGCCTGCACGGCGTTGGTGAGGCGGGTGCCCTTCATCGAGCCGGAGCGATCGATGACGAGCGAGAGGTTCGCCTGCGCCAGCGACCTCGCGGGCGACCCGTCGCCGCGGACCTCGAACATCAGGAACGTCTCCTGCGCCGAGCGAGGCAGGCGCGCGTGACCGACGCGCCCCTCCAGCATCAGCCTCGATCCGGTGGTGAAGCGGCTCGGATCGATCGCCGCCACGGCGCCGCCCGTCACCTCGGGGACCTGGCGGGGCGGCTCGGTGATCACCTCCGGGACCGCCGTGACGGAGGTCCCGCCCCCGGACGGAGCCAGGGAGTAGACGGAGAGGCTCGTGAACATCATGCCGAGGGCGGAGAACAGGGCGACGTGGGTCGGCTTCATGGCTCCTCCAGAGAACGGCCTGGGCCCCCCGAGCTTACGATGGACTCACGGCGCGGGGACCGCGGGCGTGGTCCCTTGTACGTCGCCGAGCTCGGAACGATCTGACGGCTCCGCGGTCGGCCGGACACCGGCGGCGCGGAGGGCGCTCCACGGCGGGATGCTCCCGATCAGGACGAGCACGGCGTCGCAGGGGTGCGCCCGGGCCCCCGAAGGCGACGCGAGGGTCGCCACGAGCGCGCCGCCCGGATCCGCGGCGAGGGCGGAGACGTCGGTCTCGAACAGGAGCGAGAGGCGAGACGCCGCTGCAAGCCTGCGCAGCTCCTCGATGTTTCGGGTCTTCCCGCGGCGGAACCCGGCGCCCCGGTAGACGACGGTGACGTCGGTGGCCGGCTGGCGGGACAGCGCGATCGCGGCTTCCATGGCGACATCGCCGAGGCCGACGATCAGCACGCGACTGCCGGCGAGGCTCCGGGCGTCGGCGAGGTGGTAGTACACCCGACCTTCCACCTCGGCGGATAGCTCGAACGGAAGCCGGCGCGGTGAGCCGCGCTGGCCGATGGCGAGCAGCACGCGCCGCGCCCGGCGCTCGGTGCGCGGTCCGCCCTCGCGCGGCTCGGTGACGACGACGAAGCCGGCCGTGGCGTGCGCCTCCGCGGGCGCGCCTTTGCCGGCCGTCGCGCCGACGGCGGGCGCGCCGGCAGAGGCCGCGCGGGCGACCGACACCATGCGGGTGTCCTGCAGGATCGGGAGCCGCTCCTTGCGCACGATGCGGAGCCAGTGGGAGAGCAGCTCCTCCTTGGTCGACTCCTTCAGCCACAGCTTCCCGGTCATCGGCAGGTCGAGCGGCTGATCGAAGACCAGCTTGCCGCGCGGGAAGCTCTGGATGCTCTGCGCCACGCTGCCCTGCTCGATCACCTCGAACGAGAGGCCGAGCTCCTTGGCGCGCAGCGCGGCGCTGATCCCGGCGGGCCCCGCGCCCACGATGATCAGATCGAGCTCCTGACCGTTCGCGCCGCGCGGGCCGGCCTGCCGCAGGTCCTCCGCGATGCGCGTCGCGGCGTGCGCGCCCTGGTGGATGGCGTTCTTGATGAGCGGGAGCCCGGTGACGTCGCCGGCGAGGTGCAGGCCCGGCACGTCGAGGCTGCCGAGGTCGTCGCCGAGGCGCGGGCGATCGGCGATCGGCGCGCCGCCCTCGATGGTGAGCGACCCGTTGGGGCAGCGCTGCTCGCACAGGGTGAGGCCGCAGCACGCCTCGGGGCGGGCCACGACCGCGACGTACTTCTCGATGGCGAGCACGTCGTACGGGCATGCGTCGACGCACGCGTAGCAGCCGAGGCAGGTGGTCGTGTCGATCCGGGGCAGGCGCACGCGCGCCGCGGGGCGGAGCATCGCGTCCTCGCTCCCGGCGTCGCGCGCCGCTCGCCGCGCGCGGCGCGCGCGCAGCGCCTGGCCGCCGCGGGCGCCCGCGAACGCGAGGGCGGCGGCGGCGAGGCCTGCGCCCATCCAGAGCAGGGCGGGCGCGCCGGGCGTGGCGCCGGCCTTCACGACGGGCAAGGCCGCGGCGGCGTCGCGCGTCGCATCCCAGGCGAGGGCGCGGTCCTCGGTGTGCTGGCCGCTGCAGACGCCGGCGGGGCTCGTGCCGCCGCCCGCGCGGCCGGCGGGGCGCGGGCTGCCGGCCGCGCGGCCGGCCGCTGCGTCCTCGGGGAGGGCAGGGCGGTGCTCGTCGAAGCAGGTGATCGGACGCGCATCGCCGAGCGGCGCCTGCGCCGCGACGAGGCAGCGCGCGATGGGATCTCGCGGCGCGGCGAGGTCGTGGCACGGCACGCAGCTCCCCGCCGTGACGATCGCCACGGTGGCCGGCTGGCCCGGGCGGAAGGCCGATCTCGGGAGCTCGACCTCGGCGCCCGGCGCGAAGCGCACCGGCGGCCTCGCCGGATCGAACACGACGCCCTGATCGCCGCGGTGGATGGGGTGGCAGGTGGCGCAGCTCAGCGCGCCGCTCGCCAGCAGCTGCCCGTGGCTCCTGCGGGTGGAGCCGTGGGCGCCGTGGCACCCGACGCAGGCCTGATCGATGCGCGCGCCTGCCGCGGCGCCGCGCGAGGGCGCGGCTTCCCGGGCCGCGGCGGCCTCTCGCGGCGCGGCGGGCGCCTGCTCGGCGTGGCACGACGCGCACGCGAGCTGCGCGCGCGCGTGGGGCAGCGAGAGCGGCCCCGGCGCCGCGTGCCCCCCCGGCGGCGGGAAGAGCAGCGCCGCCGCGCCCGTCGCGACGGCGCCCGCGAGCGTCGCCGGCAGCACGCCCCGGAAGCGGGTGACGTCGGAGGTCGCCTCGGCGCGGCGCGCGGCGCGCCCCCGCACGACCTCCCGCGGCTGGGCGGCGCGCTGGCGCGGATCGGAGAGATCGGCGCGGTAGAGCGTCCTCGAGGGATCGGGCGGGCGCGCCGCGTCGTCCGCGTCCGCGTCCGCGTCGCCGGATGGCGGCGCCGCCGGACGGCGGCCTCCGCCGGTCGGGCTAGAGGAGCGTGACATTCAATCGATAGAAGAAGGTCGCGTCGGGGACGAGGGGCGCGGCGCGGAGCCTCACATAGTAAGTGCCCGCGGCGAGGTCGGTGAGCGAGGCGTAGGAGCAATAGCCGACCCCTCCATCGTCGTCGGACGCGAGCACGGTGGTCCCGTCGTCCCCGAGGACCTCGATGTAGCTGTCGATCTGCCCCCTCAGACAAGCCTCGGTATTGTTATCGCCGACGTTCACGTACAGCGTCGAGCGAGGCCCCGGCACGCTCACGGCGATCACGTCGACGTCGCCTGCCGGCGAGATCTCCGCGAGCCACGAGGCGGCGTACGCGTCGGCCTGCGCGGGGGTGCCGTTCGGCTCCGTCTCGTCGAGCTCGAAGCGGCAGCCGGGGCTGCACCCGTCGAGAGCGTCCCTGTTGCCGTCGTCGCACTGCTCCCCGGCGCTGATCGTGCCGTCCCCGCAGACCTCGGAGACGAGCGTCACGTCGAGGCGGTACGGGAACGTCGCCGCCCCGGAGCCGACCACGGGCGAGACGCGAACATAGTAATCGCCCGCGGCGAGCGACGGCGCGACGGCGCGGGCGCAAAGGCCGTTGTCCCCGCGGTCGCGCCGCACGATCAGCCCGCCGCTCTCATCGAGGATCTCGATGATGCTGTCGAGCCGGCCGGTCAGGCAGTCGGAGCTCGTGACGGCCGCGGTCTCCGCGATGAGGTCCGTCGGCCCGCTCGGCACGGTGACGCGCACGACATCGACGTCCACATCGTCATCGGTCGGGGGATGAATCGCGGCGAAGAACGGAATGGTGTAGGTGTTGGCGGTGGCGATGTCGTCGTTGGGCTCCACCTCGGTCGCCTCGAGCTGGCAGCTATCGCTGCAGCCGTCGCCCGGCTGATCGAGGGCGTTGTCGCACTGCTCCGTCGGATCCTGGATGTTGTCCCCGCAGGCGGTCTGCCGGCTTCGCACGCCGAGGTCGAACGCCCCTGCCTGGCTCGCGTTCGCTCCGGTGACGACCACATAGAACGCCTCGCCCTCGCGGACGGGCACGGTCAGCCGGTTGTCGATGCCCGCGCCGACGCTGGGCATGCCGCATTCGACCCGGGTCGCGGGATCGTCGCAGGCGTTGCGCAGCTCGGCGACGAGCGGTGCGTCCGTGTGCGGGGTCAGCACCACGTCGAGGAACCCGGTGGTCGTCGCGGTGAACGTGTAGGCGATGCCCGGGCTTTCCAGCGAGCAGCTGCTGCGGACGGCAGCGTGGCCGCTTGTGTCGCCGGTCGTGGCCCCGGGATCCGCGAGCGCCACGGGCGCGGCGCACATGTCCGCGCAGGCCTCGTCGCACTCCGGATCGTCGCAGTCGACGGCGCCGTCGCCGTCGTTGTCTCGCCCGTCCTGGCACACCTCGACGCCCGTGCAGCCCGAGGCGTCGGGGGTGCACTCGGGGCTGCACCGGACCTCGCCGGCATCGAAGCCGAGGCTCTGGCAGGTCATGCCGTTGAGATCGGGTCCGTCGCACGCCTCGCCCTGCTCGGCGACGTCGTTCCCGCAGTCGCCCGGGGGGCCGCCCCCGCTGCCCCCGCCTCCGTCGCCGCCTCCGCTTGCGCCGGCGCCGCTCGAGGCCGACGGGGGCCTCGGCCGCCCGGCGTCGTCATCGCCGCCGCACGCCGCGACCACCCCTGCCGCGCACACCAGCGCGGCTGCCATGGTGCTTCGGCTCATTCTGTATCCGGACATGAATACGTGATCTCCCAGTCCTGCACTTGAACGCCGCCCCCTCCGCTGCTCGTCGGATTGAGCCTCATCCGGACCTCGAGGTACTCCGTTCGAGCGTCCGGCAGCTCTTGCAGCACGTCGAAGAGATCGACCGCGCACGGCGGCGCCGAGGTCTCATCGCAGATCCGGGTGTCGGTCGGCGTGGCGTGGGCGGTCGCGGCGGTCCTGACCGTCGCCGACCCGAGATCGGCGGGGTCATCCGCCGCTCTCACGAAGAACTCGACGCTCGAGTCGCCCGGGGTCGTCGTCCTGTACCTGAGGTATCCCCACTGGGTCTTGGTCCCCGGCGGACAGACGCCGCGGTACTGCTCCCAGTCCGTGGTGATGGACGTGACGCTCGTCGTCACGCACGGCACGATGGCCCGGACCTTCCCGCCCGGGTTCTCGCGGATGTCGGAGCAGGTCTGCGGGCAGAGCTTCACGTTCGTGTTCCCGGGCTCGAAGTACCAGCCCGTGCCGCAGCTGCCGATACCGGCCCGGGGCGTGAGCGTCGTCTCCACCCCGGCGGCGTTCTCGTAGACGACGGACACCGACGCTGGATCCGAGACGCCCGCGGTGGGGACGGTGACGTCGCAGGGCAGCGCCTCGCCGCGGATCGAGACGAGCGCATTGAGGAGGTTGCCCTGCAACGTCGCTCCGGCGTTGAGGTTGAACGCCTGCCCACCGCCTTGATCCGCGATGAGGTTGATGATCTCCGCGTTCGAGTTGCCGAAGCCTACCGCGTGCACGCGGACGCCGTGGTTCACGAAGGCATTTCGAGCCCGGGCCGCGATGTGGTTGGGGGTGGTATTGCAGTCCGACGGGATGCCGTCGGTCACGAGCACGACCGCGACCTCCTCCTCGGGATGGGCGTTCTTGTAGTTGATCGCCCAGGTCGTGGCGCCGTGCAGCGCCGGGTCCATGGGCGTATCGCCGCTGGTGCCGGGGCCGGGGAAGAGCGCGTTGACGAGCGCGTTCTCTTGCTGATCCCACGGTGCTGGCTCCTCGGTCAGCCGCCGTGCCGCCGTGCCATCGAACGGGATGATCGCGTTACTGCAGCCGTCTCCGCCGGCCTTGTCGCAGGAGGAGGTGTCGCAGTTGCCCGGATTGTTGTGCGGCCAGAACCGGAAAGCGACGCCGAGCCCGGCCGACGCCGGATCCTGGAAGAAGGCCTGGAGCGCGTTCCTCGCCGGGTTCCACCGCTGGGCGCTGATGTCCGTGCCCGTCAGCGTTTGCCGCATCGAGTTGGATCGATCGAGCGCCACGAACAGGGTGACCGGCCTGACAAGCGACACGCTGGCCGTGGCGATGCACGCGGGCGACTCGCACATGGCCGATTGATAGATGCTCCCGTTGTTGCCGCACCGGCACTCGGCGATCTGCCCAGCGCCAGGGGGATTGACGACGAGCTCCATGCCGTCGGTGACGCCGGTGCAACCGGCCACGCTGATGCACTCGCCCGGGGCGATCGGCTGCGTCGTCGTGCAGGCGAGGGTGCCGCCGCTCGGGCTGCACGCGTTCAGGATGCGGTTCGGGGCGGAGGACGGAATCTGGTTTGCACCCGCAGGATAACGGTGGATGTTGATGCCTGCCGGGGCCGTCGTGGTGCCGCGGTTGCAGACCGGGATCGTCCCGCCGCAGGGCACGCCGATCGTCAGGTCCGGCTGGGCGCACGTCGGGTCCGTCTCGTTCGGCATGTACGACTTGCAGAGGCCTTTTTGAGGGCAGGTCTCGCCGCAGACGCTCTCCACGAGGTCCACGCAGCTCTGTGTCCACGCGCCTGTCGGCGAGCAGCAGCTCGCGCCTTGCACCGTCTCGCAGATGCTCTGTACGCACGAATTGCAGGAGGCAACGAGCCGTTCGCCGGTGTAACATTTGTCGTGCGCGCAGCCTGGATCGGTGTCGCAGGCGGAGCCGCACAAAGACCCGGCCAGGGCGACGCAGCTCGCGTCCCATCTCGGCACGGTCGCGCTGCACGTCTTGCCACCGCACTCCGTGGCGACATAGCCAGCGCAGGTCGCGCTCCACGTCCCGGTGCAGCGGCCGGTGCCCAACAGTGTGGTTCCCGGGGGACATGAGCCGATGAGGGGCCCGCTATTGTGCGTGGAGCAGCGGCCTGGGAACATGCAGGCGCTGTCCCCCCCGATGACGGTATTGCAATCCAACGCTGGGCACGTGATATCGCAGCACTCCGGATGGTTCGCGCAGATGGTCTCGACGCACGCGTCGCCGCAGGTCGTGGTCATGTTGCTCGCGACGCCGGGGGTGACCACGCAGGCGTCGTGTCCGCAGTCGGCCGGTACGGTCGTATAGGTGCAGCAGTTCGGGTTCGCGTCGCAGACCTTCTTGGCGCACCCGCTGCAATTCTCCAGCAGCGACACGCCGGTCCCGCACGGATCGTGAACGCACGCGCCCCGCGCGGGGTTGTCGCAGTACTGGTCGAACTGGCAGTCTTCGCTGGTCGTGCACGGCTGGTGCGTGCCCTGCCGCGCGATGTTCTCGGGCAGCTCGTTGATGTCGCCGACCGCCCACGTGTACGTCGGGCCAGTCCCCCCGAGGCTGATGGGCCCCCCGTCCGGCGTCTCCTCGAACGACTGGCACGTCGGGTCGCACGGGTTGGTCGCGCACAGGCCGCCGTCGGAGGCGTCGGAGTTGGCGAGCGGGCGGGGATACCCGCTCTCACCGCTCCCCCGCGGCGCCGAGCCGGACGGCGACCTCCGCATCGTCATCGTCCCGTTGCAGCTGCCGTAACGCCCGTTCTCGCAGCGCCGGATCCCGTCGAGGCACGTCAGCACTCCTTCGTGCTCGCCGACGGTGACGTGACACTCGATCTCTTCGCCGTCGACGCACGGGTCGCCCGTCCCCGGCCCTGCGTCGGGCCAGTCCGTCCCCCCTTGCGGCGGCTCACCGGCGTTGTTGCCTCCACGGCACGATCCGGCGATGAGGGCCGACGCGGTGAGCAGCGTCACGAGCAGCAGCGCTCTCGGCGCCCACGCGCTGGGGGAGCCTGATCGGGAGAGCGCTCCCATCCACTTGGTCGAAGGACCAGCCATCGGCTTCTTTACCTTCCACTAGGGTGCTGTCGGGAAAATTGTACCTGGGCGCAGAAGGCAAAGTCCAGGCCTCTCGCCTGCGCGCTGTCTGCTTCGCGAAAAGCGGTCGCGGCGCTCACGTGCGCGCGCCGATGCGCGCGTCGCCGCGCCGGCGGAGACGCGCGCGGCGCACAAAGAAATGCCGTGCCTCGCAACCATTTCATAGCGAGTCCGGGGCGTCCCGGTGCGCTGTCCCTCGCCGCAGCGGCGGCCGTGTGGGGCGGCGTGCGCGCGCTCCCGGTCAGGCGCGCGCTCATCGAGGCACGCTCGCCGCCGTCATCGCGTGGAGCACGAGCAGCGCCGCGGCGACGCCGAAAGTGATGATGTGCGCCGGCAGCCCTCCGCGGAGCGCGGCGAGGAGCGCGCGCTGGGCCGGGAGCGCGCGCAGCTCCACGGCGAGGCGGATGAGCTCCGCCAGGCCGGCGAGCCGCTCGGCCCCGCGCCCTTCGAGGACCGCGTCGATGCGGGCGCGCAGCGCGCGCTCCTCCTCGCGCAGGCCGCGCCCCGAGGCGAGCAGCGCGATCGGGCCGAGGGGGCTCTGCAGGTAGGGCACGAGGATCTTCTCGACGATCTTCTTGACCAGATCGCTGCGCCCGCTCACCTCGCGGTAGAAGCGGTCGAGCAGCTCGCGCCGGGCTGCGCTGAAATCCTCGGGCAGCGCGGCGGTGCGCTCGATCCGGGCGAGGCGCCGCGGCGCGAGCCGGTACGCGAGCGCCGTGAAGGCGCCGGCCGCCGCGGTGGCCCAGAACACGAGGTGCAGCGCCGCGCCCAGCGTCGGGCGGCCGGACCGCGGCCACGGCGCGTGCGCGAGGGCGAGCCCGGCCGTGACGAGGCCGATCGCGAGATGCCCGGTCAGGTGCGGGCGGAGCCGGCTCTTCACGGGCGCGGCATCGCCGCCCTCCACGGCCGTGTCGCCGCGCCGCCTGGGCCGCATCCACGCCCATCGCCCCGCGCGCTTGGGGAGCGCGTAGAGCAGGAGCAGCGCCATGCCGACCGCGGCGGCGACGCCCGCCGAGAAGGCGGCGCCCTCGCCCGGGCGCGCGCCGCCGCGCGCGTGCGCCAAGAGCCCCGCGGCGCCGAGCCCGGCCGCCGCGAGCGCGCTGCCCGCGACGAGCGCCGCGCCGCTCCGTGGCGCGGCGGCGCGCTCCTGCTCGCGCCGCGCCCCGCCGAGCAGGTCGCGCACGTCGGCGATCTCCTCCGCCGGGTTGACGCGGAAGATCGAGCCCGTGGGGCAGGCCTTCACGCACGCGGGGCCGTCGTAGTCGCGGCAGAGATCGCACTTCACGGCGATGTCCGCGAAGCCTGCGCCTCCCGGGCGCGGCGCGGCCGCGGGGCGCGGCGCCATCGCGATGTTCTCCCACGGGCACGCCTTCGCGCAGGCGCCGCAGCCGGTGCAGAGCGCGTCACGGATGAACACCTCTCCCCCGGTGTCCTTGCCGATGGCGCCGGTGGGGCACTCGATCATGCAGGCGGGGCTCTCGCAGTGCTGGCAGGAGTTCGGCAAGAGCAGGCTGCGCGGCGCCTCCTTCTGCGCGGCCTGCTCCGCGTCGTCCACCCGCGCGCGCACCTTGTCTCCGCGGCGCACGAGCCGTGAGACCCCGTGCACGTCGGCGCACGACCACGCGCAGTGTCCGCAGCGCGCGCACGTCTCGAGATCGATGACCAGGAGCGACCGCGCGACCTGAAGGCGATAGAGGTCCCTGAAGATGTGCGCCGTGTGATTGCGCGCATGGCCGGCGATGACCGCCTCCTGCCTTTCGTGGTGCTCGCCGGTGATGCGCCGGAGTCGGGGGATCAGATCAGGGTGCTTCCGCGCGAGCGCGGCGAACGTCTTCGACGGCACGGCCAGGAGCGCCGTGGCGCCGCTGGCCACGGCGCTCGCCGCCCGGCAGCGGCCCTCGTCGAGCTCGACGTCTCCAAAGAAATCACCTCGGGTGAGGTACGCGCGCACATGAATCCGATCTCCGTCCTCGGTCTGAATTTGCACCATCCCTTCAGCGATGAGCCAGAGCTCGGCGGCCGGATCGCCTGTGCGATAGATGGCCTGACCGCGCTCGAAGTGTTTGTGACTCACTGCGTCAAGCAGAATTTCGACGTCGTCTGAGTCCAGGTCACGCGTGAAGGCGAGGATGCTGAGGAGGTCGCGTGTCGCGCTCCTCCGCAGCGCGCGCTCGAGCCTCTCGGCGATCTCGGCCTTGCCGGAGCGACCGGCGGCGCGCCGGAACAGGTGGACCGGGATCTCGGCGAGCACGCTGGGGGCGAGCGCGACTGCGGTGGTCCTGCGCGACATCCCCACGACCGCCTCCTCGCCGATGACGTCGCCCGCGACGGCGGTGCGCACCTCGGTATCGCGATCGTCTCCGCGGCGCGTCGCGCGCAGGGCGACGCGCCCGGACGCGACCACGAAGAAGGCGTCGCCGGCGTCGCCCGCGCGATAGGCGACCTCGTCGGGCGACAGGGAGCGGAGCCGCCCCGCCCCGGCGATCTCACGCCGGGCGCGCTCGTCGAGCCCTCGCAGCAAGGGGGCGTCGAACACCGCCGGCGGCCACGCCTCGGGGCGGTCAGACCCTGCGTCGCGCGCGCCGCCGTGGGTGTGGTCCGATGAGTGCATCAGCAGGTCTCCTGGTCGAAGGACGCAGGCCGCCGCTCCTCCCGACCCGCCCTCGCCGCGCGATCACGGCCCGAGCCGCCCCCCGGAGCGAGGTCGACAGGAGCGGGGCAAGCCGGGCAGGGAGCGCAAGCTGGGCAAGGAGCGCAAGGAGCACGACCGGCGCGAAGAACGCGGGGGTGGACGCGGGCGTGGACGCGGAGCAGACGAGGCCGGCGTGTCATGGCGTCGGATACCGTCGCTCCACACCGTCGCGCATCCGCTGTCTTAAGGGACGACATGGTCTTACTTCACGTTCGAGAAGGTGCAGAAAAAGGACGAGCGCCCCGAAAATGCCTTGACACCCAAGCCGATTACAGTGAATATCCATCCTGCTAGACTCGGCATCTTCGGCGCCAGGGTTCGTTTGAGGGTTCGGCATGAAATGACTAGCATCTGTTCTTGAGTGCACATGCAATGTCATTCCAAATCAACGAGGTAGAAGTATGAGTAGGCGCACGACGAGTTTGGCTGTTGCTTCCCTGGCTGCCGCGTCTTTCATCACGCTCGCTTCGGCTTCCGCGAGCGCGAAGGGCCCCGAGGACTGGGCGCTCGAGTTCATCGACAACGCCGTCAGCAACGAGTGGGGCACCGAGCCCGATTGCTTCATGACCTGGGACGACGCCGACCAGTCGAAGGCGTGGACCGGCATGACCAAGGCCGCGTGCTTCTTCACGCTGTCGCTGCAGAAGGCGATGGGGTACACCCAGCAGGACATCTATGCGATGTGGGGCAAGAACAGCCCGACGTCCGATTATTATTTCGATATCGTCAACGCGAGCCCGAAGGTCGGCGCGGCCCCCGGCGGGTTCGAGACGTACTTCCGCCGTGTCGAGCGGGCGGTCGACATCCAGAAGGGTGATATCTTCACCATCGGCGCCACGTCCACCTTCGCCGGCCACACGATGATCGTCACCGGCGCGCCCGAGAAGATCCTCCCGCAGATCAACCCCCGTTACTCGGGGACGGAGCAGTTCGCCGTGCCGATCGCGGACTCGACCAGCTCGTCGCACGGGTGCGCCGAGGGCAAGTACAAGGACAGCCGGTGGAGCGGGCAGTGCACCGGCGGCTACATGACGCCGGGCGCCGGGACGGGCTACGTGCGTGTGTACACCGACTCGTTCTCGGGCATCCTGCTCGGCTTCACGTGGAGCGTCACGTCGTCGCAGACGAGCTACTACTCCCCCTCCACGCGCCCCTACCGGATCGGCAGGCTGTTCAAGCTGCCCGATCCGCTCCCGACCGAGCCGCCCCCGCCCCCTCCCTGATCGACGGCGACGCGCTTCATGACCACGGCGCGCTGAGCTCGTCAGCGCCTGACCAGCGAAGCCCTTACCCCGCAGGCCGGGGTAGGGGCTCGCCCCTTTTTGTCGGCCGGCGCGTCGAGGTGCCTGCCTCGTCCGGCGCGTCGCTGGCGTCTGTTGTGTCCGTTGCTTCCGTTGCTTCATCGCGGCGACCTCGGTTCAGGGGATCTCGACCTCGGCCCGCGCGAGCTCGACGATCTCGAGGCGTTCGAGCATCGCGTCGGTGACCAGCGGGCCGGTCGGCCGCAGGCCGCGCCGCGCCTGCTCCCGCTCGTACGCGGCGAAGGCGCGGATCAGGAACGGGGGAAACGCCCGGAAGAGCAGCCTCGCCTCGGCCCGGAGCGGGCCGCGCCGCTGGCCGGTGCGGAGATCGTAGGTGTACCGGATCGGCACGCCGGGCGGCGCGGAGCGCGTATCGATGATCGCGTCCGGCCCTTTGACGACGCCCCGGCTCGCGTCCAGCGCGCCGACCGGAAAATACGTCTCGAGAAAGGCGTTCTGCCCGGAGAGGTTCGAGCCGCAAGCGCCGGTGTCCAGGTCGTAATCGCCGTCCGTGAACCGATCGGCGTGGTGCAGCCCCTGGCCGGGCCCGGCCTGGCAGGTGCCGTCTGCGGCCACGACGCCGATGCATCGGACACAGCGCAGAAAGCCGTTCTGAAAGTTGATGAGCCCCCGCCCCCGGAACGAGGTGCCGCCGAGCCGTGGGGGTGGGGTCCAGAGGGGGACATCAGGCCCGTCGCGCACGTCCGCGCCGAACAGCCCGCCTGGAGCGCCCGCCGGCGCGAAGGGGCTGTTCGCGTCGGGATCGGTGGTCACCCGGGCGAACACCTTGTCTCTCAGATCCTCGTCGGCGCGGTCGATCCGGCCGACCTCGTAGACCACCCGCGCCTCTCCATCCCTCACCACGAGGTGAACCCAGAACTCGCGCTCCTGGCTGAAGCCGGCCGGCACCTTGTGCCCGGCGCCGGTGTTCTCGATCTCTACCGGGATCTCGACGCGATCCCCGGCCGCGCCGGCGCGGCGCGCGGCGCCGAGCTCGAAGCGGAACGTATGGCGGAGCAAGAGATCGCGGCGGCGGCGCGCGCCCGCCGGAATGCCGTGCACGTCGAGCGACGGCTCATCGATGAGCGCGTCGGGGAACTCGTCCGACAGCGGCACATCCACGCCGGAGAAGTAATGGGTCGCGACGTCCGCCAGAGCGGTGGAGTGATCCGCGATGCGGCCCCGCGGGCGCGCGCCGGGCCGCCGCGGGGCGAAGCGCGTGCCGGGCGGGCACCCGGGATCTGCCGGCGACGCCTGCGCGGCGCCCGCCGCCGGGGCCGCCTCGCAGACGCCCGGGTAGGTGCTCATGTGGCAGTCCTGGCAGGTCGCCGCCGGGCGGCCCGCGCGCTCCTCGGACCTCGCCCAGTCCGACCACTCGGTGTAGGCGTTGCGCAGCCGCTTGAAGTGCTCGCCCCGCGCCGCGGCGAGGCTGTCGCTGCCGAAGAGGCGCACGTCGTGGCAAGCCCCGCAGAACTCGCTGGAGCGCAGGTACGCCCGCGCGCTCGCCGACGGGCGACCGTGCACCACGGGCTCGACCGCGCCCGCCGATCCCGCCGGCTGGAGCCCGGCGCGCGCGGCCGCGCCGGGCTCCGAGGGGAGCAGCAGCTCCTCGGGGCGGAGGTCGTAGCCGCTGTTCGCGATCCCGAACAGGCCGCGGCCGTCCTCGGGGCGCGCAGGGAAGACGGCGCCCGTCACGAAGGACGTCCACGTGGGGTTGCCCTGGTATCCGGCGCGCCCCCGCGGGCCGACCGGGCCGTGCACCTGATGGCAGAAGCTGCAGGAGATCCCCTCCAGGCCGCGCCGGGTGAGCAGGTCGCGCACGGGGAGGCGCGCGCGGGGATCGCCGCCGGCGCGGCCGTCCCACGCGGGCATCGCGGTGTCGAGGTTCTCCGCCGGGCTGTGGCAGTTCACGCACCAGTGCTCGCCGCCCGAGCCGGTGACGGCGACGCCGCTCCGCCCGTCGCGGCAGGCGCGCGCGGGATCGGCCTTGCGCAGGATGCCCGCGCCGTTCGGGCAGTCGGCGGTGCGCCCGACCTGCTCCTCGATGAGGCTCTCCAGCGCGTTGAAGAGCGGGCTCTTCACCGAGTGCGCCATCACCGAGCGGCGCCACTCCGCGGCCTGGCGGCCGTGGCACGCCGCGCAGTCCTCCGCCGCCGTCCGCGCCTGCGTGAGCGGCGCGACCGGCGCGACGGCGACCGCGCGCGGCGCCGCTGAACCGGGCTCACCCCGCGAGAGCGCGAGCGCGGCCGATGCGATCAGCGCGCCGGCGCCGAGCGGCGCGATCCGCCACAGCCGCGCCGCGGCGCCGGCTGGGCCGCGCGGCGGGGGGTGGTCGCCCGCGTCGCCCGGGCGCGCGCGCTCGCGCGGCGCGGGGCCGGTCCTCGCCGAGGTGGCCGCGCCAGCGCGACGGGAGGTCCGGGCGGCGCGCGCTGGAAGCGCCGGCGGGCGCTCGTCGAGGAACCCGCTCAGCGCATCGGCGATCTCCTCGGCGCGCGGCGCCCGCTCCGACGGGTCCGGATGGAGCAGCCGCAGCACGTAGCCCTGCAGGCCCGCGGGGAGCGAGGTCGCGACGCCCTCGATGAACGGCGGCGGCTCCGCGCGGGCGGCCTCGCCGAGCGCGTGCCGCAGGCCAGCGCCCGCGAACGGGTGCTCTCCCGCGAGCAGGCGGTAGAGCACGAGCCCGAGCGCGTACCGGTTCGCCGCGCTGTCCCAGATCGCGCCGTCGGCCTGCGCGGGCGGCGTCCAGAGCGGCGGGATCTCCGAGGACACCCGCGCGCCCTCGGCGCGGGGCGCCGTGGCGGCGCCGCGGCTCGCCGACCCGCCGACGAGGGCGGCGACGAGCGCGCTCGCGGGCAGCGTCACGCGGCCCGCGTCGTCCACGAGGACCGCGTCGGGCGAGAGCGGACCCGGGAACAGGCTGGCGCGCTCGCACGCGGCGAGCGCGCGGGCGACCTGGATGGCGAGCCCGAGCGCCTCCTGGAAGGGGACGGGCCCGCGCCGCGCGCGCATCCAGTCCGAGAGGGGCGCGCCCGCGAGCCGCCGCGCGAGCCAGACGCGCGCGCCGCCCGGGCTCGCCGCGGCGGCGCGCTCGCCCTCGGCCGGCGGGGCGACGCCGCCGTCGATGAAGCCGCCGACGCCGGCGCTCCCGAGCGACAGGAGGCGCGTCGCGACGGCCTGGGGCTCGGGCCCTGCCGGAGCGTCCTGGTCCGCCGCGCCGAGCCGCCACAGCTCTTCTCCTGCGCCCGCGCTGCAGCGCCATCGCGCGGCGCAGCCCACGGCCGGGAGGGGCGCGCCCTCCGTGTAGCCTGCCTGCTCCGGCGACGCTCGCCTCACCGCGCCCCCTCCGGGGCGGCCGGCGTCGCCGTGCTGGCGGGCGGCTCCGGCGCGCCGTTCGTCGAGCGCAGCGCGCAGGTCCCGAGGCCCGCGAGCGCCGACAGCGTCGCGATGATCGCGATCGCGAGCCGGGTCGGGACGTCGCGCGGCCGGTCGATCTGCTCGACGAGGGCGATCGTGTCGGCGCGAGGCGCGTCCGCTCCGCCGGTGACGCGCGCGGCGCCCGGCGAGCTCGCGCGGTCGGGGTCGTCGGCGCGGTGCGGCACGCTCGCGCGGTCGCGATCGCCGGCGCGCTGCGGCGAGCTCGCGCGGTCTCGGTTACCGGTGCGCTGCGGCGAGCTCGCGCGGTCTCGGTCGCCAGCGCGGAGCGGCGCGCTCTCGCGGTCGTGAGCGACGGCGCGGAGCGGCGCGCTCGCGCGGTCGCGATCGCCGGTGCGGAGCGGCGCGCTCACCGCGGTCTGGAACGGCTCCAGCCGATCCACAATGTCCTGAGCGAGGTACGGCCGATCCTCGGGCGCCTTCTCGAGCAGCTGGAAGAGCAGCTGCTCGACGCCGCGGGGCAGGCCGCTTCGCACGTCGTCGCTGAGCGGCGGCGGCTCTGCCGTGCATTGCAGGTTGAGCAGCTCCCGCGGCGACGCCGACTGGAACGGCGGGCTGCCGGAGAGCGCCTCGTACAGGATGAGCCCCAGGCAGTAGAGATCCGAGCGGTGATCGATGGATCGCGCGTCGATCTGCTCCGGGCTCATGTACTGCAGGGTGCCGACGCTCTGCGTGTTGGTCTGGTTCATCGCCTCCACGACCTTGGCGATGCCGAAGTCCATCACCTTCACGCCGCCATCCCGCTGCACCATGATGTTCTCGGGCTTGAGATCGCGGTGGATCACGGGCGGCTGCTGCCCGTGGGCCGCCGCGAGGGCGCTCGCCACGCTGGCCGCGATCCGCACCGCTTCCGGCCAGGGAAGGCGGCCGGCGGCGCCAAGGACGGACCGCAGCGTCTGGCCGTCCAGGTACTCGAGCACCATCACGAGCTCGCCGGAGGCCTCGATGCTGGCGAGGCTCCGGACAATGTTCGGGTGCTCGAGGTGCGCGAGGATCTGCATCTCGTTCAGGAAGAGCCGGCGTCCCTGCTCGCTCCGGGCGAGCTCGGGGCGGAGCACCTTCAGCGCGACGCGCCGGCGCGACAGGCGCTCCTCGCCCTCGTAGACCTTGCCCATCCCGCCCTCGCCGACGAGGCGTCGAACGAGGTACTCGCCGATCTGATCCATGCGCGCCGTCTCCTCTCCCTCTCCCTGACCGGGGCGTCTCTTCTACGTGCGAGCAGGGCCGATGGCTTACACCCGAGCCCGCGCCCGGATCGCGGCCGGGCCCCTCCAGCGCGCGCGACGTCCCCCGCTCGGGCGGCTCGTCGCCCGAGGAGAGGATCGCGGTTCCCTGCCGCGCGGGGTATCGAAATCTTGCGCCTCGATGGAGGGCGCGGTGGTAGAACCGCCCCCCATGCTCCCACGCCGGGTGTCGTTCGCTCGGGCGGCGATGATGGCGCTCGCGGTCTCGGCCTGCTCGAGGACCCCGGCGGAGCCGGAGCCGCCGCCGGCCGTCTCCAGCGCGCCATCCGCCGCGCGGCTCGCGTGGGACGTTCCGGGGAGCTGGGCTGCGCTCGACGTGCCGCGCGCCGGCCCGCGCAAGGCCCTCTACAAGGTGCCGAGGGCGGCGAACGACAAGGAGGACGCCGAGGTGCAGGTCCTCTCGTTCGGTCTGGGGAGCAAGGGAGACGTCGACGCGCGCTTCAACGAGTGGTTCGCGCAGTTCGATGGCGACGTCGGGGCGAAGGCCAGGCGCGCGTCGCTCGAGGTGCGCGGCATGCCGGTCGAGCTGGTCGAGGTGGCCGGCACCTACAAGATCGCGCTCGGGCCGCAGTCCGGCGTTCGCAAGCGATCGCCCGTGGAGATGGTGAAGGACAACTACCGGCTCGTCGGTGCGGCGGTGAGGACGCCGGATCGCGGAAACTGGTTCTTCAGGATCGTCGGGCCTGACGAGACCGTGCAGTCGGCGCGGCCGGCGTTCCGGAGCATGATCGAGTCCGTGCGGTGAGCGAGCGACAGGCCGAGCGGCTGCGAGCGCGGCGCTCGCCGCGCGCGCCGAGCACATGATACGTTGCGCGCCATGGACGACCGAAAGCGAGAGGCGCGCACGCCGGCCGAGATCTTCCGCGTCGAGGCGGAGGCCGAGGCGGAGCAGAGCCGGCTCTGCGAGGAGAGCAAGCACCAGCTCGCCAACCGCTGCCCGGAGTGCGGCAGCCTCGGTAGCATGGAACTGGTCGACGGGCTCATGCGCTGTATCGATTGCGACGAGGTGGTGGCCGCAACCCGCCAGCTGCCCGGCTTCGGCCGCCGCTGAATCCCTGTCGCGCTACCGCCTGACCTCCCGCGGAAATCCCGATGAAATCTCAATAGATCCCCGTTGAAACGAAAACCGGCGCAACCGGCGCAACCGACGCAACCTGCGCAACCTACGCTTGAGCCTCTGCCGGAAAGAACTCGCCGGGCGCGGCGCTTTCCAGGTGATTTTCAGTCGGATTCGTGACTATTCTGCGAACATTGACGTTCTCGCGCCCGGTTCCGTTTTCGCCCCAGACGCGGTGCACGGAAGTCCTCGCAGGTCAGCCGGCCGGGGCGTGAACAGCAGGACTGAAGTCTTGAAGGAGTTGGAGATGAAGCGGATCTCTGCGGAGAGCTCGGATCACCCGTCGCGGGAGACAAGCCAGGGATCCCGGGCGAGGACGGCACGAGGCGCGAGCGGGGGCCTGCTCATCCTGATGATCGAAGACAGCGCGATCACCAGCTTCGCCACGGTGCCAGAGGGCGAGTCGACCAGCGGTCCACGCCGGTCCCGTCCGAAGCACTGACCCGGAGCGCCGCGAGGCGCCTCGCGGACGTGCGCTCCCACCGGAGCGCCGGCACATCGCGACGCGGTGCTGCCACGCGTCAGGATTTCCCTGATGAAATCTCGGAGCCTCGGGATGGCCGCGCCCCGGACCCCACGTCCAGCGTGCGGTGACGATCCCTCGTGAGCCTGGCGCGAGCCGCTGGGTCGCTGGGCGTCGGGTTGCCGTTTTTTCGCCCCCTTCGCTGAATCGTGGCACCTCGTCGGTGTGGACACCCGGGGAACGACACGGAAAACCATGGTCCTGGCGCTCGCCGCCGCCGCTCTCGGCGGGGCGGGGCTCGGTTGCAGCGATCCGAGCGAGGCGATCGCGCGGATCTCCCGGGAAGAGCTTCCCGCGCTGAGCCGCGCGGCGGAGGGAAGGCCGGGCGGCGGGTCCGAGGGGCAGGCGAGCGCGGCGGCGGGCTTGGCGCGATCGGACGCGGCGGTGCCGCTCCGGGCCGCCGTGAGCGGCACCGCCGCGGACGAGGGCCGCAGCGACGCAGACCGCCTCGACGCGGCGGACGTGTCGCCCGCCCGCGGCCCGGGTCGGGAGCGTCGCCGCAGGTCGGGGTCGGCTGAGGCGCGCACCGCCGCGGGCGCGGCGCAGGGCGGCGTGGGAGAGGGCGCCGCTCGGGCGCCCGAGCTCCAGGTGATACGGCTCGTCGTCTCGAAGGGCATCGCCGGCCGCGAGCCGATCGAGCCGGCGAGCTCGTTCGCGAGCGCGGAGATCGACCGCCTCTACGCCTTCGTCGAGCTCTCGAACAAGGACCAGGCCACCTCGGAGATCAGCGTCGCCTTCACGCCGCCCGATGGCGGCGCGCCGCTGCGCATCCCTCTCGCCGTCGGCGCGCAGCGGCGCTTCCGTACGTGGGCTGCCACGCGGAAGGCGCGCGCGGCGGGGCTCTGGTCGGTGACGGTCAGCGACGCCGCGGGCAAGGAGCTCGCGCGCGCCTCGTTCACGATCACGAAGTAGGAGGCGCCCGTGGCTCGCATGTTGTGCTCGCGCTCCTCCGCTCTCCAGGGCGCTCGCCGCGCCGCCGTCATCGCCCTCGCGCTCGCTGCGGGAGGCTGCGTCTCCCGGGCCGCGCCGGCGCCCGAGCCTGTCGGGACGCCACGCCCACCTGTCACCGTCCCCGCCCCCGGCGCGCGGGCAGGGTGGTTCGGCTTCTGGGTCCCCGACGGTCCCGCGGCCCGGGTGCTCTCGCTGCAGGTCCAGGAGAGCGACGAGGACGAGCCCCCCGACGCCGAGCCGCCCGCGCGCGGCGCGACGCCGGCGGAGGCCGACGAGGAGCGCCGCTACGTGGTCCTGCCTGGCGTCGAGCTCGCGCCCGCCGTGGAGCAGAAGGTCGCGGAGCTCGCGTCCGCCTACTTCCGGCGGACCGGAAAGGAGCTCGTGGTCACGAGCGGCACGCGGGATCCCGCGCGGCAGGCCGAGGCGATGCACGAGCTCTTCCGGCACGGCGCCGATGTCCTCGGCCTCTACAAGGACAAGACGGCGGCGCGCGAGATCAAGAGCGCCTACGAGGAGGGGCGCTCGGCCGAGCACCCGCCGGAGGCCATGATCGCCGCCCTCGAGCGGGTGATCCGCGCCCAGATCGATCGCGGCGTGTTCATCTCGGCGCACCTCCGGGAGGGCGCCGTCGACATCCGGAACCGGGACATGACACCCGCCGAGAAGCGCGCCTTCCTCGAGGGCGTCGACGAGGTCGGGGGCGTGTTCGCGCTCGAGGAGTCGCGGCCGCCCCACTACCACCTGCAGATCGATTGAGCCGCGGGGGCCCAGCGGTACGCGCGAGGCGGCCGCCAGGCTGGCGGCTGCGCGTCACTCGTCGCTGAAGCGGACGATCTGTCCCGAAACGGAGTTCGTCCAGTAGACGCCCGTCCCGTCCGCGGCGATGCCCGTCGGGCCGCCTTGATTCGCCGCGATCACCTCCGGAGCGCCGGCGGCGCCGCCCTTGCGGAGCCGGTAGACGCTCCCTGCCTCCTTGACGGTGATGTAAAGGTAGTCCCCATACGTCGCGATCCCGGTAGGAGGGCTCGGTAGTCCATCCTCGAGGAGGGGCACCTCGACGTCTCCGGCCGCTCCGCTCCGCGCATACCGCATGACGTTGTCTCCGGTGAGCCAGTAGAGGTTGGCTTCATCCAACACGAGCAGCCCCGGGTCTGTGAGGTTCGAGAGGAGCTCCTCCTCGAGCGCATCGCTGCTCGTGTCGATGACGGAGAGCGTGTTCTCCGCCGGATCAGTCCAGTAGACGAGGGGGCCGTCGGTCGCGACGCCGCGCGGCTCGCCGCCCGCCTCCGTCAGGTCCTTTCGCGTGCCGCCTCGCTTGGGCACCCAGGTGATGCGGTCGGCGTTCGGCCGAGCGCTGTAGACGTTGTCGGCGCTCAGCGCGATCGCCTCCGCGGCGCCGCAGCTACCCCACAGCAATTCCCCGCCAGCCGCGGGAACCGGCGCGGCTTTCGGCAGCTTCCACAGCTTGTCTCGATCATCCCCATCGGCGCTGACGCATTCACCTTCGAAGGCGGCGTCGGTGCTCGACCAGTAGATGTGCGTCGCGTCCAGCGCGATCGCACCCGGCACCTCGCTGGAAGGCGCGAGCAGATCGACGACCTCCCAATCATCCTTGATCTGCCTCCGGAGCGCGCCGCCCGTGGAGCTCCCCTGTGCACCGTCACTCCGCCCGTTGGTCCAGTAGATCGCCTCCTCGTCGAGCGCGATGGCGCGAGGTTCTGCCTGGTTCTGGGCGATCACGATCAGCGGGATCACCTGGCGATCCTCGAGCCCCGCGATCTCAGCGCAACCGTTGAGGCCCGGCGCGAGCGCGGCGAGCGCCAGCGTCACGGCAGAGCGCTTCGAGCTTCGCATCACCAATGGCCTCCGAGCACCACGCGCCCCCCGTCCGACGCGACGCTGGGCGCGACCCACACGCGCTCGACCGCGGCAGCCTGCTCCGGCGAACGAGGGGACATCAGCACCATCGCGACGCCGGCCCCGAGGCACACCAGCCCGGCGCCGAGCGCGATGTTGGAGACCATCGCGGTCGTCCGGGCGCTCTCGTTCGCCTCGACGTCCGCGCGGCTGCAGCGGAAGCTGCCGCTGCACCCCTCCTCGACATCCCCCGCTTTCTGTATCGTCAGCACCCCGAACACCGCCCCCAGGCCGATCCCGGCGATCCCGACGCCGCCAGCGACGAAGCCGAGCGCGCGCATCGGGTTGCCGGTCGCCTCGGGCTTCGCGGCCTCCGGACGGGCAGGCGGCGGGGCAGGGGGAGCCGCCTTCGCCTCCTGAACGGCGACGTCCGCGAGCGGCGGGATGGTCACCCGCGTCGTGCTGGGCCCGGGGTCGAGCGTCACCCGCTGCGACCAGGGCTGCTTGCCCGGCGCCTTGGCCTCGATCGCCGCCGTGCCCGGATCCACGGGGATGCCCGAGCCCGTGGCCGCGGCGGCGCTCAGCTCCTTGCCGTTCAGCGTGATCGTCATCGCAGGAGCCGCCTGCGCCGCCTGCGCCGCGTCCAGGACGAGGCGCGTCAGCCTGGCCTCCAGCTCGGACGCACGCTTGGCCGCGAACTGGGCGCGATCCTGCTGCCCGGCGCTCGCCGCGAGCGAGGACGCCTCCGTGAACTCGGCCCATGCGCTGGCCGTCTTGCCCTCTTTCTCGTGGCAGACCGCCAGGTTCAGCAGCGTCCCGACCGTGGGATCCACGCGCTGGCTCTCAGCGAGCTTCGGGCAGGCCTCCTGGAGCTTGCCCTCGTCCATGAGCTTCTTGCCGTCCTGGAACAGCCCCTCGGCGAGCGCCTTGTCCGCCGCGGTCGGCTGCGCCAGGAGCGGTGAGGTCAGGCTGGTCCCACAGAGCAGCGCGAGCCATGCGCCCGCGTGTCGCGCTCGTAACGATCTCAATGGCGGCTCCTCAGCATCTCGTCCTCGCTGATCGACCTCGGCGGTCTCGGCGGGTGGCCCGGCTTGAGTGGCGCTCCGGAGGCGGTCGCCTTCGGGCGCGCGTCGGCCGCAGCGCTGCCCGTGGGAGCCGCGCTCGGCGCAGGGACCGGCGGCGCCGCCGGGCTCGACGCCTCGGCCGTGGCGCTGGCGGTCGCGGACGGAGCGCCCGGCGCTGCAGCGGGGGACTGGGGCCCGAGCGCGTCGACCGCGGCGCGCTCGGGCTTCTGTGACACGGCGGCGCTCGGCGCCTGCGGCGCCACGCGCACGCTCGCGACCAGCCACACGCCCGCCCCGGCCGCGCTGGTCAGCAACGCGGCCACGCCGGCGGCGACGAGCAGCCTGCGCCGCGAGCGGCGCCGGTTGCTCGTGTGCGACCAGGACGCGCCGGACAGCCTGTCGCTGTCCTCGGCCGCCCTCGAGTTGAGCAAGGTCTGTCCGGCCGGCGACGCCGCGCCGATCGCGCTCTGGATGCGCGAGGTCGAGAGCTTCGCGAAGCTCGACCCGAGCGGCTCGAGGGCCTGCGCGAGCTTGCCGACGTTGGCGTACCGCTCGCTCACGTCGCGCTCCAGGCAGCGCGAGACGATCCGCTCCAGCGTGGCCGGCGCGTCGCTGCGCTTGTCGCGGAGCCGCGGCACCGGCTGGTGCAGGATGTTCGCCATCACCGCGGCGACCGTCTCGCCCTGGAACGGCGGCTCGCCCGTCACCAGCGTGTAGAGCAGCACACCGAACGACCAGACGTCGGCGCGCCCGTCGACGGTCCTCGGCGCCATCATCTGCTCGGGCGACATGTACCCGGGCGAGCCCATGACCTGCTTCGTCGACGTGAGCCCCGGCTCCGCGGGCGAGTCGAGGCCTTGCCCCTTCGAGATGCCGAAATCGAGGACCTTGATGTGCCGTGTGCCGTCCGCGTGCTCGGCGAGGAACAGATTCGAAGGCTTGATGTCCCGGTGGACGACGCCGGCCGCGTGCGCCTCGGCCACGGCCTCGAGCGCCTGCAGTACGTAATCGACAGCGTCCTGGATGGACAGCGGACCATGGGTATCGATGACCTGCTGGAGATCGAGCCCGGTCAAGAACTCCATCACCATGAAGGGCACGCCGGTCTCGGTGGTGCCGACGTCGAACACGCGCGCGACGTGCTCGCCCGACAGGCGCGCCGCCGTCCGCGCCTCCCGCAGGAAGCGCGTGACGGCCTCCTGGTTCGCGAGGGCGTCCTGGCGCAGGATCTTGATGGCGACCTTCTGGTCGAGATCCTCGTTGCGCGCCGCGAGCACGACGCCCATTCCGCCGATGGCCACGACCCGCTCGACGCGGTACTTGGCTGCGATGAGCTCTCCCGGCTGGGCCAGCGGTGCGAGGAGCTGCGCGGTGCGGTCGGGGGTCACGGCTGGCGTTCAAGCCTACATGAACGGACTCGGTTTTCCGAGCGCCGCGCGAGGCCCAGCGCCCTTTGTCGCGGGCCGGCTGGTTTTGGAGCGCCGCGCGCCGCCCGCTCGGGCCATGGGCGCGCTCCGGACGTCACCGCACGCCACGGCGCCGCCATTCTCCTGCGGTTCGCCTGTCAACCACGCGGCCCATCAACCACGCGGCCATCAACCACGCGGCCCATCAACCACGCGGCCCATCAACCACGCGGCCCATCAACCACGCGGAAAGAGACCGTGCCTGCCCGCCGCGCGGAGCTCGTCGAGCCCGGCTTCCATGCGCGCGACGATCCGCGCGAATGCGCGCTCGACCTCGTCCGGGTCGCTCGCGGCCTCTCTCGGGAGCCCGAGGTGCAGCGGGCGGAGCACCCTCGTGTGGATCTTCACCGGCAGGGGCACATGGGGGATCGGGATGCCGACGATGAGCCCCCACGGCAAGGCGAGGCCGAGCGGCGCGACGTTCGAGCGCGCGAGCTCGGGGAGGCGGAGCCACCTGGCCAGCCTGCTCCCATCCGTGGCGATGTAGAGGGACTGGTGCGCGCCCACGCTCACGATCGGCACGATCGGCACGCCCTCGCGGATGGCGAGCCGGACGAAGCCGCGGCGCCGGCCGAAGCGGATCGTGTACTGCGCCGAGGTGGGCTTGCACGCGTCGAGATCGCCGCCGGGGAAGACCAGGACCGCCGCGCCGCGGGCGAGCGCTCGCCGCCCGTTCTCCGGGCTCGCGGCGATGGCGCCGCAGGCGTTGAGCCAGGCGCCGGCCTTCGGGACGTTGAACGGGAGATCGTGCATCAGCCCGTAGGACAGCCGCGAGGGCCCATAAAGGCGCCAGAACGCCGTCATGTGGCAGTACATATCGGGCATTCCCGTCATCGCGTTGTGGTTGCTCACGGCGAGGAAGGGGCCGTCTGGCAGCTGCTCTTCGAGCTCTGTCTCGCAGCGGAAGTAGTCGTCGTAGAGGAAGCCGAGCAGCGGGAGCACCCGGGCGATGAACGCCGGGTCGCGCGCGTCGAGATCGTCCGGGCGGGCGCGCCCGCGGCCCTTGAGCGCGAACGCCGCGATCGCGTCCTTCACGAGGTCGAGGCTGGGGCGAGGCTCTCTCGGTAAGGTCAGCACCGTTCACGGTGCCCTAGCGTGCGGCCGAACCGAGGGGAAGCGGTTCGTTCAGGACGCCTGCCGCGAGGCCTCGGCGCGGGATGGCGTCCGTCACCCGCGACGCGCCGCCTGCGGTCGCGCCGAACGCCCGCTGCGCGCCGCGCGCGAGTGGGCCGGATCGTCGCCGCCGGCTCGCTCACTCGACGTCACGGCAGCACCGGAAGCCGGTCTCGTAGTAGCGGAACCCATCCCCGTGCGCCGGGTTCGTGGAGCCGCACCGCGGCTTCGCGCCGCCGAAGCAGCCGGACCAGTAACAGCCCTTGAGGACGTGAGGATACTCGTTGACGTGGTATCGGGTGCGCACCACCCACTCCTCGACGTTCCCCGTCATGTCGTGGACGCCGAACGCGCTCGCGCACCCGGGTCGCGAGCCGCTCGGCTCGCCCTGGTACAGCGCCTGGACCTCGGCCAGCGCCTCGCCGGAAGGCCAGGAGCCGAGCGCGCTCTCGTCGGGCGCTCTCCACGTCTTGTTGTCGTTGCAGCGCTCCGCTTCGTGGGTGTTCCCGTACGGATAGACGAACGCCTCGGGGCCCTGGCACGCCGCGTCCCACTCGTCCTCGGTGCAGAGGCGCTTTCCGCGCGCCTCGCACCAGGCGCGCGCCGAGACGGCGCTCTCCATGACGAGCGGCAAGGCGCCTTCCACGTTCGGCGCCTCGAAGCGATCGATGCAGTATCCCTGGACCTCCGCCATGTCGGGCGGGCAGGGCGCCGGGGGCGCCGTGTCGAGGGGGAAGTCCTGCTCGTCGGTTCCGCCGCTGCCTCCCCCGACGCCGCCTTCTCCGGGGCCCCCGCCGTCTCCCGCGCCGCTGCCTCCGCCCGATGTCGCGGAAGCCGACGAGGAGGACGAGGAGGCCGACGCCGCCGCCGCGCCCCCGCCGCCCGGGGCGTCGTCCATGCCGGCGCCGAGACCGCCGTCGCAGGCAGCGCTGAAGATCGCCACGAGCCCTAGCAGCGAGGTGAGCCGAGCGGCGAGGGGGAGAGCTCCAGAGCGCATTGCGGGCTCCTCATCGAACAACGTGTCAGGGCGGCCGTCACGCGTCGAGCGTGCGCCGCGCTTCCCGTGCTCCGCGCCGTGGTTCATCGCGTCAGATCGTCCTCGACATCGACATTCGTCCTCCGCCTTCCTCCCTCATCGATCCTCGTTGCGCTCGGACGGAGTCCGCCCGCAGGGGGCGGCAACGCGCGACAGCGGTGCTCGGACGCGACAGCGCCGGGAAAAAGCAGTTCAACCGTCGAGCAGCGACCGGGGTACCTTGAACGCCAGGAAGAGAAAATTCCATGGCTTGTTCACTTCGTCGGTGCCGAACCGATCTCTCCTCCCGGAATTCGGGTTCTCGGTTCCGGGTCGCGGCACCCGGCGCGGCCGAGCGATCCGCTAGAAGCGGAGCTTACATCGGAGGATCGCGCTCGGCGTGACACGCGCGGCGGTCAGCCGGCTCGCGCGCGCGTCGACCCGGACCTGGACCGCCACCGAGCCCGCGAGCGCGCGGCTCACCAGGTCGCGCGCGAGCAGCCCCACGGCGCCGGTCAGGTGCGACATCGCGGCAGAGCCAGCCAGGAGCGAGCATGGGATGGATCCAGATAGATCCATCGCGATCGCGGCGTCCGCGCCGTTGCGCTCGACGGTGCCCGTTCCTTTGAGGTTCAGGGCGCCGGCGGCGACCTCCACGCCGCTCAGCGCGACGCGCTGGCGGTCCGCAGAGAGGCGCGCGTCCGCCTTGACGGTCGTGGTGTTGCCGAAGAGGAGCCCGTCGAGCTCCTTGGGGTGGGGCAGGGTGAAGCCCTTCACCGTGAGCGCGATCGGCCCTTCGAGCGGCGCCTTGGACAGGGCGGTCCGGTCCGCCCCATCCGCGAGCCGCAGCTCGAGCGTTCCGGCGACGACCATCGTCGAGGCGCCGACGTCGACGCCGAGGAGCGCGCCCACGGCGGAGAGCGGCGTCGGCGCGAGCTCGATCGAGGCGCTCGGCGAGGGGCGCGGCCGGAGCTCGGCCCTGAGCGGCGCGGAGGCGAGGTCCTCGCCGCCGAGGCCCAGGGTGATCGACGCTGCGCCGATGGACCAGGCGATGTCGGTGCGCGCGATCTCCTTGCCGGCGACGAGCACGCGAGCCTGCTTCAGGACGCCGAGCTCCGGCCGCGGCGCGCCGGGCGGCGCGGCGGCGCCCTCGGCCGGGGCGGCCGCGCGCCGCTCGAGGGCGCCGTCGGCCAGCGCGAGCACCTCCGGTCCGCCTTCGTGATCCCGGAGACCCAGGCGGACGCGGCCCGTGGTGAGCGGCAGCGCCGCCGCGCGCGGGCCGTACTGCGCGACCCACGCCGGCAGATCCTCCAGGGCGTCGGTCCCCACGAGGGTGAGCTCGACGCCTTCCGTCGCGATCCGCGCGGGCGAGAGCCCGCGCAGCTCGATGGTGGCGCGCGCGACCGTGCCCGAGATCCCGCGCACCCCGAGGAGGGAGAAGCGGCCGTCGCGCAGGCGGATCGAGCCGAGATCGACGTCGATCTTCCCGGGATCGAGCGCGACGCCGCGCGCGCGGGCCTCGGCGATGATGCGCCGGCGGAGCGCGGGAGGACCGAGCACGACGAGCGCGGCGACGGCGGCCGCGACGACGGCGACGACCACGAGCGCCGCGATCAGGGCGCGGCGGCGCCGCTTGCCGCGCGCGCCTCGCGGCGCACCGCCGCTCTCGCCGGGGGCGCGCGGCGCACCGTTCTCGCTTGGGGCGAGCGGTGCGGCGCCGCTCTCGCCGGGGGCGCGCGGCGCCGCGAGCGGCACCTCCGCGTCGGTGTCGGGGGAAGAGGCGGAAGCGGGGCGAGGGGAGGGCGCCACGAAGTGGGATCCCTGTAGCGTCGATCGGGCGCCGTCGCGAGCGCTTCGCGCGGCTCAGCGCGCTTGCAGCCGAGCCCTCGCCTGCGCTACGGGTCACGGAGCCGCCTGTAGTCCGGTCCCCGGAGCCCGGTATGAAGATCACCATCATCGCGAGCGGGAGCGGAGGCAACGCCACGCTGTTCGCTTCCCGCGGCACGCGGGTCCTCGTGGACGCGGGCGTCGGGCCGCGGGTGCTCGAGCAGTGCCTCTCGGCGGCGAACGCGGGCGGCGCGGACGGCAGGCTGCTGCCCGACGCGATCGTCATCACACACGCGCACGCCGACCACGTCGGCGTGGCCGCCAGGTACAACAAGAAGCACAAGATCCCGATCTACGCCTCGGAGGCGACCGCGCGCGCGGCGGAGCTCGGCGATCGAGAGCGCGTCCGGGCCTTCTCGTCGCGCGAGCCGTTCGCGGTTGGCGCGCTCACCTTCTCGCCGACGCCGCTGCCGCACGACGCGGCGCAGGTCGCGCTCGTCGTCGACGACGGCGCGCGGCGGGCCGCGCTCGTGACGGATCTCGGCGAGGTCCCTCCGGGGCTCCTGGAGCACGTCGCCGGCTGCGACGTGGTGATGCTCGAGTCGAACTACGACGCGGGGTTGCTCGAGGCCGGCCCGTACCCGCAGCACCTCAAGCGCAGGATCCGCTCGGCGCGGGGCCACCTGGCGAACGCGCAGGCGTGCGAGCTGCTCGCGGCGCTGCCCGGCGGCACGCACACGGTCGCGCTGATGCACCTCTCCGAGGTCAACAACCGCCCGGAGCTCGCGCTCGACGCCGCCCGTGACGCGCTCGACGGCCGGCGCACGCGCCTCGTCGCCGCGCCGCCTCGGGGGCCGCTCGTCCTCGACGCGGCGGCGCCGCCGGCCCCTCCGCCCGGTGCGGCGCGCTCGTCGCTCGGCCCGCCGGCTCCCCCGCGCCAGCTCGGTCTGTTCACGGGGATATGAAACGACGCTCCGGCCGAGGAGCCGCGGCTCGGGCGCGCGTCAGATCCCCTCGATCCGCACCTTCTGGCCCGCGACGACGCCGTGGCGCCGCGCCCAGCCGGCGTTCAGCTCGAGGACGTACGTCGACGGACATCCGACGTCGAAGGTCGAGTCGGTGAGCGTCGGGGTGTTCTCCTCGATACCGACGATCGTACCGTCGCTGTCGATGAACAGCATGTCGAGCGGGATGCACGTGTTGTGCATCCAGAACGAGTGATTGTTCCGCTGCTGGAAGACGAAGATCATCCCGCGGTTCTCCGCCATGCTCGTCCTGTACATGAGGCCGCGGGCGCGCTCTTGCTCTCTCCTGGCGATCTCGACGGTGACATCGGGGGCCTTGGCCTCGAGGAAGGTCACCTTGCCGGTCGCGAGCTGGAACGGGCCGGTCGGGTCCTCGGGGCACGCCGGATCCGGGCCGGTGAGCCTTGGAGACGGCCGCTCCGGCGTCGACGGCGTCGGCTGGATGCAGCGGCCGGCGTCCCGCTCCACGGTCGAGGCGGGCGGCGTCCCGGTCGAGGCGGGCGGCGCAACGTCGCCCACGTTGCTGCTGGGCGTGAGCGGGAGCGGCTCGTCGACGCGGCGCTCGCACGCGCCCAGGGCGATCCCGAGCAACAGCGCGCCCAGGGCGGGAACGAGCGAGGCGAGCGCGGCGGGGATGGCCAGCGAGGCGGACGTGGTGGACGTGATGGACGTGACGGACGTGACGGACGTGAACGGACGGGTCGCGAGGGCGCAGCGCGAGCTCATGCCGCTTCCTACCACGGCGACGCTCGTCCTTGACCGCTGGACCGCGACGCGGGAAATCGTCGCACGATGAACGCTCGAACCCTCGCCATTCAGTCCATCGCCGCCCTCGCCACGCTCTCGGCCCTCGCGGGATGTTCGAAGACCCCCGAGCCCACGGCCGAAGAAGCGCCTAAGCCGAAGACCACGCCTGCGTCGACGGGGCTGGCCGCCGGAGGCAAGGCGGAGACGGGAGAGAAGGAGCGCCCTCAGCCGCAGAGGCGCAAGGTCACCGCGAAGCCGGTCGCCGAGGTCAAGCCCAGCGAGGACGACCCGGTCAAGGGCAAGTGGACGCTCGACGACGCCACCAAGGGGCTCCCGCCGGGCAAGACGTTGACCGCGTCGATCGAGACCGATCTCGGCACGCTGTCCTGCAAGCTCCTGGACGACAAGGCCCCGATCACCGTCGCCAATTTCGTCGGCCTGGCGCGAGGGATCAGGCCCTGGAAGACGCCGGAGGGGACGTGGGAGAAGAAGCCCGCTTACGACGGCACCATCTTCCACCGCATCATCAAGGGATTCATGATCCAGGGCGGCGACGCGAAGAAGAACGGCACCGGCGAGGCAGGTTACGTCATCCCCGACGAGGTCTGGGAGGACGGCAGCCACGATCGCGCAGGGCTCCTGTGCATGGCGAACCGCGGCAAGAACACGAACTCCGCGCAGTTCTTCATCACCGACGCGGCGGCGTTCCACCTCGACAACGGCTACACCATCTTCGGTGAGTGCGGGCCCGAGGAGCTCGTCCACAAGCTGGCCGGCGTCGAGGTCAAGGGCGAACGCCCGGTCACCCCGCCGGTCATCAAGAAGGTGACGATCACCCGGCAGTGATCGGTTCGAGGCGCCCCGCGCCGAGCCCGGGCTCCCGCCGCCCCGCGGCGAGGAGCCGAGCTCGGAGCGGGCGCGCTCACGGGCAGTCGTTCTCTTCGCCGGGCGTCGGCGTGGACGCGACGGTGAAGCTGATGTCGAGCCACTCGCTCGTCTCGTCGTGCCCGCTGATGCCGTTGCCTTCGGTCAAGAGCTCGCCGGACTCGATATCGCTACAGCGGACCATGCTCGCCCCGCTGCCGGCGGCCGCGGCCGGCCGCTGGCTGCCGCGCGCGGTGTCATCGGCATAACCGGTCTTGCCTGTCTTGTACACCATCGCCGAGTTCCCCAGCTCCTCGCCCCAGATGACGTAATCGACGTCCTTGAGCGGGCTGCGCTCCGTGCCGTCCCACTCGAAGAGGATCACCATCTCTCCGCCGTCGGTGAGCAGCGCGCCGGACTGCGCCCCGAGGGCGCCGTTCGTGGGCGCGATCATGGGCGGCACGTCCCCCCCCTCGCAGGGGATGGGCATCTCGTCCAAGGCGAAGTCGGCGCACCGCTGGTACTCGAGCTCGAAGCCCTCGTCGCTCGCCAGCACGAGGCGCGCGCCCGCCGCGATCATGGTCCCGGGGGGGAACTGGACGAGGAAGTCCGTCCCTGCGCTGCCGGTCGGCGCGAAGGCGGTCCCCGCGGTGATGGCATAATAAACGCTGTTGTCCGAAAGGTAGTAGTTGGTGAGGTCGATCTCGACCTCGGTCGGGTTCCAGATCTCGATGAACTCGCCCGCTCCAGGTCTGACGGCGACCTCCGAGATCAGCAGGTGGCCGGCGGGCTCACCGGGGACCACGCCGCCGCCGCCGCCGCCGTCTCCACCGCCCGCGCCGCCCGCGCCGCCCGCGCCGCCTTCACCGCCGCCGCCGGCCTCACCGCCGCCGCCGCCTTCGCCGGAGCTGCTCGAGGTGGTGCTGGAGGAGCTCGCTCCACCTCCTCCCGCCTCGTCATCGCCGCCGCACGCCATGAGAGGGGCGAGCGCCAGAGGGGGAGCTGCGAGGAGTGCGATGGTGAGCAGGTTGCGCGTGTGCATTGTTGAGAGATACATCAGAGTGCCGGCCAACAGGCAAGTGGGATTGCAGCCTGGGGGAAACGATCCACCGCTCGTCGTGGCGTCAGGACACTGCCATCGCTGCCAAATGCATGGCGGGCGCGCGAGGAATCGATAGCATGGCGACATGCGACGGTGCTCCTCGCTCCTCCTGACACTCCTCTGCGTTCCGCTCCCTGGGCTCGCTCTCGCTGTCGGTTGCGGCCAGACAGTCATCGTGGACGATCCGTCCGCGGACGGCGGGGGCGGCGGCGAGGCCGGCGCTCCGCCCGTCCCGACCGGCGGGGGAGGCGGCTCGGACCCGGGGAGGGATCCGCTCGAAGAGTACGAAGACCCCGGCTGTCCCGATACCGGGCCGCCGGTCACCGATTTCGCGTGCGATCCGTACGATCAGTCGAGCGGCTCTTGCGCCCCGGGGGAGGGGTGCTTCATCTACGTGCTGTATCCGGACGAGCCGTGCGGGCAGGAGATCTACGGCGCGTACTGCGCGCCGGCCGGTCCAGGCCGACAGGGCGATCCGTGCAGCGGCGGCAGCCAGTGCGGCGCCGGGTTCGCCTGCGTGGTGACCGGCTCGGGCACCCAGTGCGTCGAGCTCTGCGCGCTCAGCGGCGACGACAACTGCGATCCGGGGTTCGTGTGCGAGCCGATCGACGTCGCGGGGATGGGCGGATGTCTGTGACGACGTACGCCCTGGGTCGGCGCGCGCGCCGGAAGGCGGCGCTGGCGGCGGCCCTGTTCGGGACGGTTCTTGGCGGCGGGTCGCTCTCAGGAGGGTGCGGGGCGCGGACAGGGCTGAACATCCCGCCGCCCGCGCCGGAGTGCGAGGTGGACGCCGACTGTCCCGGCATCGAGGATCTCTGCAAGCCTGTGTTCTGCCAGCTCTTCGAGGCGGGGCAGCCCGACGGCGGCGCGGCGCCCTCGTCCGAGGGCGCGGCCCCGCGGCGCGGCGGGGAGTGCGTCGCGCTCGAGCCGGTGGATTGTGACGACAGCGATCCCTGCACCAAGGACACGTGCGAGAGCGCGACCGGAGCGTGCGTCTACGGGCCGTCGACGCTCGACATCGACGGCGACGGCTTCCGCGCGGCGCTGCCCGGCACGATCCCTGGCGAGCCGCTCGCGTGCGGCGACGACTGCGACGACGCGAGCGCCGCGGCCTTCCCTGGGGGGATCGAGATCTGCGACGGCGTCGACAACGACTGCGACGGCACGGTCGACAACGGGGCGCGCTTCGTGCCGCTCGACACCGACGCGACCCGCATCTCGGGCGACATCGCGCCGGCTGGCTCTGGCGGGCTCGCCTGGAGCGGGACGTCGTACGCGTCGCTCTACACCGGGACCACGCAGGGCTTCAACGTGTACCGCTCGATGATCAGCGTCGACGGGCAGCCGCTCGCGCCGGGCGAGGAGATCATCACGCCGAAGAACGGCGACGCCTCCGGCGGGCCGATCGTGTGGGTCGGCGATCGGTACGGCGCCGCCTGGCAGGACCGGCGCGACGGCGACTACGAGGTGTACTTCTCCCTGCTCGACGAGAAAGGCCAGAAGGTGGAGGGCGGCGATCGGCGGCTCTCGAGGGCGCCCGGCTTCTCCGTCAACGTGACGCTCACCTGGAACGACGCGGAGTTCATCCCCGTCTGGCAGGACGAGCGCAACGGCCTCTTCGATCTGTTCGCGCAGCGCATCGACATCGACGGCAACCTGATCGGCGACAACGTCCAGCTCACGGAGGCGTCGAACGGCCTCGGCAACGAGGCGCCCTCCGCGGCGGCCGGCCAGGGCGGCATCGGGGTCGCGTGGTCCACGGGCGACGCGACCACGCACTTCATCCAGTTCCGGACGTTCACCGCCGAGCTCGATCCGCGCTCGGAGGTCGTCACGCTGACGACCGGCGAGACCGACGCGGTCTATCCGACGGTGGTCTGGAACCGCGATCGCTACGTCATCGCGTGGTTCGACAAGTCGGCGAGCCCCAAGGCCATCTACGCGTCGGCGGTCTCGGAGGACGGCGAGATCCTCACGCCGCCCACGCCCATCTCGAACCCCGGGCCCTTCCGCTCCAGGTACCCGTTCCTGCGCCCGCTCGGCGACCGGCTGCTCGCGATCTACTCGGACGACCGCGATCAGAACGACGGCTACGAGCTCTACGCGGTCACGGTCAACGCGGATCTCGCGCCGATCAGCGCGGAGCAGCGGCTCACGTTCGCGCCCCGCGACAGCATCAGCCCGGTCGCGACGTTCGGGCCGGAGGGCGACGTGGGCATCCTCTTCCGCGACGATCGCGAGGGCGGCGAGCACCACGTCTTCTTCACGCGCCTCGGGTGCATCGCGGGCGACTGACGGCGGCCTCGCGGCCGAGCGCGGCGCGCCGGCCGGCGCCCCGCTGGTCCGCCTCCAGCGGGTGCAGCTTCGTGCGCTACGGGCTCAGCCGCTAGGCAGGCGAGTGAGGCGTACGAAAGTACGCCGCAGCGAGCCGAACGACGCGGATGAGCCCGTAGCGCACGAAGATGCGCCCGCTGGGCCGCGCTCAGTCCCGGGTCGGCTGGCGGCGGAGCCGGAACGGGCCGGCGCGGTGGACCTTGCCCGGGAGCGGGCGGCCGATGACCTGCTCGGCGACGTTCCCCGCCTCGATCACCTTGTCGAGATCGACGCCGGTCCGGACGCCCATCCCGTGGAGCATGAACACGAGGTCCTCCGTCGCCATGTTGCCCGCCGCGCCTGGCGCGTAGGGGCAGCCGCCGACGCCCGCCACCGACGCGTCGAAGTCGCGCACCCCGAGCTCCAGGCCGACCAGGATGTTCGCGAGCGCCGTGCCGCGCGTGTCGTGAAGGTGCAGCGCGAACCGCTCGGGCGGCATCGCGTCGAGGAAGCGGCGGACGATGTCGTGCGTCTGCCGCGGGGTGCCGACGCCGATCGTGTCGCCGAGGGAGACCTGGTAGCAGCCGAGGTCGATGAGCCGCTCCGCGATGCGCACGACCCGGGCAGGGTCGACGTCGCCCTCGTACGGGCAGCCCCACACGGTCGAGACGTAGGCGCGCACGGCGAGGCCCGCCTCGCGCGCCGGAGGGACGATCTCCGAGAACACCGAGAGCGTGTCGTCGATCGACTTGTTGATGTTGGCGCGGTTGTGCGCCTCGCTCGCGCTCAGGAAGACGGCGATCTCGCGCAGGCCCACCGCCAGCGCGCGCTCGAGGCCGCGCGCGTTCGGGCACAGGGCGCTGAAGGTCACGCCCCGCTCCGCCGGGAGCGTCCGCGCGAGCTCCTCGGCGTCGGCGAGCTGCGGCACCCACTTCGGCGAGACGAAGCTCGTGATCTCGATCCTGCGGAGGCCGGCGCCGACGAGCGCCGCGATGAGCCGCCGCTTGCCCTCGATCGGGATCATCGCCGACTCGTTCTGGAGCCCGTCCCGCGGGCTCACCTCGTAGATCGAGACCTCGTCGGCGACGCGGGCGAACAGCGGCGCCGAGGCCGCGGCGCGATCCGCGCTCTCGTGATCGGCGGTCCCCTCGGTCATCGGAGGACCCTCGGCGCCGGAGCGGGGCAGCGTCAACCGCTCACCATCCGTAGCTGCCGGTTCGGCGCGGCCGGCGTGAAGGGGATCGGGTAGCTCCCGGAGAAGCACGCGTGGCAGTAGCTCTCCGCCGACGGCCGCGCGCCCGAGGCGTCCCCGGCGCGCGCCTCGAGGGACCGCACGCTCTCGACGAGGCCCTCCAGCGAGAGGTACCCGACGCTGTCGGCCGTCAGGTAGCTGGAGATCTCGTCCACCGAGTGGCTCGAGGCGATGAGCTCCGATCGCGTGGGCGTGTCGATCCCGTAGTAGCAGGGCCATCGCGTGGGCGGGCTCGAGATGCGGACGTGCACCTCGCGCGCGCCGGCGTCGCGGATCATCTTGACGATCTTCCGGCTCGTCGTCCCGCGGACGATCGAGTCGTCGATGACGACGACCCGCTTGCCCTCGATCACCGCCCGGTTCGGGTTGAGCTTGAGCCGGACGCCGAAGTGCCGGATCGACTGCTGCGGCTCGATGAACGTGCGGCCGACGTAGTGGCTGCGGATGAGCCCCATCTCGAAGGGGGCGCGCGCGCGGTCGGCGAAGCCGATCGCCGCCGGCACGCCCGAGTCGGGCACGGGGATCACGACGAGATCGTCGCCGGGCTCGACCGGCTGCTCGGCGGCGAGGCGCCGGCCGAACGCCTTGCGGACCTCGTAGACGCTCACGCCCTGGATGGTCGAGTCGGGCCGGGCGAAATAGACGTGCTCGAAGATGCAGAGCTTGCGCGGCTCCTGCGCGAAGGGGAACTCGGAGCGCACCCCGTCGGCGCTGATGATCAGCATCTCGCCCGGCGCGACGTCGCGCACCTTGCGCGCGCCGATGAGGTCGAACGCCGTCGACTCGCTCGCGACCACGTGGGTGACGCCGCTCCCGCTCGCCATCTCGCCCAGGCAGAGCGGCCGGATCGCGCGCGGATCGCGCACGGCGATGAGCTCGCGCTCGGTCAGGAAGAGCAGGGAGTACGCGCCCTCCACCTGCGTGAGCGCCTCCGCGATGCGGTCGCGCAGCTCTTCCTTCTTGCTCATCGCGATGAGGTGGACGATCGACTCGGTGTCGCTCGCGGTCTGGTAGATCGAGCCGCGCGCCTCGAGCCGATCGCGCAGGGCCTCATGGTTCGTGAGGTTGCCGTTGTGCGCGACCGCCAGCGAGCCGCGCGCGTAGTCGACCCCGAGCGGCTGCGCGTTCTTGAGGTGCGAGCCGCCCGCGGTGGAGTAGCGGACGTGGCCGATGGCGCGATCGCCGGGCAGCGTCGCGAGATCGGTCGGTGAGAAGCCGGACTGCACCCGCCCCATGGCGCGGTGACCGAAGAGGCGCTCCCCGTCGCTGCTGACGATACCCGCGGATTCCTGCCCTCGGTGCTGGAGCGCGTGCAACCCGAGGTAGGCCATGTTGGCCGCCTCGGGGTGGCCAAAGATTCCGAACACACCGCACATGCCGCCTATCTAGTACGAAAACGGTGCATGACCCACCGTCATGGCGATCTGTCGTCGAGGATGAGGCGGCCGAGCGCCGGCGCAGGATGGAAGTGGACGCTGGTGCGAGATCGGAGCGCAGGCAGGCCACGAGGCCGCTCCTGCTGAAATGTAAGGCAGCTAACTAGCGTCCGGCGGGCAGGGTGATGAGGCTTCGCCGGATTCCGTCGTGCCCCGCTGCTGGATCGGCGCCTCGCGCGTCGTCCAGGCGGCTCCCGTCATTTCGGGATGTTCCAGAGTTTCTCGATGATCTTGGTTTCCATGGCGTCGCCGTGACACGTGCCGCACTCCATGTCCTCCTTGTTCGCCCGAGAAAGCTTGTGTTCGTACTCCTCCTCCATGAACGCCTGCAGGGCCTTCTTGTCCTTGCGGTTCAGGACGTGCTCGTTCCCGGCGTGGCAGCTGTCGCAGAAGAGGGTTCCGCCGCTCTCGCTGCGGAGCGGCACCACGAAGTTGCGCCACATCTCGCGGGCGATCTTCATGTCCCGCGTCTCTTTCTTGAAGTCGCCCTCGACGTGGCAGCCCTCGCAGGTGTCGTAGCCGAGCGCCTTCTGGAGCAGCGGCATCACCTTCTTCTTCTGCCCCGCCGGGAGCTTCTCGAGCTCGGGGATCTTCTTGAGGTTGATCCCGATCTTCTTCAGATCCGCCTCGAACTTGGTCGCCTGGATCGGCGTCGACTTGGCGGGAGCCTCGTGCTCCTCCTCGTGCTCGTGCGCCTCCGCGGCCTTCTCCGGCTTCGCGCCCTCGGCGTCGGCGGTCGCCTTGCCCTCGTCCGGGCTCGACTCGCCGTCGAAGTCGTTCTTGTCGGCCGCCGTCTCGGGCGGCGGCGTGCTGGGGCCACAGGCCCCCGCGAAGGCGCCCATCCAGAGCGCGAGGGCGAGCGCTGCGTGCTTCATTCTGGCTGCCATAGTCCTCCAAGGAACGTTGAGTTCGAGCCGAACGCCGCCCCCCGTGCGGCAGGCCGCGCCGCGCAGGCGCGCTCCCACGGTCGCCGGGCGATCTGGCCGGCACTCTACTCGAATTTGCCTGAGACGGAGAGGAACGTGAGCTTGTTGTTCGTCTCGCGGAGCCGCTGGACGAGCATCCGGACGACGTTCCAGAGGACCTCGTACGCGAGCTCCTTGTGCAGGAAGAGCAGGTCCTCGAACGCGTCCTTCGACACGGTGAGCAACCGGCAGCGCTCGTGGACGCGCGCGTCGGCGGAGCGGGGGGCCTCGTCGAGCAGCGCCATCTCGCCGAACACGGCGCCAGGGCCGAGCACCGCGAGCGCCTCCTCGCCGATCCCGGCGATCTCTCGGCTGATCCGGACCTTGCCTTCGAGCAGGATGTAGAGCTTGTCGCCCGGATCCCCGTGCTGAAAGATCTTGGTGCCGAGGGCGTGCGTCTCTTCGCTCGCGACGCGCGAGATGAGCTCCAGCGCGGCCGGGGTGAGGCCCTTGAAGAGGGGGACCTTCGAGAGCTGCTCGATCCGTTCGGGGACGATCACAAGCCGCCGATGAGGATAACCGAGGCGAAGGGCGCGGAGCGAATTTAAAGGGAGCTCGCGGCGAGCAGCTAGCGCGTGAACGTCACCGTGATGGGCGGCGTCGTGGCGGCGATCGGAGCGCCCGAGCGATCTTTGCCGGGGTTGTAGCGGCGGCCGAGCGCGCACATCCGCGCGGAGCGACCGAAGCCGTGGCCAGGATCACTGACGACCTTGACCGAGAGCGGGCTGCCGTCGGGGCGCACCGTGACCATGAGGACGACCTTCGCCTGGTCGATCTGGTCGACGTCGGCCTCCGGAGGGAAAGGACAGTTCCAGTTGCTGCTGCCGATCAGCCCGGGCGGCGCGGAGCGGTCCGGCCCTGCGGGGGGCGGGGGCGGGACGGGGTCGCCCGTTCCCTTGCCGCCGCCGACGCCTCCGACCTTCGCGTTCGGGTTGAACGTGGGGGTCTTCGCCGTGCCCGCGCCGGCCACCTGGCCGTAGCCGACGCCCTGCCCCTCGCCGCTCGCGATCCCCTGATCGGTCATGTCGAGGACCTCGTCCGGATCCGGCTCTTTCGTCAGGACCTTCGATGCCTCGGCGGCGGCCGGGGGTGGATCGTACGGGTCGTCCTTGGGCGGCGGGGTGTTCGCCTGGGGAGGCGGCGCGACCTTGGGGACGGGCTCGGGCTCGGGCGCGGGCGGCGGCGGCTCGGGCTCCGGCGGCTTGGGCGCCTCGACCTTCGGCGGCGGGATGTCGACCTCGTAGATCGCCCAGAGGTAGTCGTGGATGCCGGTGCGCATCTCCTCGACCACGTGCCGCATGTCGCGCAGCGACCCCGAGACGATGGCCCGGGCCGAGGCCGCGCCGTGGCTCGTGACCGCCAGCGTGACCCCGAGGAAGGCGCCCACGCGCGACGCGCGGTCGCCGAGGGCGAGCACCGCGGCGAGCGGATCCGCGCTGCGCCGGCGATCACCGGCGCGGGCAGGCGCCGGCGAGGCGAGGGGGGCCGAGGGATCGAGGGCGCCCCCGGGCTCAGCGCCGCTGCGCTTGCCCCGGCGGCGCCCGTCGTGGACCGCCCCCGCGGCGCGATCGCTCGTGGCCTGGCTCATAAGGTCTCGCTCGGCGCGCTCACGGCGCGGGGCTCGGGGTTGCGGGCGCGGGGGCTGCCGGGGGAGGCGCGGCGGGGGAACCCGGCGCCGTGCCCGGGGCCGCGCCGGCCTCGGGCGCGATCGGCGTCACGCCGAACGCGATCTTGGAGACGCCGGCCTGCTTCAGCAGATCGAGCGCGCGGATCACGCGGCCGTGCGGGACCGTCGTGTCGGCGCGGATCACGGCGCGGAGCTCCGGGTTCTTCGCCTGGGCCTCGCGCGCGATCGGCAGGATGGCGTCCTCGCTCGCGAGCTTCTTGCCGTCGGCGAGCGTGTCGCCGTTCGCGTGCAGCTCGAGCCCGAAGATGAGCTGCACCTCCTGCCCCTGCGCCGCCTTCGGCAGGTCGAGGGGGAGCGACTGCGAGACGATGATCTTCGCCGTCACCATGAAGATGATGAGGAGGACGAGGGTGATGTCGACGAGCGGCGTGACGTTGATGCCGCTGATCATCTCGTCATCGTCGTTGCGGCTCGTGGCGGCCATCAGCGCTCCTCCTCGCCCGCGCCGCCCTTCTTGTGCTCGTCCTGCCGCGACGCCCTCGCGGCCTTGCCGCGCGGCTGCTCGACGGCGGCGGCGGGCGCGGCCCCGGCGAACGCCGGATCGATCTTGAGGTGCGCGAGCAGGACGCGCGTCAGCGCCTCGGTGTTGGCGAGCGTCGACTTGATCATGCGCTGGAAGAAGTTGTTCGCGGCGACCGCAGGGATGGCGACCGCGAGGCCGACCGCGGTCGCGACGAGCGCCTCGGCGATGCTCGACATGACCGCCTGCGGCGCCATGGCCTGCGACGTCGCCTGCGCCACCGGCGTCTTCGCCGCCTGGCCGAGCGCGTCGAAGGCGCCGACGACGCCGATGACGGTGCCGAACAGCCCGATGAACGGCGCGTTGTTGCCGAGCGTGCCCAGGTAGGCGAGGCGCCGCTCGAGCTTCATGCGCTGGAGCGCCGCGGCGCCGGCCATGGCCTCCTCGGCCGCCTCGGGCCCCTGGTGCGCCACCGCGAGGCCGGCCGCGACGACCGCCGCCTCGGCCGAGGGCGAGGCGTCCATCCGCCGCCGCGCCGCCTCGATCGAGTCGTCGAGGGACGTCTTGAGGTCCCGCGCGAGGACGGTGAGATCGTCGCGGAGCGACCAGAAGAACCAGGCGCGCTCCAGGATGATGGCGACCGAGACGACGCTGAGGGCGATCATCAACCACATGACCCAGGCGGCCCCGAATCCGACCATGATGCGCTGCAGCCACTCGACGAGGTTCATCTTGTTCCTTGGTGCCTTTCCGATGGGGGGGTGGGGGGGAGCCGCGCTTCGAAGATCATCTACGGGTCGACGGCGGGCTGCCCTTCCTCGACTTCGTCCTCCTCCGGAGGAGGGGCGCTGCCCGCCCCCGGCCTGCCGATGGAGGGCCGGGGGGCGGAGGCGTCGACGAGCCGGAAGACTCGCCCAAGGACGGTCGTCGCGTAGCCGCCCTTCGGTAGCACAAACGAGGCGACGATTCCGTGCCGTACATCCGGATCGTCCGCTGCTCCTGGCGTCGTGGCGCTCACCGCCGCCTCCCCGGCGGCCGCGTCCAAGGTGGATACCTCGAGGCCGTCCACCTCCAGGCGCAGCGGGCGCCGCGTGCCTTCTCCGGCGTGGGCGAACGCGTCGAGCCTGCGAGGGTCGCCGATCGCCGCGGTGAGCACCTCGCGCTCCAGCGCGCCCGGGGCGCCCTCGGGCCAGCGCATCTTCCGGCCGAACATCGGGCCCGTCGCCGAGATGGCGAGCGCGGCGGCGCGCGCCTCGGCGTCCGCGAGCTCCGGGCCCTCGAGCGGCACGAGGAACAGCCCGCCGCTGTCGCGCTTCTTGGCGAGATCGCCGGGGAGCACCGTGCTCCAGGTGCCGTCCGCCTCGCGGCGCGCGAGCACCTCGTTGAACCAGAGCGACTGGAGCGCCGAGAAGAGCAGCCGCTGCTCGCGCTTGTCCCGGGGCCCGCGCTCCCGGCCCGCGATCCACGCGAGCGCGCGCTCGGGGTTGTCGCCGTTCCTCCCGAACCGCTGGGGCCCGAACGCGTTCGGCACGCCGGCGCGGCCGATCTCGGCGAGGCGGCGCTCGGCGAGCGGGAGCGCCGCGGGAGCGATGCCCCGGAGCGCGATCCGGAACCGGTTGCCGAGGAGGTGGCCCGGCTTGAGCTTGTTGTCGTGCCGGGCGACCGCGAGGACCTCGATCCCGGGCAGCTCGGCCTTCTCGAGCAGGGGCGCCGGATCCTGCGCGAGGGGGAGCTGGAACGATGCGGTCTGCGTGGTGATCGCGTGCCGGTCCTTCATGCCGGCGAAGCCGGCGCCGCCCGGGTCGGCCCCGAGCGCGAGCGCGATGGCCCGGACCGCGTCGAGCGTGGTGCGCCCCGTCTTGCGGAAGGTCACGAACACGTGCTCACCGCGGCCGCTCGGCGCGTAAGCGGGGAGCTCCTCGACGATGAAGTCGGCGGGGGAGCTCCGGAGCAGGGCCGTGGGAAGATCGCCGGGCGAGCCCGCGGGCGCGGGGAGGTCGCCGCGCGAGCCCGCGGCCGTGGCGCCGGCGGCGGGCGGGTCGGTGGCTGTCATGGGAGCGCCAGCGTGACCGAAATCGCCCGCTCGTCCAGCGCCCGCAGCGCGCGCGCCCGGGCCCGCCTCCGCCAGCTGCGGCGATTTGCCCGCCGCGCCGGGGATCGGCTATGGCCAGGAGCTCGCCCCGGGCCTGGGCCTCTCCGCGATGCGACCCCCTTTCCCGTCTCACCCCCCCGCGCGCCGGCCCGCCCTGTCGTTCGCGCGCTCGCCGGCCTTCGTCGCGGGCGTCGCGGCGCTCGGCCTCGCGGTCCTCGGGCTACCGAGCCCCCGGACGGCCGCCGCCGCGCGCGCCGCGTGCCCCGCGGGGATGGCCTCGGTGCGCGGGACGTTCTGCATCGACCGCTTCGAGGCGAGCACCGTCGAGCTGCTCTCCGGCGGCGGAAAGCGCCGGCACTCGCCGTTCGAGCCGGTCGGCAAGCTGAAGGTGAAGGCGGTGAGCCGGCGCGGCGTGAAGCCGCAGGCGTACATCAGCCGGGATCAGGCCGAGGCGGCCTGCCAGAACGCCGGCAAGCGGCTCTGCACGGACGACGAGTGGGTCACCGCGTGCAAGGGCAAGCGCGCCACGGTGTTCCCTTACGGACGCGAGCGGGAGCGCGGCGCCTGCAACGACAGCGGCGTCTCGTCGTTCAACCGCTACTTCGGCCAGGGGGGCGAGGCCCCGCAGTCGGCGTTCACGTGGGCCAACATGAACGACGCCCGCCTGAACCAGCTCCCGGGCACGCTGGCGTCCTCGGGCGCGTTCCGCCGCTGCAAGAGCAGCTTCGGCGTCCACGACATGGTGGGCAACCTGCACGAGTGGACGAGCGCGCCGCGCGGGACCTTCCGCGGCGGCTACTACCTCGACAGCGCCAAGCACGGCGACGGCTGCGAGTACAAGACCACCGCGCACGCGCGCGGATACCACGACTACTCGACCGGCTTCCGCTGCTGCAAGTGACGCGGCGCAGGCCGCGCGCTGCGCCCCCAGGCTACTTGGGGATGGGGGGGCGTCCGCCGCCGGCGCTGCCGGACATGGGCCCTTGCGTCGTGCACTCCTCGTCGCCGGTGTCGACCGTGGTGACGTCGTAGCAGCAGAGCTCGCCGTCGAAATCCGCCTCGCTGTCGATGGAGTCGATGGAGCTCACGCAGCCTGGGTTCTCGAAGAACACGCGCGCCTCGTCGCTCGACGGGCACGCCCCTTCGAGCTCGGTCCAGTGAAAGCAGGCCCGCTTGCCGCAGCCGGCGGAGCCGGCGACGAGGAGGGCGGGGGCGACGAGCGCGACGAACAGCGGGCGGGGGCGGGCGATGCTCATGGCGATCTCCTCATGCGGCGCCCGCGCACCGGCGCGGAGGCCTCGGCGATCAGAGCTCGTGCGGCATCAGGTCGCGCGGGCTCCGGAAGTACTGCAGCGGCGAGTAGGCGAGCAGGTTCGAGACGCGGGACGTGTAGATGCAGGCGTACTCCTCGACCTGATCGCCGAAGCTGGACGTCTCGTTCGCCTCCTTGAGCAGCGAGCCCCAGTAGGGGTGGAAGCGGCGGGCGATCTCGCGCTCCAGCTTGCCGACCTCCGCGTCGACGGCCCGGAGCTGGCCGCGGATGCGCTCGACCGCGCGCTTGGTGCGGCCCCGCTCGGCCTCGTAGAACGACGTCGCGTAGTCGATCTGGACGTGCTCGCCGTTCGCCTCCGCGAGCAGCGGCGCTCCGCCCCCGTTGGTGGCGCCGTTCCTCCTCTGCTGCTCCTCCTCGATCTTGCGGGTGAGGTCCTTGTAGCGCTGCTGGTAGAAGCGCAGCTGGTCCTCGAGCTCCTCGCGGCGCCCCTCGAGCAGGGCGCTCTCCATGTGCTCGCGGCGGCACGACTCGTGGGCGGCGACCTCCGCCTCCATCTCCTGGATGATCATCGCCGTGCGCCACGCGCTCTCCTTCTTGGAGCGGAGGATGTCGCCGTAGATGTGATCGCCGACGTAGAGGACCCGGTCGCCGGAGATGTTCAGGAACTTCTCGAAGTCGTTGAGGTTGCCGCCCTCGTAGATGGCGCCGCGCTCGAGCGGGGCCGTGGCGGGGCGGGGCTCGGCGCCGTCGCGGATGAGGAGCGGGCGGCGCTCCTGGAAGAACGCCGGCTTCTGCGCGGCGACGACGATGACGTCGAAGTAGTGCCGGAAGCTCGGGTACTCCGGCATCGCGTCCCCGAGCAGGTACGTCATCATCTTCTCGGTGAACGGCCAGCGCGAGTTCGTGAGCAAGAAGAGCTTCTTGCCCGCCGAGCGGAACTTGTGGAGCGTCTGCGCCAGGTTCGGATCGCGCTCGACGAAGCGCGGCAGGTCGGACAGGACGACGTCGAGGATGGTGCCGTCCCGGTGCGCCTCGTCGATGCACTCGCGGATGTCGGTGAACAGCCGCGCGTAGTCGAGCGCGACGCCGCGCTCCTCGAGGGCGTCGACGATGCCGGCGTAGAGCGTGGCCTCGCTCAGCGCGTAGAGCGTGTCGATCCAGTGGTAGCGGGCGGTGTTCGGCCGGATCTTCCGGTGCTGGTAGAGCGACCGGAGCTCGTCCTTCGTGAGCTCCCGGAGGCCGTGGTACCCGCGCTGGACCACCTTGAACCGGTCCATCTTGAGCACGTGGCCGAAGCGCTTGTCGATCAGCAAGCCGCGGATCGGGAAGTGGATCGGGTAGCGGAGGCGCCGCAGGATCTCCTCGGGGTAGCCTCGCGCGGCGAGCTTCGTGACGGTCCCCTGGATCGAGAGGTTGTCCATCTCGGTCTGGTTGTAGATCGCCAGGGTGTAGTCCATGTCGAAGCCGACCCAGTCGATCCCCGCCAGCTTGAGGTTGCGGTTGACGAAGACGCGCCGGGTCCGTGGGATGCGCGTGGGCTCGGTCTGGGGATAGAGCCCTCCGAGGGGGAGCTCGAGCTGCTCGAAGAACACAGTGGGTCGACTATGGTATCCCACCCGGAGGGGCGTACAAAGCGCGCCAGGGCGACGACCGATGCCCCCCGGGGTCGTCCGCCCGGCGCCGCCCGTGGGCCCGTCGAGCGAGCGTGTAGGCGAGCGTGTAGGCGAGCGTGTAGGCGAGCGCGTAGGCGAGCGCGCAGGGATCCGTCGCCCCCGAGCAGCCTTCCGCCCGCGGCGCGCGCTCAGGCGCGCGGCGCACCCGGGTGCGCCGCGCTGAACAACTGCGCTATGGTGCCGCCCGTCCCGTCCCGTCGTGTGCGATCGAGGAGACGGCTCCTCATCCGTCACCGACGGGGTCCTTGCCCGATGCTTTTTGCAGCGTCCCAGCCGATCTCCCGCAAGCCCCCCGTCCAGCGCGCCACCTCGTGGTGGCTCAGCATGCTGCGCCGCCGCGCGGAGCGGATGTACGACGAAGAGCTCGACCTCTCCCGGCCGATCCCGTGGGAGAGCGAGGGAGAGCGCCAGGCGGCGATCGCCTTCTTCAACGCCGCGTTCCGCGCCGAGGAGTCCGGCCTCATGCAGGCGCATGCGCTGGCCGACGAGGTGAGCGCCTGGGACCCCGAGCTCGGCGAGTGCCTGCGGCTCTACGGCGACGAGGAGGGGTGGCACCGCGAGCTGCTCACGAAGTTCCTCGCGCACATCGGCGGCGAGGTCCGGCCCATGGGCCGCGTCACCGGCACCTTTTATCGCCTGTACGGCCGCGCGAAGCGGGTGGAGACGATCGTGCTCACGAACCTCATGTTCGAGACCATCGGCTCGACGACCTATCGCCTCGCGCTGCGGGAAGCCCGGTACCCGGCGGTGCGCCAGATGCTGACGATCCTGACGCGCGACGAGTCGTTTCACGTCCCGCTCAACGTCCACTTCCTGCGCGAGGCCCTGAAGCGCAGCCCGGCCTCGATGCGGATCAGGCTCCGCGCCATCTACACGACCCTCTTCGCGGCGCTGCTCGGGTCGGCGGCAGCGAGCCGCCGGCGCGCGCTCGCCTTCGACAGGATCCCTTTCCAGGTGCTCGCCAGCGCCTACGCCGAGCACCTCGGGCGGCTCTTCGTCCACGAGAGCGACCTCGATTTCGCCCCGCCGGAGCTGCTCCTGCGCCTGTTCGGGCACAGCCGGCGCGCGCTCGCGTCGTCCGAGGACCCGTCGGCCGTCAGCGTGCTCTCGGCGGAGGCGGCGGTCGATCGCGAGCGCGTCGTCGTGACGGCGCTCGGGGACGCGCGTCGCCCCCATGGGCCTCGCGAACCGTGGGAAACGCCGCCGAGCGCCCCCGCCGTGGCGCGGAGCGCGGGAGCTGACGGACGCTGACATTGCGTGAATGACGCGTAAATAATGCGCAAATGACGCGCAAATGACGCGCAAATCGCGCGTGCCTGGCGCGCGCACGGCGCCGAGCGGTCGTCGCGGCGCGCACGGCGAGCTTCTCTCCGGGGCATTGTAAGCAGTACACTCGAAGCTCCGGCGTCGTGGGGTCCGCGTGGGGCGGGCGACCACGGCGTGGCGGGGCGTCGATGGCAGGCAAAGAGCAGCGCCGGAGCGGTCCAGAGAGCAGCCCCGGCACGAGGAGCAGCGAGTCCGCGGAGCGCGCGCTCACGCCGCAGGAGCCAGCCGCGCGGCCATGGGCGCTCGTCCCCGAGGAGGGTGAGGCGAGCGCGGTCGCGCAGATGCGGCACGAGATCCGGACGCTGCTCAGCGGGATCGTCGGATTCAGCAGCCTCTTGCTCGACAGCGAGCTCGACCCGGAGCAGCGCGCCTGGGCGCGGCGCATCCGGAGCAGCGGCGACGCGGTGCTCTCGATGGTCGACGATCTCATCTCGCTCGGCCAGCCGGACGGCCGTGGGCCGCACGTCGATCACGCCGACTTCGATCTGCGGCGGGCGATCGAGGACGCGGCAGAGCTGCTCGGCGATCGCGCGCATGACGAGGGGACGGAGCTCGTGCTCGACGTCGAGCCGGACGTGCCGGCGGCGGTGCGCGGCGACGCCGCGCGGATGCGGCAGATCCTGCTGAACGTCGTGGCGACCGCGATCGGCGCGGCGCCCCGAGGCGAGGTGCTGGTGCGCGCCGCGCTGGACGCGGCCCGCAACGACGAGGTGAGGGGCAGGCTCGACGGTGCGCCCGAGCGAGCGCGCGCGCGGGTGCGCTTCGACGTGCGCCTCGTCGGCGGCGCAGGGCGCGCGGACGGCGCGGAGGCGCCGGGGGCAGCGGGCGCGCCCGGCGGGCGAGCGCGGCTTGCGTCCGGGCGGGACCTCGGCGTGGCGTCCGGCATGGCCGTCGCGAAGCGCCTGGTCGTCGCGATGGGCGGCGAGCTCTGCGAGCCCGCGGACATCGATGCGCGCCGGCATGGGATCTCGTTCGCGCTGCCGTTCGAGCGGCGCGCGCGCGGCGCGGAGCGCGCGCTCATCCCGCGCATCGACCTGCCCGGGAAGCGGGTGCTCGTTGTCGACGACAGCGGCTCGGTGCGTCAGGTGGTGCGAAAGCTGAGCGAGGAGCTCGGGCTCGCGTGCCGCACCTCGGGCAGCGGCGCCGCCGCCCTGGCCGCGCTGCGCGAGGCGGCGGACGCCGGCGCCGCCTACGACATGGTGCTGATCGACCTCGAGCTGGCCGATCTCGACGGCCTGAGGTTGCTCCAGCGCATCAAGGCGGACCCCGCGATCGCGCCCGTCCGCGTCGGCCTCATGACCTACGCCGGCAGGGAGGCGCCCAGCCGCGCCGAGGTCGACTCCGTGCTCATCAAGCCGATCCGGCGCGCGCAGCTGCACTCGAGCCTGCGGCTGCTCGCAGGGCTGCCGCCGGAGCACGTGTCCGCCGGGGCGCGCGCGCACCCGCCGAGGTCGCCGCGGGGGACGGCCTCGTCCAAGCCGCCGAGGCAGGACGAGCCCGATCGCGGGCGGCGGCCTCCCGGCGCGGCGTCGCGGTCCGGCGCGTACGAGGCCGCCCACCCCGACGGCGCGCCGCCGAGCGTGGACCTCGCTCCGCCGACCCTGGTCACGCCCTCGCCCCCGCCGACGTCGAAGCGCGGCCAGCCCGCCTCCTCGCGGCCGCGGGGCGGGCTGCGCGCCGTCGAGCCCGACCTCGTCACCGAGATGATCCAGCTCTTCCTCACGGAGGCCCCGACCCGGGTGGCCTCGATGCGCGAGGCCGCGGCGCAGGGCGCGCTCGGCGAGCTCGAGCGGCTCGCCTGGGCGCTCTACGAGAGCGCCGACGCGCTCGCGGCCTCCAGCTTGAAGGAGCTCTGCGCCCGGCTCGATCGCGAGGCGCGCGCGGGGACGCTCGAGAGCGCGACGGAGGCGGTGCGGGCCATCGGCCGGGAGGTCGAGCGCGTGCAGTCGTCGCTCGCCGCGGAGCTCAAGAAGCGGGGGTTCCGGTGAGCCGGGGGGCCCTTCCGTTCAGGTGAAGCCGACGAGCCTCGAGCTCATCTCCCAGAGCCGCGAGGCCGCCTCTGCGTCGGTCGCCATTCCCTTGAGGGGCCTCGCCCTGGTCCGCTCGAAGAAGGCGGGGCTCCCGGCGGGCGCCGCCTCGGCCAGGATCGCGAGGAGGTTCGCGGCCGCCTGCGCCGGCGTCGCGCCCACGACGTCGATCAGCGCCTTGAGGACGCGAGAGGTCCCCTCGAACAGCCCTGAGCGCACGAGGCCAGGGTAGTAGCAGAGCACCTGGGCTCCTGTGCCCGAGAGCCTCTCCGCGAGGCGGCGCGCCGAGAGCACGAGCGCGAGCTTCGACCGCGCGGAGGCGGAGAGGAACGAATACGAGCGCTTCGACATGAGATCATCGAAGTCGAGCCGGATGCTGTCCACCGGCGCGACCATGTTGACCACGCGCGCGTCGCGCGCGGCCTTGAGCCGGTCGAGCAGCAGGTTCGACAGCAGGAAATGCGACAGGTAGTTCACCTGGAACGTCATCTCGAGGCCGTCGGCCGACTCCGCGCGTTCGCGCAGGAACACGCCCGCGTTGTTCACGAGCAGGTGAACGACCCCGCACCGGTCGGCCACCTGGCGGGCCGCCGCGCGCACGGACGCGAGCCGGCCGAGGTCACACTCGACGAGGTTGACCTCGCCGAGCACCTTCAGCGCGGCGAGCTTCCTCGCGCCGTCGGAGCCGGTCCGGCGGCAGAGCACGGTCACCCGGGCGCCCTGCCGCGCCAGCGCGGATGCCGTCGCGAGCCCGATCCCCGAGGTGCCCCCGGTGATCACGGCGACTTTCCCCCTCATGCTCCCCATCCCCCGTCTCCTCGTCCTCGTCCATCTCATCGCCTGCGGCGGGCCGGTCCCGACGCTCCGGGAGCTCGTCGGGACAGAGGCGCGGGCGGACGTCGATGCGCCGGCGGGCGCGGTGCCTGCCGAGGACCCCGAACAGGAAGTGTCGTCGCCCCCGCCCGCGACACAGGTACGACCGTGCGTGCATCACGTCAAGAAAGCTTTGCGCAATGCAGCACAGCGGCACAGAAAGCCATGTTCCAGGTTTTCTGATGCAGGAAGCCGATCTGTCCGCGTCACAGCCGCGCACGTGGACGGCGCCCGGGGAGCGCCTGGCGAGGAGCGTCAGGGGGCGGGCGTCTCCTCGAAGACGCGCAGGCCGTACTTCTCGAGACACCAGAGCACGCCGATGATCAGGCTCCGCTTGTCGTCCACGAACGACGGCTTCTTCCCCTCGAAGCAGTGGCCCGCGAGCTGGAAGCCCCAGCCGGTCGCGAACATCGCGGCCGCGAGCGGGAGGCCGATGAGCGTCGCGCCCACGGGGAAGCTCGCGACGATGAGCGGTATGCCGACCTGGTGACACGCCTGGTTGCGTGGATCCTGGTGGTCTTCCTTGTACCGGCGGAGCACCTGTGTCCATTCGGCGTTGAGACGGAGCATCCGACCTCCTTACCATGCGGACGCCCCGCGCGCGCTTTCGTCGAAGACCGGGGGCGCCGCCGCTTCCCGGTTGCCGTTGGGAGGAATGAGGCGTAGTTGGGCAGTGTGAGCGGTTACAGGACCGGCCCCATGGCGACGACCGCGCCACTGTCCATCAAGACAGGGGAGCTCCTCCAGGGCGCGCGCTCGGAGAAGCGGCGTGTGCTCCTGCTCGTCTATCATCATGACGGCGTCGAGATGGCCCCGATGAGCCCCGGCGTCGGCGTCGTCGTCGGCAGGGAGGCCCCGGCGGACGTGGTGATCCGGGACAGGAGCATCTCGCGGCGGCACGCGCGCTTCACGCTCGTGGGCGGCGAGGTCGTGGTGGAGGACCTCGGCTCGCGCAACGGGACGCGCATTTCAGGGCAGCGGGTCGAGAGCGGCGTGGTCAAGGCCGGGGACGAGGTGCTGCTCGGCGGCATCGTCGCGTCGGTCCATGTGCTCTCCGGGAGCGAGATGCCCCCGTTCGGCCTGGAGGGCTCCGACGCGCTCCGCTTCGCGCTCCAGGCCGAGATCGTGCGGTCCAGGTTCTTCGGACGCAAGTTCGCGCTCGTCGTGGTCCGCTCGCTCGGCGCGCAGGCGAGCCACCTCCGCCACTGGGGGCTCCGCGTGCGCGAGGCGCTGAGGCCCGTCGATCGCGTCGCGTTCTACAGCGCCGACACCCTCGAGATCCTGCTCCCCGAGATCACCCCCGAGCTCGCCGAGGAGCTCGCGAAGGCGATCGTCGCGCGCCGCGAGGGCGAGCCCGTGCTTGTCGCGGGGGTCGCCGTGTCCCCCGACGCCGCGACGTCCATCGACAAGCTCATCGAGGTCAGCCACGAGGCGTCGCGGAGCGCCACCCCCGCCGAGCCCGTGCGCCTCGCGCCCCCGGAGGGCGCGCTGGTCTACGTCACGCCGAAGGTCGACAGCACCCGGCCGCCCGACGAGGCGGGCCCGCCGGGCGCGCCGCCGGAGAGCCAGTGGGAGGCCAACGGCCACCTCCTCGCGACCAAGAGCCCGCTCATGCGATCGCTCGTCGAGGTGGCGCTGCGGGCCGCGCGCTCCTCGATCCCCGTGCTCCTGCGCGGCGAGACCGGGACGGGCAAGGAGGTGCTCGCGAGGTTCATCCACGACGGCAGCCCGCGCCGCGGCGAGCCGCTCATCTGCGTGAACTGCGGCGCGATCCCGGCGCTGCTCGTCGAGAGCACCCTCTTCGGCCACGAGCGCGGCGCCTTCACCGGGGCGAGCCAGCAGCACAAGGGCGTCTTCGAGGCGGCCGCCGGCGGCACGGTCCTGCTCGACGAGATCGGCGAGCTGCCCGCGGCAGCGCAGGCCGCGCTGCTGCGCGTGCTCGAGACCAAGCGGGTGACTCGCGTCGGCGCGACCAAGGAGCTGGAGGTCGACGTCCGCGTGATCGCGGCGACGCACCGCGACCTCGACGCGATGTGCGACGCGGGCACGTTCCGGCTCGATCTGCTCTACCGGCTGAACGCGATGACGCTGAACATCCCGCCGCTCCGCGCGCGCCGCGACGACATCGCGACGCTCGCGGCGGGCTTCCTGGCGCAGGCGAACTCGGCGAACATCAGCAGGGTCCAGTCGCTCGCGCCCGAGGCGCTGGCCCTCCTGAAGTGCTACTCGTGGCCCGGCAACGTGCGTGAGCTCCGGAACGCGATCGAGCGGGCGGTGGTGATCGCGGAGGGCGACGCGATCATGGCGCGCGATCTCCCGGAGCGCATCCGCCTGGCGGTGACCTCGCCCAGCTCGCCGCCCACGCCCTCTCGCGCCGTGGACGTCTCGCGCTCGTCCGAGCCCGGCGTCGCGCCGGCCCTCTCCCAGCGCGCGTCCGAGCCGCTGCCCTCGCGCCCGTCCGAGCCGCTCCCCCCGCGCGCGTCCGAGCCAGGGCAGGCGGCGGCCCCCGCGGTCGGCCTCAAGACGCGCCTGGAGCAGATCGAGGCCGAGCTCCTGCTCGAGGCGCTGCGCGCGTCCGACTGGAACCAGACGGAGGCGGCGCGTCGCCTCGAGCTGCCGCTGCGAACGCTCCAGCACAAGATCAAGGTCTACGGCATCAAGAAGCTCGGGTACGGCGTCGCTCGCTAGGTCCGCCCGCCGCCCGCCCGGAGCCCGGCCCGCGGGATGGCCGGGCTCCGGCGCCGCGTTCGTCGCTTTGCCGAGATCACTGAGAGAACCCTTCCAGCATGTAGTGCGCCTCGATCCGCTTCAGCGCGAGCACCATCGCGGCGAGCCGCATCGGCAGGCGCTTGCCCAGGACGAACCCGGTCGAGTCGTGATCTTCCGAGCGGCGCGGCCGGTCCTCCGCGATGTCGCAGATCAGGCGGTAGTTGCTCTTGATGGCGCGCTCCAGCCGGGCGTTCACCTCGCCCTCGGTCCAGTGCTCCATGCGCTTGTTCTGGATCCACTCGTAATAGGAGACGGTCACGCCCCCCGCATTGCCGATGATGTCGGGGATGACGCTGATGCCGCGCTCCGCGAGCACCTTGTCGCCCTCGGTCGTGGTCGGGCGGTTGGCGCCCTCGGCCACGAGCTTCGCCTTGAGCCGCTCGGCCACCTCGCCGGTGATGGCGTCGCCGAGCGCGGCCGGGATGCAGATGTCCGCGTCCACGCTCCAGAAATCGTCCCGCGCGATCGCCTGGGCGCCGCTGTAGCCGGCGACCGACCGCCGGAGGTTCTGCGGGTTCTCGTTGACGTGCGCCATCAGCGCGCCCACGTCGATGCCGTTCGGGTCGTAAATCGCGCCGTCGGCGTCCTGCACGGCCACGCACCGCGCGCCCATCCGGCACAGGATCTCGGCGGCGGCGGAGCCGACGTTGCCGAAGCCCTGCACGATGAAGCGCGCTCCCGCGAGGGGGGCGCCGCGCTGCGCGTACCACTCCTCGATGCAGTACGCGAGCCCCTGCCCGGTCGCCTTGACGCGCCCCTCGGAGCCGCCGATGCGCACGTCCTTGCCCGTGACGACGCCGCGGTGGTTCACCCGCTCGCGCTCGCCGTCGCTGTACTGGCGCAGGAGCCACGCCATCACCTCGGCGTTCGTGCCCACGTCGGGCGCGGGGATGTCCACGTTGGGCCCGATGAGCTGCTTCAGCCGGTACATGTACCGGAGCGAGATCGCCTCGAGCTCCTCCTTGCTGTGCTCGCGCGGGTCCATGCGAATACCCCCCTTGGCGCCGCCGAACGGGACATCGGCGATGGCCGTCTTCCAGGTCATCTCGGCGGAGAGCGCGTTGAACAGGTCGAGCGACACGGCCTTGTGGAAGCGCAGCCCGCCCTTGTAAGGCCCTCGCGCCTGGTTGTGCTGGACCCGATAGGCCTTGAAGCGCACGAACGCGCCGGGCTGGATGCGGTAAAGGCCCTGATCGGCGAGGCGGATCGTCCCGTCCTGCACGTGGATCGAGCCGCTCCGGAGCGCCTCGGGGCGGAGGATGAGCTTGCCGTTGAAGAGCGGGGTGATCGCGGCCCGGTTCGGGATCACCGACGCAGGGAGCCGCTCGTAGGCCGCGGCCGCCTCTCCGCGGAAGGGGACGAGGCGGTCCTGGAGCTGCGTGGTGATGTAGAAGATGTGCTCGTAGTCGGGCTGCTCGAGCTCCAGCCGGATGCGGGGAGCCAGGCCGATGAGGTCCGCGGCGGTGTGAAACACCACCATGGATTCGCCGAAGATGTTGGTCTCCGGCTCGCGCTCTAGGAGGGGGGCGTCTTCCATCGCCGTATGCTGCCTCGACCGCGCGGCGGGGGTCCAACGTTTCGCGGGCCCCGCGCTCGACGGAGGGCGCCCGCTCTCCAGAGGCCGGTCGACGGACGGGCCGCCCGCCTCGCGGGGAGCTGATGTGACTCTCCCCGCAGGTTCGGGCGGATCCTCGTATCGATTCACCACGGCTCGCGGCGGCAGCGTGGCCGTCGCGCCCAGGGAACGACCTCAGGGAAAGCCAGGGAGACCACCGCCGCCGCAGCACCCACCGCCGCCGAAGCCACCGAGCGGCGCGCCGAAGCCGCCGGGGAAGCCGAAGCCGCCGTACGGATAGCCGCCCATACCGAGCGGCCACCCGAATCCGCCCATGCCCCCCGGGTAGCCGCCCAGGCCTCCCGGGTAGCCGCCGAGGCCGGGGATCCCGCCCATCTGCCCGACCGGGCCGCCGGGCATCTGCCCGACCTGACCAACGGGGCCCTGGAGCGGGCCGCCACCCTTGATGGGGCCCTGTCCGATGTCGCCGGGGCCCTGGAGCGGGCCGCCGGGGCCCTGGAGCGGGCCGCCGAGGCCGCCCTTGATGGGACCCTGTCCGACGCCGCCGGGGCCCTGGAGCGGGCCGCCGCCCTTGAAGGGGCCCTGTCCGATGTCGCCGGGGCCCTGGAGCGGGCCGCCGGGGCCGCCGAGGCCGCCCTTGATGGGTCCCTGTCCGATGTCGCCGGGGCCCTGGAGCGGGCCGCCGCCCTTGAAGGGGCCCTGTCCGATGCCGCCGGGGCCCTGGAGCGGGCCACCGCCCTTGATGGGGGCCTGGCCGATATCGGTCTTGCCCGGCACCCCGGGCGCGCCGATCAGGCCGCCGCCCCGCGTCTCCTCGTCCGTCGCTTCCTCGCCCTCCAACGCCTGCTCACTCGACGCCACGTCGACGTCCGCCTGGTCCAAGTCGGCCTCTTGCGGAGCCACCGCGTCGACTGCGCACCCGGTCATCAACACAGAAAAGAGCATCGCCGCGTGCGCCATCTTCATATCGATTGAGCGAACCATCCGTCCTCCTTCCATGCCCTGCTACGGCCCTCGGGCCCGCGCCGGCATGTTGAACGGCGTGGAGAGCAGGCTGCGTGCCTGACTCCTCGTGTGCAGAGCCTGCCGCGTCGGCGACGGCGAAAGTGCATTGTCTGAATCCGCGCCGAGGGAGCGTTCTCCCCGTTTCATCGCGCCGGGGAGCCGCCGCGCCGGCGCGCGCCGATGTGGGAGCCTCTCGAGCGCTGGAGAAAGGCAAATGTCGACGCCCATCGCGGGGCGCCCGCCGCGCGTCGCGCGCGGCGGGACGGCACGAGACAGGGGGAGGACGACCCGACTTGCGGCTTTATCGCGCTCGGCAAGCCGCATTTCCGAAGACCTGGTCGATCCCTGCAATCAGGGGCTGCTGCGACTCGACATCTGCGCTCGTCGGCGGCGATGTTCTCATCGCTTGCGGCCATCTGGTCACGCCGTGCTCAGCCCACTTCGGCCGACAAGGGCCCTGTGCGGCGCTCCTCCTGCGGCGACCTCGCCGTCGTTGCGCGCCTGTGCCGCGCTCTGCTCCGCGCCGCGCGTCACCCCGTCGTCCGGCCCGTCGTCCGGAACGACGGCGCGGCCGCCGCCTTCGGCCGCGGACGGCGGGCCCGCGATGCGGCGGGAGCGGCGGCCTTCGCGGAGCTTCCCTGCGCCGCGTTCGCCCGGCTCGACGTGGTTGACAGAAGACGTCTGACCGACACGCTCGGCCGCGCGCGAGCCTCGGTGTCGGCGAGGTTCGCGCGCCCACGCCCGGGAGACCCGGCGCGGCGCAGCCGTCCGTGGCGCTGCAGCGAAGGGAAAGTCGGCGCGATCACGGCTCCTTTGCCTGGCAGGAGCGCATCTCCCGTTGTAGGATTCATTACGCTAAAGGAGCTCGCGCGGCGCCGCACAGGCGCACAGGCGCACATGGGGCGTCCTCGTCACCCTGGCGCGGGCTCATCGACGATCTCGGGCGCTCGGAGCGCCTGTTTCTGGAGGCCACGCGCGGTCTCCGCGCTGCTGCGGGAGCTCTGGAGAGCTGTTCGCCCGAGGAGCGGGAGCCCGCGAGGCGCGAGGCTGCGCTTTCCAAGGAGGGGATTGCATGCGCTTCTGCGCGACGCGCGCGGGTTCATCTTGCCTGGCCGCCTGCATCGCGGCCCTGTTGCCGCTCGTCGCGGCGTGCGGCGACACCTCGGGGAGCTCCGGCGCCCCGCCCGTATGCGAGGGGGTCGCGCCGCGCGCGCCGAGCTGCGCGCCTGGGCACGTCCTCGGCCCCGCGGATGCGTGCATGCCGGTGGGCATCCAGGGGTGCGCCGAGCTGTTCGTGGAGGACGACGGACTCTGTCATCCATCGATGGAGAAGTGCCCTGCGGGGACGATCCCGAAGTTCGATGAGGGCTGTGTTCCCGCTGGCATCCCCCGCTGCGCTCCGGAGCTCGCGGGCGACGACGGGCTCTGCAGGCCGGCCATGGCGAGGTGCCCGACAGGCATGTTCGCGACGCCGGAAGCGGGGTGTGTGCCGGTCGACGGCCCCGCCGGCTGCGGGCGCGGGCCGTGGGGGAGCGTGCCGCGCGTGTCCGGGAACGTCTATGTGGATCCGAGCTACTCCGGCGCAGACGGCGACGGTTCCGAGGCGAGGCCGGTCACGACGATCGAGGCGGCGCTGGGGCTCGTCGCCGCCGGCGGGACGATCGCGCTCGCGGCGGGGACCTACGACGAGCCGGTCGTCATCACGAAGCCGCTCGTGATCGCCGGCCCGTGCGCTTCGCGCGTGCGGATCCGCGGGGTGAGCTCGGCCGTGCGTCCTCCCGCGATCGTGGCCGTGCTCGACGCAGGGGAGGTGACGCTCCGGGGGATCGGGATCGGCGGAGACGGCGCCGGCGTCGTGGCGACCGGCGCGAGCGCCGTGACGCTCGAGCGCGTTCACATCAAGGACGCCATGCACGCCGGCGTCCTGTCGGGCGACGGCGCCCGCCTCTCGGTGGCGCAGAGCTGGATCGAGGGGACGCGCGACGGCAGCGCAGGGACCGGCATCGGAGCCTCCGCGGAAGCCGGCGGCGCGCTCCTCGTGAAGGAGAGCGCCGTGACGGGCAACCGCGCCGCGGGCGTGGCGGCGCTCCAGGCGGGCGCCACGGCGTCCGTGGTGGGGAGCCTCGTCGAGGGGACCTTGTCGTCGGGGCGCTACCCGGCGGACGGCCAGGGGATCGTCGTGCAGGACGGCGCCGAGGCGTCGATCGAGAGCACGGCTGTCGTTGGAAACCAGCTGTCCGGGATCCTCGTGGCGGCCAGCGCGTCCGCGACCCTCTCCGGCGTCCTCGTCGAGGGGACGAGCCCCGGGAGCTCCGACCCGCCTTACGGCGTCGGCGTGTATGCGGCGAGGCAAGCGCGCGTCGCGATCGACTCGAGCGTGGTCCTCGGCAACACCGAGATCGGCGTCGCCGTCATCGGCGAGGGCAGCGCGGCGACGATGACGCGGAGCCTGGTGCAGGGCACGGTGGCGGCCCCGACCGGGTCGTTGCTCGGCGGATTCGGCGTCGCCGTCGCCCGCGGCGCGGCGATGCGCCTCCACGACAGCGCGGTCGTCCGGAACCGCGGCACCGGGGTTCACGTCGGCGACTCTTCCGCCGAGCTGATCGCCGGCGGCAACCTCATCGAGGGCACCATCGCCGAGGGCGGCTGGGGGGACGGCGCCGGGCTGACGGTGGCGGAGGGCCGGGTGACGCTCGTGTCGAACGCCATTCGCAGCAACGAGGGCACCGGCCTGCTCGTGGGATATGACGGGTCCGAGGCGACCGTGACAGGCAACCTCGTCGAGGGGCATGTCGCCCCGGACCGCCGCGCGCCGGTGGGGCAGGGGATCGTCATCTACCGGGGCGCCACCGCGGTGCTCGCTGGCAATGTCGTGAGCGGCAACCGCTCCGTCGGCGTCTTCGCCGGCACGGAGATCCTCGGCAGCAGGGTCGAGATCATCGGGAACCTGATCGACGGCACCGCGGGCGGCGAATCCTACGATGACGATGACGATGTCGACGGCGGCGGCGACGACGACAGCACGGGCATCGGCGTCGCCGCCGCGGGGTACGAGATCCGGCTCGCCTCGTCCCTCGTCCGCGGGAGCCGCACGGCCGGCGTGGTGCTGTTCGCCTCCGAGGCGGAGATCTCGCAGACGGTCGTCGACGGGGTGACGGGTGATCCCCGCGCCGCACGGGGCAGCCGGCGCGACGAGCTCGTCGCCGACGGCGTCCTCGCGCTCGCCGGCTCCACCGTCGCGCTCGATGACGTGCGGGTGGAAGGCTGTGCGCGCGCCGGCATCCTGTACGACCGGAGCGCGGGTCGCCTCTCCCGGGTTCGCGCCCTGGACAACCGCTTCGGGCTGGTCGTGCAGGGCTCGCCCGAGCCTCAGCTGAAGCTGGGTGAGCAGAGCGCGTTCCTCGAGAACTGCACCGCCGACGAGCTCTTCGGCAGCGAGCTGCGCGTGCCAGCGTCCGCTCCCCCGCTTCCATGAAACGCGGGCGCGGCCGCTCGTCTGACCCGCGCCCGCGCGCGAAACATTGATGACATCGAAGGGAGCCTTTCCTGATACGTGGTACTCACGGCCACGGCGGAGAGGACCAGCCCATCAGGCGTCGAACAGCGGCCCGCACCACAACGCTGACCGCGCCCGACGCTCCGCCCGCGTCAGCCCCTGACGCGGCCTTCCCTCTCTGCCCGCCCAGGAGGTGTCCGCGCTCGCCCTGGGAGCGCGCCGCCTGTCCACCGGCCCACCGGCGCGAAGTTGGAAATTTCTGGTCTTGTAATCGCCCGCGGACGTCTGTATAGACCAGCCCCGGACGCGCGTGGACCGCGGCGCACCTCGGGTGCCTGAACCGACGCAGTCTGTGACTGCTTACTTTCTTACTGCGGCCAAAGAAAATAACAGTGCAAGTGCTTAAGCCATCATTCCTCATGACGCGTGATGACACCATGAGCACCACATGAGACGGAGTTGCTGCTGCGAGACATGACGCACCACGACATCTCCCTTGAAAACGCGCCTGAGTAAGCGGCGCGAGAACTTGACAGCGACCTCGAATCCCCGTTGACACTGCTGTGCGAAAACGGCTACAGTGCCGACGCCTGGATGCTGGTATGGCGCACTGCGTCGCGGTGTCGAATTCCGGCGAGCCGCTCTGCCGCGTGGTGGCTTCCAGGGAGATTGAGGAGTGGGAGAGGGACGGTGGGCGCTCGGGCGTATCCACGAGGGCCCCGCGAGGAGCATTCTCATGAGGAACTGGTTGTTGCCGCGTCGGACGTTCGTGTTGTCGACGTTGCTGCTTTCGGTCGGTGTCACAGCGGGGTGCGGGAAGACCGAACCGACCAAGGAGTCCGCGGGCGGCGCGAGCACCGCGCCGGGGCCGGGCAAACCCTCACCGGCCGCCGACACCTTCCTGACCGTCTCGATCGAGCAGCAAGCGTCATGGGTGCGGAACTTCAATCCTCTGCTCGCACCAGGCAACGTTCGCTGGCCAACCGTCGCTGGTATCTACGAGCCGCTCCTCGTTTACAACACGATGAAGGGCGAGTTCACCCCCTGGCTCGCGTCGAAGTACGAGTGGGGTAACGGGAACAAGACGCTCACCGTCACGACCCGGCCCGGGGTCAAGTGGTCCGATGGCCAACCGTTCACGGCGAAGGACGTGGCCTTCACCTTCGGGCTCCTGAAGAAGCACGTCGCCCTCGACCTGCAGGGCGTCTGGAAGTGGCTGACCTCGGTCGAGGCCAAGAGCGACTCCACGGTCGAGTTCACGCTCACGCGGCCGTACGTCCCCGGGCTCGTCTTCCTCGGCCACCAGCCGATCGTTCCGGAGCACAAGTGGAAGGACGTGGCGGATCCGGTCACGTACACGAACGAGAACCCGGTCGCGACGGGGCCCTTCACCGAGGTGAAGACCTTCCAGAACCAGATCTACGAGCTCGGCCGGAACCCGAACTACTGGCAGCAGGGCAAGCCGGCGATCAAGGGGCTCCGCTTCCCGGCGTACCCGGGCAACGACCAGGCGAACCTGGCGCTCTTGAACGGCGAGGTCGACTGGGCCGGCAACTTCGTCCCGGAGATCGAGAAGGTCTACGTCGGCAAGGACCCGGCGAATCACCACTACTGGTTCCCGCTCGTCGGCAGCACGGTGTTCGTCTACACGAACACGACGAAGAAGCCCCTCGACGACGCGCGGGTGCGCAAGGCGATCAGCATGTCGCTCGACCGCGAGCAGATCGTCAAGGTCGCCATGAACAACTACACGCGGCCGGCGGACGCGACGGCGCTGAGCGACGCGCACGAGCGCTGGCGCAGCCAGAAGACGGTCGAGGCGGGCGACTGGGTCAAGTTCAACGTGGCCAAGGCGAACCAGATCCTCGACGAGGCGGGTTATGCCAAGGGGGCCGACGGCATCCGCGTGAAGGACGGGAAGCCGCTGCGCTTCGATCTCAACGTCGTCACGGGCTGGTCCGACTGGGTGCGCGCGGCGCAGATCGTCACGCAGCAGGTGAAGCAGATCGGCGTCGAGGCCACGCTGAAGACGTACGACTTCAGCGCGTTCTTCGAGGCGCTCCAGAAGGGCACGTTCGACCTGTCGATGGGCTGGTCGAACGAGGAGCCGACCCCATACAACTTCTACCGGGACCTCCTCGGCACCGCGACCGCGAAGCCGGTCGGCGAGACGTCGGCGCGCAACTGGCACCGCTTCGGCGCCAAGCAGGCCGACGGCCTCTTCGAGGCGTTCGAGGCCGCGACCGAGCCGGCGGAGCAGAAGAAGCTCATCGAGCAGCTCCAGGAGATCTTCTCCGAGACGGCGCCCTCGATCCCGCTGTTCCCCGGGCCGTCCTGGGGCGAGTACAACACACGCCGCTTCACCGGGTTCCCCAGCAAGGAGAACCCGTACGCGAAGCTGTCGCCCAACAACCCGCCGGAGTACCTGCTGGTCCTCACCGAGCTCAAGCCGAAGTGAAGTTGGGCGTGACCTGATCCGGAGCGCAGGTTAAAAGAGAGAGCTTCTGTGCGTTACCTTCTGCGACAGCTGGGCTTGTACTTCATCGCGGCGTGGGCCTCGCTCACCCTGAACTTCCTCATTCCGCGCGCCATGCCGGGCGATCCAGCCTCGGCCATGTTCGTGCGCTTCCGGGGGCAGCTGCAGCCGGAGGCGATCGAGGCGCTGCGGAAGGCGTTCGGGTTCACGGATGAGCCGCTCTACAAGCAGTACTTCACCTACCTGAGCCACATCCTGGTCGGCGATCTCGGCACCTCGGTGGCGCACTTCCCGGCGAAGGTGACGGAGGTCATCGCGACGGGGCTCGGCTGGACGCTGCTCCTGTCGGGTGCCGCCGTGATCGTCAGCTTCGGCCTGGGGACGCTGCTCGGGATCATCGCGACGTGGAAGCGGGGCGGCTGGCTCGACTCGGTCATGCCGCCGGTCCTGATGTTCCTCGGCGCGTTCCCGTACTTCTGGCTCGCGATGGTGTCGCTCTACCTCCTCGGGTTCGTGCTCGGGGCCTTCCCGCTGCGCCACGCCTACAGCGACACGCTCTCGCCCGAGTGGAGCCTGGAGTTCATCGGGAGCGTGCTCTCGCACATGATCCTGCCCGCCCTGTCGATCGTCATCGCCACCATCGGCGGCTGGATGCTCGGCATGCGCAGCGCGATGGTCACCGTGCTGTCCGAGGAGTACATCACGATGGCCCAGGCCAAGGGGCTCTCGCAGTGGCGGGTCATGTTCACCTACGCCGCGAGGAACGCGCTCCTGCCCAACGTCACCGGCTTCGGCATGGCGCTCGGCTTCGTGCTCGCCGGCTCGCTGCTCACCGAGATCGTCTTCTCGTATCCGGGGCAAGGCTATCTGCTCATCCAGGCGGTTCGAAACCAGGATTACCCGCTCATGCAGGGGATCTTCCTCACCATCACGTTCGCCGTGCTGGGAGCGAACTTCCTGGTCGACGTGATCTACGTGTTTCTTGATCCCCGCGCCCGCGGGCGCTGACGGCTGGGTCCAGGAGAAGCGATGGCTGCGCAACAAGGCAACAGCGGGGGCGGCGGCTCCCGTGCGGCGGGGTGGCTCCGCCTGCTCCTCTCGAATCGCAAGGCGATGGTGGGCACGCTCATCGTGCTCTTCTTCCTGCTCCTCTCGCTGCTGGGCCCCTCGATGGTGGGGCAAGATCCGCACGCGTTCGTGGGCATGCCGCACGAGGCTCCCTCCGCCGAGCACCTGTTCGGCACGAACGGCCAGGGGCAGGACGTGCTCGCGCAGACGATCGTCGGCGCGCGGACCTCGCTGGCCGTCGGCTTCGCCACGGGCTTCGCGGTGATCGCGATCGGCGCGGCGATCGGCATGGCCGGGGGCTACTTCGGCGGCTGGATCGACAGCGTCCTTTCGCTGCTCACGAACGTGTTCCTGATCATCCCTGGCCTGCCGATGGCCGTGGTCATCGCGGCCTACCTGCCGGCCGGGCCGATGACGATCCTGTTCGTCCTCGTCCTCACGGGCTGGGCGTGGAACGCGCGTGTGCTCCGCTCGCAGGTGCTCGCGCTGCGCGACAAGGACTTCGTGTCCGCGGCCCTCGTGAGCGGCGAGAGCAGCGCGCGCATCATCTTCGTGGAGATCCTGCCGAACATGACGTCGCTCCTCATGTCCGGCTTCATCGGCGCGACGGTTTACGCGATCGGCGCCCAGGTCGGCCTCGAGTTCCTCGGGCTGGGCGACCTGAGCGCCGTCACCTGGGGCACGAACCTCTACTGGGCGAGCAACAACGCCGCGCTCCTCACGGGCGCCTGGTGGACCATTGTCCCCACCGGCGTGTGTGTCGCGCTGGTCGGGTTCGCGCTCACGCTCATCAATTACGCGATCGACGAGATCTCGAATCCGCGGCTCCGCTCGGAGGGAGCCTGGTCGCGTCTCCTCAGGAGCCGCAAGGTCACGGCGGGTTCGTCAACGCCGGTGGTGAGGACTCATGGCGCCTAGTCCGCTTCTCTCGGTTCAGGATCTCCGGGTCGAGTTCATCACCCCGACGGGTCCGGTGTGTGCGGTCGACAACGTCTCCTTCGACATCGCCCCGGGCGAGGTGCTCGGCCTCGCGGGCGAGTCGGGGAGCGGCAAGTCGACGGTGGCGATGGCCATCATGCGGCTGCTCCGCCCGCCGGCGGTCATCACGGGCGGGCACGTGTACTTCGCCGGGCAGGACGTCCTGGCGATGAACGAGGAGCAGCTCCGCGCCTTCCGCTGGCGGAAGATGGCGCTGGTGTTCCAGAGCGCGATGACCGCGCTCAACCCGGTGCTGACGATCGGCGAGCAGATCTCCGATCCGATCATCGCGCACGACGGCGTGACGCCCGCTCAGGCGATGGAGCGCGCGGCCGCGCTGCTCAAGCTCGTGAACATCGACTCGTCGCGCCTCAACAGCTACCCGCACCAGCTGTCGGGCGGCATGCGGCAGCGCGTGGTGATCGCGATCGCGATGGCGCTCAAGCCGCCGTTCCTCATCATGGATGAGCCCACGACGGCGCTCGACGTGGTCGTGCAGCGGGAGATCCTGCAGCAGATCGCCGAGCTCAAGGAGCGCCTCGGCTTCTCGATCCTCTTCATCACGCACGACCTCTCGCTCATCGCCGAGTTCTCCACGCGCATCGCCATCCTCTACGCCGGCAAGCTCGCGGAGACCGCCCGCGCCAAGGACCTCTTCAGCGATCCGAAGCACCCGTACACGCAGGGGCTCCTCGGGTCGTTCCCCTCGGTCCGTGGGCCGCGCCGCAAGCTGCAGGGCATCCCGGGCTCGCCGCCCGACATGCGCAACCCGCCCGCCGGCTGCCGCTTCCACCCCCGGTGTCCGCAGGCCTTCGCGACCTGCCAGAACGAGCTGCCCGTCCTTCGTGAAATCGCGCCCGAGCACCGCGGCGCTTGCCACCTCTACTGACGATGACGATGACGCAACCTTCTGTCTCGCCTGTCCTCGACGTGGTGCGCCTGGGGAAGTACTTCCCTGTCGGCGGCGGGCTGCGATCGCAGCAGCTCCGGGCGCTGCACGACGCATCGTTCTCGCTGGCAGAGCGTGAGGTCATCGCGCTTGTCGGCGAGTCGGGCAGCGGCAAGAGCACGATCGCACGGCTCCTCGCGCGGCTGATGCCGCCGAGCAGCGGGCAGATCCTGTTCAAGGGTCGCGACGTGCTGAAGGAGGAGCCGACCCGCGCCTCGCTCGCTTACCGCGGGCAGGTGCAGATGATCTTCCAGGATCCGTTCGGCTCGCTCAACCCGGTGCACACGATCGGCTACCACCTCGAGCGGCCGCTCCTGCTCCACAACAAGGCGCCCACCCCGGCGATCCTCAAGGAGAAGGTGCACGCGCTCCTCAAGACGGTCGATCTGAACCCGCCCGCGGAGGTCGCGCTCAAGTACCCGTACCAGCTGTCGGGCGGTCAGCGGCAGCGCGTGGCGATCGCCCGCGCCCTCGCGGTGGATCCCAGCGTGATCCTCGCGGACGAGCCGATCTCGATGCTCGACGTCTCGATCCGCATGGGCGTCCTGAACCTGATGGAGAAGCTCAAGGAGGAGCGCGGCATCTCCTACCTCTACATCACGCACGACATCGCGAGCGCGCGCTACGTCGCGGATCGCACGATGGTGATGTACGCAGGCCACATCGTGGAGGGCGCGCCGAGCGAGGAGCTGATGCAGCAGCCCGCGCACCCGTACACGAAGCTCCTGCTCTCGGCGGTTCCGGATCCGAACGGCTCGATCCGCGGCGATCTCCCCGCCCGCTCCGGGGCGCCGAAGCTCATCAACCCGCCGCCGGGCTGCCCCTTCGCGGACCGCTGCCCGAGCGTGATGAACACGTGCCGGGAGCAGATGCCGGGGGCCGTCGACGTCGGGTCGGGGCACTGGGTCCGCTGCCATCTCTACGCGCCCGGCTCCGTCATCGCGCCCTCCGCGCTCTACGATCGCACGGTGCCCGCCTCCGTCGAGGCCGGACCTCTCTAGAGCGGCGGTCACCCGCTTCGGAGACGGGCCCATCTCGACGTTTTCGGTGCTCAGCGCACAGGAGTGCGCTTCTGCGCCGAAAACGCCGATCTGGGCCCGTCTCCTGTGCGGGTGACCGCCGCTCTGCGACGCTCGTACCAGGCTCAGCTGAAAACCGCTCTAAGGAGAACCACAGATAGACATGCCGTCTCTGAGATTTCCCGACAATTTCGTCTGGGGGACCGCGACGTCCTCCTATCAGATCGAGGGGGCTACGAACGAGGACGGCCGCAGCGAGTCCATCTGGGATCGCTTCGCGAAGACGCCCGGTCAGATCGTCGACGGGACCAACGGCGACGTCGCGTGCGACCACTACCACCGGTGGCCTGAGGACATCGCGCTGATGAAGAGCCTGGGCATGATGGCCTACAGGTTCTCGATCGCGTGGCCGCGCATCCTCCCGAACGGCCGGGGCGCGGTGAACCAGAAGGGGCTCGACTTCTACAGCCGGCTCGTGGACGGCCTCCTCGCGGCCGGGATCGAGCCGTACGCGACGCTCTTCCACTGGGACCTGCCGCAGGTGCTCCAGGACCAGGTCGGGGGCTGGCAGCACCGCTCGACGGCGGACGCGTTCGTGGAGTTCACCGACGTCATCTCGCGGAAGCTCGGCGATCGCGTGAAGAAGTGGATCACGCACAACGAGCCGTGGTGCACGGCGTTCCTCAGCTACGAGAAGGGGATCCACGCGCCGGGCATGCGCGATTTCAAGAAGGCGCTGGCGGTGAGCCACCACCTCTTGCTCTCCCACGGCCTCGCCGTGCCCGTGGTGCGCCAGAACTGCCCGGGCGCCGAGGTGGGCATCACGCTGAACATGAACTACGCGATGCCCGCGTCCCCCAGCGCCGCCGACTACGACGCGTGCCGCCACTACGACGGGTATTTCAACCGCTGGTTCCTCGATCCGCTGTACGGCCGGCGTTACCCGGCGGACATGATCGAGGACTACATCGCGCTGGGCCACCTCCCGCCGGAGGGGCTGACCGTGTGCAAGCCGGGCGATCTCGACATCATCGCCACGCAGTGCGACTTCCTCGGCCTCAACTACTACTCGCGGGCGGTCCTGCGGAGCAGCAAGGTGCCCGAGGAGCAGAACCTGCCGAGGACGGTGCACGTCGCGCCCCTCTCCGAGCAGACGGAGATGCAGTGGGAGGTCTACCCGGAAGGGCTGCGGCGGCTGCTCCTCCGGCTGCACGTGGAGTACGGCGTGCCGAAGCTCTACGTGACGGAGAACGGCGCGGCTTACTCGACCGAGCCGGACAAGGACGGCCGCATCCCGGACACGCGGCGGCTTCAGTTCCTGCGCGATCACTTCGTCGCCGCGCGGCGCGCGATGGACGCGGGGGCGCCGCTCGCGGGGTACTTCGTGTGGTCGCTGATGGACAACTACGAGTGGGATCGCGGCTATTCGCAGCGGTTCGGCATCGTCTGGGTGGACTACGAGACGCAGCGGCGCATCCCGAAGGACAGCGCGCTCTGGTACAAGGGCGTCATCGCCGCCAACGCGGTCGACGACGGCTCCTCGCAGGCGACCTGACCGGCGGCGCGCCGCGGATCGCAGGGCGAACCGCGGCGCGTCTGGCCGAGACCGTCACGTCACGCGGAGCACCTCGTCCAGGGAGGTGAGCCCCTCCTTCACCTTGGCGAGCCCGGCCTCGCGGAGCGGCACGAGCCCTACCTTGCGCGCGGCGTCCCGGTACGCGCGCTTCCCCGCCCGCGCCTTCACGAGATCCCGCAGGTCGTCGTCGAGCTCGAGCATCTCGAACAGGCCCATGCGCCCCCGGTAGCCCGTCATGTGGCATGTCTGGCACCCGACGCTGCGCTTCAGCTCGGCGCCCTTCTCGATGAGGACCTTGTCCTCTTCGCCCGTCACGGCGGTCTCGAGCTCGTACGTCTCCGCGCACTCCTCGCAGAGCTTGCGCACGAGCCGCTGCGCGACCACGGCGAGCAGGGCGTTCGCCACGATCCACGACTCCGCGCCGAGGTCGACGAGGCGCGCGACCGTGTCCACCGCGTCGGAGGTGTGCAGCGTCGACAGCACGAGGTGCCCCGTGAGGCTCGCCTGCAGCGCGATCTGCGCCGTCTCGGGATCGCGCATCTCGCCCACCATGATCACGTCCGGGTCCTGCCGGAGGATCGCGCGCAGGCCCGTCGCGAACGTGAAGCCCTGCCTCGGGTTGGTCTGCCCCTGCGTGATGTCGGCGAACTCGACCTCGATCGGATCTTCCAGCGTGACGATGCTGAGCTCGCTCGTCTTCATGACCTTGATCAGCGAGTAGAGCGTCGAGGTCTTGCCGGATCCGGTCGGCCCGCACACGACGATCAGCCCCGAAGGCCGGTCGGCGAGCCGCTCGAGCCGCGGCAGGTCCCCCTCGGCGAGCCCGAGCTTGTCGAGCGGGATCAGCTGGTGGCTCAGCAGCACGCGCAGCACGAGCGTCTCGCCGTGGATCGCGGGGAACGTCGAGGCGCGCAGGTGGATGAGCGGGTGGCCGTGGAGCTCGAGGCTGAACTGGCCGTCCTGCGGCAGGCGCCGCTCGGTCATGTCCATCCGCGCGAGCACCTTCACGCGCGAGGTGAGCGACGGCGCGATCTCGATCGGGATCTGCCCTTGCGCCACCATCACGCCGTCGACGCGGTAGCGCACGCGGATGCCGTCGCGCTTCGGCTCGACGTGGATGTCGCTCGCGCCCATCGAGACAGCGCGGCGGACGAGGTGATCGAGCACCTTGACCGCGTCGAGCTCCTCGGACGCCGTGGGGGGGCGGCTCTGGCTCATCGCGCGCCTCCCTTGCCGACGACGTCGATCGTGCGGAGCGAGACCATCTTCAGCTCGTCCGAGGGGGGGAACGTGGCCCAGACGCTGACGCCGTAGAGCCCGGGCCGCCCGCGGTCGTCCAGCGGGACCTGGATGTCGAATCGATTGCCGGTCACCTGGAGAGGAATAGGCGTCTTGAAGCCCTTCGGGAAGAACGTCGCGTAGGGGGGCGGGATCGGGTATCCGCCCATCTTGAGCAGCTTCTCCGGCTTGATCGGCCTCCCCGGCTCGACCCGCGAGAGCCCGACGCCCGCGATCTTCGCCGGCGCGGCGATCTCGCCGCTCACCCGGATCCGCTCGCCGATCTTCGCCCGCCTGGGCAGCGGCTGGTACGTCCCGTAGTCGTCGACGAACTCCTGCGCCACGCAGGCGATGTCGAACCCCTTCGCCTTGGCCAGCCCGACCCCGAGCGACGTGTGCGACGCTGTGAGCACGTTGCGCCGGTGCCCGTCGGCCGGGGGCCTCTCGTTCATGAAGGCCTGGTGCACGCGCTCGAGGCTCTCCGCGGAGAAGCGCGGATCCGGATCGAGCTCGCGGGGGATCGCGTCGGCGAAGCAACCGGCGTTCTCCATCGGGAACCCGTCGCCGCCCGCGGCCGTGTAGCGCTCCTCCGGGACCGAGCCGTCGCTGCCCCAGTGGCCGGTGAAGCCGATCCGGACCATGTCCTCGGCGTGCCGCCGCCCCGCGCGCGCCGCGGTCTCGTCCCACCGGACGGGCGGCAGCTTGTGCGCCGCGCGATCGCGGTTGACGAGGCCGAGCACGTACCGCGCCGCCTCCGCGCGGGTCATCGGCTGGCCCGGCGCGGGCGGGGCCTGGGCGCCGTGGGCCTCGCGGCCGGCCTCCACGCCGGCGGCCTTGCCCTCCGAGGGGCGCGCGCTCTCCTCCGCCGCCTCGCCTCTGGCCTTGCCCCCGGACGGCTCCTCCGCCGGCTCGTTCGCGCCGCTCGCGCCGCACGCGAGCGCGTGGGCGCCCGCGGCGACGAGCCCGAGCCAGCGCGCCCCGGACCGGCGCTCCCGCTGACCATCCATCGCTCCTGTCCTGCTTCTCCTCGTGGCTCCGATGATCGCGCGCATCGTTGCGACCGTAGCGCTTCGATGTCGCGCGCGCACCCGGGAGCGCCGACGCCTTCGGGCGCACGGCGGCGTGTACGGCGGCGAGGTCGAGGTGGTAATCGATGCGCTACGTGAGCACGTCGTCATCGTCGCAGGGCGCGGTCGCCGCGCACCCGCCCGGGGCCTCCGCGATCGTCCTCGCCGCGGAGCGCGAGGGGCGCGCGGCGCACCCGACCGCGGGCGTCCTGTGGATGCTCCTGGCCCAATCGCTCTTCGCCGCGATGAACGTCCTCGCGCGGCTCTCTTCGGAGCACGCCCCGTGGCCCGAGGTGGCGGCGTCGCGCACGCTGGTGGGCGCGGCCACCGCGCTCGGCGTCGCTCTCGTCCGCCGTGCGCCGCTCTCCGTGGGCAGGGGCGACCGGCGGCTCGCGTGGGCGCGCTCGCTCTGCGGCACCGGGGCGATGCTCTGCGGCTTCTACACGCTCGGCACGCCGCAGATCGCGCTCGGCGACGCGGTCACGCTCGGCGCGACGAGCCCGATCTTCGTCGCGCTCCTCGCGCCCCGGCTGCTCGGCGAGCGGACGAGCCCGCGCCTCTGGCTCGCGACCCTGCTCGCCTTCGCCGGCGTCGGGCTGGTCGCCGCGCCGAGGCTTGCGATCGCGGGCGAGATCGCGCTCATCGCCACGCTCGGCGCCGTCTTCTCCGCGTTCGCCATGATCTGGCTGCGCAGGATCGGCGCAGGCGGGGAGCGCGCGAGCCCCGAGGCGATCGCGCTGCATTTCTCGCTCGTGGCGAGCGCCGCGATGGTCGCGCTCTCGAGCCCGGTCTGGCGGACGCCCGACGCCCTCGGCGCCCTCCTCCTGATCGGGACGGGGCTCGCCGGCGGGCTCGCGCAGCTCGCGATGACGCGCGCCTACGCGCTCGACAGCGCGGCGCGCGTCGGCGCGATCGGTTACGTCGGGGTCGTCCTGTCGCACGTGCTCGCCGCCGCCTGGCTGGGCGAGAGCCCGTCGGCGGACCAGCTGCTCGGGGCGGCGCTCGTGACGGCGGCCGGCCTCTGGCTCGCTTCCCAGGCGCTGCGCGACGCGCGGGGGCCAGGGCGTCGAGCGGCGCGTTGACCGGCCTCCACCCCGCGTGGGATAGCGGATCTCCGCTCAAGGAGGATCTGCATGAAAGCGTTCGCTCTCCAGGGTTCGTTCGGTCTCGACGCGCTCCGCCCGATCGATCTTCCGGATCCTGAGCCGGGGCCTGGGCAGATCGTCCTCCAGATGAGGGCGGCGTCGCTCAACTTCCGCGACCTGCTCGTCGCGAAGGGGCTCTACAACCCGAAGTTCGCGCTGCCGCTCGTCCCGCTCTCCGACGGGGTCGGGGAGGTCGTCGCCGTGGGGGACGGGGTGACGCGGGTGAAGGTCGGCGATCGCGTGAGCCCGATCTTCCACCAGCGATGGATCGACGGGGAGCTCTCCGCGGACAAGGCGCGGGGCGCGCTCGGCGGGGAGCTGCCGGGCGTGGCCGCGGAGCGGGTGCTGCTCGATGCGGAGGGGGTCGTCGCGGTCCCGCAGCACCTCACGGACGAGGAGGCCGCGTCGCTGCCGTGCGCCGCGGTGACCGCGTGGAACGCGCTCTTCGTGGCGGGCCACATCAAGGCGGGCGACACGGTCCTCGTGCAGGGCACGGGCGGCGTCTCGATCTTCGCGCTGCAGTTCGCCCGGCTCGCGGGCGCCCGCGTCATCGTCACCTCGAGCAGCGACGAGAAGCTCGAGCGCGCCAGGTCGCTCGGGGCGTCCGAGACCATCAACTACCGCGCGAACCCCGACTGGGACGCGCCCGCGCGCTCGTTCACCGGCGGCGCGGGGGTGGATCACGTGATCGAGGTGGGCGGCGCGGGCACGCTCGCCCGTTCGCTCCGCGCGGTCCGGTTCGGCGGCCGCGTGAGCCTCATCGGCGTGCTCACGGGCGGCGCGCTGGGGGACGTCGGCCTGTTCCCCATCCTGATGAAGCAGATCACCGCGCAGGGCATCTTCGTCGGGTCGCGGGCGATGTTCGAGGACATGAACCGCGCGATCGCGGCGAGCGGGCTCCGGCCGGTCGTCGACCGCGTGGTCCCCTTCGCCGAGGTGCGCCAGGCGATCGAGTCCATGGCGAGCGGTTCACACTTCGGGAAGATCGCGATCCGGTTCTGAGGGAGCCGGCCGCGGCGCGTCGCGTCCCTCCGGCATCCCTCGGAAGTGGCCTCGTCGGCCCAAGTCGTTTACGAGTCGTCTACGAACGGATTCCGCGGCCGGCCACTCGCCTGCGCCGCGCGAGAGGTGGTGGACGATGCGGCTCGATCTGGAGCTCGAGGTCCTGTGTGGTCAGCTCATCGTGGGCGGCTTCGACGGCGCGGAGCCGCCGGCCCGGTACCTGAAGGCCCTCGCCGAGGGGCGGCGGGGCGGCGCGATCCTGTTCCGGCGCAACGTCCCTGACGTGGCCGCCACGGCGCGGCTCTGCCAGGCGCTCGCCGAGGCGGGCGGGCCAGATCGGCCTCCCTTCATCGGCATCGATCAGGAGGGGGGCCGCGTCACCCGCTTGCCCGCGCCTTTCCTGACGCTGCCGTCGATGCGCTCGCTCGGCGAGCTCGCGGACCTCCCGCTGCTGCGCCGCGCGGCGCGCGCCGTCGCGTCCGAGCTCCGGGCCGTCGGCATCAACCTGAACTTCGCCCCGGTGCTCGACGTCGACTCGAACCCGGCGAACCCGATCATCGGCGATCGCGCGTTCGGCCGCGACCCTGGCGCGGTCGCGCGGGGCGCCGTCGCGTTCCTGGAGGGGCTCCAGGAGGAGGGCGTGCTCGCCTGCGGCAAGCACTTCCCGGGGCACGGCGACACGGCGCTCGACAGCCACCTCGCGCTCCCGACCCTCTCGCACGCGCGCGGCCGCCTCGACGAGATCGAGCTGCCGCCGTTCCGCGCCGCCTGCGGCGCCGGGGTCGCGTCGCTCATGACGGCGCACATCGTCGTCGAGGCGCTCGATCCGGGCGTCCCGGCGACGCTGTCGCGCGCCATCTGCACCGACCTCCTGCGCGGCGAGATCGGCTTCGAGGGGGTGCTCTTCTCGGACGATCTCGAGATGGCCGCGATCGCCGCGCACAACGCGGTCGAGGAGGCCGCCGCCGCGGCGGTCTGGGCGGGCTGCGACGCGCTGCTCGTCTGCCACAGCGAGGACCTGCAGGATCGCGTGCACGAGGCGCTCGTGCGCAAGGCCGAGCGCGAGCCCCGCTTCCGCGAGCGCTGCGCCGAGGCGGCCGCGCGGTGCCTGGGCCTGCGCCGGCGGTGCCCGCCGCGGCCGGTCTCGTCGCCCGCGGCGTTCGCCGAGATCGCCGGCGGGCCCGCGTCCCGGGCGGTGATCGAGGACATCGAGCGGGCGCGCGCCGCGCGCGCCGCGGGGGCGGCGACGTGACGGCGCCGCCGGGCGCCGCGCGAGCGGAGGCCGCGCAGCACCCCGAGCGCCCGTTCGCCATCACCGCGCGCCGGCTGGTCACCTGCGACCCGTCCCGCGCCTCGGCCGGCGATCCCCTCGGCGTCATCGAGGACGCCGCGATCGTGGTGCGAGGCGGCGCGATCGACGCGGTCGGCCCGCGGCGCGAGGTCCTGCGGCCCGGGGCCGGCGTGCCGCTCGCGATCGATGCCGCGGGGGTCGTCACGCCCGGGCTCGTCGATTGCCACACGCACGCGCCCTGGATCGGCTCGCGGGACGCCGAGTACGCGATCCGCATGGCCGGCGGCGACTACGAGGCGATCGCCGCGGCCGGCGGCGGCATCGTCGCGAGCATGCGCGCGGCGCGCGCCGCGACCGCCGGCGACCTCGCGGACACGCTCCGCGCCCGCCTCCGCCGGATGGCCGCGCTCGGCGTGACCGCCGTCGAGGCCAAGAGCGGCTACGGCCTCGACGAGGCGACGGAGCGCAAGCAGCTCGAGGCGGTCGCCGAGGCGGGGAGGGACGCGCGCTTGCCCCGCGTCGTTCCGACGTACCTCGCGCTGCACGCGCTGCCGCCCGAGGCCGGCGGCGATCGCGCGGCCTATGCCGCCACGGTGGAGCGCTCCTGGCTGCCCGCGATCGCCGCGGCCGGCCTCGCGCGCTACGTCGACGCGTACATCGACCGGAGCGCGTTCTCGGTGGACGAGGCGCGCCCGGTGCTCGAGCGGGCGCGCGCGCTGGGGCTCGGCGTGCGCGTGCACGTCGGGCAGTTCGCGGACGTGGGCGGCGCCGAGCTCGCGGCCGCGCTCGGCGCCGCGTCGGCCGATCACCTCGAGCACGTCGCGCCGGAGGGCATCGCGGCGCTCGCCCGGGCGGGCGTCGCCGCCGCGCTGCTGCCCGTGGCGAGCTTCACGCTGCGGCAGGAGCCGCCGCCCGTCGCCGCGCTCCGGGCCGCAGGCGTCCCGCTGATCGTGGGCAGCGACGCGAACCCCGGCACGGCGCCGACCGAGAGCCTTCCGCTCGCGCTCGCGCTCGCGGTGCGGCTCTACGGGCTCACGGTCGTCGAGGCGATCCTGGGCGCGACGCGCGAGGCGGCGGCCGCGCTCGGCCTACGCGGCGTGTGCGGCGCCGTCCGTCCGGGGCTGCGCGCGGATCTCGCCGTGTGGGACCTGCCGCACGAGAACGCGATCGTGCAGCCCTGGGGCGCGCCGCGCGCGCGGGCCGTGCTGCGCGACGGCGAGGTCATCGCGGCGGCGGGCTGAGGCAGACCGCAAGTCAAGCCTGGACGCGCGTGCACCCTGCGCGTATGCCGCGCCCATGACTGAGACGCAGAGCCCTGTCGCTGTCCCGAGCCGCGCGGACAGCTCGTTCGATCCGGTCCCGCTCCTGGCCGAGGAGCTGAGCCTCCCGCGCCAGGGGGTCTCGGCGGTGGCCAAGCTGCTCGCCGAGGGGGCGACGGTGCCGTTCATCGCCCGTTACCGCAAGGAAGCGACCGGCGGGCTCGACGAGGTGCAGATCCGCGCCATCGAGGAGCGCCGCGCCTATCTCATCGAGCTCGAGGAGCGCCGCGCCACGGTGCTCACGGAGATCCAGAAGCAGGGCAAGCTCACCGACGCGCTCGCCTCGAAGATCCGCGCCTGCAGCACCAAGGCCGAGCTCGAGGACCTCTATCTCCCCTTCAAGCCGAAGCGCCGCACGCGCGCCATCATCGCGAAGGAGCGGGGCCTCGAGCCGCTCGCGGATCGCATGTGGTCGCAGCCGGGCGACGGCAGCCCCGAGGAGGAGGCCCGCGCGTTCGTCAGCGCCGAGAAGGAGGTCCCCGACGCGGCGGCCGCCCTCGCCGGCGCGCGCGACATCTGCGCCGAGCGCATCGCCGAGCACGCCGACGTGCGCAAGCTCGTCCGCGAGGCCTACGCGAAGGAAGGCGTCATCAAGGTCCAGAAGAACGAGGAGCACGCGGCCAAGCAGACGAAGTTCGACATGTACGGGAGCTTCGAGGAGCCCGTCGCGAACATCCCGTCGCACCGCTATCTCGCGATCCGCCGCGGCGAGGCCGAGGGCGTGCTGCGCGCCTCGATCGAGCTCGCGCCCGAGCCGCTCGTCCCGCCGATCCATGCGGCGGTGGGGCTGAAGCCGAAATCGCCGTGGGCCGGCGAGCTCACGAAGGCCGCCGACGACGCCGTGAAGCGGCTCCTGCTCCCCGCGGTCCAGAGCGACGTGCGCGTCGACCTCAAGATGCAGGCCGATCGCGCCGCGGTCGATGTCTTCGCCCAGAACCTCCGCGAGCTCCTCCTCGCGGCGCCCTTCGGCACGCAGGCGGTGCTCGGCATCGACCCCGGCCAGCGCACCGGCTGCAAGTGCGCCGTCGTCGACGAGACGGGCAAGCTCCTCGAGCACACGACGATCTACCTGGTCGGGAGCAGCGACTCGCTCGAGCGCGCGCGCCAGGACCTGCGCCGCATCTGCCGCAAGTACCCGCTCCGCGCCGTCGCCGTGGGCAACGGCACGCACGGCCGCGAGACCGAGGCGTTCGTGAAGGACGTGCTCGCGTCCGAGGGCCTCAAGGAGCTGTTCTGCGTCCCGGTGAGCGAGGCGGGCGCGAGCGTCTACTCGGCGAGCGAGGTCGCGCGCGAGGAGTTCCCCGACCTCGACCTCACGGTGCGCGGCGCGATCAGCATCGCCCGCAGGCTGCAGGACCCGCTCGCGGAGCTCGTGAAGGTCGACCCGAAGAGCATCGGCGTCGGCCAGTACCAGCACGACGTCTACCAGGGCCTGCTCGCGCGGAAGCTCGACGAAGTCGTCGAGAGCTGCGTCAACCTGGTCGGCGTCGAGCTCAACACGGCGAGCGCCCCGCTGCTCGCCCGCGTCGCCGGCATCGGCCCGAGCCTCGCGAAGAAGATCGTCGCCCACCGCGACCTGAACGGCGCGTTCAAGAGCCGCAAGGCGCTGCTCGACGTGCCCGGCGTCGGCCCGCGGACGTTCGAGCAGGCCGCGGGCTTCGTGCGGGTCCGGGGCGGGGAGCACCCGCTCGACGCGAGCGCCGTGCACCCGGAGCGCTACGGCCTCGTCGAGCGCATCGCGGCGGATCTCGGCGTGCCGGTCGGGTCGCTCATCGGCGACACGGCGGCGATCGCGCGGATCGATCCGAAGAAATACGAGGCCGGCGACGTCGGCTCGTTCACGCTGAACGACATCCTGAGCGAGCTGAAGAAGCCGGGCCGCGACCCGCGCGCCACGTTCGAGCCGCCGAAGTTCCGCGACGACGTGCGGACCATGGAGGATCTCAAGCCGGGCATGGAGCTCGAGGGCGTGGTGACCAACGTCACGGCGTTCGGCGCCTTCGTCGACATCGGCGTCCACCAGGACGGCCTCGTGCACGTCTCGCAGCTGGCGGACAGGTTCGTGAAGGACCCGAACGAGGTCGCGAAGGTGGGCGAGAAGATCAAGGTGCGTGTGCTCGAGATCGACCTCGTGCGCAAGCGCATCTCGCTCACCGCGAAGAAGGGCGGCGCTCCCGCCGGCGCGCGTCCCCAGGCGGGCGGCCCCTCTGCAGGCGGCGACGCGCGCGGCCGCAACGATCGCGGCGACGGCCGCCGGCCGGCCCAGGGGCAGCAAGGGAAGGGGCAGGGGAGCTCGTCGGGCGGCTTCCGCAACAACCCGTTCGCCGATCTGCTCCGGAAGTGATCGGCGCGCGCCCGCCTGGCCCCGGGCCAGGCGGGCCGCGCTAGAACCCGTGCTCGGCGAAGAAGCGCTCGATCCGGAGCGACACGAGCTCGGGGAACTCGACCGCGGTGGTGTGGGTCCCGCCGCGGACCACGAGGATCTCCGCCATCGGGATGCGGCGCGCCATCGACTGCGCCAGCGCCCGCGGGGTGAACGCATCGCGATCGCCGGTGATGAGCAGCGTCGGGACGTCGATCTGCTCCAGCACGGACTCGGCGTCGTGGGCGTCCAGCGCGCGGAGGTTGCTGAAGAGCGCGTCCATGTCGAGCCGGCCGAACGGCTGCACGAGCTCGGCGAACGCCTCGCTGTCGAGCGTCTTGCCGAGCAGCCCCATTCGCTTCAACCAGAGCACCGCGTCCGGCGGGCCGACGGTGCTGCGCGTCACCCGGGCCGCCAGCGTGTGAGCGCGCGCCGCGAACGCCACGAACGGCGGAAACAGCCGCCCGAGCCCCGGCAGCGGCCCCATCGTCTCCAGCGGGCGGCGGTAGGTGCCGTTCAGCAGGACCAGGTTCGCGGCGAACCCCGGGAGCCTGCGGAACGCCTCCAGCGCCACCTGGACGCCCACGCTCCATCCCATCAGCGCGCCGTGCCGGATCCCTTCGACGGCGAGGATCGCCTCCAGGTCGCGGACATGGTTCGCGACCGCATAGGCGCCCGGAACGTCCGGTGACGGGCGCTTCGACGCGTACATCCCGCGGTAATCCCACGTGATGAACCGGTACTGGTCGGAGAGGTACTCGACCTGCGCCCGCCAGGCGAGGTACGGCCCGCCCAGCCCGTTGACAAGGACCACCGTCTTCGCCCCCTCGAACGGCGGCGGCGTCACGCGGTAGGTGATGTCGGTTCCATCGAAGCTCGTGACCCGCCGGGTCTCCATCCGGAGCGATGGCCGCCGCGGGGGCGGCCCCCGCCGGCCCCCGCTGGAGGCAGGAGGGGGCGGCGCCTGCCGCCCGCCGCTGGAAGGCGGGGGGGACGGCTGCCGCCCGTCGCCGGACGAAGCCGCGGGCGGCGCCTGCGGTCTGTTGCCGGTGGATGAAGCTGGCGGCGCCTGCGGTCCGCTGCCGGAACCGGAAGGAGAGCGGAGCCGCGGCGGCCGACCCCCGCCGAACTTGAACGAGACCATGAACCCCCTGCTTCCTACCCGGTCCCTCCGCGGAGGGCCAGGCTGCCGGCGGTCGCCCGCAGGATGGGCGGGGGACGCCGGCGCAGACCCGGCGAGGCGCAGCCGCGGGCCGGCGGGGGCTGCCGTGGGGCAGGGTGGCCCGTGTGGCCTGGCGATCGCCCGTCGAAACACATCCTGCGCTGCGATCGCCATCGCGTTGACATTCCAGGCGGCGCGCCGCTAACGTGCCCGGCGGGTTGTCCGCTCGCCCGGCGCTCCCGTCGTGTTGCTGATCTTTCCCTCCCCGCTCCCATGTCGGTCTGTTGGAGGCCGGCCCGTGTCGTCTTCTGTTGCCGCTCGCGCAGGGGCAGCTCCGGTTCGGGCCGTGGTGGGTCGATTCCCTCGGGCGAGCTGGAGTTTTCAGCGCGAAGTGGTGCAGCGATCCCGTCCTCGAGGAGCCGATGGCTGAAGAAAAGAAGAAGAGCAAAATCGATCTGAAGGCTCGGCTTGGCAAAACGGCGATAGGCGGGGCGCCGGGAGCGGCCGTCCCCCTTCCCGTGCCTGGCCCGCAGCCCGGATCGGGGCCGCCTCCCGACATGAACGCGGGCCCGATCGGCGTGCCCTCGCCGCATCCGAGCGCGCGGCCGCCGATGCCCTCCGTGGGGGGCATCGCGCCCCCGCCCGGGATCTCGCCAGGCATCCCGCTGCCTCCGTTCGCGCCGGCGCCGCGCCCTGTGATCCAGACGCCGCCGCCCAAGCCGACGGCCGCCGCGCAGACCATCAAGGTCGAGGTCGGCGAGGAGGTCGAGCAGGAGCGGCGGAAGGCCTCGAAGAAGACGGCGCTCTACGCCGGCCTCGCGGCGATCGTCGGCATCGGCGTGGGCTTCGCCATCGGCGGCGCGAAGGAGCGCGGCGATCGCGGCAAGCTCGCGGTCGACGGCGCCGCGGCGCTCGCGAAGGACGTGAAGGCCGCGAACGAGAAGATGGTGGAGCTGAAGGAGAAGCTCGATGCGGGCCGGACGGCGCTCGAGGGGAAGAAATTCCCCACGCAGCTCGTGGCCGAGCTGGGCGGCATCAACGTCCCGTTCGATGCCACCAACCTGGAGGGCAAGCAGATCGGCGGCCTCCCGGGGCGGGTGATGCGCCAAGTCCTCGCCTACACCACGGCGGTCCAGGATCTCAACAAGACCAAGGACAGCCTCAAGAACGTCCTCTCGGCCGCGCAGGCTCCCGTCGAGAAATCGTGGAAGGAGCAGGAGGAGCCGGTCGTGAACTTCTCGGTGGTCTTCCGCCGGGACGGCGACAAGACGCTGGCCGAGCTCGTTCCCAACAAGGCGCCGTTCCCGTTCGGCAAGGACTGGCCGGCGAAGTACACGGTGACCCGCCTCGAGCGCACGCAGCAGGGCTTGAGGCCCGCCGAGAAGGAGGCCGCCCGCTGGACGAAGGGCGACATCGTCGGCGGCGATCTGCAGGCCCTCCCGGTCGATCCTCAGTCCGTCGCAGGCCTCACGAGCGAGCAGATGGTCTTCAGGCTCGCCAGCGCGATGGCGGACATCCGCAAGACGCTCGACGGGAACAAGGACAACCCTGTCGAAGAGACGCCTGGCCTCATCAAGGAGGGCGACGATCTCGCGAACGAGCTCCGCAAACTCTCCCTCGCCCGCTGAGCGGCACGCGCCCGCTTCGGATACGGGCCCATCTCGACGTTTTCGGTGCTCGGCGTACTGGAGTACGCCTCCGCGCCGAAAACGCCGATCTGGGCCCGTCTCCTGTGCGGGCGCGCGCCGCTCGGCCGGCGCAGATCGGAAGCACCGCGGCGCGCTGGGGGGCCTGGCGTCGCGGTGTGGGGGAGCCGAGGGGCGGGCGGGCGGATGGCTGCCCCTTCTGCGCGCGGGATCGGCGCGGGGGCTTTAGGCGGCGCCGCCGGCGCCCATGGCGCGGGGGCGGACGATCTCGACCTTGCCGATGTGGCGCTCGTCGCTGTCGCGCACGATGAAGCGCAGGCCGAACTTGCTCACGGCCGTGCCGACCTCGGGCACCTTGCCCACGTGCTGCGTGAGCATCCCGCCGAGCGAATCGTATTTGCCCTCCCGATCGAGCTCCGCGCCCAGGTAGGCCGAGAGATCGCTCATCGATACGGCCGCGTCGGCGACCAGGCGGCCGTCGCCCAGATCCTGGATGGCGGCGCCGTCGTCCGTCTCGTCGTGCTCGTCCCGGATGTCTCCGACGATCTCCTCGAGCACGTCCTCCAGGGTGACAATCCCCGACATCCCGCCAAACTCGTCGACCACGATGGCGAGGTGCTGTCTCCGGCTCTTCATCTCCCGGAGCAACGAAGAGAGGGGCTGCGACTCGGCGACGAAATTGGCCGGGCTCCGCGTGATCTCCCGGAGCGTCGTGTTCTTGAGCCGGCGCTCCTCGAGGACCTTGAACAGATCCTTCGCGTAGAGGAGACCAGCGATGTTGTCGGTCTGATCCTTGTAGACCGGATACCGCGAGTGCCCGCTCTCGGTGACGATCTCCAGCACCTTCTCCAGCGGAGTGGAGATCTCGATGGCCTCGACCTTGGATCGCGGCACCATCACGTCCCGCGCCGTGAGATCGGCGAACTCGAGCACATTCCGGATCATCTCCGCCGGCTCTCGCCCGAAGAGACCAGAACGCTCGACCTCATCGACGAGGATCTCGACCTCCGCCTCGGCAACCCGCGGATCCGACGGCTGCTCACCATCCCGCGGCCCCAGCTTGGAGCCGATCCAGCCGAGCGGTACGGCGAGCGGCAGCATCGCGATTTCGAGAGGGCGCAAGAAGCGGACCGCCATCGATGCGGCGCGATCGGCGTGCTTGCGGCCCAGCGTGGAGCTGACCTCGTAAAGGGCTCCGCTGAGGACGATGGTGGTCGCCAGCCCGAGATAGAGCGCAGCGCCAGGGACAGTCCGCCGGAAGAAGAGGTCGAAGCAGGCGGCCGTCAGGCTGGTCGATACGACCCAGCCGAGCAGGTAGCGGGAACGGAGCTTGGCGTCTTCCTGACGAATCCGCTCGTAGGCGGCCTTCGTGGGGCCCGTCGCCTGCTCTATCAGCGCGCCGAGCCTCGTCGCGCTCAACGTCGTCAGTGCGGTGTCGGCGCCGACGAACAGCGAGCCAAGTACAGCGGAGAGAACTGCAGCGCCGAGCGCTGGCAATGGAACGAAATCGGGACTCAAACAGAGGCTCCTAACGGACGAATCGTAACGGAACAGGCGAGGGGAGCGCAACCGGACCGGGACGCGAAATCTCAGGAGATGACGGAACCACGCGTTCTTGCCGCTCTCGCCCGCAGGCGGACTCCCCAGCTCGACCGATCCTGCCGAGCGCCGCCAGTGACATGCGCCGTAGATCTGCCGAAGTCCAGGGAATTGCCGTGTGCTGTGGGTTTCTCTTATCTAGCAGCATTCCCACGCATGTCGGGCGCTTCAGAAAAACCGCGCAGGACGGAAAACCGAGTCGGCGATGGCGCTGGATGGCCCTCACCGGCGTCCACATCGGCGACCTCCGAGGCGCCGAGCGCCACGACAGCCCCATCCGGATCGAGCCATACAGCGGCGCCAGGGTGCGCGGGAGCCATGGAGAAGTCGGATTCGGTGAGCGCTTGTCCCATGCGCGCGCGCCGGGCGCCGTGCTCGGTCAGGCGGGCGACCGGGAGGCTCGCGGCGGCTGCGTCGGCGAGCGGGCGCAGCGATGCGCGCAGCGCCTCGGCGCCGGCGTCGAGGGACACGGCCTGCTCCACGGTGAAGCTGCCGCTCGCCGTGCGGCGGAGCGCGGACAGGTGCGCGGGCACGTCGAGGTGCGCGCCCAGGTCGCGCGCCAGCGAGCGCACGTAATAGCCCTTGCTCACCCCGAGCTCGAGATCGAGGGTGGCCGGCGCGGCGCCCGTGGCCGGCGCGGCGCCCGTGGCCGGCGCGGCGCCCGCGGCCGGCGCGGCGCCCGTGGCAGGTGCACCAAGCACGCCGCGCGAGGCGCCGGTCACCTCGAGCGACCGGACCTCGACGGCCCGCGCCGACAGCTCCACCGCCTGGCCGGCGCGCGCCAGGGCGTAGCTGCGCTGCCCGGCGACCTTGATGGCCGAGTAGGCCGGCGGCGCCTGCTCCCGCCGCGCCCGCTCCGCGTCGATCGCGGCGGCGATGCGCGGCGCCGCGCGCGCGAGCGCCTCGCCGCCGGGAGGCCCGCCGGCCCCGGCGAGGGCGCCGAGCTCCGCGTCGAGCCACGGCGGCAGGGGCTGCGTCGCGGTGATCTCCCCGTCCGCGTCGAGGGTGTCCGTCCCCACACCGAGGACGACGCGCGCCGTGTAGCGCTTGTCCTGCGCGGTCAGGTACGGGGCGAGCTTGGTGGCCTCGCCGACGAGCACCACGAGGACGCCGGACGCCATCGGGTCGAGCGTCCCCGCGTGCCCGATGCGCTTCACGCCGAGGGCGCGGCGCAGGCGGGCCACGACGTCGTGGCTCGTCGGCCCGCGCGGCTTGTCGATCACCAGCACGCCCTCCGGCCGCGCGCCCCTGTGCGTCGCTCGCTCGGGCTCGGCGGGCGGATCCCCTTCGTTCGTATTTTCGGGCATGGAGTGAGGATTCGCCTCGGCAGATCGCTTCATCCGAACCAGATCGACTTCCGGGTGGCCAGGGTCTCGTCGATGAGCCCCTGGATCGTCGCGCGCACGCGCTCCGCGAGGCGCCGCACCAGGATCTGATCGTCCGCCGCCTCCGGGCCGTACGCGTCGAACCGCACCGGATCGGCCAGGCGGATCTTCCACTTGGTGGGCGCCGGAACGAGGCCCAGCGGCCCGAGCGCGGGGAACGTCGGCGTGATGGGCAGGTACGGGATGCCGAGCGCGCGCGTGAGGTGCTCGACCCGGTAGAACAGCGGGTTCGTCTCCTCGGCCCCCACGATGGCGCACGGGACGAGCGGCGTGCGCGTGCGCAGGCAGAGCCGGATGAAGCCGCCGCGACCGAACCGCTGGAGCTGGTACCGGTCCTTGTAGAGCTTCCCGCTGCCCTTGACGCCCTCCGGGAAGACCGCGATGAGCCGCTCGCCCGCGAGCAGCCGCTCCGCGTTCTCCTGGCAGGCCCGCACGGCCCCGAGCCGGTTCATGATCGTGCCGGCGAACGGCAGGTAGTACACGAAATCGTCGGCCAGCCAGCGGAGCTCCCGCCGCGCCGGGTGCTCCCGCCGCACCGCGGCCCGCAGCATGAGCCCGTCGTAGGGGATGGGCCCGCCCGAATGGTTGGACACGACGAGGCACCGCCCCTCGGCGGGGATACGCTCGATGCCCTCGATATCTATCCTGAAATAGTACCTGTGCAGGAAGTCGAAGAGCGACCTGTACCGGGCCTCGTACTTGGGATCGAAGCCGAACTCGTCGACCTCCTCCGAGCGGCGGCGCAGGCCGGCGCGGCCCCACTGCCGCAGGTAGAAGTCGGTCGACAGGACGTCGCGCGCCGTCCCGGGCTCGGACAGCGGCGGCTCGCTGGCGAAGCCGGCCGACGCGGCGGGCGCTCCGCCCAGGCGCGGGCTCCGCTCGGTCTCGGGCATGCCTCCCACCGCGCCGCTCGCGTCGGGCGATGGCCCCCCGGCGAGCATCCGCTTGAGCCGCGCCTCGAGCTCCCTGATCTGGCGCTGGAGCTCCTCGGCCGTCACCGGCACGACCGGGGCGTGCACCTCGGACGACTGCGTCTTCCGCCCGTCCGAGGGCTCCGTCGGGCCGATCGGCGCCAGGTACCGGGTCTCCTCGTCCTCGATGTCGGCGCTCGGCACGACCTGCCCGGGCCCCGTCCGATCGGGGCGCCCGCGCGTCGACGGCGGCGATCCATTCCCTGCCCCTGCTTCCTCGAGCTCTCGATCGTGCTCCGTGCCCATCGCTCACCCCCCGAACCGCATCACGCGGGCGTCTCTTGCAGCAGGCGCACGTCCCGCAGCCGCTGCGCGCTCGTGTAGTCGAGCAACGCCTCGCGCGTCGTGTAGACCGGCCGGAACCCCATCACCTGCGCCGCCTTCTCGCCGTCCGCCACGCAGAGATAGCGCAGGTACCGCAGGAAGCTGGGCGGGGCGATCGCCGCGTGCGCGGCCCAGAGCGCAGAGGCGAGCGGCCCGGCGGCGCTGTGCAGCACCGGGACCGCCGTCCGGCCCGCGAGGCGCACGATCGTGGAGAGCGGCAGCACGCCGTCGCCCACGATGTTGAAGGTCCCGGGGAAATCGCTGTCGATGGCGAGCTTGAAGGCGGCGATCGCGTCGACCTCGTGGATGAACTGCCACAGCGGATCGAAGCCGAGCATCGTCATGACCAGGCGCCGCGCCAGGAACCGGGTGACGTAGTTCTGGACGGTCGGGCCGAGGATCGGCGCGGTCCGCAGGATGGTGACGGTCGTGCCCTTGGCCTTCGCGCCGAAGGCGTTGAGCTCCCGCTCGGCGGCCATCTTGTCCGCGAAGAAGCGCTCGTCCGGGTCCGCCCGGAGCGGGTGCTTCTCCGTGAGGAAATTGGGGTTGGTCGGGTGCGCGCCGTAGAGGATCGTCTGGCTCCAGAGGATCAGCTTGCGCAGGCTCGCCTGGCGCGCCCCGTGGAGCAGGTGCATCGTGCCGACCGACTCGAGCTCGTGGGCCCAGGCGGTCGCCGGGGTGGGCGACGACAGGAAGCAGAGGTGGACGAGCGTGTCCACCTGCTCGGCCGCGAGCACCTCGGCGACGCGCTCCTCGGAGGCGGGCTCCGTCAGGTCGACCGTGTGCATGCGCAGCTTGGAGCCGCCCGTGTCCGGCCGCTTGATGTCGATGGCCACCACGCGCGCGATGCGCGGGTCCTCCTCGAGGATCCCGATCAGGTTGCGCCCGAGGAAGGACGCGGCGCCGGTGAGCGCGATGACCCGGCCCCTCGAGCTGGACGACGCGCGCCGGCTCGTCGGCGAGGCCTCCGCCGCCGCGGACGCCGGGGGCTCGCTCGCGCCGGCCGTGGCCACGCCCGCGGAGGAGGCAGGCGCGGCGTGATCCGCGCCGGCGGCGGAGCTCCGCTCGGCGACGTCGTGGGCCGCGGCTTCAGGGTGCTCGGAGGTGGGAGCCATGCGCGGGGCGCGACACTACCTGGTCGGCCGGCGCGCGCAAGTGAAGCGCGACCCCGGCCGGGGCTCGCCGCGGCGCTGTCACAACACCCGGCGCAGGACCGGATACGGCTCGAACGCGTGCACCTCGGCGAATCCGTTCCTCGTGAACGCGGAGACCGGGCCGGTCCACAGCTCCTCGTCGCTCACCGGCTCCTTCGGGCGGCGCGGCAGGGCCTCGAGGACGCGCGCGCCCCAGGAGGGCGCGAGCTCCACCGCGCCCGCGACGAGCGCGGTCGCGACGCCTCGCCGCCGGTGGCCCGGGTGCACGACGGCGCAGCCGATCAGGAAGACGCCGGCGCGATCGCCCGCGAAGCACGGCAGCCCGCGGTACAGGCGTCGCTCGTACGCCTTCGCCACGGCCGCCGCGGGCGCGACCTTGAGCCACCCGACGACGTTGGGCGCCTCCGGCGCGAGCGCCACGACGCCCCGCGCCTCGTCGCTGCCCGAGGCGAGCGCCTCGGCGAACTCCCGGCGGTTCTCGCCCTGGCCGTCCGAGCACCGCGCGAGCCACTCGTTGTTGGTGCCGCCGAAGTGGTAGTACCGGCAGTAGCAGGGCGTGCCGGCGGCCTCGAAGAGCGCCTCGAGCCCCGGGAGGTGCTCGGGGCCAGCCGCCGCCACGGTGATCGCGGAGCTCATCGGCGCGCTCCGCTCGTCACGCGTTCGACACGCGCGCGCGCAGCCCGCGCACCGGGGAGATCTGCTCCCACGCGTAGGCCGCCTGGCAGAGCCGCGCCTCCTCCAGCGCAGGGCCGATGAGCTGCAGGCCGACCGGCAGCGGAGGCCCGCCGTCCGGCGCCTGCGCGGTCGCGCACGGGACGCTGATCGCGGGCAGCCCGGCCATGCTGGCGGGCAGCGTGTAGACGTCGGCCAGGTACATCGACAGCGGATCGTCCACCCGCTCCCCCAGCCGGAACGCGACCGTCGGCGAGACCGGCGCCGCGATGAGGTCCACCTCGCGGAAGGCCTCGTCGAAATCGCGCCGGATCAGCGTCCTGACCTTCTGCGCGCGCAGGTAATACGCGTCGTAGTAGCCCGCGGACAGCACGTACGTGCCGAGCAGGATCCGGCGCTTCACCTCCCGGCCGAACCCCTCGCCGCGCGTCCGGCCGTAGAGGCCCTGGAGGTCCGCCTTCCCGCCGCGGTCGCCCTCCACGCGCAGCCCGAAGCGCACCCCGTCGAAGCGCGCCAGGTTGGACGACGCCTCGGCCGTCGCGACGATGTAGTAGGCCGCCACGGCGTACCGCGTGTGCGGCAGGCGCACGGGCTTGATCTCGCAGCCGAGCCCGCGCAGCCCCTCGATGGCCTCCCGCACCTTCGCCTCGACCCGCGCGTCGATGCCCTTCGCGAAGTACTCCTCGGGCACCCCGATGCGCAGCCCCGCGACGTCGCGGCCGCACGCGGCCTCGCAGGCGCCCACCGGGGCGTCGAGGCTCGTCGCGTCGCGCGGATCGCGGCCCGAGATCACCTCGAGCAGGCGCGCCGCGCCCTTCACGTCCTGCGCGAACGGCCCGATCTGGTCGAGGCTCGAGGCGAACGCGATGAGGCCATAGCGAGAGACGCGGCCGTACGTCGGCTTGATGCCGACGACGCCGGTGAGGCTCGCCGGCTGGCGGATGGAGCCCCCGGTGTCCGACCCGAGCGAGCCGGGCGTCATCCCCGCCGCCACGGCGACCGCGCTTCCGCCGGACGATCCGCCGGGGATGCGCGACGGATCCCACGGGTTCTTCACCGGGCCGAAGGCGCTGTTCTCGTTCGACGAGCCCATCGCGAACTCGTCCATGTTGCACTTGCCCGGCAGGATCGCGCCGGCCTCGCGCAGGCGGGTGACGACCGTCGCGTCGAACTGCGGGCGGAACCCGCGCGCCGGGTCGGGCGCCCTGGACGCGCCGTCCCCGCCCGCCGCCGCCCGCGTGAGGATCTTCGAGCCGGCGGTCGTCGGGGCGCCCTCGGTGCAGAGCGCGTCCTTGAGGCCGATCGGCACGCCGGCGAGCGGGCCGAGCGCCTCGCCCCGCGCGCGCCGCGCGTCGAGCGCGCGCGCCGCCGCGACGGCCTGCTCCCCCTGCACGGTGAGGAACGCGCCCAGCGCGCCGTCGCGCTGCTCGATGCGCGAGAGCGCGGCCCTGGCCACCTCCTCGGCGCTCACCTCGCCGCGCTGCACGAGCGCCGCGAGCTCCGGGATGGATCGATCGAGGATCGCTGTGTCCATCGGCGTCACCCCTCGTCCACGAACGCCGGAACGGCGAACCCGTCGTCCTCGACCCGCGGCGCTTCCCGCAGGGCCACCTCGCGCGGCAGGCTCGGCGCCTCCTCGTCGGCGCGGAGCGGCAGCCGCTCGATCTGCACGTGCGCCGTCGGCGGCACCGCCGAGACGTCGAGCTCCTCGAGCTGCCGGACGTAGCTGAGGATGTTGCCGAGATCACCGGTGAGGCGCTCGATTTCCTCGGCGGAGAGGTCGAGGTGGGCGAGGCGCGCTATCGTCAGCGCCTCGTCGCGGCGGAGAGGGGGCGAGTCAGCGTTCGACATGGGCGCGCCCGATGTAGCACCGCCGGTTCCGCGGACGCCAGCGCCGCGCGCCCCCGAGCCTGGCCGCGGTACAAAAACGGTGATAACGGCTGCCGCGCGCGCGTCCGGTCGTCCTCGATCGCCCGGGCAGGAGCCCCGCCCCTCCGCGCGTTGTCCGCGAATGCAGTCCCCGAAAACGCCCTCCCTGCGCCGCGAGCGCATCGGCATCCTCGTCCTCTGCGCGTCCGCGGCCGTGGCGATGTCGCCCGCCGTCGGCGGAGGCGCTCGCGACCGCTCGACCGCGCTCGCCGCGGAGCTCGCGGAGCGGGGCGTCGCCGCGGCGGCCGGCGATATGGTGTGGGTGGATCCGCCGCGCGGCGGCCTCCGCCCGTTCGGCACAGACGCGCGCGCGGTCGTGCGCGGCGCGCGCGGCGTGCGCGCCGGCGGCGAGCGCGGGGAGCCCACCGACCTGTACCTCGTCGACGCGAGGCTCTCGCCGGAGGGCGTCCTGCTCGACGTCTCGGCGATCCACAACCTCACCGAGACGAGCGGCGCGGACGAGTCGAAGCCCGTGCTCCGCGGCGAGGCCCTCGCCTACGTCTCGCGCCCGCTGATCGAGGCCGCGTCGCCCACGGTGCACGTGCTCGAGCTGGACGGGCAACAGCTCTCGGGCGGCGCGGACTGGTCCCTCGTCGAGCGGCTCCAGCACGCCGTCACGAGCTGGCAGGCGACAGGCCGGCTGCGCGGGATCGGCCGGCGGACCTTCGCGATCGACCTCGCCCGGAGCGAGGAGAACGGCGCCGAGGAGCCGGGCGCCGAGGAGCCGGGCGCCGAGGAGCCGGGCGCCGAGGCGCCGCGGAGCCGCCGCGGCCCGGACGCGGGGGACGTCGCCGTCGCGCTGGAGGACGACAGCGCGGTCGTCGTCCGCGCGGGCGGCCGCGAGGCCCGCCTGCCGGTGCGCGGCGTGGACGACGCGGCGCTGCCCGCGTGGATCCGCGCCGAGGCGTCCGAGGTCGCGCGGCCGGGGAACCTCGTCACCTGGGCGGTCGACCGGGTGCGCCTCGTGATCGGCGACGCCGCGATGCAGACGGTCAAGGCCGTGGCGTTCACGGCGCTGGATTTCGTCCTCCGCAACAAGGAGGCGGTGACGGGCGACACCGGCGCGGAGGACATCGCCGCGGACCTCGGCCAGAGCGAGCTGGATCCGCCCGTCCGCCAGATCCCGATCGATCCCGAGATCGGCTGGCCGCCGGCGCGGCTCGAACCCTGGGTGACGCCGCCGCTGCCGGGCGAGGGGCAGTGGAACCCCCAGGGGGGCGACGCCTTCGTGCGCCAGCTCGACGGGCTCCCGCCGGCGTTCATGACCACGTTCCTCCGGACGGACCGCTCGCGCAAGGCGACGCGCGTCTACATCGCGCTCTGGGACCCGCGCCAGGTGGAGCTCCACATGATGGCGGGCACGGTGGAGCCCAAGGGCGCGACGGGCGAGGCCGGGCCGGGGCTCATCCCGCGCACGCCCGAGGTCATGAAGCGCGTGGTCGCCGCGTCGAACGCCGGCTTCCAGGCGATGCACGGCGAGTTCGGCATGATGGCCGACGGGGTGATGTACCTGCCGCCGAAGCCCTACGCCGCGACGGTGGCCGTCCGGCGCGACGGCAGCACCGTCTTCGGGAGCTGGTCGGAGGACGAGACCGTCCCCGAATGGATGCTCTCGTTCCGCCAGAACATGACGGTCATGGTCGAGGACGAGAAATGGAATCCCTTCGGCCGGACGTGGTGGGGAGGCACGCCGCCCGGGTGGGCCGACAAGACGCACACGGTCAGGACCGGCATCTGCCTGACCCGGGAGCGCTTCGTCGCCTACTTCTATGGCGCCGACGTGAGCCCCGAGGCCCTGGCCCAGGCGATGATCCAGGCCCGCTGCTCCTACGGGATCGCGCTCGACATGAACGCGGGCCACAGCGGGCTCGAGTTCTATCGTGTGGCGCCGAGCGGCGAGCTGCCGCCGCTCGGGCGCGCGCTCCAGGGGGAGTGGGAGACGGAGGGCGACGTCTCGGGGCTCTCGGGCTACCGGTTCCGCGGCCGCCGGCTCATCCGCGGCATGGGCCTGATGAACTTCCCCCGCTACATCCGGCGGGAGGCGCGCGACTTCTTCTACATGACGCTGCGGCACCTGTTGCCGGGGCCGCCCTTGGCGCCCCGCGCGGCGCCGGCCGTGGCGGGGGAGGGCGCCTGGCGCACCCAGGGGCTCCCGCAGCACGGCTTCCCCTATGCGCTCGCGCTCACCGAGATCCGCCCTGATCCCGCGCGGCCCGATGTCCGGCTGCGGGTGCTCAAGGTGGACCCGCGGACCGTCGCGGCCGCGCCGCTGGGCGAGCCCGGGGCGCCCCCGCCGGCCGGCGCGGGAGCGACCGTGGCGGTCTTCAGCGACGGCGCCGCGACGCCCGGCGCGGGGCAGGGCGAGGGGTCGAGCATCTGGCACTCGGCCGGGTCCTTCTCCGCCTCGCCGACCTCCCCGGTGCGCGGCGCGGTCCGGATCGCGACGGGGGCGCTCGGCAGCGCGAGGGCCGTGGCCGCGCTGGGCGTCAACGACGAGGATGGGATGCTGATCTACGTCGAGCGGGCCGCGGCCGGGCCGTCCAGCGCACCGGACGCCGCGCTGGCGCCGGACGCATCGGCGCCGCCCACGGCACCTGCCGATCCGCGCGACGCCAAGCTGCTCCAGGATTTCCTGGCGGGGCTCGGCTGCTCCTCGCGGATCTACCTGCCTCGGCCGCTCTCGGTGGCCCTCGGCGGCGATACCGATCTCGCCGGCGCCGCCGTCCATCCGCCGTCTGGCCCGCGCGCCGTCCGGCTCACGCGCGCCGAGGCGCCCGGCGCCGGCCGGATGTTCGAATCCACACCGATCGTTCCGCACAGCGTCTGGTACCCGCTGCAGCAGAAGCGCGTTCGGTACTTCAAAAAGCCGAAGAAAGAGGAAACGGCGGGCGGCGATCCGTGAGCGTGACGGCGCCCCCGGCCCTTCCCTGACGTGCAGTAGGCGCTTGTGCGCTGGCGGCCCGACGGACTAATACACGTCGGCCGGTGCAGCGATTGCGATCCTTCGGAGCTTGCGACATCTCGGCGCGGATCTGCGTTGGCTCGCCGGGCGGGGGCGCGCGCGCAGCGGACGTCGCGCGCGGCGCGCGCGCGATGTGCGGGTGGTGGATCGCGCGCAGCGTCGCGTTGCGGAGCGCGGCGGACGTCGCGCGCGCAGCGGACGTCGCGCTCGTCGCGCGCCGCATCGCCGGCGGTGGAGCGCTGGATCCGCGCGAGATCGCGGCGCGCGCGGCGCCTCGCTGCCGCCGAGATCCTCCCGATGGCGCTCGCGAAGTCACCGGACCAGCGGTACGCTGCAGCGGATCAGGGGATTCTAGCGCGCTCCGAGCTCGCCCGCGACGAGCGCTTGTGCATCGAGCTCACGTTCGTCGCGCGGAGCATGCGCGGTCGTTTTCGGTTCCGGTTCCGTTTCCGTTTCCGTTTCCGTTTCAGGGACGCCGCGGCGAACGGCGCCGCATATCCTGAGGAGTTCTCGAACATGGCGGACAACAAGGGCGGCAGCGATCTGGACGTATTCGAGGGGCTCGCGAAGAAGAAGTCGCCCGCCACGAGCACCGCCCTCGTACCTCCGTCGCCGCCTGCGCGGTCGCGCACCCTCGTCGGCGCGGCGGTGCCGCCGCCGCCGAACCATGCGGCGACGCTCCCCAGCGGCGTGCCGTCTCCGCTTCCGCCGCCCGTGGCGCAGAAGGGGGCTGGCCCGTCGTCGCTCCCGCCGCCCGTGCCGTCGAAGGGGACGAGCCCGGGGTCGCTCCCGCCGCCCGTGCCGCCGAAGGGGACCGGTCCGTCGTCGCTGCTGCCGCCGCCGTCGCTGCCGCCGCCGTCGCTGCCGCCGCCGTCGCTGCCGCCGCCGGCCGTGACGCAGAAGGGGACCGGTCCGGCGTCGCTCCCGCCGCCCCTGTCGGCGAAGGGGACGAGCCCGGGGTCGCTTCCGCCGCCGATGCCTCCTTCGGTCAAGACGGGCTCCCTGCCGCCCGTGGTGCCGCCTCGGTCGCGCCAGCCGTCCCTGCCCGCGATCAGCGCCCCGGCCCTGCCGTCGAAGAGCCCGCTGCCGCCGGCGCCGGTCAGCGGGGCCTCGGGCTCGCTGCCTCCGGTGGTCCCTCCGCCGGTGCGCCTGCCGTCGGTGAAGCCGCCGCAGAAGGCGGGTGACGACGCGAAGCCTCGCTCGGTCAAGGGCACCGCGGTCGACATGAACTGGGACGACGACGAGGAGTCGACCCACGTCTACGACAAGCAGGGGAACGACTACAATCCTGGGCGATCGAGCGCGCTGCCGGCGGCGGGCTCGCCGGCGATCCCGAAGGCGGCCGCGGCGCTGGTCGCGAGCTCTGGCGGCGCGGCGTCGGCCTCGCGGGGGCGCACCCCCGTCCCGGCGCCGCCGCCGATCCCGAGCGCCCCGCCCGCGCCGGCGATGCCGCCGGACCTCGGGCTCCGCGCGCTGTCGCGCAAGGACGAGCCGACGGAGATCCGCCCGCGCCACGTGGCGCAGCAGGGCGCCGGCAAGGCGGGCGTGCTCCTCGGCGGGCTCGCGCTGGTCGCCGTGCTCATCCTGGCGGTGGTCATGCTGGTGCCGAAGAAGGGCGCGCTCACGATCGACCTGAAGACCCCGGGCGGCGGCGCCGTCGACCGGGCCGAGATCTTCCTCGACGGCCAGAAGCGCTGCGACACCGTTCCTTGCGTCGTGCGCGATCTCGAGCCCGGCTCCAAGGTGGTCAAGATCCTCGCCCCCGACTTCCCGCCGCGCGACGCCGTCGAGATCGTCGAGGGCGGCAAGGAGAAGGTCGTCGTGATCACGCTCGACGCGGCCGGCGCCGAGCGGTCTTCCACCAGCGCGTCGACCACGACCGGCGTGAAGGCGTCAGGCGCGCCCGGCGTGAAGGTCTTCATCGACGGCGAGGAGAAGGGCGCGCTCCCCGTGGAGGTCAGCGTGCCGCCGGGCGAGCACAAGATCCGCTTCGACGGCGGCGAGCGCTTCGAGCCCCTGGAGCAGACGGTGGAGGTCGGCCAGGGCCAGATGAAGGACCTCGGCGCGGTCGCGCTCAAGGTGCTGAAGGGGCAGGTGACGCTGGAGCTCGCCACGTCGGGCGCCTCGGTCAAGCTGGTGAGCGCCAAGGGCACGGAGAAGAAGCTGCCCGATTCGGCCTGGAAGAAGCCGCCGGTCAAGGTCGATGTCACCGCGTCCGAGCGCTGGAAGATCGTGGCGACGAAGAGGGGGCACCAGGACTTCTCTCAGGCGATCTCGTTCGAGGACGGGCAGGCCGAGAAGACGATCCGGATCGCGCTCGACGAGGCGCGCAAGTCCGAGCCGGCCGCGCCAGCGCCAGCGCCAGCGCCTGCTCCGGCGCCGGCAGCGCCGAGGTCGGAGCCCGTGGCCGCCGCGCCGAAGGTGGAAGCGCCTGCGGACGCGCCGGAGCCCGCGGCAGCTGCCGGCGGTGCGACGCTGAACATCAACTCGATCCCGGTCTCGAAGGTGGTCCTCGACGGGCGGCCGCTGGGGAGCACGCCCAAGGTGGGTGTCAGCGTCTCCGCGGGGTCGCACACGGTGATGTTCATCCACCCGGATCTCGGGAAGAAGTCGGTCACCGTCACGGTGAAGGCAGGCGAGACCAAGACCGCGGCCGTCAAGTTCGAATGAACACCTGGCCGCCAGGGACGCCTGGAGCGCCGCCAGGACACCTGAGGACCCGCCAGGGACGCCTGAGGACCCGCCAGGGACGCCGGGAGAGCCGCCAGGGACACCAGAAAAGCCCCCCGGAACGCCAAGGCCAGCTGCTTGGGACGCCTGGAGAGCCGCCAGGGACACGAGAAAAGCCGCCTGGAACGCCAAGACCAGCTGCTCGGGACGCCGGGAGAGTCGCCAGGGACGTCACGAGAGCCGCCAGGGACATCACGAGAGCCGGCAGGGACGTCACGAGAGCCGGCAGGGACGTCACGAGAGCCGCCAGGGACACCCGGACGAGCTGCCAGCGAGTCCGGGCGATGCCGGGCGCTGGCCTTGCTGGCGCTGGCGGTTCGCTCGGCCCGCTCCGGGGACGCCCGGGCGTGGTGCCGGCGTCCGGCGCGCGCCGTTTCAGCGCCCGAGGCAGCTCACTGCTCGCCCTCGACCCGCTCCGCCCAGGCCCGCCAGGTGGTCGCGCAGCGCGGCTCGTCCGCGTGCGCGCCGCCGGCGCAGTACGCCGGGTCGCGCGGGGGGCCCAGCACGAGGATCGCGGTGTTGCTGACGAACGGCAGATCGCGCCGCCAGAGCTCGCGGAACCCGTCGAGGCGCCGGCGGTACTTCTCTGCGTCGCGCGCGTCGAGGAGCTTGTCGAGCTGCGCGCGGATCTTCTGCTTGAGCTCCTTGTCGTCGGTGACGGCGAGCGTGCGCTGGAGGAACCGGATCTGCGCCTCTCGCTCGCCGGCGCGCCCCAGGATGCCCGCGCCGCCGAGCGCCTGCCAGCTGATGTTCGCGTCGCCGCCGCCGAGCTCCGCGGCGCGCGCGAGCATCCGGGCCCCCTCGAGGCGCCACCGCGCCTTCTCCTCCCGATCGGTCAGGTACGTGCCCGGCGCGATGAAGCCGACGAACTGGCCGAGCGCGAGCCAGATCTCGCCGTCGAGGGGGCGGTTCTGGACCCCGCGCTCCATGATCTCTCGCGCCTTGATGATCTCGTGGCGCGGCGTCTCGCTCGTCTGGAACGTGATGAGCGCGTCCGCGAACAGGTAGGGGTCGCGGAAGGTCGGGTCGAGCGCGTTGATGGCGTCGAGCAGCAGGGTGAGGTTCTCGAACCGGCGCCGCTCCATCGTGTGCAGGCCCTGCGAGACGAGCACGTGCGACCAGAGCAGATCGGCCAGCGCGGCGCGGTAGCCGAGAGACAGGGTGACCACCTCGTCCGGCGGCGGCAGGACATACACGTCGGAGGTCTCGGCGATGCGCCGCTCCAGGTCCGCGGCCGGCGCGCGCACGCTCCCGATGGCGATGGCGGCGGCGGCCGAGAGCGCGACCGTGACGAGCGCATCGCGCGCGCCAGCGAAACGGGCGAGGAGCGAGGGAGCCGCCGGAGGGGCCCCTGGCCCGCGCACCGGAGGGAGGCCCATCATTCCACCTCGCGGTCCACGAACATGCCCGGCAGCACGCGGGCCGGCTCCCCGGGGATCCGCTCGCCGCGCACCTCGAACGTGGACAGCACGCCGTCGCCGTCGAGGTCGCCGTGCGCGGTCGCGGTGAAGCGCATGGCCTTCGACGCGTCGGCCTCGCTCGTGAACTGGAAGGAGAACGCGTGGGGCCCCTCGAAGCGGAAGTCGAGCGACCGCCACGTGAGGTGCTCCCACGACTCCGGCGGATCGACCGCGCGCACGCCGCGCGGCACCTGGGCCGGGGTCAGCGGGGCGGACGGGGGGAAGCTGATCTCCTGCGGCCGCGACTCGGCGTAGGCGACCGCGCTCGTCACCAGCCGGTCGAGCCCCTCGATGGGCTCGCTCAGCTTGGACGCGCTGAGATTTCGGAAGAACGCGGGGACGGCGACGGCGAGGACGCTGCCGCCGACCGCGAAGGCCGCGCTGAGCTCCAGCGCGCTCCAGGAGCGCCAGGTCATGGGCTCCTCTCTACCTCACCCCTCCACGATCGAACAAGCGCGAGGGAGGCACGGTTCGCTTCAGTCGGAGTCGATGTTCGTGTAGATCGTGGTGCTTGTCGCGATCTCGCCGTCGCGCACCTCGCCGATGCGGGTGATCGTGCACCTCTGCCCGTCGGCCTTCAGGTCGCCGACTGCGCCCACCTCGAACCCGTCCCCTGTGGGGAGGGGCGCGCCAGGCAGGCCCTGGCTGACGTAGCTCCCGCCGACCTGGTACGAGTACTGGAAGTAGATGGGCTGGCTGATCGAGAAGCCGAGGCACTGCCAGCCCTCGAGCGTCGAGCCCGAGTTGAAGTCGACGCCGGGCGCGTTGCTCGGCTGGTACTTCGTCCCCTCGACGGCGGTGAAGGTGAGCGGGACCGGCGTCGCCGAGGTGCAGAGGAGGTGCGTGTTTGCCGAGACGACGCCCGTGGCTGCCAGGATCTGCGAGACGTCGCGCTCGCGCTCGTACTGGGCGATCGCGGTGCGGGTGATGGCGCCGACGATTTGCTTCGCTTCCGCCGTCTTTGCGGTGGCGAGGTAGCTGCGCACGCCGACGATCGCCAGGGCGGCGAGCACGCTGACGATCGCGATCACGATCATGACCTCGATGAGTGTGAAGCCTCGTCCACGGACCGATGTCGTGCTCGACATGACACGCCCTTTCCGTTCGCAGACGACGCTGGTGGACCGGGGCTGTCCGGCTCCGATGAGCCGGACAGCCCGGAGCGGGTCACTCGTACTCGTTCTCGATGAACACCTGCGTGGCCAGGACCAGCTCCCCGTTGAAGACGCTGCCGCCGCGCGCGAACGCGCTGAGCGTGGCGTCACCGTCGAGGTCGCCCGCGGCGCCCGCCTCGAACGAGTCCGTGGCGCCGTTGGCCGTCGGGTCGGGCGACGTCGTGCTCACACCGGTGCGAGCACCCCTGGTGTAGTGGTACTGGTAGTAGATCGGCTGGGTCATCGCGAACTTGAGGCACGGCCAACCCAGGGTCGAGGTGCCCGCGTTGAAGTCTTCCGTCGCCACCGAGCTCGGCTGGTACTTCGTGCCCGCTGGGACAGCCGCCGGAACCGGAGCGGTCGCCGAGTCGCAGAGCGCGTGGTTCGCGGCCGTCGAGGTGCCGCCGGTCAAGATCTCTGAGGCGGCGGTCTCGCGCTCGTACGCGGCGGCGGCGCCGCGGGCGATCGCGCCGATGGAGTTCTTGGCCTCCGAGGTCTTCGCGCTCGCGAGGTACCGGCGAACGCCGTAGATCGCCAGCGCGGCGAGGACGCCGATGATGGCGACGACGATCATGAGCTCGACGAGCGTGAAGCCTCTCCTGTCATATCGCTTGATTGCACGCATGAGTGTCGATCCTCCGTGATGCTTTCTTTAATTGGATGCTTTGCCGAGACTGACCATGATGTCGCCTGGTGCGGGCTCGGCCGGCCCGCAGCGCGAAAACCTCTCCCACGGACAGGCGCTCTCCGCGCCGCGCCGGGGCGAAACTCCTCTACTCCGTCACTCCGTGTCGTTCTCCATGTAGATCCCCGACATCGTGGATGCCGTCAGGAGCAATGCCAGCGTTCCATCCCCGTCCCGATCGCCGGCCGCCTGGACGACATACCAGGGCCCGCTGGGCGCAAACTGCGGATCCACCAGCGGCGACATCGGCAAACCTGCCCACGTGTACGTTGTGCCGGTGGTCTGCTCGAGCCCGCCGGTCACGCCCGCCACCGTCGCGTACCCGAACCGGACCGCGCCGTCCGTCGTCACGTTGAGCATCTGCCAGTTCGCGAAATCGCTGTGGCTCGGGTTGCTCCACGCGGTCTTGTGAGCGCCCAGCGTTGCCGAGGGATACCAGTCGTTGAGCGTGCCAGAGACATTCAGGTACACGAGCATCTCGGCCTTGTAGGCCTCCTGCGCGCCGCGGATGCCCTGAATGACCGCCTTCGGCTCGGCGACGCCCGCCGCGTTCATGTACCTGCGGTATCCGACCATCGCGATCGCCGCGAGGACACCCACCATCGCGACGACGACGAGGAGCTCGACGAGCGTGAACGCTCGGCTCGCTGCGCTTCGCTGTCGCCGCCTGCTCCGCATGCGCCCTGACGCTCCAGCAGGTGACGTGCCAAGGAGCGCGCGGCGCGGCGCCGTCTTCGAGTTGCGCGAGAAGCTCATGAGTTGCCTCGGTTTTCCTTGAGGTCAGGAGGGCAGGGGCCTGAGGTGTGGGGTTGTGTTCTTTTGCGGTGGTGACGAAAACCGTCACTCCAGGGCGCCCGGCGGTGACGATTCTCGTCGGGATCCTCCCTCCGGGTCGTCGTCTCCCTCCCCATCGGCCGCAAGGGCGTGCTTGGCGAGGCGGTAGCGCAGCGACCGGAACGAGACGCCGAGAAGCTTCGCGGCCGCCTTGCGGACGCCGCCGGTGCGCTCGAGCGCCTGGAGGATGAGCCGGCGCTCGACCTCGCCGATCACCTCGTCGAGCGCGCACCCCTCGGGCGGGAGCTGCGCGAGCAGCGGCGCCGGGCTCGCGCTGAGGCCGGCGACGGCGGTCGGGAGATCGCCGAGGCCGATCGTGGGCCCTCCGGCGAGCGCCACCGCGCGCTCCATCATGTTCTCGAGCTCGCGCACGTTGCCCGGGAAGCCGTAGGCGTCGAGCGCGCGCACCGCGTCCGTCGTGAGCCCGCGGACGTCCTTGCCGAGCTCGGCGGCGAAGCGGCGGAGGAAGCGCTCGGCGAGCCGCGAGATGTCCCCGGGGCGCTCGCGCAGCGGCGGCAGCTCGATGCGGATGACGTTCAGCCGATAATAGAGATCCTGCCGGAACCGGCCCTGGCGGACCTCGGCCTCCACGTCCCGGTTGGTCGCGGCCAGGACCCGCACGTCCACCGAGATCTCCGCGGCGGCGCCGACCGGGCGGACCTTCCGCTCCTGGAGCACGCGGAGGAGCTTCACCTGAAGCGCGGCCGGCAGCTCCCCGATCTCGTCGAGGAGCAGCGTCCCGCCGTCCGCCTCCCGGAACAGGCCCATCGAGCGCGCGCCGGCGCCCGTGAACGAGCCCTTCTCGTGGCCGAACAGCTCGCTCTCCATGAGCGCCTCCGGGAGCGCCCCGCAGTTGACGACAAGGAACGGCCTGGCCGCGCGATCGCTCTGGTCGTGGATCGCGCGGGCGACCCGCTCCTTGCCGGTCCCGCTCTCGCCCGTGAGCAGCACGGTGGTGCGCGTCGGCGCGATCTTGGCGATCAGCTCGGCGATCCGCTGCATCGCGGCGCTCGTGCCGAGCGGCTCGCGCGACGGGAGATCGAGCCGCTCGAGCTGCGCGCGCAGCCGCTGGTTCTCCGCGACGATCGAGCTCTTCTCGAGCGCCTTCGCGGCGAGCGCGGTGAGCTCCGCCGGAGAGAACGGCTTGGTGACGAAGTCGTACGCGCCGTGGCGCATCGCGTCGAGCGCGCTCTCCACCGTGGAGTGCGCGGTCATCACGATCACCTCGGTCGCGTTGCTCCGCGCCTTCGCGGCCGTGAGCACCTCGATCCCCGAGCCGTCGGGCATCACGAGGTCGGTGAGGACGAGCGGGAACGGCTGCGGGTTCTGGCGGATGGCCTCGATGGCGGCGCGCGCTCCGGGCGCGACCACGACCTCGTAACCCTGGCGGTGGAAGGCAATGTGGAGCACCTGGCGGAGGCCCGGCTCGTCATCGACGACCAGCACCCGGGTGGCGTTCTGCGGGATGCTCGGCGGGATCGACGCCATCACGCCAACACCCTATCACGATGCTCCGCTCACGCGTCGAGGGGGGGCATCGGGCGCGGCGCGCCGCGTCGTCATCACGTCACCGCGTCGTGACTGCCCCACTTCGGCGCATGGGGCTTCGTCGCGCGCTCAGGGGCAGGCGTTCACGACGCCGAGCGGTGTGCGCTCCTCGACGACAAACGATTGCGCCGCGCTCTCCTCGCCTCCGTTGCCCTCCAGCTCCTGCCATACGAGCAGGGTGTCGCAGAGCTGGGCCTCGATCTCGAGGAGGTAACGGCCGTTCCCGTCGGTGTCGTCCTCGATCACGCCCCGCTGCGTCCGCTCGTTGAAGAGGCTGACGCGCGCGCCAGGGCTGCAGTTGCCCGCGATCTGCCACACTCCCTCGCGATCTGCGGTGGGCCGCATCGTGTCGGCTGGCTCGGGCGGGGGGAGCGGCAGCGTCGGGCTCAGGCACGCCGCACCGGCGAGCAGCGAGATCGCGAAGGCGACGGCGAGGTGAAGCGCAGCGCGGCGGAGCATCGGCACGGCACGGCGTCATAGCACACCGTGTGCCGCGCCCCCTCCGCCACGGAGCGCCGCTATGCAGCGGGATTTTCAGCGATCGCGCCGCGACCCGATCGCCGGACCGTCAATTCTGTTGGCGCTCGCGTCCATCGGTTTGCAGCACGCGCAGGGCGACGCGCCGCTTCGCCGTGACGGCGCCGAGATCCGCGGCCGGGGGGAGCCCGGCGCCGCGCCCGCTCTCCTCGTCGTCGAGCAGCTCGCCGACGAGATCGTAGTCGCTCGCCTGCGTGATCCGGACGCGGCACATCTCTCCGGGGCGGACCTCGCCGCCGGAGAGGTAGACCTGTCCGTCGATCTCGGGCGCCTGACCGGCGTGGCGGCCCATGAGCACGTACTCGTGCTCGTCGCTCGTCCCCTCGACGAGCACCTCGAGCTCGCGGCCGATCATGGCGGCGCTCTTCTTGTGCGAGATGCGGCGCTGCAGCGTCATGAGGCGGCGGTAGCGGCTCGCGGCCGTGCGCGCGGGGACCTTGCCCTCGAGCTCGTAGCTGCGGCTCGCCTCCTCGTCGGAGTAGCGGAACACGCCGACGCGCTCGAACTCGGCCCAGCGCACGAAGTCGCAGAGCTCCTCGAACTCGGCGTCGGTCTCGCCGGGGTGGCCGACGATGAACGCGGTGCGGAACGTGAGGTCGGGGACGCGCTCGCGCAGCGTGGAGACGACCCGGCGGAGGCGATCGCCGCCGTGGCCGCGCCGCATCCGCCGCAGCATCGCGTCGGCGGCGTGCTGGAGCGGCATGTCGACGTAGGGCACGACCCGCGGGTGGCCGGCGAGCAGCTCGACGAGGTCGTCGGTCATCGTCTCGGGGTACAGGTAGAAGAGCCGCACCCAGCGCACGCCGGGCACGTCGGCGACCCGCTCGACGAGCTGCGCGAGCGTCGCGCGCGCGCCGCCCTCGGCGCGGCCCGCCGCGTCGCGGCCGTAGGCGATCGTGTCCTGCGAGATGAGATTGATCTCGCGGACGCCCGCCGCAGCGAGCTGCTCCACCTCGCGCACCACGTCCGGGATGGGCCGGGAGCGCTGCGCGCCGCGCAGGTCCGGGATCACGCAGAACGAGCAGGTGCGGTTGCAGCCCTCGGCGATCTTGACGTAAGCGCTGCCGCCGGGGGTCGAGAGGGTGCGCGGATCGCCGGCCTGGATCAGCCACTCGGCGGGGTTGCCGACGAGCATCCGCTCCGCGTCGCCCGCGAGCACCCGGCCGAGCTTGAGCATGTCGCTCGACCCGAGGAAGTGATCGACCTCGGGCATCTCGCGGGCGAGCTCCTCGGGGTGGCGCTGCGACAGGCAGCCGGCCACGACCAGGCGCTTGCAGCTGCCGTGCTCCTTGTGCTGCGCCATCTCGAAGATGGCGTCGATCGACTCCTTCTTCGCCTCGCCGATGAAGCCGCAGGTGTTGACGACGATCACCTCGGCCTCGGCGGCGTCGTCGACGTGCGCGAAGCCGGCCGCGCGGGCGACGCCGAGCATCACCTCGGAGTCGACGCGGTTCTTGGGGCATCCGAGGCTGACGAAATGGACCTTGCGCGAGCTCATGTCGCCGCTCCCTCGCCGTCGACGAAGACGACCCGCCCCGAGGCGAGCGTCATCTTGACGCGGCCCGTGAGCTGCCGGCCGAGGAACGGCGTGTTCTTGCTCTTCGAGCGGAGGCGCGCCGGGTCGAGCACGAAGCTCAGGTTCGGATCGACGAGGCAGAGCTCGGCGCGGGCGCCGGCCTTGATCGTGGGCGCCTCGAGCCGCGCGATGCGGGCGGGGGCGCGGGTGAGGGCGTCGACGAGCCGCCCGAGGGGGAGGGCGCCCTGCCGGACGAGGTCGAGCAGGACCGGGACGACGAGCTCGAGGCCGATGAGGCCGGGCGACGCCTCGGCGAACTCGCAGTCCTTCTCGAGCGTGGAGTGCGGCGCGTGATCGGTCGCGACCGCGTCGATGGTGCCGTCCGCGAGCGCCTCGCGGAGCGCGTCGACATCCGCCTGCTCACGCAGGGGCGGGTTGACCTTGCACGCCGTGTCGTAGCCGAGCACGGCGGCGTCGGTGAGCGTCAGGTGGTGCGGCGTCACCTCGGCGGTCACGGCGATGCCGCGGGCCTTCGCCTCGCGGAGGATGCGGACCGCCCCGAGCGACGAGATGTGCGCGACGTGGTAGCGCGCGCCGGTGGCCTCGGCGAGCAGCACGTCGCGCGCGACGATGATGTCCTCGGCCACGCGCGGCCAGCCCCGGAGGCCGAGCCGCGTCGAGATCGCCCCCTCGTGCATCTGCGCCCCGTCGGTGAGCGCGTGGTCCTCGGCGTGCTGGATGATCGTGAGATCGAAGGTCTTCGCGTACTCGAGCGCGCGGCGCATGACGGAGCTCGACGTCACGCAGCGGCCGTCGTCGGAGACCCCCACGGCGCCGGCGTCCTTGAGGTCGGCCATCTCGGTGAGCTCCGTGCCCTTCTGGCCCATCGTGATCGCGCCGATGGGGTGGAGCGCGGGCCCCCCGATCGCGCGGGCTCGCGCGATCATGGCCTCGGTGATGGAGCGGGTGTCGTTGACCGGCCGCGTGTTCGGCATCGCGCACACGTGGGCGAAGCCGCCGGCCGCCGCGGCCGCCAGGCCGGAGGCGATGTCTTCCTTGTACTCCTGCCCGGGCTCGCGGAGGTGGGCGTGGAGATCGACGAACGCGGGGAGGAGCAGGAGCCCATCGCCCTGGATGAGCTCGGTCCGGTCGGCGCGGCGCAGCTCGTCGGTCGCTGCGCCGCGTCCCGCCCGGGTGATGACGCCGTCTTCCACGACGACATCGATCACGTCGTCGAGCTGTTGTGCCGGGTCGACGGCGCGCACGCCGACGAAGAGAAGGAGGGGAGGAGGTGAGCCGATGGCCGCCATGGGAGCGCGCTCCCCTAGCACAGGCGCTCCTCGCCGTGCACCGGTGCGGCGTCGGCGGGGGAACCAACGCGGCGGTCCTGGGGGGTACTTTGGCCGAAGGTGGGGCCTTTTGAACCGCCAAGGGCGCCAAGGACGCCAAGAAAAAACACAAAATCTTGGCGTCTTAATGGCGCCTTGGCGGCTCCATCGTTCCGGCAGGGGGGGAAGTGCCCACCACAACGCGGCAAGGAGACCGCGCCAGGGTCAGCTGGGAAGAGAAGAGCCGGGCGTAGCGGACGCAACCGACGCAACCGACACAACGGACGGAACCGCAGGCGGAAGAAAAACGCTCGGGGCGTGACACAGCGCTTGACGGAACGCGAGGGGGTGAGGTAGTGATGCCGTCCCCGCTCGCGAAGCTGGCGGAATTGGCAGACGCGCTGGATTCAGGTTCCAGTGGGGTAACTCCCGTGGAGGTTCAAGTCCTCTGCTTCGCACCAAGCGCTCTTCTTATCCTGCTTCCCTAGCCACGACTCTTGCCAAGGTCGTGGCTCTGTCCCTGCTTGTCGTCTCCAGCAGTTCCTGTGATCGCCGCTCCTCCCCCTCAGCGGGAGGAGCCGCGAGTGCAGCCCCTGCTCCGAGCGCCTCGGAGGCGGTCCCCGCGGCCGCCGCCGCGTCGAGCGCCCCGACCGAGCCCGCCGTTGCCACTGCGCCGGCCGAGCCCGAGCTGCCGCGCGGGACCGGCGTCCAGGAGTTCGTGCCCATCGGCTCCCTCGAAGGGTGCAAGGCGAAGTCGGGTGATATCGCGACCTACATCCTGCGCGAGGGGATGGGGATCGCCGGGCGCGCCGACGGCTCGTTCGGGGCCGTGTGGCTCGTGGACCTCAAGGGAGGGGACGCGCAGATCGCGTTCGCCGGCTTCGATAACGAGGCCCGGCAGGTCGCTCGCGCGAGGGCGATCTCGAGCACGCGGGACGCAGGGCTCCGGATCTTCTCCTCGGGCGACGAATGGGCGGTCACGTGGTTCGACGCGGAGGGGCTCGCGTACGCGCGGCCCCGCTGGGAGACGAACCCGCCGGTCGGGATCCAGCGCGTCGGCGCGATCGGGAGGGAGGTCAGCGACCATGTCGCCCTCGCGCCCGCTCCAGGTGGCGCCCTGGTAGCAGCGGCGCCCTTCGGACCGGACCGCCAGCGCCTGGGGGTGTTCCAGTTCGCGCCGGTGGATCCGGCGCAGCCACAGCTGAAGGCGGTCGGGGTCACGCGAAGCGCCAAGAAGCCGCGGTGGCCGACGGTCGCTGCCGACGCGTCCGGTGGCTACCTCGTCGCCTGGCAGGACGAGGAGGACGGGAGCATCCGGGCCTCGCGGTTCGACGCCGCGGGCAGGGAAGGGAATGCCCACGTCGTTGCGCAGCGACAGGGCGGCGACCGACCGGCTGGCGCCGCTCAGGAGACACCGGACAGGGATCAGCGGCTCGGCCTTGTGGCCACGGGCAGCGCCGGCGCGCTGCTGGTCTGGAGCGAGGGAGCCACCTTGATCGCCCGCGCGCTGGACGCCGAGGCGCGGCCGCGCGGGGCGCCCTGGGTCGTTGGCAAGGGCAAGTGGCGCGCGCTCGCGCCGAGCGGCGACGGGGCTCTCGTGGCGTGGGTCGGCCACGATGGCAAGGTGGAGGGGCAAGCCCTCCTCGTGAAGCTGGCCGCCGACGGAGCGCCCTCCGCTCGAGGGATCCGGGTGTCGGATGGGGTGTTTCCCGTAAAGGATTCTCCCAGCGTGGCGCTCGCCGGTGAGCGGGTGGGCGTCGCATGGACGGAGCCCATGAGCACCGGTGTGAGCACGAAGCGCGCAGTCTTGCGTGTGCTCGAGCGCACCTGCATCCCCTGAGCGCTCACGCGACGAGAGGGCCCGTGCGGCGGGCGTAGCGCGGCCTCCGGCGCTAGGATGAAGGGCGTGAGCCACGCATTCGGCCCGACTCAGCCACTGCCGAACCGCGATGCGAACGAGCCTCCTGCAGCGCTCAGGGACGTGCAGACGGGCGCCCTGCCCTGCGAAAGCGAGCCGCCTGCCGGCGCGCCGCCCTGCGACACGGTCGCGGCCCGCGGGCGCGTCGCGCTCGCGCCGGCAGCAGCGCAGCCGAGCCGCGCGCAGGCGGCGCGGCTGATCATCCAGGATCCCTACCTCACGCCGCCGCCCCCGCCGGAGCGACGGCAGCTCTCGACGCTGGCCGTGAGCTCGCTCGTCGCGGCGCTGTTCGGGCCGCTCGGGGCGATCGCCGCGATCGCCTTCGGCTGGGCGGCTCGCCGCGAGATCGAGCAGGACCCGGCCGTGCGCAGGGGGTACGCGCTCGCCAGCGTCGGGCTCGCGCTCGGCGTCCTGCTCACGCTCTGCTGGAGCTCCGCGATCGGCTTCGGCGTGTGGATGTGGAGCACCCATCACAGCGGAGAGACGGCCTCCGCCCTCCCGGAAGGGGAGGCCTCGCCGGAGCCGGCGAGCACGGCGTCGCCGTCGATGCCGCTGCCGGAGGCGCGTCCTCCGGCGGTGCAGCCGAGCGGCAGCGTCCCTCAGCACACGACCCACCGGCGCATCGGCGGGGTCTCCATCGTCGATATCGGCGTCGACGTGTCCGTGCTCAGCGAGGAGCTCGCCAAGCAGCGCGCGGAGGCATACGCCCAGGGCGAGAAGGTCCTCGTGATGACGACGAGCGATCCCTGCGAGCCGTGCCGCGGGGTCGACCGCTCGCTCGGCGATCCGCTGATGCAGACGGCCCTCCGGAGCGTGCGGCTCGTGCGCGTGGACATCGATCTCTTCAAGGAAGATCTCGATCAGATCAAGGTGCCGCGGCGGCTGTATCCGGGCTTCTTCCTGCTGTCGCCGGATCTTTCCCCGCAGGACGGGATCAACGGCGGCGAGTGGGACGACGACATCGCGCGCAACATCGCGCCCGTGCTGGGGGCGTTCGTGCGGGGCCAGTACACGACCCGCCGGCAGCCGTGGAACCCGCTGCCCGGCTCGGGCATGCGGCTCTGAGGCGGGTCGCGCGCGGCGGCGAGCCCCTCGCGCGCCGGACGGGGTAAGCTCGGGCTGTGAAGCGCTTCGGCCAGCTCGCCCTCTTCGCCCTCTGCGTCGCGTTCAGCGTCTCGGCGGTCTACAACGTCGTCTCCGACAACGCCGACGTCGAACGGAGGGCGGCGCTCGTCGCGTGCGGCGAGGACGGCGCCGCGGGCGCGCCGGAGCCGCGCCGCGCGAGCGAGGGCTGCAGAGCCCAGATGACGCGGCTGGAACGGACGCCGTTCGGCCAGACCTTCGAGTTCACCACGGCGAAGCGCGTCGTGGACGTCAGGTGCGAGCGGGCGCTCTTGTTCGCCGGCGAGTACAGCTGCAAGCTCAGGTGATCGCCGCGGCGGCGTCCTTCACCCCACCCGCCGCGAGACGCCGTTATCCGCGCGGAAGTTACGCTATGGTGGGCGGCCGTGACGAGCCACACAGCGCGCTTGCCTCGCTCGATCGGCCCCGAGGCCGGGCGCATCGTCGTGGGCTTCGCCTCCGCGGTCGCGGCCGCCGCGGCGGTCGCCCACGGCGCGCCGCCGGCGCTGGCGGCGCAGGTGCCCCCGCCGGAGCCGCTCCGCGCGCCTTTGGTCGCGCCCGCTGCCCCGCCCGCGCAGCCGCCGCAGGGGGGCGGGCCGAGCGCTCCCGCCCCGCCGCCGGAGGGCGGCGGGCCGAGCCCTCCGGCCCCGCCGCCGCTCTCGCGAGACGAGGAGGAGAAGCGGCTCCGCATCGAGCGAGCGACGGCGCTGCACGACGAGGCGCAGCGGCGCTACAAGCGCGGCGAGTACCGCGCGGCCATCGCGCAGCTGGAGGCCGCCGTGGCGCTCGATCCCGAGGGCAAGGAGCTCATCTACAACCTGGCGATGATCCACGAGCGGCTGGGCGAGATCGACGAGGCCGAGCGCTACTACCGCCGCTACCTCCACATGGAGGCGCTCCCGAAGGCGCGTGAGGAGGTGCACGCGGTCCTCACGCGGCTCAAGGGCGCGAAGCGAGAGCTCGCCAGCGCGAAGGCGCCGCCGTCCGCGCCCGCGAAGGCCGCCTCGGTCTCGACGGCGCTGCCGTATTTGCCGCGCTTGCCGCGCCATCCCGTCGCGGTCGGCAGCGCGACGCCGCGCGCGACCTGGCTCGGCGTCAGCGGGGGCATCGCCGCAGGGTCGCTCGTGGTCGGCGGCGTCTTCGCCGCGCTCGCCGTGGCGCGGGATCCCGGTGCCGGCGAGCGCACCGGGGCCGGCGTCTCCATCGCCGACCTGCAGGCCGACGCGAGCGCCGCTCACCGGTGCGCCGTCGCCGCGGATGTCGCCTTTCTGGTCGCGGGGCTCTCCGGGGCAGCGGCGCTCTACCTGTACCTGTCTCCCGAGGCCCCCGCGGCGAGCCCAGCCGCTCGCGGGGCCTCGGCCGTCGGCGCGCGTGCGCTGACGCCGGGGCAGGATCGCCGTCTCCCGCGCGGCGCCGGTGCGGGGGCGCAGGGGATCCGCCTGTCGCTGGGCGCCGAGGGAGCCCGGCTTTGGGTGCAGTTCTGATGCGTGCGAGCGCCGCGCGGCGCAGGCTGCTCCGCGGGCTCGCCGCGCTCGTGTCGCTCGGCGCCGGGTGCCAGGTCCTCGTCGACGGAACGCTGGGCCCGGTGCACTGCTCGGACGAGGGCGCGCTCGGGCCGCCGGCCTGCCCCGAGGGCGCCGTCTGCAGGGACGGCGCCTGCGCCGAGCTGCCGCTGGAGCGCGCGCTGGGCGCGCGCTGCGCGCGGCACGAGGACTGCGGAGCGCTCGATTTCTGCCTCGATCCCGCGCTGTTCGACGTCGAGGGGCCGCTCGTCTGCTCGCGCGCCTGCTGCAGCTCGAGCGACTGCGATCCTGTCCGGGATGCGGTCTGCTGGATCCCCGACGGCGGAGGGAGCGGCCTCTGCCGCATCGGCCGGGAGGTCGGCCGGCCCGACGTGGGCACGGGGCTCTCCGGCGCGCGATGCGCCGCGCCCGGCGACTGCCGATCTGGCATCTGCAACGACGGCGCCTGCGTCGACGCCTGCTGCTCCGACACCAGCTGCGCCACGAACGGCGCGGCGTGCCGGCTCACGACCGGCCTCGTCTCGTCGGGTCCGGCCTGGGCGTGCCAGGCCGCCGCCTCGGGTGATGGAGGCTACTTCGAACGGTGCACTGGGGACGAGGACTGCGCGTCCGGGCTCTGCGTCGAGGTGGAAGGGTACGGCCGCTGCACCATCCCGTGCTGTGGCTCGGAGATGTGCCCGGACACGCCCGGCGAGGTGAGGCAGCGCGTCGGCTGCGCTGAGCTCGCGATCGACGGACGCTCGACCGTCCGCGCGTGCATCACGCTGCTGTCCGAGGACAGCCTCGCGGCCATCGGCGTTCCGTGCTCCACGCCCGAGGACTGTCGGAGTGGTATGTGCATCAAGGACCCTGAACAAACGCAGCCATTCTGTAGCGACGTCTGCTGCAGCGATGCGTCCTGCGGCGACGCCGCGTTCTTCGGCTGCCACCCGCGAGCGACAGGCGAGTCGTGGGCCTTGCGATGCGAGCCCAAGTAACGGACGATCCCCCCATCGCGGTGGTAGTTCGTGCAGCTGACGGCCAGTTCCCAGCCAGCGCCCCCGGGTCGCCCGGCGAGCCCGGCAGGGCCATGGGGCTGATTTGCCCGCGCTGTCACCACCTCGGGGCCGTCGCGCCGGAGGGGAGGAGCTCGTCCAGCCAGCTTCCGTCTCCCACAGGCGAGCGCGGTTCCCAGGACGGCCAGAGCGCGAGGCTGCCTCGTTGCCCCCACGACGGGCTGGCCCTCGTGAGCCGCGAGGTGCTCGGCGAGGCCGACGGAGATCCGTTCCTGGGGATCACGATCGCGGATCGGTTCGTGATCGTGGGCAAGCTCGGCGCCGGCTCGATGGGCACGGTGTACCGCGCGCGCCAGGAGGCGATGGGCCGCGACGTGGCCATCAAGATACTGCGGTCGGACAGGGCCTTCGACGCGCAGGCGAAGGCGCGCTTCACCCGCGAAGCGCGCGCGATGAGCCTCCTCCGGTCGCCGCACACGGTCACCGTGTTCGATTTCGGCGAGATCGTGGACGACGCGACGGACGCGGCCTTCGGCCGCGGTCGCTCCGCGGAGCAGAGCTCGCCCGTGGAGGGGACGACGTCGAGCAGCGGCTCCCTCTACCTCGCGATGGAGCTGCTCGAGGGCGAGTCGCTCGGTCAGCGGCTCAAGCGCCTGCGGCGGCTGCGCCTGGGCGACGCCGCCCGCTTCGCGCGGCACACGCTCCTGTCGCTGGCCGAGGCGCACGACAAGGGGATCATCCACAGGGACCTCAAGCCGGACAACCTGTTCCTGGCGAGGCCCCCCGCGGGCGAGCACGAGGAGATCGGCAAGGTGCTCGATTTCGGCATCGCGAAGGTGATGACCGGGACAGAGCGGCCGGTCGACGCCCTCGAGACCCAGGCAGGCACCGTCTTCGGGACGCCGCGGTACATGTCGCCGGAACAGGCGCAGGGCAGGCCGCTCGACGCGCGGAGCGACCTCTACTCGCTCGGCGTCCTGCTCTACCAGATGCTGGTCGGGAGGCCGCCGTTCATCGACGACGATGCGGTCGTCGTGATGGCGAGGCACATCAAGTCGTCGCCCGTGCCGGCGAGCGAGGCCGCGCCGGACGCCAGGATCCCGCCGTCGCTCTCGCAGCTCCTGCAGCGCGCCCTGGCCAAGCGGCCCGAGGATCGGCCGCGGAGCGCCCTGGAGTTCATCGCCGAGCTCGATCGCGCGATGGACGAGGCCAGGCCGAGCCTCGACCGCGAGCGCCTCGGCCCGGCTCAGCCCGCCGAGGTCGGCGCCACGAGCGAGCTGCTCGCGGTCGTGGGCGACGGCGAAGGCGCCGCGCAGGCGCCGAGCACGCTGCGTCCCGCGCCACGGAGGCGCACCTCGCGCGTGGCCGTCGGCGCCGTCGCCTTGTCCCTGATCGTGATGGCGCTCGCCGTGCGCGAGCTCCGCCGGCCTGCGGACGGCGGCGCGCGCAGCCTTCAGAAAGGGGTAGCGCTGGAAGCGAGGGCACTCGCCAGCGCGATCTCGCGCGCCGCCCCGCCGCCCGCCGCGCCGACCGCGCCTGCGCCGCCGCCCGCCGCGCCGACCGCGCCTGCGCCGCCGCCCGCCGCGCCTGCGCCGCCGCCCGCCGCGCCGGCGCCGTCCGCCGCGCCGACCGCGCCTGCGCCGCCGCCCGCGGGTGTCGCCAGCGCGGCGCCAGCGCCCACGGGCGTACCCTCGGCGTCGACACCGAGGCGAAAGCCAGCGCAGCCGCGCAAGCCGTATGTGAAATTCGACTGATGACGGCACGCGCGCGGCGCCGCTGCGCAAGGCCGACGTGGGCCCCCGAAGGCCCGCTCTTCCATGGAGTCCCGTCGCGCGAGAGACGGCGGCGTCCAATCGCGAAGGACGCCGAGAGTCGCTGTACGAGCCCGAGGCTAACGTGTAACTTCGCCGCGCACCGATGGATCCCCGGGAGATGGAAACGCTCGTTCAGCGGCTCGTCACGAATCCGCATGACGGGGAAGCCCTGGCGTATGCTCACCGAGCCGGGGAGCAGGACCCACGCTCGTACGCCATGCTGCTCGAGCGCGTCGGCAGCTCCACCGCAGATCCATCGTACGCGGCGCACTGGCTGAGCGAGGCCGCGAACGTGTGGTCGACCACCATCGGCGACGCGCACCACGCCGCGCGGACGCTCATGATCGCCATCGACAAGGATCCGACGCAGCGGACCGCGGCGGAGCGGCTGGCGCAGCTCTACCGCGACAAGGGCGATCAGAAGGCGCTCGTCGCGCTCCTGGAGCGGCTCGTCAAGGCGCTCACGCCGCTGCTCTTCGAGCGGCCCGAGGTGCGCGCGCAGGTCTCGACCCTGCACGAGGAGCTCGGCCGGCTGTGGAGCGAGCCGCCGCTCTCGCGGCCGGAGCGCGCCCTCGAGAACTGGCGCCGCCTGGCGGAGCTCGATCCGCACAACGTCTACGCCATCTACGCCGCCCGCGAGATGCTGAAGGCCCAGCAGCAGTACGCCGAGGCGATCCCGTACTTCGCGATGGAGCAGGCGCTCGTCGACGACCCGGAGCGGCGGCTCGCCCTGCTGCGCGACGAGGCCGACATCCGGCGCCGCGCCGGCGATCTCGCGGGCTCCACCGTGGCGCTGCGGAACGCGCGCGCGTTCGTGCCGCACGACGTGGGGCTCATCCAGGCGCTCGGCGTCGCCATCGTCGACCGCATCGAGGCGGGCGAGCCGGTGCCGCAGCCAGAGCGTGACGAGGCCGCGGAGCTCTTCGTGGCGCTCGCGGAGACCTACGACGGGGAGTACGGCTACTCGTACTCGGTCTACGCCCTCCGCTCGGCGCCGGGGCACGATCGCGCGATGCAGCTCGCCGACCATTACGGGAAGCAGCTGGGCCGCATCGCGGAGCTCCGCCCGCGCTACGTCGCCTACCTCCAGGTCAACCCGAACGGGTTCATGGCCCCCGAGGCGCGCAAGCGGGCGTCCGTTCCGCCCCCCCCGCGGCTGCCGTCGGCGCCGCCGCCGCCCCTGGGCGTGGCTGCCGCGCCTGCGCACCGGTCGTCGGTGCCGCCCAGCGCGGGAGCCGCCCATGCGCACGCGTCCGTGCCGCCCTCGGGCCTCCTCTCGTCGCCGGCAGCCGCTGGGCTTGTCGAGCCGGGGGTGGCCGCGTTCGCGCCGGCGCCTTCGTTCGCTCCCGCGCCGGGGTCGACGGCGCCGGACACGCTGGCTTCGCCCGCGGATGCCGCGGCGCCGGGGGCGTACGGCCTGGCCGGCGCCGCGCCGGCGCCTGATGCCTTCGGCGGCTCGGTCCCCTCGGAGGCGCTACAGCCGCCGAGGGAGGAGCCGGCCGAGCTCCGCAAGCCGCTGACGCTCGCCAAGCTCCGCGAGGTGCTCAAGGGCGAGCCGGCCAACCCGGACGTGCTCGCGCAGGTCGAGGAGCAGCTGCGCCAGAAGCGGATGTTCGTCGAGCTGCGGGACGTCCTGCTCGCGGCGGCGCGCGTCCCCGAGGCGCCCATCGAGCGCAGGAAGGCGCAGCTGCGCGACGTCGCCGGGCTGTGCGAGGCGCAGCTGCGCGACGTCGACTCGGCGGTCCAGGCCTGGAAGCTGCTCTCCGAGCTCGATCCCGGCGACGCGCAGGCGCAGGCCGAGCTGAGGCGGCTGCTCGAGCTGAGCTCGCGGTGGGACGACCTCGCCGCGCTGCTCGAGCACGACGCCGCGGCGACGGCCGACGTCGCGCAGAGGGTCGAGATCGAGAGGGCGCTCGTCGCGCTCCATGAGCAAAAGCGCCGCGACCCCATCGCGGCCGCGGAGGCGTGGGTGCGGATCGCGGGCCTCACGCCGGACGACGGCGCGGCGCTCCTGTCCGCCGTCAAGCTCTTCGAGCGCGGCGAGCGCTTCGATCTCGCGGCGCGGGTCCTCGCCGACGCGACGTCCTGGTTCAGGGGGAAGCTGAACCACGGGCCGCTCCTTCAGAAGCTCGGCGAGCTCCGGATGCGGCTCGATGAGCCGGGCGCCGCGGGCGACGCCTACGGCCAGGCCGCCGAGCTGCTGCGCCAACCGAGGCTGTGGGAGCTCGCGCAGCAGGCCTACGTCGCGGCGGGGCGGCTCGCCGAGGCGGCGAGGGCGCTCTGCGAGCGCGCGCTGCTCGCGGACCGCAAGGCGCGCCCTGCGCTCCTCGTCCAGGCCGCCGAGCTGCTCCTCAGCGCCGGGGACGTCGACGGCGCGCTCGACCGCGTCGAGCGCGCCGTCGAGATCGATCCGGCGACCGACGCTGCCCCCGCGATCGAGGATCTCTACCGGCGCGCCCATCGGTGGCCCGAGCTCGTGCGGTTCCTCCTGAGCCGGGCCGAGGTGCTCGGCGACAGGGCGGAGCGCGTCGCGGCGCGGCGGGCCGCGGCGGCCCTGCAGCGCGAGCTCGGCGATCGCGACGGGGAGCGCGCGACGCTCACGCTCCTGCTCGCCGACGGCGACGACGCCGAGGCCATCGAGCGGCTGGCCCAGGACGCAGGCGAGCGTGGCGATCACCAGCAGGGCGCGGAGCTCCTCCGCAAGCTCGGCGATCTGACGGACAGCGAGCCCGGCAAGATCTCGCTCGCCCTGCGCGAGGCGCGCATGCTCGCGGAGGGCCCCGGCGACCTCGAGGCCGCGATCGCGCGTTACGAGGCGGTCGTGGCGACGCTCGATCCGCAGAACCGGATCGCGCTGCAGGGGATCGCCGATCTGGAGGAGCGGCGCGGCAACCCGAGGGGGGTCGCGGGCGCGCTCGAGCGTGAGCTCGTGCTCGTGTACGGCCACGACCAGATCGACATCGCGCAGCGGCTCGCGGCGCTGTACGAGGGCCCGCTCGACGATCCGCGCGGCGCCGTCCGGGCGCTCGAGATCGTCCACGCCGTCGAGCCGGACGACCTCGACGCGGTCGCCCGGCTCCTGCGGCTCGCCGAGCGGCTGAACGACTGGCCGAAGGTCGCGCGCCTGATGGCGATCCTGATCGAGATGGAGGGCGACGACGACGAGGCGTCGCAGATGACCCGGCGCCTCGCCGAGATCCTCGACCAGCAGCTGGGCAAGAGCGACGAGGCGCTGGCGCTCCTGGAGCGGCTCGCCGATCAGGGCGACGAGCCGTGCCGCGAGGCGTACGTCGCGCTCGGCGATCGGAACGGGTGGAAGGGGATCGTCGCGACCAAGCTGGTCGCCTGGAACGAGTCGATCGCGCGCGCGGGGCGCGAGGTCGCCCTGCGCGGGGCCTTCGAGCGCTTCGTGGAGGTCGGTCGCCAGAAGGACGCCGCGCGCGTGGCGATGGAGCTCGCGCGCTCCCGCACCGCCGACGCCGGCCTCGCGGAGAAGCTCGAGGCGATCGCGGTGGAGCTGCAGGATCGCGAGGCCCTCACCGTCGCGCACGAGCTCCTCGCGAGGGATCTCTCGGGCGCGGCCCGGGCGGCCGAGCTCGTGCGGCAGGCCGAGGTCCGGGTCTCCGTGGGCGCCGATCCGCTGGAGTCGATCCACCACGGCGAGGGCGCGCTCGCGAGCGTGCCGACCGCCGAGGTCGAGCCGCTGCTCCAGCGGCTCGCGGCGCTGGCCGAGGCCCCGGGCCTCATCATCGATCTCTTCGAGCGCCAGGTCGGCCGGTGCCGCACGCCGGCCGATCGCCTCGCGGCGCTCGTCCGCGCCGCCCAGATCGCCTGCGAGCGCGGCGCCATCGACCGGGCGAGGAGCTTCTTCGAGCTGGCCCTCGGCGGCGGCGTCCAGGAGGAGACGATCGCCACGCTCGAGCAGGTGGCGCGGGACGACGACGAGCGGTCGCGGTCGACGGCGCTGCGCACCGTCCTCGCCGAGGCGCTCGCGGCCGGCGGCCAGGGCTCGCGCGACGGCGGCCGCACCCGGGCGGCGCTCCTGCGGCGCGCGGCCACGATCGCCTACAAGGATCTCGGCGACGTCGACCGCGCCTTCGGCTGGCTGGGCGACGCCGTGCTCACGCAGGTCGACGACGCTTCGCTCGACGCGCTCGAGGCCCTCGGGCGCGACGTGGGCGACCTGCCCCGCGTCAGCGCGACGCTGGACCGCGCGCTCGACGAGGTCTTTGACGGCCCGCTCGTGCGCAAGCTCCTGCAGCGTCGCGCCAGGCTGCGGCGCGACGTGCTCGGCGACCGGCAGGGCGCCGCGGCGGATCTGAAGAAGCTTCACGACCTGTCGCCCTCGGATCAGGACGTGATGAACGACCTGTCGGGTCTCCTGCTGGAGCTCGGCGATCACCGCGGCATGATCCAGCTCTACGAGGACCAGATCCTCCGCGGCCGCGATCCGGCGCAGCGGGCGGAGCTCGCGCGCAAGGTGGCGCGCCTCTGGGAGGAGGAGCTCGGCGAGGCGCGCGAGGCGGCGGACGCCTGGCGCCGCGTCCTCCGCATGAAGGCGGGCGATTCGGACGCGACCGCGGGCCTCGAGCGGGCCAAGACCGGCAAGCTCAAGCGCACCCCGCCGCCTCCCTCGCTGCCGACGCGCGCGCCGGGCCCGCCGCTGACCGAGCCGCCGCTCGCGCCCCGGGCGCCGACGCTCGAGACGCTCGGCCTCGAGGCCGGCGCGGTGGCGGCGGTGAGCAACGGCTACGCGGGCTCCGAGGCGCACGAGGGCGTCGAGGCGCAGCCGGCGGCGGAGGCGCAGCCGGTTGAGGCGTACCCGGCGGCAGAGGCGCAGCCGGCGGCGGAGGCGCAGCCGGTTGAGGCGTACCCGGCGGCAGAGGCGCAGCCGGTTGAGGCGTACCCGGCAGTTGAGGCGTACCCGGCGGTTGAGGCGTACCCGGCGGCGGAGGCGCTGTCGGCTCCCCAGGCGCAGCCGGCGGACGCCGCCGCCTCGCAAGCGCTGCCGGTCGAGCCGGAGCAGCAGGTCTGGGCCTACGGCGCCGCTGCGCACGCCGACGCGGCCGACACGGGCAGCGGCGCTGCCCTTGGCGATGTGGTTCTGCGCGAGGGGCAGAGGCTCCCTCTGGATAGCGCCACCCAGGTCCTCCACGTTGCTCCGGCTGCGTATTCCGATGCGCCAGCCGCTCCCGCGCAGGGGTCGGAGTTCGACGCTCACCCAGGGCCACAGACGCTCGGCGACGTCGACAACGACGAGGCCCATCGAGCGCACGAGGAGGCGCCCCTCTCGGCCCCTGCGCTGCCCGTCGCGCCCGCTGCCCCCATGGCGCCTGTCGTGCCGCCCTTGCATGGCTCCGACGCGATCGACGTCGACACCGACGCGGAAGACGTGGAGTTGCTCGACGACGACCCTGGTGCTCGCTAGCTCTCGTCCGCCGATCCTGCCCCCGGCGCTACGGCCGGGCGATACCGTCGCGGTGATCGCCCCTTCCAGCCCGTTCGAGCACGTCCTCGCGCGGGTCGGCATCGGCTGGCTCGCCCAGCGCTACCGTGTCCTCTTCGACGCGGGCGAGGGGCCTCCGTTCGACGGCGACGGCCGGCGGGGCGGGCCGCCATCGCTGTCGGCACCCTCCCATCACGGGCTGTTCGCGCGGGCCGGGTACCTGGCCGGCAGCGACGCCCGGCGCAGCGACGAGCTCGCCCGCGCGCTCTCGCACCCCGACGTCAGGGCCATCTTCGCGGCCCGCGGCGGCTACGGCGCGAACCGGTTCGTCCACCGGCTCGACTGGAGCGCCCTCGCAGCGCGCCCCCGCTGGATTGTCGGCTTCTCCGACGTCACGGCCCTCCACGTCGAGGCAGCGCGCGCGGGCGTGGCGTCGCTCCATGGCATCCATGTCACCGCGCTCGGGCGCGGCGACGCCCGCGCCCGCGCCGCGCTGATCCGCGCCCTCGAAGATCCGCTGGGTGAGCGCCGCTTCGACGGCCTCACCACGCTGCGCGCCGGCGTGGCCGAGGGGCCGCTCTTCGGCGGCAACCTGGCCCTGCTCCACGCCTGCGCCGCCGCGGGGCGGCTCCGGGTCCCGGAGGGGTGCATCCTCCTGCTCGAGGACGTCACCGAGCGGCCCTACCGCATCGATCGCATGCTCGCGACGCTGGAGGTCGGCGGCCACCTCGCCCCGGCCGCGGCGGTGGTCCTCGGCGACTTCGATCAGTGCGCGCCAGGCCCCGATGGAATCACGGTGGACGAGGTCCTCCGCGACAGGCTCCTCCCGCTCGGCATCCCCGTCGTCGCCGGGCTTCCGATCGGCCACGGCCATCGCAACGAGCCCGCCATCCTCGGCGGCCACGCGCGCGTCCTCGCTCACGGCCCCGACGCCGCGGTCACGCTGGCGGGCGCCTGAGCGCCCACGCGATCACGCGATCACGCGATCACCAGAAGACGCTCTTCCGCTCCTTCAGGCCGCGGTTCAGCATCGACTGGATCCGACCCTTCACGAGCGCCACCTTCTCCTGGATCACCGCGTCGTCGTCGTCGGGGTCGCCGTGGAACGTCATCGGCTCGCCGAAGTAGATCCGGTATCGGGTCGGCAGCGGCAGCTGGCCGCCGGGGAGCAGCAGCTGTGGGATGATCGGGAACGTCGGCATGCCGAGCGCCTTCGAGACCGACTCGAGGTTGCCGAGCGAGATGTACTGTTCCTCGCCCCCGATGACGGCGATGGGCACGATCGGCGTGTCGGTCTCGAGCGCGAGCCGCATGAACCCGAGCCCGAAGTCGAGCAGCTGATAGCGGCTCGAGAACCCCTTCGAGATCCCCTTCGTCCCCTCCGGGAACACCAGGATCGCCGCGCCCATGTCGAGCAGCCGGCGCGCGTTCTCGGGGACGCCGACCACCTGGCCCACGCGCGAGAAGAAGGTCGCCACGAACGGCAGCGTCTGCGTCCACTTCTCGACCATGCTCCGCATCACGCGCGGCGGCTCCGCGTCCAGGAACAGCGAGGCCGCGATGAGCATGCCGTCGAACGGGAGCTGGCCCGAGTGGTTCGCGATGAGGAGCACACGGCCGGCCGGGACGCGCTCGATGCCGAACACCTCGGTCCGGAAATAGAAACGATGAAAGAACGCGGCGACCCCGACCGCGTACTTCGCCCACTCCCGGTCGAGCCCGAAGGGGTCGACCCCGTCCGCCGCGTGAGGCAGCGCGACCCGGCGCAGACGGTCCTCGAAGTCCTGACCGAGCAGCCGGATGGTCGCGTCGTCGATCGTGCCGCGCAGGCTGTCGACCCCGACGCGCGCCAGCGGCAGCGCGCTGTGGGTGACGAAGTGGCTCAGCCTGGCGAGCGTCGTTCTGCTGGCCATGAGCGGCGGACGATAGCAAAACTCGCGTGGGCCTGCACCGGCACGAAGGGCTTGACCATCGGCCTCCTCGAAGCGACCGTCGCTCCGATGAGCGAACGAACGTTCGGTCGAGGCCGCCGTCCCGCCGCGGACACCGATCCGTCCCTCCGGTCCATCCTCATCACCGGCATCTGTGGTCGCCTAGGGCGGCGCCTGGCGCGGCGCCTCCACCGCGAGCGGCGCGTGATCGGCGTCGACCGGCGCAGCTTCGAGGGGCGCCCCAAGGACATCGAGCATCACCAGATCGACATCCGCCGCAAGAAGACCCAGGACATCTTCCGCCAGGAGCAGCTCGCCGCGGTGGTCCACCTCGGGGTCATGCACGATCCGCGGGTGAGCCAGATGGAGCACCACAGCTGGAACCTCGCTGGGTTCCAGCGGCTGCTCGAGTTCGTCGCGCAGTACGACGTGCCCAAGCTCATCGTGCTGTCGAGCGCGAACGCCTACGGGCCGCGCCCCGACAACCCGCAGTTCATCACCGAGGAGGCCCCGCTGCTCGGCGGCGCGTCGTTCAGCGAGATCCGCGACCTCATCGAGGTCGACATGCTGGCGCAGTCGTTCTTCTGGAAGCACCCCCAGACCGAGACGGTCATCCTCAGGCCGGTCCACATCCTCGGCTCCGTGCGGAACGCGCCGTCGAACTACCTCCGGCTCAACGTGATCCCGACCCTCCTCGGCTTCGACCCGATGGTGCAGGTCATCCACCAGGACGACGTGGTCTCCGCGATCCTCGCGGCGCTCCGCCCCGGCGTGCGCGGGATCTTCAACCTCGCGGGGCCCGCGCCGCTGCCGCTCTCGCGCGTCATCGAGATGACCGGCCGGGCGCGCGCGGCGATCCCGCACTTCGTCATGCAGACGATCATCCCGCGGCTCTGGCGGTTCAGGGCGACCTCGTTCCCGGCGCCCGAGCTCGATCACATCCGTTACGTGTGCATGGTCGACGATCGGCGGGCGCGCGACATCCTCGGCTACACGCACGAGCACGACATCCAGGAGACCGTCCAGGCGGTCGACGACATCACCTGAAAGGCGTCATGAAGCGAGCGACCCGGATCGAGCGGCTCGTCGATTACTACGAGGACTTCGCGCCCGACTACGTCTCCACCTGGAAAGACATCCAGCACTACGAGAAGCCCGTGCGCGCGTTCCTGCGCGAGGCGGTCGCCGAGGGCGCCCGCGTGCTCGACGCGGGCTGCGGCCCGGGCCACCTCACGCGCGATCTCCCGCCGTCCGTCGAGGTCGTGGGCTTCGACATCGCCGAGGGGATGCTCGAGATCGCGCGCGAGAAGCGGCCCCACGGCGCCTATCACCGGCACGACTACCACCTCCCGATCCCCCGCTCCTGGGGGCGGTTCGACGTCGCCCTCGCGCTCGGCACCCTCGAGTTCTGCGACGATCTCCCGCTCGTGCTCAAGAACCTGGCCGGCGCGATGCGCCCAGGCGGCCGCCTGCTGGTGAGCATCGTCGAGCGGAGGCCGAACGTCCGGCTCCACGAGCGCCACGCGCGCCCGCTCTCCGACGCCGAGCTGACCGGCGTGAAGATGTATCTTTACACCTTCGCCGAGCAGACGGACGCCATCCTGGCTTCTGGCCTGCTCCCGCGCAGCTACCGGCTCCACCCCGGCTGGCGACACACCGAGTACGACGTCGACGTGCTCTACGCGCTCTGGGACCTCGAGGTCTCACGCGGCGGCCGTTGATCACCCTGGACAGCGCGGCGAGCCTTTCCGCGCCGCGCTGTCCAGGGTATCTCGTGGAGAGTCCTGGAGAGGAGAGCCACGGTTCGATGGACGTGAAGCTCGGCGGCACCTTCCTGACCTGCGCGATGGGCCCGCTGCACCACGCCGGTGCGTGCATGCAGGCGAGGCGGGTGCCGGAGGGGCTCCGCGAGCTGGCGCCGGAGGGGCTCCTCGGAGGCTTCCAGCGCGGCGTCGATCAAGCCGCGAAGCTCGCGGGCGTGCGCCGGGAGGACGTCGAGCGCCTGCTCCCGATGGCCGACGTGCGCGAGGCCATCGAGCGGCTCGGCGACAGCCAGTCCGAGGCGCTCCTCGCCTGGGATGTCTACGCCGGGCGCATCGGCGGGCTGCTCGAGGGCGTCGCCGAGGTGACCGACCACGGTCGGGCCCCCGACGCCGGCATGTGGCTCGAGCGGCTGGCGAACAAGGTCCGGCGCGATCGCCCGTTCGCGGAGCCGCTCCAGGTGCTCGCCGAGGACATCGCGCAATGGCAGGCGATGATCGGCCGCTGCCGCAAGCTGCTCGACGAGAGCGGCGGCGGCGCGCTCGCCAAGGCGTATCGCCGGCGGAGGCTCCGCAGGATCGCGTCGATCGTGGTGTCGGCGCTCGTGATCGTCGCGGCGCTGTCGGTGATCGTGCGGCTCCGCGCCGCCCGCGCGCGCGTCGATGCGGTCCTGGAGCGCCCGGAGGTGTGCGCGGTCCGCGACATCGCGGAGGACGATCTCGGCCGCGCGGCGAGCGAGCAGCAGCGGCGCGTGGCCGCGCGGCTAGAGCAGTGCGCCGCGGTGGAGGCCCGCGAGGCGCGCGAGCGCGAGGAGCGGCTGCGCGCCGAGGAGAGGGCCCGCGAGGAGCAGCGGCTGCGCGCGGAGCGCGACGAGAAGTGCGCCGCGCTCGCCGTGCGGTTCAAGGCGGGGGCGTTCTCGGACGACGACGGCAAGATCGCCGGCGTGGAGAAGGATCTGCTCCGGCGGATCGCGGGGCGGAGGCTCCTCGCGACCGACGTCGGACCGGCCGGTCCCGCGCTGCCGTGCGAGGGCGCGCGCGGCGGCGACGAGCTGCGCGCCGCCTTCGCGGACGCCCTGGTCGCGTCGGTCTGGACGTGGGCGCCGGCCGCCGATCCCGGCCCGAAGCTCGGCGATTTGCTCGTGGCGCGGCGCGCGGAGCTGCCCCCCCGCGCGCAGACGATGCTCGCGGTCCGGACCGGATACGAGTCCAAGCGGGCCATCGTATCGGGCGATCCGGCGGCGCTCGAGCGGGCGTCGCGCCTGTGCGCGCTCACGGCGAAGCTCGAGATCGCGAGCGGGGCCGGCTGCGCGGCGCTGGCGAGGCTGGCCGTCAAACCCGCGCCGTGAGCCGGCGGTCCGAGGGATCGCGCCGTGAGCTGCGCTGACCTCGGGGCCGCCGGCCGAGCGCGTCGTCGCGGACGCTCGTCACCTCTCGCTCGACCCTCGACCCTCGCCGGCGCTGCGCGGCGAACAGGGGCTCTTCGAGCCTGCCGCCTTCGGACGACGAGGGATGCGCCTGGGCGATGACGTTTTGCGGGAGGTGAGGGGAGAGGGACCGGAGGCGCGCGGGCGGGGCGATGGGCGCCCCGCCCGTCAGGTTGCCTATTTCAGGGCGGGGATGGAGTCCGCGTCGAGCACGCACAGGCCCGCGCCGGCGTCGCATTTCACCTTGAGCTCCGGGGAGATGCGAGCATTCACGCAGAGGGCATCATCGCCCTTGTCCGTGGGGATCGGAGCGCCCCCGGGCTCGGGATTCGGGGCGTAGACCCGACAATCGATGGCCGGCCAGACTCCGACGACCTTGTACGTCGCCGAGCAGCTCTCCTCCGAGTAGGTGACCTCTGCCTCGAATTGATTGCCGAGGTTGGAGGCTGTCACGTACACGCGCATGTTGCGCCACTCGAGCTTGTGCGATCCCGGCGCCACCGGCGGTACGCCGCCATCCCCACCGCCGCCCTCGCCCGCACCGCCGGCGCCACCAGCGCCACCGGCACCGCCTTCCCCGGCGCCACCGGCACCGCCGTCGCCACCTTCCCCGGCGCCACCGGCACCGCCGTCGCCGGTACCACCGGCACCGCCGTCGCCGGCACCACCGGCTCCGCCAGCGCCGCCGGCTCCGCCCTCGCCGCCAGCGCCGCCCTCGCCGCCGGGCAGCAACACCACCTCGGCGGGATCGAACGTCGGCACCGTGCAGATCTCGTTGCCATCCGATTCGCGCGACGCGAAGGCACCGATCGCGAACGGGTTCAGATCCGGGTTCGGGTCGATCGCGGCGCCGCCGCGATACCACGTGCCGAATTCCAGGGTCTGGATCGCGACGAGCTTCTCGCTGTCGGGGAGCTGGTCGCCATTCTCGTCCCGAGTGTACACCTGCATCCCGACCAGCTCGACAGTCCCGTCCTTCCGAGCACACGGGCCATCGGCATCCCCGTCGATCCGGGTGAACTTCGCCGCGAACGGGGACGCGAGGGCGCCGCCGACCGTGCACTCGGGCTTGGGCTGCGAGCAGCCCGGAGACATCGCCGCGAGCGGTGAGAGCGCCGCGAGCCCTGCCATCCAAACAAGCCATCGCTTCTTCATCGCTTGCATCCTTTCCCGCGCGCGACGCGCCTAGAACGTCACCCGCGCGCCGAACCGGAACTGCCGCGGTGTCTGGAACTGCGTCGGCTCACCGTAGTTCGGGTTCACGGCCTTGGGATCGAGCGGCTCGCCGGTGTTGTGGTTCTTCACGCACGTCGGGCCGCTGCTCGGGTTCAGATCTTCCTTCGTTCCACCGACGCAGGGGTCGACGTACTCGCTCGTGTAGCGCTCGTCCACCTGGACGGTCTCCTGGAAGTTGAAGATGTTGAAGACATCCATGGTGACGGTGAGCTCGCTGTCCTTCGCGAGCTTGACCGAATAGCCGATGTGACCGTCGATGTTGTGGATCCAGGGGAGGCGGCCGCCTTCGCCTCGAGGCAGGATGAACGCCTCGTCGGTGCCATACAGGTAGTGCGCTCCCCAGGCGCCGATGGGGGCGCCCGAGCGGGACCTGTACGTGAGGCCGAGGTCGAGGACCATGCCCTTCGGGAGCTCGATCGCCTTCGCGCCGTAGACCTTGATCTCGTGCGTGTTGTCGCCGGGCAGGGCCCCATCGCGGTTGACGAGGAGCGACGCCAGATCGAACTCCGTGTTCATGTTCGGATCGAGCTGGTCGGTCTCGGGCTTGAAGAGGCCCGGATAGTTGCCTCGCAGGTACGACAGCGTATAGCTCACCTGGGCGAGCCACAGGTCGGAGAAGGTCTTGTTGAAATAGAGGGTCAGCGCGTCGTAATCGCGCCTCGCCTCCGCGAAGTCCTTGGCGATCCCCTTCCCGGGGTTGCCGATGAAGTAGGTGTTCGCCTCGTCCCGGCTCATGTCCTCGATGACGTTGTTCATCCAGCGCTTCGTGTACAGCGCGCCGACACGCCCGTTCGGGATGACCTCGTACTCGCCGCCGATCACGATCTCGTCGGACGACTGCGGCTCGAGATCCGGATCCACCGGGGCCTTGCCGCCGCCGAACGTGAACCAGTTCCTGTTCGGGTCGTGGTTGAAGGCCCCTGAGGCGCCGAAGGCCTCGTCGTATGGAACCCGGCTGTCGTCGTTCCGGCACTGGCCTTCGCCATAACCCGTCGCGTCCTCGGGGTCTCCAGGGTTACAGCCGCTGGCGCCCCCGCGGTGGGAGGAGCGGATGTACCGCTCGTCGCCGAACGTGCGATCCATGATGTCGAGGGGGACGCTCTCGTAATACCGCGCGTAGTTCGCGAACACCTTCGACCGGCCCTCCTGCGTGATGTCGTAGACGACGCCCACGCGCGGAGACCACTGGTTCGCGAGCGCCAGCCCGAGCGTGCCGTCGCTCGCGTACAGGTACTGCGCGTCGTAGCGCAGGCCGATGTTCAACGTCACCCGGTCGAGGATGCTCCAGCTGTCCTGCGCGAAGGCGCCGATCGTCGCCCCGAGCGACGACACCGTGAGCTTGTCCTGGATCACATAGTCCCTGGCGCCGGGGCCGGTCGTCAGGCCGTCCGGACCGGTCAGGAAGCCGAACTGTCGCTCGTCGTGGGACATGTCCCCGCCCCCCTCCTCCACGTAGGTGGTGCCGCCCGCGTACGCCTTGATGTGCTTGTACGTCGTGATCTCGCCGTCGATGCCGGCCTTGACCACGTGGTGCCCGAGCCCCTCGAAGATGCTCGTCACCATCGCCTTCAGCTGGAAGCGGTTGAGCGAGGCGTCATCGATGAAGTCGGGGCCGCCTTGCCAGTACTGGCGCACCGCGCAGGGCACCGCGGCGATCTCGCCGGTCTGCGTCGTCAGCGGCTGGCACATGGCCCGGGCCTCGGGCGAGAGCTTCTCGAAATCGTAGATCGAGTACGGGGTCGGGTCGTACCGCTGCCAGACCATGAGGGGCACGCCCGCCAGGCCCTCGCGCGTCCCGAGCTCCGAGCCGTCCGGGGGCAGCCGCGCGCTCCGCTGGCCGTGCCAGCCGAGCGTCGCGTCGAGGAGCAGGGTCTTGTTCTTGAACGCAGACGACCACTTCAGCGCGACGTCGGTGGACGACGCCACGTACTCGTGCGCCGTCGCGCCATACTCGCCGGTGATGTTGGAGAGCTCGGTCACGCCCCGCTGCGGGTCGAACCCGAACGTGCCCTTGCCGCCCGAGGTGGAGGGCGAGCCGTAGACCGAGAGCGCGACGCTGTGGTCCGGATCGATCTGGTAGGTCAGCTTCCCGAGGTACTGCAGCGTCTGCTCCTCGGCGCGGTAGAAGCGCTGCGTCCCCGGCAGCCGGTCGACGACGTTGAGCCCGGTCCTGGGATCCGTCACCGGCTCGAACGTGATGGGGTCGTAGCGCGTGGCGAACAGGTTGCGCTCCAACGAGCTGCTCTTGAACGCGAGATCGGCGCCCGCGTAGAACCAGAGCTTGTCCTTCAGGATGGGGCCGCCGACCTCGAACCCGTAGTCGCGGATCGACGACAGGGTCTCGTCCGTCTGGATGGTCTCGCCCTGGCGACGGACCGCCTTGGGCGCGCCCTCGAAGATGCCGGGCGCGATGTTGAAGAAGACCGAGCCCTGGAAGGCGTTGCCGCCGCTCTTCGTGACGACATCGAGGACACCCCCGGTCGCGCGGCCGAACTCGGGCATGTACCCGCCGGCCACCACGTTGACCTCCTTGATGAACTCCATGGTGAGCGGCGTGCCGATGATCCCGTAGGCCGGGTCGTTCACCGACAGACCGTCGATCACGTACTGGTTCTCGGGGGAGGAGGTGCCGGCGATGGACGTGCCGAAGTTGTCGGCCTGCGCCCCGGGCGTGGTCGCGGCGACCGACTCGAAGGAGCGGGTCGTGGCGCCCTTCCCCGTGGGGGGCGAGACGGCGATGCGCCGGGTGAAGTCCTGGGTGATGCTCTGGCTCACGCTGCTCGAGCCGACGTCGACCGTCGGCGCGCGGCCGACAACGACGATCTCCGCCGCCTTGAGCGCCTCCGGGAGCAGCTCGACGTTGACGCGGATGGTCGTCGCGGCGCGGACCGCGATCCCGCCGCGCGCGTACGGCTTGAACGTGTCCTTTTCGAAGCGCAGTGTGTAGTCGCCCGGCGGCAGGTTCGGGATACGGTACTGGCCAGTGCCGTCCGTGACGACCAGCTGCTCCCCTTGCAGCGCTGGCGATGTCGCCGTCACGACCACATCGGCGGCCGGCGCCCTGTTCGACGCGTCGACTACCCGCCCGAGGAGCACGCCGCTGCCCGTCTGCGCGAACGCAGGGTACGCGGTCAACAAAGTCATCGCGAACAGCAGCAGCGCCGCCCACGGCCCCAACGGCGCACGTGAGCGCCCTCCGTGTTCCAGCCTCTTTTCGAGAAACTTCACGGAATTCCCTCCAGAAATGTATGCCCCTCGAGTCCTTCCTTACCCTAGACAGGAATCGCGCCAGACAATAGACTTTTTTGTAGGACTCGCGCGCTTGTACACTCCGGGTAGGCGCCGCACGCTTCCATACGTCGCGGCTTCTCTACCTCGATCGGCTCGAGTCCTAGGAGTTACGACCCCTCATGTTCGACTCGGTACTCGGTCGCGCTACCGCCACCCAGGGGCGGCTAGGGACGGGGACAGCGCTCTCCATCGTCGCCCACGTGGCGGTCGCGGGGGCCATCCTCTGGCAGGCGACGCGCCCTCGAGCCGAGACGCCGAAGGACGTCGAGGTCACATTTTTCGCCCCGCCGCCGCCGCCTCCTCCTCCTCCACCGCCTCCTCCGCCTCCGGGCGGCGGCGCGAAGCGCCCGCCGAAGGTGGAGCGCATCGAGCAGCCGAAGCCCGTCAAGACGCCTGACACCATCTACGACATGCCGGAGAAGCCCAAGGCCAAGGCGCGTGAGCCAGAGCCAAAGCCGGAGCCGGTCAAGGAGGATGCGCCGGAGCAGCCGGGCGGCGTCGAGGGGGGAGTCCAGGGCGGCGTTCAGGGGGGCACCGTCGGCGGCGAGGTCGGCGGGCAGATGGGCGGTCAGCTGGGCGGCAAGGTCGGCGGCCAGGTGGGCAGCACGGCGCCGCCGCAGAACGTGGTGCTGGCGTTCGGCGCCGGAATGACCCGGCCTTCGAGGATCGCGGGGCGCGACCCGCAGTACACGCGAGAGGCGCTCGCCGCGCGCGTCGAGGGGCTCGCGATTGTCAAGTGCATCATCAAGCTGGACGGCTCGTTGACCGGCTGCCGGATGGCCAAGTCGCTTCCTCACATGGATCGGGCGATCCTCGATGCGCTCGCGACGCATCGCTACACCCCCGTCATGTATCAGGGGCGCCCGGTCTCGGTGGACTACGTGTTCCACATCCGGCTCAAGCTCCCTTGACGTCCGGGCGCGCAGGGGTGTTATTGAACCGCTCGAGTATGTAGTAGAGAAGGGTACGGGCAGGTCCGCGCTGCGGTGCTGCCGAGTCCGCTCGGCATCCACAGAGGTGCTGCTCCAGCAGCACCTGAGGTGTTGCTCCAGCAGCACCAAAACCATCACGCGACATGGGGCGCCGGGAGGCGCGAGACGATGCAATTCACGTTGATCGAGCTGTGGGGCCACATGGGGCTCTTCGCGAAGCTGATTGTCTTCGCGCTGGCCATCATGTCCGTTGCGTCGCTGATCGTCCTGGGCGAGCGCCTCGTCGTGTCGTTCCTGTCGCGCGCCGCCTCCCGCGCGTTCGCGGCGCGGGTCGGGCCGATGCTCGCTCGAGGCGAGCTCGAGGGGGCCTGGACCGCCGCCAGGCCGGGCGGCGAGAGCGGCTATCTCGGGCGCGTCATCGGCGCTGGGCTCGCCGCTTATGCCTCGAGCGCGCCCTCGCGGCTGCCGGCGCAGGGGCACGAGCGCGACGGCGTGTTCGAGTCGGTCTCGCGGGCGCTCGAGCGGCAGGCGCAGCGCGAGGTGCTCAGCCTGAAGCGAGGTTATGGCCTGCTCGCCACGGTCGGATCCACGGCGCCGTTCGTCGGGCTGCTCGGGACGGTCATGGGCATCGTGACGGCGTTCCAGCAGATGGCGGCCTCTGGCTCCGGCGGCCTCGGCACCGTCTCGGCGGGTATCGCGGAGGCGCTCATCACGACCGCCTTCGGGCTGATCGTCGCGATCCCGGCCGTCATGGGCTACAATTATCTCCAGGGTTGGGTCGAAGCCCGGGCGATCGACATCTCGGAGTCGTCGAACGAGCTCCTCGACGTCGTGGCGAAGCGGCTCGACGGGCGCCTCGCGCCGGCCGCCGAAGAGGCTGCTTGACAGGGGACCCGCGCGACACCCCGCGTGCCTCTCCGCGGAGCGCGGCGCCCGGCGCCTCGCGCCCGCGGCGCGGCGGGCGGTGACGCGCCCAGCAGGGAAGCGAGCGTTCCGATGGGGATGGGTGTCGGCCCGCAGAGGGGCCCCAAGAGCGAGATCAACGTCACGCCGCTCGTCGACGTCGTCCTCGTCCTGCTCATCATCTTCATGGTCGTCACGCCGATGCTCCAGCGCGGCAAGGACGTGAAGCTGCCGCAGGCCGCGGAGGTGGACGAGGAGAAGAAGGAGGTGGACCCGCTGATCCTCTCCGTGACGCTGGAGAAGACGGTGTGGGTCGAGAACGACAGATACGATGACGCCGGGCTCGCCGAGCGGCTCTCGCGCGAGCTCGCGGCGCAGCCGGGGCGCAGGGTGCTGGTCAAGGGGGACCAGCGCCTCTCGTTCGGCGACGTCCGCAGGGTGATGGAGACGGCGCGCAAGTCGGGCGCGAAGAGCGTCTCGCTGGCGGTCGAGGAGCTGAAGGGGAAATAGCGGCGATGAGCGCGAAGAGGAAGTTCGTCATCAAGCCGGCGGTGCCCCTGAACTCCGACATCAACGTGACGCCGCTCGTCGACGTCGTGCTGGTGCTGCTCATCATCTTCATGGTCGTGACGCCGCTGCTCGAGAAGGACATCGGCGTGCGCGTGCCGGACACCGAGCAGGTCAAGCAGGACACCCCGCCGCCGCCCGACCAGCTCGTCGTCCGGGTGAGCGCGCAAGGTGAGCTGCGGGTGAACGACGAGCGGGTCGAGCGCGCCGAGCTCGTGGGCACGCTCAGGCCGCTGATCGAGCGCTACAGCAGGCCTCAGGACAGGATCGTCTTCGTCGTCGCCGACGACGGCGCCGTCTACGGCACCGTCGTGGAGGTGCTCGACGGCGCGAAGGCCGCCGGCGCCCAGACGCTCGGCATGATGACCGAGCTCCCCGAAGCGCCGCCGCCCTGACAGCGGCGCGCGCGTGGCCAGCGGCGAGCGCTGGGCGAGCGCTGGTAGAGGCGCGCTCTCTCGCCGCCTCGAGGTCGGGCGGCCAGGCGCGACGCGGCGCTTGCGTCGCGCGCGGTCGCGACCTAAACCGCCCACCTCGAAAGCGAGGTCGTCGATGTTGCGGTCCGAATGGGTGAGCAAGCGCGCCGGGAGCCCGAACCAGAGCCAGATGCACTTCGCGAGGAAGGGCGTCGTCACGGAGGAGATGGCGTACGTCGCCCGCCGTGAGAAGCTCGCGCCCGAGCTCATCCGCAGCGAGGTCGCGCGCGGCCGGATGATCATCCCCGCAAACAAGAACCACCTGAACCTCGAGCCGATGTGCATCGGCATCGCGTCGCTCTGCAAGGTGAACGCGAACATCGGCAACAGCCAGACCACGAGCGACGTGAGCGGCGAGCTCGAGAAGCTGCGCTACGCCATCAAGTACGGCGCAGACACCGTGATGGACCTGTCGACCGGGGGCGACATCGACGGCATCCGCCGCGCGATCATCGCGGACTCCCCCGTGCCGATCGGGACGGTGCCGATCTACCAGGCGCTCGAGGCGTGCAAGGGCACCGCGAAGATGACGGCCGCGGACCTCATCGACATGCTCGAGCACCAGGCGAAGCAGGGGGTCGATTACTTCACGATCCACGCGGGCGTGCTGCTCGAGCACCTGCCGCTCGTGAAGGGCCGGATCACGGGCATCGTCTCGCGCGGCGGCTCGATCATGGCGCAGTGGATGATCGAGCACCACCAGCAGAACCCGTTCTACACCCACTGGGACAAGGTGCTCGAGGTCTGCGCCAAGTACGACGTCACGATCTCGGCGGGCGACGGCCTCCGCCCCGGCTGCCTCCACGACGCCAGCGACGCGGCCCAGTTCGCCGAGCTGAAGACGCTCGGCGAGCTCACGAAGCGCGCCTGGGAGAAGGACGTGCAGGTGATGATCGAGGGCCCCGGGCACGTGCCGTTCGATCAGATCGCGATGAACGTGCAGAAGGAGATGGAGCTCTGTCACGAGGCGCCGTTCTACGTGCTCGGCCCGCTCGTCACCGACTTCGCTCCTGGCTATGACCACATCACGAGCTGCATCGGCGCCACGATGGCCGGCTTCGCGGGCGCCGCGATGCTCTGCTACGTGACGCCGAAGGAGCACCTCGGCCTGCCGAACCCCGAGGACGTCAAGCAGGGCCTCATCGCCTACAAGATCGCGGCCCACGCCGCGGACGTGGCGCGAAAGCGCCCGGGCGCGCGGGATCGCGACGACGCGCTGAGCCGCGCCCGCTACGCCTTCGACTGGAAGCAGCAGTTCGCGCTCTCGCTCGATCCGGAGACGGCCCAGGCGATGCACGACGAGACGCTCCCGCAGGAGTACTTCAAGACCTCGGAGTTCTGCTCGATGTGCGGGCCGAAGTTCTGCTCGATGCACATCAACCGGGTGGTCGACGAGTACAACGCGCGGCAAGAGCCCGAGAACGCGCCCGCGAAGCGGTCGCTCTCGATCCTCGATCAGCCGTGAAGCAGGGGAGGGGCCGCGAGGGCGTCCGCCGCGCGCGGCGGAGGGGGCCTGTCGCGGCGCGCCTCGCCCTCGTCGCGCTCGTCCTGCTCGCGCCTCTCGGCTGTCGCCGCGAGCAGGGGAGCGCCCCCCGCGACGCTGCGTCGCCCGCCTCGGCCGCTGCCTCGCCCTCCCTGGCGCCGCGCCCGCCGAGCCCTCGCCTCACCGATCCGCGCTGGCGCCTCGCCGCGGGGGACGACCCGCTGGACTGCGCCCGGCTGGCCGAGGCCGAGGGCGCCTCCGGCCTCCTCGCCGCGCTCGACGACGGCGGCGACATCGCGCTCACGGCCCTGCGCGCGCTGCCGTACGCCGATGACGCCGACCTGGCGCTCGGGCCGCTCGCCGAGCGCGCCCGCGCGGCGTCCGGGCCGTCGCTCCCGCCCCTGCTCGAGGCGCTCCTCGGGATCGCCGGGCGGCCACCGCGCCCGCGCGAGCCGCTCGACCCGGACGGGGCGCGCGGCGCGGCCGCGGCCCTGGTCGAGCTGGCGGGCCGGCGCGACCTCCCCTCGGACCAGCGCGCGCTCGCCATCTCGGCGGCGCGCGCGCTCGCCGAGCGGGGGCTCGTCGATCCTCTCCGTATTCCGGCAGATCTGGATCCCGAGGGCTCCGTCGCGGGCGCCGCGGGGGGCCCGGCGGCGCCGCGTCCCTGACGTCCCGCGCGGCGGGGCGGGCGCGCGGCCGTCCCGCGCGGCGGTGTGGGCTTTCGGTTCGTGCAGCCGCGCTTTGGGCCGGTCGGGTTCCAATTTGGTACCTTGCCCCCCGTGACGACGCCGTACACCTCCGAGGCCTTCCTCCATCAGCTCCTCGGCAAGGCGCTTGCCGCCCACGCCAGCGACATCCACCTCAAGGTCGGTCAGCCGCCGGGCGCGCGGGTGCGCGGCGACATGGTCTACTTCCGCGTCGACAGGATCCGGCCCGAGGACAGCGAGGCCGCAGCGCGGGTGCTGCTCGCCGGGCGCCCCTCGCGCGAGCTGCTCGCCACGCTCCAGGAGCTCGACGCCGCGTACGTCGTCCCGGGCCTCGGCCGGTTTCGCGTCAACATCTATCGCCAGCGGGGCTCGCTCGCGATCATCCTGCGGAGCATCCCGCTCAAGATCCCGACGTTCGAGGAGCTGGGCGTGCCCTCGGCGGTCCGGGCGATGGTGGAGCACGATCACGGCCTCGTCCTCGTCGCGGGCACGGCCGGCAGCGGCAAGAGCACGACCCTCGCCGCGTTCGTCGGGCACATCAACGCGACCGTGCCGCGCCACATCGTGACCCTGGAGGATCCGATCGAGCACGTGCACGAGGACAACCGCTCCAGCGTGAGCCAGCGCGAGATCGGCGTCGACACCGCGGATTTCCCGACCGCGCTGCGCTCCGCGCTGCGGCAGGACCCGGACGTCGTGCTCATCAGCGCGCTCCGCGACGGCGAGTCGCTGGATCTCGCGCTCCACGCCGCGGAGACCGGGCACCTCGTGCTCGCGGCGGTCAGCTCGGCGGACGTCACGCGCGCGCTCGCGCGGCTGATCGCGCTCGGCAAGAGCCCGAGCGAGGTGCGCGAGCGGCTGGCCGACTGTCTCCAGGGCGTCGTCGCGCAGCGCCTGCTCCCTCGCCGCGACGGCGCGGGGGAGGTCCTCGCCGCCGAGGTGCTCGTCGGGACGGCCGCGGTGCGCGAGGCGATCCGCCGGCCGGAGGGGAGCCCGTCGCTGCGCGAGCTGATGGAGAAGGGGGTCACGCCGTACGGCATGCAGACCTTCGACGCGCACCTCAGGCAGCTCGTCGCCCAGGGGGCTATCGCCAAGGAGACGGCGAAGGCGGTAACGGCGCTCTAGAGGCGGCAATCGGGTCAAGACCGCCGGAAAAGAGCAGAAATTCGAACCGCCAAGCACGCCAAGCGCGCCAAGACGCCAGGAAATTTTCTGTTCTTGGCGCCCTTGGCGCCTTGGCGGCTCATTTCACGCTCGATCGCGCCTTGCTTGCGGCGGCGCCTCAAGCCCGGCTATGAGCGAGCCCATGCTCGAAGGGATCGAACGAGAGGCGGCGGAGCACAGCAATGGATGCAGCGGCCCGGCCGGGCACGCACCGCCGGCGGGCGCGCCCCGCCACGACTGGACCGTCCAGCAGGCGGTGGCCCTGCACGACCTGCCGCTCTTCGAGCTGATCGACCGCGCCCGCGCGGTCCACCGCGCGTTCCACGGCGAGCACGAGGTCCAGCTCTGCACCCTGCTCAGCGTCAAGACGGGCGGCTGCCCCGAGGACTGCGCCTACTGCCCGCAGTCGAGCCACTACGAGACCGAGGTCGGGCCGGAGCGCATGCTCGACGTCGGCGCGGTCCTCGCCGCCGCGGAGCGCGCCCGCGAGGGCGGCTCGACGCGGTTCTGCATGGGCGCCGCGTGGCGCGAGGTGAAGGACGGCCCCGCCTTCGAGCGCGTCCTCGACATGGTGCGCGGCGTGAAGGCCCTCGGCCTCGAGGCGTGCTGCACGCTCGGCATGCTCACCGACGACCAGGCGCGCCGCCTGAAGGAGGCCGGCCTCGACGCCTACAACCACAACCTCGACACCTCGCGGAAGGCCTACAAATCCATCATCTCGACGCGCACGTACGACGAGCGGCTCGTCACCCTGCGCAACGTCCGGCGGGCGGGCATCACCGTCTGCTCGGGCGGCATCATCGGCATGGGCGAGTCGATCGCCGACCGCTGCGAGATGCTCGTCGAGCTCGCGCGCCTCGACCCCCACCCGGAGAGCGTGCCGATCAACGCCCTCGTGCGCTCGCCCGGGACGCCCCTCGAGAGCCTCCCCCCGGTCGATCCGATCGAGTTCGTCAGGATGATCGCTGTCGCGCGGGTCATGATGCCGCGCGCGATGGTGCGCCTGTCCGCGGGGCGGACGGAGCTCTCGCGCGAGACGCAGCTGCTCTGCATGTACGCGGGGGCGAACTCGATCTTCTACGGAGACAGGCTGCTCACCACGCCGAACCCCGGCCAGGACGAGGACCGCGCGCTCATCGAGAAGGCGGGGCTTCAGCCGATGGCGCCCGCCGCGGCGCGCGCCGCCCGTTAGCCGAGCCGCCCGCCGCGGCCGCTTCCGGCTGCGGCTGATCCCCTCCGCGCGGCGCGACGTGCAGCGTCTGCGTCGGGTACGCGAGCCTCGATCCGGCCATGTCGATGATCTGCAGGAAGGTGATCAGCATCGCCTGCCGGAGCTCCCGGAACTCACCGAAGTCGGTCGTCTGGAACCAGGCCATCACCTCGACGTCGAGCGACGAGGGCCCGACGCCGATGAAGCGCACGACGACGTCATCGGGCCAGATCTTCGGGTGCTCCCGCAGCGCCCGCTCGCACTCTTCCACGATGGCGCGGAGCTGCTCGGGCGACGTGTCGCGCTCGATCCCCAGCACGCAGGCGAGGCGTATCCTGTCGCGCGCCGTGTACGACTCGATCTGGAGATCGGCCAGCTTGCCGTTCGGGATCGTGACGACGGTCCGATCGAGCGTGCGGATCCGGGTAGAGCGGAGCCCGATGCTCTCGACCGTCCCGAGGAGCGCGTCCACCTTCACGAAGTCGCCGACCTGGAACGGCCGGTCGATGCCGATCGCGACCGAGCCGAAGAGGTTCTCCACCGTCTTCTGGGCGGCGAGGGCCAGCGCGACGCCGCCGATGCCGAGGCCGGCGATGAGGCTCGCCACCGGGTAGCCGAGCTCCGAGAGCACGGCGATCACGCCGATGATCACGATCGAGACCTTCGCGATCCGCCCCATGAGCGGCACGAGCGAGCGCGCCGCGGGGTTGTCGCGCGTCGCGGGGGCGGCGAGCAGGCGGCCGCCGACGGCGTCGATCGTGCGCAGGGCGAACCAGAACACGGCGACGAAGACGCCGGCGCGCAGCACCTTGTCGAGGAACTCCTCGGCCGGCAGGTAGAGCCCGAGCCACGGGAGCGCGACCGTGATCACGAGGAGCGCCGCCGCGAACGTGAACGGACCGCGCGCCCCCCCGAGGAGCACGTCCTCGAGCGTGGACTCCGTCCGCGCGATGACGCGGCGGAGCAGGGCGCGGACGAGGTAGCTCAGCACAGCGCCGACGAGCCAGCCGGCCAGCGCGAGGACCGGCAGCGCGAGCCACTGCCACCAGAGCAGCTCGCGCGGGCCGGGGCGCAGGAGCGCCGGCGGCAGGTGATCGCGAAGCCAGCGATCTTCGAGCCGCGCGTACCACTCGTCGACGCGCTCCACCGTGGCGCGCGAGAAGATCCAGCGCACGCCGTCGGGCGTCGTGCGCCGCACGAGGCGCACCGGCTGGGACCCCGTCCGCGTCGGGATCTTGCCGAGCTGCTCCACGCCGGCCCCGAGGTTGTCCTGCGTGTCCCCCTGCGGTTGCGGCGAGAGCGTCTCCACTTCCAGCCAGAGGTGCCGATCGAGCACCGCCTTGAGCTTCTGCGCGAGCGCCGCGCCGTTCGCCCTCGGCGGCACGTCCAGGTAGCGCGCGGCCTCGGCGTAGTCGCCCGCGCGGCACAGCTCGACGAAGCTGCGCATGGAGGCTCGAGGCGAGTCGGGCGCGACCGGGGTCGGCTCCGGCTCCGGGCCGACCTCGGCGTTCGCCGCGGGCGGCGGCGACGGCGGGGGCGGCGGAGCGGACAGCTCTCCGGCGCTCGCTCCCAGGAGGGCGCACCCGAACACGAGCGCGAAGGCGAGCGGGGCGCGGAGCCACATCGCCGGCGGCCAGAGGCGGAGCCGCCTCGGCGCCTTGGGGTGATCGGTCGAGGGCATGGGCCCTGCTATTCCATCGCCCGGCGGCTCTGTCGACCGGGCGGCCCGCGCGCCACGTGCGCTCGCTCGCAGCGGGCTCCACGTGTCGGAGATCTCGCAGGGGATCGCGGACGCGCGGAACCGATCTGCTGAACCGACGCGCAACCGACGCGCGGCCGACGCGCAACCGACGTGCGGCCGACGCGTGGCGCTACCTCGCGGCGGCAGGCGGCTCGCCCGGCTGCGCCGCGGCCACGAGCGCCGCGAGCGCGCGGCCGTAACGCGCGAGCCGTCCCGCGCCGAGCCCCGGGATGCGCGCGATCGCCGCGGCGATCGCCTCGTCCCCGGCGTGGCCCTCCGCCAGCGCGATCTCCGCGAGATCCTGCGCGCAGTGACCGGGCAGCACGACCTGCTCGTCCACCTTCCGCGCCTTCGCCTCGGCCCTGCGCCACGCCGCGATCCGGGTCTCCACCGCGCGCCGCGCGGCGAGCTCCTTCCTGGGCGGGCGGGCTTGCTGGAAGAGGGCGCGCTCGTCCTCGGGCACGTCGCCGTCGCTGCGCCCCTGCTCGACCGCACGGAGCCACGCCGCGACGCACCCGGCCGCGCGGCCCGCCGCGGCCCCGCGGACGGCGCGCACGTCGTCTGCGCTGGCAGGCCTCCGCTGCGCGAGCTCGAGCAGCACGTCGCTGGCGACGATCTTGAAAGAGGGCACGTCGGCCCCCTCGGCGGCGGCCTCGCGCGCCGCCACGAGCCGCCGCAGGATCGCCCGGCCCTGCGGATCGAGCGCCTGGGCCCCCTTGATGCGCGCGTACGCGGGCCGCGGATCGCGCGGCGGCCCGAGGGCGGTCGCGAGCTTGTAGGCGCACTCCTCCTCGATCTCCTCGTCGATCCCGAGGGCGCGGCTGCGCTCCGCGAGCCGCGCGCGGAGCGGGAGCAGGTGGCGCACGTCGTCGGCCAGGTAGCGCAGCTCGGCGTCCTCGATCGGCCTGCGCCCCCAGTCGTGCTGCTGGAGCTGCTTGTCGACCTTCACGTCGAGCTCCGAGAGGAGCAGCGCGCCGAGCCCCGTCGCCGCGCACCCCAGCATGCGCGCGGCGACCGAGGTGTCGTGCGCGCCACCGAGCGGCGCGCCCGCCTCGGCGAGCATGCGCGCGTCGAAGGTGAGATCGTGCAGCACCTTGGGCGGACCGGCGGCCCCGAGGAGCCGCGCGAGCGGCGCGACAGGCACGCGGAGCGCGTCGACGATCCCGACCGCGATGCCGTCCCCCTCGCGAAAGGCGAGCTGGACGGTGCAGAGCCGCGGGCGGTACACGAACAGCCCGTTGGCCTCCACGTCGACCGCGAGCGCGTCGGCGCGGCCGGCGCGCTCGATCAGCCGGGCGAGCTCGCCTTCGCGCTCGACCAGCACGGGAGGGCTCTGGCTCAGCAGGCCTCCTCCCGGCCCGCCCGCGGGGCCGCGCCGCGCCGCGCCCGCGCGGCCACGCCGACCAGCGCGAGCGCGGCGAGGACGAGCCCTCCGCCGCGCCCGCCCTGGCCAGCGTTGCCGCGCGGGGCCGCGGCGCAGCCGCCCGACTCCTTCACCTCGGGCTGATCCGCGGCGCACAGGGCAGAGAAGCCGTGGCGCGGCGTGGGGTCGCAGCCCTTGATCGGCGCCCCGGGCGGGTACACCGCGCAGATCCCGTCGCGGTCGTCCTGGGAGAGGTCGCGGAGCCCCGGCCGGTAGCCCGCGACCATGGTCGCGCTGGGATCGCTCGAGTGCGAGAGCCCGAGAAAATGGCCGGCCTCGTGGGTGGCGATGCTCAGGAGGTCGAACGAGCCGCTGTCGTCGCCTTGCGAGAGCACCACGTCGAACGAGTTGACCTCCATGTCCGCGTCGTAGATCTCGCCGGTCTTGAGGTGGTAGGTGACGGTCGTGAGCGCGAGGGTGTTCCCGCTGTCGAGGTACGGCCACCCGTCGTCCCGGAACATGATGATGTTCGCGTTCGCCTTGCGCTTGTTGTACTCGTGCGCGTCGCACGCGACCGGGCCCAGGTAGGTGACCTCCATGCGCGGGGTCTGCCCGCCGCCGCAGTCGGCCTCTGTCCACGCGGCGAACGCCTGCTCGAAGATCGCCTCCGCCTCCCGGAGCGACACCTGGGCGGAGGCGTCCTCCTGGAGGGAGTAGCTCACGCACGGCGAAGGCCAGGCGAGCGGGGTGCCGCAGTCGTTGCCCTGCGGCGGCGTGCAGACCGCCGCGGTCTCCGCCTTCCCCGACGCGGTCTTCTCCGGCGGACAGACGCTCGTGCGGCAGAAGGCCAGGGCGTCCCCGGGGTAGGCGAGCGCCGCGGCGACGAGCGCGCTGCAGACCGCGGCGATGGCGTGGGCGCGCGCGGGGCGGCGCGCGCCGGCGGGGCACGGCGCGAGATCACTTCTGCGCATGCTTCGCCTTCCATGCCTGGTTCACCGCGTCGATCGCCGCGTCGAGCGCCGCGCCGATGAGCTGCTCGCGGGCCGAGATCGCGGGGCCCGGCCGCGGCAGGACGGTCCCGCTGTCGGGGCTCGCGGCCAGCCGCCGCACGGCGATGCGCCGCGCGCCGGCCCCGCCTGCGACCGTCGGCTTGTCCTCGCCGTCGACGACGGGGTAGTGGCCCTGGGCCATCCCGGAGACGACCAGGGCCGAGCCCACCTTCGAGACGAAGACCATCGCCTGCGCGCCGATCGCGAGCTGCGCGTCGCCCGACACGTGCTGTCCGACGTCCCCGACCACGCCCCCGAGCGTCCTGACCCAGACCTCGCCGTCGGGCTGTCCGGCCACGGTCCGGTCGATCGACAGGCGGGTGTAGGTGACGATCCTCCTGGCCCCGCCGAGCTCTTCCCACTGGCTGCGCTGCTCGATCGCGGTCGCGACCACGACGTACGAGGCCGCGGCGACGAGCTCGTCCAGCGAGAGCTGAATGGCCACGGCCGCCTGCGCCGCGCGCGGACCGGACAGCAGCGCGCCGCGGCTCACCCCGGCGCGTTCCTGGCCGGCCTGCGCATGGCTGTCCGCTGTCGGGAGGGGCGTGAGCGTGAGGGCTGGAGGCAACGCGACGAGGAGGGCTATGCCAAGAGCTCTGGGAGACATGGGCGCAAAGATACCATGCTGCCGAGCGAGGCGCGCCGGAAGCGCCGGTTTTCGTCGACGCGCTGGACCCTGTGTCCCGGTCCGACTAGCAGATCGTCTGGGTCGAGACCGAGGAGCCTGCGATGACGAGCGACGCGTTGACGATCGGCAGATACACGTTCACTTCCCGCCTCTTCGTGGGGACGGGCAAGTACAAGGACCTGGATGAGACCCGTCGCGCGCTCGAAGCGTCCGGCGCGGAGGTCGTCACGGTGGCGCTCCGCCGCGTCAATCTGAAGGAGCGGGGCGAGGGGTCGATGATGTCGCTGCTCCAGCAGGGACGCGTCACGATCCTGCCGAACACGGCCGGTTGCTATACCGTCGAGGACGCGGTCCGCACCTGCCGGCTCGCGCGCGAGCTCGGCCTGTCCGATCTCGTGAAGCTCGAAGTCATCGGCGACGAACGGACGCTGTTCCCGGACAACGAGGCGACGCTCGAGGCGGCGCGGATCCTGGTGAAGGAGGGCTTCACGGTGCTGCCCTACTGCATGGATGACCCGATCGTCTGTCGTAAGCTGGAAGACATCGGGTGCGCGGCCGTGATGCCCCTGGCGGCGCCGATCGGCAGCGGGCTCGGCATCCGCAACCCGTACAACCTGATGATCATCCGAGAGACAGCGAAGGTGCCGGTGATCGTGGACGCGGGAGTCGGGACTGCGAGCGACGCCGCGGTGGCGATGGAGCTCGGGTGTGATGGGGTATTGATGAACACGGCCATCGCGGGCGCGCGGGACCCGATCTTGATGGCGCAGGCGATGAAGGACGCGGTGAGGGCCGGTCGGATGGCGTATCTCGCGGGGCGGATGCCGAAGAAGCTCTATGCGACGGCGTCATCGCCGGAGCAGGGCAAGATCGCCGCGCTGTAGCGCGGCGCTGCGGGTGTGGCCCCGCACCTCGATCTCCGCGCGCTCGCGTTCCCGGCATATTCCACCGATGCGGGAGGCGCTCGCGGGCGCGATGAGGGATGATGAACGAGCAACTCCGACGTCCAGCACGGCGCTGCTGCGGCGCCGCCAAGTCAAGCGAACAGCACCCGCATGTCATGATACGCTCACCTACCTGAGCCAAAATGACACGGAACGCTCATCGCACGGTCGACACGCTGTCGTGGCGCGTCACGGCGCTCCGACGACGACCGCGGCGACCTGACGGTCCGCTCAGGAGAATATGAGCAAGCCCAACGTCTGCATGGTCGTGAACAACCTCGAGGTCGGCGGGCTCGAGAAGGTGGTGCTGAGCCTCCTCGATCGCCTCGGCGATCACGGCTTCGACCTCTCGCTGATCTGCCTCGACGGAGAGGGACGGCTGTTCTCGGAGGTCAAGCTCCCCCGCTCGAAGTGCCTCGTGATCACGAAGGACCTCCGGCCGGTGCTGCCGGGCCTCAAGAGTGATCCAGAGGCGCTGCTCTGGATCCGGCGCTTCTTTCACCAGCGCTCGGTCGATATCGTCCACGTCCACAACCGTGCTCCGCTCATCTTCGCTGGCTTCGCGGCGCGCCTGCTCCGGAATCGGCCGCTGATCGTCTACTCGGAGCACAACCAGATCAACCGGGCGAAGGGCTTCGATCGGCGCAAGTTCGGCTACTACGCTTACCTCGCCGACGAGATGGTCGCCGTGTCGCACGACCTCAGGCGCATCCTTGTCGACGACGTGAAGGTCCGCGCGCCGGTCCGCGTCATCCACAACGGCATCGACGGGACGCGCTTCGCCCGCGCCCGCGAGAGCGGCGCGGGCGCGCGCGTCCGCGCGGAGCTCGGCATCGGCGAGCGGGAGTTCGTGTTCGGGTGCGCCGTGGTGCACATCGAGCAGAAGGGGCTCCGTTACCTCCTCGAGGCGGCGCCCGAGGTGCTGCGGCGCGCGCCGGAGGCGCGCTTCGTCATCGCCGGCGACGGCCCGCTCCGGCCGGAGCTGGAGCAGCGAGCCAGGGACGCGGGGCTCGGCGACCGGGTGATCTTCCCCGGGTATCGCTCGGACGTGCCGGAGCTCGTCTCCGCGTTCGACACCTACGTGCTCCCGTCGCTCTGGGAGGGGCTGCCGCTCGCGCTGCTCGAGGCGCTCGCGCTCGGCAAGCCGATCGTGGCGAGCCGCGTCGGCGGCGTCCCCGAGATCGTCGAGCACGGCGTCGACGGGTTCCTCGTCCCGTCGAAGGACCCTGGCGCGCTGGTCGAGCACCTCTCGCGGGTCGCCCGCGACGGGGAGCTCCGCGAGCGAGCGCGCGCGCGCGGCCCCGCGAAGTTCACCGAGCAGTTCAGCCTGGAAGCGATGGTCGACGCGCACGTGCGCCTGTTCGACGAGCTCATCGCCAGGCGGCGCGGGGGCGACGCCCCGTCCCGGGAGCGCGCGTGGTCGACCCCCGCGGGGGCCTCCGGGCCGGCCGCTGGACGGGACGACGGCAACGGACGGGTTGGTCATCGGGTCGGTCTGGACGTGTAACGACATTCGATACCAGGTGAGACTGAATCGAACCTGACCAGGGCGAATACGATGCTGAGCGAGGCAAAATGGGACAACGAACGATGCTGAGCGAGGCAAAATGGGACGCTGAGCTAGGCTGAGCGAGACTGAGCGTAGATTGGCGGGATTGACGAGACTGAGCGAGACTGGCGAGACTGGATAGACTGGATAGACCGAATATGAGACCGAGCGCGAGCGACGTCCTCTTTCGAGGCGCTCGCCGGCCCGGCTCGCTCGGAGAGGAGGAGCTCTTGCGGCGAATGCGCGTTTTGCTGATCACGAAGATCTTTCCGAACGCGGTTCACCCGGACGAGGCGCCGTACAATCGGCGGCAGTTCGCCGCGCTGTCGCGCTACTGCGACGTCCGGGTGCTCGCCACGATCCCGTGGTTCCCCGGGATAGAGCGCCTCTCGAAGTGGCCTATCGGCGCCAGCGCGCCGCGCGAGGAGGTCATCGACGGGCTGCCGGTCAGGCACCCGCGGTACCTGTACGTGCCGAGGATCGTGCCCGCCCTGAACGGCCCGCTGTATGCGGCGTCGATGCTCCCGGAGCTCATCGGGCGCGGTCCGTTGCCCGACGTCATCGTCGGGGCCTTCGCCTACCCGGACGGCTTTGCCGCGGTCTGTCTGGGGCGATTGCTCGGGGTGCCGGCCGTGATCAAGACGCACGGCTCGGACATCGACGTGATCCCGCGCGACCGGAGGATGCGGCGGCCGCTCGGCTGGGGGCTCACGCGCGCCGCCCGGGTGGTCACGGTCAGCCGCAAGCTCGCGGACGGGGTCGCGGCGCTCGGCGTGCCGCGCGATCGCATCGACATCGTCATGAACGGCGTCGACGTGAAGACGTTCCAGCCTCGCAACCGCGCCGAGGCGCGCGCCGCGCTCGGCAAGTCGCCGAGCTCGCGGCTGATCGTCTTCGTCGGCCACCTGAGCCGCGACAAGGGCGTGCTCGATCTGATCGAGGCGTTCGAGCGGCTCGCGCCGGTCCACCCGGACATCGAGCTGGCGCTCGTGGGCAGCGGCGCCGAGGAGCAGGCGTGCAGGGCCGCCGCCGCCCGTCTGGGCGGCCGGCTGACGGTGACCGGCTACTTGCCGCACGATCAGGTGTCGCTGTGGCTCGGCGCGTGCGACGCCCTCGCCCTCCCGAGCAAGCACGAGGGCACGCCCAACGTCCTGCTCGAGGCGCTCGCCTCGGGGCGCCGCGTGGTCGCGACGAGCGTGGGGGGCATCCCCGACGTCCTGCGCAGCGCCGAGCTCGGCGAGCTCATCCCGCCGGGGAACCAGGGCGCGCTGATGGAGGCGCTGCTCCGCGCCGCCCGGGCCGACTACGATCCGGCGCGGATCGCGGAGCTCGCCGGCAGGCGCGACTGGGACGACAGCGCGCGCGCCCTCCACGAGTCGCTCCTGCGCGCCCGCGGCGAGCCCCTGTCGATCACCGGCGATAAGGACGCGGGCGACGCGCCCTTCGGCGCACCGGCCTCGAAGGGCGGGCTCGAGAACGGCGCCGCCCGGGCGGGCGCCTCCCTGAACTAGCCCCGCCGCCGGCCGCCCGGCCGAGCGGGGCCTGCGCGGCTCGGCCGGAGGAGCGGCGTCGCCGGGGCCGCGGCGTCCTCTTGACGCTCGCGCTCGTTCATCGGCGAATGCCGCTCGTGTTCACCGGCTTCCGCGCGGCCTTCGGCTCGATCGCGATCTTCGCCGCCGTCGCACAGGCGCCTTACCAGTGCGCGAGCGAGGTCGACCCGGATCGTCGCGTGTACGAGGACCCGAGCGAGGCCCTGTATGCGCTGGCCGAGCGCTTCAAGGCGAGCGGCGATCGCCGCGCCCAGGTCGACACCTTGCACTTCCTGGTCGAGCGGTACCCTGCCAGCCGGTTCGCCCGGATGGCCCGGCAGGATCTCGACGCGCTCGGCGAGGCGGGCGCCCCGGCGGAGCGCCCCCCGGGCGACGGAGCGCGATGACGCGCCGCCGCCGGCGCGCTGGAGGACGGCCATGCTCACCCCGAGGTTGACCCTGATCACCCAGGCGGCGGACGTCCCGGAGCCGGTCTTGCTCGCGCGGCTCTCGGCGTTCGGCGCCCTGCCCCCCGAGGCCCGCGCCCGCGTGGCGGTGCAGCTCCGCGATCCCGAGCTCTCCGGCGCGGCGCTCCACGCGCTCGGCAGGCGCCTGCGCGACGCCACCGCCGCGCTCGGCGCCTCGTTCGTCGTCAACGATCGCCTGGATCTCGCGCTCCTCCTCGGCGCCGACGGCGTCCACCTCGGCCGCCGCTCGGTCGCGGTGGCCGACGCGCGCGCCCTGCTCGGGGCGGGCGCCTTCGTCTCCGTCGCTTGCCACGGCGTCGACGAGGTGCTCCGGGCGGCCGAGGCCGGCGCGGACGCCGCCGTGCTCTCGCCGATCTTCGCGACGCCCGGCAAGGGCCCGCCGCTCGGCCTCGCGGCCCTGCGCGAGGCGCGGGCCCGCCTGGCCGCGGCCTCGCGCGACGTCGCGCTCCTCGCCCTCGGCGGCATCGACGCGGCCTCGGCGCCGGCCTGCCTCGCGGCGGGCGCGGACGGGGTGGCCGCCATCCGCGCCGACTTCGGCGGGGCTCTGCCAGCGCAGCGCGCGGGGTGAGCCGCGCGCGGCGGCGCCCTGCCGACGCCGCGCGCTACCGCGCCCAGAGCGCGGCGAGCGGCAGCTCGATCGCGTCGAACGGCTCCGGTCGCACGATCTCGTCGCCTTCGTACGTGTCGAGCAAGAACCACCGCCCGTCGTCGAGCCGGTAGACCTCGAGCGTCTGCGCGACCGGGTTGAGCAGCCAGGCGTGGCGGACCCCTTCGCGCCGGTAGATCCGCATCTTCTTGCCTCGGTCGACGCGCTCGGTGCGCGGGGAGATCACCTCGCAGACCCAGTCCGGTGCGATGTCGTAGTGCGCCGGCGCGTCCTCGGGCCCGAGCGCATCTGGCATGCGCTCGCGGCGCCAGCCGGCGAGATCGGGCACGACCTTGTCGGGCCGCGCTCCCAGGTGGAGCTCGGGCTCGTCGAGGATGACCCAGCCCCCTGGCCCGCCCGCGCCCAGATCGAACGGTCCCCCGAGACTCGTGCCGAGCCGCGACGCCGCCCGCGTGTGCGGCCGCGCCGGCCGCGGGAACGTGTACAGCTCCCCGTCGAGGATCTCGGCGACCATCTCGTCCGGCACGGCCTGGAACGCGGCCTCGACCTCGGGCGCATTGCCTGGAAATAGCGGGTGCTGCGCGCTCATCGTCAGATCCTAGCACCCCTGCCGTTCGTCGCGCGCGCTCCGCGCCGGCCCAGCGCTTCCCTCGACGCTGGCAATCGGCCTTGCTACTAGGCCGGGCCATGTCCGAAGCGTCCTCGAAGAAACCGACCGACGGCCCGCCCGAGCCCCTGTTCGACAGGGTGGCGACCGAGCTGAACTTCCCCGCCGACGAGGCGAAGATCCTCGCCTTCTGGAAGCAGCGCCGCATCTTCGAGAAGACGCTCCGCGCCGAGACCCGCGCCACCGGCCCCTCGCGGGGCACGTTCGTCTTCTACGAGGGCCCGCCGACCGCCAACGGCATGCCGCACAACGGCCACGTGCTCACGCGCGCCGTGAAGGACATCTTCCCCCGGTACAAGACCATGCGCGGCTACGACGTGCCGCGGAAGGCCGGCTGGGACACGCACGGGCTGCCGGTCGAGGTCGAGGTCGAGAAGGAGCTGCGCATCCACGGCAAGGCCGACATCGAGCGGTACGGCGTCGAGCCGTTCATCTCGCGCTGCGTCGACTCCGTCTTCCGGTACACCGAGGCGTGGGAGAACCTGACCGACAAGATCGGCTTCTGGGTCGACCTCGACACCGCCTACGTCACCTACCACCGGAGCTACGTCGAGAGCGTCTGGTGGGCGCTCTCCCAGCTGCACGGGAAGGGGCTGCTCTACCGCGGCCACCGCGTCTGCTGGTGGTGGCCCCAGGGCGGGACGGCGCTCAGCGCGGCCGAGGTCGGCTCGAACTACAAGACGGTCGACGACCCCAGCGTGTTCGTCGCGTTCCCGCTCGTCGACGAGCCGGACACCGCGCTCTGCGCCTGGACGACGACCCCGTGGACCTTGCCCTCGAACGGCTACGCCGCGGTCCGGCCCGAGTTCGACTACGTCGTCGTGGACGCGGGCGCGCCCGCGGGCGGCGCGGCGCCCGTGGCCGGCAAGCTCATCGTGGCCGCGGCGCTGCGGGAGGAGCTCGCCAAGAAGTTCAAGCGGGACCTGCCCGTCCTCCGCGAGCTCAAGGGGAGCGAGCTCGTCGGCAAGCGCTACCGCCCGCCGTTCGACGCCTTCACGAGGTCGCTCGAGGGCGCTTCTCTGCGCAGGAAGGACGGCGAGGTGGAGCCGCTCTACTGGGTCGTGCTCGGCGCGGATTTCGTCACGCTCGACTCCGGCACCGGCGTCGTCCACGTCGCGCCCGCGTTCGGCGAGGACGACTTCAACGCGCACCGGCGGCGGATCGCGGAGCTCGCCGAGCCGGGCGCCGACGTCCCGATGCTCTGCGCGGTGCGGCCGGACGGCACGTTCGAGCCGGGGCTCACGGCGTTCTCGGGCCTCTGGGTGAAGGACGCCGATCCGCTGATCATCAAGGATCTCGCGGCCCGCGGGCTGCTCGTCCACGAGGAGAAGTACCGCCACGACTACCCGTTCTGCTGGCGCGCGGACGACGACCCGCTGATCCAGCTCGCGCGGCCGGCCTGGTACATCAGGACCCGGGACAACATCGACAAGGCGATCGCCAACAACCGCGCGGTCCGCTGGCACCCGTCGCACATCCAGGAGGGCCGCTTCGGCGACTTCCTCGCCAACAACGTGGACTGGGCGCTCTCGCGCGAGCGGTACTGGGGGACGCCGCTCAACGTCTGGGTCTGCGCGAACGACGAGGAGCACCAGCTCGCCCCGGCCTCGGTCGCCGAGATCGAGGCGCTGAACCCGCGCGCCTTCGACCACTTCCGCGACGCCAGGAAGGCCGACCCCGGCCTGAACGAGCACCTCATCGTCCACAAGCCGTGGATCGACAAGGTGACGTTCCCGTGTCCGACCTGCGGCGGCGAGATGCGCCGCGTGACCGAGGTCATCGACGCCTGGTTCGACAGCGGGAGCATGCCGTTCGCGCAGTGGGGCTACCCGCACGCGGAGGGCTCGAAGGAGCTGTTCGATCGCGCGTTCCCGGCGGACTTCATCAGCGAGGCGATCGATCAGACGCGGGGCTGGTTCTACTCGCTGCTGATGGTCTCGACGCTGGTCTTCGACGATGCGACGCAGGAGAAGCTCGGGCTGTCGCGGGTCCGGAGTTACCCGCACCCGTACCAGACGTGCGTCGTGCTCGGGCACGTCGGCGACCGCGAGGGCAAGAAGGAGAGCAAGTCGAAGGGCAACTACACGCCGCCCGAGGTCATCCTCGAGCGCGTCCGGATGGAGTTCGCGGCGGCCGACGGCGCGGAGGCCGGCATCGGCGCGATGAAGGACGGCGTCGCCTACATCGCGCGCGAGGACTACGAGGGGCTCGATCTCACGGGCGACTCGGCGAAGGTGCGGGTCTACCGCGCCGATCGCGAGGGCGCGGCGGTGACGCTGGAGCTCAGGCCCACGACGGGCAACAAGCGCCTCCCGCGCCGCATCGTCGCGCTCTCGCGCGGAGACCTCGAGCGCCTCGGCCTCTCGCCGGCCGACAAGGCGCTCTCGGTGATGCCCAACGACGTGCCCAGGCTGCCGCAGGACCAGCGCGTCTTCATCGAGGACCCGGCGACGCCCGCGCCCGGGGCCGACGCGTTCCGCTGGTTCTTCTACGCGTCCTCCCCGCCGTGGACGAACACGCGCCACTCGCTCACGAACGTGCGCGCGTACCAGAAGGAGTTCGCGGTCAAGCTTCGCAACGTCTACTCGTTCTTCACCATCTACGCGAACATCGACGGCTTCTCGCCCGCCGAGGGGAACCCCGGCGCGACCGACACGTCGCCCGCGGCGCTCGCTGCGAGCGCCGGTTACCGGCCGGCGCGGGAGCGGTCGCTCCTCGACCGGTGGATCCTGTCGGAGCTCGCGCTCGCGACGCGAGAGGTGACGGAGCACCTCGACGAGTACCGGCTGTACGAGGCGGCGCAGCGGCTCGTCGATCTCGTGGACGCGCTCTCGAACTGGTACGTCCGCCGGAGCCGCGCGCGCTTCTGGGCTCCTTCTCCGACGTGGGTCGAGGATCGGCGTTCGCCGTCCTCTCCCGGAGACGCCCCGGAGATCGCCCCGGGCGCGGTTCGGGCGGCCCAGGACAAGCGCGACGCGTACTTCACGCTGTACGAGGTGCTCGTCGCGCTCGCCAAGCTGAGCGCGCCGTTCACGCCGTTCCTCGCCGAGGCCATGTACCAGAACCTGGTGCGGCGGCCGTGGCCCGCGTCGCAGCCGGAGAGCGTCCACCTCGTGGCGTTCCCCGAGGCGGACGCCGCCGCGGTGGACGAGCCGCTCGCGATCGAGATGCGCGCGGTGCGCGAGCTCGTCTCGCTCGGCCTGCAGGTGCGCACGGCAAACAAGCTCAAGGTGCGGCAGCCGCTCTCGCGGGCCGACATCGTGCTGTCGCAGCAGGGGCTCGCGGCGGCGCTCGCCGAGCACGTGCCGCTCATCGCCGAGGAGCTCAACGTCCACGAGGTGCGCTTCCTGAAGCCCGGCGAGGAGGGGAGCGCGGTCCGCTACGTGCTCAAGCCGAACTTCCGCGCGCTCGGGCCGAAGCTCGGCAAGAAGGTGCAGCTCGCGAAGCAGGTCCTGGCGAAGGCCGACGCGGCGGCGCTCCGCGCGGCGCTCGCGACCGAGGGCAAGATCGCGATCGCGCTCGACGGCGAGCAGGTCGAGCTCGGCCCCGAGGAGATCGACGTCGCGGTCGAGGCGGGCGAGGGGTTCGCGGCGGCCGGCGGCCGCGCGGGGGTCGTCGTGCTGCACACGGCGCTCACGGACGCGCTCCGCGACGAGGGGCTCGGCCGGGAGATCCTCTCGCGGGTGCAGGGGCTGCGCAAGGAGCTCGACCTCGGCTTCACCGAGCGGATCCGGCTCGCGCTCGACGGCGGCGAGCGGGCCCGCAAGGTCGCCGAGGCGGCGCGCGAGATGCTCATGCAGGAGGCGCTCGCCGCCGAGCTCGTGCTGGGCGCGGCGCCCGCGGCGTGGGGGCAGGCCGAGCGGCGCGAGGTCAACGTCGACGGCGAGGCGCTCGCGATCGCGGTCGCGCGGACGGCGTGAGGGCGCCGGGGGGGCGCTGCCGCGACGGAGACTCGGCCGAGCGCCCCAGCCCGGGCGCTCGGCGCGTGCTCAGTACCGCTCGCCGTCGTTCTTCGGCGCCATCGGCCACGCCGGCGCGCTCTCGCCGTTGATCGTCGTGCCGCCGTTCGTGAACGCGCCGGCCATGCGCAGGAAGCCGGCGGGGAAGTCGAGCGTCGGCGCCGAGACCGCGTCGAGCGCGGCCACCTGATCGGGCGCGAGCTCGACCTCCAGGGAGGCGAGGTTGTCGTCGAGCTGCGCCAGCGTGCGCGCGCCGATGATGGTGGAGGTGACGCCCGGCCGGGCCACCACCCAGGCGAGCGCCACGCGCGCCGGCGTGGTGTCGAGAGCCCCGGCGATCTCGACGAGCTTGTCGACGACGGCGTACGCCTTGTCGGTGAGCGCGGAGAGCACGAACGGGCCGCGATCGGCCTTGTGCTTGCCGGCGTTCTCCCGCGTGTACTTTCCGGTGAGCACGCCGCTCTTGAGGGGCGACCAGGGCGTGACGCCGAGGCCCAGCTCGCGCGCCATGGGGATGAGCTCCCCCTCCACCGTGCGCTCGAGGAGCGAGTGCTCGATCTGCAGCGCGATGAACTGCGCCCACCCGCGGAAGCCTGCAAGGCCGTGCGCTTGCGCCACCTTCCACGCCGGCGTGTCGGAGACGCCGACGTAGCGGACCTTGCCGGCCGCCACCAGATCGTCGAGGGCCCGCACGGTCTCCTCGATGGGCGTGTGCTTGTCCCAGACGTGCATCCAGTAGAGGTCGATGTAGTCGGTCTGCAAGCGGCGCAGCGACTGCTCGCACTGCGCGAAGATGGCCTTCCTCCCGGCGCCGCCGCCGTTGGGGTCGCCGAGGTAGAGGTTCGCGGTGAACTTGGTGGCGATCACCGCCCGGTCGCGCTTGCTCGGGTGGCGGCCGAGGTGGTCGCCGATGATCTTTTCGGAGTGGCCCCTGGTGTAGGCGTTGGCGGTGTCGATGAAGTTGCCGCCGCGCTCGATGAAGCGATCGAGGATCGCCTCGGACTCCTTGACGCTGGATCCGAAGCCGTGGTCTTCGCCGAAGGTCATGGCGCCGAGGCACAGGGGGCTGACGCGCAGCCCGGAGCGGCCGAGGGTGACGTAGTGGTCGAGGTTCATCGTGGTCCTCCTGGGGGTTCGGGCTGAAGAGCCCTCGCTGGACCGCAGCGTGCGCCCGTGCCGGCGTGCAATCTTGGAGGAAACGGCCGGGACGGGGCCGGGTGGGTTGATGGCGGCCCGAGGCGAGCGCACGATCGCGCCGTGCTGGGATCGATCGAACAGGCCGTCGCGCGGCGCGCCCCGCGCCCGGAGGCCGGCGCGCCGGCATCGCGCGCGCTTCGCAATTTCGTCGCCGCCGTCCGCGCCAGCGCGCCGCCGATCACGAACCTCGACCTGCTGCCCGACGGCACGACATCGCTGGTCTTTCGCCTGCTCGACGCGGACCGCGCCGACCTCGTCGTCCTCGGGCCCAAGACGCGCGCCGTGTACAAGCGCGTGCCGCGCTTCCTGCTCGCGGTGCAGGTGGTCTTTCGACCCGGCGGCGCGTACCCCTTCTTCGGCGTGCCGATGGACGAGCTCGCCGATCGCATCGTCCCGGCGCGCGATCTCTGGGGCCGGCGCGCCGACGCCCTGCTCGAGCAGCTGGTGGCGGTCGGGGCCGGCGTCACGCGGGACCCAGCGCGAGCTCGCCTGGAGGCGATCGAACGCGCCCTCGAGGGACGCATGCTCGGTCCCGACGTGTTCGAGCCCGCGTCGGCGGCCGTCGCGCGCGCCGCGCTCCGGAAGCTCTCGCTCGGAGGGATCACCGTGGAAGAGACGGCGAGCGCGCTCCACGTCAGCCCGCGGAACCTGCGACGCGCCTTCGTTGCGACCGTCGGCGTCTCGCCGAAGCAGTACGCGCGCATCGCCCGCTTCCAGCGCGTCGTCTCGAACGCGCAGGTCGCCCGCGGGTCGTGGTCGGAGATCGCCCTCGCGAGCGGGTACTGCGATCAGCCGCACCTGGTCAGGGAGTTCCGTGAGCTCGCGGGGCTCTCGCCGGTGGCGTTCATGAAGCGACGCTCGACCGGCGAGATCAGCGGCTCGGGTGGAGGCCGTGGGTGAACGCTCCAAGGGGGCTCCAGGGCGTTCGATGCGACCGCGCGGATCGTGGGGCTCCGGCGCGATTACGTGCCGGGCCTTACGATCCTGCGGGTGTGATCGCCTCGCATCGCGGGGCGGCGCGGCTTCCGCAAGGATCTTGTTGCGGACATCGCTGGCGAGGCGTTCGATGATCCTCGTCGGGTGGGGCGCATCGGAGATTTTCAGGACGGTACCGGGACCGAGGGCCGCGCATCGCCGGCTCGTGACGGGCGACAGCCTGCCCGGGCGGCAGGATCTCTCCGTGGCGTGAAGGAGATAGCGCTTCCGGGACCTCTCCCACGCCGTCCGGGCGTCCCTGGAGCCCGGCGTGCTGTCCCTGGAGCCCGGCGTGCTGTCCCTGGTGCCTGGCGTGCTGTCCCTGGAGCCTGGCGTGCTGTCCCTGGTGCCTGGCGACATGTCCCGGAAGCGCCGTGCCATGTCCCGGGAGCGCAACGCGACGCGCCCCAGGAGCGCGGTGGCGTGTCCCTGGAGGTCGTTCTGGCGTCCCGGGACGTCGTTCTGGCGTCCCGGGAGCTCGTTCGAGCGTCCCGGGAGGTCTCTCCAGCGTCCTGGAAGGTCTCTCAGGCGCGCCTGGCCAGCGGTCCCGCAGCGCGGGCAGGGGGGTGGACGTCCTCGAACCGAGGCTCCGCGCCGCGATGATCACCCACGTCTACGTCAGCAACTACGGCAGCGTCGGGGCTGGCCTCGAGCTCACGCTCGGGTCGCTGACCGCGCTCGTCGGTCCGCCGGGCTCGGGCAAGGGTTGCTTGCTCGACGCGGTGCGGTTCCTCGCCGAGTGCGCCAACGGGGCGTTCGATCTGGCGGCGGCGAACCGGCGCGGCGGCGGCGCGCTGGGGGGCGCGCGCGGCGACGGCGCGCTCACCACGCTCGGGGTCGCGGTCTCCAGGACCGAGGGCCACGGGTTCTGGCTCGTGCAGCTCGCGCCGGGAGAGCGGGAGGGCGAGGCGCGCGTCAAGAGCGAGACGGCCGCGTGGTGGCAGCGCAGCGCGCTCACGCGGCTCGTCAAGCCTGGCCTGCGCGAGGTCTTCGACGCCGGCAGCGACGCGCCCGAGGTCTCCTTCGACCGGCTGAAGGGCAGCCCGAAGGGGTTCTCGCGCAAGGACAAGGGGCGCAGCGGCACGCTCGCGTACCGCGGCGTCGCCCCCATCGCCGTGAGCGGCACGAAGCTCGTCCTGCCGCTGCTCTCCGATGGACCGCTCACGCCGATGCTCGACGAGCTGCGCCGGGCGGTCCTCTACTCCCTCGCGCCGCGCACGCTGCGCTCGCCCCAGAAGATCAGCGCTTCCCGGCGCCTCAAGGCGAGCGGCGACAACTGGGGCTCGGTTCTCCGCGCGCTCGCGAAGGAGCGATGGCAGGACGAGTTTCTCGCGGGGCTGTCACAGGTGATCGGCGATGTCGACGGCGCCCGCGCGTCCTCGTCCGGCGGGTTCCTCGTCCCGGAGCTGCGCCACGGCGTCGACGGCGACGGGCGCGAGCGCTGGCGGGCCGCCGCGGACGAGCCGGACGCCACGCTGCGGCTCGCCGCCATGGTCACGGCGCTCTCGCAGGAGCCCCCGCTCGTGCTCGCCGGCTTCGAGCACCCCGACGCGGGCGTCGATCGCGCCGCGCTGCCTCCGCTGCTCGAGTACCTGCGCGGCGCGTCCGCCCAGCGCCAGCTCCTGCTCACGACCGAGAGCCCCGCGCTCCTCGATCTCCTGCCGCCCGACGCCGTCTACTCGGTGGAGCGCCGCGACGGTTCGACCGCCGCGTCATCCATCGACGAGGCGCAGCGGAAGGCGCTCCGGGAGCGGCTCGGCGCCCCGGAGAGCCAGCGCTCGGTGGCCGCGCGCCCGCCCGGCGCCTCCTGAGCCCGCCCGAGCGCCGCTACGACGCGAGCCGCTCCCCCGGCGGCGCGAGCGGCGACGCGCCGTAGCGCGCGAGGAGATCCTCCGGATCGAGGTAGATCGCCGCGCACCCGGCCTCGAGGAGCTCCATTTCAGGGAAGCCTCCGCAGAGGAGCCCCACCGAGAGGAGGCCGAGCTTCGCCGCGGCCTCGGCGTCGGACGGCGCGTCGCCGACGAGCACGACCTCGCGAGGATCGACGCTGCCGAGCCGGTCGAGCGCCGCCTCGAGGACGTCGGGGCGCGGCTTCGATCTGTCCGCGTCGTCGGCCGAGACCGTCCACGAGACCAGATCGCCCACCCGGGCGAGCTCGACGCTGGCGTCGAGCTCGCCGCGCGGCGTCGGCGAGGCGAGCACGATCCGGCGCCCGTCGCGCGCGACGCGCTGGAGCAGCTCGCGCACGCAGGGGAACGCCCGGGCGCCCGGGAGGAGCTCGCGCCCGTAGATCTGGTCGCGCAGGGAGGAGATCCCGGCGCCGATCCAGCCGAGCTCCTCGGGCGAGAGGAACGTCTGCAGCAGCTGGTCCGCGCCCTTGCCGACCTGGCTGCGCAGCTTCTCCCGCGGGACCTCGCGGCCGAACCGCCGGAAGGCCTGCTGCCAGGCGGCCGCGTGCAGATCGACGGTGTCGAGGATCGTGCCGTCGACACCGAAAATGACGGCGCTGACGCTGACCATGGCGCGACACGTGGCGCAGGGCGTGACGCACCGCCATCGGAGGGCTCCCGACGGCCCCTCCCGCGCCGCGCCGGCTGCGCTCGGCCGGAGTCGCGATAGACTGGCCGGGGAGGGCGAGCGGGCAGGGCGATGACGACATGAACAGGCGGCTGTCTGCACTCGCGGTCCTCCTCGGCGGGCTGCTCGGCCCGGCCGGCGCCGCGGCGGCCGAGCCGGCGTTGATCGCGGTCGATCTGGACGACGACGACGCCGACGGCGTGCCGGACGGCGAGCAGCCCCGCGCGCCGCCCGCCCCGGAGCTCCTGGCGCTGCGCGCGCCGCGCGGCGCGAGCCAGGCGCCCGCGGCGATCCCCGCCGGCCTGCGGCTCCTCGTCGACGGCAGCCCGGTCAAGCCCGGCGCGGCGATCCCCGCGGGCGCCCGCCGCGTCGAGATCCAGGCGGTCCGCGCCGGGCGCAGCGAGATCGCGCTCTTCGGCGAGGCGCGGACGATCAGCGCGTTCGAGGTGCGCGCGATCGACGGCGCCGGGCGGCGCATCGACATGGCGCGCTCCCACGCCTCGCTGCAGCGCACGCCCCCGGACCGGCTCGGCGACGATCCGTTCGCGAACCTCGACGATCCCGACGCGCTCCGGCTGCTCGTCATCGGCGCGCCGGAGGATCTGCCGCTCACGCTCGACGTCCACTCCGCGGCGCCGTCCGGCGCGGCGATCGATCGCCTCTCCGACGTGCCGCTCGGCCACGTGCTGTGCCCGGAGGACGTGCCGCCGGGCCTCGTGTGCGGATCGACGCGCCCCCTCCGGGTGGTCGCGGACGACATCGATCGCAACCACCCGATGATCGTCGATCGCTCCGTGAAGGGCGAGGTCGGCGGGGCGCTCGTCGTCGCGCTGCCCGGCGGGCCGAAGGTCCAGATGATCCGCGTCGCCGGCCCGCGCGCCTCGCCGCTCGGGCCGCTCGGGCGCACGCGCGCGCGCCTCCGGATCGTCATGGTGCGCCCCCGCGCCGGCGGCCCGCCGCCGATGGGCGGCGACGACGCGGGCGCGCTCGCCATCGCGCGCGCGGAGGTCGAGCGGGCGAACGCCCTCTGGGGCGCCTGCGGCGTGAGCTTCGGCCCGCCCGAGGCGCTCGACGTCACCTTCGTCGATCCGCCGCGCCCGCACCTGCTCGCGATCGGCTGCGACCACGGCCTGCCGGCCAGCGGCGGCGCGATCCGGGTGCGCGTCGACGGCCACGAGGTCACCGCGGCGATCGCGCGCCGCGCGCGCCCCGACGCGGCGGCCCGGGCCGTCGCCGCGGCGATCGGCGCGGCGGGGTTCTCGGTGCGCCTCTCCGACAACCCGGCCATCGGCGCGGGCGCCTACGGGACCACCGACGTGCTCGTGCGGCGGCCGGGCGGCGCGCTCGCGACCATCGAGCCGCCGGCGGCGGGCGCGCTGAGCACCGACGCGACGCTCACGGCGTGCATCGGCGCCGTGGACCTCGACGACGGCCTCCAGCACTTCAGCGACACGGACGCCATCGCCGGCACGGTCGAGGAGCGGGCGCTGCTCAAGGCGTTCGACGACGGCGACCCCTCGACCGTCGACGTCGTGATGGTCCCGAGCTTCGCGGGCGGCGGGCGGATCGGCGAGTCGTTCATCTTCGCCGACGGCGGGGCGATCCGGAACACGATCATCGAGGATCGGGCGGGCCTGCGCGCGGATCGCGCGTCGTTCGCGCTGTCGCACGAGCTCGGCCACGTGCTGCTCGACGAGCCGGGGCACCCGGACGATTTCGGGATCGACACGCCGACCCGGCTGATGGACGCCGACGCGGCCAACGCCTCCGCGTACGGGCCGCGCCGCCTGACCGTCGACGAGTGCGCGCGCGCGATCCGACAAAGCGGCGCGGCGGAGCCGCGTTTGGGCCGACAGAGCGCCCCGGTGCCGCTGCTCGCGCCGTGGCCGCTCGCCCCGCTCGGTCGAGAGAGGTGAAACGCCGCTTCGCGCTGTGGTAGGAGCGGGCCCATGCGGGTCCCCCAGCGGAGCGGCCTCTTCAGCGGCGTCGCAGCCCTCGCGTGCGCCTCGGTCCTGCTCGAGATCTCGCTCGCGCGGATCTACGCGGCGCTGTTCGGCGAGATCCACGCGTTCCTCGCGGTCTCGCTGTCGCTCGTCGGCGCGGGCGTGGGCGGCGCGCTGCTCTACGTCGTGCCGTCGCTCGCCCGCCCGCCGGCGCTCTTCGCCCGCATGGCGACCCTCGCAGCGCTCGCGTCGGGCGCGACCCTCGCCGCGGTCATCCTGCTCGCGCACCGCGAGCCCCTGTCCGTCCCCGCGCCGGGGTCTCTCCCGTGGCTCGCGCTGTGCTACGCGGCCTCCACGGTCCCGTTCGCGCTCGCGGGCCTCGCGCTCGCGGCCGCGATCCGGCACGCGGCGCCGGAGATGCCCCGGCTCTACCTGCTCGATCTCGTCGGCGGCGCGCTCGGCGGGCTCGCCGCGGCCGGCGCGCTCCGCGCGGGGGCGCCCCGCGCCGCGCTCGCGGCGGCGATCTTCTTCGCCGTGGCGGGCATCTTCTTCTACCTCGGGTCGCGCTGCTGCGAGGGCGAGCAGCGGGCGCCCGGCGGCCTCGTCGCCACGTTCCTGCTCGGCTCCTTCGTGCTGCTCGCCGGCGACGTCGGCGCCCCGTGGCTCCGGCTCGCCGGCATCCGCCGGCCGTCGCCCGACCGGACCGAGCACGAGGCCTGGACCGAGCGCTCGCTGATCTCCGTCGATCGACCGAAGGCCGGCGCGGCGCTGATGCGGCTCGGCGGCGCCGCGGCGAGCCCGATCCTCGACGCGAAGGCGACGCCCCCGCCGCAGCCCGAGGACATGGCGTACGCGCTGCACAAGGACCAGGGCCCCGCGCTCGTCGTCGGCGCCGGGGGCGGGCGCGACGTGCGCGCCGCGCTCAAGGCGGGGCAGAAGGACGTGGTCGCCGTCGAGGGCGACCACGGCGTCCTCGAGGTGATGCGCGGGAGGTACGCCGCGTTCAGCGGCAACCTGTTCGACAAGCCCGAGGTCCACCTCGTGGTGGGCGACGGGCGGAGCTTCGCCCGGCGCACGCCGCTGCTCTTCCGGAACATCGTGATCCCGTCGGCCGACACGGTCGAAGCGTCGACGACCGGCGCGCTCGCGCTCTCGGAGAGCCGGCTCCACACGCTGGAGGGCGTCGGGGACTTCCTTTCGCGCCTCCTGCCCGAGGGCACGCTCGTCCTGGCCCGCGCGGACGCGGACTTCGATCGGCTGCTCTCGCTCGTGACCGCGGCGCTGCGCCGCGCGGGCGTGGCCGCGCCGAAGGACCACCTCTTCGCGTGCAGCGCCGCGCAGAGGACCGCGCTGCTCGCCCGGCGCACGCCGCTCGCGCGCGAGGACGTCGACGCGCTCCGCCGCCACTGCCGCAAGCACAGGTTCTCGGAGGTCCTCGCCCCCGACCGCCCGGCGACCCCGGTCCGCAGCCTGCTCGTCGCGGCGGCCGCGCCCTCGGCCTCCGCGGCCTCCGCGGCGGCCGCGCGCGTCGCCGACGGCGCGGCCGTGGAGGCCGATCTGACGCCGCCCACCGACGACAGGCCGTTCTTCTCGTACACCGTCCCGGCGCGCCGCCTGCCCGCGGTGCTCGGCGACGTCGGGGCCCTCCGCGCCGGGCACACGGCCCTCTTCGCGCTCGCGCTGCTGCTCGCCGTCGGCGCGGTCCTCTCCGCGCTCGGCGTGCTGCTCCCGGCGCTCGCCGCGCGCCGTCGGCGCGGGCGCCTCGCGCCGCAGGACGTGCCCACGCAGACCGCGCGCGCGTCGACCGCGCCGCCGACGCCGCCCGCCCGAGCGCTCGCGTTCTTCGCCGCGATCGGCGCGGGGTTCGCGCTCGTCGAGCTCGCCGTGTTCCGGCACGGTCTCCTCCTGCTCGACCTGCCCGCGCACGAGCTCCCGGCCGTGCTCGTGATCCTCCTTGTCTCGGCCGGCGTGGGCGGTTACCTCACCGCCCGGGTGGCCCCGGGCGCCGCGACGGAGGTCTCCGCGAGGGTGGCGGAGGCGCTCGCCGTGGCCGCGGCGCTCTCGGCGGTGGGCCTCGTGCCGCTCGCGCGGTGGGGCCTCGGGCTCGGGGCGTTCCCGCGCGCGCTCCTCGCCATCGCGATCCTCGTGCCGTTCGGCGTGCTCGCGGGCTCGCTCGCGCCGCTCGGGGTCAAGATCGTGGACTCGGTCTCGTCGGCGCTGCTGCCGTGGTGCTGGGCGCTCTGCGCGTTCTCGGGCGCGACAGCGATGGCCCTCGGCGCCCTGTGCGCGCTGAACCTCGGCTACAGCGCCCTGCTGCTCGGCGCGGGCCTCGCTTACCTCCTCGCCGCGGCGACCGTGCCGCCCGCCGCAGCCGGGGCGACCGCCGCGGGAGGCGACGAGCGAGCGGCGTCGTCCGGAGGCGCCGCCGCCGGCGAGCCACCGCCCCGGGACGCCGCAGGGGCGCAGCCCGAGGCCCTCGAGGCGGCGCCGATCGCCTGAGCGCCCGGCGCCGCCGACGTCACCGCCGCGCGGCCAGCAGGAGGTGCGCGAGCAGGCCCGCGATGTTGTGGGCGTCGTCGACGCCGCGGTGGTGCGTGCCCGCGAGCGGCAGGCCGGCGCGCTCCAGGGCCTCGGCCATCCCCACCTCCCGCGACAGCGCGTGCGTCACCGCGAAGAGGCTCTTCACGTTGAGGTGGCTCGGCCCGAACGGGAGCGGCACGCCGCGCGACTGGCACTGCCGCTCGAACATGCGCCGGTCGTAGTCGCCGTAGCTCGCCCAGAGGCGATCCTGCGCCTTGAGCTCGCTCCGGAGCGTCGCGCACGCCTCCCTGAACGACACGCCCGCGTCGACATCCGCCTGCGTCAGCGTCGTGAGCGCCGTACAGAACGGGCTCACGCGCGAGCGCTCAGGGCGCACAAGGATCGAGCGCCGCTCCCGGCGCCGGCACGAGGCGACCTCCAGCGGGCACACGCCGATCTCGATGATCTCGTTCTCCTCGCCCGGCGGCGGGTCGCCGTCCCAGCAGGTCGCTTCCACGTCGATCACGAGAATGAGATCAAGACGCTTCGCCACGTCGTCGCCCTCGGCATGTAGTGAGGAGTGCGCCGCGAAGGTAACGGGGATCGGGACGCAATTTCCTTCAGGATTTTCCCGACCGTCCGGAAACGCCTTGGGCGGTTCGCTTCGTCCGGGCAAAAACTGAGTAGAAACGGGACATAAGCCGGAGGTGCACCCACACGTCGTTGGTCGTTTCGGCACCCAATCCGCTTGCTTGGCGGGCCTGGTCCATGGACACTCGTCAGGTAATTTCTGACGAGGTTCTCTACGTGGATCCTGGCTCCCAACTGCGTTGCTCCTCCGGTTCGGCCAGGGAGAGGTCCGTGATCGCTGAGGCGCTGCCTGACCCTGCCGACCAGGGCCGCGGTCCAGCCGAGGAGCGACGGCTGCCGCTTCGTTCCGGGATCGTCCGCCATGCGGGCCGCGAGCGGGGGGCGCCGAAGGGGCTCCCGCCGGGGCGTGGCGCCGAGGTGGTAGGCGGGATCACCACGGGGGCCCCGGCGTGTGGGCGGCTGGCCGTCGACCCGCTCGTCGGTCGTACAGAGCACGGACTGCACATCGAGCGGCTCATCGCCGAGGGGGGGATGGGCGCGGTGTACGCGGCCCGCCGCGCCGCCACGGGGGAGCCGGTCGCCCTCAAGGCGCTCCGGCGCGTGCACGCGGGGGACTCCGGGATCGAGAGCCGGTTCGCCCGCGAGGTGCGGCTCGCCCGCCGCATCGACCACCCGAACGTCTGCCCCGTGCTCGGCGAGGGGCGCCTCGAGGACGGGCGGCCGTTCTTCGTGATGCCGCTCTTCGACGGCGTGACGCTGAGCGAGGACGTCCGGAAGCGCGGCCCCTTGCCGATCGGCCGCGCGCTCGCCCTCGCGGACCAGATCCTCGCCGGCCTCGCGGCGATGCACGCGGCGAAGGTCGTCCACCGCGACCTCCAGCCCGGCAACATCCTGCTCGTCCCCGGGGCGCGGGGCGCCGGGGAGGGGGAGGGCGCGACGACGGTCAAGCTCATCGATCTCGGCTTCGCGCACGAGCCTGGCGTCGACACGGGCGACGGCGTGACGCCGGACAGCCCCGGGTCGCTCGTCGGCACGCTGCTCTTCATGTCGCCGGAGCAGGCGATGCGGAGCCGCGCGATCACCGAGCGGAGCGACCTGTTCGCGGCCGCGCTGCTCATCTACTACGCCCTCTCGGGCAAGCTCCCCTTCCGGGGCCGGGGCGATCTCGACGTGCTCGTCGCGATCGTGCGGTCCGCGCCCGTGCCCCTCCGGCGGGAGCGCCGTGACGTCCCGCGCGTGCTCGACGAGGTGCTCGCGCGGGCCCTGTCCAAGCACCCGGACCACCGCTTCCCCAGCGCCTCGGCGATGCGCGACGCCCTCGCCGGCGTGCCGGTGTAGCCAAGGCAGCGCTCCGCGCGCCCCGGCGCCGGCCCGCTCCTTGCCACGACGGTGCCGCCTGCACCGCGCCGCCCGGCACCGCGATCCGGGGCTGTGCACGCGCTGCTCAAGCGCGGCGGCGCGAGGCGGTGAGCTTCACGCGAGGGGAACCCCATGGACGCACTCGATCTCTTGGAGCAGCAGCATCTCGAAGTCAGCGCCCTGATGGCGCGCATCGCCGCCGAGCCCAGCCCGGGCCTCCGGACGGCGATGGTCGCGCAGCTCTCCCGGATGATCGACGCGCACGTACGCATCGAGGAGACGTACCTCTACCCGGTGTGTGCCGAGCGGATGGCCGGCGACAGGAAGCCGCTCCACGACGCGTACGAGAAGCACGGCCTCGCGCGCTTCGCGGCGGACAACCTGCTGCGCACGCGCGTGACCGATGTGCGCTTCGAGGCGCGCCTCCGGCTCCTGCGGGACATTTTCGCCCACCACGCCGACGAGGAGGAGGACATCCTGTTCCCCAAGGCGAAGCGGGGCCTGACGGACGAGCAGCTCGACGTGATCGGCAGCGATCTGGAGCGCGCTTACGAGGTGCTGCTGCGCGTCGGCGTGCCCGCGGGCGCCCCGCTCGCGCGCTCGCAGCGGGGCTGGCCCCGGCGCGGCGCCCACGCCGTGCGCGCCCTGCGCCCCGTGTCGCGGCGCCGGGGCGAAGCGCTCCGCGTCCGCGGCTGTTGATCCGCTTCGGATACGGGCCCATCTCGACGTTTTCGGTGCTCAGCGCACCTTCGTTCGCTTCCGCGCCGAAAACGCCGATCTGGACCCGTCTCCTGTGCGGGTGACCGTCGCTCTGCGCTGCAGGGGGCGACGCTCTAGACGGGGACGGGGCCGCCGAGCGCGCCGAGGAAGCGCGCGATCCAGACGGCGAGCATCAGGACCGCCAGCGCGATGCCGAGCCGCGTGACCCACGCGCCCTGCACCCCCTCGGCGGCCGCGATGCGGCCGTCCTTCACGTAGATCGCCGCGTTGTACGCGAGCGCGGCGATCACGAGCGGCGCCATGACCGGAGAGAGAGGGTGGAGGCGCAGCGCGTCGGCCAGGTGGCCCTGCGCGAGGGCGAGCGTCGCGCGGGTGAGCCCGCAGCCGGGGCAGGGGTGGCGGGTGACGATCGCGAACGGGCAGAGCGGGGCGCCGCAGGCGACGAGGAGACCGAGCACCGCCGCCACCGTGCCCAGGCGCGCAGCGCGGCCGCGCACGTGCGCCGCGCTCCATCGGGACAGGGCCGACGGAGCGGGCGAACGGGCTTCGGTCGAGCTGGACGGCGACACGGCGGAGGACCGCGGCGCGGGTCAGGCGGCGTTCGGGTCCCAGACCTCGTTGAGGTCCTTCGCGAGGGCGTAGAGCGGGAGGAAGACGTAGAGCACGATGCCCTCGGCCTGCTGGTTGCGCGAGCCGGCCATCTGCTTGGCCCGGGTCACCTGCTCCGGCACCTTCACCCAGAGGAAGTAGTAGTTGAGGAACGGGATGAAGAGGTACCAGGGCTTGAACTCGGGGTCCTTCGTCGCCTGCTGGAGCTCGTTCAGCATCGCCCACATCTGCCAGAGGGCGTAGAGGAAGCAGACCATCCCGATCACGCACACCGTGACCGGGTTGCGGATCTCACCCTTCGCGCCCGGGGCCATCGAGCCGCCGCCGCCGTACACGCCCAGGTTGCTGGCAGCCTGGCCGAACTGGCCGGGCGCCGACATCTGAGCGCCGCCGGGCGACCCGCCGTAGCCGGGATCGCTCACGCCCGGAGGGCTGCCATAGCTGCCGCCGGGCGGCCCGCCGTAGCCGCCGCCCGGAGGGCTGCCATAGCCGCCAGCCGGCGATCCGCCATAGCCGCCGCCCGGAGGGCTGCCGTAGCTGCCGCCCGGGGGGCTGCCGTAGCCGCCGCCCATCGGGTCCTGGCCCGGAGGCGGCCCGTACCCGCTGGCGCCGTGCTGCGGAGGCTGCCCGTAACCGGGAGGCGCACCGCCAGGCGGCTGCCCGTAGCCGGGCGGCTGCCCGTAGCCAGGCGGCTGCCCGTAACCGGGCGGCTGCCCGTAGCCGGGAGGCGCGCCGCCGGGGCCGCCCATCGGGTCCTGGCCCGGGGGCGGTCCGAAAGGATTCCCACCCGGGCCGCCCTGCGGGGGCTGCCCGTAGCCGCCGGGCGGAGGGAACGCGCCGGGCGGCGCGCCCGCGGCCCCGCCCATGCCGCCGGGCGGCTGGCCCGGGGCGCCGTACCCCGGCAGCTGGTCGATCGCCATGGTGCCGCCGAGCGGGTTCACGCCCTGGGGCTGCTGGCCGAACGGCGCATAGCCGCCCGACGGGCTCGCGGCCGCGCCGCCGAAGGCCGGGCCAGACGGCTGCTGTCCGCCGGGGGACGGCGAGCCGTAGCCCATGCCGGGAGGCGGCGGGGCAGGGGGAGGCCCCGCCGAAGCGCCGAGCCCCGCCGGCGGGACGCCGACCACCGTGCCGGCGAGGCCCTGCGGCGGGCTCGGGATCGCGGCCATGCCCGGCGGCGCTCCGGCAGGAGGCGCCGGAGGCGGAGGCGCCCCCGGCGCGCGCGGACCCGCCGCGCCCGCCCCGGAGGACGGCTGACTCATCAGCATGGTGCCCTTGAACTTCGGCGCGGCTGCGCTCTTCAGGTTGTAGCCGCACTTCGTGCACGTGGACGCCGTTTCCGAGTTTTGCGTCCCACAATTCGGACAGAACACGCACCACCTCCGGCGGGGGGTTCGCTGCTACGGATATCCGCGCCCCTGCGCGTCGTAATGGGCGCCGAGGGTAGTTGAAGCGCGTTCCGGTTCTCAAGTGAAAGACGAAGAACGCTGCGGACTTCTCGGCAGGCTACGCGGTCTTCGTCAGAAAACCCAGGGAGTACCGCGTAGCCACGTGCTCCAGGCGGAGGGCGGGGATTCAGGCGGGGGGCCGCGGGGTCGTCGACGACCACGACCACGTCCACGTCCACGTCCACGTCCACGTCCACGTCCACGTCCACGTCCACGACTACTAGGAGAACGATCGAGGGGGCGGCCACCTCGGGGGGGAGAGGTCCGGTTTCTGGGCAGCGGCGGGCTTTGTGTGGTCCGCTTTTATGTTTCCCCCCCGGCGCGCCTTGACAGTGACCACCGTCGCTCACTAGCGTGCCCGCGCCTCGGGACGGCTCCGTACGACGGACAACCGAATGCCCGGCCGCCGGTGCGCGGGGCTGTCCGCCTCCGGCAGGCGCCTCCAGATCGGAGGCGCACGAGGTAGCGCCCGGTCTGCCGGGCGGACCCTCGCTGAAAGGGGCCCGCATTGCGGGGTCCCGACTGCATGTGGAAGCGGGCACGCCGCGAGCGCGGCGCGCCCAGGGAGCCAGCGGACCGTGCCAACAGCCGACATGACCGAACAATTTGCTCTGACCGCCGAGCGGCGAACCGAGTTCGAGAAGATCCTCGCGCGCTACCCGAACCGCCAGGCCGCGTGCATCCCCGTGCTCCACCTCTGCCAGGAACAGGAGGGGTGGGTCTCCGAGCGGGTGCTCCGCTGGGTCGCCGAGCAGCTCGGCCTCTCGGCGGCGCACGTCCAGGGGGTCGCGACCTTCTACACGCTCTTCAACAAGGAGCCCGTCGGCAAGCACCAGGTCTGGGTGTGCCGGACGCTGAGCTGCGCGCTGAACGGCGCGGATCAGGTGCTCCACCACTGCGAGAAGCGGCTCGGGATCCACGCCGGCGAGACCACGAAGGACGGGAAGATCACGCTGCGCACCGCAGAGTGCCTCGCCTCGTGCGGCACCGCCCCGATGATGCAGGTCGATCGCGACTACCACGAGGGCCTCACGCTCGAGAAGGTGGACGCGATCCTCGATCGGTTGACGAGGTGACGAGATGCTCCGGCTGACGCGCTATCTGACCAAGAACTACGACACGCCCGACGGCCACAAGCTCGCCGTCTACGAGAAGGGCGGCGGCTACCAGCAGGCGAAGCGCGCCCTCGGGATGACGCGCGAGGCGCTCGTCGAGGAGATGAAGGCGGCGAACATCCGCGGCCGCGGCGGCGCCGGCTTCGCGATGGGCGTGAAGTGGAGCTTCATGCCGTGGCCCCCGAAGCCCGAGCGGCCGCACTACCTCGTCATCAACGCGGACGAGGGCGAGCCCGGCACCTTCAAGGACCGCACCCTGATGGAGAAGAACCCTCACGCCGTCGTCGAGGGGTGCATCATCGGGTGCTTCGGGATCGGCGCCCACGCCGCGTACATCTACGTGCGCGACGAGCTGCACCTCTCGAAGGCGCGGCTCTGGGGGGCCATCGAGGAGGCGCGCGCGAAGGGCTACCTCGGCAAGCGCCCGTTCGGGATCGACTACCCCGTCGAGGTCTACGTCCACACCGGCGCCGGCGCGTACATCTGCGGCGAGGAGACGTCGCTCCTCAACTCGCTCGAGGGCAAGCGCGGCGAGCCGCGGCTCAAGCCGCCGTTCCCCGCCCAGTTCGGCGCGTTCGGGATGCCGACGACCGTGAACAACCTGGAGACGATCGCGGCCGTGCCCACGGCGCTCGAGCTCGGGGGGGAGAACTTCTCGAAGCTCTCCTCGCTGCACCACCTGAAGGACGGCGGCTGCCGGCTCTTCGGCGTGAGCGGCCACGTGAACAACCCCGGGATCTTCGAGGCCGCCGTCGGCGTCACGCTCCGCGACCTCATCTACGAGTACGGCGGCGGCGTGAAGCACGGCAAGCTCCTCGGGGTCATCCCGGGCGGCTCGTCGTGCCCGATCCTGCGCGCCGACGAGGTCGTCAACGCGCCGAGCGACAAGTCGCCGCTCCACCCGTGGCACGGCCAGAGCGTGCTCGACGTGCCGCTCGGCGTGGACACGTTCCGCGCGCTCGGGACGATGCTCGGGACCTGCTGCGCCATCGTGCTCAGCGACAAGGCGTGCCCCGTCCTCGCGATGCACAACCTGATGCGCTTCTACCGCCACGAGTCGTGCGGCCAGTGCACGCCGTGCCGCGAGGGCAGCGCCTGGATCCACCGGATCCTCGATCGCATCGTTCACGGCGAGGGGACGATCGAGGAGCTCGATCGGCTGCACGAGATCGCCGACAACATCATGGGCAACACCATCTGCGCCTTCGGCGAGGGCACGGCGATGCCCGCGCTCGGCTTCCTCCGGAAGTTCCGCAAGGAGTTCGAGGCGTACATCCAGACCAAGGGCCGCTCGTCGACAGGGGTGCTTACGCCGTGAAAATCTTCGAGTTCGCCTTCTTCGGGCTGGCGTCGCTGCTCGTCCTGCTCGGCGGCCTGGCCACGGTCGCGGCCAGGAACCCGATCCGCGGCGCGATGGGCCTGCTCACGTCGATCGTCGGCATCGCGGGGCTCTACCTGATGCTCTCGGCGGAGTTCCTCGCCGCGATCCAGATCCTCGTGTACGCGGGCGCGATCGTCATCCTCTTCCTCTTCGTGATCATGCTCCTCGGCCCGTCGGCGACGTCGCCGCGCGACGCCCGCACCGCGGTGCCGCGCTACGTGGGCGCCGGCGTCCTCGGGGCGAGCAGCATCGGCGCGCTCGCCCTGGTCGCGAGCGCGTCGAAGCCCGGGGTCTTGGCCGTCCCGGCCGCCCCCGAGTCGCTCGGGACCATCGAGGGGCTCGGGCACGAGCTCTTCACGAAGGGGATCGTGCCGTTCGAGCTCTCGGGCGCGCTGCTCCTCGTCGCCGTGATCGGCGCCGTCGCCGTCGCCCGCGGCAAGCAGGTCGACCCGACGCTGCTGCCCGCCGGCGAAGGCCCGGACACCGCGTCGCCCGAGCCGGGCGATCAGGGGGCCTCGCAGCCGGGCGCCCTCGCGGGACACGCCACCCTGTCGGCGAAGGAGCCGCACTGATGATCTCCGTCCCCATCGAGTACTACCTCGTCGTCGCGGCGGTGCTGTTCCTGATCGGGTCGATCGGCTTCCTGCTGCGCAGGAACCTCCTGGTCCTCCTGATGAGCATCGAGCTGATGCTCAACGCCGTGAACCTCACGCTCGTCGCGTACAACCGGGTGCACCCGCACGATCACGCCGGGCAGATCTTCACCTTCTTCGTCATCGCCATCGCGGCGGCGGAAGCCGCAGTCGGTCTCGCGATCGTGCTCGCGTTCTACCGCATCCGGAAGACGATGCGCTCGGACGACGCCGATCTCCTGAGGAGTTAGCGTGGAAGCCCTGAGAGTCTTATTCCCCGCGTCCGAGTTCGCGCTGCTCGCGGTCATTCTGGGCCTGCCGGCGCTCGGCGCGTTCGTGAACGGCCTCTTCGGCAAGCGCCTCGGCAAGGACGCGGTCCGGCTGATGGCGCTCGCCGCGCTCGGCGGCGCCTTCCTGGCGGCCGTCACGACGTTCCTGATGCTGCCGCACGAGGGCGGCAAGCTCACCTGGACGGCCTGGCGCTGGTTCTCGATCACCGGCCGGATGGGCCAGTCGATCCCGATCGACGTCGCCTTCAGCGTCGACGGCCTGAGCGGGACGATGATCCTCGTCATCACCGGCGTCGGCTTCCTCATCCACCTCTACTCGTCCGCGTACATGCGCGAGGACCCGGGGTACTACCGGTTCTTCGCGTACCTGAACCTGTTCATCTTCTCGATGCTCGTCCTGATCATGGGCGACAACCTCGCCGTCCTCTTCGTGGGATGGGAGGGCGTCGGCATGTGCAGCTACCTGCTGATCGGGTTCTGGTTCAAGGACGACAAGAACGCGAGCGCCGGCAAGAAGGCGTTCGTCGTGAACCGCATCGGCGACTTCGGCCTCCTCGTGGCGATGGCGATGCTCGCCTACTACACGGGCACGCTGAACTTCGACGGCATCGCGGCGAACGCGGGCAACCTGCTCGCCGCGGTGAAGATCTGGCCGATCGGCAACATGTCGGCCGACACCGTGCCCGGCTTCCTGAGCTTCCTCATCCCGTCGCAGCCGGTGCTCGTGTACGCGGGGACGCTGGCCGCGCTCGCGCTGTTCCTCGGCTGCGCCGGCAAGAGCGCGCAGATCCCGCTCTACGTCTGGCTGCCCGACGCGATGGCCGGCCCGACGCCGGTCTCCGCCCTCATCCACGCCGCGACGATGGTGACCGCGGGCGTCTACCTCGTGGCCCGGCTCTCGGCGGTGTTCGTGCTGTCGCCGTTCGCGATGGCGGTCGTCGCGGTGACCGGCGTGGCCACGGCGCTGTTCGCGGCCTCGATCGGGCTCTTCCAGAACGACCTGAAGAAGGTGCTCGCCTACTCCACGGTGAGCCAGCTCGGGTTCATGTTCATCGGCGTGGGCGTCGGCGCGTTCGCCGCCGGCTTCTTCCACGTGCTCACGCACGCCTTCTTCAAGGCCTGCCTCTTCCTCGGCGCCGGCTCGGTGATCCACGCGATGCACGCCCGCATCCACGACACCGACCAGTCCCAGGACATGCGCAACATGGGCGGCCTCAAGAACCACATGCCGCTGACGCGCTGGACCTTCCTCCTCGCGTGCCTCTCGATCGCGGGCTTCCCCGGGTTCGCCGGGTTCTGGTCGAAGGACGAGATCCTGTGGCGCGCCTTCTCCAGCCGGATCGAGTCGGTCTCGACGCGCGGGCAGCCGGTGTGGCAGTGGCCCGAGTGGCTCGGCCCGGCGATCTACTGGGTCGGCATCCTCGCCGCGACGATGACCGCGTTCTACATGTTCCGCGCGTACTTCCAGACGTTCCACGGCGAGTTCCGCGGCTGGACGATCGTGCGCGGCTGGAAGGACCCGCACCCGCACGGCCACCACGACGACCACCACGGGCACGCGCACGGCGAGAAGCTCGAGGGCCCGGAGCCGCACGAGTCGCCGCTGCCGATGACGATCCCGCTGATCGTGCTCGGGGCGCTGTCGGTCTTCGCCGGCTTCCTCATGGCGGAGCCGCTCGTGCACCTCACCCACAACCACGCGTTCGCGCCGCTCGCGCACCTGCTCCAGCCGGTCTTCTCGCTGACGGAGCGGGCGGTGAAGGCGCGCGAGGGGGTGGAGGGGCTGCTCTTCCCGATGATGCTGCCCGGCGTCGCGGCCTGCTTCACCGGCATCTTCCTGGCGATGCTCGTGTACTGGAACAAGCGCGGCGAGCCCGAGCGGCGCTTCGCCGAGAGCTTCCCTGGGCTCTACCGGCTCATCTACGACAAGTGGCGGATCGACGAGCTCTACAACGCCACGGTGGTGGGCATGGTCGACGCGATCGCCGACATCTTCACGATGGCCGACAAGTGGATCATCGACGGCATCATCGCGAAGCTCTCCGCGGCGCTGGTCGGGTTCTTCGGCACGGTGCTGCGCGCGCTCCAGACGGGCCGCGTGCAGGTCTACGCCGCGTCGATGGTCATCGGCCTCGCCGGCGTCGGCTGGTTCCTCGTCAAGCCGCACGCGGACGCGAACGTCGATGACGCGGAGCTGCGCCGGTCCGGCGAGGTGAGGCTCTCGGCCGCGCCGGGGCTCGGCTACCGGTACCGCTGGGAGGCGCCCGGCCTGCCGGCGCGCGACTTCTCCGAGGCGGCCGACGTCACGGTGAAGCTCGAGCCCGGCGAGACGAAGGACGTCGTCCTCCGCGTGCGCAACGCGTTCGACCGCGAGGCGACCGAGACGTTCTCGTTCTCCAGGCCGACGGGACGCAAGACCCCCGCGGGCCCGACCACCATGCTGGGCTCGGACGTGCCCGCGCTGCCCCCGGGGGCGACCCCGGCGGAGCAGATCCATGACCTGATCCAGCCGAGAGGCCTGCAATGAGCGCGCTCGACCTCGTAACGCACTACTGGCCGGCGCTCGCCGCCGGCGTCGTGGGGGCGATCCTCCCGCCGGGCGACGGGCAGGGCGCCGACGGCGCCCACGCCGGCGACGATCACCACGGCGGCCACGGTGACGACCACCACGGCGACGACCACCACGGCGACGAGCACGGAGAGGCCCACGCCGCCGCGGGGTACACCCCGTGGCAGCGGGCTGGCCTCGGGCTCATCGCGGCGCTCACGGTGCTCTTCGTGCAGTGGCTCTGGCCGTCCGGCGCCGCGGCGGAGGCGGCGGAGGCGACAGGGGAGTGGTCGTCGCTGCTCAACGTGCTCATCGGGCTGCCCTTCGTGGGCGCCGCCGCGGTGCTTTTCATGCCGCGGCAGCTGCTCTCGCTGCTCCGGGGCTTCACGCTGGCCGTGCTCGGCGCCGGCTTCCTCGCCTCGCTGTGGCTGCTCACCGTGCCGATGACCGTGGGCTGGCACTTCCAGTCGATCAAGGAGTGGATCCCTGCGCTGGGCATCCGGTGGCACGTCGCCATCGACGGCATCAGCCTCTGGCTCGTCCTGCTGACGACGTTCATCGCGCCCATCGCGGCGTACGCGTCGTTCGGATCCATCAAGAACCGGATCAAGGAGCTCTGCTTCTGCCTCCTGTTCCTGCAGGGGGCGATGCTCGGCGCGTTCGTCGCGCTCGACCTGTTCCTGTTCTTCCTCTTCTGGGAGCTGATGCTGGTGCCGATGTTCGTGATGATCGGCATCTGGGGCGGCGTCGAGAAGATCAAGGCGGCGATCAAGCTCTTCGTCTACACGATGGCGGGCTCGATGCTGATGCTCGCGGGCATCGTGTACCTCGTGTGGGCGAACCAGAAGCTCACGGGCGCCTACACGTTCGATTACCTGGCGCTCTCGCGCGTCGTGCTGCCCCGGGGCGCGCAGATGCTCTGCTTCTGGGCGTTCTCGATCGCGTTCTTCATCAAGGTGCCGATGTGGCCGGTGCACACGTGGCTGCCGGACGCCCACGTGCAGGCGCCGACCGGCGGCTCGGTGATCCTGGCCGCGGTGATGCTGAAGATCGGGACGTACGCGTACCTGCGCTTCTCGATGGGCCTCTTCCCCGGGCCGGCCTCCAGCCTCGCGGCCAACCTGGCGGGCATCGCGATCCTCGGCGGGGTGATCTACGGCGCGCTCGTCGCCTGGAAGCAGTCCGACGTGAAGCGCCTCGTGGCGTACTCGTCGGTCGCCCACCTGGGCTACGTGATGCTCGGGCTCTTCGGCGTCACGCCGAGCGGGATCCAGGGCGCGGTGATCCAGATGGTGAACCACGGCGTCTCCACCGGCGCGCTCTTCCTCCTCGTCGGCGTGATCTACGACCGCCGGCACACCCGGGAGGTCTCGGAGTTCGGCGGCCTGGCCAAGGTGATGCCGGTCTACGCGACGCTCTTCCTGATCGTGACGTTCGCCTCCGTCGGCGTGCCCGGCACGAACGGGTTCATCGGCGAGTTCATGATCATCATGGGGACCTACGCCTCCGAGCGCCTCGGGACGTTCAGCGGGATCCACACGATCGGCGCCGCGGCGGGCGTCATCCTCGCCGCCGTCTACATGCTGAGCGTGGTGCAGAAGATGTTCTTCGGGCCGCTCACGAACCCGAAGAACAAGCACCTGCCCGACGTGACGCCCCGCGAGGGCCTCGCGCTCGCGCCCCTGATCCTCATGATCTTCGTGATCGGCCTGTTCCCTGCGATCTTCCTCGATCGGATGAAGGAGTCGGTCCTGTCTACTTACAACCAGTTCAAGGTCGTCTCCGGGCAGGCGATCCTCTTCGCGGACGAACGGAACGCGAAGCTCCTGCCCGAGGACACGTTCTCCCCCGCCTTCCTGAAGGGGGCGCCCTCGCTGGGCTCCGGTGAGGGCGAGGCGGGGGCGGGTGAAGACGAGCAGGCTCGGCGCGATCGGGGCGCGCGCCGAGGAGACGGCGCGCTCGCGGCGCGCGCGGGGGAGGCGGCGCGATGATCCTCGGACCGTACATCGCGGTATCGCCGCTCATCGTCATCTCGCTCGGCGGCGCGCTGCTGATGCTCGCGGAGGCGTTCTCGCACCGCCGCGAGGAGTCGCACGATCGCCGCTCCGGCCCCTCGTCCGACATGGCGCTCGGGACCGCGATCACGCTCCTCGCCGGGGCGGTGTTCTCGGGCGCGGTCGGGTTCGTCGGCCCCGAGACGCTGGAGGGGTTCGACTCGCTCGCCCCGTACCTGGTCATGGACCGGTTCACGCTGTTCTTCTCCTTCGTGCTCTGCCTGGGCGGCGCGCTGGCGGCGCTGCTCGCCGGGGGGTACCTCCCGGAGCACCGGCTCGATCGCGGGGAGTTCTACCCGCTACTGACCTTCTCGACGGTCGGGGCGATCATCCTCGCCGGCGCGGGGGATCTGCTGACGCTCTTCCTCGGCCTGGAGACGATGTCGCTCGGGGCGTACGCGCTGACCGGGTTCCGCCGGACGTCGCCGCGGAGCACCGAGGCGGCGATCAAGTACTTCCTGCTCGGCTCGTTCGCGGCGGCGCTGCTGCTGTACGGCGGCGCGCTGATCTACGGGGCGACGGGGCACACCGACCTCGCGGGGATCGGCGAGGCCATCGCGGGCGCGAAGGGGGCGGCGGCGCCGAACCCGGCGCTGCTGCTCATCGGGGCGGCGCTGGTGCTCGTCGGGCTCGCGTTCAAGGTGAGCGCGGTGCCGTTCCACATGTGGACGCCGGACGCGTACGAGGGCGCCCCGACGCCGGCCACGACGTTCATGGCGGTGGCGGTGAAGGGCGCGGCGTTCGCGACGCTCCTGCGGGTGCTGCTCGGGGCGTTCGGCAGCCCGGCGCTCTCGTCGTGGGCCGCGGGCTGGCCGCCGGCCGTGGCGGTGATGGCGCTGCTCACGATGACGGTCGCGAACCTCATCGCGGGCCGGCAGGAGTCGGTGAAGCGGATGCTCGCGTACTCGAGCATCGCGCACGCCGGGTACCTGCTCGTGGGCGTGGCGGCGACGGTGCGCGCGAGCGAGGACGCGCAGGCGAGCGTGATGTTCTACCTGCTCGCCTACACGGTCTCGACGGTCGGCGCCTTCGGGACGCTCATCCTCTGCGGCAGCCGCGGGGCCGAGGCGGTGAGCTACGAGGACCTCTCCGGCATCGGCAAGCGGCACCCGGTGGCGGCGCTCGCGTTCTCGCTCTTCCTGCTGTCGCTGGCCGGCGTGCCGCCGACCGCCGGCTTCTTCGGCAAGCTCTACATCGTCAAGGCGGCGATGGGCGCGGAGCTGTACACGCTGTCCGTGGCGCTGCTCCTCAACAGCGTGCTGTCGGCCTACTATTACCTGCGGGTGCTCGTGTACATGTACATGCGCGAGCCGGCCCCGGGCGCTCCGATCGCCCGGCCGATGCGCTCGGGCTACGTCAACGCGGCCCTGGTGGTGTCCGCGGTGCTCGTGATGGTCCTCGGCATCTGGCCGACGACCTCGCTCGGGATCGCGGTCCGCGCGGTCCTGGCGTCTCGCTAGACCTCCTCGAACACTCACGTCTGTCGCTGGTTCCGCCGGGGGGGCTCCTCTCCGAGGGCCTGCCGCTGTCATCCGCGGGGCACCGCGTCGCCAACTGATTTGGCAGCGGGGGGTGATGGTCGCCGTGGGCGCGCGTTTTTTTGCGATGAATCCGCGGTGCTGCGCGGGGCGCGCGAGTTGCTAGAGTCGGCGCCGATGCGAACCGGCGACAAGCTGCAGAGAAGAGCGGGCAATGCGAGGATGCGAGCGGCGTGCGTTGCGCTGCTCGGAGCGCTCGGGTGTCAGGGAGGGAACGCGAGCGGCGGCGCGACCGCGGGGAGCGCGACACCGGCGGGAAGCGCGGTGCCTGTGGCCACGGGGAGCGCTGCGCCGGCGGCTGCAGGGAGCGCTGCGCCGGCGGCCGCGGGGAGCGCGAGCGCCGGCGCTGTGGGGAGCGCGCAGGCCGGGGCGGGCGAGGCGCGCGACATCTCGCTGACCTCCGAGGACGTCGCGAAGGTGATGAACCCGAAGCGACAGGCGCCGTACAGCGGGCCCACGGGGACGCTGCGAGGACGCGTCACCATCAAGGGCGACCCGCCGCCCGATACAGGGCTCAGCTTCCCCATCGGCAAGTGCGGTGAGGCCGCCGCGACCTACGGGCGGCTGTTCCGCGTCGGACAGCAGAACGGGGTCGCCGACGCGCTCGTCACCGTCGTCAACTACAGCGGCTACGTGCCGGAACGCGAAGAGGCGGAGAAGGTGACCATCCACGGGTGCGCGTTCTCGAAGCGGACCGTGGTCATGTCCTATGGCCAGCGGCTCGAGGTCGCGAACCTCGATCCCCTGGAGCCGTACATGCCGAACCTCGAGGGCGCCCCCTTCATGGCGGTCCTCGTCGCCGTGCCGCAAGGCGACCCGGTGAAGTTCTACCCGCCGCAGCCAGGCTACTACCACCTCGTGGACAAGCTGCCGAAACCGTTCCTCAAGGCCGAGGTCTTCGTGCTCAAGTTCGCGACCCACGACGTGACCGGGCTCGACGGCAGCTACGAGATCAAGGGCATCCCCGTGGGCAAGGTGCTCACCGCCGCGCTGCTGCCGGCCATCGATCAGGACGTGAAGAGGGAGATCGAGATCAAGGAGGGCGAGAACACGCTCGATTTCGAGCTCAACTTCGATCTCAAGAAGTACAAGGAGAAGCCGCACACCAGGCCCTCGCCTTGAGGTCCACGGCGGGGGCACGCGGCGCTGACCCGCCCATCAGGGGGCGCCGCTCGCGAGCTCTCGGTGGACGCGCCGCTCGACCTCCTGGAACAGCGCATCCCCGGCGACGAGCGCAGGGGGCGGCGGCGGGCCGAGCCAGGTGAGCGCGGCGTCGCGGCCGACGCGACGGAAGAGCAGCTCGGCAAAGAGGAGCCGGGCGAGCCGCGAGGGGGCCACCGTGGGGCCGCCCGCCGCCGCGGGCAGGTCGAGGGCGTCGCAGGCCCGCGCCAGCGCGTCGAGATCGCCGCTCAGATCGGCCGCCACCGCGAGCGCCACGAGCGCCTCGGCGCTCGCCGGATCGGCCGCGGAGACGAGCTCGGCCTGCTCGCGGGCCTCGCCGATGCGGCCCAGCGCGGCGGCGCGCACCGCGACGTCGGCGGGCGTCAGATCCGCGTCGCGCGCCAGGCGGCGGGCGCGGCGCAGCTGGCCCAGGACGAGCGCCTCGTCGACCTCGGCCAGCTGCCCCCGTGGCGGGATGCGCCGCCCCAGGACGGCTGCTCCCGGCGCAGCCAGCTCCCGCAGGCGCCGCGCAGCCTGCTCGGCCGCCGCGCGATCGCCCGCCTCGACGGCCGCCGCGTGCAGCGCGCGCCACGCCTCCGTCGACCAGGGGCGCCGCACCACGAGCGCCCGCAAGGCGAGGCGCGCGTCGCCCGTGCGGCCCAGCCGCCGCAGGATCTCGGCCCGGAGCAGGGCGCCGTCGTCACGATCCGGATCGAGCAGGATCGCCCGATCGATCCGCCCGAGCGCCGCCTCGAGCCGCCCCGCCGAGAGATCGCAGCGCGCCTGCTCGCGGTAGGCCGGCTCGTAGTCGGGCTCGATCGCGCGGGCGCGCTCGAAGGCGGCGCCCGCCGCCTCCCCGCGCCCGAGCCGGCAGCGCGCGGACCCGATACGGGTCCAGATGTCCGCGCTGTCGGGGTCTCCGTTCTCCGCCAGCTCGTACGCCTCCAGCGCCGTCGCGAGATCGCCGCGCGCCTCGGCCTCGGCGCCGATCGCATACAGCGCATAGGCGTGCGCCGCGATGTAACGACCCTCGATGATCTGGCCGTCGATCGAGCGCGCGACCCGGGGGGCGGCGCAGCCGGCAATGGACGTCAACGCCGTCAACGCCGTCAACGCCGTCAACGCCGTCAACGCCGTCAACGCCGCGCGCACCGCGAGCGGCGCGAGGAACACGCGCGGCGCGCGCCGCGCGGCGGAGCGCGGCACGGCTACGCGCACGCGGCGATCTCTGCGAGGAGGCGATCGTTCTCCTCCGGGAGGCCGACGGTGATGCGGAGCCGGTGCGCGAGGCGCCCGCCCGCCGCGTGGAAGCTGCGCACGAGGACGCCGCGCGCCGCGAGCGCCTCGAAGACCTCGCCGGCAGGGCGGCGCGTGCCGATCCAGAGGAAGTTGGCGTGGCTCGGCGCGACCGAGAGGCCGAGCGCGGCGAGCCCGGCCGCGAGGCGCTCGCGCTCGGCCGTCACGGCGGCGGCGGCGCGGCGGAGCTCGCCGCCGAGCTCCCGCAGGGCGAAGGCGGCCGCGCGCTGCGACGGGGTGGGCAGGTTGTAGGGCTGGCGGACCTTGTCGAGCTCGGCCACGAGCTCCCGGGCGCCGATGAGCCAGCCGATCCGCAGCGACGCGAGGCCGATCTTCGAGAGCGTCCGCAGCACGGCGACGTTCGGGTGCTTGCGCAGGAGGGCGAGCTGGTCGCGCGGGGCAAAGTCGATGTACGCCTCGTCGACGATCACGAGGGCGTCGCTCGCCGCGGTGACGACCGCCTCGAGGCGGTCCTCCGACATGAGCGCGCCCGTCGGGTTGTTGGGCGAGGCGATGAAGACGACGTTGGGGCGCGCGAAATCGACGGCGCGCCGGAGGCCCGCCACGTCGAGATCCCAGCCGGCGTCGAGCGGGACCTCGACGACGCGCATCCCGCGCGCGCGCGCGCTCAGCTTGTACATGACGAACGTGGGGCTGACCGTGACGATGCTCGCCGCGTCCGCGCCCTGCCGCGGGCGGCTGAGCGCGGTGAGCACGATCGAGATCACCTCGTCGGAGCCGACGCCGGCCAGGATCTCGTCGGGCTCGGCGCCGCAGTGGGCGGCGATGGCCTCGCGGAGATCGAGGGCGCGCGCGTCGGGGTAGCGGCCCCAGTCCTCGGGCGCCGCGGCGCGCGCGAGGGCCGCCCGCGCCTCGGCCGAGAGCAGCGGCGGGCTCTCGTTGGCGTCGAGGCGCACAGGGAAATGCCCCGCGACCGGGGTGTAGGCGTGGAGCTCGGCGAGCTCCGGACGAAGCAGCGCAGGGAGGAAATCGGGCAGCGGCATGGCTCGGTCCACGGTCGTCGCGGGCGCGGCGATGAGGGGAGGCGGAGGGGAGCGGTATACTATCCGCCTCCTTCCAGGACCAGAGGACCTCATGCCCACGATGAGCCGCGCGACCGTGCTCGTGCCGTCGCTGTCGTCCCCCATCGCTCCAGACCAGACCCTGATCTTTTCGCCGGATTTCCCTCTGGAGGAGCGAGCGGGGGAGGCGTCCGCCGTGTCGCGCGCCGCCGGGTCGCCCTGGTCGGTCGCGCGCGTCGGCGCCGCGGCAGAGGCGCTCCGGGAGGTGGCGCAGGAGGGCGCGCGCAGGTTCGGGCCGCTGCCTGAGGGCGCGCTGCCGGAGAGCGCGCCCGGAGACGCCCTCGGGGCGTACGCGTTCTCGTTCGTGCGCCCGTCGTTCGCAGCGCCCTTCGCCAGCCGGCGTGAAGGTGTCCTCTTCGGCGAGCGCGTCCTGCCTGCGTTCGGGCTCTGGAACGACGTCGACGACGCGACGTGGTCGCGGGCCGCGGCGCAGCTGACGGTGCATCGCCACAGCGGCCCCGACGACTTCGTGATCGAGATGGAGGCCAGGGGTGATGAGCGCGTGGTTGTCGCCCGGTGCCCGCGCCCCGAGACGCTCGGGGCCGTCGTCGCGAAGGTCGTGGCGACGGCGCGGAGGCCGAGGGGCTGGCTCGGGAGATGGTTCGGCGTGAAGCCCTTCGACCGGCGCTGCGCGCTGAAGATCCCCCCGATCGACCTGTGCGCGGCCCGTGTGCACGAGGAGCTCGCCGGCAAGCCGCTCGCGGACGGGGATGGCCGCCGGATCGGGGACGCCCGCCACGCCGTCCGCTTTCGCCTCGGCTGGGACGCGCTCCCGCCGACCGAGGCCGGGCCGCTCACCCTCGGGCGCGGCGATATGTACGAGCGCTACTTCGTGTGCGACGGCCCGTTCCTCGTCGTCGTCCTGGGTGCGCCGCCGCAGGACGAGGTGCGGCTCGCCGCCTGGATCGGGTCGCCGGAGCCGCTCGAGGGCGCGACCGCCGGCGCGCCCTGAGCGGCGGGCCGCCCGTCACTGCCCGAACGTGTACCAGCGCGGCTTGATGTCCTTGATCAGGTGCCCGCCGCCGCTGACGTGCAGGCCGCCCGGAGCGTTGCCGGACCCGAGTCCCGTCGGCATCCCGCTGACCAGGCCGGAGGCGCCCGCGTTGCCCATCGCCCCGGCGGAGGCCACGCCAGGGACGCCCTTCGCTGTCGCGCCGGACGTGGTCGCGCCGGTCCGGTCCGCGACCGCCTGGGCGACGCTGCGGCCCATGAAGTTCGGCTTCGTCCCGCCGTTGCACGTGACGACCTCCACGCGCGCTCCAGGCATCTTCCCGTTGAACCCGGCGGCGTTCAGCTTGTCCGCGAGCTGGGCCCCCGAGATCTTCTTCCCCGCCCACTCGACGCTGCCCGGCCAGCCGTGGGTGTCGACGACGACATCGGTCTCCCCCTTGAGGCTGCCAGGCACGACCTGGTTCGGCTTGAGGATCGTCGCGCCCGGGTACTTCGCCGCGTACTGCGAATAGTAGGCGTTGTGGAGCTTGGGATCGTTCGAGGCCGTGATGATCGTGAGCAGCCCGAGCGGGTCGATGAAGAGCGTCGGGTTCGGGACGAAGCCGATCTCCTGCAGCGAGCCCGAGAGGCCGATGGGATCCGGCGTGATGAACACGCGCAGGTCGGGCGCGTAGTAGCGGTACCGGTTGTAGTGGAGGCCGGTGAGCTCGTCGGCGCGCTGCCCGGCGAAGCGGAGCGCGCCCGGCTCGCCGCGCTCGTGGGCGACCTCGCCCCAGGTGGTGAGATCGAGCTCGGTGATCTCGCCGGCCGCGTCGAGGGTGAGCCACGGCGTCCCCGCGGCGTCGGTCGCCACGAGGCGGAAGCCCGCGCCGCCCTGCGACTCGAGCAGCGGCACGTGGCCTGACGCGTCGAAGACACGGCGCGTGACCTGCCCGCCCGAGGAGCGCTCCTCGACGATGCTGTCGCCGTCCCAGCCGAACCACGTGCTCCCCTGGCCGACGATCTCGGCCACGCGGCGGCCGAGCGCGTCGTAGATGTACTGGATCTTCAGCCCGTCGCCGCGCACGGCCTCGGTCAGCCGATCGTTCTCGTCGAAGGCGTACCGCCACGTGCGCCGCGGATCGGGCGCGTCCCGGCCCGAGAGCCGGCCAAGCCGGTCCCAGGTCAGGACCTGATCGCCCGCCGCGCGCGGCCGCCCGCCGGCGCCGACCGACGCTTCACCCCGCGCGATCGCCGTGCCGTGCGGCGAGTAGGAGAACGCCTCCGTCGCGCCGAGCCCGCGGACGTCCACGGGCCGCCCGTGCGCGTCGAGCTCGTAGCGGCGCTCGCCGCGCTCGCTGTCGATCACGGCGGCCAGCGCCCCGACCGGGTGCCAGCGGTAGGCGCGGGAGCGGACGACGTCGCCCGGCGCGCCCTCCACCTGGATCTCCACGGGGAAGCCCTCGGCGTTGCGCCGGGTCAGGATGGCGCCGGCGCCACCGTCGCGCCGGCGGGCGCGCTCGCCGTCCTGCTCGTCGCGCTCGAAGACGAAGCGCTCGGCAGCGTCCGGATGGCCGACGCCCATCGCGGCGACCCGTCCGTACGCGTCGTGCTCCAGCGCCACGCGCCAGCCGGACGAGTACCGGCGCGCCACGAGCTGGCCGCCCTCATCGTAGTCGTAGCTCGTGACGAACTTGAAGCCGCCGCACGTCTGGGTGTCCCGCAGGATCGCGCCGCGCTCGTCGTACGCGAGCTCCGTCGTGCAGGCGCCGTTCGTCGCGCGCGCGACGCGCCCCAGGGCGTCGTACTCGAAGCGCTCGACGAGGCCCGACGAGTACTCCCGCGCGACGACGTTGCCCGCGCCGTCGCGCGAGAGGCGCACGATCGACTCGTCGGGGCGGAGGATCGACACGAGCCGGTCCGCGCCGTCGTACTCGTAGCGGTACTGGAGCCCGGTGAACGTCGTCTCGCGGACGAGGTTGCCGGACGCGTCGTACTCGAACGAGCGCCGCTCGCCCGCGGCGTTCTGCATCCAGCTCAGCCGGAGGAGCGCGTCGTAGCCCATGGTCCAGCGCGAGCCGTCCGGCAGCACCTGCTCGACGAGCGCGCTGGCCACGTAGCGGTAGTGCGCGCGGCCGCCGCCGGGGTACGAGGTCGCCGTGCACAGCCCGAGCCCGTCGAAGGCGTGCTCGGTGCGCTGCCCGCTCGGCCCCACGGCGCTGACGATGTTGCCCGAGGAGTCGTATTCGAGCGACGTCACCGCGCCTCCGGGCGACTCGATGCGCACGGGCATGCCCAGGAGATCGTACACGTAGGTCCACACGCGCTCTCCCTGGGCGTAGCGGACGAGGTTGCCGTGAGCGTCGTACTCGAGCGTGTCGACGAGGCCGCTCGGGTACGTGATCTTCGTGTTCTTGCCGCGCGCGTCGTACTCGGCCGTCGTCTTGCCGCGCGCGTCCTCGATCTCGACGACGCGCCCCCGGCTGCGCCGCTCGGTGGAGCGGTGGCCGTTCGGGGCGATGGTGGTGACGCCCTGCCGCTCGTCGTCCGTCTGGTACCGGACCGTGCCGCCGCCGTCGCTGAGGGAGATCAGCCGTCCGGCGAGATCGTGGCGGCGTCGCTGCGTGGCCCCGGCGCCGTCGGTAACGGCGATGAGGCGCCCGACCCCGTCGTACGTGAACAGCATGGAGTAGCCGCGCGGGTCGACGTAGCGCTCGACGAGGCCGAGCGCGTTGCCCTGGTAGCGATGCACGTGGCCGAGCGCGTCCGTCACCGTCGTCTGGTGAGGCTCGGGCCCGTACGCGACGCGTGTGTGGAAGAGGCCGCGGGGACCGCCGGCCGCGTGCGCCTCGGGGGCGCCGAGCGCGGCGAGGAGGTCGCCGCCGGGCAGCTCGCCCCAGGTCTCCACGCAGCGCCGCTCGCCGCCCGCGTCCTGGTACACGAAATGGAAGACGACGCCGTCGGCCCGCGTCTCCGAGCGCAGGTAGTGCTCGTCGTCGTAGCTGAACCGGGTCTCCGCGCCGCCCACGTCGATGACGCGGACGAGGTCTCCGCGCCCGTCGAGCTCGTAGGTCACGAGGCGCCGGCGGTGCTCCTTGCCGCCCTCGTCCGCGACGGCGACGGACCAGATGCGCAGGTTCCCGTCGCGGGAGACCTCCGCGCGGCGGCCGACCGAGTCGGTGATGGCCACGACCTCGTCGTGATCCCACTCGACCGTGGCCGCGTTGCCGAAGGCGTCGCGCAGCTCGGCGAGCGCGTACGCCCGCGGATCCGCGGTGGGCCGGAGGATCCGCGCGAGGTCGTCGCCGAGGTCGACGACGATCGCGTCCCCGTCGAGGTGCACCTTCCGGCCGTGGGGGAGGAGCAGCGCTTCACCGGCCGCGGGCAGCCGCATCTCGGTGCGGCGCTGCTGGTCGTCGACGAGGACGAGGTGATCGCCGTTGCGCTCGGCGCGCCAGGCGAGGCTGTGCGACCAGCCCCACCCGAGGCCGCAGCGGTGGCGCACGGCCGAGGTGCTGTAGGTGCGGATCCACTGGACCCAGAGGAACCCGGTCAGCGTGAAGTCGGCCGCCGGGATCGTGAACAGCGTCCCTGTCACGACGTCGATGGGATGGCCCGCGGCCGCCTGGCCCTCGGCGCCCGGCGGCGCCGGAGGGCTCGGCGGCGCGGCGCCGCTGTTGCTGCCGCCGCCGCCCCCGCCGCCGTTGCCGCCGCCTTGCGGGCTGCCCCCGGGCGGGCCCCCGGCGCCGCCGCCGCCGCCCCCTCCGCCGCCGCCGCCCCCGCCTGCACCGCTCGCGCTGGCGCCGGCGCCGACGGTGATGCTCTTGTTCATCTGGCCCATGCTGCCGGTGATGCCGGCCATGCCGAGCTCGATGATGACGTTCGGCGCGCCGAGCCACGGGAAGCAAGGCCCGCCGGTGTTGAGGCTGACGACCTCCTTGAGCGTGCCAGGCTCGTTGCCGTGGCACGCCTTCATGCAGCCGCCGACGGTGAGGATCTTCGCGCCCTCGATCTTCGTGCGCATGCACGGGTCGATGATCCCCTCCGCGACGGTGCCCATGGTGGGGTAGGGGATCGGCAACGGGCTGGGCGCGGCCGGGGTCAGACACACGCTCACCGCCATACCGGTCATCTGGTGACCGGATTTCTCGGTGATGGTGTCCATGTGGAGGGCAGTGACCTTACCCATGGTGGGTAAGGATGCTCTCACGCCCCTGAACGGGTCCGCAACGGCGAGCACGTCCTCATCGCGGCACGCGGCGCGACGGCGGGATCAAGGCGTCACGAGCGGGATCAACGCGCGACGAGGCGCATCGGAGGGCGGCTGTGCTGGATGTGCTCGGTCTCGAGCTCCTCGAGCTCGAACGCCCTGTCCATGTCCATGTCGAGCTCCGCGAGCTCGCGCTGCGTGCTCTCGCCGTTGTCGAGATCGTCGAGCTCGCGCATGAACCGGTCGATCTCCACGCACGTCGCGGGCGAATCCACGGGCGTCATCGACTGCTCGTGCATGAGCTGGATGAGCTCCAGGATGGTGGCGAGCTTCTGCGAGACGACCTCCAGCCCCTCGCGGGTCTGGCTCCAGCACTCGGCGCGCCGGTAGGCGATCGAGAGGCGCCGCTCGGACAGCCCGCGGGTCCGCCCCGCGGACGTGCTCCGGACCGCCTCGAGCGAGCGGATCGTGTCCATGAGCTCGCCGTGGTTGGTCATCGCGAGCGACTCCTGGCCGGCCTTGTGCGCGATCGCGAGGCGGATGTAGCTCATGATGAGGCGGCTCAGGCCGAAGCCCTCGTCGAGCAGGGGCGGGACCGATCCGCCGCGGCGCCGGATGTTCTCGCGGGTGCGATCGATCAGCCGGTCGAGCCGCGCGAGCTCCTGCTGGTGCCGGATGTCCATCTGCCGGATCAACGACTCGCGCGCCCTCGACCAGGCCGCCCGATCCACCTCGTCGAGCTGCGCGTCGATGCTGCGCCGGAAGAAGCCGCGCCAGGGGACGACGCACAGGATCACGAGCTCGGCCCCGAGCCCGAGCAGCAGGAGCAGCGGGCTCCAGCCGATGAAGCTCAGGAGGAGCGCGCTCCCCACGACGAGCAGGTTGTACGGGTGGACCAGCACCCGCCCCAGGTACGTGCTCGCGGTGCGCCTCCGCAGCGGTGCGACCTGGACGCCGAACGCTGCCAGCATGGCCCTCGACTCGGCCATGCTGGCGCCAAGCACATCCTCCAATCGGCAAAGCTCTCGATCGCACGTCGTCATGGAGCCCCCCTCCTCACCTGGTCCTCTGGTCCTCGTGCCACCTCACCCCGTTCACCACCCCCCGCGGCCGAACCGCGACCGACGGCCGGCGGTCCGGCGCGCCTGCGCGCGCCCCCGCGCCGATCCGTCACCGCGCTGTGAACGCAGGTCACGCCCGCCGAGCCCGCGCCGGCAGCCTCCTGCCCGCGGAGCCCGCCTTGGAGGACCGGGCGCCCACCGCGCTCATCGGCCGTCCAGGCGGTATCACCATGAAAACTCAAGCTTTCACGGCGGCGCTGCAGCATCGCCGGCTCCACGAAGTCCATGCTTTCCCTGCTGTTCGCGTCCCGAAGGCCTCATGAAGGACCGCGGTGCGTCGCCCGAGCGCAGCGCCGCGGTCGATCCGGGAGCGAGCAGAGCGGGCTCCGTGCCAAGCGCTCCGGCACCGCGCGGCGCACGATCGGCGAGGGGACGCGCTCAGGCGGGGAGCGGAGGGGCTGCGTCCAGCACGTGGACGCCGGGGGCGCCGAGCGACATCGGCACGCGCTCGAGGCCGGCTTCACGCGCCGCGGCGAGCCATGCCGTCGAGGGCGGCGCGCCGCCGACGAAGAGGGAGACGTCTCCTCCGCCCGCGCCGCTCGGCGCGATCGCCGCGCCCTCGGCGGCCGCGGCGGGGCGGAGGCGCCTGAGCGCGGGGGTGACGATCGGCGCGCCCGAACGGTCGCCGAGCTCGGCGAGCGCGTCGACCTGCCGATCCAGCGCGGCCACGAGCGCGCGGGCGTCCGCGGCCACGACTGCGGCGCGCGCCCCCTCGGCGGCCGCGCCGAGCAGCGCGCGGTGCGCCTCCGGCTCGCGGGCCGCGAGCGCGCGCACGCGCTCGAGCATGGCGCTCGTGCGCGCCGAGGCGTCGCTGGCGAAGACCTCGATCACGAGGCCGCCCGGCAGGGCGTGCGGCGCCACGTCGAGCTCGCCGCCCGGCCCGAGCCGGCAGCAGAGCACGCCGCCGTGGACGCTCGCCGCGACGTCCACGCCGCTGCCTCCGCCCTGAGCGAGCCGGTGCGCCGCGAGCGCGTCGAGGAAGAGCGCGCGGGGGTCCCACGCGGGCGCGCGCTGGACGCGCTGGACGCCGCGCGCCGCCCGCGCCTCCGAGGCCGCCGCGGCGCGCGCGGCGAGCGTCGCGACGAGGATGGCGGCGCTCGATCCGAGGCCCAGCTTGCGGCTCGCGTCGCGGGGCGGCGCGCCCGGCGAGGCCAGGGGCGGCTCCGGCTCCGCCGAGCGGAGCGCGGACGCGTCGAACCACGCCGCCGCGTCGAGCGCGCCGGCGTCGATCGCGGCCTGGACCTCGTCGGTGACGAGCGCGGCGGGCCGCGCCGGGTCGGCGAGGACGTACCGATCGACGGCGGCCACCAGCGCGGGCGCGCCCTCGAGCACGGCGTAGGCGCCCGAGAGGACCAGCTTGCCAGGCGCCCGGACGATCACGCGCCCCCGGACGAGGGCGCGAGGCGGGCTCCGCCGCCGGGGACCGCCGTGATGGTGCGGAGGACGCCAGGGACGGCGAGCAGCGCCGCGCCCACGGCGGCCTGCGCCTCGGGCGTCGTGAAGACCTTCACGTGCGGGCCGGCGTCGATGGTGAAGAACGCCGGCGTCCCCTGGGCGCGGAGCCTCCGCACCGCGGCGATCACCTCGACCGTGGCGCCGGTCCAGTAGAGCAGGCCCGGCGAGGCGGCGATGCTCGAGGCGTGCATGCACAGGGCGCTCGCCTCGGCCGCGGCGCCGAGCGCGGCGAGGTCGCGCGCGAGGACCGCGGCGCGGACCGCGTCGAAGAGCGACGGCGCCGCGTCCACCCACGCGGGGAAGTAGGGGCTTGTCATCGCGGTGTGCCGCATGCCGTCGCTCGAGCCCACGTCCTTCGGGCCCTCGCGCGTCACCGCGATCACGACCGCGAGCGGCCAGTGGTCCTCGGGCGCGAGCGGCGTCGCGGCGAGCGCCTCGTCCCCGGGGCGGCCGGCGCGGAGCTCGACGAAGCCGCCGAACGCGGAGCGCGCGGCCGAGACCGAGGTCTTCCTCGCGAGATCGCTGACCAGCGCAGGCGCGGTGGGCAGGCCCGCGGCGGCGCTCGCGGCGAGCGCGAGCGCGGCGAACGCCGACGCGCTCGAGGCGAGGCCCGCCGCGGTGGGGAAGTCGTTCCGGCTGACCACGCGGGCGCGCTCGCGCCGCCCCGAGGCGGCGCGGACCCGGTCGAGGAGCCCGGCGACCCGGCGCGTCGCCTCCGCGTCCGGCGGCAAGGCCGCGCCGCCGAGGTGGAGCTCGTCGCGGTCGAGCGACGCGTCGAAGGCGACTTCGGTCGTCGTCGCCATCCCGGCGAGCGTCACCGAGAGGCTCGGGACGGCGGGCAGGTTGTGGCCATCGGCCCGCTTGCCCCAGTACTTCGCGAGGGCGATGTTCGGATGGGCGATCGCGGTCGCCCGGCTCACGACGCTCATGCTTGCTCCTGTGACTCCGTCCTCGTCACGCCCGCCTTCACCCGGGTGACGAAGCCGCTGTACCCCGCGTCGCGCCAGGCGGCGAGCACGCGGTCCGCGGCGCCGTTCGACGCCGCCGCCCCGCGGTCGCCCGGCGGAGGCGGCGGGAGCAGCGCGATGACCGAGCCGCCGCCGCCGGCGCCGGTGAGCTTGGCGCCGAGCGCGCCGGCCTCGCGCGCGAGCTTGCACAGGGCCTCGATCGCCTCGGTCGAGACGAACATGCCGGCGAGGAGCATCTGGTTCAGGTCCATCAGCCGCCCGAGCGCGACCGCGTCGCCCGCCTCGATCGCGAGGGCGGCGTTCTCGACGAGCGCGGTGATGCCCGCGATGGACGTCGCGGCCAGCGTGGGCTTGCGCTCGAAGAGCCTCGCCACGAGCTCGACCATGCTGCGCGTGGACGAAGACACCCCGGTCGAGCCCACGCAGAGCCAGAGGTCGTCGCGCGGGGCGACGGAGGTGGCGCCGTGCGCCCGGGTGAAGCGGAAGCAGCCGCCGCGGGCCGCGGCCGTCGTGTCGATGCCCGACGGGTTGCCGTGGAACACGCGCTCCCAGGCGGCGGCGGCGTCGGTCACGGCGGCGGCGTCGGCCGCGGTGTGCGCGGCGGCCGCGCCTTCGGACGCGGTCCGCGCGGAGGCCGCGGGCGCGCGCGCGAGCGCGGCCACCGACCGGGCGATCGCGACCCCGAGCGCGGCCGAGCTGCCCAGGCCGCCGCCGGGCGGCAGATCGCTCTCGGCCTCGACGCGCACCGGGCCGACGTCGGGCAGCGCCCCGAGGAGCGCCGCGAACGCCCGCGCGACGTCCTCCTCGGCCGGCGCCGCGCGGAGCTCGCGCCCGCCGAGGAGGAGGGCGCTCGCGCCGGAGCAGCGGGTTGCCCGCGCGCGGGCGCCGCGCTCGATGCCGGCCGCGAGCGCGGGCGCCCCGTACACGACGGCGTGCTCGCCGAGCAGGATGACCTTGCCGGACGCCTCGCCGAGCGCCTCGGTCATGCGCCGGTCCACCGGAGCGCGCTCGCGGCCCCGCACAGGATCTGCCGCGCCGGCGCGCTCACGGGCAGCGAGCGCGCGAGGACCTCGGCCTCGCCGCACAGGGCGGAGAGCCGCTCCTCGACCGCGCGCCGCGCGCCGCACGCCTCGAGCGCGAGCGTCGCGGCCGCCACGGCGTCGTCGCTCGCTTCCTTGCGGCCGAGCGCGCGCTCGACGGCGCTCCGGCCCGCGGGGTCGAGGCGCCCCTCGGCCGCGGCCAGCACGGCGGTGCGCTTGCCGGCGCGCAGGTCGTTGCCGACCGGCTTGCCGGTCGCGGCGGCGCTCCCGAAGGTGCCGAGGAGGTCGTCGCGCAGCTGGAAGGCGACGCCCACGGGCGCCGCGAACCGCTCGAGCGCCGCCACCGTCTCGGCCGGCGCGCCGGCCAGGGTGGCGCCGAGCGCGAGCGGGCCGCGCACCGTGTAGCTGCCGGTCTTGAGCGCGTGCATCTGCTCGACGTCCTCGGCCCGGCCGACCACGTCGAGGTGCTGCCCGATCACGACGTCCTCGTGCATCTTGCAGAACAGCCGGACGGCCGCGAGCGTCGTCTCCGGCGGCGCGTCCGCGCCCGCGAGCGTGCTCAGCGCGAAGCTCCAGGTGAGGTCGCCCGCGAGGATCGCGGACGAGGCCCCGAGGTGCGGATCGCCGAGCGTCTCGGTCAGCGCGACGTGGACGGTGCGGTCTCCGCGCCGGACGGTGTCACCGTCGATCCAGTCGTCCTGGATGAGCAGGTACGTCTGGAGCAGCTCGAGCGCGACACCGGCGTCGATCGCGGGGCCGAGCGGCGCGTCCGGCGCGACGCCCTGGTAGGCGGCGACGAGCAGCCCCGCGCGGAACCGCTTGCCGCCGCGCAGGGTGAGGCTCCGCGCCTCGGAGACCATGGCCTCGACCTCGCGGCCGTAGCGCTGCACGGAGGCCGCCTTGTCGCGCCAGCGCTGATCGAGCGCGGCGTCGACGCGGGGGCGGATCGAGGAGAGAAAGTCGAGGAACAGGCGCGCGCCGGGATCCGCTGTCCCTTCGAGCGTCCGATCGCCGGCGCCGGGCGCGCTCTCTCCGTCCTTCGTGTGCGCTGTCATGGAATGCGCGGCAGCCTAGGAGCCGGACGCGAGGCGGTCAATCTCGGCCGAGAGCGCGGGGAGTCGCGCCGCGGAGCGGCGCGGCCGAGGTGGCTTGGGTCGTGCAATGCGTGGCGCTCGCGTCGCGGGCCGCGAGCGCCGCGCGGAGGCTCCCTGCGAGATCGCTCGTGCGGAGTTGCGCGCCGAGCCTCGCCGTGGCCGCAGGGAAAGGGGGACTTTGATGAAGAGATCACCGGATGGGGTGTTGGGCGTCTTTCTCCTCGTGACCCTCGGCGCCGCCGGGTGCGGCGGCCGCGACGCCCGCGAGGATCTTCAGGAGAGCGCCGATCGCGGCGTGCTCCGCGCGGCGTCGCCCGCCGCGGGGTCGCCTGGCAGGGAGCCGCGATCCCTGCCCGCGTACCGCGTGATCGGCGGCGGCGCCGACGTCGCGCGGGCGTCGGCGCTCGCCGCAGCGCTCGGGCTCGCGGAGGATCCCGCGCGGGGGGGCGCCGCCGCGCTCGTGGCCGACGGCGCGATCCGCTACCTCGACAGCGCGCGATTCCAGCGCTTGCCCACGAGGAAGGCCGGCGCGCCGCCCGCGCCCGGGTTCCGCGACGAGCGCGGCTTCGAGACGTCGGCGGGCGATGACGCCCTGGATTTCGAGGCGCTCGCGGCGCTGCGCGTCCTGCCGGAGCCGGACGCGGCGGCGCTGGCGTGGGCCGCGCTGGACGCCGCGGGCTTGCCGGCCGGGAGCGACATCGCCGTCGGCCACGCGCTGCTCGAGGCGGTCGACGCGGAGGGGCGAACCGTGGCGCGGGCCGAGCTCGACACGCAGGTGAGCTTTCGCGACGAGCTCGAGGGGATCCGGCTGATCGGCCCCGGCGCCAAGGTCCGGGTGACGTTCGACGGCGAGGGCGCCGTGACGCACCTGATCTACGCGCGGCGCGAGCTCGCGCGAGGGGAGGACGTCGCGATCGTCCCGGCCTCCGAGGCCCCCGCGCTGTGCGCCGGCGCGCTGGGCAGCGGCGCGGTGATCGCGGCCGAGCCGGAGCTCGTCTATTACGCGCCGCCGCTCTCCCGCGACGTGCGGCGGATCCTGCCCCATTACGTGTGCAGCGCACGGCGGACGGTCGGCGGGGAGGTGGTGGACGTCCGCAAGCGGATCGTGCCGGCCGTCATAGACGCTCCGAGGGCGGAGATCTCGGTGCGTGTGGACGGCGCGACCGCGCTCGCGGAGGCGAGCGTCACCGGAGGTACTGCTCCATACACGTACAGGTGGGTATCGTCGGCGCGTTCGCTCGAGGGGCTCGACTCGGCTGGCGACGCGCGCGAAGGCGGCGCGCGGGTGAAGGTGTCTGGCGTCTCTGGCCTTCGCGGGGAGACGGAGACGCTCTCGCTCTATGTCACGGACGCCGACGGTCTGGTCGCGACGGCGGCGCAGCGGCTCTCGTTCGGCCGCGCGTCGGCGGGGCTCGGCGCGGCGCGCCCGCCGCTCCCGTCGCCGGTCGACGACGGCCGCGCGGTGGTCGGCGCCGAGTGGGTCGGGCTCTGCGGCGGCCTGGATCACTCGGCGGCGAACGTCGACGGGCTGCTGAAGAGCTTCCGGGAGGGGGGCATCGACTCGCGCTTCAACTGGGGCGATCAGCGCGCGTGGGAGGTCGATTTCAAGGATCCGGCCCTGGGCGGCCAGGACGCGTCGTTCGCGGATTCGGTGGATCTCACGTTCTACACGGGGCACGCGAACGGCGTCGGGTTCATGTTCTGCAGCGCGATGAACGACCGGGTCCTCCATTTCAGCGATGCCCGCTGGGGCAACGCCAACCTGGAGTGGATGGTTGTGGCCGCCTGCGGCCCGCTCCAGGACGACGGCGGCGCGTGGCGCTACCGGTGGGCGGGCGCGTTCGATGGGCTGCATCTCTTGCTCGGCTATGCGACGGAGTCGTTCGACGACACGACCGAAGGATCCATGTTCGCGCGCTACCTGCTCGACGACGCGAGCCCGGCGCCGGTGCGGCAGGCGTGGGTGACGACGGCGATCGAGGTCCAGCCGGACGACGAGGTGATCTACGCGGTGATGGGGGCGTACGGGCAGGGGTGGACGGTGCCCAACTACGATGACCATTTCTGGGGGAAGGGGCCGGTCGGGCCGGATCTGACGGGGGCCGCGAGGATCGGGTTCTGGCGGATCTCTGGGCCGACCTAGCCCTGTTGCGGGAGGTTCGTCGCGGAGAGAGAGGAACCGCCAAAGACGCCACAAGACGCCAAGAAACATAGAGAATCTTGGCGTCTTGTGGCGTCTTGGCGGTTCCATTCTCTCGGGCCTCTCTGCCACTCCCGGCAGCGCGGCGCGGGCTCAGCTCAGTACCCGAGCCACTTCGCGTCGAGCTCGATCGAGCAGTGATCGACGAACCGAAACCCGACCCCACCCCCGTCCGCGGCCCCGATGGTGTACACCGACTCGTTCGCCTGCGGCCGATGGTCGGTCGCGCTGAACGAGATCGGCCCCGCCGTCATCCCGTCGAGCACCACGTTCTGGAAGCCCTCGAGCGCGGCCTTCAGGTCCGCTCCGGTCGGGTGCGTGCGGCCGGCGTCGACGGCCCGCTCGACGGCCTTGCGCCACATGAGCGCCGCGGCGTGGCCCTGGACGTAGGGCTGGTCCTGGTACAGCTCCAGCGGGTGGCCGTCCTTCTCCCGGTAGGTCCTGTGGATCCGCAGCATCTCCGCCATCCCGCTCGAGTGCTGGGTGTCGCCGTAGACGGGCACGGGGAACAGCCCATAGAAGATCCCCGCGCAGTCGGCGCCGCAGATCGCCAGGGTCCTCTCGCCGATGCCCCAGTTGTTCGCCATCACGCGCAGCTGCCAGCGGCCCTTCTCCGACCCCGGGAACGCCTGCTGGATGAGCTTCTGCGCCGCGGCCGCGCCCTTCCCGACGAAGGACGAGGAGAGCACGCTGTTGCCGGCCCAGAACCAGCTCGCCGGCACATACGACGGGTCCGCTCGCTTCTTCTCGATCTCCCGCTTCACATAGCCGATCACCGCGTCGACGATGCGCCCCTCGTCCTCGAGGGACGACGTCTGTGGGACGATCAGATCCTCGCCGAGCAGCATCCCGGGCAGCTCCTCCACGTAGGCTTTGCCCGCGGCGAGCGGATCGACGCAGTAAAGACACTTGTCTATCGTGTCGTGCACCATCGCGATGCGCCCGGGCGCGATCTTCCAGGCGGCCTTGATGCCGATGCGGATCGCTGTCGAGTAGTCCGTGGCCGGAAAGAAGATGTAGGGATATCCAGGGCTCGTCTTGTGCTCTGTCACGGAGGCGCTCTGGCCCAGGGCGTTGAACTCGGCATGGGACACGTCCGCCGAGATCGGCACCGGCGTGGCGAGCGAGCCGGCGTACGAGCCGGGAATGATGAGCTTCTTCTCCTCCGTGAGCCTCGGGGCCACGCGGGTCGTCGGCCCGGTGCCGAACACGAACAGCGTGGAGACCTCGCTCCACCCGGGCTGCCGCCGCCACGCCTCGATGACCTCCTCCGTCCTGGCGGGGTCGTACTGCGCGTCCTTCATGTCGACGTCGATGGGACAGCCCCGGAGCCCTCCCTGACTGTCGTTGAGGTGACGCAGGTAGTCGTAGACCCCGTAGTTGTAGGGCGGCGAGATGTCGGTGGCCGTCCCCGTGTCGCCCGTCGTGATCCGGACGCGGAGCACCCCGGTGCAGCGAGCGCCGGCGTCCGGCTCGACGAGCACGGCCGCGGCGGAGCCGGCAGCGGGCGCCTGCCCACCAGGGCGGCGCGTGGAGAACGCCGCCGCCGCGACCAGAACGGCCGCGCCGAGCGCCCCGATCCAGTAGCTGCGCTGCTGAGATCCGGCGGCCGTGCGGAGGTTCGACTTCAGGCTCGTCGAGTCCGAGGCGGAGCGCCCGGGGCCCGGCGTCCCCGAGGTCCTCTGCCCGAGCTCCTCGTCGAGGGCGATCACGGGCTGGATGCGCCTTCCTTCTGCGCCCTCGAGAAGGCTCACGCGAGAGAGGCGGGGCTCGACGGGCGCGCTCGGGCGGTCCGCGCCCTGCGCGCTCTGCTCGAGGTACGCCTTGACCTGCCGCTGCATGCTCGCCCGGCGCTCCGCGAACACCCCCAGCATGCTCGCGCCGATCTCGTCGGACCCGACGTCCTCGCCCGCCGCGCGCAGGTGGTCCTCGAGCGCCGCGCGCATCTCCTGCGCGGTCGCGAACCGCTTCGCCGGATCGCGGTCGAGCGCCCGCGCCACGATGGCGTCGAGGGCCGGGGGGACGTCCGGCCGGAGGAGCGAGGGCCGCGGGATCTCGTCCACGGCCGCCAGCTTCCAGAGCGCGCTCACGGCGTCGCCCCCGAAGAGCCGCTCCCGCGTGAGGAGCTCCCAGAGCACGATCCCCGCGACGAAGATGTCGGCCCGCCGATCGGTCGACCCGCTGCCGACGGCCTGCTCCGGCGCCATGTACGACGCCTTGCCCTTCAGCTTCCCGGTCTCGGTGAGGTCGGCGTTGATGGACGCCTTGGCGATGCCGAAATCGAGCAGCTTCACCGCGCCGTCGTACGTGACGAAGATGTTGTGCGGGGAGACGTCGCGGTGGACGACGCCGAGCGGCGCGCCGTCGTAATCGCGGAGCTCGTGCGCGTAGTGGAGGCCGCTCAGGAGGTCGGCCACGATCCTCACCAAGACGCCGCGCGTGAAGCCCGCCGCGCCCGGCTCCCCCTCGGCCACCGCCCGCATGATCGCGCTGAGCGGCTGGCCCTCCAGGTACTCCATCACGGTGAAGTAGCCGGCGTCGTCGTGATCGACCTCGTAGGTCTGGACGATGTTGGGATGGTTGAGGCGGGCGGACAGCTTCGCCTCGTCCAGGAACATGGCGACGACCTTCTCGCCGTCTCGGCCTGCTCCGCCCACGCCGCGGTGGCGCTTGACGACGACGAGCTTGTTGAAGGACCCCGGCCCGCGCGCGATCGCCAGGAACACGTCGCCCATCCCGCCCCGGCCGAGCTTCGCGATCAGCCGGTACTTGCCCATGATCGCCGCCTGGGTCGGCTCCGCGTCCGAGGTGTCTTGACCCGTGCCCACCATGTTACCGGCCGTCCTCAGGGGCGCGCGATGCTCCGAGCGGACTGGGTATGGGAGCAAAGCCCGTTATCCTTGTCAACGCCCCCGCGGGCTGGATCACGGCAGGCCGGCGTCGTCGTCTGCGTTTCCGCCTGCGTCTTCACCCGCGTTCACCCGCGTTCACCCGCGTCCAAGCACACGTATCTGCCAGCGAGGCAGCCCTCGGAGCCACCCTCGGACGGATGTCGGCAGGATTTCGGGCGGCTCGACGACCCAGCGCGCGGCGCAGGGCTCGCCCCCCGGGGCGCACGTGGTGCGCGCAGCCCTGCTGTAGCGATCGGGCTCAGGAAGAATGAGGGCAGCCTTCCGGCCGCATTTCGGCCAGAATTGGCGTCGAGGGCGGGCAGGGCCTGCGCTTTGCAGAGCGCGTTCGACCCAGAGAGCCAGGAGGGTACGCAAGTGTCCGTAGCAGCCAGCCAGAACAGCCAGAGCTCGTTCCACTCGGAGCCGCCGCCGCCGGTGTCGATCCCCGGCCTGCGGGCGAAGATCGCGAACGAGAAGCTCCGGCAATGGATCGCCGAGGTCGTCGCGTTGTGCCAGCCGGACAACGTGCACGTGTGCGACGGCTCGAAGGAGGAGTACGACGCGCTGTGCGACCAGATGGTCAAGGCGGGCACGCTCATCCGTCTGAACCCGGAGAAGCGCCCGGACAGCTACCTCGCGCGCTCGGACCCGAGCGACGTCGCGCGGGTCGAAGACCGCACGTTCATCTGTAGCCGGCGAAAGCAGGACGCCGGCCCCACCAACAACTGGGCCGAGCCGCAGGAGATGAAGGCCACGCTGCGCCGGCTCTTCGCCGGGTCGATGCGGGGCCGCACGCTCTACGTCATCCCGTTCAGCATGGGCCCGATCGGCTCGCCTTACGCGCACATCGGCGTGGAGCTCAGCGACTCGCCGTACGTCGCCGCGAGCATGCGCATCATGACGCGCATGGGGCGCAAGGTGCTCGAGGCGCTCGGAGACGGCGATTTCGTCCCCTGCCTGCACTCGGTCGGCATGCCCCTCGCCCCGGGACAGCCCGACGTGCCGTGGCCGTGCAACGCGGAGCACAAGTACATCGTCCACTTCCCGGGAGAGCGGCTGATCTGGTCCTACGGGAGCGGCTATGGCGGCAATGCGCTGCTCGGCAAGAAATGCTTCGCGCTGCGCATCGCCTCGGTCCTCGGCAGGGAGCAGGGGTGGCTCGCGGAGCACATGCTGATCCTGGGGGTCGAGTCGCCGAAGGGAGAGAAGACGTATGTGGCCGCGGCCTTCCCGAGCGCGTGCGGCAAGACGAACTTCGCCATGCTCATCCCGCCGAAGGCGTTCGCGGGCTGGAAGATCACGACGGTGGGCGACGACATCGCCTGGATGAAGCCCGGGCGGGACGGGCAGCTCTATGCGATCAACCCCGAGGCGGGCTATTTCGGCGTGGCCCCGGGGACGTCGGACAAGTCGAACGCGAACGCGATGGCGACCATCCGGAAGGGGACGATCTTCACCAACGTGGGGCTCACGCCCGACGGCGACGTCTGGTGGGAAGGGATGACCGACGAGCCGCCGCCGGAGCTCATCGACTGGCAGGGGAAGCCCTGGACCCCGGACTGCGGCCGCAAGGCCGCCCACCCGAACGCGCGCTTCACGACGCCTGCGTCGCAGTGTCCGTCGATCGATCCGCGCTGGGACGACCCGAACGGGGTGCCCATCAGCGCGATCGTCTTCGGCGGGCGGCGCGCGACGACGGTGCCCCTCGTGGTCCAGTCGTTCAACTGGAGCTTCGGCGTCTACACGGCCGCGACGATCGGCTCGGAGATGACGGCGGCGGCCGCCGGCAACATCGGCCAGGTGCGCCGCGACCCGATGGCGATGCTGCCCTTCTGCGGCTACCACATGGGCGATTACTTCAATCACTGGCTGCAGATGGGGCGCCAGATCGTCAATCCGCCCCGCATCTTCTCGGTGAACTGGTTCCGCAAGGACGACCAGGGCAACTTCCTGTGGCCGGGCTTCGGCGAGAACATGCGCGTCCTCAAGTGGATCGTCGATCGCGTGCACGGCCGCGGCTTCGCGGAAGAGAGCCCGCTCGGCTGGATGCCGCGCTACGAAGACATCGAGTGGCGGGGCATGGACCGCTTCTCGAAAGAGCAATTCTACCAGCTGATGGCGGTCGACCGCGAGGCGTGGAAGGTCGAGTTCGGCTCGCACGGGGAGCTCTTCGAGCGGCTCTACGACCGGCTGCCCAAGGAGATCCTGCTGATGCGCGAGCTGCTCCTGTCGCAGCTCTGGCGCTCGCCCGAGCGGTGGGAGCTCGCGCCCGAGCGCTACCTCGAGGAGCACGAAGACGACGCCGCCGTCGACGAGCCCAGCGCATAGAGGCCTTCCCGGGTGAGGGCGCCCGCGCGGCGCACTGCGCGGGCGCTCCCCCGCGTCGGCGCCGAACGAGCGCCCAGCCGGGCCGAGCGGCGTTGCCGGGGGCCCTCACGCGGGCTCGTCGCGCTCGGGGTCGATGTGCACGAGCACCTCTGCGTCGGGCTCGATGGCGAGGATGGCGTCGCGCGCGCGGTCGCCGGTCGCGTGCGCGCGCGCGAGGGGGAGGTCGCCCGAGAGCTCGATGTGCACCTCGACGAACAGCGTGCGCCCGGCGATCCGCGTGCGCAGCCTGTGGTGGCCGAGGAGCTCACCGCGCGCGCGCATGGCGTCGAGCGCGTCCGCGATGGCGCCGACGCGCTCCTCCGGGGCGCTCGTGTCGATGAGGTCGCGCACGCCGAGCCGGAGGAGGGTCCCCGCGGACGTGAGGATGTAGACGGCGACCGCGACCGAGAGGACGCCGTCGATGCGGGAGAAGCCCGTCGCGTACGTGACTGCGACGCCGGCGAGGATCGCGAGGTTCGCGGCGATGTCGGTGCGGTAGTGGACGGCGTCGGCCTGGATGGCGCTCGAGCCGGTGCGCGCGGCGACCCGGCCGAGGTAGGCCACGAGCGCCCCCGTGATGAGCGCGGCGGCGGCCATCGCGCCGAGCGTGACGGCGGCGAGGCGGAGCGGCTCGGGCGAGAGCAGCCGCCGGATCCCCTCGATGAGCAGGTAGACCCCCGAGCCGCCGATGAGCAGGCCCTGACCGGCCGTCGCGAGGGTCTCGATCTTCGCGTGGCCGAACGGGTGCGAGCGGTCGGGCGCGGCGTGGGCCAGCTGGATGGCGAGGGCGTTCGCCGAGGAGGCGAAGAGGTCCGTGAGCGAGTCGACGGCGCTCGCGGTCACGGCCATCGACTGGCCGAGCTGGCCGGCGACGAGCTTGCCGAGGGCGAGGCCGCCGGCGGTCAGCGCCGCGATGCGCCCGGCGCGCAGCGCGGCGCGGGCGCGGTCGGCAGGGTCGAGGCGGCGCTCGGCGGAGGGCGCGGCGCCGCGGTCGACGGCGCGGGCGGCGGGCGCATCGCCGGGGTCGGGGCGGGGGACGGGGGCGAGGCGGGCGGCAGGACGTGGTCCGCTCATGGCCGGGAGGCTACCCCGCGACGCCCTTGCCCGTCATGCGCGTGGTCAGGACCACCCGAGTGGGTGCACCGCGACGCACGCCTGATCGGGCGTGGAGACCTTCCGGGACCTGCGGGCGGGCCTGAAGGCCGCGATCGCCGCCTGCAGCGTGCCCCTGGCCGCAGCGCGACCCGCAGCGAAGCCCGCCTGGTCGCCGCGGCAAGCGCTTCACGCCGGTCGTGTGGCCGCGTCGCCTCGGCGAGGCGCGCGGACTCGAGCGCTCCGGCGTCGACGGCAGCCCCATGTCTCGCAGATCAACGCGCTCCGGCGAGGCTCGGCGTCGCGGAGGCGGCGCCGCGCTACGCGACGGCGCGGTCCAGGTGGGCAGCCATCCCCGCCCGCGACGGGCGGAGCTCGACCTTCACCCACCCGGTGTCTCGCCGATCGAAGGCCTTGTAGGCGTCGATCGCCGACTCCAGGGGCGCTTTCCTGGTGAGGATCGCGGTGGGCTCCACCTGCCCCGTCTGCACGAGGTCCACGAGCTTCGGGATGTACTTCCTGTGATTGCAGTTGCCCATCTGGAGGGTGAGGTTCTTGTTCATGGCCTCTCCGATGGGGAACGTGCGCGACGTCTGCGGATAGACGCCGATGACGGCGATGGTCCCCGCCTTGGCCACGCACCGGACGGCCCACTGCAGCACCTGCGACGGCCCGTCGCCGGCGCGGAAGGCGTCGCCCTTGGTCCGCGCGTCCGGGGAGATCTGCTTGACCTCGAGGTCGAACGCCTTGGCCTGCTGCTTCGCCTCCTTGTGGGCGGGGCCTTCGTGCGGGCGCTCGGCGTCGACGCCCACGGCGTCGATCGCCCGGTCCACGCCGATGCCGCCGGTCAGGCGCAGGATGGCCTCGATCGGGTCCTCGGCGGAGAAGTCGACGGTCTCGGCGCCCTGCTCGCGCGCCATCTCGAGCCGGTCGGGCACGCGATCGACGGCGAGGATGCGCCCCGCGCCCATGAGCTTGGCGCTCGCGATCGTGAACAGGCCGACGGGGCCGCAGCCGAAGATCGCGACCGTGTCGCCGGGCTTGATCTCGGCGAGCTCGGCGCCGAAGTACGCCGTCGGGAAGATGTCGGAGAGCAGGATGGCCTGGTCGTCGCTGACGCCGTTCGGCAGCTTGACGAGGCCGACGCCCGCGAAGGGGATGCGCGCGAGCTCGGCCTGCAGCCCGTCGAACGGGCCCGACATGGCGGGGCCGCCGAAGAACGCCGTGCCCGCGTGCTTGCCGTTCGGGTTCGCGTTGTCGCACTGCGCGTAGTACGCGGCGCGACAGTACGAGCAGTAGCCGCACGCGATCGTCGAGGGCACGACGACGCGATCGCCCTTCTTCAGGTTCCGTACGTCGGCGCCGAGCTCCTCGACGACGCCGACCGCCTCGTGGCCGAGGACCGTGCCCGGCACCATCCCCGGCATCGTCCCGCGGACGAAGTGGAGATCGGTCCCGCAGATGGCACTCGCCGTGATCCGGAGGATCGCGTCGGTCGGCTCCTTGATCTTCGGCTCCTTGACGTCGTCCATCCGGATGTCGCCGACGCCGTGAAACACTACCGCCTTCATGGGTTCTCGCTTTCTCCCTCGAGGGGCGGCGCGCCGGCCGGCCGAGAGGCACAGGCCGCCGCGCTCTGCAGAGATGGCCGAGTTCTGGACGCCGCGTGTCCGTGCCGATCCCGTGCCAGCCTGCGCGTGTAGCCGCGGCGCGGAGGGCGCAGCAACCGAGGTGCCAGCGGGACATCACCGGGAGAACCAGCGCCAGCGCGCTGCCCGCATCCGCGGCGCGCTGCTCCTCGGGCGGCGGGGCGATCGTGACAATCTGCCCCGTCCGGGGCCGCCCGCCGCGGGCGAGCCCGGTTATCCGGGCTCGCCGGATCGTACGCGGACGACCTTGCCGTCGAACGCGACGGCCAGCGCGAAGATGGGCGCGGCGCCGCTCGCGCGGAGCTCGGCGGCGTAGTCGCGCGCCCGGATCTGCGCCACCGCGTCGTCGAGCGCCTGCTCAAGGCTGACCCGCGGCGCGCGGGCGACCTTGAGCTCGAGCACGACGCCAGGCCGGCCCGGCTGCGCCGGCCGGATCATCACGTCGGGCCGCCCTTGCCCGGATTCGCGGTTGGAACGCACCTGATGGCCCGGCTCGAGCGCCGCGAGCAGGCCGGCGACGAAGCCGTGATAGACCGCCTTCGGATCGACCCTCGTCGCGTCGTGGTACGAGAGCACGCCGGTGACAAAGGCCTGGAGCTCCGCCTCGAACCCCGCGGCGTCGCCCGAGAGGAGCGCGGCGAGGAGTCGTTGCATGCTGCTGCCTTGCCGCCTGAGCCGCGCCTCCGCCCAGCGGCGGAACGTGCCCGTGTAGAGCAGCCGCACCTCGCGGTTCGGGATCTTCAGGGCGTGCGCGGGCTGCTCCCCGTGGCCGCGCGAGCGCTTCTCGGCGCGCAGGTATCCCGAGAAGACCAGCAGACCGAACAGCGCATCTTCGTTCTGCGCGAGGTCGCCGATGGCCACGTTCTCCTCGAGCACGCGCTCGATCTCGCCTCCCTCCATCAGCACCTCGAGCGCGGGCTGCAGCGTCACGGCGTGCTCCTCGATCACCTTCTGGATGAGATCGTTGGAGCTCGTGCCGAGCCAGAACGGGAGCGGATCCTGGTCTTGCCCTTCGAGGAAGCTGAGGATCGACCAGGGATTGTAGATGACCGCGCCGCCGAAGTCGTACCCGTTGTACCAGGCGCGGATCACCTCCAGCAGGCTGCGCCGCCCCGCCTTCTCGAGCAGCGCCTCCACCTCGGCCTCCGTGAACCCGAAGCAGGTGTTGAAGTCCGATCGGAGGAGCGAATAGGCGACCACGTTGTTGAGCCCGGAGAAGATGCTCTCGCGCGCCACCCGGAGGATGCCGGTGAGGACGGCCCTGTGGAGGTGCGGATTGCCCTTCAGCCCCTCGGTGAGGAACGTGCGCACGAAGTCGAGGATCCGAGGCGCATAACCGTGCAGATACCCGGCGTGGATGGGCTCGTCGTACTCGTCGATGAGCATCACGACGCGCTCGCCATGGAGGCGGTGGAGGTGGCTCGACAGATCGAGGAGCGCCCGACCATAAACGGCCTCGGACGCCGTACCGTCCAGCACCTCCTTGTAGCGGCGTTGCTCCACCTCCCCGAGCTGGCCGCTGTCGAGCACGTGGCGGTGCTGGTTGTAGAGCTCGACGATCTTCTCTCGCAGGGCAGCCCAGCAGCGCTCGAACGTCTCCTGTTTCGCTCCCTTCAGCGTCAGGTAGATGACGGGATACCGCTGGAAGTGCTCGCGATAGCGCTCTCCGGCCCGCCATACCGAGAGATCTTCGAACAGGTGGGACAGGTCCTCCTGCCGCTTCTCGAAAAACCAGCGCAGCATCGATAAGTTCAGTGTCTTTCCGAACCGCCGGGGGCGGGGGAGGAGGACGACCTCGACGCCTCCCTTGTCGACGAGCTCCAGGATGAGGTGGGACTTGTCGACGTACTCCAGCCCGGACTCGCGGAGCTTTCGGAAGTCGTCGATGCCGAGCGGGACGCGGAGGGACATGGGATTCCAGCCGTATGCGACCCGTCTGGTAGGAGGTCAAGCGAGCCGCGCCGCAGGCCGCTCCCCGTGCCCGATACGGCCGCCGGGCCGGCGTCGTGGCGTCACCGCCCTTGGCGCCGCGGATCCGCGGCATTCCCCCGCTCAGGCGCCGCGGCGTATCGCGCGAGCGCGCGCCGGACCGTGCCGCGATCGGCGCCGCCGGCGCGCACGGGATCGGCCTCGCCGACAAGCACCGACAGCGCGCGCGCCTGCGTCGCCGCCGCAGCCGCGAGGGCGCGATCGCCTCCCCGCGCGGCGAGCGCCGAGAGCCGCCGCGCGACGCCGAGCGCAGCCGGCAGCGCGCCCGCCGCCACGTACGCGGCCGCGAGCTCCTGGAGCAGCTCGCCGTCGTCGCCGCGGAGCGCCGCCGCCGCTTCCAGGTCGTCGATCGCCTCCTCGCGCCGACCCTCGCGCGACCGCAGCGCCGCCCTGGCGCGGTGGCCCTCGACGAAGCCGCTCACGTGGTCCAGCCCCACGGTGTACGCGCGCTCCGCCTCGCGCGGATCGCCCGCCCGCTCGTACAGGGCGCCCAGGCCGAGGTACGCCGGGCCGTAGGTCGCGTCGAAGCGGACCGCCTCCAGGTACCGCTGCAGCGCCACATCGGCCTCGCCGGCCGAGGCGCGGGCCTCGGCCTGGCGCGTCAGCTCGGCGGCCTGGGCCGTCGCCCAGCCGACCCCGTCCGCCCGGGCCGGCGCGGCCCCGTGCAGCAGCGCCGCGGCGAGCGAGGCGGCGGCGAGGGCGCGCGCTTTCCGCCGCGCGCCCCCCGCATCTACGCACCGCGCCGCGCACACCGGGCCGAGCGTACCGGCGCCCGGCCCCTGGAGCAATCGGACGGCTGCTCCGGAAGGCAGCCGCCCGGCGCGAGTTCGCGTAGGATGCGCGCTCATGGGTGAGGATCTGCGCTTCCCGGACGGGTTCCTGTTCGGCACTGCCGCCTCCGCCACACAGGTCGAGGGGCACTGCGCGCAGAGCGACTGGGCCGCGTTCGCGCGCGAGCCGGGGCGCGTCCGCGGCGGCGATACGCCGGACGACGCGTGCGACCAGCTGCACCGCTTCCGCGAGGACGTCGCGCTCCAGGCGCGGCTCTGTATGGGGGCGCACCGGCTCTCCATCGAGTGGGCCCGCGTCGAGCGGGAGCCGGGCGAGTTCGATCCGGCCACGTGGGATCACTACCGGGACGTGCTCGGCGCGCACCGGGACGCCGGGATCACCCCGATGGTCACCGTCCATCACGTCACCCTGCCGCGCTGGGTCGCGCAGCGGGGCGGCCTGCTCTCGCAGGAGTTGCCGGCGCTCCTCTCGCGCTTCGCCGAGCGCGCCGTCGAGGCGCTCGGCGACCTGTGCCAGCTCTGGGTCACCATCAACGAGCCCAACATGCTCGCCCTGCAGGCCCACCTGCTCGGCGTCTGGCCGCCGGCGCGGAGCTCGCCCGTCGAGGCGGTGCGCGCCCACCAGAACCTCTTCCGCGCCCACGCCGCCATGTACCGCGCCATGCACGAGGCCGCGGGCCGGCGCGGGCATTCCATCTCGGTCGGCGTCGCGCACCACCTGCGCGTCATCGAGCCGGAGCGGTTCGGGCGGCTCGCCGACCGCATGTGGGCGGCCCTCTTCGAGCGGCTGTTCAACGACGCGTTCGCGCGCGCCGTCTGCGACAGCGGCCTGCACGACTTCTTCGGCGTGAACTACTACAGCCGCGACCTCGTGCGCTTCTCGGCGGCGCACGCGCGCGCGGGGTTCCTCCGGCGGCTCGTCCCCGAGGGGGCGGAGGTCAGCGATCTCGGCTGGGAGATCTACCCGGAGGGGCTCGGCTACGTGCTCGACGCCTGGTGGCCCCGCGCCCGGGTCCCGATCTACATCACGGAGAACGGCATCGCCGACGCCGACGACGACCAGCGCCCGCGGTTCCTCGTGGGGCACCTCGCGGAGGTCGCGCGGGCCATCGCGCGCGGCGTCGACGTGCGCGGGTACATGCACTGGTCGCTGCTCGACGGCTTCGAGTGGGCCGAGGGGTACGCCCCGCGCTTCGGGCTGGTCGAGGTCGACCGCGTGACCCAGGAGCGCAGCCCGCGGCCGAGCGCCGAGCTCTACGCCCGGATCGCGCGCGCGCGCCGCATCGAGGCAGACGGCCCAGGCGGCGCACAGCGCGAGCGCGGCGCCGCGCCCGCGTGACGGACGGCACCGGAAAGGCAGGATCGATGCGCATCGCGCTGCTCTACCCACCGCCCTGGAAGATCCCCGCGCCCGGGGAGGCGCCCGACACGAGCGGCGACGGCCCGCCGGCCGAGTACCGCGAGGGCGACCTCGACCCGGACTTCCACCAGACCCCGTACGGGCTCTTCTCGCTGGGCGCGCAGGCGCTCCGCGCGGGCCACCAGGTGAAGGTGCTGAACCTCTCGTCGTACCCGTTCTCGCAGGTCGAGCGGGTCGTGCGCGAGCTCGGCGCGGACGTGTTCGGCCTGTCGTGCTGGACCGCCAACCGGCGCGGCGTGGCGCTCACCGCCCGGTGCATCCGGCGGCTCCACCCCGGGGCGCACATCGTCGTCGGCGGGCCGCACGCGACCCCGCTCGCGGCCGAGATGCTGCGGCACCACCCCGAGATCGACACGGTGACGCTCGGCGAGAGCGAGCACTCGTTCCTCGAGCTCCTCGATCGCCTCGAGGCCGGCCGGCCCGCGCTCGGCGTCGCCGGCACGGCGTACCGCGTCGACGGCCGGGTCGAGCTCGGCCCGCCCCGGCCCGCGATCGAGGAGCTCGACGCGCTCGCGTCGCCGCACGACCACTTCGCCACGCACATCGTGATGACCTCGCGCGGCTGCGCCTGGGCGTGCACGTTCTGCGGGGCCGAGGCGACCTGGGGCCGCGGCTTCCGGGGCCAGTCGGTGCCCTACGTGCTCGACTCCATCGAGGCCGCCGTGGCGAAGCTGCCGGTGAAGATGGTCCAGATCAAGGACGACACCTTCACGACGAACAGGAAGCGCGTCATCGAGATCTGCCGCGGCATCCGCGATCGGAAGATCTCTTTCCTGTGGAGCTGCGACACGCGCGTCGACGTGCTCGGCGAGGAGCTGCTCCGCGAGATGCGCCTCGCCGGCTGCCAGCGCCTGAGCCTCGGCGTCGAGTCGGGGTCGCCGTCCATCCTGAAGAACATCGACAAGAAGATCACGGTCAAGAAGATCATCGAGTCGACCGAGCTCGCGAAGAAGTACGGGATCCAGGTCCGCTACTACATGATGCTGGGCAACCGCGGCGAGACGGCGGAGACGTTCCGGGAGACGCTCGCGTTCCTGGAGGCGGCGAGGCCGCACCAGTACATCTTCTCGTGCCTGTCCATCTACCCCGGCACGCGCGACTTCGACGACGCCGAGGCGGCCGGCTGGCTTCAGCGCGACGTCTATTTCCGCGGCGACTTCCAGGAGCTCAAGACGCCGTTCGACGCCTCGGAGGAGGACACGGCGCTGATGAGCGCCTGGTTCGAGAAGAACAAGGGGCTGCGCGAGCTCTACCGCGAGGGGGTGGGGGAGCGCCTGGCGATCCTCGAGCGGCTCGGCGATCACCACGCGGCGCACCTGGAGCTCGGCGTGGCCTACCTCGACGCGGGGCAGCTCGACCTCGCGGAGCGGCACGCGGCGCGCGCGCTGGAGCTCGGCCATCCGCTGCCGGGGCTCGCGCTCAACGCGCTCGCGTGCGTCGCGGCGGGCCGGCGCGACTGGCAGGCGATGCAGGATCACTTCACGGCGGCGGCGAAGCGTGACCCGCAGCACGCCGTGCTCATCCGCAACGTGCAGGCGGCGCGCGCGTGGTTCGCGAAGGGCGGGCCGGGCAAGGGGCTCCCGCTCGATCTCGTCGCGCGCTGCGACTTCCAGCTCCTGGAGCGGACGGCGCAGCCGGCGCTCCCGGGGCCGCTCCCGGAGGACTTCGCGGTGTGGCCGCAGGCCGTGGCGCGGCCGGCGCCGCCGCGCGCGGCCGAGGCCGCCGCCCGCGACGCAGCGGCGCAGCGCGGGCGGCTCCGGGTGCTGCCGTCGTAGCGCGGGGCGGCGCGGCGCCGCCTCGGTTCCTCCGGCCCTCCCGGCGTGCTACCCGCCCTGCCATGTCGAGGAGCACAGACCACGGCCGCCCCGGCGCCGGCCCGGAGCCGGCGGCGGACCCACCTCTCCAGGGCGCGAAGGCGCCGAGCCACGCCGAGCGCTGCCGCACGCTGGCGCAGCGGGCCCGCGCCGCCACGCTGTGCACGCTCGCGCGGGATCCCGCCGGCTATCCGTACGGCTCGCTCGTCGCCGTCACCGTGGACGCGCACGGGCGCCCGCTGCTGCTGCTCTCGGCGCTCGCCGAGCACACGGGCAACCTCAAGGTCCGCGCCGAGGCGTCGCTGCTCCTCGCCGAGCCCGCCGAGGGCCTGGCCGACCCGCTCGCGCTCGGCCGGATGACCCTGATCGGCCCGTGCCGCCCCCTCGAGGGCGCGGAGGCGGCCGCCGCCCGGACGAGCTTCCTCGCGGCGCACCCGCGCGCGTCGTACTACGTGGATTTCACGGACTTTTCTTTCTACCGGCTCGACCCGGTGTCGATCCGCTACGTCGGCGGCTTCGGCCGCATGTCCTGGGTCGAGGCCGACGCGTACGCGGCCGCCGAGCCCGATCCGCTCGCCGCTGACGCCGCGGGGATCCTCGAGCACATGAACACCGATCACGCCGACGCGGTCCTCGCGTACGCGAAGGTCCTCGCCGGCATCAAGGACGCCACCGGCGCCACGATGACCTCGGTCGATCGTTACGGCTTCGAGCTCGACGTCATCACGCCGGCGGGGCCGAAGGCGACGCGCCTCCCGTTCGACGCGCAGGTCTCGACGACGGACGAGGTGCGGAAGGCGATGGTGGCGCTGGTGCGCGAGGCGCGCGGCCGCATCGCCTAGCGGCGCGCCGCGCGGGCGCGCCCTGCCGCAGCCGGCGCGGGCGAGGCCGCCGTCCGCCATGGCGGCGCCAGCCCCGGAGCGCGCTCCTCTCTGCCAGGACGACGCTGATTCCGGCGCTCCGGCCCATGGCATGCGATCTGCCGAGATCGCGCCGCATGGGAGACGCCGACATCACGTTACGCCACATCGCCCGACGGTTTCCTGACGACCTGGCGTGCGTTTTTGTCCCCGAGGACAGGTCGGTCGAGGTTCTCGGCTGGATCGACACCCAGGTCACGAAGCTCGAGCGGCGCCTCGACAAGGCGCTGCGCCTGCGTGTCGGCGCCGAGCTGCGCGTGCTGCACGTCGAGTTCTGCTTCGCGTTGCGCGACGACGTACCCGACCAGATGTTCGAGTACCTCGGCTTCCTCTTCTCCGCGCTCCGGCGCGAGGCTCCCGGAGCGCCGGTACCGCCGATCGAGAGCGTCGCCGTGGTCCTCTCGGGTCGCAGGCGGCGTTTACCGGCGACAGGGAAGCGTCGTACCTCCTGGCGGGGGCGGCCGTTCAGCGGCGCGCACTTTCGTGTCGACGCGGTCTACCAGCGCACGATGGCCGAGCTCCGGGCGCGAGGCAGCGTGTTCTGGCTCGTGTTCGCGCCGCTTACCAGGGACGCCACCGCTGCGGCGATGCGTGAGGTCGTCGCGGAGATCTCCGCGCGGGCGGCGACCGTCGAGGAACGGATCGAGCTATATACAGCGCTCCTGGTCATGGCCGCCATCGACCCCTGGGGGCACAACTTGCGGAAGGAGCTCGTCATGCTGATGGAGGACAGGGAGACGGAGAAGAAGCTGCTCCGGACCATACCGATCATCGAAGAGATGCTCGCCGAGGCCGAACAGGAGGGCGCGAAGGTGGCCGCGCAGGAGGCCGCTCGGGCGGGGGCGCAGGCGGGGGCGCAGAAGGCCATCGCCGAGCTCCTCGGCCGCCTCTTCGCGCGGCGAGTCGGGCGCCAGCCGACCGCCGAGGAGGAGCGCTCGATCGTCGAGCGCGCACAGGCCATCGGGCCGGGCGAGGTCGAGGATGCCCTGCTCGATCTCGACAGTGATGCGCTGGTCCGCTGGCTCGCCGAGCCGATCCGCCGCTGACCCGAGCGCGATCCTGACGGCGACGCCCCGCCGGGCAGGAGCGCCGCAGCCCGTCACCCGTCGCGGCGCCGCGGGCTGCTCGACCTCTTCCCGCCGCGGCGCGAGCGCCCCAGCGCGTGGTGGAGCCCGCTCTGGAGCGAGCTCAGCGTGACGATCTCCCGGAGGTCGATGCCGATACCCACCATCGTCTGCGCCACCTCGGGGCCGACGCCGGTGAGGATGACCTCCGCGCCGAGCAGCTTGACCGCCTGGGCCGCCCTGATCAGCGAGTCCGCGATCTCGGCGTCCACCACGGGCACGCCGGTGACGTCGAGGATGACCGCGGCCGCGCGCTGCGCGACCACCCCCTGGAGCAAGCGCTCCAGCAGCTGCTCGATGCGCACCCGGTCGAGCCGCCCGACGAGGGGCATCACCAGGATCCCCGCGTCGAGCGGGATGAGCGGCGTCGAGAGCTCCCGGATCGTCGCCTCCTGCGCGTCGATCATCTGCGCTTGAAGCGCCGCGCGCTCCGCCTCGGCCCGCCGGAGCTCGGTCACGTCGTAGCCCTCGGCGATCAGGAGGACGCTCTGGCCCAGCGTGTCGAGGATCGGCTTCATCTTGAGGTCGAGCGTCGCCACGCGCCCGCCGGGCCCGTGGATCTGGACCTCGCACGAGGACGGCTCGCCCGAAGCTGCCCGGCGGACGCACTCCCTGATCCGCTCCCCAGCGCTCGCTCCGCCGACCCAGAACGGCGCCTCCCAGAGCGGCCCGCCGCGCGCTTCGCCCGGCCGCGCCCCGGTGAAATCGGCCATCGTCCGGTTGCGCTCGATCAGGTCCCCGTCCGGGGTGAGCAGGCCGATGAACATCGAGGTCTCGTCGAAGATCGCCCGGAACTTCTGCTCGCTCTCGCGCAGCGCCTGCTCGCGCTTCAGCTGCTCCGTGAGGGGGCGCGAGAAGGCCGAGAAGAACTGCTCGTCACCGCTCTGGACGAGGTGAGAGCTCACCTCGACGTCGATCAGGTGGCCGTCCTTGTGGCGGTGCCTCGCGAGGAAGCGGAGCGACCCCCTGGCCTTGATCTCCTCGATGACCATGACGACCTCGTGCGGCGGCCGCGGGTCGATCTGGCCGATGTTCATCGTCAGGAGCTCGCTCCGGTCGTAACCCACGATGCCGGCGAAGGATGGATTGCAGTCGAGGATCTCGCCGTTCATCCCGACGACGTGGAACCCCTCGCCGGCCGCCTGCAGGATCAGCCGCGTCCGCTCCTCCCGGCGCCCCAGCTGCTCACGGAGCCTGTCGATCTCCTTGCGCAAGCCGGCGTTCTCCACCCGGAGCCGCTCGATGCTGTCCTGATCCGTCTCCACGTTCGCTCTTCCTTCCATCCTTCCGGCCGCCCCCCTCCCACCCCGCCGAGGAGCCGCTCGCCCCTCCAGCGCGTCTCCAACGAACCAGGAAGATAGCCGATCGCGACGTCACGCCGCGCGCTCGTCGGTCGGCTGTCCGGGCGCGTCGGGCGCGCTCGACCGGAGCGGACGAGCTCGGCGCACCGCCGCGCGTGTCGTGGCGTGTCGTCGCGGCGTTGCGCCCATGACATCAGCGCACGACGCGCCTGCGCGATACGAGCACTCGACCTCAGGCCCTCGGCCGGCGCCGGAGCGCGAACGTGCGATGACTCTCCTTGCCTCTGACGCTGCCCGTGACGCCCACGATGAGCCTCTCCGCGGGGCGCGCTCCCGCCCGGGCACGGGCGCCGTCGCGCTGAGGTGGCTCGGGGTCGCCGTCGCGGCGGCGGCGCTCTGGAGCACGCTACGCGGCGCGGATCTCCCGAGCGTCGCGGCGCTCATCGCCTCCGTGTCCGCGCCGATGATGGCGCTCGCCCTCGTCCCCAACCTCGTCGCGCGGCTCTTCCAGGCCGAAGCGAGCCGGCGCGTCTTCGACACGCACACGCACACGCGCACGCGCAACCCCGCGTCCGGCCGCCCCGCGCCGTTCTCCCGGTATCTCGCGCTCACGCTGTCGACCGAGGCGCTCAGCATGAGCGTCCCCGCCGGCGCTGCCCTCTCCGAGTCGGTCACGTTCTATCTGCTGCACCGGTGGTGCGGGATCCCGGGGCCGCAGGGCGTCGCCGGCATCGCGGCGCGCAGGGCGCTCATCGTCCTCGCGAACGCGGCGTATGTCGCGATCGCCCTCGCGCTCGGCTTTGGCCATCTGGAGCGCGCCTCGCGCCCCCTGATCGGCGGGCCGGGGCTCCCGTGGCTCGTGGTCCTCTCGGGGCTCGGCCTGCTCGTCGTGGCGCTCGCGCTCGGGGGCGCGCTCTTCTCGGGCACGGTCGCGTCGCGGGTCTTCGCGTGGCTCAAGCGCCTGCCCGGCCAGCGCGTGAAGGCCTATGTCGACGCGAGGGCCGCGGCCTTCTCCGCGACCGATCGGCACGCGGCCGCGCTCGGGGAGCGTCGCGCTGCGCTCGCCGCGGCGGCGCTGCTGCTGCTCGGGATGTGGCTCGCCGAGGGGGCGGAGACGTACCTTTTCCTCCGGCTCCTCGGGGTCGACGTCTCGCTCTCCGAGGTCCTCTCGTTCGAGGTCGTCCTCGCGCTCCTCCGCGCCGCCGCCTTCATCGTGCCTGCCGGGCTCGGCGTGCAGGACGCCGGCTATGTCGCCTTCCTGACCGCGCTCGGCGTGCCCGCCGCCGCCACGGTGGGCGCCGCCTTCGTCCTCATCAAGCGCGCCAAGGAGCTCGTGTGGATAGCGCTCGGCCTGCTCGTGTTCTTCGGCGGCCGGGCGGCCTTCCGCCCGGCGCCCGCCCCCATGGCGGGGAGCGAGGCGACGAGAGGACGAGACGGTGTGGTGACGAGATGACGAGGCCGTCGCGACGCCGCAAGACCACCACATGTGGCGCGCAGCGAGGCAATTTGCCACACATCTGACATCCGCCCTCCGCCGAAATTCAGGGGATTTTGGCCCAGGTGAAGGCGCTCGCCAGCGGCCCCAGCCTGGGCACGCTTGCTGCCGTCGAGGTCGGTCATGTCGACCGAGCGCGAGGTGCGCGACGCCACAAAGACAAGAACCCGCACAGCCCGGCCAGAGGTGGCGCCCTACGTCGTAGGAATCGGCGCTTCGGCGGGGGGGCTCGAGGCGCTCGAGCACTTTTTCGCGAACATCCCGAAGGAGAGCGGGATGGCCTTCGTCGTTGTCCAGCACCTGTCGCCGGACTTCAAGAGCCTGATGGACGAGATCCTCGGGCGCCGCACCGAGCTGCCCATTCACCTCGTCGAGAACGGCATGCAGGTCGAGCCCGACCACGTCTACCTGATCCCGCCGAAGAAGGAGATGATCATCTCTGGAGACCGCCTCCTCCTCAGCGAGAGGGATCGCGACCAGGAGCTCGCGCTGCCCATCGACGTGTTCTTTCGATCCCTCGCGCAGGACTGCGGCCCGCGGGCGATCGCCGTGGTCCTCTCCGGGGGCGGCAGCGATGGCTCGCGGGGGATCCGCGCGGTCCACGATGCGGGCGGGCTGGTCGTCGTGCAGGACGTCGACAGCGCGCAGTTCGACGGGATGCCGAAGACCGCGCGAGACGCCGGTGTGGCCGACTGCGTCCTGCCTCCCCAGGACATGCCGCGCGTCCTCCTCGAGCACGTGAGGTCCAAGGGGCGCCGGCCGGAGCGGGACGCGGTCGGCGTCGATCAGGGGATGAGCGCGGTTTACGGGATGCTCGAGGAGCAGTTCGGTATCGACTTCACGCACTACAAGCCGAGCACCGTCACCCGGCGCATCGAGCGGCGGATCCAGCTCGCGCATACGGACGATATCGAGCAGTACGTCAAGCGCCTGAAGAGCAAGTCGAGCGAGCTCGACGTGCTCTACCGTGATCTCCTCATCGGCGTGACGCGCTTCTTCCGGAACGAGGAGGCGTTCGGCATCCTCGAGCGCTCGGTGCTCCCCGATCTGCTGCGCTCGGGGCCGCGGGACGCCCCGTTCCGCGTGTGGGTCGCCGGCTGCGCGACGGGCGAAGAGGTCTATTCGCTCGCCATCCTCCTCCACGAGCTCACGTCCGGGGGCGGCCACCGCCCGTTCAAGGTCTTCGCGACCGACGTGCACCATGGATCGCTCGAGATCGCGACGCGCGGGCTCTACGAGGAAGAGGCGGTGGTGAACGTCTCGCCCGAGCGGCTCGAGCGGCATTTCATCCGGCGCGGACGCAGCTACCAGGTTGTCCCGGATCTCCGCCAGTCGGTGGTCTTCGCGCACCACAACGTGATCAAGGACGCGCCGTTCACGCGCGTCGACTTCATCAGCTGCCGCAACGTGCTCATCTACCTTCAGCCGGCGGTGCAGCAGAAGGTCCTGAGCCTGTTTCACTTCGCGCTCAACCGCGGGGGCGTGGTCCTCCTCGGGCCCAGCGAGACGCCGGGGCACCTCGCGCACGACTTCGAGATCGTCGACAAGCAATGGCGGATCTACCGGAAGTACAGCGACCGGCGGATGCAGGTCGAGCCCCGCTTCCAGCCGGTATCACCGAAGGCCCGGAGCGCCCCGCGCTCGGGGATCACCGCGCCCGTCGCGCGCCACCCGGCGTCGTACCTGCTCGGGACCTACGACGCGCTGCTCGACGAGTTCATGCCGCCGAGCCTCCTCGTCAATGACACAGGGGAGCTCGTCCACGCGTTCGGCGGCGCGAGCCGGTTCCTCAAGGTCAAGGACGGCAGACAGGGGCTCGACGCCTTCGAGATGCTGGACTGCGACCTCAAGATGGTGCTGACGGGGGGCCTCCGGCGCGTCATCCAGGAGCGCACGGCGATCGTGTTCAAGGGGGTGCAAGCGGAGGGCGGCACCTACAAGATCACGATGCGCCGGGTCGAGAGCCGGCGAGGCACCTTGCCCCACGTCCTCATCACCTTCGACGCGATCGACGGGGCGCCGCGGCGGGCGGCGATGCCGGAGATGGAGATCGACCTCGACGACGTGTCGCGCGAGCAGCTCGGCGCGCTCGAGGCGGAGCTCGGGCACACGAAGCAGACCTTGCAGGCGATGACCGAGCAGCTCGAGGCCAGCAACGAGGAGCTGCAGGCGGCGAACGAGGAGCTCCTCGCCTCCAACGAGGAGCTGCAGAGCACGAACGAGGAGCTCCAGAGCGTCAACGAGGAGCTCTACTCGGTGAACGCGGAGTACCAGCGGAAGATCGCCGATCTCACCGAGCTCGGAAACGACATGGAGAACCTCCTGTCGAGCACGGACATTGGCACCATCTTCCTCGACAGGGAGCTCAAGATCAGGAAATTCACGCCGCAGATCGCGGAGAGCTTCAACCTGCTCTTGCAGGACGTCGGCAGGCCGATCGAGACGTTCACGTATGCGGTCGACCACCCCGAGCTCACCGCGGATCTCAAGCGCGTGCTCGCGACGGGGGAGCGCGTGGAGCGCGAGCTGCGCGACCGGCATGGTCGCTCGTTCTTTCTTCGCATCCTCCCCTACCGTGCCAAGGGCACCATCGCGGGGGTCGTGCTCACGCTCATCGACGTGAGCGGCCTGAAGGCGGCGGAGGACGCGCTCTTCCACGAGCGCTATCTCCTGAATAGCCTGCTCCGCAGCGTGCCCGACGCGATCTACTTCAAGGACGCGCGCGGCCGGTTCATTCGCACGAACAACGCCATGGCGGAGCGCCTCGGCCTCTCCGATCCAGGCGAAGCGGCGGGCAAGACCGGCTTCGAGCTGCCCGGGTACGAGGCGGCGCTCGCCGTTCACCAGGAGGACGAGGCGGTGCTGCGGACCGGCGAGGCGCAGCATTACAAGCTGGAGCGGCGCGTGCGGCACGATGGCGTCGTGGAGTGGGACCTGGTCACGCGGCTCCCGCTCATCGATGCGGCGCGCCACATCGTCGGTATCATCGGCATCTTCCGGAGCGTCACCGCGCAAAAGCGATCGGAGGAGCAGATCAAGGACGCCGTGCGCAGGCGCGACGAGTTCCTCGCGATGCTGTCGCACGAGCTCCGCAACCCCCTCGGCGCGATCGTCCACGCCACGGCGCTGCTCAAGGAGGACTGCTCCGCGTCGGACGGCGCGTCCGGGATCGACGAGAAGGTCGTCCAGATCCTCGAGCGTCAGTCCGCGCAGATGGCGCGCCTGCTCGACGATCTGCTGGAGGCGAGCCGCGTCACGCAGAACAAGATCGAGCTTCGAAAGCGCGTGCTCGACCTCGGCTCGGTGGTGAAGGACGCCGCCGACGCGGTCAAGAACCTCATGGACACGCGCGGCGTCGATTTCTCGGTCGTCGTCGATCCAGAGCCGATCTGGGTCGAGGGCGACCCTGCGCGGCTCCAGCAGGTTCACGTGAACCTGCTCAACAACGCCGCGAAGTACACCTCGCGAGGGGGGCATGTCACCCTGGAGGCCAAGCGCCTGGACGGACACGCGGTGGTCCGCGTGAAGGACGACGGCGTGGGGATCCCGAAGGAGATGCTCGACACGGTGTTCGAGCTCTTCGTGCAATCGAGCCGCACCCTGGACCGATCGGCGGGAGGGCTCGGCGTGGGGCTCACCCTCGTCCGAGGCCTCGTCGAAAAGCACGGCGGCACCGTGAGCGCGCGGAGCGAGGGAGAGGGCAAGGGGTGCGAGTTCGAGGTGCGGCTGCCGATCTCCGAGCCGTCATCCGAGCAGGAGGCGGCGCGCGGCTCGCTCCTCGCGAACTTCCCCAGGAGATCGCGGGTCGTCGTCGTGGAGGACAACGACGACGGCCGCCAGGCGCTCTGCGCGCTCCTCTTGCGCGCCGGGTTCGAGTGTCACTCGGCGTCTCACGGGATCTCGGGGATCGAGCTCATGGACGAGGTGCTCCCGCACGTGGCCATCGTGGACATCGGGCTGCCGGGGATCGACGGCCTCGAGTTCGCGCGCCGCGTCCGGGAGAAACCCCAGCACAAGAACGTCTATCTGATCGCGCTCACCGGCTACGGGCAGCAGGGCGACCGCGAGAGGGCGCGTGAAGCCGGGTTCGACGAGCACCTCGTGAAGCCCGTCGATCTCGCCACGCTCAAGCGGCTGCTCGCCGAAGGCGAGCCGGTGACGGGCGAGGGCGGCGCCGAAAGCGCTCGCCCGGCGGGCCCTTCCTGAGCGCCGCGCCTCCTCGCCCGGCGAACCAGCGCGTTTCCCCCGTGCTTCGGCCTGCGCCGGGGATCAGGCGGCGCCAGCGCGGCTCGACGACCGAGCTGGCCGGCGCCGGCGGGCCCTCAGAGGCATTCGACGAGGCCGTCGTAGAGCGATCGGTCCGTTCCGGGGAGCTCCGCGTCGATCGCCCGACCTGCCGCCGCCGAGAGCGCCTCGACGAGGTCGGTCACGGCCGTGTCCGGGGCGATGGGCATCTCGCAGAGGAAGATCCTCGCGTCTACCTCGACATCGCCCGTGAGGGCCACGATCTCCTCGTTGCTCGCGGCGAGGATCCACACACAGCGGCCTATCGTCCCGGCGTGCTCCTCGACGGAGCAACGGAATCGAAGCGGCTCGTAGTTGCTGAAGTCGCCTTCGCAGAACGTGTCGCCGCACACGACGTCGAAGTCGTCGTTCAGCTCGCGAAGCAGCTCGTACCAGGCGTCGATCTCCTCCGAGCTCGTGAGGTACGACGCGGCGTCGACGAAGCTCCTCGCGCTCGTCGAGCCGGCCGGCGCCGCTGCGTCGTCGTGCTGCGGTGGGGTGCTCTCCGGTGGCTCCGGGGCGGCGCCTCGCGCGGTGGAGCAGGCGAGCGCGAGGACAGGGAGACTCATGGACATGGCATGACGAACCGACATGGGTGCCTCCATCCGAGCGCGGCGCCTGGCGCCGGCTCGGGCCAGCACGCCGCTTCCGGGCTCCGCGCTGCCCCGCAACGGCGGGGACCAGCGCGAGGTCGGACCTCGCGGCGTTTCGGTGGGCACGTAGTGCGAGCGGTATGCCGCGGCCTTTTTGCGGGACTTTTGGGCCCTCTCCGCGCTCCGGGACCTGGCGGCCGCCACCCGCGCCGCCAGTTTCGCCAGCTCGGGGCCGTCGCGCGCGGCGCTCGGATCAGGGGAAGGTCAGGATCTCCACCCAATGAGGGCCGCGGCCCACCGGGTACGACGTCGAGGAGGTGAGCCCGCTCCGGGCGGTGCGCCTGCCCACGTCGCAGCAACGCGCGCCATCAGGCAAGCCGAGCCGCAAGGGCGTGAGGCGCGGAGGCGCGAGGGGTGACGGCAGAGGTGAAACCCCATGGACGAATCGCCCGAGGACCGGCACGATACCTCGCCATGGGACGAAAGAAGGCGCATGCTGCGGCGATGAGCCGCTCCCCGCGGGCGTGATGGTCTGTCTCGGCGCACGGGCGCGGAGGTGCAAGGTCCGATGCTGAAATGGCTGCTCGTCGGGCTCGTGGTGTTCCTGGTCTACCGGTTCGCGATGAAGCGGCCGCGTTACGATCGGCTGTTCTCGCCGGACCACCTGATCGAGCTCTCGCGCGGGCTCGGCCGCGCCAAGGACACCGCGCTCAAGCGCCCCGGGGGGGGCCCGCCCGCGGACCCGTTCGCCGAGGGCAATGCGTTCATCACGTCCGCCGAAATCGCCGTGGTGTATACCGTCGCCGAGGTCGGCGAGGCCGGACGAGAGCACCACGTCTCGCTCTCGTTCCGCGGCGGCGCTCTCGCTCGCGCCGCCGCGGGATTCCTCGCCGCGGCGATCCGTCGATTGCTCGGACTGGGGGAGATGCCGTGCGTGCTCGCGGCCTCGAAGAGCGGCGTCTATCATCTGATCTTCCAGGTCCCCGCCGCGGAAGAGGCGCGATTCGCGGCGCGATCCGTCCCGAAGCTCGACGACGCGTCGGCGCAAAGGCTCGTCGGCGTGGCGATGGAGGATCGGGGCCCGCTGCTAGCGCGCCTCGGCAAGCTCGACGTCAAGCTCCCGAAATGATGTTGTTGCTTCCCGACCTCCCCGCCGCGCGCTGACCGGCCGCGCCGTCACGACCGCAGGGGCCGCGGTGGCGTCATTTCTCGCAACCTGGGCCGGGGAGCCGCGCCCGAGCGCTCGCGATCCAGCGCTGAAGGGGAGCGAGATCCTCTATTCGCAGTCGACGAACACGACGTCGTAGGCGATGGTCGCCGAGATGCCGGAGACGCTCACGGAGTAGGTGTTGCCGGCTTCAGGGTCCCAACCGTTCGGCACGATGCGGATGGCGTTCGTGGAGCCGTAGCGCCCCTGGAGCGGCTCCACGTCGACGGCCAGAGGGGCTCCGCCGCTCGTGATCGTGACCTCGGCGTCCTCGAGCTCGATGTCCTCGCTCTGGATCGACCAGCCGGTGTCGCTGAGTGAGCTCCAGCGGTCGCCGTACGCCTGGATCGGGAACACGCCGGGCGGAGGCCAGGCCGTCCACTCCTTGCCGGCGCGCCCCGTCCCTCCGATGTTCTGCATGCAGGAGGCGCCGTTCTTGCCGGTCGAGCCGAGGCCGATCGGGCCGAGATCGTTCGCGAGGATGATGCGCCGGTGGCCGAAGGTCGTCTCGTTCCCGGGGTCGATCAGATAGCCCAGAACGCTCGCGACGCCGGGGCCACTCGAGATGTTGCTCGTCCTCGCGCCGTCCGCGCCTGCTTTCGAGTAGCACTTCCAGCTCTCCGGCGGCTCGTGCGAGAGGTCATTGTTCGCGTCCATCATGAGCGCGCAGGCCTGGGCCTGCACGTCGCGGGTGGGCTCGGTCACGACCGGGGGCAGGTCCGCCAGCCAGCGGTACAGATTGAAGAGCCGGAGCGCGTTCGCTCGACCGTCGGCAGAGATGTCTCCCGGGTCGCACTCGGGATCCAGCGAGCCGCTCCACGTGCCCTCGCTCATGTCGGCGGTGTCGGCGTTGAAGCGCGCGCAGGTGCCCTCCGGCGAGCGATCGCCCGTCTCGGGTGTCGACCCTCCCGAACCGCCGGACGCCGTGCCTGCCGATCCGCCGCCCCCTGCGCCCGTGCCGACCGCGGACGAACCTCCCGTGGAGCTGCCGCCAGCTCCTCCGGCGCTCGAGGCGTCCGAGCCCGAACCCCCGCCGCCGCTGCTCGCGGCCGCTCCACCCGTCCCGCCCGACCCGCCGGCCGGCGGCGAGCCACCCGACGAACCTGACGCGCCAGGATGGGCATCTTCGCTGCTGCAGGACGCGGCGGCCGCGACGAGGAGCGCCGTCGATGCGGCGAGTCGAAGGCGAGGGAAAGCCGTCTTCATGGTGAGAGAAGGAAATCCAAACGTCTCGGAGACGTCAAGCCCCATCGCGGGACCGGCCCCGGGTTGACTGAACATTTTTACTCGATCCGACTTCCTCCTGAAACGTGATGCTGGATCGACGACTCGTTCATGCATCGAAGGGGTTGCGTCGACTCCAGCGCCTGCGGGGCGGCGGTCCTCTTCACTGCTGCTCCCGCCGACCGCGGGGGAGCCCGGCAAGAGATGTGAGGTGAGGGCGTGACATGTCACGGAGCGAGCGCGACATGTCACGCCCGGCGGCGAGCCCCTCGACCGGCGCCGTCGCGTGAACGGGCCTGAATGCGCTCTTGCGTGTCCTGGCCCGAGGGTTGCCTTTTCGAACGCCCGGAACGCCCGGGTGCCTCGCCGCCACCGGCGAGGCATCGCGGAGAGCCCTGGCGGGACGCGCCGGAGCGCTCAGCAGAACGCCGCAGCGCGGAAATGCAGTCTCGATCGGTGTGCGGAGCCTGCTCTTGAAGCGCTTGCTTTCTTGAAACTCGAACCAAGAGCCATCGAGGACCTATGTCGACCTATGTGCCTGGAAGACGCCTGACTTCGCGATCGCGCGAGCGGGGCGGCCAGCGGCGTGGAGCCCTGGTCGCGCTGAAGGTCATCACATTATCTCTCCTCGGGTGCCTCGGCGAATCGCCGCGAGAGCCCGACGCGGACGGCAGCGAGCCACTCCAAGCAAACCCGGTCGAGGATCTATGTTGATGCATGTGCCCACAGGGCTGATTCTTCCGAACTTGCGCGAGGGCGGCGGCCGGATCCTCGGCCCCTGGCTCGCGCTGACGATGGTGACGATGCCCTTGCTCGGGTGTCTCGGCGAGGCGCCGAGGGCTCCGGGCGCGGAGGGGAGCGAGCTCGCCACCGTTTCGCAAGGGGTCCGCGACGACGACGCGCCGACGAACTCCCTCTCCGACGACCCCATCGTGAGCGCGGGCGGCGGGCACGCCTGCGCGCTGAGGCCGGATGGCACGGTGGATTGCTGGGGGAGCAACGGTAATGGCCAGTCGGCGGATCCCGAGGGCACGTTCCTCCAGATCAGCGCAGGCACGGATCACACCTGCGGACTGAGGACGGATGGCACGGTGGATTGCTGGGGGAAGTTCGAATACGGAAAATCCACGGATCCCGCAGGCACGTTCCTCCAGATCAGCGCAGGTGACTATCACAATTGCGGGGTGAGGACGGGCGGTACGGTCCACTGCTGGGGGTGGAACGGCGAGGGCGGGATCGACGCGCCCGGCGGCACCTTCACCCAGGTCAGCGCGGGCTTCGCGTTCACCTGCGGGGTGATGTCGCACGGCGCGATCAGGTGCTGGGGGTCCAACAGCCACGGACAGACCGATGAGCCGCTGGGCACCTTCGTCCAGGTCAGCGCCGGTACATTTCACGCATGTGGGCTGAAGCCGGACGGCACGGTGGACTGCTGGGGGAAGAACTCGCACGGCGAGGCCGCGGATCCTTCAGGTACCTTCATCCAGATCAATGCGGGCTCCGGGCACACCTGCGGGGTGAGGACGAACGGCGCGGTCGACTGCTGGGGGGCGAACGAAACCGGCGAGGCCGCGGATCCCTCGGGCACGTTCACCCAGATCAGCACGAACTGGTTGAACACGTGCGGGCTGAAGTTGGACGGCTCCGTGGACTGCTGGGGCAGCGGGTCCCAGGACCCGACCCCTGGGATCTTCGGGCGCGTCGCCGTCTCTGCGGGGGGCGAGCACACCTGCGGGCTGCGGGCGAACGGCACGGTGATCTGCTGGGGGAGCAACGTCCATGGCCAGTCCACGGAGCCGATCGGCGCCTACCGGCAGATCAGCGCCGGCAGGAATCACACCTGTGGCGTGCTTCATTACGGCCCGGTCAGGTGCTGGGGCTTCAACAGCGATGGCCAGGCCGCGGATCCCTCGGGCGGCTTCACCCAGGTCAGCGCGGGCGGGCTGCACACCTGCGGCGTCAGGACGAACGGCTCGGTGGACTGCTGGGGGCGCAACCTCGAAGGGCAGGCCGAGGACCAGAGCGGCAGCTATACCCAGGTCAGCGCGGGCTACTATCACTCCTGCGCGCTGAGGGCCGATGGTTACGTGAATTGCTGGGGGCACAACGTCGAAGGGCAGGCCGCGGACCAGGGGGGCAACTTCACCCAGATAGGCGTGGGCATGTACCACAGCTGCGGGCTGAAGACCGACGGCACGGTGCGGTGCTGGGGGCGCGACGCGGACAACCAGTCCTCGCCGCCGTCCGGCACCTTCACGCAGATCGCGGTTGGTGAGTACTACGGCTGCGCGCTCAGGGTGGACGGCACCGTGGCGTGCTGGGGGCGCGGCGACCTCGGCGAGACGTCGCCGCCCGACGCCACCTTCCTCCAGATCAACGCGGGCGCCACGCACGCCTGCGGCCTGACGACGGAGGGCCTCATGGCCTGCTGGGGAGCCAACCATTCGGAGAAGGCCGCGCCGCAGACGGACACGTTCACGCACATCAGCGTGGGCCTCGACCACGGCTGCGGGAAGAAGACGGACGGCAAGAGTACCTGCTGGGGCCGCAACGATCACGGGCAGGCCGCGCCGACCCTCGGCTACCCCAGCTTCAGCGCGGGCAACCTCCACACCTGCGGGCTGACCTGGGACAACCTCGTGTACTGCTGGGGCGACAACAGCGAGAACCAGGCGACGGATCCGCCCGGGGCCTATTCACAGGTGGACGCGGGCTCGTTTCACAACTGCGGCGTGAGGACGGACGGTAGCGTGCACTGCTGGGGCAGCAACACCAGCGGCAAGGCCACGGACCCGTCGGGGACCTTCACCCAGGTCAGCGCGGGCGGCTCCCATACGTGCGGGGTGAGGACGGGCGGGGCGGTGGACTGCTGGGGATACAACGCCTTCGGCCAGGCCACGGACCCGTCGGGCACCTTCACGCAGGTCAGCGCGGGCTGGAACCACTCGTGCGGGCTGAGGGTCGACGGCACGGTCGACTGCTGGGGAAACAACGGCTCTGGCCAGGCCGCGGACCCGTCGGGGACCTTCACGCAGATCGGCGCGGGCAGGGATCACACCTGCGGATTGAAGACGGACGGCACGGTCGACTGCTGGGGGAACAACTCGTACGGCCAGTCCGCGGATCCCGTCGGCACCTTCACCGCGATCAGCGTGGGCGCCGGCTTCAGCTGCGGGCTGAAGACGGATGGAACGGTGTACTGCTGGGGGGAGGACGACTACCACCAGATCTGGCTGCCGCTGGCGCCTTAAAAGCGGGGTGCACCTTCGTGCGCTACGGGCCCGGCCGCGTCGTTCGGCTCGCTGCGCCGTACTTTCGTACGTCTTGCCCGCCTGCCTGGCGGCTGAGCCCGTATCCCACGAACCTGCCCACCGCTGTAGGCCGAGCTCCTCGCCGGCGCTGCACGCTCACGCAGCAGAGCGGCGACGGCGGCGGACCACCGCGCCAAGCCCTGCCACGAGCAATCCGACGAGCGCGCCGCCGGGCAGCTGACCCCTGGAGGCCGCACTGAAGCTGCACCCACCGTCTTCCGACGCGCTGTCGCCGCCTGTCGTGGTCGGATCGCTCTCTCCGGAAGCGGTGCTTCCGCTCGCGTTGCTCGTCGAGCCGCCCGTGGTGGCTCCGCCGGTGCCTTGCGCCGCGCCTCCGGTGGTCGCTCCGCTGCTGCCCGTGCTGCCGCTCGCGTCGCCACCCGTGCCTGAAGTGGCGCCGCTTGCGCTGCCACCTTCGCCGCCTGCGCCTGAAGCGCTGCCACCTCCGGTCGATGTGTCGCTGCCGCCGGTGCCATCACCGCCGCCCGCGCCGTCCCCGGGGGGCGGAGGATCCATATCGAGCCCGAAGAAGCGCACGACGTCCTTCCACAAGCCGCGCCCCGAGAGATCGTGCGGGGCACCTTCCGCGTAGTTCGCCTCCAGGAGGAGCGTGCCCGCGGCGTTCGTGTAGGAGTACCGATGCCATGTATCTTGGGAGCCCATGAAGATGCTCGTCTTGCTGTCGGAATGACCGAAACCAAAGACGTCCATCCACTGCGCGATCTCGGCTTTATAGTTCGGCTCGTAGTTGAGGGTGGTGTCAGCCGTTCCGTGCCAGAGCTGAACGCGAGGCCGTGCGCCGGTGAAGCCCGGATTCGCCTTGCGCACGATGTCACCCCACTCGGTGGCGGTCCTGGCGGGAGGGGTCATCCAGCCGTAGGCGTTGCCTCCCGTCCAAGCGCCAGCGGGGACACCGGCCAGCACCGAACCCCCAGCAAACACGTCCGGGTAGGCAGCGAGGAGCGCGTTCGTCATGCAAGCGCCGGAAGACGCCCCCGCAGCGAAGACTCGGGTCGGATCGGCGTGGTGCTGTGTGATGGCGTACTGGACCATCTTGGTGATGGCCTCTCGCTCACCGCTGCGCGCGGGCGTCGCGTCAAAGCAGTTGCCGCCTGCTTGCGGCGTGATGATGAGGAAGCCGTGCTGATCGGCCAGACCCTGGAACCAGCCATGAGCGTTTCCTGCGTTCCCGCTGCAGTAGTGCAGTGAGACCACAACCCCCGGCGAAGCGTCGACCTTGTCCGGGACGTAGAGGTCCATGGGCGTGTTCCCGCCGTAGTTGACCCGGGTCTGCCACGAAGCCGCCAATGACGGCGAAATCGCGAGCAACACGGTTGCGAGGGAAGCGGCGGCGGGCGCGACGAATCGAAGGGTGGTGGTCATTGGCTATCTCGCTATCGCTATATCAATAGCATTTGACGAGTAGAACGGAAATTGCGACTCGACGACGTTTCGTCGGTCGCTCCTGATCCTGATGTGAATTGCCGCGATGCGGCTTCCATGTGTGAGAGCATTCGTATCATATTCGCAGGCGAGCCGAGGCACGTAGTCGAGGCAATTCTCGATTTCTGGGCGAGGTGGTGTGTCGTTTCGTAACAATCCGTGAGGGCGTGTCGTTTCGTAACAATCGGTGGAAGGAATGGAAGGGCCCGTCAGCGCCGCGGCCATCGCTGAAGATCAGGTCGTCGTCGCGCTGCTCCCGGCGCGTCGCGACGAGTCAGGCAGGAGCGGTCGCGACAGGACGGGATAGGCCAATCCATGGCAGCGCTGCCCGGCTGAGGCCGGCGCGGTGGAAAATTGCATGAGCCTCTGACCGTGACGTGGCATAGTGGATGCCCTTCTTCCGCGCTGGCGTGCCATGTCGAGCCCTGACGAGACCACGATTGCCCCCGGGGATGTCCTCCTCGGGAAGTATCGCGTGGAGAGCGTCCTCGGACGGGGCGCCATGGGGCTCGTCGTCGCCGCGCGCCACCTCGCCCTCGACGAGCGCGTCGCGATCAAGGTGCTGTTGCCGAAGTACGTGCGGGATCCGGAGATCCTCCAGCGCTTTCTGAGGGAGGGGCGCGCCGCCGTGCGCGTCCGCAGCCAGCACGTCGTGCGGGTCGCCGACGTCGGCACGCTCGAGAGCGGCGCGCCGTACATGGTGATGGATCACCTCGAGGGGAGGGACCTCGCCGCCGTGCTCGCGGAGAGCGGGCGCCTCGCGGTGCCCGTGGCCGTCGAGCTGGTGCTCCAGGTCTGCGAGGCGCTCGCGGAGGCGCACGCGCAAGGCATCGTCCACCGGGACGTGAAGCCGAGCAACCTGTTCGTCACGCGGAACGCGGACGGCTCGCCGTGCGTCAAGGTGCTCGACTTCGGGATCTCCAAGATGACGCACGCGGAGGACCACGCGTTGACGCGGGTGGGGGGAGTGCTCGGCTCGCCCCTCTACATGTCCCCCGAGCAGCTCCGCTCCTCGAGCGACGTCGACGGCCGCGCGGACATCTATTCGCTGGGCGTCGTCCTCTTCGAACTGCTCACGGGGCGAACGCCGTTCTTCGCGCACGAGCTCGCGCAGCTGGTCTACCTGGTCACGCAGGGCGAGCCGCAGCGGCCGCGGGCCCTCCGCCCGGACCTCCCGGAGCCGCTGGAGCACGTGATCCTCGCGGCGATCGCGCGCGACCGCGATCGCCGGTTCCCGACCGTCGCGGATCTCGCGCTCGCGCTGGTGCCGTTCGCGCCGCCGCACGCGCGCGCGGCGGCCGAGCGCCTCTTCGGGGCGCTGCGCGGCGCGCTCCCGGCCGTGGCGCTGCCGCCCGGGGCTGCTCGCGCCGCCACGGCGGTCACTGCGGCCGGGGCGATCCTCCCCGCGTCGACCGTGCCCCTCGGCGGGGGAGCGCTCACCATCGCGCCGCTCGGTACGACGAACCGCAAGCCAGCGTCGCGCGAGAAGCGCGCCGCCGCGATCGGGCTCGGCCTTGCGCTCGCGAGCGGCGGCCTGCTCCTCTGGCGCCTGTCGGACCGAGCCCCGAGCGACATCGAGCGCGAGACGGCGGCGTCGGCGGGCCCTCAGGGCGCGGTCCCGGAGCCGCGCCCCGCGCAGCCGGGCGCCGCGCCGGAGCCGCGCCCCGTGGAGCCGAGCGCCGCGCCGGAGCCGCGCCCCGCGCAGCCGAGCGCCGCGCCGGACGCGGCCGTCGAGCCTGCCGCCAGCGCCGCGCCGCCGTCCAGCGCCGCTCCCGGCGCGTCAGCCGAGGGGCCGCCGCCCGCGGCGCGCTCCGCGGCCCCAGCCGCGCAGAAGCCCGCGAGGCCGGGAGGCTCGGCGCAGCCGGCGAAGCGCGTCGCGCCGCAGGGAAAGCGCCCCGCCAACGCCGACCCGTTCTCGCGCGATGTCTTCTGATACCTTCGCCGGCACGATGACGCCGCCGCAGACGAGCAGCCGACCGAAGCGCGGGCGCGCCGCGCGCCTCTGCGCGATCGGCGCCGGCCTGGCGGCGGCGATCGCGGCAGGGCGCGCGGCGAGGGCCGAGGACAAGGCGGGCGCCGTGGCGCTGTTCCGGGAGGCGGGCGCGCTCGTCGACGCTGGCCAGGCGTCGCGCGCCTGCCCCAAGTACGAGGAGAGCCTGCGCCTCTACGACAGCGTCAACACCCGCTATTTCCTCGCCGATTGCTACGAGCGCATCGGCAAGATGGCCTCCGCGTGGGCGCACTTCCTCGAGGTCGCCGCGCGGGTGCACGCGAGCGGCGACCGGGAGAAGGAGGCGAAGGCGCGCGAGCGCGCGGCGGCCGTCCAGCCGAAGGTCTCGCGCCTCTCGGTGGTCGTCGAGGCAGCGAGCACGCCGGGCCTCGAGGTGAAGCGCGACGGCGCGCCGGTCGGCCCCGGCCAGTGGGGCGTGCCCATGCCGGTCGACGCGGGGACCCACGTGATCCAGGCGAGCGCGCCGGGCAAGCGGGCGTGGACGGCGCAGGTCGACGTGAAGCCGGGCGGCGTGACCTCGACCGTCGTCGTGCGCGCGCTGGAGGACGACCCCGCGTGGAGGGACGCGGGCGGCGCGGGGGATGGCCGCCGCACGATCGCGCTCGTCACGGCAGGCGCGGGGGGCGTGGCCGTGGGCGTCGGGGCGGCGCTCGGCTTCGCGGCGAAGTCGAGGTTCGACGAGTCGCGCCCGTTCTGCAACGGCGACCGCTGCGATCGGCGCGGCATGGACATCCGCGGCGGCGCCGTGGCGCGCGCGAACGTCGCGACCGTGGTCTCCGGCCTCGGCCTCGCGGCCATCGCCGGCGGCGGCGTGCTGTGGCTCACCGCGAAGAGCTCGACCCAGGGCGCGTCGCTGGCGATTTCGCCCGCGGCGGGCGGCGCGCTCGTGCAAGGCCGCTTCTGATGCGCTTCCAGGTGCTCACGGTCGCCCTCTGCGCGCCGGTGTCGCTGAGCGGATGCGGCCTGGTCCTTGGCATCTCGCCCGGCGAATACGACCCGGATCCGTTTGGCCTCGCTGACGGGGCCGGGGGAGCCGGCGGCTCGGACGGAGGCGCGGGCGGTGCCGGCAGCTCGGGTGGCGCTGGCGGCTCGGGCGGCTCGGACGCGGAGCCCGAACTCCCTACCTGCACCGCGCTCCTCGACGACCTGGAGGACGGCGACGGCGCGATCCTCCGGTGCAAGGACCGCATCGGCAGCTGGTACACGTACAACGACGGCACCCGGGCCGGCGCGCAGACCCCTCTGCCCGGCCGCCCGTTCCTGCCGGTCTCGCCCGGGCACGGCCCGAGCGAGTATGCCGCTCACGTCGCGGGGAGCGGCTTCGTCTCGAGGGGGGCCGGAATGGGGTTCGACCTGAACTTCGCCCCGGGGGGCGCGAAGCTCACCTACGACGCTTCTGCCTATTCGGGCCTGACCTTCTGGGCCAAGGCGGCGGCGCCGACGCACATCTACGTGAACTTCCCTGACCGCAACACCGATCGCGAGGGCGGAGTGTGTGAAGGCTCCGGCTGCGGCGACCACTTCGGCGAGGGGATCGACATCACGACCGAGTGGGCGCAGTACACGGTCATGTTCGATATCCTCAGCACGGACGGCTGGGGCGTTCCTGCGCCCGCGGCGTTCGACCCGGCGCACGCTTATTCGATCGAGTTCCACACGGCGAAGTCGACCGTGTTCGATATGCTCGTGGACGACATCGCGTTCGTCCCGTGACGAAGGCCGCCCCCCACCATCGTTCACGACCGCGTTCGTGAGCCAATGGCGGGGGCGTGGCCATAGCGGTAACCAAGCCTCGCGCCGCGTTCTCCCACCTCCGAACGTTCACGTTCACGTTCACATTCACGTTGCTGACGATGGTGGGGGGGCGGGCTTCGTGCCCTGAGCGCGACCGAACGAACTTGGTGAACGCCGATGCCCTCGAGCTATTCGTAGGTGGCGTGCACGACGTGGTAGCTGTTGCAGTGGACGAGGATGGCCTTGTCCGTCGCGGCATGGGTGTCCAGTTGAAGGGACGGGTTGAAGCCAGCCGCGTGGGGCGTCACCGTGCCCATGGTGCTCCACCCGCTCGTCCCCAGCCTGGCCAGCCAGGGCGCGCTGCCCTTTCTGTAGGCGATCTGCGGGTTCAAGGCGTCGTCGATCACCAGGGATACATAGGAACCCTCAACCGCCGTGTCGACGGTGCTCACCGTCCAGGTCGCGGTCGAGGAGCTCCACGAGGCGGACTTCAAATCGTTGTTGCTCGTGTACGCGATCTCGCGACGGCCCGACCTGGCGTCCATCGACGCGTAGCCCCCGCCGTTCGCGTCGATGAGGGTGGTCGTCCAGATGGCGAAGGGCAGGGCGTTCTGGCTCACCTGCACCCCGACCGAGGTCTCGGCGAAGGCGACGAAAGGCGTCGTGCCATCGAGGGCGATCGCGTCGGAGGCCAGCCTGATATGGTTCGTGTTCGCCTTGATCGTCGCCTTGTACCACGGATTCCCGCCGGTCTTCCGCGCGAACTTCAGGCTCCGGACGCCGGAGCTCGTCTCCGTGGTGTAGACGACATAGACGACGTAATCCTGGATCCCCGAGTCGTACCTGACCTCGATCGACGGGGTGCGGACCACGTCCACGGAGTCGACCGTCTCGCAGTCCCACTGGCTGAGGACGCCGCAGTTGCCGGCGTTTCCGCCGACCCGCCTGGCGACCTTCAGACGATACGTGTCGACGTCGACGTACGCGATGAACTCGGTGCCGTCCTCCTTGCCGATGGTCATCGAGAGGCCGTCGAGGAAGTTCACGGATCCATCGACCGTCTCTATCACCCAGGGCAGCCATCCGGAGGGCGAGCCGGAGTGGGCCTCCTGGCGGGCGACCATGACGACATCGCCGGCTGTATCGCCGTAGGCGACGCTGTGCCACTTGCTCCAGGCCCCCCCTCCCCAGTCCTTCCACGCATAGCCCTGCGCCGTGTGTCCGACCGCGCCGGTGCCGTGGATCGGCGACGTGGACCACGCCATCGCCTCGGAGCCCACCAGCAAGACGGCCGCCGCCATCGTGAACCGAAATCCTTTGAGCATGACCCGTCAACCTCCCATGGCATCACCGTGCAAGAAAGCCAGACGGAGCGCCGCCCCGTCGACACAGGCATTCGACACAGGTAGTCGACACACGGATTGGCAAGCTGCATGCCAAGGAAGCGAGCCTCTCTCGACATCGAAGCACGAAGGGGGCCACCCGGCGGGCCGCGAGCGCGCCGCCCTCTCGCTCGCGCTCCTTCGTCCGTGCGCATCGAGCGCGGCTGCCGGATCCGTGACATGTCACGTGACATGTCACATGACATGTCACGATACCGAACGCTCGCGATGGCGCCGTGGTGCCTGGTGCCGGCTCACATCGCGGCGATCGCGATGTTGTCGACGAGGACCGGATCGCCGGTCGAGACGCGGATCTGCAGGTTGTTGTCGTCCGACGGCGGCGTGAACGTGGCCGAGCAGGTGGTGCTCCACGCGCTCGAGGGCGAGAAGCTCGTCCACATCACCTGGGCGCCGCCGCTCACGACGCGGAGCTCGGCCTGGGAAGACCCGCTCGCGGTGGTCCTGCGCGCGTCGAAGCAGATCTGGTACGGCCGCCCCGCGGCCAGCGCGAGCTGGCGGTTGCGCACCGGGTAGCCCGTCGCGCTCTGCGTCACGCGGACCGCCCAGTTGGGGGTGCCCGTCACCCGCCCGTCAGGGACCACCTGCGCCCGGCTCCCATCGACGTCGTTGCGCCAGTTCGTGCGCTTGTCGAAGGTGTCGAAGTTCATGACGGCGGTGCTCTTCACGACGCTCGGCGCGGACACGAGGATGTCCGCGGTCCCGAACACGCCGAGCCCGAGCGTGAGCCCGTCGGACGGGGCGTTCACCTCGAACGTGTGCATCTGCCAGCCCGATCCCACGGTGTTCGCCACGTATTCGCCCCCGAGCCACGTCGCGCCGCTCTTCAGCCCCACCCACAGCGAGCTCGTGTACTGGCTCGCCTGCGTGTTGGTCATGAGCGTGATCCGGTAGCTGCCCGCGGCCAGGTTCAGCTTGCCGTGCGAGAGCGCGTCGGCGTAGCCCGCGCCGGTCGTGCGGTTGATGCGCGCCCACCGGTTCGCCACGTCGAGGGTCGCGAGCGCGGTGAGGTCCCAGAGCGCGTTGCGGCGCTGGCTGTCGAAGCCGAGGTTGTACCAGTCGCGCCGCGCCTCGCCGCGCAGCCGCTCGAGGTCGCGCTGGATGTCGAACTCCCAGTCGAGCTCCTTGTCCGCCCAGCCGTAGTAGTTGGCCGGGGTGAGGCCGAGGCTCGTGACGAGCGAGACGTTGACCGTGGGGCCCTGGGCCGCGGGGTCGAAGCTCGGGTTGACGTAACCCCAGAAGAGCAGATCGCGCATCGAGAGGGCGTTGCGGCCCCAGCACCCGCCGGAGCACGCCGTGGAGAGCGGGGCGATGATCATCTTGCCGTTCGCCGCGTTGAAATGGGGCGAGCCGCTCATGCCACCTTCCCCCCAGACGTTCATCTCGACGCCGGTGTTCGGCGCCGAGGCCGGGGTGAACCAGTGCCCCGCGCCGGTGACGCTCGTGACCTGGCCGTTCGCGTACATGCGCGTGTCGAAGGGGAGGCTGCCGTTCTGCTGGTTGTTCGCCGAGATGCTGTAGATCTGCTGTCCGACCACGGGCGGCGACACGTCGAAATCGACGTAGCCGTACTTGTCGCCCGGGTTCTCGCCGGCGGCGTTCGGCCAGCAGAAGAAGAGCACGCCGTCCGTGTCGTTGAACGTCTGCTCCATGGCGTCGCACGTGAAGGCCTCCGTGTCCGACGCGGCCGTGCTGCCGTTCCGGTACGTGCGGAAGGTGATGGTCGTCGGCCCGCCCCCGCAGTGGGCCGCGCTGAAGAAGACGTTCGGTCCGATCATCACGCCGTTGCAGTAGCCGCCCAGCGACGCCTCGGCGAACTGGCTCACCGCGACGTCCGGGTTCGTATGGTAAAGGCTGGCGGCGTTGACGATCCGCTGGTTCGGGCCGAGCGTCATCTCGGCGGCGAGCGCGCTCTCGGCCTCTCCGACCGGCTCGTCGTCGAGCTCATCGACGGCGGCCGTCGCGGCGCAGCCGGTGGTGACAAGGATTCCGAGGAACGGTGCGGTGCGGAAGAAGTGCTTCGACATGGTCGTCTCCGTGGGCTCCTGCGCTCTCGCGCGGCGCCGCGGCGCTGGCTGGCTGAAACGCAGCGACGCGCCTGGATCGCTGTGCGTTCGACGCCCGGCCAAGCAACCGATATGCCGTCCGCGAACCGCGGAATTCGCTCTGCTGTCGGCGAGTTTGTCGCGTGGCCGTCGCACCGCGCCGCGCGGCTGTGGCCTGCGCGACCGCAGGGCGGCGGCGCCCCGTCTCGACGTCCGTTGGCGGTCGCAGGGTCCTCGTGCCGCGTCGCCGAGGACGCGCTTGCGGTGCCGAACCGGCGCGAGCCGCCGGAGCCCAGCGACGCGGCTACCCGCCAGCGTGAGCGAGGTCGCTGCCCAGATTGAAGGTCGGATCGGGAGCGGGCCGGGAGCGCGGAGGGGAGCCGGAGCGGGCGCTCCAGCACCCTCGACGCGAGGTTATTCCCAGTTCTTGCGCTGGGGATTCTCCCAAGGCGCCTTGCACAACACGCAATCATTGCCGAAGAAATGGTCCCGCGCGCCCATGTCGTTGTAGATCCAGTAGCGCATCCATGCGACGATCGCGGGCCGCTCCTCGCCGCCGCCGTCGCTCTCGATGTATGCATGCGGCGCGCCCGTCAGCGTTGCCAGGAATGTGGGCACTTCGGACATGTCGTAGGTGTCCTGCTGGAGGGGCATGCCGACAGTATCCCGGGTGCCAGTCGTCTGCAGCATCGTGCCGTGGAGGTCGGCCGAGGCTCTGTGGCCGTGGATCGAGACGACAGTGGCCACCGCCTCGTGACCGCCGAGTTGCACGGCCGAGGTGCCGCCGACCGAGAAGCCCATCGAGACCGCGTGATCGACGTAGAGCTTGCCCTGGTATTTGCCTGGCGCGTCGTTCTGCTCCAGGATCCAATTGAGACCATCCTCCATCTTCTTGAGATTGCCTGCGTCGCCGGGGCCGCCACTGAGGACGGGGCTCCCGACGACCACGAAACCGTGAGAAGCAAAGTTCGTCAGCATGGTCGTGTGCACCGCCACCTGCTGGCCGATGCCGGGGCCGAAGATGATCGGAGCGTGCAAGAAGCCGTCCGCACCCAAGGGTTCGGGCCTAAACACCGTATAGGCTCCGTTCGGCCCCACGTTCCGCTCCACGGTCGTCGCGAACGGACCCTCGGCAGAGTAATCCGTGATGGGCGGGAGCGCCGGACCACCGGCTCCGCCGGCTCCAGCGCCGCCGTCACCTGCTCCGCCCGCGCCCGCGCCTGCTCCGCCCGGGCCTGCTCCGCCCGCGCCCGCGCCTGCTCCGCCCATTCCACCGGCGCCGGTGTCGGCACCGCTGCTGGCCGCGCCACCCGACCCAGCTGTTCCGCTGGTCGACGCCCCGCTGGTGGTGGCTGACACGCTCGAACTGCCCGCACCGGCAGCTTGTGCCGCGCCGCCGTTGTCTTCGCCGCACGCCAGCAGCGCGACGCTCGAGAGCAAGCAGAAGACGTTGAAGCGCCTGACGGCTTTCATTTTGTTGTACATGAGGCCTCTCTGGTTACGTCACGCCAGCGCCAAGCGCCTGCTTCAGGCCGACGATGACGAAGTTGGCAGACAGGTGGTCGCCAGGCGTTCCGCCTTGGAACCGTTGCAACGCTCCCCCGCATGCTGCTCATCTGGAGCGAGAGCCGACCGTCAGGGTGAATGCGCATGAAGAAGAAGGGCCCGATGCGCATGACGGTCTATCCAGGGTTAAGCGGAAGAAACTCCAGAAAGCCAATGTGAACGCTCACATGGCCGGCGTCAATCAAAAACCGCCGCGCGGCGATCCTCGATGATCCGATGGGTGCGCAGCGGCGGCCGGCCTCGTGAGAGGCAGCGGCGCTCCGGGCCGTACGGCGGACGTGGCTTCGGTGGGTAGGGTGTCCAAACGCCTTTGCGAAGGCAAGTGCCCACGCCTCGGCCCCAGGCATCCGCACCCACGCGAGCGATCTGGTGGGCGGTCCCGCGTCGACCGGACGATCGAAGGCGCGCAGCGCGGCCCCGGCGAGGGGCGCGAGCGCCGCCGATCTCAGGTCAGGATCTCGACATACCCGTCCGTTCCATGCACGCGGATGCGCTGCCCATCCCGGATCAGCCGGGTCGCGTTGTCCACGCCGACGACCGCCGGCAAGCCGTATTCCCGGGCGATCACCGCGCCATGGGTCATCAGGCCCCCCACCTCGGTCACAAGGCCCTTGATGGACACGAACAAGGGCGTCCAGCTGGGATCGGTGAAGGTGGTGACCAGGATGTCCCCCGCCTCCAGCTCCGCGTCGGCCATGTCCAGGAGGACGCGGGCTCGCCCCTCGACGACGCCGGAGGAGACAGCCAGGCCGACGAGGGCTCCTGCGGGGAGATCGGCTCGTCCGTGCGCGCCTGCCACGATCTCCCCGTCGGACGTGATGACGAGCGGCGGCGACAGCCTCTTGTGGAGCTCGTGCTCCGCTCTCCGCTGGCCGACGATCCGGTCGTCCAGCCGATGGGCGCGCACGACCTCGCGGAGCTCGTCGAACGTGAGGTAGTAGATGTCTTCGGCGTCGTGGATCACGCCGGCCTGCACGAGCCGCTCGGCTTCCTGCAGCAAGGCGTGCTTGTAAATGAAGTAGCGATTGACGAGGCCGTACTTCGGATACTCGCGATAGCCGATGAAGCTCCGGAGCCGGTCGATCATCCGCTGCGCCTCGCTTGCCTTCTGCTCCCCGTCCGGCAGCTGCCTCAACCGGTCGAGCAGCGCTCGCGCCCGCTGCGAGGCCTCCTGCCGCCCCTGCTCGAACCTCCGCTCGCCGGCACGAGGCTCGAAGTTCTTGATGTTGCTCAGGATCAAGGGGACCAGGGTCGCTGGCTTCTCGCTCCAGCGGGCCCTCGTGATGTCGATCTCCCCCGCACATCGCATACCGTATTTGTCGAGGTAAGCTTGGATGGCGTCCCGGGCTTCCTTGCCACCGTCGAGCGCGGCCAGCTCGTCCAGGAAGCCGTCGTGCTTCACGTTCTGCAGATAAGCGACCACGTCCGGATAAGGACGGATCACGTCGGCGACATCCAGCAACGCCAGGCCCATCTCCGACGTGATGTTGTTCGACACGGACTGGGAGAGCGTATCCGCGACGCTCCTCTCGCCGAGCCACGCCATCATCTTCTCGTTGATCCACGAGGAAGCGTTCATGCCCGCCATGATCGCGCCCATGCTCCGCGGACCGAACATGGACTTGCTCAGCCCCTGGATGTCCTCCCGGATGAAGTCGAACAGCGCCGTTCCGGTCCTGGTCCGGATGTCGCGCTTCAGCTCTGCGAGCGAGGCCTGGGTGCGCTCGATCAGCTCCGCGACGATCGCCGGGTCGTCCTCGACCTGCGCGTCGAAGCGCCCTGGCGCCTGCTTGCCCTGGCCGGGGCGCGTGGCCGCCGGATCGTCGGGCAAGGGCTCGATGAAGTCTCCCCGCGAGAGGATCGTCGAGAGCGCGTCCCTGAGGAGCGGATGGGAGCGCCCGAGGAGTTCCAGGAGGGCGTCCCGGCTGGCCGGTGAGGCCAGCTGCTTCGTGGGATCGACGAACAACCTGCCGCCCGCCGCGAGCATGCGGCCACCCGAGGTCAGCTGGAACAAGGACAGCCCCAGGGGCCTCATCGCGTCGGTCATCATCTGTTGATGGCCGACGGAGATGTAGACGTGGTTGCCTCGATCACCGGCCTCGGGGATGGGGTACAGGGTCGTGATCGGCCGGCTCTGGACGATGTGGAGCTCCTCCTCGACAAGGCACCACTCGATGTCCTGGGGATGGCCGAAATGCCCTTCGATCTGCCGGCCCAGGCGCTCGAGCCGAAGGATCTGCGCGTCGGTCAGCACCTGCCCGTCCTGCCGGTCGGGCTCGATCGCCCGCTCTTCGGTGCCGCCCTCCTCCAGGGCGCGCGTGGCCAGCGTCTTCCTGGCGATCGCCTTCTCGATGACCTGGCCGCTGCGCACCTTGTAGCGATCGGCGCGCGCCAGGCCGGCGACCAGGGCCTCCCCCAGGCCGAAGCCAGCCTCGATCGACGACACCTTCCGGTTCGACGTGACGGGATCGGCCGTGAAGACGATCCCGGCGGCTTGCGGGAAGACCATCTTCTGCACCACCACCGCCATGTGGACCTTGCGGTGATCGAAGCCGTGCTGGATCCGGTAGATCACCGCCCGCTCGGTGAAGAGCGACGCCCAGCACCGGCGGACGTGCTGCAGGATCGCCTGCGTCCCGAGGACGTTCAGGTACGTATCCTGCTGGCCCGCGAAGGAAGCCCCCGGCAGATCCTCCGCCGTCGCGCTGGACCGTACGGCGTAGGCATCGCCCGCGCCAAGCGAGGAAAGAGCCTGGGTGATCGCCTCTCGTACGTCCTCGGGGATGGCCGTCCCCTCGATGATCCGGCGCAGCTCGGCGCTGAGCTCCCGGATCCCGTCCCGGTCCTCCGCCGCGAGCGACGACGACCGATCGAGCAACCCGCCGATCGACGGCGCTTCTCCCATGATCCGCTGGAAAGCCTCGGTCGTGACGCAGAAGCCGGCGGGCACGCGGATCCCCTCGATCCTGGAGAGCTCACCCAGGTTCGCGCCCTTCCCCCCGACCACCTTGGCCTTCGTTCGATCGACCTCCTGGAGAGCAAGCACATAGTTCTGCATCCGTTCACCTCCATCAGGGCGCCGGCAGCTCGTTCGCGTCGACGGATCGTCACGCCCCGTCGTCGAAGGGCGCCACTATAACGCGAACCAGGATCGGCTCTACCGAGCGAAACCCCGGCATGGCGACCTCGTCAGGTCGACGGGAGGCATCCATGCTTCCGGTAGCTCGACGCGCGCAGTAGCATCCCCCCGGAGGCGAGCCCCGCAGATGCGCTGCACCCTCTGTCACCGCAGGATCGGTGTCGTCACGGGTTGCCCGCTGCACGGCGGCACGGCCGCGAGCGCCGCGAAGGAAGAGGCCGGGGCGGTGGAGGTCGCGCCCCGGGTCCCAGGGTTCGATGGGCTCCGCCTCCTCGACGAGGGCGGCTTCGCCCGCGTGTTCGCGGCCTCGCGGCGCGAGGACGGCATCGCGGTGGCGCTCAAGATCGCGCGCCACCGAGGCGATCGGCGGTTCTCGCGCGAGGCGGCGGCGCTCCGGCGGGTCGGTCCGCCCGCGGTGCCGCGGTTGCTCGGCGAAGGCGAGATGGAAGGAGTCTTTCCTTATCTGGTCCTCGAGCTCGTCGACGGCGAGACGCTGGCGCGATGGATGGAGGCGCTCCCCGGGGCGGGCGCCGCGGCGCCGGCGGAAGCCATGCGGCTCGTCGACGCGATGGGCGCCGCGATCGACAGGGTGCACGCGGCCGGCGTCGTGCATCGGGATCTGAAGCCGGAGAACGTGATGTTGCGGCGGACGGGGGGACCGGCGCCGGAGGTCGCCCTCCTCGATCTCGGGCTCGCGCGGCCGGGGGAGGGGAGCGGCGCGGCGGAGGAGGGGAGCGAGGTCACGCACACGGGGCTCCGGCTCGGCAGCGCGCTGTACATGGCCCCGGAGCAGTGCCTCGACGCGCGCGACGTCGACGGCCGCGCGGACCTGTATGCGCTCGGGGTCGTCGCCTTCGAGCTGCTCACCGGGCGGCCACCGTTCGTGGGAGAGCCCTCGGCCGTCGTCCGCGCGCACGTCTCCCGGCGCCCGCCGCGGCCGTCGGAGATCGCGCCGGTCCCCCGCGGCGCGGACGAGGTCCTGCTGCGCGCCCTGGCCAAGGCGCGGGAGGAGCGATTCGGGTCAGCGCGTGCCTTCTCCGAGGCGCTCCGGGCGGCGCTCCAACGCGATGAACCAGCCCACGATGTCACTGGATCACATCGGTTACGCGATGGCCCCTCCAGCGTAGCTGGCGAACCCGCCAAGACGACCGGCGAACCGCCTCGGCGGGCCGGCCAGGTGCCCCCGCTGGCCGGCCGGCCGACCCCCGACGCCGCGCCGGGTAGGCCCGGCCCGCCCCGGCGGAGCCCCGTGGCGCTCCTCGCGGTCCGCGGCGGCGCGCCGGTGGACCAGGTCGCCGGCATCGCGGCCTCGCTCGGCGGGCGGCTTGCCAGGGTGCAGGACGGGCTCTACGTCATCGCCTTTCCCGGCGCGGCCCGCCAGGGCGCTCGCGCGGCCCTCCAGGCGGCCCGGCGGCTCGTGCGCGCGCTGGGCCACGCCACCTCGGCGGCGGTGCATGTCGCCGAGCTCCAGGTGCGCGAGGGCGCCGCCGGGATGGCCTTCGCGGGGCCCGCGCTCGCGCAGCCCGCGAGCTTCTGGCGCCCCGGCGCGCCCGAGCCGGTCGCGATCACCCCGGAGGCGGCTGCCTTCCTCGAGGAGCCGACCGGACCGGACGGAGATGACGGCGCGAGCGCAGGCGCCGCCCCGGCGGTGGGCCCGCCGTCCGAGCTGCCGCTCCGCGGGCGAGACGAGCTGCTCGGCGAGATCGTCGCGCAGGTGCGCGCCGCGTGGCGCGACAGCACGCCGCTCCTGCTCACGCTGCTCGGCGAGGTGGGGTACGGCAAGACGCGCCTCTGGGAGGCGGTCGCCGCGGCGCTCTCGGCCGAGCCCGGCGCGCGGGTGATCGCGCTCGCGGCGAGGCCGCCCGACGTCGCGGAGCCGGCCGGGCTCGTCCGCGCGCTGCTCCGCGCCGCCCTGGCCCTCGGCGACGGCGCGCGCGCCGGCGCGATCCGCGCGGCGTGCGTCGACCGGCTCGGCCCCGAGCTCGGCCTCGCGTCGTGGCCGGCGGTCGCGTTCGCGCTCGACGCCCTGCCGGAGAGCGAGCCCGAGGTCGCCGCGGTGCTCGCCGCGCCCGGCGCGCTCCGCCAGACGCTGGCCCGGGCCGCCGGAGAGGCGCTCCGGCGCGCGTGCGCGCTGGAGGGACGCCCGCTCGCGCTGGTCGTCGACGACGCGCAGTGGGGCGATCAGGCCGGCCTCGACGCGATCGAGAGCGCGACCCTCTCGGGGGCCCGCGCGCCGCTCGCCATCCTCGTGGCGGCCCACCCCACGCTGGCCGCGGTGCGCCCGCTCCACGGCGAGCGGGCGGCGCGCTCCGCCCACCGGGCGCTCCCGCCGCTCGACCCGGGCGCCGCGCGCGCGGCGCTGCTCGATCGGCTGCGCCCGGTCGAGTTCGTGCCCGAGCCGGTCGTCGCGGGCCTGCTCGAGGCGGCGCAGGGGGTCCCGCTCTTCCTTGTCGAGCTCGCGGCCGCGCTCTGGCAGGCGGGCGCCATCCGGAAGGTCCGCGGCGGGCCAGGGTGGTACCTCGCCGCCGATGAGCGCGCGCGGGGCGAGGCGGCGCAGGTCATGGACCGGCTCGCGCGCCGCGCCCTCGCCGGCCTGCCGCCGCCGCTCGCCGAGCTCGCGCAGGTGTGCGCCGTGGCGGGCGACGAGCTCGCGATCGACGACCTCGGCAGCCTGCTCGACGAGGCGGCGCGCGCGCACGCCGTCAGCGCGTGCCGGGACCTGGATCCCGGCGTCGGCCTGTCGCGCCTCGTGCGCCGGGGCCTGCTGCGCGTCGTGGACGCCGCCGGCGCGGGCCGCCTCGCGTTCGCGCACCCGCTCCTTCGCGCGGCGATCGAGGCGGAGGCGCCGCCGGCGCTGCTGCGGCGGCTGCACGGGATCGAGCTCCGCCGCCTGCTCGCGGCGCCCGCGGAGCGGGGCGCCCACCTCGCGCGGATCGCGCGCCACGCGGCCGCGGCGGGCGCGCACGCCGAGGCGGCCGCGGCCTGCTTCGAGCTCGCGGAGGAGGCGCGGCGGCGGCACCTCTACGTCGACGCGGAGCGGCACTACTCCGCGGCGCTGGCGGCGCTTTCGGCGGCCGCGTCCGCGGCAGCGGCCCCCGCGCCGGGCATCGCGGTGAGCCGCCGCGCCGTGCTGGCGGGCCGCGGCAAGGTCCGCTACCGGATCCAGCGCTTCGACGACGCCGCCGCCGATCTCCGGGCTGCGCGGGCGATCGCCGAGGCGGAGGGGGATCTCCCGGCCGTCGCGGACCTGCTCCTCGAGGAGGCCACGGTCCTCGACTGGTGCGACGACTACGCGGGCTCGCAGGCGCTCGTCGACCGGGCGGCGCCGCTCGTGGAGCGGCTCGGGGACGCCGCGCAGCGGGCGCGCTGCGAGGTCGCGGTGGGGCGCGCGCACTTCCGTTGCCAGCGGCTCGAGGACGCCATCGCGCGCCTCGGGCCCGCGGCCCGGGACGCCGGCGCGCTGGGGGATCACGAGGGCCACGTCATCGCCCTGCTCCTGCTCGCCCCCGCGCTCGTCTACGCCGGCCGCCTCGACGAGGCGGAGGCGCGGTTCCACGAGGTCGTCTCGCGCTGCGAGCGCGTGGGCGACCGGCTGCACCTCGGCATCGCCCTCATGAACCGCGTGACGCTCGGCCTGGCGCGCGAGGATCCGGAGGGCGCGCAGAGCGACCTGCGGACCGCCGTCGCCCTGGCCCGCGAGGTCGGCAACGCCTACCTGGAGCGCGGTCCGGCCCACAACCTGGCCGAGATGCTCTACTGGAGCGGCGAGCTCGCCGAGGCGCTGCCGCTCGCGGTCCGCGCGTTCGAGCTCCAGCGGCGGTTCTTTCAGGCGACCCCGGTGCCCGACTACGCGCTGCTCGTGGCCCGGATCCACGCCGCCCGCGGCGAGCTCGCGGAGGCCGCGCGCCACCTCGGCTGGGCGCGGGCGCAGTGCGATCTCGGCGCGGCGCCGCCGGTCACGCGGGTGCTGCTCCGGCTCTGCGCGCAGCTGACGCAGGGCGGGGGAGCCGAGGGCGAGGCGTGGGAGGCGCTCGTCGCCGAGGCGCGGAGCGCGGCGCTGAACAGCGAGCTCATCGAGATCCTCTGCTTCGCGGCGGCCGACGCGCTCCAGCGAGGCAGGCGCGAGGAGGCCCGCCGGTGGCTCGCCGAGGCGGCGCAGATCCCCTGGGGCAAGCGCTTCTGGAGGGGCCGCCTCGCCCACCTCTCGGCGCAGGTCGACGCCGCGCCGCCCTGAGCGCCGCGCCGTGGGCCGGGCGTCCTGAGGTCTCCGGAGCGACAGCGCCCCTCCCGCTGTCGTCGCAGAGGTGACAGCGCGCCGCGGCCGGGCCCGGGATGGCGCGCGATCGCGGCCGGATGAGGCTGGCGCGACGCGTGCAACTCCCTGCCAGCAGCCAACCACCGACGGCCAACTGCCGACCGCCAACTCCGGGACGCGTGCTCCGCCCCCAGCTCCTCCTTGTGAAAGGCCCATCATGAACCGACGAACTGCTGGTCTCGCCCTCTCCGCCTTCTCCGCCCTGTCCCTCGCGGCGAGCCTCGCGAACGCGGGCTACGACGCCAGCGCCTCCGACCTTGGCTTCGCCGGCGGGTCGCTCGTGAGCAGCCCGGCGACGCGGCGGACCATCGTGATCGGCAACCACTTTCAGCTCGAGGTCCTGGGCAGCAACCTGCTCACCACGAACCGGGAGAGCCTCAGGGCGCTCACCACGAGCCCGCTGTCGACCAAGGCGTTCGCGTACGGCACGCTCCACGAGGCGCTGCTCGATCCGAACGCGCAGGAGGTGATGCAGGCCCTTGTGGAGTGCGCGCTCGCGAGCGACCAGAGCGTCTCGTGGGCGCCGACGCCGGAGGAGCGCGCGGCCCTCGCCGGCGGAAGCGGCGCCTCGGCGGTCTTCAAGGACGGATTCTCGTGGACGCCGCTCGAGGGGTTGGTCAAGCCGAGCAAGGATGTCTCCGTGTGGCACGGGCGCGCGGGGCTCTGCCCCGACTGGCACACCGGCGCGCCGTCCGCGGCGTGCCAGGAGCTCGTCTCTGCCTGCCTGTACGCGAGGAACAACGCGTTCGGCGTGACCGTCGACATCTCGATGGAATGGGGGGACCTCACGCCGGCCGATCCCTCGGGCGCCGCCGCGCCGAGCCCGGAGGCGCTGTCGGCGGCGCTGGCCGATGTCGAGCGCTTTCCGGTGCGAGAGGGGGCGTTCTTCGGCAACCTGCTGGACCCGGATGCGCTGAACGAACAGGCGGAGGTCTATCTCAAGAAGAGCAAGTCTGCGTTCTCGATCGTGCGGCCGTCGCTCGGCGAAGGGGAGCTGATCTACGAGAGCGCCTTTGTCTGCCACCCCGAAGAACGCTCCGTGCTGTCCGCCCTTCTGGCGAGCGACCGCGTCTGTGTCCCGCCCAAGGGCACGACCGTGCGCGGCTGCCTGGCCCAGCACGTCGGCGCGTGCCGTGGATACGCGCGGGGCGAGGAAGCCCTCATGGGCGCGTCGTACGTGTGCGGGCCGGAGACGAGCAACCCTGTGACGGGCCGGCCGGTCTACGATGACTGCTTCGCTGGCGGCCGCGTCTGGGAGAACCCCATCACCGTGTTCCTGGCGGAGGAGTGCGCGCTCACCCCGGCTGTCTGCGAGTACGCGGAAGATTGGCTCCCGGAGGTGGGGGACCTGCCGCTCTCCGGCCTGTCCAGCCAGGACCGATGCGCCCTCTTTCCGGCGTCGTGCTCGATCGTGGACAGGCCGTTCTCGGAGCTCTCCCCGTTCACGCAGCCGATCACCGCCGACATCTCGCTGGCCCCCGGCTCCTTCTAGCCGGCCTGGCCCGGCGCCTGCCCGGGGCTGAAGCGATCGAGGCGCTGGATCGCGGGGCCCGCCCTCTCCATGGCGCGCTTGCATTCCGGCGCCCGCTCGGGCGATCTCACGGCATCATGGCGGCGACCACCAGGCCTCGCGATCCGACCGGCACCCTGGTCGACGACGCGCTGGACGCCGCCGACGACCTCGCGCCCGGCACCCTGGCCGGGGAGTACCTGGTCGAGGAGGCGCGGAGCCACGGCGGCTTCGCCGTGGTCTACCTGGCCACGCAGCTCGGGACGGGGCGCGCGGCGGCGCTCAAGGTCCTCCGGCGCCGGCTGGCTGCAAGTACGCGGATCCTCGAGAGATTCCAGCAAGAGGCCGCGGCCCTCCGGCGCCTCGCCCACCCGCACATCGTCGAGATCCTCGGCGCGGGGGACCTGCCCGACGGCCGGCCCTACCTCGTCATGGAGTGGCTCGAGGGCCGGACGCTCCGGCAGGAGCTCCGCGCCCGCGGCGCGCTCTCGGCCGCGGAGGCGCTCGCCGTCGTCGAGGAGGTCGGCGGCGCGCTCTCCGCCGCGCACGCGCTCGGGATCGTCCACCGCGACGTCAAGGCGCAGAACATCATGGCGATCCCGCGCGGCGGGTGGTTCACGACGCGCCTGCTCGACTTCGGGATCGCCAAGCTGCTCGAGCCCGAGCGGCTCGGCCGCGGGCCCATCTTCACGCAGGCGAGCGTGCTCGGGACGCCGGGCAGCATGGCGCCCGAGCAGATCGCCGGCCGCCCCGTCGACGCGCGCACCGACGTGTACGCGCTCGGCCTCCTCCTGTACGAGCTGCTCACGGGGCAGCCCGCGTTCCACGCCGACAACCTCGTCGAGCTCGAGGAGCTCCAGCTCTTCGCGCCGCCGCCGCGGGCGGGCGATCTCGTGGCGGTGCCGCCGGCCTTCGACGCCGCGATCGCGCGCTGCCTCGAGAAGTCGCCGGACGCGCGCTACCCGAGCGTCGCCGGGCTGCTCGCGGATCTCCGCGCGGCGCCGCTCGCGGCGAGGGACGAGGCGCGCGTCCGCCCGGCGGCGGCGCTGCACGCCAGCGTGCAGATCGAGGGGGAGGGCGAGATCGACGAGGCGGCGTTCGACGACGCCGAGGCGGTGCTCGCGACGGTCCGGCGCGCCGCGGCGGACGCGGGGCTCGTCACGATCGTCGACGGCGGCGGGGTGCTGGTCGGGGCGACGGCGCTCCCGGCCGATCCGGAGGGCAGCCGCGCCGCCCGGGCCCGGCTCGTCGACGTCGTGCGCGCGCTGGAGACGACGATCGCGGCGAGGCCGGGGCCGAGCCCCGCGGTAGAGGTCGTGCTGGTGCTGCACGCCGCGCCCGCGCGGGTCGAGGGCGCGCCGGGCCAGCAGCGGTTTGCGGGCGGCGCGCTCCTGCGCCTCGACGAGTGGACGACGGGGCATTCCCGGGGCGGCCTCGTGATCACGCCCGCGGCGCGCGCGGGGATCGACGAGGGCTAGCCGTTCAGGCTCTCCGCTGCCGCTCGATCTCGGCGCGCAGGCGTTCGTCCTGCTCGCGCAGCGTCGGCGTGAACGCCTCGCCGAAGTCCTCCGCCTCGAAGATCGGTCGAATCTCGAGCTCCCATTCCCCGCCGGGCATGTGATCGGCGCAGCGCCTGGCCCACGCTACCGCGTCGTCCAGCGACTTCACCTGCCAGAGCCAGTATCCGCCGACGAGCTCCTTGGCTTCGGCGAAGGGGCCGTCGATGAGCGCCGTCTTGCCGTCCGAGATGCGCAGGCGCTTGCCTTTGCTGCTCGGGTGCAGCCCCTCTCCGCCGAGCATGACGCCGGCCTCGACGAGCTCCTCTTTGAACCTGCCCATCTCGGCGATGACCTTCTCGTCCGGCATCATCCCCGCCTCGGACTCCTTCGTGGCCTTGACGAACACCATGACTTTCACGGAGCTCTTCTCCCTGGACTCGATCTACTTCGTCAGGACGACATGGGTGGCGTGGCCCGTGGAGGCGTGCTCCGTGCACCTGTAGCCGAGGCTCACCGTATCGATGCCGGCGAGGAGGTGCTCGCCCCGGCCGAGGAGCACGGGGGAGATCACGAGGTGGAGCTCGTCGATGAGCCCCGCGGTGAGGTACTGCCGAACGGTGGCGACGCCGCCGCCGAGCCGGATATCCTTGCCCTGGGCCGCCTCCTTCGCGCGCTCCAGCGCGGCGTGGATGCCTTCGGTCACGAAGTGGAACGTCGTTCCGCCCTCCATGGTGAAGGACTCACGGGCATGGTGCGTGAGCACGAAGACGGGCACGTGGTAGGGCGGGTTCTTGCCCCACCATCCCTGCCAACCGTCGTCGGGCCAGGGACCCCGCTGCGGCCCGAACATGTTGCGGCCCATGATCCAGGCGCCGAGGTTCTCGAAGCCGCGCGCGGCGAAGTCGTCGTCGACGCCTGTCCGGCCGACCGTGTCGCCGATCAGCGAGGCAGCGAAGTCGGCGGACATTCTCTGGAACGTCTTCGTCCCGAGGACCCACTGGTGCAGCGCCATCCCTCCGACGCCCATCGGATTGGCCAGATCCTGGCCGGGGCCGGCGCCATGACCGTCGATCGAGATCCCAAACGCGTGTACCCGAAGCCTCGACATGAGCGGAACTCCTTCCGGCGCAGGCATCGCCCGCGACCGTTCTTCTGACGTGACGACGAACGAGCCGGGGCCGGATCGACACGCCGACGAATTTTTTTTTCTTCGCTGGCCGGTTGTCACATGAAAGCGCTGTCAATTCAACGATTTAGGAGGTTCCGGGCGGGCTGCTTCGATCAAGCTCGTGCCAAACTCCCCCTGGCTCCCGTTCTGTTAGGTTCAACGCACATGAGACGCAGGAACAAGCTCGTCGCGATCGACGTCGTCGGTGCGGTCGCGCTCCTGGTGCCGGCGCAGGCCCTGGCGTCGTCCGTGCCCGAGGGGTCGTTCAACCCCGGCTTGCTGCTGTCCGTCGGCAGCGGCGAATACCCGGTCGGGTTCGGCACGGAAATCAGCGGCATGGTTTTCCCGAAGGGAGACCCGGGCTCGATCGGTTACGGTGGTTTCTTCCAGGCGCAGACCTATGCCGGCGATTATGCGCGCCTGGCGTTCGGGTTTCAGCTCGGGAACGTCGTCGGTGGAGAGCTCGGCATCGCGGGTCTGACCCGCAGCGATCTCCACACGTCGACGTTCGCGCTGCACACGGGCGTCTTCGCCTCGGCCGCCGTGCTGGGGACGGGGCTGCGCGTGACGATCCCGATGACCGGCGCCGATCACGGCCTCCCGGCCCACGGCGTCGAGGTGTCGTGGGTCTTGACCCTCAAGGTTCCGATCTACAGCGGCAAGATATTCAACTCGTTCGGCCGGCCGCTGCGAGACGAACAGGGCCCCATCACGGCCGCTGCGCGCGAAGCGAGCGGCTGGGCGGACATCCGCGACCCCGCGCTTGTCGCTCACCTTTCGCCCCGGGAGCGGGAAGAGCTCGCCGCCCTCTGGCTCGAGGCCGCGCTCGCCGAGCACGCCTCGATCGCGACGTTCGCCGCGCTCGCGCTGGAGCTCCTGGCGCTCGGAGCCCCCGCGGACTTGCTCGCGGCTTGCCAGCAGGCGGCGCAGGACGAGACCGAACATGCGCGCCTCTCGTTCGGTCTCGCGAGCACGTACGCGGGGCTGCCGCTCGGGCCGGGCACGTTGCCGTTGCCGGCCACCGCGCTCTCGGGCGACGCCGCCGCCGTCGCGTACCTGAGCTTCACGGACGGCTGCATCGGTGAGACGTTCGCCGCGGCGCTCGCGCGACGAGCGCAGCGCCACGCGGCCGATCCGGCCGTCGCGCGGGCGCTCGCGCGCATCGCGACGGACGAAGCGCGGCATGCCGCGCTCGCCTGGAGCATCGTCGCGTGGTGCCTGGCGCTCGACCCCGCGCGCGTCCGCGCCACGCTCGGCGCTGCGCTGGCGGAGCCGGAGATCGAAGCGCCCGCCGCCCCGCTCACGGATGTCCTGGGGCTGCCGATCGTGCCGGCGGCTCGCCACGGAGCGGTGCCGGCCGACGAGCAGAAGCCCCTGCGGCGCCGCGCCGAGCGGACCGCGCGGGCGCGCCTGAAGCGCATGCTGCGGGCGCCGCGCGAAGCGCGGGTCGAGGGCGACGTCATCCCCTGATCGGGGCGCCATACGCAGCCCTCACGCCTGACACCCCAGGTGAGCCGCCGCGGCGCTGCGTCGCGCTGAGCCGCGCTCCACGCGGGCCGGCAAGGTCCGGCCGCGCGTGCAGCCCGCGCGCGGTAGCGCTTGACCGATGTATGCACCGTGGTGTATATGCATCGACATGCAACTGGACGTCTTCGAGGTCCTGGCCGATCCCACGCGCCGCCGCATCGTCGAGGCTCTCCTCTCTGGCGAGCAACAGGTGGCCGAGGTCGTGGAGAAGGCCGGCATCCACCAGTCCGGCGTGTCGCGGCACCTGCGCATCCTCTCGGAGTCAGGTTTCGTCTCGATGCGACCCGACGGGCAGCGGCGCCTCTATTCCCTTCGTCCCGAGCCTTTCCGTGAGCTCGAGGACTGGCTCGGCCGCTACCGGCAGCTCTGGGAGGAGCGCCTCGATCGTTTCGGCGCCGCGCTCGAGAAGAAGCGCGCGCAAGCTCAGAACAACCCGGCCGTTCAAGGCGGCCCAACCACGAGGAAGCGATCATGAACAGCGCAGTCAAAGCCCAGGCCCGATCCAAGGTCAGAGTCGAGCGCACCTACCGCGCCACGTTGCAGGAGGTCTGGGACCTCTGGACCACGCGAGAGGGCTTCGAGTCCTGGTGGGGGCCGCGAAACTTCCGGGCCGCCGTGGCGGAGCTCGACGCGAGGCCGGGCGGCACCCTGCGCTACGAGATGATCGCCGCCACGCCCGAGATGGTCCGCGCCATGGCGGAGGTCGGCCAGCCGCCCTCGCACGCCGTCACCTCCACCTTCGCCGAGCTCAGGCCCATGACACGGCTCGTGCTCCGCAACGTGATCGACTTCCTGCCCGGCGTGCCGCCCTACGAGGCCGACATCGAGGTCGAGCTCATGGAGCTCGGCGACCGCGTGAAGATGGTGGTGCTGCTCGACACCATGCATAGCCCCGAGTTCACCGAGATGCAGAAGGAGGGCTTCACCAGCCAGCTCAGCAAGCTGGACGAGAGGTTCGGGGCGGCGTGAGGGCCTGCCGCGCCTGGGCGAGCGGCGTCGCGCGTCAGTAGGCGAAGGCCTGGTAGACCTCGGTCTCCTCCGTCTCCTCGCGCGCGTCGAGCGATTCGACGATGGGATTGAAGCGGAGCATGCGCTTCGCCCGCTCCGACAGGTGGGAGAGGCTCTCGCGGGGCACCCGGATCGAGACCTCCGGGCGGAAGAGCCAGCGGCGGCTGTAGCCGATGACGACCATGGGCCGCGGCTCGCGCGAGCGGTTCGGGGTCCCGCGGTGGAGGCCGCGAACGTCGCGGACCATGACGTCGCCGAGCTCCATGGCGATCGGCTCGAGCGCGACCTCGCCCTGCGCGAGGCGCCGCATCCCCTCGGCCTTGGAGAGCATGTGCGTGCCGCGGGCGATCTCGATCGGGCCGTTCTCGGCGGTGACGTCGACCAGGGGGAAGTTGACGGCGAGCTGGAACGCGGGTGTCTCTCTCCCGGTCTCGGGGAAGAGCGGCGGCGCGTCGCGGTGGACGTCCTGGTAGTCGGACCCGAGGAGCGGGGTGTCGGTCGCGAGCTGGACCATGGTCATGTCGGCCCCGACGAGGCGCTCCACGACGCCCAGGATCGTCTCGTCCTCGTAGATGCGCGGCTCCGCGAAGGGGGCCTTGAACGGGAGCGTCACGTAATAGCGACCCGGCCCCCGGTTCTTGAGGTGCCCCTCACGCGCGATGTGGGCGTCGAGGAGCGGCGCGAAGGCCTCACGCCACGCGCGCAGCAGGCTCTTCGGAAGGAGGTTCTTTATCAGGCAGAACCCATCGCGCTGCGCTGCGCGGGCAAGCTCATCCATCTCGGCGCTGGTGTGGCGGGCGTGGCTCATGGCGCGGGCCGAGCTTGGTGGATCGAGCGGGGTCGTCAAGCTCAGCGCTCGCTCTTCGCCGGCTCATTCCCGCCCCACCATCGCCGGAATCATCGTCTTCGGAGGAGGACGCGGCGCTCCAGGCGCCCGGCCCACGCGCACGGGACGGGCAAGTGATCTCCGCCTCACGAGGCCGGCGCCCGCGCGGCCCCGCGCTGCGTCAGCTCAGGCTGGTCGCTCTCATCTCATGCCTGGACCACAGAGCGGCCTCGATGCAGCCTTCGCGGGAGCGCGCGGGTCACAGCTTCGAGGCGGCGTGGTCCCAGTTCACCAGGTTCCACCATGCCTCGACGTACTTCGCCCGGGCATTGCGGTAGTCGATGTAATACGCGTGCTCCCACACGTCGCACGTGAGCAGCGGCGTCTTGCCCTCCGTGAGCGGGCTCCCGGCGTTGCCCGTCTGCACGATTTCCAGCTTGCCTGAGCCGTTCTTCACCAGCCAGGCCCAGCCAGAGCCGAACTGACCGATGGCCGCGGCGGTGAACTTCTCCTTGAACGACGACACGCTTCCGAACGCCTCGTCGATCGCCGCACGGAGCGCGGCGGGGGGCTCACCGCCGCCCTGGGGCTTCATGCTGTGCCAGTAGAACGTGTGATTCCACACCTGAGCTGCCTGGTTGAAGACCGCGCCGGACGTCGTGCGGACGAGATCCTCGAGGCTCTTGCCCGCGAGCGCCGCGTCCGCTGCCACGAGCTCGTTCAGCTTCGTGACGTAGGCGTTGTGGTGCTTGCCGTGGTGGAAATCGAGCGTCTCGGCCGAGATGTGGGGGACCAGCGCGTCTCTGGAGTAGGGGAGCTCGGGAAGAGTGAAGGTCATGGTTCTGTTCCTCGTGTTGCGTGTCGGCGGCCACGCGCTCGTCGCAGCCCGTTGTGAGTAGCTCGGCGAAGACCTTCGGGTGGCGCTCCAGCCACGGATCGAACGTCCGCGCTTCGCGGCCAGACGGCCGCTCCACGTCGCCGGGTCCGGCGGCAGCATAGCAACCTCGGTGGGCGCGCGTGGCGCCTTGCCAATGAGTTGGCAGTTTTCCATCCATTTGGAGGGACGGCCTCCCGGCCAGCGGCTCAGCGGCTCCGCAAACCTGCCAGAGCGGACGGCGCGCGGCCGCCGCGCGTGACGCGGCTCTCACGGAGATCGAGGAAGGCATCGATGCACGTCCGGCGTATGCGAAGATGCCCGCGACGCGGCCCGACGGCGCCCTGGAACGGCCCCGTTCGAAGAGGGGAACGTCGATGGAGCTCGATGATCTGCCCGGTCCGTCGGCGCGGTTGCTATCATCGAGCCCGTGCACCTCGAGTTCATCGGCGCCGCCCAGACCGTCACCGGATCCATGCACCTCCTGAGGACGCGTGACGCGACCGTCCTGCTCGACTGTGGCCTCTACCAGGGCCGCCGCGCCGAGTCGTTCGAGCGCAACCGCCGCCTCCCTCTCCCCATCCACGAGATCGACGCCGTCGTCCTCTCCCACGCGCACATCGATCACTCCGGCGCCCTGCCGATCCTCGTGAAGAACGGCTATGACGGCCCGATCTACGCGACCCCGGCGACGCGCGATCTCGCGGCCGTGATGCTGCGCGACGCCGCCGCGATCCAGGTCTCCGACGCGCGCTACCTCAACCGCCGCGCCGAGAAGCAGGGGAGCGACGAGCCGCGCGTCGAGCCGCTCTACGAAGACGACGACGCTGTCGAGGCGATCTCCCGCTTGGTCGCCGCGCCCTACCACCACCCGATCGAGATCGCGCCGGGCGTGCGGCTCACCTTCCTCGACGCGGGCCACGTGCTCGGCAGCGCCGTCTCGCTGCTCGACGTCGTGGAGGGCGATGCCCACAGGCGCGTCGCCTACACGGGCGATCTCGGCCGCTATGAGCGCCCGATCCTGCGCGATCCCGAGGTCGCCGAGCGCGCGGACGTGCTCGTCTGCGAGAGCACCTACGGCGATCGCCTGCACGAGGGGACCGACGAGCTCGACGAGGATCTCGCGCGCGTCGTCCGGCGGACCTTCGAGCGGGGCGGCAAGCTCTACATCCCCACGTTCGCGCTCGAGCGCGCGCAGGAGGTGATCTTCGCGCTCAAGAAGCTCCGCCGGCACGGCCGCATCCCGCCGCTGCCGGTCTACGTCGACTCGCCGCTCACGGTGAAGCTCACCGACGTCTTCCGGCTCCACCCCGAGTGCTTCGACGTCGAGACGCGCGCGCTCCTCCGCGGCTCAGGATCGCCCTTCGATTTCGAGGATCTCCGCTACGTCGAGGACGTCGCGGGCTCGAAGGCGATCGACGCCGAGCCCGAGCCCTCGATCGTCATCGCGGCGAGCGGCATGTGCGAGGCGGGGAGGATCCTCCACCACCTGAAGGCCGGGATCGAGGACCCGAAGAACACGATCCTCATCGTCGGCTATCAGGCGCAGCACACGCTCGGGCGGCGGCTCGTGGAGGGACGATCGCGGGTGAGGATCTTCGGCGTGGAGCGGGACCGTCGGGCCGAGGTCGTGGTCCTGAACGGCTTCAGCGCGCACGCCGATCAGGGCGACCTGCTCCGCTACGCGGACCGCTGCCGCGAGCGCGGCCCGCTCGGCAAGATCGCGCTCGTCCACGGCGAGCCGCGGGCGCAGGAGGTCCTCGCGAGGATGCTCCGCGCGCGCGGGCACGGCGAGGTCGTGATCCCGGCGCCCGGTGATCTCCTGGAGATCGCCTGAGCGGTCGCGGCTGGTGGATTCTCCGTGAACAGCGCGCGCTGCGACGTCTCGATCTCGTTCGATGACGTCGAGTACGGCGGACATGCCGAATTCAACGCGGACGCCACCTATGCCCTCACCTACACGCCGAGAGGGCCGATGAAGATGGTGATCGGGATGCCGTGCGTCGACGCGGATGGCGTCTCGAAGACATGCGCGGAGCTCGACGAGGAGATGAGAGCTGCCCCGCTCGCGGAAGAGCCGCTCTTTCAATCGGGGAGATGCGGGATGATAGGCGAGGACTGCGTGTGCGATCTGTTCGTGCGCGAGGACCCCAGGACCGAGGCGGGCGTCTGGGGAGTCTTGGGCACGACCTTGGTGACCCAGGAGGACGGCGAGGAGTGGGGGTTCAACGATAGGGCGTTCTGCGTGGAGGGGTCCTCGTTCACGCTCGGTACGGAGACGCTGACAGAGGAGAACGAGGGAAAGCCGATGAAGAGGTTCATGCGGCTCACGAAGAGGTGATGCGGCGCTCTCTCTCGGTCCTCGCTCAGTAGGCCCCCTTCGGCTCGAGGCCCAGCATGTGCTGGCCTACCATGGTGGACACGGCGTCCCAGTTGAGGGTGATGTGCTGGGCGATCGCATTGCCGTCTCGCCACATGCGCTGGATGGGTTGACCGAGCGCCAAGCTGCTGCCACCGACGCACGAGAACAACGACTGGATGGCGGCGTGCGACAGCTTCGCCGCGTAGGCGTGGCCTCGCCGATTGCGGATGCGCTTCTCGACGCTCACGGACCTCCCCTGGGCCGCGGTCAGCTCCACCTCGGTGATGTCGCGGTCGAGGACGAGCCTCGCCGCGTCCACGGCGGCGGCGGCGTCGGCCAGACGCGACTGGACGTGAGCGAACTGGCTTAGGAGCGCCCCCGCGCCTCCGATGCCGCCGCGCGTGACGCGGTTCTCACAGAGATCGATGAAGGCGTCGATGGCGCCTTGGGCGGTACCCAGGAGCGGGGCCACGAGGCAGACGGGGATCGCCGAGAGGAAGGAGATGCTGTAAATAGGGTTGGGGTTCACCGCGGCCCCGGGAGGCGCACCGGACGCGGCCTCCGCGAAGGTGAGCTTCCGATGACCCGGGACGAAGGTCGGCTTGTCGATGACCACTGTCTTGGACCCGGTGCCAGCTTGCGCCGCGACGTACCAGTCGTCCTCGATCGACCAGTCGGAGCGGGGCGCGAGCAAGAAGCCGGCGCTGGGGGCGGCGTCGCTCTCCTTCGGGAGCTGGACGCCCAGCATGGCCCATTGTGAGTTGTCGATGTTCGAGGCGAAGCGCCACTTGCCCTGGATCAGGTACCCGCCATCCACCGCCTGCGCTGAGGTGATGGGCGAGTAGGAGCCGCACAGGATGGCCCGGGGACTGGCCCTCCACACGTCGTCCTGCGCCTGCGCCGGGAACAACCCGAGCAGCCACTGGTGGATGGCCCCGAGCGAGCACGCCCAGGCGGACGAGGTGCAGCCCCGCCCGATTTCGCTGATCACGTCGAGCAGCGCGGTGAAGCCGTACTCATAGCCGCCGTAGCGGGCCGGCTGCATCAGCCGGAAGAAGCCGGCGTGATGGAAGAGCTGGTTCGTCTCCTCCGAGACGCGGCGCTCGATCTCCGTCTGCTGGGCCCGCTCGCGGAGGCGAGGGACGATCTCGCGCGCAGTGGAGACCAGGCTCTCCAAGGACGGCGCGTCGGCGGCGGGGCTCATCCGACCGGGGGCCTTCATGGCCACGGTTCTGATCGAGGAGTGTTCGAGACTCATAGGTTATGCCTCGCGGGGCGAAGATTGGCCGGCTGGCGCGACCCGATCGGCGCGGCCAGGGGCATGCGCGTCGGCGCGACGAATCGGGCCGACATCGAAGCGAACGCGAAGACACGAAGAGCGCTGACGACCTCGCCCCTGCAGCCAGGTCAGCGGCTGCACGGATGGCCGCACGCGCGGCTGCCGTGGCAGGGCGGAGCCGACGGCGCACGCGCTGCGCCGTGTAGGGCCTCGGGGGAACCGGCTTCGCCGACGGCGGCGCCGCACATCGGCGCGGATCGCCGCGAGGCGGGACGCCGCGCCGGCGCCGCCACGCTTAGGATCACGTCCGGAGTATGCGAGGATGCCCACGACGGCGCCAGATGGCGCCCTGGAACGGCCGCGTTCGAGGAGTGGAACGTTGAGGGAGCCCGATGATCTGTCCGGTCTGTCGATGTTCGTGCGCATCGTCGAGGAAGGCTCGCTCAGCGCGGCCGGCCGGGCGCTCGGGCTGCCCAAGGCGACCCTCAGCCGCAACCTCGCGCTGCTGGAGAAGCGGCTCGGCGCGCCGCTGCTGATCCGCTCCACGCGCGCGCTCAGCCTGACGGATACGGGCAGGCGCTTCTTCGACAAGGTCCAGCCCATCGTCCGAGAGGCGCAGCAGGCGACCGCCGACGTCAAGATCCTCCACGCGGCGCCCTCGGGGCTGCTGCGCATCACCGCGCCCGTCGCCTACGGCCAGGCGGCGATCGCGCCCCGCCTGCTCTCGTTCATGGGGCGTTATCCGGCGGTTCGCATCGACCTGCATCTCCATGATGGGCGCGTCAACCTGGTCAACGGCGGCTACGACCTGGCCATCCGGATGGGGGCGATCGAGGACAGCGAGCTGATCAGCCACAAGCTGGCCGACGTCACCATGGTCATCGTCGCCTCGCCGACCTGGCTGGAGCAGCACGGTATGCCCCAAAGGCCCGCCGAGCTCGCCCAGCATGACGCCGTCGTCACGCGGCCCGATATCGTCCAGTGGAGGGTCGGCGGGGAGACCGTGCGCGTCCCCTGGCGCATGAGCACCGGCAACATGATCGTCACGCGGGACGCCGCGAGGGCCGGGCTGGGCATCGCTTTCGTGCCCGAGTTCCTTGTGTTGCGTGACCTGGAACGAGGAACGCTGGTGCGCCTGCTGCCCGACGTCGAGCTGCCGGTGATTCAAGCGACCGCGCTGTATACCCGCGCCGCCAGCCAGTCGGTGGCGCTGCGCGCCTTGCTCGACGACCTCCTCGCCAGCCGACCCATCGAGGTCGACGCCGCGCCGTCGTGACCCTGCCCGGGCGCGGGGGGTACCCCCCTCTGCTGCGACATGCGATATCGGTACACCGGCCTGTTATCAGGTGGGGTGAAGATGAACGAGCCGGCGGCCTCAGAACCTATCTGCCAGCGTGAGCTGCGGGTGCTGCGCCGGGAAGAGCACCGGGACGAGCCTGGCGGCGTCTCCTGAAAGCCGGAGCTTCCCCGCGTCGCACACCTCCAGCGGCGCGTCCGAGCCGAGGAGGAGCCGCGCCACCGCCCAGCCGCCGCGGACCGCGCTGCGCGCCGCCGCGGCGCTCCGCCCGCGGGCGACCTCGACGCTGCCGCGGTCGAGGCGGAGCGTCGCCGTCTCCTCGGGGCTCTCGAGGGTGAGCGCGCCGCGGTAGCCCGCGAGCTCGGACGCGGCGAGCCGGGCCGAGAGCTCCGGCGCCATCGCCGCGAGGCATCCCGGGAGGTCGACGACCCGGACCATCGCGGCGCCGCTTTCAGCATACCGCTGCTCGTGGCGGCTGTTCAGCGTCCGGAGCCGCGCGGCGAGCGCCGAGCGGTAGGGGAGCGTGTCGAAGCGGAGCTCGGGGAGCGCCTTCCGCCGGCAGAGGGCCCCGAGCGCCGAGAGCGCCGCGTCGGGCGCGCCGGTCGCCTCGGCGCACACGAGCCGGCTCTTGCTCGCCTGGACGACGACATGCCCTTCGGGGCGCTCTCGATCCGCGCCCCAGCACCAGGCCTCGACGTCCTTGCGCATGCCGCTCCACGAGCGCAAATAGGTCGGCCGCACCGCCGTGCCGGTGAGGCCGGCGTTCCACCGGTTGTGCAGCCGCACCAGCGCCTGCGTGGGCGCCGCCGGGATCCGGCGCAGGCCGCGCAGCCGAGGCAGCGTGGCCGGGAGGTCGGCGAGCTTCACGCGCCACCGCGACTCGGGCCACGCCGGCACATAGCCGAACCGGTGGTAGAAGTCGTCGATCCCGAACAGGATCGAGAGGTGATAGCCGCGGGCGCGCATGCGGTCGAGGCTGTGCAGAGCCGTGCGGGCCATGAGCCCTTTCCCGCGGTGGGCCGCCTCGGTGGCCACCGCGCCGATGCCGCCGCAGCGCACCTCCGCCCGACCGATCCGCATCCGGTAACCCCACACGCCCCAGTGGGTGACCATCGCGTCACCGAGGAATCCGATGACCGAGGCGTCCCAGTCGTAGTGGCTGTGGCTCACGTACCAGGCGGCGCATTCAGCGCGGAAGCTCGCGTAAGTGCCAAAGGTGCGCGCCGCGATCTCGATCACCGCCGTCGCGTCGGCGACCGGAGCGGGGGAGCGGACGGTGAGGGACGGAGTCTTCAGGAGCGTACCCGCCATCGGTACGAGCGGTTTGCCCGCGGCGTGCGATCGAGCATGTGTCTCTCCTATCCGGACCCCGCCGACCCTGTCCAAGTTTCTGACGCCGCGGCGCTACGCCTCCGGATCGCGCTCCGGCCCCAGCCCGTGCCGGTGGAGCAGGCGGTACAGGTACCGCCGATCCAGCCCCGCGGCGGCCGCGGCCCGCGAGACCTTGCCGTCGTGGGCGCGGAGCAGCGCCTCGAAGTAGCGGCGCTCGAAGTCCGAGAGGACCCGGTCGCGCGCCTGGGCGTACGGCACGCTCGCGTCGACCGGCGGAGGCGCGCTCACCGGCGCGAGCTCGCTCACGGGCGGCGGCGCGCGGAACACGAGGTACTGCTCCACGTAGTTCCTGAGCTCGCGCACGTTGCCCGGCCACGCGGCGCGCGTCATGCGGGCGATCACCCTCGGGTCCCGCAGCGTCGCCGCCTCGTCCGGCGTCGCGTGGAGCGAGGCGAGGAGATCGTCGAGCAGCGCCGGGATGTCCTCGGGGCGCTGCCGGAGGGGCGGCATCGGGATCCGCACGACCGCGATCCGGAAATAGAGATCGGCGCGGAAGCGGCCCGCGTTCACCTCGGCGCGCAGGTCCCGGTGCGTGGCCGCGATGACGCGCACGTCGACCGACCTCGGCGTGTTCGTCCCGAGGCGGCGGATCTCGCGCGCCTCGAGCGCCCGCAGGAGCTTCGGCTGGAGGTCGAGCGGCAGCTCGCCGATCTCGTCGAGGAAGATGGTCCCGCCCGACGCCTCCTCGAAGGCGCCGATCCGCTGCTCGCCCGCGCCTGTGAACGCGCCCTTCGCGTGGCCGAAGAGCTCGCTCTCGATGAGGTTCCCATGGATCGCGCCGCAGTCGACGACCACGAACGGCCTGTCCCGCCGCGCGCTCCGCTCGTGGATCGAGCGGGCCGCCTGGCTCTTGCCGGTGCCGGTCTCGCCCTCGAGCAGCACGGTGACGTCGCGCTCGGCGGACCGCGAGAGGAGCGCGAACACCGCCCGCATCGCCGCCGACGCGCCCGAGAGCGCGCCGAACCGCGCCTCCTCCCAGAGCGGCAGGCGGTTGTGCTCCGTGCCGAACTCGAAGCGGGCGACCGTCTTCCCGAGCCGGATGAGGCTGCCGGTGCGCAGCAACGCCTCGATCACGTGCACCCCGTCGACGACCGTGCCGTTGTGGCTGCGGAGATCGCGGACGCGCGCCCCGGCGTCGTCGATGCGGATCTCGCAGTGAAACCGGGAGACCGTGGCGTCGGCGACCACGAGGTCGTTGCCCTCGCTCGACCCGATCGAGCACCGATCGGCGGAGGAGTCCCAGACAGCCCCCTTGGCCGGGCCCTCCACGAGCTCGATGCGGAACCGGCGGACCATGCCCGCGCTGTCGTCCGGGCGGGCGCCCGGGTGGGTCAGCGTATCGCCGCCGCTCTGGGCTGCTCTCTTCGGGGGTCCGCTCGCCATGGCGTCACGATACCACGGCGGCGTCGCGCCCCGCGCGGCGGCGCTGTCGCCGCCCAGGCCACGCCGGCGCAGCGGAGTGCGACGGGCGCGCGACAAGGGCGCTCCGCGACCGGGCGATTTGCGCGGGATGCGGCTGGCACGCTCGATGCTCACCGGTGAAACGTCAGCGGCCCGCGGTCCGCGGATAACGGTCCACGGTCAACGGTCCATGGACGGCAACACCTTGAACGCGCGGCGATGGGGCGCATCGCCGGCAGCGCGTCTACCAACAAGCGCCCGAATGGAGAATCCCATGAAGCCCATCCTCAAGCTCTCGATGCTCGCCGTCGCCTCCGCCCTCGCCACGGTCGGCGTGGCGCCGGACGCCTCGGCCAGGAACACCGCCGCATTCATCGGCCGCGCCAGGGACGCCGCCGAGGCCAGCTGCTTCAACGAGAGCTACGGGAGCCTCATCAACGACGGCTTCGTCGGCGGGCGCCGCTGCGGCGACTCGGTCGTCATCCTCCCCCTCGTGATGGATCCCGGCCCTTTCAACAACTGGGCGAGGGTCACCGTGACCGCGAAGAAGCCGACTTGGACCACCACGATGAACTGCGCCACGTTCGTCTTCGACAAGGCCACGGGGGGCGGCTGGTCCGGAGGCGGCGTCGATCTCACGACGACGGGGTGGTTCGAGAACATCAAGCTGCCGGACACCTTTTATTATCCCGACACCTCGCCGTTTGCCGCCTGCGCGGTCGGTCCGGGCGCGCAGGTGGTCCAGCTCGTTTACTGAGAGGGGCCGTGGCCGCCGTGGGAGCGCGGCGCGCGCTCTCACGGCTCCGGCCCGGCTCGCCGCTCGACGGAGGGAGTCATGAAGAGGATCTGGCAGGTTCTGATCGTGCTCGCGGCGGCCGGCGCCGTCGCGACGCTCGCCGTCGACAGGCGGCGGGACGAGGCGGAGATGGCGCGCATGCGCGAGGACATGGGCGCGCTCTCGCGCGCCATCGAGGCGACGAAGAGCGGCGCGGCCCTCGCCGGCGCCGCGCCCCGGCCCGAGCGGAGGATCGAGGCCGCCGCGCCGGCCCCCGCGGCTCCGCCGGCGGCAGCGCCCGCGTCGCCCGCGCCGGAGCCCCCGGGCGACGCGAGCGAGAGCGCCCCGACGGTCGAGCAGCGCGCGGCCGCGCTGGCCGCGGTGCGCGAGCGCCTGGAGGACACGTTCACGCAGCAGGGGACCGACGCTCGGTGGAGCGTCGAGGCGCGCGAGGCGGCCCGGGAAAAGCTGAGCGCGGCGCTCCCGGACACCTCGTCGCTCCGCTCGATCGAGTGCCGGAGCTCGATGTGCCGTGTCGAGACGGTGCACCAGGACTTCGAGCAATACGAGCAGTTCGTCCGGAGCGCCTTCATGAGCCCGCAGGAGACGCTCTGGAAAGGGGGATTCTTCACCCTGCCTGTCAACGACCCACGGGAAGGCGAGCTCGTGACCGTGGCCTACGTCGGCCGCGAAGGCGCACCGCTGCCAATGACCCTTTAGAGCGGCGGTCACCCGCTTCGGATACGGGCCCATTTCGACGTTTTCGGTGCTCAGCGCACTGGAGTGCGCTTGCGCGCCGAAAACGCCGATCTGGGCCCGTCTCCTGTGCGGGTGACCGCCGCTCTGCTGCCGCTCTGCTTGGTGCAGAGGGGGGCGGAAACTGCTGTTTTTGGCGTCCTGGGCGCCCCCCGGAAGAGCTCAGAAGAACCCGATCGGCCCGGGCGACCAACGGAACTCGACCGCCTCGCCGACCGCGGGCGGCGCGACGCGGCGGAGCCTCCCGTCGCGCCACGCCAGGATCACGAGCCCCGGATCCTCGAGCGGCGCGCCCAGGTCGATCTCGAGCCGCACCGGCCTCCCGTCCGCGACCTCGGCGACCCGGATCGTGGCGCCGCACTGGCCGACCTCGTAGCCCGCGGCGATCGGCGAGGACGGCGCGCGATAGAGGGTCTCGAACGCCCCGGTCAGCATCGTCCCGTCGATGCGCCCCAGGGAGAACGAGGACGGGCCTGTGCGCGTGAGGCGGTGGGTGCCCTTGTTCATCGAGAGGATCGACCAGCAGGAGAACGAATCGGGCGACTCCAGGGCGCGGATCGCCTGAGGGTACATGGCTGCCATGGGATCCGAGGCGGCCGCGATGAAGACCCGCTTGCGGGGCGGCGCGTCGATCTCCGCGGTGCGGGCGATGTCCTCGAGCTTGCGCGCGATATCGACGCTCGACGCGGTGGCGGCGAGGAACAGGAGCGGCGCGATCCCGAGGTGCACGGCGGCGAGGAACCCGGCGCCGGCGCGGTGGGGCCATGACGCGACGCCGGGCGAGGGCGCGCGGCGCAGCCCGCGCAGGACGACGACGGCGAGGAGCGGCGCGATCCCGAGGCCCGGCATCAGCAGCAGGCGCGACCCGGGGAACCCCCCGAGGCTCGTGAAGAACGCGAGGAGCGCCCCGGGGACGAGCCAGCGCAAGGCGGCCCGCTCGCGCTCGGGGACCGCGGGGAGGCAAGCGCGGTAGAGGAGGGCGACGCCGGCGGCCGACGCGAGCCCGACCGCGATGAAGGGGAGCTTGGGGAGCGGGACGGAGAGATCCGCGGGCACGGCCACGAGGGCGCCGCCGATCAGGATGGGCAGCCGCTCCGCCGCGGCGGCCATGAAGGCGAGCGGACTGTTGAGCGGGTCGATATACCCGCCGGTGTGCGCGGCGCCGCCGCCGAACGCCTTGTACGCGGCGAAGTACACGAGGAGGCCGAACACCGGGAGCACGCCGGCAGCCCGGGCGCGAAAGCCATCTGCGCGGCCCGGCGGCACGGGACCGGCGAGCTGATAGGCGATCCAGTACGCCGCCCCGCCGAGCGCCGCCTCGCCGCCGAGGAGCCCGATCCCGAGCCCGAGCGGGCCCAGGTACAGCCCGGGCCGCCACCCTTCCTCGCGGTAGCGGAGGTACGCAAGGAGCCCGAGCACCACCGGGAGCGCCGCGAGCAGCATGTGCTGGCACGCGATCCAGCCGACCGGGTGAACGTGGTTCCCGCTGATCGCGAAGATCAGCGTGGCGAGCGCCGCGGTCACGCCCGGGAGCACGCGCAGGAACAGCCTGCCCGCGGCGGCGACCAGGGCGACGTAGAGCCCGATCGAGACAAGGTGGTACCCGAGCGGGGCGTCGCCGAAGACCGCGCGCTCCAGCGTGAACAGCGCGCTCGCCAGGGGGCGGACAAGGTGGATCCTGAGCTCCGGATCGGTCCACCACGGCAGCCCGGAGATGGAGACGGCAGCCCGTGTCTCCCCCGGAACGCCGGGGAAGAAGTTGTAGAGATCGTACCAGGGAGGCGAGCCAGGGATCAGCTTCGCGAGGTAGCAGAACAGGATGTAGTCATCGGCATAGAAGGCGATCGCCACCGTGGGCAGCGCCAGGGCGAGCGCGAGGAGCAAGACAGCCGTGAAGAAGCGAGGATGGCTGAGCCACCGCGCGAAGCGATCGGAAGGATCCGGTTTCATTCGGGCCCGCAACGTAGGGTAGGTCGCGCGCGCCGTGTAGAGCCCCTGGAAACAGCACATCCGGGCGGGCGAGGCCCGTGGCCATGTCCGGACGGCCGTCAGCGCATCTCGGCGGCGGCGCCGCGCATGAGCTGCAGGAGGTCGCGCTGCATCTCGCCGCTCACCGTGTGGCGGCGTGAGCCCGCGCGGAACGATGAGGCGCGCCTTGACGTCGGCGCCCGACAGCAGGCCCGTGAACGACTCGGGCCTGTCGCCGAGCCCGTTCCCGCGGCGGCGACACCGCACCGCCTCGTCAGGAGTGGCCAGCCATCGAGATCTCCTGCCATGGCCGGCATGCATGGGAGATCACACACACGAGCAAGGAGAGTTTTGGGTGTCGTTGGATTTGTCTGCTCCAGGGCGATCGTCGCGCACCTGCCCATGGACCGAGATTTTTTTTGGTTGTTAGTAAAGTGTATTTCCTACATAACTGGATCTCGCTGCTTGGCTTAGAGCGAACGAAACCTCTTGTCGCCAGGCAGCCGATGGTCGGCGCGTCGCGTCGTTGCTCCGCGTCGCCCTGCTTCAGCAGGGCGCCTCGTGGCACCCGGCGCTGCGCCCACCGTCGGCTGCCTGGTGCAGTCCGGGTTCGTTCGGAGCCTTTCTTCAGGAGAGGTCGGCGACCTCACTGGCTTATCGATTGACCACCTCGTCGCGGTAGCGGCCGAGGTGAGTCTCCTGCGTACACAATCGATCTGCTCATCAGGAGAGCTCGATGATCTCACTGGCTTGTCGATTGACCGCCTTCCCGCGGTGGCGGCGGCTGCTCGGCGCGCAGCTGAGCGTCGCCGCGCTCCTGATCTCGGGGTGTACGGGCGCCGTGGGCGATCCGGGGGAGGACGACGGGGATGGCGTCATTCCCGGCGGCCCGACTGGGCCCGAGGTCGCCGAGCGCAGCATGTTTCCGCGGCTGACCCACGCGCAGTGGGAGAACACGGTGCGCGACCTCCTGCGCCTCGACGACCGGCCCGGCCTCTCGGCGTCGTTCACGAGCGACCCGCTCGGCGGCGTGTTCGACAACAACGAGGCTGCGCTCCTTGTGACGCCGGGCCTCTGGGGCGATTACCAGCGCGCCGCCGAGGAGCTCGCGGCGATGGTGGCCGCCGATCCGGGCAAGCTCGGTCGGATCGCGCCGGCGGACCTGCCGGACGCGCCGGAGGCGCGGGCGCAGGCGTTCGTCGAGCGGTTCGGCGAGCGGGCGTTCCGGCGCCCGCTCACGGACGAGGAGCGGGACGCGTACGTCGCGCTGTTCCACCGCGGCGAGGAGCTCTTCGAGGGCGAAGACCCGTTCGCCGCGGGCGCCCGCGCGGCGCTCGAGGCGTTCCTGCAGTCCCCCCATTTCCTCTACCGCGTCGAGATCGGCGCCGGGCCGGCGGAGGGCGGGCTCATCCCGCTCGGCGGACACGAGATCGCGACCAAGCTCGCCTATACCCTGTGGAACACGATGCCCTCCGACGCGCTCCTCGAGGCGGCGAAGGCGGGCGAGCTCTCGACCCGCGAGGCCGTCCGCGCCTACGCCGGGGGGATGCTCGACGACCCGCGCGCCCGCGAGGTCGTCGGCGCGTTCCACCGGCAGCTCTACGATTACGAGCAGTACCACGACCTCAACAAGGACCAGGCGCTCTACCCCGAGTTCGTCCCCGAGATGGGCGACGACATGCAGCGCGAGGCGGAGCTCTTCGTGGATCACGTCGTCTTCGACGAGGAGGGCGGGCTCACCGACCTGCTCACCGCGCGCACCGCGTTCGTGAACGATCACCTCGCCGCGGTCTACGGTATCGAGGGGGACTTCTCGGACGAGTTCAAGCGGGTGGAGCTCGACGAGGCCGAGCGCTCGGGGCTGCTCACGCGCCTCGGCTTCCTCGCGGCCAAGGCGACGGCGCGGCAGCCGGACTCGATCCACCGCGGCGTCTTCGTGAACCTCAGGATCCTCTGCGCCTCGCTGCCGCCGCCGCCCGACGACGCGACCTCGCTGCCGCCGGGCGAGCTCGCGACCAACCGCGAGCGCGTCGAGGCGCACACGGGCAAGGGGACCTGCGGCGCGTCGTGCCACGGGGTGCTCATCAACCCCGCCGGGTTCGCCTTCGAGCATTACGACGCGATCGGCAAGTACCGCACGACCGACAACGGCGCGCCGGTCAACTCCGCGGACGCCTACACGCTCGGCGGCCAGCCGAGGAGCTACGCGGATGCGGTCGAGTTCAGCCAGCTGCTCGCCGAGAGCAGCGAGGCGCACGGGTGCTACGCGGAGCGCTGGCTCGAGTTCACCCACGGCCGCGGCGCGCGCGCGGAGGACCGGGCGCTCGTCGAGGAGCTCGGCGAGGCGTCGCGCGGCGGCGCCTCGACCAAGGAGCTCATCGTCCGGATCGTCTCCTCCACACCCTTCCTCGCTCGCGTTCCCGCGGAGGCGCCATGATCACCCGACGACGTGTGCTTCGAGGCCTGTTCGGCGTCACGGTGGCGCTCCCGTTCCTGGAGACGTTCGCGCCGCGGCGCGCCTCGGCCGGCGCGGGGGACGCGCCGCCCTTCGCGATCTTCATGCGCCAGGCCAACGGCGTCGCGCAGCAGGTCGGCGACGAGCCGGAGATGTTCTGGCCCAGCGCGCCGGGCCCGCTGACCGCCGAGTCGATGGCCGCGGACGCCGATCGAGCGGTCAGCGAGCTCAAGGACTACGCGAGCCGGCTGATCCTGGTGCGCGGCGTCCGCTTCGCGTTCCCGGGCAACGGGTGCGGCCACTCCGGCGGCGGCAACCAGTGCCTGACGGCCGCGCAGGTGTCGGAGGATCCGGCGGGCAACGAGTCGCTGGCGATGGGCGAGTCGATCGACAACCGCATCGCGACCGAGCTCAACCCGGCGGGCGTCGAGCCGCTGACGCTCTACGCGGGCAGGAAGGCCGGCTACATCAACGAGGTGCTCTCGTACCGCGGGCCGAAGCAGCTGCGCGCCGCCGAGCGCGACCCGTACAAGGCGTACCAGAAGCTCTTCGGGCTCGCCGAGGTGGACGCCGCGGCCGCGGAGGCGCTGGCCGCGCGCCGCGCCAGCGTGAACGACCTGGTCCGGGAGCAGATGCAGGCGCTGATGCGCCGGAAGGACCTCAGCCAGGGCGACCGCGAGCGGCTGGAGCTCCACTTCGACAGCATCCGCGACCTCGAGGTCGGGCTCGCCTGCGCGCTCCCGCCGGAGCGGGTCGCGGAGATGGAGGCGATCTCCCCGGACGTCGGCAGCTACGGCAACGTGGAGACCGTCGCCCGCATGCAGATGGACATCATCGCGCTCGCGATGGCGTGCGGCGCGACGCGCGCGGCGACCCTGCAGGTCGGCGATGGCAACGACGGGACCGAGTACACGATCCACGGCGTGCGGCAGAAGAGCTACCACAAGATCTCTCACCGCATCGACGGCGACGGCGAGGTCGGCCCGCCGATCGAGGGCGCGCAGGAGCTGCACCACCAGATCGACCGCATCCACGCGCGGATCTTCAAGCACCTGCTCGACAGGCTCGAGTCGTACGATCTCGGCTCGGGGACGCTCCTCGACCGCGGCGTGGCCGTGTGGCTCAACGACAACGCCGACAAGTACCACTCCTACTCGAGGGTCCCGTACATCCTCGCCGGCGGCGCCGCGGGTTACCTGAAGACCGGCCAGTTCATCGACCAGCGGGTCACCATCAACAAGCTGCTCAACACGATCGGCGCGGCCGTCGGCTGCACCAACGGTGAGGGGGGCCCGCTCGACGACTTCGGCGACGAGAGCCTCGAAGGCGGGCTCGTCGACGCGATCGTTGCCTGAGAGAGGAGCTCGGGTAACTCGGGGCGGGGGAGGCGGGTCAGCCGAGGAGCTCGACCGCGACCTCGATGGTGGCCTTCTCGCCGTTCGGGCCGCGGAGCACGTCGACCTTCACCTTCTCGCCCGGCTTCTTGCCGTCGAGCGCGTTGTACAGCCCGTCATAGTCCTGGACGGGCGATCCGTCGATCCCGACGATCACGTCGCCCAGCACGAGCCCGCGGTCGCCCTCGGAGAGGCCGCGCAGGCCCGCCTTGTCGGCGGGGCCGCCCGGGACGATGGCCATGACGATGACGCCGCGGATGCCGTTGCGCCGCTCCAGGCGGCGGGACTGATCGAGCTGGATGCCGAGGCCGACCGTCTCGGCCTTCCCGGTCTTGATGATCTGCGGGACGATCCGCGCGATCGTCGTCGACGGCACGGCGAAGCCGATGCCGGCGGAGCTGCCGCTCTTCGAGAAGATCATCGTGTTCATCCCGATGAGGTGCCCGCTCGAGTCGAGCAGCGGGCCGCCGGAGTTGCCGGGGTTGATCGCGGCGTCCGTCTGGATCATGTCGCGGATGGTCACCTCGCCCACGCCCTGGACCTGGCGGCCGAGCGCGCTGATGATGCCGGTCGTCAGCGTGTGATCGAGGCCGAACGGGTTGCCGATCGCGATCGCCTTCTGCCCGACCTCGAGCGGCTCGCGCAGCGGCGCGACCTGGATCGGCTTCAGCATGTCCTTGGGGGCGTCGATCTTGATGACCGCGATGTCCTTGCGCGGCTCGACGCCGACGAGCTTCGCCGGGAACGTCTTCTCCCCCTGCAGCCGGACGACGAGCGACTGCGCGCCGGCCACGACGTGGTAGTTCGTGACGATGTGGCCGTCGGCGTCCCAGACGAAGCCCGAGCCCGAGCCCGCGGGCACCTCGACGGCCGTCCCCCAGAAGCGGTCCACCACGAGCCGCTGCTGCGTCACGAACACCGTCGAGGGCGCGACGTCGCGGAACACGGCGATCGAGTTGCGCTCGTCCTCGATGAGCGCGCCCTTCGAGGGCGGGACGGGCGGCGGCGTCGTGTCGATCGTCGCCGACGTCGCCGGCGCGTCGGGGACCTTGGTCGCGTTGGGCGACGGGCCGCTGGGGCCGGGCTTCCCCTTGCATCCGGCGGAGGCGGCGAGCGCGGCGACGACGAGGACGGCAGGGAGTCGAGCGTGGCTGCGGTGGCGCATGCGGCGCAATCTAGCTTGCTATCGGCAAGGCGTCTCCCCTGCGGCGCGCGGTCGGCCTGCGCGGCGGCGCGGCAGTCTGCCGCGCGCAACGAATGCGCGGAACCGACGCGCGCACCGATGCGCGGAACCGATGCGCAGGACGGTCGCCTTCCGGCGTCGGCGCACGTCGGCGTCGGATCGGATCCTGGGATGCAAAAGGGCGAAGTTGCGGTAGAGGTGGCCTTGACGGATGAAGCCCATGACGCCCTCAGCAACGAAATTCCAGACGACCCCCCCTGTCGCGAAGGAGCCCGTCAAGGTGCTCCTGCTCGAGAACATCCACCAGAGCGCGCACGAGCTGTTCCGGTCGCGATCGTTCGAGATCGAGACGCGGAGCTCCGCGATGAAGGAAGACGAGCTCATCGCCGCGCTCGCTGGCGTGGACATGCTCGGCATCCGGAGCAAGACGCACGTCACCGCGCGCGTGCTGGAGAAGGCGGACAAGCTGCTCTCCATCGGGTGCTTCTGCATCGGCACGAACCAGGTCGACCTCGACGCGGCGAACCGGCGCGGCGTGCCGGTGTTCAACGCGCCGTTCAGCAACACGCGCAGCGTCGCCGAGATGATCATCGCCGAGTCCATCATGCTGGCCCGGCAGCTCGGGGACAGGTCGCGCGAGGTGCACGCGGGCACCTGGAAGAAGGTCTCGAAGGCCTGCTACGAGATCCGCGGCAAGACCATCGGCCTCATCGGCTACGGCCACATCGGCCAGCAGCTCGGCGTGCTCGCCGAGGCGATGGGGATGCGCGTGGTCTACTACGACATCGCCCAGAAGCTCCCGATGGGCAACAACCGCGCGCTGCCGACGCTGGAGGCGCTGCTCGCCGAGTCGGATTTCGTCTCGCTCCACGTGCCGGCCACGCCGGAGACGCACAACATGATCGGCGCCGCCGAGCTCGCGCACATGCGCAAGGGCTCGTACCTGCTCAACGCGAGCCGCGGCTCGGTCGTCGTGATCCCGGCGCTGGCCGAGGCGCTGAAGAGCGGCCACCTCGCGGGCGCGGCGATCGACGTCTACCCGGAGGAGCCGGAGTCGAACTCTGACGGCTTCCTGACCGAGCTGCAGAAGCTCCCGAACGTGATCCTGACGCCGCACATCGGCGGCTCGACCGAGGAGGCGCAGGAGGCGATCGGCCGCGAGGTGTCGCGCGCGCTGACGCAGCTCGTGACCACCGGGGCGACGACGGGCGCGGTGAACTTCCCGAACGTCGAGCTCCCGCCGCTCAAGGCCACGCACCGCATCCTCAACGTCCACCGCAACGTGCCTGGCGTGCTCCGCGACGTGAACCGCATCGTGTCGGACGTGAACGCCAACATCGACAGCCAGGTCCTGTCGACCGACGCCAACATCGGTTACCTCATCATGGACCTGTCGCAGGACGTGTCCGCCGAGGTGAGCCGGCGCATCGGGGCGCTCGAGACGAGCATCCGCACCCGCGTGCTCTACTGAAGCCGCGCCGGGCCGGGGCGCCGCCGCGCCCCGGCCGGAGTCCCCGGCCCCGAGAGGTGCCCCCGCCTTGTCGCCACCGTTCACGATCCAGCCGGGGCCGCGGCCGCAGATCCGGATCGAGGAGGTCGCCAAGCGCGCCCGCGTCTCGCCCGCGACCGTCAGCCGCGTGGTGAACGGCAGGGGCAAGTACAGCGCGGAGACCCGGGAGCGCGTGCTGGCCGCGATCGACGAGCTCGGCTACGTGCCGAACACCGCCGCCAGGAGCCTCGCGCAGGGGAAGACGGGCGTCCTCGGCCTGCTCCTGCCGAACATCAGCACCGAGTTCATCTCCAGCCTCGTGCGGGCCATCGCCGCCTCGGCGGCCGAGGCGGGCTACGACGTGCTGCTCTCCGTGAGGCCGGAGGCGCCGGCGCGGCGCCTCGTCGGGCGGCACAACACGGACGGGGTGCTGATCTTCGGCCACTACGTCCACGAGGCCGATCTCCAGCAGCTGATCCACCAGAAGTGCCCGGCGGTGCTCATGTACCAGTCGTCGCCCGCGGACGTCCCGCTGCCCAGCGTGATCATCAAAAACGCCTCCGGCGCGCGCGCCATCGTGGGGCACCTGATCGAGGCGCACGCCCGGCGCCGCATCGCCTTCCTCCACGGCGTCTCCGAGAGCGAGGACTCGACGACGCGCGCGGAGGGGTACCGGGAGGCGCTGGCCGAGCACGGCATCGCCGTGGATCCGCGCCTGATGCGCCGCGGCTTCGACGCGCGGGAGGCGCGGGCCGCGACGCTCGCGTGGGTGCGCGAGGGGGCCGACTTCGACGCGATCTTCGCGTGGTGCGACCACGCCGCGGCCGGCGCGATGGAGGCGCTGCGCGCCGCGGGCAAGCGCGTGCCCGTGGAGGTCTCCGTCGTCGGCTTCGACGACGCGCCGTCGGCGCGCCACCTCGAGCCCGCGCTCACGACCGTGCGCGCGCCGACGGACGGGGTGGGCTACCGCGCGGTGCAGGCGCTGGTGGACCTCATCCAGACGGGCAAGGCCGAGCGGAGGATCGAGCTGCCGACAGAGCTGATCGTCCGGCGGTCGTGCGGCTGCGATCTCTGAGCCCGGCGAGGATCCGCGATCGAGCGCCTCGTCGTATGCCGCCGCGAGCTGGCGAGTCTGCGCGGCGAGCGGGGCTGTTTCTACGTCGATCGCCGCGCGATGGGGAGAGCGCTATTCATTCCAGACCGGGACGCTGGCGCGCTCTCCGGCGCTGCGCCGCGCGGCCGGGTCGTCGCCCGCGAAGACGACGGTGAACACGACGAACGCGGCCCACAGCGCCGCGAGGTGGTAGATCATCGCGACGCCGCCCGCGGCCTGGTAAATGGCGCTCGACGCCGGAGGGCCGAGGAGCATCCCGGCGGCGTAGAAGACGTTGTAGAGCGAGTTGGCGCGGCTGTAGTCGCGCGGCGCGGTGACGACGCCCTGGAGCGCCAGGCTGAGCGGCGATATCGACGCGAGCGTCGCCCCCGCGACGAACACGGCCACGCACATCGCGTCGTAACGATCGAGGTACACGAAGCCGAGGATCATCAGCGTGCCGATCGTGCCGAGCACGCGCATGAGCAGGAGGTGGCCGCGGCGGTCGCCGATCCGGCCAAAGACGTTGGTGAAGAGGAGCATGCCCACCGCGAAGTAGGCGGGGATCTGGATCGTCTGATCGCGCGTGACCCCCTTTTCCGCCATCAGGTAGAGCGGGAGGAACAGCACGACCGACGCCTGGAAATAGCCGTAGGCGAAGGTCGCGAAGCACGCGGTCTTGATGCGCGCGAGGATCGAGGCGGAGGACGCCGAGGGCTCCGCCCCGCTCGCCGCGCCGGCCTTCCCGTGGGCCTCGGACATGCCCGGCAGGTCGCGGTCGAGGCGCGCGAGCACGAGGACGGCCGAGATCAGCGAGATCACGCACGAGAGGAGGAACGCCGCGGGCATCGAGGAGAGCGCGACGATGTGCGGCGCGCAGAGCGGCCCGAGGACGTAGCCGAGCGCCATCGAGACGGCGTAGAGGCTCGTGACGAACGCCTTGTTGTCCTTGTCCGACCGGGCGAGCAGGATCGTCTCGCAGCTCACCCAGATGCCGACCGAGCAGGCCCCGTCGAGGAAGCGCACCGCGGCGATGGCGGCGAAGCTCGGCAAGTAGGGGAAGGCGCCGACCGCCGTCGCGTACCCGACCAGCGCGAGCACCAGCGTGGCCTTCGCCGAGAACCGGCGGATGAGCGTGTCCATCGGCAGCGAGAGCAGGACGATGCCGAGCGCGAAGCACGACGCGAGCAGGCCGATGTCGGTCTTGGTGAACCCGCGCGCATCGAGGAAGACCGCCGTGAGCGAGATGGCGATGCCGTACGCGAGACCGAGGAGGAATATCGCGCCGAAGACGAGCCAGATGTTGCGATCGGGGATGCGGCGGAGCATGAGCGCCCGCCAGGTTCGATCGGTCGCTCCGCCGTGTCAAACGGGTACGTGCGTCAGGAAACGCGCGTCGCCGGCGGTCGCGCCGCGCGGCCGCGAGGGCGCGAGGGCGCGAGGGCGTCAGCGCAGGAACTCGAGGAGGAGCTGATTGACCTTCTCCGGCCTGTCGTAATGCACGAAGTGGCTCGCGTCGGGGATGCGGGCGACTCGGGCGTTCGGCACCAGCGCCGGATCCGGCGCGGCGAGCTCGGAGCCGAGATAGCGATCGTGCTCGCCCCAGATCACCTGCACCGGGACGTCGATGCGGGGCTGCCTACCGAGCTCGCCAAGGCTGCCCGGGCGGAAGAGCGCCCGGTAGTAGTTGATCATCGCCGTGAGCGCGCCGGGCTCCGACCACGCCTTCACGTAATGGGCGAGATCCTCGTCGCTCACCGCGCCCGGGCGCCGCGGGTCGTCCTTCACCGCCGCGCGGAGCCACGCAAAATCGTCCTTCTGCGCGGCGAGCTCCGGGAGCTTCGGGAGCTGGAAGAAGAACATGTACCAGCTCTTGCGGAGCTGCCGCGCCGTGCGGAACCCGGCGACCAGCCGATCGGGGTGCGGGCAGTTGAGGACGACCAGCCGCTCGAGGAGCGCCGGATACCGCGCCGCGAACCCCCAGGCGACGCCGCCGCCCCAGTCGTGGCCGACCACCGCGGCGGCGCGCTCCGCGCCGGAAGCCTGGATCAGCGCGGCCACGTCCGCGGTGAGCTCGGCGATCGCGTACGCGGCGACGCCCTCGGGCTTGTCCGAGAGGTTGTATCCGCGCATGTCGGGCGCGATCACGCGGTAACCCGCCTCGACCAGCGCGGGTATCTGGTGGCGCCACGAGTACCAGATCTCGGGAAAGCCGTGGAGGAGCACGACGAGCGGCCCGTCGCCGGCCTCGACGTAGTGGAGGCGCACGCCGCCGTGCTCGGTGAACCGGTGCGAGAGCTTGGATTCGTCGAGGGTCATCGTCTCTCCTTGCGCTGATTCCGTCGAACGGCCGCCGGCGCTCTGCCGCGCGGTCACGGGGTGAATCGCTGGTTGTTACATGGTGGTCCGGGGGCGCGGCGAGCGAGGCGAGGGGGCGCGCGGAAGGCGCTCAGACGTCGATGATCTTGCCCGGGTTCATGAGGTTCAGCGGATCGAGCGCCCGCTTGATCGACCGCATGATCGCGAGCTCCTCGGCCGAGCGCGAGTAGGGCAGGTAATCCTTCTTGAGCAGGCCGATGCCGTGCTCGGCGGAGATGCTGCCGTGGTACTTCTTCACGAGCGAGAAGATGGCGTGATCCGCCTCGTGGGTGCGCTTCAGGAACTCCTCGCGCGTGAGGTCGTCGGGCTTCATCACGTTGATGTGGAGGTTGCCGTCGCCGATGTGGCCGAAGAGCGCGATCTCCCACCCTGGATAGCGGGCCTCGAAGAGGCTCTCGAGCTCGGAGCAGAAGCCCTCGAGCTCCTGGATGGGGAGGGACACGTCGTTCTTGTGCGGCAGCCCGGTCGCCGACAGGCTCTCGCTGATCCCTTCGCGGAGCGCCCAGAGCTCGGCGGCCTGCGCGCCGTGCTGCGCGAGCGTGCCGTCGGTGACCAGCCCGCGCTCGAACAGCGAGGTGATCCACGCCTCGAGCGCCTCGGGCTCGCCGCGCTCGACCTCGATGAGCACGTAGTAGTCCGACGGCGCGGAGAGCGGCACGCGCACGTTCCGGTGGCGGCGCAGGCGCGCCTGGCACTTCTCGGTGAAGAACTCGTAGGCCATCACCACGAACGGCCCCGTCCGGGCCTCGCGGAAGAGCGCGAGCACGCCGGCGAGGTCGGGCACCGCGAACAGGAACACGTTGAGCGCCTCGGGCACCCGCGTGAGCTTGAGCGTCGCCTCGGTGATGATGCCGAGCGTGCCCTCGCTGCCGATGAACAGCTGGCGCAGGTCGATCCCCGTGTTGTTCTTCTCGAGCGCGCCGTTCAGCTCGAGCACGGTTCCGCTCGCGGTGACGACGGTGAGCCCGAGGACCCACTGGCGCGTCAGGCCATAGCGGATGACCTTCACGCCGCCGGCGTTCGTCGCGATGTTGCCGCCGACCTGGCTCGACCCCTTCGAGGCGAAGTCGACAGGCCAGGTGAGGCCGTGCGGCGCGACGTGCTGGTGCACCGCCTCGGTCACCGCGCCGGCCTCGACGCGCACGGTCGCGCCGAGGACGTCGACAGGGCCCATCTTGCGCATCCGATCGAGCGACACGACGAGCTCGCCCCTGGCCGCCACGGCGCCGGCGGCGAGCCCCGTGCGGCCGCCGGAGGGCACGACCGGGACGCGGTGCTCGGAGCAGAGGCGGAGCAGCCGCGAGACCTCGTCGGTCGAGCGCGGGAGCGCGAGGGCCGAGGGCCTGGGCTCGTGGACCTTGGTCCAGTCGCGGCCAAACGTCGCGAGATCGGCGGCGTCCGTCGAGAGGAAATCCGCGGGGAGCTCACGCTGGACGGCCTCGAGGAAGGGGCCGGGGAGGCCAGTAAGTGGGGTCATGGCTGGGTCGGTAGTGCGGCGCGGCGGCGGGGGCAAGCGGGCTGCGCCGTCCTCGCGGGTCAGCCGGCGCCCCGGGATCTCGCCGCTGCTCTGTGGACCGCCGAGGTGCGCGGAGATCAGCCGGGCCTCTGGATGGCCTTCAGGAGCTGCGCGGCGAACGCCGGATCCTTGGCCATCTTGCGGGTGCCAAAGCGCCTGAGCCGCAAGAGGCCGCCCTGCGGCAGATCGAGGCCGTCGAGCGGGCGTGGGGTGCGGCGGCCTGTGCCAGCCAGCAAGCGCGCGTAGTCCTCGGCCCGGATGGGCCCGTTTCCGCGCTCGACATCGACCGCGGGCTGCTCTGGCTCGCTGGCCGGCGGAGACGGTGGGCGCGGGCAAGGCGCTCTCGATCGGCGCCCTGTATGCGGTGGCCGTCGGCGCCGACATGCGCACCGAGGTCGCGGGCAGCAGCGTCGAGTCGGCCGGCGGCTCGAAGTCCGTGAGCGCTGGCGAGACGATCACCATCGAGTGCGGCAGCAGCAAGCTGTCCATGGACAAGGGCGGCAACGTGATCATCGAGGCGAGCAACATGAAGATCAACGCCTCGGGCATGGTGAAGGTGGTCGCCTCGGGGAAGGTCGATGTCGAGTCGTCGGGGACGGTGAACCTGAACGCCACGGGGCACGTGAAGGTGAAAGGCTCGCTCGTCGGGATCAACTGAGCCGCGCTCCTCTCGCAGCATCGAGCAATGAGCTTACCCGCGCCGAGGGATGCCGTGGGCAGCATCGATTTCCCCCCGCTCCTCCTCGACGTCGTCGAGGAGCACGCCAGCGAGGCGGCGTTCCTCTGGTCGCTGCGGGATGGGGCCGTCCGCTCTCCTGCCTGCGATCTCGGCTCGCTCGGCAGGCTCGACGAGCGCCTGGAGGCGCACCTCGACGGGCTGCGGATCGCCGGCGAGGAGGGCCTCGCCCTCTGCGAGGAGCAGCTCGACGCGCGAGACGCCGGCGCCTTCTTCGCAGCCATGGTGCTGGCGGCCGAGCGGGCAGACATGGCCGCTGTGGCGAGGATCCTCGCGAGAGGCGCGCGCTCGGCGCCCCTCTCGCGCGGGATCGTGTCGGCGCTCGGCTGGATCCCGCTCACCCGGGCAGCGCGGATCTTGCCGGAGCTCTGGTCGAGCGCCTGCCCGGGCGAGCTTCGCTACCTCGGGATCGCGGCCGCCGCCGCGCACCGGCGCGATCCGGGGGCGCCGCTCCTGGAAGCCATCGCGTCCGACGATACACGCCTCAAGGCGCGCGCGCTGCGAGCCGCCGGCGAGCTCGGGCTGAGCAGCGCGCTGCCTTTGCTGCGGCGGGAGCTCGAGGCGGCGCGCGGGCGCGGCTGCGACGAGGACGGGCATCGATCGCCGAGGTACGTGCCGGTGCCCATCCCCGAGCGCCGGAGCGCTCCTGAGTCGGAGCGAGAGCGGGAGAGGCCCTCTCCCTCGCCGCCGGTCGGCGTGCCTGCACCGGCGTTCTCGTTCGAGGGGGTGGGAGAGGCAGCGCTGGGGCTCCTGGAGATGGCAGGCGGCGCGGTCCTGTTCGGGGCATCGACCGTGGGCTCGGCGGGCCTCGTCCTGGACGACGTGACCGGAGTTGGCGTGCTGGACGACCCCGCGCTCGTGGTCACGGGGGCCGGGATGGCCGCCGGAGGCGGGATGGTCCTGGACGGCCAGCGGCGCTGGAGCTCCGGCATCGGGAAGATATTTGGATGGTAACTGATGGCAATCGCCGGAGGTGAGCAAGTGGCTGAGCACACCCAACTCCCTCTCGAGGACGGGCTCTCCGTGGTGGACGACAGAGGTCGCACCGTCCTGCGGATCGCGCTGCTCGCCACGGTCTATTTCGAGCGCGGGCACAGCCTCGAGAAGCGCCGGGCCGTGGCGGAGTGCTTCGAGGAGTACCGCGCGATGGCGGGCGGTCACCTGCGGTGGGCGCACCCTGGGTCGGCCGGGTTCGACCGCCTCGACGGCGCCGTCGCGCGCGACCCTGCGGTCTGGCTCGTGGATCCAGGCCTGAACGAGAACGCAGGCTGGGAGTTCATCTGGCATGGCGGCGCGACCGACGAGGAGGCGAGTCATTTCATGATCGGCGGGCTGGGGGCGCCGAAATGGGAGTGCGACCGGCGTGGCGACCTCGGCTTCTTCTCCTTCGCGCTGCCCATCACATGGTTCGCCGACCGTCCAGGTGGCTTCCCGAGCCTGCTCTTCCGTTTCTGTGAGAGGATCCAGCCCGTCCACGGCTATGGCGGCTTCGGCCTCGTCCAGTCCCCGAACCGCTTCCTCAACCAGCTGCACGAGAAGACGGTGTACGCGCTGGCGATGCGGCACCCCGGGCTGGAGATCGATTACCCGATCACGCACAGCCTCTGGCTGCGGGATGGCATCAAGGGCGTCAACTGGCTGACGATCCTCGGCGAGCGATGGCTCGCGGCGCTGGGAGGCGCGTCGGCGCTGGGGCAGGCGCTCGGTGGCACGGCCGAGCTGCGTGAGCTGCAAGGCGGCGCCCTCGTCATGGCGGGCCCGCATCCGGAGCTCGGAGATACGAACCGCGCGCTGTACCCGGTCTCTTATGGGCCCGTGTCGAGGGCGCTCAAGCCGATCCGGGTGAAGACCCACCCGCGCGTGCACTCGATGGGGCCATTCGGCAAGGAGGAGTTCGAGGCGTGGCTCGCTCGGCTCGATGGAGACCGGCAGGACCCTGGGCAGAGGAGCGGCGGGCACGGCACGAGCCTGCCCCCGCGGTGACCGCAGCGCGAGGCGTCATTCACGCAGCCGTTATCCGACGAGCGCGGAGCCGGCGCCGCCCTCGTTGCGGGGCCGCGCCCGACAGGGCATCGTGACAGGAGGCATGGAGAAGGCACACGGCGTGGAGGGGGACGCGGGCGCCCGCGGCGCGCTCGAGGTCGCCATGGCTGGGGGCGTGCACAGGGCACGCGGCGGATGGAGCCGTGATGGGCGCGTGGCTCTGCTCGCGGCGCTCGCCCTGGCGCTGGCCACGTGCGACAGCGCCGCCGTCGGCGTCCCGCGCGATGGCGACGGCGCGGGCAGCGCCGGGGGCGCGGGTGCTGGCGAGCCTGGCGAGGGCGGCGCCGCCCGTGCCGGGGTCGCGACCAGCAGCGGGGCTTCCGGCGGGGGCGGCGAGGACGGCGGGGACGGCGGGGGCGGCGAGGACGGCGGGGGCGGCGAGGACGGCGGGGGCGGCGGGGGCGGCGCGCTGAGCTGGGAGCCGGTCGAGACGGACTGGTGCTCGGCAGGGTGGATCGGCCTGGACGACCACACCTGCTTCCATGTGCCCGAGACCGCGCGCCGCGGCGCGCCGATTCTTTATGTGCTGCACGGGGCCATGGCGCCCGACTCGCTGCCCGTGGACCTCCAGGCCACCGCCGCGGAGGCCGCCGAGGCGCTCGGCGCCGTCGCCTTGTTCCCGCGCGGGAGACCCGGACTCTGCACCTGGGATCCGTCCGTGGAGACCTACCCCTGCTGGCCGACACGCCGCGAGACCGTCGACGCCGCGGCGCCCGCCCTGCTCGAAGAGTGGATGCGCGCAGAGGCGCTGCTGGCGCGGATCCTCGGCGGGACGTTTGACAGGCGTTATGTCATGGGCTTCTCCAACGGCGGCTATTTCGCGAGCTACGTGGCGCTCGAAGGCCTCGTCGCCGTCGACGGCGCGGCGCTCGTCGGCGCGGGGCGCATGGTCATCGAGGAGCACCTGTTCTCCGAAGAGAGGCCGCCGATCTTCATCGCCGTCGGCGAGCTCGAGCTCGCCTCCACCATCGCGAGCGCCGAGAACCTCGCCGACGTGCTGACCCAGCACGGCTGGGAGCACGAGCTCGTGGTGCACCCGGGGCGCGGCCACGAGATCCACGCCGACGACTTCTCTCGAGCCTGGGAGACCTGGATCGCCGCGCCCTGAGCGGCCTCGCATCGCCGCCGCGCTCGCCCGGCGGAGGATGGGGCCGACTTGACAGGACCCCTGACGCTCGCGACGCGGGATGCCCGGAGCGTCCTTTTTGAGCACCCTTGCGTACACGAGCTCAGCGGAGATGGGCTGAGCGCGCCGAGCGGGGCGGCGCGGATCGCCTGAGGACGGCGAACGCATCTGCGGTGGTATCGCCCCTTGTCTCATGTTGTCGGCGCGGAGGCTCGACATCGTCGGAGACACCTCGTCGACGCGCGCTGCGCCGAGAAATCCGCAGCGCGCGAAAGGCGTGTTATTGCCGGAGCCGCCGCGTTGCGCGAGGCGCTCCCGGCGGGCGCCGGGCGCGCCTGGAAGCGCCTTCTCTGCGCAGTGATCCGCCGCGGGGGGACACGCAGGATCACCGCGGGGTCGTGTGCTGTTTAGGAATGTCGGTTTGTCGTTGCCTCGCGCCCGCGGCGCGCGCCCTCGGGCGGCAGGCTCTGCACACCAGCTCTCGGGCATGAGCGCTGCTCTCTCCGCAACCCGACTGGCGCGACGGTCCTGCAGACGTCGCGGGCCGGGCAAGGAGGAGAAATGGTCGAGCTGTTGAATACCAGGTTGATGTGCGTCGCGATGGCGATGGCGGCGCTGGCCACCGGGTGCGCGGTGGGCGCGGGCGAGGCGGACGTCGACGAGAGTGATGCGGACGAGGCCGTGACGGTGGAGGAGGCCTCCCAGGCGCTGTGCGGCGACGCCAGCTGGGCGCGGAGCTGCGGGGCCCCCGGGGGCTTCACCGATCCGAGCTGGGGCTGGCCCAACGGGAACTTGGGCTTCCCCAACGGGAACTTGGGCTTCCCGACCTGCGGCAACGGGAGCTTCTTCGGCGGGAACCCCTGGGGTAACCCGGGCTGGAACAACTGGGGCAACTTCGGGAACTTCAGGCCTTGCGGCTGGAACAGCCCCTGGGGCGGCTTCAGGCCGCCGTGCGGCAGGCCCGGCTGGGGCGGCGGCGGCTGCGGCAGGTTCTAGCCCACTGGCCCGGAGTCCATCCGCGGCGACGACGGCGAGCGCGGGCCCTGGGCCGGCGCGCGACAGGCCCTCCGAACACGAGGGACCCCCTGCGCGCCCGGCGCCCGAGCAGCGGGTCGTCTGATGTGTCGCCCGGAGGAGTGACCGGGGTCCTGGCCTCCAGGAGCTTCGCGCTTGCCGCAAGCTCCTGGAGGCCAGGCGCCCCGGGGTCTCCGGATCGGCGATGGCCGTGCAGCTGACGGCCACGTTCCGGGGCCCCCACCTGTCGCATTTTAGGACATCGCCGCCTGGCACGCGCACCTGGGTCTGGCGGCTCAGCCGCTGCCCAGTCCGTTGCGCACCTCGGCGCAGATCGCGCGCCGAGGCGCGGTGCCTGCGCTTGCGCCAGGCCTGGCAGCCCTCGTCGGATGGCGGATCGCTTCTTGCTCCCTCCGGAGCGCGCCGGGGCGCCGGCGTCCTCGAGGAATGCTGGCCATGATGTCTTTTGCGACACCCGTCTCGCGTTACATGACCTGTGAAGTCATCGCGGCGTCCGACATGACGCCGCTGCCAGAGGTGCACCGCACGCTGGGCGAGCGCGCGATCTCCTGCGTTCCGATCCTGGACGCGGCGTCGCGCGCGATCGGCGTGCTGTCGCGCACCGACCTGCTCCGGCTCGGCAGGTTCGAGACGAAGACGAACAGCCGAGGAATGCTGCTCACGTTGCCCGATGTCCCCGCGCGGGCCGTGCTGCGCCCGGGCATCATCACCGTCGGGCGCGCGACGCTGGTCGTGCAGGCGGCGAGCGTGCTGCTGAAGCACCGTATCCATCGCGTGTTCGTCCGCGAGGACGAGGCCTTGACCGGCGTGTTCAGCACCAAGGATCTCCTGCTCTCCCTGGTCGAGGCGCGGGACCCGACGCCGATCGCCGGGCTCATGTCGGCGCCCGCGTACACGATCCCGCTCGACGCGCCGCTCGCGCTCGCCGCCGATCGGCTGACGACGGCGCAGGTGAGCGGGCTCGTGGTGGTGGATCCCGGCGGGTGGCCGGTGGGGATGTTCACGCAGACCGAGGCGCTGCTCGCGCACGGCGTGCTGTCCGATTCACCGGTCGAGGACGTGATGAGCCCGGCCCTGGTCTGCCTCGACGTCCGGACGCCGCTCCACCGCGCCGCGGCCGCCGCGCACGCGGCGCAGGCGCGGCGCGTGCTCGTGGTGCAGGGGCGGCGGCTCCGCGGCGTGCTGACGGGGCTGGACTTCGCGCGCGCCGTCGCAGGGACGGGCGTGATCACCACGGCCGCGAGATCCAGGGCGGGATAACGCCGGCCTCGGCGGCGCGGCCTCACCGCGCGGCGGCGCGGCTCACCGCGCGGCGGCGCGGCTCACCGCGCGGCGGCGCGGCTCACCGCGCGGCGGCGCGCGTCGCCATCCGCTCGACGACCCCGTCGGCGTCGGCGGTCAGGCGCGCGGCGAGCGCGCGGGCGGCGGCGGGCGAGGCCGACGCGACCCCCTCGACGGCGCCGAGCCGCGCGCGGCGCGGGACGCGCGGGTCCGCGGCGAGGGCCTGGAGCTCCGCGATCACGCGCGCCGAGGCGGAGGAACGCGTGGCGGCGCGGCCCGCCGCGGTGAGGGCGCGCGCCCTCACGTACGCCGGCGCGCCGGGATCGCGGCCGACCGCGAGCAGCCGATCCGCGTCGGCGCCGGCCGCGCGGAGCAGCTCGTCGAAATCCGCGCCTCGGGCCGCGCTCTGGCCGCAGAAGTGCCCCGCGAGCAGCGCCGCGGCGTGCGGCGGGAGCGCGGCGGTGGAGGCGAGGCGGTCCGGCGCAAACGAGCGAGCACCCTCGCCCGGAGTCGGCGGCGCGATGGGCGCTCCGCTCGCCGGCGTGTCCGCGTCGGCCGGGAGCGGGACGGCCGCCCCGCCGCCCTGCTCGACGATCCCGCGGTAAAGCGCGCTCGCCCGCACGATCGCCGTCTGCTGCGGCGTCATCGTGCCCGAGAAGTCGCCCCCCGTCGGGAACATGAGATTCCCGAAATCCGGGCAGCGCTCCATCTGTGACTCCACGTCGCCGCACCGCGAGGTGTCGTCGAGCGGGTCGCCGAAGTCAGCGTCGAACTCGGTGGTGTGGAACAGCCCGGCGAGGTGGCCGAGCTCATGGCGCAGGATGACGGTGTCGACCGAGGGCTCCTCGTAGAGCGTGACCACGATGCCGCTCAGGTGGGTGCCGTGCTGGACCGCGACCGAGGGCACGGCGGGTGTCACGCCGGACGCCTGCGCAATGCTCCCCCCGAACGCCGTCACCGCGATCACGTTGAGGGCCGGACGGCCGGGGGCGCCGGCCGTCTGCTCGAGCAGGCCGGGGAGGAGCTCGTCGTCGACGAACTCCCACTCCGAGCCCAGGTGGCGGATGTTGATGCTGCCCACGCCGAGGCCCACGTACCCCTCGTACGCGGCGAGCAGCGCGCGCCGCATGTACTGCTCGGAGACCGCCTCTCCGGCGATGAAGGCGTTGATGTCGATCTTCCCGCCGTGAAAGCGCCCGTCGAGCGTCCGGCGGTGCCACACCGAGAGGCGCACCGGCTCTCTCAGGGGGCCGATTCCGCCGTTGCCGAGCTCGATCCAGTAGACGCCCGGCGCGAGCGGCGCGGATGCGTCCGCGCCAGTCTGGGGGACGGCCGCCGCGCCGATGCCCTGGTTGAAGAAGGCGGCCATCGTGCCTGGGATGGTGTAGTCGGCCGCCAGCAGCCTGCCGTCGGGGCCGCGGATGCTCTCGATCCCGACCGGCTCGAAGCTCGGCGATGACGCCATGATCTCGGCGACGGCCGTGAAGCCCAGGGTGCCCGGCTCGATGGTCACCGGGACGGCGCCGTCGTTGTCGACGATGGTGTGCTCTTCCTTGACGAGGGGCGGAATCGGTGGGGCCCCCCCCTCGCCGATGCTGCCGCCTTGACCGGCCCCGGAGGTGTCTTGCGGCGCGGAGCTCGTGGTGTCTCCGGAGCTCCAGGAGCCGCCGGAGCCCCCGGAGCCGTCCGGCGGCGGCTCGAACCCGTCGACCACCACCCTGCCGCCGCAGGCGCCCGCGACGAGGGCCGCGAGCGCGCCCGCGGCGAGGAGAGCGCCTCCGCGCACCTGCGTTGCCCGGCGCTCACCGCCCGGCTTCCCGTCCACGCGAGACGGATCGATGGCGCTCGATGCCGGTGCAAGCGAGTTTGACATAAGCATGCTCCTGCGTCGGGAAGGGCCTTCCCTCACCGCGCGCGCAGTATGCGCGGGCCCTCGCGCGGTGTCACGCGCTGCGCACGCTCGTGACCTCGGCGGGGTGTGCGATGGCGTGAGCGGCGCTCATTCCACTTGCTTGACGCGCATTCTCACCCGACCTGGAGATGCTTCCGTCGCGCCCTCGAAGCGCTCGATGACGATCACGAAGCGCGATACGCCGTCCGCGCCCTGGACGAGCCACGCGGCGTCCTTGGCCGGCGCGGGGGGCGTCGCGCCGGGCTCGAGCCACCGCCCCGTGAAGGCGGTCGCGATGTGGTCGCCGCGGTACGGGACGGCGGGATCGGAGAGGGCCGCGTGGTCGGCCGCGTCGAACCGCGCCTGCTCCGACGCGGCGGTGCGCGCCTTGACCTCGGCGAGCTCCTCGGAGTCCGACGCATCTGCCTGGAGGTCGGCGGCGCGCGTGGTCCCGGGGCCGCCGAGCTCGCCGTTGACGCTGACGAGCGTCCTTCGGAAGCAGACATTCCAATCCGCCGACGCGCGCGCCGCTTCGGGCGTGAGCATCAGCTGCCGGTTGCCCGCGAGGTCGAGGCAAGCGCTCGGCTCGGTCTCGACCGCGTCGATGCCGCCCGCGGTCGCGTCGAGATCCTGGATGTCGACGGTCGGGCCGGAGCCGTCGGGGAGCACCTCGGCGTAGCGGAGCTGATAGAGCGCGGTGATCGGCGCCCCGTCCACCTCCCCGTAGAAGGAGAAGATCTGGAGCTTCCAGTACCTGCCCTCGTGCTCGATCGCGTGGACGTGGTAGCGGCTGAAGGCGACGTGCTCCTCGCCGTCGTAGGCGTACCAGCGCGAGAAGGCACCGCCGGAGTCGTCCGTGAGCAGGAACGGGGTGTTCGGCAGCTCACCCGCTCTGTAGTCCTCGAGGCCGATCGGCAGCGCGCCGCCTTCGCCGGGGCCGCTGAGGCCGCTGTTGGTGAAGACGTCGTAGCCCGAGAGCGCGAGATCCCAGTCGGTGGACGCCGCGCCGTCTCCTTCCGGGAGTGCGATCTCCGGCGTGGCGAGGCGGAGGAAGACGCGGCCGGTGGCCGGCACGTCGACCTCGAGGAGCGCGCCGTCGTCCGTGGTCCCGGGGTCTCCGCCGTCGCCGCACGCCGGGGTGAGCAGGAGAAGCGCCGCCGCGACCGATCCTCTTGTCATGAGTCCTCCCACGGTAGATCGGCGCGGACGCCGACGTAAAACGTGCGCCCCTCGAGGGGCCGGTGATCGCCGCGGCGATCAGGGGCCTTTTGCGCGCCAAGCAGGTTCCTGACGCCGAGATACGCCTGCGACGAAGGCCAGAGCGGCCGCGCGAGCCGCGCGTCGAGCGTCGTGAACCCGGGGGCGTACACGTCTTCCTCGGCGCGCGGGCCTCTCTCGACGAACGCGCCGCTGATGGTCCGGAGGCGGGTGACGAGCTCGATCCGGAGCGGCAGATCGGCGCGGAGCGACGCCTGCGCCGTGTGCGGCGGTTTGCCGGAGAGCGGCTGTCCGGGATCGGCCGTGTCGTCGCGTGTCCAGAGGTAGGCGTAGCCGGCCTCGACGCGGAGCCACGGTGTGGCCTGGAGCGTGGCCGAGAGATCGAGGCCAGCGGTGCGGGCCTCGGCGATGTTCGTGTAGGTGTACGTATCGACGCCGGCGGAGGAGCTGACGGGCTTCGGATCGACGTCGATCAGGTTGTCGACCCAGTTCGAGAAGGCGCCGGCCCGCGCCGTGATCCCCTCTCGGGGGATCCATGTGACATCGCCGTTCACGCCCCAGGACGTCTCGGGGGCGAGCTCCGGGTTGCCCTCGAGGATGTAGCCGAGGCTCGAGTGGTCGAACGAGAAGCCGAGCTCCTTCGCGCTGGGGGCGCGGAATCCCCGCCCGCCGGAGACGCGCAGCGTGAGCGACGGCGAGGGCCGGTACGCGAGCGCGAGGCGTGGGGCGACGACGCCGCCGTAGCGGACGCGGAGCTCGCCGCGAACGCCGGGCATGAGGGTGAGCTCGTCGGTGAGCTTCCACCCGAGCTGGCCGTAGAGCGCGGCGCTGCCGAGCCGGGTGCTGGGCACCTCGTCGTTCGGCGGGATCTCCTCGGTGCCGGAGGTGGTCACGGCGGTGGTCTTGAGCACCTGGTCGAGCGTCTCCACCTCGGCGCGCGCCCCGGCGACCCAGGTGCGCTTCCCGTCGGCGACGGTGGCGATCGCCTCGTAGCTCTGGAGGGTGCCCGAGCGCTCGCGCAGCTCCTCGTAGGGCGAGCCGCGCTGGTCGCGGCCGCTCGACCGGAAGGCCCATTGCTGGCCCGCGGCGAGGCGCAGGCTGGAGCCGCCGCCGAGGTCGAGCGTCTCGGCGAGGTGCAGGGTGATGCGGTCGGTCACCTTGGGGAGGTCGTAAAGGTAGACCCCCAGGACAGGCCGCTCCTGCTGCTCGATGCCGTCCTGCGCGTCGTGGATCCAGCGCGCGCGGAGCCGCAGGTCGATGCCCCTGCCGAGCGCGGCGCCGGCGCGCAGGCCGAGGAGGGTCTGGGAGCGCTCGGGCAGGGCGGTGGGGGCGTCGGCGCCGGCCTCGGGATGGGCGAGGTTCTCGGCGGGCTCGACGAGGGAGAGGCTGTCCTCCCGCTGGAACGAGGCGTCGGCGCTGACCCAGGCGCGCTCGCCCCGGTAGGCGCCCGATCCCTGGAGGACGAGCCCGGCGCGGCTCCGGCCTTCGAGGCGGGCGCGGCCGCTGAAGCCCGGGTGCTCGGGGGGCGCGGAGAGCACGTTGACGACGCCGCCGATGGCGCTGGTGCCGTAGAGCGAGCTGGTCGGCCCGGTGACGAGCTCGATGCGGGAGACGTCGCCGAGCGGGAGCGACGAGAGGTCGATGGCGCCGCCGGCGTCGCCGATGACGCGCTCGCCGTCCTCGAGGACGAGGACGCGGTCGAGGTCGAAGCCCTGGATCTGGATGGCGCTCGGGTTGCCGAGCGCGCCGTAGGCGCTCGGGTTGACCTGGACGCCGAGCTCGCCGTCGAGCGCCTCACCGACGTTGGTGGCGCCGCGGCGCTCGGCCTCGTCGCGGGTGACGACGCGCGTGCGCACGGTGGCGCGCTGGCTGCTCTCCGGGGTGCGGGTGCCGGTGACGACGACCTCGAGGGGAGGCGGCGCGGCGGGCGAGGGCGGAGGTGATGGAGAGGGACGAGGCGACGCGGGAGAGGAGGGCGAAGAAGCGGGAAGAGGAGAAGGGGAAGAGGGCGCGGCGGACGGCTGCGCGGAAGGGAGCTGCGCGAGCGCAGGGCGCGAGAACGCGGCTGGGACGAGCGCCGGGAGCGGGCAGAAGGCGAGCAGCGCGGCGCGCGTCAGGCGCCGACGCCGGGGCACGGTCCTCCCTGGGACATCGGAACGGCAGGCTCGAGGCGCGGGGACGGCGGCATGGGGAGAGCTCGGCCTGTGCGGCGTTCGGTGGATCGGGTGAGGTAGGGTGGGGGATGGTCGCCCGATTCAGGGCGGTCGTCCAGCGGTTCGCGGGGCGGCGGGCGCGGTGGGCGGCGTAGATGGCGCGCAGCTGGAGCCGCGAAGGAGCTCGCGTCGGGACGGAGGCTCGCGTCGGGACGGAGGCTCGTGGCAGGCGAGCGGTGAGCGGAGATGCGGCGATGCCGAGCGACCGACGCCTCGGCGGGTGGCCTGCGGCGCGCCACGAGAGGCCCCGCGGCCGGCGCGTGCCGCGGCTGCGGGGGGCGCAGGGCGGGAGCGGGCCCGACGGAGGAAACCCCAACGGGCGACGCGAGTTGGGCTTGCATTGCTCGACGACGGACGGTAGGGTCCCGCGCCGAATCGCCGGTCCCCATCGTCTAGCCCGGCCCAGGACTCAGCCCTTTCAAGGCTGCTACGCGGGTTCGAATCCCGCTGGGGACGCTCCGCTTTCCATAAGCATTTCCGCGCAGTAGGCCCCAAGTGGCCGGTCCCTCGGACGATTCGTCGGACGAAACCAGGAGCGCGGAAGGGAGCGGCGGGAAGGGCTCGCCCACGGGGTGCATGAGGTTCTCGGCCTCGCGCACGTAACCCATGGTCGTTGCGATGTCCTCGTGGCCGGCGCGGCGCATGATCTTGATCGGCTCATCGCCGCGAAGGGCCATCCACGTGATGCCGGTCGCGCGGAGATCGTGGAAGGTGAGCTGTTTGCGGGTGGCGTCGTTGGCGAAGAGCTCGGCGCGCTCGATGCCGGCCCACTGAAGGTATTGCCGCAAGCGCACCGAGAGATCGCAGCTGGCCGGCATGTTGATCACGCGGCCCCGGGGTGTCTTTCCCTGCATCGCCAGGAGCAGCGGGAGCAGCGTGGGCTCGATGGGAATGCGGCGCGGGTTGTTCGTCTTCGTCTCTTTCACCTCGCCCGTCTCGGAGCGATCGATCGCCCGGTGGATGTGGATGAGGCGCCGATCGATGTCGATGTCTTCCCATTCGAGCGCTTCGAGCTCAGCGGCGCGCGTGTAGGTGTAGACCGAGAGCGCGAACAGCTGGCGCCAGCGGATCGGCACGCGGTCGCACGAGACCACGGCAAGGAACTCCGAGGGGAAGAGATAGCTCTTGCTCTTCTTCACCCCTTCATCCGGACCCCGCACACCGGCGGCGGGGTTGTCGTCGCGCACGCGCAGCGCCAGGACCTTGGAGCGGCAGGCGTCATCGAAGAGCTTGGAGACGACCCCCCAAACGTTCTTGGCCGTCTTCCACGAGAGCTCTTTCGCGCGCACGCGGGCGTCGAGGCCTTCCACGAAGCGCTCGAGGTCTGACCGGCCGATCGCCGTGATGGCCATCTCTCCGAGGATCGGGAGTACCCACTTCCGGAGGCGTCCGCGATCGTCGTCCACGGACGTCAGGCCGCGCTCATCGCGGGCCGCGCACCAGCGATCGGCGTAGGCGCGCAGGAGCTCGCCCGCGGGCGCGTCCGCCTCCGAGGCGGGTTGCATGGTGGCGTTCTCGGAGCGGGCGATCTCGGCCATGCGCCGGGCGCGGTCGCGGGCGCGAGCTTCCGAAAGGCCGGGCGGCAGGCAGACCCGCGGGCGCGAGCCATCGGCCAGCGTGAGGCGCGCATCGTAGTGGTCGCCGTGGCGCTCGATCGTTCCGGTGCGAGGTCGGGGCATGCGCGGTGTCTCCTTCAGGGCGCGGCGGGCGCGGTCTACTTCTGCTTCGCCTCCCACGCGCGCAGGGCGCGGGCGAGCGCTGCGATCTTCCCGGGGGGCATCGGCGGTTTCGCGGGGTTCTGCGTGTGAAAGCGGCTGATCTGGGAACGCTCGACGCCCGAGAGCTTCGCCAGCTGGGCTTGGGTAAGGCCCCGCTCGAAGCTGCGGCTCATGAGCTCGCGGACGTCGGTCTCGCTGCTCTCGCCAGCGGGAGAGCGCGCGGGCGGAGCCGCGGGCGCGGGTTCTGCGGCAGGCTGGCGCAGCGTCGAGATCAAGCCCTTGATGACCGACGACCGCGACACCTTGTCCGCGAGGCCGGGCGGCGCGATGGCGCGCTGGCGCTCGACCTCGGCATCGACGCTCTCGACCTCTCCCGGCGTGAGCCGGACGTGGACCATGACACCGGCGACGGTGCTCCGGTCTTCCTTCGGGGGGCGGCCCATGCGTGCCATGCTCTTGATCCTTTCCTTCACGGCTTCGTCGACCTCTCGACGTTCTTCTCCGGAGACGATGCGAACGATCGCGCAGAACCGCGGCCAGGGCTGCGCGAGCGCCCACGCGCGGAAGGCGCCGGGCGGGTCCGCGTGCTTCAGGATCTTCTGGCAGAGCTCGCGGGTCGCCGGGTCGGGGTTCGGCTCGGCCAGGGCATGCCGAACCGCTGCGCTACCCCATATCTTGCACGCGATGGAGAAACTCACTCTCTCGACCTCGCGAGCACCTTTCGCACGGTTTCAGCTGCCCAGCTACCGCCCCGCTTCGTCCGATACCCCTCGTCGGTGAGGGTGGCTGCGATCTCGCGCAGCGAGAGGCCATCGGCGCGAAGCGCGAGGATTCGATCGACGGTCGCAGCCTCATCCTGCACACGGGCGATGATGCGCCGGCCGTCTGCGTCGGCCTCCCCGGTGTGAACCCACCCGAGCGCCGCCCCGCCGAGCCGCACGCCATCGGCGCGCAGCTGGGCCAGCGCATCGCGCGTGCGCTCGGCGGTCGCTTCGCGCTCCCACTGCGAGACCGACGCGAGCACGTTCAGCACGAGGCGCCCCGCGGCAGAGCGCGTGTCGATCGAATCGGCGACCGACAGGAGCGAGAAACGATCGGCGAAGTAGCCGGCGATCAACGTGTCGAGGTCGCGCACGCTGCGCGTGAGGCGATCGAGCTTCGCCACGAGCAGGGCGGAAGCCTGGCCAGCGTCGAGCATGCCGAGGGCGCGTTGCAGGCCGGGGCGGTCGAGCGTCTTGGCGCTGACGCCGGGGTCTTCGATGATGTCCACGAGGTCGAGATCCATGGCCGTCGCGTAGGCTTCGAGCTTCGTCCGCTGCGCCAAAAGGCTCACGCCGCCATCCGCCTGATGTTCGGTCGAGACCCGCACGTAACCGATCGCCCTCGTCCGCTCGCCCATATGTACATTATGTATCTCGGTATGTATCCGGTCAAGGGAGATTGCGATCGAGCTCTGCCGAGATCGCCCACGGCTGCGACGCGGGCGCGGGCCCCTTCTCGCGGATCGTGCTCCACGCGACCGCGGCGGCGTCCCGTGCGTGCTCGCTCGACCGGGCGGGCCATCCGGCAACCCGCACGCGGATGGCGGCGGCGAGCGCGGCGTCACCTGCTCTGGCGCACCCCAGGGCCGAGCGCACCGCCTGGAGCGTCGCGGTGCGGACGATGAGCCCGCGAGCCGCCGCGAGCCCGGCGAGCTCGGCTCCGACCCACGAGGCGCCACAGAGCTCGCTGGCCATCGCGGGGCCGAACCGCGGGCGGGGGAAGACCCGGACGACGCGCTCGACGGCGACCAGCGCGGGGGAGTAGCGCGAGAGCAGCGCCCCCGCGGCTGCGCGCAGGGCCTCGATCCCGGGATCGCCCGCGAGGTCGACGGGAAGCACGCCGGAGCCGACGTGCCGCGCGCCGGCCGCGTCCACGTTGAGCGCCGCCCATCCGACGCGGGCGGCGCCAGGGTCGAACCCAAGCACGATGGTGTCCATCGGGAAAGCCTCACGTCCCCCAGCACGCTGCATGCCGGCCCCGGCCGATTTACTTGCGGTAAATCAGCCGGGGCCGGCATGCAGCGTGCGGGGGACGTCGGAAGAACAATGTCCTAGCACCGTCCTGTCAAGATATTTCGTATGCGAAGAATCGGCGCCATCTTTGCCCTGTGCATCGGGAGCGGCGGCGCGCTCCGTGCTCGTCTCGCTTCGCCCCTTCGATGGCGGCCTAGAAGCCGACGGCGACGAGCACGCGGCGCCCTGGCCCGCTGCCACCGTCGCGAGCCGAGCACCACGAGCGCCGGGGCTCGGCGGGGCAGGAACGCCGTTCCGTGCCACGCCGATCTCGACCACCGTCCCCCGCGGCGCCGCTCCGTTGGCGCTGAGGAGCCGTCCGAGCGCGTCATGGGCGATGCGCGCCGTCCCGACGTCGCCCGCCGCGAGCGCCTCGACCATCCCTTGAATCAAGTGTTCGGCCATCATCACCCGCGGATTGGCCTGCTTCATACGACCTCTGTCCAATCCACGCGGCTCCGCTGTCTCCGAGGTGGCGCCGCTCGGCGCTCGGCGTAAGCGCACGGCGGGGCACGCTCCGGATTGCGTGAAAACGGCTTCCTGTAGGACTCCCCAGCGCGGATCCGTCTTGCAGCGCTCTCTGCGCGTGGCGGTTTCGAGGGCGACGAGACGCAGCGTCTTGCGGGTGAACCGCTGCCATACGGCATCCAGGCGTTCGGGCAGAGTCGACGGCGTACGTAGGCCGAGCTCGGCCAGATGCCGGCCGCGAGGGCGAAACTCTGCACGCCATATCTGCCCCTGCCCGTCCCATCCGTGCGCGATCCACCCCGCGCGCTCCATGTCGGCGCGGACGGTAGCGCGCTTCCGACCTAGCTGGCCCGTCTTGTTGTAGAGCGAGAAGACCAAGTTTCGCCGATCGCCTACATGCAAGCCGGTGAGCATGGGTCCGCTGCGCGTTCGACGCGCATCGGTCCGCCAGTCGCGCATGCGTCGCAGGCGGCCGACGAACGCCTCCCGATCGGCCTCGCTGAACGTCGCCCCCGCGATGTCGACGCAGAGATCGAGCTCTTGGACCTTGCCTACTGGTGCCTCGGAGCCGGGGGCGGCGAAGTGCGCGGCGATCATGTCGGCGTGGTTCACGGCTTCCGCCAAGGGACGCGACGCGAGGAAGGGAACCGCGAGATCGACGATGATGTCACCCGCCCCGACGAAGATCCGGCCGCTCTCACCGACCGCGGAGAACGGCTTGCCCCGCCTGCCCTGCCGCTCGACCGCGAAGCGCTCGCCTGCGATCGTGAGGTACGCCTCGCCGATGCGTGCCGCCAATTTGGCGCGCGTCAGCTGGTCCAGCACCGCGGGGGAGACCGGCACGCGGTAGCCGATCCGCAGCGCATCTACCCGTGCCCCGACGACGTAGGGGCTGCTCCCGGCGCGCGGGGTGGTGGTGTTTGAACACCCTTTCATAAGGCTGCCGCCCGGTCACCTTCGGCCAGCGCGGCCGTTCGCCGGTGCGAACCGAAGACCAGCGCCGATGAGCCGAGCGCGATCGTCGTCCGCGTCGTCTCCGGGCTTGCGTTCGCGAGGCGCGATCTTCCGGCTCTCGATCCAGGTCTCGACTTCGGTCCAGAACGCCCAGACTTCCCTTCCGCATTTGAACGTGGGGAAATTCTTGCGGCGCCCGGCGTCCAGAAACGCCCGGGCGGAGCCGAGCGGGTTCGCCTTCGAGGTCGCATAGCGCGGCGTCCGCTGCGCGATGACCCCGCCCGCGTCGAGCGCGTCCGCCTGCGCGCGCAGTGTGCGGGCTTGCACATCGAGCGCGTCCGCCTGCGCGCGCAGTGTGCGGGCTTGCACATCGAGCGCGTCCGCCTGCGTACGCAGTGCGCGAGCTTGCATATCGAGCGCGTCCGCCTGCGCACGCAGTGTGCGGGCTTGCATACTGAGTGCATCCGCCTGCGCGCGCAGCAACGCCACGACGTCCACAGCGGCCTTCACGACGAACGCTCCTGTGTCGACTGGGCGCGCTCGATCTGCGCCAAGCGAAGGCGAAGCCCCTGCTCTGCGATCCGGCACTGCGGGATCCCCGTGTCCTCTGACGCGGTGCGGAGCCGTTCTCGAACATCGACGGGGAGACTGAGATTTGTGGGGGCGCGGTTCGCCTTCGTCCGCGGTCCGCGAGCAGGTGCTTGCTGGTGCATGCGCAAGACCGTGCCTCGCGGTGGTTCGTCCCGCTAGAAACTGCCCCCCACGGGGGGCATGCGGGGCACCTGCTGCCCCCCACCGGGGGCATGCGGGGCACCTGCTGCCCCCCACGGGGGGGATGCGGGGCACCCTCTTGACATCATCGCGAGCGCGGCTTGTGGTCGAGAAACTTGAAGGCGTTGCGGGTTTCTGAACGGCTTTTTCCGGAGATCTTGAACTCTTCGCGCAGCAGCCGTTCGGCGATCGTTTGCCCCAACGATTCCGAATGCTCGCCCGAGAGTGTCTCGCTAACCGCGAGCAGTGCTTCGCGCACACGAACCACAATCTGAGCCTGCCGCTCGAAGACGTCTGGATCCCTTGAAAGGCTCGGGATTGAAGGGAAGTTGTGGGCCATACACGAAGTAATTTGGGTGGCCATGCCTTCGAGCGTAACCGTGTTCGCTCTGAATTTTTCGATCTCGACCCGGATCAGGCTCGCGAGCATGTAAAATCCACCGGACAGCCGCGAGATATCAAGCGGACGCCCCATTGCATCTTCAAGCGGTAGAAACCCAAAACGGCCAGCTGAACCGCGAGGAGGGCGAAGACGGTCGCGTGCCCACTTGTCCGGCTCGCGCAGCGCTGCATGATCGCCCTTCTCCACGGCGTCGCACACCGCGTGAAGGATGTGCATCACGGGTACTGCGTCTTGGTTGGCATGCTGGATCGCGAGTTCGTAGAACTCCCGTGTAAGTCTCTTCAGATCGGCCATTGCTGGATGCAAGCCGGGTCGAGCTTGGATACGCAGTTCGTCTCCGTCGGACGTCTGCCCGACGATCGCGGGCAGATCCACCACGAGTTCGCCGGTGGCCTCCGCCTCTGTCGATGCCGTGAGCCTCGCAAGCGCCCACCTCTCGACCTCCTCGGGATCGTCCGAGCGGATCTCTTCTGGGCCGACTCGGTGCCGCTTCACCTTGTCGCTGCCGTGCCCGCCTGTCTTGCTCCTGCCTTCGCTTGCGCGTACCTTCTTAGCCACAGTCACCTCGCGCGTGATTGCCCGCGGCCGGGAGGCTCCACCCTCGCCGGCCGCATCCTTTCGAGCCTACAGCATGTGGGAGTGATCTCAGGGCCGCACGGCCGGGGAGCGATCGAACCCCCGGTCTCGTTGGCGGTGGCGATGCTGAGGCCGACGGGCTGCGCCGCGCGTCGCCAGGCGTGCGTGGGGGCGAGGCTCCGCGTAGCTCGCCCGGCATGCGCCGCCCGTGGAGCGCCTACCTGTCGTGCCGCACGAAGTGCCGCTCGATGGCGTCGAGGATCTGCAAGGCGCCGCGCGCTTCGGCGACGGCCTCGCGGTCCGCGCGAGTCGTCGCGTTCATCTGAGCGGCAAGCACGGCGGCCCAGAGCCGGTCATGGTCCCAGGGGTGGACGACGTACGGGTCAAGGGCGCGCGCCTGCTCCGCAAGGTAGGCGAGGTCTTCCCGGGTCAGTGCGCGGCGTGTCTTGCGGTCGCTCATCGGCGCCACCTCCGGAGCTTCAGCGCCAGCGCTTCCCGAGCGATGCGGAGCCTGGACGCCGCGGTGCTCGGGTTCATGCGCCGCCGCTTGGCGTACGCGACCAGCGACAGCGGGTCGTCCACCGAGAGGAGCGCGTCGCGTTGCCAGGGCGGCAAGCTGGCCATGGCGTCCAGCACCTCCCGCGCCTCGATCTGGGCGTGCATGTCGATGCCGACTGGCTCGTGCAGCAACCCGAGCGGTTCCGGATGAAGCACGGCGCGCCTCGACCACGCGCTGTGGACGTAGTGCGAGGCGAGGCGCCAGGCGATACCATGGAGCCACTTGCGGAGCGCGTCCCTGGGCTTGTCCCGCGGGTCTGGTCTGTAGAGCCCACGACGGACGGCGTTCCAGGCGTTGAGCAACACCTCGGCCTCCACGTCGCGGCGGTCGCGCCGCGGGATGCCAGCGAGCGTCGCCAGGACGATGCCGCGCTCGGCAAGGATCTCCTCGATGCTCGGTCGCTTCCTGGGGTGTCGTGCGGCAGGCGGGCGTCCGGCCCCCTTCCGCCGGGGCTTCACGCGCGCCTCCTGTGGTCCTCGTGGGGGAACCGCGGGCCGGCGGGCCCGTCTTCAGAACAGGAAGCGGGCGGGCGAGCGGCCCGTCCTGAAGGCGGATCGGTTCCTTGGCCCGCCGCGGGGCGTAAGTATACAACGGACATGTCGGACCTCGCTCTATCGGGGTTCGGCCACGCCGCCCGGGGTGTTACCAGCACCCGCGGGCGGCACTTTGCTTGTCCGGCGAGCTTACGTGGTCAGCACGAGAAGGGCAATCGATACCCACACTCGGAGGCAACCGAATCGCGCCGTCCGGGTTTCTGACAACGAGACGCTCGTCTCGTTGTCAACGACCATGCGATAGCGTCGGAGCGGTCAAGCCAGAGGTCACCGAGAGCGACCGGCTGCATCTCACCCGACAGACACAAGCTCCATTTGACAACACAAGCCAGAGTCGACCGATCATGCGCTTATAGCGCTTCGCCCCATCTTCGGACGCAACCGCTTCTTCAGGGATTCTACAGGGTGCACCGATGACCGGTTCCAGCCGCAAGCCCATATACAACCTTGAATTTCCCCCGTGGATCTACCAGCTAAACATCGGCCCATATCACTTTAAAAGGGCCGAGAACTACAAAGAAGAACTCTCTCGGCTTCAGCACATCGTTGCGGGGCAAGCGGAATTCAGAATCAGCCCGAACGCAGGCGCCAACGCCGTTACGGCGTACGTCGAGGGGCCAGCCAATGAAAAATCCGTCATCTTCTCCGACAGTCGGAACAAGACAGGGCTTAATGACGTCCTCCTGCTGCTGTCTATATTCACAAGGAGAGATGTCTTTGCCCTCGATCCAAACGCCGATCATCCACTGATTGAGGATCCTCGCATGTACGCCCGGGGAGGCATCTTAAGATGCTCCATCCCGTACAAAAGAGCCGGAGACGGAAGCCATGGAGACATCGGCCTAGAGGAAGAACTCAACCGGATCGTCGCCTTGACGAAGGACCCAGCATGGCAGCAACGATACGAGAGCGGGCACTTCCTATTTCTCGCGCGAGAGGCGTTCAAGCGTCAATCGATCGAGAGCTCGTTTACGCAATGCTGGACTATCTGGGAACACCTCTTTGGGGCTCTGAACAAAGCGTGGATGTCGCCCGAGACAATAAAGAACATCTACGCAAGGGAGAAGATTGCGTACATCCTAAGCGTCTTCGCGATCAGGGCAGAGATTGATCAGAAAGCACGTGCCAGGATCGAGGCGTTAGCCGAAGTCAGGAATCGGCTCATTCACTATGGTAGGCTCCCGGCGCGCGAAGGGGTACACGATGAAGCCGAGCTGTTTTGCCAAATCACGGAATTCGTAATTGCGAAGTCACTGGGACTCTACCCATCAAACCTGTTCAATACTGTCGAGAGTTTCGAAAATTTCATCCAAAACGAGCGGCCACCAGCAAAGCCGCAGCCCGGCGCAAAGCCGCAGAAGAGCCAACAGCCACAGAAAAAGGCGCAGGAGAGCCAGCGCCCGGAGAGCCAGGCGGGCCAGAAGCGCGGCAGTAAAAAACTAAGTGGCACCTGAAGTCATGCGAGGTTGATCCCCCATCGCGCGCAACTCATATCGTCCACTACCCGCCGCGCCGGGCGCGCTCGGCCGCGAGGTCGACCACGCCGGGCACGTCGGCCCCTGGCGCGCCGAGCAAGCGGCCGATGGTCTCGTGCGCGATCCGCGCGGCCTCGACGTCGCCCGCCGCGAGCGCGGGCCCAGCCGGGGCTACCCGCCGCGCCGGGCGCGCTCGGCCGCGAGGTCGACCACGCCGGGCACGTCGGCCCCTGGCGCGCCGAGCAAGCGGCCGATGGTCTCGTGCGCGATCCGCGCGGCCTCGACGTCGCCCGCCGCGAGCGCGGGCCCAGCCGGGGCTACCCGCCGCGCCGGGCGCGCTCGGCCGCGAGGTCGACCACGCCGGGCACGTCGGCCCCTGGCGCGCCGAGCAAGCGGCCGATGGTCTCGTGCGCGATCCGCGCGGCCTCGACGTCGCCCGCCGCGAGCGCGGGCCCAGCCGGGGCTACCCGCCGCGCCGGGCGCGCTCGGCCGCGAGGTCGACCACGCCGGGCACGTCGGCCCCTGGCGCGCCGAGCAAGCGGCCGATGGTCTCGTGCGCGATCCGCGCGGCCTCGACGTCGCCCGCCGCGAGCGCGGGCCCAGCCGGGGCTACCCGCCGCGCCGGGCGCGCTCGGCCGCGAGGTCGACCACGCCGGGCACGTCGGCCCCTGGCGCGCCGAGCAAGCGGCCGATGGTCTCGTGCGCGATCCGCGCGGCCTCGACGTCGCCCGCCGCGAGCGTTGCCCTCATGCCTTCCGCCAGCTGGCCGAGCAGCACCGTCCGCGGGTCCTCCGGTTTCGTCCGCGATTCGTCCGGCTCACGAGGTTCCGCGCACTTAGCCGCCGCTGTCTGCATCGTCACCTCGCCGCCAGCATGCGGAACCCTACGTGATTCCTGCGGATCTCGACGTTCTTCCAGGGTTCGAATCCCGCTGGGGACGCAATTCATTAATAATTTCAAGAGCTTGGCGGCGCGCTGAGCGTCGGCTCGAGGTTCAGGCAGGTGCCGCACGAAGTGCGGCACCGCGACTGGGCTTCCGGGTCTCCGAGCGCTCCTTCTCCGGATTCAGGACCGAGCAGCTCTACCTCGCTCCAGAGCGCGTCGAGCTCGAGCGAGAGTCCCTCTACGCCGGGAAGATTGCCGACGATCCCGTCCGCCGCCGAGCGCGCGTGCACGTAGCGGCGGTCGGTTCCTAGCTCGAGGAGCTCGATCGTCCTTTCCTGCGGGTCGATGATCCAATACCAGCGCACCCCGAAAGACGCGTATTCGTGGAGCTTCTCGACACGGTCGCGGCGCGCGTCCCGCGGGGTAGGAGAGACCACCTCGACCATGATGTCGGGCGGAGCGTGGATCGTCCCGCGCCGAGGTGGCTTGCGGCTCTGAGGCATGTACGCAGAGGCGTCGGGCTTCCGGCCAGAGACAGCGCTCACGGCGTACTTCGCTTCGGAGCCCAGCACGAGCCCGCCCTGCGGGATGAGCCAGCCCCCGAGTACCCTGATCACCCAGGCCACGATCACTTCGTGAACGGCGTCCGGCGCCTCTTCCTCCACGAGCCGCCCGTCGACGAGCTCACCCGGTTCCTCTTCAGGCAGGCTGGTCCACTCGGCGAATGTGATCCTCCGCTCGACCGCGGTCCCGGTGAGTGCGCTCTGGCGGATCACCTCCTCACGGTAGCACAGCGTTGCGCGTGCTGTCGTATCAGCGTCGGAGCTCGGCGCTCCAGGTCGAGCTCGGGGAGCTCGGTGCCCCGGTCCCCAGCGTTGGCACCCCCTCGGGCCCATCTGCGGAAGGGGAAGCGGACGGGCGATGGGCCGTTCGCTTTGATGCAGTGATGACGGCCTCATCGGCGGTCGCCACCGTGAAGCTCGCGGGCGTGCGCCAGTGGACCATCGATCAACTTCCTCGGGCGCCTGCCCACCCGCCTCCTCGCGTGACCCCCTATGGATGCCCTCTTCTGGCGACTCCCCGGACCGTCCCTCGTCCTTGAGCAGCGAGAACGACAAGCGGGCTGAAACCGACTGAAAAGAGCAGAAACTCGAACTGCCACGGCACCAAGGGCGCCAAGCGCAGGACACCCTCTTGGCGTCCTTGGTGTCTTGGCGGTTCATTTCTCGCTTGCTCAACGTGAACGTGATCGATGCCCTGGCCTTGGCTCTCTCGTGTTCCACGTACGGAACGCGGCCGTTCCAGAACGCCCACCTGGCGTCGCCTAGGTATCGCCGCATACTCCGGACGTGATTCTCGTACCACGGACGCACTTGGTCCGAGGCGCGGCGGTCGGCGTCAAAATCGTCGAGAAAACCATGTCCATCAGCCTGCCTACAGCCGCGATGGGTCGCAAGTGCGGCTGTAGTACTAGGCGTCTGCGTCCTCCGACCAGATCACGCCGCTGACCCTGAGCCTTGCGCCGGCCATAGCCCCGCCAGGACTCGTCCAGCTGCGGCGTGTCTGCGCTCTGGGGATACTGTTGTTCCATTTCAATAGAAGTGACAGATCGCGTAGATGATCGATTCTCGAAACCATCGCGAAACAATGTGGAGGCATCCATCGACGGCGGCATGGCTCCTCAAGGCTGCCCAGGCTCACGTAACGTACGGGCCCTACTGGACACCTCACGAGCTTTCGAATCATGCCCCTTCGTCCGGGTAGCCGGCCGCCGCGCTGACTCGCTGTGCGTGGACCCCGGTCTTCCCAGCGAGCAGCTGACCACGGCCATTCAGTCATTGAATCTCCTTCATGATGCAACGGGACTGTCATTGCCCCCGTCGAATAAAGCTGGCGTTGTGCGGAGTGGCGATCTGCGCCAGCGGCCAGGCGGCGAAGCGGCACGACCGCGAGGTGATGCGCCCGCGAACCTGGTGCTGCGGCCGAGGAGCGCTGTCGGCCTGTCGTGCGCTGCAGGGCGCGGACGCGGCGCTCGGCGCCGCCTCTGCCTATCGACGGTCCCGACGCGGACGACGGCCTCGGCGCGCGTGGATACATACGAAATCAGGAGAGGAAATCGCGCCGAAATATGGTTGCGCTACTATGTTAATTGTATTGCATCTTGCAACCAAGATGCGACATATGGCGGCGCAGGATCGATGCAAACTGCGCACCACGCAGCTCAGCCGCTCGACAGATGCGCGAGACCTGATCGAGTTGAGTGTCGCGGCGTGTCCCACATTGTGGGACGAATTGTTTGGCAAATATGTGCCTTGCATAGCAAGATTTCCGCTGTAGGCTAGGCGCCAGGTGGTTGTAAGCTGAGAAACGGCCCTGAGGGCTCGACCATGACGTGCAGCGTCTGTGGGCAGCGCGTGTCTGCTCCGACGCTCGCTTGATGGTTTGTCTGCAGACCAAAGAGTAGACATTGCTGTGGCCCATGGCGCTGTCCAGCGTCAATGGTGCCGCGCGCCCGGTCGCGCCCGGTTGCGCCCGCGAGGTGCCGCCGGAGACTATGCGGTGGTGCGCCACGAGGCCTGATCTCGTTGGTGCGAGGCGCCAGTCATGATGCATCCAGTGCTTTGCACAACTGTGAGGCGGTGATGGCGGTATTCGTTTTTCCCGGACAGGGAGCGCAACGCAAGGGAATGGGAGCGGATCTCTTCGATCGGTTCCGCCGCGTCATCGGCGCCGCCGACGAGATCCTGGGCTACTCGATCAAGGAGCTGTGCCTCGAAAACCCCGATCAGCGGCTGAATCAGACGCAGTACACACAGCCCGCGTTGTTCACGATCAACGCCCTCTCGTACTACCAGCGGCTCGAGGACCAGGGGGTGCGGCCAGCGTACCTGGCGGGCCATAGCCTGGGAGAGTACAGCGCCCTGCTCGCCGCGGGCGCGTTCGACTTCGAGACCGGCCTCCTCCTCGTCAAGAAGAGGGGAGAGCTGATGAGCAAGGCCGACAAGGGCGGCATGGCCGCGGTGTTCGGCCTGCGCGAGGACGACATCCTCGAAGCGCTGCAGAGGCACGGGCTCCGCCGGCTCCACATCGCGAACCACAACACCCCCTCGCAGATCGTCATCTCCGGCGCGGCAGAGGAGATCCAGCGGGCCAAGCCCGTGTTCGACGGCATTGCGGGGGCGCGGTATGTGACGCTCAACGTGAGCGGCGCGTTCCACTCCCCGCTGATGGCGGAGGCGAGGGAAGAGTTCGCCGCCTACATCGCGCGCTTTGATCTGCGGAACCCGGGCATCCCGGTCGTCTCGAACGTCACCGCGCGCCCCTACGTCGACGGGCGAGCGTCCCAGCTCCTCACCGAGCAGATCACGAGCTCTGTTCAGTGGACCGACAGCATCAGGTACCTCATGGGGCTCGGCGAGACCGACTTCAAGGAGATCGGGCCCGGTAACGTCCTGACGAAGCTCGTCCAGCAGATCAAGCAGGAGGCCACGCCGCTCTCGGCACCGCGGCCCGCAGGGGCGGGGCCGGAGGCCGAGCGCCCATCGCCGGTGGCCGAGCGCCCGTCGCCGGCGGCCGAGCGCCCGTCGCCGGCGGCCGAGCGCCCGTCGCACGCGGCGCCGCGCGCGATCGCGCCGGCGGCGGACGTCGCTGAGGGCTCGGGCGTCACGGCCGGGTCCCTGGGCGCGGCGTCGTTCCGATCGGATTACCGCCTCCGCTATGCCTGCATCGCGGGCTCCATGCGCGACGGCATCTCCTCGAAGGAGCTCTGCGTCCGCATGGGCAAGGCCGGCTTCATGGGCTTCCTCGGCACCGCCGGGATGACGCTGCCCGCGATCGAGAGCGCCGTCTCCTTTATCGAGCGTGAGCTCGGCGCAGGGGCGAGCTACGGCGTGGACCTCCCGTCGAACCCCGCCCTCCCCGAGGTCGAGGAGGAGATGGTCGACCTGTACCTCCGACTCGGCATCAGGAACGTGGAGGCGTCGGGGTACATCCAGCTCACGCCGGCGCTGGTGCGCTTCCGGCTCAAGGGGCTCGAGTGCGGCGCGAACGGCGCGATCCTCCGCAAGAACCGCGTCCTCGCGAAGGTGTCGCGCCCCGAGATCGCCCAGGCGTTCTGCAGCCCGGCCCCCGCGCGCATCGTGGAGAGGTTGCTCGCCGCCGGCAAGATCAGCGCCGCTCAGGCCGAGATGGCCAGGCGCTTGCCGATGGCGGACGACCTGACCGTGACCGCGGACTGCGCCGGGAGCTCGGACCACGGCGCCGCCGCCGTCCTGCTCCCCACGATGATCCGGCTGCGGGACGAGGCCGTGAAGCAGCATGGCTATGCGCAGACGATCCGGATCGGCGCCGCCGGGGGGATCGGCACGCCCGAGGCCGCGCTCGCGGCGTTCGTGCTCGGCGCCGATTACATCGTCACGGGCTCGATCAATCAATGCACGGTGGAGGCCGGCACGAGCGATGCCGTCAAGGACATGCTCCAGGGCGTCCACGTCCAGGATACGGATTACGCGCCGGCCAGCGACATGTTCGAGCTCGGCGCGAAGGTCCAGGTCCTCAAGAAGGGCGTGTTCTTCGCGGCGAGGGCGAACAAGCTGTACGAGCTCTATCGCCACCACGGCGCGCTCGAAGAGATCGACGAGAAGACGAGCACCCACGTCCAGCAGAAGTACTTCAAGCGCTCCTTCCAGCAGGTATGGGAAGAGACGAGGGCGCTCCTGCGGGAGAAGAGCCCGAGAGAGATCGAGCGGGCCGAGCGCGACCCCAAGCACAGGATGGCCCTCGTCTTCAAATGGTACCTCGACCACGCCTTCAAGCTCGCGCTGCGCGGCGACGAGGGCAACAAGGTCGACTTCCAGGTCTATTGCAGCCCGGCGCTGGGCGCGTTCAACCAGTGGGTCACAGGGACGGAGCTCGAGAGTTGGCGGAACCGGCACGCCGACGTCATCGCCCTCCGGCTGATGGAATCCACGGCCGCGCTGCTCGCTCACGTGGCCCAGCGCTATGCGCCCGCGCACCCGTACGCAGCCATGAACGCTGCGTGAGCGGGGCCATTGCCAGGGATGCTAGCGGCGCCGCGGGCGCGGTGGCGCGCGCCCGGGCGCCGACGCGGGAAAGGTCGTGATGGACGGCGGATCCTTTGATCGTGAAAGTGACAGAGAAGATCGCTCCAGTGACAAGAAAGCAGCGCTCGTCGGCGCGCTCCGCCGAGCTGCCGCCGAGCTGCTCGGGCGGGCGAAAGAGGATATCGACCCCGGCGTGCCGTTTCGCACCCTGGGGCTCGACTCGGTCGGCGCTATCGCGCTCCTGAGACGGCTGTCCGCCGAGATCGATCGCGCTCTGCCGCTCACGCTGCTGTGGTCGTATCCCACGCTCGAGAGCCTGGCCACGCACCTGGCCCGAGGGCCGGCGAAGGAGCGCGCCGCGGCCGAGGGGACGCCAGAGCGGCAGGACGAGCCCATTGCCATCATCGGCATGAGCTGCCGTTTCCCCGGCGCGGACGATATCGACGCCTTCTGGAGCGCGCTCTGCCGCGGCGAGAGCGCGATCCGGAGCGTGCCTCCCGACCGCTGGGAGACCGCGCCGGGAGGCGGCGAGGAGGGCGCCGCCCCTGACCGGACGAGCGCCTCGCGGTGGGGCGGGTTCCTGGATCGGGTGGACGGCTTCGATCCCCTGTTCTTCGGGATTTCTCCGCGAGAGGCGGCGGACATGGACCCGCAGCAGCGCCTCACCCTGGAGCTGTGCTGGGAGGCCATCGAGGACGCGGGGGTCGTCCCGGCGACACTCAAGGAGAGCCGCACAGGGGTCTATTTCGGGGTCCTGTTCGGCGATTACGCCGCGCTCCAGAGCCGGCGCGGGATCGAGGCCGTGACGGCCTACTCGAGCACAGGGACCTCCCACTGCATCGTGGCGAACCGCGTCTCGTACTTCCTCGAGCTGAACGGCCCGAGCATGACCGTGGAGACGGCGTGCTCGTCGAGCCTGGTGGCCGCACACCTGGCGTGCCAGGCCATCCGCGCCGGGGAGTGCGATCTCGCCCTGATCGGCGGCGTGAATCTGATGCTGGCGCCCGACGCCGCGATCGGCATGCACAAGCTCGGCGTCATGTCGCCCACCGGCCGGTGCTGGACCTTCGACGCGAGGGCGGACGGGTACGTGCGGGGCGAGGGCGGGGGCGTCCTCCTGCTCAAGCCGCTGTCGCGGGCGCAGCGCGACGGGGATCGGATCTACGGCGTCATCCGGGGCAGCGCGGTGAACAACGACGGTCCGAGCAACGGGCTCACGGCGCCGAACCCGCGCGCGCAGGAGGCGGTCCTGCGCGAGGCCTGCGCGCGGGCGGGCGTGGCGCCGCGCTCGGTCCAGTACGTGGAGGCCCACGGGACCGGGACCGAGCTGGGCGATCCCGTGGAGGCGGCGGCGCTGGGCGCCGTCTACGGCGCCGGGCGCCCGGCGGAGGACGGCCTCCGGATCGGCTCCGTGAAGACGAACATCGGCCACCTGGAAGCGGCGGCCGGGGTGGCCGGGCTCATCAAGACCGTGCTGTGCCTCCACCACCGCACGCTCGTGCCGAGCTGCAACTACGAGACGCCGAACCCGCACATCGACTTCGGCGCGCTCCGCCTGGGCGTGGTGACCGGGCTCGCGCCGTGGCCGGAGAGCGGGGAGGGACCGCCGCGCGCCGGCGTCAGCTCCTTCGGCTACGGCGGCACCAACGCGCACATGGTCCTGGAAGGCCTGCCTGAGCGGCCAACCCACCTGCTGCCCCTCGCCGCGGCGAGGCCCGACGAGCTGGCCGAGGAGGCCCGGGCGTGGCTGCGCGTGCTCGACGGCGGCGCGCGCGATGTCCCCCTCGGCGAGCTCTGCGGGGCCGCGGCCTCGCGCGTGCGGGCCGCCCCGTGCCGGCTCGTGGCCGAAGGCGCCTCGCGCGACGCGCTGCGCGCCGACCTGAGCGCCCGCCTCGCGTCCGTCGCGTCCCTGAAGGCACCGCCGGGGGCCGCGCCGGAGGGCGCTGCCCGGCCGGTCTTCGTCTTTCCCGGGATCGGGCCGCAGTGGGCGGGCATGGCGCAGCGGCTGTGGATGGCAGAACCCGTGTTCCAGCAGGCGCTGGCGCGCTGCGACGCCGCGCTGCGCGAGGCCGCGGGCTGGTCGCTGACCGAGGTCCTCTGGGCGGACGCCGCCCGGTCCCCGCTGGCCGACCCGGACGCGCTCGAGGCCGCCTTTCCCGCGCTGACCGCGGTGCAGATCGCGCTCGTCGACCTGTGGCGCTCCTTCGGCGTCGAGCCCGCGGCGGTGGTGGGGCACAGCTCGGGTGAGGTGGCGGCGGCCTACGCCGCGGGGATCCTGAGCCTGGACGACGCGATGCGGGTCGCCCGTGAGCTCGGCGCGATCTACCAGCGCACCGTCGCCTCGGGGGACGGCGCGCTCGCGGTGGTGGGGGCGAACTTCGAGGAGGTCGAGCGCATCGCCGCGGAGCAGGGGATCGGCGGCGCCCTCCACCTGGCGGCGCGCAACGCGCCGGGCTCCTGCCTGATCTGCGGGGGGCGCGCGGCGCTGCAGCAGCTCCTCGGCACGCTGGAGAGCCGGGGCGTCTACTGCCACGGGCTCAACGCGATGAGCTCCCACTGCCCGCTGGTGGAGCCGTTCGCCGAGGCGGTGGACAGGCTGTCGGCGCGGCTGTCGCCGGGGCGGGCCGTGGTGCCGATGATCTCCACGGTGCGCGCCGGTCCGGTCGAGGGGGGCGAGCTCGGCTGGCACTACTGGCGCGACAACATCTGCTCGCCGGTGCGCTTCGACGAGGCGATGCGCGCGCTCGCGCTCCATCACCGGATCTACCTGGAGCTGAGCCCCCATCCGGCGCTGCTCCGGTACATCCCGCCTCATTTCGACGGCGCAGGGGAACCCCCGCTGGTCCTCGAATCGATGCGCCGCGACGAGGACGAGCACCGGACGATCCGGAGCGCGGCCGCCCGGCTCTTCGAGCAGGGTGCGGCGCTGCGCTGGGAGGGGCTCGAGTCCGCGGGCGATCGTCGCGTCCTGGAGCGAGAGCTCCTGGATGATGGGGGCGAGCGTCGGCAGGAGCCGCAGCCGCAGGAGCCGCGGCTGCTGCCGATCTCGGCGCACACCGAGGAGGCGCTTGCGGACCTGGTCGGGCGCTACCGGGATCACCTCGCGAGGGCCGCGTGGCCCGCGCTGTGCGCCTCGGCGGCGCGGCGGCGCGCCCATCACCGCCGCCGCCTGGCCGTGGTGGCCGCGAGCGGGGCGGAGGCGGACCGCAAGCTCGGTGAGGTCCTGCGCGACGGCAGCCGCGCGATCGAGGGGGTCGCGCGGGGTCGGAGCTCAGCGGAAGGGCCGCCGCGCGTGGTCTTCGTGCTCCCGTCGTACGAGGCCGCGGGGGCCGGCGCGTCCAGCGCGGCGCGTGTCCTCTCCAGGTGGAGCCCGGTGTTCCGCGAGGCGCTCCTGGCCTGCGACCGGGCGCTCGCCGCCCATGGCTGCGGCGTGGTGGCGGAGCTCCTCGCCGAGGGGGGCGCGTCGCGGCTCGCTCGCCCCGAGGTCGCGCACCCCGCCGTCTTCGCCGTGCAGATCGCCCTCGTCGCGCTGCTGCGCTCCTGGGGCGTCGTGCCCGAGGCGGTCGTGGGCGAGGGGCTCGGGGAGATCGCCGCCGCGCATCTTTCGGGTGCCCTGAGCCTCGACGAGGCCGCTCGCGTCGTGGGAGGCGCGGCGCTCGACGCCTCGCACTCGTCGACGCGCAACCTCCGCGAGCCGAGCCGCCTCGACGAGGCGATCCAGGGCATCGCCCTCGGCCGGGACGCGCTGTTCCTCGAGATCGGCCCGGAACCGGCGCTAGCGGAGGTGATCCAGCGGAGCCTCCAGCGCGTCGAGGCGCAGGGCGTCGCGCTGCCGCTCCTGCAGGCGGGGAGAGACGAACGGGAGATGATGCTGCGCGCTGCGGGCGAGCTCTACTGCCGCGGGCTCGATCTGGACTGGTCGGGCCTTTCCCCAGGGGGTGACCATCGCGTCCCGCTGCCGCGTTATGCGTGGCAGCGGCAGCGCTACTGGCTGCCCGACGCGCCCGCGCCTCGGAGCGCGCCCGGAGCGAGCACCGCGACCGCGTCCGGAGCGAGCGCCACGACCACAGCGCCGCCGGCCGCAGCCGCGCCGCCGGCCGCAGCGCCGCCGGCCGCAGCCGCGCCGCCGGCCGCCGAAGCGAGCCACGCCGTCCGCTTCTATCACGCGGCATGGCGGGAGGCCGGCAGCGCGGCAGGGGCGCCGCCCGAAGGGCCTGTGCTCGTTCTGGCCCGCGATCCGAGCGCGGGACGCGCGCTCGCCCGGCACCTGCGGGGACAACCCGTCGTGGTGGTGAAGCCGGGGGAAGCGTTCCTCCAGGAGGATGACACCACCTTCGCGATCGAGCCCCGGCGCGCAGACCATTACCGTCTCCTCGCGGAGAAGCTCCGGGAGCGAGGGGCAGCGCCGCGCCACGTGCTCCACCTTTGGTCCCTGGGCGCGGAGGCCGCCCGGGAGAGCCTGGCCGACAAGCTCGACCGCGGCATCCACTCGCTCTTGCCCCTCCTCCAGGAGATGCGCCCGCGCGAGGGCGGAGCGCCCCTGAGCGTCCGCTATGTCTACCCCTCGAGCGATCGCGATCCCGGCCACGTGCACGCTGCCGTCGCCGGCTTCGCGCGGTCCGTTCGCCAGGAGAGCGACAGGCTCCGCCTCGAGGTCGTCGGCCTGTCGGTCGCGGCGCATGAGGCCTTCCACCTGGACGCCTGGCTCGGGCGGATCGTCGGCGCGTGGGATGGAGGAGACGAGGTCGAGGTGCGCTTCGAGGGCAGCAGGCGCCTCGTCCGGAGGTTCGCCGCGCTCGATCCCGCCCTGAGCTCTGAAGGATCCGGCGCCCTGCGTGCATTCAAGGACGAGGGAGTCCACGTGATCACGGGCGGAGCAGGTGGGCTGGGCGCGCTGTTTGCTCGGCACCTCGCGCGCACCTCGCGCGCGCGCATCGCGCTCTGCGGGCGCTCGGCGCCGGACCCGCGCACGCAGGCCGTGCTGCAGGAGATCGATGCCCTCGGCGGACAGGCCGCGTACTTCCAGGCGGACATCGGCGACAGCGGGCAGGCTGCGGCTCTGATCCAGGCGGTCAAGCGCCGGTTCTCTCGCATCGACGGCGTGATCCACGCCGCCGGCGTCCTCCGCGACGGCCTCTGCCTCTCCAAGACCCGCAAGGACATGGCCGAGGTGCTGGCGCCGAAGGTCCTCGGGACGCTGGCGCTCGACGAGGCGACCCGGGACGAGCCGCTCGATTTCTTCGTGATGTTCTCGTCGTTCGTGGGGGCGCTCGGGAACGTGGGGCAGAGCGATTACGCGTACGCCAATCGCTTCATGGATGAGTTCGCCGTGTGGCGGGAGGCGCAGCGGGCGCGGGGAGCGCGCACCGGAAAGACGCTCTCCATCGGTTGGCCCCTCTGGCGGGAGGGCGGCATGCAGATGGACCGGTCGACCGCACAGCGGCTCGAGCTTACGCTGGGGATGAGCCCGCTGACGACGGCGACGGGCCTCGACGCGTTCGACCGCGGCCTGCGCCTGCCCCACGAGACCTTCCTGGTCCTGGAGGGCGTGCCCGAGCGGCTCGACAGGGCGCTCGGCGTCGGCACCACCGTCCCGGCCGCGAGGCCGCGATCGGCGCCGCGGCGGAGCGCGACCGCGGCGGAGGACGCCGCGCTGAACGCGCGGTTCCAGGCGGAGCTGCTGGAGATCATCGGCGCGATCCTGAGCATCGCGCCGAGAGACATCGATCCGCAGGAGGAGATGAGCGCTTATGGATTCGACTCGACGACGTTCGTGGAGCTGACGAATCAGCTCAACACGTCGTACGGGGTGGACCTCACTCCGTCTGTCTTCTTCGAGCACCGGACCATCGGCTCCGTCGTCCGCACGTTGTGCGGAAGCCACGGTGACGCGATCCGGGCCCGCTGGTCGGGTCCGGCAGCGCGCGCCGGAGACGGCGCCAGCGGCGAGCCGCGCAACGAAGGGACGGCCCAGGGGGGCCCCCGGGTCGCCGGCGGCGCACCGCCGGCCAAGGCCGCGCCACGGCGTTTCCAGCCGGCTATGGCCGCCGGCCCCCTGGAGCGTGAGCCCATCGCCGTCATCGGGATGAGCGGGGTGTTCCCTGCCTCCGACAGCGTGGACGAGCTCTGGTCGCACCTCGAAGCGGGGCGCGATGTCATCGAGGTCATCCCCAGGGACCGCTGGAACTGGGAGGAGCACTGGGCCTCTTCCGAGGAGCTCGACAAGACCGCTGTCCGCTGGGGCGGCTTTATGAAGCACGTGGATCGGTTCGATGCCGCGTTCTTCGGGATCTCCCCGCGGGAGGCCGCCCTCATGGATCCACAGCAGCGCATCCTGCTGGAGATCACCTGGAAGGCCATCGAGCACGCCGGGTACCGGCCGTCGTCGCTGTCCGGCAGCCGGACGGGCGTTTACGTGGGGATCGGGAACGCCGATTACCGCGAGGTGATGGCGAGACGCCTCGTGCCGGCCGAGGCGCACCTCGCTACCGGGGCGCTCAGCCACGCGATCGCGCCGAACCGCATCTCGTACCTGCTGAACCTCCACGGGCCCAGCGAGGTCGTGGACAGCGCGTGCTCCAGCTCCCTCGTGGCGGTCTGCCGCGCCGTCGATGCGCTCCTGGCCGGCGAGTGCGACACCGCCCTGGCCGGCGGGGTGAACGTCATCGTCAGCCCCACGCTCTACATCTCGCTGAGCAAGGCCGGCATGCTCTCCCCGGACGGGCGCTGCAAGACCTTCGACAAGGACGCAGACGGCTACGTCCGCAGCGAGGGCGCCGGGATGCTCCTGCTCAAGCGCCTGTCCAGGGCCCTCGAGGACGGCGATCCCATCCACGGCATCCTCCGGGGGCATGCGGTCAACCACGGGGGCAGGGTCAACACCCTGACGACTCCGAACCCGAGCGCGCAGGCGGCGCTTGTGGCCGAGGCCTGGCGGCGAGCGGGCGTGGACCCCGCCACCGTGAGCTACATCGAGACACACGGCACCGGGACCAAGCTGGGCGATCCCATCGAGATCGAAGCGCTCAAGAAGGCGTTCGAGGCGCTGTTCGCCCAGCAGGGCGCCGCCGCGCCCGACGCGCCGTTCTGCGCGCTCGGCTCGATCAAGACGAACATCGGCCACCTGGAGACCGCGGCGGGCATCGCCGGGCTCATCAAGATCCTGCTGGCGATGAAGCACAAAAAGCTCCCGGGAAACCTGCATTTCCGGGAGCTGAACCCCTACATCCGCCTGGAAGGATCGCCCTTCTTCGTCCTGGATCGGACCGTGCCGTGGGACCCGATCGAGGGCGCGCCGCGACGCGCGGGCATCAGCTCCTTCGGCTTCGGCGGCGTCAACGCCCACGTCGTGGTCGAGGACTTCGAGGCCAGCGAGGCGCGGCCCGGCGCCGCGGCGGTGGACGCGCGCGCTCCTCGCGTCGTGGTGCTCTCCGCCAGATCCGAGGAGAGGCTCAGGGCGCAAGCCGCCCAGCTCTGCGAGCACCTGCGCCGGGTCCCCTTCGGCGCGGAGCCCGAGGTGTCCCGCGATCTCGCCGATCTGGCCGATCTGGCCGATCTCGTGGGCCGGGATCTCCTGCTGATGGCCGCCGGGGTCCTGCGCCACGAGCCGGACGACATCGAGCCCGAGGGCGACCTGCTGGAAATCGGCTTCGATCAGGTGGGCCTCTCGGTCTTCACCTCCCGCATCAACGAGCGATACCACCTGCACCTCACCCCCCACGGGCTCGGCGCGCACCACTCGCTCCGCACCCTGGCGCAGCACCTCTGCCACAGCTTCGAGGCGCCGCTGCGCGACTGCTATCAGGCCGCGCGCGCGCCCTCGCAGCCTTCGCCCGCCGCGGGCCCGATCGCGCTCGCCGATCTGGCCTACACGCTCCAGGTGGGCCGCGAGCCCATGAACGCGCGCCTCGCGGTGGTCGCCTCGGACATTGCGGAGCTCTCGGACAAGCTGGGCCTGTTCGTCTCAGGCCGCGATCGCATCGAGGGGCTCTTCCACGGGAGCGTCCGGGGGAGAGACGACGACCTGATGCACCTCGTCTCCGGCACGGAGGGCCGCGCTTTCCTCGACGCGATCCTCGCGAGCCAGAACCTGGCCAAGCTCGCCCGGCTCTGGGTCCTCGGCGCCGAGGTGGACTGGGAGATGCTGTATTCGCCAGGCGAGGCGCCGCGGCGCATCTCCCTGCCTGGCTACGCGTTCGCGCGGGACCGACACTGGTTCTCGCCGCCCGAGGCGCCCGCCGCGCGGGCGCGCGACGACCGGGCCACGATCCTCGACGACAGCAGCCGGGGGGACGCCCGGCTCGACGGCATCTCCGTCACGGAGAGCGAGCGCGCCGCGGGCACGGCGCGGGGCGATAGCATGCTCTTCGTCCCCCGCTGGGTCCCCCGCGCCCTTCCGGCGCCGGCGGCCGGCTCACCCGCGCCGTGGGCAGAGCGGACCCTGGTGCTCTATACGCAGGACGGCGCGCCTCTGAAGGAGGCGCTCGTCGAGCTGCTCGGGCGCGATCGGGTGGTGGCGCGGAGGATCGAGGGCGGCCGCGGCCGGACGGGCGAGGGGCCTCTCGAGCTCGCGATGCCCGGCGAGGCGTTCGGCGCGGTGATCTTCCTGGGCGGCGTTCGCGCTCGGCCGTGGGATGTCGAGGACGCCCAGGCGCTCGAGGAGGGCCTCGAGCACGGCGCCTTCGCCCTGCTGCACCTGGTCCGCGAGCTCGCGGCCCGGCGCGCAGTCGACCGGCCGCGCCGGTTGTGCGTCGTGGCCAGCGACGTTTACCCGGTGCTGCCCGGGGCTCACACCAACCCGGCCGGGGCGACGCTCTACGGGCTCTGCCGGGTGCTCGCGCACGAGCTTCCGGAGCTCATGGTGAGCTGCCTCGATCTCGGTCTCGACGAGCAGGGCGGCGCGGCGGAGAGCAGCGCGCTCCTCGGCCTCGCGCGCGCCGTGCTCGACGAGCCGCCGCACCCGGACGGGGCGGTCACGGCGATCCGCCGCGGGCAGCGTACCTGCCGCGTCATCGCGCCGGCGCTGCTGTCGGAGCCGGCCGCGGACGCGCCGACGCTGAGGCCCCGGGGGACGTACCTGATCCTGGGCGGCGCAGGGCGCCTCGGGGTCGATGTCAGCCGCTTCCTGGCCAGGAAGCTCCAGGCCCGCCTTGTGTGGGTGGGCCGCTCGCCGCTCGACGCGGGCATCCAGGCGAAGATCGCCGCGGTGGAAGCCGAGGGCGGCGAGGTGCTGTACGCCCAGGCCGACGCCGCCGATCCGGCCGCGCTGCGCGCCGCCGTCGCCCACGCCAGGGCCCGCTTCGGCGCCGTGAACGGGGCCTTCCATTCGGCCCTTTCGTACCAGGGCGCGCCGCTCGCCTCGATGGATACGGACACCTTCGCCCGCGTCCTCTCTCCCAAGGTGCAGGGCAGCGTCGCGCTCTACCGGGCCCTCGCGGACGAGCCGCTGGACTTCCTTGTCTTCTTCTCGTCGATCCAGTCGTTCACCGGCGACAAATCGCAGAGCAACTACGCGGCCGGGTGCGCCTTCAAGGACGCCTTCGCCGATCACCTCCGCGCGCGCGCGCCCTTCCCCGTGAAGACAATCAACTGGGGATACTGGCAGTCCGGCGACGAGGAGTACGACAGGCGGCTCGTGACCCTGGGATACCAGGCCATGCCGCCCGAGGCGGGGATGGAGGCCCTCCTGCGGGTCCTCTCCAGCCCGGTCCATCAGGCGCTCGCCGTGAAGGCCGACGACGACGTGCTCGCCGCCATGGGCGTCGATCTGGGGCACGAGGTGATCCTCCTGCCTCGCCGCTACCCGGCGCTCCTCTCGACCACGCCCGCGATGGGCGCGGCGCCCGCGGCGGAGGAGGTAGGCCGCGCCCTGAACGCGCTCGACGAGCTCGATCGCTGGGGGCGCCGCGCGCTGGCGCGGCAGCTCGGCGCCATGGGGCTCTTCCGCGCCAAGGGACGCTCCATCGACCGCGAGGCGCTGCGGGAGCACCTCGGCATCCTGCCCAGGCACGGCCGCTTCTTCGATGCCGCGCTCGGCCTGCTCGCGTGCGAAGGTGTGGTCCGGGTCGAGGGCGATCGCGTGACGGTCGGCGCCGCGCCTGCCTTCGCCGTGGAGGCCCCGGGCGCGCCGAGCGGACCGGCCTTCTCCGGGATCGGCGCGCACGTCGCGCTGCTCTCGACCTGCCTCCAGCATCTGCCCGCGATCCTCGCCGGCGAGGCGCTCGCCACCGAGCTCCTGTTCTCCGGCGGCTCGATGGCGCGCGTCGAGGGGATCTACCGGAACAACCCGGTCGCCGATCACTTCAACCGCCTCGTCGCCCGCCGGGTGGTCGAGATCGTCCGGGCTCGGCTCGCGCACCTCGGCGAGGGCGAGACCCTCGATCTGCTCGAGATCGGCGCGGGCACCGGCGGCACGAGCGCGGTCGTGCTGGAGGCGCTGGCGCCGTTCGCGAGCAGGATCCGCTACGTGTACACCGACGTCTCGCGCGCTTTCCTCCGCCATGGAGAGCAGACCTTCGGGCAGGCGCACCCCTTCGTGGCGTTCGAGCGCCTCGACATCGAGCGAGACCCCGGGGAGCAGGGGTTCTCGCCCGGCTCCTTCGACGTGATCCTCGCGACCAACGTGCTCCACGCGACGCGGAGCATGCGGGCGACGATCACCCGCGTGAAGCGGCTCCTGCGCGCGCACGGCTGGCTGATCGTCAACGAGCAGACCGCAGTCCAGGACTACAACACGCTCACCTTCGGCCTGCTGGACGGCTGGTGGCTGTCCGAGGACAGCGAGCTGCGCGTGCCCGGATCGCCGCTGCTGGACGCCGAGGGGTGGCGCGGGCTGCTCGCTGGCCTGGGCTTCGAGCGGATCGGGCTCGAGTCGACGTCGATCGAGGGGCTGCGCCCCACCCAGCACGTCATCACCGCCGAGAGCGACGGCTGGGTGCTCGGCGAGGCGCGCCGCCCGGCGAGCGGGCAGCTCGGCGCGCGCGCCGTCGTCGCGCGCGAGCGCTCGGAGCCGGCCGCCTCCGAGCGAGGCACTCGGCCCGTCGAGACCACGAGCGCCGCGCCGACGGGGCGCCCCGCGGGCGCGCGGAGCGGCGAGGCGGTCAAGGAGCGCATCGCCCATCGCGTCGCCGCCGAGGTCGCGCTCGCCCTGGGATCCACCGTCGCCGAGGTGCCCACGAGCGCTCCCTTCGTGGAGTACGGCGTGGACTCCATCATCGGCGTGGATCTCGTCAACCGCCTCAACGGGGCGTTCGGGACCGCGCTGCGGACCACGGTGCTCTACGACTACCCCGACGTGAACGCCCTGTCCGAGCTCCTGTGGCAGGAGCACGGAGAGGCGATCGCCACGCGATGGACCGAGGTCGCTCGCCTCGACGGCGAACCGCCGACGCGCCTCCCCGAGGAGCAGGCGCCACACCGCTCGGCGGACGATCTGTTCCGGCACGGGCCCTCACGGCGCGATGTGCCGGCGCCCGCGTCCGCGTCCGCAGCGCGCTCCCTCGCTGCGCCGGCCATGTTCACGCAGGCCGATGACGGCGCGGCGGTCGGCCCCGCGCCCCGGGTCGTCAGCACGGACATCGCCATCATCGGCATGTCGGGGCGGTTCCCCGGCGCGAACGGCCTGGATGCCTACTGGCAGAACCTCGCTGCCGGCGTCTGCTCCGTGACCGAGGTCCCCAGGGACCGCTGGGATCCGGCCGTCTTCTACGACCCCGATCCCCGCGACGTCGACAAGACCTACTCGAAATGGGGAGGCTTCCTCGAGGACATCGACAGCTTCGACGCCTCGTTCTTCAACATCTCCGGCAAGGAGGCCGATCTCTCCGATCCGCAGCAGCGTCTGTTCTTGCAGGAGGCGTTTCACGCCCTCGAGGACGCGGGGTATGCCGACGCCTCGGTGTCCGAGACCCGCTGCGGGGTCTTCGTGGGCGCGGACCGCGGCGAGTACCTCAGCCTGCTGCGCGACGAGGGGGCCCGGCGAGAGGGGCAGTGCGTCTGGGGCAACGACGTCTCGGTCCTGGCCTCGCGGATCTCGTACTTCCTCGATCTCAAGGGGCCAGCGCTGGCCGTGCACACCGCGTGCTCGTCCTCCCTGGTGGCCGTGCATCTGGCCTGCCGCGCCCTGATGGACGGCGACTGCGACATGGCCCTCGCCGGCGGGATCTTCGTCAACCTCACGGCCGACTGGTTCATCCTCTGGAGCAGCGGCAGCATGCTGTCGCCCGCGGGCGAGTGCCGCGCCTTCGACAACCGCGCCGACGGCTTCGTGCCCGGGGAAGGGGTCGGCGTGGTGGTCCTGAAGCCGCTCCACGCCGCGCTGCGCGACGGCGATCGCATCCTGGGGATCATCAAGGGATCGGGCGTCAACCAGGACGGCCGCACCAACGGCATCAGCGCGCCGAGCACGCTGTCCCAGACCGAGCTCGAGGTCTCTGTCTACGAGCGCTCCGGCGTGAGCCCCGCGACCGTCGGCTACGTGGAGGCCCACGGGACCGGCACGAAGCTGGGAGACCCGATCGAGGTGGAGGCGCTCACCCGGGCGTTCCGCCGGTTCACCGACGAGCGGCAGTACTGCGCGATCGGCTCGGTGAAGACCAACATCGGGCACGCGGCCACGGCCGCAGGCATGGCCGGGCTCCTCAAGATCCTGCTCGCGATGCAGCACGGGGAGATCCCCCCGTCGCTGCACTTCCGCGAGGCGAACGAGCACATCGATTTCGCGAGCAGCCCGTTCTTCGTGAGCACCGCGCGCACAGCGTGGCGGCCGATCGGCGGCGCCCCGCGCCGGGCGGCGATCAGCGCCTTCGGCATCGGCGGCACCAACGCCCACCTGGTCCTGGAAGAGCCGCCCGCGCGCGATCGAGCGCCGGTCCGGGCGGCATGGCCCTGGTACCCCGTCGTCCTGTCGGCGAGGACCGAGGACGCGTTGCATCGCAAGATCGCCGATCTCGACCGCTGGCTCGAGCAGGGCGGCGCGGACAGCGATCTGGGAGACGTCGCGTACACGCTGGCCGCGGGGAAGCCGCAGTTCAAGCACCGCGCGGCCTTCGTCGCTTCCGACGGCCGCGGCCTGCTCGAGTCCACCCGGGCCGCGCTGCGCGAGGGCGCCGCGGAAGGCTTCGTGTCCCCGCGGAGCACGGCGCAGCCCGCTGCGCCGCAGGAGAGCGGCGGCCGGCTCGTCGGCGAGCTGCGGGAGGCGCGGGCGCTGCCTCCGCAGAGCGTCCGCGAGAAGCTCCTCGCCCTCGCCGAGCTCTGGGTCGGCGGCGGCGCGGTGGACTGGAAGGCGCTCCTCGGCGAGGGGAGCTACCAGCGGCTCTCGCTGCCGACCTATCCCTTCGCCCAGGAACGCCACTGGTTCACGGCGAGAGGCGCCGGCCTGTCCCCCCGCTCCGGTCCGCTGCACCCGCTCCTCGACGCGCTCGAGCTGTCCGAGAGCCTCGGCGAGGGGCTTTCCTATGTCAAAGACATCTCGGGCGCCGCCGGCGTGGACCTTCGCCTCGCCGGCCAGACGCTCCTCTGCCCCTTCGCGCTCCTGGAGATGGCGCGGGTGGCGCTGGAGCACGCGCGCCCCGGCAGCGGCAGCGGCCTGCGCGCCGTGAGCTGGGGGGACCTGCGGCCGCTCCACGGCGGCGTGCACCGGCTCCGCGTGGCGCTGCACCGCCAGGACGGGGGCCTCGCGTTCCGCATCCAGGCGGACGGGAAGGAAGGCGACCTGCTCTCCGGCCAGGGCGCCGTGGACGCCCCCGGCGAGGGCACCGGCGGCGAGATCGCGATCGCGTCGGTCATCGCCCGCTGCCCGAGGCGCCTCGATGGAGAGGCCTTCCATGCGTCGCTCGAGCCCCGCGGGCTGCACGAGCAGGCCGAGCGGCGCGTGATCCAGGTCGTGCACGTCGGCGACGGCGAGGCGCTGGCCCGCTACGAGCTGCCTCGCTCGGCCGCCCGGGAGCCGGCCAGGATCTGGCTGCATCCGGCCCTGCTGACCGGCGCCCTTCACGTGGCCGCCTCTCTGGAAGAGGACCGGATCGAGGCGAGCGTGCCTGCGTCGCTCGCCGGTGTGGAGGTGAGCCGGGCGCCGCGGGGCAGCGGCTTCCTCTATGCGAGGAAGATCGCCGAGGGGCGCTACCACCTCGCGATCCTCGACGAGGAGGGCCAGGTCTGCGCGAAGCTGCAGGAGCTGCGCACCCGGCCCCTCCGGCGAGGCGCGCGCTGCGCGCTCTTCCTGCCGCGCTGGGTGGCTGCTCCGAGCCGCGCCGGCGAGGGCTCTCGGCCGGATGCCGGCGGCCGTGACGCGGGCAGGACCGTCGTCGTTGTCTACCCACCGGCAGAGCAGGCCCTCGCCTCGGCGCTGACCGAGGTCTACGGCGGGGAGCGCGTGCTCGCCGTGCGCCTCGGGTCACGGACACGCCGCCTCGACGCGCGGAGCTGGGAGGTCGACACGGCGGACCCCGGCGCCTGGGAGCAACCCCTGCGCGACGCCTCGCTCGTCTCCACGCTTCATTTCCTGGGCGGGATCTCCCGGGATGAGGCGAGCCTCCACGACGGCGAAGCGCTGGATCGCTGCCTGAACCAGGGGCTCTTCGCCCTGTTCCGCCTCGTCAAGGCGGTGAGCCGGGCAGGGCTCATGCTCGCTCCGCTGCGCTTCCAGGTGGTCACGAGCCGCGCCTTCCCCGTGCTCCCGGGCGAGGTCAACGCGCTCTACGGCGGGGCCTTGCTGGGATGGAGCCGGTCGCTGGCCGGAGAGTACCCGGGGGTCCGCGTCGAGTACGTCGACCTCGACCTCGGCGAGGCCGGCGAGCCGCTCACGGGCGCGGCGCGCGAGGCCGTCCTCGGCGCCCTGATGGACGGGAGCGCGGAGGTCGCCGCTTGGCGCGGTGGGCAGCGGTTCGTGCCGACCATCGAGCCGCTGAGCGTGCCCGCGAACGAGCGATCCGCCTTCAGGCCCGGCGGCGTGTACCTGATCGTGGGCGGGGCCGGCGGCATCGGCCACACCCTGGGGTTGCACCTGGCCCGGCGGTACAAGGCCAGGCTCATCCTGATCGGCCGCCGGCCGGAGGATGAGGAGATCCGCGGCAAGGTGAGGCGGATCGAGGCCCTCGGCGGCGCGGCCCTCTACCTCCGCGCCGACGTGGCCGATCCGGTCGCCCTGCGCGCTGCCGTCGACGCGGGCAAGGCCCGCTTCGGAGCCCTCCATGGCGTCGTTCACTCGGCCCTCCGGCTCGAGGACAGGACCATCGATCGCATGGACGAGGCGACCTTGCGGGCGGCCCTCGCGCCCAAGGTGCAGGGCAGCCAGGTCCTCTGCGCGGTCACGCGCGGAGAGCCGCTCGATTTCATCCTCTTCTTCTCCTCGGCCCAGTCGCAGGCGAGCCGCCCGGGCCAGAGCAACTACGCTGCGGCCAGCACGTTCCAGGATGCCTTCGCCCTGGGCCTCGCGCGCCGGCTGGACACCGCGGTCAAGGTCCTCAACTGGGGCTACTGGGGCAGCGTCGGCGTGGTCGCCGACGACCGCCACCGCGAGCGATTCGCCGCGATGGGGATCGGATCCATCGAGCCCGACGAGGGTATGGCCGCGGTCGAGCAGGCCCTGACCGCCCGGGTGGAGCGCGTCATGCCCATCAAGGCAGAGCCGCACGCGTTGGTGGAGCTCGGGTGCGATCTGGGCCGGCAGTGCCAGCACTACCCCGAGAGCGGGCTGCCCGTGCTCCAGCACGCCAGGAGCAGCATCGGAGCGCCCCCCGCTCCCGCGGGCGTGCTGCTCGCGTTCCACGACGGCTTCGGCGAGCTCGTCCGCCTCGGGCAGCGATGCTTGCTCGCAGCCTTCCAGCGGCTCGGCGTGTTCCGCGCGTCTGGCGAGCGGTACGAGCTCGCGGCGCTGAAGGCAGCGCTCCGCATCGCGCCGGCCCACGAACGGCTGTTCCCGGTCCTGCTCGCCCACCTGGCCGAGGCGGGCTGGCTTGAGCTCGACGGCGGCGGGAGCCGGATCACGGTCCGCAGCGCCCCCCGCGTCGAGCGCGCCTCGCTGGAGCACGAGAAGGAGCGCCTGCTCGCGAGACGCCCGGAGATCCGGCACCACGCCGAGCTCTTGTGGTTATGCCTGGAGCGGTATCCCGACGTGCTGACAGGGGCCGTCGCCGCGACCGACGTGATGTTCCCCGGCGCGTCGATGGAGAAGGTCGAGGGGGTCCACAAGGGAAACGTCCTGACGGACTACGTCAACCGGCGCGTCGTCGACGTGGTGCTCGCCTATGTCCGCGAGCGCTCGCCGCTGCTCGGCGGGGACGAGAGGATCCAGGTACTGGAGATCGGGGCCGGCACCGGGGGCACGAGCGAGCCTGTCCTCGAGGCGCTCGCGCCGTACGCGAGCAAGGTCCGCTACGTCTACACCGACGTCTCCCGGGCGTTCACGCGGCATGGCGCCGACGCCTACGGCCCCGCGTACCCCTTCGCGACGTTCGCGCTGCTCGACGTGGAGCGGCCCGTCGAGCAGCAGGGCTTCTCGCCGGCGAGCTTCGACCTGGTGCTGGCCAGCAACGTGCTGCACGCGACAGCAGCGCTGCGTGTCGCGCTGGCGAACGCCAAGGCGCTCCTCAAGGCCGGCGGCTGGCTGGTGCTGAACGAGGTGACCGAGAACCACCCGTTCAACATGCTCACCTTCGGCCTGCTGAAGGGCTGGTGGCTGTTCGACGACGCCACGCGGCGGCTGCCGGCGTCTCCGCTGCTGAGCGCCCCGATGTGGGAGCAGCTCCTGCGCGAGGAGGGCTTCACGACGCCCGTGAGCCTCGGGCCGCCCGGCGGCATGGTCCTCGGCTTCTCCCAGCACGTCATCGTGGCGCAGAGCGACGGCGTGGTGAGCCTGCCGCGCCAAGCAGCGGAGGGGGCGGAGGCGGAGCAGACGGCGAACGCCCGGGCCCCCGGAAGGGTCGAGCAGGCCCCCGGAGGGGCCGAGCCGGCCGCGCCGCATGGCCGCCACGCGAACGGCAACGGCAACGGCGCCGGGCCGGCCGCGCCGCCTCGCCACGCGAACGGCCACGGCGCCGAGCCGGCCGCGCCGCCTCGCCACGCGAGCGGCAACGGCGCCGCGCCGCCTCGCTGGCAGGGCCCGCCGGAGGCCGGCAAGCCCGAGGAGCGCGCCGCGCAGATCGGGCGGGACGTGGAGCGCGCCATCGTCGCTTGCCTCGGGGAGGTCCTGCAGACCGACAGGCAGCGCATCGACCGCGACGCTCCGTTCACGGAGCTCGGCGTCGACTCGCTGCTGTCCATCCGCATCGTGGACCGCATCAACAAGCAGCTCGGGATCACGCTCCGCACGACGGACGCGTACAGCTATCCGTCGGTTCGCGAGCTGGCCGGCCATGTCCTCTCGAGCTTCGCCGCCGACGTCCGCCTGCCCGGAGCCGCGAAGATCGATACGGCGGCGCTCTTCGGCGACGGCGCGGCGCCGGCGCCGGCGCCGGTCGACGAGCCGCGAGGCGGCGAGCCGGAGGGGGACGAGCCCCTGTGGCGCCTGCTCCGCGGCGTGGAGAGCGGCGCGCTCGATGTGAACGAGGCCTGCCGCCTCTTGGAGCTCCCGTGATGAAACGCGACCCCAGGGTGATCTTCGAGCAGCTGAAGAACGGGCAGATCTCGAGGGCCGAGGCGCATCGCCTGCTCAAGGCGCGCTCCGACGGCCGGGAGCAGGAGGCCACGGGCCCCGGCGCCGAGGAGGGCGCGGCCGCCGAGGCGCGCGCCCCGTCCGCGCCGCCTCCGCAGCCTGCTTCTTCCGATTCCGATGTCGGCGTCGAGGTCGCCGTGGTGGGCATGGCCGCCACGTTTGCCGGGGCGGCGGACGTGGACGCCTTCTGGCGCAACCTCGTCGAGGGGCGAAGCTCCATCCGCGAGATCCCCGAGCCGCGCCGGAGCCACGCCGGCTTCCGGGATCCCGACCCGTTCGACGCCTCGGGCCGGAGGCGGCGTGCGGGGTTCATCGACGACGTCGGCGGCTTCGACCCGCTCTTCTTCAACATCTCGCCCCTGGAGGCCGAGTTCATGGAGCCCCAGCAGCGCCTCTTCCTCCAGGCCGCGTGGCACGCGCTGGAGGACGCGGGCTGCTCTTCGGAGCGGCTGCGGGGCCGGCGCTGCGGCGTCTTCGTGGGGTGCTCCGCCGACAGCGGCTATCTGCATCTCGTCGAGCAGAGCAGCGCGAACGCTTACCAGCTCATGGGCATCGCGACGTCGATCCTGGCCTCGCGGCTGGCCTACTTCCTCGACTGGAAAGGGCCGGCCGTGGCCGTCGACACCGCCTGCTCGTCCTCGCTGACGGCCCTTCACATGGCGTTTCGCAGCATCCGCGAGGGGGAGAGCGAGCTCGCCGTCGTGGGCGGGGTGGCCGCGTTCTCGACGGCGGTCATTTACGATCTCCTGGGCAAGGCGGGGATGCTCTCGCCCGACCGGCAGTGCAAGGCCTTCGACAGGAGGGCCGACGGCTTCGTCCCCGGCGAGGGCGTCGGCGTCGTCGTGCTCAAGCCCCTCGAGGCCGCCCTCGCGGACGGCAACCCCGTCTACGGGGTGATCAAGGGGATCGGCGTCAATCAGGACGGGAAGACCAACGGCATCACCGCGCCCAGCGCAGCGTCCCAGGCCGAGCTGATCCGCCGCGTCTACACCGAGTTCCGGATCGATCCCGAGGCGATAGGCTACGTGGAGGCCCACGGCACCGGGACCAAGCTCGGCGATCCCATCGAGTGCGACGCGCTCACCGACGCGTTCCGGAGCTTCACCGCGAAGCGCAGCTACTGTGCGCTCGGCTCGGTGAAGACGAACATCGGCCACACGCTGGCCGCGGCCGGGATCGCCTCGCTCATCAAGGTCCTGCGCTGCCTCGATCGAAAGCAGCTCGTGCCCTCTCTCCACGTCGAGGCGATCAACCCGCATATCGCGCTCGACGAGAGTCCATTCTACATCAGCACGGAGCACAGGGACTGGGACGCTCCTCCAGGCCGGCCCCGCATGGCGGCGCTGTCGTCCTTCGGCTTCAGCGGCACCAACGTCCATGCCGTCATCGCCGAAGGGCCGAGCGCGCCGCCGCGCAGGGCGCGGAGCCGCCCTCGCTATTTCCTCCCCGTGTCGGCCAAGAACCAGGCCGCGCTGGCGGCGAAGATCCGCGATCTCGCCCGGTGGGAGGGCCTGTCGCGCGTCGATCTCGGAGACCTGTGCGCGACGGCGCTCCTCGGGCGCGCCCATTTCCCGCTCCGCGCCGCGTTCCTGTTCTCCGGCAGGGACGAGCTGGTCCGCGGCCTGCAAGCCGTGGCAGCCGGTGAGCCGTGGCCCGGATACGAGGTCCGCGATCTGAAGGAAGACCCGTGCGAGCCGGAGCCGGAGCGGCTCCAGCGCGGCCGCGTCCTGCTGGCGTCGCTGACCTCCATGGACCCGGAACGCTACGCAGAGGCCCTGGCCGAGGTGGCGGCGCTCTATCTCCAGGGCTTCCCGCTGGACTTCGGGCAGCTCTACGCCGGCGAGCCTCACCGCGTCGTGCCGCTCCCGCTCACGCCGTTCGCGAAGAAACACTACTGGCCTCCTGTCCCGGCAAGCCCCGGCGCCGCGGGCGGAGCCCGCGCCGGGTCCAGGGCCATGATCCTCGAGAAGAACTGGCGCCCCAGTCCATCCACGATGCCTGCGAGCGACGGGATCAACTGGATCAATGCCGTCAATGTGATCAACGGCGTCCATGGGATCGGCGCGGTGCCCGGCGCGGGCGCCCGTGCTTCCGGTCCCGCGGCCGGCGGGCGGGTGATCGTGCTCTCGACGCCGGAGACGGCGTCCCTGGTCGAGCCCCTCCGCGCGCGCTTCCCGGACCTCCTTCCGGTGCGCTTCGGCCGCCCGGGGCAGGACGTGTGGGACGTGGACTCCGCCGTATCCGCGGCGCGAGAGGCGCTCCGGCAGAGCCCCTCAATCGAGGGGATCGTGGACCTCACCGACGCTGGCGCGGCGGAGGTGGGCGACGTCGCGGAGGTCGCGCCGAAGCTCGCCTTCGCCGGCGAGATCCTCGCCGAGCGCGTTCACCGCGACCTCTTCTACGTGCACCTGACCCGGGGCCTCGCCGGCGTCTCCGGGCGGCCCAGCCGCAAGGCGGGCGCGCTGTTCTCCGGGCTGGTCCGCGCCCTCGCGGCGGAGCACCGCCGGTTCCGGGCGCGGACCGTGGACGTGGAGCCGGACGCGGCGCCCGAGGTGATCGCGGAGCGCGCGCTCCGGGAAGCGGGTGAGCCCGGTCCGGAGGTCGAGATCGCTTATCGGGACGGCCAGCGCCTCGCGCCCCGGCTCGAGCCGATCGCCGGCGGCGGGCGCGCGCGCGCTCCGCTCGCCTGCGATCCTCGCAAGGTCTACGTGATCACCGGCGCCACCGGAGGGATTGGCCAGCTCCTCGCCAGCTTCCTCGTCGACCGGGGGGCGCGGCGGCTCGTGCTGATGGGCTATCGCCCGCTGCCGCCGCGCGACCAGTGGGAGCGCGTGGCCGGCGATCCCGGCGCCGATCCGAGGGTTCGCCGCGCCCTGCAGCAGGTCCTCGATCTCGAGGCGCGGGGCGCCCGCGTGATTTCCTGGTCGGGCTCCCTCGTCGACGAGCGCCGCCTGGAGGAGCTCTTCGCGGGCGTGCGGCGCGATCTCGGCCCCATCGGCGGTGTGCTCCACGCGGCCGGACTGGCGCCGTCGAGCAACGTCGCCTTCATCCAGAAGCCGCTCCCGGACTTCCTCCGTATCCTCGAGCCCAAGGTCCAGGGGCTCGAGGTCCTTCACCGCCTGTTCTCCCGGGACGCGCTCGACTTCTTCGTGCTGTTCTCCTCGGTCGCCGGGGTGCTCCCCGCGCTGGGCGCCGGCCTGAGCGATTACGCCACCGCCAACGCGTTCATGGACCACTTCGCCGCGCTCCATGGCGCCCCCTACCTGGCCCTGAGCTGGCCTGTCTGGGAGGGCGTGGGCCTGGGCGAGCACACGAGCCCCATCTACCGGCAGCTCGGGTTCCTGCCCCACGCCGAGGCGCAGGGGCTCGAGCTCCTGGAGCAGGCCATGGCACACGAGGGGAGCGCCCATCTCGTCCCGTGCCTGGTCGATCCCGAGCGCTTCGATACGACCGTTCTGCTGCACGCGAGGCAAGGGAGTCACGCGCAGCAAGGGAATCACGCGCAGCAAGGGAATCACGCGCAGCAAGGGAATCACGCGCAGCAAGGCAATCCGGCGCGGCCGGCGAGCCCGCCGGTGTCCGAGGGCGCATCCACGGACGGCGTGTCGCGCGCGCTGGCCGGCCTCCGCGAGCTCTTCGCCCGCGAGCTCAAGCTGGCCGAGCACGAGCTGCACGACAACACCCGCTTCGAAGAGCTCGGCGTCGACTCCGTCCTGCTGATCGGGCTCATCGCCAAGGTCGAGAAGCGGGTGGGCTCCAAGATCGATCCCTCGCTCTTCTTCGAGTACCCCACGCTCGCCCGCCTCGCCGCGCAGCTCGGATCCTCCTGGAAAGAGCCGGCCCCGGCGCCCTCGGCCGCCGCTCTCGCCGCCCGGCCGCCGGCCGCGTCCGCGGGGCATGCCGCGGCGGCGCCAGCGCGCGAGGGCTCCGCCACGCTGCAGTGGGTGCGCGGCCAGCTCGCCGGCCTCGTCAAGGTCCCCGAGGCAGAGCTCGACGCCAGCACGCCCATCGAGGAGCTCGGCATCGATCCCACCGTCCTGACGTCGCTGCGGCACCACATCGAGGCGTCGTTCGAGGTCGCCCTCGATCCGGCGCAGCTCTTCGAGCACCGGACGCTGGAGCGGCTGTGCGGCTGGCTGGACGAGGCCTGCCCCGCCATCACCCGCGCGATCTCCGCGGGTAGCTCGGGCGGCGCCCACGCAGGCGCGGCGCCCCGGGGCGCGTACGACAGCGCGCCCGTGCTTCAGGCGCGGTTGGAGAGCGCTGCCCCCGGCGCAGCGGGCGCCGCCGCAGCGCCGCGGCCGGATCGGATCGCCGTCATCGGGATGGCCTGCAACTTCCCCGGAGCCGCCGATCTGGACACCTACTGGCGCAACCTCGCGGCCGGGAAGAGCGGTATCGCGGAGGTTCCGCCGTCGCGCTGGCCGGTCGAGCGCTTCTACAGCGCCACGCTCGAGCCGGGGAAGAGCACCGGCAAGTGGGGTGGCTTCATCGAGGGGATCGAGCTCTTCGACCCGGAGCACTTCGGCTTCAAGCCGGAAGACGCGCCGTCGGTCGACCCGCTGATCCGTCAGGCCCTCCAGGTCGCGACGCAGGCGTTCCGCCACGCCGGGTACGAGAGGCGCGAGCTCGGCGGACGTGCGATCGGGGTGTTCGTGGGCGGGCGGGTCGGCGACTACGGCGAGCGCATCCACATGGGCACGAAGAGCGTCATGGCCAGCACGGGCCAGAACTTCATCGCCGCCCACATCTCGCACGTCTTCGACCTCGCCGGCCCGAGCCTGCTCGTGGACACGGCCTGCTCGTCATCGCTCGTGGCGATTCACCTGGCCTGCCAGAGCCTCCTGTCGGGCGAGGTGGAGATGGCCCTGGCCGGCGGCGTGGACCTGCTCCTCGACGAGAAGCCTTATCTCCGGCTGAGCGAGAGTCAGGCGCTTTCGCCGGACGGGGTGTGCCGCGCGTTCGATGAAAAGGCGAGCGGGCTGGTGCCAGGGGAGGGCGCGGGCGCCGTGCTCCTCAAGCCCCTCGCGCAGGCCCTGGCCGACGGCGACCGGATCCTCGCCGTCATCGAGGCCACGGCCGTGAACAACGACGGTCGGACCATGGGGATCACCACGCCGAACCCCGACGCCCAGGCCAGGGTCGTCAGCGCGGCGCTGCGCCGGGCAGGGATCAGCGCGCGGGCGATCACGTACGTGGAGACCCACGGCACAGGCACGATGATCGGCGACCCCATCGAGCTCAAGGCCCTCACGCGCGTGTTCCGCGAGGACACGGACGCGCGCGGCTACTGCGCGGTGGGGAGCATCAAGACGAACATCGGCCACCTGCTGAGCGCCGCGGGCATGGCCGGCTTCATCAAGGTGGTGCTCTCCCTCCAGAACCGGCAGATCCCGCCCACCCTGAACTGCGAGACGCCGAACCCGCGCTTTCGCTTCGCCGATTCGCCCTTCTTCCCCAACCTCCGCCTGCGCGAATGGGAACAAGGCGGCGACCTCGGACGCCACGCGGGAATCAGCGCCTTCGGCTTCGGCGGCACCAACGCGCATGTCATCGTCGGGGAGCTCGTGCCAGGGCTCGCCGAGGCGGGCCGGGCGCTCCGGCAGCCGCTCCCTCCTGTCCAGTTCAACCTCCGGCGCTTCTGGCTCGACAAGGTCGCGGCCGGCGCGGGCCCCGCGCTCGCCGCGCGCGGGACGGAGAGCGCGGCGCGTGTTGCCGAGCGCGAGGCGCGCGAGCCGCTACCGCCGCTTCTCCGCGTCGAGGCGCGCGGCGCGCCGGCATCGGAGGGGCAACTGCCGCCCTTCCGCGTGGTCATCACCAACGAGGATCCCATCGTCCGCGATCACCGCGTCCACGGCGTGCGGATCATGCCGGGGGTCACGTTCCTCGACCTGATCTGCCGGGCGCTGCAGTCGTGCGGACACGCGCTGGAGCGGGTGGAGCTGCGCAACGTCCTGTTCTCGAAGCCCCTCGTGACAGCGGACGCGTACGACCGCGACCTCGAGATCCGCTTCGAACGCGCGGGGGCCTTCTGGAAGGTGGCAGCGTGCTCGCGCAAGGTGAAGGGCGGCCGGATCGTCGAGGACGCCTGGGAAGAGCACTGCCAGTGCGAGGCGCACCTCACGCGCGAGCCCCTTGCCGGGGCGCTCGATCCGGGCGCCATCGAGCGCCGCGCCTCCCGGGTCGCCGATCTCGACGAGGCATACGCGTTCGCTCGCAGCGTCGATATCCGCCACGGCGTCTTCATGAAGAACCTGGGCGAGGTGTTCTTCGAGCCGGACGGCGTGCTGGCCCGGCTGGTGCTGAGCGAGTCGGCCCAGGCGTACCTGCCGCATTTCGCGTTCCACCCCGTCTTCCTGGACGGGGCCACGCTCGTCCCGGCGCTCTTCGTCAAGGAGGCGCAGCAGGCCGCGGACAAGCCCGCGGTGCCCATCTACATCCGGTCCTTCCGCGCCGCGAAGGCGCCCGGGCGCGCATGCTACGTGCGCGTGCTCCGCCGCACCGCGGAGAACCTCCTCGGCGATCTGATGTACGTGGACCTGGACCTCCACGACGAGCAGGGCCAGCTGGTCGCCCGGCTGAGCAGGTTCGGGACGAAGCGGATCCGGTCGAGCGCGCTGATCACCCGGCTCCAGGGGGCCGGCCACGCAGGCGCGCCCGCGCTGCTCGCTGGCGAGGCCCCGCCGCCCGAGGCCCGCCCTCGCGAACACGCGCCGGACGCCGCGGCGGCGCTCAAGGCGCGCCTGCGGCAGCTCGTCGCCGGCCGGCTGGGGCGAGATCCAGAGAGCGTCCCGACGGAGCGCGGCTTCTATGAGCTGGGCCTCGAGTCCACCGATCTGCTCGATCTGGTCCGCGAGCTGGAGGCGCTCCTCGGTGAGCAGCTCTATCCCACGCTCCTGTTCGAGCACGCGACGATCGACGAGCTCGCCGCGTACCTCCGCCGCGCGCACCCGGACCGGCTCGCCGCGGCGCCGACCACGGCGAGCGCTGCGCCGTCGGACGCCGCCGGCCCCGCGGGCGCGGCCGGCGCGCTCGACACGCCCGACACGCTCGTTACGCTCGACACGCCCGGTTCCACCTTCGCGACGGCGCCCCTGGAGGACGCGCTGCGGCGCAAGATCGCCGGGCTGCTCGGGGTCCCGCCCGCGCAGGTCCGGTCCGACAGCGGCTTCTACGAGCTGGGCCTCGAGTCCACCGATCTGCTGAGCCTCGCGCGGGAGCTGGAGGCGCTCCTCGGCGAGCAGCTCTACCCGACCGTGCTGTTCGAGCACCCGACGATCGACGCGCTCGTCGCCCACCTGCGGCGGGAGTTCCCCGGCCGCTCGCTCGGCGCGCCCGAGACGCCCCGGTCCGTCGCGTCGGAGGCCGAGGAACAGACGCTCTTCCTGCGGCCGGAGTGGCGCGATGCGCAGCGGCGGACCTCGTCGAAGGAGCCGTTCGCGCCGGTCCTCCTCTTCGCCGATGATCCCGCGCTGCGGGCGCACCTCGAGCGGAAGCTCCGGGAGGCGACCGGCGGCGCCGGCGAGCCGAGCCCGGTCCTCCTGATCGAGCCAGGCCAGCGCTTCGAGGCCGTGGATCCGGCCACCTATCGCCTCGACTTCGGTCGCGAGGACGACGCCCTCGCGCTCCTTGGCGCGCTGGTCGAGCGCGGGCTCGCTCCGCGGACCGTCGTGGTGATGGAGCCGAGCGCCCCGCCAGGCGAGGAGCCGAGCGCGCTCGAGGCGCTTTCGCGATCGAGCCTCTTCACGCTGCTGTCCCTGGTCAAGGCGCTCGTCGCGCGGCGCCTCGGGCACGCGGTCCGCGTCCTCCATGTCCACGGCGAGATCGATGGCCTGTCCCGGCCGCTGCACGCCGCCGTGGCCGGCTTCGCGAGGACCGTCACCGCGGAGCTGCCGAGCTCCGTCTCGTGCCGGATCCTCTGCGTGGCCGCCCCGGCGAGGCTCTCGCCGTCCGAGCTCGCCGAGCTCCTCTGGCCGGAGATCGTTTATCCGGACACGGCCGCAGAGATCCGCCTCGCCGGCGGGCGTCGCGCTGCGCGGCAGTGGCGGGAGATCCCGCTCCCGCTCGCCGGGGAGGGCCCGCGCCCCGTCGACCAGGGCGTCTATGTGATCACGGGCGGCGCCGGCGGGCTCGGCTTCCTCTTCGCGACCTACCTCGCGCGCCATCATCGGGCGCGCCTGGTGCTGGCGGGCCGCTCCGAGCGGAGCGCGGACATCGACGCCCGGCTCGAGCAGCTCGCCGCGCTGGGCGGGCAGGCGATTTACGTCAGCGCCGACATCGCCGACCGCGCGCAGGTCGCCGCGCTCGTCGCCGCGGCCAGGGCGCGCTTCGGCCGGATCCACGGCGTGCTCCATGCCGCCGGCGTCCTCCGTGACGGCCTCGCTGTCACCCGGAGCCGCCAGGATTTCGAGGCCGTCGTCGCCCCGAAGGTCCTCGGCGCCGTCTTCCTGGACGAGGCGACCCGGGGCGATGATCTCGATTTCCTGGTCCTGTTCTCGTCGACCGCCGCGATCGCCGCGAACCCCGGCCAGAGCGCGTACGCCTTTGCCAACACCTTCCTCGACCGGTTCGCCGAGGCGCGCGACCGCCTGCGCGCGCGCGGAGAGCGCTCCGGGAAGAGCCTGTCCATCGACTGGCCGCTCTGGAGAGACGGCGGCATGCGCGTGGATCCGCGCGTCGAGGCCCACCTGGCCAGGACCAAGGGGGTGCAGCCGCTGTCCGCGGAGGCCGGCATCCAGGCCTTCCTCGCGGGGCTCTCCTCCAGCGGCACGAGCTTCGCCGTCCTGCGGGGGCAGGCCGACAAGCTCCGCGCCGCCCTGGGAAGCGCGCTCGCGCCCCGGGAAGAGACGCCCGCGAGCCCGCCCGCGGTGGTCCGCCCGCCCGCCGCGGCGACCGATCGCGAGCCTGTGTCCGCCGCGCGCGCGACGGCGGCGCGTGCGGCCTCTCCGCCGCGGGAGCGGGGCCCGGCGCCGCTCGACGTGGCCATCGTCGGCGTGAGCGGCCGCTACCCGATGGCGCCCGATCTCGATCGCTTCTGGGAGAACCTCGAGGCCGGCAGGGACTGCATCACCGAGATCCCCGCCGAGCGCTGGAACCACAGCGCCTTCTTTGCGGAGGGCTCGCCGGGCAAGGCGTACACGCGGTGGGGCGGCTTCCTCGACGACGTGGATCGCTTCGATCCGATGTTCTTCCACATCAACCCGCGCGACGCGGCGACGCTGGACCCGCAGGAGCGGCTGTTCCTGGAGATCGCCTGGCAAGCGCTGGAGGACGCCGGCTACACCCGGGCTCAGCTCGGCGGGAAGCGGGTCGGGGTCTTCGCCGGGGTGATGTGGGGGCAGTACCAGCTCCACGGCGTTCCGCCTTCCGATCTCGGCCATCCGATCGCGCTGAGCTCGTCGTTCTCCTCCATCGCGAACCGCGTCTCGTACTTCTTCGACCTCAGCGGTCCGAGCATGGCCGTGGACACGATGTGCTCGTCCTCGCTGACCGCGATCCACCTGGCCTGCCAGAGTCTGGTCAGCGGGGAGAGCGAGCTCGCCCTGGCCGGCGGCGTCAACCTCACGCTCCACCCCAACAAGCACCTGTTCCTGAGCCAGGGTCACCTGGCCTCGCCCGACGGGCGTTGCCGCGCCTTCGGAGAGAGCGCGAACGGTTACGTCCCCGGAGAGGGCGTGGGCGCCGTCCTCCTCAAGCCGCTCGACCGAGCGATCGCGGACGGCGATCGCATCCACGCCGTCATCAAGGCGATCGCGATCAACCACGGCGGCCGGACCAGCGGTTACACGGTGCCGAGCCCCGCCGCCCAGGGCGCGCTCATCGAGGACGCGCTGCGACAGGCGGGGTGGCCTCCGCGCACGGTGACGTACGTCGAGGCGCATGGCACCGGCACCGCGCTGGGGGATCCCATCGAGATCGCCGGGCTCTCCAGGGCCTTCGGCCCCGCCGCGGTCGAGCCCGGGCGATGCGCCATCGGCTCGGTCAAATCCAACATCGGTCACCTGGAGTCGGCCGCGGGCATCGCTGGCCTCACCAAGGTGCTGCTGCAGATGAAGCACCGGCAGGTGGCGCCCTCGCTGCATGCCGCGCGGCTGAACCCCCGCGCGCACCTCGATGGCTCCCCGTTCCGCGTCGCGCAGGAGCTCGCCCCCTGGCGCCCGGCCACGGACGCCGAGGGGCGGGCGTTGCCGCTCCGCGCCGGCGTCAGCTCGTTCGGCGCCGGCGGGGCCAACATCCACGTCCTGCTGGAGTCCCACGAGGACCCGGCGAGCGCCGCGCCCTCGCCGGGGAGCGACCCGGCCGGGGGCCAGGTGCTCATCCCGCTCTCCGCGCAGGACGAGGAGCGCCTCGCCGCTGTCGCCCGCCGCCTGCGCGACGCCATGACCAGGCGCGAGGAGGCCGGGCCCTCGCCCTCTGAGGAGCGCCGGTTCCTCGCCGACGCCGCCTACACCCTGCAGACCGGCCGCGAGGTGATGCCCGCGCGCCTCGCCTTGGTCGTGTCCTCGCGGCGCGAGCTCGTGGACGCGCTGGACCGCTTCCTGGCCGGCGAGGGCGGCGGCTTCGTCGCCGGGAGCGCCGCGGGCAGCACGTCGCCGTGGACGGCGGCGATCAGCGGCGAGGACGCCGAGGTGCTCATCGAGCGCTGGCTGCACCAGGGCGCCCTCGACAAGCTGGCCAGGCTCTGGGTGACGGGCGTGGCCGTGGACTTCCGCCGGCTGCCCGGGTCGCGGGGGCGGCGCAGGATCTCGCTGCCCGTCTACCCGTTCGCCGGAGAGCGCTACTGGGTGCCCGTCCCGGTTCCGCGGGAGCCCGGCCTGGTCGCGCCCTTGCACCCGCTCATCGATCGGGTCGTCCCGCGCCTCGGGGCCGGGGAGGTCGTGTTCCAGAGGACCCTGTGGCCCGAGGAGCCCATCGTCCGGGATCACCTGCTCCACGGCCGGCCGGCCCTCCCGGCCGCGGCCTACCTGGAGATGGCTCGAGCGGCGGCCGCGCTGGTCGAGGCGCCCGGCGCCGCGCCGGCGGCCGCGAGCACGGCGCCCACGTGGCCTGCGGACGTCGTGTTCCTCCAGCCGCTCTGGGTCGACCAGCCCGTGGACGTCCGCGTCGTGCTCACGGAGGCGAGCGGGAGGCGCTCCTTCGAGATCCGGAGCGAGGCCGGCGGCCGGCAGATTGTCCACGCGCGGGGCGCGCTGCTTCCGGCTGCCGTGGGGCCGGCGCCGGCGCGGCTGTCCGTGGCCCAGGTCGAGGACGGAGCCCGTCTCTCCAGCGGCGAGGCGCTGCGCGCGCGCGCCCGCGCCGCGGGGCTCCACCACGGGCCCACCCTGCACTGCCTGAAGAGCGTCAGGATCAAGGGCGACGAGGTCCTCGGCGCGCTGGCGCTCGAGCCCGCCGCCGGGCCCGCGTTCCGGGAGGACCGCCGGGTCGTGCTGCATCCCTGCCTGGTGGATGCGGCGTTCCAGGCGCTGACCGGCCTCCTGGACGAGGGCGGGGAGGGCGCCGGCCGGACGCTGGTGCCCTTCTCGGTCGGTCGGGTGGAGGTGCTCGACGCGCTCGTCTCCCCGGGCCACGTCTACGTCCAGAGGGCCGGGGAGCTCCGGTTCCACGTTGCGATCCTCGACGACGCCGGCGTGACGCGCGCGCTGCTCCACGACGTGACCGTGCGCGAGTACCGCGACGCCCGCGCGCCGTCGCTGTTCGTGCCGGCATTCCAGGAGCGCCCGCTCCCGGAGCCGCCCAGGGCCGCGGCCCCGCGCGGGGTGCTGCTCGTCCACCCCGCCGCCGTCTCCGGCTGGATCCCCGCCCTGAGCAGCGCGTTCCCGCCAGGAACCGTGCGCCGCATCCAGCTCGGCGCCGAGGAGCGCCCGCTCGGGCCTGGGGCCTGGTCCATCCGAGCCGACGATCCGGAGGCGCTGTCCCGTCTCCTGGACGGCGCCGCCGGCGACGCCCTGGACGCGGTGGACACGATCTACTTCCTGGGTGGGCTCTCGCCTGCGCCGTTCGCCGCTGCCGACCTGAGCGCGCTGGGCCGGAGCCAGGAGCACGGCGTGCTCACGCTCTTCCGGCTGCTCCGCCGCCTCCACGTCCTCCACGCGACGCACGCGCACCGCGCCTTGCAGATCAAGGTGGTAACCAACGACGCGCTCCGGGTCGGTCGCGAGGCCGTGCTCAACCCCGGTGCGGCGAGCCTCGTCGGGCTGTGCAAATCCGCGGCGAGGGAGCTCTCCCGGTGGCAGTTCGCCGTCCTCGACGTCCCGCTGCTGGGCGGGCGCGGCGAGGACCTCGGGGCGCGGTTCGGCGCCCTGGTCCCGGCCATCGTCGCCGAGACCGGCGAAGCCGAGGTCGCGGAGGTGGCGATCCGCGAGGGCAGGCGGTACGTGCGCGCGCTGTCGCCCGTCGCGCTGCCCGCGCCGGAGGCTCCTCCCTTCCGGGAGCGCGGCACCTACCTCGTGCTGGGGGGCGCGGGTGGGATCGGGCTGACCTTGAGCCGCACGCTCGCGAGGGCGGCCTCGGCCCGGCTGGTGCTCCTCGGCCGGCGCCCGCTGACGCCGGAGATCCAGCGGGCCCTCGACGAGCTCCACGCGCTGGGCGGCGAGGCCGTCTACCTCCAGGCCGACGCCGCCGATCCGGGCAGCATGGGGCGCGCGGTGGCCGCGGCCAAGGACCGCTTCGGTCGCATCCACGGCGTCGTCCACTCGGCGATCGTGATGCGCGACCGGTCGCTGGTGAACATGGACGAGGAGACCTTCAGGGCCGCGCTGGAGCCCAAGGTCCGCGGCAGCGCGGTCCTCTTCGAGGCCGTCCGGAACGAGCCCCTGGACTTCTTCCTGTTCTTCTCCTCGGTCCAGTCGTTCGGCGGCGGCGCGGGCCAGAGCAACTACGCCGCGGCGTCCACGTTCGAGGACGGCTTCGCCCACCACCTGGGCACGCACCTCGGCGTCCCCGTGAAGGTCGTGAACTGGGGGTACTGGGGCAGCGTCGGCGTCGCGGCGACGCCGGCCTACCGGGAGCGCCTTGCCCGGATGGGCGTCCAGTCGATCGAGCCCGAGGCCGGCATGGAGGCGCTGGTGCGCATCATGGCCTCTTCCTCACCGCAGGTCGTGGTGATGAGGGCCGCCCCCGAGGTGCTGCGCCAGCTCGGGGTCGTGGGCCAGGGCGAGGAAGCGCGAAAGGCCGCGCCCGCTCCGGCCGAGCCCACGGCGGCCCGCGAGGCGAAGGTCCAGCGCCGCGCGCTCGCCGCGGCAGGCGAGCAGGCCGCGGCCGCGACCCCTCGCGAGCGCTTCGTCGCGTATGCGAAGGCGATCTTCGCCGAGGTCCTCCAGATCCCGCCCGGGAAGATCGACCCCGCGGCCACGTTCGAGACCTACGGCGTCGACTCGATCGCCAACCTCGACCTGCTCCGCCGCTTCGAGGTGGATCTCGGGCCCCTCGCCCCCACGCTGCTCTTCGAGCACCTCACCGTGGACGCGCTCGCCGCGTACTTCGCCGAGCGCCACGCCGGAGCCCTCGATCAGCTCGGGCGCCCCTCGTCGGGCGAGACGATCACCCGGAGCGACCTGTTCCGGAGCAGGGGTGCCGTCCCCGAGCGAGCGCCTGTCGCGCCGTCCGGGGCCGCAGCACCGGCCACGCCGTCCGGGGCCGAGGCCACGGACGAGCGGCAGAGCGCGGCGGGTACGGCGCGCCCGCGCGGCGCCGCTGCCGGAGAGAGCCCGCGCGAAGCACCCGCGCCCGCGAGGGCCGGCGCCCTCCCGGCGGCGCGGGAAGACATCGCCGTCATCGGCGCCAGCGGCCGTTACCCCGGCGCGCCGGATCTTCGCCGGTTGTGGAGCAACCTCGAGAAGGGGATCTCGAGCATCCGGGAGATCCCGCCGGATCGCTGGGACTTTCGCCCCCATTTCGATCCAGCGGAGGGCAAGGGGGGCCGGAGCTACTCCAGGTGGGGCGGCTTCCTGGACGAGGTGCGCTGCTTCGACGGGCTCCTGTTCAACATCTCGCCCAAGGAGGCCGAGGGCATGGATCCCCAGGAGCGCCTCTTCCTCGAGGTCGTGTGGAGCCTCTTCGAGGACGCCGGTTATGCCCACGATGCGCTGCTCCGGGCGGCCCCGAAGACAGGCGTGTTCGTCGGCGTCATGAACCGCGATTACGAGTGGCTCGGCGGCTACGCCTGCGCCCGGGGAAAGCTGACCTACGCGCACTCGTCCTTCTGGTCGATCGCCAACCGGGTCTCGTATTTCTTCAACTTGAGGGGGCCCAGCATGGCGGTGGATACCGCCTGCTCCTCGTCGCTGACCGCCCTCCACCTCGCGTGCGAGAGCCTGCGCGCGGGCTCCTGCACCTCCGCCGTTGTCGGCGGGGTCAACCTCCTCCTCAGCCCGATCCACTACGCGCGGCTGACCCTCGTGGACATGTTGTCGCGGGACGATCGCTGCAAGAGCTTCGGCGCGGACGCCGACGGCTTCGTGGTCGGCGAGGGCGTGGGTGCAGTCCTGCTCAAGCCCCTGTCCCTGGCGCTGGCCGACGGCGACCGCATCCTCGCCGTCCTCAAGGGCTCCGCCGTCAACGCGGGCGGCAAGACAGGCGGTTATACCGTCCCCAACCCGAACGCGCAGGCGGAGCTCATCACCCGCGCCCTCGAGGAGGCCCAGATCGATCCGGCCACCATCGGGTACGTGGAGGCGCACGGGACGGGCACCGTCCTCGGGGATCCCATCGAGATCGCCGGGCTCTCGCGGGCCTTCCAGTCCGGGACCGGGGCCCACGGCCGCTGCGCCGTCGGCTCGGTGAAACCCAACATCGGACACCTGGAGTCCGCGGCCGGCATCGCCGGATTGACCAAGGTGCTGCTGCAGCTCGAGCACCGCACCCTCGCGCCCTCGCTCCACGCGGAGCCTCCCAACCCGCGGATCGACTGGGCGAGCTCGCCGTTCTCCCCGCAGACCCGGCGTGAGCCCTGGACGCCGATCGCGCGGGACGGGGAGGGGACGGCGTGGCCCAGGCGCGCGAGCGTGAGCTCCTTCGGCGCGGGCGGGGCCAACGCCCACGTCATCGTCGAGGAGCACCGCGACGAGCGCGCGTCCGAGGCGTCCTCGGAGCCCCAGCTGTTCCTGCTCTCGGCCAAGACCGAGGAGCGGCTCCGCGCCTACGTCGCGCGGTGGCAGGCGTTCCTGGAAGAGGAGGTCGACGAGATCGAGGAGCTCGTCGCTCCTGCGCGCCGCGCGGCGAAGGGCTCGCCGGCCGCGATCCGCCCGCAGGTCCTCGCGCTGATCGCCGGCGCGCTCTCGGTGTCCCCGGCCGATCTCGATCCGGACGACGACCTCTCGGAGTACGGCCTCGATCAGGCCGGCGTGGGGCGCGTCGTCGACCACCTCAACGCCGCCCTGGGCACCGACCTCACGCTCCACGCAGCGTCCTGGTGCTCGAGCGTGAACGCGTTCGTCGCGGCGCTCACCGGAGGTGATGCCGGCGCCCGCGTGAGCCAGGACGAGCCGGCGCCGCCGCGCCTTGCTCTCGACGACGCGGCGTTCGTGCTGCAGACCGGCCGGACGCCCATGGCCGAGCGCCTGGCGCTCGTCGTCTCCGACTTCGGCGAGCTGCACGCAGCGCTCGGCGCCTACCTCGCGGGTCGCGCTCCGGCCTCGCTGCTCCGCGGCCGCGCCGGCGCCAAGGAGGGCGAGACGGCGGGGGCCCTGGACGTCCAGGCCATGCTCCGCGACCGACATCTTCCGGCGCTCGCCCGGGTCTGGGTCGCCGGCGGCGAGGTGGACTGGCACCGCCTGCCGCGCTCCCGCGAGCCCCGCAAGGTGTCCCTTCCGACGTACCCCTTCGCGCGCGAGCCTCGCTGGATCCCGGACGCGGGCCCGCTCGTCTTGCCGGTCGGCGCCGCGCCGCCCGCGGCGGCGAGCCGCGAGGAGGCTTCCCCCGGCGATCCCTGCTTCTATTACGGGTTCGACTGGGAGCCCTCGCCGATCGCTGCCGAGCGCGGGGCGCCGCTGCGGGGGGTCACGCTGAGCCTCGAGGCCGGCGACGGACAGGGCGGCCGCGATCTGCCGGGCGCCGTGGTGCGCGTGCGCCCGGGTCCCGCGTACCGCGAGGTGCATGGCGGGGGCTTCGAGATCCGCATCGACGCGGCGGGCGATTACGACCGCATGGTGGCCGCCCTCGCGGCCTCGAGGCGGTTGCCCGAGCGGATTGTCCACCAGTGGAGCCTCGCCGGCGGCGCGCCGGCCGCGGCGGAGGAGATCCTCACCCGCGGCGAGGCGCTCCTCGATCTCGGGGTGCATTCGTTGTTCCACCTGCTCGGCGCCCTGGCGCGGGCCGGTCACAGGGGCCTCTCGCGCGTGCTCTTCGCGTACCCGGAGCTCGACGGTCCCAACCCGTTCCTGGAAGCCGTGGCCGGCTACGGTCCCTCGCTGCGCCACGTCTTTCCGGAGCTCGTCTTCACCGTCGTGAGGCTGGAGGGGACGGCCGCGCGCGCGGCGCACGGCGCCCTGGCCGACGAGTGCCGGGCCGCTGCGGCCGAGGTGCTGTACCGCGGCGACCTGCGCCTCGTGCGCGCGATCGCGCCGCTCCGGGTCCCGCCGCCGCCGGACGGCGCCGCGCGGCGGCGCGACGGGGTGTACCTGCTGACCGGCGGCGCCGGCGCGCTGGCGTCCCTCGTCGCCCGGCACCTCGCCCGCGCCGGACGCCCGCATCTGGTCCTCACCGGACGCTCGCCCGACGTCCGGCCGGCGCTCGTGGCCGAGCTGGAGGGCCTGGGCGCCACGGTGAGCTACCGGAGCGTCGACGTCGCCGACCGGGCCGGCATGGCACGGGTGATCGACGAGATCCGGCGCCGCTCCGGCCGCCTCGACGGGGTGATCCACGCCGCGGGCGGGACCGACGCGACGCGGATCGGTGACAAACCGCACCGCGACTTTGCGGCCGCCCTGCGGAGCAAGATCCAGGGGACCGTCGTGCTCGACGAGGTTACGCAGGACGAGGATCTGGACTTCTTCGCCCTGTTCTCGTCGACCTCCGCGGTCCTCGGCGATTTCGGCCAGTGCGACTACGCGGTGGGCAATCGCTTCCTGGACGCCTATGCGCAGTACCGGACCCGGCTCTGCCAGTCGGGCCGGCGCCGTGGCCGGACGCTCTCCGTGAACTGGCCCCTGTGGCGGGAAGGCGGCATGCACTTCGACGCGCGCGGCGAGCAGCTCTACCTGCGCTCGACGGGCATGAGGTACCTCGAGGCCGACGAGGGCCTCGCGGCCTTCGACAGGCTCCTCGCCTCCGGAGCCGCGCAGGTGATGGTCCTGGCCGGCGAGCGCGCGAAGATCGAGCGCCTCCTCGGCCTGACGCCGCCGGCCGCCGTCGCCGTGGCCCCCGCGCCGGCCGCCGTGGCCCCCGCGCAGGCAGCGCAGGACGCGCGGGCCGGGGCGGCCGCGGCGGAGAGGCTCACGGAGGTCGTGCGCCGGATGGCCGCGGAGATCATCGGGCTAGAGCCCGAGCGGCTGGGTGTCGACGTCAACCTGGGAGACGTCGGGTTCGACTCCATCGACCTCAAGACCTTCTCCGCGCGCATCGACGATCGGCTCGGCGTCACCGTGAGCCCGACCGTGTTCTTCTCTCACCCCGATGTGCGCGGGCTGGTGGACCACCTGCTCGCGACCTTCCCGGCGCTGAGCAAGGCCCCCGACACCACCCGCGACGCAGCGACGGGAGGCCGGTCCTCGGCTCCTCGCGGCGAGCCGGCCGCCCCGATCGCGGGCAGCGCATCCGCCACGCGCGCGCCGGGGGGCGGCGCCCAGGGCGATGCGATCGCCATCATCGGCGCGAGCGGCATCTTCCCGCGATCGCGCGATCTGCGCGCCTTCTGGGAGAACCTCCGCGATGGCGTGGACCTCATCACCGAGGTGCCGCCCGAGCGCTGGGACTTTCGCGCCTACGACGGCGACCCCACCGAGCCCGGGAAGACCCGCTCCCGGTGGGGAGGGTTCATCCCCGATCACGACGCCTTCGATCCGCGGTTCTTCAACCTCTCGCCCGCCGAGGCCGAGCTCATGGATCCCCAGCACCGCCTGCTCCTGCAGGCCGCCTGGCACGCCATCGAGGATGCCGGTTACCGGGCCTCGGACCTCGGCGGCCAGCCCGTGGGTGTGTTCGCGGGGATCCAGTACGACGATTACAGCCGGATCCTCCAGCAGAGCGGCGCGTGGGGGGCCCAGGCGGCCACGGGGAACAACCTGGCCATGCTGGCCAACCGGGTCTCCTTCCTGCTCAACCTCCACGGGCCGAGCGAGGTCGTGACCACCGCCTGCTCCAGCAGCCTCGTGGCCGTCCACCGCGCCGTCCACTCGCTGCGCCTCGGCGAGTCCACGCTCGCGCTCGCGGGCGGGGTGACCCTGATGTGCTCGCCCGAGGGCGTGATCGGCGCCGACCAGCTCGGCATCCTCTCCCCGGACGGCCGCTGCAAGACGTTCGACCGGCGCGCCGACGGCTTCGTGAAAGGCGAGGGCGTGGGCGTGGTGCTCCTCAAGCCCCTCGAGCGGGCCGTCCTCGACGGCGATCGGATCCTCGCGGTCATCCGCGCCACGGCGGTCAACCACGGCGGGCGGGCCGCGTCGCTGACCGCCCCCAACGCGCAGGCCCAGGCCGATCTGCTGGTGGACGCCTACGCGCGGGCCGGCGTGTCCCCGGAGACCGTCACCCTCATCGAGACCCACGGCACCGGCACCGAGCTGGGCGACCCCGTCGAGGTCGACGGCCTCAAGCTCGCCTTCCGCCGCCTCGCCGAGCGCCAGGGCCTGGCGCTGCCGGCGCGGCCGTACTGCGCCCTGGGCGCCGTGAAGACGCAGATCGGCCACCTCGAGCCGGCGGCCGGCATCGCCGGCCTCCTCAAGCTCGTGCTGTCCATGCAGCACCGGACCCTGCCGGGGAACCTCCACCTGCGCGAGCCCAACCCGTACCTTCACCTCGAGGGCTCGCCGTTCTACCTGCCGACGGAGACGCGGCCGTGGTCGCCGCTCCTCGACGAGCACGGCGACCCCGTTCCCAGGCGCGCGGGCGTGAGCTCGTTCGGGTTCGGCGGCACCAACGCGCACGTCGTGCTGGAGGAGTACCCCGAGCCGCCCCCGCCGCCGCCCCGGAGCGGGCCGCGGTTGCTCGTGCTCTCCGCGCGGGACGAGGCGCGCCTGCGCGAGTACGCGCAGCAGCTCGCCGACCGCCTCGAGGCGCTGAGCCGCGACGCGGCGCCCTCGTGCGACCTCTCCGACGTCGCCTACACGCTGCTCGTGGGCCGCGAGGTGATGTCCTCCCGGCTGGCCGTGATCGCCGGCTCGCTCGGCGAGGCGGCGTCCGCGTTCCGCCGGTTCTGCCGGGGGGACACGCCGTCGGGGCAGGTGTTCCACGGTCGGGTCGACCCGAGCGGCAGGTCCGCGCCGTCCCAGGTGAGGCGCGACGCCCCGCTGGCGCAGACCGGCGGCGGCGCCCCGCTGGCGCGAGCGGGCGGAGATGGGGTGAACCTTGTCGACCTCGCCGCGGCCTGGGTGATGGGGGCGCCCCTGCCGGCCGACGTGCTGTTCGCGGGGAGCCGGCCCAGGCGCGTCGCCTTGCCGACCTATCCCTTCGCCCGCGAGCGGTACTGGGCCGGCAGCGCCCCGCGGCCGCCGGTCGAGAAGGCCGCTCCCGGGCCCGACCTCTGCCAGGACCTGTTCTACGAGCCGGTGTGGACACCGCTGCGCGCCCCGCTCGCCGCGTCGTTCAACGGCCCGACCGGCGCCTCACCGGCGCCAGCGCGGCAGGACGTGCTCATCGTCTCCACGCCGGCCGCTGAGCCGCTCCGGCGGGCCCTCGCCGCGGCGCATGCCGGGGACGAGGTGCGCTCGCTCGGCCTCGGCTCGGGCGACGGCTCGGACGCGCCGCTCGAGGCCGTGCTCGCGGGGCTCCGCCCGGGCGCGCTGGTCTATGTCCTGCCGTTCGCGGGCGCGGAAGGCGCGGCCGGAGCCGCCCCGACGCGCGCGATCACCGCGTTCTTCCGGCTGATCAAGGCGCTCTTCCGGCGCGGCTTCGACGTGAACCCCCTGAAGCTCAAGGTCGTCGGGAACGAGACCTTCCACCTCGAGGCAGGGCCCGTCCGTTCGCCCCTCGCCGCCGCGTTCTACGGGCTGGCGAAGGTGCTGGCCAGGGAGTGCGAGCACTGGGAGATCGCCTGCCTGGACCTCGCGCTCGGCGAGGAGAGCGCCAGGCCGACCGCGGGCAGCGTGGCCGGCAGCATGACCAGCAGCGTGGCCAGCAGCGTTGACCGAGTCCGCGCCTTCCCCTGGAGCCGGCAGGGCACCCTGGCGCTGCTCCGCGACGGCGTGCTCTACGAGCAGGAGCTCGTGGCCGTCGCCGTGCCACCGCGGGCGCCGCCGTTCCGGCGAGGTGGCGTGTACTTCCTGGTCGGCGGCACGGGCGGCGTGGGCCACGCGCTGAGCCTCCACCTGGCCGAGGCCGTCGGCGCTCGCCTCGTCTGGGTCGGCCGCAGGCCGCTCGATCGCGAAATCGAGCGCCAGATCGCGGCGGTGGAGGGCAGGGGAGGCAAGGTCCTCTACCTGCAGGCCGACGTCACCGACCTCGCCGCGATGAAGGCGGCCGTGGCCCGGGCGAAGGCCGCCTTCGGTCGCATCGACGGCGTCATGCACGGCGCGATCACTCTTGCGGACGGCCTCCTCGCCGGGATGACCGAGGAGCGGTTCACCGATTGCCTGGCCCCCAAGGTCGAGGGGAGCCTTGTGCTCGGCGAGGTGTTCGCCGGCGAGCCCCTCGACTTCATGACGTTCTCCTCCGCAGCGGCGGCGCTGTTCGGCAACGCCGGCCAGGGCAACTACGTGGCCGCGAGCTGGTTCGAGGACGCCTTCGCCCTCGGGCTCGCCGCGCGCGTCGCGTACCCGGTCCAGGTGATCGACTGGGGGTTCTGGGGGCTCGTCGGGGCCGCCAACCTGCCCGAGGTCGAGCGGCGCTACGCCGCGCAGGGCGTTCATCCGCTCACCGTGCCCGCGGCCGTGGAGGCCTTCGGCCGGATCGTGGCCTCGCCGGCGCGGCAAATCCTGGTCTTCCGGGCTGACAGCGCCGCCTTGCGGCGCGCCGGCATCCTCCGGCGTCGCGAGGTCTACCCCGCCAGCGCCGCTTCCGTGCTCGAGGAGCCGCTCGTCCTGCCCGCGTCCGAGTCCATGGCTGCGGAGCCGTCACGGGCGTTCGACGAGGCCCTCCAGCAGGTGGACGAGCTCGCCTGCTGGGACCTCCTGGCCGCCTTCCAGCGCGAAGGCTGCTTCGAGCGGCGCGGCGCGGGCTGCGGTCGAGGCGCGCTGCTCCGGCGGCTCGGCGTGGTGGCGCCGTACGATCGGCTCCTCGACGTCCTCTTGCAGATCCTCGCGCGCGCGGGGTTCGTCGAGCTCCGCGGCGACGAGGTGATCGCGACCGCCCGGGTGGACAGCGCCGAGGCCCGGGAGCGGCTGCGTCGCCTGACCGACGAGCGCGAGCGGCTCTGCCGGACGCCGCCCGTCGGCGCGCATGCGGCCCTGCTCTCGGCGTGTGTGCGCGATCTGTTCCTCGTGATGGCCGGTCACAAGAGCGGGGCCGAGGTCCTGTTCCCGGGCGGCTCGTCCGAGCTGGTGAGCGGCGTCTACCAGGGCAACGCGGCCGCGGATCATTTCAACCGTCTGGCGGCGTGGGCGGCGCGTGCGTACGTCCGCCGGCGCTCGGGTGCGGAGCCGCTCGCCGAGCTCCGGGTCCTCGAGGTGGGCGCGGGCACGGGGAGCCTGAGCGCGCGCGCCCTCGACGCCTTCGCGGCGGAGGGGGTGCGGGTTCGCTACGTCTACTCGGACGTATCCCGCGAGTTCCTTCGCGCAGGAGAGCGGCGGTTCGGGGCGGCGTACCCGTTCCTCGAGTTCCAGGTCGTCGACCTCGAGCGGGACGTGGAGGCGCAGGGCCTCACCCCGGGCTCGTTCGATCTGATCCTGGCGAGCAACGTGCTGCACGCCACGCGGAACGTTCATCGCACGCTGGAGCGGCTCAAGCGCCTGCTCAAGGCCCATGGGGTCCTGCTGTTCAACGAGGTGACCCGGGCGGAGACGTTCCTGTCGCTGACCTTTGGCCTGACCGCGGGGTGGTGGCATTTCGAGGACGGAGACCGGCGCCTCCCTGGCTCTCCGCTGCTCAGCCCGGCGGGGTGGCGCGCCGCATTGCAGACGGCCGGCTTCCGTCGCCTCCACCTCTTTGGCCAGGCCGGGATCGAGCCCCTTGAGGCCCCGCAATGCGTGGTGATGGCCGAGAGCGACGGCGTCGTGGTCGCGCCGCTCGCGCCGCTCGCGCCAGATAGCGCGCACGCGGAGGCGCAGCGGGTCGGACGCCAGGGTGAGGCGGCGCAGCGGGCCGGACGCCAGGGCGAGGTCGCGCAGCGGGCCGACCGCTCGCCCGGGCGCAGCGCCGGCTCCGACGAGGCGGCCGCCCGGTGGATCCGCGATGAGCTGCGCGGGGTCCTGGCGCGGACCCTCAAGCTGGATCCCGCGAGCGTCGAGGACGAGGTGCCGCTCGACGCCCTTGGCGTGGATTCGCTCGTCATGATGACGCTGAAGCGAGAGCTGAGCAGAGACTACCCGGATCTGCCGGCGACGCTCTTCCTGGAGCACTCGACGCTCGCCGAGCTCACCGGCTACTTCCTGGAGCACCAGCGCTCGGTCGTGGACCAGCGCTGCCGGGACGCGGAGGGCGTCGCGCCGGCGGCGCTGGTCCACGAGCGCGCGCCGGCCGCCGCGGCGCCCGTGATCGAGGAGAGCGGCGCTCGGCTCGCTCCGGAGAGCGCCGCGGACGACATCGCCATCCTCGCCCTAGACGGGCGTTATCCCCAGGCGCGCTCGCCGGAGGAGCTCTGGGAGAACCTCCGCGCCGGGAGGGAGTGCACGAGGGAGGTCCCCGCCGATCGATGGGACGTGAGCGCCTACTACGACGCTGACCCCCGGAGGGCCGCCGCGGGCAGGATGTACTGCAAATGGGGCGGCTTCCTGGACGATATCGGCCGCTTCGACGCCCTGTTCTTCCAGATCTCGCCCACGGAGGCGGCGAGCCTCGACCCGTCCGAGCGGCTCTTCCTGGAGATCGCGTGGTCCACCCTGGAGCGCGCCGGGTACGCGCGGCGGAGGCCGCAGTCGCGATCGGTCGGTGTCTTCGTCGGCGTCAACGTGGGGGATTACCACCTGCTCGCCCTGGAGGAGCAGGCGCGGGGACGCTGGGTGTTCTCCAATCCCTCGTTCTCTGCGATCGCCAACCGGGTGTCGTACTTCTTCGACTTCCAGGGGCCGAGCCTGGCAATCGACACCCAATGCTCCTCGTCGCTGACAGCCATTCACCTGGCGTGCGAGAGCCTGCTGCGCGGGGAGTGCGAGATGGCGCTCGCGGGTGGGGTCAACCTCTATCCCCATCCTTCTCGTTACGTGAACCTCTGCCAGGTCAAGGCGCTGTCGTCGACGGGCCAGACCCGCAGCTTCGGCGCGGGCGGCGACGGCTTTGTCCCCGGGGAGGGCGTGGGCGCCGTGCTGCTCAAGCCGCTGCGCCAGGCCTTGCTCGACCGGGATCCGATCCTGGCCGTCATCAAGGGCAGCGCGCTCAACCATGCGGGCAAGACAAGCGGGTTCATGGCCCCGAGCCCCGCCGCGCAGGCCGACCTGCTCGAGCGGGCCCTCGCGCGGGCGAACGTGGATCCCGGCTCGGTGAGCTACATCGAGGCGCAGGGCATGGGCTCGACGCTCGTCGACGCCGCCGAGCTGGCCGCGTTCACCCGGGTGCTCCGCCGAGGCCGGCGCCAGGGGCCCTGCCTCCTCGGCTCGATCAAGCCCAATATCGGCCACCTCGAGGGGGCCGCCGGCATATCGCAGCTCACCAAGGTGGTCCATCAGCTCCGGAGCCGGCAGATCGCGCCGTCCCTCCACGCCGATCCGGTCAATCCAGAGGTGGGCTTCGATGCGTCGCTGTTCAGGATCCCCGGCGCGCTCGAGCCCTGGCCCATGCCGGTCGTCGACGGGCATGCCGAGCCCTCCACGCGGCGAGCCTGCATCTCGTCGTTCGGCGCGGGAGGCTCCGGGGTCTACCTGATCGTCGAGGAGCTCGACGATCCGGCGGCGCGGTCCGCTCCCGTGCCCATGTCCGCGCCGCAAGGCGAGCAACTGTTTGTCCTCTCTGCCATGGATGAAGAGCGCCTCGTCGCCTACGCGCAGCGGCTCCTCGACGTCATCACCTCTCGCGACGGCGCGGGGGACCTCTCCCTGCGGGATCTGGCCTTCACCCTGCAAACGGCCCGGGAGGCCATGCCGTGGCGGCTCGCCGTCGCCGCGCCCGATCTCGATCACCTGCGCGCCGATCTCCAGCAGTTCATCCGGGAGCGGCGGCAGACGGAGCGAACCCGATGGGGCCGTATCCGCCCCGCCGGAGCGGTCCTCGCCACGAGCCCCTCGCCCACGAGCCCCTCGCCCGCGAGCGCGCCTCTCTCCGCGTCTTCGGCCGTGGCGCTGGCACACGCTTGGGTGGCCGGCGCGCCGGTCGATTGGACCGCGCTGTACGAGGGAGGCCCGCCGCCCCAGCGCCTCACCCTGCCCACGTATCCTTTCGGCGGGGCTCGTTGCTGGATAACGCAGGCGCCGGTCTCCGCGCCCGCGCCGGAGGCCCCGCCCGCCGTGACGGACGCGAATGGCACGGCGGCCAGCCCGAGCACGCTGCGCGCGCCGCAGCGCGGGACGAGCCTCGACGCCATTACGACCTACCTCCAGGGCACCATCGGTGACTTCCTGGGCCTCGCCGGGTCGCTGCCCGCGGATCAAGCCCTCGTCGATTTCGGCGTGGGGTCCATTGCCATGGCCAAGCTCTGCTACCACCTGGAGCAGAGGCTGCGCCGGCCATTCCCCAATGCAGTCCTGGCGCAGGCAGGGACGATCGATTCGCTGGCGGGAATGATCGAGCGCGATCCCGCGCTCGCAGAGATCAAGGCCCAAGTGCTCCGCGCCCAGGGCGCTCCCGGCCCCGGCGCGCCGGAGCTGGCCGTGGGGCATGACGAGCTCTGGCGGCTCCTCGGAGCGCTCGGGGACGCGGAGCTCGACGCGCTCGGGGACGCGGAGCTCGACGCGCTGTTCAACGCGTTGCGCTCGCGCCCCGAGCTCGAAGGCATGGTCTGACGTGATCGCGCTTGTGTGCAGCGCCCGGACCGCGGGCGGCGACTCTACCGCATGGAGAAGGCTGTGACGGACGCCATGTTTGACGAACGCTCGAGAGAAGAGAAGCTGAGCGTCTTCCGCGCCCTCCGCGACAGGCTGCGGCGCACCCCGCCGCAGCACGGCGGAGCGGCCGACGGCGCCGGGCCCCGCGCGCCCGTCCTCGCGCCGGATCCGCAGAACCGCCATCGGCCCTTTCCCCTGATGGATATCCAGGAAGCCTATCTGGTGGGCAAGCAGCTCGGAGACGCGCTCGGCCACGTGGGCGGCCACTTCTACATGGAGATCGAGGAGCAGGACCTCGACGCCGCGCGGCTCGAGCGGGCCTGGCAGCGCCTCGTCGCCCACCACGAGATGCTGCGCGCGAAGATCCTCCCCGAGGGGCGCCAGCAGATCATGCCGCCGGCCCCCCCTGTCTCTCTCCCGGTCCACGACCTCAGGTGGTCCGCGGCGGCCGAGATCGAGCGCCACCGCGCTGACGTCCGGCTCCGGCTGTCCCACAAGCTCTACGAGCCGGGGTCGTGGCCTCTCTTCGATATCGAGATCACCCGGCTGCCGGGCGACCGATCCATCATCCACTTCAGCCTTGATACGTGGGTCACCGACGGCGCGGGGCTGCACCTGCTCCAGCGGCAGTGGTTCCAGCTCTACCGCGAGCCCGGGCTAGAGCTCGCCGGACTCGATGTGTCCTTTCGCGACGTCGTGCTGGCGATCAAGGAGTTCGAAAAAACGCCTCGATTCCGGGAGGATCTCGCGTACTGGCTCGGCAAGTTCGCGGACATGCCGTCTGGGCCGAAGCTGCCCATGCGGGTCCGGGCGGGCTCCCCGTCGGCGACGGCGGCCTCGGCGCGAGTCCGGCTGCACCGGTCGTTGCCCCCCGCGGCGTGGGGAGCGATGAAGAGCGCGGCCCGGAGCTCCGGTGTCTCGCCGACGACGCTGCTCCTCACGCTCTTCGCAGAGACCCTGAGCGGCTGGTCCGGGGATGAGGCCTATGCCCTCGTCCTGACCTTCTTCAACCGCCCGCCTCTCCACCCGCGTATCGACGAGATCGTGGGGCCGTTCATCTCGACGAGCCTGTTCAAGGTCGAGCCGCCCGCGGGCCGCAGCCTCATCGAGCAGGCCCGACTCCACCAGCGCCAGCTCTGGGACGACATGGATCACTACACGGTCAGCGGGGTGCGGACCCTGCGGGAGCTCCGGCTGCGGAGCAAGGCCGATCGCGCCTCGACGCTGCCGGTGGTGTTCACCTCGATGCTCGACAACGCGGCGAAGCCGGCCGACGCCGAGGACTGGTTCCAGCGCGTCTCGTACGCGGTCACGCAGACACCCCAGGTCGCGCTGGATCACCAGATCCTCGAGCGGGACGGGGCGCTCTATCTGAGCTGGGATTACGACGCGGAGTCCTTCGAGCCAGGCGTGATGGAGGCGATGTTCGACCGCTACGGCCGCGCCGTCGGTGAGCTCGCCGAGCACCCCGAGCGCTGGCACGCCGAGCGCCCGGCGGCGGATCGTCCCGTGGCGCCCTCCCGCTCCGACGCCGTACCCGCGCGCGCCGCGCCGCCGCCTCTGGCGCACGACCCCGCCCTGCGACACCAGTCCTTCGGGCTCACCGACCTGCAACAGGCGTACTTCGTCGGCCGCACGGCCTTCCTGGAGCACGGCGGCGTGAGCTGCCAGCTCTACCTGGAGTACGAATGCGAGGGCCTCGACGTGCCGCGCCTCCAGCGCGCGCTCCGCGCGGTCGTGGCGACCCACGACATGCTGCGGGCGGTCATCGACGCCGACGGGCGCTGCCGCGTGCTCGAGGACGTGCCGCCCTACGAGATCCGCTCCGTCGACCTGCGCGGCGACGCGTCGCCGGAGAGCGCCCTCGCCACGATGCGACGGCGCGCGAGCGAGCAGGTCTTTCCCCTCGGCCGATGGCCCCTGTTCGAGGTCGCCGCCTCGCGGCTCGACGCGACGCGCTGGCGCCTGCACGTCGCGATCGACCTGCTCATCGCCGACGGCAACAGCGTCCTCCTCGTCCTCAAGCAATGGTTCCGCCTCTACGAGCGGTCCGAGGCTCCCTTGCGGCGGCCGGCCATCACCTTTCAGGATTACGTGGCGGCCGTCGCGCGGCTCCAGCGGTCCCCGGAAGGGGCGGTGTCCCGGGAATACTGGCGTCACAAGCTCGCGCACATCCCGAACGGCCCCGTCTTCCCCGGGGCGCGGCCCCCGGCCTCGGTCCGGTCGGAGCGCGCGCGGCTCCAGGCGACGCTTGCCGCGTGGCCGGCCCTCGCGGACAGGGCGAGGGCGCTCGGCGTGTCGCCAGAGACCGTCCTCGTGTCGGCGTATGTCGAGGTGCTGTCGGCCTGGGCCGAGCCCGGGCCGTTCACCGTGGTCGTGGTCGATTACGAGCGCCCCCCGATCCACCCGGAAATCGACGAGGTCGTCGGCGATTTCACCTTCCTGCGCTGGCTCGTCCACGACCCTCGGTCGGGCCGCTCGTTCGCGGAGAAGGTCCGCCGCCATCAGCGCGGCGTCGAGGAGGACCGGGCCCATCAGCTCCTCGGCGGCTTCGGGGTCCTGCGCGATCTCGCGCTGCGGCGCCCGGAACAGGGCGCGCGCGTCCTGCCGGTCGTGTTCACCGGCTTCATGCCGCACGCCGACTTCCGGCTGCCGGTCGGCTTCTGCGACGCGTGCGGCCTCTCCCAGACGCCGCAGGTCGTCCTCGATACAGCGCAGGTGGAGGCCGACGGCAGGCTCGAGTACCACTGGGACGCCGTCCAGGATCACTTCCCTCCTGGCATGGTGGCCGAGATGTTCGCCGCTTACGGCCGGCTGCTCGAGCAGCTCGCCACCTCGCCCGAGGTCTGGGATCGGGCGGACCTCGCGGCCGTCCTCCGAGAGCGCGCCCCCGAGAGCGCGCCCTCCGCCCTCGCCGGCCTCACGGACGAGGCGTGGCGAGAGCGCCTCGCGCGCTGGAACGACACCCGCGCCGCGTATCCCGAGGATCAGGCCCTCCACCGCCTGATCGAGGAGCAGGTCCTCCGGACACCCGATCTGCCGGCCGTGCAGATCGACGGGCGCTCGCTCAGCTACCGTGAGCTCGACGAGCAAGCCAATCGGTGCGCTCGCTTCCTGTGCGCGCACGGCGTGGTCCCCGACCAGATCGTGGGCGTGCTCATGCAGCGATCGCTCGAGCTCGTCGTGGCGCTCGTGGCGATCCTCAAGGCAGGTGGCGCCTACCTGCCTCTCGAGCCCACGTATCCGGAGCAGCGCCTGGAGTTCATGGCGCGGGACGCCGGCGTGGCCGTCCTGCTCACCCAGTCGAGCTTCTCCGGCGTGCTGGCCGGATTCACCGGGACGCGCCTGTGCCTGGACACCGAGGCGAGCCGGCTCTCCTCGTACTCCGCCGACAGGCCGCGCGTCGAGGTCCGGCCGGAGCACCTCGCCTATGTCATCTACACCTCGGGATCCACGGGGATGCCCAAGGGGTGCATGCTCTCCCACCGGGCGATCTGCAACCGGCTCCACTGGATGCAGGAAGCCTATGCCCTCACGCCGCTTGATCGCGTCCTGCAGAAGACCCCGTTCACGTTCGATGTGTCCGTCTGGGAGTTCTTCTGGCCGCTGATCACCGGGGCCCGCATCGTCCTCGCGGCGCCCGGCGCGGAGCGGGATCCGGCGGCCCTGGCCGGGCTCATCCAGGAGCACGGCGTGACCGCCTGCCACTTCGTCCCGTCGATGCTGCGCCTCTTCCTGGACGAGCCCAGAGCGGCGGGCTGCGCGTCGCTGCGGCACGTCTTCTTCAGCGGCGAGGCGCTGCCGTATCCCTTGATGGAGAGGGCGCTCTCCACCTTCTCCGCTCAGCTCCACAACCTGTATGGCCCCACCGAGGCGGCCGTCGATGTCAGCTTCTGGAAGTGCAACCTGAGGGACGACAGGAAGGTCCCTATCGGCCGTCCCATCGCCAACATCCGCCTTTACATCCTCGACGAGCAGCAGCGGCCGGTGCGCCCCGATCAGACAGGCGAGCTTTACATCGCCGGCGTGGGCCTCGCGCGCGGCTACTTGAACCGGCCCGAGCTGACCGCGGAGCGCTTCGTCCGTGACCCGTTCGATCCGAGCCCGGGCGCCAGGATGTACAAGACCGGGGATCGCGCCGCGTGGCTCCCCGATGGGAATATCGATTTCCTCGGGCGCATGGACGGGCAGATCAAGCTGCGCGGCCTCCGGATCGAGCTCGGAGAGATCGAGGCCGCGCTCCTCGGGCACGAGGCGGTGAGGGAGGCCGCCGTCGCGGTACGGGACGCCGACTCGGGTGATCCGCGGCTGGTCGCCTACGTCGTTCTCCGGGACGGGGCGTCGTTCTCGCCCCAGGTGATGCGGCGCTTCCTCGAATCCTCGCTGCCGCGCTACATGGTGCCGAATCAGTTCGTGCAGGTCGCCGGGATCCCGGTGACGGCCCACGGGAAGATGGACCGGGCGGCGCTGCCCTGGCCGGTGCAGGACGACGCGGCCGCGGCGCCGCCGGACGCCGGCGCCGTGAAGGAGAAGATCCTCCGGGACATCGTCGCCCTCTTCGAGCTGGCCCTCGGGCGAAAGGGCCTTGCTCCCGAGGCGGACGTCTTCGACCTGGGAGCCACCTCGCTGACGCTGGTGCGGGTCTCCCAGAAGGTCCGGGAGGCCTTCGGCGTCAGCCTGTCCGTCGAGACGATCCTGAAGCATCCCACCATGGCGGGCATCGCCGCCAGCGTGGCCGAGCAGGTTGCCGGGGCCGCGGCGCCGCAGCCCGCGGCCTCGCCGCAGCCCGCGGCCTCGCCGCGGAGCGCCGCATCCCCGGTAAAGCCTGCGCCCGAGCCGGTGCTGCCGGCGCGACCGGTGCAGTCGGCGCGACCGGCGCAGTCTGCGCCGGCGGCGTCGGCGAAGAATGGGAGTCCTCGCGTGTTCGCTGGGCAGCGCCTCGTCGACCAGCTCGTCGGTTTCTTCAGGGAGGCGATGAACGTGGCGCACGTCGACCCGCACCAGGACCTGTTCGACCTGGGCGCCACCTCCTTCACCCTGGTGCGGATCGCGCAGCGCCTTCGCGAGCAGCTCGATCTGTCGCTCAGCGTCGATGTCCTCCTGAAGCGGCCCACCGTGGCTGGCATCGCCGCCTTCCTGGAGGAGCGCGGCGCGCCCGCGGCGCCTGTCGAGGCGGCCGCGGCACCAGAGCCCCTGGCGGCGCCGGTCGAGGCCGAGCCGAGCGCGCCCGCTCCGCAAAAGACCGACTTCTTCTCCAGGGAGCAGCGGGAGGCCTTCAAGCAGCAGAAGCCGCACCTGCGCCGGCAGGGCGAGCACCGCGGCGTCATCGCGCTTCCTGGCGACAGCGTCCCCGAGGCCGACTACCGCCTGCGCTCGTGCCGGACCGACTTCCAGGACCAGCCCATCCCCCTCGCGGACTTCAGCGGGCTGCTGGGGCTCCTCCGCCAGGCCACGATCGACGGAAAGCCGAAGTATCTCTATCCCTCGGCCGGCGCGACCTACGCCGTACAGACATACCTGCACGTCAAAGAGGGCGCCGTCGAGGGGCTCGGCCCCGGGATCTACTATCATCACCCCGAGCGGCACGAGCTCTGGCTGATCGACGGGAATCCATCCATCGAGCGGACCGCCCATTTCTATTACAACCGGCCGCACTTCGACCGATCCGGGTTCTCGCTGTTCTTCATCGCCCAGCTCGACGCCATCGAGCCCGTCTATGGAGCGAGCGCGGATCCCTTCGTTCTCATCGAGACAGGGTGCTTGATCGAGCTGCTCACGCTCCGGCAATCGGAGTTCGGCGTCGGGCTCCTGCCCGTCGGCGCCGTCGATTTCGACCGGATCCGGCCTCATTTCGGGCTGGGCCCGAGGCACGTATTCCTCCTCAACGTGCTGGGCGGCCGCGTCGAGCGCGAGGGCGCGTTGCCTCGGGCGCGGCAGCCGGGGAGGGGGACGCCGGCGCGCGAGGGGGTCGAGGCGTTGACTGTGCGCGGCGCTCCGGCGGGCGCGCTCCCTGTCAGCGCCTCGCCCGGAGCCGGCAGCCGGGGCGCGGCCAGCGCCGCCTGGGGCACGGACATCGCCATCGTCGGCCAGAGCGGGAGGTACCCCGGCGCGCCCGACGCCGCCGCGCTGTGGGAACGTCTCCGCCGCGGCGAGCGGAGCATCCGGCCGGCCCCCGCCGATCGCTGGGACCCTGCGCCGCTCCAGGCCACGGGGCCTGACAAGGGCGGGATCTACTGCTCCTCGGGCGGCTTCCTCGACGATGTCGATCGCTTCGACTGCTTGCTGTTCCGCATGTCCCCCGCGGAGGCGCGCTCGATCGATCCCCAGGAGCGGCTGTTTCTCGAGGCCGCGTGGGCGTGCATCGAGGCGGCCGGCACGACGGCCGAGCGCCTGAACGCCCAGGCCGGCAAGGTGGGTGTGTTCGTCGGGGTGATGTGGAACGACTTCCAGAACGAGGGAGTGGAGGGCTTTCGGGAAGACCACGTGGCCAGGGCCGTGGCGCTCCACTCCTCCATCGCCAACCGGGTCTCGCACACCTTCGATTTCAAGGGGCCCAGCGTCGCTGTCGACACGTCGTGTTCGTCGGCGATGACAGCGCTGCACCTCGCGTGCGAGAGCATCCAGCGCGGCGAGTGCAGGGCCGCGATCGTGGGCGGCGTCAACCTGATGACCCACCCGTACCATCAGGGGCTGCTCTGCAGCCTGGGGATGGTGTCCGAGAGCGGCTTCGGCAACGCGCTCGGAGAGGACGCGACCGGATGGATCCCGGGAGAAGGCGTGGGCGCCGTGTTGATCCGGCCGGCGGACGACGCCGAGCGCAGCGGCGACCACATCCACGCGCTGATCAAGGCCACCGCGATCAACCACACAGGCGCGACCCCGCGTTACGGTATGCCCTCGGCCGAGGCGCAGGCCGCGTCGATCCGCGACGTGCTGCGCCGCGCGGGCCTCGGGCCCGAGGCGGTAAGTTACGTCGAGGCCGCGGCGACAGGCGCCGCCATCGCCGACGCCTCGGAGATCGCCGCGCTGATCGAGGTCTTCGGGGAGCGGCAAGGCAGCGCGCCCCGGGTCGCCCTCGGCTCGATCAAGCCGAACATCGGACACCTGGAGTCCGCCTCGGCCATGTCGCAGCTCGCCAAGGTGCTGCTCCAGATCCAGCACAAGACGCTGGCGCCGCACGTGCTGAGCGGCGCGCTGAACCCCATGATCCCCTGGGACAGGGCGCCGTTCTGGGTGCCCGAGCAGCCGGCCGCATGGCAGCCCCGCAGCGGGCCGCGCCGCGCGCTCGTCAACGCGTTCGGCGCCACGGGCTCGCTGGGCCACGCCGTGATCGAGGAGTACTGCGCTGCAGAGCGACCCGCCGAAGCGTCGATCGGCCCTTATGGGGTGATCCTCTCGGCCGCGACAGGCGATCAGCTCCGCGAGTACGCGCGACGTCTCCAGGGCTTTCTCGCCGGACCGGGCGCGACGCTCTCGCTCGCCGGGGTGGCCTACACCCTCCAGGTGGGGCGCCGCGACATGGCCGAGCGGCTGGCCATCATCGCCCGTGACCTCGACGATCTGGGCGCCAAGCTGGCAGCGTTTGCCGCCGGCCAGGCGCCTTTGCCGGAAGGGGTGTTCACCGGCAGCGTCGATGGGACGCCGGTGCCCCGGCCCGCCGCGGCGTCGGACGATCCCGTGGCGCTCGCGCGCCGATGGGTCGCCGGGGACGCCGTGGACTGGTCGCGCTGCTACCGGCGACCGCCGCGACGCGTGCCGCTGCCCACGTACCCGTTCGGGGGCCAGCGGCTCCGCGTGCGGGAGATCTCCCGCGCGTCCGGCGCGGCCCCTGCTCCGGCAGCGGCCCCGGCTCCGGCGCCGGCTTTGGCAGCGGCCCCCGCCGTGGCAGCGGCCTTCGCAGCGGCCCCTGCTCCGGCTCCGGCTTTGGCAGCGGCCCCCGCCGTGGCAGCGGCCTTCGCAGCGGCCCCTGCTCCGGCGCCCGTGACGCCTGCGGGCTCGCAGGCGGAAGACGGGTTGCTCGACGCGGTGGAGCGCTGGCTCGTGCAGCTCTTCGCTTCGGTGGCCGAGATCCCTGCGCGCGACGTGCGGGCGAAGACCCCGCTCTCGGACTACGGCCTGAACTCCCTCATGGCCATGGGGCTGTATCGGCTCCTCTCGGCGGAGGGCCTCGCCGGCCTGCCGAAGACCCTGTTCTTCCAGCATCGCGACCTGCGGGAGGTGGCCCGGCATCTCGTCACCTCCCACGGCCAGGCGCTGCGCCAGCGCTTCGGCCTGACCGGCGCCGAGCCGTCCGGCGCGGCTGCCGCGCCGGCGCCGGTCGCCGGCGTGGCGGTGGTCGCGCCAGGGCCGCTCCCTGCAGCGGTCGGCGACGACACCGCCATTGCCATCATCGGTGTCGCCGGCCGCTACCCCGGCGCCGACGATCTGCGCGAGTTCTGGCAGAACCTGCGCGAGGGCAAGGACTGCATTACCGAGATCCCCGCGGATCGCTGGGATCACGCCGCCTGGTACGATCCCGACCGGAGCAAGCTCGGCCGGATCCACAACAAATGGGGAGGGTTCCTCCGCGGGATCGACCTCTTCGACCCCATGTTCTTCAGGATCTCGCCGCGAGAGGCCGAGTTCATGGATCCCCAGGAGCGCCTGTTCCTGGAGGTCGCCTGGTCGACGTTCGAGGACGCCGGCTATACCCGCGAGCTCCTCCAGCGCAGGCACGGCGGCTGCGTGGGTGTGTTCGCCGGCGTCATGTACAGCGAGTATCCCTTCTACGGGGTGGAGGCGACGCTCAGGGGCCGGCCGGTCGCGGTGGGGCTGGGGTACGGGTCCATCGCCAACCGGGTCTCCTTTGTCATGGACCTGAACGGCCCGAGCCTCAGCGTCGATACGCTCTGCTCCTCCTCCCTGACGTGCCTCCACCTGGCCGTGGAGAGCTTGCGGCGCGGCGAGTGCGCCATGGCCCTCGCCGGCGGGGTGAACCTGTCCCTCCACCCCAACAAGTACCTTCAGCACTCGCTGTTCAAGATGACCGCCCCTGACGGCCGCTGCCGCAGCTTCGGTGAAGGCGGCGACGGGTTCACGCCGGGGGAGGGGGTCGGGTGCGTGCTGCTCAAGCCCCTTTCGCACGCGCTGCGCGACGGAGATCCGATTCACGGCGTCATCCGGGGGGTCGCCGTCAATCACGGCGGCAGGTCGAGCGGTTATACGGTCCCGAGCGCCAAGGCGCAGGCCGCGCTGGTCAAGGCCGCCGTCGCGCGGGCGGGGATCCCGGCCCGGTCCATCGGCTACATCGAGGCCCACGGGACCGGGACTCCCCTCGGGGATCCCATCGAGCTCGAGGGCTTGAACCAGGCGTTCCAGGGCGCAGCGGAGCCTGGCTTCTCGTGCCCGATTGGGTCGCTCAAGTCGAACATGGGGCACCTGGAGGCGGCCGCCGGGGTCGCTGGCTTGACCAAGGTCCTGCTCCAGATGAAACACGGCGAGCTCGCGCCGTCGCTCCACGCCGAGGCGCTGAACCCGAACATCGACTGGACGGCGACGCCGTTCTTCGTCCAGCGGCGGCCGGCGCCCTGGGAGCGAGCCACCGTCGAGGTCGACGGGCGCTCGCAGGTCCTGCCCCGGCGGGCCGGGATCAGCTCCTTCGGGGCCGGCGGGGCGAACGCCCACGTCATCGTGGAGGAGGCCCCGGAGGTCGCGCCGCGCCCCCCGCACGAAGGGCCGCAGATCGTCGTGCTCTCCGCCCGGGAAGAAGGGCGGCTGCGCGCGGTTGCCGCGCGCATCGCGGCGTTCCTCCGCGGCGGAGACGACGTCGACCTCGCCGACCTGGCGTACACCCTCCAGGTCGGCAGAGAGCCCATGGAAGAGCGCCTGGCGCTGATCGCCGGCGACCGGGAGGCGCTCGCGCGCGGCCTCGAGGCCTTCGCGGCCGGCGACGACGCAGCGGTGCTGCGGGGGCGGGCCCGCTCGGACGACCGCGCGCTACTCCCCGGGGACGACGAGGGCGTCCGGTCGCTGATCGCGCAATGGATCGGCAAGGGCCGGCTGCAGCAGGTGGCCAGGCTGTGGGTCTCCGGCGCGGACATCGACTGGGAAGCGCTGCCCCGGCCGTCCGCCTGCCGCAGGATCTCGCTGCCCACGTACCCGTTCGCCCGCGAGCGGTACTGGCTGCCCTTGCAGGACGAGCCCGCGGGCGCGGCGGGCGTTGCGGCGGCGCCTTCGCCCTCGGCGGACCTGGGCGGGGAGCGAGGAGCTGCCGCTCCGGAGGCCGCTCCGGCGCACGCCGGCGTGTTCCTCGAGAAGGCCTGGCGCCCCTCGGAGCGCGTCGCCGGCGGCGCGGAGCGCCCGGACGGCGCGGTCCTCGTGGTCGCCGGCCGGCAGACGCTCGCGCTGGCGGAGGCCCTGGGCGCGGGGCACGGCGACGTTCGCGTCGTCCTCACGCGTGATGCGGCGGCCGGGTTCCACGGCGGAGAGATGGAGCTCGACACCGGCGCGCCCGCGCAGGCCGACGCGCTCGCGCAGGCGCTCTGGAACGAGCACGGGGGGATCGCCGCGCTGATCGACCTGTCGGACATCCATCGCGAGCCGGTCGCGCGCTGCCCGCTCCAGCTCGGGAAGCTCGCCTTCGTGCAGCGGCTCGTTCGGCTCGCCGTCCCGGGGCCGTTCCGGCTCTTGCACGCGACCCGCGGTCGACTGCCCTTCCGCAACGAGGCGCCGTCCCTCGCCGGCGCTGCGCTCGCGGGCCTGATCGGCGCGCTGGGCGCCGAGTACAGGAGCGTCCGGGCCCGGACCGTCGACCTCGACGAGCGCGCGCTCTCCGGAGCGTCCCTGGGCGAGCTCCTGTGGCACGAGTTCATGGCCAACGCCCCCGAGGGCGAGGCCTGCTATCGGGACGGCGAGCGCTTCGTCCCCCGGATTTCGCCCGTGTCCTCGTCCGGCGGTCCTCGCGGCGGCGATCCCATCGCCTCGGCCATCGCGGCGGGGCGGCCGATCCTCGTCTCTGGCGGGATGCAGGGCCTCGGCGCCGAGGTGGCCCGCCACCTGGTCCGGCGCGGTGCGCGCCGGCTCGCGCTCCTGGGGCGCAAGCCGCTGCCGCCGCGCGAGCGCTGGCGGGCGCTCGTCGCGGATCCGGCGCGCGATCCGCTCACCGCGGCCAGGGTGGCCCTCGTGCTCGACCTCGAGGCGAGCGGCGCCGAGGTCCGGATCTACGTCGGATCGCTGACCGACCGCGAGGCGCTGCAGGGCTTCCTCGGCGGCCTCGAGCGCGACCTTGGACCGCTGGGAGGCGTCGTCCATTGCGCGGGCGAGATGCGGACCTCCACGCCCGCCTTCATTCACAAGGACATCGCCGACATCGCCGCTGTCCTTTCACCGAAGGTCGATGGCCTTCAGCTCGTCCACGAGCTGACGAGCACGAGCCCTCTCGACTTCTTCGTCACGTTCTCGTCCGTGGCCGCCCTGATACCGCGGCTTTCGGCCGGGATCCTCGATTACGCGGCGGCCAATGCCTTCATGGATGTCTTCGCCGCGCAGCGCGCGGCCGCGGGCGAGCGACACGTCCGATCGATTCAATGGTCCCGCTGGCAGGGGGGCGGCATGGCCGGCGAGGGGACCCGGCGTTTCGAGGAATGGGACCTCCCGACGTACTCCACGGCCGAGGGGCTTTCGCTTCTCGACCAGGCCGTGCGGCTGCACGGCGCGCCCTGCGTCTTCGCCGGCAGGAAGCTCCCCGAGGAGGCGGCGGCGGAGCGCTGGCTGCAGGTGGAGCGCCCAGAGCCGGTGCAGGCGAAGCAACCCACGCTCGGCGCGGCGCCTCCCGCGCCCGCCGCGCGCGCGGGAGAAAACGGCGCGAGCCACATCGCGCCGCGCGCGGGCGAGAACGGCGCGAGCCACATCGCGCCGCGCGCGGGCGAGAACGGCGCGAGCCACATCACGCCGCGCGTGGGCGAGAACGGCGCGAGCCGTGTCCTCGACGGGCTGAGGGGCGTGTTCAGCGCGGAGCTCCGGATCCCCGTGGCCAAGCTGGGCTCGGACACGCCGTTCGAGGATTTCGGCGTGGACTCGGTCATCCTGGCCGGCCTCGTCCAGCGGATCGAGACATGGCTGGGCGGCGTGGCGCTCGAGCCCACCGTGCTTCTGCAGCACCGCACCCTCGACGATCTCGCTCGCCACCTCCGCAAACACTTCGAGGCCGAGATCCGCGCCAGGCTCTCGCCGCGCCCGGCTCCTGCGGACAACGTCCCTGCGCAGGCGCAGGCGCAGGCGCAGGCGCAGGCCGTCGCGGCGTCCGACGCTCCTCGCCGGGATGCGACAGCGCAGAGCGCGCACGCTCCGGCAGAGCCCGTCGCCGCGCCTGCGCCCGCGCCGGCGGAGCCCGCCGCCACGATCGCGCCCGCTCCGGACGCCGGAGCGCGCGCCTCCCTCGGGGCGTCGTCCTCCGGGCAGCCCCGGATCGCGGTGATCGGCCTCGCCTGCCGCTTTCCCGGCGCGCCCTGCCCGGCGGCGTTCTGGGAGAACCTCGCCGCGGGCGTGTGCAGCATCCGCGAGGTCCCGCTGTCCCGGTGGGACTGGCGCCGCCTGTACAGCCCCGCCCTGCAGGAGGGCAAGAGCATCAGCAGGTGGGGCGGGTTCGTGGACGACATCGAGGGGTTCGATCCCGGGTACTTCAACCTCCCCGAGTCGGACGCCGTGATGCTGGATCCGCTGGTCCGCCTCTTCCTGGAGGCGGGGGTCACGGCCTTCCTCGACGCCGGCTACGATCGCAAGGCGCTCGGCGGCCGCAAGGTGGGTGTCTTCGTGGGCGCGCGCTCCGCGAATTTCGCCGAGCGGTCCAGGCACGCGTCCAAGGCCAGCATCGTCAGCGGCGGGCAGAATTTCATCGCCGCGCACCTGTCCCACGCGCTCAACCTCAAGGGGCCGAGCCTGGTCGTGGACACCGCCTGCTCGTCCGCGCTCGTGGGCATCTCCCTCGCGTGCCAGAGCCTGGCCTCGGACGCGTGCGAGATGGCGGTCGCGGGCGGCGTCGACGTGCTGCTCGACGAGAAACCCTATCTGGTCCTCAGCGCGGGGCGCGCCCTGTCGCCCGACGGCAAGTGCCATGTCTTCGACGAGAAGGCGAACGGCTTCGTCCCCGGAGAGGGCGCGGGCGCCGTGATCCTGAAGCGCCTCGACCGGGCGCTCGCCGACGGCGATCGCATCGAGGCCGTGATCGAGGGGATCGCGGTCAACAACGACGGGCGCACCATGGGCATCAGCACCCCCAACCCCGAGGCGCAGTCGGCGGTCATCGAGGAGGCCCTCTCGCGCGCGAGCGCCGCCGCGGAGACGCTCGGCTACGTCGAGGCCCATGGGACCGGCACCCTGATCGGCGACCCCATCGAGCTCCGCGGGTTGACCCAGGTCTTCCGCCGCTCCACCGAGGAGCGGGGCTTCTGCGCGGTCGGCAGCGTCAAGACCAACATCGGCCACCTCCTGAGCGCCGCAGGCGTCGCCAGCTTCATCAAGGTCGTGCTCGCCCTGCGCCACCGCCAGATCCCGCCCACGCTCCACTGCGAGACCCCGAATCCGCGCTTCGCGTTTGCCGACTCGCCCTTTTATCCCGCGACGCGCCTCGCGCCGTGGCGCCCTCGTCGCGGCGTCCGCAGGGCCGGGATCAGCTCGTTCGGGTTCGGGGGCACCAACGCCCACGCAATCGTCGCCGAGCTGGATCCGGCGCTCGCCCCTTCGGACCAGCAGGGGCGGCGGCGCCTGCCTGCTCCCGTCTTCAACCGGCGCCGCTTCTGGCCGGAGAGCCCGGCCGCGCCCTCGTCGCCACAAGCGATCGCCGCGCCGGCGCGGCGCGATCCCACGCGTTTCCAGCTCGAGTTCGAGCCCGCGGACGGCGCCGAGCCCGGCGCGCGGAAGCCTGGAAGGCGATAGACGGCTTTGCTGAGGAGATCCGAGTCGATGAATCCCTTTCGGTGCCACCTCACCGTTCATCACGACAACCTGATGCTCCGGGATCACCGCGTCCACGGGACGCGGCTCCTGCCCGGCGCCGCATGGATAGAGGTCCTGTCAAAGGTCCTGCGGGAGCGCGGATTCCCCATTTACCGGATGGCTTTCCGGGATCTGCTCTTCCGTACCCCGGTCGCGCCAGGCGCGGACGCGCCGAAGCGGGTCCTCGTCACCGTGGACCGAGCGGATGGCGGCTGGCTCGTCGTCGTGCAGAGCCGGGACGCCGGCGCAGAGGACACGTCCGGAGCGTGGACGGACAACCTGTCATGCCACCTCGTGGAGGACACATCCCCCTTCGGAAAGACAATTGACATCGCGGCGCTGCAGCGAGGGGCGAGGCGCCGGGTCGATCTCGAGGAGATCTACAGCGCCACGCGGCGCATGGAGATCGTCCACGACGACTTCATGAAGGTCCGCGGCCACGTCGACGAGGGAGAGGATTACCTCCTGGCCTTCTTCGAGCTCGGCTCCCTCGGCAAGGAATACCTCGACGAGTACCACCTCCACCCGGCGTTCCTCGACTCCGCACTGGTGTTCCCGCCGTATTTCATCGTGCCGCCGGGCCAGACGACCGAGGTCCCGTTCATTCCCTTCCATGTCGACGTCTTCCGCGCGGTGGATCGGCTGGGGGGCTCGTGCTTCGTCCACATGAAGAAGCAGGAGCTCAGGAGCTCCTCGCAGCACGTGAGTTACGGAGACATCGAGCTCTACGACCCGAGCGGCAGGCAGGTCGCCGCGTACGGCCGGTTCTCTGCCAAGCGTGTCCGGTTCAAGCAGCTCATCCAGCAGCTCGCGCCGTCCGCCGAGGCGGAGCCCGCGAAGGACGGGCCGGGCGCCTCGCCGCCATCCGCCGCAGCGGCCGGCGCGGCGGCGGGCTTCGACGCGGCGCCGCTCGCGGGAGGAGGCGAGGCCTCCGCGGGAGGCAAGCCCGCCGCGCCGGTGGGCCACGAGGCCACGCGCTCGCCCGCGGCGCAGACGCCTGCGCAGGGCGGCTCGGACGCGGCGCCGGGCGTGCGCGGGGCCATCGTCGCGGAGCTGCGCGCCATGCTGGGCGGGCTCCATGGCGAGGACGCGGAGCAGGTCCCGCTCGACGTCGGCTTCTACGAGCAGGGGCTCGACTCCGCGGACCTGCTGCGCCTGGTGCGGATGCTGGAGAAGCGCCTGCAGACGCAGCTCTATCCCACGCTCCTGTTCGAGCACACGACCGTCGCCGATCTCGCCGCGTACCTGGCGAGCCACCACGCCGGCCGGTTCGCCCGGCCAGCGATGCCGCCGGATCGCGTCCCGCCGCCGCCGGATCGCGCTCCGCCGCCGCCCCGGCCGGCCGAGGTCGTTTTCGCCCGGCCGGCGTGGGGACCAGCTCCCGCCGCCGCCGTTCTCCGGGCCGGCGCCTTCTGGATCTTCGACACCGGCACCGAGACGCGGGACGCCCTGATCGCGCGGCGGGAACGCGACGGGCACCCCGCCGGGCCCGTGGTCCTCGTCCGGCCCGGCGCGCGGTTCCGTGAGATCTCGCCCGACACGTTCGAGGTGGATCCGCGGTCCCCCGACGATTTCCACGCCCTCGTGCACGGCCTCGAGGCGCGCTCGGGGCTGCCGTCGCGGATCCTGTTCCTCTGGGGGCAGGATCCGTTCGCCGGCGACGACGAGGCGATCGCGCGCGGCCTGGAGCGCGGCATCCACGCCGCCCTCTGGCTGGCCCAGGCGCTCTGCGCGTGCTCGCCAGCGGAGCCGGTCGAGGCGGTCCTGGCCTACGTCGAGCGCGACGACGGAGACCACGCCCACCTCGCCGCGCTGGGCGGCTTCGCCCGGACGCTCTCCCGCGAGAACCCTCGGTTGAGGTTCAGGACCCTGGCCATCGACCCTGCGTGCGGCGGCGGGGCAGCGCGCCTGCTGGACGCGATCCTGCCGTCGTTCGGGCGCGGCGACGACGCCCTCGAGCTGCGCTACGAAGGCGGCCGCCACTGGGCGCGGCGGTGGCGGACGTGGACCCCGCCTGCCGCGGCGGGCGGGCCCGCCAGGCCAGGCGGCGTGTACCTGATCACGGGCGGGACGGGGAAGCTCGGCCTGCTCTTCGCCCGGCTCCTGGCCGGTGAGCCGGGCGTGAAGCTCGCGCTCGTCGGCCGCTCGCCGCTCGGCGAGGCCCAGGCAGCCGCGCTGCGCGCGCTGGCAGCGCAGGGCGCGGAGGCCGTCTACCTGCAGGCCGACCTCTCCCGACGCCGCGAGGTGGTCGATCTGGTCGCCGCGATCAAGGCCCGGTTCGGGCGCCTCGATGGGGTCATCCACGCCGCGGGGCTGATCCGGGACGCGCTGATCCCGTCGAAGACGAAGGAGGCGGTGCAGGCGGTCCTTGGCCCCAAGGTGCTCGGCACGCTCGCGCTGGACTGGGCCACCCGGGACGAGCCGCTCGATTTCTTCGTCTCGTTCTCGTCGACCTCGGCGGTGTGGGGCAACGCCGGCCAGAGCGATTACGCGTACGCCAACGCCTTCCTCGACCACCACGCCGCCCACCGCGAGCTGCTGCGGCAGAGAGGCCAGCGCTCGGGCAGGAGCCTCTCGATCAACTGGCCGCTCTGGCGCGACGGCGGCATGCAGGTGGACGCGGACGCGGAGGCCGCGCTCGCCGAGCAGACGGGCATCGTTCCCCTGGACACCCCCTCCGGCCTGCGCGCCTTCCAGGTCGCGCTGGGCGCCGGCCTCACCCGGCTCGTCGTCGTGGCAGGAGAGGCCGAGCGCCTCCAGCGGATCCTGTCGCTGGACCCCGCCGAGGACGAGCCGCCCGCGGCGGCGGCGAGCGCCGCCTCTGGCCGGGCACCGGGCGCTCAGCCGGCCGGCGCGCCGGGCCTTCCGCCGGCCGCGCCCGGCGTCGAGGTGCCGCCCGGGTCCACCGGCGACATCGCCATCGTCGGGCTCGCGGGCTTCTACCCCCAGAGCGACGATCTGCACGCGTTCTGGCGCCACCTCGCGGAGGCGCACGATCTCGTGATCGAGATACCCGGCGAGCGCTGGGACTACCGATCTCACTTCGACCCCGAGGAGCGGCGGCAGGGGACGTCTCCCTGCAAGTGGGGCTCGTTCCTCGAGCGCTTCGACCAGTTCGATCCGCTCTTCTTCAACATCTCCCCGCGAGAGGCCGAGATCCTCGATCCTCAGGAGCGGCTGTTCCTGCAGGCGGCCTACCACGCGATCGAGGACGCCGGGTACGGCGGAGATCGCCTCGCCGCCGAGAGGGTCGCTGTCTTCGCCGGCGTGATGTGGGGGCAATACCAGCTCTTCTCCGCCGGCGTGGGGCCCGGGCAGCCCGGTCCCACCCTGGGCTCGCTCTACGCGTCTGTGGCCAACCGGGTCTCGTACTTCTTCAACTTCGCCGGGCCCAGCGTGTCGCTGGACACGATGTGCTCCTCATCGCTCACGGCGATCCACCTGGCCTGCCAGGCGATCCGTGCCGGCGACTGCACCGCGGCGATCGCCGGCGGGGTCAACCTGTCGCTGCACCCGAACAAATACACCTTCCTCAGCCAGGGGAACCTGCTCTCGGACGAGGGGCGCTGCCGCACCTTCGGAGAAGGAGGGACTGGCTACGTGCCCGGCGAGGGCGTCGGCGCCGTCGTGCTCAAGCCGCTCGCCAGGGCCGTGGCCGACGAGGACTGGATCTACGCGGTCATCAAGGGGACGGCCGTCAACCACGGCGGCCGCGCGAGCGGCTTCACGGTCCCGAGCCCGAAGGCGCAGGGCGATTGCATCGAGGAGGCGCTCCGCAAGGCTGGCGTCGCCGCCCGGACCATCAGCTACATCGAGGCCCACGGCACCGGGACGGCCCTCGGGGACCCCATCGAGATCGCCGGCCTGTCCAGGGCCTACCGGAAGGGAACCGCAGATCGCCAGTACTGCGCGATCGGCTCCGCCAAGTCCAACCTGGGTCACCTCGAGGCCGCGGCGGCCATCGCGGGGGTGACCAAGGTGCTGCTGCAGATGCATTACCGGCAGCTCGCGCCGTCGCTCCACGCCGACCCCCCGAACCCGAACATCGATTTCGAGAGCTCCCCCTTCCGCGTCCAGGCGCAGCTCGCGCCCTGGCAACGGCCGATGCTCGAGGAGGGCGGCGCGAGGCGGACCGTGCCGCGGCGCGCGGGCGTCAGCTCCTTCGGTGCCGGCGGCTCGAACGCACACGTCATCCTCGAGGAGCACGACAACCGGGTCACCCCCGACGACGGCCGCCCGCGCGTCTTCGCGCTCTCGGCCAGAGACGAGGAGCGCCTCGACGACTACGTGCGCCGATTCATCGACTTCCTTGAGCGGCGCGGGAGCGGCGCCCTGCCGGACGGCGCCGTAAACGGCGCGGCAAACGGTGCCGCAAATGGTGACGGCGTCCTCGCCGCGGTGCAGGCGGCCCTGCGGGACGTGGTGGCCGAGCTCCTGTCGGTGCGGGCCGAGGAGATCGAGCCCGACGTGGCCTTGAGCTCCTATGGATTCGAGCCCGTCCACGCCGTCCGCCTCGCCGAGCGCCTGCGCGAGCGGCACCGGATCGAGATCCAGCCCGACCTCGTGGTCGGGCTCACGGACGTCAAGGCGCTGTCCAGCCACCTCGCGGCCACCCATCCAGAGAGGTTCTCCGCGTCGCGAGGCGCGCTGCCGCAAGGCGGCGCGGGCGAGGCGGAGGGGCCGCCGCAGCTCAGCCTCGCGGACCTCACCTACACGCTGCAGGTGGGCCGTGCGGCGATGCCGGCCCGCCTCGCCCTTGTGGTGCGGTCGCTCGACGAGCTCCTGGAGGCGCTGAAGGACACCCGCGAGGGCAAGGCGCGCGAAGGGCTCCACCGGGGCGCCGCGAAGAGGCCACACGCCCTCGCCGCGCCCCTGATCGAAGGGCGCTCCGGCCGGACGTTCCTCCAGTGCATCGTCGAGGATCGCGAGTACGACAAGCTGGCCTGGCTCTGGACCGCCGGCATCGACGTCGACTGGCGCCTGCTCTACGAGCGCGAGCCCGTCCGGCCGAGGCGCGTCCCGCTGCCCGTCTATCCCTTTGCCCCCAGGCGGTACTGGGCGCCGAGCCGAGAGGTCGCGGCCGTGCAGCAGGCTCGACCCGCACCGCAGATGCCGGCGCCGCAGCTCGCCGCGGTGGAGGGCGCCGCGCCGGCGTTCGCCGCGGAGGGGGCCGCCGCGCCGAACACCCTCTTCCAGGCGCGCTGGGAGCCCGTCCGGACCGCGGTGTCCGGCGCGCCGCGCCCGGGCGCCGAGCGCGTGCTGATCGTCGTGTCGGAAGGGGGCGAGCGGCTGGCCGAGGCGATCCGGCGCGCCCATCCGCGCGACGAGATCCGCGCGCTGTGGTTGACCGGCGACGGCGACGGGCGAGGTGTGCCCGCCGCGGGGCGCTCGGTCTCCGTCGGCGACGCCGGCGCCCTCGAGCGCGCCCTCCAGGACCTGCTGCCGGCGGAGCGCGCCTACTTCCTGGCCGGCAGGCCGGGGCGGGCGGGCGACGACCTCGACGAAGAGGCGCTCGATCGCAGCGTCGCGCGGGGGCTCTTGGCGTTCTTCCGCACGATCAAGGCGCTGGGCGAGCAGAGCGGCCCGGCGCCGCGGCTCGCGCTGGTGACGGAGCGGGCGCACGCCGTGCTGCCCGGCGAGCTCGCTCATCCGCCGAGCGCCGCGCTCCACGGCCTGGCCGGCGTGGTGGCCAAGGAGCTCCCCCGGCTGCTCGTCCAGGGCGTGGACGTGGACGGCGAGACGCCCGAGGCCGACGCCCTCGCGGTCCAGCAGGCCCTGGGTGGCGCGGCGACCGACGCGCACGATTGCGCCTTCCGCGGCGGGCGGTGCTACCGCCGCGTGCTCCGCCCGATCGCCTTGCCCCCCGCGGCGAGCTCGCCGTTCCGGCGCAGCGGCGTCTACTGCATCGTCGGCGGCGCGGGCAGGATCGGCATGGATCTCAGCCTGTTCCTCGCTGCCTCGGCCGGCGCGCGCCTCGTCTGGATCGGCCGACGCCCGCTCGACGCCGCCCTGCGCGGCCGGATGGATCGCGTGTCGGCCGCCGGCGGAGAGGTCCTCTACCTCCAGGCGGACGCCCGCTCCGAGCGGCAGCTCGCGGCGGCGCTGGGCGAGGTCCGCGCCCGCTGGGGCCGGATCGACGGGGTGTTCCACGCCGCCTTCCTGTTCGCGAGCGAGCCGCTCGCGGCCATGTCGCCGGAGCGGTTCCTCGAGCTGCTCGGGGCCAAGCTCTGGGGGAGCCGCGCGCTCGCGGCGGCGCTCGCCGAGCACGCGCCGGGCTTCCTGGTCTTCTTCTCCTCGATCCAGTCCTCCTCCCGGGACAAGGGACAGGCCGCCTACGCGGCCGGTAGCGTGTTCCAGGACGCGCTCGGGGCGAGCCTGGCCCGGTCCGCCGGGTACCCCGTCAAGGTGATCAACTGGGGCTACTGGGACGACGGCGACGCGCTCGGCCGCCAGCGCCTCGCCGCCCTGGGGTACGGCGCCATCGCGCCTGGCCAGGGCCTGGCCGCGCTGGAGCGGCTCCTCGCGGAGCGCGCCGCCCAGCTCGCTGTCGTGCCGGCGGACGAGCACGTCCTCCGCGCGCTCGGCGTCGCCGGCGATCGCTCCCTCGAGCTGCTGCCAGAGAGCTCGCCCCCGCTGCTCGCGCGCCTCGCCCCGGCGCTGGAGGACGAGGGCCGGCGCGCCGAGCTCCCGGATCTCGGCCCGGCGTTCTCCGCGCTCGACGCCTTCGGCAAGCGCGCGCTGGCCGCCGTGCTCCGGGACATGGGCCTCTCCCGGGAGCCCGGCGTGCGCGCGAGCACCGTCGAGGCGCGGGACCGGCTCGGCATCGCGCCGCCGCACCACCGGCTGTTCTCGGCCCTGCTCGCCCTCCTCGACGAGGCCGAACAGGCGCGGAGCGACGCCGGGCCGGCGGCTCCGCTGGCTCGCACCGCCGGCAGCCTGGCTGCGCTGGAGGGCGAGCGAGATCGCCTGATGGAGGCCCACCCCGAGGCGCGCGCCCACGTCCAGCTCCTGTGGGAATGCCTGCGCCATTACCCCGCGATTCTGACCGGCAGCGTCGCGGCGACCGACGTGCTCTTCCCCGACGGGTCGATGGCGCTGGTCGAGGGCATCTACCGGGGCAACGGCGCGGCCGACCTCTTCAACCGGATGGTGGCGAAGAGCGCGGCGGCGTTCGTGAGGGAGCGCCTTCGCGAGGCGCCGGGGGAGCGCGTGAGCCTCCTCGAGATCGGGGCCGGCACCGGGGGCACGAGCGCCGGCGTCCTGGCCGAGCTGCAGCCTTTCGGCTCGCGCGTGGGCTACGTGTACACCGACGTCTCCAAGGCGTTCTGCCTCCACGGGAAGCGGGCGTATGGAGAGCGTTATCCTTTCGTGGAGTTCCGCGTCCTCGACATCGAGAAGGACGTGGAGGAGCAGGGTTTTCCTGCGGGGCAGTTCGATCTGGTCCTCGCCGCCAACGTGCTCCACGCGACCCGCGACATCGCCGCGACGCTGGGGCGCGCAAAGACCCTGCTCAAGGCGCGCGGGTGGCTCGTCGCCAACGAGGGCACCGGGGTCCAGGGCTTCCTCACCATGACCTTCGGCCTGCTCGAGGGGTGGTGGGCGTTCGAGGACGAAGCCGAGCGCCTTCCGCACGCGCCGCTGCTCGATGGGAGCGCCTGGAAGCGGCTGCTCGAGCAGGCGGGCTTCTCGCCGGTGCTGCCCCTCGGCTACGTGGGGCCCGGGGGCGACGTGGTCCCGCAGCAGGTGATCGTGGCCGAGAGCGACGGGATCGTCGCGAGGGTGCGCCCCGCGAGCGCCGGGGAGGCCGCGAGCGCGCATCGGGAGAGCGTGGCCGCGGCCGATCCGGGCGATGTGCCAGCGCGGAAGGACGCGCCGGTGCCCCGGCGCCCGGTCGATGGCCACGAGGTGGAGGCGCGTGTCATGGCGTGCGTCGCCGCCACGCTGGACCTGCCGGTCGCGTCGATCGATCCCTCGGCTCCCTTTGCCGAGTACGGCGTGGATTCGATCCTCGGCGTCGATCTCGTCCGGCTCCTCAACGACGCGTTCGGCATCAAGCTCCGCACCACCGTGATCTTCGACTGGACGAGCGTGCGCGCGCTGGCTCGGTTCCTCGTCGAGACCCACGGCGACGCCCTGCGTGAAGCCGCGCCGCCGCGTGAGGCCGCGCCGCCGCGTGAGGCCGCGCCGCCGCGTGAAGCCGCGCCGCCGCGTGAGGCCGCGCCGCCGCCCGCGCTCTCCAGCGCGGGCCCACCGCGAGACCAGGCCCCGGCGGCCGCGAGATCGCGCCATATCGCCGTGATCGGCCTGTCGGGTCGATTCCCCGGCTCGCCCGATCTGGACGCGTTCTGGGACAACCTGGCGGCGGGTCGGGATTGCATCACCGAGGTGCCGAAGGATCGGTGGGATCCCGATCGCATCGGCGGATCGGCCGCGCAGTTCCGCTGGGGCGGCTTCCTCGACGACATCGACAAGTTCGATCCCCTCTTCTTCAAGATCTCGGGCCGCGAAGCGGAGCTGTCCGACCCGCAGCAGCGGCTGTTCCTGGAGGAGGCATGGAAGGCCCTGGAGGGCGCCGGCTACACGCCCGAGGCGCTCGATCGCGCGCGCTGCGGCGTCTATGCGGGCGCGCTCGACGGCAACTACCAGGCCTTCATGTCCCCGAAGGATCTCGACGAGCCGCAGACCCTCTGGGCCAACGACACCTCGGTCATCGCTGCCCGGATCGCCTATTTCCTCAACCTCAAGGGGCCGGCCATCACCCTCAACGGCGCCTGCTCCTCGTCGCTCATCGCCATCCACATGGCCTGCCAGGCCCTCTGGAGCGGCGAGGTCGACCTCATGCTCGCAGGCGGCGTCTGCCTGATGACCTCCCATCACTTCCATGAGGTCGCGGGCAAGGCAGGCATGCTCTCGCCGAGCGGCCGGTGCAGGACCTTCGATGACGGCGCCGACGGCTTCGTCCCCGGCGAGGGCGTCGGCGTTGTGCTCCTCAAGCGGCTCGACGACGCGCTCCGCGACGGGGATCCCATCCGCGCGGTGATCGCCGGCTCCGGGGTCAACCAGGACGGTCGCACCAACGGCATCACCGCGCCGAGCGCGCTCTCGCAGGCCGAGCTGGAGGCCCGGATCTACCGCGACTTCGACGTGCATCCGGAGTCCATCACCCTCGTCGAGGCCCACGGCACCGGCACCAGGCTCGGCGACCCCATCGAGGTGAACGCGCTGACCGACGCGTTCCGGACGCTCACGTCAAAGACGGGCTACTGCGCGATCGGCTCGGTGAAGACCAACATCGGCCACACGGCGCTCGCGTCGGGCGTGGCGGGCTTCATCAAGGCCGTGCTCGCGATGGAGCGCGGGCAGATCCCCCCGAGCCTCCACTTCCGCGGGGCCAACGAGCACATCGACTTCGCGAACAGCCCCTTCTTCGTGAACACCGAGCTCAGGCCGTGGCGCCCCTCGGGGCCCCGCCGGGCGGCGATCAGCTCCTTCGGGATGAGCGGGACGAACGCGCACGTGGTGCTCGAGGAGCCGCCCGCCCGCCCGCGCGCGGCCCCGTCCACCGCCGCGCCCGCGTTCCTGATCGCCCTCTCCGGGCGCACCCGCGCCGCGCTCGAGCAGCGCGTCCGCGAGCTCCTGCGCTGGCTGGAGGGCGCCGGCGCCGCCGAGGTGCTCGGCGACATCGCCTATACCCTGCTCGTCGGGCGAGCCCACTTCGACGTCCGCGCCGCGTTCGCGGCCGCGAGCCGCGAAGAGCTGACCGAGCGCCTGCGCGCGGTGATCCGGGGCGAGACCGACGGCGGCGTCGTGTTCGGAGAGCTCGGCGCGAAGCCGGCCAGACCGGAGCCCGCCTTGCGGGAGCTCGCCAGCGTCCTCCTGGGCGAGCTGCGCCGCGCTCCCTCGGGCGACGCCGGTGGCGCGGGCGGCGCGTACCGGAGCAAGCTCCTCGCGCTGGCCGATCTCTACACCCGCGGTCACGACCCCGACTGGCGAGCGCTGTTCCCGGAGGACACATGGCGCCGGCTCGTCATGCCCGTGTATCCCTTTGCCCGGGCGCGCTACTGGCTGTCTCCCGAGCCGGTCGAACGCGAGGCGCCGGCGCGCCTGCACCCCCTCGTCGACGGCGTCGACCTCGCGGAGAGCCTCGGCGCAGGGCTGACCTTCCGGAAGACGTTCTACCCGGGAGATCGTGTGGTCAGGGATCACCGCGTCCACGACGCCGCGGTCCTTCCGGGCGTCGGGTTCCTGGAGATGGCGAGCGCGGCGGCCAGCCGGCTGCTCCCCGGCGGGCGCGCCAGCCTGCGCCGGGTGTTCTGGCTCAACCGGCTCGAGGTCACCGGGCCCGTCGACGTCCGGATCCGCGTCTACCCCGAGCGCGAGCACCACCGGTTCCAGATCGCGTCGGGCGGCGACGAGCCGACCGTCTTCGCCGAAGGCGAGCTGCACCCGGCCGCGCCTGCGCCGGAGGCCTCGGGCGAGCGCCTCGCCCTCCAGGACATCCAGGCGCGCTGCGCGGAGCTCGCCGACGGAGAGCAGTTCTACCGCGGGCTCGAAGGGTCGATCCTGCGTTACGGACCGTATTTCCGCGTGATCAAGCGCGTCTGGGCCAGCCGGGAGGAAGCCCTGGCGCTGCTGGAGCTCGACGGCGCGTTCCGCGGCGAGCTGGACCGCTACGGCCTCCATCCCGCGCTGATGGATGGCGCCCTGCAGACCGCGATGGCCCTGTCGGCGTCTCACGGCGGGGAGGGCCAGGCGATCGCGCTGCCGTACACGGTCGAGCGGGTGGATGTGCTCCGTCCCCTGGGCGCGCGGCTCTATGCCCACGTCAGGCAGGCGGAGAAGGACCGTTACAAGGTGTCCTTGCTCGACGCCTCCGGGGCCGTCTGCGTTGAGCTCCAGGGCCTCGTCGTGCGCGCTCCCAGGGACCCGCTGGGGCGGCTCTTCTTCCGGCCACGCTGGGTCTCGGAGCCGGCCGAGGAGGCGCGCGACGCCGCCGGTCCGGGCGCCGTCCTTGTGTTCGCGCCGCCCTCGTGGGGCGACGCGGCGCAGCCGATCGCCGCTGTCCATCCCGATCGCCGCGTCGTCCTGGTCACGCTGAGCCGGGAGACGAGGCTGTCCGGCGTCGATCGCCTCGAGGTGGACCGGCGCGACCCTGAGGCGTTCGCGGCGTGCCTGCGGGCGAACGCGCCGATCGCGGGCATCTACTTCCTGGGTGGGCTGCAGGCCGGGCCCGCGGCGCTCGACGATCTCGAGGCCCTGGAGCGGAGCCAGGAGAGCGGCGTCTTCGCCGCCTTCCACCTGCTCAAGGCGATCCTCGCCCTGCGGCCAGCGCCGGAGGGGATGTTCTTCAAGGTCGTTGTCGATCGCGTCCACCCGGTCAGGGCAGGAGAGCGCGTCGCGCCGCACGGCGGCGATCTCGTGGGCTTCTGCCGCTCGGCGGCCAAGGAGCTGTCCGGCGTGCGCATCGGCGTCGTCGACGTCGTCGACGTGGACGCCGCCGAGCTGCGGCGCGACGGCGAGGCGCTCCGGGCCGGCGCGCTGTGGTGGGCGATCGCGCGTGGCCCCGGCGCTCCGGGCGGCGTGGTCGCCTACCGCGACGGCGTGCGCAGCGTGCCCATCCTGGAGCCGGTGGCGCTGCCGCCGGCGCCGCGCGCGCCGTTCAAGCGGTCGGGCGTCTACCTCATCGCGGGCGGCACCGGCGGCATCGGGATCGAGCTGGCCCGTTACCTGGCCGAGCATTTCGCCGCGCGCCTCGTGCTGCTCGGCCGCAAGCCGCCGAGCGCCGTCGCGGCGCAGCAGATCGAGGAGATAAGGGCCCTCGGCGGCGAGGTGCTCCAGCTCCAGGCCGACATCGCCGACGAGCAGTCCATGCGCGCGGCCGTCGCCCGCGCCCGGGAGCGGTTCGGCCGCATCGACGGCGCGATCCACGCGGCCATGGTGCTCGCGGACCGCACGCTGATGACCATGGACGCGGAGACCCTCCGCTCGGTCCTCCGGCCCAAGGTGCGCGGCAGCGTCGTTCTCTGTCGCGCGCTGCGGGACGAGCCGCTCGATCTCCTGATGTTCTTCTCTGCCGGGCAGTCGTTCCTGTGCAACGCCGGCCAGAGCAACTACGCAGCGGGCTGCGTCTTCAAGGACGCGTTCGCCCTGGCCCTCCACCAGCAAACCGGCGTTCCGGTCAGGATCATCAACTGGGGATTCTGGGGGAGCGTGGGCGCGGTGGCCAACGAGGAGGTCCGGCAGCGGCTCTCGGCCCTCGGCGTCCACCCCATCCACACCCACGAGGGTTTGGAGGCGGTGGTCAGGGTGGCCGCGAGCCCGCTGGAGCAGGTGCTGGCCTTCAAGGCCGAGCCCGGGTTCCTGCAGGCGATGGGGGTGAGGTGGGAGCGGCGATACCAGGCCTTTGCCCCGGCCGCGCCCTCGCTGATCGAGGCCGCGCTCGATCGCCTGGAGCCCCCGTCCATCGACGCGCGCGCCCTCGAGCTCTCCGGCGAGGCAAGCCGCGCGCTGCAGGCGTTCGGGGCTCGGGCGCTGCTGCGGGCCCTTCAGGGGATGGGCGCGCTCCGCCGCGCGGGCGATCGGCGCCAGGTCTCCGCGCTGCGGGAAGGGCTCCAGATCGCGCCGCACTACCATCGCCTGTTCGACGCCCTGCTGGGCATCGTCGAGCGGGCCGGCTGGGCGCGGGTGGACGGCGAGACGGTGACCGCGGCGGCCGACCTCCCCGATGCCCTCCACGCATGGGACCAGGAGCAGGCGACTCGACGGCTTCTTCAAGAGCACCCGGGGCTCGAGGACATGCTGCGCTTCCTGTCCGCCTGCCTCTCGGCCTACGGAGAGGTGCTGACCGGGCGGCGAGGGCACATGGATGTCCTATTCCCGGGCGGGACCACGTCGCTCGTGGAGAACATCTACAAGGGCAGCCCGGTCGTCGATCACTACAACCGATGGGTCGCCCTCGTTGTCGCCCGCTATTGCCGGCTCCGCCTCGCGGAGGATCCCACGGCGGTCGTCCGCGTGCTCGAGGTCGGCGCCGGGACCGGCGGGACCACCGCCTTCGTGCTCGAGGCGCTGGCGTCGTTCGGCGACCGGGTGCAGCTCGTCTTCACCGACATCTCCGCGGCCTTCGTCCGCCAGGGCGAGCGGACCTTCGGCGACCGCCATCCGGCGGCGGAGTTCAAGGTGCTCGACCTCGAGAAGGATCCAGAGGCCCAGGGCTTCCGGAGCAACGATGTCGATGTCGTCTTCGGGACCAACGTGTTCCACGCCACGCGGCAGATCGAGAGAACGGCCGGGTGGAGCAAGCGCCTGTTGCGGCCCGGAGGCCTCTTGATCCTGAACGAGGTCACCCGGGTCCAGGAGTATCCGACGTTGACCTTCGGCCTCACCCCGGGCTGGTGGCATTTCGAGGACGAGCCCCTGCGCATGAAGGGGTCGCCGCTGCTCAGCATCGCCGGCTGGCGGGAGGTCCTCGGGCGCCTCGGCTTCCGCGGTTTCCGCGCGCTCGGTTTGCCGGGCGTCGCGCTGGAGGCGCAGGACCAGGCCGTCCTCGTCGTCGAGAGCGACGGCGTCGTCGAGCTCGACGCGGGCTCGCCGGCTCCGACGGCCCGAGCGGCCCACGCCGCGGTCCCCCCGGAGAGGCCGGAGAGGGCGCGCGAGGTGCGCGAGATCAACGGAGCGGCGCGTGATCACGAGGTGCGCGCGAGCGAGCCAGTGAACGGGCATGCGCGCGAGCAGGGCAACGGCCATGGGGCGGAAGGGCGGCCGGCGCGGCAGCGAGCAGCGGTCGCGGCTCAGCCGCCTGCCAAGGCCCGGCAGGATCGCGCCGCGCTCCTGGAGAGCACCCGCACGTACGTGAAAGGCATCTTCTCCGATGTCCTGAAGATCGATCCGGAATCCATCCAGGATCATCGGAACTTCGATGCGTACGGCGTCGACTCGCTGGTGGTGCTGAACGTGACCAAGCGGTTCGAGCAGCGGGTCGGCGCGCTGCCCTCCACGCTCCTCTTCGAGAAGCTGACGGTGGAGGATCTGGCGGTGTTCTTCGTCGACCACCATGAAGCGGCCCTGCGCGCGTCGGAGCCGCCCGGGGTCGGCGGGGGCGGCGCGGAGCCCGTGCGGCCGCGCGCCAACCCGGAGCGCCCGGAGCGCGCCGACCCCCCGGAGCGCGCCGGCGTAGCCCCCGGGCGGCGCGCCCCGAGCCCCCCGGCTGCGGCCGTCGAGCGGTTCGACGGCGCTGTGCCCGAGGACCTCGCGGGCGAGGTCGCGCGGATGTCCGACGCGGAGGTCGAGCGCCTGCTGGGGTGGCTGCAGGGCGGGGGCGCAGGCGGCGCGGGTGGCGCGGGTGGCGCGGGTGCGACGAACGGCTCCTCGGCCGTCCGGGCGAGCCTCGATGACGGCCAGGAACGCGAGGCGGAGCGCCGCCGGCTGGACCGGGGCCCCTCAGGCGAATGGCGATGACCCTTCGATCACAGGATTTGATGATGGACGCGAAGAGAGAGAGCCTCGTCCGACTTCTGCATCAGAAGAAGGCCAACAGGGATATCGCCGTGATCGGCCTGAGCGGCCGTTATCCTCGGTCGCCGACGCTGGAGGTGTTCTGGGACAACCTGCGCCATGGCAGGAGCTGCATCGACGAGATCCCGCGGGACCGCTGGCGCTGGGAGGACCATTACGATCCGGATCCCGGCGTGGGTGGAAAGCACTATACCCGCTGGGGCGGCTTCATCGAGGACGTCGACAAGTTCGATCCCCTGTTCTTCAGGGTGACCGCGAAAGACGCCGAGAACATGGATCCGCAGGAGCGGCTGTTCCTGGAGACCTCGTGGGCCTGCCTCGAGGACGGCGGATATACGACCGAGTCCCTCGCGCGGCACGCGTTCAAGGTGGGTGTCTTCGTGGGGGTGATGAACTGCAATTACGAGTGGCTCAGCGCCGCGTCCTGCGCCCGCGGGCGCATGACCGGCGCCCAGTCGGCGTACTGGTCCATCGCGAACCGGGTGTCGTTTTTCCTCAACCTCCAGGGGCCCAGCCTGGCGGTCGACACCGCCTGCTCCGCCTCCATGACCGCGATCCACCTGGCCTGCGAGAGCCTGCGACGCGGCGAGTGCGAGGCGGCGGTCGCGGGGGGCGTGAACCTCATCCTGCATCCGATGCATTACCTGCGCCTCACGCACATGCGCATGCTCTCGCCCGACGAGAAGTGCAAGAGCTTCGGGGCCGGGGCCAACGGCTTCGTGGACGGCGAGGGCGTGGGCGCCGTGCTGCTCAAGCCCCTCGTCAGGGCGCTCACCGACGGGGACCGGATCTACGGCGTCATCAAGGGCTCCTCGATCAACGCCGGCGGCAGGACCAACGGTTATACCGTCCCCAACCCGAACGCCCAGGCGGACCTGATCCTCGCCGCGCTGGCGTCGACCGGGATCGATCCGCGGACGATCGGCTACGTCGAGGCGCACGGTACGGGGACCTCGCTCGGTGATCCGATCGAGATCGCCGGCCTGACCAGCGCGTACCGGCGCTACACGGACGGCAATGGGTACTGCGCGATCGGATCGGTCAAGTCGAACATCGGCCACCTCGAGGCCGCGGCGGGCATCGCCGGCCTCACCAAGGTGCTCCTGCAGCTCCAGAACAAGCAGCTCGTGCCCTCGCTGCACTCCGAGCGGCTGAACGAGAAGATCGGCTTCGCCGACTCGCCCTTTTACGTGCAGCGGGAGCTGTCGCCCTGGCCCGAGGGGACGTCGCTCGGGGCGGGCGACCCGCCGCTGCGCCGCGCGGGCGTGAGCTCGTTCGGAGCCGGCGGGGCCAACGCCCATGTCCTCGTCGAGGAGTTCGTGGATCCGAGGCCACGGGACGAGCGCCGCGACGGCGCACCCGTTGTCGTCGTCCTCTCCGCCCGGAGCCGGGACCGGCTCGAAGCACACGCCGGAAACCTGAAGGCGTTCCTTGAGCGGCGCGGGGACGAGGCGGGCGAGGCGCCGGCCCTGAGCGACATCGCCCACACGCTGCAGGTGGGGCGAGAGCCGATGGAGGAGCGCCTGGCCTTCGTCGCCGCGAGCCGGCGCGAGCTCGTCGACAAGCTGGATCGGTTCGCGCGAAGGGGCACCGACGGCCTCTTTCAGGGTCGCGCTGGCAAGGCCCCGGCGCGCGCGCTGCCGGACGGCGCGGGCTCCGGGGGCGCTGGAGCGGGGCGCCTGGAGGAGATCGCCCGGCACTGGGCCGAGGGCGGGGACGTCCCGTGGAGGCAGCTCGCCGTGAGCCCGGCAGGCCGCCTGATCTCGCTGCCGAGTTATCCCTTCGCGCGCGAGAGCTACTGGCTCCCCGGCGGCCCCGGGGTGGCGGGCGAGTTCCTCAAGCCTGCTCTGGCGCCGGCGCCGGCCCATCCGGTCGCCGAGGTCGCTCCCACCGACGGTCGAGGTCCGGTCCTCGACACCGCCGCCGGACGGAGAGCGACCTTCCTGTACAAGCGGTGGCGCGAGCAGGCGCGCCCGTCCTCCAGCTTGCCGGAGGTCGCGGGCAGCGTGGTCGTGCTGGCCGATGCGGCCACGCACCCCGTCGCGGAGAGGCTGTTCCGGGGAGATCGCTCCCTCCAGAAGATCGTTCTGCGAACGGACGCCCCCGGATCGGGCGCCGGCGCGTGGTTCCGGCCTGATTCGGCGGGGCAGGGGGCCGAGGCCGCCGAGCGCCTCCTCGGCGCGCACCCCGATCTGGCGGGGCTCATCGATCTATCCGACCTATCCGACCTCGACCCCGCGCTGGACCTCGATGGTGGTGCCTCCGCCGGCAAGATGGCCTTCCTCCAGCGCCTCCTCGTGGCGAAGCGCACGGCGTTCCGGGTGCTGCACTTCACCTCGGGCCTCGTGGCGTTCCGGGCCGACCGGGGGAGCCTTTCGGGCGCGAGCTTCGCTGGTCTCGTGCGCGCGCTGGGCGCCGAGTACCGCGGCGTCGTGGCGCGCACCGTGGACGTGGACCGGGCGGCTGCTCGCGCGGACGTCCTGCCGTCGCTCGTGGAGAGCGAGTGGTCGCTCCCGCCGGAGGAGGGCGAAGCCTGCTACCGCGGCGGCGTGCGCCATCAGCCCTACCTGAGCGAGCGGGGCGCGGACGGCGGCGCCGGGGCGGCGCCGTCGCCGGCCGGGGCGTGGAGCCCCGACAAGGTCTGGGTGGTGACCGGCGGCACGCGGGGCATCGGCGCCGAGGTGGCGCGCCACCTCGTGGAGCGGGGCGTGAAGCGGCTCGTGGTGATGGGGTTGCGCCCCCTGTCCGACGGCGGCCGCGCGACAGGGCCCTCTGCCGGGAGCGACGCGGAACGGCGGATCCAGGCGCTGGAGCAGCGGGGCGCCTCGGTCAGGACCTATACAGGGCCGCTGACGGACAGGCCCCGGCTGGAGCGCTTCTTCGGGCAGGTCAGGGCGGAGTGGGGGCCGATCGGCGGCGTGATCCATTGCGCCGGGCTGGCCGACCACGAGCGTCCGGCGTTCATCGACAAGAGCGCGGCGTCGATCGCGCGGGTGCTCGAGCCCAAGGTCGCGGGGCTCGCCGTCCTTCACGAGATCTTCGAGCGGGACGGGCTCGAGCGCTTCGTGCTCTTCTCCTCGGTCTCTGCCCTGGTCCCCGCGCTGGCCGTCGGGGCGGCCGACTACGCGGCAGCCAATGCCTTCATGGATGGCTTCGCGGCCCACCAGCACGCGCTCGGGCGGCACGTGTACCGGTCCCTCGCGTGGCCGGCCTGGGGTGAGACGGGCATGGGAGATCCCAGGAGCCCGCGCCTCAGCAGGCTCGGGCTCGCCCCGCTGACCACCGCCGAGGGCCTGGCGCTGCTGGACGCCGCGCTGGCCCGCGAGGCCGAGCCCACCGGGATGCCCTGCGTGCTTGTCGAGGGGACGATCCCGATGGAGCGCTGGCTCCGCGTCGACGCTGCCGCCGAGCAGCCGGTGCCCGCTGCCGCCGAGCAGCCGGCGGCGGCGGGCGGCGCGCAGCGGCCGGAGCGGGTCGACGCCGCGCTGCTGGCCTTCCTGCGGGGGATCGTGTCCCAGGCGACCGGGATCGCCGAGGTGCGGCTCGATCCGGAGACGTCGTTCACCGATTTCGGGATCGACTCGATCCTGCTCTTGGATCTCGTCAAGAAGGCGGAGCGGCACATCGGCGCATCGCTCGATCCCTCGGTGTTCCTGGAGCATCCGACGCTGGCGCGCCTGAGCGCGTACCTCGGTGAGCGCTACCCGGGAGCGGCGCAGCCCGCGTCCGCGGCCGTATCCGCGCCTGCGGCCGAACCCGCGTCCCAGCCCGTATCCGCGCCTTCCGCGCGTGACGTCGTCCCGTTCGTCGAGAGCGCGCATCGCTTCTCCACGTCGGGAACGGCGGTGCCTCGCCCGGCCATCGCCGTCATCGGGGTGGCGTGCCACTTCCCGCAATCTCCCGACAAGGAGACCTTCTGGCGCAACCTGGAGAGCGGCGCCGATCTGATCTCCGAGGTCCCGCCGTCTCGCTGGGACTCGGAGCGGTACTACGACGCTACCCGCAGCCCGGGCAGGACGATCAGCAAGTGGGGCGGGTTCATCGACGGCATCGAGCTGTTCGATCCCGAGTATTTCCGCATGACCCCGGAATCGGCGCCGTTCGTCGATCCGCTGATCCGGAAGGCCCTCGAGGTCGGCGTCACCTGCCTCCGCGACGCGGGCTACGAGCAGAGAGAGCTGGCCGGCCAGCAGGTGGGCGTATTCATGGGCGCCCGCACCGCGAACTTCACCGACAAGATCACGATGCCGGCCAAGAACGGCATCCCCGGGGTCGCGCAGAACTTCGTGGCTGCCCTCCTCGCCCATTTCCTCGACCTGAAGGGGCCCAACCTGGTCGTGGACACGGCCTGCTCGTCCTCGCTGGTCGGTATTCACCTGGCCTGCCAGAGCCTCCTCTGCGGCGAGTCGACCATGGCCCTGGCCGGCGGCGTGGACATCCTCCTCGATGAGAAGCCCTTCGTCAGCCTGAGCGAGGCAGGGGCCCTGTCGCCGGACGGCAGGTGCCATGTGTTCGACGAGAGGGCCAACGGCTTCGTCCCCGGCGAGGGGTGCGGCGCGGTCCTGCTCAAGACCCTGGATCGGGCGCTCGCCGATGGCGACCGCATCTACGCCGTCATCGAGGGATCGGCGGTGAACAACGACGGTCGGACCATGGGTGTCACCACGCCCAACCCGGATGCGCAGGGACAGGTGATTGAGCAGGCCCTGGCTCGGGCAGGCGCCGGCGCCGACACAGTGAGCTACGTCGAGGCCCACGGCACCGGCACCATGATCGGCGACCCCATCGAGCTGCGGGCGCTCACCCGGGTCTTCCGCAAGTCGTCCCAGGATCGCGGCTTCTGCGCGGTGGGCAGCGTCAAGTCCAACATGGGCCACCTCCTCAGCGCCGCCGGGATCGCCAGCTTCATCAAGGTGGTCCTCTCCCTCTGGCACCGGCGGATCCCGCCCACGCTCCATTGCTCCGCCCCCAACCCACGCTTCGAGTTCGCGAGCTCGCCCTTCTACCCGAACACGGCGCTCCAGGACTGGCTCCCCAGGAGCGGAGTGCGCCGGGCCGGCATCAGCTCCTTCGGCTTTGGCGGCACCAACGCCCATGTGATCGTCGGCGAGCTCCCGGCCGGGACCGCGACCCGGGAGCGACGGCAGCCGCTGGCGGCGCCCGCCTTTGACCGGCGCCGCTTCTGGCCCGATGGAGGCGCGGACGACCGCGCCGCCAGGGAGCGCCCCCTCCTCGCGCTCCGGCGCGTCGACCTCGGCGGAGACGACAGGATCCGCTTCGAGACGTCGATGAACAACGACGATTACATCGTGCGGGATCATCGCGTCCACGGCGTCCGCATCATGCCCGGCGTGACCTTCCTGGACCTCATCTACCGCGCCGCGGAGAGCGCCGGTCTGCAGCGCGACGGCCTGGAGCTGCGCCACATCCTCTTCAAGAACGCGCTGGCCACCGGCGCCGCCTTCGACCGGCAGATCCGCGTCGACCTGGAGCGGCGGGGGGGCTTCTGGCGCGCGACGGCCGCGAGCCGCAAGGCCAGGGACGGGCGCGCGCTCGCGGACGAGTGGGAAGACAACTTCGAGTGCGAGATCCACCGCGCCGAGGCGGACGCGCCGCCTCCGCTCGACATCGACCGCCTCAGGCGGCAGGCCGCGCAGTCCCTGGACGTGGACGACGCCTACGCCGTCGCCCGGGCCATGGAGATCCAGCACTTCGAGTTCATGAAGGGGCGCGGGAGGATCCACCGGGGCGACGGCTTCGTCCTCGCGGAGCTCCACCTGGGCGAGCTGGCGAGCCGACATCGCCGCGATTTCCACGTCCACCCCGCCTTCCTCGACTGCTCGACCCTGGTCCCGGCCAAGCTCGATCCCTCCGCGCCCTCGGCCACCAAGCCCTGCATCCCCATCTACCTGGAGGCGTTCCGCGCCTTCAGGGGCTCCGGCGAGCGGTGCCATGTCCTCTTCCGAGGCCAGGACGCGCGGCGGCCGGCTTCGGAGGACATCTTCCACATCGACATCGATCTCTTCGATGAGGCGGGCAATCCGCTCGCGTGGTTCAGGAACCTCTCGATCAAGCGGATCCGGTCCCAGGCCTCGCTGACCCGGCTCGATCTGGCCGACGGCGCGGCGGCCGCGGCGACAGGCACCGTCGCGCCACGTGTCGCGCCGTCTCCCGCGCCTGCGCCCGCAGCAGGCCGCGTGGCCGACGCAGCCGCCCCGCGCGAGAGCGCGGCCGCCCCGGCGGCGCGCCCTGCGCTCTCCCGGGCGCTCGTGGAGCGAGAGCTCATCGACATGGTCGCGTCCGCGTCGGGCCGGCCTGCCGACGAGATCTCTCTGGAGGACGGGTTCTACGATCAGGGCCTGGAGTCCACGAACCTCCTGCAGATGGTGCGCGATCTCGAGCGGAGGCTTGGGAAACGGCTCTATCCGACGCTCCTGTTCGAGTACAAGAGTGTAAGGGAGCTCACGGATCACCTGCTGGAGCACCACGCCGGCGCGTGGGTGAGCGCGTTGTCCTCGGACACGGCAGGGAAGCCGGAGCCGGCGCCGGGCCCGGACCCGGCGGCGCACGCGCCGGCTCAGCTCCTGGCCTTCGCGCCCACCTGGGAAGACGCGCCGCTGTCGCCGGGCGCGCGCGCCGGCGCTCCCGCGCGGATCCTGCTCGTCTCCGACGACGAGGCGCTCGCGCGGGCGCTCGCGTCGCGGGGGCAGGCGGTGACCCAGGTCTCCCTCGGCGCCGCCTTCCGCGCGCTCGGCGCCGATCGCTACGAGATCCGCGCTGCCAGCGCCGAGGACTGCCAGCTGCTCCTGGATGCCTTGGCTGCCCGGGGCGACGTTCCTGGCCACATCCTCCACGGATGCCGGCCGGCGGCCTCCCTGGAGGACGGGCTCGCCCGCGGTCTCCACACAGTGCTTCCCCTGACCCAGGCGCTGCTCGCCCGCGGTCCGGCGGGCAGGATCACGCTGCTCCACGCCCACCTCGACCGGGGCGGCCGCCCCGCGGCGTGGGACGCTGCGTTCGGCGGCTTTGCGCGCTCCGTGCGCCTCGAGAGCCCGCGCGCTGTCTACAAGTCGATCGGCCTGCCCGAGGACCTCGCCAACGCGGCCGATCTCTTGCTCGCCGAGCTCATCGAGGCCCCTGACGACGTCGAGGTCCGTTACCATGGGGGCAAGCGCCAGGTCCGCCGCCTGCGGGAGATCGAGCTTCCCGGCGATGCCCCCGCAGGCCTGCCGCTCCGGCAGGGCGGCGTTCACCTCATCACCGGCGGCATGGGCGGCATCGGCTGGCGCTTCGCGGAGCACCTCGTCGACAGGGCGCGCGCGAGGCTCGTGCTCTGCGGCCGCTCGCCGCTCGACGCGGACAAGCAGCGGCGCCACGACGCGCTGCGCGCCCGGGGCGCCGAGGTCCTCTACGTCGTCGCGGACGTGAGCCGGAGAGAGGACGTGGCGCGCGTGATCGAGCTCGCGAGGGCCCGCTTCGGCGAGCTCCACGGCGTCATTCACGCGGCCGGGGTCCTCCGGGACGCCCTGATCCCGCGCAAGACCCGCGAGCACGTGGACGCGGTCCTCGGGCCCAAGGTTCACGGAGGCGCGCACCTCGACGCGCTCACCCGGAGCGAGCCGCTCGACCTCTTCGTCGCCTTCTCTTCCTCCGCGGGGATCACCGGGAACGCGGGCCAGTGCGACTATGCGTTCGCCAACCGCTTCCTCGATCAGCTCGTCGAAGGCCGCGCGGCCAGCGGAGCGCACGGGCGCTCCCTCTCCGTCGCGTGGCCCCTGTGGGCCGAGGGCGGGATGCGGGTGGACGCCGCGACGGAGCAGGCGCTGTGGCAGGCCACGGGCATGAAGGCGCTGAGCACGGCCGCCGGCATCGCGGCGTTCGAGCGGGGCCTCCGCGCCCGGACCGCCGTGATGATGGTCGCCGAGGGGAGCGCCGAGCGGCTTCGGGCGTTCCTGGCGCCTGGGCAGCCGCCGGCGCCTCACCGCGGCGCGCCCGAGACCTGGACGGACGCCGGCCACGCCGGGCCGGCCCGGCCCGAGAACGGCCTGAGCGCGCGCCTCCCTGCCGCGGTCGCGGCGCCGGCGGATGACATCGCCGTGATCGGCGTGAGCGGCCGCTACCCGATGGCGGACGATCTCGACGCCTTCTGGGAGAACCTCGCGGCCGGGAGGGACTGCATCACCGAGGTGCCGGCGGACCGCTTCCCCGTGGACGCCTACTACGATCCGGAGGTGGGCAAGCTGGGGAAGACCTACACGCGGTGGGGCGGGTTCCTCAGCGACGTCGACAGGTTCGATCCGCTGGTCTTCAACATCGCTCCGCGCGAGGCGGAGCTCATGGACCCGCAGGAGCGGCTGTTCCTGGAGACCGCGTGGGCCACGCTGGAGAACGCGGGGTACGCGCGAGGCGCGCTCGCGAAGCGGCGGGTCGGCGTGTTCGCAGGTGTGATGTGGGGCCAGTACCAGCTCCTCGGCGCCGAGCGCGCCGGCCGCAGCACCGTCCTCCCGGCATCCATCTTCGCCTCCATCGCCAACCGGGTCTCGTATTGCTTCGATTGGCGCGGGCCCAGCCTGGCCGTGGACACCATGTGCTCGTCCTCGCTCACCGCCATCCACCTCGCGTGCGAGAGCATCCGGCGCGGCGAGTGCGAGATGGCGCTCGCCGGCGGCGTGAACGTCACCGTCCACCCGATGAAGTACCTGTATCTCTCCCAGGGCCGCATGGTGTCGACCGACGGCCGCTGCCGGGGCTTCGGCCAGGGAGGGGACGGCTACGTGCCCGGAGAAGGGGTGGGCGCCGTCCTGCTGAAGCCGCTGTCCAGGGCCCTCGAAGACGGCGACCACATCCACGCCGTGATCAAGGGGACGGCCATCAACCACGGCGGCCGGAGCAGCGGCTACACGGTGCCCAACCCCGAGGCCCACGGCGCCTTGATCCGGGATGCCCTGAGCGCGGCCGGCTTCGAGCCCGAGAGCGTCAGCTACGTCGAGGCGCACGGCACCGGCACGTCCCTGGGCGATCCCATCGAGATGACCGGCCTGGCCGCGGCGTTTCCGGGGCTTCCGGCCCGCTCTCGCGCCCTCGGGACGGTCAAATCGAACATCGGCCACCTGGAGGCGGCCGCGGGCATCGCCGCGCTGACGAAGGTGCTGCTCCAGCTCGAGCACAGGCAGCTCGCCCCTTCGCTCCACGCCGATCCGCCGAACCCCAATATCGATTTCGACGCGTCGCCCTTCCACGTGCAGCGCGAGCTAGCCGCGTGGCAGCCGCCGGAGGTGCCCGGCCAGCAGGGGCGCGCCCGCTACCCGCGCCGCGCCGGGATCAGCTCCTTCGGCGCGGGCGGCAACAACGTGCACGTCCTGCTCGAGGAGCACGCGCCCGAGGCGGACGGCCCGGGAGAGCCGGCCCCTCGGGCCCAGCTCGTGATCCTGTCGGCCCGCAAGCCAGCGCAGCTCGCGGAGCTCGCGGGGCGCCTCCTCGACTTCGTGCGGCGCCCGGCCGGAGACAGCGCCGCCGGCAACGGCGCGGCGCAGGGCGGCGCCGCGGCGGAGAGGGCGATCGAGGACGCCCTGATCGAGATCCTGACCGAGCCGCTCGGCGTGCGCGCGGCCGACGTCGATCCCGAGCTCGAGCTCGAGGAGCTCGGCGTCGATCCCCCCGCGCTCGTCCGCGTGGGCCAGCAGATCCGCGAGCGGTTCCACCGCGATCTCGACCCCGACGTCCTCTCCCGGAGCTCGGTGCGCGGGCTCGCCCGCTCGCTGGCGGAGCGCTCGGAGGGCGCCGCTGTGCGCGGGAGCGCGGTCGTCCGTGGCGCCGTCCGAGGTCGCCTCACCGATCTCGCGTACACCCTGCAGGTGGGCCGCGAGCCCATGGCCGAGCGGCTCGCGCTGGTCGTCTCGACCGCGGCCGAGCTCGAGGAGAAGCTCGCCGCGTTCTGCCGCGATCCCGGCGCTGCCTCCGGCGTCTTCCGGGGTCGGGCCGCGGGCCGCCACGGCCCGGCCAGGAGCGGGGTCGAGCAGGAGAGCCTCCCGGCGCTCGCCGAAGGGGGTCGCCTCGATCGGATCGCTGCGCTCTGGGTCGCCGGGGCGGACATCGACTGGAAGGCCCTCTTTCCCGAGCGCAAGGCGCGGCGGGTGCCCTTGCCGACGTATCCCTTTGCCCGGGAACGCTACTGGCTCGCCGATCTCGACCCCGCCGAGCTGGCGAGGGAGAAGGAGCCCGCGCGCGAGCATCCGCTGCTCGCGCGCCTCGACGGCGCTTCGAGCCTCGGACAGGGGCTCACGTTCCGCGGTGGGCTCGGCGCAGACGCGCCGCTCCTCACGGATCACCGGGTGGCGTCGCGCGCCATCCTCCCGGGCGTCGCCCACCTGGAGATGGCGTTCGCCGCCGCGCGGCACATCTGGGGAGCGCAGCGCGTGGCGCTGGCCAAGGTGTACTGGGTGCGGCCTGCTGCGCTGGAGGGCGCCCGGCTGGATCTGCGCCTCGCCGTCCGCGAGGAGGACGGCGCAGCGATGTTCGAGGTCCTGGGAGGTGATCCGGCGGCGCCCGTCCTCCATGCTAAGGGGAAGCTCGTCCTCGACGGCGCCTCCTCGGACGCCGAGGAGGGCGAGATGGTCGAGGCCATCGAGTCCATCCAGACGCGCTGCCGCGATCGGGTGGAGGGCGAGGCGCTGTACGCCCGCTACCGGCAGATGGGCATGGACTACGGGCCTCACTGCCGTGCGGTCGAGCAGGTCTGGGTCGGAGACGGCGAGGCCCTGGCCGCGCTCGCGCTGCCGGCCTCCGCCGCGGCGGAGCTGGATCGCTACCATCTCCATCCGGTGCTCATGGACAGCGCGCTTCACGCCGCGCTCGCCCTGGTGTCCGGGGAGGGGCAGTCGAGCAGCCCCGTCATGCCCTTCTCCGTGGAGCGGGTCGAGCTGCTCCGGCCGCCGGGCGCCCGCATGTTCGCCCATCTCCGCGGCGACGGCGCCCAGACCTTCCAGATGACGCTGCTGGACGCGTCCGGGCGCGTCTCTGCGCGCGTCCACGGGCTGGCCTCACGGCCGCTGCCGCGCCCCACGCAGCCGCTGCCTCGCGCCACGCAGCCGCTGCCTCGCGCCACGCAGACGCTGCCGCACCCCACGCAGCCGCTGCCGCGCCCCGCGCGGCCGTTCTACTTCCTGCCGGCGTGGCAATCCGCGCCTTTGCCGCCGCCGCAAGGCCGGCGCGTAGACGTCCAGCGCGGAGCGAGCGCCGGGCCCGCGACGATCATCGTGCATCACCCCTCCGCCGCGGCGTTGAAAGACGCCCTCGTGCAGGCCCATGGCGGGGCGAGGGTGATCGAGATCGAGCTGGGCATGGCGGCGCGGCCGCGCGGCGACGGCCGCTGGACGGTGAACGTGGAGGACACCGCCTCGTTCGAGCCCTGCCTCCGCTCGGTATCCCAGCTGGACACCGTGTACTTCCTGGGCGAGGCGCGCGGCGGCGTCGCCGCGGATCTCGCGGCGTCCCGCCGGAGCGCGGCGCACGGGGTCTCGGCGCTGTTCCGCTTCTACAAGGCCCTCAGCCTCCACCCCGCGTTCCGGGAGCCGTTCTCGCTGAAGACGGTCGGTGTCCAGGCGATCCCGCTCCACCGCGACGACGCGGTGAGCCCGCTCGGCGCCGCCCTGTACGGGCTGACCAAGGTGATCGCCAAGGAGCACCCCTCGATTCGGGTGTGCTGCCTGGACATCGACGGCGCGCCGCTCCGTGAGGGGGCCTCGCCCGGCGAGCTCCAGGATGTCGCGCAGGCAATCCTCGCCGAGCCCTGCTCGGCGCGAGCCCAGGAGGTCCTGATCCGCGCCGGCGCTCGCTACACCCGGCGCCTCGTCCCGCTGGATCTCCCTGCGAGCGAGCCGCCCTTCCGCGAGCGCGGGGTCTACCTGATCATCGGCGGATCGGGCCGGATCGGGCTCGCGTTCGCCCGTCACCTGGCCACCCGGGTGCGCGCCCGCGTGGCGCTCGTCGGGCGTCGGGAGCTCGACGACGCCATGCGCCGCGAGCTCGCCGCGATCGAGGCGCTCGGCGGCGAGGCGCTGTACCTGAGGGCGGACGTCGCCGATCTCGAGAGCATGAGGCGCACGGTGGGGGAGGTGCGGGCGCGCTTCGGCGCGATCCACGGCGTCGTCCACTCGGCCCTGGTCCTCCACCAGCGCTCGCTCGCGGAGCTGGACGAGGCGACGTTCGCGCGCGAGCTCTCGCCCAAGATCGATGGCAGCGGGATCGTGGACGCGCTGTTCGCCGGCGAGCCGCTCGATTTCATGGTGTTCTTCTCGTCGGCGAGCGCCTTCCAGGTGAACGCAAAGCAGGCCGGCTACGCGGCCGGCAGCGTGTTCACCGACGCGGCCGCTCACCACCTCGCGCGGCAGCGGCCTTATCCGGTCAAGACCATCAACTGGGGATACTGGCGCTCCGTCGGGGACGTCAGCCCGGAGCTCGTGCAGCGCCTGGAGATGGCGGGCGTCGAGCCGATCGGCGACGAGGATGGCATGGCGGCCATCGAGGCGATCCTGGCCTCGCGGCAGATTCAGGTCGCGGCCATCAAGGCCAGCGCCGCGGTGCTGGCCCACGTGGGCGTGGATTCGACCCGGAGGCTCCTCGAGCAGGCGGAGCCGGCCCCCTCGGTCCTCGAGGCGATCGCGCGCCGGGGGCTCCAGCCGCCGCTCGACGCGGGCGCGATCGAGCGCTGCCGCGCCGCCATCGAGGCGCTCGGGGCCAGCGCGCGCCGTGCGCTCGCCGAGATGTTCCGGTGGATGGGCGTCTTCCTGGCGATCGGCGAGCGCTGGACCGAGCCGGCCTTGCGGGCGCGGCTCGGCGTCGTCTCCGCGCATGAGCGGCTGTTCCACGCCCTCCTGCGCATGCTCTGCGAGGGCGGGTACCTGGAGCGCGCGGGCGACGACTACGTCGTGCGCGCGCTCGCGGAGCCTGTCGCGCCCGTTTCCGGCGGCGGCGCCGCCCTCGCGGCGCGCCACCCCGAGGCGGCCCCGTCCATCGAGCTCGTGTGGGATCGCCTGGCCGAGTACCCGGCGGTGCTCACCGGGCGCAAGCAGGCGACGGAGGTGCTGTTTCCGCGCGGATCCATGGACCGCGTCGAGCGCATCTATCAAGGGAACGCCGTCACGGACTTCCACAACCGCCTGGTCGCGGAGGTCGTCGTCGCGTACGTCGAGGAGCGGCTCGCGCGGGAGCCCGGACCGGCGATCCACATCGTCGAGGTGGGCGCCGGGACCGGCGGCACGAGCGCTCTCGTGCTCGATGCGCTCGCCCGGCTGGGTGCCCGGGTCCACTACGCCTATACCGACTGCTCTTCGCATCTCGTCCGCCACGGGGAGAAGGTGTTCGCTCCGGCGTACCCGTTCGCGCGTTTCGCCGCGCTGGACATCGAGGCCGAGCCGGGCCCCCAGGGGTTCGAGCCTGGCAGCGTGGATATCGTCCTTGCGACGAACGTCCTCCACGCCACGCGGCGCATCGAGCACACTCTGGGCCGCGTGAGGGCGCTGCTCCGGGCGAACGGCCTCCTGGTCCTCAACGAGGCGACGCGCACCCAGGATTTCGCCACGCTCACCTTCGGCCTGACCGAGGGGTGGTGGCTGTTCGAGGACGCGCCCCTGCGCTTGCCCAGCTCCCCCTTGTTATCGACCGCGCGCTGGTCGGATCTGCTGGGGGTGAGCGGCTTTCGGGGCATCCAGCGGCACGGCCTGCCCGGGGTCGCCGTGGAGGACATGGCCCAGTGCGTGTTCGTGGCCGAGAGTGATGGGCTCGTCACCGTGGCGGGCGATCAGGGCGCGGCGGCCCGTGGCGACCGGGCGGCCGCGAACGGAGCCGAGGCGCGCGCTCCGGCGGCGAACGGAGCCGCGGCGCGCGCTCCGGCGGCGCGGAGGGATGTCACGCCCGCTGCGGACGCCGCGCCGCCGCCTGTTCGGCTGGCCGCGCTGGCCGCGGTGGCTCCCGCGCCAGAGCGCAGCGCGCGCGAACTCCAGGAGCGCTGCGAGGAGTATGTGAAAGGCGTGATCGCGCGGGTCCTGAAGATCGCCGGATCCGAGCTCGACCGCGACGCCGGGTTCGACGCCTATGGCGTGGACTCCTTGCTGGCGATGGAGCTCGCTGACGCCTTCGCGAAGGATCTCGGCGACATGCCCTCCACGCTGGTGTTCGAGCGGAGGACCGTGGCCGAGGTGGCCACCTATCTCCTGGAGAGCCACGAGGAAGCGCTGCGCCGGACGCTCGGCCTCGCGCCGCGCGCGAGCGCCGCGGCCGTCGCGGAGGTCGATGGCGACGTCGGTGCCGAGGTCGCGGCCGGGCGCAGCGAGGACATCGCGCCGGTCTCCTCGCAGCGCCGGCGCGAGTCGGCGCCGGATCTCGTCCGGCCGGGCGCGGCGAGCGGCGGGGAGTTCGCCATCATCGGCATCGGCGGCCGCTACCCGGAGGCCGCCGATGTCCGCGAGTTCTGGGAGAACCTCAAGGCGGGCCGCTCGTGCATCGGCGAGGTGCCGCCGCACCGGTGGGACGGAGACGCTTATTACCGGCCCGACGGCGGAGGCGCGAGCCGCAGCAAGTGGGGCGGCTTCCTCGAGGACGTCGATCGGTTCGATCCCTTGCTGTTCAACATCTCGCCGCTCGAGGCCGAGCGGCTGGATCCGCAGCTCCGCCTCTTCCTGCAGACGGCGTGGGAGACGTTCGAGGACGCCGGTTATCCCCGCCGCCGGCTCCGCGTCGTGCAGCAGGGGGCCACCTCCGGCGTCGGCGTCTTCGTGGGATCGATGTACCAGCATTATCCCTTCGTCGCGCCGGACGGCGCGACCGCGGCCCAGCTGTCGAGCTTCCCGGGCTCGGCCATCGCCAATCGCGTGTCGCACTACTTCGACCTGAAGGGGCCCAGCATGCTCGTCGACACGGCGTGCTCGTCGTCGCTCACGGCCATCTACATGGCGTGTGAGAGCCTCGCGCGGGGAGAGTGCGCCATGGCGCTGGCCGGGGGCGTCAACCTGAGCTTGCACCCGCAGAAGTACGTGATCTTCTCCCAGATGGGGTTGCTCGGCAGCAAGGAGCGCTCCAGCAGTCTGGGCGAGGGGGATGGCATCACCGTCGGCGAGGGCGTGGGGGCGCTGCTGCTCAAGCCCCTGGCGCTTGCCCTCCGGGACGGCGATCGCGTGTACGCCGTCATCAAGGGGGGATTCGTCAACCACGGTGGGCGCACCCACGGCGCCACGGTCCCGAACCCGAGCGCGCAGGCCGACCTCATCGTCGAGGCGTTCCGGCGCGCGGGCGTGCGTCCCGACGCCGTGAGCTACATCGAGGTGGCGGCCAACGGCTCGCCGCTGGGAGACTCGATCGAGATCGCGGGCCTCAAGCAGGCGTTCCGGCGCTTCACGGTCGAGCGGGGTTTCTGCGCGCTCGGCTCGGTGAAATCCAGCATCGGTCACCTGGAGGCCGCCTCCGGGGTCTCACAGGTCACCAAGGTCGCGTACCAGCTTCACCATCGCACGCTGGTCCCCACCCTGAACAGCGAGCCGTTGAATCCGAACATCCGGCTGGACGACTCTCCCTTCTATGTTCAGCGGGAGCGCGCGCCGTGGCGGCCCGCTGTCGAGGGAGAGCCCTTGCGCGCGGCGGTGGCCTCGTTCGGTGCAGGCGGCGCCAACGCGTACCTGATCCTGGAGTCGTTCGCCGGGGCCGAGGTCGCGCCGCGGCCCGATCCCCGACAACCCTGCGTCGTGGTGCTGTCCGGCCGCGACGAGGATCGGCTGAAGGCCTATGCGGAGCGGATCGGCTCGTTCCTCGAGGCGAGCCCGGAGACACCGCTCGATGCGGTCGCCTACACGCTCCAGATCGGAAGGGAGCCGCTCGGCGCGCGGCTCGCGCTGATCGCGACGGATGCGGCGAGCGCCGCGGCCAAGCTGCGCGCGTTCGCGCGCGGCGAGGAGGGCATCGACGATCTCGCCCGCGGCGACGTGGGGACCACCCCGGCGGCTTCGCGGCTCCTGCTCGACGGCCGGGAGGGCGAGGCTTACCTGCGGATCGTGATCGAGGAGCGCAAGCTCCGCAAGCTCGCGCAGCTCTGGGTGAGCGGCGTCGACGTCGACTGGCCGCTCCTCTATCCGGAAGGGACTCCGCCGCTGATGTACCTGCCTGCCTATCCCTTCGAGCAACGGGCCTGCTGGATCGGCCAGGGCGAGGCGCCGTTCTGGTCGCAGCCATCGCAGCAGACGAGGAGGGGCAACGGCGAGGCGGAGGAGCACGCGGAGCCTCCCCCGAGGCTCAACGGGACGAACGGAGCTCACGCCGACCGCCTCGTGGAGGATCTGGGGGCGCTCGTGGCGCAGAGTCTGAAGCTGCCTCCTTACGCGCTGAGCCCGGATCGGGAGCTCTCGCTCTACGGTGTGGACTCGATCACGGGCGCGATGCTCGCGGGCCGCGTGAAATCGGTCTTCGGCGTGGACGTCCCGGTGCCCGCGAGCGGGGGCGCCTCCACGTTGCGGCAGTGGGCGGAACAGCTACGGCAGCGGGGAGGGAAGCGCTCTCTCCCCGACGTCATGCCGCTGGAACCCGAGCTGATTCCGATGAACCCGGCGGGAACGCGCCCTGCGTCGTTCTGGTGCCATGGCGCGCTGGGCTTCGGGCAGATCTTCCGGCCGCTCTCCGCGGCGCTGGGCGAGGACTACCCCGTCTATGCTTTGCAGGCGCGGGGAGTGGACGGCACGCGGCTGCCCTTCCACCGGCTCGAGGACATGCTCACTCATTACGTCGCGTGCATCAGGTCGGTGCAGCCTAGAGGCCCGTATTGCATCGGCGGCTATTCCTCTGGCGGCATCCTCGCCCTGGAGCTTGCCCGGGAGCTGCACCGGCAAGGCGAGACCGTGGCCCGGGTCATCCTGCTCGACACGTACCCGTCGACCCCGGAGGTGCAACGGTGGTTCGCTGGCTTCATGGACGACGACTATCTCCATGTCGCGGTGGCCGCGATGCTCTTCGCCCCTGGCCGGGCCGACGGCCTGGTGTCCGTGGAGGAGCTGCAAGGGACGCCGCCGGAGGTGCGGCTCGGCCACCTCGCGAGCCTGCTCGCAGAGCGGCTGGGCGCAGGGTGGTCGAGGGACGAAATCTATATTCTCCTGCAGGGCGCCGTGAACGTGGCTCGATATACAGGACAGGCCCTGCACGGATACGAGCCCTCTCGCTACGACGCATCGGACGTCCTTTACTTCCGGGCGGCCGCGGGCTTCGTCGATCCCGGCCGCGCCGGCTCCGGCCTGACCAGGGGTGTTGGTCCGGATGCGCCGGACCACGTGGCGCCCTGGAGGGACATCGTCGCCAGCCGGCTCGACGTGGTCTCGGTCCCTGCGGATCACTTCTCGCTGCTTTCGGGTCCGGGGCTCGCCGTCATCAAGGAGCATCTGGTGCGGCTTTTCGAGCCGCTCCGGATCCTCGAAGGCGCCGCTCGTCCCGGGCCGTCGAGCCCAGCGCAGATCGTCCCCCGATCGGAACAGGATCTGCCGGCCATCATCGAGCAGGAGGGGGGTTAGTTGGATGGCCGCGCCGTTCGGCTCGGCCATCCATCGCCTGCGCGCCGTTGCAGCGCGCGTCGTCGTGCTGCTACGCAGCGGCCAGCGGCTTCGTCGCGGAGATCAGCACGTATTCGAGCCCGCGCTCGGGGTGCTTCCCCTCGAGCGTCACCTGCGCGCCCTTCAAGGTCAGCGCACGAGAGAACGCGGGCAACCGGCGCTTGATCTCGTCATCCTGGACGCGCTTCACGATGTAGCGCGAGAACGGCATGACGACATCGTCGTGGATGACCGTGATCTCCACGTCCTGGAATCCGATGCGGGTCATCATGTCCCGCAGGACGTGGCGGCTGACCATGTTCTCCTTGCAGATCTGCTGCAGCGACCTCACCATGAAGTGGGAGAGCTTCGTGGCCACGGTGGGCGGGCCTTCGAAGGGGAATACGGTCATGTCCGCCATCGCGATGCGTCCTCCGGGGCGGAGGACACGGAACGCCTCCTCGAGGAAGCGCTCCCGTGTCTGGAAGTGGAACGCGCACTCGACCGCGAGCACCTTGTCGAACGACGCGGGCTCGAACCCGATCTCGGTCGCGGAGCCGACGCGCAAGTCGATGCGATCCGAGAGCCCGCGCTCCGCGACGCGGCGGCGCGCGATGTCCACCTGCATCTCGGTCACGTTCAGCCCGACGATCTGCCGCGGCTCGAAATGCTTCATCCAGTACATGTCCTGGTCGCCGAATCCGAACCCGACATCGAGGACGCGATCCCCGCGCGAGACCCGCGCCGTCTCCGCGACGAGCTTCGCCATCGCCTCGCACGCGGCGTCCAGGGTCTCCGGTGAATCTCTCCAGTAACCGTAGTTGAGAAACAGGCTCTTCTCGTTGAGGAGGTTGCCCGTCGACATGATCTCGTAGAGGATATGGGCGCGATTCTTCGATGGAAGTACCAGCAGCGAGAGTAGGCGAAGCTGATTATGGATCTGCGTCCGCCAGTGCGACTGGGTGCCTTGGCCCGGGAGAAATTCAGTCATTGTGCGCTCCTAATAGGGACTCTTATTCATACGCTAACTGAGACGGTGCGTCAATGTTGTGATTGCGATCGAATGAAGATACTTTATTAATCGGCTCACGCGCATTGCGTGTGGTGTGCCGCTAGAGGGCGAGTGGATGAAGCCATGATGGTGGATTCTCGGGCTCCTCGCCGTCCTTTTCTTGCTCGTCTTGTTCGACTTCTTGCTCGACGGCTTGCGGCTTCGCAAGCGAATTTCGGAATTTCAGTGCTCACCGAATCCGACGAGCCCGTGGCGCCGGATCATCGATTTGTCGTCGCTCGCGGCGTCGTCGTTGATGAGGCCACGCGGCGCGCCGCGAGCGCCCATGTGCGGCGCAAAGGGCTCGCGGTCCTCGACCTCGTCCCCGGCCGAGCTTCCTGAGGGGACACTCGCCGGAACAACGGCGAAACCCGAGTCAGATCGTGGGAACAAACGAGGCGGAGCACGAGAGCGCCGCCACAGATCCGCCACCACGCCGAAGGGGTGGATCTCCGGTCTGAGTGGAATTCCTCCGTGCCGGCATCGACATGGATCACAGGCGTATCCGCGACATCTGGCGTACCGGTTTCTGCTGCCAGCGCCACAGGGCCGGTCGGTTCGGTACAGCATTTCGATCGCCCCGCTCAGGAGGGGTGAGGTCGATCCCGTGGCCGTCGAGCGTCAGGACGCTGCCAGGATTCAGGAGAGAGCAGTGACGGATTTTCACGAGGAATCCTACGAAGCTTTGAGGCGTCTCGGCAGTCTCCTGCTCCTCAAGGCACACCAAGGAATGGGCGTGCTCAGAGCGCCTGGCGAAAGCTACACGAAGGAGCATCTCCTAGAGCTCTTGGCGCTCGTGCCCTCCTAATCGCCGTCTTTACGACGCGCTCCTCGGCATCCTCGTGGATGCCGGGTTCATCGAGCTGCGCGGGGAGCGTCTCGTCACCTCCATAGCCCTGGCGTCGGCCGAACTGCGCCACGAGTTGGAGGACATCACACTACGGTCTTCAGACCTACGGCGGCCGCTACCCGTTCGTCGAGTTCAAGGTCCTCGACATCGAGAAGGACGCGCGACGGTGGGGGGGCGCCGGCGGGCGGTTCGACCTCGCGCTCGCCACGAACGTTCTCCACGCCACGAGGAGTATCCCCCGGACGCTGAGGAACGCGAAGGCTCTGCTGAAGGAGAACGGGTGGCTCGTCTTGAACGAGGTCACACGGTAGCAGGAGTTCGCGACGCTGACCTTCGGGCTCCTGGAGGGCTGGTGGCGGTTCGAGGACGAAGAGAACCGGCTCGCAGGGTCGCCCCTGGTCGGTCTGGACCAGTGGCAGCGCTTGCTCTTGGCCGAGGGGTTCCGGCGCGCCTTGGTGGTCGGTGGTCCGGGCGACCGCGGGCGCCCCTCGTCCCAGAACGTGATCGTGGCCGAGAGCGACGGCGTGATCCTCGTGACCGCCGACAACGGCGCACCGCGAGCCCCCGCGTGGCCTTTGGACGCCGCGCCGGGGCCCGCTCCAGCGAAGCAGCCAACCCATCCGCCGGCGCGTCCCGTCAGCGCAGCGACGTTCATCGAGGACACCGTGCGCGGGGTGATCGCGCGCACGCCGTGGGCGCGGGAGGCGATCTACGGTGACGCGCCCGCGTGGGGACCTCGTGGCCCGCGCGGCGAGCACGGACCGGGCAATTCGACGCGGTCGGGTGAAGACGGCGCTGACGGCGCAGGCTTGCCTGCCATGGCCCAGAACAGTTGGAGCGCGGCCTCTTGCACGTCCTCCGGCCAGTCGGTCTTCCGGATCTCTCGTTCAACCCGCTCCCGCAGACCATGCACCACGTAGCGACCGAGCATCACGCCGAACTCTTTCTGCGCGGCGGCGGGGAGGAGGTTCAGCGGTCTGGTGTGCGTGTCTTCACTGGAGCGTGGTGCCTCTGGCCGCTGCTGCGCCGCCTGCTGTCGCGCGGGAGGTCGCAGGGGCGGCTCGGTGCTCTGCGCAGCCCGGCCCTTGTTGCTCACCGGCGTCGCCCGGTTGGCAGCATGTGTCGACGGATCGACGCCCCAGGCACGCAAGTGGTCGGCATGGGTGAACGTGCCGTCAAGCATCGGCCGGCACCGCAGCGCCATCTCGCTGGTCGTTTGCGAGACCTCCTGAATGCTGGGCGGCACGGGCTTCCCGCGGTATATCTCGGCGAGAAGCTCGCAGCCGTTCTCCATGCACGCGACGCAGTCCCTCAAATGCTCGTACAGCTCCTTGAATCCTGGTTCGTCGAGCGGCTCGGTGAGGGGCAGCTTGATGGAGCTGCTCGCGGCCGGCGCGTACTGGGTGAGGCTCGGCGAACGCTTCAAGATCTCGTCGAAAAGGCGAGGTTTGTACGCTGCATTCCTTCCATGACCTCTCGCACGAACGCGGCCTCTGCGTCGCGGAAGAACGCCGAGGGCACACCTCGCGCCTCGAGATGGTGAAGAAACGTGTACTGGCCGGCGGTGATGGCGTAGCCGCGGTGCTCGACGAACCGATCGATCGCGTCGCAGATGGCAGCGCTCGACGGGTTGTTGGAACGCTTCGTCGCGCACTCGTTGTACACGTGCTCGAGAGCTGGCTCGATCTTGCACAGGTACCTACCTGCGAGATCGAACACCTCGAAGGCGCGCAGCACGTCCCCGTGCTCTCGGGCGAGCGCACTGTTCGGGGGAAAAATGGGTTGTAACTCCTTCACGAAGTTCGGAAAGGTCACCGGCCGTCGAGGAGTGCCCCGGCGCTGCCCGTGATGCGGACGAGAGAGCCGGGCCATCGCCCTCGCCATGTCCGCTGAGAGAGGCTGCCGGGCGGCGTGTTGCGCAGGGCGCGCTCAACGAGTGCGATCTGCTCCAGGGTGTCTTCGACGGCGACGTTCCATCGAGCGCGATCGACGCCTTGCCGCGTCTGCTCCGGCTCTTCGTGCACGTCCTCGTCGACGCCTCGCTTCGCCTCGCGTAGCAGCGCGGAGGCGCGAGCTCCTTGCCTCACTTGTGCGACGACTCTTGTAGGCCCGCCGCACCAACACGGACGCAGCGCCCCTGCATCTGACGCGACGCATCGCTCGCGCCACACCGCCCCGACCCGACGCCACCGGGTGATCCGGCCGCGATCGCGCCCGCCGCGATCGCGCCCTTCGCTGAGTCCGGGGTACGAGGCCTCCGCACCATCCTGTATGGTCGACGTCGGGCGCCCGAGGCGGCCGCAGGATATACGCCATTGTGGGTTGAGCTGGGCTCGCCTGGTGGGTTGGTTCCCAGCCCCCGGTGCGAGGACGGACGTCGCTGGTCCAGCGACGACGAGGCGATCGAGGCGCCTCACGCGACCACCCCCAGGGCCACCGGAAGCCGTACACCTTGCAGGCTGGCCGCGCGATCCGGCGCGTGCACCACCGGGCGTACCCCGCAGGGGACGCAATTCATTAATAATTTCAAGATCTTGGCGACGCGCTGAGCGTCGGCTCGAGGTTCAGGCAGGTGCCGCACGAAGTGCGGCAACGCGACTGGGCTTCCGGGTCTCCGAGCGCTCCTTCTCCGGATTCAGGACCGAGCAGCTCTACCTCGCTCCGGAGCGCGTCGAGCTCGAGCGAGAGTCCCTCCAGGCCGGGAATACTGCCGACGATCCCGTCGGCCGCCGAGCGCGCGTGCACGTAGCGGCGGTCGGTTCCCAGCTCGAGGAGCTCGAGCGTCCTTTCCTGCGGGTCGATGATCCAATACCAGCGCACCCCGAAAGACGCGTACTCGTGGAGCTTCTGGACACGGTCGCGTCGCGCGTCCCGCGGGGTAAGAGAGACCACCTCGACCATGATGTCTGGCGGAGCGTGGAGCGTTCCGCGCCGAGGTGGCTTGCGGCTCCGAGGCATGTACGCAGAGGCGTCGGGCTTCCGGCCAGAGACAGCGCTCACCGCGTACTTCGCTTCGGAGCCCAGCACGAGCCCGCCCTGCGGGATGAGCCAGCCCCGAGCACCCTGAGCACCGAGGCCACTAGACAACGGACATGTAGGACCTTGTTGCGGCTGGGTTCGTCCGCGGCGCACGGGATACTACCAGCAACCGCGGGCGACACATTGCTTGTCCGGCGAGTTTACGAGGCCAGCACGAGAACGGCAATCGATACCCAGGCTCGGCCACGGTCGAAACGTGGCGTCCGTGCTTTTGACCGCGAGACGGTCGTCTCGTTGTCAGGCATCGCGCGATACCTGATTCGGCCGAGGTCTTGAACACCTAACATTACCCCGCTGATGCCGCTCGTCTGCCCGCTCGCTTGAGCGATGCGGAACGTGCGGTCGACCCAAGGCGAGCGAGGCGGAGCGCAAGGCGCGAACTCACGCGGAGATCAAGGCGGAGACCGACGCGATGCTGCGAGCGGAGGCGAGCTGCTTCGCGAGGAGGAGGTAGCGGCCGGGCGGCGCTCGATCTGGCGATGGAAGAGCGGGACAGGCATCGGTGATGCGGGGCGCGGCGAAACGGCATTCCATCAGGACTGCCGAAGGAGCGACAGCACCCACGGAACTTTCGCCCTCACCCCGTCGATGCAGGTGGGCATGGCCCCCTCTTCCTCGACAGGAGGAGGTTCTGGGCTCGATTCAACGCGCCGCGACGATCTCGTGCGTGAGTGGAATCTTCTACTCCGCGAGCGCGGCGTCGGCGGTCTGTTCCATCTCCGCAGGGCTGGTGGGCCTCGCAGCTTTCACGCGCTTGAAGGGCCGGATCCCGCCGGACGAGACGAGGCTGTACTCGGCGCCCCTCGCTGTCCCGGCTCTCGCCACGCGGCCGCGAGCGACGAGCGCGCGAAGCGCGACGTACACGCTCCCGTTCGGTAGCCCGCTGCGCGTGGCGATCTCCGTCGCCGTCCCTCGCACGAGGGATCGAACGGTTTCGAGCACCACAGCCTCCCGATCGCTCGTCGAGGCCCCCGTCGCGGTCATCGTGCCAGCCGTGGTTCGGTCCGCGCCGGATGCCGGTGCCGAGGTCCTCCTCGTGGACGGTGCCGTCGTCGAGGAGCTTGACGCTCCCGAGAGCGCGCCCTGCTTCGAGAGCGCGCCCTGCTTCCCGCTCCTCGTGGGCTTCGCCACGCTCCTCGTGGGCTTCGCTACGCTCCTCGTGGGCTTCGCCACGCTCCTCGTGGGCTTCGCCACGCTCCTCGTGGGCTTCGCCACGCTCCTCGTGGGCTTCGCCACGCTCCTTTGGGCGTGCGCGGGCCGCTTCCGGGGCTTCGGACCGCGCTCCGAGGAGGCGTTCGCCGCTGGCCGTCCCAGATCGGCCAGCATCGTCGTCACAGTCCGGTGCGCTGCGGCGCGGTGCTCGTCCTGAACTCGTTCGACCAGGCTCAGGATGTCCTTTACAAAGCGGTCCACCCGCTCCTTGATCGCGTCTGAGGCGTTCATGGGGAGCGCCGTAGTAGCACGAACGCTCCGACAGTCGAGAGCTTGCAAGCAAGCTGGGCCAGTCTGGGCGACCGGGTGGTCGACTACGTGCGCGAGGAGCCGGATCCCGAAGACCATCCGCGCACGCCGCGCCGGCATGCCTTCGGCAACGTCGAGCGCGCGCTCGGGTCAGGCCCCGCCGAGCGGACTCGCCAGGCGCGCGGGGACAAGCGTCCGGTCGAATGCCGCTGCCGCGCGCCTCCCGGCACCCGCTCACGCCATGCAGGCGAAGGGAGCCGGGAGGGCCTTCCCGGCATCCTCGGGGTGGCGGTCAGCATCGAGCGCAGGCGACCGATGCGCCTCTTCGCCTCGGCCGCCGTTCAGCGGACCTGGTGTCTTCTCCCCCGGACGCTCGCTCCCCGCTGCGGCGATCCAGCGAGGCGACGTCACTGACACGCGTTCGGCGCGGCGGTGCAGTTGCCGAGCGCCGCGCACACATAGGAGCGCGCGCACGTCTTGGCGTCATCCTGAGAGTACGCCACGACGTGCTGGGTCGACCTCCCGAAGGGACTGGTGACGCATATCGCGTGCGTTCGCGCCACCCCCGCCGGGGCGAGCTGAACCCCCTGGAGCACGGCCCTCGCGGCGGCGCATCCCAGCGCCTCCACTTCCGAGTCCGCGAAGACCACGAGCCCGCGGCCCGCGCAGCGCGTGTCCGACGATGCGGTGTTGAACGTATAGGTGTTTGCCCCACGGCAATCGGCGAAGCTCGGTTCGCGCGTCTGGGTAGGGCCGCCGCGAACCCCGCTGGCATCGCTTCGTCCGTCCTCGGCGGAGCTGCCGCCGGCCGAAGGCGATCCGCTCGTGGGGGTGATGGTGAACAGCAAGAAGGCACCCCAGCCATGCAGCGCCGTTTCGAGCGATCTCATGGATTTTCTCTTATCATAACCGCCCGACCGAGCTCGCTCAAAAGATGAGTGCTGGCAGGTAGCACGTTGGTCAGCACTACTCGTCGTTCTACCATGATCCGCCTCGCTACGAGCCCGATCGGTAGTGCGACATGAAGACGGACGCCTTCCAGAGCCCCGCAGTCAAGGAGCGGCGGTCTGGCGCGTTCGGGCTCGGCCATCATCTCTGCCCTGGCCGGACGCCCGCCTACACGAGGTTGGGAATTCCGTTCACCGTGCTCCTGCGCGACTTCCGGATCGGAGCGGTATTGCCGCTTCGGCGACAAGGCCGAAGCGCCGCTGCCGCTGTGAGCTCGGCCTGAACGGGCCGCAAGGCCTGCCGAGCGCTGCGGAGCGGAGCTCGACCTCGTCGAGCACGACGTACCGCGAGTCGGTCACGCCCCCGTGGAAGAAGCCTCTTGTCGCGGGCCTCCAAGTACTCGAGGCGCTGTACGGCGGACCAAGCTCGCCCACCTCTTCGCACCGGTGCGCGAGATGCCATGACGCGCGGCGTTGGCTCATGCGTTGCCCTGGATGGTGCGTAGAGGTAGGGAGAACTCTGCCCAGGAGGAAACGCTTTCATCGCGATGACACACCCGGTACGTTGATGGTAGCGAGGGGGTCTACGATCGTGCCTGGCAGGTCTCGCCCTCGAAGGAGTGTGCTCGACCATGGAACACCTGCTGGGAGCCCTGCTCGGTCTCACGCTCATCGTGATCGCCGTGCTCGTCGTATGGCTGATGAGGCTGCGGGCCGAGAAGAAAAAGCTCGACGGAGCCCGCGAGGCTGCCGAGCGGATGAAGGCCGAACGAGAGCAGGCTCTCTTGGGTCTCCAGGAGCGGCATGATCGCGTCTTCTCGGAACTCGCGCGGCTCCAGCAGACGCATGCGGCCATGATCAACCGCTTCCAAGGCATCGTCGATGTCGAGTCAGAGCGACAGCGTGTGCTTGCTCAGCTCGAGGCAGACCGGTCACGCCTGCAAAGGGAGCTCGAGCGCAGCACAGCCGAGTGGGGGCAAGCTCTGCGAGATCTGCAGGGGCAACATCTGACCGCGGGCACAGAGCTGGAAAAGCTCCGCCAGGGCCACGCTGTCCTCAACCATGCTTATGCCGCCCTCGCCACCGCCGAGAGGGAGAAGCGGAACGCCGTCGAGCATCTCGCCTCACAACAGGTGCAGCTGCAGAACGAGCTTCAAACCGTGAGCGAGCGCCTCGGCCGCATCGCCGCGACGGAGCAGGAGAAGCAGCGCGCCGTCGCTCAGCTCGATGCCGAGCGGGCGCGTCTGCACGGTGAGGTCACGCAGGCCAGGGCGCAGTGGGATCAGACATTGCAGGGACTCCAGGGCCAGTTCCATCAGGGCACGGCGGACCTGACGTCGCTGCAGGCCAGCGTCGCGAAGCTCCGTGCCGAACACAGCGCGCTCGACGAGGAATCGAACCTCCGGTCCTTCGGCTTCTACCGGCCGCGGTACGATTTCTCGTCGTCGGAGCACTACCAGAGCAAGCTCGAGCACATTCGGGATCGTCAGAAGCAGATGCTCAAGGACAAGTCAGCCGCCACGTGCAGCACCGTGTGGACGGTCGACGGGAGCGTCACGGAAGGGCGGAGGCAGATCAACCAGACCCTCAAGCTCATCGTGCGCGCGTTCAATGGCGAGTCCGACGCCGCCATCGCGAGGGTGAGCTACAAGAACGTGAACGTGATGGAGTCTCGCATCAAGAAGTCGTGGGAGGCCATCAATGGGCTCGTCGAGGTGCAGCAGTGCGAGATCGCGAAGACATACCTCGATCTCAAGCTTCAAGAGCTGTATCTTGCATTTGAGTACCAGGAGAAGGTTCAGGCCGAGAAGGAGGAGCAGCGGCGTATCCGTGAACAGATGCGCGAGGAGGAGGTCGCGCAGCGCGAGCTCGAAAAGGCGAGGCTGGAGGCGGAGCGAGAAGAGCAGCGCTACGAGGAGGCGCTGCGAAAAGCTCAAGAGGAGGTCGCGAAGGCCGCCGGCGCGAAGCAGCAGAGGCTCCAAGCCCAGATCGAGGCGCTGCAGAAGAAGCTCGACGAAGCGCACGCCAACAAGGAGCGCGCGATCTCCCGAGCGCAGATGACGCGCTCGGGGCATGTCTATGTGATCTCCAACATCGGCTCGTTCGGGGAGCACGTCTACAAGATAGGCATGACGCGGCGTCTGGATCCCTTGGATCGCGTGCAGGAGCTCGGTGATGCGTCGGTGCCGTTCACGTTCGATGTTCATGCGATGATTTACTCGGATGATGCTCCGGCGTTGGAAACTGCCCTGCATCGAGCGTTTCACGAGCGGCGTATCAACCTAATCAACGAGAAGAAGGAGTTCTTCCAGGTCGAGATCGACGAGATCGCCAGGACCGTTCGGCGAATGCACGGCGAAATCGAGATCACCCGCGTCGCAGAGGCCGAGCAGTACCGGAAGACGATTGCGATGAGGCAAGAGAGAGAGGCGGCACGGCAGGCCTCGACGCCGGCTCGCCCCGCGCCGCAGGGGCAGCCGAGCCCGGCGTATGCACCTGCCTAGCGCGTTGTCGCCCAAGGTCGCGTTAGCGGTGGCGACCTGTCGTGAACGGTGATTCCGTTTGGGCCGGACGCGTCGTGACGACGGATCGCATCCCATCGTGCGTATTCCGGCAGACGTGAGGGCTCGCTCCGTCTGTGACGAGCTGCCACGTGCTCACCCGTGAGCGCTTCGCCGTCTGCGGGGATGACAAGGAACCTCGGAGCGCGGACGTCGATGAAATCTGATACGCTCATCAACCACGAGGTCGATTTACCATGACCCATCGAGCAGACGACCCCCTGGACGCTGGCTTCATGCAGCTCGCCGTGGACGCCTCGAGCGACGCCCTGCGCGCCGGCAACATGCCGTTCGGCGCCGTGCTCGTACAGGGCGGCCAGGTGCTCCAGGTGAGCTGCAACCAGCGGCGCACGGCGAACGCAGGGGAGGGCGACTGCACCGCTCACGCCGAGGTGATGTTGATCCGCGAAGCAACGGCGGCGCACGGCCCGGAAGCGCTCGCGGGCGGCACCGTGTACGCCAGCGGGGAGCCTTGCGCCATGTGCTCGGGGGCGTTGTTCTGGGCGGGGGTGAGCCGCATCGTCTACGCTGCCAGCACGCCGGACATCATCGCGGTGCTCGGCGGGCGAGCGCTGCCGGTGCGTTGCCACGAGGTGCTGGCGAACGCCTCGCCCGCCGTGCGCGTGGACGGGCCGATCCTGCGGGAGGCCGCCGTGGCGCTGCTGCGGAGCGCCGTGGAGCGGTCGTAGCCCGCTCCGCGCCCGACAGGCCATCACCCTGCCCGCGCGGCGCCTTTGCCGATCTCCACGATCCGCGCCGCTAGCCGTTCGGCCGCCGGAGGCAGCTCGGCGCCGCGGCGGGTGACGAGCCGGTAACACACGGTGCCCAGCTCGGGCACGGGCCGCAGGATCACCCCGCGCGGGGGCGCGCAGATGCCGTTCACCACGGCGACGCCAAGGCCGAGCGCCGCGAACTGGAGCATGAGCGGCCAGCCGTCGGCCTCGATGGGCGGATCGACCTCGTGGCCGAGGCGCGCGATGGCGCGGCCGATCAAATCGCGGTGCGATCGGCCCGCCGGGGGCAGTACGAGGCGCTCGCCCGCGAGGTCCATGAGGCGCAGCGAGCGGCGGCGCGCGAGGCGGTGGCGGCGCGGCATGGCCACGCAGAGCGGCGTGCGCAGCACGTCGCGCGCAACGAGCTCGGGCGGCACGAGATCGAGCACGCCGACCGCGAGGTGTGCGTCGCCCGCGCGCACCGCCGCGCAGGCCGACGGCGCGCCCAGCGTGAGCAGGCGGAGGCTCGCCCCCTCGGCGGCGAAGCGCGTCAGGGCCGGGCCGAGCAGGTAGAGGAACGCGCCCTCGCCGGCGGCGAGCGTGACCGACTCGCGCTGCGGCTCGCCGCGCAGATCCCGCGCGAACGCCTCGGCCCGCGCGACCGCGTCGCGGGCGTGCGCGGCCACGCGCAGGCCGCGTTCGGTGAGGCGGAGCTGCTTGCCCGAGCGCTCGTAGAGCGGCGCCCCGAGCTCGTCGCCGAGCCGGCGCACCCGCTCGAAGAGCGCCGGCTGCGAGAGCCCCACGCGCCGCGCGGCGTGCGTGAAATTGAGGGTGTCGGCGAAGGCCACGAAGGCGCGGAGGAGGTCGCCGTCGAGTATCGGTCCGGCCGATGGCATATCCAATCATTCTAGTCGACGCCGATGGTCCGGTCCCCAAGATCGAACGTCGAAGGAGGCCGCCATGAACGCTTCGAATCCCGTCGTTCTCCGAGACAGCCACGCCTGGTGGGAGGCCGTGAAGAAAGATCCGGAGGCGCTCGTCGCCTGGCTCCTGGATCAATACCGCGGCGAGGCCACCGCGGCCGGCCGCATCGAGATGCTGCGCGACGCGTTCGCGGAGCCCGGGACGCGCGCGCACCGGATCCTCGGCGTCATCGCCGGGCAGGAGCGGCGTCACGCCGTCTGGGTGGGCGACCTGCTCGCCGCCCGCGGAATCGAGCCGAAGATCGGCGCGAAGCGCGAGCGTTACTGGAAGGAGACCCTCGATGTCGTCCGCGATCTCGAGACCGGGTGCGCGGTGGGCGCGCACTCCGAGCGCATGCGCCTCGAGCGCATCGAGGTCATCGCCGCCGACCCGGCGGCGCCCCCCGACGTGCGCGCGGTGTTCGAGCGCATCCTGCACGAGGAGCGCTTCCACGCGCGCGCCTTCGCGGAGCTCGCGGGCGCGGAGGCGCTGGCGGCGACGCAGGGCGCGCACGATCTCGGCCGCCGCGCGCTCGGCCTCGCGCCGTGATCCGCAGCTCACGTCGCGCGAATCCACCCCTCCGCCAGCGCGACAGCCCGGCTGCGCCCTCCTGCCGAACGCACAGCACGGCTGGCTTCGACCCACTCGACCGGCCGTAGATAGATGGGAATCGGACGCCGCCCTGGCGCGCAGAGCTCGACGGCAGTCTCCTCGGCCCGCGACGCGTCCCCGGGATACAGGGCCACGACGGGCACCGGCGGGGCGGGCTCTGCCGGGCAGAACGCAACTCCGTAGATGGACAGCTGGTAGAGAATGCCGTCACCGATCTCTTTCGCAGCCAGATCACGGTACTTGGTGTCGAGCACCATGACGACACGACCGCCTCGCGAGACGGTGAGATCCGGCCTCGGCATCGGCGCTCTCCTATCGCGCGAGTCGCTCGTGATGCGGTAGAGATCCGTGAGCGTTACCTGGGCGTCGACGGTCCCAGACTCGACGTGCTCGCGAAGAAAGCGGGCGACGAAGCGCTCGAAGAGCGTCGCCATGTTCCAGAGCAAGCCGGGGATGGGGGTGACGCCTGGGGAGAGCGCCGCGAGATCGTCCGGCATCCCGGCGCCCGACCAGAGGAGCGCCACCAGGCGATGGACAGGCTCGTAGGCGGCGGTGAGGCGTGTCCGCTCGCGCTCGACGCGCGCGAGCGTCGCTGCATCGAGCTGAACGGAGCTGCAGCGCTCTCCCCACGCCGTCTCGGCCCGGCCGAGCGCGCCGCGCAGCTCGGGCGTGAGGACCGCCTGCCTCGCGATGCGGAGCCCGGCCCGGACGACCTGGTTGTGGAGCGTGTCGCTCGTTAGCTCGTGCCAGGTGCAGGGCAGCGCCGCCTCGCTCGGCGGCCACGCGGCCGCGAGCTTGGCCATCTCCAGGCGTCCGCGCGGCGACCCGAGCCACCCGCTGTGGGCGCCGTATCCCCGGCGGAGCCCGCGCCGGAGCAGCGCGTCTGCCTCCTCGAGCAGAAGGAGAGCGAGGACGTCGACGAAGGGCGCGTCAGGCAGCAGCAGCTCGGTCGGGACGCGACGGTCTATGACGTCGAGCCCCAGTCCATAGGCGAGGATGTGCCAGAGATCCTCTGTCGCGATCTTGGGCAGGACCGTGACGCGGAGCGGTCCGAGCTGCACCACGCCAACATGGGCCCGCGCCTCGATGGCGAGCCCGTGCCGCGTTTCGCTCACCAGGAGGCGGCCGCCCTCGCGGAGAGCGCGCGCTGCGCGTTCGATGGCAGGATCTTCGAAGCTCAGCCCGACGAGCGCTTTATCCGACGCGAGCCCGCGCGGTCGCCGCTCCCACTCGGAGAGGGCGATCGACCTATCCAACCGTCGAGCCCTTCGAAGCGGCGCCGTCGGACGCGTCGTCGGCCTCGTCATCGCCCGCGCTCGCGTCGTCGCCGGTTCCCTCGATCGGCGCGACGATGGTCGGGTCCCACTCGGAGAGCGCCGTGCGGAGCTCTTCCTCCTTCTCGCCGGGGGCGAACAGATCCGTACGGATCTCGCGGGTCTTCGGATCGATGAGCCTCTCACCCACGATCGCGCGGAGCGCCTCCGGCTCGTCGTAGCAGTACTCCTGCAGGAGCGGGAGCACCTCGTGCCGCAGCACGCGCCGCAGATCGGCGAAGTCGCGGAGCGGGCCGCCGTCGCGCTGGAAGTACGAGTGCCCGATCTGGAGGTTGCGCGCGTCGCGCTTGAGGTGCTTGAGGATGCGCGCGTTGAGCGTCCGGAGCAGGGGAGCGAGGTTCACGCCGCCGGCCCACGCGCCATTGAGGACCGCCGGATCGGGGAGCAGCTCGTGAAAGCCGAAGCGCCGGCGCAGCGCCGCGTCGAGCAGCGCGATCGACCGGTCGGCGGTGTTCATGGTCGCGATGACGAAGACGTTCCGCGGGACGACGAAGGGTTGACGGGAGTACGGCAGCTCGACGGGCCCGCGACCCCGCTTGTCGGCCTCGATCAACGTCAGGAGCTCGCCGAAGATGCGCGCAGCGTCGCCTCGGTTGAACTCGTCGATGATCAAGAAATGCGGCGCGTCGGCCGCCTCTGCCGCGCGCTCGCAGATGCGCCGGAACAGCCCGGGCTGCACTTGAAACGAGAGCTGCCCGTCGGCGCGCGCCTGGGGCCGCAGCCCTTCGACGAACTCCTCGTAGCCGTACGACGCGTGGAACGTGCAGGTCCAGATCCGCTGGGCGCCCGGCGCTCCCCCGCCGAGGAGCCCGGCGCGCTCGGCCTCCGTGAGATCGAGCCACCCGCGGGCGAATGTCGCGCGCGCGGCGAGCTCCTCGGCGGCCCGCCGCGCGTGCCACGTCTTGCCGGTGCCCGGCGGGCCGTAGAGCACCACCTGGCCTTTCCTCCGGAGCTCCTCGTCGATCAGCCCGATCACGCCGGAGAGCGGCGGCAAGGGCGCTGTCTTCTCCCTGCGGTCCGGTCCGTGCGGCGGAGGCTGTGGACTCGGTGGCGTCGGATGGTGTGACAGGTGCCGGACCGCCGCGAGCAGCGGCGTCCAGTGTTCGTTCATGAGGTACACGGTCGTCTGCAGTCCCGTGCTATCGGGCGATTTGAAGGGTGTCGTGGAGCGCCACTCGACAGCGCGCGCGTGAGGGAATTTCAAGCCGTCGAGGTGCTGGTAGGGGCCCAGGACGCGCCCGATCCCGACGATCGTCTGGCCGTCCGCGGCGAGGACGTGATCGCCCTCCTGGATGCGGGCGAAGAAGCTCCAGATCTGGTTCGTCGCCTTGCCGCGCAGCTGCGGCGAATCGCCGGGGTAATGCTTGGCGTACGCCGCGCGGATCGCCTCCTTGGCGGCGTTTCCCGTGAGCCCTGCGACCACCTCCCGGAGATCGCCCAGCGCGGGCCACCCGATCGACGCCCAGCCGCCGTCCTTCATTTCCGGCCAGAAGCTCTGACCGTCCCGCGTGCCGACGCGCCACCAGCTGAACGGCGCTCCGTTCAGCTGGTTGAGCAGGTGCCAGAAGACCGTGGACGGCACGTCGCGACGACGGCGGAACTCGTGCCACGCCTCGATCAGCATCCCCACAGAGGTGTACAGGCCGCGCGCGCCAGGCTCGCGGCCCATCAGCAGGAGGTGATGCGCGTGGAATGTGGGCGAGTGGAAATCGTCGAGTCGGTCGGGGAATTGCAAGAACAGGTACTTGTGCAGAAAGGCCAGCGACGCGAGGTCCGGCGCCGCCGTCTCGATGTCCGCTTGCAGCGTCGCGTAGCCTCCCTGCGCGGGATCCTCCGGGAGCCGGGCCACCACCTCGCGCGCCCGGAGCATCTGATCCCGTTGCATCTCGGCGATCGCGACGGCCTCGGAGATCGACAGCTTCCGCTGGGCGCCGGCCTGACCGCCGTGCTCGTACCATCCGTTGTCCTCGGCGCGCTGGTAGATGCCAAATTTGAGCGCGGAGCCGCCGCGGATGCTGCCGAAGAGGCGGGTGCGGAAGTCCGCCTTGTCGCGGAACTCGAGCCAGTAACTGAGGCTGTCCAGGCTCAGACGCCCGTGCAGCTCTTCGAGCAACTGCGTGCCGGAGAGGGCGCGCAGCCGCTCGGCCGGAAAGCGCTCCTGGAAACGGGCGAGCATCGCCGGCGCGTCCACGTAGGCTGCGGCGTCGGGGTCGGCGGCGTGGGCCTGCTCGAGGCGGGCGAGAAAGGTCGTGTCGAGGATCGGCACGAGCCGAGCATACTCCAGGCGGGCTCGGATGTGCTCGGCGTCACAGGGCTGGCGTGCTTGATCGGCGGCTCATGATCTTCGCGAATTCGCGAGGAACATCACTTCGCTGGTGCGCCTCGCTTCGTCCAGTAATCATGGTAGCGCCGGTACATCTCTTGCCAGGCGCCGTGCGCCGCGGTATCACGGCCGAGCCGCTCTTTCCAGGCCGCATCGACTGCCCTCCGCGCTTGTTGGGACCGAAGCCCGTAACGCTGGAAGATGGCCTCGGCGGCCCCAGGGAATACGGCTAGCTCCGCGCACAGCGATGCGTACTGGGCCAGTGAGAGCTCTTGTAGCGGACCAGCAGGGGGAACTCTGTCCGGAGACCTCGGCAGGGGTGAAGGCGGCGGAGGCGAGCGCCTGGCGTCGGAGCTGTCGATTGCCTTGCGGAACGGCAGCACCGGGTCTCTGTCGGTCATCGAGGTCGGTGGCGCCCCCGCAGCAGCGCCATATCCATGTCTGACCTGTGTCTCAGCGGGGTGGAACGGGAGATCTGGGCGATGGGGGACGAGTGGTGCGGCGATGGTGCGGGAGAAGGCGGGCGGCGCTGGGTGCACCTCGGTCCCGGATGGCCGCGGCTCGGCTGGATCGGGTGGCATGAACGGGAATGAGTTCCTTTGCACCGAGATGGAATCTGGGTCGGCGGTGGACGGCGGAGGCGTCTCGTCCGGCGCGTCGGCGCGCGCGTCCGCCGAGGGGTACGGTCCGGACTCTCCCGCGGGGGGTGGCCGGCGCGCGGTGGCGACGATGGCGTCCATGCTCCCATGCTGCGCGCTCGCGGCGGAGGCGGTGTCCTGGAGCGCCGGGTCCTTCGGGCGCTGGGGCTCGTCGGCAAGCAGGAACGACGGGAGAGCGCGTCGCCCGGCGGGCACGGTCGCCTCGGTCCGAGGTGCAATCGCGGAAGGCGGCCTCGGAGACCCGCGCGAAGCTCCGGCGCCCGCCGGCGGCGGCTCGCCTGGCCCGCGCGGAGGACATGAAGCATTCGTGTCGAGCTCTTCCAGCGGTGCGAAGATCGCAGGGACCTCGCCGGCGCCATCGGCCGCCGGCTCCTCGTGGGGGTCGCCGGCATCGTCATCCCTCTCGGCGAACTCACCGTCGCCCGAGGGAGGTTCGATGTCCCGAAACGATGTCGGGTCCGGAGGCCCAGGGGGCGTGAGCCGCGCCGGCTCGATTCTGATCTCCGGCAGAGGGCTGTGGTCGGACGCGAGGACGCCCTGCACCTCACGCAGGAGCGCCGGCTCCGCCGCAATCCGTCGCGCCCACGCGCGGTGCAGCCGGACGAGGTCGGCGGCGTGCAGACCGAGCGGCGCCAGCATGGACAGCGGATCCGGGTGGCTGGACCAGTGGCGCGCGAAGCAGAGCCATGCGCGAAGATCCTCGGAGAGCGGCAAGACACGCCGGGCATAACGGTCCTGCGCTCGGGCGAGCCGGACGTCGTAGGCTTCATTCAGCGGTGTGCCGTCTCGGTCCAGATCGTCGGCGAGCGCCTGGGCCCACGCGGACATCGCCCGGTCGTGAGCCGCCGGCGCCACGCCCTCGTTGGCGAGCACCACGTCGAGAGGGAAACCTTCCGCGAGCCCGGCCTGGATGGCCGCAACCTGCGCCAGGGTGACTCCCAGGAGGCGCGGCTCGGCTGCCTGCTCGGACGGGGGCGTGCTCGGCTCGGCCATGAGGTCTCAGCGCTCCGGACGCCAGGCGATAGCGACCTGCAGATCGGGGAGGCGGGCGGGGAGGGGGCTCTGCGCGGCGCGGACGCCGTGCGGGCCAGCGCAAATCCTACCAGCCATGGGAGCTCCGCCGCGAGGTCACGGAGCGGGCCTCACGCGTGACCGCTCCCACGGCGTCGATCGGCGCATGTCCCCACGCCGCGAGATCGACCCTCCCCTCCACCTGCGCGCGCACGGCGAGCTCGCGCAGGCGTTGCGCCGTGCTCCAGCGGTTCAGGTCCCCCTGATCGATCTCCTCGGCCACGACCTGCGCGCTCCATGCCTTGCCGCGCCGCAGCCGCACCGTCGGATCGGGCTTCAACGCGGCGATCGCCGCGCGCCACGCCGGCCCGTCGAGCTCCGCTCCGGGGGGCACGAGCGGGCCGAACAGCGTCGCGAGCGCTTCCGCGGCCGCCTCGGCCAGCGCGTCGTCGCTCAGCGCATGCAGAAAGATCGCCCACGCCTCGGGGTGGCCGAAGCGGCCCAAGGCCGAGAGCGTCGACGGCGAGAGCGGGGCCGATCGCGCGATGCGCGCGAATGCCTCCTTGTCGCGCGCGCCGCCGGCGAGCACGAGGATCTCGAGCGCGAGCGGGCCGAGGATCTGCGCGAGCCTGCCCCCACGGACGATCTGCTCGTAGGGAGCGGTCGAGCCGCCCTCCAGCAGGGCCAGCGCCGCGAGGTACGCGACCTGCCGGTGAGGGAAGTGGAGCCAGCGCTCGAGCAGCGGGAAGAGCGGCGCCACGTCGTTGAACCGCGACCGCCCGGCCGCGCGGAGCGCCGCCTGCAGGACGACCGGGCTCGAGTCGAACAGGTGTGCGTTGAGCATCCGGGCAGGCGCAGGGTCCAGGCGTAGCGCGAGCTCCACCCCGACCGCGCGGGCGACAGGGCTCCCGTCGCGGACCAGATCCTCGGCGAGCAGGGGAAGATCGGGGCGGGGGACCACCGCGAGCGCGTCCGCCGCGCGCGCGGCGGCTGCCTCCGCGTCGGGCGGGAGGGCGTCGAGCCCCGCGCGCACGGCCTGGAGCGCGTCGGGACCTCCGATGCGCGCGAGGGCGAACACGGCCGCGTAGGTCACGTAGCCCCGCGCGTCCTCGGCCTCTCCCAGCCACGCCGACAGGAGGGTCCGGATGGGATCGCCCGACGTGACGAGGATCGCGTCGCTCGCGGCGAGCATGTCGCGCTCGCACCCTGCGCGCTCCGAGAAGGGCCCGTCGTCGCGCAAGCGCGCGGCGGCTCCCAGGCGATCCAGGGCGTCGCGCACGACGCGCGCATGGAGGTCGGACGACGCCGCAGGCCGGAACGCCGGGTCGATCCTCACCGGAGGAGGATCGGGCCGAGGCGCGTCCTCGCGGGGATGATCGGGCGCCTGCCGGGGCGGCGGCGGGGGTACGTCGAGGGGCTCCGCCTGCGCCTCGTGCCCCTCGTCGTCGAGCCGAGCGCCTCCCGGCGAGGCGTCCGCGCCGGGCGCAGGTGGGGCCCCCGCCTCGTCCTCTCCCGCCGCCTCGCTCGCAGCAGGACGCCATGGCCGCGCGAAGGGCTCGCGCTTCATCGCGACCACCGTGGGAAACGACGTGGTGAGGGCCGTGAGGCCCTCGGCCTCGGCGGGCCCCGGCGCCCCGGCCAGCCTGTCGCTCGCCATGGCGTCGAGCGCCGCGGCGTGGGCGCGACCCAGCGCGTCCTGGAGCTCGCCGAGCTCGCCGACCTCGACCGCCTCGAGCAGCGCGGGCACGACCGCCCGCTGCAGCACTTCGGCGAGCGCCGCCGCGGAGGGCGATGGCCGAGCCGCCTCGGCGCGCGCCGCGGCGACATGCGTCGCCATGAGCTCGCAGCGCGGACCGATCGTCATCGCGATCGCCGCTTGCTCGGCCTCGGCGAGCGCCGACCGGAGTCGAGCCCAGGGGTCGCTCATGCGTCCCCCAGGGCAGCGCTCGCCGCCCCGCGCGTCCCGTCCGCGGAGATCGCCCACGCGAGGAAGGGCTCGCGCGCCGGAGCGGGGCACGGGGGGCGCGGCGGCGGGGCGTGGCCCCCGGCCGTGTACGTCGGCTCGATCGACGGGGCTCCGGCGATCCGTAGGCGCTCGAGCGCATAGACCAGGCTCGCCGCCCCCGAGCACGCGCCGACGGCGCCGATCCATCCCTCCAGGCAGTCGTGCTGGCAGTCCCAGAAGCGATCCGCGAGGCGGGCGGCCGCCGCGTGGAAATCCTCCATCCGCAGGCCGCCGTGGCCGTCCTGCCCCGCGGCGTAGAAGAGGCGCGGCGGCGCGACCTGCCGGAGCAAGGCGGTCATCTCGGTCGCGTCCACGGGCTCGTCATTGCCGTCGGTCGCGGCGCCGACGATCGTGGCCGAGGACAACACGGCGCCGAGCGCGCGCAGCCGCAGCGTGCGAGCGAGCTGGGGGGGGACCACCAGGAGCGCGGCGCCCGCCTCCGAGGGGATCGGCGGCGCCGGCTCCCATCGGGTCCTCGGGTGCTCGACGAGGTGGGTCAGGCAGCGGAGCGACACGAAGCTGTCCGCCGCGACGACGGCGGCGGGCGCGTCGGGCCCGCGCCCTCCCGAGAGGAGCGCGCCGAGGGCCGCGAAGGTGCCGGCTTCCCCCGAGTACGTCCGGATGTCCGTCGGCCTGTGCTCCTCGTCGAGCGCGCGCTCCACGCGCTGGAGGGCCGCCCTGTCGACCCCGGGGCGAGGCGCGGGCAGGACCAGATGGAGCGCCCACCGCACGCCCTCCGGCAGGAGCGGCGCGATGGCCCGCTGCAGGGACGCGCTCGCGAGCCAGGCGATCCGCTGCTCCACCGGCAGCGCAGGATCGAGGAAGGCGCAGCTGTACACGCGGAGCCGCTTGTCGTCGGCGAGGAGGAAGGGCGAGGCGGACGGCGCCGGCACACCCGCATGGCGGAACACGACGTGCTCCCTGGGGGTGAAACCGAACGGCGAGACAAGGCCGGTCCCGACGATGGACAGGCTCATGAGTGCCCCGTGTCCTTCTTCTGGTTCGTCTTGCCCTTGAACTTGATCGTGCCCGCGTCGAGCAGGAGGCCGTCGGATGCGGAGGTGACCGTCGAGCCCCCCACCACGAAGGTCACCTTGGACGCGGTGAGCTTGAGCGGCCCGCCCACGGTCAGCTTGAGCGCGCCCCCGGCCTTGATGTTGTGCTTTCCCGACGCCTTGCTCTTCAACGATCCAGCCACCGTGGTGGTGATGGGCCCGGTGATGTCGCGGGTGATGTCCCCCGACGTCTCGATGCGGAGGCTGCCCAGCGTCTCGTTCGACGCGCCGAGCGTCCGGGCGCCCGCCTGGCCTGCCTTGATGTGGTGGCTCCCGCCGACCAGGAAGGTGGACGCTCCGATCGTCGACCAGGACACCGTACCAGGCGTGGTCATCTGCACGGCGGCCCCCACCAGCTCGGTCGCCACGCCGCGCACGGTCGTGTTGCGGTGCCCCGGGCCGGGGCCCGCGGGGCCTCCGGTGTCGCTGGCCGCGGTCGCGCCGCCGCCCGCCGCGCTCGGCCCCCCCGGGCCGGCGCGCTCGGCCCACGGCGCGGGCGAGAGCTCCGAGAGCGCGCCGAGGAGCTGCCCGCCCCCGGGCACGAAGCGCTCCGCCACCCTGCTCGCGCCGGCGGTCCCGACCGCCTGCACCGCGCCGGACAGGCCCCCTGCCTGGTAACCACGGTAGCCTGCCTCGCCGAGCTGGTAGGCCGTGGCGAGGGCGCCGCCGACCGCGCCGAGCGCGCCCGCTCCCTGCAACGCCGCAGCCTTCGCCAGGTTGAGCGCGCCGGTCACGGGGTTGCCCACCTTCTCGAGGCACGCGCCGCCGACCACCACCGTCTCGCTCCCCACCCCGACGGCCATGTTCCCCTTCACGTAGATCTTCTGGGTCGCCCCGACCAATGCAGACTGGGAGCCCACGGTGTTGGAGTAGCCCTGGGTCACCGAGATATCCTCGTTCGCGCCGACGATCCGCGATTGCGAGGCCTCGATGGTGAGGGCCTCGTTCTTCACCGTCTGCGTCACCATGTTGTTGCCCACCGAGGCGCTCTTGCCGAAGCCCGCCGCGAAGGAGATGTTCTGCCTCCCCGCCGCGTCGTCGAAGCGGATCTGGTTCTGCCGGCCGCCGCCCGGCGAGCTCGACGTGCCGAGCACCGTGACGGTCTTGTTGGCGGGGAGCGCGTAGGGAGGCGGCTGCTTCGCGTTGTAGGCCCGGCCGAGGATGTACGGGCGATCCGGGTCGCCGTCCTCGAACGCCACGAGGACTTCCCAGCCCACGCGCGGCAGCACCATCGCGCCCGGCGTGTTGGGCTGCATCACGCGGATCGGCAGGCTGCTCTTTTCATCAGCGCCCGGGCTGAGGTCCCAGTGGAATTTGACCCGGACACGGCCCTGCGCGTCGACGTGGATCTCCTCGCCCGCGGCGCCCGTCACCCATGCGGAGTGGATGCCGTGAATGCGCGGCCGCGGCGTGATCCTGGGGAGCCGGTAGGGGGTCGCCCGGGGGATCGCCTCGACCTCCATGGAGTGGTTCGACTCCCGGAACTGGTGGCGCACGGCCACCACGAAATACTCGCCCTCGGGCTGCGCCGTGCCCGAGAGGTCGATGGCGGCGAGCGTGACCCCGAGGCCCGGCGCGAGGGCGAGCGCCGTCGTCTCGAAGGTCCACACCTCCGCGTTGGCCCGGAGGCCCTCCAGGCGGGTCCTGGCGCGCGTGTTCCCGGCGTCCGGATCAAGGAAGCGCCCCGGCGCCTCGTAGACCTCGACCTCCTGCTGCTCGGCGGGGCGCCCGGCGGTCGCGACCGCCTCGAGCTTGAACCGGGGGTTCTGCTGCTTGTAGTCGCGCAGGGTGACCTTGCCGACGCGGCGGCGGTGGGAGACGCGCGGGTTGCTCGCCGTCGCCACGGGGCGCGACTCGCCCGCGGCGTCGGTCACGGGCAGCGCCTCGCCGAGGGCGTCGTCCGCCGTCGTGGACGAGTCCTCGAGCACGACGCGCTCCTCGTCGTTCTCGACGAGGAAGCGGAAGTACAGGCCCTCTTCCTCGCACAGCCGCCGTACGAAGGCGGCGTCGGTCTCGGCGTACTGCACGATGTACTCGCGCGGCGAGTACGAGCCGCTGAGGTGGAGCTCGACCGGCAGCGTCGAGCTCGTGGCGTCGGCGATGACCTGCTTCACCACGTCGGGCACGGAGAGCTGCTGGAAGATGCGGGGGCGCTGGCGGAGCTCGAGGAGCGCGAGCGTCGAGCGCACGACGATCCGGTAGCGGCGGGCGAGCCCCGGCTGGCTCGTGGCGATGGCGGTGAACGAGACGACGGTGCCGGCGATCGAGCGCGCGCCGATCGGGCTCGCCAGCGTGGTGAGGCAGGCCTTGCCGAGCACCGCCGCGGGCTCGACCGGGGTCGTGGACAGCGCCTCGATGTCGAGCTCGGTCGGCTCTCCGAGCCGCTCGCGGCCGACGAGCGCGCGCACGTCGAAGAGAATGCCGTCCTCGGAGAAAACCAGCGTCGCCGTGGCCATGATGCTCGTCCTCGAAGGCCATCGCCAGGGGGCGGGGGCCTCGTCCTGCGACCGTCAGAAGGGGGAAACATCCTTGGTGAGCGCCTCGCGTTGCCGCCACACGCGCTCGTGGGGCTGATCTGCCAGCGCAAGGAAGCCGCCCGAGCGCAGGACGGCACGGAGGTAATCGACGAACGGCATGGATCGGTCGCCCTGGCGGAGGAGCCCGTCGGCGGCCGTCCCCTGGACCTCGACGCTGTAGGTCCAGTCGTTCGGGTTCGTGGGCGCGGCCTTGTGCGCGGGATCGGTGCCTATCTCGAGCTTCTTGATCGGGCGCCGGAGCTCGGGGAGGTGGCGCTCCTCGGCGGCGACCCTGGGCCTCAGGATCTCGAGGGTCGCCGCCGGCCGGAACACGACGATGGGGTCGAATTGCCCGTACCCCGAGAAGAAGAGGGCCTTGTCGTCGTACTTCGCGTCGAACACCTCGGTCAGGTCGACGCTCCCGACCACCTCGTAGAAGGCGCGGAGCGAGAGGGGCAAGGGGCCTCCGAGGAGCTCCTCGATCGCCGCGAGCTCCTTGCCGGCCTTGGCGCTCGGCCCGGGGAAGGCCTTCTTCGCCGAGCCCGCGGCGAAGGCGTACTTTCGCTTCTTGAGCGCCTCGACGATGCGCTCGAGGTTCGTCCGGACCCGGGTCATCATGGAGCGCGCGACGGCGGCGGCCTCGTCCAGCACGGCCCCGTCGCGGACCGAGTCCTCGAGCGCGGCGATCTCGCTCCATACCGCCTCGTGCTCGCCCGCCTCGTAGCGCTCGACCCAGCGCGGCGCGGCCGGCAGGGGGTGGAGGCGCGGCGCGGTGGGCTCGGGGGGCTTGTAGCCGGCGCGCGCGAGCGCCGCGCGCACGGTGGCAGGATCGAACGCGCTCAAGAACTCCCTGGCCACGTAGAACGAAGTCCCGCCGAGCAGGCTTGTGGCGACGTCGAACCACCGCGGGTCGGCTTCCACGCCTGGCTTCGAGGCCATGAGGATGTGCTCCGCGCGAAAGCGGCCCTCGCGCGCCTCGAGCCTGGCCGGATCGAAGTAGTCGGCGAGCGTCCGGGTGGAGCTCCCCGGATCGAGGGCTATCGCCGCGCGCACGGCCACGGGGATGCTCCGGTAGACGGGGGGGCCGACGCGCGTCACCGAGAACAGCGCTGGGATGGAGTCCAGGAGCGCGCGGTAGGACCTCTCCGTGCCGATGTGGAAGAGCGCCTCGAGCGCCTCCTCGCCGAGCAGCCGATCGCAGGCGCGAGCGAGGTAAGAGAGCACCGGGATGGCCGGCTCGTGCCGCGCCGCCCGGAGCTCCCGGATGAGCCATCGGCCCACGCGCTCGTTGCGCTGCACCTCCCCCGGAGACATCGTGGGACCCACGACCCGCTCGAGCGCGGCGAGGGCGGCCTCGGGTGACTGGAGGTCTCTCCGGCCCTGGATCGCGTCGAGGTTCGCGTCGAGCCCCAGCCACCCGCGGCGCACGGCGTCCATGAGCACGTCGAGCGGCATCAGCTTCGCAGCGTCGTTGAGGACACGCCGGGCCTGAGCGGCGGTGTTCTCGGCGGTGTCCGTCTTGCGGAGCTCATGGAGCTGCTCGTCGAGGCGGAGGGCTTCGACCGATCCGGGGGCCGAGCCGTAAACCGACGGCATCGCGGCGGAGAGCACCTGAAGCGCGATCACGTGAAGCCCATCGAGGGGTCCGCGCGGATCCAGCGCGGCGAGGAGCGCGTCCGGCGTGGGGAACGCCTCGGCGAGCGGCCTCGCGGGCCACCGCCACGGAGGTACGCCGTCCGTCGGCTCCCACGCGAACCACCGCGCCGCGCTCGCGACCCCCGGAAGGAGCGCCGCCCGCTTGCCCAGCTCGGCGCGGATCGCTGCCTCGTACGTCGACGCGGCGGGCGCGGCAGCGCAGAGCTCGAGCGCCAGCGGCCAGGCCCGGTCGAGCGCCACGCGGCCGAGCCAGCTCACCGCCCAGGGCGCCAGCGGATCCCGCAGATCGGCGACGCGATCGAGGAGGGCTGCGATCGAGTGGATCCCGATCCCGGAAGCAGGCCAGAGCTTGACGGCTTGGGCCCCGTCAAGGAGCGTGCTCTCGGGCGTCTCGCGCAGGGCTGCGAGGACAACGGCGTGGATCTCCGCGAAGCTGCGCGCCGTCGAGGTGGGCGACATCGGGACCGTGCTCATCAGCGCCAGCCTCCGTCCGGCCGGACCCAGGGTTCTGGGTCCCAGCTGGGATTGATGCGGGTCGTGGTGACGTTGCGACTGGTGATGATGTCGTTGGTGCAGTTGGCGCAATGGGGGATCCCCGCGCCGACCGCCCGCCCGCTCCCGCCCTGAAGGATGACCTGCTCCTCCGCGTGCAGGTAATCCTCGGGGCGATGGTTGCGGCCCGTGCCGGCGCGGAGGGTCTGGCCGCTCTGCCCCCTGTTCCCGCGCGAGTCGACCGAGTAGACGACGTGGCTCGTGCCGATCTGGCTCTGGGCCTGATCCGAGGCGCGCTGCGCCTGGATGCGCTGCCTCCGGTACTGGCGCATGAACTGCACGAAGTCCGCGCGGGTCATGAGGCCGAGCGGATCGACCTCCTCGGTGGGCATCCCGTCGAAGCCGAAGAGGTTCGGCCCCCCGTCGAACCCGAGCGGATCGCGGGAGAGCCACCGGGCGGTCTCGGGGTCGAAATACCGGTGCCGCACGTACGCGAGCCCCGTCTCCTCGTCGACGTAGTGCCCGAGCAAGGAGAACGGCGCGCGGACGCCCGCCGGGCTCTCCTCGGCGAGGACGCGACCCCACAGCGTATGGTCGGCGCGCCACGCGACCTGTCCGCGGCCGCTCACGAGCTCCTTGGGCACGCCCATCGCGTCGGGGACGACCGCGTAGGACTCGCCCTTCTCGATCTGCAGCATGGGCAGGAAGGTCCCTCGCGCGGTCACGATCGATCGCGCGCCGCGCTCGGAGTCGATCTCCGCCGCGAGCTCGTTGTAATCCCAGAGGAAGTCGACCCGGCGTACGTGCGGCGCCTTCGTCGGATCTGCGTCGGGCGTGACGATCGTCTTGCGCACGCGGCGGCCGAACGCGTCGTACTTGAAGAGCACGCGCACCCCCGACGGGAGCTTCACCTCGCGGAGCTGGTTGCGGCAGTCCCAGAGGTACTCCGTGACGCTGCCGTCGGACTCGGTCCTGGTCGTGCGCCGCCGCCGCGCGTCGTAGGTGAAGCGGGCGCGATCGGTCCGCACGAGCACGTTGCCGGGCCGGAGACCCCAGGGCGTCGCCGGATCGCGATCGCCCGCCCACACGACCGACCCGGCGGCGTCGTACGCATAGACCTCGGTCCCGGTAGCCCGGGCGCACGAGAGGATGCGCCCGCGGAGGTCGCGCCGGTAGACCCTGCGGCCGCGATCGGCGTCGAAGCTCTCGAGGAGGCGCGCGTGGGGGCCGTAGACGTAGCGGCGCTCCGCGACGTGGACCGGCGCGCCCCCCGCCGGGTCGAGGAGGGCCGCGCCGATGCGCGCGGGGGCGTCGTTCACGTCGTAGTCGATGCGCACGTCGAGCCCGCTCCGGTGGTAGTACCGGCGGCGCTCCAGGCCGGCCGCGTCCCGCTGCACGGCGATCTTCTCCCCGCCGTGGTCCAGCCCCACGAGGCCGCCGGCGGGGTCATAGAAGTACTTCGTCACCGACCCGTCCGGGAGGGTGCGGCTCGCGACCCGGCCCATCACGTCGTACGTGTAGGTGATCGCGAGGCCGTCCTGCACGACCTTCTCCACGCGATCCAGGTCGTTCCACACGATCTCGGTGACCACGGGGCCCCCGTGCTCGTCGACCGCCGCCCGCAGGATGCGGCCGAGCGCGTCGCGCTCGTACTCGATCCGGAAGTGGGCGTTGTGCTCGGCGATCACGCGCCCGCGCGCGTCGCGCTCGAGGTCGATCCAGGTCCCGTCGTCGTAGTCGATGCGGATGGGCTCGTGCGCGATCGAGTGGGCGTACCGGATCGACTGGCCGTCGAACGAGATCTCCTCGACGAGGCGGTTCGCGCGGTCGTAGCGGTACTCGTAGACCTCGCCCTTCGCGTTGTGGATCTCCCGGAGGCGCTCGAGGATGTCATAGGCCATCTCCCATGTCTCGCCGTCGGGCAGCGTGCGGCGCGCGACGCGCCCGGTGCCGCAGCGCTCGAAGCCGTTGTGGAGCCCCGCGCCGTCCGAGGAGCGGATCACGTTGTCGCCGCCGTCATAGGTGAGCTCGATCAGCGCGCCGTCGCGCATCGCGCGGCGCACCGGCCGGCCGATCGCGTCGTACGTCGTGCGCTCGGCGCGGCCGAGCGCGTCTATCTCGGCCACGACGCGGCCCATCGCGTCGTGCTCGAGGCGCGTCGTGGCGCCGCGCGCGTCGGTCATCGCCGCGAGGTTGTGCTCGGCGTCGTACGCATAGGACACGATCGCGCCCTCCGGGCCGCTCACGCGCGCGAGCCGGCCCCACGCGTCGATGTCGTAGGCGAACGTCACGCCGTCAGGGCCGGTCACGCGAGCGAGGGCGCCGCGGTGGTCCCAGGCGAACGTCGTGACCCGCGGCCCGTCGATCTCCCGCGCGAGCCGGTCTCCGTCGTACTCGAACGTCACCTTCCTGTCGCCAGGCCCGTCGACGCCGACGAGCCGCGCCTCCTCGTCGTAGGAGAACGTCACCACCTCGCCCGCGGGGGTCGTGATCGAGATCAGCAGCTCGTCCGCGTCGTACGCGTAGCGGGTCGTCGACCCCGAGCCGACGCGCTTCTCCGAGACGACGTTGCCCCGCTCGTCGAACTCGTACTCCCACGGATCGGGGTTGCCCGCGACGCTCACCTTCGCCGGCGTCTCGTAGTGGAGCTCGACGTTCTGGAGGCGGTCCGGGCCCGTGCTCCGGACGCACCGCTGGATGTCCGGATCGTAGGTGTAACGGAACACGACGCCGCTCCGGAGCGCCTTCGCCACCAGCCGGTGCTGCGCGTCGTAGCTGTACGTGTCGGTCTCGCCGAGCGCGTTGGTCACGGCCGCGAGCTCGCGGTCCACGTGGTACGCGTAGGCGACAGCCTGCTGGAGCGCGCCGCGCGCGTGGACCTCGGCGCGGGCGATCCGGCCCTCCGGGTCGTGCGCGAACGTGATCTCGCGCCCGGCCGTGTCGGCGATCCGGGCGAGCCGCCCGCCCTCGTAGGAGAGCGCCACGGCGTTGCCGAAGTCGTCGTGGATCCGGGTCAGGACGGCGCGCTCGCCGGGCGAGAGGGGCTCGAAGACGCGCGTCAGCCCCGAGGGCCGGTGCCGGATCTCGTACCGGTCCTGGACGCGCGCGATCCGGAGTCCGCGGCTCTTGTGGAGCGCCGCGCCCCGCCGCGGGACGGGCGGCAGCGGCACGACGCGCCCGTTCTCGTCGTGGAGCAGGAGGCGCTCGCCGTCGCGCTCGATCCACTGGTGGTAGCCGTGGGTCCAGCCGCCGCGGCCGAAGGGCCCCACCTCCGCGCTGCGGCCCGACGCGTAGAAGCGGCGGAGCTCCACGTCGATGGTGCCGGGCGTCATGAGATCGACGGCCTCGTCGATGACCTCGCCGGTCGCGAGCGCCACGGGGTCGCCCGAGGCGCGGATCACGCACGGGTTCTTGGCCGCGTCGTTCCAGGCCGCGACCAGCCCTCCGCCGTCGAGCAGCTTGCTCCGGGACTGGTGGACCGTCTGCTTGTCGGTCGGGATGTTCAGGATCACGTCGGCCCCGGTGACGGCGAGCTTCTTGTCGGCGGCCTTGACGTCGTGGCTGTGCCCGCAGCTGGTGATCCTCGCGATGCCGACCGCGAACTTCGTGACGAGGTCGGCGCCGTTGGGGGGGACGTACTTGAGCGGATCGGCCGGCTTGTTCGCCGGGTTCTCGACGTCCATGCACGCGTCGACCTGCGCGATGCGGTACGTCGTGTACTTGGTCCGCCGGGTGGCCGTGCACGGGATGAGCTTGGCCGTGCGCGCGATGTAGAGGAACGGCGCGGGGGTGAAGGGCGTCCCGGCGGGGCTCGTCGGCGGGTTGATGCCGCTCACCGCGGGCGGGCCGGGGGCCGCGTGGTTCGAGCCTTCGTGGGCGAGCCCGAGGGCGGTCACGGAGATCTTCTTCGGCATCAGGGAAACTCCACGCTCGCGGCCAGGAAGCGCACCAGGCTCCCGACGTCGATGACCAGCCGGTCGCCCTCCATGCGGACGGCGCCGTTCGGCTCGAGCCGGAGCGATGACTCGCCCGCGTCGAGGACGAGCGACTGCGCCGCCTTGAGCCGGATCTTCTTCGCGGAGACGACGAGGTGCCCGTCGCGATCGCGCGCCACGGGCAGCGACGTCTGGAGCGCGCCCAGGATGACCGGCCCGCGCGCGCCGTCGTCGGCCAGGATGACCCGACACCCCGAGCGCAGGCACTCCTTCGCGAGATCGGGATCGACCGCGTCGTCGAGCACGGCCGTCACGAGCTCCCCGCCGAGCGTTCGCACGCGGAAGCGCTCGTCCTGGCGCAGCTCGATCGTGCCGGCGTGGAGCCCCGGCCCCAGCGCCGGCGCGGTCCGACCTTTCCTCGCGATCGTCGTACGTTTCGCCATCTCCCGCTCCTTCGCTCCGCCGCGCGCGGCTCGCCGGCCCGTCAGCCCGGGTACTCCTCGCTGCCATCGTCGGCGCTCTCACCTGACGACTTGTAATCGCCGTCGATCGTGATCGCGCTCGGGGTGATCGTGACGGTCGCGCCGCCGGCCTTCAGCGTGATCTTCGAGCGCGCCTTGATCGTGATCTCCGACGCCTTCATGCTGGCCGAGCCCCCGATCTGGTAGGTGAGCGCCCCGCTGAAGCCCTCCTCGCGATCGCTGCCCGCCGTGGTGGACCGGCTCGCGAGCGTCTCCGAGTAGGCCCCGCGGACCTTCAGGTAGAGCTTCGAGCTCTTGATGCTCTTCGACCCGGCCACGGTCTCGGTCCGGAGCCCCGAGACGCTCGTGTTGTAGCTCGCCCCCGCGACGGTCTTCCACGTCCCACCCACCACGACCGTCTCGGCGCCCTTGACCGAGCGGTTGACGTGCTCGATCGCGGCCTCGACCTTGGCGCCGCCGACGAGCCGGGTGAGCGAGGCCGAGCTCATGCCGTGATCCCCGCCGACGTCGAAGGTGCGCAGGCCGCCGACGATCACGGTCTCGGATCCGGCGTCCACGGTCTTGTTGGAGGTCACGTTGACCGTGCGGTTCGCCCCGACCGTGTACGACTGGGCCCCGCCCACCGTGTTGCCGAGGACCTGCCCCACGATGAGCTTGCGCGAGGCGCCCACGGTCCACGCGTCGTTCGCGGTGATCTTCGAGCTCTTGTCGTTCTCGGTGCGCTCGTTCCAGTCCTTCGACGCCTCGAAGGCCATCGCCTCGTTGCCCGCGGTGTCGTCGAGGCGGATGAGGTTGCGGCTGCCGCCGCCCGGGCTGGTCAAGGTGCCGAAGGCCGACACCACCTTGTTGCCCGGGAGCCCGTCGGGCGGCACGGCCTCGCCGTTGTACAGGCGGCCCAGCACCCAGGGGGCGTCCGCCGAGCCGTGCAGGAAGGCGACCAGGTTCTCCCACCCGACGCGCGGGAAGACGAGCCCTCCCGAGGCCGGCGGCTGCACGACGCGCGCGAGCGCGGAGGCCGTGTCGTCCTCGGGGCGGCGCCGATCCCAGCGGAGCCGCAGCTTCAGCCGGCCGAGGCGCTCGGCGTGGATCTCGGCGCCGGCGGGGCCGGTGATCGTCGCGGTCTCGACGCCGCCGACGCGCGGCTGCGGCGGCGCGGCCGTCCGGTAGCTCGCGTCGGCGCGGAAGGCCCGGAACGTCCCGATGTAGCTCCGGTCGTCGTGGGTGCCGTCCATCGCGTCGTGCACCACCTCGAGCACGACCCACGTGCCCGTCACGTCGCCGCGCCGGTCGTCGACGAGCTCGACCTGGTGGCCCGGGGCGAGGCGCCTCGACGTGGTCTTGCCCTCGAGCACCACGCGGCGCGCGCGCAGCTGGTCGAGCCGGATCGCCGCCACGTCGCCGCCTGCGTCCGGGTCCGCGTAGCCGCCCGGATAGGCGTAGTGCTGGAGCGGTCCGCCCTGGCCTGAGGCCGCCGCGGCGGTCTGGTCGACGAGCGGGGTCTCGCAGTTGTAATCGCGCAGCGTGACCTCGTCGTGCACGCGCGCGACGCGCACGCGCGCCTCGGTGACCGACTCCTCTGTCTCGCCGAAGCCGCCCGGCTCGCGCACGGGCATGGATCCGAGGCCTGGGAGCGGCTCCCAGCCGCCGTCGTGGTCGCACAGCACGACGCGATCGCGCGCGCCCGCGACGATGAACCACGAGATGCCCTCCTCGGCGCACAGGCGGCTCACGAAATCGAGGTCGCTCTCGAAGCACTGCACGCACTGCGCGCGCTTCGGGGCCTCGCGCACGAGCCGCCGCTCGACGGAGATGCCGTGCTCCGACAGGACCTCCTCGACGATGGAGACCGCGTCCTCGTCGACGAAGACCTGATAATCGATGGCGTCCGCGAGCAGGGCGATCTTGGGGACGATCGTCACGCGCAGGCCCTGGGCGACGCTCTCCACCACGTCGACCGAGCCGAGCACGGCGCGCTCGCTCCCGTCCGGCAGCGCCCAGGCGAGCCGCGCGGGCTGCGCGAGCAGGCTCCCGAGCTCCACCGACCCGTCCACCGCCGCGGTCACCTCGAACCGGGAGGGCTCGTGCAGGCGCTCGCGGCCGCGCACGCGCAGCACCGCGAACGTCGCGCCGGCGCCGTCGATCTCGAGAGTATGAGTGCGGGCCAGGGTCATGAGTTACCTCGCTCAGCCGCCGAGCCGGGTGTTCCCGTCGCGCTTGATGCTGCCTTTGATCGAGCTCTTTCCTTTCTTCATCTTGAGCGCCCCGCCGCCGATCTCGATCTCCTTGGTCTTGATCGAGGCCGCCTCGACCGTGATGGTGGGCGCCTCGATGACGAGCGGCCCGCCGGCCTTCACATCGGCGCTCCCGCCGACCTTCACCGAGCCCGCGGCCCTCGAGCTCGTCACGACCTTGCCGCCCGCCTTCTCGGTCGTGGGACCCGCCTTCACCTGCTTGGCCCCGACCACGTTGTCGGAGACGCCCCTCGCGCTGACGAGGCTCTTCGAACCCCCGACCACGTCGGTGCGCGCGGCGAGCGTCGTCTCGGACACGCCGAGGCCGGCGATCACCGTGAGCCCGCCGCCGACGAGCTGCGTGAAGGCGCCGCTCACGCCGGTGTTCGACTGGTTGCACTGGATCCCGTAGAGGGCCCCGATGAGCTCCGAGTAGGCGCCGTCGACGGCGACGGTGCGGTTCGCCGTGACCTTGATGGCCTCCATGCCGCCGATGATCTCGGTGCGCGCCCCGCTGACGGCGATATTGTAGTTGGTGCCGACATTGACTGTCTGGTCCGCGCCCACCGTGAGCGACTGGGAGCCCGTGACCGCGCCGAGGAGGGAGAGGCCGACGTCGTGTGTCTCGTCGACGCCGACGTCGCTCGTCGCCGAGCCCCCCACCGTGACGGTCTGGTCGCGCGAGGCGTGGACGAACATCTCTTGCGCGCCGCCGTCGTCGGCCATGCGGATCTCGTTGGTCGTGCCGTCTCCGGGCGACGTCGCGGACTGGAGCGCGCTCGTCGCCTGGGCGCCGGGGAGCGGGTAGGGCACGACCGCCGTGGCGTTGTACATGCGGCCGAGGACGAACGGCCGATCGGGGGTCCCGTCGACGTAGGCGACCGGGACCTCCCATCCCACGCGCGGCAGCATCATCGAGCCTCCCATGCCGATCTGGAGGCAGCGGACCCAGTAGGACGAGGTGTCGTCCATCACGCCGGACCTGTCCCAGGGGAACCGGATCTTCACGCGGCCGAGGTCGTCGACGTGGATCTCCTCGCCCGACAGCCCGGTCGTGATGGCCGGCTCGAGACCGTTCACCCTGGGCACGCGGCGGGGCAGCGCCGGCCGGAACGGCGCCTCGGCGTGCGGGATGATCAGGGCGCGGTTCGTGTAGGACGCGGGCTCGGCGTCGTTCCTCGACCCGACCACGATCTCGTGCTCGACGCCAGCGACGAGGTAGCGGCCGTTCATCCACGTGTCGGCTGCGCCGTCGAGCTCGAGCAGCCGGCCCGGCTGCACGTTAACGCAGTTGGTGGAGAGGGTCGCCTGTCGTTTGAAGCGCTGGAGCTGCTCGAGGCGCACGCGGGCGCGGGCCCTGGCGGCGTCCTCGGTGAGCACGCTCGCCGGGTACTCGAAGTAGTCGAACGGCCCATCGCCGGCTTCTCCCTCGACGAAGACGTCAGGGGCCCGGACGTCGTACTCCCGCACGTGCGTCTTCGTGGGGGTCAGGACGTCGGTGACGGCGAGCTCGAAGGCGTGCCGCGGCCCGACGTTGCCGCCCGGGTCCGCGTACGTGACAAGGAGGTTCCCGGCGATGCCCTCGTGAGCCCCTTTGTCGTCGGCGAACACGAGCACCGGCGCGTCGTCCTCGGTCACGTCGAACCAGTAGGAGATGCCCTCGTCGGCGAGCAGGCGCTCGATGAAGGCCCACTCGCTCTCGTCGTAGGCGACGCAATAGAGGCGCTTCTCGTAGAGCCCTGACAGCCTCCACACCAGGCGGTCGCCGCCGAGCCCCGCATCCTCGAGGATCTCGGTCACGATCTCCTTCGTGGTCTTGCCGAGGAAGGTCCTGTAGCCGGAGCGGCGCGTGAGGAGCCACGCGGGCGGGCAGAGCTCGAGCGTGTAGATGCAGCCGTCGCGCCCGTCCTCCTCGTGGGTGACCGCGACGACGAGGAGGTCCCACACGCGCGCGCTCCCCTCGGAGAAATCGGCGAGGCGGAGCGCCGTGGACGCGCCGATGACAGCGTCGACGTCGAACGCCTCGGGCACGAGGATCCTCGCCTGCCACCACGGCAGCGCGTTCATGCCCTCCGAGCCCTCGCAGGAGAGGACGCGGGCTGCCTCAGGGAGGGCTTCGCAGTGGATCTCGACGTCGATGATGCTCATGATGGTCTCCGTCGCATCGACGGCTCGGGCACGGAACGCGGCGGTCGGACGGCGGCGCTACGCGGGAGCAATGAACCGTGACCTTCGCGAACAACACGCCGTTTGCCGCGCTCGACATCCCGCTGCTCGACGCGCGCGGCCGGTCGACCGTCGTGGCGGTGATCAAGGTCACCTACACGATCCGGCCGGATCGCCGGCTGGCCTTCGCCGAGGTGCCCCATCCGATCCGGGTCAATGACGAGATGTGGTTCCCGGACCGGGCCGAGAGCAGCATTCGCCTGCCGACCGACGCGTGCGCCGAGAAGCGCGGCACGGACGTGATCGTCGTGGGTGACGCGATATCGCGCAGGCCGGTGACGGCGCTGGACGTCTGCGTGAGGGTGCGGGACGTGGACGTTCCGCTCCGGGTGCATGGCCCGCGGGTGTTTTTCCGGGGGGTCGTGGGCGTCGCGATCGGGCCAGCGGCGCCGTTCGAGCGGCAGCCGATCCTCTACGAGAATGCCTACGGCGGGGTGGCCGACGAGGGGTGGACGGTGGAGCCGAGGAACCGCGCGGGCGTGGGGGTGGCGAAGCAGAAGGCGGACCTCGTCGACAGGCCGGCGCCGCAGATCGAGCACCCGGCGCGGCCTCACCGGGCGGCTGGCGACGCGCACCCGCCGGTCGGCTACGGGGCGATCGCGCTGCACTGGAGCCCGCGGCTCGAGCGATCGGGCACCTTCGACGAGGTGTGGCGGACGACCAGGATGCCTCTCCCGCCGCTCGACTTCGACGTGCGGGCGAACAACGCGGCCCACCCGAGCCTGCTCTTCGAGCAGCCGCTCTCGCCTGGCGACGCGATCGCGATCGGCGGCATGCACGAGGACGGTCCGGTGGCCTTCGAGGTGCCGAGGATACCAATCGTGGTCTGCGCGAAGAGCGACATCTCCGGGCGGGTCGAGGTACGCCCGAGCGTGGATACCGTGGTCGTATTGCCGAACGAACGCGTGGTGGAGATGACGATGCGCGCGGCGTTCGCGCAGGGGCGGGGGCGGGACGTGCTGCGCGAGGTACGGGTGGACGCAGAGGCCAGCGGCTGAGGGCGAGCGCTGTCTGGGGGGCTGCGTTGGCATGGCGTCGTCCTCGCTTACAGGGCGGCGAAGGTGCAACCGTGGAGCATGGTGTTGAGCTCATCGAGGACAGCGGTGAGGTGGCGGGCACGGACCTGCTGGCCGATGTTCATGAGGCTATCCGTATCGCCGAGGTGGGGGTCGCCCGTGTCGTACTCGTCGTCGATAGGTGAGGCGCTTCCCCTGCGGTCGGGCAGGGTATGGCCGAACTCGTGCGGGACGGTGCGGAAGCCCGGCCGTGACACGCCGGCGTCGTTGCCGACGCGGTGCGGGATGAGGTCGAGCGAGTCGAGGTGGATGGCGCGGGCCGCGAAGTCGACGTAGCTCCGGGGCGAAGCGGCGCCGGGCCGGATCTTGGTGACATGGACCGTCCAGTGGCCGGGCCTCGTCACCCACCGGATGTCGAAGTTGACGCGAACGCGTGGAAAGCGCGCGGCGAAGTGATGCGAGCCGCTGGTGACGACCTGGCGGCGATTGCTCCAGCGCCTCCAGATGTGCGCGTCGGCGGTGCGATGAAATGCGCGCCGCTCGCGCAGCGTCCATGCGATGACGCCCGGCTGGACGAGCCACACGTACTGCCAATCTTCCTGGACGAAGACGTCGCCGGTCTCCGTGTTCAGATCGATGACGCCCCATCCCGGGCGCCGAACGACGTGTCCCATCGGACCTGCTCCTACGCCTGAGACCCATTCCTACGCCCGCCGATAGGGGGCGTCAACGCTTCCGGGACGCTTCGTGAGCAAAGAATGCCTGATGGTAGCGGTGGGCGAGCGGGGGATCCTTCGCGAGGCGCTCGGCCCAGCTTCGGCCGAGGCGAATGTACGTGGCGTCGTCGAGGTGGTGCTCGACGAGGGCGGCGATCCCGCGGTGGGCCACGTCCGAGGAGAGCTTGGCCCAGGCCTCGACGGTCATCTCGGGCGGAGAGAGAAGGCGGTCCTGCGTGGCCGCGAAGGCGCGCGAGTAGCGCGCGACGAGGTCTCCCGACCCGTCGAAGGCGAGCAGGCGCGTGAAGTGCGCGGTTATCTCGTCCCAGGCATCGGGCGAAATCCCTCGCTCGGCAATGATGCTGTGGAGCAATCTTGCACCGACGGCAATTTCGGCCGATAGCGTGGCGAAGGTCTCAATGGTGGCGCCATGGGGGGCGTCGGGCATGCCGTCGTTCGGCATGGCTGCAACGCTAGCTCCATCAGCGGGCACAGAGCAATCCAGCGGAGCAGGCTCGGCGATGGGCCGACCGGACCACCGCGATGCGGTCCGCGAAACCTGCGACGTCCCGAACGGAATGAGATGTGGCCAAACGGGGATCACCGACGACGCCGGACTCGGCGATGAATCGCCGTGAAGAGGGGGTGTACCCATCACCACTCGGCACATCGTGCAGGCGCGCCGCCGTCGAGCGGCTGGCCTCCCCCGCGCCGGCTCGGCTGCCACGCCCGGACGCCCTCGTAGCGGGGGCGCGGCTCCTCGCGGGGCGAGCGCGGCTCGTCCGCTCACCGATGGATCGTCGAGTACGGGCAGCGCCGCTGGATCTCTTCCAGATCGCACGCCGCGGGCGACTTGCAGTCGAACGAGGGCGGGCAGCTCGGGTCCTGCTCGCAGCCGCACCCGCACTCGTTGAGGACGTAGGTCAGGCCTCCGGTGCAGGCGAAGTCGATGAGTGCGCACTCCCCCGGGTTGGTGCTTACGTACTGGCGCCACCACTCGCTCGACGGGTCGCAACCGCAATCACGCTCGGTGCAGGCCACGCCCCCGCCGGCGGTGCAGGTGCAGGTGTTGCAGCCGTCGAGGGCAGGGAAGCTGTCGCCCGGCATGTACTCCACGCCTCCATACGTGCAGCCCTCCGGACAAGCCACGTCCGTGCACACGATCTCGCCGCCCGCGTTGCACGTGCAGGTGTTGCAGCCGTCGCCCGGTGGTACCGGCGCCCCCGCCGCGTAACCGATGCCGTCTCGTTCACAGCCGTGACACGCGATCTTGGTACAGCCGACGTTCCCGGAGCCCGAGGGATCGCAGGTGCAGGTGTTGCACCCGTCGGACGCCGGGAACGACGCGCCGGGCAGGTAGTCGAGCCCGCCGTAGGTGCAGCCGCTGGTGCACGCCACCAGGGTGCATGCGACGTTGCCGTCCTCCATGAAGGGCGATCGCGAGCGAGAACACGGGGCCGAAATGAAGCCAGGCAGGTCGAAGGTCTGTCATTGGATTCGCTCCTGTGCCAAGGAGTGCCAGGGCCGCGCGTGGGAGGATCCCGAAAAAGACGCGCGGTTTCGATGCAAGGCGGCGTTCAAGAAAACCCTGTGCCAGGCCCGTCGACGGCCGCGCGCCCTGACGCACGCGCGAGCTCTTCGGCCAGAGGAGCGGCTTGTACTCTAGCGGATATTCGTCTAATATAACGGACATGGCTGCTCCGCATCCCCTCCCTGCTGACCTGCTGCGCGCCGCGTCGCGTGCCGTCCTCCTTTTCGCCCTGCTGGTGTCGTGCGGCGCGGCGGGCTGCTCGCGCGACGGTGCTTCGCGTGCCTCCGCCGCCGGAGCGGAGGGCGAGCTCGAGACGCTCGAGCTCCGCTATCAGGGCAACAACGGCACGGTGTCGCCGATCGAGCTCGCGGAAGATCTCGGGTACCTCGCGCCGATCCGCCTGCATTTCGTCGGCAGCACGGTGAGCGGCCCCCAGAGCGTGCAGGCCGTGGTCACCGGCGACACCGACTTCGGCGGCGCGTTCAACGGTGCCATCATCAAGCTGATCGCGGCCAAGGCGCCCATCATCGCCGTCGCGGGCTACTACGGCGTCGACGAGCAACGCCAGAGCGGCTTCTACGTGCTGAACGACAGCCCGCTGCGCACCGCGCGCGATCTGCTGGACAAGACGATCTCCATGAACACGCTCGGCGCCCACAGCGAGTTCATGGTCAAGGAGTTTCTGTCGCGAGGCCAGCTCACGCCGGAGGAGGCCCGGCGCGTCACGCTGCTCGTCGTTCCCCCGGTGAACGGCGAGCAGCTGCTCCGCGAGAAGCAGGTCGACGTGGCGGCGCTCGGCGACATCTACCGCGATCGCGCGCTCGAGCGCGGCGGAATTCGTTCGCTGTTCTCGGACTATGAGCTCTACGGCAAGTTCACCGCGGGCAGCTACGTGATGAAGACGAGCTTCATCAAGGAAAACCCCAAGACCGCGCGGCGCTTCGTCGAGGCGACGGCCAAGGCCATCGAGTGGGCCCGGGACACCCCGCGCGAGACGGTGGTGGCGCGCTGCATCGCGCTGATGAAGAAGCGCGGTCGGAACGAGGAGGACTCGGCCATCAAGTTCTGGCGCAGCTACGGCGTTGCCGGCAAGGGCGGCCTGATCGCGGAGCGCGATTTCCAGGTCTGGATCGACTGGATGGTCAAGAGCGGCGAGCTCAAGCCGGGTGAGATCGCCCTGAGCCGCGTCTACACGAACGAGCTCAACCCGTACGCGAACGACCAGGCCGCGAAGTAGTCGGGTCGGTCGCGCCCCCCGGGATGTGTCAGGGCAGCGTGCGGGGCTTCCGTCCGAGCCGATGATGGTGCTGTTGCAGGTGTAGCGCGGGTCGCCCTTGGTCGAATAGATGATGCGCACGATGCCTTACGGAATACGCGCTGTCCCCAGGGGAACCTCGGTGCTCACGCCGGTGCGCGCAGGAGCCGCACACCGCGCGGCGCCTGGCCGATCACCCCAGCGGAGGAGCGTCGGCCATGCCTCGAGGGCCGTGGGTTGGGCGTCCATGGACCGGGCGTTGCACACTTCCAGACCGACGCGCTGCGCGCTCCTCGCTGGTCGGAGCCGGTCCATGCGAAATCTCGGAAGAACGCTGCTGGTCGCGGCCCTTGGCGGCCCGCTCCCGCTCGCCGGCGTGGCCAGCGCCGCGACGCCCACCGGCGCGGCGCCTGGATCCTCGTCCGCGGGGAGCTGGTCTCAAGGCTCCAAGGATCTCTTCGGCGCCGCATACGAGAGCTACGACGAGGATCTGAAGTACTCGGCGCGCTCCGACACGGCCCCGATCAGCAACGTATGGTTCACCGGAGCGAGCGGCATCCTGACCGAGGTGTTCTGGCCGACGAACGATACCGCGCAGACGCGGGACAGCCAGCTGCTCGTCACGGCGGCCGGCAGAGGCCTCTTCGAGGAGCGGCGAGACGCGCGGCAGAGCGTCCGCTGGATCGAGCGCGGCGTGCCGGCTTTCCGGGTGATCACGGAAGATCCGGGCGGCAGGTTCAGGATCGAGAAGATCGTCTTCGCCGATCCCGATCGCGACGTGGTCCTGCAGCGGCTGAAGATCACCCGGAAAGTCCGGGGGCTCAGGTTCTTCGTCCTTCACAACCCCAGCGTGGGGAACACGCCGCTCGGTGACAGCGCGATGGCGAGCACGGGAGGCGCGCCGGGGGCAGGGCTCTTCGCCTGGCAAGGCCCCTTCGCCCAGGCCCTCGTGGCTTCCGTCCGCTGGCGCGACGCCACAGCCGGCTTCTCGGGCGCCGAGAGCGACGGCTATCGGGACCTGCAGAACCACCGCACGCTGACCACCCACTACCGCGACGCGAGGGACGGGGACGTCGTGCTGACCGGGGAGCTGGATCTCCCGCTCTCGCCCGGGGTCTGTGAGCTCACGCTGGCGCTCGGCTTCGGACGCGACATCGACGAGGCCCACCGCGCCGCCCAGGCGTCGCTCCGCGAGGATCCCGGCGCGCTCCTCGACAGGTACCGCGCCCAGTGGCGCGCCTATCAGGCGTCCCTCCGCCCGCTCGGGAGCGCTTCGCCCGACCTCGCGCGCCTCTACCGGAGCTCCGTGGCGGTGATGAAGTCCCTCGAGGACAGGGCGCACCCTGGGGCCTTCATCGCGTCGCCGTCCGTGCCCTGGGGCGACGTCAGGCTCGACCGGGCGAGCGCGCTCTCGCCGAGGACCTCGGGCAGGATCACGGGCGGTTACCACCTCGTGTGGCCGCGCGATCTCAGCCAGATCGCGCTCGCGCTGCTCGCCGCGGGCGACACGCGCTCGCCCGTGGCCGCGATGCGGTTCACGAAACGGATCCAGCTCTCCGCGTCGGACGGCACCTGGGATTTCGGCCCTCTCCATGTCTCGAAGGACGGTTCATTTTACCAGAACACCTGGTCCGACGGAGAGCCGTACTGGAGGGGCCTGGAGCTCGATCAGGTCGCGCAGCCGATCGACCTCTGTTATCACGTGGTCGAGGAGCGGCTCGTCGCGGCGGATGCGTGCTGGGATCTCGCGCGCCGCGCCGCCGACTTCCTCGTCGCCTTCGGCCCCTGGACCCCGCTCGATCGATGGGAGGAGGTCTCGGGCGTCTCGCCGTCGACCCTGGCCTTCGTCTGCGCCGCGCTCGCCCATGCCGCGGAGATCGCGGGCGCGATGGGTGACCCCGCGCGCGAGGCCCGGTACAGAGAGACGGCCGAGCGCTGGGCCCGGCAGGTCGACGGCTGGACGTTCACCACCCAGGGGGGCACCGCCAACGGGCGGTATTTCGTGCGCGTCGACGGGACCGGCAGCCCGGACGCCCCGAGGGACCCGAACGACGAGCGACGCTACGTCTTGCGTGGCCGCTCCTGGCTGGAGCGCGACATCGTCGATTGCGGCTTCCTCAGGCTCGTCGTCCTCGGGGTGCGCCCGGCGCTCTCGGCGAACATCGCCGATTCGCTGGCGGCCTGCGACGCCGCGCTGCGCGTCGAGGTCCCTGGGGTCGGCCCCGGGTTCTATCGCTATGTCGGCGACGGGTATGGCTTCGACCCGCGCACGGGCGAGCGGACGAGAGGGATGGTGTGGCCGCTGCTCACAGGCGAGAGAGCCGAGTACGAGCTCGCGATGGCGCTCGCGAAGTCCAGCTCGCCGGCGGCGGCGCGCAAGAGGATGCGCCCCTACCTCGACGCGATGGGGCGCTTCGCGACCGCGTCCCAGATGTTGCCGGAGCAGGTCTTCGATCGCGGGTCCCGCGCCGGCCAGCCGACCGGCGCGGCTGCGCCGCTCGGGTGGGCGCACGCGGAGTTCGTCCTGGCCCTGCGCGAGCACGACGACGCGATGCTCTTCCGCCTGCCGATGAGCCGCGCCGGAGGCGCCACCCGACGGGACGCGCGCGGCTCCTCCGCTCCGTGACGGATCGGCATCCGGGGCGCCTCCTCCACGCCACAGGCAGCCTAGCGAGGCACCTCGCCGCGGATCACCTGTCGCACGGTCAGGACGACGACGCGGCCCGCGTCGCGCTCCTCCGCGAGCCAGCCCACGAGGGTGGAGAAGTCCTGTCTGGAGATGCTGTACTTGCCGCAGGCGTCACAGACATGGTGGAAGATGAGCTGTAGCCATCCGCCGTCCTGCTGCGCGCCGCGGATGAGAGCCTTGATCGCGGGGACGCCCTGGCTGCGGCTGAGGGAGCCGGGCGCGCGGGTGGCCGTCGGGTCGCGGGGAGGGATGGACTCCGTCCGCGGGCACAAGATGCATGAGGCGAACGCGAGCCCGCCCGCGCGCCTTCCGCTGTCGTAACCGCAGGAGCGCACCAGCTCGACGCTGACGCTGTCGTGGGCGCCCCAGGGGTAGGCGAAGTCGCTCACGGCGAAGCCCAGCGCGAGGAGGGCGCGGCGATCATCGCAGATCTGCCGGCGCTGCTCGCTGACCCTGAGCCCGGGCAGCCGCACGTGATTGATGGTGTGGCCGCCGATCTCATGGCCGTCGGACGCGAGCGCGCGGAGCTCTGCGACCGTCAGGTAGCCGGGGCGGTCGAGTACGCCGCTGTTCACGAAGAACGTGGCATGCATCCCGTGCTCGGCGAGGATGGAGCGCACGGAGAGCTGATCCGCCAGCGTGTCGTCGAATTCGATGGACACGACGAGGGCGCCCGGGTCACGCCGCGTCAGGTGGACCGGGGAGAGGAGGACGGCGGCGAGGCACGCCACGATGAACGCGAGCACCGCCTGCTGTCGGCGCGTCGCGGGGCGCCGCGCACAGCCCCTCTCCGTGGGCACGATCTCCACGGAACACATCGCCGTATCATCGACCGTGCCCGGGCCTCCGGCGCCCTTCCGGGAAGACCAGCGCGCTCTGCGCCTTCCTGGAACGCCTGGAGATGCTCCCGGGACGGCGAGCGGCTGCGGCGCCGAGGCATAGGCCAGTATGCCCATGCCTCGAGCCAGCGACCTCGGATATGACAGCCACGTGCATCGGGTGATGTGACGACGGACGGCGAGCCGGGAGGACGAGGGCGGCGCTGTCCCGCGCTTCCGAGGACATGGCCCGAGCACCGGATGGCGGTCTTGAACCCACCGGACAGAGGTGCTGACCAATGATGTACGGACGAACGAGTTTACCGAAGCTGATTCTGGTGTTGGGAGCGCTCGGCATCTCCCTCTGGGGCTGCGGTGGCGACAGCGATGGGACCACCAGCGCCGGCGGCGACGGCGGCGGCCCCGCCGCCGGCGCCAGCACGAGCGGCACCTCGGGCAACGGCAGCGGGAGCGCGTCGGCGAGCACGACGGGCTCGGCCAGCGGCACCAGCACCAGCACCGGCAGCGATGGCGCCAGCACGAGCGGCGCGGGTGGCGACGCCAGCACGAGCGGCGCGGGTGGCGACGCCAGCACGAGCGGCGCGGGTGGCGGCGCCAGCACGAGCGGCACGGGTGGCGGCGCCAGCACGAGCGGCGCTGGTGGCGGCGAGCCCATCACCTGCCCGTCGCCCGCGCTGAGGGCCGGCGACACGAACAAGACGATCTCGGTCGGCGGCTCGAACCGCAGCTATGTCTTGCATGTCCCCGCCGCGTACGACGGCAGCAAGCCGGTGCCTCTCGTGGTGGACCTCCACCCCCTCGGCGGCTCTGGCCCGTCGGAGCGATCGGGCTCGCCGTATCCGGCGCAGACCGACCCGGAGGGGGTCATCATGGCCTTCCCGTCAGGGCTGTCCGGCCCGTCCGGCGGCGCCTGGAACGTGGGGCCCTGCTGCGTGAAGAACACCGACGACGTGGCCTTCGTCAAGGCGATGGTGGCCGAGATCCAGCAGACCGCCTGCATCGACCCCAAGCGCATCTACGCGGTCGGCTTCTCGATGGGAGGTGGAATGTCCCACTACCTCGCTTGCCACGCGGCCGATACGTTCGCCGCCGTGGCGCCCGCCGCCTTCGATCTCCTGCAGGAGAACATCGGCGATTGCAAACCATCGCGCCCCATCACCGTGATCTCGTTCCGCAGCACCGGGGATCCGATCGTGCCTTACGCCGGTGGATACTCCGCGGTGGTGAGCGGCATGCCCATCACGTTCCTCGGGGCGAAATCGACCCTCGAGAAGTGGGGCCAGATCAACAAGTGCACGGGCTCGCCATCGGCCGAAGACAGCAAGGGCTGCTCGACCTTCTCGAACTGCGAGGGCGGCGTCGAAGTGGCCCTCTGCACGAAGCAGGGAGGGGGTCACGACTACGGCAACGCCGCGGTCGGCTGGCCTGTCCTGAAGCGGCACACCCTGCCGTAGCCGCCTCCTGACGCGCGCGCCGCGTGCTCGACGCGGCGCGTCCGCCCATTCCCGTGCACCGCGTCCCTCGATCGTCGCCGTCCTACCCACACCCGCCTCCACGTTCGAGCGACTCCGCTGACATCGAGATACGACCCGCCGTGGGATGCAATGACGCCACGCATCCACAGCGCGGTCTGTCGGCCTGCAGCGCCATCAGAAGAATCTGCTGCTGGTGCGTGAATACCGCGTGATCGTAGCTGCGGCGTGACACGCGAACTCGCGCGTTGGTGGCCGACGCCTTGATCGTTCGACGTGGCGAGTGATACTTTGGGAGCCTGCCTCCCGAGCGGCTTCGTCGTCCAGCGGGAGGCCTCAACGAGCTTCCCATGAAGGTCAGCGGAACCACAATCCTGACGCGGAAAACCTTGGTGAGCCGGAGATTCGGCTCGGAAGCGTGGCGCGGCCTCTTTCGTGACATGGCGCTGAGCCACCCGTGGTTCAGGCAGCCGATCACGGCCAGCAGCCTGGTTCCGCTGCCCGAGTTCCTCACATTCCACGACGAGCTCGTGCGGCGCTTCTATCCGGACCGCAAGGACGCCCTCTTCGAGCTCGGGGCCGAGTCGGCGCGCTGGGCGCTCGTCGATGGCCCGCTGAAGCGCTTCGTCCGGGATCCGGGGATCTCCTCGCTGGTCACGGCCATTCCCACCCTCTGGCATCGTTACTTTTCGGAGACCGACAGCCGCTCCGAAGCGGCGCTGCGGGACGCCGGCGTCGAATTTCGAGTTCACGACCTCCCGGCCTGGCACCCGTATTTCGAGCACTTCGTGATCGGGTACACGAAGGAGATGCTGGAGCTCTATTGCGCCAACCCGATCTGGACCCATCGCCTCGCCGGGGGGCGCGGGACGACGTACAACTATCTGCTCGCCACCGATCCCGTTCCGAGCGCTCCTCCGAGCGGCGAGCGCGGAAGCGGCGGGTGCGCTGGGCCCGTCCGGTCACGAAGGGCGCTCACGGCGCGCGAGCTGGAGGTGCTGCGGCTCGTCGGGGTCGGCAAGACCAACCGCGAGATCGCCGTCGTCCTTCACATCTCCCAGAAGACCGTGCAGCATCACATCGCTCACGCCTACGACAAGCTCGGCATCTATAGCCGCGCCGGCGCGACGCTGTGGCTGGGCGAGCGGGGGCTCCTGGGCTGAGGGGCGACGCGAGCGCGCGCCGCTGGCCGGCTCGCAGAGCGACGAGCGCGAGCCTCACGGTCGCCTGGCCTACGCGGTCGCCTGGCCTACGCGGTCGCCTGGTATACGGCGGCGTGACGGTCACATCGGCGATGGACGCGCTCTCCGTAAGCACTGGATTGGCTCGTGGCTCGCCTCGCCGTCGGTGATCGTGAGAGGGCCGCGCAGGTCACGCTCCGGGGGCAGGTGGCGCGAGCCCTGGCTCACCTTGCGCAGCTTTGGCCCGATCCGGGCGGCCCCTGACGCCGCAGCCGGGCGTGCACGCCGTGGAAACCGCGCCGCGCGACGTGTGGCCTGACTCCTGCCAAGGAGGCTGTGCCCCCCGCGGCGCTGCGATCGTCGGATCGAGGTCTCATCGCGCGTAGGTCGCGTCGAGTTGACTCTCATGCTCGCCGACCGATCGGCAGGGGGATGACAAGGATCACGCGCCGCGCTCGCGCTCGGCGCAAGGCGCCCTTTCTCTCCAGGGGAGGGGCTCGCGCAGGGTCATCGCTTTGCCGGGAGCGGCGAGGCGACATTGGAGGAAACATCATGAACGTTCAGGCTTGGTTCAAGGGCAGTCGCATGGCATCCGTCGTCTGGCTCGCGCTCGCCATGGCACCGCTCGCCGCGGGCTGTCAGGTGGAGGTGGCCGACGATGCGCCCGAATCGATCGTCTCCGAGTCGAGTGAGGTGAGGGGAGGCGGCGGGCACGAGGGCCTCGTCTGCGGCGGCTTCGCCGGGATCGCGTGCGAGCGCGGCTTCTTCTGTGACTACGACATCAAGGCGCAGTGCGGCGCGGGCGATCAGACGGGCGTCTGCGCGCCCATCCCGGAGGCGTGCACCCAGGTGTACAATCCCGTTTGCGGCTGCGACGGCAGGACGTACAGCAATGCATGCGCCGCGAACGCGGCGGGCGTGTCGGTCGCGTCGCGCGGCAAGTGCGACGCGCCCTCGTGAGCGCGCTCCGCGGGGGGCCTGATGTGCCGCGTCCCCCCGCGGCGTCGAGTCGATAGCTCTCGCCGTCCTCCCGCGTCGATGTCGACCTACCTTGCTCTCCTCGGGGCGTGTACGGCCGGCTGCCGCACAACTACTATCTCTACGCGGACCCGAACAAGGGCGGGCAGTTCACGTGGATCCCCTGGGATCACACCTTCGCGTTCTCGGACGCCGACGCGGGCGTGACCATCGGGATGACGGCGCTGCCCCTCTCGATGGCCGAGGTGACCGAGCAATGGCCGCTCGTCCGCTACCTGCTCGACGATCCGGTCTATCTCGAGGTCTACCGCGGCTACGTGGCGCAGGCCGCCGCCAAGGAGTACGAGGCGGCCGCTTCCGAGGCGTGGTTCAAGGCGGCGCACGACCTGATCGCGCCGTACGTCGTCGGGCCGGAGGGCGAGATCGAGGGGCACACGCACCTCACGACGCCCGAGGACTTCGACAACGGACTCGCCACGCTGATCGCCCACGCCAAGGGACGGACAGCGGAGGTCGCGCTTTACCTCGAGCAGTGAGGGTCGTGTCGTCTCCGCACAGGACGAAAGCGTCCTGTGCCACAGTGGGCCAACCCTGTCCCCGCGATCGCGGGCGCTGCGCCGGTGGGGGTCACCTCCGCGAGAGCGGCCATCTCCGCGGGGGTCGATGAGGCCGGGGCCCTTGGCACAAGCGCTGCTGTGCCGGGGCCCATGCGTTATTGCCAAATTTCTTCAATCCTCATCCCTCTGTCCGTGCTCCTCGCGGGCTGTTCCTCCGGCGGCACCGGGGAGGACCCGGTGCCCTCGCCGTCCGGATGCAGCGATCCGGAGACGCCGGGGTGCGTCCTCACCTCCGAGAAGCAGCGGATCCTCGCCCCGTCGGTGCCCGACGCCGATCGCGAGGCGCTCGCGGACGGCAACACGGCGTTCGCGCTCGACCTCTACGGGAAGCTCGGCGGCGAGCCGGGCAACATGTTCTATTCGCCGCACAGCGTGTCGAGCGCGCTGGCGATGACGTACGCGGGCGCGCGCACGGAGACGGAGGCGGAGATGGCGAGCGCGCTGCGCTTCACGCTGCCCCAGGAGCGGCTGCACCCGGCGTTCAACGCGCTGGATCTGGCGCTCGAGAGCCGCGGCGAGGTCGCCGAGGGGCAGGACGGCGAGGGGTTCCAGCTCAACATCGCCAACGCGCTCTGGGGGCAGGTGGGCTATCCGTTCCTGCCCTCGTTCCTCGACGTGCTCGCGGAGAACTACGGGGCCGGGATGAACCTCCTCGACTTCGGCCAGACGAGCGAGGCCCGGCAGATCATCAACGGGTGGGTGGCAGAGCGCACCGAGGACCGGATCAAGGACCTCCTGCCGGAAGGCTCCATCAGCGGCGGGACCCGGCTCGTGCTGACGAACGCCATCTATTTCAACGCGGCGTGGAAGTTCCCCTTCAAGGAGGAGGACACGGCCCCGGGCGATTTCACGCTGCCGGACGGCTCCACGGTCTCCGTGCCGATGATGGCCGCCACGTCGGAGGTCCGCTACGGCGAGGGCGACGGCTACGCGGCGCTCGAGATGCCCTATGACGGCGACGAGCTCGCGATGGTGCTCGTGCTGCCGTCCGACATCGAGGCGTTCGAGGACGGCCTCGACGGCGCGCGCCTCGACGGCGTCCTCGGGTCGCTGGAGCCGCGGAACGTCACCATCGGGCTGCCGAAGTTCAAGGTGGAGTCGACGTTCGATCTCATCCCGCCGCTCATGGATCTGGGGATGACCGCCGCCTTCGGCGCCGCGGATTTCTCGGGGATCGACGGGCAGCGGAGCCTGTCCATCTCCGCCGTTGTCCACAAGGCGTTCGTCTCCGTGAACGAGGCGGGCACGGAGGCCGCGGCGGCGACCGCAGTGGCCCTCGACGAGAGCGGGCCGCCCGAGCCCGCGGCCATCCGCTTCGATCGCCCGTTCTTCTTCTTCATCCGGGACAACGCGACGAGCGCGATTCTGTTCGTGGGCCGCGTGGCCGACCCGTCGGCGTAGCGCCGCGGGGCCGCGCGTCCGGCGCGCGGGCGCGGCTCACCCGGCGGTCGCCTCGCGCAGCGGGGCGCCCGCCTCCGCGCCCCGCCCGTCGAGCCTCCGGAACTCCCGGCCGACCAGGGGGATCACGAGCGCGAAGATCGCGATGTCGATCGCGGCGTTCGCCCAGAACACCCCGCTCACCCCGGCGATCTTGGGCAAGAGCCACATCAGGGGGAGATAGAACACCAGCTGCCTCAGCAGGGCGAGCGCGCTCGCGAGCTTCGCCCGCTCCACGGAGGGGAAGAACGCCAGCGCCATGAAGACCCACGGCATGACGGGCAGGGCGAGGACGGAGATCCGGAAGTCGAGTAGCTGCTGCGCGGCGAAGTCGAACCCCGGCAGCATGGAGCCGAGGACGGCCTCCGGGGCCAGCATCATCGAGAGCCAGAACGGCAGGAGCAGCACGAGCCCGGCGATCGAGAACTGGCTGAAGGCCTGCTTCACCCTGCCGTAGCGCCCCGCCCCGTAGCTGATCCCCTCCACGGGCTGCAAGGCCCGCATCAGGCCGAACAGCGGCGTCATCATGAACATGGAGATGCGGTTGCAGGCGGCGAAGAAGGCGACGTCCTGCTCCGTGCCATGGGTCGACACCGCCCCGTAGACCACGAGGTTCTGGACGACGCCCATGATGCACACGATCAACGCCGGCATGCCCAGAGAGACGATCTGCCGCCGGATCGACGGGTCGATGCGGATCGTGCGCCAGGCGGTGTCGAACGAGGCGCGGCCCCTCGCGTAGTACAGGAGCCCGATGGCCGAGTAGACGAGCATGGCCGCGTTGGTGGCCCAGGCCGCGCCCTGCACGCCCCAGCCGAACGTATGGATGAACAGCGGCTTCAAGGCGACGTCCACCAGCAAGCCGAGGGAGATCATCCAGGCCGCCGTCTTCATCTTGCCTTCGCCGCGAACGGTCATGTTCACCGCGAGGCCGTGCACCCAGAACAGCGAGCCGAGGGCCGTCGCCTGGAAGTACGCGGTGCCGTACGCGAGGATCTCCCCGCTGCCGCCCATCGCGCGCACGAGCGGCTCTGCGAACCAATAAGCGAGCACGGCGTACGGCAAGCTGACGAGGAGCGACAGCCCGTTCACGCTCCCCAGGAGGCCGTGGAGCTTGCCCCGGTCGTCCGCGCCCATGTAGATGCTCAGCGCCGTGCCGGCGCCGGTCCCGATCAGGCTGCCCAGCCCCAGCGTGATCTGCGACAGGGGATAGGCGATCCCCACGCCGGCCAGGGCGCTCTCGTTCATCAGCTGGCCCACGAACACGGCGTCCAGGAACGAGTTGAGCCCGTACAGGACCATGGCCAGCACGGCCGGCCACGAGAGCCGCCACATCACGGCCTTCAGGTCGCCTTCGAGGATGAACTGCTTGTGGGCGTCTCTATCGCTCATGGCACGGCCGGCGCCTTGTCTGAAAGGACGAACTACGCCTCGGCCGTCGCCGATTCCGGCGTCGAGGCGTCATCTCGAAGGGCTGCGCGGCACGCGCCGACGCGCCGGGCGCCGCCCCGAGGCCGCCCCGAGGCGCTTCTGGATCGCTGCCTGCGTCTCGCGGGGCAGCGTCGCGATGTACTCCGCGGACAACGCGCGGAGCATCGCGTCCGGCAGGGCGAGCACCGCCTGCGCCTCGGTGAGCCCAGCGAGCCGCTGCTCGGGGGCGAGCCCGGCGAGCCACTGCTCCGGCGGCACTCGTGCGACGAGGGCCGTGAGCGCCTTCTCGAAGCTCTCGATCACCTGCTTTTCGTCCTTCATGTGCCGCTTCCTCTGCCCCGCGAGCGGACGTCGAAGCTGCTCGACGATGCTCCACGAGCACCCAGAACACCGCGATCTCCGCAGGGGAGAGCGCCGGGATCCCGCCGGGGTCGGCGACCATCCCAGGCGTCACAGTGTACAGCAGATGGTCGCCTTCGCGAGCGTTCGCCGGCACCGTCTCCACCACCCGCAGCGGAAAGACGCAGAGCCGATCCTCGTGCGTGCCCGGTCCCGTGGGCGTGAGCGCGCAGTCGAGCGACCCGAGCGCCTCGACGAAGCGCGGGGTCAGGCGGGGCGCGAGCACGCGAAGGGCGACGGAGGCGGGGTCCTCAATCTCTGCAACGACGAGGTACTGCAGCGCGTAAGCGAGGAGCATGCGGGCGTCGTCGCGTTCGAGCTCGTCGGTCGGCCCCTTGAAGTGCACGAGGGTGTGCTCGGCCAGCCCGCCCACGACGCTGGTGAGAAGGCTCGGCCTGGGCGGGGCGCCGCGCCGCCGGCGCCGGAGGATGACGAGGTCGACGCGGAGCGGCTCGCGCGCGAGCTGAAACTCCGAGATGCACTGATACCAGCCCGCGGGCAGCACGTGCTCGAGGAGCGCGACGAGCACCGGGTGCCACGCCGTGTACACGCGGACGCGACGGCGCCCCTGCGGGGAGCGCGTCCCGCTCTTCGTCGCCGTTCGCGCGGCCTTCGCCATGCGGAGCAGCGCTACCACGACCGCGGCCGACATGCGAGCTCGTGGCGTGAAGCGGTGACGCTGGCGGCGCAGCGCGGTGCCCCGCCATTCATGGCCACCAGCGCGATTACGTGACGCCTGGAGTCGTCGTTCCAGTGAATGCATCCCAGGCCCGAATGTAAGCGCGCGCATCGGGTCCCAGATGAGAGACGACGCGCGCAACGGCGGCAGGGGCAGCCACGCTGCGGGCGCAGATCGCCTCCAGGAGCCCCGTCGCAACCGCATCTGCGTCTGGGCCACTTCCTGAAAGCGAACGCTCCACGAGCCGCGAAACCTCATCAAGCGTGGTGTCATCGAGGTCGGACTCGAGCTGGACAAGCGCACGACCGATGTGGCCGAAGACGACCGTCACAGGCGCCGAGTCGGGCTCCCAGTCGGCGACGACCTCAGACACCGCTTCCCGCAGCTTCGGGTGGCAGGCGGCAAAATCCTGGTACGGGTTGTGCGAGTGCTCGTCGAGAGGATAGGGTGGAATTCGCCGCGAGGACGCTCTGCGAGGCGGTCGCCCCGCAGAGCGGGATGGTTCGGCGGGCGGGTGCTGCGCCGGGAGGGCCAGGCGGGGTGTGTACATCCCGATGCTCCCGCTCCGCGCGCTTCGAGGGTAGGATGGCGGAATGACGCGTGTGATCGTCGCCGGCGCTGTGGCGTGGACCGACGTGGACGCGATCCGGCGCGAGCTGGCGAAGCTCCCGGCGGGGGCGATCGTGATCCACGGCGACTCGCCGGGCGCGGACGCCCTCGCCGGGCGCGTCGCAGCCGAGCTCGGGCTCGCCGTGGAGCCGATGGCGAAGAACAAGGCGGACTATGCCAAGTACAAGCGTGGTGCCTGGAAGGGGCTCAACGAGCGGATGCTGGCGAGCGGGGCAGCGCGGGTGCTGGTGTTTCATCCGGCGTTCGAAAAGAGCCGCGGGTCGGGACACCTCGCCGGGCTGGCGAAGGCGGCTGGTGTCGAGGTGAGCGTGTTCGCGGAGTGAGGGGCGCGGAGCGCGCGCCTGGCGCGAGTGCAACGGATGAGAGGTTCTGGGACATGACGGCAGCTTGGCGACAGCACCCGAGGCTTGAGGGCCGCTTCCACGTCGACCACCCGGACGACCTGCAAGTCCTGGTTCACGAGGGGGGCCGCGGCTCACCGATCGCCGTCCGGAGCTCGTCTGGGTGCGCGTCACCGCATGCCACGGCGATGTCTTCACCGCCCGGGTCCTGAACCAGCCGCACCAGTTGAAGACCGTCAACGAAGGCGCAGAGGTTCGGTTCATCGCGCCGACCGGCGGCGAGCACCTGCTGCAGGTCCGCGAGCAGTACCTGCGAGAGCGCGCAGACTGGGTCATTGGGCCGTGTAGCAGGTGTGGCCTGGACGAGCTGTTCGACGCGCCTTCCGAGCTGATAGCGAAAGTCTTCCCGAATGTTCCTGCCAGCGCAAGAATGGACGCGTTCAGCGCCTTCTGCGGTGCCTGTGGCGGTGTCCAGCTGGTCCAGCACAAGGACTTCAGACAGGACGAGGGTGAGGGGCCGGACGAGCAGACGGAACAGCAGTCTCCAGGGAAAAAATGGTGGCAATTCTGGAAGTGAACCATTGGGTGAATGGCAGAGGTCGCGAACCGGCCGGCGGCGGGGGTCGCAACCCGCCGTCCCGAAGAGCCGGATGTGAACAGCACTTGTCCGGTTCTGTGAGAGGCGCCCCCCGGTAACGGGGGGCGCCTACTCGATCGGCGGCTCCGCCGTACGCTGTCGCTCCGCTTTGGGCATGATCGCCATGCCCACGATATCGAGTGCGAGCTTGATCCCCGCGGCCAGCTCTCCGACCGTGTGCATTCCCGACATGTCCGCGTCGATCTCGACCAGGGTCTTCGCCAGGCCGGGGCGGACCCCTGTGAGCACCACGCTGGCCCCGAGCAGCCGCACGGCGGCCGTGGTCTTCACCAGGTGTCGAGCGATCTGCGCGTCCACCGTGGAGATGCCGGCGATGTCGAGGAGGAGGACCCGCGCTCGCTCCTCGCTCACGCGCTGGAGCACGGCCTCGATGATCTGCTGCGCGCGCTGATCGTCGATGGCGCCGATCAGGGGCAGGAGCAGCACGGCGTCGTGGACGCGGATGATCGGCGTGGACATCGCGCGGATCGAGGCTTCATGGCGCCTCAACACGTCGAACGTCGTGGAGAAGTACGCGTCGAGCGCCAGGGAGACGTCGAAATAGACCAGCTTCTGGACGCTCGTGAACGCGCGCACCACCTCTGCGGGATCTCCGATGTCGTCGGAGAACGCCTCGAGCAAGAGGTGCATGTACCGGCGATACGCGCCGAGGTACCATGTGGGCTCGACGCCGATGCGCGCGTGCGCCGCGCCGACGTGCAGCCGGTGCTCGACATAGGCCCGGTCCAGCTTGCCGGTGAAGAGCCCCAGGAAATACTCGCGTTGCAGGCGCTTCACGCGGCGCAGGGCGTCGCCGTCGCGGAAGAGCTCTCGCGTCGGCCCGAAGTCGAGCAACAGCTCGTAAAACGCGTCGACAATCCGCTCGGTGCGCTTCTCGGCGTGGGGCCGCAGCGCCGCGATGCGCGCGAGATCCTCGTCGGTGATCTGGAAGAACGCGCGGCGATCCTCGACTTCGCGCTCGAGCGGGCGCGGCAATATGCTGTCTTGGGCCATGATGGGTCTTTGAAGAGGCGAAAGGGCGATAGCACGCTTCGGGCCAAGATAATATGTCCCGGTCGTATTCGCTCTCCGCGATGGGTTGGCAGCGCGGTCTGCCCTCATCACGTGCAAGATTTGCGACGCCGCGCAAGGCGTGCGTCGTTCGCTGACACGATCGGCGGGACGGCGCGGAGCGCGCCGCTGGCCGTGCATAGTCAGCGGATCCGGTGCGTCGGGGAGGCGCGTGCGTCAGCGCGCGGCCATGCCGGGAAAACCCGCCGAATGCACGGTGCGGGTCCCCTCGATCCCCTTCAGGTCGACGTGCGAGGCGCGCGGCGGCGTCCAGCCCTCGGCGGTGAGCAGACCGGCGAGCTCGGCGTCGGCGGCGAGCGGCGCAGAGACGGTGAGCTCGCCGCCTGCCGAGACGCCGAGCAGGCGCGCCGCCGTGTTCACGGTGCGGCCGAAGTAGTCGAGGCGCTGGTTCAGGTTGACGAGCAACGCCGGGCCGCGGTGCATGCCCGCCCGGAGCACGAGGCGCTCGCCCTCGGGCCGGCCGGCGTTGCGGCCGAGCATGCCGCGCATGGCTGCGGTCAGCGCCGTCACCGCGGACCGCTCGTCCAGGAAAGTGGCCATGACCGCATCGCCGATCGTCTTGACCACCGCGCCGCCCTGCGCTTCGACGGCGCCAATCACGATGTCGAAGTGATCGCGCACCAGGTTGTACGCGGGGGCGTCGCCGATCCGCTCGTACAGCCGCGTGGAGCCGCACAGATCGGTGAAGACGACGAGGACCGATCGGACCGTCAGCCGCTCCCGCGCCGACAGCACCATGCCGCCGAAGTAGCGCCGGTACTCCGGCACGTGGAGCAGCTCGAGCCCGCTGAGCCGCCGCGGCAGGCTGGCCGGATCGAGCTCGTCCTTCAGGACATCGTGATGAACGATGAAGCCGCACTGCGGCCAGCCCACGTTGGTGAGCGCGATCCTGAGCGGGCCGGGCCGCACCTCGAGCTCCGTCACGTCATAGTGGGGTCCCGCGAGCTGCGAGATCGCGGCGGCCTGCACCTCGTCCGTGGGCTCTCCCTCGACGCGAAGGATGCCCTTGGCGCGGGTCAACGGGCAGAAGTAGCGGTAGCGGCCCGCGGTGAGCACCTCGGTCGCCGCCGCGGTCTCGCCGAGCGCGGCGGTCATGCCATAGCGGGGGTGGAGCGCCGACGGCGGCTGGCAAACCGGAGGGAAGCCGAGGTCCTCGATGGACCGGCCGAGCGAGAACGTCACCTCGACGCGCGCCGAGATGTCGACGTCGAAGGAGTACTCGCACATCGGGCAGAACGAGACGGCGGCGGCCGTGGCGAGGTCGTCGATCGCCTCGGCCAGCATGTTGCAATGGCCGCAGTGGACGTCCCAGTGCATGTCGAAGAGGCCAGTCTGGGTGCCGTGCAGCAGGACGCGGATGACCGCGTGCGGGTCGAGCGCGGTGTCCGCCGCGACCACGTGGGGGTTGATACGGTAGCGACGGATCAGCGGCGCGTCGTGGAGCCATCGCTCGACCGCATCGATCTCGCCCGCGTTCGCGGGGTGCTGCTGCCTGAGCCGCTCGATCAGGGTCTTCAGACGGTGGGTATCCATGGCTGCGCTCCGAGCATGCGCATGTCTCGCAGGCGGAGGGAAGTGCCATGTGCCTGCCGGCCGCGCCGCCCGATCGCCGCGAGCGCACGCGGGCCGCTTCCTCGGCCTGGGCAGCTCGGAATGTGACAGCGGCTCTCCGTGGACCGGGGGCTGTGCGCGCGCCGGACATGGAGAAACGAGTGCTCCTCGAAGCCGCGGCTCGCGGCGACCGCGATCGCTGGAGCCTATTCGTCCCCTTCGACGTCTGCTTCGAGGGGATCGCTGAACGAGGGCACGCGCGGCTGGAACTGAGAGCACCTAACGGGAGCTTTAATCCCGCCTATGCCTGAGCGGAGCGGCTCGCTGCAGAGGAGAGGATTGTGATGCGCCTGAGAGATCTCCCGCCGGGCGTGGTGAATGACAGCACCCTTCTCGATGGCGAGCAGGCGCCGGGCGTGGCCTTCACGCCGCGGAGAAGGTCGAGATCGCGCGCGTGCTCGAGCGGGCCGGGGTCGACGAGATCGAGGCGGGCGTCCCGGTGATGGGGCCGGTCGAGGTGGAGGCCATGGCGGCGGTCGGCGAGGCCCTCGAGCGCGCTGAGGCGATAGCGTGGTGTCGGATGACGGAGGGCGACGTCGACGCCGCGGCGCGCACCGGGTTCTCGCGGGTCCACCTCTCCGTGCCGCTCTCGGATCGCCAGATCGCCGCGAAGCTCGGCGCGCGGCGCGACGAGGTGCTGGCCGGTATCCGGCGCGTGGTCGCGCACGCGCGCGATCACGGCTTTCGCGTCTCGGTCGGAGGCGAGGACTCGAGCCGCGCGGATCTCGATCTCGTCCGTGCGGCGATCGACGCAGCAGCGGAGGCGGGCGCGCACCGGTTCCGCTTCGCCGACACGGTGGGCTACCCGATCGCGGCCGGCGCCCCCTCCCTGCTACCCTTGGCTGCATATGGACGTCATCTCGTTCTGTCCGCTCCGCGTGTCCAGCATTCTCTGGCAACCACGCCCGGGCGCCCATGCGCTCACCGTGGCGTGCAAGGCCACGTACGAGCTTCGGCCAGGTACATCGGCGCTCGCCGCCGAGCAGGAACCGCCGTGGGAGGAGGACGTCTACAGCGACGACGATCGCTCGCGGCTCTGCGCCGCGAGCGATCTCGCGCCGTTCAAGCGGAAGGCCGACGTCCTCGTTGTGGGGCACGTGTACGCGCCTCGCAGACCGTCAGCGCGCGTGCCGGTAGCGCGGATCGTTGTGGGGCGACTCGAGAAGGCCGTCGAGGTCCGCGCGGAGCGCGTGCCAGCCGGCTTGCTCGGACTCGGCCCTATCGCGCCGGAGCGGATCGCGCGTACCGCGATGCTCGGACGTCACGCTGCGACGTGGGATCACCGGGCGTGGAACACGCGGCCGCTGCCTGAGGATATCGATGGCGCGTTCTTCAACGCCGCCTCCGCGGACCAGCAGCTCCCGGACCTCGCGGGCGACGAGCCGATCGTGCTCGAGCTCCTGCACCCGAGCCATACGCGCCTCGCGACGCGCCTCTCGTGCGTCGTGCCCAGGGCGCTCGTGCAGCGAGCGAACACGGCCCCGCAGGAGTCACGGTTGCGCTGCGACACGCTTACCATCGACGCCGATCGAGGGCTGGCGATGCTGGTCTGGCGTGGCGTGGTGGTTCTCGCGCACCCCTCAGAGGACGGGCGCGTGGTTGTGACGGCGGCGATCGATGACGAAAGCGCGCGTGCGACGCCGTCCCTGATTGCGCCGGCGCGGACGTGCCGCGCGGGCGACCTGGGCGCGGAGGGCGGGGAAGCGGACGCCTCCGGTGATCTCTCCGAGCAATCGAGCGAGGAGGTCGCCACGACGACGATTCCACTTCACACGCAGCGAGGCGCGAACCCGGTGCTCCCGTTCGTGCCAGGAAGCTTCGACGACGCGTCCGTGGGCTCCGACAACGAACCGCATGCGCCTCGGGCGTCTTGGTCGGCAGACAGCGAGGAGGATGCAGGTACGGGCACGACCTTCTTGCCGTATGCAGACGTCCAGCCGACGCTCGAGCCGGTCATGCCGTTCCGGCAGGAGTCGCCGCGCGCAACGGAAGCACCCGCCCCATGGCCAGATCGCCATGAGCGCAGCGCGCTCGAGCCCATAGCGCACGCGCAGCTCGACGTGCCTCCGCCTGCCATGGCCCTCGATGTGCCTCCGCCTGTCATGGTCGAAGAGATTCGGCCGACCGAAGCTCGGGTCGTAGAAGAGCCGCCGATGATCGGACCCTTGGCGGGGGTCGCGGCGGCGGTCCCCGCGAGCGAACCAGGCGTCGTGGTCGCGGAGAGACCGACCTTCGACGTACCTGCGACGGAGCCCGAGCCGGCGGAAGTGGAGCTCTCGATCGGGCAGTGTGCAGCGATCGCAGCAGAGATCGCCGAGGGACGAGCGGCGCGCGCCAGGGTGCTGGAGGCACATGAACTCGGCGAGCGCACGTGGCGCGAGAACGAGCGGCGTTGGCAGGTGGCGATCGCCGAGGAGGCAGGAACCGGGAAGCAAGCGCTGCGCAGGGCGTACGACGCCGCCTATGTAGCGCGCATCGAGGCCTTTCGCGGACCGATCACGATGGAAGAGTACATGCGGATCGTCGTGGGCCTGGAGCGAGGAAGGGCGGAGGCAGCGCTGGACGCGCTGCGGATCCAGCGGCCAGCGCTGATGCCCATCGTGCGGTGGTGGACGAAGAGAGTGGCGGAGGACACGAAGATGGCGGATAAGGCGCCGGACGCGCTACGAGGGGCGAGGAAGGGCTGAGCGCGTCTCGAGAGAGCGCTCGCCGGCCTTCAGGGCTCGATGACCGTGCAGGGGCCTCGGTTCGGCTCGTCGCCTGGCAGCGGAGCGAACCGGGCGATGAACGCGTCCTGCTCGCCTGGGGTCGCCCGTCGGGTCCAGGCGAGCCCTGGCTCGTGGGCGAGAGCGACCGCGCCATCCGCGCCGCCGGAGACGACGAGCGGCGCGTGGGGGTGCACGTCCAGGGTCGTGACGAGGCTGGCATGGGCTTGCCATGCCGCCAGGCGCGCGCCCGTCGAGGCGTCCAGCGCCAGGACCTCACCTGACGCGCTGGGGGCGAAGATGCGCTCGCCGCCCGGGGTGAAGGCGAGCGCCTCGCTCACGCCCCAGGGAAACTCCACGTCGCCTGGATTGGGATCGAGGTCCACGACGAAACGGACGTCGCATGAGGGGAAATCGTGGACCTGCACCGCGGTTGCGCCCGAACCGCCAATGAACGCTACGGCGCCCGGCCCAAAGACGACACGCGTCGCCGGGAACCAGCACACGAGCTCTGCCGAGTACCACCGGACCCCGCTCGCCAACCATTCGGCGAACCAGGTGGTCGTCGCCATCTCTGCGACGCTGCAGACCGCCAAGATGCGCCCCTCCGAGTGCAATGCGATCGGCCCCCCCGGGCCGAACCTGGTAGACGTCCTTTGCCCAGTCGACCAGTCGAACCGCTCCCCGAGCCCGCGCTCCATGGAATGCGACTCCACGAACTTACCATCCGCCGAGAAGCTCACGCCCCAGTACCCGCGCTCCCGGGCTGGATGTGCCTGCTGGAGCTCGCCGAGCGCCGCGACCGCGGTCGCGCGGGCGACGTCCCACAATCCGAGCAAGCGGTCCTGACTCGCGAGCGCGACGATCGGGTCGCGCGGGTGGAAGGCCAGCGTGGCGATCGGAACATCGACGGAAATGGCGGTCGGGAGGCAGCCCCTGGGTCGGAGCATCGTGCCGTCGAGCTCGAAGACGGCCACGTTGTTCGTCGAGGCGGGCAGCACCGCCAGGTACCGGCCGGACGCATCGAAGCGGACGCAGCGCACTGGACTACCGATCTCGACATCAGTCACGACGCGCACAGGACCTATCCTCCTCGACAAAATTGGTTGCGATCCGCCTCGATCTGCTGAGCGGTCTTGCCTTCCTGACCTCGAATCATCTCGTGTGTATAGTACACCGGCACGTCCGCGCCCAGGCTCGAGTCCAGCAAATCGTGGCAGTTGATGCGACCCGTGCAAGGGGACCGCTCCGTGTAGACGGCCACGACCTTCGCCGGGTCCACCTCCGACAAGCCCATGAGCACCCGCTCGGCGTGATTGCCGCCCCCTTCGCTGGCGCGCACGATGACCGTTCCGTCATCGAGCAGGACGGCAGCCACGTTGCGACCGCGAAGGTCGCTCCGGCTCTTCCCCTGGATGAACTCAGAGACAGCGCCGAACAAGGGATGGTCGTTGTACGGAACTTGCTGCAGCACGATCAGGCCGAGCGGGTCGAACCACACCAGGCTGTCGGGGGCATAAGCGTACTCCGCGGTCCCGGCGAGCAGACCCAGGGGATCGGGGGAGACGTAACTGCCCGCGTCGGGATCGTAGTAGCGGAAGCGGTTGTAATACAGGCCGGTCTCGGGATCCTCATATTGCCCGGGCCACCGCCAGGGGCAATCCTCCGGGGCGCCCTGCTCGACGGCGGTGCGTCCGAGCGTGTCCGTTTCGGCAGCCCATACCTGGACGCCGCTGGTGTCGAACAGGGTCGTCGGCGCGCCCAGGTGATCGGGGATCACGCTCCATACCTGACCACCGCGCTCGCGAGCGACTGGCGCGAACAGACCGGGCTCCCAGTACCACGTCGTAAGACCATGCTTGATCGAGATTTCGTGGAGGAGGGTGTGGCCGTCCCACAGGAACCGCGTCTCCGAATCCACCACCTCTTCTCCCGAGCTCCCGCAGCGGACGATCCGCTTCGCCGTCCGCCGCGCGAACGCGTCGTACTCGAAGAGCGCCGCCCGACCGTCCGGCAGCTCAACGCGCCGGAGCAGGCCGTGACCGTTCCAATGAAACGACCACCGCCGGCCGTCACGCTCCTTCGTTTGCAGGCGGCCAGCCGCATCGTAGGTGTACCTGACGCCCGCATGGTCGATGACCCGGCTGCCAGGCCCGAAGCGCGCAGAGGCTCGCTCCTCGGCGAGCTCGTCCGCGCTGAAGCGCCGGAGAGGTCGCGCGACATCGCCGCGGGGCGAGCGTTCGCTCAGCAGACGGCCTGCACGATCATGCTCGAATGTGCGTGCACCACGAGCCGCGTCCACGATCGCGGCGATCTGGTCCTCGCCTCGCCACTCGTACGCGCGGGCGTCGAGACGCGCGGCGCCGCTGTCGACCCGGGTTGTCCGTCTCGCGAGAGGCCGTCCTGCGATGTCACGGTCCCATTGCAGCTCGACACCTCCAGGCAGGAGGCGGGACAGCTCCGCCCCCATGGGATCCCGGGTGAAGGCGATGACCGCCTCGGGCGACGCCCCGCCGCCCAGGTGAAGCTCGCGCGCACCTAGCCCGGCATCGTGGACGATAGTGCACCTGGCGCCGAGCGAGGACTCGATTCGATGCCGCGCGCCGCCCGGGAGATACGTGGATGCGACGCGTCCAGCTGGCTGCACCTCGGCAAGGATGCGCCCTATGGCGTCGCGATGGCACGATGTCTCGGAGTGCTCGTTTTGGGCCCATTCGAGCTCGCCGTCGGCGCGGTATCGGAACTCGAGGAACGTGCCGTCGCCGTGGTCCACCCGGGCGAGCCGCCCCGCGGCGTCGTAAATCATCGTCGACGTGCTCCCCGCCGGGTCTACGGCGGCGCTCACGCGTCCGGCGGCGTCTCGGCGGTAGCGCCATGTCCCACCGCTGAAGCGCGTCTCTGTCGCGACGTTGCCGCTCGCGTCGTAGGTGAACAGGTACTGCTCTCCGTACTCGTTCCGGGCCGCCAGCAGGTGACCTTCGCTGTCATAGTGAAAGCTGATTTCCCCGCCGCCCTCGCTCCGCCGGACGAGGCGGTGGAAGTGACCATACTCGAGCTTGATCCGACGCGCGTCGCTGTCGATCTCGACGAGGTGTCCCTCGGGGTCGTACCGATGTCGCTCCGCGGCGCCGCTTCGGGATCGTCGCTCGAGCGTGCGCCCCTCGGCGTCGTAGGCCGTCGTGACGACCGCGCCGCGGGGATCGCGTGCGGCGATCAGACGCCCCCGCTCGTCGCGCTCGTAGGTGCTCTTCCCGCTGCCACCCGAGCGTATCTCGCGGATCTCCTTGTGTTCATCGTACTCGACGTGGATCTTTCGGCGATCCGGGAGCGCCAGCGCCACCAGCAAGCCGCGGTCCCAGGTGAGGTACGTCGCCTCGCCCAGCGGATTCACGCGGCGCACGAGGCTACCGTTCTCATCGTATTCCCATCGCCACTCGCCGCCCAGGGCGTCGACTGCACGGACGGGTCGACCGCCGCGATCGTACTCCAGCCGCACCTTCGAGCCCACCCCGTCGGCGAGCTCGATGAGGTTCCCGCGATCGTCATAGCGCCGTTCGACGGCGACGCCTGCAGGATCGACCTCCCTGGTGCGCTGTAGCGTGGTCGGATCCACCTGATATTCGGTCGTCCCCCCGAGCGGATCGACGATCTTCGTCACCAAACCGACGACGTTCATGTAATAGCGGGTCGTGTTCCCGAGCGAATCGGTCACCACGGTCACGCGCCCGCGCTTGTCGTACTGGAGGCGATGATCGTAGATCCCGCCGTCTCCCCACGTGCGAACGCAGAAGGCGTCCTCGCCGAGCCCGTCGTAGGCGAAATAGAACGACAGGCCGTTGCGGTCCGTCTCGCGCACGAGCAGGTGCGTCACGTACTCGAAGCGCCACTCGTGCCCGAGCGCGTCGCTGACCGCGACGAGGTCGCCCTGGTCGTCGTAGCGATACTGCCGATGTGCGGCGAAGCCGCGACCTCGCGGGAGCGGCAGGTTCAGCGCGACCAGGCGATCCTCGTCGTCGTGCTCCAACCAGACGAGTCGTCCCGCCGAGTCTCGCACCCACTCGAGTCGGCCTCTGGCGTCGTATGCGAGCACGATCTCGTGGTTTCTGCACCTCGAGCGGATGCGCTGCAGAGCGGCCCTCGCCTCCGGGCGCCCCGGCACCGGGGCGAACTCGCGCACGGTCCCGTCCCGGGCCTCGACCTCCCAGCGGCTGCCACCCAGGCAGCGGAGGCTCAGCCGCTCGATGGGATGGTAGACCGCCTCGCCGGGGAGCATCGTGTGACCGGGGTGGTCGAACGTGTCGAATTCGATCTCCCGGCCGTCTTCGGCGAGCAGGACCACCTTGCCGCGCTCGGTCCAGATCGCCTGATCCAGGGAGAGGCTCCATCCGTGGCCCAGGGGCCCACGCCGTGAGGCGCACGCCGAGGAATAGATCCGCTCGACGCGGAACGGCATCGGTCCGCCGAGCTCCGCGTCGACCGCCTCCGTGAGGACCTTGCCGGATGCGACGTCGACGGGGTGGCCTGTAAAGAAGCACACCGCGCGGTGCAGGAAATTGCGAAACCGGCTCGGACGGAGCCGGCTCACCAGGGCATGGAGCGAATCGCTGACGAAGCGAGTGCGCAGCGAGGCCATGACCGCCGACATGAGGTCGAGCGACGGCGGGCCGCCAATCAGGATCGGCGCTCCCTTCGGGATCGCGAGCACGACGGAAGACGGCAACCGGATCGGCTCGGAGCAGCTCAACAGGATGTCGCCGAACCGCACGGCGTTCGAGCCCATGACGGTCACTGTCTTCGAGCCGAACACACAGATTGCGTCGTTCTCGGGTTTGATGGGGAGGGCGGGCGCCGGGACCTCACCAGGGTGGATCACGGGCTTCGGCGTCTTCGGGAACGGCGCCCAGGCGACCCCGGGAGGGAACAGGATGTGGCCGGGGATGTGGATGGCCTCCGTCCCCGTGTTGGTCGCGGGAACAAAGCCCCAGTAAACCACAGGGCCAGTCGGCGGTGCGCCGGAGACAGCGGCCATGAGATTGCCGAGCACGAGTCCCGCGGCGAGCCCCATCGGATCGAAGATGATGCCCGTGAACGGGTTCGGGATGGGCAACGGCAACGGCGCAGGCGTGGGCACCATCTCGAAGTGGATATCCAGGCCGAGGACCAGGTCGAAGAAGCTGCTGGCCAGCATGCTCAGCCTCCGGCGCTCCCGATCTGGGTCGGGCTCGCTGTGGTTCGGCCCCTCTCGAGGCGATCTGCCTGCTCGTCCAGGGATGCAGCTTGCGTCCGCCACCCCCGCGCGCGGCAGAGCGCCGCGAGGCGACGCGCCGCCTCGGGGGCGCTCGATAGCCGCGCGATCGTCGGCTCGCTGTCCGCGGCCACCTGGACGGCCTTCTTCAGACAGTCGATGGCCTGGTCCTCCGCGTCGATGAGGAGCGCCAGCTGCCCTGCGAGTCGCCAGCCCTCGATGGCGAGGAGAGCCGCGCCGGCCGCCTCGGCGGTCCGCGCTGCATGCACGTACGCGCGGGCTGCGTCCGGGAACCGCTGCGCGAGCGCGTGGACGAGCCCCAGCGCGAGCAGCGCCTGGCTCTCCTGCTCTGGAAGCCGGTGCGCGCGCGCGACGCTCACCGCCCGGTCGAGCTCCTCGACGGCAGCCTCGGAGCGGTCGAGCGCCGATAGATAGCTGGCCAGGGTGACCCGGCAGATCACCTCCACCACGCCCAGCTCGACGCTGGCCGCCAGATCGCATGCGCTCCGCTGCTGCGCGATCGCGTCAGGCCCGTTCCCCTGTTGCATGGCCAGGGCGGCGCCGAGGATCTGATCGCGGAGCCGCGCTGATCCGTCGAGGTAGGCGGGGTTGATCCCCGCGCCGCGCAGGATGGCGTCGCGCCGCTCGCGCGGGAGCTCGGGGGGAGCATCGACACGCCTCGGCGGCGCCACGCCGCGCGGCCCGACGACGCCCCCGGAGGCGCGCGCCCCGTCGCTCGCCGACACCAGGAACGCCGCGAAATCCGCCTGCTTTTGCCGAGCGTCGACGGCGCAGCGGGTCTCGACGGCCAGCGGCCGCGCGACCGCCGTCGCTCGCCTCGGCGGCGGATCGTCCAGATCGAGCACGAGGACGATACGGCACGCCAGCAGCTCGCGCGCGGCGAGCAGCCGCGCGATCTCCTCGTCGAGCGCCCTCGCGTCGTCGATGATCGTCGGAGCCACGACGAGGACGAGCCCCTGCAGGGGTCCACGCAACGCGCGCAGGACGGCGCCTGCCATGAGCTCGAAGACGGCGAGGTACGGGCTCGGTCCGGCAGCGGCGGGAGACTGCCCCAACGAGGCGCTCGCCGGGAGCGGGACCGGTCCGACCTCGATCCCGTCCCGCGCGTAGGCTTCGCGCCGTCGTTCCCACGCCGCCGCGAGCCGGTTTGAGCGGGCCATCCAGCCGGCGTCCTCCCCGGTCCTCGCGTCGTCGAGGACGATCCAGGGGCTCCGGTTGTCCGCGTGAAATTCGAACCCGGGGAGCAGATCGAGGACGGCGCCGCGGAGGTCGCCGGACGTGCGGACGACGAGCAGCCGCACCTCGCGCGCGCGAGCGAACCACGCGGCGTCGTCGTGGAGAGCGTTGAGCGCATCGGAGATGGATTGCATCGTGCGTTGGCTCCGCGGCTCAATTGATCTTCACGACGCCGCCGCTGATGTCCACGAAGCCGCCGGTCGCCTTGACCGAGGGGCCGCTGATCTCCACGCCGGCGCCGCTGATCTTGATGGCTGCCCCGCCGGCCGAGAGCACGATCTCCCCTTGCGCGGTCACCGAGATGTTCGCGCCCTGGAGGGTCCCGTCCGCGCCCGCGAGCAGATCGAGCTTGCCGAGGGCGTTGATCTTGCCGTCTCCGCTGGCCTCCACGGTGTACGCGGCCGTCACATGCTGCGTCATCGCTGCCTTGGCCGTCACGGTCACGTCGCCGTCCACGCTGTGGCTCATCGTCCCGTGGACCGTGACAGAACGAGCCCCATCGACGGTCTCGTCGACGTTGCCCGCGACGTGGGTCGTCTGGTTTCCTTCGACGGTCCGCGCGCCGTCGCCGCTCACGCTCTCGGTCTGGTTTCCCTGCACGGTCTCGTCGTGATCGCCGTGCACGGTCTCGGTGCGGTTGGCGTGCACCGTGAGCGTCTGATCTGCGCCCACGGTGGTGGTCTGGTTGGCTCCGACATCGACGGTCTGATCGGCGCCGATCTTCACCTTCTGGTTGCTGCCGACCTCGGTGGTCTGGTCCACGCCGACGCTCGTGCTCTGGCTGGAACCGATCGCGCGGCTCTGGTTCGAGCCGATCACCACGTTCTGGTTCGCGCCGACGATCACCGACTCGTTCGCGCCGACGACCTCCGTGTTGTTCGCGCCGACCATCGTGCTCCGGTTCGCCCCGGTGCTCTCGTTCCTGTCGACGCCCACGGTCGATGCGCTGTTGTTGCCGACCTTCTCCGTTCGATCGTTTCCGGCGTCCGAGTTCCAGTCGTACGGCGTGTGCATCTTGATCTGCTCTTTGCCCGCCGTGTCGTCGAACGTGAGCTCGTTGAACGCCCCCGTCGCGGGGCTCGACATCGTCTTGAACGTGCTCACCGTGGGTGCCCCGCCGGGCGGCCGGTTCTTGCCGTTGTAGACGCGGCCCACGACGATGGGCCTGTCGGGGTCGCCCTCCTCGAAGTCGACGATCACCTCGACCCCCACGCGCGGGTGAAACACCGCGCCCTCACCGACGCCCGCGAAGACCTGGTTGACGCGCACCCAGCACGACGTCGGCTCCTTCGCGTGCCGCGCCGTATCCTGGTCCCAGTGGAATTTTACCCGAACGCAGCCAATCTCCGCGCCTGGCGGCCCTCCCACGTGAATCTCCGCTCCTTTGAAGCCGGGCTCGGCTGTGACGAAGGCCGTTTGCGAGCCCTGGATCCGCGGCCTCGGCGTCACGCGCGCCGGTCGAAAGCCCGACTCGGCGACGGCGCCCCTCTTCCCACGCCGCGCGCACTCGAACCTCACGGTGTAGGGCACGCCCATCGCAGGTGTGCCCGCGGCCATGCCCGGTAGCAGCACGCCCTGCTGCTCGCCCCGCGCCTCGAGCCGGGTGACCAGATACTCGCCTTCATGCCGCGGCTGCACGTTCTCGAGCTCGAAGACGCTGCCGGCCGCGAGCGTCCTGCACGTGCCCTCGCCGACCGCATAGCTGGCCTCGACGCCGAGCCGCTGTAGCTTCGCAGCGGCGAGCGGCTGACCCATCGCCGGCGCCTCTGTATAGCGGCCCGGGTACTCGTGATCGATCAGCTCCACCGCCGATGGTTTGGCGGGAACCAGCACCGACATGTCGAGCGCGGGTTGCTTCCAGTTGTAGTCGATCAGGGAGACCTTGCGAGGCCGGAGGCGCGCTCCGAGCTTCATCGAGGAGACGGACCGGCCCAAGAGGTTGGGGCCGACCGGGATGAAGGGATCGAGGCGCGCGCGGCCCTCGTCGCTGTCTGACAGCACGAGCAAGCACGTGCCGTCGCCGTTTTCGAAGTGATAGGAGATGCCCTCCTCCTCCAGGAGGCGGGACACGAAGGCGAGGTCGCTCTCGTTGTACTGTACGCAGAAGGGGCGTGTGGCGACGTCATCGATGCGCGCCGCGTCCGTGATGCGCCAGGTGAAGAGCCCTCGCGCAGGCGTGAACGCGGTGTGATCGCCTCCGTCGGGCGGCACCGAGGCGCCCGCGGCCAGCGAGAGGTCGGGATCCCCTTGGAGCACCGCCTCGACGATCTGACGCGTGGTCTTCCCGAGGAAGATCCGGCAGCGCGTCCGGTGCATCGCTCGCGCGATCGGGGGCATCAGCACGAGGCGGTAGAGCACGCCATCATGCACCTGGCCAAGCTCCTCGGCCTCGACCACGATCCCGTGCACGACCCGGTACGCCGGGGTCGTGAAGGTGGAGAGCCGCAGGGTCGCGCGCGAGCCGACGAGCTCGTCGGGATCGACCTCGGGCGCCGGCTCGCGGGCCAGACAGGAGATCTCGTAACGATAGAGGCTGGAGATCGCCTCGAAGCCGTGAAAGGCAGCGACGCGCAGGTGGCTCCAGGGGCCCTCCGCGCCGGAGGCGCCCTCCCAGGCGAAGGTGAAGTCCGGACTGCTCACGGCGGGCTCACTCCTCGGGCTCATGGCGGCACCGGGATGTCAGGCCAGACAGGGCCCTCCTCCGGGCGCCGGTTTGGAGATTCGACCGATGAAAAACGATTGCTGCGCGCGCGTCAAGCGCAACCCGTTCCTTCTCCGGGCGGGCCGCCGGCGAGCGGGACGCCGTGACTCGACGCGCGGGAGAGGCGATGAGGCAGCGGCAGGATGGCAACGGTAGCGCTGGATCGGGCAGCCCCCCGCGTCCGTCTCCGGTGGCGCATCGAAGCGCGTGCCGCAGCCAGCGCGCGGAGGATGTCTTGCTCCTACCTTCTTGTGATGCGGATGAACTCGGCGGTGTTGGTCACCAGCGGTTCGCCATTTTTGGCCTTTTCGGCATTCTTTTGACACAAAGAGCGAAGCTTTGCGCGCCTCTTCGCGACCTGTGATCCTTTGTCATCTACGCCCGCATACTCGTACTCACACTCGAGGATATGGGCGAGCATGTCGATGTCCAAGAACGACTCTGATATCCCATCTTTAAATTCTTCGTTGAATAGATCCTCGTCGCCTCTGTGTTTGTACGCGCCGTTGTATTCAGTCCTGACTTTGTTGAACTCCGCGGCGTAGAAGTTGTATTCCTTGTGCAGGCTCTGGCGGGCGCGGCGCCTCTCCTCCGGAATCTCCTCTTTTCGTTGGCTCTCATAGGCGTCGAGCGCCTTCTGTAGGAGTCCCTGAGGGCTGGACTCGTCCTGGTGGCCGTTGAAGAGCTCGTTCTGCTCTTGAAGCCGGAGCACGGGGAGCGGGATGTTCCCGGTGTTGACGGTGCTCTCCTTCTCTGCAGGTCCAGCCGTCGCTGCCTCCCCATGCATCTCGACGGAGAGCGCCGGGAGGTCCTTTCGCCATTGCAGGATCGCGTCCTGGGCCAGGGCCGAATATTCCGCCATCGGCGACGTGGACCACCGAAGCTGCCTCAGGGCATCTCGATGGATGTCTTCTTGATCGTATTTCACGTCGTCGAGCGCGCGCCGAAAATCGGCCATGGCTTTCCAGATCGTGGCGTTCATCACGGCGAGCACGAACAAGGAGCGCAGGTAGACGAGGTGCTTCGCCCTGGCCGCGAGGAGGTCGGGTCGGTTCAGGCCGAGGGCATCGATGTTGCCGCCGCCGCGACCCGTCTTGAGGCCCTCGTCCCTCAAGCCCCCGTCGCCGCTGCTGATGAGCTCGGCGCCGAGCGCCATGGCGGTCCTCGGATCGAACCGGATGAACTCCCGAGGATCCTCGTCCGAGGGATGGATGAGCACGGCCTTCTCGTCATGAACATCTTCGAGGGGCTCTGCGCGTTCGGCGCGCTTGTGGCTTATCTCGCTCCTCTCCTGCTCATCCACCTCGCTGAGGTCCTGTCCCGCGTCGGCGGTGTCCGGCATCATGTCGAAGAAGTTCTTCTTGTAGACTTGGTTGCAGATCTGGCACGCGAGAAAGAGGTTGTTCCAGTCGTAGGCGAGCCCGATGTAAGGGTTGTCGTGGCTCAGGTCGCTCCTTTGGCTCGCTCGGCTCCAGTTGAACACGGTGAAGCCACCCTTGGGGCGGAAGTGCTCGACGTCGCCATGACCGACGTGGAGGATGCGTGACTCGCAAAAGACGCACTTGCCATAGTGCGAGCGGACGAGCGCGCTCTTAACGTCGCTGGCGGCATACACCGACGAGTCGATGTCAATCGATTCAACGAAGCTCGCGAGGCGCTCCAGCGGTCGGGGGCGCTTCTTGATTTTCTCGTAGTCTTTCTTCCAGCCCTTAACAATGCTCCGGGCCTTTTTCAGGGTCTCAGGCGCCTCCGCTGGCTTCTGTATCTTGATCATCTCGCTACTCCGGGACATCAGCAGCAGGGCTCAGCTCTGGTGCAGCTCGAGCAGCCTGCGTCGGGTCGCGTCGTCGGCTTCGCCGGTCACGGGGAGCCCGCAGCGCATCTGAAATTGGCTCACCGCTGCGTGCGTCGCCGGGCCTTCGCCTCCGTCGACGGCGCCCTCGTAGAGTCCGAGGTTCTTCAGCCGTCCCTGGATGCCGGTGGTCTGCGTGATCGGATCCAACGTCCGCAGCGTGATCGTGTAACGGAACACCTGCGGGGGGAGCCCGACCCGCACCTCGGCGGAGACGGCGTCTGGCGGGACGAAGCACTCCAGGAAGCCGTTCCCGTCGGTCGCCCCCTCGATGGCCGGGTTCGCCTGGCCATCGATCGCGACGCGGAAAGGCTCCCGCGCGAGCGGCTGGCCCCCGACCAGCGCGCGGAAGCGGAGCAACGAGGGGACGCCGATCCGCTTGAATCGATGCAGGGCGCCTGTGTGCGCGGCCTCCGAGCGCCGCCGTAGGGCCGGGATGAAGAACTCGTCCCCTGGCGACAGGACGTTGAGGTTGTGCCGCTTCGCCCTGAGCGGCGCGTTGCGAGCGTCGGCCCGGAGGGTCACCGAGACGTGGCCGTAAAGAAAGGCGAGGCTCTCGATGTTCTCTCCCTGGCGGACACGGTGCGTCGTGCCCCCGTCAGGGATCGGGCGCCGCTGCGACGTCCAGCGCTGCGCCGGCGAACGACCGTTGGTTCGTCGGGAGGGGAGGTCTGCTTCACCAAGGCTCATCCAGGCGTCCCGATCCAGCTCGGGAAATGTCACAGCACACGGGCCCGGACGGATGCCTCGGATCGCGATGAACCCCTCTCCATCGAGCGCTTCGTCGCGCGCCGACCCGTCCGGCAGCTGGATCCGGCAGCGCTCCCCGGGGATCGGCCGAGCGTCCTCGCCCACCAGCTGGACGGCGATCCAGTCGTCCGCCGCGGAGCGTTCCGCGCTCGGCAGCACCTGCGCCGCCTCCTCGGACCCGCGGTCGAGCCATCGCGGGGCCATCGACGGTGGCGCGATGCTGGGACCCTCGACGAGGGTCAACCGCCGAGATGCAAGCTGCCATGCCAAGATGCGCAGTACATCCTCGTTCCCCAGCCGCGAAAGAGCCCACAAGCCGGGGTCCTCGGCGACGCACCGCCTCAGGGTCGCCAGGTTGCTCGGATCGAACCCAGCCCAGCGCAGCCAGGCCAGCGCCTGTGCTTCGTCGTGGAAGCACAGCGTTTCCGAGCCGTCGCCGAGGTGCGTGCTGTCGCGCAACTCGAAGCTCCGTGAGCTGACCCAGAGCAACGCCCGGAAGACCATTGCTGTCCCGCGGGAGATTGTATGACGAGAACGTCCGACCGTATAGAGAGAACGTCTGACCGAGCGACGGCCCCTCCGACGGAGGCGGCGTCGCCGTCACGCTGGGCGGGATCGCCGAGCGGGAGGGAGGCCGCCGAGGTCGAGAGCATCATCGTCGCGATCGAGCGCCGTGGATTCATTGGAACCGTTCGAGCGGCTTCCTCCAGCGGCTCCGCAGCCTTCGCCGTGCTGAGGTGAGCTTAGTTCGCCGGCCGGGGGTGGTCGTGATCGCGCACCGAGTATCCCATTGGGCGGGGACGAAGGCTCGTGGACGCGCCTACAGCGTCAGCTCCGCCCTCGCGGTCGAGTCGCCGATCTCGCGCGTCACCCGGAAGCCGAGCTTCTGCGCCACGCGCTGCATCTCCACGTTCTCGGCCAGGATGTCGGCGCTGATGCGGGAGAGCCCCTCGTCGCGGCCGATCTGGACGAGGAGGCCGAGCAGCCGGGAACCGAGCCCCTGCCGCTGGTGCTCGTCGCTGATCAGCAGGGCGAACTCCGCGTCGCGCGTGCCTGGCAGCTTGCTCAGCCGGCCGACGCCGATGATCTGCCGCTGCGCGCCGCCCGCGGGCGGCTTCTCGACGACGAGCGCCATCTCCCGGTCGTAGTCCGCGAAGCAGACGCGCGTCAGCCGCTCGTGCGCGGTGCGCAGATCGAGCTGCATCGGGTAGAAATACCGGAGCCGCACGGTCCGCTCGGACAGCTTCTTGTGGAACTCGACCATCTGCGGCTCGTCTTCGGGGCGGATGGGCCGGATCGTGAAAGACTGCCCGTCCTTGCTCTCGAGCTCCGTCACATACTGCGTGGGATACTCGCGGATCGCCGACCTGGGGAGCGCGGACTCCGGCGTGTCCGGCGGGTGCAGGACGACGCGGGCGTCGAGGGCGATGGCCTCCTCCGCGCTCACGGAGAGCGGGTTGATGTCGATCTCGCTTATCCATCGCTGCTCGATCACGAGCTGCGAGAACCTCACGAGCAGGTGCTCGAGCATCGTGAGGTCCACCGGCTTGCGGCCGCGCACGCCCTTGAGCGCGCGGTAGATCCTCGTCTGCTCCATCATGCGCCGCGCGAGCGTCGCGTTGAGCGGCGGCAGGCCGAGCGAGCGGTCCTTGAAGATCTCGACGAGCTGCCCGCCGGCCCCGAACAAGAGCACCGGGCCGAACTGCGGATCGATCGAGCTGCCGAGGATGATCTCGTAGGCGTCCTTCAGCGAGATCATCGGCTGGACCGTCACGCCCTGGAAGTGCTGCGCGCCGGCCCGCCGCGAGACGCTCTCCTGGATCTCCTCGAACGCCCTGCGCACGGCGTCGTCGTCGCGCAGGTCGAGCTTCACGCCGCCCACGTCGGTCTTGTGGGTGATCGTCGCGCTGTACAGCTTGAGGACGGCCGGATATCCCATCTCCCCGGCCGTGGCCACGGCCTCGTCCGCGCTCCTCGCGACGGCGGTCGGCACCGTCGGGATGCCGTACGCCGCCATGAGCTGCTTCGACTCCACCTCATCCAGGAGCGTCCGCCCCGACGCGCGGACGCCGGCGATGATCTCCCTGGCCCGCTCGCGGTCGACGTTCAACGCCCGCTCGTCCGTGCTCGGCGTCTCGTACAGGGCGCGGAGGGCGTACGCGTAACGGAACATCGAGCAGAACGCGCGAGCGGCGGTGTCGGGGTACTCGAACGTCGGGACCCCGGCGCGGTTCAAGATGGCTTTGCCCGCCTCCACCTCCACGCCGCCCATCCAGCTGGCGAGGACCGGCTTGCCGTCGACGTGCGCGTGCTTGCGCAGCGCCTCGGCGGTCTGGGTCGGCTCGGTCATGTCCTGCGGCGTGAGGATGACGAGCACGCCGTCGTTGTGCGGGTCCTTGGCGCAGATCTCCAGCGCCTTCGCGTAGCGATCGGCGCCGGCGTCGCCGAGCACGTCGACCGGGTTGTTGCGGCTCCACGCGGCGGGGAGGAAGCCGCTCAGCTCGCCAAGGATCTCCGGCGAGAGCGGCGCCAGCTCCCCGCCGTTCGCGACGAGCGCGTCCGTCGCCAGCACGCCCGGGCCGCCGGCGTTGGTGACGATGCACAGCCGGTTGCCGCGGGGCCGGGGCTGCTTGGCCAGCGTCTCGGCCATGGAGAACAGGTCCGCGATGTCGTTCACGCGCAGCACACCGACGCGCCGGAACGCCGCGTCGAGCACCTCGTCCGAGCCGGTGAGCGAGCCGGTGTGCGAGGCGGCCGCCTTCGCCGCCGCCTCGCTGCGGCCTGGCTTGATCACGATGATCGGCTTGGTGAGCGCCACCTCGCGGGCGGCCGACAGGAACGCTCGCGCGTCGCGCGGGTCGCCGATCGACTCCATGTAGATGAGGATGCTGCTCGTCTTGGGGTCGTTGCCGAGGTGGTCGATCAGGTCGCCCCAGCCGACGTCGAGCATCGAGCCGACGCTGACGAACGCGCTGAAGCCGACCTGCTCCTGGATGCTCCAGTCGAGCACCGCCGTGCAGAGCGCGCCGGACTGGCTGATGAACGCGACCTTGCCCGGCCGCGCCTGCCCCTTCGCGAACGTCGCGTTGAGCCCGCCGATCGGGTTCATGACGCCCAGGCAGTTCGGGCCGATGATGCGCATCTTGCCGCGGGCGCGCTCCATGATCTGCCGCTCGAGCTGGACGCCCGGGGGGCCCATCTCCTTGAATCCCGCCGAGATGATGATCGCGCCGGGGACGCCGGCGTCCACGCACTCGCCGATGAGGCCCGGCACGCTCGCGGCGGGCGTGACGAGGACCGCGAGATCCACCTTCGCCGGCACGGCCGCGATGCTCGGATAGGCCTTGATGCCGAGAACGCTCTGCCGCTTCGGGTTCACCGGATAGACGGTGCCGCCGAACGGGTTGCTGATCAGGTTCCAGAGGACCGTGCGGCCGACGGCGCCGCTGTTCTCGGTCGCGCCGATGACCGCGACGTTCCGCGGCCTGAAGATGGGGTCGAGGCTCTGAGGCTCCTGACGAAGGACATCGTGGGCACGGTCGGTCATGGGTACGGAGTCAGCCATGAAGCTCCTCGAGGGTGGATGGGGCGAACGCACCAGGGGCCGTTGCGCCGGAACGACGATGGCCGTCGTGCCACACGGCCGGCCTTGGTGCATGGGGCGTCTCTGCGAACAGGGCAGGGGCACGTTCCGTGCCCTGAGCGCGGATTGCCAGGCCGCGCATCGCCTTGATACCCTGCGCCGGCGCCATGATCCGCTCTCGACTTTTTCTCTTCGGGCTCCTCGGTCTGTGTTCGATCGCCTGCGAGGGCGCCGGGACGGCGGACGACACCAGCGCCGAGGCGTCCAGCGGCGCCTCGACGGCCGGCGCTTCGACCAGCGGCGGATCGACCGGCGGCGGATCGACCGGCGGCGGGTCGACCAGCAGCGCGGCGTCGGGCGGCGGCGGGTCGACCAGCAGCGCCGCATCGGGCGGCGCGGGAGCGGGCGGCGCCGGCGCGGCCGGCGGTGGCGAGGGCACGGGCGCGAGCCAGGGCGACGGCGGCGCGGCCCCGGTCGACCTCCCTGACGGCGTGAGCGCGCTGTTCCCCGCGCCGGGCGCCCGGGGGCTGTGCCCGGATCCGCCGCTCCGCATCACGTTCCCCGGCGCGCCGGCGCTGGGCAGCGCGGGCGCGGTTCGCGTGTTCAACGCCGCCCGGCCGGGCGCGGCGGTCGCGACGGTCGACATGGCCTCGATGACCGTGAGCGCCACGATCGGCGGCCGGACGTTCAACGTACCTCGCCCGGTGTACGTGGACGGCAACGATGTCGTCGTGTCCTTGCCGTCGCGCGCGCTCGACTACGGAGAGTCCTATTACGTCACGGTCGACCCCGGCGCCATCGTCCCCCCGGGGGGCGGCTCGTTCGCGATCGCGGACGCGACGGCGTGGCGCTTCGACACGGCGAACGCAGGCCCATCGAGCGTCGCGTCGCTCGACGTCGCGCTCGACGGCTCCGGCGACTTCTGCTCCGTGCAGGGCGCGCTCGACGCGGTCCCGGCGAACAACAGGGACAGCGTGCTCATCACCGTTCAGCGCGGGACCCACCACGGGGTCGTCTACTTCGAGAACAAGCACAACATCACGCTGCGCGGGGCCGACCGCAAAGGCACGGTCCTGTCGGGCACGAACAACAACAACCTGAACCCGAGCACCAGGGGGCGCGCGCTCGTCGGCGCGGACAAGGTGAGCGACCTCATCATCGAGAACCTCACCATCCACAACCTGACGCCGCAGGGCGGCTCCCAGGCGGAGGCGCTGCGCCTCCAGGACTGCGACAGGTGCGTCGTGCGCGACGCCGACATCCTGAGCCTCCAGGACACGCTGCTCTGGTCCGGGCGCCTCTACGCGGACAACTGCACGATCGCGGGCAACGTCGACTTCGTGTGGGGCACGGGCGCGGCGTATTTCAACCGGTGCGAGATCAAGACGGTCGGTCGATCCGGCTACATCGTGCAGGCGCGCAACGGCGACGCCGGCTACGGCTATGTCTTCGTCGACTCGCGCATCACGAGCGACGCGGGCATCACGGGGAACACGCTGGCGAGGATCGACGTGAGCCAGTACCCGTCGAGCCACGTCGCGTACATCAACTGCACGCTCGGCAGCCACATCTCGCGGGCGGGGTGGACGATCACGGGCGGATCTCCTCCGCGCACCCTCCGCTTCTGGGAGTACCAGAGCCGGGACACGGATGGACGCCTCATCGACACCAGCGGGCGTATCGCCGGATCGACGCAGATCTCCGCGGCGCAAGCGGCGATGATGCGCGATCCAGCGATCGTGCTCGGCGGCTGGGACCCTCCGCGCTGAGCCGGCCGCGCGGCGCATCGAACCCTGAGCTCTGCGCGGGATGTCCCGTGACGCTGGAAGGACCGAAACGATGAAGATGACCTTTCGCTGGTACGGCGAGAACGACCCCGTGAAGCTCGAGTACATCCGCCAGATCCCGGGCATCTACGGCATCGTCTCGGCTATTTACGATGTGCCGGTGGGCGAGGTGTGGCCGGTCGAGCGGCTGCAGGCGCTCAGGGCGCGCATCGAGGGCGCCGGCCTCCGGTTCGAGGTGGTGGAGAGCGTGCCGGTGCACGAGGACATCAAGCTCGGCAAGCCGACCCGCGAGCGGCTGATCGACAATTTCTGCCAGAACATCCGCAACTGCGCGGCCGCCGGCGTGAAGGTGATCTGCTACAATTTCATGCCGGTCTTCGACTGGACTCGCACCGAGATGGCCAGAGAGCTGCCCGACGGCTCGCTGACCCTGGCCTTCGACGCCGCGGCCGTGGCCGAGATCGACCCGGAACAAGGCATCTCGCTGCCCGGCTGGGACTCGAGCTACAAGCCCGAGCAGCTCCGGGCCGTGCTCGACGAGTACAAGAACGTCGGCGAAGAGGCGCTGTGGGAGCACCTCGAACACTTCCTCCGGCGCATCATCCCGGTCGCCGAGGAGGTCGGCGTCCGCATGGCCATGCACCCGGACGACCCGCCCCGGCCGATCTTCGGTCTGCCGCGCATCGTCAAGAACCGGGACGACCTGATGCGCCTGGTGAAAACCGTCGACTCACCGGCCAACGGCATCACGCTGTGCTCCGGCTCGCTGGGCGCCGATCTGTGCAACAACATCGTGTCGCTGGTGCGCGAGTTCGGCGGCATGGGCCGCATTCCCTTCGGGCACCTGCGCAACGTGGCGGTCCAGGAGGACGGCACCTTCTTCGAGTCCGCCCACCTGTCCTGTGAGGGCTCGCTCGACATGGCCGCCATCGTGAAGGCCTACCATGACGTCGGCTTCGACGGTTACGTGCGCCCGGATCACGGCCGCATGATCTGGGGTGAGACGGGCAAGCCGGGATATGGCCTGTACGACCGCGCGCTCGGCCTTGTCTACCTCAACGGTCTGTGGGAGGCCACGTGCAAGCTCTCGCCCGGGCCCGCTGCCAAGGTGCCTGCCCCTGGATGAGCGGGTAAGCGGGCAGGGGAGGCGGGGACGCCGCGACATCAGCGGAACGCGTCCTCACGCGGGCTCCGGCGCTCCGTACCCGCCGCCCCCCGGCGTCTCGATCACGAACACATCACCGCTCCCCATCTCGACCGATCCGATGTGCCCCAGCACCTCGACCGAGCCGTCCGCGCGCACCACCAGGTTGCGCCCGGGCGCGCCCGCCTTCCCGCCCGCCAGGCCGAACGCGGCTGTCGAGCGCCCGTTCGAGAGGATCGACGCCGTCATCGGCTCCAGGAAGCGCACGGCGCGCGTGCCGCCGTTCCCGCCCGGAAAGCGCCCGGCCCCGCCCGAGCCCTCGCGGATCTCGTAGCGATCCAGCCGCACCGGGAAGCGGTGCTCCAGCACCTCCGGATCCGTCAGGCGCGAGTTCGTCATGTGCGTCTGCACGACGCTCGTCCCCGCGAAGCCGCGCTCGGCGCGCGCGCCACCGCCGCCGCTCCCGCCGAGCTCGACGCCCGCCCCCGAGCCGCCCGAGATCGTCTCGTAGTACTGGAGCCGCTCGTTGCCGAACGTGAAGTTGTTCATCGTCGGCTGGCTGCTCGCGAGCACGCCGAGCGCCCCGTACAGCGCGTTCGTGACGCAGGTCGACACCTCGACGTTGCCCGCCACCACCGCGGCCGGCGGGCGCGGGCTCAGCATCGAGCCCTCGGGGATGACGACCTCGATCGGCTTCAGGCAGCCCGCGTTGAGCGGGATGTCGTCGTCCACGAGCGTGCGGAAGACGTAGAGCACCGCGGCCATCGTCACAGCGCGGGGCGCGTTGAAGTTGTTCTCCATCTGCCCGGACGTGCCGGTGAAGTCCACGACCGCCGCGCGGCGCTCGCGGTCGATCCGGATGGACACCTCGATCGTCGCGCCGTTGTCGAGCGGCAGCGAGAAGCGCCCGTCGTGGAGGAGCGCCGGGTCGAGCCGCGCGATCGCGAGGCGCACGCTCTCCTCGGCGTTGTCCTGCACGTGCTTCATGTACGCCTGCACCGTCGGGAGGCCGAACTGCGCCACCATCGCGGCGAGCTCCTGCGCGCCCTTCTCGTTCGCCGCGATCTGCGCGCGCAGGTCGGCCAGGTTCTGCTGCGGGTTGCGCGCCGGGTACGGCCCTGCGCCGAGCAGCGCCAGGAGCTCCGCCTCGCGGAGGCGCCCGGCCTCGACCAGCTTCACGTTGTCGAGCAGGACGCCCTCCTCCTCGATCGTCCTCGAGAACGGCGGCATCGAGCCCGGCGTGATGCCGCCGATGTCCGCGTGATGGCCGCGCGACGCCACGTAGAACAGCACGCGATCCCCCGCCTCGTCCCACACCGGCGTGACCACCGTCACGTCCGGCAGGTGGGTGCCGCCGCGGTACGGATCGTTGAGCGCGAACACGTCCCCCGGCTTCATCCCGGGGTTCCGCGCGATCACGGTCTTGATCGACTCGCCCATCGAGCCGAGGTGCACCGGCATGTGCGGTGCGTTCGCGATCAGGCTGCCCTCCGCGTCGAACAGCGCGCACGAGAAGTCGAGCCGCTCCTTGATGTTGACCGAGTGGGCGGTGTTCTGGAGCCGCAGGCCCATCTGCTCGGCGATGTTCATGAACAGGTTGTTGAACACCTCCAGCATCACCGGGTCGACCTCGGTGCCCACCGCGCGCCGCGCCGGGCGCGGCGCCACCCGGGTGAGCACCATGTGGCCGAGCGAGGTGATCTCGGCTCGCCATCCCGGCTCGACAACGGTCGTCGCGTTGGCCTCGGCGACGATGGCCGGCCCGTCGATCACCGCGCCGCGCCCGAGCCGCTCGCGCCGGTACAGCGCCGCGTCGTGGAGCGCCCCCTCGGCGTACATCCGCACCCGGGCGTCGGCCTCGGGGTGGTGCGGGCGCGCCTCTCCCGGCCGCTCCTCCGCGGCCTCGCCCGGCCCGATCGCCTCCACGGAGACGCTCTCCAGGACGAGCGCCTTGTCCGGCATCAGGAACGCGAAGCGCCTCCGGTAGGCGGCGTCGAAGGCGGCGCGGATCGCCTCCGCGCTGCCGTCGGGCACGACGAGGGCGGTGTCGGTGCCCTCGTAGCGCACGTGGACGCGCCGGACGAGCCGCACCCGCTCCGGCGAGAACCCTTGCCCCACGAGCTCGGCCTCCGCGTCGCGGCCGATGCGCCCGAGCGCCTCGCGCGCCGCGGAGAGCCCTGCCTCGTCGAGGCGCCGCTCCACGGCCGCCTCGCGGATCGCGCTCTGGTCCGACAGGCCCATGCCGTAGGCGGACAGGACCCCCGCGAGCGGGTGGACGAAGACGCGGCGCATGCCGAGCGCGTCGGCCACGGCGCACGCGTGCTGGCCGCCGGCGCCGCCGAAGCATTGCAGGGTGTACTGGGTGACGTCGTGCCCGCGCGCCACCGAGATCTTCTTCACCGCGTTGGCCATGTTCGCGACCGCGATCTGCAGGAAGCCCTCGGCCAGCTGCTCGGGCGAGATCGGGCGCGACGTGTCGCGCTGCACGTCGGCCGCCATGGCCCGGAAGCGCTGCTCGACGACCTCGCGGTCGAGCGGCGCGTCGGCGCCCGGGCCGAACACGTGCGGGAAGAACTCCGGCTGGATCTTGCCGAGCATCACGTTCGCGTCGGTGACGGCCAGCCGCCCGCCGCGGCGGTAGCACGCCGGCCCCGGGTTCGCGCCGGCCGACTCCGGCCCCACGCGCAGCCGCGCGCCGTCGAAGCCGAGGAGCGAGCCGCCCCCCGCGGCCACGGTGTGGATGCTCATCATCGGCGCGCGCATCCGGACGCCGGCCACCTGCGTCTCGAAGGCGCGCTCGAGCTCGCCGGCGTAGTGCGACACGTCGGTCGAGGTGCCGCCCATGTCGAAGCCGATCACCTTCTCGTGCCCGCCCGCGAGCGCTGTGCGCACCATGCCGACGATGCCGCCCGCCGGGCCGCTCAGGATCGCGTCCTTGCCCTGGAAGCGGCCGGCCAGCGTCAGCCCGCCGCTCGACTGCATGAAGTAGAGCGGCACGCCGGGCATCTGGCCGGCCACCTGCTCGACGTAGCGGCGCAGGATGGGCGACAGGTACGCGTCGACCACCGTCGTGTCGCCGCGCGAGACGAGCTTCATCAGCGGGCTCACCTCGTGCGACGCGGAGACCTGGGTGAACCCGACCTCGCGCGCGATCTCGGCCGCCCGCCGCTCGTGCGCGGCGAACCGGTAGCCGTGCATGAAGACGATGGCGCAGGCGCGGATGCCGGCCTCGAACGCCTCCGAGAGCGGGCCGCGCAGCGCCTCGCCGTCGAGCGGCTCGGCCACCTCGCCGCGGGCGCCGACGCGCTCGCGGGCCTCGACCACGCGCTCGTAGAGCAGATCGTGCAGCGCGATGTGGCGATCGAACAGGCGAGGGCGGTTCTGGTAGCCGATGCGCAGCGCATCGCGGAAGCCGCGCGTGGTGACCAGCACGGTGCGGTCCCCCTTGCGCTCGAGCAGCGCGTTCGTTGCGACCGTGGTGCCCATCTTCACGCACTCGACCTCGGCGGCAGAGATGACCTGACCGGGCGCGAGGCCGAGCAGGCGGCGGATCCCCTCGACCGCCGCGTCGGCGTACTGCTCGGGGTTCTCCGACAGGAGCTTGGCGGTGGTGAGCGAGCCGTCGGGCCGCCGGGCCACGACGTCCGTGAAGGTGCCTCCGCGATCGATCCAGAACTGCCACTTGTGCGAGGTCGAGGTCATGGAACCCACTCCTTGCCGGCCGCCTCCTCCGCCGCGCTCCCGCCGTCCTGCCCGCCGAAGGGTGGCAAGACTAAGTTTTCATTGAACAATCTTCAACCGTCGGGAGGGCGGCCCCGCCCACGCCGCTGGAAGCTCGCAGCGTCCCGGGAATTGCTGTCCTGTACGTAAAATTGGCATCTCGGCTTGATGGAGGTCCTTGCCGTCGGCCCGCTTCCCGTCGGGTCGCTCCTCTGGCAGCCGCCGGGCGCGTGGATGTTCACGTTCGTCTGCGAGGCCACGTTCGCGCCGCGGTGGCGCGCTGGTCCGCTCGCTGGTGGCCCGGCTCTCCGTCGCCGAGATCGACAAGTCGATCGAGGTCGTGTGCGGACAGGATGCTCACGAAGGACGGTGCGTCGCGCGAGCATGAATTACGGAGAGCCGTTCTGATTCGTTCGCAAAAGAGCTTGTCGAAGAAATGGTGTCTGTGACGCGCGCATGAGGCATGGTGCTGCCCGACCCATGCAGATCAACGCGCATGATGCGCTGTTCAAGGCAGCTTTTTCCCAGGTCGAGCACGCGGCGGGGGAGCTGCGGCAAGCGCTGCCGCCCGCCCTCTCGGCGCGGATCGACTTCGCGGCGCTGCGGCTGCGCCCCGGGAGCTTCGTGGATGAGGCGTTGAAGGAGCGACAGAGCGATCTGCTCTTCTCGGCGTCGATGGGCGAAGCCCGCGTGCTCCTGTATCTCCTGTTCGAGCACCAGAGCACGGTGGAGCCGCTGATGGCGTTCCGGCTGCTCCGGTACATGGTGCGGATCTGGGAGCACCACCTCGCGGAGCACCCGGGGTCGAAGCGCCTGCCGGCGATCTTGCCGGTGGTGCTGCACCACAGCGAGACGGGATGGACCGCGGCGACGTCGTTCGAGGACCTGCTCGATCTCGACGAGGGCGTGCGGGCCGTGATGGTCGACCATGTGCCGCGGTTCCGGTTCGTGCTGGACGACATCAGCCAGGAGGGAGACGAGGCGCTGAAGGCGCGGGCGATGAGCGCGTTCTCGCGGCTGGTGCTGTGGTGCCTACGGCACGGGCGGGAGCCGGACGAGCTGCTCCGGCAGCTGGGGAAGTGGCTCGACCTGGTGAACGAGGTGCGGCGCGCGCCGAACGGGGTGGAGGCGCTGCGGGCGATATGGCGGTACATTCTGGCGACGAACGAGCGCGACGAGGCGGACGAGGTCCTGCAGCGGCTCCTGGCCGCGGCGGGAGAGCCCTGGAAGGAGGAGATCGTGTCGGCAGCCGATCAACTGATGGAGCGCGGCAGACAGCAGGGGTTGCGGGAGGGGTTGCGGGAGGGGCGCTGCCACATGCTGCTGAAAGTGCTCGGCGCGCGGTTCGGCGCGCTGCCCAACGACGCCGTGGCGCGGGTCAACGCCGCCGACATCGCGGTGCTCGATCGATGGTCCGAGCGCGTGCTCACTGCGCCGACGCTCGCGGAGGTGCTGAGCGAGCCCTGAGGCTGAGGCGCGCGTCGCCGGCCGCGCGCAAGGGGGGCGCCGCCTCGCCACGACTCCATGGCCGCGTACGCCCGCCCGGGAACCGGCGTTCAGCGCTGTACAACCGTTCGTGCGGCGTGATAAGCGCTCGAGCAGCTCTCGAACGAGAGGATCTGCTCGAATGTCCAGCAAGCAACCTCCTCCGCACGTCACCGCCGCCCACGCGGCCGGGCTGGCCGCGCTGCTCGGCGCGACGGACGCTGCCGCGGAGAACGAGCGCGCGGGGAGGGCGGAGCGGCACTTCGAGCGGGCACGGCGAGGGCGGTCGGCGCAACCCGGTCCGCGCGCGAAGCCCGCCGCTGGCCCGGTCCCGTCGCCGCCGGGCGGCAGGTCGAACGCGGGCGGCGCGCGGGAGTACGTGTGCGCCGCGCCGACGCGCTCGCCGGTGCTGAACGCGTTCCTGAGCGAGCTCGGCACGGAAGGCGAAGCGCTCGTGCCGGCGAACGTCCACGTCTTCGACGAGCACGCGCTCGCGCCGAGGCTCGTCGAGCTCGCGCGCCAGCGGGTGGTCTCCATGCTGCTCGCCGTGGGCAGGACCGAGGTGGCCCTGACGCTGGCGCAGATGCCGTCGATCACCAACGAGCGCGCGGCGCGGCTCTTCATGCGGCAGGCGGTCCACGTGGGCGGCGATCTCGGGGCGATCACGGGCGACTACGCGCGGCACTACCGGCGCTCGGGGGCCCCGGAGCGCGACGACCAGCGCGCGGGCTGCATCATGGCCGCGTTCGCGGGACGCCTGAGCGCCATGGCGGAGAAGCTCCTCGGCCCGCACGTGCGCGGCGAGCTGCGCGCCGCCCTGGAGGCGTTGACGTCGCAGGGCAGCCCTCCCGCGCGGCGGGCGCGCGCGAGCGATCTCCGCGCGCCGCAGGCCGCCGGGCGAGGCGCCACCGCGGCGGCGGCGCGCGACGCCGCGAGCTCGGCGGCGCGGCCGAGGCGCAAGTAGGCGGCGCGCGGCGCCGCGAGCGCGGCGAATCCGGTCGAGGCGAAAAGACGCGGCGCGCGGTCCGGGTCGGATCCTGTTGCGGTGGGCTCGTTCGTTTGCTTCGTTGGGCGCGAGGCGCCCCGACCGCTCGACCCTGAGCCCCTGGGGGGCGCGTTCCCAGCGAGAGGCCGAGGCTCATGAATTCGCTCGCAGAAGGCAGCGTCGTCGCCGGAAGATACCGCCTCGAGCGCATGCTCGCGCGGGGCGGGATGGGGTCGATCTGGGTGGCCCGGCACCTCCAGCTCGACGCCACGGTCGCGGTCAAGCTCATGGCGCCCGAGTACGCTGCCTCGTCCACCGCGCGGGCGCGCTTCGAGCGCGAGGCGAGGGCCGCGGCGCAGCTCAAGCTACCGAACGTCGTGCACGTGCACGATTATGGGCTCGAGGGCGACACGCCTTTCCTCGTGATGGAGCTCCTCGACGGCGAGGATCTCGAGACGCGGCTCGCGCGGGAGGGGCGCCTCTCCACGGCGGCCACGCTCGGCATCGTCACGCAGGTGTGCAAGGCCCTGCGCCGCGCGCACGAGATGGGGATCGTCCACCGCGACCTCAAGCCCGCGAACCTCTTTCTCTCGCGGCAGGACGAGGACGAGCTCGTGAAGGTCCTCGACTTCGGGATCGCCAAGGCCCAGGGCACGCTGCTGGCCGGCAACGAGACGAAGACAGGCACGCTCGTCGGCTCGCCCTACTACATGAGCCCCGAGCAGGTGCGCCGCAGCAAGACCCTCGACTGGCGCAGCGATCTCTGGTCCGTCGGCGTGATCGCGTATCGCTGCCTCACCGGCCGTCTCCCGTTCCCGGGTGAGGAGATCGGCGAGGTGTTCGTGGCGATCTGCACGGAGGACGTCCCCCTCGCATCCAGCGTCGTGCCGGAGCTCGGGCCCGCCGTGGATGGGTTCTTCTCGCGGGCGCTCGCGCGCGACCCGGCGCATCGGTTCCAGGGCGCGAGCGAGCTCGCCGAGGCGTTCGGCGCGGCGGCCTCCGCGGCGGGGTCAGAGCTCCGACCTCTCCAGCCTTCGGTTCCCGCGGAGGGGACGTCGCCGCTGCTCGTCGTCCGCGGCGGCACGGTGGCCGCGAGCCCAGATGCGATAGGGGCGCGTCCAGATGCGATGGGGGCACGTCCAGATGCGATAGGGGCGCGTCCAGATGCGATAGGGGCGCGTCCAGATGCGATAGAGGCACGTCCAGATGCGATAGGGGCGCGTCCAGATGCGATAGGGGCGCGTCCAGATGCGATAGGGGCGCGTCCAGATGCGGCGAGCCCTGAAATCATGGGACCGAGCCCCGGCACGATGGGCGCCGCCTCCATGGGCGCCGCCTCCAGCGCGTCCTTGCCGACGCTGCGAAACGAAGCAGGGCCCCCCTTCCACGGCGCTCCGAGCCGTGGCGCCTCGGAGGGCGCTGCGCCGGCGTTCCAGGGGTCCATCAGCACGTTGACGTCGGCCGGAAATACCCTCGCCCCGACGAACGCCGACGGCCGCCGCGCCAGGATCTCCCTGGCCCTGGGCGCTGGCGCGCTCGCCCTGGGGCTCGTCACCTATGCGGTCCTTCGCACCCCCGCGCCCGGCGGCGAACCGACGTCGCAGCCCGACCCGGCGGCCTCGCCTGCCGCCGCGTCCGCGCCGTCCACCGCGTCGACGGAGCCTCCCCCGCCGCCCTCCCACAGCGCGACGGCCGCGCCGGGCGCGCCTTCCGCCTCCGAGGTGCAGACCAGCGCGCCCGCGCCCGTGCGCGCGCCGCCGGCGTCGTCGTCCGCCAGAAAACGGGCGCCGGTGCCCCCGAGGCCCCGGACCCCTCGGGACGATCCCACCGACCACATGTGACCAGCCGCCGCGCAGCGAGGAGCCCGTGCGCTCGCGCGCGCAGCCGCGAGCGAGCTCACCCGCCCGGGTGGGTGTTCTTGTAGAGCCGCAGGCTGTTTCGGATCGCCATCGTCACCGTCATGGGGCCGACGCGGGGCACGAACACGCTCGCCTTGCTCTGGATATCGTCGCTGAAGTTCTTGAAGGTGGAGAAGTTGATGCAGAGGGCGCCCTCGCGGATCTCGGCGCCCTGCACGACCGGGAAGCTCCGCGAGGGCACGCCGGTCACCACGATGTCGGCCTGCCGCAGCGCGGTCGCCCGGTCCACCGTCGTCTCGCGCACCTCGTGCATGTCGCCCGAGGAGCTGGGCACGAAGAGCAACGGACCATCGATGTCGAACGAGGTCACGTGGGCTCCGTCGTGCGCCATCATGCTCGCGAGCGGCCTCCCGACGACCTCGCTCCGGTTGAAGATGCACACGCGCCGGCCCTCGAGCGGCCGCTCCCCCTCGCCGAAGAAGCCGGCCGCCTCGACCAGCTTGAGGATGGCCAGCGGCGTGCAGGGCAGGATCGCCTTCCTGGTCTTCGCCTCGTCCAGGAAGCGCTGGTTCTGGTACAGGCAACGTGCCCAGAACGTGTGGAGCCCCTCGATGTCCTTCGCGGGATCGACGCTGTCCCGCAGGTACACGTCCTGCTCCGTGCCGAAGATCGGGTAATACACCATCATCCCATGCACGCGCGCGTCCTCGTTCGCCGCGCGGATGGCCTCCTCGGCGTCGAGCCGCGTCGCGTGGCGGATCTCGAAGCGGACCCCCACGTCCTCGCACGCCTTGCGCGTGTACTCCGCGTACGTGTACGACGGCCCGTGATCCGCCGCGAGCACACCGACCAGGACCAGCGGCTCGGGCAGCGCCGCGAGCTCCGCCCGGATCTCGCTGCGGAACGTCTCCGCCACCGCGGTCGGATCGAGGACGCTGGCCGTGCGGGTGCCCGGGCTCGGCGGAATGTGGTGAGGGTCCATCCTGGGGCGGAGACGAGCACGCGCGAGCATCGGTGTCAAGTTTCCGGCGGGGCGACAATCTCAACTCCACCTCTCGGAAACTCCAGCCCTCTCTCGGAAACTCCAGCCCTCCGGAGAGCCACCTTGCCTGGCTCACGAGCTCATCGCGAGGAGGACCGCCGCTCCAGGCCCGCCTCGCCCGCCTCCACCACGGGCGCCGCCACGCGGTTGCTCTCGGCCTCGGCGGGGCTGCCGGCGCCGGGCACGCGGAGGAGCATGCCGCCCTTGCCGCGCAGCTCGTCGACGAAATTCGCTCCGAACACCTCCTCGGGCGTGTCGCCGTCGCGTCCGCCCATGCCCGAGAGCCCCTCGAGGCTCGCGAGGTTTCCGTCCCGGCGTCTGGGCGCCGGACGAGAGCGCAAGATATCGTCCCGCGTCACCTTCAGCGCCACCACGTCCTCGCGCATCACGTCGATCCAGGATGCGGGGAAATCGGCCTCGGCGCCCGCGGGGCCGCGCACGCGGATCCGCGAGATGTCGTTGCCAGGATCGTTCGCGCCGATGCCCACGAGCTGCGCCTCGGCCTCGTCGGCGGTCATCACCCGCGTGTCGGGGCCGAGCTCGACCGTATCGTCCGTGACCCCGAGCGCCTCCTCCAGCTCCTGCCTCCGCTCGGGCGGCTGCGGCACGAGCGAGGTGTCGACGCGCCCCGGCGGCTGCGCCGTCGTCCGCCCGTCGTAGTACCGAGGCAGCGCCAGGAGCTCGTCCCGGCCGGGCCGTAAGCGGAGGTGCCCGTCCGCCGTGCCCTGCACGAGATCCATCGAGATCAGCAGCTCCTCGCTCGCCAGCGGAGAACGGAGCACCACGTGGGTCAGCACGCCCCGCTCCCGGTCGACAAGGACGCGGTCGAGCACGCCCGCATCGAGGCCGCCGTGGGCCATCACGGGCATCTCGAAGTCGATCTGCATGATCCCCTCCTCGGCGGCGAAACGCCTTGCGCTCGGGCGAGAACCTGAGACGGTCGGATCCCGATGTCCAGGGGAGCACGGCGCGGACCCTCGTGACCGGTCGACCCCATCCCATGGGCCGGGCACGCCGCGCGGCCTCGCCATCGCGAGGGGGCCGGCGGTCCTCGGCTCATCGAGGCATCGAGTCATCGGCTCATCGAATCATCGAGTCATCGAATCATCGGCTCATCGAATCATCGAGTCACAGAGGCGTCGCGATTCCCCCATGGGAACGGAGTCCCGCACGCGGTGGAGGCGCCGATGGGCCTGGACCTTGGCACAAGGTGGCGCACCTCACGCGCGTGGTCCGCGTGGTCCGCGTCTATTCCCGCGGATTTGCTGCTCGATGGCGGTGGTTCATCTTGGTACGGCGGATGCAACCTACGCGCCGGCCGCTGGGGATGTGCCAGCGCCGCTCGGGAGGATTTGGACTTATGCGTTCACGCTTCGATGCTCTCCGCCGACGCTGGAGCTCTCCCCACCTGCTTGCCGCGCTGGCGCTGGCGAGCGCGTTCGCGGCGGGGTGCTCCTCCGATGAGGCCCCGCCAACGACGCTCGGTCGCCCGGATCAACCGCGGAACGGCACGCTCGAGATCGACGAAGCGAGGCTGCTGGGCGTGATCGACGGGAGCGATCTGCGCCTCCAGATCCCGGTGCGCAACCTGACCGCCGGCGCGACGAGCGGCCACCTGCGCGTCACGCTCGTCGATCTCGGCGCGGACAGGGAACAAGGCACGACCGAGGTCGACCTGGAGATCGCGGGCGGGACGGCGACGACCGCGGAGGCGCGCCTTCCGGCGCCGGCCGTGAGCGCGCAGCCGGGCCTCGCGCGGTACCTCGTCCGCGTCGACGACGGGTCGGACGAGGGGCTGCTCGTCACGCGGAGCCTCCTGCGCGTCATCCCGCCCTACGACGTGCAGCTCGAGGGGCCGGCGCGCGTCGTGCGCGGGCGCACCGCGAGCTACCGCGTGCGCGCGACCGACGCTTTCTCCCATCAGCCGGTGCCCAACGTGGGCGTCGAGCTCGCGGTGGGCGAGGGGGCGCGGCCGCTCCGCGGGACGACCGACGCGCTCGGCGCCGCGGTGTTCGAGGTGGAGCCCGGCGCGCTCGGCGCGCACCCCGTCTCCGCGCAGGCGCTCGGCTTCGGCGTCAACGCGGCCCTCACCGCGAACATCACCGTCGAGGGCCCCGGCCCGAAGCTGCTCCTCACCACCGACAAGCCGCTCTACAAGCCCGGCCAGACGATCCACCTGCGCGCGCTCGCGCTCGAGCGGGGGAACAACGCGCCGCTCGTCCGCGAGGCGATCACGTTCGAGGTGGAGGACGGCAAGGGCAACAAGATCTTCAAGAAGCCCATCGAGACCGACGCCTACGGCGTCGCCGCGACGACGTTCCGGATCGGCGCCATCGTGAACACCGGCGAGTTCAAGGTGCGCCTCGTGAGCGGGGAGACCACGACGGAGAAGGTCGTGACCGTGGGGCAGTACGCGCTGCCCAAGTTCGAGGTCGCCGTGAGGACCGACAGGCCCTGGTACACCGCGGGCGACACGCTGACCGGCACCATCGACGCGCGCTATTTCTTCGGCAAGAACGTCGCCGGCGGCAGCGTGACCATCGAGGCGGCGTCGCTGGACGTCGGACAGACGACGTTCCAGCGCATCATGGGCGAGCTCGACGCCGAGGGCCATTACGGGTTCAGCCTGACGCTCCCGCCGAGCCTCGCGGGCCTGCCGCTGGAGCAGGGCGACGCGGCCGTGACGCTCACCGTCACCGTCGCGGACACGGCGGGGCAGGAGGTCACGAAGGCGATCCCGGTCAAGGTCGCGGCCGACGCGGCCTCGATCGTGCTCGTGCCCGAGGCGCGCGAGCTCGTCCCGGGGATCCCCAACACCCTTCTTCTCTTCGTCACCGACCCGCTCGGGGCGCCGCTCGCCGACACCGAGGCGGTCATCACCGCGCCGGACAGCACGCAGCTCACCGCGCGCACCGACGCCTTCGGCCAGGCCGTTGTGAGCTTCACCCCGCCGGTCGCCGCGGCGGACGGCGCGTTCGAGGTGCGGGCGACGGTGGGAGAGCGGGCGGTCACGCGGAAGTTCTCGTTCGGCACGCAGACGGGCGGCGAGCACCTGCTCGTGCGCACCGATCGGGCCGTGTACGAGACCGGCGAGACGGTCGAGGTCACCATCGAGTCGAGCGAGGAGGCCGGCAGCGTCTACGTCGACTGGCTGAACGACGGTCAGGCCGTGGACATGCGCTCTCTCGAGCTCGAGGGCGGGCGCGCCCATTTCAGCATGCCCGTCGACGCCGGCCTGCTCGGCAGCAACCGGGTCGAGGCCTACCTGGTCGACGACGATGGCAATCTGGTCCGCTCCGGCCGCACCGTGTTCGCGCGGGGCGACTCCGCGCTGAGCGTCGAGGTCCAGGCCGACAAGCCCCTGTATGCGCCGGGGGAGACGGCGACGCTGCGGCTGTCGGTCAAGGACGACGCGGGGAACCCGAAGGTCGCCGCGCTCGGCGTCCAGGTGGTCGATCAGGCCGTCTTCGCGCTGGTCGACGCCCAGCCCGGGCTGCTCCGCACCTACTTCGAGCTGGAGGACGAGTTCGCGAAGCCGAGCTACGAGATCCACGGCCCCGCGGCGAACCTCCAGGACCTGCTGTTCAACGCGACAGCGAGCGAGGACCCCGAGCAGGCCGAGGCCGCGCAGGTGAAGACCCAGGCCTCGCTCGCCGCGCTCGCGGGCACGTCGCTCACCGGCCTCCAGGCGCGCACGTGGCCCGCCGTGCTGGCCAAGGTGCCGGAGGAGCTCGCCCAGTTCAACGAGCGCCAGAAGGGCGTGATGAAGCCCTGGCTCGCGGAGGCCACCGCGGCCGCCGCGCAGGAGCTGAAGGCGCTCGGCTGCGACAGCACCCAGTTCAGCTGCAACGGGCAGGGCGTGTACGTCGAGCTGCTCGGGAATCGGGTCGCCGAGCGCCTGCGCGCCTTCGACGTGTGGGGCAACGCGTACCGGGTGGCCTCCAGCTGGAGCGGGCTCACGCTGCAATCGTCGGGGCCCGACGAGGTGGAGCAGAGCCAGGACGACGCGACGTTCGCGTTCACGTTCGGCGATCTCGGGATCCAGGTGCCCCCGCAAGAGTGGAACGAAGGGGGCATCCCCGGCGACGCGGACGGCGGCTGGGCCAATGGCGCCGCGTCCGCGTCGAGCGGCGGGACCGGAGCGGGCGGCGGCTCGGCCGGGAATCCCACCCCGGATCCCGGCGGCGGCAACGGGGGCGGCCCGCGCGTCCGGCGCGAGTTCCCGGAGACCCTCTACGTCAACCCGAGCGTGATCACGAGCCCCGACGGGACGGCCACCCTGAGCATCCCGCTCGCGGACAGCATCACCGAGTGGCGGCTCTCGGCGCTGGCGAACTCGACCGACGGCAAGCTCGGCGGCATCCAGAGCGGCTTCAAGGTGTTCCAGGACTTCTTCGTCGACGTGAGCTTCCCGGCGACGCTCACGCGCGGCGATGAGGTCGAGTTCCCGATCGCCGTCTACAACTACCTGGAGACGCCGCAGACGGTCGATCTCAGCCTCGAGCCGGGGAGCTGGTATACGCCGCTCGGCGCGACGTCGACGACGGTGTCCCTCGCGGCGGGCGAGGTGCGCGGCGTCCGGTTCCCGGTGAAGGTGAACACGGTGGGCGTCAACTCGCTCACGGTCACCGCGCGGGGCAGCGCGGGCGCCGACGCCGTTGCCCGCACCGTGCGCGTGGTCCCGGACGGGAAGCCCTTCGCGGAGAGCGCGTCTGGCATGCTCGCGACGGGCAGCGCCGATCACGCGCTGTCGTTCCCCGCGGACGCGGTCCCCGGCTCGAACCAGCTCTATCTCGAGATCTACCCCGCGTTCCTGTCGCAGGTGGTGAGCGGCATGGACAGCATGCTCCAGGTCCCGAATGGCTGCTTCGAGCAGACGACCTCGACGACCTGGCCCAACGTGCTCGTCACGCAGTACATGAAGCAGACAGGCCAGATCACCCCGGAGATCCAGATGAAGGCCGAGTCGCTGATCTCGGCGGGGTACCAGCGATTGCTCACGTTCGAGCACTCGGGCGGCGGCTTCTCGTGGTTCGGCGAGCAGGACGGGCATCCGTACCTGTCGGTCACAGCGTTCGGCGTCATGGAGTTCGCCGACATGATCAAGGTCCACACCGTGGACGAGGCGATGCTCGCCCGGACCGTCAACTGGCTCGCCGGGCAGCAGAAGGCGGACGGCACGTGGGAAGGCGACCAGACCGAGTTCTTCAGCTTCCACACGGGCACGCTCCGCAACAGCGCCTTCGTGCTCTGGGCGCTCGCGAGCGCGGGGTACACGGGGCCCGAGGTCGGGACGGGGCTCGCCTACCTGGGCCGCTCGCTGAAGCCGGCGACCGACGACCTGTACACGCTGGCGATCGCGGCCAACGCGCTCGCCGTGGCCGACCCCTCCGGCGCGCTGACGGACCAGGTGCTCGACGCGCTGGACCAGCGCAAGACCGCGGAAGGAGACGCATTTTACTGGGATGACGGCGGCACGCAGACCTCGTTCTACGAGTCCGGGAGCGACGCCAGGGTCACGACCACCGCGCTCGCGGCCCACGCGCTGCTCTCCGCGGGCGCCCACCGGCCGAGCGCCGACGGCGGCGTGAAGTTCCTGACCCAGTCGAAGGACCCGAACGGCAACTTCGGCTCCACCCAGGCGACGATCTGGAGCCTGCGCACGCTGCTCCTCGCCGCGAGCAAGGGGACGGAGGGCGCCACGGGGACGGTGACCGTCGCGGTCGACGGCGAGGCGGCGGGCACGGTCTCGCTGCGCGCGGACCAGGCCGACGTCATGACGACGGTCGACCTCACGCACCTCGCGACCGCGGGCGCGCACGACGTCTCGATCGCGTTCTCGGGGGAGGGGAAGCTCAGCTACAACCTGGTGAGCCGCCACAACCTGCCGTGGAGCGCGGTCCCGAGCGACGCGGGAGGCCCGCTCGCGGTCAGCGTGGCGTACGACAAGACCCAGCTGTACGTGGACGACATCGTGACGGCGTCGCTGAGCGTCCAGAACAAGACGGACTCGGTGCAGAGCATGGCCCTCGTGACCGTGGGGCTGCCGCCCGGCTTCCAGCTCCTGACCGAGGATCTCCAGGAGTACATCGCCGCGGGCCAGCTCTCGAGGTTCGAGATCACGGGCAAGCAGCTGATCCTCTACGTGAAGGAGATCCCCGCGGGGCGCGCGGCCACCTTCGCTTACCGGCTGCAGGCGACCATGCCTGTCCGGGCGGAGGACGGCGGCGCCGAGGTGCACCCGTACTACCAGCCGGAGCAGCAGAGCTACTCCGGAGCGCAGCTCCTCGAGGTGGCGGGGGAGTGAGGGGCTGAGCGGGCGAGGGGCGTTGACCGCGGGGGCGCGGCCAGCGCCCCTGCGCCGGCGGGGCGCCGGCGCGTGGATCAGGGGCAGGCGAGGCGCCAGGCGTCGAGGTCGAGCTTCTTGATCAAGGTCGAGAGCCCGAGCGGCTTCGTGGCGGCGCAGACGGCGTTTGCCTCCGAGGCGTCGACGTACTCCGCGTGGAACACCGCCTTGCCGGCGCGGATGAACGGGGTGAGCATCTCGCACTCGTCGTATTCGCGGCACTCCTCGTTCAGGGCCCAGTCGAAGCTCCCCACCAGGTCTTTCACCTGAGCGAGATCGTTCTTCAGCCCGATGGACAGCCCGCGCGCGTGCGCCTCGGCGGCCAGGAAGCGGTTGTAATCGAGCTGCGTCGCCGCCGTCAGCGGGAAGCCGGGGTTGTTGGTGTAGCCGTCGACGTTGTCGGGCTCCACGCCGTCGCAGCGCCTCTGCACCGCCAGATCCAGCCGCGCCTTCATGACGTCGCGCACGCCGGCGTTGCGGGTGTCGAGCCACCGCTCGCCCGGCCAGCCGTCGAGCGGGTTGCCGAGCGCCGCGGCGGGGAACTTCGACGCGTCGTCGCGCCAGTCCTCGCTGCTCCCCGCGCTGAAGTAGCAGATCACCTTCTTCCCGGCCGCGCGCAGCGTGTCGATCTTCGCCTGCGGGGCGTCGAAGAGGTCGATATCGTACATGGCGACATCGAGGCTGGTGTCGATGGTGCCCGTGAGCTGCCATTGCCATGTCGTCCCCGGCGCGGGGACCCAGATGCCGCCGGTGGAGCCACCGGTGCCTGTGGAGCCGCCGGAGCCGCCGCTGCCGCCGGAGCCGCCGGAGCCGCCGCTGCCGCCGGAGCCGCCGGAGCCGCCGCTGCCGCCGGAGCCACCGGAGCCGCCGCTGCCGCCGGAGCCGCCGCTGCCGCCGGAGCCACCGGAGCCGCCGCTGCCGCCGGAGCCACCGGAGCCGCCGCTGCCGCCGCTGCCGCCGCTGCCACCGGAGCCGCCGCTGCCGCCGGCGCCAGCGGAGCCGTCGCCGGTCGTGCCCGTGAGGACGAGCTTGTCGAGCATCGAGCTGTCGGCGGAGCTGCTCGTCGCGTACCGGATCTTGAGGGTACCGCCCGCCACGAACCGCCCGAGCGGCCCCGGCAGGCTCAGGCTCGCGCTCGTCCAGGACCAGTCGCGCGCGAACGCGTTGTCGCCGACAGGGACCCAGGCGCGGGCGGCCGCGTCCCACGCCTCGAAGGTCCAGCGCATGGCCGACTTCGCCGGGCCGCGGTAATTCACGCCCAGCGCGAGGGACGCGAGCTGCGCCGCCGAGGTGCCCGAGGGGAGCGCGTACTCGCACGTCGCGCTCGTGCCGGGCGCGAACTCGACGTACTTCTTCCACACGTCCTGCTCGCCCGTGAGATCCGCCGTCGCGAGCGCGGCGGCCGTCTGTCCGGCGCCGATGCTGCCCCGGCTCACCGTCAGCCTGGAGCAGGTCATCGTGAGGGCGCCGGTGACCGCGTCGCCGCTCGCCGCCGAGGCGATCTCCGCGTCGGAGGCCGGATCCGCGCCGCACCCGGCGGCGGCGAGCGTCGCGGCCAGGCTCACGAGGGCATGGCGCAGGGCGCCGCGGATCGCGAGAGAGGACGCCGGTCGGATGGGATAAGTCATGCTCGTCTCCTGTCGTGTTGGTCGTTCGTGAAGCCAGGCGCACGTCGGCGCGACGCGCCTCGAGACGCTCCGGTCCTCGCGATGGCTCCCGGCGATCGCGGCTCCCGCAGCGCCTCCGCGCGCCAGAGAGGCGCTGGTCCGTGCGCGCCGCAGAGGCAGTGCAAGGCGGGGACCAGCGCGCGCTCCGCGTCTTCCGCGCGGCGGCGCGCGCTGCCGTTGCCGAGGGTTGCGCAAGCGTCGTACACTTGCGCAACCCTCGAACGGCATGGCGGAGCGAGACCCTCGTCGACAGGCAGCCTCTCCGCCGAGCGCGGCGCCGCCGCTTACCGCGGCCGAGGTCGCGACCGAGCTCGACGCCGCGGAGAGCGCGCCCAGCGAGCGGACGCCGCAGGGTCAGGCCTCCCTGATCGTCCGCGCCGGTGATGGCGCGGCGCGGGTGATCGATCTCACCGACGGTGATGTGGTCGCGGTCGGTCGCGCGCCGGAGTCCACGGTCTGCGTGGACGACGCCCGCGTCTCGCGCAACCACGCGCGCGTCGCGCGGCGGGGCCAGGCCGTCGCGCTCGTCGACCTCGGGAGCCGCAATGGCACGTCGGTGAACGGCGCCGTCGTGCGCGGGGCGGAGCGGGCCCTCGCCGGCGGCGACGTGATCCGCATCGGCCCGGCCGAGATCGTCGTCGCGATCGCGGCGCCGGCGCCCGTCGAGGCGGCGCCGCCGGGGGCCGCGCCGGAGGCGCTGGAGGGCCCGCCCTCCGGCGCCGGCGCCGGGTTCGTCGTCGCGGACGAGGCCATGGTGAAGGTCTTCCAGGTGGTGCAGCGCCTCGCGCGCGCGCAGACGACGGTGCTCGTGCTCGGCGAGACGGGCGCGGGGAAAGAGGTCGTCTCCGAGCAGCTCCACCGCATCAGCCCGCGCGCCGGGGGCCCGTTCGTGAGGCTCAGCTGCGCGGCGCTGCCCGAGGCGCTGCTCGAGAGCGAGCTCTTCGGGCACGAGAAGGCCGCCTTTACCGGGGCGGATCGCCGCAAGATCGGCTACTTCGAGGCGGCGCAGGGCGGCACGCTGCTGCTCGACGAGATCGGCGAGCTGCCCCTCGCCATGCAGGCCAAGCTGCTGCGCGTGCTCGAGAGCCGGCGCGTGGCCCGGATCGGCGGCACGCAGGAGATCGAGCTCGACGTGCGCGTCGTGTGCGCGACGCACCGGGACCTCCAGGCCGAGGTGGCGGCCGGGAGGTTCCGGCAGGATCTCTACTATCGCATCAGCACGTTCGTCCTCCGCGTCCCGCCGCTGCGCGAGCGGCGCGCCGAGATCGCGTTGCTCGCGCACCGCTTCGCGCAGCAGGTCGCCGGGCGCATGGGGGAGCGGGCGCCGCGCTTCGCGCCCGCGGCGATGCAGGCGCTCGAGGCGCACGCGTGGCCCGGCAACCTGCGCGAGCTGCGCAACGCGGTGGAGCACGCCGTCGTGCTGGCCGAGGGCGGCGTCATCGAGGTCGAGCACCTTCCGGCCTCCGTGGTGGAGGGCGCCGAGGGCGCCGCGCCCCCCGCGAGCGCGGGCGCGGGCGCACCTCCGGCGAGCGCGGGGGCGCCACCGCCGTCCGTGGACGGCGGGACGATGCCGGCGCGCCTCGCCGAGCTGGAGAAGCGGAGCATCGAGGACGCCCTCGCCGCCGAGGGGAACAACCAGACGCGCGCGGCGAAGCGGCTCGGCATCTCGCGGCGCGCGCTGCTCTACAAGCTGGACAAGTACGACATCAGGCGGTGAGCCGCGGAGAGCGCGCATGGGCGCCGCGCCCGGGAGCCGGCGCGCTTCGGCGAGGGGGGATGCTGGTGGAGTCGCCGGTCGCGCGCCGGCGTGCGAGCTCGGCCAGGTCTCGCTCGAACGCCTCGGCGTGTTCCTTCCGGACACGCCGGGTGATGGCGACGTGGATCGTCCGGCTCATGCGTGGGCTGCCTGGTTCCGCGTGTCAGAAATCCCGCCAGAGAAACCGGTCGATGACGAGCGGTCGCCGGAAACAGTAGCGATGTTCATAGTTTCCGCCTGTCTCCCCGTCGAGGGCAGCTCCGATGTGGCCCAACGGAGCGCCCTCCGCCGCCGCGTCGTCAACGGGGCGGCGTTCATTCCACAGTCTGCGGCGGCAGGAACAGGATGCGCCACCGTGCCGGCGCTCGATCAGCGCGTGGCCTCGCTCCGCTCGATGCTCAGCTCAGGGTGGTTCGCCTGGATCCATGCGAGCGCCTGCTCGATCACCGCAGGTTCGTCCGCGTAGAGGATACAGGGGGACACGCAGAACTCGAGGTAGGCGGGCGTCGACCAGATCACCAGGTCGTCGCTCGTCCAGAACGACTGCGTCCGGTCGCTGAGCTCGGGTGCGCGCGGGACGCCGAGAGCCCGCGCCAGCGCCTCGCCCACGTCCTCGGAGAGGCTCGCGCGATGGCGGGCCGGCCACTCCGGGATCACGTCCGGAGCCTCGTGCCCCAGGGCGAACCGCTCCAGGAAGATGCGCCACGAATCGGCGAAGACGAAGCGCTCCACCACCCCGTCGTCGGCGAGGATCGCGCCGTCGGCGGCCATGAAGTACAGGCCCCTGGAGAAGGCGCCGATCGGCACCAACCCGTTGCGGGGCAGGACGCCGCCCTCGATCTCGAGCGCGGGGCCCAGCCAGGTGTGCTCTCCGTGGTCGCGGGAGACACAGAGGCCGCCCGCGTGCTGCTCGAACGCGAACAGTGGTTCACTGGCCGCGACGCCGTGAGGTGCGAGCAGCTCCTCGAGGCGGGCGCGCGAGGCGGCGCGCTGCGGATCCCGGAGTACCCCCCGCGCGCGCAGGGCGTTTACCGCGCGGTCGGTGAGCACGCCCCGAAACCCCTCGGCAGCGAGCATCCATCGCGTGTGCGCGAGCCGGTCGCCCACCGGCGGGAGCTCGCGGCGCTCGAGCACACGCCCGCCGAAGTCGCGCTCCTGGACGAGGGAGACGCCTGACGCGGTGCGCTCGATGCGCAGCGCTCCCCGCTCCTCGGGCCGGTCCAGGCCGACCGGCACGAGCCCGCGGCTCGCCGGCGCGGGGGCTTCGCCCGGATCGCGAAGCGCCACGGTGATCTCGTCGCAGGCGATCGCCGCGACCGCCGGCGAGCCCGCGAGCGCTTCGACTGCCCGGGCGAGCCGCTCGACCGATCTGGCGAAGACGAGCGTCCGGTCCGGAGCGGCGCCCGAGGGGTGCCCGTCGAGGATGACAAGATCCTCGGCGTCCCAGACCGTGTGGTAGGCATCGCTCGCCACCGCCACAGGCCGGGCGCCGAGCGCCTCCGCGAGCCGGGCGCCAGCGCGCGGGCGGGCTTCGAGGCGCAGGTGGTGGAGGCCGCGCTGCGCGATGTCGAGGAAGCGCGCGAGCTTCTCGACCAGCATCACGGGGGACGTTGCGTAGGGCACCAGTGCGTATCCCGTCGAAGAGCCCTCCACGGAGACGGTTCCGTCGTCGCTCAGCAGGACGTCGACCATTCCCAGCGAGCGTTCCGCGCGGTCATGTGAGACGCGCAGGTACGGATCGAGCCCCGCGAATGCTGCGAAAGGCGCGCTGATCCCGATGGGCCAACAGCCGGCGCGGGACAGCGCCCTCGTCATGTTGCGTTCCAGCAGCGCCGCTGGGCCGAGGAGGATCTCCCACCAATCTCGCGATGGGGGACCGAAGGAACCGCCGCTCGCAAGCTCCAGCGGGTCCCGCGCGCGGTCCGAGCCGGCGAAGCCGCCGATCGCAGCCTCGGCGGCGAACAGCGCTTCGTGGGTGGGAAGCCCGTTCAGACGCAACAACTTTTCCAGTCGATCGCGTCCGGCCCGACGCGCCTCGCTGCGGACGATGCCACGGCGGGCGAGGGTCTCGATGGCGAAAAGGGAAATCTCCATGGTGGGCCCTCAGCGCGGCATCTGCACCCGCATGTTCGCTGCATTGCGTGGGTTCATGAGGCTCCTCGCGCTCCTCGTCGGTGCGCCCTGGTTCATCGCTTGTTGCCATCCGGGGCTCGGATTGTCGATGCCCGGCGTGGTGCGGCCCACCAGATCCACGAGCTCGTTCGGCGGTGCGCCCTGGTTCGCCTGATTCTGGAGGTTGCGGAAAAGCACGCCGCAGTTCGGACAGGCGTTTCGCGCTCCGCCGCCCTGCTGCGTCGAGCTGATCCCATCGACCTCTCGGAGCGCGCCGCGGAGATGCTGGTTGTTCGGATCGCTGGCCGAGCCGCATGTCCCGCGCGGCAAGTTGTTGCGTCGCTCATAATCATAGAGATGCTCGCTCAGCGCCGCCGGCTCGGAGCAGTTCGCCGGATGGCGCGTCGCCTGGGGGAATTGCCCGTTGGTCGAGCCGTTTGCGGCCTGAACGGGCACCTGCGGCGCCATGTTGTTCCAGACCGCGGGGTGGATGTCGACCGGGTTGTCGGGATCGCGCCCGCCTTGGCTCACACCGCTCGCGTTCGGCAACGGCGTGCGGCTGCCGTCCGGGTTAATCTGCGAGCGCTGGATGTTCGTGGTCATCGCTTGCAAGCCGTCGATGTCCACCGTGTTGAGCGGCGAGTTGTCCGCGAAGCCGTAGCGGCGGACGATCTCGACGGGATCCGGGCTGATGTAGCGGCCAATGTCGGGGTCGTAATAGCGATGCCTGTTGTAACAAAGGCCGGTCTCCTCATCCGCGTACTGGCCAGGAAACCGCAGCGGCGTGAAGGCCTCTCCCTGCACCGCGCCGAACGCGCGCGCCCGCTGCTCGGCCGCGATCTGACCCGAGGACGTCACGAGAAGATCGGGGAATCCGTTCGGCGCACTCACGTAGAACTGGAGCGCGCCGCCGTCATCGATGTGCGCCAGCGGGGCGAAGCTCCCATCCGGGAAAACGTATGTTCGCGTCTCGGTCACCGGGACGTCCAGGGACGCGTCGCGCACACGCACCTCGTGAAGCAGGCGCTGATCGTCCCAAACGAAGCGAGTCATTGCAAGGAGCTGTCCTTGGCTCGAGCGAACCCGCTTGGCCAGCCGCCGGCAGAACGCGTCGTAAATGAACTCCACGATGCGCCCGTCGGGCGCGACGACCGAGGCCAGGCGCCCGCGTCCATCCCAGGTGTACTTCCAGCGGCGCCCATCGGAGAGGCGTTTTTCCACGAGGCGCGCGCGCTCATCGTAGGCGTAGGCCGTCTCCCCCCGCTGCAACAGGGCACCGCCGCGATCGTACGCGTGCTCGCCGGCCTCGGTGGCGTAGAGGTTGCCTACCTCGTCGAAGCCGAAGAGCTCCGCCTTCCCGTGGGCAGGGATCTTGGCGAGGAGCTGCCCCATGGGATCGTACCGGTATCCCGTCGCGCCGAGGCGCGCGTCGAGCTCCTCTTCGAGAAGACCTACAGAGGAGTAGCGATACTGCGTGTCCGAAACGACCCCGTGCGCGATGGGCCCAACCCACTCCGGCTCGCCCGGTCCAACCGCGGCGCGCGCTGTCGCGGAGAAGACGCGCCGCTGGGCGAGGCGACCGGCCGGATCGAAGTCGTACTGAATGCGCCCGCCGCCCGGAAGGACGGCCTGGCGCTCGCGGCCCAGCGCGTCGTAGTGGAAGTCCACAACCTCCCGGCCGAGCGCCATCCGCGCGATCTTGCCCATGATGTCTCGATGCATGTGCTCGACGTACCCGAGCGAGCTGACGCGCCGCGTCCTCCGCCCCATGGAGTCGTAGACCGCTTCAATCGTGTGGCGGACGCCGAGCGAGATCTGCTCCTCCTTCACGAGGCAGCCCCGCTCATCGTATGTCAGGTAGCACTCCGTGTCAGGCGTTCGCGCATCGATCAGTCGCCCCACCTCGTCATAGGCAAATTCCTCCACACCGCCGTCGTAGATCCGCTTGATCAACTGTCCGGCTGCGTCGTATTCGTATTCGACCAGCTCGCCGGTGCTGCTCCGCCACTGCGTCAACCGGCCGAACAGATCGCGCCGGAAGTCGTGCGTGCGTCCGTCCATCAGCTCCTCGCGGATCACGTGCCCTGCGAGGCTCCGCACGAAGCGATGAACCTGCCCGCGCTCCGGCCACGCTGCGCGCGCTGGTTGACATAGAACACCTTATGCGATCCGCATCCCTCCTGGAAAGGAGACGCTGTATCAGCAACTGATTCAGAGGGGGCCGCTTTCGCCCCACGGCATGCGGGCCTCACCCGCCCTCGGTCCGCTCGGCGGGACCTCCGCGGGCAGGGACTCGACCCAGGGCTCGAAGGAGAACCGCCGGACGCGCGGGATCCAGGCGCGGAACGACAGCAGGCTCGCCCCGAGGAGCCGCCGGTCTCGCAGCATGGATAGCAGGCGGGACAGCAATCTCAGCTTGTCGTCATGCGCTTCGGAGAAGCGCTTCACAACCACGTCGAGATCGTCGACCGACGCGTCAAGCCCTCCAGGCGCGAGGTGCTGGGCGAGCACGTGCGCGAGCACCGGCTCACCGATTTGCAGCGCGAGCAGCAGGAGCACGGGGCCGAACTCGCGCCGCGCGAGGAACTCGTCCAGCGAGGGCTCGTCCGAGCCGGGAATCTCGAGGCGCGCCCGGAGGACCCGGTAGACGTTGATCAGGCTCTTCGTGCTCCGAGGGGTGGAGAGGAGCGGGACGAGCGTCTCGATGAACTCCCGCTCCGCGAGCGTGATCTTGAGCCTGGGAGGAGGCGGCGGCGTGGCCTTCGGCGCGCCGACCCGCACCCCGCCTCCCTGGCCCTGGTCCGCGCCGCGCCCGGCGGACGCCGGCGCGTCCTCCGCGGCGCCGGCGCCCTGTCCGGCGGCGACGGCCGTGCCCGAGTCCCCCCCGTCGCTCGCCCGCGCCAGCGAGGATCGCCCGCGGTCCGCCGCGGCGGACGTATCGGTGTCCGCGTCGGCCTCGAGAGGAAGGAGCGCGCGGACGACGCCCGCGAACAGCGTGGTGTCGAGCGACGGGACGGCGAACGGGATCTGGAAGATCTTCTCGAGGAACTGGCGCGGGGTGGTCAGCCGCACGGCGACGCTTTCGCCCCGATGGCTCCGCTCCAGCGGGAGGAGCTTGCCATAGTGCTCGTAGAGCGACCGCACGAGCCAGCGGGAGTCGACCGCGACGACGACCACGAAGAGCCGCATGCCGAGCAGCAGGTGCACGGCCTCGAGGACCTCGACCACGCGCCCCGGCGGACACCGATCGAGATCGTCGATGTACAAGACGATCCGATCGACCTGCGCGACGAGCTCCTTCGGGGGCGTCTCTCCGTCCGGCGAGACGCCGACCAGCCGCGACAGCTGGGCGAGGTCGCGCCGGATGAGGCTCACGATCCCGAGGTGGCGGCGATAGTCGTCGGTCTGCGCGCGCTCCGCCAGGAACCGGAAGAGCACGCGGCCGGCCTTCGCCTCGTCCAGATCGCTCTCGGCCTTGCTGACGGCCTCGGCGGCGGCCTTGAGCTCCGCGTCCGCCTGCGCAAGCTCCTTGTGCTTGGCGGTGAGCTCGCCGCGCGCGACGTCGGAGGCGTGGGCCGCGGCGGCGAGCCGCTCCGCGGCGCGCTTCCTCTGCGCGTCCGCCGAGGCCTCGACCGGAGCCAAAAACCGCTCGGCCCAGGCGACCGCGGCGTCGGTCGGCGCGGCGGCGATCCGTGCGACGCGCGCCGCCCAGACGACGAACGACCCGGCGCTGGCGAGGACCGCCCCCAGGGTCGACCTGCCGCCGAGGTACCAGAAGGCGACGGTGACGGCGGCGGCGAGGAGCAGGACGACGGCCCACACCTCGGCGGAGAATGCGACCTTCATCGCCTCGACGACGCGGCCCCACACCGTCCGGAGCCTGCCCAGGCGATCGCGCCATTCCCGGAGCACCTCGGCTGCTCCCGCCTCGTCGAGCCCCTTGCGTGCGTGATCCGACAGCCATTGAAACGCGGACTGGAGGACGGCGCTCGTCTCAATCTGCAGCGCGGCGTGGCGGATCTGCTCCTCCTCGCAAGCGAGGCGCGCGACGCGCTCCCGCGCCACGTCGACCCGCTTCGAGGCCGCCTCGCGCCGCTCCTCGGCGTCCTTCTTCGCTACCTGCGAGGTCTCGAGGCTCGCGAGGAGCCGCCGGCGCGTGACGCTGGCGGGCTCGTGCGGGTTCACGCGCTGACCCAGCTCGTCGAACAGGTGCGACACCAGGCCTGCCCACAGGTTGGCCTCGAGATAGTGCCACGCGTTGAACGTGATCTGGACGACCTCGCCCACGAGGCCGGGCTGTTCCCCCCGCTTCCGCGCCTCGCGCGAGGCATCCGCGTCGCGTGCGATGCGACGCTTGAGGTGCTCGATGAAGAAGCTCTTGCCAGAGCCCCAGTCGCCGAACAAGCCGACCGACAGCGGCGGGCGGAGATCTGTGGCGAGCAGGACCCGGGAGAAGGCGGCGATGTCGCGCGAGATGCCGAGCGGCTTGTTGAGGTGCTCGAGATCGGAGGTCAGCACGGCGATGGACGCGGAGCTCGCGGGGGCGAAGCGCCATAACTTCACGGTGGCGTCGTCGCTGCTCGTCACGAGCCGTTGGCCGGGGCCGTCGAAGGCGATGGTAATCACGCGGCCCGCGTGGCCCTGCCACGAGCGGACGATGCGCAGGGAGTAGGGCTCGCGGACCTCTAGGAGCCCGCTCGCATGACCGAGGACGAGCCATCGCCCGTCAGGTGAGAACTCAAGCGCGGAGACAGCGCCGCCGGACGGATCGCTCTGCCCGTGGAGTTCCAGCGTGCGCGCGTCGAGCACGAGGCAGGAGCCCCGCTGGACGGCCACGAGCTTCCCGTCGGCGGACGCGGCCACTCCGTGCCCACCGGGCGGCTCCCCGGCGCTCTCCCCGGGGAGCTGTGCGAAGGCGGGCGGCTCCTCCGTCAGGGACACGCGCAGCACCCCCGCCCCGGTGTCGACGAAGAGCACGTCGCCGGCTCCCCAGGCGATGTCGCGCGCTGGCCGCTGCACCTCCAGGGCGCGCTCGGCGCCCGGCGCCGCAGGATCCGTCACCCGCAGCATGTGTCCGGCGGCCACCGCGAGTCGGCCGCGCCGGTCGAACCGCGCACAGACAGCTTCCTGCATGGAAGCGCCGGAGTGCCCGTCCTCGTCGAGGTGGATCAACCCTTCGTGCGTCAGGACGACGGCGCGGGGCGGATGGGGTGACGGGCTCACCTCGAGCGCGAGCGCGCCCTCGCGCGGCAAGGCATGGTTGATATCGCGTGCGCGCGGCAGGTCCGTGTACCGGCTCAGGTTGCCTTCCCTGTCGAGGACCCAGAGCCGCCCGCGGTCGTCGAACGCCGCTCCGGCGGGGGACGCTTGCGTGGCGGAGACATCGATCAGCCAGTCGTCGCGGGCTGGCCCAAGGCGCTCGCGGAGCGCGGCCAGCAGCTCGGGGCTGATCTGCCCGTCCGCGCGCCGCCCGATCTCGGCCTGGAACGCCGCGATGGCGGCCCTGGTCTCCCGTCCAGCGACTCCGTCCGTGGCGAGGCTCTTCGACCGCGCTTGCAGCAGCAGCTGCGCTTCGCGCACGGCGGCTTGCGAGGGCTCCGTCGCCGCGGTGGACGGCGGGGCGGAGGCGCGATCCGCCGGTCCGGGAAGGAGCGCCTCGAGCGCCCGGAGCGCGGCGTCCACGTTCCCGCCCGCGCTGGAGAAGCGGTCGCCAAACGGTCCCGTGGTCGCCGTCTTGAGGATGCTGACGACGAGCCCCGCCGCGTCGAGGGCGCGTCGCTCCGTCCGCTGCGACCGGTATTGATCGAGTCCGGCGAGAACGGCCTCGCTGACCGGCGACGTATCGTCGACCTGGGTATCCCGTGGAGCAAACCCCACCAGGCCTGTCAGCCGCTCATAACGCGCGGAGCTGAAGCCCGACGCCTCGAGCGCGTTGCGGACCGCGGAGTTCACCTGGTAGGCAGCGTAGAAGACCGTCGAGCGCGACAGCTCATCCAGATCCCTGGAGAGCCTCGCCTGACGCCCGAGCCGTCCCTGCTGCCTGCGATAGGCGTGCGCCTGCGCCGCGACGGCCGACAGACGGCGCAGCTCCGGGGCGAGCTCGAAGCCCATGTCACGGAGCTGATCGAGCATGCCTTGAGGGGGCTCTGCCATGGCGCGCACCACCGTACCCGGACCGGCGTGGGCATTGCCAGATCGAACGGAGCGTCATGCACGTCGCTGGGCAGCTCCTCAATCCCCGCGCAGGGGCTAGTTGTGGCAGCGTGGAGGGCTCACCTGCCTTTACCGTCTCTGGCATCCCTCGCCACAGGAGCAGCAGGGCGTCGAGGGCCAGGGCCGACAGGACCACGAAGCAGCAGCTGCCCGATCGCCTCGTGAACGACCCGGGTTGCCTCCAAATCCCCGAGGGCGACGGCTCAGCGTGCCGGCGAGCGAGGCGACGACGGCCGCCCGAGGCGACGGATCGACGGTCGCGAGCGCCCCGGGCCAGAGGTCCGGCGGTCGGGCCCGGGTTGGGCCCATGCCCTTCGAACCGGTGCGATCTGTGGCCACGCCCCCCTGGAACTCCGGGGAAAGCGACGGATCGCGACGGTTCACCCCCGCGGAATCGTCCCGCCAGAGAAACCAGTCGATAGTGGGTGGTCGCTGGAAACAGTAGCGATTTTCGTAGTATCCGCTGGTTGGGCCGCTTGGAGGAGAACAGCGGATCTGCGATTGAACGATGCTCCCGGTTCGTCGAAAAGTGCGTGAGCCGTCGCGCCGGGCGGACCAGACTGACGACCATGACCTCGCGCGCTCGCACCTTCGGCAGCGCCGCGTCCGCGTACGAGCGGTTCCGGCTGGGCTACCCCGACGAGCTCGTCGACCTGGTGCTCGAGTACGCGGGCCGGCCCGTGCGCTCCGCTCTCGAGATCGGCGCCGGCACGGGCAAGGCCACGCGGGCTTTCGCAGCCCGCGGCATCGAGGTCACCGCCACGGACCCGGACGCGGCCATGCTCGCCGAGCTCCGCCGTCAGGTGCCCGCGAGCGTGACCGTCGTCCGGGGAGCCTTCGAGGACCTCCCGCTGACGCGGACCTACGACCTCGTGTTCGCGGCCGCCGCGCTGCACTGGACCGCGCCGTCGGGTCGCTGGGAGCGGGTGGCCGCTCTCCTGGGGCCGGACGCGGCGTTCGCCTCGTTCGGCGCGCCGCTGCGGCTGGCCGACCCCGGCCTCGCGGAGGCTGTCCGCGCCGCCCGCGCGCCGTTCCTCGACGACGACGAGGTGCCGTCGCCCGACGGCACACCGGAGGGCGCGGCGATGCGGTGGCCCGGCACGGAGCTGATCAGGTCGGACGCCTTCACGGACGTGCGCCAGGTCGTGGTCACCCGGCGCCCGACGGTCTCCGCCTCGGACTATGTCGGCCATCTCGCGACGATCTCGGCCTACCTCGAGCTCCCCGCGTCCGTCCGGGAACTGGCCCTCGCTGCGGTGCGGGCCGTGCTCCCCGATCGAGTGACGCTCGACGCCGATCTCACGCTGCACCTGGCCCGGCGGCGCTGACGGCACCTCGCCAGACGGCCTGCGGCCGGCCCTGTCGGCGGCTCCGGCGCGTTGCTGGTCGCCGGTCCGGTGGTCGAGTGGTTCCGCGACCGGGCGCTGCCGCTGTTCCTGCGGCTCGGCGCGGCGGCGCAGGCGCGCGTGCACGCGTACCGGATCGACTGGGAGGCGCGGGCGGCGTAGCGCCGGGGGGCGTCAGTCCTTATCGTCCGGCTGCGCCACATTGTCCGGCACGCCCAGGGCGACCGGGCCCATCCCCTTGCTCTTGAACTGGTTGTGCCAGAGGCTCTTGCCGGTGAGCGAGAAACACTCCACCTCGCCCTGCTTGGCGACGAAGAGCCGGTCTCCCTCCAGGAGGAGCGTGGCGCGGCCCTGCGTGGCGGCCTTCACCTCCCAGAGCAGCTCGCCCGTCGGGTAATGCAGACAGGCGACGTGGCTGAAGCTCGCCGCGTAGATCGCCGCAGGCGTGATCAGGAGCGCTGTGGAAGAGAAACCGCCCCCGGCCTGCTTGTACTCCCAGAGCACGCGCCCGGTGGCCGGGTCGACGCCGAAGATCTGATCCCGGAACGCCGCCACCAGCACCGGCGCCGCCGCGATTGTTCGGTATTCGCTCATACGTCCCCTCGCTTCCTGATTGCGCCCAGCGAGCTATCAGCGGGGGGGCGGCGCGGCAAGCTGCGAGCACGTGCGGGGTCGCGAGCCGCGCGCACGGCGAAGATGCGGGTCCTGGACGCCCTCGGTCCATCACCTTCTCGCTGTCCGCCGTCGTTACGCCCTGCTCGGGGCAGCGCGGGCAGGCGAGCTTCTCCCGCTTGTCCTCGATGATCTTGAACTGCACCGGCACGAACCCGAGCACTTTGCGTGAACACCGATGAGCGACAGCTTCGTTCTGAAGACGGTCGATGACGCCTGGGCGTTCTTCAGGGGTCGCGTGATGGACGACATCCGAGCTGTCGACAGCGGCACGATGCACATCGAGTCGACTTCGGACGATGACCGCGTCCTCGCGAAGCTCATCCAGGATCGTGAGGGAGAGTTCGAGGAGCGGATGATAGCCGGCCTGTCCGAGCCGGCCGTCGCTCGATGGGCTGGTTGGGAAGCGGGGATTGCCGGCTGCTGGCTGCACTGGGCGAACGGGCGCCGTTCGACGCATTGTTGCAGCGCTTGGCCGGCGAGCGAGACGGGCTAGCGGGCGGAGCGGCGCTGGATCGGGTCGGCCGCGGGGGCCCTGCGCGGACCGGGGCGGAATCGTAGAATCTCCTGGGAGGGAGTGGCAGCATGCAGGTTTATCGGATGACAGAGAAGGGCCCTTCGCCGGGTCGACCTGGGCAGCCCACTTCTAGAAATAGGGTTGTTGCAGGTTCCAGCCACAGCGCTGCTTCGCTGCCGCGATCATCTGAGGTCTGCCTCCAGCCGCCGGGCCGTCTGCTGCCGTGTACGAGCGTCCAGGTCTTCCCGCCTCGAAGCAAGTGCATGAATACGCACCTGCTCCCTTACTGCAGTCAATGCTCCGTTTGATTCCGTCATCACATCCGGATAGTATAAGGTTCGGGCCTGACGTGGAGAGATCTTGGCAATCTACGCCGTCCCGTCGACAACTGGCGAAAAGGCAGACCCCCACAAGCAGAACGCCAGCAAGGATCCTGTAATTTCTCGGTGTCATAGCCTTGATATACCAGCTTGCTCTGGCGCGCGCGAGCCTCGGCGATGGCATCGCGCGAGCGATCCAGGCAGAGCCCGCGACCGCCGGCGTCGCCGCCGCGCTACCCGCTGCAGCAGCGGAACCCGATCGTATGATCGGTGTCGGCGCGCTCGCGCTCGTCGCGCGCGTCGCACCGGAGCTCCTCGAGCGCTCCCCCGCTGTCGAACGCCCCGCCGCGGGTCCTGCAGAGGTCGCCTGGGCCGACGTCGTCGGAGCACGCGTCTTCCCACTCGCGGACGTTTCCGCTCATGTGCTGCAGGCCGAGATAGCCGCCCTCGCACGCCAGGCTCGTGTCGTCGCCGACCGGCACCGTCTCGGTGCTGTCGCCGTTGCACTGGAGAGCGTCGAACTCGCCGGTGGAGTGAGCGAGCGCGCCGTGCTTGCTGCACGCGTCGAACCACTCGCCCTGCGCCATGCCGCCGCGGAACGGCAGCGGGCCGCCGTGGCGCTCGCCGCAGAGGCGCTTGCCGTGGCTCTTGCAGAAGGCGCGCGCGTCGCACCAGTCGACGCAGGTGGCGGGGTGCTCGTCCTCCTTGCGGCGCGTCGTGCACACGGGGGGCGCGTCGGGCCCGGTGTCGTCGAAATCGAAGGTGCTGTTGAACGAGCAGAACGGCTCCTGCGCCGCGACGTCCGGCCGCGTGGCGAGGAAGGCGCGGTAGGCGGCGTTCGAGACCTCGGTCCGATCGACGCAGAACGAGCTCTCGATCGTCACCATGCTGGCGGGGCACTGGCAGACGCCCTCGGTGCACGCCGCCGTCGTGCAGTCGGCGCTGGCGTCGCAGGGCTGGCCGTACAGGCACGAGGCGTTGCCGGCCCCGGGCTCGCAGGTGAGGCCGCGCAGCGGGCGCACGAGCGAGCACGCCGAGAGGAGGGCCGCCGCCAGGGCAGCGGCGCCGCCGCGGGCGCGGGCCGACGCGCGCATCAGAAGGCCCCCGCGACGCCCGCGGCGCTGCCGGCGATGAACGGCCAGAGCGCCGTCGCGCCGGCCTTCGGGGGCTGCGCCGCGGCCGGCCGGGTCAAATAGAGCCACGCCGCGGCGCCCAGCGCGACGACGCCCACGCCGAGGCCGACGTCGGCGACCGCGTGCTGGACCCGGATGGCGCGCACCTCGCCTTCCGTGCAGCGCGGGGCGCACGTGGCGCGCAGGTCGGCCTCGGCGCTCAGCGAGAGGGCGCCGGCGACGGCGAACACCGCGAGCCCAGCGACGCCGACGGCGCCGGAGGCCCACACGAGCCCCGGGACCGAGGGCTCCGCGGGCGGCGCGGCGCGCGGGGCGAGCGGGTGAGGCGAGGCTGGCGCGCCGGCCGAAGGTGCGCCCAGGGTCACGGTGAGCGGGCGGTTCTTCTCGCCCTCGCGGATCAGCACGCGCTCCTCGACGGCGGGGCCCGTCGCGGGCTCGAAGCGGAAGGTGCGCGGGCCCGGGTCGACCGGCAGCGCCTTGCCGTCGAGCGCGGCGGCGAGGGGGCGTCCGTCCACGAGCACGCGCACGTCGAGGCGCTCTCTCCCGTGCGCGTCCCTCGCGGCGACGACCACGGAGGGCAGGCTCCGCTCGACCTCGGCGAGCCACGGCCCGCAGTCGGCCACGGCGGCCGCCGGGCACGTCGGCTGCGAGCATACGACGAGCGCGGCGCGCGCCTCGATCAGCCGGCCGTCGCGGCGGAGGCCCTGCGCGCGCTCGTAGGCGTCGGCGCACGCCTTCTTGTGGGGCGCGGCGTCGGCGCGCGCGCCGGTGAGCGAGAGCGCCGCCGCGGCGGCGAGGGAGAGCGCGAGCCGGGCGCGGGTGGGACACGCGGGGTTCATCGGTTCACAGGCACTCCGGCTTGAGCCGGCGTATGCCGGCCTTGTCCACGGTATAGGGCGGGGAGCAGCGCTGGGCGTCGGCGCGGGTCGCGCGCGGCGCGGGTGCGGGCGCGCGCGCGCCGGCTGCAGGGCGCGCCGGGCGCTGTGCGGGCGCTGGCGCGACGGCGTTCGCCGGGGCCGCCGCCGCGGCGGCGCTCGCCGGGTCGGCCGCGACGGTGCTCGCCGGGGCCGCCGCGGCGGCGCTCGCCGGGTCGGCCGCGGCGGTGCTCGCCGGGGCCGCCGCGGTGGTGCTCGCCGGGTTGGCCGCGGCGGTGCTCGCCGGGCTCGCCGCGTCGGCGCTCGCCGGGGCCGCCGCGGCGATGCTCGATGGGCTCGCTGCGACGGCGCTCGCCGTGCTCGCGGTCGAGGCGCCGGCCAGCTGCGCCGCGGGCGCGTGGACCGCGCGCGCGGCGTCCTCCGGGCCGGGAGGGGCGCGGCGCCACGACTGCGCCGCGAGCGCGGCCGCGCCGCCGAGGAGCAGCGCGCCGAGCAGCACGAGCAGCGGGCGCGCGCGCTTCTTCGCCGCGGGGGGCGGACCCTCGCGCCGCGCGCCGTCGGTCGCAGATAGCCCCAGCGAGATCCCGCTGGACGTCACCGATCCGGGCGGGGGCTCAGCCGCCGGCGTCCCCTGATCGAGGGCCCTCGACGGGATCGAGGGCGCTGTCTCTGCCAGCCCCCGCGCCGGGCCGCCCGGCGGCGTGGGCTCGCCTTCGTCCGCTGCCCCGTCGCCGGGCGCGCCCGACCCACCCCGCGCGGCCGCGCCCGAGCTGGCCGTCGCCGGGCCGCCCGGGATCCCCGCCGACGCGCTCTCGATGGCGGCGACGCGCGCCGCCCGCCGCGCGAGCGCGTCGCCGGCGAGCGCCTCCACCCACTCGCCCACGGCGCGCGGCGACGCGAGCGGGACGGCGTCCTCGATGGCGACCGCGAGCTCGCGGGCGGTCGGGTAGCGGCCCTCCGGGTTCCGCTCGAGGGCACGGAGGACGATGGCGTCGAGCGCGGGCGGCACGTGCGCCGCGAGCGAGCTCGGGGGCAGGATCGGCTCCTCGAGCACGGCCCGGATGATGTCGCCCTCGTCGCCGCCGTCGAAGAGCCGGCGGCCTGCGAGCGCCTCCCAGAGGACCGCGCCCGCCGCGAACACGTCGGTCCGCCGGGTCACGTCGGCGCAGAGGACCTGCTCGGGGGCCATGTACGCGAGCTTGCCCTTGATCTGCCCGCCGCGGGTGGTGCTGAGCCGCCCGCGCGCCTTGGCGATGCCGAAGTCGAGCAGCCGCGCCGCCCCGTCGACGCCGACGAGCACGTTCTCGGGCGAGACGTCCCGGTGCACGATGCCGAGCGGCTCGCCCGACTCGCTGCGCGCCTCGTGGGCCGCGTGCAGGCCGTGGAGCGCGCCGCACGCGATGCTCGCGACGATGGGCACCGGCGCCGGCGCGCCGCCCGCGCGCGCCGCCCGGAGCAGCCGCGCCAGCGACTCGCCCCGCACGTACTCCATGACAAGGAACGCCTCGTCCTCGGCGAGGAGGAGGTCGACCATGGCGACGACGTTGGGGTGCTGGATGCGCGCGACGATGCGGGCCTCGTCGCGCAGGCTCTCGGCGATCTCGGGCGCCTCGGCGAGCGCGGGGTGCAGCCGCTTGATGGCCACGGTGCGCGAGAAGCCCGCGTCGCCGACGAGCCGGCCGAGGTGCACGGACGCCATCCCGCCGGATGCGATCGCGCCGTACAGCAGATACCGCCCGATGGGCCTGGGCTGCGACGGCTCGGGCGACATGCCGGTGGGATGATACACGAGCGCGCCCGGCGCCGCCTGGGAGGCGCCGGCGCGGGCAGTGGGCCTCAGCTCTGGAGGGGCGTGCTCGGCTCGACGAAGCAGAGGCGGTAGCCGTCGGGGTCGGCGACGACGACCTCCCGTGTGTGCCACGGCTGGTCGCGCGGCCCGTCGACGGCGGCGCCGGCCGCCGCGGCGCGCGCGGCGATGGTCTCGATGCCGCGGTCGCCGGCGGCGCTGAAGCAGACGATGACGCCGAGGCCGCGCTGCCCCGCGAGCGAGACCCCCGGCGGGGTCGCGACGAGGAAGAGATCGGCATAACGCGCCCAGCGCAGGTGGATGAACACCGGATCCTGGTGGACGCGGGTGAAGCCGAGGAGCTCGTAGAACGAGGCGGAGCGCTCCGCGTCGGTGACGAGGAGCTTGACGTAAGCAGGCATCACGTAGGGGTCGTCGCCGGGCATGGTCGCTGGGCGCGAAGGTGCGCCGCGCCGGGCCGGAAGGCAAGGCGCGAGCGCCGGACGGGGCAGCGGCCGTCCGCGAGCCCGGCGGTCCGCTGGGCAGCGCGCGAGGGATCGAGAGAGCGGGAACGGGCTCTGGGGCGGATAGCACTGCTGCGGGAAGTTGCCCCGGATCGGCAGAGAAACCGCCATGGCGCCAAGGTCGCCAAGGGGAGAAGAGGAAGTGCCGTTCCGGCATTCCCCCCTCCCAGTTCCCTGGTTTCTTGGCGCTGGTTTCTTGGCGCCCTTGGCGTCATGGCGGTTCGCTTCCCCCCTCCGACTTCCAGCAGCAGTGATAGGTAATGCCGCTCTCCGGGCAGATCTTGTGCTGGCTTCTCGGCGCACAAGGATAGTGCCCAATTCACCAACCGCCCGTGACAACAAGCGGATCGGGCGGCTGCTGCGAGAGGCGAAGCTGCGAATCCCGAGCGCGCGTCTGGAGGACACCACCAAGGTCCAGCGCGAAGCCGGCCGGCAGATGCTCGGCGCCATCTAGACGCTCGACGCTATCGACCAGCTCTTCGTGCGGCACGACAGGTAGGTGTCCCCCCGGTCGTTCACCTCGGCGTCCTCCTGGGTACGGACCGGTGGCCTGGGTAACGGTTCAGACCGGGAGCCTGGGTAGCACCTGGACGGACCGGGAGCTTAGGTGACACATGTCGTAGAGGACCGGCGACGGAGGAGCGCTGGTGCCTTGGAAAGAGACATGTTCAGTGGACGAGAGGCTTCGGTTCATCGCGCAGGTCAACGAGTCGGACGAGACGTTCGCGGAGCTGTGCCGGCGGTTCGGCATCAGCCGGAAGACGGGGTACAAGTGGGTCGAGCGCTACGAGCAGGCCGGACCGAGCGGGCTGGAGGAGCGGCGGCCCGTGGCGCACACGTTCCCGCATGCGACGCCAACGGTGCTCGTCGACGCGCTGATCGAGCTGCGGAAGGAGCGCCCCACGTGGGGGCCGAAGAAGCTGCGCGCCCGGCTGGAGAGCCTGGGTCTGGAGGGGCTACCGGCGGCGAGCACCATCGGCGAGCTGCTCAAGAAGCACGGGTTGATCCGGCCCCGTCGACGCCGCGTGGTGACGCCGACGACCGCGATGCCGTCGCCGCTGGCTCCAGCCGAGCAGCCGAATGACACGTGGTGCGCCGATTTCAAGGGCCACTTCGCGCTCGGCGACAGGACGCGCTGCCACCCGCTGACGTTGACGGACCAGGCGTCGCGGTACCTGCTCAAGTGCGAGGGCGTGGCGAAGCCGCACGAGGCCTCGGTGCGGCCGCACTTCGAGCGCGCGTTCCGCGAGTTCGGGCTGCCGCATCGCATCCGCTCCGATAACGGCCCGCCGTTCGCCACGATTGGCATCGGTGGGCTCTCGGCGCTCTCGGTCAGCTGGATCAAGCTCGGCATTCATCCCGAGCGGATCGAGCCCGGTAAGCCGCAGCAGAACGGCCGTCACGAGCGAATGCACAAGACGTTGAAGGCGGAGGCGACATCGCCGCCAGAAGCCAACTTGGCAGCGCAGCAGCGCGTCTTCGACCGGTTTCGGCACGAGTACAATGATCAGCGTCCGCACGAGGCGCTCGGCCAGAGGACGCCGGCTTCGCGCTACACGCCCTCGCGCCGCTCGATGCCGAGCAAGCCCTCGTCGCCGGAGTACCCGGACACGATGGCCGTTCGACGCCTGGACGAGCAAGGACGGATGCTGTTCGGGGGCGCGCAGACCAACGTCTCCACACTGCTCGCCGGCGAGCCCGTGGGGCTGACTCCGATCGCCGATGACGTCTGGGAGCTGTACTACGGCCCGGTCCTGCTCGCGCAGGTCACCCTCAAGAACAAGGAGCTGAAGCTGGCCAGGACGCGGTGACCTGCGCGAACTCACGCCGGATCGTGAGGAGAGGCTCGTGTGTACCGCGACCACGGGGAGCGGTTCGTGTATAGATCCAGGCGGTCCGAGAAAGTGCGGCGAGCGTGTCGCGTCGACGAGGATCCGGTCCCTGTTTCCAGTCCTCCCGGAGCAGGGGCCCGTGGCTCAAGGAAGTGTCACCGCAGCTCCCGACACCGTCCACAAACTGCGCCACGTCCAGCACCCCCTTCGGAATATGTCACCGTCACGCTGCCCATCCATCCCCTGAAGGGACGGCGGCTTGCTGTGGTCGCGTCCGTGCGCGGCCAGGATGGCCGGCGGTACGTCGACGCCGAGCATCCGCAGGGCTGGACGATCCGTCTTCCGGTTGAGTGGACCGATCGAGCCGCCACATGGGTAACGCCGCGGTTGTACGGCCGCGAAGTCCGTCTGGATGCTCGCGGTTTGCTTGAGCTCGCTGGCGCCGTGCGTACCGCCCTGGACCTCCACCGAGAGACGCCCAAGACAGAGGCGGTGGCACCCGAAGAAACGAGACAACCCGCCCATGCCTCGGCCGAAGATCCCTCGGTGGTCAGCGCTCCCCGCAACGATGCAGCGAGATCTGCTGGGCGCGTGGGCCACGCTCGTCCTCAAAATGCTACGCGTCGAGCCCACACCCGTCGAGGTCGGCCATGAGCGACAAGATCCAGCCGCAGCATCTGGAGCGTCGAGCGATGGTCTACATGCGCCAGTCCACGCTCCGTCAAGTCTACGAGCATCCTGAGTCCACGTCCCGGCAATACGCACTGAAACAGCGTGCGATCGAGCTTGGCTGGTCTGCCGACCGTATCGACGTGATCGATGAGGACCTTGGTCAGAGCGCTACAAGCGCGCAGTGGCGCACCGGCTTCCAGCGGCTGGCCGATGATGTAGCGCACGGACGCGTCGGAGCCATTTTCGCGCTGGAAGTCTCACGGCTCGCCCGCTGCTCAGCGGACTGGTACCGGCTGCTTGACTTGTGCGGCCTTGCCGATGTGATTCTCGCTGATGAGCACAGCGTCTACACTCCACGTGATTCCAACGATCGGCTTCTCCTTGGACTTAAGGGTACTATGAGCGAGGCAGAGCAGATGTGGATGCGCTTGCGACTGCACGGCGGAAAGCTCAGTAAGGCGCGTCGCGGAGAGCTCTTCTTTCACGCTCCAGGCGGCTACGAATGGGATGAAGCTGCGTGCCGTTTCCGACTCGATCCGGACGAGCACGTCCAGCGTGCTCTCCGACTCGTCTTCGAGCGCTTCCGCCTTGATGGGAGCGCCTATGCTGTGATGCGGTACTTCGCCGATCGCGGACTCAAGATGCCGGCGCGTAGCATCGCGACAGGCGAACTGCGCTGGGGGCCTCCGCGGCATGGCACAATCCTTCGCATATTGCACAACCCGACGTATGCCGGCGCGTATGTCTTCGGTCGACATGAGGAACGCCTCGCGCTTGTGAACGGTCAACCGCGCCGCCGCGTGACACGCCTGGCGCAAGAGGCATGGAAGACGTGCCTCCGCGATCGCCATCCGGCCTACATTCCATGGGAGGAATTCATGGCCAATCAACGAAAGCTGCATGACAACCGGACCCATCAAACATCACCTGATCAGCACGGCGCCGCTCGTGAAGGGCAGGCCCTGCTCCAAGGCCTCGCATTGTGCGGCAAGTGTGGTCATCGCATGGTCACGAATTATCAAGGCACGCTGCGGCGGGCATACTACAGATGCCGGACCCCGATCACGCATACCGGCGGCCGGCATGTGTGCTGTACTGTTTCGGCGCGGGTCATCGATGAGGCGGTCTCAAGGCTCTTTCTGGAGGCGACCCAGCCGCCCGATATCGAGATTGGTCTGGCTGTAGTCCGCGAAGCAGAGCGACAGTCAGACGAGGTGAACCGACAGTGGAAGCTGCGACTGGAACGGGCACGGTATGAGGCACGGCTCGCGGAGCGCCGCTATAAGGCAGTTGATCCGGACAATCGCGTCGTCGCGCGCACGCTCGAACACGAATGGAACGAGAAACTTCGTGAAGTCGAGGCGTTGGACCGAGAGCGCCAGGAGATGTTCCGACGTGAGAAGGTCAACATTACCGATGAGGACCGCCGTCGCATCTTGTCGCTTACCAAGGACCTCTCTCAGGTCTGGAACGCGCCATCCACCACGCACGCCGAGCGGAAGAATCTTCTTCGCATGCTCGTTCAGCAAGTCACCTTGAGTCCCATCGAGGTCCCTGCGCGCATGACCCGCGTGCAACTGCTCTGGAAGACGGGTGTGGTCAGTGACTTTACCGTCCCGCGGCACAGCAAGCCCATGGCCGTGGTGACGCCCCCCGAGGCGATCGAGCTTATCAAAATGCTCGTCGCTGACCAGAAGCCCGATCGGGTGATCGCCGACGAACTCAACCGCCGCGGGCTGCGCACAGGCCGCAGCGCTCGATGGAGCGCGATGTCTGTGCGCTGGATCCGCTGGCGCCACGACCTGCGGCGCCCCAGCCTCCCATCCCCCTCCGCACGTCAGCCGGACCGGCGCGCCGACGGCCTGTATTCTATCCACGGCATCGCTGCACGCTTCCACGTCACCGAGCACGCCGTGCGCTACTGGGTCGCCAAAGGCTGGCTCAAGAGCGTCGAGGGCGGTGGCCTTGGTCGTACGTTATGGTTCAAGCTCGACCGGGCAACGACCAAACGCCTGAATGAGGCCAAAGCCCGCGGCTATGGTCCGCGACCTCGAAGACATTCCCAAACCAGCATGCAGGAGGAGAATCAGTATGCGTAGGGCGTCCCGGTCAGAAGTGTTACCAGGGCTCCGCTCGTACACTGCGCAGGCCCGGCGACCCTGCTGCGCAGGCCTGGCGACCCTGCTGCGCAGGCCCGGCGACCCTCCTGGGCGGCCTCGGCGCCCTCCTGCGCAGCCCCCGCGACCCTCCTGCGCACCTACTTTGGTGTCCTATCGTACGATCTCGTGGCTCCTGCGCAGCCCCCGCGACCCTCCTGCGCACCTACTTTGGTGTCCTATCGTACGATCTCGTGGCTCCTGCGCAGCCTTGGCTTGTGAAGGCACAGATCAGGGCGAGAGCTTCAGAAGGAAGACATCCCGCATCTGGGCGGAGATCGGGCCGTCTCCGAAATCGACCGTGCCCTCGAATCCGCCGAGAACGAAGACGTTGCCCCCGGGGTCTGTGTCGATATCCCATCCGAACTGCGCTCCGGCGCCGCTGAAGTATCGGCTCCAGAGCGCGTCCCCGTGGGGGTCGAGCTTGGCGACGAAAGCCTCTTCGACCGCGCCGTCGCTGCTATCGATAGGCCCGTTGCCGAAGTCGATCGTGCCGCCGAAGCTGCCCGTCAGCACGGTGTTGCCCTGAGCGTCCGCCGCGATCTGGTAATGGACCAAGCTCATGCCGTCGCCGAATTGCCTGCTCCAGATGTGCTGTCCGTCGGGATCGAGCTTCGCGACAGCGATACCAGAGCTCGCGGTGAGAGCGCCTCCACCGAAGTCCACCGTGCCGTCGAGCGCCGCGAGGACGTGCAGAACCCCATTTTCATCGGTATCGATGTCGAGGCCGGTCTGATTGAGCGCACCGCCGAAGCGCTTGCTCCAGCGCGGGGTGCCGTCGGGGTCGAGCTTCGCCACGAAGATGTCTCGGTCCCCCGCGCTGACGAGGGGGCCGCCGCCGAAGTCAATGGTTCCGCCGAAATCGCCCATGATGAGCACATTGCCCTGCCTGTCCAACGCGACGCCCCTGCAGGCCTGGTAGTCGTGATCTCCGAAGAGCTTCCCCCAGAGCACCTCGCCGGCGGGATTGAGCTTCAGCACGAAGGCATCGACGCCGCCGGCGCCCACGATCGGCTCGTCGCCGATGGGAATGGATCCCCTCGCGCCGCCGGTGACGACCGCGTTCCCGGCCCGGTCGACCGCGATGTGGGGCGCGAGCTGGACGGCATCGTTACCGAAGCGCTTCGCCCAGAGGAGGCGGCCATCGGGGTCAACCTTTGCGACCAGGATATCCTGGCCCTCCGTCGCGCCTGCCATGGGACCCGCGCCGAGGTCGATGGTGCCACGGGCCAGGCCTGCGGCGAGCAGATTGCCCTGCGCGTCGGCCGCGAGGGTCGAGTACTTTGCGATGCCGCTCGCCGTGTTCGGCAAGGCGACGTTCCAGAGGCAGGTACCCGACGCGTCGAGCTTGGCGACGAAGGCGCCGAGTTCCAGGGCGTCGAGGGGCCCTGACCCTGCGGTCAAGGGGCCGCAGCCGAGATCGGTCGACTCGTAGATCTCGGCCGACAAGAAGACGTTCCCTTCTGAATCCGCCGCCACGGCGCGGGGACTCTCCGCTCCGGAGCCCGCGATCGTCTTGCTCCAGGGTAGATCGTCCGGCGTGACTGTTCCTCCGGTGCCCGTGGTCGTTCCCGCGCCACCGGTGCCCGCGGCCGTCTCCGCGCCACCGGTGCCCGTGGTCGTTCCCGCGCCACCGGTGCCCGTGGCCGTCTCCGCGCCTCCGGTGCTGGTCGCGCCGCCGTCGCCGCCTGTGCCTCCGCTGCGCTGATCCGGAATGACGACCGAGGAGCATGCCGCGAGGCATGCTGCGGCGAGCAGCGCAGCACCGCGTCCGGGCGATCCGCCCTTCTGAGAAAACACCCATCGAGTGCTGTTCATCCAATGCCTCCGTTGTGAATCCGTGTCGATCGCCCGAACGCTCGACGGCAACATCAGCATGATCGTAGCGCACGCGCCACCGCCGCGACGCTCATCGACCAGCTGCTGGCGGAGCAGACCGCGCGCGGCGCGCCGGACGCCTTCCTCTCGGCATCGATGCTGGCCCAGCTGCTGTTCGTCCAGATCTTGCGCGCCCACCTGGCCGCGGCGCGACGCCTGCCCGCGGGCTGGCTGCGGGCCGTCAGCGTGCTCGTCAACCACGGCGATGGGACCTTTGCGGAGCGCGCCGTCACGGCAACCGGCGCGACCCCGATCGCGCTCACCGCCGCCGAATTCAACGGAGATGGCTACCCAGATGTCGCGGTGGTCGAGAGCCGCGCAGGCACGGTGAGCGTACTGCCGGGCGTCGGCGATGGCACCTTCGGGCCCCGCCAGAGCCAATCCATCGGCGTCTCGCCGAAGGCGCCCGTCGCCGCAGACTTTGACCAGGATGGCCGGAGCGATCTCGCCGTCGCGCGAGCGCCCCGGTATCTCGCTCCTGGGGTGATCGCGATGTTGCACGGCGATGGCAAAGACTGGTCTTCCAAGCCGATGGACACCACGCTCGGCACCCATGGCGCGCCTTACGGCCTCGTCGCCGCCGATCTCGATGGCGACGGCACGCCCGATCTCGCCGTCGCGGGCGGCTCTGCCCTGCAGGCCGCCGCCACGCTCCTTAACGACGGCGAGGGACACTTCTCGGTGTCCACCGTCTACGAGAACGCCGCCGGCGGCGTGGCCGTAGCCGTCGGTGACGTCGACGGTGACGGCGTGCCGGACCTCGTCATCGCCGACCACGGCGTCGCGACCGTGAACGTGATCCTCGGCCGCTGCCGCTGATGATCTCGTCCCTGGTGGGCGCGGCCTTCACGGACGCGTGCTCCAGCGGCCGGGAGGGGCCTCAACCCGGCTTGTCGGTCATGTCGCGCCTCGCCTCGGGCACGAGGCGCGCGAAGACCTCTTGGGCGCGCATGGTCTGTCCGGCCTCGAAGCCGAGCCGATCGTCATCGAAGATCGGGATCAGCAGGACCTGATTTTCCTGGCGATAAGCCACGAAATGACGGTGGAGGGCCGGCACTTCGACGTCGAAGTAGTCGCTCGCTGGCCGCCTGGTCCGATCCATGCTCTGGCGGCGCGCGGTCTCCAGGGCTCGGATCAGGGCTGACCCGCCAAAGCCGCCCACGGTGAGAGCGCCGTCGACCCTCCTGGGGTGCACGATCATCGAGGACCGCACCTCGCCGTCGACCAGCACCGGGGCAAAAGTTTGTGGAGTCGGATGGAGCAGGGGCGTCGGGTCCTGGTCGCGCTGGTACGCGGCCAACTCATCAAGGCGCACCATGCTGACCGGCAGCGGCTCGCCAACTGTCGCCCGGCTCACTTCGTCAAGCGACCTGAACCCCAGGTCCATGTAGTTCTCTCGGTTGACGAGCCGCTCCAGCGTCGAAAGCGCGTTCCTGGCCACTTCCTTCACCTCCCTGGTCGTCGTGGTCGGCGGTTCCGGGAAGCAGGCGCTCAACGGAGCGAGAAGCGCGAGACAGACGAGGATGGTCGATTTCGTGGATGTCGTGCGCATATCATTTTACTCCCTGCGGGCGAAGGCGTAGTAATCGTTCCAGTGGGTGTAATGGCCTGGTTGGGCGTCGAAGATCTCGTATGTGTTCTCCCAATAAGTCCCCGTCCCGGTATCTGCCGGGGACGGGTCGTTGATCTTCAGGTAGTTTTGCCCCGAGACGGTATGGTATCCCACCGCCACCATCATGTGTCCTCCGCCTCCGAGATAGTGCCAGGAGAAGGCGAAGGGGCGGCCATTACAATAGATCTCGTCCTGCACTTCATTCCAGGACAGCGCCACATTGGAGGTCGTCCTGTAGTTGAAGTCGTACTCGTCAGGCTCGGGCCAGCCTGCCTTGTCACAGTCCAGCGGCACAGGCGATTGGCAACAGTCGATACGGTAAAACTGCTTGTTGGCCTCGTCGCATTGTTTGACCGTCGCGCCGAGGAAGTTCATGACCATCTGTCCGCTTGCCGCCCAGCACCACTTCGATTGCTCCTGAGGAGACAAGGGTACCGGCAGCCGGTGCTCCGGCTGGACCTGACAGAACTCTGGCTCATGAGGAGACTCGGGGGCCGGCAGCGAGGCGTGCGTCGGGACCGGACAGAACCCTGCTGCCGCTAGACATGCCATCGTACCAAGACGCCACGTGGTCACATTTGTCCGCATAATGCCTCTTCTGGGCTAAATCGTCATTGTCGCATCTGTGAACGAGCGGCGCGTGGGCGCCCCCTTTCCCCCCTCCGAATCCGCGCGCATGCTGCGTCCAGAGATCGCCGCGCAGACGCCCGGCATGAACCAGGACGCCTTCGGAGGCCCAACACATGGCAGCGATGCATCACGTCTCATTGTTGAACGTGGGACGGCACACCTCGCTGTCAAGCGGTCCCGCTGGGACGGCGCCCACATGGATCGCTCGTCAACCCTGATCACATTGACCCGCACAACCTCCTGTCTCACAATGACACCACATGAGCGCCGCATTTCCCTGTGCGGCATTTTCCGCCTCGACCCACAATCCGCTGTCGATAGCGCCGGAGATCGCACAGGCCTCAGAGGAATTCTGAAGGAGCCCAAGGAACTGTCCGGCGAATCGTAAATTGCAGCAGGATTACGAGACGACCACCAGCGCGGGACTTTTGGTCCGAGCTGCTGCCTGTCATTTTGCGCACGGAGAAGGAGACGCACACAATGGAATTCGGCTATTACCCGGATCCGCGCAAAGACGCACCCGGCGGACCCACCCGCGCCAGCGAGAGTCTAGGCAAATTGCGTAGACGCCTAGAAGCCGTGCCTGCTGGAGAGGATCCAGATGTAACAGTCAGGGCCTTGAAAGCGATCCTGTGTTGCAATGCCGATGACGTAGTCGCCAGGCTCGCGCAACTCACGCCGGGGGCCTACGACTCGACCGCTGCAAGCATTCTCGCGGCCGCGTCGACATGGGCGTATTCTGACATCGATACGTTTGCCAGAATGGTGAAGCAGTGGATTTGTCCAGCTCGCTTCGTCGGCGCGTGGTTGCGAAACGAGGCGCTCGTTCTCGATCCGTCCGTTTACATGATCCAGAGCGATGATTCTCAGGTAGTGATTCTGTGCTTTCGAGGCACGACGCCAACGAGCCTGGTCGACCTGCTGACGGACGTGAGTGCCAAATCGGATCCATTCTACACGATTGGACAGATACACGGTGGATTCGGCCGATCTGTCAGGGCGCTCATGGCGCCCATTCGACAGTGGCTGCATCTCGCGCGCGGCGGCAAGTCCATCAATGACACGATCGCCGAGAGTCACCTGGACTGCTGCAGCGAGATCGGCGCCGAGCCTATCCCGGACAGCCCGCTCAAGGCACTTTATATTACAGGTCATAGCCTGGGCGGCGCCATGGCCGTCATTGCTGCGGCGCATATATTCGCCGACGAGAGCTTGCGCCCGTATCGGAGTTTGCTCCGCGGCGTTTACACGTTCGGTCAGCCAATGGTGAGCGGCAAGGTGTTCGCGCGTTATTGCGATGCCGCCTTCGGAAAGATGCTCTTCCGGCATGTCTATCGGTGGGACGCTGTGCCATCCCTCCCTCCGCGGACTATGGGGGAATACGAGCACTTCGGCCAGGAGTACGAGGCGGCGGACACAGGATGGCAGTACCGCGACTCGACGATAACGCAGTCGAACATTGGTTCCCTGCGCATTGCCCTGGCCGGCGTCGCCTGGGTCATGGATCAACTGCAAGGTATCCGAGAGCAGCCCGTGGTCAGGGACCTGGCGCTTCTGCTCTCTCGGTGGGTGGGGAACCCTCCTTCGCTGGCTGATCATTTGCCCCTGAATTATGTTCGAACGTCGCAGATGGCCCGGGTCGGCGGGGAGTTTGGCCCTCGCTGATCGCGCAGGGGGCCGGCCCGCTCGGCGGCTTGGATCGACGTATCAACGGTCGCGCGGCGAGACGCCGGCAGGGCGCTCCGCCATGATTCGTCAGCCACGCTGATGTCGTCGGCGCTTCCAGGGGTGGTTGAGGCGAGATCCGGATGGTCATCGCGATCGTCCGGCTACACCACGGCATCCAGGCAGGGTCGGTGGACCTCGGCCCCGCGGTGACCGGCAAGACGTGCTGGCTCAAGGGGATCGGCGGCATTCTCCGCGGCGGCGTCTCCACCGGCGTGGTCGTCCAGTACGACGCCACCCAGTCCAGGTGGGAGATGAACGTCTCGGCGAACACGCAGGGCTTCGTGGAGTGCAGCATCTGATCGGCCGAGGTCCGGCGCCGGCGATCCTCTCGAGGACCGTCGCGCGCTCGGCCTCGTTGCCGCCTTCGCCGAGGCCATCGGCGAGGCCCGCCGGCGCGCCCAGGAGCTGGACGGCCGTTGAATCAGTGGTCCGTCGACGCGAAGATGCGCAGTCCCTGCGGCGTGCGCAGCAGGTTGTAGCTCTCGCGCCAGGTCGACAGTACGCCGCCTGACGCGTCCAGCAGGTCCCACGACACGGTGGCGAGCAGCGCCTCGCCCCCCATCGTGACCACCTGGAGCTCGCGGTGGCGGCAGTCCGTGCAGCCGTCGCCGCGGTACTGGTCGACGATGCGCTGGAAGTAGGCCCCGACGGCCTCCGCGCTCGTCAGCAGGTCGTGCAGGCCGGCGGCGTGCATCGCGAGGTACGGCACGTGGTAGCGGCGGGCGATCAGCGGCCCGTCGAAGTGCGCGAACGCGGCGGCGAAGTCGTCGAAGAAGGCGGTGGCTTCGGCGTGGTGGAGGTCGGTCATCGGCAGCGCTCCGGGGCGGGCAACCCGCCATCGTGGCGGGCGCGGGGGACGACGACATTGCTGCCGCCATGGATAACACACGCCCTACCGTCCGCTCCTGGACCGCGGCCTGCGGTCACGACCCGACGCCTCGCGCGTTGGGGCGAATGGACAGGAGGTACCGATGGACGAGCCCTGTGGACGCGATCTGGCGAACAACGCGGTGGTTCCCGAGCGGCTGGCTGAGCTGTTCCGGCACGTGGCCGACAACCTGGAAGCCCACGCGCGCTGGGTGGGCAGCGCGACGCCCGAGGCCCGCCTCGAACACGACGCGATGCGCCGGGTGGCCGCCGGCTACCGCGAGATCGGCGAGGCGGCGGGCCGCGCCGCGGAGGCGATGCGGGCTGCGGGCGATTTGCCCGCCGCCCCCCACGACCTCGCGCGCTTCGACCGCGGCGCCTTCGAGGCGTGGATGCGCCGCAAGATCGAGCTTCAGCGCGGTTTTGCGGCGCTGCTGCTCGAGCACGCCGAAGCCTCCGAGCGCGTCCTGCGCTCCATGGCGGCCGACGATCGCGGGTGACGGCCGCGCGCTGCGTCAGGCCGTCAGCGCATCGAGCTGCCAGCAGCGCTCGCGCGGGGCGCGCTGGCAGCAGATTTTGATGCATTTGAATGCGGATCGTCGATCGAGCCGCATGATACAGCGCCATTTTCCAGGAGGACGCTCGAGCGTGGAAGGGGTTTCTATGTCAACCAACGTGTGCAGCGTGTCTGTACGGTGGACGGGCGCGACGACGAGCTTGACTCCCGGATCGCTCTTGGATTCTCTGGATCCCACCATGCGCCTCTCTTTTCGCTGCCTTGGGATCCTCGCGTCCGGTCTTTGCGCCGGCTGTTTCATCGATGGCGGGCGGCCTGGGACCGAGGCCACCGACCTCGTGGGCGGGCATTACGAGTCCGGCGGAGATGCGGCTCCAGAGGAAGAGACGACTCCCACCCCTCCACAGAAGGATGAGACAGATACGAGCGAGTCGAACGATGAGGCTGACTCGCCTCCGATGGAGACGGAGGGTCAGGCGGGCGGTCCGATGGAGACGGAGGGGGAGGAGGACGGTCCGATGGAGGATGGCCCGACAGAGACGGAGGGTGGTCCGATAGCGCCGCTGCAACCCGACCCGTCGACGGGTGTGCACGACCCGGGGACGTGTTCACCCGCCACGGTGCAGGAGGGTGACGATTTTTGCTCGGCGCGCCAGGTGTGCACCGGTAACACGATCACGGCGAACTGCAGGACCATCGGTGGGGTTGCCAGCTGTGTTTGTCAGGACAGCTTTGGCGGGTATGACGTCTCGCTTCCGAGCCTGTCTTCCGGGGTGTGTGGCTCGATCCTCGAGGCGTGCAAGGTGGGGAATATTGCCTACGGCGAGCCCGCTTGCGCCGAGCCGATCACGCAGGTCTTTGACGGCTTTTGCCAGACCGACCGCAGGTGTGAGGTCCCGCTGATGGTGGGAGCGATCGACGCTTTCACCTACGACGACCAGCAATCTTACTGCACCGCCAGCAGCGATGGTGGGATGGACTGCACCTGCACCACCGCGACCCGTTATACATCGTACCACCTCGCGGAGAACGACCTGAAAGCGGGCTGCGAGCAAGCCCTCGCTGTATGTGCCTCTGGAGACGACGCATCGCCCTTCACCGAATCTCCGAGCTGCGCGCCGAGCGACCAGGCGCGAGCCGAGGATTCCTGCACCGTGGATACGTCGTGCATCTACTCGGCAGATCTCGGGGACGGTGTCACGCAAACCGCGGCGGCTGGTTATATCATCAACTGTGGTAAAGGCACCGGAGACAGCGCCTGGGGATGCGGGTGTTGGGACAACTGGAACAACGTACATTTCGACATTCCCAACAACACGTCCGGCTCGGGGATCTGCACGAACCTGGCAGAGCCATGCAAGTCACTTCATCCGGAGACGGTTTTTCGCGATGCCACTTGCAGCCGGGTTCACCGGACCGCGAGCCGTGGCGTCTGCTATTCCGAGCTCGATTGCCAGCGGCCGTCCAGCCTGGGAGGGCTGGATGTCGTGTTGCACGCGCCGTTGAACATCAGCTGTAAGCAGGAAGACCCGGCATTGGGGTGGCAGTGCGAGTGCAGCGCGGCGGACCGTCACGTCATCACCGTCGACGCCGAAGACGCGATGGACGCCTGTGACACCGCCGCCGCGCCGTGCCAGGAACTGGCGAAACAGGGCGCGATCTCGGCGACCGCCGAGTGACGGGTCCGGTGTCGGGGACGGCATTCCCAGCCGATCCCCGTCTGGCGCTCGGCTGACGCGGCGCAGCTTACTTCGTCGCCTGGGCCGCCGGCTCGACGACGCAGCGGATGCCGAGGAACCCGCAGCGGTACGTCGCCTCGAAGCCGCCCGGCCGCGCGGTCCTGACGAGCGGCGCGATGCCGTCGCGCCAGCTGCCGCCGCGGGCGATGCGCATCTTGCCCTTGCCGTCGTTGGCGTTGGTTGTCCACTCGAAGACGTTGCCCGCCAGGTCCTGGATGCCCTGCGGGCTGGCGCCGGCGGGGAAGCTCCCCACGTCGCACGCTGTCTTGCGGACGGTGCCGCCGCCGGACCAGCAGAGCTGATCCTTCGGCGCCTCCTCGCCCCACGGATACGGCCGCGCCTCCTCGCCGCCGCGGGCCGCCCACTCCCACTCGTCGTCGCGCGGCAGTCGCTTGCTCTGCGCCGCGCAGTAGGCCTCGGCCTGCGCGAAGTCGACGCAGACCATCGGCTGCTTCTCCTTGCCGGCCACGCCGTAGGTCGACGCCTCCTTGGCGCAATCCGCGAATTTATCCGTGCACTTGCCAGCCTTGACGCACGCCGCGAAGGCCTCCGCGGTGACCTCGGTCCTGTCGACGCAGAGGTCACCCACGGTGGCCTTCACCTTGAGCGGGCCCATCACGAAGCTGCCGCCCGGGACCCGGGCCATGCCCTCGGGGCAGCCGTCCGACGGCTTCGCCGCGTCGGCGGGCGCGGCGGGCGGCTCGGCGCCGGGCAGCCCGGCGCTCGCCTGCGCCGAGGTCGCCGTCGGCTCGGGCTGGGGCGACGCCGGGGCGAGCGCCGCCCCGGTCGGGGCGGGGCTCGTGGCCGCAGGCTGCGCGGCGGGCGCCTGATCGGCGGGCGGGCCGCCGGGAGCCGCGGGGGCGGCGCCGCACGCGGCGACGAGGACGCCGCTCGCGGCGGCGAGGAGGAACAGCGAGGAGATCGCGCGGAGCGTTGTGTGGGATCGCATGGTGTCTCAGGAGGCGGTCACGGTCGGCGCCGGCTCGTCTTCCAGCCATTGCTCCTGGATGACGATCGCCGGCAACAAGGTGAACGGCCCGTCGTAGCCCGGGCCGAACGTCAGGATCTGGATCACCCGCCGATCGCCGCGGCGGATCGGGAACATCACCTCGCCCCCGCGGGGGAGCTCGCTGCCGCCGCGGGGCGGATCGATCCAGAAGGCCACGCCCTCGGTCTTCCCGCCGAGCAGCGAGATGGCCGAGACGGTGAGCTCCGGGCAGCGGATGCGCAGCCACTCCCTCGCCCTGTACGCGCGGCAGCCCGCGGCCGCGGGGCCGGCGCGGGAGAGGCGGACGCGGGGCGCCGCCTTCCACTCGGCGGCCGTGGGCTGCTTGGACGGCTCGGGCGGGAAGGGCGCGGCGTCGAGGGGCAGCTCGTCGCCGGCGTCGGTCGCGGCGCTCGCCGCGGCCCTGGGCGCGCCGGCGTCGGCCGTGGCGCTGGCCGCAGCCTTGGACGCGCCGCCGGGCTGCGCGGCGCCCGCCGCGGTCTTGGACGCGCCGCCAGGCTGCGTGGCGCTGGCAGCGGCCTTGGGCGCGCCGCCTGGCTGCGCGCCGGGCGCCCCCGACGCCGCGGCCAGGACGGAGGCCACGCCAGCGCCCATCAAGGCGAGCAGCACGGAGCGCGGCCTCATAACGTCTCCAGGAACGCCACGAGCGCCGCCCTGTCCTCGGGCGACAGGTGGCTGGTCTTGCCCATCCAGTCGGCGTTCTGCTCGATGAGCTCTGCGAGCGTGCCGGCGCGCCCGTCGTGAAGGTAGGGCGGCCGGCCTCCGACGAAGCGCAGCGACGGCGTCTTGTACTCGGGGCGCGGATCCTCGTCGTAGCCCGGCGGCGGCGGTCGCTTCGGCATCGGGTACGCCGTGCGATCGGTGTAGTCGCTCGTGGGGACGTGGCAGCGGGAGCACTTCGCCTCGTCGCTGTGGAAGATCTCCCGGCCGCGCTTCTCGCGCTCGTCCGGCGCCCTTTCGGCGATTGGCGGCGTCACGAGGCCCCGGCGGAGGAACATCGCGAGATAGGTCGCGCGCGCCGCGAGGCTGGCCGGCGTATGGTCGATCGGCAGCCCGCCCCAGCGGTGCAGCCCCATGCCCGTCTGGAGCCTGCTCGCGAGGTCCTCGCTCTCGCCGTGCCAGCCGTACGGCCCGGCCGCGCCCACGTTGCCGGCGAGCATCGGGGTGCGCCGCGGAACCCCTCGCTTCTTGGCGACCTCGGGGATGTTCTCCGGCCGCCCGACGAAGTTCGCGTGCTCGCCGTCGGCCGTGCTGAAGGTCGCCTCGCGCCAGACGTACCCGTCGTCGCGCCCGTCGGGGTGGCAGCCCGCGCAGCCGAGGTTGCCGCTCACCGTGGCGTCGAGCGCGTTGTAGAAGAGCCGGCGGCCCTTCGCGACCTCCGGCCCGAGCGGATCGTCGGCGAGGTGCACGAGCGCCGACGGCCCTTCCGCCACGCCCGCGGCGGCCGACGCCGGCGCGGGGCCGGCCGAGCCCGCCGGGCCCGCCGCTCCCACGGGCGCGACGGTCGGGCCCGCCGCCGCGTCGTGCAGCCGGAGCGCCGCCACGTCGCCTGTCGATCGGCAGAAGACCCACGCCGTCGCCTCGTCCGCGGAGAGCGCGAGGCCGGTCGGCGCGCCGCACGTGCCGGCCACGCGGATGTGCGGATCGTAGCGGCCGCCGACCGGGTAGCTCCTTACGATCGCGAGCGTCGGATCCACCGCGGTCGCGTCCACCTCGAGCACGAGATCGTCGCCCTCGCCCGCGACGAGCAGCGTGCGCGCGCGCTTGCGGTACGCCGTGGCGCGCGGCTGGGTGACGGGCGTGACGCCCGCGCCGGGCAGGGTGATCACGCTCTCCGGGGTGATCACCTGCTCCGCGAACGCCGACCGGAGCACCGGCAGGTTGCCGTGGTGCGGCGGGGCGAGCGGCTCGTCCCGGCCGGTGATCAGCACGTCCACCGTCGCGGCGCCGAACCACGCGGCGTGGCCCATGGCGCCGAGCGCGTGCCGCGCCGCGAACAGGCGCCGCCCGTCCTCGGAGAGCGAGAGCGCATACCCCAGCGACGCGGCGAGCCGCTCGCCCGACGGCGCGCGCAGCGGCGAGGCGGGCAGGGCGACGCGCCGGACCCTCGGCGCCCCGCCGAGATCGTCGATCCTCGTGAGATCGGCGCCGACGAGGTGGCTCACGTACGCGGCGCTGCCGTCGGGCAGCACCGCCACGCCCCGCGGCTCGCGCGCCACGTCGACGGTCCACCGCGTCTGCCTGGCCTCGAGGTCGACGGCCGAGACCTTGTGGGTCCACGCCGAGGTCACGATCGCGGTCTTCTCGTCGGGCGTGACCGCGATGCCCCACGCGTCGGCGGGCAGCGGCACGCGGCCCACCTCGACGAGGCCGGCCGCAGGATCCGGCCGGAAGATCAGCAGCAGCCCCGGGTCGCGAACGGTGGCGAGCACGCGCGCGTCGTGCTCGCCGCGCCCCCCGAGCGCGAGCACCTGCGCGGGCCTGCCTGGCGCGGGGACCCCTGCGCCGGGCCGGGCGGGGTCGAGCGGCAGCGGCACGACGCGCACGACGCCGTGGTCCTCGTCGGCCACATAGAGCGCGTCCTCGCGCGCGGCGCGGGACAGGGCGCCGCCCTCGCGGACCGGCGCGCGCAGCGGCGCGGCCGTGGACGGAGGCAGCGGAGCGGAAGGGGCGCCCGCGCCGCTGGCCGAGGAGCTCGCGCTGCCGGCCGGGCCAGGCCCCGCGTCGGTGCCGGGCGTGGGGCCGCGGGAGCAGGCGCTCGCGGCGAGCGCGAGGAGCGCGGCGAGGTGGCGTGTCGCGGGGAGGGGCGGCAAGGGATCGCAGGATGTTCGCGCGCCCTCGCGCCCCGGGTCAACGGCCGCGCTGCGGGAGGGCGCGACGGCGCTGCGCCCTCATGCTCCTTCTTCGGTTCCGGTTCCGGTTCCGGTTCCGGTCATGGAGTCATGCAGTCGTCCGGGGGCGACCGCCGCGCCGAGATCATGTCGCGGCTCCCGCATCGGCGCGCGGCTCGGCGTCGCGCCACACGAGCGCGCGCCACGCGCCCCGCTCGAAGATCTCCGGTCGACGGTCGGCCAGGAGCGGCGCATAACGCGCCACGATCTCGGGAACGTCGGTGGACACGAGCCCCGAGAGGATCAACGTCCCGCGGGGAGCCAGGCGCGCCACGATCCGAGGGGCGAGCGCTGTGAGGACGTCGCGGAGGATGTTGGCCACGACGACGTCGAACGTCCCGTCCGGCCACGTCGCCGAGAAGCTCACGCGCGCTTCCACCGCGCTCCGCCGCGCGTTGTCCGCCGCGACCGCGTTCGCGGCGGCGTCGATGTCGACGCCGATCGCCTCGCCGCCGAGCTTCGCGGCGCCGATCGAGAGGATCCCCGTCCCGCTCCCCACGTCGAAGAGGCGAAAGCCGCCGCGTGGCGCGAACGACGCGAGCGCCTGGAGGCACATCCGCGTGCTCTCGTGCCGGCCGTCGCCGAACGCGTGGCTCGGGCCGAGGGCGATGGTGCGGTCGTCGACCTCCGCGCCCCGCGGATCGGTGATCACGCGAAAGCGAGGCGGCACGTCAACGATGCTCGAACGGTCGCTCATGCGTCGTCCAAGTCTGCCACCGCGGCGGCCCGGGTGTCAGCTCCCCGGTGGCGATGCCCTCGGCGGTCGCCCGCATCACCTCGGCGACGCCCACCCCCACCACCGGCGCCCCCGCCCGCCTCCAGGCGGTGGGGCCCATCGAGCGCGGCGAGGGACGTACACCCGCACGCTGAAACCGAAGACGAAGGCGACGTGACGAACGCAACGAACGTGATGAACGTGATGAACGTGATGAACGTGAAGTGAATGAAGAAAAAATATCCTACAGAAACTTCATAGAAACAGGCGCCCATGCATCGTCCTTGGCAAATCCCGGGCCCGTGTATGGCTGAGGCCATCCAGGGCGCACACCCGCGGCGAGCGCGAGCTCACCCTGCCGATCTCGCCGCGGAGCTGGCCTAGAACATCGATCACGTTGATCAAGCGAGGAATGAACCGCCAAGACGCCACAAGACGCCAAAAAAAACACAAAAATCTTGGCGTCTTGTGGCGTCTTGGCGGTTGGAAATTCTGCGCCTTTCAGGCCGTTTCAACCCGTTTGTCGCCCTAGCTCATCCTCGAACGAACAGGCGATTTCACGGACGGCGCCTCCGGAGCGCAGCCCGTCCAGTCTGCCCCGATCGGCGGGCGTGCCCCTCTCCATGCGCCGAGGCTCCACGGTCATCCCAGCAAAGGATCTTTGGAATGAAGAGACGAGAACCTGCGAGTGAGGCCCCGAGCGCCACGCCCCTCCACCGCCGGCGTTTCCTCGGCGGTGCGCTCGCGCTCGGGGGAGCCGCGCTCCTCCCCGCTTGCGAATCGCGGTCCGAAGCGTCGGCGAAGCCCGCGGCGAACGCCGCGCCCCTCATCCCGGACGCCGCCAGGCCCGAGGTGCCCGATCTGCGCTTCGGCATCATCGCGCTGACCGACTGCTCTCCTCTCGTGATCGCCCACGAGAAGGGGTTCTTCAAAAAGTACGGCATCAACGCGACCATCGTGAAGGGCGCGAGCTGGGCCGCGATCCGCGACTCGCTCACGAACGGGGATCTCCAGGCGACGCACATGCTCTTCGGCATGCCGCTCGCCTCGACGATGGGGCTCCTCGGATCGCCGAAGATGCCCATGGTCATCCCGTGGCTGCTCAACCGCAACGGCCAGGCGATCACGATGAAGAGCGACCTCCGGGGCAAGGTGGCCGGCGATCCCAAGGCGCTCAAGCCGTTCGTCGAGGAAGCAAAGGAGAAGGGGGCACCCATGACCTTCGCGATGACGTTCCCGCCTGGAACGCACGCCATGTGGACCCGGTATTACCTGGGCGCGGGCGGCGTCCACCCGGACAAGGACGTCGCGCTCGTGACCATCCCGCCCGCCCAGATGGTCGCCAACATGAAGGTGGGCAAGATGGACGGCTTCTGCGTCGGCGAGCCGTGGAACGCCAGGGCGATCGCCGACCAGATCGGCTACACGGCCGTCACCACGCAGGAGCTCTGGAGGGACCACCCCGAGAAGGTGTGCGCGTTCACCGCGGAGTTCGCCGACAAGAACCCGAAGACGGTGAAGGCGGTGATCAAGGCGCTCCACGAGGCGAGCGTCTGGCTGGACAAGCTCGACAACCGCCCCGAGCAGGCGGACGTCGTGTCGAGGCCGACGTACATCAACTGTCCGCCGGAGCTCATCCTCGGCCGGCTGCAGGGGCGCTACGACTACGGCGACGGGCGCAACAAAGAGGACAAGGACTACATGATCTTCAGCGAGCGGGGCTGCAACTACCCGCAGCCCAAGTACGCGCTCTGGTGGCTCAGCCAGTTCCGCCGGTGGGGCATGGTGGAGGGGAAGCCGGACTACGAGGGCGTCGTCAAGCAGGTCATGCGCCCCGATCTCTACGAGGAGGCGATGAAGGAGCTCGGGGTCGCGCACGGCGGCCGGAGCGACGCGCCCGAGACGCTGTTCGACGGCGTGACGTTCGATCCGAAGGACCCGGAGAAGTACGCGACGTCGTTCCCGGTCCACGCCCTGAAGGGATGAACCCACATCGCCATCGCCGCGCCGGCGGGAGGCGCGGCGGCGGAAGCGGAAGCGGAAGAGGAGTGCTGCATGAGCGAGGCGAAGGCGATCTCTCCGAGGATTCGAGTCGACCACATGATCCTGCCCCTCTTCGGGGTGGCGTGCGTGATCGGGTTGTGGGCCGCCGCGAGCAGCCTGTGGACCCAGGCGCTGCCCTCTCCGCTCAAGACATGGGAGGTGAGCAGGCCTTACATCTTCGAGCCGTTCGAGAAGCGGGGAGAGCTCGACCAGGGCATCCTCCGCTTCACCTGGTACTCGCTCCAGCGGGTCGCCAAGGGCTACACGCTGGCGATCCTCCTCGGGACGCCGATCGGCTTCTTCCTGGGCGCGTCGAGGCTGTTCAAGTCGAGCTTCGATCCCATCATCCAGATCCTCCGCCCTGTCTCGCCGCTCGCGTGGCTCCCGCTCGGCCTCGTGCTCTTCCAGAAGCCCGACCCCGCCGGCGTCTTCACCATCGCGATGTGCTCGATGTGGCCGACGGTCCTGAACACCGCGCTCGGGGTGCGATCGATCCCGCAGGACTACATGAACGTCGCCCGGGTGCTCCGGCTGTCGCGCATGAAGACGCTGTTCAAGGTGCAGCTCCCCGCGGCGCTCCCGTACATGTTCACGGGCTTCCGGCTCAGCCTGGGCATCGCCTGGCTGGTCATCGTCGCCGTGGAGATGCTGACCGGCTCGCCCGGGGTCGGCGGCTTCCTCTGGCAGGAGTACAACAGCCTCATCTACGAGCACATCATCCTGTGCATCATCACCATCGGGGTCGTCGGCTTCCTCCTGGACGCCCTGATGAGCCTCGTCGAGCGCCGGCTCAAGCTGGCGGGAGCGTGACATCCATGCCGCTGGTCGAGCTCTGCAACGTCGGGAAGAGTTATGGTGGCGGGGCCACCCGCACCGAGGTGCTCAGGGACATCCACCTGGAGATCGAGAAGGGCGAGTTCGTCGCCGTCGTCGGTTATTCGGGCGCCGGCAAGACGACGCTCATGTCCCTCATCGCCGGGCTCCTCAGGCCGGACACCGGGGAGGTCAAGCTGAACGGGAAGGTCGTCGAGGGGCCGGGCCCCGACCGCGGCGTCATCTTCCAGAACTATTCTCTCCTGCCCTGGCTCACGGTCTACGAGAACGTCTACCTGGCCGTGGACCAGATCTTCGGCTCCTGGTCCACGGAGAAGAAGCGGGAGCACACCGAGCGCTACATCGCCATGGTGAAGCTCACCGAGGCCCGCGAGAAGAAGCCGGCGCAGCTCTCCGGCGGCATGCGCCAGCGGGTCTCGGTGGCGCGGGCGCTCGCCATGGATCCGGAGGTCCTCCTGATGGACGAGCCGTTCGGCGCGCTGGACGCGCTCACGCGCGCGACGCTCCAGGACGAGATCGCGCGGATCTGGCGCGCCACCCGGAAGACCGTGCTCCTCATCACGAACGACGTCGACGAGGGCATCCTCCTCGCCGACCGGATCGTCCCGCTCAGCAAGGGCCCTCGGGCCACGCTGGGGCCAGGGATCACCGTCGATCTCGAGCGCCCTCGGGATCGCAAGGCCCTCAACCACGATCCGCGCTTCAAGGAGATCCGCGGCGCGGTGATCGGCTACCTGCTCGGCCCGGGCGCCGGGCCCAAGGCGGGCGAGAGCGCGCCCGATGCGGCGCGGAGCGCGGAGGCGGTCGCATGAAGAAGTACCTCGAGATCTGGAATATCACGAAGACCTTTCCCACGCCGACGGGCCCCTCGGTCGTCGTCCGGAACTTCGATCTGAACCTGAGGAAGGGAGAGTTCCTGTCCCTCATCGGCCACTCCGGGTGCGGCAAGTCCACCGTGCTGTCGATGGTCGCGGGCCTCTCCGAGATCACGAGCGGCGGTATCGTCCTCGCGGGCAGGCAGATCCAGGGCCCTGGCCCGGACCGCGGGGTCGTGTTCCAGTCGCCCTGCCTCCTGCACTGGATGACGGCGCTCGAGAACGTCCTGCTCGGGGTCGAGCAGGTCCACCGGCAGAAGAGCAGGAAGGACTGCATCGAGATCGCGACGCACTACCTCGAGCTCGTGGGGCTCGAGGAGTCCATGCACAAGAAGCCGCGCGAGCTGTCGTCGGGGATGCAGCAGCGGGTCGGGCTGGCGCGCGCCTTCGCCCTGTCGCCCAAGATGCTCCTCCTGGACGAGCCCTTCGGCATGCTCGACTCGCTCACCCGGTTCGAGCTCCAGGAGGTGCTCATGAACCTGTGGGCGGAGGACCAGAAGACGGCGCTGATGGTCACGCACGACGTCGACGAGGCCCTGTTCCTGTCGGACCGCATCGCGATGATGACGAACGGCCCGGGGGCGCGGGTCGGCGAGATCCTGGAGGTCCCGTTCCCTCACCCGCGGGACCGTCAGGAGGTGCTGGAGGACCCGATGTACTATCCTCTCCGAGAGCGGCTGATCACTTTCCTCGAGGGCCAGGCCCACAAGGAGAAGCCCGCCGAGGAGAGCGCCCGAGAGTCCGTCCCGGAAGGCGCCGTGAAGACGGGGCGGTTCTGGAGCGCGCTCTGGAAGGGGACGAGGACATCGGCGTGAGCGGGGGAGAAGGGAGCGGACGGCCGCCGCCGGGCTGCCCCATCAACGTGCCTCTCCAGACAGCCTGCATGTCCTCTCCTCTCGAGGACCGTACAGCGTACAGCGTCGCTTCCTCCGTCGAGGGGTCTTTGCGACGAACCTCACCAAAGCGCGGATTGCGGTCTCGCTGACCGTTCTGGTCAGCGCCATCACGGGCAGGCGAGCGCGAGCTCTGCGCTGCGCGCACAGGTGCGCGCAGCGCTCACGAAGCTCACCACCTCCGACAAAAATGGAGGGGGAGGGGCACGCCCTGAAACAAAAGCCATACGGACACGCTGGAGTTGCGCGAATGTATCCTTTCTCCGACTGCGTCGGTTGCGGCGAGCGATCAAGCGAGGAAACTGCATGCGTGTATCTCGAATCTTCGCGGCTGTCGGCATCGTATGGCTCTCTGGCGCCTGCGGCTCGTCCGAGGGCACCGGCTCGGGAGGCGAAGGTGGTGTCGCCACCACGTCAGGGCCCTCCAGCGGCGCGGCCGGGGGCAGCTCCTCGGCCGGTGGCTCCGGAGGGGCCAACGCTGGCGGCGGCGGGGCGACTGGAACGGGCGGCGGCGGGACGGCCAGCGCCGGAGAAGGCGGCGCGGGCGCGGGCACGGGCGTTGGTGGCGCAGGCACCGGCGGCGCGGGCGGCGCGGGCGGCGCGCTCGCCAGCGGTACGGGCGCCGGCGGTACGGACGGCGTCGGCGGCGCGGGCGGCCCTGACACGGGGGTCGAGGTGCCGACCTGTGCGCCTTTCGGGTCCACGTGCGCGCGCTCCGGAGATTGCTGTTCCGGCATCTGCGACAGCGCGACGAGCACCTGCGCGTCGCCGCTCAGCGTCTGCCTCGGGACAGGCGCCGCTTGCGAGGAATCCTCGGAGTGCTGTAGCCTCAACTGCGCTTCGGGCAGGTGCAGCGCGACCGCCTGCCTCCCCGACGGATCCGACTGCACGGCAGGCGGCGCCGCGTGCTGCAGCGGCATGTGCGCCGGCGGGACGTGCAGCGACGTCAACGGCGCCACGGCATGCCAGACGGGCGGCAACCCGTGCACCGAGGACAGCCAGTGTTGCTCGCAGCTGTGCGGGCGAGACAACCGCTGCGTCCTCTACTCCTCGTTCTGTGTTCAGCGCAACGACGTCTGCAAGGGCGACAGCGACTGCTGTACCGGCGTATGCGTGAAGCGGAACGCATCCGACCCCGCGGGCTACTGCGGCGCGGAGCCGTCGACGGCGAGCCGCTGTAGCAGCGGCGGCATCGACGGCGCGGTCTGCGACAGCTGCGGCTTCTGCTGCAGCCGCGTCTGCGCGCCGTACGGCCCGACCGGGATCGCCGTCTGCCAGCCGCCGAGCGGCTGCCGCGTGAACGGCGCCCTGTGCCAGCGCAACGAGGACTGCTGCGGCGGCGATCCCACGGCCGCTCTGCCGGGCGCGGGCAATGTCGTCTGCGACAAGTCGGGGGATCCGGACGGGCAGATCGGCCGCTGCCGCAACCCGAACGGCTGCACGCCCCAGGGCGGCGTCTGTCACTTCAAGGACAGCTATTGCTCGGATACCTCCACCAGCGCTCCCAACAACTGCTGTAACTACCTGGGGAACGCCAGCAACTGCCGCCTCGACGCCCTCGGCGTGCCTCGGTGCAACGCGCTCACGGCCTGCCGCCAGGCAGGCGAGGACTGCGCCTCCGCCGACGATTGCTGCGACGGCGCTCCCTGCGTGCGGAATAGCGAAACAGGCAAGCTCCAGTGTTACGACACGCCCGGAGGGACGACGCCCCAGTGTGTCACGGCGGGCGGACCCTGCACGAACAACGGCGACTGCTGCGTCGGAACGACGTGCGAGTACGAGCCGGGCTCCCTGTCGGGCACGTGCACGACAGACTCCCCGTCAGGCGCGACCGGGAGCTCGAGCGCGACCGGCGGAACGGGCGGCGCAGGCGGCGCAGGCGGCGCAGGCGGCGGCGGTGGCTCGGACGGGGCGGGCGGCACCCCGCCGCGATGCGCCGAGTACGGGCAACTCTGCGGCGCCACGTCCGACTGCTGCAACGCCGGAACCGTGCAGTGTTACAACGGCATCTGCCGCATTCCTCCGGGCTGACGCCGCGCGCTGGCGTTGACTCGTGTCGATTCACGCGTGTCGAGGAGAATGGCTATGATCGGCAAGAACCGCGGGAACCACGCCCGCTCCTTGTTCCTGGCGTCGCTCTGGTGCCTCGGCTGGGCGCTCGCGCCGGGATGCTCGGTATCGGATGGCGGAACGGGCGCGGGCAGCGGCGGCTCCGGAAACAGCGGCTCCGGAAACGGCGGCGCCGGCGGAACGGACTTCGGTGGAACGGGCGGGGAGCCCTCCCTCGGAGGCGGCTTCATCGCGTCCGGGCCGGGCGCCAGCTCGGGCGGGGGGGAGGGCGGCGGCGACTGCGGCGGCCAGCAGGTCGAAGCTCAGCCGCGGCAGGTTCACCTCGTGATCGTGCTCGATCGCTCCGACAGCATGACCAAGGACTGGGAAGGGAGCGACCGCTGGACGATGATGAAGGGCGCCCTCGGCACCGCGCTCGACGTGATCCAGGACAGGATGTCCGTCGGGCTTCAGCTCTTTCCCTCCGACGAGCACTGCGGCATGCCGGCGGGGGAGGACCTGAGCGTGGGCGTGGCGCCGGGCGCGACCTCCGTCCCCGCCATCAAGACCCTCCTGGATGGCACGGACCCCGGCGGCGCGACGCCGACCGCGGACGCCCTCGCGCGCGCCCTCGGGTACCTCACCGTGGGAGCTGGCGGCGCCCTCGAAGGCGACAAGTACGTCCTCCTGGCGACCGACGGCGGTCCCAACTGCAACCAGGATCCGGCCATGACCTGCGAGGCCGCGACCTGCACCACGAACATGGATGGGGACTGCCCTTCGGGCGTGCCGAACTGCTGCGTCGCCGGCTTGACGGACGTGTGCCTGGACGACGTGCGCACGGTGCAGCGGGTGAAGGACCTGCGCGCGGCCGGCATCAAGACCTTCGTCGTCGGCATCCCCGGCGCGACGGCCTACGCCCATGTGCTGGACCAGCTCGCCGTCGAGGGCGACACGGCCACGTCCGAGACCTCGCCCCGTTATTTCGAGGTGGTGGACGCGGCGAGCCTCGGCGATACGCTGACCGGCATCACGAGGGATCTCGTGAGGACCTGCGCGCTCTCTCTGGAGACCGAGCCGCCGGACCGCGCGAAGGTGAACGTCTTCATCGACGATGAGGTGCTGCCGAAGCCGGGCGACGACGGCTGGGACTACGACGATTCGACGACCCCGCCCACCATCGTGATCAAGGGCGCCACGTGTGAGCAGGTGAAGTCCATGGGGGCGGAGAGCGTCCGTGTCGAGTTCGGTTGTCCCACCGTCGAGGTGCCGCAATGACCTGCGCCTGTGACGCGCCCTCCCGGCGCGCCGCGTGATCGACCTCCTCCATCCCTCCGAGAGCCAGCCCACATCGCATGAAGCGCCGCGCCAGCGCCGGCACTGCCGAGCTCGTTGACGGGCGCGAACGCCGACTCCGTCCGAGTTGGATGTCTAGCGCACAAATGCTGAAAAATATCACCGCGGACGAATCGAATGTTCCGATTTCGGTGGTGACTCTGGGGCAGCGATCTAGACATAATCCGCCCATGGTGCGCTTGTGCGAGAACACCGTCCGTCCTGCCTGCTCGACGCGAGCAGCGACGGCGGTCCGGCCGAGCGCCCCGGCGAGGTGAGATGCTCTCCGCGACCTGTTCCGTGAGCCAGCCGATCTACGTCGACTCGAGCATCGAGGTGTTCGAAGGGACCTGGGGTGACGAGCGCAAGCCTGCTGTCTTCAAGGTCCTGAAGAGCGAGTTCCCGAGCGCGCGCGAGCTCGCGGCGCTCCGGCACGAGTACAACGTGCTCTGCGCGCTCGACGTCGAGGGCGTCGTCAAGGCCTACGGGCTCGAGAAGCACAGGAACGGCCTCGCGCTCGTGCTCGAGCGGCCGAGCAGGACGACGCTCCACGACATCCTGCGCGCCGGCCGGCTGGAGCTCAAGGCGGCGTTGACGATCGCCCGCTCGGCGGCCCGGGTCCTCGACGAGTTCCACCGCCGCAAGGTGATTCACAAGGACATCAAGCCGCACAACCTCCTCGTCGACCCGGACACGCTGGAGGTCCATTTCGCCGGCTTCGGCATCGCGACGCTCCTCCCGCAGGAGACGCAGCAGGCGATAAGCCCCGAGGCGCTCGAGGGGACGCTCGCGTACATGTCGCCGGAGCAGACCGGCCGGATGAACCGCGTGATCGACCGCCGCACCGACCTCTACTCGTTCGGCGTGACCCTCTATCAGATGCTCACCGGCGTCCTGCCGTTCACCGGCAGCGATCCGCTCGATCTCATCCATGGCCACATCGCGCGGACGCCGGTGCCGCCGCCCGAGCAAGTCCCGGGCGTGCCCGACGCGGTGTCCCGGATCGTGATGAAGCTCCTCGAGAAGAACGCGGAGGACCGGTACCAGAGCGCCTTCGGGCTCTTCGCCGATCTCGACGCCTGCCTCCGCCAGCTCTCGACCTCCGGCGCGGTGGCGCCCTTCGCGCTCGGCCTGCGCGACATCCCCGATACGCTGCGCATCCCGCAGAAGCTCTACGGCCGCGCCGAGGAGGAGCGCGCGCTGCTCGCCGCCTTCGAGCGCGCCGCCGGCGGGGAGGGCGAGCTCCTGCTCGTGTCGGGGTACTCGGGCATGGGCAAGTCGGCCCTGGTGAACGAGATGCACAGGGCCATCGCCCAGCGAGGCGGCTACTTCACCGCGGGCAAGTTCGAGCAGCTGAACCGCGGGGCGCCGTACGCCTCGCTCGCGCGCGCCTTCCGGGAGCTCCTCCGGCACATCCTCACCGAGCGACCGGAGCAGCTCGCGCGCTGGAGCGCGGCGCTCGGCCGCGCGGTCGGGAGCGCCGGCCAGCTCCTCGTCGACCTCATCCCGGAGCTCGAGTGGATCATCGGCCAGCAGCCCCCCGTCCAGCAGCTGCCGCCGGCGGAGGCGCAGGGCCGCTTTCACGCGATCTTCAAGGCGTTCGTCCGCGTCTTCGCGACCGCCGAGCACCCCCTCGTCCTCTTCCTGGACGACCTGCAGTGGGCCGACCCTGCCTCGCTCAAGCTGCTCCAGATCCTGGCCGCCGATCCAGAGCGCGGCCACCTGCTCCTCCTCGGCGCCTTCCGCGACAACGAGGTCTACGCGGCTCACCCGCTCCGCGTCGCGCTCGACGAGATCGAGAAGGCGGGCGCGCCGATCCGCGAGCTCAAGCTGACGCCGCTCGCCCTCGCCGACGTGATCGCGCTGCTCTCGGACGCGCTCTCCGCGGCCCGCGCGGACGTCGAGCCGCTCGCCCGCGTGGTGTTCGACAGGACCCAGAGCAACCCGTTCTTCGTGCGGCAGTTCCTGGGCTCGCTCCACGCGGAGGGCCTGCTCCGCTTCGAGAAGGGCGCCTGGACGTGGGATCTCGACGGCATCCGGCGGCGCACGGTCACCGACAACGTCGTCGAGTTCATGGCGCGCAAGATCGAGGAGCTCGAGCCCGAGCTCGTCCGCGTCCTCCGCCTCGCGGCCTGCATCGGGCACGAGTTCGACCTGCGCACCCTCGCGGTCATCAGCGAGCGGCCGGCGCACGAGACCGTGGCCGCGCTGTGGAAGATCCTGCAAGAGGGCCTGATCGCGCCCGTGGACGCCGACTACCGCCTCGCGCACGCGACCGACGACGAGGCGCAGACCGGCGTCGACTGGCGCGTCACCTACCGCTTCCTGCACGATCGCGTCCAGCAGGCGGCGTACTCGCTCATCAGCGAGGATCGCAAGCGCGAGGTCCACCTCAGGATCGCGCGGCTCATGCTCGCCAGCTGCGAGGGCGCCACGCGGGACGAGGCGCTCTTCGACATCGTGAACCACGTCAACATCGCGGCGCCCATCGTGACCTCGGCCGCGGAGCAGGCCACGGCCGCGGAGCTGAACCTCGCCGCCGGCAGGAGGGCCAAGGCCGCCACCGCCTACGAGGCGGCGGCCGGCTATCTCCGCGCGGGGCTCGGGTTTCTGCCCCACGGCGGCTTCGACGACCACTACGAGCTCGCCCTCGCGCTCCACAGGGAGCGCGCCGAGGTCGAGTCGCTGTGCGGCGCCTTCGAGGAGGCCGAGCGGCTCTGTACCGCGGCGCTCGCGCGCGCCCGGACGGCCATGGACAAGGTCGCCGTCCTCCTCGTCCAGGCGAACCAGTACCTGCTCCAGTGGCGCAATCACGAGGCGACCCTGGTCCAGAAGGCCGGCCTCCGGCTCCTCGGCTGTCCGATCCCCGAGGCCCGGGAGGAGGTCGCCGCGCTGCTCGAGCAGGAGCTCCGGGCGGTGCCCGTCCTCCTCGGCGCGCGCAGCATCGAGGAGCTCGCCCGCGCCCCGAGGACGACGAACCCCGAGCACCCCGTGACGCTGGAGCTGCTCGTGAACCTGTTCTTCGGGGCCTACAACTCGAGCGACCAGACGCTCGCGAACCTCGCCATCGTGAAGATGGTGACGCTCTCGCTGCAGCACGGGAACAGCGATATGTCCGCGTTCGGATACGTCGCGTACGGCATGGTGGTCGGGCCGTTGCTCGGCGAGTACGAGACGGCGTACCGGTTCGGCAAGATGGCCGTCGAGCTCGCAGACCAGCTCGACAACCTCGTGCTCCGGGCCAAGACCTACCACATCTTCTCCGCGGACGTGCACAGCTGGACGCAGCCCCTGCGGAAGGCAGACCCGTATTACGACCGGGTCTACGACCTCGGGCTCCAGGCCGGCGACTGGACGGCCATGGGGTACATGATCAGCCAGAGCGGCTCGGACCGGCTCACCTACGGGATGAACCTCGCGGAGCTCTCGCAGCTCACCGAGACGCACCTCGCGTTCCTGCGGCGCGCCCGCAGCCATGACATCATCGATATCCTCCTCGCGGGCGTGATCCAGCCCCTCCGGTGCCTGCAAGGGCTGACGAGGGGCCGGCTCAGCTTCGACGACGACGGGTTCGACGAGGCGTCCTACGCGGCGAAGCACGGCGGCTCGCCCTACCACATGGGGTGGCTGGTTTACGCGAAGATCCGGAATGCCTACCTGTTCGGCGACAGGGCGAGCTTTGCCGATCTGATGCCGAAGCTCGCCGTGATCGAGGGCGCCTTGCCGACGCACGCCAAGGTGCCCGAGGCGACGTTCTACGCGGGCCTCATGCGGATCGCCGCGTGGGAGAGCGCCGAGGGCGCGGCGCGGCGGGAGCACGAGGAGCACCTGCTGCGGCTCCTCGGGCGGATGAAGCGCTGGGCCGACGCCGGGCCGGACAACGTGCTTCACAAGCACCTGCTCCTGCTCGCCGAGCAGGCCCGCGTCGAGGGGCGGAGGGCCGAGGCGATGGACCTCTACGAGCGGGGCATCGAGGCCGCGCGCCAGGCCGACTACGTCAACAACCAGGCGCTCGGCAACGAGCTCTATGGCAGGTTCTGGCTCGCCCAGGGCAGGGTCGAGTTCGCGCACATCTTCCTGCGCAGGGCGGTTTACCTGTACGAGCGCTGGGGGGCGACCGAGAAGGCCAAGGCGCTGCGCGAGGAGCTCGCGCCGGCCGACCCCTCGACCCTGGGCCAGCCTCTTCCGCTCTCGCCGACCGGCACCGCGCTCCAGGGCCTCGTCGCGGGGGAGAGCTTCGATCTCGCCACGGTCCTCAGCACCGCCCAGGCCATCTCGAGCGCGATCGTGCTCGACAAGGTGATCGAGCAGGTCCTGCGCAGCGTGATCAAGAGCGCCGGGGCGAGCCGGGGGTTCCTCATCCTCGTACGCGGCGAGGTGCTGACGGTCGAGGCGATGATCGCGGTCGGCCCCGACACGGTGAGCCTCGGCCTCTCGATGCCCCTGGAGGCGCGCCTCGATCTGGCCCGCTCGGTCGTGCATTACGTGGCGCGCTCGCGCGAGGCGCTCGTGATCGGGCGCGCGGACGACGACCCGCGCCTCGCCGGCGATCCGCACGTGATCGCGCGCCGGCCGAAATCGATCCTGGGCTTGCCGCTCCTGCACCAGGGCCGGCTGAGCGGGGTATTGTACCTGGAGAACCACCTCGCGGAGCACGCGTTCACCGCCGATCGCATCGAGCTCTTGCGGCTCCTGTCCTCGCAGGCGGCGGTGGCGGTCGAGAACGCGCTGCTCTACGCGGACCTCACGGCGGTGAGCGCCGAGCTCCGTGAGGCCAACGAGCGGCTGGAGCGGGAGGTGAAGGAGCGGACGGAGGAGCTCTCTCTGGCCAACGTGCGCCTCTCCGCGCAGAGCGCCGAGCTCCGGGACGCCAACGTGCGCCTGTTGCACGAGCTCGGCGAGCGCGAGCGCGCCGAGGCGGCCCGGGCCGAGCTGCAAGAGGAGGTGATCCGGTTCCAGCGGGCGAAGATCTCCGAGCTGTCGACCCCGCTCGTGCCCATCACGAGCGACGTCATGGTCATGCCGCTCATCGGCACGCTGGACGAGGAGCGCGCGCACGACGTGCTCGAGACCCTGCTCGACGGCGCGACGAGGAGCGGCACCCGCACCGTCATCATCGATGTCACGGGGATCAAGGGGGTCGATCAACGCGTGGCGAACGCCCTGCTCAAGGCGGCGAACGCCCTCCGGCTGCTCGGGGTCCAGGCGGTGCTGACGGGCATCCGCGGCGAGGTCGCGCAGGCGCTCCTCCGGCTCGACATCGACATGTCGCGCGTCGTGATCCGCGGGACGCTGCAGAGCGGGATCGCCTACGCCGTCGGCCGATCCGGCGGCATGAGCGCGCCGGGCACGCGACCCTAGGCGCGGGTGGCGATCCGCGCGTCGAATCGTGTAGACACGTCCGGAGCGGATCGCGCATCATGAGCTGGCCAGTTGACCGGGGGGTTCCTGCTCTGTCGTGGCCCGCGCGGCGGCACGAGGCGTATGGGCCCGTCGCGCGAGGCGGCTCTTGTCGGGTGGACGGGTGGAGGGGAGAGCGCATGGTGAAGAGCATCAGTCGGTTCATCGTCGGGGCCTGCGTGGCGGCGGGGCTCGCGGCCCTGGGCTGCGACAACGGCGGCGCGCCGGCGGCGGGGGGCAAGCCGAAGCTCGCCTACATCACGAACGGCGTCGCCCCGTTCTGGACCATCGCCGAGAAGGGCGTCATCGACGGCGCGAAGGAGCACAACGTCGAGGTGAGCGTCGTGATGCCGAGCGACGTGAACGACCAGCTGCACCGGGTCGAGGATCTCCTGATCCGCGGCGTCGACGGCATCGCGATCAGCCCGATCGACGCGGAGAACCAGGTCCCGCTGCTCAACAAGGCGGCCGCGAAGACGAAGCTCATCACGCAGGACTCGGACGCTCCGAAGAGCGATCGCATCGTGTACATCGGCATCGACAACTACGTCGCTGGCCGGATGGCGGGGCAGCTCGTGAAGGAGGCGATCCCCGGCGGCGGCAAGGTGGCCATCCTGGTCGGGCGGCTCGAGGGCGACAACGCCCGCAAGCGCCGTCAAGGCGTGCTCGACGAGCTGCTCGATCGCCAGGACACCAGCGCTGGGAACGACCCGCTCAACCAGGAGCTGAAGGGGGCGAAATACACCATCGTCGCGACCCTGACCGACCAGATCGACGCCGCCAAGGCGAAGAGCAACGCCGAAGACATGATGTCGGCGCACCCGGACCTCGTGGGCCTGATCGGCCTGAACGCGTACCACACGCCGGCCCTGCTCGAGGCGGTGAAGCAGGCGGGGAAGATGAGCGCGATCCAGGTCGTCGGCTTCGACGAGCAGGACGCGACGCTGCGCGCGATCCAGGACGGCGAGGTGGTCGGCACGGTGGTGCAGAATCCGTACATGTACGGCAAGGAGTCGGTGCGCGTGCTCGCGGCGCTCGTGCGGGGGGATAACTCCGTCGTGCCCCAGGACAAGTTCATCTCCCTGCCGGCCCGGCAGATCCGCAAGGGCAACCTCGACGCGTTCTGGGCCGATCTGAAGCAGAAGGCGGGCAAACAGCAGTGAGCCCGGCGTCGGGCAGCGCGGCGCCCGCGCGGCGCGCGCGCACGCTGACACGCCGGCGACGCTCGACGCGCCGACGCGAATGACAGCCTCCTCGCCTGAACCGGACGCGACGCCGCTGCTCGAGGTGCGCGGCCTGACCAAGCGCTTCCCCGGCGTGCTCGCGCTCAGCGGCGTGCATCTCGCGCTCGGTCGAGGCGAGGTGCTCGGCATCGTCGGCGAGAACGGCGCTGGCAAGAGCACCCTCATGAAGATCCTCGCCGGCGTCGAGGCGCCCGACGCCGGCGAGATGCTCTTCGACGGGCGGCCCGTCGCGCTCGGCTCCGTCAGGGAGGCGCTCTCCCTCGGGATCGCGCTCATCCACCAGGAGCTCAACCTGGCGGACAACCTCGATGTCGCGGCCAACATCTATCTCGGCCGGGAGCCGCGGCGGGGCGGCTTCATCGACGAGGGCAGGATGGAGCGGGAGGCGCGGGCGATCATGGCGCGCGTCGGCCTCGCGTGCTCGCCGCGCGCGCTCGTCGCGGGCCTGTCGCTCGGGCAGCGGCACCTGGTCGAGATCGCGAAGGCGCTCTCGGCCAACGCGCGGGTGCTCATCATGGATGAGCCCACGTCGTGCCTGTGCCCGCACGAGGCGGAGGCGCTCTTCCAGGTGGTGAGGGAGCTCCGCGCGGGCGGGATCAGCGTCGTGTACATCTCTCACCGCCTCGGCGAGGTGAGGGCGCTCTGCGATCGCGTGCTCGTGCTGCGCGACGGCGAGAACGCGGGCGAGCTCTCGCGCGGGGAGGAAATGAGCCACGAGCGCATCGTGAGGTTGATGGTGGGCCGCGATCTCTCGCAGTTCTATCCGCACGTCCCGAACCCGCCCGGCGAGCCGGTGCTCGAGGTCTCCGGCCTCCGGACGCCGAGGCACCCCGAGCGAGCGCTCTCCTTCACGGTGCGCGGCGGGGAGATCGTCGGCGTGGCCGGGCTCCTCGGCGCGGGGCGCACGTCGCTTCTCCGGACGCTGTTCGGCGTCACGCCGGCGGCCGGGGGCGCCATCCGCGTGGCCGGGCGGGCGATCACGCCGCGGGCCCCGCGAGACGCCATCGCCGCCGGGATAGGCCTGGTCCCGGAGGACCGCCAGCAACAAGGCATCATCCTGGAGATGGCGATCCGGGCCAACGTGAGCCTCCCGAGCCTCGGCGCGGCGCAGCGTTACGGCGTCCTCGACCGCGCGGGCGAGCGCCGGATGTCGGCGCGGACGATCCGGGAGCTCGGCGTGCGGACGCCGAGCGACGTGCAGCCTGTGCAGCACCTGTCCGGCGGCAACCAGCAGAAGGTCGTCATCGGAAAGTGGCTCTCGATGTCGCCGCGCGTGCTGCTCCTGGACGAGCCGACCCGCGGCATTGACGTCGGCGCAAAGCACGAGATATACCAGCTGATGGAGCGATTGGCAGCGAGCGGCATGGCCACCCTGTTCGTCTCCAGCGACATGGAAGAGGTGATAGGCATGTCCGATCGTGCGCTGGTGATGCACGAGGGGCGCATCGCCGGCGAGCTCGGCCGCGCCGAGCTGAGCGAGGAGGCGATCATGCGGCTCGCGACCGGCAGCGACGCCGCGGCGTGACGCGGCGTGACGCGGCGTGACCACTACCCATCGAGGCCAGAGAGCATGTCAGTGACGACGACACATGACCTCAGGGCGCGCGGCGCCGCGCCCGCTTCGCTGCTCGTGCCCAGCACGCGGCGGAAGGTGCTCGGCGTCTTCTGGCTCCTCCTCGCGGTGTCGCTCGGCACCGCGCTCCTGAACGGGAGGTTCCTCCTCGCGGAGAACCTCGAGAACCTGATCCGGAGGACGGCGCTGTTCGGCATCCTCAGCATCGGGGCGGGCTTCGTGATCATCACGGGCGGCATCGACCTGTCGATCGGCTCGGTCGTGGCGCTCGCCGGCTGCATGCTGCCGTGGCTCCTCTCGGTGCAGCACTGGCCGGCCTCGCTGGCGGTGCCCGTGCTGCTCGGCATCTCCCTCTGCATCGGGCTCGCGCACGGGCTGCTCATCACGAAGCTCCGGCTCCAGCCGTTCGTCGTGACGCTCTGCGGGCTCCTGCTCTACCGGGGCACCGCGCGCGGGATCTCCGGCGATCAGACGCAGGGGTTCGGCGTCGGGTTCGAGTCGCTGCGTTATCTGTCGGTCGGCAGCCCGCTCTCGGTCCCCGTGCCGTTCCTCTCGTGGATCTCCGAGGGGCGCTTCAGCCCTTACGTGGTGCACCCGTTCACCGGCGTGAAGACGCGGCTCGCGCCGATCACGTGGATCGACATCCCGATGCCGTTCCTCTTGTTCCTCGCGATCGCGGTGGCGGCGTCGATCTTCCTGAACCGCACCGTCTATGGCCGCTATCTGATGGCGCTGGGCCGCAACGAGCAGGCGGCCCGCTACAGCGGGGTCGACACCGACAGGATGACGATCCTCGCGTATGTCCTCTGCTCGGTGCTCGCCTGCTTCGGGGGCATGCTGTTCGCGCTGGAGGTCAACTCGGCCCAGCCGGTCGATTTCGGCAATTTCTACGAGCTGTATGCGATCGCCGCGGCCGTGCTGGGCGGCTTCAGCTTGCGCGGCGGCGAGGGCGCGGTGCTGGGCGTCATCCTGGGCACCGCCCTCATGCAGGTGCTGCGCAACGCCATCAACATGCTGGGCGTCCCGACCCAGATCGAGTTCGCGGTCATCGGCGCCGTCATCCTGATCGGCGTCATCGCGGACGAGGTGGTCAGGCGCTACGCGGCGGCGAGGCGCAAGGTGGTTGGCGCGTGAGCTGATGAGCCCGCGGCGGCGAGGACGGCGCCGCGCTCCGTCGAGCCCGCGGCGGGAGCTGCGCTGTTTGCGTCGATCGTCCTGCAGCGTGATGGCTTCGGCGCTGGTGGACCCGCGTCGAGACGGCGCATAGAGCGCAGGGGCGCTGTCGTTGCCAGGAGCTCGGCATGGCGGCGCGCAGGTGCGCGCAAGCGCGCGAGGATCGCGTGCTACGCTACAGCATTGCTGGCGTTCCACGCGGAGCCGGAGCGAAGTGAGCGCAGGGGGCCCGGGCCGCGATCCGCCGGTTCCACGTAAAAACATCAACCAAGTCGCTGGCTTACGGTAGCCGTGGAGCGGTCTTCACGCGACGGCCACCCGAGGGAAGGGGAATGGCGTGATGCTGAAGCGCATTTCTTGTGACACTGCAATTGTTTGCCTGACGCTCGGGCTCGCGGGCTGCGCGCTCGACACGGATGACACGGATGCAGAGGAGCCGATGGCCGGGGAGTCCGCGGTCCCGTTCCCGTTCGGCACCGCCCGCAAGGCCCCGTCGAAGGCAGAGGCCCTGAAGGCGCTCGGCGCCGGCATTGCCGCCAAAGGGGTCGGGGTACCCTCTGTGTGGGGACCTGCTGAGAAGTCGTTCCTGGGCACCTCGACGACCGCTGCCTCGAGGGTCTACTTCACCGGTCATCGCGGCATCGTGTCCGAGGTGTTCTATCCGGTGCTCGACACCGTGAACACCGTCGATCTGCAGTTCCTGGTGGGGGACACGGCGAAGACGTTCGTCGACGAGGAGAAGCAGCAGAGCTTCACCGTGACCCAGCCGGACAAGCGGTCCATGCGCTGGCAGGCGACGACGACGAACAGCGCCCACAACTGGCGGATCACCAAGACCGTCTTCACCGATCCGGGGCGCCACGCGTTGATCCAGCGCGTCCGGTTCGACGCCCTGGGCGGCAGGAACGTCACGCAGTTCAACCTCTACCTGCTCCACAACCCGGCGATGGACAACTCCGGGGCCGGCGACACGTCGAGGACGGTGGATGCAGGGGGGCGCACGCTGCTCGTCGCCTCGGAGAACAGCCGCGCCTCGGCGCTCGCCGCGTCGCGCCCATGGAAGGTGGTGAGCGGCGCGCCGATGGTGTCGAGCGGCTTCGTCGGCGAGTCGGACGGCTGGACCGACCTCCTCGGCGGGAACGTCGACAGGACCATGACCTGGCGAAACGACCTGGCGAGCGGCGGCAATGTGGCGCAGATGGGCTGGATCGATCTCGGCGCGAGCGCCGTCACCAGCGTCTCGTTCGACGTCGTGCTCGGCTTCGGCGCGACCGAGATCGAGGCGGCCGCCACGGCGAACGCGACGCTCGGCAGCAACCTGAGCACGCTGCAAACCACCTACGACAACGGGTGGAAGTCCTACGCGGCCGGGCTCAGCAGCCAGAGCGCCACCGCCGACGACCAGTATTACCTCGCGGCGATGTCGCTCAAGGCGATCCAGGACAAGTCGAACGGCGCCATGATCGCGGGGATGGGCACGCCCTGGGGCGAGACCAACGGCGACGGCAACAGCGGCGGCTACCACCTTGTCTGGGCGCGCGATCTGTTCAAGTTCGCCAGCGCGCTGGTGACGGCCGGCGACACCGCGGCCGGGACCTCGGTGGTCAACTACCTGTTCAACACCCTGCAGCAGTCGAGCGACTGCGGCGCCGCCGAGTACGACGCGCCGGGCTGCCCGCAGGGCTACAGCCGCGTCGGCCGCTTCCCGCAGAACGCCTGGGTCAGCGGCTGGCAGTACTGGCAAGGCACGCAGATGGATGAGCAGGCGATGCCGATCCTCCTCGCGTGGCGGCTCGGACCTTCCGTCTACAACCCGCTGTGGAAGAAGATCAAGAAGACGGCCGACTACATCGTCAACACCGGCCCATGGACCCAGCAGGAGCGCTGGGAGGAGAACGCCGGGTACTCGCCGTCGACCATCGCGGCGGAGATCGCGGGCCTCGTCTGCGCCGCGACGATCGCCCGCGCGAACGGCGACACCACCAGCGCGGCGCGCTACATGGCCGCCGCCGACTACTGGCAGCAGAGCGTCGACCGCTGGACGTTCACGACCACGGGGTACCACGGCGACGGCCGGTATTACCTCCGCATCAACCCCTCCGCGCGGGGCAACACGGGCAGCGGGCCGCAGGTGTACAACCCGGTGTCCGGGCCGGACGCGGCGGTCACCTTCACGATCGGCAACGGCGGCGGCACGCACGACCAGCGGTACATCGTCGACGGCGGGTTCCTCGAGCTCGTGCGGATGGGGGTGAAGCGGGCCGACGATCCCTCGATCGTCGCGACGCTGCCCGAGTACGACGCCATCCTGAAGCGGACGATCGCCGGCAAGGGGGACGCGTGGTTCCGCTACAACTACGATGGATACGGCGAGAAGAACGACGGCGGCAACTTCGACGGAAACGGCGGCCGGGGCCGGCTGTGGCCCATCTTCACGGCCGAGCGCGGCATGTTCAAGATCGCCAGCACGGGTGTCGGCGCCGACGGCAACCCCTACCTGACCGCGGTGAAGGCGTTCTCGACGCCGCAGGGCTTCATCCCGGAGCAGGTATGGAGCGAGACGACGGACGTCACCGGCTGGTCCGTCCAGAAGCCGGCGAACGTCGCGGCGGGCACCCCGACGCGGTCGATGAGCCCCCTGAACTGGGCCATGGGCGAGTACATCAGCCTGGTGGCGTCGATCCGGGCGGGCAGGGTCGTCGATGTCCCCTCGGTGGTCTGCGGCCGCTACAACGCATGTGTGGTGCCGCCCGGCTCCGGCGAGGCAGGCGTCACGGTCAACGTCACCGCGACCACCGTGGTCGGCCAGCACATGTACGTCACTGGCAACACCGCTGCGCTCGGCAGCTGGAACACCGATCTCGGCGTCCCTGTCGATCCACGCGGCTACCCCGTGTGGACGAACCGCGTCAACCTGCCGGCCAGCAGCGCGCTCCAGTACAAGTACTACCGCAAGAACGCCGACGGCACCGTGACCTGGGAGAACCTCCCGGGCGGCGGCAACCGCACGATGAGCACGCCCGCGTCCGGCGGGGCGCTCACGCTCGACGACACGGTGAGCTGGTAAGTGGTCATCGGCCAAGCGCGGCGCGCGGGCGAGCCTACACCGCAGGGCGCTCGGGCTCGCAGGCGCGCCCAGCTTTGATCGGGAGCGTGAAGAACACCCGCGTTCCCCGGCCGAGCTCGCTCTCCACGCGGATCGCGCCGCCGTGGCGCTCGACGATGTTCTTGCAGATCGACAGGCCGAGCCCCGTGCTCTTCTCGCCGCCTGTCGACCGGGTGCTCGTCCTCCGGAACTTGCGGAACAGGCCGCTGATCTCGTCCGGGCGAATGCCCAGGCCCTGATCCTCGATCATCACCTCGACCGCTTCACCGAGCCTCCGCGCGCGCACCGTCACCGTCGTGCCCGGATGCGAGAACTTGAACGCGTTGCTGAGCAGGTTGCTCAGGACCTGCTCGATCCGCGCGACGTCGCAGCAGACGAGCGGGAGATCCGCGGGCACGTCGACGTGCACCGCGATCCCCTTCCGGCCGGCGCCGTGCTCGTTCAGGGAGACCGCCGCCGAGAGGATGCCTCGCAGGTCGGCCTCCTGCAGGCGAAGCCCGCCGTTTTCGTGCTCCAGCGTCGTGATGTCGAGCAGGTCCTCGAGCAGCTGCAGCGCGAACTCGGCGTTGTCCTGGATCTTCAGGGCGTAGCGCCGCGTGTCCTCGGGCCCCACGCCGGCGCCGGCCAGCTGCATCTTCGAGAACCACTGGATCGCCGCGATCGGATTGCGCAGATCGTGCGCAGCGACGCCCATGAGCTCATGGGTCTTCTGGGTCACCTCGGCGAGCTGCTGGTTCTCGAGGTGGAGGGCCTCGGCGCTCGTCTTGAGGCTCGAGAGGAGCCGCTGGCAGCTGCTGATGCGCTCGTGCTGGGCGAACGCGTCGCTCACGACGCCGGCCAGCGCCGGCGGATCCCATGGCTTGGAGATGAACCGGTACACGCCGCCCTCGTTGATGGCCTGGATGGCGGCGCTCGTGTCCGCATAGGCGGTCATGAGGAGGCGGACGGTCTCCGGGAATTCGGCCCTGAGCCTCGCGCAGAACTCCGTGCCCGTCGTGCCCGGCATCCGCTGGTCGCTGAGGACGACAGGGATGGTCCGCTCGCGCAAGATCGCGTGACCCTGCTCGGCGCTCTCCGCGATGAGGACATCGTAGTCGCGCCGGAGCTCGCGGCGGAGCGCCTTCAAGGTCTCGCGCTCGTCGTCGACGATGAGCAGCGCGCGCCGCTCGCCGGAGGCGCGCGTCATCGGTCGGGCTCCTTCGGCAGCGTGATCGTGAAGGTGCTGCCCACCCCGGGGGTCGATCGGACGGCGATGGTGCCGCCGTGCTGATCGACGACGATCTTGTGCGAGATGGTGAGGCCCAGCCCCGTGCCTTGCCCGACAGGCTTGGTCGTGAAGAACGGATCGAAGATCCGGCCGAGGACGTCAGGGGTTATCCCGGCGCCGTTGTCCTCGAACTCCAGGACGACCCGGCGCTCTTCGTCGCGTTCGCGGATCACGATGCGGCCGTTGCCCCGGCCCCGGCACTCGACCGCCTGGGCCGCGTTGATGAGGAGGTTCAGGAACACCTGGCTGAGCTCCGCCGGCTTGCAGCGCAGCATCGGCAGCTCGGCCCACTCGACCGTCACCTGGACGCCGCCGTCCTTCAGCGCCGGGCCCGCGATCGCGAGGGTGCTCTCCAGGCACTCCTTCAGGTCGCAGCGCTCCTCCTCCGCCCGGTCGATCCGCGTGAAGGTCCTGAGGTCCTCGACGATCTTCTGCACGCGCGCGAGGCCGCCCAGCGTGCCTTTCACGAGATCCACCGTATCCTCGCGCAGAAAGTCGGGCTCGACCTCGGCGCGGAGCGCCTCGGCGAGGCCCTTCACGTCGTCCGAGCCTGCGCTGACGGCGGCCCGCTCGAGCGCCTCGTACGCGGCGAACAGCCGATCGAGCGACTCGGCCAGGGTGTGCACGTTGCTGCGGACGAACGCGAGCGGGTTGTTGATCTCGTGGGCCACGCCGGCGGCGAGCTTGCCGAGCGCGTTCATCTTCTCGGAGTGGACGAGCATCGATTGCGTGGCGCGCAGCTGCTCGAGCGACCGCTCGAGCTCCTTCTGCTCGGAGACGAGCCGCCGCTGGAGGCTCGTGATCCGCGAGTTGAGCGCGGACACCTCGGCGACGACGCGCTCGAGCTCGATGACGTCGAACTCGGCGAGGAGCAGCAGGTCGTGGCCGAGCCGCCAGACCTCTCCCCGGAGGCTGTGCGCGATGGACCGGAGATCCCCGAAGTGCAGCAGGCCGCGGTAGATCGGCTCCTCGGCGCCGCGCCCGGCCGCGGCGAGCTGCGCGAAGCTCGGGCTGACGAGGCGAGCCTCGGCGCGACCCGGCTCGCCCGCCCCCCCGAGCAGCCGGCGCATGCCGTGGTTGGTGAGCCTCGGCGCGCCGTCCGGCGCGAACACGCCGATCGCGAGCGCGGTCGAGGCCATGAGGAAAGCAGCGGCGAGCTCCGCGATCGGACCGCCGAGCTCGTGTCCAGGCGGCGGGGTCACGAGCGGCGCTCCTTCGTTTTCTCCTGCGCTTTGCGTGCTGCGCGGTTCCATCGGAGTCATCGGAATCATCCGAATCAAAGCCTCTCCCTCGCTTGCGGTGGAGGCGATCTGTCCTTGGCAGGCCGGCGCGGAGCTCGCTATGCGAAACGCACCCCGCGGGGCCGGCGGTCGAAGGCGCGGAGCGGGGTCATGCGCTCCGCGCCGCGAGGAGCTGCTCCGCCGTGCGGACGGCGCGCTCTGCGCTCGGCGCCGAGCCGTCGGCCCCGAGCTGCCTCCAGAGGTCGTCGACGACGCGGAACGGCTGGCCGCCGGCCAGGACGACGACGCCCCTGCACCGGTCGTCGCCGCGCACCGCGGTGATCACCTGGCGGACGCTCGACAGCTGATCGCTGAGCGCGGCCGAGACCGCGAGGACGTCGGCCTTCCGCTGGACGACCTCCTGGATCACGTGCTCGGCGGGCGTGCTGGCCCCGAGATAGAAGGTGTCCCACCCCGCCATTTCGAAGAAATCGGCGACGAAGCGCGCGCCGATCTCGTGGAGGTTCCCGTCCACGGCGGTGGCCACGAGGCGGCGGCCGGCGCGATCGGCGCTGACGACGAGCGGATAGAGCTGGCCCAGGATCATCTGCGTGACCGCCGTGCAGTAGTGCTCGCCGGCGATGCTGAGCTGACGGAGCTGCCAGCGCCGGCCCACCTCGTACTGGCACGGCTCCAGCACGTGAGCATAGATGTCCCTGATCGGCGCGCCAGCGTCGAGCGCCTCCCGGATGACCCGCACCGCTCGCCTCCGGTCCCGCTCGAGCAGCGCGTCGAGGTAGGTGCACGCGACGGCGCCGAGCGGAGCCTCCGGGCGGACGAAGCTGGGATTCTCGGCGTGCGTCGAGGTGAGCCGCTCGAGCGCCGCCGCCAGGTACCGCCGCGGCGCCTCGGCGAGGCGCTCCGGCAGCGTGAGCGCGAGGACGTCGCCGAGCGCGCGGAGGTAGCCAACGAGCTCGGCGGGGTCGAGGCCGTGCTGCACCAGCAGCGTCTGTGCCCACTCCGCATAGGCGGTGAAGAGCTCCGGCGACCCGTTGTCGAGCGCCGTGGCGAGCTGCGCGACGTGGCGCCTGGCGTCGTCGAGGCAGAGGGCGCGCTTCGCGCCGGCGGCGAGCGCGTCCGCCGGGCGCCGCATGAAGCTGAGCGCGACGCTCATCGGCGCGATGCGCGCCGCCGAGCGCTCGATGGCCTCCGCCGGCGAGCCGGCCTCGCGGGCGGCGCACGGGGGCTCGGGGATGGCCGCCAGCGCGGCCGGCGTCACGAGGGGCGAGGCGCAGAGGCGCTCGCGGCCCGCGGCCAGCGCGTCCTGCGCCAGCGAGGAGAGCGCCGGATCGAGCTGCTCGCCGATGCTCTCGCTCAGCGCGTCGAGCGCGGCGCCGAGCGCGCGCCGGGGCACCCCGAGCGCCTCGAGGAACACCGCCGTGAACGCGCAGTACTCGCAGAGCTGCTGCGCGCCCGCCGCGCGGAGCGCCGCCGCGAGGGCGTCGATGTGCGCCGCGAGGTCCACGTGGCAGCGCGAGAGCGCCTCGCGCTCGCCGCGCGCTCCGAAGGCGCGCGGCGCGACGGACGCGGCCTCGAGGCGGGCGAGCGCGGCGTCCCTCAACGATTCACGGCGAGCGACGAGCTCGTCGGCCGCCCTGTCACGCTCTGTGGTCACCATGCCCGCGTATGTGGTGACGCGCCCTCGCCGCCGCACGCGCGATATCGCACGGGCCCGCCCGACGCCCCTCCGGCGGGCGGCCGCCGCCGGCGCGTCGTCGCGCGCCGCGGGTCGACGGCGAGGGGACCCGCCAGGCTTGAGCCGGCGTCGCGCTTCGAGCTACCGTCTCTCCCGCGTCTCAAAAGAGCGTCGTCGCCCGGCGCGGGAGCTGAAGAACGATGTCGATCTCGTTGGTGCGGAACGCCTACGGCAAATCGAGGGTGCGGCTCGTGAAGGTCCGCCGCGCGGGCGCGCGGCACGAGCTCACCGACGTCCAGGTCGATGTCCAGCTGGAGGGCGAGTTCGACGACGCTTACACGAAGGGCGACAACAGCAAGGTGCTGCCGACGGACACGATGAAGAACACCGTGTACGCGCTCGCCAAGGGCCACCCGGTCGAGCCGATCGAGGACTTCGGCGTCCTGCTCGCCGAACACTTCCTCGGCAAGCCGCACACCCGGCGGGCGAGGGTCGCTATCGCGGAGAACGTCTGGTCTCGCGTCGACGCGGGCGGCGCGCCGCACCCTCACGCCTTCCTCCGCGCGGCAGGGGAGCGGCGGACTGCGGAGATCTCGGCGGCTCCCGGCGGGGTCGAGATCACGTCCGGCGTCGCGGACCTCCTCGTCCTCAAGACCACCGGCTCGGCGTTCTCTGGCTTCCCGCGCGACGAGCACACGACGCTCAAGGAGACCGGGGACCGCATCCTCTCGACGCTCATGGTGGCCCGCTGGCGCGCGGCCGGCCGCGACCCGGCGCCGACGGCGACGTGGGAGCGCGCCCGCCGCGCCCTGATCGAGACGTTCGCGGAGCGACACAGCCTCTCGGTGCAGCACACCATTCATGACCTGGGGGAGGCGGTGCTCGCCGCGTGTCCTGCCATCGACGAGGTGAGCCTCTCGCTCCCCAACAAGCACTGCCTGCTCGTCGATCTCGCACCCTTCGGGCTCACCAACGACAACGAGATCTTCGTCCCGGTCGACGAGCCGCACGGGCTCATCGAGGCCACGATGAAGCGAGGGAGCTGACCGCCGGGCGTGGCCGTTTTTCTCGACATTCCGACGATGTGCCCGGTACAGTGCGGCGCATGGACCAGCTGGCCGGCCCGGACGAGCTCGAGACCGCGACGAGCTACATGAACGCGGTCCTCAACGGACCGTTCATCGCCGTGGAGTGCACGGGCGACGTCGGGGCTCTCGAGATCGCCGCGTGGAGCGCCGGGGCGGAGCGGCTGCTGGGTTATACCGGGGAAGAGGTGATTGGCCGCCGCCTCGCGGACACGGCGCTGGGCAGCGCCGACGTCGACCTCTGGCGACGCCTCTGCGACGGGGAGGGCGGCGCGCCGCTCTCCGCCGAGCACCGGCGGAAGGACGGGCGCGTCGTCGCGTGTGCGTGGGTGCACGAGCCGATGCGCGGCGCCGACGGCCAGGTGGTGCGCAGGCTCTTCCTCGGGCAAGACGTGACCGACCGCGGCCGGCTGGCGGACGCGTCGCGGGACGACTCGATCATCCTGCGCGCCATCCTCGATCACGTCCCGATCGCCGCGTGCAAGTACGATCGCGATGGGGTGTTCACCCATCATGACGGCAAGGGGCTCGAGAACTCGGGCGTGGAGCCCGGGGCGCTCATCGGCAAGAACGTCTTCGACCTCTACGAGGCCAACCAGGCGGCCGTGGACGGGATGCGGCGCGTGTTTGCGGGAGAGGTCGTGGACAATCAGGTCGAGGCCCACGGCGTCACCTGGCGGTCCTGGCTGCTCCCCATCTTCGACGAGCGCGGCGCGCAGAACGGCGCGGTGTCCGTGACGTTCGACATCACGGACGTGAAGCGCAAGGAGGTCGAGCTCCAGGCGAGGCTCGACATGATCCAGGCCCAGCAGCAGGTGATTCGCGCGCTCTCGACGCCCATCATCGAGGTCTGGGATCGCGTGCTGACGCTCCCGATGGTCGGCGTCGTCGACAGCGTGAGGACCTCCGAGGTGATGGACAGCCTCCTCGACGCGATCTCGACCAAGGGGGCGCGCTTCGCGATCCTCGATCTGACCGGGGTCGACGCCGTCGACACGAAGACGGCGAGCTACCTCATCGAGATGGTCCGCGCGATACGGCTCCTCGGCGCGGAGGGCGTGATCACGGGTATCCGCTCGAACGTGGCGCAGACGATGATCGCGCTCGGGGTCGATCTCTCGGGGATCATCACGATGGGCAACCTCCGCGCCGGCCTCAAGCTCTGCATCCAGCGGATGAACCGCGCCGACGCCGCCGCGGCCGACGGCGCGCGGCGGGCCGAGGCACGCTGATCGGACTAAGGCGCCTTCGCCCGCGGCGGCGAGACGTCGAGATCCGCCATCTTCCCCTCTCGCTCCAGCCGCCAGATGTCCTCGTCGGTGACGAACTCCTGCGCGAGGAGCTCTCGCGCTCGCTTGATCTTCGCCAGGAAAACGGGCTCCGTGACCGGTATGCTCGACTCCTTGGTCGGCGCGGGCGGCGGCTTCATCAGCGAGAACGTCCCGCGCGCAGCGTTCCCTTCGGCCGTCTCCCCCTCGACAAAGTACGTGATGGTGAAGACATCCGGTTCACGCACCGTGTCGAGCCTCACCTCCACATCGACCCCTTGCCCCGGTGGGATCTCGACCACGCCGAGCGACGCGTTCTCGCGCGGTGAGGCGTCCGAGGCTCCCGCGTAGTGCCGCACCGCCGTGACGGTATCGATCCGGACCGGCGCGTCGCGGTGATGCCACAAGCGGAAGGCCTGCCGGACCACGCCGTCGCCGTCCTGCTTGGGGAATCGGGGCGTCGGCGTCGCCCCGATGGTCACGATGCCCCGCTCGGCGAGGTCCTGAAACATCATGTTCGGGATCTGGAGCAGGGCGCGGCCGGCGAGCTTCTCGCCCGCTTCGCTCTTGACCTCCACCCGGACCAGAAACTCGGAGACGAGCGCGGTTTGCGGCCGGCGCTCGTAGCTGTGGGTCACGAACGGCGCCTTGGTCTTCTCCGAGCCGCCGTCGTCGAACACCCAGGCATAACTCGCGGGCTTGAACGGCCTCGCGTCGGGCTCGTCCTTGACCCCGACGTCGACGATCTGCGCCGTGAGCTCGTAGTCACCGGGGGTGCTCGGCAGGAGCCTGTGGGTGATGACGACGATCCGCTCTGGTTTGCAGTCGTTGACCTTGTACCTCGGGACCTCGATCTGACGCACCACGTTGTTCCGCCCGAACACGGAGATGGTGGGCATCTCGTACGATCCGTCCATGTCGGGCCAGATGCGGAGCGGCACCCGCGATCCGGCGCGCGTGCCAATGACGCTGTGGAGGTACTCGTCGGTCCCGTTCGTGGTATGGGCGCGCACGGTGATGAGGTTCTCCTCGCCGGCGCACACCTCCGGCTTCTCGACCTCGATCTCGTCGATGAGGGGCGCCGGGTCTTCCTCGGGCGCCCTCGTGCTCGCCGCGGCGGCGCTCGCCGCGCGTCTCGCGCTCGGCGGCGCCTCCGGCGCGCTCGCCTTCGGCGCTGCCCGGGCGGGCTCGGGCGCCTCGGGAGGGCGGGCCGACCAGACCCAGAGCCAGAGCGCGGCGGCGAGCGCCGCCACGCCGACCCACTGCGCCTTCGACCGACGCGCACCGTTCCTGGTCCTCATGGCCTGAGCTCCTCACGTCAGCGTGCTCGAGCGATCGTCAGTACCAGCACCCGTACACATTGCCTCCGGAGTTCCACTGGACGTTGTGGTTCGTATCGGCGGACCAGACGGTCGCGCCGGCCTGGGTCCCCCAGGGGTGCCCGTTCCAGCCGCCGATGCGGTCGGGGCTGATGGACACGGCGACGGCCTTCGGGTCGTCTCGGACTCCTCTCCACAAGCTGCCGCTGCTGGTGTCGCATGCGTGCGAGGCCATGCAGTTCGCGACCTGATTGGCGGCCTTCTCGCAGACGTCCGAGAGGCAGACGATCGATGTGCCGATCGAGCCCCAGAACCCCAGGCTGTTCTCGCAGCTGTCCATCACCCCGCCGTGAAGGGCGTTGGCCGCGCTGGCGAGCTTGGTATGGCTGTACGTGTACGGGGGGATGGCGCCCTGGCCGTCGAGGTGGTGCGCATAGGCAAGGAATGAGGAGCAGACCATACCGTTGTTCCACGCCGGCTCGCCGGTGGGCGTGCCCTCGGTGTTGCGGTACTGGAAGAACGAGTAGTGCACCCGGTCGCCGCGGACGCTCAGCCGAGGGATCTCGACCCCTCCGTCGATGATCGAGCGCTCGGCGTAGTAAGGCACCTCCCACCAGATGGTTTCGCCGATCGACGCGGCCCTCTTGGCATTGCCGACCTGATACGTCAGCGCGGCCGGGCCGCTCCCGCCGCTCCCGTAGAGGAAGCGGTAGATCCCACCCTGGTTGACCTGCGCGAGCCCGGGATAACCATCGAGCAGATCGTTCGATACGATGGGCGTGCTGCACACCTCGGGCCAGGAGTTCTCGCGCGGCTGCTTCATGGTGACATGTGTCACCCACCGTCCGGGTCCGTGCGACAGCATCGAGTGCGTCCGGAACTCGCCGACCGCGTTAAGGACGTCGCCGATCGGCCCCGAGCCGGCGCTGAACACCGCCGCGCCGTTCGGCGCGTTCCAGCCGGCGCTGGAGTACCCGCACGCCTGCTCGGCGGCGGCAGCGGCGGAGGCGAGGCACGACGATACGATGACGAGCTGTAGGACGATCGCTGGTTTCACGGGCGCACCTCCGATCGAGAGCATGGCTGTCGGGACACCGGGCAGCGAAGCGGGCGCGTGGAGCGTCCTGGGCTCTGACGGACGAACGCCGCGAGCGGCCCGAGCCGGGGTGGGCGCTCGCTCGAGATACGGAAGGATGACGCTCCGAGGGGCGGCGCGTACGGGTACCCCACCCCCGGCAGATAGTGTGGTCTCAGGAAACCGTGGGCAAGCAGAAAATGGAGGCGCGATTGCCTTCTACCGCCGTGATCGAGCCCGTCAGGCGGGCGGCCCTGGCTGATGCACAGGACGGACCGGCGGGACGCGGGGACGCCTCATCGGTCGACAGCAGGCGCTGATCCCCCTCCCGGAGCTCCGAGCACCTCGACCGCCCCCTCCGACGACAGCAAGATCTGCGGGTTGGCCTGCGCCGGCGAGATCACGTTGAGCACGCCCCTCGCGCGCACGCGCAGGCCTGGCTTGATGAACTTGTTGCGCGCGTCCACAGGGGCGCCGGGGTGCGCCGCCCAGCCCCGCGCGAGTTTGTCGCGGATCGCCTCGAAGAGCTCCGGATCGCTGAAATTGACGAGCGTATACTCGCGCTCCACCCGATCCCTGTCGACGACGCGCAGCGCCCAGATGTCGAATTTGATTTGCGGGCTCCTCGGGAAGAGCACGAGATCGCCCTCCAGCTCGATCGGCTGGCCATGACCGGCCTGCACGCGCTCCAGCACCTCGATTGGCCTCGAGACGGCCGGATCGAGCCGCAGGTGGATCGGGCGATCGGGGCGCTCGGCGATCACGTAATGCAACCGGATCTTGTCATTGCGCCACAGGTCTCGGACGTGCTCCGGGCGGGTCACGAACACCGGGACCACCTTGTCTGCGAGCTCGACAACGAGGATCTTGCCCTCGGCGTCGACGCCGTGCACACGACCCACGAGCTCGCGCCCCCCGAGGAGCGCCGCGCGCGTGGTCGTGTCGTGCGCATACGACGGCGCGTCCACGCCGGAGGAAAACCGCGTGATCACCTCGATGCGGCGCACGCGGACATGGCGCTGAGGGCCCTTCTTCTCGAGGCTGCCGAACACGCGCAGCCGGTCATGCCGCTGGAGCCCGGCGAGCTCCCGCGCGACCTCCGGTGACCCCGGGATCATCGGAAAGTCAGCGTAACGGAAGAAATCGTGCGGGAGCCGGTAGGTGAATACGAAGAGACCGGACGCAGGCGCCGCGCCGTGCATCCAGCCATCGAGCCCGTGGCCGGCGAGCGCCGCGGCGATACCGGCATCATCGTCCGGGTCGACCACGGCCGACGGATCGCGCGGGGTCGGAGTCGCGTGATGGATCGGAGTCGCGCGCGCGGGCAGCGCGGCCGGAGCTCGTGTCGACGGGGGATGGCAGCCGGACGGAACGAGCAGGAGGGCGAGCAGCCAGCCGAGCACCGCGACCATGCGTTGACCCATGCGCCAGCATAGCAGGTGCGGAGTCGAACCTGCACGGACGCCGTGGAGTGCCTGAGCGGCGCTATCGCGTGCTCCGGCCGAACCGCGCCCGCGCGCGAGCGGGTGCCCGCGACGGGTCACGATCACGTGTTCGTCGTCGACGATGGGGCGGAACACGAACTGCTCCAGCCCGTCGATGTCCACCCGCGGGACGAGCGCCAGGCCGACGCCCCCGCGCTCGAGGGCGCCGACCGGCCTCTCCGCCCCGTTCGAGCGCGAGCCGTTCGGCGACCTCGAGGCGCGCGGCGCGCGTGACGTCGCTGGTCAAAATTCGAAAGCTTTCGGCGGTTCGTGATCAATACGCGCCGGAGCGGGAATTCTTCCGATGACTGCTCGTGTGCGCGGCGTGGGTGGCCTGGGAAGGTGCGACGGAGTCGCGCTCTCGCCTCGCTGCCGAGGCCGTAGTGCGCCCGGTTCTGCTGGGCTGACGCGGCGCGTGTCGCGTCAAGTGACGGCCAGTCGATCCATAATATGACGGGAGTGGAGTCTTCGGGCAGCATCAGACTTCGCCAGCGGACGGTCCGTTGTTGACCGCTGTCCGGCCATCGGACGCTGGCGTCTTGCGCCGTGGATTGATGGGAGCAGCGCTTGACGTCTGCCGAGGCTTCACCGTAGGTTGTGACCGACGGTAGGAGGTCACGGTATGGATGACTTAGGATATCGTCGCTGGCGAGCCGGTCACGCGCTCATGGCGACGCTCGCGCTGACGGCCGTAGCCGGGTGCGGTAACGGGCGGATCGGAGCGGCGGACTCGGGCTCGGGCTCCAGCTCCGGGGAGGACGCCTCGACGTCCGGACCAGGAGATCCCCCGGTGTGCGGCGCCGAGCGGATCCTCGCGCCGCAGCGGCGTTTGACGCGATTCGAATACAACAACACGGTCCGAGATCTCCTCGGAACGTCCCTCACCCCTGCCGATCAATTCCCTCCGGATGAGATCGCCGGCGGCTTCAACAACAACGCGACGGTGCTGACCGTGTCTGCGCTGCACGCGGAGAAATACCTCCTGGCGGCCGAGGCGCTCGCGACCGAGGCGGTCGCGGGCGATCTGTCGAAGCTCGTGCCGTGTGATCCGGCCGCGGTCGAGGGGCAAGTCCCCCAGGAGGAGGCGTGCGCGCGGCAATTCGTCCAGGACTTCGGCCGTCGCGCGTACCGTCGACCGCTCGAGACGTCGGACGTCGACCGGCTGATGCGCGCCTACGCCGCGGGACGCACGGACGGGTCGTTCCGTGAGGGCATCGAGGTCGTCATCCGGGCCGCGCTGCAATCGCCGAAATTCCTGTTCCGCCTGGAGCTGCGTCACGATCTCGATGCCTCCTCGTCGCGGGTGCGCCTCGACCCGTACGAGATGGCGTCGCGCCTGTCGTACCTCGTCTGGGCGTCCGGCCCCGACGACGAGCTGCTCGACGCCGCCGAGGCGGGCCTGCTCGATACCCGCGAGCAGCTCGCCGAGCGAACCCGCCAGATGCTGGAGCACCCGCGGGCGCGCCGGGCCATCACGGAGTTCTACAAGCAATGGCTCAACCTCGGGAAGCTCGAGACCATCGTCAAGGAGGAGAGCCAGTTCCCCGGGTACGACGACGAGCTCGTCGCGGGGATCAGCGCGGAGACTCCCGCGTTCGTCGAGCACGTGCTGTGGTCGGGGGACCACAAGCTCTCGAGCCTGCTCACGCTGCCCGTCGGCTTTGCCACGGAGTCCGTCGCCGAGCTCTATGGCGTGACGGTCCCGCCCGGCTCGACCACACCCCAGCTCGTGGAGCTCCCGCCGGACCAGCGCGCGGGGGTGCTCACGCAGCCCGCGTTCCTGGCCGTCCACGCGCACCCCGATCAGACCTCTCCGGTGCTGCGCGGCAAGGCCATCCGCTCGAAGTTCATGTGCCAGGATCCGCCGCCTCCTCCTGACGACGTCGACCTCACGCCGCCCACCGGCGACGAGGGCGTCACCGCGCGTGAACGGTTCAACCTGCACGCCTCCAACGCCAGGTGCGCCGGCTGCCATCAGCTGATGGATCCGATCGGCTTCGCGTTCGAGAACTTCGATGCCGTGGGCGCGTACCGCACCGAGGAGGGTGGGCAGGTCATCGACGTCTCCGGGGAGATGGTCCTGTCCGATGACATGGACGGCCCGTTCGTCGGCGTTCGCCAGCTGGCGGAGAAGCTCGCCGGGAGCGCGCAGGTCCGCGAGTGCCTCGCGACGCAATGGTTCCGCTACACGGCGGGCCGCTTCGAGAACGTCGACGACGAGTGCTCGCTCGACGGGCTGCGCGCAGGGTTCCACGGTTCGGAGGGTGATCTCGTGGAGCTCATCGTGGCGACGACGCAGACCGACGCGTTCCTGTACCGCAGCGCGATCGCAGAGGAGGAGTGACATGAAACCGCGAATGATCTCTCGACGGCGGATGCTCCAGGGCGCGCTGGCGGCGACGGCGACGATCCCGCTGCTGAACTCCGAGCTGGCCCGCGGGCAAGAGGCCACCGCGCCCAAGCGCTTCGTGGTGTTCTATACGCCGAACGGCACCATGGAGTCGAAATGGATGCCCACGGGGACCGAGACCAACTTCACGCTGAGCCCGCTGCTCCAGCCGCTCTCGCCGTTCAAGTCGAAGATTATCCCGCTGCGCGGGGTCAACATGAACGTCGTGGTCAACTCGAACATCGGCTCCGAGCACGCTCGGGGCATCGGGGGCCTGCTGACGGGGAGGGCGCTGCTCAAGGGCAACTTCAAGAGCTTCATGTCGACCAACGCCGGCTGGTCGTCGGGGATCTCGCTCGATCAGCACATCGCGAACAAGCTGCAGCCGAGCACGCTGTTCCGGACCCTGGAGCTCGGCGTCCAGGTCCGTGACGCGGAGGTGCGCGGTCGGCTCAGCTACGCCGGGCCGGACCAGCCCATCCCCCCCCGCGAGGACCCTTATGACACGTTCCAGCAGCTCTTCGGGGCCTCGGTGCCTGGCCAGGGCCAGGACCCGGGCGGCTCCACCGCGCTGGATCGGCTCCGCGCGCAGCGGCGGACCGTGTTCGATATCCTCCGCGAGGACATCGCCGACGTGCGGCCTCGCATCGGCAAGGAAGATCGCCTCAAGCTCGACTCGCACCTGCAGTCGATCCGGGACATCGAGGCGCGCCTGGCCGGCGGTGGCTCCTCGACCGGCGGCGGCGGCAACCCGACCACGAGCTGCCAGGCCCCGGCGCTGGGCGACCGCATCGACCTCTCGAAGGACGACAACATGCCCGCCATCGGCAAGCTCCAGATGGACATGATGGCCGCGGCGCTCGCGTGCGACCTCACCCGGATCGCCACGATCCAGTGGTCGTACGCCGAGAGCGAGCACCTCTACCCGTTCCTCGGTCTCACGCAGAATCACCATGCCATCTCCCACGAGTGGAACGCGGCGGGTGACGAGAAGTACATGAAGATCCACACGTGGTTCGCGGAGCAGCTCGCCTACCTGCTCGGGAAGCTCGACTCGTACGCGGAGGGGGATCGCACGCTCCTCGACAACACCGTCGTCCTGTGGGTCACCGAGATCGGCGAGTCGAGGCAGCACGCGCTCACGAACATCCCGTTCTTGCTCGCCGGCAGCGCGGGCGGGGTCTTCCGCACCGGCCGCTTCGTGGACTATCTGGCGAACGGCGGCTCGGCCCGCCAGCACAACGATCTGCTCGTCACGATCGCGAACGCGATGGGGACCGACGACAAGACCTTCGGCGACCCGCAGTACAGCACCGGCGCGCTCCCCTCGCTCACCTAGAGCGACGGTCACCCGCTTCGGATACGGGCCCACCTCGACGTTTTCGGTGCTCAGCGCACAGGAGTGCGCTTCCGCGCCGAAAACGCCGATCTGGGCCCGTCTCCTGCGCGGGAGACCGCCGCTCTGCTTGGTGCAGGGGTGGGGGGAAACCGGCTTCGTTCCGTGCGTCGGAAATCCCGTCAGGGATTGCTGACGCACGGAATCAGCCCCTCCAGCAGCCTTCGTCCCGCGCACGGGAGAGCCGGCTCCACGTCGTGCTCGGCGCCGGCCAGATCGGCCCGCGGGTCGCGGAGCTCTTGCTGGCGCAAGGCCATCGCGTGCGCCTGGTGCAGCGCACCCGCCGCGCTCCGGAGCGGCCGGGGCTCACGTCGGTGTGCGGCGACATCACCGACCTCGCCTTCGCCGAGGAGGCCACGCGCGGCGCGAGCGTGGTCTACGATTGCATGAACCCGCCCTACCACCTCGGGGCGCGGCGCGCAGGCTGGCAGATCGCACGGGAGCGGATCAAATCACCCAGGCCGCTGCGCGCGAGAAGGGCTTGACTCGTCCGGTTGAAGGCACCGAGATCTCGCTCTTTCTGGAGGGCGTCATGCGTCTCGGTTCCTTGTCTCCGGTGATGGGCCTGCTGGTCGTGGGGCTCGGCGTCGCGTCTTGCGCTTCCGGCTCGGAAGAGCTCCCTGGGGGCTCATCGGAGGGCGGCGGCGGCGCTTCCGGGGTCGGCTCATCGTCCGGAGGCGGCGGGGCGCCCGGCGCATCGGTGGGCTCGGCGTCCGGCGGCGGCGGGGCACCCGGCACCTCCAGCGCTTCGGGGGGCGGGGCGCCCGGCACCTCCGGCGCGTCGGTCGGCTCGGCGTCCGGCGGCGGCGGGGCGGCTGGCGAGGGTGGGGGACCGGAGCAGCCGCCGGCGGTCGGCCCCCTGGTCAATGGGATCCAGTGGGCCGACACCTCGGGCAAGCCCATCCAGGCCCACGGGGGAGGGGTGATCCGGGTGGGCGACCATTACTACTGGTTCGGAGAGAACCGGAACCCGGACGGGACGTTCTATGCCGTCTCCTGCTATCGCTCGACCGATCTGCGGCGCTGGGAGTTCAGGAACCATGTCTTGACGATGGACTCGGACAAGGACCTCGATCCGGCCAACATCGAGCGCCCGAAGGTGGTCTACAACGCATCCACGAACAGGTTCGTGATGTGGATGCACTGGGAGAACGGGGTGAACTACGGCGAGGCCCGCGCCGCGGTCGCGAGCTCGAGCACCGTGGACGGCGACTACACGTATCACGGCAGCTTCCGGCCGCTCGCCGGCAGCGGGGTGACCGATCACGGCAAGCCCGGGTACATGTCCCGCGACTGCGGGCTCTTCGTCGACGACGACGCCAAGGCCTATTTCATCTCCGCCACGAACGAGAACTACGACCTCAACCTCTACGAGCTGGCCCCCGACTACCTGTCCATCGCCCGCCTCTCCGCCACGCTCTTCCCCGGCGGGCACCGGGAGGCGCCGGCGCTGTTCAAGCGGAACGGCACCTATTTCCTGCTGACCTCGGGCGCCACGGGCTGGTCGCCCAACCAGGCCAAATACGCGACGTCGCGCGCTCTCGACAGGGGCTGGTCGGCGATGACCAACGTCGGTGACGGCACGACCTACCACTCCCAGTCGACCTACGTGCTCCCGGTCCAGGGCAGCGCCGGGACGGCCTACCTGTACATGGGAGACCGGTGGGCAGGGGCCTGGAGCGGACCGGTCAACAACTCGACGTACGTCTGGCAGCCGATCTCCTTCCCGTCGGACACCACCATGAGCATGCGCTGGAACAACACGCTGACCATCGACACGTCGGCCGGCGCCGTCGCCGGAGCGACGAACAATTTCAAGCTCGTCAACAAGAAGAGCGGCAAGGTGATGGATGTCGTCGGCGCGTCGGGCGAGGACGGGGCGGACGTCGTCCAGAACGCGGACAGGGGAGGAGACAGCCAGAAGTGGAGCTTCAACTACAATGGATCGGGCTACTTCCGGCTGACCAACGTCAAGAGCGGCAAGGTGCTCGATGTCCCTGACGAGTCGACGAGCGACGGGGTCGCGCTGGTGCAATGGGAGAACCACGACGGCGACAACCAGGCGTGGCTGTTCATCGATCTGGGCGGCGGTGATTTCCAGATCAGGAACAAGAAGAGCGGCAAGCTGATCGGGGTCTACCAGGGCTCCACCGAGGACGCCGCCGCGATCGAGCAGCGGGGGGGCGGCGGCGGCGAGGAGCAGCGATGGCAGATCGTCGTCGCCGAGTGATGGGTGGATGACGGGCGGGGCGGCCGCGAGGGCAGGGCCGCGACGAGGCCGGCGCCGATGAGCGCGGCGCCCCGGCCCGATCGAGGTCGACCGGGCCGGGTGGAGGATCGCGGCGCCGCTACGACCGCGCGCGCCGGCGCCGCCCGAGCACGAGGCCCGCGACGGCCGCCGCGAGGGCGGCGGCGCTGCCCGCGGAGCCCGCCGGGCCAGAGGCGCTGCACCCGGCCGCGGCCGGCGCGACGTTGCCGCCCGTGTCCGCGTCGGCCGACGCCGGCAGCGCGTCCGGCTCGTGCAGATCCCGAGCCCACACGGGCTCATCGAGCACCTCGTCCACGGCGAACGAGGTGGACAGCACCTCGCGCTCGCCGCCCAGGGCCTCTTCCGGCGCGAACTCCGCGCTCCCCGGCGCGGCGAGCTGCGCGACGGCGCCCTGCGCGCTCGAGACCTGGAAGATCGTGTTCCCGATGGTCACATACCAGCTCCCGTCGAGCCAGCGACCGTGCCCGAGAGACGAGCCGATGGTCTCGGGCGCGCTCCCCGCCCGGCCCAGATAGCGCTTGCCGCCGTTCAGGAAGAGGACCTCGCCGGTGTCGCTGATGCCGTCGTGGCCGACCCGGAGCTTCACCTGATCGAACTGGCTCGACGTCGTGAAATCGCTGAGCTGATGCTGCTCTCCGTCGGGAGTCCGCAACCAGACCTGGTTGACGGCGCCGTCGCTCTTCAGGAAGGCGGCGTGGCCCGCGTGAACCAGCAGCCCGGCCGAGGTGCCGGTGATCGAGTCGCCCAGGAACACCTCCTCTCCCTCCGCCGTGTACAGGTAGCTCGAGCTCGTCATGCCGTCCCACCACCGGCCGGCGACGTTCGTCCCGTCGGTGATCGGCCGCTGCAGGTTCCCCTCGTGATCGCCGAGGCGCACCCCGCTCGGCCCGACGATGGCGGAATCCTCGTAGGTGCCGAAATAGACGCCGCCGGAAGGCGTGATGTCGGCCTGGAACGGCGACCTGCTCCCGTCGATGCGCCAGAGGGTCCTGCTCGTCCCCGCCGACAGCGAGGTCGCGACGGCCCAGTCGTCGCTGTACGTCGTCCACACGATGTTGTCGCCGTTCACCGCGTCGAGGCGCGCCGCGCTCGTGATGGTGCGCCGGGCGCCGTTGACCCAGGCGAGGATGTGGCCCGTCGTCGACTGGTGCACGGACCCGGACGGCGTGAGCGCCCCGTAGACCTCGCTGAACGGCAGATCTCCTTGCGGGATGGTCGCGATCCAGGTCACCTGCTGCGTGGCGCGGTCGAAGATCCCGAGGCGCTGGTAGAGGTCCCGGAAGAGGATCCGCGCGGCGTCGAAATCGAGGATGGTGCCAGGCGCGCGCTGGACGGCGGTGAGCCTCGGGCTCCTGTCGACGTAGATGGGGCCGATGGTCCTCGTGATGGTGGGCCCGATGTAGTCGTCCACCTCGATCGTGAGCGTGTACGTTCTACCCGACGGGATCATGCGGCCGTCGTACATCCCCTCCAGTACGTAGAGGTGCCCCGGCACAGGCTGCGGGACGGGAAACCCCGGCTCGGCGAGGAGCTCGTAGCTTCCGTTGTCGGTCTGGAACCTCGCCCGGAGGCTCTTGCACGCGTACGGCGGCGTCGGGATGCACTTCGCGGCGAAGCGCCAGCCGTCGGTGAGGGTGTCGTGCGTGACCACGTTCCATCCGAGCGTCGGAGGCGCGTACCGGTGCACGGTGCCCTGCACGCTCGCCACCTCGCCAAGCGTGCTGTACGCGTGGACCGTCACGACGTGGGGCCCATAGGCGAGCTCGCCCGCGAGCTCGCCGAGGTCGAACGCTCCCTGGAAATGACCCCCTTCCGTCGGCGTGAGCTCGATGGTGAGCCCTTCGAGCTCCGCCTCGACATAGTAGATGTCCTCGGGGGACGACGCCGTTGCGTGCACCGGGATCGTGCTGCTCTCGATGATCACATTGGTCGGCTCGATGAGCCCGACGGTGACGGCGGCATCGGCGGCGTGGGCCGAGAGGGACAGGGCAAAAGCAATGGCTGTGCCAAGTTGCTGGCGATAAGCTCTCATGGATCCTCCGTATTTTGAACGCTTCGGTGCAGTTGCGGCTCCAATCATTCACTCACCGGGTAGCCGCCCTGCGAGCGGGCGTGAAGCGGAGCGACGCGCCGGCGCCCGGGCCGAGCGCTCCGCTGGCGCGATGAGCCGGCTGCTCGGGATAACAGCGCGACGAGCGCGCTGCTCGTCGGCTTCTTGCTTCACCGCGTCGGGCTGCAAAGGCGACAGGAACGCGCCGCTTTTGCTGTGCCCGCCAGCGCGCCGGTGTGTGCCGGTCTACGGCCGACCGAACGCGCGTAGGCGGAGGGAGTTGGTGAGCACCGACACGCTCGACAGCGACATCGCCGCGCTCGCGAGGACGGGCGACAGGAGCCATCCGGTGAACGGGTAGAGCAGGCCCGCCGCGATCGGGATGCCGATCACGTTGTAGATGAACGCCCAGAACAGGTTCTGCCGGATCGTCCGCAGGGTGGCGCGGGCGAGCCCGAGCGCCACGGGCAGGCCCGCGATCCCGCCGCGGATCAGCGCCACGTCCGCGGACGCGACGGCGATGTCCGTGCCGCTGCCCAGGGCGATCCCCACGTCCGCGCCGGCGAGCGCGGGCGCGTCGTTGATGCCGTCGCCGACCATGGCCACCCTGCGGCCGGCTGCCCGCTGGTCGCGGACGATCCTCGCCTTGTCCTCGGGTCTCACCTCCGCGAACACGGCGCGGATGCCGAGCTCATCGGCGACGGCGTGCGCGGCGCCCGCCCGATCCCCGGTCACCATCGCCACCTCGACGCCGAGCTCGTCCATGGCCGCGACGGCGCGGCGCGCCTCCTCGGTGGGCCGATCGGCGACCGCGACGAGGCCCGCGAGCCGCCCGTCGACGGCCACGAACGACGGCGTGCGGCCCAGCGCGGCCAGGCGATCGGCCTCGGTTTCCAGCGCGGCCGTGTCGACGCCCGCCCGCTTCAGCCACGCCGCGGTCCCGATGCGGACGAGGCGCCCCGAGACGCGCGCCTCGATGCCGTGGCCGATCTCCGCGCGGAACGCCGAGGCCGGCTCCATGCCGACCCCGCGGCCGCGGGCGCCCTCGACGATCGCCCGCGCGACCGGGTGCTCGCTCTCGCGCTCGGCGGCCGCCACGAGGCCGAGGAGCGCCGCCTCGCCGTGGCCCGCGAGGTCCACGACGTCCGTGAGCTCGGGCCGACCCGACGTCAGGGTCCCGGTCTTGTCGAGCAGCACCGTGTCGACGCGGCTCGCCGCCTCGAGCGCCGCGCCGCCCTTGACGAGGACGCCGAGCTCCGCGCCGCGCCCTGTCCCGACGGCCACGGCGGCCGGCGTTGCCAGCCCGAGCGCGCACGGGCAGGCGATCACGAGCACGGCGACGAACCGCTCGACCGCGGTGGCGAGCCCCGCGGCGGTCGGGTCGATCGCGAGCCACGCGGCGAAGGCGAGCGACGCGACGCCGAGGACGACGGGCACGAAGACGCCGCTCACCACGTCGGCGAGGCGCGCGATCGGCGCGCGCGACCCCTGCGCCTGCTCGACGGCCTCGACGATGCGAGCGAGCGCGGTGTCCGCGCCGGTCTTCGTGACGCGGAAGACGAGGGCGCCGCTCTGGTTGAGCGTCCCGCCGAGCACGACCGAGCCCGCCGTCTTGTCGACGGGCATGCTCTCGCCGGTGAGCATCGCCTCGTCGACCGCGGACGCGCCGTCGACCACCTCGCCGTCGGTCGCGATGCGCTCGCCGGGCCGCACCCGCACGAGGTCGCCCGGGGCGAGCGACGAGGCGGGCACCTCGTCCTCGGCGTCGCCGCGGACGCGCCGCGCGGTCTTCGGCTGGAGCGCCACGAGCCCGCGCACCGCGTCGGCGAGCCGCTTCCGCGCGCGCGTCTCGAGGAGCTTGCCGAGCAGCACGAAGGTGACGATCGCGGCCGCGGCCTCGAAGTAGACAGGCGGCGCGTGGCCGTGCTCGGCGTGCGGGAAGAGGCCGGGGGCCGCGACCGCGGCGGTCGAGTAGAGCCAGGCGGCGCCGGTCCCGAGGCTCACGAGGGTGTTCATGTCCGCTGCGCGGTGCCGGAGCGCGCTCCACGCCAGGCGAAAGAACCGGCGCCCCGGCCCGAAGACCACGATCGTCGCGAGCGCGAGCGAGAGCCAGCGCGCGAGAGCACCGTCGAACGCCGGGATCGCGCCGTGGGACATGGCCATGGCGAGCAGCGGCGCGGTGAGCAGCGCGGCGATCGCGACGTCGCGCCGGAGCGTCCGCTGCTCCTTTTGCTCGGCCGCATCCATGGCGGCGGCGCGATCGGCCGCGCTCGACTGCGGGCGCGGCGGTGGGACGTCCGCCGTCGCTGCCGGGCGCTCGGGCGCCGTGGAGGTCGCGCGGACGCCGGCGATCGGCGAGGTTGCGGGGCCTCCGTCGGCCTGCGGCGCTGCGGGAAGGCCGGCGGTCGGCGCGGCCTCAGGGAAGCTGGCCGCCGAGGGGACCTCGGGCACCTCGTACCCCGCCTCCACGATGGCGCTGGCGAGCGCGGCCGGCGTTGTCGCCTGCGCGTCGTAGGTGATCGTCGCGCGCCGGGTCACGAGGTTGACGGCCGCATCCTGGACGCCGGGCGCGGCGCGCAGCGCCTTCTCGACGCGGCGCACGCACGCCGCGCAGGTCATGCCCTGGACCGGAAGCTCCGTCCGGGCGCCCTGCGCGGCGGGCGCGGCCTTCGCGCTGGTCTGCTGCACGGGCTGGGGAATCGTCGCCATGGCTTCTCCTTACACGAGCTCGCGGCTCGTCTCCTGTCGCCTGCGCAGACGCGCCGTCGCTCCGATGATTACGGTCTACCCCGGCAGGCCCGGGTGAGCTCCGGCGTCGGCCGGTTCGGAGCGGCGCCCGCGCCCCGCCGAGCGGACGCGAGCCGCGGGAGATGGTACGTCCGTGGGCGCGCCATGGAGCAGATCCTTCCGATTCTCGGGGTGAGCGTTGTCGTGTTCGTGTCCACGAACATCGATGACATCCTCCTTCTCTCGGCGTTCTTCGCGGATCCAGGCTTTACCCCCGCTCAGGTGGTGGCCGGCCAGTTCCTCGGCATCGCGGCGCTCGTGATCGCGAGCGCCGCGTGTGCGCTGCTCGCGGTCCGCGTGCCGGACGGATGGATTGGCCTGCTCGGCCTGGCTCCCCTGGCGCTCGGCCTGCGAGGCCTCTGGGCGCTCTGGCGGGGCTCCAGGGCCAGGGAAGCAGGCGTGGCGAGCGGAGCGGACGAAGCGGACGCAGCGGAGAGCGCGCGCGGGCGCCATGGCAGCAGCGCGTCGCGCTTCAAGGTGATCGCCGTGGCGGGCGTGACCCTCGCGAACGGCGGGGACAACCTTGGCGTTTATATCCCGCTGTTCTCCAGCTCCCCTGCGCACATCCCGCTTCACGCGGCCGTGTTCGCGGTCATGACCGGCGCCTTCTGCGCGTTCGGGCACCGCCTTGTCAACCACCCGATCCTGGGCACGCGCATCCGGCGTTTCGGCCGTGCGGCGCTGCCGTTCGTCTTGATCGGCCTCGGGCTCTGGATCCTGTCCGACGCCCTCGTGCTTGTGCGTGCGGGGTAGCGCCCGGGGGCGCCGTGAGCTCACCTCGGTGAGAGGCGCCAGTTCCACCCACGCGGAGTCGGGCCAGGGATCCGGAGAGAGAATTCAACGCAAAGACGCCAGGAGCGCAAAGGCGCAAGAACGAACTTTGTGCAGGTTTGCCCCTCTGCGCTCGTGGCGTCTTTGCTTCAAATCTCTCTTCGATCGCGAGACAGATCCCTGGCAGGACTGCTCCGCGGCGCCGAACCGTTGCGCCGGCTCATGGGCCCGCGGCGGCGCGCGCGAGCCGCGTCACCAGCGGCCGCGCACCACGACGCCGCCACCGGCCTGGCCCGCCGTCAGCTCCCAGCTCACCTCGGGCGACGGCTGGCGGCGCGGGGATGGCTCCAGGAGGAAGAGCAGCGCCGACGCGCCGGCGAGCGCCACGCCGGCGCCGAAGCCGACCGTGCTCACCAGCCCAAGCTGCTTCGCGCGGTTGCCAGCGTCGAGCCCGTCGGGCTTGCATCGCGCCCGGCCTGGGCTCACGTCCCTGCAGTTGTCGGCCGCGACGCCGCTCGCGTCGAGCGCCATCCACCCGGTCACCGATCCGACGATCAGCCCGGCCACGCCGAGCCCGCCCGCCACATAGGTGGCCACGCGCAGGCCGCTGGGCCCCTGATCCGGCGCCGGCGCCGGCGCCGGCGGCGCGGCGGGCGGCGGCCTGACGGCCGCCGGGGACTTCACCTCGAGCACGATCGCCTTCGACTCCGACCGGTCGATCGTGAATCGCGTCTCGGTCGCGGGCCCTCCCGGCGCCTGCGTCGTCACGACGTGCTCTCCGGGATCGACGGGGAGCGCGACGCCGAGCGAGGGTTGCTCCAGCGTCATGCCGTCGCACTGCACGCGCGTCTCCGCCGGCGCGCCCGGAGGCAGCGACAGCGTGAGCTGCGGCACGAGCGGCGCGAGCGCGCTGCGCTGCCCGAGCGCGATCTTGCGTCGCGCCGACTGCTTGTCCCGCTCGGCCTCACTCATGCGATCGACCATCGCGAGATAGTCGTTGTAGCGCGCGACCGCGGTCGCGATACGCCCCCATTTGGCCTCGCACTCGGCGAGCGTGAATAGCCGCCCCGGGCGGGGATCGAGGCGCTGGCTTTCGGCGAGGGCAGGGCAGCCGGTCTCGTACCGGCCTGCCAGCATGTCGGCGAGCCCGCGGTCGAAGTGCGATTCCGCGACGGCGAGCGCCTGCGCGCTGGCCGGCGCTGCGACGGCGACGCCCAGCACGCCGAGGCAGATGGACCGGAACCAGGAGAAGCGCATACGTGAGCCGCCAAATACCATCGTTCCCGCTCGCTGCTGGCAAAGGAGTGTCCGCCCTGCCATCGTGCTCAGTCCGGCTTGTACAGCAGCTCAGGGCTCGTCTCTGCGGCCGACGGAGCTGGCGCGAGCCTGCGCCGTGAGCCGAGCGCTGGCGGCGGCGACGTGTTCGCCGCCCCCGTCGCGGGGGCGAGCGCGCGGCTGCCCTTGCCCAGCGGCACGGAGACCTCGGGCGCGGGCGTCGCCACGCCCGGCGCTGTGGCTGTCGCCGAGGCGTCGGGGAGAGGCGGCGTCGGATGGGCTTCAGGGGGCGCGGAGGCGGGCGAGCGCGCGTCCCCCGCGGTCTGCGCGGGCTCCGCGTTCCCGTCGGCGGGGAGCGCGCCGCGGCTCAGCGAGGCGAAGGCGCCAACGCCGCCGCCGAGGAGGACGAGCACCGCGACGGTGATCGCGGCTCGGCTCCGTTCCTTCGTGGGGGGCAGCGCGGTCACCACGGCCGCGGTCGGGAGCTGGACGTCGCTCGGCAGCGACAAGGAGCGGGAGCTCAGGGGGCCATGTCCACTCGGCGTCTCCGCGGGGAGCAGGCGCGATGATCGCACCGGCGCGGCGGGCAGGTCGAAGACCTCGGCGAGCGCCTCGACTGCGGCCGAAGCGGTGGCGAAACGCGCCTCGGGGGCGCGGGCCGTCACCTTGGTGAACCACGCGTCGAAGGCCGGAGGCAGCTTCACCCCCTCGGCGTCCGCGCGCGTGGACGCGGGCTCCTGCGGGCCGTTCACGGCGAGCGCCGCGAAAGCGAGCGCACTGTCGTACTTCCGCCTGTCGTTCAGCCAGTACGCCTTGCCGACGAGGAGCGTGTACGCGATCATGCCGAGGGCGAAGATGTCCGCAGCTCGCGAGACCGACTCGCCGCTGAATTGCTCGGGCGCCATGTAGAGCGGCGTGCCGAGGACCGCCGTCGCCGCCGAGTCCGTCGCCGTTTCGACCACGAGCTTGGCAATGCCGAAGTCGAGCACCTTGATCCGGGGCGCCCCGTCGTCGGTCTCGGCCAGGAACAGGTTGGCTGGCTTGAGGTCTCGGTGGACGACCCCGGCGGCGTGTGTCTTGTCGAGGGCGATGGCCGTCTGGCGCAGGAAGGCGACGGCCTCTTCCGGCGGCAGGCGCCCGGCGTGGCGGAGGCGCTCGTCGAGCAGCGTGCCGCGGAGCAGCTCCATCACGAGGAACGGCTTGCCGGTCTCGGCGTCGATCCCGGCGTCGAACACCTCCACGATGTGGTCGCTCTCGATGCGCGCGGCGACGCGCGCCTCCAGCTTGAACCGGGCCTGGAACTCGGGGTTGCCGGCGAGGTGCGAGTGCATCACCTTGAGCGCCCGCCGGCGCTCCGTCTCGATGTGCAGAACCTCGTAGACCGCGCCCATCGCGCCGCTGGCGATTCCGCGCACCACGCGGTACCTGCCAGCAAACAGCATCCCGTCGTCCAGACTCAGCGACATGGGTTCCACCAGCAGGCAAACTTATACACCAGCGTACGCGACGCCTGCACTCAGGAACTGACGGATCGAAGCGCGATTTACAGTGTTCCAGTAAAGATCTAGGGCGCGCTCCGTCGGTCTGCGCCATCGCGCGGCGGAATGGCCGGTGGTCGCTCGCTGACTGAACGGTGACAGCCGTGCTACTTGATGGGGGCATCATTCCATTTCGGCGGCCAACCTCGTATCTTCCGCGACCAAAACCTCTCGAAATTTCACATGAAAATGAAGACGATGCTGGCTTTCGCTCGGTGCGCCGGCGGATGTGCCATGGCGCTGCTCGGGCTCGGATGTGCGCAGATCTTCGGCTTCGACAAGGTCTACGAGCCCGAGGACCCGAGCGCCGGAGGCGGCGGCGCAGCGGGCTCAGCGGCCGGGAGCGGCGGCGGCGCGGGGAATCCATGCGAGATCCTCGCGGTGCTGCCCGGGGAGACCCTCGCCCTGTCGATGATCGACGACATGGAAGACGGAGATACCCGGATCTCCGGAGGGGACGGGGCGAACCCTTGGGCAGGGTTCTGGTTCGAGGACAACGACGAGTCACCCGAAGGAAGGCAGGATCCAGCGGACCCGGCGGACCTCGTGAGCACCCTCGACCCGCCGCGCGGCGCCAGCAAAAAGGCCGTGCACACGAGCGCCGATGACGGCTTCATCCTCTGGGGAGCCGGCGTCGGCTTCCATCTGGACGACGAGGGCTACTACGACGCATCCGAGTACCGTGGCCTCACGTTCTGGGCCCGCGCCGAGGAGGGCTCCACCAGGAAAATGAAGGTGATGTTCATCGATCAGCAGACCTATCACCTGGGGGGCATCTGCAACGAGGCTGAGGAGGGATGCAACAATCACTTCCACAAGCCCGTCATGCTGGAGAGCGAGTGGAAGCACTTCAAGATTCCGGTGGAGTGCCTCAAGCAGGAGCCCTACGGTAAACAGTTGCTGGCGCCCGCCCTGGAGCGGCTCTGGGCCATCGAGTTCTTCTTCGACAAGGAGCTGGCGTTCGATATCTGGATCGACGACGTCGCCTTCTACCGATAGGCGCAGACCTCCTTCCATCGAGGGGAGCGCGCGCTGCCCGCGATCGGCGGGCGGAACTGCCGCGCGCTCCGCCCGATTCCGGTTCAGTCCGTGACGAGAGGTCCCACGCCGTTGGCGAACTGCCACCCGAGGCTCTCGTCGATGTGGATCTGCCAGTCGAACACCCCGCGGAGCGTCGGGTGGTTGCTCTCGACTTCATTCCACGTGGGGATCGCCTCGTCGATCGACATGTAGTATGGCTGGTCCCAGATCCCGAACCCCACGACGACGTGCTCCGGACCGAGCAGCGAGACCCACTCGTTCACGCTGTTCACGATGTACCACTGCTGGTCCAGGTCGGGGCCATCGTAGTACTGCGGTGCCGCGTAGTCCATGGCGCCGGCGTCCACCATCTCTTTGCAAAACGTCTTGTCGCGGTCGTTCCAGGGGGCCGGAGGCGCGGTGATGATGAAGCCGGGGAAGCGCTGCTTCAGCTCCTTGCTGATCCAGATCATCTCGGAGGTGTCGGGGGCCTGATCGGCCTCGAAGGTGTTCCAGTCGATGCCGTCGAACCCACCCAGGCTGTCGTAGATCCCGACCACGCTCTCGACGAACGTCTCCGACTTCGCGCGCGTCGGGAAGCTCATGCCATTGCCGGCCCCGCCGATGGAGAGGATGATCTTGCGACCTTGGTTCGTCCGTGCGTACTGGATGTCGGCGTTCAGGTTCGTCGCCGCTCCCCTGCCATCCCTGGGCGCCTTCCATTCGACGGCGCCCGTGGTGCCGGGCGATCCTCCCACGGGCGTCGCGGCGAAGAGATAGATCACATTATAATTGCTGTTGATGTGCCGGATGCGGACGGGCGCTTCCGTCCAGTTGGGGTAATAGCCAGCGACGACCTTCGCGGGGAGCCCACCGCCCGCGCTGGGGCTGCCGCCGTCGCCGGGGCTGCCGCCGTCGCCGGGGCTGCCGCCGTCGCCGGGGCTGCCGCTGCAGCCGGAGTACGGCTCCCAGAAGTACGTGCTGACCGTCGGGATGTAGCCGGGATTGTCGTACTCGGCGATGTAGGCCGACCCCTGGTAATTCACGATGTCCCCCGCGTAATACCACTGACCCTCCTGCCATTGCGGATAGTCGCACGAGCCTTCGGTGGGCTCGGTGGGCTCGGTGGGCTCGGTAGGCTCGGTGGGCTCGGTGCTGCCGCTGCAGTCGGAATACGGCTCCCAGAAGTACGTGCTGACCGTCGGGATGTAGCCGGGATTGTCGTACTCGGCGATGTAGGCCGACCCCTGGTAATTCACGATGTCCCCCGCGTAGTACCACTGACCCTCCTGCCACTCCGGAATGTCTGCGCACACGGAAGATTCGTTCTGAGCCGCGTCGATCTCGCCCTCCGGCGACACGGAAGCAAGGCATCCGAGCCCGCTCATGGTGATGGCGACGAGGAGAAGCGACAGCTCAGGAGCAATGGCAGTGCGATGGAGAGACATGGTAACCTTCCTTTGACTAGAGACGAACGATCGCCGACGGTTGCCTCGCCCGATGCAGCATTCGCCAATCTGCACTCAGGCGCCGCGGGGCCGTGACTCACCGCTGGGGCTCGACCGCGATCACCCTCCGTGGATGAGGCCCATCGTGGTACCGAGCGAGGCCAGGTCGTCGTAGCCCGCTGATGCAGGCCGGAAGAGCAAACGACGTACCAGTCGTGGCGATGGCCCCGACGATCGGCGCAAGGAGCCGCGGCAGCGCATCCTGAGCTCTTGCTGGAGCCGATCTAGAGCCGACGCACCGCGATCGCGCCCGGATAGCCGGGCGAGCGCGGGGGGTGATCGGAGCGATCGCGGCGCGATCGCCCCGATCGCGGGCGAGGGAATTCTCGGATCGCCCCCGGCAATCCGGAGCTCTCGGGCCGCCCGGAGCTCATCCGCGACCTACCGCGCGCCTGCCGCCAGCTGGACGCCGGCGCTGCAGGACGTCAGGTGGCTCGCCGGGCGCGCAGGATCTGGAAGTACCGCCGCGCGATGCCCGACGCGGCCGCCGCGCTCCGGACGTTGCCCCCGTGCTGGGCGAGGACGCGCTCCACGTAGCGCCGCTCGAAGTGCTCGACGACCCGCTCCCGCGCGCGCGGGAGGGGCAGGTTGAGCGCGAGGATCTCCTCGATGACGTCGTCGGCTGTCCCGGGCTCCGTGCCTCCGCGCGCGCCTGCAGGTGTGGAGGCCGGGGCCGGCGCGCCCGGGGAGGCCAGTCCGGCCCGGGTGATCTCGATCGGCGCGTCCTCGCCGAGCGCCACGCGCCGCGCCACGGCGTTGTAGAGCTCGCGCACGTTGCCCGGCCAGTCGTAGTCTTCCAGCCGCTCGCCGAACCCCTGAGGGAAGAGCGCGCCGCGGCCCGCGAGCTGCCGAAAGAAGTGGTGCGCGAGCACCGTGACGTCGCCCCGCCGCTTGCGCAGCGGCGGCAGCTCGATCCGGGCCACCGCGAGCCGGAAAAACAGATCGTCCCGGAACCGACCCGCCTGGATCTCCCGCTCGAGATCGCGCCGCGTCGCCGCGAGCACCCGGATGTCCACGCGGATCCAGCGGTTCGAGCCGACGCGCTGCACCTCCGATCGCTGGATCGCGCGCAGCAGCTTGGCCTGCAGGCTGAGGTCGAGATCGCCGATCTCGTCGAGCAGCAGCGTGCCGCCGTGCGCCTCCTCGAAGACGCCGCGGCGTGCCTCGTTCGCGCCGGTGAAGGCGCCGCGCTCGTGCCCGAAGAGCGCCGACTCCACGAGCGTCGGCGGCACCGCGGTGCAGTCGAAGACAACGAACGGCCCGGCCGCCCGCGGCCCCTGCTCGTGGAGCGCCTCCGCGAGCACCTCCTTGCCGGTCCCCGTCTCGCCCTCGATGACGACGGGGACGCTCGAGGCCGCGATGCGCTCGCACAGCGGATAGAGCCGCCGCATCTCCTCGCTGGCGCCGAGCAGTCTGCCGAACTGCACGGCGGGCGACAGCTCGGCCGCCTGCGTGACGCCGAGCGCCTCGACGCGGAGCACGGTCTCGCCGATCCGGACGAGCTCGCTGCCCTGGAGGTACGCGTCGCCGACGCGGATCCCCTGGACGAAGGTGCCGTTCGTCGATCCGAGGTCGGTGACGCGGAGCCGGGCGCCGGCGAGCTCGAAGGCCGCGTGGCGGCGCGAAACGAGCCGGTCGGTGAGGGGGATGTCGCAGGCGGGGCTCGTGCCGGCGAGCACGCGCGAGGGCAGCCCCGGCGCCACCGTGAACCGGCGGCCCTCGTCCGGGCCCGCCATGACGGAGAGGGCGAAGCTCTCGGCCGCGGCCGCGGCGGGGCGCACCGGCCCGGGCAGGAGTTCGGTGGAGGCGGCATCGTCGTCGCTCAACGGAGGCATGCTGCCATCTCAGCAGGCCTCCGCGCCGACGTCACGTGAGGCCGATCGCGCCCAAAGGATCGCCGGGATCGCCCTCGTACGCACTCCCGGTAATGATCCGTTGAACTGTCGCCTCGAAGCCCGATCCGGCGCTGCGCAGCGCTGGCACGCGCCGTGCTTGAACTTGAAGACGGCCGTCGCGCCCAGACCGGGCGACAGCGGATCGGCCCGACAACGACAGCGGGCGCCGCTCGACACGAGGCTCGGAGTCGACCGCGGCCCGGCGACGTCGCGCGACGCGGGCGTGAAAGGAGCACGATTGACGATCATGAACTCGAACTATCTACATGCTGTCGAGCCGATGAGGCCGGCTGGCCGGCGCACACGTGTGACGCTCCTCGAAAGGATGGCCGAGCTCTTGCGGGCTCGCGCCCTCCGCCTCGCGTGCTTGAGCCTCTTCGTCGCGCTCTCGACCTGCGGTCACTCGAGCGGTAGTTTCGCCGGGACGACCGACTTTACCGTCCAGTACAGCAACTATGACGCCGCCGCGCCGAACGACACCATCGTCGAGGCCGGGATAAAAATTCGCAACAACACCGCTGCCTCGATACCGCTGAGCAGCATCGTCCTACGCTACTGGTTCACGAAAAACGGCGCGACGACGGTGACCCCGGCGTGCTGGTGGTGGAGCTCGGGCTGCAGCCGAATCACGCTGACAACCGGGACAGTGTCCTATACGGGCGCCGATCGTTACGTGCAGATCGGCTTCACCAGCGCCGCCGGAAGCCTGGCTGCGGGGGCGACGACCCAGCCGATCGACCTCGGGATCGAGTTCGACACGAACGTCGTCGAGACCGACGATTACTCGTATGGAAACCAGACGGCCTTCTCCGACTTCAGCCGTATCACCGTGCACGACGCCGGCTCCGCGCCCACGGGCGGCCTGCGCAGCGGTACGCCGCCGAGCGGCAGCGTGTCGCCGCCTCGGGCGCCGATCTCCCTGAAGGCCACGGCGTCGAGTGCGAGCGCGATCTCCCTGAGCTGGGCGGCGAGCAGCGGCGCGACAAGCTATGACGTCTACCGATCGACCACGTCGGGCTTCACGCCTGGCACGGGAAACCAGATCGCCAGCGGCGTCACCTCTACCAGCCATGACAGCACCGGCCTGGCCGCGTCGACCACCTACTATTACAAGGTCACGGCGCTGAACGCGGGCGGTGCGTCTGCAGCCTCCAATCAGGCGAGCGCGACGACCCGGGCCGGCAGCGCGGCCACGGCCGAGTTCTTCGACGATTTCAGCTACAACGGGACCAGCGACGCCAACTTCACGAGCTGGTGGTCGGTGCGGAGCTGGTCGGGGGCGCCAGGGGTGAGCGGTGCTTCGTGGCTGGAATCCAACGTTTCGCTGGTCGCTGACCCGCAGAGCTCCACGAACAAGCTGATGCGCCTCAAGGCGAGCACGAGCGGCACCGGAGCGACCACCTCGCAGGCCGAGGTGATCACCAATGCCCAGAAGTTCCGCTTCGGCACCTACGCTGCCAGGGTCAAGTTCAACGACACCCCGCTGTCCGGCACCCGTTTTTACGCCGACAAGCCCGTCGAGACCTTCTTCACCTTGACCGAATGGGCCGTCGGCGACCCGGACTACTCGGAGCAGGATTTCGAGTACATGCCCAACGGCGGCTGGGGCCAGGGCAACACGAACACGATGTGGCTGACCTCGTGGGAGACGTCGGACGTGAACATCTCGAGCTTGGTCTCCGCGAACTTCAACGGATTTCACACGCTCGTTCTCCAGGTTACCAGCACGTCCATCAGCTATTACATCGATGGGGTGCATCGCGCGACGCACAGTTCCATGTACGTTCCAGAGGTGGATCAGTTCATCTTCTTCAACCTCTGGTACGATGAGCTCGATGCCGCAAAGGGCAGCTCGCGGACATACCACGAGGATGTCGACTGGGTCTACTTCGCCGAGGACGCGATCCTGTCGTCCGCCGAGGTCGACGCGAAGATAGCTAACTTCCGCTCTTCGTCGATTCTCCGTCGAGACACGGTGCCTTAGGCCGGAGATCGCCTTCTTCGGATGCAGGCCCACCTCGGCGTTCTCGGTGCTCGGCGTACAGGGGTCTCAGGACCCTGGATGTCTCACGTGGATGGCCGAACCGGTTCTGCAGATCGCGGGAGGGGCTGTCGCGCCGGCGCTCGTCACCGCGCCGGTGAGCCTGTCGAGCAGCCCATGGAACGGGATGTTTGCGCGGGTCTGGAAACTTCTGCCCGATGCGGCGAGCCGACGACGAGCTCTCCTTCCAGCGGTTCGCCTCCCTTGATCCCCGTGTGCAACCCCTGGCATGCTCGAACGATGAAGATTCTCGCTCCGTCGCGTTGGTCGTTGGGTACCCTCGCCGCTTGCCTCGCTGCCGCGGCTTTCGCGGGCTGTTCCGGCTCCGAGGAAGGGAAGGACGACGGCGGGAGCGGCGGATCGATCGCGGGATCCACCGGCGCGAGCGGAGGCGGTGGTCAACCGGGCGCCGGGGGCGCGGACGCTACGTCCGGAGGCGTCACGGGGAGCGGCGGCGCGAGCAGCAGCAGCAGCAGCAGCGGGCTCCCTGGTGCGGGCGGAGCGACGGGTGGAGGTGGCTCCCCCGGCGACGGCGGCGGGTCCACCGGCGAAGGCGGGTCCACGGGCAGCGGCGCGAACACCTGCCCGCCGGCGACCCCCCTGACCGGAGGCAGGGAGTATTGCTCGAACAGCAAAGGCAATGCGGGCAATGGTTACGGTTATGAGCTCTGGGCGGAGGGAAGCGGGACGGGCTGCATGACCGTGCACGGCGTCGACGCCGCGTTCAGCGCGAAATGGAACAACGTCGAGGATTTCCTGGCGCGCGTCGGGCTCGACTTCAACCAGACCCGGAAGCACGCCCAGATCGGCACCTTCTCGGCGGAGTTCGCGCATACCAAGACGGAAGAGGACGGCGGCTTGACGTACATCGGTATCTACGGCTGGACCGTCAACCCGCTGCGCGAGTTCTACATCCTCGACGACTGGGGGAGCGTGAAGCCGGCAGGGTTTTCTTCCGACGGGACGCCGCGGGACGAGGTCGGCACGCTCACCGCCGACGGCGAGACCTACGACGTGTGGAAGAAGACCCGCGTGAACAAGCCGGCCATCACGGGTTCAAGCGAGACGTTCGATCAGTATTTCAGCATCCGGCGGACGGCTCGCACGTGCGGCACCATCTCCGTTTCCGAACACTTCACCAAGTGGGAAGCGCTCGGCCTCCCCCTGGGGAACCTGCACGAGGTCAAGCTGCTGATCGAGTCCCAGAACAACAGCGGGACGATCAACTTCACGACGGCGAAGGTCGTCGTGAAGTGAGCGGAGGCGTCCAGGCACCTCGAGCTCGACATGGCCAGCGCGAGCCTGCGCCTCCTGGAGTCACGGCAGGCTCTCTGACCCGCTGGTTCAGGCCGGCTCCGCCTCGAGGTCTTGCGTGACGGTGACGCCCGCGGCCCGGTAGGGCGCGAGCGCCTCCTGCGACACGCCGCGCTCGGTGAACAGCCATGTGAGCTCGCTCAGCGGCGCGACCACGTACGGCGACACGGTGCCCAGCTTGTCCGCGGTCACCAGCGCGACGACCTCGGCCGAGGCCTCCACCATCGCCCGCTTCACGTACGACTCGTCCAGATCCAGCGTGGTGACGCCGAACGTGGGATCGAGCGTGCACACCCCCAGGTAGCAGAGGTCCGCCCGGATCTGGCGCACCCCCGCGATGGTCACCCCGTCGGCGGCGGCCAGCGGATCCTTGCGCATGCGCCCGCCCAGCAGGACCACCTCCACCCGCGGGTGCTCCGAGAGCGCGATGGCGACAGGAGGGCTGTTGGTCACGACCGTCGCCTCGAGATCGCGCGGGAGGAGGCGCGCCACGGCCACGTTGGTCGTCCCGCTGTCGATGAACACGACCTGACCCCGCTTGATCAACGTCGCCGCGGCCCGCGCGAGCTCTTCCTTGGCCTTCGGCCGCTGCCGCTCGCGCGCAGGGAAGCTCGGGTTCACCCGCGAGACCGGCAGGCCGCCGCCGTGAACCCGCTGCAAGAGCCCCTCGTTCGCCATCTCGCGCAGATCGCGCCGGATCGTGTCCTCCGAGACGCCGAAGGCTCGGCTCAGCTCTGCCGCCACCACCTTCCCGTCACGTTCCAGTACCGCGAGAATATGCTGGCGCCGCTCGGCCACCATCAGGCCGGAGGTGTCTGCGTTGTTTTGCACGATTGTTCCTGTTTGTGCACGAAGTTGCTTGCTCCGGTCCGATCCGGCCCCATGATCTTTCCCTGATGTTCACGAAAATGCACGAACCTTCCGGGGAGCCTCCAACTTTCAACGCCGTCCTCCGGACGGCCTTCCCCGGGCCGCGGCTGTGCGCCAGCGGCTCGCCTGGTCCTGCGCGGGGGGTGCCGTGATGGGCGTCCCCCTCTCGCTCGTCGATGACGTCGCGCGCGCTCGGCGCGCCGTCTCGGTCATGTTCGTGGCGAACGGCATCGCCTTCGCGTCCTGGGCCGCGCGTGTCCCTGCGGTCCGCGAGCGGCTCGGGCTGCGCGACGGCTTGCTCGGCCTCGCCCTCCTCGGCCTCGCCTGCGGCGCGATGCTCGCCTTCCGCGCCGCCGGGCCGCTCGTCGCCCGCTTCGGGAGCCGGCGCGTCACCCGGGTCTCGGCCCTGCTCCTGTGCGCGGCGCTGCCCCTGCCCGCGCTCGCCCCTTCCTTCGCCGCGCTCGTCGCGGCCCTCCTGCTGCTCGGCGTGTGCAACGGCCTCATGGACGTCGCGATGAACGCGCAGGCCGTCGAGGTCGAGCGGCGCTCCGGTCGGCCCATCCTCGCCTCGGTCCACGGCATGTTCAGCCTCGGCGGGCTGATCGGGGCGGCCCTTGGCGCGCTCGCGGCCGACCGGGCGCTGTCGCCCGCGGCGCACCTCGTCGCCGTCGCCGCCGTCCTCGCCGCGGCCGTCACGCGCGAGGGCGGGGCGCTCTCGGCCGACGCGCGCCCTGAGCCCGCGACCGCGGCCGCCCCCGGGACCGCGCGCTCGACCGGGCTCCTCCTGCTCGGCCTCGTCGCGTTCTGCTCGTCCGTGGGTGAGGGCGCGATGGCCAACTGGTCGGCCGTCTACCTCCGCGACGAGCTCCACACCACCGCGGCCTTCGCGGCGACCGGCTACGCCGCGTTCTCGCTGGCGATGCTCCTCGGGCGGTTCTCCGGGGACGGGCTGACGCAGCGGTTCGGCGCGGATCGGGTCGTGCGCGCGGCCGGGGTCGTCGTCGCGGGCGGGCTCGGCGCGGCGCTGCTCGCCAACGCGCCCATCGCCATGCTGCTGGGGTTCGGGTGCGTGGGCGCCGGCCTGTCCGTCGTGGTGCCGCTGGTCTTTCGCGCCGGGGCGAGCGCCCCCGGCGTCGCGCCCGGCAAGGCGCTGGCGACGCTCGCCACCCTGTCGTACGGCGGCTTTCTCGTGGGCCCTCCGGCCATCGGCCTGATCTCCGATCACCTCACCTTGCGCGGCGGCCTCGCCCTCGTCGTGGCGCTGGCCCTCGTGATCGTCGCGCTGGGCCCGGCGGTCATCCGCGGGCCCGCGCCCCGCGCCCCCGCCGCCCGCACGCCCGCGCGCCCGCAGGTGATCAGGGCGCACTGACCGCGGGCACCCGCGCGTCTCCGCCCGCTCGGGGCGATGGAGTGCAAGCTGCTCGCGCCGAGGGCTCAGCGCTTGCGCCACACCGTCGCCAGCCACGGCTGCTGCTCGCGCGGCCGGCCCGCCGGTCGATAGTAGTGCTCGATCTCCTCGAACCCGGCGGTGGTCACGTGCTCCCGCCACCGCTCGAGCGACCAGGTACAACCGTACCGATCGCCCGACCACCCCTCCCGATCGTCGCCGCGCGGGTTCGAGCAGAAGAGGACGCCGCGCGGGCGGAGCGCGGCGTGGAGCTCGCGGAGCACGCGCGGCAGCTCCTTGCTCGGCACGTGGAACAGCGACGCGTTGGCGAATATCCCGTCAAAGCGCCCGGCCTCGAGGTCGAGGCGCAGGAAGTCCTGGTGGAGCACCTCGCAGCCCGCGTGTCGCCGCGCCATGTCGACGAACCGCGCGGACCCGTCGAGGCCGACGGGGGTGTGCCCCGCGGCCCGGAACGCCGCGAGATCGCGCCCGGGGCCACAGCCGAGATCGAGGATCGTGAACGGGCCTGCCCCCTCCAGGGCCGCGAGCAGCGCGGCGCGGTTCTGCGAGACGTCGTGATCGCGCGTGCCCTCCCAGAACGACAGGGCGTGATCGTCGTAGTGAGCCAGGGTCCTCTCGGTGAGCGCGGAGTGCCGGGGGGCGCTGTCGTCATGCATGGCGGCAGTGTGGGCCGGGAGCGCCCCGCCGAAAAGGACGGCGAGGCGCTCGTGGCGCGGCCGCCGCCCGGCCCGCGCGCGCCCGCTCGGCGCTATCCCTCCGTGCGGCGCGCGCCTATCCTGAGGCCGGCGCATGCACGGACCCACCCGATCGACCCCTCATCCGTACGGCGTGTCGATGCCGTTCCGCGCGCTCAACGCGGTCGGCGCGCGGATGGGGCGCTCGGCGCTGCGTGCGCTCGCCCCCCTGGACGTCGACGTCCTGTCCGAGCGCGCCCGGCGGCGCACGGGGCTGACCGATCCCGGCGAGGGCTGGTTCTGGGAGGGGCTGCGGGTGCTCTCTGCCTCGCTCGAGGACGAGGCCGATCTGGCCCTGCTCGGGAGGCTCGGCTTCGGCGACGAGATCGAGCGGCAGATCGCGAATCGCCTGCTGCTGCGGGAGGACGTGCGGCGCGAGCCGCGGATCGCCGAGCAGCGCACGCCGCGCCCGGTGTTCATCGTCGGCTATCCGCGGACCGGCACGACGCTGCTGCACAACCTGATGATCCTGCACCCGGACGCGCACGCGCCGCGCTTCTGGCGGCTCCAGGCGCCGTCGCCGCCGGTCCGCCCCGAGGACGAGGCGCGCGACCCCCGGCGCGCGGCGGCGAGGCGCCGCGTCCGCTTCGCGCACGCCGTCTGTCCGATCTTTGCCACCATCCACGAGCTTTCCGCGGACGGCCCGGAAGAGTGCGTGTTCCTGATGCAGAACACCCTTCTTCCCTGTGTCCGCGCCGAGACGCCGTCGTACCGGAGGTGGGCGCTCGCGCAGGACCTCGTCCCGGACTACCAGCATCACCGCCGCCAGCTGCAGGTGTTGCAATGGGGGCGCCCCGAGGGGCGCTGGGTGCTCAAGTCTCCCTTTCACCTGCCGTCGATCGCCGCGCTCCTGCAGGTGTATCCGGACGCGTGCGTCGTGATGACGCACCGCGATCCGCTCCGGGTCGTCCCGTCGTTCTGCAGCCTCGTCGCGGCCGCGCGCGCGATGCACCAGCGGCGGGTCGATCCGCGCGCGGTCGGCCCGGGGGCGCTCGAGCTGCTCGGCGCCATGATGGACCGCTTCCTCGAGGCCCGCGCGCGGCTCGACCCGGCGCGGTTCTTCGACGCGAGCTACGAGGAGCTGACCGCGGATCCCGCCGGGCTGGTGCGGCGCATCCACGAGCGCTTCGGCCTCGGGTTCGACGGCGCTGTCGCCGCGCGGATCGAGGGGTGGATGCGCGAGCACCCGCAGCACCGCTGTGGGGTCCATCGCTACGCCCTCGACGAGTTCGGGCTCACCGAGCGGGAGGTGCTGGACCGGTTCGGGGGTTACCTGGAGCGGTTCGGCGAGCTCGCCGCGGGGAAGCGGGGGCGGAGCTGAGCCGGAGAGCGGGAGCGCCGTATTCCGGGCTCAGGCGGCGTCCAGCCATGCCTCGAGCTCGGCGGCGAACGCCGCCGGCGCGTCGAGCATCAGCCAGTGGCTGGTCTCCGGCAGCACGACCGCGGTGAGCGCGGGCCTCAGCGCGTGCAGGCTTTGCGGCCATGCGTTCGAGGGGGCGACGATGGCGTGGGCGCGGGCGCCCGGGGCGGCGAGGTAGCGGTCCAGCGCGTTCACCGCCTCGAACTCCAGCAAATGCCGGGACATGCCGAGAATCCGGTCGTGCGGCGTGGCGGCGACGCGCGCCAGCACCGTCTCCCGGGTCGCGGGCGTGCTGCTCGCGAGCGCCTCGTTGAAGGCGGCAAAGGCGGTGTCGCGCCAGCCGTCCGCCGCGAGGGCGGCGAGGTAGGGCGGGAAGTGCTGCGCCTGGACCTCCGCCGGGATCTGCGTGAAATCCCGGGGCGGGTCAGCGAGCAGGAGGCGCGCGACCCGCTCCGGATGGTCGGCCGCGACGGCGAGCGCCACGAGCGCGCCGTAGCTGTGGCCGACGAGCGCCACGCGGGGGAGCGCCAGGGCGTCGAGGACCGCGAGCACGTCGGCCGCGCACGCGGAGGGAGCGTAGTCCGCGTCGGGCGGGGGCTCCGACGCGCCGTGCCCCCGGAGATCGATGGCCACCGCGCGCCGCCGGCCGGCGACGTGCGCGAGCGGCGCCTCCCAGAAGCCGGCGTGGCCGACCATGCCGTGCACGAGCACGACCGGCGGCGCCTCGCGCGAGGAACCGGCGCCTGCGTCAGGGCGAGGGACGGCGGCTGGATGATCGACGACGTGGAGCGCGCCCGCAGGGCCCGCGATGGTCAGGGAAGGCATGGGCGACTGCTACCTCGGTGTGTGGCTGCGTGAAGGAGCCGTGTTGCGCTGCGACGGCGGAGCGTAGGCGAGGTGCCTGTTCGAAGCAAAGGTGCTCGCCCAGGAGCGCGTCGGCGTGGGCTACACGCGGGTCGATGTCCTCGGAGCCGAGGACAATCGGTCGCTGAGTCGATAAGGCCCCTTCAGGCGCACGTGCTCGAGGTGAACGACATGCCTGTTGACGAACGGGCTCCCGCGGCGCGCCCCGGAGATCGCCTTCTCGCTCTTTTCCACGAGACCCTGAGTCGGCCCGCCGCCCGCTCCACGGCACCGGGGGAGGGCTCGAGTTCGTCCCAGGTCCCACGCGACGGACACCCTCTCCGGGGGCCGGGCGGCTTGGCGGCGCCCTATCCACCCGGACGCGAGCGTGCCTGTACGGCGGCGAGCCGCTACGCCTCGGCGCGGTGCAGCTTCTGAACGAACGCCGCGAGCCCCGGCGGCGACGACGTGAAGTGGATGCGGACGACGTCCTCGGCGCGCGCGTCGAGCTCGATCACCTTCGCGTGCAGCTCGCCGCCGAGCTGCTCGGCGAGCGCGCCGGACGGGTGGATCTGGAGGTTCGTGAAGGGCGCGGGCCGGGGATGGAGCCGCAGCACGGCGCCGAAGGGCGAGAGCCCGAGGATGAACGCGGACTGCGGCTCGCCCTCGACCCGCTTGCCCGCGAGGCGCGCGCACACGACCGGCAGCGGCGATGAGAGCGAGAGGATCTCGACCCGCCGCTCGGGCAGGTAGAGCCGCTCGGGGTTGTCGAGGCCCAGGACCTCGTGGACCAGCACGCGGTTCGAGAACCCCTTGACGGCCAGCGCGTGGCTCTGGCCGAGCAGGAGCCCCGTGCCGGCGGCGCGGCGCGTTGTGTCCGCGATCAGGATCTGGCGGCCCACCGTGCACGACTCGATGCGGGACGTCAGGTTCACCTGCGCGCCGACAACGCCGTATTTCGTGCGCGCCTCGGAGCCGATGTTGCCGACGACGACCGGGCCCGTGTTGAGCGCGATGCCCATCTGCAGCGTCGGCAGGCCCTCGGCGCTGTTCTTCTCGTTCACCGCGTCCATCGCGATCTGCATCTCCAGCGCGCAGGCGACCGCGCGGCGGGTGTCGTCGCCCGCCGGGAACGGGGCGCCGAAGAGCGCGAGGATCGCGTCGCCGATGAACTCGATGATCGTGCCGCCGCGCGCGACGATGATGCGCGCCATCTCGCCGAGGTAGCCGTTCAGGAGCCGCATGACGACGTCGGGCGGCATGCTCTCGGTCATCGTCGTGAAGCTGCGGAGGTCCGTCATCATGATGGTCACCTCCCGCTCCTCGCCGCCGAGGAGCTGGGCCTCGGGCGAGGAGAGCAGGCGGTTCACCACGTCGTCGCTCAGGTAGCGGCCGAACGTCTTGCGGATGAACTCGCTCTTGACCGACAGCTCCGCCGCGAGCTGCGAGAGCTGCTCGCGCGAGCGCTTCAGCGTGAGCTGCGTGTCGAGCCGCCCCAGCAGGATGTCGAAGTCGATCGGCTTCGTCACATGGTCGTTGGCGCCGAGCTTGAGCGACTCGACGACGTCCTCGCTCGCGCCGCGCGTGGTCACCATGATCACCGGGAGCTCGGCCTGCGACCGGCTCTGGCGCAGCGCGGAGAGCACGCCGAGGCCGCTGATGCCGGGCATGTTCACGTCGAGCAGCACGGCGTCGAAGCGCTCGCGCGCGGCGAGCCCGAGCGCGCGAGGTCCGTCCTCGGCGGAAGCGGTGCGGTAGCCGTTGTTCTGGAGCACCCGGCAGAGGACGTCGCGGTTGCCTCGGCTGTCGTCGACCACGAGGATGGTGCCGCGCCCGCTGCCCTCGATCTCGGCGTGGACCGCGGGCTCCTCGTGCGGGGAGGGGATGCTGACCTTCACGCTCGAGGGCGCGTCCTCGTCGCCGTTCTCCATCGCCTGCACGATGGTGAGCAGCTTGCGCGACGCGAGCTCGATGTTGCGGATGTCCTCGATGTGCTGCGGCGCGACCTTGCCCTGCAGCGACGCCACGAGCAGGCGCGTGTAGCCGAGGATCTGGTTGATGGGCGTGTACGGGTCGTGGCCCCCGCCGTGCGGCTCGTGGAGCCGCTGCGGCTCGCGCCCCGCGGTCGACCGGGCCGACGGCGCGGGCTGATGCGCGGCGGGCAGCCCGCCGGTCGCCGTGCGCCTTGCCGGCGACGACGCCGGCGCGTGGCCACGGCCGGCGTCGTCGTGGCGCGACCCCTCCGGGACGCGCGAGCTCGGCGGCTCGGGCGGCTGGGTCGCGGGCGCCGCGGCGGCGCCATCGGGCGGGTCCCACCTGTCGAACGGATCCTGCAAGGTGTAGCCGCTGCGCGCCGCGGCCGCGGCCGCGGCGGTCGGCCGCTCTCGCCAGCCGCGCGCCTCCTGCGACGCATAGGCGCCGTGCGGAGAGAGCGGGACGCTCGGCCGATCTCGCCGCACGCGCGCGTCGGCCGGGAAGTGGCTGCCGCGCGCCGGCGGCGGCGCGTGCTGCTGAGGAGGCGGGAGGGTGCTGCCCCCGCGGTTCGATGCGGGCGCCGGCGGCAGGGCGCTGCCGTTGCCGGCGCTGTTGCGCGTCGGAGGCGGCGCTGACGGCAGGGAGGTGCTGCTGCTGGCGCTGGCGCGCGACGGGATCGTCTCCGGCGGGGTCCCTCGCGACGGCACGGGGCTGACCGTTGCCTTTTTGTGCGCGTCCTTGTCGGAGGGGGATCGGCTCATGGTTCCGGCGATTCTACGCCTGCGCGCGTAGACGCAACCATGGATGACACCCGCGCTTCATTTTTTATCGCACCCCTACGCCTCAGCTTCAGCCTCGGCGCGGGTGGATTTCCTCCGCCGGCGTACGCGCGAGCTCCGCGGGTGTCCAGGCCGTCCTCGGCTGGGTGAACTCTTTCAGTGAGCCGGCATCCAGAAGACGAGAGGCTTCAATCCTCCTCTGGAAGACAACCCGCCTGTCGCGGCGCGTGATCCGAGGAAGCGCGGGCGCGCCGCGCGGGTGGAGCTCTGGACAGGCCCGCCCTCCGATGTCGGACGATGCCGACACCCCAATGGGTCTCGCCCCGTCCTCGTGACTCCCGCGCTGGATGAAGACACGAGCCCCGTCCTCCGCGCTGCCCGGACGGTGGTTGTGGAGGTAAAATGAAAGACTTTTTTCGAAGTCAAGAGGTGATGAGCCCTCGCGCGCCCCGGGGGGGACTCATCTGGCGTCGCGAGGTGAGCCCATGGATGAAATCGCAGCGGATCGCGCGCCATGGCCGTACGACAGGCACGCTTGTTCCCGGGCTCCCCACCTGATCATCAGGTGGCCTACCTTCAACTCCGTTGTTCGGCGTCACCGCTCGCGGCGACGGGTGCTTTCGACCGGCCGGACGAACCTGGCGCTCGGCATGCGCTCATGCGCCGACACCGGCGCACGGTGGATGTCCGTCCACGTGGCCGTATCGCACAGGAGTGCTCCGTGGCCCCTGCGCTCCTGGGGGATGTAAGAGACGGGTTGGCTTCAATGTGCGCGGGTACGCGACACACGCGCAGACGTAACCGACGTGACTGACGTGACCGACGTGGCGGAGAGCACTTTGTTTCTCTTGCAGAGGTAATGAAGGCGTCGTAGTGATCTATTTACGCCATTCGGGCGAGTCTTCGGCTGGAGCTGACGGAACCACCGGCTCGGGCCTGTGCGAGAAGGAGTAGCAGAGGTATGCCCCTGCACACCGGACAGATGGTGACGCCTTCGCTGAGGCTCGTGCGCATCCTCCGGCGCGGCGGGATGGGGAGCATCTGGGTTGCGGATCGGCTTCCGCTGAAGGCTCAGGTGGCCGTGAAGTTCATGTCGCCCGAGTACGCGGATGACGCGGGCTACGTCGAGCGGTTCCGGCGAGAGGCGGTCGCTGCGGCGCAGATCACGAGCCCGCACGTCGCGCAGGTCCTCGATCACGGCTTGACGGCGGAGGGCATGCCGTACATCGCGATGGAGCTCCTCCGCGGCGACGACCTGAGGACCCGTATCAGCCGCCAGGGCCGGCTGCCGCTCGGCGAGGTGGCGCGTATCGTGACGCAGACGGCCAAGGCGCTCGGGCAGGCGCACCGCCTCGGCATCGTCCACCGCGACATCAAGCCGGACAACCTGTTCCTGACCCAGGTGGACGGGGAGACCTTCGTCAAGGTGCTTGACTTCGGTATCGCCAGGCGGGTCCGGGACCTGCGGGTCACCTCGACGGGGAACGTGGTTGGGACGCCGCTGTACATGAGCCCGGAGCAGCTCGTCAGCCCGAGGGATCTCGATTTCCGTGCGGATCTCTGGTCGCTCGGCGTCGTCGCCTACCACGCGATGACGGGGCGGACCCCGTTCTCCGGAGAGACGCTCGCGGCGCTCACGCTCGCCGTGCACAGGGGGCGGTTCACGCCCCCCAGCGCGCACCGGATCGACGTGCCGGCCGCCGTCGACGAATGGATGGCGAGGGCCCTGCAGCAGGATCCGAGCGCGCGCTTCGGGTCGGCGAAGGAGATGGCAGAAGCGCTGGAGCGTGCGCTGTCGTCACGCAAGTGGGGCACCGAGACGCCGGCTCCGGCGGCCGGGGACGCGGCCGCGGAGAGCATGGTCGAGGCGCCGCCCGTGAGCTCGCAGGACGGCGTGGTCACCCGGCGCAACCCTGTCATGACGTCCCCGTCGATACCGGTCGTGGAGGCGGATCTCTGCGAGGACGACGGCGGCGATGGCACGACGGCGGTCCTGGGCGCGGCGTCGAGCCGCAAGAAGCGCAAGCGGCCTTCCGCGCGGATCGCGGCGGCCGCCGCGATCGGCGCCGTGCTGGCCGGCGCCAGCCTGTTCTTCGGCGTCCGGCTCGCCGCGCCCGCCGACGACAGCGCCGCGCTCGCCGCCGTCGCCCCCCGCGTCGGGCTGGCGAGCTCGACCGAGTCGACGCTCCTCGCCAGCGTCGTGGAGGCACCCCGGCCGCTGCTCGCGCCGGAGCTCCAGGAGCCGGTCCAGGCCGCTGCGCAGCCCGAGAGCGCGCCCACCAGCGAGGCCTCGCGGTCGACCTCGAAGAAGAAGCCCTCCGTACGCCCCACGCGATCCCCCGGGCGGACCAAGACCATTCCGTCCACTGGGCGGCAGACCCGACGCATCAAGCCTTTTCCCCGCAACGACATCGCGATGCACCGGTAGCGCTCCCGGCGCTGCTCAGGGGAGCGCGGGCCGTGCACGGCCCGTCGACGCGTGCGCTGCGCGCGCCCTCAGAGCGGGATCCGATGGGATTCCTCGGCGGAGCGCCCTTGTCCTCGGCGTCGCGCCGTCGCGCGCAGCGCCTCCGCGGTCGCCTGGTCTGCGGGGAAGAACGACTCGACCGCGAGCTCGGACAGGGTGACGTCGATCGGCGTGCCGAAGACCATCGTCGTGCTGAGGAAGCTCAGGATACCGTCCTCCGTCATGAGCCGGAGCGGCACCGCGACGGCGACCGGGTCAAGCTCGCGGGCGGGCTCAGGGCGCCTCGATCCCTCCTGCGATGGATAGCGGATGAGCTCCTCGAAGAGCGTCACGAGGGCGGGATCGGAGCTCACGTCGATCTGACGGCGCAGGCGGGCGAGGAGGTGCGCGCGCCACTCGGGTGAGTTCTCGATGCGCGGCGCGAGGCCGCCTGGGTGCAGGCTCAGGCGCAGCACGTTGATCGGGGGCTGGAGGAGGGCGGCGTCGGCGCCAACCAGCAATGGGCCGATCGCGCCGTTCGCGGCGACGAGGGTCCAGTGCCGATCGATGGCGACCGCCGGATAGGGCTCGTGGCCGGCGAGCACCAGATCGACCGCCCTGCGCGCCGCCGCGAGCGCCGGATCGCCGAGGCTGCGCTCCGGATAGAGCGGCGCGTACCCCGCCGCCACGAGGAGCTGGTTGCGGTCGCGCAAGGGCACATCGAGGCGCTCGGCCAGGTGGATCACCATCTCGCGGCTCGGCTGCGCGCGACCGGTCTCGAGGAAGCTCAGGTGGCGTGTCGAGATGTCGGCCTCGCAGGCGAGGTCGAGCTGGCTCATTCGACGGCGCTGGCGCCACGCGCGCAGGAGACCCCCGATGGGCGGGTGTGAGCTCGTCATCGCGCGTCGACCCTAGCACGCCGGAAAATGACGCCCATTACCTGGGAGGTAATCGATCCCATGCCGAGGGCGCCCCAAGGTGAGCGGTGGCGGGGCGCTGCGGACACCCGGCGCGCCACGCGCGTCCGATGTCGAGCGGTCCCGCCCACCGAGGGGCGATGAGCCCCCGACCGCAACGAAAGGAGCCCACCATGTCGTTCGTGATCTCTCCTCACTTCCTGCGCCGCGCCCTCCTCGCCGACGCGGCCCTCAGCGGCGCTACAGGCCTCCTCATGCTCGCCGCCGCGGCGCCCCTCACCGGCCTGACCGGCCTCCCCGAGGCGCTGTTCCGCTGGGCTGGCGCGAGCCTTCTCCCGTTCGCGGCGCTCGTCGCGTGGCTCGGCACGCGCGAGCGACCGGCGCGGGGGGCCGTCGTCGCCGTCGTCGTCGCGAACGCGCTCTGGGTCGTCGACAGCGTGCTCCTCCTCGCGCTCGGCTGGTTCGAGCCGACGGCGGTAGGCCATGCGTTCGTCGCGGCGCAGGCGCTCGCCGTCGCGCTCTTCGCGGAGGCGCAGGTCATCGGGCTGCGCCGCGCGCAGGCGGCCGCCTGAGAGCCCTCATCTCGCCGGCAGGAGCCGGCCAGCCCCGGCGCCGATCCACGCGAGCGCGCGGCGCGTCCGGTCCTTCGCCTCGCCTTCGATGACGTCGCCGTGGGCGACGACGACGCGCTCGAACTCCCACGCGAGGACGTCGGCGACGCTGCGCGCCGCCGCGACGCGGTCCCTCATGAGCACGCGCCACACGTGGTCCTGGGCGGTCTTCCTCCACACGCCGCCCACCCAGAGGAAGACCTTCATGGCGAAGCTGCGGGCCTCGTGCACGTTGAACAGGAGATCCGTCACGATGAGCGTCCGCGACCGCGCGTGCAGGAACACGTGCTCCGCGATGTACGGCACGCCCTCGACGAGGCGTACGTCGAGATCGTCGCCGATCTCCGGCGCCACGCCGGATCGGGGCAGCGGGGTGAAGCGGAGGCCGGAGAGCTTCTTCTCGAGCCCGGGCGCCCCGAGCACGCTCGCGCGCGGCCAGCGCTCGGTCGCGGCCCTCAGGAAGACGTGGTGGAGGCAGCTCGGGGCGACGAGGGCGCGCACCTCGCCGAGCGCGTCGATCTCCCGGGCGGTGTCGTCATCGAACGCCAGCGGCGAGTGGATGACCATCCCGCCGTCGGCCCGCCTCACGACCGTCGCGCGCGCCGGCAGATCGCCGAACGGCAGCCGGAAGTCCCTCTCGTAGGCCCACACCTCGTCGGCGATCGCCCGCAGCATGTCGTCATGCAAAGCCGCGCGAGATCGTGGTGTCAAGGCGCGTATCCCCAGGGACTCGAAGCAGGCTTACCGCCTCCGCTCGGCCTCGATGGCGGCCTGCACCGCAGGGCGCGCGCCGACGCGCTCCCTGTAGCGGCCGAGGACGGGCCATCCGCCGAGATCGACGCCCGCGAACTTCGTCCACGTCGTCACGGTATAGAGGTACGCGTCCGCCACCGTGAACCGCTCGCCGAGGAGGTACGTCGCGCCCTCGAGGCGGTGCGCCACGTGGGCGAAGCGCCGGCCGAGGAGCGCCCGCGCCGCGTTCTTCTGCTCGTCCGGCACCCGCGGTTTGAAGAGCGGCGAGAACTGCTTGTGCAGCTCGGTGCTGATGAAGCTCAGCCACTCCTGCAGCCGATAGCGGTCCAGGGTGCCGGCCGGGGGCGCGAGCCCGGACTCGGGCCTCCGATCGGCGATGTACTGGACGATCACCGGCCCCTCGGTGAGCACCTCGCCGCCCTCGATCTCGAGCGCGGGCACGTATCCCTTGGGGTTGATCAAGGTGAAGTCGGCGCCCGACCGGGTCTTCTTCGTGCCGAGGTGGACCTGCTCGAGCTCGAACTGGAGGCCGGCCTCGCGCAGCGCGATGTGCGGAGAGAGCGAGCAGGCGCCAGGGCTGAAATAGAGCTTCATCATGCGCTTCAGAAGAGCGAGAGGAGCGCGGGCGCCGATCGCTACTTCAGCGTGTCGGGATCGACGCCGAGCTCCCGGAGCCTCGCTGCCAGCCGCATTGCCTGCTGCTCGGCGGACTCGGCGCGCTGCTTGGCGGACTCGGCGCGCTGCTCGGCGGACTCGGCGCGCTGCTCAGCGGACTCGGCCCGTTCCGCGAGCTCCTTGCCTGCAGGCACGAGCTCTCCCTCGGGGGTGAAGAAGCGGAGCTGTCCCTCCTCGACGCCAAGGAAGAGCTCGAGCTGAGCGCTCCAGAGGCGTCCGGAAGCATCGGGGGAGAGCGGCTCGTACTGCCCGTCGACGAGGTGGAAGCCCGAGAGATCGAGCGTGTCTGGATGGAACCAGAAGTAGTCCGGCGTCCGGAAGACGTCCTGGTAAATCTGCTTCTTGAGGCCGCGATCGGTGCCCTCGGTGCTCTCCGAGAGCACCTCCACGATCACGTTCGGGTACCGGCCGTCTTCTTCCCAGACGACCCAGCTCTTGCGTGGCCTCCGATCGGTGCCGAGCACGACGAAGAAATCCGGGCCCCGGAACTGCTCGGTCGTGAGCTGCCTGGGGCTGAAGTAGATGGTCAGGTTCCCCGCGGCGAAGAAGTCGGCCCGGTCCTTCCAGAAGAGCTCCAGGCTCTCGAGCAGCAGGATCATCTGGACGAGGTGCTGGTAGCTCTCCATCGGAGGCTCGCTGCTGTACAGATCGCCCGGCGGAGCGACGACGCTCGGGTCGACGATCTCCGCCGGCATCGCGAAGGCGAGGGACGTCATGTCGGAAGCCTGCCGGAGGATCCACCTCGCAGCAAGGTCCGCGGCGCACGTCGCCGCGTCCGCGTAGCCGCTCGACAGCTTGCGGATCCCGGGTGCGCTCATTTCGAAATCCACCCTTCTGTGGCGTCCCCGCCACAGGGTGCCTCGTGTTCGTCCTGCCCGGCCAGCGCAGCGTCCGTCGCTGCCGCACGTCGGCGCGTGGTGGCACCGCGCGCTCGAGCTCAGCTCGCTCGCGTCCGGTCGCGCGAGGGCCGCCCTCGGCGACGGCTCGGCGCTACGGCGTGCGCGCGCAGCGCACGCCGACGCCGTAGTCGCCGCGATAGTTCGCCGGATCGTAGGAGACCGCCGAGCGATTCGACGACAGGAGATACGGCATCAACCCCGTGTGGAAGCCGCCGCCGGGCAGCACCCGGTTCGTGGCGCCGGTCAGGTTCGCGCAGTCCTCGCAGGGGCTCACGTAGTTCGCGTAGACGTCGAGGTTCCACTCCCACACGCTGCCCGAGAGATCCCACTGTCCAAAGCGCCCGACGCCGAGCGGCGTGCTACCGACGTCCGGCACGTTCACGACGCCCGTACACGTGCCTCGCCTGCCGCTCGGATAGTAGCAATCGTAGATCGCATACTGGTTGCCAGAGCCGGGATCCATCGAGCCCCAGGGGTACATGCGCTGCTCGTCTCCACCGGCGGTCGCGTATTTCCATTCGGCCTCGGTCGGCAGAAAGCCGCCGTCCCAGATGCAGAAGGCGTGGGCCTCGTACCAGTTCATGAACGTGAGCGGCAGCATCTCGTTGTCGCCGGCGTTCGCCGTCCAGGTGCCGTACACGGTGGGGGTCAGGTTCTTGGTCCACGTGGCGGCCGCGCCCGGGCCCCTCGGAATGTACCTGTCCCAGCTCGAGTTCCACCCGGACTCGAAGCTTCCGCGCTTCGCGCTATCGGCCACGCCCTGGCCGTCGTTCAAATGCGTGTGTTTGCCGCTGCCCGCCGCGGGCGGGGAGCCGCCGGCGACCAGGTAATCGACGTACTGCCGGAAGCGGCCCACGGTCATCTCGTACTTGTCCAGGCGAAATGAGCTCACCGTCGCGGGATCCCTCGTGTTGGTCGCTCCGCTGCCGTTGTTGCTGTACGTTCGATAGAACGTGCCGCCCGTGACCAGCAGGCTCGTGCAGCAGCTCTCGTTGCCGTCCGGGCCGCATGTCGAGAGCCCAGGTCCGCCGGGCGCGCAGCTCGGCGGCTCGTCGACGCTCGCGCTGCCGCCGGATCCACCGCTCCCACCGCTCCCGGCCGAGACCGAGGCCGAGCCGCTGCCTTGACCGCTCGTGCTGTTGCCGCCGCCGGACGCGCCCGCGCCTCCGCCGCTGCTGCTGTTCGTGGTACCGCCGCTGCTCGTGGCGCCCCCGCTGCTCGTGGCGCCCCCGCCGCCCGCGTCACCCGAACTCGAGCTATCGGCGCCACCGCTGCCACACGCCGCAGCGCCGAGCGCGAGCGCGGCGCACCACGCAACATGCCGCAGCTGCCCGCGTTCACGGAGCGCGGCGGCTTCCACGCAGGAAGCCAGTGCGTGCGCCGTGCCGCGAGCCGCCGCATTGCATCGGAGCTGCGTTGTCTGTCGCCTGCGGGCCATGCGTGGAAAGTACTCCACGCGAGCTATCGTGTCTCCACAGAAATCGGAGACAGCGACGCTCAGGAAGTGTTGTTGTAAATTTGCTCTCTTGTGCGTCGACCCCAGCCATTCACCGACGCATCGATCGACGGCCTGCGCGCCTCCCGTTGCTCGTGTTCATCGCTCGGAGCGTGCAGCTGGGACCATTCATCCTCTCCCGCAGGCACTGGACCCAGGAGAGCCCCGTAGGGGCCTTCCTCTTCACTTTGATATGCGACGAGTTCTACGGGAACGGCGATCACTTCGGCGAGGTGCTCCGCGCGGGCGACTACAACAACGATGGAAGGGCGGATCTCGCGGTCTCTGCGCCTGGAAAGAGCCTGACAGCGGACGTCGGCCACGAAGGCATGGTCTTCGCGCTCACCAGCGGCGGCAACGTCTTCGACAGCGATCCGCGCAACTTCTCCTCCGCGCGGTCGCTCCGGCAGGGGAGCGATGGTGTGAACGACCTCGGCCAGGCGAACGACCGTTTCGGGCAATGACGCCTCGATAGACCCGAGCCCGGCGACGCTAGACCGCGGGCCGGGGGACAGCTCGCCTCGGACGAGCGCGCCGGGCGGCGCCGCTCCGCCGACTGCCGTTGGCGCCGCGCTCGGTCGGGTCGCTGGGTCGCATCGCCGTCGCGGCCTACACTCCCTTCGCATGTCCCCCGGATCGCCCATGCCGCCGGCCACGGCCGGCTCCGCCGCGCTGATCGAGCGCGCCCGCCGGCTCGCGACGCTCGTGCTCGCCCCCTCGGCGAACGCCACGGATCAGGCCGCGGCGGTTCCCCGAGAGCACATCCGCGCCCTCGCGGACGCAGGTCTCCTCGGGATCGCGACGCCGGCGTGCCACGGCGGCCACGGCGCCCCGCCGCGGGTCGCGCGCGAGGTCCTGGAGATCCTCGCCGGCGCCTGCGGTGTGACGGCGTTCGTCCACATGCAGCATGCCGCCGCGTGCCCGCTCATCGCGCGCGGCGACAACGAGGCGCTCAAGGAGCGCGTCCTGCCTCGTTTCGCCTCGGGAGAGCGCTTTTGCACCGTGGGCTTCTCGCACGTCCGCCGCCCGGGTCCGCCGATGGTCAGGGTGGAGCCCGACGGCGACCGGTTTCGCTTCGAGGGCACGGTGCCCTGGTTGACCGGCCATGGGATCGCCGACGATGCGGTCATCGCCGGCGCGCTCCCCGATGGCCGCCTGATGTACATCCTGACGTCGCTGGAGGCGGGGGATTCCATCGAGGCATCGCCGCCGCTCTGCCTGAGCGCGATGAACGCCTCGGCCACGGTGTCGCTGACGCTGCGCGATCTGCGCGTCGGGCCCGAGCAGGTGATCGCCATCCTGACGCGCGAGCAGCAGGCTGCCCGCGACGTGGCGGGCCTGCTCACGCCGTCGGCGCTCTCCCTGGGCGCGGCCTGCGCCGCCGCGGCCCTGCTCGCGGAGCTTGCGGAGCGCCGCGGCAGCGCGCGCCTGGCGGACGCCGCGCGGGCGTTCGAGGACGAGAGGGAGGCCGCCCGCGCCGAGGTCGATGCATGGGCGGACCGGCCGGAGGCGGAGGGCCATGCAGAGCACGCGGTCCGCGTTCGCGCCTGGTGCATCGATCTGGGCGTCAGGGCCGCGCACGCGGCGGTCGCCGCGACAGGAGGCAGCGCCAACCTCGTCGACCATGCCGCGCAGCGCCTCTTCCGCGAGGCGATGCTCTACTCGCTCACGGCCCAGACGCGCGACCTGCAGATCGCGACGGTCGAGCGGCTGCTCGAACGGGCGACCCGCCCCAGATCGGGGTAACGACCGCGACCAGGCCGCCGTCTCCCGCCATCCCTGGCATCGTTCCCCCGGCCTCGGCCGCTCGCTACATCGATTCCTGCGGATCCGCGCGGCCGTCGGCGCCGCCCGCGCCGTACGCGCCGACAAAGTCCCGCAGCTTCCGGGTCTGGTAGCTGCGTGCCAGCGCCGTGAGCTGCCCGAGCCAAGGTCCGAGCCGCGGATCGCGCTGCGCCATCCGCTCCGCCTCCTCCAGGATCTTGTGGACGAGCCCCTTCTTCGCGAGCGCCGACAGGATCGCCAGCTCTTCGGCCGGAGGCGGCGCGAGGGGTCCGCCGCCTTCGGGCTCATTCGCCGGCGCATCCCGGGCGGGGGCTCCATCGCGGCGAAGCCACTCGATGCCCAGCAACCGCGATATCTTGTCCAGGAGCGCGCTCGCCACGATCGGCTTGGGCAAGAAGTCATCGCAGCCGGCGCTGGCGCACTGCTGCCGCTCGGCCTCGGATACGCTCGCCGACGAGGCCAGGATGACGACTTGCCGGAGCTCTGGCATGCGCCTGAGGCGACGCGCGGTCTCGTAGCCGTCCATGTCCTTCATGTACACGTCCAGCAGGATGAGCGCCGGCGCGCGAAGCGCCGCCATGCGCAGCGCCTCCTCACCGCCGTCCGCCTCGCGCAGATCGAAGCCGAGCGGGCCGAGGAGCCCGCGCACCACCGCGCGATTGTCGGGATTGTCGTCCACGATGAGTATCGTGCGGCGCTCCCCCGGATAGCCGACGATCGTGTCCCACCCCCTGGCTTCGCCTGGGCTCGCCGCGAGCTGCGCCTCGGCGAGCGGGAGCGTCACGGCAAAGACGCTGCCCTCGCCGACCTCGCTTTGCACCTCGATCGCACCACCCATCTGTTGCACGAGCTTCTTCGTGATGGCGAGGCCAAGCCCTGTGCCCTCGCTCTTCGCGCTCTGCTCCCCCACCTGCTCGAAGGGCTCGAAGATGCGTGACAGGTGCTCCGGGGCGATCCCAGGACCCGTATCCTCGATCCGGAACCGCACCATCCGCCCTGCAGGGACGGTCTCCTCCAGCACCTCGACATGGAGGGACACGCCTCCCCGCTCGGTGAACTTGATGGCATTGCCGAGGAGGTTCAAGAGCACCTGCATCAGCCGCTTCTCGTCGGCACAGACGGCCTGAAGCGCAGGGCCGCGCAGCTCATCGGAGAACGTGATCCCCTTCGCTTCGGCGCGCACCCGGCACAGGTCGACCACCGTCCGCACGAGCGCAGGCAACCGGAACTCCGTCAGGACGGAGTCCATCTTGCCGGCCTCGATCTTGGCCAGGTGCAGCAGGTCATTGATGAGCGAGAGCAGGTGCTCGCTCGACTTCTGGATGACCCGCAGGCCCTCCCGCCACGCCGGCGGGACGTCGGGCGTTCGCTCCAGGATCTGGGCATGACCCATGATCCCGTTGAGCGGCGTTCGCAGCTCGTGGCTCATGCTGGAGAGAAAGTCGCTCTTGGCCTGGCTGGCGCGCTCCGCGGCCTCCTTGGCGATGCGGAGCTCGACGGTGCGCTCCTTGATCTTGGCCTCCAGGTCCCGGTACAGGAGGGCGTTCTCCACGGCGATGGCGGCCTGCGCGGCGAGCACCGACAGGAGCTCCACCCGCCGCTCGGGGAACGCCGCGGGCACCTCGCGATGCTCGAGGTAGAGCACGCCCACGAGGCGCCCTCGATGCGACAAGGGAAGCGAGAGGAGCGAGAGCACGGAGCGCGAGGCCAGGTGCGGATCGGCCGCGAAGCGCGCGTCCGACCTGGCGTCGTCCACCACGACCGGCTCGTTCGTGCGCGCCACGTAGTGCGCCACCGTCCTCGCCACCTCGCTGCTCTGCGAGAGCGGCTCGGACAGGCCCGTCTCGATGCGGCCTCCCTCCACCGAGAGCCGCGCCACGACCGAGAGCTCTTCGCCTTCGCCCAGCAGCAGGACGCCGCGCTGCGCCCCGGCGCTCTCCAGCACGAGCTCCATCAGACGCCCGACGACCCGCTCCGGGTCGAGCTCGCTCGACAGCGCCCGCGCCGCGCGCACCGCGGTGTTCACGTCGAGCTGCGCGCCGCCGGCGACCCCCGTGGTGGTCAGCGTGGCGACGCCCGTCGTGCGGCGGCGCTCCGCCGTCGCGGGCTGGGCAGGCGCACGGAGCAGGGCCGGCCATCTCGCCTCCAGGTGGGCCACCACCGCGTGCGCTTCCCAGCGAACATAAGCGTCCCTGGCCTCACGCAGGTACAGCGCGGCGACACGGCGCCTGCCCGCCTCGAGGTGAAACTCGGCGCAGAGCTGAGCCGCCAGGGCTTCGATGTGAAAGAATCGCTGCTCGCGCGCGAGCTCGATGGCCTCGTCGTACCTGGCCATGGCTTCGTCGGTCTTGCCCTGCACGCGGGCGTGCTCGGCCTCGAGGAGGCGCAGCTTGTGGAGGAAATTCTCCGCGCTCCCCTCGGCGAAGTACCGCAGCCGCGCGAGGCCTTGCTCGATGTCGTCGCGGAGCCCGTCCCGCTCCGCCGCGTCCGCGGCCTCCGGCCAGCACCTCGCGGCCGCGAGCGCGAGCCAGAGCGGTATGTCCGTGACCGGGGGAAAGCCGAAGATGGAGACGCGGAACTGCTCGGCCTCCCGCGCCCGCGAGAGGGCCATCGGGTACGCGCCGGCGACGAGGAACAGGTGCGCCTCGAGGATGCGCGCCAGTTCGGCCGCCATCCCGTCTCCGTCCGCCAGGAGGGAGCGCGATCCTCGTGAGAGCGGCTCGCCCGACAGGAGCCTCCCTGCGCCGTCGGCGGCGTTCAAGAGGTCGCACCACGACGCGACCGCCTCGAAATAGTGCGTCCCGAGCGCGGTCCCCGCGCGCTGCATCAACCCCCAGCGCGCCGCCCGGTGCGCCTCGAGCTGCCCGAGCGGCTGGCCGCGCCACACGCGGTAGTAGAACAGGTCGCCTTCCAGCCCCCAGCTCGCCCCCTGGAACGAGCCGACCTTCAGGCCGGTCGCGCAGGTTCGCTCGAAGATGGGCGCCATTTCATCCGCGGGGCGGGCGTAGGCCGTGTACTGCCCCTGGAACGACAGACACTCTGCCAGAAAGGGCGACGCGACGCGCTCGGCGGCGCGCACGCCAGGGCCGACCCAGCACGCGGCGCGACGGTACATGCCTGTGGTGAGCGACCAGACGTTCGCGAAGCAAACGATGATGAAGGGAGAGACCGGCGTGAGCGCGCGCCGCTCTCGCACCCTCAGCACGGCGCGGGCGATCACGAGCCCGGACAGCACCGGCTGACCGCCGATCGCCGCGCACACCATGAGGTGCATCGTCAGCGCATCGATGAGCACCTGCTCCGGGGAGGGATCGAGGGGCATCCGTTCGAACGCGTCCGGGTCGCGCTCGAACCATCGATCCAGCTCGGCGGACTCCTCGAGGAGCGCGGCGCCGCGCGCCTCGTCCGTGCCCGGAAACGCGATGTCCTGCTCCGTGAGCGCGGCGAGCCCGAGCTCGACCCCTCGCGCGAACTGGCCCGCCGCCTGGGCGCTGCGGACGCGCATCTCGTGCGCCGAGAGCCTCGTGAGCGCCGGCAGCGGCCTGGCGAGCAGCCGCGCGCACCGCGCCTCGACGTCGTCGAACTCCCGCAGCAGAAAGGCCCCCTCGATCTGCTCGAGCGCGAGCTCCGCGCACAGCGGCGCGTCCTTGCGCCAGGCGTCATCGCCCAGCAAGTCCTGCGCCGTCTCGGCGAGGCTCAGGAGGAGCCGGTACGAGCTCGCCGCCTTCGCGGCGCGCGCGGCCTCGAGGTTCAGCCGCGCCAGCGCCTCGCGCTCGCCTGCGGAGTCCATCCGCGACGAGCCCAGGTTGAGGTGCCGCACCAGCTCCAGGAGCTCTTGCGGTGTGCCCCCCTGCGTCCGATGCCGCGCCCACAGCCGCCGGCCGATCTCCAGGTGCGCCAGGACGCGCTGCGCCGGCGGGGCCCGCTCGTAGCTCGCCTGCTGCACGCGGTCGTGCAAGAAGCGGTATTCAGCGTCGAGCGCTCCTTCTCCGGTTCCGGTTCCGGTTCCGGTTCCGGTTCCGGCCTCTCCCAGCGCCTGCGCGGTCCGGTAGGCTCCATCGGCCGGCACCACCAGCTCCTCCCGCAGGGCGGGCCAGAGCGCGCCGGTCACCCGGGCGCGCTCCCATCCGCTCAGCCGCTCCAGGTCGTGGAGGTGGAAGGCGTGCCCCGCGCACGCCGCGAGCCCCAGGAGCTGCTGTGTCGCTTCAGGCATCTCGAGCAGCTTGTCCGTCAGGAGGGCGACGACGTTGTCGGTCACCTGCGCCTGCTCGATCTCCTTCTGGCCCCAGCGCCACGCGCCGCTCTCCGGGTCCCGCGCCACCTTGCCCTGCCGGTGCAGGGACAGCAGCAGCTGCTCCATGAAGAACGGGTTTCCTCGCGTCTTTTGCCACAGGATGCGCGAGAGCGGCTCCACCCGCGCCGCCTCGCTGTTCAGCGCCCGCGCTGCCCATGCCTGCACGTGCTCCGCCGACAGGGGGCGCACCGACATCCTCGACACCCTCGCCCCGCTCTCCTCGACCGACGCCACGAGGCTCCACAGCGGGTGCTCGGGGGGCGCCTCGTTGTCGCGGTACGCCGCGATCACGAGCAGCTCTCTTCGCTCTGCGTCGGTCAGCAGCGTCCTCAGGATCTCCAGCGTGGCGCTGTCGGCCCACTGCATGTCGTCGAGGAACATCACGAGCGGCGCGTTCGGCGTCGTGACCGCCCGCACGAAGTTCAGCCAGGTCAGCCTCTGGCGTGCGAGCACCTGCTCGCCGTGCACCGGCGGCACCGGCGCGAGCTTGCCCATGATCAGGTCGAGCTCCGGCACCACGTCGGCGATGAGCCGGGCGTTGTCCCCCACGTCGGCCCTGATTCGCTCCTGCCACGCCGTGAGCGCCGGCTTCGGGCTCGCCAGCCACTGCTGCATCAGCGCCCCGAACGCCTGCGCCATGGCCGCGTAGGGCGTCGACCGCGCGAGCTGGTCGTGCTTGCCCGAGATCAGGAGCCCGCGCCCCGCACGCGCGATGTCCTGGTAGACGGTGCGCACGAGCGCCGTCTTGCCGATGCCGGACGGGCCGCCGATGAGCACGAGCTCCGCCGCGCCCTCGGCGGCGCGGGCGAAGGCTGCGCCCAGGAGATCGCGCTCGTGCTCCCGCCCGACGAGGACGTCCGGCAGCCGCAGCCTCTGCGAGAAATCCTTGTCCCCGAGCGTGAAGCGCTCCACCGCACCGCGCTCGCGCCACATGCGCAGCGCTCGCTCCAGGTCTTCCGCTGCCCCCTTGGCCGTCTGATACCGCCGGTCAGGGTTCTTCGCGAGGAGCCTGGACACGATCGCCGCGAGACCCGGAGGCACGCCGGGGACGACCTCGTCGAGGGACGGCGGCTCCTTGGCCAGGTGCGCGTGCACCAGCGAGAGCGGGTCGCGCTCGGTGAACGGCAGCCGCCCCGAGAGCGCCTCGAAGAGCGTCACTCCGAGCGAGTACAGGTCGGTGCGAGGATCGAGCGCTCGCGCCGTGCGGCCCGTCTGCTCGGGCGACATGTACGCCAGTGTCCCCTCGAGCCCTTCGGGGATGCTCGCCGCCGTCGCCTCCAGCGGCAGCGACGAGGCGATGCCGAAGTCGAGCAGCTTGACCTGCGCGTACGCCGCGTCGACCAGCACGTTCTGGGGTTTGATATCCTTGTGCGTTATGCCGGCCGCGTGCACGGCCTCGAGGGCTCGAGCGAGGAGCGCTCCCAGCCTCAGCCCCGCTTCCACCGGCAGGCGCCCGCGCTCGGCGAGCTCTAGATCCAGCGACCGGAAGCCGGGGTCCTCGATCACCAGCGCGGCCGTGCCGCCCCGCGGCAGGAGCTCCCGCGCCCGTGCCACCCCCGACACCTCTCTCAGCTGTGTCAGGATGTGATGCTCGTGCAGGATGCGCCCCGTCACGCGCGAGCTCGGCGCGGCCGCCACGGGGAGCTTGAGCACCACCCTGTCGCCGGAGGGACGATGGACCGCGCGGCACACGCGGGTCTCGGCCCCTTCGTGCATCACCTCCCCCACAACGTAGTCTCTAAGATCCATCCCGGTTCAGCTCCTCTTCGGGGCCGGCGGAGGCGCCGGGCGAACAACGGAATTCTCCGGTACTTCAGCGCTCGGGCTTGCGCTGGCGGCGCTCGCGTGTCCGCAGCGCGTGCTCCACGCCCGACTGCAGGGTGGCCTTCGTCACGAGCTGATCGAGGTGCAGGTCGAGCGCCACGAACGTTTGCGCTACCTCTGCGCGGATGCCCGTGACGACCGTTTGCGTGCCGAGCAGCGAGAGCCCCATCGCGGCTTGCACGAGCATGCGCGCAACCGTCTCATCTACTGCTTTTACGCCGGTGATGTCAATGATGAGATAGTCCGCCCTGCGCTCGCTCGCCCCGCGCAGCGCTGTCTCGACCGCTTGCCCGGCACGCTCGACGTCCACCGTGCCGATGAGGGGCATCACGAGGACGCCATCGATCATCGGAATGAGCGGAGCGGACAGCTCGAGGAGCCGCTCCCGCTGGGCCGCGATGATCTGCTCTTGCAGCGCCGCCCTGGCCGCCTCGGCGCGCTCGCTCTGCATCAGCTGCTGCGAGAGCCGCTCGTTCGTGTCGCGCAGCATCTGCACGGCCTGCGCCAGCGCCTCCTCCGCCTTGGCGCGCTCCCGGATCTCCTCCGAGAGCCTCGTATTGCGCTCCTCGAGAGCCCGCGTTGCGCGCCGGAGCGAGATCTGGGTGTGCACCCGCGCCAGGAGCTCGGTCTTCTCGAACGGCTTTGTCACGTAGTCGACGGCGCCCACGCGGAAGCCCTGGAGCCTGAACCTCGCTTCAGCGAGCGCCGTCATGAAGATGACGGGGATGCCCTGCGTCGCCGGATCGGCCTTGAGCCGCCGGCACGTCTCGAACCCGCTGAGGCCGGGCATCAGAGCGTCGAGCAAGATAAGGTCCGGCTGGGCCCGGCTGACCAGCTCGATCGCCTCCTCCCCGTCGCGCGCGACAGCGACCTCCATGCCATCCGACATGAGCGCGTGCGACAGCACGGTCAGGTTGTCCGCGCTGTCGTCCACGATGAGGACGAGGCCAGAGAGCAGAGTTTCTTGTTCTTGCATGGGTCTCTGCCGGCTCAGCACGATCGAGCGAGCCTCGTGCGCCCGGTCGGCGTGCCCCGACGGACGGCGAGCGAGCAAATGCGTACACTGTGAGCCGGCGGCCCCATCACAGGAAGCATTCCATCTTCTCTTCTTCCGTTCGTACCACGGGCTGTTCAGCCTTAACATACCTTTTGTAGGCGGAAGCGGAGAGGGTTGTGGGGCGCGGTGGAGAGGGTAGGCTGAGCCACACAGGTCATCCATTCCATCTACGTACGCATGAGTACGCATGAGATGGGCGTTTTCGCCTCGTTCCGAGGTCCCATATCGGCTCGCCTCACTTGCTTTCCTTCGCGAGGAGGCCTCCGCTCTTTTCGGCTTTCACGCTCCATCCCCATTTCCAGCCGCTGGAGCTCCTCACGCTCGGGCGTCGTGAGCGCTCCCGGCCGCTGGCCGGTGCTCCGGTCGTCCGCCTTCGCCAGACGTACCGCCTCCGCGTTGAGCTCCGGCGCGAACAGGGCCTCTTTCTCCGTCCCATCCCTGCCTCCCCGGTGCCTTCTGGGTGTCCACGGAGGCGCGAAGGATCACGGCGCGGCCTGGGCGAGGACAGCCATGTTGAGAGCGAGCATCGCGCTCGTCGTCGACTTCACGGGTACAGCCGACTTCGGCACCGGCCCGCTCATCGCCACGGGCCGGGACGGCTTCGTCGCGCTCTTCGCCCCCTGACGCACGCGAGCGCGCCTGCGTCGGGCGTGGTCCGCGGCGGCTCGGTCCGGGTTGGGCGACCCCGACGACGGCCCAGGTGGGGGTGAAAGCGCGACCAGCGGTCGGGGCTCAGTGAGCCCCAGCTGGCTGTGCGGCGGAGGCGTTGCGCCTGCGGGTCGACGGCGAGCCGCGGGGGGCTGCATCCCGCGTCGACGCGGTCTACCAGCGGCCGGCACAGGCGCCGTGGCGCCCCGCGCGAGGGAGGTCTCGTGGTCCCGCCGAGGCGCGCTCGGACCGCTCCCGGCGACGGGCGGCGGGTGAGGGGCCTCGCGAAGGGGCGCGCTTCGCGACGAAGTAGGTTAGAGTGCGCGCCATGCCTGATTTCGCCAAGCTCGCCGCCGCGGCCTCGATCGCCCGCGGCCTCGCCATGGATGCCGTTCACGCCTGCTCATCCGGTCACCTCGGCCTACCGCTAGGGGCCGCCGAGATCGGTGCCGCGCTCTACGGCGACATCCTCCGCCACGATCCGAGCGAACCGCACTGGTTGAACCGCGATCGCTTCGTCCTGTCCGCCGGTCACGGCAGCATGTTCCTCTACGCCTGGCTGCACCTCTCGGGCTATCCGGTGTCGCTCGACGACGTCCGCCGCTTCCGGCAGTGGGAGTCGAAGACGCCCGGCCACCCGGAGTTCCATTACACCGAGGGCGTCGAGGCGACGACGGGCCCGCTCGGCCAGGGCGTGGGCAACGCGGTCGGGCACGCGGTGGCCGCCAAGATGCTCGCCGCGCGTTACAACACGCCCGAGCACACGATCTTCGATCTCAATGTCTACTGCCTCGCCGGCGACGGCTGCCTCCAGGAGGGCGTGGCCGCCGAGGCGGCCTCCTTCGCGGGGCACTTCAAGCTCGACAACCTGATCCTCATCTACGACGCCAACGACGTCACCCTCGACGCGATGGCGATCAAGACCCAGAGCGAGGACACGGCCAAGCGCTTCGAGGCCTACGGCTTCGAGGTGCTCCACATCGAGCAGGGCAACGATCTGGAGGCCGTCCACCGGGTGCTCGCCGAGGCGCGGGCGTCGAAGAGCGGGAAGCCGAAGTTCGTCGTCGCCCACACCCTCATCGGCAAGGGGATCCCGGAGGTCGCCGGCACGCAGAAGGCGCACGGCGAGGGCGGCGCCAAGTTCGTGGATCAGGCCCGCAAGAACCTGGGGCTGCCCGCGGAGCACTTCTACGTCAGCGAGGAGGTGAAGCAGTTCTTCGCGACGCGCAAGGAAGAGCTCGCCAAGGTGCGCGGGGCGTGGGAGGCGACCTTCCAGGCCTGGCGCGCGAAGAACCCGGAGCTCGCCCGCCAGCTCGACGACGGCCTCGCGAAGAAGCTCCCGGCGGACCTCGACGCGCGCGTCCCCGCCTTCGCCGCCGGCACCAAGGTCGCCACGCGCAAGGCCGGCGAGACCGTGCTGCAGGCCGTCGCCGAGGCGGTGCCCGCGCTCATCGGGTCGAGCGCCGACCTCTACGGCTCGACGTTCAACTACATCGCGTCGAGCACCGACTTCGATCCGGAGCACCCCGGCGGCCGGAACATCCGCGCCGGCATCCGCGAGCACGGCATGGGCGCGATCATGAACGGCATCGCGTACCACGGCGGCCTGCGGCCGAGCGGCGCGACGTTCCTCGTGTTCGCGGACTACCTGCGGCCGAGCGTCCGCCTGGCCGCGCTGTCGCACCTGCCGGTCATCTACATCTTCACGCACGACTCGGTGGGCGTGGGCGAGGACGGGCCGACGCACCAGCCCGTCGAGACCGTCGCCGGGCTGCGCGTCATCGTCGATCTGGACGTCATCCGGCCGGCGGACGCCGAGGAGACGGCCGGCGCCTGGATCTCCGCGCTGGAGCGCAACGACGGCCCGACGGTCCTCGCGCTCACGCGCCAGGCCGTCCCGCTGCTCCCGGGGGACGCCGCCGCCAAGCGCGAGGGCGTCCGGCGCGGCGCCTACGTCCTTGTCAAGGAGACGGCGGCGCTCGAGACCATCCTGATCGCGACGGGCAGCGAGGTGCAGCACGCGGTCGAGGCCGCGAAGCGGATCGGGCCTGGCGTCCGCGTCGTCTCCATGCCCTGCGTGGAGCGGTTCGCGCGCCAGGATCACGCCTACCGCGAGGCCGTGCTGCCCGCCGCGTGCACGCGGCGCGTGTCCATCGAGGCGGGTGTCACCTTCGGCTGGCACCGGTGGGTCGGCTCCAAGGGGATCGCCCTCGGGATCGACCGCTTCGGCACGAGCGCCCCTGGCGACATCGTGATGGACCGGCTGGGCATGAATGCCCAGGCGGTGGTGCAGGCCGTGCAGGACCTCGTGCCCTGACCACCTGAAGACGCGAGAAACCGCCGGGAGTGCCGGGAAGCAACGTTCCCCGGCGCTCCTGGCGCGGTAGCGATCTCCCGCCCCGCTGCCGGCCGGCCGGCCGCATGACCGGCGAGAGCGCTGGACGCCGCCCGCCGCCGAGCTAAAAGCGGGCCCGTGCCGTCGGGCGACCTGATCTCGCAGCTCCTGGCCCTCTTCGCCGTGCTCGGGGTCGGCGTGCTGCTGCGGGCGCTGGGCCGCGCCGGCCAGGCGGACGCCGCCGTGCTGCACCGGCTGGTCATCGACGTCACCACGCCCGCGCTGATCGTCACGGTGCTCCGCCGCTCGGGCATCGGCCACGGCGCGTGGGGCGCGGTCGCCGCGTCGACGGTCGCGCTCTTCGCGTGCGCCCTCGCGGGGATCGCGGTGGCGCGGGCGCTCGGGCTCCCGCGCGCCGCGCAGGGCGCCGCCGGCCTCGTCGGCAGCTTCTCCAACACCGGCTTCCTCGGCGTGCCCGTGGTGCTGGCCCTCTACGGCGACGCGGGCGGCGCGGCGGGGACGGCGATCCTCGTCGACAGCATCGTCACGGCGTTCCTCCTGTGGACCTTCGGCGTCGCGCTCGCCGCGCGCATGGGCGGGGGCGGCGGCGGGGATGGGCGGGGCCTGCTCGCGGTGCTCCTGCACCCGAACGTGCTGTCGATCGCCGTCGGGCTCACGCTCCACGCGGCGCCGATCCCGCTGCCGGTGTGGTTGGAGCGCGCGCTCGGCGCGCTCGGGAGCGCGACCCCGACGCTCGTGTTCCTCGCGCTGGGCCTCAGCCTCGACCTTGGTTCGCTCCGTGGCCGCGTGCGCCCGCTCGCGGCCGTCGCCGCCGTGAAGCTGCTCCTGTCGCCCGCGGTCGCGCTCGGCGTCGCGGTCGCGCTCGGCCTGAAGCGGCCCTCCTCCGAGGTGGCGGTGCTGCAGTCCGCCATGCCGACGTCCATGGTGTCCGTGATCGTCGCCGCGCGGTACGGCTGCGACGGCCAGTTCGCCGCGGCCGCCGCGGTCGTGACCACGCTCGGCGCGCTGGCGACCCTGCCGATCGTGGTCGAGGCGCTGCGCCGGATCGTCCCGTAGCGCGCCCTCCGCTTCCCCGCTCATGAACGCGGCCTGACGCGGCCTGACGCGACCCAGAGCGCAGATCCCGCGCAGGTGTGAGCGCCACCACGCGCCCAATCGCTGAGAGCCGAGCTCGGCAAATCGGCTTGGCAATGCTGGACAGAACATGTAAGTGTCCAGCGTGCAATAATGAATGTATACGACCTGAGCGCGATGGCCACTCGCGAGCTGAAAGGGCAGATTCGATGATCCTGGGGGGCATGGACATCGAGGGACTGCAGGCTGAGCTGGAGCGGCTCCGCTGCGAGGTCAAGGCGCTGGAGCAGCGCGCCCAGGCCGCGGAGGCGCAGGCGGCGCTGTACCAGGGCGTCTTCGAGCACCTGCCGGTCCCGTCGGCGCTCTACGGCGCCGACGGCGTACTCGTGGACATCAACCGACGGAACCGCGAGATACTGGCCGTTCCGTCGAAGGAGGCCATGGTCGGCAAGCATAATATGTACGAGGACCCTGTCGCCATGGCGGGCGGATACACTGCCCACTTCGATCAGGTGATCCGGAGCGGCGGAGGCGTGATCATGGCGCCGACCGCGTACAACACGGCCGACGCCGGCCTCGAGCGCACCGAGGACCGCACCGTCTGGACCGAGACGAGGATGTCGGCGGCCGACGTGGGCAGCGCGCGCTACGTGATCGGGATCAACCTCGACGTGACCGCCAGGATGCGCGCCCAACAGGCGTACCAGGACAGCGCGGCATTTGTCACCGCAATCGTGGAGCACGCGCCCAGCGCCGTCTACGTCAAGGATCTGAACGGCCGCTACGCGCTCGTCAACAGGCACTTCGAGCGGCTCATGGGCCTCTCCCGGGACGCGGTGCTCGGGCGCGCCGATCGCGATGTCCTGCCCTCGGAGCTCGCCGAGGCGTTTGCGGAGTCGGAGCGGCAGGTCATCGCGATGGAGGCGCCGCTCGTCAAGGAGGAGCAGCTCCTGATCGATGGCCGCGTCCATTCCTTCGTGACCACGAGGTTCCCGCTGCTGGATTCACGAGGCAGGCTGCATGCGGTGTGCGGCATCTCCGTGGAGGTCACCGAAAGCCGAGCGGCCGAGGCCGAGGCCCAGCGGCTTCAGGACGAGATCATCCGCCTGCAGGAGGCCAGGCTGCGCGCCCTCTCCACGCCGCTGCTGCCGATCGCGCGCGGCGTCGTGGTGATGCCGCTCATCGGCAACATCGATGCGCCGCGGGCTGAGCAGGTGCTCGAGATCCTGCTGGCAGGCATCGTCGCCCACCAGGCCTCGATGGTGATCCTCGACGTTACGGGCGTGCCGACCATCGACACCCAGGTCGCGAGCGCGCTGGTTCGGACGGCGCGCGCGGTGAACCTGCTCGGCGCGCAGGTGCTCCTGACGGGGATCCAGCCCGCCATCGCGCGGACGCTCGTCGAGCTCGGGGCGGATCTGGGCGGGCTCCTGGTGCGGTCCACGCTCGATTCGGGCATCGCGTATGCCCTCACGCCCCGACCTGGTAGACGCGCCGGTACCCTGCCTCCACGTCCGTGATCGTCACCTCGACGATCCCGTGCGAGGTGATCGCGTACTGCTCCTCGATCAGCGGCCCCTCATTGCCCATGCGCTCGACGGTCACCCCGCCGAGCTCGGCGGCGCGGTCGCGGAGCCGCCGGTCGAAGGGGAACACGACCTCGTTGAACGCCGTGATGTCGCCGTGGGGCACGCCGAGCCGGTCGAGCGCGGCGCACTCGACGAACCGGTAGCGGCCGACGTTGTGCGCCGCCCGGTACACCCGCCGCGAGACCACCGGCGCCTCGCGGCTCGACGGGATGCGCGCCTCCCGGTCGAAGATCGGGTCGAAGACCACCTCGTCCCCGCCGCTGCCCTCCCGGAACACCCCGAAGTGGCGCGAGAGCCGGTCGGAGAGCTCGAAGCCCGCGTCCTCGTCGACGGCGATGGCCAGGCCGATCGCGATGGCCGCCGAGGGGTAGGGGGAGCGATGGACGCGGCGCCCGAAGCGCTCGCGCAGCGTCCGCGCGACGATGGGCAGCGAGCTCGCGCCGCCGACGACGTAGATCCCCGCGATGTCGGCGAGCGCCTCGCCCGCGCCGGCGTCGAGGCGCGCGATCACCGGCTGCATCGCCGTGATGGTCGACTCCACGAGGGGCACGCACCGGTCGTAGTAGTCGGAGGTCGCGATCGTCACCTCGCGGGCGGGCGAGAGGTCGCCCAGGCAGGCCTCCAGGTCGATCACGATGCGCCGGGAGTTCGGGTTGAGCCGCTCCTTCGCCTCGCGGCACTGATCCGCGAGCGCCGCGAGCGCGCGCGCCGGCAGGCCCTCGCGCTCGATCTCCTCGATCTTGCCGGCGTCGAGCGCCATCGAGGCCAGCGCCGCGTCGAAGTCGTCGCCGCCGAGGTGGTTCAGGCCCGCGGTCGTCACGGCGTCGTGGCTGCGCCCGGTCATGTGGACCAGCGACGCGTCGAACGTCCCGCCGCCGAGGTCGTAGACGACGATGTGCTCGCGCTTCGACGTGATGGTGCTGCGGTGGCGGTGCGTGTACTCGAAGCCGGCGGCCGACGGCTCGTTCAGGAGCGCGATGACCTCGAAGCCGGCGCGGCGGAAGGCGTCGAGCGTCACGAACCGCTGCGACCCGTGCGCGTTCGCCGGGGTCGCCACGACCGAGATGAGGCGCCCGTCGTCGTCCTTCTTGGGCCGGTTCGACCTGTTCAGCACGGCGTCGCGGAGCGACCGCAGGAACAGGGTCAGGAGATCGAGCACCCGGAGCTTCGTCCCGCCGATCTCGACCTCGACGTCGGGCGACGCGCGCGGGCCGGAGAGCACCCGCTTGAACGACCGGAGCACGGTCCACTCGGGGTCCGAGGCCACCGCGAGGGCGTCGAAGCCGAACCGGAGCTCCCCCCGCCGCTCGGCGGCCACGGAGGGGTAGAAATCCACGGTGTCCCCCGCCGCGTCCTGGAAGCTGACGACAGGGTAGTTCCCGCGATCGCAGCACGCGACCACGGTCCGCGTGGTTCCGAAATCGATCCCGAGGCGCAAGGTAGGGTCTCCTCCGGCCCCATGCTGCCACATCCGGCCGCCCGCGGTGAAACTCTGCGAGGTCAGTCGGCTTCCAGCTCGAAGGCACCGTCGTAGATGGCATCGACGGAGCTCAGCTCATCGGCTCGCCTTCCTCCGCGTCGGCCCAGAGCACCTTGCGCTCGTACACCCATCCGCTCGTGGACAGCTCCAGGCGGACCAGCGCGAGCTCCGCTTCATGGCCGCCCACGCAACCGTCGAGCGCGTGACGCCGATCCACGACGGCTGTCAGCCGCCGCGGGCCGTCGCTCCACCGCGCGCCAGCTGCTCCGCGCTGCAGCTCGTCTCGGACGTGCCCTGGTGTGCGGCCGCCGAGGCGCTCCTCGATGAGCTGCTCGGCTTCTCCGCCGAAGAGCACGCGTGGGAGCGTGAATTCGTGGCTGCCGAGCCCGTTGAACACGGCGAGGATGTCCAGGACCCCGAAAGCGCCTGCCAGGAACTCGAGGCGCGCGGCGTCGGCGGCCCTCCACAGATCCCGGTGTACGAGCGTCGCGAGATCGATGTCGCCTGGCTGCGGCGGCGCCTCTCCGCGCACGCGCTGGACGAGCGCCGCCCATCCGGCCCCGAAAGGGGCGCTGTCGAGCGCGCAGCCGCGCAGGTGATCGAGGCGCGTCCGCTCCACTGGGCACTGGCGCCCTGTGTGCTCGGCCCTCTCGCGCGCCCGCTCCTCGAGCGCGCCTGGGGGCACGACGCCATCCGCCACGGCCCACGCGAGGGCCCGCCGCGCGGGAACGTAGATGTATCGGCGCTCTCCTCGCTCGAAGAGGATCAGGTTGCGGCGCTGGTACTGCCAGAACCACTGGCTCACCCCGAGGACGGACCACGAATCGAAGAGCCCTGGAGGGTCGATGCGCACCGTATCGAGCTCGCTCGTCTTCCAGCGGCGCTCCTGGGACCCGAGCATCAACGCGGTCAGCGGCGTGTCGGAGGTGACGGCATCGCCGGCAGCGTGGGGGAGTGAGCCGTCACGTCGGGGCTCCCCGTGAGGGGCCGGCGTCCTGTAGCAGGAAGGGCTGACCCGCGAGGGGGCAGGTCTCGATGGCTCGACAGCGCGCCCTCGCAGCGCTTCCCACAACCATCGACGGACGCTCCATCGCTCCCCCATCGGTCGAAGATAGCCGCGGACGAGGGGACGGCCAGCGTCCTCTGTTCAGCGCTTGAGCCAGTGCCAGTAGGGCGGCGGGAGGACGCGGCTCGGCTGCTCCACTCCCAGCTTCTTGGCCGCGTGATAGGCCCAGTGCGGGTCGTCCAGGAGGGCGTGCGCCAGCACGATGAGGTCCGCCTGGCCCTCCTTGCAAGGCCGCTTCGGCGAGTGGTTCGGGAGAGGCAAGCATCGATGGGTCGTGGTCATCGCTCTCCCTCCGCTCCTCGCGGGACGCATGACGCTACTTCTTCTTCTCGCCCTGCTTGTCGCCCGTCGCGCCGCCGCTCGACTCCACGAGGGAAGGTGGCGGGTCCGACTGGACCGTCTTCGCGTCGCCGGGCTCGAGCGTCACCATCATGGTCCGGTTGCCGCGCTCCGGGTCCACGAACGTCACCTCGTGCGTGCCGGGCGCGACCTTGCGCCCCGAGATCGGCGTCGTCCCGATGGGCTTGCCGTCCAGCAGGATCTCGGTCGGTTGCGCGGCGATCACGTCGAGCATCGGCGCGTCGTCGAGCGGAGGCTCGGGCTCCGGCTCGGGCTCGGCCGCGATCGGCGCGGGTTGCGGGGGCTCCGGCGGCGGCTTCGGGGCGCCGCCGCAGCCGGCGATGGCGAGGGTGACGAGGAAGGTGGAGGTGCGACGCATGGACCCAAAGCTAGACAGGAAACGCGCGGGAGGAAATGGTGAGGTTGACCTTACCGCGCAACGCTCCGACACGGCGCGCTCGCTGCGACCCAGGCAGGGCGCGCAGGCCCGCCGGGGGTCACCTTGCGAGCCTCCCTCATCGAGGAGGGGCTCTTTGCCCCCGACCGAGCGATCGCTCGGTCATCCGCCGCCGCTGCCGTAAGGGCGCGTGATGATCTCGAGGAAGTGCCCGGCGGGATCGGGGAAGTAGACGCCGCGCCCGCCGTCATGGTGGTTGATCTCCCCGGGGTGCTGCGCTCTGGGATCAGCCCAGTACGGGATCTGGCGTTCGCGGATTCGACCGAAGATCTCGTCGAACTCGGCCTCGCTGACCAGGAAGGCGAGGTGCTGGGAGCGGATCTCGTCGTCGGTGTCGATGAAGTCGAGCGTCACGTCGTTGTCGAGCCGTACCGTCAAGAAGTGCCCGAACGGCACCGGCGCCGAGATGCCCAGGATCTCGGTCAAAAAGGTAGCGGACGTCGTCTTGTCCCGCGCCGGGACGATGGTGTGATTGAGCTGGACGGCCATGTTCGCTTCCTCCCTTCCGTGGGCAGTTGCCCATCTCCGGCGGATCGTGAGCGATCTTGCGGCGAGGGGCCACCTCCAGGCTGGCGCGATGACCTGGATCGAGCGGACTTTGCCGCCTCTCGGCCCTCGCCGCCGAGCGCCCGAGAGGATTGCTGGAGCCGGCGAGCGGCCTTAGGAGCCCCACCAGGATCGCGGCGCCGAAGCGCACCCCGCGCCCTCCGCGCGTCCGGGGTGGAAGGACGGTCGTACGCCGGAGCTGTCCGCGATCGAGGAGCGGCGAGAAATGGTGCGCATTCCGATGTTCGTCGTCGCGTTGCCCTGCGGCATGCTCGCGCTCACGGCGGCCTGCTCCGATCCCGCACCGCCCACGCCGCCGCAGCCCGCCACCGACCCGGCGGCGGAGGAGGCCGCGCGGTTCATCGACGCGGCCGAGGCGGAGCTGCACGAGCTCAGCACCTACAACAACCGCGCGGCGTGGGTGGCGGCGACGTACATCACCGTCGACACCGAGATCCTCGCGGCCGCGGCGAGCGCGAAGCTGCTCGGGGTCCAGGCCGATTACGCGAAGCGGGCCGCCCGCTTCCTCGACCTCGATCTGCCCTACGACGTCCGCCGCCGGCTCGAGCTCCTGCGAACGTCCCTCACGCTCTACGCACCCGCCGATCCCGCGAAGACGAAGGAGGTCGCGACCATCGCGTCGAGGCTGGAGGCCATGTACGGAGCGGGCAAGTACTGCCCCGCGAGCGGCGAGTGCCTCACTCTCGAGGACCTGAGCAGGACCCTCGCGAAGAGCCGCGACCCCGAGGAGCTGAAGCGGGCGTGGGTCGGCTGGCACACGGTCTCTGCCCCCATGCGGGGCGATTTCACGCGGCTCGTCCAGCTGGCGAACGAGGGCGCCCGCGAGCTCGGGTTCAAGGACACAGGCGACGCGTGGCGCTCGAAATTCGAGATGCGGCCCGGCGTGCTGTCGCGGGAGGTCGATCGCCTCTGGGGGCAGGTCAAGCCGCTCTACGACGCGCTCCACTGCTACGCGCGGGGCCGGCTCGCCGCGAAGTACGGCGAGGACGTCGCGCCCGGCAAGGGCCCGATCCGGGCGGATCTGCTCGGCAACATGTGGGCGCAGGACTGGAGCAACATCTACGATCTCATGGAGCCCGAGGGCGCCGCGCCGATCTACGATCTCGACGCCGCGCTGCAGGCGAAGGGGTACACGCCGATCGAGATGGTGAAGACGGGCGAGCGCTTCTTCGTCTCGCTCGGGTTCGAGCCGCTCCCGGCCACCTTCTGGGAGCGGTCGCTCTTCGTCAAGCCGGCGGATCGCGACGTCGTCTGCCACGCGAGCGCGTGGAACATCGACGACGAGGAGGATCTGCGCATCAAGATGTGCATCGAGATCACGGCCGGCGACTTCCAGACGATCCACCACGAGCTCGGCCACACCTTCTACCAGCGGGCGTACAACCAGCTGCCGCTCCTGTACCGCGACAGCCCCAACCCCGCGTTTCACGAGGCCATCGGCGACACGATCGGGCTCTCGGTCAGTCCGGAGTACCTCCAGCGGATCGGGCTCGTGGACCAGCTGCCCCCTGCCTCCAGCGATCTCTCGCTCCTCCTCCGCGAGGCCCTCGGGAAGATCGCCTTCCTGCCGTTCGCCGTCTCGGTCGACCGGTGGCGCTGGGGGGTGTTCTCGGGGGACATCCAGCCGGCGGCATACAACAAGGCCTATTGGGAGATCCGGAGGAGGTACCAGGGCGTCGTGCCGCCGGTGCCTCGCTCCGAGTCGGACTTCGATCCTGGCGCGAAGTACCATGTGGCGGCGAGCGTCCCGTATATCCGGTACTTCTTCGCCCATATCCTCCAGTTCCAGTTCCACCGCGCGCTCTGCGATGCAGCGGGGTACAAGGGGCCGCTCCACCGCTGCACGATCTACGGCAGCGACAAGGCCGGCGAGCGTCTCCGGCGGATGCTGGAGATGGGGCGGAGCCGCCCGTGGCCGGAGGCGCTCGAGGTGGTGACGGGATCGCGGCGGATGGATGCGGCGGCGCTGCTCGACTACTTCGGGCCGCTCAAGGACTGGCTCGACCAGCAGAACCGCGGCAAGACGTGCGGGTGGTAGGCGGGGGCGCGCGGGATCAGGCCTGCGGCGGCGGCAGGTAGTCCGGCGGCGGCGTGTAGAAGGCGAAGCGCGTGACCGCGTGGTAGCCCATCACGTCGTACACGGGCCGCCCCAGGTCCGTCGCGTGGAGGACGGTCTTCTGGGCGCCGGTGGCGCTCAGCGCGTCGTCGAGACAGCAGCGCATCACCGCCTCGGCGTAGCCTTTGCGCCGGTGCTCGGCCGCGGTGGCCACGAAGCCCACGTACCGGATCCCCGCCACCATGAACGTCGCCGCGCAGCATACCGGCTGGTCGCCCACGTAGCCGACCCGCCCGAACGCCCGGTCGTCCCACAACGCCTCGTGGGCCAGGGCGGCGCGCCCGATGGGGAGCGGGAGGCCATAGGCGACGGAGTTGAGATCGGCGACGGCGGCGCGCGTCTCGGCGTCGCCCACGCGCCTGAGCTCCAGGCCGGCGATCTCCCGCCGCGGGGTGGGGAGCGCGTCGGCCACCATGCCCATGATCGACACCGCAGGTTGGAAGCCGAGCCCGGCCAGGAGCTCGGCGGTCGCTTCCGCGTCGCCGCCGGGCGCCCAGCTGTCGGACAGCGCGAAGAACCAGGGAACGCCGCCGGTCCGGGCGAGCTCGGCGCCGATGCGCGCGCGGCGCTCCAGATCCGTGAGGTTGCCAGCCGGCGAGGAGAGCGTGGCGATGTTGAGCAGGGCCATGCCCGTGCCCGAGAGGATGACGGAGACACCGTCCGTGTGCTCGATCCGGTGGCCGGGGAGGCAGCGGCTGAAGTGGATCCAGGCGGCCAGGAACTGCGCGTTGCACTCTGCGATCTCGGTCGGGTCGGACATGGGAGACCTCCTCTGGACCGAGATATACCGGGCCGGGCGCACGGCGATCGAGCTTTCGCCGTCGCGCGCGCGGGCCCCGCGGCGCTGCCGTGGCCGCCGGCTCGGCAGCAGCGGAGCGCTCTGGCCGGGCAGGGTGATCCGATCGAACCTGGCGGATCAGGGCGCCTGATGGGACGAAACCAACACGAAGGCGCCAATCCCAAGAGGACGCGGACCGGCGGGCGGAGGTGCGCCGACGGGCGCGAGGGGGCCGAGGTCAGCGCTGCTCATCCCCCCTCGAACGGCCTCACGGCTCGACCGACCCCAGCGTGTGGCAGTTGTTGCACGAGAAGTCGCCATTGCCGGTCGTGGGGTCGTACTGGACGCGCTGGAGCAGGCTGGCCATCTCGGGCACGACCTTCTCGAACATGAAGGTGCTCCACTCCGCGCGCTCGGGGTGCTCCGGGTCTTGCACGTACTCGAGGAACCCCTCCTCGGTGTCGGGTAGCACGGCGATCTCCGGGCTCGGCATGGCGTAGGCGCGCGTGGCCCCGTCGGCGCCGTGGCACGTCGTGCAGTCCATGGTCTCGAACGCCGGGTCGTACGCCACGAAGACCTCCTTCATCCGCGGCAGGACGTCGGTGTTCATGTACGCGACGCGCTGCTCGAAGTTCATGTCCTTCCACGCGGTCGGATCCGGATCACTGGAGCCTCCCGCGCCGCCGCCCCCGGTCGGATCCGGATCGCTGGAGCCCCCCGCGCCGCCGCCCCCGGTCAGCTCCGGATCACTGGCGTCCTCCGCGCCGCCGCACGCGGCGACGAACAGGCACGCTGCCATCGAGACGCGCCTCACGACCGCGCTCCTCGTCCGGCGATCGGAGCGCGGCGGCGCGTGATCCGGCCGCTCCCGCGCTGCCTTCGCGTCGTTGATGGCCGGTTCCGTGGTGATCATGGATCGCATGTCGTATCTCCTCTTCCTGGGTCGAGCTCGTTCGAAGCGGGTCGTCCGGACAGCACTGACCGGATGCGCCCCGGTTCTACCGTCACGACGAACGGGCGGGCCCGAGATCGACACGCTCAGCGATGTTTTTTTGCTGCCGCCATCTGTCGACAACTGCTTGAAACTGCTGGGTCATCAGCGCGGCATTGCGGCGAGGCTCAACGTCGACTGACGTCGACTGAAGTCGCCCGACGCCGACGGATGTCCACTGACGCCGGCTGATATCGGCTGATCTCGACGGACGCCGACCGGGGCAGGGGGATGGATGCTTTCTTGGATCCTCTCACGAGGGCGACGCCGCGGCGCCGGGGCTGGCGTCGGGCGAGGGAGCGGAGAGGGGCGCGGACAACAGCGCCTCTGCGCACGGCGCGATCACGTCGCGCACGGCGTCCAGGTGACAGCGCGCCCGCTCCGCCTCGGTGAGCCGGCCGTGGTCGCGCCACGCGGCGGCGTCGATGCCGGCGCGCTCGCCCGGGTGAGCGCCACGCACCTGGGCGAGCGCCTCGTCGAACGCGCGCGCCACGGCCGCGCGCACCGGCTCGCCGCCGCGCGCCACGGCCCAGCGCACGAACGCCCACGCGAGCTCGGCGTGAGCGGCCTCGTCGGCCGCGATCCTGTCGAGGCCACGGCGCGCCTCGGGGTCGCGCGCGCGGTCCCGCTGCGCGCTGGCCAGGAGCGCGGCGAGCGTCTCGCCCACGCAGCCCTCGCGCACCGCGCTGGCCGCGGCGCCGGCGAGCGTGGGCGCGCCGAGCGCGCCGTCCATGGCCATCGGCCCCGGGCCGAGCGGCCGGCCGGCGTAGCGGCTCGCGAGCGTGAAGCACGCCCTCGCGTGCTGCAGCTCGTCCGACAGGGCGCGCTGCGCGGCGTCGATCAGGGCGGGCGGCGCGCCGAGGGCGAGCAGATCGAGCGTGAAGCGCGCGAAGGACGCGATCGAGGCGTGCTCCAGGCGCGCGTCGGCGAGCCACGCATCGGCGAGGGCGGCGCGCGTCGCGGGATCGAGCGCTGTCACGTCGTCCGCCGCGGGATCGAGCACCCAGTCGGCGCGCGCCTCGACGCCGGCCAGGCGCGGCGCGCCGCCCACGAGGAACGGGCGGCCGCAGGCGCCGATGCCCGGGTCGTCGACATCGTAGCAGCACTGGCCGTCCTCCAGCCGGCCATTCTCGTAACTCACGCAGGACACGGGGTTCGGATGATAGTCGCTCGGGCAGGCCTCGGCGTTCCCTCCCGCGCCGCCGGCCCCGCCGTCCCCGTCGTCGGCGTTTTGCTGGATCTCTTCCAGCGAGAAGCACCTCGTCTGGACGCTGCTCTGACCGCCGGCGCCGCCCTGACCCGCAGCGCCGCCCTGACCGCCGGCGCCGCCCTGACCCGCAGCGCCGCCCTGACCGCCGGCGCCGCCCTGACCCGCAGCGCCGCCCTGACCGCCGGCGCCCGTGCCTGTATTCGCGCCCTCCACGGCGCCATCGAGGCAGCCGACAGCCAGCGACAGGCCGGTGAACATGCCGGCTCCCACGATGTGCATGATGCGCGCGCGAAGATCTCTGGTCATGGTGCTTTGCCTCCTGCGATGTGCCGTTCCTCGGCACGCCATCAGGATGTTTCCTGATCCGCGGGCCGCGGTCACGCCGCGCGAGATCATCTCGTCGACCGACAGCGGCGCCTCGCCGTCACAGCGCGCCGACCCGGCGCGCGCTCGCGCCGGCCGGCGGCCCCTGAGGGGTGTTCTCTTCGAGCATCGGCCCCGAGGCTACCGGGTCCGGCGAGCGAGGGAAACGGCCAGGGAGATCAGCAGAACGCCCACCCGAGGAGGGGGCTCGGCGCGCAGGCGCAGACGAGGACCGCGGCGATGGTCACGCTCGGCCGAGCCGCCCCGCCGCGCGCGTCCGCCTGATGGGATGGGACCTAGAGGTCCTGGATGTAATCACATCCGATGCTCCTGCCGAGAGAGTGGCAGTGGATGGCGGTCTCCGGCGCCAGGTCCACGCGATGGATGTTGGGAGTCCGGTAACAGGTGGACTGGTCATTGCCGACGATCAGATATGCCCACCGCCTCCCCGTCGGGGTGGGGCCCGACATCGTGCAATCGAGCCTGCTCCCTGCCACGAACCCGGTCACGATCGCTTGCTCGGTCTCGCCGGCTTCTTCGCTGTCGACCGACGGATCCATGGAACCCACGCAGGCGGAGCCGGAGACGCAGACGAGCCCTGTCACCAGCGCCATGCCGAGCCAGTTCTGGAGATTGCGACGATTGCTCATACTTCCCCTCTTTCTACGACGTAGACTCGTTGCCGACGACGAGACCCGTTGCGGTGGAGCCCCGGTGGTCTCCGTTCGCGAGCCTCGTCGGATTCATGAGCAAGGGCTATGCTCGGGGCGTCTGTCACCCGACGCTACAGCGTCACTGGCTTCACTTCGAATACCGAGGCGTCTCTGCTCTCGGGGCAAAATCGTGCGACAGGGACACGGAGAACGTCACGAGAGCCAGGGAAACGAGGGACATCGAAGATGGATACGATCGCCAGGGACACGGAGCCTGGCGACAGGACATGGAGAACGCCGCCAGGGACACGAAATCGAGCGACTTGGACGTGGAGATCCTGGCCAGGGACACGACCGGCGCCGACAGCGACCTACGGAGTTGCCGGCAGGGACATGCGGACCGCCCTCAGGGCCGAGGTATGGCGTGCCAGGGACAAGGCGCGGCGTGCCAGGGACAAGACGCGGCGTGCCAGGGACAAGACGCGGCGTGCCAGGGACAAGACGCGGCGTGCCAGGGACAAGACGCGGCGTGCCAGGGACAAGACGCCGGCGTGCCAGGGACAAGACGCGGCGTGCCAGGGACAAGACGCCGGCGTGCCAGGGACAAGACGCCACGCGCCAGGGACACCCGGGAGCGCCTTCGCCTGTCCCTGGTGCCGCCGTCACGCCGGATCCTGCGCGCTCACGGGCGCCGCGGGGGAGCGCGCAGGACGAGGCCGCGCGCGCCATCGCGCGGCCCGCGCTTCACAGCACGTGCGGGAGCGGCAAGGCGAGCCCGGTGAGCGGCGGCATCTGACCGGCGCGCGCCAGCGCGTCGCCGTACACGGCGTCTCCGCTGCGGAGGTCGCCGAGCCGGCGCGGCGCGAAGCGGATGTCGTCGAAGACCGCCGTGCAGCCGTCGCCTGCGGGCGACTGGGCCGAGAAGCCGACGGCGAGCTCCGCCGTGCTGCCCAGCGAGAAGCTGCGGACGAGGTGCCATGTCGTCCCGTCGGTGGAGGCGTGGAACGCGCACACCCGCCCGAGCCGCGAGACGCGCAGCCAGACATGATCCGCGTCGACCTCGAAGGATCGGCGGTCGTCCGACAGGCCGCGGGTCACCACGGACACGACCGTCGGGGCGCCCTCCGGCGAGAGCTCGAAGCAGAGCTTCGCCCACGAGCGCTCGTGCGCCCAGAGGAGCAGCACGCCGGCGTCGCGCACCGCCGAGAAGCCCACCGTCACCCGCGCGCTGGCAAGGAAGTCCCCGTGCGGCGTCCCGAGCAAGCGCGGCGCGTTCAGCGCGCCCCGGGTGCGCTCCGGATCGAGGAACAGGTCGGTCTCGCCGCCCGCTGTGACGGTCAGGCTCGACGCTTTCCCGGCGCTCCAGCTCCTGGGCGGTACCTCCCAGCGGAGTGGTGTGGGCCACGGCGTTAGGTGCACAGGTTCACTCACCTCGTCTCCCTCCCCTGCATCGCGTCGATGGTACCGGAGTGTGCTCCTGTATTGTCGTGGAATCGTTTCGGTGTGTATGGAGGATCTCGCTTCTATGCGAATTACCGTCCTTCTGATCTCCTGCTGCTCGGTTGGAATCCTGGCGGGGTGCTTCACCTCGCGGAAGGGACCGCCGGAGTTCCTGCTCGGCGCGAGGGCGGTGCAGACATCACCTGGTGGCGATCGTCACCGGGACGAGAACGCCAGCACCGGGGTCACCGGCACGGGCTACGTGGACGCCGCGGCCGCCCTCGCCGGTGCGGCCGGGTCGACCGTCGCAAACCGCGCGATCTACGACACTTGCTACGCGGCGTGTCCAACCGGGACGGCGTGCGACGCAGCCACGGGCATGTGTGTGCGGCAGCCCTGCGGGGGGAAATGCCCGGCCGACTACCGCTGCAAGGTCGTCGAGGGGAAGGAGGCCTGCGTCCTCGGCGAGCCCGACCGCGGCGTCGTGTCGCCGCCGGCCGCGCCCGGGGCAGGGGAGCTCGGGCCGGGAGCGGCGCCCGGGGATGCGCCGGGGCCGCGCGTCAACTGAGGAGCGGCGCCCCGCGCGCTCACCGCCCCTCGATCCGCCTCATCACCTCTGCATAGACCTCGCGCCGGTCCGGCCGAGCGCGGCCCAGCGCGTCCTTGAGCGCGGGGAGCGCCGGCGCGCCCACGTGCCCGAGCCCCTCCGCGGCCGCGCGGCGGACGACCGCGTGCGGGTGCAGGAGCAGGCCGACGATCGCGGGGAGCGCCGGCGGCCACGGCGCAAAGCAGAGGATCCGGATCGCCGAGCGGACCACGTCCGGCAGCGGATCCGAGAGGAGCGCGCACGTCGCGCGCAGGTAGGCGGCGCGATCGACCGCGTCGCGGAGCAGCCGGTGCGCGTGGAGCCGCACCCGGGGGCGCCGATCGCCGAGCAGCTCCACGAGCAGCGCCGCGAGCTCCCCGTCGGGCGCCCCGGCCAGCGCCGAGAGCGCCCGGCGCGCCTGCTCCGCGTCCCCTGCGCGCGCGAGCCGCACGAGCTCCTGCCGCGCCGGACCTCGGTCGCTAGCCTCGGGCGCCTGTGGCTCCGGGCGCGCGCGCAGGGCCTCCAGCGCCCGCGCGTCCTCGGCCGCGCGTCCCCCTCCGGGCGGCCGGAGCGGGCCGTCGTCGAGCGACAGCCGCCCGGCCAGATCGGCGCGCCCCTCGGCGCGGAGGCGCTCCACCACGGCCTCGAGCTCCGGCGTCCGGAGCAGCCGCTCCCCCGCGACCAGATCGAGGTAGCCCCACGCCCCCTGCCGGAGGCGATCGACCAGCCGAGCCGCCCGCGCGTCGGGCGCGACGCGGCGGATCGCCTGGGCCGCCGCCGCGCGCGTCGCCGGCGCGCCCGACTCCCACCACGAGAGCAGCTGCGGGAACAGGCGCTCCGCTTCCGGCGGCATCAGCTGGGCCGCGAGGCGCGCCGCGCGCTCCCGGCGCGCCTCGTCGGCGGGGTCGCCCCGGAGCTCTTCCTCGGAGAGATCGAGCAGCGAGGGCGCCAGGGAGGGCAGCCCCGGGCGGTCGACGCCGTCCACGTCGCCGCGCAGGTAGGCCCGCAGCACGGCGGCGCGGGCGTCGGGCTCCGGCCATGAGAGGAGCGCGACGGCGGCCTTGCTCCGGAGCTCGGGCGCGGGCGCGGCCAGCATCGAGAGCAGGCGCTCGCGGAGCGCGGCCGAGCGCGGCTGGTCGAGATCGAACGGCCGGGGCACCCGCGCGTCGCCGCTCGGCGCGGCCGCCTGCTCGGCGAGGGTCCAGGGCGGCGCGCCGATCGGCTGGAGCGACTCCATCCAGTCGAGCAGCGCCGGCCGCGCCGGCTCGGCCGCGGCCGGGAACACCTCGATGAGCGCGGCGAGCTGCGCGCGCGAGCCGAGGCCGCCGCGCGGCCCCGCCCGGAGCGCCGCGAGCGCCACCGGCTCCAGCGCCGCGGCCCGGAGCGCCGCCCGCCACGCGGCCGCGCCCTCGGGATCCTCGCCATCGCCCGCCTCGGCCGACGCCCCGAACGCCTCGCGCAGGATCGCCGGCTCGGCCGTCCACGGATCGGCGGCGGCGCGCGCCATCGCGAGCGCCTGATCGACGTCGGCGCGCCCGAGGATCACCCCGCACCGCCGCAGCAGCGCGAGCGGCGATCGGCGCGCCCCCGGCGCCGGCGCGAGCCCGCGCACGCGCGCCGCGACGCCGAGCGCCTCGGCGCGCGCGAGCTCGGGCGCCGCCTCCTCGAGCAGCGGGAGCAGCCCGTCGCGCAGATCGGCCGCCGCCGCGGCGAGCCCGTCGAGCAGCACCGCGGCGTGCCGGGCGTACAGGCGCGCCTCGACGGGCGACCACGGGGCGGTGGATGCGCGGACGATCAGCCGGAGCGCCGCGTCGCGCAGCGCCGGCTCGTCCGCTGCCAGGCGGAGCCACTCCGGCGCGAGCTTCCGCAGGGCGGCGAGCCACCGCTGCGTCAGCGCCGCCTGCCGCTCCAGCAGGCGCCGCGCCGTCGCGTCGTCCCAGCCGTCGCGGGCGAGCGCGGCAGCGAGCGCGTCCGCGGCGCCTGCGGGCGCGTCCGCGGCGCCTGGGGGACGCGCGGCGCCCGGCCGCCCTCGCTCGCGGGCGGGGAGGCCGTGCGCCTCGATCTCCACGGCGAGCTCGTCGGCGGTCCCGGAGGCGAGGGCGATCTCGCCGTCGAGCACCCGCTCGAGCAGCCGCGCCGCCGCGGCCGATCCCTGGCGGATCCCGCTCCGGATCGCCTGGGCCGACAGCTTGCCGCTCAGGGCGTCGAGCAGCCGGTCGCGGGCGCGCTCGTCCTCCGCGGCCCCGGCGGCGGCGAGGAGCGTCGCCTCGCAGGCCGGCCCGACGATCGCCCGCAGCGCGGCCTCGAGCGCCGCGCGCAGCCCCGGGTTGTCGTGGCGGCCGAGCCAGAAGACGAGCTTCGGCACGGCCTCGGGCCCGCCCGCCCGCGCCAGGGCCTCGGCCGCCGTCTTCTTGATGCTCATGTTCGGGTGATCGAGGCACGCGGCGATGGCGGGGCAGGCCCAGCGCGCCTCCATGCCCCCGAGCGCGCGCAGCGCCTGCCTCGCCGTCTGCACGTCGCCCGCGCCCGTGAGGAGCGTCAGGCTGGCCGAGAGCGCCTCGGCGCCGTCCTCGGCGAGCAGCGCGATCACGCGCTTGCGCACGCGGGGATCGCGGTGGCGCAGCAAGCGCGGGACGCGCGAGCGCGCGGCCTGACCGCGCGCCGAGCGCAGCAGGTCGACGAGGAGCGCGCGCTCGCCCGCGGACACGCCGGGTCGGTCGAGGAGATCGAGGGCGAGGCCCGCGAGCAGCGCGTCGCCGGCAGCGCTCTCGCTCGCGGCGTCGAGGAGGCAGACAGGCCGGATCTTCCGGCGCTGGTGGAGCCGCCGCCCGAGGCCGCGGATCGCCTCCGCGACATCGTCCGGGATCGCCGGCTCCGCGGGCCGCGCGGGGTCCCGGTCGAGGTCGCGATCGGGCGGCTCGGCTGGCCCGCCGGGGACCCACGCCGCGGCGTGGTCCGCCGCGATCCGGAGCAGCAGATCGGCGATCGCCGGGAGCGCGCTCGCGTCGCCCGCGCGCGCGAGCGCCCTGAGCGCGTCCGCTGGCGTGCACCGCTTCACCGCGCGCTGGAGCACCGCGAGCTCCGCCGCCTCGGCCCCGGCGAGGTCGGCGGCGATCTCGGCCGGCAGGTCCCGGGGGTTCAGGCGGGCGACGAGCGCGCGCCGGTCCGCCGGATCCTCCGTCAGGTGCCAGAGCAGCGCCGCGGCGCGGTGGCGCTCGCCTCGGAGGTACGGCGCCATGGCCGCGCCTGCGCCGTCCTGGCCCAGCGCGGCCCGGAGCGCCTCCGCCGTGCGTGGGCCGCCGATCGCGGCGAGCGCCTCCAGGGCCGCGGCGGGCGCGCGCGGCAGGGCGGCGAGCACGTCGTCCTCCGCGGCCGCGTGGCGCAGGGCGCCCAGCGCGCGCAGGAGGGGCGCGGGCGAGGGCGCGTCGCGGAGCTTCTCGGCGAGCGCGTCGCCGAGCGGGAGATCCGCCGCGCCCTGCCGCGCCATGGCGACGATGATCTCGGCGCGGCGCGGCCAGCTCGCGTCGCCGCCCGGCGCCGCGGCGAGCGCCGACAGGAGCGCGCGCCGGCAGGTGAAGGCGATCGCCGCGACGTCCTCCGCGGCGATCGTGGGATCGGCGAGGGCGAGATCGAGCAGGGCCGCCGCGTGCTCCGGGGCGGGGAAGTGCCCGCGCCGGTGCAGCGCGCGCAGGCAGGCGATCGCGCTCGGGCCGAGCAGCAGCGGATCGCCCGCCGCGACGCTCAGGATGGCGCCGACGTCCTCGCGGGTCGCGTGCTCGCCGAGGAGCGTGAGCGCCCGCTGCCGGAGCCGCGGCGGCGCGTCCTCGCGGGAGACGAACGCGCGGAGCGCGGCGCCCTCGCCGTGGCGCGCCGCCGTCTCCAGCGCGGCGGCGGCCACCTCGGGGGCGCCGCCGAGGAGCTGCTCCAGGCGCGCGCCCGGGAGCGGCGCGCCGGCGAGGACGGCCCAGGGCGCGGCGAGCTCGCGGAGCGCGCCTGCGACGATCGCGGGCGCCGCCGCCTCGAGCAGCGCGGCGAGCACCCCGCGCGCCTGCTCGGGCGCGAGCAGCGCCGCGCGCAGGCAGCGCCGGGTGAGGTCGAGCGCCGCGGCCGCGAGGACCGGAACGCGGCGCGCCGCGAGCTCGGGGAGGAGCGCCTCGGGCGCGGGGATCTCGGCCGGATCGAGCGCGTGGAGCGCCTGGTAGAGGAGCTCGCCGGCGGGCTCGCCGCGGAGGGCCTCTGGCCGCGTGAGGATCTCGGTCCGGAGCCACGCGACGCGAACGGCGGCGGGGAGCGAGGCCTCGCGCCACGCCGGGAGGCGCTGATCCGGGAGGGAGGGCCACAGCTCGCGGTAGAGCCCGGCGAGGAGCAGCGCGACCTCCGGCGTCCTGTCCAGCGTGCGCAGCGTGCGCGGGAGCAGCGCCGCGAGCTCTCGCCGCCCTGCGCTGCCCTCGCGCCGGGCGGCGTGGGCCATCCACGTGAGCCCGAGGTACCGCACGCGCTCGTCCTCGTGCTCGACGAGCTGGCGGAGCATCTCCTTGCTGCAGCGCGCCTCGTCGACGTGCTCGGCGAGCCACCGCACGTCCGCGCGGCGGAGCGCCGCGGCGAACGTCTCGTCCAGGTGCACCATGGCGACGCCATCGTAGACCGGCGCGCGGCGGCGCGGCGCCGGAGTTACTCTGACGGCCTGCTCCCCGTCACGGCAGCGCGCGACAGATTGAGCAGCGCCTTTGCGCGCGAGTACGCGATGTACGGGTTGTCCGTGGAGCCGCCAAGATCGTCGGCGTCTTCCCCTGGGCCCTGCGCCCTCACCGGGAGCCAGAGGTAGTCGGGGTGCAGCTGCTTGCCGTTGATTCCGTTGACGAGGGCGGGGTTCCTGATCCACTCGCCGCCGATCACCGCCAGCCGATCGTCGAGCTCGAGCACGTAGTGGAGCTCCACGTTCATGACCGGGAGGTTGCGCTGCGCGGGGGGCTGGAGGAGCTGCTCGGGGCTCACCTCGTCCGAGACCATCCCGTAGCGCCCGCTGACCCGGACGAAGCGCCTCGCGTACGGGTTGAACCGGTAATTGTAGCAATCCGCCCCCTGGAACCCGCCGTTACAGACGAGCCGCGCTGCCTCCTGCGCGCTCACCTCCGCCATCGTGTCGATGGCGAACGACGTGACCGGGTAGCTCCACACCTCGCGGTGCCAGGTGTAGTCGACGACGAACGCGCGCCGCGCCCGAGCGCTGGACGGCGAGCTGATGGAGCTTGCGCCCAGCCCGAGGAGGCCGGTCATGGCGATGTGCATCGTCCCGGGGTTCAGGTCGCGGCACGCCGGATCGACGGGCCTGCCATACTGATCGCGCTGGACGAGGTCCTCCCGCGCCTCGCAGCGCCGCCCGGACATCGTGGCCGAGTCGCTGTGGTACAGCTCGGTCATGAGCGCCTCGATATCGGCGGTGCGGAACAGGATGCACCCCGTCTCCACCGAAGCGCACGTGGTCACCTTGCCGCCCGAGAGCTTCACGCGGATGTCGCGCTGCGGCGGCCCGCCGTCCTCGGCGACGACGTAGGCCGCCCAGCCGTTGCAGTGTCCCCACCAGTACTCCGGGGTCACCCCTT
>NZ_CP150315.1:3495000-5530000 GCF_051525985.1 Sorangium sp. So ce145 | reverse complement strand
TCGGAAGTTAAGCTTCTTGGAGCCGATGGTACTGCCAGGGCAACCTGGTGGGAGAGTAGGACGCCGCCGGGGTTTCTTCGAACCTGCGCACAGAGTCTCTGTGCGCAGGTTCTTTTTTTTTGTCTTCCATCCGGCGCTTGGTCCGGCCTACCGGCGCGTTCGAGGGCCGGATCGGCGGGCCGCCAAGAAGCACCCCTCGCCTCCATCGGATCGGCCGTGGCCGCCTGGGTCGCCTTCAAACTTCGGTGAGCGCCGGCGGGTGGGTCCACGCGGCGGGGGCGGGCGGGCGCGCTGGAGCACCGACCGAGGTGCCATGAGGCCGCCAGGAGGCTCGAGGTCTCAGGCGCGCCTTGTGTGGCGCGCAACATGACGTCCCAGCTGGCATGGCCCGAAGGGAGACATGCCGGGCGGTGTTCCATGCGCAAGCTCCAGGTCCCCGTCTTGGCGGATGGCCAGCGCCCGCCCGCCCCCGCCGCGTGGACCCACCCGCCGGCGCGGCGGCTGGAACGATCGGTTGCGCCGCCTCCCCCCGCGAGGGATGGCTCTTGCCTACCCAGCAGCCCCCGCTCCGGCAGGGACCGCGCAAGCGCCGCCGATGGCCAAGAGACGCCCCCCCGCATCCGATCCGCTCGACCGCTTCCACCCCGCCACCCAGGCGTGGTTCCGCGCAACGTTCGCCGCGCCCACCCCCGCCCAGGTGCAGGGCTTCCCGCCCATCCTCGACGGCGCCTCCACCCTGCTGCTCGCCCCGACCGGCTCGGGCAAGACGCTCGCCGCCTTCCTTGCGGCCATCGACCGGCTCATGGCGTCGCCCGAGCCCGAGGCCGCCGAGCGCTGCCGTGTCGTCTACGTATCGCCCCTCAAGGCGCTCGCGATCGACGTCGAGCGCAACCTGCGCGCGCCGCTCGCCGGCATCGCCGCCGCCGCCGAGCGCCTCGGCCTGCCCTACCGCGTCCCCCAGCTCGGCGTGCGCTCGGGCGATACCGCGCCCGAGGACCGCGCCCGGCTCGCCAAGAAGCCGCCAGACATCCTCATCACCACCCCGGAGTCGCTCTACCTCCTGCTCACCGCGGCCGCGCGCGATCGGCTGCGCGCCGTCGAGACCGTCATCATCGACGAGATCCACGCGCTCGTCGCGACGAAGCGCGGGGCGCACCTGGCCCTGTCCCTCGAGCGGCTCGAGGCGCTGCGATCCGCGCCGCGGCCGATGCAGCGCATCGGCCTCTCCGCCACGCAGCGACCGCTCGACGAGGTCGCGCGGCTGCTCGGCGGCGGCGAGACCGACGGCGCCGGCGGGCGCTTCGCGCCGAGGCCGGTGACCCTCGTCGACGCGAGCGCCCCGAAGGCCCTGGAGCTCCGCATCGAGGTGCCCGTCGAGGACATGACCAAGCTCGGCGAGGCCGCCCGCGCGGGCGAGGGCCCGAGGGGGGCGCCCGCCGAGCCGGCGCAGCGCTCGATCTGGCCGAGCATCCACCCGCGCCTCGTCGAGCTCGTCCGCGCCCACCGCACCACGATGATCTTCGTGAACAGCCGGCGCCTCGCCGAGCGCCTCGCCGCGGCGCTCAACGACACCGCCGGCGCCGAGATCGCGCTCGCGCACCACGGATCGATCGCCCGCGAGCAGCGGCAGCAGATCGAGGAGCGGCTCAAGGCGGGCCTCCTGCCGTGCATCGTCGCGACCTCGTCGCTGGAGCTCGGCCTCGACCTCGGCTCCGTCGACCTCGTGATCCAGCTCGAGGCGCCCCCCTCGGTCGCCGCCGGGCTCCAGCGCGTCGGGCGCGCGGGGCACGAGGTCTCCGGCACGTCGCGCGGCGTCGTCTTCCCGAAGCACCGCGGCGATCTGCTCGCGTGCGCCGCGGCCGCGTCCCGCATGCGCGAAGGCAAGGTCGAGGCGACCCTGTACCCGAGGAACCCGCTCGACGTCCTCGCCCAGCAGATCGTCGCCATCGCCTCGATGGACACCCTCCACGTCGACGCGCTCTTCTCGCTCGTCCGCCGGGCGGCGCCCTTCGCCGAGCTGCCCCGCGCGAGCTTCGAGGGCGTGCTCGACATGCTCTCCGGCCGCTACCCCTCCGACGAGTTCGCCGAGCTCCGGCCCCGCATCGTCTGGGACCGGGTGGGCGGCGCCGTGCGCGCCAGGAAGGGCGCGAAGCGCCTCGCCGTCGTCAACGCCGGCACCATCCCCGACCGCGGCCTCTACGGCGTCTTCCTCGACACCGGCGGCGACGCCGCGCGCCCCGGCCGGCGCGTCGGGGAGCTCGACGAGGAGATGGTCTTCGAGGCCCGCGAGGGCGAGGTCTTCCTCCTCGGCGCCTCGTCGTGGCGGATCACGGACATCACCCATGACCGCGTCCTCGTCGTCCCCGCCCCGGGCGAGCCGGGAAAGATGCCGTTCTGGCGCGGCGACCAGGCCGGGCGCAACGCCGAGCTGGGCGCCTCCATCGGCGCCCTCGCGCGGCGCCTCGCCGCGCTGCCCGACGGCGAGGCCGAGCGCACGCTCGCGGACGAGCACGGCCTCGACGAGCGCGCGGCCTCGAACCTCGTCCGGTACGTGCGCGATCAGGCCGCAGCCACCGGCGACGTCCCGAGCGACCGCACCCTCGTGATCGAGCGGTTCATCGACGAGGTCGGCGACCACCGCATCTGCCTCCTCTCGCCGTTCGGCGGCCGCGTCCACGCGCCGCTCGCGACCTGCATCGCCGAGCGGTGCCGCCTCGAGCTCGGTCTCGCGGTCGACACCGTGTGGACCGACGACGGCATCGTCCTGCGGCTGCCCGAGTCGGAGTCGCCCCCCGACGCGAAGCAGCTCCTGCCGCAGGCCGACCAGGTGGAGGATCTGCTCGTCCGCGGCCTCGGCGACACCGCCCTCTTCGCCTCGCGCTTCCGCGAGTGCGCGGGCCGGGCGCTGCTCCTTCCGCGCAAGTTCCCCGGCAAGCGCTCGCCGCTCTGGGCCCAGCGCAAGCGCGCCGCCGACCTGCTCGCCGTCGCGTCGCGCTACGGCTCGTTCCCCATCCTGCTCGAGACCTACCGCGAGTGCCTTCGCGACGTCTTCGACCTCACGGCGCTCGAGGATCTCCTCCGGCAGATCGCCGCCCGAAAGGTCCGCGTGGTCACGGTCGACGTCCGCGCGCCGTCGCCGTTCGCGGCCACGCTGCTCTTCACCTACGCCGGCAACTTCATCTACGAGGGCGATCTGCCGCTCGCCGAGCGAAGGGCGCAGGTGCTCACCATCGATCACAGCCGCCTGCGCGAGCTGCTCGGCGAGGCCGAGCTGCGCGAGCTGTTCGACGCGGACGCCGTGCTGGCCCTCGAGGCGTCGCTCCAGCGCCTCGACGGCCGAGCGCCGCTCAAGCACGAGGACCAGGCGCACGATCTCCTGCTCTCGCTCGGCGATCTCACGCGCGAGGAGATCGCCCGGCGCGCGGTCGCTCACGACGCGCCGCCCGAAGCGGCCCACGAGCGCGCCGCCGCGTGGATCGACGAGCTCGTCCGGGATCGGCGCGCCATCGAGGTCCAGATCGGCGGCGAGCGCCGCGTCGCCGCCGCCGAGGACGCGGGCCGGCTGCGCGACGCCCTCGGCGTGGTGCCGCCGCTCGGCCTCCCGATCGCGTTCCTCGAGCCCGCCGCGGACCCGCTCGGCGAGCTGGTCGCCCGCTACGCGCGCACCCACGGGCCCTTCCGCGCCGACGACGTGGCCCGGCGCTTCGGCCTCGGCCCTGCGCCGGTGCTGGCCGCGCTCGCGCGCCTCGCCGAGCGAGGCCGCGTGGTCGAGGGCGAGTTCCTCCCCGGCGGCCGCGGCCGGGAGTTCTGCGACGCCGAGGTGCTGCGCTCGCTGAAGCGCCGCTCGCTGGCCCGGCTGCGCGCCGAGGTCGAGCCGGTCCCGCCGGAAGCCTACGCCCGCTTCCTCGCCGACTGGCACGGCCTGCACCGCCGCCGGCGCGGCCTCGACGGCTTGCTCGCGGCGCTCGAGCAGCTCCAGGGCGCGCCCCTCTCGGCCTCCGCCCTGGAGTCCGAGATCCTGCCCGCCCGCGTCGAGGGCTACCGGCCCGGCGATCTCGACGCGCTCTGCGCGGCCGGCGAGGTCCTCTGGCGCGGCGTCGAGCCGGTCGGCGACGGCGACGGCCGCGTCGCGCTCTACCTCGCCGAGGCCTTTCCGTACCTCGCCCCGCCGCCTGGCCGCGCCGAGGGGGCGCTCGCCGAGGGCATCCGCGCCGCGCTCTCGCGCCGCGGCGCGCTCTTCTTCTCCGACCTGTCGCGCGAGACGGGCGCCTTCGGCGCCGATCTGCTCGCCGCGCTCTGGGACCTCGTGTGGGCCGGCGAGGTCACGAACGACACGCTCGCCCCGCTGCGCGCCCTGGGCCGCGCGTCCGCCTCCAGCGGCCGCCGGCGCGACCGCGAGCGCGCTGCGTCCGGCCGCGGCCTCGCGGCGCTGCGGGCGCGCCGGATCGGCCCGCCGGGGAGCGAAGGGCGCTGGTCGCTGCTGTCGTCTCCCGGCGCGTCCGGCGCTGCTGGCGGCGCGTCCTCCGGCGCGCCTGGCGAGACCGAGCGACGCGCGGCGCTCGCCCGCGCGCTGCTCGAGCGCCACGGGGTGCTCACGCGCGAGGCGGCGGCGGTCGAGGGGCTCGCCGGCGGCTTCTCCGCCGTCTACGACGTGCTCCGCGCCATGGAGGAGGCCGGTCAGGCGCGGCGCGGCTATTTCGTCGCCGGGCTGGGCGCCGCGCAGTTCGCGGTGCCCGGCGCCGACGATCGCCTCCGGGCCTGCCGCGAGCCGTCCGACGATCCGCGGACGCTCGTCCTCGCGGCCACGGATCCGGCGAGCCCCTGGGGCGCCGCCGTCCGCTGGCCCGAGCTCCCCGCGGCTATCGGCGGCGGCGCCGAAGGCGCCGTCCGCGGCCCGGTCCGGCCGCAGCGGGCCGCGGGCGCTCTGGTGATCCTGCACGACGGCCGGCTGCTCGCCTGGATGGGCCGCACCGAGCGGAGCCTCACCACGTTCCTGCCCGAGGCCGAGCCGGAGCGCGGCGACGCGATCCGGGCCATCGCGTCGGCGCTCGGGGCGCTCGTCGACGAGGGGCGGCGGCGCGCCGTGCTCGTGGCCACGATCGACGGCGAGCCTGCGCACGGCTCTCCTCTCGCGCGCGCGCTTTCCGACGTGGGCTTCACCTCCGGAGCGCACGGCTACCTCAAGCGGGCCATCACGCCCGAGGGGGGCGGGTGGCGGCCGCGGCACGCGCCGCCCGCGAACGCGCCCGACTGGGCTCGCCGCGCGGCGGCGGCGGGCCTCGATGCGCCGGAGGACGAGGCAGATGGCTTCAGGCCGCCGCCCGGGCTGCGCTCGTGGCCCTCCGGGCCGCCGGCCGGAGGATGGAGGATGTCGCCAGCCGGCGCGACCGAGGGCGGCGCGCAGGCGGCGGACGGCGGCGCGCCGGACGAGAGCGACCTCGACGACGACGACCCGGCGATGTTCGAGGACGGCGCGGGGATCGACGACGGCTCGGCGTAGCCATCGGTCGGGGGCTGGAGTGGCCCTCTCCGAACCGGTGATTCCAGGTCCTGGCGTCTGCGTTCCAGCCATCACCCACCGTCGCCCGCGCGGCGGGCGCGGCGGGCGCGGCGGAGGGAGCGCTGCGGCGTCGCGCGTGTCGACAGCGCCAAGAAGGACCGCCGAGCAACCGTGAAAGGGCGATCCCTTTCGTGGTTCCTCGGCGGCTCTTCGTGGTCCTCGCGCCCTCGGGGATGCCGAGCGGCGCGCGGGGACGGTTCAGCCCTGCTGGGTGTGCTCGTCCGCCTTCACATGTTGCTCATGGCTTCCGCCGCGGCCCTTCCGGCTCCGGCCCTCGCCGTTCGTCGCCAGGCTCCGCGCCTCGGCGCCCTTGCGCCCGATCTCGGCCATGTGTTCGCGGTTCTGACTCACCGCCTCTCCGCCCTTGCGGCCCGCTGCGCGCGCCTCCTCGGACGTGAACTCGTGCGCCGTGCCCTTCTCATGAGCTGCCTTGCCGCCCTGACTCGCGATCTGGCGCTGCTGCTCCGCGTTCATCGCTGCGAAGCCTCGCTTGCTCTCGCTGGTCTGTCCCATGAATCACTCCTCGGATGGATTGCCTCGTGAACGCCACTCGACGACCGTGGCTACCTGCTGCTTGGCCACATCAGGCCGGCGGTGCCGGCGACGCCGGGGCCATGCTGCAACGCGGGTGCCAGGCCGGGGAGCTCGGACGAATCCGCCGATGCGTCGAGGCCGGACAATTGATGACCATCCGGTCCCCAGGGCGCCACCTCGAGGGCGCGCTGTGGCAAATTGCCTCACTGTGCGCTCCGCCGTGTCTGGTCGCCCCAGTCTGCGGGCTCCGTCGTGACAGGCTCACTGGACGCAGCCGGTCGTCCGGACCGTCTTCTGTCTCTCTCCTTTGATCACATCAGGCGGGCCGTCGAAGGCCTGCGGCGCTGGCGCGTCGCGTCTTGACAACACGATGCCGCTGCCGCTCTCGTTGCACGGCATCATCACCCTCGGCGCCCGGCCCGACGACGAGGCTTCCGGGCGGCCGGGGTGACGGCATTGCAGGAGATTCACATGGCGCTTGCGATCCAGGGGGCTCGTCTCGATGGGGACCAGCTCTGCTCACCGAACGTGACATCATGGCCGCGCCGCGCGCGCGGCTGCGCTCCGGGCTATGCGCGTGGCGCGGGCCTGGTCGCGCTCTCGCTGGCGCTCCTCGCGGGCTGCGGCGGCACCGGCGGCGCCGCGCCCGCGGAGAGCCCTGCGCCCGCGCCAGCGCCCGCGGCGAAGGAGCCTTTCGACATCGAGGAGGCGCTCGCCCGCGAGACAGGCGAGCTGCCCGCCCGGGAGCTCCGCGCCGCGGACTGGTCGGCGCGCGCGTTCGGGGCAGGGGAGGCGAAGATCGAGCCGAAGGAGAAGCTCGTCGCGATATCCATCCCCCTCGGCACGGACACCCATGTCGAGTGCTTCGTCTACAACACGATGCTCGACTCGGGCGAGGTGATAAGGAACTTCATCGAGCTGCTCGACCCGGCGAAGGTGGAGGTCGCCCGCATCGTTCCCTGGGAGGTGAGCGTGCACCGGGAGAGCCCCGCGGTGTTCGTGCAGGCCCTCTACCTCGTCCCGACCGCCGGCGGGAAGGCGGCCGGTCTGCTCAAGATCGCGCTGCACGCGGACAGGGCGCGCCCCATCGCTTGCCTGCATGACGAGGTCGGGTATGTCCGCACGTTCGAGCGGCTCGCCAAGGGGCTCTTCGACTCGTTCGAGTCGAAGAGCGCCGCGCCGAAGTCCGAGTACACGGACACCGTCATCCTGCGCCTCGACAAGGTCCCTATCGGCTTCGAGACGAGCGATCTGCTCAAGGACGAGGGCGGCCAGCGGCGATGGTTCTCCCGCTCGGCCACCTTCATTCCGCGTGACCCCAGATCTCTTCACATCGAGGATGAGGCGTCGAACGTGCTCATCGATCCTCAGGGGCAGATCAAGGAAGGCGTCTGGATCGAGACGTCGGGAGGCAAGGCGAACCACCGTATCGAGCTGTCCCAGAAGAAGAACTTCGAGTACGAGTATTCGGGAGAGGTCGAGGGCAAGAAGGTCCAGGGGACGTTCACGCCGGCGGCCAAGGCGTGGCTCGCCTCGCCGGTCGCCACCGCCTCGGCGCTCGCCCGGCTCCTCAAGAAGAAAGGCTCCTTCGACCTGAAGCAGCAGGAGTACATGCCCAGCGTCGATCCGACGAAGCCCGTCGACGTCCAGTACCTCCGCGACGCCTCGGGCGCCGTCACGGTCTCTCTGAAGACGATGCGCCTCGTGGGCAGCCTCGCTCCGGACGGCCGTCCGGAAGCGTTCGAGATCTCCGCCGGTCCTCCCAAGCTGACGATCCAGCGAGCCTACGTCAGGGGCAAGCTGTAAAACCGCCCTCGGATGCGCTCCCGGGCCTGTCCGGGAGCGTCGAGGCGCTCGCCGACGGCCATGCGCGGCGGGGCCTGCTGATCGGACACCATCGAGCGCAATCGCCAGCCGGCACCGACGAGGGTGCCGGTTGCTGTCATACTGGAAAATTTTCGCAGCGACGAAAGGTCGTCGGATGCGCTGAATGGCTGCAGCGCTTGAGTATCGTCGTCATTTTTATTGATTCATGACGATTTGGTGATCCTGCCCCGCTCAGATCAGGTTATATATCCTCCCGGCTGGCCGAACGACTCTTCGCTGGAACAAAGAATCATTTTTTCGAGCGGAAGGAGCTCTCCATGCGCTCTGTGAGATCGCGTAGATCGCGTGTCCGCGGCTCGGCCAGCTTCAAACTTGGCGTAATGACCGCGGGTGTATTCGCGCTTACGGCCTGCGTTTCGGATCTCGAGGACGAGCCGGTCGAGGACGTCGGCGGTAGCCAGGAAAGCTTCGAGGCGTTCGAGAGGGCCGCGTTCCGCGAGCCTGGCTCTGGTGTCTACATCGTCGATGGGGACACGCCCGTCGCCGACATCAAGCATCTCCGGGAGTTCTGGGAGACCTACGTACGAGATGGCGCCCTCATCGTGCAACGCAGCGGCGGCAGCGATGTCGTCTGGTCGGCGGCCCAGAAGAAGAGCATCACCTACTGCGTGAGCACGACCTTCGGCGCGCGCCATGCCGCCGTCGTGGCGGCCATGGCCGCCGCCACGGCTTCCTGGGAGAGCGCCTCGGACGTCGATTACATCTACCAGAGCGCTCAGGACGCGAGCTGCACTGCTGGCAACAGCAACGTCGTCTTCGACGTGAGGCCGACGAACTCCGGCGGCCAGTACATCGCGCGGGCGTTCTTCCCGAACGATGCGCGATCGGTGCGGAACGTGCTGATCGACTTCAAGGAGCTCGAGGTATCCGGCGTCGCGCTCGAGGCAGCCCTGCGGCACGAGCTCGGCCACACGCTCGGCTTTCGGCACGAGCACACGCGCCCCGAGGCGGGCGTCTGCTTCGAGGACAACGCGTGGCGCGCGCTGACCACGTATGACTCGGATTCCGTCATGCACTATCCCCAGTGCAACGGCACCGGCGACTGGAACTTCGTGCTGACCGCAAGAGACATCCAGGGCGCCCAGGCGCTCTACGGCCCGCCTGGCGGCGCCGGCGGCGCCGGCGGCAGCGGCGGCGCTGGTGGCGGCAGCGGCGGCAGCGGCGGCGCTGGCGGTAGCGGCGGCAGCGGCGGCGCTGGCGGTAGCGGCGGCAGCGGCGGCAGCACGACCGTGACAGAGAACTTCAGCAGCAGCGTCAACGCAGGTGCGTTCGTGGACATCGGATCGAGCGCCGGTTTCGCTGTCACGCCGGGGACGGGCCTCACTGTGGTGATGACCGGCACCGGCGATCCCGACCTCTACGTGAAGTTCGGATCGGCGCCGACGACGGCCTCGTACAGCTGCCGCCCGTACCTCTCCGGGGCATCCGAGACGTGCACGTTGACCGTGCCGACAGGGCAAACCAGGGCGTACGTCAAGGTCAGAGGGTACACCGCGGCCACCTGCAACGTGGCGGTGACCTATACCCGACCGAGCGGCACGAGCAGCGGCGGCGGCACGGCCACGTCGGCCACCTTCAGCGGCAGCCTCGCGGCGGGCGCATCGGCGTCGCACGGGCCCCTCTCGGTGGTTCCTGGCACGAGCCTCCGGCTCGTGATGACCGGCACCGGCGACCCTGATCTCTACGTGAGGTTCGGCGCCGCGCCGACCCGGACCTCGTACGACTGCCGTCCGTATCTGGACGGCGCCGCGGAGACCTGCAATCTCACGGTCCCGGCCGGGCAGACGCAGGCCTTCCTCTCGGTGAACGGCTTCGCGGACAGCACATATCAGCTGAGCGCGACCTACACGGCCCCTTAGTTGGAGCGGGGCCCCGCTGACGCGCCGAGCCATCCGAGGGAATGGATTGGCCGAAGGGTCGCCCAACCGGGTGTGTTCGCGCCCATCGAGGGCGTCATTTCGGCGTGACGCGACGCGCCCCGCTCGCGGCGACCTGGACACCACCGCTGACGAACCCTCGATACGGGGAGGTGGGTATCAGGCGCAGGATGAGCAGAGTACGGAGAGCCCATCGTCCACTCTGCGAGCGACATTTCTCAAAAAAATCGTCGCCGAAAACTGGGCACCTCAAGGGAACCCTTCGTAGGGTGCTCTCATGGACAAGAAAATTTTAGCCGCAACTCTCCTGCAGGCTCTGGCCATGGCGCAACGCGAAGGACGCTCCGAGACGCTCGACTCGCTGGTCGAGAAGCTGCGCGTCCGCCGCCGGGATATCCGCGGCACGCTGACCCTGCTCCACCGCCAAGGCATGCTGGACGTGCTCCACATGCGACTCACGCTCTCCGGGTTCGCCATCGGCTCGGCGCTCATCGGAAAGACGCTGCCGGCGCTCCGGGCCGCTCCGCGGGCTTCCACCGCGGCGGCGTGAGCCAGCGCCGCGCCGCACGCCGCGCTCACCGCGCGCGGCGTGCGGCGAGCGCGGCGCGCGAGCTTCCAGCGCTCGCCTGGAGCTCGCGCGCGACGCCGCCTAGGCCTCGACGAGGCCCGCCCGCACCGCGAGGCGGGTCAGGTCCGCCACGCTGTGCGTCGCCACCTTCGCGCAGAGGCGCGCCCGGTGCGTCTCGACCGTCTTCACGCTGATCGAGAGCTGGGCGGCGACCTCCTTGGCCGAGAGGCCCATCGCGAGCAGCCGGAGCACCTGCCGCTCCCGGTCGCTCAGCGCGGCCACCATGTCGCCCCTGGCGGCGGCGTCGCGCCGCTGGAGCGCGCGCACCATCGCGGCGCTCACGTCCGGCGATACGGCCGTGCGCCCCCGGACGACGGTGCGCAGCGCCTCCAGGAGATCGGCGAGCCGGCTCTGCTTCGACAGATATCCATCGGCGCCGGCCCGCATCGCCTCGGCCACCCGGAACTCGTCGCGGTGCATCGAGAGCACGATGACGCGGAGCTCCGCGATGCCCTTGAGCTCCCGGATGAGGTCGACGCCGCTGCGGTCCGCGAGGCCGAGCTCTATCACCGCCACCTGACAGCGGTGGATCTCCTGCGCTCGGAGCGCCTCCTGCCCGCTTCCAGCCTGAACGACCTCGCTCACCCCCGGCTGCGACGTCAGCGCGTACGCCAGCGCTTCCCGGACGACGTTCTGGTCATCGACGAGCAGGATATTCATGTCGAAGGCCCCCCTTATCAAAGGGCCTTGTAACAGACTGCTTTGAGCTCCATGAACCTGTTTTCTCGGTAAGGATTCGCCTGGCGACGGCGATTCGGTTCCTGTGATGCTGGACTGGGCTCCTCGCAGAGCGCCTTGGACGAGCGCAGGAGAGAACTCGGCGCCGGGGCGACGGCGCTTGAACGTCGTTTCATCCGGGCGGGGCGTTGTGCCTCGGTGGGGGCGCATGCGCTCCAGGAGCCGCAGCCGCAGCCCACGCGTCTCGTGACGAGCCCGCGGCGGGCTTCGCCAGGGCGGCGCGGGGCCCGCGCTCGAGGGCTCTCCCTTGGCCGTTATGTTTGCGGTAGATAGGCTGCCGCATGCCTCGCCCGCGCGGAGCGCTCTTCTCCGGTCTACGCCATGACTCGGCCTTCTGGCGCCGCGCCCTCGCCGCGGGGGTCAGGCGCGGGCCGGAGCCCTGGGTGCGCCATAGCCCTCCGGTCTTCGGCGTGCTCTTCGCGGCCGCGCTCCCCGAGGTGCGCCGGCGCGTCGAGCAGAACCTCCGCCGCGTCCGCGGGCCGCGGTCGCGCCTCGTCGACCTGCTCGACAGCAGCGCTGTGTTCGCCGCTTACGGAAGCTGCATCGCCGAGGCGCTGCTGCTCGCGAGCGATCGCGGGTACACGGTGGCGCGGCGCTCCCGGGGCGTCGAGCACTACCACGCGTGCGCTGCAGCGGGCCGGGGGGTCATCATCGTCACCGCGCACACCGGGGGCTGGGACATCGCCGGCCAGATCCTCGGCGCGGTGCATCCGGCGGGCGTCATGCTGGCGATGCAGCGGGAACGGGACGCCGAGGCGCGCGCGATCCAGGATGCGGCGCGGCAGCGCGCCGGTGTCCAGGTGGTGCACATCGGCGACGGGCCGCTGGACGCCCTGCCGCTCCTCAAGCACCTGCAGCGAGGCGGCGCGGTCGCGATGCAGATCGATCGCGCGCCGCCCGGGATGCGCAGCCGGGAGGTCACCTTCCTCGGCGGCCGCTGGCGGGCGCCCGAGGGGCCGATCGCGCTCGCCGCGATGAGCGGCGCGCCGATCTTGCCCGTGTTCACGCACCGCCTGGGCTTCCTCGACTACGAGGCGGTCGTGGCGCCGCCGATCCGGCTCGCCCGCCGGGCGACCGAGGAGGAGCGGGACGCGGCCGCGGCCGAGATGATGGGCGCCCTGGAGCGCTTCGTCCGGGCTCACCCGACACAGTGGTTCCACTTCACCGGCGACGGCCCGGTCGCGCCGGCGGAGGACGGGACGGGTTGAGCTGAACAGCGGAGAAGACCGCGAGTGGGCCGATCAGCGCAAAGGCGGAGAGACGGAGGCGAGCTGAAAGAACGCCAGACACATCGAGCGTAGAGATCTCTCTCCGTGTCCTCTTCATGTCTCTGTTGCTTGTTCCAGGGCGCCTTGCGCGGCGCGGCGCCGCTCTACAGCGGCCCTTCGGTCAGCCCGTGGACGAATTGCCTCACGCGCGGGTCGTCGCTCGCCTTCGCTTCTGCGGTGGTGCCGTCGAAGATGAGCCGTCCGCGGTAGAGCATCCCCACCCGGTCGGTGACCGTGAGCAGCCGGTCGAGATCGCTCGAGACCATCACCACGGTCGCGTTCATCGCCCGCTGCTCGGCGCGGAGCAGGTCGAAGATGCGCTGCGACGTGACCGGGTCGAGGCCGGCCGCGGGCTCGTCGTAGAGGACGATCTCGCCGCGCGCGATCGTGGCGCGGGCGACGCCCACGCGCTTCTTCTGGCCGCCGGACAGCCCCGCCGGCGTCCGTCCCTCGAAGCCCGCAAGAGACACCGCGCGGAGCCGCTCCGCGACCCGCTCCTCGATCTCTTCCTCGCCGAGATCGTAGAGCCGGCGCAGCGGGAACGCGATGTTCTCCCCGACGGTCATGTAGTCGAACAGCGCGTTGTTCTGGAACAGCATCCCGAACTTGAGGCGGAACGTCTGGAGCTCGAGCTCGCTGAGCGCGTGGACGTCCTTCCCGTCGACGAGCACGCGCCCGCGATCCGGCCGCAGGAGCCCCGTGATCATCTTGAGCAGCACGCTCTTGCCCGAGGCGCCCGGCCCGATGAGCCCGTACAGGCAGCCGGCAGGCACGTCGAGGTCGACGCCCCGGAGTACTGGCATGCCCCCGAAGCTCTTCGTCAGCTGTTCGATCTGGATCATCGGTCTCGTGGACACGGTCGCCGCGGAGGGGCGCGCCGGCCTCGTTGCTCGGCAGGGAGGGGCGCGCCGGCCTCCTTTACTTGAACGTCGTCCGGGCGACGTCGAGCCGCGGGTGGGACGGGAACGACATCCCGCGGATTTGCCCGGAGATGCACGAGGCGACGCTCGGGTTCGACGGGCTCGTCGTGACGGTGACCCCGACGGCGCGGCCGTTCTGCACCGCGGCGCAGACGTTCACCTCCATGCTCGAGGGCACGTTGCACGCATTCAGGTACGTGCCGCGGTTCAGCACGTTGCCGTAGGCGCCCGCCGTGAGATCGGCCGGGCCGTTGTTGCCCATCTTGTACTCCTCGACGTAGCGCGCCTGCGCCGCCTCACAGCTCAGGCCACCGCCGAGCGTCGGGTAGCTGCCGCCGCCGCTCGGCCGCGCCCCGCCCCCGGCGCGCGCGGTCTTGCCGCTGCCGAGGCCGGCGTCGACCTCGATCGCGACGCGGTCGGTGGCGCCCTGCACCGCGAGCTCCTGCTCCTTGTGGCTGCGCTCGCGGTACCACCAACCCGCGCCCGCGGCGAGGATGACGCCCATCAGGGCGAGGCCGATCAGCGCCTTGTACTGCGTGCCCTGCTTCTCGGCGGACACGACGGCGTCGAGCGCGCGCTTCTCCTGCACGATGTCCCGGTTCAGCTTCGCCTGCTCGGCGAACGGGGCGAACTCCTCCCAGTCTTGGATCGCGCGCTCCTCCGCGGAGAACGTGTCGCGCAGCACCTGATCGCCTGTGAAGGAGCCGGACGCGATCTGCTGGAGCAGCTCCACGGACGAGAACGGCCCATGGTCCATGCCGTCCTTGATGACGACGTACCGCGGCCGCGGATCGGACTCGAGCGCGGCCTTGAGATCCGCGAGCTTGCGGGTCGGATCGTTGCCGTGAAGGCGCTGCGGCTGGTTGACCGGGATGGCGACCGCGAACGGTCCGTCCCCGGAGACCGCCTGGATCCTCGGCACGGACGGCGCCGACGGGACGCGCGTTTCCTCCTGGTGCCCGGTCGGCGGCATCATCGAGAGGTTGACGTCCACCTCGAACTCGCCGTCGGCATCGAGGTGCGACGTGTCGGCGCTCGGCGGCATCGACGAGGCGCTCGGGACGATCTGGTAGAGCGCCTGCGCGAGGGCGGCGAGATCCGCCGGGCGGTGCTTCGGATCGGCCACGAGCGACTTGCCGAGCACCGTTTCCAGCGCGGGCGGCAGGTCCGGGATCACGTCCGCCGGACGCCGCATCCCCGGGCCGACGCTGCTGTTCGTGAGCATCTCGTAGAGGATGGCCCCCACCGCGAAGACGCTCGCGCGCGCGTCGCCTTCGTTGCCCTTGCGCTCCTCGGGCGCCAGGCAGGCGCGGTCGCGCGGCAGCAGAGGAGGGGTGTGGGCGAGCTCCTCGATCAGCTGGATGGTGCCGTTCGCGCCGTGACCGAGGCACGAGGGGTGCACGAACATGGTCCGCCCCTGCGCGTGCAGCTCGTGCAGCTGGGTGCAGAGCGGCACGGCGAGGCCGATGGCCTCACGGATGTCGAAGCGGCGACCGGTCGCGCGGCGCGACTCCATCTCGGCGCGGAGCGTGCCGGCGGGGATGGACATGCCGGCCGGCAAGGGGGTGAGCAGGGGCTGGACCTGAGCGGACATCGGGGACGAACACTACGACAACACGCCGGGTCCGCTCAACGCCGCACCGCAACGTTGCAGTGTCGACGTGCGGCGAAGCCAGGTGCACACGTGGGACGAGCAGTGCGGGCGTGCGCTTGCGGCGTCAGCGTTCGTCCGCGCGCCTTCAGCGTTCGTCCGCGCGCCTTCAGCGTTCGTCCGCGCGCCTTCAGCGCGTTTGCGCTGGTCTGCGCCCCCTGGTGTCGGTCTGCGTCCGTGCGCGTCGGTCAGCGCGCGTTCGCGCTGGTCTGCGCCCGGCTGCGTCGGCCGGCGTCGGTCAGCGCGTGTTGGTGCCGGTCTGCGTCCGCGGTCGCTCAGGGGTCTCGGCCGCGGCGGCGTTCGCGCCGAGCGCCAGGACGTGGCCCGCGAAGAAGCGGAGCAGGTCGGCCTCACGCGACTTCGGCCAGCGGGCGTGGTTGATGGCGCCCTTCTTGGCGGAGCAGCGGTTCCGGAGCGCGCAGTGGGGCTCGTCCCTGCCGGCCTCGTCGAGGCGCAGGAACGAGGTGTGCGCGGAGAGCGCGTCGCGCGCGCGCAGCCAGCGCTCGACCGACTCGCACGGGAACATGTCGTCGCACGCGCGATAGACCGCCATCGCGGGCGGGGGAGGGCCGGGGCACGCCCACTCGGCGGGCGGCGCGTTGCTGCCGAAGGTGGCGAACGCCGCGACGCGGTCCGCGCGCATCATGGCGTACGTCGCCGCCATGTGGCCGCCGTAGGAGCCGCCGAGCGCGTAGATGCGCCGCCGGTCGACGAGCTTCTTCTCGAGCAGCTGGTCGACGAAGGCGTCGGTGGTCGTGACGTCGACGTTGCCCTCGCCGGTGAACTCGACGTCGAACGGCGCGATCGGCGTGTACATCTTCGTGCCGCGCTCGCGCTCGGCCTGGCTCGGCGTCTTGAAGGCGCGGCCCTGGGGCGCGAGGATGATGAAGCCCGCGTGGGCCGGGTCGCCGGTCAGGTTCCAGGTGGCGCCGAGCTTGCGCAGGCCCGTCTCCTTGTCGACGCTCGTCGGGTTGTCGCCGTCGGCGTGGAAGAAGACGATGAGCGGCAGCGGCGCGCGCGTCTCCACGCCGCTCGGCGCGATCACGCAGGCGTAGCGCGGCGACCCCTCGGCGTCGCGCGTCTCCAGCACCTGGGCGCCGCGGCACGGCGGCCTGCCGAGCGTCTTGCGGAGCTCCCGCCCGGGGCGCCCCTGCTCGGCGACGCAGCTCCCTTCGCTGGGAAGCCTCGCCTCGGGCGGCTTCGCCGGCGGCGCGGCCGCGCTGGCCGGACCGGCCGCGCGGGCGCCCGCGTCCTGCCGGGCCGCCGAAGGCCGCGGCTGCCCGCCGTCGGCCGCGCGGGCGCCGGCGTCCTGCTCGAAGACGCCGAGCAGGTCGCCGCCGTCGACCCCCGACGACGGCGTGGAGCACGCTGCCGCGAGCCACGCCGCGGCGGCGGTGAGCGCCGCGGCGAGGAGGACCCGGCCGCGCAGAGGGACGGGGAGGTCGGGCGTCGAGGTGCGTCGCGGGCGGGTGCCGGGTCGAGGTCGAGGCACGCGCGCACTCTAGTACGACGTCGGCGGAGCTCCGCCCGGGATTTCTCCTTGGAGACCGCCGGTGAGCTCCGGGATCGCGCTTGCGCGATGCGCCGCGGCGCTGCCGGCGACGAGGTGCTGCCCGCTGCCGGCGGCGGGCTCGGCTGTCCCGCTGGCAGCGAGTCGATCGCGCGCATGCGGCAGTGGCGTCCCTCGGCAGCCCCGAACGGCTAGGAGTCCCAGAGGGTGGTGACGAGCGCTGACTGCCGGATCACCGAATCTTTCGAGATGAGCGGTGTCCCTCGATGGATCGCCTCGGCGACGATCAGCCGATCGAAGATGTCCGGAATCGCGCTCAACGTGTGGCTCGTGAGGACGACCTCCGGAAGCAACGACGTCAATCTGTAATTGTCGCTGGTGCGCATCGCCTCCAGGCGCGGCAGCAGGTGCGCCAGCGCGACTCCCGGCAGGCGTCCACGTTCGACCACCATGATCGTCTCGGCGATCACCACGGCGGGCACGTAGATGCGCGCGGAGCCGGCGTCGGTCGCCGCGAACGCCTGCTGCGCCGCGCTTCCGAGGCGGGAAGGGGCGTACATGCTCCATACGAGCGCGTGCGTGTCGGTCACATGCTCAGCGATTACGTCTCTGTCTCGGGCTCCTCGGCCGCGTCGAACCGCCGAGCGCGCTCGCTGCGAAGCTCGGCGAGCGCTCCGGCGACCGGGTCATCCTCGACCGATGCTGGGGCCGCACCGCCGAGCGACCCGAGCACCCGCACAAGCCTCCGCTCCGTGGGCGTCACGGCGAGGACGATCACCTCCGCCGGCCCCGGAGGGAAGTCTTCTGGAAGCTCGACGGCTATCCGGTGGTCATCCGCCACGTTCACGTTGAGCTTGTATGCATGCATGGCGATCCCTTCGCCGGAGCATACCACGGCCCCTCGGGGCACAGAGGCGGCTTGCCGGCGGCCAGGCTTCCAGTATGGAACGCGTCGCTGGACGCGCCCATGGCCCATCGTACCCAGGACATCCTCGCTGCCGCTCTGTCCCTCCCCGAAGGAGGACGCCTCAAGGTCGCGTCCGAGCTGCTCGCCAGCGTCGAGGAGCCGCACGACGACTCCTGGAACGCTGTGTGGATCGAGGAGATCGAGCGCAGTGAGCGGCCTCGCGATTTCCGCCTGTTCGCAGCCCTATGGTCAGATGTCCCGCTGGCAGCGAGCCGAGCGCGGTGCGCGTTGAAGAGGCGTGCTGCTCCCCCAAACGCTCCTGCGGTTCAGCTGGGTTCGGTAGCCGCTTCCACTCCGAAGACCGGCGTCGCGGGCATCGGGGACCTGCGCGAGAGCTCCTCGGATGTGGGGGACAGGTCGCGCACGGGCGCTCCGGGAGCGCTTGGATCCGGCTGGTAGCGTACTCAGGTCGGAAGGCGGTAGTGCTTCTGGATCCGGCGGATCTGGTCGGCCTCCGGAATGCGTAGGTCGACCGCGGCGGAGTACGCGAGATCGAGGAGGGCGGTGGCATCGCCTCGGTCGCCAGGGGTGTTGCGAGCGAGGAGGTTGAGCGCAATCTCGACGCGCGCGACGAGAATGTCCCGCGTGGCCCCGAGCCGCTCGTAGACGGGAAGTTCGTCTTCTCGTCGGATGCGCAGCGCCCCGTCGAGCTGGCCTCGCGCCTGTAGGATGTCGGCTCGACAGCTCATTGCGAGTGCGGCTGCCCGTTCGTCCCCCCTGGCCCGGTCCACAGCCAATTTCTGCTCTGCCGCCTCTGAAGCGCTGTCCATGGCGCCCATGCGCCGCGCCACGTTGGCCAGTGTCCAGAGCAGGTCGGACCGTTCCTTCGGGTCGCTCCGCTCACCGAGCCTCCGCGCGCAGAACTCCATCCACACATGGAACGGGCCCATTGCGTACGGCGTACGTTGACCCTGCCCGCTCCACCCGCACCACATCCTTCCCACTCACCCGTCCAAGTCATGCCGAAAGCGCCCCGGCTTCTCGTGTCACCTCGTTCCACGGCTGTGCCGCCTCCTCTCGGAGCCGCTTCACGAACCATTCGTCATTCGAGCCAGCGCTGCTGCCTCATCCGTGCCCCGTCGCAGCCACTCCGCGAGCAGCGGGTGGATCCGCCAGGCATCGTCCTCTCGCTGCTCCGCCGGCATCACCAGGGAGAGCTTTCCCGCGGTGTTCATCAACCGGCTGAACTCCACGTCCGAGATGTGCAGGATGCGCAACCTGTGCTCGCGCTCATGGGCCATGCTCGCTCCGACGAGGGTCGCAGGTCCGGCAGATTGGCCCCTTGTCTGGATACGGTCAGAAAGGGCAGGCGGCGGGTCGCAGGGGAGGCAGGAAGTGCCACCGGAGGCGATCGGCGCGAGTTGGAATGCGGCGAGGCGCCTCCGGGAGGCGATCGAAGTAAGATGTCTTACGCTGAAGCGCCGCCGGGAGGCGATCGGCGCGAGCTGGAATGCGACGAGGCGCCTCCGGGAGGCGATCGAAGTAAGATGTCTTACTCCGGAACGCTGCCGGGAGGCGATCGGCGCGAGCTGGAACGCGGCGAAGCGCCTCCGGGAGGCGATCCAAGTAAGATGTCTTACTCCGGAGCGCCGCCAGGAGGCGCTCGGCGCGAGCTGGAACGCGGCGAAGCGCCTCCGGGAGGCGATCGAAGTAAGATGTCTTACTCCGGAGCGGCCCCAGGAGGCGCTCGGCGCGAGCTGGAACGCGGCGAGGCGCCTCCGGGAGGCGATCGAGGTCGATGGAGCGCTCGTTCAACTCCGAGGCGAGCGCCGATCCCGACCGGCTCATGAACGGCCGGGCCGTGCCCGACGTGACGCAGCCGCCGCCGGTCTCGCTCGGCTGCCCGCCCGCCGGTGCGTCGGCTCCGTGCCCGCCGGGGACGAAATCGCGACGGCAGGTCCCGCTGCCTTGCGGGGAGGCCCTTCGTGGCTAGGCTGGTCCGCGGCCCACCCATGACGAACTTCGATATCCTCGTCGGCGCCGCGCTCGCGGCGGTCCTTGCTTTCCAGGTCTACGTCACCGTGCGCGTCTTCCGGAGCCGCGTCTACGAGCCCAAGCAGAAGGTCTGGCAAGCGCAGCTCGTCTGGCTCCTGCCGATCATCGGCGCCGGGCTTGTGTTCTCGATCCTCCAGGAGGAGGACCGGGCCCACCGCGACGCCTCCTCGCACCTCCGGAGCTGAGCCGGCGCCTCCCGGCCGCGCGGCCGCCTCGCGGCGAAGTGCGGTCACGTTGAACGGTCGACCTCGCCCCCTTCTCCGTCCTCTACGCCCATCTGATCACCTCGGCGCCCCCCCGATGGCCGATGGCCCGGTGGACCTGGGACGATCGAACAGGAAAATTAGGTTTCACCCTTCGGTCCAGCGGCCCCGTGCGCTATGGCTCAGGGAGCATGGCGGACGACGTCTTCGGCATCGTCGGGACCACGCAGGCGGGTAATTTCCACGTCGAGCAGGTGGTCGCGGAGGGAGGGTTCGGCGTGGTGTACCGCGCGCTCCACGCCGGCTTCCGCGCGCCTGTCGCCTTGAAATGCCTGAAGGTGTCCGAGGCGAAGACCCCGCGCGAGCGGCAGCTCTTCCTCGAGAAGTTCCGCGAGGAGGCCCAGCTGCTCTTCCGGCTCTCGGCCTCGATCCCGGAGGTCGTCCGCCCGCTCCACGTCGATGTGCTGCACCTGAAGCGAGGGGAGTTCGTCCCCTTCCTGGCCCTCGAGTGGCTGGAGGGCGAGTCGCTCGACAAGGTCATCGATCGACGGAGGCTCAAGGGAGAGCCGCCGATCCCGCTCCACAGGCTGATGAAGATGATGCGCCCCATCGCGCAGGCGATCGCGCGCGCGCACCGCTTCCCGAGCCCGAACGGGACGGTGTCGATCATCCACCGCGACCTCAAGCCCGAGAACATCTTCATCACGACGCAGGAGGGGACGGAGCGCCTCAAGATCCTCGACTACGGCATCGCGCAGGCGAAGACGCTGGCCGAGCAGGCGGTCGGACGGGTGACGAACGGCGACCCGCTCAACGCGTTCTCCCCGGCGTACGGCGCCCCGGAGCAGTGGGCGCCGAAGCGGTTCGGGCAGGCGGGAACTTGGACCGACGTCTGGGGTCTCGCGCTCACCATGGTCGAGGCGCTCGTAGGGCGGCAGGTGATCGACGGCGAGGCGCAGGCGATGATGGGGACGGCGCTCGACGTGAAGCGCCGGCCCACGCCCCGGACCGAGGGCGCCAACGTCCCGCCGGAGGTCGACGCGGTGTTCGAGCGCGCGCTCGCGGTGAGCCCGCGCGACCGGACGCGCGACATCGAGGCCTTCTGGACGGAGCTGGAGGCGGCGATGGGGCTCCCGGCCACCTTCGGGCGGATCTCCGCGCAGGACGACGCGTACTCCGTCCCGCCGCCTCCGTCGTCGTCGATGCGCGCGGCCCCGCAGGTCAAGCGCGCCGCGCACGTGTGGCTCGACACGCCCAGCGACGCCGGGTCGCTCGAGCTCGATCTCGACGTGGCCCCGGCGTCGATGCGCTCGCCGAGGGGAGGGCGCCGCGAGGGTCCCGCGAGCAGCGTGCGCCCGCCGCCGCCCTCGGATTCGGCCGGGCTCGAGATGGATCTCCCCGAGGCGCCGCAGAGCCCGCACAGCAGAGGCATGGGCGCGCTCGTCCCGGAGAGCATGCCGACGAGCGCGCGAGGCCGCGGCGGCCTCGCGGAGGCGACGCCCGTGGGCGCGCTCCCGCGCGGCGGCGGGATGGAGAGCGCCGCGCCGAGCATGCTCGCGCGCGGGGGCGGGATGATCGAGAGCACGCCGCCGCTGGAGATGGCGCTCAGCGTCGCGCCGCGCACGACGTCGGTCGCGCCGGCCGCGGTGCGCGCGCTGTCGGACATGCCGTCGAGCAGGTACCGGCCGACGGCGCGTCCGCCGGCGGACGCGCGGCCGCGCCCGCCGGACCCGAAGCCGCTCGGCGGGCCGACGCTCCTCCAGCAGCTCGGGCTGCCCGTGGCCTGCATCGTGTTCGCGTGCGTGGTCACGGTGGCCGACCTCATCATGAAGCAATCGGGTGAGGCGCTGAGCTTCGGTCCGGTGCGCTCGTTCTGGGTCGCCGGCGTGCTGCTCCTGTTCGGCGTCGGGCTGTTCTTCTGGCGCATGCTCGGAGATGCTGGAGATGCCTGATCCGACGCACGGGAGCGCCGCCGCGGGCGAGCGCGCCGATCAGAGCGTGTCGGCCCGCTTCACGCGGCTGATGAACGCGTCGACCTCGCGGTGGGGCGTGCTCACCGATCCCCCGCTCGTGGCGCTCGCATCCGGCGTCTTCCTGCTCGTCTTCCTCGGGGCGCTCGGCCGCGACGCGGGCCCCGAGGTCGCGCGCGCGCTCGGCGTCCTCGTGTTCGCGCCGATCTCGGTCGCGCTCGTCGTCAGCGTGGCGCTGCGCGGCGCGCGTCGCGCCGTCGTCGCGTGGCTCGCGCGCCAGCCGTTCCCGGTGGAGAACCTGAACGCCGTGCTGAACGGCCTGGGCGAGGCGCTGGAGGTCACCTTCGTCGGCGCGGCGCCGGAGGCGAAGGAGCTCAACGTCGAGCTCGACAAGGTGCACCCGGACGCGTTCGTGACGGGGGGCGTCGAGGACGCGCGCACGCTGGACATCCGCATCGGCGTCGTCGACTCGAAGCGCAATCCGGCCGCGACGAACCACCAGCGCTACGCGCGCGTCCGCGAGCTCGTCGAGCGCGTGCTCGTGCCGCTCGCGGAGCGCTATCCGATCCAGGTCGTCCGGGTGAAGTGAGCGCGCGCCGGACGCGCGCATCCATACGGCGGGGCGCCTTGCGGTCGTCGCGCGCCCCGCGCGGGCGCTTGCCATGTCGCCCCGTTCCCCTGCTATCGTCGCGGCCCATGACCGCCTCGACCCCCGAGAAGCTCCTCTCCGATCTGGAAGCGCGGGGCATCACCCGCGCCAAGATCGGCGGCTTTGACATCGACGGCATCCTCCGCGGGAAATACGTCTCCATCGAGAAGCTGAAGAGCGCGCTCAAGAGCGGCTTCGGCTTCTGCGACGTCATCTTCGGCTGGGACATCGCCGACGTGCTCTACGACAACGCCAAGGTGACCGGCTGGCACACCGGCTACCCGGACGCGCACGCCGTCCTCGATGCGAGCACGCTGCGCGACATCCCGTGGGAGCCGGGGACGGTCGCGATGCTCGCCGACTTCCGCGACGAGCGCGGCGGCCCGCACGCCGCGTGCCCGCGCTCGCTCCTCCGGAGCGTCATCGCGAAGGGCGAGCGGATGGGGTTCTCGGCGAAGTTCTCGTGCGAGTTCGAGTTCTTCCTCTTCGAGGAGACGCCGCGCTCGCTGCACGAGAAGCGTTTCGCCGGCCTGACGCCGCTCAGCCCCGGCATGTTCGGCTACTCGTGGGTCCGCGAGGGGCAGAACAAGAAGCTCATGGCCGCCATCCTCGATCAGATGCAGGCCTTCGACGTCGAGATCGAGGGCCTGCACACCGAGACCGGCCCGGGCGTGTACGAGGCGGCGATCCGCTACGACGACGCGCTCCGCGCCGCGGACAAGGCCGCGCTCTTCAAGGTCGCCATGAAGCAGATCGCCCACGAGCACGGCCTGTCGGTCACGTTCATGGCGAAGTGGAACGCCGATCTCCCCGGATCGAGCGGCCACCTGCACCAGAGCCTCTGGAAGGACGGCCGCAACGTCTTCGAGGACGCGTCGTCGCCCGATCGGATCCCGGCGGCGCTGCGCCACTACGTCGGCGGCCAGATCGCCCTGATGCCCGAGCTCACGGCGATCTACTCGCCGACGATCAACGCCTACAAGCGGTACGTGCCCGGCGTCTGGGCCCCGCTCACCGCCAGCTGGGGCGTCGAGAACCGCACGGCCGCGATCCGCCTCATCGGCCTCGGCACGCCCGGCGCGCGCGTCGAGTACCGGCAGACGGCGGCGGACATCAACCCGTACACCGCCATGGCCGCGTGCCTCGGCGCGGGGCTCTACGGCATCGAGAACGGCGTCGAGCCGCCGGTGCAGGCCGCCGGGGACGCGTCGTCCGCCGAGTCCTCGCGCCTGTCGCTTCCCCGTACGCTCTCCGACGCGACCCGGATGCTCGCGGGCAGCAAGATGGCGCGCGAGATCCTCGGCGAGAGGTTCGTCGAACACTATGTCCTGACGCGCGACTGGGAGGTGCGGCAGTACGAGCGCGCGGTCACGGATTGGGAGCTGAAGCGTTACTTCGAGGCGGTGTGATCATGAGCCAGTTCACGGTTTGGAGCTTTCCCACACGCATCCTCTTCGGCGCCGGCGTCGTCGAGCAGACAGGCGCCGAGGCGCGCCGGCTCGGCGCGGCGAGGGCGCTCGTCGTCACGGACAAGGGCGTCGTCCGCTCGGGGCTGCTCGAGCCCGTCGCCGCGTCGCTGCGGAAGGAGGGCCTCGAGGTGGCCGTCTTCGACGACGTGCTCGGCAACCCCATCGAGAAGAACGTGCACGACGGCGTCGCCGCGTTCCGCGCGGCCCGCGCCGATCTCGTCGTCGCCCTCGGGGGCGGCTCGCCGCTCGACGTCGGCAAGCTCGTGCGCCTCGGCGTGAACCACGATCGGCCGCTCGTCGACTACGACGACGCCACGGGCGGCGATCGCTTCATCACGCCCGACGTTCCGCCGATGCTCGCGATCCCCACGACGGCCGGGACCGGCAGCGAGGTCGGCCGCTCGGGCGTCGTGACGCTCGACGTGAACCACCGGAAGACGGTGATCTTCTCGCCGCACCTGCTCGCGAACGCCGCGCTGCTCGATCCGGTGATGACGCGGTCGATGCCGGCCTTCCTCACGGCGGCGACGGGCTTCGACGCGCTCACCCACTGTATCGAGGCGTACGTCGCGAAGGGCGATCACCCGATGGCCGACGGCATCGCGCTCGAGGGGATCCGCCTCGCCGCCGCGCACCTCTCGCGGGCGGTCACGCACGGCGACGATCTCGAGGCGCGCGGCGGCATGATGAAGGCGGCGATGATGGGCGCGGTCGCGTTCCAGAAGGGGCTCGGCGCGTGCCACTCGCTCGCGCACCCGCTCTCGAGCGAGTGCGGCCTGCACCACGGCCTCGCGAACGCCCTCTGCCTCCCGCCGGTCGTCGAGTTCAACGTCGCCGCGGCCGCGCCGCGCCTCGCGCGTGTCGCCGCCCTGCTCGGCGCTCCCGAGGACGCCGCCGCGTGCGCCGACGCCATCCGCGCCCTGCGCGCCCGGATCGGGCTCGCGGCCGGCCTCGAGAAGGCAGGCGTTCCCCGCGACAAGCTCGACGCGCTGGCCGACCTCGCCGCCCAGGACGCGTGCCACACGAGCAACCCGCGCCCCTGCTCGCGCGACGATCTCCGCCATCTCTACGAGGCGTCCTTCGCGAGCTGATCGCGCGCGCCTGTCCCGGGCCGGGCGCGGCTCGCGGCGGACGCCGGGCCGACGCGAACGCGGCGCCGCCGCGGAAGGATCGCGCCGGCGAGCGCCTGCCGTGACGGGATCATGGTCATTTCCCGGTGTCCAGCGGGCCGTTGGGCGCCGGCCCTACCGCTGGCCGACAATGGATAAATGCGGTACCAGGGGTGCACGATGACCGTCACCTCCACCGAGCGCACCGCGCGTCCAGCGACATGCCAAATGTTCGAGACGCCGCTCATCGAGCGGTTTTCGCGGATCCATCCGATCACACCGTTCGTCTTCTGGCTGCCGGTCTACGGCTATCTGGGCGTGCGCGCCGCCCGGCATGATGTCGGCCTCCTGACCGGGCTCGGGCTCGTGCTGGTCGGCTTGTTTCTATGGACGTTCGCCGAGTATGTCCTGCACCGATACGTGTTTCACTACGTCGGACCGCGCCTATGGCAGCGCCGGATGCATTTCGTTCTCCACGGGGTGCACCATGATTTCCCGCAAGATGCCGACCGGCTGGTGATGCCGCTCGGCGCGAGCATCCCCCTCGGCATCGCGTTCTACACGCTGTTTCGCGTCGTCTTTGGCCCTGTTCCGGCGGATCCGCTGTTCATCGGCTTCGGCCTCGGATACCTGGTGTACGACGGTACGCACTATGCCATTCATCACTTCCGGATGAGCTCGCGCTGGGGGAAGTGGATCAAGCGCCATCACATGGTCCATCACCACACGGGAGAGAATGCCCGGTGGGGCGTGTCGTCGCCGCTCTGGGACTGGGTCTTCGGCACGATGGGCACGTCGCAGGCGGGAAAAGGCAGCTGAGCGGGCCAGCGGCGCGCTCCGGAGCGCGCCGGCGCTGATCGTCGACAGGGTGGGAATGGGCCCGGAGCGCGGCGGGTTGAGGGGCCATGAAGCGGTCGCGCCCGGACGCTCGTGCCTGCGCGGGAGATGCTGCGCAGCAGCGCCGCGCGGGGCCGCGCGGCCGCGATCGCACGGCGCCTGCCCAGGCTCAGGCGCGCAGCGGATGGATCGGCTCGACGCGGCGCGGACCGAGGAGGTCGCGGCGCATCGGGGGCTTCACGGCGAGGAGGTGGTGCCGGGAGGAACGAGCCCTGCCGCAGGCGACGCGCTCGCCGCAGGCAGCCGCCTCATGGCGCCCGCATCGAAGGTGCGGAGCGTGTTGCGCCCGCAGTAGGGGCACAACCACGCCACGTCGAACCGGTCGAGGTGAGCGTTGATGCTGTGCGCCGGCGCGAGCTCCTTGTCGGCTTCACCGGCGGCCGACCGGCCGCGGGGGCTCCGGGTGGCCCACCCGGCGGTGACGTGCCGGTGCTCGTCCAGGGTGGCTGACAGGCTTGCCTGGCACTCGCAAGGAGTGGAGATGAGAAACCGACTCATGCGTGACCGTCCTTCGTAGATGTTTCCGTAGACCTTGCTGGCATGCCGCGTCGCGGCGTGCTTGCGGGCGCCGCGGCTGCGAACCGAGACGAACGAGAACCGAGACGAACGAGAACCGAGACGAACGAGAACCAAGACGAACGAAACCCGAGACGAACGAAACCCGAGAACCGGCGACGAGGAAAGAAGCGCGCCCTCATATAAAGGTTGGTCAGTTTGAGCTCAAGGGGTGTTAGCCTGGGGCACGGTTGCCCTGGTGTAGCTGAGGAAGGGGAGTCCATGACCGTTCGACGTGCACCTCGTGAGCGCGAGACGCCGCCCTCGGGCAGGTTGCAGGTCGTCGAGGCCCGCCGGCCTGGGCCGCGCTCGGTGCGCGGCTTCAGGATCCTGCTTGCGCACGACGCCCGCGCCGCGACCTGCGACGCGCTCGCCCGCGCGATCGAGGCGGCGGTGACGAACGTCGAGATCGTGGACGCCTCGTCGATCGACGACGCCCTGCTCGCGTCGGCGACCGAACGGTTCGACGCGTGCCTCGTCTGCCTGGACCTGCCGCCGGCCCCGCTCGGCGGTGCGCGCCTCGCGAGCGAGCTCGTGGACAGCAACCACCCGGTCGTGCTCGTCACGCGGAGCCTGCGCTGGCTGCCGCCGGACAGGCCCATCCTGCACCAGCTGCCCTGGATCCCGCCGGACGCGGGCACGATCGAGATCTCCAGCGCGATCGCGGCGGCGACGAGCGACTGCGACAGCGCCATCCGCGCGCGCTCGCCGCTGCCGGGCGAGACGCTCGGCGCGCCCACGCTCCGCGCTCGCGCGCGCCGGTAGGCGCCGGTCGCGGCGCGGCTTGGTCGGGATCGAAAACGAAATGAAGGGGTTGCTAAGCGGCCCCGGATTCGGTAGAAGCTTCCTCCACCTCGCGCGGGACTAGCTCAGTTGGTAGAGCATCAGCTTCCCAAGCTGAGGGTCGCGGGTTCGAATCCCGTGTCCCGCTCCGAGGATCGCCGACCCCCTTTTGCGCTGGCGATCCTCCTGCACCTCGGGTGCTTCGAGGTTGAGGGACCCCTCGCGCTGGAGCGTCGTTTCAAGGGGCGCTTCGTGATCGAGCCGCGTCTCGGACGGCGCCTCGTACTGAGCTCGGGCGACGGCGCTCGCTGAGCGAGCGCCTGCGCTCGCGCCACCGGGCAGCGCTCGCTGCGCGAGACGGACGCGCTCTGGGGGCGCACGACGCTCGAATCGGGGCCGGTCCCGCTGCGCGCACAGCGGTGCCCGACAGCATGGGGACACCGGGAGGTGTTCATGAAGGATGGCCGGCGCATCGCGCTGAACGCGGCGCTGATGCTCCTGAAGCAGGCGATCATGGCCGTCCTTGGCGTCGTGTTCGTCGGCTATCTCGCGCGGAAGGTGGGGGTCGCCGCCTGGGGGGAGTTCCAGGCGTCGCTCGCGATCGCGGGGATCGTCACGATCGCCGCAGGCGTCGGGGTGAGGGGATACCTGGCCCGGGAGGTCGCCGTGAAGCCCGAGCTCGGGCCGCGTCACCTCGGCGCGGCGCTCGCCATCCGGGGCGTGACCGGGACGGTGGTGCTCGGCGCGACCGTGGCCGTCGTGCTGGCGACGCGCTCGGGGCTCGGCGCGCAGCTCATCGTGCTCGCCGCGGCCTCTCAGCTGGCGACGCTGCTCTACTCGACCATGTGGCTCTCGTTCGAGGCCCACGAGCGGTTCCAGTACATCCTGTACGCGGAGCTCGGCGCGCGGCTGTTCGTCATCGCGCTCTCGGCGGCCTTGCTCGCGCTCGGCTTCGGCGTCGTCGCCGCGGCCGTGGCGTTCCTGCTCGGCAACGTGCTGGAGCTCGCCATCACCTCGCATTACCTCCGCGCCCGCCTCTACCGGCCCGAGCTCACGACGCCGCCCGCCGAGCTCTGGCAGATCGCGAAGCGCAGCCTGCCGATCGGCGCGCTCGGGGCGCTCTCGAGCGCGCTGCTCCAGATCGACCGCGTCATGCTCCGCGCGCTCTGCGACGAGGAAGCCGTCGGCGTCTTCAGCGCGGCCTGGGTGCTGAGCGAGAACTTCAGGATGCTCCCCGACGTCCTGCTCGGGGCCGCCTTCGCGGCGGGCATGCGCCTCTACGTCCAGGATCGCGACGCGTTCGGGCGCCTCTACGGCGGTTGCATGCTCGTCGCCGCGCTCTTCGGGCTGCCCGTCGCCGCCGGCGTCTTCCTGCTCGCGCCAGACGTCATCCAGCTCGTCTACGGAGGGACGGGCGACTACGCCCCGGCGGCCGACGTCCTCCGGATCCTCGCGTGCAGCGTCCCCGTGACGTTCGCGTTCCAGGTCGTGACGCTGCCGCTGCTCGCGGCGAAGCGCGAGGTCGCGATGGTGAAGCTGCTCGCGCTGGCGCTCGTCGCCGACGTCGCGCTGAACCTGCTCCTCTTGCCGCGCTACCGCGCCATGGGCGCGGCGTGCGCGACGCTGGCCGTGAGCGCCGGCGCGCTGATCGCGTCGTGGGGCATCTCCGCGCGCTGGGCACACGTCGTGGAGCTCGGCCGCATCCTCGCTGTCCTCGCCGCGACGGCGGTCATGGCCACCGCGGCCTACGTCGCGCGCGTCCTCGCCGGCATGTGGGCGTCGATCGCGGTGGGCGTCGCCGTCTACGCCGTCCTCCTCGTCGCGTTGCGCGTCGTCTCCCTCCGCGAGCTGCGCGCGCTGCTCGCGCGCCGCGTCCGCGCCTCACCCGCCACCGTGGCCTGACCTGCGTTCCATCGCGGGCGGGCCCGACGCTGCGCGCGCCCCGCTGCGCCGCTGTGTGGAGCACGGGGCCGTCGAGTTTTCCGCATTTTCCGCCGGGAGCAGCGCTCGCCGTGGGTCTCTGCGGCTGCCGACATGCGCTCTCATCCGGCGGGATCCACGCAGGACCGCGCGATGGCCATGGCTCGGAGGTGACGCTGCCGCGGCACTTTCCGTGGCATGCAGCGTGAATAGCGAAGGCGCGATGTGGCGGCGCGGGCAAGTCCGGGGGCTGGCCGGGGTGGGGCGACTCCGGCAGTGGATGGCGCGGCGGCCGTCCTCGCTTCGCGCGTTCGGGATGCCGGCGCGAAGCGAGGGGGGCGCGGCTGGGCTGCCGTGGAGATATCGAGAGATGGACCTGCCCATGGGCGACGGCGGCTATGCGTTGCTCGCGCGCCTGTCGGCGGGCGGCATGGCGGAGCTGTTCCTCGCGTGCCGGCGCGGGCCGGCAGGTATCGCCCACCCCGTCGTCGTGAAGCGTCTTCGCCCCGAGGCGAGGCGAGATCCGTCGATCGTGCGGATGTTCCTCTGGGAGGCCTGGATCAGCGCCCGGCTCCAGCACCCCAACGTGATCCGGTTCCACGACTTCGTCGTTCACGAAGGACGCCATCACCTCGTGATCGAGTACGTCCCGGGCTGCGATCTGGCCGCCGCCGCGCGCGCTCTCTTCGCGGAGGGGCGGCCGTTCCCGCTCGAGGCGGCCATCGAGATCGGCCTGGGCGTGCTGCGGGCGCTCGGGCACGCGCACGGGCTCCGCGACGACGGCGGGAAGCTCGTCGGCCTCGTGCACCGCGACGTGAGCCCGCAGAACGTGCTCCTCTCGCTCGAGGGGGAGATCAAGCTCATCGACTTCGGCGTGGCGCAGATGACGGGGATGAGCGGCACGGAGGAGGCCGGCCCCTTCGGCTCCCCGTGCTCGTCCGACGACGCGGCCCCGTCGAGCGGCGGCGGCACGGTGAAGGGAAAGCTCGGCTATGTGGCGCCCGAGCAGCTGCGCGGGCAGAGGGTCGACGCGCGGGCCGATCTCTTCGCGGTCGGCGTGATCCTCTTCGAGCTGCTGACGGCGCGTCGCCTGTTCCACCGCAAGGACGACGGCGCGACGATGGGCGCGGTGCTCTCCGGCGAGGTGCCGGCGATCGCGCCGCTCCGCCCCGCGTGCCCGGCGCTGCTCGAGGGGGCGATCCGGCGCGCGCTCGCGCGCGATCCCGAGGGCCGCTTCGAGACCGCGGCGCAGATGGAAGAGGCGCTCGCCGAGGTGCTCGCCTCGCTGCGCCGAGCGCCGAGCGGCGGCGACGAGCCGAGCTCGAGCGATCGCGGGCTGCTCGCGGGCCAGGAGATCGCCGCGCTCGTGCGCGAGGTCGCGAGCGGGCGCGATCGGCACCGGTCGCTGCTCGTGCGGGGCTGCCGGAGAGCCGCCGGGTCTCGCGGGCGCACGGGCGCGCGGCGGATCGCCGCGGGCCGCTCAGGGGACGATCGCGGCGAGGTGACGCCAACGCTGCGCGGGACGGACGCGCGCGCCTCTGCGCCGGAGGAAGGGAGCGAGCGCAGCGAGGCCAGGAGCGCCGTCACGCCGGACTGGAGGGACGCGCGCCCGCTGCGGCGCGCTCGACTCCTGCCCTGGCTCGTGATCGCGGCGGTGACCTTCGCCGCAGGGGCGCTCGCCGGCAGGGCGATCGGCGCGTTCGACGGCGGCGCTGCGCCGACGAGCCGCGGCGCGCCCCGCGACTGACGAGCGCTCCAGCTCCAGCGCCGGCGCCGCGGCGCGGAGAGCCGCGAGACCTGGGAGATCTCCATTCGGCGCCGCGGTCGTGAGGCGTCGAACGCGAGCGGCCGTTGGTGTTGGCGCGGATAGCGACGGGCTCGCTAGCCTTGTCCGGCCTGATGCCCGTCCGGAATCTCCTGAGCCGTTCCCGCCCGATCGCTGCGCTGGCTGTCCCCCTCCTCGCGAGCTTCACCCTCGCGAGCTTCACGAGCAGGAGCGCGCTGCCGTGCCCGGTCGCCGGTGCGCCGGCGGAGCCGACGGAGCTCGGCGCGGCCATCGAGCGGCAGCCGATCTGTGTCGGATCGACGGTCGCGAGCGCGGGCGAGCTCGGCGACGTCCTGTACTACCGCAGCTCGGTCGGAGAGGACGGCGAGGTCTCCGTCGGTTATTACGCGTTCTTCTCGGAGGAACGGCCGTGGGGCAACAACTGGCTGACCTGGACCGTGCTGCCCGCGCTCGCGGTGGACCTCGTCTACACGCACGCGCTGCTCTTCGCTCCGGGGGTCCAGCGCGCCGTCTACGGCAAGGGCGACGTCGAGGGGTTCAGGATCGTCTACAGCGTCGGCGAGGGGGGGCGGCTCACCGCCGAGCGCGGCGCAGCGGACCGCGGTGATCACGGGGAGGTGCAGCTCGAGCGCTCGGATCTGCTCTCGATCGATCCCGAACGCCCCACCGTCTACTCGCGGTGGTGGAGCCACCAGCTCGGCGGGCGGGGCGCGGGGCCGGGCGATCTCGCCTATCGCCGCTGCTTCGGCGCGGGCGCCATCCGGCCGCTGCCGCCGGACGTCGCGCTGGATTTCCGCCTGGATCGGCGCGCCGCGCCGGCCCGCGTGGTGCCTGCCGCCGCGCTGCTCGGGCAGCTCTCTGCCTCGCGGCGGGGCGAGCCCGTCGATGGCGGGAGCGCTCAGGGCCTCGTCGTTCGCCGGCCGATCGTCGCGTTGTAGATGGCGAGGAGGATGATGGCGCCCAGGATCGACGTGAAGAAGCCGCCGCTCGACTGATACGACGGATAGAGCCCCAGCGCCCGGCCGATGAAGCCGCCGAGCAAGGAGCCGGCCACGCCCAGCAGCGCCGTGACCACGAAGCCACCCGGGTCGCGGCCAGGGGTCAGCAGCTTGGCGATGATGCCGACGATGAGGCCAAACAGGATCCACAACAGCACGGACATGGTTCGCTCCTCTCGACACCGCGTGACGCCGAGGCCCGTCCTCCCGCGTCGACGTGGAGGCCAGCGTCCAGCGTTTCGTCCGGCTCAGCGTCTGCAGACGACGTGCCGCGCGCGGTGAGCTCCGTTCGCACCGCCATGAAGCGGAGACCCGGTGGCCAGCGTGAACTGCGTCGCCATCGGGCGCGCTGCGCTGGGCATCGGCTGTACATCGGCGCGCAGCGGCGCGCGCGAGATCGAGGATCGCGGCGCGCTCGGCGCGCTCGGGGCGCGGGGTGAGCGCTTCGTTCGCACCGCGCGCGGCTCAGCCCTCGCCGTCGGTCTGCTTGTTGTCGTTTTGTTGTCGTTCCTCGATCGCCCCGAGCTCGATCCGGGCGTCGCGTGGGCAGGCGCTGGCGCGTCGCCCGGGCCCGTTGGTCCGCCGTGTCCCGGCGGGTACCCGCGCCCGCGACGCGCGCACACGAGCAGCGCCGCGGACCCGGCGTGCGGCCCGGCTGGGGCGTTCACCGTGGTGGTCCGGAAGGGCAGGTGGGGTCCGGCTCCGGGGCGCGCGCCGGCCACGCGCGCCCCTCGGCGGTCGGGGGCGCCTCGCCGTCGCGCTCCGGCGATGGCGAGGTGAGCGTGGCGAGCGCGGCGCTTGCAGCGTCGAAGAGCAGGCACAGCGATCCGCCGAGCACCGTGGCGGCGACGGTGCCGATCACGACCGGAGCGAGGCGCCCGCGCCGGCGTCGGCGCAGCGCGACCAGGCTCCGCGATCCGCTGGATCGGTGCGCTCGAAGCAAGAAGAGCGGCTCGATCGCCGGAGCGCGCTGGGCGCTGGCCGGAGCGTGCGCGGGGGGCGACGCCTCGGCGGGCGGGGGGGCCGCGTCCGGGGCCGCGTCCACCGGCGGCGCGCCGTCCGGCGCCGGGGGTGAGGCCGCCTCGACGAGCGCAGCCGGGGGGCAAGGCGTGGAGCGATGGCCGACCCACGTTGGAGCGGACGAGTCGTCTCGCCGCGCGGCCGGCGGAGAGCAGGGCCGATCGAGGTGCGCGCTCTCCGGCAGAGACGGCGAGCGATAGCCCACCCATGTCGAGGCTCCCGCGGAGCGCGCCGTGGCGGCGTCCTCCGCGGAGGACCTCCAGCGCGACGAGGACGCCGTCGCTGGGCGCGCGCTCTCCGAGGGGCGCGGAGAGCGGCTGAGCGCGGCGTGCTCGTCGGCGGCGGAGCGCGCCCGGCGCAGCGCGATGTGCCCGAGCGCCTCGCGCAGCGCGCGCGCGCTCTGCGGGCGATCCTCTGGATTTTTGCGCAGGCACTGGAGGATCAGCGCCTCCAGATCCGGATCGAACGCCGGATGGATCGCGCTCGGTCGGGGCGGCGGGGACTCGACGTGCGCGGCGGCGAGCGCGACGGCCGTCGGGCGCTCGAAGGGGAGCCGCCCCGTCGCCATCTCGAAGAGCAGCACGCCGCACGCGTAGACGTCGCTCCGCGCGTCGACACGCTGCCCTGCGGCTTGCTCCGGGCTCATGTAGGCGGGGGTTCCGATGACGAGCCTGCCGCCGTCCTCGTCGGGCACGGGGAGCAGGGGCGAGCCGCCGAGCGCGCCGGAGCGGTCGTCGTGGAGCAGCTTTGCCGTCCCGAAGTCGAGGAGCTTCACCTGCTCGAACGGCGCCCCGTCGTCGTCGACGCGGGGCACCAGGCGGATGTTCTCGGGCTTGACGTCGCGGTGGATGACGCCCGCGTCGTGGGCGTGCTGCAGCGCGGAGCACAGCTGGCGCATGATCGAGACGATGCGCTCCGGGGGCAGGATCGGCGCGGCGTTCAGGAGGTCGATGAGGTCCTCGCCGTCGAGGTGCTCGGTGACCAGGTACCAGAGGCTGGGCGGGGCCGCCTCGTGCCCGTCGGCGCTCGCGCCGAGCGCGCCGTGCAGGCTCACCGGCTCGCAGCCGAAGTCGAGGACGCGCACGATGTTCGGGTGATCGAGCCGGCTCGCCGCCAGCGCTTCGACATGGAACCTCAGCACCGCGTCTCCGGCGCGGACGCCGCCGGAGCGCGACCTCTCGTCGGAGCGCGACCTCTCGCTCACGCCGCTCGATCCTCGGTGGGCGGCGCCCTCTCCGCGCGGCGACGCGGCGACGCGCGTCGTGCAGACGCGGCGGCTGGCTCCGCCGCCCACGCGCGGCGCGGCGACGCGCTCGTGGATGACCTTCACCGCGCACGCGCGCCCGAGCCCGAGGTGCCGCGCGCGGTAGACGCGCCCCATCGCGCCGGCGCCGATCATCTGCTCGACGAGGTACCGCCCCCCGAGAAGGCGTCCCCTGAGGAATCGCTCCGAGGACGGGAGTCCCGCGTCGAGGGGCGCGGAGGCGCGGAGGCAATCCATGGCGCGTTCCACGCAGCAGAATGGGTGCCATCGCGCTGTGCGGACGGTTCACAGCGGCCGCGAGGCGGAGCGTCGGGCGCGGCCGCGCCGCGGGCGCCCTGCGCCGGCGCTCGCGGCGCGGCTCCGAGCCTCCCGCGCGCCGCGCGCATTTCGCCCGGGAAAACCCCGCCTCCGCCCGGGCAGCGGCGCCGCGAGGGCTGATTTGTTCCGTTGTCGACGGCGTGTGATAGCGTGGCGCGCGAGGAGGCCTGAGTGCTCTTGAGACGATGCGTTCCGTTCGCTGCGGCGCTGTTCCTGCTGCTCCCGACAGGCGACGCACTTGCGCAGTCGGACCAGGACAGAGCAGCGGCCCGGTCGCTGGCCACGCAGGGCGCCGAATCGTTCACGTCCGGCCGCTTCGAGGAGGCGATCGATCTGCTGGGTCGCGCCGAGGCGCTCGTGCACGCTCCGACGCACCTCCTGCTGATCGCGCGCGCACAGGTGCGCCTCGGCCGGCTCGTCGCCGCGAAGGAGACCTACCTGAGGATCGTCCGCGAGGAGCTCCCGCCCACCGCGCCGTCTCCCTTCAAGAGGGCGCAGCAGGACGCGCGGGAGGAGCTCGCCGCGATCGAGCCCAGGATCGCGTCGCTGCGCATCGCGCTGGAGGGCGCCGCCGGCCGGAAGATCGGCGTGAAGCTGGACGGCCAGCCGGTCGCGGACGCGCTGCTCGGCGTGCATCGCCCGATCGATCCGGGCAATCACGTGGTCACCGTGGTTCCACCGGGCCTCGCGCCGATCGAGCAGGGGGTCACCATCGGCGACGGCGAGCGGAAGGAGCTGAAGATCCCGGTCCCGGAAGGCCCGGCCGTGGTCCCTCCGCCGGGAGGCTCGGTCGAAGGGCAGGGCACCTGGGGCGGCGGGCAGGCCGAGGTCCCCCCTGTCGCCCCGCCTGGCACCCCGGAGCGAAAGACGAACGCGGCGATGCTGGGCGGAGGCATCGCGGCCACGGCGCTCGGGCTCGGCGGTGTCGTGGTGGGCTCGGTGTTCCTGGCCAAGAGCAGCGGGACGCAGAAAGAAGCGAACGACCTCAGCGCCTCGCGCGGGTGCGAATCGCAGGGCAGTGCCGGCGCGGAGTGCGGCCCGGCGATCCGGGCTCAGATCACATCGCTCGACGCCGATGCTGCGTCACAGCAGACGATCGGCGCGGCCGGTCTCATCGGGGGCGGCGTGCTGCTCGCCGGCGGCGTGACGCTGCTCGTACTGGAGCTGACGTCCAAGCCGGAGCCCTCGAGCTCCGCCTGGATCGCCCCCTACGTAACGCCGACCGGGCTCGGGGTGCGCGGCGCGTTCTGATCCGAGCGCTCTGGGTGGCGCGGGCGTCAGTAGCCGAAGTCGCCCGGCACCCCCGGCTTCTGCGGCTTCTGGGGCGACGTGCTCGGCTTCGTCGACGGCGTCGTCTGCGGCGGCTTCGTGACGGGCAACGGCTTCGTCTGAGGAGGCTGTGGGCGCGGCGGGGGCGGCTTCACCTGGGCCGAGGAGGCGGTCGGCGCCGCGACGGGCTCGGCGGTGACGGGCGGCGCGGGCTCTGCGGCCGTCGCGCTCGCGGTGACGATCGGCTCGGGCGGCGGGGGGGTCGGCGCGGGCGGAGGGGGCGAGGGCGCCGGGATGGCCGTCGCGCTGACCGCGCTCGGATCCGCGCTCGCCGCGCCCGTCGTCCCGCTGTGTCCGAAGGCGAGCCAGACGGCGACGCCCGCGCCGAACAAGCTGGCCGCCCCGGCGATCGCGGCGAGGAGCGGCATCCTGGACGGCGGGCGCGTCGAGCGGCCCGTGACCCCTGACGAGGCGCCCCACGAGTTCGCGGTCAGCTGCGGCGTCTGGCCCATGCCGGGCACGGCCGGCGCATTCTGGACACCCCACGGCGGCTCGGTGCGGGTGGGCGGAGGGGTGGCCGTCTCGGGCTGGGACGGCAGCGACAGCCGGGGGAAGGTCGTCCGCCCCGTGGTCAGCAAGGCCAGGCTGGGCCGCGCTGCGGCCCAGGCGAGGAGCGCGTTCTTGAACTCCGCGCAGCTCTGGAAGCGGCCCCCCGGCTCGCGCGCCATCGCCTTCTGGATGATCCCGGAGAACTCGGCGTCGAGGTCGGGCACGAGCTGCTGGGGCAGGGGGGCCGGCTCGAGCACGATCTTGAAGAGCAGCTCGTTGAAGGTCGCCGCATCGAACGGCACCTGACCGGTCGTCGCCTGAAAGAGCAGGACGCCCATGGCGTAGATGTCGGTCCGCTGATCCACGGGGCTGGAGCCGCGCGCTTGCTCGGGCGACATGTAGTACGGCGTCCCGACCACCGCGCCCGTGCGCGTCATGCTCATCTCCGCGCCGGCGAGCGGCGAGAACTTCGAGACGCCGAAATCGAGCACCTTCACGAAGTTGCTGAGGCCGGCCTTCGACGGGACGACGAAGATGTTGTCGGGCTTGAGATCGCGGTGGATGATCCCCGCGGCGTGCGCGGCGCCGAGCGCCTCGAGCACCTGCACCATGATCGGCACGGTGATCTCGGGCCCGAGCCGCCCCATCCGCTCGATCTTGGCCCCGAGGGTCTCTCCCTCGAGGTACTCCATGACCATGTACCGCGTGCCGTCCGGCAGCACGCCGAGGTCGAGCACCTCGCAGATGTGATCGGAGCCGATGCGCGCCGCGGCCTGGGCCTCGCGCTCGAAGCGCGCGACGGACTCGGCCTGGCTCGAGATGTTCGCGTGCAGCAGCTTGATGGCGACGCGGCGCCGGATGCGCACGTTCTCGCCTTCGAAGACCGCGCCCATGCCCCCCTGGCCGAGCAGCCGGACGATCCGGTACTTGCCGTCGATGATCTCGCCGACCAACGGATTCATGACAGCGTTCCCGGTCCGGAGAAGCAAATCACGCCGCCAGGCTAGCACGGTCGCCCGAGGCCGGCCTACGCCCTCGCAGAGCGACGACGGGCGTCGCCCTCACCCGCCGCCGTGCGGCGTGGACGCCCCACACGAGGATCGATGGCGTGGGCGCGCGGCCGCCTGAGCGCCCGAGCGCCTGAGCGCCTGAGCGGCCGACAACGAACGAACGCCCCGCTCCCGCGATCCCCGGGCCGGCGCAGGGGATCTTCGTGATAACGTCGCCCACGTATGCCGGTTTACGAGCTGTCCGTCGATGGTGCGCTGGTTCGCGAGGCGGAGAAGATCGTCTCCCTCGAGGGCCGCGCGTTCCCGACGCTCGTCATGCGCTGGGAATCGCGCCTCTTCGACCAACCTTGGCTCACGACGCTGGTGCTCGATTACGTGATCGCGTTACCGCCGCTCATCGTCGGGCAGGCGACGTTCAACGAGGTCAGGATTGCCGCCTTCACCGGCGGCGCCGGCACGAAGTTCATGTACTTCGGCACCGAGATGAGCGCGAGCGTGCCTCGGATCGCGCCCGAGATGGAGAACACGATCGCCCCGACCGCGCTCTACCAGGAGTTCCGCCTGGACGAGCAGGCTTGCCCGATCCCCTATCTGAAGCTGATCCAGGTCAGTCCGCGCATCTACGGTGAAGGGCTCCAGAACTACTACTCGCCGCCGATCAAGGTCGAGCGCTACGACGGGGTGGCCTCGCCGGAGCACATCGCGGATTTCTTCCCGAAGGTCGTCGCGAACCTCGATCCGGTGAAGGGGACGACGCTGGTCGATCCAGCGCAGGGCTTCTGGACCGGCGCGCGCTTCCTCGGCGCGACGTCCATCGCCATCCTCCGACAGGGGCGCGTGGTCGGGCTGCACCGCCGCACTGGAAAGACCGACAAGGACCCGATCCCGCCCGAGGTGAAGCGGCGCGATCCGCGGCTCGACGTGCGCGCCGACTGGGTCGCCGTGGACGTCGGCGCGGCGTCGACGGTCGTCGCCGTCCGGGGCGAGCGAGGGGGCGCCGAGTTCGTCCGGATCGGCGCCGACGCGCCGCTCCGGGTGTCCGCCGACAACGAGAACCCGAGCGAGGTGGCGTTCGAGGCGCTGGCCCGGACGACGAAGGCGTGGCGCGATCGGGTGATCCTGCCCATGACGCGCTGGGGCGACGTGCTCGTCGGGCACGCGGCGCGCGACATGCGCCTCCGGCCGGGCGCCGACGTCCACGAGCGCGCCGCGGCCTCCCTGCCGGCCCTGCCGCTCCTGCGCGAGCGGACCGAGCGCGGCGAGCCGTTCCGCCTCCGGGGCAGGAGCGACCCCGACACGACCGAGGCGCTGAAGAAGCCGGCGCCGCCCATCATCGACGAGGAAGGGATCGGCGCGCACGACCCGTTCGATCCGCTGGAGCTCTACGCGTACTACGTCGGCCTGCACCTGAACCAGCGCTCGCGGGGGCTCTCCACGCGCTACGCGATCACGATGCCGACGGGCTGGTCGCCCGAGCGCCGCGAGAGCGTGCTCGTCGCCTTCCGCCGCGGCATGTTCCGGAGCCTGCCCGCGGGCCTCTGCGAGTACCACGACCTCGACGGCCTGCAGGTCGTCGACGCAGGGCCATCCGCGATCGCCTATGCCGTCCAGGCGTTCCGGATGTTCGGGATCCAGCCGCGGGACGGCGGCGTCCCGTTCTGCGTCATCGACGCCGGGGCCAGCGAGGCGGGGCTCGCCTTCGGCATCCTGCGGAGCGCGAAGGCGCACGAGGCCGCAGAGGGGCTGGAGCGGATGGTCGAGTACCTCGAGCCCACGGCGATCCCCTGGCTCGGGGGCGAGCGGCTCCTCCACCGGATCGCCTACAGGGTGTACTCGTCCAGCCAGGCCGCGATGCGCGATCGCCGGATCCCCTTCGAGCGCCCGCCCGAGGAGGAGCCGATCGAGGGCGCGGAGGATCTGCTCGCTCCGTCCCCCGATGGGCGCGCCAACGCGTGGGCGCTCAAGGAGCTGCTGCGGCCTCTCCTCGAGGGGGGGCCGAGCGCGCCGGTCGCGGAGCGGATCTCGCTGGTCGGGCTCGACGGGGCGCCGGCCGTCGTGCCGCTCTCGATCGACCGCGGCGCGCTGGGCGGCGCGATCGACGCGTGGTTCCGCGACGGGGTCGAGGTGGTCCGCCGGCACCTCGAGGGCGCGGTGGCGAAGATCGGGCGGGAGCCGGATCCTTACCAGGGGCTCAGGATCCTGCTCGGCGGGCGCCTCGGGATGAACCAGCGCTTCGCGGAGCTGCTCGCCGGCGTGCTGCCGGCGGGCGTGCAGGTGCACCGCTTCAAGGAGCCGGACAAGGCCAACCTGGGCGCGCCCACCGTGAAGATGGCGGCCGCGCTCGGCGCGCTGTCGCTCCGGTTCGATCGGATCGGGGCCACGCTCCGCGCGGAGAAGCGCGACGCGTTCCGCTACCGCGTCGGGCGCGCCCGCCACGGGCAGCTCGCCGACGTCCTGGATCCGTCCGTCGACTACGACGTCTGGCGGGAGGTCGGCGCTTGCTTGAAGCCCGAGGTCGAGCTCCTGTTCATGGCCGCCGACGACGAGGGGGAGGTCGCGGCGGACGATCCGCGCGTGCGCCGCGCGGTCTGCGCGCTCGGGCGCGGCGCCGTCGGACAGCGGCTCTATGTCCGTGCCGTCGGGCCGGCCCGCGCGGAGATCAGCGTGGGGCCGCCCGGCGGTGAGCCGGCCTCCGGCGCCGTCTGCTGGACGGTCCACCTCGAGAGCGGCGCCGCAGAGAAGACCGGCGGCTGAGCGCATGGGTGCTCCGCGGCTTCACGTGCCACACGACGATCCCGATCCCGGGGGACAGGCCCACGCCGGCGCAGCGCCAGGCGGCCTGGCCGAGGTCCATCAGGCCGAGGCCCGGCTGGCCGCGCACCTCGCGACGACGAGCGCGCTGCGCGAGGCGGCCTCGCTCGCGGAGGCTGCTCCGCGCGTGCTCGCCGCGCTGATCGACCACCTCGGCTGGGACGTCGCCGCGCTCTGGCTCGCGGAGCCGGAGCCGAGCGCCGCGGGCGACGCGCCGCGGTCCGCGGCGAGACCGAGCGCGCTCCGCTGCGTCGAGGCCCGGTCGGCGGCGCACGGCGATGGCGAGGCGCTCGCGGAGGTGCTCCGCCAAGGGCCGACCGTCGCCGCCGAGTCCGATCTCGTCGGCGAGGCCTTCCTGCGCGGCGCGCCGGTGTTCCGCGCCAGCGTCGTCGACGCCGTCGAGCATGCCGCGGGCGCGCCGAGCTGGGAGCGCGCGGCGTGCGCCGTCCCGATCCCGTGCGGCCCCCGCGTCGCCGGGGTGATCGAGCTGAGGAGCCGCGCCCCGCACCCCGGCGACGAGCAGCTGCTCCGCGTCCTTGCGTCCGTGGGCAGCCAGATCGGGCAGAGCATCGCGCGGTGGCGCGCCGAGCGGGAGGGCGCGCGCGCCGCGGGCGAGCTCCGCGCGCTGTTTCACGCCATCCCCGATCTCTGCTTCCGCCTCGACGCCGAGCTGCAGATCGTCGACCACAACCAGCCGCGGCTCTCCGAGCTCCACGTCGCGGCGGAGGCGCTGTCGGGCAAGCGCATGACCGAGGTGCTCCCCCTGGAGCTCGGGGAGCGGCTCGAGCGCGCGAGCCGGGAGGCTCACGAGGCGGGCGCCGTGGTCGCGCTCGAGCACGCCGTCGCGAGCGCCGGCGGAGAGCGCCACGTCGAGGCGCGGGTGATGCCGTTCCTCGAGGGGCACGTCCTCGTCCTCGTCCGCGACATCACCGAGCGGCGGCGCACGGAGGAGGCGCTCCGGCAGCGCGAGGAGCGCTCGCGCGAGTCGCAGAAGATGGAGGCGCTCGGCCGGCTGGCCGGCGGCATCGCGCACGACTTCAACAACATGCTCATGGTGATGCTCGGCTACGGCGAGCTCCTCATCCGCCGCCTCGGGCCCGACAGCGCGCTGCGGCGCGACGCCCTCCAGGTCACGAAGGCCGGGGAGCGCGCCGCGGCGCTCACGCGGCAGCTCCTCGCGATGAGCCGCCGCAAGGCGCTTCAGCGCGAGGTGCTCGACATCAACGCGGTGGTGCTCGACATGCAGACGATGCTCCAGCGCCTCATCGGCGAGGACATCGACCTGCAGACGAACGTCGGCCGGGATCTCGGCGCGATCAGGGTCGACAAGAGCCAGCTGGAGCAGGTCGTCCTGAACCTCGTCGTGAACGCGCGCGACGCGATGCCGAGGGGCGGCAAGCTCGTCGTCGAGACCTCCCTGGGCGAGCCTGGCGAGAGCCCAGCGGCGAGGTCGTTCGCGCCAGCGGAGCGCGACGACGACGACGCGCCCGCCGCTGGAGGGCCCCCCTACGTCGTGCTCTCGGTGACCGACAGCGGCAACGGGATGGATCACGACACGCTCTCGCACCTGTTCGAGCCGTTCTTCACGACGAAGGCGCGAGGCAAGGGCACGGGGCTGGGCCTCGCCACGGTGTACGGGATCGTGAGCCAGAGCGGCGGGCTCATCGAGGTCGAGAGCGAGCTCGGGCGCGGCACGACGTTCCGCGTCTACCTCCCGCGCGTCGAGGAGCGCGCCGAGGTGGCGCCCGCTCGCGCGCGGCCGTCGCCGGCGGGCGGCGACGAGACGGTGCTCGTTGTCGAGGACGATGACGCCGTCCGCAAGCTCATCGTCGATGTGCTCGAGCGGCGCGGCTACGGCGTGCTCTCGGCCGCGAGCGGCGAGGAAGCGTTGGCGATACTCGCGCGGGAGGGGGAAGACGCGGTGGATCTCCTGCTCACCGATCTCGTGATGCCGGGCATGAACGGCCGCGAGCTCGCCGAGCGCGCCGTCGCGATCCACCCGCGCGCCCGCGTGCTGTACATCTCCGGCTACGCCGAGGACGTCCTCGCGGGCGCCGAGCCCGATCGCGAGCTCGCGCTGCTGCAGAAGCCGTTCACCCCCGAGACCCTCGCGCAGCGCCTGCGTGACCTGCTCGATCGCCGTTAGCGAGGCGAGCTCTTCCGGGCGCGGCGAGGGCCGGTGGTCACCGGCCGCCGCGGTCGAGGGCGTCGCTTTCGGGCGCCGGATCGGCGATCCCGAGCGGCGCCGACGGCCGACGGCGTCGCAGGTAGAAGAAGTCGCGCTGCGCCGGCTCCGCGACGTACTCCTCGGGCTTGAACTGCACGTCCGGGATCAGCGCCGAGCTGGCGCGCGGACCCGCGCCGTCCGCGCCGCGATCGTACAGGAGGAAGCGCGGGTAGGCGTGGTTGACGTCGAGCTCCGCCACGTCGTGCGCGCCCGCGGCCTTCATCCCGCGGGCGAGGCTGCGGGCCGTGACGGCCTCGCCGAGCCCGTAAAAGAGCAGCTTGCCCGTCGCGTCGACGCCGAGCGCCGAGCGCCGGATCACCGTCTCGCCGCTCACCGTCGCGCCCCAGTCCCGGTTCGAGTCGTACAGCGCGTGGTGGAGCTCGCCCTGCTCGACCAGGCAAGGCGGCGTCTGCCGGTACGCGGCCATGCGGGCCTCGCCGTCGCGCAGCTCGGGCCAGGTCCGGATCCGCACCGCGCCGCTGCGGTAGAGCGCGATCGTGCACGCCCTGTCGCGCGGCGGCAGGAACGTGTCGCCGTCGAGCATCATCCCGTAGTGGCCGTGCATCGCCTTGAAGCCCCCGTTGAAGGCGGCGACGAGCTCCGCGGCGTGGCCTCCTGGGACGAGGCCAGGGCGCCGCTCTGCCGGGATGTCCGGCGAGAACGGCTCCTTCGTGCCCGCGACCAGCCGGAGGTCGACGCGCCCGAGATCGATCGCCACCACGGCGATGGCCGCGAACACGCGCTTCGGGTCGGGGTGCACGACGCTCTTCCAGAGCACCTGCGCCTCGCCGGGCCGGGCGGCGCTGTCGCCGATCGGCGTCCAGACGCCGTCACCCGTGGCCGCGACCTCGGGGAAGGGCGGCTGGAACGAGGCGGGCGACGTGACCGTCTCCGCCTCCGGGCCCTCGGCGCTCTCCACGGCCTCCGCGGCGGCGGCGGGCGGGGGCTCCCAGAACGTCTTCGGGGCCGCGTCGCGGTAGAGGGTCCGGTTCAGCCGATCGGCGACGCCGTACGCCACGTCCTCGGCCCACGCGACAGGCGCAGGACCGACCACGGCGCGCACGCCGTCGGCGAGGGCCGGGCCGAAGCCGCGGACCTCGTGGATGCCGTACCAGAGCGCCTCGACGGCGATCGCGCAGAGCGCCACGCAACGCAGCGCGCGCTCGGGCCAGCGAGCGCGGGATCGCCGCCCGCGCAGGGACCCGCTCGCAGAAGGGGGCGAAGGGTTGTCCAAGGCGATACCGAGGCTACCCGATCGCGCGGGCAGCCCCAAGTTTCGGGCTTCGAGCGAGCGCGGCGGCGCTCGTTACGGCTGCCCGTGCGCCATCGTCCGAGGGCCATCCTTGAACAGGATCTCGATCTTGCCCCGATCGATGACCTTCGCGACCACGCCGTCGCCGAACTTGCTGTGGTGGATCAGCTCGCCCTCGCCGAAGGTCAGCGTGACGCGGTACGGCTTGAACGCCCCGGACGGCTGCCCCGCGATGGCGCGTTCCCACGCGAGCGTCTGATCGCGCTCGGCGCGCTGGGCGGCCGTGAGGCGCTCCGCGCCGCCGCCGCGCGGCGAGCTCGACGCCGCCCGCGGCTCGCTGCTGCTCCGAGCGGAGGCGCGCGCCGCCGCGCGGTTCTCCCGCTCGCTCTTCGGCTGGCGGTAGAGGTGGTGCGACATGCAGGTCTTGCACTCGACCTTCTTCACCACGTCGCCGACCATCGCGATGATCCGATGGGTAAGATCGAGGCGGCACTTGGTGCACCAGGCGTCAACTTCGCCGCCCGTCCTAAGCTTTTTCGTCGTCACTTCTCCTCACGGCGCCGGTCTCGCCCGGTCTCTTTGCTTCGGTCTTTGACGTTCACCTGAGCGGTGACCTCCGGCTTCGGCAACCCGGTCCTCGGCTCGTCCTGGCTGTCGTCTCGCTTGGCCGCTTCGTTGGGAATGAAGCGGATCTCGGTCTTGATCTCGAAGGAGAGCTTCGTCAGCACCTTCGTGATCTCGTCCGCGAACTGGGTGTGCTCGAGCACATCCCGGATCTCCTTCGCGACGACGCGGTAGAGACCGTTCTTGGTCTCGTCGATCTGGGTATAGAGGTAGTGGAGGACCTCTTTGGGCAGCTTGAGGTCGCCCACGAAGTGTCGGAGGTTCTCGGGCCCCTCGCTGAGCTTGTCGATGCCGCTCTCGACGGCCCGCTCGACCACGCGCTTGAAGATCTCCGGGATAGCGCGCTCGAAGAGGCGTTTCTTCTCGCCTTCGCCTTCCACCTTGTCCCCTTCGTCCTCGCGGAGCGGCTCGGTGTCGTCGGCCATGGCTCGGGCTCCCCTAGCGGGACGGGGCGGCCACGTCAATGCAGGGGTGCGTGCAGGGTGCCGGCGTCGCGCCATGGTCCATGGATCTGCCGGATTTTGACGACGATGGGGAGCCTTTCGCGCGCGTGCGGCAGACGAGAGAGCTCTGCCTTCGAGCTCTCGCAGCGGACACTGCAGTGACCCGGACGGAAACCGTGGCGCCCGCGATGTCCGTGGATCGGGCGATGGTCGAGGCGGCGCCAGCTCAGAGCTCCTCGTAGGCGTCCGTCTCGTTGTTCATTTCGTACGTCTCGTCCGCTCCAGCTTCCGCTTCCGTGCCGGCATCGCCTTGGCGCGCTCGCTTGTAGGATTTCAGCATCCAGACCTCCGCTGCGAACCGGCCACTGCCGCGGCGGGCGCTGATCTCCACGATGGCGTTGTCGTCCTCGAGCGGGCAGAAGGGCCGATCCGGCTGGACGATCGGCCATGCGTCCTCGGTGCCGTCGCTGGCGATCATCGCCCCGCGGCTGCTCCGCACGGCGACGTCCAGGTTGAGGACCCCCGGTCCGCCGACGGCGAACACCCGGTAACACGCGCCCCGGACCGCCTGCAGCTTCTCCGTGACGATCGCGCCGCCTTCGGCCACCTGCCCTTCGATCGGCTTCGGCGAGATCCGGCGCATGCCGTTCTCCGGGCCGCAGAGCAGCGACAGGCGCGTCACGTCCTTCAGCGGATCGCCGCTGATCCTGAAGTTCCCATAGCAGCGCACCCAGGGACCGCCGACGCGCACCGGGAGGACCGGCAGATCGAGATCCGTGCGCGCTCCGGCGTCGCCCTCGCCCTGTCCCGCGTCGACGTCCGCGAGCCCGCCGGTCCCGATCGTCGCGGTCGGGTGCGTCGGCGCCGCCGAGAGCACGACCGCGGGGCCTGGCTTGCCCTCCCAGGGGCGCGGCTCGTCGCGGCACCCAGGCGCGACGAGCCCGAGGATCAGCGCGGCGCAGAGGCGCGCTGCCCGAGGGAGCAGCCGGGGTGGGCAGGGGCGCCGGGACGACACCGCGGTCGGCTCTTGCGCTAGAGTCCCGCGCGATGGAAGCGTTTTCTGAGCACCGCGAGCGGCAGCCGCGCAACCTCAGCGATCCGTGCGACCTCGGCGATCCGCGTCGACAGCGCAGAGGCAGGGCCCTTCGCGCGTGAGGACGACGTCTCGCCCGCCGCGCCGCCGCGCCTCGTCCGGTGAGCAGGGCGCCGGCGCCACTCCGCCCGCCGCGCCGGACCCGGGCGAGCGCGACCGGGAGATCGCGGCCGCCCTCGAGGCCTGGTTCGGCCGCGTCGCGCGCGACCTGCCGTGGCGGAGGACGCGCGACCCCTACGCGATCTGGCTGAGCGAGGTGATGCTCCAGCAGACCCGCGTCGAGACGGTGATCCCGTACTACGAGCGCTTCCTCGCCCGCTACCCGACGGTCTTCGCCCTGGCCTCCGCCGAGATCGACGACGTGCTCTCGCTCTGGAGCGGCCTCGGTTACTACCGCCGCGCCCGCGTGCTCCACCTCGCCGCGCGCGAGGTGACCGCGCGCCACGACGGCGCGCTGCCTCGCGACGTCTCCGCGCTGCTCGCCCTGCCCGGCGTCGGCGCGTACACCGCGGGCGCGATCGCGAGCATCGCGTACGATCAGCCGGTGCCGCTCGTCGACGGCAACGTCGCCCGGGTGCTCTCCCGCATCGAGGGCATCGACGACGACATCCGCAGCACCTCGGGCACGCGCAAGCTCTGGTCCACGGCCGAACGCCTCGTGCGGGGCTCGGCGGACAGCGTCCATCCCGGACGCTTCAACCAGGCCTTGATGGAGCTCGGCGCCACCGTGTGCACGCCCCGGAATCCCCGCTGCGATGCCTGCCCCGTCGACGGCGCGTGCGTCGCGCGCGCCACGGGGCGGCAGGCGGAGCTGCCGGTGATCGCCCCGAAACGCGACGTCCCGGCGGTCGCGATGGTCGCCGCCGTGGTGCGGTCAGGCGATCGCGTGCTCTTCGTCCGGCGCGCCGAGGGAGGTCTCTTCGGCGGGCTCTGGGAGCCGCCCATGGTCGAGGCGCGCTCGCTCGCGGACGCCCGCGCGCTCCTCGAGCTCGTGGGCGTCGCGCGTGACGCGGCGCTCCGCGAGGTCGGCCGCGTGCGCCACATCCTCACGCACCGGCGCCTCGACGTGACGGTGGCGCGCGCCGAGGTGGCGGCCCCCTGGCGCTTCCGGGCAAAGCTTGCCTCCCCCTACGAGAAGGCGGCGTGGCTCGATCCGGGCGCGCTGGATATCGGCGTTTCCAAGCTCGCGCGAAAGGTCCTGTCCGCGGCATCGGCGCCGGACGCCGGAACGGCGCGAAGACCGCGATGACCGCGCGCGTGCGGGCTGAACGCCTGCGCGCCTCGGCCGCCGGCGAGGCCGGAGGCGGCTCGAAATCGCGGTGTTGCGGCGCTCCGGGCGCGCCGCGCTCCGCTGCGGGCGGGGAGCGGCGCGGCTTGCTGCTGAGCCGCAGCGACGCAGCGGCGCGGGCCAGGGCGAAAGCCATATGTCGCCGTGGAACGCCGCGGGCTCCGGCGCTGCTGCGCCAACGTCGTGGCATGGAAGGCGCTTGGTGAGATGACGGGCAGGCCCTCTAGCCTCGAGGCGCCGGCGGTGGCCGGAGCTCGACTCAAGCCTGGGAGCTCAAGCGACATGGATGCGCGACGACGGACCACAGAGGCGCTGCCCACGGCGAGCGTACCTGTGCGATCCATGACGGTGATGGCGGACGACGGAGCGCTGTACGTGCTGCCGCTGTGCGAGCGGATCGTGCTCGATGTGCTGGCCTACGAGGACGAAGGTCTGCTGGCCTTCATCCGCATCGACGGAGAGGTGGTGGCGGAGCTGCCCGTGCTCGGTCAGGCGTGACCGGGCCAGACCTCGTCGCGCGCCGTGCGTGACGGCGCGCCGCGACCTCGGGCCGTCACGCGCGGCGCGCGCTGCCTGTCAGCCCGCGTGCCGTCGCATCCGCTGGGTCACCGGTTGCTCGTCCTCTCCTTCGGCGTCCGGCTCTACGGACTCGACGTCCTCGTCTTCCAGGAGGTAGGGCAGATCGCCGTCGTCGTCGTCGTGCGACATCACGACGTCGCTGATGTCCTGGCCCCTCGTCGCGCCTTCCAGGAACTCCGCTCCGAGGTCGCTCGCCAAGTCGGCGGCGGCGTCGGCGGCGTCCGGGTTCACCTCGAACTCGGTGCTGCCGGCGTCGTTCGGGTGGTGGTGGTAGCCGCGGACCTCGTCGTCGAGCGTCGGGATCACGTCGCTGATCTCGCTGCGCGGGTTCACCTTGCCCCGCAGCGGGGGCGCCGCCGCGGCGTCGAGCATGTCGACGAACGGCTCGTCCAGCTCGCTCGCGCCGGCCCACGTCGCGGCTTCATGGGCCGGCTTGCGGGGCCTTCCCGGTTCGCTGCGATCTTCTCGTTCTCGACGCCGCGTCGCGCTGGCGCGCGGCGCGCGCAGCGCCGACGGCTGTGCGGCGGTGCCCTGCCTGCCTCGGGTGCTTGAATTGCTCACGGTGGTCTCACCATGCAGGGTCCGGTCCGCAGGTGAAGCGGGCGGATACGCAGCGGTGGCGAGCGCCGTGCCGGGGGCGCGCGGCGCCGTCGCCGGCCGGCGATGCCGCGGAGAGGCTCGCGCGGCGCGCGGCCGGGACGCAATTGAGCGTGCCAGCGGGCGCTGCCTCGGGGTAGAAGGCTCGTGGCCATGCTGGAACTCCGGACCGGGCTTGCGCTGGTGGCGGTTCTGCTCGGGGCATCCTCCGGGCGCGCTGCCGCGGCCCAGCCCGCCGCAGACCGCGGCGCCGACGGGGACGTGGCGCCGTTGCCCGGCGAGGATCGCGGCGGCGCCGAGCTCGATGCGTACCGCGCGCTCGCGCGGCCACCGGGGACGGCGGGGCGGATCGTGTCGACCGTCGCGATGGGGAAGGGGATCCGGTTCAACAACCCCTACCGCCTGCAGACGCAGCTCGGCGAGACGGCGGAGTCGCTCTCGCTCACCGCGGGGTACCTCGATCTCGGGGTCGCGCTCGCGCTGGGGCCGGCCGACGGCGTTCAGCACGGCGGAGCGCTGCGCTTCTCGGTCGCCGTCGGCGGCGTCCCCCAGGAGTCGCTCACGCCGAGCTACTTCGTCGCTTACCGCGGCCTCACGCGCGTGCTCGGGTACGGGCGGCTCGGCGCGGCGATCCTGATCGAGCCCGACGTGAACGTGGGAGGCGAGCTCGCCCTGGGGCTCGGGTATTCCCTGCTCGCGGGCGTCGCGCTCTCGGGCGAGATCGTCGGGGATCTCTTCTATGGCGCCGCGACCTACGACGCGGCGTACACCGTCTACCCCGTCGTCTCGGCGCAGATCGGGCTCATGATCGATCACGAGCTCCTGCCATGAGCTTGCCGGAGCGCGAGCGTCGAGGCGGGCGCCCCCGGGCGAAGGAGATCGCCGGCGTGGCGGCGCTGCTGCTCTTCGTGGGCATCGCGCCGGTGGTCGGCGACATCGGCAGCTGCGGGCAGGCGCCGGAGGAGCTCGACCCGTACAAGTTCTTCGCCCTGAAGGCGCAGATCGACTGCGCCCGGTGCGACGAGTGCGGCCTGCGCACGCGCGCCTGCGACGCCGCCTGCGCCTTCAAGGCCGCGCCGGAGCTCCCGGCCGGCTGCTATCCGCTGGTCCACGACGGCGAGGTGTGCCTGCACAAGCTCAAGTTCGCGAGCTGCGACGAGTACCGCGGCCACATGGCCGACGAAGGCGCGTCGACCCCGACCGAGTGCAATTTTTGCCCACTGGAAGAGGCGCCATGAGCGGGCGTGGCGCAGTCGCATCCCGCCGACGCCTTGCGACTTCCGCTCGGAACCTCTCGTTCGCGGCGCTCGTCGCGGTCCTGTCCGGGTGCGCCTCGAAGCCGGCGCTCCTGGCGAGCTACGACGACTACGCGGCGTACCGGGCGACGCGCGTGTCGAGGACCTTCGAGGGGCGGCTCTCGGCGGCGTCGGCCTACCTGGAGCGCCATCCGCGCGGGGCCTTCGCCGGCGAGGTGCGCGCGTACCTCACGCGGGCCGAGCCGATCTATTACGCGGCGAAGCGCAGGACGGCCGCGGGCCTCACCGCGTACCTCGCGACGCTGCCCAGGGGCGCGTTCCGCGATGAGGCGACCCACCGGCTGCGCGAGCTCGTCCGCGAGCGCAGCGCCGGCGACGTCCTCTCGCGCGCCGCTCAGGAGACGGAGGCGCAGCTCGCGACGCAGCGCGCGGATCGCGCGCGGGTCGGCGAGGAGGTCACCGCATGGCTGCGCCGGTTCCTGGACAGGGGGGCGTGGGGGCGGCCCCTCGCGGAGGCGCCGGCGGAGGTGATCGTCCCGTTCAGCCTGGCGCTCCCGCCCCCCCGCTGCGCGCCCGCCGACGAGCGCGCGGGCCCGGGCGCAGCGGTCTGCGCGAAGCGGATCCCGCTCTGGTTCGTCGTGACGGCCGAGGGTGAGAGCGCGCCCCGTCAGGCGGAGATCGAGGTCGCCGTCCTCGAGGACGCGGCGGGCCGCCCGATCGAGGTCGCGATCCGCGGGCCTGCGCTCTTCACGCGCCTCGAGGAGGCGCGCTCGGCGCGCGAGGTCGCCCCGGACGACGCGACGGGCCGCATCGGGGGCATCGCCCTGGCGGTCGAGCTCGCGCGCAGCGCCTTCGCGGCGCGCGTCTCGGGCGATCCGTCGTGCGGCCGCCAGGCGGTGGCGCCCGTCGTGCTCCACCTCGAGTGCGAAGGCGCCCGCCTCGTGGCGCGCGCCGGGATCGAGGCCGGCGAGGACGACGTCCTGACGCTCACCGTCACCCCGCCGGCGCGCTAGCGCTGATCCTCGGCGGTGGCAGCGCGCTCCGCTCCGCGCGCTAGCACCGCTTGTTGCGCTTCTTCCCCTTGAGCTTCGCCGTGTTCTTCGGGCACACGTCCTTGATGGCCGCGGAGCGCTCCTTGTAGAGCGCCTTCATCTCCTCGAAGACCGGCGCCTGCGTTCGCTTGAGATCCTTCGTCTCCCCCGGATCCGCGACGAGGTCGAAGAGGTCGAACGCGTCGTCGTCGCCGTACGCGATGAGCTTGTACTGCCCGTGGATGAGCGCCCTGCGCCGGTCGTTGTCGCTCGTACGCGGAAGATCGACGATGACGTCGCGCGGCTCCGGCGTCGCGCCGTGGAGCTCGGGCACGAGGCTCTTGCCCGGGAAGGACGGCTCTGCCGGCGCGCCGGTCAGCTCCAGGATCGTCGGCGCCAGGTCGATCGAGCTGCGAGGCACGTCGATCCGGCGCGGGGTGATCCCGGGCGCCTGGATCATCAGCGGCACGTGGGTGAGCACGTCCCACACCTCGAAGCCGTGGCGGAACATCTTGTGCTCGCCGAACGCCTCGCCGTGGTCCGCGGTCACGATGATCGCCGTGTCCTTGGCCCACGGCTGCTGCGCGACGAAGTCCAGCAGCTTGCCCACGTGCATGTCGGTGAACCTGATCTCCCCGTCGTACTTGTCGCGGGCGCGCTTGCCGAACGACGGGATCCCCTCGTGCGTCATGTACACGTCGTGCGGATCGAGGAAATGGAAGTACGCGAAGAAGGTGCCCGAGGTGTTCGCCTTGTCGGAGAGCATCTTCATCGCGAGCTCGAGGTGCCCCGGGCTCGTGACGTTCCGGTCGGTCGTGTTGTCGGCCGAGAGCCCCGGCACGATCTCGTAGACGTCGAAGCCCTGACGGAAGCCCGCCTTCTGGTCGAAGTAGAAGTGCGCGTGCGCGCTCATCGTCCGCACCCCGGCCTTCTGCAGGAGCTCCGGGAACATGACGACGCTGTCGGGGTAGTTGCCGAAGAAGTAGCCGCTGCGATCGACCTCGCTCGGGTACCGGCCGGCGAGGAAGCCGCCGACGCTCATCGAGGTGTACGACGAGATCGCGTAGTGGCGCGTGTAGCTGACGGACTTCTTCTCGAACGCGGTGAGCACGGGCGCGATGTCGCGCTCGTAACCGTTCCACGGCATGTCCGCGCGCAGGCTGTCGATCGAGACCACGAGGACGTTCATCCTCTCGCGCTGCCCTGCCGGCGCCCCGGCGGCGCCGTCCTTCCTGTCCGTCGCGGCGGTCGTCGCGGCGCTCTCTGCCGTGGCCGCCGGCGCCGCCGCCGCGGGCTCCTGCCGTGCCGCGGGCTCCGGCGTGCGCGCGGGCGGCGGCTGGCCGTCGCCGTCGCGAGAGCAGCCCGCACCGGCGCTGGCGAGCGCGAGCGCGAGCGCCGCCGCGAGGCGCGCCGCCGCGAGGCGCCGGTGATCCAGGCGCGGGGGCGCCGTGGACGAGAGGGCCGGCGAGGAGGGCGCCCGTGGGCCTTCCGGTCCCCAGGCGCACATCGGTGAAGCGAGCGTGTGCATGGCCGCCGTCTTACTCCGACTCGCGCCGCTCCGCCAAAGCCGCACACCACCGGCGAGTTCCGCTATGCTGTCGGGTCATGGCCCCGGTCCCTCGGAACCCTCCGCCGCTGCCGCCCTCGGGCCGATCGCAACCGGCGGGGAGGCCGGCGCACGAGCCGCCGAGGCCGCTCCCGCCCGACGCGCCGCGGCGCGTCGGCGAGCACGTCAGCCAGGCGCTGAAGGACCACATCACCGAGATGGCGCTCGGCCTGCTCGAGGAGCAGATGCAGGCCCGCATCGTCCACTACCGCGCCGATCTCGAGACCAACCCCGAGCTCGACGCGGTCACCGCGCAGGTCGTCGCCCAGCTGAAGGTGATCCAGGCGTCGGCGGGCACCGCGGATCGCGGGGCGAAGAACCGCGACGCCATCCGCGACGCGCACGAGAAGACGCTCTGCGCCCTGCTCGAGCGGGTCATCCGCGAGGACGGCATCTCGCTGCTCGTCGAGCGGCGGCTCAAGAAGATCCACAGGAACCTCGCCCGCCTGTTCTTCCAGTCCGAGCTCCACGAGAAGACGCGCGGCCGCGACGGCGCGCCGAAGGTGATCCACCACGGCGAGCAGGCGCTCTTCTACGTGCTGACCCGCTACAAGAACCGGATCGAGGCCGAGCTCGACGGCTTCGAGTTCGCGTCGGAGGACGCGCGGGAGCAGTCGTTCGAGCTGCTCGCGAAGCTGACGAAGGACATGCAGGACGCCTTCCTCGCGCGCCGATCCAGCGAGCTCAGGCGCATCGTGTCGGTCGTCCACGCCGTGCTCGTCGACTTCTTCAGCGTGCAGCTCGCCCAGAGCCTCGGCGAGATCTCCGCGCGGGTCGTGCAGGACGCGCGGACGTTCGAGGGCAGGGCGTACTCGTACAAGCTGACGAGCGAGGCGTTCCCCCGCTTCCGCGCCGCGTTCGAGCGCCACCTCATGGTGATGCTCGTCGGCTTCGCCGAGGACGAGCTGGTCGCCCAGCTCGCCGACACCGCGGGCGCCGAGCGCGACGAGACGATCCTCTTCATCACCGATCCCCACCTCTTCAGCATGATCTGCGGCGAGGTCTGCGAGGGGCTCTACGAGTTCCTCTGCAACGAGGGTTTTCTCGACCTGCCGCCCGACTGGCGCCGCGCCTCGACGGCGCCCTCCGACAGCTGACGCAAGCGAAACCCAGGGACATTCATGAGACGGAACGACGTCGCGCGGGCGGGCTCCGGCCTGCTCCTCGCTCTCACGCTGCTCGCCGGCTGCGCGCGCGGCCCCGATGTGGACGCCTCGGGGCTCGCGCTGCGGCGCGTGGTCATCTACAGGAACGGCGTCGCGTATTTCGAGCGCCGGGGGCTCGTCGACGCCGATCAGGTGACCTTCCGGGTCCGCAAGGAGAAGGTCGGCGACTTCCTCGCGACGCTCGCGGTCATCGAGGCCGGCGGCAGCAGCGTCCGGAGCGCGTCGTTCCCTGTCGAGGTCGACGACGGATCCGGCGAGGACGAGGCGCCGGATGAGCTCGGGCCCGAGGTGACGCCGACGCCGAAGGACAAGGGCGCGGCGGCGGGGGAGAAGCGGCGCGACGACGAGCACGAGAAGGTGAAGCTCACCCTCGACGGGCGGGAGCACGATCTCGTGGTCGGCTACGTGGCGGAGACGCCGGTGTGGAGGCCGTCGTACCGGCTCGTGATGGGGGCGGGCGGGGCGCAGGGCGCCGCGCAGCGCGCGGACTCGAAGCAGGCGCACCTCCAGGCGTGGGGCATCGTGCAGAACCTCTCGGGCGAGGACTGGAAGGGGGTGAAGCTGTCGCTCGTGGCGGGCGCGCCGCTCGCGTTCCAGGCGACGCTCGACCAGGCGGCGATCCCGCCGCGCCCTGTCGTCAGCGACCAGGGCGAGGTGATCGCGTCCGTGCCGACGAGCGAGACGACGCTGGCCGCCGAGGCCGCGCCACCGCCGCCCGTCGCGCCGGCGCCCGCGGCGCCGGGCGACGCCGGCGAGGGGTACGCGTTCATAGAAGAGGCCGAGCCCGACATGGATAAGGGCGGCGGCAGCCTGCGGTCCGCGAGGCGGAGCGCGGTTGCCACGGCGCCCGCCGCGAAGCCGATGCCGAAGCTGAGCGACCGCGAAGAAGCGCGCGCCGGCGGGCAACACGCGGGGCCGCAGTTGAAGCGGTCAGCGGCGGCGCCGGCGCCGCTGCCCATGGCGATGAACCCCTCGCCGCCGCGCAACATGAGCGCCCTCGCCGCGGTCGCGATGGAGGCGGGCACGACCCGCTACGACATCCCGTTCCCTGTCGACATCCCCGACAAGAGCGCGACGATGGTCCTGCTCCTGGCCAGGCAGGTCCCCGGCGAGTCGATCTTCCTGTTCGCGCCCGACGGCGGCGTGCCCGCGTCGAGCTCTCACCCGTTCCGGGTGGCGCGCTTCACGAACGACACGAAGGGGCTGCTGGAGCGCGGCCCCATCGCCGTCTTCGAGAACGGCGCGTTCCTGGGCCAGGGCATGGTCGAGCCGCTGCCGCCGGGGGCCACGACGACGGTGCCGTTCGCGCTGGAGCGGGGCCTCGCCGTCGACACGACGCGCGAGGAGAACGCGGAGGGCGCGCGCCTCGCGAAGATCGAGGGCGGCGCGCTCGAGATCGAGCGCGACTGGGTCACGCACACGAAGTACGCCGTCCGCAACGGCGGCGACCTCGCGGCGAGGACGCTCGTGAAGCACCCCCGCTTGCACGGGACGCGCCTGCACGCGCCCCCGAAGGGCACGGAGGACAACGTCGGCACGGGCAGCGCGCTCGTGCCGATCGACGTGCCGCGCCGGGGGACGGCGGTGCTCGACGTCGACGAGCGGCGGCTCTTCCGGCAGCAGATCGACTGGCTCGACCAGCTCGCCGACGACGCGGTGCAAGGCTACCTGAAGGACCCGCGCGCCGACGCGGCCGTGGCCAAGCAGCTCGGTCAGGCCTGGGACATCCGGGGCAAGCTCCGCCCGGCGATCGACGAGCGCGACAGGATCCTCGCCGAGCAGCAGCGCCTCGAGCAGCAGAGCCACGAGCTCCGCCAGAACCTCAGGGCCATCGAGAAGAACAAGACCGCCGACGAGCTCCGCCGCGACCTCACGGATCGGCTCGCGAAGGCGTCGGCGCGCCTCGACGAGATCACGAAGCGCGTCATCGTCCTCGAGATGCAGATCAACGAGCAGCAGATCCGCTTCCGCGATCTCACGAACGAGATCAAGCTCCTCGCCCCGCTGGCCCCCGTGCGCGCGGCTCCCTGAGCGCCGCTGTCCGGCTCCCGGGCTCCCGGTGGAAGGCGCCTCCGCTCCTGTGGGAGGCGGCCTCGCCACCGGGATCTCGGCCCGGCTACCTCGCTGGTTTGCCCGCGCTGGGCGGCTGCCGCACGGTGCCCGCGTGGGTCCAGCTCCGCTCCATGCCGGTCGCGAGCCAGGCGACCTCGACGCGCTCGCTCCCGAAGATCGCCGCGACGCGATCGCCCCACTGCGCGGGGGCGGGGAGCTCAACGCTCTTCTGGTCCTTGATGCTGCCGAGGGCCTCCGTGCCGACGAGGAACGTGGCGATCCCCTCGCTCGCGAACGCCGACACCGCGGTGCTCGGGACGAAGGGCGCGACCACCGCGCGCACCGTCGAGAGATCGGTCGCGCGCTCCGCGACCGCGCGCACCTCGTCGAGCGTCGACAGGACGAGCGCCACGCCGCCGGCCGGATTGCCCTCCGCCGGCGCGGCCTGTCCCTGCTCTGCGGCGGCCGCCGCGGGCGCCTCGGCCGGCGCAGGGGCGGCGCGCCCGCGCGCCCCGACCGCCGCGTGCCCGTTCACCTTCGGCACGCCGGCGAGCACGTCGAGCGTCAGCGGCCCCTTCCACGGCACCGCCGCGGGCGCCGGCGGCGGCTTCTTCGTGCTCACCTGCTCCCCCTTCTTGTCGCGGAGGATCAGCACGTCGTCGGTCGGCAGCGCCCGCGGCACGGTCACCCGCACCGGCCGCTTGAACGACCGCGGATCGCCGACCGCGCCCGTGGCCACCGCGTAGGCCAGGGTCTCCGCCGAGGCCACGACGAACGACGGCGCCCCGGCGATGCGCGGCTCCGGATCCGCGGTGCGCAGCGACAGGCTGCCGGGCGGCGGCGGGTAGATCTCCGACGTGACGACGCGCCGGTCCGGCTCGACGATGCGCGCGCCCGTCGCGACGAGATCCACGAGCGCGCCCGACTGCGCGAGCACCTCGAGCACCTGCCGCGACGGCGGCGCGACGAGCAGGTCGAGCCGCGACGGGACGCGCTTCGACTTGAGCAGCAGCGCCGCCGCGAGCATGTCGCGCAACGTCACGCCGGAGTCGCCCCCGAGGACGACCTGCGCCACGGGCTTGCCGGCGAGATCGCGGACGGGCCGGACCACGCCCTCCTCGTCCATGAGGAGCGGATCGACCGTGCCGAGATCGATCGAGACGACCTCCTCGCACGGCGCGCCCGGGTCCGGTACGAGCGCGCGGTGGGCCTTCGACCTTCGCTGATCGCGGAGGAAGACCTCCGTCTTCTCGTCGCTCACGAACAGCGCCGCCGCCGCGCCGACCTGCGGCGCGATGCCGCAGAGCACCGCGCGGTCGCCCACGGAGAGGAGCCGCGCGCTCGGCCCGGCGAACTCGAGGATCACCGGCGCGTGGTGCTCGCCTTCGATGCGGCGCACCACCTCGTCGAGGTTCCTGCGGAGCAGCTCGAGGGCGACGTCCCGCGCGCAGACGAAGGGCCGCACCCTGCCCGAGAGGTGGATCTGCACGCTGCGCGGCGGCCGGAGCCAGACCGAGCCCGTGGCGAGCGCCTGCCCGAGCTGGCTCGGCGAGACGACGAGCGACAGCATGCCGATGCCGCCGACGGTCGTGAGGCGCGGGTCGTCCGTGAGGGCGAGCCGCGCCGGCGCCGCGAAGCGCTCCAGGTGGACGGGCGCGGGGAAGCCGATGCCGGGCCGCGCGATCGGGATGTTGTAGGTCGGGAACTCGGGCGACACCGAGTGCGGGCTGCCCTCGTCGATATCCGCGAGCGAGCTCGCGTCGGCCACGCAGGTGCCGTCGTAGGCGACGGCGACTTCGACCGGCGTCTTCTTCATGCCCGTGGCGATGGCCTCGGCCAGCGCGCGCGACGGCGCCCTGGAGAGGATCACCTGGTCGACCTTGACCTGGACGAGATCACCGCGCAGCTGAGGATCCGTCGCCCGCCCGGCGAGGATCTTCTGGGGCATCGTGCGGGGGGGATCCCCGGCTCGAGCACGCATAGATGTTGGGCCGTCCTTGTTTTTCTTGATGAGATGGCGGATGCGGCGCACGCCGCGCCCGACCACGTTTGACGTCGGCCCCCCGGCGAGACGCGCCGGTGGGATCCGCCTCCGGACCTTGCCGCGAGGCGAAAGAACGGCCGCACGTTAGCCGCTCGCCTGGACGAGGGTCAAGGCGTGCTTTGGAGCGGGCCCCCAGGGGCGGGAATCGCCCGGCTGGGACCAGGATGCAAGAGGCAAAGCGCCCGCCCGGTCCAACGTTTCGCCGCGCTTCGTCTGTCGCGTCGGGTTGCGTCTGTTGTGTCGGGTTGCGTCTGTTGTGTCTGCTGCGTCTGTTGCGCTGGTCCACGATGGCAGGCGGCCGGCACGAGCTGTCGCGGCGCTGCCGCGCGGCGCCATCTCTCGTCAACGCCGCGCGCGGCCGTCTGCCATCGGCCTGGCCGCGCGCGCCCGGTCGCCATCGGCCTGGCCGCGCGCGCCCGAGCGGGTCGGGCGACGATGACGAGCCGGCTCTGCCGGCATACGGCGCGAGATGCCGGGCCAGGTTCGTTTGTTTTCCCGATCGTGCCGCGCTTGGGTAATCTCGGCGCATGTTCCAGGCCGTGCTGAAGGAAGTCGTAGAGAACACCGAGGGCGGCATCGCGACCCTTCTCATGGATTTCGAGGGGATCCCGGTCGACAGCTACTCCAAGCCGGGGGCCGCGTTCGACATCACCACCATCGGCGCGGAGTTCAGCGTCGTGTTGAAGTCGATCCAGCGCGCCGCCGAGATGCTCGACGCGGGCAACGCCGCCGAGATCGCGATCCAGGCGGAGAAGGTCACCACCCTGATCCGCGTCGTGAACAACTCGTACTTCGTGGCCTTCTCGATGACGCCCGACGCGAACATCGGCAAGGCCCGGTACCTCCTGCGCACCAAGGTGCCGGTGCTGCTGAAGGAGCTCGCCTGAGCGGCTTCAACATCTCGGTCATCTCCGGGCCGAACCTCGATCGACTGGGCAAGCGCGAGCCAGCGATCTACGGCACGGCCACGCTGGATGACGTTCACCGCGCCGTCGAGGAGGCCGCGAAGGCCCGCGGCGCCTCGGTGTCGTGCATGCAATCGAACTGCGAGGGAGAGCTCGTGACCGCGATCAGCCACGCCGGCGATCGCGGCTTCCACGGCATCCTCCTCAACGCCGGTGCCTACACGCACACCTCCATCGCGCTCTATGACGCGATCCGCGCGAGCGCGCTTCCTACCGTCGAGGTGCACATCTCCAACCCGGACGGGCGTGAGCCGTTCCGCCGTCGCTCCCGCATCGCGCCTGCGTGCATGGCGCGCGTCGCGGGCTTCGGTCCGAGCTCGTACGTCCTCGGGCTGATCGGGCTGCTCGGGCATCTGGAGAAGCTGCGATCCGACGAAAGAGGTTGAACATGCGCCGTCACTCTGGTTGAAAGGCGGCAAACATCGATGGCCGAACGTCCTTCCATGAACATCAACCTCAAGCAGTTGCGGGCGCTGGTACGCATCTTAGAGAAGCGCAACGTGAGCGACTTCGAGTTCGAGGACGAACACGTTCGCATTCGCCTCACGCGCGGAGGCGTCATCCCGCAGGGCGCGGCGCCGCACCTCGCGCCCGCCGCCTTCCAGATCCACAGCGCGCCGGTCGCGCCGCCGGCGGCGCCGCCCGCGGCGGCACCCGCGCCGGCCGCAGCGCCCGCGCCGGCGGCCCCTGCCGCGGCGGCGGCGAGCGACGAGGGGATCTCCTATGTGACGTCGCCGTTCGTCGGCACGTTCTACCGATCGCCGTCGCCCGATGCGCCCCCGTTCGTCGATGTGGGCAGCGCGATCCGCGTGGGTCAGGCGCTCTGCATCATCGAGGCGATGAAGCTGATGAACGAGATCGAGGCGGACTCTCCGGGCACGATCGTCGAGATCCTCGTCGACAACGGCAAGCCGGTCGAGTTCGGGCAGCGTCTCTTCAAGGTGCGGCGCAGCTAGCGCTGCCCGGGCGAGGGTGCCGTGTTCCAGAAGATCCTGATCGCCAATCGCGGCGAGATCGCGATGCGTGTCATCCGCGCCTGCCGCCTGCTCGGCATCCGCACGGTAGCCATCCACTCCGAGGCGGACGCCGCGGCGCTGCACGTCCGGTTCGCGGACGAGGCCGTGTGCGTCGGTCCGGCCGAGGCGTCGAAGAGCTACCTCAACATCCCGCAGATCATCGCGGCGGCGGAGGTCACGGGCGCCGACGCGATCCACCCGGGCTACGGGTTCCTCTCGGAGAACGCGAAGTTCGCCGAGCTTTGCAAGAAGTGCCGCCTCACCTTCATCGGGCCGACCGCGGAGGCGATGCGGACCTGGGGCGACAAGGTGTCCGCGCGCGAGGTCGCCAAGCGCTTCGGCATCCCCATGCTCAGCGGCACGGGCGTGCTCAAGAGCGCCGCGGACGCGGCCGAGCAGGCCGACCGCGTCGGTTATCCGGTGATCCTGAAGGCCTCCGGCGGCGGCGGCGGCAGGGGCATGCGCATCGTCCGCGAGGCCAGCGAGGTGCAGCGCTCGTTCGAGATCGCGACGCAGGAGGCCCTGAGCGGCTTCAAGAACCCGGACGTCTACCTCGAGCGCTACGTCGAGGCGCCGCGCCACATCGAGTTCCAGGTGCTCGCGGATCAGCACGGGGGCGTGTGGACGCTCGGCGAGCGCGAGTGCTCGCTCCAGCGCCGGCACCAGAAGGTGATGGAGGAGTCGCCCAGCCCGGCGATGGACAACGAGAAGCGCTCCCGGATGGGCGACATCCTCCGGGCTGCGATCCTCGAGACCGGCTACACCGGCCTGGGCACGCTCGAGTTCCTGATGGATGAGCGAGGCGAGCTCTTCTTCATGGAGATGAACACCCGCGTCCAGGTCGAGCACCCGGTCACCGAGATGGTGACCGGCGTCGATCTTGTCGCGCAGCAGATCCTCGCCGCTGCAGGCGAGCGCCTCTCGCTGCCCGACACGCGGCCGTGGAGCTTCCGGGGCCACGCCATCGAGTGCCGGATCAACGCCGAGGATGCGCGCTCGTTCGTGCCGTGGCCGGGCCTCATCACGGAGTACCACTCGCCGGGCGGCGTCGGGATCCGCGTCGATTCCGGCGTGTACGGCGGTTTCCGCGTTCCAAGCTCCTACGATTCGCTGGTGGCCAAGGTGATCGCGCACGGCGCGAACCGGGCCGAGGCGATCGCCAGGCTCCGGTGCGCGCTCGACGAGTTCATCATCGGCGGCATCCGCACGAACATCCCGCTGCACCAGGCGCTGCTGCGAGATCCAGAGGTCGTCGCCGGCAACATCTCCACGCATACGATCGAGCGCGTCGTCTCGCAGGGGTTCTGACGCGACGCACCGGCGCGGTTGACGTGTCGATGAGCGCGCAGCGGTTGCGTGCTCGAGTGCTCGACGCGCTGACCAGCGCAGGGCGAGCTCGATTGAATGTTGCTCGAGCACCAGGTCGAAAGTGCGACCTGGTGCTATTTTACGCCGCTCTCGAGGCTGCGTGGGCAAGCCCTCGTCAGGTGAGCGAACCCCTTGAACTAGAAAGCATTTGCCGCGGGTATGGAAGCGAACGCTGGAGTGCAGGCTGACTTCTCTTCGTGGGTGCAGGCGACCTCCGATGCCTCCGAGCTAGAGCTCGGGCTCCCTGGTTTCGGCTACGCCGATCTCTTCGACCCCGCGAGGCTCGCCGAGCTGACGGAGCGGTTCGAGGAGTATTTCCACGCAGCAGACGAAGGTGCCTACGCGCGCTTCGACGCGTACCGGACCTCGCTGCGCGCGGCGCAGGCGGACGCCGCCGGCGCCGGCGCGGGCCGGCCCGCGCTCACGCCGGAGCAGATCTCCGAGGCGCTCCTCGCGGCGGCGCCCCACGTCGGCCGCTTCGTGGCGATGCTCTTCCGGGTCGAGCGGGAAACGCAGGCGCAGATCGACGCGACCCTCGAGCGGAGCGCGCTCTGGGACTTCAAGCGCGAGTTCTCGAAGAAGCGCCTGTTCAAGCCGAACCCGGGGAAGGCGTGGCGGGGCACGCACGTCGAGGCGGCGCACGCGGCGCGGCGGTCGCTCGCGGCCATGGGCGCGCCTGCGAGCGCGCTCGACAGCGGCTCCGCCGCGGAGGAGCTCGCGATCGCGCGCGCGACGCTCGCCCTGATCGAGGTCGACGAGATCGCGCGCAAGGCCGCGAAGGCCGGCGGCGCGAAGTGGACGGACGAGCTCCGCGAGCGGGCGGCGAAGGTGCGCGCGGCGTTGCGGGAGGACCCGGCGCTCGCCGACGGGGTGGCGGCGGCGGCGACGGTCGCTGGCGCGGAGCCGACGGAGGCCGAGGACGGGGTGGTCGTGGCGCTCGCGCTCGACGCCGTCGAGGCGTGGCTCGCGGCGCGCCGCGCGGACGAGCACGATCCGGCGCGGCGGTGGCCCACGCTGAAGGCGCCGCGCACGCTCGACTACCAGGAGCTCGTCCAGCTGCAGAGGAAGGGCGCGAACGGCAGCCCGGGCTCCGCCGAGCTCCTCGTCGGCCCCGAGCACGAGCGGAGGGATCGCGACGGCTTCGCGCTGACGGACCGCCGCGCGCCGCCCCGCGAGGTCGAGAGCCAGGTCGACTACTGCCTCTTCTGCCACGATCGCGACAAGGACTCGTGCTCGAAGGGCCTGCGCGACAACAAGACCGGGGCGATCAAGGCGAACCCGCTCGGCGTCGAGCTGAACGGCTGCCCGCTCGACGAGAAGATCAGCGAGATGCACACCATGCGAGGGCGGGGCGAGTCGATCGCCGCGCTCGCGCTCGTCTGCGTCGACAACCCGATGTGCCCCGGCACCGGTCACCGCATCTGCAACGACTGCATGAAGGCGTGCGTCTTCCAGAAGCAGGAGCCGGTGGACATCCCGCAGATCGAGACCGCGGCGCTCACGGACGTGCTGTCGCTCCCGTGGGGCCTCGAGATCTACGGGCTCCTCACGCGCTGGAACCCGCTCGACGCGCTGCGGCCGCACGCGCTCCCGTACAACGGCAAGAACGTGCTCGTCGTCGGCCTCGGCCCGGCCGGCTACACGCTGTCGCACCACCTCACGCGGCAGGGCTTCGCGTGCGTGGCGATCGACGGGCTGAAGATCGAGCCGCTGCCGGTCGAGCTCACGGGCGACGAGTCGCGCCCGCCGCGTCCGGTCAAGGATTTCAAGCAGCTCTACACGGAGCTCGACGAGCGCGTCCTCCTCGGCTTCGGCGGGGTGAGCGAGTACGGGATCACGGTGCGGTGGGACAAGAACTTCCTCACCGTCCTGTACGTCACGCTGGCCCGGCAGCGGCTGCTCCGGATCTACGGCGGCGTGCGGTTCGGCGGGACGATCGATCTCGACGACGCCTTCCGGCTCGGGTTCCACCACGTCGCGATCGCGGCGGGCGCGGGGCGCCCGACGATCATCCCGCTCAAGAACAACCTCGCGCGCGGCATCCGCAAGGCGTCGGACTTCCTGATGGCGCTCCAGCTGGCCGGGGCCTACAAGCGCTCGGCGCTCGCGAACCTCCAGGTGCGCCTGCCGGCGGTGGTGATCGGCGGCGGCCTCACGGCGATCGACACCGCGACGGAGCTCGCCGCGTACTACGTCGTGCAGGTCGAGAAGACGGCCGACCGGCTCGACGCGCTGGTCGCGGAGCGCGGAGAGGCCGCCGTCCTCGCGATGTTCGACGAGGAGGAGCGGGAGTTCCTGGCCGAGCAGCGGCGCCACGCGGAGGAGATCCGCGACGAGCGCGCGCGCGCCGCGCGCGAGGGGCGCCCGCCGCGCTTCCAGGGCCTGATCGACGCCTGGGGAGGCGTCTCGCTGGTCTATCGAAAGCGCCTCATCGACTCGCCGGCGTACCGGCTGAACCACGAGGAGGTCGCCAAGTCGCTCGAGGAGGGGATCCGCTACGTCGAGAACCTCGCCCCGGTCGAGGCGGTGCTCGACGAGCGCGGGTGCGTCTCCTCGCTCGTCTTCGATCGGCAGGAGATCGTGGACGGGAAGTGGCGGAGCGCGGGGCAGGCGGTCTCGATCCCCGCCCGCACCGTGTGCGTCGCGGCCGGGACGAGCCCCAACGTTACGTACGAGAAGGAGCGCCCGGGCTCGTTCGTGTTCGACAAATGGCGGCAGTTCTTCCAGCCGCACCGCGCCTACGTCGACGAGGGCGGCGCGCTCAAGGTGGAGCCGGCCAAGCCGCGGGAGGGCTTCTTCACGAGCTACAACGACGGCGAGCACGCGGTGAGCTTCTACGGCGACAACCACCCCCACTACGCGGGGAGCGTCGTGAAGGCGATGGCGAGCGCCAAGGACGCGTACCCGTCCGTCGTCGCGCTGTTCCGCCGCGACATCGCCCGGCTCGGCGAGGAGCCGCAGGCCGCGCGCGACGCGCGGCGGCGCGACCTCTTCGCCCGCCTCGATCATGACCTCGGCGCGGTGGTCGAGCGGGTCGAGCGGCTCACGCCGACGATCGTCGAGGTCGTCGTGCGCGCGCCCGCGGCGGCGCGGAAGTTCGAGCCAGGGCAGTTCTACCGGCTGCAGAACTACGAGGTGCGCTCGCCCGTGATCCGCGGCACGCGGCTCGCGATGGAGGGCCTCGCGCTCACGGGCGCGTGGGTCGACAAGGAGAAGGGGCTGCTCTCGCTCATCGCGCTCGAGATGGGCGCGTCCTCCCGCCTGCTCGCCGCGCTGCGCCCGGGCGAGGAGGTCGTCGTGATGGGGCCGACCGGGACGCCCACGGACATCCCCGAGGGGGAGACCGTGCTGCTCGCCGGCGGCGGGCTCGGCAACGCCGTCCTGTTCTCGATCGCGAAGGCCCTGAAGGCGCGCGGCGACCGCGTGATTTACTTCGCCGGCTACCGGCGGGGCGAGGATCTCTTCAAGCAGGACGACATCGAGGTGGCGACCGACCAGGTCGTCTGGTGCACGGATGGCGGCGCCGAGATCCCCCCGCGGCGCGCGACCGACCGCCACTTCCGCGGCAACATCGTCCAGGCGATGAGGGCCTACGCCGAGCGCCAGCTCGGCGGCGAGCTGGCGGCCCTCTCGGAGGTCCGTCGCATCATCGCGATCGGCTCGGACAAGATGATGAACGCCGTGCGCGAGGCGCGGCACGGCGTGCTGGCGCCGCACCTGGATCCGAAGCACGTGGGCATCGCGAGCATCAATTCGCCGATGCAGTGCATGATGAAGGAGGTCTGCGCGCAGTGCCTCCAGCGGCACGTGGACCCGGAGACGGGCAAGGAGACGCTGGTCTTCTCGTGCTTCAACCAGGACCAGCTCATCGACCACGTCGACTTCAAGAACCTCGCCGCGAGGCTCCGGGCCAACACGGTGCAGGAGAAGCTGTCGAACGCCTGGCTCGATCACCTGCTGGCCGAGCGCCCCACGCTCCGGCACGTGTGACGCTGGCGCGGGCCTCGGCGATCCGAGGCCTCGCCGCCGCGGCACGTGGGAGGGCCGCCTCGGCGGCGCCTCGTCGACTCGAGGCGCCCGAGGCCGCGCAGGGTGGGGGGGCGCGGCCACGCGCGGCCGTTCGCGGTCAGCTGCCCGCGGGCAGTTTGATCTTCGGCTCCTTGGGGTGGCGCCGGTACAGCAGGATCGTCCGCCCCAGCGTCTGCGCCACGGCGGCGCGGAGCCGCTCGGAGAGGGTGTCGGCGACGTCGTCCAGCTCGTCCGGGCACTCGGTGCCCAGGCGTACCTTCACGAGCTCGTGCCGCTCCAGGGCGGCGTCGACCGCCGCGACGACGCCGTCGGTCAGGCCGGCCTTGCCGAGCTGCACGACCGGGTCGAGGTGATGCCCCAGCGCGCGGAGGTGGCGGCGCTGCTTTCCTGTCAGATCCAAAGCGTTCGGCCTTTCTTGAGGCGGTCGCGCGATTCGGGCGCTCGATGGTCGAGGGACGTCCCTGTCGCGGTCGCGCGCGCGGTCATACCGGCCTCCGGGCCAAGCGAAAAGGGCGCGCCGCTCGGGCTCTTCGCACGACGCGTGAATCGCTCAAGCTCCAGCGCCGGTGAACCGGAGCATGCAGCATGTATGGGGTGTACGTGGGTTTGCATGGGTAGATGTGCGATAGGGGCCAGCGCGGCGCAAGCGGGCGGAGCTCACAGAGGGCCCGGGCGTTCTGGGTTTTGCTTGACGTGGCCGTGCAACAGGCATCCCCTTGATCTAGCGGCCGGCGGCTCGACGGGGGGCTCGAGCGCTCGGATCGACACCGACATGGGCTCATCGAGCGAGCGAGATGCGGTAGCGGGGCAGGACGCCGAGCTCCCTCGGCTGGATGAGGGGGCGGACCCGATCGAGCTCACGGTCCATGACGAGGTGAGCCCCTGTCCGTACCTGCCTGAAGCCGAGGCGCGGATGCCGCTGCGCGTGCCCATCCGTCCGCTCACGCGTGCGGAGTTCGACCAGCGGCTCGTCGCGGGCAACCGCCGCCATGGCAAGCTGCTCTACCGCACCCAGTGCCCCTCCTGCCGCGCGTGCGAGCCGATCCGGATCGTCGTTCGTGACTTCGTCCCCGGCCGCACGCAACGCCGGGTGCTCCGCCGTGGAGAGCAGGTGGTGGACGTCGAGATCGGCCCGCCCGTGACCACGCGCGAGAAGATCATCCTGTACAACCGGCACAAGCACGGCCGGGGGTTGATGCGCGATGACGGTCCGCTCGGCGCCGAGGGGTACGAGGCGTTCCTCGTGGACAGCTGCTGCGAGACGTTCGAGATGCGCTATCGCGTCGGCGGCCGTCTCGTCGGGGTCGCCGTCGTGGATCGGGGGCAGGATTCGCTGTCCGCGGTCTACTCCTTCTATGAGCCCGAGCTGGAGCCGCTGAGCCCCGGTGTCTTCTCGATCTTGAAGCAGCTCGAGCTGTGCCGTTCCTGGGGCCTCCGGTACCTGTACCTCGGCCTTTACGTCGAGCGCTGCTCGCGGCTGGTCTACAAGGCCCAGTACCTGCCGCACGAGCGGCTCATCGATGGCCGCTGGCGGCGCTTCGAGCGGCAGCCGCCTGCGGCGCCATGACTGGAGCACGCCGCTGGATTTCGCGAGCGCGCCGCTCGGTGTCTCGTGGCAAGGACGTACCCATGTGGAATCGCGCTCTCGCTTTCACCTCGTGCGCTGTGCTCTGGGCTCTCTTCGTCGTCGCGTGCGGCGACACGAGGCCGATCTTCGACACCGCCGCCGGCGGCGCCGGGGGCGCCGGCTCGTCGGCAAGCGGGGAGGGCGGAGCAGGCGGCGGTGAGGCCGGCGGCGGCGCGGCCGGCGGCGGCGGCGCGGCCGGCGGCGACGGTACGGCCGGCGGCGGCGGCACCGGCGGCGACGGTACGGCCGGCGGTGGCGGCACCGGTGGCGGTACCGGTGGCGGCGGCGGCACCGCGGGCGGCGGGGCGGGGTAGGTAGCCCGGCGCCGCGTTGCCCGCGGGCCGGTTGTGTTCCGGCATCGCCGGGCCTAAGCCGCTCGCGTGCATCCGATCGCAGACAAGGTCCTCGCCCGCGACATGCGCGCGACGGCGCGGGCCTGCCGGCTCGTCGACGACCGCGTCGGCGACTATGCAGCGATCCTGAAGGATCTCTTCCCCCATACCGGCCGCGCCTGGGTCCTCGGCGTGACGGGGAACCCGGGGGCAGGCAAGAGCACGCTCACCGATCGGCTGATCGGCGTGTTCCGGGGGCAGGGTCGCCGGGTCGCCGTGGTGGCGGTCGATCCCACGAGCCCGTTCACCGGCGGCGCGATCCTCGGCGACCGCATCCGCATGCAGGCCCATTTCGGCGATCCCGACGTGTTCATCCGGTCGCTGGCGACCCGGGGCGCGCTCGGCGGGCTGTCGCGCTCGGTGGTGGACGTCGTGCGGGTGCTCGACGCCTGGGGCGCGGACGTCGTGGTGGTCGAGACCGTCGGCGTCGGGCAGGACGAGCTCGAGATCACCCGGATGGCGCACACAACCCTGGTCGTCGCCGCGCCGGGGATGGGCGACGAGGTGCAGGCGATCAAGGCGGGCATCCTGGAGTGCGCCGATGTCTTCGCCGTGAACAAGGCCGACCGGGACGGGGCCGACGCGGCGGTGCGCGATCTGGAGCTCATGATCGCGCTCGGCGGCGAGGTGGCCGCGGCCTCCGGACGGGCGCGCGGGCACAGCGCCGCGGCGCACCACGCCCGCGCGCAGAGGGCGCCCTCTGCAGGTGGCGAGCCCGTCGAAGGTCCGTGGGAGCCCGTGATCGCGCGGACCGTGGCCACACGCAACGAGGGCGTGGCGGCGCTCGTGGACAAGCTGGAGGGGCACCGGGCGTGGCTGTTCGGGACCGAGGCCGGCGCTGCGCGCCGAGAGGAGCGCCTGCGCGAGGCGATGCACGTGCAGCTCCGCGACGCGCTCACCGACGCCGCGGTCGCCGCGCTCGGTCCCGCGCTCGAGGCCGCGGTGCACGCCGTCGCGCGGCGCGAGGTCGACCCCTACACGGCGTCGGAGCGGCTCGTCGCGGCCTTCCGCAGCGCAGGCGCGGTCACGCCTGGCGCCGCCGTCGCGCCCGGCGGCGGGACCTGAGCGGCGGCCAGGAGGCCGGGCGGCCGGCTCAGGTCGACCGCGCGGCGGCGCTAGTCGATGCAGCGATCCAGCGCGTCTTTCTCGGGTTTACAGGACGTACTCCACTTGTCGTCGCGGTTGCAGATCCCGGTGTCGTCCTCGCACGCCAGGAGAGCGTCGTACTGATCGACGCAGCCGCGGCGGTCGGCGTCTACGTACCTGTCATCGTAGCGATCGAGGCAGTCGCCGTACTCGCGGTCGCTGCACCCCTCGCAGTCGCACTTGTAGTCGCAGAGATCGTCCTCCAGAGGGCTGCACGCCGCGGTGAAGAGGCAGGCAAGGGCGAGGATCATGTGCGAAGCCTTCATGGGCCCAAGGTTATCCCGCGTCCTCTGCTCCAGCGCGATAAACAGCTCGCTGGGCGCCGAGCGACGATGAGCCGCGTTCGCCCGCTTCCCACCTTCCGCCGGTGCGCGCGACACCCACGTTGCGCGCACGGCGGCTGGCGCTCACGGCGCGGCGCCGCGGCGCCGTGGCGGCTTGCGCCCCACGTTCTCTGCGCGGAATGCGCTCGGGCACGCGTCGCTGATCCCGCAGCCTCCGCACGCGGGCTTCCTCGCGAAGCAGATCCGGCGGCCGTGGAAGATCAGCGTGTGGGACAGCATGTCCCAGTCGCGTCGCGGGAAGAGCGCCACGAGGTCGCGCTCGATCTGCTCTGGCTTGTCGCTGGTCGTCCACCCGAGCCGCTGCGACAGGCGCTGCACGTGGGTATCGACGACGACTCCCTCCGGCGCTCCGAAGGCGACGCCGAGCACCACATTCGCCGTCTTGCGCCCGACTCCGGGTAGCTTCACGAGCTCGGCGAGCGTCCTCGGCACCTCGCCGCCGTGCCGCTCGATGAGGCCTCGCGCGAGCCCCACGATGTTCTTCCCCTTCTGGTTGAACATGCCCATCCCGAGCCGCTTGAGGAGCGCGCCCACCTCGGCGGCATCGGCGCTGGCGAGGGCGCGGGCGTCGGGATACGCGCCGAACAGGTGGGGGGTCACCTTGTTGACCAGCACGTCCGTCGTCTGGGCGCTGAGCACCGTCGCGACGAGGAGCTCGAACGAGGATCGATGATCCAGCTCGCAGTGGGCGTCCGGGTGCAACGCGCGCAGCCGCGCGAAGGTGGCCGGAGGCGTGCTCGTCGCTGCGCGTGCCGCCGTCGGACGAGCCGCGTCGGCGACCGCTGCCGCCTTCCTGGGCCTCGGCTCGCGCGTCTTCGCCGCCATGGAGGCTCCCTTGCGAGCCGCCTTGTCCGGCCGCTTCACCGGCGGCGCGACGCCCTCGTCTCGATGTCGGTCTGCGGGAGCGACAGCGACGGACGCGGGCGGTCGGCGCGCGCCTCGCCCAGCCGGGACGAGGTCTCGCGCGCGACCGCCCTCAGCCGTTTCAGCTGACGAAGGCGCGCTTCCGCGTCTCATGCTCATCGAGGAGCTTCTCGACGCTCGCGAGCGCGTTTTCCACCGACTCCTGCACCATCTGCAACACCGTCGTCGCCGAGCCCTTCAGCGCCTCGTAGTAGCGCTGCCGCTCGGTCGAGTGGATGATCGACGGAGGCAGGCCCGTGCGGAGCAGCAGCATGTTCATGAACAGCCTCGCCACCTTGCCGCTGTCGTTCGGGAACGGGTAGACCCGCAGCAGATCGTAGTGCGCGCGCGCAGCGATCCGGATGCCGTTCCGCGTCTTCCGCGTCTCGGGGTCGTTCAGCCAGTCGATGATCTGACGCACCTTGTAGGCGATCTTGTCCGGCGGAGCGTACTCGTGGAAGTAGAGCCGGTGCTGGGGGATGTCCTTGCGGTATTTCACCGTCTTGAGATCCCCCTCCTCCGGATGGAGGATCAGGTACAGCTTCTTCATGCAGTCGAGCGTGAGCGGGGCCCGCTTGTTCTCGCCCTGCTCGCGCACGTACGCGATGGCCTCCTTGTGCCGCCGGATGTCATCGTACGTCGGCTGAAGGCTCGAGTCCGTCACGAGCGGCGCCGGCCCGGCGAGGGCCGCGCGCAACTCGTCGAACGTGTAGACCACCCCTTCGAGCGCGCTGTCGTGGTAAATCCACGACATATCGAGGCTGTCGATGTAGCGCCGCCGGAAGTCCTCCGACTGCGCGCTCAACCGCTGCTCGATGATCGCGCTGCGCTCCTCGATGGTGGCGCGCCGAGGCGGCGGCAGCATCGGCAGCGGCAGGGTGACCACCCGCGGCGCCTCCCGGAGCGGGACGCGACCCGGACGGCGCTCGATCGACGCCCCCGCGCTCTTCCCCTTCGCCACGCCCGGCCGCGCGCTCTTCTTGTCGACGACCGGCTTGTCGCTCGTGCGTGACGGTCTGTCGCTCGTGCGTGACGGCCTGTCGCTCGTGCGCGACGGCCTGTCGCTCGCCCGGCGCGGTCGCTCGGCCTCGCTCGGCGCGGCCTGCTCCACGACGTCCTTGAGCTTCAGCTTCTCCTTGAGCTTCAGCTTCTCCTTGGGCTTCGGCTGATCGTCGAGCCTCAGCTTCAGCTTCTTGCGGAGCTTCGTCGGCTCCGCCGCCGGCGCCGCGATCGCCCGCTCGGACCGCGCCGCGATCTTTCTCCTGACGAGCCTCGGCTTGGCCGCCTTGACCCGCACGAGCCTCGGCTTGGTGGCCTTGACCCGCGCGACCTTCGTCTTCGCGGCCTTCGCCTTCCGCGCCCGTCCGGCGACCGCCCTGGTCTTCGCGGTCCTGGCCTTCGCGGCCCTCGGCTTTGCGACCCTGGCGCGGGTCACCCTGGCCTTCGTGGCCTTGGCCCTCGCCGTCTTCGCCCGCGTCGCCTTGGCCTTGGCCGCCCTCGCCTTGACCTTCGTCGCCCTGGCCTTCGCCCTGGCCTTGGTCGTCCTGAGCTTGGCGGCGGTGCGCGTCGACCTGGCCTTCGTCCTGGCCGCGGCCTTCTTCGCCTTGGAAGCGCTCGTTCGCTTCGCGGCCGCGCGGGTGGCCTTCTTCGCCCTCCCGACCGCCGCTTTCTTCCTCGCGCCCGTACGGGTTGCCCGCGCCGGTGCGCGCGCCGCCTTGCGCCGCGCCGGGGCCGCCGACTTGCGGGCGGTCGCCCGTTTTGTCGTGGTTTTTCGGCGCTTTGCCGCCTTCACGGCAGCGGTGCGTCGCGCAGCAGGACGAGAGGACGCGGCCTTCCGCTTCGGCTTGCGCGCGGCTGAGCGGGCGGCAGGTTTTGCCTTCCGCGTCCGCGCTGTCGAGGCTGCTCGCCTCGAGCTCGCCGCGCTGGCCTTGGTCGCTCTCTTCCGGTCTTTTTTCGAAGTTTTTCGGGTCTTCTTTGCCGCCATGGGCGTGCTTTCACACAATCGCTCAGGCTGCCCGCTGCCACCTGCGGCGAGCTAACATACGATCGAAAAGGGCCTAATGCCGGCCAGCAGCCTAGCAATTTGAGGATTTATCCGTCAACCAGTCCGGTGCGGAAGTGGGCAGGAAGCGACATCCCGCAGCTGGATCGTCGATGATCCAGTTGACCCGCCCTGCCACATTGCACCCGCGGCGGTCCTGGCGGGCGTAAGGGCAGGCGTAGATCGAGGCCGGGCGCGAGCGCTCCGCGACCGAGGGGCCGGCCCTCAGCTGTCGATGTTGATGCCGAGCCGCTGCCGGATGGCGAAATACTCCTCGCTGGCCGCGTAGAGCGTGAGTTCCTTGAGCCTCTCCTTGTGGGGGAGGGCGGCGCTCGCCTCGTCGGTCGCCTTGATCATCTCCTGCGCCAGCTCGAGGTCGTTGGCGAGGAGGAAGCCCGCGCGGTCGGCCGTCAGGTCGACGCCGGACACCCAGCGCTTCAGGTCGATGGCGCCGGCCTGGAGCAGCTTCGTCACGGCGCTCGCGAGCTGATCGCGCGCCGGCCCGACGAGGATGGGCTCCAGGACCGCCAGGTCCTCCATCACCGGCCCCTCCAGCTCCTTCGTGATCGGGAACGCGGGCGAGATCAGCTTGATCGCCGCGAACAGCCAGGCGCGCAGGCCGGTGCCCGTCGGCACCAGGTGCCGGAGGTACATGCCCGGCCGGTAGTAGGTGAGGTGGCGGGCCGCGATGAACGCGGCGGCCTGCGTGGGCAGGTCCATCTGGAGCGCCGCGGCGCCGAGCACGATCGCCGGGACGTGCGCGTGGAGGAACGAGACGCCGCCCCCGTCGTTCGGATCCTGGAACGTGAGCGGCGGATCGAGGCCCAGGACACCCGCCGCGTAGTAGAGCGTCTGCGACATCGGGTAGGGGTGGCGCGAGAGATCGAGCTGGTAGGCGAGCTGGTAACCGAGCGCCTCCAGCGGCTGCCCGTTCTTCCTGAGCACGGCCGGCTCGATGACGCCGAAGACCGCGGTCAGGAGCGGATCCACGTCGGGGTGGACGAGCGCGGTCGCCCACGCGTGGTCGTCGAGCGGCTGCTGCGCCGCCGCGGCCGTGTCGGGGCGCAGGCGCCGGAAGAAGCGCTCCTCGTCCGGCTCGGCGGCGCTGAGGCAGCAGAGCACCTGGCACAGGCAGAAGGCCGCGTCGGCGCGCTTCGCCTCGGTGTACATCTTCCGGAGCAGCCGGTACGCGTCCGGCTTGTACGGGTTGCGCCGCAGGATCGGGGCCTGCGCGGCCACCGCCTTGTCCAGGTACTCCGCCGGGTTGCTCGCGTAGAGGTTCGCCAGGAGCTCGTTCCGCGCCTCGCTGTCCGGATCGAGCGTCTGCGCCGCCTCGTAGGCGTCGATCGCCTCGCTCATCCAGCCGAGCTTGTCCTTGTAGAGGGCGCCCAGCCGGTCGAACGTCTCGAGCATCTTCGCCGTGTCGTTCTCCTCGGTCGCCCGGTCGAGCTCGACCTTGAGCAGGCGCTCCACCTCCTCGTGGTCGCCCTTCTCGCCGCGGAGCTCGATCGCCTCCGCGAGCGCCCGCGTGAGGGACGGGTCGAGCGCCAGCACCTCGTCGTAGAACGTGGCGGCCCGGTCGAGATCGCCGAGCTGCCGCGCGCTGACGATCGCCGCCGTGTGCAGGTACTTCGCCTTCTGCCGGCTGTCGTCGATCTTGGCGGCGAGCTTGAGGACGATGTCGACGAGCTTCGACCAGTCCTTCTCCTCGCTGTAGAGCTGCATCAGCTTGGTGAGGATCTTCCGGTCGTCCGGGCGCTCGTCCAGCGCCGCCACGTAGCTCTTCGCGGCGCGCGCCCGGTCGTGGAGGTGCGCCGCGAGCAGGTCGCCGATCTCGAGCAGGAGCGCGCTCCGCTCCTCGCCGGTCACGACGTCGAGCCGCCGGTGCTTGAGGCGCACGACCTCCTCCCAGTCTCCCTTGGCCTCGAAGACCCTGGAGAGCAGGGCGAGCGGAGTAGGGGACTCCGGGAGGAGATCGGCGGCGCCGTTCAGCGCGGCCACCGCGCCGTCCGGGTCGCCGGCCGCGAGCCTCGCCTCGCCGAGCCCGAGGAGCGCCTCCGCCCGATCGCGCTCCGGCAGGCCGGCGCCGAACCGGTCCACGAGGCGGCCGTAGAGCTCCGCGGCCTCCTTCGCCTTGCCCGCGTCGAGGTTGACCCTGGCGGCCCGCGAGAGCGCCGCCGGATCGTCCGGCGCGAGCGCGAGCAGCGCCTTCACCGTGCCGATCGCCTTGCCGCTCGAGCCGCTCTTGCCGAGCGCGTCGACATAGCGGAGCAGCAGCTTGAGCCCCTGCTCCTTCGGCAGGACGTCGACCCGGCTCGCCAGGAGCTCGTAGTGCCGCGCCGCCTCGAGGAAGCGGCCCGCCTCGAACGCGAGATCGCCCGAGATCATGAGCCCGAGCGCGCCCGTCGGATCGAGGTCGACCGCCCTCGTCGCCGCCTCCGCGGCGCGCCCGTCGTCCTTGAGGCGCTCCCGGAGGAGCAGCGCCATCTCGCCGTACAGGCGGCCCTTGGCGAGGTTGCCCTCCGCGACCTCGGCCTCGCGCGCGATGAGCTCGACGGCGCTCGTCGCGTCGCCCCGGGCGAGGTAGGCCGCGCGCAGCGCCGAGGACGCGCCCGCGTTCTGCGGCTGCGCGTCGAGGGCCATCTTGTAGCGCTCGATCGCCCCGTCCCGATCGCCCTTCTCCTCGAGCAGCTTCGCCGCGCGGATCCAGAGATCGGCCTTGCTCTCCGCCGTCTTGGCCGTCGCCGCGAGCGACTCGATCGCGCTCAGCGCCGCCGCGGCGTCGCCCGTCGCGGCCCGCACGTGCGCGAGCGACTCCAGGGCCCCGGCGTGGTGGGGATCGATCGCGAGCACCCGCTCGTAAGCCTTGCGGGCGCGCTCGGGCGAGCCGATCTGATCGAGGAGCACGCGCCCCATCGCGAGCAGCAGCTCCTCCCGGCGCTTGTCGTCGGGCACGATGCCGAGCTGCCGCTCGTAGAGCGACACCACGTCCTCCCAGCGCTCGAGGGCGCGGTAGTGCCGCCCGAGCGCGGCGAGCGAGCCCTCGTGCGCGCTGTCGATCCCGAGGATCGCCTCGAGGGCCTCGGCCGCCTTCGCGTGATCGAGGAACTCCTCGTCGTGGATGCCGGCGATCCGCTCGTAGAGGTTGATCTTCTGGCGCGGCGTCGCGCTGACGTCGATCTGCCGCGCCAGGTTCTGGAGGAGCGCCGCGTAGCTGCCGGCGCGGCTGTGGATGCGATCGAGCCCGCGCAGGGCGGTCAGGCTGGCCGGATCGAGCTCGAGCGCCGCCTCGTAGCGGCGCGTCGCCTCGCCCAGGTCGCCGAGCCGGTCCTCGTAGAGCTCGGCGAGCTTGCAGATCGTGTCGACGCGCTCCTCGCCCCGCAGCGCCTCCGCGCGCCGCTCGAGGATCTTGGCGTAGCCCGCGTGATCCTCGGCGCGCCGGTAGATCCTGAGCAGCGCCTCGCACGTCCTCGTGTGCCCGGGGTCCTCGGCGAAGATCTGCTCGTAGAGGTCGCGCGCGCGGCCCGCGTCGCTCAGCTTCGTCTCGAGGAGCTCGGCCGCCGCGGCGCGGAGGTCGCGCGCCTCCCCCGGGGTCGCGGCGCGATCGGCCCGCGAGAGCAGCACCTGGACGAGCTCCTGCCACTGCTGGGCGCGGCGGTAGACCTGCGAGAGCCCCTCCAGCGCCTCCTCGTTCGCGGGGTCGAGCCCGAGCACGAACTGGAAGCACGGGATCCCGAGGTCCGCCCGCGCGACCTTCTCCGCATACCAGGGCCCGAGCCGGTTGAAGAGCGCGAGCTTGGCCTCAGCCGGCATCGCCTCGTCGGTGCTCGCCTGGCTCAGGATCTGGAGCGCCTCGGACCAGATCTTCATGTCGTTGCCGGCCGCGCGCTCCAGGTCGACGGCGTACGCGTCCTGCTCCGGATCCTGGGCGAGCGCCTGGGCGAAGGCGAACACCCCCTGGTCCTTGTCGTCGAGCTCCCGCACGTAGAGGTGCCCGATCTCGTTGAGCGCCCGGGCGCGCTCGCCGGCGGTCTCGGCGCGCTCGCTCCGCTGGAGGAGCATCTCCACGAGCTCCTCGTGCTTTCCCAGCGCCTTGCGGAGCTCCTCGAGCGCGCTGAAGGCGATGTCGTCGCCCGGGGCGAGCTCGAGGAGGCGCAGATAGACCGCCTCCGCCTTGTCGTGCAGCCTCCCCTTCTCGTAGATCCTGGCCGCCCGGAAGTGCAGGAGCTTCTTCGCCGCGACCGCCTGGTCGTCGCCCTGGCCGGGCGCCGAGCCCGCGTCGATCTGCTCCGAGGCCATCACGAGCGCCTCGGCCACGCGCCCCGGGTCCGCTCCCCGATCGACGGCCGCCTCGACGGCGAGCGCGAGCTCCGTGTCCGTGGGGCTCGCGACGAGCCGATCGATGAGGTCGTTCAGCTGCGCGCCCTCGATCGCCGCCTCCTGCTGCTGCGGCCTGCCGAGCGGCTCGATCGCGTCGAGCACCGCGCGCGTCCCCCTCGGCCGGGCGTCCTGCGCTTTCGCGAGAAGGCGCCCCGAGAGCTCGTCGATGTCCTTGCCCACCCAGCCGCGCGGCGCGACCGCGCTCGGCGGCGGCGGCGGCTCGACGAGATGGGCGACGGCGATGTCGACCGCGGCGGCGCCCGAGAACACGGGCTTGCCCGTGAGGAGCTCGAAGAGCAGCGCGCCGAAGGCGTAGAGATCGCTCGCGGGGCCGACGCTCTCGCCGCGCAGCTGCTCGGGGCTGGCCGCCTCGACGAGCTCCGGGCTGGACCACCCGGCGCCGAGCCGATCGCCGCCGACGTCGACGAGGATCGGGAGCGGCTCCCCGTCCTCGCCGCGGGCCACGACGACGTTCTCGAGCTTGAGCGCGCCGTGGACCAGGCGCTGCTCGTGGAGCGCGGCGAGCCCGCCGAGGATCCCGCGGAGCAGCGGCTTCGCCTCGTTGATGTGGAGCGGCCCCGAGCGCGCGAGGCGCGCCGAGAGCGGCAGCCCGTCGACGTGCGTGTACGCCACGAACGCCCGGCCGCCCACGATCCCCGCGTCGACGCCGCTCGCCAGGTTCTCGTGGTGCACCTGCGCGGCCAGGCGGACGTGGGTGAGGTACCTGCGCACCGCCCGGCTGTCCCGGGTCGCCTCGCGCCGGAGCACCTTGAGCGTCCGCGGCTCGGTCCCCCGGGTCGCCGCGTAGACGAGGCCCCGGGGGCCCTCGCCGATCTTTCTCGTGACGATGTACTCGCCGAACGCCTCGCCGGGCCCGATCTCCTCGGGCAGGCCGAGCCCATGGACGCCGAGCGCGCGGATGCGCGCGTCGACCTCTGCGCGCGAGGCGATGACGGCATCGATCAACGCATCGATGGCGTCGAGCTCCACGCAATGATCCGTGAGGGCGCGCGCGAAGGAGGCCTTGGAGGCGCTGCCCCCGATCTCGGCCGGGCTGAAGCCGAGGAGGTCGGACGACAGGGCCATCAGTTCATCGAGCGAAAAGAGGCGCTCGAGCTCGCCTCGGACGATATCAATCGACATGGGACTCCTCGGGCCGAGCCCTCGTGCCGGCGTTGCGCGCGCAGCGAACCTGCCGGACGGCGGGGGACGTGGGTCATGCTAGCGAAGCTTGGGGCTCCATGCGACATCCGACGAGCGCGTGTTTTGCAGGGCGATTCGGCGGCGCACGGCGCGACGGCGGCGCTCGACGTGGGCGCAATCGACGTCGCTCGACGTGGCGCGCGGGGTCGTGCTCACCGCGCCTGCGCCGCCGAGAGGCCGGGTAGCGTGGTAGCCCGGTAACCCGGTAACCCGGCAAAAGACAACGCGGAGTTGCAGGAACCCTGGAGGAAAGTTGACAGGAGCGCGGAGGACGTGCGAGCGGATGTCTGTGCGTCGAATAGCGCAGTTCCTGGAGCGGACCCTCCCCATCGCGGTGCTCATCGTCGCCGTCGTGGGCGCACCGATCATGATCTTCTCGCCGCAGGGGCTGCCCCGCCTGCGGGAGCTCGAGAGGGAGCTCGCCGACGTCGAGGAGGAGAATGCCGAGCTCGGGCGGCAAATCGAGGCGCTCCGCGGCAAGGTGGCGCGCCTGCGCGACGACCCGACCGCCGTGGAGAGGATCGCGCGCGACAACCTGGGTCTCGTGCGGCAGAGCGAGGTGGTCTTTCAGTTCTCCCGCTGAGGACTCCGGGTCTCTCGGCCCTCCCCAGGCCTGTTGACCTGTCGGCCCCACGGCTCCGCCGCGGAAGCGCTCGACGTGAGGGCGTGGGCCGCGCTCGACGTGAGGGCGTGGGCCGCGCTCGGCGCCAGGACGTGAGCCAGCGCTCGGCGAGCGCATGAGCTCGCCTGGCTCTCTCCCTCGCCCAGCGCGCGCCACCCCCCGCCTGGGGTGGCGAGGGAGCGGGCCCGCTGCCCGCTCGCCGCCCGTCCAGAAGGAGCAGCGTCCGTCGTGATCGGATGCGGGGCGCTGCACGCTGGCAGCGTCCTTTCTGGTATTGTGCAGCGAGTGTCGCTAGACCTGGGCCGCCTCCTCATCGCCGCCGGCGCCGTCTCCAAGGCTGAGGTCGAAGCCGCCCTCTTCGTGGCGGTCCTGCGGGGCATCCCGTTCCCTCGCGCCCTCATCGACCGCGCGGCCCTCAGCGAGCGCGCCCTGGAGGAGGAGCTCGATCGCCACGGCGGCCTCGCGCTCCGGCAGGTCGTCGGCGCCCGCGATCTCGTCGCGCGCTTGCCGCGCGCGATGTGCCGCCGCCTCGGCGCCGTCCCGATCCGCATCGATCCCGGCGTCGGCACCATCGACGTCGCGGCGGCCGATCCGCTCGATCGCCACATCGCCGACGAGTTCAGCTTCCACCTCGGCGCGCCGGTGCGCATCTTCCGCGCGCCGATCACGGCGATCGAGGAGGCCATCCGCGCCCTCGATCTCGACGAGCGGGAGCAGGTCCCCTCCCGCGCGCGGCGCGCGACCCCGGCGTTTCCGCACGGCGCGCCCCAGTCGACCATCCCGCCGCCGCCGTCGTCCGAGGTGCCCATCCCGCTGATCCGCCGCGCCTCGGTACCCTCGTTCGACGAGGTGAGCCTGGTCGAGGCGCCGAGCGGCAAGCAGGGCCACCGCGGAGCGGCGCACAACGGTCACGCTCAGCGCGGGGACACGCCGGCGGCGCACGAGGACGCGATCCTGCCGCTCCGCCACGCCAAGGCGGCCCCCGGCGCGCGCGGCTCTCCCGCGAGCGCTCGCCGCTCAGCGGACGCCGAGCGCGGCGCCGGCGGGAGGGCGACCGGGCGTCAGGCGGCCCTTCGCGCGCCGGCGGTCGAGCCGCCGGCCGTCTCGTTTCCGCCGCCTCCGCCCGTGGAGATCTCGCCGCCCTTCAAGCTGCTCGCCTCGATCCTGCCCCAGGCCTCGCCTGGCCCCGACCGCGCGCCGGACAGCGCCGGGCGGGAGCCGGCCCCCTCGACGCGGCGCCTCGGCCGGCTGCCGCTCGACGCGCCCCCCGGCCTCGCGCCGCGCTCGCGCCGCCGCTCCGCCGATGCGGAGGCCCCGCCGCCTGGAAGCGGCAGGGCTCGCCCGGAGAGCGCCGCGCCGCCGTCGAGCAGGCGCGCCGGGCGGCTCCCGGCGCTGCCCCCCGCGCCCGAGCCGGAGCTCGGCGATCCCCTCGACGACGATCCGCCGCCGCAGCCCTTCGTCGATCTGAGCGACGTCATCGACGCGCTGTACCTCGCGCGCACGCGCGACGACGTCGTCCGGCTCGCGCTCCGGGGGATGCGGCTGTTCGCCGGGCGTGTCGCCATCTTCGCCGCGCACCGCGGGGTCTTCCGTGGGTTCGCGTGCAACGCGGAGTTCGGCGACCAGGAGGCGCTGCGCAAGCTCTCCCTCCCGATGGATCAGCCGAGCGTGCTTGCCACGGCCGTGGCGACCCACCTCTACGTCGGCCCGATCCCCGGCACCCCCACCCACGCGCCGCTGCTCGACGTCATGGTCAACCCGAGCCTCGACGTCGCCGCCGTCGCCGTGCAGGTCGTCGGCCGGCCCGCGATGATCCTGGTCGCCGATCGGATCCTCGACACCTCGAGCGGCTCGCGCCGGATGGTCGAGCTCGCGCGCGCCGTCGGCGAGGCCTTCAGCCGGATCCTGTCGGCGCGCGGGTGAGCGCCCGCCGTCGTCCCGCGCGACGAGCGCTGCGCGCCGCCCCGACGCTGCCCTGAAGCATCGCGCCGCGCTCGGCGCCCGCGGAGGTGCCCGCGCGCCGTCGGCTGCCGCGGCGCGCGCCGCTGCGCCCGCGCGCGCCGCGTTGCAGCCGTCGCGTTGCATGCGTGCGTTCCGCGCCTTTCATCGGCGCAACGGAGGCAGGAGGATCCCGATGCCTGTCCCGGTGCAAGTACGCGTCGCCCGATCTCAAGATGTGTTGTTTTCCAGTGTGTCTGTCCGACCCGATCTGTTCGCTTCGCGTGTTACGGGAATTTTCCTGTGACAAGAGAACCATGTCCGCTCTCTTCGAAATTTTTTACAATCCTGAACCCTTTTTATGAACGGCGGTCAGATTTGGCTATCCGACTGAGGGTCAAATCGGGTTAAGGCATTTGGGTCTCATCGAGTTCGCGTGGACAGCGTGATTCGCCTCCCCCGAAAGGAGCTCCAAATGCATCCTGCAAAGCCGCAAGAGAGCAATGTGATCGCCCGTAAGCTCGTTCTGGTGATCGCTGGTTTGACCGCCGCCGCGGCCGGTTGCTCGGCAGACGTCGGCGGCGCCGACACCGAGGAAGTCGGCGCGAATCAGCTGGGATTTGAGCGATTCGAGCGGACGGTGTTCCGGGAGCCTGACACCGGCATCTACATTGTTAACGGGGACACGCCGGTCGTAGATCTCAAGCATCTGCGCGAGTTCTGGGAGGCGCATGTGCGCGATGGTGCGCTGATCGTCAACCAGGAAGGCGGGCAAGACGTCATCTGGACGGCGGAGCAGCGGCACAACCTCTCGTACTGCGTGAGCACGAGATTCGGGGACAAGTACGAGCAGGTCGTGACGGCGATGGCGGATGCCGTCAAGGCATGGGAGGACGTCGCGGACGTCGACTTCATCCATGTGGAGTCTGCCGACTCGCGCTGCACATCGAGCACCAGCGACGTCCTGTTCGACGTGAACCCCGTCAACGCCGGCGGCCAGTACCTGGCGCGCGCCTTCTTCCCCGGCCAGTCGAGGTACTCGCGGAACGTGCTGATCGACAGGACCGCTTTCGGCAGCACGCGGCCCACGATGACGGGCATTCTCCGCCACGAGCTGGGCCACACCCTTGGCTTCCGTCACGAGCACACCCGTCCTGAGTCGGGCACCTGCTTCGAGGACGACAACTGGCGTGCCCTCACCGAGTACGACGGCGCGTCCGTCATGCACTATCCCCAGTGCAACGGCACGGGCGACAGCACGCTCGTCCTCACGCAGAAGGACATCGCGGGCGTCCAGGCGCTCTATGGCACGCCGAGCGGAGACGGCGGAGGTGATGGAGGCGGCGGAGGCGGCGGGGAGCCGCCGACCGGGGAGCCGCCGGCCGGGGAGCCGACCACCGAGAACTTCAGCGGCCGCCTCGCCCGCGGAGCCTTCGAAGCGGTCGGGCCCGCCGAGGGGTTCGAGGTCGTGGCCGGGACGACCCTCACCGTCGTCATGACCGGGACCGGAGACCCCGATCTCTTCGTGAAGTTCGGTGATGCGCCGACGGCGAGATCGTTCGATTGCCGGCCCTACCTCAGCGACGCCAACGAGACCTGCACGCTCGATGTGCCCGCGGGCCAGACGAGGGCCTTCGTCAAGGTGCACGGCTTCACGGCCTCGACCTACGACATCGAGGTGCGCTACTCCGCGCCGAAGGCGCCCGGAGGCGAGCCCGGAGGCGGCGGCACGGAGACGTCGACGAGCTTCGACGGCAGCGTCTCGCGGCGCGAGACGGCGTCCCACGGGCCCATCTCGGTGGTCGCTGGCACGACCTTCCGGGCCGTGATGAGCGGCACCGGGGACCCCGATCTCTACGTGCGGTTCGGCGAGCAGCCCACCCTGAGCACCTTCGACTGCCGGCCTTACCTCGACGGCGCGGACGAGACGTGCGAGCTGACGGTCCCGGAAGGGCAGTCGGAGGCCTTCCTCCTCGTGCAGGGGTACGCGGAGAGCACGTACACGGTGAAGGTCGACTACACGACGCCGTGACGCGGCGGATCCTCGGCCCGCACAGGCGGAGAGGGCGCCAGACGCAACCTGCGTAGACGCAACCTGCGTAGAAGAGGTCGACGCGGCGGAGAGGCACCGAGGTGCACGGGCTCAACCCCACTCTCCGCCGCGCGTCGTTCTTCCATCATGCTCGCTTCGCCTCTCCTGGGCCGACCGGCCCGCGCGGGCGGCGCGAACGCCGCGGGCAAGGGGGGAGCGAAGCGGCGGGCGGGCGGCGGGCGGGCGGCGATGATGATGCGAGCCTGCGGCGCGAGGCGCTGCGAGGAAGTCGACCCCCGCGCCCCGGTGGATGATAGGCTGCTGGCCCGGATCCTCTCCTGGCGCCGCCGCTTGCCCATGCCGAACGAGACCCCTCACGCCCTTCGCTTCACCTGGCTGTTGGCCGCGCTGCTCGTGGAGTCCGTCACGCTCGCCGGATGCATCGGAGAGCCCTTTCAGCTCGGCAGCAGCGGCGGCGGCGGCGAACCGATCGGCGGCGGCGGCAGCGAGCCGATCGGCGGCGGCGGCAGCGAGCCGATCGGCGGCGGGGGCGGCGAGGGAGGGACCGGCGGCGGAGGGGCGCCGCCCGTGCCGGTGACATGGCCGGACTCGCCGACCACGCGCTGCTCGAACGGGACCACCGTGCTGGAGGCGTGCCCAGGGCCCTCGGCGCCCTTCTTCGGACAGGACGGGAACTACCAGATCGCCGTCCCCTCCTACACAGAAGCCGACGGCGCGGTGGAAGACTCGGTGACCGGGCTCACCTGGGAAAAGGTGGTGGAGAACGGGGCGTTCACGCTGGTCGGCGCGCAGGAGCACTGCGCGGCGCTCAGCGCGCAGGGCATAGGCGGCCTGTCGGACTGGCGCCTGCCGACGCGGATCGAGCTCGTCTCCATCCTGGATTTCGGCCATGCCACGGCGTTTCCCGATATCTTCTTCACGTCCACCCAGGACAGCTTCTACTGGTCCGCGACCGACGTCGCCGCGGACAGCTCGTTCGCCTGGGGGGTGCTGGCCAGCGATGCGTCCCTCGGCTTCTTCTCGAAGGACGACACGGCCGGCGCGCGGGCGCTGTGCGTCGGAGGTGTGAAGGGGATCGCGCCGGCCGATCTCTCGCCCGGCGAGGACTGGGTGCTCGATCGCTCGACGGGGCTCGTCTGGCAGCGCCACGCCTCCCAGACCCGGTTCATCTGGAGCGACGCGCTCGCGCACTGCGAGGACCTCGACCTCGCCGCGAAGAGCGACTGGCGGCTGCCGAGCGCGAAGGAGCTGCTCTCGATCGTCGATGATCGGCGATCCGGGCCGGCGATCGACCTGGAGGCCTTCCCGGGGACGCCGTCCGACGTCTTCTGGTCGTCGACGCCCGCCATCGGCAGCGCGGAGAAGGCCGTCCTCGTCAACTTCACGAACGGCGCATCGCAGGGCCACACGGTCCGCGATCGGCGGCTCGTGCGCTGCGTTCGCTCCGACGGGTGAGCGCCGCCATGCGCCGAGGGGCGGCTCCGATGGCGGATGGCATCCGCCGCCGCCCACCCGCTGCCCGCGATGAGCCCAGGCCGCCGCGGCGGCTCAGCCCCCGGGCTTGACGAACTTCAGGACGAAGCGGTCGCTCGTGCCCCGCTTGTCGCCCGCCACCATCGGCGAGGCGTTCCAGTCGCGCGTGTCCGCGGGGCTCCGGAGGAAGGTCGCCTCGGCCGCGAGCCGGAAGCCGGCCCGCTCGATCTCCTCGCGCACGATCTTCTCCTCGATGCGGTGGAGCGTCTTCACCTCGGTGACGCCCGTCCCGGCGCGCCCGGCGTGATCGACGATCGCGAACACGCCGCCGGGCTTGAGCGCGCGGAAGACCGCGCGGTTCATCGCGGCCCGGTCCGCCTCCATCCACACCGTGTCGTGGTAGAAGAGCACGAGGAGCACGGCGTCGAGATCCCGCGCCTCGGGCGGCAGCGGGTCGTCGAGCTCGCGATCGACCCGGACCACCGGCTTCATCACGGGCTTCTTGAGCCGCTCGCTCCACGGCTTCTCGGCGAAGCGCTCGAGGACGAAGCGGTTGTTCTGCGCATAGACGACCCCTCCCGGCCCGACCGCCCGCGCCAGGAGCTCGGCCGAGTAGCCGCCCCCCGCCGCGAGCTCCGCGACCTTCATCCCCGGCTGAATGCCGAAAAATGCGAGCGTCTCCGCAGGCTTACGGCCGGCGTCGAGCGCCCGGTCGGCGTCCGCGCGATCGGCGGCGTCGACGACGGCGCGCAGGGCAGCAGGCACCTCGACCGAGGCGACCGACAAGGGCGCCGGGGCGACAGCGTCGCCCGGTGGGGCGGAGGCCGCCGCAGCGGGCGGCGCGTCGGGCTGAGCCGGGGGCGCAGCCGTCGGAGGCGGCGGAGCTGCGGGCGGCGAGGCGCTACAGCCGGCGAGCGCGGTCAGGGCGAGGGCGAGGAGGACGTGAGGGCGTCGCATGCCGCGCTGCTAACCGAGCGGACCGAGTGCGGCAAGCGATGCGGCTCACGGGGGGTCCGCGGCGGGGGCGGTGACCGCGGCCGGCGCGGCGCCCGCCGTGGCGCCCGCGGCCGGCGCGGCACCTGCGGTAGAGCCCGCGGCCGGTGCGGCACCTGCGGTAGAGCCCGCGGCCGGCGCGGTGCCCCCGGCGGGGCTCGCAGGGGAAGGAGCTCTTCGCAGGGGCAACAGCGCGGCCTGCACGGCGGCGGTGATCTGCGGCTGCACGGCCCGAACGGCGCGCTGCACGGCCGCCGGGGAGGCCGCGCTCGGTCCGCCGCGGCCGACGCGCACGCTGGCGACCGCGATCCCCGCCAGCGCGGCGCAGGCGATCGCCGCCGCGAGCAGGCGCTGCCGCGTCGCCCCGGCCGGCGGGAGGACCGCGCCCGGCGCCGAGGACGGCGGCCGCGCCTCGTCGCGCGGCCTCGGCGTCAAGGAGACCGCCCCCCTCAGGCTCGACGCCTGGAGCGGCTCGATCGAGCTTTCCTCGCCGGACGCCGGCGCCACGGCGTGGAACCCGCCGCTCACCGGGGCGCTCGACGGCGCCGGGAGCGCCGCGTCGATGCCATCGAGCGCGTCGAGCGCACCGAGCGCCTCGGCCTCGCCGCCGAGCACCTGCGACGATGGGCCGGGGCGTCGCGTCGCGCGCAGGGTGAAGGGGCTGTCCGCGTCGGCGCGCGTCAGCTCGCCCCCCTCCAGGTCGTCTTCGTCCTCGGGGAGCTCGGGCGTGTGGGGGCCCGGCGGACGCGACTCCGGCGACTCCTTCAGCGCCGCGCTCACGAGGGCCCCGAGGTCCTCCGGCGTGCCGATCTCGTGGCCTGCCTCGCGCAGCGCCTCGATCGCCTCCAGCATCGCGCGCGCGTCGGGGAAGCGGTCGTCCCGGCGCGGCGCGAGCGCGCGCGAGAGGATCGCCTCCAGCGCGGGGCTCACCTCGGGGCGCAGCTCGCTCGCCCGCAACATCTGCCCCTCGCGCGCCGCCGCCATCCGCGAGGCGGCGCTGCTCCCGGGGAAGGGCCGCGTCCCGGTGAGCATCTGGAACAGGACCACCCCGAGGGCGAACACGTCGGCGCGCGCGTCGACGCGCTCGCCGTCGAACTGCTCGGGCGGCATGTAGCTCGGCTTGCCGACCAGGTCGCGCCTGGCGGCGTCCCCCACGTCGCCCCGCGTGGCGATCGCCACGCCGAAGTCCGCGATCTTCACGACGCCGCTCAGCGAGATGAGCACGTTTCCAGGGCTCACGTCGCGGTGCACCATCAGCCGCCCCTCGGCGGCCGAGCGCTCGTGCGCGTAGCCCAGCCCCTCGAGCACCTGGGCGGCGACGAAGAGCGCGATCGGCACCGGGACGGACTCCCCGCGCGCCCAGAGCCCCTTGCAGAGTCGCCCGAGATCCGTCCCGGACACCAGCTCGAGCACGAGGTAGAAGTCGCCCGCTTCGTCGACGCCGAAGTCGAGCACCTCATCGATGTTGGGGTGCTTGAGGCGGGTCATCATGCTCGCCTCGGCGATGAAGAGCTGCCTGAGATCGTCGCTGCCGGCGTGCATCGGGACGATTCGCTTGATGGCGACCGGGACCTCCTCGCCGTCCGGCCCGAGCGCGACCGCGCGAAACACCTCGCCCATCCCGCCGCGCGCCATCCGCGGTCCAATGGCGTAACGCCCCAGAACAACCCCCCTCGATGGCGCGCTCTCCACGGTACCCCGACTCTAGATTGCACCGAGGGGCGGGGTAAAGGGGCGACAGCGCTCGATCTCCAGAGATGCTGCGGTCGATTGCACAAATCGACTCGTGGTGTTCCCCTCTGCGCCGAAACATGGCTGTCACATCGCCAGCAGGGGCGGCGGCGACACGTCCACGACGAGCGCCCGTCGCGAGCGTGGTAGGGGGCTCAGGGGCGCAGAGCGAGGTGGATGTCGCTGGATCTGCGTGGGTCTGGTATCCGTCCGCTCAGGACATTCCTTGCGGGCACGCCGCCGCGAGCGCCCGGAGGCGCTCGCCGCCGGGCTCACGCCTGGTGGAGCAAGATCGCGAGGAGCCCGAGCGACGCGCGCTTGCGCTTCGCGTCGATGGTCTCCGTGGCGCCGACGCAGAGCGGACAGCCGGCCTCGTCGCAGCCGCAGCCGGCGATGAGCTGCCGCGTGCGCGCGAGGAGCTCGTCGCGCTGCTCGTAGATGCGCTCGGAGAGCCCGACGCCGCCTGGCACGTTGTCGAACAGGAACAGCGTGGGATCGAAGACCCCGGCCGCCTCTCCGCCGGCCGGGACCTCGCGCGCCTCGCTCCCGTCCTCGAGCGTCTGGCCGATGTCGCGCGGATCGCACATGAGCGAGAGCGTCGCGACCGTCTCCAGCGCCCGCGCGATCCCGCGCAGGCCGTCGATGGCGGTCGCGCGGCCGAGGCCGAGCTCCTCGCAGAGCGGCTCGGGCACGGTGAGCCAGAACGAGGTCGTGTGCATCTGGATGTCGGGCAACCGCACGTCGCCGTATCCCGTGTTCTCGTGCGTGTAGAACTTGATCTTCTTGTACCCGACCACCTTCTCCACGATGCTCACCTCGCCGAAGGCGGCGGTGGCCCGGCCGAGCGGGGCGGCCGCGCTCTCGTCGAGGATGCTCACCTTCCGGTGGGTGAGCGCGGTCGTGAAATAGTCGGGGACGACCTTCGTCACGAAGGCCTTGTGGTTCTCGTAATCGAGCCGCTCGACCTGGTACTGCTCGCCGTCGTGCTGGTAGATGGCCTGTTCGTGGAGCATCGTCGGCGCCGCGCGCCAGTCGAGCTCCGCGAGCGTCTTGCCAAGGGCCTTGTCGATGATGACGAAGTTGTCCCAGCCCACCGAGCGCAGGCTCACGTGGTTCGCCGGATACGCGTCGGTCGCCCAGTGGAAGCGATCGTTCGACTCGTGCACGACCCCGTTGTCCTGCAGGAAGCGGAGCGCCGCCACGGTGTCGTCCGGCGCCATCGCCGCGTAGGGCTCCCCCTTGAGGAACGGCAGCTCGAACGCCGCGCACTTGAGGTGCTGCACGAGGATCTCGGTGTTCTGCGGATCGATCCGGGCCGACTCGGCCCCGCGCTCCAGCAGGTAACCCGGGTTCCTCGCGAGGTACTGGTCGAGCGCCGCGCTGGTGGCGCACAGGACCGCGATGCTCGTCTTGCCGCGCCGGCCCGCCCGGCCGAAGCGCTGCCACGTCTCGGCGACCGACCCGGGGTAGCCGGCGCAGATCACCGCGTCGAGCTCGCCGATGTCGATGCCGAGCTCGAGGGCGTTCGTGGCCACGACGCACAGGATCTCGCCCTCGCGCAGCCCCCGCTCGACCCGCCGGCGCGTCTCCGGGAGGTAGCCGCCGCGGTACGCCATGATCGCGTCCTCCGCCCCGATCTCCTTGCCGACGCCCTCGCGCAGGTACTTCAGCATGATCTCGACCGAGTTGCGCGACTGGCCGAACACGAGCGTCGGCACGCGGGCGCGGGCGAGATCCCCGGCGAGGCGCACCGCGCTCTTCAGGGTGCTGGCGCGCACCCCGAGCTCCGCGTTCACCACCGGCGGGTTGTACAGGAAGAAGCGCCTCGGCCCCCGCGGGGCGCCTGACTCGTCGATGAGCTCGAGCTCGTCCTCGGCGATGCCCAAGAGGCGCGCGGCGTGCGCCCGCGGGTTGCCGATCGTCGCCGTCGCGCAGAGGAAGGTCGGGCTCGATCCGTGGAACGCGGCGACCCGGCGCAGCCGGGCGAGGACGTGGGCGACGTGCGACCCGAACACGCCGCGGTAGGTGTGGAGCTCGTCCAGCACGACGTAGCGCAGGCGCTGGAACGTCCGCGCCCAGTGCGCGTGGTGCGGCAGGATCCCCGCGTGGAGCATGTCGGGGTTGGTCATCACGATGGGGCTGCGCTCGCGCGCCGCCCGCCGGGCGTCGCCCGGCGTGTCCCCGTCGTACACGATCGCCGGGATCGTGAGCCCCGCCTCGCGGATGAGCGCGTGCAGGCCGGCCTCCTGGTCCCGGGCGAGCGCCTTGGTGGGGTACAGGTAGATCGCGCTGCCGCCCTGGCCCGACGCGGCGCCCTCGGCGAGCGCGTCGAGCACCGGGAGATGGAAGCAGAGGCTCTTGCCGCTGGCGGTGGGCGTCGCGACGACCACGTGCCGCCCCGCCCGCGCCGGCTCCGCCGCGGCGCTCGGGCCCGTGGGCTTCGCGCGGGCGGCCGCGAAGGCCCGCGCCTGGTGGTCGTAGAGCCGATCGATGCCGCGCCGCTCCAGGGCGCCGCGGAGCGCCGGCGAGAGCGCGTCGGGCATCGGCGCGGTGCGCGCGTCGGCCGGCGGAAGCTCGCGATCCGCGGTGAAACAAGGGCGGACGTAGCCGGAGGCAAGCCACGACGAGATGACGGTCTCGACGCCGGTCTCGATCTTCCAGGGGGGCGACGGCATGACGCAGGTATACTAAACAGATGCGCCGTGTCACTCAACCGGATCGGGCGTGACGCACACGTCGGCCGCCGCTGCGCTGGCCTGCGCGGCCGGGATCTCGGAGGGCGGCGCGCGGGTGAAGGGCCGGCGCGGCAGGCGCGGCGGATCGGCGCGGCAGGCGGGCGCGGCGGGCCGGCGCGGAACGCCGTCGCGGCGGGCTGCCGCGGCAGGCGGGCGTACAGCGGAGAGGGGGCCTCTCCCGTCCTGGAGCGAGATCCGGTGTCTGGGGCTCTCCTGGGGTCCAGTCGCCGCAAGCGACGCACACGGGAGCTCCGGCGAATGGCTCGTTTGCGCGCAACGGATGGGAAGCGCGGATACGGCGCGTGAGGCGATGTCTCAGCGTCGTCGTGATTCCTTCTGCACCGACGGACGCAGGGCGGCGCTTCTCGCGTGCGCGTTCAGGCGCCGCCCCGAGGCCGTCGGCCCTGGTGTGCTGGTTGCCTGAGGACGAGCCGATCGACGACGGAGATCCGGTGTCGATGATCCCATCCGCTCTTTCACCCGCCTTCTCCGGGCGACCTCTCGTCCGGGGCTGGCAACGAGGTGTCGCACATGAAAAACGCAGTGTTCTTGACGCTCTTCGGCGCGTCGGTGGCGGGGTGCGCCGCGTACGCTCCAAGCTTCGGCGAGCGGCTCGGCGCGTCGGAGGCGATGATCCGAGCCGCCGAGGAGGTCGGAGCCGACGAGGACCCGCGGGCGGAAGCCCACCTCCGCCTCGCCCGGGAGCAGGTGCAGCGGGCGACGAGGCTGTCGGCCGACGGCGTGCCCGATCGGGCGCAGCGCATGCTCCTGCGCGCGCAGGCGGACGCGGAGCTCGCGCTCGCCCTCACGCGCGAGGCGCAGGCCCAGGCTCGCACGCGCGAGGCGCTCGAGGGGGTCGGATCCATCCAGCGGCAGCTCCGCTAGGGCTCGCGGACAGGAGGCGCGGAATCATGCGAACCAATCACGGGACGGTGGCCATTCTTCTCGTCGGCGGTCTCCTGGGGTGCGCGAGCGCCCCGCTCCCGCCGAAGGAGCTCATCGAGGCGAGGAAGAGCTACGAGCGCGCCCGGGCGAGCGCGGCGGCAGAGCTCGCGCCCGCGGACCTGCGCGGCGCCACCGAGGCGATGGAGCGCGCGGAGCAGGCGTTCGCCGGGGGGAGCGAGCTCGCCGAGGCGAGGGATCTCGCGTACCTCGCGGGGCGCCGGGCGCAGCTGGCCGAGTCGCTGGGGCGCGCGGCGGCCACGGAGCGGCAGCGCCGCGCGGCCCTCCAGGCGTACGGCGAGGTGCACCTCGCGCTGCGAAGGAGGAGGGCGCCGGCGGTCGACCCGGCCGGTCCGACCGATCCTCCCGGACGGGAAAAGGCGCCGGCGCGATCGCGCGCCCCGGAGCGTCCGATGGTGATCCTGAACCAGCGGTGAACCGGCGCGGCGGTCGGCGGAGGAGGCGCGGGCGAGAGCGGAAGACGGAACCGGAAGGCGCGAGGGGGAAAGCGGACGAACGGACGAACGGACGAACGGAAGAGCAGAAGCATGGAAGGCGACCGCCGCCGGGCGTCGCTCTGCTCGAGGCTGTTTGCTCCGTGCCACGCCATCGCGTAGAAGCGAGGATGATGTCCTCGGACGCACCGCAAGCGTCGCCCGTCGCGCACCTTCCCGACGACCTCCCCGGCGAGGAGCGCGCCTCGCTCCGCTTCTTGGCCGTCGTGGCGCTCGTCTCGTGCGCCGCCGACCTGGTGACGAAGGGGTGGGCGCACGCGCGCCTCGCCGGGTTCGACCCGAAGCGGTCGGGCGCGAAGGTCCTCACGATCATCCCGGACCACCTCGATTTCATCTTCGCGCAGAACCCCGGCGGCGCCTGGAGCTTCCTGCGCAGCCTCCCGGACGGCCTGCGGCGGCCGTTCTTCCTGTTCGTCTCCGCCGCGGCGATGGTCTTCATCTTCTCGATCTACCGGCGCGTCCACAGGGACCAGACGGGGATGAAGTGGGGGCTCGCGCTGGCGCTCGGCGGCGCGATGGGCAACCTCGTCGACCGGATCCGCTACGGCTGGGTCATCGACTTCATCGACGTGTACGTCATCCGCGGCGGTCGGGAGTTTCACTGGCCGACGTTCAACGTGGCGGACATCGCGATCGTCGCGGGGGTCATCCTGATGTCCAAGGACATGATCGTCGCGACCCGCAGCGCGAGCGCGCCGTCTCCAGACGCGCGCGGCGCCTCGGGGGGCCCGGCGGGCGGCGACCCCACCCCTCCGCTGTCGACGGAAGCGCCTCCGCCTGTGCCGCCGGCCAGCTGAAGGACGCGAGCGGGCGGCTTGGCCGGAGCAGACGGCGCGCGGCGCGGCGCCGGGGCGCGGCGCGGCGCCGGGGCGCGGCGCGCGCAAGTCACGCTCGTCACGTGACACGCGCGAGGCGTGAAAGACGCGCGCGGCGGCGCCTGCGGAGGGAAGCCTTTGCCGGAGCGCTCGGTTTGTCGTAGAGGAACGCGCTCCGCATGACTGAAGACGCGACGCCGCGAGACGCTCCCGTTGAGACCGAAGGTGCCCACGCGGAGTCGCATCGCTCCGCGCCCGTGAACGCGCCGGCCGGCGAGCCGCCGGCCTCCGCCGGCGAACACGACCACGAGGGGCGCGCCTCCTCGCAGGAGGGGGACGCCGACGACGTGGTCGCGCCGGCGAAGCCCGCCTACCGGCCGTCGTACGTGTTCCTGATCGTCGTCTCGGCCATCACCCTGGCCGCCGATCTCGGCACGAAGTGGTGGGCCAAGGACCGGCTGGAGCCGCAGGCGCTCACGGATCTCACCGCCGCGCCGCGGCCGCTCTCGTTCCGGAAGATCGAGGTGATCAAGGATCACCTGAACATGATCTTCGCGAAGAACCACGGCGGGGCGTGGGGCATCCTGGGCGACGAGAGCGAGGCGATCCGCCGCCCGTTCTTCCTCGTGGTCTCGCTCGCGGCGATCGTCTTCATCGTCTCGCTGTACCGCAAGCTCCACCCCTCCCAGACCGCGCTCAGGTGGGGGCTGCCGCTCGTGCTCGGCGGTGCGCTCGGGAACCTGGTCGACCGCATCCGTTACGGGTACGTCATCGACTTCATCCAGGTCCGGCTGACCTCGACGTTCGTGTGGCCGACGTTCAACGTGGCCGACATCGCGATCGTCGTGGGCGTCGGGCTGATGGCGATCGACATGTTCTCCCCCCACCGCCCCGAGCTCGCAGGGAAGGCGTCGGGCGCGAAGGCGTCGGCGGGCTGACCATGCGGCCCGAGCTGTTCCGCCTGCTCGACGTCGCGTTTCCTGCCTACTTCCTGCTGCTGCTGACCGGCTTCCTCTTCGCGACGGCCATCGGCGCGCTGTGGGCGCGGCGGATCGGCGAGAACCCGGATGTGATCGTCGACCTGGGGCTCGCCTGCCTGCTCGCGGGCGTCGTCGGCGGCAGGCTCCTCCACGTCGTCGCCGACGGATACTTCTGGGATTACGTGCACCTGTGCACCGATCCGTCGCTCGTCGACTGGAAGGTCGAGCAGGCGCTCTGCGCGTCGCGGTACCACGGCGTGTGGGACGCGGCGAAGGGGGTCTGCCACCCGGTCGAGCGCGATTGCCTGGCGTGGGCGAAGTTCTGGGCGGGCGGCCTGACGTACTACGGCGGCTTCGTCGGCGCGTCGGCGATGGCGTACTGGCTGCTCAAGCGCGATCGGTTCCCGTTCTGGAAGGCGGCGGACATGGCGGGCTTCGCCGTCCCGCTGGGCCTCGGGTTCGGCCGGATGGGCTGCCTGCTCGCCGGCTGCTGCTTCGGCCTGCGCACCGACGGGGCGTTCGGGCTCTCGTTCCCGCCGAACAGCCCCGCGAGCGAGGCGCAGTTCAAGCTGCTCGAGCTCACGAGCCCGCGCCTGCCGTCGCACCCGGTACACCCGACGCAGATCTACGAGTCGGCGATGTCGTTCGCCATCGCGGCGATCTGCCTGCTCTACGTGCACGGGCGGAAGCGGTACGACGGGCAGGTCTTCGCGACGTTCCTCGGCCTCTATGCGCTCGGGCGCTTCGTGCTCGAGTTCGCGCGGGCCGACGACCGCGGGGGCTTCGTTGGCCTGTCCACGTCGCAGCTCATCGGGCTCGCGATGGCCGGCGCCGCGGTCGCGATCCACGTGGCGCGGAGCCGGAAGGCAGCGCCCGCGGCGGCCGCGCCCGCCGCCTGACCTGCGCGCCGCGGAGGACGGCCCGCGGCAGGAGCAGCGCAGGCGGCCCGGCCGGCGCTGCGCCGCCCGTCAGCCCTTGGTGACTTCCTTCTCCTTGCGCGCCTTGTACGCCGCGCGCTGGGCGTCGGTCGGCGGCTTGCCGAAGACGTACGCGAGGCCGATCGAGAGCACGTAGAGCAGGCACATCGGCACGGCCATGACGAGCTGGCTCGTGATGTCCGGCGGCGTCAGGACGGCGGCCAAGACGAAGGCGCCGAACACGAACCAGCGGCCGAACAGGATGAGCTGGATGTAGTTGACGATGCCGGCGATGGAGAGAAAGAGCACGATGAGCGGGATCTCGAAGATGATCCCGAAGCCGAGCAGGAGCTGGGCGACGAAGTCGAGGTAGTCGCCCATCATCACGGTCGGCGTGATCGTCACCCCGTCGCCGCCGACCGTGCCGGCCATGCTGAGGAAGTAACCGAACGAGATCGGGAAGGCCGCTCGCCAGCCGAACCAGCCGCCGCCGACGAACAGGATCGTCGAGAACAGGACGAACGGGATGACGTAGCGCTTCTCTTTGGCGTAGAGGCCGGGCGCGACGAACGCCCACAGCTGGTAGAAGATGAACGGCGAGGCCATCGCCGCGCCGCCGATCATCGACAGCTTGAAGTAGGCGACGAACGCGGCCGCGGGCGCGCCGAAGTGGAGCGAGGGGTTGCCCGCCAGGCTCTGCTCCCGCCACGCCTGCACGAACGGGACGGTCAGGAAGTGCAAGAGCTCCTCGCGCACCTCCCACCCCACGACGCAGGCCGCGAAGAAGACAAGGAGGCTCCGGACGAGCCGCTTTCTCAGCTCGTCGAGGTGCTCCCAGAACGACATCGGCTTGTCTTCGCCCGGATCCTCCGCGGCATCGCTCGGCGCGCCCTCCGCCCCCGGGGAGCCGCTCTTCACCGCCGCCTGCTCCTGGCTCATGACGTCGCTCCGTTTCCGGTCGCCACGCCCTGCGTCGCCGCGGCGGTCTCTGCAGCCGCGGGCGCTGTCGCCGCGGTGATCTCTGCGGCCGCGGGCGCTGCCGCGGTGGTCTCTGCGGCGACGGGCGCTGTCGCCGCGGTGATCTCTGCGGCCGCGGGCGCTGTCGCCGCGGCGGTCTCTGCGGTCACGGGCGCTGTCGGCGCGGCGGTCTCTGCGATCGCGGTCGCTGTGGCCGCGGCGGGCTCGACGCCGACCGTGGCGTCCGCAGCGTTCGCGGTCTCCGTGGGGGCCGCGCTTTCCGGAGCGACCGGCAGGCCGGCGGCGCCGTCCGGGGCCCCGTCCAGCGTCACTCCGTAGGCGTCGCAGCCGAGGACGGGGTACTCGCGCTCGCGGGGCGGCTGCACGAGGGGCGGCGGCGGCGGCTCGGGATCCGGCGGCCTCACGCGCGGCGTGGACGAGGCGATCGTACCGGCCGTCACGGCGCCGACGACGGGGTTCACCAGCGTCTCGATCACGTTGACCCGCGACAGGGCGCGGAGCTCGCGGAGCTCACGCTCGAGCCCCTCCTGGCGGATCAGATCGTCGATGCCGCTCTGCGTCCGGAGCTCCGTGCTCAAGCGGCGGAGCTTGGCGATCCAGCTCCCCGCCGACCGCATCATCGCAGGCAACCGCCGGGGACCGACCACGATGATGCCCACGATGGCGAGCACCATGATTTCGCCGAAGCTGAAGCCGAACACGCGCGCAAGCTAGCGCGCGTGGGAGCAGGGATCCATAGCGACGCTCACGCTGGCCTGGGCGGCGCGCTCGGCCCGACGTCGGCCGCGCCCGCGGTCGCCCCGGCGCGGGGCGGCGCCCGGCGGCCGCCCGGCCGCTGCGCCTCCGCCGAAGGCCGCGCGAGCTGCCCGCACGCCGCGCCGACGTCGCCCCCGCCCGAGTAGCGCACGATCGAGCCGACGCCGGCGGCGGAGAGGACCGCGCGGAAGGCGTCGAGCCGCGCCGAGCGCACGAACGGATCGGCCGACGCGCCGCGTTCATCGCCGCCGTCCGGCGAGGGCAGCGGATCGCCGGGCGCGCCGATCGCGTTGTAGGGGATGAGGCTGAGCCGGGGAGAGATGCCGTGCTGCGCCGCGAAGCCGCGGGCGAGCGCGGCCAGGCACGCGGCGTCCTCGTCCGTGTCGTTCTGGTCCGCGAGGAGCGTGTACGCCCACATCGGCGCGTGCCCGCTCGCGCGCGCGTGCTCGCCCACGGCCGCGAGCACCTCCTCGAGCGGGTGCGCGCCGTCGATCGGCATGAGCAGGCGCCGCTTGCCGGGGCGCACCGAGCCGAGCGACAGGCCGAGCCGGACCGCGGGGACCTCGGCCGCGAGCCGCCGGATGCCGGACGGGAGCCCCGCCGTGCAGACGGTGATGTTGCGCATGTCGATGGCCTGCGCGCTCGGCTCGGAGAGCACCCGGATGGCCTGGATGACCCGATCGGCGTTGGCGAGCGGCTCGCCCATGCCCTGGAACAGCACGCCGTGGACGCGCGCGCCGCCGCCGACGGTGGCGTCGAGATCGCGGCGGATGAGCCGCACCTGCTCGACGATCTCCCAGGCCTCCAGGTTGCGCGTGAGGCCCATGCGCCCGGTGGCGCAGAAGGCGCACGCGAGCGCGCAGCCGACCTGCGAGCTCACGCACGCCGAGTACCGGCCCGGCCGCTCGAGCGGGATGCGCACCGACTCGACCGTCGCGCCGTCCTCGAGGCGGAAGGCGTACTTCACGAACGGATCCTCGGCGCTCGCGCGCCGCTCGACGAGCGCGAGCGTCCTGATCTCGCCCGCCGAGCGCGCCGCGTCGAGCGCGGCGCGCCGGACGGTCGCGGGCGCGCGGGCGGGCAGCTCGCCGAGGCGGTGCGCCAGGGAGACGATGCGGCGCGCGTCGGTGAGGTCGATGCCGCACGCGCCGGCGAGCTCCTCCGGCAGCACGGCCTGGAGCGCGAGGCGGGGGCGGCGTTCGTCCGGGCTGCTTCGAGGGCTGGGATCCACGGCGGATACCGACTAGCGCGCCAGGGCGGCCCAGTCTACGGCCGCGCGCGCATGTTTCGCGGGATCCGCCGGAGGGGGCGCGGGTTCGCACCAGTCCTGGCGGCGGGGCTCGCCCTCGCGCAGGGCGGCGCGGCGCAGGCGTCGCCGGAGGACGTGCTCGGCTTCCGGCGGAGGACCTGCGCGAGGTGGCCGGGCAGGGCGAGCGCCGCGCGATCGAGATCCCGCTCCGCGCGGGCTGCGTCTACGAGAGGTCCCCGGTGCCGCAGGAGGGCCGGAGGAATTTCATCGACGCGGATCGGCACACGACGTCACTGGGGGCGGGCGTCGTCCTGAACCGGCCGCTGGAGGAGCTGCCAGGGTCGCTCCGGATCGACCTGCACGGGCAGCTTTCGGTACTGCCGGACGTGGCGGTCGAGAACGACAACCCGGCGGATTTCGTGGGGGATTACCGGGCCGACGGGACGATGCTGAACCTGGGGCGACGGTGACGGCGGCGTTCTGAGGCGGCGATGCGACGAACCGCAGTCGGGGAGAGCATCCCGCGCGCGGAGCAGAAGGGTGGTTTGCAGAGGACCCAGGTCACCCGAGCAGGCGATCTCCCCGTGCGCAGAGCAGGCGGAGCCCCCGTTCGGAGCCACGATCGCAAAGATTGCCACATACATAGTGTCACTTTGCATGCAGATCTGTAAACGTCGGTACTCACGTAGTGTCATTTTCGCGGGGGAAGAGCTCGGCAACGCGCGGGCGGCCCCGCTCGTCATGGAGGACGACGAGCGCCTCGTGCGCGACGCGTCCGTCGTCGATCTCGACGGCGACCCATCGACGCTCGCCGCCGCCGGGTTCTCGTCACGCAGGCGGCCGGGACGCGCCAGGGCCAGGGCCACCCCGTGGTCGCCGCCGGCGTCGCGCCCGCCGACGCCGCGCTCCCGCCCCCGACGCGGTGAGCGCGAAACGTGAGAGCGCCTCGAGCGAGCCGAAAAACTTGCGTCCGGCCGCCCGCGACGAAACATAGGGGAGAGTGCCCGCCAGGACCACGGCGCCTCTTCCCTCAGCCTGACGAGCTCTCGCCAGAGAGGCGGACCATGGCGTTCAAAAGCGCAGTCATCGGACACACGACGCAGACAACCAGCAGGATCTTGGCCGTCTTCGAGAGGCCCAAGGGGAGGGCGAGACTCGCGTTCGCGGACGACAACGGCGTTCGCACGCTCGACGTGCCGATCAACAGCGCGCCGCCCTTCGGCCTCGCCACGTTCGAGCTGAGCGGGCTGAGCGGCGAGAGGGTTCGTTATGGCATCGTGGAGCACGACGCAGGAGATCCGCTCCCCACACCCGCGGACAACCTGAGCATCAACGGCTCGGCCTTCCGCACCGTCACGAACGGGCCAATCCGTATCGGCCTCGTGAGCTGCAACGACATCGACAACCACGAGTTTCCCAAGGAGCGGCGCGGGGCGATGTGGCGGGCGCTCAAGGCCCTCGTGGACGAAGGGAAGGTGAACCTCCTGGTTCACGCCGGTGACCAGATCTACGGCGACGGCGATCCCACGGGCTGGTCGGCCTCGGAGGGGCGCACCGCCGCGTACCGCAGGCACTACGTGCAGACGTGGTCGCACCCTGACGTGGCGGCGGTCCTCGGGAGCTGCCCGAACGTCATGATGTGGGACGACCACGAGATCTACGATGGGTGGGGGTCGAACAACAACGACGGCTCCCCGCAGGCCGTGGAGCGCTACAGGGCCGCGGAGCAAGCGTTCAAGGAGTTTCAGATGGCGCTGAGCCCGAGGGACCGCGTGAGCAGCGCGGGGTTCGGCTGGATCGCGAAGCACGGCGACGTCGCCATCCTCGCGGTCGATGGGCGGTCGCAGCGCTCGTGGAAGAACGGGACGATCCTCGGCAAGCAACAGCTCGACGACCTCGAGCTCAGGCTCAACGAGCTCGCGGCGCTCGATCTCAGGCACCTCTTCGTCGTGGTCGGCACGCCCGTCGTCTACCTGCCGCTCGCGGCCGCGGAGGCGCTGACGAACGCGTTCAACATGTCCTCCGTCGATGACATCCGGGACGGCTGGGCTGCCTCCAACAACCAGAACGAATGCAGGCGTTTCTTGATGACTCTCATGAATTTCGCCGGGTTCAGCCCTCGCACCCAGGTGACGCTCATGGGCGGTGACATCCACGTGGGCACGATGGCGCACATCGACACGGTCCTCGGGTTCGGGCAGCCGCGCTCGCGACCGCGCCTCTATCAGGTGACCGCATCCGGCATCGCGCGCCCTGCCCCCAAGGGGATGTCCCGCATCATCCTCTCGCTGCTGACGAACGGCGGCAGTCAGAACCTGTTCAACGGCGACATCAAGGGGTTCCTCCGGGAGATCTCGGGGTCCGATCACAGGTACTGCGTCACGCATCGCAACTTCGCGATCCTCGATCCGAGCGACGGCGCAGACGACTGGGACAGGAACAACAACCTGGTGGTCCGCTTCCACGTGGAGAAGGACAACGGCACCGTCGGCGTCCTCGAGCAAGTCCTCCCCAGAGTGCACACGTAAGCGCCGACCAGCCACGAGCCGGCCCTTCGTGTGACGGAGAACGCCCCGCTGGGTGCGAGACGAGCGGGCGGCACCGGCGGCATCGCAGTCACGCGCCGTCACGGCAGGGGGTCGTGAGCACTTCCTGCACGCCTATCCAACGAGCGGCCTCTCGCCGCCATCCTGCTCGGAGAGGCTGTCTCTCTTCGCCACAGCGGTCGCCGCGACGTGGCACGGCCGATGCTCCGACGCTCGCGCCTGTCGCGGGGGTGCACGCAGCGAGGGCACCGGACCGGAGACACAATGAACATGAGAACGCCGTCCCTGCTCTTCTCCGTCGCGGCCTTGCTGGTCGCCTGCCAGAAGGAACCTCCCTCGCGCTGGGACGAGGCGGCGGCCAAGGCGCCCACGCCCGCCGCGAGCGCCGCCGCTGACATCAAGCCAGGATCCGCGTTCAATGGGTTCTTCCCCCCGGAGGGAGCCGAGGGGACGAGCCGCGTCTTCACCGCGGAGAAGCCTGGCTACGCGGAGGCCAAGCTGCGAAAGGACGGCGGCGACGTGGCCTCCCTGTCCATCTCCGACACGGCGGGCGATCCCCAGGTCGTCGCCAAGTTCGCGAACGCGGCGGATCACCTCGCCGGCATGCCGGTCGTGACCGTCGGGAAGAACCAGTCCGCGCTCCTCGTCAAGAATCGTTTCCAGGTGAAGGTGTCCTCCCAGTCCCTGGACCCCGAGGCGCGCAAAGAATGGCTGAAGCGATTTGACCTGAGCGGTCTCGCGAACCTCTGAGGGGCCCATGACGCGCGAATCGATTCACTCCATCATCGAAGACCTCCCGAAGTCGAGCATGACCACGCGGCTGCTGGGGGCGCTCGATTACATCGTGCCTGGCGAGTGGAAGAACGTCACGAGCTTCGAGGAGATGATCAAGCTCGTCACCGGCGAGGAGGATCAGGGCCTCATCCAGCAGGTCGGCGAGCGCGCGATCGCCCTCTATGCGGAGTCGGAGCATGGGTACCAGCGCGCGGTCCGGATCTTCCGGCTCGTCGACGACACGGGCGGCCTCGCCGGCGTGGCGACGATCGCGCGCAAGATCGGCGATGCGTCGGATTTCCTCTCCTTCCTGTCGAAGATCACGCCCAAGGCCGACACCACCCAGGCCATCGACGCGGGCGTGAAGCTCGTCGCCGAGCTCGCGGCGTTCTGCTCGATCAACGGGCTGCCGGGCGACAGCATCGGCGACTTCGCCGCCTCGCTCGCCAGCTACGAGAAGGACGACGCGATGCGCCTCGCCGCCTGGATCGTGTGTGACGGCATGATCCCGCTCGGCCCCGACTTCCTCGCTCGGGTGCTGGACACCGTATCGAGCGTGACGAACGAGCAGCTCGGCCAGCAAGGCCGCTTTGCGCGCCTGCTGGGATACCTGCCAGGCGGGAGCGTCGATGCCAAGCGCGAGATCATGAAGGAGAGCCTCGGCGCGTCGCGAACGGCGATCGCCGGCTTCATTGCGAAGAAGGGCATCGAGCGGCAGGGCGCGCTCGATCGGATCAGCGGGCACCTCGGCGCGGCCGGCAGCAAGCTCGATTGCCTCGCGGCCGCGATCGATCTCACCACCAACTACTTCGAGCACACCGGCATCCAGTCCGTGGCCCGCCGGGTGATCGCGCGGGCCTACGGGGAGATCTGACGCGCGCGGGCGGCGCAGCCGATCGGCGCCGGTACCTGCTTCCGCAGGCCGGCGCCGGTACCTGCTTCCGCAGGCCGGCGCCGGTACCCTGCTCCTGGGTGGAGAGGGGTGAGTCGCCGCTTCAGCGGCTCAGGACCGTGACGTCGATCCGGCGGTTCTGCGCGCGTCCGCCGGCGGTGTCGTTCGGCGCCACCGGTTGTTTGGCGCCCATCCCGGCCACCTCGATGCGATCGGGAGCGATCTGTCGCGCGGTGAGCTCGTTGCGCACCTCCTGGGCTCGCGCCAGCGACAGCGATCGGTTCCCCTCGGCGCCGCCCACGGCGTCGGTGTGCCCTTCGATGCGCACCCGCGCGGTGGGATAGGCGTCGAGGATGTCGGCCAAGGCTTCGAGCTTCGGTCGCGAGGCTTCGGTCAGCTCCGTGGTCCCGAACTGGAAGTTGATGCCTTCCATCGAGAAGCGCCTGGGGCCCTCCGCGGCTCCGGCGTCGAGGTACCGCGCGATCTCCGCCTCGGAGCCGTGCTCGTCGACGGAGAGGACCTTGCCGCCCGGGAGCGTCATCTCTCCGGCCGTGATCCTGAGCTGCTCGACGACCTCCGGCGCGTTCGGCGGCGCCTCGCTGGGCGCGGCGGCCGTGGGCGCCTCGGCGCGCGGCGCCTCGGGCTGCGGCGGCGGCGCGACCGGCTGCGCGAGGTCCTCCCTCGGAGCCGCCGCGACGGGGGCCTCGTGCGTGGGCGCGGCGGCGGTGCGGTCCAGCCTGCGTTCGCGGACGAACGCCCAGAGGCCTCCGAGCACCGCCGCTGCCAGCAAGGTCGGGAGCAGCCATTCTCGCGTCTGACGTTGGCGGGGAGGCCCTTCACGTGAGGGATGCGGGGTCGAATAGGCCGCCGTTCGGGGCGGAGCTGACGACACTGCATCATGCGGCCGTTCGCGCGCCGGCGCCGCGACGAAAGGAGCGGTCGCCGCGATCGATGGAGCGAGGAACCCAGCGAGGCCCGCCGGAGCGCGTGGATCGTCCTTGAAGGCTTGCTTCTGATGGGAGAGCAGATCCGAGAGCCCCCGCGCGGTCAGCCCTCTCGACCTCACCTCGCGGCCGAGCACACACGCGACGATCGGAGCGACCAGACCGAGCATCGCGGTCGAGCTCCGCTGCTCCACGCCGGAGGAGCGGGAGACAAGATCGATCATCCCGCTCGCGCGGTCGCCGAACAGGCGGGCGATCATCGACTGCCCATGGTGCGAGAGCTCCTCGGCCTGCTCGGCGCGGAGGGGCCCTGCTCTCCCGAGGAGACCTTCGTAGTCCCGCTCGGTGATCATCCTGAACAGCTGCGCTGCGCCGCTCTCCGAGGAGGCGACCTGAGCCATTCCGGCGAGCAGCGTCGGCACCGAGCTCTCCGCGGCGCCGCGCACGTTCGTCGGCGATTCATCGCTCAGGCCCAGCCCCTTCGTTGCGGCCGAGATGAGCTCGGGCGTCAAGAAGCCCCTGGTGGTGTCCAACAACGACATGGTTCCGATCCCTCCGGGAAAGTGGTCATCGGCGCGGGTGAGACAGCGTCATCGCGGACGCGACCCTGCCCGCATGAGCGTCGATCCAATGCCTGTCTTGCGTTGAATCCGCGCGATGCGAGCGACGTGCCGGCACGCCCGCGCATCACGCGCTGTGCCGCTGTTGCACACGGTCTGCTCCCGCCGCGCGCGTCCTGACGCTCGCGCTCGCCGAGGCGAGCCGGCGGCGATGGCGCGCGGAGCTCAGCGTTGTGCGAGCGCGGCTGTGCGGGCCTCGGCCGTCAGCGCGGCGAAGGCGTCCGTGCGCGTATAAACGTGGTTGCCAGCGGCGGTGCACCCCGCGCCTCGCGAGGTGATGCCCACCACGTCGCCGCGGTCAGCGTCGATCACCGGACCTCCCGAGTCGCCGGCGCAGGTCGCCCCCTCGATCTCGAACTCGCGCGGACCGAGGACCTTGCCGGTCGCCGGATCGGCGCGGGGCCCGACCGCGGCGACGAGGCGCGGACCGCGCGCGGCGCGGACGCCGAGCCGGTTACCCGCTCCGCCGCCGTATCCGACGGCGACCACGCTGTCGCCTGGATCGATCGCCCCGACCTCGCGCATCCGCAGGGGCGCCACGTCGGTGAGGGGCCGATCGAGCACCAGATAGGCGATGTCCGCGTCGCAGAGGACGCGCTCTTTCCCGTGCAGCGTGGCCACGGCGCGCGCCCGCGCGGCGTCGCGGGAGACATCGATATGGTCCCCTGTGTAAATGGCGATCTCGGAAGGATCGATGTCTTCGCCGACGTGATCGCCGTTGTGCGACCGGCCCGAGCGATCGCAGCGAGGGGTCGCTGTCAGGTTGCGCGAGATGCAGTGACGCGCCGTCAAGACGAGGTTCGGCTCGATGAGCGCGCCGCTGCACAGGCTCACGCGGCGCTCGCCGCCCCGGGGATCGCGATGCGACACGGCCACGGCGACGACGGAGCGCGCGGCGCCGTCGATGAGGGGCTCAGGCGCGCCCTTCGCGCGGGGCGAAACCTCGGTGATCGGCGCGACCGCCGCCGCCGGAGGAGGCGAGGCTTCGGCCGGGATGACGGCGACGACGATGCGTGGGACGAGGGCCGCGACGAGGCAGCCAAGGCATCCCGCGAGGCGCGGGACGAGAGACGGAGACACCATGGATGAGGTCACCGACAAAGAGCATGTGAGCAGCGGCCGTGCAAGCCGACCCCGGAGCTTTTCTCCAGCATCGGAAGGGGAGGTGCCCCGAATGGGTCGTTGTTCCCATCGAGGGGAATCGGAGATGGAAACCAGGTCAGTCAGGTGAGGGGCGCCCGGCTGGATGCGCGCTCTCTGGACTCCCGCGCTCGTCGACTAGCCCCGGCCCTCCAGCGCGCGCGCGGCGCCGGCGCCGCTCGACGCGCCGAGGGCGAGGTGTCGCTCGATCAGGAAGATCAAGCACGACGACGCGAGCGTGAAGGCGATCGCCAGCGCGGCCACGGCGCCCATGCCGTCGAGGCGCTGGTCGGGGAGCTCGTGCAGCATCCTGGCCGCGAGGAACGCGGCGAGCGCCGATGAGAGGTGATCCACGGCCGACTGGATGGATCCGAAGCGCGCCCGCTCGGAGGGGAGCGGCACCTTCGAGGCGAGCGTGCCGTGGGCGATGTTGCGGATCGCCGTCCCGGTCATGAAGGCGACGAAGACGACGAGCACGGGCAGCCCCGGCACGTACGCGTGGAACCCGGCATAGAGGATGGCCACGAGCATCGCCGCCCCGACCAGGCTCGTACGGAACGCGCCGACGCGATCGATCCGCGCGCCCGCGGTGCGCATCACGACGAAGGTGAGCGCGCCGCCCACGAGGTAGAGCAGGCCGAGCCGCTCGCGCGGGTAGCCGAGGTTGTTCTGCACGTAGGCCGAGATGTTCGGGATGACGAGGAACGACGCCATCGTCATGACCGCCGTCGTCGCGTACGAGAGCAGCACGAGCGGGCGGCCGACGAGCGCGCGGAGCTCGCGCAGCGCGTCCTCCTCGGCGCGCGCCCGCGCCCCGGCGAGGTGGCCGCGCATCGGGGGGAGCAGCAGCAGCGCGAGCCCCGCGACGGTGAGCCCGAGCGCAGCAACGGCGAAGAACGGCGCCTGGAAGCCGCCGCGCCGCGCGAGCTCGAGGCCGGCCGGCACCCCGAGCACCGCGGCCAGGGAGTAGGCGCCCATCACGACGCCCATCGCCTTGCCGCGCCGCTCCGGCGGGATCGCGTCCGCGACGATGGAGAACGCGATCGAGGTCGCGGGCCCCCCGAAGGCCCCGGCGAGCACGCGCGCCGCGAGCAGGCTCGGCAGGCCGGTGGCGAGGCCGCCCGCGGCGGTGCCGAGGACGAGGCCGAGCATCGCGACGGCGAGCGCGCTGCGCCGGTCGAAGCGGTCCAGGAAGAACGCGCCGGCGACCCCCGAGACCGCCGCCGCCGCGGTGTAGCTGCCGCCGATCAGGCCGATGTCGGACATCGGGATGCCGAGCGCGACCGCGAAGTCCGGCCCGAGCGGCATGACGACCATGAAGTCGAGCAGGTTGACGAACTGGACCGCGGCGATGAGGAACAGGAGCGTCCGTTCGGAGCGAGCGTTCAGCACGACGGTGGGCTCAGCTCCGGGCCTTCGCGCCCGCGCCGCGCTCGATCACGCCGCGGCTCGCCAGCTCGAGCAGCGCGTCGTGCGCCGCGTCGATCGTGTGATCGATCTGCGCCTCGGTGTGCGCGCCGCAGAGGAAGTTGACGTCGCGCCGCAGCAGGACGCCGCGCCTCGCCATCGCGCCGACGAACGGCTCCATGCGCTTCGCGTGGACGGCCAGATCCTCGGCCATGAGGAAGAAGGGGATCGCGTCGTATCCCACGACGCGCAGCGGGAAGCCGCCCTGCTCCGCGCGCCGGTTGATGCCCTCGCGGAGCCGCTTTCCGAGCGCGGCGACCCTCGCGACGTAGTCGGTCTCGCGGTACTCGCGCAGCGCCGCCCTGCAGACCTCCAGCGAGAGCATCTCGCCGCCGAACGTCGTCGACACCTGGAGCTCCGAGAGTCGGCTCATCACCTGGCGCGGCCCGGCGATCGCCGACAGCGGCATGCCCGCGGCGATGCCCTTCGAGAGGCACACGAAATCAGCCTCGATCTGGTAGTACTCCTGCGCGCCGCCGCGGGCGAGCCGGAAGCCGGTGACGACCTCGTCGAGGACGAACAGCACGCCCTGGGCGCGGCACGCCTCGCGCACCTCGCGCAGGTACTCCGCCGAGACGCATCGCTTGTAGGGCAGCGAGAGCAGCACGAGCGCGAGCTCCGGGCCCTTGCTCGCGATGAGATCGAGCAGCGGCTGCTCGTCGGCCTCGGCCATGAGCGGCATGCGGTACGTGTACTCGCGCAGCACCGCCGGGACGCCGGGGGTGTCGAACATGAAGTGGTCGTGCCAGCCGTTGTAGCCGATGGTGACGACCTTCTCCTTGCCGGTCACGTGGCGGGCGAGCCGGATGGCCGCGGACGTCGCGTCCGCGCCGGTCTTGAAGAAGCGGGCCATCTCGGCGCCCGGGGTCAGCGCGACGAGGTCCTGCGTGGCGGTGACCTCGACCTCCGTCGGCAGCGAGTGAAGGATTCCCCTGTCGAGCCGCCGCCGGATGGCGTCGACGACCGCCGGGTGGTTGTGCCCGAGCGTGTTCGCCCCGAGCCCGCAGATGTAGTCGATGTACTGGTTGCCATCGACGTCGCGCACCAGCGCGCCCTCGCCGCCCTCGAGGTACACGGGGAACGAGCCGAGCGCGAACATCTCCGGCCGCTTCATGAGCGACTGCGTGACGCCGGGGATGAGCCGGCGCGCCTCGGCGAGCAGCGCGTTCGAGCGGTCGAGCCGGAGCCCCTCCGCGGCGCCTTGCGGCGCGCCGCCGCCCTGCTTCCTGTCCCGTGGGTCGATCGTCTGTGTGGTCATCGTGGTCGTTCTCTCTGGCTAGAGGTTCTCGTCCGTGAGCCGGTGTCATGCGGGGCGCGGCGCTCGCCGCGCCGCGCTGGAAGGGGGCGGCAGGAGGCCTTCCTCGACGCAGCGATCGAGGTAGCGGTGGAGGAGCGCGCGATCGATCGGCGGGCACGTGATGCCGGTGCCGGCCAGGCCGCGCTCCAGGTTGTCGCAGCGCACGCGCCCGATGCCGAAGGTCGCTTCTCCGTCGGCCGGGGCCGACTGGAGATCGAAGAACGCGAGCGTGGCGCTGTCCGCGGCGTCGGCGCCGTCCTTCAGCCGCGCGCGCCACGCCGCGACAGGGCGCCGCTCGACCGGGTAGCCGTAGTCGCGCGCCCAGTCGAAGAGCTCCGTCAGCCGGACCTCGGGCGCAGGGGCGACGTTGACCACGGCGCCCGTGGCCTGCGCGGTGAGGGAGAGATGCACGATCGCGCGCCCGACGTAGTCGACGGGCGTCCACACCTCCCTCACGTCGAGATCGGGCAGGACGCCGGCGGGGATGCCGGCCCGCAGCAGCCGGAAGACCAGATCCTGCTCGTTGACGACGCCCGTTCCGGGCGCGCCGACGACGCGACCCAGGCGGTACACGGCGACCGGCAGCCCGCGCTCGGCGGCCTGCTGCACCAGGCGCTCGGCCGCCCACTTGCTCTGCTGGTAGCCGTCGCGCAGGCCGGGGTGCGGCGGCACGAACGCCTCCGCGACCTCGGGGCTCGCCGCGATGCCCGGGGCCACGGCGAGCGTCGACACGTGGTGCAGCGGCTTGGGGCGCCCGGCTGCGGCCAGGCGGAGCGCCTCGCGCGTGCCGATCACGTTGGCGGCGCGCAGGCTGCGGTAGTCGCGCACGAGGCTCACCACCGCGGCGTTGTGGTAGATGGCGTCGCACTCCGCGGCGAGCTGGCCGAACCGCGCGGCGCTCAGGCCGAGGCGGGGCTGCGTCAGGTCGGCGGGCACGGCGAGCACCCGCGCGTCGATGCCGCCCACCGGCAGGCGCTGCTTCGAGAGCGCCTGCCGGATCCGCTCCGCTGCGTGCGCCTCGCTCTCGGCGCGCACCAGGCAGATCACGGTCGCGTCGGTCTGCGCCAGGAGCTCGTGGAGCAGGTGCGCGCCGACGAAGCCGCTCGCGCCGGTGAGCACGATCTGCCGCGGGCGACCGCCGCCGCCGGACCACACGAGCGATCGGGGGACGACGTCCTCGGGGAGCTCGGCGTCGGCCAGCATCGCGCCGGGGGGCTCGCCGCTCGTCTGCGCCGCCGCCGCCGCGCCCTGCGCCTCGTCGAGGGCGCGCGCGAGCGCCGCGACGGTCGGGTGGCGGAAGACCATCGCGACGGGGATCTCCCGCCCGAGATCGACGCTGAGCCGGTTGGCGACCTGGATCGTCTGCAGCGACTGGCCGCCGCGCTCGAAGAAATCGTCGTGCGCCGACAGGCCGCTCACGCCGAGCACCTGCTCCCAGACCTGCAGCAGCTGCCGCTCGAGCGCCGTCGCGGCGGCAGGCGGCTCCGCCGCCGCGGCGAGCGGCGCCTCCCGCAGCGCCTTGCGGTCGATCTTGCCGGAGCTCGTCCTCGGCAGCCGATCGGTGAGCACGAAGGCCGAGGGGACGGCGGCCGCGGGGAGCAGCGAGCGCGCGTGCCGGCGGAGCTCGGCCGGCGACGGGGCGGGGTCCCCGGCGACGAGGAACGCGGACAGGCGCTTGCCACCGCCGGCCGAGGCGTGCCCGATGACGGCCGCCTCCCGCACGGAAGGGTGGCGCAGGAGCGCGGCCTCGATCTCGAGCGGATCGACGCGGTGGCCGCTGATCTTGAGCTCGTCGTCGACGCGCCCGACGAAGACCAGCTGCCCGTCGGCCCGCTGGAGGACCAGGTCGCCGGTGCGGTACGCGCGCGGGCGGCCCTCCAGCTGGTCGAGCACGACGAAGCGCGCGGCGTCGAGGTCCGGCCGCCCGAGGTACCCCCTCGCCAGCCCGGGCCCGATGAGGTGGAGCTCGCCCACGGCGCCCCGCGGGACCAGCCGGCCGCGCGTGTGCGTGTGCGTGTGCGTGTGCGTGTGCGTGTCGACGATGGCCGCGCGAACCCCGGGCAGCGGCGTGCCGATCGGCGCCTCGTGTCTGTCGTCTGGCGCGTCGTCCGGCGCGTCGCCGCCGCTCAGCGTGGCGGCCGAGGCGACGACGGTCGCCTCGGTGGGGCCGTAGGTGTTGAGCAGCCGCGCGCGCCGGCCGACGGCGCGGCGGAAGCGCTCGACGCGCTCGGGCAGCGCCGCCTCGCCGCCGATGATGACGGTGCGGACGCCTTCGGGGAGCGACGCCGCGCCGGTCGAGAGGGCGTAGGCGAGCTCGTGCCAGAACGCGGTCGGCAGATCCAGGACGGTGATCCGGTGCCTTTCGCAGGCGTCGAGCAGCCGCGGCACGGATTGCAGCATCTCGTCCGTGCGCAGCACCAGGGCGGCGCCCGCGCACAGGGTCAGGAAGATCTCCTCGACGCTGGCGTCGAAGTGCAGCGGCGCGAACTGCAGCACCCGGTCGTCGCGGCGCAGATCGTAGCGGTGGGTCGCGGCCGCCACGAAGTGGGCCAGCGCGCCGCGCTCGATCATGACGCCGTTCGGGCGGCCGGTGGAGCCGGACGTGTAGATGACGTACGCCAGGTGCTCCTCCGCGCCCTGGACCAGCGCCCGCGCCGGCGCGCCGTGGATCGCCTCGTCCAGGAGCACGAGGCGCGCCGCGCGATCGCTCCCCACCTTCGCGGCGTGCGGCGACGTCGTGACGATGATCGCCGGTCTTGCGTCGTCGAGGATCGCCGTCGTCCTCGGCTGCGGCCCGTCCGGATCGAGGGGGAGGTAGCCTGCGCCGGCGTAGAGCGCGCCGAGGATCGCGGTGATGGCGCCGACGCTGCGCGGCAGGAGCACCGCGACCAGCGTGTCCGGCCCGGCGCCGAGCGCGGCGAGCCGGGCGGCGAGCCGCCGGGCGGCGAGGTCGAGCTCGCCGTAGGTCACGCGCTCGAGGCCGTGCTGGATGGCTGTCGCGTCTGGCCGCTCGCGCGCGCGCAGGGCGATCTGCTCGACGACGGGGCGCGCCGACGCCGGCAGCGGGCCCCCGTCGAGCAGCGCGCCGGGCTGCTCGGTCGCGACCGCCTGCGCGCCGGGCGCGCGCGCCGCGGCCCGGGGGAGGTCGATCTCGGCGCGATCGAGGGCCTGCTCGGGGGCGGTGGCGATCGCCTCCAGGAACGCGAGGAAGCGCCGCTGGTGCGCCGAGAGATCGTCGTCGCCGTAGCAGGCCGGGTTGGCGTCGAGGTCGAGCCGCGGCCCGCGCCCGTCCGACCTCGCGTAGACGCCGAACGACAGATCCTCGACCGGGCCGGCGGAGATGTTGTGCGCGACGCCGCGATGCCCCGCGAAGCGCAGGTCGTAATCGAACGGCATGATGTTGACCACCGGGCCGAACAGCCGGCGGCCGCCGCCGATCAGCTTGAGATCCCGGCGCAGCTGCTCGTAGCGATACCGCAGGTGGGGCCGGATGGCCGCGAGCTCGGCCGCGACCTGCCGGGCGACGTCGGCCAGGCTCGCGCCCTCCGCGACCGGCACCCGGAGCGGGACGATGTTCATGACCATGCCCGGGATGCGCAGCGACACCGAGCCGAGGCGCCCCATCACGGGCAGCCCCAGGACGATCTCGGGCGCGCCGGTGAGCCGGTGCACGTACGCCGCGGTCGCGGCGATCACGACGTCGGGCCAGGTCGCCTTCGCCTGGCGCGCCACGTCCTTCAGCCGGTCGACGGTGGACGGCGCGAGCGACGCCGTCCGGCGCAGGCAGGCGCGCGACGCGGGCGCCGGCTCGTCGCCGAGGCTCACCGGCTCGGGCCGATCGGCGAAGCGCTGCGTCCAGAAGGCGCGATCGCGCTCCAGATCGGGGGAGGCGCGGTAGGCCAGATCCTCGTCGACGACCCGGCGCAGCGACCCGAAGGCGCCGCCTTCGCTCGATCGGCCCTCGACGCGCGCGGTGTAGATCTCGGCCACCCGCCGCGCGATCAGCGAGAAGCCGTAGCCGTCCAGCGCGATGTGGTGCGCGCGCTGGTACCAGAAGAGCCGATCGGGCCCCGCCGTGAACAGCGCCTCCGTGAAGAGGGGCCCGCGCGCGAGATCCACCGGCCTCGCGAGATCCTCGCGCATCCACGCCTCGGCCGCGGCGAACGCGTCCGGCGCCGCGCCGACGTCGACGCGGTGTACAGCGAAGTCAGGGGACAGGTCGAGGCGCTGGCGCGGCCCATCCGCCTCGCTCGTGAAGCGCACGTGCAGCGCCTCTGCCTCCGAGGCGGCCTGGCGTATCGCGGCCTCGAGGGTCGCGAGATCGAGGGCCCCGCAGATCTCGACGCACTCGCCCGCGTTGTACACCGGGCTCGCGGGGTCGAGCTGCTGGCCCAGCCAGATACCGTGCTGCGCGGCCGACAGCGGCCAGCGCGCGTCCTGAGGAGCGACCATGACGACAACCTTCCTGGTTCAACCGGCGCTCGACGGGACAGCCGCCAGAGGCACGCTCGCGGCAGGCGATCCGCGGCCCGCGACGACGGCGCAAAGGCGGCCTTGACGCCCTAGCCAGCGCCGCTGGAACGAAAGCGGAGCCCGCCGGCGCACGGGGCCCGAGCCCCGAGAGCACGCAGGGCAGGGGCGCCGGACGTCGTCCCGACGGCGAACCCAGCTCGATGACGCCGCGATGGGCGTGGCCACCTCGGCATCGACGAGCGAATGAAAATGAAAACTACTTTCAAGTTCGTTTATGGTGAGGTAGGGTGGGCATTGTCAAGCGAATTCGTTGGGACTCCCGCCGCGGGCCACCGTCCCGCGGGGACCTGTCCGCGCCAGCGAGGCATGGCGCCGGCGACCCGAGCGAGCGCGCAGATCGCGCCATTTCGGCCGCGATCTCGCGCTGCTCGGACCTGCGGACGTCGCGACGCCTCGCGGGCGCAGTGGACGCTCTCCGACCGCTTTCGCTTGACAACGCTGTTGGTAGCATGGCAGGTTCAAGATTGAAAGTGAAAGTGACTTTCATTATTGAGAATGGGGTTCCACGATGGACAACCTGATGTCGAAGGCGACTGCTCCGCTCGACAGCCGGTGTGATCACTGCGGCGTTGCTGGACGTGCCGAGCCCAATTCCGTGCGTTGCGGCTGCGGCAGCCTCCTCGCCCGGTATGTGCCCGGCGGCGTCGAGCTGAAGTGCCGGCGGTGCAAGCGCGTCGTCGTCGTCCCGGTCCCGGCGGCGGCGGAGGACGTGAGCGGTTGAATCTCCCAGGGCGCTGACATGACAGCTCGCGGCGGCGGCCCCTGGCCAGCGCGGTCTGTGCCATTTGAAGAGGCCTGAAGAGCCGGCGAGCGAGACGGCACGACAACCAGCTTGCGCAGAGCCGGCCAGAGCGCCGCTGCGTCACGCTCCGGTGAGCATGCCCGGTGATCTCATGATTCGATTACAGCCCTTGTGTTGCGCCGCGCTGGCCGGGACTCTGGTCCTCGCCCCCTGCGGTGCCCTGTTGGCCTTCGCAGCGGACGCGCGGGCGAGCGAAGAGGCCCCTGCCGGAGAGGTCGGCGAGAGAGCGGCACCCGGGGCCGAGGCAGCGCCGGCGGCGCGCGCCCCGGGCGATGGCGCCGCGCTCGCGGTGCGCCCGCCCGAGCTCACGGGCGCGGTCGAGGCGGCGTATCCCCAGGCGGCGCGCGAGGCGGGGGTGGAGGGGAGCGTCGTGCTGCGGCTGACGATCGACGCGGAAGGGCGCGTCACCAGCGCAGAGGTCGCCGAGCCCGCGGGCCACGGGTTCGACGAGGCCGCGCAGCAAGCGGCGCTGCGCTTCCGCTTCAGGCCGGCGCGGCGGGGCGACCGGAGCGTCGCGTCGCGCATCCTCTACCGCCACGACTTCCGGCTGCCTGCGCCGCCCCCCGCGGCGGGCCCCGGAACAGGGATCCCGGCCGGGCAGGTTGTCCCCTCGGCCGCGCCCATCACAGGCGCCGCCGGCGCCGCGCCGGTCGCTGGCGCCGCAGGGCCAGCGCTGCCCGCGATCGAGGTGAGCGTGCGGGGGGCCTCCGAGGCCGAGCGGCTCCGGACCTCCGCGCAGGCGGTCCAGGTCATCGAGACCGTCGAGGCCAGGCGGCAGGCCGCGGATCTCGGCCAGGTGCTGGCGCGCGCCGAGGGCGTGAGCGTGCGCCGCCTCGGCGGGCTCGGCTCCGGCGCGCGCTTCTCGCTGAACGGCCTCACCGACGACCGGATCCGCTTCTTCCTCGACGGCGTGCCGCTCGACCTCGCCGGGCACTCCTTCGGGGTCGCCAACGTGCCGGTCAACCTCGTCGAGCGCGCCGAGATCTACCGCGGCGTCGTGCCGCTTCGCTTCGGCACGGACGCGCTCGGCGGCGCGGTGAACCTTGTGACCGATCAAGACACGCGCGGCACGGGCGCGTCGGCGTCCTACCAGGCCGGCTCCTTCGGCACGTACCGGATGACCCTCGGCGCGCGCCACGCGCACGCGCCGAGCGGCCTCTTCGCTCGCGCGAGCGGGTTCGTCGATCGCGCGCGGAACGACACCCCGATCGACGTCATGGCGTACGACGAGAGCGGGCGCCTGTCGCCCGCGCGCGCCCGGCGGTTCCACGATGGCTATGTCGCGGCCGGCGGCGCGGCCGAGGTGGGGGTCGCGCGGCGGCCGTGGGCCGACCGCCTGCTCCTTCGCGCCTTCTTCACCTCGCACGACAAGGAGGTGCAGCACGGTCTGCTCGTCGACATGCTCGACGGCAGGGTCAAGTCGCCGCCCTTCGGAGAGGTCACCTTCGGCAGGCAGACCGGCGGCGCGCTGCTGCGGTATGCGCAGCCGTTCTCCGGGAGGGCGCGGCTGGACGCCCTCGCGGGCTACTCGTACGCGCGCACGACCTTCCTCGACGTGGCCACGTGCACCTACGACTGGTCGGGCGGCTGCGTGGAGCGCCCGTATCGGGGGGAGGTCGGGGACGACGCGAACGACCAGCAAGTCCGCCAGCACACCGCCTTCGCTCGCGTCAACCTGGCCTGGCACCCGGCGACCGAGCACGTCCTGCGCTTCGGGCTCTCGCCGAGCCACGTGACGCGCACCGGGAGGAACCTTGTCGTGGCCGAGCCCGAGAAGGACCCGCTGACCGCGGAGCGGGAGCTGTGGAGCGGCGTGGCAGGCGTCGAGTACGAGGCGAGGCCGCTCGAGGGCCGGCTCGCGAACATCACCTTCGCCAAGCTCTACCTGCAGTCGGTCCTCACCCGGGAGCACCTGCCGAGCGGCCGGATCGGCGACGTCGATCGAGCGACCCACCGGGTGGGGGCAGGGGACAGCCTGCGCTTCCGCTTCACCGACGCCCTCTACGCCAAGGCCTCGTACGAGTTCGCCACCCGCCTGCCGACACCGGAGGAGCTGTTCGGCGACGGAGGGCTCATCGTCAGGAACGTCCACCTGCAGCCGGAGGCGAGCCACAACGTCAACCTCGGCGTGACTCTGGAGCGCGCGGAGACCGGCGCGGGACAGCTCCGGTTCAGCGCCAACGGCTTCGGTCGCTTCACCGAGGATCTGATCACGCTGCGAAGGCACCTGGGCTACTCGGAGTACGGAAACACGCTGTCGGCGCGATCCGTCGGTATCGAGTCGACAGCGGGGTGGACCTCTCCGGGCAACTGGCTGTCGGTCGACGGTCACGTCACATGGCAGGACTTCCGGGACGGCTCGACCGGCGTTCGCATCCAGAACCAGCCGTACCTCTTCGGCGGGGTCGCAGCGCGCGCGCAGTGGCCCGAGATCTCGGCGCGGCGTGATGTCCTGTCCCTGACCTGGCACGCCGATTACGTACACGCCTTCTTCGTCGGCCCGGAAGGCCGCGGTGCAGCCGACTCCAAGGCGGAGATCCCGTCGCAGCTCGTGCACACGCTCGCGCTCACGTACCTGGTCGAGCGCGGCGGATGGACGGTGAGCTCGACCGTCGAGGTCCAGAACCTCACCGACGAGAAGGCCTTCAGCTTCTACGGCGTCCAGCGCCCGGGGCGAGCGGCGTACGCCAAGCTCGCCTTGAGCCTGTGAGCCGATGTTCGTGCGACAGCGGTTGAAACCCGACACAAGGAGATCCTTCATGTTATTTCGTGCGCGCTACGCGAGTGCCCTCCTCTTGACCCTGCTCCTCCCGTGCTTCGCCGCGTGCGGCGACGACACGAGCGATGGCACGAGCAGCGGCGCGACGAGCGGCGGCACCGGCGGCGCGGGGGGCGCCGGCGGAGCCACAAGCGGCGCGGGGGGGACGCCCGACGCGGGGCCGGCGTACGCCCTCACGGTCCAGGTTTTCGGGCCGGACGGCGGCGACACCCAGAGCTACGTCATCGTGACGGACGACATCGACTCGGATGAGGCGCTGTCGCTGGACGACGCCATCGAGGTGCAGGGGCGCGCCCTCGGTGTCGGGCTGGACGGCGGAGGCGCGGTGTTCGTGGCGAGCGACGCCGCGGCGACCGTGACCCGCTACGACCTGCAGGAGGACGGCAGCCTCGAGGAAGGCGACACCGTGAGCTTCCAGGGCAAGGGCCTCGCGAAGCTCGGCGAGTACGGCACCCAGTTCCACTTCGTCTCGGCGACCAAGGCGTACTTCTTCGATGGTCCCACCGCCCAGGTGGTCGTCTGGAACCCTCAGGAAATGACGGTCACCGGCGACATCCCGCTCGAGGATCTCGTCATCCAGGACGCCACCCTCACGTACTCCTCCTCGTCGCCGCTGGTCCAGGGCGGCGACGTGATCACCTTCGGCGGCTGGCGGATCGGCCCGGAGGTCCCGAGCGTGGCCGCGGTCGTCGTCGTGGACAGCGCGACGGACGAGGCGACCGTCGTCACCGACGAACGCTGCGGTTACGTGCGCGATGGGGTCGAGGGGCCCGACGGCATGATCTACGTGGCCACCGAGGCGTACGGCGCGGCGGTGCACCGGCTCAACCCCGACAACGCGGCCGCCCCGTGCATGCTGCGCTTCGATCCGGAGACGAGGCAGTTCGACCCCGAGTTCCACGTGGAGCTGAGCGCGCTGTTCGAGGGCGACACCGCCGGCTCGCTCTTCGGCGGCCCGGACGGCAGGGCGTTCCTGCGGGTGCTCGACGAGAGCCTCTTCGCGATCGCGGACGACACCCACCCGCGCGTGCTGGCGAGCGCCGCGGCGTGGCGGTGGGCCAGCGTGACGCTCGGCGACACGCCGACCGCCACCGTGCTCGACGCGGCGCCCGGCGGCGGCAGCGTCCTGAGCGTCGCGCTCGGCGACCGCACCTTCCTGCTGGAGTTCGAGGGCCAGGAGTCGACGACGCTCCGCGAGATCGGCGAGGACGGGCCCGGCGAGGCGGGCGTGAGCGCGCCTGGGCTCACCTTCTCCGTCGCGAAGATCCGATGACGCTCGCGCCCGATCACGAAGGAGCGATGAGGGACGACGCCGCGCGAGGGCCCCGTTCGCCGCGGGGCCCCCGCGCGCGGCCGCGTTACGGCGCGATCATGAAGGTCGTGCGGCGCGTGCACATGTACCTGGGCCTGCTGCTGTTCCCCTGGATACTGCTGTTCGGGATCAGCGGCACGCTGTTCAATCACCCGCAGATCGGGCGAGACATCGACAGCCGGTCGCTCTCGGGAGAGCGGCTGTCGGCGCTCACCGGGTTCCAGCCCTGGGATCCCGGCGAGCTCGCGCGCCAGGTCGTCGAGCAGCTCAACGCCGGCTCGCCCTCGCGCTACACGCTCGATCCGGGGACCCCGGGCGCCTTCTCCGGGTGGCCCCTGCTCGCGGCGCCGCGCGCCGATGGGGGGCGCGAGGTGGTGATCCTGCGCCTCGACGACGGCAGCGCGACGGTCTCCAGCCACCCTCCCGAGCCCGAGGCCCCCGCGCCCCCGTTCGCCGGCGTCGCGATCGACCTGCCTGGGCACAGGATGGTGGCGGTGCAGGAGCAGATGAAGGATCTCCTGCCCAAGATGGGTGTCGACGCCGCGGGGCCGCTGCGCGCCCACCCGAAGATCAGCCCCGAGCTGCGCTTCGGCATGCGGGACGCGGACGGCCGCGCCTGGAACGTCACGTACAACCTGGGCACGGGGCGGCTCGACGGGCGGCCAGCCGGCGCGCGGGGGTGGCCCCGCTTCGTCGAGGTGCTCGAGACGCTCCACAAGACGCATCACTTCCCCGTGCACGGCGGCGTGGCGTGGCTCTGGGCGCTCTTCGCGGACATCACCGGGATCACGCTGGTCGTGTGGGCGCTCAGCGGACTCGCCATGTGGTGGCAGATGAAGCCCTCGCGCGTCCTCGGTGCCCTCGCGATCGCCGCCGCCGTGGCGCTCGCCGCGGTGGTGATGGTCGGCACGGCGTCCGACGCGCTGTTCGGAAACGTCGCGAAGGAAGGTCCCTAGAATACCGAACAGCTCGGAAACCAGAGAAATGAACCGCCAAGACACCAAGGACGCCAAGAAGACAATGAATTTAAAATCTTGGCGTCCTTGGCGTCCTTGGCGTCTTGGCGGCTCATTTCTCGCTCGAACGAAGCCAGACCAGGATCAGGCGCCCAGCGTGGCGCCGCCGTCGACGCAGAGGTCGTGCATCGTGATATGCCGCGCCTCGTCCGAGAGCAGGAACAGCACCGCGCTGGCGACGTCGTCCGTCGTGGCGATCCGGCGCAGCGGGATGCCCAGCCGGAACGCCTCGGGGGCGCCGGCGATGACCGCCTGAGCGCCGCGATCGTCCGCCCAGAGCGCGCGCTGCATCGGCGTGTCCGTCGAGCCAGGGGACACCACGTTGCACCGGATGTCGTGCTGCGCGAGCTCCAGGCCGAGGCACTTCGTCCACTGGGCCGCGGCGGCCTTCGAGGCCGCGTAAGCGCCCATGTTCATCCGCGGCGTGCGCGCGGCGTTGGACCCGACCGTCACGATCGACCCCGATCGGCGCGGCACCATGCGGCGCGCCACGGCCCGGCTCACGTTGAACACCCCCCTCGTGTTGACCGCGAAGGTGCGCTCCCAGTCGTCGCTCGTCAGCGAGAGGGCGCCGCCCACGCGCAGCACGCCGGCCACGTTGACAAGCATCTCGAGGGGGCCGAGCTCGCGCTCGATCCGCTCCACCGCGCCGTCGACCGCCTCGCCGTCGGCCACGTCCACCACGAACGCCGCGGCGCGATGGCCGCTCGCCTGGAGATCGGCGACCACGGCGGCCAGGCGCTCCCGGTTCGCGTCCACCGCCGCCACGGCGGCGCCGCGCGCGGCGAGCCTCCGGGCGACGGCCTCGCCGATCCCCTGGGCCGCGCCCGTGACGAGCGCCGCCTTGTGCTCGAACTCCATCGATCGCTCCCGTCAGGCCCTGTCGAGCCCATCCATGATCCGGTGCCGCTCCGCGTGGTACGCCTCCTCGGACTGGCTCGCCTTCCAGTAGGGGATCGCGTACAGCGCCTCGCGACCGAGCCCGCGCTCGTCGAGCAGGTGATCGCGGATCGCGACGACGGACGACGACTCGCCCGCGACCCAGGCGAAGACGCGGCCCGCTGGCCATCCCAGGGCGCGGACGGCCGCCTCGAGCCGGGGGCCCGGGGCGTGCTCGCCCTGCAGGGTGATCCAGGTCAGCGCCACGTGCGGCGGGCGCTCGATCTCCTGCACGTCCGCCGCGTCGGGGATCGCGACGATGGCGTGGCCGCGCGCCGTCTTCGGCAGGGCCTCGAGCAGCGCGCCGATCGCCGGCAGCGCGGAGAGGTCGCCGGCCAGGAGGTACCAGTCCGCGGGACCGAGCATCGGATCGGGGCCGCCCGGCCCGGCGATGCCGATGCGATCGCCCGGCCTCGCGTGGTGGGCCCACCGCGACGCGGGGCCGTCGTCCCCGTGCAGGACGAAGTCCACGTCCAGCTCGCCGGCCTGCGCGTCGTACCTGCGCACCGAGTACGTGCGCGTGATCGGCCGCCGCGGCATCGGAGGCCAGACGGGGCCGTCCGGGCCCAGCGTGGGCAGCTCCGGCGCCGCCTGGTCGCCGCGCGGGAAGAAGACCTTGATGTGCGCGCCGCCCGAGCGCGCGGGGAACCCCGCGATCGCCGCGCCGCCCAGCGTGATCCGCCGCATGCGGGGGGAGATCGCGGTCGTGCGCAGCACCTCGAGGAGGCGCGGCGGGGTGCGCGCCACCGTCCTGGGTGCGGATGTCGCGACCTGATTCATGGTGACCTGTGCCATGGGGAAGCCGTCGTGGGGCAAGCTCGGCCGGTCAGCGGGCGGCTTCCTGGAGCGGTGCCTCCGCGCGGTGCCGGGGCGCCGGCCTCGCCTCGCGCGGCAGCCGGGTCGACAGGAGCTCCCACCAGTGCCCGAGCGTCGGCAGCTCGGCGAGGTCCACGAACGCGACGTCGATCCCCGCGGCGCGCCACTGCTCGACGAGCGTCATGAGCCGTATCGAGTCGAGCCCCAGATCGAGGATGCCGTCGCGATCGGAGATCGCCGAGGGGAGCTGGTCGAGGACCTCGGCCACGTCGCCGCGCAGGCGCTCGACCCACGGCGCCCGGTCCTGCGTCGCGCTGAGCGGCGCCGGCGCCGGCGCCGCCGCGTCGCGCTGCGGGGCGCTCGTCCGCTCGCGGGGCGCGAGCGCGGCCAGGACGTCGCTCGTCGGCAGCGCGACGCCGCACCGCTGCGCCACGTAGGCGATGGCCATGTCGTGCTGCTGCCGGGAAAAATCGGCGGTCCCGTCGGTCACGAGGAACGGCTGGACGTCGTTCATGAACGCCTCGCACGCGGTCAGCAGGCACCCGATGTGCGCGTACACGCCGCACACGATCAGCTGATCGCGGCCCCACCGGCGCATGAGATCCAGGAGCTCCGTTCGCTGGAAGGCGCTGTAACGCCACTTGGTGAGCACGGTGTCGGCGCTTCCCGGCGCGAGCTCGCGCACGATCTCGTGTTTGTCGGGCTGCTGCGTCAGCCCGGGCCCCCAGAGATCCGTCAGCAGACCGCGCTGGGCCCTCGTCTGCTCGGCGGGCTGCTTCGTGTAGACGACCGGGATCCCGCTCGCCGCGCACCGCTCGCGGAGCAGGCGGGCATGGGCGATCAGCTCGACCATCGGGGACGCGCTCGCGTCGTAGAAGCCGAGGAAATACTCCTGCATATCGTGGATCAAGAGGACGGAGCGCCCTGGGTCTGGCCGCCATGACGCCCGGCTCTCCGGGAGCTCCTCGGCTCGTGGCATGCGGTAGGTCTGGATGCGGGGGATGGCCATGGTCGTTCCTCTCTTCTCTCTCTCGTGATCGCAGCGCTCCTGTCGATGGAACGGGCCGCGGGCGCCGCTGCGCCGCCTGGGCCCGCGCTGTCCTCTCAGGCGCGCGCGCCCTGCGCGAGCCTGTCGGCGATCCACCGGCGGAGCGCCTTCTTGTCCACCTTGCCGACGCTCGTCGTAGGGAGGACGTCGAGCCACTCGATGCGATCGGGCACCTTGAACTGGGCGACGCCACGCTCGCGCAGGAACGCGTTGATCTCCCTCGCCGGCGGCGGCTGCCCGCGGGCCACGAGGAACGCGCACGAGCGCTCGCCGAGGTGGGCGTCCGGCATGGCGACGAGCGCCGCGTCGCGCACCGCCGGGTGGGCGAGGACGTGGTTCTCGACCTCCTCGGCCGCGATCTTCTCGCCGCCGCGGTTGATCTGATCCTTGGCGCGGCCCTCCACGACGAGGTAGCCCTCTCGGGTCCGCCGCACGAGATCGCCCGTGCGGTAGAAGCCGTCGCGCGTGAAGGCCTTCTCGTTGTGCGCGTCGGCCCTGTAATAGCCGCGGATCGTGTAGGGCCCTCGCGTGAGCAGGTGACCGATCTGCCCGGGCTCGACGTCGCGGTCGTCGTCGTCCACGACGCGGACCTCGTCGTGGGGCGAGATGGGCCGGCCCTGCGTCTCGAGCGCGGTGGCGTCGGGGTCGTCGAGGCGGGTGTAGTTCACGAGCCCCTCCGCCATCCCGAACACCTGCTGCACCTTGCAGCCCAGGGCCGGCCCCACGCGGCGCGCGACCTCCGCGGGGAGCCTGGCGCCGCCCACCTGGAGCACCTTCAAGCTCGACAGGTCGTGCCGCGCCGCCCGGGCCGCTTCCAGCCAGACCGAGGCCAGCGGCGGCACGAGCGCGGTCATCGTGACCCGCTCCCGCTCGATCCACGGGAACGCCTCGTCCGGGCTGGGGCGGCGGCAGAGCACCACGCGGCCGCCGGCGTGGAGCACGCCCAGGCTCCCGGGTGAGCTGAGCGTGAAGTTGTGCGCGACGGGGAGGACGGCGAGGTAAACGCTGCCCTCGTCGAGCCCGCAGATCTCCGCGCTGGCCCGCGCGCTGTAGAGGTAGTCGTCGTGCGTCCGCGGGATGAGCTTCGGTACGCCGGTGCTCCCGCCGGACAGCTGGAAGAACGCGACGTCCCCCGCGGCGGGCTCCGGGAGCTCGACGGGCTCCCGGTCCAGGCTGGAGAGCGCCGTGTGCTCGCCCGGCTCGCCGGCCACGAGCACGTGCCGCAAGGTCCCGACGTCGCGCCGGATCTGGCTCGCCAGCGCGCGGTAATCGAACCCGCCGTCCCGGTCGGCGATGACGTACGCGACCGCCTCGGTGTGCTCGCAGAAGTACGCGATCTCGGCGCGCCGGTGCGCGGGCAGGGCCAGCACGGGGAGCGCCCCGAGCCGGAACAGCGCGAAGCACACCTCGAAGAACTCCGTGATGTTCGGGAGCTGGACGACGACGCGATCCCCCGGCCGGAGCCCGAGGTGCAGCAGGCCCGCGGCGAGGCGATCGGCGCGCCGATCGAGCTCCCCGTAGCTCAGCCGGCGATCGCCGCTGACGAGCGCGATCCGATCCGGGTGACGCGCGGCCCGCTCGCGGAGCAGGCGCCCGAAGGTCTCGCCGCGCCAGTAGCCGGCGCGCCGGTAGAGCTCGGCCATCTCGGCCGGCCACGGAGTCCAGCCGTCGAGCGCCTGCGGTCGCGCCTGCCGGCTCTCCTCCGGAGCGCTCATGCCCGCTCCGGCGCCTCGTCGAGGCCGAGCGCGTTCAGCATGGTCCCGAGCTTGGCGGTGGTCTCGGCGAGCTCGTGCTCGCCGTTCGAACCGATGACGATCCCGGCCCCGGCATAGAGGCGGAGCGCCCGGCCGGCGACGTCGGCGCAGCGGATGACGACCGCCCACTCGCCGTCGCCGCTGGCGTCGGACCAGCCCACGAGCCCGGTGAAGAACCCGCGATCGAACCGCTCGATCGCCTCGATGGCGTCCCGGGCGCGGTCCGTGGGGTATCCGCACACCGCGGGGGTCGGGTGCAGCGCGGTGGCCAGCTTCATCGAGGAGATCGAGAGATCGCGCAGCTCCCCCGTGAGCCGGCTCGACAGGTGCCACAGCGTCGGGGTCTGCGTGAGCGAGGGCTCGTCGGGGACGCTCAGGCGCCGGCAGAACGGCCGGAGCGCGGCGGCGACGGCGTGGACGACGATCGCGTGCTCGTGCCGGTCTTTCTCGGACGCGAGCAGGGCGATCGCCCGCCGGCGGTCCTCGTCGGGGTCCGGGCTGCGGACCGCGGAGCCGGCGAGCGGATTGGCGATCACCCGGAGCCCGGAGCGGGACAGGAGCAGCTCCGGGCTCGCGCCGAGGAGCGTCCGCGCGCGCGAGGTCGGGACGCCGCGCTCCGCGCTGGAGAGCCCGGCCGTGGGATCCGACAGGTTGGCCGCGAAGGTGTAGCCGTTCCGGTTCTGCTGCGAGAGGCGCTGGAGGACGAGGCGGAGATCGACCGGCTCTCGCAGGACCATCTCCAGCATCCTGGAGAGGACGACCTTGCTCAGCGCCTCGGACCGCATCAGGCCCACCGCCGTCTCGACGCCGCGCACGTAGTCGCGGGGCTCGGGGACCTGGCGCAGCTCCTGGATGGTGATCGGCAGGTGCGACCTCGGCGATTCCGACGTGCGGTGGAGCGGGCCCGCGCTCTGGATCGCCCTCGGCACGATGAGGTGCGCCGGCGACGTGCTGTTGAACGGCACCGCGCCGACCACCATGGGGAGGCCCTGGCCGGCCCTCGACGCCGACGCGAGCACCCTCGTGACGCGGTCCGCGAGGCGGTCGCCCCGATCCGCGCCGTTCGGCTCGAGGATCATGTCGTGCACGCCCTGCGCGAGGAGGGTGCGCGTCGGCGACGCGAAGAAGAACGCCGACTCAGGGGTGTATTGCTTCAACAGCTGCCCTGCGTTCGCCGCGGGCAGCGCGACAGCGGCCGGTATCGAGATGGAACTCGTCACATTCAGCTCCGATGGGCGTCGAGAGCCACGTGGGCTCAGGTCATCGGGCGCTGGACGTCGGGTCTCGGGCCGCTCGTTTCCGATAACTGATAAGGAAAATCAGTTTCAAGTAACTCATGGCACGCGCGAGCAGGACTGTCAAGGGAGTCCCGGTTCTGTCTCGGGTGTGCGTCGCCGGTGGGCCCGTGGACGGGGCGCTCCGGGCCTTCGCTTCTGCGTTGACATCCTGCGTGACGGGTGCGACGAGTCGCCCCGCCATCGGTGCTCGTCCGGCCATCGCCTGGCGAGCTGAAAAGGGAACCCGGTGAGAATCCGGGACTGCCCCCGCAGCGGTGAACGGGAACGACCATCACCAAGAAGCACTGGGCACGCACCAGAGCAGCCTGGGAAGCGGTGATGTGTAGGAGAGCGACCGGCGACGGCCGCGGCGCCCGTGAGTCCGAAGACCTGCCGAAGGTGCGCGCGCCGGTGCTCTGGCGCGCGCTGACCTGAGCCTTCGAGGGGAAGGCGCCCAGGCTCTCGACCACCTCGCTCGCGCGCGGTGCCGTGGCCCGTCACGCAGCCCCCTCGCTTCGGCTCTCAGCTCACCCTGAGCAGCGCGGGGTCGACGCGGGCAGGCGGCGCGTGAATGGTTGATTCCTCGGATCGTCGGTCGCGTCGGCGCCGGAGCGCCGGCGTGGCGTGCTGGCTCTCGCTCGCCGCCTGCAGCGCCGTGGCGGCGCTGCCGGCCGCCCGCGCCGACGATCCGCGCAGGCCGGAGGTCGAGCAGGACGGCGGTCGCGCTGCCGCTCGGCCGGGGACCGACCCGCTGGAGGTGCGCGTCGAGGGGGATCCCATGCGCGCGCCCGCGCCGCCCAAGGACAGGTCCGTCGCGGGGTCGGTGCTGGGCCGCGAGCGCCTCACGGGCGCGGGGCTCGGGGCGGGGGACGTGCTCCGCACGCAGCCGGGCGTCCTCGTCATCGAGTCGGGCGGCTTCGGCGGGCCGGCGACCGCGGCCCTCCGGGGAGCGACGGCCACGCAGACGCCGGTGTACCTCGCCGGCGTCCGCCTGAACGACGACGTCGTGGGGACGGCGGATCTCTCCCTCGTGCCCCTCTGGCTCATCGAGCGCATCGAGATCTACCGCGGCCACGCGCCCATCGAGGCCGACCGCCTCGGCCCCGGCGGCGCGATCTTCTTCGAGCCGCGGCGGCCTTCCCGGACGACGGCCGGCGTGGGCGCCATGGCGGGCTCGCTCGGCGCGCGGCGCGGGTGGGCGTTCGCCGGCGCCAGCGCGGGCCCGGTGAGCGCGATCGTCGGGGTGAGCGCCGAGGCCGCGGAGAACCGCTACGCGTTCGTCAACGATGGCGGGACGCTCTTCGACGAGAGCGACGACAAGCTGGAGCGCCGGCAGAACGCCGACGTGCGCACGATCGACGCCTGGGCGCTCGCGCGCGTCGAGCTCGGGGGCGGCGCGATCGTCGACGTGATCGCGAACGGCACAGGCCGCGAGCAGGGCGTGCCGAGGCTCGCGCTCCTGCCGTCCCGCGAGGCGCGGGGGGAGTCGCGGCGCGCGCTGACGTCGGTCGCGGCGCGGGTGCCTTTCGGCGGAGAGGCGCAGCACACGCTCGAGGCGCGCACCTCGTTCATCGAGGCGCGGTCGGAGGTCCACGACCCCCTCTTCGAGCTCGCGCTGCTCACGCCGGAGCTCCGCCTCGCCGGCCGCCGCCTGGAGCAGACGCTCGGGGCGACGCTCTCCTTCGCCGAGCGGCTCCGGGTGCGGCCCGTGCTCTCGGTCGCGCGCGAGGACATCTCACGCGCGCCGGACGACGTCCCGCTCGCGCGGGCGCGGCGCTCGTTCGCGCGCGGCGCCGTCAGCGCGGAGGCGCGCCTCGGCGAGGGGCTCGCGCTGCACGCCCTCGCGAGCGGGGAGTGCCACGCCACCGGCGCGGACCGGGAGCGCCCTTGCGACGTGCTCGTCCCGACCGGTCGGGTCGGCGTGGAGGCGGGGAGCGACCGGCTCCGGTTCCTCGCGACCGTGGGCCGCTACGTCCGCGTCCCGACGCTCGGCGAGGTGTACGGCGTCTCCGGCGTCGTCCACGGCAACGCGGAGCTCGAGCCGGAGTCGGGCGCCACGATCGAGGCCGGGATCCGGGCGCAGACGGGGCGCGGCGCCGTGCTGCGCGGCGCCTTCATCGACGTGTTCGCGTTCGGGAGCGCGGTCTCCGGGCTCGTCGCGTACGAGAAGTCCGGTCAGGGCTACGTGAGCCCGTACAACGTCGGCCGCGCCCGCGTCGTGGGCGCGGAGCTCCTGGCCGGGGTCGAGGTGACCCGGTTCCTCCGCGCCGAGATCGCGGCGACGCTGCTCGATCCGCGGGACACGACGCCGGGGCGGACGACGAGGAACGACCTCCTCCCGTTCCGCTCGCGCCTCGTCGTCGCGCCGCGCCTGCACGCCGCGTGGAAGCGCCCGAGCGGCGCCGTGTTCTCGGGCGCGTCGGGCGAGATCCGGGCCGTGTACCAGTCGAGCCGGTACGCCGATCCCGCCGGGCTCGGCGTGATCGCGGAGCAAGCGACCCTCGACCTCGACGCGGAGGCGAGGTGGCTCGACGGGCACCTCGCGGTGAGGGGTCGCGTCGCGGACCTCCTGGACGCGCGGCGTACGGATGTCGTCGGGTTTCCGCTCCCGGGGCGGAGCGTGTTTTTCACACTGGAGTCAACATGGTGAAGATCAGTCTGTTTGCGTTCGCGATCTCGATCCCGATGCTCGGGTGCAACGTGGATTCGCCGCCGCCGTCGACGGGCGGCGTCCACGGCGGCGGCGACGGCGACGCGTGCGAGCGCGGCGTCGTCATCGTGACGAGCGACTACCAGTCGACGAACATCGCTGTGTCGGCGCTCGACGGGACCACCCTGTCGCCCTCCTTCGTGTCGAGCGGCGCGGCGAAGCCGGGGCTCAGCCTCGCGCTGTCCGGCGACGTCGACGTCCCGACGGCGGCGCCGCCGTCCGGCCGTGTGGTCCTGCTCGATCGGTTCGGCACGAACGTGATCACCTGGATGGATCTCGAGACCGCCGAGGTCCTCGCGCAGCTCCCGGTCGGGCAGGGGTTCGAGGCGAACCCTCAGGACTACATCGAGGTGGGCGCGGACCGCGCGCTCGTGTCGCGCTACGGGAGCAACCCGAGCCCGGGCGTGGAGCCGTTGGACGAGGGCGGCGATCTCCTGATCGTCGACACGAAGAAGTACTCCATCGCGGGGCGCATCGCCCTGCCGGAGGAGGAAGAGGGGCTCCTGCCGCGCCCGTCGGGGATGGCGCGCGTCGGCGACGAGGTGGTCGTGGCTCTCGGACGGCTCGCCGCGGACCTCTCGACCGTGGGTGAAGGGCGCTTCGTGGGCGTCTCGCCGGAGCAGGGCGCCGTCGCATGGACGGTCGACGTGCAGGGGCTCTACGGCTGCGGGCGCCTCGCCGTGTCGCCCTCGGGAGAGCGGCTGGCGGTCGCCTGCTCGAGCCGCTTCGACGCCGAGGCGATGGAGTACGATCCGGCGACGAGCGACGTCGTGATCTACGACGCTCGCACCTCGCCCCCGGAGGAGATCGAGCGGCTCGGCGTGGCCAGGGCGCTCGGCGCCGCGGTCCAGCCCACGCTCGCCTTCGCCTCCGAGGACGTGCTCCTCGGGACGGCCTACGCGGGCAGCGCGTCCGCCGGGGATCGCGCCTTCTCCGTGAGCATCACCACGGGCGAGGTCACGACGCTCGCCGAGGCGACCCAGTCCTACGCCTTCGGCGGCGTCCACTGCTCGCCCGGCTGCGGCGATGTCTGCCTGCTGAGCGACGCGGAGAGGAGCAAGCTCCGCCGCTGGAAGGTGGCGGCGAACGGCGCGCTCGAGCCGCTGGAGGACGCGACCGTCGACACCGAGATCGGGCTCCCGCCGCGAGGGATCGGCGGGCTCTGATCGGCCCCGCGGGCGGTGCGTCGGTTGATCGACGTCAGAACGAGGCGTCCAGGACGACCTCCCCGGAGACGCCGACCTGGTACGCGGAGACGCGGCGCTCGAAGAAGTTCGTGACCTCCTGGACGTCTTGCAGATCCATGAACGAGAACGGGTTCTTCGCCCCGTAGCGCTTCGGCATGCCGAGCGTGGCGAGCCGCTGGTCGGCGCAGAACTCCAGGTAGCGGCGCACGTCGCGCGCCGACATGCCCGCCACGCCGGCGCCGAGGAGATCCTCGGCGAACCGGGCCTCGCAGGCGATCGCCTCATCCATCATGTCGAGGATCGACCGCGCGAGCCCGGCGTCGAAGAGCTCGGGCTCCTCGCGCCGCGCCGTGCTCACGACCTCGAAGGCGAAGCGCATGTGCGCGCTCTCGTCGCGGAAGACCCAGCTCGTCCCCGCGGCCAGCCCGTGGAGCAGGCCGCGCGAGCGCAGGAAGTACACGTACGCGAACGCGCCGAAGAAGAAGAGCCCCTCGACGCACGCGGCGAAGCAGATGAGGTTCAGGAGGAACCGCCGCCGCTCGGCGCGCGTGTCCAGCCGCCCGAGCGACTCGACGGAATCGAGCCATCGCATGCAGAAATCGGCCTTCTGGCGGATCGAGGGGATGTTCTCGACGGCCGCGAAGGCGCGGTGGCGGTCCTCGGGATCGGGGATGTACGTGTCGAGGAGCGTCAGATAGAACTGGACGTGGAGCGCCTCCTCGTAGAGCTGCCGCGACAGGTACATCCGCGCCTCCGGAGCGTTGATGTGCCTGTACAGGTTGAGGACGAGGTTGTTCGCCACGATGGAGTCTCCCGTGGCGAAGAACGCGACGAGCCGCTGCACGAGGTGCCGCTCCGCGTCGGTCATCTTCCGCAGGTCGCCCACGTCCGTGGAGAAGTCGACCTCCTCCACGGTCCACGTGTTCTTGATGGCGGAGCGGTACATCTCGAAGAAGGCCGGATAGGCCATCGGGCGCAGGGTGAGGCACTGGCCCGGATCCAGGAGGCGCGCGGGGCGGCTGACGCGGCTCACTGGCAGGCCTCGCAGGCCTCGGGGTTCTCGAGCGCGCACGCCACGTCCGCGGCCGCCTTCGCCGGCGGCGCGGGCACCCAGCCGCCCTCGCGGCGCGGCGCGGCGTCATCCCCGGGCGTCCGGTCCGGCGGCGCCTCCACGGTGGCCTTGGCGATGCGCGTCGCGGGGCGCGATCGCAGGTAGTACGTCGTCTTGAGCCCCTTCTTCCATGCGTGGAAGTACATGCTCGAGAGCTGGCCGATGGTGGGGTTCTCGATGAAGAGGTTCAGCGACTGGCTCTGATCGATGAAGGCCCCGCGATCCGCGGCCATGTCGATGAGCGAGCGCATCGGGATCTCCCACGCCGTCCGGAACACGGCGCGGATCTGCTCGGGCAGCTCGTCCATGCCCTGGACCGAGCCCTCCGCGAGCTTGAGCCGGGCGCGCACCGCGTCGTTCCAGGCGCCGAGCCGCTTGAGCTCCGCGACCAGGTAGCGGTTCATCTGCAGGAAGTCCCCGGAGAGCGTCTCGCGCTTGAAGAGGTTGGACACCTGCGGCTCGATGCACTCGTAGCAGCCCGCGATCGACGCGATGGTGGCCGTCGGCGCGATGGCGACGAGCAGCGAGTTCCTGAGCCCCTCGGCCTGGACGCGCGCGCGGAGCGCCTCCCAGCGCGCCGCGTCCTCCGGGACGGCGTCCCACGCGTCGAACTGGAGCTCTCCGCGCGCCGCGCGCGTCTCGTCGAACGCCGGGTGCCGCCCCTTCTCCGCCGCGAGGTCCGCGGACGTCGAGAGCGCGTGGTAATACACCTCCTCCGAGATCCGCCTGGAGAGCTCCCGCGCCGCCGGGGCGTCGAACGGCAGGCGCATCTGGAAGAACACGTCCTGCAGGCCCATGAGCCCGAGCCCGACGGGCCGCCAGCGGAGGTTCGATCGCCTCGTCGAGGGGATGGGGTAGTAGTTGAGGTCGATGACGCGGTCGAGCTGGCGGACCGCGGTCCGCACCGTGCGCGCGAGCTTCTCGAAGTCGAACGCGACCGCGCCGTCCGCCAGCGTGGCCGTGTGGCGAGCGAGGTTGATCGAGCCCAGGTTGCAGACGGCCGACTCCTCGTTCGAGGTCACCTCCAGGATCTCGGTGCAGAGGTTCGAGAGGTGGACGATCCTGCCCGGCAGCGCCGTCTGGTTGCAGGCGCGGTTCGACTTGTCCTTGAACGTCATCCAGCCGTTGCCCGTCTGCGCGAGCGTGCGCATCATCCGCGCGTAGAGCTCGCGGGCCTTCATCGTCTTCTTGGCGAGGCCCGCCCGCTCGGCCTCGACGTAGCGACGCTCGAACTCCTCACCGTAGAGATCGGGGAGATCGCGCGCGTCCTTCGGGTCGAACAGGCTCCAATCGCCGTCGGCCTCGACCCGCTTCATGAAGAGATCCGGGACCCAGCTCGCGAGGTTCAGGTTGTGCGTGCGCGCGGCCTCGTCGCCCGTGTTGTCGCGCAGCGAGAGGAACTCCTCGACGTCGGCGTGCCACGGCTCGAGGTAGACGCAGCACGCGCCCTTGCGCTTGCCGCCCTGGTTCACGGCCGCGACGGACGCGTCGAGCGTCTTGAGCCACGGCACGATCCCGCTGGAGTGCCCGTTGGTGGCCCTGATGAGCGAGCCGCGCGAGCGCACGCGGTGGTAGGCGAGCCCGATGCCGCCCGAGAACTTCGAGAGCATCGCGACGTCGGTGTAGCGCTGGTAGATGGTCTCGAGGTGATCGTCCGGCGAGTCGAGCAGAAAGCAGCTCGAGAGCTGCTCGTGGCTCGTCCCGGAGTTGAACATCGTCGGTGAGCTCGGCAGGTAATCGAGCGACGAGAAGAGCCGGTAGAGCTCGACGGCCTGCGCCGCCGTCTCGGACAGCGCGCACGCGATGCGCAGGAAGAACTGCTGCGGCGTCTCGATGACGAGGCGCGTCTCGGGGTGCTTCAGCAGGTAGCGGTCGTAGAGGGTCCGCAGGCCGAAGTACTCGAGCTCGTGGTCCCGCGCCGGCTCGATGGCGTCGTTCAGCTTGCGGGCGTTCTGCGCCACGAAGCCGTGGAGCCGATCGTTGATGAGGCCCAGCCGCCGCCCCACGGCGACGGACTGCGAGAAGGCGTGGATCTCCTGATTGCGGACTTCCTTGTCGATGTACGTGGCGAGCAGGCGCGCCGCGAGCTTCGCGTACTGGGGCTCATCGGCGATGAGCGACGCCGCCGTCTGGATGGAGAGCTGATCGAGCTCGCGCGTCGTCGCGCCGTCGTAGAGGCCGCTGATGGTCTTTGTCGCGACGCGGAGCGCGTCCACGTCGGACAGGGCCGCGCACGAGCGGCTCACCGCCCGGACGATCTTGTTGACGTCCACGGGCTCGCTCGACCCGTTCCTCTTCTTCACCCGCATCGTCGTGTGCGGGGGCGTCTCCTCCGCGCCGGCGCTCGTCATGGCGGGCGCCTGGGGTGCGTGGGGTGCGTGGGGTGCGTGGAGCGCGCGCAACGGCGCCGCGCCGTTGCTCTTCACCAACGGTTCGTTCAGCATGGCATCCTCCTCGTCGTGCTCGTTCCGAGCGGTCCCGGACCGCTCGCGTCGATGCCGCGAGAGCGAAGAGGCCAGCCGATGCGCACGGGTGCGCCAGGCTCTTTGGAGGAGCCCTCGGACCGACCGCTCGCCCCCGCGGGCGAAAGGAAGACAGCGCGGGAGGGGGTCGGAACCGGGACAAGCGCGAGAGTCTGCGCCAGCTCGGACCTACCCGCCTCCCTCGAGGCTTCCAGGTCAAACCGGCGCGGATGTCTCCCCTGCGCAGGATGTTGGCAGGTCTTCGGGCTCACGAGCGCTCCGGCTCTCGCCGGGTTCCTACGGTCCACCGCTTCCCAGCCCGAGGGCCAGTGCGCGTCGTGGAGATCGTTCTCGCTTACCGCTGCGGGGCAGCCCCGGATTCACACCGGGTTCCCTTTTGAGCCCCGGGCCGAAGCCCGAGGCACCAACATGGGCACTACATATGGTGGTGCAGTGAGCCGGTCAAGCGAGATGTTGTGGGGGAGCTCCGTTGCTCGGTTCCATGCTCGGTTGCATGCGCGGTTGCCTGTTCATTGCATGCTCGGTTGCATGGTTGCGCGGTCGACACACGCTGGCCTGGCGGTGCGCGCCGTGGCGGGCCACAACCCGGGCGTATGCCGCTCAGCGAAGCGCGTCCGGCCGATCCGCTCGACGACCTCGTCGCGCTCCTGCGCGGCAAGCGGATCGTGGCGCTGACGGGCGCGGGGTGCAGCACCGAGTCCGGCATCCCCGATTATCGAGGGCCCGAGACGCGGCGCCGCGCGCGGAACCCGATCCAGGGGCGGGAGTTCTCCCGCTCGGCCGAGATCCGGCAGCGCTACTGGGCGCGCGCCGTGATCGGCTGGGAGCGGTTCTCCAGGGCCGAGCCGAACCCCGCCCACCGCGCCCTCGCGCGGCTCGAGCACGCGGGGCAGCTCGAGGGCCTCATCACGCAGAACGTCGACGGCCTCCACCAGGCCGCGGGCAGCCGTCGCGTCATCGAGCTGCACGGGACGCTCTCCGAGGTCGCCTGCCTCGCGTGCGGCGCGATGGAGCGGCGCGCCGCCCTCCAGGAGCGGCTCCTCGCCCAGAACCCCGGCTGGCTGCGCGTCGCGGCCGACCTCGCCCCCGACGGCGACGCCGACCTGCCCGCCGAGCGCGTGGCGGGCTTCCGTGCGCCGCCGTGCCTCCGCTGCGAGGGGCCGCTCAAGCCGCGCGTCGTCTTCTTCGGCGAGAACGTGGCCCGGCCGATCGTCGACGCGGCGTTCGCGCTCGTGGACGCCGCGGACGCGCTCCTCGTCGTCGGCTCGTCGCTGGCGGTCTTCTCGGGCTACCGCTTCGTGCTGCGCGCCGCGCAGCGAGGCACCCCGATCGCCATGATCAACCTCGGCTCCGCGCGCGGCGAGGAGCTCGGCGCGCTGAAGATCGAGGCCCGCGCCGGCGAGGTGCTGCCGCGCCTCGCCGAGGCGCTCGGCGCCGGCGCGACCGCGGCGCCGCGCTGAGGCGTCGAGGCGCCGAGCGCCGGCGCACGCGCGGCGCTGGGATCACCCGCGCCGGTACATCACGTCGCTGCGGAGGACGTACTTGCTCCCCCGTGTCACGGCGGCGCCGCGGTGGAGCCGGCGGTGCTCGAACAGCAGCGCCATCCCGCGCCGCGGGGCGATGCTCCGGCCGCCCCAGAAATCGGTCGTGCCGCCCTCGAAGTCGTCATTCAGGTAGACCATCGCGGTGTAAAGGCTCCGCTCGCCGTCGGATCGCACGAACGAGCCGTCGCCGTGCCAGTTGAAATATTCGCCCTCGGTGTAGCGATAGTAGCGGAAGCGCTCGTTCAGCCCGACGGCGCGGTGGAGGCCGAAGCGCGGCGGCATCCAGGGCGCGAGCCGCTCCCAGAGGCTCGCGGCGAGGTCCGGATCGTCGATCATGACGCGGCCGTTCTTGCGCACCTCGAGGTTGATCACCTCGGTGCCTCCGATCGGCGCCTGCTCGAAGCCTCGCGCCTCGGCGAGCGCGATGAAGCCCTCGCACTCCTCGGGCGACAGGACGTTCGTCACCGTGAAGATGCGGAGATCGTCGGTGTGGTCGGTGCACTGGGCGGTCCGTTCGGCGTGCAGGGTGCTCATGCGTGGAGCGTGGGTCCGGGCGGACCGGATCCGGAAGGGCGGGACCCGGGCAGGACCGGGCAGGACCGGGCAGCGCGGTGGACAGGAGAGCGCCGCATCGCCGATGATCGAGCGCTCGCACCGATGGCACGGGTCTCCAGGGCGGGCCGCGGCGAGGAGCCCGCGGTCCGCTTCAACCACACGCTCCTCCAGCGGGCGCGGCTCGATCTCGACCTGACGCAGGAGCAGGTCGCCGCGTCGATCGGCGTCGACGTGCGGACCTACCGCCGCTACGAGTCGGGCGCCGTCAACGATCCGCGGCTCGGCTTCTCGGTCCGGAGCCCGTCCCGGCGGCGCATCATCGAGCGGCTCGGCGCCGAGCTCGGCCTCGCCGAGGCGGAGCTGCTCGTCGCCGGGGCCGAGGCCGAAGCCGAAGCCGCGCCGGCGGCGGATCCCGCCGCAGAGGGAGCGGGTGCGGCGAGCCAGGCCGCGGAGGCGCCCGCCCCGGCGTGGCGCCCGCTGCACGCGCACACGCTCCAGCGAGCGCGGCACTTCGTCGGGCGCGCGGAGATCCTCGATCGGCTCGCCGCGTGGGCCGGCGGTTCGCCGCCGCGCCCCCGGGTGATCGCGCTCCTCGGCGTCGGCGGGGCGGGCAAGACCGCGATCGCCGAGCGCTTCCTCCAGGGGCTCGGCGACGCCCCGCGGCCCGGCGGGGTGCTCGTCTGGAGCTTCTACGACGACCCCAGGACCGAGGCGTTCCTCGACCAGGCGGCGGCCTACTTCGCGCCGGGCGCGGGCGCCTCGGGCCCGGCGGCGCCGGGGCCTCAGGCGGCGCCCGGAGAGCAGCTCGCGCGGCTGAAGGAGGCGCTGGGGCAGGGGCCGCCGCACCTGCTCGTGCTCGACGGGCTCGAGACCGTGCAGGCCGAGGGGGGCGCCGGGCGCGCGCACGGCGAGCTCCACGACGCGCTCCTCCGGCGGCTGCTCTGCGCGATCGCGTCCGGGCTCGGCGGCGCGCGGGCGCTCGTCACGTCGCGCTTCGAGCTCGCGGATCTGTCCGCCTGGGCCGAGGGCGGGCTCGCGACGATCCGGCCCGAGCCGCTCTGCGAGGGCGACGCCGCGTCGCTCCTGCGCCGCTGGGGCATCCGCGGCGACGACGGCGCCCTCGGCGCGCTGTTCGAGACGACGGGCGGGCACGCGCTCTCGGTCGCCGTCGTCGGCTCCTACGTGGGCGCGTTCCTCGGCGGCGACGCGGGGCGGCTCTCCGCGGCGCAGGCGGCGCACCTCGCCGAGGCCGAGCAGGACGACGTCCTCGCCCGCCGCCTGAGCTCGGTGCTGTCGGCCTACGCGCGCGCGCTGCCGCCCGGCGAGCGGGACCTGCTCGCGCGCCTCTCGGTGTTCCCCGGCGGCGCGGGCGAGGAGGCGCTGCTCCAGCTGGTCCGGGCCGGCGGGGAGATCGCGGGCGCCATGGCGGGGTGGGGCGCCGCGGAGCTCGCGCGCGGGCTCGCCCGGCTCGAGCGGCTGGGGCTCGTGTTCGCGGCGCGCCCGGGCGAGCGTTGCTACTCGACGCACCCCTTCGTGCGGCAGCACTTCAAGTCGCTGCTCGGCGTGCCGCCGGAGCGCGTCCACGCCGCGGGGAGCGCCGCGCCGCCGCCGCGCCTCGACGAGGCGCCGCGCCGGGCGCCGCGGGAGCGCGAGGCGGTCGACGCGTTCGAGGCCATCCTCACCGAGCTGCTCGGCGCCGGGCGCGCGGGCGAGGCGTACGACATCTACGCGCTCGCCCTCGGCGGCTTCGCGCACCTCGGGCTGAAGCTCGGCGACATGGCGCGCGGCGCCCGCATCCTGCGCGCGTTCGCCGGCGGCGACGACCCCCGCGGCATGCCGGCCTCGCTGCCCGCGCGGGTGCGCGCGTCGCTCGCGTACGACGCGGGGCTCTACGCGGGCGCGCTCGGGGATCTCGCGTTCGCCTGTGCCTGCTACGAGGCGCACAACGAGATCGCCGGGGCGCTCGCCGACCCGGCCCCGATCGCGACCGGCCTGCGCACGCTGGCGTACACGGAGCGGCTGCGGGGCGACCTGACCGGCGCGCGCCGCCTGCTCGAGCGGTCGGCGGAGATCGCCGGCGGCGCCGCGGGGAGCGCCCGTCGCGCCGCGGCCCACGTGGACCAAGTCCACGCCGTGCGCGCGCTGGCGCTGCTGGCCGCGGTGCTGCACGACCTCGGGGAGGTCGACGCGGCGGGCGAGCGCTTCGCGCGCCTGCGGGCGCTGGGCGACGCGCCGGTGGCGCGCCGCGCGCTCTGGGAGGCGGAGCACGCGCTCGCGCTCGGGCGCCGCGACGAGGCGCGCGAGGCCACGGAGCGGAACATCGCCGAGTGCAGGCGGAGGGGCTGGGAGGGGCACGTCGCGCACGGCCACACGCTGCTCGGCCTCGCGCTGCTGGACGGAGGCGAGGGCGGCGGCGGCGACGTCGCGTCGGCCGGGGCGCACCTCGACGAGGCGCGCCGCTGGGCTGCCGCGACGGGCGAGGTGGAGGTCGCGCTGCGGTGCCACGAGCTCGCGGCGCGGATCGCGCTCGCCGCTGGCCGGCTCGACGACGGCGCGCGGCAGGCGCTGGAGGGGCTGCATGTCGCCGAAGCGTGCGGGTTCGGCCCGTTCCGCGCCCGGCTCGCGGTCGTGGCCGCGCGGTGCGCGCTCGCGCGCGGCGCGGGGGCGGCGGCGTCCGCGACGGCGCTCGCCGACTCGTCGGTGGCGTGGGCGGGCGAGGACGCGTGGGCGAGGGCGGACGCGCTGCACTGGGCGGGCGTGGCGCGCGCGGCGGCGGCGCGCGGCGGGGAGCGCGCGCGAGGGCGGGAACTGCTCGCCGAGGCGGCGGCGCTGCGGGCGCGCCTGCGCCACCCCGGGGCCGGAGCGTCGCGGGAGGCGCTCGCGCGGCTAGGCGGATGAGGGCCGGGCGCGCGGCGGCAGCCGCTGCAGGATGTCCGTCGTCTCGGCGCTCCGCTTGAGCCCGGCGAGGCGCTGCTCGATGTCGCGCCTCAGCACGGCCTCCATCACCGGCTCCAGCACCGGGGCGAGGGCCTGCGGGCGCGCGGTGAAGTTGTAGCGGAAGGTGACGCGGGTCCGCTGCGGCGACAGCGCCTTGAAGAGCCATGCGCCCGAGAACTGGCGGAAGATCCGCGGCCCCTCGACCATGGTGATGGCCACCTGCTCCGGCGGGTTCAGGGTGATGTAACGCGCCTCCATGGACAGCCCGTTCTTCGCCCGCACCCACACCCGCACGCCGACGGCGGGCTCGGTCGCGCCGTCGCGGTAGCGCATCTCGCGGAGGAACGGGTCCCACTCGAGCCGGAGATCGTAGTCCTGGGACAGCGCGAAGAGCTCGTCCGAGGCGGCGTCGATCTCGGCGGTGCTCTGGATCGTGGGCATGGCGCCGAGGATAGGGGCGCGGGGATCGCGATGAGGAGAGCGATAGCGAGGGTCCGTCGCGATGGCCGGTCCGGCGGCGGGCCGTGCGGCCGAGGTGAGCTGCGCGGCCCTGAGGGGGAGCTCGCGCGTGCGGCGGCGCGCCTAGGCCGCGAGCGCGAGCTCCGAGAGCTCCGCGAGCTCTGCGCTCGGCGTCAGCCACCGCGAGGCCTGTGAGATGACCCCTTGGATCAGGCTGGCCGCCTTCGGCTGCCGAAGGCTTTCGCCCGACGCTCGGCCGATGTCGCTGTTCAGGAGGGCTTCGCGGAGGGTGCTCTCGATGATGGCTGTCAGCATCTGCGGCTGTGTTGTCAGGAGCTCGATGAGGGGCCTTGCCGCCTCGATGTGCTTGCCGATGTCCTCGGAGATGATCGAGCGCCGCTGCGCTCCGATCTCCGCGGCCCAGCGAGCTCGCTCGCCGTGAACCTCGGCGGCATCCTCACCCGCGTAGAATGCGGCCAGGAACGCAGCCAGGGACGCCGTCATGAAGCCTAGATAGACGACGCCGTCCGCGGCCTCGCGGTTCAGCTCCTGATAGGTCCTGTCCAGCTCGGCCTCGGCCTCCTCGCGCGTCGTTGCGGAGCCGGGGTAGGCGATGGACTGGGCGGTCACGAGGAGCAGGTAAGCCCGGAGGAGCGGGTTGTCCGGGCACAGCCGGTGTGCCCGTCGCACGGCCCGGCCGAGATCGTCGAAGCGGCGCTCGTCGAGCGCTGCCCTGGCATCGACGAGATGAAACGTCGACTCGCCGGGGAAGCGTTGAAGGAGCGTATCGAGCTCGGCGCGCGCGCGCGGCCGGTCCGTTTCGGCGATCTCCTCCCATCGGAACCGGGATGAGGTCAGTACGGGCGCTCGCTTCAGGACTTCCGTGAGATCCTTCCGCGCGGCGAAGTACAGACGATCGAGCCGATCCCGGTGCGCGTCTGCGGTCTCCTGAGGCACGGCCGCGCTGGCCTCCTCCACCTCGCGGAAGGCGCGCGCTGCCTCCACGACGTCGAAGCCCATGACCAGGCATGCGCACCGTTCGACCGCTGCCCTCAGGCGGGTCTCGGGCTCGACATCCTCCAGGAGCGAGAGCGCGCGTCTCTCGATGTCGGCCGCCTCGTGAAACAGCACGGCTGCCTCGAAGCGGCTCTCTTCGTCTCCATAGGCCAGCAGCGAGTTGGCCCTGAGCTTCCGCTTACCCCCGGAGGCCAGCAAGGCGAGGTACCCATCGTGCATTTTCATGGCTTCACCTGGTAAAGCTCGCTAACGCGCGGGACCGCGCACCAGAGCGAGAGGTGGACCTCGGAGATGTCGTTTCTGGCATTCAACCGGGCGCTCTTCTCCACGCGGACCGCACGGAGCGCCGAAAGGCCGCCTGACGACCGCCCTGCGACCTCGACGCCGCGGAGCGCCCCTGGGGTCGCGTCGAGCACAAAGTCCGGCGCCTCCCCTTTGCACATGGTAATCACCCGCCTTCCTGGCATCAGCGCCGAGATGGCGACGAGCGCGAGCCCATAGGCCGCGTTCTCCGTGATGCGCTCGCGATCCACGGTGCGGCCCGAGCGTAGCCGCGCGATCTTGGAGAGCAGATCGATGTCACGCCTCTCCAGCGCTTCCGTGCTCCAACCGAGCATGAGCTCCATGGACCTGGGCTCGGCGCCGCTCGGGCGGACGACACCCATCTGGAACAGGAACGGCTGCTGATCCTGCGGCTCGCCGCGGCCAGCCAGCCAGGCGATCACGTGCGGGACCGTGTCGATGACGAAATCATGATCCTGATGCTCGTAGAGGGTCTCCAGGGCGTAGGTAGACCGCTCGATCTCGGTACCGGCCGTATCAGACACGGCGACAGGGTAACACGGCGGCACGCCCTCGGGCAGGACGGCCCGTGAAGCCCCCGAGCTCGCGGGGATTTGAGCTCGAATCCGCGGAGCGCGGGCCGACCCACTGTGCCAGCTCCTGTTACTCGCTCGGGATGGGGACGTCCGCCTTCGTGCTCGTGGACCGCGCCCTGGCGGGCTGCGTGTGCGAGCCGTCCAGGCGCCGGCCGGCCCTTACGCCGCGCCGCCCCCGGTCGCCGCGCCCTGCCCCAGGGCCGCGCGTTGGCGGCGGCCGCGGCGGCTTACACCGTGATCGAGGCGTACCGGGATCATCAGGAGGAGCAGCAGGCGCTGCGGGCCGCGCAGCCGACGTGGGCGGGCGGGGGGGGGCGACGACCTGTCCTAAGAGGAGGCTCACAGCTCCGTTGGCTCGTGGAGGAGCCCGCGTGGCATACTCGCCTCGACCATGAACGAGCCGGCGCGCAAGCGTATCTGGACGTACGCCGAATATCTCGAGCAGGAGCCGGCGAGCCCGACGAAGCATGAGTTCCGGAACGGCCAGATCTTCGCGATGATCGGCGGAACGCCGGAGCATGCGCGCCTGTGCGCGAGCGTCGGCGCCGAGCTCCGGGCGCAGCTCCGCGGGCGGCCCTGCGCGGTCTACTCCGCCGATCTACGCATCCGGGTCCAGGCGACCGGGCTCTCCACGTACCCTGACGTCAGCGTCGTCTGCGGGAGGCTCGAGCGCGATCTCGCGGACAACGACGCAGCGCTCAACCCGATCGTCCTGGTCGAGGTCCTGTCCGAGAGCTCGGAGGCCTACGACCGTGGGCAGAAGTTCGCGCACTACCGGCGGATCCCCTCGCTCCGGGAGTACGTGCTTGTCACGCGGTACGAGCAGCGCATCGAGGTGTTTCACCGCAACGAGGACGACTCGTGGACGCTCCGGGAGGCTCGCGCCGGAGAGGGCGCGCATCTGGAGGCGGTCGGGTGCGCTCTGTCGGTCGACGAGATTTACCGAGACCCGTTCGCCCAGGTCGCGACGGCGGCAGAGGGGTGACTCGGCAGCGTCGTACCGGGCGCCGCTACGCATGTCCGATCGTAGGCCGGAGGGCCTGCCGGGTGACACTACGTGTGTCCCGCCGTTTACAGATCGGTCTGCGAAATGACACTAGGTGTATCCCGTCGTTTACAGATCGGCCTACGAAATGACACTACGTGACCCCATACACACCCGCCCCGGGCTCCGTGGTCACGGGGGGCGCCTCACTCCGCAGCCCCATCGCCGTCACGTCGAGATCCTGCGCTCCTCCGAGCACACATCCGGCGGCGCTGTGACCTACCGTCGCGCTCGCCTGGACGTAGGTTCCCAAGATGGCCAAAGCCAAGACCCAACAAGCACACACCGGGAAGGCGCCCACGGCGGCTCCCACGGCAAAGACAACCTACCACGCCTGTTACAAGCGCTTTGCCCCGCAGGCCATGGCGCTCCCGGACCGCGACGTCGAGGTCTGTCGGGCGGATGTGCGGATCGCCTTCGCCAACGTGAAGCGCGGCGTCCAGGCCGCCTGCGCGGATCCCGCGCGGATCCGGAAGGCGCTGCCCGAGCTGCCGCTCGACGACGTGCTCGCGCTGCCGGACCTCGGCCGGGCCCTGGTCTTCGCCGCCACGCGCGTCACGGCGAAGCCGGCCAGCTCCGGTGAGATCGAGGCCAAGCTGAAGGTCGTGATCGAGCTGCGGGAGCCGATGCTCACGCTCGCCGAGACCCTGGCAAAACGGGGGCTCCTGCCGAAGGACGTCGTGGCCGAGATCCGCGCCGGCAGCGGCAAGTACGATCTCGCCAGCGACGGGATGGCGCTGGCCCACCTCTACGAGGAGCACGCGGTCGCGCTCCGCGGAAAGCACCCGTTCAGCCAGGAGGAGCTCGACCAGCTGCGGGAAGCGAGCGAGTGGCTGCTCGACACCCTCACCCCCGAGGGGGCCCGCCGGCCCGCGGCAAAGCAGCGCGGCGAGGCAGAGACGATGCGCGACCGGCTCTGGACGCTCCTGGTCCGTCGCTACGCCGACCTCCGGAAGATCGGGTATTACTTCCATGGCGACGCGTTCGAGGAGGTGACCCCGAAGCTCCTGTCGCGCGTGTCGAGCACCGCTGTCGACGACGTGAGCGAAGAGGTCGAGGCAGAATCTGGCGGCGGCGAGGATGTGGGCGAGGACGGCAACCACGGCGCCGTCTCTCAACCCGCCGTCGCGGCGTCGCCGTGAACGGCGCGCAGCCTACCGCGCCGCGCGCGGCCGAAAGCGCGCGTGCGGCGCGGCGCGGAACACCAAAGGGGTCCTGAAAGCCCCCCTCACGAACGGGAGTTGAGCGCGCCGCGGTCAGCGTGGCGGAAGAAGACCACCCGTCCTTGCGCTGCGGCGAGGTCGATGGGGAACCTGCCGCGGTGATGTGCGACGGCGCGGAGAGCGCTGAAACGTTCATCACCCACCATCGGCCGCGTCCTGAAGAGAATTTTCGTCTCCGGACGTGAACGAACCTCACGAGGCCGGGAACAGAGCTCCGAAATCGAGCGGCGCTCTTCGAGCAACGTGGCGATGCCCGGGGGCGTGAGCCGCCGGTCCGCGACGGTGATTCGAGGGAGCCGGCACACGACCAGGAGCCGATCATGAACTTTCCACACCATCGCTTTGCTTCCCCGACAACGTCGATCGCCCGCGCAGCATCGATGCACCTGCGAAGCGTGCTCTCGACGGTCCTCGTCTCGGCGTTGCTCGGGTCTTCAGCCCTGCTCGCGGGCTGCTCCGGCGGCAGCGGGGCGCCGGCGACGACGGACGCCGCGAGCGGCGTGGGCGGCAGTGGCGCCGAGAGCGGTGCAGGCGGAGACGAGAGCAGCGGTGGCGGCGAAGACGCCGGCAGCGGCGGAGGCGGAGGCGGAGGAAACCCGTCAGGCGAGTGCATCGGCGATCCCACCCTCCATGCCAACACCGATCCCGAAGACGTCGTGCAGCAAGGCGCGGACCGCCTGGTGCGCGACGACAAGTTCCCCGCCGTCCTGGTCGCGGTCCGCGATCGCGACGGGCAGACCCGTCATTACACCGCCGGTGTCGGCGATCTGGAGACCGGTGCGAGCGTGCCTGTCGACGGGCAGGTGCGTATCGGCAGCAACAGCAAGCCCTTCACCGCGGTGGTCGTCCTGCAGCTCGTCGGCGAGGGCAAGGTCGACCTCGACGCGCCGATCGAGACGTACCTGCCGGATCTCGTCCGCGGCGACGGCATCGACGGCCGCGAGATCACGGTGCGGCAGCTGCTGCAGCACACGAGCGGGCTGCCCGATTACGTCGCGCTGGCCCTGGGCGACGACGTCTTCGAGGCCCTGCACACCTACTTCCAGCCCCGCGCCTTGCTCGACCTGGCGCTGGCGCAGCCGGGGAAGGCCCCTGGCGCCGAATGGGCGTACAGCAACACCAACTACATCGTCGCCGGCTTGATCGTCGAGAAGGTCACCGGCCGCCCTCTGGCCGAGGAGATCACCCGGCGGGTCATCGAGCGCATCGGCCTGCGCAGCACCTATATCCCCGACGTCGGCGAGCAGGGCATCCGGGGGTGCCACCCAAAGGGCTATCACGCGGCGCTCGGTGAGCCGCTGCGCGACGTCACGGAGCTCGACTCGTCCCAGGCGGGGGCCGCCGGAAACATCGTCTCCACGCCGAGCGACGTGAACCGCTTCTTCACCGCCCTGCTCGGCGGCGAGCTCCTCGACGCGGCGCAGCTCGAGGAGATGCGCGCGACCGTCGACGCTTCCAGCATGTGGCCCGGCTACCGGTACGGGCTCGGCCTGAGCAGCAGCCCGCTGAGCTGCGGCGGCGTCCTCTGGGGCCACGGCGGCGACATCTTCGGCTACGAGACCAGCGGCGGCGTCACCGAGGACGGCCGCGCCGTCACCGTCGCCGTCACGGCGCTGCCCTCCGCCGTGCCGAGCGTCCACACCCTCGAGGAGGCCTACGCCGCGTACGCCAACGTTCTCGCGCTCGCCGAAGCCGCGCTGTGCGAGTGAGCCCCGGGCGCGCCCCCGCGCCGGTGGTCACGACCGCCGCGTCGGCACGATCCAGAGGATGAGTTCTTACGACAGACTCGTAGGAGGCATGAACGAACCTCACGAGTCCGGGAACAGCGTTACGAAAACGAGCGGCGCTCTCCGATGAACGCGGCGATGCCCGGCGGCGCAAGCCGCCGGCTCACGGCGGTGAACCGAGGGCACCCACATGCGACCAGGAGCCGATCATGAGATCTCTGCACCGTCATTTCACTTCTCCGAGAACCCGGGCTGCCAGCGCAGCAGAGGTGAGCCTGCGAAGCGTCTTCTCGATGGTCCTCGTCTCGGCGCTGCTCGGGTCCTCAGCCCTGCTCGCAGGCTGCTCCGACGCCGGTGGGACGCCGGAGAACACCGGCGGCGGTGCCGGCGTGGGCGGAGATGCCGGCAGTGGCGGCGAGGACGCCGGCAGCGGCGGCCAGGACGCCGGCAGCGGCGGCCAGGACGCCGGCAGCGGCGGCCAGAACGCCGGCAGCGGCGGCGAGGACGCCGGCAGCGGCGGCGAGGACGCCGGCAGCGGCGGCGAGGACGCCGGCAGCGGCGGGGGAGGTGATCCGTCGGGCGAGTGCACCGAGGGTTCCACGAGCGGCGCCAACACCGATCCCGACGATCCGGTGCAGCAAGGCGCCGATCATCTGGTGGGCGACCTCGAGTTCCCCGCCGTCCTGGTCGCCGTCGGTGATCGCGACGGGCAGACCCGTCACTACACCGCCGGTGTCGGCGACCTCGAGACCGAGGCGAAGGTGCCTGTCGACGGGCAAGTGCGCATCGGCAGCAACAGCAAGACGTTCACCGCGGTGGTCGTCCTCCAGCTCGTCGGCGAGGGCGATGTCGACCTCGACGCGCCGATCGAGACCTACCTGCCGGGCCTCGTGCGCGGCGACGGCATCGACGGACGCGAGATCACGGTGCGGCAGCTGCTGCAGCACACGAGCGGGCTGCCCGACTACGACGATGTGCTCCTGGCCGAGGGCGTCTTCAAGATCCAGCACACCTACGTCGATCCCCACGCGCTGCTCGACATGGCGCTGGCGCAGCCAGGGAAGGCCCCCGGCAGCGAATGGGCGTACAGCAACACCAACTACGTCCTCGCCGGCATGATCGTCGAGAAGGTCACCGGCCGCCCTCTGAACGAGGAGATCACGCGCCGGATCATCGAGCGCATCGGGCTGCGCAACACCTACCTCCCGGGCGTCGGCGACCAGCGCATCCGCGGGTGCCATCCAAAGGGCTATCACACGGACGTGCCCGGCGAGCCGCTGCAAGACATCACCGAGCTCGACCCGGGATGGGGATGGGCCGCCGGTCAGGTGATCGCGACCCCGAGCGATCTCAACCGCTTCTACACCGCCCTCTTCGGCGGCGAGCTCGTCGAGCCCGCGCAGCTCGAGGAGCTCCGCGCCACGGTCGACGCCCCCGCGATGTGGCCCGGCGCCCGGTACGGGCTCGGCGTGGTCAGCACCCCGCTGAGCTGCGGCGGCCTCGTCTGGGGCCACGGCGGCGACATCCCCGGCTTCCACACCCGCGGCGGCGTCACCGAGGACGGCCGCGCCGTCACGGTCGCGATCACGGTGCTGCCGTACTTCGTGTACGGCGAAGAGGGCGCCGAGCAGGCGTACATGGACGTCCTCGGCCTCGTCGACACCGCCCTGTGCGAGTGACCGCCCGGGGGCGCTCGCGCGCTCCGAGCTGCGGCGAGCCGGCGGGCGGGTCGATGCCGGCCGAGCCGTCCGCTCGCCCGGCGCTCGCCCTCCCGCGCATCGTCGCGGCACGCGGCTTGCGACGCGCGCGGGGTGGGGGACGCGGCCGCCGCTCACGGCGGGATCGCTCCACCCTGGAGCAGGGCAATGGATGGCGCAGCCAGGGATATCTTCGTCATCAGCGATCTGCACATCGGTGACGGCGGCGCGCGCGACAACTTCGAGGCAGGCAAAAAGGCGTCGCAGCTGCGTGCATTCCTCGACCACGTGGGCAGCGAGGGGGGCGAGCTCTTCATCCTCGGCGACCTCTTCGAGCTCTGGCAGATGAACCTCAGCCTCCTGTTCGTGAAGCGGCGGGCGCTCCTCGACCAGCTCGCCGCGCTGAGGCTCGTCTACGTGCCCGGCAACCACGACGTCGATCTCGTGCACTTCATCGAGACGGACCTCCTCAATCACCCCTTCTTCGCGTGCATGCGCGCGCCGTTCACCCGGGAGCTCGGCGGCAAGCGGTTCCGCTTCTGCCACGGGCACGAGACCGATCCGTTCAACGCCGGGGACGAGCCTGGCTTCGGCCGCATGTTCTCCATCCTCGCCGGCGTCGCCGAGGACGAGAACGGCTCTCCTCACCTCAAGGGCGGCGAGAGCGTGGAGGACGTCCTCGAGAAATTCGGCGACTCGATACTGACGATCTGGAAACGCACCGTGGCGACGATGAGCCAGCGCGTGACGGAGAGGGACCCGTCCCCCAGCGGGGCATTGACGCCGGCACAGAACCCGGACCGGCTCGGCGAGCACGTGGTCGGGGTCCGCGCGGAGCTCGACACGGGCGCATACGACGTGGCCGTCCTCGGGCACACCCACAAGGCAGGCTCCATCGGTGACTGGTACTTCAACAGCGGTTCATGGGCCGGGCCTCTCAACTCGTTCCTTCGCATCTCTCCGGACGGACATGTCCGCTATCTGGAGTGGAAAGACGGTCGCGCCGTCGAGCGCGCGATGCCCCTCGTGCTCCCGGACGCGGAGCCCGAACGCGCACGTGCGGCGAAGAAGAGCCCGGTCGCCGCGGCCCTCGCCGCCGCGAGGACGATCTTTCCGAAGCCGACGCGCCCGGAGCGCTCCCGATGGATCCTCATCGCGCAAGGCGCCCTCGCGCTCTCCGTGGGCGCCGGCGCGCTGATGATCTCCGTCGGTCAGGGGTCCTCCGCGGGGTGGCGCCTGCTCGTCCTGGCCTTCGCCGCCTACGCGCTCGCCGATGGCGCCCTGTCGCTCGTCGGTGCGCTTCGGGAGCCGCCCATCCGGCGTCTCCTCTCCCGCGTGCGCGGCGTGGCGAGCCTCCTTTTGGGCCTCGTCGTGCTCCGTCGCGGTGACGTGGTCGAGATGTTCGTGGTCCTCGTGGGGTTCTTTGCGTTCATCTCCGGCGCGCTGCGCGTCGCGGCGTCGATCGTGCTCAAGGGAATGGTGGAGTCGAGGTGGCTCTTCGTCGTGGGTGTTGGCTCGACGCTCACCGGCCTCGTCCTGCTGTTCTTGCCCGCGTCGGCGGTGCCTCTCAAGTTCGTGCTGGCCGGCTATCTCTGTTACTACGGGGCAGGGGAGCTCCTGGCAGGCGTCTTCGGGCAGCGGCTGCCCAGGGCGGCGGCCGTCCGTCCCTCCGCATGAGGCCGCTCCCGCGCCGCCGGACAACGCTCCTTCCTACCCGCGCGTAGAAACACCCCCTCTCCGGGCGTCCTTGATCTACGCTCCTGCGCGTCTGGCAGTCCGGCGGCCGATCGCGCGGGGAGGCGTTCTCGCGGCGCGACCAGGGCGCCGGGCGCTCTCGCGGCGCGCCTCCTCGCTCTCGCTGGCCTCCCGGCCGCCCCGCGCGCCTCGCAGGTCAAGGGCCCCTCGGAGCTCCAGCCATGAAGATCTCCCTTTCGATCCCGCCGTCCCGCCGCGCCCCGCTCGCCGGGCTCGCCGCCCTCGCCGCGGGCGCCGCCTGCTCGGCTCCGCACCCCCCTCTGCCGGCCGAGCCGCCGCCGGCCGCGCCACCCGCGCCCGCGCCCACCCAGGCCGCGCCCCAGGCCCCGCGCTTCGATCAGATCCCCCGCCTCGAGCTCAACCGCATCGCCGTGGAGCTCGATCTCCCGCTGTTCTGGATCGCCGACCGCAACGGCTCGGGCGCCGTCGACCCCGACGAGGTCTCCGCCCTCTGGTATCACGCCCCGGCGCCGGCCTGGGTGGCCTCCGGGGCCTTCACCCCGGCGTTCACGTCGGCCTATGCCGCGATGACCAAGGTCAAGGCCGAGGGCCACCTCCGCGCTGGCCTCGACGAGGCCGAGGTGCGCCGCCGCGATGCCGTCCTCGCGGAGCTCGCGGCCGGCCGCCCCTCGCTCCTCCGGGCCGACTTCCGCGGCGCGCCGGCCGAGGATCGCGCCATCGTCGGCCACCTGCTCAAGGTGGCCGAGCTCATCGAGCAGATCCACGCGAAGCAGCTCGGCTCCGCCGGCATGGCCGACCAGATCCCGGCCGACGACCCCGCCAGCCGGGCGCTGTTCTGGCGCAACCAGGGGCCCTGGTGCCAGCAACCCAGGACGCGCGACGATCCGAGCTGCAGCGCGCTGCCGAGCAAGCCGCCCCGCGTCACCGGCGTCTATCCGGCGCGCCTCCAGCAGGACAAGAAGTTCTGCGCCGCGCTCGAGGCGCGCCCGGATCAGAAGGCGCTCCTCTCTCCCTTCACCGTGGTGGTCGAGGAGCGCGGCGCCCTCAAGGCCGTGCCTTACAGCGAGGCCTACAAGCCCGAGATGGAAGCGGTGAGCCGGGAGCTCAAGGCGGCGGCCGAGGCGATCCAGAGCCCGAGCGAGGCGGCGTTCAAGGCCTACCTGCTCGCGGCGTCGCAGGCGTTCCTCGACAACCGCTGGGAGCTCGCGGACGAGCCGTGGGCGAAGATGAACGCCGAGAACTCGGCGTGGTACCTGCGCGTGGGGCCGGACGAGACCTACTGGGAGCCGTGCAGCCGCAAGGCGGGCTTCCACGTGAGCTTCGCGCGGATCAACCAGGAGTCGCTGACCTGGCAGAAGAAGCTCGATCCGGTGAAGTCCGACATGGAGGCGGCCTTCGCGGGCCTCGCGGGCGCGCCGTACAGGGCGCGCAGGGTCGCTTTCCACCTGCCCGACTTCATCGACGTCCTCTTGAACGCCGGCGAGTCGCGCGCCGCGACCGGCGGGACGTCGGGGCAGAGCCTGCCGAACTGGGGGCCGGTCGCGACCGAAGGCCGCGGCCGCACCGTGGTCATGGTGAACCTCCTGCAGGACGACGACAGCCGCGCCGCGCTCCGGGAGGCCGCCGCGTCGCTCCTCTGCAAGACCACGATGGAGAGCGTCTCCCTCGAGCGCCCCGTGGCGGCGCTCGGGACGGTGCTGCACGAGGCGGCCCACAACCTGGGCCCGGCGCAGGGCTACAAGGTGCAGGGCAAGACCGACGACGAGCTCTTCGGCGGGCCGCTCGCCTCGATGCTCGAGGAGCTCAAGGCCCAGACCGGCGCGCTCTTCTTCACCGGCTGGCTCGCGCAGAAGGGCGTCCTCGACCCGGCGCTCGCCCGCATGTCCGAGGTGAGGGACGTGATCTGGGCGCTCGGGCAGGTGGGGCAGGGCATGTACACCGCGGGGGGCGAGCCGCGGCCGTATGGTCACCTCGCCGCGATCCAGCTCGGCAGCCTGCTCGACGCAGGAGCGATCGCCTTCCACCGCGGCGAGACCGCGGCGAACGGCGCGGACAAGGGGTGCTTCTCGATCCAGTCGGACAAGCTGCCCGCCGCGGCGGAGGCGCTCGCGAGGACGGTGCTCGGGATCAAGGCGCGCGGCGACAAGGCCGGCGCGCTGCGCCTCCGCGAGACGTACGTCGAGAAGGCCGGCGCCTGGAAGGCGCTCCGCGGCGTGATCGAGGAGCGCATGCAGCGCATGCCGCTCGGCAGCGTCGTCTACGCGATCGAGCCGTAGGGTTCTCCGTGATCCCGGCACAACCCCGCGAGACCGCCTCGCCCGCGGACGAGGCGACGAGCGCGCACGGCCGGCGCCGCGCCCTCGGCCTGCTTGCCCTCCTCGGCCTGCCGGCGCTCGGCCTCGGAGAGCTGGTGGCGCACGTCTACTTCAGCGAAAGAGCTCCGGATTTCGACGCCTGGCGCGAGGTGGAGGCGCCCCTCGCGGCGATGAAGCAGCCCGGGGATCTCGTGGTCGTCGCGCCCGGATGGGCCGATCCGGCGGCGCGCCGCGCGCTCGGGGACGCGCTGATGCCTTTGCGCGACGCCGCCCGGCCCGACGAGAGCCGCTACGCGGCCGCGGTCGAGATCAGCGTCCTCGGCCAGCGCGCCGAGGAGCTCGCGGGCTTCCGCGAGGAGGCGCGGCAGGAGCGCGGCCCCTTCGTGCTCCGGCGCCTCGTGAACCCGTCGCCCGCGCGCGTCGCCTACGACTTCGTCGACAACGTCGCGCCGGCGTCGGCCGACGTGCGCGTCACGGATCCTCCGGCCGCGTGCCGCTGGAACCCGCGCGCGCGGATCGCCGCCGGCGGGCTCGGCGGGAACCCGACGTTCCCCGCCGAGCGCTTCGAGTGCCCCGGCGGCCCGTTCTTCAACGTGGGCGTCACGGTGATCGCGGACGAGGAGTTCCGCCCCCGCCGGTGCATCTGGTCCCACCCGCCGAGGGACGGCGAGATCGTCACGCGCTTCCGCGGCGTCCCGCTCGGCTCGGTGATCCGAGGGCACGCGGGCATGTACTGGATCATCGAGCGGGAGCGGCGGGGCGCGCCGGTCACGCTGTCCGTGCGCGTGAACGGCGAGGCCGTGGGCGAGGCGACGCACGCCGACGGCGACGGGTGGGCGGCGTTCGAGTTCCCGCTCGGCGCCCACGCGGGCGCGGCCGAGGCCGAGGTGGAGTTCGCCGTGAGATCCGCCGACTTCACGCACCGCCACTACTGCTTCGAGGCGGACACCCGATGAAGCGCCCGGCGCCCCTCGCGCCCGCCGACGGCCTGATCGCGCTCGCGTTCGCGGCGGCGTACGTCGCCCTGCTGCTCGCGACCGCGGGGGATCTCGGCTACGCGCGCGACGAGGGCTTCTACTTCTTCGCCGCGGACCGCTACGGAGCGTGGTTCCAGGCGCTCCTCGACGCGCCGCGCGCGGCGCTCGATCCGCGGAGCATCGACGCCGCCTGGTCGGTGAACCACGAGCACCCCGGCCTCATCAAGTCGCTCTTCGCGCTCTCCAACCTCGTCCTGCAGAAGCGGCTCGGGCTCTTCGCCATGGAGGGCACGAGCTACCGGTTCCCCGCGATGGTCCTGTCGGGCGTGGGGGTGGCGCTCGTGTACCTCTGGGGCACACAGGCGCGCGATCGGCTCGCCGGCGCGTCCGCGGCCGTGCTCTTCGCGATGCTGCCGCGGTACTTCTACCAGGCGCACCTCGCGTGCTTCGACGCGCCGATCGTGACCGTCTGGGCCCTGTGCGCCTACGCCTACTGGCGCTCGCTGCGGGACGGCGGCGCGCTGTGGCCCGTGCTCACCGGGGTCGCCTTCGGCCTCGCGCTCGACACGAAGCACAACTCCTGGTTCCTGCCGATCGTCTGCGTCTCGCACGCCGCCGGCATGGCGCTCAGGGACCGGATCGCCCTGCGCGCGAGCGCGGCGAGGGCGGCGCCCGCGGCCGCCGCCGCGGCGTCGCCTGCGCGGCCCGGAGGCGCCCGGCGAGCGCTCGCCGCGCTCGCTGCGATGGCGACGATCGGCCCGCTCGTCTTCTACGCGCTCTGGCCGTGGATCTGGCGCGACACGCTCCCGCGCCTCCGCGAGTACGCGTCGTTTCACCTGAACCACGAGTACTACAACATGGAGTTCCTCGGCCGGAACTACTGGACGCCTCCGATGCCGAGGGCCTACGCGCCCGTGATGACGGCGGCGACGGTGCCCGTCGTGACGCTGGTCCTCTTCGCCGCGGGGCTCTGCGCGGCAGCGCGCGAGCGCCTCCTGGTTCCGCTCGCGTGCGCGGCGGCGCGGCTCGCCCCGGAAGGCGGGAGGCTCGCGCTCGCCGCGGAGCGGGCGCTCGCCGCGCGGCTCCGTCCGCCCGCGGACGACCCTGGCGGCACGGCGCTCCTCTGGTTCCTCGCCATCGCCGCGGTGTACGGCGCCTGGCTCTCCACGAGCACGCCGATCTTCGGCGGCACGAAGCACTGGATGACGGCCTACCCGTTCATCGCCCTGTTCGCCGGCGCCGCGTTCTCCGCCGCCGTGCGGCGCGCGCGCGCCGGTCTACGCGCGCTGCTGCTTTCCCGGCGCGCGCGCGCCGGCGTCGCCGCGCGCGCGGCCGCGCTCGCGCGCGGCCCGCTGGTCCCGGCGCTGCTCGGGGCGGCGGTGGTCGCGGCGCCCATCGCCGAGACGCTGCACGCGCACCCGTGGGCGCTCTCGAGCTACACGCCGCTGGTCGGCGGCGCGCCCGGCGCGGCGAACCTCGGGCTGAACCGCACCTTCTGGGGGTACACCACGGGCGCGGTCGTCGCGTACCTCAACGAGCACGTCCCACCCCGAGGGACGGTGTACATCCACGACACCGCGGGCCCGGCGTGGGAGATGTTGCTGCGCGACGGGCGCCTGCGCGAGGACATCCGCGGCGTGGGGGCGGTCGCGGGCGCGGACTTCGCCCTCTACCACCACGAGAAGCACATGCTGGGGCAGGCGTACCAGGCGTGGGTCGCGTTCGGGACCACGAGCCCGGATCACATCGCCGGACCCGATGGCGTGCCGGTGATCCTCGTCTACCGCAACCGCGCCCGCTGAGCGCGATCAGCGCTTCTTCGCCGCCGCCTTCTTGGCGGGCGCCTTCGCCGCCTTCTTGGCGGGCGCCTTCGCCGCCTTCTTGGCAGGCGCCTTCGCCGCCTTCTTCACGGAGGCCGGCGCCGCGGCCTTCCCGGTCGCCGCCTTCTCCGCCGGCGCGCTCGCCTTCTTGGTCGCGGCCGCCGGCTTCTTCGCCGGCTCCTTCTTCGCGCCTCGGACCGCCACGGCCCTGGCCTTGCTCGCCGCGGGCTGCTCCGTCGCCGGCTCGGCCGGCTTGCGGGGCTTCTCACGCGGAGCGGCCTTCTTGGAGGGCGCCTCCTCCTCGTCGAGGTCCTCGTCGTCGTCGAGGGCTTCTTCCTCGTCGTCGTCGAGGTCTTCTTCCTCCTCGTCGAGGTCTTCTTCCTCTTCGTCGAGGTCTTCTTCCTCCTCGTCGTCGAGGTCTTCGTCCTCGTCCTCGTCCTCGCCCTCGTCGTCGAGGTCTTCGCTCTCTTCCTCCACCGCCACGGGAGCGGGCTCGCGGCGTCGCGACGGCGGGGCGTCGTTGCGGAGGGGAGCGGCGGCCGGCTTCTGGGCGACGTCGAGCTCGTCGAGCGGGTCGCCGAGCACCACCGCGATCTCACGCTTGAAGTCGGTCATGTGGCTGTCGACCTCGAGCGCATCCTGCTCGGACAGCGGCGTGAGCTTGAGCTTGAGGACCCGATCGCCCGCGAGCTCCCACGACGCGGCACAGCCGCCTTCGCGCAGCATCCTCGAGGCGATGGAGTCGATCCGCTGGCGCAGACCGCCGCGCGCCCCGGCCTCGATCTTGCGCTGCAGCTCGAAGCGGCGCTCCAGCATCGGGAGCGTCACCACCTTCGCCTCGACGAGATCGGAGAGCTCGTCGGCCACCGCCTCCTCGATCTCGAGCCGCGCGTCGGGGTCGCTGCTCTCGAGCGAGAAGGTCGCCTCGCGGAGCTCGGGATCGTAGCCCGTGAGCTTGCCGCCGGCGCTCTGGGCCGCGCGCGTCAGCGACTCGCGCAGCACCTGCGCCGGCGCGCGCTTGCCGACCGTCGAGGCGACGTACCCGAGCGTGTCCAGGCGCACGTGCACAGGGCCGTCGTCCTCGAGGCCGAGCTCGGGCCGCGGCCCGAGCAGCGCGTCGCGCATCACGCGGAAGACGTCCCGCTTGATCACGTTGTCCTCGGTGAAGATGTCCTCGACGTGCTCGGACTCCATCAACGTGCTCGTGAGGTTCGCCACGAGCTCCTCGACCTGGTCGTCGATCTCGTCGGTGCCGAACGTCGTCGTGGGCTCTCCGTCGACGAGGGCCCACGGCTCGAGCCGAGGCGTGATGGCCGCGATGTCCGCGGCCATCTTGTCCTCCAGCTCGCGCGCGAGCGCCGTCGCGCCGCCCCTGGCCACGAGGATGTGCCCGTGCGCCTTCAACGCATCAACGATGCTCGTGGAAAGTCGGCGGGAGAGATTGCGCTCGTTCACGAGGCGCGCAGCTTACACGGTTTGCGCGGCCTGGCGATATTTGAAGACCGCGGATCGGCCGTGCTCAGGGGTCGTTCTCGATCACCTTGATCAGCACGCCGCCGATGCGCGCCGGGATGACCGCGCGCGCCGCGTCGGCTCCTCCGGACCGGATGCTGACGCGGACGATGAAGCCGACCCCGTCCTCCCGCTCGACCCCGATGCCGACACACCACGGCTCGCCGCTGATCTTGGCCTTGAGCTCGTCCTTGGCCCGCCGGGCCGATCCCACGTCGCTCATCTCGTTCACCTCTCCTGAATGGGAGCGCGCTCTAACAACCTCTCGCGCTCACTCGCTGGTTCCGACCGCCAAGACCTGCCACGTCGCGGGCGCGTCGGCGACGCCCGCGGCGCCCGCCTCAGAGGTGCCTGCGCGCGATCTCGGCCCACGTGCCGGTCGGCTCGATCTCGAGGTACCTGCGCCAGCACGGGCGCGCCTTCGTCGGATCGCCGATCTGCTCGTAGGCCATCGCGAGGTTGTAGTAGGCGTCCGCGAAGCGCGGATCGCTCGCGATCGCGCCCTGGAAATAGCGGATGGCGTCGGCCGCCTGGCCGCGCTCGAGCATCACGTAGCCGAGGTTGTACTGCGCCTCCGGCTGGGACGCGTCGAGATCGAGCGCCTTCATGTAGAGCGCCTCCGCCTGCTCCTCGGCGTTGCGCCGGAAGCAGATGTTGCCGAGGTTCGTGTAGGCGATGGCCAGCCACGGGTCGATCTCGAGCGCGCGACGGTAGAGCGCCTCGGCCTCGTCCATCGTCGCCGGATCCTCATCGAGCTGGCTGGCCTGCATGTAGAGCTCGTAGGCCGTGCGCGCGCGGTCCCGGCCCACCTTCGGGCGGAGCACCCGCACGACGTCGTCGCGCAGCTCCTTCACCTCGAAGTCGAGCACCATCTGCCCCGTGAGCGGCTCGAACGCGCCCGACGCGCCCCGGACCACGACCGCCTTGCCGTCGAAGGCGACGCGGAGCTCGGCGAGGGGGCGCGTCACCTTGGGGAGCGCGGTCCGGATGTTGTCGATCGCCCGCGCGACGTCGCGCAGGCGCACCTTGCGGGCGATCAGGTCGCGCGCGGCGCGCAGCGCGATCAGGTCCGAGAAGGTGTACGCGCGCCGCCCCCGCCGCCGGCCGCTCGGCGCCGCGATGCCGGCGCGATCGAGCGAGCGCAGTCGCCCGGGCGAGATGCCGAGCAGCCGCGCGACCTCGGTGCCGGTGAACATGTCGGTGACCGGCTCGCGGGCGCCCGGCGCAGGGGGCGGCGCCTCCATCGCGCCCGCCCTCGGCGCGGGCGGGGGCTGCGACACCCGCCCGCCACCAGGGCCGAACACGACGTGGATCACCTTGTCGGAATTTCCGGAGGCGGAACGGTCCTTCTTGCTCATCGCAGCGTCACCGGCTCCGCGCCGAGGATCGGCGGAGGCAGAGCGCGTCGTGGGGAGCGTACCCCGCCTCGCGCCGGAGTGCTCCCGTTCTCCACGTGGACACGCGCGTCAAGGGGGCACGGCCCGCGGTCGCGGTCTCGTCGGGAAGGTCCTTGCATCGCCATCACGCGCGCGCCGTCCTGTCCGTCGTTATCAGCACGCGCGCCGTGACGTCCACGGTCAGCGCGAACGAGACCGCCGCGGCGCGCGGCGCCAAGCCGCAGCGGATCTCGGCCTGCATCGGCCCGAGCGGGCCCCCCGCGCGCGCGGCGGCTTCTCGGTGCGCCACGCGGAGCGCCCGCAACCTGAGGTGAGGGTCGAGCGCGAGCGCCCGATCGAGCAGCGCCGCCAGCGGCGCGTCCGGCGGCAGCGCGACGTGCAGGCTGGTCGACCCGTAGTAGACGAGCGCGCCCCCCTCGTGGCGGGTGCTGCCCTCGCTCAGCACGTCGGCGCCGTCGAACAGCGCGTGGAGGCGCCCCGTCGAGCAGGTCACGAGCTCGATGTGCCTCCGCTGGAGGAGCGGTGGACGCTGGACCTTCGCCAGACCGGGACCGGGTAGACGCTCGCTGCGCGACATGGCGATCGCGATCGTGGCACCGCCGCGCGCTGCGTCCCAAAAGCGCGCGGAGATTCGCACAAAGTTGCTGCGGCACCTGATTTCGTGCGGGACGCCGGGGGCCGCGCGGCAGCGACGAATTTGGCCACGCGCGGCGCGCCTTGCCACGATGCGTGCCGCGCCGAAGGGCGCGAAGGAGCGAGCATGGACTACACCGGCACGGAGCGCCGCAAGCACCGGGTCTTCATCACCCGCAACACGGAGTATCACGTCCGCGACGACATCTGCGTCGCGGTCCGCGATCGGGCCGCGCGCAAGTTCAGGCCAGCCCACCTCGCGCTGCACCTGAAGCTCCAGGGCGCGGTTCGGATCAACCCGAACGGCGTCGTGATCCCGGAGCCGCAGAACGCGCGCGTCGGCAGCCCCATCTATTTCACCCAGATGGATCAGGACGGGATGGAGCGGCAGATCGTGACGAGCCGCGTGGAGGCGATCGAGCGGCCCGAGAAGGCCACGGTGCTCCAGTACCCCTCGTGACACAGCGGAGCGCCCGGCCGCGCGGCGCGGGCGCTCGTCGTCGTGGACGTGATCCTGGTCGCCGTCGCGCGCGCCCCGCCGCGCGGGCGCTCGTCGTCGAGCGCGCCGCGCGCGGCGTGTCCGCTCAGCCGAGCGTGCAGAAGCCTTCGTAGTCGATGTAGCTCGTGATGGTCGGCGACTCGCCGCACACGGGGCAGTTCTTGTCGCGGCGCAGCTTGAGCTCGCCGAACTTCATCCGCAGCGAGTCGTAGGTGAGGAGCCGGCCGATGAGCGGCGTCCCCTTGCCGAGGATCAGCTTGACCGCCTCGGTCGCCTGGATCATGCCGACGGTCCCCGGCAGGATCCCGAGCACGCCCGCCTCCTGGCAGCTCGGCGCGAGGTGGGGGGGCGGCGGCTCGGGGTAGAGGCACCGGTAGCAGGGGCCGACGCCCGGCATGAACGTCGTCACCTGGCCCTCGAAGCGGAAGATCGAGCCGTGCACGACCGGCTTCTTCTTGAAGACCGAGGCGTCGTTCACGAGGTAGCGCGTCGGGAAATTGTCGCACCCGTCGACGATGATGTCGAACTGCTCGAAGATACGGTCGACGTTGCCGCTGTCGACGCGCTCCTGGAACTTCACGACCTTCACGTCGGGGTTCAGGTCGCGGATCGCGATTTCGGCGCTGTCGACCTTGGGCTTGCCGACGCGCGAGGTCGCGTGGAGGATCTGCCGCTGGAGGTTCGAGTTGTCGACGACGTCGGCGTCGACGAGGCCGATCGTCCCCACGCCGGCGGCGGCCAGGTAGAGGGCCGCCGGGCTGCCGAGGCCGCCGGCGCCCAGCAGGAGCACCTTGGAGGCGAGCAGCTTGGCCTGCCCCGCCTCGCCGACCTCGGGCAGGAGCAGGTGCCGGGAGTACCGATCCCGCTGCGCGTCCGTGAGGCTGGGCGGCATCTCGACCGGGTAGGCCATGTCCTTCCAGCGGGAGAAGCCCGGGTTGGCGCTCTCCACGTTGGTGTAGCCGAGCTCCTGGAGCGTCTTCGCGGCGAGCGCCGAGCGCGTGCCGCCGGCGCAATAGGCCACGATGTGGGCCGACTTGTCCGGCAGCCGCTGCTCGACTTGGATCTCCAGAAAGCCTCGCGGGATCGAGATCGCGCCCGGGATGAAGCCGGCGCGGTACTCCTCCTTCTCACGCACATCCAGGAGCACCATCGGGACCTTGTCGTCGAGGCGGCGCTTGAGCTCAGTCAGCGAGAGCTCGCGGATGGACTTGCGGACGTCGGAGATGAGGTCGCTATAGGTCGTAGGCATCGTGGCTCCTCAGGGATGGAGAGACTTAGGTGCCCGGCGCTACGAGTCAACGACGGACGGCCGGCGGTCGAGAATTGTGGCTGCGCGGGCAGAGCGGGCGCCGCGCCTGTCGGCGGGGGCGAGGCGGGTCGGCTCGGTCTGCCGGCGCGGCGCAGCCAGCCGCGCGGCGGCGGCCGGAGGGCTGGGCTCCGCCAGGGCGGCGCTAGCGGCTGCGGGGCAGGAGATCGGGCCGCGATCGGAGCGAGGCGAGGGGCTCCTCCTTCTGCATGCCCCCCTCGCACTCGATGCGCGCGACGCGGCCTGCGGGCGGCACGTCGATGATCGTCGCCGGCTCGTTCTCCGACTTGCAGAGCGCGAGCACCTTGGTGCCCGGGGCGAGGCGCCCGCTGCGGAGCTGCTTGCGCGGCAGCTTGATCTCGGCGTCGTCGGCGAGCCGCCGGACGGTGATGTCGGCTCCCTGGACGTCGCTCACCACGCCGAGCTCGAGCGTCGGCTGCTTCTCCCGGAGCGGGCCCCACACGCGCTCGCCCTTCAGCTGGTCGTTCGGCGGTAGCCAGTCGACGGTCGGCTCCTGGGCGAGGCGCGGCAGCGGCACCCACCCGATCGCGACGTCGAACGCCGCCGTGACCACGGCCGTGCCGGGGTCGACCTCGGTCACCAGCGCGCGATCCTTGGTCTGGCCGATGACCCACACGGGCGTCGAGGGCAGGAGGCTGCGCGTCGGCTCGCCGTCGCTGTCCGACGCGGGCGAGACGGCGACGGTGCCGTGAGACCAGCGCTTCTCCGGCTTCTTCATGGGCTTCATCCGGACCTTCCGCGCCTCGACCCACGCCGCGAGGGCGGCGCGCTTCCGCGCGAGCAGCTCGGGCAGCGCGCCGCTCCCTGGCAGCTCGGCCGCGTCGGGCGCGGGCGCTTCCCAGCGCAGGAGCGCGACGGTGGCGTCGAGCTGCTCGAGCGTGGCTGCCGCGTCCTGGGTGCCGAGCGCCCTGCCGGCGAGCTCGGCCAGCCGTGGCGCCGCGGCCGCGCGGACCCGCCCGAGGATCGCGCGCCCTTGCTCTTCGGAGGTGTCTCCACGCTTCACGGCGGCGTCGATCTTCTCGACCACGCTCGCCCAGCGTCCGGCCGAGACGTCCGCCTCGACCTGCGCATAGAGGACCTCGGCGATGGTGGCGTCGAGCTCCGCGGTGAGCCGGTCCGTGGCGGCGTCGCCGAGGACCGCCCTCGTCGGCGGGGCCGCGAGGAACGCGCGCGCCTCCGCGAGCTTGCCGGCGATGGTCGCGTCGTCGACCTTCCTGCTCGCGCACGCCGCGGCCTGCGACGCCACGAGCCGCCGGACCTCGTGGGTGAACGCCTCGCTCTTCAGCTCGTCGATCCGCGCCGACAGCTTGTGGAACGCGGCCTCGCACTCCTTCTGGTCGAGCAGCTCGGCGGCGTCGTCGGCCCAGACCTTCGCCTCGCGCCTGTCGACCTTCTCGCGCAGCTCGCCGATCTGGTACCGGTGCGAGTCGACGCCGAGCCCGCTCGCCTTGTCGAGCAGCCCGCGGGCGTCGGCGTACCGCTTGTCGGACAGCGCGCGGCTCGCCTCGTCGACGCGGCGCTGGCTCTCCGCGATGCGCGCCATCTCCGCCGTGACGGCGGGCTTCGGCGCCGGTCGCGCGGCCGGCTCGGCGGCGCAGCCGGCCGCGACGGGGATCGCGGCGAGGACGAGGGCGATGGAGACGGGATGACGGAGCAGCAGCCCTGCTGAGCGCATAGGGACAGGACTGTTCCACTTCCCCCGGAGGATCGTCAACATCGCCTCCGGCGGCGTTTCTTGACCCTCGTGCGCTGACGCCTTACGTGAGCTCCCCGTGAGCGACGACGATACGCGCGGGACGGGTGCCCAGACGCCGGACGGCGGGGAGAGCGGCGGCGCCCGCGTCTTCAAGGCGCCGAAGATCACGATCAACCGTGTCTACACGCGGCAGGGGGACGGCGGGCTGACCCGGCTCGTCGGCGGGCAGCTCGTCCCGAAGGACGACGCGCGGATCGAGACCTACGGCACCGTCGACGAGCTCAACGCGCTCGTCGGCGCCGCGCGGCAGACGTTGATCAAGCTGCTCCCGGGGGCGCCGAGCGAGGGCGCCCAGCGCCTCGTGGAGCTCGGGCGCACGCTGCTCCGCGTCCAGCACGAGCTCTTCAACCTCGGGTCGATCCTCGCGACGCTCCCGGAGGACGTCCACCCGAAGCAGCCGCGCGTGACGCAGGCCGAGATCGATCTCCTCGAGGCCGAGATGGACCGCTGCCAGGCCGATCTGCCGCCGCTGCGCTCGTTCGTCCTCCCCGGCGGCTCGCGGCTCAACACGGATCTCCACGTGGCGCGGACGGTGTGCCGCCGGGCGGAGCGCTGCTGCGTGCGCCTGGCCCAGGCCGGCCACGCCGATCCGCACGCGGTCCGCTACCTGAACCGCCTGAGCGACGCGCTCTTCGTCTGGAGCCGCTGGGCGGCCGCGCTCCTCGGCACGCCGGAGCTCCTCTGGGAGCCCGACGCCTCGGCGAGCGGCGGCAAGGCGCCGCCCGCCTGAGCCGCGCCGTCCTGGCCGGCATCACAGCGGCGCGCTCGTGGCCTTTCCGCCGCGCAGCAGGCGCGGGTGCTCTCCACCGGAGCGCGCGGTCGTCCTCGGCTCGTGCAGCGCACGCGCGCCGCCGCGTCGGCCGCCGCGAGGGCGGTGCGCGTGCGCTGCACGAGCCGCAGGCCCGCGGCGAGGCCGACGCCTGCCACGAGGGCGAGACAGGCGATCGTGATCGGGAAGGGGAGGGCGCCTGTCAGCCGCGTGGTCGGCACGGCCGGGCCGAAGACGAGCGCCGCGACGAGGTAGGCGAGCCGCTCGTGCCGGCGCATCAGCCCGTCGGGCAGCGAGATCTGGTAAGCGTCGGCCTTGGCGCGCGCGTAGCTCACGAGCGACGAGGCGACCATCGCGACGAGCGGGATCGCGAGCGCCGCGGGGTGCTCTCGGTAGAAGACGGCGAGGCCGATGAGCGGCGCGGCGTCGGACAGGCGGTCGAGGCACGAGTCGAGCACCGCGCCGGCGCGCGACGCCTTGCCGCCTTCGCGCGCCACCATGCCGTCGAGCGCGTCGAGGACGGCGCCGGCGATGAGCAGCGCGGCGCCGGACCGGAAGCGGCCGGCCGCGAGCAGCGGCGCGCAGGCGAGCGACAGGCCGAGCGAGAGGTAGGTGAGCGCGTCCGGCGAGACGCCGAGGCGCACGAGCGCGCGTGCGGGGGCGTGGAACGACCAGTAGAAGGCCTCGACCACCGGCCTGGGGAGCAGCGCGCTCCCAGGAGAGGCGCCGAGCCGCGGCATCGCGGGTCGGCCGCGGCGCGCGACGCGCACGGCGTAGGCGCCGAGCACGGCTGTGCAGATTAGGATCGCAACGGCGCAGGGGAGGACGGCCACGCCGAGGGCGGTTGCAGGGTTCGATCCGGGGCCGCGGCGGCGACGCGGGCGCATCGCCGCGGGCGATCGGGCTGCGCTGCTGCGAGCGACGACCTCGCGCCGTCGCGGGCGGCCTGGTCGCGCCCCCGCGCGCCGCCCGTGCGGGCGGGATGCGGTGAACGGTCGCGGCGGATCGCGCCGCGTGGGCGGGCGGAGCTAGAGCGACAAACGGGTTGAAACCGCCAGAAGAGAGCAGAATTCGAACCGCCAAGGCGCCAAGGACGCCAAGAGAATCACAAAAATCTTGGCGTCTTATGGCGCCTTGGCGGTTCACTTCTCGCTCGATCAACGTGATCGGTGTTCTAGGGGCAACTGGCGCGCGAGAGCCGGATGCCCTGGTCTTGCTCCGTGTAGGCGATACCGAGCTCCTGGCCTGTCCAGGCCAGCGCCGGGTACCGGGCGGTCGCGCCGCCGCTCGCCTCGATCTCGTCGCCCATGGGCTCGAGGTCCCGGCCCAGCAGCGTGACGAAGACCCCCGGGGGACCGTCGCGGAACTGGTAGTACGCGACGGCGAGGCCGCGCCCTGTCCACGCGAGCGCCGGCCAGTTGGCGCTGTCTTCGCCGTGCGAGACGATGGCCTCGGGCGACACCTCGTCCTGCGCGGAGATCCGGAGCGCGCGGATCTGCTCCGTGCCGCTGCGGGTGTCCTCCCAGACGAGAAAGGCGTCGTCCCCGCCGAGCACGACGCGCGGCAGCTTTGCCGTGACGCCCTGGTGCGCGATCGGATCGAGCGGAGCGCTCTCCTGGCCCGGCCTGGCGAAGTCGAGCGCGTCGCCCCGGGTCCAGACCACCGCGGTCTTCTCGCCGTCCGAGGCGACGGCCGGGAATTGCGCCTGATCCAGCGGCGTCGAGCTGCTCAGCGCGCCGCCGTCGAGGTGGCCGAGCCGCGACCCGCCCGCGTCCATCCACGCGACGAGCGTCCCGTCCTGGCTCGCCGCCGCGGTGGGCCAGGACTCGGCCGCTCCGCTCCTGGCCAGATCGAAGGCCGCGCCCTCGGCGACGCCTTCCAGCGTCGCGCGGCGGCCGCGCACGACGCTGCCCGCGCCGTCCTGATCCTGCCAGAGGACGAGCAGGCCCTGCTCGTCGCGGTGGACGCTCGGGTGGCTGGAGACGCCCGGCCCGTCATCGATCACCTCCTCCCGCAGCTTGTTGCCCTCCGCGTCGACCATGGCGAGGTGGATGTCGCCCTCGTCGGCCGCGCGCTCCTGCCAGGCGATGGCGAAGCCCGCCCCGGTCCACGCGATCGAGGGCGTGATCCCGCGGCCGCTGCTCACCTTCAGGCCCTCGGCCGCGATCGTGCAGGCCGCGGCATGGCTCCCGGTCCCTCCGCCTCCCGCCGCGTGCCCGCCGCCTCCCGCCGCGTGCCCGCCGCCTCCCGTCTCTGCTTGCCCGCCTCGTTCTCCGGAGCCGCAGCCCCATGACGCCGCGATGATCGCCGCGCTGATCGAGCCAAGAACCCAGTGCCTCATGGTTCCCCCGTCGTGGTGATGGGAGGCGCTCGGCGCGGCGCGCGCCGCGCGGAGATCGCGCCGAGTGCCTCGATTCACGGGTCCGGCGCGGCGACGTCCTCCGTCTCGGAGACGGCGAGGCGCGGATCGCCGTGCAGGACGACCGCCGTTTCTCTGTTCGATGTCCGGAGGGGCCGCGGGTCGCGGCCCAGCCCTGCGCTTCACGCAGATCACGCAGCGTGCGCCGAGCTTCGGGCCGCGAAGCGCCGTTCGCTCGGCGCGTCGCGGCTCCAGCGCCGTGCGCGCCTGCAGGCATTCTCCGATCGGCGCTGCCCTGACTGGATCGCGCGCCGCGCGCGCGGATCCGACCGGCGGCGCTACCCGTCGCCCTGCTGCGGCTGCAGCGCCTCGGCGACGGCCGCGAGCACGTCCTGCGCGGCGTCGAGCTTGCGTCGCGGCACCGACTTCAGCGCCTGTCGCACGGCCGCCTCCACCGTGCCGGTGCGGAGGCTGTCGAGCTCGCGTCCGCGCGCGGTGAGGCCCAGGAGCGCGCGGCGCGCGTCCTTCGGGTCGACCCGGCGCTCGATGATCCCGCGCTCTTGCAGCCGCTTCAGCACCCCCGTGAGGGTGCTCGGGTGCAGCTGCATGATCTCGGCGAGCTGCCCGGCGGAGATCCCCGGGTAGCGCCCGACGATGCGGATGACGAGGCGCTGCGGGCCCGTCACGCCCATCTTCGCCTCCATGCGCTTCGACGTCGACTGCAGGCCGTGATCGACGGCCCACAGGAGCTTCATGAAGTCGAGCACCTCGCCCAGCCGAGAGCTCTTCTCTGAAGGGGGGCCGGCAGGAGACGAGCGCATCGCCGATGCTTGCTAGCTCGCCCGGACGCGGGCGGCTAGTGCTGGTCGCAGCGAGGGCCGTCGGCCCCGGGCAGGCGCGGGGCGCGGCGCCGGCGCAGAACGCCGGGGAATCCGTGCGGGAACACCGCGGGAACATCGCGGGAAGCCCCGGATCGCCGCGGGCGCGCCGGGGCGCACCGGGGAGCGTGGCGATGTCGAGCAACCCACGGCGCCGCCGTTGAGTCCGCGCTTTGCCGTAGCGCTGGCGGGCGGTTTCGGAGCAAGATCCACGTCGATGAGCTGGGCACGGCGAGCCGCTCTGTGGACCGGGCTCGGCGCGCTGCTCTGCCTCTCGGGCGCGGCCGTCGGTCAGGCGCCATCGGTGCGCGCGTCCTTCTCGGCGGCGTACCGCGCCTTCCGTGATCCCAGCCTGCTCGATCGCGCGCCCGCCCTCGCGGCGGCGGCCGACGCATGCCCTCCGCCCGCGGGCGACGCGCCGCCCGCCCTCACGGCGCTCCTCGTGCACGAGTTCCAGCCCGCGGCGGACGAGGATCTCGAGGACCCCGACGGGGCGGTGCTGGCGACGCTGGCGATGCCGGACCTCGACGTGCCCCTCACGCGCCGCACGATGCGGTTCGTCCGCTTCTTCGCCCAGTCCGACGAGGGACGCGCCCTCTTCCAGCGGCGCTTCCGGCGCGCCGGCGCGTACCGCGAGATCATCGAGCGCTCGCTCCGCGAGGCGGGCCTCCCGGAGGATCTGCTCTGGGTCGCGGCGATCGAGAGCGGCTTCGACCCGCGGGCGGTCTCGCCGGCCGGCGCGGCGGGGCTCTGGCAGTTCATGCCGAGGACGGGCGAGGCCTACGGCCTGGAGCAGTCCGAGTGGATCGACGCCCGCATGGGCATCACGCGGGCCACGGACGCCGCGACCGCGCACCTGCGCGACCTGTACGAGCGCTTCGGCCGCTGGGACCTCGCGCTGGCGGCGTACAACCTCGGCCACGAGGGCGTCCTCCGCGCGCTGTCGAAGGTCGCGGCGGCGCGCGATCCCGAGGCCCGCGGACCCGTCGGGCTCGCGGAGCTCTCGCAGGCCGGCGCCATCCCCAAGGAGACCGCGGACTACGTGCCGCAGATCGTCGCCTTCGCGATCGTCGCGGCGAACCGCGGCCGCTTCGGGCTGGACCTGCCCGACGTCGCGCCGCTCCCGCCGCTCGACCTCGGCGAGGTCGCGGTGCCGCCGGGGACGCGGCTCCGCACGATCGCGCGCGCCGCGGGCATCTCGACGGCCGTGCTGCGCGAGCACAACCCCGAGCTCCTGCGCGACCGTGTCCCGCCCGGCCGTGTCGACCACCTGATCTCGCTGCCCGCCGATCGCGTCGCGCGCGCCATGGCCCTCTTCCCCGCCTACCTCGACCACGAGGAGCTCGACGAGGACGAGGGCGACGGCGCGAGCGCCGGGCTGCCGCGGCGCGCCGCGATCGGCGAGCTCGCGCTGGACGGCGCGTCGCTGCCGCCCCGCCCCGTGTCGCTCGGTCGGAACCGGCTCCCCCTCTTCACCCCGCCCGGCCAGGCGCCGGCGCCCATGCCGCTCCTCGGCAACCCGGAGGCGCTCGATGCGAGGCTCCCGATCGTGATGATCGGCGGCGGCGTCGGCTTTCGCCCTGCCTTCGAGGACGACCCGCTCGGCATCCGGAGCGGGCGCCTCGTCCCGTCGTCGCCCTTCGACGACGTCGGAGGCCCGAGCGCGCGCCGCGCCCTCAAGGGGCGCGAGGCGGCGATCGAGAAGCAGATCGGGCTCCTCGCGGGCCTCGGCCAGGAGCAGGTGCAGCGCTTCCGCCTCCCGAACGGCATCGCGGTCGACTTCCGGGAAGACCCCGCGGCGCCGCTCGTCTCGATCAGCGCGGCCGTCGCCGTCCCGGCGCGGTCCGCGGGCGACGCCGGCGCGGCGGGGCCCGCGCTCGCCAGCGAGGCGCGCGTCGCGATCACCGTGCCTCCGCGGGATCTCGACGTCGGCGTCGACCTCGTCGCCGCGCGGCTCAGGATGCTGCTCGGCGAGGCGAGCGACGCGCGCGTGGCCGAGCTCAGGCGGCAGGCCAGCGCGGCCTCGCGGCGCGCGCTCGAGCGGGCGCCGTACGGCCCCTCGTGGCTGGCGCTCGGGGACGCGCTGTTCCCCGCCGGCCACCCGCTGGAGGGCACCTTGATAGGGGCGCGCGGCGACGCAGGCGCGGCGAGCGATCTCCTGCTCACCGAGTCGCTCCGGCGCGAGCGCGCCGCGGCCCAGGCGACGATCGCGCTCTCGGGCGACGTCTCCCGCGCGGCGGTCGAGCAGGCGCTCGCGCGCTCGCTCCAGCGCGCCGTCGAGGAGCCGGAGCGGCCCATCGGTCCGCATCCGCGCGAGGAGCGGATCGTCATCGAGGACGCGGTGCCGGCGCCGCGGCTGCTCTACGGCTGGATCGCGCCGCCGGAGGGAGGCGCGGACGAGGCGCCGCTCCGGGTGGCGATGGAGATCCTCGTCAGCCCGCGCGTCGCGCGGCTCGCGAAGGCCCTCGTGGCCGAGGGGCAGCTCGCGTCGGAGGTGACGGGGCGCCTGTCGCTCGGCGCGCAGGCGAGCGTCGCGGCGGTGGAGCTCACGCCCGCGCCGTCGCGCAGCGCCGCCGAGCTGGAGCAGCGCCTCGACGCCGAGCTCGCGTCGCTCGCGACGTCCGGGCCCACCTGGAAGGAGCTGGCCCTCGCGAAGGCCTTGCTCAAGCTGGATCTCGAGAGAGAGCTCACCCGGCGCGCGACGGTCGCGCCGCCGCCGGCGTCTCCTCGGCCGATCACCGATCTGCGGCTGCGGGCTGCGCTCGATCCGGCCAGCCTGCCGAGGCTGCTCCGCGCGCTCGAGGAGGTCGAGCCGGCCGACGTGCGCGCCGTGGTCGCGCGGACCTTCGGCCGAGAGCGTCGGGTGAGCGTCACGACCTGGCCGCGCGGCGGAAGCGCCGTGGCGACCGCGGCCCCCTCGACGCTCCCGCCGCTCGCTCCGCCGCAGCAGCCGTGACGCCGCTGGCGCGTGCTCAATCGGCCGAGCGTGCCCAAGCGTGACCGAGCGTGCCCGAACGTGGCCAAACGCCGCTGAACAGGCCGGCGTGTAACCGGCGTCACATGTTCAGCACCCCGCGTGCCAGCCGGCCTTTTTCATCATGAACTTATGGACAGGTATGGACAGCTGGTAGTGATCGGAGATAGCACGGGAGAATGACGACCCCTGTGAAGCCGCTGATGGCTGCGGTACCGGCGAGCGAGCACTCCGGCCATTTCCAGGATGGTGTCTATCGGTCCTCCCTCGCGTCGCCCGCGGAGGCGCAGGCGCTCCGGGGGACGCGGAGCGGCATCGTGGAGCGCGCGACGCGGACCACCGCGAGGACGCACTCCGGCGTGCGGTTCTCGGAGGCGTCCGAGCTGCCTTCGCTGCTCGACCACGTGCCCGCGGTCATCGCGCTGGAGCGGCAGCCGGTGCTGCGCAACCTGCTCATCACCCAGTGCTACTACGAGATCTCCGCCGAGCTCGTGAAGCTGCTCGGCGGACGCAACGCCCACTGGTGCACCTTCGCCACGTGGGCCTCGAAGACCGCGGGGCGGTTCATCCGCAACGAGGAGGTGCCGGCGGTGCTCCGGCAGCTGATCCTCTCGGACGAGGACGAGCGGGAGGTGATCTCGCAGCGCGCCGGCATCGCGACGGGGCGCGGCAAGGGCGAGCCCGGGCGCTCGCCGCTCGCCAGCGGCGTCAACCTGCTCACGCCCTGGTGGGGTCATGGACTCGATCTGATGGAGATCCCAGAGCGGATCTTGCGCGAGCTGAGCTCGGACATCGCCCTCGGCAATCTCAAGGTCTTCGAGGAGCTCGGACCCCTGTTCGTCCGCATGATCCACCTCTATCGAGAGTGCCCGCGGCCCGGCGACGCGCAGCTCGCGGCGCTGCTCGACGGGCTGCAGACAGGGCAGTCCCGGGAGGGGGGACAGGGGCTGCTCCGCAGCGCCGTGGCGCGCTACCACGAGGCGATGCTCACGGAGGAGAAGGACAGGAAAGCGGAGCTGGTCCTCCTCGCCAACGCGCTCGTCGGGCTGCACGAGCAGGTGCGGCTCCAGCCGTACATCGCGAGGGCGCTCAACGCGCCCGTCCGCTGCCTGCGCGACGCGATCGGCGTTTCTGGACGGCACCTGCCCGAGGCGCTCAGATCCGTGATCCGCGAGCAGGCCGAGAAGGTGCAGTCGGTCTGGCGCCTGCTGGCCACGAAGGAAATGATGACCATGCGCCTGCCGGACGAGCTCCTCGATCTCGGCCACGACCTGCCCGCGCCGCCCGGCTTGCCGCTCCACTGCGCGGAGCTGGCGACCATCGAGGATCGCGAGCTCTTCGACCTCCTGAGCGAGTACGACGCGCACGACCAGACGACGCACGGCTGCGGCGCGGAGGACTGGGCGTCGCTGCCCGAGCGCATGGGCTACATCCTCGAGCTGTTCCGCTCACGGCAGTCCTGCGCGCGGCTCCTCGAGCGGCCCTTCAGCCGCGAGCAGCACGCCGAGATCGTCGCCTGGCGGGTGCCGATGCCCAGCCACGGCGAGCTCTAGCGCCGCCCTCGGCTCAGGGGCGGGCCGCGCGGCGCTCGGAGAGCTGCGCCAGAAGGCCGAGCGCGCCCTGACCCTCCGCGATCTCGCGCCCGCGCCGGAAGGCCGCCTCGGCCCGATCCCGCGCCTCCGCGGCCGACGGCGCGCCGCGCACGAGGGCGATCTCGCCCTCGAGACGGTAGAGCTCTGGCTCGAAGTAGCGTTCGTCGCTCTTCTCGACGAAGGCCAGCGTGTCGGCGAGCAGCGCGCTCGCCTCGTCGACGTTGCCCGCGCCGAGCTCCGCCTCGATGAGCGCCGACCGCCAGTAGGTGAGCGACACGCGGCTGCCGACGCCGGTCAGCATCGCCAGGCCTGCGCGGATGCGCGCGGCGCCCTCGGCATACCGCGCGCGCGCCGCCTCGCCGGCCGGCCCTTCGGCCGCGCGCGCCGCCGTCGCCCAGCCGAGGTCGATCTGGCTGAGCGCCGCCCAGTGGGGCATGCCCACCTCCTCGGAGAGCTTGCTGAGCGCGTGCGCGTGCGCCTCCGCGCCCGCGAGATCGCCGAGCAGGCAGCACAGCACGGCCGCGAAGTGCTCGACGAAGCCGCGGCTCACGGGCTGGTTCAGCTCCTCGCACAGCGCGATCGCCTCGTCGACCGAGGCCCTGGCGCGCTCCGGCTCGCCGAGGTGGAACGCGATCCAGGCGAGGTGAGACAGGGAGAACGCCGCGGCGTCCTGGCCGAAGAGGAAGGCGAGCGGGAGGTGGCGCGCGGGATCGTAGAGCGCGAGCACCTTGTTGAAGTGCTCGCGGGCCTCGCGGAGGTGCCCTCGGAGGAAGCGCGTCGCGCCGAGCGCCTGGTGGGCGCCCAGCGTGATGCCGGCGTCACCCGTGCTGTCGGCGAGCGCGAGCAGCTGCTCGCCGTGCTGCTCCGCCAGCGCGTAGTCGCCGCGGACGTGGAAGAAGATCCAGAGCCCCCACAGCGCGGGGAAGAGCTGCGGCGAGGAGCCCGCCTCGCGGCAGAGCGCGTGCGCGCGCGCGTACGTCGCCTCGACCTCCGGGGCGGCGTAGCCGCGCGTGATCATCAGTGGGACGCCGAGCGTGGTCTGCAGCGTGATCTCGTCGCGCATTCGCTCGCGCGTCTCCGGGAGCTGCTTGAGGAGCTCGAGCCCGCGGCTGAGCTGGCTGATCGCCTCGGCGTGCGCGGACGAGAACAGCGAGGCCTCGCCCGCGCGCTGCCACGCGGCGACGGCGGGGCCGATCAGCGCGGCCTCGGTGTAGTGCCGCGCGAGCAGCTCGGGCGGCGTATTCGTGGTGCGCTCGGCGAGGACGGCGGCGATGCGCGCGTGGTACACCTGCCGGGTGCTGCGGAGCAGCGACTGGTAGGCGGCGTCCTGCACCAGCGCGTGCTTGAACGTGTACGTCGAGCGCGGGGGGCGCCCCCGCTGGAAGAGCAGCTCGGCGTCGACGAGCTGCGCGAGCGCCTCGCGCAGCGCCTCGGGGCTCGACGCCATGAGCAGCGGCTCCGCGCCCGCGCTGCCGGCCGCGCACAGCTCGAGCGCCTCGTAGGCGAACGATCGGCCGAACACCGCGCAGAGCTGCGCGACCTCCTTGGCAGGGCCCAGGCGATCGAGGCGCGACATCAGCGAGTGCTGGAGGGTGGTCGGGATCTCGAGCGCGTCCACCCCCTGGCGCGCGGCGCTCGGCGCGCCGGTCGACTCCCCGGCGGCGGCCTGCGCGGCGGCCGACTCGACCACCATGCGCGTGAGCTCCTCGGCGAACAGCGGGACGCCATCGCTGCGCTCCGCGAGCGTCCGGATCACCTCGTCTGGCAGCGACGCCTTCGTGCCCGGCGCGCCGCCCGTCGCGTACGCGCCGGCGAGCTGCTGGACGAGCGCCCGCATCCGCTCGGCGCTGAGCGGGGCGAGGTAGAGCTGGGTGAAGTGCGACCGCACCGGCCACGGCGGCGCGAACGTCGGGCGCGCGGTCAGGAGCAGCAGCAGCGGAGACGGCCGCCCCTCGTCGATGAGCCGGCCGAGCAGCTCCAGGGTCGACGGGTCGGCCCAGTGCAGATCCTCGGCCGTCAGCACGAGCGGCTGCCGATCGGCGAGCCCGAGGAAGAGCTGCAGGAGCGACGAGATGGTCTCCTGCCGCTGGCGCTGCGGGGTGAGCGCCGGCATGGGGTGGCGTCCCTCGGTCGGGATCGACAGCAGCGCGGCGAGCAGCGGCACGGCGAGCGGCCCCGCCTCCGCGTCGGCGAGCAGCTTCTCCAGCCGCGCGAGCCGGTCTTCGCGCGGCTCGAGCCCTGCGCCGCGCTCCGTCGACGGCGCGGCGCCGCTCAGCGTGCTCGCGCGCTCGCGGTCGCCCGCGAGCAGCGCGTTGAGCAGCTCGATCACCGGATAGAAGGCGCTGTTCTGGAGCTGCGGCGAGCAGCGCGCCTCGAGCCACAGGTGCGGCGTCCCGGCCAGCCGATCGCGGAACGCGCGCACGCTCCGCGACTTGCCGATCCCCGCCTCGCCCGTCATCAGGACGACCTGCCCCGCGCCCCCCGCGGCCCGCGTCCACCGGGCCGCGATCTCGTCGAGCTCGCTGTCTCTCCCGACGAGCGGCGTGAGCCCGTGCTGCATCCTCGCGTCCAGCCGGTCCCGCGCGGTCGTGCGCCCGTGCACCGCGAAGACCTCGATCGGCTGGCGCGCCTCCTTCGGGCTGATCTCGCCGAGCGCGTCCACGTGGTAATAGCCCTCGACGAGCTTCAGCGTCGCGCGGCTCACGAGCACCGTGCCCGGCTCCGCGTGGGCCTTCAGCTGCGTCGCGGCGTTCAAGGTCGGGCCCGCGAGCGATGGCGCGGTGTCGCTGTCCGCCACGACGACGATCCCGGTGTGCACGCCGACCTGCACGGACAGCGGCATGGACACGAGCTCGCGCGCGTTCAGGCGGGACATGTGCTCGACCAGATCGAGCGCCGCCTGCACGGCGCGGAGGGCGTCGTCCTCCCTCGCGACGGGGTGGCCGAAATACGCGATCGTCTCCTCGCCTGGGGAGCGGAGGAAGACCCCCTCTTGCGCCCCGATCACCTGGGCGCACACCGCCTGATACATCTGGACGAGCTCGTGGAACGCCTCGCTGTCGACCGTGTCCGCGATGCGCTCGGCGCCGGCGAGCCCGCAGACCAGCACGGTGAGCTGGCGGCGCTCGCCGCGGCCGGTGGTGGACATCGGCCGCGTCCCGGGCGCGACGCTGGGGCGGGACGTGAAGCTCGTCGCCGGCGCCGTCGGCGGGCCCCCCGAGGCGCCGAGGTGGATCGACGCGTTGCGGATCGGCCTCGCCGGCGCCGCGGCGGGCGCGACGTTGCGGCCTGGGATCGCGAGCGTCGGCGCGGCGCCGAGCCGCTCGTCCTGCCGCTGCTGCTCGGGGGATTTGCGCACCGTGCCCGGCAGCGACGCGATCTGCTCGGAGGGCACGGGCTGGGTCTCCTGCTCGGCCTCGCTCTGCCCGGAGGAGGGCACGGGCTGGGTCTCCAGCTCGGCCTCGACCCGCCGCGCCGGTCGCGTCGCGATCGCCCGCTGCTCCAGCGCGCCGCCGCGCTCCTTCAGCGAGGCGGTGGGTCCAGGATCGGGCGGCAGCGGCCACGGGATCCCCGACACGTCGCACTCCTCCAGCAGCTCGTAGGCATCGCGGGCGGACCGGAAGCGGTGCGCTGGCGACTTGGCGGTCGCTCGCTCGAGCAGCGCGCCGAGGGGGTGGCCGCGGAGGGCGCGGGGGATCGGCACCGGTTCGGGGCTCAGCTGGCGGAAGATGACCTCGGCGATCGTCGCCTCGTGCATCACGGGCGCGCCGATCAGGCACTCGAGAAAGGTGAGCCCCCATGCATAGATGTCCGCCGCTGTGGTCGGGGTGGACTGCACGAGCTGCTCCGGGGCCATGTAGGCCGGCGTCCCGTTGAACTCCCCGGTGGGGGTGAGCGCGCGGTAGTCGGTGGAGCGGGCCTCGCCGATGAGCGCGGCGATGCCGAAATCCAGCACCTTGGCGTGCGTCCGCTTGCCCGACCCGGCGACCATGATGTTGTGCGGCTTGAGGTCGCGGTGAACGACGCCGCGCTCGTGGGCGAAGCCGATGGCGTCGAGCACCTGCAGCATCAGCCGCTTCGCCTCGTTCGGCTCGACCCCCCTCGTGCGCTGGCAGCGCGCGGTCAGCGTCTCGCCGTCGACGTACTCGAGCGCCAGGTAGAGCTCGCCCTCGGGCAGGCGCCCGGCGTCGAGCAGGCGAACGATGTTCGGGTGGCTCAGCTGGGCGATGACCTGCATCTCCCGCTCGAAGCGCGCTTCCTGGGAGCTCGACTCGCGCGAGCGCCGCAGCACCTCGGGCCGAAGCAGCTTGAGCGCCACGCGCTGGGTGGTCACGATCTGGCGCGCATCGTAGACGACGCTGTGGCCGCCGCTCCCGAGGTGCCCGAGCACCTGATACCGGCCGTCCACGAGCGCGCCGACCTCGAGCAATCCATCGCGAGCGGGCATCTCCTGATCTCTTACCGCCGAACGCCCCCGGAGTGGATCGTGAACGCCGCTGCCGGTCCAGGTTGATCGCTCGCGCCGCCTCGAGGCCCGCTGAAGCGACGCGAGACAGGGCGCCGGGGCGAAGCGGCGCCGACCTCTGCCGGCCTTCCCGCTGTGTCGCGCGCCTGGCTGCCCTTCGCTGGGCGTGATGCAGGCAACCAGATCGCCTCGGCTTGAGCGCGTGGTGCAGGAGAACGAGGTCTGATACCCTCGCGCTTGATGGGCAATGCCCCGCACTCCGGCAGCATGCCGCCACCTTCGAGTGGTCGGGGCCAAGGAGCCCTCCTCTACGCCGTCGACGATGAGGAGCTCAACCTGGACCTCATGGATCGGGCGCTCCGCTCCGGCTACCAGGTACGCACCTTCGGGGACCCTCGCCGCGCGCTGGCGGCCGCGGTGAAGGAGCCGCCAGCCGTCGTCGTCGCCGACTACCGGATGCCTCATTTCAGCGGGCTCGCGCTGCTGCGCGAGCTGCGCCGGCAGGGGCTGAGCTACGTCCCGGTGCTGGTCTGCGCCCCGACGGACGTCGAGCAGATCCAGAAGATCTCCCGGGAGAGCGCGGCCTTCCGGATCATCACGAAGCCCTGGATCGCCTCGGATCTTCGCCGCCAGGTCGACCTGGCGGTGAGCCTCCACCAGCTCCAGGTCGCGCGGAACCACCGCTGAGCCGGAGGCGCCCCGTGGCTTCGCCGTGCGCTCTCCGGCGCGATGCGACCGGATCGCCGGCGGGAGGCGCGCGAGCGTGCTCGCGGTGCGGGGGCGTCCGGTGGTGTCCTTGAGCGATCGCTCCCTCGACGTGGTCGCGCTCGAGCTGCCGCAGCGCTTCGGCGACCGAGGGGGCGCGCTTGCCGAGATCGACCGTCTCATCGGCTCGCCAGCGCTTGCGGGGGCAGACCTGGTGCTGCTGCCCGAGCTCATCCTCACGGGCTATGTCTCGCCGCGGGGCGACAGCGATCTGCGCCGCTTCGCGGAGCCGATCGACGGGGAGTCGGCGGAGCGGCTCGCCGAGCTCGCGCGAAGGCACGGGATCGCGCTGGCCGGCCCCCTCGTCGAGGCGAGCGGGGGCCGCTTTTACAACAGCTTGCTCGTCTTCGACGGCGACGGACGGCGCGTGGGCCACTACCGCAAGCGTCATCCGTGGTTCCCGGAGCGCTGGGCGGCGCCGGGGGATCTCGGGACGCCGGTCCTCGAGCTCCGCGGCATCAAGCTCACCGTCGCGATCTGCTTCGATGTTCACTTCGTCTCCGAAGACGCGGGCGACGCGCTCGATGAGGCCGATCTGCTGCTCTTCCCCACGGCGTGGGTCGACTCGCCCGGGGAAGGGGACATGCGCGCCGATCTCCTGCCCGTGCTCGCCCGGCGCCATCGCATCGCGATCGTGAACGCCAACTGGGGGCCCTCCCGCCCTGCGCTCGACGGCCAGGGCGGCTCGCGCATCCTCGACGCGCGAGGGCGGTCGGTCGCAGCGGCGCCGCCCGGCCCGGGGCCGAGCGCTGTACGCGCCACCTTGCGCTTCGCGCGAGAGCGGCGCGGCACGTGAGCGTGCGCGCTCAGGTGAACGGGAGCCGGGTCAAATCGACGTTGCCTCCGCTCACGATGACGCCGATCCGCGTCCCTTGGACCAAGCGCCGCAGGACCGCCGCCACCGGGACGGCCGCGCTCGGCTCGATGACGAGCTTCATCCGCTCCCAGACCACGCGCATCGCCTTGACGATGTCCTCTTCGCTCACGGTGACGATCTCGACCCCGCGCTCGCGCAGGACCGCGAAGGTGAGCTCGCCGAGCGAAGTGCGGAGGCCGTCGGCGATCGTGACCGGGTCGTTCGAGGGGACGATCCTGCCTTCGCGCATCGATCGTGCCGCGTCGTCCGCGGCCTCGGGCTCGGCGCCGATCGTGCGCGCGCGCGACAGCGAGCTGGTGGCGATGGCGGTCCCGGAGAGCAGCCCGCCGCCGCCCACGGGCGCGATCACGGCGTCGAGATCGTCCACCTGGGCCGCGAGCTCCAGCGCGGCCGTGCCTTGGCCGGCGATGATGCGCGGGTCGTTGTAAGGAGGGACGAAGATCGCGCCCGTCTCGGAGATCACGCGGGCGACCGTCTCCTCGCGCGACCGGAGGGTGGGGGCGCAGCTCACGACCCGGGCGCCGTAGCCCTCCACGGCGGCGCGCTTCACCGCGGGCGCGTTCTCGGGCATCACGATGTACGCGGCGACGCCTCGGATGCGGGCCGCGAGCGCGAGCGCGGCGGCGTGGTTGCCCGAGGAGTGGGTCGCGACGCCGCGCCGCGCCTCCTCGTCCGAGAGGGACAGGACCGCGTTGCACGCGCCGCGGAATTTGAACGCCCCGACCCGCTGCAGGTTCTCGCACTTGAAGAAGACGCGCGCCCCGGCGATGCCGTCGATCGTCCGGCTGGTCATGACGGGCGTCACGTGGGCGTGGGGCGCGATGCGCATGGCGGCGCCGCGGATGTCCTCGACGGTCGGCAAACGGGTCATGGGGCGCTCATCGGAGCGCGGTCCCGGCCCGGCGTCCACCGCGGGCGCCGCGCGCCCACGTGACGCCCTCGCGGCGCTGCTTCAGAACAGGTCGGCCGCGATGCCGTCGGCGAAGACCCAGGCGGCTCGCGGGACGCGGACCCGCCCGCCGGCCACCTCCAGGCGGCCGGCGCGCTCGAGCCGCTCCGCGGCCCGCCGCCGCGAGGGCGGCCACGCCGGCACCCCGAGCGCCGCCGCGGCGGCCTCGAGATCGAGCCCCTCGCGCAGCCGCAGCCCGAGCATGATCCGCTCGGACAGCCGCGTCTCCGGGGCGAGCCGCTCCTCGCTCTCCACGGCGATCGCCTCGCCGCCCTCGGCCATCGCCGCCATGTACCGTTCCGGACTCACGATGTTCCGGTACCGGACCGCGGACGCTTCTCCGTCATGGCCCTCCGCGCCGGCCGAGCGCAGGCCCCAGCGCGGATCCGGGCGCGACACCGTCCCGTAGGCGGCGCACCCGAGCCCTATGTAGTCGATGCCTTGCCAGTAACCCAGGTTGTGGCGCGCCTCGTCGCCTGGCCTCGCGTAGTTCGACACCTCGTAATGGGCGAGCCCCTCGGCCTCCAGGGCCTCGTCGATGGCGAAGAACGTGTCCGCAACGCCATCGTCGCCGGCGAGCGGCAGGCGACCGCGCCGCGCGAGCTCTCCGAACGAGGTGCCGGGCTCGACCGTCAGGCTGTACGCCGAGATATGCGTCACCCCCGTCGAGGCCACGGCGCGCGCCTCGGCGGCGGCCTGCTCGGGGCGTTGCTCCCGCGCGGCCTCGACCGTTCCGACCGCGACACCGTAGATGAGATCGCCGCTCACGCGCGGCATCCCGGACCGGAGCGCCGCCGAGAGCGCGCCGAGCCCGCCGTCGGGGTCGTGCAGGCGCCCGAGGAACCGGAGGCGCTCGACGTCGAGGCCCTGAACTCCGACGCTGAGCCGGTTCACTCCGATCGCTCGAAACGCTCGGGCCCGCTGCTCATCGAGCGAGGTCGGGTTGCACTCCACGGTCACCTCGAGGTCCGGCGAGCGCCGGCCGGCGGCCGCGGTGACGGCCGACAGCACCCTGCCCATCTCGTCCGGCTCCCACAGGGACGGCGTCCCGCCGCCGAAGAAGATGCTCCGGAGCTCGCGCTCGCCCAGCACCTCCTCCCGCTTCCGGAGCTCGGCCAGCACGGCGTCGGCATAGCCGCGGTGGTCGATGGCCTCCCGCGCCTTCGCGAAAGACACGAAGTCGCAGTAGGGACACTTCTTGAGGCACCAGGGGAAGTGGACGTAGACGGTGATCGGCTCCATGGTTTTCATGAATCCGCGACAACATTCGACCCGACGCAAGCGGGCGAAGCGGAAACTCCGAGATGAACCGAGGTGAGGACGAGGATGGCGTGGATGGCGTGGATGACGCGGATGGCGTGGATGACGACGAGGACGCGCGGCGGAGCGCGCGTGCCCTGCGCCGGGCAACGCGCCTGGGCACCTTGCTCTGCACACGCGCGCGCGCCGCGCATGGTGACACAATTGCGGGGTCTAGATCGCGGTGTTAGCGTGCGAAAGGGAGGGGGCGCATTGCGCCCACCGAACTCTTCATGCTGACGTTGACGGAGCTTGTCGATCGCGTCCGGACCTATCAGCCGGCAGCAGACGTCGATCTCATCGCCCGGGCCTACGCCTACAGCTCTGATGCTCACAAGGGGCAGACCCGCAAAAGCGGCGACCCTTACTTTTCCCACCCGGCGAGCGTCGCCGCGATCATCACCGAGCTCAAGCTGGACACGGCGAGCGTCTGCGCCGGGCTCTTGCACGATGTCGTCGAGGACACGCTCGCGACGACCACCGACATCGAGAACAGCTTCGGCCAGGAGGTGGCGTTCCTCGTCGACGGCGTGACGAAGCTCTCGAAGATCAACTTCGCTTCCAAGGAAGATCGGCAAGCCGAGAACTTCCGGAAGATGCTGGTGGCGATGGCGCGGGACATCCGCGTGCTCCTCGTGAAGCTGTGCGACCGCCTCGACAACATGCGGACGCTCGAGTTCATGAAGCCCGAGGCGCAGGACCGGATCGCTCGGGAGACGATGGAGATCTACGCGCCGCTCGCGAACCGCCTCGGCATCGCGCGCTTCAAGAGCGAGCTCGAGGACCTGTCGTTCAGGTACATCGAGCCGGAAGCCTGGTCGGACCTCTCGCAGAAGGTCAAGACGACCGCGAAGGAGCGGGACAAGTACATCCACGAGGTCTCGAAGGTGCTCGCGGGCAAGCTCGCGGAGCAGGGCTTCGCGGTCGACGTCACCGGCCGAGCGAAGCACCTCTACTCGATCTGGCGCAAGATGCAGGCGCAGCAGTGCGATTTCGATCAGGTCTATGACGTCATCGCGTTCCGCGTCCTCGTCGAGTCGGTGGCCGACTGCTACGCGACGCTCGGCGTGATCCACTCGCAGTGGACCCCGGTCCCCGGCCGCTTCAAGGACTACGTCGCGCTGCCCAAGCCGAACATGTACCAGTCGCTGCACACGACGGTGATCGGACCCGGGCGCGAGCGGATCGAGATCCAGATCCGCACCCACGAGATGCACCGCGTCGCGGAGCAGGGCATCGCGGCGCACTGGAAGTACAAGGAGAACAACTCCGGCGGCATCGACCCGAAGGACGCCGCGCGGTTCGGCTGGCTCCGCCAGCTGATGGAGTTCCAGAAGGAGCTCAAGGATCCGGCCGAGTTCCTGGAGAGCGTCAAGGTCGATCTGTTCCAGGACGAGGTGTACGTCTTCACGCCGAAGGGCGACGTGCGCGTCTTCCCCCGCGGCTCGACGCCCATCGATTTCGCGTACGCGATCCACACGCAGGTCGGCGAGCACTGCTCGGGGGCGCGGGTCAACGGCGCCATCGTCCCGCTCCGATCGAAGCTCCGGAACGGCGACGTGGTGGAGGTGATGACGAACCCGAGCCAGCACCCCTCGAAGGACTGGCTCGATTACGTCTCGACCAGCCGCGCGCGCTCGAAGATCCGCAACTTCCTGCGCACGGAGCAGAGGGAGAAGTCGCTCAAGCTCGGTCGTGAGCTCCTCGAGAAGGAGATGCACCAGCGCAGCATGAGCCTGAGTCGCCTCACGAAGCACGAGGGCGAGCTGCGAAAGGTCATGGATCGCTTCGGGGTCACCTCGGCCGACGAGCTCTTCATCGCGGTCGGCTATGGCAAGGTGAGCGTCCGCGCGGTGTGCGAGTTCCTCGCGCCCACGCCCAAGGAGAACGAGAAGGGCACGCCGACCCCGCCGCCCGAGTCGATCAAGGAGGGGCGCATCGAGTCGCTCGTCCGCAAGGTCACCGGGCGCGACAGCCACGGCATCCGGCTGAACGGCATCGACGACGTCCTCGTCCGCTACACGAAGTGCTGTAACCCGCTCCCAGGCGACGAGATCGTCGGCTTCATCACGCGCGGCCGCGGCATCACCGTCCACCGCCGCAACTGCGCCAAGGCGTTCGACACGGACCCGGAGCGCCGCGTGGAGATCTCCTGGGATTCGCGCGCGAAGATCAACCGCCCCGTGCAGATCAAGGTGATGACGGCGAACCGGCCGGGCATCCTCGCGACGGTCGGCCACACGTTCCACGAGCAGGGCATCAACATCAGCGAGGCGACCTGTCGCGCGGGCGACGACGGTCGGGCGATGAACACGTTCACGTTCCTGTGCTCCGACCTCGCGCAGCTGAAGAGCGTGATCCGGCGGCTGCAGCGGATCCCCGGCGTGATGGCCGTCGAGCGGACCTGAGCGGCGCGCCTCAGCGGCCGCGGCGAGCGCGCGCCGCGCTGCTCGTCCTGGGCGGCGCGCCCGCGGCGCTCGGTCCGGCCTCCGACAGGGCGCGGGTGAGCGGACGGCCGAGGTCGCCGCCCGGCTCGTGTCGCGCGGCGATCTCCTGCACCTTGCGGACGAGCCGGGTCACATCGTGGTGGCGGACCGGGGATCCAGCGGAGGCGCGATCACAAAAGAACGTGCGGCATCCGAGCGGCCTCGCGGCGTAGATGGCGCAGCGGCCGGCGTCGGTGAGCATCGGGCACCGCCGCTCCGACGCCTGCGGCAGCGCGCGTCGCCGGCTCGGGCCGCTGGCGGATATGCCCGGCTCGGGCGCTGCCGCCCCGCCCGCTCGCACGATCCCCTCGAGCGCCCGGCGGCCCCCGCGCGCCGCGATCGCGCGCCGGACGGCAGCGAGCTCGACGGACGTCACGTACGGTTCGCGGCCCGTGATGCCGAACCGACAGCACTCGGTCGAGGCCTCGCACGTCCAGCCGCTGAAGACCTCTTCCGCCTCGCGGTACACGGCCGAGAGCTCGGTGAGCAGATCGGCTTCACGGACGGGTGGATCGAGGGGCGTGGTTCGACGCATGCGTTCGGAGGCGCTCTCGTGATGATCCGACGTACTGCCAGCCCGAAGCGGCCGCGATGCAAGGGGAAGGGTGGGGAGGGGGGCGGAGCAGGGCGGAGCTTCGAGCCGCGACCCTAGTGCCACGCGGCGCCGCTGCGAAGCAGCAATCCGCCATCCTGACGGGCGCTCTGACGCAGGGCACCAGCGCCGTCCGTTCTGGAGCGAGCTGCCGCTGCGACTGCGGGGGCGTCGGCGCTGTTCCCGGATGCGCGCGAGGCCGCGCGCTGGGCGGCGGGCGCGCACGCGCTATTCTCGCGCTGGATGCCGGTGCTGCGCCCGAAGCTTCGAGCCCTCGAGATCGTCGTCATCCAGGATGAGCGCCATGGCCGCGCGTTGATGCTGCGCGACACCGAGGGCATCGCGCCGTCTCCGGTCGTCGTTCCCGCCGCGAGCGCTGCCGTGCTCGCGCGCTTCGACGGGAGGCGGCCGATCGACGAGATCGCGCGTGACGTCGCCCGGTCGACGGGCCAGCACGTGGACGCCGCCCACGTGTCGCAGCTGGCCGACGAGCTGGAACGCGCGTGGATGCTCGACAGCCCGCGATTCCACGCGCGCCGGCGGAGCGTCGTGCAATCGTTCGACGCGGCGCCGATCCGGATGGCCGCGCACGCGGGCGGCGCGTACCACGGCGATCGACGGAAGCTCGCCGACTTCATCGAGCGAAAGTGCCTCCAGGTCGCGCGGCCGCAGGGCGGAGCGACGCGCGCCGCAGCGTCGCAAGGCGCGCCAGCGCGCATGGTCGGGCTCTGCGCGCCGCACATGGATCTCTGGCGCGCCGCGGCGGGCTACGGGCATGCCTACGCCGCGCTGGAGCAGGCGCTGGCGGGCCCAGGGCTCGAGCAGGTCGACACCTTCGTTCTGCTCGGGACGTCGCACGCCGCGATGCGCCGTCCGTACGCCGTCTGCGAGAAGACGTTCGCGACGCCGCTCGGTCCTCTCGAGCCGGATCGAGAGATGATCGCGGAGCTCGCGGCCGCGAGCCGCTTCGACGTGCGCGAGGACCAGTACCTGCACAAGAACGAGCACTCGATCGAGTTTCAAGCCGTGTTCGTGCGGCACCTCCTTGGCGGCCGCGCGGCGTCGATCGTACCCATCCTCTGCGGCCTCTCGGAGTGTCAGGCGCGGCGTCGCGACCCCGCGCAAGACGATGGCGCCGAGTCGTTCCTGAGGGCGCTCCGCGACGCCCTGGCGAAGCGCCCCGGTCGCGTCCTCGTCATCGCAGGAGCGGACCTCGCCCACGTCGGCCCGCGCTTCGGTGATCCCGCGCCCCTGGACGAGCGGCAGCGGACGGCGCTGCGCGACCGCGATCTCGCGTCGATCGAGCGCGCGACGTCGATCGACGCGCCGGGCTTCTTCGTCGACGTCGCTCGGGACCTCGCCAGCCGTCGCGTCTGCGGCCTCGGCCCCATCTACACGTTGCTCCGCGCGCTCCCGCCGTCGTCGCGCGGCGAGATGCTGCACTACGAGCAGTGCGTCGACCCCGAGGAGGGATCGATCGTCAGCCACACGTCTCTCGGATTTTACGGTTGAAGAACCACGCCTCTACGTCCGCCTGGCGCGCGCTGGCGCTTCGTCATCGAGCGCGCCGAGAGCCCCCGCGCTGGCGCGACGCGAGGCTCCCGGGCATGAAACGGGCGTCACTCAGCCGCGCGGGACCCTGCGGCGCGCGATGTCGAGGCCGAGCCGGTCGGCCTCGCGGTAGATCGCCTGCCGCGACATGCCCAGGGCACGCGCAGCCGACGCGACGGAGCCGTTGGCCCGGGCGAGGGCGTCCTCGAGGCGGGCGCGCGCGAGCGAAGGATCCGTCGCGGGCGGGAGGTTCGGCTTCACCCGCGGGCCGCGCGCGAGCGATCCCGCGATCGGCGTGACGGAGAGCGGACCGTCCGGCGCAGCCTGGGCTGCGGTCACGATGGCGGACTCGAGCTGCGGGACGCCGCCCGGCCAGCCGGCGCGGACGAGCGCCTCCAGGAGCTGCGGGGTGAAGCGGTCGAGGCCGATCGCGTTGCGCTCCGCGATGTCGCGCACGATGAGCGGCACGTCCTCGCGCCGCATCTCGAGCGTCGGGATCGTGATCCGCTTGCCGGAGAAGAGCGAAGCGAACCACGGCGCCACGCGCCCGTCGCCGGCGGCACGGTCGAGCGGCTGTCCGGTCGTCGCGATGATGCTGACGCCGTTCGAGCGGCCGACCGAGTGCGCGATCTCCAGCTGCTGCGGGCGCGGCAGGCGATCGGCGTCGAGGACGAGCCATGTCATCGGTCGCGCGCCCGGCGGAATGGCCGGCTTCGTCTCGGCGCTGCCGTCGATGACCAGCGTCTCACCCAGGCCCTCGCGCACCGCTGCGGCGAGGCGAGCCAGCGTCCGCTTCCCGACCCCGGGCGCGCCCTCGATGCAGACGCTGGAGCCCGACTGCACGAGCTTCATCACCGGGTCGATCCAGTCCTTGCGCTGCTTCGAGCCGAACACCAGCGGCCCGAGCCGAGACGGCGCGCCGTCGTACAGCGCGAGGTGCCGCTCGACGAAGACCCCGAGCTGATGCCCGAGGCGCACCACGTCGCCGTGCATCACGCCGATGCGCCGGGCGCGGACGCCGTTCACCCACGTGCCGTCGTGGGTGTCCATGTCCTCGATGTAGCAACCGTCCGAACGGACGCTGATCTTCGCGTGCTCCGGCGCGATCCCCTGGCCCTCGATGCGCCCGTCGCGCGCGGCGCTGCCGATCACGGCGCCGTCCATGAGGCTCACGATCCGCGGCGGAGCGTCGAGCCCGATCAGGACGAGCCCCCACCCGCCGTCGTCATCCTGTCGCTTGGCGTGGACTCCGGACCGGTACTCTTTCTGGAGGACCGGCGCCGTTGTCTCCGCAACGTCCACTCGCAAAGCAGTCTGTTCGTTCATGCTCCCCCCAAGTCCAAAGGACCTGCCTGGTCGACCCAGGCCAACCAAGAGCGCGCCGAGTGGCGGGCACCCTTATGATGTAAGAGCCCCCCACACGGTGCCGCTGTCGCGAACGCGAAGGCTTTTGTGAGCGGCACCGTTCGCGGTGCTGCTTGGCGAGCCCCCTCGCTCGCAATGGCCACACAATACTCGACCAGAGCGGCCGTGCAACCTGCCGGCGACGGAAGTTTTGAGGTTTTGTTGTTGAGAGCTTGACTCCCACCACGCCGATTGGTACTCATCCGCCACGCATCGACGGAGCGAACCTCCGGTGATGACCCGGCGCGAATCAGGATTTTTCCGACAAACGCCTTTAGAAGTGGTTTCTTGAATTAAGTGATTGACATCTGCGGGAGTAACTCAGTGGTAGAGTGCAACCTTGCCAAGGTTGACGTCGCGGGTTCAAATCCCGTCTCCCGCTCCACGACATAGGCTCTGCGGCAGCGAGCAGACCCTGCGAGGCCGGTGTGACCCACCGGCCTCTGTGTTTTGTTCAACGTTTTGCTCAACGTTTTGCTCAACCGCTCGGCGCGCTGGCGTCGTGGGAACGCACGGGGCGATGCGCCGAACGGTGCGCCAGGCGGCGGGCCTGTGATACGAGGATTCGCCTCATGTCCGCTCCGCTCCACGAGCGCCTGCGCCTGCTTGCCCATAGCCTCGAGCGGCAGTTCCTAGGCAAGGACGAGATCATCCGCCTGCTCATGATCGCGGTCGTCGCGGGCGAGCACTGCGTGCTCCTCGGCCCGCCGGGGACCGCGAAGAGCGCGCTCATCCGCACGCTCGCCGAGCTGATGCAGGCCCGGTACTTCGAGTACCTGCTCACGCGCTTCACCGAGCCGAACGAGATCTTCGGCCCGGTCGACATCGGTGCTTTTCGCGAGGGCGTCTACCGCCGGAACACCTCGGGGATGCTGCCCGAGGCGGAGATCGTCTTCCTCGACGAGGTCTTCAAGTCGAACAGCGCCATCCTGAACGCGCTGCTCACGCTGCTGAACGAGCGCAAGTTCGCGAGCGGCGGCCAGGTGCTCCGCTGCCCGCTCATCAGCGTCTTCGCCGCTTCGAACGAGGTCCCCGGCGACGAGACGCTGACCGCGATCTTCGACCGCTTCCTCCTGCGGGTGCAGTCCGACAACCTCGACGCCTACCACTTCAGCGAGCTGCTCCAGCGCGGCATCCAGCAGGAGATCCGGCACATGGCCGGCGAGCCGCTTCGCCCGCTCGTCGCGGCGCGCGAGCTCGCCGAGCTCGGCCGAGGGTTCGGCGCGCGGATGAACTTCGGCGATGCGTTCCTGTCGGCTTACAAGGGGCTGGTGTTCCAGATCCGCGCCGAAGGGATATCGCTCTCGGATCGTCGTGTCGTGAAGATGCTCAAGCTCTTCGCGGCGAGCGCTTACCTCGATGGCCGCCAGACGACCGACGCGAGCGACTTCTTCGTGCTCAAGCACATCTGGAACAACCAGGATCAGGCGGCGATCCTCGAGGGAATCGTGCAGCCGGTGCTCGAGGCCTTCTTTCGGGAGCACCCGGACCGCCGCCGCGTCGGCGCGCTCGGCGTCGGCGTGGAGGCGCTCGCCGCGGAGATCGATCGGATCCGGCAGATCCTCACGGGCGGCGCCTCGCTCGGAGACGTCCAGCTGTTCAGTCAGCTGAAGGCGCTCGGCGAGATCAAACAGGCGCTCGCCGGCATCAACGACGCTCGCGCCCGCGAGCTCGAGGCGCGCGTGTCTCAGCTGCTCGAGGCTTCGTTTCGGAGCGGACGCTTCGCGCAGATCTAGCGGCGCCCGGTCCGGGCGTCGCCGGCGCGGCGACGTCCGTCCTGGAGCGAGCCGTCCTTCCAGCCGGGCTCCGGGCAGGCGTGCTCGGGGCGGCGTCGGTCCTGGAGCGAGCCATCCGCCCGGCCGGGCCCTGACCAGGTGCGCTCGGGGCGTCGGCGTTGGCTCTGGAGCGGACCCTCGGCTGCGCCGGTCCCCGGCTGCGCGCGGCAGCACCAGCGGCTTCCTGGGTAGGCCGAGGTGACGCCTTCGCGCCTGACCGGGCCGAGCTGGCCGTGCGGCGGTGGTCGACTGGACCCGACGACGCGCCCATCACCGCGCCGCGGATCCGCTTGGGCACGCCGAACGCCTCGCGGATGTGGAGGAGCTCATCCACCGTCAAGGCGCGCCACTCTCCCGGCCTGAGGCCTTCCGAGCTCACGCCGGCGAACGTCGTCCGGGCCAGGCGCATCACGGGCCAGCCGGTCGCCTCGCCCATGCGCCGGATCTGCTGGTTGCGGCCCTCGCGGAGGGTCACCTCGAGCCATGTCTTGTCGCCCTCGTGGCGGAGCAGCCGCGCCTCGGCCGGCAGCGTGACGCCATCCTCGAGGCGGATCCCCTCGCGCCACGGCGTGAGATCGTCGTCGCTCATGACGCCCTGGACCTTCAGGACGTAGGTCTTCGGCACGCCGCCGCGCGGATGGAGCAGCGCGTTGGCGAAGTCGCCGTCGTTCGTCATGAGGAGGATGCCGCTCGTCGCGAAGTCGAGCCGACCCACGGGGTAGAGCCGCGCGCCCGTGCCGCGCACGTGGTCGGCGACCGTCGGGCGCCCCTCGGGATCGCGCAGCGTCGAGACGACGTTCCGCGGCTTGTGCAGCGCGACATAGACCGGCGCCTCGGAGACGAGGCGCTTGCCGTCGACCTCGATGCGGTCCTTTTGCCGGTCGGCCTTCAAGCCGAGCTCGGTCACGACGCGCCCGTTCACGCGCACCCGCCCGGCGAGGATGAGCTCCTCCGATGCGCGGCGCGAGGCGACGCCGGCGCGCGCGATGATCTTCTGCAGACGTTCTTCCATGGTGTGCTCGGGACCTACGCCGACGCGATGGTGTCGGCCGACGGCACTGATAAGCACGCTCCTCGCGCCGCGTCGACCGACCTGGGCGGTACGCTGCTGGGATCCGAGGCCGACGCCGGCGCGCCTGCCCTGGCGAACGCCCGCGGCGGCAGGAGCACCGGTGCGCGCTTGCGCCGTCTGGGCAGGGGGCGAGGTCGACCGCGCCTCGGCTCGAAGGGAGGCGCGCTCTATTTCTTCTTGTCGCTGGAGGGCGCCGCGCTCCCGCTGTCGTCCACGGCCTCGTTTGCCTTGTCCGCGGCCGCTTGATCTTCCGCCGCCTTCTTGGCGGCTGCAGCGGTGGCCTCCTCTTCCTTCTTGCGCTCGTCGTCCTCGAGGCGGCGCTTCAGCTCGTTGTCGTGGTCCCACCGATCGACCCGCTCGTCGCCGTCGATGTCCACGCCCATCCGCTCGAGCCGCCCCATGCGGTAGATCTCCCAGACGTCCGGCTTGCCGTCGCGGTTCGTGTCGCGCTTGATGCGCGCGAGCTTGCCGCCGCTGTAGTACTTCCACTCGTCGGGGTTGCCGTCGCGATCGGTGTCGACCTTCACCTCGGCCAGCCTTCCGCCGGCGAACGTGAGCCATGTGTCGATCCGGCCGTCGTAGTTCGAGTCGGACTCCTCGTGAAGGCTCTCGCCCTTGTCGTTGTACTTGCGGACGACGTCCTTCACCCCGTCGAAGTTGGTGTCGATCTCGCGGCAGACGAGCGCCCTCTGGCGGTCGTCGCCGGTGCCCACGATCTGCCAGACGCGCCTCACGTTGGGCTGGATCGCGCCTGGCCCGGCGGTCTCGCTCGTCTCGCGATCTTCTTTGCCCTTCCAGTCGCACATCGAGCGATCGTCGATGCTGCCGTCGGCGTTGCGAGCCGCCTCGACCCTCGGCGCCTTCGCGCCTTCGAACCCTGGATCCGAGCCGCACGCCGCGCCGAGCAGGCTGAGCGTGGCCAGCGCGATGAGCGCTTGTCTCCTCATGTCACGGTCCCTTCTTGGCGGCCGGCTGGCCGGGCGCGGAGCCCGCGGGCGCGGCGGTCGCCGATGCAGCCGCGCCCGCGGGGGCAGCGGTGGGCGCGGCGGTCGCCGATGCAGCCGCGCCCGCGGCGGGGGCAGCTGTGGGCGCGGCGCCAGGCGCCCCGGCCGCCGCAGGCTGCCCTGCGCCCGCCCCTCCCTCCGTGGGCGCCGCGCCGCCCGGCGGGGGCAGGGGCGCTTTCGGCGCGCCGTACGACTCGGCGCAGAGATCCACCACGCTCCCGGGATCGGCCTTGCCGTCGGCGTTCTGATCGCTCGCCACGACCGCGCACTTCGCGTCGTTCGGGTTGTTGAACTGCCACCACTGGTCGACGATCCCATCGCCATCGGAGTCGCGCTCGCGGCGCACGAGGCGCGGACCCTCGTAGTAGTCCCAGGTGTCGAGCTTGTCGTCGAAGTTGGTCTCGCGCTCCTTCAACACGACGACGCCGCGCTCGTAGTGAGCGATCTCGTCCGCTCGCCCGTCGCGGTCGAAGTCCGATTCACGCCGCCGTTCCACCCCCTTGGCGTCGTAGTAGATGAAGGCGTCGATCGCGCCGTCCAGGTTCAGGTCGACGACCCGACAGACCTCCCGGCCGTCTTGCTTCACGTGGATGATGTCGGGTATCCCGTCGCCGTTCACATCGACCTTCTCCGCAGAGGCGGAGTCCTTGTCGCAGGGCTCGTGGGCGACCGCCGTGTCCCGCTCGCTGGTGGAGCCCTTCGCGCTCGAGGGTTCCGGCGTCGAGGACGCGCAGGAGGTGACCGAAATGGTGATCAGGGCCACAAACGAACACCTGGACGACCGCCACGTGAGCGGGAATCGCGTCATCAAGAGATTCCTCCGGCTAGCCCGGAACCCTCGGGACAGAAGCTCGACGCGCCGGGCGAGCCGTCCCGACGCGGACCAGCTTCGAGCCGCAGTCTAGACCGCGGCCCGCGCGCACATCAAGAAGCCCCACTGAAGGCGACGGACGCGACGGACGCGACGGACGCGACAGACGCGACAGACGCGACGGACGCGACGGACGCGACCCGCGGCTCAGCCCGGCCGATCCCCGAACCCCGGCGAGGGGGGTGGCGCCATTCCGATTGACATCATACGTACCGGCATCTAGGGTAACGTCTTGTCAGTCGTACCCTTCGAGACTGGCGGGTTACCCTCCCGGGCGTGACATGTCGCGGAAGAAAGTCTCGACGACCATCTACATCACGCCCGAGCAGGCCGAGCGGCTGAAGATCCTGCACGAACGCACCAAGGTCCCGATCGCGGTCTACATCCGCGAAGGGATAGATATGGTCCTCAAGCACTACGAGCACGTGCTGCCAGGGCAGATGTCCCTGGAGAGCCCGCCGGTCGCCGCGCCGCCGATCCCGAAGAAATGACCGGCGCCGGGGGCCGCAGGGCCCGGGGTGCCGGACGCCTGGGCGCCGGTCGCTCGGGGTGGATAGCTTCGCGGCGCGGGTCGCGCTAGGAGCAGGCTCGCCGCGTTCCTCCATATTCCCGCGGCGCTCGTAGAGCCGCGCGCCGCGGCTCGCTCCCCCCTGAGGGGCCCGGACGTTCCCGTCCGCTCCCTCGCATCTCGGTCGAGGCCGCGCGCAGCGGCCGCTAACGCTGGTCAGGTCGCCGCGTCCTGAAGCTCGCTATGCCCGTTGATTCCAAGCTCATCCGCAACTTCTCGATCATCGCCCACATCGACCACGGCAAGTCCACGCTCGCCGACCGCATCCTCGACGCGACCGGGGCGCTCACCGCCCGCGAGCAGAAGGAGCAGTTCCTCGACAAGATGGACATCGAGCGCGAGCGGGGGATCACGATCAAGGCCCAGACCGTTCGCCTGGATTACACGGCGAAGGACGGACAGACGTACCGGCTGCACCTCATCGATACGCCCGGGCACGTCGACTTCAACTACGAGGTCTCGCGCAGCCTCCAGGCGTGCGAGGGCGCGCTGCTCGTCGTCGATGCCACCCAGGGCGTCGAGGCGCAGACCCTCGCGAACGTCTTCCTCGCCCTGGACAACAACCTCGCGATCCTCCCGGTCCTCAACAAGATCGACCTCCCCTCGGCCGACATCGAGCGGACGACCCGCGAGATCGAGGACGTCATCGGCCTCGACTGCTCCGGCGCAATCCCCGCCAGCGCCAAGACGGGGATCGGCATCGCGGAGATCCTCGAGGCGGTGGTCGAGCGCATCCCGGCGCCGAAGGGCGACCCGAACGCGGCGCCCCGCGCCCTCATCTTCGACAGCTGGTACGACAGCTACCGCGGCGCGGTTGTCATGGTGCGCGTCGTCGACGGCATCATCAGGAAGGGCCAGAAGGTCCGCTTCCTGGCGACCGGCCGCGACTACGAGGTCACGGAGATGGGCGTGTTCACGCCCCACGCGACCGCCATCACCGAGCTCGGACCAGGGGAGGTCGGCTTCCTCGTCGGCAACATCAAGAGCGTCGTCGACACGAAGATCGGCGACACGGTGACCGACGCGGTCCACCCCGCGACGACGCCGCTTCCCGGCTTCAAGGAGGTCAAGCCGATGGTCTTCGCCGGGATCTTCCCGACGGACTCGGCCCAGTACGAGGACCTCCGCGACGCCCTGTCGAAGCTCCACATGAACGACGCCGCGTTCGTCTTCGAGCCCGACACCTCCGAGGCGCTCGGGTTCGGCTTCCGGTGCGGCTTCCTCGGCCTGCTCCACATGGAGATCATCCAGGAGCGGCTGGAGCGCGAGTACAACCTCGACCTCATCACGACCGCGCCGAGCGTCGTCTACCACTGCTACCTGAACGACGGCTCGATGAAGTCGATCGAGAACCCCGCGAAGCTCCCGCCGCCGAACCTCACCGATCGCATCGAGGAGCCGATCTTCCGGATGACCGTCCACGTGCCGTCGACCTACGTCGGCGCGGTGCTCGCCCTGTGCCAGGAGCGGCGCGGGGAGCAGAAGTCGATCCAGTACGCCTCGTCCGACCGCGTGATCATCACCTACGACATGCCCCTCAGCGAGGTGCTCTTCGACTTCCATGACAAGCTGAAGAGCGTGTCGCGCGGCTACGCGTCGATGGACTACGAGCTCGTCGGGTACCGCGCCGACGATCTCATCAAGCTGGACATGCTGGTGAACGGCGACCCGCTCGACGCCCTCAGCGTCATCGTGCACCGGGACAAGGCGTACGCCCGGGGCCGGGACCTCGCGGTGAAGCTCAAGGACATCGTGCCGCGCCAGCAGTACGAGGTCGCGATCCAGGCGGCGATCGGGTCGAAGGTCATCGCGCGGACGACGGTGAAGGCGATGCGCAAGGACGTGACCGCCAAGTGTTATGGCGGCGACATCAGCCGCAAGCGCAAGCTCCTCGAGAAGCAGAAGGAGGGCAAGAAGCGGATGAAGATGGTCGGGAGCGTCGAGATCCCGCAGGAGGCGTTCCTCGCCATCCTGAAGATCGACTGACGGGCGCGGGCGCTGGTCACCGCGCGCCGCGCGGCCACGCGAGCGTGGCGGCGCGCGGCGCGCGCTCGTATAAGCCGCCCATGCAGCCCGCCCCCGTCCGGCCGCGCGAGCTCCGCGCGGCGCTCCCTGCCCTCGCCCTCGGCCTCGCCGTCCTCGCGTGCGACGATCAGCGCGCCACGGCGCCTCAAGCGTCCGCCTCCGCCTCAGCATCCGCGCCGCCGGGCGCGGACAGCGCGGCGCCGGCCCCGAGCGCCGCGGCGGCCCCCGCGGCCACGGAGGCCGCGAAGCGGGACATGCCGCCGCGGCCGATCCCGATCGGGTCGAGCGGGCCGATCCAGCCGAGCGCGCCGGCGGAGCAGCAGATGATGGCGATCCAGTACACGCTCGCCATGGTGTCGCCGCGGTCGACCGACCCGCTCGTCGACAAGCCCTACCTCGAGGGCATCCTGCCGAAGCTCGCCGCAGCGGTGCGCACCGCCGACAAGGGCAAGACCCCGCCGAACCCCGTCAAGGCGACCAAGGGGAACAGGAAGATCGAGGTCGACATGGGCAAGGGGTGCACCGAGCGCACCCCGTCCAACCTGCTCGCGCAGCGGGCAGGCTCCTCCCTGAAGGAGGCGTTCGACGCGGGGATCCTCGTCGTCTCCTGCCACGACGACCGGTGGGAGTGCCACCAGTCGACGCGGGATCCGAGCGACGTCCTGTGCCACGCAGCGCCGCGGCGCTGAGCGTGGTATGGGCTGCGCCTGCCATGCAGGAGACGCTTGCCTACTCGGTCCCCGGCGCCGCCGCCCTCCCTCGAACGGGTCCGCTCGCCGAGATGCTCGTCGAGCTGAACCGCGAACGCCCGCCGCTCGCCCGGCTGCGCCACGACGCCACCGTCGCGTTCGGTCCCACGATGCGCGTCGAGCGCTTCGCCCTCGGGAACGGGCTCAAGGTGCTCGTGCTCGTCGACCCCTCGGCGCCCGTGGTCTGCCTGCAGACCTGGTTCGGCGTCGGCTCGCGCCACGAGCGCGTGGGCAAGACCGGCATCGCCCACCTCTTCGAGCACCTCATGTTCGGCGAGACGGAGAGCGTCGCCCACGGCGCGTTCGACCGGATGCTCGAGGAGGCCGGCGCCGAGACGAACGCGGCGACGTTCCTCGACTGGACCTACTACCACACGAACCTGCCGAAGGACGCGCTCGCGCTCACCCTCCGCCTCGAGGCGGAGCGCATGGCGCGGCTCGTCCTCCGCGATCCGCAGGTGTCGAGCGAGAAGGAGGTCGTCGCCAACGAGCGGAGGCAGCGGGTCGACGACGACGTCGACGGGGCGGTGAGCGAGCTGCTCTACAAGGAGGCGTTCACCAAGCACGCCTACGGGTGGCCGACCATCGGCTGGATGGAGGACATCAAGGGCTTCACGACCGAGGACTGCGTCGAGTTCTACCGGACGTACTACGCCCCCAACAACGCGGCGCTGGTCATCGTCGGCGACGTCGCGCTCGACGAGGCGCTGCGCGGGGTGCAGGACCACTACGGCGCTCAGGAGCCCTCGAAGATCCCGGTCGAGGAGGTGTGCCCCGAGCCGCCGCAGATCGCGGAGCGCCGCGCCGAGGTGGTGAAGCCGACCGCCACGCACAAGGTCGCGATCGGCTATCGCGCGCCGGCGCTCGGGGATTTCGACCACGCGCCCCTCGCCCTGCTGAACGAGATCCTCTTCTCCGGGCGGTCGTCGCGCGTGCACCGCGCGCTCGTTCAGGAGCAGGAGATCGCGAGCGAGGTCCGGGGCTGGGTGGGCTCGTTCCGCGATCCTTCGCTCTATGACATCTACCTCTCGGCTCGCGGCGAGCACACGGGCGAGGCGCTGCTCGCGGCCCTCGAGCCGCTCCTGGAGGCGGTGCGTCGCGCCCCCGTTACCGAGGCGGAGCTCGATCGGGCGAAGGCGCGCATCGAGCTCTCGGTCCTGCAAGGGCTCGAGACCGTCGCCGGCAAAGCAGAGCAGATCGGCTTCTACGAGACCGTGCTCGGCGATCCTGCGGCCCTGTTCGAGCGGCTCGCCGCCTACCGGCGGGCGACCGTGGGGGATCTGCTGCGCGTGGCGCGGCGCTACCTGGTGAGCTCGGCGCGCACGGTGATCCACGTGATCCCGGACGGGACGAGCGACGAGGACGACGAGGACGGGACGGACGCGGAGAGCGAGGAGGCATCGTGAGCCAGAGCGTGAAGAGCGGCCTCGCCTGGGGCGCCGAGGGGCAGGGCAGGGGAGCGGCGGGCGGTCGCGTGGCGCCCCGCGACGGCGCGGTGCTCGTGGAGACGAGCCACGCGCTCCCCATCGTCAGCATCGTGGTCGCGTTCCGCTCCGGCTCGGCGCTCGATCCGGCCGGGCGCGAGGGGCTCGCGCGCATCACGGCGCGCATGCTCCGCCGCGGCGCGGAGGGCTACAGCGCGAACGAGATCGAGGAGACGATCGACGCGCTCGGCGGGGAGTTCGGCACCGACGTGGCGACGAGCGCGACGACGGTGCATTTCGAGGTGATCAAGCGCTCGCTCGATCGGCTCGTCGAGCTCGGGGCAACGCTCCTCGCGCGCCCGACGTTCTCGCCGCCGGAGCTCGCGCGGCTCCTGCGCGAGGCCGAGGCCGAGCTCATCGAGGCGCGCGACAGCGATCGCTCGCTCTGCAGCCGCGCCTTCCGGCGGACCCTGTTCGCCGGGCACCCCTACGGCCGCCGCATCGCGGGCACCATCCCGACGCTCCGGGAGATCACGCGCGACGACGTCGCCGCGTTCTATGCGCGGCACTACACCCGGCGCAACGCGATCGTCGCCATCTCGGGCGACATCGAGCCCGGCGAGGCGCACGGGGTCGCCGAGCGCCTCCTGTCCGGCCTGCCCGAGGGCGAGGCGATCCCCGATCCGGTGGCGGATCCCGGGGCGAGGCCGGGGCGTTGCCTCGTGTTCGTCGACAAACCCGAGCGGACGCAGACGCAGATGGTCATCGGCGGGCTCGGCACCGACGCCCACGACCCCGATCACATGGCGCTCCTGGTCGCGAACACCGCCTTCGGAGGCACCTTCTCGTCGCGGCTGATGCAGGAGGTACGCGCGAAGCGTGGCTGGTCCTACGGCGCCTCGTCGCGCGCGGGCTTCGATCGGCACCGCGACGCGTTCACCATGTGGACCGCGCCCGCGGCGCAGGACGCCGCCGCCTGTCTCTCCCTGCAGCTCGGGCTGCTCGAGGCGCTGCGGCGCGATGGGATCACCGAGGACGAGCTCACATTCGTGAAGCGCTACCTCGTCCGCTCTCACGCGTTCGAGATCGACACCGCGAGGAAGCGCGTGCACCAGAAGCTCGACGAGCTCCTGTACGATCTGCCGGAGGGGTACCACGAGACCTACCTGAAGCGGATCGAGGACGTCACGCTCGAGGAGGCGAACGCCGCCGTGCGGCGCCGGATCTCCGAGGACGATCTCGTGATCGGCGTCGTCGGCACGCACGAGGAGATCGGCGAGGCGATCGCCGCGGCCGTCCCGAGGCTGGCCGAGGTGAAGGTCGAGCCGTACGATCTCGAGTAGCCGGCACCGCGCCGAGGGCGATCACGTCGCGGCGCGCAGGCCGCGAGAGCCGGGCGCGCGCCGTCTCGGGCGATCTCGGTCCGCGGCGGCGAGGCCTCGGCGCTGGTGACGCCGGCGCCCTGTCCGAGCGGCGTCGGACGACCGGGCGCGCGATCGGAACCGCGCGTCGGCCGCTGGCATCCAAGGCGCTGCTCCTTCGCGAGATCGTGGCAGGGCTCGCGGCCCGCTCCGGGATCACCGGCCCCTCCGGCCGCGATCGCTCAGCGCGCGCCGCGCGGTGCCTGCCACGGCGCGCCTTGCGCCGGCTCGCGAGGGCGAACGAGGGGAGCTCGCGATGAAGGCACGAACCATCCACGCGCCGGTCCTTGCGGCGGTGACCGCGCTGTCCGGGCCCGCTGCCGCGGCGGTCCCCGTCACGATCACCCACCAGGGTCGCCTCTTCGATTCGGTGGGCCAGCCCATCGACGACACGCTCGACGTGGTGTTCGCGTTCTACGACGCGCCCGACGCGCCCGTGCCCGTCTGGAGCGAGCTCCACACCATCACGTTCGACCAGGGTTATTTCTCTGTCGACCTCGGCGAGCTCGCGCCCGTCGACAAGCCGGTCTTCGACGGCGCGGCGCGCTACCTGGGGATCACCGTGGGGGACGACCCCGAGATGGTGCCCCGCGCCAAGATCGCGAGCGTTCCGTATGCGCTCCAGGCCAGCAACGTCGCGGGGGACATCACGCCGAACTCGATCTCCATCGGCGGTCGCCTCGTCATCGACAGCAGCGGCGTGTGGGTCGGCGATCCGATCGGCCTGCAGGGCGCGCCGGGGCCCGCGGGCCCTCCCGGCGCGGCCGGACCGGCCGGGCCGAGCGGTCCGGCCGGGCCGCCTGGCGCTGCCGGGCCCCCGGGGGCGCCGGGGGCGGAGGGGCCGCAGGGGCCTCCTGGTGTCCTCTCGAGCACCTACGTTTCCGGCGCGGGTGCCGCCCCTCAGAAATCGCTGCAGTTCCTGGCTGCGCCCGCGACCGTGAGCGTGACCGCCTCGGGGCAGCGCGTCGTCGTCGTCTCCAACAAGGCGCTCGGCGCCGCGTCGACCCCGGCGGACCAGCTCCACCTCTGGATCTGCTCTCAGCAGCTCTCGCCTCTCGGGGAGCTCAGCCCAGAAGGGACGGGCGTCTATGCGGTCCAGGTCCCGGCGCACACCCGCGTCACCATGGGGCTGAGCGCAGCGCTGTCGCCGCCCCCGGGCCAGTACAACGTCGGCCTCTGCGGGAAGTCCGATAGCCCCTTCTGGACCAACAACGACTATTCGTACACCTCCGCTGTCGTCTCGATGCAGTAAGGTCGGGCTTGGCGGCCCACCTCGCGCGCCGCGAGGCGCGCGGCGCCCGCCCTCCGATCGCCACCATGCAGAAGGAGCTGATGACCCCCGCGGCGATCCTGCTCGGCAGCCTCTTCATCGCAGCAGGGCTCTACCTCGGGCTGCAGCGTCCGCCGCCGCCACCTGCGCCTCCGTCGGCCAGCGTGGAGGCCTCGACAGCACGCGCGGGCGCGCTGCCTGCGAGCGCGGGCGCGCCCGCCCCTCCGCTGCATGTGCCTCACCCCGCGTCGGCAGAGGCCTCGCCTCTGACGAGCGATCTCTACAAGCGTGTCGAGGGGGATGCCGCCAGGGAGCTCGAAGCGCGCCGGTCGCTCTTCGTGAAGCAGTGCTGGGAGCCCTCGCTCAAGAAGAACCCGGCTCCAGCGCGCGCCAGGTACATCTTCAACATGACCTTCGATGCGTCCGGGGACGAGATCGCCCGTGGCATCAGCGAAGTGCGAGGGATGGATCGCCCCGACGCGGCGCAATGCCTCCGGATGATGCCGCTCGGGCTCGTCGTGTCGCCGCCCGGAACGCGGGTCTCCGTCGAGGTCGAGATGACCCTGCCGTGAGCGCGCCGTGGCTGTGAGCGCGCCCTCACCGCGGCGGCCGCGCTGCAGCGATGCCTCTCCGTCGTTTGGTCCGCGATGGGCGGTGGGCTAAGGTCACGCCGTGGCTTGGCTTGCTGAGCTCGCCCTGTACCTCTGCCGCGCGCTGCACCTCGTGGTCCTGGCGATCGCGCCCACGTGGCTCTCGCCTGAGCCGCTCCCGGCCGGCGCGCTCGCCCTCTCGGGATCGCTCTCGGCGGCCGCGCTCGCCGCGGCGCTCGGCCTGTCGGCGTGGTTCGCCGCGCGGCTCGATACACGGCTCGCCAGGAACGGCGCGGCGCTGCTGTGGATCGCGCTCGCCGCGGCGCTCGCGGCCACGCTCTACTACCGCGGGCCTCGCGCGCCGCTCGCGCAGGGGGTCGTGTTCGTCGCCGTTCCCCTGTGGGCGGCGCTCGCGACCCTCGCCGCCGCCGCCGCGGAGCGCTGGCTCGGATCGAGCTTCAAGCACCGGCGCATGGGGGCCGCGATCGTCGTGATCGGCCTCGGCGTCGTCCAGCTGAACGGGGCAGCGCCCCTGCTCGGATCGCGCGAGAGGATGTGGTGGGCAGCGCTGCGCCGCGACGGCGCACACCTGCGCGCGATCGACGAGCTCACGAGGCCGCTCCGCGAGCGGCGCAAGCTCGACGAGCTCGACGGCGTCGCGGCGCGCTGCCTGAGGATGCACCCCGCCGCCGCCGCGCCCGCCGCGCCGGCCACGTGCGCCTGCCTCGCGCTGCGCGCCGAGGCGAGGCTGCACGCCCGCAACGCTGGCGCCGCCCTCCGCGACGCGGAGTCCGCGCGCGAGCGGTGCCCGGAGCAGAGCGGCACGCGCGCGGTCCTGGCCGAGGCGCTCGCCGTCGCCGGCCGCCCCGAGCGTGCCGAGGCCGAGGCGCGGGCCGCGCTGGAGGAGGGCGGCGACCCGTCGCGGCTCCGCTATGCGCTCGCGTTCGCGCTCGAGCGCGCGGGTCGCCTGGCCGAGGCCAGGGCCGAGGCGGATCGCGCGATCGACGCCGGCGCCGGCCGGAAGGCGCAGCTCCTCGCGGGAGCGCTCGCGATCCTGGCCGGAGATCTCGACGGGGCGAAGGCGCGCCTCACGCCCCTCGCCGAGCAGGATCCCTCGGACGCCGAGGTGCTCTACAACCTCGCGCTCATCGCCGACAAGCGCGGCGACTACAACGGCGCACGTCAAGGCTACCTCGCCGCCCTGAAGGCCGAGCCCAGGAGCGCCGATGCGCGCTACAACCTCGCGCTCCTGACGTTCCGTGCGGGCATCGCCGAGGAGTCGCGCCACCACGTCCGCAAGTTCCTCGATGCGTTCCCGGACGATCCGCGGGGCAGCCAGCTCGCGCGGACGACGGGCACGCCGCTCGACAAGACGTTCACGACCGACAAGGCCGACGGCGCGGCACTTCCTCGCCGGCCCGCCGAGCGGCGGCCTCTGCAGGAGCCCGCCGCCGCGAGCTCGGGTTCTCGTTAGCTTCCGCCGCGAAGCGTCGTAACCGACTCAAACGACGCAAACAACGCACACGGCGCACACGGTGCCAACGCAAGGCGCGGGGGATGGCGGGGCTTCTGCGCCATTTCGCGCTGTCGGTCCCAGTTCACTTTTGCATGCCGCGAACGTGACCCTGGACGACGACCTGTGTTATTCCAGAAGGTCTGGGAGGCTGCGTGACACCCGCCGCGGGGAACACCGTTGCCGATCGCTTTCGCCTGGTGCGTCCGCTCAGGCAGGGCGGGATGGGCTCGGTGTGGCTCGCCCAGCACCTCGGCCTCGACATCCCGTGCGCGATCAAGTTCATGAACGCGCAGGGCGTCTCCAAGGAGGTGCGGCACCGGTTCGAGCGTGAGGCGAAGGTCGCCGCGCAGATCCGCAGCCCGCACGTCGTGCAGATCCTCGACCACGGCGTCTGGCAGGGGACGCCGTACATCGCGATGGAGTACCTCGAGGGGGAGGACCTCGACACCCGCATCCAGCGCGTGGGGCGGCTCGACCCGCACGACACCATGGCGATCACGGCGCAGGTGGCGCGCGCCCTCACCAAGGCTCACGCGAGCGGCCTGGTCCATCGCGATCTCAAGCCGGCCAACATCTTCCTCGTCCGGGACGACGACAGGGAGATCGCCAAGGTGCTCGATTTCGGCATCGCGAAGGACAGCACGCCGCAGGTCACCTCCACCACGAAGACCGGCTCGCTGCTCGGGACGCCCGCGTACATGAGCCCGGAGCAGGCGCAAGGCACCAAGAGCCTCGATCACCGCTCGGATCTCTGGTCGCTCGCCGTCGTCGTGTTCGAGTGCCTCACCGGCAAGCTCCCGTTCAACAGCGAGGCGTTCGGCGATCTGCTCCTCAAGATCATGGTCAAGCCGCTGCCCGTGCCGTCGCAGTTCGCCCCCGTGCCGCCTGGCTTCGACGCCTGGTGGGCCCGCGCGGCGTCGCGCGAGCCGGACGCGCGGTTCCAGAGCGCGAAGGAGTTCTGCGACGCGCTCGCGCTCGCGCTCGACATCGCGAGCGAGAGCTTCGAGCCCAGGACGAGCATCGTCGGCCCGTTCCGCGTGTCCGGCGAGCGCATCTCGGTGGAGCTCGGGTTCGCGCCACGATCGAGGGAGAGCGCGGCGCTCCCCGACGCGGGGCCCGACAGCGCGGCGCCTTCGTTCGGCGACGCGGTCACGCTGATCGCCTCGGCGGACGGCGAGGCCGCGCGGACCTCGGCTGGGCCCGGCGCGACGGTGGCCTCGCCAGGAGCAGCGGTGGGCGCGTCCGCGATGTCCGGCCGCCAGATGCGGTCGCAGACCACCAGCGCGCTGGTCTCGGTGGTATCTCCCCCAGGCCGGCGGCCTGCCGTCGGACGCGCGCTCGCCGCCACGGCGGCCGGAGCGGTCGTCCTCGTGGCCGTCGCGTTCTTCGTCCTGCGCGGCGGGAGCCCTGACGCGACGGGGCAGCCGCTCGCGCAGCCGGCTCCCGCGGCTTCGGTGTCCGATGCGCCGCGGGGGCCCGACGTCGTGGCGCCGGCCACCGCGTCCGCGCAGGCGCCGGAGCCGCCCCCCTCTGTGGCTTCGACAGCTGTGGCCTCTGCCACGGCACCCGCGGCGTCTGCGCCGGCATCCCCGGTCTCGGCCACGCCGGCGAGCGGCCCGCGCGTGCCATCGGCTCAGCCCGCTCAGGCGAAGCCGCGTTCCCCCGCGCCGCCGGGGAGCGCCCGCCGCAAGCCGAAGCCGACGGATTTCGGCATCTGACGTTCACCTGCAGCACTTCGCACGGACCTCCTTCGTATGGCTCGTCGACTAGGGATCGCTTCCTTGCTGCTCGCCCTGACCTTCACGCCCGCCGCGCTGGCTCAGGTCTCGGACGCCGATCGCGCGACCGCGCGCTCGCTCGCCGTGGAAGGGCAGGAGGCCCTCGAGCGAAAGGACTTCGCGGCCGCGCTCGATCGGTTCAGCCGCGCCGACGCCATCATCCACGCGCCGACCCTGCTGCTCGGCGTGGCCCGAGCCCAGGTCGGCGTGGGCCAGTGGATCGCGGCCCAGGAGTCGTACAGCCGCATCCTCCGCGAGGGGGTGCCGGAGAAGGCGCCCGAGCAGTTCTTCGAGGCGATCGCGGCCGCTCAACGCGAGCTCGACGCGCTCGCGCCCCGTATCCCGCAGGTGCTCATCTCGGTGAGCGGGCCGGACACCGCCGCCGTCACGATCGACGACGCGCCGGTGCCGCGCGCCGCGCTCGGGGTCCGGAGGCCGGTCGATCCAGGCGACCACGTCGTCCGGGCGTCGGCCGCGGGGTTCGCTCCGATCGAGGTGAAGGTGACGCTCGCCGAGGGCGCCAGCGAGACCGTCGCGCTCCAGCTCAAGCCGGTGGCGCCGCCGCCTGCGGTCAAGCCGCGTCCACCGGCGGCGCCGCTGCCAGACCAGGGCGCTCCTGCTCCCGGTTCCGGCGGCAGCAGCCGCACGGTGCTGGCGATCGCCGCGCTCGGGCTCGGCGGCGCCGGGCTCGCGGCCGGCGCCGTCGGCGGCGTGCTCGCGCTCGGCAAGCACGGCGATCTCTCGGAGCGCTGCCCCGGCGGCCGGTGCGACCCGTCGCTCAAGGGCGAGATCGACAGCTACCGCGCGATGGGCACCCTCTCGACGATCGGGTTCGCGATCGGCGCGGCGGGCGTCGGCGCGGGGGCGTTTTTGCTGCTCACAGCGCCGAGATCGCCGCAGCGCGCCGGGATATCGATCACGCCCGTGATCGGGCTCGGCTCCGCGGGAGCGAAGGGGAGCTTCTGATGCGCCAGGCGTTCGGAATCGGCTCGATGGTCTGCGTTGCCCTCATGACCGCCGCGGCATGCACCAGCGTGCTCGGGGACTTCACGGTGAGCGAAGCCGGCGCGAGCTCGGCCGGTGGATCCGATGCGTGCGCGACCGGCACGGCGGACTGCGACGGCAACCCCGACGACTGCGAGGTGAACCTGCTCGACGACCCCCAGAACTGCGGCGCTTGCGGCGCGGTGTGCCTGGACGGCGGGACATGCCGCGCGACCGGCTGCAGCGGGGTCACGGAGATCGCGCGCGGGTTTCCCAGCATCGAGGCTCCGAACGCGAACCTCCTCACCGTCTACCAGCGCGAGGTCTACTGGACCGCCGGCGAAGGCACGGACGGCAGCGTGCAAAAAGTGTCGATCGCCGGCGGAGCCGTCACGACGCTCGCCGTCGGCCAGAACGCTCCGTACGGGATCTCCGTCAACAAGCACGGCGTCTTCTGGTCCAACCTCAACGACAAGGACGTCTTGATGGTGGACCGCGACGGAGCACGCGAGCCAGAGGTCCTCTTCAACTCGGATTTCGCGACCCTCGGCGTGGCTGCGGACGACAATGCGGTGTTCTGGGCGCAGCGCGCGGCTGGCATCGGCACGCCGGGCGACGGGAGCCTCATCGGCCAGATCACGATGCCCGACGCGGAGGTGGACGAACGGTTCCACGAGGACAACAACGTGTCGCCGCACCTCATCGCGATCGACCCGGAGCACGTGTACTGGGTCGATCGGAGCCTGCGCGGCTCGGTGAACCGGACGCACCGTGCGACCGGCGAGACGCGGCGATTGGCCCAGGAGCAGCCGTTTCCGTACGCGATCGCCGTGGACGACGACCACGTCTACTGGACCAACAGCCCGCGCGGGGATCACGCCAGCGAGCTGTCTGCCGTGATGAGGGCGCCAAAGGACGGTTCGGAGGACGCGGAGGCTGTCTGGACGGCCACCGAGGACGATGACGTGGCGCATGCGTCCCCCGACTGCATCGCCGTGGATGGGCTCGATGGGTTCGTCTACTGGACCGATCAGGGATCGCCCCGCGTGATGCGGAAGCACAAGGACGGCACCGGCAGGGCTCGGCCGCTGTACGAGGGCGGCACCCCGCGCGGGATCGCGCTCGCCGGCGGGTTCGTGTACTGGGCCGACGAGGGCAGCGGCACGATACGCAAGCTCCCCCGCTGAGGGGCGGCCCGCATGCGCCCCGCGGCGTCACGCCGCCGCTCAGCGCGGGGCCGCGCGCGCCCGCTCAGCCCGCGGCGTCGCGCACCCGATCGACGTCGACGCCCAGCCGGCCTGACGTGTCGTCGGCGGCCGAGACGACGCGCGCGCCCTGGATGATGTCGCGCGCCATGAGCTGCGTGGAGAGGATCGCGCAGAACGCCATGTCGTCGGTGTTGCTCATCGACTTGCCGCCGGTCTTGCGGCACTTCGCGACGAGCGCCGCGACGGGCTGCGCCTGCCAGATGCCGGCGTCCTTGATGGCGTCCGGCGACAGGCACGCCTCGACATAGTCCGGCGTCCCGCTCCCGAAGAAAGGCTGCACCACGGGCGCGCGGTACGGCTGCTTCTTCCGCTCGAGGACGCCGGGCGGCAGGAGATCGCCCATCGCGCGCTTCAGCACGTGCTTCTCGTCGAGGGTGCGGAGCTTGAGCGCGTCCGGCAGCGCGTCCGCCACGTCCATCACGTTGGGATCGAGGAACGGGAAGCGCCCCTCGACCGAGTTCGCCATCATCATGCGCTCGCCCTGGGAGGAGAGCAGGTAGCCGGAGAGCAGCGTCGTGATCTCCAGGTACTGCGCGCGCGCGAGCGGCGTCCAGCGCATGAAGTCGCGCGGCAGCTGCTCCCTCAGGCGATCGGCCGCGGCGGTGTCGCCGATGCCCTCGCGCATCGCGGGATCGAGCATCAGCTTGATGCGGCTCGTGGCGTCCCAGCGCGGGCGGTGGGAGTAGAACGGGTCGTCCGTCTGCGCGAGGTTCCGCCCGAAGAAGGCCTTGGCCATCTCGACCTGCGCGACCGGCGACCGCTGGAGGTAGGGGTAGAGCCGGAGGAGGAGCTGCGGCCTGAGCTTGCTGTCCGGGTGGCGCGCCCAGAAGCGGCGCACCCGGTCCTCGCGGAAGATGTCGTAGCCGGCGAAGAACTCGTCGGCGCCCTCGCCCGTCAGCACCACGCGGTAGCCGCTCTGCCGGACGAGGCGCGCCAGGATGAACAGCGGCGCCGGGGCGGTGCGCAGGAGCGGGGCCTCGGCGTGGTAGACGACCTCCGGGAAGACGCCGGCGATGTCGGCGTCACCGCACTGGATCGACGCGTGCGACGTGCCGAGGTGCGCCACGGCGGCGCGCTGGTACTCGGCCTCGTCGAACTCGCGCTCGGCGAACTCGACCGAGAACGTGCGCAGCGGCACCTCGCGGTTCGAGGCGATGAGCGCCGCGACGATCGTGGAGTCGAGCCCGCCGCTCAGGTAGCTGCCGACGGGGACGTCGGCGCGCAGGCGGATCGTCGAGCCGCCGCGGACCGCCTCGCGCACGCCGGACACGAGCCCCGCCTCGTCGCCGCCGGGCGCGCGCCCGACGGGGAACTCGGGGCGGAAGCGGACCGAGACGCGCGGCGCCACGTCGCGATCGAGGTCGAGCGTCGCCACCGCGCCCGGCGGGATCTGCTGGATGCCCTCGTACGGCGTGAGCGGGGCGATCGGCGCCCAGAACGTCAGCGCCTCGTCGAGGCCCTCGCGGGAGATCGCGCGGGGGATGGTGGGGTCCTGGAAGAGCGACTTCACCTCGCTGGCGAACCGGAGGACGCCGCGGTGGACCGTCCAGAAGAGCGGGTTGATGCCGACGCGGTCGCGCGAGAAGAACGCGCGCCTCCGCTGGACGTCCCAGATGACGAACGCCCACTGGCCGTTCAGCCGATCGACCATGGCCTCGCCGTACTCGGCGTAGGCGTGGATCAGCGCCTCGGTGTCGCTCTTGGTCCGGAAGTGATGGCCCTTCGCCGTGAGCTCCTCGCGGAGCTCGATGTAGTTGAAGATCTCGCCGTTGAAGCAGACCCAGAGCGTCTCCTCGGCGTTGGCCATCGGCTGCCAGCCGCCGTCGAGGTCGATGATCGACAGGCGCGAGTGGGCCAGCGCGACGTGGCGATCGCGGTAGATGCCGAAGCCGTCAGGGCCGCGGTGGCGGAGCGCCCGCGCCATCTTGAGGGCCAGCTCGCGGTCGGGGTTCGGCGCGTCGGTGCGTAGGTTGATGAGGCCGGCGATACCGCACATATCAGGTGAGCTCGCTCTTCTTGACTTTGCCGCTCGCCGTCTTGGGGAGCGAATCCATGAACTCGACGAACTTGGGCACGGCGACCTCGTCGAGCTCGGACCGCACCTTCTTGCGGACGTCGTCGGCGGTCACCGCGGCGTCAGGGGCCTTCACCACGGCGGCCTTCACCGCGACCCCGAGCACCTGATCCGGCACGCCGACGACCGCCGCCTCGACGACGCCCGGGACCTTGCAGATCACCGACTCGACCTCGAGGGGGCTCACCTTCTCGCCGCGGGTCTTGATGATGTCGTCCTTGCGCGCGACGAAGTAGAGGTACCGGTCCTCGTCCATCTTGAAGAGGTCGCCGGTGTGGAGCACGACTTCCCCCGGGAGGGGCCCCGGCCGGAGCGCGCGCGCGGTCGCGTCGGGGTTCCTCCAGTAGCCGCGCATCACGTTCGGCCCGCGCACGACGAGCTCGCCCACCTCGCCCGGCTCCGCGTGCGTGCCGTCCTCTCGCTCGATCCAGAGCTCCTCGTTCGGCATCGCGATGCCCACGGACGACGGCCGCTCGAGCGCCAGGGAGGGCGGCAGGTAGCAGACGCGCGTGCACTCGGTCTGGCCGTACATCGCGAAGAACGAGACGTTGGGCAGGAGCTCGCGGAGGCGCAGGAGCTGCGGCGCCGGGAGCCCGTACGCGGCGTTCGTCATGTACCGGAGCGCCGAGAGATCGGCCTTCGCGAAGTTCTTGAGCGAGAGCATCGACGCGAAGATCGTCGGCACGCCCGCGAAACCGGTCGCCCGCTCCTCGGCCATCCGCTGGACGATGGGCCACGGCATGGAGAAGCCCTTCTCGAGCACGACGGTCCCGCCGAACGCGTGGGTCACGAGCAGCTGGAAGAGCCCGTAGGTGTGCGACAGCGGCAGCACGCAGAGGATCACGTCGTCCGCCGTGTGCTCGAGGTACGCGCCGATGGCCGCGGTGCTGTTGCGGAGGTTCTGGTGCGTCAGCATGACCCCCTTCGACTCGCCCGTGCTGCCGCTCGTCCAGCAGAGCGTCGCCAGATCGAGCTCGATCGCGCGGCGCGCAGGGGGCTCGCCGGGCGCGCCGGCCAGGGCCTCCTGGAAGTCGCGCCCGTCGGGCGGGGGCCCGGCCGCGGCCGGGGGGGCGGCGCCGCTCAGGAACGTCGCCGCTGGCCTGGCGCCGGGCGGGAGCTCGGCCACGGCGGCGAGGCTCTCGCGCATGCCGCGCGCCGCCACGAGCACGCGGGGGCCCGCGAGCTCCATCACCTGGCCGAGGCGCCGCGGTCGCATCGCGGTGCCGAGCAGCGACGGCACGCCGTCGGCCCGGAGCGCTCCGTAGTAAGCGACGACCGCGTCCACGCCGTTGTCGAGCGCGACCATGACGCGATCGCCGCGCTGCACGCCCGCCTCGCGGAACAGGGCGGCGCAGCGATCGGCCAGCGCGTCCAGCTCCCGGTACGTGATCCGCCGTCCCTCGCAGACCAGCGCGACGTGGTCGGGGCGAGAGGCGGCGAACGATCGCAGCGCGGAATCGATGAGGAAGCGATCCGAGCGCGGATCGCGACGAGCGGTGTGCTGCGTGCTCATGCGCCCCCCGGGGTTCGGGCTAGTTGCTGCTCTTCTTCCCGCTCACGTAGGTGACGAGCCTGGCGATCGAGCCGAAATTCTCCGGCACCATCTCCTCGTCGGCGACCTGGATGCCGAGATCCTGCTCGAGGAACTGAACGATCTCGAGGACGGCGGTCGAGTCCAGGATCCCTTGATCGAGCAAAGCGACCTCGGACCCGAGATCGGCGGTAGCGCCCCGGTATCCGAACGAGGTGACCAGGAAGTTGCGAATCGTCGATTCGATGCTGGAAGTGCTCATGGAGGTAGTCTCCACGTCTATCACCCCCCCGGCTTTCCTGTCGAGAACACTCCGCGGAGCGACGGCCAGCGCGCGGATCGCGCGCAGGACGCGGTCGCGGCTCATCGTTCACGCTCGCGTTCACTAACGTGTCCGCGCTCGTTCGCGTGCGGTGGTCCCGGTGCCGTCCGCGTCCGAAAGCCGCCGCCAGGGCGCGCCGCGGAGGTGAGATTGGCGACTGACGATCTCGCCGCGAGCCCGCCCGCCTCCGTCGTCAACGTGAGTGAATGTCAGCGAGGTTCCGCGCTGTTTCCGGCGGGTTTCACGACCGGGGAACGGCGTCCCAAGCGGAGAATGCCGTTGACAGCGGCGAGCGCGGTCCGACGGCGCGGCTCGTCAGGCGTGGCCCTGATCGCGGACGAGCAGCGGCTGCGCGTGGAGGTACTGCGCTACCCGGCGCTTCGCTTCGATGTCCTTGAACACGCGCTCGACCTGCTGCGGCGTGATGCCGACGGCCGACGCCGCGTCCGCGGCCGGAACGTTGTTGTTGTAGGCGTACAGGCAGAGGTCCATCTTGTCGTAGGGGAGCGCGAAGTAGAACTCGTCCTGCCCCTGCGGCATCGAGAACGTGTCCGTCGTCGGCGCGCGCCTGCGGATGTCGGCAGGGACGCCGATGTACTCGGCGAGCGCGTAGACCTGGCTCTTGTACAGGTGCGCGATCGGCTTGAAATCCGCGGCGCCGTCGCCTTGCTTGACGAAGAAGCCCTGATCGTACTCGAGCAGGTTCGGCGTGCCGGCGACGGCGTAATTGAGCCTGTCCGCGTGGTAGTACTCCATCATCTTGCGGATGCGCTGCTTGAAGTTCGTCGCGGCGACGAGCTGCAGGTACGCGTTCAGGGGCATCCGCTTCACGCGCGGCTCCTCGCCGGGCGGCTGCGCCGTCAGCTGCGAGACGTTCAGCCTGTCGCTCTCGAGGATCGAGGGGAGCGTGATCTTGAACTTCCAGCTCTCGTTGTAGTCCGGGTAGACCATCCGGATCGCCTCGTCCTGCCGCTCGTAGCAGCGGAGGCCGGTCAAGGCGGGCTTGATGTTCTCGATGACCGCCTCGATGCCGAGCCCCTCGGCGAGCAGCTTTCCGAGGCGGAGCGCGTCATCGGAGGTGTCGCGTTCGGGCATGAAGATGCCCAGCACCTTGTCCTTGCCGAGCGCGCGGACGCACAGCGTCGAGACGACGGAGCTGTCGATCCCGCCCGAGATCCCGACCACGGCCCCGCGCCGCCGCAGCGTACCGAACACCTGATCCCGGATGGCCTGCTCGATCTCTTGCGCTACCGCCGGGGCATCGATCCTGAGGACGTCTCGCGAAAACATGGTTGGCTCCACCCTTTCAAAAAGATGGACCAGACTATTAAAACGGGGCGCGACAGGGAACCCTGTTCGCTGCCAGCGGGCGTATGCCAGGGGGAGCCGCGCGCGGGGGCCGCGTCTTTCATGATTCCGTGGGTTCATGGGCCAGGGCGTCCGTCTGCCCCGGCTGCGCCGCCGCGCCCGGAGGGCCGGGGCGATCGTCAGGGCGCGGGGCGTGGCTCGCCCGTCGCGGAGAACTCGTTGGCCTCCGCGGCCAGGATCCAGAGCACGGCCATCCTGACCGCGACGCCGGCCTCGACCTGGTCGAGGATCACGCTCTGTGCGCCGTCCGCGACGCGCGGATCGATCTCCACGCCGCGGTTCATCGGCCCCGGGTGCATCACGATCGCGTCCGGCTTGGCGAGCGCGAGCCGGGCCGGGTTCAGCCCGAACGTGCGGCTGTACTCGCGCGTGCTGGGCAGGAAGCTGCCGCTCAGCCGCTCGCGCTGCACGCGCAGCATCATCACCACGTCGGCCCCTTCGAGGGCAGGCTCGATCCGATCGTAGACCGTCGCGCCGAGCGACTCGCCCGCGATCGGCAGGAGCGTGCGCGGGCCGGCGAAGCGGACCCGCGCGCCCATCGTCGTGAGCAGGTGCGCGTTCGAGCGGGCTACGCGGCTGTGGACGATGTCGCCGCAGATGGCGACCTCCAGCCCTTCGAGTCGGCCCTTGGCGCGCCGGATCGTGAACGCGTCGAGCAGCGCCTGCGTCGGGTGCTCGTGCGTGCCGTCCCCCGCGTTGACGACCGCGGCGCGCGTGTGCGCGGCGACGTGGTGCGGCGCGCCCGACGCGGCGTGCCGGATGACCAGCACGTCCGGCTGCATCGCCTGGAGGTTCTGCACCGTGTCGAGCAGCGATTCCCCCTTGACCGCGCTCGAGGTGGAGACGCTGATGTTGATGACGTCGGCGCTGAGCCGCTTTCCCGCGAGCTCGAACGACGTCCGCGTGCGCGTCGACGGCTCGTAGAAGAGGTTCACGACCGTCTTGCCGCGGAGCGTGGGCACCTTGCGCACGCTCCGCCGGGAGACGTCGAAGAGCGACTCGGCGGCGTCCAGGAGGGCCACGATCTCGGGACGCGAGAGACCCTCGATGCCGAGCAGGTGTCGGTGCGGGTAGATCCTCCTCATGCGCTGGCTTACGTTCCTTCCGGTGGCGGGGGGGGCTCCGAGAGCTTTGTGCCGGCGGCGGTGACGAGAGCCCAGAGCTCGCCCGCGCGCTCCACGACGTCGATGCGCTGCCCGGGGGCGAGCTCGACCGCGCGGACGATGTAATCGGGGTGAATCGGCAACTCCCTGCCGCCGCGATCGACGAGCGCGACGAGCTCGATCCGCTGCGGTCGCCCGTAGTCGAGCACCGCGTCGAGCGCCGCGCGGATGGTGCGACCGGTGTAGATGACGTCGTCGATCAGCACGATGCGCCGGCCGTCGACGGGGAAGGAGATGTGACTGGGGCCGATGCGCGGGTTCGGCAGGGCGGTCGCGGCGTCGTCGCGGTAGAGCGTGATGTCGACGGCGCCGACCGGCGGCGCGTGCCCCTCGATCTCGAGGAGCAGCGCGGCCAGCCGCTTGGCCAGCGGCTCACCGCCCCGCCGGATCCCGATGAGCGCCAGATCTTCCACGCCGCGGCCGCGCTCGGCGATCTGGAGCGCGATGCGCCGCAGGCCGCGCCCGATGGCGGCCGGGTCGAGCAGAGCTTCCATGGCGCGGCGAGGGCTAGCACGGCGAGCGCCCTGCACCCAAGGCCCGCGTGCGCCGCCCGCCGGATCGCCCGCGCGCCCGAGGGCGCGCACCCCCTTCGGCTGTGCTGAGGAGGAGGAGCGCCCTCGGCGCGGCGTCACGGCAGCGGCGCGGAGGCGCCTGCGGCCTCAGTCGGGCTGGTGCAGGACCCGCTGGGTGCGCTCGACGAAGTAGAACCGCTCGAAGCCCGCGCGCTGGAACGTGAGCGCGCCGAACCCGTTGACGGCGATCGCGGCCGCGCCGAGGGCATAGAACGGCACGCCGAAGCGGCGGCCGGAGACGGCGATCATCGCGAAGAGAAACGGGGCGAAATCGTTGGAGAAGCGGTAGCCGAACTGGAGCCAGCCGGTGTTCTGGTAGAGGAGGCTCGGCAGCGCGACCGCGGTCGCCGCGGCGGCGAGCGCCCAGAACGGGGGCGGCGTGCGTCGGGGCCAGAGGGCCCACGCGTAGATCGGCGTGGTCACCCAGAGCGCGAGCCCGTGAGCGTTGATCTGGAAGGGGGCGCCCTGCACGTGGGTGTACGGCAGGCCGGTGAGCACCACCGCGAGGTTGCGCGGCAGGTAGTGGTACGAGAAGAGCCCCCATTTCTCGATCCGCGCGCGCCACGCGATGTGCAGGTACCGGTGGCCGAACTCGGCCGCGTCGCCGAAGCGCGCGTGGTTGTGCCAGAGCAGCGCTGAGAGCACGAGCGCCGCCGGCGCGGCGAACAGGGCGAGCCGGCGCAGGAGGGCGCGCGGGTCCGAGCGGTCCACGCGGAGCGCCTCGAACAAGAACAGCGGCAGGGCGAAGCCGAGCGGCGTGCGGGTCGCGAAGCCGAGGCCCAGGGCGAGGCCCGCCGCGAGCGGGTGGGCGGCTTCGAGCGCGCAGTAGAGATAGACGCACGCCAGCGCGACGCCGACGACGTGCGCCGCGAACCACACCGTCCCTTGCACCGCGCTGAACCAGTAGACGCTCCCGAGCGCGAAGAGCAGCGAGAGCGCGACGTTCTCGGCCTGCGTGCGGCGGCTGCGGCGCGAGGCCGAGAGCTTCTCCAGCGCGAGGAAGAGGACAGCGGGCCCGACGCCGGCGAAGGCCAGGAAGAACTGCCCGTCGCGCACGCGCTCTGCGCTGCCGGCGAGCTTGACGAGCGGCGCGATGAGGACCGCGGGGAAGGGGGGAAAGCTGACGTAGGTGCGGTCGCCGAACACGGCGAAGTCATTGCCGCCCGCGTGCGCCGGCGGCGGTCCGCCGAGATCGAGGCGGCCGTGGAGCCACGCCTCCGCGAGCAGCGCGTAGTGGTTGTAGGGCGTGTGGGCCGCGAAGATCTCGCGGGAGGAGCTCGCGGCGTACACGAGCGTCACGAGCGCGTAGAGGGCGATCGCGACCGCCGCGCGGCGGCCTGCGCGGCGCGCGTCCCCTGAAGGTTCCGGCCGCCGATCGGCGGCGCCCGCGGCGCGGGCCTCGGACGTGGCGCTACGGTCCATGCGCGGGCGACGCTACCATGCAGCCTGATGTGACGGCGGCCGCGGGTCGTTCTTGCGAGCCAACGCACCCCGCGCTAAACGCTCCGCTTTCACTGGCCCGGAACCCATGTCCCAGTTTGCCGTCTCTGCCAATGACATCGACATCTCCGGCATTTCGCTGGACATGCCGGTGCCGCTCGACTGGATGAACGCGGCGCTCGCCGACGCCGACGTCACCGGGCGCGCTCCAGGTCACCTCTCGGCCCGCCTCTCGCGGACGGGGAACGAGATCGTCGTGCGCGGCCGCGTCAAGGCGCCCGTCGCCACGCCCTGCGCGCGGTGCCTTGCGCCTGCCGCGCTGGACATCGACGCCGAGCTCTCGCTCCTCTTGCGTCCTGCTCCGAAGGCGGACGGCCATGGCCACGGCCACCGGCGGGACGACGCTGCCCGAAACGGCGCGGCGAAGCCTGGGGCCAGCAAGGTCAAGGAGGCCGAGTACGAGTTCACGGCGGACGAGGCCGACGTCGACACGTACGACGGCGAGACGGTCGAGCTCGATCCGTTCATCCGCGAGGCCATTCTCCTCGAGATGCCGAACTTCCCCTTGTGCTCGGAGGCTTGCCCGGGTATCGGTCCTGCCGCGTCCCGAGAGGACCGCGAAGGCGGCTCCTCGACCCTCGTCCGCGGGGCGGCGGAGGAGGATGAGGCCGCTCCAGGCCTCGACCCGCGGCTCGCGCCGCTCAGCGCGCTCCGAGAGAAGCTTGGACAGAAGCCCAGCGGCTCTGACAGGCGCGCCCAACCTGCATCGACCCCCCCGGCCAAGGCCGGGACACCGAAGAAGAAGACCAAGAAGGAGTAGTTCCGTGGCCGTCCCCAAGAGGAAAACCACCCCCAGCAAGCGCGACATGCGGCGCGCCAACCACGACAAGGTGACCCCCGTCCAGCTCGTCTCTTGCGAGAACTGCGGGGAAGCCCGGCTCCCGCACCGCGCCTGTGGCGCCTGCGGGCACTACAACGGGCGCAAGGCGAAGGCGACCAAGGCGACCGCGGCCTCATGACGGGCGCGGGTGCGCCGGCGCGCGCGAACGCTGCGCCCGCGCACCTGGGCGCGGCGCCGGCTCGCGCGGACGCGCGAGGGGCCATCGCATGAGCTCCCCGCAGCCGAGGAGCCGCATCCTCGGGACGGGCAGCTACGCGCCCGCCCGAGTCGTGCACAACACCGATCTAGAGAAGATCGTCGACACCTCCGACAGCTGGATCAGCGAGCGGACGGGGATTCGTCGACGTCATATCGCTGCCGAGGGAGAGCTCACGAGCGACCTGGCCGCCGCGGCCGGCCGCTCTGCGCTGGACGCCGCCGGGCTCTCTGCGGCTGACCTCGACATGATCATCGTCGGGACGATCAGCGGCGACACCCCGATGCCCTCCTGCGCCGTGTACGTGCAGCAGAAGCTCGGCGCTCAGGAGATCCCCGCGTTCGACATCTCGGCGGCCTGCGCCGGCTTCGTCTACGGCCTCACGATCGCCGATCAGTTCATCGCGAACGGTGTGGCCCGGCACGTCCTCGTGATCGGCGTCGAGCTGCTCTCGCGCATCCTGAACTGGAAGGATCGCACGACGTGCGTCCTGTTCGGCGACGGCGCTGGCGCGGTCGTGCTCGGGCCTGCGTCGGGCGACGGCAGGGGCATCATCTCGACGCGGATCTTCAGCGACGGCACGCTCGCGAACTCGCTGGTCATCCCGGGCGGCGGCACGGCCGAGCCGCTGACGCCCGAGGGCATCGAGCAGAGCCGCAACAAGGTCCACATGGTGGGGCAGGACATCTTCAAGGTCGCCGTGAAGAACCTCTCCAGCGCCTCGCTGATCGCGCTCGACACGGCGGGAATGGCGGCCGGCGACCTGGACTGGGTCGTCGCCCATCAGGCGAACCTGCGGATCATCAGCCAGGTCGCCGCGCGGCTCAGCCTCCCTCTGGAGAGGTTCGTGCTCAACATCGAGGAGTACGGCAACACGTCGAGCGCGTCGATCCCCATCGCCCTCGACGAGGCGGTGCGCGACGGGCGCATCAAGTCCGGGCAAAACGTCCTGTTCTGCGCGCTCGGCGCTGGCATCTCCTGGGGCGCGTCCGTCATCCGGATGTGAGCCGGCCATGCGCGTGTGCCTGCGTCGGGGTCGAGGTCTGCGCGTTCGCTTGAGCTCGCCGGGCGATCCGGCCTGAGGTAGTCTCGCGCGCGCTGGCCGCATGACGTGGTTCGGGGGACGGACGACGTCCGCCTCCCTGGCTTGGAATTGAGGGCAAACGTGAAAATCGCTTGGCTGTTTCCAGGGCAAGGGGCGCAAGAGGTGGGGATGGGCAAGGCCCTCGCGGAGGTCTCGGCGGCCGCGCGCGGCGCGTTCGCGCGGGCGGACGCGGCGCTCGGCGAGCCCATCTCGCGGCTTTGCTTCGAGGGGCCGATGGAGGCGCTGACGCAGACGAGCAACACCCAGCCCGCCATCGTCGCGACGAGCTGCGCCGTGGCCGCGGCCCTCATCGAGCACCTGCCCAACCTCGAGCCGCCGCTGTACGCGGCCGGCCACTCGCTCGGCGAGTACAGCGCGCTGGTCGCTGCCGGCGCGCTCGAGATCGAGGATGCGGTGAGGCTCTGCCGGATCCGGGGCAGCGCCATGCAGGAGGCCGTACCGGCGGGCGAGGGGGCCATGGCAGCGCTCATCGCGCTCGACCAGGAGGTGGTGCTCGCGATCTGCGCCGAGGCGGCGCGGGGCGAGGTGGTCGCGCCGGCGAACTACAACGGGCCGGGGCAGATCGTGATCGCCGGGCACGCCGGCGCGGTCGCGCGCGCGGGCGAGCTCGCCGTCGCCCGCGGCGGCAAGGCCATCCCGCTCAAGGTGAGCGCTCCCTTCCACTGCGCGCTGATGCGGCCTGCGGCCGAACGCTTGCGTCCCGAGCTGGAGCGCACGCAGCTGATGCCGCTCGCCTTCCCCGTGATCGCGAACGTCGACGCCACGCCGAACGCCGATCCGGAGCGGGTGCGGTCGCTCCTCCTGCGCCAGATCGATGGCACCGTGCAGTGGATGCGGACGATCGAGCGCATGGCAGAGGATGGCGTGACGCACGCCCTCGAGATCGGCCCTGGCAAGGTGCTGGCCGGGCTGGTGAAGCGGATCACGAAGCAGATCAAGGTGCTCAGCGTGAGCGACATGGCGGGGATTGAGCGCGTGAGCGCGTTCCTTTCGGAGGCATAGGCATCGATGTTCGACCTTACGGGCAAAGTTGCGATCGTCACGGGTGGATCGCGGGGGATCGGGCGTGCCGCGTCGGAGGCGCTCGCGGCGCAGGGCGCGCACGTGATCGTCAACTACGTGCGCGGAGAGGCCGAGGCGCGCGCGGTCGTCGACGCGATCACCGCGCGCGGCGGGAAGGCCGAGGCGCTCGGGTTCGACGTCGCGGACCTGCCGGCGACCGAGGCCGCCATCGCCGAGGCGGCGAAGCGCCTTGGCCGGCTGGACATCCTCGTCGCGAACGCGGGGATCGCGATCGACGGCCTGCTCCTGCGGATCAAGGAGGAAGACCTCGATCGCCTCTTCGCGGTGAACGTGAAGGGCTCGATCGCGTCCGCGCGCGCGGCGACCAAGGTCATGATGCGCGCGCGCACGGGCCGCATCGTCTTCCTCTCCAGCGTCGTGGCGGAGATGGGCAACGTCGGCCAGGCGGCGTACGCCGCGACGAAGGCGGCCCTGCTCGGCGTGACGAAGTCGCTCGCCCGCGAGTACGCGGGGCGCGGCATCACGGTCAACGCCGTGGCGCCCGGGTTCATCGACACCGACATGACGACGACGATCAGCGCGGAGATGAAAGAGGGGCTGACGAAGATGGTCCCGCTCGGGCGCACGGGCCGAGCAGAGGAGGTCGCCGCGGCGATCGCATTCCTATGCTCCGACGAGGCGAGCTACGTTACGGGCGAGACGCTGCGCGTCAACGGTGGGATGTACGTGTGAGAGCGCTGGCTTGAGGACCCAGGCTGCCAGGCGTCACGCACAGCGGCAAACCAGGCGCACACGAAAAAAGCGGTCGCAGGTAATTCGATGGTGCAACGCTGATGGCGATGGGCTAGTAGGGGTTCCGTTTTCCCGGGAGGAATACCATGGCTGAAGGTCGCGACATCACGGCCGAAGTAAAGCGGATCATCAAGGAACAGCTCGACGTCGACGAGAAGGACATCAAGCCTGAGGCGAGTTTCATCGACGATCTGGGCGCCGATTCGCTGGGCCTGGTGGAGCTTGTCCTCGCGTTCGAGGAGGCGTTCGAGATCGACATTCCGGACGAGGACACGGAGAAGATCCGGACTGTCCAGGATGCGATTGACTACATCGAAAGGAATGCCAAGGACAAGAAGTAGCGTCCCCACCGCCCTACCGGACGCGGCGTCACCATGGAGGTGGGTTGGCGCGTGAGCCAGCGAAGGCTCTGCTCTTCGCCGATGCACGCGCTCTCACCTCTGTGGTGGCGCTAGGGCAAGAAGAGCCATGGAACGCGTTGTCATCACCGGTATCGGGCTCGTCACGCCCAATGGCCTCGGCACCCAGGCCACCTGGCAATCTTTGCTGGCTGGTCAGTCTGGTATCGCACCCATCACCCTCTTCGACGCGAGCACGTTCCCTACGCGCTTTGCCGGCGAGGTGAAGGGCTTCGTACCCGAGGAGTACATCCCCAAGAAGAAGGTGAAGGAGATGGGCCGCTTCGCCCAGCTCTCCGTCGCCGCATCGCAGATGTGCATGCAGGACGCGGGGATCGAGCTCACCGACGAGGACCGCGATCAGTGCGGCACGTTCATCGGTGTCGGCCTCGGCGGCCTCGAGTACCTGTTCCAGCACTCGATCACGCTGCACGAGAAGGGGCCTCAGAAGGTCAGCCCTTACTTCATCCCGACGGTCATCGCCAACCTCGCCGCAGGGCAGGTGGCGCTGGCGCTCGACCTGCGGGGCGCGAGCTACTGCAACACGAGCGCGTGCTCGTCGAGCGCGCACTCGCTCGGTGAGGCGTTCGAGTGGATCCGCCGAGGTCGCTCGCACATCATGCTCACGGGCGGCGCGGAGGCGACGATCACCGGCCTCGGCATCGGCGGCTTCTGCGCGATGTTCGCCCTCTCGAGGCGCAACGACGAGCCGCAGCGGGCGAGCCGCCCCTGGGACAAGGGGCGCGACGGCTTCGTCTGCGCCGAGGGCGCCGGGTCGCTGCTGCTCGAGTCGCTCTCCCACGCGAAGAAGCGCGGCGCGAAGATCTACGCAGAGGTCGTCGGGTACGGCGCCTCGTGCGACGCATACCACATCACGAAGCCGGCGCCCGACGGCGCCGGGGCGCAGCGAGCGATGAAGATGGCGCTCGACGACGCCAAGCTCGCGCCGGACGCGATCGACTACATCAACGCTCACGGCACCTCGACCCCTCAGGGGGACATCGAGGAGACCCGGGCGATCCTCAAGACCTTCGGCGATCACGCGGCGTCGAAGCGCCTCTGGGTGAGCTCGACGAAATCCGCGATGGGCCACCTGCTCGGGGGCGCAGGTGGGGTCGAGGCGGCGGTCTGCGCCCTCGCACTTCGCCACGGCGCGGTGCCGCCGACGCTCAACCTGGACGATCCCGACCCCGAGTGCACCCTCGATTACGTCCCGTTCACCTCTCGCGAGCGCCGCCTGAAGCACGTGATGTCGAACTCCTTCGGCTTCGGTGGCACCAACGTGTCGCTCGTGTTCTCCCAGTTCGACGGCTGATCGCGCGCCGCGCTGGATGGCTCGATGAAGTGCCCATTTTGCGGCCATCTCGAGGACCGGGTCATCGACTCCCGCGCTGGCGGCGCGGGTGAGGTGATCCGGCGGCGGCGCGAGTGCGCCTCGTGCGAGCGCCGGTTCACGACGTACGAGCGCGTCGAGGACATCCTGCCGACGGTCGTCAAGAAGGACGGTCGGCGCGAGTCGTTCGACCGGCAGAAGCTCGTGCGAGGGCTCCGGATCGCATGCAACAAGCGGCCCGTGTCCACCGACCAGATCGAGGCCATCGCCGACGCGATCGAGCGCGAGGCGCAGGAGTCCGAGCGGCGGGAGATCTTGTCGACCGAGCTGGGCGAGCGGGTGATGAACCACCTGCGTACCCTCGATGAGGTCGCCTATGTCCGGTTCGCAAGCGTTTATCGTTCCTTTCGGGACATTGACCAGTTCATGGTCGAGCTTGGCAAGCTTGTGAAGGCCAAGGCGCCCTAGTAGATCCGGCACTTCGATGTCTGCGAAGCCCCCCAGCCCCGATCCCGAGCTCGACGCCGCGATGATGCGCCTCGCCATCGAGGAGGCGCACAAGGCGATGCCGTCGCCGAACCCCCCGGTCGGCGCGGTGGTGCTGAACGCCGCGGGGGAGGTCGTCGCCGTCGCGCACCACGCGCGCGCTGGCGAGGAGCACGCCGAGGGGCTGGCGCTCGCGGCCGCCGGCGACGCGGCGCGCGGAGGGACGCTCTACGTGACGCTGGAGCCCTGCAACCACGAGGGGCGCACGCCGCCCTGCGTGGACGCGGTTCTGAGCGCCGGCATCAAGCGCGTCGTCGTCGGCGCGCCCGATCCGAACCCCTCGGTGGTCGGCGGCGGGGCGCAGCGGCTCAGCGACGCCGGGCTCGCCGTGGACGTCGGCGTCGCCGGCGCCGAGGCTCGCGCGCTGATCGCGCCCTGGACCAAGTTCATCACGACGGGCATCCCCCACATCGCGCTCAAGCTCGCCCTGTCGCTGGACGGCCGCATCGCGACCCGCACGGGCGCCTCGAAGTGGGTCACCGGCCCCGAGGCGCGCGCCAAGGTCCAGGAGCTCCGCTCGCGGCACGACGCGGTGGCGATCGGGATCGGCACGGCGCTCGCCGACGACCCTCGGCTCACCCTGCGCGAGTCTGCGCTCGCGCCCGGGGGCCGGAGCCCCATCCGGCTCGTCTTCGACACGCGGCTCAGGCTGCCGCTCCACACGCGCCTCGCGCAGACGGCGCGGGAGGTGCCGACCTGGGTGCTCACGGGCGCCGACGCGCCCGAGGAGGCGGAGCAGGTGCTCGTCGACGCTGGCTGCGTCGTCCTGCGCGCCCCGACCTCGGCCGAGGGCCGGGTCGACGTGACCGCCGCGATGCGCCTCTGCGCCTCGCAGGGGATCGTCTCCATCCTGGTCGAAGGAGGCGCCGAGCTCGCCGGCAGCCTGCTCGCGTCGCGCCTGCCCGACGAGCTGCACGCCTTCGTCGCCCCGATCCTGCTCGGCCCCCGCGGCCGGCCGGGCGCGGTCGACTGGGCGGGCCCGGACACGCCAGGCGACGCGCCCCGGATCGTCGATCCACGTTGGGAGCTCTGCGGCCGCGACGCGTACGTCAGCGGCCCTCTCGCCTTCCCGGCGCGCAGCTGATCGTCGCGCCCGGGCGGGTCAGCTCGCGGCTTCTGCGCCGCGCTTCTGCATCTTCCGCTGGACGATGCGCTTCTTGAGCGTGCCCATCCGGTCGATCATCAGCACGCCGTCGAGGTGATCGAGCTCATGCTGGATGGCCACGGCGAGCAGGCCGTCGGCCGCGATCTCGAACGTCGCGCCGTCGCGCCCGCGGGCGCGGACGGTGACGCGCTCGGCCCGCTTGATGTCCTCGCTGATGCCAGGGAACGAGAGGCACCCTTCGGGGCCGGTCAGCTGCCCCTCTTGCCGCACGATCTCCGGGTTGATGAACACGAGGAGGTTGCTCGGCTCGTCGTCCGCGGCGATGTCAACGAGGAAGACGCGGTGTGGCTCCCCGATCTGCGTGGCCGCGAGGCCGACGCCGGGCGCCGCGTACATGGTCTCGGCCATGTCGTCGATAAGCTTCGTGATTTCGGGCGAGATCTCCCCGACCGGCTGTGCCTTCTGGCGCAGGCGCGGGTCGGGATAGTGGAGGATGGTGCGGATGGCCATGGCTACTGGGCATCATAACCTCCGTTCCTAGCTGGCGCCCGTCAAGACGCTCTCATCTCGCGTGTTGCGCGGGGCTCCGCATGCTTCGCGCTGGCCACGCTGGCCAGCCTTCGCGCGGCCAGCCGCTAGCGATTTCGCCGGAACGAGGTCGACGTATCGACGCTGAGCCCGCGGGACTGAAGATCTTCCACGATGTCCGGCACCAGCCCGGAGGGGTGAAACGTCCCCTCGAGCGCGCCGCCGGCGGCCGTCCGCTCGACCACGAAGGTGAATACGTCGCGAATGGCGATCTGCCCGCCCTCCACCGCGAGCTCCGCGATGCGGAGCACCCGGTGGCGACCGTCGCGGAGCAGCGCGATCTCGATCGCGAGGTCGAAGGACGAGGCGAGCCACTCGCGCGCCGTCTCCGGCGTGATCCCGGGGCGGGTCGCGGCGATATCGGCGGGGAGCCTCGTCACTGCCTGCCGCAGCGTCGGCGCGCGGGAGGCCGCGAGCACGCCGTCCATGCCGCCGCCGATGGCGTCCACGATTTCGGCCGCGACGTGGCCCGAGAACGAGCTCACCACGACCCGCTCCGGCCGGATGCGTACGGCCGCCCGCACGGCCCGGGTGCGTTCGTCCGTCGTGGCCCCGAGCGCGATGGACAGCGTGTTCGGATGATCGAGGGCGAGCTCGTCCTCCTCCTGGAGCACCACGAACCGGTCGTCGGGCTGCGCGGCGGCAGCGAGCGCGCCGAGCAGCCAGCCCGTCCCGGCGTCTCGCGTCCCTGTGACGAGGAGGTTGCCGCGACCGAGCACGCACTGGGCCAGCAGCCCGGCCATCGCGCGCGAGATCGTCCCGTTGCGCACCAGGTCGTCCAGCGTGACGTCGGGGCGCTGCGGCTTCCGGATCACCAGGGTGGAGGTCGCGGCCGGCGGCAGCACCGCGAACAGGCGGCGCCCCTTCGGCAGGGTCCGCTCGACGAAGCTCGCGCCCGCCTCGATCGGCTGGCCGGCCGCCATGCAGAGCCGGCGGATGGCCCGGCCGACCGCGCGCTCGCTGCTGAACCCGACCTCCGCGATGACGCGCCTGCGCCCGTGCATCGCGATCACGTGGTCGTAGCGGAACACCTGGATCTCGCTCACCTCGGCGTCTTCGAGCAAGCGGTCGAGCGGGCCGAGCGAGAGGAGCTCCCGCTGCGCGTCGGCCACGAGCGCCTCGACGTCGACCTCGGGAGGGAGCTCGCCCGCCGCGCGCAGCGCCTCCGCGCCCGCGGCGCTCGCCTGCGCGATGCGCTGGGCGAGCGCGCCGTCCGGCGGCGCGCCGCTGTCGAGCGGCGTGAGGTCGACCACGTCGGCGAGCCGATCCATGAGGCGCCCGAGCGCCCGGCGGTGCGCCACGGCATGCGCCGAGTCGCCCTGTCCCCGGTCGACCCGATCCGAGACGGGCGGGATGGCGCGCCGGCTCGGGATGGGGACCACGCTCGGATGGACGGCGACGTTCGAGGCGCCCTGCGGCGACACCGCGGCGGTGCTCGTTGTGCTCTGTGCAGGCAGCGGGGTCGCGGTCGCGTACGGGCGCGGCGCCTGTGGGGGCGGGGGGGCGGCGTTGACGGGGCGGGCGTCGCGCGCCGGCGGTGCGGTGGTCATCGCCGGGTGCGCAGGCAGCGGCGGGACGGACGCACCGCCCTGCGAGCCCGGCGTGAGGGGCGGACGAGGCGAGGGGATGCGCGGCGGACCGGGGACGGGGATGGCCGCGGCCGCGTCGACCGACTCGTCCGGATCGTTCTCGAGGGGGAAGTGGCTGATCACGCCCTGGCTGGTGCGCGACGGCTCGCCCCTCTCGTTGATCAGCGGCAACGGCGCCGACCGGTGCAGCCCTTTCTCGGCGGACGGCGGCGGCCCGCGATCGGGCAGAGGTCCCGGCTCGCCGGGCATCTCTTCCGGCGCGCGCGGAGGCGCCGTGCTGTCCGGAGGGGCCGTCCCGGCCGCCGCCGTCTCGATCCGCAGCACGAAGTCGCCGATGTAGATCTTGTCGCCTTCGCGAACGATCGTCGCCTGAGCGATCTTCCGGCCGTTGACGTACGTGCCGTTCGTGCTCTTGAGATCGGTGACGATGAAGCGCCCGTCGCGGAAGAGCAGCCGAGCGTGTCGCTTCGACACGTTGCCCTTCGGCAGCATCAGGTCGTTGCCCTGCACGCGGCCGACGTTGATCTCTGTCCGGTCGAAGGTTTCGCGGCGCTCCGCGCCCCCTTTCTCGCTGATGATCACCGAGAACATCTCGTCGCCTCGCGGGGCCAGGGCGGAGGTGAGACCCGATGCCCTCGCCACGCCATACGAGCAAGCTCGAACAGACATGTCAACGAGATGCCTTCGATTCCTGCTCCCGGGCGGCGAGCGGGCTCGAGCCCGGGACTCTGCCGCCTGCGCCTCCTGAGCGCACGGGGCGCGGCGCAGGTCGAGCGCGCGATGCCGGTCCGGGGATCGATCCGCCGAGCTGTCGCGCCAGCGCGCGCAGGGGGAACACCGGCGAACAGGCTGAGCCGGCGCCGCCCGGTGCCGTGATGTCCTTCGAGCAGGTCGCCTGCTCCGCCGCGACGCTCGATCGATGTTCTCGGCAAAAGCGCCGCAAGCGGCTGGCCTCCGCTCGGAAAGCGCCCGGAGCGCGCTGCGTCGCTCGCTCCCACGACGCGCGCAGCACGAGGAGCGCGCCCGAAGCGCCGCGCCATTGCGGCGGAGGCCAGGAGATTGCTGCCCGACGTGCGAGGCTCGCTGCGTGACATGGCGAAGCCCTCACGGACCACGACGCGCTGCGCGCGCCGAAGGACAAGGTTCTTCGATAAAAGCGCAAATCTTGACGGCTGCGCGAATTCTGCTTCGCACCCCACGGCGCGCCGTCACCGCGCGTGCTCGTGGACTCGCCGTCAGGATCCGCTGTACGACGCGAAATTCCCATCGGCGGCTGCTGCAACCGGAGACTGCCGGTGAAGCGGTACTGCCTCGCGCAAGCGCCCGCCGAACCATCATCGCTGCTTGACCTTGGCGCATCGAGCCGTTTACGTTGGCGCCCGCTCGGACCGGGGAGAATCGTCGAAGTCGCCGCGCACGCACATCAACCAGCGGCTGGGCAGCCGCCCTGCGCAAGCTGGATCTGTCTACGAGGGGGGTTTGCTGCATGCAGCCAAGCCCGCATCGGAATCAGGGACCGCAGCCGTGGTCACCTCCCGACTGCCAGCCTGCGCGCCTCGGGTATCGACGAGCTCTGAAGTGGAGGAAATATGGCAGTTGGCAAGGTTAAGTGGTTCAACGACGAGAAGGGTTGGGGCTTCATCAAGCAAGAGACTGGCCCCGACGTCTTCGTTCACTATTCGCAGATCAACGGGGAGGGGCGCCGCCGTCTGTTCGAGGACGAGACCGTTGAATTTGAGATCAAAGAAGGTCCCAAAGGTCTGCAGGCGGTCAACGTGATCCGCGCCACCGCCTGACTTTCCTCCTGACCAGAGCCCCACCGGACTGCCCGCGCAGCGCCCCCGCTGCGCTCGAGTCACGGCATTGCCGAGCCCCGAACATCGCGCGCCCGCCTGGACGGGCCTGCGTGCGGCGGATGGATTGCGCGCGGCTCCGGTGGGGCGCTCGGCGGAGCGCCGAGCGCGCGGCGGGCTCATCGTTCGGGGACCGGGACCTCGCGGAACGCATCTTGACCCGGGACGAAGCGGTGCGACGTGATGCCCCCGATCGTCCCCGCGTCGTCGATCTCGTAGACATTGAACCCGGCCATCCGTTCGTCGCTGTCGTGAAGGAGCGAAGCGCTGGTGGCGCCCACGGCGTCGATGTGACCCCGCTCGGTGTGCAGCTTGCGGTGAATGCGCCGGTGCAGGTGCCCATGCAGCAGCAAGCCGCGGCGCACCTGCCGCAGCAGCCGCCCCTCTGCCGCGGCGTCACCCAGGCCTTCCAGCAAGGTCTTCGCCCGGCTCGCCGGGTTATGGAAGGGGTGGTGCTGGAGCACGACCGGCGTTCGCCGCCGCACCTCCGGGTGTTCTAGCGCTCGCTCGAGCGCGCGCAGCTGGACCGGGCCGAGCCGCCCCGACGCCACCAGCGGGGGACGCGGCCAGGCGGTCGAGAGGCCGATGATCGCGACGGGCCCGCGCAGGTGCACGAAGGGGAACGCCGAGTCTCCGCCGTCGCGGGTGGCCCCACCGTCGTCGCTCTTCCCAGGCGCGTCGAGGACGAGGTCGGAGCGCAGGTACGGCGCGAAGTACCGAGAGAAGCGCTGCGAGCGGTGCGCGCCCTTCGTGTACGCGTCGTGGTTCCCCGGGACGATGCTCACCCGTTCGGGCGGAAGACCGAGACCGCTCTGCAAGAAGTCGCGGACCAGGACGAACTCTCGTTCGAGCGCGAGGTTCGAGACATCGCCGGTGATGACGACGTGGTCCACGCCGAGCCGCCGTATCTCCCGCGCCGCTGCGTGCACCGCGTGCGGCTTGTGGATGGCGTGGCGCCGGAAGCGGAGGTTGAGGTAGCCCGTGAGACGCTTGTTCAGGAGCCGGAACGGGAAGGCCCCCTCGAGGGAGAGGAGGTGCAGGTCAGAGAGGTGCGCGATCCTCACGGGCGCAGTATGGGCTCTTCCGGCGCGGCGGCCAACCGCCGCGCGCCTCGGCCCGCGCGGCGGCCGACCGCCGCGCTCGTCGCGCGCGCCTCGGCACGCGCGTCGCCCGCCGCGGCTCAGGCGTCGCGCGCGCAGCGGAAGCCGCGCCACGCGCGGCGGCTGGTCGGCGAGTCGTGCCCCCGCGCGGCGCCACGCAGCCAGGGCCGACCCAGGATGTAGCTGCCGCCGCGCAGCACGCGCTCCTCCCCCATGTCGGGCCCCCGCGGGTTCTTCGCGCTGCCGCTTGGATACTCGGGATGGTAGTAGTCAGCGACCCACTCCTCGACATTGCCGGCGAGGTCGTCGATGCCGTCGGGGGTGCGGCCGGCCACGAGCGAGCCGACGGGCGCGAGCTCGAGGAAGCCGTCGCTGTCGTCGAGCTCGTCGAACGACAGCCTCCCGTGGTTCGCGTGGAATGGGTTGTAGACATGGCCCCAGGGGTAGCGGCGCCCGGCCACGCCCCGCGCCGCCCGCTCCCATTCGGCCTCGGTCGGCAGGCGACCGCCGGCCCAGACGCAGTAGCGCTCCGCGTCGCTCCACGAGACGAGCACCACCGGCACGTCGGGCCGATCGAACCGCTGCCCGCCGGAGGCATACGGAGGTTCGGCGCAGACGCCGGCCGAGACGCACCGGCGGTAGCTCGCGACAGTCACCTCGGTTCGGTCGATCCAGAAATCCGACAGGTACACCTCGTGGGGCACGAGCTCGTTTGCGAAGCTCGCCTCGGTCTCGTCGACGCACAGCTCACCGGCCGGCTCGAGCTTGCAGAGCGTCACCGCGTGCGCGATCTCGACCTCGCTCGATCCCATCGTGAAGCTCCCCGCGCGCACGAGGACGGCGGGCGGACCGGGCGCGCGCAGCGCGACGACGCTCGCGCGCTCGCCCGCGGCAGACGCCGAGAGCGCGGCCTCCGCGCGCGCCGGGAGGCGCGGGGCGCGCCGCGCGCGGGATGGTGGAGCGGCCACGCCGGCCAGGGAGAACGCGACGAGCGAGGCCACCGTGGCCAGCGTGAAGAGGGCCGCCGGACGCATGTCGGAGACGTAGCATGCTCCAGCCTCGCGGACTGTTTCCGCCTCTTCCGGCTTCGCTCGATGCGGCGGGTCAGTCGTCTCGGACGTCATGACCGCAGCGGGACACCTGGTCGAGCGTTCGACCCTGCGCCGCGCGGCGCACTTTTGCGGCGCGCCGCGCGACGCGCCGCAAAAGTGCGCTGCGCGCCGAGGAGCGATAGACTCGAGGGGCTCGATGTCAACCCTTATGGACAACGCGAACACGGTGAGCGCGGAGGTCGACGCCGCGGTGATCGAAGCGCTGCATGAGGCGCTCGAGAGCGGAGAGCTCGTGCTCTTCGTCGGGGGAGGCATCTCGGCCGCGGCCGGGCTGCCGACGTGGCGTCAGCTCGTCGACCTGCTCGTCGAGAGGGTGCGCGAGCAGACCAGCGACGAGGTCGCGATCGCCGAGGTCGCGGCCCTCGCGCGCTCGCAGCGCTACAGCGAGGCGCTGGGCGCGGCGGAGCAGGCGCTCGGCCCAGCGGAGTTCAACGCGTTCGTCGAGGATGCGCTCGACGACGAGGGGCTCGAGCCGCCGCGGATCGCGATCGCGATCGCCGCGCTGCGAGACAAGCTGCGCGCCGTGCTCACCACGAACCTGAACCACCTGCTCGAGCGCGCCTTCGGCTTCGAGTGGGACACCATGTGGCGCGTCACCGACGAGGTCGCGTGGCGGCGGCGGTTCATCCTCAAACTGCACGGCACGCTGAAGGAGCCGCACAGCTGGGTGTTCGCGCGCGAGCGCTTCCTCGCGTCGATCGCGCCGCCCGACGTGCGCAAGTCGCTCACGACCGTGCTCTCGCGGTGCCCCGTGCTCTTCATCGGCTTCGGACGCGCCGACGGGAACTTCGACGAGATGCTGGCGGACATCCACGCGCTCTCGGGCGCCTCGCCGCCGCCCCGCTTCGTCATCGCCCCGGGCTCGAGCTTGACGCCGCTCCGCCGCAAGACGCTCGCGGACATGGGGTTCCTGCTCCTGCCTTACGACACCCCCGACGGCAGCCACGACCGGGTGCTCGCGATCCTCGACCGCACGTGCGCGCCCCGGCCGCGCGCGATCACGTCGCGCGGCCGCTCGATCCTTCCGCCCCCGATCCCCGATCTCGAGCTCCCGCCCTCGTCGTCGCCCCTCGGCGCGCCGTACGACCTCCCGCCGGACTCGGCCGCGTACGACGACACGTTCACGATGACGGGGGCGCTCGAAGCCTCGCGGCGCGAGCGCGTCTCCGAGCCCCCGGCGAGCCCGATCGAGGTGTTCTTCTCGTACTCGGAGAGCAACCGCGAGCTGCGCGACAAGCTCGAGACGCACCTCGCCATCCTCAAGCGGAAGGGCGTCATCCGCGGCTGGCACGACGGCGAGATCGGCGCTGGCGAGGAGCGCGACACGGCGCTGGCCGAGCACCTCGAGACCGCGAAGGTCATCCTGCTGCTCATCAGCGCGGACTTCCTCGCGTCGGACTTCTGCTACGACGTCGAGATGCAGAAGGCGATCGAGCGCCACGAACGGGGTGAGGCGCGCGTCATCCCCGTCATCCTCGACGCTTGCGACTGGGAGGGCGCGCCCTTCGGCAGGCTGGCCAGCTTGCCGCGGGGCGGGCGCCCGGTGACGAGCTGGGTCAACCAGAGCGAGGCGTTCACCGACATCGCAAAGGGCATCCGAAAGCAGGTCGAGCAGCTCACCCAAAACCCCTCCTGAGCTCACCGAGCGCCGGCGCCCAGCCGGTGAGCCATTCAGAGGTGCCACCGCCGCCCGGGATCTGGAGCGTCCCCGCGTCGACCAGCCGGAACCTGGCCGCGCGCGACGCTCTGCTCGCCGAGATCGGCGCCGCGCTCGCCAGGCGCGGCGTGGCGCCGCTCTGCGGGCTCGGCGGCACCGGCAAGACCAAGCTCGCGATCGAGTACGCGTACCGCAACGCCGGCGCTTACGACACCGTCTTCCTGATCGACGGTCAGAGCCAGGCGACGATGGACGCCTCCTTCGTCACGCTCGCGGCGGAGATGAGGCTGCCCGACCACGAGCAGCTGGATCCCGCTCGCGCGGTCGGCGTGGTGCGCAGCAAGCTCGGGCGCCGCGGTCGCTGGCTGCTCCTCTTCGATGGCGTGCGCGACCCGAGCGAGGTCGAGCCCTACATCCCGAGCGTCTCCCACGGCGGCCACATCCTCACGACGTCGCAGAACCCTATCTGGCGCGGTCTCACGACGGTGAACGTCCGCGGCATCGAGCGCGCCGAGTCGGTGCGCTTCCTGCTCCAGCGCACGGGCGAGACCGACGCGGAGTCGGCCGACGCGCTCGCAGAGGAGCTCGGGGATCTGCCGCTCGCCCTGGCGCAGGCCGGCGCTTACATCGAGGAGACCGGGCGCCCGCTCGCGGAGTACCTCGCCCTCTTCCGGCAGCGGCCGGCCGCGCTCCTGGAGCGCCCCGTCAGCTTCCCTGTGACGGTCGCGACCGCCTGGGAGAGCTCGCTCGCGGCCGTGTTCAGCCACCAGGCAGCGGCGGAGCTCCTCAGCTTGTGCTCCTTCCTGCCGATGGACGCGATCCCTCGGCGGTCGCTCAGCGAATACGACCCGCTCGCGCTCGACGACGCCATCGCGATGCTGCGGCTGCACTCGCTGATCGAGGTGCGGCCGCACGCGCTCAGCGTCCACCGCCTCGTGAAGATCGTCGTGCGCAACCAGCTGCGGCGGGACGATCGGCGGCGATGGATGGAAGCGGCGCGCCGCATCGTTCAGGCTTCCGGCCGGATCTCCCCGAGCACGGAAGAGGAGCGCGAAGGTAGGACGGAGCCGGAGTCGGGGTAAGGCAAGCCCCCCACGAGACGATGGAGGTTCGACCCGCATGTATCCGCCTGGAGCGTCAACTACCGTCTCTTCCTGGGTCTTTTCCGACCGCGTATTCTCGTTGCGCGTCAGGTCCGTCGTGAGACTTTAAGGCCCGCGAGAGGAACTATGGTTGCCTTGGCGACGAGCCCCGCCGATGTGTTCTTCTCCTACTCTCCGAGGGACGAAGACCTGCGGCCCAAGATCGAGACCCACCTCGACGCGCTGAAACGGCAGGGGGTCATCCGGAATTACCAGGGCTTCGCGCTCGGCGGAGGGAGGGAGCGGCGAGAGGCGAGCGCGGCGAGGCTGCGCGAGGCGCGGGTCGTGCTGCTGCTCGTGAGCGCGGATTTCCTCTCCACCGACGCGTGGCTCTCTCCGGAGATGCGAGAGGCGATCGCCCGCCACGAGGCCGGCGAGTGCCGGGTCATCCCCGTGATCCTGCGGCCCTGCGCCTGGGAGAAGACGCTGCTCGGCGAGCTGCAGCCGCTGCCGAGCCGCGCGCGGCCCGTGACGAGCTACCCCAACCAGAGCGAGGCGTTCACGGAGATCGCGAAGGGGATCCGGAGCGCCGTCCGCGAGACGGAGCCGCCGACGCAGCGGCCGGCCGCTCGAAGGCCGTCGAGCTCGCCCGACGCGGAGCCCCACATCAAGAAGCTGCCGCCGCGGAACCCGGGCTTCACCGGGCGCGACCAGCTCCTGAGCGAGCTGCGGAGCACGCTCACCACGGGGGGGCCCGCCGCGCTCACGCAGTCCATCAGCGGCCTCGGCGGCGTCGGCAAGACGCAGCTCGTCGCCGAGTACGCGCACCGGTACGCGAGCCAGTACAACGTCGTCTGGTGGATCCGCGCCGAGGAGCCGGCCACGGCGGCCGAGGACTTCGCGCGCCTCGCCGCGGCCCTCGACCTGCCAGAGCAGAACGAGGCCGACCAGCGGATCGCGATCGAGGCGGCCCGGTCGTGGCTGTCGCGCAACGACAAGTGGCTCCTCATCTTCGACAACGTGAACGACCCGCAGGACGTCGCCCCGTACCTGCCGCACCCGCGCACCGGGCACATCCTCATCACCTCGCGCAACCCGAGCTTCCGCGGCATCGCCACCCCGCTCACCGTGCCGGCGCTCGATCGCGCCGACTCGGTGAAGTTCCTGCTCGATCGGACCGGGCAGGGCGACGCGCGCGCCGCGGAGAAGCTCGCCGAGACGCTCGGGGATCTCCCCCTCGCGCTGGTGCAGGCGGCGGCGACCATCAAGGAGACGGGATCGTCCATCGCGACCTACCACGCCGCCTTCGGCGATCACCAGCGCGGGCTCCTGCTCCGCGGCATGCCGATGGACTACCCGACGCCGATCGCCACGACCTGGGGCCTCGCGTTCCAGGAGGCGCAGCGCTTCTCGCCCGTCGCGGTCGACCTCTTGAGCCTGTGCGCGTACCTGGCGCCCGATGACATCCCGCGCGAGGGCCTCGCCGACGCCGCGCCGCACCTGCCGGCGGCGCTCGCGGAGGCGCTGAGCGATCCGCTGAGCCTCGACGAGGCGGTCGCCGCGCTCCGCCGGTACTCGTTCATCGACGTGCACGAGGGCGCGCTCTCCGTGCACCGGCTCGTCCAGGCGGTGGTCCGCGATCGCCTCTCGCCCGAGGACAGGAAGGTGTGGGCCGAGGCGGCGGTCCGGCTCGTCGACCACGCGTTCCCCGAGAGCAGCGACGAGGTCGAGACGTGGCCCTTCTGCGCCCGATGGCTGCCGCACGCGCTCGCCGCGGCGAGCCAGGCCGAAGCGCACGACGTCGCGCGGGAGGTGCGCGGACGGCTCCTCGCTCGGTTCGCCGTCTACCTGCAGGGGCGCGCCGCGTTCGCGGAGGCGAAGGGGTACCTGGAGCGGGCGCTCGCGCTCCACGAGGCGGTGTTCGGCCACGACGATCCGAAGGTCGCGGCCGTGCTGCGCAGCCTCGGCAGCGTCCTCCACGACCTCGGCGATCTCGGCGGCGCGCGGGCACACCTGGAGCGCGCGCTGGCGATCGACATCGCGAGCTTCGGCCCCGATCACCCGGACGTCGCGCGCGACGTGAACGACCTCGGCAGCGTGCTCATGGATCAGGGCGATCTGCCGGGCGCCCGCAAGCACCTGGAGCGCGCCCTCGCCATCGACGAGGCGACGTACGGCCCCGACGATCCGAGCGTCGCGATACGGCTCAACAACCTGGGCGCGCTCTTCCGCGACCTCGGCGACTTCGCGGGCGCGCGCGTGCACCTCGAGCGGGCGCTCGCGATCGACATCCGCGCCTACGGTCCGGACCACCCGACAGTAGCGATCGGGCGCACGAACCTCGGTCGGCTGCTCCACGATCTCGGCGACCTCAAGGGAGCGCGCGACCAGTTCGAGGAGGCGCTCAAGATCGATGAGCACAGCTACGGCCTCTACCACCCGCGCTTCGCGCTCGCGCTGAACAACCGCGGGCGCGTGCTGCGCGATCTCGGAGACCTGGCCGGGGCGCGCGCCGACTTCGAGCGCGCGCTCGCGATCGTCGAGGACACCTACGGGCCGGATCACCCGGACGTGGCGCGGGACATCAACAACCTCGGCAGCGTGCTGCGCGACCTCGGCGATCTCGAGGGCGCGCGCGCGAACTTCGCGCGCGTGCTGAAGATCGCCGAGGCGACCTACGGCCCGGACCACCCGGCGGTGGCGATCGGCTGCAACAACCTCGGCAGCGTGCTGCAAGCGCTCGGCGAGCTGCCCGGGGCGCGCGAGCAGCTGGAGCGCGCGCTCGGCATCGCGCAAGCCACGTACGGTCCGGATCACCCGGTGGTGGCGAGCATCGTGAACAACCTCGGGCGCGTCTTGCAGGCGCTCGGCGATCTGTCGGGCGCATGGCAGCAGATCGAGCGCGCCGTGGCGATCGCCACGAAGGCGCTCGGGCCGTCGCACCCGTCCGTGCAGATCTTCTCGCGGAACCTGGCGCGCCTCGGCGACGCCCTGGGGAGCAGCGCCGAGGCGACCTGAGCTAGCCGATCAGGATCTGCGTCGGGTGCTCCAGGAGCTGGCGCAGGACCTTGAGGAAGGTCGCGCCGACCGCGCCGTCGACGACGCGATGATCGCAGGAGAGCGTCATGCTCAGCCGGCGGCCCGGAACGATCTGCTCGCCGCGCACGACGGGCTCGCGACGGACCTGGCCCACGGCGAGGATCGCTCCCTCGGGCGGGTTGATGACGGCGCCGAAGTTGTCGATCCCGTACATGCCGAGGTTCGAGATCGAGAACGTGCCGTTCGCCATCTCCTCGGGCCGCAGCTTCTTCGCCTTGGCTCGCCCGGCGAGCTCGCGCACCTCGGCCGCGATGTCGAGCACCTGCTTGCGATCGACGTCGCGCACCACCGGCGTGACGAGGCCCTCGGGGACGGCGACCGCGACCGAGATGTCGACGCGCTGGTGAACGAGGATGGCGTCTGGGGTGAACTGCGCGTTGCACTCCGGGACGCGCACGAGCGCGATGGCGCACGCCTTGACGAGGAGATCGTTGAAGCTGACCTTGGCCGGCTTCTCCCCCTCGGCGGCGGTCGCCGCGAGATCCGCGTTGATCTGCTCGCGAAGCGCGTTCAGCGGATCGGCGTCGACGTCGATCGAGAGGTAGAAGTGCGGGACCGTTTGCTTGGACTCGGTGAGGCGCCGGGCGATCGCCTTGCGCATCATGCTGAGCGGCCGCACCTCCGGCACAGCGAGCTCGCCGGGGGCGGTCGCCTTGGCCGCGGCGGCCGGCGCCGGCTTCAGCCCCTCGAGGTCGCGCGCGACGATGCGCCCGCGCGGACCGCTGCCGGCGACGCTGCTGAGGTCGAGCCCGCGCTCCCGGCCGAGCTTCCGCACGTAAGGCGACGCCTTGACGCGTCCGTTCGACGACGGCTGCGGCGCGGCCGGCTGCGTGGGCGGCGAGACCGCCTCGCCGCGCGCCGCGGGCGGCGGGCTCGTCACGGGCGCGTCGCCGCCGGCCGGCGGCGCGGCGCGCTCTCCCTTGGGCTGAGCCTCCGCCGCGCTCGGCTTCGCCGCGGCGGCGCCGCCGCTCCCGCCGGCGAGGGCGCTTACGTCCTCGCCCGGGGTGCCGATGATCGCGACAGGCTGGCCGAGCTGAACCACGCTGCCCGCAGGCACGAGGATCTTGAGCAACGTCCCTCGATCGAAGGACTTGTACTCCATGGTCGCCTTGTCGGTCTCGACCTCTGCGAGCAGATCGTCGATGTCGATCGCGTCGCCTTCCTTCTTGTGCCAGGCACTGATCTGCCCCTCCTCCATGGTCGGGGACAGCTTCGGAAGTTCCAGAACCTTCGCCATGGGTCTATCAACCTTGATCGGGGATGTGGGTCCGCTCAGTCAGCTTTTGTAGAGAACGCGGTGAACATTTTCGATGATCCGCGACGCCTGCGGGATCACGTACTGCTCCAGCCGCGCGTTGTAGGGCATCGGGACGTCGAGCGTCGTCGCGCGCAGCACGGGCGCGTCCAGCTCGTCGAACGCGAGCCGCTGGATGCGATCGGCGATCTCCGCCCCGACGCCGCCGTACGGCCAGCCCTCGTGCGCCACGACCGCGCGGTGCGTCTTCGTGACGCTCTTCACGATCGTCTCCTCGTCGAGCGGGCGCAGCGATCGCAGGTCCACGATCTCCGCGCTGATGCCCTCCTTCTCAAGCTCCGCGGCCGCCTCGAGCGCGACGTGCACCATCCGGCTCCACGCGATGATCGAGACGTCGGTCCCCTCGCGCACGATCGAGGCGACCCCCATCGGCACGATGAAATCGGGGTCGTCGGGCACCTCGCCCTTCACGCCGTAGAGCGTCTCGCTCTCCATGAAGAGCACCGGGTTGTCGTCCCGGATCGCCGACTTCAGGAGACCCTTGGCGTCCGCCGGCATCGCGGGCGCGAGGACCTTGAGGCCGGGGACGTGCGCGTAGAAGTGCTCCATGGAGTGCGAGTGCTGCGAGCCGACCTGCTTCGCCGAGCCGTTCGGCGCCCGCAGCACGAGCGGGATGCTGAGCTGCCCGCCGGACATCTGCCGGAGCTTCGCCGCGTTGTTGAGGATCTGGTCGAACGCCACGGCGGAGAAGTTCCACGTCATGTACTCGACGATCGGCCGGAGCCCGACCATCGCCGCGCCGATCGAGATGCCCGTGAACCCGCTCTCGGTGATGGGCGCGTCGATCACGCGCTTGCTCCCGAACTTGTCGAGCATCCCCTCGGTCACCTTGTAGGCGCCCTGGTAGTGCCCGACCTCCTCGCCGACGAGGTACACCCGCTCGTCGCGCTCCATTTCCTCGACCATGGCGGCGCGAACCGCCTCACGGAATCTTAGGACGGTCATCGCGCAAAAGGTCCTGCATAGGTTGTGGGCTCGAGCACCTCGGGCCCGGGTTCGGGGCTCTCCTCGGCGAAGCGGATCGCGTCGGTGATCTCGTCTTCCACCTCTCTCTCGATCGCCTCGAGGGCGGCCTTGTGGCCCTTCTCCTCGAGCTCGATGCGCGAGCGAAGGAGCACGTCCTTCTTCTTGCGCTCCTCGAGCTCCTCCTTCGTCCGGTACTTGCCGGGATCGCTCATCGAGTGGCCCCGGAAGCGGTACGTCCTGATCTCGACCAGCGTCGGCTCCGACTGCGTGCGCGCCCGCGCGACGGCCTCGGCGAGGCGATCGCGCACCTGGAGGACGTGCTCGGAGTTGAAGCGATCGCGCTCCATCCCGTAGGCGAGCGCCTTCAGCGAGACGTCCTCGACCGAGAGCGTCCGGGAGAGCGGCGTCCCCATCGCGTACTCGTTGTTCTCGCAGACGAACACGATCGGCAGCTTCCACAGCGCCGCGAGCGACATCCCTTCGTGGAAGTCGCCGATGCTCACCGCGCCCTCGCCGAAGAACACCATCGAGACCCGGTCCTCGCCGCGGTACTTCGACGCGAACGCGGTCCCGACGGCGATGGGGATGTGCCCGCCGACGATGCCGTAGCCGCCGAGCATGTTGTGCTCTTTGTCGAAGAAGTGCATCGAGCCGCCGAGCCCCTTCGAGCACCCGGTGACCTTGCCGTAGAGCTCGGCCATCGCGGCGCGCGAGCTCATCCCGCGGGCGAGCGCGAGCCCGTGATCGCGGTAGGTGGTCATCACGTAGTCGTCGGGGCGGAGCGCCGCAGAAGCACCGACGGCGATGGGCTCCTGACCGATGTACAGGTGAAGGAACCCGCCGATCTTGCTCTGCGCGTACGCGCGGGCCGCTTCTTCCTCGAAGCGGCGTATCTGGAACATCTTTCGGTAGAGCGACAGATGGAGATCGTCGCCGTTTGTCAGGGTAGTCATCGCGGAGATCTCAAGGGGCAGAACAGCAATTCAGACAGTCGCTAGCGCAGCGGTCGGCGTGATTCCAGGGCGCCTCTCCGGGGCCTGCGATGGACCCAGCGAGGCGCTAGACGTCGGCCGTGCAGGGCAGCGACGGTGCTTACTCGGGCTCCTTTACGGGAGTTTTTTCCGCGTGACAACGCATCCGCGATGTCACGCGTTCAACGCGCGGCAGCATCGGCACCACCGGCGTCCTGCGTGCCGGGCTCTGTGGTCTCCGGCACGCCGAGGTCGTCGGTCTCCGGTGTTCCGGCGTCCGCGCCTTGCTCGTCCTCGGGGAGCGCGGTCGGCGCGGGCGAGGTCGTGGCGCTGCCTGGCGCGCTCGCGCTGGGCTCCGCGGCGCTGGGCTCCGCGGCGCTGGGCTCCGCGGCGCTGGGCTCTGCGCTGACCGTCGCGCGCGCCGTGGTGTCGGTGGGGTCGTGCTTCGGGCGCGCGGGCCGCGTCGACGGCACAGGGCGCGGTCGCGGCGGCGCGGCGGCCGACGAGGCGATCGGCGCTGCTCCGACGGCGGGCTCCTCGGCGGGCGCGTCTGCAGATCGCAGCGCGGTGTGGAGGAGCAGCGCGGCCGTGGCCACGACCACGGCCGCGCCCACGGCGATCTGCCCCGCCTTCCGCTCGCGGGGAGGGAAGTCGGCGTCGAGCGGATCTGCGCGCACCGCGGCTGGCTCGGCGGGCAGCGCCGGCGTCGCCGTGACGGCGCTGTCGAGCATCCGCCTCGGCATCTGGCTGGAGGCGGCCCACTCGAGGCTGTTCGCGAACGCGGCGCCGAACTCGTCGCAGCTCGGGTACCTGTCCTCGGGTCGCTTCGACAGCCCGCGCGCGAGCACCTGATCGAGCGACGGAGGGAGGCCGAGCTCCCTCGCGATCGGCGGCGGCTCGTCGGTCGCGATCTTCGAGGCGACCGAGACCGCGTCGTCGCCCGGGAACGCGCGGCTCCCGGAGATCGCCTCGTACATGACGGCGGCGAGCGAGAACTGATCGCTCTCGGGCGAGAACTTGCCGACGCGGAACGTCTCCGGCGCGCTGTACGCGGGCGTCCCCATGAGCCCTCCCTGGTGCGTCAGCGTCGAGTCCGGGATCCGCGCGATGCCGAAGTCGGCGATCTTGCCGCCGTTCGCGGACAGGATGATGTTCTCCGGCTTGATGTCGCGGTGGACGATGCCTGCCCGGTGCGCGATCGTCAGGGCCTCGCCGAGCTCGAACGCGAGGCGCGCCGCCTGCGACGCCGAGAGCGGCCGCTCGAGGAGGTGCTGCTTGAGCGTCGGCCCCTCGACGTACTCGAAGACGAGGTAGAGCCCGAAGTCCGGGTCCTCGCCGACGTCGTGGAGCGTGACGAGGTTCGGGTGGGTCACCCGGGCGGCGGCGCGCGCTTCGTGGCGCATCCTCACGATGAGCTGCTCGCGGACGTCGCGCGGGATGCGCAGGTCGTCGCGCAGGTGCTTCAGCGCGACGTCGCGATCGAGCAGCGGGTCGTGCGCGAGCAGCACGCGTCCCATCGCGCCCTCGCCGAGGAGGCGCTGCACGTGGTAGCGGCCGAGGGCGGCGGGCAGCACGGAGCTATCGCTCGGCTGTGCGAGCGCGCCGCCGCCATCGGAGGACGAGGATCGAGGCACGTCGCGTCGGTTCTATCCGTCCGGAGGCCCCGGCGGAAGGCCTGGCCGGCGTCTCGCTTCCGGTTATGCTCTGCCGCAGCGCGCCCCGGGTCCACGAGCGGCGCTCGCGGTTCTGCGGAGGCGGTTCCCGCAGGGGCCTGGCGGCGTGCGGCATCCCAGAGAGGGCGCAGCGAGCACAGATGAGCACCGAGAGCGCGTCGAAGCCGGTCCAGGTCGCCGGAGCCACGAAGAAGCGAGGCAAGGTCAAGTACATCGTGCTCGTCGGCCTCGTGCTCATCGTCGTCCTCGCCCAGCAGACGGGGCTCCTCGGCTTCGGCGTGGCGCACCTCCGCGCCGCGACCTTCCCGAGAGACGAGTCGCTGCTCGAATATGTCCAAGGCAGCGTCCCCGGCGTGGTGATCGTCGACCCTCACCAGATCGATCTGCAGGCGCTCGGCGCGGAGGGGGGCGCGGTGCGGCTGCACATCGAGCGCACCCGTGACGACATCAAGAAGGCGACGGGCATCGATCTCGGGTTCGACGTCGACAAGCTGGTCGTCGCCCCGTCGCTCGTGGTCGCGCGCGGGCGTTTCAACGAGCAGAAGCTCGCGGAGCGCCTGGCGACGCACAGCTACGTCCAGGCAGAGTACAAAGGCGTGAAGTACCTGCTCCGCGCCGGCGAGGACGCGATCGCCGTGCGCGACGGGTCGATCCTGCTATATGGCGCCGAGCCGGAGCTCCGCGCGAGCATCGACGCCGAGGAGGCCGGGACGTCGCTCGCGAGCCGGGACGAGGCGACGTCGCGCCTCGCGCACATCGGGTGGGATCGTCCCCTCCTGGGCGTCGCCCTTCTTTCCGAGAGCAAGCCGAGCCTCCGCGCGATCCTCACCGGCTCCACGGGCCCGCGCGCCGTCACCGTCGGCGTCTCGACGAAGGGCGGGCTCTCGGCGATCATCGCGATCGACGCCGCGTCGGCCGAGGCGGCCGAAGAGCTCCGGAAGCTCCTCGAGGAGAAGCGCGCGAACGTCGATGCGCTGAAGGCGCTCGTTGGACCGGAGCCCGGGGCGGCGCTCGCCGAGATCGCGAAGCGCGCGACCCTCGCCGTGGAGCCGGGCGCCGGCCGGCTGACGGTGCAGGTGGAGGTGCGCCCCGAGGAGATCGAGCTGCTCGCGAAGGCCGGCCATGCGGCGGCAGGCTCGCTCGGGGATATGTACAAAAATGTGCGGCTGCTTCAGCTCCTCGCGCCGGGCCCGTGAGGCCGTCGTCTGAGCGGAAGGCGCGCTCGGCCCGTATCGAGGTGGGCACAGTTGTGTACGAAGGCAGCACCGCTCATGTCGAGCTGGAGCGGCCGGCGGTGCGTCCCTGGTCGAGGCTCAGAGCTCGGCGCAGCGCGGGCACCGCGCCTCGACCCGGTCTGTCGCGCTCTTGACCCGGGCGCGCGCGGAATCGCACCGCTGGTCCGCATCGCCGGCGAGCCCGCAGAGGTGCTGCGCGGCGCGGCTCATGGACGCGAGCGCGCGGCACGCGGTTTCGCACGGCGGCGCGGACGGCGGCTCGGCCTCGATCTTCTTGGCCGGGGGCTCGCCGCCGGCGGCCGTCGCCCGTGGTGACGGCGCGGCGCGGCTGTCGGGTACGCTCGGACTCGGCGGTGAAGCCGCCGGCGGCGGCGGCGCTCCCGGCTGCGCCGCTTCCGCCACGGCCCGGCCCTCGTCGCGCTGTGCGGGCGCGCCGATCGCCTGATCGAGCTCGTCCTCGGCGCGCTCGAGCTCGGCGAGCGCGTCATCGGCTGTCTCGATCGAGCTTCCCTTGTGCGGCGACATCGAGGCCGCACCGGCGGGCTCCGGCGCCACCGGGGCCTGCGCGACGGAGGCGCCGCCGCAGCCAGAGAGCGCGGCGGCGCTGATCCACAGGGTGGCGGCGGCGGCAGACCAGGCACGGTGTCTGTTCATCGGTCCTCCAGCGCCTGACGCCCGGCGCCCGGCTTTCGGCTCACCGCGGCGCCGCGGCGTGCGCCGCGGACCGCGACCGCGCGCCGAGATCTTGTGTGCGGCGCGGCGAGGTTGACCCCCTCGCCGTGCGCTATGCTCGCGTCGATGAATCTGCTTCGACCGATCGGCGCCCTCGTTCTGGCTCTCGGACTGGTCGCAGGCTGTCAGCGGGGCAGCTCGCGCCAGCCTGCGTCTCAGCCGTCGTACGGCCAGGCCTATCCTCCGTACGGCGCGCCCCAGCAGGGTGCTCCTCCACAGCAGCCCGGGTACCCGCAGCAACCCGGGTACCCGCAGCAACCCGGGTACCCGCCGGCGCAGACCGGGCCTGTGCCGGCGCCTACCTTCAACGTGCCCACGATGCCGGGGCTGCCGGTGCTGGGCGATCCCATCAACGACATCAACGTCAGCTGGCTCCAGTCCGAGGCCGGCGTCGTCATGGGCGCGTTGATCGGCGCGCTGCCGGCGGCCTCGCAGCAGAAGGTGAGGGGCATCCCGTTCATCGCCGATCCGACGGTGGGCGAGGTGAACGCGTTCGCCGGCTGTGACGACCAGCGGATGCCGTTCATGGCGATCACCGACGGGCTGCTCGAGGTCGAGGCGCAGATCGCGCAGTTCAAGGCGACCGACGAGATCTTCGGGACGAGGAAGCTCGACGAGTTCCTGCGGATGCTCGCGCAGCGGCAGCGGCCTGGGCAGCCGATCGTCCGGCCGCCGGCGGGCTTCATCGATCCGGTGCAGCACACGGACCCGCGCAAGGTCGAGCGGCAGCGCCAGCTCTACCACGAGCAGCTCGCGTTCGTGCTCGGCCACGAGCTCGGCCACCATCACCTCGGGCACACGGGCTGCGCGAACGGGCAGGGGGGGAGCCGGGGCGTCACGCCCGCGGATCTCGGGCGGATGCTGTCGCGCACGCTCCCCATCTTCAACCAGCCGAACGAGATCGCGGCGGACGTGGCGGGCGTGAACAACCTGCTCGCCGCTGGCGCGCGGCAGCAGGGGTACCGCTGGACCGAGGGCGGCGCGATGCTCACGCTCGGCTTCTTCGCGTCGCTCGATCAGCTCACGCCCGCCACGATCCTGTTTGCCTTCGAGCAGACGCACCCGCACCCGCTGCTGCGGCAGCCCGTCGTCCAGCAGACCGCCAACACCTGGCGGATGACCGGAGGCGCGCCCGTGTTCACGTTCCCTGGTTTCGGCGGCTGAGCCACGATTACCCGGGCGTCTTTGCGCTCGCGGGCGCTCGTCCGGAAGCTCGTCTGCTGCTTCGGCTTGACGCGACCGTGCAGCGCTCCTCCCATCGCGCCGAAAGGAGTCGACCATGCAAGCAGAGCTCGGGATCGAGGACCTCAAGGAAGGCACAGGCGCGGAGGCGAAGCACGGCCAGCTCGTGACGGTGCACTACGTCGGCACGCTGACCAACGGCGACAAGTTCGACAGCTCGCGCGACCGCGGCCAAGGATTCTCGTTCAAGCTGGGGGCCGGGCAGGTGATCAAGGGATGGGATCAGGGGGTCGCCGGCATGAAGATCGGCGGCCTCCGCAAGCTGACGATCCCGCCGGAGCTCGGCTACGGCGCTCGCGGCTTCCCGCCCGTGATCCCGCCGAACTCGACCCTCGTCTTCGAGGTCGAGCTGCTCGCGGTCAAGTGATCGTCCGCGTCGGCCCGCGGCGTCGGTCGCTGCTCGCGACCGGCGCGCAGGTCGACGCCGCCGGCGCGCAGGTCGACGCCGACGCGGCCGACCCGAGCGCGCCAGCAGTGCGGCTCACGGCTTGATGGGGGCGCCACACTCGACGCAGAACCGGTTGCCGATGAAGAGCTCGTGCTTGCAGTGCGCGCACCGCGCGACCCGCACCTCGGTCGCGCGCTTGGCGGGCTTCGAGGGCGGGGCTTCCTTCACCGGAGGCCTCGCCGCCGTCGTCACCGCGGCGTAGCGACCGGAGCCAGCGGCGGCCCGCGAGCGCCGATCCGTGAACGGCGCGGCGGCCATGCGCGCCACCGCGCCTGGCGCGCTGTGGGCCTGGCTCCGCAGGCCGCTGTCCGCGATGGAGTGGACCTGCTGCGCCGCGATGTCGAGATCGACCTCGTCGACCGGGAGCTGTCCCTCGTGGACCGCCGCGGGCGGAACCGTCTCGCCGAACTCATCGACGTGGAGGGGCCGGGTGTCGTCGAGCTCCGCGCTGTTCGGTTGCCGCTCGTCCTGCGCGTCGAGCTGGATGCGGACGATCAGCGCCGAGATGTTGTCGGTCCCGCCCGCCTCGTTGGCCATCTCGATGAGGAGCTCGCAGGCCTCGTGCGGATCCTGGGTGATGTCGAACACATCGAGCATCTGCTGCTCCGAGATCATCCCGCTCAACCCGTCCGAGCAGAGCAGGAAGACGTCGCCGGGCTGGGTGTGCTCCGAGCGGATGTCGACCTTCACGGCGTCCTTCATGCCGAGCGCGCGCGTGATGATGTTCTTCGGGAGCCTCGCCAGCTCGTCCTGGCTCAGGTCGGGCTTGAGCGCGAGGGCGTCGTTGATGAGCGAGTGGTCCTTCGTGAGCTGCTCGATCTCGCCGTGTCGGATCCGGTAGCAGCGGCTGTCGCCGACGTGCCCGACATGGATCTGCTCCGTTTCGCACGACACGTAGGCGGCGACCACCGTCGAGCCCATGCCCTGGTGCTGGGTGTACGTGTTCGATATGACGAACACATCGTGGTTCGCCTTGCGGATCGCCGCGACGACGCGCCGTGCTTCCGGATCGAGCTCCTGTTCGTCGGCCGGGACGGGGCCTGGCAGGCTGCCGGCGCGGGTCGCCTCGAAGAAGTTGTCGAGCGATTTGGTCGCGAGCGCGCTGGCGACGTTGCCCGCGTTGTGCCCGCCCATGCCGTCCGCCACGACGAAGAGGCCGAGATCGGACTTCACGAGGACGTTGTCCTCGTTGTGCTTTCGCTGGCGACCTACGTCGGTCACGGCAGCCGCGACGGGTCGGGTGCGGCTGCTCGTCCTGAACTCGCCCATTCGCGGCAGATTATACCTGCCCCTCGCTCTGGACCGCCCACATTCCGGCTGCTTTAGCGGCGGGCTGCTCCCTGGGAGCCGGTCGCCTGAGCGGCGATCCTCGGTGACGTACCGGCCGAGGCTGCCGGTGGTCGCGTGCCCCGGGGTAGGGGATCCAGCGCGAGGCGCACACCGAACTGGAAGAATCCGTAGGCCGTGGGGTCGGAACCCTCGTCAGGGCGCGAGAGGTAGGTGCCGGCGTCGAGCTCGGCGAACACGCCGACGCCAAGGATCGGGGCCGGGTAGAAGTCGGCGCCCAGCGCGATGCGGGCGACATCGAGACCGTGGAACACATGATCGGTCCCGGTTGGACCGGCCGCCGAGGCGTCCGGCCATGTGAAGACCGTTCGCCGGTACCCCACGCCGTAGCTGATCCAGGGGTCGACCGCGATCCCCTGGGCGACGTGGTAGACGAACCCCAGACCCAGATCGAGGCTTCGGCCGGAGCAGTCGCTGCAGCCTGCCGCTGCCGAGAGCAGGGTGTAGGAGCCGCTTGCTTCCAGGACGGTCACGCGGCTCAAGCCGATGCCGAGGTTGGCGCCGAAGGCGAACCCGCCCGAGACCGTGTCGGCGACCGGCTGGCCAGCGGCCATGCCGCCGAAGGGCTGGCTGTACCCGGCCCGCCCCTGGAGCAGGAGGTGTCCGCTTCGCTCGTCGGGCCCGGCGGGGCGCTTCACCCCGGCTTCCGGCCCGGATTCCTCTTCTTCTTCCTCGGCTGCGGCCGTCGTCTGATCTGCGGGCTGGGCGAGGGCCTGGTTGGCCGAGAGCACCCAGCCCGCTGCCGCCACGCCGAGCGCCGGCGCGGTCCACCTTGTCGAGCGCGATCTCACGAACGGCCTCTAGAACAGCGCGGTCCAGAGCGCAAAGGGGGGCGCGTGCCGACGAGCAGGAATGTCGCCCGGGCGACGCAACTGCGCCTCGCGTGCCGACGACAAACCTCCTGGACATGGACGACGCACAGATCCGCAGCGACCACGACAGCCCTTCCAGACCCCTCACCTCGGCTCACGGCGGTATGGCGGCGCCCGCGCCGCCTGCGGCGCCGGCCGCGCTCCTCGTGGCGCTGCCGGGAGCGCTCGTCGGAGCGCCCGGCGATCGATCGGACCCGGGTGCGCGCGGCGGTGAGCCCCTCTCGACCCGGGACGTCACCGTCGAGATCGTGGACGATAGCGACGTGCTCGCCACGGTGTGGCTCCGCTGCGAGCATCCCGGCGGAGGCGCTCCAGTGCGCATCGCCGTCGCGCCGGGGGCCGAGCTCATCCTGGGCAGCGCTCCGGCCGCGGACGTGAGGCTCGACGATGCCGCGGTGAGCGCCCGGCACTGCCGCGTCGCGCACCGCGGCGCATCGATCGAGGTGACGGACCTCGGCTCTCGCAACGGCGTTCGTGTCGGTGGCGTCCGCGTGCGGCAGGCGATGCTCGTCCCTGGCGGCTGCTTCGAGATCGGTCGCACGGCGATGTGCGTCGAGGCGGCCCGAAAAGTCCCGGTGATCGAGGAGGATGGGCCGCCGCTCCCCGGGCTCATCGGCCGCTCGCGGCCCATGCGGCAGCTCGCCGCGGCGGTGCGGCGGGTGGCGCCGCTGCAGCTCCCCGTGCTGCTGCGCGGCGAGTCGGGCACGGGCAAGGATCTCGTGGCCCGGGCGATCCACGCGGAGAGCACCCGGGCCGATCGGCCGTTCGTGGTCCTGAACGCCGCCACGATCCTGCGGGAGCTCGCCGAGTCCGAGCTGTTCGGCCATCGTCGGGGTGCGTTCACCGGCGCGGTTCGGGAGCGTCAGGGGGCGTTCGTCGAGGCCAGCCATGGGACGCTCTTCCTCGACGAGATCGCGGCGCTCTCGCTGGAGGTCCAGGCGAAGCTGCTGCGCGTCGTGGAGGAGGGGATGGTCCGCCCGCTGGGCGCGGAGAGGGCGATGCAGGTCAACGTGCGGCTCGTCGTCGCCACCTGCGAGCCCCTGGAGACCCTCGTCAGTGAGCGTCGCTTCCGCGCGGATCTCTACGAGCGCCTGGCGGTGTGCCGTCTTCAGCTCCCTGCGCTGCGCGATCGGCCCGACGACATCCCGCTCCTGGCCGAGCACCTCCTGGCGAGCTCCGAGATTGGCCGGCGCCAGCTGTCCCCCGGGGCGCTCGCCGCGCTGAGGGCGCACCGCTGGCAAGGCAACGTCCGGGAGCTGCGGAACGTGCTCATCCAGGCCGCGCTGCGCGCGCATGGCCGTGTGCTGCCCGAGCACATCACGGCGGTCATCGCCGATCGCGAGCCCCCGGTCCGCCGGAAGATCACGCCCGCCGATGCGCTCCGCGCCTTCGAGGAGGTCGGCGGCAACGTCAGCGCCGCGGCGCGGCTCGCGGATGTTCCGCGGTCGACGATGCGGGATCTGCTTCGCGTCGCGAAGGAGAGGTGAGAGGGCGGTCGGGGCCGGGGCGCCTTCCCGGGAGCACGCGCCGAGGGGAGGGTCTGCGCGGCGGCCGCGGGTGGGCGCTCGCCATCCGCCAAGACGGGAGCGCGGAGCTCGCGCATGAAACACCACCCGGCATGTCTCCCTTCGGGCCATGCCACCTGGGACGTTTCGTCGCGCGCCACACAAGGCGCGCCTGAGACGTGGAGCCCGCTGAGACCTCATGGCACCTCGGTCGGTGCTGGATCGCGCCCACCCGCGGCCGCCGCGCAGACCCTCCCCTCGGCGCTACGGGCGTAGATGCGGGGTCGGTGGGCTCATCGATCGCGGGCGCCTTCACGCCACAGCGCGCGGGCGCCGGGCAGCCAGGGCGGCGAGGGCGAGCACGAAGAGCGCTGCCAGCGTTCGGGGCAACGGCGGAGGGGCGCCGGGAGCAGCGAGGGCGCAGCCGCTGGTGTCGTGGTGGTAGTGGTCGGGCGGCGCATCGACGCATCGATGCGTCCGGTCGCAGACCTTGCCGTCCACGCAATCGCGGACCGAGTCGCAGCGGGTCATGCACTGTCCTGTGGCCTTGTCGCACGCATACGAGGCGCAGGTCTTCGGCTCGCCGGCTACGCATACGCCGTCGTCGCAGTGGTCGTCTGGCGTGCACGGGTCGCCATCGCTGTCGCAGCTTGCGCCGTCGTCCTTCGCCGGGTTGTCGCACACCCCCGTCGACGGATCGCAGCTGCCCTGCCTGTGGCACGCATCGGGTGCCGGGCAATCGACTTCCTCGAGTCCCGTGCAGATCCCGACCCGGCAGGCGTCGCGCCGGGTACAGAGGTTCCCGTCATCGCAGGTGGCGCCCTCGTCTTTGGGCGTCTGCGGCGAGCAGCTCCCCGTCCCCGGGTTGCACTCGCCCGGCGCGTGGCAGCCGTCGGATGCCATGCAGGCCACGGGGTTCGTGCCCTGGCAGGCGCCGCCCTGGCAAATATCGCTCTGCGTGCATGCGTTGCCGTCGTCGCAGGCGACGTCGACGACAGGCTCGCAGGTGCCCGGGATCCGGGCGCCGGTGGGGATGAGGGTGATGTCGGTGGTGACGGCGCAGACGTCGCAGGGGCCGCCGTCGCAGGCTGCGTCGCAGCAGACGCCGTCGACGCAGACGCCGCTCTGGCAATCGGCCGCCCGGCGGCACAGGGTGCCATTGGAGAGGAGCTCGAACAGCTCGGCGGTGGCCAGCGGGATTCCGCCGGCGCCAACGCCGCCGACCACGAGCACCGTGCCATCGTCGAGCACGAGCCCCGCGGGCTTGCTCCGGGGCGTCCTCAACGGGCGGGCCTCGTGCCAGGCATTCGCGGTCGGGTCGTAGAGCTCCACGCTCGTCAGCGGGCCGCCGGCGTCGGCGCCGCCCGCGACCAGCACCCGTCCGCCCGGCAGCACCGTGGCCACATGGCCCGTGCGCGCATGGCGCATCGGTACCGTAGGCGAAAAGGATCTGGTCGTGGGATCGAAGAGCTCTGCCCGAGCAAGGACGTCATCGCTACCCGCACCTCCAGCGATCAGGACCTGACCCGTCCGCAGAAGTGTGGCGGTATGGCCGGTGCGGGCGTCGCTCATCCCCAAGGGAACCGGTTGCCATTGGTCGGTGCTCGGATCGTACAGCTCTGCGTCTCTGAGAGCGCCAACGCGTCCCCAGCCTCCGGCAGCCAGCACCTGTCCGTTCGGCAGTAGCGTCGCGGTGAACTGCCAGCGGGCCGCCGACATGGCGCCGTTGGAGGGAATCCATTGGTCGGTGATCGGGTTGTATCGTTCGGCGTCGCCCAGCGCGCCGCCGATCCCCCAACCTCCGGCGACCAGCACCTGCTCGTTGTTGAGCCGGACCGCAGCATGGTAGGCGCGGGCGCGGGTCATCGCGCGGGCGAGCCGCCAGGTTTCCGTCGCCGGGTCGTACAGCTCCGCGCTCGCGAGGGGGCCGCCGGAACCGTTGCCGCCCGCGACGAGCACCTGGTCGTTTGGCAGCAGCGTCGCGGTGTGAGCATGACGGGCGCTGTTCATCCTGGCGGCCGGGAGCCAGGTTCGGTTCGCTGGATCGTACTGCTCCACGCTCGCCTCGTCGCCGGCGTTGCTGAGCCCCCCAGCGACCAGCACGCGATCGTCGGGCAGCGGCGTCACGGTGGCGTGGACACGGCCGGCGCGCATCGACGCCGCGGCCATCCAGCGCCCAGCCGGATCGTACAGCTTCACGCTCGCGAGCCGACGAGCGACGTTGTAACCGCCCGCGACCAGCACCTGCCCGCTCGGCAGCAGCGTCGCGGTGTGGTCACCGTGTCCGGTGCCCATCGAGCCAGCGGGTAGCCACGTTTCCGTCGCCACGTCGTACAACTCCGCGCTCGCGTGATAAGGGCCGGACCTGTCGGTCTTGTCCGTGCCGCCTGCGACGAGCACCTGCCCGTTCGGCAGCAGCGTCGCGGTGTGACTAGCGCGGGCGGTGCCCATCGAGTCGACGGGCAGCCACGTTCCCGTCGCCACGTCGTACAGCTCCGCGCTTGGGAGAATACCACCGGAACGGTCGGCCCAGCCGCCCGCGAAGAGCACCTGCCCGTTCGGCAGCAGCGTGGCGGTGTGACGATAGCGGGCGGTGCCCATCGAGTCGGCGGGCAGCCACGTTCCCGTCGCCACGTCGTACAGCTCCGCGCTCGCGAGAAAATCGTCGGAGGTGCCGTCCCAGCCGCCCGCGAAGAGCACCTGGCCGTTCGGCAGCAACGTCGCGGCGGTGTGAGCAGCGCGGGCGGTGCGCATCGAGTCGACGGGCAGCCACGTTCCCGTCGTCACGTCGTACAGCTCCGCGCTCGCGAGAGAAGCATTGGAGGCGTTCCCGCCGCCCGCGACGAGCACCTGCCCGTTCGGCAGCAGCGTTGCGGTGTGACCATAGCGGACGGAGCCCATCGAGTCGGCGCGCTGCCAGGTCCCCGTCGATGGGACGTACAGCTCTGCGCTCGCGAGAAAATCGCCGGAGGCGAGGTCACGGCCCCCCGCGACGAGCACCTGCCCGTTCGGCAGCAGCGTCGCGGTGTGAGCAGCGCGGGCGGAGCCCATCGAGGCGGCGGGCTGCCAGATCCCCGTCGCCGGATCATACAGTTCCGCGCTCGCGAGATTACCACCGGAGGCGAGGTCTACGCCGCCCGCGACGAGCACCTGCCCGCTCGGCAGCAGCGTCGCGGTGTGACCAAGGCGGGCGGAGCCCATCGAGGCGGCGGGCTGCCAGATCCCCGTCGCCGGATCGTACAGCTCCGCGCTCGCGAGAAGATCGCCGGAGGCGCCGTCCCAGCCGCCCGCGACGAGCACCTGCCCGCTCGGCAGCAGCGTCGCGGTGTGACCACCGCGGGCAGTGCCCATCGAGGCGGCGGGCTGCCACGTTCCCGTCACCGGATCGTACAGCTCCGCGCTCGCGTCGACACCGCCCGCGACGAGCACCTGCCCGCTCGGCAGCAGCGTCGCGGTGTGATCACCGCGGGCGGAGCCCATCGAGCCGGCGGGCTGCCAGATATCCGTCGCCGGATCGTACAGCTCCGCGCTCGCGAGAGAAGCATTGGGGGCGTCCCAGCCGCCCGCGACGAGCACCTGCCCGCTCGGCAGCAGCGTCGCGGTGTGACCACCGCGGGCGGAGCCCATCGAGGCGGCGGGCTGCCAGATATCCGTCGCCGGATCGTACAGCTCCGCGCTTGCGAGAGAAGCATTGGAGGCGTTCCCGCCGCCCGCGACGAGCACCTGCCCGCTCGGCAGCAGCGTCGCGGTGTGATAATAGCGGGCGGAGCCCATCGAGGCGGCGAGCTGCCAGATATCCGTCGCCGGATCGTACAGCTCCGCGCTCGCGAGAAAATCGCCGGAGGCGCCGTCCCAGCCGCCCGCGACGAGCACCTGCCCGCTCGGCAGCAGCGTCGCGGTGTGACCACCGCGGGCGGAGCCCATCGAGGCGGCGGGCAGCCACGTTCCCGTCACCGGGTCGTACAGCTCCGCGCTCGCGTCCCAGCCGCCCACGACGAGCACCTGCCCGCTCGGCAGCAGCGTCGTGGTGTGACCATAGCGGGCGGAGCCCATCGAGCCGGTGGGCTGCCAGGTTCCGGTCGCCGGGTCGTACAGATCGGTGCTCGTGAGAGGATTAATGGAGGAGTCGCGCGAGCCGCCCACGACCAGCACCTGCCCGCTTCGCAGCAGCGTTGCGGTGTGATCTTGGCGGGCAGTGCCCATCTCCCCCGTCGCCTGCCACACCGGATCCACCAGCACCGCCTCCCCGCTGGCCTGCACCCACAGCTCGATCCGCTGCCCCCGCGCCGCGAGCCGCGCCTCGATCGCTCTCCCCGCTCCAGCATGCGCCTCGGGCGCCGTGACCCGCATCCGCGCTCTGCCGCCCTCGTCCACCACCGCCACCGCCTCGCCCTCTTGCCGCAGCGCCGCCCCGTCCACCTCCCACACGGCGACCGGCGCATCGCTCGTGACGTGCTCTGCCTCCAGCAGCAGCCACTCCTCCGCGCCCCCGTCCGCCATCGCGGTCCAGTACGACCGACCTCCCGTTCGTGCATAGGTCACCGCGTTGCCTTCGAGCGCCGCCTCGCCCGCAGCGCCGATCTCGCGCACCTCGAACGCAAACCCGCCCTGCCCGCGGAAGCGCAGCCCCTTTTCGCCCGTCGCAGGCAACACCGCCTCGATCCTCTCTGCCGCGGGCCGGAACCGTCCCGGCGCTTCCGCCTGCGACCTCGCCACAAACCCCTCACCGGTCGCCACGAACCCCGCGCCCGCCGCGAGCACCTGCGTCACCTGCTTCGGAAAGCGCGCGCGCAGCACCTCGCTCGGCCCCTGTGAAGGCCCGTCCGCATCGCTGTCGCTGCATCCAGCCAGCACCCCGAGCGCCAGCACGAGCAGCGCCACCCAGCCGCCAAGCAACCCGCACCTGGGCAAGAACGCGAAACGCATGACCCCTCCCGCAAGCGTGCAAGCGTCAAAGATCGAACCGCGCCCCCACGGTCGGCGCCACGCCGACGACGACACCGCCCACCAGCGTCTCGGCGCTGAACCACCCATAGCCGTCGCGACGGGCGTGGATCCCGTCCGCCTCGCGCCACGCCGGCCGTGACACCGGGAACAGCACCGGCACCTCCAGCCCCGCGTTCAGCTCGACATGCTCGCCGAGCGACCACCCGACGCGCACCTCCGGCGTGACGAACAGGAAGCGCGCCGCCTGTGTCCCGACGACCGTTCCCACCGCGTACGACGGCGCGCGCACCGTGCGCGCATCGAACGATCCGCTCCGCGCGTCGGACATCGACCCGAAGACGCCGCCCGCGCCGAGCCGGACGTGGATCGGCAAGCCCGCGTCGAGCGCGTAGCCGACCCACGCGCCGAGGAACAGGCCGCGCAGCCGGAGCACGTCGTCGACCTCGCCGGCGACGGTCGTATCACCCGCGCCCGCGGCGTCCGTATCACTCGCCGTCTGCACGGCAGGGTCCCCGACGAGGTTGAGCGACGTGCGCCGCCCGCGCATCGCCTGCGTCACCGAGAGCGCTCCGATCGACGCCCCGAACCCGAGGCCCGAGCTCAGCTGGTACCCGCCGCGGAGCACGCCGTAGCTCCCGGCGCCCACCCCCGCGCTGCACCCCTTGCCGCACGTGCCCGCCACGTCGCCCCCGAAGCTCGGCACGAGCAGCATCGCCGTCCCCAGCTCCACGAGGAAGCGCGGCGGCGGCGGCGGCTTGCGCCAGAAGGGCGACGCCGGATCGCGCTCGAGCTCCACCAAGAGCTCCTCCCGCCCGCCGCGCGGGAGCGCGATCGCGCGCGTCGCGGGCAAGAACGCCTCGGCCGTGACCTCGACGGTGTGCTTCCCCGCGCGCACCTGCCCTTCCCACGGACCCCGGCCGAGCGACACGCCGTCGAGCGACACGAGCGCGTCCACGGGCACGGGCGCGATGCGCAGCGCGGCGTCGAGCTCCTCCGCCTCGAGCCGCAACTGCTCGACCTCGTCCACCCGGAGGCTCACGCGGACCGGCGCGGTGCCGAGGCGCCCCGCGCCGCGCAGGAGCACCACGTGCGCGCCGGGCGCGAGCGGCACCGAGAGCGGCGCCCCCGAGGTCTTGCCGACCTCGACGCCGTCGACGACCACCGAGAGCTCCCGCCCGCGCGCCTCGACGACCCGGAGCGTCCCCACCTGCTTCAGCCGGACCAGGCGCGCCGAGACGCGCGCGGTCTGCCCGCCCGCGACCTCGACGCGCGTCTCGAACGGCTCGAAGCCCTCCTTGTACACGCGCACGCCGTGGCTGCCCGCCGCAACCCGGAGCGGCGCGAGCAGCGGAAACTCCCCCCGCTGCTGCCCGTCGACGGTGATCGCCGCGCCGGGCTCGGCCTGCTCGATCTCGACGGTGCCGACGAGCCCGCGCAGCGCGATCACCTCGCGCTGGATCGCGTCCCGCCTCGGGGCCTCCAGGGTCTCCGAGAAGTCGCGCAGCGCGATCTCGAAGAGACCGAGCGCCTCGTCGAAGCGCTGGAGGCGCTTCAGGCTCTCGGCGGCGCCGAGCGTCGCGCTCTCGCTCGGGTAAAGCGTCCTCGACGCCTGGAACTCCGCGAGCGCGGCGCTCCAGGCCGCCTCCTGATAGAGCTGCCTGCCCTTGAAAAAGCGCGCCCTCGCTTCGTCCTTCGCGTCCTCGGGCGGCGCGCTCTCGCCGGCCGGCGGCTCAGGCTGAGCGAGCCCAACCCCCGGCGATACGAGCGAGGCAGCGAGCAGGACCGCGATCGCTCTGGCTCGGCGTCTGAGCACGGTGAGGGAGCGTACCGTTTATCGGAAGGTGTCGGGGATCAATGACCCCGCCGTCGCTGTCGCATTCGGGGGCGCGGGCGCTGCGGTCGCCTTCGGCGCGACCGTCGCCTTCCCGGCCGGCGGCGCCGCAGGCCTTGGTTTTGCCGTGTCGAGCTGCATCCTGGACGGGGCGGCGCCGGCCTCAGTCAGGATCACCTCACCCCGCAGCTCGTCCTTGCCCTTGAAGAGCCGGACGCGATGCCGGCTCCCGGGCGCGCCCTCGATCGTCACCTCACCGCCGTCGACCTTCGCCGGCGCCCCGTCGATTTCCACCGATACATCGGCTGGAGACACGGCAAGCCTCGCACGCTGGAGGGCAGGGGGCGGCGCGGCGACGACAGGCGTCGTGCTCTCTGGCAGCGCGGCCGGCGCCGGCGCCATCGCGGGGACCGAGGGCGCTGCGGCCTCGCTGGGCGAGACGCTGTCCTGGTGGTTGGCCGCCCTCGAGAGGCTGAAGGCGATGACCCCGGCGGCCGCCGTGAGCCCTATCGCCGCGGCGGCCACGCGGCGCGCGCGAGCTCGAGGATCGCTCCGGCCGTTCGACCGCGCCGTCGCGTCGCCGGTGCCCGTGGTGACGGTCGACTCCGCGGTCGTCGTGGAGCCGGCGGGGGCGGTTTCTCGCAGCATCCCAGACGCATCCACGGTCGTCGCCGACGGGGAGGCCGCGCGCCCCACGCGCACCGCGAGGCGCGTGATCATCTGCCGGCGTGCGTCGCCCGGTGGGAGCGATATGGGGCGCTTCGGCGCGATCACGGCGCACGTCGCCTCGCTGATCGGGACCAGGTGCTCCTCGCGGAGCGAAGAGCCGTGGGGGAGGAGCGGGCGGATCGCGTCGAGCATCGCCGCTGCGCTCGGGAAGCGATCGCCGGCGTCGAACCTCAGCGTGCGATGGACCACGGCCGCCACCTCCGGGCCGACCCAGGGCGCGAGCTCCTGGATCGGCTCGGGGCTCACCGAGCAGATCGCCATGATCAGATCGCCGAACGCCTCGATGTGCTCGTGCGGAACCCTCCCCGAGAGCGCGCGGTAGAGGACCATCCCGAGCGACCAGAGATCGGTGTGGTAGTCGATGTCGCTGACGCCCCGCGCCTGCTCGGGCGACATGTAGAGCGGCGAGCCGAGGATCCCCCCCGTGCGGGTGAGGCCCGTGGTCGGGCCGCCCTGGTGCGGGTCCGGCTTGATCTTGGCGATGCCGAAATCGAGGATCTTGACCACGACCTCACCCTCCGCGCGGCGCGCGAGGAAGAGGTTCGCGGGCTTGATGTCCCGGTGGAGGATGCGCGCCTCGTGGGCCTTCTGGAGACCCACGCAGACCTGCGCCGCGATGCGAAGGGCGGTGTCGGGCTCGAGCTTGCCGACCCTGTCGAGCAGGCGCTGGAGGTCTTCCCCTTCCAGGAGCTCCATCACCATGTAGGGCGCCCCCGTCGCAGGATCGGTCCCTGCGTCGCGCACCCGGACGATGTGCTCGGTGTCGAGCGCTCCCATCGCCCGAACCTCGCGCTGGAAGCGCCCGACGCTGGTCTTGCTGCGGCTCAGCAGCTCGCTCTCGACGCACTTGAGCGCCAGGCGCTCGCCGGTCTCGACCAGCTCGACCTCATAGACCGACCCCATCCCCCCTTGGCCGAGCAGGCGGAGCACACGGTACTTGCCGTTGAACAGCTCCCCGATCAAAGCCCACGCAGCATACGCGATGGATGAGCGCCGGGGAACGAGGGGACGGCGGACCGACGACGCCCCATCGACCCGACCGTACGAGCGCACCTCCAGGCGCACCGCCGTGACCTGCCAGCATCTCCCGGCGCCGTGCCAGCGCCTCCCGGCGGTTCCCCAGCAACCCCGGGACGCGTGCCGGCACCCGCTGGTACGGCTCCGAGGAGCTGCTGGTACAGCTCCTCGGAGCTGCTGGTGCGGCTCCTCGGAGCTGCTGGTACGGCTCCTCGGAGCTGCTGGTACGGCTCCTCGGAGCTGCTGGTACGGCTCCTCGGAGCTGCTGATGCAGGTCCTCGGACCTGCTGGTGCAGTACCTCGGACGTGCTGGTACGGCCCCTCGGAGCTGCTGGTACAGCACCTCGGACCTGCTGGTGCGGATCCCGGGCGCTGCTGAAACGCTTCCCGGCCGTCTCGGCGACGCTGGCCGCGTTCCCGGGCTGCTGGGTTCGCGCCCCGGCCCGCTGGGGCACACCCCGGGCGCGCTGGCGCAGCTCCGCGGCGACACAACCGTGCTCGCCGGATCGCCAGAGCCTGCGCGCACTGCGGCGAGCTCTGCCGTCGTGCTACGCCTGTCCGATCGCCACCCCCACTGGAGGTAGGTTATGAGAATCGAACTCTCACAAGAGCAGCACGCCGTCCTGAAGGAGACCCGCGCGGTCGCGACCCCCGCGGAGTTTCAGGCCCTCCTCGATACCGCGCGGCCCGAGATGGACCGCATCGTCCGCGAGGTCATGGAGCCGAGCCAACCCGTCTCGACCACCCTCACGGAGCTCCGGGACCTCTACCTGTCGGTCGTGCAGTACGAGGCGCAGCTCGCGAGCAAGGCCTACGGCCCCGAGCGCCGCGCGCTGCTCCGCAGATCCATCCAGCTGCTCGACACCGCGAACCTCTGGTTCGGCGAGGGCAAGCGCACCGGCGCGTATCAGGTGCGGCCCATCGACCAGGTGATCAAGGCGAGCCGGCCGTGGCGCGCGCGGCTCAAGGCGTTCGCCGACCAGGCGTTCGCGTTCGAGCCGGACGTCGCCGAGCAGTTCGCCGACGTCAACACGAGCGGCACGCTCACCGAGGAGACCAGCGATCTCGCCATGCTGCTCCGGCTCGCCAAGCAGCACCAGGCTCGCCTTTCGCCCGTCGGCCTCACCGAGGACTTCCTGCGCGAAGGCGGCACCCTGCTCGACGAGGTGAGCGGGCGCGACCTGCTCGGCATCCTCGGCCTGCGGAACCGGGAAGAGGCGATGGTGCTCCGCAACTCGATCGTGACGTATGCCACGCTGCTCGGGAACGAGGCGCGCGCCGCCGGCGTCAACGCCTGCTGGGACATCCCCGAGGCGAAGCGCCGCTTCAGCGCCACCTCGTTCCGCAACGCGCTGCGGAGGCTCCGCCCGAAGCGCCGCGGCAGCGCCGCCGCGCCGGCCGAGCCGGCGCTCGTCGAAGCCAAGCCCGCCGACGCCAAGCCTGTCGAGACCAAGCCCACCGACGCCAAGCCCGTCGAGCCCTCGCCGGTCTGAAGCCACTCCCGATCAAAAACGCGGCGTGCCAGCGCTGCGAACGCACCGCAACCCCGCTGTCACGCTGGCAGGAGCGCCTGACTCAACCGGTCGCGCTCCGCCAGGGCTGGCCTTGCTCTCGCGATCGGCGCGTCAATGCGCGGTGCCCCGGAGGCGCTTCTCGATCGTCTCCTGAACGTCGGCGGGGAGCGAATGGAGATGCTCCTCGGAGAGCATGCGCAGCACCTCCACCGGGAGCGCGAGGATCACCTGCTCGGGGGCGAGCCCGGCGAGCCGCTGCTCGGGGGCGAGCCCGGCGAGCCGCTGCTCGGGGGCGAGCCCGGCGAGCCGCTTTTCCACGGGCATCGCCTCGACCAGCTTCTGGAACATCTCCTCGTACCCCGGGAGCTCCTCGATGTCCGGCTGCTTCATCCTCGTGTCCCTCATCCACTGCTTCAGCCACCGTGCTGCCTCGCCCGGCAGGGCGGACCGATGGCTGAAGAGCCGCAGGTAGTCGTCGCGTTCCGCCTCGGTCACCTCGTCCGTGATGGCGAGGTACGTATCGTACATCGGCCCGTCGATGCGCGCATACCCTCCGCCGAGCGGGCTCAGAGTCCAGCCCTTGCGCGCCAGATCCTCGCGCAGCGTCGGCGTTACCGACGCGACCACCAGCACCAGCGTCAGGTCCGCCGGCGCCGGTAGGTCGTCGAGGTGGGCCGTCTCGTACAGTCCGCCATAGGTCACGAGCCGCACCAGATCCCCGGGCCGGAACGACGACTCGACGGGGCTCTTGTACTCCACGATCGCCACGCGCCCGAGCCGCGCCCAGAGCGCGCGCAGCACGAGCGCCTGGTCATCCTTCCGCTCGGCGCCGACCCGACGAAGGAGCAAGAGGTCCGCGCGCTGAGGCTCGATCGTGAGCCGCACCTCGGACAGGACCTCGAAGTTCGGCGGAGCCCGGTCCGCGACGAGGCTCACGAAAGCCAGATGCCAGAGGTCGAATCGCAGCTCCATGACGGCGAGGACACCTAGAGCGACAAACGGGTTGAAACCCCAGAAAAGAGCAGGAATTTGAACCGCAAAGCGCGCCAAGGACGCCAAGAAAAAACACAAAAATCTTGGCGTCTTATGGCGTCTCGGCGGTTCATCTCTCGCTCGAACGACGTGATCGGTGATCTAGAAGGTTCCCGCGACGCTGAGCGTGGCTTGACCTGGCGCCACGAACGGCGCGATCGCGGTGATGCGCGGCCCGTCGGCCGCGGTCTGCTGCTTCTGCGGGTACCAATCGATCATGGCGTAGGTCGCGGTGCCGACGACCCCGACGCCGAAGAGGACCCACCCCGTGATCGCCCAGGGGACCGCGCCATCGAAGCGGTCGAGCTTCTCGCGGAGCTTTCCGCACGCCTTCCTGAAGTCGGGGAGGTCGCCCGACGGGTCTTCGCGCGCGCCACAGGGCTGAGACCTGCGGTTCGCGGGGATCTCGCTCTGGTGACCCGCGACGTACTCCTCGATCTTCTGCCCGATGTCGTCGGCGCTGCTGCGCGAGTCCACCGTGATGGCCGAGCCGACGATCCCCATGACCAGGCCGACCCCGGCGACGCCGGTCCCTGCCCAGGCGAGCGGCTTGCGAGCGTACCAGTGGAAGAACGGCTCGCGTCCGCCGGAGGCCTGCGCCGGGCTCATCGAGCCCATCGTGCTGCTCGTCGAGACGCTGAAGCCGCCGGTGCCCGTCGGCGCTGCTGGTGACGGTGAGGGGCCCGGCGCGGCTGCGCCCGGAGCCGTCGCGCCGGGAGCGGCCGCGCCCGGCGCCGGCGGCGCGATGTTCGTCGCCGGAGGCTGTGCCGGCGGTGGCGGCGCGGCGCCCGGGGGGGCTGAGGTGGGCGCAGCGGTCGGCGTCGCCGGGGTGGGCGCGCCGACAGGCGGCGTCGCGGGCGTCGCACCGCTCGTGCCCAGGGTGAGCGTCGCCGGCGTGGCGATGCCGATCTTCGCGTCCACCTGCGTGGTCGCTGATCGGTCCAGGTAGGTCGCGAACAAGGTGTGCTTGCCGGGCGTCACGAACACCGGATCGAGCAGCGGCGCCTTGCCGATGAGGACGCCGTCAACGCTGATGTCCGCGCCAACCGCGTCGGCGCTCACGACGAGGAAGCCGCTCTTCCGTTTCACATCGGCGATCGCCTTCTCCGCTGCGGCGCGCTGCTCCGGCGTAGCCGCGGCGTGCTCGCGCAGGAACTGCTGCAGGTGCTTGCCGGCGTCCTGGAGGTGATTGGAGCGAAGCTCGCTCTGTCCGAGGTTGAGCAGCACGGCCGGGTGTCGCTTGAGCGCGTAGACCTGAAGGAACGCGGTGCGTGCTTCCTCGAACCGACCGGCGTCGTACGCCTTGACCCCTTCCTCGTAGCGCTGGCGCGCGACCTCGGTCACGGGATCGGACGGTTGCGCGAAGCTCAGCGGCTCGCTGAAGAGAGAAGGGGGGAGCCCGGCCTCCGTGAGCACGGCGGGAGCGATCAGCGAGAGCAGGAGGACTGGGGCGCAGGCGCGTGTTTTCATGGCTCCTCAGATCGGGCTTCGCCTCGTCGGCGTCCGCGAAAGGATACGATTGCAGCAGGCCTCGCTGCCGAGGCGAGTAAAGAGGTGCGCTTCAGAACGGCGCATCGCGGATGATGCCGCCGCCCTTGCTGCCTCCGGTCGAACTCGTGCCACGCTGCGCCGGTGCTGGAGGCGCGGGCCTCTGTGCAGGGGGGGCTGCCTTCGGCCTGGTCGGTGGCACCGCGGGCGTCGCTGCGCTCCCGGCGGAAGCGGGCGCCGTGGCAGATGCAGGCGCCGTGGCCGCAGGAGGCGTCGTGACAGAGGTAGGCGCCGCCGCGGCGGCAGATGTCGTCGCGGTGGGAGCCGAAGGCGACGCTGAGGCGCTCGGCGCCGGCGAGGCGCCGTCGTCCGTAGCGGTGGCGGCGGTCGAGGCGGCGGGGGGCGCCTGCGAGGCGGCGGGGGGTGTGGTCGCTGCGGCGGATGTCTCCGCCGTCGGCGATGCCGCCGGGGGCCCGGCATCCTCTCCGGCGTCGTCTTGACGCAAGGTGCGAACGACGACGAGCAGCAAGGCCACGCCCGCGAGGGCGAGCACGACCCGCAGCGCCGTCTTGTTCGGCGTGGACACGGGGATCTCGATCGGATCGTGGTCTTCCGTGCGGACGCCTGACGCGGCCACGGAATCAGCGCTCTCCCTCGCCGGATGCGCCGCGCGGGAGCCTCTGCGCGCCGGCCGTGCCGACGGCGGTTCGTCCTCCGGGGGCGGGGAGGGGGACCGGTCCACCCGCGGCTGCGGCGCAGCGGCGTGCGCCCCGGCCGCGGCGCCTGGCGCGCCGGCCGCCGCCGCCGGCTCACCCATCCCTACCTGTGTTTTCCCCGCCGGCGCGGGAGGCTGATCCCGTGTCACCGCGCCGCCCTCCAGCGCGATCGGGGCGCCCGCGTCCGAGGCGCCGCCGGCCGTCCGGGCGTCGATGAGCGGCTGAGGCGAGGGGCTGGCCTGCTCACCGGCCCCCGCCGCTCCCGCGTCGCGGGACGTGGCCCCCGCCGCGGGCGGCCCCGGCGGGTCCTCACCGATGGCGATGGTCGGGACCCCCTCGATCACGGTGTCGGACACGCCGGACGCGCCGGCTGGCGGGGCCTCGATGACGCCCGTCGTGGGCGCCGCAGGTGCAGCAGGAGAAGGCGCCACCGCGGGGCCAGGCTTCACCGCCGGCGCTTCGGCGGGGGAGGCCGCCTGGGCTTCCGACGATTTCGCAGCGGATGCGCCGGGCTCCTGAGCAACGGCGCCGCCGCGCGCGTCGCCTCGGGCGCCCGACAGCTCGTCGAACGCCTCCCAGGATGGCCGGATCGACGACGCGATCCGCTCCGCCTCCTCCGCAGAGAGGGAGCGCTCACCAGGTTCCGCGGTCGTCGGTTGCTCCCCCGCAGTCATCGCGGTGAGGAACTTACCACCCGCGTCTGCTGCACCGCAATCTCGCGACGGATCGGCGCATCACGGGCTGCCGCGCGCGGCGGGGGCGCCCCCGGAACCACCGCGAACGGCTCACCCGCCGCGCACCTCACGCAGCAGCGCGTCATCCCAGGTGTCGGCGACCTGGCTCACCGTCGTGACGATATCCTCGAACTCTTCGTATTCGAGCGCGCTGAGGCGCCGCAGGCAGCGCACCACCACCTCGTTGCGCGCCTTGTCGATCGCGAAGGCCGCGTCGGAGGTGATGACGAAGCTGAGCTCCAGGAGACGCCTATAGAAGGCCTCGCGCCCGCTCAGGGGCACGGCCATGATGGGAGAGAAGACCATCAGGACGCCTTGCGCCTCCAGCACGTTGACGCCGATGGTCGCGCTCCCGCGCTGAAGCTGCGCGTACCCCGTCTCGTCGAGCGTGCTGGCGCCAGCGCCGCTCGGCGATCTGGCCCCGCCCTGGGAGCTCGCGTTGTACCGGGCGAGATACGCGTTGACCATGCTCGTCGCGTCGGCAAACCTCTCCCCCGACGCGCGGTCCGCGTAGAGGGGTCCTGTGGATGAAGTGGGCGTGAGGTCGGGCACGTGAAACCTCCTGGACGCATCGCCAGTCGCTCGGCGCGCGGGGCTGAACTGGCGAGCCGACAGCACACCAGCCCAGCGTGGTTGCATCGTAGCGCTCCGGCGTTCGCGGCGATCGCGCTTTTTGCAGTGGTGGCGCACGCCACCCTCGGGTGCAGCACGGAGGGCGGCACGCCGGCTGCGCCCGCCGGCATCTCCGACGAGGAGCGCGCCGCCGCGCTGCTCGATCCGGCTGCACTCCTCCCACCCCGCGCCGAGACGGTCGCCCTCGCCGATGCCGTCGCCATCGCGTCATCGCGCGCCGGGGCGCCGGCGCAGGCGGCCTCGCTCGCGGAGCTGGCCGGCGACCTTCGCGTGCGGCTCTTCCGCCTCGATCAGGCGGTCACCGACGCGCGCGAGGCGATGGAGCTCTACAGCGCGGCGGCGACGGCCTTCCGCGCCTCGGCCGATCCGGCCCACGTCGAGCGCGCGTGCCAGGCCGAGCGCCGCCGCGCGCTGCTCGCCGGCGAGCTCGCTCACGACGCGGCCGTCGCGTACCGCGAGCTCTACCTGGTCTCGCGGCGCTACGCGGCCCTCGCCCCGCCCGCGCCGTCAGGCGGCGCGCCGCGCTCGCAGTGCCTTGGCGCGCTCGCGCTCGCGCTCGCGCAAGCCGCTGCCTACCGGCCCAGCGGGGACGCGCTGCGCGCGCTGGAGCAGGAGGGACACCGGGTCGAGGGCGTCGCGCTCGCGCTCGCACCGGGCCCGGCGCCGGGCTCCCCCGCCGCGCCCGCGAGCGCCGCGGGCGCGGCGCCGGTGCAGGTGACGACCGCCGAAGCCACCGGCGATGTCGTCGTGGCCCCCCGTGCGCCGGCGGCGCCCACCGGCCCGGTGAAGATCACCTCGATCGAGCGGCACGGCTCGGACAAGGGGGCGCGCGTCGTGGTCGAGCTCTCCGCGCCGACGACGTTCGACGTCGGCACGCTCGCGGCGGACGAGAGCGCCGGCAAGGACGCGCGCGTGTTCGTCGACATCGCGAGGGCGACGTCGCGCGGCATCGCGAAGGAGATCGAGGTCGGCGGCGTCCTGCGGCGGGTGCGCGTCGGCGTCCAGCCGGATGGAACGCGCGTCGTCCTCGATCTCGCCGCCAACCTGCACCGCCGGATCTTCTACCTCCCCGATCCGTTCCGGATCGTCGTCGACGTGAGCACCCGCCCTCCGTTGCGCGACGACAAGGACAACCCCGGCGGCGCGCGGGAGGTCCGGCGCGTCGCGATCGACCCGGGGCACGGCGGCAACGACACCGGCGCCGTCGGCCCCACCGGGTTGAAGGAGAAGGACGTGACGCTCGACGTCGCCCACCGCGTCGCCCCGCTCCTCGCGCGCGAGCTCAAGATCGAGACGCTCCTCACGCGGGACAGCGACACCTACGTCCCGCTGGAGCTCCGCACCGCGCGCGCGAACGCGTTCCACGCCGACCTGTTCGTCTCGATCCACTGCAACGCGAGCGAGAACGGCCGCGCTCGTGGGGTCCAGACGTTCTCGCTCGCGGCCCCTCACGACGGCGAGGCGACGTCGGCGCAGCTCGCGGCGCGCGAGAACGCCGCCCGCGCCGGGCGGGGAGGGCAGGGCGTGGACCCAGGTGATCCCGGCGCCCGCCTCGAGGTGGCGGCGATCCTGTCGAACCTCAACGTCGGCGACATGGCGGCCCGCTCGCGCCACTTCGCCGAGCTCCTCCAGCGATCGTCGCTCGCCTCGCTCTCGCCCCGCTACCCCGACACGAAGGATCAGGGCGTCAGGGGCGCGGGCTTCTTCGTCCTCGCGGGCGCCGACATGCCGGCCGCGCTGTTCGAGACCGCGTTCATCTCGAACCCCGAGGACGAGGCTCGCCTCGCGACCGCCGACTTCCGGCAGAAGATGGCGGACGCCATCGTGAACGCGATCCGCGCCTACCGCGAGGGCAAGTGAGGGGCGCCGCTGGCGTGCGCGGGCGTCGCCCGCGCAGGCGTCACCCTCGCTCGAGGCCCATGAGCCGCTCGAGCGAGTCGCGCAGCTCGCCGGCCTCGCCCTTCTTGATGAAGTCGTAGGCGCCGGCCTCGGTCGCGTTCTTCTTCATGTCCTCGTGGTTCGAGTACACGATGCAGCGGATGTGCGAGGTCGCGTCGATGGAGCGGAGCCGCTCCAGGCAGCGCACGCCGTCGAGGCCCGGCATCATGATGTCCAGGATGAGCGCGTCGGGCTGGAGGTTGCCCACCGCGACGAGCGCGTCGAACGGATCCTGGAACGTCGTCAGGTCGAACCTCCGCGACAGCGTCTTGCGGAGCGCGGCGAGGACGGAGGGGTCGTCGTCGACCACGACGACCTTCGGCTTGCCCATCCGGAGGATCTCCGGGATCGGGTAGCCGTACTTTCGGAGGAAATCGAGCACGTCCAGCCGCCGGAAACGGAGGTGCCGTCCGGGCGTGCGGAAGTGGCGGATCTCCCCCTTGTCCGCCCAATTGTGGATGGTCTTGAGGTCCACCTGACAGAAGCGCGCGACGTCGCTCGCGGTGAACAGCTCGGGCTGCGTCGTGTTCTCTTTCGGGTTCGTTTCCATGGCTCACTCCTCGAGATCAGGCGTCGCCGGCACGGAGGGGGCATTCGTCTGGGGGGCGTCGAAGCTGGTCGGCACGGGTGGATCTGGCTCTCGTTCCTGTTTGATGTGGATCAGGGATCCATGTGCGCAGCATTCTTCGGCGACGAAGCGCCCGTTGCGCAGGACATAACGGGTCGGCCCCTCGGCGCGCCGATCGCGGGCCTCGTGCGAAGGGTCGCCTGGCAGCGCCAGGTAGGGCGGCTCGGCCCCATCGCCCGGGACGAAGCGCGGACAGATCGGCAAGAGCGGCTGGCGTTCCGCGAGCGCCACGGCGCTGCGCACGTCTGCGACCGCGGCGAGGAGCTCGAGCGTGCGTGAAGTCGGCGGAGCGAGAAGGATCTCCCCACGCGCGGCGCGCTCCAGGACCTCGGACGGCGCTGCCCAGAAGCTCATCGTCGTCTCGTGCCCGTCGTGTCGCCCGATCTGGCCTGGCGGCAGCGGTAGCAGGAAGAAGCGCGCGTCGAAGCGCCGCGCCTCGGCGAGGGGCGTGATCCACCGCGCCCACGGGACGAGCGCCGCGAGCGCGAGCCTCAGGCCGCGCCGCGCGAGGACCGCATCGAGCGGCGCCCCGGCGGCGAGCTCCCGCCCCACCGCGTCGACCTCGTCGCCGGACAGCGGAAGATCGGTCGGCAGGATGCCCCCTTCCTCCAGCGTCTCGCGGCACGCGGCCACGCACAGCGCTCGCGCCGGCGTCTCGCCCGTCGCGAACGCAGCGGCGCGCGCCGGTGGCTCGGTCGCCCGATCCCTCCAGACTTCCGCGCCGTCCTGCGCGTCCACTTTCCCACCAGGGAACACCACGGCGCCCCCCATGAAGCTCGAGCTCGCGTGGCGGCGAACGCAGAACACCTCGATTCCAGCGCGACCGTCACGGAGGACGATCACCGTGGAGGCATCGCGGGGACGGACCGGGGTTCGGTTCTGATCGAAATCCAGCAATATGGGATAAATTTGTTCCACGTGAGCTGCCTTTCGTCAAACCGTCCGCTGCGTCTCATTTCCGGCGTGCTCTGGGGTGAGCATGCGGGTTTGAGGCCAAGTCCGCCGCCTTTTCCGGCGGCTCGGGGACTTCCCGCAGATGCTTTCCACGCTGTCCCGACAACCGATGCAAACCGATGCCGCAGCGTGCGGTCGGTCGCGGGCGTGATGGCGCTTGATGGCGCTTGATGGCGACCCATGGCGAGTCGAGAGGCGTCGGCCGCGGTGAGCTCAGGCGATCTCTGCCTGCGACGGAGGCGTCGTTGACGGGCTCGGCTCCCACGCTTAGAATCCCGCGCCTCGCAATTTCGGGGGGCTGTCTGGCCTCTCCGGACATGTCGCGGAGCCGTAAGTCCCGGCAGCCGGGGTCAGCGCCCCGCGGCTTGCATGCGCCAGGGAGCTCAGACGGCAGCGCCGAACGGCGCATTCGACGCGAGAGGACCTATGAACAAGGCCCAGCTGAAAAAGTTCAAGACCCTGCTTGAGACGAAGCGCGACGAGATCGTCAAGAAGGCCAAGCAAACGCTGACCGAGGACATGATGCTCGACGCGAACGATCTCCCCGACGAGATGGACCTCGCGTCGAGCGAGTACCTGCAGTCGTTCACCTTCCGGCTCCGTGGCCGCGAGAAGTCGTTCCTCGACAAGATCCAGAAGGCGCTCGTGAAGATCGAGGACGGCTCGTTCGGCAAGTGCGAGGAGTGCGAGGAGGAGATCTCGGCGAAGCGCCTCGAGGCGCGCCCCGAGACGACCCTGTGCATCCGCTGCAAAGAGGATCAGGAGCGGGTCGAGAAGGACTACGGCTGACGCTGCGCCGCGCGAGGAGGCCGGCCGTCGGTCGCCTCCTTGCGCGAGGGTGCCTCGGCGCCGTCGGGCGTGCGCTCCTGCTCCCGGTCCACGTCGCGCGGACCGGGCGGGGCCACGCCCGTTCTGCTATTTGCGGGCGGCCGCGCGGCCGCGCGGCTGCTGCGGGGTGCGGCGCTTCGACGCTGCGAGCACCTCGCGCAGGTACGCGCCGGTGAATGACGCCTCCTCCTGCGCGATGTCCTCCGGGGTGCCGGCGGCGACGATCGTCCCGCCGCGCTCGCCGCCCTCGGGGCCCAGGTCGATCACCCAGTCGCTGCAGGCGATCACGTCGAGGTTGTGCTCGATCACGAGGACGGTGTTCCCGGCGTCGCGCAGGCTCATCAGGCTCGCGGTGAGCACCTCGATGTCGGAGAAGTGCAGGCCCGTCGTCGGCTCGTCGAGCACGTAGAGCGTGCGGCCGGTGGCCTTGCGCGCGAGCTCGCGCGCGAGCTTCACGCGCTGCGCCTCGCCGCCCGAGAGCGTCGTCGCGGGCTGCCCCAGCGTGATGTAGCCGAGGCCGACCCGCGCGAGCGCGGCGAGCCGCTCCCGGACGCGGGGGAGCGCCTCGAACTGGTCGATCGCCTGCTCGACCGTCAGGTCGAGCGCGTCGGCGATCGACATCCCGCGGTAGAGCACCTCGAGCGTCTCGCGGTTGTACCGGCGGCCGCCGCACGTCTCGCACGTCACGAAGATGTCGGGCAGGAAGTGCATCTCGATCCGGAGCACGCCGTCGCCCTGGCAGGCCTCACAGCGGCCGCCCTTCACGTTGAACGAGAAGCGGCCCGCCTTGTACCCGCGCGTCCTCGCCTCCGGGAGGCCCGCGTAGAGCTCCCGGAGGAGCCCGAAGACCCCCGTGTACGTCGCCGGGTTCGAGCGCGGCGTGCGGCCGATCGGGGCTTGATCGATCGAGATGACCTTGTCGATGTGCGAGAGGCCCTCGATGCCGTCGCACGCGCCGATCGGGGCGGAGCTCCTGTACAGCTCGTTCTTCGCGGCCGGCAGCAGCGTGTCGACGATGAGGCTCGACTTGCCCGAGCCCGACACGCCGGTGACCGTGCAGAAGAGGCCGACGGGGATCTCGGCCGTGACGTTGAGGAGGTTGTGGGCCCGCGCGCCGCTCACGCGGATGAAGCGCCCGTCGGGGCGCTGGCGCTTCGTGGGGATCGCCAGCTGCTTCTTGCCGCTGAGGTACGGGCCGGTGATCGACGCCGGATCGGCGCTCAGCTCCTCCGGCGTGCCCTGTGCCACCACGTTGCCGCCGTGCACGCCCGCGCCCGGGCCCATGTCCACGATGTGGTCGGCCGCGAGGATGGCGTCGCGGTCGTGCTCGACGACGACCACGGTGTTGCCGAGGTCCACGAGCCGCCGGAGCGCCTCGAGCAGGCGCGTGTTGTCGCGCGCGTGCAGGCCCACCGAGGGCTCGTCGAGCACGTAGAGCACGCCGACGAGCGCGGCCCCGATCTGCGTCGCGAGGCGGATGCGCTGGCCCTCGCCGCCGGAGAGGGTCTGCGCGGAGCGGTCGAGCGTGAGGTAGTCCAGCCCGACGTCGATGAGGAACCCGAGGCGGGCGATCACCGCCCGGAGCAGCGGCTCGGCGATCGCGCGCTCGCGCGGCGCGAGCGCCCCGTCGACGTGGGCCTCGCCCGCGGCTTGCCCATCGGCGGAGGCCCGCTGCGCGCTTCCCTTTGCGGCCTGCGGCGCGCCTTCCTTCGGCGGCATGAGGCCCTCGAGGAAGACGCGCAGCGTGCGCAGCGGCAGGGTGCCGACGTCCGCGATGTTGCGATCCCCGAGGCGCACGGCGAGCGCCTCCGGGCGCAGGCGCCTGCCGTCGCAGGCGTCGCACACGCGCGTGATGACGAAGCGGCCGATCTCGTCGGAGAGCGCGGCGCTGTCCTCGTCGGGATCGGCCTCCTCCTCGTCGGCGAGGGCGGGCTCGCCGCTGCTCAGCAGGCGCTCGAGCCGCGGGATGATCCCCTCGTAGGCGGCCCTCTTCTTCCCCCGGCCGCCGGCGCCCTGGGCGTCGCTCCCCTCGAGGATCGCCTGCCGCACCGCCGCCGGCAGCTTCGCCCACGGGACGTCCGGATCGCAGCCGAGCGCGCTGACGGCCCGCTCCGTCTCCGTGGCGAGCGAGAGCGAGCCGCGGCGCCCCCAGGCCACCACCGCCCCCTCGCGGAGCGTGCGCCGAGGATCGGGGACCACGCGGTCCGGATCGATGCGGGTCCTCGCGCCGATGCCGTCGCAGGCGGGGCACGCGCCGTGCGGGCCGTTGAAGGAGAACATCCGCGGCTCGATGGGCGGCAGCGAGATGCCGCAGTCGATGCACGCGAAGCGCTCGCTCATCCAGAGCGGCTCGATCTTCATGCCGTCGCTGGAGATGTCGACGAGCAGCCTGCCCTCGCCCAGCTTGAGCGCGAGCTCGACGGAGTCGGTGAGCCGGCCCTTGATGCCGTCCTTGACCACGATCCGGTCCACGACCACGTCGAGGTCGTGCGCGCGCGTCCGGTCGAGGACGATCTCGTCGCCGAGATCGACGATCTCGCCGTCGATGCGCGCTCGCACGAAGCCTTCCCGGCGCAGCCGCTCGATGTCGAGCTTCAGCTCTCCGCGGCGCCCTCGCGCGATGGGCGCCATGATCGTGACCCGCGTCTTGTCGCCGAAATCGAGGATGCGGTCGACGATCTGCTGCACCGTCTGGGCCTCGATCCGCTTGCCGCACGCGGGGCAGTGCGGGGTGCCGACGCGCGCGAAGAGCAGGCGGAGGTAGTCCGAGATCTCGGTCACCGTGCCGACGGTCGATCGCGGGCTCTTCGCCAGCGCGCGCTGCTCGATCGCGATGGCGGGCGAGAGGCCCTCGATCGACTCGACGTCCGGCTTGGATAGCTGCTCGAGGAACTGCCGCGCGTAGGCGGAGAGCGACTCGACGTAGCGGCGCTGCCCTTCCGCGTAGATGGTGTCGAACGCCAGGGACGACTTGCCCGAGCCGCTCGGACCGGTGATCACCACCAGGCGGTCGCGCGGAAGCGACACGCTGACGTTCTTGAGGTTGTGCTGCCGGGCGCCTCGAACGACCAGTCGATCCATAGGGGGAACCGGAGAGCTATCACACACGGAACCGGGCGTGGCGCCGCTCCTGCTCGCCGCTCGCTGCTCTGTCGGCTCAGTTGCCCCAGTTGCCCCAGTTGCCCCAGTTGCCCTGGTGGCCCCGTCGCGCGCCGCGACGCGCCGCGTACGGCGCGCGCCAGGTCTTCCGGTTGTCTTGCAATTCTTCTCACGTCGCTGCGCTGCGAGCTGGACTATGAGAGGGCGCGCAGGTGGAAGCGCGTGCAAGGAGTGTCCTGATGGCGGTCGGCGCCGGCGCTGCGCTCGGCGTTGTCGCGCTCCTTGCGCGGTACGCCCCTGAGCTCGACGCGCTGCTGCTCGCGCCGCCCTCTCCGTCCGGGCGCTCCGAGCCCGGCCCCGCTGCGGCGCGTTCTGCCGGGCCCGCGGCACCGGCATCGTCCACGCCTGCACCCGCCACGGCCGCTGGTCAGGAGGAGGCAGCAGCGCCCGCTCCGGGCTCACCTCCCGGCGCGGCCCCGGTTCCGCGAAGCGCGAGCCGGCAGGCCGCCGCGGCGGCCCCGCTGGTCGATCCCTTCGCGGCGGATCCGGTGGCGCGCGCTGCGTGTCCCGCCGATATGAGCCTCGTGGAGGGCGATTTCTGTCCATCCCTCCCGTATGTCTGCACCCGCAGCGGCGATGGAGCCGGCCATGGCTGCCCCGAGTACGGGCGCGGCGCCCGCTGCCGGGCTCCGGTGGATCACCGGCGCTTCTGCATCGACCGCCACGAGTGGCCGAACCGGGTGGGCGAGCTCCCGCGCGTCTACGTCGACTGGTACGAAGCGAAGTCGCTCTGCGCCTCGATCGGCAGGCGGCTGTGCCGGCGCTCCGAGTGGATGCTCGCTTGCGAAGGACCGAAGCGCCTGCCGTATCCTTGGGGCTTCGTGCGCACGCCCAGCCCTTGCAACATCGACCGCGCCGCGATCGAGTTCGACATCGACGCCATGGTGGACGAGGCGACCCGCGAGGGCGAGATCGCCCGGCTGTGGCAGGCCGATCCCATCGGATCGCACCCGAACTGCATCAGCGCCTACGGGGCGTACGACCTCTCCGGCAACGTCGACGAGTGGACCGACAACCTCGCCGACGATCCGGGCACGTCGCGCCCGGCCACGCTCAACGGCGGCTACTGGGGTCCTGTTCGGAACACCTGCCGCCTCACGACCGGAGGGCACGGGCCGACGTTCAAGTTCTACCAGGTCGGCTTCCGCTGCTGCGCGGACACCGTCGACGGCGTCGTCACCCCGCCGCCGCGGCCCTTCATCGAGCGCGACCGCGAGAAGGACGGCGTGTACGACTGACATGCGCGAGCGCATCGCCTTCATCGCCGCCCTCGTCGTCGCCGCCCTGGTGAGCGCGCTCCTCTTTGCCCCCCGCTTCCAGAGGCCACCTGAGCCGCTCGACGCGGCGAGCGCGGCCCCGGCGGCGAGCGTCGCCCCGCCGGAGCCGGCCCCGCCCGCGCTGGCGCCTCCGGCGCCGCCGCCGCTGCCCGCGTACGTGCGCGTCGACCCGGAGAGCCGCACGGCGTGCCTCGGCGGGATGGTGCTCGTCGACGGCATCTATTGCCCGTACGTCGGGCACCACTGCGCCGCTTACATCGACGAGGAGAAGGACATCTGCGCCCGGTTCGAGCCGGAGGTCCTCTGCGAGGGGCGCCTCCAGCACCGGCGCTTCTGCATCGACGTCTTCGAGTACCCGAACATCGAGGGCGTCCGCCCGGTGGTGATGGTCAACTGGCTGGAGGCGAAGCGCGCCTGCGAGATCGAGGGCAAGCGGCTCTGCTCCGGCGAGGAGTGGGAGTTCGCGTGCGAGGGGCCGCAGATGTGGCCCTATCCTTACGGGATCGCTCGCGATCCCGACGCCTGCAACATCGACAGGAAGATCTCGATGCCGGTGCTCGAGACGTTCGCTGACCCATGGAAGATCTCGGCGGAGGTCGAGCGGCTCGATCGCCGGGTTGCGTCCGGGGAGATGCACCGGTGCGTCAGCCCCTTCGGCGTGCGCGACATGACCGGCAACGTCGACGAGTGGGTGAACAATGAGCTCGGCACGCTGGACGAGAAGCCGTTTCGATCGACGCTGAAAGGGGGCTACTGGGGGCCGATCCGCTCGCGATGCCGCCCGGTCACGTCGACGCACAACCGGTGGTTCCGCTTCTATCAGGTCGGGTTCCGGTGCTGCTCCGACGCGCTCGACGGGGGCAAGGCCGTGACCCCGGCGGCAAAAACAGCGCGCATCCCGCGCCGCAGCCCGATGGTCGATCCGGGCGGGCGGCAGGGGCCGTGAGGGGCCGCAGCCCGAGCGGGCCTCTGCCATGGCCCACGGCGCTGCCTCTGGCGTCGCCTCTGGCGTCGACCGACCGCGCACGCCGGCGCGATGTCCCCGCGCCATGCCCGGCGAGGCCCCCCTCGCGCTGCGCCCCGTCCGCGGACGGGCTTCCCTCACGGCCGAGCCACCCCTGACCGCCGTGGCGCCATCGTGGAACCCGGTCGGGCCGAACCGCTCCCCTTCCAACTGCGCGCCGCTTGGACTACGTTGTCCGCCGGTGCGAAAGTGGGCGGCCCCGATCGGGGTTCGCCCTTGTACCAGGGCCTATAGCTCAATCGGTCAGAGCCCCCGGCTCATAACCGGGCTGTTCCTGGTTCGAGTCCAGGTGGGCCCACGAAAGCCACGAAACAGAAGGAGACAAGGAAGCACGTGAGCATCCGCGAGCAGATCGCATTCCTCGAAGAGCTGTCGGCCATCGACAGCGAGATCCGCCGCATCGATGAGCAGCTCGACAAACAGCGCGGCAGCCTGGAAGGGATGCGGTCCGACCTGAAGGGGCTAGAGGAGCGGCTGAAGCGCGATCGGGAGACCCTGGCGCAGATAGAGAAGACGCGCTCCGAGCAGCACGTCGAGCTCCGCCAGATGTCGAGCCAGATCGAGCGCTCGCGGGAGAAGCTGCAGCGCTCCCGGAACGAGCGCGAGTCCAACGCGGCGCAGCGCGAGATCGAGGAGCTGCGCAAGCTGCACCGCGATCGCGAGGAAGAGATCGAGCGGCTGAACTCGGCCTCCGAGGGGGCGCGCTCGGCGATCGACGTGGCGGAGGCGAAGCGCGTCGATCTGGCGGGGGCGATCGACGGCAGCGCGCCGGGGACGCAGGCGTCGCTGGCCGCGCTCGAGGCCGAGCGGGCCCAGCGCGCCGACGCGCGCCAGCAGGTGGTCGGCAAGCTGCCGGTCGTCCTGTACCGCCGCTACGAGTCGATCCGGACGCGCAGGCCCGTCGCGATCGCGCGCACCTACGACGGCACATGCCTCGGCTGCCACCTGTCCGTGCCGCCGATGATGTTCCAGAAGATGCGCCGCCAGGAGGAGTTCGAGCGGTGCCCGAACTGCAACCGGATCCTCTACTACATGCCGCCGGAGCCCGCGACGGGCAGCACGCCGGCCGCGGACCCCTCCCGCGCCTGATCCCGGGTGCGGCTTGAAGACGTGCTCCGCCTGTTTCAGGCTCTTCTCGCACGACAGCGGCTTCTGTCCGGTCGACGGGCAGCGCCTCATCCCGGTCGCTGAGGTAGCGCCGCCGGTCCACCCGGAGGACAGGCGCGTCGGCGCGACCCTGTGCGGCGGGCGCTACCAGATCTGGCGGATCGTCGCCGACGGGGGCATGGGGCGCGTCTACCAGGCGCTCGATCTTCGGACCGGCCGCAGCGTCGCCCTGAAGATCCTCCACCCCGAGGTCGCGCTCGACGAGGTGAGCGTCGAGCGCTTTCACCGCGAGTTCGAGGTCAGCGCGTCGCTGCCCCACGAGCAGATCGTCGACGTGCTCGCCTTCGAGAAGACCGAGGATCACAGCTTCGCGCTGGTCATGGAGTACCTCGAGGGCGAGGAGCTGCGGACGGTCCTCAAGCGCGACAAGGTGCTGCCCCCCGAGCGCCTGGTTCGGATGCTGTCGCAGATCGCGCTCGGCCTCGAGGAGGCGCACAAGCGCAAGGTCGTGCACCGCGATCTCAAGCCGGACAATATCTTCCTGGTCGGCACGCACGACGGCGACATGGTGAAGATCCTCGATTTCGGCAGCGTGCGCGACAACAGCGAGGGCGCGAAGAAGCTGACCGTCGTCGGCACGACGATCGGGTCGCCCTTCTACATGTCCCCTGAGCAGGCGCAGGGGCTGCTCGCGCTCGACCATCGCGCCGACGTCTGGTCGGTCGCGGCGATCGTGTTCGAGTGCGTCACGGGGCAGGTCCCGTTCCACGCGCCGACCGGTCCGATGATCCTCGTGGCCATCATGGGCAACAATCCGCTGCCTCCGAGCGTGGCGGGCAAGGCGTACGGGGCGCCGGCCTCGCTCGATCCGGTGATGGAGGAGGCCTTCATGAAGAGCCCGGAGGCGCGCCTGCCCTCCGTCGGCCTGCTCGCCGATCGCGTGGGCCAGGCGTACGGCCTCGCGGGGTCGCACCGCGACTGGGCGTACCTACCGCAGAAGGAGCTCGCGGCCCGGATCCGCGCCGCGCCGCCGTCGGTCCTGGCCCGCCAGCCGCATGCCTCGGCGAGCGTGGGCGCGGTCCCCGCCGGTGCTAGCGGCGGGTCGAGCGCCGCCGCGGTCATCGCGCGCTCGCCGGACGCTTCCGAGGCGTTCGCCGAGGACATCGTGATGGGCGTGCCACAGCGCTTGCCGCGGTGGGTGATCCCCGCGGTGGCCGGCGCGGCAGTGCTGCTCTGTGCGCTCGTCGCGCTGCTGATTTCGCGCTGACGGCGGCGCCGTGCCGTGCGCTCGTGCGACGTTGCGCCTTACGCGCCGCGGCGGCGGCGCAAGACGCAAGGCGCACGCGCGCTCCGGTTCAGTGCGCCATCGTCCTGGGCGCCGGGGCCCCGCGTTCGCGCTGGCGCCGCCGCTGTGTTATTTGTGTTGACCATGAGCACTCATCCTTCAACTCGGACCGGCAAGCCCCTCTCCGCCGCGATGTGCCTGATCGCGCTCTCCGGGCTCCCCCTCCTCGGCTGTAGCCAGAGCGAAGCGGCGACCTCTCGCGGCGCCACCGAGGCAGCACCTGCGGCCCCACCCCAGGGCGGAAAATCGAAGGTCGAGGATGCGGTCTACACCCTCGAAATGAAGCCGACAGGGACGTACAAGGCCGGCCAGGAGGGGCTCGTGGAGGTGTCGCTCCTGTCCAAGGGCGACTACCACATCAACGACAAATACCCCATCAAGTTCAAGGTCACCGAGGCGGCCGCCGAGGGCGTTTCGTACCCGAAGCCCTTGCTCAAGCGCGAGGACGGCGCGTTCGAGGAGACCAAGGGCGTCCTCAAGGTCCCGTTCGTGGCGGCCAAGAAGGGCAAGACCAAGGTGGCGGGCGTGCTCTCCTTCAGCATCTGCAGCGCCGCGAATTGTTTGATGCAGAAGCAGGAGCTCGAGGCGGTCGTCGACGTGCAGTAGGCGGAACGGTAAACTCAGCCGCACGTGAACAACGACACCTCCGGTTACCGGGGGGGCCAGCCCAGCGAGGTCGGCCCCAGCCAGACGGTCCAAGGCAGTGCGGCTGAGCGGGCTCGAAAGGCCCTCTCCGAGCTCGACGCCATCGCCTCCTCGATGGCCAGGCGCTTCAACGAAGAGCAGCGGGTCCTCTCGTTCCAGCAGTACCTGGAGCTCTTCGCTTCCAATCCGGTCCGCTTCGGACGCGACGCGGCTCGCTACGTCCGCGACATGTTCGACCATTTCGGCACGCGGACGGTCAAGAAGCCCTGGGGGGAGCTGACCCGGTTCCAGCTCTTCGATCTGCCGTGGGAGCTCCCCGCAACCGAGCCCGCGCAGCAGGGCGCGCCGGCCGCGGCCTCCTACCACGGGCGGGACTTCGCGCTGATCGGCCACGAAGAGCTCCAGGCCGAGGTCTACCGGGTGCTCTGCAACTTCGTGCGCGAGGGCAGGGCCAACAGGCTCGTCCTGATGCACGGGCCGAACGGCTCGGCGAAGAGCACGCTCGCCGCCTGCATCCTGCGCGCCCTGGAGCACTACTCGACCCTCGATGAGGGGGCCGTCTACCGCTTCCACTGGGTGTTCCCGAGCCGCAAGACGATGCGCGGCTCGATCGGCTTCGGCGGCGACGTGAAGGCGAGCGCCGCGGACGGCACGAGCTACGCCCACCTCGAGGACGATCAGATCGACGCCCGGCTCGTGATCGAGCTCAGGGATCACCCGCTGTTCCTGCTCCCGGTGCGAGAGCGGCGGGCGCTCATCCTGAGGCTCTACGAGGACGCCGGCGCGACGGAGCCGCCGCCCGAGTGGCTGATGAGCGGCAAGCTGTCGCACAAGAACCAGCAGGTCTTCGAGGCGCTCCTCGTGGCGAGCGGCGGCTCGCTCGTCGAGACGTTGCGGCACGTCCAGGTCGAGCGGTACTTCATCTCCCGCCGCTACCGCGTCGGCGCCGTCACGATCGGCCCGGAGCTCTCGGTCGACGCCGGCGAGCGGCAGATCACGGCAGATCGCTCGCTCGCCTCGCTCCCGACCTCGCTCCAGGCGACGACGCTCTTCGAGGCGCACGGTGAGCTGATCGAGGCCGCCGGGGGCGTGCTCGAGTTCAGCGATCTCCTCAAGCGGCCGCTCGACGCTTTCCGGTACCTCCAGCTCACGCTGGAGACGGGGGAGGTCAGCCTGCCGCAGCAGACGGTGCAGACGAACGTCGTGATGATCGGCAGCGCCAACGACGTGCACCTCAACGCCTTCCGGGAGCACCCGGAGTTCCCGAGCTTCCGCGGGCGCTTCGAGCTCCTGCGCGCGCCCTACCTCCGGAGCTACCCCGACGAGCAGGCGATCTACGACACGCAGATCGTCCCGTTCGTGACCCGCCACGTCGCCCCGCACGCGACGCGCGTCGCCGCGCAGTTCGCCGTGCTCACCCGCATGCGGCAGCCGGAGGCGAAGCGGTACCCCGACGCGCTCGCGCCGCTCGTCTCGAGCCTCACCGCCGTCGAGAAGATGGAGCTGTTCGCGACGGGCACGGCGCCGGAGCGGTTCGACGCCGAGGCGCAGAAGGTCCTGCGCGCGGGCATCGAGGCGATCTACCACGAGAGCGACGCGTCCGTGGACTTCGAGGGGCGCCTCGGCGTCTCGCCGCGCGAGGTGCGGACGCTCCTGCTCGACGCGGCGCAGAGCGAGGACCACGCGTGCCTCTCCCCGTTCGCGGTGCTCTCGGAGCTCGACGCGCTCTGCAAGCGGCAGGCGGAGTACGACTGGCTCAAGGAGAAGCAGCTCGCGGGCGGCTACCACGATCACCGGCTCTTCCGCGAGGTCGTGCGCACGCGCCTGCTCGACACGACCGAGGAGGAGATGCGGACGGCCAGCGGCCTCGTCGACGAGACGCGCTACGCCGAGCTGTTCGATCGGTACGTCTCCCACGTCGGCGTCTGGGTGAAGGGGGAGAAGATCAGGAACCCGCACACCGGCGACTTCGAGAACCCTGACGAGCGCATGATGCGCGAGGTGGAGGCGCTCCTCGGGGTCCGCACGAAGCACGACGATCACCGGCGCGGCCTGATCTCGGCCATCGCGGCGTGGGCCATCGACCACCCAGGGCAGAAGATCGTCAACGCGGTCGTGTTCCCGCAGCAGATCCGCAAGCTGCGGGAGGCGGTGTTCACGGAGCGGCGCAAGGGCGTGGCGCTCCTGGTTCGCGATCTCGTCGCGCTCCTGCGCGACGCGCAGAGCGACGGCAAGTCCGAGAAGGGCTGGGGCGAGCTGCGCGAGGAGGAGCGCAGGAACGCGACGCGCGCGCTCGAGCGGCTGCGCGGGATGGGCTACTGCGACCGCTGCGCGCTCGACGCCGCGAGCGCGCTGCTCCGCGCGCGCTTCGCCGAGCTCGTCACCTGAAGCGAAGCATGATCATCGACTCGCATTGCCACGTCGATCCGCGTCATTTCCGCGAGGGAGCGGACGCCGTCCTGGACCGCGCGCGGGCCGCCGGCGTGGACGCGTTCGTGGTCGTCGGCGTCGACGCGGATCTCTCCGCGGCGCGCTTCGCCGCGGCGCTCGCGGCGCGGCGCGCCGACGTGCACGCCGCGGTCGGCGTCCATCCGCACGATGCCTCCGCCTTGGACGACCGGATGCTCGCGGAGCTCGAGGTCCTCGCGCGCCTGCCCGAGGTCGTGGCCGTCGGCGAGATCGGCCTCGACTACCACTACATGCACTCGCCGAAGGACACACAGCAGCGCGTCTTCGCCGACCTCGTCGCCCTCGCTCGGAGGGTGGAGAAGCCCATCGTCATCCACACGCGCGAGGCGCCAGAAGACACGCTCGCGATCCTGGAGCGCGCCCAGGCGAGCGACGTCGGCGGCATCATCCATTGCTTCTCCGAGGATCGCGCGTTCGCCGAGCGGGCGCTCGCGCTCGATTTCGACCTCTCGTTCTCGGGCATCGTGACCTTCAAGACCGCGCGCGCGATCCAGGAGGTCGCCGCCTGGGCTCCGGGGGATCGGATTCTGGTCGAGACGGACAGCCCTTACCTCGCGCCGGTGCCGTTCCGGGGGAAACGGTGCGAGCCAGGGCACGTGCTGCACACGGCGCGCTTCGTCGCGGAGCTCCGGGGCGAGCCCTTCGAGGCGCTGGCCGCGCGCACGGCGGAGAACACCCGCAGGCGGCTGCGGCTTCCGCAGGACGGCGCGCTCACCGGCTGAGACGAGCGCGCGCGGTCCGCGCCTGCGGGCTCGCCCCAGGCACGTTTCGAGGCATAGTGACAGCACGATGGCGCAGAGGTCTCGCGACGGCCGCCGGATCGCATCCGCGTGGGCGCTCTCCGTCGCAGCCCACGCAGGGCTGGTGGGCGCAGGCGCGCTGGTCGTCGCAGGCTCGTTCTCGGGGCGGGAGGTAGCGCGCGCGCGGACGGTCGGGTCGCCTGCCGCGATGAGCGCGCCGATCGAGATCGATCTGCCCGTCGTCACGGACGGCACGCTCGACCGCGCTGCGGCGACCGCGTCCGAGCTGGCCGTCCGCCTTTCGCGCGGCGGAGGGGAAGACGCGCCCCGGCCGGACACGGGGACGAGCGGGCGTGGCGGTACCGACGCGGCGGAGCTGCCTGCGTTGAACCTCGCCGACAGGGACGACGCGACCTTTCTGTCTCCAGAGATCCGTTCGCGCCTCGACAGGAGCCAGATCCAGCGCATCCGCTCGTCGTCCCAGCGCGCTTCGCGCGAGGACTGGCGCGCCAGCCGGGAGCCCATGGAGCTCACGTTCCTCGCGGCGGGGCGGGTCGGCCGTCGGGCCGAGCGACGCGCGTCGGCCGAGCGCGATCCGTCGCTCGGGGCGCACGATGAAGGCGCGCCCCAGCGTCGCGGCGGCGTGCTCGGCGCTGCGGCCCAGCCTGCGGGCATCGACGGCGCGACCGACGTGTCCGCTGCGCGCGACGCGTCGCTTTCCCTGGGGGTGAGTCCGCGCGCCACCGGCGGTGCCGTCGAGGGAGGCGAGCGCGCGTCCGCGGGGCTGGGCGTTCGCGACGGGCGGCCCGGCGAGGATCACCGGGAGAGCGCGGCGGTTCCGCTGGCGCGGCCGATGGTCGCGGTGGGCACGCCGTCCGTCCCCGCCGACGCCGTGGGGCACCCGAACGACACGGTGGACAGCGAGCAGGAGGTGGCGACGGCGATCCAGTCGCTCGTTCACGCCAGCTCGGCCGGAGGGGCGCGTGGGTTCGGGCCAGGCGGACAGGCAGGACCGGGCGCGACCGGCGCGGGTGGCGTGGCGGGCCGCGGTGCGCGTTCCAGCGCGCTCGGTTCAGGGCGCGGCCGGCTGCTCGACAACGATCCGCTCGATCGCAGGCGCAGCCACTACATGCGGCAGGTCATGGCCAAGCTGCACCCGCTGTGGGCCGACGCGTTTCCCAAGTGGGCCGCAGGCGAGGGGCTTCAGGGGACCGTGATCGTGACCTTCGTGATCCGCGCGGATGGGACCGTGGGGAGCGCGTCGGTGACGCGGCCGAGCGGCATCCCCGAGTTCGATGAGAACTGCCGGCGCGCGGTGCTGCGCGGTTCGCCGTACCCCCCGGTGCCGCCCGAGCTCGGCGAGAGCTTCCGGTGGTCGATGCCGTTCGAGGCGAGGAACCCCGCGGTCCTGCCGAAGCACCGAGAGCGCGAACGGTGATCCAGAGCAATCTTCGGGGATGACCGTGATGACCGGGATGAATGTGATGAACGAGAAGTCGGGGACGACCGCGACGAACACGCGTCGTAACGCGCACGACCTCGCTTGACAGAGCGGAGACGGGGCGGTACTAGTCCGCCCTCACTTTTGCCGAAGTAGCTCAGCTGGCTAGAGCAGGCGTTTCATACGCGCCGGGTCGGGGGTTCGATTCCCTCCTTCGGCACCAGCAATGGTGACAGTCGGCCGCTGGCCTCCCTCGGAGGGCCAGCGGTGGTTGCGTGAACATCAAGGCCGCACGTGGACGAGGGTTCCTTCCTCGTCGTTGCTGTACACAGCGTGCCAGCCTTCGGGGAGCTCCGGCTCGGCCCACAGGAAGATGCGCCGCGCATCGATGGGCGTCAGCGCGATGTCGTGGAAGCCTTGCGCTTCGCCGACCCCGGCGCCCCAGTACATGCCGGTGATCGCCTGGCCCGGCGCGAGGGCCATCACCCACGGGGCGTCGGTGACGTCGAAGCTGTCGGCGACCTCGCGCGGATCGACGTTGCGCGTGACGTGCTTGCTCCGCACGCGGAAGGTGCCGCGCGCAGTGGACGCGGTCGATTCAGGGTCGCGCAGCTGGTCGCGTCCGGACGAGATCAGCGTGGCGTAGATGGGCTTCTGCCCCTCGTAGGCCGTCAGGGTCTGGTTCACCAGGCTGACGTCGAGCCAGCGCTGCGCGCCTTTGGCGAAGTCGGGGAGCTTGGTGCGACGGACGACGACGACAAGGTCCTGCGCGCGCAGCCAGAAGCCGTCGCGCGCCTCCTCGAAGCGGACGCCGTCCACCGTCCTGAACCTGCCCGTGAGCGGCACGCCCGTGCGGCGCTCGAGCTCCTCGTCGTTCGCGGTCGCCTTGCCGCGGCCGAGCGACCACGTGTGGACGTCGTGGCGGTGGACGAACGCCACAGGCAGCCCGTGCTTCTCGACATCGAGGCCGTGCCACGGTGATCCGAGCGCGGCCTGGAGCCGGTCGGTCGGGACGAGCCGTCCTTCCGGCGTCACGCCGAACCTGCGTCCGTCGGTCGCTCCCGCCGTGAACGTGCGGGTGATCGCGACCCCGCTGCCTTTGCGCAGCGCCACCGTCTTCAGCGCGGCGCGCAGATCGACGCGGGCGCCGTCCTTTCCGCCGATGTCGATGCCGAGCGCGGCGACGGGCGGGAGCGGCGCGATCGCATCGGCGATCGGGAAGAGGAAGTATCCGGCCTCGGTCCTGCGCCCGTCTTCGCCGATGCCGTCGCCTCGCGGCAGCAGCACCGGGGGCCCGGAGGAGACGCCGCGCGCGTCCAGCGGGACGTCGTTGGCCGACGCGCCGAGCTGCGCGTCGCTGCGCTGCACGCGCTCGAGATGGCGATCGAGATCCGGCTCGGCGCGCTGCAGCTCCTCGCGGCTGGGCACCCCGAAATACGCCGGGGCGCCCTGGGTTCGCGCGCGGCCGTAGCGATAGGGGAGTGGACGCGACGTGTCGGGCAGAGCCGGCAGGAGCGCGAGCACGTCGGTGTTCAGCGTCGCGCCGTCGCCCGCGCAGACGAACCCGCGGGGGCGGATCGCATACCAACCGCCGCTGCACCCCGCGCGTCCGTACGGCTCCGAGGACCTCACGACGGAGGCGCCAGGATAGAGCTCGCCGAGCTTGCGTGCGCCCGCCTGCGGACGCGCGAGCACGGGCGTCCCTGCGCGAAGCGCGACCAGCTTGGGCCCGTCCGCTGGCAGCGCGGCGACCTCGAGCGCATCGTCGCTCGACCCCTCCTTCGACAGCTCCACCACCGCGCCTGCCGGCTTGCATCCGCACACGGCCAGCGCGACGAGCAAGCTGGCGAGCCGCCCATCGGCGGGTCGCGAGCGGGGGCCGCCGTCGGAGCGCCGTGGCGCGCTGGGCAGCGGCGTCCGGAGGCGCGGAGGCGAGACCGAGCGGGAGGGATCCGTCGGCAAGGAAGCGAGCGGCATCTGCCGACGCATGCCCGGTTCGCGCGCGCTGGGCCAAGTTCCGTGGCGCCGCCTGCGCATCGTCGGTGCGCTCGGCGCGCGTGTGTCGTTGGCGCGCGTGCGCGTCATCGGCTCGCGTCATTGGCTCGCGTCATCGGGCCGCGTGCCGCCCGGCCGCTGGCGCGACGCGAGCGTCGACGCCATGAGGTGCGCGTGCGCCTTCGCCCTGCGCTGATGTTCCTCCTGCTCGCGCCGTATGCCCTCGTTTTCTATGCATTCCTGGCGTTGCGCCGCGCCTCCGCGTCGCTCCGGCCGCGGCACCCGTGGCGCACGTGGGTGAGCCCGAACCTCCTGATCGGGGGGTTCCTTCTTCCAGGCGACGTGGTCGAGCTTCGTCGCCTCGGCGTCCGCGCCGTGATCAACGTGTCGCGCGAGCTGTACGATCCGGTGCTCGCGCTGCGCGCGGCGGGGGTCGAGTACCTGCGCATCCCCTGCTGGGACATGTGCGCTCCCACGCTCGAGGAGGCCGCGCGCGGCGTGGCGTTCCTCGAGCGGCATATCGTCGCTGGCCACCGTGTCCACGTCCATTGCGCGAGCGGCGTGGGCAGGTGCGTCACGCTCGCGCTCTGCTACCTCGCCACCCGCGGCGGCATCGAGGTGGGCGAGGCGCTCGCCCTGATCGAGCGACGGCGCCCGCGCGTCGCGCTGCGCCCCGTGCAGCGCGCGTTCGTCGAGCGCTACGTCGCGTGGCACCGTGCGCGCGCGGCGCCGCCCGTGATCACCTCCGGCGGAGGAGGGACTTCAGGCTGAAGAGCCCGAGCGCCGGCGCCGCGACGGCGAAGGCGCCGCCGCACGCAGCGAGGATGAGCGCGGCACCCCACGGCGCCGCGGCCACCGCCTCGGGCAGCGCCGCCTTCAACGCGGCGCCGCAGCCGACCGATATCGCCGCGAGCAAGGCCACGCGGCCGATCCGGATCTGATCCAGCCCGAGCCCGCCGATCTCGCGCCGGACGCGGCGCCCGAGGGCGATCGCCTCGACCCATCCCGCGATGACGGCGCCGAGCACCACGCCGAGCACGTCGAGCCACTGCATCAGGAGGAGCGCGACGGCGGTGCTGACGACCACGCGATAGAGCGCGTACCGGGCCGGGGTCCTCGTGTCCCCCAGCGCGAACGACGCGGTGATCAGCACGCGCCCGGCGGCGTTCCCGAGCAGCGCGAGCCCGTAGGCGCACACGAGCGGCTCGACCCGCGCCGTCGACGCCCTGTCGAACGTCCCGGTCTGCAGCAGCAGCGTGATGAGCTCCCGCCCGAGCACCATGAACACGGCCGCGGCCGGCACGGTCAGCACCGTGATCCGCGCGAGCGACGCTCCGAGTCGGCGCGACAGCGCCTCGTTGCGCCGCGCGACGTCGGCTTCGGCCGTGTCGCGCGCCATCTCGGGCAGCGCGACCGCGGCCTCGCCGACGCCGAGGACGCTCATCGGCAGGAGGTAGACCGTCTGCGCGTAGCTGAAGGCCGCGTTCGCGCCGGCGCCGAGGAAGCTCACGAGGAGCGTGTCGACGAGCCCGGACACCTGGATGATCCCGCGGCCGAGCAGCGCGGCGGGCAGCTTGCTGCCGGCCTCTCGGACGCTCGGATCACTCGCGTCGAGGCGCGGCCTGAGCCCGCCGAGCAGCGAGCGCGCCGAGGGGAGCAACAGCGAGAGCTGCAGCGCCGCGCCCGCGAGCGCGCTCCACGCGAGCGCCTCGGCGAGCGGCTCCCCGCGCATGCCGAGCCACGCGCCGCACGCCAGCAGCCCCGCGATCTGGGCGGCGCTCCACGCGACGGGCGCGGCGTACGGGAGGAAGAACCGCCGGTGCGCGTTGAGCACGCCGAGCCCCCACGCGGACAGCACGAGCAGGCCGGTCATCGGGAAGATGATCCGGACGATCCGGGTCGTGCTGGCGAGCTTGTCGTCGTCGAAGCCCGCCGCGACCAGGAAGGACAGCCACGGCGCCGCGAGCACGCCGGCGAGCGACGCGGCCGCGGCGGCGACGAGCAGGATCCCGAGGGCAGAGAGCGCGAAGTGCGCCGCGCGTCGCGCGTCGCCGGCCGCGCGGAGGCGCGCGTAGACGGGGATGAAGGTCGCGGAGAGCGTCCCCTCGCCAAGCAGGTTCTGGGTGATGTTCCCCGCGCGGAACGCCGCGGCGAGCACGTCGGCGAGCTCGGATGTCCCGAAGAAGTGCGCCGTCACCCGCTGGCGGAGCAGCCCGACGAGCCGCGAGAGGATGATCCCAGCGGTGACCATCGCCGACGAGCGCGCCGCGCTGGTCGCCTTCTCCTGCCCGGCCGCCGGCGGGCCTGCGCTGGTCGCCGGGGGCGCGCCCGGGGCCGCGCTCGCCGGCGTGGTCCCTGCCTGGATGGCGGCGGGCGGATTGAGATCGGGCGGCACGGCGGCGCTTCTATCAGACCTCCCGCCCCCGGGCGACCTCGGCGCCGGCTGGCCGGCGCGTCAGTCCCTGAGCCTCGCCGTGCCGAGCCGCTCCGCGTGCGCCAGCACCCGCCGGGCGATGGCCGGACCCTCGCCCCGGCGATCGAGGTGCCGCGGGATGAGCCCGCGCTCCGCGGCCTCCCACAGCTCTGGCTGAGAGATCCCGGACTCGGTGCGCGAGCGCAGCCGCGACAGGGAGATGTCCATCTCGGGCAGCAGGATCGGCTCCTGAGGAGCGCGGAGGAGCGCCGGATCGATGCAGCACGAGAGATCGTTCGCGCCGGCGGAGCGCGCGTTCAGCGAGGGGAGATCGAAGCGCGCTTCCAGCGTGCGGATCACCGACGCGTGGTCGAGCACGGTGCTCACCGCGCAGCCCCTCCGGACGAACGGGCCCGCCACGATCGACGGCACCCGGAACCCGAGCTGGGTGAACAAGGGATCGTCGTCCGTCGTCGACGGCGGCGCGACGTGGTCGAAGAAGCCCCCGTGCTCGTCATAGGTGATCACGAGGAGGCACTGGCCCCACTGGGGGCTCTTCGCCAGCGCGTTGTAGATGCTGGCGATGAGCACCTGCCCGAGCTGCACGTCGTGGTCCGGGTGATCGTCGTTCGCGGTGGCGCCGAAGAACTGGGGATCGATGACGGAGAACGAGGGGAGGAGCCCCGCGGCCGCGTCCTCGAAGAAGCGCTCGATCCCGGAGACGCCCTTGAATTTGAAGTACGCACCCGAGCACCACGGGACGTCGTGGAAGTAGTTCCTGCTCGAGATCCCTGCGTCGTTCAGCAGCTCGAACACGCTCGTGAAGCCGGTGACCGGCACGTTCCTCGAGACGCCCCTCGACGTGGCGCCGTGCAGGTAGAGCCGGTTCGGCCAGGTCGGGCCGAGCACCGAGGCGAACCAGCGCTCGCAGATCGCCGACGCGTCTGCGAGCGCGTAGAGCACCGGCAGATGCTCCCGCACGTGATAGCCCATGACGTCGCGCTGGTGCGGCCCTGCGTGCGCGATGACGAACCCGTCGTTCATCCCTTGATTCCACTGCGTGTGGGCGGCGTCCCAGCTGTGCGGCGGGTCGGCGGGCGTGAAGTTGTCGAGCTGGAAGGGCGAGATCCGCGTCCCATCGAGCGCTCGGTTCGACTCTCCGCCTGTCAGGCCGTCGATCTGCCGGCCCTCTTTGAGCAGCAGCGAGCCGAGATAGTGGTCGAAGGAGCGGTTCTCCATGCAGAGAACGACGATGGTGTTGATGGGCGCCAGCAGCTCCGCCGGGCTCAGACCTCCCGTCTCCGCGCAGCGATCCGGAGCGCCGCCGGCCTCGCCACCTTCCGGCCGTCCTGAGCCGACCGCTCCTTCTGAGCCGACCGCTCCTTCTGAGCCACCCGCACCGCCGGCTCCGCCGCTCTCGTCGGCGCTGCCCGCGCTTGGCGGGGCGTTGCCGAGCAACATCGCGCCCTCTGGGGTGCTGCATCCGAAGGCCGAGGCGCCGAGCGCAGCGCCGAGCCCGGTCAGCACATGGCGCCGGGTCAGAGGATCACGGGTCGAACCATTCCGTTTGTTCATCACGCACAGGATTCCCACGAACGCGGGTCCGAGGAAGGAGTTTTGGTTTCCTCCAGGAGGCGACGAGTCGTCCGCTGCGTGATCGATGAAGCGGGTGTAGCGGACGTAACTGAAGCTGGTGTAACCGCTGTAATGGACATACCTGGTGTGATGGACGCAACAAGCACAACGGATGTGACAGACATGACGGATGTGACGGATGTGGCCGACGTGAACGTAAAAACGTAAAGGGATCAGTCGATGAAGTTGAAGTAGCGGGAGCAGCCGACGTAACCGGCGTAACCGGCGTACCGGAGAAATCCATTCTTTTCGCGAGGTCGGCGGGGTGGTATGGGTAGAAAACGCGGGGGTCTACGTCTGCAAACTGCCACCTTCCGATGAGCGCCAATCCACTTCCACCTACTCCCGGCCGGCAAGCTACCGTCGCGAACGGCCGGCCGCTGCGGTTGTGCATCGTGGACATGAACAATGGCCACGTGAACCAGGCGATGCGCTGTCTACGCGGGCTCGCCGCGGGGTTCTTCGAACGCGTTCAGGCGCGCAATCCGGGCCTATCCTGCGAGGTCGTCGAGGTGTCTCCCAGAGACACCAACGCACCCATCCCTACGGACTGCGATCTGTACCTCGCGTCAGGGGGGCCCGGCTCTCCCTTTGATGGGGAGGGCGAGCCCTGGACGCGGGATTTTGCGCGCTTCGTGGACGGCGTCGTCGAGTCGGCGATCCAGGGGGGCGCGCACCGGCGTGCGCTCTTCGCGATCTGCTACTCGTTCGAGCTCGTCGTCCATCACTACAAGCTGGCCGACGTCGTGCCCCGCGCCGATCGCAAGTTCGGCGTCATGCCGATCTACACGACCCCCGTCGGCCAGCAACACCCGCTGCTGGCGCCGTTTGGGGACCGGCTCTTCGCGTTCGAGCACCGCAACTGGGAGGCGGTGAACCTCGACGAGCGCCAGCTGAGCTCCCTCGGCGGCCAGCTCCTCGCTCGTGAGAGCCGTGACGGCATCTCCAAGGGGCGGGCGATCCTCGGGTTGCAGGTCGCGCCCGGCGTCGAGGCGGTCCAGTTCCACCCAGAGGCGGATCGCGCCGGCGTCATGAGCTGGTTGGCGCGCCCTGAGCAGGCGGCTGCCTTCAAGGCGACCTATGGAGAAGTGACCTACCTTGCGATGCTGCGCACACTGGACGATCCTCGACGGCTTGCGCGCACCTATGCGCTCGTCATTCCGGGCTGGCTCGGGCGCTGCTTCAACGAGATCGCCGGTCCCCGCGGCTATGCGGAGCTCCCATCGCTCGAGGACCTCCCGTGCTCTCGCTTCAGCGCACACGGCAGCGTCGAGGAGCCATCCGCGCGATCGCTCGCCTCTGGCGAGCGCGTTGTGCGTCAGATCTGAGCGGAGCGCCGAGGTGGCCTGCAGAGGATGCGTCCGAGGGCTACACTGCAGAAACGAAAGAGAAAGAACTGGGATGTAGAGGCAGCACAGGCAAAGGCAGCGAGGCTGCAAGGGAGAGGAGGAAGCGGGGGAGGCAGGGGAAGCGGAGGTAGCGGAGGTAGCGGAGGAAGCAGGGGAAGCAGAGAAACCAAAGCTTACCGCTGCAGCGCCGACGAAGTGCTGCTCGCGCCTTGCGCGCCGGGCAACCTCTGGCTTATGGTCATAGGATAACGGGACGAGCGCGAGCAGGGCTCGCGGGCCAACATTTGGAGCCGGAGGCTCCTCGGGCACGCATGAGAGAGAACGCATGAATCACTCGCGTCCGGCCGCTCCGACGAGTCTGTCTTCGCCGGACGTCCGCGAGCCGGGCGCGTCCGAGGAAGGCCACGCTGGCGTCGACTTGCCCGTGGAGCCCAAGGTCGCACGGCCATCCATGCTGCACGACGACCTCGGAGCACAGGAGGTCCAGGTCGAGTCGCAGCTGGGCGTGACGGACCCGATCGCCATGTCGCAGGTCCGTGATGCGTTGACGCAGCTGAGCCGCGAGCGCGGGACGCAGCCGCACGTGCTGCTCATCATCTACCACCGGCAAGGCGCCGAGACGGTGCGGCTGCTCGAGGGGGTCGGCGTCGTCATCGGCCGCGATCCCAGCGCCGACGTCGCGATCCCCGAGCGCAGCCTGTCGCGACGCCACGCGCGCTTCACGTTCCAGCGCGGCGACGTGCTCATCCAGGATCTCGGCTCCACGAACGGCACCTTCCTGAGCGGGCAGCGCGTCGAGCACGGCGTCTTGAAGCCCGGCGACGAGGTGATGCTCGGGGAGATCACGGCGTCGCTGCGCGTGATCGCGAGCGCCGAGCTGCCGGTGCTGAACCTCGACGCGCTCGACGGGCGTCGTGGCGCCTCCGAGCGGAGAAAGATGCCGAGCATCGAGAACCTGGTGGGCGGACCCACGCCGGTGGGCGGGCTGCGCACGGTCGGCGATGAGGGGCTCGTGATGCGCAGCCCCGCGATGCGCCCGGTGCTCGAGACCGCGATGCGCCTCGCGCGCTCGTCCGCGCCCGTGCTGCTCCAGGGCGAGACGGGGACCGGCAAGGACGTGCTCGCGCGGCTGATCCACGAGGCTGGCCCCCGCCACAAGATGCAGATGATCCGCGTCGGATGCAGCGGCGTGCCCGCCCAGCTGCTCGAGAGCACGCTCTTCGGCCACGAGGCCGACGCCTTCCCCGGCGCGGTCCACGCGCAAGAGGGCGTCTTCGAGACGTGCGCGGGCGGCACCGTGGTGCTCGATGAGGTCGGCGACCTCCCGCCCTCCTGCCAGGCCGCGCTGCTGCACGTCCTCGACACCGGTCGCATGGTCCGCGTCGGCTCGACCAAGGAGATCGAGGTGGACGTGCGGATCGTCGCGACCACGTACCGCGATCTCGAGGCGATGTGCGAGGCGGGCACGTTCCGTTCGGATCTGCTCTACCGGCTCAACGCGGCGCCGCTGCGCATCCCGCCGCTCTGCGAGCGGCGGGAGGACATCGGACCGCTCGCGCAGCGCTTCCTCCGGCAGGCGAGCGAGGTGCACCGCAGGAACGTGCGCTCGCTCGATCCGGAGACGCTCGCGCTCCTGGAGCAGTACCCCTGGCCAGGCAACGTACGCGAGCTGCGCAGCGCCATCGAGCGCGCCGTCGTCATCGCGCGGGGGCATGTCATCACCCCGCTCGACCTGCCGGAGAGCATCCACTCCCTCTCGGCGCCCAAACGCTCCACGCCGCCGCCCGATCGGACTCCCGTCGAGCTCGCGGGGCCGCCCAGCTCCGCGCCGACGATCGGGCTCAAGGCGCAGATGGACCGTCTGGAGACGGAGATCATCCTCGATGCCCTCCGCGGCACCAACGGCAACCTGGCGATGGCCGCTCGGCGGCTCAGGATGCCGCTGCGCACGCTCCAGGAGAAGATCGCGAGCCACGGCCTGAAGCGCTCCGACTACCGGGACGGCCCGCCGTCGCGGTCGAAGTAGCGAAGCGCGCTAGCCTTCGTCCTGCAGCACCGCCAGGGCTGCATTGCGCCCGCACGCGCCGTGGACGCCGGCGCCGGGGTGCGCGTAGGACGAGCCCAGATACAGGCCGCGGAGCGGCGTGCGGTAGCGGAAATAGGGGAACACCGGCCGGAAGATGAGCTGGTGCCGGATGTCGGCCGAGCCTCCGCCGAGATCGCCGCCGATGAGGTTTGCATCCATCGCCTCGAGATCGTCCGGCGCCCAGATCGTCCGGGCGATGATCCTCTGCCGGAAGCCAGGGGCGAGCTCCTCGATCCGCGCCTCGATGCGATCGGCGAAGCGCTCGCGCGAGCCCGCCCAGCCGCCCTCGATGGAGGAGGGGACGCGGGAGTAGGCCCACAGGGTGTGGCGGCCGGCCGGCGCGCGCGTCGGATCGACCAGCGACTGCTGCCCGATCACGAGATAGGGGTGCTCGGGGAGCGCCCCGGCGCGCACCTGCCGCGTGAAGGCCGAGAGGTCGTCGAGGCTGTCGCCCGCGTGCACGACCGCCGCGCGCGTGGCGTCCTCGTGGGACCACGGCGTCGGACCGTCGAGCGCCCAGTCCATCTTGAAGGTGCCGAACCCCTGGCGGAACCGGCGCATGGCGCGCTGCACCCGCTCGGGAACCAGCTCTGAGGCGAGCAGGCGGAGGTAGAGCGTCGGCGCGGCGAGGTCGGCGACGATCGCACGGCGGGCGCGGAGCTCCTGGCCGTCCTCGAGCCGGACCGCGACCGCCCGTCCCTCCCGGGCGATGATCTGGTCGACGCGGGCGCCGCAGCGGAGGGCGCCCCCGCGCTCCTCGACGCGCCTGAGCAAGGCGCTCGTGATCGCGCCGGCGCCGCCCTCGGGCACCGCGAAGCCGCCGCTCGAGGCGAGCACGGTGAGCATGAAGCCGACGATCGCTCCGCAGGGATCGTCCGGGCCCACGTCGGTGTGGAGCGCGAGCCCGGGGACAACGCGCCGGGCCGCCTCTGTCCGGAAGGTGCGCGTCGCGAAGCCACGTCCGCTCGAGAGGGCCACCTGCGCGAGGCGGAGCAGGTTGAGGGGCCCGAGCCGGAGCAGCGGCCCGAGGGCGGGCGGCGTGGACAGGAGCGCGTTCAGCAGCCGCTCGCGGGTGGCCGCGTGCCAGCCGGCGATCCGGCGCCACGCGGGGCCATCTTCGCCGAGCGAGCGCGCCGTCGCCTCGACGTCCCGCGCGATCGAGGCGCACGTCCCGTCGGGCGCCGGGTGAGCGCTGTCGATCGGCGCGTGGCGCCACACGAGGCCGGCCCCCGGCAAATCGAGCGGCACCAGCGCGGGGCTCGTCTGCCCGAAGGGGAAGAACGCCGCGCCGAGATCGTGGCGGAACCCGGGGAGGGTCACCTCGCGCGTGCGGACCGCGCCGCCCGGCTCTCGCTCGGCTTCCAGCACGAGCACCGAGAAGCCCGCGCGGGCGAGGTACGCCGCCGCCGTGAGGCCGTTCGGTCCCGCGCCCACCACGATCGCATCAGGGTCTCCACTCTGCATCGTCGTCTGCTGCTCCTCAGCCCACGAGCTGCGCGCTCGCCATGGCGCGGTTCGAGGCGATCGCCTGACCGCTCCGCCCCACCACGAGCACGCCGACGGCGAGCACGTCGGGGAACATCGCGACGCCGCGCTGCGCGGCGCGCGCGGGCGCGACGCCGTCGGCGAGCCAGTCATAGACGGTCCGCGCGAGGAAGCGGCGCGCGATCTCCTCGCCGACGCCGGTCGCCGCCACGGCGCCGTGCGGGCCAGCGTAGATCCCCGCGCCCAGGAGCGGCACGTCCCCGACGCGGCCGCGCAGCGAGTAGGTCGACCCGCCCGTCGACGCCGCGGCGGCGAACCGGCCGTGCGTGTCGCGCACGACGGCCCCGACGGTGTCGCACTCGATCGGCTCGGCGTCGAAGTTCCAGAACCGCGTCGCCGTGAGCGCGCGGAAGCGCGCCGCGTCGTTCGTGGTCTCGTCGTCTCCGCCCTCGCCGCGCAGCGCTGCGAGGGCGCGGGCGTGCTTCGAGCGCGCCTCCTCGGTGATCGGCTCATGCTCGGCGAACCCCAGCCGGCGAGCGAACGCCGTCGCGCCGGCGCCGGCGAGGAGCAGGTGCGGCGTCTCCATCACCTTCGCGGCGACCAGGACGGGGTTCTTCACCCGCTCGATGCACGCCACTGCGCCGAACCGCCCGTCGCTGGCCATCACGGCCGCGTCCATCTCGACCGTCCGCCCGTCGAGGCGGAGGTTCGAGCCCGTCCCGGCGTTGAAGCGCGGGTCGTCCTCGAGGCGCACGGTCGCGCCGATCGCCGCCGCGAGCGCCTCTCCGCCCTCGTCCAGCGCGCGGCGCGCCTCGTCGGCGGCCCTGGCGCAGCTCTCCGAGCCGCTTTGCGGCGCGGTCACCCCGCCGTGCGTGAGGATGACGTAGTTCACGTCGTTCTCCTGCGCGTACCACGACGGCGCGCCGCCGCGAAGGCAGCCTGGCGCGCGGCGGCCGGTGGGGCGAGCGGCATCGCTCCGGCCAGCGGGAGGGCGGCGTGGCTCCGGCGCTGGGACCGCTGCGCTCGACACCCTGCCGCGCTCCTGATACGTCGCGCGCTCAGCCCGGAGCGGGGCCGGCGCCAGCCGACCGTCCGCAGCGGGACGAAGGCGGCCCGGTCGAAGGCCGCCGCCCAAGCCGCCCATCGAGGAGAGCAGAGACCGTGGCCAAGAACGAAGCGCCGAAGACCGCCATTACGCCCACCCGCAACGAGGACTACCCGGAGTGGTACCAGCAGGTCGTGCGCGCGGCCGACCTCGCGGAGAGCTCCCCGGTCCGCGGCTGCATGGTCATCAAGCCGTGGGGCTACGCGATCTGGGAGAACATCCAGCGCGAGCTCGACAGCATGTTCAAGGCGACCGGGCACAAGAACGCCTACTTCCCGCTGTTCATCCCGAAGTCGTTCCTTGAAAAGGAAGCGGAGCACGTCGAGGGGTTCGCGAAGGAGTGCGCCGTGGTCACCCACCACCGGCTCGTCCCCGGCCCTGGCGGCGGGCTCATTCCCGACCCTCAGGCCCGACTGGAGGAGCCGCTCATCGTGCGCCCCACGTCCGAGACGATCATCGGCGCGGCGTTCGCGAGCTGGGTGCAGAGCTACCGGGATCTCCCCTTGTTGATCAACCAGTGGGCGAACGTCGTGCGCTGGGAGCTCCGGACGCGCCTGTTCCTGCGGACGGCGGAGTTCCTGTGGCAGGAGGGGCACACGGCGCACGCGAGCGAGGCCGAGGCGCGCGAGGAGACGCTGCGCATGCTCGGGGTCTACGCGACGTTTGCGCGCGACTTCATGGCGATGCCCGTCCTCGAGGGGCCGAAGACGGCGAGCGAGCGCTTCCCCGGGGCGGTCGACACCTATGCGATCGAGGCGATGATGCAGGACCGGAAGGCCCTGCAGGCCGGGACGAGCCACTTCCTGGGGCAGAACTTCGCGAAGGCGAGCGGCATCAAGTTCCAGACCAAGGAGGAGACCGAAGAGCACGCCTGGACGACGTCCTGGGGCGTATCGACGCGCCTCGTCGGCGGGCTGATCATGACCCACAGCGACGACGACGGCCTGGTGCTCCCGCCGCGCCTCGCGCCCGCGCACGTCGTGATCCTGCCCGTTTACCGGGGCGACGACACGCGCGCCAAGATCGACGAGTACATCGACGGGCTCGCGAAGGAGCTCCGGGCGCAGCGCTTCGGCGAGCGCCGCGTCGAGGTCGAGATCGATCGGCGGGACATCCGCGGCGGCGACAAGCAGTGGGAGTGGGTGAAGAAGGGCGTCCCCCTGCGTATCGAGATCGGGCCGCGCGACGTCGACGCCGGCGTGGCCATGGTGATGCGCAGGGACCGCTCGCCGAAGGACAAGTCGAGCATGGCGCGCGGGGAGCTCGTGGGCCGCGTCACGGAGATCCTTGGCGACATTCAGGCGACCCTCTACGCGCGCGCGCTCGCCGTGCGCGACGGCAACACGCACGTGATCAACAGCCGCGCAGATTTCGACGCGTTCTTCGCGTCGACCGGGGGCAAGGAGGCGCAAGGCGGGTTCGCGCTGGCGCACTGGTCCGGCGATCCGGAGATCGAGACGGCGGTGAAGGATGCGCACAAGGTGACCATCCGCTGCATCCCGACCGGGGGGTTCGAAGGGGCGCCGTGGGCCGACGCGCTGACCGGTGAAGGGCAGTGCATCTTCACCGGCAAGCCCAGCCCGCGGCGCGTGGTGTTCGCGAAGTCGTACTGAGCCGCGGCGGTTCGCAGGGCGCGCGCCGGCGCGTCGGCGCGTCTCCGCACCGAAAAGACGCCGCGCGCTTCCTCGAAGCAGCGGTGCCTCAACGGCGAAGGGCCGGGAGCACGTGCTCCGCCAGGATCGCGGGGAGCAGCCGCAGCTGCGCGCAGTGCTCCCCGGGGCCTGCTCCGGCGTAGCCGCGCACGTAGAGGCTGCCGCCGTCGTACATCCGGGTGAGCCGCAGCGCGTCTCCTGCCTCCGCTGCGCCATCGCCCGGCGCGCCGGGCGCGGCGGAGGGGGCCTCGTCCCCGCTCGAGGTCACCGCGATGGGCGTGGCTCCGAGCTCGCGAAGAAGGAACGTGGCCGCCTCTTTCGTGGACGCGTAGCCGCTGGTCGGGATCTCGGTGTGCGTCAGGTAGAAGACCGGCGCGCCGCGCGCGGCGGCGCTGGCCAGCGCGACGTAGGGGGCGAGCTGCCCCTGCGCGAGCGACGTCTGCCCCGGCATGTAGGAGCCATAGAGGGAGTCGAGCAGGATCAGCGCATCCACGTGGCTGCTCCCGCGCTCGATGATCCTGCCGATCGCGCCGGACCCAGCGCTCCAGGACGACAGCACCAGGCGGCGCATGCGCGCGCCCGCGCTCCCGGATGCGCTCTCGACCTCGCGGTCGATCGCCTGGAGCAGCGCGTCCCAGCTGCCGCCCTCGAGCGCGCGCGCGTATTCGCTCGAGCGGGTCCCCACGTCGACCCCGGCGATGACCAGATCCATGCCCCTGGGAGCCAGCACCTTCCGGACAGGCTCGGCGCCGTGGAAGTGGATCAGAAGATCGTAGCCGCCATCCGAGCGAATCGCGTGCGCCGGCGGGACGAGGAGCCTTCCGAGCGGAAGCGGGCGCCATCGCTCATAGACGCCGAACCCTTGGTCGGCAAAGCCGCACCCCGCTTGCGCTTCGTGCTGAACAAGCGCCGCGCGCTCGGGCTCACCGCCCCTGGGCAGGGGCGACGGTTCCGCGGACGCGCTCGCATGCGCCGGGGCTGGCGAGGCGCTGGACGCTCGGCTCCGCCGCAACAGCAGGGCGCCGCCTACGACGCCCAGGCTTGCTGCCAGGAGGAGCGCGTCGCGGAGCTGCCGCGCCCTGCGGCCGCTCAGAACCCGGGGTTGGTCACGGTCGGTACCCACTTCGTCGAGGGACGCTTGCCCGGGGTTGTTCTGCGCGCGCTTGTGGCGCTCGATCCAGCAGCCGTCGCGCTCGGCGTCGCGGCGGCCGTCGTGCCTTTGGCCGTCGGGTCCGGAGCGCTCGCCCCGCGCCCCTCCGGGGCGCTCGCCTCGGGGGCGGACCGAGCACCCACGCCGCCGTGGTCGTCCAGGAGCGTGGGCGCGCCGTCCGGCCTTGGCGTTGCGCCCGTCGTGGCTGCGGTCGCCGCCGGGCCAGCGCCGTGGGCGTGCACCGTGAGCTCCTCGGACGTGCTCTGCTGCGGCGCGGGCCGCCGGAACCACATCACCCCTGCGCCCAGCAACGTGATGAGCGCGAGCGCAGCGGCTGCCACCCGCGTCCCCGAGCGGCGGCGCGCCGCCGGGACCTCGATCGGGCCCAGCTGAGTGTCCTGGCCAGGCGAGCTCGGGATCAGCGACTCGGATGGCAACGATGGCAGCGCCTGTCGCGAGGGCGCCGGGGTGCTCCGGCGAGGCGCGGGGAGCTGGGCGCTCGGGTGACCAGGAGGGAGCTGCGTGAAGAAGAGCTCGCTGATGCTGTCGCGAACGAGCATCACCTCGGGCGGGTGGGAGGCGCGCTCGTCGAGCATGCGGACCGTGTCGCGCAGCGCTGCGCGCCGGCGCTGGTTGCGCTCTCCCAGGAGCCTGCGCACGAACGCCCCGACGTCGTGGTCCGTCACCGTCGGCTCCTTGGCCAGCACGGCCTCCAGGGCGCTCTCCAGCTCGAGCATCGTCTGGTATCGCCGCTCCGGCTCCTTTTGCAGGCACTTCATGAGGACCTGGTCCAGCTCGGGCGGGAAATCCGGGTTCTTCAGGCGAGGCGAGGGCGCCGGTCGCGAGGTGATGTACTTGAGCGTGAGGAGATCGTTCTCTGCGGCGAAGGGGTGCTCTCCCGTCGTCAACTTGTAGAGCACGATCCCCATCGCGAAGACGTCGGTGCGCCGATCGACCCGCTCGCCTCGCGCCTGCTCCGGGGACATGTACGGCACCTTGCCCTTGAGCTGGCCCGCGGTCGTGTCGTTGTGCGTGCGGTTGGTGGCCTTGGCGACCCCGAAGTCCACGAGCTTCACGTGGCCGTCGTACGTCACGAGGATGTTCTGGGGTGACACGTCGCGGTGGACGAGCCCGAGCAGCAGGTCCTCGTTCTGCGGGTCCCGGAGCTCGTGTGCGGCGTGCAAGCCGAGGCAAGCGCGGCCGAGGACGCGGAGCGCGATGCGCAGCGGGATGGCCACGCCGCTCTTGCTTGCCGCCTTCGCGATGACCGACAGCGCCTCGCCGTCGACCCACTCCATCACGATGTAGAGGACGTCGTCCTGCTCGCCGAGGTCGAGGATCTCGGCGACGTTCGGGTGATGGATCCCCGAGGCGAGCCGCGCCTCCTCGAGGAACATCTTCTCGAACTGGGGATCATCCGAGAGCGACGGCAGCATCGTCTTGATGGCGACCGTCTTCTGGAAGCCACGACGACCCTTGTGGCGCGCGGCCCACACCGTGGCCATACCCCCCTGCGCGATGGGCAGGAGGAGCTCGTAGTGCCCGAGCTCCTTTCCCGGCAGCAGCTGGGGTTGGGGGTTCATGACGTCGTGCGGCGCGCTCCTGACCGATACGCGGGGACCTCGGAAGCTCGATCAAGTCTAGCCATCCGGACCCTGTGGTCACGATGTGTGGTGCTGATTACAAATTAGACCAGCGGAGCTCCTCGCCGCGGCAGGGGATCACGCGCCGGGCGGGACCGCCTGTCCCCAGAGCTGCTGGTAGATCTCGCTCAGCTTCTGGTGGGTCTCGGCCGAGAAGCCGTTGGTCGCGTAAGGCCAGCGGAAGCCGTCTCCCATGGCCTGGTTGCACGAGAAGGAGACGAGCAGGTCGACCGGCGTGGGGTTGTTCGGCCGCACCATCGAGATGCCCAGGCCGGGATAGAAGCAGTTGCCGCGGTCCGCGGTGAAGCTGTCCTCGTCGCCGAAGACGTCGAGGATCTGGTCCTTGAGCTCCTCGTCGGCGTCGCTGGTCGTGAGCTGACGCTGCTGGAGGATGACGAAGTTCTTGAAGCGCGGCTGCGCGGGCAGGACCGGCGTGCTGGCTGTCTGCCCCGGAATGAGGTTGGGCGGGATGAGCCCGGGCAGCGCCTGCTGCAGCCCCTGCAGGGCGGCCTGCCCCATCTGCTGGAGCTCGGGCGGGATGCCCGGGATGAGGGTGGGGGCTCCGGTCGTCGCCACGGGCGTCGGGGCCAGCTCCTGCCCCTGGAGGCGGAGGACCGTGATCTGCGCCTTGTCCATCTCGTCGAACGGCGCCGTACGGGCCGCGCAGCCGAAGACGAGGGGGGCCAGCAAGGCAATGCCTGCGAATGTACGGGTGGTGAGGTTCATGTTCACTTTGACGGTCGTCTAGCACGGCTATGCGCCGGAAGGTGAACAGCGACCGCACACGGCAGGCGCTCGCGCCAGCGCCGGCCCCGGGCGGGCCTCACATGGTGCTTGCGCCGAACTCGTACAGCGCCCGGATCTCGGTCAGTCGCGCCGCGATGTCGGCTCGAGTCACCGTCGCGATCCGCCGCGTGCCGACCGCCTCGACGCAGAACGACGCCGTCGCCGTCGCATGGAGCATGCCGCGCCGGAGCGCGAGCGGCGTGATCTCCGGCTGGCACGCCAGGTAACCGATGAGCCCGCCGGCGAAGGCGTCGCCGGCGCCCGTGGGGTCGATGACGTCCTCGAGCGGGAAGCCGGGCGCGGCGAACACGCCCTCCTCGTCGAAGAGCAGCGCGCCGTGCTCTCCGCGCTTGATGATCAGCCGGCGCGGACCACGGGACAGGATCTCCTTCGCCGCGCGGCGGATGTTGTACTTGCCCGAGAGCTGGCGCGCCTCCTCGTCGTTGACCACGAGCGTGTCGATGCGGCGCAGCATCGCCGCGACCGCCTTCGGCTCCCCCTCGATCCAGAAATTCATCGTGTCGGCGAGGACGAAGCGCGGCGCGCGGACCTGCTCGAGGACGTCGAGCTGGAGCGCGGGATGGATGTTGCCGAGCAGCAGGAAGGGCGTGTCGCGGTAGGTCTCCGGCAGCTTCGGCGCGAACGACGCGAACACGTTGAGCTGCGTGTCCAGCGTCGTGCGATGGATGAGATCCACGTCGTAGCGCCCGGCCCAGCGGAACGTCTTCCCAGGAGCGCGCTCGACGCCCTCGATCGAGATCCCTCGGGCTCGCATCGCCACGAGGGTCTCCTCGGGGAAATCATCGCCCACCACGGCCACGGTGCGCACCGGAGCGAAGCACGAGGCAGCGAACGCCGAGTAGGTGGCCGAGCCACCGACGACGTCTCTTTCGTTGCCGGAGGGGAGCTCGAGGTCGTCGAACGCCATCGAGCCGATGATGAGGATCGCGGATGAGGTCGTCACAGGACGCCTCTTAGCCAGGTTTGTGCGTAGCCGCTAGCCGCGCGTTTCGTTTCTGCGACGGCGCCGCTGGGCCGCGGCCGCACCCGACGCCAGCAGAGCCCGCCTTGCCCCCCGCGCCCCCTCCCACCCGCTGCGCGGAGGAGCAGGCGCAGCTCCGACGGGCGCTGAGGTCAGCTCAGTCGGCCTTGCGCCGAGGGCCGATGAGCCACTCGAGCCGCGCCTCTGCGTCGGGCGATGACGCGCCGGCCGCGGTCATGATGCACTTCTCCAGCGCGTGACGGGCCGGGCTCTGCGACACGTCGGGGAGCTTGCGGGCAAGGGACTTCGCGACGTCCCGCGCATACCCGATATTGCGGTTGAGCACGGCGATGACCGCCTCGACGCTCACCGCCTCCTCGCCGACGTGCCAGCAATCGAAGTCGGTGGTGAGCGCGAGCGTGGCGTAGGGGAGCTCCGCCTCGCGGGCGAGCTTCGCCTCGGGCAAGTTGGTCATCCCGATGACATGCGCGCCAAAGGTACGGAACATGCGGCTTTCGGCCCGCGTCGAGAACTGAGGGCCCTCGATGCAGACATAGGTGCCGCCGCGGTGGACGCGCGCGCCGGTGGCGAGCGCCGCGTCGTGGACGGCGCTCGCCAGGATCGGGCACACCGGATCGGCGAACGGCACATGGGCGACGAGGCCCTCGTCGAAGAACGTCGAGATCCGCCGCTTCGTGAAATCGATGAACTGGTCGACGACGACGAGGTCGCCAGGCGCGATGTCCTCGCGCAGGGAGCCGACGGCGCTCACGCTGAGCACGTGCGTGGCGCCGAGCATCTTCAGCGCGCAGATGTTCGCGCGGTAGTTGATCGTCGACGGCGAGAAGCGGTGCCCGCGGCCGTGGCGCGGCAGGAAGAGCACCGTCGCGTCGCCGCCCTTGACCTGCCCGCGCAGCACCACGTCGCTCGGCAGCCCGAAGGGGGTGGAGACCGAGACCTCCTCGACGTCCTCCAGCCACCCCATCTCGTAGACGCCGCTGCCGCCGATGATCGCGAGCACGTCGCGCGTCGCGCCGGCGCTCATCGCTCGAACCTCCGCTCCGAGAGCAGCCGCTCGCAGAGGGCCGCGCGCCGCTGGCGGCGGCACCGCTCGGCGAAGACGAGCGACCGCAGCTGCTCGTAGGCGCGGTTGATCTCGTCGTTCACGATCACGTAGTCGAAGAAGCCGTAATGCTCGATCTCGCCCTTCGCGTTGCGGAGGCGGCGGAGCGTCGTGGGCTCGTCCTCGGTGCCGCGCCCGCGCAGGCGCCGCTCGAGCTCGGCGAGCGACGGGGGGAGGATGAACACGGCGACCGCCTCGGGCAGGCTCGCCTTGATCTGCCGCGCGCCCTGGTGGTCGATGTCGAAGAGGACCCCGCGCGCGGTGGCGCGGGCGATCTCGATCTCCTTCAGGCTCGTGCCGTAGAGGTGATCGTGCACCCTGGCCCACTCGGCGAACGCGCCGATGCGGATCATCTGCTCGAACGTGTTCGGGTCGACGAAGTGGTACTCCCGGCCGTCGACCTCGTTCGGGCGCGGGCGCCGGGTCGTGTGGGAGACCGAGAAGCGCAGGTCGGGGAACTCGCTGCGCAGCCTCCCGCAGAGCGTCGTCTTCCCCGCGCCGGACGGGGACGACACGATGAGGAGGAGGAAGTCGTCACTGAGTGCTTCGGTCGACATGCTCTCCTGTCACTCGATGTTCTGGACCTGCTCCCGCAGGCGTTCGAGCTCCACCTTCATCGCCACGACGTGATGGGAGATGGCGGCGTCCTGCGCCTTGGAGCCCAGCGTGTTCGCCTCGCGTACCATCTCCTGAAGCAGAAAGTCGAGCCTCCTTCCGCAAGGGTCGCCGCTCGGGGCCGCGAGCGCGCCGCCGAACTGGTCGAGGTGGCTCCGGAGGCGGGTGACCTCCTCGGTGATGTCGCTGCGCTCGGCGAGCAGCATCACCTCCGCCTCGATCCGCGTCGCCTCGAAGCCGGCCTCGACCCCCTGGAGAAGGCGCTCGACCCGCTCGCGCAGGCGGCGCCTAAGCGCCTCGCGCGCCTCGTCCGCGCGCGCGACGACCTCGGACGCGAGCGCGCGCAACGTGGCCACCCGCCCGCGCATGTCGCTGGCGAGCGCCTCGCCTTCGCGCAGGCACATGCCCTCCATCGCGTCGATCGCGCGCTCGATGGCCAGCTTGAGCGCCGCGCGGACGGCCGCGATCTCGTGGCCGCCGGCGGGCGCGAAGAGGTCCGGCACGGCGCAGAGCAGCGAGAGCGGCACGTCGGCGCCCGGCGCGAGCTCGTCGCGGAGCTCCGCCAGGGCGCGGAACGCCGCGCGCGCCTTCGATTTGTCGAGCGTGCTCGGGGCCAGCACCGCGCCCTCGGTGCGCACGATGATCTCGATGCGCCCCCGCCGCAGGCGCTCGCGCGCCACCTGCTCGGCGAACATCGTCAGATCGACGAGCTCGCGCGGGAGCCGCGCGCGCACGTCGAGGAAGCGCTGGTTCACCGAGCGGATCTCGGCGACGACGCGCCCATCGGTGAGCGAAGCGTCACCGAGCCCGAAGCCGGTCATGCTCCGCACGAGCCGCCCCCGCTCTACCTAGCTCGCCTTTTGTCCGCTGTCCGAGGCCCCTTCGGCCTTGGGCAACGGAACCTTGCCACAGGTCACCGTGGCCGACGCGGCCGCCGGGCCCTTCTCACGGAGCGTCCGCAGGTACGTGACCGTGGGGACGATGCCGTCCTCCCAGCGTACGCGGGGCTCGTACCCGATGAGCTCGGCCGCGCGCGAGATGTCGGCGAGCGAGTGGCGGATGTCCCCGGCGCGGGCGGGGAGGTGCTCGACGGCGACGTCCCGCCCGAGGGCCCGCGAGATCTCCTTGCAGAGCTCATTCAGCCCGATCCTGCGTCCGCCGGCGATGTTGATGACCTCACCCTTGAACTTCTTCGACGACGTCGCGCCGAGGAGGTTCGCGAGGACGGTGTTCTCGATGAAGCAGAAGTCGCGCGTCTGCTCGCCGTCGCCGAAGATCGGGATCGGCCGGTTCTGCAGGGCGGCGTCGACGAACCGCGGGATCGCCGCGGCGTAGGCGCCGTCCGGCGTCTGGTTCGGCCCGAAGACGTTGAAGTAACGCAGGCTCAGGGTCTCGATGCCGTAGATGCCCGCGAAGACCTTCATGTAGTGCTCGCAGGCGAGCTTCGTGACCGCGTACGGCGACAGCGGCATCGGCTCCATGCCCTCGTGCTTCGGGAGGACGGGCGTCTCGCCGTACGCGCTGGACGACGCGGCGAAGAGCACCCGGCGCACGCCCTGGCGGCGCGCCACGTCGAGCACCGTGACCGTGCCGCCGACGTTGACGGAGTTCGACTCGATGGGCGACTCGACGCTGCGCGGGACCGAGCCGAGCGCCGCCTGGTGGAGGATGACCTCGACCCCCTTGGCCGCCGTCGCGACCGCCGCCGCGTCCCGGATGTCCCCGGTGATGCGCTCGATCAGCGACTGGTGGGGGAGCCCGTCGAGGTTCTCCCATCGGCCAGTCGCGAGGTTGTCGAGGACGCGGACCCGCTCGCCGGCGGCGGTCAGCGCCGCGACGAGGTTGCTTCCGATGAACCCGGCACCGCCGGTGATCAAGTAGCGAGGCGTGGACATGTGCGTGCTCCCCCGGCGGGCGCCTACTTCTTCTTGAAAAGGTTGTCGAGCTTGGAGCGAGAATCCGCGATGCGCTTCGAGTTGTCTTCCGGTACGCCGTTCTTGAACGTGAAGAAAGTACAATAATTCGCTCTCTCCCGATCCGGGATGTACTCGGCGATGTGCTCCTTGCACTGGTTGTGCGCGGCCGGGTCCCAGTTCTCGCAGTTCCTGCAGCAGTGGAGGTCGACACCGCAGTGGGGACAGGTGTCCGCGCGCTGGAGCTTCACCTCGAAGATGAGCTCGTTCTTGCATTTATGACAGAAGTGGCGCTTCGCCTCGACCTTCGGAATCCAGCTCATGATGTCCTCCGGTACCACGACGAAGCCCGATCTGGCAGAAGGAACGCTCCGCCGCGGGCATGGTCGCAGATGGTGCGCGTTTATCCCACAGGCGATGTCCCTGCGGATCGGGCACCGAGGCCATGGGCGGACGGCGTCTCGCTGGACCGGCAAACGCCGCAGACGGTTTGCTTGCTCGGCTGAGAGCCCGCCTGTCTGGCGGCGGCGATTACAGCAGCCCCTTGCGCCGCTGGATCTCGCCCATGACCCGCTGGTATTCGATTTCCCAGGTGCGGGAGCCCTCCTGCACGTGGCGGAGCTTGCCGCGCACCTCGGTGTCGAGCGCCTCGTCCATCTCGAGGTACTTCCGAAGGATGGGCCTTATCCGGCGGCGCAGGTCGTGGTCCTCGACGAACACCTCCTCGACGTTGTTCGAGTGCATCAGCATCTCGAGCAGCTGGTCGAGGAGATAATCCATGGTTTCCTCGCCGGTCTTGATCCCTTTCTGCTCCGCGGCCAGGCGCTTGACCCGGTTGAACTCGCCCTGAGGCAGTCCGCGTGCCTGGAGGATCTCTTTCGCCCGCTCGGTCGCTTCCCGCTCTGCGTGCAGGTAGCTCGTGAAGACCGACTCGACGTCGAGCGCGACCTCTTTCTTCGATTCGCACTCGATATCGCGGTTGTCCACGAGCGCGCGGACGAGTTCTTCTGTGAGGGGAGTAATTTTGCCGCTAAAGAGGCGCATCCAACGTCCGTAGCTGGAGGAGCGGTCGAACTGGCTCCCCCGTGCAGGGGTTCATTCACGGGGCGTGCCCGGCTCGAACCGAAAGGTACGGGCCGGGTATCCAGGATGTCAACGCAAGTGGGAGGTTCCGGCACAAGTCGGGCCCCCCCCAGCCGGTGGGGGCCCCCCGGAACAGTAGGACCGCGACACCGCAAACCGCAGGAGCAGCCGCGATGATGATGGGTAAGGATGCGATGGCACGGAGCGTCAGGGTCCAGCCTGGCGCGCTCGGGAACGACGGCGGACTCGACCTGGACTCCCGCAAACGGCGGGTTGTCCGGCGCGGCGCGATCGGCAACGCGGCCTCCCCGGCCACGCAGTCGGCGCTGGCGGACGGAGGGACGATCCAACGCGTCGCGAAAGGGCGTCACCTGGTGACGCAGGGCGACGCAGCGACCGCGCTTGCCATGCTCAGCCTCGGCCGAGTCCGGCTGGTGCGTGGGATGAGCGACGGGCGCAGCCTGTCGCTCGGCTACAGAGGGGCCGGCGACGTGCTAGGCGAGGCTGCGCTCGGGGGCGTCACGGCCCACCGGGAGAGCGCGATCGCCACGGAGGACGTCGAGGCGCTCCTCGTCCCCCTCGCGACGGTGCGCAACCTGATGGCGACCGACGCCAACTTCGCCGCCGCCATCGTGACCACGCTGGTCGAGCGGCACACGGACACCGAGGAGCGCCTGGCGTCCATGCTCTTCCGCAACGTGGAGGCCCGCCTCTGTGAGTTCCTGCTCAAGGCCGCGACGCGCTGGGGCATCCCCGATCCGCGCGGGGTGCTCATCTCCGCGCCGTTCACCCATCAGGAGATGGCGAGCATGATCGGCTCCACGCGCGAGACCGTCACGCTCACCCTGGGCGATCTCCGTCGCAAGGGGGTGATCGAGATCGATCGCCGCCGGATCGTCGTCCTCGATCGCGACGCGCTGAAGGGCCGCATCTGAGCCCGCTCGTCCGGCGGTCTCATTGAGGAGCCGGAAGGCCTCCTCGATCGAGCGCCGTCGGCCACCGTCCAGGCTGTTCGCTCGGCGGCCTCTGCTCCGATAGCCCGACTGCTCCCGGCGTCGCAGGCGTTCGCCGCCCTGCTCACGCGTGCCGCTCGTCAAGCGGCCTCGTCTTTACGGCGTCTGGACGGCGACGCACGCCGACCGCGGCGCCTAGCGATCTCGCTTGGGTCCGCCGCTCGCCGGGTCGCGGGTGGAGCGGACCCCGAGCTTGAGCCTGCGCATGACGGCCTGCTTCTGCCGTTCCTTGTACCTGGCGTGGCTCGCCTCGCCGACCTCGTTCGCCGCCTCGGTCTCGCGGTCGATCAGCTGGAACTCGCACAGGACGAAGATGATCGGCCCGAGCGCCCAGGCCGCGGGCGGCGCCATGTCGAGGATCTCGGCGGGGAGCCGCACCGGCAGATCGACGACGAAATGGATCACGCGGTAGCTCCGATCGCTGAAGCTGTTGTCGCCTGCCGTGAGCCCGTCGTCGACGTCGGTCTGCAGCGCGTCGAGCATCGGCTGAAGGAAGGGCCGCGTCTCGCAGTAGCTCCGGAACCGCAGGATCGTGTTGGTACTCTCGCCTGGCACGACGTAATTGAACGGGAACAGCCGCTCGGACAGGTACAGGAGCACCGGCAGCAGATCGTCCACGGTGCGGCAGACGATGCGGAAGCGGAGCTTGTCGTAGATGGCCGCCGCTGTCGTGTCGGTCTTCGACAGGAGCTTCGTGTAGAGCGAGTCCTTGTTCTTCCGCCCGCCGATGAACTCGGTGATCGGGAAGCCCGCCGCGAGCATGCCGCCGATCACCCGGTACACCTTCTCCTCGACGAGGTGGAAGACGTCCTGGTCCGACATGGGGATCGAGAAGAGCAGCTCGCGCCCGGCCAGGTGATGGATGATGTGCATCGCCTTGAGGATCGTGCAGGCGCAGAGCTGGCGGTGCCCCTTGCCCGAGGCGAGCAGCAGGATCTCCTCGACCGAGGCGCGCGCGACCGGGCTCGGGATCGGGAACTCGAAATGGCGGCGCAGGTACGCGATCGCCTCGTTCTTGACGCTCTCGAGGTGGGCGCGATCCCCCGGCTCGTCCGGGCGGAACTCCTGCGCCAGCAAGAGATCCCGCGCCGCCTGCTCGCCCTGAAGGTTGAGCCTCCTCCAGTCGATGACCGAGTCGCCGCGCAGGATGAGGTGCACGGACTCCAGGTCCATGAGCGTGAACTCTTCGAGCCGCTTGAGCCGGCCGACCGAGGCGTCTTGCGTCATGACCTCACGCTTTCCGAGCGTAAGCGCCAGCGCTGTCGCGCGCTCGGGAAACCCTCGCGTCGAGGTGCAGCAGGCGGCAGCTGGGCGAGAAAGTCAGGAGACAGGGGCGTTCGGCGGGGCGGGGCTCGAGCTCGGGGTGCGGCCGAGCGAAAGGGTCCCGAGGAAGATGCCGATCGTCAATGCGACGACAGCGGCGTGGCCGAGGTACGCGCCACTGCAACCAATGGCGGCGAACGGGGCGAGCGCAGCCAGATACCACGGGGTGATCCTCATCGGTTCTCCTTCTCCGCCTCCAGCGGCACTGTACAGGCCGCATGGTCGCTCCCTCCGGGGGGGCACCACGATGCACCACGGTCGTCCCAGTCAGAGCGTGTAAGTTGTTGTAGGATAAGGTGCCACGCCCTGCTTCCGCGGGCCAAGAAGTAGCGGTTTCGGGGGGAACGCATCAAGGGAATTCGTTCTCACATTCCATTCCCACCCGAAACGTTGCCACTGGAAGCAAGAAAATATAAGCAATAACAATGACTTATAATTAAGGGCGAAGGTTTTTCGTCAAGGGCTGCGTGCGGCTTGCCGGACGCGAGGTGGTACCTCAGAGACACGCGTCCAACTCACGGCGCTGCCTTGCTTGTCGGTTTCCGGGCGTCAACGGTCTCGTGCGCCGGGCGGCCGCAACGAACGGCGGCAGGTCTCCGCCGCATCCGGATGCTGTCGGGCTCGCTCCAGGAGCGCCGGCCGAAGCGCGCTCCGTGGGGCCGGCGGGAACGCGCGGGGCGCCGTTCAGTGCACGAACAGCGTGATCCGGGACTCGTCCGCGAGCGTGATGGTCCGGCTCGTCACGTCGCGCCCGTCCTTCCTGCCGACCGTGATCTCCACCTGGTAGAGGCCGTCCGGGAGCGACACCTTCGTGAGGACAGCCCGGGGGGCCGTGCCCTCGGCGAATCGCCATGAGCTGTCGATGACCGCCGCCGTGTCATCCGCGCGGTCGCCCGAACCCGAAGAAGAATCCGTCCACGTCACGTCGAGCTGCACGACCGTCGCTGCGTCGTCGAGCCGCAGCTCGACCTCCCGCTCTTCGGGCAGGCGCTTGAAGAGGATGCTCCCCGCAACCAGCGCACCCAGCAGGAGGATCGCTGGCGCGAGACGCCGGAGCCACGGCGGCCGGCCCTTCGGCTCCGCCGGCCTCTCCTCCGGTGCTTCATCGAGATCGTGCTGCGGGGTCGAGCTCATCGAGCTTCAGCGCGCTCGGTTGGTGCGGACGCGCTTCACGAGGCCCTCGATCACCGGCTGCGGCAGGTCGAACGCGGGCATCTTGTTCTTGCCCTTCCTGATCGTGTCGGCCATCTGGGCGTCGGTCACCCGATCCTGCCATGCCGCGTCGGTGAGGTCCGGGGCGCGGACCATCGGGCCTTGCGGGCCGTCGCCTCGCCCGGCCCTGCCGTGGCAGGTGGAGCAGTTTCGCTGCCAGGCGAGCTCGATCAGCCCTGGATCGGTCTGATCGGACGCGACCGGCCGAGCGGCTACCTTGCCGCCCTGCCCCTCGCCGGGGTTCGGCGGATCGTGGTCGTCCCGCGTCCACGGGCGGACGTCGCCCGCCCCGGAGGTGCAGCCGAAGAGGCCGACCGCGAGGAGGGCGATGGAAAGGAGGCGACCCAGGGACCTGTCGTGACGTCTCCGCATGTCGTGGAGACGTACCGATAGTGAAGCTGGTGGGGGAGGCAAGAAAAGAAGGATCGCAGGGCGTCGGCCGCCGGCGCGCGCCGGCCACGGGGCTTCGCCGTCAGCAGAAGGGGAGCGCCCCGGCGTGCCCGGGCCCGCGGTGAGCGCGGCGCGCGGCACGAAGCGCGCCCGGGCGCAGCGGCGTCACTTGCAGGCGTCGCCGGCGACCTTGCCGCCGCCGTCCACGGGCTGCTTGTCGACCGCCTTGCCCTTGATGGCCGCGATGAAGAACCCGGTGCGGCGGTTCTGGGCCTTGCCCTCGGGCGTGTTGTTGTCGGCGACCGGCTTGGTCTCGCCGAACCCGACGGCGATGAAGCGCTTGCAGTCGTTCCCCTTCGCGACGAGCCAGCGAGCGACCGCCATCGCGCGCTTCTCGGACAGCGTCTGGTTCGCGGCGTCCTCACCGTCCGAGTCGGTATGGCCCTCGACGCGGAGCAGGCTGACGTCCTCCCGCTGCTTCAGGAACTCGTCGACGAGGTTGAGGACCTCGTCGCTCTCGGGCAGGAGCTTGTCGCTGTTCGTCTCGAAGACCACCGGGCCGGGGAGAGAGACCTCGTTGCCCTTGAGCTTGAACGTCAGCTTGAAGCGCGGGCGGGGCTTCTTCTCCTCCTTCGGCTCGGGCTTCGGCTCCGGCGGGGGCGGGGGCGGGGGCTCGGCCACCGGCTCCTTGCCGGTGTTGAACGAGGCGCTGGCCGTGCAACCCGCCGTCGCGGCGGCAGCGCCAATCATCATCACGGCGCACAGAACGGAAGCGACGTATCTACGCATGGACCTTGTTCTCCTCTGAGGGGCACGAGCCAGAGCTCGCATCGGCGACCCGCCGGGCGGACGCCCTTGGACGGGAGCTCGCCATGAATCTTCACCGCCATCGGGTACTTGCGTGGTGGACGCTCGAAGCGATGCCGACTTCTAGCGAAAAGTCAGGACGAACGAAACCAGGAAGAGGGCGCCTCTCGGCCCGCCCACCAGCGGGCGGACCGAGAGAGCGCGCTGGCAAGACCTCCCTTGCCTCAGCGCGTACCCTGGACGGGTGGGGTCGCTCCTTGAGACGCTCGCGGGGGGCGCGACGGCTCAAGCGCGAGCACGATCTTCGCGGGTCGTCGGAGCCAGCGGAGCAGGCTGCACGTCGCAGGCTGTGGGGATTCCGGCGGGCGCGGGCACCCGGGAGGTGCCTGCGGATCTCGGGAGGCGTGCGCGACGCGGCGGCCGCCGGCGGATGGGAGTCGCGCGGCGATCAGCCTTCGTCTGCGGGCGCCGGCTGGCACGGCACGCCGGTCGTCTCGGCAGGCGGCGCGATCTCGCCCAGCTGGACCGCCTTCGCGGTGAACCCGATGCCGATGGAGATGGCGTCGCACTCCTTGCTCGGGTCCTGGCTGCCATCCTTCATGATGTCCGAGGCGCGGCGGACCTGGTCGAGGATCGTCTCCAGCGCGGGGCCTTCGCAGAAATTCGGCTGTACGGCGCCGATGACGCCGCGGAGCTCCTCGACGAGGACAGCCGTCTCGAGCACGCCCGCGATGGTCCCTTTGACCACCGATCTGTGATCGGGCGCGAGATCCATCGCGATCCTCACGTTGCGGATCGTGAGACCGATGATGGTGTCCGAGACCGTCAGGTTCAGCCGGAACGTGACCTGTGAATCCGGGCCCGAAACCCATGTGTCGTCGACGACGTAGCTGGCCGGGAACACCACCTTGGCGCTCTCGACGTCCTGAGCGTCGTCGAGGAGCTCCGGTACGACAGGCCACCGGTCGGCGCCATCCCAGGTGGGCGCCGCGCCCAGCGTGGCGCCGCCGTAGAGCTTCGCGGTGAGGGGGTTGTAGGACGACCGCTCGCCGAGCCCGTCGACCTTGAAGATCACCGTGAAATCGCCCTTGCCGATGGCGTCGCTGACCCGGGTCGACGGCTCGGTCAGGAGGTTGGAGATGAGGCCGACGAGCTTGCTGCCAAAGGCGTTGTCGATCCCGTCGGCGCCGTCCGGATAGACCTCCGAAGGGGTGGTGTCATCCACCGGCTTGCACAGGTCCTGTGATACGGTGCTGGACACCTTGCCGTCGAGGTTGAATCCGTACTGCTTCCAGCTGCCGGCCACCTTCTTCCCGTCGCGATCCGTATCGCCGAGGAAGAGCCGGTCGATCGCGAACGCGACGCCCTCGCCATCCCCCGCCTGCTCCGGCCCCGGCGCGGGCGGTTGACCGAGGTCGACGTCTTGAACGACAGGCGCCGTGGCCTCGGAGCCACAACCGGCAGCGGATACGAGCGCGGTCGTCAAATACACCGCGACGGCGATACGGGATTGACGCATCATCGACCTCACTTTCTGGAAACCCCACCCCGGATCAGGCAAGTGCTCTCAGACGGGCGCACATGCTAGCGCCGGCCTGCGCGGCTCATCAAGGGCGATCCCCGCTGCGCAATGCGCTATATGTGAGCTCGCCGGCGAGCGCTGGTGGATTGTCCCTGCGCCTCCCGAACTCGCTCTCCGCGCACTCTCCCCGATTACCGGTCTTTCCCGACTACCACCACGATGAGAAGCCCCCTGGAAGCCTGCTGTGACCGCTGAGTTCATCCACCTCCACGTGCATTCGCAGTACTCGCTCCTCGACGGCTCGCTGCGCGTCAAGGACCTGGCCGCGCGCGCCAAATCGCTGGGAATGCGCGCGGTCGCCCTGACCGACCACGGGAACATGTTCGGGGCGATTCAGCACTACAAGGCCTGCAAGGACCAGGGCATCGGCGCGATCATCGGCTGCGAGGTCAACGTCGCCCGCAGCTGGGGCACGGCCGCGGGGCAGGTGTCGCGCTCGGGCGTGGACGAGACGCCCGTCGATCACCTCGTGCTGCTCGCCGCGTCCGAGGAGGGCTACAAGAACCTCGTCCGCATCGTCTCCCAGGGGCACGTCGATCCCGCGAGCGGGCTCGCGCCGAGCGTGCGGCTCGACACGGTGGCGCAGCACAACGCGGGGCTCATCGGCTTGACGGGCTGCATGGGCGGCGTCGTCGCCCAGCGGATCCTCGAGCAGGGCGAGGGGGAGGGGCGCGAGGCGCTCAGCCGGCTCAGGGACTGCTTCCAGCCGGGGAGCCTCTACGTCGAGCTGCAGGACCACGGGCTTGTCGAGCAGTCGGTGCTCAACGGCATCCTGGCGCGGGCGGCGGGCGACCTGGGGCTTCCGCTCGTCGCGACCAACGACGCGCACTTCGGCGCGCGCGAGGACGGCGAAGGGCAGCTCTACCTGTCGTGCATCGCGGCCAACCGCACGTTCGCCGAGGCGAGCGCCGCGCACCACGGCAGCTTCGAGATGTTCCTCAAGCCCGCCGACGAGATGATGCACCTGTTCCGCGACCACCCGCAGGCGGTGCGGTCGACGCTCGAGATCGCCGAGCGGTGCTCGACGCTGAAGCTCAAGCTCGGCAAGCCGATGCTCCCGACGTTCCCGCTGCCGAGCGGGTTCGCGGACTCGGCGTCGTACTTCCGGCACGTGGCGCACGACGGCCTCACGAAGCGGCTCGCCCAGATCGCGCAGACGGGCAGGAAGGTGGACGAGGCGACCTACCGCGCGCGGCTCGACGTCGAGCTCAACGTCATCGTCCAGATGGACTTCCCGGGCTACTTCCTCATCGTCTGGGACTTCATCAAGTACGCCAAGGACCACGGCATCCCGGTCGGGCCGGGCCGCGGATCGGGCGCGGGCTCGCTCGTCGCCTATGCGATGGAGATCACCGATCTCGATCCGCTCCCGTACAACCTGCTGTTCGAGCGCTTCCTGAACCCGGAGCGCGTGAGCATGCCCGACTTCGACGTCGACTTCTGCATGGACCGACGCGACGAGGTCATCTCCTACGTCACCAAGAAGTACAGCAAGGAGGCCGACAAACCCTCCGTCGGGCAGATCGCGACGTTCCACGAGCTCAAGGCGCGGAGCGTGATCAAGGACGTCGCGCGGGCGATGGCGTTCCCCGCGAACGAGGCGCAGAAGATCGCGAGCCTCATCCCGCAGAAGAGCCCGGGGATCATGTACACGATCCCCGAGGCGCTCGAGATCGAGCCGAAGCTCAAGGCCCTCAAGGAGAGCGACCCCACGGTCGCGGAGCTCCTGAAGCAGGCGCAGAAGCTCGAGGGCCTGACGCGGCACGCGGGCATGCACGCCGCTGGCGTCGTGATCAGCGAGGGGCCGCTCTGGGATCACGTCCCCTGCTTCAAGAACGGCGAGCAGCTCGTCACGCAGTACTACAAGGACGACGCCGAGCTGGCCGGGCTCGTGAAGTTCGACTTCCTCGGGCTGAAGACGCTCACCGTCATCGACATCGCGGTGCGGCTCGTGAACGCGCGGCCCGACCTCGCGGCCAAGGAGGGAAAGCGCTTCGACGTGAACACGGTGCCGCTCGACGACACCGCCACCTACGCGCTCCTCCAGTCGGGCGAGACCACCGGCGTGTTCCAGCTCGAGTCGAGCGGCATGCAGCAGCTCTTCAAGGACCTCAAGCCGGACGCCTTCGAGGACATCGTCGCCGCCGTGGCGCTCTACCGGCCCGGGCCGCTCGGCACCGGCATGGTGAAGGACTTCGTCGACTGCAAGCACGGCCGCAAGCCGATCGAGAAGATGCACCCGCTCGTCGACGAGCTCCTCCAGCCGACGTACGGCGTCATCGTCTACCAGGAGCAGGTCATGCAGATCGCGCAGAAGCTCGCGGGCTACACGCTCGGCGGCGCCGATCTGCTCCGGCGCGCCATGGGCAAGAAGAAGCCCGAGGAGATGGCGAAGCAGAAGGCGACGTTCGTCGACGGCTCGCTCAAGAACGGGGTGAAGGCCGAGGACGCCGAACGCATCTTCGGACTCCTCGAGTACTTCGCGGGCTACGGCTTCAACAAGAGCCACTCGGCGGCGTACGCGCTGCTCACCTACCAGACGGCCTACCTCAAGGCGCATTACCCGGTCGAGTTCCTCTGCGCGCTGATGACGGCCGACCGCGACAAGATAGAGAAGGTCGTGCGGATCATCGCGGAGGGGCGCGCGTGGGGGGTCGAGATCCTCCCGCCCGAGATCAACGAGTCGAAGACCGACTTCACCGTCGTCTACAGCGCAAAGCCGGCGACGAACGGCAAGCGCGTGGCCGGCACCCGGCGCGGAGGCTCGCGGGTGAGGGACCCGTACGATCCGAAGATCCGCTTCGGAATGGGCGCGATCCGCGGCGTCGGCGAGTCGGCGCTCGAGGCGATCCTCGAGGCGCGGGACGCGGGCGGCGCGTTCGCGGATCTGTTCGACTTCGCCGAGCGGGTCGATCCGCGGCGGGTCAACAAGGGCGTGTTCGAGGCGCTCGTGCAGTGCGGCGCGTTCGACGCGAGCCTCCACGCGCGGGGCATCTCGCGGGCGCGGGCGTTCGCCGGCATCGACAGGGCGCTCGAGCGCTCGCGCTCCGCGAGCAAGGAGCGGAACAGCGCGCAGATCGGCCTGTTCGCGGCGGTGGCGTCCAAGAGCGAGGTGAGGCTGGACGATTACCCGACGGCCGAGGACTGGGATCTGCGCGAGACGCTCTCGCGCGAGAAGCAGTCGCTCGGGTTCTACGTCTCGGGGCACCCGCTCGATCGGTACGGCGTGGATCTGAACCGCTTCGACGTGACCGCGGTGAGCGCGCTGGCCGGCATGGATGCCTGGGCCAGGGTGCGCGTCGGCGGGATGGTCGAGGGCTACCGAGAGCGCATCTTCAAGGGGGGCGGCGGCAAGATCGCGTTCTTCGTGCTCGAGGACACGACGGGCCGGGTCGAGGTCAAGGTGCGCGAGAAGCAGATCGAGAGCTATGCGGACCTCTTGAACCGGGGGGAGCCGGTCCTGATCTCGGGGAAGATCAGCTTCCCGATGGTGGACGAGGGGGCCGAGGAGGCCGAGGCCGCGCCGCGCGAGCCGACCCTGCTGCTCGACGAGGTGCAGCCGCTCGCCGACGCCATCCTCGCGCAGACCCGGAGCGTGGCGATCACGCTGAAGTCGCGCAGCGCCAGGCGCGAGCACATCGATCGGCTCGGGGCGCTCCTGCGGGCGAGCCCCGGGGTGTGCCCGGTGCAGCTCGTGATCCAGCTCGACGACGGCGCAGAGGCGGTGCTGTCGCTGGGGCGTGATCTGCGCGTCGAGCCGAACGACGCCATGCTCGGGCGGCTCGAGAAGCTGTTCGGCGAGAAGGTGGCCGAGCTCAGGTAGCCGGCTCGTCCGCGCCCGCGTGCTCGGCGGCACGCACGAGGGCGCCGAGCTTCGCCTCCGCGTCGCCGCGGTCGCTCTGGTGCTTGAGCAGGACGCCGAGCGTGTCGCGCGCGAGCTCCGGCGTCACCGCGCGCTTGCCGAGCAGGAGCAGCGCGCGGGCCCAGTCGATCGTCTCGCTGATCGCGGGAGATTTCCGCAGATCCATCGACCGCAGAGCGCCGACGAACGCCACGATCTGCGCCGCGAGGCGGGGCTCGATCCCCGGGAGGGCGACCTTCAGGATGGCGACCTCGCGCGACGGAGGCGGGTAGTCCAGGAACGCGTGCAGGCACCGGCGGCGCAGCGCCTCGGTCATCTCGCGCGTCGCGTTCGTCGTCAGCAGGACGAGCGGCGGGTGCGCGGCGCGTATCGTGCCGAGCTCGGGGATCGTGACCTGCATGTCGGAGAGCACCTCGAGCAGGAACGCCTCGAACTCAGGGTCCGCGCGATCGACCTCGTCGATGAGGAGCACGACCGGCGCGGCGCTCCGCAGCGCCGCGAGGAGCGGGCGCGCGATCAGGAAGTGCTCGCTGAAGAACGACGCCTCGCTCCCCGCGATCGCGCGCGCGGCCGCGGCGAGGCTCGCCGCGCCGGCGATCTCCTTCGCGACGGCGTCGCGCAGCAGCTGCGTGTAGAGCATCTGCTTCGCGTAATCCCACTCGTAGAGCGCCTTCGCCTCGTCGAGGCCCTCGTAGCACTGGAGCCGGATGAGCCCTCGGCCGAGCGCCTCGGCGGCGGCGCGGGCGAGATCGGTCTTGCCGACGCCGGCCGGCCCCTCGAGCAGCAGCGGCCGCTCCATCCGCAGGGCGAGCCAGAGCGCGAGCGAGGTCGCCGGATCGGAGATGTAGCGGGCCGCCGAGAGGCGGGCGTCGAGCTCGGCCGCGGTAGCCGGGGTGTCGTCGCGGGCGCCCCGATCGTCGAGCGCGCCGCCGTCGTGATCCGGAGGAGGCGTCACGGCGGGACGGTAGCACGCCGCGCGCGGGCTATCGGGCGTCGCGGCGCGGCGCGGCACGGCGCGGCGCGCCAGAGCCCGCTAGCCGCGCGGCTCGGCGAGGATCTCGGCGGCGAGGAGATCGAGGCGCGGCGCCGCGCGATCGGGGCAGGGGAGAACGGCCTCGCCGCGGAGCGGGCACAGCTCGCAGCGGCGTCCATCCATGACGAGGCCCGCCCGCATGCCCGCCGCGCGCGCGGCCGCCACGTCGCTCGGCGCGTCGCCGATCATCCAGCTCGCCGCGACGTCGAGATCGAGGTCGCGCGCGAGCGCCGTGAGCATGCCCGGCCGCGGCTTCCTGCAATCGCACGGGCCGATGAGCGCCGGATCGCCGCCCGGCCCTCCCTCGGGGTGGTGCGGGCACACCGCGAGCGCCGCGATCGCGACGCCGGCCTCGCGGAGCCGATCGACGAGCGCGCGGTTCGTGCGCTCGATCGCCCCCCACGGGACCTGGCCCTTCGCCGCGCCCGGCTGGTTGGTCGCGATCGCCAGCAGGTACCCCGCGTCCGCGAGGCGCCGCAGGCCCTCGATCGCGCCGGGGAGGAGGCGGATCTGATCCGGATGAAACGCGGTCACGACGACGCCGAGCTCGTGATCGCGCACCACGTCGATGAGCGTGCCGTCGCGGTCGAGCAGGATCCCGCGCCTCGCCACGCGGCGCTCAGCTCTCGGCCACGAGCTGGAGGAGCCGCTCGCAGATGAGGTGGTGGTAGACCTCGTGGAAGCCCTCCACGTGCGGCGTCGACGTGTAGCCCGCCCGCGTCCTCGGCACGATCACGCTGGCGTCGGCCATCTGGCGCAGGGCGCCGCCGTCGTAGCCGACGAGCGCGACCACCTTGGCCCCCGTCTTCTTCGCGAAATCCGCGGCGGCGACGAGGTTCTGCGACCATGGGCCGGCGCGATCGGCGCCCGAGCCGCCGTGCACGCTCAGGCACACGAGCACGTCGCCCGCGACCATGCGGCCGTCGAGCTGCTCGAGGAAGATCCGGTTGAAGCCGACGTCGTTGGTGAGGGCGCTGAGGAGCGCTGCGTTGTCGCAGAGCGAGGTGCACTTGAAGCGCCGCTTGCCATCGACCCACGTGAACTTGGCGATGTCGCAGGCGAGGTGGCTCGCGTTGGCCGCCGAGCCGCCGTTGCCGCACGTGTAGATGGTGCGATCGCTCCGGTACGCATCGAAGAGGATCTCGATGACGCGAGCCATGTCGTCGGGGCTCGTCGCGAGGGCGATCTCGGACGTCTCGCGGAGGTACTTTTCGACGAAGTCGTGCGTGCTCTGAGGCATATGGCCGATCTATAGCCAGAGTCCCGCTGAAATGCCCAGCAGGAGGGGTGCGCCGGCGCGCCCGCTCACGATCGGTGCAGGTTCGCGACGATGCGCGCGCCGTCGAGATCGAAGCGGAAGCGCAGGACGCGCAGGCCCTTCGCGGCGAGCGCCTCCAGCACCCGGCGCCGCTCCGCCGGCCGGACGTAGAACATGAAGAAGCCTCCGCCGCCGGCCCCCATCAGCTTGCCGCCGAGCGCCCCCGCGCCTCGAGCGATCTCGTAGATCTCGTCGAGGACCTCGTCGGTCATCTTGGACGCGAGCTTACGCTTCTGGGTCCAGTGGGCATGGAGGAGCTCGCCGTAGTCGTCGAGCCTGCCCGTGACGAGGATGCGGTGCACGTCGCGGCCGATCTCCTTGATGCGGTGCATCCGCTCGACCACCGCGGGCTCCAGGTCTTGCAGCCGCCGGCCCTGCTCCGAGAGCACGATCCTGGCCGGCCTTTCGACGCCGCTCCACACGATGAGCAGGTTGCTCTCGAGCTCGTCCAGCACCTCGTCGCGGACGGGGACGGGCTCGACGTGCACCGAGCCGTCCGGAGAGAACGTGAACGCCGTGACGTTGCCGTAAGCGGCGATGTACTGGTCCTGCTTGCCGATCGGCTCTCCGAGGCGCTCGATCTCGATGGAGCAGGCCTCGCGAGCGAGCTGCTCGGACGACACGAAGTCGCGCTTGTACGTGTGCAGGGCGTTGAGGAGGGCGACCGTGAACGAGCTCGACGAGCCGAGCCCCGAGTTCGCGGGGAGATCCGCGACGCTCGTGAGCTCGATCGAGTGCTCGATTCCCAGCATCCGGAGCGCTTCCCGGAAGATCGGGTGCTCGATCGCGTCGACCGAGGGGACGATCTCGGTCTTGGAGTACGCGAGGCGGATGTCCCGGTGGAAGCGCTTGTTGGCCGTCACGTAGATGTACTTGTCGATGGCGGCCGACACGAGGTAGCCGCCGAAGCGGCCGGAGTACGCGGGCAGATCGGTCCCGCCGCCGCCGAGGGAGAAGCGGACCGGGGCGCGAGAGACGATCATCCCCGCTCCTCCGTCGCGGCCGCGGTCGTGAGGGCGGCCTCGAGATCGCGGAGGCCCTGCTCCGAGCCGATCTCGTGGAAGCGCGCCGCGACCGCGAAGGCCCGGAGGAGGCCGCGCGCCGCGAGGTCGCGCTGCACGACCTCGAAGCCGAGCGGCGCGTCGGCTGGCAGCGCCTCGACGACCTCGCGGCGGAGCGCGGTGGCGCCGTAATCGATGTGGTCGAGCGCAGGGTCGGGCGGCGCGCCCGAGCGCCGCTTCTCGTAACGCACCACCAGGTCGCCCGAGACCGCGGCGTTCGACGCATCGAACCGACCCTCGTTCCGGTACACGGCCATCGTGCCGAGCGCGCCGGGGTGTGTGCGGAGGTCCCGGAGCGGGGCCAGGTAGTCGAAGGGGAGGTAGGAGTCGCCGTAGGTCATGAGGAACATGGGAGCCAGCTGGGGCAGCGCGCGGCGCAGCGCGCCGGCCGTGCCCAGGAGATCGGGGCCGTCATCGGCATAATGGAGCGGCAGGCCCGCGAACCGATCACCCATCGCCCGTCGAACGGCGTCGCCGAGGTGGCCCACGCAGAGGACCACCTCACCAAAGCCCGCTGCGGCGAGCCGCTCCAGGAGCCACGCCCCGAACGGCCGTCCGGCCACGGGCAGCAGGAATTTCGGGGTGCGCTCCGTCCGGGGGCGCATCCGGGTGCCGAGTCCGCCGGCGAGGATCACGGCTTGAGGAGGTGAGGCGTCGGCGCGCACGGGGAGGACCTACCATAGACGACGGTCGCCTTCGGGGCGTCTCCAGCGCTCTCCGCAGGCGACTCGGAGAAAAACGTCGCCACAAACTGTACGGCCGTTCAGGAGGCGGTTACGGTGCGCGCCATGACCAACAAGGACCTCGCTCCGCATCTTCTCCGGACGCTGGCTGCCCTCCAGAGCGAGGGCAAGACGGTGACCCTCGACACGTTGACCTCGGCCCTTCAGGTGCGTCGGACCGACGTTCGCCGGGCGATCACCGCCCTGCACCGCGAGGGGTATCTCGACGTCCTCCGCATGCGGCTGACGCTCCGCGGGCTCGCCCTCGGCGCGGCCTTTGCGGCGTCGCAGCTCCGCCCGTTGCGCCGCGCGTCGCTCCGCGCCGTCAAGGCTGCTTGAGCACACCCACAGGGCCGCCACCCTGGCGCGGCCGTGAGCGGCGAGTCGACCTCTGCCCGAGCGCGAGGCCCATGCGTGCGGACGGAGGGGCCCGACATGATCTCTCGATGCGTTTCAGATCTTGCCAGCATTTCATTTGATAGAGCGGCAAATTCACACCGAACGCGCGCGGCCCCAGCCAGGGATCCGGCGCCCGGTCGCGAGCGCCGACCAGCGCAGGAACACCTGGTTTCTACGGCCTGTGCGGGCCACTGTGCGTGGAAGACGTTGACATTCCGAGGGATTCATGAGACGGCGGCTGCGTGATATCCGATGTCGAGATCGAGAATGAGATTCGTGCTTCCGTGGCCGAGTTCCTGGAGGGCATGAGAGCGCTGGTCCGTAAGGACGTTCTCCGGACCGCCGCGCGGTACCTGCAAGTCGACATCAGCGCCGCTGGGATATCGACCGGGCCGGCCGCGACTCCCGCCAAGCCGGTCCGCAAGGGCGAGCGCGCTCCGGCGCCGAGCCGCCCGGCTGCGCCTCCCCGCAGCGCCCCGTCGCCCAAGAAGCCGACGCGCGCTGCGCCGCGCAAGAAGGCGGCCGCGCCACGGACGAGCGGAGGTGGCGCGCGTCCGGCCGTTGCTGCGCCGAAGTCGCGCGCCGCGCGCACCCCGGCGCCCGCCGTCGCGGCCCCCGTGAAGGCCGCCGACCAGGCCGCTCCGGCGAGCCCGGTGAACCCCGCGAGCCCGGCGAGCCTGCCGTCCGGGAGCTCCGGGGACGAGATCGCCGAGGCGCTGCTCGCCCATGTGGAGATCGAGCCTGGGCAAGGGATCGACGACCTTGCGTTGGCGATGGGGACCCCTGCGGCGGAGCTCCAGGAGCCGCTCAAGAAGCTCCTTGCGGAGAACAAGATCACCGAGGAGCTGCGTCAAGGCCAGGCGTCGTACTACCCGGCCTGAGCGACCTTGGTGGGCCGGTCAGCCAGGCACGAGCGTTGCTTGGAGCCGTCCGTCGTCTGTCCGGTCGGCGCGGGCACGGGACTGGCGACGCCCTGCGCGATGCGGGCGATGGACCGAGCGAGCCCTGCTGGCGCTGTCCGTCCGGAGCTCGGCGGTTTCCGCCTCACAGCTGGCGAACCCGGCGATGCCGTCGCCGCGTACTCGACGCGGACCCGGGGCCCCGGTACCCTGCCGGTCCAGGCGCTTTCCGGATGACTCCCGCGCACGAACAGATTCTCAACGTCCTGCTCGGCTATCTCTCGGCGATGAACGCAGAGGGAGTCCTGCTCCGGGCCATGCGGGAGGCGGAGATCCGGCCCGAGGCGTTCTCGCTCGACGACCTCCCCGACATCCTTCCGAGCATCGAGCGCCGAGCCCGCCTCTATGTGGATCCGACGCGGCTCGGTCGGCTGAGGTCGGAAATTTCGGCGATTGGCGGCGAACGACCTTCGCGGCGCTCGAAGGTCATGGTCATCAACGTGGAGGCCGACATCAGCGAGGCGCGCCTGAGCGCGAAGGCCGTTTGCGACGCGGCCGGCGCAAAGAGCTTCACGTCGCACAAGGTCGCGACCATCGTCAGCGAGCTCGCGCGAAACATCGTCCATTATACCCCTGGCGGGACGATCGAGCTCGCGGTGCAGCGCGACAGCCCGGTCCGCTTCCTCATCGTCGCCGTGGATGAGGGCGCAGGCATCCAGAACCTGCAGGAGATCCTCGCCGGGCGCTACAAGAGCAAGACCGGTATGGGGCGCGGCATCATCGGGGTCAAGCGGCTGGCCGATCGCTTTCATATCGACTCGGGGCCGAAGGGCACGCGGGTGGAGATCGAGGTCCACCTGTGAAGCTCTCCGTGGAGTACGCGATCCTCCCCAAGGACGGAGAGCTCGTGAGCGGCGACGCCGCGTTCGTGCGGGCCGGGGAAGACGGCGTCCTCTTCGCGGTCATCGACGCCCTCGGCCACGGCGAGCACGCGGCGGCCGCGGCGAACGTCGCGCTCAAGGCGCTCGCCGACGCGCCGAGCGGCGAGGACGTCCGCGCCCTCATCGATCGCCTCCACGCGCGGCTCCGCGGCACCCGCGGCGCCGCCGGCATGATCTGTCGCTTCCGGGAGGGGCGGCTCCAGGGCTGCGGCATCGGCAACGTCGAGCTGATGTCGCACGGCACGCGCGTGCAGTGGCTCCAGAGCCCGGGCATCCTCGGCGCATCGCTCAGCAAGGTCCGGATCTTCGATGCGCAGCTCGCGCGGGGCGACCGGCTCGTCGTGTTCACCGACGGGGTCTCCCCTCGCTTCGATCTATCGCTGTTTCGTGGAATGAAGGCCGCGGATGCCTGCCGCGCCCTCATGAGCCGACACCGGCGCTCGCACGATGACTCAACGGTCTTGATCGCCGACATCGAACCTTAGGATGACCATGGAGCTCAAGCGCCTTCCCATCATCAACCTGTGGGACCGGATCCTGGTGCCCATCCAGGGGGACGTGACCGATGACCTCGCGGAGCAGCTGAACACCGAGGTGCTGCGGGCCATCCACGAGAGCGGCGCGAAGGGGCTGGTCATCGATCTCACGGCCGTCTGGATCATGGATAGCCACCTGTGCGCGGTGCTCTCGAACCTGGCCTCCGCCGCGCGGCTCATGGGCACACCGACCATCCTGTCCGGGCTGAGCCCCGAGATAGCGATGACGCTCCAGGCGATGGGGGTCGAGCTCGAGGCCGTGAAGACGGCGCTGACGCTCGAGCAGGCGCTCACGATGCTCGGGCTCGAGGTGCGCCGGGCCGAGGCGCGCGACGAGGACGACGACGAGGACGACGACGACCTGTTCGACGACGAGGACGAGGAAGACGAGGAAGACGACGGGTGGGAGGCGGACGACCGCGGCGAGCCCCGCCGAGCGCCGACGAACGGGCGGTCCGCTCGGCCCGCGACGAGCATCGATCGGCGGCAGAGCGCGAAGAGCCGGCTCAGGCGCCGCTGAGGCCGCGCGTGCGTCTACGTCTACGACGACATCGACACACCGAACGCGCGCTCCTGACGGCGGGGTGACGGTGATTGTCCGGGTGGGCAACGCCGTGGGTCCCTGGTATGCCTCACGACCGCTCTCCGGGCGATCACCATGGACAAGCTGGATTGCCTCGCCGCCCCGCCGCCCAAGCAGCGGGGGATCTTCTGCAACCGGACGCTGAATCTCCGTTCGATCAAGGCGATCGGATACGACATGGATTACACGCTGATCCACTACCGGGTGGAGGCGTGGGAACGTCGGGCCTATGAGCACCTCCGGCATCTTCTGGAAAGCGAGGGCTGGCCGGTCGGGGATCTGACGTTCGAGCCGGACCTCGTGATCCGAGGGCTCATCCTGGACACCGAGCTCGGCAATCTGCTCAAGGTGAATCGGTTCGGCTATGTGAAGCGGGCCTTCCATGGCACGAAGCCGATCGACTTCGAGACCCAGCGCGCGACCTACGCGCGGACGATCGTCGACCTCGCGGACGGGCGCTACGTCTTCCTGAACACGCTCTTCTCTCTGTCAGAGGGGTGCATGTACGCGAAGCTGGTCGATTTGCTCGATCAGCGCCGGCTGCCCGAGGTGCTCGGCTACAGCGACCTCTATCGCCGCGTGAAGGATCGCCTCGACGCGACGCACATGGAGGGGCAGCTGAAGGCCGAGATCATCGGGGATCCGGACCGGTTCGTGCTGCTCGATCCGGAGATCCCGCTCACGCTGCTCGACCAGCGGGAGGCGGGCAAGAAGCTCGTCCTGATCACGAACTCGGAGTGGGTCTACACGCGCGCGATGATGAGCTACGCGTTCGACCGCTTCCTGCCGGGCGGCATGACGTGGCGTGACCTGTTCGACGTGGTCATCGTCTCCGCGCGGAAGCCGGAGTTCTTCGCGAGCCGCAGCCCGCTCTTCGAGGTGGTCACGGAGGATGGCCTCCTGCGCCCGGCCGGCCGGTTGCGCGTGGGCGGGCACTACCTGGGCGGCAACGCGGGGCTCGTCGAGCACCACCTGGGGCTGTCCGGCGACGAGATCCTCTACATCGGCGATCACATCTACGGGGATGTGCATGTGTCGAAGAGCGCCTTGCGGTGGCGGACGGCGCTCATCATCCGGGAGCTCGAGGACGAGATCCTCGCGATCGAGGAGGCGCGCGGGGCCGAGGCGCGCCTCGATCTCTGGATGCGGGAGAAGGAGGACGCGGAGCGCGTCTATGCCAGGCTGCGCCTGGAGCTCCAGCGGATGCGCGCCGGCTACGGGCCTGTCGCCGGGGCGACGGAGGGCGAGATCCAGGCGAAGATGAACGAGCTCAAGGCGAGTCTCGCGGCGCTCGACGCGCGGATCGCGCCGCTCGCGAAGGCGTCGGCCGAGACGTTGAACCCGAGGTGGGGGCTGCTCCTCCGCACGGGCAACGACAAGAGCCACCTGGCCCGGCAGATCGAGCGCTCGGCGGACATTTACACGTCCCGCGTCTCGAATTTCCTCCTGGCGACGCCTCACGTGCTGCTCCGCTCGCACCGCGGGAGCCTGCCGCACGATCCCATGGGCGCGCCGCCGGGCGCCGAGCGGCAGAACGGCGAGCCCGCCCCGGTCGACGACGCGACGCCCGTGGGTATGTAGGCTCCGCCGCCGCCGGCCTGCCGCGCGTCAGGCCGCGAGCCGCTGCGCGGCGCTGTCGAGGATGTCGAGGCACCCCGACAGGCTGTCGCAGAAGAGCAGCTCGCGCCGGAGGGCCGACGCGCCGGGGAGGCCGCGGAGATAGCCGGTCAGGTGGCGCCGGGTCACGCGCACGCCGTGCGGCTCGCCGCGCGCCTCGGTGTTCGCGATGAGGTGCGCGCGGCACAGGGCGAGCCGCTCCTCGGCCGTCGGCGGCGGGAGGTGCACGCCATCGTCGAGGAGGGCCCGGGCCTCGCGGAAGATCCAGGGGTGGTCGATGGCGGCGCGGCCGACCATCACGCCGGCGCAGCCCGTCTCGCGGAGGGCGCGGGCCGCGTCGTCGGCGGTCTTGATGTCGCCGTTCACCACGACAGGGATGGACACGACCTCGCGCGCCCGGGCGGCCCAACCCCAGTCGGCCGCGCCGCTGTGCCCCATCTGGGCCGTGCGGCAGTGGATCGTGAGCGCGGCGACGCCGGCGTCCTCGAGGCGGCGCGCGAGGTCGACGATCGGCATATGGGACTCCGGTCCCCAGCCGATGCGCGTCTTCACGGTGACCGGGAGCGCGACCGAGCGCGTCACGAGCCGGGCCATCGCCACCATCGCCTCCGGATCGCGGAGCCAGCCCGCGCCCGCGCCTCGTCCGGCGATCTTGGGCACCCAGCAGCCGCAGTTGATGTCCAGGAACGCCGGTCCGGCCTCCTCGGCGACGCGCGCGGCCTCGGCGAGGCGCTCCGGGTTGGCGCCGTAGATCTGGATCGCCGTCGGCTGATCGCCGTCGGCCAGGGCGAGCTTGCGCCGCGCGGTCTTGCACCCGCGCAGCAGCCCCTCGACGTTGACGAACTCCGTCACGCACAGCTCGGCGCCGAGCTCCCGGCCGATGCGGCGGAACACGGCGTCCGTCACGTCCTCCATGGGCGCGAGGACGACGGGGCGGCGGGCGAACAGCCGGCGAAAGCTTTCGGGCGAGAGCGGCACAGTGGCGAGCTTTCAAGCATGGATCCGGCCGGTTGACCAGGGCGACCGCCGCGGCCCGAGGCGTAAGGGCCCGCTGAGCTCGAGCCCGCGGCGCCGAGGCGCGAGCGGCGCCTGGCCCCCGACCGGCGCCGCGGGCCGGCGGCCAAGGCGACGAGCGAGACCCGAGCGCCCAGCCGCCCAGGTCACCTCGCCGCGCCTCGGCGTCCTGCCCCACACCGCTCCCCCGAGGCGCTGACTGGATTCATGACCTCACGGGCATGTGTGTGCACGGCGGACGAACACGGTATGTGGGGCGGCGAACGGTCATGTTGGTACGACATCCGGGGTGGGAGACGGCGGGCAGCGCAGCCCGGCATCGTGGCCGAGGAAACCTGCCGCACGAGGAGCCAACAACGCTCGCTTGACGTTCGGCGTGGCTCTGGCGACCCTCGAGATTGCCATGAAGCGCGCGCTGCTCCGAGAGGCTCTCCGCGATGAGCGCTCGGCCGCGGCGCGCACGCTCAGAGAGCGCGAGACTCGCCAGCTCGGCACGCGGCGCAGCGCTCCTGGCGCCCACGACACGGAGAGCGTCCGTCGCGCGGTCCGCCGCGCTTTCCGGGTCGCGCTCTGGATATGGCCGGCGTTCACGCTCGTCGACGTGTTCATGGCGACGGTGCTGTACCCCGCGGCGCCGGTGTGGCGCTGCATCGTCCTGCGCGTCGTCGAGCAGGCGCTCTCCCTCGCCGTGTACCGGCTCTCGGGGCGCCCGACGCTCTCGGGGCGCGTCGTGCTCCTCGGGTACGAGGCCGCGTTCCTCACCGCCGCGATCTTCATCTCGCTGATGGCGCTCGATTTCGGCGGCCTGACGAGCGCGTACATGCACGGGCTCTCCATCGTCGTGCTGCTCCGCACGGCGCTCGTGCCCGCGCCGTTCAGCAAGGCGCTCCTCGCCTCCGCGCCGATGTTCCTCGCCTTCCCGGCGACGATGGGCATCGCCGCGATCTTCTCCCCGTCGATCCAGGCGGCGTGGCTCGATCCGACGACGCTGCTCACGGCCGCGAGCCATTACATCTTCGTCCCTGCCTCGGGGGTGATCGGGGCGCTGTCGAGCCACGTCGTGTGGGCCGCGCAGCAGCAGGTCTATCAGGCGCGCAAGCTGGGCAGGTACCGGCTCGAGGCGCCGATCGGCAAAGGGGGGATGAGCGAGGTCTGGCTCGCGTGGGACGAGACGCTCCACCGCGACGTCGCCCTCAAGCTCCTCCGGACGCGGGACGCGCCGGACCCGGCGGTGCCGAAGCGCTTCGAGCAGGAGGCGCACGCGGCGAGCAAGCTCAGCGATCCGCACACCATCCGGATCTTCGACTTCGGAGCGAGCGACGACGGCATCTACTACATCGCCATGGAGCACCTGCGCGGGGCCGACCTCGCCGCGATCGTGCGCAGCTACGGCCCCATGCCCGTGGCGCGCGCCCTGCGCTTCGCCCTGCAGGCCTGCCGCTCTCTCATCGAGGCGCACGAGGCCGGGATCATCCACCGGGACATCAAGCCGCAGAACCTCTTCGTCACCCGCGTTGGCGACGATCACGATTTCCTCAAGCTGCTCGACTTCGGGGTCGCGCGGATGGTCGAGGGCGGCCGCGACACCGAGCTCACGAACAGCGGCATGCTCTGCGGGACGCCGGCCTACATGGCACCGGAGGTGTGTCGTGGCGATCGGGCGGATGCGCGCAGCGACATCTACTCGCTCGGGGGCACGCTCTACTTCCTGCTCACCGGGGAGCTGCCGTTCGAGGGCTCGTCGTCGGGGCAGCTCTTCGTCGCCCACATGACGAAGGCGCCTTTCGCGCCGTCGGTGCGGCGCGGTCCGACCGTCCCTCGCGCGGTCGACCGCCTCGTCCTGCGGTGCCTCGCCAAGGACCCGCGCCACCGTTTCCAGAGCGCGCGGGCGCTCTTCGATGCGCTCCTCCCGCTGCTCGACGAGTCTGCCTGGACCGCGGCCGACGCGGAGCGCTTCTGGGTGACCGAGCGCGCGGAGAAGCTCGGCCGCCCGGAAGCGCCGCTCGAGCGCCCCACCGCGGCGCGCGGGGGCTCGACGCGGACCGCCTCCGCTCGATAGCGCCAGCGCACCGCCGCGCCGCGCGCGCGGCCTCCTATCTCACCTGCATGGGGGTCGCGTGGTGGTGCTACGTGAAGACCCGCTTCCTCGTAAGCCGCGTCCCGAGCCTCGTCGAGGCCGACGCCTGATCCCGGGCACCCCGGGACCGCTCGCAGACCCGTGCGGGCGATCCGGGGGTACCACGGTGGCGGTCGAGGCCCCTCCGCGGCCGCGTGAGGGGGCCTCGACCTGTCAGGGGCCCGTCGCTTCATCGTTCGCTCATGACCCCTTGCCGGCGTCCCGCCGTGGCGAGGACCGAGCCGCGGCGGCGCCGCACCAGGGGGCGCGGAGCGGGCGTCAGCAGGGCCTTCTCACGCGAACCGTGCTAGCGCGGCGCCCTACCAGCCGCAGCCGCCGCCCCAGCCGCCCCAGCCGCAGCCGCCGCCCCAGCCGCCCCAGCCCCAGGGCCGGAAGCCCCAGCCGCCGCCCCAGCCCCAGGGCCGGAAGCCCCAGCCGCCGCCCCAGCCCCAGGGCCGGAAGCCCCAGCCGCCGCCCCAGCCCCAGGGCCGGAAGCCCCAGCCGCCGCCCCACCAGCGCGCCGCATCGGGCTTCTCGCCGACGCCCTCCTCGCCAGTCGGGGTCGCCGAGCCGGGGTCCACGGCGCCGACATCGGGCGCGCCGGGGGCCGGCGCGCTGGCGCTTGCTGCGCCGGGGTCCGTGGCTCTCTCGTCCATCGCCGGATTCGCGCTCGACTCCTGATCAGCGGAATCCGCCTCTTCGGCCTGGAACGCCTGCTTCGCCTCGTCGGTCTCGCTCATCACGTCGTCGGTGGGCGCGTCCGACGTCGTCGCCTCGGCCATGCAACCAGCCGCGGAGAGGGCCGTCGAGAGGGCGATGAGCGATGCGAACTTCGTCAATTGGCTCATGTTCCCGTTCTCCTGTGCACATCAATCCATGTCGAATGGAGTCATCGCCCGTCATGGCGACGAGCTTTGACACGCGGGGACCTGAGATCCCCCGCCGCACGATCATGTGTGGTGTTCGGGAGGTGATGTCGATTACCGCAGAAAGGACACCTGAGACACCATGGACGCTTTCTGCGAGTCCGCGCGCCGCGAGGGACGCGAGGGACGCGTCACGCGCCCCTTCCGGGAGGGAGCGAGCCGCGGTTGCCCGGGAGAGCGCAAGCCGCGGCTGCGCGGCGCTCGCCGGCCTCCCACCTGCTCCGGCGGCTGCGCGCGCGCTTGGCAGATCCAGGGCGCCGGACTGCGACGCTGGCGAGGACCGGGCGCGGGGAGGCCTGTCCTTATGAGGCTTCGGCGGTGGTGCTTAGAGCGACAAACGGGTTGAAACCCCAGAAAAGAGCAGGAATCTGAGCCGTCAAGCGCGCCAAGGACGCCATGATTGTGTGTTGTTCTTGGCGTCCTTGGCGCCTTGGCGGCTCATTTCTCGCCCGATCAACGTGATCGGTGTCCTAAGAATGCGAACAGCTCGATCAACGGAGATGAATCGGATGGCGCGGAGCACCCGGGCGTCGGCCGCGGGGGACCGTCGCGCGGCGAAGGATGCTCCATAAGGCTCGCGCGATCGCGTCGTCCGCCAGGATCTCCAGCATGAAGGGTGACGAGGGAGATCCGCGCGACTGCGTCTCCGGAGCACATGCTCCCGCGGTTCGCACAGGAGATCGTCAGGGCCACCATCGGACCCGTCCACGACACACGCCGTCCCGTCCTGGTCGATGTTCGGGGGCGACGAGCGATGGATTCGAGCGAGGAAAGCGGTGGACTGGAGGAGCGACGCGCAGGAGCGGCCCGCGAAAGGGGCCTTGTGCCCACACGTCGATGGCCATGCAGGGAAGGGGGCGAGATGAGCGCGATTGCGCCGTCGATCGCGCGCGGCGAGCCCGGGTGAGGGGCTCGCCCGAGGCCGCCTGGCGGGAGCGCTCAGCCCGCGAGCTTCGCGCGGACCGCCTCGCCCATCCCCTGGGTCGACAGCTTGCCGCCGAGGTCCGCCGTCCGTGCGCCGCCGGCGATGGCCTGCGCCACAGCGCGCTCGAGCACGGCCGCCTCCTTGTCGAGCCGCAGCGAGTGCCGGAGCAGCATCGCGGCGCTCAGGATCGTCCCGATCGGGTTGGCGAGCCCCTTGCCGGCGATGTCGGGCGCCGAGCCGTGGATCGGCTCGTAGACCCCGCGCGTCCCATCGCCCAGCGACGCGCTCGGGCAGAGCCCCAGCGAGCCGGCGAGCACGGCGGCCTCGTCGGTCAGGATGTCGCCGAACATGTTCTCGGTGACGATGACGTCGAACGCCGCGGCCGAGGTGATGAGCCGCATCGCGCACGAGTCGACGAGCTGGTGCTCGATGCGGATCTCCGGGTGGCGGGCGGCGACCTCGGTCGCCACCGTGCGCCAGAGCCGCGACGACTCGAGGACGTTCGCCTTGTCGACGGACGTGACGAGGCGCCTGCGCGACGCCGCGAGGCGGAACGCGAGCTCGACGACGCGCTGGATCTCCTCGTCCGTGTACTCGAGCGTGTCGACCGCGCGCCGGCGCCCGTTCACCTCCTCGCGGAGGCGCGGCTTGCCGAAGTAGAGCCCGCCCGTCAGCTCACGGACGACCAGGATGTCGACGTCCGCGAGCCGCTCTGCCTTGAGGGGAGAGGCCTGGATGAGCTCCGGGAACAGGCGGATCGGCCGCAGGTTGGCGTACAGGCCGAGCCCCTGGCGCAGGGCGAGCAGCCCCTGCTCGGGGCGGACGCTCGCGCTCGGGTTGTCCCACTTGGGGCCGCCGACGGCGCCGAGCAGGACGGCATCCGCCGCGCGGCACGCGTCGAGCGTCTCCTGCGTCAGCGCCGTGCCGGTCGCGTCGATGGCGCACCCGCCGATGAGGTGCTCCGAGTAGCTGAAGCTGTGGCCGAACTGGGCGGCGACAGCGTCGAGGGTGGCGCGGGTTTCGGCGACCACTTCGACGCCGATGCCGTCGCCGGGCAAAAGAACGATATTGGCCTTCATGCGACCTCGCTGGCAGGCAACGTGGATGTGTACTGCTGTGGCTCTCTCGCTGCGAGCGTGAGCCCATACTCGATCCCGTCCGCGAGCGCATGCCAGGACGCATCGATGATGTTCGTCGACGCGCCGACGGTGCTCCACTGGCGATGCGCGTCGCGGCTGTTGATGAGCACGCGCGTCGTCGCCGAGGTGCCGTCGCGCCCGTCGAGGATACGCACCTTGTAGTCGACGAGCTGGATGTCACGCACGGCCGGGTACACGGGCGCGAGCGCCTTGCGGAGCGCTCCGTCGAGCGCGTTGACGGGGCCGGACCCCTCGGCCGCCGTGATCACCACCTCGTCGTCGACCGCGATCTTGATCATCGCCTCGGCGAAGGTGCCGACGCCCTCGCGCTGGCCCGCGATGACCTTGAAGTCGAGCAGCCGGAACGGCGGCTTGTAGCCCGGCGAGCTCCGGCGGAGCAGCAGCGCGACGGACGCCTCGGCCGCCTCGAACGACGAGCCGCGCGCCTCGCGCTCCTTGATCTGCTCCAGCACCTCGACCTCGGCGCCCGTCGGCACATCGAGCCCGAACTCCTCGGCCTTGCTGAGGAGGTTGCCGCGGCCCGACAGCTCGCTGACCACGGTCCGCATCGCGTTGCCGACGAGCGCGGGATCGATGTGCTGGTAGGACGCAGGCTCGCGCCGCATCGCCGCGACGTGCACGCCGCCCTTGTGCGCGAAGGCGCTCCGCCCGACGTAGGCCATGTGATCGTCGGGGGAGAGGTTCGCCACCTCGGCGACGTAGTGCGAGAGCTCGGTGAGCCCGCGGAGCGCCCCCTCCGGGAGCGCCCGGAGGTCGAGCTTCAGCTCCAGGTTCGGGATGATCGCGCAGAGGTTCGCGTTCCCGCAGCGCTCGCCGTAGCCGTTGATGGTGCCCTGGACGTGGCGGGCGCCCGCGCGCACGGCGGCGATCGAGTTGGCGACCGCGCACTCGCCGTCGTTGTGGGCGTGGATCCCGAGCGGGTGGCCCAGCGCCGCCTTCATCTCGGCCACCACCGCCTCGATCTGCCAGGGCATCGAGCCGCCGTTCGTGTCGCAGAGCGTGACCACCTCCGCCCCGCCGCGCACGGCGGCGCGGAGCGTCTCGGTCGCGTACGACCTGTCGAGCGCGAACCCGTCGAAGAAGTGCTCGGCGTCGTAGATCACGCGGCGGCCGTGCGCCCGCAGGAAGGCGATGGTCTCCTCGATCATCCGGAGGTTCTCGTCGAGCGTCGTGCGCAGCACCGCCGTCACGTGCTGGACCGAGCTCTTGCCGAAGATCGTGCAGACGCTCGTCCCGGCGGCGAGGAGCGCGCGCAGCCCGGGGTCGTCCTCGGGGGCCAGCGAGGCCCGGCGCGTCGAGCCGAACGCGGCGATCTTCGCGTGCTTCCACTCGATGTCCTTCGCCCGCTCGAAGAACTGCGCGTCCTTCGGGTTCGAGCCGGGCCACCCGCCCTCGATGAAGGTCAGGCCGAACGCGTCGAGGTGGCGCGCGATGCTCAGCTTGTCCTCGCACGCGAGCGAGATGCCCTCGCGCTGGGTGCCGTCCCGTAGCGTTGTGTCGTAGACGTCGACGCGGTCCGAGGGGCGGGCGCCCTGCTCCGCGCCGTTATGAGGCGGATTCATAAGGTTCGACTTCCTTGTGCAGCGAGATCGGGTCGCCGAGCTCGTCGCCCCCCTGGGGGGCCTCCTGCGCTCGGCGCACGGCCCTACCTCGCGGTCTCGACGGCGGCGCCGTGGCCGCTCTGGTTGCTCTCTGACGCCGCCGCGTCGTCCTTGGGCTCGACTCCGTAGGTCGCGAGGAGCCGGTTCAGGGCGGTGAGGTACGCCTTCGCGCTGGCCACCAGGATGTCGGTGTCAGCGCCGTGGCCGTGGAAGACCCGCGCCGCGGCGTCGTGCTGCGGGTGCCGCTTGCTCGACGTCGCGTCCGCCCGGACGCGGACGCTCACCTCGCCGAGCGCGTCGATGCCCTCGGTCACCGCGTGCACCGAGAACTCGAGGAGGCTGCTCGGCACGCGGACGATCTCGTCGATCGCCCGATAGGCGGCGTCCACCGGCCCGGTGCCGATCGCGGCGCGGACGTGCAGCGCCCCGTCCGGCCCGCGGAGGCGGACGGTGGCGGTGGGCATGCCCGTGGTCCCGCAGGCGACCTGGAGCGCGTCGAGCGTGTAGAGATCGTCGGCCTGCGCCCGCGTGGTCGAGACGATCGCCTCGATGTCGGGATCGGTGACGTGCTTCTTCTTGTCCGCGAGCGCCTTGAAGCTGGCGAACGCCGCCGCGAGCTGGGCCTCGTCGAGGTGGTAGCCGAGCTCCTCCAGCCGGTTGCGGAGCGCGTGCCTGCCCGAGTGCTTGCCGAGGACGAGCCGGGTCTGCGTCACCCCGACCATCTCCGGCCGCATGATCTCGTACGTCTCCTGGTGCTTCAGCATCCCGTCCTGGTGGATTCCGGACTCGTGCGCGAAGGCGTTGGCGCCGACGATCGCCTTGTTCGGCTGGACGTTGAAGCCCGTGGCCGCGCTGACGAGGCGGCTCACGGTGGCGATCTGGGTCGTGTCGATCCCGGTGCGCAGCCCGAAGACGGCCCGGCGCGTGGCGAGCGCCATGACGATCTCCTCGAGCGCGGTGTTGCCGGCGCGCTCGCCGATGCCGTTGATGGTCACCTCGGCCTGGCGCGCGCCCGCGCGGATGCCCTCCAGCGCGTTGGCCGTCGCGAGCCCGAGGTCGTTGTGGCAGTGGACCGAGACGATGGCGCGGTCGATCCCCGCGACGTTCTTGCGGATCCCGGCGATGAGCGCGCCGAACTCGCTCGGGATGGTGTACCCGACGGTGTCCGGGATGTTGAGCGTGGTGGCCCCGGCGGCGATCGCGGCCTCGAGCACCTGGTAGAGGAACTCCGGCTCGCTCCGGCCGGCGTCCTCGGGGCTGAACTCCACGTCGGCGCACAGGTCGCGCGCGTACGCGACCATGGCCCGCACGCGGTCGAGCACCTCGGCCCGGGTCATCCGGAGCTTGTGCTTGAGGTGGATGTCGCTCGTGGCGAGGAAGGTGTGGATCCGGGGGTGCGCGGCCCGGGCGACGCCCTCCCACGCCTTGTCGATGTCGACCTTGGTGGCGCGGGCGAGGGCGCAGATGATCGGCGGGGTCGGGGCGGGGCGGCCGGGGACCGCGGCCGCGCCCACGCGCTCGGCGATCGTCTGGACGGCGAGCAGATCGTCGGGGGAAGCGGCGGGGAAGCCCGTCTCGATGACGTCGACGCCGAGCTTCGCCAGCGCGAGCGCGATCTCGAGCTTCTCCGACGATGTCATCGTCGCGCCCGGCGACTGCTCGCCGTCGCGCAGCGTCGTGTCGAAGATGCGGACGTAATCGGACGGGGGCATCGCTTGATTCGCAATCATCTCAGGCATGGTGTTCTCCGCCGCCTCCCACGAGTGGAGAGGCTCAGTCGCCGGGCTTGATGGTGACGGGATCGATGAACGGCATCATCTTGCGCAGGTTGGCGCCCACGATCTCGAGCCGCTGCTCCCGCTCCTTCGCCCGCGTCGCCTCGAACTTCGGCCGGCCCGCCTCGTTCTCCGCGATCCACTTGCGCGCGAACTCGCCGCTCTGGATCTCGGCGAGGATGCGCTTCATCTCCTCGCGCGTCTTGTCGGTGATGACCCGCGGGCCGGACACGTAGTCGCCGTGCTCGGCGGTGTCGCTGATCGAGTACCGCATGTAGTTGAGGCCGCCGCGGTACATGAGGTCGACGATGAGCTTGAGCTCGTGCAGACACTCGAAGTACGCGATCTCCGGCTGGTAGCCGGCGTTGACGAGCGTCTCGAAGCCGGCCTTCACGAGCTCGCTCGCGCCGCCGCAGAGCACCGCCTGCTCGCCGAAGAGGTCGGTCTCGGTCTCCTCCGCGAACGTCGTGAGGAGCACCCCGGCGCGCGTCGCGCCGATGCCCTTCGCGTAGGCGAGCGCCTGGGCCTCCGCCTTGCCGCTCGCGTCCTGGTGGACGGCGAGGAGGGCCGGGACGCCGCCGCCGGCCTCGAACGTCTCGCGCACCCGGTGGCCGGGGCCCTTCGGGGCGATCATCGACACGTCGACCGACGGGGGGGGCGTGATCGTGTTGAAGCGGATGTTGAACCCGTGCGCGAACATGAGCGTCTTGCCCGGGCCGAGGTGCGGCGCGATCTGCTCGTTGTAGATGCGCGCCTGCGACGTGTCGGGGGCGAGGATCATGATGACGTCGGCGGCCTTCGCGGCCTCGGACACCGTGGCCACCTGCAGCCCCGCGGCCTGCGCCTTGGGCCGGCTCTTGCTGCCCTCGGGCAGGGCGACGATCACCGTGACGCCGCTGTCGCGCAGGTTCAGCGCGTGCGCGTGCCCCTGGGAGCCATAGCCCACGATCGCGACCTTCTTGCTCTGGATGAGCGAAAGATCCGCGTCGTTATCGTAAAAAATCTTAGCCATCTCTCTCTCCTTACAACCGGGACCCGCACCTCGCGGCTCCCGTCCTTCACGTCGTTCACGTCTCGCGCGCGCTATTTACACCGTCTCGCGCCGTCAGGAGGCGCCGTTCTCGGCCGTGCGCACGGGGATCGAGTCGAACCTGGCCTCGGCCTCCTCGGCGCCGCGGGTCATCACGATCATCCCGGTCCGCACCATCTCGATGATCCCGAACGGGCGGAGCACCTCGAGCAGGCCCTCGATCTTGTCGCCGGTCCCGGTGATCTCGATGGTCAGCGCCTCGGGGGCGACATCGACGGTGCGCGCGCGGAACACCTCGCAGAGCTGGAGCACCTGCGCCCGGCTCGTCGCGTCCGCCTTCACCTTGATGAGCGCGAGGTCGCGCGCGACGGAGGCGGTGTGGGTGACGTCCCGGACCCAGAGGGTGTTGACGAGCTTGTAGAGGTTCGCCTCCAGGCGCCGCGCCCCGTCCTCATCCGCCTCGAGGACCAGGGTCAGGCGCGAGATCCCGGCGATGTGGGTGCGCCCGACGCTCAGCGACTCGATGTTGTAGGCGCGCCGCCGGAAGAGGGACGCGACGCGGTTGAGCACGCCGGGGCGGTCTTCGACGTAGGCGATGAACGTGCGCAGGATGGGTCGATCCATGGATGCCTCTTGAAAGTCCCTCTTGTCTGTGGTGCGCCCGGCTCCGGCCGCGGCGCGCTCGGGCGCGCCCCGCCCGTCCGACGGGCGCACGCTCACGCTGGAGCGCGCGCCCTGGGCGCGTGGGTCTGCTGGCGCGTTCACGGGTCCTCCCCGGTCTCCACGATGGGGCTCGGGCGCCGGATCATGTCGTTCAGGTCGGCGCCGGCGGGGACCATCGGATAGACGCTATCCTCCTGCTCCACGCGGAAGTCGACGACCACGGTGCCCGGCGTGGCGCGGGCGCGCTCCACGGCCCCCGCGATCTCCTCGCGCTTCGTGACGCGGATGCCGGTCAGCCCGTGGGCCTCGGCGAGCTTCACGAAATCCGGGCTGCGCATCGGGGTCGCCGAGTAGCGCCGGTTGTAGAAGAACTCCTGCCACTGCCGCACCATGCCGAGGTAGCCGTTGTTGATGACGGCCACGTGGACCTTGAGCCCCTCCTGCGCGCAGGTCGAGAGCTCGCACGCGGTCATCTGGAAGCCGCCGTCGCCCACGACCACCCAGATCTCGTCCTCCGGCTTCGCGAAGCGCGCGCCGATCGCCGCCGGCAGAGAGAAGCCCATCGTGCCGAGCCCGCCCGAGGTGATGAGCTTCCGCGGGTAATCGTGCTTGTAGTACTGCGCTTCCCACATCTGGTGCTGGCCGACGTCGGTTACCACAAGCGCCTTGCCGTCGGTGAGCCGCCAGAGGTCGTGCAACACGTGCGCGGCGTACAATTTATCGTTGTACGGCAATTGTTGAATGTCACGGACCGCCGAGTCGCCCTTCAGCAGGTTGATGCGGTCGACCCACGGGCCGCGGTCGCGCTGCTTGCACCCGGGGATGAGCGACAGCAGCGTGTCCCGGACGTCGCCGATGAGGCCGACATCGACCTTGACATTCTTGTTGATCTCGGACCGGTCGATCTCGACGTGGATCTTCTTCGCCTTGACGGCGTAGGTCTTGAGGTTGCCGGTCACGCGGTCGTCGAAGCGCATCCCGAGCGCGATGAGGAGGTCGGCCTCCTGGATGGCGTTGTTCACCCACGCCTCGCCGTGCATCCCCATCATGCCGAGGCTGAGGGGGTGCTTCGCCGGGAAGCCGCCGAGGCCGAGCAGCGTGGAGGCGACGGGGATCCCCGTCTTCTCCACGAAGGCGAGGAGCTCGCGCGTCGCCTCGGCCCTGACGATGCCCTGACCGGCCAGGATGAGCGGCCGCTCGGCCTCGTCGATGAGGTCGATCGCCTTCTCGATGTCCGTCTGGACGGCGTGCTGCGAGGGGCGGTAGCCGGGCAAGCGGACCTCGCCCTTCGGCGGCTCGAAATCGATCGACGCCTGCTGGGCGTCCTTGGTGATGTCCACGAGCACGGGGCCCGGGCGGCCCGAGCGCGCGATGTAGAACGCCTCGCGGAGGGTAGGGGCGATGTCCTCCACGTCGGTCACGAGGTAGTTGTGCTTGGTGATGGGCAGGGTGACGCCCGTGATGTCCGTCTCCTGGAACGCGTCGGTCCCGAGCAGCTTGGAGGACACCTGCCCGGTGATACAGACGATCGGCGAGGAGTCGAGCATCGCCGTCGCGATCCCGGTGACGAGGTTCGTCGCGCCCGGCCCCGAGGTGGCGACGCACACGCCGACCTTGCCCGAGGCGCGCGCGTACCCGTCCGCCATGTGCGCCGCGCCCTGCTCGTGCCGGACGAGCACATGGCGGATCGGGTAACCGAGGATCGTGTCGTAGGCGGGCATGATCGCGCCGCCCGGATAGCCAAAGACCACGTCCACGCCTTCGCGGACGAGGACTTCCCAGATAATCTGTGCACCGGTTCGTTTCATAATTCCCGACTCCATCGAGTCACGCGGGTGAAGGTGGGGGCCCATGGGGGCGCCTTGGCCGCGGGGTTCCGCCGTTTCTCAGAGGCTCAGCAACTTAGGCGATCGCGCGCTGCAGATCCTCCCGAGGGCCGTCGCCGCTGCTCTCCTCGCGGCGGATCGCGTCGAGCACCCTGCGCGCGTCGTCGAGCGACACGACGCGCGAGCTGCCCGGCACGCTCGCCGGCTTGGCGCGCAGATCAGCGCGCTGGTCGACGTTGGAGCGCGCGGAGGGCGGGTCGGCATGGAACTCGAACGAGGCCTCCGCGGCGTCGCCGTGCGGGCGCGCGCCCACGAGGCGCGTCGAGGAGCGCTGGGGCGCGCGGATGGCGCCCCCGCTGGCTCGGGCGCGGATCTCGTCGACGAGCGCCTCGAACTCCTCTCGCACGGCGCTCGACGCGACGGGCACCCCACATCCCGCGGCGACGAGCTCGGCGAGCTCCGCGATGCGCTGGCCGACGGCCTCGATCGAGGCGTCCTCCCGGTTCTTCCTCGAATGTTCCTTGCTCACCTGATCCTCCTTCGACGACGGCTGCTCTCCGTGAACCCTCAGGCCGAAAAAAACGAAAGCCCCCGGACCATCTCGGTGCGGGGGCCTATCTCCATGCTGTGTCAGCTCAGAGCGGCGGCCCGCAACCGTTCCCGACGCGAATCAGCCCGACGACGTCGACTAGGCTGATGAGCGCAGGAATGGCTAGGCCCGCTAGGAGCCCGACGGACACGCCGCCTTCGACGACGACGAACGAACGCGCCGTCGAGGACGCCAACGAAGCGTGGTGCACAACCTTCTCAGCGAGGGTCCCATCGCCGGAGGCGTGGGCGCTGGCGGTGCACATCGACTTCTGCATGGCGTAGATGCTTCTACCCTACAGAGCTGCTGCGTCGCGTCAAGTTGTTTCTTTACAGATCGCTTGTTTCTGCGGCATTTCGTGCAGTTTTTTGTTCGCGCGCGCGCACGTGAACCGCGTGATGTTCAGCACGGACCGGCGCTGTCCGGGAGCTCGGTCTGCAGCGTCTCGAACGGCGATGCACTGCGCTCGATGTGCACGGATGCGTCGCTCGAGCGCGACGCCCGGCGAGTCGCGCGAGGCGCGCCGAGCGCGTCGCGTGGAGCGCGCGCAAGCGAGGGTGCGGCCAGGATGCTGGGGAGCCGGGGGAGAGGTGCGCAAACACCGGACGTCGGCTCATGCGCCCCCGAAGTGCAGACTGCTGTCTTGAACTGACTGCCGCCAGATCGCGCGACACACCCATGAACCCGGCATGCAAGCGCATCGCGTCGCGCAGGCGCGCCCTGCCGATCGGACGGTCTCGCCCTGGGGTCTGCAGCGCCGCCGCGTGGCCTCTCTCGGCACGGTCGGGCTCCTCGCGCTGAGCGGCGCCGCCGCGGCCCGCGCCGATCCTGCGCAGCCGGGGGATCCCACGGCGCTGGCCGGTGCACAGCCCGCGCGGCCGTCGCTTCCACCCGCGCCGCCTGCGCAGCCACCTGCTGCGCCGGAGCGGCCCGCCGCCGCGGCGCCCCGGACGCAACCGAGGGCGGCCGCCAACTTCAGCACGTTCCTCGAGCTCCGGAACGATTACTCGAGCGGCAAGAACGGCTTCTTCAACGCAGCGGTGCTCCGGGGAGACTACGCCTTCACCAGGACGTTCTCGCTGCGCGCAGACCTGCCGCTCGCGTACGCGGGCGACGTCGAGGGCCAGCGCGACGTGGGGCTCGGCGACATCCTGATCCGGCCGCTCGTCCGCGTGGTCGGCACGCCGCGGTTCGCGCTGGTCCTGGGCACGGATCTCCTCCTCGACTCGGCGACGAAGCGCGCGCTCGGCGCGGGAAAGAACCAGGTGGCGCCCCTCGTCCAGGCGTACTTCCGCGTGGCGCGGCCCGCGCGGCTCGGGGCCCAGCTGCAGCACGCCGTGTCGTTCGGCGGCGACCCGGGGCGGAACGCCATCCAGAAGTCGACGATCAGGGAGTTCGCGATCATCGAGCTGCCGCATGGGTTCTGGGTGAGCCCGGACCAGGCGTTCTCGATCGACCACCGCGGCGTGCACCGCGTCGTGTCGACGAGCGTGCTGGAGGTCGGCGCAGAGCTCAGCGATCGGGTGCAGGTGTACGTCGATCCCGGCATCCAGGTCGATGACCGGGGGGCGGTCGACTGGCTGGTCACCGGGGCGGTGCGGTGGGCCTTCCCGCAGCGAGCGCGGGCGCGCGCGGTCGCCGCCGCGCCGGTGCAGCGCGCGGGTACGGAGCAGGCCGCGGGCGCGGGGCAGGCCGCGGGCGCGGGGCAGGCCGCGGGCGCGGGGCAGGCCACGGGCGCGGGGCAGGCCGCGGAGGAGTAGGCGGCTCGCGCCTCCGGCGTCCAAAAGGACGCCCGGTGAGGGGCGCGCGCGTGTCGCGCCCGGGATGGGGCGGGGGGCGATCGACGGATCCGAGGTGGCGGACCCTTGACCTGGGTCGTCGTCCCGAGCCTGATCCTCGGTCGCACGCATGCTGTCACGAGATCCGCTGCTCCTGCTCTCCGCGACCCGGCTCGCCGCGCTGATCCGCGAACGCGCCGTGACGTCGGCCGAGGTCGTGGAGGCCCATATCCGGCACATCGAGCGCGTGAACCCGACGCTCAACGCGATGGTGGCGGACCGGTTCGAGGCCGCCCGCGCCGAGGCGCGCGCGGCCGACGCCCTCCTCGAACAGGGCGGGGCCGCAGGCGCGCCGCCGTTCCTCGGCGTCCCGTGCTCCATCAAGGAGAGCTTCGCCGTCGCCGGCATGCCGAACTCCGCGGGGCTCGTCGCACGCGCCGGCGTGCGCGCGGAGGAGGACGCCGTGACGGTCACGCGCCTGCGCGCGGCCGGCTTCATCCCGCTCGGCGTCACCAACGTGTCGGAGCTCTGCATGTGGATGGAGACGAACAACCGGCTCTACGGCCGGACGAACAACCCCTACGACCCGGCGCGCACCGCGGGCGGCAGCTCGGGCGGGGAGGCCGCGGTGGTCGGCGCGGGCGGCGCGCCGATCGGGCTCGGCTCGGACATCGGCGGATCCATCCGCATGCCCGCGTTCTTCAACGGCGTCTTCGGCCACAAGCCGACCGGCGGGCTCGTGCCGACCTCGGGCCAGTTCCCGCTGCCGGGCGAGCGAGGGCTCCGCTTCATGACGACCGGGCCGATCGCTCGGCGCGCCGAGGATCTCATGCCGGTGCTCCGCATCCTCGCCGGCCCTGACGCGCGCGATCCCGGCTGTGCGCCGCTGCCGCTCGGCGATCCGGCCTCGGTCGATCTCGGCACGCTGACGGTGCTCTCCGTCGAGCACGACGGGGTGCGCCGGGTGAGCGCCGATCTCGTGGCCGCGCAGCGGAGGGCGGCGGAGGCGCTCGCCGCCTGCGGGGCGATGGTGATCGAAGCGAAGGTCGACCTCCTCGCGCGGGCGCTCGACATCTGGACCGCGATGTTGGGCACATCCGGGGGCGTCACGTTCCGGGCGTTGCTCGGCGATGGCCGCCCGGTCAGCCTGCCGCGCGAGCTCGCCCGCTGGTCGGTCCGCCGCTCGCCGCACACGCTGCCGGCGCTGGGGCTCACGTTGCTGGAGGACGTCGGCGGGCTGCTGCCGGCGCGCGTCGAGCGCGCCCTGGAGCTCGGCAAGGCGCTGCGCGCCGAGCTCGTGTCGCGCATCGGCGAGCAGGGCGTGATGCTCTACCCGTCCTATCCGAGCCCCGCGCCGCGGCACTACGCGCCGCTCCTGCCGCCCTTCCAGTGGACGTACACCGCGGTGCTCAACGTCATGGAGATGCCGGCGACGCAGGTGCCGCTGGGCCTCAACGGCGAGGGGCTGCCGCTCGGCGTCCAGGTGGCGGCGATCCACGGCAACGATCATGTGACGATCGCCGTGGCGGAGCACCTGGAGCGCTCGTTCGGCGGCTGGGTGCCGCCGTCGCTCTCGTGGTGCCGGCGCTGACGTTCCCGCCCGCGGTCGTGGTATCAAGGCTGCCCCCATGACCAGCGACCGCGCGTACGACGTGATCGTCTTCGGAGCGACCGGCTTCACCGGTCGCCTCGTCGCCGAGTATCTCGCCACCAAGGGCAAGGACGCCTCTGCCCGTGGCGCAGAAGAGCGGCCCATCCGCTGGGCGATCGCTGGCCGGAACGCGGGGCGCCTCGCCGAGGTGAAGGCGGCGATGGAGGCGATCGATCCGGCGTGCTCCTCGCTGGGTGTCATCGAGGCGGCGTCGGACGACGCGGCTTCGCTCGAGCGCATGGCCCGACAGGCGCGCGTCGTCATCACGACGGTCGGTCCTTACACGGCGCTCGGCGAGCCGCTCGTCGAGGCGTGCATCCGCGCGGGCACCGACTACGCGGATCTCACCGGCGAGCCCGGGTTCGTCGACCGCCTCATCGAGCGCCACCACGAGGCTGCCCGCGCGCGGGGCGTGCGGATCGTGAACTGCTGCGGCTTCGACAGCATCCCGCACGACCTCGGGGTGCTCTTCACGGTGACGAAGCTCCCCGCCGGCGAGCCGATCGTGGTGGAGGGCATCGTGCGCGCGCACGCCAGCTTCTCCGGCGGCACCTGGCAGTCGCTGCTCGAGATCATGGCGCACACGGGCCTCAGGAAGGGCGCCGCGCGCGGCGAGGACGCGCACGGGGCGCGCAGGGTGCGGGGGCTCAAGACGCGCATCCGCTACGAGAAGGGGCTGCGCGCCTGGCTCTGCCCGATGCCCAGCATCGATCCGCTCGTCGTGCTGCGGAGCGCGCGGGAGCTCGACGCCTACGGCCCCGACTTCCAGTACAGCCACAACGTGCAGGTCAAATCCGGGCTGCAGCTCGTGATGGGGATCGCCGGCTTCGGCGCGGTCACGGCGCTGGCCAAGGTGGGACCGACGCGGGAGCTGCTCCGCAAGGTGCGGAGTCCGGGGGAGGGGCCGAGCGCGGAGGAGCGGGCGCGCAGCTGGTTCCAGGTGACCTTCCAGGGGAAGAGCGCGTCGCGCAAGGTGGTGACGCGGGTGAGCGGCGGCGATCCCGGTTACTCGGAGACGGCCAAGATGGTGGCAGAGTCGGCGCTCTGCATGGCGTTCGACCGCGAGCGGCTGCCGGCGCGCGCCGGGGTCATCACGCCGGTCGTCGCGATGGGGGAGCGGCTCATCGAGCGGCTTCAGGCGGCGGGGATCAGGTTCGAGCTGCTCGAGGGGTGAGCTGCGGCGGCTGACGGCCGGCGCGGTTTGGTACAATCGCCCCGTGCATCGCGAGACGTGGATCTTCGGTTACGGCTCGTTGATCTGGCGGCCTGCCTTCCGCTTCGAGCAGATGGTGCCCGGGTACATCACGGGGTGGGCCCGCCGCTTCTGGCAGGGGTCCACCGATCATCGGGGCGTCCCCGGGGCGCCCGGGCGGGTGGTCACGCTGATTCCGTCACCTGGCGCGCGCTGCTGGGGGATGGCCTATCGCGTTGCCGGGGCCGAGCTCGACGAGGTGCTTCGCGCGCTGGACCACCGCGAGAAGGGCGGCTATGCGCGCCACGACGTGCCGCTCCACCTGGCGGACGGGGAGGCGGCGCGCGCGGAGATCACGGCCCGATCGGCCATCGTGTACCTGGCCACTCCCGATAACCCCGATTATCTGGGCGCTGCGCCGCTCCCCGAGATTGCCGCTCAGGTGCTCGCGTCGCACGGCCCGAGCGGCTCGAACGTCGAGTATGTTCTTCAGCTCGCCGACGCGCTCATGGCGATGGGCGCCCACGACGAGCACGTGACCGAGCTAGCGGCCCTCGTCGGCCATCGAGCTCCCCGTCCGGTCGACCCGACAACCACCGTAGGCCCCTAGCTCCGCGCCCGGTCGACCTCTAGTTGACCTCGCTGCTCCCGTTCCCGCCCGCGTGATCCGCGACCCCGTTGGTCCCGTCCACGCCCGCGCTCGGCGGCGTCGACCCGCCGTCCTCGGCCTCGGCCGCGTCCGCCGCGAAGGCCTCGACGGCGACGACCCGCTCGTCCTGGCCGACGTGCATGATCCGCACGCCCTGCGCGTTGCGCCCCGTCTCGCGGATCTCGCTCGTCTTGGTGCGGATCATCTGCCCGCGATCGGTCACGATCAGCACCTCGTCGCTCGGGCTCACCATGGCGACGCCCACGACCGGCCCGTTCCGCTCGCTCGCGTCGATGAGGATGACGCCCTTGCCGCCGCGGCTCTGGAGCCGGAACTCCTCGAGCGGCGTCTGCTTGCCGTACCCGCGCTCGCACACCGCGAGCACCCGGTCGCGCCCGTCGCCGCTCACGCCGAGGCCCACCACCACGTCGCCCTCGTCGAGCTCGATGCCCTTCACGCCCATCGTCGCGCGGCCCGTCGGGCGCACCTGGTCCTCGGGGAAACGGATGCTCATCCCGCTCCGCGTCGCGATCACGAGCTCGCGCTTGCCGTCGGTGAGCGCCGCCGTGAAGAGCTGATCGCCCTCCTCGATGCGCACGCCGATGATCCCCTTGTCCCGGTAGTTCTCGTACTCGTTGAGCGCCGTCTTCTTGATCTGCCCGCGGCGGGTCAGCGTCACCACGAACGTCTCGCCGTCGAAGCTCGGCACTGGCGTGATCGCCGCGACCTTCTCCCCCGGCTCCATCCCGACGAAGTTCACGATCGCCCGGCCCTTCGCGTTCCGAGGCGCCTGCGGGATCTCGTAGACCTTCTTGACGAAGACCTTGCCCTTGTCGCTGAAGAAGAAGACGTACGAGTGCGTCGACGCCACGAAGAGCTGGCTCACCCAGTCCTCCTCGCGCGCCTCCATCCCCACCATCCCCTTGCCGCCGCGGCGCTGCGCCCGGTACGTCGAGGTCGGCGTCCGCTTCAGGTAGCCGGCGTGCGAGATGGTCACGACCATGTCCTCTTCCTGGATCAGGTCCTCCATCTGGATCTCGGCCTCGGCCGGCACGATCTCGGTCCGCCGCTTGTCGCCGAAGCGCGCCTTGATCTCCTCGAGCTCCATCACGATCACGTTCATGAGCAGCCCCATGTCGGCCAGGATCGCCCGGAGCCGCTCGATGGTCTGCGACAGCTCGCCGTACTCCTTCGCGAGCTTCTCCCGCTCGAGGCCGGTCAGGCGCGACAGCCGCATCTCGAGGATCGCCTTGGCCTGCCGCTCCGACAGGAAGTAGTCGCCGCGCGTGTCGGCCTCGGCGCACTCGGGCTCCGGCCGGCCGGCGCGCCGGAGGAACTCGCCGAGCCCCCGGAGCGGCAGCTTCTGCAGGTTCTCCCGCGCGTCGTCCGGATCGCTCGAGGCCCGGATCGTCGCGACGATGCGATCGATGTCGCTCGTCGCCATCCCGAGCCCCTCGACGAGCTCGCGCTGCGACTCGGCCTGCCGGAGCTCGAACCGACAGCGCCGCGTCACGACCTCGCGCCGGTGCTCGATGAAGTGCGAGAGCGTGTCCTTCAGGCTCAGCACCGCGGGGCGGCCGTTCGCGATCGACAGGTTGATGACGCCGAACGTCGCCTGGAGATCCGTCAGCCGGTAGAGCTGGTTCAGGACCACCTGCGGGAAGATGTCCTTCTTCAGCTCGACGACGATCCGCATCCCCTCGCGGTCGCTCTCGTCGCGCACCTCGCTGATCCCCTCGATGCGCTTTTCCTTCATGCACTCGGCGATCTTCGCGACCAGCCGGGCCTTGTTCACCTGGTAGGGGATCTCGGTGAAGACGAGCTGCTCGCGGTCGCCCTTCATCGTCTTCTCGACCTGGCTGCGCCCGCGCATCGTGATCGAGCCGCGGCCGGTCGTGTACGCCTGCACGATCCCGCTCTTGCCGTAGATGAGGCCGCCGGTCGGGAAATCGGGGCCCGGGACGAGGTGGAGCAGCTCCTCCAGGGTGACGTCGGGGTTGCGGATGATCGCGATCGTCGCGTCGATGATCTCGCCGAGGTTGTGCGGCGGGATGTTCGTCGCCATGCCGACGGCGATGCCGCCGGATCCGTTCACCAGGAGCTGCGGGAACTTCGCCGGCAGGACGCTCGGCTCGAGCTCCGAGTCGTCGTAGTTCGGGACGAAGTCGACCGTGTCCTTGTCGAGATCGGCGAGCAGCTCGACGGCCATCCGCGACAGGCGCGACTCCGTGTACCGCATGGCCGCGGGCGAGTCGCCGTCGACCGAGCCGTAGTTGCCCTGCCCGTCGATGAGCGGGTAGCGCAGGCTGAAGGTCTGCCCCATCCGGACGAGCGCGTCGTAGACCGCGAGATCGCCGTGCGGGTGGTACTTGCCGAGGACGTCTCCGACGACGCGCGCGCACTTCTTGTGCGCGCCGGTGGGGCCGATCTTCTGCTCGTTCATCGAGTAGAGGATCCGGCGGTGCACCGGCTTCAGGCCGTCGCGCACGTCCGGGATCGCGCGGCCGATGATCACGCTCATCGCGTAGTCGAGGTAGCTCGTCCGGAGCTCGTCCTGGATGCTGACCGGAACCTTCTGCTGGATGTTCGACGTCTCTTCCATGGGGGACCTGCACCCGAGGCGCGGGGGGCGGGCGCGGCGCGCGCTCGGCCCCCGTCGTAGAGGCCCATCCCAGCGCGGCTCGAGCGTCGAGCGGAGCAGCAGAAGCGGCCCTGGCCTCGATCGACGAGCGACGAGGTGGAGTCCGGCCTTCGCCGCCCGCCCTATGACCCACGCTGTTCAGGGGATGCGACGGATGCGTTCAGGTACTCCAAGGGGCAGGCTGGCGCAAAGGGTTTGCCGGCCTCGGAGGGTGTTCCCATCCCGCGCGCGGGGGGCACGGATCGCGGTCTGTCGCCGGCTCCTCGGCGGACGCCGCGAGGCGCCGCCGAGGGCGCATCAGGGGTGCCGGACAGCGCGGCGGGAGCGCGGGAGCGTCCTGGGCGGGGGCGCTGGACGGCGCGGCGGGAGCGTGAGGCGGTACAACGGGGACGCCGGAAGGGTCAGGGCTCGACGCGGGTGGGCAGGGCGCACGTCCGGACGACGATTTCTACGTCTTTTTCGGCCACGATCGAGCCGGCGCCGTCCGGGGCGTCGGGGCACTCCCACGTCCAGGTCGGGTCGGCCTTGTCACCGTTGGGGAGCAGCATTTCGGGGTTCCCGGAGGTCTCGCCACCCTTGGGCGTGAGCTGATCGGCGAGCTCGCCCCCGTAGCCGTCGATCCTGACCGTGTACTCGTGCCCCTCGACGACGGAGGTGAACGACACGCTCCACGCACAGGAGATTGGCGGCGACGAGGCGAGGGGGGACGGCCCGCCCTCCGCGCTGTGGTCGGTGAGCGTGGCGACGTAGCTGCGGATGGCCCCCAGCTCGTCCGAGCCCGAGCACTGGACGTCGCCGCCCAGGAAGGCGAGCGGATCGATGGTCACCGACGTCCCGAGCTGCAGGTCGTCGTTGCTGTTGGACCCGTCGGCGCAGGCCGTGAGCGCGAGGACGGCGAGCGCCAGGGCGCACCGGCCGGCCCGGGGTCGCGGGGAGCGCCCGCGCGCGCGATCCGCAGCGAACAAGGTTCCGAAACCAGCTCGAGCTCGGCCCATCGGCAGGGGGCACTAGTCCAAGCCGGGGAACGACGCCACATGAAACGCGGACCAGCTGCGCGGGCACGGCGCGCGGCCGAGCGAGGCCCGCCAGAGCGGACGCCGCCGGCGGCGGCGCTCGCGGGCGAGCTGCCGGATGCGCCGCTCGCGCTCGCGAGGCGGTGATGAGCTCGCGGAAGCTGCGGGCGCCCGCCGTCTACGGGAACCGACCCCGCAACGCCTCTTCACGTCGAATCTCGATGACGAGAGGCCGATTCATCCGGAGCAGCGCGACCGTGGCGCGGCCTGTCGGTGTTTTCCCGGCGATCGACAGCTCGCCCGTGACGTCGAAGTGGTCTTCCCAGCGACCCCAGCGAGGGTGGAAGAGGCTCGCCTGGTCGCCCGTGGTCGGGTCCTCTCCATGGGTCCGCGCTCTCTTGCGCAGGGAGCACGACACACAGGCGAGCGCCAGGTTCTCCAGGGCGGTCAGGCCACCTGCGTGCCGTGGCTGGATGTGATCGACATGGAACGTGGCCTCCTGGCTGACCTGGGAGAGCCGGCAATACTCGCATCGATCGGCGGCACGCTTGCGGACGCGACGCTGAAGCGCCGCGGGCACGCCGTCGCCGCTCATCGCGTCAGCGCAGGCTCCTTCCGCGATGCGCGGAGGCGCAGCAAGCTGAGCAGCTCGGCGAGATCGACGAGCCCCTCGGCTTCGATGGCCTCATCCGCCGATAGCTTCTCCCCGCGATCCTGCTTGTCCAGGAGCGCTTGCAGCCTGCGATCGACCCCCGCCGGGAGGCGGAGCTGTGCGAGATCGGAAGGGAGCTCCACATCAACGTGGACTGTTGCCGGCGTAGCCATCGTCGAAGTCCTCCCTGAACCTAGCAGGTTGGTGCGAGGTGGGCGATCCGTCAGTCCGAGGGAGCTTCCCGCAGCTCTATCAGGGCCCGCCGGAGCCGCCGCTGCCCGCGCTCTCGCCGCCGGAGCCGCCGCTGCCCGCGCTGCCGCCGCCGGAGCCGCCGCTGCCCGCGCTGCCGCCGCCGGATCCGCCGCTGCCCGCATTGCCGCCGCTGCTCGCGCTGCCGCCGCCGGAGCCGCCGCTGCCCGTGCTGCCGCCGCCGGAGCCGCTGCTGCCCGCGTTGCCGCCGCTGCCCGCGTTGGCAGAGCTGCCGCCGCCGGAGCCGCCGCTGTTCGGGGCGGCGACGAACGCGCAGGCCTCGAGCGCCTCCGCCTGCGCGGTGATCACCTTGCAGGGGGTGATCGCGCGGTCCACGCCCGCGGCGAGCGGCGCCGCAGAGCACTCCACCATGGACGCGACCTTGGCGCTGGCGCAGGCGCGCGCCTCGCCGACGGCAGCAACGCAGGCATCGACCTGGAACGTCGTCGGCTCTTCCACGGTCTGGCCGCCGCCGGCGCCGTTCTCGAAGCCGTGCAGGCACTGGTCCCAGTAGAACTCGACGCAGGTGTTCACCCGCTCTTCGACGTCCCCGGAGCCGATCCACTCCGGGCACACGGCGGCCGCCTCGCACCGGGCCTGCTCGATCCGCCGGCAGGCGTCGACGCCCACAGCGTCGTTGCCGCAGCTCGGCGCTGTGATGAGGGTCACGGCGCCGAGGCCGAGCAACGCGGCCGCGGCCCAGGGCGCGGAGCTCCGCCTCGCGGCGGAGAGGACGGTGAGCGCAGACGAACCCACCCGGCGGAGCTACCACGCGGCCGCCGGAGGCGTCGAGTTTTCCGGCACACCCAGCTGCCCAACCCACCTCGGGGGGCGCGAACGGCGACCGGACAAGGCCCGGTCCGATCTATGCTCCCAGGGCCGCGATCACCCTATGGATCCGCCGAGCCTCGCGCAGCTCCGACCCGACACGCCTTTCCATGGGCGGTACCGCGTCGTGCGCCCCATCAAGACCGGCGGGATGGGGGCGGTGTACGAGGTCGTGGACGAGGTCACGGACCGCCGCCGAGCGCTCAAGGTGATGCTCCCCGGATCCATCCAGGACCCGGCCCAGCGCGCCCGGTTCGCCCAGGAAGCCAAGATCACGGGCGGTATCGAGAGCGACCACATCGTTCACGTCTCCGATGCCGGCATCGACGCCGACTCGGGGATGCCGTTCCTCGTCATGGACCTGCTCCAGGGCGAGGAGCTCGCGAGCCTGTCGGCGCGCCGCGGCCCGCTGCCGCCGGCCGAGGTGGTGCTCTACCTGGGCCAGGTCGCGCGCGCGCTCGACAAGATGCACGCGGCCGCCATCGTCCACCGGGACCTCAAGCCGGCGAACCTCTTCCTGACGAGGCGGGACGACGGCTCCCCTTGCGTGAAGGTCCTTGATTTTGGGCTGGCGAAGGTCGTGGCGCACCGCAGCATGGCGGACCGCACGGCGATGGTCGGGACGCCCCTCTACATGGCGCCCGAGCAGATCCGCGGCGACGTCGCCGTCGGGCCGAAGACCGACATCCATGCGCTCGCGCATGTCGCCTTCGCGCTGCTCGTGGGCAGCCCGTACTGGCTGACCGAGGCCAACGTCCTGCCGTCGGTCTACGCGCTCCTCCAGCGGATGGTGGCGGGGTTGCCCGAGCCTCCGAGCGCCCGCGCCGCGCGGCGCCGCAGCAGCATCCGGCTGCCGCCCGCCTTCGACGCGTGGTTCCAGCAGGCGACCGCGATCGACCCGAAGGACCGCTTCGAGCGCGCGACGGCGGCCGTCACGCTGATGGCGGAGGCGCTCGGCGCTCCCGCCCCGTCGACGCCGCCCCCGCCCGAGCGGCCCACGAACCCGCCGCCGTCGTCCCGCCGCGGGGTCGAGGCGGACGAGCGGCGCGCCAGCTCGCCCGACGACCGGCGCGCCAGCTCGCCGTCGGACCCGGGGCCCAAGCCTCCGGAGCCGGGGCCCAAGCCCGGGGAATCGCGCCACCGCGACGAGGACCTCGCCGCGGTCGTCCACGAGGAGCGGCTCCGGGCCTTCCTGAAGAAGGAGGTGCAGCGCGCCAAGGAGCAGCGGACGAGGAGGCTCTCGCTGCTGCTGCTCAGCGTGGAGGGGCTCCAGGGCGTCGAGGAGACGCAGGGCCGGGCCGGGGTCGATCGCATCCTCGGCGACCTCGCGCGCATCGTCAGGATCTACGTGCCGGAAGGCGGGCTGCTCGGGCGCTACCGCCGCGACACCCTCGCGATCGTCTGCCCCGGGATCGGCCGGACGCGGGCGTCCGCGTTCGCGAAGGTGCTCGGCGAGAAGGTGCGCCAGCACCGCTTCCGGCGAGCGGCCACGACGCCCTTCCGGATGATCCTCCGCATCGGCGTCGCGCACATCGAGGAGGGGGACGCGACGGGGCACGAGCTGCTCGAGCGCGCGGCGCGCGGGCTGCCCGAGCGGGGGGAGTGAGCTGAACGAGGGATCGGGCCGACGGCCGCGATCTCCGCTCGCGCCGTCGCGCGACGGCGCGACGGCGCCAGCGAAGACCTCGATTTCTTGAACGTTTCCCGTGAAGGGGTGATCCTCGCGGCCATGGCCTCTGCCATGATCCTCGCGGCGGGGCTCGGGACCCGGCTCCGCCCGCTCACGGACGAGATGCCGAAGCCGCTGCTGTGGCTCGGCGATCGGCCGCTCATCGCGCACATCGCCGAGCGGCTCGCCGCGGGCGGCGTCGTTCGCGTCGCGGTGAACAAGTCCCACCTCGCGGAGCGATTCTCGCGCGATCTGCTCGCGGCGTTCCCAGTGCCCGTCGAGGTCCTGCACGAGCCGGAGCCCCTCGGCACCGCCGGGGGCCTCGCGAACGCGGCGGGCGCGCTCGGCGAGGGCGACGTGGTCCTCTGGAACGGCGACATCCTGATCGATCTCGACGTGGCGGCGCTCTCGGCGGCGCACGGCCGTCACGGCGCGGGCGCGACGCTCGCGGTCGCGCCGCGGCCGGCCGGGGAGGGGACGGTCGGCGTCGGCGCGCGGGGCGAGGTGGTGCGGCTCCGCGGCGAGCGCTTCGGTGACGAGGTCGCGGGCGGCGATTTCGTGGGCGTGCACGTGGTCGGCGGGGCGCTCCGGCGAAGGCTGCCGCCGCGCGGGTGCATGGTGGGGGACGTGTACCTGCCGTGGCTGCGCGAGGGGCGCTCGCTCGCGACGTTCGCGGCGCCCGCCGTGTGGCACGACATCGGAACGGTGGCCGCGTACCTGGCGGCGAGCGCGCACTGGCTCTCGCAGCGCGGCTTGCGGAGCTACGTCGGCCCGGGGGCGTCCGTCGCCGGAGGCGTGGACGTGGCGGGCAGCGTCGTCGGGACGGGGGCGCGGGTCGAGGGGGCCGGCGCGGCGCGCGGGTGTGTGGTCTGGCCGGGCGCGCAGGTGGTCCTCGACGCGAGCGCCCCGCTCGAGCGCGCGGTGGTGACGGCGAAGGGGACGGTTGCGCGCGCGGCGGCGTGACGGCGCTGGCGCGGCGGCCTGACCGCCGGCGCACGTCTCACTTGCCGAGGTCGGCGAGCGCGGCCTTCGCTGCGTTGTGCCCCGCCGCGCCGATGACCGACCCGGCCGGGTGCGTGCCCGCGCTGCACGAGTACAGCCCGGCGAGCCCGAACCGGTAGGGCACGCGATCGGCGAAGCCGAAGCTGTTGTCGATGTGGTGGATGTGCCCCTTCGTGATCCCGAAGTGCCGCTCGATGTCCGGCGGCGCCAGCGTGAACGTCTCCAGCACGAGGTCGCTCATCCCAGGCGCGAAGCGATCGCAGATCGAGAGGAGGTGCTTCACGTAGCGCGGCGCGGCCTGGTCCCACGTCTCGCCGCCCGCGAGCGCGTAGGGCACCCACTGCACGAAGAGCGCCGCGTTGTGGTGGCCGCTGGCGTCGCGCAGGCTCGGGTCGATCGGCGTGTGGAAGTACCACTCGATCGCGGGGAACTCCGGGAGGCGCCCGCTCATCGCGTCGCGGTGGGCCTGCCGCAGCGTGTCCATCACGACGTCCTCGTCCGGCAGGAGGTGGATGGTCGGCCCGAACTGCCCGCGGTCCTCCGGGAGGCACGTGAACGTGGGCAGGCCGGTCAGCGCCATGTTGACCTTGAGCGTCGAGCCGTCCTTCGCGAGCGCGTCGAGCCGCGCCGAGAGCGAGGCCCCGATCGCCGCCTCGCCGGCGAGCGCGCGGGTGCGGTACGGATCGGCGTTCGAGACGACCACCTTCGCGGCGATGCGCGTGCCGTCGTCGAGGAGCACGCCGGAGACGGCGCCCCCGGACGCCTCGATCCGCGCGACGCGGGCGCCGGTGACGATCGTCGCGCCCTCGGCCCTCGCCTTCTCGGCGAAGAGGCGGGAGATCGTGCCCATCCCGCCCTCGACGATCATCCAGGTCCCGTCGGCGCCGGGGAGGCGGCACATGTTGTGGATGAGGAAGTTCATGCCGGTGCCGGGCGACTCGAAGCCGCCCGCGAGCCCCGAGAAGGCGTCGGTCACGGCGTACATCGCCTTGAGGAGGTCGCTCTTCCAGCCGAACCGCGCGAGGTAGTCGGAGATCGTGCCCCGGCAGAGCGCCACGAACGTCTGCCGGAGGGCGGGCCGCACGTAACGCTCCGCCGTCTCTTCGATGGAGAGCGGCTCCGCGAGCCACGTCGGGGCGATGTCGTCCCGGAGCGCGGCGAGCTCGGCCTGGAGCGCGCTGTTCGCGTCCCAGTCGTCCTGGGAGAAGAACTCAAGGAACTGCCGCTTCATCGCGGCCTGGTCCGAGCCGAAGAGCAGGTAGCGCCGGTCGGTGGTCGGGAGGAAATAGTGCGGATCGCGCCGCCGGAGGGGGAGGGCGACGCCGACCTCGCGGAGCAGCTCGGGCGGGGCGAGCCCGAGCAGGTAGGCGCCGCTCGAGACGCCGAGGCCCGGCGCCTGCCGGAAGGGGTGCTCGGTCTTCACCGCGCCGCCGACCGCGTCCTTCTCCTCGAGCACCACCACGTCGAGCCCGCGGCGGGCGAGGAGGACGGCGGCGACGAGACCGTTGTGGCCGGCGCCGACGATGACCACATCGGCGCGGGCCGGAGCTTCACTGCGTTTCACTGGGCACCTCCAAGCGCTGTGCGCGTCCTCTGCCGCGGCCGGCGCGCCGGCGCTCGGGCCATGGCGCACGAGGTGTTGCACGGATGGTACGGCGAGGAGAGCCCTTTTCGCGCGCGGTGGCCGGGAGGGGCGCGCCGCGCCGGCCCCGAGGCCGCCCGCACGGCGACCCTTTCCAGCCTGTCCTCTCCGCGGCGCTGGCGCGCGCGTCGCGCCGGCCCGCTCGGTCCTGCCCTGGTCGGGCTCACCCGCCGGCGGTCGTCGTGGGCGACGCGGGCGCGCGCCACGCCGCAGCGACCTCCTCGGCGATGGCGCGCACGGTCAGGGGCGCCGAGCCCTCGGCCTTGTTGTTCACGAGCGTGAAGCTCTCGATGCGCAGCGCCGCGGCCTCGCAGAGGATCCGCGCGACCTCCGCGCGCATCTCGGGATCCGGCTCGACCACCCGGTTGAACGGGTGGAACCGGCGCTTCTCCGCCTCGTAGCGGCGGCCGGGCTTGAGCGAGAGCCGGACGACCGCGAACGGAGCGTTCGAGACGGGCACCACCTCGGCCTGGGCCCCGGGAGACGGCATGTTGCGCCAGTAGCTGTAGGCGTGCGCGACGCCGCGCGCGCCGAGGATCTCCCGGTACTCGCCGGTGAAATAGGCGCGCTCCCTGAGCTCGACCGCGCAGGAGAGCTCGCGCGGCAGCGCGCCGAGAAACGCGTCGAGCCGCTCGAAGAACGCGCGCGGCGGGAGCCGGTGGGGCGGGCCGATTGGGGGCAGCTCGAGCAGCACCGGCCCCGCGTGCGCCCGGAACACCGTGAGCAGCGGCGCGGCGACGCGCGAGAGGAAGAGCGGCACCGAGAGGAAATCCGGGTTCGGCTCGAGGCGAGCGGGGCCAGCGCTGCGCCCCTCGTCCTCGTTCGGCGGGGTCTGCGATCGCTCCAGCGTCTGGGACACGACGGCGTGCAGCGCCTTCGATACGCAGCGGAAGCCGTCCGGCAGCTGCGCTCCGTAACGGCGGAAGTCGCTGTCGGGGACGGGGGCGTAGAAGCTGCGGTCGATTCCGACCGTCGTGAGCAGCGGGTGCCGGGCGTACTCGGCGAGGCCATCGCGCGCGAGCTCCTCCGTGCTCTGCCGCGCGGCGTAGACGAGGCCCTGCCAGCCGGGGAAGCTCCACGAGCTCGTGCCGAGGTGGAGCCCCGGCGGCAGCCGCGCCGCCAGGCGAGCGGCGTCGTCGTAGACCGCCGCCATCGCGTCGCGCTCGCGCGCTGCCTCGGCAGCGGCGGGCTCCGGCGCTGGACCGAACAGCGAGAGCTGCGATGGGTTGGGGCCACGGCGCCCGGGGGAGCGGCTCACCCGGTCGAGTCTACTGCTTCCGGCGCGCTCGGCGACACCGGCCACGCGGGCGAGGACGACCGCCCCGCAGGCCATGCGCTTCCGAGGGGAGCATCCGGCCCGCCGTGGGGTACAAGCACGTGACGTGCTGCGCCGCTTCGCCCTCGTCGTGCGCGTCCTGGTCTCGACGGCCGGGAAGGACGCCTTCGCGCGCGCCATGCCGCTGTACATGGGCATGGGCCTCGTCGCGGCGGTCGTGTTCGGCGGCAACGGGATGCACCCCTCGCAGCTCACGGGCATCGCGGGTGAGTCGCCCCTGTTCCGGGTCGCGCTGTGGGGGGCGTGGTTGCTCGTCGGGACGCCGGCGGCGCGCGCGCTGCTCCGCGCTCCGGCGACGTTCTTTCTCCGCGCGCTTCCGGTCCCGCGCCGCGAGCTGCTCTCGGCTCACGCGCTGCTCCTCGCCGTCGCGGAGCTCCCGTGGGTGGCGCTCTGGGCGGTCGGCGCCGGCGCGCTCGCCGGCTGCGCCGCCGGCGCCGCGGCGCTCGCGGCGCGCTGCATGCTCCTCGCCCGTCCGCGCGGCGCGCGCGAGCTCTCGGCCCTCGCGCTGCTCGCGGGCGCCATCGCGCTCGGGGCCCCGGCGTCGGTGCTGCTCGCGTGCGCCGCGCCCGCGCTGGCCGTCGGGCTGCGCGCGGCCGTCGCCCGCGCGCCAGAGATCCCCGCCGGCCGCGAGCGCTCGATGATCCCGTCGGCGGCGCCCGCGCTCGTCGCGCTCGCGCTCGCCTACCTGGCGGCGCTCGTCCGTGGCCACCGCGCGGTGCTCGTGCGAGGCCTCGCGCTCGCGGCGATCGGCGCGCTCGCCGCGGCGGCCTGGGCCCGGAACAGCGGGCGGTTCGGCGGCGGGCCGCTCACCGCGGCGTCGCTCGTCGCGCTCGCGCCGGTCGCGCTCTGCGCGGGCGCTGGCCTCTCCGGTCCCGTCCTGCGCGAGGAGCGGCGGCTCGCGTGGCTCCTCGACGCGTGCGGCGCGGCGGCCGGGCTCCGCGCGGGCGCCGTCATCGCGGCGGTGGCCGCGCCGCCCGTCGCGCTCGCGCTCGGGCACGGCGCGGTGGTCGGCGCGCTCACCGGCGCGGCCACCTCGGTGACGTTGCGCCTTGTCGGTGGCGCCGGGCTCGCGGGGCTGCTCCTCGCCGCGATCGCGCTCGGCTGCGTCCGGTGGTCGGTGCGGCAGGACGGCCGCGACAGCAGCCGGGTGCTGCTCTCGGTGCTCGCGGCGATCGCGGCGTCGATCGCGGCCGCGTGGACGCTGGGCGATCTCGCGCTCGCGGCCTTCGCTCCGGTGGCCGCGCTGCTCGCGGGGCCCGCCGGGGCGCGCTGGCTCTCGCCGGGTCGCGGGCGCGGCGCGGCGGCAGGCGAGGGGAGGGCGCCGTGACGCTGGAGGCGACGGGGATCCACAAGCGGCTCTCGGGCAGGGACGTGCTCTCGGGCGTCGACCTCCGCTGCGGACCTTCGGAGGTGGCGGTCGTGATGGGCGAAAACGGCGCCGGCAAATCGACCTTGCTGCGGGTCGTCGTCGGGTTGCTGGAGCCCGATCGCGGCGCCGTGACGCTCTCGGGGGAGGCCGTCCACGGCGCCGCGGCCTCGGCGCGGCGCCGGCTCGGCTACGCGCCCGACGCGACCGAGCCGCTGCCCGATCTCCAAGTCGCGGAGCTCTGCGCCCTCGTGCGCGCGCTCAAGCAGGCGCCGCCGCTCGACGGCGCGTGGCGCGCGTGGATCGAGCGGCTCGGCGCGGCCGCCTTCTACCGACAGCGGCTCTCCGGGCTGTCGTTCGGTCAGCGCAAGCGCGCGCTCCTTCTCGCGGCGCTGGTGGGCGATCCTTGGCTGCTCGTGATCGACGAGCCGACGAACGGGCTGGACGCCGAGGGGGCGCGCACGGTGCTGGAGCTCATCGAGCAGCGCCGCGCGGAGGGGAAGGCGACGCTCCTCACGACGAACGACGCGGCCTTCGCGGCGGCGATCGGGGGGCACGTGCGCCGGCTGAACGGAGGGCGGCTCGGCGCGGAGTAGGCGGCGCCTCGGCCCGTGAGGCGCCGCGCCTCCGGACGCCGCCTACCGGCCGGGCTGCCCCTCCTCGCGGCCCGCAGGGTGCGGCAGCAGCCGCAGCACCCGCGTCTCGCGCTGCTCGCGGCCTTCGAGGTCGAGCGACGTGGGGACGAGGTACCGCGCGAGCTCCTCGACCGCCTCCGAGGGGCAATAGGCGCGCCCGGGATCGCCGACGATCACCGCGGTGGCGCGCGCGGCCTCTCGGCGCAGCCACGGGAGCACGCGGTCGACCATCGCGCGCTCGTAGCAGACGTCGCCCGCCACGATGACGTCCCACGCGGGCGTCGCGGCGCTCGCCGTGAGATCCTCGGTGATCACGTCGACGGTGACGCCGTTCAGCGCCGCGTTCAGCCGGAGCGCCGCCGCGGCGAACGGATCGATGTCGGCGGCGCTCACGCGCGCCGCGCCGGCGAGCGCCGCGGCGATCGCGACGACGCCGCCGCCGGAGGCGAGGTCGAGGACGCGCTTGCCCGAGACCGCCGCGGGACGATCGAGGAGGTACCGCGCGAGCGCCTGCCCGCCTGCCCACGCGAACGCCCAGTACGGCGGCGGCACGCCCGCGCGCGCGAGCGCCGCCTCGGTCGCGTGCCAGAGCGGCGTGACCTCGGTCGCCAGGTGGAGCTTGACCTCGGGGACGAACGGCGGGCAGGCGACGGCCGTCTCGTGCGCGACGAACGCCGCGGCGCGCTCGGCGGCGGAGGCGGCCTCCCCGCCGGCGTCGGGCTGCGGCGCGGGCGCGAGCCCCCTCGTCACGGCCATCGCTACCGCTTCGCGACGCGCGCTTCCGCGGCGCGCAGCGTCGTCTCGAGCAGCGAGGCGATCGTCATGGGGCCGACGCCGCCGGGCACCGGCGTGATCCAGGCGGCCCGCTCCCTGACGGCGTCGAAATCGACGTCGCCCACCAGCTTGCCCGCGTCGTCGCGGTTCATGCCGACGTCGATCACCGTGGCCCCTTCCTTGATCCAGTCGCCGCCGATGAGCTTCGCCTTGCCCGCTGCCACCACGAGGACGTCGGCCTCGCGGCAGAGCGCCTTCAGATCGCGCGTGCGCGTGTGGGCGATCGCGACCGTCGCGTGCCGCGCGAGCAGCAGCTGCGCCATCGGCCTGCCGACGAGGTTGCTCCGCCCCACCACCACCGCGCGGGCGCCGGCGAGCTCGACGCCCGCCTCGGCGAGCAGGCGCATGCAGCCGACCGGCGTGCACGGCGCGATGCCGCCCGGGCGGCCCATCGCGAGCAGCCCTGCGTTCACCGGGTGGAGGCCGTCGACGTCCTTCGCGGGATCGATGGCGTCGAGCACGGCGTGCGCGCGGATGCGCGCCGGCAGCGGCAGCTGGACGAGGATCCCGTCGACGGTGTCGTCCGCGTCGAGCTCCGCGACGCACGCGAGCAGCTCGGCCTCGGTCGTCGCGGCCGGGAGCGCGCGGAGCCGTCCTCGAATGCCGACCTCGTTCGACATCCGCTCCTTGCTCCGCGTGTGCGTCACGCTGGCCGGGTCCTCACCGACGAGCACCACCTCGAGGCCGGGGGGCCGACCGTGGGCGGCCACGAAGCGCGCCACCCCCTCCCGCACCTCGTCGCGGACCTTCTGCGCGATCGCCTTGCCGTCCAGGATCTTCGCCGCCATGGCCGCGGAGCTTAGTCCAGCCGCGGCCGTCGCGGGGGGCTGCCCGCAAGCGGCCCGCGGAGCGATCGGAGGATGGCCGGCACACCGCCTCACGCCACGCGATCTTCCGGTTGACCCGTACGTCCAGCGTCTCTAGCCATGATCTGTGGACGCGCTGCACACCGATCTCTACCAGCTGACCATGGCGGCGGGCTATTTCCACCGCGGCATGGCCTCGCGCGTCGCGACGTGCGAGCTCTTCGTGCGGCGGCTGCCCCGGCGCCGGCGCTTCCTCGTCGCGATGGGCCTCGAGCGGGTCGTGCGCTACCTTGAGGAGCTCCGCTTCACCGAGGAGCAGATCGCCTACCTGAGCGCGCTGCCCGCCCTCGCGGACGCGATGACGCCGGCGTTCTGCGGCTACCTGCGGGACTTCCGCTTCCACGGCGACGTCTGGGCCATCCCCGAGGGGACCGCGTTCTTCGCGAACGAGCCGGTCCTGCGCGTCACCGCGCCGCTCATCGAGGCGCAGCTCATCGAGACGTTCGCCCTGTCCGCCATCAACCACGCCACCGCGATCGCGTCGAAGGCCGCGCGCGTCGTCCTGGCCGCCGGCGACGCGGGGGTCATCGAGTTCGGCACCCGCAGGGCGCACCCGGAGGCGGCGATCGACGCTGCGCGGGCCGCGTACGCGGTCGGCTGCGTCGGTACCTCCAACCTCGAGGCCGGGATGCGCTTCGGCATCCCGGTGCTCGGGACGGCCGCGCACATGTGGACCATGGCCCACCCGACGGAGCAGGCCGCGTTCGAGGCCTACGTCGCCGTCTTCCCGAGCGCGGCGATCCTGCTCGTCGACACCTACGACACGCTCGTCGGCGCGGCGCGCGCCGCGGCGATCGCGCGCGACAAGCTGAAGGGGGTCCGGCTCGACTCCGGCGACCTCGCCGCGCTCAGCGTGGCCGTGCGCAGGATCCTCGACGACGCAGGCTGCGCGTCGGCGAAGATCGTCGCCTCGGGCGATCTGAACGAGCACCGCATCGCCGAGCTCCGGCGCGCCGGGGCGCCCATCGACCTCTACGGCGTCGGGACGGACCTCGTGACGTCGATCGACGCCCCGGCGCTGGGCGGCGTCTACAAGCTCGTGGAGATCGGCGACGTCGAGCGGGGCGCGGGCGGGGAGCGCACGCCCATCGCGAAGTTCTCGGAAGGGAAGGCGACCCTGCCCGGCGCGCACCAGGTGCACCGCTTCCGCGATCGATCGGGGAAGCTCGCCCGCGACGTGATCGCGCTCGAGGGCGAGCCGATGAGCCCCGACGCCGAGCCGCTGCTCGCGCCCGTGATGGCGCGCGGCGCCCGGGTCGCGCCGCCCGAGGGGCTCGACGCCGTCCGGCTGCGCGCGCGCGCGCAGCTCGCCGGGCTCCCGGACGCGCTCCTCTCCATCGACGACGAGCCCGAGCAGGGCGCGCCCTTCGCGGCCGACGTGTCGCCGCGGCTCGGCGCGCTCGTGGAGACGGTGCGCGCCCGCGTCGTCTCCGGCGCAGGACAGCGGTAGCGAGCGAGACCCCTGGCGTGCGCGGCCGCGAGAGGCCGCGCGCCCCCCACGACAGGAGACGACGACATGGCGAGCAGCAAATGGCCCCGACAACCATCGCCCCCGAGGGTGTTCGTCGACGTCGACGTCCAGCGGGACTTCTGTGAGGAGACCGGCGCGCTGTACGTGAAGGGCTCGCCGAACGCGCTGTTTCGGCGGCTCACCGAGCACGCCGTCACGCACGGGATCCCCATCGTCGGCTCGGTCGACTCGCACGCGTGGGACGCGTGGGAGTTCGCGTCGAACGACACGCCGGCCCCCGAGGGCGGCAAGCCGGGCTTCCCCGACCACTGCGTGAAGGGGACGCCGGGCTGGCTGAAGGTCGAGGGGACGCTGCCGCCGCGCTTCCGCTTCCTCCCCAACGTGGAGCGCGCGCCCATCGACGCGGCGGTGCGCGAGCTCGCGACGGGCAAGAGCCACGCCGTCTACTTCGAGAAGGAGGTCTACAGCCTCTTCGCGAACCCGCTCGCCGAGGCGTTCCTGCGCGAGCTCGCCGCGGCGCTCGGCGGCGCGCCGGAGCTCGTGGTCTACGGCGTGGCGACCGACTACTGCGTCCGCGCCGCCGCCCTCGGCCTCGCCCAGCGCGGCTACAGCACGGCGCTCCTGACCGACGCCGTCGCCGGCATCACCGAGGCCGGGGTCGCCGCCGCGCTCGCCGAGATGCAGGCCGCCGGCGTCACGCTCACGACGTCGTCAGCGCTTCTTTTCTAGGGAGCATCCAGCGGATCGCGCGGCGAGCCCGGGCGGGCTCCCGCCGCGATCGCGTCAGCGGCCTTCCGGCGAGCCGGTCGTGTCCGGGATGCTCGGCTCGCCCTGGGCGCGCAGCGACCCGCAGAGGTCCACGAGCGGCTGCGGCTTGTCGAAGTGCCACCCCTGCGCGTAGTGGATGCCCATCGACGTGAGCAGATCGGCGATCTCCTGGTTCTCCACCTGCTCGGCGACGGTCTTGATGCCGAGCGTGTCGCCGATGCGGTGCACCGACTCCACGATCGCGCGGTGGAGCGAGTTGTCCTTCAGATCGCGCACGAACATGCCGTCGATCTTGACGTAGTCGACCGGCAGGCTCTCCAGGTAGCCGTACGACGCGTGCCCGCTGCCGAAGTCGTCGATCGCGAACCGGCACCCCATGGCGCCGAGCTCCTGCATGAACCACAGCACCTCGCCGAGGTTGGCGAGCGCCGCCGTCTCCGTGATCTCGAAGCAGATCTTGCTCGGCGGCACCTGCGCCCGGTGCAGCTGCTCGACGAGGAAGTCGAGCAGGCCCTCGCGCAGCAGCGAGACGCCCGACAGGTTGATCGAGCACGTGTCGAGGCGCCTCAGCGCGTGCTGCGGCAGCGCGCCGATGAGCCGGAACGCCTGGCGCGCGACGTAGCGATCGATCACGTGGATCAGCCCGCTCTGCTCCGCCGCCTGGATGATGCCGACCGGCGAGTAGAACCGGCCGTCCTCGCCGAGCTGCCGCACGAGGACCTCGAAGTGCGCGCCGCGGGGCGTGTGCGCCGCGCCCGGCTTGATGAGCGGGTGGATGCCCTGCGAGTAGAGCCGGAGCCGCCCCTCGGCGAGGTGGCGCTGCAGGCTCGCGACCCACTGCATCGAGCGCCGGCTCGTCGTCATCTGCTGGTCGTCGAGGTAGACCTGCAGCCTCCCGCGCCCGTTCTCCTTCGCGATGCGGCACGCGTGATCGGCGGCGCCGAGCACGTCGACGGCCCGCTCGAAGTGCGGGGTCAGCACGACGAGCCCGATGCTCGCGCCGATCGAGAACGTCTTCTCCGCCCACCCGAACCGGAACTCGAGCAGGCAGATCTGCAGGTCGCGCGCGATCCGCTCCGCTTCTCGCTCGTTCTTGTCCGCGAGCAAGAGGACGAACTCGTCGCCGCCGATCCGCCCGGCCGCGTCCTTCGGGCCGACGATCTCGTGCACGCGCGTCGCGACCCACTGGAGCAGATCGTCGCCCGCCTCGTGCCCGCACGTGGCGTTCACGAGCCGGAAGCGATCCAGGTCGATGTAGCAGAGCGCGTACGGCGTGTTGTTCGCCCTGCAGTCGTTCAGCGCCTCCTCGATGCGATCGATGATCGCGTACCGATCGAGGAGCCGCGTCAGCGCGTCGTAGCGGGGCTTGGCCGGGTGGATCGGCAAGGGCCCCGGCGCGCCGAGCTCGCGGAAGAGGATGAGCTGCCCGGGGGCGGGCGGCGGCCTCGAGTCGCGCTGGCTCTCGCGCGTGGGCCGCCCCGTGAGCGTGCCGATCGTGTGGACGACGGGGATGACCGAGCCGTCGCGGCGCTCGAGCAGCGCGGTGTACCGCGCGGACGTCGGTCTGCTCACCGCGGCTGCCTCGGGCGCGAGCGGCGCGCCCGGCGTGCGCAGCGCGCCCTCGTCGATGATCACCGGCGCGAGCGGCGCCACCGGCTCGCGCCGCGGCGTGAGCGCGGGCGGCGCGGCGGCCTTCGCCGGCGCGCCCTCGTCGAACAGCTCGGTCATCTCTCCGACGTCGATGTCCGGATCTCCGCTCGTCGTCCCCGCCGCCGGGATCAGCCGGAGCACGCGATCGAGCAGCGCGCCGCGCGCCTCGACGATCGACCAGCCGGTCAGCCGCTCCGCTGCCCCGTTGACGCGCACCACGCGCTGCTCGGCGTCGACTTCGATCACGCCGACGTCGAGCTCGGACAGCCACGACGCGAGCTGCTTGTCCGGCAAGCCGCGGTGCGCGTCCGAGCGATCGAACGCGGCGTGCAGGCTCGACTCCGGCCGGTCATCGATCTTTGCCACCACCCCGTTATGGTAGTTGCATTCCCGGAGAAGCGGACTTCTTAAGCGCCGACGGCGAGGAAACTCGACGGTCGCAGACCCCCCTTCGAGGTAGGCTCGGGTCGTGATGGTCACGAGGCGAGCAGGCGCTCCGGGCAGACGTGGGCGCCGGCGCAGGTCGCACCTTCTTCCGGCGCCGGCCCCGCTCGACCGCAGGGACGACAGGGGTAGATTTGACGCGATGCGTTGTGGTGCTGGGTCGAGATCAGGCAGCGGAGAGGCGTGTCGGTCGCTCCAGGGAGGGGGCTGAGGCGGCCATGGGGATCGTCCTGTTCGGGCTCACCGGCGGCCTGGGATCCGGCAAGAGCACGGTGGCGGCTCATTTTCGCGCGCGGGGGCTTCCGGTCATCGACGCCGACGCGCTCGCCCGCGAGGTGGTGGCGAAGGGAACCGAGGGGCTCGACGAGGTGGTGCGCGCCCTGGGCCCGGAGGTGGTCTCGCCGGACGGCTCGCTCGATCGCGCGCGCGTCGCCGCGGTGGTGTTCGCGGATCCGGACAAGCGCCGCCAGCTGAACGCGATCGTGCACCCGCGCATCACGGCGCTCACGCTGGAGCGCGCCGCCGAGCTGGAGGCGCAGGGCGAGCCGCTGGCCTGCTACGAGGCGGCGCTCCTCGTCGAGAACGGGGTCGCCGATGCGTTCCGCCCGCTCGTCGTGGTCGCTGTGCCCGAGGCGGTCCAGATCGCCCGCGCGATGGCGCGGGACGGGGCGACCGAACACCACGTGCGCGCCCGGCTCGCCGCGCAGCTCCCGCTCGCCAGCAAGGTCGCGGTGGCCGACTACGTCATCGAGAACTCCGGCGATCGCGCCGCGACCGAGCGGCAAGCCGACGAGGTGCTCGCCGCGATCCGGGCGAAGCTCGGCGTCGGTCCCAGCGCCGCGCGGAAGGGAGCGGGCCAGGATCCCTGACGCGGCCTCCGCTGGACCACTGACTTGATGCGCAGTGCCCGGCGTGGAAACCTCGCGACCGGCCGATGACGTCGTTCAAGTCGAAGCTCGCGCGGCTCGGACCGCTCCCGGCGGAGCGGCGCGGCCCAGCGCCGCTCGCGCTCGCGCAGTCGTCGCTCGATCGCGGTCCCGCCGTGGACGGCGCCGGCCCCTCCGAAGCTCCTCCCGCACCGGCGGCCGCGGCGCCGGCTCCGACCGCCGCGGCGCCGGCCGCGGTGGCGCCGGCCGCGGCGTCCGCGTCGCCCTCGACGGGCGTCGCTCGACCGTCGCTCGACGATCTGCGCGAGCGCATCTCCCGCATCGTCGCCCGGGGCGCGCCGCCGACCCCCAGGGCCGATCCCGCGCGCGGCGAGCTCCCCTTCCATGTCGAGCAGACGCCCGGGGGGCCGCTCTATGCGAGCCGCACCCGCTCGCTCGCGGCGGCCCGCGTCGGCCGCGCGCCGCTCGTCGCCGCGCGCGACGCCGACCCGGCCATGCTCGCGCTCCTCTCGCTCGATCCGGCGCTCGCCGGCTGCGACGTGCGGCGGGCGCTGTTCCTCGATACGGAGACCACGGGCCTCGCGGGCGGCACGGGCACCGTGCCGTTCCTGATCGGCCTCGCCTGGTTCGACCCCGGGGCGGACAGCGCGGGGCCGCTCGGCGAGCCTTCGTCCGACGGCTTCGTCATGGAGCAGCTCCTCCTGCGCCGCCTCGGCGAGGAGGAGCCCATCCTGCGCCGCCTCGCCGAGCGCCTCGCCGCCGCCTCGATGATCGTCACGTACAACGGCAAGGCGTTCGACATGCCGCTCCTGCGCGCGCGCTACGTGATGAACCGCCTGCCGCCGCCGCCCGAGCTGCCGCACCTCGATCTCGTCCACGTCGCGCGCCGCATCCACAAGGCCCGCCTGAAGAGCCGCACCCTCATCGCCCTCGAGCACGACGTGCTCGGCCGGGTGCGCGTCGGGGACGTGCCCGGCGGCGAGATCGTCGCGTGCTACGCCCACTTCCTGCGCACGGGCGACGAGGAGGCGCTGCTCGGCGTCGTCGAGCACAACGCCGCCGACGTCCTGGCGATGGTCGCGCTGGTCGGCCTCTACGGCGAGCCGCTCGGCAGCCTCGCCGCCGGCGATCTCGCCGGGGCGGCCGCGACGCTGCGGCGGGCGGGCGCGCTCGAGCGCGCGGCCGAGCTCGCGGACGCGGCCGTCGAGCGCGGCGGCGGCGCGGTCGCGCGGCGGGCGCGCGGCGACATCGCGAAGGCGCGCGGGGACAAGGCGCGGGCGCTCGCGGACTACGAGGCCCTCGCGGCCGAGATCGACGATCCCTCGGTGCGCCTCGAGCTCGCGAAGCTCTACGAGCACCACGTGCGCTCCTTCGCCCGCGCCCTCGAGCTGGCCGACCAGGGCACCGCGGAGCCCGAGCCCGCGCAGGCCCGCCGCCGGGCCCGCCTGCAGCGCAAGGTCGATCGCAGCGCCGCGGCGCTCGCGCTGCCGTTCGGGCAAGCCGCTGGCGCGGGCGCGGTCGACGGCGCTCCTGCGCGCCCGTGCGCCGAGCCATCCGAGCCAGCGGCGCCGCGGCGCGAGGGGGACGCGAGGGGGAGGGAGGAGTGAGCGGGCATGCACTGCGTCCACCACGTCCTCGCGCCCCCGCGTCATCGTTCGGGCGCCCAGGCGAGCCGATCGAGAAATCCATCGGTCTGGCTTCTCGCCAGCGCGTGCGTGGGCTAGGGTGGGGGCGATGATCACCGTCGGCTGCGCCGGTTTTCCCGTCCCAGCGACGCGCTATTTCCGCGAGTTCATGTTCGTGGAGGTGCAGGAGACCCATGTGTCCCTCCCGGGACCTGGAACGATCCGGCGCTGGCGGCGCGAAGCTCCAGGCGGCTTTCGCTTCGCCCTGCTCGGTCCGCGCGAGATCGGGCAGGAGGGGTTTCGGGACGGCAAGGTCATCGAGACGGCGCTCAAGAGCATCGAGGCGGTCGCGGATGAGCTCGAGGCGAAGCTCGCCGTCTTCGTCGGCCCCCCGGAGTTCACGCCGACGCGCGCGAACAAGGCCATCCTGCGCGACTTCCTCGTCAACGTGAAGAAGCGCTTCGAGCGCGTCGTCTTCGAGCCTCCGCCGGGGTGGGATCCGGACGAGTGCGACGAGCTCACCCAGGAGGTCGGCGCGCTCGCCGCGCGCGATCCGCTGAACGCGGGGCTCTCGCGGCTGAAGGTGGCTTACTACCGCCTGCACGGTCCCGCGGGGCACAAGTCGCGCTACGAGGATCCGGCGATCGAGCGGCTCGCGGAGATCGCGCGCGGCGCGAAGCACGACGACGCGACGTACGTGTTCACGAACGTCGACATGTTCGCCGACGCGAAGCGCTTCAAAAAGGCGATGAAGCTGTAGGGTTGCGCGTCCGCGAGCAAGGGACGCTCGTCAGCAGGTCCACGCGCGAACCAGCATCTCTGCCATGCCCCCGAGCCGTTGGATGGCTGGAGGGTGTGCACTCGCGTGTGGGCGTACCGCATGCACCGCCGGTCTTGTTTCTTGAGCGGCCCTTGCACTGCTCCGGTCGCCGTGCCGGCAAATTCCCTGACGATCCTGCTCAGGGGCGCCCGCCCGCTCGGGTGCTGGCCCGAGCCGCGCGTCCGGCGGGTCTGCTACGCTGCGGAGCATGAGTCTGCCGGCCGAAGAGATCCTCGACGAGGCGATGAAGCTCCCCGAGAGCGAGCGGCGCGTCCTGGCGCTGCGGCTGCTGGAGAGCGTGGGCGACGAGGCACCGGAAGAGGTCGAGCGCGCATGGGCCGAGGAGGCCCGGGAGCGCCTCGACGACATCCGGGCGGGGCGCTCCAAGCCCGTGCCCTGGGAAGAGGCCCACGGTCGCATCTTCACGCGAGGTTGAGGTGCCCCGCCGTCCGGTCGTGCTCGCGACCGAAGCAGAGCGCGAGGCCCGTGAGGCGTTCCTCTGGTACGCGGCGCGCGACCCGAGGGTCGCCGATCGCTTCGAGGCGCAGGTGCTCACGGTCTTCAGCCGCATCGCCGAAGCACCTGAGCAAGGCCTCGAGATCGAGCCCGGCATCCGGCGCATGTTGCTCCACCGATTTCCTTACGGGCTGCTGTACGCCGTCGAGCCCGATCGCCTCATCGTGCTCGCAGTCATGCACCTCCGTCGCCGCCCCGGGAACTGGCGAGGTCGTGGCGCGTGAGCTCGTGCGAGGGCCGCGATGCAGGACGTCCCGGCGCCGCGCCGATCAGCCCTTGCCCCGCCCGAGCCGCCAGCGCTTCGGTCGCGTGACCAGCGCCATGGCGGCGCTCGCGGCCGCGGCGACGTACCACGGGATGTCCTTCACGGTCCCGTAGACGGTCTGCGCGCGCATGAACCGGGCCTCGCCGAGGAGCGATTGCTCCTTGAACGTGTCGCTCTGCGTGACGACCCGCCCGACCGGGTCGACGATCGCGGAGACGCCGCTGTTCGTCGCGCGCACGAGGTAGCGGCGGTGCTCGATCGAGCGCATCTTCGCGAGCGCGAGGTGGATCCACGGCTCCGTCGAGTCGCCGAACCAGGCGTCGTTCGTGAGGTTGACGAGGAGGTCGGGGTCGCCCTGGGCGACCAGCTTGTTCACGAAGTGCGGCAGGATGTCCTCGTAGCAGATCATCGTCGCGAGCCTGTGGCCGTCCCACTCGAGCGGAGCGAGCGACGTGCCGGGGCTGAAGCGGCCCGAGTTCGGCGACAGCTTGTAGAGGTACGGGACCATCTCGCCGAACGGGAGGTACTCGCCGAACGCGAGCAGGTACTGCTTGTCGTATCGACCGAGGATCTCGCCGTCCTTGCCGGCCATGAGCGCGGTGTTGAAGCTCACGCCGCGCTCGTTCCGGTCGGCCGGCAGCCGGTGGATGACCGTGCCGACCACCGTGGGGACGCCGAGGCGGCCCGTGAGCGACCGCTGGACCTCGCGCTGGTAGGCCGATTCGCGGAACGCTTGCGGCACGCCCGCCTCGCTCCACACGACGAGCTCCGCGCCCTGCTGCGCGAGCTCCCGGGTCCGGCTCACGTGGATCTTGTGGGCGTTCCGCCGGTCGAAGAGCGCGAGGTTCGGCTGGACGATCCCGATCTTGATCGGCTCGGCCGCGGCGGCGGCCGCGTCCACGGCGCGGATCCGGAGGACGCCATACACGGCGGCGAGGGCGGGGGCGGCGATCCCCACCGCGACGACCGCGCGGTTCAGCGGGCGACCGCGTCGCGGCGGGCCGGCGTCGCGGCCGGCTTCGCCCGGCGCGGGGCTCGCGCGATCCAGCCGGTGCGTCACGAGCTCGGCGATCGCGAGGTTCGCGGTGACCAGCACCAGGCCGACGAGGTAGGGGCCGCCGAGATCCGCGACCTGGCCCATCACCGGCGCGTTGTGGACCGATGCGCCGTAGTACCAGGGGAAGAGGAGCGGAAAGACGAGCTCGCTCGTCACGAACGCGAGCGCGAAGGCCACCGAGCCTGGCCATCCGCGCGCCTCGGCCCGCCCGTGGAGCCACCCGCACAGGGCGATCCTCCCGGCCTGGTAGCCGCAGAGGATGGCCATGAAGAGCGCGCAGAGGATCGTGGGGAATCCGCTGAACACGCGCAGCATCTCGAGCAGCCAGTAGAAGCCGGTCATCGTCATGACGAAGCCGGCGATCCAGCCGAGCAGCGCCGCGCGCCTGGGCGTCTGTCCGCGCAGCGCGACGATCAGCGGGACGAGGCCGAAGAACGAGATCGGCCAGAGATCCATCCCAGGAAACCCGAGAAAGTAGAAGAGCCCGCTGAGGGCCGCGAGCGCACAGGCGAGGCGCGCGGGCAGCGCGCCCGCTGCTCTTCCCGCGCTCGCCGTGGGGTCGCCCGCGCTGCGCGGCGCGTCCGGCAGCGGGAGGCTGGCGGTCTCTCCACCCCCGGCGCCTGCGACGGCAGCCTCGCTCTCTTGCTGGTGCGCGGTCGTCATCGGGAGCGCCCGAGGAAGGGAAGGCAGCGCGCCGTCGTGACGGCGGCGCGGTGGAACCTGGAAGGGCCGAGCATGGCGGCCCCCGTATTGAAGGGACGCTGTCGCTCCGTCAACCCGCTCGGCGCGAGCCAGGCAACCCGCTCGGCGCGAGCCAGGCAACCCGCTCGGCGCGAGCCAGGCAACCCGCTCGGCGCGAGCCAGGCAACCCGCTCGGCGCGAGCCAGGCAACCCGCTCGGCGCGAGCCAGGCAACCCGCTCGGCGCGAGCCAGGCAACCCGCTCGGCGCGAGCCAGGCAACCCGCTCGGCGCGAGCCAGGCAACCCGCACCGCAAACGAGCGCTCCGAGCGGACGACCCCGGCGCTGGGCACGCCCGCGCAGCCTGGCCAGGCAGTGGAAGTTCGCGCAGAACGTGCCTGATCCCCCACGATCGCGACTACTATGCGCACGCAGAGCCCATGTCGAAGATCCTTCACATCGAGGACGATCCCGCGAACCGCCTGCTCGTCCGCAAGCTGCTCCAGAACGCGGGCTACGAGGTCCTAGAGGCCGCCGACGGGCTCGAAGGGGTACGTCTCGCCTGTACGCAGCACCCCGACCTCGTCCTCGTCGACCTGAACATCCCGGGCCTCGATGGGTTCGAGGTCACCCTGCGCCTGCGCGGCGAGGCGTCGCTCGCCGGCGTCCCCATCGTGGCGATCACCGCGGAGGGCGACCGGGATACGAGCCTCGCCGTCGGCTGCGACGGCTTCCTCCAGAAGCCGATCGACGCGCGCTCCTTCCCGTCGATCATCGCCCGCTACCTCAGCGGCGCGCGCGAGGAGCTCCCCGCGTCCCAGGGGCCGCTCCGGCTGCGCGAGCAGAGCCAGCGCATCGTCGCCCACCTGGAGCAGAAGGTGGCCGAGCTCTCGCGCGCCAACGCCCGGCTCCGCGAGCTCGACGCCGCGCGCACCGAGTTCTACCGCAACATCTCCCACGAGCTGGCGACCCCGATGACCCCGATCGTCGGGTACGTGAAGCTGCTCGCCGACGAGGAGCTCGGCCCGCTCAACAAGGCGCAGAAGAAGGCGCTGCTCGCGATGGAGGACTGCGTCCGCAGGCTCCGCTCGCTCATCGACAACCTCCTCGACGTCACCGGCATCGAGACGGGCCGGATGCGCTTCATGCACTCCGAGTACGATTTCCTCGACACCACGCGGCGCGCCCTCGCCCAGGTCGCCGACCGCTTCGCCGAGGGGAAGGTCCAGCTCGTCGAGGATCTGCCGCGCGGCCCGCTCCCCGCGTGGGGCGACGCAGGCCGCCTGCAGCGGGCGATGATCCAGCTGTTCGAGAACGCGGCGAAGTTCACGCCGGCCGGCGGCACCGCGGGCGTGCGGGTCACCGTGCTCCAGTCCGGGCACTACGAGCTCTGCGTCGCCGACAGCGGGCCCGGGGTCAAGGCGGACCGCCAGTCGCGCATCTTCGAGCCGTTCTACCAGGTCGACGGCTCGGCCACGCGCGCCTACGGCGGCGTCGGCGTCGGGCTCGCGATCGCGCGGCGCACCGCCCGGGGGCTCGGCGGCGACGTGCGCGTCGCGTCTCCCAGCAACGAGATCATCGAGGGGGAGACGCTGACCGGGGCCGCGTTCTACCTGACGGTCGCCCGGCGTGCGCCCTTCCAGGACGATGGCAGCTCCCCCGGGCGGCTCGGCCCGCCCTCGTCGCCTCCCACCGATCCCTCGTCGTCCATCTGATGCACCCGGCCGCTCGCGCCATCTACCTCGACTGGAACGCCACGACGCCGCCGCACCCCGAGGTCCTGGCGGCGATGCAGTCAGCGGCCGAGGTGGCCTGGGCCAACCCCGCGAGCGTCCACGGACCCGGGCGTCGGGCGCGCGCGTTCATCGAGCAGGCGCGGGAGGCGGTCGCCCGGCTGACGGGCTTCGACGCGCGCGACGTGATCCTCACCTCGGGCGGCACCGAGGCCAACAACCTCGCGCTCTGCCACGCGTTCGACGAGCGATCCGGGGCGCTCGTCGTCTCGCGGATCGAGCACCCGTCGGTGACCCGCGCCGCCGAGGCGCTCGCCGGCCGCGGCGTGCACGTCGCGTGGATCGAGCCCGAGCCGTCCGGCCGCGTCGCGCCGGAGGCGATCGCGGCCGCCGTGGATCGAGCGGCGGCCGTCGCGCCCGTGCGGCTCGTGAGCCTCCAGGCGGTGAACCACGAGACGGGGGTCGTCCAGCCGATCGCCGAGGCGGCTGCGATCGTCCACGCCCGCGGGGCGCGCCTCCATGTGGACGCCGTCCAGGCGGTGGGACGCCTCCCGCCGGAGGCGTGGGCCGGGGCGGATCTCGCGTCGATCGCGGCCCACAAGATCCGCGGGCCGAAGGGGATCGGCGCCCTCGCGGTCCGGCCTGGCATCCGGCTCCGGCCCGTCCTGCTCGGAGGCGCCCAGGAGCGCGGGCTGCGGCCCGGGACGCAGGACCCGCTCGCCGCGGCCGGCTTCGCCGTGGCCGCCCGGCGCGCGATCGGCGGTCCTGCCCGCTACGCAGCGCTCGCCCCGCTCCGCGATCGCCTCGAGGCCGAGCTCGTCGAGATCGGGCGCGCGGCCGGCGCCGCGCCGATCCGCAACGGGGACGGCGATCGCGCCCCCCACATCACGAACCTCTCCTGGCCCGGCTGGCGCGGCGACGAGCTCTGCGCCGCGCTCGACCTGGAGGGGGTCGCCGTGTCGAGCGGATCGGCCTGCAGCGCCGGGACCGCCGAGCCTTCCCCGGTCCTCACGGCGATGCTCGGGCCAGAGCGCGCGGCGTCGGCCGTGCGCTTCTCGATCGGCGAGGACACGGCCGAGGCCGACCTCGTCGAGGCCGCGCGCCGCGTGGCCCGCGTGCTCTCCCGCCTGCGATCGCTTCGAGCCGGAAGCTGAGCCGATCCCGTCGCTTACCGGGAACCCGTCGATTCTTGAACCATCCCTCGAGCCATTCCGGATAAGCGCGCAGAGAAGGATGAGTCCACAGGGGTATCTCTTCGTAGCGATTGAGCTTTTTGAGGGGGCTGTGGATTCTTTCGGTCGATCCATTGAATGGATCGATTCGGTCGTCTCGCTGTGAGCCTGTTCAGCGTTCGACGAGGTGCTCGACTTCGCTTCAGGTTTTGCTTGTATCCATTCGAATTTATTGTCAATTTTCTTGATGTAGGGAGTCGACCTGCGGCGCTGCCCGGCGACCTCGCGGCGCGCGATCACGCCGGCTCCGGACGCATCGATCGAGGGCCGTCCAGGCCAGCTCTCGGATGAGCTCGCGCTCGACGTGCGGCGGTGCTGCCAGGCCACGTCGCGGCGCGCGAGCGTGCTCGTTACCGGGACATGGAGGCGCGCCGCGAGCGGCCGAGCGCGCTGTCCGGCTACGCGCGCGATGCGCGCCGCTGCCGGACGACTTCGTAGAGCGCGATCGCCCCTGCGACCGAGGCGTTCAGCGAGGAGATGGGGCCGGTCATGGGGAGCCGGGCGACGTGCTGGCAGACGCGGCGGACCGAGCGGCGCGTGCCCTTGTCCTCGGCGCCGATGACGATCGCGACAGGGCCGGTCAGGGGCAGCTCGCCGAGCTCCACCGGACCCTGGGCGTCGAGCGCTATCGCGGCGACGCCTCGGGCGGCGAGCGCCTCGAGGGCGTCGGGCAAGGAGGGGACGCGGCACAGCCTCGCGTGCTCGATCGCGCCCGCGGACGCCCGGAAGGTCGCCGGGGTGAGCGGCGCCGAGCTGTGCTCGGGCCACAGGATGGCCCGGGCGCCCAGGGCGACGGCGCTGCGGATCACCGCGCCGAAGTTCTGCGGGTCCATCACACCGTCGAGCGCAACCGTGATCGTGCCGGCGCCGGGCTGGCCCTCCTCGACGACCGGGATCTCGTCGACCCCGACGATCCGGAGCTCGGGCGCCGAGGCCACGGCCCCCTGGTGGCGCCCGCCGGCGCTGCGGCGATCGAGCTCGTTGCGGGGCGCGCGCTCGGTCGGGATGCCCTGGCCCTCCGCGAGGCGCGCGAGCGCGTCGAGCTTCGGGCCGCCGTCGCGCTGGACGAGGACCCATCCGACGCGCGCGCCGTGCGCGCGGATCGCCTCTCGAACCGGCTGGAGACCGTAGACGAGGCGGCTCACGGGCGCGGAGGGTGGAGCGTGTGCGCGATCTCCTGGACGATCGAGCGCGCCGTGGCGAGCGGATCGGCCGCGTCGCGGATCGGCCGGCCGACCACGAGGAGATCTGCGCCGGCCGAGATCGCGGCCGAGGGCGTGGCGATGCGCTTCTGATCCTCGCCTTGTGCGCCGCCTGCGCCTGGACCGAGGCGGATACCCGGCGTCACGATGAGCTCGCCCCGCCCGAGCGCTTCCCGCAGCGCGGGGACCTCGTGCGGCGAGGCGACGAACCCGTGGACGCCGGCGCTGCGCGCGAGCTGCGCCAGCCGAACCACGTGCTCGGACGCGCTCCCCTGCACGCCCTGCGCGGCGAGATCGCCGTCGTCGAGCGACGTGAGCACGGTGACGGCGAGCAGGATCATGTCCTGGGAGCGCGCCGCCTCGTTGGCCGCGCGCCTCAGCATCTCGGTGCCGCCGGCCGCATGCACCGTCAGGTACCGGACCCCGAGCGCGGCGGCGCCCGCCACGGCCCGCGCCACCGTCTCGGGGATGTCGTGCAGCTTCAGATCGAGGAAGACATCGAGCCCGAGCGACTTGCCGATCTCGACCGCCCGCGGCCCCTCGCGGACGAACAGCTCCAGGCCGACCTTGAGGACGCCGATCGAGGGGGCGATGCGGGTCGCCGCCGCCCTGGCCTCGTCGAGGTTCGCGTAGTCGAGCGGGAAGACGAGCCTGCGGCGCGCCTCGTCGAGCGAGCCGCCGCCGAGGCTCGTTCTCTGCCTCACGGAGCTGTGGTTCGCCATGCAGGGACCCCGTTCCGCGTCAGAGGCAGCTGCAGAGCGGATCGCCAGGGGCGCAGTTGCAGGGCGCCTTGGCGCCGCCGCCGCTCGCCGGCGCGCCGCCCGCGGCCGGGCGTCCGCCGCCGCCGCGGCGCAGCTGCTCCTGCTTCTGCTGCTCGGCCTCGAGCTGCTTCTGCAGGGCGAGGCGCGTCGCCTCGTCCTTGGCGGTCGCGAGCTGATCGCGCAGCCCGGCCATCTTGCCCTCGGACTCCTTGAACTGCGCCTCGAGGCGCTTGTTCGCCTCTTCGAGCTCGCGGGCTCTCGCGGCCTCGGCCTGGATGCGCGCCTCGTTCTTCTGCGCCGAGTCGACGGCGACGACGGTGACGATGCCGATCACCAGCACGCTGGCGATGGCGCCGCCGATGAGGAGCTTGCGCAGCTTCTTCTTCGACTCGTCCTGCTGCAGCGCCGCGAGCGAACGCTCGTGGTGCTGCTGCGCGGCCATCGCCTCGAGCCGCGCCTTCTGCTCGGCCTCGACGCGCGCCTTCTCGATCTCAGCCTGCCGGATCGCCTCGAGCCGCGCCGCCTCCTCGCGGGACCGGCGCTCCTCGTTGCGACGGCGCTCCTCCTCGGTGCGGATGCGCTGCTCCTCGGCATCGCGCGCGGCGCGCTCGGCCTCGACGCGCGCCTTCTCGGCGGCGGCGGCGGCGGCGGCCTTCTGGGCCTCTTCGCTCTTGATGCGATCCTCCTCGAGGTTCATCAGCTCCTTGAGCGAGAACAGGACCGAGCTTTCCTTCTGTTCCGACATGACCTCGTGGCTCCTTCGATCGAGCGCGTGCGGTTGGGCTACCAAGGGGCGGTGCGGGGACCTGCAGGTCGCCCTCGGAGGGCCACCGAGCAGGACGATTCTGACCCGCAGAGCGGCTTTGACGCAATTATTCGCGAACGCCACGGCCCTCGTGATGTCGAGGCGCCGCGGAGCCGCCAGCCAGAGTATCGCCGTGGTGCACCGCAGGTACCAGCGGAAATCGTTGCGCTCCGTCCCTTCCACCTCGCCTCCACGTGTTCACCTCGGTCACCTCGGTCACCTCGGCCCTCTCGCCCTCTCGGTCACCTCGGTCGGCTCGCGTGCCCTCGGTTCTCCTTGGTCCGCCTTGGTCCGCCTTGGTCCGCCTTGGTCCGCCTTGGTCCTCCTTGGCCCTCCTTGATTCACCTCCGTTCTCCCCGGTTGTCAGCGCGCGCCTGCGCCGTCGCCGGACGAGCTGGTCCGTCGCGGCGGGCGCCCAGGGCATGACGGAGAAGGGGCCGCCCGAGGGCTGGCACCCGTCGCTCACCACGGCCCCGTTGGATTCTCGGTGGCTCTCCGGTAGCGTCGCGCGCCCATGGCGAACGTCATCAAGGCGCACATCACCGGTACGGTCTGGAAGATCGAGGTCAAGCCGGGCGACGAGGTCGAAGAGGGGACCGTCGTCGTCATCCTCGAGTCCATGAAGATGGAGATGCCCGTCGAGGCCGAGGAAGCGGGGACGGTCGAGGAGATCCTCGTCACCGAGGGGGCCGCCGTCACGGAAGGCGCCCCGCTGGTCAAGCTGGCCTGAGCGGCCGTCAGGGCCGGCGGGGACCCGACGGCCCACGGACGTACATCGCGCTCACGCCCGGGTCATCGGCCCGGCGCGCGGGGCGCGGTCGCGCGCCCTCGCGGGACGCGCGCGGCGCCGCTCACTCGCGCCAGAAGAACTTCCAGGGGTTGTGCTTGAGGTCTCGCGCGAGCTCCTGCAGGTCGTCGAACAGCTGCTCATCCATCACGAGCGCGCCGACCGTCCCCTTGCCGCGCTTCACGTGGGCGAGGACCTCCTGGGCGTCGGCGGTTGCAGCCCTCGCCCTGCCCGCGATCTCGGCGATGTCGTCGAGCGTCTTCCTGATCTTGACCTGCTCGGTCTCGCCGCCCACGGTCGTCGAGAGGCGGCGCGCGTTCGCCAGCGTCTCGCGCGCGTCCGCCATGAGCGGCGGTAGATCGCGCGCGGCCGTCCCTGTCAGCTGATCGGTGTTCGCGAGGATGCGGTCGATCTGCGGGTTGTTCACGTACCGCTGCCGGGCGTCCTTCACGAGATCGGTGCCGTCGACGCTCATCTGCTCGACGTTCTCGGCGATGCGATCGAGCCGATCCTGGTTTCGGTGCATGAACTCGCCGGTGCCCTTCAGCGTCTTCCGGAGCCCGTCGAACGCCTCCCCGACCTCTTCGCGGTGCTCGCGCATCGCCGAGACCGTCGCGTGCAGGAGCTCGTAGCCCTCGGCGAGCAGCATGTCGAGGCGCGGCGGATCGAGCCCCCGGACGACGGCGTTCGGCGGGATCACCGGCCGATCGGTCGAGCCGGGCTCGATCGCGAGGAACTGCTCGCCGAGCACGCCCTGCGTGGTGACGTAGAACGTGGCGTTGTCGTGGATGCTCTGCTGGTAGCGTTCCTCGAGGCGCAGCTGGATCCGCACGAGCGGCTCGCGCTTGCCGTCCTTGCCGAGCTTGCCGCCGCTGAAGTGGATCTCGCTCAGCTTGCCGATCTCCACGCCGGCGATCTTCACCGGCGCCCCGGTCTGGAGGCCGCCCGGGTTGTCGAAGTCGACGTAGATCGAGTACTTCGGCTGGAAGTTGACCCCGCCCATCACGAGGATGAACGTGGCGAGGAGCCCGAGCGCCGTCAGGATGAGGATCCCGACCTTGACCTCGATCGATCGCGGGCTTGCCATGAGTTCGTTATCTTCTCCGATCTGGCGGCGGCCGGGGGAGGGAAATAGGCCAGGATCTACCTGCCGCAGCGCGATATTCCAGCGGGCGGCGTGACGCTTCGCGCAGCCATTGCTTTGACGCAACCGCGCTTCTCGCTTCTTCTCTCGCTTCTTCTCTCGTGTCTTCCCGGAATTGCCAGGTCCCGATGATTTCGTTCCGAAATGTCCGAAAATCCTTTGGCCCCAAAGATGTCCTCAAGGATGTCTCGTTCGACGTCGAGGACGGCGAGGTGTTCTTCATCATCGGGCAGTCGGGGGTCGGGAAGAGCGTGCTCATCAAGCACCTCGTGGGGTTGCTCTATCCGGACGGCGGGGAGATCTGGCTGGACGGAGAGGAGGTGAGCCGCTTCGACGAGGCCCGGATGTACCCGGTGAGGATGAAGTGCGCGATGGTGTTCCAGCACTCGACGCTGTTCGACTCGATGACGTGCGCCGAGAACGTCGCGCTCCCGCTCCGCAAGCACAAGGGGCTCAGGCCGAAGGAGGCGCTCGCGGAGGCGCGGCGGCGGCTCGAGCAGGTGCATATGCGCGAGTTCGGGGACCGCTTCCCGCCGGAGCTCGGCGACGGGATGCGCAAGCGCGTCGCCATCGCCCGCGCGCTCACGCTCGACCCGCGCTACGTGCTCTTCGACGAGCCGACCACGAGCCTCGACCCGGTGAGCGCGCGGCGCGTCGACAAGCTGATCCGCGAGCTCAGCGACACGCTCGGCGTGACGAGCATCGTCGTGAGCCACGACCTCGTGAGCATCTTCACGATCGCCGACCGCATCGTCATGCTCTATCAAGGCCTGGTGCGCCTGCTCGGGGATCGCGCGGCGTTCCAGGGCTCGCCGGATCCGGTCGTGCAGCAGTTCATCACCGGCAGCGCCGAGGGGCCGATCGAGTGAGGCGTCGGCGCGGCGCGGCGGCGCCGACCGCCTAGCGGAAGATCAGGAAAGCGGCCGCCGAGATCAGCATGTTGAGCACGATGACCGCGAGCGAGGAGTTCACGACCGCGCGCGTCGTCGCCCAGCCCACGCCCTCGCTGCCGCCGAAGGTCGACAGCCCGGAGTGGCCGGAGACCACCGGGATCGCGGCGCCGTAGGCCACGCACTTCGCGAGGCCGGTCGCGAGATCACCCGCGTCGACGAGGCTGACGTTCATGAACGTCTCGGGGCTGACATCGAACATGCTGTACGCGGTGACCATCCCGGTGGTGAAGGAGACCGCGGCGCTCCAGACGATGAGGCACGTCGTCATGAGGAGGCTCGCGATGAACCGCGGCTTGATGAGGTAGTCGATCGGATCGGCCGCGCACATGCGGAGCGCGTCGACCTGCTCGGTCACCACCATCGAGCCGATCTCGGCGGCGATGCCCGCGCCGACCCGCGTGGCGAGCATCAGCGCGGCGATCGACGCGGCGAGATCGCGGACGAGCAGCTCGAGGTACGTCGCGCCGAGCATGGTCAGATCCGGGATGACCCGCTTCGCCTGCTGGCCGGCCTGGAAGACCATGATCATCCCGATGAAGCCCATCACGACCGTCAGGAAGAACAGCGATTTGTTGCCGATCTCGTACATCTGTTGGAGCACCGCGCCCGGCTCGCGGCGCCCCTTCGCGCAGTAGTAAAGCGTCCTTACAAATACCGAGTAGAGCTCGCGCGCCGACTGGAAGAGGGACAGCGCGGCGGCGCCGATCGCGGCGACGCCGGACGCCTCCGGCGCGAGATCCCTGAGCTCGCTCGAGGGCGGGCCGGCGCTCGGGCGGTCGGAGGAGCTCTTGTCCGGGGAGGGCATGCGCGGCGCCGCCGATCAGTCGAGCGTGAAGGAGACGAAGTAGTCGAGGATGAAGATGCCGGCGGCCGAGGCGACGACGGTCGCGTTGACGGCGCGGCCGACGCCGGGCGCGCCGCCGGTCACGCCGAGGCCGTACTGGCAGCTCGAGAGCGCGAGCACGACGCCGAAGACGACGCTCTTGACGAGGCCGCTCATGACGTCGCCGATGTCGAGCAGCCCGCTCGTGAGGCCGTTGTAGAAGACGGCCGGGGCGACGCCGAGGAGGAGGTCGCCGGTCAGCGCGGCGCCGAGCAGGGCGAGCGCGTCGGCGAAGATCACCGAGAGGAGCAGCGTCAGCACCATCGCGAGGAAGCGCGGGGCGATGAGGAAGCTCACCGGGTCGATCGCGAGGACGCGGAGGGCGTCGATCTGCTCGGTGACGACCATGGTGCCGAGCTCGGCGGTGTTGTTGGCGCCGACGCGGCCGTTGATCATGAGCGCCGTGAGCAGCGGGGCGATCTCGCGGAGCGTGCCGAAGCCGGCGCCCCAGCCGAGCAGGCCGTGCGCGCCGAAGCGCTCGACCAGCGGCGCCGCCTGGATGACCATGATCGCGCCGGTGAAGAGGGCGGTCACGACGACGATGGGCATCGACTTGACGCCCATCCGGTAGAGGTTGCGCATGAACTCGGCGCCGTCGACGCGGAGCGTGGCCACGCGCGCCGCGATCTTGCCCGCGAGCACGGCCATGCCGCCCACCGTGGCGGCGATCTGCAGGAACGAGCCGCCGAGCTGGTGGACCCCGGAGGGCTCCTGCGCGATCGGCGCGCGCGGCCGCTTCACGGGCGGCGCGGGCGGCGCGCCGGACGAGGCGAGCGCGCCGCCGCCGTGAGCGCGCGCGGCGGTGCCTGGGCCAGCAGGAGACGTCATGGGAGACGGGAGCTTAGCCCAAGGCTCCCGGGGAGCGCGGCGCGATCTGGCGTCCCGAGAGGCCGGCGCCGGAGAGGTCGAGACCGCTACCCAAACAGGAGATCGTCCTCTACCTGAAATGTGCCCGCCTCCTTCGAGGCAGCCTCGTGCGGTGGCAAACGCGCGCTCCTGCGCGCAATGCCGGCGCGCCTCCCGCCGGAGGAGCGCGCCGGCCCGGAGGCGGGCTGTCGGCGACGGTGTCCGGTCCCCTGGTGGAGCGAGCCTGGTGAAGAGCAGAGAAGCAGAGGTGATGTCCCCTCATGAGGGCGTGGGCGCGCTGACGGGCGAGATCCGGACTGGCCTCCTCGACGACGGCCGGACGTTCGCCGTCCTCTCGGCGGCGACGTTCGCGCTCAAGGCGATCTTCGTGAAGCTCGCCTACGCCGCGCACCCCGTCGACGCGGTGACGCTGCTCGCGCTGCGGATGGGCATCGCGCTGCCGTTCTTCCTGTGGCTCGCCCGGAGGGAGCGCGGCGCTGCCGAAGGGCCCCTGACGCCTGGCCTCTGGGGAGGTGTGCTGATCGTCGGGTTCCTCGGATATTACCTCTCCAGCCTGTTCGACTTCATCGGGCTCACGTACATCAGCACCGGCCTCGAGCGGCTGATCCTGTTCGTGTATCCGACGCTCGTCCTCCTGATCGGCGCGGCGTGGCTGAAGCAGCCAGTGCGCGGCAAGGCCTGGGGAGCGCTCGCCGTGTGTTATCTCGGGCTCGGGGCGGCCGTCTGGCACGATCTCGAGCAATCCGGGGACGCGCGGGCCGTCGCCATCGGCGGAGCGTGGGTGTTCGCGAGCTCGGTGACCTACGCGCTCTACTACATCGGCGTCGGCAAGCTCGCCTCCAGGGTCGGCTCCACGCGCCTCGCCGCGTACTGCGGGGCGGCCTCGTGCCTGATGGTGCTCGCGCACTACGCGGCGGCGGGGAGCCCGGTCAGGCTGGGCGAGCTCCCGGCGTCGGTGTGGGGGTACGCGGCGGCGATGGCGACGATCAGCACGGTGCTCCCCATCGTGCTCCTCGCCGCCGCCATCCGGCGGCTCGGCGCGGGCCGCGCGGCGACGTTCTCGACGCTGGGCCCGGTGCTCACGATCGCGTTCTCGTGGGTCATCCTGGGCGAGCCGGCCACGTGGCAGCAGGTCGTCGGGCTCACGCTGGTCGTGGGCGGGGTGAGCTGGCTCGGCAAGTCGAAGTGAACCTGCGCCCCGCTCGGGAGCGCCGGGGCCGCGGGGCGCGGCGCATGCCCGCCGCGAGGTCAGGCGTCGTGCACCGCGGGGCGAGGCCCTGGTGAGCCGCTGCCGAAGAGCTCGCTCCGGACGCGCTCGCGCTCGCGTTCGAGCTGCTCGGACGTCGCGCCCATGCGCACGAGGAGGCGCTCGGTCATCGAGAACGCGACCTCCGCCTCGCCGGTCACCACGACGTCCGCGCCCGCCTTCTTCAGCGCGGTCACCTCGCGCAGGTAGAAGGCGCGGGCGAGGACGAACAGCCTCGGGTTCACGCCCTTCGCCTGCTCGATCACCCCGTCCCCGGGCGCGCCGGCCGCCGTGAACAGCAGGCTGTCCGCCGTCCCGACCCCGGCCCGCTCGAGGATCTCCCGCTGCGTGGCGTCGCCGTAGATCGCGCGGATGCCCTGGTCCTGCAGCTGCTTCACCGTGTCGAGGTTCAGCTCGACGACGGTCGGCGCGATGCCGTTCTCACGGAGCAGCCGCGTCAGCGTCTTCCCGACAGGGCCGTAGCCCACCACGACGGTGCGGTGGGCGTGCTCGTCCAGCGACGCGGCCTCCGCCTCCGCGAGGGCGGCGTCGCGCTGCTGGAAGAGCGCGGACGTCCATCGCGCGAGGCGATCGCGGAAGCCGAAGAGCACCGGGTTCAGCGTGATCGACACGATGGCGGCGACGACGAGCGTCTGCTCGGCCTCGACCGGCAGGACGCCGAGCTTCTTGCCGAGCGCCGCGAGGATGAACGAGAACTCCCCGATCTGCGCGAGCGAGAGGGCCACGGCGAAGGCGGTCTGGAGGGGGCGGCGGAGCAGCACCGTCACCGCGAGCGCGGCGAGCGGCTTGCCGATCAGCACCACCGCGAGCGTCCCCGCGGCCAGCTGCCAGCCCACGGCGAGCTGCGCCGGGTCGAGGTGCATCCCCACCGAGACGAAGAACAGCACGGCGAACGCGTCGCGCATCGGGAGCGCCTCCGACGCGGCGCGCGAGCTGAAGTCGGACTGGCCGACGACCAGGCCGCCGAGGAAGGCGCCGAGCGCCATCGACGATCCGAAGAGGATGGCCGAGCCCACGGCGACGCCGAGCGCGACGACGAGCACCGTCAGCGTGAAGAGCTCCCGCGAGCCGGTCTTCGCGACGTACCCCAGCAGCGCGGGGATGACGCGCTGTCCGACGATGAAGATGAACGCCACGAGCCCGGCGAGCTTCAGGACCGCGATCCCCACGGACACGGCGACGCCCGCCGCGCCCGCGCCCGCGGCTTCGCCCATCACGGCGGGGAGCAGCACGAGCACCAGCACGGTGAAGACGTCCTCGAGCACGAGCCAGCCGATGGCGAGGTGGCCAGCGGGGGTGTGCAGGACGTCGTTGTCGCTGAGGACCCGCGTGAGCACGACGGTGCTCGCCACCGAGATGGCGACGCCGAAGACGACCGCCGCGCCCCACGTCCAGCCCGCGGCGCGGCCGACCAGGGCGCCGAGCGCCGTGGCGACCGCGATCTGGATGAGGGCGCCGGGCACGGCGACCTTGCGCACGGCGAGGAGCTCGCGGACGTGGAACTGCAGGCCGACCCCGAACATCAGCAGGATGACCCCGATCTCCGCGAGCTGGTCCGCGAGCCGCTTGTCCGCCACGAACCCCGGGGTGAAGGGGCCGACGAGGATGCCGGCCAGCAGGTAGCCCACGATGGGGGACAGCCTCAGGCGCTGGGTGACGAAGCCGAGCGCCAGGGCTCCGGTGAGCCCGCCCGTGATCGTGAGGATAAGATCGAGTTCGTGCGGCATGTGCCCGTCTAGCGCTTTCCGTCGCCGGCCGCCGCCTCGCGGTGCGGCGCCGTCGGTGATCCCGAGCGCGGCGTGGACCGCGCTCGCCTCTGCCTACCTGTTTACGTGTTACACGCCCACGACGCCGATGGCCTCGTACGCCTCGATGATGTGCGGCTCCTCCCTGGCCTTCGCGATCCACGCCTGCATCGCGGGCAGCGCGAGGATCGACGCCACGTAGCGCCGGGAGACCGCGTCGAGCTCGACGCCGTACGTGTCGAACCGCGTCGCGACCGGCGCGTACATGGCGTCCGCCACGCTGAAGCGCCCGAACAGGAACTCGCCTCCCTGGCCAAAGCGCGATCGGCAGTCGTTCCATATCGCCTGGACGCGCGCGATGTCCTGCGACGCCGCGTCGGTGAGCGCCACGCCCTGGATCTTCCGCCGCACGTTCATCGGCAGCGCGGTGCGGAGCGCGGCGAAGCTGCTCGCCATCTCGGCGCTCACCGATCGCGCGACGGCGCGCGCGTCTCGCGCCTCCGGCCAGAGCTTCGCCGCGGGGAAGAGCTCCGCCGCGTACTCGGCGATCGCGAGCGACTCCCAGATCGTGAGCACCCCGTGCTGCAAGGCCGGCACCTTGCCCGACGGAGAGTAACGCTGGATCTCCAGGGTGGGCGTGCCGGGCGCCTGGAGAGGGATCACCACCTCTTCGAAATCGGCGCCAGCCTGCTTCAGAACGAGCCAGGCCCGGAGCGACCACGATGAATAGGTCCTGTTCCCGAGGTAGAGGGTGAGCTCAGACATGCGCGGACTCTACCACCGCGGCCGACCCGCGCGGCGGCGGCCGCGTCGACCGCGCGCTCACTGCGCTCGTCGCGCCAGCTCGCCCCCGAACACCTCGCTCGCCAGCGCCTCCACCGCCATCCGGACCGCCTCGTCGCTCGTGTGGCGCACGCGGAAGCCCAGCGCCGCCAGCTTGCCAGGATCCATCCGCGATCGCGGCACGTCGCCAGGCCAGCCGCGCTCGCCTCCCTGATACCGGATCACCGCGTCCGGATAGGGCGACGCCGCCACGCACAGCTCCGCGATGCGCGAGACGCTCGTCGCGTCCTCGGGCGCGAGGTTGTGGATGTTGAGCCGCTCCCTGGCCTGGTCGAAGCCGAACAGGATCCCCTCCGCGCAGTCCCGGACATCGAGGTACGGCTTCGACTGGCGCCCGTCGCCGAGCACCTCGAGCTCCGTCCGCCGATCGCGCAGCTTCTTCAGGAAATCGAGCGCCGCGCCGTGCGTCCCGCGCGGCCCGACGACGTTGCCGAAGCGGTAGATCCACGCCGTGAGGCCGAAGCACTCGACGTAGGCGCTGATGAGCGCCTCGCCCGCGAGCTTGCTCGCGCCGTAGAGCGAGATGGGCAGGGCGCCGAGATCGCCCTCCGCGCACCGGCGCGGGGTGTCGCCGTAGACCGTCCCGGAGGACGAGAAGATCAGCCGGCCGACGGCCGTCCGCCGCATCGCCTCGAGCACGTTGTACGTCGCGATGGTGCCCTGATCGAGGTCGAGCCGCGTCCGCGCGAGCCCCCAGCGCGCCTCGGGGTTCGCCGCGAGGTGCACGACGAGGTCGTGGCCCGCCATGGCCTCGGTGAGCCGCTCCAGATCGAGGGCGTCGGCCTCGACGAGCGTCGCGCGCCCGGAGGCGAGGTGCGACGCCACGAACGCGCGGCGCCCGACAGAGAGGTTGTCGTAGATCGTCACGGGGCCGCGCTCGACCAGGCGATCGGTAAGGTGGCTCCCGATGAACCCGGCGCCGCCGACGACGAACGACCTGAGCTCCGTCATCGCGCGTCTCCCGCGGCGCCCGCGATTCCCGCGGCCAGGCGCTCGATCCGCGCCGCGAACTGGAGGCGATCCTGGGTCACGAGGCGGAACGGCAGATCGTGGATCCGGAGCGGCCACTCGAGGCCGGTGATGCGCCCGCCCGCGCCGCGCACGAGCGCGACGAGCTCGCCCGGCGTGAAGTACGTGCCCCGCACCTCGACGCCGGGCGCGGCGTTGCCGGCGAGATCCATCCAGAGGAGCACGCGCTCCGAGACCGGGCCGAACCGGAAGTGATCCTTGAGCGCGACGACGCGCGACGCGACCCGGAGCGCCTCGGCGAGCAGCGCGCCGGGGCGCGCGGCGTGGTGCAGCACGTCGGAGAGGAGCACCGCCTCGAACGCCGCGTCGGGGAAGGGGAGGCGCTCGCCGTCATAGCCGATGACCGGCAGCGCCGCCCCGGGACGCGCCTTCACGTCCACGCCGACGACGCGGAGCGCCCCGACCAGGCGCGCGACCTCCAGCGCGACCGTGCCGTCGCCCGCGCCCACGTCGAGCAGCGACGCCGCGGGGCCCACCTGCGCGGCGAGCGCCCGCGCGACGCGGCCAACGCGCGGCACGTGGACCAGGCGATGGTGCAAGGAGAACAGGGCGCGCTCGAGGACCGTCATCGTACATCCGAGCCCCGGCGCCGCCCGCGCCGGAGAGCCGCGCCACGCTAGTCGAGCGCTCGAGGACCGGCAACGTCCGGGGCCGTCCCCGCGCCGCCGGGGGCCGAGGCGGCCTCCTGAGCGCGACGAGCTCGTACGCCGCGGCATGGCAGGACAGCGACGACATAGCGAGATAACGACCTCTCGAGGCCGCCTCGCAGGGCGCCCTGGGCTCGTTTGCCGCCGCGCCGCCGCGCCGCCGCGCCGCCGCGCCGCCGCGCCGCCGCGCCGCCGCGCCGCCGCGCGTGGCAGGGTCGCGCAGCGCAACTCTCGTTACGCCCGACCCGAAAGGGTGGCTGCTCTGAAACAACCACTCTTCCATGGTCTGCGACAATGACGATCCGTGGCGCGCGCCTCCCTCCGTTCTCGCGCCGCTCACGCTTGACCGATTCGCGTCATCGAACATAGCTGAATCGATGATCGGAGCGCGCGGGAAGGGGCGTGTGAGGTGCGGTGGTTGCCGGCTCGTTCTGGCATCTCTCTGGTTCGCCATTTCAGGGTGCAGCGGAGAGACTGGAGACAAGGGGGCGGGCCAGGACACCGTCCCTCCGGACGACCCGGAGCCAGGCGAAGCGACGTTTGCGCCGGAGGAGGCCACGGAGCTCTGGTTCGTGGAGTTCGAGCGAGCGCCGGCCGCGAGGGGCAGCGGGGGCGCCCGCGTCAAGGGCCTTGTCGAGGAGGAGCGGGAGCTCTTCCGGCGAGCCGCCGCGGCCCGCGGGCTCCGGTACAAACAACGATTCTCGTTCGAGGAGCTCTGGAACGGCCTCTCCGTCCGGGTCGCGCGAGAGAGCTCGGCTGCGCTCGTGGACATGCCCGGGGTCAAGGCCGTCTACCCCGTGGTGCCGGTGGAGCTCGACACCACGCGCGCCGCGCCGACGGTCGACCCGGACCTCGCCGTCGCAGGCGAGATGTCGGGCGCGGACGTCGTGCGCCGAGAGCTCGGCGTGACCGGCGAGGACATCCGCGTCGGCGTGATCGACAGCGGGATCGACTACCATCATCCCGATCTCGGAGGCTGCTTCGGCCCGGGCTGCCGCGTGGCGTTTGGCTACGATTTCGTCGGCGACGATTTCGTCGCCAGTGACGCGACCAAGCCGCCCGTGCCCGACGGAGAGCCGGACGATTGCCTGGGCCATGGCACGCACGTCGCCGGGATCATCGGGGCGAACGGGGTCGTGCAGGGCGTGGCCCCGGACGTGACCTTCGGCGCTTACCGCGTCTTCGGCTGCCGCGGCGGCTCGCGCGCCGACATCATCCTCAAGGCGATGGAGCGGGCTGCCAGCGACGGCATGCACGTCATCAACATCAGCATCGGAACGCCGTTCCAGTGGCCTGACTATCCGACGGCGACGGCGGCGAGCGCGCTCGTCGGGCGCGGCGTCGCGGTCGTCGCGTCGATCGGCAACAGCGGTGAGAAGGGGCTCTGGGCCGCGGGCGCGCCCGGCGTGGGTGAGGCGGTCATCGGCACCGCGTCCGTCGACAGCACGCGCGTCACCACCCTGTCGTTCACCGTCGCGCCGGGCAACGCCGTGATCGGCTACACCCGCGGCGCCGGGAGCCCGCCCGCGCCGCTCTCGGGGAGCGCCGCCCTCGCGCGCACGGGGACGACCACCAGCGCCCGCGACGCGTGCGCCGAGCTCCCCGCCGGCAGCCTCGCACGCCAGATCGCGCTCGTCCGGCGCGGCGGCTGCTCGTTCCACCAGAAGGCCGCGCACACGCAGGCCGCGGGCGCCGTAGCCGTCCTGTTCTACAACGACCGGTCCGGGGCGATGAGCCCGTCCGTGGAGGGCGACCCTCCGATCACCATCCCGGTCGTGGGGATCGCGCAGGCCGACGGCGAGCAGCTCAACGCGCGCCTCGACGCCGGGCCCGTGACCCACAGCTGGACCCACCGGGCCGTGGCCGCGCGGAACAGCACCGCGGGCCTCGTCTCCCGCTTCAGCTCGCACGGCCTGAGCGCGGCGCTGTCCTTCAAGCCCGATCTCGCCGCGCCCGGCGGCACGATCTATTCGACGGTGCCGATCGAGCAAGGCTCGTACGACACGCTCAGCGGGACGTCGATGGCGGCGCCGCACGTGGCCGGGGCCGTCGCGCTCCTGCTCGCCGCGCGCCCGGAGCTGTCCGCGGCGCGCGTGCGCGACGTCCTCCAGAACACCGCGGTCCCCGCGCCGTGGAGCGGCGATCTGGGCGCCGGCGTGCCGGAGAGCGCGCACCGGCAGGGCGCAGGGGTGATCCGCGTCGACCGGGCGATCCGCGCGACCACCTTGATCAGCCCTGGAAAGCTCTCGCTGGGAGAGAGCGAGGCCGGCCCCGCCCTGCGCACGCTGACGCTCGAGAACTCGAGCGGGCACGACGTCACCTACGACCTGTCGCACGCGCCCGCGGCGTGCGCGACAGGGGGCGACCACTGGGCGCCCGCGAGCGCCACGACCGGCGCCGCGCGCGTCGATTTCAGCGCCGCGAGCGTGACGGTGCCCGCCGCCGGGAGCGCGACCGTCTCCGTCACCGTCACGGCGAGCGACGCGCTCGCGGAAGGCGGCCTGTTCGGCGGCTACCTCGTGTTCACGCCGCGGGGCGGGGCGGCCGACGGCCTGCTGCGGGTGCCGTATGCGGGCTTCAAGGGCGATTACCAGAGCCTGCCCCTCCTCAAGGCGTCCGGTCCCGGGGCTCCGTGGCTCGGCAAGCTGAGCGGGACGCGCCTGACCCAGCAGCCGCGCGGCGCGGCCTACACGCTGGCGTCGGACGACATGCCGTACGTGGTCGTCCACCTCGATCACGGCGCGGAGCTCCTGGCGCTGGACATCGTCGACGCCGCCACGGCGAAGCCGTGGGGGCGCGCGCTGATGCTGTCCCACGTCGGTCAGAGCGCCTCGGCGACGGCGGTCACGCGGTATGGATGGAAGGGCACGACGAAGCTCGACGGGAGGCACACCGTCGTCCCGGACGGGGATTACCTGATCAAGCTCCGCGCGCTCCGGGCGCTCGGCGATCCGGACAACGAGGCGCACTGGGAGACATGGACGTCGCCCGTCGTCACCCTCGACCGGCCGTGAGGGGTCCGCTCATGGCGCCTTGTAGACGAGCACCGGCCAGAGCCGGCGGACGACGCGCACGAGGTCGCGTTGCGCCCGCATGACCGCGCCGATGTCCTTGTAGGCCGAGGGCGCCTCCTCGCGCAGCCGGTCCGCGAGGCGGTGATCGAACCACACGCCCTCGGCCTCGCGCAGCAGCTGTCGCGCGCCGATGCGGCGGCGCGCCTCGCCCCGCGGCAGCGCGCGCCCGGCGCCGTGCGCTGACGAGCCGAGCGCCTCGGGGTGGCCGCGCCCCTCGACGTGGAAGCTCGGGCTCCCCATCGACCCGGGCACGACGCCGGGCTCCCCCTCGCGGAGCCCCATGGCGCCCTTGCGGTGCACCCACAGCGCGCGTCCGCCGTGCTCCTCGCGCCGGACGTGGTTGTGATCGATCTCGATGCGCGACGACGCGTCGGCGTCGACGCCGAACAGCTCGGCGAAGAGCGAGAGGGCCTCGGTGACCATCCGCGCGCGGCTCGCGCGCGCGTACCTCGCTGCCCAGGCTGCGTCGTCGAGGTACGCGCGCCCGGCCTCGCTGTCCGCGTCGAGGAAGCGGACGCCCGACGGGTCGCGCGCCGCGAGCGCCTCGTGGTGCTGCCGGATCGCCGGGCCCATGGCGCGCGAGCCGCTGTGGAGGAGCAGCCACAGCGCGCCCTCCTCGTCGCGCTGCACCTCCAGGAAATGGTTGCCCCGGCCGAGCGTACCCAGCTCCATCCGGCCCTCGCGGTGCTTCATCGCCTCGAGGCGAGGCGCGCCGAGCCGCGCCTCGGCGAGATCGCCGGGCAGCGGCGGGGCGCCGGCGGCAGGGCGCAACAGGTGCGGGACGCGGCGGCGCAGCGCGGAGAGGAGCTGCGCCGCGCGATCGCGATCCGCGAGCAGATCGGCGTCCGCGCGGAGCCGCAGCGCGACCATGCCGCAGCCGATGTCGCCGCCGACCGCCGCCGGCAAGAGGCGGCGGGTCGTTGCGGTCACCGTGCCGACGCACACGTCGTCGGCCACGTGCGCGTCGGGCATGACCGCGACGTGAGCGACGTCGTCGGTGCGCGCGAGCCGCGAGAGCGACGCGCTGAGCGCCGCGCTCGCGCCGTCCGGGAGCCACGCGGAGATGCGCGCGCTCACGGCTCTCCCTCCGGCGGCAGCACCTGAAACGCGAGCGTCGGCGCGCGCTTGCGGGTGATCGCCCCCGCGACCTCCGCGCGCACGTAGCCCGCCACCTTCTCCAGCCGCGCCGCCGCCACCTCCGGCGGCGTGCCAGGCCTGACCTGCACGACCACCGCGAGCCGGCTGGCGTCGGGCGCCGGCTCCACACCCATCACCCAGACGTCCTGGAGGACGTCGTCGCGGAGCGCGGCGAGCGCGTCGCTCACCGCCTCCTGCACCTGACGGCAGAGCTGGCGCTCCTTGCGCTGCGCGCTCCGCGCCGCCGTCCCACCGAACAACGAACCTGCATCCACGACGGAGCGCGCGCGTTCGCGGCTCCGCGATCGATCTTTGCCCATGCCATGCTCCCGAGGGCGCGGCGACGCACCTACGCGTCGGCCGCGCGGTTCCAGCGACACGCGAGATGAGCTCGGGGATGTGAGCCTCGCCGGCGCGCTCAGCGGCGCGTCAGGCCGAGGCTCGTCGATGCAATGGGGTGCACGGCGGGCCTCCTTCGCCGCGTAGGGTGCACGAGCGAGGGCCGCGGCGCAAGGCGCGCCCGGGCAGCGCTCCCGGCGGGGGCGCGAGCCGCGCGCGCCCGCTCGTGGCCGGCGCGCGGCCGGCGGCGCGCGCCCGGCACTCCGAGGAGACTACATGGCCTGCTGGCGATGATGATGCGCCGGCACCGCGCACTGGTACTTGGCGACCCTGGCGACGACGCGGAGCATCCGGCGCATGACGAGCCTCCCGAGCGGCGCAGTCAGCGCGTCCAGGAGGAACAGCCGCCGCCTCGTCCGCGTGTCGGTCGCGCGGATGCGCGTCTCGTACGCGAGCAGCGTCCGGCGCTGACCGTAGGGCATCACGACGAAGCTCGCCGCCGCCTTGAAGTGACCCGCGCAGTCGAACGACTTGAACTCGGCGGCGGTCCGCCTCGTGAACAGGCTCTCCATGCTGAACAGGCGCGCGATCGAGCCGATGACGATCTCGGAACCCTCCTTTTCGGCGAGCTTGGACTGGCCGTAATCCTCGATGTTCTGGAGCGACATCCGCACGCGCGCCGGGAGCGGCGCGAGGCGGAGCCTGCGCCGGGCGCGCCGCACGGCGGCCAGGCGGAGCGCGAAGACCGCGCGCAGCAGGAGAGAGCGGCTCCTCGCGAAATCCACCCTCTTCAGCGTGGCGTACGTCACCTCCGGTGGCGCCATCACCACGATCGCGTGGTTCATGACGATATCGGCCTCAGGCAGCAAATGTTCGAGCAGCGTGGGGCTGGCGCCGGAGCGCTGCGGGCACTCGTGCGAGGCATCCGTCGTGGCTTGCTCTCCGCCCTGTCGGCTCTCACCCTGTTCCGTCGAGATGGTCTGCATGGCGAACTACCCCCTGCGGGTGTTCATTGGGCAGCCTCGACGGAACGCCAGCAGGAGACTCCTGTCCTCGACTCAGCCCCTCGCGCGCCGGGAGGACTCCGCCATGCGGTGGGCGATGCGGAACGCCATCTCGAGCGACTGGCGGTAGTTCAGCCTCGGGTCGCACAGGCTCGCGTAGCGCTGGTCGAGATCGGACTCCGTGAGGCCAGCCCCGACGCACTCGGTGACATCGTCGCCCGTGAGCTCGAAGTGGACGCCGCCGAGGTTGGATCCCATGGATTCGTGCACCTCGAAGCTCGCCTCGATCTCGGTGAGGATATCCTCGAAATTCCGTGTCTTGATCCCGCTGGACGTCGTCAGGGTATTGCCGTGCATCGGGTCGGACATCCAGAGCACCTTGCGCCCCGCGGACCGCACCGCCTCGATGAGCGGCGGGAGCCCGTCGCGCACGCGGCCCGCGCCCATGCGCACGATGAGCACGATCTTGCCCGGCTCGTCCGCCGGGTTGAGCCGGTCGAGGAGGCGGATCACGTCGTCGCGGAGCGTCTTCGGGCCGAGCTTGATGCCCAGCGGGTTCTCCACGCCGCTGAAGAACTCGACGTGCGCGCCGTCCGGCTGCCGCGTGCGCTCGCCGATCCAGGGCAGGTGGGTCGTCAGGTCGTAGAAGCCAGGCCGGCGCGCGACCTTCCGCGTCTGCGCGGACTCGTAGTGCAGGTTGAGCCCTTCATGGCTCGTGAAGAACTCGACCCGAGAGAGCTCCCCGACCGGCACCTCCGCGAGCGCCTCCATGAACCGAAGGGCCTCCCCGACCTGCTCCGTCATCCGCTGGTATCGCTCGCGCAGCTCCCCGGGCAGATCCGCCCGCTCGAGGAAGCTCAGGTCCCAGTACTCCGGGTGGTGCAGATCGGCGAAGCCGCCCTCCGACAGGGAACGGATGAAATTCAGGGTGATCGCCGCGTGCTGGTATCCAGCGATCATCAGGTTTGGATCGGGGCGCCGGGCGGTGGCGTCGAAGGGAGCGCGATTGATGAGATCCCCGAAATAGCTGGGCAGGCTCACGCCATCGCGCGTCTCGACAGGGCTGGAGCGCGGCTTGGCGTACTGTCCGGCGAAGCGCCCGAGGCGCACCACCGGCCGGCGGGCGCCGTGCACCAGCACGAGCGACATCTGGAGCAGGATCTTGAGCTTGTTCGTGACGATGTTCGGGCGGCAGTCGTCGAGCGTCTCCGCGCAGTCTCCCCCCTGGAGCACGAACCGGCGGCCGAGCTGCGCTTCGGCCAGATAGCCTTTGAGTCGCTCGACCTCCCACGAGGTCACGAGCGGCGGCAGCGCCCGGAGCTTCTCGACGGCCACCTGGACGGCATCGGGATCGTCATAGGGGAGCGGCGCAGCGTTGAACCGTTCACGCCATGAGTCCGGCGACCAGGGTTGAGCAGGAACGTACATGAGTTGAGCCCTATTATGGCAAGGCTCCCACCTGCGCAACCCTCGGTCAACGTCATCGATTCGAGCGTGAGACGATGGGCACGCGGGCGCGGTCACCGGCTCGCAGACGCGGTCATCGGCACGCGGGCGCGGTCATCGGCACGCGGGCGCGGTCATCGGCACGCGGGCGCGGTCATCGGCTCGCGGGCGCGTCGGCCGCCCGGGGCGATGGCCCGGTGCGCGCCTCGATCGCCTGGATCGCCGCCTTGATCTCTCCCGCGATCGAGGCGCAAGCCGCCGCGCACCGGCTCATGCCAAGAAAGCCGCACCCCTTGCCCTTGCTGGTGATGAGCGGCGCGAGGACATCGACGGCGCGCCGATCGCCATCGGTCGTCGCGCGCGCCAGCAAGGCCTGCCTCGCCTTGCAGGAGGGCGCGATCCGGAGCTCGTGGGCGACGCGCAGCGCGGGCGTCGCTCGCCCCAGGACCGCGGCCTCCGCGAGCCGCTTCGCGGCGCGCTCCTTCAGCGCGGAGCTGCCCACCGCGAGCTCGTAGAGCAGATCCGCCCCGTGGCTCCCCATGCCGCTCGCCATGAGGTCGAGCGCGCCCGAGGCCGCCTCGGGCGGTCCGCCGGCGGCGCTCGAAACGATGCGCTTCACGTCGTCGTCGGCCGCAGCCCCCGGATCGAGCTCCAGCAGCCGCTTCACCGCGGCGAGCGCGGCGGCGTGGTAAGGCGGCGGGAGCGCGTGGCGCAGCATCAGCGCGCGGAAGATCGCCGGATCCTTCGGGTAGCGCGAGGCGAGCGCCTCCAGCGCGAGCACGCCGCCCGCGGTCGCCGTGGCGAGCTCGTCGGCGGGGACAGCATCGGAAGGTCGCGGCGCGACCGGACGCCGGAGGCCGGAGCTCGACGGCGGCGCGCGCTCGGCGAGCGAGGCCGCCTCGAGCCGGGAGAGCGAGACGCCGTCGCGCAGCAGCGCCGCGGCGAACACGACGGCCACGAGCGCAGCCGCGCCCGTGACCAGCCAGAGCGCCGCGGGCGGCGTCCGCGCCAGCAGGGAGGCGCGCGAGCCCGAGGCGTTGCCGCCTGCGCCGAGCACGGTGGTTGTTCCCGCCTGTGTGCCCGGCCTTTCGGGGGGGCTGGCCTGGCGGGCGCTCGTCCCAGATGCCTGCGCTGGCATGGCCTGCTCCCCCTAACACACGCCCGGACAGCGGCCCATGGCCCGCGTCCTGCGGCCCGGCCGCGGGCTCATCGCCGCTGTCCTCGCCACTGGAACAGGGCGGCAGCGCCCGCGGCGAGCACGCTGATGAGGAAGAGCAGCGCGTCCCAGACCGGCCACGCGATGCCGATGGCGCGCTGCAGGAGCACGGCCTCGACGAGCCGCACGAGCAGCGACGCGGACCCGTAGGCCACGAGGGCGATCACGACGGGCGTCGTGAGCCGCGGCGCGAGCGCGCTCATCCGGGCGTCGTCCCGCCAGACACGCCGAAAGACATAGAAGCCGCCGAGAAGCCCGACGCCGAACAGGGCGCACAGGATCCCGAGCGTGAGCAGGGTGGCGCCCTGTCCCGACAGCGCGGCGGCGTCGCTGCTCGCCGCGCGCGCGAAGCCGGCGAGGCAGCTGACGAGGCCTGCGCCGAGCCACCCAAGGCCGAGGCTCACCGCGAGGAAGACCATCTGCCGCGTCAGGTACGCCTCCGACGACGCCGAGCCGGGAAGGCCGAAGGCATGCGAGAGCGCGTAAGGCCGCCCGAGCACGACGGACGCGCGCGCGAGCGACGCGCGAGCGCTGGGCGGCCCGGGCGCGGCCGCTTCCTCGTAGGGCGCGAGCTCGCTGGCGAGCTCGCTCATCGAGCCGTGGCGGCCCTCTCTCTGCTTCGCCATGGCGCGCTGGACGACGGCCTCCAGGCCCGGCGGGATCTCCGGGTTCAGCGATCGCAGCGGCGGCGGCTCCTCCGTCATGACCGCGAGGAGCACTGCCGTCGGGTCGCTGCGCTCGAAGGGGCGCTTCCCGGTGAGCGCGTGGTAGAGGACCGCCCCCACGGCGTAGATGTCGGCCCGAGGATCGATCTCCTCCCCCTTCGCCTGCTCCGGGGCCATGTACGCCGGCGTGCCGAGCACCATGCCGGTCCTCGTGAGCGTGGACGGCGCGGAGGTCTTCGAGATGCCGAAATCGAGGACCTTCACGGTCGGACACGCAGGGTCGCCCGTGAGGAAGATGTTCTCCGGCTTGATGTCCCGGTGAACGATGCCCGCGGCGTGCGCGGCCGCGATGCCGTCGCATACCTCGCGCGCGATCCGCACCGCGGCGCCGGCCGGCAGCCGCCCTCCCGACCCTGCGAGGAGCTCGTCGAGGCCCTTGCCATCCAGGTACTCGGCGATGATGCACGGACGGCCGTCGCTCAGCCGGTTCACGTCGAAGATCTCGACGACGTGCGGGCTCCGGATCGACGCTGCGGCCTCGGCCTCGCGCTGGAACCGCGCGAGGACGGTGGCCTGCTGGGCGAGCTCGGGGTGGAGCGTCTTCAGCGCGAACCGCTTGCCCGGGATGCGGATGTGGTGCGTCTCGTAGACGCGGCCCATGCCGCCTTCGCCGAGCAGGCGGATGACGTGGTACGCGCCCGCCACCGTGGTGCCGACGAGCGGGTCCACCTCCGCCGGCTGCTCGTCCGCCGCGCTCTCCGCGCTCCCCGTGGGAGGAGCGGGTGGACGGACCGTGTCGGCGGTCGCGTCGTGCGCAGCAGCCGCCGCGAGCCCCTTGGGGAGCGCAGCGGGGCGGACCGTCTCGGCGGCCAGCTCGTGCGCCGCCGCGCCCGACCCGGAGGGAGGGGGAGCCCCCGCGGGGGGAGGGGGCGGCGGAGGGCGAACCGTCTCCGCGGTCGTCGAGGTGACCGCAGCGGCGGCGGCCGCGGCCTGCGCTCCGCGCACGGCGGCAAGCGCGGCCTGCCGCTCCGTGTCGCTCATGACGCGGGTGGGGCCATCGCCCTCCTCGCCCCCTGCAGAGCGAGACGAAGGCACGGCAGGAGTGCCCGAGCGACCGGGCGAAAAGCTCGAATCCGACACGCTCAGGGCCTCGCTCCCATGGATCCGGGTCGAACCTCACCAGAGGCGAGGATCGACGAGTCGTCGCCAACGCGCGGGCGAACACCGCGAGGCGACGCTACCACGGATCGCGCCGCGCGAGGGCGCCGACCTGCGGAACCGCGATCGGCACGTGATGTCGAGGTGTTCGCGCGGCCGGGCTGGCAAGTGTCGCGCGGTGCGTAACGGTGGTCAGCCGGTCAGCTCGCGGGCTGCTCGACCTGGACGGGCTTCTGCTTGGCAGCCTTGCGCTGCTCCGCATCGAGCAGGCCGATCCGCGCCTTCTGGCAGCGCTTCAGGCGCTTCTTCTTGAGCGGGGTGGCGAGCCATTCGTGACGCAGACGGACATTCCACTTCGGAGTATTGGCCATGATCGTAGGACTTTCTCTGCGAGGGCGGCGGAGACTACACAAACGTGCGGGGGCGTCAAGCTGTCAGTGGGGTCGCCCGCTTCGTATTTTTCGCTCTCGGCTTGTTGTCAGTAACGTTTGTGAACGTTTGTGCCGTTTGTGCCGTCGCGTGGGTGTGTGCGGCGCCGTGCGTGTTGCGTTCTGTCCCTATCGTCCGTGTGTTGGTGGCGCTGGCTCGCTGGTCCTTACCACGGCGCCGGCGGGGCGGTCCTGGCAATGGCAGCGCGCTCGTCGATCCGCTGCTGGAGGCGGCGCCAGAGCGCGCGTGCAGCGGGCGCGGGGACGGGCGGGAACGCGCGCACGGTGTGGAGCATGGTCGCGGCGCTCGCGTGGAGGGGGCGCTCCGACGCGGTGAGGGCGCACAGGGCGCTGCGGCGCTCGGCCGACTGACGCGCGACGGCGGCGCGGAAGTCCTCGCGGGCGAGGCGCAGGCGGGAGCGGACCGTGTTCTCGTTGAGCGAGAGCTCGCCGGCGATGTCGGCCACCGCGACGCCAAGGAGATCGTACATGACGAGGATCACGCGCCGCTCGGGCGCGATCTTCAGCAGAAGCGCCGTCACGATCTCGGCGCGGTCCGCGCCCGCGAGCGTCTGCTCGGGCGTCGGCGCCGGGGCGCGCTCGTCGAACGGCCAGGACACGCCGGCCCCGGAGGGGATCTCGCGACGCCGGTGAGCGCGCGCGTGGTAGTGGCTCGCCTTTCTCCACGCGATGCCGAACAGCCATCGATGCAGCGCCGCCTCGGGCGTGATGCGAAGGGGCGGCGTTCCTGCCGCGGCGAGCCCGCCCGCAGGGGCCGCGTGGAAACGCCATGGCTCGTAGCTCGCCAGGCCGCGATAGGCCGCGAGGAAGACCTCCTGGAGCATGTCGTCCAGATCGTTCACCGAGACACCCAGCCAGCGGAGCGCGTGATGAAGGAACGGCAAGCCCACGGCATAGACCGTCTCGAACGACGGGCGCGCCGGCGCGGACGGCGGCGAGGACGGCGGCGAGGACGGCGGCGAGGACGGCGAGGCGTGCGGCGGCGTCATCCGGAGCCTCGTGGCGCCGGGAGCTCCGCGCCGGCGCAGGTGGGGTAGGGGCGCGGCGCAGGCCGCCCGGATGACACATCGAACGCCGGCGGCGGCCGGAGCCAGCGCTCGACCGGCTCGAGCTCGACGAGCATGTCCAGGGAGGTCCGGAGAGAGAGGCGAAAGTCGTCGTCCTCGGCGGCTCGAGCGCTGTGGAACGCGACATAAAACAGCACGGTTCCCAGCTGCATCGCCCGCGGATCTCCCCGGCGTTGCAGGAAGCGATCGGCGAGATCGCACAGGGCGTGAAACAGGCGGCCTCCCGGACGACAGCTCTCGGGGCCGCACACCTCGAGGGTGGCGCACCGGCGGGCGCGCCGAGCTGATTGGTTCGTGGAAGGCGCGCGCGTCTTCGTCACGCGCGCCTTCGGACTGCTCCGATTCGGCATGATTCGGTCCCCCGTAACGTGGAGATCGGGATGGATGCCTCGTGCATCCACCCCATGGATTACGGAGACCGCGTGGAGATGATTTCGTCCTGTGCTCTCGCGCGTGCGCCCCGGTGAGGGTGCGGCTGCGCCAGGGCCGGCCGGTGCCAGCCCCGCGAGAGGGTCAGTCCGGTACTGGCGTGAGCTGCACCTCGAGGTGGATCGGCGGGGCGCCGCTCCTGGCCTCGACAAGGCGGTCCCAGGCGAAGTAGCCGGCCTTCTCCACGGTGATCCGGTGCGCGCCGGGCGGCAGCGCGACGCCGTGGGCGGCGACGTAGGCGAGCGCGCCGATGTACTGGTCGTCGATGGTGACCGACGCGTCGGGCACGTTCCCCTTCACCCGCAGCGATACCGTCGCCGGAGCCCGCGCGACGCACGCCGACAGCCCGAGCATCAGGAGCGCCGCCGTGGCGCGCGTCCGCTTCGCGCTCGCCATCGTCACTCCCACTCGATCGTCGAGGGCGGCTTCGAGGAGACGTCGAGCACCACGCGGTTCACGCCGCGCACCTCGTTGATGATGCGCGAGCTCACCCGGGCGATGAGGTCGTAGGGCAGCCGCGCCCAGTCGGCCGTCATCCCGTCGGTCGAGTGCACCGCGCGGAGCGCGATCGCCTCGTCGTAGGTGCGCTCGTCGCCCATCACGCCCACGGAGCGCACGGGGAGGAGCACGCAGAAGCTCTGCCAGAGCGACTCGTAGAGCCCGGCGGCGCGGATCTCCTGGTCGAAGATGGCGTCGGCCTCCCTGAGCACGCGGAGCTTCTCCGGCGTCACCTCGCCGAGGCACCGTACCGCGAGCCCCGGGCCGGGGAACGGCTGGCGGTACAGGATGTCCCGCGGCATGCCGAGCGCCTCGCCGGCGGCCCGCACCTCGTCCTTGAAGAGCTCCCGCAGGGGCTCGATCAGGCCGAGGTTCATCCGCTCGGGCAGGCCGCCGACGTTGTGGTGGCTCTTGATGACGGCGCTCGGCCCCTTGAACGAGACGCTCTCGATCACGTCGGGGTAGAGCGTGCCCTGGACGAGCCACTTCGCGCCCTGGACCCGCTTCGCCTCCTCCTCGAACACCTCGATGAAGAGGCGGCCGATCACCTTGCGCTTCTGCTCGGGATCCACGACGCCGCGCAGCCCCTCGAGGAACCGCGCCGACGCGTCGACGGCGTCGAGGTTCATGTGGAAGTGGCCGCGGAAGGTCCGCTCGACGCTCTCCGCCTCGCCCTCGCGAAGCAGGCCGTTGTCGACGAAGATGCACGTCAGCCGGTCGCCGAGGGCGCGCTGGCAGAGCACGGCGGCGACCGACGAGTCGACCCCGCCCGAGAGGCCCAGGATGACGCGGTCGCTCGGCCCGGCCTTCTCGCGGACCGCGGCGATTGCCTCCTCCACGAACGACGCGGGCGTCCAGGTCGGCGAGAGGCCGGCGACGTCGAACAGGAAGGACTGGAGGATCTCCTTGCCGCGCGGCGTGTGGACGACCTCGGGGTGGAACTGGAGGCCGTAGAGCTTGTCGCGCTCGCGGGCGACGGCGCAGAGCGGGCTGCCGGTCGTGGTGCCGAGCGACACGAACCCCTCCGGCATCGCGGTGAGCCGATCGCCGTGGCTCATCCAGACGTCGATGGCGTCGCCCTCGGCGAAGCGAGAGAAGATGCCCGTCGGGCGCTCGACGCGCACCGTCGCGGGGCCGTACTCGCCCCCCGTGTGCGCGCGCTCGACCTTGCCGCCGAGGTGATACGCCATGAGCTGGAGCCCGTAGCAGATGCCCAGCGTCGGGACGCCGAGCTCCAGCACCTCCCGGGAACAGCGAGGCGCGTTGTCTCCGTACACGCTGGCGGGGCCGCCCGAGAGGATGAGCGCCCGAGGGGCGAGCCGGCGCAGCTCGGCGATGGGCACGTCGAAGCGGTGGATCTCGCAGTAGACGCCAGACTCGCGCACGCGCCGGGCGATGAGCTGCGTGTACTGAGAGCCGAAATCGAGGATGACGACGAAGTCCCGCCGGGGTGAGAGCATGGCTGCCGCTAGCATGGCGGGGCTGGATCCGCCAGAGTCGCGCGGCCGAGGCGCTCGCCGCACGCCCGCTCGCGGCGCACGTCGCTACGGCTGCGTGGGCGGCGGCGGCGGCGTGGTGGGCGGCGGCTGCGTGGACGCGGGCGGCGCGCCCGGCGACGGGGCGAGCAGCGGCGCGCCCGGCGTCGCGTCGGTCGCGTCGGTCGCATCCGGCTCATCCGGCGGCGCGGCCGGCGCGTCGTCGACGCCGCCGTCGTACCCGCGCGGGCGCTCGTACTCGGGCGGCGGACCGGGCGGGAGCGGCTTCGGCGCGGCGGAGGAGCACGCCGCGGCGAGGTGCGCGGCGAGGATCGCGGCGAGCGCGGCGATCGGCGAGGTGTGGCGGGCGCGAGTCATAGCTCCACTCCGCTCCCCCCGGTGTTCCCGGGAGGAGCACGATACGGCGGTATTTCGGGAGGGCCGGCCGGATCGGGCGGGACCTGGAGCCCCTCCGGATCGGCGAACGGCGAGGAGGGGACGGAGGGGGCCGCCGGCGGCGCGTCGAGCGGCGCCCCCAGCGCGCCCGGCGCCGCGAGGGGGATGCCGGTGCTCGCCGTGGCGGGCGCGTCCGCGCCTGCATCCGAGCCCCCGCACGCCGGTGCGATCGCGGCGAGGAGCGCCCCCGCGAGGAGCGCCGCGCCGCGCCGCGGGCGGGCAGCGGCGCTCCTCGCGGGGGCGCGGCGGGCGTCTCGGGAGCGGGGTGCGAACGACGCCTGGCTCGAGCTTCGGAGATCGCCGGACACGGCGGGTACGCTAGCATGGATGCGCAGGAGAACGGTTGGCCCGCGCAGGGAGGCGAGCTAGGTTCCCGCTGTGGAACAGAGCAACATCGATCTAGAGGGCGCGCTTCGCGCGCTCTGCCAGCGCGCCCGGACGGCTGCCCGCGCCCTCGCCCCGCTGGACAGGGCCCAGAAGGACCGCGCGCTGCGCGCCATCGCCGAGCGGCTGCGCGCCGAGGCCGGCGAGGGCAAGCGCTCCGCGGTGCTGGCCGCGAACGCCGAGGACGTGGCCGCGGCGCGCGCCGCCGGCGTCTCCGAGGCGCTCGTCGACCGGCTCGTGCTCGACGAGGCGCGGCTCGCGGCGATCGCCGGCGCGGTGCTCGAGGTCGCCGCCGCCAGCGATCCGGTCGGGCAGGTCGTCGGGATGGAGCGGCGGCCGAACGGGCTCCTCGTCGGGCAGGTGCGCGTTCCGCTCGGCGTGATCGCGATGATCTACGAGTCGCGCCCCAACGTGACGGTCGACGCCGCCGTGCTCTGCCTGAAGAGCGGCAACGCCGCGATCCTCCGGGGCGGCAAGGAGGCGGCGCGCTCGAACGCGGCCCTCGGCGAGCTGATCTCGGACGCGCTGCGCTCGGTCGGTCTGCCCGCTGACGCGGTGCAGATGGTCCCCTCGCTCGACCGCGAGGCCACGCGGATCCTGCTCGGCCTGACCGGCATGATCGATCTGGCCATCCCGCGCGGCGGCGAGGGCCTCATCCGGTTCGTGGCCGAGAACGCGCGCGTCCCCGTGATCCAGCACTACAAGGGCGTGAACCACCTCTACGCCGACGCCGGCTGTGACCTCGAGATGGCCTGCCGCCTCGTCGAGAACGGCAAGCTCCAGCGCCCCGGCGTCTGCAACGCGCTGGAGTGCCTGCTCGTCCACGAGAGCGTCGCGGCGCCCCTGCTCGGGCGCGTGGCCGCCCTCTCGGAGCGCGGGCTCGAGCTGCGCGGCGACGCCGCCACCTGCGCGCTCGTGCCGTCGGCGCGCAAGGCCGCGGAGGACGACTACGGGCGGGAGTTCCTCGCGCCCATCCTCGCGGTGCGGGTGGTGCGGTCGCTCGACGAGGCGATCGAGCACATCGGCCGCTACGGGTCGATGCACACCGAGGTGATCTGCACGCCCCGCTACGACCACGCGCAGCGGTTCCTGCGCGAGGTCGACGCGAGCTGCGTGCTCGTGAACGCGTCGTCCCGGTTCAACGATGGCGGCGAGCTCGGCCTCGGCGCGGAGATCGGCATCTCCACGACGAAGCTCCACGCCTACGGCCCGATGGGGCTCGCGAGCCTGACGACGCTCAAGTGGATCGCGTACGGCGAGGGCCAGACCCGCTGACGCGGGCGAGACGAGTGGCGCCGGTCATCGACCGAGCGCAAGAAAGCGAGAGAACGTTGGCGAGCAAGAAGGACGCAGGCGAGGGGAGCAGCAAGCCGCGGGCGAAGTCGGGGCCTTCGGCGGGCGAGGGCGCGGAGCCGCGCGCGCCGGCGCGGAAGAAGGCGACCACGGCCAAGGCGGGCGCGGCCGGTCGAGCGTCGTCCGCGGCGAAGCCGAAGCGGCCGGCGTCGCCCCGGATCCGCGCCTCCCACGCGGGCGTCGGCGAGCCCGGCGCGAAGAAGGTGGTCCGCGCGCGCCGCGCGGGCGGCGAGGCGGAGCCGCTGGAGCGCGCGGCGCGGCCGATCCCGGCGGATCGGCCGGCTTCGAGGGCGCGGCGTCCGGCGCGCGACGACGGCGACGCGCCGGCCCCGCGGGCCGCGCGTGGCGGCGGCGAGGGCGGCGCGAAGGCGGCGCTGCCGCTCGCGGGGCGGTCGCCCGCGCGGAGCAAGTCGCCGCTCGCGGGCCCGAAGCGCGCCGGCTCGCGCCGGAGCACGCCGCCGCCCGTCCCCGAGCCGTCGGCCCCCGCGCGCGAGCTCGCGCTGACGCTGGCCGCGGCGGGGCTCGACAAGAAGGCGATCGGCGTCGAGATCCTGGAGGTCGTGGGGCGCGTCGACTACGCGGACTACCTCGTGATCATGACCGGCCGCTCCGACAGGCACGTCCACGCGATCGCGACGGGGCTGGAGGAGGCGGTGCGCAAGCAGAAGCTCGCGCCGCTCTCGATGGAGGGCCTCGCCGCGGCGACCTGGGTGCTCATCGATTTCGGCGACGTGGTGGTGCACGTGTTCCAGGAGGATACGCGCCGCCTCTACGACATCGAGGGGCTCTGGATCGACGCGGGGCGCGTCCCGGTCCCGGAGGAGACCCTGCCGCCGGGGGCGCAGCCCGCCCCGCGGTTCGATCCGAGCTGAGCGCGCCGTGCGACTCGTCGTCGCCGCCGTCGGGCGCGTGAAGGACAAGCCGCTGCGCGCGGCGATGGACGAGTACCTCGGCCGCATCCGCCGCTACGTGGCGTGCGACGAGATCGAGATCCAGGACGGCCCGCCGGCGAAGGTCGGGCCGCTCCTTGCGCGCGCGTCGGCGGGGGCGAGCGTCATCGCCATGGAGGTGGGCGGCAAGGCGCTCGGCAGCGAGGCGTTCGCGGCCGGCGTCGAGCGCTGGGGCTCGCGCGGCAAGGGGGTGGTCGCGTTCCTGATCGGGGGCGCGGACGGGCTGCCGCCCGACGTGTCCGCCGCGGCGGACGACCGGTGGAGCCTCTCGCCGCTCACGTTCCCGCACCGCCTCGCGCGGCTCGTGCTGATCGAGCAGCTCTACCGCGCGATGACCCTGCTTCGCGGCGAGCCCTACGCTCACTGAGGCGGCCGCGCCGCCCCTGCGGCCGCCGCGCCGTTCACTCCTTGGGCCAGTCGGGGCACGCGAGCTCCATCGGGCCGTTGAACCAGCTCGCGTAGGCCGCCTCGCCGGCCCTGTTGTACCGGCCGAGGTGCCGCTCGAAGTACTCGCCCCAGTGGGGCCTCCGGCCGTCGGCGTCGGTGAACCCGTACTCCCTCGCGAGATCCCACGAGCTGAACACGCGGCCGGACTTCGTCGCGACGTGTGGATCGGCGGCGAGCGCCGCGACGGCGCGGCCCACGTAGAACGGCGTCTCCGATTCGATGAAGTGCGGGTCCTTCTCGGCGGCGTCTCGCCAGTTCGCCTCGGTGACGCCGAAGTGGTCGAGCATGGCCTCCGAGCGCAGGAAGCCGGGCGTCACCGCGAGCGCCGTCATGGCGGGGTGGCGGCGCAGCTCCCAGGCCATGGCGAAGGCCAGGCGGATGACCGACATCTTCGCGAGGTCGTAGAAGAGGTTGCCGCGGTAGCCGAAGTGGTCGCCGTCGGTGATCTCGACGATGAGGCCGCGATCGCGCTCGAGCATGAGCGGCACCGCGTGGCGGCTCGTGATGATGTGCGAGGTGACGGCCCGCTCGAGCAGGAGCTTCCCGCTGGGCAGGGAGAGCTTCCAGAACGGCTGGCCGAACTCGGTGAGCTCATCGCCGCCCCACACGTCGTTGACGAGGATGTCGAGCCTCCCGTGCTCCTGCCGGATCCGGGCGCAGAGCGCCTCGACCTGCTCCTCGACGGTGTGGTCGACCTGCGCGGCGACGCCGCGCCCTCCGGCCGCGCCCACGAGCTCGGCGGTCTCCTCGATGGTCTCGGGGCGCTGGCCCGTGGCGGGCCGGCCGCGGACGCTGCGCCCTGTGCAATAGACCGTGGCGCCGGCCTCGCCGAGCGAGCATGCGATGGCGCGCCCCGCGCCGCGCGTGGCTCCGGCGACGAGGGCGACCTGTCCTTCGAGCGGTCTCATACGGTGTCTCCTCCTTGACGACCGGCGTTGTCGGGGACGCGCGCGGGCTCCTGCGACGCGCGCGTCCTCGCGTTCCGTCCTGCTCCGGTCGTCCTGCGACGCTACGGGGGAATTCCTGACGTCTCCTGTCATGAATTGCGCGTAGCCTCTCGGGCGGCTCATTTCGGGGCCGGGAGCCACGGACGGTCATGCGCGCGGATCGGCTGCTCAGCTTGATGTTGCTCTTGCAGCGGGCGAAGAGCCGTCAGCTGACGGCCGAGGACCTGGCGCGCCGCCTGGAGGTCTCGGCGCGGACGATCTACCGGGACCTCGACGCGCTGTCGTCCGCGGGCGTGCCCGTGTATGCGCAGCGCGGCCCGAGCGGCGGGATCTCGCTGGCGGAGGGGTGGCAGACGAGCCTGACCGGGCTGACGCAGCCCGAGGTGCAGGCGCTCGCGGCGGTCGCCGCGCCCGGGGCGCTGGCCGACATCGGGCTCTCGGCGGCGCTGGAGAGCGGGCTGATCAAGCTGTCGGCGGCGCTGCCGGCCGTGCACCGGTCGCTGGCCGAGCACGCGCGGCAGCGGCTCCACGTGGACGCGTCGGGGTGGTTCCAGGGCAGGGAGGTGGTGCCGCACCTCGACGTCCTGCGGGAGGGGGTCTGGCAGGATCGCAAGGTGTGGCTCGCGTACCGGGACTTCGACGGGGAAGCGAGCGAGCGGGTGGTGGAGCCGTACGGGCTCGTCATCAAGGCCGACCGCTGGTACCTCGTCGCCGGCACCGAGCGGGGGCCGAGCATCTTCCGGGGAGCGCGGGTGGCGGGCGCGCGGCTCCTCGAAGCGACGTTTGCGCGGCCGGAGGGGTTCGACCTGGCGGCGTGCTGGAAGGGCTTGAGCCGGCGGTTCGCGGAGCAGAGGGCGAGCTACGTGGTGACGTTGCGCGTGACCGGGGAGGGGGAAGAGGCGCTCCGGCGGGTCCGGCCCGGCGGCGAGCATGCGCGGTGGGGGCGGGGATCGTGCGGGCGCGAGGGGACGAGCGTCGTGACGGTCGACTTCGAGCGGGAGTCGATCGCGATCTCGCAGATCGTCGGGCTGGGCAGGGGCGTCGAGGTGATCGAGCCGGCGGCGCTGCGGGCGCGGCTCAGGGAGATCGCGAAGGATCTACGAGCGGTCTACGGGGCGCGCGGCGCGGCGGCGCCTCAGCGCAGGGGCAGGAAGAGGTGAGCCGGCACCGGAGGGATCGCGAACGTGTCCAGGCTCATTCCACGTCAGGACACGAATACCCGATCTCCCAGTCCTGCACCTGGACTCCGCCGGCGCCGTCGCTCGTCGGATTCAGCGTCACCTGGAGCTCGAGGTAATCCGCTTGCGCTCCCGGCAGCGCGCCGAGATCGACGGCGCACGGCGGCGTCGAGGTGTCGTCGCACACCTGGGTATCGGCCGGCGTCGCGTGGGCGGTCGCGGCGAGCGTCACGGCCGCTGCGCCGAGATCGGCGGTGTCGTCGGCCGATCGCACGAAGAACTCGACGCTCGAGTCGCCGGGCGTGGTCGTGCTGTACGTGAGGTATTCCCACCGGGCCTTGGTGCCCGGCGGGCAGACGCCGTGGTAGCGCTCCCAGCTCGTGGTGATGGGCGAGAGGGCCTCGTCAGCGCACGGGACGGTCGCCCGGATCTTCCCGCCCGGGTTCTCGCGGGCGATGGAGCAGGTCTCCGGGCAGAGCCTGGCGGTCGTGTGCGTCGCGTCGGTGAAGTACCAGCCCGTGCCGCAGCTGCCGGGCCCGGCCTGGGGCGTGAGCGTCGTCTCCACGCCGGCGGCGTTCTCGTAGGTGACGGATACCGAGGCGGGATCCGAAGCGCCCGCGCTGGGGACCGCGACGTCGCACGACCGCGCCTCTCCGCGGATCGAGACGAGCGCATCGAGGACGCTACCTTCCAGCGTCGAGCCAGCGCTGAGGTTGTACGCCCGCCCTCCGCCCTGGTCCGCGATGAGGTTGATGAGCTCCGCGTTCGAGTTGCCGAAGCCCACGGCGTGCACGCGAACGCCGTGGTTCACGCAGGCGTTTCGCGCCAGGTTTCCGATCGCGTTGGGGACGGTGTTGCAGCTCGACGGGACGCCGTCGGTGAGGAAAACGACCGCGACCTCCTCCTCGGGATGGGCGTCCTTGTAGTTGTTCGCCCAGGTCGTGGCGCCGTCCAGCGCCGGGTACATCGGCGTTTCGCCGTTGGGCGTCGGGAAGCTGATGAAGGCCTGCATCAGCTTGATCTCTTGCTGATCCCCCATCGCCGCAGACGCCGCGGTCAACCTGTCGGCCGCGGCGCCGTTGAACGGGACGACCGGCAGCGCGCAGCCGCCGCCACCGGCGGGCGGACAGGAAGGGGTGTCGCTGCACGGGCCCGGGTTGTCGTGCGGCCAGAACCGGAACGCGACGCCGAGCCCCGCCGACGCCGGATCCTGGAAGAAGGACTTGAGCGCGTTCGTCGCCGGAATCCATCGATCCGCGCTCACGTCCACCCCCGACAGCGTCTGCCGCATCGAGGTGGATCGATCGAGCGCCACGAACAGGGTGACCGGCCTGAACGGCGAGGTGCTGGCCGTGGCGGTGCAGGCGGGCGACCCGCACTCGCCCGATTGATAGACGCTCCCGTTGTTGCCGCACTGGCACTCGGCGATCTGCCCCGCGCCCGGCGGATTCACGATGAGCTCCATGCCGTCGGTGACGCCGGTGCAGCCCGCCACGCTGATGCACTCGCCCGGCTCGATCGGCTCTGTCGTCGTGCAGGCGAGGGTGCCGCCGGTCGGGCTGCACGCGTCGAGGATCCGGCTCGGTGCCGAGGAGGGGAGCTGGCCCGCGCCCGCTGGATAGCGGTGGATGGCGATGCCCGCGGGCGCCTGGGTGTTGCCGCGGTTGCAGACGGGGATCGTCCCGCCGCAAGGGACGCCGACGGTGAGATCCACGCCGCTGCAGGCCGGGTTCGTCTCGCCGGGCAGGTAGGGATCGCAGGTGCCTCGCGGCTCGCCTGGTTCTGCGCTGCAGCTCGTGCCGCACAGGGAGTCGGCCAGGCCCACGCACGCCGCGTCCCAGGCCGGGGCCGCGTCGTCGCACGTCTTGGGGGCGCACTCCGTTTCGACATAACCCGCGCAGGTCGCGCTCCACGTCCCGGTGCACCTGCCGCCTGACAGCACGGTTCCCGGGGGACATACGCCGCTGGGCGCTGTGCAGCGGCCTGGGAAGACGCAGGTGCTGCCCGTGCCGATGATCGCAGTGCACTGCGCGGTGTTCGTGCACGTGATCTCGCAGCAGCGCGGATGGTTCGCGCAGATGTTCGCGATGCACGCATCGCCGCAGGTCGTGGTCATGTTGGTCGCCGGGCCAGGCACCGCCACGCAGGCGTCGTGCGCGCAGTCGCCCGGCGTGGCCGTCTGCGTGCAGCAGCTCGGCCGAGCGTCGCAGACCTTCGTCACGCAGCCGCTGCAACTCGACAGCAGCGAGTCGCCCGTCGCGCACGGATCGTGGGCGCACGCGCCCTGCGCGGGGTTGTCGCAGTGCTGGTCGAACTGGCAGTCCTCGCCGGTCGTGCACGGCTCGTTCGTGCCCTGCCGCGCGACGGACTCCGGCAGCTCGTCGAGGTCACCGACCGACCAGCCATAGGTCGCGCCGGTGCCCTCGTGGTCGACGGGGCTTCCGCCCGGCGGCCCCTCGAACGACTCGCCGCCGCAGGGCGCGCACGGGCCCCCGCAATCGACGCCGTTCTCGCTGCCGTTCTGGATCCCGTCGTCGCACGTGACGTAGCAGACGTCGAGCTTCGGCCGGCTCGCGATCTCCGGCCGCTCGCTGCTCTTGAACTCGCTCCTCACGACCGGGTCTTCCTCGATGAGGACGCCGTGGTTCTCGGCCTCGCCGCTCACCCACGCGCGCGCGAGCGCGGTGAGGTCGGAGGAGCGGACGCCCGCCGCCCCGCCGCCCCGCCGCCGGTGAACGACGCGGCGATCGCCGGATCGAAGGACTCTCCGAAGCTCCCCCAGGTCGCGGTGGACTCCGCCCAGGCGCTCGTGACGCGGTGGACGCGGACCGTGCTGGTGTCCGCCTTGTAGATCTGCGAGAGCGACAGGTTCGCCGACACGATCTCGGCGTTCGATGGGACGCCGGAGAGGTCGAACCGGAGCAAGCTGCGCCGGATCCCGCCGCTCGCGCTCGTCCCCGAGCTGAGCGCCACGTTCGCGCCGTCGTTCCACGTCGGCGCGTTCTGCCAGAGCACGACGTCGGCCACGCCCGCTGGTCCGGCGCCGCGCTGGACGGTGGTGCACACCTGTCCTTCGGTCGATAGTGCCTGCGCGGCGCGCGCCGCGCCCTCGTCTCCCGCGCCGCCGGGATCGGCGCCGCAAGAGGCCGCGAGGGCGCTCGCCACGCCGGCGCACAAGGCATTGAGGATCTTCATTTTATCTCTCATGCAAAGGTTCTCCCTGACAGACGTTGTCGTTGACCGCGCAAAGCTCCGCCGCGCGCAAGGCCGGGGTCGTGTGGCCCGACGGTCACGAGCGCTGGGGGCGAGGCGATGTGCGGTGTGAATCGCTACGAAAGCCTAAGGCAGATATTCATCTAGGGTCTTCCTCTTACTCATTCATGTCAAGACGTGAAGATCAAGATCGAGTGTTTCGTCCATGGGATGCCAGCTCCTGGCAGCTCATTCATCATTGTCATCATTGAACTGTTTGCATAGTCCGCAACAACTGCATCACAAGCGCATCGCCCGCAAAGTTTGCGAATTGAACTGTTTGCACGGTCTGCATCGACTGCGTCGCATCTGCGTCGCTTGCAACATTTTGCGAAGCTGTCATCGAGGCAGCGGCCGATGAGCCGCGTGCGAGTCTGACCGGCCGATCAATGGCCGAACGATGGCCGACCGGATGGTCGGTTATCCTTTGATCAGGCAGGTTCACGGCTTGAGCACCCGCCAGCATCCACATGGAGTCTGGAGGGCAACACGCAAAGACACGATCTGTGGGGGTCGCTGCCGCTCGGTGCGCGAGAAGGCAGGTCGCAGCGAGCGCTTCGACCACAGGCCAGGGCGGTTCGTTCGGCGTCGATTCCAGGGGCTCAGGTCGGGCAGAGCCGCACGACCCGCGAGAGCGGCGCGAGCCGTGGGAATCCTGCGAACCGCGCGAACCGTGCTAACTGCGCGCGACAAGCGCGCGGGCGCGACGATGGCCTTGACTTCCAGGAGGCCCCATCGTTGCAGGTGATCATCACCCACGTGCGCGGCGCGTCGGCTTCCCAGCGCCCCGCCTCGATGTCGTCGAGGGAGCGCTTCATCTCGTGCTCCGTCACGCGAGGGTCGAGATAGAGCAGCAGCGGGAAGACGACGGGGAGCTCCGGCTTGAGCTCGGGGATCCAGCGGTTCTCCGGCTGAAGCTGGTTGAGCACGCGGTAGACGAGCTGCGAGCCGACGGGCAGCTCGACCGGACGGCCCGTGGCGACGGCCTGGCGGAGCGCGTCGCGGTGCACGGCGTTGTGCGGGTCCCAGCGGTCGCCATGGACGATCCACACGCGAGCCCGCGTCGTTGCCGACCACATGGCCCCACACGGGCCAGCGGTCCCAGGGATCTAGAGGAAGTCGAAGACGTCACCGGCGAGGACGATCTCCGTGGGCGGTTCGCCGGGCGCACCGAGGTGGTCGAGGAGGCCGGCGAGCGCTCGATCGTCTCGAAAGGTGGCAAGGGGGCCCGGTGGGGCCGAGGTGCAGATCCGAGAGGACGACGACACTGCGGCGGAGCATGGCGAGTCGAATGCTATAGGTGACACGGTCAGCTAGGGCACCGGACAGAGGGAGCCGTTCGGTCGAGGTCGGGATTCCCGCAGGTCGAGGCGGCGCTCCCAGCGGGGGCTCCCTGAGGGGTGACTCTATGACCCCTCGACCAGATCTCGCAGCTGAGCTAGCTCCTGATCCACCCATTCTCTCTGCTCGTCGAACGCCGCCTCGGAACACCCCGGCGGCCGCTGGATGGTGAAGAGGAGCAGGCTCCCGGGGCCGTGTCGCACGATGCGCATGGGCATCCGCAGCTCTCCGCTGCCCGGATCCACGCAGTGCCAGACGACGCCCGCGGACGGGTCTGCCTCGTAGCGGAAGCGCACGTTTCCCTGGGGGGAGCTCACGATCCAGCGCTCCCCCTCCTGTCGCAATCCCTGGCAGAAGCGCGTGCCCCAGCGCGGCAGGAGGCGGATGTCCGCGGCCAGACGGAACGCCGTGTCCAGGGGAGCGCGCGTCAGGGCGAGGGCCGTATATCGCGTGTCACCGGGCTCGTGTCCCGGAAAGTAGCTCACCTCCAGGCGCTCCAGAAGCGCGCGCATGCGCGGAAACAAGGCGGCTCCGTGAGACGAGCCGCAGTGGGCGGCCAGCGCCTCGCCGTCTTGATAGCGGTCCAGGACCACATAGCGCCCGGGCGCGCCGTCCCTGAACAGGTCGTAGCTGAGCGTGCCCGGCTCATGGGCCCGGACTGCAGCCGCGTGGGCCCTGAAGATCGCCTCGAACTCCGCCTCGGAACCCGCCTTGGCCTGCGCGCGCTTGATACCACCGATCATGAGTCCTCCTTTCGACCTCGCGGAAGTTACGCGCCGGCGGGGCGGCCGACTTGGAGGATCTTGCGATCGGTCGGCGGCTGTCCTCGGAGGCGCCGGACGGTCGACGGGCTGCACCTGATCTCCCGGCGAAACCCATCGGTGAAATGGCTGCCTCCAAAACCCCAAGGAGATCTCGACGCGGAGAGTGTCGACAGCCTCCGTGGAGAAAAAAAACAACCCGGCGCGTGTCGATACCCTCCGGCGGACCGCTCACTCCGGGAAGAACGTCTCGATCGTCAGCGCCGGCGTCCCGTCCGCGTGGACCCCGCCGAGCACCGCGAGCGTCCCGTTCGGCGCGGGCACCACGGCCGCGCCGCGCCGCGGCTCCCGCAGCGGCAGCTCCTCGACCTGCGCCGCCGCGACGTCGACGATGAAGCTCCGCGTGAGCCCGTCCTCGCCCGCCTCGGAGCCCAGCGCGAGGACGCGCCCGCCGGGCAGCGCGAACGCGGCAACACCACCGACGGCCGCGGGCAGCGCGGCGCCCTCGACCTCCACGGCCGCGCAGGTCACGGCGCACCCCGGCGCGAGCCGCCGGGTCGGCGCCGCGGCGCCGCCCTGGACCCCGCCGACGAGCGCGATCTCCCCGGGACCGGTCACCGCGGCGCCCGCCCCCTCGGAGGCGTCCGGCGGAAACGGCCTCGGCGAGAACTCGGTCGCGCCGTCGCCGAGCACCTCCAGCCCCGCGCCGTCCGCGCTCCCGCCCGCGACGACCAGGCCCAGACCTTCCACCCACACGGCCGCGGCGCCGGCCCGCGCATGGCGGAGCTTCGCCACCGAGAGCGCCCCGTCCGCGCCGACGACGAGCACCTTGTCCGAAGGCGCGCCCGGCGCCCCCGCGGCCGCGCCCGCGCGCGTCGCGCCGACCACGAACGAGCGCCCATCCGAGGCCTCGACCGTCCGGCCGCCCGCCACCTCCGCGAACGAGCCGAGCCCCTCGGGCAGCGACGCCTCGGCGCTCTGCCCCGACGCGATGTCGGTCCAGCTCGCGCCCTCGTCGTCCAGCGTGAGCAGCAGGTCTCCCCGCACCACGAGCGACCGCGCCGCCCGCGGGAGCGCGCCGCTGGTGGCGCTCCCGCCCCACGCCGCGAGGTCGTACGCGTCGAGCCGCGCCGGGTCGACGGTGCCCGCCGCGGCGCCCGCGGCCGCGGCCCCGCCGGTGAGGATCAGGTAGCGCTCCGCGAGCGCCGCCCCGGGCGCGCCGACGCGCGACGCCGCGAGCTCGCCCGGCGGCCGCGCCCACCGGCCGGTCCGCTGGGCGAAGAGCGGCAGCACGTCGCCCGTCACCGCGGCGAGGTAGATGCCCGCCGCGGAGCGCCCCCGCACCACGGTCGCGCCGCCCGCGTCGAGGCCGCGCACCTCGAAGGTGTAAGCCCGCTCCGCCGGGATCTCGCCGAAATCGAGCTCGCCGCCCGGCGCGGCCGCCGCCGACACGGTGACGTCTCCCTCGGCCGTCGTCGCGGTCACCTCGACCCGGGCGACGGGCGGGTCGTCCTGGAACGCGGTCGCCTCGTGCCCCGGCACGACCTCGACCGTGAGCGTCCACGGCTCTCCAGCGCAGCCGAGGAGCGACAGGGCGAGCGCGGGGAGGACACGGCCCAGGAGCGGGATCTTCATGAGGGCCGAGTCATAGCGCCTCGAGCGCGCGAAAGCCCAGCGGTTGCGTGTCGCCGCGCGGGTCCGCGGGCAGAGCGAGATGGATTGGCCAGGTTCGTCGACCTCGACCTTCAGTCACATCGGTACTTCCACATGCAGAAGCCCTGTTCGTCCTGGAGGCCAGGCCCGTGGAACATGCGCCAGCACTCCATGCCGCTCGGGCACGTGGTGCTCTCGTCGCAGGGCAACTCGCAGACCGAGTTGCACACCGGCGTGGCGGTGCCGCTCGGCGGCCGCGGGCAGTCCTCCGCCGTTTCGCACGCGTAGTTGCATTGCGCCGCCACATCGCACCACGTCGATCCATCGTCTTGTCGCTCGGCGACGTAGGCCACCCTGCACATGCGCTCTTCACCGCTCGGTTCGGGATCCGGACAGACGTGGGGGAGGGCGAAGTTGCCCTCGTCCCCGGAGGAAACGCAGGCTGCCCACGGCCCTTCGGTGGCCCCCTCGACGGTGGTCGCCAGGCGGATTTCCACGATCGGATCGACATGACGGTCGCCGCACGCCGCCTGTGCGGGCGCGAAGGCCGCCGACAAGCCCAGAGCCCAGAGCCTCGTAGCCGTGATCTTCATTGGGTCCTCCGCGCCGCGCGCCGACGCGCCCGGCGTCAAAGATGGTCTGCGCTGAGGTCACGGAAGCTGCCCGTTTCGGCTCACGGCAACACGACCTCCACGCCGAGAGACGCGCCGAGGAACGGGCGACCCCACGCGTCCGTCGCGCGGCCTGCGGCGTCGATCACGACGCGCGGCGCCGCGATCCCGGCGAGCAGGTGCTCGCTGATCCGCAGGTGTGGAGTCGGCGCGAACGAGAGCCCAGCGCGCAGGTACGGCGCGACCGCGTACGCGTCCTCCGACCTGCCCGCGTACCGGGGCGAGCGGCCTTCGCCCTCGACGTGCAGCCAGGCGGCGGCGAGCCCTGCGCCGGCCGACGGCAGCCACGCGGCGCCGGTGGGGCCGAGCGGGACGCGCACCCCCAGGGCGGCGAGCGCGATGCGCGTGTGCCGCGTGCCCTCTTTGCCCTCACGGCGCGCGCTGGCGAGCGGGATCTGCACGAAGGTGGAGAGCCCCAGACGAGACCAGATCATCGCGTACCCCGACACGTCCAGCATCGGGGTGGCGGGCACGCCGCCTGGGCTCCACAGGACCGCCGGCGCCGCACCGACGCCGAACGTCATCGGTGCCCTTCGGGTCGCGCCTGGCCTCGCGGCCGGGGGAGGGGGCGCGCGGGAGGCGGCGTCGGCTCGCGGGCGCGCGGCGGCGACGGGCGCGGGCCTGGCCGGCGGTGGCTCTTGCAGGTCGACGACGGCGCGAGCCTCCGGATCGGCGCCGACCTCGCCCTGCGACGGACGGGGCGAGCGCACATCCAGGAGGCTCGCGCGCAGGAGCTCCACCGCGCGAACCGCGACCGTGGCTGGATCGTCGGCCATCACCGCGCTCTGGACCGATGGGCCGGTCGCGCCATGGGCGATCGAGACCTCGACGCCACCTGGCACCTCCGTCACCCGGATCTCCGCCGACGCTCCGACCTCGCGCGCGCTCGTCTCGATCGGCCCCTGGGAGGGCGGCTCGGCGCCGCCCCTCACGACCACCACGGTGAATCCGAGCGTGGCGAGCTCGGCATAGACGCGCGCCATGATGGGGTCCGACCGGCGATCGGCGATCAGGACGACCTTCGTGCGTGGAGGCTCCGGCGGCGCCGCGCGCGCTTCGGGTGCGATGAGGAGGCAGAGCCCGAGCGCCCAGGCTCCGCCGTGCGCCGCGCGAGCCGGCCTTCGAGACGGCATTCACTCCCCCTCGAGGAGATCCCTGGCGTGCGCGGCGTGGGGCCCCGCCGGATACCGCGCCAGGTAGCGGCGCGCGGCCTCGCGGGCCTCGCTGGCCGGCCCCATCGACTCCCGGCATTCGATGACCCTCCCGAGCGCTTCCTGCGCAAAGGAGCCGCCCGGTTGCTCTTCGAGGTACACGAGGAACCAGCGCTCGGCCTCGGCGTACGATCGCCGCTGGTCGAACGCCATCCGGCCGAGGTGGAAGGCGGCCTTGGCCGCCTCGCCCGAGCCCGCGAACCGGCTCCGCGCCGTGGTGAGCGCCGCCGCGGCGCGCTCCGGCTTCCCGGAGAAGCGCGCGACGTCCGCGAGCGCCAGCAGATCCGCCGCGCTCGCGCGGGCGACGAGCCCGTCGAAGCCCTCGGCCTCGGCCGCCGTCATGGCCTCCTGGTACCTGTCGCTGGCCACGAGATCGCGCCAGGTCGGCCGGCGGGGGGCGGCGTCCGCGGCCTTCGCGACCATCGCGCGTTCGCCGGCGCCGGTCGCCGCGGGGGCCGGCTCGGAGGCCGGCTGATCGACGCGCGTGGCGGACGGCGGAGGTGGAGCGGCGGCGCGCAGCTCCCCGCGCGTGAGCTCGAAGCGCTGCTCTTTGCAGAAGACCTCGAGCGTCTCTCCCGCAGCGACGGCGCGCCGCCCGCCCACGAGCGGCCCCGACACGGCGACCGATCCTTCCCGCAGCACCAGCTTGAGCCGCTCGCTCGCCGGGGACCAGCTCAGCTCGAAGCGCGTGCCGGTGACCAGCACGTCGAACGGGCCGACGTCGAAGTTCCAGGCGCTCGTCGCGGTGTGGGTCACCGTCGCCGTGAGCCGGCCGCCTTCCAGCAGCACGCGCGCGCCATCTGCGCCGGCCGCCACCACCCGCACCCGGGCGTTCGCGTCCAGCGCCAGGGACGTGCCGTCCGAGAAGGCGACCGCCAGAGGAGCCTCCGCGCTGGCGGCGATCCACGCCCCGACCTGACCTTGCGCCGAGCCGACCGCGAACGAGAGCGATCGCGAGGACGGGAGCAGCACGAGGAGCAGCGCCGCACAGACCCCCGCCAGCGCCACGAGGGCCGCGGGCGCGATCCACCGAGGACGCGGGGGGCCGAGGCGCGCAGCCCCGGGACGGGGGGATCCGCCGGCCGCGATCTCCAGGAACCGTCGGCGCGCACCGTCGAGATCCTGCGCCGCGAGCTCTTCATCCTGGGCCCGGCGGAGCTCATGAAGACGATCGAGCGAGGGGCGATCGCTCATGACGCGCCTCCCTTCAGCCACGCCTCGAGGGCGGGTTGGTCCCGCGCCGCCTCAAGGAAGTTGGCCTCGGCGCGGGCCAGCCTTCGCTTGATGGTCGCGAGCGAGACGCCGCACGCGCCGGCGACCTCCTGGAGATCCATGCCCTCGATGCGCCGCAGCGCGAACGCGATGCGCTCGTCGGCCGGGAGCCGCTCCAGCGCGCGGTAGGTCGCGCGCAGCGCCTCGCGGGCCTCACCTTCGTACGGGGGCTCCACGAGGGGGGGGAGCTCGTCGGGGGCGAAGAACAGGAGCCATTTCCTGCGCGCGCGCCGCTGGATGCAGGTCCGCGCCGTGAACACGGCGACCGAGGTGATCCACGCCTTCAGCGCCGCCGGATCGCGCAGGGTGTCGAGGGAGGACAGCGCGCGGACGAAGGCGTCGTGATGCGCGTCGGAGAGGTCGCGGCTGCCGCCGAGCAGCCGGCCGAGGACGCGGAGCACGTGCCCGGAGAAGCGCTCGTGGAAGGCGGAGAGCGCGGCAGGATGCCTCGCGCGGAGGCCCTCCACGAGCGCCTCGTCGCTCGCATAGGCGACCACGCCCAGCCTTCGCGGGGGGGCGAGCGCGCCGGCGCGCATCACCATGATCGTGGGGCTCCGCTGGGAATGATCGAACGCCTCCTGCCGCCTCGTGACCCGATCGGCCCCCTTGAGTCACGGCAGGGCCGCGAGACGGCTCACCGCGGACGAAGCCCGCGGGGATCGTCTGGCCTGCGCGCGCCCGGCGCCAGCCGAGAACTTTCACCGCGCGCGCCGCGCATGCGAGGCTGCCCGGTCCCGCCGAAGCGCGCGCTCACCCGAGAGCGCTCGTTCCGCGACCGGACTTCTCTGGAAGATGTAGGATAAAGTAGCACACGAAAGTTGTGGGTCGCCGGCCGGGCAGGGTAGACGGGGCGAGGAGGACGCATGAGGCGCAGCAAGGGCGAGAGCATGGACACCGGGGCGGTGCGGAACCTCGAGGAGATCCAGGAAGAGGATCCCGGGGCTCGCCCGTCGCGCGCGGGCGCGCTGGTGCTGGCCTCGCTCGGCGGGGCGTGCATCGTCTTCGCGGCGGTGGCGCTCCTGCGCGCCCCGCAGCGCGAGCGGCCGGTCACCGCCGATCCGCTCGGCGATCTGGTCGCGCGCGCCCACCCGGCCGGCGTGAAGCCGGCCCCGCGCCCTGCCACGATCGGGGAGGACGTGACCTTCCCCGCGGTCCTCTCGGACGCGGAGCACCCGACGACCGCGCTCGAGGCCGTGCGTGATCCGCGGGCGGCCAAGGCGGCCACCTCCGCCGAGGCGCCCGCCGCGGAGCCCGTCCCGCCGCCTGCCGCGGACCGGCTGCCCGTGGTCCCGCTGCCGGCGCAGCACGTGCTCGGGCGTCCCGGAGGCGAGGTCGCCCCGAACGACACGCTCACCGCGATGGCCCGCCACGTGTCGCGCGAGGAGGGGCCGGAGACCGAGCGGGGAGGGCCTGGCAACTACCAGCTCCAGGTGAGCTCGTTCAAGGACCCCACCGACGCCGAGAATTTCGCGGCGGCCCTGCGCCGGCGCGGGCACAAGGCGTACGTCGAGCCGGCGTACGTCAAGGGCCGCGGCCTGTGGCACCGGGTGCGCGTGGGCCCCTTCAAGTACAAGCGCTCGGCCGTGATCTACCGGCAGGAGTTCGAGGCCAAGGAGCGCCTCGTGACGTTCATCGTCGACCCGCCCAAGACCACGGTCAAAGTGGCCGACAGCTCCGGCGACGACGCGTAGATCAGCAGCTCTGGAGAGCCCTCCTCCACCGGCGCGCCGCCCCCGCTTCCCGGCGCGCCGCGCCGCCCCCGCTTACCGGCGCGCCGCCCCCGGGAGCGCCGCGGCCGGCGTGAGCGCGCAGGACAGGACCCCCTTGGCCCCGGCGAGCTGCCCGGCGAGCTCGGACAGCTCCTGCCCGCGGCCCTTCAGCACCATCACCTGGAGCAGCCGGGCCGCGTCGAGGCGGACCAGCAGGCTGGAGACCAGAGATCCCGCGCGCCGCTCCTCCAGCTCGGAGATCCGCAGCACGAGCTCCCGCACCTCGGGCTCGTAGACGAGCGTCAGCGTGGCCGCCACCTCGGCCCCCTCGTCCAGCGCGGCGCGCGTCAGGTCCGCGCGGACCAGATCTCGCAGCGCCTCCGAGCGGTTCTCGTAGCCCTGCGCGGTGATGCGCCGATCGAACTCGGCCAGCAGCGCGCGATCCATCGCCACGCCGAAGCGGACCAGGTCGCTCATCGCTCGTCCCCGTTCAGCTCTTGCGCCGCTCGAGGTGCCGCCTCGCGGCGTCCTTCACCGGCGACGTCACGTTCTTGCTCTTCGCGATGCCCCGGAGATCGGACTCGCGCAGGTGCTGGACCAGCCGCGTCGCGACGAGCACCGGCGTCCTCGGGTTCTCGACGAGGTTCCGCTTCACCGTGTAGCTCTTCAGCCACTCGGGCGTCGTCGAGATGATCCGCAGCACCTCGTCCGAGATGTTCCGGTTGCGGCTGATGAGGACGACCTCCTCCTCCTGCATCTGCGGGCTGCGCACGGCGGCGCTGGCCACGAGGCGGTTCGAGTCGCGCACGAGCAGCATGCGCTCCTCGCGCGAGCCGAGCATCGCCCGCCGGATCCGCTGCGACATGGTCATGTCGGCGAGCCGCTTGTAGAGCGGGACGTACTGCTCCTTGATCGCCTCCTTGCCCTCCTCGTCCTCGACGTGGGTGTCGACCGGCTCGTCCGCGGCGAGCGCCTCCGCGAGCGCCTGCGTCTCGCTGAACAGCACGTCGTCCGGCGTGGGCTCGGGCGACGGCTCCGCGATGAGCTCGTCCTTGATCGCGACGCTGACCTCGCGCCACGCCGGGATGCCCGTGAGCTCGACCCCGTTGCGGGACGCGAGATCGACGAGGCGGTCGGCGGTCGACATCCGCGTGTTCTTGTTGAGGTAGAGCTTCTCGATGACGCGCGGGTTCTTGAGCAGCCGCTCCTCGTTGACGGCGATGAGCTCCGTCACCGCCTCGCCCCCGGTCCGCGCGAGCTCCTCGAGCGTCTCCGCGGCGACGCCCGGCATCGCGAGGAGCCTCTCGACGACCGGGAGGCGGTCCGCGTACGCGCGGGCCAGCCGATCGATGACTGGCGGCTGCAGATCCGCGCCGAGCGCCCCCTGGAGCAGCGGCTCGGGGAGCGCCGCCAGCGTCTTCTCCGCGGCCTCGTGGGCCGGCTCCTCCTCGCGCGACGCGAGCAGCACGAGCACCGTCACGACGTCGCCCGGCTTGAGCCCGGGGGCGATGCCGCGCGCCGCCATCTCCCTGAGCTTCTGCGGCGCGCCCGGCTGCGCCAGCTTCTGCGCGGGCGCCGAGAGGGCGCCGACGTCGATCGGCGCGATCATCGAGGCGCCCTCGCCAGCGCGGCCCCGTGCCAAAAGAACGAGCGCTTCGGCTGCCGAACGGCGGAGCTCGGGATCCCGGAGGACGCGGGTGGCTCGGGTGGCGCGGATGACTCGGGTGACGCCAGCGGCTCGAGCAGAGCAAGCAGAGCAAGCAGAGCAAGCGGAGCAACGGGCATACGGTCCTCCCGGCGGGCATTGCTGCCCTGCGATCTGCGGATTATCCTGAGGCCGCTGTGTGCCTGAAAGGCGCGGCGATCGTCAACGGAGAACGAACGGCGCGGGCCCTGCGCGCCGTCTGCCGGAATGAAGCCCGAGGTCCCGGGGGGCAGGGGACCGGCAGATCCGTCACACCCAGCACACCGAAGAGGAGCGCGACATGGGGATTTTCGATTTCGTGAAGAGCGGCGTCCGCGAGATGATGATCGCGCGCCCGGACGCGGCGAAGCATCTCATCGTTTACAAGCACCCGGACCAGAACATCCCCTTCTGGTCGCAGCTGACGGTCGACAGCGATGAGTGTGCCCTCTTCTTCAAGGACGGCAGGTACATGGGTTACCTGCCCACAGGGCGCCACACCCTCCAGACCCAGAACATCCCGTTCCTGAACAACCTCGTCAACAAGTTCACGGGCGGGGACGTCTTCATCGCCGAGATCTTCTTCGTCAAGACGCAGCCGGTCCGCGGCGTGCCGTTCGGCGGGCCGCTGGAGTCGATGGAGGACCCCGTCCTCTACGAGTTCGTGACGCCGCGCATCTTCGGCGAGTTCTCGCTGGTGGTGGTCGATCCGGTGCGGTTCGTCGTCGGGTACCACGGGCAGTGCGGCGGCAGCGGCGACAACGACGTCGTCCTGAGCTGGATCAAGGGCAAGTTCTTCATGAGCGTGAAGACCGTGATCGGCCAGGTCTGCGCGCAGCAGCAGAAGAGCCTGCTCAACCTCGGCGGCATGAGCATGGAGCTCGGCGCCCGCATCGTGCAATCCGCGCCGAACCTCGAGGAGATCGGCTGCAAGATCCTCGAGATCGGCAACTTCAACATCAACTTCGCGGCCGAGGACCAGAAGCTCCTCCGCGAGGCGAACAAGGCGCGCGGCGAGGCGCGCCGCGGCATCGGAGTCGCGCAGGACACCGCCCGCGCGAAGCAGTTCGAGCTCGATCAGCGGTTCCAGCAGGACGCGCGGTACGTGCAGCAGCTGGCGGGCAACTGGCAGAACTACGCCGCCGGCCAGGCGATGATGGGCGCCGGCCAGGGCATGGCGCAGGGCGGCGACGGCAGCGGCGTCGCGGGGCTGGGCGCCCAGGTGGCGATCGGCGCCGGCCTGGCGCAGGCGATGAACCCCGCGCTCGCGGCGCAGGGCCAGCCTCAGTTCGTGCCGCCGCACATGCAGCAGCCGGGGGCGCCGCAGGGCTACCCGGGGGCGCCGCAGGGTTACCCGGGGGCGCCGCAGGGTTACCCGGGGGCGCCGCAGGCTGCCCCCGCCGCAGCGCCGTCGATCGAGCAGCGCCTGGAGCGCCTCGGGGAGCTCAAGAGCAAGGGCCTCATCACCGACGAGGAGTTCCAGGCCCGCAAGGCGAAGATTCTGGAAGAGATCTGAGTCCTTACCAGGCGGCGCAGGCCGCCGCGCGCGGCGACCCGCGGGGGGCGCTCCACCGCGGTCGCCAAACTGGCGCCATCTGATCCGAACCACCGAGCGCGCTTTCGGCTAGACTCGATGGGGTGCCAGTGACGCTCCGCATGGCCGGGGATGCTCAGCCCGAGATGACCGCCGGCGAGTCCGAGGCTGCCGAGCTGTTCCATCGGGAAGACATCCCGCGGCTGCACGGAGACGAATCATTTGCTCAGCCTCCGGCGCGCAGCGATGTGCCGCCAGCGCGGAGCGATGTGCCGTTGGCGCGGAGCGATGCGCCGCCAGCGCGCAGCGATGTGCCGCCAGCGCGCAGCGATGTGCCGCCAGCGCGGAGCGATGCGCCGCCAGCGCGTAGCGACGTGCCGCTGCGCAGCGACGCGCCGCCGCGCAGCGAGTTGCCGTTCCGCAGCGACGTGCCGCCGCGCGCAGATACACTGCCAGCGCACGTCGGCGCGCGCCCGGCGCTCCCGCCGCTGCCGGCGCTCCCACCCCTGCCGGCGCGCTTCGACGGGCCGGCGCGCCGGGGGAAGGCGAAACAGACCCCGCGCGCGCGGCGCTGCCCGACCTGCAAGCAGACCTTCTCCGGCGACTCCCGCTTCTGCCCGTTCGACGGCGATCCGCTCGCCGACGCGCCCGACTGGAATCCGTCGGCCGATCCGATGCTCGGGCGCACCATCGACGGCCGCTACGAGGTGCAGGCGGTCGTGGGTGAAGGAGGGATGGGGACGGTGTACGAGGTGCGCCACAAGTCGCTCGGCCGCCTCTTCGCCCTGAAGGTGCTCCGGCGCGACATCGCGCAGGACGCCGAGCTCGTCGCCCGCTTCATCCAGGAGGCCAAGGCGGCCGCGGCGATCGGCCACCCCAACATCGTCGCGGTGAGCGACTTCGGCGCGATCGAGGTCGAGACGGGGCAGGCGGAGCTGCCGTTCTTCGTCATGGAGTTCCTCTCCGGGACCTCCCTCGCGTCGCTGCTGCGCACCGAGAAGACGCTGCCGGCCGACAGGGTCGGGCAGATCATGCTCCAGTGCGCCGCCGCGCTCGGGGCCGCGCACTCCGCGGGCGTCATCCACCGCGACCTGAAGCCCGACAACGTGTACCTCGTCCGCAACGGCGATCAGGAGTTCGTCAAGCTGCTCGATTTCGGCGTCGCGAAGGTGACCGGCGGCAAGCGGCTCACCCGCATCGGCATGGTGTTCGGGACGCCGCACTACATGAGCCCGGAGCAGGCGGAGGGGAAGCGCATCGACGCCCGCGCCGACATCTATGCGCTCGGCGTCCTCATGTACGAGTGCTTCGCGGGGCGCGTCCCCTTCGAGGCGGACACGTACATGGGCGTGCTGACCAAGCACATGTACATGTCGCCCGAGCCGCTCGAGCAGGTGATGCCCGACGCCACCGCGCTCGGCGCGTTCGGCCCGATCGTCATGCGCTGCCTCGCGAAGAACCCCGAGGAGCGCTTCTCCTCGATGGCGGACCTCGTCGAGGCCATCGAGCTCGCCCTCGATCCTCCGGGCCGCGTGACCTCCGTCGCGCCCCCGGGCGAGCTGCCTCGCCACGAGTCGATACGGCCGCGCGCGACCGAGTCGATGCGGCCGCGCGCGACCGAGTCGATGCGGCCGCGCGCGACCGAGGAGATGGTCGCCCCGGGCCATGCGCCTGCGGAGCCTTCCGAGCCGCTCTCGATGGCCGCGCGCGTGGCGATCGCGCTCGCGGCGGTCCTCGTGCCCATCGTCATCGCCCTCGGCGTCCGCGCCTTGCGCGCGCCGGCGCCCGAGGAGCCGCCCGAGGCCGCCGCCGCCGACGCTCCCGGCGGCGCCCTCCCGGCGGAGACGGCGCCCGCCAAGGCGATCGACGAGCCGCCCGCCGCGCCCGCCGTCGCGGCCGCGACGGCGGCGCCCGCGCCGACCGCGCAGGAGCCGCCCCGCACCCAGGGCACAGCCGCCCCTATCCCGGCGAAGCCGACCGCGGCGACGGCCCGTCCGTCGGCGACCGCGGCGCCCACGGCCTCCATGGTAAGGCCGCAAGCCACCGGCGATATCGTCGATCCCTGGAAGCGCTGATCGCCCGATCGGCGCGCGACGAAACCTGGCCTTCCCAGCCGTCCTGTGTGCACGATGGACGACGTCGATCGCCGGGCCCGCGGCCGCGGGACAAGCGATCGACGGCAGCGGCGACGCTCAGGGCGGAGCGCTTGACAGCGTCCGTTCGGGCTCGCCATCCTTCGCGAGGCGGAAACCTCTAGTGGCCAAGCAACAGCTCCTCCTGGTCGACGCGGATCCGCGCAGCGTTCGGGTCCTCGAGGTCAGCCTGAAAAAGGCCGGTTACAGCGTGACCACCGCGAAGGACGGAGCGGACGCTCTCGCGAAGCTCGAGGTCTCCACGCCGGACCTCGTCCTCAGCGACACGCGCCTCCCCAACGTGGACGGATATGCCCTCGTCCGCAAGATGAAGGAGCACGCCGACTGGGCCTCGATCCCGGTCGTCTTCCTCACGAGCCAGCGGTCCATCGAGGACAAGATCCGCGGGCTGGAGCTCGGCGTCGAGGACTACCTGACCAAGCCGATCTTCGTGCGCGAGCTCATCGCGCGCGTGACGCTGCTCCTCGCGCGGCGGACGCGCGAGGGGATCACGACGCGCCACTTCTCGACGACGGGGCGGACCAGGTTCTCCGGGTCGATCCTCGACATGAACGTCGTGGATCTGCTGCAGACGTTCGAGGTGAGCCGGAAGAGCGGGATCGTCCACCTGTCGCACGCGGACAACGAGGCGCAGGTCTACTTCCGCGAGGGCAAGGTCGTCGACGCGACGCTCGGCCGGCTCTGCGGCGAGGAGGCTGTCTACCGCGCGCTCCTGTGGAACGAGGGGACGTTCGAGGTCGAGTTCTGCAAGGTCGACAACCCTGACGGGATCGAGACGTCGACGCAGGGCCTCCTCATGGAGGGCATGCGCCGCGTCGACGAGTGGGGCCGCCTGCTCGAGGCGCTGCCGTCGCTCGCGACCGTCTTCGAGGTCGACAGCGAGGAGCTGCTGGAGCGGCTGAACGAGATCCCGGACGAGCTGAACGGGATCCTGCGCCTGTTCGACGGCAAGCGCACGCTGATGCAGGTGGTCGACGCGTCCCCGTTCGAGGATCTCTCGACGCTCTCGACCATCTCGAAGCTCTACTTCGAGGGGCTGCTGGTGCCCGCCGCCGCGCTCCCGCCCGACGACGTGGTGCCGAGCGAGCCGGAGGCGGCGTTCCATGACGAGTTCTCGCCGCTCTCGTCGCCGTCGAGCGCGCGGCGCTCCAACTACCCCGAGGGGAGCCCGGGGAACGCCGGCTCCGACGACCTCGAGGACGCCGCCGTGGTCCCGGCGCCGCTCTCGAACCGGGTCTCTCCGGCGGTGCTCCCGCGCTCCCGGCCCGGTCACGAGCTGCACGCGCCGGCGGGGGACCCCGACGCGGAGTCCCCCGGGCGCCCCGTGACGACCCGCAGCGCGGTGCACGGGCCAGGGGCGGTCGGCCGAGCGGCCAGCGCGAGCGCCGCCGTGGCGCGATCCGCGCTGGAGGGGGCGCGCGCGCCGTCGGAGCCGCCGCGGAGCGCCGTGTCGGCCGCGACGGCGCGCTCCGGCGCGGCGGGGGGCCGCGCGCCGTCGGAGCCGCCGCGGAGCACCGTGTCGGCCGCGGCGCGCGCCGGCGCGACAGGGGGCCGCGCGCCGTCGGAGCCGCCGCGGAACGCCGCGGCGCGCCCTGTCGCGGCGGGGGGCCGCGCGCCGTCGGAGCCGCCGCGGAACGCCGCGGCGCGCCCTGTCGCGGCGGGCGGCCGCGCGCCGTCGGAGCCGCCGCGGAACGCCGCATCGCCTGCCGAGGCCGCCCGGGTTACGCGGCCGCGCGCCGAGGTCGATCTCGACAAGGACACCACGCTCGCGAGCAGCGATGAGGCCCCGCTCACGCGACCGCTCGTGACGCCGCGCAGCTTCGCGCAGAAGCAGCGCTCCACGAGGAGCGACAGGCCCGTGGCCGCGGTCGCTCCCGCCGAGCAGCGCGTTCGCTCCACGCCTCCGGAGGCGCCCGCAGCGGCGCTGCCCGAGCCCGCGGCGCCGCCCGCGCCCGCAGCGGCGCTGCCCGAGCCCGCGGCGCCGCCCGCGCCTGCGGCGGCGCCGCCTGCGCTTGCGGCGGCAGCGGGCGTCGCGTCGCCCGCTGGCGAGGAGCGCACCCCGGCGGCGTCGACGAGCCCCACGCTGCGCCCCCGCCCGCCGAGCGACGCGCCGCCGCCCGTCGCCGTCCCGCGCGCGGCGGAGCGTGCGCAGGCGCCCCAGCCCGTCGAAGCGAGGGCCGAAGAGGCGCGCCCGATCGAGGCCTCCCCGCCGCCGCTGCCGGTGCCGGACGCCGCCCTGGCGGCGAGCCCCGCGGCGGCGCCGGACGACGCGCCTCCTGGCGACCCCGGGCCGATCAGCGAGAGCGAGCGCTTCTTCCTCGGCGGCGGGGTGGACGCGCCGGAGGGAATGGCGGCGCGGGAGCATCCCTCGGCCGAGGACGCCGACACGACCGCCGGTGCGGTCGAGGCCACGCTCTTCGGGCCCCGCCACGAGGAGCGCCGGGCCCGCATCGCGCGGATCGTCGCCGGCCTGGTCACGGCGCTCGCGCTCGGGGCCGCCGGCGTGTGGCTGGTCGGCCAGACGGGGCGCCCCGTGCCAGCGGCGCCGGTCCATGCGCCCTTGCCGGAGGAGGGGCCGGCGGGGCAGCACTCCGCGGCGGTGCCCGCAGCGGCTCTGGCCGCGTCGGAGCCGGAAGGAGAGCTGGCGGCCGCTGCCGCGGAGGGGCTCGCCGCGGCGACCCCCGCCGACGCCCCGGCGGGCCAGCCGGCCGCGCCGGCCTCGGCGAGCGCGCGGGCGAAGCCTGCAGCGGCGAGCCCCGCGCCGGCCGGAGCGCCTTCCGAGCGCGCTTCGCACGCGCCGACCACCCACGCGGCGCCGCCGAGCGCGGCGGCGACAGCGGGCCAGGCCGCCGCGCCGACGCGGGAGCCGGAGCCCTCGGCTGCCCCGTCTGCGCCTGCCGCGTCCGCGCCTGCCGCGCCCGCGCCTGCCGCGCCCGCGCCTGCCGCGCCGGGCGAGGAGGGCGGGCCCCTCTCGACGCGCGTGATGCGCGCCCTGGAGTCGGGGCAGACCGGCAAGGCGGTGCAGCTCGCGCAGCAGCTCACGGCCGCTTCCCCGGGGAGCGCCGCGGCGTGGCACCTGCGCGGCGCCGCCGAGCAGGCGGCCGGGCGCGGCGGGCGGGCCTCGTTCCGCAAGTGCGCCGAGCTCTCCTCGCCCGAGTCCTCGCTCGGCGCCGAGTGCCGCGCGCTCGCCGGCATGCCGTGAGCGTGCGGCCCGCGCTCAGCGCGACCGCGACCTGAGCCGGGGATCGAGGGCCAGGGCCGCCACATCGAGCGCCACGGTGGCGAGCACGATGGCGGCCGCGGAGAAGAGCACCGTCCCGACGATGAGCGGGCCGTCCCGGTTCTGGAGCGCCTCGACCGCCATGCTCCCGACGCCGGGCCAGCGGAAGAGCTTCTCCGTGACGATCGCGCCGCCCGCCAGCGCCCCGAGGTCGAGCGCGGCGAGCGTGGCGAGCGGCAAGAGCGCGTTGCGCAGCGCATGGACGACGAGCGCGCGCAGGCGAGAGGCGCCCTTGGCGCGCGCGGTGCGGATGAAGTCCTGGCGGAGCAGCGTCCGGAGCTCCTCGCGGACGATGCGCGCGTAGAGGGCGCTGCCGAACACGCCGAGCGTCAGCGCCGGCAGGACGAGGGAGCGCAGGTGATCCGCCGCTGTGGCGCCGTACCCGTCGTACGGCAAGAGCCGGAGCTTGTAGGCGAGCACGTACTGGAGCGCCGGGCCGATCACGAAGGTCGGCGCGCTCGCGCCGAGCAGGGTGGCGCCCAGCGCCGCGTCCTCCCAGGCCGTCCCGCGGCGGACCGCCGCGACGATCCCGAGCGAGAGGCCGAGCAGGAGCTGCACGAGCAGGGCGGCCAGCGCGAGCTCGACGGAGCGCGGCACCTTCGCCTCGAGCAGATCCACGACCGGCTTGCGGTAATGGAAGCTGTAGCCGAGGTCGACGTGCAGGCCGAGCGGCCCCGCCGCGCAGCTGCGGTGCTCCGGATCGGCGCGCGCGCCCGCGCGGGCGGCAGGGGCGCTGTCGTCGCCGCCCCCCGCGGGGCCGCGGTGGACGAGCCGCCGGACGAACCGCGCGAACTGCACGGGGACCGGGCGATCCAGCCCGTGGATGGCCCGCGCGCGCTCGAGGTCCGCCGCCGAGGCCTGCGGTCCGACGAGCATCCGCGCGGCGTCTCCCGGGAGGAGGTACGCTATCCCGAACGAGACGGCGGTGACCCCCGCGATGACGATCGCGGCCCAGCCGAGGCGCCGGAGCAGGCGCGCGAGCGCGGAGCCCACCGCGGAGGCGCGGCCCGATCGGGGCGTGGAGGCACGGCGCGCGCGCGGGGTGCTCATCGGGGGAGGGCCGCGCGCGCGAGCAGCGCGCGGAGCGGCGTCGCGGTTCGTGGCGCGGCCGCGCGCGGCCCGCCGCCGGCCCCGGGCCGCGCGGACGGGTCGAGCCAGACCTCGTGCAAGCGCGACGTGAGCGCGGCGGCGCCCTCGTGGCCGCGCACGTAGGGGTGCCAGAGCTCGAGCTGCCGCGCCGTGTACGTGGGCACCCACGGCGCGCGATCGCGGACGATGCGCTCGGCGCGGTCGTACAGCGCGAGGCGCCGCGCGCGATCCTGCTCGGCGTGGGCGGCGTCGAGCGTGCGATCGAGCTCCTCGTCGCTGAAGAAGGCGTAGTTCTGCGAGCCCTCGTCGCGGATGGCGCGCGTGGAGAGCGTCGGCTCGAAGACGCTCGCCGGGTCGGGGAAATCGGCCTGCCACCCGACCCAGCCCATGGGGACGGCGCGGCGCCGCGAGGCCTCGGCGAGGTACGTCGCCCAGCTGACGAGCCGCAGGCGGACGCGGAGGCCGATCCTGGCGAGCTGCTGCTGGACGATCTCGCCGATCGCCTGCTCCAGCGTGTCCGGGACCGCGATGTAGTCGATGACGCCCGGGTAGCCGCCCCTGCCGGTCGCCGGGTCGTACGGGTAGCCGGCCGCGGCCATCTGCGCGAGCGCGCGCGGGAGGTCGTGCTGCCGCATCGGCGCGTCGCGCGGGGGGCCCGGGATCGACGGCGGCAGCACCCGGTCGAGCGCGAGCAGATCGGGGCGCACCTTCTCGAGCACGGTCGGGTCGAGGGCGAACGCGACGGCGCGCCGGACGGCGAGCTGGTCGAACGGCGCGAGCTCGGTGTTGAGGAAGACGGCGTTGGTCCTGTCCCGCGTCACCCAGCGCCTGCGCCCCTCCCACCCGGGCGCGGCGCGGTAGGCCGCCGCGTCGATCGCGGTGAGATCGCGCAGGACGTCGAGCTCGCCCTCCTCGAACTTGTAGCGCTGGGTCGTCGCGCGCACGCCGGTCTGCCACGCGATGGCGTCGAGGTACGGCAGGCCCGGGCGGAAGTACCCCTCGTGGCGGGCGAGCCCGATGCCGCCGTCCTGGTCCCACCGCGCGACGCGGAACGGGCCGGCGCCGCACGGCGGCGGCGGGCTCGCCGCGTCGACCGCGGCCCCGGACGAGGGGCACACCGGCGCCATGAACGCGAGCGTCATGAGGGGCAGGAACGTCGCGTCCGGCGCGCGCAGATCGATCGCGACGGCGTGATCGCCGAGCACCCGCACGCCGGCGAGGTGCGGCGCCGCGCCCGCGTGGTACTCGGCGAAGCCCTCGATCATGTCGTACTGGCTCGCGCCCGGGCTCGGCGTCCTCGGGTGGAGCGTCCGCTCGATCGAGCGCTTCACGTCGGCGGCGCGGAGCTCCGCGCCGTCGTGGAACCGCACGCCCTCGCGCAGCGTGAAGACGTACGTCCGCCCGCCGCGCTCCACCTCGATCGCGCGCGCGAGATCGGGCGTGATGCGGCCGGCCTGGTCCCACGTGACGAGGCGGGCGAAGACGAGCTCCGCGACGGTGCTCGAGAGCTCGTCGTAGGCGATCGCCGGATCGAGCGCGCGCGCGTTGACCGTTGTCGCGAGGCGCAGCGTCCCGCCGCGCACGGGCGCGCCGGGCGCCGGCTCGCCGCCGAGTGGCGCGCGGACGCCGCCCGCCGAGCCGCCCGAGAGCAGGAGCAGCGCCGCGGCCGCGACGAGCAGATCGACCGGCAGGCGACGGCCGCGCGGGAGCGCCGCGCCGGCCGGATCGAGCGCGTCGCGGAGCCCCTCGCTCGCGCGGTGGAAGCCGAGCACGGCGAGCACGATGGCGAAGCCCGGCGCGGCCACAAGGAGCGGCCTTACCCCGAGGTACGGCTCGGCCTCGTGCAGCATGCGGCCCCAGGTCGCGGTCGGCGGCTGCGCGCCGACGCCGAGGTAGCCGAGGGCGGCCTCCGCGAGGATCATCTGCCCGGCGCTGATGGTCGCGAGCGCGAGCAGCGTCCCGCCCACGTTCGGCAGGACGTGCCGCCGGACGATGTGCAGCGGCCCCGCGCCGAGCGCGCGCGCCGAGGCCACGAAATCGCGCTGCGCGAGCTCTGCGGTCTTGGCCCGGACGACCCGCGCCGCCCCGGTCCACCCCGTGAGGCCGAGCACGAGCAGGATCGTCCCCACGTCCGCGCGCCCCACGGCGACGCCGATCGCGGTCACGAACAGGAGGTACGGCAGGGCGAGGATCACGTCGACGAGCCGCATGAGCGCGCCGTCGAGCGCGTCCGCCCGCGTGCCGGCGGCCATGCCGGCCGTGACGCCGACGAGCGCGCCGAGCCCCGTGGCGAGGGCCGTGGACGAGAGCGCGACGGCGAGCGAGAGCCGCGCGCCGTGCGCGAGGCGCGCGAGCAGGTCGCGGAAGAGCGGGTCCGTCCCGAGCCAGTGGGCGGCCGACGGCCCGGGCGGCGCGCCGGAGGCGTCGCGGGCCAGGGTGAAGTCGCTCGCGTTCGGGTCGTGGGCGATGACGGCCGGCCCCACCGCGGCGAACAGCGAGAGCAGCGCGACGATCCCGAGGCCGAGCAGCGCCGAGCGGTCCCCGAGGAACCGCCGCGCCGCGTCCTCGCCGAGGACGGCGCGCCCCGCGCGCCCGGCCGCTCGCGCCGCGCCGCGCGAGAGCCGAGCCCAGCGCGCCGCCGCCGTCACCGCTTCCCTTCGAGGAACTGCGTCACGAGCGCGACGAACTCCCCCGGCCGCTCCTCGTGGGGCGAGTGCCCGGCGTCCATGATCTCGAGCATCGCGCCGGAGATCTCGCGGGCGAGCCGCTGCGCGCTCGCCGCCGGGAAGATGCGGTCGTCGCGCCCCCACACGACGAGGGTCGGCGCCGTGATCCGGGTGAGGCGCGCGACGACGGGGCGCGCGTCGAGCACCGCGCGCAGCACCGCGTGCGCGCTCTCGCGCGCCGAGGGGGCGTTGAAGAGATCGTAGTGTCGGTCGATGCGCGACAGCGGCACGGCCGCGTCCGCCCGGAACACGTCGTCGCGGAAGTACGACCGGAACGTGCCGCGGCCGTGGAGCTGCTTGAAGACGATGCCGCCCACGACCGGCAGGAGCGGGAGCTTCATCTTGAAGCTCATCGGGAACGGGTAACAGAGCGCGTCCTCCAGGACGAGCCGCTGCACGAGCTCCGGGTGGTTGGCGGCCAGCGTGATCGCGACGGCGGCGCCCATCGCGTGGCCGACGAGGTGCGCGCGGCCGACGCCGAAGGCGGCGATGAGGTCGGCCACGGCCTCGGAGAACGTCTCGATGCCGTAGGCGTACCGCGCCGGGCTCGGCTTCTCGCTCTCGCCGAAGCCCGGCAGGTCCGGGGCGATGACGTGGAACCGCTGGGCCAGCGTGTCGATCACGTCATCGAACTCCAGGTGGCTGACGAGGAAGCTGTGGATCAGCAGCAGCGCCGGGCCGTTGCCCGCGCCGGCGACCAGGACCCGCATCCTGACACCCCGGGCGGTGACATCCCTGATGACGCGTTCGACGGGTCGGGGGGCGGCGGGAGAGGCCGAGCCCCGACCCTCGCTGGCGAGGGCTTTGGCCATGGTGGCGGCGAGACTATCAGCCCTTTTGTCTGAAAGGACCGATGTGTGTCAGGGTACGGGGCATGCCGCTCCACGAGCCCCGCCGGGTGTCGGGCGCCCCCCTGCTCGCACCCATTGCACCGAGCGTCGCCTTTTTCCCACCCCGGCCCCCGACCCGCGCCGTGCCGGGCGGGCCGACGCGTCGCTCCGACGGACGAAAAATGTCCGAGGGATGTCAAGAACCCCGGCAAAGCACCGCGTCTCGCGACAGCCACACAATAATCGTAGTCGCGTCAATTGACTGTATTCCATTCAGTGGAATAGAGTCGCCCGCGTCGGTTGGGTAGGGCCTCCGGCAATCGATGGGAGGACCGGTGCAGAGGATCCCTGAGGAGGTGCTTGATCGCATCGAGCGGGAGCACGCCCAGGGGATCACATCGAGCGATATCCTCGAGCTGTTCGCGGCTCATGGCATCAAGTTCAGCGAGGCGACGCTCCGGAAGTATGTGCAGCTCGGCTTGCTCCCGCGCAGCGTGCGGGTAGGGCGCAAGGGCAAGCACCAGGGCTCGCAGGGGATGTATCCGGCCACGGTAGTCCGCCAGGTTCAGCGCATCAAAGAGATGATGGCCCAGGACTACACCATCGAAGAGATCCAGCGTGAATTCCTGTTCGTGAGAGGTGATATCGAGGAGCTCGAGCGCACGATGGCCAAGGTCTTCAATGCGCTCAGGGATGCGGCCAAGGAGAGGCGGAGCGAGACGAGCGGCAGGGCGATAGCCCAGGACCTCGCGAGCGCGGAGTCGCTCGCGCGGGAGCTCGTCGCCAAGCTGGCGTTGATAGAAGAGCGCTTGATGGCGCAAGCGCGGCTCACGAAACAGGCGGCTTCCTCTTGAGGGGCCGAGTCGCGGGGCTTTCGTCGTCGTGAAGTACATGGGGCCGCGGGCGCGGCCCCGCCTGGGTTTGATGCGATCGACGGGACGGGCATCGGCTCGTTTCGTCGCAATTTTTTAGGGACGGCATCCGGCTTTACGTCGGGCTTAAGGAGCGGATCCCTCTGCGCTCGAGCTGGGACTCGGACGTACGGGGAGAGACGCGCGCGCTTGAGAGCGGAGACGCTACCAAACGGAGGCAGCGCATGGCGACGGTGTCTGACAGCGAGCTCGAGATCTTCGGCCTGGACGGTGCGGATGCGGCGGAGGGCGATCGCGGCCCAGCGGGCTCGACGGAGCCCGTCGTGGAGGGCGCGCTCGCGCTCCAGGCCGACCCCGCGGAGTCGGGGAACGCCATCACGCGCGAGCAGCGCAGATCGCGGCGGAAGCGCGAGATCCGGGCGCGGACGATCAGCGTCAAGCGCATGACCAAGCGCGAGCTCGAGATCGGCCGGATGCTCTACCCCGAGACCGACTACTACAAGCCGCGGGCCCGCGCCGAGTGCGTCGACGGCCCGAGGCCGTGCCCGTACGTCTCGTGCCAGCACCACCTCTATCTCGACGTCTCCGCCAGGACGGGCGCTATCAAGCTGAACTTCCCCGATCTCGAGGTCTGGGACATGAACGAGACGTGCGCGCTCGACGTCGCGGATCGCGGCGGCACGACGCTCGAGGACGTCGGCGCGATCATGAACCTGACCCGCGAGCGGATCCGCCAGGTCGAGGTCAAGGCGCTCGCGAAGCTAGAGGCGCTGAAGGACATGATGGCGCTGCGCGATTACGTCGACGAGGGTCCGGTCGGCAAGCGCCGGCTCCCCGTGCTGACCCAGCCGGACGACGATGAGGACGAGGACGAGGTCGACGAGGACGAGGCCACGGGCGCGGACGGCGACGCCGACACCGACGACGAGGGCCCCGAGGCGACCCGCGCTGGGCGGGCGGCCGAGCTCGAGGACGCCGGCGACTTCGACGGCGGGGAGTGATCAGTCGGGCCGGGCCTCGACGGTCACCACCGCGTCCGCGCCGAGCGCGCCCGCCAGGAAGGCGCGCCACGCGGCCAGCGTGATCTTCGCGGCGGCCGCGCGGGAGGGGCGGCCGTTGAACAGGTGGATGAGCCGGCGCCTGGGCTCCGCGAGCGCGTCGCGCTCCCGCCGGGCGAGGTGGGCCTCGGCGCGGCCGAGATCGGCGTCGGTCACCCGCTGCGCCAGGCCGGCGAGGAGCTCCTTCACGCGGGCCGATGCCTCGGTCAGCTCGCCGGCCTCTGCCCTGATCTCGACGGCGAGCGCCGCCGCGCGTGTCCCGCCGAGGACGCGCGCGCTCGCGCGGGCCGCGAGCGGCCGCTTCGTCGGCGCCGCGCTGGCTGGAGCCGGGGACGCCGTGCTCGCCGCGGGAGAGAGCGCGGCCGCGAGCAGCCCGCCTTCGCCGTTGAGGGCGAAGGCCGTGAGCTCGGCGAGCTCGCGCGCCGTGGGAGAGGCCTCGATCGCCGCAGGGAGCCGCGCGCCGACGACGGCCTGCGACAGGGCCGCCCCGGCCGGCAGGCGGGCGTCGTGGTGACCGAGCCGTGGCACCACCGCGCCGTCCGGTGAGCCGCACCCGCGCGGGGTGAGCCGCGGCGCGAGCCAGCGCTCGGCGGCCTCCGCCGCGGCGGCCGCCTGGGAAGCGTCGGCGTTCGCGAGGACGGCGAGCCGGAGCGGGCCGGTCGCGAGCGCCTGCCAGCGGAGCTGCACCGTCTCGAGCGCGCCGCTCGCCACCCGGTCCCAGACGCCGAACGGCTCGATCCAGGACGGGTGGTCGGGCGCGATCGCGGAGGCGAAGGCCTCGAGCGCCGCGGCCCGCCCTCCGGAGAGGTGCTCCAGGTGCTGGAGCGCCGCGGCGCGCGCCAGCGTCAGCGCCTCGGGGCCCAGCGTGGTCGCCGCGACCGTGCGCGCGGCGGCGTTCGCCACGCGGCGCCCGAGCTCGGCCGGGGTCTCGCGCTCGTCGCGGAACGGCGCGTGCGCGATCACGCCGACGGCATCCGCCGTGACCCACGGCTCGATCGTGACGTCGAGCTCGCGCCGCCGGGTCTGCACGGCGGCGAGCGCGGCGAGCGCCGTCGCGCCGGCGTCGTACAGCCCTTCCTCGGCGACGCCGCACGGGCTCCCGAGCAGGACCCAGACCTCGCCTTGCCCGCGCTCGACCAGCGCCCGCCGCTCCAGGGAGGGCTGGGCTCCCGGCGCGAGCGCGCGCGAGAGCTCGGCCTCGAAGCGCCGAGCGCCGGCCTCGCCCGGCGTTGCGGGCTTCGGCGGGTCGGCGCTCGGAGGGAGGCCGAGCGCCGTCGCCCACCGCTCCGGCGGCGCGCCCGGGGCGCTCCCCGAGAGCGCCCACCACGAGGCGCGCGCGCCGGCGTCGCGAGGGTCCTGCGCGGTGAGGACCTGACGCGTGGCGACGTCGGGGTTCGGCGGCGCCGAGAGGCCGCGGCGGATCTCCTGCCGCGCCACCGCGGCCGCGAGCGCAGCCGAGGCCTCGACGGGCGGGGCCGTGGGCAGATCGGCGGCCTCGATGGTCACGCTCACGCAGCCGCCGCGCGGGCGGGCGACCCCGAGCACCTCGACGGCGCGAAACGGGGAGGGGAGCGCCGAGAGGCGCGCGCGGAGCGGGGACCCAGGCGCGCCGAGCCGCTCCGCCGCGGCGACGGCCGCCTGGGGGCTCGCGACGCGCGCGGCCACGGTCACGCGGGCGGCGCGCCGTCCGAGCTGGTTCGTCGTGTACACGCCGACCGTGTCCGCCGCCGGCCAGGGGTCCGCGGGCGGGCCGCCCGCCGGCCAGGCGTCGATGCCCTCCGCCGCGCGCGCCGCCTCCTCGCAGAACGCGGCGGGGCCGACGGCGGCGATCGAGGTGCGCCCGGCGTGCAGCGCCGCGGCGCGCCACCCCTCGAGCTCCCGCGCGCCCGCGGGCGTCGCCAGATCGACCACGGGCTCGGCGCCCGCGAGGCCCAGCTGGCCGGTGCAGGCCGCGATCGGCGAGAGCTCCGGCGCGTCGAGCGGGCTCGAACGCAGCGCCTGCGTCCGCTCCGCGGCCCGGGCGACCTCCGGGCTGCCCGCCGCGATCGGCTGCGCGAACGCCGCCGACAGCGCGCGCAGGAACGGCGCGACGCGCGCCGCGTCCCTGACGAGCAGGCGCACGCGGAAGGCGCCGCGGTCGATGCGCGCGTCCACGTCGAAGCCGGCGGCGAGCAGGCGCGCCTCGACCACGCTGGCGAGCGCCGTCGTCGCGACCGAGCCGAGATCGGTCGCGACCGAGACGACGAGCGCGGGCGCGGGATCGCCGTCGCGCGAGACGAGCGCGAGCCGCGGACGGGCGTCGAGGTGGCGCACCTCGATGCGCCCGACGCTGCCCTCGGGCGTCGAGGCGAGGGCGTGCCCCGGCGCCGACGGGCCGCCGGGCGCCGCGCCTTGGCAGGCCGCGAGCAGGACGAGCGGCGAGAGGAGCGTGAGCCTCAGGGAGCGCATGCGTCGTCGGAGGGCAGCGGCGCGCCTTCCAGCTGGAAATCGGCCGGGCAACGCGGGGCGATCTTGAAGCCGTAGAAGTAGGTGAGCACGCCGGTGACGGACCGGAAGGAGGCGCCGTCCGCGAGCGGCGGCCCCTCGCGCTCGAGATCGTAGAGCTCGTTCGAGATGCGCGGGACGTCGGCGGGGCGCACGCCGGCCCCGACGTCGATCGACGCCGCGTAACGGCCGTCGCGGCTCGAGGGGTCGCCGGTGATCCTGACGCCCTCGACCCGCACGAGCATGCCGATGTACGGGCGCGCCGACGCGTAGCCCCCCAGGTCGTCGAGCGGCACGCGGATCGGGACGGCGGGGCGGTCCTCGAAGCGGAAGCTCATGGTCCCGCCGAGCTCGGGCAAGGTGCGGCATCCGCCGAAGCGGCCGGCGGAGGGGCCGAGGAACTCGGTGAGCTCGCCGAGCACGTCGACGACGTCGCCCGGGACGAGCCGCAGATCCGGGGGGTCGAACGCGGGCTGGAAGATCGTCATCCCCGAGTAGGGGACCGGCTCGTCGGCGCTGTCTTGCACGTAGTGGTTGCCGCGCGCGCCCTCGCCGGTCTCGTCGAAGCTGTCGACGGCGACGAGGGCGGCGCCGGTGACGTGGGCGCGGCGAGCGCGCGGCACGGCGCAGCGCCGGCTCTCTTCGTCCTCCGGGTCGAGCCACGCGGCGTCGCCGACGATCTCGGCGACGCGCGCGCCGCCGCCGCGCTCGTCGGCGAGGGGGATCGCGGGGGCATCTCCGTCGCCGCCGCCGCACGCGCCGAGCAGCGGGGCGGCGGCCGCGATGAGCGGGAGCGCGGAGGAGGTGCGGGGCGGGCGGGCCATCCTCCCCGGCTCATACCACAGGGCCGACGGCCGCCGAGCCCCCTTCGGGGGAGGGAAACGTCACGCCGCGAGGCTGACGCTGGACAGCATCGCCTCCAGGCGGCTCTGGATCTTGTGGCGCTTCGAGTACACCGTCTTCACGCTGATCCCCATCCGCGCCGCGATCTGCTCCGGGGGCAGGCCCTCGGCGAAGTAGAGCGCGACGAACTCGCGGTCCTTGTTGGAGAACGCGTGGAGCACCCGCCCCACGAGCGCGGCGCGCTCGCGGCGCTCGGCCTGCTCCTGCGGCGAGGGGCGCTCGCAGGGGAGCTCGACCGCCGCGTCGTCGAGCGGGGCACAGCGCGGCGCGCGCCTCCTCGAGCGCAGATGGTCGTACGCGCAGTGGACGGCGAGCGTGCCGATCCAGGAGCCCAGCCGCGCGCCGCGGCCTGCGTCGAAGGTCCTCAGCTTGCGCATGTCGTTCGAGAGCAGCTGCACGAGCAGCGTGGCGTGGATGTCGCGGATGTCGTCCTGCGCGACCACCGCGGAGAAGCGGGCGATCACGCCGCTGATGCAGCGGTGGACGAGCCGATCGTAGCGAGCGTGGAAGGCGCGCCAGGCGCGCTCGTCCCCCGCGATCATCGCCTCCACCAGCGCACCTTCGGCGAGGTCGCCGAGGTCTTCGGAGCGTCGGTTGTCGCAGAGAAGCAAGTCGTTGGGCATGCCTGGCTCCTGTGCACCCGACGTGCCAGCGAGGACCGACGCGCGGCGTCCTCGCCCGGCGGCGGCCGTCGTCGCGCGATCTTCCGCGGAGCGCCGGCGCCGCGCGCGATCTCCGGAGCCGCGGAGCTCGGGCGACGAGCGCGCGTCGCAGGGGTCATCGCGGCGGCGGCGGTTCGTCGCGGACCTGCGCGTGCCCGAGGCGCTGTTAACGCGGGTTCACGCGCCCGGCGCCGATCTGGAGACCCCGCGCGCATCGGCTCGGCGCGCGGGCCTGTTTCGGGTTATGGACGGATCGTGCTCTCTGGTCGTGCCCTGGCCCTCGCGGTCCTCGCGTGGTCGCTCCTCAAGGTCGCGGTGCGCCGTCTCTTCGACGACGGCCCGAGCGGGCTCGCGCTCTTCCGCGAGAACTACGACGCCGATGGCCTGCCGCCGCTCTCGCCCGCCGAGCGCGCGGCCCTGCCCCGCTTCTCCCGCTGCATCGCGTGCGGGCGCTGCGATCTCGGCGAGGCCGAGCGCATCGCGGCCTCCAGGGGGGCTTACCGCGGCCTCATGACCGTGGTGCTCGCGTCGTCGCGGAGCATGCCGGACTTCGACGCCGCGGCGCTCGCGCTCGCGCACGTGCCGGAGGAGGTGCTCGCCCAGAAGGAGAGGATCTGCCCGACCGGCGTGCCGTTCCGCGAGCTGGCCGGGTTCGTGCGGGCCAAGGCCAGGCCCCAGGCGCCGCCGTCCGCGGACGGCGCAGGGAGCGGCGAGCCCTCGGCCCTGGCCCTTGTCGCCGCGGTGACCTCGCCCGCGGCCGACCTCGACCCCTCGTCGGCCGATCGCGCCGCGCCCGAGGCGACGTGATGACGCCAGGTGGACGCCGCGGCGTGGCGAGGACGCTCGCCTTCCTCTTCCTCTCTTTCACCCCCGCCTGCTCCGCTCACCAGCCTGCAGCGCCCCGCACGGGAGCCGACGCGCCGATCGCGCGCGGCGTCGCGCCGAGCAGCCCGCCGGCGCCCCCGCGGCACCAGGCCGAGGACGACGATCCGGACGACATCGACGGCGTCTCCACGCCGCTCGCGCCCGCGAGCGCGCGGAGCGCGGCGAAGGGGACGCCGATCCAGCACGGGCGCGCCACCTACTACGCCGACAAGTTCAACGGCCGCCGCACCGCGAGCGGCGAGCGCTACAACCCGCGCGCGCTCACGGCCGCCCACCGGACGCTGCCCTTCGGCGCCGTGGTCGACGTGGTCCGCCGGGACGGCCGCCGCGTGCGCGTGCGGATCAACGACCGCGGCCCGTTCAAGCGCGGAAGGATCATCGATCTCTCGCGCAAGGCCGCCGAGCGGATCGGGCTCATCCAGGACGGCGTCACCCAGGTGACGCTCGAGCTCATCTGGAAGCCGGCGCGGCGGCCGCGCTGACGCGCGCCGCCGCGGCTACTGGACGAGGCTGAGCCGCGGGGCCGCGGCGAAGGCCGCGAGGTGGCCGCTCTCCTCGGCCACGTAGACGTCGCACCGCTCGTCCACCCGCAGGAGATCCGGGATGAGGTCCGTCGGCACCTTGCCGAGCAGCGCGCCGTCGCGCGGCCGGACGACGTGCACCTCGCTCTGCGGCACGAACAGCGCGCCCGAGCGGAGCACCGGCTCGAGGCGCCGCGGCCTGTCGCCCTCGACGCCGCCCGCGATGACGTGCCGGTACCGGACCGCGCCGTCGTGCGCGCCGACCCCGACGATCTCGCCTGCCTCGCTGTTCACGACGACCACATCGTCCACCATGAGGCACGAGGCCGTCGCCGCGCACGCGGTCAGGTCGAAGCGCGTCGCCCCGGTGCGGCGATCGAGCCCCACGAGCCCCGTGCCGCGCCGCCCGTGGGTCACCACGCACACCGTCTCGGGCCCGAGCAGCGGCGCGCCGACCGGCGCCACGTGCTTCGGCAGATCGACCGTCCACCGCGCCTCGCCGGACCACGGGTCGAGGTGGTGCAGCCGCGCCCCGCCGCGGCCGACGAAGGCGCCGTCGCCCGCCAGCGCGAAGAGCGCGTCGTGATCGACCGCCACCGGCGACGCGAACGGGAGCCGGTCGCAGAAGCGCCACACGACCTCGCCGCTCAGCACGTCGAGCGCCGCGAGGGCGGGCTCGCCGCTGCCCACGAGGACGAGCTTGCCCGCGCGGCGGAGCCGGAAGTTCTCGCCGCGCCGCGCGGCGTAGCGCCAGCGCACCTCGCCGGAGTAGAGGTCCACGGCCGCGAGGTGGCGCGTCCCCTCGCTCACGATGAGCATCCGCGGCAGCCCGGGGGCGCTCACCACCGCGCCCGAGGCGTTCGCGCCGACGCGCGGCGAGAGCCGCGTCGACCAGGCGACCTCGCCGCTCGACAGATCGTGCAGCTGCAGCGTGCCGTCGGGCAGGAGCCGCCCGAGGCCGACCGGCGTCATCACCGAGACCGCGCGCGGCGCAGGCTTGCGCCACAGGCACTCGCCGGTGCGCCGATCGATGCACGTCAGCTCGCGCGTCGAGCCCACCACGAGCACGTCGCCGCAGAGGAAGGTGGCGCGTAGGTCGAGCGACGGGATCGCCGCGATCCACCGGGCCGTGAAGCGCAGGCGCGTCCGCCCGAACGTGTCCTCGGCGGCGGCCTGCGGGCGCGCCGCCGCCGCGAAGGCGCGGTACGTCTCCGGGGCCACGTTGATCTTCGCGTCGTTGCGCGTGAGCTCGCGGAGCCGCTCGGCGAGCTCGCGGACGCGCGCCCGGAACTCGAACAGGCGCAGGTTCGACGTCTGCCCGCGATCGCGGCGCACCAGGCTGCGCGCGAGCGCCCGCCCGAACGCGACCACCCCCTGGGCGAGCGCCGCCACGTCGACGGCCGGGAAGGTCCAGGTCTGCGCCCGCTCCTCGGCGGCCGCGAACGAGGGTACGCGGCCGGCGCCGGGCGCGCGGGGATCCGCGGAGGGGACGCGGCCCACGCGGGGCACGCCGAGCGTGAGCGACAGCGCCCCCTCGCTGTGCAGCCGGACGCCGAGGATCGCGCCGCCGACGGTCAGCCGCCGGTGGTAGGGCTGGCGCCGCGCCCACGCGTCGAGCGACTCGAGCGACAGCGACGCGAGCTGCTCGGCGAACGGGAAGACGAAGACGTCGGGCAGCTCCCGCGCCTCCTCGCCCACGAGCACGCGGATCTTGCCCCGGAAGAGGAGCGAGAAGAGGTCGGCCCGGAGCACGGCCGGCTGCGTGAGCGCCGCGCCCTGCGACGTGCGCAGGAGCGCCTCGGCCGCGATGGCGATCGGGATCTCGCCGGTCGGCTCGACGCCCACGATCGCGGGCTCTCCTCCCGCCTCGTCGGGCGAGAACGGCAGGGAGGCCGCGAGGCACCGCCGCGCGGCCGGGAGCCGCTGCTCGCCGAGCCCGCCGAGATCCGCGTCGTTGTCGGCGAAGGCGGCGTCGCGGCGCGCGCCCGGGCCCCTGCGCGAGGCGAGCCGGTCGATGGCCGCGAGGAGGCGCGCGCAGAGCGCCTCGCCGTCGAAGCGCCGCTCGTGCAGGGCGACCTCGGGCACGTCCCCGCCCTGGAAGACGGTGACGAGGAGGTCGCGGCCCACGCGCTCCAGCCCGAGCTCCCAGGGGTCGGGCTCGAGGCACAGGCGCACGACCGCGCGCGCGCGGCGTCCGGAGGCGAGCTCCGCCGCGGCCTCGGCGAGCTCGCAGAGCAGCGGCAGCGCCTCGGCCTCGGCGCGTAGCGGCAGCGCCGCTCCATCGAGCGGAGGAGACGCGTTGCGCGCCCCCTCCAGGACGAAGTCGAGCACATCGTGCAGCGACGTGCGCTCGGGCTCCGGTGAGCAACGGGTGTTGTCGGCGACAAGTGACAGTCCGGGCATCCGCCGACGGATGCTAGGCAGCGCGCGGCCCGGTCCTAAGTTTTGTGCGCGGATCGCCGCGGAGTGGACAAGCACGTGCCACCTGGCTAGACGGCGCCGGCGCCGGGCGCGCCGCGGCCGGAGGCGCGCTGCGACGCGAGGGCGCCCCGGGGACGGCGACCCGCGCCGCGCAGAATGGTTGGCAATCGAACCGGACGTGCGACACTGCGCACCCCGAGCGCCATGCCTGCCGAGAGACCGCCCCATTTCTCGATGCTCCGGTCGTTCGCGCTCGCCGACTTCGTCACGCTGGCGAACGCGGCGAGCGGCACGCTGAGCATCCTGCTTTGCCTGAACTACGTGGCGGAGCGCGAGCGCATCTATATCTGGGTGGCCTTCGGGCTCCTGCCGTTCGCGCTGGCGTGCGACGTCCTCGACGGCACGATCGCGCGCTGGCGTCGCAAGCACTCGCCGCTCGGGGCCGATCTCGACTCCCTCGCCGACGTGGTCTCGTTCGGCGTCGCGCCCGCGGTGCTCGGCTACGCGCTCGGCCTGCGCGGGCCGTGGGACGCCGCCGCCCTCGTCTACTTCGTCGCCTGCGGGATCAGCCGCCTCGCGCGGTACAACGTGACGGCGGCCGAGCTGTCGGACGAGCGGGGAAAGGTGCGCTACTACGAGGGGACGCCGATCCCCACGAGCCTGCTCATCGTGCTGCTCTTCGGGGTGCTGTTTGCCAAGGAGCGCGTGCACGAGCAGCTCTGGCTCGGGTCCATCGCGCTCGGCCCCTGGGCGTTCCACCCGCTCAGCCTGGTCTATGTCGTGAGCGGCAGCGCCATGGTCAGCGGCACGTTGAGGATACCGAAGCCGTAGCGGGGAGGGGCAGGCGCGCGCCACGCGCGCCGGGGAGGGGCAGGCGCGCGCCACGCGCGCCGGGGAGGGGCAGGCGCGCGCCACGCGCGCCGGGGAGGGGCAGGCGCGCGGCGCCGCGCGAGCGTCCTGGTTCGGCGCGCCACACACCCTTGCCTCTCCCTGGGCGTCCAGGCACGCTCCGGTCATGGGTCAGCCCGCCGAGAAGCAGCCCCGGGCCACGTACGCCGATCTCGAAGCCGTCCCGTCGACCAAGGTGGCGGAGCTCGTCCGCGGCACCCTGCACGTGTTCCCCCGCCCGGCGCCGCGGCATGCGCGCGCCGCGTCCCGGCTCGGGGGGAAGCTGTCCGGCCCCTTCGACCTGGGCGAAGGCGGGCCCGGCGGCTGGACCATCCTGGTCGAGCCTGAGCTGCACCTCCCCGACCCGCGCACGCCTGGTGAGTTCGACGTGCTCGTGCCCGACCTCGCCGGCTGGCGGATCGAGCGCATGCCCGAGCTGCCCGAGACGGCCTTCTTCCCGCTCGCTCCCGACTGGATCTGCGAGGTCCTGAGCCCGTCGACCGAGGACGTCGATCGCAGGGAGAAGATGCCCCTCTATGCGCACGAAGGCGTGCTCCACGCGTGGCTCGTCGATCCAATCCGGCGCACCCTCGAGGTCTTCTCGCTCGCCGCGGGCAGGGGCTGGGAGCCCGGCCCCGTCCACCGCGGCGCGGCGCGGGTCCGGGTCGTGCCCTTCGAGGCCATCGAGATCGATCTCTCGGTGCTCTGGGCGAAGTAGCGGAGGCGAGTCCCCCGTCCGGCCGGGCCGCGCACGGTGGCCCTCGATCACGGGCACCCGGCGGCGATAGACTGTCCGGATGCGGCCCTGCAGGAGCTGTGGTGCCTCGCTGGAGGCAAGTCGTGATGGGATCGCATGCCCGCGCTGCGGCGCTGACGCCCCCGGCGTCGCGGGCGCGGCCGCGCCGCGGGGCGCGCCCGCGCCGGGGCCACCTCGGGCGACGAAGGTGCTCCTCGCCGCGGCGATGGCCGCGGTCGGGATCGGCTTCGCGGTGATGTTCTTCGCGCGCGTCGACCCGCCGCAGGAGCCCGCGCCGCGCGCGCGCCCGCTCTCCACGCAGCTCGACGCCCTCTGCTTCGTGGACGCGAACGGCGACGACGCGCCCGACCCGGTGCTGTGGCAGGACGGCAAGACCCGCGGGCGCGTGGTAGCCGTCGACGGGCGCAGCGGGCAGGGGATCTGGGCCTCGCTGGAGATCGAGGAGCCGGACGCGCTCGCTTGCGCGGACCCGAGCACGGTGCTCGCGGGCGGGGGCGACGCCGCGCTGCGCGCGCTGGACGCCCGCACCGGCAAGGCGCGCTGGGTGGCGAACCTCCCCGGGGTCCCCGACGAGATCGCGGGGGGCGACGGCTGCGCGACCGTGGTGATGAAGGACGGCACGGCGACCGGGATCAAGCTCGAAGGGGGCGGCGCGGCCGACTGCCCGACGGCGCCGCAGCCGTCGGCGATCACGGGGAACTTCTGGGAGCGCAAGAAGAACCCCCAGGTGGTCCAGGCCGGCGGCGTGGAGGTCGTGCTCACCGTGCCGGCCGGGGGCCCGCCGCGGCTCACCGCCGAGGGGCGGCGCGGCAGCGAGTCGCTCTGGAAGAAGGAGCTCGCCGCGCGCGCGCCGCTCTCCGGCGGGCGGCCCGACCTGTTCCTCGTCGCGAGCGGCGGCGCCGCCGTCGTCGTCGGCGTCGACGTGGTGAACGGCACCGAGCCGCGGATCATCGCCCTCGATCCGGCGTCCGGGGCCGCGCGGTACGAGCGCGCCGCGGCCTACCTCGGCGACCGGCTCACGGCGGCGAAGGCGTCCGGCCCCTACGTCTACGTCATCAGCGGGGCCGCGGTGAGCGGCGCCGCGCTGCGCGCGATCGACCCGGCGACCGGAGAGACGGCGTGGCGCGCGACCACGCCGCCGCCGCCGCCGCCGCCGTCGCCGTCGCCGTCGCCGTGAGCCGGTCGCCGGCGTGGCCCGCGGCGCGCCCTCAGCAGAGGCAGCCCACGAACGTGCCCGAGAACAGCGGTCGCTCCATCACGGCGGCGCCGCACGTCGGGCACGTATCGCCGAGCTTGAGCTCGCGGGGCTGCGGCGCCGGCTTCGCCGGCTGCGCGGAAGGGGACGTCCCCGCGACGGCGAGCGGCTGGAACTCCACGATCGACACGCGCGAGAACCCCTGCCTCGGCGTGGCGCTGCGCTGCGGCGACGCCAGGAGATCCTGCTTGCTGCGGACCGGCAGGATGGGCCGCGACATGTTGATGTACGCGAGCTCGATCGTGTAGAGCGCCGGATCGAGCATGCGCGGGTCCTCCGGCTGGACGATCCCGTGCTGGAAGGCCTCGATCAGCATATCGACGTCCGTCCTCGCGTTGCGGTTGCGCGCGGCGTCGACCAGGAAGAGGCCATTTCCGTAGTAGGCGGCGTTGAGCCAGAAGCCGGTGCCCGCGGTGTGGTAGCCGCCGGTCGCCCACTTGTACCCGCGCAGCGAGCGCACGTGTGTCGTCAGCGCGTTCGCGAGCGCGTACGACGTCATGCCGAGGGGCAAGAGGCTCACGAGCGCCGCCGGGTGGAAGTTCAGGCAATCGCTGCAACAGACAGGCACCGTCGGCACGAGCGCCTGCGCGGGATCGATGCAGACCTGGACTTCCGATTCGCTGCGATAGCAGCCGGTAAAACACGAATGCCGCTCGACGGCGGCCAGGAGCGCGGCGGGAAGTGCCATGCGGGGAACTATACCGTCCACGAGGGCGCATGGCTGCCACGAGGCGCAGCGCCGCCGCCGCTGTCCGAGGCGTGCGCGCCGCGGCGAGCCCAGGTGTTCGCGACGTTCGCGCGCACGTGCCCGCGTGGTCGCGTCTCGCCTGCTCGCATGATTGTGGGCAGACGAGCGCAATTGCGTCCTTCGTGCGCCTGTCACAGGATCGCTGCGTGCTGATCGCCGTACACCCTGAGCGCTTGCTCCGCTGTCGGTGCGTCCTCGATGGAGAACGCGCGGAGCGGCGCGGGCTCCGGTCCAGCGCGGGCGTCAGCGCCTCGTGTCCATCGGAGTGCTGCGCGGACGCACAGGCGGCGTGACGGGGCGGGAGCGTTCGCTGCTCGTCGCGCTCGCCGGCGCGCTCTCGGCGCTGATCCCGGCGCTCGCGCTCTCGGGGTTCACGGTCGACGACGCCCTGATCACGGCGCGTTATGCGCACCACCTCGCCCTGGGGCTGGGCTACCGCTTCAACGCGGCCGGGCCGGTGACCGACGGCGTGACGCCGCTCGGGTGGGCGTTCGCGCTGGCGCCGTTCGCGGCCGGCGGGCCGCTCGCCGCGCTCGCGGCCGCGAAGGCGCTCGGCGCCCTCGCGTGGACGCTCGCCGCCGGCGTCCTGGCGCTCGCGATCGATCGGGCCTCTGCCCGGCCCGCGCGGTTCGCGGCGCTCGCGCTCGTGCCGGCGTCGGCGCCGCTCGCCGCCTGGAGCGTGGCGGGCATGGAGACGGGCGTCGTCGCGGCGCTCGGGGCGCTCGCCGTCGCGCTGCCGGCGCTCGGCCGCGCGCTCGCCGGCGCGGCCTGCGCCGGGGCCGCGGCGGCGCTCCGGCCGGAGCTCCTGCCGTTCGCGCTCGTCGTCGCGCTCTCGGCCCAGGCGGCCCCGCGCCGCGACGCCGCGGGGGGCGCGCCGCGCCCCGCGTGGGCGCGAGCGCTCGCCGCGCTCGCGCTCGCGGGCCTCCCCTTCGTCGCCGTGGCCGTGGCGCGCCTCTCGATCTTCGGGCGGGCCGCGCCGCTCGCCGCGCTGGCGAAGGCGCCGGACGCGGCGCTCGGGGCCCGGTACGCGCTCGCGTGTTTCCTCCTGACCGGGCCTGCGGCGCTGATCGCGCCGGCCGCGTGGCGCGCGCTCCCCGCGTGGCCGCGCGGGCTGCTCGCGGCGGTCGCGGTGCACTTCCTCGCGGTCGCGGCGGCGGGCGGCGACTGGATGCCGCTGTCGCGGCTCGTCGTCCCGGCGCTGCCCGCCGTGGTGCTCGCGGCGGCCCACGTCGCCTCGGTGGCCCACGCGCGCGCCACGGCGCTCCGGCTCGCGCTCGCGCTCGCGGGGGAGCTCTTCGTGATGGTCCGGGTCGGGCCGACCGCCGCGCGGGTGGGCGGCGACCGCCTGCGCGTCGTCGAGGAGCTCCGCGGCGCGCTCGCCGGGGCGGAGGTCGTCGCTGCGCTCGACATCGGCTGGCTCGGGGCGGCGACGGGCGCGACCCTCGTCGATCTCGCGGGCGTCACGGATCCGGCGATCGCGGCGCTGCCCGGCGGGCACACGACGAAGCGGATCCCCGGGGCGCTGCTCGACGCGCGCCGGGTGGACGCGCTGGTGCTGCTGCTCGCCGAGGGCGAGGCGCCCGCGTCGCCGTGGCCCGCGTCGCGGTTCGCGCGCGGGGTGGAGCAGCGCGTCGCGCGCCTGCCCGGCGCCGGCGACGCGTTCGCTCCCGTGGCGGTGAGCGGCGTCCCGCACCTCCGCTACGTGGTGCTGCGGCGGCGCGCGGGCGGCGCGGACGCAGGCGAAGCGCCCGTGGACCGAGGGGCGGATTGATCCCTCCTCGACAGGGCAGAATTCAAACCGCCAAGGACGCCAAGATGGTTTTCATTTCTTGGCGTCCTTGGCGCTCTTGGCGGTTCATCTCTCGGTGGATGGCACTCCCGACGCGTCCGCGGCGCGCGACGACACGCCGGTGAGCCGGCGAGGTGCGCCATCGTGTGCGCCGCGCCGACGCGAGCGCCTGCGCCGCGACATGCGTCCCGGCGAGGTGGCTCGGCGAGGTGATCTGCCGCGGTGAGCCGGCGCGCACGCCGCGCGGCGTCGAGCGAAGTGACAGTGGACGGACGGCGCGCGCCGCTGGCACGCTGTGCAATAGCGGCAGAGCGCCCGCGAGGAGCGCGTCAGCTCGATGCAGGCAGGAGAGGTCGTCGACGACCGGTTCGAGATCGAGGAGCACGCCGCCTCGGGCGCGACGGCGCGCGTGTACCGCGCGCGCGACCTCCGGTCCGGCGAGCTCGTCGCCCTCAAGCTCCTCCAGACAGCCGCGACCGCGTCGCTGAGCGCCCTCGCGCGCGAGCACCTCGCCCTCGCGACGCTCGCGATCCCCGGCGTCGCCCGTTACGTCGCGCACGGAGCGACGGGCGGGGGCCGGCTCTACCTCGCGATGGAGTGGCTCGATGGCGAGACCCTCTCGGAGCGGCTCGATCGCGGCCCGCTCACGCTCGCCGAGGGCCTCACGCTCGCCGCGCGCATCGCCGAGACGCTCGCCGCCGTCCACCAGCTGGGGTTCGTGCACTGCGACGTGAAGCCGGGCAACCTCATCCTCGAGGGCGGCGACCTCCAGCGCGTCCGGCTCATCGACTTCGGCGTCGCGCGCTTCTCCGGGGATGATGAGGAGGAGGAGTTCCCGACGCTCGGCGACATCCGCGGCACGCCCCAGTACATGGCCCCGGAGCAGGCCCGCGGCGAGCCGCAGATCGACGCGCGCGCCGACGTGTTCGCGCTCGGCAGCGTGCTCTTCGAGTGCCTCACCGGGCGCGCCGCGTTCGGCGGCAGCGACCCGCTCTCGATCCTCATGAAGGTCCTCCTCGAGGAGCCGCCGCGGCTCAGGGAGCTCCGCGACGACGTCCCGGCCTGGCTCGATCGGCTCGTCGCGCGGATGCTGTCGAAGGCGCGGGAGTCCCGGCCGCGCGACGCGGGCGTCGTCGCGGCGGCGCTCGCCTCGGAGGCGCTGGATCCACGCCTCGACGCGGGCCCGCCGTCGCTGCAGCCCCCGTCGTCCCACCCGCCGGCGCAGCGCGGCCGCGAGATCACGACCAGCGAGCGGAAGGTCATGTGCCTCCTGCTCGCCCGGGAGGGCCAGGCCGACGCGGAGGCGACGCTCTCCGACGTCGAGGACGAGGCGCGGGCGCGGGCGATCCGCGAGATCGTCGAGCGCCACCGCGGCCGGATCGAGCTCCTGGAGGCGCGGTGGCTGCTCGTGACGCTCTCCGGATCGGCCGCGCCCACCGACCTCGCGGCGCAGGCGGCCCGCTGCGCCCTCTCGCTCAGGGAGCTGCTCGGCGGCGCCCGCCTCTCGCTCGTCATCGGCCGGGCCGAGGTCGCCGCGCGGCTGCCGGTCGGCGCGGTGATCGATCGCCTCGTGCAGCTCGTCCAGGGCAGCCGAGAGCCCCTCCATCCGGCGGCGATCCGCATCGACGACACGACCGCGGGCCTGCTCGGCGCGCGGTTCGACGCCACCCGGGACGCGTCGGGGTGCTGGCTCCACGGCGCGCGCGAGGAGCCCCAGACGCAGCCCTCGCTCCTCGGCCGGCCGGCGCCCTACGTCGGGCGCGAGCGCGAGCTCGGGCTGATCGAGGCCGAGATCGACGCCTGCGTCCGCGGGGCGGCGCCGGGCGCGGTGCTGGTGACGGGCGCGGTGGGGTCGGGCAAATCGCGCCTCTGCTACGAGCTCGTCCGCGCGCTCGGGGCGCGCGGCGAGCCCCTCGCGGTGTGGCTCGGCCAGGCGGACCCGATGAGCGCCGGCTCCGCCTTCGGCCTGCTCCAGCGCGCGCTCCGCCGCGGGCTCGGCCTGCGCGACGGCGAGCCGATCGAGTCGAAGCGGCGCAAGATCCGCGCGCGCGTCGAGCGCCGCTGCGGCGCCGCGGCGGCCGCGCGCGTCGCGCCGTTCCTCGGCGAGCTCGCGGGCGCGCCGTTCCCGGACGACGACGACGTGCAGCTCAGGGCGGCGCGGCGGCACCCGCTCCTGATGAGCGACCAGCTGCGCCTCGCGTGGGAGGATTTCCTCGACGCCGAGTGCGCCGCGCAGCCGGTGCTCCTCGTCCTCGACGACCTGCACTGGGGCGATCTGCCGACCGTGACGCTGGTCGAGGCCGCGCTGCGCAACCTGAAGGGCAGGCGGTTCGCGGTGCTCGCGCTGGCGCGTCCCTCCGTGCACGAGCTCTTCCCGGGGCTGTGGGGGCCTCACCTCGTCCGGGAGGTCCGCCTCGCTCCGCTCGCGCCGTCGGGCGGCGAGCAGCTCGTGCGGGAGGCGCTCGGCGCCCGGGCGAGCCCGGAGCTCGTGAGGACGCTCGTCGAGCGCGCCGACGGCAACGTGTTCTATCTGGAAGAGCAGATCCGCGCCGCCGCCCGCGGCCGGACCGCGGCGCCGCCGGAGACGGTGCTCGCGATGGTGCAGGCCGGGCTCGACGCGCTCGACCCGGAGGCGCGCCGCGTGCTGCGCGCCGCGAGCGTCTTCGGCGAGGCGTTCACCGAGGCGGGGGTCGCCGCGCTCGTGGGCCGGTCGGAGGTCGCGCGCGAGGTCGACGAGCTCGTGCGGCACGAGGCGATCGTGCGGATCGGGCCGCGGAGCACCGCCGGCGACGCCGCGCTCCGGTTCCGCCACGCGCTCATCCGCGAGGCCGCCTACGGCATGCTGACCGAGGGCGACCGGCGGCTCGGCCACGCGCTCGCCGGCGGCTTCCTCGCGCAGCGCGGCGAGGCCGATCCCATGGCGCTCGCCGAGCACTTCGAGCGCGGCGGCGAGCCCGCGCGCGCGGCCACGGCGTACCTCGCGGCGGCGCGGCAGGCGCTGCGGGGCAACGACCTCGGCGCGGTGCTGGCGCGCGCGGCGCGCGGCGTCGCGTGTGATCCGGCGCCCGCCACCGTGGGCGAGCTCCGCCTGCTCGAGAGCCAGGCGCACTTCTGGCGCGGCGATCTCGCGCTCGCCGAGGAGCGCGCCGTGGCCGCCGCGGAGCACCTCGCGGAGGGATCCGCCGCCTGGTTCGCCGCGCTGACCCGGATCATCATCGTCGCGGGCGCCACGGGCGGCCTCGAGCGCGTCGAGCGCTGGGCCGCCGTCGCGCGCGACACGCCTGCGCCCCTCGAGGACGGGAGCTCCGCCAAGAGCGCCTGCCTGAGCTCCGCCGCGCTCATGCTGATCTTCGGCGGCCGCTACGCGCTGGCCGACGCGCTGCTCGAGGGCGCGGAGCGCGCGATCGAGGGCGCCCCGGCGCCGGATCTCGAGGCCGTGGCGAACCTCCACGAGGCGCGCGCGATCCGCGCGCACGCGGGCGGGGACCCGGGCGCGAGCCTCGCGGGCATCGCGGCGGCGCTCGCGGCGTTCGAGCAGGCCGGCGACGTGCGGCGGGCGTGCATGGCGCGCATGAACCTCGGCTACTCGTACGGCCAGGTGGGTCAGCTCGAGGAGGCCGAGGCGGCGCTGCGCCAGGCGCTCGCCGAGTCGGAGCGCATGGAGCTGCGCGGCACCACGGCGTACGTCCTCCAGAACCTCGGCCTGGTGCTCTCCTACCGCGGCCGGCTCGACGAGGCGAGGTCGGTCGAGGAGACCGCGTGCGCGATGCTGGAGCGCCACGGCGACGTGCGGATGGAGGGCTGCGCGCGCGTCTACCTCGCGAGCATCCTGCTCCTCGCGGGCGATCCCGAGGCCGCCGCGCGCGAGGCGCGGGCCGCGGACGCGATCCTCGAGCGGGCCCCGCCGATGCGCGCCTACGCCGTCGCGGTGCTCGGGCGCGCGCTGCTCCACCTCGGCAGCCCTGGCGACGCGCTCGCCGCCGCCGAGCGCGCGCGCGCGCTGCTCGACGAGGTGGGCGTGGAGGAGGGCGAGTCGGTGGTGCGCCTGGTCTACGCCGAGGCGCTGTCGGTCTGCGGGCGCGGCGCCGAGGCCGCGCGGGCGATCGCCGAGGCGCGCGATCGCCTGCTCGCGCGCGCCGAGAAGATCAGCGACGGCGCGTTCCGGGCGCACTTCCTGGAGCGGGCCGTGGACAACGCGCGCACGCTCGAGCTCGCGCGGGCGTGGCTGGGCGAGGCGGCGGAGTAGCCGAGTTCGCCATGACGATGCTCGTCCAGACGCCGCGGGACGAGGCGTACACGGAAGCGGAGCTCGGCGCGATGTTCGGCCGCGCGGGCTTCTCGCGGACGGAGTTTCATCCGCTGCCGCCCTCGACGCAGCACCTGGCCATCTCCTACCGCGAGCGAGCGGGCGGCGCGACCTCCTGACCGCGAGCGAGCGGGCGGTGCCACGCCGCATCGGAGGGCGGTCGGCCGGGTCGTTTACACTGGGAGGCGGCGATGAGGAGCCGCCCTTTCATCACGCTGCGCCTCCCCAGGGTCGTTCATCCGGGCGAGGCGTTCGACGTCGGGCTCTCGCTCGAGAGCGCCGCGAAGACGCCCATCAACTTCGTGCGCGTGGCCCTGCGGCACACGCACGAGCGGCTGGTTCCGGGCGAGGGGACCCTCGAGGTTCGCGATCTGCTCCTCCTCAGCGAGGAGGTGGCCGGGGAGGGGCGGCTCGGCGAGGGGATTCACCGCTACCGGGTCTCGTTCGCGCTGCCTGGTGATCTCCCGCCGACGTTCGCCGGCGCCTTCCAGGCGTGCCGGTGCGAGGTCCGCGCGCACGTCTCCATTCCGTGGTGGCTCGACGCGCGGGAGAGCCAGGAGGTCCTCGTCCGGCCCAGGTCCGCGCAGCGGCCGGAGGACGGGCCGTTCATCGACGCGAGCCGCCGGGGGCGCGGCGCCTTCGTCGAGGTGTCGCTGCCGGGCCGGACCCTCACCCCGGGCGCGATCGTGACCGGGGCCGTCGCCTTCGGGGGTCTCCCGGGGCGCTATCCCTTCGGGCTCCGCGTCGCGCTGGTCGGCAACGGGGTGGAGCAGGTGAACGCGCGCGGCGGTTCGTACGAGAGCTGCCCGAACGTGTTCTTCCAGGATGTCACAGGGATCGCCGAGGGAACGGAGGTGCCTTTCCGCATCTCTCTGCCGGGCGATCTCGCGCCGTCCTTCCGCCTCCGCGAGGTTGCCCTGGAGTACGCGCTGGAGGTGACGATCGAGCACCTGGCGGGCGGGGAGCTGGTGCGGCATCGCGTGCCGTTGATCGTCGGCCTGTTCGAGCCGCGGACCGGGCGCGATGGAAAGCGGCCCCGGATCGGCGCGGATCGCTGGCGCGCGGTCTGGGCGCGCGCGGGGCGGCGGGTGGGGCTCTCGCTGGAACGGGGGCTGCGGCTCCGCGGCGTGCGCGCGGGGTGCGCCGTCGAGGTGGCCTCTGCCGTGAAGGGGTTGAGGGCCGGCCTGGGCGCGACGGTGCGGTTCGCGGAGCCCTGGGGGTTGCGCCTCGACGTGCAGTGGCGGCGCGTGCTGGAGCTCGATGGGCTGGAGACGGGGGACGAGGGATCCGATCGGCGCTTCCGGGCGGCGGGACGGGAGGAGGCGCAGGTGCTGGCCGTGCTCGGGCCTGCGCTCCGGCGTGCGCTGCGTGCTTTCCATCGGGCCGACGTGGACGACAGGGAGGCGTGGGTGTGGAGCGCCGCGGAGGCGTCGGACGAGCAGGCGCTCGACGCGTTCCTGGCGCAGGTCAACGCGCTCGCGCAGGCGCTCGCGGAGGCTGGCGCGGCGCTGCCGCCGCCGGCGGCGATGGCGGCGTGGCTGCCCGCGTGGCGCCGCTTCGCGGAGGAGAGCGACGGTGCGCTCCGGGCCGGTTCGATGCGGCTCTCGGGGACGCTCGAAGGGGCGCGGTTCGAGCTGGAGACGCTGTTCAAGGGCGCCGTTCCCGCGAGGACGCGGGTCTCGTTGCGGCTGGATCCGCCGATCGAGGGCGCGGCCAGGCCGAGGAACGCGGCGGAGCAGGGGATCGCAGCGGCGATCCTGGAGCAGGCGGCGCGCCTCGGTGGGGTTGCGGATGCGGAGGAGGGGGTCGCGGTGGCGCCGGGCGCGATCGCGGTGGTGATCGGGGCGCCGCTCGCGGATCCGGCGGCGGCGCGGGAGGTGCTGCGGCCCATGCTGGCGCTCGCGCGGCAGATGCGGGGGGAGGGGCGGGGCGGGCCGTACCGGTGAGGGGGAGCGAGGGCGGGGGCGAGACATGGCCGGGGGCTGGTCGGCAGGGCAGGTCGGCATGTCGGACATGGCCCGGGGCCTGGTCGGCAGGGCAGGTCGGCATGTCGGACATGGCCCGGGGCCTGGTCGGCAGGGTAGGTCGGCATGTCGGACATGGCCCGGGGCCTGGTCGGCGGGGCAGGTCGGCATGTCGGACATGGCCCGGGGCCTGGTCGGCAGGGCAGGTCGGCATGTCGGACATGGCCCGGGGCCTGGTCGGCAGGACAGGCCTGTATGTCGGAGTTGGCCCGGAGGCAGGTCGGCGGGGCAGGCGGGCCCATCGCGAGTTGGCCGGGAGGCTGATCGGCAGGGCGGGCGGGTAGGTCGCGCGTTGGCCAGCTATCCACCCGAGGTGCGGATACTGCGGGCGCGAGGCGCAGAGCGCGTGCACGTGCGGCGGCAGCGCATACGGCAGACAGCCCGGCAGCGGGTTCTCTACATCGAGCCACCGCGAGAGGAGCGCGCTCTTGCCCATGCCGGGCCCGCCGGTGACGAGCACCCAGCGGCCCGACGCGCCCGCGCCGTCGAGGTGGCGATCGATGGCGGCGAGCACGTCCTCTCGACCGAAGAAGTGCTCGTGGCGGCTGCGCTCGATGCCGAAGTCGATGAGGTCTCTCGCCACGGCGGCAGTCTAACAGCGCGCATGCCCCGCCCGGCGTGTCTGCGCTCCCGGCACCCGTCCGCCGATGGCGCAGCACCCGCAGGGCCCGCTTCTCAGTCCCAGCGGTCGAGCTTGTAGGTGACCCGCCCGTTTTTCGTGGTGACGCGGAAGAGGTAATCCCACGTGCCGGCGCTCTTCCGGAGCTTGATGCCGCAGGCTGACGCCTCCTTGGCTCCCGCGATGGTCGCGTTCTTCGCGTACGCCTCCATGGTGGCGCGGATGCCGTGGTACTCGCTTCGCAGGTCTTCCGGAAAGAAGCCGCCGCTGCGCTCGTGGTTCACGTCTCGCGCGCCGTCGAGGAGGAAGAAGACCGACTGGCCCTGGTGCGGGTACTTGTCCGGGCCGTCCCACATCGTCGGCTGCAGCGCGATCGCCGTGACCTGATGGAACTGCCCCGCCTTCAGGTTCCACGCGCTCGCCGGCGAGCCCTTGACGTACATGTACCAGCTCACCTGGTTCCGCTTCTCTTCGCGATCCCACTGGAGGATGGGCGGCGAGTCGGGGTTCGCGGCCGTCACCAGGGCCGCGTACGGCGCGTTCTGCTCGGGCACGAAGAACTCGATGCGCTCCGCGTCCGCGAGCACGGTCCGCTGGAACTTCTCCCAGGTCATGACGACCGGCGGCTGCTCCACGGACACCGCGGCCGTCGAGATCTTGGCCTTGAGGTGGGCGAAGACGCCGCCGCCCTGCTCCCGGGGCGCGCCCGCCTTCGGCTTCCACAGCGCCTGGATGTCTTCGAGCTTGGCGAACCGGCGTTCCAGCGCGCCCGCCGAGCCGAGTTTCTGCACGATGGCCTCGGCCTGCGCGATGTTGCCGGCGCTCGGCGCCGCCTGGGGGCGCTGGTAGAGGAGCGGGTGCATCTTGGCGTCGAACTTCGCCTTGATGTCGGCGAAGCCGAGCCCAGCCTGGATGTCCTCCAGGAGAGTGCCGATCATGCCGCTGCGCACGTGGCAGAACCCGGCCGGCGCGGTCGCCGCGGCGAGCCATGTGAGGTTGTCGCGGGCGACGGGGTTCTTCGTCGCCGCGCGCGCCTCATGCAGATCGATCAGCCACTTCGCCACGCCGATGCACTTCTCCGATCGGTAGAGGTTCCCGGTGCTCAGGAGGGTGTGCGCCTGCCTCACGACCTCGAGCGGGAACTCGGCGAGCCCTCGGCAGAGGGTGCCGTAGTCCTGGAGCTTCTCGGCCACGACCTGCGAGGTGGTCTGCACGGCGGACGGCTTGAAGACGAGCTCCCGCCCGGGCGCGACGGCCATGTGATTCCAGGAGAAGGGCGGCTTCTGGCTCTTGTTCTTCGGCATCCCCCACGTGCGCTCTTCGGAGAGGAAGACGCCGGTCACCTTCGCGCGCGCGACGAGAAGCGCCATGGCCTCGACGGAGGTCCGGAAGAACGGCGGTGCTGCGTCGGGGGCCCACGCGATTGACGTTGCGGTCCCATCGGGCGCGACCTTCACCAGCCCGCCGAAGCGATCGACGAAACGGCGGCACGCGCTGCATGTGTAGTGCTGGCGCCGATCCGCGCGGAGCCCGTCGAGGAACGCGTCGAAGAGGCCGGCGGCGTCCGTTGTGAAGAGGTGCGCGCCGCCGGCGGTCACCTCGCCGAAGCGGGCTCGGATGGCTTCGAGGAAGGCCGGGTACTGTTCGTCGTCGATCGGCTCAGCCTGAGACGTCGTGATCGCGTCGGACATCGCGTGCTCCTTGAAGGGCGTCGAGGCGCCCATCGTATCCGGCATGCCCTCGGAGCGCCTCGACCGCGTGCCGGATGCCTTTCACCACGTCGGTCCAGGCCTCGTCGCGGTTCCGCCAGCTGGTGACCGGTCTCCCATCCCTGGGCAGCGCCTGGAGCCTGGCGAAAGGCGCGCCGCGCCAGTCGGTCTCCCGAAGGAGGACCGGGATGACGCGGGCCTGGCCGGCGTTGTGGTGCTCGAGGGCGCGCCGCATCTCGTTGTCGAAGCAGTAATCGGAGGCAAGGAAGTCGGCGCTGACGAGGAGGAGGATCACCTCGGCCTCGTCGAGGTGTTTGTCGATCTGGCCAGCCCGTTCATCGCCGGCGGCAATGCGGCGATCATGCCAGCTCTGGAGGATGCCCTCGCGCTTGAGAAGGGCGAGGTGGGTCTCCAGTTCGTCGCGGAGAGCCTCGTCCTTGTGGCAGTAGCTGAAGAAGAGGCGGATCGCCTTCATCGTCGGGAAAGCTTGTTCAAGAGGCGCCGGAGTCGTGAAATGGAGATGCCAGAGGTTGCCGTTTGCGTCGCCTGCACAGAGAATCTGTTGCGATACAGCCATGCTGATGAACAAGCTGGTTCCGTACACTGTATCCATGTGTTTCCCTGTCGACATCTCCCAGACCTTGAGCGTCTTGTCGCTGGAGGCTGACACGATGCGCTGGCCATCCGGACTGATCGTGCAGGCCTTGACCGAATCGGAGTGACCTTCGAGGGTGGAGAGGAACTGCCCGGTCGCCAGGTCCCAGACCTTGAGCGTTGTGTCCCAGGAGGCGGAGACGATGCGCTGGCCATCCGGGCTGATTGCGCAGGCATTGACCCAAGAGGAGTGACCTTCGAGGGTGGAGAGGAGCTGCCCGGTCGCCAGGTCCCACACCTTGAGCGTCTTGTCTTTGGAGGCGGAGACGATGCGCTGGCCATCCGGGCTGATTGCGCAGGCATCGACCCAAGAGGAGTGGCCTTCGAGGGTGGAGAGGAGCGTGCCGGTCGCCAGGTCCCAGACCTTGAGCGTCTTGTCGTAGGAGGCGGAGACGATGCGCTGGCCATCCGGGCTGATTGCGCAGGCATTGATCTGTTCGGGGTGGCCTTCGAGGGTGGAGAGGAGCTGCCCGGTTGCAAGGTCCCAGACCTTGAGCGTCTTGTCGCCGGAGGCGGAGACGACGCGCTGGCCATCCGGGCTGATTGCGCAGGCATTGACCCAATTGGAGTGGCCTTCGAGGGTGGAGAGGAGCGTGCCGGTCGCCAGGTCCCAGACCTTGAGCGTCTTGTCGCCGGAGGCGGAGACGACGCGCTGGCCATCCGGGCTGATTGCGCAGGCATTGATCTGTTCGGGGTGGCCTTCGAGGGTGGAGAGGAGCTGCCCGGTTGCAAGGTCCCAGACCTTGAGCGTCTTGTCGCCGGAGGCGGAGACGACGCGCTGGCCATCCGGGCTGATCGTGCAGGCATAGACCCAATTGGAGTGTCCGGACAGCGTGCGCTCCTCCGCAGTCCAGATCCGTACCGGATGCCGCAGCCGGATCTTCGGCAAGCCGCGCGGGAACCGCAGCGTGTGCGCGATTCGCTCCGCGTCCCATCCGGCCGAGCGCAGTCGGTTGTAGACCAGCTCCGGCAGCGCCTTCGGAGCTCCGCGGAGCCAGTGCGACTCGGCCCTCACCGCTCGGTGGAGCAGGTCGATCTCGCCATCCCCGAGCTCCTTCGCGCCGAGCCGTAGCGCATCCTCGAGCGCCGCCGGCCCCTCATCGCGGCAGAGCGCCTCCAGCAGCCCCAGATCCCTGCACAGCCCCCGTGCCTTCTCGCGCGCGCCTGCCGCGAGTGCATGCGCGATCGCGTGGCGCGCAGCGTACAGCCTCCGGAAGTCGCTCTGCCCCTCCGGCACCGGCCACCGCGACGTCGTCTCCAGGAGCCGCCGGTGCAGCTCGGCCATGCGCTTCGGCCCGAGCTTCTCCGCGACGAACTCGCGAAACGCCTCGTGGTACGGCCGGTACGCCCGGGCGCCCCGCCACGACGCCGGCTCCTCCAGGAGCAGTGGCCGTGCATCGCGGAGGAAGGCTTCCCCGTCCTCCCCGTCCTCCACGTCGCTCCGCCCCCACGCCGCCTCGATCTCCTCGAGCGGCAGCGCCTCGCGTGCCGCGCAGACCAGCCCCAGCCCGCTCGCGACCAGCCCGAACTGCTCACGCGGCAGGCTCCGCAGGTGCTGCCAGATCTGCTCCAGAAACCCGCTCAGCCCGCGGGGCAGGCGCTCCACGCGCCGCTGCTCGACCGGCTGCTCTTCGAGCCATTCCCTGAGCTTCACCGCATAGAGCAGGTTCCCCTCGGCCCGCGCGACCGCCTCCTCGACGAGCCTCGGGTCGAGCCGCGGCGTGAACCGTGGCGCCTGGTCGGCCCAGAACGCGCGGCAGGCCCGCTCGTTCGAGCCCGCCCACTCGGGCGCGTCGAGATCGATGCGCCGCACGTTCCCGCGGCTCTCCAGCCAGCCGAGGTGCGGGTACTGCGGGCGGGAGGCGCAGAGCGCGTGCACGCGCGGCGGCAGCGCGTAGGGTAGGAAGCCCGGCAGCGGGTTCTGCCCGGCGCCGTCGCTCCGCGCCTCGTCGAGGCCGTCGACGACGAGCACCAGGCGCTCGCCTCGGGGGACGAGCTCGTGCCTGGAGACCTTCGCCAGTAGCTCGATGAGCCGGCTCTCCGGCCGCGACTCGGGGTCCTTCTGCGCCGGGAAGAGCGCCTCGATCTGCGCCGAGAGGGAGCGCGCGACCGCCTCGGGGCGATCCCAGTCCATGACGTCGCGCCGGAGGAAGTGGTGCGGCGCCCTGTGGCCGCGCTGCTCTTCTACGTCGAGCCATCGCGAGAGGGTCGCGCTCTTGCCCATGCCGGGCCCGCCCGTGACGAGCACCCAGCGGCCCGACGCGCCCGCGCCGTCGAGGTGGCGATCGATGGCGGCGAGCACGTCCTCTCGACCGAAGAAGTGCTCGTGGCGGCTGCGCTCGATGCCGAAGTCGATGAGGTCTCTCGCCACGGCGCCAGTCTAACAGACGACCTCCTCGCCGCCGCCAGTCCGCAGAGCGCCGCCGCGTCCCCCTCAATGCGGGGCCGCGCCGGCTCCAGCGCAGCAGATCGTTCCGCCCCAACGCAGGCCCGCTGCGGGGTTGCTCCGGAGCCGGTTCCGCCTCGATCGACGCCGCGTCGCGCCGATCCGTTCCGCCGCCGAGCGCGTCCGGACAGACGAACCGGCCCAAACCGCTTCGAACGTCAACCCAGCGCGCGGAGAAGCGACGGTAGCCGCCGTGCTGAGCCCGCTGCGTCATCGGCGGGTCGACGTGCTAGAAAGATCGCCCTATCCGCTCGTTCCGGAGGAGCACCCTGGATGAACACCGTTCGCAAGCTGTACGAGAGCGACGAGCGAGGCACAGTGCACGTTGATCTGGCGATCGGCGCTCCTCACCGCCGAGTCGAGGTCGTGCTCGTCTGGCAGGAGATCGATGGCCCCCAAATCCCGCCAGAGGCGCTGGAGAAGAAGCGGGCCGAGCTCGAAGCGCTGGCCGGCGCCTTGTCAGATGATCCCATCGCGCGTCCCGTACAGCCGCTCCTCGAGACCTGGCTGTCCATCGAATGAAGTAGCTCCTCAGCAGCAACACCTGCATTCGATTCCTCAACCAACGGTCGCAAGCGCTCATCGATCGCCTGACCGAGACACCCGATGAAGACATCTGCGTGTGCAGCATCGTCAAGGCGGAGATGTTCTACGGGTCGGAGCGAAGCGCGCGGCGCGAACGGAATCTCGCCGTTCAGCGAACCTTCTTCGCTCGCTACAAATCGCTCTCGTTCGACGACGTAGCCGCAGAGAGGTACGCCGTGATTCGAGCTGATCTCGAGGGACGCGGACAGGCCATCGGAGCCAACGACCTGCTCATCGCGGCGATCGCATTCGCACACGATCTCAGGTTGGTCACCCACAACATCTCCGAGTTCTCCCGCGTCACGAAGCTCCGTCTGGAGGACTGGGAGACGACCTGAGCTAACCTAGTGCCCTGCCGGCTCGGTCGCCTCAATCGGCAGCGCCTGGCGCGCCGCGCAGCGCACCCCGAGCTCGTTCACGCTTCGTCCGCTCCCCGCCACGAGCGCCGAGCGCCACGGCGACCGTCGCGGCGACGAACGCGATCTGCATCAGCGTGCGCGGCACGAGCGGCGTCACCGGGCTGCCGCCCAGCGTGAGCCCCGCGCGCGCCGCGTGCACGTTCGCAGGGAACATCGCCAGGAGCAGCACCGTCAACCCCCCGGCCGCCCACGGCGCGAGCCGCGGCACAAGGAGCGCCGCCGCGCCCGCGATCTCCAGGACCCCCGTCGCGGCCACGAGGAGCTCGGGGTAGGGCAGCGCCGGCGGCACCATCGCCACGAGCTCGGCGCGCCGGCTCCCGAAGTGGGCCGATCCGGTCAGCAGGAACATCGCCGCGAGGGCGTACCGCAAGCACGTGACCCAGCTCCCGAGGTGCCTGACGCCGAGGCGCCCGAGGACAACGAACAGCGCGAACGAGATCGAGAGGACGAGCAGAGGTGCCATGCCCTCAAGGTGGCGACCCGCTCGTCACCCGTCTTGAACGAGCTGGCTACGGCGTCTCAGATCGGAGGGGCTCACCCCGAACATCCGGCGGAAGGTCCGGGTCATGTGCGCCGCGTCCGCGAACCCGGCCGCGCTGGCGGCCTCCGAGAGCGCCGCGCCGCCGGCGATCGCCGCCCCGGCGCGCTCCAGCTTGAGCCACAGGAGGTACGGCCGCAGCGGCACGCCGACGCTCTCCGTGAAGGCGTGCATGAACCGCCCCGGCGAGAGCCGGGCGATGCGGGCCAGGGCCTCGAGCGACGTGTCCGCGTCTCCGGCGCCCGCCCGCAGGTGGCGCAGCACCCGCTGGACCCCCGGGTGCCTCGACCTCGGTGACGACGGCGGGACCGCGATCCCCAGCGCCTCGAACACGCCGGGCAGCGCCGCCGAGAGCCCGGCCTCTCCTCGCTCGGCGACGCGCGACCGCAGCCGGTCTGCCGTCTCGCTGCCCATGACCTCGATCGTCGATGCCCCGAGCGCCTGGGCGAGCCCATCTCCAACGTCGCTCTCCGGCTCGATGAACACGATGAGCACACGGACGCCCGACGCATCGATCGCGTGCGCGGTGTCCGGGGCCGTGAGGACGGCGCTTCCACGCTGGAGCGCGCCCCTGTCGGCCGTCTGGATCTGGAGCTCCCCATCGAGCGCCAGCACGAGGTGCCAGCAATGGTGGGCGTGCAGCGTGCTTCGCTCTCCAGGGCCCCACGTCGCCAGCACGGAGGGCCACGGGCGCAGGGCGCCCGCGGCGAGGCCCGTCGCTCTCGGCGGGAGGAGCATCGGTCCTGGAGTCTACCCGGACTCAGCGAATGCCTGGCGAGGGCTCGCCGCGCGAGAGCAGAGGCCCTTCCGTGTGCTCCTGCGCGCGCGGTCAGCCGAACTGCCGTCCCACCGCCCGATGCGCTCGCGGATGGCGGCGCGCGTCTCCTCCGAGAGCGTCTCGAGGTAGGAATCGGACAGGGCGCGGAGCACGTCGTCGGGCAAGGCGAGCAGCACCTGCTCGGGCGACAACCGGACTTCTACGGCGAGCTCCTCGGATCCAAGCTGCTGCGCGAGCCATCGTCGAGCCTGGACGGTCCCGGCCTCGTCGAACCCGAGCAAGCGTAGCAGATCGTCGTCCTCTGCCTCTGCGGCCCCGTCGATCTCGAACGCGCGCAGCGCGCAGGCGCCGCCCCTGAGCTGAAAGCAAGCGCGGCGAACCTCCTCCGCGCGCCGCTCGGGGGGGGGCGAGCCACCCGCGACCACAACCACCGCCCGCTGGACAAGTATCGCCGTTCAGGATTCTCTCACCCCCGATGACAGCTCGCCGGTTCAAGCGTGGCAGTCCCGAGCGCGCCGTCGCCTACGTCCGCGTCTCCACGGACGCCGCGTGCGCCTCGGCTCCAGAGCAGCGCCAGGCGATCCAGGCCTGGGCCAGCCGGGAGGGCGTCGAGATCGCGTCCTGGCACGAGGATCGCGGGGAGGACATCGGCGACCGGCCCGGCTTCGCGGCGGCGCTCGAAGCGCTCACCCTCGCCGGCGCCGGCCTGCTCGCGGTCGCGAGCGACGACCGCGCCAGCATCGCGGGGCTCAGCGGCCCGTACAGGTCCGCCGCGGGCGAGCGCGGCGCGCGCCTCGTGACCGCCGATGGGAGCGGGATGCCGGACGGGACGCACCGCTGCCCGATCTGCAGCGATCCCTTGGAGCTGTGGCCACGCCACCCGCGCGCGGTGTGCGGTCTCTGCAAGCACGAGGCCACAGACGAGGCCGGACGGCCTCTCCAGTTCTTCAACACGTCGTTCGGCGGCGGCTTCGGGGCGCGCTACGCGGATACCGGCGAGCCTCGGGATAGCCACGCATGCGTCGTCCGGGGCGTGAGGTGCCGCGCCGACGAGGGCCGATTCGGCGGGATCGTGATCGAGGTGATCGACAAGGTGCTGTAGTCGTTTGGGCCGGCAGCTCGACGATCCGCGCTCAGCCCCGGCCGCGCACTGGCAGCAAGGGGAGCAGCGGCTCGTCATCCGGGATGCGCAGGCCGGGCATGAGCTCGTCGAGCTCGCCTGGCTCGAAGCGGCACAGGTTGGAGGCGTGCCAGAAGCCCCCTGCAACGTTGCCGCTGAGCTTGTAGCAGCCGTCTGGGCGGAAGGCGACCCAGCCCTCGGGGAGCTTGAGCAGCACGGCGAGACAGGCGCCAGTCCGCACGTCCCAGAAGCGGATGGTACCGTCGGTGGAGCTGGAGAGCAGCATCTCTCCATCCGGCATGAAGGCCACGCTCACGATCTCGCCGGTGTGCCCCTGGAGGACGCGCGCCGTGTAATCGGCGGACACACGCCAGAGGAGAACGCTGCCGTCGTCGGACCCTGATGCGAGCCATGCACCGTCGGGGCTGAAGGTCACGCACTTCACCTGGCCGGCGTGGCCGGCCAGCGCGCGCTGCTCGGCGCCCTCGACGAGAGGCCAGAGGCGGACGGTCGTGTCGTCGGAGCCCGAGGCGAGCGTCGCCCCATCAGGGCTGAACGCCACGCTCCTCACGACACGACCATGGCCTTCCAGCACGCGCGCTGCTCCTTCGCCGTCCACCTTCCAGAGCCGGATGGTTCGATCGAACGATCCTGATGCCAGCATCGTGCCGTCAGGGCTGAACGCCACGCTGCTGATTCCATCTTCGTGATCTTCCATCACGCGAAGCGGCTCCGCTGCCTCGGTGTGCCAGAGTCGCACTGTCCCGTCGAGCGAGCCTGACGCGAGCATGCCCCCGTCATGGCGGAAGGCGATATCCATGATGCGATGATAATGCCCCCTCAACACGCGCGCCGTGCGGTCTGCGCCGAGCCTTCCGAGCCGGACCGTGTGGTCGCGCTGTGCGAACGCCAGCGTCGTGCCGTCAGGGCTGAAGACCAGCTTCGCGGAGGAGATGCCGCGATCCACGAGCGGCGGCGCCGCAGTCCATGCCGACATCCGCCAGAGCTGAATGCCAACGTCTTCGGAGCCGAGCGCGAGCGTCCCGCCATCGGCGCTCAACGCCATGGCCATGGACACGCTCGGCTGTCCTTCCAGCACGCGCACGGCGCCACCCGTCGACACGTGCCACAGGCGCACCGTGCTGTCCTTCGAACCAGAGGCGAGCGTCGCGCCGTCGGGGCTGAACGCGACGCTCGTCACGGCGGCGGAGTGGCCCTGGAGCGCGTGCAACGCGACGCCTGATCGATTCCACAGCTGCACGGCTCCGTCTCCCGCGCTGGAGGCGAGCGTCGCGCCGTCGGGGCTGAACGCGACACTCCTCACGCTTCGCAAGTGGCCCTTCAGCGTGTTCCGCTGCTCGCCCGTCGTGACGTCCCAGAGGCCAATGTCGTAGTCCGCGGAGCCGGAGGCCAGCGTGCCGCCGTCGGGGCTGAACGCGATGCTGAGCACGCCAGCCCGGTGGCCGCTCACTACGCGAAGCACGTCGCCTGTCGCGACCTTCCAGAGCCGGATGACGGTGTCGTGAGCGCCGGAGGCGAGCGTCGCGCCGTCGGGGCTGAACTTGACGGCCATCACTCCATCCCGATGGCCGTGGAGCACGGCGATTTGTCGGAAGGTGGCCACCTGCCAGAGCCGGACGGTACAGTCAGAAGATCCGGAAGCCAGCGTCTCGCCGTCAGGGCTGAACGTCACGCTGTTCACATGATGAGCGTGCCCCTTGAGCACGCAGAGCACGTTGCCAGTCGATACGTCCCAGAGCCGGACAGTGCAATCGTCCGAGCCGGACGCGAGCGTATCCCCGTCAGGGCTGAAAGCGATGCTCGTGACCCAGTCGGAGTGGCCGTTCAGCCTGCGCAGCGCGCCCCCGGTCGCCATGTCCCACAGCACGATCCCGTGGGAGTGACCCGATGCGAGCAAGGTCCCATCGGGGCTGATCGCTACAGCGTTGCACCGGCTGCCTTGTACCCACGTCGGCTCGAACCTCGCCGCATCCGGCATCGCCGCGCCGAACGTGTCGCACCCGTCGAGCTTCGCCCCCCGTGCCCCCACGAGCTTCGCCCCGCGCAGCCTCGTCGAGGCGAGCTTCGCTCCGGTCAGATCCGCGCCCACAATCCGCGCTCGAACCGCCGTCGCCCCGGTCAGGTCCGCCCCGCAGAGCGCCGCCCCGGAGAGGTCCGCCCCCTCGAGCAGCGCCCCTCCCATCTGCGCCCCGCTCAGGTTGGCCCCCACGAGTTTCGCCTCTCTCAGGTCCGCCCCCCGCAGATCGCACCCGCAGAAGTTCTTCCCCGACAGATCCTGCCCCCGCAGATCCGCCCCCGCGAGGTTCATCTGCTCGCTCACCCCAAGCGCCGTCCGCCCGTCGATCCGGAGCGCGTTCGCCGTCGCCACCGTCCCCCACGCCCCGCCGAGCGCCTGCCGTACCCACGTCGCCGTCGCCTCCCGTCCCGCGAGCGCCCCGAAGAAATCCGCCATCAGGTCGCTCACGTCCCGCTGCGCGAGCGCCGCCGACTCCCCGGAGCGCTGCACCTCTTCGGCCGCCTCCCGCGCCACGAGCCACTCCAGCACCGACTGGTGGATGAACCGGAAGTTCTCCTGGTCGTCCCACACGAGAAGCGTCCCCGACCCGATCTGGTGCACCGTTACCCCGAGATCGAGCTCGTGCCGCCCGAGCGCCTGCAGCGCCGCGATGAGCTCCGCCGGCAGCTCGCGGATGTTCACGCTCTGCTCCGTCCGCTGCCACAGCCGCGTCGCGAGCTCCGTCACCGCACGCCACCGCTGCGCCACCGACAGCCCCGGCTGCGCGCCCTTCGGGTGCGCGCGCTCGTACTCCCAGACGAGCCACCGATCCAGGAGCAGCTTGTAGAGCCCCGCCGAGGTGATCTCGCCGTCTCCCGCCTTCGCTTGCCGTAGCTGCGCCGCCTCGATCTCGGCGATGAACCCCAGCATCCGCGGGTTCGCCGATAGGCCGAGCAGGTCCTTCACCTCCGCGAGCAGCTGGATGCGCTCGTCAGCCGCCTCCTCGCTGTCGAGCCGGTTCACCAGGAACCTGCGGATCTGCGCCCCGGTGAACGGCTGCAGCCGCACGAGCCGATAACCGGGCAGCAAGGCGGCCCGCTCCGCGAGCGCCGACCTCACCTGCTGCTCCGAGATGAAATGCTGGCTCCGGCTCGTCACCACCACCTTCGCCGCCTTGCCCTGCGCCGCCTGGATCAGCGTGTCGAAGTGCTCGACCGCGCGGTCGTACGTCACGCGGAAGGCGAGCTCGTCGAAGCCGTCGAACAGGAGCGCGATCCGCCCTTCGGCCAGCATGTGCCGGAACGCCGGCAGATCGATCTTGCCGAGCCCCGCGAGCGCCAGGTGCTGCGCGATGAGCGCGTTCAGGTCGCGCGCCTTCTCCAGCGCGCGCATCTCGATGAGCACCGGCGTCAGCGGGCCGCCCGCGTTGCCCAGCCGCCGCGCGAGCTCGTGCAGGAGGAACGTCTTGCCCGTGCCGAAGTCGCCGAGCACCAGCACGAACCGGTTGTGCTCGGAGTCGAGCAGCGCTGCGAGCGCATCGAGCGCCCGCTCGTGCAGCACCTCCTCCTGGCCCGTCGTGAGCGCGACGCGCTGGTCGACGTAGAGATCCGGCGGATACGTGGGGTCCCGCTCGAGGCTCGCGTTCTGCCACGCCAGGTAGCCGCGGAAGTCGATGAGCCCCTGGTACTCGAGGAACCGCACGAGGCGCACGCGCCGCGCGCTCGCGTAACGCACGAGCTCCTCCGGCGCGGGCTCGCCGCCGTAGACCAGCGTGGACACGAGGCCGGGATCCTCGCGCCGGTACGAGGCGTCGATGCTCTCGATGAACGCGGAGACCGCCTCGGTCGAGATGCCGCTCTCGAGCGCCGCGAGCGGCGCGATCCGGACGATGCCGCCCTCGTTGACCGAGACGCGAAGGTAGACGCCGAAGGGGAGGGGCGCGTCGAACCACTCGATCTTCACGCCCTCGGGCTCTCGCAGCCTGCACACGCGCTCGACCCGCGAGAGGAAGTCGTCGCTGCGCCCTTCCCCGGGCAGGAGGATGTCGTCGCCGTGCGGACCCGCGTGGCCGCCCCGCGCGCGCGCCGGGAGGCGGCGCAACATGGGGACTCGCCCGGCGTGCTCGGCGCGCGCAGGCGCAAGAAAGCGCCTCAGAAACGCGACGAGGAACTCCGCCGAGGCGCGGCACGCGAACGCGCGGAAGCTGTCGTTCTTGTCGTGGTCGGCGTGATCCGAGACCGCCTTCGCGATGATCGACCGCCTCCCGAGGCGCTCCGCGACGTAGCCGATCGCCGCGGCCTCCATCTCGACGCCGAGCACCTTGCGCCCGATCGGCTTCAGCCGCTCGAACAGCCCCGCGTCCTCCTGCACCGCCTTGCCCGTGGCGATCGGGCCGATGTGCACGCGGAACGGCCGGGCCGACGGCGGGCCGTCCGGGTGGAGCAGGCGATCCCGGCGGACCTGCGCCACGCCCGCCTCCGTGAGCTCGAGGCCGCCGTCGCCGATACGGAGCACGCCCGCCGCCTCCAGCTCCCCGATGCGATCGGTCCAGCCCGGGCACCGCGCTGCCCGCTCCGGCCGCGAGACGGGCGGCGGTCCCCCCTCCACCTGGCTCTCGTAGAGCGCGTGCCGGAGCCACCACGCCTGGGACGGCTTCGACGGCGGGCGCTCGGCCGCGAACGCCGCCTGCCGCTCGAACTCGCGCGCGAAGAGCGCCGCATCCATGTTCCACGTGCGCTCGAGGTTGTACGTCTCGATGTCGTGGAAGAACGCGCCCTCGCCGCCGCCGTGGGCGACGCGCTTGCCCTCGTCGTAGCTGTAGACCCGGTCGGCGACGATGACGTCGCCGAGCGACACCTCGCCGCGCTTGCCGGCGCAGATGCCGCACATCGCGAGGCACCCTGGATCGAGCTCCTCGATGAGCCCCTGCGCCCTCGCCGCCGCCGCGCTCTCGCCCATCCGCCCCGACCACGCCGCGGCGACGCGGAGCGGCTCGCCGCGGTCGTTCGGGAGGTCGCGGACGAAGTACGGGAACCCGCCTGGATCCCGCGCCTCCCGCCAGCCGTCTCGACCGCCCTCGCCGAGCGCGAGGACCGCCTCGAGCTCGTCCTGCAGCGCGGTGACGATCAGCGCGTCGACGCGCCCTGCAACGATGTCTGTCGGCACAGGTCCACTCTAACAACAGGCGCTGACGTTCCGGGCTCGGTCCGGGTCGAGACCTGGCCGAGCGCTGGTGACCAGATCCTGACTGGGTCCCGACCTGATCGAGCGCTGGTGGTCAGATCCTGAAGGGGCCCGGACCTGGCGGTCCCCTCGTTTTCGAGGCCCGCCCCAGGTCGAGACCTCCAGCGAGGCTCCCCGGGGGAGCCTCCGGCCAGATCCGAGCCTGGCTGCCCGCCTTCGCTTCTTCCTGGACGACCGCCCTCCCGGGAGGCTTTCATCCCGCCCATGGCGAGGCTCGTCGAGGCGCTCAACCGGTTCTTCGGGCGGGTCGAGATCCTCGCCCTCGGCCTCGAGAACGAGCGCAGCGCCGCCGAGGCCGCGCTCGCGAAGGGCATGCCCCTCGAGGCCCGCGAGCACGCCCGCACCATCCTCTCCGTGCTGCCCGACTCGGCCGTCGGGCTGGCGCTCTGGGCCGACGCCGCGGAGGACGCGTGGCTCGACCAGGAGGTCGTCGCCTCGCTCACGGATCTCGCGAAGCGCGTCCCGTGGCGCGCCGACGTGTGGCTCCGCCTCGGCCGCGCGGGGCAGCGCATCGGCTGGGACGGCGCGCGCGACGCGCTCGAGCGGGCCACGTCGGCGCCGGAGGAGCGCGACGCGGCGCGCCTCGCGCTGCTCGATCTCTCGGACCTCGACCTCGCCGCGGGCGACCCGGCCCGCGCGCAGCGCTGGCTCGACCGCATCCCGGCGCCGCTCACGACCGTGCCCGACCGCGACGTGGCCCTCCGCCGCGCCGAGTGCGCGCTCGCGTACGGCGATCTCGACGGCGCGCGCGCCGCCGCGGAGATCCTCGGCGAGCCCACCGCGATCGAGGGGCGCGCCGCCCTCGTGCTCGCCCGGCTCGCGCTGGCCGAGGCGAGCGCGGCGGCGGGCTTCCCCGCGGCGGGCTCCTCCGCGGCGGCCCTGCCGCCCGCCGTGGTGGGGCGGGCGCTCGACCTCGGGCTGCGGGCGCTCGTGCTCGACGTCCCCGGCGCGGCGGAGCTCTGCGCCGCCCTGGTCGCCGCCTCCCGCGACGTGCTCGTCGTCGACCGCGTGCGCCGCGTCGTCCGCGCTGCGGGCGCGCTCGACGAGCCGACCTGGGCCGCCGCGTTCGCCTTCGCCGAGGGGCGGCGCGACGACGCGCGGCAGGCGCTCGCGCGCGGGCTCTCCGCGGGCGACCGCGCGGCCGCCGCGGCGCTGCTCCGCATGGCCGTCGAGACCCGCGACCTCGGCGCGCTCGACGCGCTCGCCGCGCGCGGCAACGCCAAGGACGACGACAAGGAGCCGCGCGGCGCGGCCGCGCCCCCGCTCCCGCCCGACCTCGTCCGGCTGCGCGACGCCGCGGCGATGGCGTCCGCGGGGCAGGGGAGCGGCGCGCTCGACGCGCTCGACGCGGTGACCGGCGAGGGCGCGGCGTGGGCCGACGACATGCGCCGCGCGATCGCGCAGGCGTGGGTGCCCCCCGCGGGCGGCCCCGCCGGGGCCCGCGCCGCCGCCGCGTGGGGCGACGTGCTGCGCGAGCTCGCGCGCACGGCCAAGCTGCTCGACCGGCTCGACCTGCTCGCGGCGATCGAGGCCCTCGCGGTGGAGCGGGAGCGGCCGCTCCGCGCGGCCGTGGTGGGCGAGTTCAACGCGGGCAAGAGCACGTTCCTGAACGCCCTGCTCGGCGAGGACGTGGCGCCGACCGGCGTCCTGCCGACGACCGCGACGCTCCACTGGGTCGCCTGGGCGCCCGATCCGTTCGCGCGCATCGTCGTGCGCGGCGGCCAGGACCGCGTCGTGCCGCACGCGGCGCTGAAGGACACGCTGCGCGCGCTCGCGGCGGCCGGGGACAAGGTCGCGCGGGTGTTCATCTACGCGCCCATCGAGCGGCTCAAGCGCGTCGAGATCCTCGACACGCCCGGCTTCAACGCGCCTGACCCCGATCACATCGCCGAGGCGCGGCGGGCGTTCGACGAGGCCCACGTCGCCATCTGGCTGCTCGACGCGCCCCAGGCGATGAAGGAGTCGGAGCGGCGGGTGCTCTCCGAGATCAGCGCGCTCGGCGTGCCCGTGCAGATCCTCGCGAACAAGGCCGACCGGCTCAAGCCCGACGCCCTGGAGACGGTGCTCGCGCACGTGCGCGACAGCCTCGCGGCGAGCGCCATCGCCTCGCTCACGCCGCCGATCGCGTTCTCGGCGCGGCTCTCGCTGAAGGGGCGCCTCGGCGACGAGGAGGCGCTCGCGGCGTCGGGGTGGGCCGAGGTCGAGGCGCTCTTCGCCGAGCAGATCGTCGACGCGAGCGACGCGCTCCGCGAGCGCGCGCTCCGCCGCAAGGCGGGCCGCATCGCGGCCGAGCTCGCCCAGGCGGCGTCGGCGCGCGCGGCCGAGGACCGCGAGGCCGGGCGGAGGGCGCGCGCCGAGGCCGACCGGCTCCGCGCGAGCGCGGCGTACCTGCGCCGCGAGCGGCGCGCGCTCGCCGCGGCGATCGACAAGGCGCTCGAGCCGGCGCGCCGGGAGCTCGCGTCCGACCTGCGCCCGATCGCGGCGCTGCCCGAGGAGCGCAAGCGCACCGACGCGAGCGTCCGCGCCTACGTGCAGGAGCGGCTCGTGGCGCGGCTGAGCTGGCCGCTCTCCGCCGAGATCGCGAGGGCGGCGCGGGCCGGCGCGGAGCCGGGGGCGCGCGGCGCGCGCGGCGCGCGCGACGTCGAAGAAGGGGGCGCCTCGCCGTCGCCGCGGGCGGCGGCCCACGTGCGCGCCGTCCTGATGGGCATGGTGGCGGTCCACGACGCCCCCGACGAGCTCGCGGCGCGCCCGATCGAGGGCGTCGTCGAGGCCGCGATCGACGCGTTCGCGATGGCGCTGTCGGCCGAGGCGGAGGCGCCGGTCCCGCCGCCCGCGTCGGCGGCGATCGAGCTGCGCGCGCAGGCGCTCCGGGTCGCCTTCGAGGCGCCCGCCACGCCGGCCAGCGCCTGAGGCGAAAGGCGTCGGCGGCTCGGGAAGAACGGCCGCCTTCGAGGCGCCCGTCACGCCGGCCAGCGCCTGAGGCGCGAGGCGTCAGCGGCTCAGGAAGAAGGCGAGCACCCCGAGCGCCAGCCCGATCACCAGCGCCAGCGGGACCACGAGCTTGACCATCCACAGGTCCGTCGGGCGCGCGGGCGGGCGGCGGTCGCGCCGGACCGGCGCCGGCGCGATCTCGATGACGTTCTCGGCCGAGGACCGCGAGGGCGGCCGCGGCGGCGCGGCGGCGGCGGGCGCGCCGGCGCCTCGCGGCGCCTCCGCCCTCGGGGACGGCGCGCGGGCGCCCGCGGCGGGGAGGAGCGGCCCGAAGTCCTTGCGATCGTGGATCACGACGTCGCTCGCCGGCGGATCGCTCGTCGGCGCGACGAGCCGCCGCACCGCCGGGAGCGTCCGCGAGAGATCGTCCGACGTCGGTCCTGCCGGCGCCTCGCGCGGGAGGGCGACGCCGGGGAGCGTCGCGGCGAGCGACAGGATCGCGCTCGACGGCGGCCCTTCCGTCAGCGACGCCTCGCGGAACACGGACTTCGCCAGCACCTCGCCCCGCTGCGCCGGCGGCGGCAGATCGCCCTCGCGCAGCGGCGGCGCGGCCGTCATGGAGCTCCGGAGCGACTGCGGCATCGCCACTTCGAGGGTCGGCGCGTCCTCGGGCGCGCTCGTCCGGGCGGCAGGGAGCAGCGCGGAAGGCAGGTGGGGCAGGAGCCGCTCGAGCTCGTCGCGCAGCTCGGCCGCGCTCTGCTGGCGCTGGTTCGGCCACTTCGCGAGCGCGGTGAGGATGATCGCCTCGAGGGCAGGGTGGATCTGCGGCAGGAACTGGCTCGGCGCCGGCGGCGGCTTCCGGAGGTGATCCATCGCCACCTCCCACGCGACGGCCGTGGGCGGGAAGGGGAGCCGGCCCGTGACGAGCAGGAACAGGAGCACCCCGCACGCGTACACGTCGCTGCGCCCGTCGATGGCGTCGCCGCGGCACTGCTCCGGGGACATGTACGCGGGCGTGCCGACGACCACGCCGACCGTGGTGACCGAGCCCCAGACGCTGATGGGCGCGCTGTTCGGCCCGTCGTCCTCGCCGCGGGTGTTCCTCTCGACCATCTTCGCGATCCCGAAGTCGAGCACCTTCACGCGCTCGACCGACGGATCCGCCGGATCCCGCAGGACCATCACGTTCTCGGGCTTGAGATCGCGGTGCACGATGCCCCGCGCGTGGGCGGCGGCGAGGGCGTCGGTGATGCCGATCAGGAACCGCGCGGCGCGGGCCTCGGAGAAGCGGCGCTCGGCGAGCAGGACCTCGAACAGGTCCTTCCCGGCGACGAGCTCCATCACGATGTACGGCAGGTGCCCTTCCACGCCGGAGTCGAGGATCTGCACCGTGTTCGGGTGGTGGAGGCGCGACGCCGCCTTCGCCTCCCGGTAGAAGCGGGTGACGAACGTCTCGTCGCCGAGCAGCTGCGGGTGCATGATCTTGATGGCGACGTCGCGCGGCTCCGCGTCCTGCTCGCCGCGGTAGACCGCCGCCATCGCGCCCTCGCCGATGAACCCGGTGACGCGGAAGCGCCCTGCGATCGTCTTGCCGATGAGTTGCGGGCCCGCGCTCATGAGCGAGACTTCACCATAAAGTCCACGGAAAGAGCTACCCCGGCCTTCGCGATCTACGGCTTCGCCGGCGCGGGGCGGGGCTCGCCCTTCGCCCCGAGGATCGCCTCCAGGATCGGCCGCGATCCCTGCACGGCGGTGCGCTGCGAGTAGAAATGGAGCCCGCGCAGGCCGCCGAGCTCCTCGCCGCCGCCGGCGCGGCCCGGGCCGCCGTGGATCGTCTGCGGGAGGACGGTGCCCGGGCCGGGCGCCTGATCGGCGATCTTCTCGCTGCCGAGCAGGACGCGGCCGTGGTACGGCGCGACGCCGAGCAGCACCTCCGCCGCGAAGGCGCGGTCGTCGCTGTAGACGGAGCAAACGAGGCTCCCGCGGCCCCGGCGCAGGAGCGCCACGGCGTGCGCCGCGCCGCCGTCGTACGGGAAGAGCGTGGCGACGGGGCCGAAGACCTCGTGCTCGTGCGCGGCGGGCGCGCCGTCGGGGCCGCTCGCGACGAGCAGCGTCGGCGGCACGAAGTACCCCTTGCCCGGGGGCACCCCGATCGCCTCGAAAGGCCCGGCGCCGCCGAGCGCCACCGCAGCGCCCGCCGCGAGGCGCTCGATGCCCGCGCGCACGCCGCGGAGCTGATCGGACGTGGTCAGCGGACCCACCGTGACGCCGTCCTGCGCGGGATCGCCGACGCGCGCGTCGCGGAGACGGTCGACGAGGTCGTCGCGGACGGCGTCGACGACGGCCGCGGGCGCGAAGATGCGGCGGATCGCCGTGCACTTCTGGCCGGCCTTCTGGGTGATGTCGCGCGCGACGTCGCGCAGGAACATCGCGTACGTCTCGGAGCCGGGGACGGCGTCGGGGCCGAGGACGGCGCCGTTCAGGCTGTCGGCCTCGACGTTCACGCGGACGCCCTCCCGCACGAGGCCCGGCGAGAGCCGGAGCGCGGCGCCGGTGGCGCTCGATCCGGTGAAGGCGAGGACGTCCTCGCCGCCGAGGTGCGCGAGGAGATCGCCCGGCGGGCCGGCGACGAAGGAGAGCGCGCCGCGCGGCAGCGGGGCGCGCTCGGTGAAGATCTTCATCAGCCGGAGCGCGACGAGCGCGGTGCTGGTCGCGGGCTTCGTGATGACCGGCATGCCCGCGAGGAGCGCGCAGGCGGCCTTCTCCGCGAGCCCCCATGCGGGGAAGTTGAAGGCGTTGATGTGCACCGCGACGCCGGGGCGCGGGACGAGGATGTGCTGGCCGAAGAAGCGCGGCGAGCGCCCGAGCTGCACGCCGTCGCCGTCCGTGAGCAGCCGCGCGTCGCCGAGCTGGGCGCCGAGGTCGGCGTAGTAGGCGAGCGTGCCGATCGCGCCGTCGACGTCGAACTTGGCGTCGCCGCGGGTGTTGCCGCCGTTCCGGATGGCGACGTCGATGAGCGCGTCGCGCTCGGCGTGCGCGGCGCGCGACATGGCGCGGAGCAGCTCGCCGCGCTCCGCGAACGTGAGCGCGCGCAGCGCGGGCCCGCCCTCGGCGCGCGCGAACGCCACCGCGGCCGCGAGGTCGAGGCCGTCCGTGCTCGTCTCGGCGAGCGGCTCCTCGGTCGCGGGGTTGACGAGCACGTGCGGCGCGCCCTGGCCGGCGCGCCACTGCCCTTCGACGTAGCTCTCGAGCCGCTCCATCGGGCGCGTAGCCTACTCGCGCGGTCGCTCGGCACAACCCCCCGCGCGCTGTCACGGCCGCGCTCGGCGCGCGCCGCGCCGCGGCCGCGCTCGGTGCGTGTGGCGCGCGCACGCCCTGCGCGCATTTCATCTGCACGAGGCGGACGCGAGCAGCGCGGTGATCTTCGCCTTCACCACCTCGAACTCCCGCACCGCGAGATCGAGCTCGGCCTCGCGCTGCCTGCGGCCGGACTCGACGAGATCGAAGCTCGTCGCGGTGCCGGCCTCGAACGCGACCTGCGTGAGGCGCGCGGTCTCGCGCGCGAGGTCGCGCGACTGCTCGGCGACCGCGCGCGACTGCTCGGCGACGGCGACGCCCCGGACCGCCTGCGTCGTCTCGAGCCCGGCGGTGCGCTCCACCGCGCCGAGGCGAACCCGCTGCTGCTCGACCGCGGCCCGGTTGATCTGGAGATCGCCGTAGCGCGCCCCGCCGTCCCAGATGGGGACGGTGAGCACGGCGCCGATGGACCACCCCCAGGACCGCGCCCGGCGGGTGGACTCGTCCCCGAGCGAGGTCTGAGCGCTCAGCGTGCTCGACAGATCGACGTACGGGGCGAACGCGAGCTTCGCGTCGGTGAGGTTGCGCTCCGCGATCTCGAGCTCGGCCCGGGCGGCGCGGACGTCGGCGCGCTGATCCGCGCGCGCCTCGGCGCACTGCGACTGCACCTCCGCCGCGATCGCGTTCAGCGAGAAGCCCTGCGGGACGCCGACCTCGCCGCGCTCGCCCAGCACGGCCCCGAGCGCCTCCCGCGCCTTGCGCAGCGCCTCGTCGCCGGACACGAGCGTCGCGCGGGCGAGCGCGACGTCCTGCTCCGCGCGGACGACATCGAGCTTCGTGCCGGTGCCGAGCCGCTCGCGCCGCCGGGTCAGCTCGAGCCGCTCGAGCGCGCTGCGCAGGCCGACCCGGTTGATCTCGCTGACCCGCTCGGCCGTGACGATCGAGACGACGGCGTCCGCCACGGCGCCGACGGTGATGCGGCGGCGATCCTCGAGGCTCAGCTTGGCGACGTCCACCGAGCGCCTGGCGGTGCCGATGCCGTACCAGGCGCGCGGGGCGAGGACGGGCTGGCGGAGCGTGAGCGACGCCCTCAAGGTCGTCGGCGCATCCTCGACATCCTGGAACGCTCCCGTCGGCTCCCCAGGGGGGCGAGCGATGCCCGGCGGGAGCGTCTCGGCGCCGCCGCCCGCCAGCTCGTGATTCACATCACCGCGCGCGTCGAGGCTCGGGAGCGCCGCGGCGAGCGCCCGCCTCGCGACCCCCTCGGCGCGGGCGACCTCCTGCACGGCGATGGCGAACTCGACCGACCGCTGCTCGATCATCGCGCGCGCGTCGTTCCAGCTCGCCAGCGTGCGCGCCGGCGGGGGGACCGGCGCGAGCGCCGGGTCGTTCACATCGATGCGCTGCGGCATCGGCGCCGGCGCGGCGGCCGCCGTCGGGGGTGTCGTCGTCGGGACCGCCGCGGGTGCCTGCTGGCCCGGCCGCGGCTGAGCCTGCTGACCCGGTCGACCCTGGGGAGGCGCCGGCTGCGCGAGGGCGACGCCTTGGCACAGGGAGAGGACGGCGAGGTGGCTGACAGCGACCATGCGGAGCCGGCGATGGGGCATGCGCGTTCGATGCGCCGGACAGGGCGCGACGACAAGCCCGAAGCGGGCAGGGGCGCGCTCCCGCCCTGTGCCCGTGTGCGAAACCGTGCGCGCGGCGAGCCCGCGCCGCGGGTCAGGTCGTGGGCGACGAGCCGAGGATGCGCCACTATTCTGGACCACCGATGCCAAGCCGGTTGCCCCCGATCGACATCTGCCTCGGCTGCGGGACGCGGCGGCGATGTGGCCCCGCGGACCCCTGCGCTCGCTGCGGCGAGCCGCCCCACCGCGCCGTGTGGCGGCGGTCCGAGCCGCGCGGCGCGTCGCCGAGGATCGAGCTGTTCCTGAGCGCGATCACGAGCGGGCTGCTGCTCGCGTACACGGCGCTCTACGGGCTGCTCCTCTCGGGCCTGGCCGGGGCCGCGGACGAGTCCCTCGCGGCCGCCGCGCTGTTCGCGGCGAGCGTTCTTCTCGGCGCGAGGCTCGCGCGGTGGATCGTGCGGTCGCTGTTCGATCTCTGGGGCACCACGTGGGCTTACTGCTCGGCCGACGGCGCCCGCCGGGGGACCGTGCGCACGCTCCTCGGGTGGTACGGCGCCGGCGAGGGCGTGAGCCTGACGGGGTTCCACCCGACGAGCGCGGGCTCGACGCTCTTCTGTTCCTCGGACGCGATCGAGGCGGGGCTGCCCGTCGTCGCCGCGAACCTCTCGCGCATCGCGGGAGCGAAGGGCGGCGACGCGTTCTCGCCGTTCGAGGTGCTGATGCTCAGCGCCTTCACGGGCCTCGTCGCGCGCGGCGAGGCGACCATCAGCAGGGCCACGGCGGTGCGCTGGCGGAAGGGCTGGCTGGGCGCGGCGCGGCGCGGCGCGGCGCAGCCGGTGCTCACGATCGAGCGCTGCGGCGATCGCGAGGAGGGCAGCGCGATCGAGCGCGAGATCCTCTCGGCGCTGCAGGCGAAGGCGGACGGCCTCGCGCTCCTCGCGGAGCCCTCGCCGCCGGGGGGCTACCGCGACGCCGCGTGGCGGCCGCCGCCCGCGCGGCTCTGCATCGAGGAGGTGCTGTGCCCCCGCGCGCTCGCGCTGGCGGCGAGGGCGCTCCGGAAGGAGCCCCGCGGCGGCGCGCCGGTCGCGGTCGCCGCGGCGCTCGACGAGTTCGGCAAGCGCGACCCCGCCCGGATGAGCCACCTCCGCGTGCTGCTCGCGGAGCAACACCGCCGCGCGCTGTCAGCGTGAGCGGCGCCGCGGCGCTCAGTGCCAGACGCCGATGCCGGCGCTCACGCTGTCATAGCGAGGCGCGAAATCCATCGACGTCTGCAGCGTCAAGGCGGTGTCTGGGATCAGGCCCCAGAAGGTCGTCGAGAGCACGCGGACGTCCGCGCCGAACGTGAAGTGCTGCCGGCCGACGCGCCCGCTCCCCAGGCGGCCGAAGCGGTTCGGCTCGTAGTAGCTGCCGAACCGCGTGTGCACGCGGCCCGGGATCGGCTCGGTCTCGATCCCGAACCGCGGCGAGAAGCTCACGTGCGCGCCCGAGGTGCCCACCGCCGACGGGCCGTGCTCGCTCCCGGGCTGCTTCTGCGCCAGGAAGCGCTCCAGGCTCACCCCGTTCGACACCGGGCCCGTGACGAGGAGCTCCGCCGTGATGAGCAGGTGCTCGCGCGGCCAGTTCCAGTAGCGCGCGCGCCGCTCCGCCTCGAGGACGGCCGGCCCCGCGGCGAGCTCGCGCTCGTCGGCGGCGCGCTCGCGCGCCCTCTCCGTCGCGAAGACGCGCTCGCGCCGCGCGCGCTCCTCCGGGTCGTCGATGGCGCCGAGCTCGCGCGCCCTCCGCTCTTCCCGCGCGGTCTGCCTGCGCGCGACCGCCTCGCGGAGCTCCCGCTCCTGGACGCGCGGGTCGATCCACGCCGGGTTGAGCGGGCGCGGTCCGACCTGCACGGCGAGGCCGATCTCGAGCTCCCAGGGGAGGACGACCTCGTCCGGCAGGATCAGCCCGCCGGCGCGGCGGACCTGCCCGTCCATCACCACGCCCTCGCCGAGCAGGCGGCCGCCGTTCACCGGGAAGCGGAACGTGGCACCGAGCCGGTAGGACGCCCAGTCGGGGCGCACGAGCACCCCGAGCTCCGGGGAGACGCCCGCCATGGTCAGGTCGGTCTGCTCGGCCTGGAGGTTGAGCGTCACCGCGCGCGCACCTGCGCCCAGCACGAGCGCGTCGCCGAGCAGGCGGACCCCGCCGAGGAAATGGTACTTGCCGATCACGACCGTGGTCTCGGCGCCGGCCTCGTCCGTCAGGGAGTACCGCTGCAGCTCGGCGTTGACCCCGACGCCGAAGTCGCCCGCCTGGAGCTGGCCGCCGAGGGTCAGGTAGACGAAATTCGAGTAATCGAGATCGATGTCGCCGCTGTTGTCGAAATCGTTGTTCTCGAAGAGCTCGATGGGCAGCGAGATCGACGCGGCCACGTCCCACTCGAACCAGCGCATGCTGAACGGCTCGCGGAGCGCGGGCGCCGCGGCGTTGGCGACCATGCCGGCGATCCCCTCGGCGTAGCCGGCGTAGGCGCCGGCGATCCCGGTCACGCGCAGCGGCGCCAGGATGGGCCCCTGGAAGAGGTCGATGGTGTAGGCGTTGTCCTGGAGCGGCTGAGCCAGCGCGGCGCCGGGCGGGCCCAGGGCGAGGGCCAGCGCGGAGAGCGCCGCAGCGGATCGGCGGGCGATGATGCGGAGCGCCGCGGTCCTGTCGGTCACCTCGCGCTGCTCCCGTCCAACAGCATCTCGTCGCGCCCGCCGCGAGGTGATAGCACTGGCCCGCACGGAAGGGACCGTGGAAGCGGAGCCCGACCGTCGGCGGCCGCGCACCCCTGCCCGCCCTAGGAATCGCAGCTCCCATGCCCGCTCAAGCTCCCGCGCCCATCGCTCCCGCCCCGGCCGTGCCGGGGACCGGGGCGGGAGCGCGCCCTCCTGGAGCGCGGCGCCGCCCTGGCGGGCCTCGCGCCCGTGGCCGGCGCATCGCCCTGGTCGCGTACTACAGCTTCGCCGCGCTCATCATCGCCTCGTGCACCCTCCAGCTGATCCGGCAGGTCTTCTTTCTGTCGGCCGCGCCGTCGCCCTATGCGAGCTGCGAGGAGGGCCTCCTGGCGCTCGTCCGGGCCGTCGAGCGCGCCAGGGAGGCCGCCCCCGGGACCGACGGGGAGGACGCCGCCCTCGCCCGGTTCAGGAGCACGCTCGCTCCGGCGTGGACCTACCGGGACGGAGTGGCCGCCTCGTGCCGGGGCTCGGAGGACAACGAGCGCGCTCTCGACGCCATCGAGCGGCTCCGCTATGCGGAGGAGCACGCAGCGCGGCGCGAGGCAGGCGATCTGGCTCCGCTGCGGCGGCGGGTCCGGGCGATCGTCGATGGCCAGCTTGGGCCCGCGTCCCCGAGATAATACCCCGACGCGGCGATCACGCAGGACGATATGACCGACATGACCGTTCCTTCTCCCCCTGCCGCAGTGGCGGGTGAAGCGCAGACCGGCGACAAGCCCCAGCCGCCGCCTACCTTCGATGTGCTCCCCCTGTCGTCCGAGCTGCGCGAGACGCTCGCGGAGATTGGCTACGTCCACCCGACGCCGGTGCAGCTCGCCGTCTGGGAGCCGGTGACGCGCGGGCGCGACGCGGTCGTGCAGGCGCGCACCGGCACCGGCAAGACGGCGGCCTTCGGGCTCCCGATCGTCGATCATGCCGTGAAGCGCTCGCTCGCGCAGGCGCAGGTGCTCGCGCTGTGCCCGACGCGGGAGCTCGCGCTCCAGGTCTCGGCGGAGGTCGAGCGCCTCGGCAAGCGCAAGGGCATCAAGGTGGTCGCCGTCTACGGCGGCGCGCCGATGCAGCGGCAGATCGACGCGCTCGCCGCGGGCGCGCAGGTCATCGTCGGCACGCCGGGCCGCGTGCTCGACCACCTGCGCCGCGGGACCATCGTCGCCAAGCACATCCGGCTGCTCGTGCTCGACGAGTGCGACGAGATGCTCTCGATGGGCTTCGAGCGCGAGCTCACCGCGATCCTCGCCGAGCTGCCGCCGGAGCGGCAGACGCTGCTGTTCTCGGCGACGCTCCCGCCCGACATCGAGCGCATCGCGCGCAGCAAGCTGCGCTCGCCCGAGTTCATCACCCTCTCGGGCGACGCGGTCGGCGCGCTCCAGATCCAGCACTACGTCTACCTGATCACGGGCGACAAGCTGACGTCCCTCGTCCGCATCATCGAGGTCGAGAACCCCGAGAACGCGGTCATCTTCTGCAACACCAAGGACGAGACCGAGGCGGTCGCCGGGGCGCTGAAGCGCCAGGGCTACGACGCCGACTGGCTGAACGGCGATCTGCCGCAGTCCGATCGCGAGAAGGTGATGAGCGCGACGCGCGAGGGGCGCCTGCGCTTCCTCGTCGCCACCGACGTGGCCGCGCGCGGCATCGACATCTCGCACCTCACGCACGTCATCAACTACGATTTCCCGCAGGACGCCGAGGCGTACGTGCACCGCACCGGCCGCACCGGCCGCGCGGGCCGCACCGGCACGGCGATCGCGCTGATCACGCCGCAGGACGTCGGGCCGCTCTACATCCTCCGGCTGACGTACAAGATCCGCCCGCTCGAGAAGCAGCTCCCCTCGGAGGGGGAGCTCAAGACGCGCGCCGAGGCCGATCTCGTCGCGATGCTCGCCGAGGCGTTCCTGTCGAAGGGCACGCACCGCGACGATCTCTCGCTCGCGCGCCGGCTCCTCACGCACGACCAGGCCGAGGCGATCGTGGCGGGCCTCCTGCGCGATCACCTCGGCGCGCGGCCGACGGCGCAGGAGGAGGCGAGCGCCGCGCGGCGCGCCCAGCAGCCGCAGCGCGCGGCGGCGCGCGAGAGCGAGGGGCGCGGCACGGATCCGTCGACGAAGCCCGAGCCCGCGGCGCGCGGGCGGGCGGCGCGGGAGGCGATCCCCCGCGCGGCCGACTCGGCCGAGCCGCGCTCGCCCGAGACGGAGCGCAGCGAGCGCGAGCGCGAACGCGAGCTGGCGCGTGAGGGCGATAGGGACCGCGGGCGGGAGCGCGATCGGCGATCGCTGCGCCTCCGCCGGGACGAGGGGCGGCGAGGCCCTCGCGGCGCGGACGCGCCCGGGGGGGAAGAGCCGCGCCGGCCCGAGGGGGCGCGGGCGCGCGACGACGGCCCCGTCTCGGTCGAGCCGCTCACGCGGCCGGAGCCGCTGATGCGGATCGAGCCGCCGCGAGGCGAGGGCGGGCCGGGCCGCGGCCCGGCGGAGCGCCTGCGCGATCGGCCCGCGGCGACGCTGCTGTCGGCGCGCCGCGGCGCTGGCGCCGCTGGCGCCGCGCCGGGCAGGCCTCAGGGGGGCGCGTCGGGACAGCCGTTCTCGCGCCACGCCGACTTCACCATGTGGCAGCCGCCCGAGGAGGAGGGCGACGACGAGCCGATCCTCGGCGAGCCTCCGTCTCCGGCGCCCGGCGCGCCGGTGTCGCGCGGCGGCGAGCGCGAGCGCGCGAGCGGCGCCCTGTCGCCGGCCACCGGCGAGGCCGCGGTCGAGATCGAGAGCGGCGAGGCCGGCGAAGCGCCGCGCGCCGAGCCCTCGCGCGACGAGGCGGACGGAGAGTTCGTCGAGGTCTTCATCAACCTGGGCCGCCGCGACGGCGCGCGCGCGGCGGATTTCCAGCGCGCGCTCATCGAGCGGGGCGGGATGGCCAAGGGGGACATCCGGCGCATCCGGGTGCGCGAGCGCAACGCGTTCGTCAGCGTCCCGAAGGCCGAGCTCGCGCGGGTCGTGGCGACGCTGAACGGCGCGACGATCGCGGGCAAGGAGGCGCGCGCGGAGCAGGCTCGGGAGCGCACGTCAAGCGCCGAAGAGGTGGCGGAGGACGCCTGAGCGCGGGTCGCGCGGATCGAGCGAGTCGTCGCAAACGCGTCTGTCCGCTGCCACATGGCGGCGGAGCGGGCTCCACGCAAGCGTTTCAAGGGGTTCCGCGCGGCGCACGACACCGCCTGGCGGCGCTGGTCGATGGTACGTCGGTGGGGGCTTGCGTGCGACGTCGTCCAGGCGTCTCGGCTCGGCGCGCAACGCGCTAGCCAAGCTCGCCCACTGGTCGTATCACGGAAGGGATGGGGCGCAGTGGAGCGGAGGACATCGACCGGCTTCGACGGGACATCGATCGAGCGCTTGCTGACAAGCTCGATGCGGACAGGGTGCTCCCGCTGCTCGCGCGTCTGGCCCGCGCGACGGCGCCCGGGAGCGAGCCGTGGCTCTACGCGCACCGCCACCTCGCGGAGATGGGCGTGGAGCACGATCCGTGGCGCGCCGCGCTCTTCGCGCGCCGCGTGCTGCAGTTCCACGAGGAGGACGACGGCGCCTGGGCGGTGCTGGGCCTGGCGCAGTCGCTGCTCGGCAACTACCGCTACGCCGCGCGCGCCTACGAGCGGGCGCTGGCCATCGCGCCCGAGAACCCCTGGTACGCGCACAACCTGGGGCACCTCTACGACGTCGCGCTGAACCGCCCGCACGACGCCTTGCCGCTCCTGGCGCAGGCCACCGAGGCGCAGACGGGCGAGGCCGACATCGCCGCGAGCTACGCGCACGCGCTCGCCCGATGCGGCAAGCTGGTGCTCGCCAAGAAGATCTTGAAGCGCGCCATCCGTCACGGGGCGACCGCGGACCAGATGGCGCTGTGGCGCTGGCTCGACGCGGGCGCCCCGACCACGGGCGAGAGCGGCCCGGACCCTCAGCGCCCGGCCGACTCGAAGCGCAAGGCCAAGCGACGGCGCGCTCGCGAGCGTCAGAGCCTCGGCGATTGAGGCGGAGCGTGGAGCGACCCGCGCGCGGCTGTGAACACGCAATCCGCGCTGGTGCCCGGCGCGCGTCGCATGGGGGGAACCTCACGTGAGCTCCGGCCCTCTCCATCCGCACATCCGAGGAGCGGAAGCAGGAGGTGCACGCCGACCGAGCTCGGCTGCGCTGCGGCGCGGCATAAGCTGCTGCTGGCGTGCTCGATCGTGACGCGGGGCACGGGCGCGGTTGTGCGGGCACGGGCTACCTCGGCTGGGCGACGGTGGATGCCGTCGCCACAAGCGACACGCATGGCTGACGCGAAGCTTGACGGTGGGTTACCCGGTTGGCGATAAGCTGTGTTTCTCGACTGGTGCTGGACACGGTCCCCGCTTGGGACAGGGCACCCTGCGAGGAGAAGAAATGAGCGTCACGAGCGTGCAAAGGACGGACAGGACGGCGAAGAGCCACGCGCTCTCCGCGGCCGCCTCGTTTCGCCCGCGCGGCTCATCCTCCCGGCGCGCGCATCTGGAGCAGTCCTGCAAGGGGATTCGCCGCGCCGCGCACCGGAGGGACGCGCTGCCTGGCGCCACGCACGGCGCGCGCGGGCTTACGACGGGGAGTTCGCGATGAGCGAAGAAGCTCTGCGGCAAGAGATTGCGAGGCTCACGGAGCGCGTCGCGACGCTCGAGCAGCAGATCGAGGGGCACGAGCGCGCGGCGAAGGAGCAGGCCGCGCAGCTCGACCGGGCGACGCGCGAGGCGCGCGAGCGCGGCGAGCAGCTGGCCCGAGCGGACGAGGAGCTGCGGCGACAGGCTGGCATCTTCAAGCTCGTGCTCGACAGCATGGCGGACGGCGTCGCCGTCGTTGACGACAGGGGCGAGCTCCTGATGCGCAACCCGGCCGCGGAGCACATGCTCGGCCGCGCGCCGCTCGACCTCACCTCGGGGGACGACGTGGGGCCCGGCGACGCCACGCTGTTCTTCCCCGATCGCGCGACCCCCTGGCCCATGTCCGAGCACCCGCTGTCGCGCGCGCTGCGCGGCGAGACGGTCGACCAGGTCGAGCTCTTCGCGAGGAAGTCCGCCGACCAGGACGGGCGGGTCGCCCGCCGATCCAACGGCATGGCGGGCGGCGCGATGCCGACGCTCGCGCCCACCGCGGGGCCGCAGGGGGACGACGTCGAGCCGCGGTCGGTTCGCGTGCCGCCGGTGTTCTCCGAGCCGCGCATCGAGACCGGCCCGGTGTCCGGCCTGTTCCTGACGGTCAGCGCCAGCCCGATGCGGGGCAAGGACGGGGCGATCTCCGGCGCCGTCGCCGTGTTCCGCGACGCGACCGAGAAGAAGCGCCTCATCGAGGATCTCGAGGCGAAGAACCGCGACCTCGTGGAGAGCGAGAGCGCCAAGAGCGAGCTCGTCGAGCGGCTCCGTTACGCGATCGACGAGATCTCGACGCCCATCCTCGAGCTGTGGGACGACGTCCTCGCGCTGCCGATCATCGGCGTCGTCGACTCGCGCAGGAGCGCCCAGATCATGGAGCGGCTGCTCGACGAGATCGTCCGCCGCCAGTCGCGCTACGTCATCATCGATGTGACGGGCGTCGAGGTGATCGACACGCGGACGGCCGACCATTTCATGAAGCTGATGAAGGCGGTCGAGCTGCTCGGCGCGCGGTGTCGGATCACCGGGGTCAGGCCCGCCGTCGCGCAGACGATGGTGGAGCTCGGGATCAACCTCGGCACCGTGCGCGCCGCGCGCAACCTCAAGCACGCGCTGCGCGAGAGCATGGCGCTCGCCGGCCAGAAGCCGACGCCCGCGTCCCTCATGGGGACCCGCCGCGGCGCGGCCAAAGACAACGAGAAGCAGACAGGACAGCCGTTCACACCTGGCGGCCCTCGGGCCGCCTTCGATCCGTCGGGCAGCGGTGCAATGACCACGACACAGCTGCAGCTCAGCGCGAGGAAGGAGACGTCCACTTGATGCAAGCGGGTAGGGTCCCCATCGTGGGCCTCTTCGGGAACTTAATCGTCTCGGTGCAGGGCGGGCTCACCGACGGCCAGGTGGAGCAGCTGCGCGACGACGTGACCGGGTCGATCGAAGCGCGATCGCCCCGCGGCCTCATCGTCGACCTCTCCGGTGTCGAGATTCTCGATAGCTATCTCACCCGCGCCATCCGTGACATCGCGCTCACGGCCCGGCTGATGGGCGTCCGGACGGCGGTGTGCGGCTTGCGCCCCGCGGTCGCGATCGCGCTCGTGGAGATGGATCTCGAGATCCCTGGCGTGGTGACGGCGCTCAACCTGGAGCGCGCCGTCGAGATGCTCGCGCCGTCCGCGGAGGACGACATGATGCCGCCGGAGCTCACGAACGAGGTGTCGCATGAAGATCCCTCCTCGTGACGGACCGCCCTCCAGCGGCGGCGCCACGGGGCCGCCGTCGAGCCGGTCCAGCGGACCGGTGTCGACGCGCTTGCCGGGTACGCCGCAGTCGGCGCGCGGCCCGGTGCCGTCGTCTCCGCAGATCGTCGGCCGCTCGATCACCGATCAGATCGAGACGGTGCTGGCGCAGTTCCTCTCGCCTGCGGTGAGGAAGAGCGTCATCGACTGCGGGATCCGGCAGGCGAAGGTCGATCCGCTGGTCGCGCGCGAGGGTGATCTCCGGCGCCTCCTCGTCGAGGTCAAGCGCGGGGTGAAGCTGTTCGTCCGCGACCAGGCGCAGCTCGATCGGTGCATCTCCGAGCTCGGTGAGCTCGATCACGCGGCCCCCGCGCCGCGCGAGATCACCATCGATGTGCGCAACGAGGAGGACGTGCTGCGCGCGCGGTCAGCCGGCCGCGAGCTCTGCATCGAGCACCTCGTCAGCGACGTCCTGCAGACGAAGATCGTCACGGCGATCTCCGAGCTCGGGCGCAACATCGTCAGGTACGCGGGCAGCGGGCAGGTCATCGTCCGCTCGCTCACCTCGCCGATGCGTGCGATCGAGATCGTCGCGCAGGACAACGGGCCGGGGATCACGAACCTGCCGGAGATCCTGAGCGGCAAGTACCGCTCGCGTCACGGCATGGGGGCGGGCCTCCGGGGCACGAAGGCGCTCATGGATGCGTTCGACGTCAAGACGGCGCCCGGCGCGGGGACGACCGTGACGGTCAGGAAGTACCTCGGATGACGGTCGCCATCGGGACCGCGTGCTGCGTCGCCGCCGGCGAGGAGATCGCCGGCGACGAGGTGGTGGTGGTCCGGCAGTCCCCGTGGGTGCTGATCGGCCTCGCCGACGGGCTCGGCCATGGTCCCCACGCCGCGCAAGCGGCTTCCGCGTTCTGCCGCTACGTGGAGGACCACGCGTCGATGCCGATCGAGGATCTCTTGACCGGGGCAGGGGAGCAGCTCGCGTCGACGCGCGGGGCCGCGGCTGCGCTCCTGCGCATCGACGAGAGCGTGGGCGAGCTCGAGTTCTCGGGCGTCGGCAACATCGCGATGAAGGCGATCACGCGGACGGCCATGCCGAGCTTCTGCTCGGCGGGGATCCTCGGGCGGCGCGTGCGGCGGCTCCGCAGCTTTCGCTTCCCCATATCACCTGGCGACGTCGTCCTGCTCCACTCCGACGGGATCTCCAGCGGCTTCGATCTCGGCGCGTTCCGCGACCTCGATCCCGAGGAGATGGCGCGCCGGATCGTCGACGCCCACAAGAAGTCGTTCGACGACGCCACGTGCGTCGTCGCCGTGGTCCGCGACAGGGGCGCGGCGTGACGCAGCGGTCCCCGCCCGCGTTCAGCATCCCCGTCACGCGCGAGGAGGATCGCTTCGCCTGCGCGGCCGAGGGTGCGCACATCGCGCGCTGGGCAGGGCTCTCGGAGCGCGCTCAGCACGAGCTCGCGATCGCGATCGCCGAGCTCGTGTCGAACGCGGTGCGCCACGGCGGCGGCGGGAGCATCAGCATCCGCGCGATCCGCGACGACACGCAGACGGGCGGCGGTCGGTGGGGCGTCGAGGTGATCGTGCGCGACTCCGGTCCAGGCCTGGACCCGAAGCTGGCGCTGCTCGAGGACGTCGGGCCGAAGAGCGATCGCGGCCCGTCCTCGTCGAACTCTGCGCGGCTGACGCCGAGGATGCCCGGTCAGGGGCTCGGCGTCGGGCTCGGAGCCGTGCATCGGCTGATGAGCTCCGTCATCATCCGTTCGTCACCCGGCATCAGCACCGAGATCATCGCCGTCAAGTGGAAGTGAGCGCCGCCCCGCGCGCTCGCGCGGCGCGGCGGTCGTGGCGAGGAGCGCCTCGCCCGATCAGTTGAGCTCTTTCTCGGTCCGCTCGTTCTGCTCGGCTTCGAGGAACGTCGCGGTGATCTCGCGCTCGAGCGCCAGGTTGATCTCGCGCTCCAGCGCCTCGATGCTGCCCGCGAGGCGGGCGACATTGAGGGCGTAGACGAAGACCCGCGCGCACGGGTGGACCTCGGCGCTGCCGCGGAGGCCCCGCTCGCGCTCGTCGGCGTTGAGGCCGTCCAGGAGGACCAGCGCGCGGGGATCGACGCCCTCGGCGACGAGCTCCATCCCGGGCACGTCGGAGATGTAGAGCTCCGCGCCCTCGACGTAGCGCCGGAGCACGGGGTTGAGCGCGGCGACCGTCTTCTGGGCCAGCGTCACGAAGCCCTCGCGGCTCGGCGCCCAGGGGGGCATGCCGAGCTCGACGTCGAGCTCGCGGGAGCGCAGGAAGGCCTGCGTCGCGCCGCGCACATCGCCCCGCTCGTCGCGGATGAGGCCGAGGTAGTAGTGGGCCTCGGCGTGCCGCGGGTCCTTGAGCGCCGCCTCCTCGATGAGGGCGGCGGCCTTGTCGGCCTGGCCGATCTCGTAGAACGCGCGGCCCACGAGGAAGGTGTGGTTCGGGTTGTCGTAGGGGCCCTCGGGGATCCTCGCCGCGACCTGGGCCGCCTCGTCGAGATCGCCCTTGCCGAGGAGCGCGTCGAACTTCAGGAGGAGCGCGTCGATGATCTCCTCGTCGACCTCGGCCAGATCCAGCGCCTGGTCGCACATCTCGATCGCCTGGTCGAAATCGCCGAGCGGGTGGATGTACACCTCGGCGGCGTTGAGCATCGCCTCCAGGTAGGTGTCATCGAGGGCGATCGCCTGGCGGTACGCCTCGATGGCCTCCTCGCCCTCGCCCTCGAGGGCCGCGACGAAGCCGAGCAGGTTGTGAGCCTCCGGCGAGTTCGGATCGAGCTCGAGCGCCCGACGGGCCGACGCCTCTGCTCCGCGCGTGTCCCCGCGCTGGACGAGATCCCACCCGCGGTCGAGGTGCGCCGAGAACTGGTCCATGGCGGCTCCACAAGTGTGCGAAGGGGAGCCCCGAGTCAAGAGGGAGCCCTGTCAAAGCGACCGTTCGAGCTGTTCCGAGCACGGCCCGCCCGGATTTCCAGCAACTGGCGGAGGCAGGACGGCAGGCGGCCAGGCCCGCCAAGGCGGGTCCAGGCGAGTCCAGGCGAGGCGAGGCGCGGCTCCGGCGCGCGCTCGTACCACGCGTCGCGGCGAGCCCGGTCCGGCCGCTCCCGCGCGGCCCGCTCGACGGGGAGCGTACTGTGTTGCTGCGTCCTCGTCCGCGCGCGCCGAGCGGCCGCGCGGCCCGCTCACTCGTGGATGGACACGAGCGTGCCGCGGTTCTCCGGCGTGGCCCAGACCCCGTGCCAGCCGCGCGGGAGCCTGGGCTCGCTCCAGAAGAAGACCTTCTTCGCGTCGAGCGGCGAGAGGTTCACGCAGCCGTGGCTCATCTCCCGGCCGAAGTTTCCGTGCCAGAAGGCGCCGTGGAGGGCGTACGAGCCGTCGTAATACGCGACGAACGGCACGTCCTCGATGCTGTACGGCAGATCGCCCGCGACCGTGCCGTCGCCGTCCATCGTGGTCGCGATGTGCTTCTCGCGGATGCGGAACACCCCCGTGGGCGTGGCGTGGTTCTTCTTCTTGTCCTTCGAGCGCCTCCCCGGCGAGACGAGCGCCGCGAAGACGGGCTTGTCGCCCTCGATCGCGACCAGCGTCTTGCGCGACAGGTTCACGTCGATCCACTTCTCGCCCGGCGCGAGATCCGGCGGCGGGGAGCCGAGATCGGTGTACGTCCCGTCGGCGCCCTTCATCCACCAGCCCTCGGTGGTCTTCCGGTACACCGTCGACCTGTGGGTGTGGCTCTCGCCCGTGAGGCCGAACGCCGCGAAGCGCTCGAGCGAGCCGGCCACGGAGACGGACTTCTTCTCGGCGTCGAACTGGTACTTGCTCGCCGACTTCGCGAGGATGAAGCCGACCGACTTCGCGCCCTCGGGGAAGTCGATGCCCTGCGAGGCCGGCGGCTTGATGATGTACATGCGGTCGCTCGGCGCGACGAGGCCCGCGGTCGTCTTGTACCAGCTGCGGCCGTTCCACCCGAAGGTCTTGTCGACCGCGACGAAGAAGCCCTTGACCATCCGCTTCGCGACCGTCGAGTCGGCGTCCTTGTCGAGATCGGCGAGCGTGACGTTGAGCGGCCTGCCCTTCTCGTCGACGTTCTCCCACCAGGGCTTCTCGGGCTCCTCCTCGACCGGCGCCGGCGCGATGCCGAGCGACGCGGCCGCGGCGACGGCCGCCGCCTTGTCCTCGACCGCAGCCGGATCCGCGGCGACGGCGGCCACCGGCGCGGGGCTCGCGGCGGCCGCGGCGCGAGCGGCGGCCGCCGCGGCGACCTCCTTCTCGGTCTCCTCGTACAGCGCCTCGGCGCGCTGCTTCTCCTCTTCCTTCCGCTTGCGCTTCGAGGACTCGAGGTACGGCTCGTAGCGCATCATCTCGTCCTTCGAGGGGACGGAGCGGTAGAGCGGCGTGCCGTGGGTCGTGTTGAAGGCGTACTTGTACGGGAGGACCTCATCGAGGTTCGGCGGCGTGATGCCGAGGCGGACCTGCGGGTTCGACAGGTCCGTCGTGGCCGACCTCCCGCAGACGTAGCCGCCGTCGAGGAGGCGGTACCAGCCCTTGGCGCAGCTCCCGCCCTTGATCGGCTTCGGATCGACCGGCACCTTGCCGCCGAGCCGGATGTAGCCGAGCCGCTGCTTGGAGAACTCCATCGTCGGATAGACCGACGCCTGCGGCATGATCGAGCCGAGCAGCGGCCCCGTGTACGGCGTGTCGGGCGCGGGCGGCTCCGGGGGAGCCTCGGAGGGCGCGGCGGCTGGGGCCTCCTTGGGCGCCTCGGCGGACGCGGCGGCGCGCGCCGAGGACGCGGGCGCGGGGCGGGGGAGGGACGACGTCCGCTCGGGCGGCGAGCCGCCTTCGGTGGAGGGGCCGGGAGGGGCCTCGCCCTGGCAGCCGCTCGCCCACGCCGCGGTGCCGGCGAAGGCCGCCGCGGCGATGAACCCGAGCGCGCTGGACACGAGCGAGGTGCGCGCGACGCCGCCGCCGGCGCGTCCGGCGCCCGGCGCCGGTTGCGGGTTCCGCTGGTCGTCGGTGCGGACATTGCCGCTGCCGTGCGATCGTGCGGGGTCCTTCTGCCCGCGGGGGCGGGGCGCCTGAGAGCGGTTCATCGCATCCACAGCGTTGGGCGAGGACCGGCCTTCCCGATCCTCGCGGTCTGATGATCGACCCGTAGGGTCGGGTCGGCTCGGCGGTCTTAGTACCTGGTCACTCACGTGTCGATCCACTTCTCTGCGGAGCGCGCGCCCCTCGAGCTGACGACGGCGGACGGCGGGGCAGGCGGCATCGCATGACCATCGCTTGAGCGAACGACGTGCCACGAAGCCGCGACGCGCGGCGCGGCCGCGCTCCGGGGCATGGATGCCGTTCGGACGGCTGCTGCTAGGGTACCGCCGTGGCGGAACGGACCCCGGGGCGTGGCTTGAACAACACGACGGAGGCCCAGCGCGTGGGCCGTGGCACCGCGGTCGTCCCGCTCGTTCGCGCCGCATCCAGGCGGGCGCTCGTCACCGCGGCCGTCGTCGCGGCGCTCCTGCACCTGCCCCTGCTCCCGACCCCGCTGTTCGCGTGGCTCGACGCGATGTTCGCGCTCCGGGGCGAGCTGGCCGACTACGACGCCGGCGAGACGATCGTGCCGATCGATCTCGATCTCCTCGCGGACGACCCCAGCGCGGTCGCGGCGGCGCCCTCCGCGAGCGGCGGCGAGGGGGCGCCTTCCGGCGCGGGCGCCGCAGCGCCGGCGACGCCGGCGCCCGCGACGCCGCCCGTCGCGTCGGCGAGCGCCTCGCCGGAGGCGCCGGACGCGGGCGCGCGCGGTACACCCGCGCCGCGCCGGAAGCCGCCGGGCGACGCGGGCCCGGACGCGTCTGGCGATGGGGGCACGGAGAACGACGGCGACCACCCGAACCTGCGGACCCCGCTGAGCGCCGCGGGCGCGCCGGGCAAGCTCGCGTCGAAGGACCCGAACGTCCAGGTGCTCATCGCCGGCGACCGGCTCCGCAACCACGAGCTCGGCGCGTGGTTCGGCCGGATCCTGACGACCATCCCGCAGTGGCAGTCCTTCTTCAGCGACACCGCCGTCGACCCGATCCGGGACATCGACCACCTCCTCATCGCCGGGCCGCAGCTCCGCGACTCCAGCAAGGTCGTCGCCGTCATGGACTACCGGGCGCCGGAGGAGACCATGCGCGCGGCCGTCGACGTCATCGTGCAGCGGTCGAACGGCGCGTGGATCGAGGACGCCCCCGTCCCCGCCGCGCGGGCCACCGCCGACCGCAGCAAGCGCATCTTCGCGTTGGTCCCGGACCGGCGGCTGCTCGTGGTCCTTCCCGCTGCTGAAGAAGATCAGCTGTCCAAGTTGAAGTCCATGAAAGGATTCAACAAATCTTCAGCAGCGGGCATCGTCGTCTCGATGCTCACGCCCGCGAACGCGTTCCGCGGGGTCCAGGCGGTCCCGAGCAGCCTCGCCTGGATGCGCCTCACCGTCACGCCGACCAAGGACGGGGGCGCGGACCTCGCCCTCACGGCGGGCGATGAATCCGCTGAAGATGCGCTGGTTCACGCGCAAGAGCTCACGAAAACCTTGAACGCGATCCGGACCATCGACCTGGGGATCACGAGGATCGATGTGGTGGATGAGATCACCTTCAACACCGACGGGAAGGTCATCTGGTCGAAGCTCCACGTCACGAACCGGCAGCTCAAGCTGATCATGGGCTTCGTGGAGAAGGCGCTCCTGGAGCAAGGCGGCGCGCGGAAGCCGTAGCGCGCGCGGCGAGAGCGGCCGCGCCGGGGCGAAGGCGGCCGCGCCGGGGCGAAGGGGGCCGTGCCGGGGCGGAGCGCGGCCCGGGCCGCGCGGAACACTAGCCAAAGCGGCGGCGTTCAGTTAATCCGACCAGCCCGCGCCGATGACGCCCGAACACTCTCCGTACGCCGTGCTCGATGAGCTTGCCGGACACCCCCGCGGCGACGACCTCGCGCGGGTCGTCCACACCGCGGCCTTTGCCGCCGCGGACGAGCGGCGGACGACCCTGGAGGGCGGCCTCGCGGAGCTCGTCGACCGGGCGGGCCTGTCGGTCGCCGACGCGGAGACCCGGTTCGGCAACGTGGTCCGGGCGCTCGAGCGCGGCACGAGCGAGGGCGCGGGGAGCGCGACCCGTGTGCTCCTGGCCACGCTGCTCGCGCGCGGGGTCGCGCTCTCGCCGCCCGACGGGCCGGAGGCGGAGGGCCGCGTCGCCGAGGCGCTCGTCTGGCTGGCGACGTACACCTCCGTCGACGCGCTGACCGCGCTGGACGCCGCGCTGGGCGAGCGCGCCGCGGGCCTCTGGCGGTCGATCGCCGCGCTGGTCCGGCGCGCCGACCAGGGCGCGCTGCCGCAGTTCGGCCGGGCGGGCGCGATCATCGCCGCGGCGGCGCTGCGGGGGAGCCCCTCGCCCGATGCGCGCGCTGAAGCCGCGGCGCTGGTGGACGACGTGCGCGATCCGATCGTGCGCTCGCTGCTGCGCGACGCGCTCTCGCCCGCCAGGCGGCCGAGCCGCGCGCCGAGCGCCGGCGGGGCCGCGCAGGAGGGCGCCGGGGCGACCGGGGACGAGCGGTGGGCGCCGGAGCGCGACGGCGGGGCGACGGCGCGGCTCGCGGGCGAGCTGTCACCGCCGCCGCGCGGGCCGGTGGCGCTCGTGCTGCTGGCGGCGACGGGGATCCTGCTCGTGATGCACGTCCTCCGGCTCGCCGGGCGGTTCCTTCTGCGGTACCGCCGGCCCGCCGCGCTGGAGGTCGGCCCGAAGGGCGTGACCGTCCGGAGCCGGACCGAGCTGTTCGGCCGGACGCTGAAGGAGCGGGAGACGTACATCCCGGTCGAGGCGCTCCTCCGGGCGACGCGCGAGGTGCGCTACCCGCGGCTCGCCCTCTACGCGGGGCTCGTCGCGCTGGGGCTGGGGACGTACCTGGGCGTATCGCTGCTCGTCGACGGCGCGCGCGCGGGCTCCCCGGAGCTGCTCGGCATGGGCGCGCTCGTCTTCGCCTTCGGCGCGGCGCTCGACTTCGGGCTGTCGCACCTGGAGACGGCGACGCGCGGCCGCTGCCGCGTGGTGCTCGTCCCACGGAAGGGCCCGGGGGTCGCGCTCGCGGGGATCGAGCGCGACGCTGCGGACCTCGCGCTGGGCAAGCTGCCGCGCGCCTGAAACTTGGCCGGATCGCGCCGCCTCCGCTAGGCCGATCGGGCGAGGTGATGGCGATGCGCTCGAAGACCGAAGCGATGGCGGGGCTCAGGCGGATGCTGCACGACATGCTGACCGCGCGGGAGGGCGGGGAGAGCGCTCCCCGCCTGGCGCGGGTGAAGGGCTGCGTCGACGGCGCGATGCGCGCGCTGCTCGACAGCGGGCAGGCGACCCGGCAAGAGCTCCTCGATCTCGTGGCCGCGGAGCGCGCGCGCGTGAGCGGCCCGGCGACGGCGGAGATCCGCGCGGTGTCGCTGAGCGCCTGACGGCGCGGCGGCGCCGATCACGGCCGCGGGCAGCTCTGGTTCGTGGCGAAATCCCAGCAGGCGCCGCTCACCCCGGGCGCGCCGTCGCTTCCGGGGGAGCCACCGAGACCGGCGGAACCGCCGTTGCCAGCCGTGCCTCCAGTGAACGGCACCTCGGCGGCCGCGGGGCTCGGCGTGACCTGGTAGGCGATGCCCACCGCGTGGCCGCCTCGGCCGCCGCCGCCAGGGCCGCCATCGCCGCCCGCACCGCCCTTGCCACCCATGCAACCCGCGAGCGAGCCAGCGCCGGAGACGCGACTCCCCCCCTTGCCCCCCATGCCGCCCTCGCCGCCGGGGCTTCCACCTCCGCCCTCGCCTCCATGACCCGCCTTGCCGACGGCGATGGTGACATCGGTCAGCGCCAGCTTGGTCCCCAGGCTGAGGATCCCGATGCTCGACCCGCCGGCCTTTCCACCGCCGCCTCCCGTTCCACCGCAGCCGCCGGCCCCGCCGCCGCCGCCGCTGGCGCCCGCGCCGTCGATGTAGCCACCCCCGCTGGACATGCAGAAACGTCCTGCTTTCGCGCCGCCGCCTCCACCCCCGCCTTGACCGCGCGTCCCGCCGACGCCTGTGCCGCCGTCTCCTCCGGTGATGCTGGCCAGCGTGAGCGTGGTGCCGTTGCCAGCTGTGCCAGCGCCGCCAGAGGCGCCCCGCGCGCCGCTCGCGCCGTCCCTGCACTCCACCGTCTCTCCCATCTCTCCCGTCTGCCCGTGCCCGATACCGCCGATGCCGGATGCGGGCGGGGAGGCCGCACCAGGCGTGCCGTCGCTGCCGGTCTGCCCGCGCCCTTCATCGACAGCGGGCTGTCCACCCAGGCCGCCGGCGCCGCCGCTCGTCTCGCCATCCGCGCACGTCGTGACGCCGGGCTGGCCGCTGTAGACCGCCACGAGGCACGCGCTCGAGACGTCCTCCAGCGCGTCCGCGCCGTCCTGCACGATCTCCGGCGTCTCGCCGCTCGCGCCGTTCACCCCGTTCCCCGCAATCACGTCGACCTGCTCGAGCTGCGCGTCGATGTCCGCGACCGCCACGCCGATCGACGATCCGCCCGGAACCGTCGCGTTGGCCGCGCTGATCGTGAAGCTCCGCACCCGTGTCCCGCCCGCGTCCTCCGTCAGCGTGAGCGCCACCTTGTTCCCGGGCCCTTCGATGGCGCTCCGCGCCGCCGGGCTCCACGTCCAGCCCGCGCCGCAGTCGAAGCCGCCGATCACCTCGACGGCCGCCCGGACCGTGACACTCTCCTCGAACACTCCGCTCGCGCACGCCAGCACCCGCTTGCCGTTCGCGTTCGCGAGCGCCTCCGAGAGCGACGCGTACGGCCTGGCCTTCGTCCCATCTCCTCCGGACGCCGCGCCCGCGCTCGCGAACACCGCGCACCGGTCCACCACCGTGCTCGCATCCTGGGTCGGGTCCGGCTCGCACGTGGGGCCAGGGCCTTCGCCGCCGCCCGTCGTGTCGGGGGGGCAGTACCTCGAGTCTTCCTTGCAATCCTCGGCGTAGGACAGCGGCCAGCACCCGGCGAGGTGCAGCGCCGCGACGGCCGACGCGGCGGGGAACAGCCACAGCGAGAGCGGGACGCCGATCCGCCGCCGCGCGGCGCGCCGCGCGGGCGCACCGGACTGATCCTGCGCTCCACCGGACGGCGCAGGGGATGCGTTGCTCACCGCGTTGCTGCTCGTTCGTTCCGTCGCTCTCATCGTCCCAAGCCTTTCCTGTGACGCTTCGCTCTGCCTGCGGATCCTCGCAGAAGACGCACCCGCGCCCTGGCCGCGCCGACCCGGGAGCATACCCAGTCGGCGGATCGCCTGCTCAACGGCGATCGGTCGGCCGAGTGCTCCAGGGGGACGCCGCACGCGGTGATCCCGTCGTGTCACGGCCCAGGCGCTCGCGCTCCGGCGCGCGCTTCAGGGGGTGACGAGCGCCACGTCTCCCTTCGTGGTCTGTCCGCCGACGCGCCACCAGTTCGCGATGAGCAGCCGCCCGTCCACCTCCACGATGCGCGAGAACGCGCCCGCGAACCCCTCCTGTTCGATCTCCTGGATGAGCCAGCTGTGGCCGTCGCCGCTCTTCGTCCCGATCGCGAGCCGCAGGGTCCCGCTCGTCGCGTCCTGGTAGCTGATGCGCACCTCCCCGGCCGCCGTCACGAACACGTTCGCGTCGTCGCCGATGAGGTGCTGCCCGTCCTCGAAGGGGACGCCCTCGATCCCGAGCCCGTCGTCCGCCACCTCGGAGGGCTCGACCTCCGTGCCTCCCTTCACCCGCGCGTACCGCAGCCCCTCCGAGCGGCCGTCCGCGTAGGCGAGGTGCCAGTCGCCGGCGCGATCGATGAACAGCGACGTCCCCATGCCCACGTCGCCCGTGTCCGTCCCGTCCGGCGCCGCGCCGTCCACGATGCGGGTCTCCCACGCGCCCATCGACCTCGACGCGATCACCACGTCGCCGTGGATGCGATCGTAGAACGCCAGGCCGAACCCGCCCGCATTGTCGGGCGCCATCGCGATGTAGTCGCCGATCGCCTCGGGGTACGTCTCGATCCGGTTGCCGTCGGAGGTCGCTGCGCACGCCGGCGAGCCGCCGTCGTCGATGCACGCCTGCCCGGAGGCGCACCCCGGCTCGCAGTCGCCGGCCGCGAGCGCCGTCGCGCAGCGCCCCGTGCTCCGGATGCACTTCGCCCCGGCGCCGCAGAGGAAGGCGCGGCACGGCGTCGCCTCGTCCTTCGCCACGTCCTCGAACCGCCACGCACCCTCCCCGGGCGTGGCGCTCTCGCCGGTCGCGATCCGGACGCTCGACGTGACCGCGCCGCCCTCGCCCGGCTCCATCGCGAGGTAAGCGATGACGGGCGACCCCTTCACGAAGAGCAGCTTCGCGTAACGGCCGATGTCGCTGCTCGGCGCCTGCTGCACGAAGCTCACCGCCCACGTGCCGCCCTGCCGCTGCGCGAACTTGAGCGCGCGGTTCGTGCGGTCGTAGTAGGCCACCGCCGGCTCGCCGTCCGGCCCCACCGCGATCGACGTCCAGAGGCCGACGTCGTCGCCGGGCTCGGTCTGGCCGCCGCGGAACCCGCTCACGTCGAACCGGGCCGGATCGACCGGGGGCTCCGCGGGCACCCCGTCGATCGCCTCCCACGCGACCGCCTCGCCGTCCCACGTGCCGACCACGAGGTCACCCCACGCGAACGCGTTGCGCCAGTCGGCCTCCGCGTAGCCGGCGACCCAGACCGTGCGCTTGTCGGCGGCGACCGCGACCGACGTGTACGCGCCGATGAGCCCGTGCTCCAGCGTCATGCAGTCGGGCGCGACGCACCCCGGCTCCACCTGCTCCGGCTCCTCGCTGCACGAGCATCCGGCGTGCGAGCCGAGGAGCGCCATGACGGCGACCCCGGCCAGCGCGCCCTTCACGCCCCGCGCGCCGCGCCGCGCGGGGCGCCGAGGCGACGAGCCCCGGTCGCCGCGCCGCGCGAGCCGCAAGGCCGCCGCCGCGATGGCGAGGCCGAGCCAGCGGACGCCCGACGGCGTCTCGCCGGCGCCGCCAGCCACGACGCAGCTGCAGCCCGCCGACGGGTCGACGGGGACCCGGCCGCGGAGGATCGCCTGCCGCGCCGTGCCGAGGTTCCCCTCCTCGTCCACGGCCTCGACCTCGATGTCGACGGCGTCACCGACGTCCACCGACGTCGTCTCCGCCGCCGTCGACCACGGGGACCACGCGCCGTCGTCGAGCCGCACGCGCACCTTCGCGCGCGCGGCGTCCGAGACCCGATCGCGCACCTCGAGCGGCGCCCGGCCGTCCACCGCGGCGCCGACGGAGATGACCGGCGGATCGACGTCGACCACCATCTCGACGATCGCCGGCGTGGGATCCAGCGACAGGGGAGCGCCCGCGATCCGCGATCGCACCGAGATCACGTGACGCCCCGGCAGCCGCAGCCAGTCGTCGCGCAGCTCGACGATGCGCTCGCGCGTGAACGGGCGCCACACGCCGCTGTCGATGCGGTACGAGTACTCGACGGCCCGCGTGCCGTCGTCGAGCGGCGAGCTCATGACGAGCCGCGCCGTCGGCCCGTTGTCGCGGGTCATCGTGGGCAGGCGGAGCCCCTCGGCGCGCACCTCCTTGCGGCTCAGCTCGGCCCGGGTGTCGCTCCTCGCCGAGCGCTGCTGCGCCGTCGTTCCGAACGCCGCGAAGATGCCGAGGTAGTTGTCCTGCCCCTTCGTGAGCTTCCGCAGGCCGGGGGAGCCCGCGCCCTCGGCCGACTCCGGGATCACCAGCGAGAGCCCGAGCGCGGAGAGCGGCCCGTCGAGATCGATCGCCGGGATGCCGCCGCCGATCAGCTGCCCGAGCTGGCCGCCGAGGAGGCCGCCCAGCGCCTTCGCGATGTTGTCGGGGTTCTCCCGGAGCAGTCCGCTGTTCGTCACCTCGCCGTTCTCGACCCTGAGCGCCTCGATCACCGGCGTGAGCCCCTCGGGGGTGACCGAGAGGTTCATGGGCACATCCACGTCGAACGTCGCCGTCATGAACCGGATGAACCTGTCGAGCGACCAGACGTAGAAATCGAAGCTCGCCCGGTCCAGCTGGATGCGGATCAGCGGGTCGTCGCTTCCGTTCGTGCCATTGCCAAAGGTGAGCCGAGGGGGCACCTGCGGACGGATGACGACCGCGACCTGCTGCGACTCGCGCTGCAGCGCGAGATCCCTTGCGGAGGGGGCCAGCAATCCCAGCGTGCCAGAGTTGAGGAGAGGCACCGTCTCCGTGGAGATCCCGAGACAGAGCAGTCCGCTGTTGTAGAGACCGTTCATGGCATAATTCGCGAAGCGCTCGGAGATCGCGAGACCGACGTGGGGGCCGGGAAGGTCGGCTGGCCAGTCGGAGACGGTGTTGGCGACGAGCTCATCGGGAATCGGGATGCCCGCCGGGAGCGCCATGTTCGACAGCGGCACGCATTTCGATGTCGGCACCGGCTCGGCGCCGCCATAGAGGCCAAGCGTGAGCCCGTTGCCGACCGGGTTGAGGTCGCCCCACGCGAGATCGGAGCCGTCGTCCCGCTCGCTCGTGCCGCCGCCGGCGAGCAGGAGGTCGAACCCGCCCTGCGTGCCCGGGGAGACGCTCGCGAGCAGCCGGCCGAGATCGATGTGGCCCTCGACGCCGAGCAGGATCGAGGCGCACTCGTCGCTCGCGTGCGTGCCGTAACGGCAGACGCCGCCGATGTCGTTCGTGCCGTCGGGGCAGGCCGGATCCTGCGTCGGCTCCGCCTTCAGACAGAGCTGCTGGTCGAGCTGGGCCTTCAGCGCGTTCGACATGGATCCCATGAAGCTCGTGATGATCGGCTTCACGAAATCCAGCGCATCACCGACCCACGTGCCTCCGCAGTCGAGGTGCAGGTTCGACACGAGCTGGTCCTCGTCGATCGAGAGCCGGACGACCTTGACGCGCGAGTAGCCCTGCCGCGAGTGCTGCGGATTGACGTCGATCTCGATCGAGAGCTCGACCTCGACATCGATGTTCGTGAAGGTCTGCGCGTCGGGCGGGCACGCGTCGTTGCCGTTGAGGGTGACGTACTGGGTGCTTTCCCCCAGGATGCCGCCGTCGAGGAAGATGGGCAGGCTCTGCAGGCGCACCGGCAGTTCGCCCCGGACGAGCAGGTTGTGTGGCGTCCTGGGCTGGATCTGAAGCGCTGCGCGCCCCGCGTCGATCTCGGCGATGCACTCCGGGGGAGTCGCCGACGGATCGGCCCCGTCAGGGCAGAGCGCGTAATCGATGGCCCCGAGGGCCACGGAGCCCGTCGATCGGGGGATGGAGAACGTGATCACGCCGCCGTCCCCACCCCCGAGGAGCGCGCGCCCGAGGACACCCAGGTTGTGCTCGAGGAACTCGACGCCCGACTGCGTGAGCCGCGCCGCGCCGGCGTTCTCGATGCGGTCCGCGGGCTTGAAGCCGGCGGGGAGGGGGGTCATTCCACAGCCGGCGCACCCGCCTCCCGAAGCGGCACATCCGGCGATGACGAGGAGAACAAGGATGGCAGAGAAATGCTTGATGACGCGGGGCATAAGGAACCCTCCGGGGGAGCACGACCCGCAGCGCCGCGCCCGCTGGGCGCGGGCTCCAGGACGCCACGACAGATCGTACGCTCCCCGGAGAGCCGCCCGCAAGCGCTACTGGGGACAGAGACCGGTAATCTTGACGGCGCTCGCGGCATACTCGCCGCCGAGCGCATAGGCGTCGGCGCACTCGTCCGTCGCGGCCGAGTTCGTCGCGCTGCACCAGTCGCCCTTCAGCACGATCTCGCCGCTCTCGTCGCGCTTGCACGTATTGGGCGTCTCACCGGTGCCGTACTCTCCAATATCGCCCGAGAGCACGACACAGAGGCTCTGTTCGATCCCGGGGATGATCACCCGGTCGACCTCCTCCAGCGTGATGAACGCGGTGAGCTTGCCGCCGTTGATGAACGCTGGGGGATCGCCGTCCGGGCCGGGGAGGCAGGCCTCCATCGGGTTGAGCCCCTCGCGGTTGTACCGTCCGATGCAGTTGTTGTCCGCCGACACCTTCGCGTCGGTGAGCTGCACCTGGTGCATGGGCAGGACGATCGGCTCGGCGGCCGCGCCTCCCGCGCCCGTGTCCAGGAAGATCGGGACGTTCAGGATGTCGGCCGCGCCGCTCCACGCGCCGTCGGTCAGCGGGGCGTCGAGCTCCTTCGGCGCGATCTCGAACTCGCCTGCAGACATGTTGGCGAAGCAGTAGCCCGCGCGCGGATCGCTCGTGGGCATCGCGCCGCCGGTGCGCAGCTTGCCGGTCGCCGTGTCGAACTCGAGCAACCAGGAGAAGGTCCCGGTGCCATTCAAGTTGCACACGGGCAGATTCATCGTCAGGCCCTCGGCGACGAGGCGGGCGATATAGCCGACCGCGAGCACGTCGGGCTTCGTGATCGTCAGCTGCGCCATCCGCAGACCGAACTTGGTCGCGCCCTGATTGTCGTGGACGGCAATGCACTCGGAAGCGACAGCCGTGCAGACCGGGTTCGTGGGCGAGCAGTCGGCAGGAGCCCCGCCGCCGGTCCCTCCCGCTGAGCTCGAGCTCGTCTCGCCGGCGTCGTCGCCCCCGCACCCCGCTCCCGCCGCCGCGCCCATCAGCGCGGACACACCTAATACGCAAAAACCCTTCAGAAACCGCATCTCTTGCCTCCTCTGGTGTTGCAAGGTGCGGAGTATAGGCGGCGGCAATGCGATGACCACGCGGTCGAGGTGACGCCGCGCCGCGTCGCTACAGCCACATTCACGTCACACGCCGATGAGCCCGGCGCGCTTCGTCCGCGTCGCCGCGCGGCGTGACGCCTAGCGGCGCTCGTAGCGGTCGCCGAGCCGGGCGCCGACGGGGAGCGCGCGCAGCAGGCGAATCATCGTCCACACCGTGCCAGCCAGCTTGCGCAGCTTCGAGGTGCCGACGCGCTCGTTGTACTCGATGGGCATCTCCACCACGCGATAGCCGCACTTCGCGGGGAAGAGCAGCGTGTCGATGGGCAACGCGTCGCCCTCACCGTCGAAATCGAACGCGCGAATCACCGAGCAGCGATAGGCGCGCATTCCGCTGTGGACGTCAGATGTCGGGATGCCATGCATCGCGTGTGTCATGGCGGCAAAGGCGCGGTTGGCGATGTAGTTCGGGACCGGCATGGCCGCCGGCCTCGTGCGGGTGCGCGCGCAGTTCACCACGTCGGCGCCCTCTTCCTCGATGAGGCGCCTGATCACGGGGATGTTCTCGGCCGGATAGGTGAAGTCACAATCGAGGTAGATGAGCAGATCGCTCCGGGCGGCGGCGCTGTACATGAGGAGCTCCATGGCCGGCCCGTGGCCGCGGGGCGGCACCTGCCGGAGCACGCGCGCCCCGAGGCCGGCCGCGATCTCCGGGGTCCTGTCCCGCGTGGAGCTGTCGACGCAGAGGATCTCCGCGTCGGGCGCCGCCTTCCTGATCTCGCCGATCATGGCGCCGACGCTCTCCTCTTCATCCATGGTCAGCATGCCGACGGTGAGCCGCATCCGGCGCGGGCGCGGCGGCTTCCTGGCGACGATCACGTGCTGGAACGCGAGGAGGCCGGGCGCGCGGTCGGCGACCACGTCCTCCAGCGGGCGGACGAGCGCGTGATACGCCTTGTAGGGGAGCGAGCTGGCGAGATCGCCGGGGTCGTCTCCTGCGCCGAGGCCGCGGAGGATGAGCCCCTTGGCGGCCCGGACGAGCATCGGGTTCTGCTCGACGCGGAGCACCTCGAGCCCGGCGCGCTCGATGAGCCGGACCGCCGACGCGCGGGTGAAGAAGCGGAGGTGCGTGTCGTCCAGGATGCCGCTCGGCTCGTAGTCGAACCGGCCGGCGAGCAGCCCGAGGCGCACCGGCCAGGCCGCGACGTTGGGGAGCGAGACGATGACGTGGCCGTCCTCCTCGAGGTGGGGCAGGAAGCGGCGGAGCACGGCGAGCGGGTCGGCGGTGTGCTCGAGGACGTCGGCGAACAGGAGCAGGTCGAAGCGCCGGTCGCCGAGCGCCTCGCGCACGGCGGAGTCGCTCGTGATGTCGGCGGCGAGGACCTCGTCGAGCGCCGCGCCGGCGCGCGCGAGCGAGCCGGGCGCGATCTCGATCCCGGTCACGCGCGCGCCCGTGCGCTTGACGGCGGCGCCGTTGAGCCCGATCCCGCAGCCGACGTCGAGCACCGTCCGCGGCCGGCCGGCGACGGCGACGAGGGCCCGATTCACCTCTTCGACCGCGTACTTGCGCCCGGCGAAGGCCTCCGGCGCGGCGCGGGGCGGCGAGCGCCGGCCCGGGGCGTCCCCGTTGCCGAGAGGGCGCGGCCCGCGGTCTTCGCGGCCTTCCACGTCTTCCCCGTCTCCTCGCGCGTGGCCGGGCTCGGCGTTCACGCGCGGCTACTTAGCACGCTTCTCCCAGGCGGCGTTGAATTCGCGGATCGTCTCCTCGGTCTTCGGGTTGTGGAGCATCTTCCGCAAGATGGCGGGAGGCACGGTCACGATGTGCGCGCCGGCGTCGAGCGCCTCGTTCACGTCCATGAGGTGGCGGATCGAGCCGACGATGATCTCGGCGCCCAGCCGCTCGCGCTCGAGCCTCGCGCGCGTGCGCTCGATGACCGGGGTCGCGGCGTAGCCCATGTCGCGGATGCGCCCGCTGAAGATCGAGACGTACGCGCCGCCGGCGAGCGCCGCGAGGTACGCCTGGTTGAAGCTCATCACGCACGTGACGTTGGTGCGCACGCCGCGCTTCGCGAGGGCGTGCGTCACCTTGAGGCCGACGTCGCTGAACGGCACCTTGACGCAGATCCGCTCGGGCGCCCACGCGTGATAGGCGCGGGCCTCGTCGAGCATCGCCGCCTCGTCCTCGCTCGTCAGCTCGACCGACACGGGCCCCGCCGACGCCGCGAGCACCTCGCGGATGCGCCGCTCGAGATCGACGCAGCCCGCGTCGCGCGCGAGGATGAGCGGGTTCGTGGTCACGCCGGCGAGCACGCCCCAGGAGAAGAGCTCCTTGATCTCGGCCGGGTTCGAGCTGTCGAGGAAGAACATGGATCGCTCCAGCGGGCTCGCTCGAGCCCCGGTGCGGTCTAGGCCAGTTCGATGCAATAGAGAAGGGGAGAAGGGGAGAAGGGGAGAAGGGGAGAAGTGGAGAAGTTGAGAACGAGACACCGTCCACGCTGCGCGGCTCGCCGCGCCGCCCTGCGGTGACGTTCGCGGGGCGGCCGGTGTGAACGACGTTGCAAAGACGGAGAGTCCGCGCTTCAGTTCTGGTTGTCGGAGATGTCCCTCCGACGAAACGTTTCTCCACGGCCATGCGTCGATGAGCAGCGGACGATCGTCGAGGGATCCGGTGGCGCACAGCCCGCTGCTCGCGGCTTGCTCGCCGGCGGGGCTCTACGTCGCCGCGCCCGACGGCCACCTCGTCGACTGTAACGAGGTGCTCGCCCGGCTGCTCGGCTATGGCTCGCGGGAGGAGGCGCTCGCGGCGGGTGATCTCCACCTCGGCGGGGGCGCGGCGGGCGCGACGCCGCCGCCGGCCGGCGCGGTCGAGGGCTTCCTCACCCGCCGCGATGGATCGGCGGTCCGGGTGATGAGGACCGAGACCGTCACGGAAGCGCGCGGCGAGCGGCTCGTGGTCGGGGCCGTCGTCGATCTCTCCTCCGCGCGCTGCACCGACGATCGCCGGCGCGAGCTCTCGGAAGGGCTCGGTCAGGCGCAGAAGATGGAAGCGGTGGGGCGGCTCGCGGGCGGGATCGCCCACGACTACAACAACCTGCTCGCGATCATCCTGAACTACACGAGCCTGGTGATAGAGGAGCTCGACGAGCAGAGCCCGGTGCAGAAGGATCTCGCCGAGATCAAGCGCGCCGCGCAGCGGGCCGCGTCGCTGACGCGGCAGCTGCTCACGGTGAGCCGGCGGGGGCTCGCGCAGCCGGTCGTGCTGGATCTGCGGGACGTCGTGCGCGGCATGGACGGCGCGCTCCGCGCCGCCGTCGGCGGCAGCATCGATCTCGCGATCGCGCTCGGTCCGTCGGCCTGCCGGGTGCTGGCGGACGCGGGGCAGATCGAGCAGGTGGTGATGAACCTCGCGCTGAACTCGCGCGACGCGATGCAAGGCGGCGGCCGGCTGTCGATCGAGACGCGCGCGGTCCGCGTCGGCGCTGCGGGGAGCCTGCGCGACGCGCACCCGGCGGTCCCGCCTGGCCGGTACGCGCGCCTCGTCGTGAGCGACACCGGCAGCGGGATGTGCGACGACGTGCGGACGCGCGCGTTCGAGCCGTTCTTCACGACGAAGCCGAGGGGGAAGGGGACCGGCCTCGGGCTCGCCACCGTGTACGGGATCGTCAAGCAGTGGCACGGCCACATCGAGCTCGCCTCCCGGCCCGGGGAGGGCACGCGCGTCGAGATCTACCTGCCGCTCTCCGCGCGCGCGGCGTCCTCGCGGCGAGCGCGCGCGGGGCATCCGCGCCGCGCCGCGCCGCGCCCGGGCGAGGGCGGGACGGTGCTCGTCACCGACGACGAGGACGCGGTGGTCGCGCTCGCGAGCCGGATCCTGGGGCAGAACGGCTACACGACGCTGACGGCGCGCGGGCCGCGCGAGGCGCTGCGCGTCTGCGAGGCGCAGCGCGGGCGCGTCGACCTGCTGCTCACCGACGTGCTGATGCCCGAGATGTCCGGCGGCGAGCTCGCCGCGCGCCTGGTGAAGCTCAGGCCGGACATGAAGGTGCTCTTCATGTCCGGCTACACGGGCGACGCCCTCGACGGCCCGTTCGCCGTCCGCCCGGGCGCCGCGGTGCTGGGGAAGCCCTTCACGGCCGAGTCGCTGCTCCGCGCCGTCCGCAGGGCGCTCGAGGGGGCCGCGTAGGCGGGACGCGCCGGCCTTGCTTACGGCGCCTCACCTCGCTTGATGCCGTACGCGCGGATCTTCTTGTGGAGGTTCGTGCGCTCGACGCCGAGCAGGACGGCCGCGCGCGAGATGTTCCAGTCGAGGCTGGCCAGCACCTCGACGATGTAGCGGCGCTCGGCCCGATCGCGGAACTCGCGGAGCGTGAGGCGAGGGCGCCCCGGCTCGTGGCGGGCCGCGCCCGCGGGCGGCTCGGCCGCGCCGGGGGCGGGGGGCGCCGCCGCGCCGTCACCGGCGGCCCCCTGCGCGTCGTCCTCGAACGGGTTCTCGTGCGGATCCTCCGGGAGATCGGCGATCGTGACGACATCGCCCGAGAGGATCGCGGCGCGCTCGATGACGTTCTTGAGCTCGCGGACGTTGCCCGGCCAGCTCCGGCGCTCGAGCGCGGCGTAGACCACCGGATCGATGGCCTTCTGCTTGAGGCCGTTCTCGTTGCAGAACGCCGCCATGAACGCGTCGGCGAGCGCGCGCAGGTCCTCCATGCGGTCGCGCAGCGCCGGGCTCTTGATGGGGAACACGGCGAGGCGGAAGAAGAGGTCCTCGCGGAAGCGCAGCGCGGCGACCTCGCGCGAGAGGTCCTTGTTCGTCGCGGCGAGCACGCGGACGTCGACGTGCCGGCTGTGCTCGCTGCCGACGCGGCAGATCTCGCCCGACTGCAGCGCGCGCAGCACCTTGGCCTGGGCGGCGAGGTCCATGTCGCCGATCTCGTCGAGGAACAGCGTGCCGCCGTGGGCCTGCTCGAAGAAGCCCCGCTTCGGTCCGCTCGCTCCGGTGAACGCGCCGCGCTCGTGGCCGAAGAGCTCGCTCTCGATGAGCTCGCGCGGGATCGCGGCGCAGTTGACCCGGACGAAGGGGCCCCGCGCCCGCGGCGACAGCCGGTGGATGGCGCGGCTGACGAGCTCCTTGCCCGTGCCGCTCTCGCCCGTGATGAGCACGCTCGCCTTCGTGGGCGCGACGCGGTCGATCTCCTTGAACAGCCGCTGCATCGCCGCGCTCTGGCCGATCATCTCGTAGCGCGCCTGCACCTGCGCCTTGAGATCCTCGACCTCTCGAGCGAGCCGCGAGTTCTGCAGCGCGTTCTTCACGCCCACGAGGACGCGCTCGCGGTTCAGCGGCTTCTCGAAGAAGTCGCTGGCGCCGAGCTTGATCGCCTTCACCGCGTCGTTGACGGTCGCGTGGCCGCTGATCACGATCACCGGGAGCTCGCGGGTGGCGTCGTCCTGGCGCACGCGCTGGAGGAGGTCGAGGCCGTTCATGCCGGGCAGGAGCAGGTCGACGAGGGCGAGGTCCACGGGGCTGTCGCCGTGCGCGAGCAGCTCCAGCGCCGCCTCGGCGCTCGGGGCCTCCGCGACCTGGTAGCCCTCGCCCTGCAGCACCAGCGCGAGGGTGCGGCGGATGTTGCGCTCGTCGTCCACCACGAGCACGGTGGGCGCGGCGGCGCCTCCGGGCGGGGCGGTGGCCGCTGGGGCGGGCGGCGGAGAGGAAGCGGGCATGGGTCGACCATACCCCAGCTCCGCCGTGCGCCACGATGCGGGCAGCGAAGGAGCACAGGCTCGCCCCCGCGGCGGAAGCCCTGGCGCGCCGGCGCCGGATTGGGTACGAGGCCTGCTCGATGAGACCCTCCGCCGCTGTCCTCGCCCTCGCCGGGTGCCTCGCTGCCCTCGGCGGGCTCGTGGGCTGCGATTTCGAGCTCAACGACGGCCGCACCGCGACCCTCACGTACACCGAGGACGCGCGCGCCGCGTACAACGAGGCGATGGCCGCCTTCCAGGCCAAGGACTGGGAGGACGCTCGCGCCCTCTTCGGCGAGGTGAAGCGTCTCTTCCCTTACAGCCGCTACGCCCGGCTCGCCGATCTCAGGATCGCGGACCTCGACTTCGAGCAGGGAAAGTACCCGGAGGCGATCTCGGAGTACCGCGCGTTCATCCAGGAGCACCGGACGGACCGGAACGTCGAGTACGCGAAGTACCGGATGGCGAAGGCGCTCTACCTGGACATCGACGACACGGTGTTCCTGCCGCCCGCCGAGGAGCGCGATCAGGCGACCACGCTCGAGGCCTACAAGGAGATCCGGACGTTCCTCCGGCAGTACCCGCGCAGCCGGTACCGCGAGGACGCGGCCTACATGCTCGAGGTCGTGACGGGGCGGCTCGTGCGCCACGAGCTCTACGTCGCGCGCTACTACCTCAAGGAAGACGCGTTCGACGCGGCCCTCGCCCGGATCGACTACGCGCTGCGGACCTTCCCGGGCTCCGGGCTCGATCCGGAGGCGCTCGTCCTCAAGGGCGAGACGCTCCTCAAGATGAAGAAGCCCGACGAGGCGCGCGCCGTGTTCGAGTCGGTCATCCGGGACTGGGGCGGCCCGTTCGCCGTGACCGCGCGCCGGTTCCTCGACGAGATGGGCGGGCCGCGCGGCACGCCCGCCAAGAAGGCGGCGTCGGGCCGCGCCCCCGCGGGGCCGCAGCTGTGACGCAGGCCGTCGGACGGCCGTCCTCCGGCGCCCGCTACGTGCTGGAGCAGGCCGACGCCGGAGATGCGCCAGGGGAGTTCGTGTACCGGGGCCTCGTGCGGCTCCCGGACGCGGACGTCCCGGTCGAGGTGCGGGTCGCCGAGGCGACCGGCGCGGCCACGGCGACGGTGGACGCCGCGGCCGTCCCGCACGGCGGACCGCATCCCGAGGAGCTCTCCAGGACGGCGGCGGCCCTCGTCCGGAGCGCGACCAAGTCAGCGGACGCCCATGCGCGGCGGCCGCCGCGGAAGATCGTTCGCTGGCGCGGCTAGGCGAAGGCGGCGGGGCACGCGCTGCGGTCCGGGCGCCTGGCGCCTCGGGCGATTGGCGCGCCCAGGGCCGTCGTCTCCCGGCCGGGAGCCATGCTAAAAGCGTCCCACCATGTCCGAGAAAGTACCGATGACGCCCGAGGGGCAAGCGCGGCTCCGCGAAGAGATGCGACGGCTGAAAGAGATCGACCTGCCGCAAGTCGTCAAGGACATCGGCACGGCCCGGGAGCACGGCGATCTCTCCGAGAACGCCGAGTACCACGCCGCCAAGGAGCGGCAGGGCATGATCGTCGCCCGCATCAGCTACCTCGAGCAGACGCTCTCGCGCGCCGAGGTGATCGACCCGTCGAAGCTGAGCGGCAGCAAGGTCCAGTTCGGCGCCAAGGTCAAGCTCGCGAACGTGGACACGGACGAGGAGCAGAGCTTCCAGATCGTCGGGCCCGAGGAGGCCGATCTCAAGGTCGGGCGCATCTCCATCGCCTCGCCGCTCGCGCGCGCGCTGCTCGGCCACGAGGTCGGCGAGGAGGTCCGCGTGAACATGCCCGCCGGGCCGCGCACGTACGAGATCCTCGAAGTCTCCTACGCATGACCGAGCGCAACGGGGCCGCTCCGATGCGCCCGCGGGGCCATGGGGGCGCCAGCCGGCCTCCTGGGGGGCCCGCGCCCTCCGGGCGGCCCCTCCTGGGGAGCCGGCCTGACACGACGGCCGCCGGGGAGGGGATTGCCGGCGTCGTGCCGGGGCCGGCCGGCCACCGGGCCCCGGCGGCGCCGCGCCCGCAGGCCGGGCCGGCGCGCCCGTCCACGCCGGCGCCCGCGCCGAGCCGCTCCACCTTCCCGAGCGGGAACTCCGACGCGCCTCCGAGGAAGCTGGAGACGGAGATCGGGTGGCGCATGGCGGACGCCTACCTCGCGATCGCGGCGCTCGCGCTCGCCGAGCTCCTGGTCGTCGGCGTGTGGCGGTGGCGAGAGCTCCTCGGGCCCTACGAGCTCGGCCGCGCCCTGCGCGACCTCCTGCCGCTCGCGCTCTCGGCCGCGGCGCCGTGCGCCGCCGTCCTCGGCGCGGTGCTCGAGATCGTCATGCGCGCCGAGCGCAAGGCGTTCCGCGCCGCCGCCGCGCTGATCGCGGGCGCGTTCGGCGGCGCGGTGGCCTTCGGGGTCTCGACGGGGCGCATGCTCGAGGGCGGCCGGCGCGCGCCCTTCATCGCGGCGCTCGCGCTCGTCGCCGCCGCGGCGACGTTCGCCGCGGCGCCGCGCGCCGCGCGCGCCTTGAAGCGAGCGCGCGCCGCGGCCTCCGGCAGGTGGCTCCTCCTCGCGGCGATCTGCGCGATCGTCCTGCTCGAGGTCGCGAACGTGCGCGTCTTGCCGCGCCTCTACGCCGCCTTCCACCTGGGGCTCGCGGCGCTCACCCTCGCGGCGGCGACCTTCGCGACGCCGGCGCTGCCTGCGCGCGCGACGCGCCTGGAGGACCTGCACGGGCGGCGCTCGCCCAGGCTGGTGCGCGCGGCGCTCGCGCTCGTCCTCTTCGCGTTCGGCGCGGCGCTCGCGCCCGGCGCCGCGGACAGGCTCGCGCTGGCGGACAACATCCGGCTGATCTACGCGACGCACGGCCCGCTGCTCGGTCACGTGGTCGAGCTCGCCGCCGTGCTGTCGCCGCCCGAGCCGCTCGACGCCGCGCCGCTCGACGAGCGCGCGAGCGGGCACGCCATCGATCTGCGGGGGCGCGACATCGTGCTGATCAGCGTCGACGCCCTGCGCGCCGACCACGTGGGGGCGTACGGCTACGACAGGAAGATCACCCCGAACCTCGATCGCCTCGCGGCCGAGGGCGTGCGCTTCGACGCGGCGTACACGCCGACGCCGCACACGTCGTACGCCGTGTCGTCGCTCATGACGGGCAAGTACATCCGCCCGCTCGTGCTGCAAGGGCTCGGGGACGACTCCGAGACCTTCGCGCAGCACCTCCGCCGCTACGGCTACAAGACGGCGGGCTTCTACCCGCCGGCGGTGTTCTTCATCGACGGCGAGCGCTTCGGCGCGCTGCGCGACCGGGCGCTCGACTTCGAGTACCGGAAGGTCGAGTTCGCGAGCGCAGGGCTCCGGCTGGAGCAGGTGCGGAGCTACCTCGCCGGGCTCGGGCCGGAGCAGCGCGCGTTCATGTGGGTGCATCTCTTCGAGCCGCACGAGCCGTACGAGGCGCACCCGGAGCACCCGCTCGGCGACCGCGACATCGACCGCTACGACGCGGAGATCGCCGTGGCGGACGCGGGGGTGGGCGCGATCGTGGACGAGGTCCGCAAGGGGCGCCCGGACGCCGTCGTGATCGTCACGGCCGATCACGGCGAGGAGTTCGGCGAGCACGGCGGTCGCTACCACGGCACGACCGTGTACGAGGAGCAGGCGCGCGTGCCGCTCCTCGTGAGCGCGCCCGGCCTGCTCTCGCCGCGCGTGGTCCGGGCGCCGGTGCAGCTCGTCGATCTCCTGCCGACGGTGCTCGCGGGGCTCGGCATCCCGAGGCCGGCGCGCGTGCGCGGCGCCGACCTCGGGCCGCTGCTCGCCTCCGGCGACGAGGCGGCGGAGCAGGGCAAGGCGGCCGCGCCGGGCGGGCCGCCCTCGCTCCCGGGCTTCGCGTTCGCCGAGACGGACACGCAGACGCTGCTCGCCAAGGGCACGCTGCGGCTCGTCTGCGCGCGCAAGATCGGCGCGTGCGCGCTCTACGACGTGGCGACCGATCCGCGCCAGCAGGAAGACATCTCCGCGCTGCGCCCGGCGGAGCTCGCCGCGATGCGGTCGGAGCTGCGCGCGGTCGAGGCGTCGCACGGGCGTTACGAGGTCCGCGGCCTCCGGCAGGAGGGCAAGGGCTGGCCCGACGCGCTCCGCCGCGGCATCGCGGGCGACGCCGACGCGGTCGTCGAGGTCGCGGCGCTGCTCGACGACGCGGACGTGGCCATCCGGCGCAAGGCGGGCGAGGTGCTGTTCGATCTGCGCCGCTCCGAGGCGGCGCCCTCGCTGCGCCTCGCGCTCGTGCGCGACGAGGACGACGAGGTGCGGCGCTGGGCGGCGCTCTCGCTCACGCGGCTCGGCGAGGGCGCGCCGCTCACCCGCGATCTCGTCGTCGATCGCGATCGCAAGTGGCGGCGCCTCGCGGCGCTCGCGCTGGCGGAGGCGGGCGATCGCCGCGGCGACGACGTGCTCGTGGCGTGGCTGCGGCAGGTGGTCCGCGGCCCCGAGCAGGACGGCGGCGCCGACGCGGGCGAGGTGACCTCGTTCGAGCGGGCGCGCGAGATCGTGGACGCGCTCGCCAAGATCCGGGTGAAGGCGGCGCTGCCGCCGCTCATCGCGGCGCTCGGCGACGTGCGGCTCCGCCCGTACGCCGCGGCCGCGCTCGCGGCGATCGGCGAGGACGCCGCGCGGCCGGCGCTCGCGGAGCGGCTGAGCCAGGAGCCGTACCAGACCGCGCGGGTCGCGATCGCGGAGGCCCTCGTGAAGCTCGGCGCCGGCCCCGAGCTCCGGGCGCCGCTCCTGCGCATGCTCGGCACGCCCGATCCGCTGCCGGGGGGGCTCGGGCTCGCGCTCCGGGCCGACATCCTCGACCTGCTCGGCGGGCCGCGCGAGCGCGATCTCGGCCGCCTGCGCCGCTTCGCGAAGAGCGGGGTGGGCCTCGGCGTCGTGATCCCGAAGGCCGGCAACGGCAAGGGCGTCCGCGTCATCTGCCGCGCGCGGACCGACGACGGCCGCCCCGGCGAGGTGCGGTTCGGCAGGCCCACGCGTGGCTGGCGCCCGCCGAAGCGGGACGGCGCGTCGCTCGTCCCGGCCAGCGCGCCGGAGCTCGATCCGGAGCGCGCGGTCACGCTCGCGATCCCGCCGGGGAGCGAGCCGACCGAGGCGTTCGCGGCGCTGCCGCCCGCGGCGGGCGCGCAGGCCGGCAATTACGGCGATTTCGTGGTGTACGCGACCCAGAACGTCGAGGTGTCCGCGTGCGCGGTCGTCCCGCTGAGCGACGAGATCCCGCCCCCGCCGCCTGCGCCCTGGTCGCCCGGGGAGGCCGGGGCGCCGCCGCGCCCGGACGACGAAGCGCCCGCCGCTCACCGGCCAGATTGACGCCGCAGGCCGCGAGACTAGAGTCCGCCGCGTGTCGGACAAGGACCGAGAGCAGGCCGAAGAGAAATCCGCGCGGAGCGACGGCGATGTCGCCACGCGGAGCGATGGCGACGAGGACGGGGCCGCGGAGGCGGCCCCGGCGAGGCCGCCGCGCGGCGCTCCGGTGAAGGACGCCGGCGGCGACGGCGACGGCGAGGCCGCGCAGCGCGTGGCCGATGCGCTCGGCGTCGGCGAGGCGGAGGAGGCTCCCGCGCCGGAGGCGGCGGGCGAAGAGGCGGCCGAGGCGGCGCCGAACCGCGCGGCTCGCCGCCGCGACGAGGCCACCGCGCGCCGTCGCAAGAAGAAGGCGACCGGCGAGGAGCTGCCCAAGGACAAGAACGCCCGCGCGAAGGAGCTGCTCGCTCGCCGCAGGGAGCAGGCCGAGGGGCGCCGTCCGGTCCAGCTGCTGCCGGGCGAGATGGTCGAGGACGCGCTCAGCCGGATGAGCAGCGGCGCTGGCCGGTGGATCAAGGCGAACTTCCACATCCTCCAGTGGGGCGCGCTGGCGGCACTCGTCGCGACCGGCGGCGCGCTGTTCTACGTGTCGCGGGCCGAGAAGAAGGACGCCGTCTCTTCGTCGGCGCTCGTCTCGGCCGTCGCCGCGGACCGGGGCAGGGTGCTCGCCGAGGACACGCGCACCGAGGAGGAGAAGGAGCTCGACGTCACGAGGACCTTCAAGACCGCGGACGAGCGGTCGGCCACCGCGCTCGCCGAGTACAACAAGGTCATCGACGAGCACGCCGGCACCGGGGCGGCGACGCTGGCGAAGCTCGGGCAGGCCGGGGTGCTGCTCGACAAGAAGGACTACGCGCACGCGCTGGACGCGTACAGCGTCGTGGTCTCGTCGCCGCTGGCCGGGGCCGATCCCGACGTGAAGGGGCGCGCCATCGAGGGCATCGCCTTCGCCCGCGAGGGCAAGGGGGATCTCGACGGCGCGCTCGCGTCGTTCAAGGAGCTCGAGGCGATCGACATGAAGGGCTACAAGGAGCTCGCGCTGTACCACCAGGCGCGGCTCCACCTGGCCAAGGGCGACACCGACAAGGCGAAGGAGCTGCTCAAGAGCGCGCACGAGAAGCTTCAGGCGCCGTCGCCGGAGGGACGCCCGTTCCAGTTCCTCGAGGCGGTCGTCGAGGAGATGCTCCGCAAGATCGATCCGGCCGCCGTGCCGTCGCGCGCCGCGTTCGGCGGTCCGAAGGGCCAGTCGATGACGCCGGAGGAGATCGAGCAGCTGCTCCGCCGGGCGCGTGAGAACGCGGAGAAGAAGGCGGGCGATGCGCCGCGCTAGCCGCGCAGCGGGCGTCGCGCTCGTCTGGCTGGGGCTCGCGCCGCTGAGCGGCTGCGGCAACCTGGGCGTCGCTGCGGCGCCCGATGCGCCGCTCTGGCTGCACCACCCGGGCGGCGCCCTCGGCGTCACGATGCGCCGCGAGCTCACCGCCGAGACGCGCAAGGTCGGCGAGGCTTACGAGCGCGGCCGCCCCGAGATCGACGTGGCGCACCGGCGCGTCTTCGTCGGATCGAGCGATCACGGCCTGTACGCGCTGCGCGCGGACACGAGCGACGTCCTCTGGCGCTTCGAGACGCTCGGCCCGGTGCAGTGCGAGCCGCTCTACGACGCCGCGTCGGACACGGTCTATTTCGGCTCGGACGATGGCGCGCTCTACAAGGTGCGCGCGTCCGACGGCGCGCTGCTCTACCGCTTCATGACCAACGCGAGGGTCGCGCGGCGGCCGGTGTTGCGCGACGGCGTGCTCTACGTGACGAACTCGAACGACACGCTGATCGCGCTCGACGCGGCGACGGGGGCGATGCGCTGGCACCAGCACAGGACGCCGGCGGGCGGGATGGAGATCTCCGGGCACGCGGGGCCGGCGCTCGGCCGGGACAAGGTCTACACCGCGTTCTCGGACGGGGTCGTGATGGCCTACGACCTCAAGGACGGGTCCGAGCAGTGGGCGCTCGTCGACCTGGCCGCCGAGGCCGAGCAGAGCGCGGGCGGCCAGACGCCGAAGTACCTCGACACGGACACCACGCCGGTCCTCGGGAAGATCGCCTCGGGCGATGTGGTCTTCGTGGCGGGTTACGCGGGCGGGGTCTTCGCGCTCGACGCCGAGAACGGGACCCGGGCCTGGATGAACGAGGCGGCGGTCGGCGTGACCGAGCTTCTCCTGTGGGAGCAGCCTGCGCATCAGCCTCGGAGCGGAGGCGGTCCGATCGTGCCCGCGAAGAAGGTGTTGCTTGCGTCCTCCGGCATGACCGGCCTGTGGGCGCTCGATCCGGAGGATGGCCGCACGATCTGGCGCCGGGACCTGCCTGACGGCGGCATCTCGGCCCCCGTGCCGTTCTCGGGGGCGTTGCTGGTGACGACCACGCGCTACGGGATCTTCCTGTTCTCGCCGCTGGACGGGGCCGTGATCGACGGCATCGAGACCGGCGGCGGTATCGCGATGACGCCGGCGGCGTACGGCCGGCGCGCGTTCGTCCTGACGAACGGCGGCTCGCTGCTGAGCCTCGACGTCGAGACGCCCCCGGTTCCGAAGGGCTGAACACACGTACAGACTGAGGCGCGGCGGCTCGATGCTGGCGGGCTGAAGGGCCGCGCAGGGCGTTGCGGACGACGCGACGCCTTGGGGCGCGTTGCGGGGGTGCCTCCAGCCAGGTCTCGTGGCGGGCAGAGCCAGGGGTGTCGGCGACCGTGGGCGACGCCGACCCGGGTTGCGGCGACAGCGGCGACCGGGGCGCCGGACCCAGGTTGCCGTGGGCGAGGCCGAACCGACCCGGGTTGCGGCGACAGCGGCGACAGCGGCGACAGCGGCGACCGTGGCGCCGGACCCAGGTTACCGTGGGCGAGGCCGACCGACCCGGGTTGCGGCGACAGCGGCGACAGCGGCGACCGGGGCGCCGGACCCAGATTGCCGTGGGCGAGGTCGACCGACCCAGGTTGCGGCGACGGCGGCGACCGCCGCGGGCCCGATCGGCCTTCAGGTGCATGAATTTGCTCGTGAAATCGAGCCGATCTCCCCTGCCCGTCGCACCGGCCTTGGATCGCATAAGAAACATTATGTCAACTAGCGCCCCCGGTGGATTCTCCGGGCCCCACGGCTGGCGCGAGCGCAGCCAGGCGAACCCCGGCCGAGCCGTCGCGCGCTTCTGCGACCGCGCCCGGGCGCCCGCCGTCCCCGAGCGAACCGTCCGCCCGGCCGGGCTCAGCTCTCGCTGCGCTCGTCGCCCCCGTCGCCCTCGTCCAGCGCTTCAGGGCGCTGCGGCGGGATGGCCGCCCACAGGATGACCTCGCCGGCTCGGGCCGGCGGGCTCCCGGAGGCCTCCTGCTCGCTCCACCATGCGCGGACCTTCGCCGGCGCGCCCTCGCCGAGCGGCTGGAAGCCCTTTTTCTCGTAGAAAGTCTGGGCCCAGCTCGCCTTCTCCCTGGAGCGCACCACGACCTGCTCCATGCCGAGCTCGCGCGCTCGATCCTGGAGCTCCGCGAGCAGCCGCGTGCCGATGCCACCTCGCTGGTGGTCCGGGTGCACCGCGAGCTCCTCCAGGACCGCGACCCCGGGCGCCTCGTCGCGCCACGCCAGGTAGCCGGCTACCTCGTCGTCGGCCTCTGCCACGCGCACGTCGTGCCGCCGCGTCAGCGCGGCGAGATCGGCGAGCGTCCGCGCCTCGATCTCCGAGACCCCAGGGCCAGCCTCGCGGTGCGTCGCCGTACAGGCCTGCTCCAGCGCTACGAGCGCCGGCAGCTGGGCCTCCTGCAGTCCTGTCACGCGGATCCGCTTCGGGGCTGTCCGTTCGTCATGCATCCCCCGAGGCTACCGTCGATGCTTGGGGATGCCCCACTTCTTGCCGAACGTATCCCCGCGGCGCCGCGGCAGCTCAGCTGCGCAGCTGGAGCAGCCGCGCGATCGTCTCGCCGTCCCCGGGGCTCAGCGGGACGAGGATCCCGAGCGCTGCGCCCCGTGGCGGAGCGTTCCTTCCGTCCATCGGGACGAGCCGGAGCTCCCCGGCGCTCGAGATGCCGATCACCGCGATCCGCAGCGCCGGCAGCGGCTCGATCTGCGACGCGGGCAGCCGCGGCGGCGGCGCCTGCCATTCCCCTTCGTACGGCGGATCGCTCCACGACGAGTCCTCCGACGAGCCCCCACGATCGTCCGTGGCGTCTCCCTGCGACCAGGACGGCGCATCCTCCGCGCGCTGCCCATGCACCGCATCCGAGGGCTCCCCCGCCAAGGTCGGGTCGCCCTGATGATCCGCAGAGGCGATGCCGGCCTCCTCTTCAGCTTCATCCGGCTCGGCCTCGGTCCAGTCGGCGCGGTCGTCGGACGCGTGGCCCGCCTCCGGCGTGGCAGCGGGCGGCTTGCCGTCGCCCGCCAGCTGCTCCAGGGCGAGCATCGGCGTCTCTTCGTCCAGGTCCTCGATCCGGAGCTCCATCAGCACCCGCTGCTCCTGCGGGGTCAGGGGGCGGCGCGCGGTGCCCTCATCGTCCGTGCTCGGCCAGAGGCCCGGGCGCCGCTCGGTCGCCTCCTGCGAAGAGCCCGCGCCGAGCGGGACCGCCGGCCGCCGCGCCAACGCCGCGGCCATGGCCGTCGGCGTCGGCACCGTCGCGCGCTGATCGGCCGGGGGATCCGCGTCGGCCGGCTGCTGCTCCCCGCTGGCACCCTCGCGCGCGACGTCCGACGCGCCCCGCCCCGGCTCCTGGCCAGCGAGCGCACCCGCGGCCGGGAGCTTGACCGCTGGGACCTCCTCGGTCACCGCGGTGGTCGACGACACCCTCCCGTGGGGCGACGCCGCGAAGCCGGTGATCGCACGCGCGTTCGCCGGGACGGCGCGACCAGGCGATCCGGCTGCACCCGGAGGGGCGCCGGTCTTCGTCGCCGCGGCAGGGCGCGCCGGGAGCCCTGGCGCGTGGCTCGGCGTGCGCGCCGCCGGCGACAGCTGGGTCGGGGTCACCTCGCGAAGGGCCGCTGCGCTCACCGGCCCAGGGGCGCGCCCCGGCACCACCGACGCCGGCCGGCCCAGCCCCGCCGCGGGCCTGGGCACGGCGCCGTCGCGGAACGTCGCCGCCGCGGACGTGATCGGCCCTGTCGGCGCATCGCCCGCAGGCGCGCGGACCGAAGGCGCCCGCATCGCGGCGGGCGGCGCGCTCGTGCCCGCGCCGCCGCGCTCGGCTCGTCCTGCCTCCACGCCCGGCGGATGCGACGGTCGCGCCAGTGCCCCCGGCGCGCTCGGCCTGGGCGGCGGCGCCGCGCTCGCCGTCGCGGGAGGCGCGCCGGACGCCTGGGGAGGCGCGCTCGCGGCCGCATTCGGCGGCGCGCTCGCGGTCGTGGGCTGCGAGGCCGTGGCCGTATCCGCCTCGAGCGCCGCGATCTTCTGCGCCACCTCCGCGGCGGCCTTGAAGAGCTCGAGGGCGCGCAGGTCGGCGTTGGCATCCGAGGCCTGCTCCGCGGCGCGGCGCAGCCATTTCAGGGCCTCATCGCGCTCCCCGCGCCCCCACAGCGCGGTCGCGGTCGACAGCGCCCAGTGCACGTCTTCGTTGTCTTCGTCGTGCGGCGGCGGGATCGGGCGCAAATTGGCTTCCATGAGGCCTCGTCGAGCAGGTCGCTCACCGTGTATCACGACTCCAGCGCCCGCGTCTTCAACGCGAGCTGGCGCACTTTTCGCACCTTTACGCGCACTTTTACACGCGTCTTTACACGCGTCTTTATACGCAACGAATCATTCCCTTTCGCCGCACGCGGTTCGCATCGGTTCGCAGCCGTTCCGATCTCCTCGCGCGCCACATCGATCGCCCCGGCCGCGCTCGCCGCGTCCTCTCTTCGGGCCGCGCTCGCCTCCCCTCCGCAGCGATGCGTCCCTCCGAGGCGCCTTCGCCCCCGAGCTTGAGGTCCGTATACGCTTCGTGGCACCCTGGCTTTGCGGGACCTCCTTCGTGACGTGCAGGCGCGATGGCGCTGCGTCGCTCCGGCAGACGTCGAGGCTACGGGCCTCCACGAACGTAACGGTGGCACTCGATCCCTACCCCTCCAAACTCCGCCTCCCCATCCAGTAGGACGACCACCGCGTGCAGATCCTGTCGGACCTCAAGCCTGGAGACACGCTGGGCCGCTACGAGCTCCTCATGCCGGTCGCCCGCGGAGGGATGGCGGCCGTCTGGGCGGCGCGCCTCGTGGGATCCCGCGGCTTCCAGAAGATCGTCGCCATCAAGACGATGCTGCCGGAGTTCGGCGACGACCCGGCCTTCGAGGCGATGTTCCTCGACGAGGCGCGCCTCGCGTCCCGCATCCGGCACCCCCACGCGGTCGAGATCGTCGAGCTCGGCGACGAGAACGGCGTGCTCTACATCGTGATGGAGTGGGTCGACGGCGACACGATCGCCACGCTGAACAAGCAGGTGAAATCGACCGGGGGCGTCGGCGTCCCGCTGCCGATCCTCCTGCGCATCGCCTCGAGCATCTGCGCCGGCCTGCACGCCGCGCACGAGCTGCGCGACGACGAGGGCAGGCTCGTCGACCTCGTGCACCGCGACATCTCCCCGCAGAACGTGATGGTGTCGTTCGACGGCATCGTGAAGATCGTCGACTTCGGCGTCGCCAAGGCCACGGGCCGCCTGCACGAGACGCACGTCGCCGGCCAGCTCAAGGGAAAGATCCCGTACCTCTCGCCGGAGCAGCTCACGTCGGGCAAGGTCGATCGGCGCGCCGACATCTTCTCGCTCGGGGTCCTCCTCTACACGACCCTCAGCGGCTACCACCCGTTCCGCGGCAAGACGGACGCGAAGACGATGGAGAACATCATTCGCTTCGCCCCCGTCCCCATCCGCGAGCTCGTGCCGGACGTCCCCTTCGATCTCGCGCTGGCGATCGAGCGCGCGCTGGCCAAGGATCCGGCGGACCGCTGGAGCGACTGCGCGTCGTTCCAGCGAACGCTCGACCAGATCGCGATCTCTCTCGGCACCCCGGTCACGGAGGGCGACGTCGGCCGCTTCGTCCGCGAGACGCTCGGGGACGCCGTCGCCGAGCGCCGGAAGAAGCTCGCGACGGCGATCCAGCTCGCGGACAGCCGCTTGTCGGCGCGGGGGGAGCTCCGCTCCACGTCCGGGCGGCGAGGCGAGCCGCGCAGCAGCAAGCGGCCGCCCGCCGGGAACACGCCGCTGCCGGCCACGTTCGCCGGCATCCTCCCCGTCTCCCTCGACGAGCCGCAGCCCAAGTCCTCCTTCCCGCCGCCGCCCTCCAGCCGCAAGCTGCCGGTCAAGTCCGCGCCTCCGGCCCTGATGACGCCGGCGCCCCGCCGGCGGCGGCGGTGGCCCCGCCGCATCTTCCTCGCCTTGGTCGTGGTCCTGCTGCTCGTCTCGGGGGCGGCGCTCGCCGCCCGCGCGGGCCTCCTGCCCGTGCCCGGCGAGGTCCACGACGCCCTTCGCGACGTGCGCGCGCTCCTTCGCGGCGCGCGCGAGCTGCTCCGCGGCGTCCTCGAGCGGCTGAGCGCGCTCCTGGCAGACTAGCGCGGACTAGCGCCGCGCGGCCGTCACTTGATGCCGGCGGACGGCTCCGGCAGGCAGACGCCGAGCGCGCAGAGCAGCAGGTTGACGTCGCCTGCGGCGCAGTACACCTGCCGCGCGCAGTAGTCGTCGTAACCGCAGAGCTGATGGCAGGACGCCTCGTTCCCGAGCGCCCCGGTGAACGTCATGCAGGACCAGCCGCTCGACAGCCAGAGCCCCTCGGGCCGCTTCGTGTCGAAGAGGCACGCGTCGGCGCGCGTCTCCGGGTCGAACACCTCCGCGGTGCAGGCGTCGCCTCCGGACAGCTTGCCCCGCGCGGCGGACATCGTGTTGAGCAGGTAGGTCACGTCGCACGCCTGATCCGAGGTCGAGTCCCGCGCGATCCTGGCGCGCAGCTCGTCCTTCCTCGCCGCGTAGGATCGGACCGCGCGGATCGCGCCCGTGACCTGGTTGTTCCCGCCGTCGGGCTTCGTCCCTTCGGCGAGCGCCGCCAGCACCTTCTCGACCAGCTGCTCCGTCTCCGGATCGGCGCCCGCGGAGCCGTCCTTCGCGTAGCCGAGCCGGATGGTCGAGGGCGGCGTGCGCGACGTGCACGGCTTCGCGTGCGCCCAGAGCTCCTCGCTCACGATGGGCGGCCGCTTCGTGAGCGGCTGCTTGCAGACGCCCACCGATCCGGGAGGCAGCGAGCCGGAGGCCCGCGGCGTCGGCTGCCCAGGACCTTCGTTGACGTACTCGGTCGACGCGCAACCCGCGGCGCCCGCGGTGACGGACAGCGCGAGCAGCCAGCCCACCGAGAGAGCTGCGACGCAGCGATGCGGAGCGTTTCCCACGGCCGCACGGTAGCAGAGCCGGAGCGCGAGCAGAAATTCTCGCACGGAGGCGCGCCTCGGCCGGCGGACGCCTCTCGATGCACCCCGCCGCCCCGCCGCCCCTGCCCCGCCGAGCGCCTCCGCCGGACCCGCGCGCGGCCAGAAGGAGGGCTCCTCTCCCGGCGCGCGGCCTCCCCACGGCGGCCTCCGCCGCCGGGCAGCTCTTACAGGCCCAGGCTCGACTGCTCGATCAGGTCGTCGACCACGGCGTGGAAGCTCTTCGTCCGGGCGTAGACCGCGAGCTGGCGATCCGCGCTCGTCCCCTCGTGGAGGATCCTCCGGACCCGCTCGATCTCGCGCTGCGATCCGAAGATCTCCGCCGACTCCTGCACGAACTCGAGGAGCTCGCCGACGAGGTGGCGGACGGGGACCTGCTCCTGCTTCCCGAAGTCGATGAGCTGCCCGTCGAGGCCGTAGCGCACGGCGCGCCACTTGTTCTCCTCGATGAGCTCCTGCCGGTACTCGCGGAACCCGAGGTTGCGCCGGTAGAGGAGGTAGAGCTTGCCCATGACGGCCTGGACGAGCGCGGCCAGCGCCACGGTGTCGTCGAGGCGCGTGGTCATGTCGCAGATCCTCACCTCGACCGTGTCGAAGAACGGGTGCGGGCGGACGTCCCACCAGATCTTCTTCGCGTTGTCGATGCAGCCCGTCTTCACGAGCAGATCGACGAAGCGCTGGAAGTGGCCGTGCGACTCGAAGAGCCCCGGGATCCCGGTGCGCGGGAAGCGCTTGAAGATCTCGCTGCGCGTGCTCTTCAGCCCCGAGGGGCGGCCGAGCCAGAACGGCGAGCTCGTGGAGAGCGCGAGGATGTGCGGCAGGAAGTAGCGGACCTGGTTCGCGAGGGCCATCGCCACCTCGCGGTCCTTGACGCCGACGTGGACGTGCAGCCCGAAGATGAGGTTGGCGCGGGCGACGTCCTGCAGGTCCTCCACGATGCACCGGTAGCGCTCGCCGTCGGTGATGTCCTGCTTCTTCCAGTCGCTGAACGGGTGCGTCCCGGCCGCGACGATCCGCATCCCCCCTCGCCGCGCGAGCGCGTTCAGGCTGCCGCGCAGCTCGACGAGCTCTCCCCTCGCCTGCCGGATGTCCCGGCAGACGCCGGTGCCCGTCTCCACGACCGACTGGTGCATCTCCGGGCGGGCCCGGCCGCGCAGCAGCTCGTGGCCCGGCCCCCCCTCGAGCAGCTGGCTCACGTACGACCGCAGCTCGCGCGTCTCCGCGTCGACGATCTGGAACTCCTCCTCGATGCCGAGCGTGAACTGGCCGTCGAGGAGCCCCTCGACGTCGGTCATGACGAGGCCCCGAGCCGGACCTTGCCCACGGAGGGCCGGACGAGCCTCGACCACGCGTAGCCGTCCCGCGTCCGCCGGTCGCCTCTCGAGCACTCCACGGCGAACGCGACCATCCAGTCGACGGCGATGTTGAAGTACCGCTCCCGCAGGTGCTCGATGTGCATGTCCGGCGCCGGGTTCGTGAAATCGATCGCGTACGGGACGCCGTCGCGGATCGCGAACTCGATCGAGTTCATGTCGTAGCCGAGCGCCTTGTTGATCTTGATCGCGTCCTCGATGACGCGGTCGTGCAGCGCCTTCGGGAGCCACCGCTCGCTGTCGTGCTGCACGTAGCAGCCGCGGAGCCCCGTGGGGCCGATCGCCCTGGGGTCGTACTGGATCGGGAGGATGCGATCCTTCCCGACGCAGATGCAGCGGACGTAGTCGTCGAAGTCGATGAACTCCTGCAGGGTCATGACGTTCTGCCCCGAGGCGTTGTAGGCGGCGAGCAGCTCCTCCTGGCTGCGCACCACCGACACGTCCTTCCACCCGCCGCCGTCCGCGGGCTTGAGGATGGCCGGGAAGCGCACGTAGTCGATGATCGCCTCCCAGTTGAGCGGATACTCGAGGTTGCGGAGGCTGCGCTCCTTGACGATCGCCGGGATGTAGTCGCGCTGGGGCAGCATGACGGTGCGCGGCGTCGCGATGCCGATCTGCGACGCCAGCGAGTAGCCGAAGAACTTGTCGTCCGCGCTCCACCAGAACGGGTCGTTGATCACGAACGCCCCGCCGAGCGCGGCGGCCTTCAGGTAGAAGCGGTAGTGCTTCACCTCCTGGCTGATCCGGTCGATGAGCACCCGGTACGGGCTCTCGAACCGCTCGGGCGTCCCGCCGAGCTTCGCGATCTCCGCCCGGACGCCCGGCACCTTGTTGCACCTCTCGAGGAAGGCCTGAGGGAACGACTGTTCCCAGCCGACGAGGATGCCGATCTTCTCCGCCATACGTTGCTTGCTCCTCCACTACGCGTACGCGCGGCTGGCGCCGCTGACGCACAGCGTAGCGCGGACACACGGGAATTTTGCGCTGTAAGTGTGTCGATGAGTCAGGTTGTCACACGATCCAACAGCTCTGCTCGCACGTCTGCCCGGCGTGTTCGTGATGGCGCTTGCAATCGCGGCGGACGGGCGGCGCGGACGCGAACGAACGCGGGCGCGGATCGCGAGGGGGGCGGCGGGACCGGTGCGGGCGCGTGTGGCGGCGCGCGGCGAAAGCCACGGAGATCCAAGGGCAGGCGCGGGCTCGATCAGCCAGGGACGGAGGCCGCGAGAAATAAATCTTGACGGACTCCGTTCGGCGAGTACAGTCGCGCACCTCTCCGACGGGGCGGGTAGCTCAGCGGCAGAGCGTCGGCCTTACAAGCCGATGGTCGCAGGTTCGACCCCTGTCCCGCCCACTTCCTGGGTTTAGGGGCCTGGGTGATCTGTAGTGATGTCAGTCTGGGGTGGTAGTTAAGTTGGTTATAACGCCGGCCTGTCACGCCGGAGGCCGCGGGTTCGAGTCCCGTCCACCCCGCCAGCTTTCTTCCCTGTCATCTGAGTCGATGCTCGCCTGAGCCTCCCTTGGTTGGCTTGCATCGCTCGGTGCAGGCCAGGCGAGGAGGTCTGGCTCATGGCGAGCTTGCTCATGGGAAGCAAAGCCGAGCTGGCTCGGCGCTCGCTGAGCGGTCGTATCCCTGACGTCTGGGGTGGTAGTTAAGTTGGTTATAACGCCGGCCTGTCACGCCGGAGGCCGCGGGTTCGAGTCCCGTCCACCCCGCCAACGCTTCTTGAATCTCCGCCGCGCCGCCGTCCGCCGTCCCTCTTCTGACAGGCCGGGCGCTTCGGGCGTGGTGTGCGCGGCGCGCACGGCATAGCGCCTCAGTCGTCGCGCCGCGAGAGCGTGAGCAGCGCCTTGACCTTCGCGTACGAGATGTAGGGGTTGTCCTCGGCGCCCCCGAGATCGTCGGCGTCCTCGCCCGTGCCCTGGGCCCGGACCGGGATCCAGAGATAATCCGGGTGGAGCTCCTTGCCGTTGACCCCGTTCACGATCGAGGGGTTCTTGATCCACTCGCCGCCCAGGATGGTGAGGTTCTCGTCGAGCTCGAGCACGTAGTGCAGCTCCGACACGGAGAGCGGGACGGTGCGCTGCTCGGGCGGCGTGAGCAGCGTCTCGCCGGTGACCGAATCGGAGATCATCCAGAAGCGCGCGGCGACGCGGACGAAGCGCGTCGCGCCCGGGTTGAACCTGTAATTGTAGCAGTCGGCGCCCGCATACGCGCCGCCGCACAGGAGCCGCGCGGCCTGCCGGACGTCCACCTCCTCGATGACATCGATCGAGAACTGCTTGACCGGGAAGCTCCACACCTCGACGTCCCACGTGTGGTCGACGACGAACATGAGCTTCTGTCGCTCGGTCGAGTCGCCGTGGAGCGGCTTTGCTCCGACCCCGAGCAGCCCGGTCATGGCCACGTGCATCGTCGCCGGGTTCAGGTCGCGGCAGGCGGGGTCGACGGGCCTGCCGTAGACGTCGCGCATCGTCCGATCCGCCCGCGTCTCGCAGCGGCGCCCCGAGAAGGTCACCGAGTCGCTGAAGTAGAGCTCGCTCATGAGCGCCTCGATGTCCGCCATGCGGAACAGGACGCAGCCGGTCTCCGCCGCGGCGCACTCGGTCACCGTCGTGCCGGAGAGCTTCACCCGGACGTCGCGGCGCGGCCCGGCCCCCTCGGCGGCGACGTAGGCCGACCACCCGTTGCAGTGCCCCCACCAGTACTCCGGATAGACACCCTGGTAGAGCCCGTGATGCTGTAGCTCCCAGCGCGTGGCCGGGCCGGCCACGACCACCGTCGGCTGGATATACGGAGGATTGCGCAGGTAGGGAGGCCTCCTGAGATCATCCATGCTCCACGAGGCGATGGCCCCGAGCGTCTCCATCTGCCCCGAGTGGAACAGGACATCGTATTTCTCGACGGGAGAGATGTTGTCCGGGTCGGAGATCCGGTCGGAGTAGTTCTTGTTGGTCGAGTTCCAGCGATCGGCGATGCCGTTCTGCCGCTGCGGCCACCAGTTCGAGGCGAACGCGGTCGACTGCGCCTCGCCTTCCCGGAGCGTCGAGTTGAGCTGGAGCAGGGAGCCCCGGAGCTCGGGGTGCAGGTGCGAGGGCAGGTTGGCGCCGTCGAGCGCCTCGCGGCCGCCGGTCCGAGGGATGAGGAGCTGGTGCGCGCCGCCGAGGATCTGGCCGGTCTCGGGCGAGAAGCCGAGCACATACGGCAGCTCTCCTCCTTCCATGAAGCGGAAGGCCGAGACGTTCAGGCTGCTCGCCGCGACGGCGACGCTCTCTCCCGGCGCCGGGTCGAGCTCCGCGCAGCCCTGGACCAGAAGCACCGAGCTCACGACGCTCGCCCTCATCCACGTCTTCATCGCCGAACCCCCCGGAGACCGACGCCCGCCGATCTCTCGCGCGTGCTCTGCAGAGGGCGCGCCACCGAGCCCGGCGTTAAAGAGCGCAGCCATTGCACGGAGCTGCGGCCGGACGATTCACCGTGCGCCGATGCGCCAGAGCACGACCTTCACGGTGTCGATGAGGATGGATATATCGAACCAGAGCGAGAAGCTCTTCATATAATAGAGATCATACTGGAGCTTCTCCAGCGCGTCCTCGGCGGACGCGCCGTAACGGCAGCGCACCTGCGCGTGCCCCGTCACTCCCGGCTTCACGAAGAGCCGCTGCCGGAAGAAGGGGATTTGCTTCTCCAGAGCGTCGATGAACTCGGGGCGCTCGGGCCGCGGCCCCACCATGCTCATCTCGCCGACGAGCACATTCCAGAGCTGCGGCAGCTCGTCGAGCCGCGTCTTCCGGATGAAGCGCCCGACGCGGGTCACGCGCGGATCGTTCTCGGTCGCCCACGCCGCCCCGTCCTTCTCGGCGTCGGTCCTCATCGAGCGGAACTTGTGGATCCTGAACGGCTTCCCGAGAGCGCCTGTCCGGATCTGCGAATAGAGCGCCGGCCCCCTGGAGTCGAGCTTCACGAGGGCGGCCGTGAGCGCCATCAGCGGAAGCGCGAGGACGAGCCCGGCGGTCGCGCACGCGACGTCGAAGATCCGCTTCGCGATCAGCGTCCGCCGCCGCACGCTGAACCCGTGAGAGAAGATGATCTGGCTCGGCTTCAGCTCGCGCACGCAGATCTTGCCGGTCACCCGCTCGTAGAAATCCATGCCCTCCTCGATCTCGACGCCGCGGAGCTTCAGATCGAGCAGCTCTTCCAGCGGGAAGGCGGCGCGGCGATCGGACGTCGCCACGATCACCGCCGCGACGCCGCGCTGCTCGACGAGGCGGCGGAGGTCACGGTACCTGCCCGCGATCTCGGGCTCGTCGATCGGCTCCTCGTCTCGGACGAGCCGGCCGGCGAGGCGCAGCCCGAGGACCTGTCCATCCTTCCGGATGAGGGCCGCGCACGAGCGGGCGAGCTCGCCTGAGCCCAGCACGACCGCGCGCTTGGAGAAGCTCTCGCTCCTCATCACCCGATCACACGCCGCGCGCCACGCGGGGAGCACGAGCGCCGCCGCCCCGAGCGACGTCAGGATCACCCGGTCGCCGATCTGCGCGTCCGGCACGAGCCAGAACGCGAGCCACAGCACGGCCGCCGCCAGGCCGAGCGCCCGGAACGTCGTCAGGACCAGCGCCCGTGCCCTGGGAGGCTCGGGCCCGTAGAGGCCGTGATAATAGAGCGACGCCAGCGCCACCAACGAGATGCTCGCCGTCCGTCCGAAGCGCTCCGCATCGAGCGTGTGCTCCCAGCCCACGAGCACGCCCGGCGCGCAGCACACCAGGAGCGAGAGCAGGCTGGCCTCGACAAACCACACCATCGCCCGGCGCGGCGACCGGAACAGCTCCAGCATCGTTCCTCCACTCGTCGGCCCCGGGCGGTCGCACATCACGGCGCGTCGCCTCTGACGGGGCACCTACGGTTGTAGTTGAACCTACACTAGAGCAGACCGGGGCAGATCGCCAGATGCCTCTGACGAATCTCATTTCATGACGGCGGACTGAGCCGCCGCGCGCGAGGCCGGGCCCGGCGAAATTGGCGCTCTTGCGGCCGGGTTGCGGCGATGACGTGCGACCTGTCGTGGGGAGTCGCGGCGCGAGAACGCCGTCGACGGATTACCTACGTCGAGTCCTTAGCGTCACGTGGACCGAGGCTGAGCCGCCGCGCGCCACGCGCCACGCGCTACGCCAGGGATGCGCCGCCCGGCGCACGGTCGTCTCGCCGGCTCTCCGGCGGCTGAGCCGTCGCGCGGGTGGGCGCGCCGCCCGCTGCGGGGGAGCGATGGGCGTGTCGAGGGGGCTTATCGCGCGTCGCGCGTCGCGCGCGGGTCGGCTTGCGCGGCGCGCGCGGGTGGGGCCTCGCCGGAGCTGTCGCCGCCGTCGTCGGGCTCGCGGCCTGGCTCGGGCGCCTGCCAGCGGCCGGAGGGCATCCCCTGGATCATCGCGCCGCGGCGCTCGTCGTCCCATGCGCCGTCGGGATCGCGGCGGAGCGTCCGGTGTCGATCCGTCGATAGCGTCCCCGAGATCCCGGCGCTGACGATGCTCCTCAGCGAGCCGCCGGCCTCGCCTGCGCTCGGCGCCGGATCGAGCGCGGCGCGCACGTACTCCAGATCGACGCCGCCGCTCAGCGCGAGCCCGCGAAAGAGGGGATAGGAGATCTCCGCGCCCGCGAGCGCGGTGGTCGTGGACAGCGACCCTTCCCTGGAGGGCGCCGCCGCGCCGGGGGTGAGGTGGAGCGGCGGATTGGCGGCGACGGGGGCGCTGCCGGTCGAGAAGCGGGCGACCCCGGTCACGATGAGGTCTCGGGTCGCGCCGCCCCGGGCGGGCCGAAAGCTCGCTTCGAGGGACGCCTCGTGCTCGTGTCCGAATCCGATCCTCGGCCCGAGCGACGTGTAGGCATAGGCATAACCCGCCGTCAGCCGATAGCGCTCCTCCACGTAGGTGAGCCCGAGCCGCGCCGCCGGCGAGATCACCGCGTCGCGCGACGACAGCACCGGAGGCGGGCTCGCCACGGTCACGCCGCCGGCGACGCGCGTCGAGAGGTTCCGCGTGAGCTCGTGAGACTCGGAGAGGAGCGCGGCGCCGGCGTGCACGCGGGCCGCGCCGCGCGTGAGCTCGGTGTCGAGCAGCGCGTGATGGTACTGGGTGACCTCGTACCGGAGCTCGGGTGTCAGCGTGTCCAGCGCGCCGAGGTCGAACGAGGTGCTCACCTCGGCGCGCCCCGTATGCGCGTCGATCCCGACCGCGGCAGGGTCGTCCGCCGAGAGCGCGCCCGCCTGCTCGTAGCCGACGCCGACGCGCACCGAGGAGCGCCGCGACGCCGTGATGGCGACGGCCGGCGCGGCGGAGAGCGTGTATTGCAGGCGATCGCCGGACAGGAACGGATCGCGCGCGGCGAGCGCGTCGTCGGCGCGCACGCCGAGGCGCGTCGCGAGGTAGCCGGCCGCGGCCACGGAGAGATCCGCGAGCGGTGAGAGCGCCCAGCCCGCTCCCCCGCCGAGCCGCGCCGAGGCGCTGTCGGAGGGCGTGAGTCGAGCCGGGTCGAGCGAGACCTGAAATACCCGCTCGTAGCTTCCATCGACGCTCAGTCCATAACGAGACACCTCGCCCCGGAGAGAGCCCTCGAGCGAGCCCACGACGCCAGCCATCAGCGCTCCCGAGCCCACGTCCCCGACGTTCGACGCCACGCTCTGCTCCAGCGCCGCCCGCGCCGTCACGTCGGAGTCCCACATCGGCAAGACGAACGAGAACACGCGCCCCCTCGCTGTCGAGCGGCAAGCCCCGCGGCACGGAGCGACCCGAATCGGCCGCCCTCCCCTCCCCGGCAGCACGCCCGGCGCCCGGAGCGTCCCACGTTCGATGATGTTTGCAACATTACAAATCTGGCCTCGGCGTGCGCGTGCGGGTGCCACCGCGCGCCGCGCGAGGGCTGCGCGACGCCGCCGGGGACGCACCGGAGAGCGGGCCAGGCCGTGCAAGGAGCCCGCTCGCGGTGTGGACGTGCGCCGACAGGACAGGACGTACCCAGGAGTCCATCGCTGCCCCGCTGAGGGCGGACCCATCGAATGTAACAAATGTTACACCATGAAGTCGGGTGTGAACGTGGGCATGAAGGAGGCGGGCTGGCCGAGGCCGCTGCGCGTCCTCTGGGTGACGCGCATCTTTCCGAACCGGGTTGAGCCGCTGTCGTGCGCGTTCCAGCGGCAGCAGCTCGCGGCGCTGTCGCGCCGGTGCGCGGTGGAGGTGCTCGCGGCGATCCCGTACCACCCGGGCGTATCGCTCCTGGGCGATCGCACACGCCCGGGCCGGCTGGTTGCGGTGCCCGCGCGCGACGAGATCGACGGCGTCCCGGTGGTCCACGCGCGCGCGCCGTACCTCCCCGGGGCGGGCCGGGTGCTGGCGCCCGTGAACGCGCCGCTCTACCTGGCCGGGCTCCTGCCGTACGTCCCGCGGCTGCGGGGGCGGTTCGACGTCGTGCTGGGGGCGTGGCTCTACCCCGACGCCTGCGCCGCGGCGCTGCTCGCCCGGATGCTCGGCCTCCCTTATGCGGTGAAGGCCCACGGCACGGACGTGAACGTCGTGGCGCGCTGGCGCTCGGTGCGGCCGCTCGTCGGCAGCGCGCTCCGGTCCGCCGCATGCGCCATCGGCGTGAGCCGGCCGATGGTCGAGGCGCTCGTGGCGCTCGGCGCGCCGAAGGAGCGCGCGGTCCTCGTCCGCAACGGGGTCGACCGCGCGCTCTTCCGCCCCGCCGACCGGCGCGCTGCCCGGCGCGAGCTCGGGCTCCCGGCGCGCGGGCGCATCGTCACCTTCGTCGGGCACGTCAGCCGGGAGAAAGGGATCCACGAGCTGCTGAGCGCGTTCGAGGCGCTCGGCAGCGACGGCCGCGGTGGAAGCGAGCCTGTCCATCTCGTGATCGTCGGCGACGGTCCGGAGCGGGCTGCGGTCGAGCAGGCCGCCGCGCGGCGCGATCGCGAGCGCGCTCCCGCCGATCTGGGCGAGGGGCGCGGGCGGATCATCGCGGTCGGGGCGAGGCCGCTCTCCGCGGTTGCCCGCCACCTCGCCGCGACGGATCTTCTGGCGCTTCCGAGCTGGGCGGAAGGAACGCCGAACGTGGTGCTCGAGGCGCTCGCGGCCGCGCGTCCAGTGGTGGCCACGCGCGTCGGGGGCATCCCGGATGTGGTGACGCCGGGGCGTACCGGCCTCCTCGTCCCGTCGCGCGATGCCGGGGCGCTCGGCCGGGCGCTCCGTGAGGCGCTCGCGCGAGCCTGGGACGAGGACGCGTTCGCCGAGGCGGCGCCGCCGTCGTGGGAGGAGAGCGCCGAGGCGCTGCAGCGGCTGCTCGCGCGGGCGGCGTTCGGGGACGACGGGCGGGCCGCCGCCTAAGGGTGGATCACCACGAGATCGACCAGGTGCAGCGCGGCGCCCCGCGGTGCCTGCAGGTCGTATGCTCGACCGCGCTGCGCCGGCTGCCGAGCAGCGCGAGTCCCGCCTCGACCCAGCCCGAGATGCCATGGCCGCACATGTAGAGCGGCAGGCCGCCGCCCGAGAGCGTGGCCCTCCCCGCGGCGTCGCCGGTGACCGTCACGCTGAAGTCGCCGTACTTGAAGTAGGTCTTGTACATGAGGCCGAAGCGCTTGAAGAGCACCGACGGCGAGCCCACCGCCGCCATCGTCTTGTAGGTCGTCGTCAGGTCCTTCCGGGCGATCTCCGCGCCGAAGAACCGCATCTTCTCCATCCTGCCGCCGAAGAGCCCGTGCAGGAGCGCGCAGTCGATCTCGAGGAGCGGCGCCATGTCGTGCCAGGCCAGAGGCATCGGCGGATCGTCGAGGTAGCGGGCCGCCTGCGGCGAGAGCTGGCGGCTCAGATCCGCCACGGCTCGCTCGCCATAGCGCTGCCGCAGGGCCTCGGCGCGGGAGCCGAGCAGGGTGCCCTTCACGAGATTCCCCTCGCGCAGGACCCGAGGATCGCCAAGGAACTGGGAGGAGTCTGGCGTCGGCATGCTGCAGAGCGCTCCTATCTTCGCCGAGTATAGCGACAGATCCGCGCGGAGGTGTGGCGGATTCGCGTCATGTGCCCTCCAGCCTCCAGGCGCGTGTCCTCCGAGGTTCCGAGGTGTCCGAGTCTTCCGGCGCCGCGGAGCGGCGCGGAGGCGAGGGCTCACTCCACCCGGCATTTCGATTGCGCTCGCTATTTCTACGTCGTCGCGGTCCTGCCCCGCGAAGCGCGAGCGCCACCTCGGCCGCGATGGCGTCGCCTTATCAGGCGAATGGTATGCAGTATCACCACCTGCGCGACGTGCATGGCGCTGTCCTCCGACGGTCGAGCGCAGGGATGAAGCGCGCGTCTCGGTCCGAGGGGTGATGAGGTCGCCACGCGCGAGCCGCTCGGCGGCGCCGTCGATGTTGGTCATGTGACACGGACGCACACCGCTCATTCCTCGTGACGCGCGATGCGCACGCAAATACTCGGCACGACGCGTGCTGTTCAGCGTGGGTCAACGCTGGCCGGCGCGGCTGTTCGCGCCCAGCGATACCGAGAACCAGCATGCGACCGATTCACCACATCCTCACCGCCGCGGTGCTCTCCCTGGGCCTTGTCGGGGCGCCGGGGCGCGCCGCCGCGCAGCCTGTCACCGGTCACCCGCGACTCTGGCTTACGAGCGAACACCTCACAAGGCTGCGCGGGTGGGCCGCGGACAGCCGAAACCGCATGTACAGGGAAGCCATGTTGCCCGCGCTCCGGAGTGCGATCGCAGCTTACGAAGGCCGGTTCTACCCGAATGGGCGGCCGAACCCGACGTGGCCGGACAGCGGCACCAACGCCTACGAGCAGTATCCGACCGAGGCGTATGCCGAGTTTTTCGCGTTCATGTCGCTCATCGACGCCGACGTCGCGGCCCGCCCCACCCACGCCGTCAGGGCGCGCAATCTCTTGATGGTCGCCATCGAGGAGGCGAGCAAGGGGAGAGCCGATGGCCAGCCCTTCCGCCGCCCGGGGTTCGCGACCGGCGATCGCTCGCGCTGGTGGGGTGAAGGGTTCCCGCTGACGGTCGATTGGATCTATGACGCGACCGACAGCGGCGGCCGTCCGGTGCTCTCCGCCGGCGACAAGGCCAAGATACGGCAGGTCTTTCTCAGGTGGATTGACGACAACCTCCACGCCGCGACGGCGGGCAACGAGCACCCCCACCCGGTCGGCGTCATGAACGATCCGGCGCTGCTCCGCGATCCGCTCCAGCTCAGGTGGGCTGCGAACAACTACTATCTCGGCCATCTGCGCAATGTCACGCTGATGTCGCTCTCGATGGACGACGCGGACGACCCTCCGCTCGATCCGAGCGCGCCGGCGGGGAAGCTCGGCAACACGCTGCGCAGCTATCGCGCGGACGCGACGGGCGCGTGGCTCTACCAGGCCTTTGCCGTCTTCGAGGCCTCCGAGACCGCGGCCAAGCAGCTCGGGGTCCCGTCCGACGGGCTCGGCGTGGCCAGCGGCGGCCTGCCCGTGGAGGGCTTCCTCTACGGCGGCGGCGTCGCGACCCTCCACCAGGCGCTGCTAGGGCTCTATACGGCCGGCTACGGCACCCAGGCCCAGTCAGGGCCTCAGATCGGGCTGCTGCGCAGCGGATACTGGGACCGCTTGACGGACGGGTTCCTGCACTCGATCGCGCCGGGCCCGGTCACGTACCCGTCGAGGAGCGACCTCGGGCCGGTCTACGAGATGGCGAACTACGGCGACACGCTGCAGATCTGGGTCGAGCCGCGCTTCGCCGAGCTGTTCGGCTCGCTGGGCGTCTACGACCAGCTCACGGGCAACACCGCGCGCTTGCAGAGGTCGCGCTGGATCGTGGCCAACACGATCGCGGGCGGCGCGCCCGAGCTCTACGCGCGCACGTCCAAGATCTGGGGCTCACCCGCCCCGAGCCGGGCGATCCTGAGCTTCATGCTCTTCGACCCGGCCGCGCCGCTCCCCGCGGATCCTCGCCCGGCGATGCCCACCACCTTCTTCGAGCGGGCGCAGGGACGCGGCTCCCTCCGCGCGCGCTCGGACTGGACGCCGGGCGCGACGTGGTTCACCTGGCGGTGCGGCTGGGTCACCATCAACCACCAGATCGGCGACTGCAATCAGATCGAGCTCTACCGGAAGGGAGAGTGGCTGACGAAGGAGCACACGAGTTACTCGAACAACCTGATCGGGGCGACGACCGACTACCACAACACCCTCTCCCTGCAGAACGACAAGCCGTCGAATATCCGCTGGTACGAGAAGGAGATCGTCGCGCGAGGCGGCCAGTGGCGCGAGGGGCGCGCCGCCGGCGATCCGATCACGCGCATGACCCGCGGCGCCGGCTACGTGTTCGCCGAGGGGATAGCGACGGATCTGTACAACACCCGCGAGAACGTCTGGGTGCCCACGGACGCCGCCCGCGACATGGTCCATGCGAGCCGGTCGGTCGTCTGGCTGCAGCCGGATCACGTGGTCGTCTACGACCGCGCAACGTCCCGCACCGCCGGCCGGTTCAAGCGGTTCAACCTGATGACCACCTCGGCGCCGCGGATCGCCGGCCGGACGGCCAGCGCCGTGACCCCGCGGGGGCAGACGCTGTTCATCCAGAGCCTCTTGCCGCGGAGCGCCCGCATGACGGCCGTGCCGGTCGAGAACGTCGACAAGCCGGCGGCGATGGAGCCGACGACCCACCGCCTCGTCGTGGAGGATCAGGCCGCTCCGACGGACGTCCGCTTCCTGCACGTGCTGCAAGGCGCGGACGCGGGGGCGGCGATGGATGCGGCGACGCGGATCGACAGCGCGCAGGGCTCCGGCTTCGACGGCGCGCTGGTGGCGGGCACGGTCGTCCTCTTCCGCTCGGATCTGCGCTCGGAGCCGCGACCGAGCGCGGGGACGCTGTCCTATCAGGTGCCTCGCGCGACGCGCAGGCACGTGATCACCGGTCTCCTGCCGAAGGGCGGCTACGACGTGGCCGTCGTCTCCCGGGAGCCGGAGCTCGCGGTGCGCATCACGCCGGGCGGGCGCTACACGACGGACGACTCGGGCGTGCTCTCGTTCGACACGCCGTAGCGCGCGGTCGGCGGCGCGGACGGCGCCGGTGCGAGGAACGGCGGGGCGCTCCCGTCAGGGCTTCGGGGCGAACACCCTGTCGAGCTCCTCCTTTCCGAACACCGGCGCCCAGGGCAGGAGCTCGTACTGCGCCAGCCCCTTCGCCGTGAAGGGATCGCCGTCCCGGATCCGATCCAGCGTCGCCGCGGCCTCCTCGTCGGGCACCCGCAGCAGGAGCGCGCCGCCGTAGCGGGGATCGAGCGGCCCTGACACGAGCACGAGCCCCTGCTCGATGAGCCCCTTCAGATAGGCGCGGTGGGCGTCGACGGCCGGGAGCACCTCGTCGAGCGGTCGCCTGTAACGAATGATCGCAATCGCGTACATGATGTCGTGAGTCCTCGCGCCGCAATCTACCAGAGCACAGCGCGCCCGGCCGGAGAGTCTGTTCGCGCCAGGGCGCCCTCCGGCCGAGCCTCCGGCGACGATCGCGCGGTCCCCCTTTCCCTTCGCGCTTCTGTCTGGCAGTGTGCGCGCCCTCCGCTGGAGACACCTGTATGGCGAGACCCCCGAAAGCAGCACCTGCTCCCGTTCTCCCGTCCTCGCCGGCCGCCGCGCTCGCTGCGTACGGCCGCGTTGAGCCGAAGCTCCTCGAGCTCGGCCCCGACGATCTCGTGACCGTCTACGTCGAGGTCCCCAGGGCCGTGAGCTCCGTGCTCTCCGCCCTGCCCCACCTGCGCGAGCTCCGCGACGAGATCGTCCGGGATCTCCCGAACCATCCGATCGCGATGCTGGACGAGCTCGAGGACTTCGCCCTCGCGGCCTGGTACGCCGATCTTCTCTACAGCACGCCCGCGAGCGAGCTCGACGCGAAGAAGCTCACCGAAGACGCCGGCACGCTGCGCGAGGGGCTCCTCGTCGCCGCCGAGGCGCTCGGTCACAGGAACCTCCTCGACAAGCAGCGCGTCGCCGACATCCGCAAGGGCAAGGGGCACGCGGATCTCGCGAGCGATCTCATCGCCCTGGCCGAGCTCTTCCGCGGCTCCTGGGACAAGGTCCGCGCCAAGACGGCGGTCGAGGACGAGGAGCTCGAGCGCGCCGCGGATCTCGGCGTGCGCCTCCTCGCCGCGCTCGCCGCGAAGCCCGGCAAGGGCTCGTCCGCGGCGCCGAAGATCACCGACGCCGGCGATCGCCGCGCCCGCGCGATCTCGCTGGTCGCGAAGGCGTACGAGGAGTGCCGCCGCGCCGTCGCGTACCTGCGCTGGCACGAGGGCGGCGACGGCGACCTCGCCCCGTCGCTGCTGCAGAAGCCGCGCGGCCGGCGCCCGAACGCCGAGAAGGCCGCGGCGGCCGCGAGCAGCGCCTCGTCCGAGGCGCCGGCCAAGGCGCCCGACGAGGAGGCGTCCGCGGCAGAGGGCGGCGAGCTCTCGTCCCCCGAGCCGGCGAACGACGCCGCGCCGGTCGCGGGCGCCTGATCACCCGCGCCTCGCGGGCTTGAAGCGAGCGCGCGGGCGAGCGCGAAGCAGACGAAGCAGAGACGATGCGCGGGCAGCGCGGAGGCTCCTCTGGGCCTCCGGCTGCTCCGCACCCTCCCCTGCCTCGACGCGCCTCGCCGACCTCGATCTGCCGGCCTCGAGCCCAGGCTCCGGCTAGCGGCTCCGGCTCGACTCCTCGATGAGCTCGACCTTGTAGCCGTCCGGATCCTCGACGAACGCGATCACGGTCTTGCCGTGCTTCATCGGGCCCGGCTCGCGCGTGATCTTCCCGCCCGCCGCCCGGATGCGGTCGCAGGCCGCGCGGATGTCGTCGACCCCGAGCGCGATGTGCCCGTACGCCGTGCCGAGCTCGTACTTGTCCACGCCCCAGTTGTGGGTGAGCTCGAGCTCGGCGTGCTCGGGGTTCTTCCCGTAGCCGAGGAAGCAGAGCGTGAACTTGCCCTCCGGGTAGTCCTGCCGCGACAGGAGCTGCATCCCGAGCACGTCCCTGTAGAAGCCGATCGAGCGCTCGAGATCGCCGACCCGAAGCATCGTGTGCAAGATCCTCATGCCGATTCCCGTCTCCTTCTCCGGCCCTGGCGCCGCGCGGCGCTCAGCCGTAACGCACCGAAATGAGCTCCATCTCCGCCTCGCCCGCCGGGCGGCGGACCGTGATCACGTCCCCCGCGCGCTTGCCGAGGAGCGACCGGCCGACCGGAGAGCGCCAGCTGATGCGCCCTGCGGCGCTGTCGATCTCGTCCTCGCCCACGATCTGGTACGTGCGTCGCGCGCCGTCCTCGTCCTCGATCTCGACCGTCGCGCCGAAGAAGACCTTGTCGCCGCGCTGCTCGGACGGATCGACCACGACGGCCTTCTCCAGCCGCTTGGTCAGGTAGTGCATCCGCCGGTCGATCTCGCGCAGCTTCTTCTTGCCGTAGATGTACTCGGCGTTCTCGGAGCGATCGCCCTGCGCCGCCGCGTCGGCGACCTCCTGGACGACGCGAGGCCGCTCCACGGAGCGGAGCCGAGCGAGCTCTTCGGACAGCCTCCTGGCCCCGCTGGGCGTGATGTAAGCCGGGTCGGACATGGTCGATCGCGAGCGAGCCTACGCCGCGCCGCGCGCCAGTTCAACGCCGTGGATCCCGGCGCGGGAGCCCCGCCGAGGGCCCGCCTCGGATGCCCCGATCTTCATGGATCTCCACGAGATTCTTCACATGTTGCGGACGGCTGTTGACGCGCCGCGGCGACATGCTAGGCGAATGCAGAACTGTGCCGCAGCTGCGCGGAAGACCGGGAAGGGAACCGGCTGCCAGCGCCTCCCTGCCGCGGCAACGAGGAGGTCTCCCATGTCGAACGCTCAAACCCACCAGAACCGCTACAAGGCCGACCTCCGCGAGATCCGCTTCCTCCTCTTCGAGCAATTCCGCCTGGACGAGCTGCTCGGCAGCGCGCCCTACGACGCGTGGGGGCGCGACGAGGTCGGGATGGTCGTCGACGAGGCGTACAAGTTCGCGTGCGATGTCTTCGGCCCGCTCAACGCGGTCGGCGATCGGGTCGGCTGTCGCATCGAGGGGGGGCAGGTCAAGACCCCTCCGGGGTTCAAGGAGGCGTGGGACAAGCTGTATGAGGCCGGGTGGAAGTCGGTCTCGGTCTCGCCCACCTACGACGGCCAGGGCGGTCCCTTCACGCTCTACACGGTGGTGGAGGAGTTCCTCTGCGGCGCGAACGCGGCGCTCAACATGTACCCCGGGCTGACGTACGGCGCGGCCGAGGTGATCGAGCACTTCGGGACGCCGAGGCAGCGCGACCTCTTCTTGAAGCGGATGTACGGCGGGCAGTGGAGCGGGACGATGTGCCTGACCGAGCCCCAGGCCGGGTCGGACGTCGGCTCGTCGCGGACGAGCGCGGTGAAGCAGAAGGACGGCAAGTACCTCATTCGCGGCACGAAGATCTTCATCTCCGGCGGCGATCAGGACCTCACCGAGAACGTCGTGCACCTCGTGCTCGCCCGCGTCGAGGGCGCGCCCCCGGGCACGAAGGGGCTCAGCCTCTTCGTCGTGCCCAAGATCCGGGTGAACGACGACGGCTCGCTCGGCGGGCCGAACGACGTCGTCGTCGGCAACATCGAGCACAAGATGGGCATCAACGGGTCGTCGACGTGCGTGCTCAACTTCGGCGAGAGCGACGCCTGCCTCGGGGAGCTCGTCGGCACCGTCGAGCACCAGGGCATGCCGCAGATGTTCCGGATGATGAACGGCGCGCGCATCTCCGTGGGCCTGCAGGGCGTGTCGGTCGCCTCCTCGGCGTACCTGAACGCGCTCGAGTACGCGAAGGATCGCAAGCAGGGCTCGTCGATCCTCCAGTGGAAGGACGCGACGGCGCCGCGCGTGCCGGTCATCGATCACCCGGACGTGCGGCGGATGCTGCTCGACATGAAGAGCCGCGTGGAGGGCATCCGCGCGCTCATCATCAAGCTCGCGCGCCACCAGGACGCGGTCGCCGTCTACCAGGGCAAGGACGACCGCGCGGCCGCCTACAACCAGGGCCAGGTCGACCTGCTCGTGCCGCTCGTGAAGGCCTACTCGTCCGATCAGGCGTTCCGCGTCTGCGAGACGGCGATCCAGACCTTCGGCGGCGCCGGGTACACGAAGGATTACCCCGTCGAGCAGTACTGCCGCGACGCGAAGGTCTTCTCGATCTACGAGGGCACGAACCACATCCAGGCGATGGACCTCGTCGGGCGGAAGCTCGGCCAGGGCGGCGGGGTCAACCTGCAGGCCTTCCTGAACGACGTGGCCGAGTTCGTGAAGGCCAACGAGAAGCACCCCGTCCTCGCCGCGAGCATCAAGGAGCTCCGCGAGGCGCACGAGGCCGTCGCCGGCACCGCGATGCGGCTGCTCTCGTGGTTCCAGCTGGGCAAGATGCCGATGGTGCCGCTCGCGGCGAACCGCTTCCTCGAGATGATGAGCGAGCTCGCGATCGGCTGGCTCCTGCTCGACGGCGCGGTCATCGCGCTCAAGGCGATGGAGGGCCTCCCGGCCGGCGACGCCGGCGCGAAGGACCGCGCCTTCTACGAGGGCAAGAAGCACGCGGCCCTCTACTTCGCGGCCAACGTGCTGCCGCACGCGAAGTTCTCGGCCGAGATCCTCGGGCGCGAGGACTCGTCCGCGCTCGACATCCCGGCCGACGCGTTCGCGACGGTCTGACCTCCCTCCCCGCGCCGCCCCGCCTCCGGGCGGGGGCGGGGCGCGGGCTCACACGGGGACGGTGAGCCGCTCCGCCAGGTCCCGGACGGGCACGGGCATCGTCGGGTCGCGCGAGACGGCCATGATCTCGGCGCGGAGCGCGCGGACCTCCGTCAACCGGAGCCACGAGAGCGCGAGCCGCGTCATGCTCGGCAAGCCTCTCGCGAGCACTGTGCGGACGACGTCGGCCGCGGGGAACGAGAAGGCCACCTCCTCGGGGGGCAGGCCCGCGGCCTTCGCCGCCGCCTCGATGCTCGCGTCGAAGTCGTCCCGCTTCGTCTCCAGCACCTCGAAGAAGGCCCGCCCGCGCTCCGGCGCGATGGCCTGAGCCACCCCGCCGCCTTCGGGCGCGAAGACCCAGGCGCCCGAGCCGTCCAGCCCGACCCGGGCGCCGGACTCCAGCGTGACGAGCGGCAGGAAGCGACCGCCTTCGAGCGGCTCGCCGCCGCCGGCCTCGATCAGCTCGCGCACGAGATCCCTCAGGTTCGCGCTCATGCGCCGATGTTCGCACGGAATACCCGGCGATGGGCAACTGCGGGCAACTGCGGGCAACTGCGGGCAACTGCGGGCAACTGAGCCGACGCGCCGCGCGCCGGCGGCCGCGCGCTCACGCACGCCGTGGCCCTCGTCGCCTCCCCGCCCGGGTGACCCCTCCCCCACCCGGGCGACGCGCGCGCCCGCGCCCGTCAACGAGCGCGCGCGTGACGGGGCAGGCGTGGCGATCGCGCCGGTCGGCACGCGCAGGTCGCTTTGCTTGGAAAACGCGCAGGGCTGACCGGAATAGGAATAGTATGAGGATTCGATTCAAGGTTGATGCATGGGTAGTGGGGTTCATTCCGGTCGCGATGGCGTTGAGCGGCTGCTTCGAGCAGCCGGATAATATCGTCGGGATCAGGGACCTCGAAGACGAGCTGTCCGACGAGACCTGCACTCCGAGCAAGCACGAGACGGTCCCCTCGAAGTGCGGGGTGTGGGTCTCGAGCACCCTGGGGGACGACGGCAACGCGGGGATCCAGAGGGCGCCCGTGAGGACGATCTCGGAGGCGCTCGAGCTCTCCCCGGACAAGGGAAGGCGCATCTATGTCTGCGCCCAGACGTTCGATGAGGCGGTGATCGTGCCGGGGGGACACAGGCTCTTCGGCGGGCTCGACTGCGACGACGGTTGGCGCTGGATAGGCGACAAGAAGAAGACCACGCTCACCGCTCCCGAAGGCGAGACGCCGCTCTCGTTCGACAACGGCGAAGGCGCGGCGGTGATCGAGGATCTCCACGTGATCGCGCGCTCCATCCCGGTGACCCACACCGAGCTGGCAGGCAGATCGGCGATCGCCGCGAACAGCTCCGGGGTCCCTGTCCATTTCAGGCGGTGCATCCTCGAGGCGGGCGACGGGGCGCCGGGGGCGAGCGGCGGGGCGTTCGTGGACGGCGCTGCCGGGAAAGGGATGACCGGCAACTTCGGCAACGCCGCGTGCTCGGCCACGACGGTCGCCGGCGGGCTCCCCGTGAACAACACCTGCGGTACGCCCGACGATCGATCCGACGACTCGCGCGGCGGCACGGGAGGGACGGGTGGCCTGGAGTCCGGGGGGGATGGAAGCAGCGGGGTTCCGAGCGACGTGATGAACGGCGGCAAGGGCGAGACCAGCACCCAGCGCTGCACCGCGGGGCAGGAGGGCGCGGACGGGGTGGACGGGAGTCCGGGCGCCGGAGCGACGGGCTTCGGCGATCTCTTCCTGAACGGGTATACCGGCCCGCTCGCTGGCGACGGGACGCCGGGCAGGCGGGGCCAGGGCGGCGGAGGAGGCGGCGGCGCGAAGGGCGGCACCGGCGCGCAGATGTGTCCTTTCGAGGCCTCTGCTGCCGGCGCCGGCGGAGGCGCCGGGGGCTCGGGCGGGTGCGGGGGGCTCGGCGGCCGCGGCGGAGGCGCCGGCGGGGTGAGCATCGCCCTCTTCGTCGGGAGCGCGTCGATCGACTTGAACGACGTGGTCCTGAAGACCGGCCGCGGTGGCCATGGCGGCGATGGGGGTGAGGGCCAGCCGGGCGGCGAGGGCGGCGATTACGGGGCAGCCGGGACCCGAGGCGAGGCCACGGGGCTGAACGCCGCCTGCCCCGGCGGTCGCGGTGGCCGGGGCGGCCAGGGCGGCCGGGGCGGCGGCGGGCTCGGCGGCCACTCGATCGCCGTCGCGTACGCGGTCATCGAGCCCTCGCTCACGAACACGACCATCGAGCTGGGTGAGGCCGGGATCGGAGGGCGCGGGGCCAGCCGGACCCATGACGGAGCCGACGGCGTGGCGGCGGAGATCTACGATATCGAGCAGCGTTTCCGGCAGTAGCGCGGCGTGAGGTCCGCGCCGCGACGGCGCCCGGCGCTACGCCGGCGCCGCCGGCGCGGGCCAACTCCGATCCTCCTGCATGCAGCGGAGCTGCGTCACGCGCCGTCCCTCGGCGGTGGTCACAACGATCTCCCGGACGGGCGTGTCGCGCCGCGCGCGTCGGCTCAGCTTCTCGACCACAAGGAAGCCCTCGCGCGCGCCCGCGAGGCGGAGGAACTCGTCGAACAGCGCGATGTGCGCGCCGCGCGCGCCCTCGTCGGCCGTCGCGATGCGCCGCTGGGTGGTGACGCCGATCGCCAGCGCGCCGCCCCGGGCCCGCACGACCATCGCAGGATCGAGCCCACGCTGGCTCTCGTCAGGCACCGTCCAGATGTCCGCGACCCCCGCCTCGGTGAGGCGCCGCTTCATGTAGTAGAAGGAAGACTCGAGCGTGTTGTTCCGGTAAGGGATCGCCTTCGACTCGATCGGATCGACGTGATTCCGCCAGAACGCGATCAGCGCGCGCGCCCAGCGCCCGCCGTCGAGCCGGCGATCCTGGAACGGCCAGTCCTCCGCCATCGCCTGCGCGCACACGCCGCGCAGCGCCTGCTCGTCGATCCCGCGCGTCGCCAGGCAGGGCGCGCAGTGCATGTAGGCCGTTCCCCTATCGAGGAGCGCGCCGCACATCGAGCAGATGTCGTTGCCGTAGCCGGGGCCCATGTACCGGAGCCAGCCGGCGCTGAGCTCCTCGTGCGCCGCGCGGCGCTCCTCGTTCCGCTCGATCTCCCGCAGTCCGTCCCGGAGGGCCTTCGAGGCCGCGCGCCGCTCGTCATCTCGCTGCTTCATCCGCTGTCCTCCAGCGTGAGCCCGTCCGCGCCGGCTCGGGCAGTGTAACGCTCGAGCCTCCGCCACGCTTCGCAAGGGGGTGGGATCCGCCCGTGCGCGATGCTGCACACCAGCCCGGCGAGCGCGCCGCGCCCTGGGTTATTGACGCTGACTTTCATTTACGGCTACGGTTCCGGTCGACGACATGTCACGATTTGCCCTGTTTCTTGCGCTCCCGCTGGTCTTCAATGCGGGTTGCGGCTCGGAATCCGCTCCCGGCGATCCTCTGGCTGGCATCACGCTGATCGGCGATGACCTCACCGACATCCCGCTGCACGGCGCTTCTCCGGAGCAGGTAGCTCGGTTCAAGGACGGCGACGCGCTCTTCGATTTCGTCTTTCGCGAGCGCGATGGCCTCGGGCCGCTCTACATCCGCGCGGCGTGCGCCGGCTGTCACGACGGCGCCGCGCGCGGCCCGGGCGCGGTCCAGAAGATGGCGCTCGTCGAGGACGACGGCGTGACGCCGGCGGCGGATCAGGGGGGGCTCCCCTACGGACACACGTTGCGGCCCTACGCCGTCGGGGGGGCGACGACGGTCTCGCAGCCCGAGACCGAGGCGACGATCAAGGTCTCGAAGCGCCTCGGCCCGCCGGTGTTCGGGCGCGGCTACATGGAGGCGGTCGACGACGCCGAGATCGAGCGGGTCGCGGCCGAGCAGGCCGCGCGCGGCGACGCCATCCGCGGGCGCATCAACCGCGTGGTGTTCCACTCGAAGAAGAGCGGGGACGAGTCGTTCCACGCCTTCGTCGAGGGCGACGAGAACCTCATCGGCCGCTTCGGGTTCAAGGCGCGGGTCGCCACGCTCGACGACTTCACGGCCGACGCCTACCAGGGCGACATGGGCATCACCTCGCCGCTCCGGCCGGACGAGCTGCCGAACCCCGACGGGCTCACGGACGACGCCAAGCCGGGCGAAGACGTGGTCCTCGACACGGTGAACGCCGTCGCCGACTACATGCGCTTGCTCGAGATCCCGAGGCGCGCGCCCGCCGACGCGCGCGGCCAGGCGCTCTTCGCCGAGGCCGACTGCGCCGCCTGCCATGTCCCCTCGCTGAGGACGCGCGCCGACTACCCGATCGCGCAGCTCGCGGACATCGACGCTCCCGTCTACACGGATTTCCTCCTGCACGACCTCGGCCCAGATCTCGCCGACGGGCTGGCCGACGAGTCGGCCAGCTCCGTCGCCTGGCGGACGGCGCCGCTCATCGGCGTGCGCCACAGCACCTCGTACCTCCACGACGGCCGCGCCAGGACCATTGAGCAGGCCATCTTGCTCCACGACGGCCCCGGCTCGGAGGCCGCCGCTTCGGTCGCCGCGTTCCGCGCGCTCTCCTACGAGGATCGCGGGGCGCTCATCGACTTCGTGCGCTCGCTCTGATCGACGTCCACCGAGACGCACACGCACCAATCCACATCGCGCGCTCGCCCCACGCGAGCGGTGACAAGGAGCTCGAACATCATGCACATCCCCGCCCGCCTGCGGTCCGGTCTGGCCATCGCCGCCGCCGCCCTCTCGCTTCCTGCGTGCGGAAGCGACAACGAGACGCTGCTCACCGACGCGGAGTACGAGCAAAAGGCCGTGTCCGGCGTGAAGACCTTCATCGAGGGCAACCTCGACCAGTTCGCCGCCGCCACGGCCGCGCTCCAGGCGGCCGCGCCCGCGCCGGACGCCGACGGGTGGAGCGCGACGAGCGACAAGGAGGCCGTCGATGCCATGAAGGCCGAGTGGAAGAAGGCACGGCAAGCCTACGAGAGCATCGAAGGAGCCATCGCGGTCGTCTTTCCGGATCTCGACTACTCGACGGACGCCCGCTACGACGCGTTCATCGAGGTCGAGGCCGACGACGACCTCTTCGACGGTGAGGGGGTGACCGGCGTGCACGCCATCGAGCGCATCCTCTGGGCCGACGCGATCCCGGAGCCCGTCCTCGCCTTCGAGTCGGAGCTCGAAAACTACAGCGAGGCCGCCTTCCCTGCCACCGAGGCCGAGGCCGCGTCGTTCAAGGACGAGCTCTGCGCGCGCCTCGCGGCCGACGCGGCGAAGATGCAATCGGATTTTGACTCGCTCGCGCTCGACGCGCCGTCCGCCTACCGCGGGGTCATCGCCTCCATCGCCGAGCAGGTGGAGAAGACCAGCAAGGCGGCGACCGGAGAGGAGGAGTCCCGCTACGCCCAGTACACGCTCGCCGACATGCGCGCGAACGTCGCGGCCGGCGTGGCGACCTACAAGGCCTTCCAGCCGTGGATCCTGACCAAGGGCGCCGAAGGCGCGGAGGTCGACGAGGCGGTGCGCGACGGCTTCGAGCGGCTGTCGAGCGCGTACGAAGCGATCGAAGGCGACGCGCTGCCGCCGCTTCCGGAGGGGTGGAGCGAGGCGGAGCCGACCGACGAGCAGCTCGCGACGCCGTTCGGGAAGCTGTTCTCGCTCGTGGAGCACGAGAGCGACGACGCGACCCCGGGCACGCTCGCCAGCGACATGACGAGGTCCGCCGATCTGCTCCGGATCAAGACGCTCCCGTAGAGCGGGGCGCATCGAAGCAGCACCCCGCTCCGGCGCGGCGCGCTCGGCCGCGTCAGCCGCCGGCGTTCCACCGCACGAGCACGCACGTGACGTTGTCGGGGCCGCCGTGCTGGTTGGCGCGATCGATGAGGGACCGGGCCGTCGCGGCGAGGTCGCTCTCCTGCGCGAGCAGCTCGGCGATCTCCAGCTCGGGGACCGGGCCCGAGAGCCCGTCCGAGCAGATCAGCAGGAGATCTCCGGCCTCGGGCCGCTCGACGCGCGTGGCCACGTCGACCGTCTTCCCCATCCCGAGCGCGCGCGTCACGACGTTGCGGGCGAGCAGCGGATCCACATCGTCAGGCAGCTGCTCGCCGGTGTTCAGGTGCTCGTTCCAGAGCGAGTGATCCTCGGTGAGCCGCTCGAGCCGGCGCTTTCGGTAACGGTAGACCCGGCTGTCGCCGACGTGCGCGATGCACGCCGAGCTCCCGTCGACGTAGACGCCCGCGAACGTCGTCCCCATGCCGTAGCAGAGCGGGTCGCGCTGCCCGACCTCGAAGATGCGCTCGTTGGCGCGCCAGATGGACGAGACCAGGCGCAGCTCGAGGGGCGTCACCTCCTCGTCGTACCCCGTCGGCTGGGTGATCTCGCCCTCGCCGTCCTTGCAGAACGAGCGCACGATGTCGACCGCCATCCGCGACGCGACCTCCCCACCGGCGGCGCCGCCGATGCCGTCCGCGACGACGAAGAGGCCGAGATCCAGATCGACCGCGAAGCTGTCCTCGTTGTGCTCGCGCTGGTGGCCAACGTCGCTGTCACCGGCGGCTTCGATGTGGAGCGGGGGGTTCACAGAGCTTCCTCGTCAGCGGGACGCGTGTCGTGCCGGGAGCATCCAGCGGCGGGACGCCTCGCGCAAGTCAGGAAGGAGCTCAATTCGAGTGAAGAGCGCCGGCCTGCTCGGGCACGCGCGTCACGTGCGCAGCGTGGCGGTCGCCGGCGACTGGAGAGGCGGATGGGCGCCGTGCGGCTCGCTGCGCTGCCCGGCAGGGGGCGGGACGCTGGCCGCGAGGGCCTCGAAGCGGCCGTTCTTCCAGGTCACGAGGCCTCCCGAGAGGCGCGCGGCGCTGCCCGCCCCCGGCTCGGACCTCAGCCAGACCAGGGGGCGCGCGGCGAAGACCGGCTTGGTGCAGGCCACGTCCTCGAAGGCGGCGGACCACGAGCCGGTGTTGCCGAAGAACAGCCCGCCCTCCCAGGTGCCCTCGGGCGTGTGCGTGTGGCCGAAGACGACCGCTCTGGCCCGATGGGCGCGGGCGACGTGGCGCGCGGCGCGACTGACGCGCTGCCACGTCGCGTCGAGCGGGAGCTTCGGCACGAGGCGCTCATAGACGATGAGCGCCGCCGGCGCGACGAGCGCCCCCGGCGCGAGCCAGAGCGGCGCGAGCAGCAGCCACACGAGCGCCACCCCGACCGCGAGCAGCGCCAGCGCGGCCCGGTCGAGCCATAGCTCCCGCGCGACGAGCCCGAGCCGATCCTCGGCCGGGGGAGCGAACAGGCGGGCGTGACGGGCCACGGCGCGGAGCGGGGCGCCCGTCTCCTGCGCCGCGGCGGCGAGGCACTCGCGCAGGCGAGCGCGCCGCTCCGGCTCGCGCCGGCGCACGAGCTCGACGAGCGTGCGGAGCGCGCCGAGCGCCCACGCCCCCGCGAGCGAGCGGCTGGAGAACATGTAGTAACGCGCCCAGTGCGCGAGGTACCCGAACGCGGACAGCATGAACGAGGCGTCCACGTGCGGGTTGAAGTAGCCCATCCGCGACACGAGCAGCCGGCACACGAGCGAGCCCATGGTCGGCTGGATCTCGCCCGGTTTCCGCCCGAACGGGACCATCGGGTAGCGGTAGCTGCAATACGCGTCGTACTGGTTGCCGTGCTCCACGATGATGCCGTCGGGCGTCTTGTGGAACCACGCGCGAAACACGACGCGCGCGGCAAGCGCCGCGCGCGCGTGCGGGGCGCTGGCGAGCTGCGCGTCGCCCAGCGCGGCGAGCGCCGCATCGACGACGCGGGCCCGGACCAGGTCGCGCACCTCGGGCAACGTGAGCTGGACGTCGTGGTTGCCGGAGATGAACACGACGGTGTGCCCGTCCGCGACGACGCGACCGAGCGCCTCGATGAACACCGGGTGGTCCGCGAGGATCGCCTTCATCGCAGGGACCGCGTGCTCGGCGCTGCGGGGGAGATCGTGAAAGACGCTCTGCTGGTCGATCACGCGCGGCGCATCGAAGTCGAACACATCGCCGTTGAGCACGAGCGTGAGCTCGTCGCGCCCCGCGCCGCGCGCCGTGTCCTGCCTCATCTCGTCCCGGAGCGCGTCCAGCATCGCCGCGACCTCGCTGTCGGGGGAGTAAGGAGCCTGACGGTAGCGCATCCACAGGCCGTCACCCGGCTCGAGCTCGCAAAGATGGATATCTGAGATCGCCACCGTATGGAGCATTCGATAAGGTGACACACGCGCCCATCCACGGCCGTCAGGGAACGGTCACGGCCAGGGGTCGGGCTGCGGCGGAGGCGCATGCGGGCGGCGCAGCATGACGTGCCGCGGCGCCGCGATCGCCCTGGACTGCGAGGTATCGGCGTCTGCGCGTCTGGGCGGCTGTCGGGATTTGTAGTGTCTTGGGCGTTGTTTCGCTCGTGGTCGTGGCCGTCGGGCCGCGACGCCGGCGCTTGCTCGCTAGGGCTTTTCCTTGCGCTTGACGATCACGAACTGCACGCGGCGGTTCTTCTGGCGCCCTGTCTTGACGCGGTTGTCCCCGACCGGCTGCTCGAAGCCGTAGCCCTTGGCGACGAGCTTCTCCCTCGGAACCCCGGCGGCCACGAGCCACGAGAGGACCGCGTCCGCGCGCTGCTGCGACAGGCGGAGGTTGTATTCCTCGGTCCCGTTGTCGTCGGTGTGGCCTTGCACCTCGACGAGCTCGATGTCCGGGTTCTGCTGGATGGTGTCGCGCACCTCGTACAGGACCTCGTCGGAGATGGGATCGACCGTCTCGGCGCGCGTCTTGCCGTAGACGACGAACTGCACCGGCTTGGACGTCTTGATCTCGTCGGCGTTGACGCGAACGAACCTGGGGCAGCCGTTCTGTCGTGGATCGGGGTCGGAGGGCCCCCGCTCGTTCGGGCAGGCGTCCGCGGCGCCGCGCACGCCGTCTCCATCCGGATCGTCCGGGCAGCCGTTCTTCTTCGGGTCACGGTTCGCCGGCCCCTTGACCGTGGGGCAGGCGTCCGAGGCGTCGGCGATGCCGTCGCCGTCCGTGTCGCCAGGGCAGCCGATCTTCTTCGGGTCGTCGCTCGCCCCGCCGCGCACGCTGGGGCAGGCGTCGATGCCGTCGTGGAAGCCGTCGTCGTCCGAGTCCTCGGGGCAGCCGTTCTCCGTGGCGTCGGCGCTTCGGGCGCCCGGGGTGCTCGGGCACGCGTCGTCGATGTCGAGCACCGTGTCCCCGTCGCGATCCGCCGGAGGGCATCCGTCCTTCGCGCGATCGGGCGAAGGATCGCCCTTCACGTCGGGGCAGGCGTCGATGTCGTCGTTGATGCCGTCGTCGTCCCTGTCGCCCGCGACGGCGGCGGCCTGGGCGCGATCCGGGGCCGGCTTCGGGAGCGGCGTCCAGCCGACCATGCCGACGGCGCGGACCGGCGGTGTGCCGATGGCGTTCGTCAGGCCCGGGCCGACCGCGGCGCCGAACGTGAGGCCGTCGAGGACGCGCAGCTTGGCGCCGAAGAGCAGCTCGGCGTTGACGCCCGCCTCGTCGCGCTGCACCGGCGTACTGGAGAGCAGGAGCTCCTCGCCGAGCGGCGCCCCGCCGTACGCCTCGGCGCCGAGCTGGAGGAGATCGCCGGCGATCAGGAGCCCGGCGGCGCCGCCGAACGTGAGCAGCTGCGGCCGGTTGGGGCCGCCCCCGAGCTCGACGCCGCCGCTCGCGCTCCACAGGAATCCGAGCGACGAGCTCGCCGAGCCGACGCGCCCGCCGAGGCTCGCGTGGACGGCGCCGCGGGCCTCCGCGTCGCCGGTGTACTGCGCCGGCGAGCCGGTGGGCGCGAACAGGTAGCCGCCGATCCCGAGCTGGAACGGGCCCGCGTCCCTCCCGAGCACGCGGAGGCGCGCGCCGAAGCGGAGGTCGCCGAGCTCGGGCGCCGTCAGCTCGGTGAACTCGACGCCGGGGAAGCCCGGGTCGTCGCCCCCTTGCGCGACGGCGAGGGGGGCGTCGATCGAGAGCAGCAGGCGATCCCACAGCGCGAGCGAGGCGTCGAGGCGGAGGAACGCCTGCGAGGAGACGAGGTCGACCGGGGTCTCACCGCTGGTGTGGATGGGGCGGTGGGCGTAATCGAGCATCACGTAGGCGCGCGGCGCGAGGTGCCCCGGAGCGGCCGGAGAGGGCACGCCGAAGAAGGCGTCTCCAGCGGGCGCCGGCTCGAACCGGTCGAGGGAGAACCCGCCGGTGGACTGACCGCGCGAGGCGCCGGCGAGCGTCATGAGGACGGCCGTGGACGCGACCGCTGTGACGGAGGAAGGCCTCATCGGCTGGGCACGATAGCGGGGGCGCGTGGCGGGGGGCAACATCCGCATTTCTTCCCTGGCCGCGGCGATCCTCGGCGAGGTCAAGGAGGTGGCCTGCGACCCGCTCGCGCCGCGTTCGACGTGGCCACGATTCCGGCCACAGGACGACGGTGCGCCGAGGGCGCGCCGCGCCAGGGACGATCAGGCAATCAACGGCAATGGGACGGCCGAGCGCGGCGCGTCACGGACAGTCGCCGAAGGCGCTGTTGGGTACGACGCCGCGCGTGATATCCGCCGTGACGGTGGGGATGTCCTGTGTCCAGACGTGATCCGTGGGCGCCGCGTCGCAAGTCCCATTCTGTGAAAGGTCCACGTACCAGTGCATCTTGTACGCTTTGTCGCCGGGTATCTGCCCCGTCACGCTGAACGTGCCGTCGGCCTCGATCGCGTCCGACGCGCTCAGGGCCGGCGCGGCATCGCCGGCAGCGACGACGACCACGTAGACCATGTCACCAGCGGTGTAGGCGGGAACGTAACCGGTGCCGCGGAGGGTGAAATTGAAGCTCTCGCCCGACGTGCCGCCAGCGCCGCCGGAGCCGCCCGCCCCCGCGCCACCGGAGCCGCCCGCCCCCGCGCCGCCCTCGCCGCCCGTTCCCTCGCCGCCCGTTCCCGTCCCGCCGGCGCCGCCTGTTCCCGCACCACCGGAGCCGCCTGTTCCCGCGCCGCCTGAGCCGCCCGCGCCCTCGCCGCCAGCGCCGCCCGTCCCTGCGCTGCTCGTGCTGCCCTCACCCGTGGTGGTGGTGGTCGTCGTCGAGCTCGAGGTCGTCGCGTCCCCCGGGGCCTCGTCACCTCCGCATCCCGCGCCCGTACCGGCGATGGCGAGCGCGCCCATCGCCATCCACACCGCGATCCACCGAGATGCCTGCATGAGGGTCCTCCTTGAAGCTCCGTTATGGCGGGGCGCATCTCCGTGCGCCGCGGGCTCATCCGCGTCGTTCGGCTCGCTTCGGCGTACCTTCGTACGCCTCACTCGCCTGCCTGGCGGCTGAGCCCGTATCACACGAATCTGCACCTCGCTATCCAAGATTGACGATATCGGACGGCTGCGTCGACGACGAGCCGCCGCGCTCGCCGGGCGTAGCTCTCAGGTGATCGCCAGAGCCCCGTCTCCGCGGCGTGGAGTCATGCCGCCCGTCGCGGTTGCAGCCGGCCTCGCCGCCGGAGCACGGCGGCGAGGATCAGCAGCATCCCCCACGCCTCCCGGGGCATCGGCGCACGTCCCATGCGGCAGTCGCAGCCGCCTTGGAAATCTGGCGACGCCGCGCCGCCGCTGGTCGCAGTCGTCGTCGCGGCCTCACCGCCGGCGCCGCCCATGCCGCCAGCGCCGCCCGCTCCGCCGGCCCCTCCGCCGCCGCCGCTGCCGGTCGGATCCGGCGGTTCGCAGGCGTCACCCTGGCCGTCCTCGTCCGTGTCGGTCTGTTCGGGGTTCGCCACGCTCGGGCAGTTGTCGATGTCGGTCACCACCCCGTCGCCGTCGGGATCGCAGGCATCGCCGAGATCATCGCCGTTCGCGTCTTCCTGCCCGGCGTTCGCCAGGCTCGGGCAGTTGTCGCAGACGTCGCCGTGGCGGTCGGCGTCGGCGTCTGCCTGATCGGCATTCACGTTCTGCGGGCAATTGTCGTCCGCGTCAGGTATCGAGTCGCCGTCGGCGTCATCATCGCAGGGATCGCCGAGGCCGTCGCCGTCGATGTCGGCCTGCGGCTCGCCCGGCGCAGGCGGCGGGTTCGCCGCGAAATCGCAGTTGTCGTCCTCGTTGATCACCCCGTCGGCGTCCGGATCGCCGTCGGGATCGCACGCGTCCCCGGTGCCGTCGCCGTCGGCGTCTTGCTGCCCGGCGTTCGCCAGGCTCGGGCAGTTGTCGTCGACGTCGAGCGTGCCGTCGTTGTCCGAGTCGCCGTCGCACACGTCGCCCTTGCCGTCGCCATCGGTGTCGACCTGCGGCTCGCCCGGCGCGGGCGGCGGGTTCGCCATGAGACGGCAGTTGTCGTCGCCGTCGAGCACGCCATCGTCGTCCGAGTCGGTGTCCCGGTAATCCGGGGTCCCATCGCCGTCCGTGTCGATCGCCGGCGTGTTCAGCAGAGCGTCCCCGGCCTCTTCGGAATCGAGCACCTCGTCGCCGTCGCTGTCGGGGTCCACGGCGTCGATGAACGCGTCATCGTCGGTGTTGTTGATCGGATCGGCAGGATTGTCGCGGTTCAACACCTCCTCGAAGTCGCCGATGGTGTCGCCGTCGGAGTCGACGCTCGTCGGGTCGGTCCGGAGCGCCGCCTCCTCTGCATCCGTGAGGAGGTCGTTGTCGTCGTCGTCGTCGCAGACGTCCCCGTCGCTATCGCCGTCGGTATCGAGCTGGTTGGTGTTGATGTCGTATCCGCAGTTGTCATCTGCGTCGAGGACGCGGTCGTTGTCGTCGTCATCGTCGCACTCGTCACCGAGCGCGTCTTCGGGCCCGTTCTTCGGGTTGTTCTCCTGCCCCGGGTTCGGGGTGGTGCGACAGTTGTCGGTGGCGTCGGGCACGCCGTCGGCGTCGTCGTCGTTGTCGCACGCGTCGCCCAGCGCGTCGCCGCCGGCGAGGCTCTCGTCGGTGTTGATCTGCGTGCTGTTCGGCGCGAACTGGCAGTTGTCGGAGGCGTCGAGCACGCCGTCGGCGTCGTCGTCGTCGTCGCACGCGTCGCCCAGCGCGTCGCCGCCGGGCAGGTGCAGATCGGTGTTGGCCTGGGCGGGGTTCGGCGTCGTGACGCAGTTGTCGTTCACGTCGGGCACGCCGTCCGCGTCGTCGTCATCATCGCAGGCGTCGCCGAACCCGTCGCCGTCGGTCAGGTCCTCGTCCGTGTTCGTCTGATCGGTGTTGCGCTGGAGCGGGCAGTTGTCGGAGGCGTCGAGCACGCCGTCGGCGTCGTCGTCGTTGTCGCACGCGTCGCCCAGCGCGTCGCCGCCGGGCAGGTTCCGGTCCGTGTTGCGCTGGCTCGTATTCGGCTCGGTCGGGCAGTTGTCCGCGGCGTCGGGCACGCCGTCGGCGTCGTCGTCGTCGTCGCATGCGTCGCCCAGCGTGTCGCCGGTGGCAGCGTCGGTGTTCGTCTGGTTCGCGTTGGGCACGTCCGGGCAGTTGTCGCAGGAGTCGCCTCTCTGGTCCCCGTCGCGGTCGCCCTGGTTGTTCGTGTCGTTCGGCCCGTTCGGCGTCGAGGGGCAATTGTCGCAGACGTTGCCGACCCCATCGTGATCCTCGTCGAGCTGGCTCACGTTGGCGACGCTGGGGCAGTTGTCGCAGGCGTTGCCGAGGCCGTCGCCGTCGCTGTCGATCTGATCCGTGTTGGCGACCTCGGGGCAGTTGTCGCAAGCATTGCCGACGTCGTCCCCGTCGCCGTCGGCCTGGTTCGCGGTGATGAGGCGCGGGCAGTTGTCGCACGCGTCGCCGAATCCATCGCCGTCGGTGTCGACCTGGGTCAGCGTCGCCACGTACGGGCAGAGATCACACGCGTTTCCGAAGGGATCGCCGTCCTCGTTCTGCTGATCGTTCGGGCGTCCCAGGCAGTTGTCGCACGCGTCGCCGACCCCGTCGCGATCGTCGTCGGCCTGGTCGTCGTTGGGCGCGCCAGCGCAGTTGTCGCACGCGTCGCCGACCGTGTCGCCGTCCCTGTTCGCCTGGTCCGGGTTCGCTCGGTCTCGGCAGTTGTCGCACGCGTCGCCGATGCCGTCGTGGTCCGCGTCTTCCTGACCGCTGTTTGGTGTGCCAGGGCAGTTGTCGCACGCGTCGCCGATCCCGTCGCCGTCGCCGTCATCCTGGTTCGTGGTCGGCGTGGTTCGGCAGGTGTCGCACGCGTCGCCGATCCCGTCGTGATCGGTGTCGACTTGGCTGGTATTGGGCGCGTCCGGGCAGTTGTCGCAAACGTCGCCGAAGAGGTCTCCGTCCCTGTTGAGTTGATCGGTATTCGGGTCATCCGCGCAGATGTCGCAGGCATCTCCTATGCCATCGTTGTCCCTGTCGCGCTGATCGTTGTTGTAGGCTCCGGGACAATTGTCGCAGGCGTCGCCGAAGTTGTCGCCGTCGTCGTTGCGTTGATTGTTATTGGGGACGTTGAGGCAGTTGTCTGAACGAGCGCCGAAGTCGTTGATGCCGTCGTTGTCGTTGTCATCGTCACAGCTGTTTCCAATCCCGTCGCCGTCGCTGTCGAGCTGGTCTTCGTTGCTGGACGTGTCGCAGTTGTCGCAGACGTTCGGCACGCCATCGCGATCGGTGTCGACGTCCGGATCCGCGGCCATCGGCGTGGGTATCGTCGGACACTTGTCGGCGGTGTCCGGTGTCCCATCGTTGTCGTCGTCGAGGTCTGTGTCGTCCGGGGTGCCGTCGTCGTCGTCGTCGTTGTCGCAAGCATCGCCCAGACCGTCGTCGTCGCCGTCATACTGGCTCGGGTTGCTGACCCCTGGACAGTTGTCGAGCTCGTTCGCGACCTGATCGTTGTCCGTGTCCCACAGCGCCGCGCTCGCCGGCCGGGGCGCGAGCGCCACGAGCGCGAGCAGGCCCGCGAGCAGCGGCACGATCCCGCGTCGCGCGGCGCCGGCGTGCGCGAGGTGGCGGGACATCCAAGGCAAGGCGGGGAAGGTCATCGCGGCTCCTCCAGACAGATCGCGCCGTACGCGACAGCGCCCCCGTAAGCCTACCCAGTTTCGCCCTCCTCCTGGGGAGGTTTTCCTCGGCCGCGCGCTCGAGCGCGCGGCGATCGCCCGCCGCCGCGTCTCCGTGTCGGAGGCCACGTCGGAGGCGCCCCCGCCGCTTCCGACGCGTCGCGCGGCGCGCCGCCTCCCCTGTTCGGCCGCGGGCCTCCTTCTGTTAGGATGGCCCAGATCCGCCCCCTCACGTCGCGCGCGCCGCGCCGACCACGGAACGACCCTTGCGAAACCACCGCGTGCTGCGACTCGGCTTCAGGCTGCGAACGGCTGCGCTGCTCTCTGCGTGCGCCATTCTCCCCCAGGTCCTTGGCTGCTCCGACGAGGGCGCCTCGCGCCGCTCCCCCCCGCCCGGCCCCGGGTCGGCTCAGGCGGCGCCGCCCGGAGCGCGCGCCCGCATCGCCGCGATCCGCGCGCGCTTCGCCGACGCCATCGCCTCGAGCCCCGTCAAGATCGTCGCGGCGACTCCGGCCGGCGCCCTGCGTGCGGCGGCCCCGGAGGCCGCCGCGGCGTCCGTCGAGCTCCCGGCGCGCGCCGCCGGTCCGGTGCGCCTCGCCGATGGCGCGTCCCGCGTCTCGATCGCCTTCTCCCTCGTCGACGCCGCCGACGTGCCTGCGGCGGTCGACAGCGGCCTCGTCCTCTACGCAGGCGCGCTGCGCGCCGAAGGCGGCGGCGCCCGCGACGTCCTGCACCGCGTCCTCCCGAACGGCACCGAGGACTTCGTCCTCTTCGAGCAGGAGCCGGCGCGCAAGGAGCTCCGCTACCGGGTCGACGTCACCGCCGTCTCGGGCCTCCGCCTCGTGGAGCGCACGCTCGAGTTCCTCGACGCCGGCGGCTCGCCCCGCCTGCGCGTCGCGCCCCCCTACCTCGTCGACGCGACCGGCGCGCGCGTTCCGGCCTCGCTCTCCGTCGAGGGCTGCGCCGTCGACACGAGCCCTCGCGCCCCGTGGGGCCGGCCGGTCACCCCGCCGGGCGCGCCGGCGTGCACGGTGATCGTCGGATGGCAGCCCGCCGGCGTCCGGTACCCGGCGCTCGTCGACCCGCAGTGGATCGCCACGACAAACCAGATGATCACGCCGCGCGCCAGTCACACGGCCACCGTGATCGATCCAGCGAACCCTGCGAGCCCCGTGCTCTTCGCGGGCGGGTTCGACGCGTCCGGGGGCGCTCTCGCGACGGCGGAGCTGTACTTCCCGCTCGACCGCACGTTCGCGAGCACCGACGCGATGGACGTCGCGCGCGGCGCCCACACCGCGACGGCGGTCACGAAGCTCGCCCCGGCGGCACCGTCGGATCCTGCGCCTCCGCCGCCGGCGGTCGTCGTCGTGGGCGGCAGCAGCCAGCGCACCAGCGGCACGCCGGTCGCTGCCGTCGAGGTGTACAACCCGGCCACCGGCCAGTTCGTCAGGGACGCGGGGGCGTCGCTGGGCCGGTTCAATCACTCGGCCACCCTCCTCGATCCAGGCGTGGTCCTGGTCGCAGGCGGCCTCGCGGATCCGCTCAACCAGCCCACGAGCACCGCTTCCCTCTACACCTTCAGCGCCTTCGGACCGAACGGCGGCGCGCCCGTCACGAGCACGCTCGTCTCCGTGGGCAGCATGGCGACCTCGCGCCACGCCCACACGGCGGTCCGCCTGAAGACGGGGAATGTGCTCGTCGCAGGCGGCTTCGTCCTCTCGGGCGCGGCGCTCACGTCGGCCGAGATCTTCCACGAGGACGAGGGCGTCTTCCGGCCGATCGCCGTCCGCTCGCCCTCCGCGACCCCGATGACGGCGCAGATGAGCGCCCTCCGCGGCTTCCACACGGCGACGCTCATCGACCGTGCGGAGGCGCTGGGCGGTCAGGCGGCGACGACGCTCGACTCAGGCGAAGTGATCCTCGTCGGAGGCACCACCCGGGTCTCTGGCGGCGCCTACGTCCGCACCATCGACATCTACCACGACGGCGTGGCCGATCCGACGAAGCGGGGCTTCGAGCTCCAGCCGACGCCGATCTCCATGGCGAACGCGCGCGCCAACCACACGGCGAGCCTGCTGCCCACCGGCGACGTCCTCATCGCCGGCGGGTTCGACGGCACGAACTCGCTCTCGAGCGCCGCCATCTACGATCCGCTGACGAGGAAGTTCAGCGCCCTCAGCCTGCCGGCCGGCTCGCTCGCACAGGAGGCCCGTCGGGAGCACGCCGCCGTCGTCGTCAACGCCGGCACCGACCGCGTCGCGGGCCGGGCGGTGCTCGTCGCGGGCGGCATCGGGGCCACGAACGCGCAGCCGCTCGCCAGCGCGCAGCTGCTCATCAAGGCGAACGGCGAGCCGTGTGCGCACGATCAGGAGTGCGCATCAGGGCATTGCTCCGATACGGAGAACGTCTGCTGCGACGAGGCGTGCGACCAGGAGTGCTTCTCGTGCACGGCGTCGGGCAAGGGGACGGGCAGCGATGGCACCTGTGGTCCTGCGAAGCCCGACACGGAGCTCCCCGTCGTTTGCGTCAACCAGATCGAAGTGCACAACCGCTGCGATGGCCAGGGGCGCGCGCTGGCTCATGAATCCACGAAGGACTGCAAGCCCGGCCGCTGCGGCAGCAACAACAGGTGCATCCTCTACTGCCTGGACGACTGCGGTTGCGACGAGAGCGGTTGGTGCGACGTCGGCGTCGGCGATCCGGACGCCTGCGGTGAGGTCGGCGGCGCCGGAGGTGCATCGTCCGGAACGGGTGGTGGCGGTGCGGGCGGCGCGTCCACCGGATCGGGTGGCGCGGGTGCAGGCGGCGCATCCGCCGGATCGGGTGGCGCGGGCGGAGCGTTCGCCGGATCGGGTGGCGCGGGCGGAGCGTTCGCCGGATCGGGTGGCGCAGGCGGCGCGTCCGCTGGATCGGGTGGCGCTGGTGCCGGCGGTGTAGGCGGCGCGTCCGCTGGATCGGGTGGCGCTGGTGCCGGCGACGCCTCCGCTGGATCGGGTGGCGTGGGTGCCGGCGGCGCAGCCGCTGGAGGCAGCGGAGGTGCAGGTGGCGCGGGCGGAGCGTCCGCCGGATCGGGTGGTGCGCCGCCCGGGTCGGGTCTGTGTCTCGATCGCCTTGCCAACGGCGCCGAGTGCACGCGTGATCGCCAGTGCGTCTCGGGCCATTGCGTCGACGGTTTCTGCTGCGATTTCCGGTGCGATGGCCAGTGTCAGGCATGCGACGTGGTGAACAACGTCGGCAGGTGCACGAACGTCGGGACGCCTGTCGACCACGAGTCACCGCACCCCAACGAGGGCGGCACCTTCCAGCGTGAGGCCTGCCCCGGTGAGGGCGCGTGTGCCGGTTATTGCGGCGGCGCCACCGACGCCAAGTGCATGTTCCCTGTGGAAGGGGCGGTCGCGAGGACCTTCACGTGCTCCTGCCCGGACGAGGGCTGCATCGTGGGTCCCGCGACGCTCACGCGCTTCTTCTGCGCAGGAGACGGCCGCGAGAACGAGCCGGTTGTCGAGCGCTGCGGCGGGTTCAAGTGCGCGGATGAGACCGCCTGCAAGACCTCCTGCGCCTCCGACGACGACTGCATCCAGGACTTCGTCTGCCTCGACGGCGTCTGCGCCGACCTCGAGGAGATCGGACCGAGCTGCGACGGCGAGCACACGCTCCGATCCCCGGGCGTCGACACGGACTGCACCCCGTACAGCTGCCCGCCGGGCGGCAGCGCCTGCGCTTCACCGTGCAGATCGGTGGCCGACTGCGTCGATGGCATGGTGTGCAACCTCGCGAACCAGTGCGTCCCGCAGATCGATCCGTCGGAGGTCCCGTCCTGCTCCTGCGGCGTCGTCGGCGCCCCCGCCGAGCGCAATGCCGCGCGCCTCTCCGTCCTCCTCGGCGTCGCCGCGGCGCTCGCCCGGCTTCGCCGCCGGCGGCGCTAGAGCGGCGGTCACCCGCTTCGGATACGGGCCCACCTCGACGTTTTCGGTGCTCAGCGCACCGGAGTGCGCTTGCGCGCCGAAAACGCCGATCTGGGCCCGTCTCCTGTGCGGGTGACCGCCGCTCTGCTGCGGCTCTGGATGGTGCAGAGGGGGGCGGAAACCCGCTGTAGACGAACAAGATGCATGCGACGCCGCGCGTCGCGTCGCGGGCGCACACCGTGGACCGGCGCGTCGGCGCGGGTCTCGTCAGAACTGGTAACGCAGGCTCGCCCCAGGCGAGAACATCAAGACGAAATCCCCCATGAGCGACTCCGGCTCGTAGGTGCCGATCCCGTCCGTCGACGCCGACAGCTCGATCGTCCTGTCCCACTTCGGCTTGCTGAGGCCGATCAGCAGCAGCAGCTTCAGGCTGCCGGACACCTCCCACCGCTCTCCGAGCTGCAGGCCGAGCCGCAGCTCAGGATCCGCGTAGAAGTAGGTCGCCGAGGCGAAGTCGACCACCGGGAACGTGTTGAACCACTCCCCGCCGGTCGTCCTGAACCTGCCGGTCCGCTCGTCGCGGACCTCGCCGACGAGCACCCCCGCGCCCAGCCGGAGCAGCGCCGGGAAGCGCTCGCCGAAGTCGAAGTGGTACCCGAACGTCGCTCCGGCCAGGAAGCCGCCCAGGCGGAGCGTGTCGCTCGCCGTGCCGTCGAGCGGATCCCGGTAGCCGACCGGCCTGAGCGTCGCCGAGCGCTTGTCGAGCTGCTGCGCCGCGAACAGGCCGCCGAGCTCGATCCCGACGCCGATCCCCGAGCCGAGCTCGTAACCGCCGTGGATCATGCCGAGCGCGCCTAAGCCGAGTGAGCTCGAGCAGCCCGAATCGCAGCCGTCCGTGATCTCGCCGCCCAGCGTCGGCGCCAGCAGGAACGACGCGCTCACGTCGAGCGTGATCTTCGGCGGCTTGCGCCAGATATCCGCGTCCTCGTCGCGCTCGAGCCGCATGTCGAGGCTCTGGCGCTGGCCCTTTTGCAGCGTCACCGTGCGCGTCCCGGTGACGAACCCGTCGGCCTTCACCTCGACCCGGTGCGTGCCGGCCTTGAGCCGGCCGAGCCAGACGCCGTTGCCCACGTTGACCGAGTTGATCCACACGCTCGCGCCGGGCGGCGTGGGGTCGACCCGCAGCGACGCGTCGAGATCCTCGGCGAGCAGCGACAGCGTCGTGAGCTCCTGCGGCTTCACGGGCGCCGCCGTCGGCTGCGTCCCGAGCTTCCCCGCGCCGCGCAGCGCCACCATGTGGTCGCCGACCGACAGCGCGCCGATCCACGGGGTCTGCCCCACGACGACGTTGTCGACGAGCACGTCGACCGTCTTGCCGGCGCGCTCCACCACGCGCAGCCGGCCGGAGCGGGTCAGCCTGCGGAGCTTCGCGTTCACCGTGGCGGTCTGCCCCCCGGCGACGTCGACGCGCGTCTCCACCGGCTCGTAGCCTTCCTTGAAGACGCGGATGACGTGCGCGCCCGCCGCCACGCGGATCGGCTTGACGGGCGGGTACTGCCCGCGCTCCTCGCCGCTCACCACGATGGACGCCCCGGGCTCCGCGTTCGTGATGTCGAGCGTCCCCACGAGCGCCCGCAGCTCGGCGATCTCCCGCTGCGCGGCCGCGCGCTCGGCGGCCGACATCGTGAAGTCGCGGAGGAAGGTCTCGAACATCTCGAGCGCCTCGTCGTAGCGCTGGAGCTTGCGCAGCGCGATCGCGGCGTTGTTCGTGGCCACGCGCGTCGGGAAGAGCTTGCGCGAGAGGAGGAACTCCGCGAGCGCAGGGCCCCACGCCTCCTCGCGCAGCAGCGTGAGCCCCTTCTCGAAGTGGAGCCGCGCCACCTGCCGGTCCGTCTCGGAGACGGGCGCCTCCTCGGCCGGCACCGCGGCGCCCGTGGCCGGCGCGGTGCCTTCCCTGCTGGCCGGCGCGCCGGCTTCCGCGGCGGGCGCGGCGCCCTCCTTGACCGGCGTCGCGGCGTCCGTGGCCGGCGGCGCCGGCTGCGCGAGCGCCGGTCCGGCGGCGACCGCGACCGCGACCGCGGCCGAGAGCGCGCGCAGCCGCGGCGCTGCGCGGGGACGCCGCGCGAGGGAGAGAGGACGAGAGCCGCCGCGCCGCGTACGCAGATCCATTCGATCGAGCACCGTACTCAGCCTGTCGTTCCGCTGCTACTTTCCGAACTCGTCGGTGTTGTCGATGATCCCCTTGGGGGTCGTGGGCGCGGGCGGCGGCGCCGGCGGCGCGGCCGAGGCGCTCTTCGACGACGTCGCAGGACCGCCCTTCCCCGACACCGGCGTGAGCTCGACCTTCGGCGGCAACGCGCCGGTGTCGGTCACCACGACGTCGGCCATCGCTTCGCCTCCCCCCTTCTTGAAGACGCGCACCCTGTGCACGCTCCCGGGCGGCCCGGTGATATCGAGGATCCCGTTGCGCGTCGTCACGCGCTTGCCCTCGACCTCGACCGAGGCGTCGGCGGGCAGGATGACGACCTGAACGCGCTTCGGCTGCGGCTCGACCGCCGCGACCACCTCCGGCGTCGTCGGCGTCGCGGCCGGCGGCGGCGTCGGGGCCGGGGCGGTCGACGTCAGCGGCGCCGCTGCAGGCGGGAGCGTCTCGACGGTCGCCTTCGCCTCGGGCTGCACGAGCGGCTCCGGCGACGGCCGGCTGATGAAGTACACGCCGGCCGAGATGACCGCGGCGGCGAGCGCGGCGCCGGCCACCACCGGCACCCGCGACACGCCGGGCTGCGTGCCGCGGTGCGACTGCGTGAGCGCCCCCGTCGTCGCAGCGCCAGCGTGGTTGGTGGCCGGAACGATCGCCGCCGGCGGCCCGCTCTGGAGCGGGGGCGGCGCGAACGACGAGTAGCCTCCGCGGTGCTCCTGCGGGACCGCGGGGTACCCGCCGCTCTGGTTCGCCGGCGCGGTCGCGGCGTACGCGCCGCCCTGGTTCGCCGGCGAGATCGCGGGGTACCCGCCGCTCTGGTTCGCCGGCGAGGCCGCTGCGTACGCGCCGCCCTGGTTCGCGGGCGGCGGGTTCATCGTGAGCCGCGGCGCGGACTGGCGGTGCACGGCCTCCGGCAGCGGCACGAGCATGCTCTCGTGGATGCCCCAGCCGTACGGAAGGAGCGGCCGGATGGCGCCGAACATCTCCTGCGCGCTCTGGTAGCGCTGCCCGGGGGCCTGCAGCAGGCATCGGTGCACGATCGCCGCGATCTCGGGCGCCACCCACGGGGCGAAATCCTGCACCTGCGGCGGAGGATCCGAGCAGATCGCGATGATCAGCTCACCGAGCGCGGTGATGTGATGGTACGGCGTCCGCCCGGTCAGCAGCTGGTAGAGCACGGCGCCGAGCGACCAGATGTCGGTGCGGTGGTCGATCTCCTTCTGGCCGCGCGCCTGCTCGGGCGACATGTAGAGCGGCGAGCCGATCAGGTTCCCGGTGCGCGTCAGATCGGCGCTCTCGGTCTCGTTCGCCCGGTCCATCTTCACCTTGGCGATCCCGAAATCGAGCAGCTTGACGAGGATCTCGCCGGCGTCGCGGCGCGCGAGGAACAGGTTGTGCGGCTTGATGTCGCGGTGGACGACGCTCGCCTCGTGCGCCTTCTGGAGCCCGATGCACGACTGCGCGACGATGCGCAGCGCGAGGTCGGGCGCGAGCGGGCCGACGCGCTTGATGAGCTCGTGGACGTCCTCGCCCGCGAGGAACTCCATCGCGAGGAACGGCAGGTTCGAGCCGCGATCGACGCCGGCGTCGAGCACCTGGGTGATGTGCTGTGTGTCGATCGCGCCTGCCGCGCGCGCCTCGCGCTGGAAGCGGCTCACGACCTTCGGGTCGCGGGTGAGATCGGCCGAGCTGATCACCTTCACGGCGCAGCGCCGGCCGGTCCCCGTGTGCTCGGCCTCGTAGACCGAGCCCATGGCGCCCTCGCCGAGGAGCTTGCGAATCTGATATTTGCCGTCGATGATCGTGCCGATCACAGCGTTAGCGCCACTCTAAGGGATTGCTCGCGGCGTAGCAACGCCCGTGAAGGCGGCGCACGCCGCCGGCGCGGACTCGCTGGACTCGGGTGTAGTTCCGCGCAATTCCGCGCAAATTCGCGGGCGCGCCGCGCTCCCGCGGCGCAGCGCGTCTTACATCACCATCCTCGCCGGCCATCCCGCCAGCCATCCCGCGCGAGCCGCGGGGGCACGGCCGCGCGGCGCCATCCCGCCTGCGTCCGCGACCCGCGCTGGCGGCGACGACCTCACCTCACATGGGTCGCCCCCGCCGGCGCGGGCCCAGCCGCTGCCGTTGCAGCCGTTCGAGCGCTGCCGTCACGTCCCCGCCGTCCGCTGGCCGCCGGGGTGGTGAGCCCGAGGCGGCGCTGGCGGAGCTCGCGCGGGGGAGCGGTGACGATGAGCCGACCCGAGATCGGCCATCGAGCGCGAGCGACTCACGCGCTCCCGTGGCGGCCTGCGCGCGGCGCCGGGCTTGTTCCCTCCGAGCTCCGCGCCCTCTCCGCGGCCGGCGCGAGGGGCCGAGCCCCGAGGCCCGTAGTTACCAGATGCCGCAGCCCGGCCTGAACCCGGCATTGCCACCGCAGCTCCCCGGGAACCCGATGTTGCCGCCGCAGCCCCCCGGGAACCCGATGTTGCCGCCGCAGCCTCCCGGGAACCCGGCGTTGCAGCCGCAGCCTCCCGTGAACCCGCCATCGCAGGGGCCCTGGAACCCGCCACCGCAGGGGCCGGCCGAGAACCCGCCGTTGAGCGGGCCGCCGATGCCCGCCGGATTGCAGGGGTTGTGGGGCCGGTGGCAGCACGGGGGAAAGAAGTTGTTGCAGGGGTTGCACGGGAAGCAGTCGGGAGCGAACACGTTGTTGCACGTGGTGCAACTCGTGATGATCGCGGCAGGCACGCCGAAGCCGCCGAAGCCGCCGAGGCCGCCGAAGCCGCCGAGGCCGCCGAGGCCGCCGAACGGCGCGCCGCCGAACGGCACACCGCCCACACCCGGCACACCGCCCACGCCCGGCACGCCGCCCACGGGCCCCTGCCCGACCGGCTCCTGCCCGACAGGCCCCTGGCCGACAGGCCCCTGCCCCATCTGGCCGATCGGCGCCTGCAGGCCGGGGCTCGCCGGTCCCTGCACGCCGATCGGCCCCTGGCCGAGGTCCATGGGGCCCTGCGCGCCGATCGGCCCGCCCTTGCCACCATCGTACGGCCCCTGATACCCGCCCCTCGCGGACGCGCCCGCCTCGAGCGCCTCGGTGGTCGAATCGACCTGCTCGACCTCGTCGATGCTGGCCTCGTCGAGATCCGGGTCGTTCACCGCATCGATGGCGCACCCCGTGCCCAGCGCCGCCATCACCACCGCGAGCCCCAGCACCTTGCCATGAATCGAGAGCATGTGTTGTCCTCCTCAATATCCCGTGATGGCCGGAAGGTCCGAGCCACCCTGGGCTCATCGAAGAGCAGGCTGTGTGCCTCAGCCCTCATGTGCAGACACTGCCGCTGCGAGCTCGTGTCACCAGCCTTGACGCGTCCGCAAAAAGGCATTCTCTGTATCGACGCCGGCCTTGGTTTTCCGGGTTCTCAACGCGGAGACCGGTGGGACGGCCCCCGATCGGAGGGCGGTTCGCGCGCGGGCCGAACGCCCCATGCTGGAGATGGCGAACTCAACGCCTCGGGGGCGGGCGCCGCGCGCCGCGCGCAACGCCTCTCTCGCGGGCTTTCGAGCAGAGCACCTGCGCTCCCGCCCGCACCGCGGCCGTCGTGAACGAGAGCCGTCGATGCCCGCTCGCGACGGCGCGCGGCGCCTCCCCGCCGCTCGTCTGACCGGGCCGCAACCCGCGCACGACGTCGGACCCTCTGCGCCTGACGTGCTCAGGCTGCGCCGTTTGTGCCCCAACGGAGGCAAAACACGAATCGATCGCCTCGGGCCGTAATCGTCTGCCTCCGCCACCGCAACTTCGCGGCGGGCGCTCGAAACGAGCCGCGTCAGCGAGATCCTGCGCCCATGGACCACCCGATGCGTACACGTGGGCTCATGTGGTCAAATCTGTGTAAATGGATTCACCTGGCGCCCTGGTGGTCGACGCCCCCGTCTCGCCCGGCGCCGTCCGGCGGCGTGATGTCCTTGCAGCAGCGGAATCCAAGGTGGTAGTTCGCGTGGCTGCCCCTGCTCATGAGGCGCGTCGCGTGCCAGTCGGGGGCGCGAAAGCGGCAGTCGTCGGCGTGGACCTCCATCGACGAGAACGCGAACCAGCTGCCCTTCATCTCGGTGAAGCCCCGATCGCCGTGCCGCGCGAGCTCCCCGGGCAGGATGGGCAGGCTCATGTGCTCGGCCACGTTGCCGTGCAGATCGAAGACTCCGAGGCTGCTCCGGCATGCGGGGAACGCGCCGGCCGGATACGTGTTGGAGCCGCAGCGGTCCCATCCGCCGCCTGGACAGCCCGGCGTGCGGGAGCTGCCCGTCCCGCAGAGCGCGTGGTTCTTCGCGGGGCCGTAGCTCCATACCTTCTCGCGCAGGAGGTTGTGGTGCCAGCTCGCCTCGTTCCGGGGGCGCGCCCACTCGTACTCGACGTCCGGATCCCGCAGGGCGCCGGCGCACGCCCCCTCCCACTCGTGCGCGTCGCAGATCCGTTTCCCGACCGCCCTGCACAGGAGCGCCGCCTCGCGGGCCCGGACGTGCACCACGGGGTACTCGCAGGGCACGTTCGGGAACTCGAGCTGATCGATGCACGCGGGCGCGTCCGCCGCGGTCTGACCGCGCGTGGGATCGAAGAGCGGGACCATCCCCGGCGCGCCGCAGGCCGGCTCGCGCGCCGGCTCGACGCCCGAGAGTGCTCGAATGCGGCGGCACTCGGACCGTGACATCGGGTGCCGCGTCAGCGCGGGGTTGCCCTGGCCGAGCACCGTCGACGCCGCGAAGATCGCCTCGACCTGCCGCATCGCCTCGTCGGGGAGCGCGAGCTCGCGCCGCATCCGCGCGAACAGCCGGAGGCGCTGCTCTTCGAGCGTGCCGGGCTCGGCGTCCTCGTCATCCGCCGTGAGCGTCACGCGCTCTGGCGGCGCCGTCGGCGCGCGCTCCGGCAGCGCGCTCGCCGCGCTCGCGACGAGCGGCGCCGCGCTGCGCGCCGCCGTCGCGGGCGCCCCGGTCCACACGGCCACGGCCGCGCTGGTCCACACGGCCGCCCCCGCGCCGGCAGCGCCCGCGGCGACGAGGGCCGCGGCCCTTCCACGCCGGCGCGCAGGCGCCGCGCGCGCGCCGGTCGAGAGCGCCGGCGGCGGGCCGCTCGACGCGGGTGATCGCAGGGCGCAGGCCGGCTCTATCGGCGTCTCGGTGCAGGACATCAGCGCGCGAGCTCGCGCTTACTGCTACGAGCATCCATCGATTCCGGCAACTTTCGGGGCACGCGCGGCCCGAGCGGCTCCTTGACGGTCCTGCCCGGGGCACGTCAAATGAGGCATGGCGCGAAGGGCGGCCCTCCGAGTCCTCTACCTGGCGCTCTTGCCGGTGCTCGTCCTGCTCGCGCTGGTCATCACCCCGGCCCTCGTCGTCTCCAGCGTCATGAGCCAAGGCCGCGTGTGGCGGCCGGAGACATGGAAGAAGATCTCGTACGGGAGCCGCTACTTCCGCTCGTCGTTCCGGGGGAGGCTCGGCGAGGTCGTCGACGTCATCGACGTCGTCCGCGATCGGCTGATCCTGCTGTTCGTCCTCCTCGCCGCGGCCTGCGGCGCCGGCGGGCTCGCCGTGCACGCCCTCGAGATCGGCGTCCCCGCCTGGCTCTCCGCGTGGCTGGACGGGTCGTTCCTCTCCTTCCTCGCGTCCTGGTTCCCCGCGGGCGGCAGGCTCTCCTTCGGCGGCGGGGCCGCGCTCGTCCTGGCCGTGTGCACGGCGCTCGCCGCGCTCGCGCTCGGGCTCTCGCTCTATGCCTGGCTCGCGTCCGCCCTGGGCGAGGCGACCCGCGTGATCCTGCGGTATGGCGGCGCGGCGACGCTCTTCCCCGATCCTGGAGACGCGATCCCCGGCGGGCGCCTCGTCCTCTGCCAGATCTCCGATCTCCACATCACGGCGGGCGGCCGCGAGCCGTACGAGATCGAGGAGGGCTCCGCCGCGTGGCCGGAAGGGGCCCCTCGCCCCGACACCGCCGAGCTGACAGGCCGCCTCCAGCGGCTCGTGGCGGAGATCGCCGCCATGAAGCCGCCGCTCGTCGCGCTGACGGGCGACATGACCGATCTCGGGGAAGAGGCGCAGTGGGACGAGCTCGAGGCGGCGCTCTCCGGCATCCCCGCCTCCTCGCAGGTGCTCATGGTGCCCGGCAACCACGATGTCGCCATCAACCTCGGCACGTCGCCTGACCCCTACCTCACGAAGCGGGCGGAGCGCGAGCAGCGCTTCATCGAGGTGCTCACCCGCGTGGAGCGCGGCTCCTTCCAGCCTCCCCTGCACCTCCCGGCCCGCAAGCGCGCGCCGCGGCGGCTGCGCGCGATCGCCGGCCTGTATCCGAGGCGGCTCGATCTCGAGGGCGGTATCCGGATCTTCGGCCTCAACTCCAACCGTTACCGGTCGCGGTTCGTGGGGTCGAACGCGATCGGGCAGATCGGCGGCGCTCAGCTGCGGCGCCTCGCCCGCGCCCTCCGGCGGGGGTCCGGCCCGGTCATCGTGCTGCTCCACCACCACGTGGCGCGCCTCGCGGGGCCGATCTCGCTCAACGACACGTTCATGATCGCCATGGATGGCCCGCGCCTCCTCGAGATGCTCGCGGCGTATCAGCAGAAGAACCCGAAGAAGAACAGCGCGCTCGTGCTCCACGGGCACAAGCACCTCGCGTTCTTCGGCCACTACCGCTCGAAGAGCGGCGGTCGCGTCAGCGTGTACGCGCACCCCTCGTCGACGCTCGGCCACGAGACCGACGGCCACCTCGACGGCGTCGCCAGGTTCGCGGCGATCCGCCTGACGGACGACGGTATCTGGCGCGTCGAGACCCACCCGCTCCGCCCCGCGCGCTCTGCCGCGCCGGCGCCGGCCCCCGCCGAGGCCGAGGTGTCTTGAGCGACCCGACCCGGGTCGGGTCAGCCCGCCCGTGCGCGTGGACGCGGATGCCCGCGCGCCTTGCGGAGCCCGGGGAGACCTCGGCCGATGAGGATGTAGCGCAGCGCGTTCTCGGCCGCGTTCGCGATCAGGAAGGGGGCACGATCCATGGCCTCGGACAGCGTGCATGGAGCCTCGAGGATCGACGAGAACGAGTCGATGCCGCACGCGTAGTTCACGCGCGCATCCTCGTCGATGGTCCCGGCCAGAGCGATGACCGGCAGCCTGAAGTGCTTTGCGCGTCTGGCCAGCTCCGCCGGCATCTTGCCGCGCGAGGTCCGGGCGTCGAGCCCCCCCTCGGCGGTGACGACGAGATCGGCGCCGCGCAGGAGGCCGTCCAGGTCCAGGTAGCGGACGAGGACATCGTAGCGAGGCAAGAGCGTCGCCTTCAGAAGGGAATGAAGCCCCGCGCCGAGGCCTCCTGAGGCGCCTCCTCCCGGCATGGTGCTCACGTCCACGCCCACGTCGCGCGCGATGATGGCCGCATAGCGCTCCAGGGCAGCCTCCAGCCGCGCGACCATCTCCGGCGAGGCGCCCTTCTGCGGGCCGAACACGCGCGCCACGCCGCCGGGACCGCAGAGGACGTTGCGCCAGTTGCACGCCACCTCGAGCTGCACGCGGGGAATGCGGGAGTCCCTGCCTGAGAGGTCGATGCGGTCGAGCTCCAGCAGCGCTCCTCCTCCCGCTCCGATCTCGCCCCCCGCCGCGTTCAGCAGGCGGATGCCCAGCGCCTGGGCCATGCCCGCCCCGCCGTCGTTGGTGCCGGAGTCACCGCAACCGATGAGCAGCCGCGCCGCGCCCGCCTCGAGCGCGGCGCGGATCAGCTCGCCGACGCCGCGTGTCGTTGTGGCCATCGGGTTGCGCGCGTGAGGCGGGACGAGGCGGAGCCCGGCGGCAGCGGCCATCTCGATCACCGCCGTCCGTGGTCCGGCGCCGCCGAGGAAGCCGAAATGGGACGCGACCGGCTGGCCCAGCGGACCTGTCACGATCGCGGGGTGCAAGGAGCCGCCCGTCGCCTTGACCAGCGCCCGGGTGAAGCCCTCGCCGCCGTCCGTGAGCGGCGCCTTCAGGAGGCGCGCCTCCGGCAGCGCGCGCTGGATGCCCGTCGCGATGGCCTCGGCGACCTGCTCCGCATCCAGGCATTCCTTGAAGCCCGACGGAGCGATCAGGATGCGCAGGGGGCTCGTCATGGCGCGAGCCCCATCCAGCGCCAGTAGGTGAAGTGAAAGACGGCGATCAACGCCAGGTGGATCGGGAGCATGACGGCGCTGAGGAGCAGGAGATCCGCCGGGCGGAACGTCTCTCCGTCGAGCCCCTGGAACATCAGGAGCGCCTTGGAGCTCACCGGGAACGTCAGGCAGTAATCGATGCCGACCGTGCCGATGAAGACCACCGCCGCGGGGTCGAGATCGCGATCGGCGGCGAGCTGCAGCAAGACGGGGCCGAGCGCGACGATGCGAGCGACGTGGGAGGTGAGGTAGAGATGGGACGTCAACGACATCACGCCGACCGCCACGACGAGGAACAGGCGCCCTCTGGCGCTCTCGATACCGCTGTGGCGGAGCAGCGCTTGAAAGAGCCAGCCGGACGCGCCCGTGTCGATCAGCGCTCCTCCCAGGACGAGCGCCGCTCCGACGAAGAGGAGGAGGTTCCAGTCGACCGACTTCACGCCTTCCTTCCAGCGGAGCGCGCTGCCAGGCGCCGTGAGCGCGAGCGCGCCGGCCAGCGTGACCGTGGCGCTCTCGTAGCCGTGCCACCGCTCCGAGAGCCAGAGCACGACCATCGTCGCGCCGACGGCCAGGGTGATCCGCTCCGATCGCGACAAGGAGCCTCGCGGGCGCCGGGGAACCCGGATGCGTCGCCCGCGGCGCTCGCCATCGAGGAAGAGCGCCATGATGACCGCGCAGGCGGCGCCGCTGGCTACCATGCCGAACGGCATCCCGTAGAGGACCCACTCGCCGAAGGACAGCCGATGGCCGGTGACCTGGCTCAGCAGCTGGTTCGCCACGAGGTGAGACCCCGCGCCGACCAGCGAGCCGATGGTGCTGACCAGGATCACGGTGGGGAACAGCAGCGCGAGGGCACGGGTGATGCGCGGATCCGCGGTGATGGAAGAGATGCTGCGGAAGATGGGAATGGCGATCACGGCACGGCCGGAGACCGACGGGACGAAGAGCGACGACGGGATGAGCACGGCCGTCAAGCACCAGAACAGGCCGCGCACGGTGCGGGCGCGCTCGAACACGCGCTGCGCCAGCCGCATCGCCAGGCCAGACTGCTCGACTGCGCCGCCCAGGATGAACGCGCCTATCATCAACCAGATGACGTCGGACGCGAGGGAGTCGAAGAGCCGTTCCTGGGGGCTGACGCCGGTCAGGAGGAGGAGCAGCGCCGCGCCGAGCCCGACGTACGCCACGTCGAGCGACGTGGTCGACCAGAGGATGATCGCCAGCAGCACGGCGAAGAGCGCGATCCGGGCGGGCGCCGGCAACGTCGCCGGCAGGACGACGGCGATCCCCGCGGCGATCGTCAGCGAGAGGGGCAGGAGAACGCGAACCCGATCGGCCGGGCGCGGCGGGGTCGGCCGCGAGGGCGGCGGGCGGACGGCCACGGCATTGCCGCCATCCGCGGCGCCTTCGAGGTCCGGCGCATCCTCATGAGTTGCGTCGCTCGATGACATGAAGATCGCCCGCTTGGAGGAAGGCATAGTCCGTGCCCCCATCCCGCAATCGCGCTGACCAGACAGGCTGCTCGCACGCCGCGATCACGGCCGCGGATGCGCCCGACCCAGGCTCGGCGCGGCGCCGTTCTCGTTCGGCGCCGAGGTTGGCCTCGTCGACGACGTTGCCCACCAGAGCCGGCGCTCTCAGCCCCTTCCACACACCGGGCGTCGCGCACCGAGCTGTGGTGAGAGAGGCGACCACACCTCAAGGAATGCTGGGCCGCGGCAACCCATTGCCGGACCGCGTTGGCGGAAAGCATCATTTCTGATCCGTGCGTCGTCCGGCCGCCATGTTGGTCAGCTATGCTTCCCGGATGGCGAGCACCGGGAGCGAGCTTCACGGCCGTGTCTGCTCCGGGTGCTCACGCAGAATCGACGGCTTTGGCGCCGGCGACACGCGCCCGGCCGCGCTTCATGGAGGGTTCGACTTATGAGATTGCCCACGATGGCCATTGTGTTGCTGACAGTGGGTGCGATCGGCGTTGGATGTGGGGGCAATGGTGCCAGCGACGGCGGCGGGAGCTCGCAGAGCGGCGGCCCGGGGAGCGGGGGCTCGGGCCAAGGGAGCTCCCAGAGCACGAGCGGCGATTTCGGATCGGGCGGTCCGGGCGCGAGCGGCTCCTCGGGGCAAGGCGGCTCCTCGAGCAACGGCAGCTCCTCGGGCCAAGGTGGGGCGTGCGCCACCCAGTCGGCCAGCGCCGACCTCCAGCCCGTGTACCTCGCCTTCGCGTTCGACGTGTCCGGCAGCATGGGCATGGGCGACGAGCCCTGGTACGACAAGGAGCTCAAGTGGGATCCCGTCGTGGCGGCGACGAAGCAGTTCTTCAGTGATCCCCTGTCCGAGGGCATCAACGCGTCGCTCAGGTTCTTTCCGAGCGACGACGAGGACCGCGACGAGAAGTGCTCGGCCGAGACCTACGAGACACCGGAGGTCCCGATGACGCCGCTGCCCTCTCCGCGCTTCGAGGAGGCGATCACCGCCGTCACCCCGGCCACCAGCGCCGACTGGCGCGGCGGCACGCCGACGCTGTTCGTCATGCAGGGGACGATCTCGTACGTCGAAGAGCAGCGGCGGGCCACGCCTGGAAGGTACGCCATCGTCCTCGTCACGGACGGCTACCCTGCGGGCTGCGGCACGGAGTCCAACAGGATCCAGCGCGTGTCGGACGCCGCGGCCGGCGCGCTCGAGGACGGCGTCCCGACGTACGTCATCGGCGTCGACAACCCGCCGATCGAAGGCGCGCCGCACGACCTCGACAACCTGCACCAGATCGCCGACGCGGGCGGAACGGAGCGAGCCTACCTGATCGACACGGGCAATCCCGGGGCGACCTCGGCTGCCTTCAAGGCGGCGATCGACGCGATCCGCGGCGCCTCGGTCTCCTGCACGGTCGACATCCCGCCCGCTCCCGACGGGCGGAGCTTCGACGCGCAGCGGGTCCGCGTGACGTACCAGAGCGGCGGAGGTAACCCGACGGCGCTCTCCTACGACCAGGAGTGCGCGAGCGAGAACGCCTGGCGTTACGACAGCGCCGCGAACCCGACCGAGATCGTGCTCTGCGACAGCACGTGCGCCACGATCCAGTCGGACCCCGAAGCGGCCCTGGGGGTCGACTTCACCTGCGAAGATGTGATCGTGATACCGCAGTGAAACGCGGACGACGCCCAGCACCTGCGCTCGCGTCGTCCGTCTCGGCGGTTCTTGACACCCTGCGACATTCCCGCCCACGATGCCTCGGTGACACCTCGCTCGCCGAAGTCGCCCGCGGCCCTCGCTGTCCCGCGCCCCGCTGCCCGCCCGCCCGCCGTCCTCGCCATCGCGCTGTCGCTGCTGGCCGGCGCGTGCCAGGGCTCGTCGACGAGCACGAGCCCGCCCTCGGAGAAGACCGCCGGTCCCAGCGCCGCGGCGCCGGCGAGCGCTGCGCCCGCGGCGCCGGCCGCCGCATACAAGGTCGGCATGGTGCTGGTCGGCCCCTACAACGACAAAGGGTGGAACCAGGCCCATCACGACGGCATCCGGTCGGTGCTCGCCAAGATGCCGGACGTCGGCTTCGAGTATGTCGACAAGGTGAACCCGTCCGACCGCCCGAACGTGAAGGGTTCCCAGGTCGCGGACGATCTCATCTCCCGGGGCGCGCGGTTCGTCGTCTACAACTCCGACGATTACAAGGACGACGCCCTCGAGACCGCGCGCAAGCACCCGGAGGTCACGGTCATCCACATCTCCGGTGATTACGCCTGGAAGGAGGGCAAGAACCACAAGCCCCAGCCCAACCTGGGCAACCTCATGGGGCGTATCGAGACGGCCCAGCACATCGCCGGGTGCGCCGCGGCGCTCGGCACCGAGACGGGCAAGATCGGGTATGTCGGCCCGCTCGTGAACGACGAGACCCGCCGGCTGGTCACCGCGGCGTACCTCGGCGCGCGGTACTGCTGGGAGAAGTACCAGAAGAAGAAGCCGGAGGACCTCACGTTCAAGGTCACGTGGATCGGCTTCTGGTTCAACATCCCGGGCGTCACCCTCGACCCCACCAAGGTGTCCGACGACTTCATCGGCGGCGGCTTCGACGTGCTGATGACCGGGCTCGACACGCCCGAGGCCGCGCTGCAGGCCAAGAAGGCGAGCGGCGCGGGCAAGAAGGTCAAGTACGTCCATTACGACCACAGGGCCGGCTGCGACCTGGCGCCGGAGATCTGCCTCGGCGTCGCGTACTACAACTGGGCGCCGCTCTACCGCGACGCGATCGAGAAGGCGCGCGCGGGCAAGTACGCGAGCGAGTTCGTCTGGCGAGGGCCGGACTTCCGCGACCTGAACGGCGAGTCGTCGGTCGTCGGCTTCGGGCCTGGCGCCGCGCTGGGAGAGGCGCAGGCGCCGCTCGGCGCGTTCGTCATCGAGCTGGCCAACGGGCTCGATCTCTTCAAGGGGCCGCTCAAGTTCCAGGACGGCACCGAGTTCCTGAAGGACGGCGAGGCCGCGACGCCCCAGCAGATCTGGTATCTGCCGCAGCTGGTCCGGGGGATCACCGGGCCGAGCAAGTAGCCGTCTCCTGGCGGTGATCCATGCGGATCGAGATCGAGCGCGTCGCGAAGCGGTTCGGCCCGGTCAAGGCCAACGACGGCGTGTCGCTGACGATCCAGGCTGGCGCCGTCCACGGGCTGCTCGGCGAGAACGGCGCCGGCAAGAGCACGCTCCTGCGCATCCTGGGCGGGCTCCTCCGCCCGGACGCGGGCCGATTGCTCTTCGACGGCCGCCCGGTGGCGCTCGCGAGCCCGGCGGACGCGCTCGCCGCCGGCGTCGGCGTGCTCCACCAGGAGCCGCTCGACTTCCCGCCGCTCACCGTCCTGGAGAGCTACCTGGTCGCCCGGCCCCGCGCGGCCGGCGCGGGCGGCGTCGCGCGCTCGCCGCTCCCGGGCCGCGGCGGTGCCGCGGGCGTCTTCCTCCCCCGGCGCGCGGCGCGCGAGGAGCTGCTCGCGCTCGCGGCGCGCTTCGGCTTCTCCGTCGACCCGGACGAGCACGTCGCCCGGCTCACCCTCGGGGAGCGCCAGCAGATCGAGCTCTTGCGGCTCCTCTCGCTGGGCGTCCGAGCGCTGCTCCTGGACGAGCCCACGACGGGGATCTCCGGGGCGCAGCAGGAGGCCCTGTTCTCCGCGCTGCGGCGGCTCAAGGCGGACGGCAAGGCGATCGTCCTTGTGTCGCACAAGCTCTCCGACGTCGAGGCGCTCTGCGATCGCGTGACGGTGCTGCGGCAGGGTAAGGTGGCGGGAGAGGCGGAGATGCCGGCCGGGGCCGATCGCCTCGTCGCGCTGATGTTCGGCGAGGCGCTTGCGCCTCAGGAGCGGTCCCCCGAGGAGGACGGCGGCGCGCCGCTCGCGCCCCTGGAGCGCCTGCCCGAGCCGAGCGGCGGCGCGGAGCCGAGCGGCGGCGCGGAGCCGAGCGGCGGCGCGGCGCTCGCCCTCGAGGGCGTGGCGTTCGGCGATCACCGGCTCGACGTGCGCATTGCCCACCTGGCCGTCCGCCGCGGCGAGGTGATCGGGCTCGCGGGCCTCGAGGGGAGCGGCCAGCGCCTCCTGCTGCGCGCGTGCGCGGGGCTGCTCCGGGCGCGGCGGGGACGCGTCGCCGTGGGCGGGGCCGACCTGACCGGCCGCCCCTACCCGGCCTTCCTGCGCGCCGGCGTGGGCTACCTGCCCGCCGATCGCCGTCGCGAGGGCCTCATCGCGGGTCTCTCCATCGAGGAGCACGTCGCGCTGCGCGCGCCGCGGCCCGGCCTCTTCCTGCGCCCGCGGGAGATCCGGCGCGCCGCCGAGCGGGCGATCGAGGCGCTCCGGATCCGGGGCCGGCCCGACACGCCCGTCGAACGGCTCTCCGGCGGCAACCAGCAGCGCACCCAGCTCGCGCTCCTCCCCGCGGGCCTCGCGCTGCTCCTCCTGGAGCAGCCGACCCGGGGGCTCGACCTCGCGTCGGCGCGCTGGGTCTGGGAGCAGCTCCTCGCGCGGTGCCGTGCCGGCGCGGCGCTCCTGTTCGCGTCGTCCGACCTCGACGAGCTGATGCGCTACAGCGATCGCCTCCTCGTGTTCAGCGGCGGGCGCGTCTCGCCGCCCGTCGGCGTCGCCGACCTCACGCTGGACCGGCTCGGGCGGATGATCGGCGGCGAGCTCGACGACGCCGCCCTGCCCTCGGCGCCTCGTGCACCTGCGTTGCCCCCGCCGCCCGCGGGGTCCGATCGATGAGCTCCGAACCGCGCGCCCCAGCCGAGCCCGCCGTGCGCCGCGCGCCGCGCCGCGGGGCCGTATCCTTCCTCCTTCGCCTCGTACCGCTCTCCCTGGCGTTCGCGCTCGTGGCGGGCCTCTGCGCGCTCCTCGGCGCCTCGCCGGCGGCGGTGGCCGCGGGCCTGTGGCAGGGCGCGTTCGGCTCCGCGGATCGCGCCGCGCGGGTGTTCGCCACGCTGGCGCCGCTGCTCCTCTGTGGGAGCGGCCTGCTTTTCACGTTTCGCGCCGGGCTGTATCACCTCGGCGTCGAGGGGCAGCTCGTCCTGGGCGCCGTCTGCGCCACGGGCGCGGCGCGCGCCCTGTGGCCGCACCTCCCGGCCGGTGCCGTGGTCGCGCTCTGCGTCGTCGCGGGCGCGATCGGCGGGGTGCTCTGGGGCGCCCTCACGGGCGCGCTGCACACGCGGGTCCGGGTGAGCGAGATCTTCGCGGGCCTCGGCATGAACTTCGTGGCCCAGGGGCTGGTCCTGTACCTCGTCTTCGGCCCGTGGAAGCGCCCTGGCGTCGCGTCCATGGCCGGCACCGAGCCGCTCGACGGCGCGCTCCGGCTCTCCACGCTGGGCGGCACCGATCTCAGCCCCGTCGCGCTCCTGCTCGGGGTCCTCTCGCTCCTCGGGACGGGCGTCGTGCTCGGGCGGACCCACCTCGGGCTCCGGCTGCGGGCGGTGGGGCTGAGCCCGCCGGCCGCGGAGGTGCTCGGCGTGCTCGCGGCGCGGCAGGTGCTCCTCGCGTTCGCGGTCTCCGGCGCGCTCGCCGGCGTCGCCGGCGCGCTGCAGGTGCTCGGCACGTTCCACCGGCTCATCCCGAGCATCTCGAGCAACCTCGGCTTCCTCTCGCTGCTCGTGGTGATGCTCGCCGGGCGGCGCGCCGCGCTCGTCGCGCCGATCGCCCTGTTCTTCAGCGCGCTCAACGTCGGCAGCCTGGAGCTCCCGATGACCCTCGGGCTGGAGTCCTCGCTGTCGGGCGTGCTCCAGGGCGCGCTCGTCCTGTTCGCGCTCCTCTCTCCCCGGGCGGCGCGCGGCGGCGGCCGGCCGGAGGTGGCGTGATGGGACGAGGCCCGAAGGGACGAGGCCGATGAGGGCAGACCTGATGGAAGGACGCCTCCGATGGAAGGAGCAGCCCTCATGAGCGACGGCGGCGCCGAGCTCCTCTCGCTGCTCGCGACCGCGCTCGCGGCGTCGACGCCGCTCGTCTACGCGGCGGTCGGCGAGACGCTGACCGAGCGGGCCGGGGTCATCAACCTCTCGGCCGAGGGCGCGATGATGCTCTCGGCGATGGTCGGCTTCGCGGCCGCCCTGTCGACCGGGAGCGTCCTCGCCGGCTTCGCCGCCGCGGCCGCCACCGGGGCGCTCGTCGCGCTCGTCGTGGCGATCGGCGGGATCTACCTCGGCCGCTCCCAGATCGCGGTCGGCTTCGTCCTGGCGATGCTCTGCGCGGATCTCTCGTCGGTGCTCGGAGGCCCGTACGTGCGCGTCCCCGGGCCGACGGTGCCGGCGGCGTCGATCCCGGTGCTGCGGGACGTGCCGCTCGTGGGGCCGCTGCTGTTCCAGAGCGATCCCCTGGTGTATGGCAGCTACGTCCTCGTCGCCTGCGCGTGGCTCTTCCTTTATCGCACGCGCGCGGGGCTCCTCCTCCGCGCGGTGGGCGAGCAGCCGGCGTCGGCGCACGCGCGCGGGGCGCATGTGACGCGGGTGCGCACGGCGGCGACGCTCGTGGGCGGGGCGCTCGTGGGCCTCGCCGGCGCGGCGTACTCGCTCGATTTCAAGGCGGGATGGAGCCACCGCCACACGGCGGGTTACGGCTGGATCGCGCTGGCGATCGTGATCTTCGGCGGCTTCCATCCGGTGCGTGCGGCGCTCGGCGCGTACCTCTTCGGCGTGCTGTCGTCGGCGGCGAGCCTCGGCCAGAGCGCTCTCCCATCGGTGCCGACGCAGGTCTTCAGCGTGGCGCCGTTCGCGCTGATGATCGCGGTCCTCGGGCTCACCTCGAGCGGGCTCCTGGAGCGCGCCTCCGCGCTGCTGCCGAGCGCCGCGCGCCGCCCGCTCCTGCGCGCGTTCGACGCGACGCCTCCCGCGGCGCTCGGGCAGCCCTACCCAGCGGACGACGGGGCGGAGGAGCGGTCGCGCGGAATGGATCAGCGGGCGAGATAGCAGACCTCGAGCCAGGGGCGGTCGCTCTGGAGCGGGTGATCGCTCGAGCGGTACGACGTGCGGCCGTCCGGCCCTTCCTCGACGAGGAAGCCGTAGTTCGGTGTCGTGCCGTCGACCCACGCCTGGACGAGCCCGGTCAGATCGGCGCTCATGGCATAGGGGCTGACATAGGTGAGCTCCGCCGCGGCGGCCTTGTCGTAGCCTTCGGCGAAGCTCTGCCAGGTCACCGTGTCTTCGCCCCACGGCGCGGTGATCCGGTGAGCGCGGACGGTCTGGTCGCTCGATCCGAAGGCGACGACGCCGAACTCTGCCGATGTGACCGTGGCCCCGGCGGGGATGCCGTCGAGCCCGAACCGGTAGAGCGCCTGCTTGCGCGCGCCGTTGGAGTCGCCCGAGTAGTTGTAAGGAATGCGGCCGTCGCTGTAACGGGGGAAGGCTTCCCAGATATCGGCGTCCTCGACCGCCCCGAAGGCGCCGCGCTGCAGGGTGACGCACACGTCTTTGCATGCGTCCCCGAGGCCGTCGCCGTCGCTGTCGAGCTGGTCTGGATTCGCGGCAGCGGGGCAGTTGTCGCAGGCGTCGCCGATCCCGTCGAGGTCGCTGTCGGTCTGGTCCCAGTTGGCGACGCTGGCGCAGTTGTCGGTCGCATCGCAGAACGAATCGCCGTCGCTGTCGCCGAGCGGACACAGATCGCAGGCGTCGCCGACCCCGTCTCCGTCCGCGTCGGCCTGGTCCGGGTTGTCGTGGTTGGCGCAGTTGTCGCAGCCCGCTCCCAGGCCCGGCGCGATGTGGTCGCCGTCGTCGCTCGAGAGCGACGACAGCCCGATCTCGTAGCCGTCGCAGACGTCGCGATCCGCGCAGGGGATCGGGCCGGAGACCGCATCGTACAGGCAGAGGAGCGACGCGCCTTCGGTCGCCTCGACGTACACGCGGGCGAAGCCGACGGCCGTCGACCCGCCGTCGACGACATCGACCTGGAGATCATTGCACGCGGCGGGATTGTAGAGGGCGAGGACGCCGGGCTCGGTGAACGTCCTCTGGAGCGTCTCCGAATTGCAATCGCAGCCGTTGGTGCTCGCGACCGTGTCGAGGTGGACCCCATTCAGGTACAGCGAGAACGCGCCGGCGCCGCAATCGGCGTGGTTGATGGTGAACGTGATCGCGGTCGGTGCCCCGAAGGCCGTCCCGGGGATCCCTGCGAGCACGAGAAGAGAGAGGCAAGCGCGAGCAGCGCTCGTATGGAAGTATCGCATGATTCTTCTTATATTCTTAGTTTAGACAACATACAATAACCTTGAGAGGTTTTTGGTTCGCTGGTGCGCGTGCATCTGGCGCGTGGCGCGTGTCGCGCAGTGAACAGCGGGATACGCGACAGGCGGTGAACGACGGGGCACACGACGCGCAGTGAACAGCGGGATACGCGACACGTAGTGAACAGCGGGGCACACGACGCGCAGTGAACAGCGGGATACGCGACACGTAGTGAACAGCGGGGCACACGACGCGCAGTGAACGATAGGGCACGCGCCGCGTGGTGAACGGCGCGGTACGCGACGCGGGTTACGCATCCGGCGGTCGACGCATCGGGGGCGGGCGGTTGGGCAGCGCCTTGGCGCCATCGCCGTCCGCATTCGTGGTGACGCCGGTCGTGGTGGTGCCGTTTTCGAGGGGACGTTGCGGGCGTTCAGGCGGCTTACGGCATTGACGATTTCTTGCGGCGCTCCGCCGCGAACGGCGCGTAAGGCCGGGACGCTTGCGCGCAACGGGCGGCTCGGATAAGCGTTACGGTCGGGCGAACATCGGCGTTCGCCCAGATTTGGCCGCGCTGCAGCAGCAGGTAGTCGGCGCGCAGCAGCTCCAGTGCTTCTTGGTAGCGCGCTCTCGCCTCGTCGTGCTGCGAACGCGCCAGCGCGATGTCACCGAGGCTTCGGATGCAGCTGGCCTCGCCGAGCACATCCCCCACCTGCCGGTAAAGGGGCAGCGCTTCTTGGTAGCGCGCTCTCGCTTCATTGTGCTGCGTACACGCCGGCGCGATATCACCAAGGCTCCGAATGCAGTTGGCCTCGCCGGGCACAGACCCGACCTGCCGGTAAAGGGGCAGTGCTTGCTGATAGCGCGTTCTCGCTTCGTCGTGCTGCGAACGCGCCAGCGCGATATCACCAAGGCTCCGAATGCAGCTGGCCTCGCCGAGCACAGACCCGACCTGCCGGTAGAGCGGCAGCGCTTCCTGGTAGCGCGCTCTCGCCTCGTCGTGCTGCGAACGCCTCAGCGCGATGTCGCCAAGGCGTCTGATGCAGCTGGCCTCGCCGAGCACATCTCCTACCAGCCGGTGGAGCGGCAGCGCTTCTTGGTAGCGCGCTCTCGCTTCGTTGTGCTGCGAGCGCGAAAGCGCGATATCTCCAAGGCTCTGGGTACACAGCGCCGCTCGCCGCTCATCCCCGGCGCGCTGCGCCACCTCCAGCGCTCGACCGAGAGGCATCGGCGCCGAATGCCCGGAGAAGCGCGCGAAATGCGTCAACGCCACCGCCGCTTCGATCCATCGACCCGCGGCGGCTTCCGCGAGCCCGCGCCGGATCACCGCATCCAGATTCGCTGCCTCCGGCGCGAGCCGCGCCGTCGCCTCCGTGCCACCAGGGGTTCCCGGCACGGGCCCGAACGTGCGCGCGAGCTCCCCGTAGTGATCCATCGCCTGCCCGAGATCCTCGGCAGCCGGCGGGTGCGCCGCCTTCACGTACTCGCGCACTGGCGAGAGCATCTTCAATCGGCCGCCCTCGAAGTAGGCCAGCCTCATGTGGGCCAGCACGCGCGCCGCCGCCGGTCCCGCGTCCGGAAAGACCGCAGCGAGATCCCGCTGCGCGACCCCGTCCGGGAGCACCGCGAGCACCGCGAGCAACCTCCGCGCTTCGGAGGTCATCCTCGGCGACCCGATCGACAGCTCCAGCGAGGCATTCCAGCTTCGGAGCCGATCGCGCGCTCCGCCCTCGCGCTCCAGCACCGCCGTCCGGCGCGCCTCCCACTCCTCCTTCAGGTTGACCAGATCGTTGCCCTGCGCTGAGTGCGCCAGCAGATCGATCGCCAGCGGAACGCCCTCCTGCAGCGAAAGGAGCGCAGAGAGCGCGGGCTTGCCCCGGTGCTCCTCGCCGGCGATCGCGCAGAACATCGCCTCGGCCTCGGCATGCCCGAGCGGCCAGAGCTCGACCGGCGAGCTCCAGGCCACGCGCCCCGGCCGGCCCGCGCCCCGCACCGAGGCGACGAGGGCGAGCTGCGGCATCGCGGCGAGCTCCGCGAGCAGCGCCTCGGTCTCGGCTTGATCGTCGCCGTTCCAGGGCGTCTCCAGGTTGTCCAGCGCAAGGATCGCGGGCCCTGCGGTGAGGGACGACAGCGCCCGCTGCCGCAGATCCGGCCCGGGTGCTACGCGCAGCGCGTCGGCCAGCGCCGCAGCGGCGGACGCCGCGTCCGGCGCGGCGTCGAGCCGTACGAAGAAGCGCCGCTCGCCGAAGCGGGCCACGACCTCAGGCCGGTGCAGGACCGCCAGGCTGACGGTGCTCTTGCCGATCCCCGCCGCGCCGAGGAGCAGCGCGCGCCCGGGCCGGTCACGAGAGAGCGCTGCGGCGAGCGAATCCACCACGGCGTCTCTGCCGATGCACCGTTCCTCGGGAGGCAGCCCCGCCGCGAGAGAGCGTTGCCCTCCGGCGGCCGCGCGCCGCGCCATGACACCATCGACCACGCGACGCAGGCCGCGCGCCACCTCGGTCCAGGCCCGGTCCCGATCCGGAGCACCACCGATCGGCTCCTCCTTCGGCAGCGGGGCGAGCTTGCCGAACTCGGTCCAGTCCCAGGCGCAGTCCCGGACGAGCACCGGGACGACGTCCACCTCGCCCGCGGTGCGCCGGGCGAGCGCTCGCGCGGCCTCCTCGTGCATGTGGCGGTCCGAAGCGATGAAGGCAGGGGTCACCAGCAGCACCACGAGCTCGGCCGCCTCGAGCTGCGCGTGCACCTGCGCCGCCGGCTGTCCTCCAGGGTCGACCTTCCCCTCGTGCCAGACCTCGATCAGCCGCTGTCGCGCGAGCGGCTTCAGGTGAGCCTCGAGCTCGGCGCGCGATGCGGCGTCTTCCGCGACAGACGAGATGAAGAGACGAACCGGCTTCGCCATGCGCGCCCAGGACCGAAGCCTGGTCCGCCGAGCTTACCGGCGTCACGGTGGGCTGGGATAGCCCACGACGCCCGCCGCATCGCATCCCATGGGCGGTCGGGTGTCAGCGGGCGGCAAGTCAGCGCCCGCGGACTACGACTATCCCGCGACCCGCGACGCGCTCTCGGGGTGGGCCGACGGCTCGAAATACCGCTTCATCGAGTACAGCCATCGCGGCCAGCGCATGCTGGGCGCGAGCGCTCCGGACGCGGCCCGCGCCGAGGCGCTCGCGGCGCGCCTGCGGGAGCGTGTCAAGGGGGCGTCGCCCGCGGTCGCCTGCTTCACCCCGGCAGAGGTCCTCCGTGAGGTGAGGCTCGCGGGCGCGCCGTGACGGCTCAGCTGATCCCCATGGGCGCGCCGCCCTCGGCGACGAACCGATCGGCGATGTCCACGAGGAGCGCGTCGGTGGCGGGCTTGCTCTTCACGGTGACCTGCGTCTCGTCCGGCAGGAGCACGAACGAGCCGACCACCTTGCCGTCGAGCCGCACCTCGTGGCTCCCGCCGGGTGGAGCAGGGGCAACCTCGTAGACCTTGCCGTCGCGTGCCTTGATCTTCATGACCTAGCGGTAGCACGCAGGAGCGCCGAGCGCGTTCCCCCGCGCGGCAGCCCCACGGCAGCCCGCCTCGGGCAAGAGCCCCTCCACCGCGGGCGGATTGCGCGGTAGGATGCGGCTGCGCGCTGCGCGCGAGGAGTGTTCACCGTGCCGAGATTCGATCTGGTCCCGAGCCCGTCGCTCGCGTCGACGACGGCGCGGAAGCGACCCGGGGAGAGCGTCATGACAGCGGCCTCCGCGCGCGCCATCGAACCACGGACCCACGCTGCGGGCCGCCCGCTCGACGCCGATCGCTGATGCTGACGCCGGAGCCTGGCCAGCCCCCCGAAGCCGGCGGTGGATGGATCGTCCTCGGCGTCCTGAACGAGATCCTCCTCAAGCTCGCCAGCCAGCCGGACCTGCGGTCGCTGTGGGAAGAGGTCTGCGCGAGCGCGCGCTGGATCGTCCCGTCCCAGCGGCTCTGCGTCGTGCTCGCCAACGACGGCGGCGGCGCCAGGATCGCGGCGAGGTACGAGCGCGGCAACTTCGGGTACGGGGCGCCCGAGGGCGGCGGCGTCGTCGTGGACGCCTGGATGGTCGCGGCGCTGGAGGCGCAGCGCCCCGCGTGGTTCAGGGGGCCGTGGGACGAGGCGCGCGAGGCGGATCGCGCGCGCGCGTGGCTCCTCGCGGACGACCCCGACGTCGTCTTCCATGTGCCGATCCAGGTCTACAAGAAGACCATCGGCACGATGCTCTTCGCCCTGGAAGACCAGCGCCAGATCGACCGGAAGGCGCTGGCGAGCGCCACCACGTACGCGCTGTACGTCGGGGCCACGTACACGACGCTCAAGAACTCGCTCGACCTCGCCGCGGCGAGCGCGCAGCTGCGCGAGCAGAACGACGAGCTCGAGCGGGTCCAGATCGAGCTCCGCCTGCAGCTCGACAGGGTCCGCGCGGCGCACGAGGCGATGCTCGAGATGTCGACGCCGATCATCCAGGTGTGGGACGGCGTGCTCACGCTGCCCGTGATCGGCACGATCGACAGCGCGAGGGCGGCCCGCATGATGGAAGAGGTGCTCGATGCGGTCGTCCGGCACGGCGCCCGCTTCATGATCGTGGACCTCACCGGCGCGCAGGCGACGGACGCCTCGACCATCGATCACCTGCTCCGGATCTTCGCGGCGACGAGGCTGCTCGGCAGCCGGTGCATCGTCTCCGGCGTCCCGACGGCGATGGTCGGGCGCATCCTGGAGTCCGGCGGCAGCCTCGACGGGATCCCGGTGTTCGGCACGCTGAAGAGCGCGCTCGAGCACGCGGTGGGCGCGATCCGGCAGCGGGCGCAGCCGTCGCGCCGGTAGCCGCCGCTGCCGGAGGAGCGCCCGGACCGGAGCGGTGTCGACCGCGCGCCGCGCGCCGCGCGCCGCCCGCTGTGATACGCCCGCGATCCCACACAGGAGCATGACGGATGAAGCTCGCGATGATCGGACTCGGCAGGATGGGCGCCAACATGGCGCGCCGGCTCATGCGCGGCGGCCACGAGGTCGTCGCGTTCGATCTGAACCAGGACAGCGTGAAGCGGCTCGGCGAGGAGGGCGCGGCGACGGCCTCCTCCCTGGGCGACGCGGTGGCGCAGCTCGCGTCGCCGCGCGTGGTCTGGGTCATGCTGCCCGCGGGCGCGCCGACCGAGCGCGTCGTGGAGGCGCTCGGCGAGCTGCTCGGCGCCGGCGACGTGATCATCGACGGGGGCAACACCTACTTCAAGGACGACGTCCGCCGCGCCAGGGCGCTCGCCCCGAAGGGCATCCGCTACGTCGACGTCGGCACGAGCGGCGGCGTGTGGGGGATCGACCGCGGGTACTGCCTCATGGTGGGCGGCGCCCCCGAGGCGTTCGCCCTGGTGCAGCCGATCCTGCGCACGCTCGCGCCGGGGCCGGGGGACATCCCGCGCACGCCGGGCAGGCAGGAGGCCCAGGGCGGCGCGCAGAGCACGTCGGAGGAGGGCTACCTGCACTGCGGCCCGGTCGGCGCCGGGCACTTCGTGAAGATGGTCCACAACGGCATCGAGTACGGCCTCATGCAGGCCTACGCGGAGGGGTTCGACATCCTCAAGAACGCGGCCGGGGAGCGCCTGCCCGAGGAGCACCGGTACGCGCTCGACCTCGGCGAGATCGCCGAGGTGTGGCGTCGAGGCAGCGTTGTGGGGTCGTGGCTGCTCGACCTCACCGCGATCGCCCTCGCCGAGAGCCCGGAGCTCGCCGGGTACAGCGGCTTCGTGCAGGACTCCGGCGAGGGCCGCTGGACCGTGATGGCGGCGATCGAGGAGGCCGTCCCCGCAGAGGTGCTGTCCTCGGCGCTCTACGCGCGCTTCCGCTCACGCCACGATCACACCTTCGCCGAGAAGGTCCTCTCCGCGATGCGGCACAAGTTCGGCGGGCACCTGGAGCGCCCGGCGGGGGGGTGAGCCGAGGTTGACGGTCAGAACCGACCTCTGGCAGCGTTGCCGTCATGGCCCGCACCGCCCCTGTCCCGAACATTCCGGCGATTCCTGGCATGAACCCGGGTGTATTTATCATGGGCGGAGGCGCCGTCGTCGGTGGGCGCGGCGGAGCCTCAGGCCGTGGCAAGGCGCGAGGACAGGGGGCCAGCGGCAAGAACGGCGGCGACGAGGCGAAGGGCGGTGGAAAAAACGCCTGCGGTGCAGGCAAAGATGGCGGCGGTTGCCCGAACCACCATGGTGGCCGCGGAAGCGGAAAGATCGCCCAGGGCGACCCGGTCGATGTGGTCACAGGCCGCGTGTTCACCGTCCCCGAGACGGACGTCGACATCCCGGGTCCCCTTCCTCTCCAGATCGTTCGGTCGTACGGCAGCCAGGCGCGTGGGCGGGACGTCGGGCTCGGCTTCGGATGGACCCACAGCCTCGCATGGGCGATCGAGCTTCGCAGGCGGACCACCATCGTCGTCACGGCCGACGGCAACGAGGAGGAATTCGGACTCGTTCCGCGGGACGCTGGCGTCCTCGGCCCGCATGGCTGGGTCCTCCACAAGGAGGGCGACGGCTTTTCCCTCGATTTTCCGGACGGAGATCGCCTGCTGTTCGAGCCGGATCCGGGCGACCGCACGCAGCATCGCTTCCGCCTCGCCGCGCAGGTAGACGCATTCAACAACCGAATCGCCCTCACCTATAGTGAAGGTCGCCTGGCCCAGGTCACCGACAGCGTGGGGCGCGTATTACGGATTCGACCGGCGTCCGCAGGACGTATTGGCCAGATCGAGTTCGTGAGCCGCGCGTCCGGGGGGCGTTCGCTCGTCTTCGTGCGCTACCAGCATGACCAAGCAGGCGATCTCGTTGCAGTGACCGATGCGGATGGAAACACCACGAAGTACAGCTACGACGACGAGCACCGGCTCGTCTCGCAGCAGAGGCCGACCGGGCTGACGTTCCACTACCGATACGATCCCGCCGGACGATGCGTCGAGACATGGGCAGATTACCCCGGCGCGGTCGACCCGTGCCTCGCCGCCTCTGTCCCGGCGCTTCTGTCGGATGGCAAGACGCCGGCGAAGGGCGTGCACCACGTTCGACTCGACTTCTATCGCGATGGCTACTCGGAGGCCACCGACTCGGTCACATTTCACCGTTACTTCAGCAATGAGCATGGAAAGGTCGACAAGGCCATCACCGCCGGAAGCGTGTATACGCGCACGTATGACGAGCGGGGCCACCTGCGCTCGTTCACCGATCCACTCGGAGCGACGACCTGTTGGACGCGCGATGTCTTCGGGAACGAGACGCGAATCGTGGACCCGCTCGGGAACGTGACGGTGATCGAGCGGCTGCGGAACGGCGATATCCGCAAGATCATCGATCCGGAAGGCAGCGTGACGGAGGTGGCGTACGCCGAGCGAGCGATCTTCTGGACCGATCCGATCGGCGCGACCTTCGAGGTCCGCTTCGACGCTCGCGGCCTCATGGAAGCGACCGTGGCTCCGACGGGGCATCAGACGCGTTACCGTCACGATGAACACGGCAATCTCGTCGAGGTGCTCCGCGCCTCCGGTACGCGCTGGACGGCCGCGTACGACGAGCTCGGGAAGCGGACGGCGGAGCGCGACGAGAGCGGAAGCGTGACCGAGTTCTCCTACAGCAACAAGGGGCTGCTCCTCGCGGTGCGCGAACCGAACGGCGCTGTCACGCGTTACGACTACGATGGCGACGAGAACCTCATCTGCGTGACAGATGCCGACGGCCGGACGACCCGCCTCGTGCGCGGAGGCACCGGCTCGCTGGCGGACGCCATCCTGCCGGATGGGAGCGTCATTCAGCTCCGGTACGACCGCGAGGAACGCCTCGTCGAGATCCGCAATGCGAAAGGGGAGGTGTACTCGATCGAGGTCGGCGCTCTCGGCCTCCCGATCGCGGAGAGGACGTTCGATGGCCGGGAGATTCGCTATCAACGCGACGCGCTCGGGCGCGTCCTCCTGATCCGCCGTGGAAGCGAAACGACAGAGCTCCAGCGCGACCTCGCCGGACGCGTGGTGAAGAAAATCTACGACGACGGAGCCGAGGAGCACTTCTCATACAACGGCCGTGGTGAGGTGATCCTGGCGGAGGGGAGCGGCTGTACGGTCGAGCTGCGACGCAACGCGGTCGGATGGGTGATCGGGGAGAAGCAGGTCGTGGACGGCGAGGCATTTCAGGTCGAGGTGACCTGCGATCGGGTCGGGACTGCACTTCGGAGGGCGACGTCCCGAGGTCATGCGGTAGAGTGGGCCTTCGATGAGGCCGGGCGCTGTACGCGCACGCGGCTCGACGGCCGCGACGAGATCTTTTCGCGCCAGGACGAACTGGGACTCCCGGTCGAGATCCACCTGCCGGGCGGAGGCCGCATCGGCGCGCGGTACGACGCGAGCGGCAGGCTCGTTGCACGGCGGGTGTGGTCCTCATCTAGCTCGCTCGCATTGCGTCCAGGCGAGCCGGAGTGGGTGGGGCCCCGTATGCCCAACGTGACCGTGGATCAGGCGTTTCAATATACCTCGGCGGGGCATCTCGCAGTCGTGTGGGATGCGCACTTCGGACACAAGCGCTTCGAACACGACGCGCTCGGTCAACTGCTGGCCGTGATCCCCGAGGAAGCGCGCGATGGGCTCGCGGCCAGGCGGCCCCATGCTGTCGAGCGCTTCCGCTATGATGCCGCCGGAAACATCCATGAGCTCGCCGAAGGGGCAGAGGTGCGCCGCTACGAGAGCGGGGGCCGGCTGGAAACCAAGGGCTCCACCCGCTTCCTCTATGACGAGCAGGGCCGGCTGATCGAGAAAAGGGCGCGAAGCGCCGCCGGGGACGACCACGTGACACGTTATGCTTGGTCGGCGAGCGGAATGCTTTCGAAGATCGAGGGGCCAGACGGGACGACGGTTGAGTTCATGTACGACGCGTTTGCGCGGAGGATGAAGAAGACCGTGCGGCAGAAGGGAGAGAGCGGTGAGGTGCGCCTCCTGCGCACGACGCGCTTCTGCTGGGACGCGATGACACTCGCCCACGAGATCGCGGGGATCCCCGACGGGGAGATCGAGGAGCGCACCTACTGCTTCGATGAAAGCGGGGCTCCGTGGGCTCACCGCGACACGAGACACACCGGGGAGGCGTCGGTAGCGGGGCCATGGCTCTTCTATTTGAACGAAGCCATGACGGGCTATCCGGAGCGCCTCGTCGATGGGAAAGGTGAGGTCGCGGGCGAGCTGTTCCGCACGGCATGGGGGAAGGTGACGTCCAAAGCCGGAGGCAGCGCGCCGACACAGGTTCGCTTCCTGGGGCAGTACGAGGACGTGGAGACGGGGCTCTTCTACAACAGGCACCGTTACTACGATCCAGATCTCGGGAGGTACATCTCGCCCGATCCCGCAGAGATCGACGGCGAGCTGAACGCCTACTGGTACGCGCGCAACCAGCCGTGGACCATCGTCGATCCCGATGGGCTCATCTATTCCCGCATCCTCGACAAGGACGGCAACGTCCTTACGTACGTGGATGAAGATACCAGTACGAAGCCGTATGTGGGAAGGAACCCCAGCGAGGGAGGCAAGGTCACGCCCGCCGGTCACATCAGCGACAAGCCGTGCGCGGAGGCGCAGGTCTTGACGGTCATGGGGGAGAACATCCGAAGAGACGTGATGAAAGAGCAGAAGAAGGTGCGCGTTCAGGATCGCATGACCCCCGAACAGGTCGACGCCGAGGTGAACCGGCGCATCAAAAAGAAGTTCCAGGACGAAGGGCTCTCGATCGAGACGTACGACAGCGCGAAGATGCGGAAGCGGGTCGACCCGTGCGAGAGATGCGGAGCGATGTTCGAAAGGCTCGGCATTCAAGAGCACGTCGTCGGGATGAAGGGCAAGAAAGGTCAATACGGAGTCTACAGGGCCTAGAACAGGAGACGAGCGTCCCCCACCGAGGTGCGAATGCATCGTGAGGAAAAGGAAAGATCGCCCGAGGCCTTCTCTTGGACCGAGGGGGAAGAGCGCGCTCGTGAAGCGATCGAGCGATGGCGCGTTGCTCCGGGCTCCGCGTGCCTCCTGCACGGCCCGGCGGGAGCCGGCAAAACGGCGCTGTGTATGCTGCTCGTCGCCGAAGCGAGCGAGCGTGTCGGGGTGCGCACCGCCGCCGTGCAGGTAGGACGAGCGGGCCGCTTCGCCTCCGAGCCCGAGATCCTCGCGTCGCTCCTGGAGCAGTTCGGTGACGACGTGCTGCGCCCTCCGCGGGACGTCCTGAAGTTGCGTTCGGAGCTCCGGAACAGGCTGGCCAACGGCCAGGAAGAGGACGAGCCCGAGGTGCTCCTCGTGCTCGATGGCCTCGATGAGTGCGTTGACTGGCCTCGCGAGGCTCGGGTATCGACGCTTCAGGCGCTCGGAAAGCGCGTTCGATGTCTGGTCTCCATCTCCGGCGGTGTGGGCGACGCGCACGCCTGGAGGGAGCGGCTCGGATGGAAGGCCGGTGATGCGCTTTTCGTCGAGGTTGCGCCGCCTTCCCCCGCGGCAGCGGAGCGCCGAGGCATTCCGAGCTGGGCAGCTGCAGGGGGCAACGGCGGACCGCAGGCGCTCGCCGTGGAGGTCGAGCGTGAGCTCCGACTCCTCCAGGACGGAGAGGTCGCGCTGGAGATGCTCTCCGTGCTGGCCCGCGCGCTCGCGCCGCTCGATGCAGAGGATGTCGCGGAGCTCCTGGAGATCGACGACCTTGCCGTGCGCGGTCGCCTGCTCGTGTACGGATCGATCCTCGATCGGATCTTGCGCCGGGATGGGCCGGTGCGTGCGCTGCGATTCCAGCACGAGGCGCTGCGGGTCGCGTGGGAGCAGAGGAGCGCCGGTCGGGAGGAGGCGATCGAGGCGCGTTACCGCCGCGCGATCGCGCGATGCACGGCGGAGTCCGCCAGCCGCCGGCTGGCCTACTTCCGCCGCTATGCGAGCGCACACCTCGCGCTCGGCGGCGCTCCCATCGCTTCGATGCTCGCGTTTGCCGAGCCGGGTTGGGTAGCGGGTAACTCTGGCGAGGCGCTCGCGTATGCCCTCACAGATCTCCGCCGCCTGCGCGATCGAATAGGAGAGGAGGTGGAGCGTTGCAGGTCCCTGCCTCCCCCCCTCGCCGCGGCGCTCGTATGCTGCGCGGCAGCGCAGGGCGCGGCGGCGACGCTGGGAGACACGGAGCCGTGGGAGAGCCCCGATGCAGACGTCGCGACTGCACTGCTCGATGCGGACGCGGCGCGCGCGTTGGCATTGCTTGCCCTCGCTGCGGAGGTCTCACTGTCCGCCCAAGCCGGAGTCCGCGAGCGAGCGCTCGAGATCGCCGATCGCACGGGCGCGCGGTGGTCGAGCGCCTCGGCGCTGATCGCCATGGCCGAGGCGGCGGAGGGCGAGAGGCGCACCCGGTATGCGCGCGCCGCGCTGGAAGCTGCGCGCCAGTCGGACGGGGAAAATGCGCCCCGTGCGCTCGTCGTGGCGGCGGGCCTGCTCCCCGAAGAGGAAGCCCAGGAGGTCGCCGCAGAAGCCATCGCGCGTGCGGGAGGGGCGCCGCCCGCGATCGTGCCTGAGCCTGGAGTCAGCGAGGCTTCCGCCGTCGCGCTGGAGCGAGCTTCGCGTTCCCTGCCAGCGCCTCAGCGAATTCGCGTCCTCGCCCGGTTGCTCGCGGACCTGCCGAAAGAGGCGAAAGTTCACGCTGTCCAGGAGATCGAACGGCTCTGGACGCCTTGGTGCTTCGAGAGCAAGAAGGAGGCCGAGGCGGTGGCGCCTTATCTGTCCGACGTTCTCCTGGAGAGGGCGCTCGAGGAAGTCCCGGTCTGGCCGGTGCACGCTCTCGGGGCGAGGCTGGTCTCGCTCGGGCGAGAGGCCGACGCCCGCGCGCTCGTGCTGCGATGGGCGGCGAGCAGCGCAGGGTACCGGGCGGACGCGCTGCTTCGCCTCGGCGAGAGGCTCCCTGCGGGGCGGCGGCCGGTGGAGGAGGTCCAGGCACTCTTCGAGGAGCTCGCCCCGGAGGAGCGATGCAATTTGATCAAAGAGCACCCTTTCGCTTCGGTCGCGCTCCTGGGGGCGGAAGCGGCTTTACGCATGGCAGGGGACTGCGTCGAGCCCTCCGGGAGCTACGTTCGGGCCGTCGCGCTGGCACGGCTTGTAAAGGCGCTTCCTGAAGCGATGCGCGCCGAGGCGGCCCGACGTGCGGTGCTCGCCTTCGAGGCAGCAGGCGCAGACGCCGATGTGCTCGGCGATCTCTGCGAGGCTGCGCCGTGGATGAGCCCTGCCGAGGCGGCACGGCTGGTCTCGACGAGCCTGTTCGACGCCTCAGGGATTCCGTCGCTGGCAGGCGTCTTTCAGGGATGGGCAGGTGTCGCACAGCTCGCGCGCGTCTTTCGCCGGGCCGGAGGGGAGGAGGCCGTGCTTGCGGCCGCCGATGAGGTGGCGTTCGCGGGGCGGTGGCTGCGCAGCGTGGAGTGACCCGTCCTCCCCCGCTCATGCTCATGCAGGACGCTTGGTCAGAAGCGCCACACGCCGCGCCGAAGAACGATGAAGCGCCGGCGAGGTCGAGGCGCGATCCTAACGGCCCGAGGCCAGGAGCGCCTCGGCGAGGAGCATCGCGTCGACCGGCCAGAGCTCGGGTGGACGCCGGTGCTTCGCCCCTGCCTCGGGGAGCGGGCGGCAGCTGAGCACGAGGCGGCGGAAGCGGTCCGGGACGGCGTCCCGGCCGTGCGCCGCGCCGAGCAGCGCGCCGGCGATCGCGGCGTTCGTGTCGGTGTCGCCGCCGGCCATCACCGTGTCGACGAGGCCCCGCTCGAGCGAGGGCGCGTGGAGGAGCTGGTAGAAGGCGTTCTGCAGGGCGATGAGGACCCAGCCGGCCTGGTGCGAGAAGCTCCCGGGCGGGGCGCCGCGCGCGGCCGTGAGCGCGGCGACGACCGCGCGCTCGCCGCTCCGCTCCGCCTCGTCGAGGGCGGCGGCGCAGGCGCCCTCGACGCCGGCGCCGCCCACCGCCGCGGCGATGGCCGCGACGAACGCGGCGGAGGCGGCGCAGCACACCGGGTGGGGGTGCGTGAGCGCGCTGTCGTCGCGCGCCCAGGCCGCGGCCTCCCGCGGGCGGCCCGCGCCGAGGACGCCGAGCGGCGCCGCGCGCATCACCGAGCCGTTCGCCTCGCTGGTCAGGCTGGCGGCGGCGCGGGCGCGCTCGCGCCGCGCGCCGGGCAGCGGCGCGCCCGCGGCGGCCCTGAGCGCGGCCGCCGTGGTGTTGCCGATGTCGAACGGGCCGGAGCCGTACCAGTGCACGTACGCGTCGAGCGCGGCCTCCGCGACGAAGCCGCGCTTGCGGACGATCGAGCGCGCGAGCATGAGCGCCATCTCGGAGTCGTCGGTCGGCTGCCCGGCCAGCGTTCCCCACGTCCCGCCGTCGGCGAGGTCGCGGACGCCGTCCGGGTAGAGCGGCGCGATCGCCTCGGCGGTGCGGAACTCGACGAGCGCGCCGAGCGCGTCGCCCGCGAGCTGGCCGAGCAGGCAGCCCTGCGCGCGCGCGAGCGTGCCAGCGCCCTCGACGAGCAGGCTGCGCGAGGGGCGCAGGAGCCCGTACGTGCCCTGCGGCGGCGGGATGCGGCCGTGGATGACGGCGTTCCACGGGCGGCGCGCGAGCTCGCGCACGACCGCGGGGGCGCCGCCGAAGAGGCGGCAGACCTCGCCGTCGCCCTGCGCGGTGTACGCGACGGGCGCGCCGTCGTCGTCGACGAGCTCGCCGCCCGCGGCGCGCACGAGCGCGTGCCCGGCGGCGTAGTCCCAGCTGCGGGGCCGGCTGAGCGAGACCGCGGCGACGCCCTCGCCGGCCGCGGCCAGGGCGAGCCGGTAGGCGAGGCTCGGGAGGGCCAGGAACCGCGCGGGGGCGACGCAGCGGGCGTTGCGGGCGGGGAGGTAATCCGCCGACTGCGAGAGCAGCACGACGGCGTAGCGATCGAGCGCGCCGCCGGCGAGCGACGTCGAGACGGCGGCGCCGTTGCGCCGGATCGGCCCGGCGCCCTCGGCCCAGGCGATGAGATCGCCGTCGTCGTCGGGGTAGGCGTACGCGAAGACGACGCCGAGCACCGGGGTGCCCTCGCGGAGGAGGCCGATGGAGACCGAGGCGCCGCGGTAGCCGTGCAGGAAGGACGCGGTGCCGTCGTGCGGATCGACGACCCAGCGGTGCGACGGGTCCACGCCGTCCAGGGCGCCGGTCTCCTCCCCGAGGAACGCGTACGGGGTCGCCCGGGTGAGCGCGTCGCGCAGCAGGAGCTCGACCTCCACATCGACGTCGGCGCTCGTCCCGGCGCCGCGTGGGCCGCCCGGGCGGTGGAACTCCGCGCGGAGGAGCGCGCCCGCGCGGCGCGCGGCGTCGACGGCCAGCGCGAGCTCAGCGTCGTAGCCCATGCCGTTCCCCTGCTTCCACGCGAGGCACCCTACCCCAGGTCGGCGCGCTGGCGGTGGCCGGCGTCGAGAGCGCCCGGGGGAGGCGCGGCGCCGTAGCCGCGCACATCGGCGACGGCCGCGTCGACCTGGGCGACGATGGTGCGGGCGTGGTCGAGGAACGCCGCGCCGGCCGGCAGGAGCCGCATGCCGCGCGCGGTGCGCTCGAACAGCTGCGCGCCGAGCTCGTCCTCCAGGCCGCGGATCTGCCGGCTGAGGGGCGGCTGCGCGATGTGGAGCCGGCGCGCGGCGCGGCCGACGTGGCCCTCCTCGGCGACGGCGATGAAGTAACGGATCTGCGAGAGGCTCACGCGGCCGATTCTAGCCCGAACCCCGCGCGCGGGGAGCCGCGCGCGAGGGCCCGAGATCAAAACGGTATTGGATGGCCGCTCGCTGCCCGCGCATACGCCTCGCATGAACGTGGACATCCTCAGGCCTCACGCGTGCGAGGCGATGCGGCGCGCGGGGCGCGCGGCGGCGGCGACGCTCTCGGCCGTCGGGGCGCGGCTCCAGCCCTTCGTGACGACGGCGGACATCGATCAGTGGGTGCGCGAGGACACGGCGCGGCGCGGCGGGCGCCCGAGTCAGCTCGGCTACAAGGGCTTCCCCGCGGCGGTGTGCACGAGCCGGAACCACGTCGTGTGCCACGGCATCCCGCGGCGCGACGAGGTGCTCCTGCCGGGCGACATCGTCAACGTCGACGTGACCACGGAGCTCGACGGCTACCACGGCGACACCTCCGCGACGTTCTTCATCGGGGAGCCGAGCCCCGAGGCGCTGCACGTGGTGGACGTCGCCAGGCGCTGCCGGGACGCGGGCATCGCGGTCGTTCGCGACGGGGCGCGGCTCGGCGACATCGGCGCGGCGATCGAGGAGATCGCGCGCGCGGAGGGGTGCGGCGTGGTCCGCGAGGTCGGCGGGCACGGCATCGGTCGGAGGATGCACCTGCCGCCGCACGTCGCGCACACCGGGGTGCGCGGGGCGGGCATGCGGCTCCGCGCCGGGATGGCCATCACGATCGAGCCGATGGTCAACCTGGGCTCCCACCGCATCCGCACGCTCGACGACGGGTGGACCATGGTCACGGAGGACGGCAGCCTCTCGGCGCAGTTCGAGCACACCGTGCTCGTCACGCGGGACGGCTGCGAGATCCTGACGCTCTGAGGGCCGCGCAGCGCGCAGCGGCCTGCGCCCGCGCGCTCGCAGGCCGAGAATCCGGGGAAATGCTAGGATGAGGGTCCATGCGGCAGGCGCTCGAGCACGGCTACGCGTTCGATCCCGACGACCCGCGCGCCCCCTCCGAGGCGGCGTGGGAGCGCATGACCGACGAGGAGCGCGCGCGGGTCGTGGACATGCTTCCGTCCGAGTTCGAGCTCGAGCCGCCCGAGGGCGATCCGCACCGCGTGGCCGCGGCGCAGGTGATCGCGACGCTCGACGCGTATTTCCGCCGGAGCGGGCGGAGGATCTACCTGTCCTCGAACCTCGCGGTGTTCTACCCGGACGAGCCGGCCTTCGCGCCGGATCTGCTCGCTGTCCTCGACGTGGCGCCTGGCGAGCGGATGAAATGGGTCGTCGGCGCGGAGGGCAAGGGGCTCGATCTGGTCCTGGAGGTGGCCTATGCGGGCAACCTGACGAAGGATTTCGAGACCAACGTCGAGCGGTATGCCCGGCTCGGCATCTCCGAGTACTTCATCTTCGACCGGCGCCGGCTGAGCCTCCGCGCGTACCGGCTCCCGCCGGCCGACACGGCGCGCAGGACGCGGAGCTACCAGCCCGTCATGCCCCAGGCAGGCCGGTTCGCGTCGCAGGTGCTCGGGCTGGAGCTCGCGGTGGAGGGCTCGAAGCTGCGCTTCTTCAGCGGGACGGCGAAGCTGGAAGAGGCGGATGAGCTGATTGCGCGGCTCGGCGTGATGCTGGACGACGCGCTCGCGCGCAAGGACGAGGCCGAGCTGCGCGCCGTGGACGAGGCCAGCCGCGCCGAGGAGGCCGAGCTTCGCGCCGAGGCAGAGGCGAAGCGCGCCGAGTCAGAGGCCAAGCGCGCCGAGTCAGAGGCCAAGCGCGCCGACGCGGAGGCCAGGCGCGCGTCGGACCTGGAGCGCCAGCTCGCCGAGGCGCTGGCCGAGATCGAGCGCCTCCGCCGCAACTGACCGCGCCCGCGCCGCGCGCGAACGCGGCGGCGTCACACCCCCTTGGTCACCCAGGCCCAGACGAACTCGCACTCCATCGGCGATGCGCCGCTCTCGTCGGTCACCGTGACGGCGACCGCCACGTCCCCTTTCGGCTGGTCCAGGAAGGACTGGCGCTGCTCGGGCGTGAGGGTCGCGACCGCGCGGAGGCCGCCCTGGGCGCGGCGCTTGTAGTCGATCTTCATGCTGCGCAAGAGCGGCAGCTTGTCGTCCGGCAGGTTGACGGCGACGACGAAGCCGGTCGCCGTCTCGGCCAGGAGCCCCGCCGCGGCGGCGTGCACCCCGCCGATGTGGTTCCGCACCCTGCGCCCGTTGGCGAGCCGCAGCGCTACCCGATCCGAGCTCACCTCGTCGAACTGGATCCCGGCGGTCCCGGTGAACGGCACCATGCGCTGGAACAGCACGGACTGCGCGCGCGTGCGCAGGAAGGACGGGAGCGCCTGGAGCGGCGCGAGCGAGCGGGAGATGAAGTTCAGCTGGGACATGGATCCTCCAAAGGACCGCGAGCTTAGCGCATGCCGGCCTGGCGCCTCGTCAGGCCGTGGGCGGCGCGGCTCCCACGTCAGCGCCGCCGCCGCTGGGGCTTGTTCACCGCGACCGCGGCCTCGTCTTCCGCCCGTTCCGCGCGCTCCGCCAGCTCCGCCGTGGAGCGCGCGGTGTCCGTCTCGACACGCAGCTTGCCCTGGCGATCCCCCTCCTTCGCCGCGCCGATGCGCTGGCGCGGGGCCGCCGCAGGGCGCCAGTCCTTGCCGATCGCCCTCGCCATGGCGACCTCGTGCCTGCGGCGATGCTGTTCGTGCCACCACTGCATGCGCTCGGCCTCCTCGGCCCAGTCGTCCTCGTGCGCGGTGAACGCGACCAGCCCGTGGATGGCGACGCCGATGGCCCAGCCCAGCGGGATGATCGCCGCCCAGAGCACGACGCCGAGCGGAAAGGCGAGCGTGAGGAGCGCCGCGTTGACGATGAGGTAGACGCCGAGGTGCCGGTAGAAATCGCGGCGCTTGCGCCGGAGCCACGTGGCGCGCTCGGCGGCGGTCGCCGCGCTCGACCCCCGCTCCATGCCGTCGCGCTCGCGCGCGCGAAGCGCGCGGCTCGCCTCGCGCAGCGCCTCGGGGCCCACGCCCACCTCCTCCGCCGCGGCGAGCAGGTCGTCGAAGCCGAGGCGCGCGTCGCCCCGCGGGGCGCGCGCCACGCCTCCGTCGGCGGCAGCCTGGCGCTCGATCGCCTGCGCCAGGACGTCGCGGACCTCCTCGGTCGAGAACCGCTGCGCCGCGGTCTCGCCGCCGCGAGGCGCCTCGCTCCGCTGCGCGCCGGGCGCCTGCGCGGACGTCGCGGCGGCAGGCGCGGCGGGCGCCTCGCCCCTCCCGGCCGCCTCGAGCGCGCGCAGGAGATCGTCCATGGACGCGAACCGATCGTCGGGGCGCTTCGATAGCGCGCGCAGCACGACCGCGCTCACCGCGGGCGGAACGGCGGCGGCGTCGAGCAGGGCGCGGTCGGCCTCGTCGGTGAGGATCGACGCGACGACGGCGAGCATGTCGCCGGCGCCGCGCCAGGGTAGCCTGCCGGTGAGGAGCTCGAAGGCGAGCACGCCCCACGCGAACTGGTCCGCGCGCCCGTCGAGCTCGGCGCCGCGGATCTGCTCCGGGGCCATGTAGACCGGCGTCCCGAGCTTGACGCCGAGCGCGGTCAGCGTCGGCAGCGCGGGGGCCTCGGTGGACGCGTTCGGATCGGCGTCGCCTGCGGCGCGGCGCGCGATGCCGAAGTCGAGCACCTTGATCACCCCGTCGTCCCGGACCATCACGTTCTCCGGCTTGATGTCCCGGTGGACGAGCCCCCGCCGGTGCGCCGCCGCGAGCGCGCGGGCGACGTCGGAGAGCCAGGCGACCCGCGTCGAGGCCGGCGCGTCGGCGCCGCTGATGGCGCTGCGCAGGGTGCGGCCCGGGACGAGCTCCATCACGATGAACGGCGTCCCATCGAGCTCGCCGACGTCGAAGATCGAGACGGCGTTCGGGTGATCGAGCGCTGCGGCGGCGCGCGCCTCGCGGAGCAGGCGCGCGCCGGCGTCCTCGTCCACGGCGCCGCCCGCGATCACCTTGACCGCGACGCGCCGCCCGAGCCGCGCGTCGTGCGCCCGGTAGACGCAGCCCATCCCCCCCTGCCCGATGGCGGCCTCGATCGTGTACCGCTCGAACGAATCGCCCGGCTTCAGCATTGCCGGCCGGGAGCCTAATGGATCCGCGTGGGCTTGGACAGGCGGCCCTTGGCCCGCGGACAGCGCGTGCGGAGGTCGATCCGTGGCCGCAGGACGCCCCGCTGGCCGTGGAGGGCCCGAGGGCGTGGCGTCAACTCCGCGGATCGCGGCGCCGCGGCTTGTGTAAGGTGGCGCCATGTCATCGCATCGAACGATGCTGCTCGGCGTCGCGGTCGGGGCAGCGGGCGGTCTCACGGCGAACGCTGTCGCGGCAGGGCACCCGGCGCTCACCTGGATCGTCGATCACATCACCTACCCGGTGGGCCAGATCTTCCTGCGCCTGCTGTTCATGCTCGTGCTCCCGATCCTGTTCTCGGCGCTCGTGATGGGCGTCTGCGAGCTCGATCTGAAGCACATCGGTCGGCTCGGCCTGCGGACGCTGGGCTACACGGCCGTCGTCTCGAGCATCGCGGTGCTGATCGGCCTCGTCCTGGTGAACCTGATCCGCCCGGGGGACGGCCTGCCCGAGGCGATCCGGAGCCTCGCGCGCGGCGGGGGGATCAAGGCGGCGACCGCGCCGGCCGACACCTCGCCGGTGGGGATGATCATCGCGATGGTGCCGGACAACATCTTCAAGGCGGCGGCCGGGGGCGACGTGCTCGCGGTGATCACGTTCTCGCTGCTCTTCGGCATCGCCCTGTCGCTCACCCAGACCGATGGGGCGGCGCGGCTCCGCGAGTGCATCCAGGGGCTGCTCGACGTCTCGATGCGGCTCATCGAGGGGGTGCTCCGGTTCGCGGCGATCGGCGTGGGCGCCCTGCTCTTCACGATCACGTCCCGCATGGGCATCGGCATCATGCAGCAGCTGGCGGCGTACGTGCTCACGGTGCTGCTCGGCCTCGGCCTGCACATGTTCGTGGTCTATTCGCTCTCGGTCCGTTTCCTTGGCGGAATGTCGCCTGTCGCGTTCTTTCGCGGGAGCCGGACGGCGATCGTGACGGCGTTCTCGACCGCCTCGTCGAACGCGACGCTGCCGACCGCGCTGAAGGTGGCCGAGGAGGAGCTGAAGCTGCCGCCGTCCGTGGCGCGCTTCGTGCTGACCGCCGGCGCCGCGATGAACCAGAACGGGACGGCGCTGTTCGAGGGGGTGACCGTGCTCTTCCTGGCCCAGGTCTACGGCGTCTCGCTGAGCTTCGGGCAGCAGGCGACCGTGATGCTCATCTCGGTGCTCGGGGGGATCGGCACGGCGGGCATTCCGGCCGGCTCGCTGCCCGTCATCGCGATGATCCTTGGGATGCTCGGCATCCCGCCCGAGGGGCTCGGCCTGGTCCTCGGCGTGGATCGGTTCCTCGACATGTGCCGGACGGTGATCAACGTGGTGGGGGACCTGGCAGCGGCGGTGTTCGTGTCGCGGGATCAGCACCCGAAGCGGCAGGAAGCAGCCGGCGCGTGACTGGACGGGGCGAGCGCCCACGCGCGACGCCTCGCAGCGGAGGCGTCGCGCCCCGCAGGTCTGGAGCGCCCGATCTCGACCGTCGGGGCTGAGCCGCTCGCCGACGTTCCCTGGTTCAGGCCGCCATCTTCATGCCGGGCATCATCATGCCCATCATGTTCGGCATCATCATCGCGGGCATCATCATGCCCATCATGTTCGGCATGATGCCGCCCATCATTGGCATCATGCCGCCCATCACGTTTGGCATCATGCCGCCCATCACGTTTGGCATCATGCCGCCCATCATCGGCATCATGCTCATCATGTTCGGCATCATGCCGCCCATCATGCTTGGCATCATGCCGCCCATCATTGGCATCATGCCGCCCATCATCGGCATCATGCCCATCATCGGCATCATGCTCATCATGTTCGGCATCATGCCGCCCATCATGTTCGGCATCATGCCGCCCATCATGTTCGGCATCATGCCGCCGATCATCGGCATCATCGGCATCGGGCTCATGGGCATGTTCATCATGGCTCTCCCCTGGGTCAGTCGTTGCGGGAAGTGGAGTAACTCCCTGACCGGATTGGAGCAATGTTGAAGACTTGGAGCGCCGTGTTTTCCTCCACGGGAGCGGACAGGGCTTCGGACGGAGCGGATGGACGGCCAAGCCGAGCAGAGGAACATCCACGATAACGGCAGCCGTCGCTGCCGCCCTGGCCGAAACAGGGCCCCGTGAGGCGGGCGCGCTCAGGATGGGAGTCTCGAGAACAGGCGCCGGAAGGCTGTTCCGTCGCGGTCGAGGTGTGCGCGGAAACGCGGAGCCGGTGGACGGTGCCGCCCTCCGTCACTCGAGCGTGAACGTCGCTCCCGTCACCGGATCGCGCAGCAAGATCGGCACGTCCTCGCCGTCGCTCTTCAAGCGCGCCCGCGCCTCCTCGATCGCCCCGTCCACGGCTGCCTCCGCCGCCTCCTGCGCGGCCTCCCCTGCCCCGTCGCCGCTCGCGCCGAACTGGGCCGCCCGCCGGTCCTCCTCGGCCCGCTGCGCCCGCTCGCGGTTCGCCTCGGTATCGAGGGCGTCGCTCGTCTCCCCGACGGGCACCACCTTCACGAGGAAGTCACCCACCCGCAGGCTCATCGGATCCGGCTTCTTCGGGTCGCTCACGGCGTCTGTCCTCCCGCCACGCATGAGCTTGCCGCAAATCCGCGCGATCCACCACCCCGACCGCCGCGCCGATCGCGAGGCGCACGCGCACGCCCCTCAGGAGAACGACCGGTGCTCCGGCCGGTAACGAGCGCTGGCTGTCGTCGTGGCGTAAGAAGAACGGTAGTCCGTCGCGAGCCAGACCAGGCCGACGGCCACGCCCGACACGAGATAGAAGCTCCTCGCCGCGGGCTCCTCATCGAAGCCGAACAGCCACGGCGCCGCGACGAGGAGCACGGCGACCGTGGCCTCGATCGCCCCGTGGACAGGGAACGGGATGAGCTTCGCGGCGCCCAGCGGGAACGCGGTGAGCAGCGTCATCCCGAGGTGTGCGGCGCCCAGGATGTAGCAGAGTGTCTCGGGGAGCCCGCCGAAGCCGAACAGCGAAGGGGCCAGCAGGAACAGGGCCGCAACCGCATAGTCCACAAACCCATGAGCTCGAGGCGACAGCATCTTCATGACCGACTCCTTGCAAAATCGATGTCCGGATTGAGTGCCTTCGTCGGTCCGGAAATTTGCAAGGGGTATGCCGCCAAGAGCCTCGCGGGAGAGGGCTTGTCCTTCCGGCGACCTCGGCGGCCATTCGATCAGCCGTCGGCCAGGAAAGGAAGATCAGCGGGCGTGCATCTGGCGACGCCGGCCGCTTCGACGGCCGAGCCCGAGCCACGTTTCCGCCCGGGGGAGCTCAGCCATGAACGCTCTTCGTGTGGCAACTTGCCCCGCCGTGCGTCACTTCGCGGCGGAGATCAGGAGCTCTGGATCGACGCGTGTCTCGAAGAGATTCATGCGCCAGTCGAGGTGCGGTCCGTTCGTGCGGCCGGTCATCCCGACGGTCGCGATGACCTGCCCCTGCTTGACCTCGTCGTTCACCTTCACGGCGAAGCCGTGCAGATGGATGAACGTGGAGGTCAGTCCCTGCCCGTGATCGATGATCACGGTGTGACCGCTCAGCGGGAGGTCCTTCTCGACGAGCACGACCTTGCCGCAGGCAGGCGCGCGCACCGGCGTACCGACGGGCACCGCGATGTCCACGCCCCAGTGGATCCCGCCGTCCGTGCCGTTGAGCAGGCGCGGCTGGCCGTACCGCGAGGTGATGGGGCCCTTGGACGGCCAGATGAAGCCGTTCTTGTAGCAGTTCCTCTTCGTGTACTTGTTCCGGATCGCGTCGAGCTTCTTCTCGGCCTGCGTGAGCTTCACGCGCGTCGCCATGTCGAGCTTGACCATGTTCTCCGGCAGGTGGTCGACCTTGTCGACCTCGAACTTGCGAGGCTCCACGTCGAAGATCTTCTCGAGCACCTGCCCGTCGTCGAACGTGATGGTCAGCTTCTCCTGCGCTGGCGCGTTGCGCGAGAAGGCGATCAGGAACTCCCCTTCGTCGCTGACGGTCACGCGATGGCCGGGGAACGCCATGCGGCGCAGCTTGCCGTTCAGCTTGGCGCGCAGGAGCCCTCCCTGGACGGCGCGCCCTTCCACCGAGAGGCGGCTGTCGTCGGCCGCGGGCGGCCCGGCGTCGGCCGCCGCCGCGCTCGCCGCGGCGTCGGCGGTGTCGGCCGCCGCGGGAGCGGCGCTGGCGTCGGGGGCCTCGGCCGGCGCGCTGCTCGCGGAGACGACCGGGGCGGCGGAGGCAATCGGCGCCGGATCGGCGGAGGCCTGGGCGCCCGTGGTGGACGAACTCGAAGAAGGAGCTCCGCGATCGCAGGCAGCGATCGTGAGCAAGCTTACAACGATGACGGGGACGCGCATGTCAGCGATCGTGCCAGAGTTTCCGCACATCGACGAGATAATGTCGAAGCGCGTCATTCAGGCATGGTCCGGTCGCAAACGACCTGCGCGCCTCGCAGACGACTTGCGCGCCTCGCAGACGACTTGCGCGCCTCGCAGACGACTTGCGCGCCTCGCAGACGACCTGCGCGCCTCGACGCGGCGCCCTCGCGCTCGTTGGCGCGCGACGAGCGCCAACGAGCACCGGGCTTGCGACGCCGCGCGCATCAGGCGATGCGCGGCGTGATGGATCGAGCGCGGCGGGCAGCGCGGTGAGGATCAGTTATCGACGCGAGGGGTGTCGTGCCGCGGCAGCGGCCGCGCCGGGGGCTGCGCCTGCGCGGGGGGCTGCACCTGCGGCCGGGCGTGCCCCTGGGGGTGTGGGCGGCCCTGTCCCTGCGGCCGGCCCTGTCCCTGCGGCCGAGCTTGCCCCTGGGGGTGCGGCCGGCCCTGTCCCTGCGGTCGGCCCTGTCCCTGCGGCCGAGCTTGCCCCTGGGGGTGTGGACGGCCCTGTCCCTGCGGCCGGCCCTGTCCCTGCGGCCGAGCGTGCCCCTGCGCCTGCTGTGCGGGTCTGGGATCGATCTGGAAGACGGGAACCCCGGGGTCGGCGAGGAGGGGGAGGCGCTTCTGGATGAGGCGCTCGATGTCGGCGAGATAAGCGCGCTCCTCGCTGTCGCAGAACGAGAGCGCCACCCCGGACGCCCCGGCGCGCGCCGTGCGGCCGATGCGGTGCACGTAGCTCTCCGGGATGTTCGGGAGGTCGTAGTTGATCACGTGCGAGATGTCGTCGATGTCGATGCCGCGCGCCGCGATGTCGGTCGCGACGAGCACGCTCGTCGTCCCCTGCTTGAAGCTCGCGAGCGCCCGCTCGCGCGCGCCCTGGGACTTGTTCCCGTGGATGGCGACCGCCTCGATGCGCGCACGGCTGAGCTGCTGGACCACGCGGTTGGCGCCGTGCTTCGTGCGGGTGAACACGATCGCCCGGCGGAGCGCGGGATCCTTGAGCACGTGCTCCAGCATCGCGCGCTTGTCCGACCGCTCGACGAAGACCACCCGCTGGTCGATGTTCTCGGCCGTCGTGGCGATCCGCGCGACCTCGACGCGCACCGGGCTGCGCAGGATGCTGTTCGCGAGCTTCAGGATGTCCGGCGGCATCGTCGCCGAGAACAGGAGCGTCTGCCGGCGCTCGGGCAGCATCGCGAGCACGCGCCGGATGTCGTGGATGAACCCCATGTCCAGCATCCGATCGGCCTCGTCGAGGACGAGCGTGTCGAGCCGACCGAACGGGGCGATGCCCTGCGAGCAGAGATCGAGCAGCCGGCCCGGCGTCGCCACGAGCACGTCGACGCCGCGGCGCAGCGCCTCCATCTGGGGGCGCTGCCCCACCCCGCCGAAGACGACCGCGGTCCGCAGGCCGAGGTTCTTGCCGTACGTTGTGAAGCTCTCGGCGACCTGCGCCGCGAGCTCGCGCGTGGGGGTGAGCACGAGCACGCGGAGCCCGCCCTGCCTCGGCCCGCCGCTCTGCGCGAGGCGCTGCAGGATCGGCAGCGCGAACGCCGCGGTCTTGCCCGTCCCGGTCTGCGCGCAACCGAGGAGGTCGTTGCCCTCCAGGATGGGCGGGATGGCCTGCTGCTGGATGGGCGTCGGGGCGCTGTACCCCTCGGCCTCGATGGCGCGGAGAAGCGGTTCGATGAGCTTGAGATCGGCAAATTGCATGGACATCGGGCTGGAATCGGGCTGGAGCACAGCCCCTCCTGAGCAAGGGCGGAAAGTACGCCGCGGCACCGCGCCCTCCCTGTGGAGAGGGTTCGATCACGGAGAGCTGCCGCCTCGCGCCCCCTTGAGCGGAGGCTGCGAGGACCAATGACAGCGACCGAGCACCGCGACCCGTGCCAGGTCAGTCCGAGGCGGCGACTCTAGTACGGCGTGGTGAGGAAGTCGAGCCGCGTCGCTCCGCTCGCGGTGCGCGGAGCGGCCTCCGCGCGCGCGGCGCACCATGCTAGACCGTCGCCCGAGCGGAGGGCCCGCTTCTCGTGCGCTCGCGCTCGCAGGTCGCAGGTCGCCCCGCGTCGCCCGCGACCTCCAGCGTCTTCCCGCCCCTTCGAAGCAGTCCAGCGCGCCATGGCCGAAACCGCCGAAGCCTCGAAAACACCGGCCCAGGTCGGGCACTCCGCTCCGGAGCGCCCCGTCCTTCGGTCGCCCCGATCCCGGCTTCGGCGCTGGGTTCTCGGTGCCGTCGCCGTCCCGGTGCTCTCGGGGGCCGGGTTGTGGATCGCGGTGCACCGCATTCCATGGATGGGCCCGCTCGTCGCGAACGGACTGCGTTCGGTGATCGGGGCCGAGAACGTGACGGCGATCGAGGAGACCGCCTACGCCCTGGAGGATCGCGTCCACCAGCTATGGCGCAAGGACGAGCCGCCGAAGACGTACTGGGAGGTGCCCGAGCAGCCGGGCCCTGCCGCGACCGCCTCGCCGCCGTCGGCCGCAACGCCGAGCCCGGCCGCGGGGGGCGCCGGCGCGGCGGCGTTCCGGCCGACGGACGTCGGCCCCTCGCACGCGGCCTGGTCGGCTCCCGGCGACGGGCGGTGGGTGCCCATCGCGGATCACGCCCATCCGAGCGACGCGCCGCGCCTCCACAAGACGCTGCTCCACCCGGATCCGAACCGCTCCTGGGCGGAGCTGTTCATCGTGGCGGTGGATCTCGCGCGGGTCGATGTGCACCTCATGGCCGGCTCCCGCGAGCCGGCGGCGACGACCGAGGAAGGCAAGCCCTACGAGCGGCTCGCGAAGATCCCGGAGGCGGACCACGAGCGGCTGCTCGCGGCGTTCAACGGTGGCTTCATGACCGAGCACGGCCAGTGGGGGATGCGGGTCGACGGCGTGACGCTGGTGCGCCCCCGGGACCAGGGCTGCACGCTCGCGCGGCACCGCGACGGGCGGCTGCAGATCGCGCCATGGACCAGGCTTTCGGCGGGAGAGAGCGACATGCAGTGGTGGCGGCAGACGCCGAGCTGCATGGTCGACGAGGGCGAGCTGCACCCGCTGCTCCGCGCGCCGCAGGTCCGCAACTGGGGCGCCACGCTGGACGGCAACACGGTGATCCGCCGCTCCGCGGTGGGGCTCGACCGCGACGGCAAGGTCCTCTACGTCGGGATCAGCAACCACACGACGGCGCCCGCCATTGCGCTCGGGATGCAGCACGCCGGCGCCTCGGCGGTGGCGCAGCTCGACGTGAACTGGTCGTACCCGAAGTTCCTCCTCTACGAGCCGGGTGAGGGCGGCGCCCTCGCCCCGGTCGCGCTGGCGAGCGGCTTCGAGTTCTCGGAAGACGAGTACATCCGCAAGCGCTCCCTGCGCGATTTCTTCTACCTGACCCGCAAGACCCCGGCGCCCTCGACCACGACCCCGTGATGCCTCGCGGCGGCCGGCGGTCCCCTCCGGACCGGGGCTCGCGCCCGCGCGTGCAGGCTCGGATCGAGCATTTTTGTGCCACACGGGCGAGCCCGTCGAGGCGCATTGCATCGAGCGGGCATCATTTGCCACAGGACAACGACTCTCACGGATCGCGACGCATTGCGATCAGGCCACCTCAATTTCCAACCATATTTCATCGAGGCCGCTGGTATCCGCGATTGACAGCGCGAGGGAGCTCGATAGGTAAACGGCACCTCACGGCGGAACACCATGCGTTTCTATGCAGACCTCCATGTGCACTCGAAGTACTCCCGCGCGACGAGCGGCGATTGCGATCTCGCGCATCTGAGCTACTGGGCTCAGCGCAAGGGCATCGCGGTGCTGGGCACGGGGGACTTCACCCATCCAGCGTGGATGGCCGAGCTCCGCGAGCACCTCGTGCCGGCCGAGCCCGGGCTCTTCCGCCTGCGGGACGATCTCGGCCGCGCGGTCTCGGAGCGGCTGCCCGGGGCCTGCCGCGGAGCGACGCGCTTCGTCCTCTCGGTGGAGATCTCGACGATCTACAAGAAGGGAGATCGGACGCGGAAGATCCATCACCTCCTCTACGCGCCCAGCTTCGACGCGGCGGAGCGCATCGTCCGCGCGCTCGCCAAGATCGGCAACCTGACCTCCGACGGGCGGCCCATCCTCGGGCTCGATTCGCGCCACCTGCTCGAGATCGTGCTGGAGGCCGGCGAGGGCTCCTACCTCGTGCCAGCGCACATCTGGACTCCCTGGTTCTCGGTGCTGGGCTCCAAGGCGGGCTTCGACGCGGTCGAGGAGTGTTATGGCGATCTCGCGCCGCACGTCTTCGCGCTCGAGACCGGGCTCTCGTCCGATCCCGCGATGAACTGGCGGATCTCCGGGCTCGATCGGTACCGGCTCGTCTCGAGCTCGGACGCGCACTCGCCCGCGAAGCTCGGGCGCGAGGCCACGGCCTTCGACGCCCCGCTCGACTACTTCGCGATCCGGCGCGCCCTGGAGACCGGTGAGGGCTTCGGGGGCACGGTGGAGTTCTTCCCGGAAGAGGGCAAATACCACCTCGACGGCCACCGCAAGTGCAATGTCGTGCTCTCGCCGGCGGAGACGCGGGCGCTCGCCCTCGCCTGTCCCGTGTGCGGGCACCCGGTCACGGTGGGCGTGCTGCACCGGGTCGAGGAGCTCGCCGATCGCGACGAAGGCGTGCGCCCCGAGGGCGCGAGCGAGTTCCGCAACCTGGTGCCGCTGCCCGAGGTGCTGGCCGAGCTCCACGGCGTGGGCGCCTCCAGCAAGGTGGTGCAGCGGAGCTACGACGGGGTGCTGTCGCGTGTCGGCCCCGAGCTGTTCCTCCTCGGCGACGCCCCGCTCGACGAGATCGAGCGCGCCGGGACGCCCCTGCTCGCCGAGGCGATCGCGCGGATGCGCGAAGGGCGCGTGATCCGCGACGCAGGCTACGACGGCGAGTACGGCGCGATCCGGGTCTTCCAGCCGGAGGAGCTCGCGCAGCGCCGCGGGGGCGGGCTCCTCTTCCAGCCGGATGCCGCGGCGCCGCGGCCGCCTCCCGCGGGGGCGCGCGCTCCCGCGGCGCCATGCCCCCCTCCGCGACGCGGCCGGGCCGACGCGGCGCCTCGCCCCGCGCCGGCCGGCGAGGTGTCCCGCGGCGCGCCGCCCGCGCCGGGGGGCGCAGCGCCGCTCGACGCGCTCGACCCGGAGCAGCGGGCCGCGGCGGAGATCACGGACGGCGCGCTGCTCCTCCTCGCGGGGCCAGGCACAGGCAAGACCCGCACGCTCACGCACCGGATCGCGCACCTCGTCCTCGATCTCGGGGTGCCGCCGGAGCAGTGCCTCGCGATCACCTTCACCCGCCGCGCCGCCGACGAGCTGCGGGAGCGGCTCGGCGCGCTGCTCGGCGAGGCCGGCGGCCGCGTGCCCGCCATGACCTTCCACGCGCTCGGCCTCTCCCTGCTCCGCGAGCACGCCCAGGGCGCGGGGGCCGCGCCGCCCGCGATCGCCGGCGAGCGCGAGCGGACGGCGCTGCTCGCCGCGGCGCTCGGCGTCCCGGAGCGGCGGGCGGCCAGGTTGCTCGCCGACATCGCCGCGCTGAAGCGGCGCTGCCCGCGCCACGCCGACGCGCACGGGTCGCCGGCCGCGGGCGGCGAGATCGACCGCCACGTCGACCGCGCGTGGAAGGTGTACGAGGACGAGCTCGCCGCGCGCGGGCTCCTCGACCTCGACGACCTGATCGGGCACGCCGTCCTGCTCCTGGAGGAGCAGAGCGGAGCGCTCGCCGCGGCGCGCGAGCGGGCCCGGTACCTCTCCATCGACGAGTACCAGGACATCGACGAGCGCCAGTACCGGCTGGTGCGCGCGCTCGTCGCTCCCGGCGGGAACGTCTGCGCCATCGGCGATCCCGATCAGGCGATCTACGGATTCCGCGGCGCGGACGTGGGCTTCTTCTTCCGTTTCCAGCAAGATTTCCCGGCGGCGCGCGTGGTGCGCTTGAAGCGGAACTACCGCTCGTCGCGCCCCATCGTCGAGGCGGCGCTCCAGGTGATCGCGCCCTCACCGACGCTCGGCGCGCGGGAGCTCCTGCCGAGCGCGGGCGGCGTGGAGCTCGTGGCGGTCCACGAGTCGCCGACGGAAGCCGCCGAAGCCGAGCGCGTGGTCCATACGATCGAGCGGATGCTCGGCGGGTCCACGTTCTTCTCGATGGATAGCGGGCGGGTAAGCGATCCTGCCGGGAGCGGCGACTATTCCTTCTCGGATTTCGCGGTGCTCTACCGGACCGAGGCGCAGTCCGAGCGGCTCCGGGAGGCGTTCGCCCGCTCGGGGATGCCGTTCCAGCGGCGCTCGGATCGCCGCCTCGCCGAGCGCGCGGGCTCGGAGGCGCTCGCGCGGGCGCTCGCTGGCACACCGCCGGGGCCGCTCGCGGCGCGCCTCAAGGCGGCCGCGGCGCGCCTCCGCGAGGAGGTGGCGCAGCCCGGGCTCGCCGGCGCTCCGCCCGCCGCGGGCGCGGCCGAGGAGGGCGCGGCGAGCGCGGCGGGCGCGGCGTGTCTGTGCGAGGCCGACGTGGACGCGGCGCTGGAGCTGCACCTCGCGCTCGCGGAGCGCTGCGGCGGGGACGTCGATCGCTTCTCGATCGAGCTCGCTGTGTGCTCCGAGATCGACGCGTGGGATCCGCGGGCCGACCGCATCTCGCTGCTGACGCTGCACGCGGCCAAGGGGCTCGAGTTCCGGGTGGTCTTCCTCGTGGGGTGTGAGGACGGCCTGCTCCCGCTCCGGTTCCCCGGCAGGGAAGAGACGGACGTCGCCGAGGAGCGCCGGCTCTTTTATGTGGGCATGACGCGGGCGCGAGAGCGGTTGTTCCTGACCCGCGCCATGCAGCGCGCGCGGCACGGCAAGGTGGTTGAGACCGAGGTGTCGCCGTTCGTTCGCGAGGTGGAGGAGCGCCTGCTCCTTCGGACCGGCCCGTCGCCCGAGGCGCAGAGGGGCTCACGCGCCGGGGCCGATCGTCAGATGAAGCTCTTTTAGAGCGGGGCGCATCTTCGTGCGCTACGGGCTCATCCGCGTCGTTCGGCTCGCTGCGGCGTACTTTCGTACGCCTCACTCGCCTGCCTAGCGGCTGAGCCCGTATCCCACGAAGCTGCACCCCGCTCTAGCGGGCTGCGCCGCCGAGCCGCTTCTGGGCCGCGCACGCCGCCTTGTCCTGCGTCCGCACGCACTGATCTGCGTAGAAGGTCCGGGCCCGCTCCTTGTCCTTGCGCTCCAGGAGCGGCCCGAACGCGTCGCACGCCTTCTTCTCGCCCCACTGCGTGCAGGCCTTCTCGTAGAGCGAGTAGGCCCGCTCCGGATCGGCGGTCACGCCCTCGCCTCGCTGCCAGATCTCGGCGGCCCGCACGCAGCCGCCGGTGCCGCACACCTTCTCGTAGAGCGCCGCGGCGCGCGACATGTCCTTCGGAATGCCGTTCCCCTTCTCGTACATCCCGGCGAGGCTCAAGCACGCATCGGCCCCGAACCCCTTCTCCGGACAGCCCCTCTCGAAGAACGAATACGCCTTCGCGACGTCCTTCGGAACGCCGTCGCCCTGCGCGTAGACGGAGCCGGCGGCGTTGCAGGCGCGCATGTCCCCCAGGCTGCAACCGTGGCTGTACGCCGCGATCGCCTTCACCCCGTCCTTCGGCGCCCCCTGCCCCTTGCGCAGGATGTCCCCGAGATCGACGCAGTCCTCGGACTGGCCGCCCTGGCACGCGCGCTGGAGCACGCCCACGGCGACCCCCACGTCCTTCGCCGCGAGCTTCCCCTCGACCAGCATCTTGCCCAGCGCGCTGCAGCTCGGCCCGTGCCCGAGATCGCAGCCGCGCCGGAGGAACGCGACCGCGCGCGTCGGGTCCTTCGGGAGGACCGCCTGCGGGCCCTCGCTGAGGTACCACTCGGCCACGCTGAAGCACGCCCAGCCGTCGCCCATCTCGCACGCCTTGTCGGCGAACTCGCGCACCTTGGCCCGCCCCGCGGCGTCCGGGGCGACCTTGGCGCTCTTCATGTCGCGCAGGAGCTGCTTCGCCCTCGCGTAGCAGGCCTGCGTGACGCCGGCGCCGCACGCCTTCTCGAACAGCTCCGCCGCCCTCCCGTCATCGCGCGGAAAATCCTTGCCGCCCAGGTACTGAATCCCGAGGTGATAGCAACTGCCGACATCGCCCTTCCCGCACTCCGCCGCGCAGGATCGGGCGTCGGCGGGCTCGCACAGGTGCGCGGGCGCGAGCGCGGGCGGGGAGCACTTCGCCCCGTTCGGCACCGTCCCGAGCGGGCACAGGCTCGACAGCTTCGGGAACTCGTCTTCCGCCTGCTTCACCGGGGCCTCGGCCGCCGCCGCCTTCTTCGCGAGCAGCGGGACGAGCTCGAGGCGCAGCGGCGCATGGCAGCGCTCCGTCGGCGCCTGCGCGTCGGGCTTCGCGGCCCGGCAGGCGTCGAGCTCCCCTTCCTTGCTCGTCGTGCCGCCCTGGCTCGCCGTCGCGGCCGCCCCGACCGCCCCGAAGACCTGATCCACCGTCCTCGCCGCCCCCCGGCTGCCTGGCGCCATCGCGAAGGCCCCGAGGAGCGCGGCGCGCACGAAGTGCGTCGCGCCCTCGCAGCTGCCCGAGAGATCCTGCGCGGAGGAGGAGGCCACCGTGGTCGCCATCTTCCCCGTCGGCACGAGCGCCACGTCGATCGCGGCCGAGCCGCCGCCCTCGATCGCGGTGCTCAGCGCCGGGGCCCCGAAGGGGACGTTCGCCTGCATCTCCGCAGGGTTTGTTAATTGTATTACTTTTTCTGCCCGGGTCACGCCAGCGAAGGAGTAGCTCCCTGGGAGCTTGCACTGCGTGAGGAGCTTCAGCGTCGTGCAGTCGTAGGAGACGACGGCGACGCCGTCTTTCATCGCGAGCCCGAGATCGGAGCGGCGTGTCGTGAGCCAGTCGACGATGAGCGGCTCCGCGTGGCCGATGGCCGGACACCCGCCGCCGGTCGTGCTGGCTGTGCTCTCCGGCGAGGCAGTGGGCCGGGGAGGATGCACGACCACCTCGGGTTCCAGGCCCGGTCCACAGGCCATCGCTCCGAGCGAGAGCCCAACCACGCACAAATCGAACGCGCGCTTCATCGGGCCGACAGAACCATGAGCCATGGGGTCTGGTCAATACGGCGAGCGCGACCGCACGCGGCATACGACCGGCCGCGCGGACCCGGGCTATGCTCGGCGCGCCCCGCGCCCGGAGCCACCATGAGCACGCCCAGGTCCCAGGAGAAACTGCAAGAGAGCCTGAGCCTGGTGACTACCCTGCTCGAAAAGCAACGCGTCATCGAGACGCTGACCCACAAGCAGGAGAGCAAGAACAAAGAGCTCGTCGAGGCGCTGGTCCATCGGCAAAATCTCGCCCTGCTGCAGAGGAAGCTCAGGGATCTGCACCCTGCGGACCTCGCCCACATCATCGAGGTGCTCCCGCAGGCAGATCGCCTTGTGGTGTGGGCTGAGCTCGAGCCCTACCGCGCCGCACAGGTGCTGCTCGAGTCCTCGCGGTCGGTCCGCGACTGGCTCGTCGTGGAGACGGAGCGCCCTCGCCTCGTCGCGCTGCTCGGCCAGCTCGATCCGGACGATCTGGCGTACATCAGCGAGTCGGTCGATCCGGAGATCGTGGCGGAGGTGTACCAGTCGCTCGACGCGCGCGAGCGGTCGCTCTTCCAGTCGACGATCGCGTACCCGGACGGCTCGGTGGGCCACCTGATGAGCCCGGAGCTCGTCTCGGTGCGCGACGGCCGGGACCTCGGCGGCGCGCTGGAGGACGTGCGCCGGCGGGGCGAGCTGCCGCCGCACACCGAGGCGCTGTTCGTGGTCGACGCGCGCAACGTGCTCCGCGGCGCGCTGTCGCTCAAGGACCTGCTGCTCCGCGAGCCGCGCGCGCAGGTGAGCGCGGTCATGTCCACGGATGTCGTGAGCTTCACGCCCCACGAGCGCGCGAGCGACGCGGCCAGGGCGTTCGAGCGTTACGACCTCATCGCCGCGCCGGTGGTGGACGAGCGCGGCAAGCTCATCGGCCGGCTGACGGTGGATGTGATGATGGACTTCCTGCGGCGGCAAGCCCAGAGCGAGGCGCTCTTGCGCGCGGGCCTCGCGGGAGAGGAGGACCATTTCGCGCCCGCGTGGACGAGCGCGAAGAACCGCTGGCTCTGGCTCTTCGTCAACCTGCTCACGGCATTCCTGGCCTCGCGGGTCATCGGCCTGTTCGAGAGCACCATTCAGGCTCTCGTGGCGCTGGCAGCGCTGATGCCCATCGTGGCGAGCGTCGGCGGTAACACGGGCAACCAGACGGTGGCGCTCGTGATCCGCGGCCTCGCGCTCGACCGGCTCACGCGGGCGAACACGGGGCACCTCCTGAAGAAAGAGCTCTTCGTCGGCCTGATGAACGGCGCCGTCTGGGGCACGCTCGTGGGGCTCGCGGCCGCCGCCCTCTACGGCAGCGTCCCGCTCGGTCTGGTGATGGCCGCGGCCATCCTGCTGAACCTCGTGGTGGCGGCGATGGTCGGGTGCGCGGTGCCGCTCGCGCTCCAGCGCCTGGGCCGCGATCCGGCCCAGGGGTCGAGCGTCCTGCTCACGTTCACCACGGACAGCATGGGCTTCTTCATCTTCCTCGGGCTCGCCAGGGCGTTCCTCGTCTGAGGCTGGCCGCGCTACGATCCCGGCATGGACGCCGCCCCCGCCCCGCAACGGCCGCTCGTCGCGATCCGGTATTGCCCCAAGTGCCGCTGGCTCACGCGCGCGGCCTGGCTCGCTCAGGAGCTGCTGATCACCTTCCCCGACGAGATCGACGTGCTCCTGTCGCCGGGCGAGAGCGGCACCTTCGACATCACGCTCGACGGCGCGCCGCTCTTCTCGCGCGCCGTCGAAGGGCGCTTCCCCGAGCCCAAGGAGCTCAAGCAGGCGATCCGCGACCGCGTCGCCCCGGAGCGCCCTCTCGGCCACTCCGATCGATGAGACGCGCCTGGCGCGCTAGATGTCGAAGTCGAGGATGCTGTCCAGATCGGAGCCGCCGACGGCGGGCGTGCCATGGGGCGGCGACGCGACGCGCAGCCTCGGGGCCTCGAGCGCGACGCGCTGGCCGCCGGCGACGCTCTTCGTGAGGAACACCGAGCCGCCCACCACGCTCCCCTGCCCCAGCACCGTCTTGCCGCCGAGGACCGTGGCGTTCGCGTAGATGGTGACGTTGTCCTCCACGGTGGGGTGGCGCTTCAGGCCGCGCGCGCCCCGCGAGTGCTGCGGCAGGGACAGGGCGCCGAGCGTCACGCCCTGGTAGAGCTTGACGTGCTCGCCGATGTCGGTCGTCTCGCCGATCACGACGCCGGTGGCATGATCGATGAAGAAGCTGTCACCGATGTTGGCGCCTGGGTGGATGTCGGCGCCCGTCCTCGTGTGCGCCCACTCGCTCATGATCCGGGGCATGAGCGGCACGCCGAGGAGGTACAGCTCGTGCGCGACCCGGTGCACCGTCACGGCGAGGAGGCCTGGATAGGCCAGGATGATCTCGTCCATCGAGGCCGCCGCCGGATCACCGTCGTAGGCCGCCTGCACGTCGAGCAGGAGGCGCCGCCGGACCTCCGGCAGCCGGGCGATGAACAGCCGCGCCACGTCGCGCCCCCGCTGCCGGCACCTCGGGACGTCGAGGCGGCCCGCGTCGACGGTCTCGTCCTGGAAGCACAGACAGCGCTCGATCTGTCGCTCCAGCTTGTCGCGCAGCGTCGAGACCAGGGTGCCCACGTGGTAGAGCAGATCCTCGTCCGACAGGTCCTGCCGCCCGTGATAGCCCGGGTAGAAGATCTGGAGCAGGAGATCGATGATCTCGGTGATCTCCTGGCGCGACGGGGTGAAGCGCTTGTTGATGTGATGCCCGCGCGCATCCGCCCGGTAGCTCGCGATCAGCGCGTCGACGATGCCGTGCAGGTCGGCCGGCGCCTCGGAGGGAGCAGCATCACACTTCTTGCTCACGTCGACCTCACGAGGCCTTCATGGCCTCGACCTCGGAGAACATTCCTTCGAAGAGGGGCCCTGAGAGGTACCGCTCGCCGGCGTCCGGGAGGATGACCACGATGGTCTTCCCTTCCCACTTGGCATCCTTCGCGAGCCGGCTCGCCGCGACCATGGCCGCGCCGCAGGAGACGCCGCAGAGGATGCCCTCCTCGGACGCGAGGCGCCGCGCCATGGCGATGGACTCGTCGTTCGAGACCGCCTCGACCTGGTCCACGAAGGAGAGGTCGAGGTTCTTCGGGACGAAGCCGGCGCCGATGCCCTGGATCTTGTGCGGGGACGGGGTGAGCGGCTGGCCGGCGAGCGTCTGCGAGATGACCGGCGAGTGGACCGGCTCCACCGCGACGGAGTGGAGGGCGCGGCCGCGGCCGCGCTCGAAGTAGCGGCTGACGCCGGTGATCGTGCCGCCGGTGCCCACGCCCGAGACGAGGACGTCGGCGTTGCCGCCGGTGTCCTCCCAGATCTCGGGGCCGGTGGTGGTCTCGTGGATCGCGGGGTTCGCCGGGTTCTCGAACTGCCGCATCAGCACGTACCGGCCGGGGTCGGAGGCGGCCAGCTCCTCGGCCTTGGCGATGGCGCCGTTCATCCCCTTGGGGCCCGGCGTCAGGAGCAGCTTGGCCCCGAGGGCGATGAGCACCTTGCGCCGCTCCATGCTCATCGTCTCGGGCATGCTGAGCACGCACTCGATCCCCCTCGAGGCGGCGGCGAAGGCCAGCGCGATGCCGGTGTTGCCGCTGGTCGCCTCGACGATCGCCTTGCCAGGGCCGAGCACGCCCCGCTGCTCGGCGTCCCAGACCATGGCCGCGCCGATGCGGCACTTGACCGAGTACGCCGGGTTGCGCCCCTCGATCTTCGCCAGCACCGTCGCGCGCGCGCCGTCGATCACGCGGCGGATGCGCACGAGCGGCGTGCGGCCGATGCTCTGGGTGTTGTCGTCGTAGACGCGGGGGTAGCTGGTCATGGGGGGCCCGTGCGGGTGAGTGGGGAGGAAAGAGGAGATCCAGAGGCGCCCCGCGCTGTCAAGGTCCACGTGCGCCGCGCCCCTGGCGCGCCGTATTTCCAGAGCGCGGCGCGGCGTCGTCCGTCGCTGACGTCAGGCGACGCCTGTCGCGCCAGCTCGCCCGGCGGGCGCGCGCCGCGCTCAGCGCGCCCCCTCGTCGGTGAACCGTTGGACGTGCAACGGTCGACGCGCAGGGGCCGGCGAGACACCCCGGCGCATGGAGGTCAGTCGGGCCAACCCATGAGAGATTTTGCCGGATCGCGTCATTTTTTGATCTGCTGGCGCTTGAACATTCACGTCGTACCACGCCGTGCCACGTCGGAGCACCGGCGGCTCAGCGGTGCTCACGAGCGCTCACGAATCCCGGGGCTAGGTGCGCAGGCAAGGTGCTTCCCTGGGCAATCGATGAACCACCATGGGACTACGTCGGACCAGGTCCACTTCCTTGGCGCATGCACATGCGAACCTATCATGTAGAATTTTAGCTCTTGCCATGAGTGGCATAGGCCTCGCATCATCGCTGACATGTTCCCCGGTGAGCCCCCTTGCGCGGAGGTCCAACTGCCCCATGACGAGGATGAGCCCACTTTAATTTTCCGTCGTCCGCCGGCGTCGATTGGGGGCATGGCGATGCCGTTCGAATCGCCGGCTCCGGTCATGGCATCTCCGACGCGGCGTTCCACGTCGCGCTTGATCGCCTTGAGCGCGGGTGCCGGCCTTGGCTTCGCGGCGGTGGTTGGCGGGCTCGTCTCGATGCAGCTCGGCGCGGCGGGCTTCGATCTCCGCGCGGGCTCGGCGCTCCAGCCTGCCGCGGCCGCCGCGGCCATCCTGCGGTCCACGGGGGTGGCGGCGCGGGTCGAGGCGAAGGCCGAAGCGGCCGCGCCGCTCCAGGTGACGCCAGCGACGGCGGCGCCGGCCCTCCCTGCCGCGGATCGCGCCGACGCGACGCTCGATCGAACGGCGGTGATCCCCATCCCTGACGGGATCATCACCATCCCCGCGTCGTTCGCCTCGGCCGATGGCGCGTACGATCTGGTGATCCACTTCCACGGGGTCAACGACGTCGTGCAGGCGGGCTTCGATCGCGCCCGGCTCAACGCGGTTGTGATGATCATCAATCTGGGCATCAGCTCTGGCGCGTACGAGACCCAGTTCTCGATCCGCTCCTATCTACCGGCGTTGATGGCGAAGGCGCAGGCGGCGCTCGAGGCCCGCGGGCTGCGCGGCGCCCGGCTTCGGCGCGTCGCGCTCTCGGCGTTCAGCGCCGGGTACGGCGCGGTTCGCGGGCTCCTGAACCAGCCGGGGTTCACCGACAAGGTGGACGCCGTGCTCCTCCTGGACGGCATCCATACCGGCTACATGCCGCTCGACCACAGCCTGGACATGGAGCGCCTCAAGCCGTTCAGCCGCTTCGCCGAGCTGGCGGCCGCGGGCAAGAAGATGATGTCGATCACCCATTCGGAGATCACCCCGAACGGCGATTACGCCGGCACCCACGAGAGCACGGACGCGCTCCTCAAGCTCACGGGCGCGCAGCGCTCCCCGGGCGCGGGCGCGGACGAGCAGGCGATCTACGACCTGACCGGAGAGGCGAGCGAGGCGAAGCTCCGGTTCGCCCCCCTGTCCGAGGCGCACAGGGGCGCGTTCCATGTCCGCGGCTATCCGGGCACCCAGAAGCCAGATCACGTGAGGCACCTCACCCGCATGGCGGAGACCGCGCTGCCTGATCTGGTGCGCTACTGGAGCGAGCCGCCCGCGCAATGATGGCGCGCGCGTCGGGAGCGCGCGAGCCATCGGTACGGAGAAGCGTATTACGGAGACCGAGGCGTCTGCATTTGAGAATTCGCCGCGGGGCGGCCTTGGGTGGATAGAGCGCGAGTGCCGGTGAGAAAGCCGGTCAGCGGATCCCGCTGATCCGCGATGGGTCCTGGCTCCTGCGATCGTCCTCTGCCACCGCGTTGAGCCGCTCGGGCACCGCGTGCTGTGGATCGCAGCGAACGAGCTCCCCTGCGTGACGAGCTGATACCTTTCCTGGTCGCCCGTTCCGGGCGGGCCCTGGACGAGCTCGGCCGGTGGGTGGCTGGACGCCGGGCCCTCGATTGGCGTGCGTGGCAGATCGCCGCATTCTGGGGCGCGCATGTCGAGCTCAACCGGCCGCGCCACGGCCTGGGAACGGGAAACCACCGGAAGGCGACGATGCCATTGCGGTATCGGAATTGCTTTTTCCACCAAAAGAGACGGTGGCACGATGATGGCCGGACAAAGACAGGCACAAGGCGCGGCGCGGCGGACTCGAGCGGTGCGACCAGCAACCCTGACCGCCCGTCGCAAACGCGGGGAAACGGCGGCTGACCTGGACAGCCAGCGCTCGTCCGCGGCGACGGGAGAGGCCGACTCCACCGCAGCGATCCCGCGCCCGACGCTGACCTACGCGGATGCGCTCGAGGGCGCCCGGAAAGGGCCGTTCCCGGGCGAGATCGAGCCCCAGCTCGCGACGCTCGTCACCGGGCCACCCCCGGGCGAGGGGTGGCTCTACGAGGTCAAGCTCGATGGGTATCGCATGCTCGCGAAGCTCCGCGGGGGCCGCGTGACGCTCCAGACCCGCCGCGGCCAGGACTGGACCGAGCGGTTCGCGGCCGTGCGCGACGACCTCGCCCGGCTGCCTGCGCGGGAGGCCGTGCTGGACGGCGAGATCGTCGTCGTGAGGCCGGACGGCGTGACCGATTTCCAGGCCCTCCAGAACGCGCTCAGCGACGGGAATGGCAGGCGCGAGGGGCGCCTGATGTACTTCGTCTTTGACCTGCTCTACCTCGACGGCCGCGATCTCCGCGGGTGCACACAGGTCACCCGCAAGCGGGCGCTCGAGGCGCTGCTCGCGGAAGCGCCCGAGGAAGGGCACCTGCGCTACACGGAGCACGTCGCGGAGGACGGCTCCGCCGTCGTCCAGCACGCGTGCGAGCTCGGGATCGAGGGCGTCATCGCGAAGCGCCCGGAGGCTCCCTACCGGAGCGGGCGCGGCGACAGCTGGCTCAAGGTGAAGTGCGGCCGGCGCCAGGAGTTCGTGATCGTCGGCTTCACCGAGCCGTCCGGCGCCCGGAAAGGGCTGGGGGCGATCCTCGTCGGCGTGAACAGGTCAGGCAAGCTCGCCTACGCCGGCAAGGTGGGCACGGGCTTCACGGGCAAGACGCTGACGACCCTGCGCAGCCGCCTCGACGCGATCGTACGCGCCACGCCAGCCTGTTCAGGGGCGCCGCGCATGCGGGGGGCGCGCTGGGTCGAGCCCAGGCTCGTCGCGGAGGTCCGCTTTTCCGAGTGGACGCGCGACGGACGGCTGCGACACCCCTCCTTCGAAGGGCTCCGCGAGGACCGCACCCCGGAGTCGGTCACCGTCGAGCGCGAACAGCCGCCGCCGCAATCGCCGCCCGGCGAGGCAGCGGGCGCGGCGCCGAGCAGAGCGGCCGGCGCCCCGCCGAGGAGGACCGCGAGCACGGCGGGGGGCAAGTCCCCGCGCGGGGGCCGGAGCAGAGGCGCCGCGGAGCGGGTCGAAGTCGCCGGGGTGCCGCTGACGAACCCCGACAAGGTGCTCTATCCCGCGCAGGGGATCACGAAGCTCGCGCTGGCCCGGTATTACGAGCAGATCGCCGAGCACATGCTGACCCACGCCGAGAAGCGGCTGCTCACGCTGGTCCGCTGCCCCGCAGGCCAGGGCAAGCCATGCTTCTTTCAAAGGCACGAGGCCGAGGGGCTGTCCCAGGCGATCCAGCGGATGGCCGTCGAGGAGGACGACGGCGAGCGCACCTATCTCTATATCGAGACCACCGAAGGGCTCGTGTCGCTCGTCCAGATGGGGGCGCTCGAGGTGCACCTCTGGGGGAGCCGCGTGGACCGGATCGAGCAGCCCGACAGGATGGTGTTCGACCTCGATCCAGCGCCGGATCTCCCGTGGGAGCGCGTGGCGGACGCGGCGAGGACGGCGCGGCGCCTCCTTTCGTCGCTCGGGCTGCGGAGCTTCGTCAAGACGACCGGCGGCAAGGGCTTGCACGTCGTGGTCCCGATAGCGCCACGCAGGGGCTGGGACGAGGTGAAGGCGTTCACGAAGGCCGTGGCCGACGCGCTCGTGCGCTCCGACCCGGCGCGGTACACCGCGACGATGTCGAAGGCGAAGCGCGCCGGCAAGGTCTTCGTCGACTACCTGCGGAACGGGCGCGGCGCCACCGCTGTGGCGCCCTACTCGACGCGAGCGCGTCCCGGCGCGGCCGTCGCGACGCCGCTCTCGTGGGACGAGCTCGACGCGCCGCTCGATCCCGCCTCGTTCACCATCGACACCGTGCCGCAGCGGCTCGCCGCGATCCGGGACCCATGGGCAGAGCTCACGAGCGTGCGCCAGTCGATCACCAGCGCGATGCTGAAACAGGTCGAGCTTTGACCGTATTCCCGACGCCCCCGACAAACCCGGGAGCCGGTGAGCTCACCGAAGAAGAACGACACCAGCGACACCGGGAATGGTTCTCACTGACGTTCCGTTCAGCATGGTCGTAATGACGCAGAAGAGCGGGGTGCGCTTGGTTGACGGGGCTGCGCGCGCGCCGCATCGTCCCCTGGGTCGGCCATGACGAATAAAGATCGAGACTCCAGCGCTCTCTCGGAAATTGCAGAGCGACTCCACCAGTTCGACGGTGAGCCGCTGCGGGTCGAGTTCCTGGCGCGGGGCATCGACGCGCTCACCCAGGTCGCGGAGCGGCTCGATCAGAGCGAGCTTGGCGAGGTGGTCGCGTCGCCCAGCAACGCGGACGCCCTGGTGACAGCGCTCACGCAGCCGAGCGCCGTCGGCCTCTTCTCCGCCGCGGATCCGCTCACGCCGGCCCGCCTCCGCGGCCTGCAGGCGAGGGACGCGCTCCTCGCGGCCGAAGGGGGCACGCTCACCGCCGAGGAGGTCGGCGAGGGGCTCCACCTTCCGCCCCGGGCGATCGAAGCGCGGCGCGCCGCCGGGAGGCTGCTGGCCGTCAGCATCGGCGCTCGTGGCCACCTCTACCCGGCATGGCAGTTCGCGGACGAGGGCCTGCTGCCGGGGATGGAAGAGATCCTGGCCCTGCTCGAAGAGCACCCCCCGCTGGCGAAGGTCCGCTTTTTTCTCTCGGGCAACCTCCGCCTCGACGGCGAGCGGCCGCTCGACTGGCTCCGCCGCGGCGAGCTGGACCCCGTGCGGCTCGCCGCGCGCACCTTCGGTGAGCAAGGCGCGGCCTGAGAACGCGCCGCGATGACGACGACGCTCGGGGCGCATCCGGATCCGCCCCTCGACCTCGCGACGTCGCCGCTCCCCATCGCGATCTACCGGCGGAGCTGGTTCAGGATCCACTGGCTCACGCGTGAACCGCTCCACTTCGGTCGCTCGGGCGACAACCGCTTCGACGCGCCGGACGGCGAGTTCGGCGTCCTGTACGCCGGGAAGGACGCGCGCTGCGCCTTCATCGAGGTGTTCGGCCACGCGACCGGCGTGCGCTTCGTGGAGCAGAGCGAGCTCGCCGCGCGGGGGCTCGCGCGCATCGCGCCGCGGCGGCCCCTGCGGCTCGTGAACCTCACGGGAGAGGGGCTGGCGCGCCTCGGGGCCGACGCCCGCCTGACCTCGGGGGAGTCCTATCGGGCCGCCCACCGCTGGGCGCGCGCGATCCACGACCACCCGAGGCGACCCGACGGCATCGCGTACGTCGCGCGCCACGATCCGACCCGCGTCTGCGCCGCCCTCTTCGAGCGCGTCAGCGCGGAGCTCGAGGTGACCCGGCTCGGCTCCCTCGCGGATCCGGCGCACGCGGCGCTCCTCGCCAGGCTCCTTGATACCTACAAGTTCGGGCTCGTCTGAGCCTGGACGAGCGGACGGCGGCGCGGCGGCGCTCCGCCGAGCGCGATGGCGGAGCAGGGCGCGCGTGCGGGCTCCGCGCGCGCGCGCCGGCACAACCGGTGCTTCCTCCTCGAAGCAGGCGCGCCGCCGCGGCGCCGCGATGGGCGGAGATCGCGGGACGCACGGCCGAGAGGCGGGGGTCCGATGAAAATCAAGAATCTGCGGCTGGAAACAGGCTATCTCGTGGAGCCCATCCCGCTCCAGAAGGGGATTTCGGTTCATCAGATCCAGATCATCTCGGTGAGCGAACAGGGGTCGTCTCGGGTCCGGATCTCGCTCGATCCCAACCGCTGCACGGTGGACAGCTTCGGCGAGGCCAAGGCGTGCACGCGGGTGGCGCCGGTCCAGATCGAGGCGGACGTGGAGCTCCTCGAGGAGTGCGACGACAAACAGCTGCTCGCCCTCAAGTTCGAGGGGGGCAACGGGCCAGCGGTCCGGCTCGCGCTCCTGCCCCTGTGCGGCACGGGCAAAGAGGCCATCGTCGCGCGGCTCCTGATCTTCGGGGAGACCGGGGAGATCCTGGCCATCGTGCCGATGCAAGGGTCGTCGGCCGGCTGCCTGATGGCCTGAGCGAGCCCGGCGCGGCGGCGCCGCGCCAGGCTCGCCCGGCGCCCTGCCGACCTCAGGGACCGGGACAGGGGCGGAACACGAGGCCGTACTCGATCTGGACCTGGACGTCGGTCGTGTCGTTGGTCAGCACCCCGGAGCTCGACGGCGCAAGCCGGTTCGTGACATAGAGGCTCGTCTTGATGTTGAGCGGCCGCACGGTGCCGCACTCGGACCAGACCGTGGTCGTGAAGTTGTCCGTGCGCGAGAAGTTGCTCGTGAACGGCCCGATCATGCTCCACGTGAGCGGCCCCGAGGTGAGCGGCGACCCCGAGAAATAATACGATGTCTCGTGGAGCCCCTGGACGCCGCCCTCCAGGTCGGCGAACCCCCGGTACGTGGCGTCGAAGACCGCGACTTGCCACCCCGGATCGAACCGCAGATCCACGGCCAGCTGGCAGAACGCGCGGTTCGAGGCGCGGCCGATGCCCGGGCCGGCGTGCGCCTCGAACTGGTCGAAGATGACTGTCAGCGCCTTCTGATCAGGCGAGATCACCCCCGCGGCGGAGCCGACAGGGCAGCCGCTGCCAGCATAGGTGAAGTTCGCGATCCGCGTATTCTGCGCCAGCGCAGGAAAGGCGAAGAAAAACGCCGAACAAAAGCCGAACGCCCATCGCAGGAACATCGTCCCCCCCTTTCGCCGTCAGGCGACATCACGTCGCCGTGCGTCGTCGTCGGCGTGCGCGTCACCGCTATCGCACGCCGGCCGACATGTCGTGACGAGCATGCGATCCCCGCGCGCTCCGCGCAACCCGCGCGGGGTCCCCTCGCCCGGCGCGGCGCCGCAGACTGGCCGGAATTCATCGAATGATGTGAGGCCTGTGGGGCTCACGGACATTCGACCAGAGCCGGAGCGCAGGCGAAGCAGACGAAACGAAGGAGAGGCCTGTCACGGCGGCGCGGCGACGCGGAATACCGGGACGAGATTCACGCGCTCGTCCCAGGACGGATGGCGCTTGTAGAAGAAATCGAGCCGGGCCTTCGCGTCGTTCGCAAACGCAGGATCGCGCAGGCGCGCATTGAACTCGTTGCGCAGCGCAGGATCCGCGGCGAGCATGCCGCGCGCCTCCTCCTCGGCCACGTAGGCTTCCATGTACTCCTTGCGCTCGAAGGAGGCGTTGAAGAAGCCCCAGGCGACGAGGGAGTCGGGCGCGAGCGGCTCGAGGAGGTGCAGGACGAGGGGCGCCCGCGGCTGCGCGATGGGAACGAACAGGGAGCCGACCGGAAGATCCTGCCGCTCCGGCCGGAAGGCGCCCTGGAGCTTCACGCGCGTCCGACCTTCGAAGGGCCGCTCGAACGTCACCGCGTCGGCCCGGAACGCCTCGACGGGAAAGCCGGGGCGCGCCTCGGGGAGGATCTGGTAACGCACGCCGTGCAGGCGCAGCTTGTCGGCCACCCAGGCCGCGTGCGCCGCCGGGATGACGTAGCCGGCCTCGGGCGCGGTGACCGTCAGATCCGGCTGGATGCGGTCGAACAGCGGCACGCGCCAGATCTCCGGGCGGGACTCGTCGTAACGGGTCCACGTGCCGCCCGAGATCTCCGAGGCGCGCTTCTCGTAAGCGAAGCCGCGGAACGGGAAGATGCGCGAGACCGGCCCCGCGCGATGCGTGAGGGCGAAGGGGACGCCGGCGAGGCGCGTGCTCGCGGCGTCCGCGCGCTCGGCCGCGGCGCGGAGGGCGCCCGCGCCCGAGGAGACGCGCTCGAAGAGCGCCGCGAGGAGGTCGTGGACCGCGCGCACGCGCTCGGCGTGGGTGGCCCAGCTGTGCGTCTCGACGAGCACGCCGATGCGGTTGCGGGCGGCGCTGTAGGACTGCGAGAAGCGCGGCGGCCCCGGCTCGGTGGAGATCCCCGACGAGGGGTCGTCGTCCTCGCGGAAGGCCGGGTAGAACGGGAGCGGCAGGTGACCGAGCGCCGAGAGGCGCGCCTGGAGCTCCCCCGAGAGGGCGCGCGCCACGGCGTCGAGCCCGCCGGGGTGAGGCGCCGAGGGCTCCACGACCACCGCGATGTCGTGCTGGAACTTCGCGCCGTCGGTCGTGTGCAGGTCGACCTGGACCACCGGATCCCAGGCGTCGAGGAGCGCCAGCATCGCCCGCATCTCGGGCGCCTCGGCCTTCATGGTATCGCGGTTCAGGTTGAGGTTCTGCGCGGTGGCGCGGAAGCCCATCTCCTCGGGGCCGCGCTGGTTGGGCCGCTGGTTTCGACGGAACCGCTCGTGGCCGTCGACGTTGAACACCGGCACGAACACCGCCGTGGCCGCCGCGAGGGCGCCGGGCGCCATCGCCCCGTCGAGCAGCTCGCGGAGCGCCCAGAAGCCGCCGTCCTTGCCGTCGATCTCGCCGGCGTGGATGCCGCCCTGGAACAGGATCACCGGGCGCCGCTTCGCCCGCGCCGCCGCGGGGTCGAGCGTGCCGTCGTCGGAGGCGGCGAGCGCGAGCATGGGCCTGCCCTCGGGCGTCGTGCCGAAACGGATGCACCGGGCGCGGCCCGGATAGGCCTGCTCGAAGTCGCGGCATAGCCGCTCGACCTCGGCATAACGGCCGGTGCGCCGGAAGCCGGTCCGCTCGGCCTCGGTGACGAGCGAGGGCGCCTCGGGGCGCGCGGACGGCGCTGGCCCGCCGCCGGCCGGCGCGCCGCGCGCCGGGGCCTGGCGGGTCGCGAGCAGCGCGGCCAGCGCGATCCCGAGGGAGATGTGGCGGCAGCCGAGGGAAACGAGGCGGCCGGGGGCCGCGATGCTGGGACGAGACATCGGGGGAGTCGAGCAAATTCCGTGTCGAACGGCAATGGCGCGATCCCAGGCCCCAGGCAGGCCAAGCGCGATGGCGGCCAAACGAGGCGGACGCTGTTCACCCGTGACCGCGCGAACATCGGGAACCATGGTGCAATGCCCGCTTCGCGAAGAGCTCGGCAGATCGCCATCGCGCGCGGGTCGGGCCAGCGAGCCTCCCCGGGGCGCGATCGCCACCAGCCCGGCGAGTGGACGTGACACCGGTGCTCCACGGTGCCCGACGCCGCCTCGGTGACCCGCTCGTACAGATCGCCGAAGTAGAGCGTCTCCTTTTCCCGCGTGGTCCTGCGGATCCGCTGCTGGTCGCCGTCGTAGCCGAACGTGATGATGCTCGCGCCCTGCGTGATTTGCTCCGGCAGATCGAACGGCGTGTAGCGCACCGTCGTGCCGCCGGGCCGCGCGGTCTGATTGCCGACAGCGTCATGCGCGTAGCTGTCGGTGCCCGCGCTGGTGACCGCGTGCGGGTGCAGCGGGTCGTCATACGAGAGGTCACCGACGTCCGATTTGAAGGTGAGATTGCCGTTCGGGTGGTAGTCGTAGCGGAGCGCGCAGGGCGCCGTCGCGCTCTCGATATCACCGAAGCACGCGCACGTCAGCCGCTCGAGCGCGTCGTACCTCCACTCGGTCACGAGCCCATGATGCCGCGATCCGGGCGGTATCATTCTATATATTTCTATCGCTCAATTGCTGGTTCAGGATGTCGTGCAGCGGCGTTCCGTTGGGACTGTTTATCTCCCACTCGTGCCCCCCCTTTCGGAATATCAGCCTGAATTCTCCCTTCTCTGCGTCATCTTCGATCACTCTCGAGCCGTCGAGGACAGCGAGAAAACCGAAAACCGCTTGATGGGCCGCCATGTTGAGCACTCGGAGCAGTGTCGTCTGATCCTGGTCGGACAAGGTTTCAAACCACCGACTGGCCTCAACAAGATCCTTCTCCGGCCGACGCCCCGGCGGGTGCTCCAATGTTGCCACCGTCGCTTCGGTTGCGGCTTCGAGGACGTTTTTTTGTATCGCTGCGACAAATTCTTCCGGTGTCATTTTGTAAAAGCTCCAGGGTACATTTCCTTGTTGAGTCGAATTAATCCTTGGAGTGAGCCGTTTGGCACATTGGTGGACTGACGCAAGTTCCAAACGTCATGAGCGAGCAGTGCCCGCGGTGAGAGCGATACAGGCCCTCGGAGCGTCGGAACCAAGGCGTGTTCACCGCGGGGTAAGGCGATGGCAGGTCCGGAAGCCCTGCTGTAGCCAGGGACGACTTGCTCCATTGCGTGCGCCTGTCCCACATGATGAATGTCGAGTGCATCCCCAACAACTGAGCGAGCTTTCAGTGCGTCGTAGGTCCCCACTTCGTATGCGGCAACTCTCGGGGCTCCGCCTGCAGCTCGAGCCGCAACCGCCGACTCCTCCGCCGCCCCCAGCCCCCGTCCCATCCCGAAGACGGTGGCCGCGGCGAGGACCATCGCCTTGGTCCCCGCCGCGCCCGCTGTCCGATAGTCATCCCGATCGATGGCGAGGGCCGTGTCCGCCGCGCCGCGGCCGATGTGGTAGAGCGGGTTGACGGCGTTGAGCGCGCCGGCAACGCCGTCTTCGTCGTAGCCGTCCCACATCGCGCTGGCGAACTCGTAGCCGCTGTACATCCCGAGCGTCAGCGCATTCAGCACGAGCATCCGCCCGATCCCTGCTCCGAGGTCGCGCGTCCCCTCCGCGGCGCCCAGCAAGGTCTGGCCGACGACGGTGCCTGGGCCGCCGACGCCCGAGTGCTCCGGCGAGACGGTCACCGGCTGCGGCACGTACCCGGACGAGCTTCCGGTCGTGCCCACGTCGATAGGCGCCGTCGTGGCGCCGACCTCCACGGCCTCGCGCGGCCCTTCTTCAGGCTCGTTTGCTTTCGGCGGCGAGTAGAAGATCTCCACGGCGTAGTGTTCCGGGCGCACCACCGAGTAGACCGGCAGGATCGGCGCCTCCACCGGCTCTTCCTGGAATCCGCTCGGGTCCACGTGATTGAGCGGGCTGTTGCGCACGTAGCTGTATGGATTCCAGCTCTGCCCGGAGGACGGAATCGAAACGATCGGGTCCGTCGTCAAGAACCGCCCGATCCTGGGATCGTAGATCCTGCCCTTCATGTTCACGAGCCCGAGCTCGTCGTCGCTCTCGTGCCCGGTGAACCCCTGCGTCGTCTCGCTCGGGAACGACGCCGGCGGGCGCTCGCCCCACACGGGGTTCCTGCGCTGCCCGAACGGGTCGTAGCTCCGCCGTTCGATCACAGCGCCGTCCTCGTCGGTGAGCGCATCGATCGAGCCGAGGTGATCGACATGCACGTAGCGCGTGCCGTTGTCCGAGCCGCCCCGGGTCACGATCGCCACCACGCGCTCCGGCGAGTGGACGTGGTACCGGTGCTCCACGGCGCCCGACGCCGCGTCGGTGACCCGCTCGTACAGATCGCCGAAGTAGAGCGTCTCCTTTTCCGGCGTGGTCTTGCGGATCCGCTGCTGGTCGCCATCGTAGCCGAACGTGATGGTGCTCGCGCCCTGCGTGATGCGCTCCGGCAGGTCGAACGGCGTATAGCGCACCGTCGTGCCGCCGGGCCGCGCCGTCTGATTGCCGACGGCGTCATGCGCGAAGGTGTCCGTACCCGCGCCGGTGATCGCATGCGGGTGCAGCGGGTCGTCATACGAGAGGTCACCGACGTCCGACTTGAAGGTGAGATTGCCGTTCGGATGGTAGTCGTAGCGGAGCGCGCAGGGCGCCGTCGCGCTCTCGAGCTCGCCGAAGTACGCGCAGGTCAGCCGATGGATCGAATCGTACCGGAAGCGCTCCGTCGTGTTCTCTGGCTGGAGCGCGTCCGTGCGGCCCGTGAGATTCAGGAGATCGTCGAACCCGTAGTCCAGGTCTTGCACCTCGCCCGCGCCGCTCTGCGTCGCCATGTGCCTCAGGCGCTGCTTGTCCGCGAAGTAGCTCCGCTCCGTGACGGCGCCGTTGCCGAACACCTCCTCCCGGAAGTGCCCCGCGTCGTCCACGTCCGTCAAGCGCCAGTAGGCGAGGTTCGTTCCGCTGTCGCGCACGGCGAGCACATGGCCGTGCGCGTCGCGGTCCTGGGCCACGACGAACGGCGCCGCGCCGGCAGGCGCCGGGTACGTGACCGTCTCGACGCGACCGAGGTCGTCATAGCCGAGCCTGGCCTCCAGGGGAGAGCGCTCGCCGTCGATGCGGAGCGCGATCGTGTCGAGCTGGCCACGGCCCGTGTACCCGTACGTCTTCTCTCCATCCGGGCTCGCAAGCGAGTGGAGCTTGCCGACGCCGTGCGCCGCGGTGTCCCATGTCCACGTGGTCGTCAGGCTCTCCGTGCCGTCCTGGTCCACGCGTGAGCGGGGTCGACCGAGCGCGTCGTACGCCCACGTGACCTTTCGCTCGAGCGCATCGGTCGACGAAATCAGCTCGCCGAAGCCGTCATGGATCGAGACCGTCGTGCCCCGATCGGGATCGTCGAGCTGACGGACGCGGCCGAATGCGTCGCGCGTCGTGCGCATCACCGCATCGCCCGGATCGGTGACTGTGTGCAACAGGCCAAATGGGCCGTACGCGTAGCGGGTGATCCCGTCGGCGGCGTCGGTGATGGTCTTGATGCGCCCCAGCGGGTCCTGCTCGGTCACCGTCACATGATCGAGCGGGTCGGTGACGCGCACCTGCAGGCCATCGTACGCCGTCGTCGTGACCGCGTTCCACGGCGTCGTATGGCGCACTTCGCGGCCCGCCGCATCGTACTCGTAGCGATCGTACAGGATCGCGCGCTCGGGCGTGTCCTCCCTGACCGGCACCGAGCGCCGCGCGATGTGCTCGCCCAGCGCGTCGTACCCGATCTCCTGCATGATGCGCGTCGCGTCGCCCGAGCCGTCCGACGGCTGCGGTTCGGGCCCGTATCCCAGCCATCGGATCGGGCGGCCGAGGCTGTCGAACTCCACCGTATCGTCGGCCCCACCGGTCGTGATGCTCTGCTGCCTCACCCGCCACGCATCCTGCTCCGGGCCACCCTCCTTGCTGCGAGCGAGGGAGACGGCCGTCGTCGTGCCGTCCGGGCGCCTCTCGACGCCGAGCCGCCCGAAGCCGTCGTGCGCCCATGTCGTCACGAGCTGATTCGGATCGACCCGCTTGAGGAGCACGCCGAGCGCGTCGTCGAACTCCACGAGCGTGGCGTGCCCGGCCGCGTTCACGTGCTTCTCGGGGAACATGCCCTGCTCGTCGAAGTCCGTGCTGGATGTCCGCTTGTGCCCGAAGGCGTCCTCCGCCGTGACGCCGGTGATGTTCCCGAAGTCGTCGCGCGCGTAGGTGAGCTTCAGCTTCGTGTCCGGCAGGCCGTCGTCGCTCTCGGTGGACTCGGTCTCCACCTCCCCGTGGATCGTTGTCGTTCGCGTGAGGGTCCGGCACTGCGACATCCCCGCCGCCGCGCTGCACTCCTTCTGCGTCTCCAGCTGGCCGAGGACCCAGCGCTCGGTGTCGTTCTTGAACGACCGCGTGACCTCGAGCGTCAGGTCGACGCCCTCCGTCGAGACCTCCTCGGCGCGCACGTTGCCGAACGTGTCGAAGTCCGTCACCTTCGATACCGAGTCGCGCAGCAGCGTCGCGCCGTCGCCTCCGCGCTCGATCTCCCGCACGTACACATCGATCGATGTCGCGTCCCCGCTCGGGGGCGGATAGACCCCTTGAGCCCGCCTCACCCGGCGCTCGGTGGGCAGCGTGAAGTATGTGGCGCCGTCGTTGGTCGGCACGAGCGTCCGCGTCACGTCGCGGAACGAGAGCTCGATCTGCTCCGGCCTCGGCTGGCTCGTCAGCCCCGGAGCGCCGTGCCACGTCCGCTGGACGCTCCCCGCGAAGGGAAAGACCTGGAGCTCATCGTCGAAGGTGACGTGGTCGTAGACGTCGATCGTCACGGCACCGGTATCCAGATCGGTGACGATCCGCTCGCCGAACCCGAGGAATCCGCGACCCAGCCGATGATAACGCCCATCTCGGTAGCCGACCTCGAAGCGCCTTGCTCGATCCGCGCCGTTGTTGAGCGCGTACGCGCTGACCACCCGGCGAGGGCCCACGACGCAGCGCCGCGGATAGCCGCAGTCGTCCGCCGCGCCCGAACGCGCGACGTAGAGCGCGCTCCTCCGGTCCGGATCCTCCGCGCCTCCGTTCGTGACCGGCGCATCGGTCAGGTGGCCGTACGAGATGCTCACGTTGGGCACGAAGCCCGGCTCGGCCGGCTCGTGCGCGTTCATCCCGTCGGAGACCGCGACCAGGAGATCCTGGTCGGCCGAGAGGTTCTGGAAGACGTTGAACACGCGGCCGAGCGACAGGATCACGTCCTGGGCCCCGTCCCCGTTGAGATCGCCGGTGCGCGGCCCGCGCGGATCGGCGAGCGTGATCGCGTCACCGAGGCTGGCCTCGAAAGGCACCCCTGCGTCGACGAGCTTGAACGGCGGCCCCGCCAGGTCGCCCGTCGCTTGCAGGACGGCCCAGGAGGGGAGGACATCGGAGCCGCCCAGCAGCATGCCTGGTGGGACGGGCATGAGCAGATCCTGCCGTCCATCGCCGTTGAAGTCGAGCGGCACGGCGAGGCGGAAAAGCGCGTCCTGGTCCGGGACCCCGAGCACATCGCCGAAGCTGAACGCGTTGACGGTCCGGAAGGGCGACATCACGAACGTCGGCCCCGTGTTGAGGTAGGTGGTGAGCTGGCCGCCACCGAGGCCGGATTCGACGGCATCGGGCAGGCCGTCGCCGTTGACGTCGAGAAAGACGACGCGGCCCACGCCCCACACGACAGGGAGCTTGGTGTCAATGAGCTCCCAGCGTCCCTCGCTCCGGCGCATGATCGCCTCGTAGCTTTCTCCGATGAGGGCCGTTCCGTCATTCCACAACTTCAGGGAAGGCACGATGAGATCGATCGTGCTGTCGGCGTCGACGTCGAGCGTATGGAGCTCGATTGCGCAGGGATAGCCGGTGAGCAGCTCGATCGACTCGCCCGTGGGGTCGAACCCCGCGGGCGTCGCGCCGCGCGCGGGCCGCCAGAGGTGGACCGTCCACACGGCGGAGAGCGGGTTCGGTACGAGCTCCTCGGCGTGGTCCTGGCACTGGATCAGATCCGGCACCGCGTCGCCGTCGAGATCGGCGAGGTGCACCGAGGCGCCGGGGCGTCTCAGGCTCGGCGGCGCGGGCGTGGCCCCGAGCGGGAACGGCCGGCGGATGCCCGTGTCATGCAGCGCGAAGGTACGGTCCGGCTGGGACAGGAGCACGTGCCATGTGGTCTTGGTGTCGAAGACGTCGTGGAGAAAGACGTCCATGTGCCCATCGTCGTTGTAATCGAGCACCGTCCCGAGCTCGGGCTGAAGAAGGGCCGGGTCGGACGGTCCATCCGGATCGGCGACGAACAGCCAATCCTGGAGGAAGGCGAGCTCCGGCTCCGCGAGAAAGGACGGCGAGGCGCGGGGCCCGAGGTTGCGCGCCACCTGCCACGCGGTGATCGGATGCGACGGCGTGCTGGACCCCGCGACGATGTCCGGAATCACGAGATCGTCGAGGCCGTCGGCGTCGATGTCGAACACCATCGGGCTCGCCTTCTCGGAGACCGGCACGTCGATGTCCGTCGTGAGCCGCTCGAATCCGGGCTTTCCGCGGCTGTACTGAAACCGTGTCGGAGGCTTGCAAACCCCGTCGCTCGCGCACTCCTCGACCTGGGTGAGGAGCGTCCGGCTCGTCGTCGGGCTCAGCTCGTAGTGGAAACCGTAGCTCCGGACCAGCGCGTCGCCCGGACCGAGCATCTGGATCTCCTCCAGGCGAAGCGAGCGCTGGAGCGCCATGCCGCCCGAGTAGCCCGTACGAACCGCGGCCGAGTCCTTGGTCCCGTACACGAAGCGCACCGCCCGGGAAGCCTCGAGCGACGGCGCGCCCTCGAAGCTCGTGTAGCGGATCTCGTCGATCGCGTACTCGGCGACATGACCGTCCTCGGCCTCGGCGAGGCAGTACGCGTACGACATGGCGTTGCCGCGACCGTCACGGGCCTCGTTCGCGAGCCACGCGCGCGGGACGCCGCCTCGCGCGAGCGGCTTGCTGCCCTCGGCGCGCCCGTACTCGACGAGGCGGCCGGAGGGCAGATGGGCCTCGAAGAAGAGCGCCTCGGCGGGCGCGCCGCCGTCCGGAGGGTAGTGCCCGACCACCTTGACGAAGGTATCCGGGAACGTGCGGTACTCGATGGTTCCCGGCCCCTCTCCCACGGGGACGAGGCGCTGGCCGTCGAGGCAGAGCGCGTCGTCGCCGTCGTACCGCACGCCGCGGATCTCCCCGTCTTGCGCGAGGCTCTTCGGACATCGCGTGATCGCGGACAGCCCGGTGATGGAGAAGCCGTTGCCGAGCACGCCGTCGCCGCCGTCGCTGCGATAGACGAGCTGGATCCGAGGACCCATGCCCGCACGCGATGGCGGAGAGGCCAGATCCATGGTGTACACGGCCTCACCGGTGCTCGTGATGGAAAACGCCCCGGGGATGGTGCCGGCGGCGACGGTCTCGACCTCCGGCGCGGGGCGGGACGTGGCAGGGCCATGCGCGCGCTGCGTCCGGCAGGCGACGAGGCCATGCGGCTCCGGAAGCGGCTCACCGAAGGCGCACTGGCACCCGCCCGACGCGAGCACGCAAGCCAGAAACATCCAGAGCGGGATCAACGCCCGGAGCGACCAACGTGGAACTGGCGCCATCGTAGCCTCCCCGGCGAACAGCCGTGCCACGGTGCTGCATCGCGCGTCAAGCGATGCGCTCATGCCGAACCGCGCCATCCATGCCGATGTCGAGGCATTCGTGACTGCATCCGTGCCTGGTCGGCGTGCGCGCGGCGGGCGCAGCGATTGGCCGTCCATGATGAGGACGGGGTCATCCGGGCGTGAAAGCGCGTGCGACGGCGTGCGCGCTGCCTCGACGTCGAACGCGGCTATCGGCTGAGCCTCGCTTAACCCGAGATTGGGTGGATGGAGGCGGTATGGGAGCTCAGCGCGCACGACGGCGTGACCGGGACGCTCCACGGCAGCCCGGGCGCGGCGGCGACATTTCGCTGGTGGGCGGGGTGCCGTTCAGCGCGGCGCCGGGCACCGCGGCCACTGCCGCGCCGTTCAGCGCGGCGGGCGACGCCGGCGCCGTCGGCCCAGCCGGAGCCCCGTCCGCCGGTGCGGCGGCGGTGTCGCCGGACGGCGCCGCTCGGCCAGCGCGGCCCTTGTAGAGGGACGGCGCGATCGAATCGGCGTCCCCTTCATCCCTGCGCAGGTACGCGATGGCGCGGCGGGTCTGGTCGTAGGCGTGGACGAGCAGCGAGAGCGCCCGCGCTCTCCTGTCCGCGGCCTCGGTCGGCCCGGGACTTTTGCCATGCTCCCTCACGCCGAGGGCCGCGAGGATCTGCGGCCCGATCTCCCCGGCGCGCCTCACTTCTTCCTCGGTCGCAGCCGTCCTGCCGGTGACCTCCGACCAGCTCGCGGTGAAGAGCGCCGAGAAGGCGACGAGGTCATTGGCCGTGTCGATGTACCCCTGAATAGCTCGGGTGCCGCTCGCTCCGTGACAGGCGCGCTGGATGTGGCGATGGTTGGACAGCACGTGCTGTGCCATGAACCAGAGAGTACCGTTACAGGCCACGGTCTCCCGTGCCGCGAAGGCTGCGGGGGAGCCTCCCCTGGACCGTGTCCGGTGCGATGAAGGCTGCGGGGGAGCCTCTCTCGGATGGTGTGCGGTGCGATGAAGGCTGCGGGGGAGCCTCCCCCGGACCGTGTCCGGTGCCGCGAAGGCTGCCGGGAGCCTCCCCTGGACCGTGTCCGGTGCCACGAAGGCTGCGGGGGAGCCTCCCCCGGACCGTGTCCGGTGCCACGAAGGCTGCGGGGGAGCCTCCCCTGGACCGTGTCCGGTGCCGCGAAGGCTGCCGGGAGCCTCTCCCGGACCGTGTCCGGTGCCGCGAAGGCTGCCGGGAGCCTCCCCCGGACCGTGTCCGGTGCCGCGAAGGCTGCCGGGAGCCTCCCCCCGGACCGTGTCCGGTGCCACGAAGGCTGCCAGCCTGCCCGGTTTCTCCTAAGCTCCGCCAGAGATGAGCGCGCTCCCTTCCCGCCGTGCGCTGTCCCTGGGCGCGGCCCTGATCGGCGCCGCGGCGCTCCTCACGCCGCTCGGCATCGCCTCGCTACGCCACGCTTCGGAGGAGCCGGTCGATGCCCCCGCAGCGGCGCTGCCCGCGCCCCCCGATGCAGCGACGGCGCTCGCGGATGGCGGAGACGGCCCTCTGGACGGCGACGCCGGCGCGCCTGCGCCGGCGGACGGCGCGGCCGCCCTCCTGGACGGCGGCTGGGACGCGGGCGGCGCGCGGTTCGAGCTGCCCGCGTGGTCCGCCGCGTCGCGCGCGGCCACCTACGGGGCGCTCTCGGCCGACGCTTGCGACAGGGAGATGAAGCGCCGGCGGATCCCGCACGCCCCGGCGCGCGGCGCCCCGCTGGTCGATCGGCCGATCAGGATCACCGGCGCGCTGCGCGGGGTCACGTTCCGCGGCGACGGCGTGGCGAAGCCCAGGTCGGCCTCCCCGTTCGACATCGCCGATTGCCGGCTGGCCCTCGCGCTCGACGATCTCGCCGCCTTCCTGGCGACCCGCGGGATCGTCGAGGTCGTGCACTTCAGCATGCACCGGCCCGGTCCAGCCGGCGCTGTGGCGCCGACGAAGGCGCCCGCGAAGCCGCCGGCAGGCAAGAAGACCCCCAAGGCCACCGGCAAGGCGGCGAAGCCGGGTGAGCGCGCCGCGAAGAAGCCGGCGCCGGCGCCCGGGCGCCCCAACCAGCACGCCCTCGGGCTCGCCATCGACGTGGCTGCCTTCGTGAAGGCCGACGGCACCCGGCTCGACGTGAAGGCCGACTGGCTCGGCGCCATCGGCGCGCCGCCGTGCGGCCCCGGATCGGAGCCGAAGGCGCCCAGCCCCCACGCGCTCGAGCTGCGGGAGATCGTCTGTTCCATTTCGACGAGCGGGTTGTTCAACGTCGTCCTCACGCCCAACGCGAACGAGGCGCACGCGGACCACTTCCATTTCGATATCAAGCGAGACGCGCGCTACTTTCTGCTGGAGTGAGCGCGTCTCGGCGCGGTGTCGCTCCGCGCCCACGCCGCCCTGGCCCGAGCGCAACGTGCCGGCGCCTCGGCGCGACCGAAGAGAGGTTGTGCACCGATCTCGATGAGCTACGGACTCGCAGGCTCATCGACCCTCTCGCCGAGCCTGCGCTTCATCCAAGCTGGAGCACCTCGACGTACTTTGATCGTCCCGTCTGCTTCACGCACAAAGTCGGGCGCAAGGACGATTGTGGACTTGGTTGGTCGAAACGCGGCAGGATCGGAGCGTGGTCCAGCATCTGGCCCGGCATACCATCCGATCTCTCCGCTTGGGAGCTTTCGTCCGATGATGAGACCGTCGCCGTCGCTCGGCCAATCGTCGGGCTTATGGATGCCGATCGTTCCATCCGCCTCTTGAACGATCACAGCCTCGGGTAGGCTGTCCAGACGACCGTGATAGCTCCTGATCTCTTCGGCGATGATCTCTTGGACGGTCGGTTCGACGTTGGAAGCAGGAGGCTCGGGCTCGGGGGCCTCGGGAACGCTGGACGGCGCGGCCTCTGGTTCCGCCGTGCCAATGGCCATACAGACATCCAGTTTTGCCCTGGTCGCGGCCAGGGCGCTTCGTTCGGCCTCGCACTCATCGTCGGCAGGCGTCGTGCCCGGAGACGTGGGGGACCCGCTAGAGCGACAAACGAGTTGAAACTGCCTGAAAGTGCAGAATTTCGAACCGCCAAGTCGCCAAGGACGCCAAGAACGGAGAATTATCTTGGCGTCCTCGGTGTCTTGGCGGTTCATTTCTCGCTCGATCAACGTGATCGGTGTCCTAGTACTACAGCCGTACTTGGTCCAAGGTGCGGCTGTAGGCATCAAAATCGTCGAGAAATCCCTGTCCGTCCGCCCGCCTACAGCCGCGGATGGGCCGCAAGTACGGCTGTAGTACTAGGGCATCGGGCGCATCACCGAAGCGATAAGGCCGACGGTGGCAGGGGCATGCCGGGTCAAGGCGGATGCCCGGCAGCGGCCCGCCCCACGTCCCAGTACGGCGTACGCCGGCGCTGCAAAACCCACATCGGACGCGAAGCTCGCTTCGCGGCACCCCCTCCCCCGAGCACCCCTCTCGGCGGTGCAATCTGGACAGACGCGGCACTTCGTGCGAACTCTTGATGAAGAACATGTCGGTCACGTGTCGCAGCCATGTTCGCGTCCTTTCTGCTGGCGAGGTCCACTGGCAAGAGTGGACCCCCTCCCGGAACGGCGGCGCGGACCAGCGCCCCGTGGTCCTGGTACACGGCCTGTCCGACAGCTGTCGGACCTGGAATCGACTCGCCCCCGCGCTCGCGGCGGCGGGGCGCCGGGTCGTCGCGCTCGACCTGCCCGGCCACGGCAACTCGGCTCGGCCCGACGCGCCCTATACGGTCGCGTGGTATGCGGGCGTGGTCGCTGAATGGATCCGTGCCCTCCGGCTCGGCGATTTCGATCTGGTGGGGCACTCGTTCGGCGGCAGCATTGCAATGTGCGTGGCCACCGAGCGGCCAGGGCGCATCCACCGCGTCGGGCTGGTCGCCGCGGGCGGCATCGGGACCGAGGTCGCGCTGCCGCTGCGCCTCGCCGCCGTGACCGGGCTGATCGAGCTGGCCGCGCCGGTGCTCATGGGCGTCGGCACGCACGCGGGGGTGCTGGTGCTCGGCGGCGATTTCAACGCGGAAGAGCGCAAGCACCTCGCCAGGATGAACGCGCGGCCCGGCACGGCGCGCGCCCTGTCGCGCACGCTCCGCCACGCGATCGATCTGCGCGGCCAGCGCCATCACCTCATGGACATCGCTCATCGGCTCCCGGAGATACCGCCGCTCGCCGTCTACTGGGGCGAGCGCGACCAGGTGATCCCGGCGCGCCACGCGGCGGACATCGACCGCTACATCGAAGGCGCGGCCGTGCGGCGCTTCGCCAAGGCGGGGCACTACCCGCACCGGGAGGCGGTGAGCGATCTGGCCCCCGATCTCCTCCGGTTCCTCGACGAGCCGCGGCCCACGCCGCGGCTGCGCGCCGGGGCGCGCGCCCCGCGCGCGTCCGCCGCGGCGGCCCGCTCACCGCAGGCCAGCGCCCGCTGGCAGCCCTGGCCGGACGCCGCGGTCAGGCGCTGGGCGCGGAGCTCGCCGTCTCCGCTGATGCGGCAGACACCGCAGCAGGACACCGGCGCCTCGGCATCTCCCGCCGACCTCGGCAGCCGCCCGCCGCCCGTTCCCTGCTAGCAAACACGCGCGCCGCGTTCTCCGACATCCGAACGTTCACGACCACGTTGGTGAGCGATGGTGGGGAGCGGGCTTCGGCCCTGGGCGCGATTGTCGGCCGCGCGCCTCCCCTTCCCTGTTGACGCCGCGCCCCCCGGTGCGGTTCTCTCGGGCGCCGGTGCAACTCGAATGTGAGACCTGCGGCGCCTCGCTGCGCGTTGAAGCGGACCAGCGTACCGCGGTGTGCCCCTACTGCGCGTCGCCCTCGGTGGTGGAGCGGCCGCCCTCCCAGGATCGGCCGTCGCCGCACTTCGTCGTCGGGTTCACCACGACCCGGGAGAGCGCGCAGGGCGCTGTCAAGGCGTGGCTGGGAAAGCGGAGCTTCTTCGTGCAGTCCAGCGTCAAGACGGCGACGATCGACGCGATCCGCGGCGTCTACACGCCCGCCTACCTGTACTCGGCGATGGCGCAGACGCGCTACGCGGCGCAGATCGGCGAGGACTACCAGCAAACCGAGACGTACACGACGACCGACGACAAAGGGAACAGCGTCACCCGGACGCGCGTCGTCACAAGGACCGAGCACCGGCACCTCGAAGGCCAGCACGCGACCTACATCATGGACGTGCTCGTCGTGGCATCTCGCGCCGTCCCGAACGCCGAGCTCGAGGCGATCGAGCCGTTCGACCTCCGCACGATGCGGCGCTACACGCCCGCGGTGCTCAGCGGCTGGATCGCCGAGGAGCCGACGATGACCCAGGCCGAGTGCTACGGCCTCGCGCGGCGAGAGGCGCTGGAGAAGATCGGCCGCGACCTCTCGGGCTTCATGCCCGGGGACAGCCACCACGGCCTGACGCACGAGACGCACCTCGACCGCGAGACGCTCGAGCTGCTCTATGTGCCCCTCTGGGTGCTCGCCCTCCGGCACGACCCGCAGAAGCCGCCCTTCCGGGTCCTCATCAACGGCCAGACCGGCGCGATCCACGGCAAGGCCCCCCTCTCCTGGATCAAGATCGCCCTCGCCGTCGTGCTCGTGATCGCGCTGATCGCGGCGCCGTTCGTCCTCGCCGCGCTACGCGACCGGGACCGCGATCCCGCCGAACGGCGCGGCGCCGCGCGGCCGCCCGCCCCCGCCGCCGCCCCCGCGCCGACCGAGCGCGTCCTCCCCGGGGGGAGCAGGCCCGCACCGACCGGAGGGGCGCGATGAGCGTGAACATGGACGTCGCCTCGGCCACCACGAGCGCCACGGGGCCGTGCTGCGCGCGCTGCCAGGGGCCGCTGGAGCCCGGGGACCTGCGCTGCGCCGTCTGCGGCCTCGCCGCGCCGCAGGGCCGCGCCCCGGCCCCGCAGGCGGTGCAGGTGCTGCGGTGCACCGAGTGCGGCGCCGCGGTCTCGTACTCGGCCGAGGCGCAGGCGCCGAAGTGCCGCTTCTGCGGCGCCGTCACGCGGATCGAGCAGCCGGTCGACCCGATCGATCAGGCCGACTGGCTGCTCCCGTTCGGGGTGCCCCCCGATCAGGCCGATCAGGCGCTGCGGCGGTGGATGTCGACGCTCGGCTTCTTCCGGCCGTCGGATCTCGCGCGCGCGGCGACCGTCGAGGGGCTGCGCCCGATCTGGTGGGCGGGCTGGCTCGTCAGCGCGGACGCCGTGGTGAGCTGGACGGCGGACTCGAACGCGGGCGCCCGGCTGAGCAGCTGGGCCCCGCACGCCGGACAGACGCAGCTGCCGTTCCGCAACCTGCTCCTGTCCGCCTCACGCGGGCTCTCGCTCGACGAGGCCCGGGAGCTCGCGCCGCACTTCCGGCTCGACCTGGCGGTGCCCGCCGCGCACCGGACACAGCAGCAGCTCGGCCCGCCCGACGCGGTGCTCGAGCAGTTCGACGCGCAGCGCTCGGCAGCGCGCAAGATCGTCAGCGAGCGGATCGCCGCCAGCGCGGAGGACGCCCTGACGCGAGGCGTGATCCCGGGGTCCACGTTCCGCAACGTGCACGTGGCGGTGCTCTTGCACGCGCTCGAGACGCGGCGGCTGGCGCTGCCGTCGTACGTGCTCGCCTACCGCTACAAGGGGCGCAGCTACCGCGCCGTCGTCCACGGCCAGGACGCGAGCCACGTCACTGGCACGGCGCCCATCGCGTGGGGCAAGGTGGCGCTGGTGGTCGCCGGCGCGCTCGCGCTCGTCGTGCTCGTGATCGGGGCGCTCGTGCTCGCCCGCGCGGCGTAGCTTCGCCCGCCCTCGGTCCTCTCCCCCTCCCCCAGATCCAGCGCTGCGCGGGCGCGGCGGGCCGCGCCAGACGCTGTGGCGGAATGCCTCGAGCGCACGCTCGGTGCGGCAGAGCAGAGCCATGATCCGCGCCCTCCTCCGCGCGCTCCGGCCATGGTCCGGATCTGGCACTGAGGCCGGAGCTCGATGGAGGAAACCATGGAAACTGGATCGCGGGAGAAGCTGCTGGAGATCCTCAAGAAGTTCCGGACTGCCATGCTCGTCACGCACGCCAGCCAGGGGGCGCTGCGGGCGCGTCCGATGGCGCTCATGAAGGTCGACAGCGACACCGGGGACGTCTGGTTCATGACGAGCATCGACTCGGGCAAGATCGATGAGATCGAGTCGCAGCCCGAGGTGAATGTGACCCTCCAGGAGGGGCGCCGCTTCCTGTCGCTGTCGGGCCGCGCCTCGATCGTGCGGAGTCGGACGAAGATCGAGGCGCTGTGGTCGGAGGAGGCGAAGGTGTTCTTCCCTCAGGGCAAGGACGATCCCTCCCTCGCGCTCATCCACGTGAGCCCGCGCGAGGGCGAGTACTGGGACAACGAAGGCGCGGCCGGGCTCAGGTTCCTCGTCGAGGCCGTCAAGGCGTACGTCACCGGGACGACGCCGAAGACCGACGCCGCCCAGCACGGGTCGGTGCCGCTGAACGGCGGGCAAGCCGGCGATGCCCGGGTGTCCGCGCGATAGCGATCCACGCCGTCGCGCCGCGGCTTGAGCGGGACGGAGCGTGGCGCATCCCTTGCTCTTCCTCGAGGAGACCGCGCCGCGCTCCGCTCCACCGGAGCGGAGGTGACGCGAGAACCCGTCAGCAACGAGGTTGGGCATGGGGATCTTCACGATGTCTCGTCGAGCTCAGATGGTCGTGGTCGCGGCGGCGGCGGTCGTCGTCATCGTCGGGCTGCGCTACGCGGAGCCGTTCCTCGTGCCGGTGCTGTTCGGCGTCGCGCTCGCGGCGATCTCGTCGCCCATCGCAACCTGGGTGACCCGCCGCGGGCTGCCCGCGGCCCTCGGGGCGCTGGCCGCGCTCGTGGTCGATCTGGCGATCCTGGTCTTCGTCGGGGCGGTGGTCACCATCGCCGGGGTGGAGCTGGAGGAGAAGGTGCCGGTCTACCTGGTCCGGATGTCCTCGATGACCGACGCGCTCGCCGTGACGCTCACGGAGCGCGGCTTCCCGGTGAACCCGGAGTTCCTCTCGCGCACGCTGCACACGGCGTCCCTGGTCCCCCTCCTCGGCGGGGCCGCGGTCACGGTCGCCAGCGCGGCGTCGAGCCTCGGGGTGGTGCTCCTCGTCGTGTTCTTCGCGCTCTGCGAGGGCGCCGGCGCGGGCGCGAAGGTGCGGCGGCTGCTCTCGACCCCCGCGCGCGGGCTCGAGCACGTCGATCGCATCGTGCGGGAGGTGAAGAAGTACCTCGTGGTGAAGACGCTGACGAGCCTGCTCGTCGCCGTCCTCGCCTACGTGCTCCTGGTCCTCCTGGGCGTGGACCTGGCGCTCCTCCTGGCGTCGAGCCTGTTCGTCCTGCACTTCATCCCCAACATCGGCGCGGCGGTCGCGACGATCCCGGCCGTGCTCGCCGCGCTGGCCAGCCAGGGCCCCGGCACCGCGGCCCTCGTGGCCATCGGGTACCTGCTGATCAACCTGCTGGTGGGCAACGTGCTCGAGCCGCGCGTGCTCGGGCGGACCCTGGGCCTGTCGCCCCTCGCCGTCCTGATCGGCATGCTCTTCTGGGGCTGGCTCTGGGGGCCGGCGGGAGCGCTGCTGTCGGTGCCCATCATGATGGTCGCGAAGATCACGCTGGAGAACGTGGAGGGACTGTCGTGGGTCGCGCGCATCATGGAGCCCGCGCCCGAGGAGCCAGAGACGGCTCCCGTCAGCGGCGAGCCGGCGCCAGGCTCGCTGCTGCGGCCGAGCGTCGCGGGGGCGCGGAGACCCGGGTAGCGATGCATGATCTCGTGCACCAGGTCTTCTCTCGAAGATCTGGCCATGCCCACGAGCGCCATCACCAGCACGACGTCGCATCAGCGATCCGAGAGCGAGCAGGCGCTGCCCGCGAGCGCCGATTTCCGCGCCATTTTCGAGGGGATCCCGGGAAATTACGTCGTGATCCGTCCGGATTTCACGGTCGTTGCCGCGAGCGACGCCTTTCTCCGGGCCGCGAACATCCGGCGCGAGGAGTTCCTGGGTCGCCACATCTTCGATGTCTTCCCGGACAATCCGGACGATCCGCACGCGACCGGCACGAGGAACCTGCGCGCCTCGATCGAGCGGGTGATCCAGATGCGCGCTCCCGACAGCATGGCCGTGCAGAAGTACGACATCCCGCGCCCTGAAGCGGAGGGAGGCGGCTTCGAGGAACGGTACTGGAGCCCCTTGAACTCGCCCCTCCTGGGGCCGGATGGCAGGGTCGCGTACATCATCCACCGCGTCGAGGACGTGACCGAGTTTGTCCAGCTGAAGCAGCGCGGGATCGAGCAGTGCCGGCGCACGGAGGAGCTGAAGACGCGGGCGGAGCGGGTCGAGGCGGAGGTCTTCCTCCGGGCGCAGGAGATCCAGCGCGCGAACGAGCAGCTCCGCGTGGCGAACGAGCAGCTCAGCCGGCTCGACGAGCTCAAGACCAGGTTCTTCTCGAACGTGAGCCACGAGCTTCGGACGCCGCTCACGCTCATGCTCTGCCCGATCGACGAGCTCCTGACCAGCGCGCCCGGCGGCCTCACGGACAGGCAGCGCGAGCTCGTCGAGCTCGCGCGCCGCAATGCGCGGCGGCTCCTCAAGCTCGTGAACACCCTGCTCGACTTCGCCCGGATCGAGGCCGCCCGGATGCAGGTCTCCTACGAGGCGCTCGACCTCTCGGCGCTGACCGCGGAGGTGGTCAGCGCGTTCCGCGCGGCCGTGGAGCGGGCGGGGCTCCGGCTCGTCGTGGACTGCCCGCCGCTCCCGGAGCGCGTCTACGTCGATCGCGAGATGTGGGAGAAGATCGTCCTCAACCTGGTCTCGAACGCGTTCAAGTTCACGCTCGAGGGCGAGATCGCGATCGCGCTTCGGTGGGCCGGCGACCACGTGCTCCTCGAGGTCCGCGATACGGGGACGGGGATCCCCGCCGACGAGCTCCCCCGGATCTTCGATCGCTTCCACCGGATCCAGGGGGCGCGCGGGCGGAGCCACGAGGGCTCCGGCATCGGCCTCGCGCTCGTGCGGGAGCTCGTCCGGTTCCACATGGGCGAGGTCCACGCGACGAGCGAGGTCGGCCGTGGCAGCACGTTCACCGTCCGCATCCCCGCCGGATCAGCGCATGTGCCCGCGGAGCGCATCGGCGCCGAGCGGGAGCTCGGCATGACGGCCGTGACGGTCCAGGCGTTCGTGGAGGAGGCGTCGCAGTGGGTCTGCGGGCCCGCGCCGCCGGCGGAGCTGCCGCTGGGGTCACCGGCGAGCGCAGGGAGCGCAGGGGACGCACGCCCGGCGGAGGGCCCGGCCGGCCACGTCCTGCTCGTCGAGGACAACCCCGACATGCGGAGCTACCTCAGGGACGTCCTTGCGACGCGGTGGACCGTGGAGGCCGTCGAGAACGGCGAGATGGCGCTCTGCGCTGTGCGCTCGCGTGTACCCGATCTCGTGCTCACCGACATCATGATGCCCGGGCTCGACGGGTTCGGCCTCCTCAAGGTGCTGCGGGCCGAGCCGAGGACGAGGCTCGTCCCGGTGGTGTTCATCTCGGCCCGATCCGGCGAAGCGTCGCGCGTGCACGGCGCCGAGGCGGGCGCGGACGATTACCTCGTGAAGCCGTTCTCGGTCCGCGAGCTGCTCGCGCGGGTCGGCGGGCGCATCGAGATCGCCAGGCTGCGCCGCCAGCTCGCCGAGGACGTCGAGCGCCTCCGCGAGAGCGAGCAGCGCTTCCGCTCCCTCGCCGACTGCGCCCCCATGATGATCTGGATGTCCGGGCCCTCCGGCGGGTGCGAGTACGTCAACACGACGTGGCTGCGCTTCACGGGGCGCTCCCTCGACGAGGAGCTGGGGGACGGCTGGCTCGACGCGGTCCACCCGGACGATCGCCAGCTCGTCGCGAGCGTGTGCGCCGAATCGATCGAGACGCACGAGCCGTTCATGCTGGAATGCCAGATGCTCCGCCGGGACGGCGAGAGCCGGTGGGTCGTGACGCAGGGCGCCCCGCGCTTCGGCGCCGCCGGAGCGTTCCTGGGGTTCGTCGGCTCGTCCCTGGACATCACCGAGCGCAAGCGCGTCGAGGACGCGCTGGCCGACGCGGATCGCCGGAAGGACGAGTTCCTGGCCATGCTCGGGCACGAGCTGCGCAACCCCATGGCGCCGATCTGCGTGGCCGTGGAGCTCCTCCGGCGGCGGAGCCACGGCGGGCCGCCGGATCAGCACATCGAGGTGATCGCGCGGCAAACGAGGACCTTGATGCGCCTCGTGGACGATCTGCTCGACGTGTCGCGCATCACCCGGGGAAAGATCGAGCTGCGCAAGGAGCGGATCGACGTCAAGGCCGCCGTGGCGCGCGCCGTGGAGTCGACGCGCGAGCAGATCGAGGCGCGGCGGCACCAGATCCGGCTCGTGCTGCCGGCGGCCGCCGTCCAGGTCCTCGGGGACGACGTCCGCCTCGAGCAGATCCTCGTCAACCTGCTCACCAACGCGTGCAAGTACACCGACCCCGGGGGCCACATCGGGGTGACGGTCGAGCAGCGCGGCGACCAGGTGGAGCTGCGCGTCCGCGACGACGGGATCGGGATCTCCAGGGAGGTGCTGCCCCATGTCTTCGAGCTGTTCCATCAGGCGGATCGCAGCCTCGATCGGGCGCCCGGCGGCCTCGGTATCGGGCTGACCATCGTCCGCGATCTGGTCGCCCTCCACGGCGGGAGCATCGAGGCGACGAGCCCGGGGCCAGGGCAAGGCAGCGAGTTCATCGTGCGTCTCCCCGTTGCGGCGGAGGAGCGCGCGCCCGCGGCGGCGGACGAGCGCCTACCCGCCGCGGCCGTCGGGGCGTCGTCCGCGCCCTCGAAGAACGCAGAGCAGCCGTCTCCGGCGGCGAGGAAGCTCCGCGTCCTCATCGTCGAGGACAACGTGGACGCCGCGAGCACCCTCGCCGACGCCTTGCTGGCCCTCGGGCAAGAGGTGTGGATCGCCGGCGACGGCCCGCGCGCGTTGAAGGCCGCGGCGGAGCATCGGCCCGATCTCGTGCTCCTCGACATCGGGCTCCCTGGGATGGACGGCTACGAGGTGGCGCGGCGCCTGAGGGAGGCTGAGCTGTGCTCGGGCGCGCTCGTCGCGCTCACGGGGTACGGGCAGGCGTCGGACCGCCGCCGCGCCGAGGCGGCAGGGTTCGACGCCCACTTCGTCAAGCCGATGTCGCTGGATGCGCTCGCCGGGGTCGTCGACGCTGCCGCGGCGTCCGGAGCCCGTCAGGGCGCCGCGGACGGCGCCGGCGCGAGCCCGAAGACGCGCTCGTGACGGGCGCTCACGTGGCAACCCATGCACGAGGCGACCCGGCCGGCGGAGGTCACCTCGCCCGCGGGCGTGACCGTGCCGTAGACCCAGCCTGCGTCGGTGCCGGGGGTGTCCGGCGCGACCTTGAGCACCACGTACGCGCCGGCGAGGCGCGACGCGCGGTAGACGCGATCGCCGTCACGCAGGATGGGGTCGAAGTGATCCGCGGCGTCCGGCGGGGTGGCGCCGGCGCCCGGGAGGGCGGCCGCCGCGCCGTCGTCCACCAGCTCCGGGACGAAGCTCTCCTTGACCAGGACCTGCCCGACCGGCTGGGCGACGGGCGCCTGTCCGTCGACGAGCGGATAGCGATCGCGGTGCTTGGCGAACACCGAGTAGAGCTTGCGGGCGTGGCCGCCGTCCTCGGCGGCGCTCATGCGGACGCGGCCGGGCAGCGGCATCCGGCACAGCCAGGGCGCCCAGCGGAGCTCGTCGTCGACGCGACCCCAGGGCTTGTAGTCGCGAAAGGCGGCGGCGATGAGCGGGGCGAGGCGGGGGTCGATCTCGGCCTCGGCGGTGCCCGTATCGGGCGGCGAGCCCGGCGCGTTCGCCGAGGACGAGGAGACGGGGGCCGGCGGGGGCGGTGCGCTCCCGGCGTCGTCCGGTGTGACGGGCTCGTCCAGGGCGTGGCTGCACCCGGGCGCGAGCGCGAGGAGCAGGAGCAGGAGCAGGGTGAGGCGCATGGAGCGGATCGTACGATCGGAGCGCCGGAAAGGTCTGCCGGGCAGCACGGTTGCGCGCGACGCGCGATCGCCGGGGGCGCAGGCGTTCGCGCACGCGCCGCAGCGCGGCCCGCCGGCGGCCGTGGTCACGGCGCGGACGGAGCAGGCCCGGCCGGCGGCGGCGCGGCGCGGGTCGGCTGGCAGCGAGGACAGAAGTAAGTCGACCGCATCATCGTCCCCTGCCGGCGCATCTGGATCGCGGCGCCGCAGTCGTAGCAGGCGTACCCCTCGCGGCCGTACACGCTGACTGGCCTCCTGCGGTCTCCGCCGGCGCGCGTCGTGCGTGTGGTCATGTAATGCGCGGTCGGTCCACGGTACGCGCTGGCGGCGTCTCGCGGCTCGACGTTGGCTTGCAGGAGGCCGCGGCCGACGTCGAGCATCGCGGAGAGCTCCTCGTCGGAGTACGCCCGGACCGGGGCGAAGGGGTCGAGCCGCGTCCGGAAGAGGAGCTCGCTCTTGTAGATGTTGCCGATGCCGGCGACGACGCGCTGGTCCATGACGGCGACGCCGAGCGGCACCTCGTCGAGGGCGCGCAGGCGGCGGAGCGCCTCGGCGGCGTCGAAGGCGCCGCCGAGCAGATCCGGGCCGAGGCCGCCGAGGAGGCGATCGCCGCGCAGGGCGCTCGCGCGGAGCAGGCGCGCGACGGGCGCGCGGAAGCAGACGGCGACGTAGCCGGGGACCGCGAGGATGGCCGACGCCGTCGCCTCGGACCGCTTCCAGCGCTCGCCCTCGCGGTAGAGGTGCCAGGCCCCGCTCATGCGCAGGTGCGTGTGGAGGACGGTCCCCTCGTCGAAGAAGATCAGGAGGTTCTTGCCGCGCGCCTCCACGCGCTCGACGCGGCGTCCGACGAGCCGGCGGCACGGCTGGTCGCTCCGGGGCAGCTCCAGCGCGACGACGGGCGCGCCCGTGAGCGCGGGGCCGAGGGCGGCGGCGATGCGGAAGAGGGTGTCGCCTTCAGGCATGTGCGGTGTCCGGAGGCTCTGGTGCGGACCGGCCGGATCGCAAGGGGCACGAGCGGAAGGGTCAGGCCCTCACCGCATCGCCGGCCTCGTTTCGCGCTCGCCTGAACATGGTTGCTCCCCTCCTCGATTCGCGGCAGTCGAGCGTCGCGACCATGGAGAACCCCTCGATGCCTCACCCGACCTGGTGCCCCATCGCCCTGCTGGCAGCGTCGCTCTGCGCGTGCGCCGCGCCCGCGCCCCCGCCCGCGTCGACCGAGCGTCCGATCGCCGTGCCCATCGCGCCCGCGGCGCCGCCGGCCGCTCCGGAAGCCCCGCCCGACGCGGCCTCGCCGCCGGAGGTCGAGATCCGAGGCCACCAGATCCTCCTGGACGGCCGGCTCGTCGGCGACGCGAAGAGCATCGCCGAGCTCGGCCGGTTGACCAAGGTCGACGAGCTGTTCGTGCAGCTGGACGCGCGCCGCGCCCGCGAGAGCGACCGCGGCGCGCCCGCGCAGGGTGAGATCGCCGTCGTGGCGGACGGAGCGGTCGCCTGGATCGTCATCGAGAGCGTATCCCGCACGGCGGCCTTCGCGGGCTACCCCCTGGCGCTGCTGCGCACCGGCGTGGGCGGGCTCCGCTTCCGCACGCCCATGCCCGGCCCTCCCGAGGAGAGCGCCTCGGAGCCGCCGCGGTTCGAGTTCGCCGTCGATGTCCGCGAACGCGACGTGGAGCTGAGCCTCTTCGAGCTGACCGTCGCCCCGCCGAGCGCATCGGAAGGCGGCGGCTTCGTCCGGACGCTCGTGAAGCGCGAGGTCGTGGGCCCGCAGCGGGAACGCGCCTCCGCCGCGCTCGCGGAGCTCGCCGAAGCCGCGTGCGCGAAGGCGCCGCGGACCTGCCTCGACCGCATCGGTCTGCGCGCCGTGCCAGGAGCGAGCCTCGCGGACGTCAAGGAGATCGTGTCGACCACCCTCGCCCGCGCGCGGCAATGGAAGGAGCGACCGCCCGGCTCGAAGCCGGAGATCCTCCTGCTCGGAGCCCTCCCCCGCGAAGGCCGGTTCACCGGCCCGCCAGGAGCGCCGCCCTCGCTTCGCATGACATCGATGGACGTCTCGGGCCGGCTGCAACCCACGGAGATCCAGCAGGCCGTGCGCGCGCGGTTCGGTGGGCTGCGCAAATGCTACGAAGACGGGCTGCGCCGCGATCCCAACCTCGCTGGCCGGATCGCGGTGCGCTTCGTCATCGGCAGGGACGGCAAGGTGACCACCGTCACGGAGGGCGCTCTGCCGCCGGCCAGCTCCCCGCCGTCGGCCGCGAGCGCGCCCATGCCGGATCGCGCGGTCGTGAGCTGTGTCCTGCGCGAGTTCGAGAAGCTCACGTTTCCGGCGCCCGAGGGCGGCGTCGTCACGGTGGTGTATCCCCTCATGTTCTCGCCAGGCTCATGACGCCGAAGGGGTAGCGCGGGCAGCCTCCGCGCGTGCCGCGGGCGGCTCCGCCGCGCTCAGGCCTTTCGATCCGCGCGCGGGCTGATCACATACCCCTTCCGCGCCAGCGCGTGCCGGAACCCGGCTTGCAGGTCCCGGTGCGTCGCGAGCTTGCCGAACTCGATGCCGAGCTCGATCACGGTGCGGGCGATGCTGGGCGAGGCGCCGACGACGCTGCACTCGGCCCCGAGGAGCCCCGCGGCGCGCGTGGCCTGGAGCAGGTGGTTGGCCACCGCGCTGTCGACCGACGTGACGCCGGTGATATCGATGATGACGAACTCGGCGTGGTGCCGCTCGACCGCGGCGACGAGCGACTCCACGAGCTGGGCGCCGCGCGAGCTGTCCATCTGGCCGACGAGCGGGACGACGAGGATGCCCGGGTGGATGGGGATGCTCGGCGTCGAGAGCTCCTGGATGAGCTCGATCAGCCGCCGCTGGGTCTCCAGGAGGATCGACTCCTGGCGCTGCGCGTCCTCGATCTTCTTGCGCTCGGTGATGTCCTCGATGAGCCCGAGGAGATAACGGCCCTTGCCCGTGGCGTCCTCCATGGGGATGAACCGGGCGCGGCCGATGCGGTCCCCGAAGCGCTTCGAGGGGACGCGGAGCTCCGGGACCTCGACCGGCACGCCCCCCGCGAGGACGGCGCGGCTCTCGGCGTCGATCTTCGCGGCCAGCGCCTGCGGCAACAGGTCGCTGGCGCACAAGCCGATCAGCTCGCCTGGCGCGTGGCCATGGAACTCCTCGAAATTCCTGTTCACCCGCACGTAACGGAGCTCCTCCGCGTCCTTGACGAAGAGCATGAGCGGGAGGTGCTCGACGATGCCGTCGAGGAGGAGGCGCGCGCTCTCGAGCGACGCCGCCGTCGCCCGGCGCTCGGTGACGTCGTCGTAGATCACGGCGACGCACCGATCTCCCACGGGGAACGACCACGTCGTCATGACGCGCGTGCCCTCCTCCAGAGGGAGGATCACCTCGCTCTCGTCGGTCCCGCCGGCGCGGATCAGCTCCGCCAGGCGCTGAGGAATGCCGATCTGCCGCAGGCTGGGGACGCTCTCGTCCATCGTCTGGCCGAGCATCGCCGCGGTGGGCCGGCTGGCGATCCGCTCGGAGGCGCGGTTCATGTAGACGTACCGGAGCGACCGGTCATCCTCCGGGGCCTCGAGGGCGAGGAAGGTGCAGCCGAGGTGCATGGACTCGACCACCTGCGCGCACCGGCGCTGGTGCTCCCGGGCGTGGCGCTCCCCTCCATCGATGAGGCGGAGCAGGGCGCCGCGGCCGCCGCCGATCGAGCAGGCGAGCCCGCGGAGCATCCACCGCGGCGCGCCGCGGCCCTCGTCCGGGAGGTCGATCTCGGCGCGATCGACCTCGCCCGAGAGGAGCGCCTGGATCCGGGCGACGTCGGCGGCCGCGGGCGCCAGCGACAGGAGCACGCGATCGCCCTCCGGCGACAGCGGCAGGCTCGGCGCCCCGAGCCCCGAGAGGAGGCGATCGAGCCGCTCGTTCTTGCACAGGACGGCGCCCCGCGCGTCGATGACGAGCGCGGGGTCGTCCAGGGCCTCGATCAGGAGACGTGGATCGATGTGAAGAGTCTCTGCGCGATCTTCGGCTGTCGTCTGCACGCACCCACCCTGTGAGCCAGATGCGATGGCCGAGCGTGGCCCCCGCTGCTGAATGGTCACAACCGGGCGCATCATCGCTCCGTTCTCGCGCTTCTGCACCCTCCGGGTGAGCAGAGTCGCCGAAAAAGGGAGACGGCGTTCGCGCCGGAGTCGCTCTCCGGCGCCGGAGCGAGCTCGACGGCGCGGGGCCCTGTCAGCTCGCGGTCACGCTGGCGCGGCTCTCCTGCGGCGGCTGCGGCGCCATGCGCCGGATACAGTAGCTCAGGGCAGCCCGCAGATCGCGTTGCGTCGAGATCGTCGAGAGATCGAGCCCCAGCGCGACCATCGTCTGCGCGACGTTCGGCTTGATGCCGGCGACGATGCCTTCGGCGCCGAGCAGGCGGATCGCCGCCACGAGCTCGATGAGATGGCTCGCCACCTTCGTGTCCACCATGTCGACCCCGGTCAGATCGAGGATCGCGAAATGGGCTTGTTTTTCCGTGATACGCGCGAGCAGCGCATCCATCACCTCGGCCGTCCGCACGCTGTCGACCACGCCGATCATGGGGAGCGTCAGCACGCCGTTCCACACCTCGATGATCGGCGTGGAGAGGTTGCGGATCACCTCCTGCTGCTTCTCGATCTGAGAGAGCCTGGCCCGCAGCTCTTCCTGCGTGCGCTTCACCGCGCTGACGTCGAGCGAGAACCCGAGCACCGCGTCGACCTCGTCGCGCCCGTTGAGCACGGGGACGACCCAGCTCTCCCAGTGGACGCCGTGCGCCGTGTTGTGGTCATGGGCCATCGCGCCGGCGAGCGCTCCCCGCAAGATGATGCGGTCTTTCTCGGGATAGAGCTCGAGCAGGTTCTTCCCGAGGAGCGCGCCCCTCGCGAGCCCGGCGGCGTCGAGCCCCTTGCCGTCGTGGTAGATGACGGTCCCCTCGGTGTCGATCGCCCAGATGACGACCTGCAGGCTGTCTGCCAGGCCGTCGAGGAGCCGCTCCTTGAGGCTCGGCTCTGCCGGGCCGCGCTTGCCGTCGGCGTCGGCCTGCCGCAGCGACCCGTGGATCGTGCCCCCCTCGGGCGCCCGGCTCGCGTTGCACGTCAGACGCCGGTAAGCGCCCTGAGCGTCCATCAGGCGCACATCGAACTGCACCGGCTCTGTTTGCTCCTTCAGCCGGATCCACGCAGCGGCGAAGTCGGCGCGATCCTCCGCATGGACGAGCGCCGTGAGCGAATCGCCATGCGCTATCCCGGCCCCCAGCGCCTGACGGAGCGCGCCGCTCGCGTGCAGCACAGCCCCATCGATCCCCGCGATGAAGAGCATCTCTGGACAGGATGCGAGAAATGTATGCAGTAGCCCCGAAGTGGCGTCCATTTCGTTCGCCATGGTTTCCCTCCCGTACGTCCCCCCTCAACAAGATGGCTTGTATCAGAAGCGCATCGTGGTTGGGAAGCTGCGCTCCGGGCTCCGCACCTGCGACGGGCTGCAGCCGAACTGCGCCGCGAACGCCTTAGAAGTTTCGCGGCGGAGGCGACCGTGATGGGCCGAGGTTCGCGGCGATGAAGCGGAGCGCGCGCTCGACCGGCGCTCCGAGCGTGGGGCGACCTACCAGTTCACCCCCGGCGCGGCTACGCTGGCCGCTCCAGACCGGCCCGGGCTGCGCTGCCGATGAACCCCACCCTCGATCTCCTCGACCTCGATGTATCCTACTCTTACACGCACGCCGTCCGGCTCCTCAGCCTGGACAGGGCAACGCCTTTCTGGCCCGATCTCGGGCTCCGCATCGACGATGTCGAGGCGGTGAAGGCGGCCGCGCGCCGCTGCGTCCGGGCGGAGATCGCGATCGAGGCGCTGGACGACGAGGAGCGGGACTACGAAGCCATGATGGCGGTGCACATCGCGGCGTTCCTCGCCGAGGTGGAGCGCTCCCTGGGCACGGCGGCCGCGGCGCAGATCCGAGCGTGGATCGAGGAGCGCTACTTCGTCCTCGACCGGCTGCCTGACTGGCGGACCATGTGGCAGGTGCTCGTCGTGTGGCTATCGCGCCGCAAAGAGCACCGCGTCGCGCGCTTCGGCCTGCCGCTCGACAAGATCGCCAAGCTCTTCCAGATCGCCCGAGCGTGGGCGGAGACCGAGGAGGCGCTCGATCGGCGCATCGACGAGGCGGAGGCGCTCCCGCTGGAAGGATGGGACGCCGAGGCCTACGCGGCGTACCGCGGCGACGACTCCGACCTGAGCCCCCTCACCGCGCTATCGCAGCACCTGGTCGCGCTCGAGTTCGAGCGCACCTGGGGCGCGATCCGGCGGCTGCTCGGCCCGGCGGAGATGGACGCGCTCGAGCGCTGGGGGCAGGCCGAGGTGCTGGCCCACATGGAAACGATCTCGCCCCACTCGGCGTGGATCCCGCCGGAGGGCCGCAGCCTGTCGTGAGCGCGGCGCTCGCCGCAGGTGCGGCTCGGTCCCGTGCGCCGGGCCGTGCGTTTTCCAACCAACCCCGAAGAGCTCCCCGCAATTCTGGGTATGAGCACCCACGTTCCTCCCGCGGACGCCACCCGCTCCGCTACCTGGAATTCCGTTCACACCGCAGCGCTTCAGACGCTCCCGCGTTCGCTCCGGCTCCTGGGGGTCGCCGCGCCCGACATCGACGACCTGGTCCAGGACGTCCTCCTTGCGGCGTACGAGAGCCTGGATCGGTTCGATCCCGACTACCCCGCCTCCGCCTCGCCGCCGCCTCCGCGCGAGGCCGACTCGGCGGTCGATCCGCCGCGGCAGGCGCCGGAGCCGGGGCCCGGCGCTCCGGTGATCGAGACGCCCCACCGCCCGTGCCCTGCTGCTCCCCGGGCGGTGCCACGGGCCAGGGAGGCCAGCGAGCGCGATGACACGTTCGCGGAGGAGCTGCGGCTGCTCACCGCGGCGCGAGAGCGCCTCACCGCCGGTGATCCCGCCGGGGCGCTCCGGCAGATCGCCGTGCACGAGCAGCGGTTCCCCGGGGGCCAGCTGAAGAACGTGCGGGAGCGGCTTCGTACGGTCGCCCTGGCGCGCGTCGCCGCCCCGGAGCAGGGCGCGACGGGGAGCGAGCCGTCGCGATGAGCGGGCCCTGCGGCAGACCGAGGTTCGGCGCGCGCCTGGCCCGGTGCGGCATCGGTCCGCGCGGGGGCGCGAGGTGGCCGGCGCGCGCCGCCGTCGCGGTGGCCACGGCGGCCATGGTCCTGCTCCGTGTCGCGGAGGGGCACGCCGCGCCGGATCTGCCGCAGGCTGCGATGCGGCTGGAGGTCGTGCTGGGCCCCGGCGCCGAGGGCTGCGCCGGCGAGGCGCACCTGCGCGCGGAGGTGGCGCGCGGGCTCGGCGGCGATCCGTTCCAGGACGACGCGCCGCGGGTGCTCACGCTCAGCATCGCGCGGGAGGGGCCGGAGCTCACGGCCTCAATGGCCCTGCGCGAGGGCGAGGGCGCGGGCGATACGGCCTGGGCCGAGGGGTTCAGCACCCGGAGCGGCTGCGCGGAGCTGCTCACCGGCGTGGCCCTCGCGATCGTGGCGCGTATTCTGGCCACGCCGGAGCGGGCGCCACCGCCCTTCGAGCCCTTGCCGCCGCCTTCACCGCCGCTTCCTCAGGGGCGCCAGGCCAAGACGCCAGCGCTGCTGGAGTCGACGCCAGCGCCGACAGAACGCTGGCGACTGGAGGCGGGGCTCGGGGCGACCCGCGGCCTGGGGATCACGCCGGGGGCCGTGGCCGGCATGACCATGTCTGTCGGCGTTCGCCGGCCCGACTGGTCGGTCGCGGTGGAAGGGCGGGGGCTCGTCTCGCTGGCGCAGGAGGTGGAAGCGGTGCCCCTCGGCACCAGCGCTTTCACGATGGCTGCCGTGGCATGCCTTCGCAGCAGCCGCCTGTTTGGCTGCGGGGTCGCAACAGGTGGCGTCGTCCGGTTCTCCGCTCGGAACCCGTGGAACCTGGCCTTGCGCAACGACGCCCTGCTAGGGTGCGGGGCGCGGCTCGGCAGCGACTGGCCCCTTTCGGACAGGTGGTCCGCATACGGTTACGCGGAAGCTACCGTCATCGTGGCGGGTGCGGTGCTCCGGCGCCAGAGCGATCCGCGCACCGCCCCTGGAGCCATCACGTGGTCGTCACCTCCGCTTGCTGCGGCGCTCGGGCTCGGAATCAATGCGGCATTCTGAACAGGCTCGTCCACATCGTGTCCTTCTCGCAAAGAAACTCCGAGAGACATGGGAATTATCAAAGGAAATTCACAATGCTCGAAGTGTCCCGGCGACCCCGGCGGCGTCACGACCTCCTTCGCGGCGCCCGACGGCTGGGACGGCGCCTGCACCGCCGCGAACGCGATCCCCGCCGGCCAGGATTGCGGCGGGAAGCCGTGCGTGCAGTCGGTCTCCATCGGGGCGCCGATCGTGACGGCGACCGGCGCATGCACACCCAGGGTGGACGAGTCGCCACCGCCGGCGCTCCTCGATCCCTGGCAGACCCGGGCGCTCGCCTGCGTGCCCGGCGCCTACACGGAGTGCCTGGGCGACCGGAGCACCTGCATGCCGTCGCCCGACCAGCCCGGGGTCCCGCCGCCCGGCGGCTTCCTGACGTGCATCTTCCACGAGGGCGACGTGACGTGCGAGGCGCCCTACCTGGACAGGCACGTCTTCTACGGCGGCGCCGAGGACACGCGCGGCTGCTCCGAGTGCGGCTGCGGGGAGCTGGAGGGCGCGTCGTGCACCGTCATGGCGTCGGTCTACAGCGACGGCGCGTGCGGGGACCTGCTCGTGTCCGCCGTCGTGAGCTCGACGACGCCATTCTGCGGGGTCACGCCGCCCGGCGTCGCCCTCGGCAGCAAGTCGGCGGAGGTCGTCGCCGTGGATCCCGGCGGCTGCGCCCCGAGCGGCGGCGAGCCCACCGGCGAGCTGCTGCCGGCCGAGCCGTCGACCTTCTGCTGCCAGGCATAAAGCCCGCGAGAAGAACAGGCGATCATCGCCTCGCGCTCGGCAGAGCAGCTCACCCGATCCGCGAGCTCTCCGCGCTCCTCGTCGCGGAGGGCCGCGCCCAGGGCGCCTCCAGCACGCCACGACGCCGCCGGCGAGAGCGACCCCGATCTTAGGTCGACTCTGAGCGTCACCCGGAAACGGTTGGCCAGCTGTGAGACGACCCTCCAGCGTCGCGATCACCATGCTCAGAAGAGAGAGGGACATCCCCACGTCAACGAAGACAAACGCACACCTTCGCCTGTGCCAGAGCTCACGGAGCAATGCAAAGTCGAATCGCAAGCGAGCGAGCTAGAGAGGCTGGCCATGGACTGCAGGCTCTTCAGTGGAATGTTCGGTGTATACAAGGCCATACTCGGCAGCAGCACGATTGACTGTGACACCATATTGAGCATTCGAGGTCTGGCTCGAGATCAATATTCAACTTGCTCCGGCGTCGTAAGAACTTTTGAGGATGAGCTGCAGCCGGGTGTCACGAGCGATCGCCGCGGCATCCACGCAATGGAAAGCGCTTACATGTTCAAGAGCTACTACGGCGACGTAGACATCGACGAGCTGGTGAAGAACCCAGCGTGCGTGGCCCGCGTCTGTCTACTCTCCGGCCCCTGGATGCGGCACGGCGCTCTCCGGTGGGCTCAGCGGGAGCTCCACCACGAACGTCGCGCCGGCGCCCGGCTTGCTCTGCACCTGGATGGATCCGCCGTGCGACGCCACGATCGAGCGCGCGATGTAGAGCCCGAGCCCGATGCCGCCGAAGTTGCGCACCGACACGGCGCGCTCGAAGCGCTCGAAGATCCTGCCCTGATCGGCCTCCGCGATCCCGATCCCCTCGTCCCGGACCACGAGCAGCGCGCGATCCGCCTGCCGCCGCACGCCGATGAAAATAGGCCCACCTGCGCCGTACTTCATCGCGTTCGACAGGAGGTTGACGACGACCTGCTCCAGGCGATCCGGATCCCAGTGCCCGACCACGGGCGCTCCCAGATCCAGCTGCGCCGGGCAGCGGGCGTCCGCGAGCTGGGGGCGCATCCGCTCGACGACCTCACCCACCAGCGCCGCCAGATCGACCGGCGCCCGCGTGAGCGCCAGCCGCCCGGCGTTCATCCTCGTGACGTCGAGCAGCTCGTCGACCAGGCGCCCGAGCCGCGACGTCTGGCGGCCGAGGATGCGGAACATCGCCTCGATCCGCGCCGGGGGAACGCCCGCGAGCGAGCCGCGGCGCAGCAGGCGCTCGGCCGCCTGCACCTGCATCTGCATCGACGTCAGCGGGGTCTTGAGCTCGTGAGACGCGACGACGAGGAACTCGTCCCGCCGCTCGATGGCCTCCTGGGCCTCGGTGTACAGGCGGATATTGTCGAGCACGAGCGCCGCGCGGCGCCCCAGCTCCTCGGCCAGCCGCAGGTCGGCGGGGCCACAGCGGCGCTCGGGCGCCGTCGCCAGCAGGGTCATGACGCCGAAGTACCGGTCGCGCGCGAGCAGCGGAACCCGCAGGAACGCGTGGACGCCGAGCCGCTCCCAGGGCGGCCTGACCCGCGGGTCGAGCGAACGCACCTGCTGCACCAGCGGCGCGGCGCGGCCATCGACCCCCTCGGATCCGGCCGGCGGCGCTCCTGCCAGAGCGCGCAGCGCGTCCTTCAGCGCTGCCAGCTGCTCGCCGGGCACCCCCGCGACGACCGTCGGGCCCGGTGTCCTGTCCGCCGAGAGCACCTCGACGACACACTGATCCGAGAGCTCGGGCACCGGGAGCTGCGCCACGCTCTCGAAGGTCGCGCTGTACCCCAGCGTCATCAGCTTGCGGCTCGCCTCGGCCAGGAAGCGCTCGGCCTGCTCGGCCCGCTTGCGCTCGGTGATGTCGGTGGAGATGCCGCAGAGCACGCCGGGCATCACCCCCTCGCCGAGAGGGAATTTGATCGACAGGAACGTGTGCAGCCCGTCCTCCAGCGGCACCGTCTCCTCCCACTCCATCGGCGCACCCGTCTCGAGCACCTTCCGCTCGTGCTCGCGGACCATCTCGGCGAAGGGAGCCGGGAAGAGGTCGGCGTCGGTCCTCCCGAGGAGCTGCTCGCTCGGCACGCCCAGGAGGGCGCCGACCTGCCGGTTGGCGAGCAGGAATCGGCCCTCTCGATCCTTGACGTAGACGCTCGCCGCCGAGTTGTCGACGATGGCCTGGAGCATCTTCTGATTGGCCTTGAGCGCCTGTTCCGCCCGCCGCCGCTCGGCGTTCTCCTGCTCCACCTCGGCATAGAGCATCGCGTTCTCCAGCGAGAACGCCGACTGCGAGGCGAGCAGCTCGACGACGCTGAGCCGCCCGGGGGTGAACGCCCCGGTGGCGAGGTTGTTTTCCAGGTAGAGCAGGCCGATGAGCCGAGCCTGGCGCACGATCGGGAGGCACAGCACCGATCTCGCGCGCTTGCGCCGGAAATACGCATCCTCCACGAAGGGGTGCCGGCCGGCGGCGTCGTCGAGCAGCACGCGCTCGTGGCTCCGGCGAACATAGTTGAGGACCGACTGCGGCAACGCGGTCGAAGGCGCCTCGCCCGCCTCCAGCAGCCGTACCGCGCCCCCCGGCGCCTCGATCGCCGCGAGCCACAGCTGCTCCTCCCGCACCAGGAGGACACAGCCCTCCTCGGCGCCCGCGTGCTCGACCACGATGCGAAGCAGCACCTCGAGCAGCCGCGAGAGCTTGAGCTCGCCAGAGATGCTCTGCGCGGCCTTCACCACCGACAGGACGTCGAACTGCTCGGCCCGCACGGCGAAGGTGACGGTGGGGGCGATCGGCTTGCGCGGGGCGAGGTGAGGGTAGCGCTGATCGAGCTGCTCCACCTTGGCGCGGGCGCCCCAGCGGAAATAGCCGGCGCGGGCGCTTCGCAGGTAGCTGTCGGCGGGCGTCGAGAGGCCGCGCGCGCGGTAGAACTCCGCGGCGAGCTCGCAGGCGATGGCCTCATGCTGGACGAAGCCGCCCTCGCGCGCCGCCGCGATGGCCTGCTCGTAGAGCCGGCCGGCCTCCGGCTCGCGCCCGAGGAGCCGGGCGATCTCGGCGCGGACCAGGGCGTGCTTGTGGAGGAAGTTGTCGGGGCCGCTCCTGGCCCACGCGCCGAGCTGCCGCTCGCACTCGAGGAGCTCCTCGGGGAGCACCCACGGCGGGGATGGCTGCGCCTCGCCCGCGCCGTGCGGCGCGTGCGGCGCGTTGAAGAGGGCCGCGAGCGCGAGCGCGCGACAATAGAAGCTCTCGGCGATGAGCGCGTGCGGACCGACCCTGGCGGGGTGCTCGGCGATCGCGCGGGTCGCCGCCGCGAGCGCCTCTCGGGGAGAGCCGAGCACGAAGAGCGCCTGCGCCTTCAAGCTGTAATAGAAGTCGCGCGCGGCCTCCAGGTGCCCCCCCTCCTCCAGCCGCGCCTCGAAGGCCGGCGGATCCAGCTCGGACCCGTCCGGCATCGAGAAGCGGACCGGCCTCCCGCGCAGCGCCTGGATCATGGCGTGGCCGCCGAGGAGGGCGTTGTGCGCGAACGTGTGGCCGACCCTGCGCACGAAACCGAGGCGCTCTTCGACCTCGTGAAGCACGTCCTCCAGCGGCTCGCCGGCGAGCAGCGGGAACAGCGCGGCCCAGATGCAGTTGAGGCACGCGTTGTTCACATCACCGGACTCGACCGCGGCGGTGAAGCCGTCGCGCGTGGTTGGATACGTCTCCCGGTAGTGGCGTGTCCAGAAGACGACATAGTGTCCGAAGAGGATGACCACCACCGATTTCGTGGTGAGCAGGCCGCTCTTCTGCGCCAGGTCGTAGCCGAGCCTGCCGAACGAATAAGCCTCCTGATATCGCCCGAACCTCGAGCTCATCACCATCGCGAAGGCGGCGTACGCGACGGCGGAGTGCTCGGCGTTGCCGTGGCGCAGGCTGAGCTTGACCATGCGCATGACGGCGAGGTGGTACAGGTTCGGGTCCACGAAGAACGAAGGGAGGGACACGCTCTGCAGCACGCCCATCGTGATCTTGATCCCTGGGTGCGTCATGGGCGGCAGGTGGATCAGGTCCTCGATGGCCCGATTGCCCAGGGCCTTCCAGACGCTCTCGGTCTCCTCCTCGACCTGCGCGTCGGTGGGGTGGAGCGGCAGATCGACGTCGCACGCGCGGAGGCCCGAGAGCGCGATCTCCACCGCGCGGGCGTATTGCCCGCGGGTGGCGTTCAGCGCGACGGCGAGCTCGACGACGGCGGCCGTCTCGTGCCGTGTCCTCGCGCGATCCATGAGCTCTTCCACGCGCCCCTCGGCTTCCTCGAAGCTGCCGGTGATGTACGCGACGTGCGCGCGCTCGAAGGTCAGGCCGTAGGTCAGCTCGTGGCGCGTCTCCCACGAGGCCGGCGCGAGCAGCGAGAGGCCAGCCGCGAAGAGCGCGGCGGCGGACTGGAAGGCCGCGGCCGCCTTGGCCTTCCTGCCGGCGCGGAGGTTCAGCGCGGCGACCTCGTCCCGCTCCGCCTGGGAACGCAGGAGCGCGGCGCCGCGGTTGAGGTGGGCGACGACGTCGAAGAGCGCGTCGTCGCGCTCCTCCGCGCGTCGTGCCCCGAGGAGCAGCCGCCCGATACAGAGGTGCATCTCGGCGAGCTGTCCCGCCGGGACGAGCGAGGTTGCGGCTTGCTGCACCCGGTCGTGGAGGAATCGATAAGCGCCGTTCCGGCGGAGCAGCAGCCCCTCCTGCACGGCCTCCTCGAGCGCGTCGTGGAGCTCCGCCGCCGGACGGCCCGCGACCACCGCGAGCGTGTCGAGCTCCAGGCTGCTGCCGAGGCACGCGGCGAGCGTGAGCGCGTCCCGCGTCGGGCCCGAGAGCCGCTTCAGCTTGCCCGCCATCAGCTCGACGACGTTGTCGGTGAACTCCTTGTCCCGGATCGCGGCGATGTCCCAGCGCCACCTGCCCTCCTCCGCGTCGAAGGTGATGAGCCCCTCCTGGTGCAGCGCGATGAGGAACTGGAGCACGAAGAACGGGTTGCCGCCGGTCTTCTCATAGACGAGCTCCGAGAGCGGCTCGACCTGCTCTGCCGGCGCGTGCGGCGCGTGGACCGTCTCGGCGACGAGCGCCCCGACATGGGCGGCCGAGAGCGGATCGAGGACGAGCTCGACGACGGCGGCGCCGCGCTTCCGCGCCTCGGCCAGCGTGAGCCGCAGCGGGTGCGCGGGGCCGACCTCGTTGTCGCGGTACGCGCCAATCAAGAGGAGGTGCTCGGACCCGGCGTAGGTGGCGAGCTGCTCGAGCAGCTGGAGGCTCGCCGCGTCGGCCCACTGCAGATCGTCGAGGAAGAGCGCAACGGGGTGGTCCTTCTGGGCGCACGCCGAGACGAAGCGCTGGAGCGTCGCGTGCAGCCGGCTCTGGGCCTCGGCGGGCGGCAGCTCGGGCACAGGCGGCTGCGGGCCGAGGAGCAGCGTGAGCTCGGGGAGCACGTCGGCGAGCAACCCGCCGCTCTCGCCGAGGGCGTCCCGGAGGCGCTGTCTCCAGCCCTCGACCTGATCGTCGCTCGCGCAGAGGATCTCCTGAAAGAGCGCCCGGAACGCCTGATGAAAGGCGCTGTAGGGGACGTCCCTCGCGGCTTGCTCGAACTTGCCGGACAGGAAGAAGCCGCGCTCCCTCACCACCGGCCTGTGCAGCTCGGCGACGAGCGACGATTTGCCGATGCCCGAGTAGCCCGACACGAGCACGAGCTCTGGCCGGCCGCTCGCGACCACGCGCTCGAACACGGCGAGCAGCGCCGCAACCTCGCGCTCGCGCCCGTACAGCCGCTGCGGGACCTGGAACCGGTCGGAGAGATCGCGCCCTCCGAGCGCGAAGGGGGGAATGGATCCGCTCGCCCGCCATCTGGCGAAGCACTCGTCCAGGTCGTGCCGCAGGCCCGCCGCGCTCTGATAACGCTCCTCGGCGGCCTTGGAGAGCAGCTTGAGCACCACCGCGGAGAGCTGCGGGGGAATCGAGGGGACGAGCGCGTGCGGCGGCCGCGGCGCCTGGGCGATGTGGCAATAGACCCACGCGACGGGATCGCCGGCCTGGAACGGCAGCGTGCCCGTCAGCATCTCGTAGAAGACGACGCCCAGGGAGTAGAGATCGGTCCGCTGGTCGATCCAGCGGTTCATCCGGCCTGTCTGTTCCGGGGCCATGTAGGCCAGGGTCCCCTCGATGAGCCCGACGTGCTCGAGGTGCTGGAGCTCGCGGGGGATCCGGGACGCAATCCCCAGATCGGTGATCTTCACCTCGCCGGTGGCGGGGTTGAGGAGCACGTTCTGCGGCTTGATGTCCTTGTGGACGACGTCGTGCCGGTGCAGCCCGGCGAGCGCCTCGACCAGGCGGATGGCGAGGGGGAAGAAGCGCTCGAGCGGCGTCGGCCCGTCGCCATCGAGCAGCCGATCGAGCGACACGCCGCCGAAATCCTCCAGGACGAGCGCCGGCTGGTCGCCGAGCATCGCGAGCCCATGGGGCATGACGATGGCCGTTGTGTCGAGCGCCCGAGCGATCTCGTATTCGTGGCGAAGCCGCTCGGCGGCGCGAGGGCTCGCGTGATCGCGCCGGAGGACCTTGAGCACCACCGGATGGCCATCGTCCTCGCGCACACCCCGGTACAGAAGGGTGTCTGAGCCTTCGTAGAGGGTCTCGATGATGGCGTAACGGGACGAAGACCCGTGATCGGACGAGACGGGATTGGTGCCCACGTGAGCCCTGATGCGGGTGATGGGCGACACATGCTGCCATGGTCGGCGGGCGGCGCCAGCGCTTTGAGCGGGCGGCGCGCCGGCCCTCTTACGTCCTCCGCGAACCCCCAGCGCGCCTCGCCCCACACCGGGCCCGCCATGTCGATGACATCGTGGCAGGACCTCTGCCCCGCGCGCTGGATCGGGGAATGTCCGCTCATCAGCGGCGCACAAGCGCCTCGCTCCCCGCCAGCGTGCCGCCCAGGGTCCCCCATCGCCCCGCGAGCTGCCGGCCCGCGATCGCATAGCTGACCACGCCGACCTGCTGGCTCGGCGACCAGCCCACGACGAGCTGATCGCCCGAGCGGATGCCCACCCCCTTGAGCGCGCCGGTGCTCAGCGCCCACGTGACGGCGTACGTCTCGCCCGTGGGCACGATGACGACCGTGCCCTTGCGAGCGCCGTCGACGATCCGGTAGCTGCCCATCCCACGGCGAGCGTCTGCCCCTGCACGAACGCGATCCCCTCGTAGCCCGCGCCCTTCGTGATGATCCAGGCGATGCGGTACGTGTCGCCAGCGGGCGAACCAGGCGTCGAAGCCGGGGGGGATCAGGTGCGCGCAGCCGAGCTGCGCGGCGCGGGCGGACGGCGGATCCAGCGGGCCGAAGAGCACCTCGCGCATGAGCGACATGACCGAGGCGCTCGGCCCGCGGCTCGGCTCGACCCAGTAAAGGCGCGCGGTGAGCAGGTAGAACGCGAGCAGCCCGAGCGCCCAGACGTCCGACGCCGGGACGACCTGCGCGGCGCGCTCGGTCTGCTCGGGCGCCATCCAGAGTCGAGACCGCCTGTGCCGTGCCTGACGACTGGGACGGCGCCCGCACCGCCGCGAACGCGATCCCTGCGGGCAAGGACTGCGGCGGGCAGCCGTGCGTGCACTCGGTCTCTATCAAGGCGCCGGCCGTGACGGTGACCGGCGCATGCACGCCCAGGGTGGACGCGCCGCCCGCCGCCGGCGCTCCTCAATCCGTGGCAGATCCGGTCTCGGGCATGGTCGAGGCCGATCACGGCGTCTCCCCCTGGCCCCATGACCCTGCGACGTGGCACTCGGCGCTTAGCCCGCTGCGCTCCCATCGTCCCACCCCGCCTTCGTCGCCATCGCTTTCTCCTTCGTCGCGATGGCGACTGGCAACCGGCCCCGATGGGCGGGTCACGATGGCGTTGGTCGGGCGCTTGCCGCGCAGACACGCCTGAACTGCTCGTGCGTCCGCAGGCTGAGCGCAGGCAGATCGAGATCGCGGAGCAGGGGGTTCGGCGCGGGCAAGCGGGCCATGATCCTATGGAAGATGCACGGTGCTCGGCCCACTGCAAACGCCAGCGCGACATCGTGGCTGTGCCGACGAGCGGAGCTCGACGCCCCGTGAATCGAGACCGCGGCATACGCGGCGATTGCCTCATCCTCAGGGGAAACCGCTGGAAGGTCGGCCTGGTAGAGCGGCGCGAACAGCGCGTCGTGAGCGAGCGCGTCGAGACCAGCGGGCTCGGCGATCGCTCGCTCGGAGCCCGGTGCCGATCGACGGACCCAGCGGCGCCGCACCAGCGTCTCGGCCTCGACAACGCCGTTCCGCGGGGTCACGCGACCCGGCGTTCGCCCCTTCAAACCCCCGCTGCCCCCGCCCTTTGACTGCCAGCGCCCCCTCCTGTATGGATCCACACGATGGACGAGGAGCTGACGCTGCTTCAGAAATGGCGCGCCGGTGATCTGCCGGCCGGCAACGAGCTCTTTAAGCGGAGCTTCGACTCGATCTATCGCTTCTTCGCCAACAAGACTCGTAACCTGGCCGACGCGGAGGATCTCCTTCAGAGGACCTTCGAGACGATGGTCACCGCGTGCGACGGTTTCGAGGGCAGGTCCAGCTTCCGAGTGTATTCGCTTGGGATCGCGTACAACATCCTTCGCCATTACTACCGGGATCTCGCACGCGAGCGGAAATTCGTCGACGACGCCGAGGTCTCCCTCGCAGACCTCGGCGCGGGGCCCCACACCCACCTGGAAGTCGCCGAGCAGCAAAGAATCCTCGTCCAGGCGCTGCGCCGAATCCCCACCGAATTCCAGGTGGTCCTCGAGCTCCGGTACTTCGAGGGGCAAGACCCGGACGCGATCGCCGCGATCCTCGGGCTCAACCCCAATACGATCCGGGGCCGCATCGGACGCGGCCGCAAGAAGCTCCTTGCGACGATCGAGGAGATGATCCGGAGCGCGCCCGAGCACCAGTATCCAGCGCTCGACATGAACACGCTGGACCGGCTGCTCGCCGACGCGGGCCCTGGCGGCTCCCCTCAGAGCGCTCGCTGATCCTGGCTGGCGCTACCCCACCCCGGCGCACTGGCGCGCGGCGCGTCGTCCGGCCCCGCTCCGAACTGGCTCGCCTTCACGATGGCGCCCCAGCGAAGGTAAGCGTCTCGCGCGGCACGGCTGTATACCGCGCCTATGATCGGTTGGCCGGTGGCCGTGCAGTGCTGCGCCGCGAGCTCCGAGGCCAGCGCCTCATAGTGCACGCGACCATGCTTCACGGACGACTCCACCGCGGCATTCAGGTGGTGCAGCACGTCGAGTCGGCCCCGCACGCGGCACACCTCGCCTCGCAAGATCTCGAAGCGAGCCTCGAAGTTCGCCGGGCACAGGTCCGCCCAGCGCTCGAACTGCCGGAGCGCGCGGCTCGCGAGCGCCCACGCCGACACCTTGTCGCGAGCACCAGCGTCATCCCACGTCTTGAGCACCGACAGTGCGTAATAGAACAGGTACTCGGCCAGCGATGGGTTCGAGAAGGCATTGGCCTCAAGGCGGCTCGCCGCGCGCCCGAGGGCGCAGGCCTGCTCATAGTCGCCGTGCAAGTAGAGTGCGCCGATCTTCATCGCGGGGAAGAAGAACACCGCCACAGGCGTCGTCGCGGTCGAGAGCGACGCCGCGAAGTCGGCCTCGCTCCACCCTGCTACCGAAAGATCCGTCGGCCCAGCGGTCTCCCCTCGCAGGCACCTGCAGACCTGCTCCAGCCCCTTGAGCACGGAGGTCATGTCGTGGTCACGCGCTTGCCGTGTGTACATCTGCATCGCGGCCGCGGTCGATACGACGTCGTCGAGCCGCACGCCGCGATAGTACCGGACGCACGCGAACGAGGTCGCGTCGTACGACGCATGCCCGAAGTCGGCGTTCTCCACGCAGAGCGTGAGGCCCCTCTTCAGCACCTCCTCGCACACCTCGAACGCGTCGGTCCACGGCAGGATGAACACGCCGTTCATGAGGTCAATCTTCGGCTGGAGCCACTTGTTGGAGAACCTCTCATTCATCCGCGAGGCGATCATCCCGAACTCGCGTGCCCGCCGGTGGCGGCCGAAAAGGCCCGACAGGATCAGCCCGTATCCCGCGAACCCGTAGGAGGACACGTCCGTGATGCCGCCGGAGAGCGATCGCCGGACAATCCGCATCATGAGGATCGACATCAGATCGCTGTCGATCAGGTACGCCGGTGGGCCCATGGCCACGAGCAGCCGCAGGATCGCCGAGTTCTGCTGACCAGACACGTCTAAGTTAAGGAGACTCTGCGTCGAGCGGCGCCGCAGCGCCCAGGCTGTCTTCACGAGCTCGGCCAGTGCAGCGGGCCTGTCGCCGGTGTCGGGGAGCGCCTCACCCAGCGCGCGCAGCCCGGAGGTGCCGTGCTTGAGCGCGCTCCGGTGCTCGCCCCGCGATGTCTCCAGCGACACGATGAGCTCGTGCACCTTCCCGACGTCGACCGCGGTGCGCGCGCGGGACGCCAGCAGATGGAACAGCTGTCTCTCCTTCATGCGGTTGCCCTGAAGAGACTCCGCTTGCATGTACGCGAGGTGGATCTCGAAGGACAGATCGTAACTCGACTGCCAATGATCCGGCGGGAGCAACGAGAGGCTTATCTGCAAGAACCGCGATGACTCCGCGAAAGCGTTTGCGACGATCGCCCGCTTGCCGGCGAGCAGGTTGAGCTCGACGAGCCGCTCCCGCAGGGCGCCGCTCGCGAGGTCACGGCCCGCGTTGAGGTGCCCGACGACCCGGAAGAGCGTGTCGCTCCGCTCCGGCGGCGAGCCACGCGTGAGCAGAATGCGGCCGACCTCCAGGTTGATGGCCTTGGCCTGGTCAGGGCTCGCCAGGTTGTGCGCCGCCTGCTGGACTCGATCGTGCGTGAAGGTCAGCGTCGTCGGCATGGCGCCCGCATCGCGCGCTCGGTCGGGCTCCGGCGCGGCCGAGAGTAGGCCGCGGAGAACGCACTCGTCCACGCCTCTCATGATTTCCTGTCGCGTGTACTGGGACGACCCGAGCACGTCCAGGAGGATGGACGTCTCGAACTCGCGCCCGAGGCAGGAGGCGACGGTCAGGAGGTGCCGCGCCGGGCCCGACAGCGACTCGATCTTGTGCATGATGAGCGCGACGATGTCCCCGGGGAGCTCCGCCGAGCGGGTCGCGTCGTTTCGCCACTCCCAGCATTCTTGGTCGGGGACGAATACAATGAGCTCCTGATCGTGCAGCGAGGTGAGCAGCGTCCGCGCAAACAGTGGGTTGCCATCGGTCTTGTCGAGGATGAACGTGCCCATCACCTGCGCTCGCTCCCTGGAACACCCGAGCGTCTCGGCGCTAAGCTCCTCGATGCTCTCCCTGTCCAGAGGCACCAGCGTGATGTGGTGCAGCGGCGCCTGCTGCGCCGCGTTCTGCCGGAGGGCGGTCACGATCGGGTGATCGGGGCCAACCTCGTTGTCGCGGAAGGCGCCCACCCAGAGGACGTACTGCACCTGCTCATCCTTGAGGGCCGACGAGATGAAAGTGATGGTCGCGAGATCGCACCATTGCATGTCGTCGAGCACGATGACGAGCGGCTCGTCCGGGCTGGCGCACGCGCACACGAGGCTCGTGAGGACGTTCTGGAACCGGGCGGCGGTCTCGGCCGGCGGGAGCTGAGTGACCGCGGGCTGCTCGCCGACGAGCGCCCCCAGTTCCGGGAGGACGCCGAAGAGCAGCCTCGTGTTGGCGGGAATCGCGGAGAGGAGGCGAGCGCGCCACTCCGCCTGGACGCTCTCGTCGCCGCCGAGCACGCCGCGGAAGAGCTGCCGGAGCGCCTGCACGATCGTTGCATACGGCTCGTCGTTCCCGAACTGATTGAACTTGCCGATGATCTTGCGGGCGCGCTCGAGCTGCTGGCACGCTGTCTCGATGAGCTTCGTCTTGCCGATGCCGGAAGGCCCGCTCACGAGCAGGAGCTCGGCCCCGCCGCGCGCGACGCGCTGGTACGCCTCCCGAATCTGCGTGAGCTCGGGCGACCGGCCATAGAGCACGTCGGGCACCGTGAACTGGCTCGTCGTGTCCTTGGCCCCGAGCGGGAACGCCGAGATGTCGCCGTGGCGCTCAGCAAGGTGGAGGCAGCGCGCCAGATCGTGCCGGATCCCCCGCCCGCTGCGGTAGCCGTTCGAGGCGCTCTGGAGCTTCTTGATGAGGCGACAGAGCTGGTCGTGCACGCGTGGGTCCTCGACGCCGGCCGAGGCGTCGAGGTCCTCCGTCGCCCAGAGGGGGATCGCCCCGGGCGCGCGCATCAGCAGCGCGGACAGCAGGGTCCCGATGACGCCGTAGCGAGACGCCGCGTCGTCGGGGCGGTCGTGGACGAGGAGCCTCGGGTCGACGACGGCGACGCTATAGCTCGTCACGTCGACCATGACCCCATCGAAGGTCGAGCCCGCGAGCGCCATGCCCGAGGCGCGCAGCGCGATGAGCGCGTCCGTGAGCCCTATGGCGATGCGAAGCGCCATCGTGACCTCCAGGGGCGCCGGGCGCGTCATCAGCTCGCTCAGGGGCACCCCATGAAACCCGACGGACGCGGCGCACGGCGCGCTCGTCTTCTCGGCCCGCAGGCCCGCGTCGAGCAACGCCGTCAGCTCGCCCATCGACGAATAACGCTGGTCGGGATCCACGGACAGGCTCTTGAGCAGCAACGCGGTGAGCCAGCCCGGCACACGCCCTTCGTCCGGCGCCACGACCAGCCGGTGGTTGCGGATGTTGTCTCGGATCTCCACGAGATTGCGCCCGCAGAAGGGTCGATGCCCGAACAGCGCCTCGAAGAGAGACACGCCGAAGCTGAACTGGTCGCTCCGTGAATCGACATTGGCGTGCTCAAACTGCTCGGGCGACATGTAGGCGACGGTCCCCATCACGGTGTTGGGCGCCGTGAGCGTGCTGCCTGGGTCCAGCGCCGGCTCGCCACTGCGCCGCTCGTCGATGATACCTTGAGGCAACCGCCGGAACGCGAGGCCGAAGTCCAGTACTTTCACGCGGCCATCTTTGCCCACGATGATGTTATCGGGCTTGAAATCGCGGTGAACCAGCGCAACCCGGTGGGCCGCCCACAGGCCCTCTCCCGCCTGGAGGAACGCGTCGACGATCGCCGTCCAAGGCCGCTGCGCGGTCGCGAGCCAGTCGCGCATCGTGATGCCTCGGACGAGCTCCATGGAGATGTAGACGCAGCCGTCCGTCTCGTCGACCTCATAGACGCCGACCACGTTCGGGTGCGAGACGGTCGCCATCACCCGCGCCTCGCGGAGCAACCGCAGCTTGCCCTGTTCGGACTCGGTGAACGTCGGGTGGAGCAGCTTGAGCGCGACCTCGCGGTTGAGCCGGGTGTCGATCGCCACGTAGACGATGCCCATGCCTCCCTCGCCCAGCTTGCGGACCAGGCAGTAGTGTCCCACGCGCGGGGCCGCGGCGGCGCCGCCGAACAGCCTCTGCTGGACGCGCATCGCGACCATCTGCTTGTCGAGGGCCGGCCCGGCGGCGGCGACGCCTGCCGGGCCGCCCGGGCGCGCGACCAGCCTGGTCTTCTCGTCGCGGGGCCCATTCGGTTCCTGCGCCGCCACGGCGGTGCGTGCGAGCACGTCTGCACTCGGGCCACGCCTGTCGTGGGCGTCGATCTCGCCCCGTTCCCCATGCTCCGCGTCGTCCCTGCTCACATCGCCTCCGCCTGTGCCGGTTCGCTGTAAGCGATGCTACACCATCCCCGGGCGCGCGGCACTCCGAGCGAGCGGCGCTCCGAGCCGGGCTATCCCTGCTCGATCCACTCGAGGAGGAGCCCGTTGACGCGCTCTGGGGCTTCCCAGTGCAGCCAGTGCGTCTCGTCCTTGAAGAGGACCGAGCGACCGTCTTTGCAGAACGTCATGCTGGGCTCCACCATGCTCGCTGACAGGAACGGATCTCGCGCGCCCCAGAGGAGCAGCACGGGACAGTCGATCTGGGTGCGAGGGAACCTGGAGAAGACCTCCCTGCCCAGGGCGCGATACCAAGAAAGCATGCCCCGCATGGCGTCGGGCCGGCCCCACGCCTCGAAGTAGCTCGCGAGCTCGCGCTCGCTGAACGTACCGGGCCTGGCCGCGAGCCCGAGCTTGACGAGCCCACTATAGCCCTCGAGCCTGCATAGCGCCTCGGCCAGGTGGGGAATTTGGAATAGGTAGATGTACCAGCTCCGCTTGAACTGCTCGAACGAGAGGAGCGCCCGCTGAAACGTGGAAAAATGAGGGCAGTTGAGGATGGCCAACCGTTCGACCCGCTCCACGTGGTTCGCGGCCACCCACCAGGCGACGGCGCCTCCCCAGTCGTGCCCGACGAGGGAGACGCGGTCGAGCGCAAGCGCGTCGAGGATGCCGATCACGTCCCCCGCCAGGCGGGCGATCTTGTAGGAGTCCGTCCCGGAGGGCTTCTCGCTGAGGTTGTAGCCGCGCTGGTCCGGGACGATGACGCGATACCCACGCTCCGCCAGCGGTCCGATCTGGTGTCTCCAGCCGTACCAGTGATCGGGGAAGCCGTGGAGCAGGACGACCGGCTTGCCGGTCGCCGGGCCGGCGCTCACCACGTGGAGCCGTACCCCATTCACGTTGAAATAACTTTCCTCTGTCATCACGCCGCCCTCCGACTTGCCGGTGTAAGTGTGGTGTCAATACGGTCTTCGCCGCGAACGATCAAAGACATACGCCGCAGATGAGCGAGGACTTGCCTCCATGCCTCCCAGTAGCTGACCTGCTCGTACGGCAGCCCGTGCTTGATGCAGTAGCTCGCGATGATCGGCTTTGCCCTGCGCAGCCGCATGCAGGGAACGTGGGGCAGCAGGTGATGCTCGATCTGGAGGTTCAGGCCGCCGCAGAGGAGCGTGCCCAGCCACGAGCTGTCGTAGTTGCGCGAGTACCGCACCTGGCGCACGAAGAACGGGAGTTGCTGATCGGGTGCCTGGGTCCCGGTGCCTACGTGGGGCACGACGAGGATCGCCGCCATGTACAGGCCGTTGAGCACGGTCATGGACGCATAGTTGATCAAGGCCGTCCGCGGCGACACCACGGTCATGGGCACGACGAGCCAGAGGACGAAGTGCGCCACGATGCAGCCCACATCGGCCGCGGTCCGGCGACCCAGGTTACGGACCAGATAAATCATCCCATCGATCTTGATCGCGGCGCCCCAGGCGATGAAGCCGACCCAGACGCTGAACGGCTGGAGCCGCGCCACGACGCGCGGAAGGCCCCGCGATCGCTGCGCAGCGCGCTCGTAGAGCGCATAGCCAAGCGATTCCATGTCGGGATCGATGCCCTCCGCGTTCGGGTGGTTATGATGCCGCGAGTGGGTGCTCTGCCAGTAGCTGTACGAGAAGCCCACCAGCAGGCTGTTCGAGACGAGCCCCATCGCGCTCCTCCAGCGCATGTGCGTCGTGATCGCCCCGTGCCCGACCTCGTGCGCGAAGAGCCCCAGCTGCATCATCATGACGGCCACGATCACGATGGCCGCGGTCCGCGGCGGCCACCCGGGATCCGTGAGAAGCACGGCGTAGCTTCCTGCGTAAATGCAGAACACGGTCAAGAACCAGATCACGTGATACGACGTGGCTGGCTGAAAGGTTCCTGCTGCCTTGAGCTCAGGGAGCAAGCTGCGGATGTGGTGTTCCCGCTCTGCTGGGGAGCTCGCGGAGATTATCGTCTTGTTGTCGAGCAAATCCATCTCGCCTACCAAGGCCTTTCCCGTTCGTTTCCCTTGCGCAGCGCCCGCCCCTCCACACGGAGATGGGCGAGCACGGGCCGGGAGGCGTGTTGTTCGCTTTCGTTTTCTTGAGTGCCCGGCCGCGCGAATCTGATCCGGGCAACCGGAGAGGATCACGAATTTCTTACGAATCGATACATTTGGTCAGTAGGTGCGCTCCGGAGGGGCCAGATCGAGCGCGGCCTTCGGCGAGGGGGCGCGCTGAGGGCCAGCTCCTATCGAACGAGCGCTCGCGCGGAGGCGGCAGGCGCCGATCCTCAGCGGCGGCGAGGCCTCGTGGGTTCACCGCCGCACAAGCGCCTCGCTCCCCGCCAGCGTGCCGCCCAGGGTCCCCCATCGCCCCGCGAGCTGCCGGCCCGCGATCGCATAGCTGACCACGCCGACCTGCTGGCTCGGCGACCAGCCCACGACGAGCTGATCGCCCGAGCGGATGCCCACCCCCTTGAGCGCGCCGGTGCTCAGCGCCCACGTGACGGCGTACGTCTCGCCCGTGGGCACGATGACGACCGTGCCCTTGCGAGCGCCGTCGACGATCCGGTAGCTGCCGACCAGCCCTTCAGGGCCCTCCAGCTCCTCGGAGATCACCTGGCCGGGCCGATCCGTGGCGATCCACTGCCCGCGGAGGCGGCCGCCGTCGATGCGGTAGGCGGCCGCGCCGTAGGGCCCGCCGCTCGCCCATCCCACGGCGAGCGTCTGCCCCTGCACGAACGCGATCCCCTCGTAGCCCGCGCCCTTCGTGATGATCCAGGCGACGCGGTACGTGTCGCCGCTCCGGGAGAGGAGGACGTTGCCCGAGTAGCTGCCCTGCCCGCCCGGGTTGCGCGACGATACGATGTCGTACGTGCCGGCCAGATCGACGTCGCTGCTCGCCGCGACGCTCGATGGCCTGGCCGGCGGCGTCGGCGCCCCGCCCGTGGCTGTGGCCGAATCGCCGCTGCCGTACAGCGGCGCCGGCGGCGCGCCGTCGGCGCCGCGGTCCGCCGCGCGGAGCCGCTGAAAGGCCACGAAGCCGCCGATCATGAGCGCGGCGACGGCGACCAGCCCGCCGCCTGCGATCGCGAGCAGCAGGCCCCAGGGGGCCCTGCGCGGGGGCAACGCCGGCACCGGGACGAGCGTGCCGCCGGCCATGCCGCCGACGTCGGTGCGGTAGACCCCCGGCTGGGTCGGCGCGGTGGTCGGCCCGGAAAGGCCGGAAACCACCGGCGGTGTGGGCATGGAGGGCATGGATGGCATGGCCGGCAGCGGCGCGGACCTGTGGGCGGCCGCGGCCAGCACGGGATCGAGCGCCGCCATGGCCTGCGCCGCGTCGGCGAAGCGAGCGCGGACGTCGCGGGCGAGGCACCGGGCGAACCAGGCGTCGAAGCCGGGGGGGATCAAGTGCGCGCAGCCGAGCTGCGCGGCGCGGGCGGACGGCGGATCCAGCGGGCCGAAGAGCACCTCGCGCATGAGCGACATGACCGAGGCGCTCGGCCCGCGGCTCGGCTCGACCCAGTAGACGCGCGCGGTGAGCAGGTAGAACGCGAGCAGCCCGAGCGCCCAGACGTCCGACGCCGGGGCGACCTGCGCGGCGACCTCGGTCTGCTCGGGCGCCATCCAGAGCGGCGTCCCGACCGACGCGGTGATCGACGTCGTCGCCCGCGCCTCGGCCACGATCTTCGCGACGCCGAAGTCGAGCACCTTCACCTTGAAGCGGATGTTCTGCTGCCGCGGCCGCGCGATGAAGATGTTCTCGGGCTTGAGATCGCGGTGGACGACCCCCGCGCGGTGCGCCGCGCCGAGCGCGTGGCACAGCTGCCCCATCAGCTCGCGCACCTCGTCGGGCGGCAGCGCGCCGCGCTGCGCCATCACGGCCGAAAGGTCGGCCCCGTCGAGCAGCTCCATGGCCAGCCAGGGCGTCTGCGTCGCGGGATCGACCCCCGCGGCGACGACCTCGACGACGTGATCGCTCTCGATCCGCGCCCCTACCCTCGCCTCCTGCTCGAAGCGCTCGCGGAAGCGCGGGTCCTGCGCGAGCTGCGCGTGCATCAGCTTCACCGCGCGCGGCTTGCCCGTCGAGAGCTGCTCGGCGACGAACACGGCGCCCATGCCCCCCTGGCTCAGGGGGCGGACGACGCGGAAATCGCCCCCGAGGACGGCGCCGGGGGCGAGCGGTGCGGCTGTCGTGGGGTCGACCATGGCGAACGGGAACCCTCCAGGCAACGTCGCGTGACGCGCGACGCGCTCCGGTAGCGTACCCAAAGACGCGCGATCCCGGGGCTCCGCGGAGCGCCCGCGCGGCAGGCGGCGCCATCGCCGGCGTCGGGCCTCCCGCCGGGCGCGGGGCGGGCGGCGCTCAGCCCTCGCCGCCCTCGATCCGCACCAGGATCTGGTTCGTCGCGCTCAGACGCACGGGATAGGTCTTGAGCCCCTCCCCGCCGCTCAGGGCCTCTCCGGTCTCCAGGTTGAACTTCTGGGCGTGCAGCGGGCAGATGAGCGTGCAGCCGCCGAGCAGCCCATCGACCAGCGGCCCGCCGCGGTGCGGGCAGCTCGCCTGTGTGGCGAACACGCGGCCATCCCGCGCGACGAACACCGCGATGCGCTCCGATCCGACCTCGAATGCGCGCCCCTCGCCGGGCGGGATCGCCGAGAGAGGGCCCAGGGTGATCTCCATCTCGCGCCCCCTCATTGCACGACCGGCAGGACCGATCGGAACTGGTTCGCCGTCCTCGGGGAGTTCGCCTCTCGCCACGGATCGCGGTACGCCTCGACCGTCTTCCGCATCTCCTCGTCGAGGCGCGCCGCGATGCCCTCGCTGTCGTCCACGACCACCGCCCGGATCTTCTGGATGCCAATGCGCTCCACGAATCCATACGTCCGCTCCAGGTACCTGGCGTTCTCGCGGTAATACTGGATGAATCGCCCCATGAGCTTGAGCGCGTCCTCGTGCGTGTCGACCGCGCAGAGCACGTCGCCCTTGCGCACGTGGGCGCCGGCCGCGCCGCCCACGTAGATCTCCCACTTGCCCCCCTCCACCGCGACGGCGCCGACGTCCTTCACCATCGCCTCCGAGCAGTTGCGCGGACAGCCGGCGGTCGCGAGCTTGAGCTTGGCCGGCGTGTCCATGCCCTGGAAGCGCTCCTCGATCTTCAGCGCGAGCGCGATGCTGTCGCCGAGCCCATACCGGCAGAAATCGCTCCCCACGCAGCTCTTGCACGTGCGGTACGATTTGCCGTAAGCGAACCCAGAAGGCATGTCGAGGTCGCGCCACACGGCCGGCAGGTCCTCCTTCTTCACGCCGAGCAGGTCGATGCGCTGGCCGCCGGTGAGCTTCACGAGCGGCACCCGGTACTTGTCGACGACGTCCGCGATCCGCCGCAGCTGCGCGGCCGACGTGACGCCCCCCGCGATCTGCGGGATCACGCTGAAGGTGCCGTCCTTCTGGATGTTGGCGTGAACGCGATCGTTGATGAAGCGGGCGTCGCGCTCGTCGTCGTAGTCGTGGTGCCATAATGTGCGGAGCAGCGACGCGAGCCCCGGCTTGCTCCCCGGGTCCTCGCTCCCGCCGGCGAGCTCGCGGAACACGGCGGACACCGACCGGAGCCCGCGCTCGCGGATCGCCTGGACCAGCTCGGGCTTGCTCAGCGGGACGCCAGGCACGTAGTAGCTGGCCGCGGGGTCCTGCTCCGCCGCGCCCCCGCACGCCCACGCCACGACCTCCGATACGAGCTGCTTGCAGGCGCCGCAGCCCATGCCCGCCCGCGTCGCGTCCATGACGGTCCGGAGGGTCCGCTTGCCGGCGCGCACACACGCGACGATGCCCTCCTTGGTGACGCCGTTGCAGTTGCAAACCTGCATCCCCTGCGGCATCTCCTCGATCGTCGCCTGCGGCGAGGGCGCGCCGAGCTCGAACAGCAGCGACAGCCGCTCTTCCGGGAGCGGCGTGCTCTTGTCGAACGCCTGCATCAGGTACGCGGCCTTGCTGACGTCGCCAAGGAGGATGCCGCCGAGCAGCCTGCCGTCGCGGATGATGAGCTTCTTGTACGTGCCCTTCTTCGGCTCGAGGAACTGCACGATCTCGTCGCGGTCGTCGGCGGGCTCGGTGATGCCCATCGAGGCGAGCTGGATGCCCATGACCTTGAGCTTCGTGGAGACCTTCGAGCCGGCGTAGGAGGCCTTCTCGTTGCGCTTCGTGATGTGGTCGGCCAGCACCTTGCCCTGCTCCCAGAGCGGCGCCACGAGCCCGTAGACCTGCCCCCGGTGCTGCGCGCACTCGCCGACGGCGTAGATCCTCGGGTCGTCGGGCGAGCGCATGTGGTTGTCCACCACGATCCCGCGCTCGACGGTCAGGCCGGCGCGCAGGGCGATCTCCACGTTCGGCCGGATGCCCGCGGAGATCACCACGAGATCGCAGGCGAGCGCCTCGTCGTCGGCGAAGCGGAGCCCCGTCACGCGGTCCTCTCCGCGCACCTCCTTCGTGCTCTTGTTGAGGTGCACCGTCACGCCGAGCTGCTCGAGCGTGGTCCTCAGGATGCCGCCCGCCGTGGCGTCGAGCTGCTGCCCCATCAGGTGACCGCTGATGTGGACGACGTGGACGTCGAGGCCGAAGTTCTGCAGCCCGCGCGCGGCCTCGAGCCCGAGCAGCCCGCCGCCGATGACCGCGGCGCTCCGCTTGCCGCGCGCGTACTGCGCGATCTTGTGGCAGTCGTCCAGGCTGCGGAACACGAACACACCTGGCTTCTCCCTGCCGCCCTCCAGCCGCACCCCCTGGATCGGCGGGATGTACGGCGAGCTGCCCGTCGCGATGATCAGGTTGTCGTACGGCGCCACGACCCCGTGATCGCCTGTCACCTGGCGCGAGTGCCGGTGGATGGCCCGCGCGCGCACGCCCGCGTGGAGCTGGATGCCGTTCTCCCGGTACCAGGCCAGGGGGTTCAGGAAGATCTCGCTCGGGTCCTGGGAGCCGTTGAGCACCTCCGAGAGCAGGATGCGGTTGTAATTGCCATACGGCTCGTCGCCGAAGATGGTGATCTCGAACTGGTCGGCGCCGCCCCGCGCGAGGATCTCCTCGACCGTGCGGACGCCGGCCATCCCGTTGCCGATCAACACGAGCTTTCGCTTCTTCTGCATGGCTCAGATCTCCGCCAGGCCGATGTCGATCGTCGCGAGCCCGCGCGCGCCTTCGGGCGCGCCCACGCACAGCTCGATCACGCTCTCCGGGTGGATGTCCTCGACGATCACGAGGGGCACGTGGATCGCCGCCTTGGCGCCGATCGGGAAATAGCGCATCGGGTGGCCGTCGCGCTTGAGGAGCAGGTAGATGAGCTCGGACGTGGAGTTGCCCGCGCGCAGGTAGATGAGCTGAGCGCGCTTGTCCCGCGGGACGGTGTACCCGACCGCCGGACGAAGGGGCACCGGCTGCTCCAGGCCCTGCCCCTCGAACGAGTAGACACCCTGTATGAACCTCGGTGTTTCCAATGTGGCCTCCCGGGCGGATCATCGGACCCTCGGACGGGCGCGCGCGCCGTACGCCGCCCGGCGCGCGCCGCGGCGCTCTGGCACCGCACCACGGTCATACAGCGAGGACAGTTTCGAGGGTTCGTTGCCCGGCGGCGCGATCCCGTGTAGGTCGAGTTTCCAAGGTGTTTCGATCGTCACTGTCCTCTTCGCCCCGCCCGGCCGGCGCCGCTGAGCTCGTCGTCGTCGGGGCCGGCTCGGCGGGCGCCGTGATCGCGGCGCGCGTCACGGAGCGCGCGGATCGCGAGGTCCTGCTGCTCGAGGCGGGCCCGGACTACCCGGACCCGGAAGGCCTGCCCGCGGACCTCCGGGACGGCACCCGCAACTCGTGGCTCGCGCACGACTGGGGCTATCGCCACCGGCCGACGCCCGGGCAGATCATGTTCCTCTTCCCGCGCGGCAAGGTGGTCGGCGGCTCGTCGGCCGTGAACACGTGCATCGCGGTCCGCGGCCAGCCGTACGACTACGACGAGTGGGCGGCGCTCGGCCTGCCCGAGTGGGGCTTCGACGCCTGCCTGCCCTATTTCAAGCGCCTCGAGGACGATCTCGACTTCGGCGAGCCCTGGCACGGCAAGGGCGGCCCGGTGCCGATCCGCCGCGCCCGGCGCGAGGAGCTCGTGCCGTGGCAGGCGGCGTTCGTCGATGGGTGCAGGGCGCTCGGTTACCCCGAGTGCGCGGACACCAACGATCCGCGCGCGCCCGGCGGCGTCGGGCCGCACGCGATGAACAAGATCGACGGACAGCGCATGAGCGCGGCGCGCTGCTACCTGACCGCCGAGGTGCGCCGGCGCGAGAACCTGCGGCTCCGGCCGCGCACGACGGTGCGGCGGGTGCTCGTGCGGAACCGCCGCGTCGAGGGGGTCGAGATCGAGACGGACGGGCGCGTCGAGGTCGTCGCGACGCGGAAGGTCGTGCTGAGCGCCGGCGCGATCGCGACGCCGGGGATCCTGCTGCGCAGCGGGATCGGGCCGCGGGCCGAGCTCGCGCGCCTCGGGGTCGCGCTCGTGTCCGACGTGCCCGCCGTGGGGGCGCGGCTGCTCGATCATCCGGGGGCCGTCATCGGCCTGTGGCCGCGCCGCCGCGGCCTGATCGACGTCCTGCGCCAGCCGCTCGTCCAGACGATGCTCCGCTATACGTCGCGCGGCAGCCCGTACCCGAACGACGTGATGCTCCAGCCGGGCTCGTTCTTCCCGCTGCACCCGCGCCTCACGATACCGGCGTTCGCGATCGCGTGCTGCATCGGCAAGCCGCGCGGCGTCGGCCGCATCGAGCACGCGAGCGCCGACCCGCACGCGCGGCCCCGCATCGCCTCGAACATGCTCGTCGACCGAGACGACCTGTCGCGCGCGGTCGACGCGCTCACGCTCGCGTACGAGATCGCCCGCACCGCGCCGATGCGCGAGCTCGGCTGGTTCGTCTGGCCAACGGAGCGCACGCTGATGCGGCGGGAGGCGCTGGAGCGGTGGATCACCCGGAGCTGCGGCTCGGGCTACCACCCGTGCGGGACGGCCCCGATGGGGCCCGAGGGGGACGTCTCGGCGGCGGTCGACGGGCGCGGGCGGGTCCGCGGCGTCGAGGGCCTCGTCGTCGCGGACGCGAGCATCATGCCGACCATCCCGAGCGTGAACACGAACCTGACAGCGCTGATGATCGGCGAGCGGTTCGGCGAGTGGCTCCGCGACGGCGCGGTGTAGCCGCCGCCCGGGGGCGAGGGACCCCTCGCCGGCCTCTCGTTCCTCTGTTTCCACGCGATGATCGGCCGCTCCGGTCCGCCGTGGCTGCTCGCCGCGATCAAGCGGAGCACGAGGTCGCCTCCAGGGCGGGCAGCAGGGGCACGGACCATTCATCGTCCTCCTGACTAACTTTGCGCGGACCGAGCGCTATGCCGACGTCATTCGCCAGAGCGTCGCGGTCTGATGCTCGGTTCACCGGGGCCGACAGGGAGGACGATGATCGCCAGGATGTTGCGCGCGCTCAGGTTGCTCCTGGCTGTCAGCCTGCTTGTCATTGCCGTCATGGCCCTGCAGCACCTGGTCCGCCCGACGGTGGCGGCCGAGGTCGTCGCGAGCCTCCGCCTCGTGCCCGGCCGACGGGTCGCGCTTGCCGCCCTCGTCACGGCCGTGAACTACGCGGTCTTCAGCGGTTACGAATGGCTGGCGGTGCGCTATGCAGGGGAGCGGCTCTCCTTCAGGCGGGCGGCGTTCGCTTCCTTCGTCGCGTATGGGATCAGCCAGAGCCTGGGCATGTCGCCCTTGACCGGCGGTGCGGTGCGATGGCGCCTTTACTCCGGCTGGGGAGTCTCGCCACGTGCGGTGGCCAGGATTGTTGCCTTCAACCTCCTGTCCTACTGGATGGGCATGGCCGTTCTGGCGGGGCTGCTGTCTCTGGCTGTGCCCGTCACTGGGTTCTCGGTGGTCTCGGCGTGGCAGCGGCTCATCGGGGGAGTCCTCCTCGTGCTCGTCGCCGTCTACGTGGGGCTCTGCGCGCGAGGACGCCCGCTGCGTCTACGGAGCCTCTCGCTAGCGCCGCCCGCGCCCCGGTTCGCCCTGGCCGGGATCGCGTTCGGTGTCATCGACTGGGCCCTGGCCGGCTCGGTCCTCGCCGCGATGGCCGGCGATGTGCTTTCGATCTCGATTCCGCGCGTCCTCACTGCCTTTCTGCTCGCGCAGCTCGCGGGCATCGCGAGCCAGGTGCCAGGGGGCATCGGCATCTTCGAATCGGTCTCGCTCCTGCTCCTCACGGGTTCAGGCGCTGCGTCCGCCCCCGCCCTCGCGGGGCGGCTGATCGCCTACCGTGCTCTTTACTACCTCGTGCCGCTCGCCCTCGCGCTGCTCGCGTGGCTCCTGCGCGAGCTGCAGGAGCGCGGCCGCGCTCTCTCCACGATGGCCGTCGCCGGCCTGCAGGTCTTGTGTGACTTTTCCCCGTCGATCGCCGCGGCAGGCACGTTCCTCGCGGGAGCGGCGCTCGTCCTGACGAACGCCTATCCCGGCGGCGCCGCCTTCGGCCGGCTCAACCACTTCATCCCCGACACCCTTCTCGAGCTCTCGCGCCTGCTCGGGAGCGTCGCGGGAGCGGCGCTCCTGTTCCTCGCTCGGGGCATCCAGCGCCGGCTGGCCGGGGCCTTCCATTTGACCGTCGTCCTGCTCGTCGTGGCGACCCTCCTGGGCGCCGCCCGGGGACACCCGCCCTGGCACGCGGCCGGCGTAGCCTGTCTGCTCGCCCTCTTCGTGACCTTGCGGGCCCGCTTCTACCGGCGGTCGTCGCTGTTCGACGACGCCTTCTCCCCGGCCTGGAGCGTGGCGATCTCGCTGGTGATCATCGGCGGTGTGAGCCTCACCGTCTTCTCTCGGCGTCACGCCGCCTACTCGGCACAAACACTCTGGCAGTTCCTGACCGCCAGCGACGCCCCCCGGGCGCTCAGGGCCTCGGTGGCCGCTCTGGCGACCGCGATGCTCCTCGCCTGGGCGAAGCTCATGCGACCACCTCCCGTCCGGGCGCGCGTGGCGAGCCCGAGCGATCTCGCGCGCGCCGAGCGGCTCATCGGCGCCGCTCGAGATACCCTCGCCTGCCTGGCGCGCCTCGGGGACAAGTCGCTCCTCTTCAGCGAGAGCGGCAGGTCCTTCTTGATGTTCAGCGTCCAGCGGCGCAGCTGGATCTGCCTTGGCGATCCGATCGGGCCCGGCGACGAGGCGGCGGAGCTGCTCCGGCGCTTCCGGGAGCTCTGCGACGAGTACGACGCCTGGCCGGTCTTCTACCAGGTCCGACCAGAATGGCTCTTCCGCTACGTTGATCTGGGCCTCCGGCTCGTCAAGATCGGGGAGACGGCGCGGGTGGATCTCGGCGCCTTCTCGCTGGAGGGTCACGAACGCAAAGCGCTTCGCCAGATCCAGCGCAAGTTCGATCGCCCGCCTTACCAGTTCGAGCTGGTCGCCCCGGCGAACGTTCCGCCGATCCTCCCCGCGCTGAAGGTGACCTCCGATCTGTGGCTCAGCGCCAAGGAAACGCGCGAGAAGCGCTTCTCGAACGGCTGTTTCAGCCCGAGCTATCTCGAGCGCTCACCCATCGCGCTCCTCCGCGACGAGCGCCACATCCTCGCCTTCTGCAATGTCCTCATGGTCGTCGAGGAGCTGTCCATCGACCTCATGAGACACCGGCCCGATTCGCCCCGCGGGGTGATGGATTATATTCTTCTACAGCTGCTGCTTTGGGGGCAGCGCGAAGGATACCGCTGGTTCGACTTTGGAGTCGCGCCCCTGTCCGGCGTCGAGCAGCACCGGGGCGCGCCCGCGTGGACCCGCATCGCGCACATCATGTTCGAGACCGAGAGGCCCTATCACTTCAAGGGACTGCGAGAGTACAAGGAGAAATTTGGACCCGTCTGGTCTCCCCGCTATCTCGCCTATCCGCCGGGGCTGAAGCTCCCTCAGGTGATCTCGGACCTCATCGTGCTCCAGTCCGGGGGCGTCAAGGGGGTGCTAGGCCGCTGAGCCGCAGATCCTGACCCCAGCGTGAGCCGTCCGGCTCAAGCGGGCGCGCGCACCCAGTGCGTAGGTAAAAGAAGCCCGATCGCTGCGCGAGGCAGCGTGGCGTGGCGAACCGAATTGCCGGGGCCACGAGCGTCGCGACGCCTCGTTCATGGGCCGAAAGAGCGGGCCCCGCGCGGCGCAGCCCAGACGGCAAGACCGTGGTACGCAACGCGCCGTGCCCGACGACGGGCTGAGACCGACATGCCGCGCGTCGCGAGGCGTCGGGACGCACCTCAACCAAGGTCGCCGGTGAAGCAGATCGGCACGCGGAACGCCGTAAACATGGCCTTCACGGTCGGGGACCTCGCGCGCCCAATCCGTGAGCGCGGCTCCCACCACGTATTTCATCGACACTCGTCGAGCGCCTGACGGAGCGGCGAGGGGGCGGGCATGCCGGGCATTCCAGGGCCAGGAAATCCAAACGCGATCCGAAAGTCAATCTCCTCGTAGGCGCCGTTCCACCGCACAGCCACGCTGCACGCGCTGGTTGACATAGAGAACCTTACGCGATCCGCACCCCTCCTGGGAACGTGACTCTATATCATCAATCTGTCCATCGATCGAGGGGGCCGCCTTCACTCCACAGCCTACGGGGTGACCGTGAGAGATGTCGGTGAGAGTACGAACGAAATGGTGCCGTTCATCGAGGGGCCGAGCAGCGCCAGAAAGACCGGCAGCAGCTCGATGGGGAGTTGCACCCCTACGCCCGCGGACGTACCGCCATCACGGGTGCCGTCTCTTGGGGGGGTCGGACCAGCGGCACTGACAGAGAACGCGGCATTCGGAGCGAACGCGAAGCTCCAGGTCGCCTCCAACAATGCCTCGCGATTGATCGTATTCCCATTGAGGTGACTCGCCTTCATCTGGAGCACGACGCTCCCCTGACCAGCAATGCCGACTTCGATGAGCGGCCCGGCGACCCCCTTCAGCATCCCGCTGGCAAACTCGAAAAACGCCATATTCCATCCATTTCTCGCCCCTTGGCGAGTTGCTAGATCGTTCTTGGCTTCCATCCGCTTCCGTGGCCACCTCGAGCGCGCGAATGGCGGATTTGGACGTCGACCTCTCCGTCGACATAGCGATGAGATTCTTCTCGCTAGAATGGTCCCCTGAGCAACTAATACCCCCCCTCTTGCCGCATGAGCGTCAGAGAAGAGTCAGAGTGGCGCGATGAGGGACCAGGTCTTCCGCCAGCCCTTGTTCGTATGATTCGACACTAGCTCGCCATGGCCGTCGAAGCCCACTTTATGGGCCTCGCCTGCGCTGCGATCGTACAGCAGCAGCTGGCTCCGGCCGGTGCCCAGGAAGTCTCCGGCCGCGACGAGATCCCAGCTCTTGCGCCAGCCGCTGTACGTGCGGTCGAAGTTGAACGCGCCATGGCCGTCGAAGCCCACGATAGCGGCCTCGCCCGCGCCGCGATCGTAAAGCAGCAGCTGGCTCCGGCCGTTGCCCAGGAAGTCTCCGGCCGCGACGAGATCCCAGCTCTTGCGCCAGCCGCTGTGCGTGCGGTCGAAGTCGAACGCGCCATGGCCGTCGAAGCCCACGATAGCGGCCTCGCCCGCGCCGCGATCGTACAGCAGCAGCTGGCTCCGGCCGTTGCCCAGGAAGTCTCCGGCCGCGACGAGATCCCAGCTCTTGCGCCAGCCGCTGTGCGTGTGGTCGAAGTTGAACGCGCCATGGCCGTCGAAGCCCACGATAGCGGCCTCGCCCGCGCCGCGATCGTAAAGCAGCAGCTGGCTCCGGCCGTTGCCCAGGAAGTCTCCGGCCGCGACGAGATCCCAGCTCTTGCGCCAGCCGCTGTGCGTGTGGTCGAGGCGCAGCGCGCCGCGGCCGTCGAACGCCACCAGGTCGGCATCTCCGGAACCACGATCGTAGAGCGCGATGCAGGCGCTGCCGTCACCGAGGAAGTTGCCTGCGCACAGCGCGCTCCAGCTCTTGCGCCAGCCGCGGTTCGTGCGATCCAGGGCGACGTCGCCATCGTTGAGGAACCCGACCACGTCGCCCTCGCCAGCAGCGTGATCGTACAGAACCAGCCGCCGCCCCGCAACGGGCACACTGAAGAGTGGAATGCTCGAATACCCGTCCTGGACGAAGTACCCACGGAAGTCGCCGCTAGTGCCCCCCGATGGGAAGAACCGCCAGTGCTTCCAGCTCCGGTCCAGGTAGAGAATGCACTCGCCGTTCACCTCGTTGGGATCGTAACAGTAGATCGTGAAGTCGCCCTTGCCTTCCTGGTAGCCTGTGGCGACGACGACGTGTGAGCCGAATGCGTCCAGGAACTTCGCCAGGCCGATCGGGATCGGCGCCCCCGCGTCGAGCGACGCCTTGAGCTTCTTCCACTCATCGTGCGTTGACCAGTGTCTCACCGCATTGTCATCCGGGTTCAAGAGCATCGGCATCCAATGGCCTACGTTGCTGCTGTTGAGCGACGCCTGGATGTGCCGGCTCATGATGAAGATGCCGAGCGGGTCGGCGTTTACGTCCGGCTTCGTGGTCTGGTCCGGCGTGTGCTCCGACGCATGGAAGTAGTCGAGCGCCGCCCACGACATACCCCCGCACAAGCCCTGGAAGCCGAAGTTGATCCCTGCGATCGTGACGTTCGGAAAGCCGTTGGCGAAGCGAAACCCATGCCGCGTGGGGGCGAAGGAGGTGCGGACAGCGGGCTTCACCCAGGTGTCGGTGCTCCAGATCGGGGTCGCGCCCAGGTAGAGAACGACGTTCTCGTCGTCCTGTACGACCAGTCGCGCATTCGGGCTGCCGGCGGTGTTCGAGGCCCACAGAGGTGTCGCGCCTGCGTAGATCACGAGGTTGCCGTCGCCCTGCATGGCGCAGCGATCGGCGCCTCGTCCGGCCGTTCCAGACGCCCAACGAGGGAGCCAGAAATTCCTCGATAGCCTCTTCACTGAGAGGACGAGGTCCCCATCACCGCCAAACGTAAGGCGGCTCTTGCCGTCTGCCGACACGACACGCTGTCCGAGCACCAGCTCGCCCCCAGGATTCAGTGTGTCACCCATGATTTCTCCCCTCCTGCTTCGCTGATTGCGTTCCTTACCAGCTCGATCATGGACCGCGTTGGAGACGCGACGCCTCGCGCGACGAGCCCCTTCGTCGCGAGCGCCGCCTCCGTTCGGGTATACGCAGCTCGCCCGAGCCAGTAACGCAGGTCGCGCAAAAATTCGTCGCCCCGCTCTCGCCTCTCCGCGGGACCGCCCGTGCGCACCAGCGTATTCGACCGCAATGCCGCCCGTGAGGATCCAGGGAGACATAATCCGCTCGTAAGCGTATCCTAGGACGTCGGATGCCCATGCCCGCGAGCGAGTCGGACCAGCAACGGGACCAACGGGCGGCGCTCAGCGCGGCGATGGATCGCTACGCCGATGGCGACGCCAAGGCGTTCGGGGAGATCTATGACCTGCTCGCGCCGCGGCTCGGAGCCTTCTTCCTTCGCCACACGCGCGATCACGCTCACGCGGAGGATCTCACCCAGCAGACCTTGCTCCAGATGCACCGCGCGCGGCAAAGCTTCGTCCGGGGGTCGGACGTGACCCCATGGGCCTTCGCGATCGGGCGGCGGCTGCTCATCGATTCGCGCCGCCGTCGCAAGAACGAGGTCCTCTTCGACTCGGCCGACGACGGCGCGGGCGCGCTCCATCTCCGGGTCTCGCGCGACGCGATCCCCGAGGAGGTCGCCTCGACGAAGCAGATGGCCGCTCGCGCGAGCGCGGAGTTCGAGCGCTTGCCCGAGCCTCAGCGCGCGGCCTACCAGCTCGTGCGCGGCGACGGGCTCACGGTGGCCGAGGCGGCGCAGGTGCTCGGCACGACGGCGTCGGCGGTGAAGCAGCGCGTGTTTCGCGCCTACGAGGCGCTACGCGCTACGCTGGGCATCGGCGACGCTGCGGACCCGCAGGGGAACGAGCGATGACGCGCTGCGGGCGCGCTCGTCGGCGCGAGGGGGACGCAGCTTCCCGAGGCAGGAGCGCCGGTCGGCCCCGAGAGATTCGCCGCTACGTCACCTTTCTCGCGGGACCGACCGCGCGCCCGTGCGTATTCCGGGCTGAGGCACCCCAATGCACCGCGCGCCCCTAGCACCAGAGCTCGCTGGAAGCCGTCCATGATCGACGAGGACGCGCTCAAGGCACGCGTGCTGGCCGCCGCGGAGGCGACGCCTTCGCCCACGCGCCCCGAGGCGCGGCGGCGAGGGTTCGCCATCCTCATCTCGTCGATCGTACTGGCGTTCGCGATCTTCGAGGCAGCTGGCGGGCTCGAGCACTCCGCGGGCCGGCCCCTCGGGCTCACGCTCGCGACCGCCGGCGGCTGGAGCCTTTTCTGCGCGGCGCTCTCGTGGCTGGTGCTGTGGCGCGGCCGCGCGACGCTCGGGCGGTCGCCCGTCGTGGTGCTCCTCGCGGGGCTAGTCACGCCGATCGCGCTGACTGCCTGGACGCACGCCTTTCACGGCACGTACCCCGAGCCGTTCGCGCGCGTCGGCTGGCGCTGCCTCGGCTACACCCTGGCGATGGCGACCCTGCCACTTGGATCGCTGCTCACGCTACGACGCGGCGCCGAGCCGCGCAGCCCCTGGGCGCTCGGCGCCGCAATCGGCGCAGTATGCGGTGCGTGGGCCGCCGCACTCGTCGATCTGTGGTGCCCGCTAACGAACCTGCCGCACGTGCTCGCAGGCCACGTGGTCCCGCTCGGGATCCTCATTGCGGTCGGCGCTCTCCTGGGCCGGCGCATGCTCGGAGTACGGGCGCTCCGCACCGACGTCGCTCGGCGCTCGGACAGCCTCGATCCCTACGTCGACACCAAAGGGGTGTGAGGCCCAGCCCCCCGAGATGCTCGCCATGGACCTCGTGGATCGGGTGCTGCTGGCGGTACCGGTGAGACAATGGGTGCTTTCGCCGCCATTCGAGATCCGGCGCCTAGCTGCATTTCGCGCGAAGGTCGCGACGGCGATGGGGAGGATCTTCATCGAGGAGATCGCGCGGGTCCAGCAGCAGGCGGTGGCGACGAGCGGCGCCCAGCACGGGGCCGTGAATTTCCTTCGGAGATTCGGCGGCAGCCTCAATTGGGGTTTACACCATCACGCGATTGTCTCGGATGGCGTCTTCTCGAAGAGCAAGCTCGGACAGATGTCGTTTCGACACCCTTGTCCCTTCCGCGGAGGCGCTCGCGGAGTATGGTTCGAAGGGTACGCGATCGCGCAGTTCGCTGGCTAAGGAAGTGACGCATGTAGAGCTGCTTGCGCGGCTTTCCACACTTAGAGTAAGGCTATGCCCCCTCGGAGTTCCGAATGGAAGCGATGGCCGACAGAGGTCCTGATAGACGGTGTCGGCCCCGCTTCGCCGCGGCGGTCGGCCGCGAGCTGGGCGCCACGTTCACGGTCGGCGAGGGGCGCGCGATCGGCATCCGCGCGCGATCGGCCGCGGCCACCTCAGCCTCACGCGGCCAGCGGCGGCCGTGCGAGGATGTGCGGCGTGACCATAACGCCGCAGAAGCCGCGCAAGGATCCGCGCCAGGAGCGCTCACGCAGCACGGTCGACGCCATCCTCGAGGCCGCCGGTCAGCTGATCGAGCGCGACGAGGAGGCGAAGCAGAGCCGTGTATCGACCACGCACATCGCCGAGCGCGCCGGCGTCAGCGTGGGCTCGCTGTATCAGTACTTCCCCAACCGCGAGGCGCTGGTCGCGGCGCTCTTGCGCCGCTTCGTGCAGAAGCGCTTCACCGAGATCCGCCGGGTGCTCGATGAGGTCGAGCCGCTCCCGCTGGAGGCGGCGTTGGACCGGCTGGCCGGCCGGTTGATCGAGCTCGAGCTGGCCCACGCGCGCGTGATGAAGGCGCTCATGAGGTGGTTCGTGCGGGTGGGCGACTTCGATCTGATCGCCGAGGCCGATCGCGAGGCCGAGGCCGCGCTGGCCGAGCTCCTGGCGCGCATCCGGCCCAAGACCCGCGCGGTGGATCCGCAGCTCGGCGGCTTCTTCCTGTTCCACGCAATGCGAAACACCCTGGGCATGGCGGCCTTCCGCGAGGGCGACATGCTGCGCGCGCCGGCCGCGCAGGCCGAGCTCACCCGGCTTTTGTACGGCTATTTGCGGCCCGACTGACGGCCGCCGGCGCGCGCGGGCGCGGCGCCGGGAATGCGAATGGGCGGCGCCGGTCGCGCTGCCTAGATCGAGGCGCATGCGTTCCTTCGAATGGGTCACGCGCGGCGAGCCGCACCGCGCGCGCCGGCGCCGCATCCTTCGCGAGCACCCCGAGATCCGCGCGCTGTTCGGCTACGACCGGCGCACCATCGCGGTCACCCTGGCGGTGGTGATCGCGCAGTTCGCCGTCGCCTGGCTGCTCGGCGTGCTCGCCGCGCGCTGGTGGGTGGTCGCGCTCGCGGCGGCGACGTGCGGCGCGGTGCTCTCGCACTGGTGCGCGATGTCCATCCACGAGGCGGCGCACGATCTGGCCGCGCGCCGCGCGCGCTCGAACAAGCTGCTGGCGCTGTTCGCCAACCTGCCGATGGTGCTGCCGGCGGCGATGAGCTTCCGCCGCTACCACCTCGCGCACCACGCGCTGCTCGGTGTGGCCGGCGAGGACACCGATCTGCCGCGTTCGCTCGAGGTGCGGCTGATCGGCGCCGGCCGCGTGCGCAAATTCCTGTGGCTGTTCTTCTACTTCGCGGTCTACCTGGGCCGCGCCGCGCGCTTCGCCAAGCCGCCGAACCGCGACGAGTGGATCAACCTGGCCATCCAGCTGCCCGCCGCGTGGCTCTCGTGGCGCCTGCTCGGCGCGCCCGGCTTCGCCTACCTGCTGCTGTCGACCCTGATCGGCCACAGCCTGCACCCGGTGGCCGCCCACTTCGTGCACGAGCACTACGTGTACGCGCCCGGGCAGGAGACCTACAGCTACTACGGGCCGCTCAACCACGTGACGTTCAACGTGGGTTACCACGTCGAGCACCACGACTTCATGAACGTGCCCGGCTGGCGCCTGCCCGCGCTGCACCGCATCGCCAAGCGCCACTACGACACGCTGGTCTCGCACCGCTCGTGGACCTGGGTGCTGTGGCACTTCATCACGAGCCCAGCCCTGGGCCCGCACGCCCGCATCGTGCGCTCCCGCGCCGTCCATGATGGCGCCGTGAGGCGGTCGATCCAGGTTGGCGCCAGCGAATGACGAGCGCGGGGAAGCCGATCCAGAGGGCGTAGACGGAGCCCCCGCTCCCGGCGGGACGAGCTCATGACGGGCTGGACGAGGGGCAGGAGGCGCCGCCGGCGGGAGCGCTCAAGGCGCCGTCGCGCAGCCGCGACCGCGGAAGACGACCAGACCGCCGAGCTGGACGCCCACGACGTCAGGGCACCCGTTGCAGTCAAAATCGGTGATGCCGACGCCGAAACCGTCGATGTCCTCGAACGTGCCAGGGAACGGCGCCGCCTGGGCCTCGAACGTGCCATCCGGCGTCTGGAGGAACGACCACATCTCGGCGGTGTTTCGGCTGACCGCGACGAGATCGCTCCGCCCATCGAGGTTCAGATCGGCGATCTGCAGGCCTCCTGAGACGAAATACTGGTGGTCATCGATGGTGAGCAGCGGCTGCGGCGCCGTCAGGTGGCCGAGCTCGTCTTGCAGCAGGATCCAGACCCGCATCGGCCCGTCGGAGTACTCGTGCGTGACGGCGGCGACGTCCTGGCGTCCGTCGTTGTTCACGTCGCCCACCGCGACCGAGACGAACGAGACGCCCGAGCTCGGCGGCGTGGTCTCGAAGAAGACCTGCTGTCCGGTCGTGTCGAACCCGCTCTCGACGTCGTGCGGAAAGACGGCGATGCCCGCGCCCACGCCGCTCATCGCGATCACCGCGTCGGGGTGGCCGTCCCCGGTCACATCGCCGGTGACGATGCCGGACATGAACACGCCGGCCGGCAGCTCGTGGGCCAGCTCGAAGCCGCCGCCGCCGTCGCCCCGGTAGACGAGGATCTTGCTGTGATAACCGAGCCCGACGATGTCGAGGACGCCATCCCCGTCATGGTCCACGGCGGTCGGGGAGAACGTGGTTGGCCCGGCGATCATCCTCGGGGGCTCGAAAGCGCCGCCGCCCTGGTTGCGGAGGAAGGCGAGCCCTTCCTGCTGCGCGACGACGACGTCGAGCGCGCCGTCGTGGTCCGCGTCGAGCAGCAACGTGTCCTCGACCGCGTTGGCCGGCGTGGAAGGGGTGTAGATGACTTCGCCGTTCAGGTCCCGTACCCGCGGATGGGTCTGCAGGTACAGCGCTTTGCGATCCGTGCTCAGGAAGTCGAAGCGCCTGTCCCCGTCGATGTCGCCCAGGGACAGCTGACCCATGTACACGCCCGAGGACTCCGCGGGATAGAGGAGACCGGGCTTCAGGTAGTAGCCGCTTCCGTCGCGCGGCTCCTCGCCGGGGAACGGGCCCGCGCATCGATCGCCCACGCCGCCGCCGTTCGGCACATCCGCGCCGCCGCCGTTCGGCACCTCCACACTGCCGCCGTCCGGCACATCCGCGCCGCCGCCGGCCGGCACATCGACGACGTGCTCGGCCGTCCCCGACCGGGCAACGGGCCTGTCCGGCGAGCCGACGTCAGCCGCCTCCTCGTCCCGCGGCGGATCGACCGGGGCGTGCTGGGGAGATGGCTCGGGAAAAACAACCGAGCTCTCGCACCCCGAGCTGAATCCGATGAGCAAACAACAAGCTACCACCATGCGTCCGCTGCTGTGTCGCGCACACCCCATCGGCTACCTCCGCAAGACAAGTGAAACCCACGAACCTGAACGCCTCCAGGACACGCCCGTCCCCGCGCCCTCGGCGGCTCGGCGACTACGATGCAATGAACAGGCTGCGCATTCATCGGAGCAGGAAAATCGCAGCGCGTCATCGGGGACGCGGCGGCACGTTCTTGCCCGGCGCATCGCGTCGCCGAGCCGGCCACGACGGTTCTCCCTGCCGGTAACGCGCCGCGGTGTAATTTTCTACCACGACGCGCGTCCAGCGCCGTGAGCCCCCGGAGCGCCTCTTCCGCGAAGGCGCAACAGAGGAGAGACACCTTGCTTTCTGGCGTCTTTGCGCTCCTGGCGCCTTCGCGGTGAAACTCTCCCCGCCCGAGAGGCAGAGCCCTGTCAGGACGTCAGACCCGCCGTATCAGCAGATCATCCCCTGGCCGCGCATCTCGGCGAGATCCTCGTCGCTCGGCCGGCGGTGCCGCCCGAGGAGCAGGTCGCCGAGCCAGAGGAGGTTGTAATTGCAGTGCATGTACCGGTGGTGCAGGTAGTGGTGCCGGGAGATGAAGCGCACGTAGCGCGTGCCGAGAAGCCACCGCATCGGCCGGGACGCGCGGGCCATGGCCTCGGCCCGCGGCATGTGCAGGTACGGGTGGAGGACGAGCGACGACAGCGGGTAGATCACGAGCGGCAGCAAGGCGCCGACGACCACCGCCGCCGGGAGGAAGAGCGCGTACAGCGCGAAGAACGGCAGCACGGGGGCGGCGAACGCGAGGATCCCCAGGCCGGCCAGCGAGACGCCGTATTGCTCGCGGATCATCCGCCGGTCGCCCTGGGTCTCGACGATCCAGCGATCCAGCCGCTCCTGCTCCTCGCGGTTCCGGAACTGCCGCACGTGACTCTCACGGTAGGTCTTGCCGTGATGCACGACCGTGTGGCTCGTGTACGCGCGCAAGAGCGGGCGGCCCGCGCGGCCGAGCCGCTTCGCCGCGCGGCGGACCGCGAGGCTCGCGTGCAGCGCGTTCCGGTGGAGAAACGACTCCGCCATGGAGACGGTGAGATAACCGATCACGACGCCCGCCACGATCTGGACAGCCCCTGTAGACATTGCCACGGGATTCATGGGTATGCTCCTTCGCGCAGACCTCTGGTCTGCAAGGGACGCTGGCGCGGCCGGCGAGCAGCGCGGCCGGGATGCCTTCGTCGATGCCGGTTCGTGCATGGCAACCGCGGTGCCAGCCGGCTGCGGCGCGACTCCGCCCGTCCGGCGCCGCGGTTCCGCGCCCGGAGCCCTCACGCCGCGCCGCGGGGGCGCTCCTCACATGGAGGCCAGGACCTCCAGCTGGCGGCTGCCCCCTTTACCCCGGCTGGCCGCATGCGCCGCCGGCGGCGCGGCGCGTTGCTCGATCGAGCAAGCCGATGTCCGCGCCGATGCAGCCTGGGCTCGCTGAGGCCCTGATGACGCGCGGCGCGCCCGCGTCGGGGCGGAGGGCGGCCCACGAGGCCCGCTGGAGACTGGCATCCTTGCTGCAATGACGCCTCTCGCCGCCGCACCGACGCTGCCCCCGTGCCGGCCGTGGCCGGCTGTCGCTCGGCCCGGCTCCTCGGGGAACACCCGGGGATCAGGGGCTCGCGCCGGACAGCGCGCCTCGCGGCGGAGAGGAAGAGGTTGAGGACCCATGATCGAGCAGAACGCCCTTCATCGCGCATCCTGGATGCAGCGTCCCGAGCCACTGTCCGCGCAGCAGGGTGAGCGCGCGTCTCTCGTGCGCCTCGCGCGCGGCCACGCCGCGACCGTCGCGGGCTTCGTCACGAGCAGCCTCACCCCGGAGCTCACGCCGGCCGTCCCCTGGCGGTTCCGCGTCCCTGGCGGGCCGTACGGCGCGGCGGCGCTGACCGGCCTGTACTTCCCTTCCCCGGGCAGCCGCGACCTGGTCGTCCTGCTGCACGGCATGGGCGGGGATGTGCGCTCGACCTACCTGCGCGCGGCGACGGCTGCCCTGCGCGCGCAGGGGCTGTCGGTGCTCCGCCTCGGCCAGCGCGGCTCGTCGTGCGACCCGGAGGATCTCCACCACGCGGGGCTCTGGGAGGACCTCGCGGCCGTGCTGAGCGGCGATCCCCTCGTTGCGCGCCAGGAGCGGATCTTCGTCGTCGGCTTCTCGATGGGCGGACACGTGGCGCTCCACCTCGCCGCGGCGGGGCACCCGCGGCTCGCGGCCGTGGCCTCGATCTGCTCGCCCCTCTACCTCGATCGCGCGGTGAGCCACATGGATCGCCCCGAGAGCGTCGTGTACCGGCGCCACGTCCTCGGGGGGCTGAAGCGGATGTACCGGGAGATCGCGCGGCGGCGGCGGATGCCCGTCCCGCCGTCGGCCGTCGATCGGGCGGCGACGCTGCGCGAGTGGGACCGCCTGACGGTGGTCCGCCGCTTCGGCTTCCGCGATCCCACGGCCTATTACGAGGCCCAGGGCGCCGGGAGGATCCTTGGCGCGCTGGCCACCCCGGCGCTGCTCCTGTACTCGCGCCAGGATCCGATGGTGCCGCCGGCGACGCTCGCCGGCCTGGCGGCGCACGGGGGGCTCTCGTCGCCCGCCCGCGTCGTCTGGATGGACGGCGGCGGCCATATCGCGCTTCCCCGCAGGCTCGATCTCGGCCTCGACCCGGCCGTGCCTCGGGCCCCGTACGAGCAGATCGCCGCCTGGTTGCGGCGGCACCAGGCCCCCGGAGGCGCGTCATGAGCGCTCGGATCATCACCATGGCCATGACACGCCTCGCTTCGCTCGAGACGCAGAGGACGGAGAGGACGGAGCTCACGATGAAGACCGAGGATGCGTTTCCCCGCGCCGCGCCCGCGGCGACCGACACGGCCCCTCGCACGACCTCGCTCCCGGCCGAGGGGGCCCGGCGGCTGATGGCGGGCATCAAGGCGATCCGCGCCGGCGCCTCGGCCCGGACGGGCGCGGAGGATCTCCGCCATATCAAGCGCCTGTCCTTGCTGGGCCGCGCCTTCTCCGCCCTCGGGTACGCGACGTCCGCGCTCGGGCCCAACCCGATCTCGATGATCCTCATCGCCCTTGGCCGGTTCGCCAGGTGGGTCGTTGTCGCGCACCCGGTCCTCCACAAGGCGTATGATGGCGTCGCCGGCGGCGACCCGGCCTGGAACAGCCGCACGTTCGCGCGGGGCCGGCGCAGCCTGTGGGACTGGTTCGACTGGCTGGACGCCGACGCGTGGCAGGCGCAGCACAACGTCTCTCATCACTGCTACACCGGCGACGAGCGCGACCCCGACCGCGTCGCCGTCAACATGGCGTGGCTGAAGAGCAAGCCGAAGCTCGTCCGCGCGCTCGCGCTGTTCTTGACCGCGTGCACGTGGAAGTGGCTCTACTATGGCCCGGCCACCCGGAGCGCCCTCCGCAAGCGGCGCGAGCGCGCGGCCGAGGCCTCGACGGAGGGGCGCGAGCGCGCGGCCTGGTCGCCCAGCGTGCTGCTCGACCGCGAGATGCTGCTCCGCTCGTACCTGCCGTATGCGCTCGTGCACTTCATCCTCCTGCCGCTCGCGTTCCTGCCGCTCGGCCGCTGGGCGGCGCTCGGCGTGCTCGTCAACAGCGTGGCGGCGGAGCTCCTGTCGAACCTGCACAGCTTCGCGGTGATCGCGCCGACCCACACGGGCCTGGATATCCCCATCTTCGAGGGCGCCGCGCGCAGCCGCGAGGAGTACTACGTCCGGCAGATCGTCGGCTCGGTGAACTACGAGAGCCCCAGCCGCGCCGCCGACTTCCTGCATGGCTACATGGGGTATCAGATCGAGCATCACCTCTGGCCGGACCTGCCGCTCCGGCAATACCCCGAGGTCGCGAGGGAGGTCGAGGCGCTGTGCAGGGAGGTCGGGCTGCCCTACCGCAGGGACTCCGTCTGGAGGCGGATCACCGAGATGGTCCGCGCGGTGATCAGCGACGAGGAGGTGCAGGCCACGCGCGTCGCGATCTCCGATGCCGGCGCGCGCCGCGCCGGACGGAAGAACGGCGGTGGTCTTGAGCTCGCTTCCTTGCACGGATAGGCTCCGAGGCCCATCGATCGCGGGCTCGCGCGGACGTCACGGATGTCATGGACGTCACGAACGTCGGATTCAGAAACAGGGAGAGAGGGAATCATGGCGACGAATCAGGAACGACAGCTGGTGGTGACGTGGCAAGATCCTGCGCCGGCGGTGGAGAAGGTGAGATCGATGTCCGGCCTCGCCTACCTCACGGCCATGATGAACGGCGAGCTGCCGATGGCGCCCATCGCGAGCCTCCTCGGGCTGCGGGTCGCGGCGGTGGAGGCCGGCCGGGTCGTCATCACCGGATCTCCCGGCGAGCAGCACCAGAATCCGATCGCGATGGTCCACGGCGGGTACCTGAGCACGATGCTCGACTCCGCGATGGGCTGCGCCGTGCACGCGTCGCTGGAGGCGGGGGTCGGCTACTCGACCGTCTCGCTCCAGGTCAGCTTCGTGAAGGCCCCGCGCGCCGGCGGGCCCGAGCTCATCGCCGAGGGCCGCGTCGTCCACCTCGGCAAGCGCCACGCCACCGCCGACGGGACGCTGCGCGACGCCGACGGCACCCTCTACGCCCACGCCACCACGACGTGCCTGATCCTGCGATGAGCGCCGGCTCACCCGTGAGCCGGCGCGGCTACCGGAGGATCTCCTCGAGCAGCGCGTCCGGCACGCCGCGGAGATCGTCGCCGAACGACCCGACGCCGAGGAGCGCGATGGGCGTGTGGATCGCGGCCTGACAAATCCCTCATTTGTTGGCATTTCAGCAGAAATTGAACGGGGAGGCGCGGAGACGGGGAGTACAATCCAAACAATCTCCCCGTCTCCGCGCCTCCCTGTTCAATTCCCCCGAAAAATTCGAGAGCGCCGCGGATCCCCGTGTCAGACGCTCCTCGTCTGCGGCGTCCTCCCGGAACGCGGGACTCGGCACCTCCTCTCCATCAAGTGGAATCGCAGCGGCGCCGGGGACTCCGAGGGGATCGCAGAGAATCGCTGTGCTCTCCGTGCCCTCTGTGCTCACTGCACCTCCCTGCCCCGGATCCCGGGCGCTCGAGCGACGGGGGCGAAAGGCATCTCCCGGAGGAGGCCCGAGGCTTGCTCTCTCCAGCGCAGGTGCGTCGATGGCACCGGGAGGGGCGCATGTGGACGTCGAAGACGGGGAGAACCAGCGGTAGGTCAACAAGGGGGAAAGGCGTCGTCCAGGGGCTCGCCGGGCTTCTCGGGATCGGCCTCTGTCTCGGCATCTCCAGCGCTTCCGCCGGCGATGCGACTCAGGCCATCTCGCCTCAGGGCATCTCACCTCAGGCCCCGGCGCAGGGGCGTTCCGGGCCGCCGCAGCGAACCGCGACGACCACGCAGCGCGCCCCGCAGCAGACCGCGATCATCACGCAGCGCGGCCCGCAGCGGGTCGCGACAGCCACCGTCGCGAACCCGCGCAGGGCGCGCTGGATGATCGCGGGCGCGTCGACCCTGGGCGGCTTCTGGGTCGCGTCGGCCGTCCGCGGCGCCACGCTCTCCCTCGCGCAGCCGGAGGTGCGGATCCGAATGGTGCCGCAGTGCTCCCAGGGCGCCTGCTTCGTCGTCCTGCGCCACGAACGCACCTCGGCCAACCCCGCCTCGCTGCTGATCCCCCTCGCGGGTCCGTGGATCCACCTGGGCACGGGGCGGCCGACGGCGGCCAGCGCGGTCGGCCTCTCCCTCCTCGGCGCCGGGCAAGCCGTCGGCCTGGGGATGCTGCTCGGCGGCATCGCGATGCCTCGGCAGGTGCGCGTGCCGCTGCAGCGCGGCCAGGTCCTCCAGGTGGGCGCGGCCCCGCTCGTCACCCCCGGCGGGCTCGGGCTCTCGATCAACGGATCGCTGTAGGCGCGCCCGTCACCGCGGGAGGCGCGAGGTTGAGGATCGCCCGCACGCGCAGCCGCTCCTCGGGCGTGAACGAGCCCTCGAGCAGCGCCTCCTCCTCGGCGCGCCGCGCGTCGGGATCGGCCACCGTCGCCTCGATGTCCGCGCGCGCGCCGGCGAACGCGTCGAGGCGCTGCTGCCAGGCCGCCCGCTGCCGGTCGAGCTCCGCGAGCCGGTCCGCGGCCTCGGGGCCCACGGTCGCGACCCGGTGCGCGCGCAGCTCCTCGTCCGAGGCGCCCGCGTCCCGGAGCGCCTGCTCCTCGGCCTGCTGCGCGAGCGGGCGCGTCGCAGCCTCCCGCGCCTGGCGGACGGCCTCCGGGAGCGCCTCCTCGACCTCCGCGATCCGCGCGTCGCGCTCCTCCGGCGAGAGGGCCTCGTCCGCGAGGACGCGGGACTCCTCGATGGCCGCCTCGATCTCCCGCTCCTCGTCGCCGAACAGCCGCGCCGCGGCCGCCTCGCCGAACCATGCGCGCCGGATCGCGCGCAGCGCGGCGAGGCGCGCCGCCGGATCGGCCTCCCGCTCGACGCGCGCCTCGCCGGCCGCCTCGCGGTAGCCGAGGTACCGGTCGAACAGCGCGATCGCCTGCTCCGCCGCGCGCCCCGCGGCCCGCTCCCGGATCGCCGCGACGACGCGGGCCCGGATCGCCGGCGCCGGCTCCTCGCCGGTGGCGCTCAGGAAGTAGTCGAACAGCCCGAGCAGCTCCGGGCCGACGACCAGACCCCCGCGCTCGTCGACGGTCACCGCGCCGTCGACCTCGGTGCCGCGGAGCGAGGGCGGCGCGGCGATCGCCGGCGGGCGCGGCGCCGCAGGGGGCCGCGTTACCGACAGCGCCTGCCGGACGCGCGTGGGAGCCGGCGCCACCGACAGGGCGGGCAGCGCCCCTTCCCGATCGGGGCGCGCGGCCCCGTTCGATCGGCCCGAGGGCGCCGGCCGTGTCCGCTCCCCCGAGACGAGGCGGCCCGCGCCGATCACCGCGACGAGCGCCATGGCCACGAAGAGAGCGGTCCTGCGACGACGCGTCACGAAGAGCCCTCCGGAAGGTCAGAGGCCGACGGCCTTCAGCCGGCTCGCGTGCGACCGGAACACGGACTTCGGGTTCGGGCCAGACAGGTTGATAAACCCGAAGAGCTGATTGACCTCGTCGAGGTGGTTCATCGCATAGTCGTCGCGGACCACCTCCCCGAAATGGGAGCTGCACCTGCCCACCATCCCGTCGTTCGACTCCGAATACAGCGTGGAGATGAGCTTGAGCGTCAGGTCCGTCGGATCGACGAGGCTCGTGACGACCGCTGTCCCCGACCACGAGAAGAAGCGCACGCCGCCCTCCTCGGGGGGGCCCTGCCCGCACCGGCCGTCGGGCAGCCCGGCGGGGTAACGCGCGTTGAACTCGCGCATCCCGGCGGCGGACAGCGATCTGACGGCGGCGATCGCGTCCTGAGGCGCCGTGTGCCCGCTGAGCAGGCTGAGCACCGCGCCGAGGCTGTTGGCGAGGAGCGAGAGCGCCCCCTCCGCGAACCCGCCCTCCCGCAGGTTCTCCTGGAGGAAACTGGCGAGCTCGGCCCCCTGATGCGGAGACCCGATGGTGGTCACCGAGGCAATGAGATCCGGCCGCACCGCGGCGACATACCGGGCGTCGAGCCCGCCATGGCTGTGCCCGACCAGGTTGACCTTCCCGCTCCCGGTGCGCGCGACGATATCCTCGACCTGCGCGAGCAGCGCCTCCCCCCGCGCCTCGGTGCTGTCGAACTGGGGCACCTCGGTGGCATACACCTCCGCCCCGCCGGAGCGCAGCGCCGACGCGATCCCGCCGAAGTAGTCGATCACCCCGAACATCGCCTTGAAGCCGGCCATCCCGTGACAGAGCACGATCGGATACCGCGTCTGCGCATAGCTCTTCATCGCCAGCGCGCCCTCGCCGACCTCGGCGCGCTCCGCGTCCGCCGGCTCGTCCATCGACGCGACGCATCCTTGCGAGAGCAGCACCACGACAGCTCCCGCCGTGCACCGCAATGCGTCAATCCACGTCCGGCGCACGGCCCATCGTTTTCTCTCGACTCTCTGATTTCGAGCGGGTGTGACGGCGGTGGGTCGTGCAGCGCGCATGCTGGAGGAATGAGCTCGTCTGATCACCTGTCACCTCTGATAGAGTATTTGTTTAATTCGAATCAAGCAGAACTCACAGGCTCTCAGCGCGACAAGCAGCTCACGTATCCTGGACAATCGGAAGGCCGGTGTCCTCCCCTTCACGGGTCACGTCGGCCCAGGCGGCGCGACAGGGCATCAGCGCGGGGGCGCAGCGCCGCCCATGTCGCGGCGAGGGCCGGGGACACGCGGGCGGGCGAGGCGGAGGGCCCGAGCCCTCGGGGCGGCTAGGTCGCCGTCGCGCCGCGCGCGCCGCGGACGATGCGCGCGTTCTCGGGCACCGCCGTCAGGAACCGCTCGCGCCGCCGCGGGTCCGCGATCCGGCGCGCCCGCGCGAGCAGGAGCTCCCTGGCCTCCGAGAGCACCGCGGCCGCCTCGCCGTGGGCGCCGGACGCCGCGAGCGCCTCGGCGTAGGCGAGCCGCACGAGCGACTCGCCTTCTTCCAGGGATCCGAGCGCCGCGAGCTCGCCGAACGCCGCCCGCGCCGCGCCGAGCGCCGCCGCGACCTCGCCCGCGGCGAGCAGCGCCCGCGCGCGCACCGCCACCGCGGCCGCGCGCAGCCGGGGGGCCACGTGCAGCGCCGCCTCGGCCGCGCGCGCCTCCCGCTCGGCGGTCGCGGCGTCGCCGGAGAGGAGCGCGATCTTCGCGAGGTAGGTCCGCGCCACGCCCTCCATGCGGAGGTCGCCCCGCTGCTGGAACGCCTCCACCGCGCGCCGCTCGACGAGCTGCGCCTCGTCGAGCTTGCCGAGCTGCCCGAGCGCGTGGCCGAGGTTGTGCAGCGCCACCGTCTCGAGCTCGCGCAGCCCCATCCGGTCGGCGGCCTCCAGGGCGGCGCGCAGGACGGACTCGGCCGCCCCGAGCTCGCCGAGCTCGGCGTAGATGAAGCCGAGGTTCGCGCCGATCACGCACGCGCTGCGCCTGTCCCCGGCCTGCTCGAAGGCCGCGAGCGCCGCCTCCAGGCCCTCGAGGCACGCCTCGGGATCGCCGCCGGCCGAGGCGCGGATCGCGCGGAGCTGCTGCGCCATCGCGACGAGCTCGGCGTCCGGCGGCGGATCCGCGCCGAGGTCCTCGTCGATGCGCGCGAGCAGCGCGTCGGCCTCGGCGTAGCGGCCGCCGAAGACGAGCTGCGCGCCGCACTCGCAGAAGCACGCGATCCGGGCGCGGCGCAGCGCGGCGGCGCCGGAGGACAGCGCCGCGGACGCGGCGGACATCGTCGCCGGGGGCGCCGCGGAAGGCGGCCCCGCCGGCGCCGCGGACGTCGTCGCCGGGGGCGCAGCGGACGCGCAGGAGGGCGGCGCCGCGGACATCCCCTCGGCGACGGCGGCCCAGCGCGCAACGCGGTCGACCGCGCCGAGCTTCCCGGCCGCGGCGGCGATCTGGGTGACCGCCCGGAACCACCCGGCGCAGCCGGCCGGGAGCAGCTCGGCCGCGGACGCGCCCAGCTCCTCGGCCGCCGCGAGGTCGCCCGTCCAGACGTTGACCTCGGCCGCGACCAGCCGGAGCGCGCCGAGATCCTCGCCCTCGGCGCCGCACGCCTCGCCGCACGCGGCGCGCTCGATCGCGGCGCGCAGGTCGTTCGCCTCGAGCGACTGCTCGGCCGCGCGGCGGTACCAGCGCACCGCGCGGCCGGGCTCTCCGCCGCGGCGGAAGTGCTCGGCCACGCCCCGCGGATCGGCGGAGGCGCTCCGCTCGAGCCACGCGCCCGCGAGCCGGTGGCCGAGGGCGCGGTCGCGCTCGGTCAGCATGGCGTACGCGGCCTCGCGCACGAGCGTGTGGCGGAAGACGTAGTCGGCGGCGTCGGCGAGGCCCGCCGACGCCGAGGCCGGCGCGACGAGCTCACGGTCGGCGAGCGCCGTCAGCCAGGCCTCCACGTCGGCGAGGCGCTCCTCGCCGCCGAGCAGCGCCGCGACGCCGCGCTTCGAGAAGCGATCGCCGAAGATGCTGGCCGCCCGGAGCACGCGCTTGCCCTCGTTGCCCTCGGCGTCGAGGCGCGCCTCCACCGTGCCGAGCACCGAGTCGGGCAGGAGCTCCTCCTTGCCGCTCGCGACCGCGCGGATGAGCTCTTCCAGGTAGAACGGGTTGCCGCCGGCGCGCTCGACGAGGCGCGCGACCACGCTGTCGGGCATGGGCTCGCCGAGCGCGGCCCGCACGAGCTCCGCGCTCGCGCGGCGCGGCAGCGGGCCGAGCTTGATCGTCTGCACCTCGCGCTCGGCCCACAGGCTCGGGAACAGCCGGTGGACGTCCGGGCGCGCGAACGCGAGCAGCATGAGCGGGAGCTCGCGGAGGTTCCGCAGCGTCGCGTCGAGCAGGCGCACCGTGGCGGCGTCGCCCCAGTGGAGGTCCTCGAGCGCGAGGAGCACGGGGCGCGCGGCGCACTCGGCGGCGAGCCAGTCCTCCCAGGCGGCCCCCACGCCGTCGCTCATGCCGGTGGCGCTCTGGCGCGCCGCCCGCACCATGCGGGCGTGCTCCGGCGACGGCGCGCCGCTGATCTCGCCGAGGAACGCCGCCGCGCGATCGAGCGCCGGGCCGCCCAGGTGACGCCCGAGCCGCTGCTTCAGCTTGCGATGCCGCGCCCACGCCGGGTCGCGCGCGCAGAGGCCGGCGGCCCGGCAGAGCACGTCCGCGATCATGCCGAACGGCGAGCCGGGAGCGCCCGAGTCGGCGCGGCCCCAGAGGATCTCGATCGGCTCGTCCCGCTGCCGCAGGGCGGCGAAGAGCTCCAGGCGGAGCCGGGACTTGCCGGCGCCGGGCGGCCCGAGGACGAGCACCGCGCTGGCGAGCGCCTCGGAGATGCAGCCGGCGAGCACGCCGTGGAGCATCGAGAGCTCGCGGGCGCGGCCGACGCACGGGGTGCGCTTCCCGAGCAAGGCGGGGGCGACCTCGTCCACGGCGCGCTCGCCGTAAAGGAAGAGCGGCCCGCCCGGCGCCGAGGGCGCGGCGTGCGCGACGATGAAGCGCGGGCCGAGCATGTCGGCGGTCGCGCCGTCGATGCGCACCGCGCGCACCTCACGCTCATCGAGCGCCGCGCGGAGCTCGGCGAGGCCGCGGTCGATCACGTCGCCCTCGGCGAGGCCCGCGGAGAAGACGCCCCGCCCCGTGATGACGCAGAGCGGTGCGGCCGGGAGCTCGGTGCGGAGGGCGAGCGCGCACTGGGCGGCGCGCTCGGCGCGATCCACGGCGCTGCCGGGGCCGGACATCATGACGATCTCCACGCCCGGGACGAGCTGCGTGAGCTTGCCGCCGTGGAGCTCGATGAGCGAGCGGATCTCCGCGGCCCGGGCGCCCGACGTGGACGGCTGCGACCTGCTCGATCCGGGCGGCAGCTGCGACCTGCGCGAGGCGGGCGGCGGCTCGCCAGGGGCCTCCTGGGCGGCCTGCGGGGCGGGCTGCGGCGCCCGGGCTGCGCCGTGGCCAGGCTCGCCGAGGAAGACGAGGCTCACGACGCGCTGCTCGCCCAGCGTGAGGGCGGCGCGGTCGCGCGGGGCGAGGCCGTGGGCCGGGGCGTCGGGCGCCGCGCCGCCCGCGAGCGTCGGCGCGTCGGGCGGCGCGGTCCACCCGCCCCGCATCGCGGCGATCCGGTCGAGCTCGGCCGCGACCTCGGCCCCGTCGCGCGGGCGGTCGCCGGGCTGCCTGGAGAGCATGCGCGCGACGAGCTCGTCGAGCGGCGCCGGCGCGTCCGCGCGCACGTCGCGGAGGCGGGGCGGGTTCATCAGCAGCACCCTGCTGAGCGAAGCCATCGGGCTCGCGCTCGCGAAGGCGGGCTGGCCCGCGATGCACTCGAAGAGGACGCACCCGAGGGAGAACACGTCGCTGCGCGGGTCGGGCGCGCTGTGCGCCTCGACCTGCTCCGGGGCCATGTACCCCGGCGTGCCGAGGACGCCGCCGGTGACGGTGACGCGCCCCGCGTCGCTGCTGGGCCGCGCGATGCCGAAGTCGACGAGCTTGACCCGCCCGGCGTCCCCGCCCGGGAGGAAGAGGTTGCTCGGCTTGATGTCGCGGTGGACGATGCCGCGCGCGTGCGCGAACGCGAGGGCGTCGGCGGCCCGGCGCACGAGCAAGAGCCCCTCGCTCGCCGGCAGGACGCGGCGCGCGAGGCGCGCGGCGAGGTCCTCGCCGTCGAGCCACTCCATGGCGAGGTAGCGATCGCCTTCCGGGGTGCTGCCGTGCGCGACGTAGCGCACGATGCCCGGGTGGACGAGCGCGGCGAGGAGGGCGGCCTCCCGCTCGAACCGCTCGATCTGGATCTCGTTCCTCAGCCGGACGATCTTGAGGGCGACCGCCGCGCCGCCGAGGCGGTCGTACGCCTTGTAGACGGTGCCCATCCCCCCGGAGGCGGCCTCGCCCTCGACGACGAAGCGCCCCGCGATGATCTCCGCGTGGCCCACGTCAGCGCAGGAACACGGTGACCGAGCCGGGGTTCGGCGTCCTCTCGACGACGAGCTTGCCCGAGCTGCTGCGGACCTTGCCGCGGCAGTTCGGGAAGCTCCCGTCGCTGTCCGGCGCGTCGCACAGGCTGTCGCACGAGCCGGCGATCTGGATCGCGCACATCTCGAGCGAGGGCCCGCAGGCGCGCGCGAGCGACGAAGGCTCGGGGGGGAGGCACGCGTGGTAGCGGCGCTGCGGCGCGAAGATGTTGCCGTAGTAGGTGGCCTCGCGCCGCGGATAGGCAGCGCGCTCGACCTTGTCGGCCTGGAGCTCCTCGCGATCTCCGCGGACGGAGATGTTCACCTTGTGCCCGAGGTAATTGACGCGGGCGAGGACGCAGCCGCTGACCCAGGACCGGCACGCTTCGTCGCAGGCGCCGCCCTCCTCGCCCCAGCTCGCCGCGAGGCCGAGCTCCCCTGGGAAGGAGAACTCGTCGCCGTTCACGGCGACGGTGAAGCCTTCACCCGCGGGCAGCGCGCAGCCCGCGACGTACTTCAGCAGGGTGCGCGCGGCCGGGTCGCGGAGCGCCTCGGCCGTGAGCGGGTGGCCCGAGAGCGCCTCGGCCGTGAGCGCGTTCGACGTCAGCGCCTTCGACGCGAGCGCGTTCGACGTGAGCGCGTTCGACGTGAGCGCGTTCGACGTGAGCGCGTTCGCCGTCTGGGCGGCCTGGGACGCGGCGTCCCCGGCGTCCTCGGCCGGAGCGTCCGGATCGAGCGCCACCGCGCACGCGCTCGCGAAGAGCGCCGCGATGGCCAGGAGGAGTGCAGCTAGCTTCGGCGAATGCTCCATGGATAACGCCCCCTGGGATGCCCATGAGCGCATGGCCCACGAGCTCCCGAAACGACCGGCGCCGAGGCGCGGGCCAAGAGGTACGCGCCTCGCACACCGGCGCGTGATCTTGTTCAGATGCACGAGCCGCGAAGAAGCCCACGAGTCGGAGCGGCCGATGGGGCCATCTCCGCTGCAAAGACAAATGGAAAGATGTCACTGATACCCCGCCGGGCAAAGACCGACGCGCACGCAATGGTCTCTTTTTTTTGTGTCGCGGCGCGATCGCTCTGTTCGCGCTGTCGTGGCGCTGTCGGCGCGAGACTCCTGCTCTGTCCAAGGCATCATGGACAGCGATGCTGGCACCGGGGACGGAGGAGCCATGGGGTGCGCTCGAAGAGCGATGGTGGCGACACGATGGCCTGTCGCCGACAGCCGACCTCCTCGCCGGGTCGCCGGGAGACGCCCGGAGAGGCGCTCGGCGGGCTCGATCCATCCGAGCGGACGGCGGCCTGGGCCTGCGCCTCCCGGGCCCCGCCGTCGACTCCCTGAGCTCCCCCGGCGGGGCGCGCCGAGGTCGGCCGAGCCGACCGGTGCGTTGCGCCCCCGGCCGTCCGCAGCGGTCGCGCGACGGAGGGCGTCGGGGCGGGTCGTGGGCGAAGGACGGCGGCTGGACGGGCTGCTCGGGGCGATGCATCGGCGCCCTTGACGTCGCTGCGTGGTGATCATTACATGCCCCGGACCATGAAGGGCCATGCGCGCAATCTGATGACCGAGCGCGTTATCGCTTTGGAGCAGGGCACGCCGGTCATCGACATGTTGCAGCTGTTCGCCAGCCATCACCTGAGCGGCGCGCCGGTCATCGACGGGGGGCACCACATCGTCGGGTTCGTCAGCGAGACGGATCTCCTGGGCGTGCTCCTGCGCAAGGAGTACGCGGGCATGACGGCTGCGGACGTGATGAGCACCCCGCCCATCTGCGTCGACGAGTTCATGCCCACGGACGAGGTGATGACCCTGCTGCGCGCGAACCGGATCCACCACCTGCCGGTGGTGCGCGAGGGGCGCCTCGTCGGGATCATCACCCCGCAGGACATCCTGCGCTATTTCGTGGAGAGCGTGATGCCGCTCCCGCCGAGCACCGCCTGACGTCGCGCGCCTGCCAGCGCGAGGCGCCGGTCGCGCCGAGGACGCCTCCCCGCCGGGCGGATCAATGTAAACGAGAGGTCACGAACCACTCCGGGGAGATGTATCCGTCGGGGCTCGAGATGGGGATCGTGCATGTCCCGTCGAGCGCGGTATAGGACTCGATCCGCGTCTCCGTGTCGAGGTACCCGACCGCCGAGGCGGTGTTGCACTCATCGTACCCGGGCGGCGCGCCGCCCCCGTCGTCGAAGCGCGCGCACTCGGCGTGGGAGAGCACCGCGTAGTGCAGGTGCGAATTGCCCGGGTTGCAGGGGAAGCTGTCCTTCGCCGGGCACTCTGTCCACTTGGTGTCGCAATAGAGATTGTGTTGTCTCGGGATGTCGTCCCAATAGGCGATCTTCCCGAGCGGCGTGTCGGTGCCGATGTCCTGTCCCACGAGGGTCATCGCCAGCTCATCCACGTCGAGGTGCCCGTAGAAGGAGCAGAACCGCTTCTCCTCGCCGTTCTCCTTGAAGCGGTGCTCGACGAGCGCGATGCCGAGGTACTGCGAGCAGTTGATGCCCGCCCGGAGGAGCTTTCCAGGGGCGATCGGGAAGACGTAGGTGCCCTCCGTCCGGCCGCTCGCCTTGCCGATGTCCTCGCCGAGGTGCCGGCCCTCATTCCAGTCCGGCTTGTGGCCTATGTTCTGGATCATCTTGTGGTCGGGGAACGGGAACTGGAGGTTCCCCGTGGGCGCGATGCACGCGTCGTTCACTCGCTCGTTGATCCTGCACCCCATCGGGCAGTAGGTCGCGTGATCGAAGCGGTAGACGCGCGTCCTCTCTCGCCCGTTCTGGCCGTCGCCCTCGCGCCCCTCGCACGGCACCCAGCGCGTCGTCGCGCCGTCCTCGCGCTCGCAATACGCCTTGCACGTGTAGAGCATCCACGGGTCGCCCGCGGCGTGCAGGCCGGGGTTGTGGCCGCAGTAGGCCGGGTCGTTCAGGAGGACTTTATCGCTGTTGTTGCACAGGATCGCCGTCGGGTCGGAGGTGATGTCGCTGCACGTGTTGCCGAAGAACTCCGTGATCGAGCTGCAGAAAGAGCTCTGGGTCCCGTACGGATCCGGGCCGCAGATCCCGCACGCGGTGCCGCACGAGATCCCCGTGGCGTGCCAGCCGTCGGGGCGGTAGAGCTGCCGATCGCGGCACTCGAACACCTGCCCGCCGCGGCCGCAGACGCTCGCGCCCCGCCGCCGCGACGACGGAGGGACCTCGTTCCCCTGGTAATCGAGGATGGCGTCGCAGCGCGACGAGGGGCTCGGCTCCGGCGCCGGATCCGGGATCCCGAACGGCTCCTGCTCCGCCGTTGCATCGCACACGTCGTTTCGGATCTTGGTGTCGAGCGGCATGCACGCAACGGAGCACTCCTCGTAGGGCACCGGACGGCCCACGACGGCGCGCGTGGACTCCGCCGGCGGTGGACAGTTCGCCCAATCGTCGTAGTCGCACTGGTACAAGGTCCCGACGCGGCCGGTGATCCCGTGTTGACCGCAGAACAGATGGCGGCAGAAGCGGTTGCCGTCCGGCCCCACCCTCGTGTACACCGCGTCGGTGACCGTGGGGCACGCCTCGTCGCAGCGGTCCCAGTCGCGGATCGTCCTGGCGCCGTCCTGGGGCTGCGCGCCGGTGACCTCGTGGTAGTGCATGGCCGGCAGCTCCCGCACGGGCTTGCACTCCCCGGAGCCGCCGAGCGCTGAGCAGTCCCGGTAAGGCACAGGGCGGGCGCCCGGCCCGGGGCAGGCGAAGAGCTGCGTCGCCTTTCCCTTGATCTTGATCAACGGCTCGCCAAAGCTCCTCGCCAGGTCGTTGTTCCAGGGGCTGCGAAAGACCTGATCACCGCAGAAGGTCTGGCCTCGCTCGACCGACTTCCATTTCCCGTCCTTGTCCTGGAACTGCTCCGGACAGCGGCCGAACTCCGCGCCCTCCTCCTCCGGCTTGCCCGGCTCGCAGGGGCGATTGAGGTCGAGCCACCCCTCTTCTCCGCAGATCCATTCGCTGCGGTTGCCGAGGCCGAGGCCGCAGATCGTCTCGCCGCACGCGGTCGTGGTCACCTCGTTGCCGAAGCTGTCCTGCACGCCGCGGCAGGCGTTGCAGGTGCCCGCGCGCTGCGTGCACGAGAGCCCCAGGCTCTGCCACCCGTCCGCGGTGCACACCATCTTCACCCCGTCGCTGCCAGCGCCGGTCGGGAAACACACGCGTTGCCCGCAGGTGCGCGGGATGTGCTCGCCGCCGGCGACGGGCGGGACCTCGCACGGGCACTCGCTCGTCGCGGCGTCGGTGCACGCCCCGCGGCGGCAGCCCCCCTCGCAGATCGTCCACTCGAGCGGGATCTGCCCCGCGCCCGCGCACTGGTACAGGGCCGCGGGCTCGCCGTTCACGACGTCCGCGCCGCAGTAGGTGCCTGCGCCAGGACAAGAGAGATCACCGCACCTGTTCCCCGGGAAGCTGCGCCAGTTGTCGTTCGCGCCGAGGTCGACGCAGTGGTAGGCGATGAGGTCGCGCCCGCACACGAAGCTGTCACACCGGGTGTCCTCGATCGGGATCGCCTCGCCGTTGTAATAAAAGCCGCCGCTGCACGCGCACGCATCGTCGTTCGCCTGCGCGCCCAGGGGCGGCGCCGCGACGGCGGGAGGGGGCGGCTCCTGGCCGCATCCCATGCCGGCCACCACCCCGGCGGCGAGCAGCACGGCGAGCGTCCCGAGGAGGCGCACCGCCGGCGCAGGCCGGAGGCGGCTCGAGACAGGGCTTCGGTGCGATGGACTGCCCTCGACGCGATCATGCATGTGCTGCATCTCCCGGCTGCTCTTCAGCTCACTTCGCGATCTTGCGGACGTCCCCCGCCCGGGTCGCCCAGTAGACGAACGCCTCGTCGACGGCGATCGCGATCGCGTCGAGCTGGCCGACGGCGAGCGTCGTCACGGCGCCGCCGGCCTTCGGGACCTTGCGGATCGAGCCGACGCGGTTGGCCCAGTAGACGGCGCCGCCGTCGCCGGGATCGACGGCGATCCCGGCGGGGTTCGGCTGATCATCGGCGAGCACCGTGAGGTCGGCGCCGTCCTTGGCGAGCCGGAACACGAACCCGTTCGGGCTGCTCCAGAAGACGTGTTCGGCGTCGACGGCGAGGGTGTGAGGCGTGAGGTTCGTCGTGTCCACCACCTGTCCGGACGCGATCTGGCGCCGCTCGGTGCCGTCCTTGCGGAGCTTCACGACGGTGCCGTCGGACCGGGACCAGTAGAGGTGCTCCGCGTCGCTCGCGAGCGTGCCCCCGGGCTCGGAGAACACGCCGGTGATCTCCTGCGCGCGCTGGCCGCTCGTGAGGGCGTCGACGCGGTAGATCCCGCCCTGAGAGAGCGAGGTGAACCAGACGTCGCTGCCGTCGGTGACGACCGCCCACGGGTCGGGGATCGCGGTGGTGAGGGGGATGGCGGCGCCGCCCGACAAGGGGTACCGGAGCACGCCGGATGACCCGGTGACGATGGCGTCGGCCCCGAGCAGGGCGATGTCCTCGAAGCGGTCAGCGCTGCAGCCCACGACCCCGGGAGGAGCGCCGTTGGCGAGGCACGTCGCGCCGCCGGAGAGCTTGTCGACGCGGACGGCGATGCCGCCGGCGTGCTGGAAGCCGACAAGGTAAAGGGCGCTGTCGTCGACGGCGAGGGCCGACGGCACCGCGAGGCCCGAGGCGAGCGACGTGGCGCCCGGGGCGCACTCCCCGGCGTCGCAGAGGCCGCCCGCGCAGTCGTTGCCGCACGCGCCGCAATTGAAAGGATCCGAGGCGAGCGCGACCTCGCAGCCGGTGAAGGCGTCGCCGTCGCAGTCGGCGTACCCGGCGTCGCACGCGACCTCGCAGGCGCCCGCGACGCAGGTGGCGGCGCCGTGGCGCGCGCTGCAGGGGTTGCCGCAGGCCCCGCAGTTGTCCGCGTCGCCCTCGACGTCCGCCTCGCAGCCGTTCGCAGGCTCGCCGTCGCAGTCGGCGTGGCCGAGGTCGCACGCGAGCGAGCACCTGCCGGCCGCGCACGAGGGCGTCGCGTGCTGGTCGCCGCAGACGTTGCCGCAGAATCCGCAGTTGTCCACGTCGCTCGACGTGTCCCCGCAGTCGTCGCCGCCGCCCCCCGCGCCGTCGCTGCCGAGGCAGAGGCCGAACGCGCGGATCGAGCCGGTGAACGCCTCGCAGCGGGCGTGGACGCCGGACATCGCGGCCAGATCGCACTCGTACGCGAGCTCAGGCTCGAGCGTCGCGCAGCACGTATCGAGCAGCGCCTCGCACGGAGCCGCGCTGAACGGCTCGTCCGGGGCGAGCCTCGGACAGCGGCCCGCGTCCGCCGCGCCGCCGAGGTAGTCGAGGCACCGCGCCGCGTCGGCCTCCCCCGCGAGGGCGGCGCAGCGCTCGCGCGCCCCCTCGGGGAGCGAGGGACAGCACCGCTCCGACAGATAACCGCAGCTCTCGGCCGCTGGGTCGACGCCGGCGCAAAAGCCGTTGTCCTTGGCGTCGCTCTCCAGGAACTCGTGACACAGCTGCTCATTGCCCCGGAATCCGGTCGCGTGGCACGCTTCCCTGAGCTGCGCCGGCAGCGCCGCGCAGCACGCGTCGAGCAGGCCGGCGCAGCTCGGGCCATAGGGGACCACCGGCGCCCCACCCTCCCCGGGCCCTCCGGTGCAGAGATCGACCGCGTTGGCGCTCGCGAGGAAATCATCGCACGCGGCGTCGTTCGCCTGGCTCGCGGCGGCGTCGCAGCCCGCGACGAGCTCTTCGGGGAGCGCGGGGCAGCACGCTTCGCCGAGGTGCTCGCACCCTCGTCGAGCCCCGCTCGCCACGGGGGCACACGCGCCGAACGCGGTGCCATCCGCGCTGCACTGCTGTGCGCCGAGCGACCCGTCGGCGAGGAAACAGGCGGACAGGGCGCCTGGCGAACAGATGGCATCGTCGCCGCAATCGGCGCCGAACAAGGCGAGTGCGAGGAGGAGCGCGGGGCGGAGGCGTGAGTCGTTGCGACGCATGAAGGTCGAAATAACGCTAAAGCGCCCCGGAATGAGGTGTCAATTGGCGTTCCGAGCCGACGCACGCCTGAAAACGACGATCGGAACCGGGCATTGGAGTGGAGCGGATCTGTCGGCCGATTCCCGACCTCAATTTCCCGCTCGGGCGCGCTCCGCCCCCTACCGCCGGTCGAACTGGTACCGCGCCCGCTCCGCGCCCTCGATCTCCACCACGATGCGCTTCGGGCCGAGCCGCACGACCGCGTGCGCCGCGGCGGGGCGGCCCGGCGCGTCGTCGTCGAGGTTCTCGATGAGGCTCTGGAGCGTCACGTACGGGATGCCGCGGATCACGTCGAGGTGGTTCCAGTGCAGGTGGCCGTTGAAGACGGCGAGCACGCCGTGCTCCTCGAAGATCTTCCGCATCGCGCGCCGCTCGCGCACGAGGCAGATGTGCGGGCTCCCCTCGAACCAGCGGTTGCCCCGGAGATCCTGATCGGCCGCGCTGTGGTGCATCAGCACGATCTTGGGCAGCGGGGACGCCGCGAGGTCCTCGCCGAGCCAGGCGAGCTGCTCTGGCCCGAGCGAGATGTCGTGATCTTTGCGCTCGCGCGTGTGAAGGACCGTGAAGTGGAAGCCGCCGCGGTCGAAGGCGTAGTGGAGCCGCGTCGCCTCGGGCCTGCCCCAGGCGGACAGCAGCTCGGCCTCGCTCAGGTGGATGACGTCGTGGTTGCCGGCGACGTGGAAGAGCTCGGCCTTCAGGCCGCGGAGCGCGGCCATGCAGGCGCCGTAGCGCTCCCGGTCGGCCTCGGGCCCCTCGTCCTCGATGTCGTCGCCCAGGTTCACGACGAGATCGGGCCGCGTGACCTCGTTCATCCGCCTCACGAAGGCGCGGGTCAGCTCGGGCGCCTCGCCCGTGAGCTTGCGCAGCTTGCCCCCGAACGATGCCTCCGGGCCGAAGTGCAGGTCCGAGACGAGGGCGACGACGAGCTCCATGCGCGCCTCGCCGCTCAGCCCGACTTGGCGCCGGGCTCCGGCGCCGCCTTGGAGCCGCCCAGGCACGCGGGAGAGCGGAAGTCCGCGCCCCCCTGCCGCTCCCACTCGTCCGGCGTCATCGCGCGGATCGTCAGGGCGTGCAGCCCGGAGCGGAACTCCTCGCGCACCAGGTCGTTGACCCGGCGGTGGCGATCGAGCGGGCTCAGGCCCCGGAATGCCTCGCTCACCACGAGCACCTTGAAGTGGGTCTCCGAGCCCACCGGCACGCTGTGCATGCGGCTCTCGTTCTCCACCTCGATGTGCACGGGATCGAGCGCGCGAACGAGCTTGCCCTGGATCGACTCCTGCTTCGTTCCTGTCGTCATGGCCGCGCGGAGCTTACCCTCCGCCGCGCCGCCGGTCACCCGTGGGACGCGGCCCCTCGCCGGCCAAGGGATGGCCCGGCGCCCCCGCCAGCGGATGAGCCGCCCGGCGCGCCCCGGCCGGGCGTCATTTCGCCTGCGGATCGGCGCGCGGCAGACCTCGCTCATCGAACAGGAGAGCGATGTCGACGTGGAACTGCGCTCTGCGAGAGGACGGCGGCGCTTGATGGGAGCTGGGCGGCGCGCGATGGGAGCTGGGCGGCGCGCGATGGGAGCTCGGCGGCGACGCGGAATGACCGCCGTACGCCTCGCCGTCCTGCGAGCCCATCGCGAGCGCCTCCCGCTGCGGGGGCGCCGCGCCTGGCTGCAGGCCGATGTTCTCCTCCCACGGCGGCGCGTCGCGCTGCTCCCACGGCCGCGCGTCGCGCTGCGCGGCAGGCGACGGAGGCACCTGCCGCGGAAGCCCATGCGCCGCCGGCGTATCCCGGCGCGGAATCACCCCGGCCTGCTGCCGCGAGCTCGGAACGGCCTGTTGCGACAGCGGCGCCGACGTCTCTCGCCGCGCAGACGTCGCGGCCGGCGCATCCCGACGCGCGTACGCCCCGGCCTGCTGTGAGCCAGCCACCGGCGTATCCCGCCGCGCGTAGGCCTCGGCCGGATGCGAGCCGGCCAGCGGCGTATCCCGCCGCACGTACGCTCCAGCCGCCGGCGATGCCTGCACCGGCCTGGACGCGTCCCGGCGCGCGACCGCCGGGCCAGCGGCCGGCGGTGGCGGGAGCGGCGTCGGAGCGGGCATCTCACGGCGCGCCCGCGACGAGGGCGGCCCCACCATGACCCCCAGGCGCTCCGAGCGCGGCACCGGCGCCTCGCGCGGGCGGTGCGCCGCCTCCCCCGGCGCCTCCGCGCGTGAGCGCTCCGGCCGCCGCGCAGCCACGGCAGCCGCCACGCGCTCGCGGTACGCGAGCTCCTGCGCTCCTGCGCTGCGCGGCTCCTGCGCGCCCGCGCTGCGCGGCCCCGAGCGCGGCAGCGGCGTCGCCTCGGGGTCGCGCCGCGACGCCGGGTCCGCCTTCATCACCCCGATGGTCATGCGCTCCGAGCGCGGCACCGACGCGCTCTCGTCCGCCGGCATCATCGAGTAGCGACCGGGCGTCTGCTGCCGCGAGCGCTGCTTGCGGCTCTCGCGGGCCGCCGTGGCCAGCAGCGCCCCGAGCTCGTCTGCCACCATCGCCTCGTCGACCCGCACGAGCGTGCTGACCACGTCGCGCGCGATCTCCTCGAACGCCTCGGGAGCGAGCGCGTAAGTCGACGACGTGACCACGATGACCACCGGCCGACGCTCTTCCGCCAGCGCGGCGGCCATCGATACCGGGCACGCCTTGACGATGATCCCCACATCCATCGCCGCCGTCTGGCAGCGCTGGAGCAACGCCTGATCGCCGCCGATGAGAAGGGCCGTCGGGATCTGGGCGCGAAGCGTGGCGTCAGAGATTCGCGGCATCGGTCCCAGGATCCTAACCCCGCTACTGCACGCAGAGGTCAGGAAAATCCTGTCATCGGACATTCCACGTCATGTCTGGACAACGAGCTCAGCCGATGTGGGGCAGTGCGCGCCGCCGGATCACATCACGGATGCGTAGGTGCCGTGGGCAGCTCGGTGAGATGACAGGCGGCCCAGTGCCCAGGACGACGCTCCTCCAGCGGAGGGGCCTCGGCGCTGCACCGGTCCATCGTATAGGGACAGCGTGTGTGAAAATGGCACCCAGACGGCGGGTTCAGCGGACTCGGCACCTCGCCGACGAGGGGCAGGCGGCGGCGCGTGCGCTCCACGTCGGGATCCGGGATCGGGATCGCCGACAGCAGGGCCTGCGTGTACGGATGTTGCGGTGAACGGAAGAGCTCGTCCGGGCGAGCGCGCTCCACGATCCGGCCGAGGTACATCACCGCGATCTCGCTTGACAGGTGGCGGACCACGGCGAGGTCGTGCGCGACGAACACGTACGTGAGCGAGAGCTCGCGCTGGAGCGACGCGAGCAGGTTGACGATCTGGGCCTGGATGCTCACGTCGAGCGCGCTGACCGGCTCGTCCGCGATCACGAGCTTCGGCTTCAGGGCGAGCGCGCGGGCGATGCCGATCCTCTGCCGCTGGCCGCCGGAGAACTCGTGCGGATAGCGCCGCATGTACGAGGGCGAGAGCCCGACGAGCTCCATGAGGCGCGCCACCTCGCGCAGCGCCTCGTCGCGCGACGAGACGAGGCCGTGGGTGGAGAGCGGCTCGGCGATGAGGTCGTGGACCGTCATGCGCGGGTTCAGGCTCGCGTACGGGTCCTGGAAGATCATCTGCATCTCGCGGCGCGCCTTCCGCAGCGCGCCCGGATCGAGCGTCAGGATCTCCCGGCCGTCGATCTTCACGCTCCCCGACGTGGGCGGGACGAGGCGGAGGATGCCCCGGCCCGTCGTCGACTTGCCGCAGCCGGACTCGCCGACGAGGCCCAGCGTCGCGCCGCGCTCGACGTCGAACGAGACACCGTCGACCGCGCGCACCGTGCCGACCTGCCGCTGGAGCAGGCCGCGGCGCACCGGGAAGTGGACCTTGAGATCGCGCACCGAGAGCAGCGGCGGGGAGGTTGCGGCGGTGGTCATGGCGCTCGTCCTGCGACGTCCTCGACGTGGCACCGCACGACGTGCAGCGCCTTCCTGTTGCCCTCGCCCGAGACGACGCGCGGCGGCGGCGCCTCCTCCCGGCACGCCGCGATCGCGTGCGCGCAGCGCGGGTGGAACGGGCAGCCCGGCGGCAGGCGCGCGAGCGATGGCGGCATCCCGGGGATGGGGACGAGATCCGCGCCGCGCGCGTCGTCGAGCCGCGGGATCGAGCGCGACAGGCCGATGGTGTACGGGTGCCGGGCCGCGTGGAAGATGGCGCCGACGGGGCCCTCCTCGACGATGCGCCCGGCGTACATGACCGCGACGCGATCGGCCATCTTCGCCACGACGCCGAGGTCGTGCGTGATGAGGAGGACGGCCGCGCCGAGCGCCTCCTTCCGCTCCGCGATCAGGTCCAGGATCTGGGCCTGGATCGTCACGTCGAGCGCCGTCGTCGGCTCGTCGGCGATCAGCAGATCGGGGTCGCACAGCAGCGCCATCGCGATCATCACGCGCTGCCGCATCCCGCCCGAGAGCTGGTGCGGGTAGTCGTCGATCCGCGACGCCGCCGCGGGGATCCCGACCGCCTGCAGCATCTCGACGCTGCGCCGGCGCGCCTCGGCGCGGCCCATGCCGCGGTGGAGCTCCAGCACCTCGATGAGCTGCTCGCTCACCCGGAGGTAAGGGTTCAGCGACGTCATCGGGTCCTGGAAGATCATCGCGATCCGGTCGCCGCGGACGCGCTCCATCCGCGCCTCGCTCGCCTCCACGAGGTCCTCGACGACGCCGCCCTCGGACTCGAGGAGGATCTGGCCGCCGACGATCCGGCCCGGCGGGTCGGGGATGAGCCGCAGGAGGGAGAGGCTCGTCACGCTCTTGCCCGAGCCGGACTCGCCGACGATGCCGAGGACCTCGCCGCGATCGAGGCTGAAGGAGATGCCATCGACCGCGCGGACCACCCCCTCCTCGGTGAAGAAGTGGGTCTTCAGGTTCTTGACCTCGATCAGCATGGTTGCATGGTCCGTGCCGGCGCGCGTCCCGGAGATGGAGCGCGGCGCCCTTCAGTCCTTTCGGATGCGAGGATCCAGGGCGTCGCGGAGCCCGTCGCCGAGGAAGTTGAAGCAGATCAGCGTGAGCGCGAGCATCAGCGCCGGGAAGACGAGCTGCCAGGGGAAGAGGTCCATCGCGTCGGCGCCGGTGGACGCGAGCAGGCCCCAGCTCGACAGCGGCTCCTGCGTGCCGAGGCCGAGGAAGCTCAGGAACGCCTCGGTCATCATCACCTCGGGGATGGTGAGCGTCGTGTAGACGATGATCGGGCCGACCGCGTTCGGCACGAGGTGCCGGAAGATCAGCGCGGCGTGCCCGACGCCGATCGAGCGCGCCGACTCGATGAACGGCTGGCCGCGCAGCGCGATGACCTGGCCGCGGACGATGCGGGCCATCGTGAGCCAGGAGATGCCGCCGAGGGCCGCGAAGACGACGACGATCTGGAAGATGGGGAAGTAGCTCGGGTCCGACGGCTCCTTGACGAAGAGGCCGAGCGCGACCTTCCAGGCGCGGTAGAGGACCGTCTGGTCGTTCGCGAAGAAGACCATCAGCAGGATGACGAGGATGAGGAACGGGAACGTGTAGAGCACGTCCACGATGCGCATCATGATCGCGTCGACCTTGCCCCCGAAGTACCCGGCGATCCCGCCCCAGCTCACGCCGATGGCGAAGCTGACGAGCGTCGCGACGATGCCGACGGCGAACGAGATGCGCCCGCCGAAGAAGACGCGGGCCATCAGATCGCGGCCGAAGTAGTCGGTGCCCATCCAGTGGGCGAGCGACGGGGGCTGCGCGCCGAGCTTGAGATCCGCCTTGTCGTACCGGTAGCTCGACAGCTCGGGGACGAGGATGCAGGCGAGGATCATCGCGATGAGCACGACGCCGCAGGCGACCGCGGCGCGGTTCTTCCGGAGCCGCCGCCACGCGTCGCGGCCGAGGCTCGAGCCCTGCTCCAGCGCGTCGAGCCGCAGCGGGCCGGCCGGGCCCGGCGCCGCGCCGCCGGGGGCGGCGGGCGGATCGCCGGGGGCGGCGGGCTGCGGGAGGGCGGCGTGGAGCATGGTCAGCGCAGCTCCACCCGCGGGTCGATGAAGGCGTACGCCACGTCGACGATCGCGTTGAAGAGCATGAGCAGGAAGCCGTAGACGAGCATGACCCCCATCACGAGGTTGTAGTCGCGGTTCGTGGCCGCCTCGACGAAGTAACGGCCCATGCCGGGGATGTTGAAGATCTTCTCGACGACGAGGGAGCCGACGAGCAGGCCGCTGAAGCCGGGGCCGAGGAAGCTCACGACAGGGAGCAGCCCGCCCCGGAGCGCGTGCTTCAGGACGACCTTGCGCTCGGAGAGCCCCTTGGCGCGGGCGGTGCGGATGAAATCCGAGCGGATCACCTCGAGCATCCCGCCGCGCGTCAGCCGGGCGATGTAGGCCGCGACAGGGAGCCCGGCGCAGATGACCGGCAGCACCATGTGCCGCCACGTCTCCCAGCGCGCCACCGGGAACCAGTAGAGCTTGAGCGAGAAGACGAGCATGAGCAGCGGGGCGAGCACGTACCGCGGCACGCTGAGGCCGACCATCGCGACCCCCATGGCCGCCGTGTCCTTCCAGGTGTTCTGGCGGATCGCGCCGATGATGCCGAGCGGGATGCCCGTCGCGAGGGCGAAGAGCATCGCCCAGCACCCGAGCTGCATCGACACGGGCAGGCTGAGCGCGATGATCTCGTTGACGGTGCGGTTCGGGTACTTGAACGTCGGGCCCAGGTCGCCTCGGGTGACGAGCGCAAGGAGCCAGTCGCCATACTGCTTCAGCACCGGATCGTTCAGGTGGTACTTGGCGTCGAGCTGCCGCTGGACCTCGACGGGCACGGCCCGCTCCTGGTCGAACGGGCCGCCCGGCACGATGCGCACCAGGACGAACACCAGGGTGGCGACGAGGAAGAGCGTGGGGATGATGGAGAGCAGGCGCTTGATGGCGTACGAGCTCACGGCGCGCCGCCTCCCGGCCGCCCGGCCGCGCCGTTCGCCCCGTCAACCCGCCGCCTTTCGTGGATCCCGAGCGATGTCACGAGGTGCCTCCGTGCTGCCTTCCTTCAGCGCGGCGACCGCCCCGATCGCCGCGAGCGCGCGCCGCGACCTCCCGCATATCACGGAACCGCCGGTCGGCCGCGGCGTTTCGCGCGGCACGTCGCGCCGCGGCCGAGGCGGCCTGCGCGCTGTGCCCCGCGTTCATGCGCGCCTGTTCACGGCGAGCCCTTGAGCTTGCCCTGATCGCGGAGCTTCACGAGCTCCGCGTAGCCGCCTTCGAGGACCCCGCCGACGAACACCATGGGGAACGTCGGAAAGCCCGCCCAGAGCTTGATGGCGAGCCGCTCCTTCCACCTGGAGAGGTAACTCCCGTACTCCAGGTAGGTATATTTCACGCCCTCTCCGTCGAGCAGCTGGCGCGCCTTCTTCACGAAGGGATTCTGGGCCATCCCGACGACGACCACCCGGTCGCGGCTCACCGCCGCCGCGACCTCGTCGACGATGGACCGATGAAAGCCGGCGATCTGCGATTTCACCGTGTCCGAGATCTTCTCGGGAGCAAGCGTGGGACGTTCGGCCATGGAATGAGCACCTCCGCGCCGGGAGCCTACCGGCCCGGAGACGACACGGTCAACGGCCGGATCGGCCGGAGACGGCGCGCGTACAGCGCACGTCCGCGCGCCCGAGAGAGAACCAGAGAGACAAGGAGCTCCCGCGGCGGGGCCGGACTCCCCAGCTCCTCCGCGCCTCGAATCGCGCCTCCGCGCGACGATTCCGTCCGCTACGGGATGAGCAGCACCTTCCCCGTCGTCGCCCGCCCCGCGAGCGCGCGGTGCGCCTCCGCCGCCTCGGCGAGGGGGTACGTGGCGCCGATCGAGATCGTGAGCTCGCCGCGCGCGATCGCGCCGAGCACGTCGGCGGCGCGCTCGAGCAGCTCCTCGCGCGTCGCGGTGTAGTGGCCGAGGCTCGGCCGCGTGAGGTAGAGCGACCCCTTCTGGTTCAGGATCTGCGGGTCGAACGACGGCACCGGCCCGCTCGACTGGCCGAAGAGCACCATCGTGCCGCGCGGGCGGAGCGCGCCCAGGCCCTTCACGAACGTGTCGCTCCCGACGCCGTCGTAGACGACGTGGACGCCGGCGCCGCCCGTGAGCCGGCGTGTCTCGGCCTCGAAATCGGCCTTCGTGTACAGGATCACCTCGTCGGCGCCGGCGTCTCGCGCGAGGCGCGCCTTCTCCTCGGTCGAGACGGTGCCGATCACGCGCGCGCCGAGCCGCTTCGCCATCTGGCACAGGAGCAGGCCGACCCCGCCCGCGGCCGCATGGATGAGGCACGTGTGGCCGGGGCCGAGCGGGAACGTGGAGCGCACGAGGTACTGCGCCGTGATGCCCTGGAGCATCGCGGCCGCGGCGCGCCTCGCGCCGACGCCTGCGGGCACGGGGACGAGCTTCGCGGCCGGGATCCGGACGTGCGTCGCGTACGAGCCGGGGCCGCCGGTCCACGCGACCTCGTCCCCTTCCCTCACCTCGGTGACGGACGGCCCCACCGCCTCGACGCGCCCGGCGCCCTCGAGGCCGAGCGGGATGGGCGGCTCGATCTTGTACTGGCCGCTCCGCTGGTAGATGTCGATGAAGTTCACGCCGGCGGCCTCGACGCGGACCACGGCTTCCCCCGGGCCCGGCGCGGGCGTGGGGAGCTCCTCCAGCGTCATCACCTCGGGGCCGCCTGCGGCTTTCGGTCGGATCGCGAGCATGCAGCCCATGTTGTCGAGCCGCGCTGGGCCGTCAAGCGACCGGCGCGATCATCGACGCCCATCGAAGCCGACGCGCATCGAACCCATTGCTGTCCCGCGCACGCCGTGGATGATGCCTCCATGGCTCTCCATCCTTCCGAGTCGCTCCCCGCGAGCAACGCCTCTCCCGCCTCGCCCTCCTCCGTGCCCCCGCCTGTGACCGCCGCCTCGGCCGGCGCGGGCCGAGCAAACGCGACGGCCGCGCCGTTTCCCGCGGACTTTCTGTGGGGCACGGCCACCGCGGCCTACCAGATCGAGGGCGCCGCCAGCGAGGATGGCCGGACGCCCTCCGTGTGGGACGTCTTCTCGAAGACCCCTGGGAAGGTCTTCGAAGGGCACACCGGAGACGTCGCCTGCGACCACTACCACCGTTACAAGGAAGATGTCGGGCTGCTCGCCGAGCTCGGCGTCAAGAGCTACCGCTTCAGCGTCTCGTGGACGCGGGTCCTCCCGGACGGCACGGGCAAGGTCAACCCGAAGGGGCTCGACTTCTACGATCGCCTCGTCGACGAGCTCCTCCGCGCCGGCATCGTGCCCATGTGCACGCTCTTCCACTGGGACTTCCCCCAGGCGCTCCAGGATCGCGGCGGGTTCCTCCAGCGCGACGTCGCCGACTGGTTCGCGGACTACACGACCGTCGTCGCCCGGCGGCTCGGCGATCGCGTGCCCTGGTGGGTGACGCAGAACGAGCCGCAGGCGTTCATCGGCAACGCGCTCCTCAACGGCGTCTTCGCCCCCGGGCTCAAGCTCCCCTACCGGGAGTACCTGACCGCCGCCCACAACCAGATGCGGGCGCACGGCAAGCAGGTGGACGCCCTGCGCGCCGCGGCCACGGCGGCGAAGATCGGCTACGTGCTCGCCACCCAGGTGCAGCGCCCGGCGACCGAGGATCCGGCGGACATCGAGGCGGCGCGCGAGGCGATCTTCTCGGTCTATGACAAGAACCCGTGGAACAACGCCTGGTGGATCTGTCCGGTGCTCGAGGGGCGGTATCCGGAGAGCGGCCTCCGGCTCTTCGGCGACGACATGCCCGACTTCCCCGCCAGCGACTTCGACCAGATCAAGCGGCCGATCGACTACCTCGGGCTCAACATGTACTCGGCGGGCACGTGGCGGCAGGGCAAGGACGGCAGGCCGGAGCGCGTCGTCTCCCCGCCGGGCTACCCGCGCGGGACGCTCGACTGGCTGCAGATCGTCCCCAGCACGCTCTACTGGGGATCGAGGTACTTCTGGGAGCGGTACAAGCTGCCCATCGGGATCACCGAGCACGGCCTGGCGACGCGGGACCAGGTCTTCCTCGACGGCAAGGTGCACGACCCGAAGCGCATCGACGTCATGCACCGGTACCTGCTCGGCCTGGCGCGGGCGGTCCAGGAGGGCGTCCCGGTCGTCGGGTACTGGGCCTGGTCGCTCCTCGACAACTTCGAGTGGGCCGAGGGCTACAAGGATCGCTTCGGCCTTGTCTACGTCGATTACGCGACGCAGCGACGGATCCCGAAGGACTCGTTCTCCTGGTACCGAGAGGTCATCGCGACCGGCGGGCGCTCGCTCCTCGGGCCGACCGCCGTCGCGTGGGACAACGTGACCGGCTGATCCCGGCGGCCCGCGGCCCGGTCCCACCCCGGGCCGCGCGGCCCGCCGCCGCGCTGCGCCGCGGCTCGTCACGCTCGCGGCCCAAGCGCGTCAATCGCGCGCACCGGCGTCGATATCGGGCTTTCCCGAGAGCCTCATCCATTCTCCGCCTTGAACGATGATACCGTCGCGGCGAGGGAGGCAGGGATGAACAGAAGCGCGTCCTATTTGAGGCATCTTTATCTGGCCGCTGCGCTGGCCACGCTCGGATGCAGCGTCAGCGTCAGCGTCGACGTGGACGATGGGGAAACGACGTCTGGGAGCGGCCCGGACACAGGGGAAGGCGGCGCTGGCAGCGGCAACAGCAGCATCAGCGCCAGCAGCAGCATCAGCGCCAGCAGCAGCGCCGGCGCCGGCGGCAGCGCTCCCGTGTGCGAGGCGGGTTGCCTGGCGCTCGATTTCGCCCGCCAGTTCGATAACGTCGACCCCTACGCCCTCGCCGTCGACGGTGACGGCAACATCCTCGTGACGGGGGCCTTCGATGGCACCGTCGACTTCGGGGGCGGTCCTCTCGTGGGCACGGGCAACCTCGACGCGTTCGTCCTCAAGCTCGATCCGCTCGGCAACCACCTCTGGAGCCAGCGGTTCGGCGATCTCTCCTCCGTGATCGAGACCCAGGCAGGGTTGGCCATCGCGGCCGACGCGGCGGGGAACATCGCCGTCGCGGGCCGATTCGGTGGAACGACGGATTTCGGCGGCGGCCCCCTGGCGAACGGGTGGGACCCGAGCGGCTTCGTCGTCCTGCTCGACGCTTCAGGACAGCACCTCTGGAGCAAGCGCTTCGGAGAGGAGTCCGTCTCGGTCCGCAGCGTCCGCTTCCATCCGGCGGGCGGCGTCGTCATCGCCGGTGACTATGCGCGAGACGTGGATTTCGGCGGTGGGCCCTTGCCCAGCGTGACAGGGCCAACCGCCTTCGTCGCCAGGCTCGATGCGTCGGGCGGCCACGTCTGGAGCAGGAGCTTCGGCGGGCCGGAAGGCGCGACCGCCGAGACCCTCTCCCTGGACGCGGCCGGGAATATCGCCGTCGGGGGGAGCTTCCATGACTCCATCGACTTCGGCGGCGGCCCGCTCCACGTCGCAGCGGCCCCGGGGCACACCGGGTCGGACGACATCTTCGTCGCCTCGCTCGATCCAGACGGCGAGCACCGATGGAGCGAGAGGCTCGGCGGCGTCGATGGTGACGATCACGTCGCCACGGTCGTGGACGGGGCAGGCGGCGTGGTGACGCTCGGTTCGTTCTTCACGACGTTCTCGGCCGGCGACACCTCGCTGACGGGCGACGGGAACAGCGTGCCCCTCACCCGGCTCTCCGCCGGCGGCTCCGCGATGTTCGCCAGGACCTCCGCGAGAGCGCAAGCGCTCGCCACCGACGCCGCCGGCAACACCTGGCTCGCCGGCACCTTCCTCGAGGGAACGGACCTCGGTTGCGGTACGATGCCCACCGAATTCGTGGGCATCTTCGTCGCCGGGCTCGACCCGCGCGGCGATGACTTCTGCAACGTCGCGTTCGAACCGTCCGAGTACGGAGGGCTATCCCAGATCGCCATCGGCCCTGACGGAGCCCTTGTCGCCGTCGGGAAGCTCAAGGGCACGATCGATTTTGGCGCCGGACCGATCTCGAGCCCCGAAGAGAGGGAATCGATGATCGTCGTGAAGCTCACCCGGTGACCGCTCCGGGCTCGGCGCCGGCGACGGGGGCTCTTCCCCATGGACAGCCGCGCGGCCCGTCAGGCGTCGTGTCGAGAAGGAACGCAGCGCGACCCCACAGGACGGGCCGCGCTGCATTCCTTGGTCAGCGGGGTTTGCGGCCGATCGCGATGTTCGCCGTCACCGGGACACGCACGGCCCCGCCTGGTTCGGCGAAGGACGCGATGGCGGCGCGCATCGGCCCGCGTAGCCGAGCGCGCCCATCGTCGTCCAGCGCGACGTAGAGGTGCATGAAGCGCAGGATCTCGTCGAGATCCGCCATGACCTGGTCCACCGAAGCTCCGCCCCACGCGCCGTCGACCGCGTGCACGGCGACCTCGCCGCACCCGGCCCCGAGCATCTCGGCCTTCAGGCCCTCCGGTGAGCACAGCACCGTCATGCCCTGGGGCGGCGGTTGGATCGGCGCCTCCGGGAAGGTGCGGCGATAGGCCTGCAGGAAGAGCGGCGCCGGGCCTGCCCCCTCCGGGCTCGACCAGGTCGCCACGATGACCCGGCCCCCGGGTCGGGTCGCGCGGACGAGCTCGGCCATGCCGCGGCGCCAGTCGGGGAACATCATGACGCCGAAGACGGAGCAGCTCACGTCGAAGGTCGCGTCCTCGACCTCCAGCGCCTGCCCGTCCATCACCCGCGCCTCGCTCCCTGCGAAGGGCTGCAATCGCTCGCCCAGGCGCGCCGCCATGCCGCGCGAGATGTCTGTCGCGAGCACGCGCGCGCCCGCCTCGGCCGCGGCCAAGGCCAGGGCGCCCGTCCCTGCGGCGACGTCGAGCACGCGCTCGCCGTGCCCGATCCCGCCCGCGAGCGACAGCGCCGCGCGCGCGAAGCCCGCCGTCAACGGCTCGGCCCAGCGCTCGTAGCTGGCCGCCAGGGCGGTCCAGCGCGCTTCGTCGCTGAAGTTGAGTGGCTCAACGCGGTTGCTCATCGGCCATTCCTCTTGTCATCGATCATGGGAGAAGAGCCTGTCACCGCCCGAGGAGCGCGTCACTGGCGGCGCTTTCGGTGGATCTGGCCTCCTTTTCGATCGCCGCGCCTCTCCCACGGCCAGGCCATCCGAGGGCGGCGCGCTCCGCAGGATTGTCGCTGGCTCCCTTTCGTGCTCCCCTGGTGATCGCGGAGGAGCCCCGTGACATGGGTCGCTCCCTCGCCGGTGCGACGCGCAGCTCGGGGTCCTCTCCTACGCTCCGCCGACCTCCGGCCCGTCAACGAGTCGTGTGGAGGCTCCCATGTCGATCGCCGCTCTGCGGCGCTTGTACCTGGGGCGGGTGGAACGGCTCTGGAGCCGGGGTCAGGCCTGCGAGAGGGCGCGGGGCGAGCCCGGATGCCTCACAGCGGGACGTCGACGGGCACGAAGCAGGAGATGTTGGTCTCGATGCGGAAGTTCGACCCGTCGGTGTGGCGCTCCGCGTGGAAGATGTCCATCGCGTAGCTGTTGCCCGGGAAGATGCCGAGATCCTGGGCCTGGGCGTCGAAGTCGATGACCCCCGTCTCCGGCCCGTGCATGCTGCCGAGATCGAGCGCGAGCTTGCCGTTGATGAAGATCCAGATGTCGTCGTCGCCGATGAAAGTGAACTTTTGACCGGCCACGTAGCCGAACATCAGGTGGATCTCGGTGGTGAAGAGGAAGTTCTGCCTCTTGCCGTTGTTGGGCGGGGTGATCCCGAACCCCTCCTCCGGCGCCAGCGGGAAGAACTCCGAGCTTTCGAACACGTACTGCCCCGATCCGGGCGGCGACTCCTGGAGCGCGAGCTCCTTGGTGAACGTCATGTTCACGCCCGCCACGTCCCGGTACCACTGGTTGAAGCTGTCCGCGCTCGTGATGGTCTTCTGGTTGCCGACCCCGTCCCTGCAGCCGAGCGGGGTCTCCATGTCCGCGAAGCAGCCCACGGAGTCGAGGAACTGCGGCTTCAGGTCGCCGTCGAGCGTCGGCTTGAGGAGCTGGCGGCGCACGACGTCGCCCCTGAAGTTCGCCATCTCGAAGTCGGGGTGCGTCTCCTTGAAGTCGCGATACGTGACATCGAGGACGCTCTTGCACTCGCTGCCGCCTGCGCCGCCGGCGCCGGAGCTCGCGTTGCCCCCCGTGATGGTCCCGAAGTCGTCGCCGGTCGAGCTGCTAACGCCGCTCGTCGGCGTCCCGCTGCTGCTCGCGGGCGTCCCGCTGCTGCCGCCGGACCCGGAGGTCGGGCCGCTGCTCTCGTCGGGCGTCGAAGAGCACGCCAGGGCTACCGCTGCGAAGGTCAGAAGAAAGAAAGAGCGAGGGTACATGGTGCACTCCTAGGGAGCAGCAGAACAACCATATTTCGCGGCTTTTGTCAACCACGTCTCATGGCGATCGCGCGGTGAAGCGATGCGGCAAGCTCGGGGAACATGCCTTGTTCGATGAACCAGGAGGCGCCTCCCTCGCTCCCCGCGCTTTTCCTGCTTCCCTCGTTCCCTCGTCGTTCCCTCGTCGTTCCCTCGTCGTTCCCTCGCTTGCCGTCCCTGGTCTCGCGTTGCGTACCTGTCGAATCCGGCCACCTCCCTGGGCGGGCTCAGGCTCAGACGAGGCGGTGTCCCCCGTCGACGCGCAGCACCTCGCCGGTGGTGAACCCGTTTCCCATGAGGAAGAGCGCGGCGTGGGCGATGTCCGCGGGCGCGCCGACGCGCCCGACCGGGAGGCGGCGCGCGTGCTGCGCGAAGCGCTCCTGCTTGGCGCCGCCCGCGAGGGAGTCCCAGACCGGCGTGTCGACCCAGCCCGGCGACAGCGCGTTCACGCGCACCGGCGCGAGCTCCACCGCCAGGGCGCGCACGAGCGCCATGAGCGCGCCGTTCACCGCGGCCACGACCGCCCCGCTGGGCCCCGGCCGCTCCGCCGCGATCCCGGCCGTGAACGTGAGCGAGCCGCCCGGCTCGATCCGCGCGTGCTTGGCGACGTGGAGGGCCGCCACGAGCTTCGAGTCGATCACGCGGCGCGCCGCGGCGATGTCCAGCGCGCGAATCGGCTGATAGTGGCCCTCGACGGCCGTCACCACCACATGGCGCGCCGGCGGATGTTCGTTGAACAGACTCCGCACCTCGGCCTCCTGCGTCGCGTCGGCCGCGAACGTGCGCACCCGGCGCGGCTCCCCGAGCTCGGCCGCGGCGCGCGCGAGGCGATCGCGCGAGCGGCTCACGAGGGTCAGAGACGCGCCGCGCTCGAGGCAGGCCCTGGCCACGCCGAGGCCGATGCCCGACGAGCCACCGATGACGACGACATGCTGATCTTCAAGGTCCATGAGCGAGGCGTAGCGCGCGCGTCTCGGGCGAACCATGGGACGCTGTGGCATGCTCCGTCCCATGAGCGGGATGATCTCCCTCGAGGACGTGCGGCTCTTCGCGGCCGTCGCTCACCACCTGAGCTTCGTGGAGGCGGCGCGGCGCACGGGGGTGCCCACGAGCACCGTGAGCCGCCGGGTGGCGCAGCTGGAGGAGGCGCTGGGGGTGCGGCTGCTCCAGCGCACCTCACGCCGCGTCGGCCTCACCGGCGAGGGCGCGCGGCTGATCGAGCGCGCCGGGCCGCTGCTCGACGAGCTCGGCTCGGTCCTCGACCGGGCCGCGGATCGGGAGGACGAGCCCGCGGGCAGGCTCCGGGTGACGGCGCCCGTGATGACGGGCGCGCAGCGGATCGCGCCGGCGCTGTTCTCCTTCGCCGCCCAGCACCCGCGCCTGTCGCTGGAGCTCACGCTCACGAACGCGGTCGTCCCCCTGGTCGAGGAGGGCATCGACCTCGCCTTCCGCGCCGGGCCCGTTCAGGACGCCGACCTCGTGGCGCGGCGCCTGTGGTCGCTCCCGTACGCGCTGGCCGCGTCGCCGCGCCTCGTGAAGGACGCGCTCAGGGGCCGCTCGCGGCTCGCGCGCGCGTCGCTCGGGTCCGTGCCCGCGGTCCTCAGCCACCCGGGCGCCGCATGGCGCCTTCGCCGGCGGGACGGATCCATCGAGGAGGTCCGGCCGCGCGCGCAGCTCTGCGTGAACGATCCGCGGGTGGCGATCGCCGCCGCGGCGCAGGGGCTCGGCGTGGTCTGCGCGCCCCGCGAGGTGATCGAGCAGCAGGGCAAGGCGCTCGTCGAGCTCACGATCACGGGGCGCACGGTCGAGCCCCGCGAGCTCTTCGCGGTGTACCCGTCGCGGCGGCTGCTCTCCACGCGGGTGCGCCTGGCGATCGACTGGGTGATGAAGCACCGCTGACCGCCCCGGCGCGCGGCGCCGCCGTATTCAGGACAGCTGGAGCTCGATCCGCTGCCAGTCGGCCGCGACCTCGACCTCGACGCCCCCGTCGATCGCGCGGCGCGACCTGGCTCCGACCACGGAGCGCGGCGCCGGCACGCCGTGGACGCGGATCGTCTCCACCTCGCGCGCGAGCGGCAGATCGCCCGTCGCGCTGCGCTCGAGCGCGAACGTGGCGCCGTCGAGGCCGCCCTCGACGCGGGTGACGCGCGACGCGCCGTGGCCGTCGCCCTCGTCCTCGTAGAGGCGGCCGCTCACGCGCTCCGCCGCGTGGACGTGCCACGTGATCTCCTCCCAGCTCGCGCTCGTCGTGTGCATCCGAGGCGCGGTGAGCGCCACCGCGCCTCCGGCGCGCAGCCACACGGGGACCACCCCGAGCGGCGCATCGGCGATCACGTGGCGCCCGCCCTGCTCCACGCTCCCCGCGCGCTCCAGGTTCGCGAAGTCCATCCATGCGCCGGCGGGCAGGTACACCAGCCGCTTCGACTGCCCTGGCCGCACCACCGGCGCCACGAGCAGATCGCCGCCGAACAGGAGCTGATCGAACGCGTGGAGCGCCTCGGGGTCGCCCGGCGCCGCGAAGGACAGCGGCCGCAGGACGGGTATCCCCGTCTCCGCCGCCTCGTGCATGAGCGTGTACAGGGCCGGCAGGAGCCGGTAGCGCCGCTCGAGCGCCGCGCGCGCGAGGCCGAGGTACGGCTCGCCGAAGCGCCAGGGCTCCTGCGCCGGCCTGCCCCTCGCCGCGTGGTTGCGCATCAGCGGATAGAACAGCCCCGCCTGCATCCAGCGCACGAGCAGCTCGCCGTTCGCGCGCCCCGTGAAGCCCGGGATGTCCGCGCCCACGAACGGCACGCCCGAGAGGCCGAGCCCGATCAGCATCGGGATGGACGCCTCCAGGTGCGTGAAATTGCTGGCGAAGTCGCCCGTCCACACCGCGGCGTAGCGCTGGATGCCGGCGAAGGCGGCGCGCGTCAGCACGAAGGGGCGCCGCTCCGGCGCGTGGCGCGCGAGGCCCTCGTGGGTGGCCCGCGACATGCCGAGTCCATAGACGTTGTGGACCTCGAGGTGGCGCCGGGCGCCGTGGCGCGCGTCGTCGGGGAGCGTGCTGCCCTCGATGGCGCCGAGGCCCGCGGTGCGCCCGCCGCTCGGCGCCGGCAGGCCCCTGTCGGGGCGGACGGAGAAGCACGCCGGCTCGTTCATGTCGTTCCAGATGCCGGCGATGCCCGCGTCGACGAACGGCTTTTGCAGATCACCCCACCAGCGCTGCACCTCCTCGCGCGTGAGATCGGGAAAGACCGCCGGGTCGGGCCATACCTCTCCCACGAGGGGGCCGCCGCGAGGCAGCCGGACGAGGTAGTCTCGCGCTCTCGCCTCCTCGTAGACCGCATATCCCTCGTCGGCCTTGATCCCCGGGTCGACGATCGTCACCAGCTTGACGCCCTCGGCCGCGAGCTCGCGCGCGAGCCGCGCCGGGTCGGGGAAGCGCGAGCGGTCCCAGGTCCAGACCCGATAAGCATCCATGTAATCGATATCGAGGTGAACCACGTCGAGGGGGAGGCCGCGCGATCGGTAGCCGCGGACGACGCCGCGCACGTCGTCCTCGGTCTCGTAGCCCCAGCGCGACTGGTGCGCCCCGAGGCTCCAGAGGGGCGGCATGGCCGGGCGCCCGGTGAGCGCGGCGTAGCGCCGGAGGACGTCGGCCGGGTGCGGGCCGGCCAGGAGGTAGACGTCGAGCTCGGGGCCCCGCGACTCCCATTCGATCCGGGTCGGGTCGTTGAGGGCGATATCGACCTCCGAGCGCCACGGCTCGTCGAGGAAGAGGCCCCAGGCCACCCCGCCGCGGAGGGCGATGAAGAAGGGAATCGAGGCGTAGAGCGGGTCGGACTCCACGTGCGGCGGGAAAGCGTCGGTGTTCCAGAAGGTGAATCGCAGGCCGCGCTTGTCGAGCGGGCCGACCTTCTCGCCGAACCCGAGGTAGGCCTCGCCCGGCGGCGCCGCGAGCGAGAGCCTGGAGCGGAGCTCGTCCACGGGGAACGCCGGCCGGACCTGCCCCGAGACGGCCTCGCTGCGCGCGAGGGCGCGGCCCTCTGCGTCGCTGAAGATCCATGTGCCCGCGGCGAGCGAGACCTCGAGAGAGGCGCCCTCGGCGCTCACGTGGAGCGTGTCCCCCTCGCGGCGCGCGGAGAGCGGCAGCGCGCCGTCTGCCACCACGGCGAAGGAGTGTTTGGGCGGCTGCTCGGGGTGCGTGAAGCTGGTCACCGCGGACGAGGGGGCGTGGCGCACGCGCAGCACGCCGGGGCCTGGACATCGGATCTCGACCGCGGCGCGGGCGCCCCAGAGGAGCACGTGCGTCGCGCCGATCGAGGCGTCGGTGAGGAGGCTGTGCGCGCCCGTCATGGCCCCCCCAGCCGCCCCGGCGGCGGCAACTCCAGCACGGGCGGCGGCTCTCCGGCCGGCCCCTTCTGCCAGTCCGGGTCGATCCAGAGCCATTTGATGAGCTGCGTGTTCCGCGCGTTGGGGATGAACCCCCTCACCCACGGCTTCACCAGGGTCGGCTTCTCCTCGAAGTAGAGCGGTATCCTGCTCATCCCGTCGAGCGCCCGCCGCTCGGCCGCTCGGAAGCGCCGGATGCTGTCCCCGGGATCGGCCGTCGCGGCCGCCTCGCCGACCGCCTTGTCGAACTCCGCGTCTGCCCAGCCGGTCCGGTTCTGAGGGCTCTGCGACAGGAACGTCCCGAGCCACGTCTGCGGATGGTTGTAGTCGGCCAGCCAGCCCAGCCGGATCACCTGGAAATTGCCGTCGCGGAGGTCCTTGAGCATCACCCGCCACTCCTCGCTCCGCAGCGCCGCGGAGACCCCGAGGTGGCGCTTCCACATGTCCTGGATGGCCACGGCGACCTGCGCGTGCCCCTCCCCCGTGTTGTAGAGGATCTCGAGCGGCGGAAACCCCTTCGCCCGCAGCCCGTCTCCCTCGCGGGCGACCTCGTACCCGGCCTCGACGAGCAGCGCGCGGGCGCGCGCAGGGTCGTGGCCGACCTCGGGGCTCGAGAACGGATCCACGCCGCGCGTCCTGTCCTCCGCCGCCTGCTCGGCATAGCCCGATCCGGTGATGTCGGGCACGTAGTGGGTCGCCGGCTTCCCGACCCGCGTGATCTTCTCGACGAGCTCCCGCTTGTCGATCGCGAGGTTCAGCGCCCACCGAACGCGCGGATCGTCGACCGGCGGCTTCCTCGTGTTGAGCTCGTAATACACCGTGGAGAGGAACTCGCTGCGCCGGAGATCCTTCTTCCCGGACAGCCAGCCGCGGTGGTCGTACGGGAGCTCGCAGTTGTCTCCCAGGTAGTCGATGTCCCCCGCCTTGTAGAGCTGCAGGGTGGCGTTGTACTGGGCGATCTCCATCCAGACGATCCGGTGGATCCTGAGCGCGTCGTGGCCCCAGTACGCCGGGTTCCGGTTCATCGTGATCTCGTACCGGAACTTCCACTCGTCGAGCCGATACGGCCCGTTGACCACCATGTGCTCGGGGCGAAACCAGAGCTCCGGCTGGCCGCGCGCCTCGAACGGCTCGACGACGTCGCGGCGCACCGGGAACAGGGTGACGAAGCTCGTGAGATCGGTGAAGTACGGCGTCGGCTGCTCGAGCTCGACGTCGAGGGTCAGGTCGTCGCGGGCCCGCACGCCCACGGCGGCGTCGTCCTCCGCGAGCGACGACGTGGCGACGAACCCGGCCACCCCTCCGGAGCCGGAAGGCGGCGCGGCGCGAGCGCCTGGGGCCGCGGCGGGGTCGTACGTCGGGAGGCTCGCGTGAGGCGCGACCAGTGCGTACGCGGCGGCCTCCACGGGCGCGAGCAGGCAGCCCGGGAGGAAGCCGCGGCCGGCTGGCCCCTCGATCTCGAACCAGCGATCGGCCGCGCCGTTGCAAGCGACCGGCGGCCCGGCCGCGAGGAGCGCGACCTCGGCGCCCCGCCACCCGCCGCCAGGGGTGGCGTCGCGCGGCGCGGGCGGCGGGGTCGCGCCGGCCGCGTCGAACGAGAGCCGCTCGCCGGCGCCGGTCGCCTCGTCGGGCTCGGTGTACGTCACCGAGGTCACCCCGGCGGGCGGTTCCGGCAGGGGCGCCACGGCCGACGTCACCCGGGCGGGCGACTGGCCGAGCACGACGACGAACGCCCCCTTGGGCAGATCGAGCGCGGGCGGCGCGTCGGGACGAGGCGCGCGGCGCAGCGTCGCGCCCTCGCGCAGCGCCTTGAGCTTGCCCAGGTTGAAGAGCTCGCCGTTCTTGAGGACGTGCAGGTTCGTCGCGGCGAGCGAGGCCGTCGACGGGCGCAGCACGCGCTTCCACGCGTACTCGAAGTCGTGCGCCGTGACCGGCTTGCCGTCCGACCAGCGCGCCTCCCGCCGCAGGTGGAACCGGAAGAACCGGTTGTCGTCGCTCCGCTCCCAGCGCGCCGCGACCCCCTGCGCCGCGTGGAGATCGCCGGGCGCGTAGCTGGTCAGCCCCTCGAACAGCTGGTGGAGCAGCGTGATGCTCACGGAGTCCACGGCCTTGCCTGGATCGAGGTACTCCGGCTCGTCACCGTTGTTGACGTAGAACGTCGTGACGTCCTTGCCGACGCGCGCCGTCGTCCCGACGTAGCCCTCGGTCTCGCCCGCGCAGGCCGCGAGCGGGCACGAGAGGGCCGCGAGCAGGAGCGCGCCATCGCGCCTCAGATCCGCGGCCCTAATCGGCGAACCCCTTCGGGTTCTGCTCTTGCCAGCGCCAGCTGTCGCGGCACATGGTCTCGAGATCGCGCTCCGCGCGCCAGCCGAGCAGCTCGATCGCGCGCGCGGGATCCGCGTACACCGAGGCGACGTCCCCGGGGCGGCGCGGCACGATCTCGTGGGCGACGCGCCTCCCGCTGACCTTCTCGAACGCGGCCACCATCTCCAGCACCGAGTGTCCTCGCCCGGTGCCGAGGTTGACGGTGAAGCTGTCGCCGACGGTGAAGATGCGGTTCAGCGCGGCGAGGTGCCCGAGCGCGAGGTCGACCACGTGGATGTAGTCGCGCACGCCCGTGCCGTCCGGCGTCGGCCAGTCGCCCCCGAACACCCGGAGCTTGTCGCGCCGCCCCACGAGGACCTGCGTGATGAACGGCGTCAGGTTGTTCGGGATCCCGTTCGGATCCTCCCCGATGAGCCCGCTCTCGTGGGCGCCCACGGGGTTGAAGTAGCGCAGCGATCCGAGCGACCAGCCCCCGGTGGCCGCCACGTCGCGCAGGATCTGCTCCACCATGAACTTGGACTGCCCGTAAGGGTTGGTCGGCCCGAGCCGGCTCCCCTCGTCGAGCGGCACGCGCTCGGGATCGCCGTACACGGTGGCGGACGAGCTGAACACCAGCTTCCGCGCGCCCCGCGCGTCGAGCGCCTTGAGCAGGCACACGGTCCCCGCGACGTTGTTCTCGTAGTACGAGAGCGGCTTCTCGACCGACTCGCCGACGGCCTTCAGCCCCGCGAAGTGGATGGTCGCGTCGATCGGGTGCTCGGCGAGCAGCCGATCCAGGAGCGCCGCGTCGCGGATGTCGCCCTGGATGAACGTCACCTGCTTCCCGGCGATCCGCTCCACCCGCTCCACCGCCGCCTTGCGGCTGTTGCAGAGGTTGTCGAGGATCACCACCCGGTAGCCCGCGTGGAGGAGCTCCACGCAGGTGTGCGAGCCGATGTAGCCCGCGCCTCCGGTGACCAGGATCGTCTTGCTCATGTCGTTCTCCCGAGAGGGTCTATGCCGCGCTCTCGTCGATGAGGCCACGCCACGGGCCGGCGCGTCAACGGGGACCTCGCGGCGCGGCCGGACGGCCCAGCGGTGCCGTCAGGCCGCGTCAGGGCGCGCCGAGCCGCCCCGGCGCCGGGAACTCGAGCTCCGGAAACGCGGTCTCGTTCGACGGGTTGTCGCGCCAGCTCGGGTCGTTCCACAGCCACTTGACGAGCTGCACGCCGCGCGAGTTGCCCTTGAACCCCTTGACCCACGGCTTCACAAGCGTCGACTTCGTGTAGAAGTAGAGCGGCAGCTTGGGCATGCGGTCGAGGGCCCGCTTCTCCGCCTTGCGGAACGCCCGGATGCTCTCCTTCGGATCGGCCGTCGCCGCGGCGGCGCGCATCAGATCGTCGAACTCCTGGTCGGCCCATCCCGTCCGGTTCTGCGGGCTGTACGAGAGCAGCGTGCCGAGCCACGTCGCCGGGTGGTTGTACTCGCCGATCCAGCCGAACCGCACGACCTGGTAGTGACCGTCGCGCACGTTCTTGAGCATCACCTTCCACTCCTCGTTCCGCAGCGTGACCGAGACGCCGAGGTGGCGCTTCCACATGTCCTGGACCGCGACCGCGATCTGCTTGTGGCCCTCGCTCGTGTTGTAGAGGAGCTCGAGCGCCGGGAAGTTCTTCGCCCGGTACCCGTCGCCCTCCTGGACGACCTCGTACCCTGCCTCGGCGAGCATCGCGCGGGCGCGCTCCGGGTTGAACGCGACCTCCGGCGACGAGAACGGATCGACCCCGAGTTTCCTGTCCTCGGCGACCGCCTCGTCGTAGCCCGATCCGGTGTAGTCCGGGACGTAGTGCGTGGCCGGCGTCTGCCCCGCCCGCGTGACCTTCTCGACGATCTGCCGCTTGTCGACCGCGAGGTTGAGCGCCCAGCGGACGCGGGCGTCGTCGACCGGCGGTTTCTTCGTGTTGAACTCGAACCAGTAGATGGAGAGGTACGGGTACCGCTGGAAATCCCGCTTGGTCGACAGCCAGTCCATGTGCTCGGCGGGGAGCGAGGTGTTGTCGCCCAGGTAGTCGAGATCCCCCGCCTTGTAGATGTTCATCGTGGCATTGTAGAGCTCGACCTCCAGCCACACGACGCGGTGGATCTTCAGCTTGTCGCGGTTCCAGTACATCGGATTCCGCTTCATCGTGATCTCGTAACGGAACTTCCACTCATCGAGCGTGTAAGGGCCGTTGACCACGATGTTCTCGGGGCGGAACCAGAGCTCGGGCTCGCCGCGCTTCTCGAACGCCTCGATCACGTCCTTGCGCACGGGGAAGAGCGTCACGTAGCTCGTGAGATCGGTGAAGTAGGGCGTGGGCTGTTCCAGCTGCACGTCGAGCGTGTGGTCGTCGCTTGCCCGGACGCCGACGGCGCCGTCGTCCTCCACGAGGAGCGCGTCGGGCACGAAGCCCACGGGGGGCTCGCCCTGCGCGGCGCTGCCGGAGGGCGGCGCCGCGGCGTCGTACGTGGGGAGGCTCGTGTGCGGCGTGACGACGGCGTACGCCTCCGACCGGGGCGCGGCGCCCGCGCTCTCCTTGCCCGGGTTGCCGGCGTTGCCCGCGGGGGGGACGAGCGCGCAGCCCGGGAGGAAGCCACGCGCGCCGCCCCGCTCGATCTCGAACCACCGGTCGGCGGCGCCGTTGCACTTGCACGGCGGGCCCACGCGGACGATCTCGACGACGGCGCCCTGCCAGCCGCCGCCGGGCGCCGAGCCGAGCGGCGCCGCGCCGCCAGCGGCCGCGTCGCCCCCTGCTGCGCCGCCCCCTGCTGCGCCGCCCCCTGCCGCGCCGAACGAGAGCCGATCGCTCGCGCCGCCCTTCCCGTCGCCCTTCGCGAACGTCACGGCGGCGGAGCCCTCCGGCAGCGCCGCGAGGGGCGCGATCGCGGTGTCCACCTGGATCGGCGAGCGCGCCAGCACCACGACGAACGCCCCCTTCGGCAGATCGAGCGCGGATGGCGCGTCGGGCCGCGGGGCCGCGCGGAGCGGCGCGGCCTCGCGCAGCGCCTTGAGCTTGCCGAGGCTGAACAGCTCGCCGTTCTTGAGGACGTAGAGGTTCGTCGCGGCGAGCGACGCCGTGGAGGGGCGCAGCACCCGCTTCCACGCGTACTCGAAGTCGTGCGCCGTGACCGGCTTGCCGTCCGACCAGCGCGCCTCCGGCCGCAGGTGGAACCGGAAGAGCCGGTTGTCGTCGCTCTGCTCCCAGTGGGTCGCGACCCCCTGCACCGGGCGGAGGTCGCCGGCGCCGTAGGTCGTCAGCCCCTCGAACATCTGCTGCACGAGCGTGGAGCTCGCCGAGTCGTTGGATTTTCCTGGATCCAGGTACTCGGGCTCGCTGCCGTTGTTGATGTAGATCGTCTCCGTGTCCTTGCCGACGCGCGCGGTCGTCCCGGCATACCCGCCTTCGCCCTCGCTGCACGCCGAGAGCGCGAGGATCGCGAGCCCGAGCGCCGCGGAGGCGACGCGCGCCCCGCAACCGGCGCTCCCGCCGCCCCCCGCGCCGCCGGCACCTCGTCGCTCCGAAGCCCGTCGCATAGCGCGCGCGTAGCACGGCGCTCCGGAGGCAGGAAGACAGGGGTGGTTTCGTGTAAGGTCGCGCGCGCGTCATGCTGCACGATCGCGTGTCCTCCTCGCCGCGCGCTCTCCCGCTCTGCTCCGCGCTGCTCCTCGCGCTGCTCGCCGCCGGCTGCGGCGGCGCGGCCTCCCCGGGCGCCACCCCGCCGCAGGCCGCCCAGTGCGATCCCGCGCACCTCGACGCGTGCGAGCGCGCCGTCGCCGCGGCGCTCGCCGAGGGCCGGCCCCCGCGCGAGCTCGCCCTCGGCTACGTCGCGGCCCGCGCCGCCCGGGACGCCGACGACCCCTGGGCGCTCGTGCTCCGCGACCTCGGCCGGCGCGGCGGGACCGGGCCGCGGGCCGCGGTCATCGTCGAGGCGGGCGCGGAGGCCGCGGCCGCGGCGCGAGCGCCTGCGGGCCCGGCGGAGGCGAAATGGATCCGCGCCGCGCCGCTGCCGGCCCCCGGGGCCCTCGCCGCCGACGCGCTGCTCCTCGCGATCGGCGAGGCCCTCGGGTACGAGCACCTCGTCCACGCGCGCGCCCGCCACGGCGCCGTCCAGCTCTTTCCGGCCGATCCGCTCGCGCCGTTCATGGCCGGCCTCGCGCCGATCGCGCGCGGCGACGCGTCGCTCTCGCGGGTCGCGGACGACATCGCGCTCGCCGCGCTCGTCCGCCGCGCCTTCGGCGCCGCCGGCCGCTTCCGCTACGTCGAGGCCGCGGCCGCGGCCGACGCCCTCGCGGCCGCGGTGAAGGGGCGCGACCCGGACGACGAGCCGGTCCTGCGCGGCCGCTACGCGCTGCAGCTGCTCGCGACCGCCGGGGTCGCGCTGGAGGAGGCCGAGGACGACGCTCCCTTCGCGCCCTCGGCCGCCCGCCCAGGCCCGCCGCCCGCGCCGGGCGACACACCTTACGGCGACCTCCTCCGCGTGCGCACGGCCCGGGACGGCCGCGCCGCGTGGCGCGCCCGCGGCGCGGCCGTGCTGCGGGCCGCCCCCGCGGACCGGCGCGCCGCGCTCGACGACCTGCTCGGCAAGGCCCCCGGCTGCGGCCGGGACGTCGCGCCCCCCATGGAAGGCCCGCGCGACCTCGTGTTCGCCGCGGCGCTCGCCGGCGCCCTCGCCCCGGGCGACCCTTCCGCCGCGCCCGCGAGCGCCGCGGCGGCGCCGGGACGGCGCCTCCCGCTCGACGCGTGGCTGCCGCGCTACGAGGCGCTCGTCCGCGCCGTCGAGCAAACGAGCACCGCGTGGGCCCACGCGCCCGCCCTGCTCCACGAGCGCAGCCCCACGCCCGCCGCGAGCCAGGCAGGCAGCGCGGGCAGCGCCGTCCACCGCCGCGCCACCGAGCTCGGCCTCGCGCACCTCGCCGCGCTGCGCGCCCTCGCGGAGGCCGAGCCGCGCCGCTACCGCGCGCTCGCGCTGATCCCCCTCGCCTACAGCCCCGGGGTGCTCGCCGACGAGCTCCTCCGCGATGCCATCGTCGACCTCACGCAGATCGCCGTGCAGCGCCGCATGGCCGAGGCGCACGACCCGGAGGCCGTCCTCGGCGCGGCGCTCGCCGGCGTCTTCGCGGGCATGGCGTACCCGCCCGAGGTGCAGCCCCCGCACTTCCTCGCCCTGCAGGGCGCGCTCACCGCCAAGCTCCGCGGCGAGCTCACCGAGCAGGCCGGCTGGGGCGTCGCCGGCCTCTACGCCGCCGACGCGCTGTACCGGCTCGCCTCCGGCCAGGCGCCGGATCTCGCGTTCTCGTCCGCGCAGATCGAGCGCGCGCTCGCGCCCGCCCCGGCGCTGCCCTACCCCGGCCTCGCGGCGCTCGCCGCGAGCCTCTCCCGCTACGCCGCGCTCGGCGCCGCCGGCGCGCTGGATCCGCAGGCGACCGGCGCAGCCAGCCTCCCCCCGGAGCGCCGGCAGGCGCGCGACGCGCTCCGGCGCGCCGTCGCGGGGCTCGCGGTGCCCGAGGGCGCCGCCGGCGCGGCCGACGCCGCGGAGGCGCCCCCGCCCGAGCTCGTCGAGGACGTCGCCGCGCTGGCCGACGGCGTCCTCGCCGTGCTCCTCACCGAGCGCTCGCGCAAGCCGCCGCCGGCCGGGGTCGCCTGCGCCGCCGGGCGCGGGCCGAGCCCCGAGGCCCGCCGCGCCCTCGCGCGGCTCGGCGACGTCCGCCGGCGGATCCTGCTCGCGCCGCGGTACAGGCAGGGCGACGACCCGTGGGCGCGCCGGGCGCGGCTCCTCGTGACGCTCCTCTCCGACGCCATCGATCTCCTCTCGGCGCCGCCGCGCGCCGCCGGCGCGCCGGCGCGCGTCGCTCCGCCGCGCTTCACCCTCCCGGCCGCGGACGCCGAGGCAGCCGTCGCCGCGGGCCTCTCCGGCTGGGTCGACCATGACCTCGCCGACGCGCTCACCGGCGGCTACGCGCTCGCCCGCGCGCTCCTCGAGTCGTCCACCGCGGAGCGCTTCGCCGAGCGGAGCGGCGCCCCGCTCGGCCGGGTGCTCCGCGGGCTCTCCGCGGCGTTCCGCGACGATCCGGCGCGGCGCGGCGGCGCCGGACGAGGCCCCGCCGGCGGCGCGCTGCTCGACGCGCTCGCGTCGCTCCCCGCCGCGCGCGACGGCGGCGGCGATCTGCGGGGCCTGTTCGTCGGCTACGCCCGCGCGTTCTCCGCCCTCGGGCTGCGCGACCAGGCCGACCTCGCGCTGCTCGCCTCGCTCCTCGGCGCCGCCGTGCTGGGCGGGCCGCCGTCGCCGGACGCCATCGCGCTCGCGAACGACAGCGGCAGCCGGGTCGCCTGGGCGCTCTCGTACCTCGGCGAGATCGCGAAGGCCCGGGCCGGCATTGCCCCGGATCCGTCGGCCTATGCTGCCGCCATGAGCAAGGCGTCGGACGACGCCTGCCAGGCGGCCGACACCGGCGACGTGCTCGCCGTCGTCGGCGCCGTGCGCGACTTCGCCGGCGGCCGGCGCGCCGAGGCGCGCGACGCCCTCGACCGCGTCCTCGCCGCCGCCGACGCCCGCGGCCTGCGCGTGCCGCGCATGACCTACCGCTACGAGGAGAAGACGGCGACCCGCGTCTTCTCGCTCAGCTTCGACGTCTCGTACGGCGCCGGGCTCCTCGAAGGGGCGAACGGCTTCCAGCTCGGCCTCGGCCTCCGCACCCGCGGCGAGCCCGAGGGCTCCCTCGCCGCGGCGCTCGCGCCCGAGGGATCGCCCCGGAGCGACGAGGACGCGGCGCGCGCCTACGTCAGCGCCGCGGCGCTCGCGGCCGCCTACCACTTCCTCGACGGCGACGCCGAGCGCGGCACCGCCGCGGCGCGCCGCGCGATCGCCGCGCTCTCGTTCGGCCTCCGGCTCGGGCGGCGGGCGCTGCGCCCGGACCAGCCGCTCGCCTGGGGCCGTGACGCCCGCGCGCTGCTCGCGATCGACGCCCAGCTCGCGGCCGAGGCCGGTCACCCCTTCCTCGCCGGCGACCTCTGGACGCTCGTCCGCGGCCTCCTGCCGCCGGACGCGGGCGACGCCGCGATCGCGGCGCTCCTCGATCCGCTCCCGGCCGGCCTCGCCGCGGTCCACGGGCTCGACCCGCTCGTCGCGCGGACCGCGCGCTCGCTCGCCGCGGTCGCCAGGCCGCTCGCGTGCACCGAGGCCAGGGTCGAGCTCGGCGGCTACGAGGAGCCCGCCTGCGACGCCTACCCGCTCGCGCTCTCGCTGCGCATCGCCGACGTCCTCGGCAAGCTGCCACACCTCCAGCGACGGGCGCGCGCGGGCAGCGCGGCCGCGTGCCCTGCCCTGCGCAGCCTCGACGGCTTCCTCACGGCGGCGGAGCGGGGGACGTACGACCCCGACGCGTTCACGGCCGCCGTGGAGGCGCTGCGGCAGAGCGGCCGGCTCTACGACGCCGGCGTGATGCTGGCGCGGCAGCGCCGCGAGGGGCACTGCGGCCCGGTCGTGCTCGCCGCCGCGCGCGCGCTCGGCCGCGCTCCCTCGCTCGGCCCAGCGCTGCGCGCGGATCTGCTCAGCGTCGCGGTGCGCTGCGCGGCCGCGGCGCTCGACGCGAGCGTCGTCGACGACCTGATGGCGCTCGACGGCGAGACGCGCGCGCTCCCCGACCTCGGCCGCAACCTGAAGGTCGTGCTCTTCACGACGGAGCTCGCCGTGCGCGAGCAGCGCTGGGACGTCCTCTCACGGCTCTCGAAGCAGCCCGACTTCGTGGGTCGCTTCCGGGGCGAGGACGAAGGCGCGGCGGCGACCGCGCGCCTCATCGAGGCCGCGGCGGCCGTGCTCGCCGGCGAGCCTGCGCCGCGCGACGCCCCCGGAGACGGCGCGCGCGACGCGCCGTGCGGCGCGCCTCTCGCCGGCGATCGCGCCGCGCTGTGCGCCGAGATCCAGCGCCTGCGCCCGGGCGCGCTGCCCGAGCCGCAGCGCCGGCAGGCCGCGCGCGAGGCGCTCACGAACCTGCTCGCCGCCGCGCGCGGACAGGCGCGCTAGCCTGCCCGCTGCTCGGCGCCGAGCGCCTACTTCACGCTGGCGGGCTTCGTGTCGGCCGGCTTCGTGTCGGCGGGCTTCGCCGCGGCCGGCTTCGTGTCGGCGGGCTTCGCCGCGGCGGGCGCGGCGGGGGCAGGCGCGGCGGCGGCGGGCTGCGCTGCAGCCGGCGGCGCGGCCGCGGGCGCCGGTGCGGCAGGCGCGGCGGCGGGCTTCGCATCCGCCGGCTTGGCTGCGGCCGGCGGCGCGGCGGCGGCCTTCGGGTCCACCGGCTTCGCGTCGGAGGCCTTCACGGCGCCCTTCGGCGCTGTCGCGGGCACGCCGGCCGGCTTGAGGCCCTTGGTGGCGACCGCGGCGCAGGCGAGCTCGACGCCGGTGTCCTTGCCGTCGAGCCGCATGATCTTGATCTCGACGCGGCGGTTCTTCTCCTTCGCCTCCTCGGTCTCGCCCGGATCGGTCGCGCAGTGCGCCCCGTAGCCGGCGGCGCGCACGCGGTTCTTCTCGACCCCGAGCGCGGTGAGCGCCTTCACCACCGCCTCGGCGCGCTTCTTCGTGAGCGTCACGGTGGCGGCATCGTTGCCGACCTTCTCGGAGTAGGCCGCGACCTCGACGAACTGGATCTGCGGATGATCCTTGAGGATCTGCGCGACGTTCGCGAGGAGCCCCTGCGAGGCGGGCTCGAACTCGGGCTTGCCGGCGACAAAGGCGATCTTCTCGTTGAGCTTCACCTCGTTGCCGTCCAGCACGACCGGCGGGACGTCGGGACATCCGTCGTCGTCCTTGTAGCCGTTCTTGACCTCGGCCTCGGTCGGGCACTTGTCGGCATCGGCCACGAGGCCGTCTCCGTCCGGGTCGGTCGACTTGCAGCCGTCCTTGGCGTCGGGCGGCAGGCCGTCCTCTTTCTCGGCCACGCACTTGTCGGTGCCATCGTCGAGCACCCCGTCCGCGTCCGCGTCAGGGGGCGGCGCAGGCGGCGCAGGCGGCGGCGGCGCGGGCGGCGGTGCCGGCGCCTTCGCGGTCTGCTGCTGGGGCTCAACCGCGCAGCCGGCGCTCGCCGCGAGCAGCGACACTGCGAATGCCATTCCAAGCCATCTCGTCGTTCGCATCTCCTGGGCTCCTCTCCTTGGCGTCGTTGATGGCGCCGAGCGCCAGCGTGTTTAGACGACTACGCCCGAAACTGCGAGATGGATTCGTACGGCGGCGCGCGCCGCTCCCCCTCGACAGCGCGCCGGCCCCCCGCTCCGGAGGCGACGGCGAGCCGTCGAGTTCGGCTCGATCTCGGCGCGTCGTTCGCCCCTCGGCGCGAGCAGCTAGAGTTTCCCCGACGGGAAATCCACCTCGTCGATCTTCGATTTCGGCGCTGCTTTCCTCGACTTGAGCATCTGTTCCTTGAGCATCTGCTCCGCGGGCACCGACGAGGTGGGCTTCTGTGCGGGCGGCGGCGCCACCTTCGGGCGAGGCTTCGGCGCGGGGCGAGAGTTGCTCTCGTCCTTCCTGTCGAGCTTGTCGTTGACGGGCGCCGGGGCCTTCTCCGTCGGCGCGCGGAGCGCCTCGAGCGCGCGCTCGCGCGCCGCGGCGATCTCCGGCGCGTCGCGGCCCGCCGGGTCGAGCCGATCCGCCTCGTCGAGCTGGTCCAGGCACCGGCGGAAGGCCGCCTCGTCGCAGGCGCGCAGCGCCTCGGCCCGCAGCGACCGCGCGCGCTCCAGCGCGTCGAGCGGCGAGGGCGGCGCGATGGGCGGCGAGGGCCCGTCGGGCGGCGCGCTCGGTTGCGGCTCGGGCAAGGGCGCGATCACCGGCGCCTCGCTCGTCGACCGCAGGAGCCTGGCGACGACGAACGCGAGGATGGCCAGCGCCGCGACCGCGGCGAGCTCGGCCATCCAGCGCTCCTTCATCCATCGCCGCATCCGCGACACGCGCTGCCGCACGCGGGCGGCGGGCACTTGCTCGTCGGCAGCGATGCTCTCGAGCTTCTCGCCTTCCCCTTCGCGGGCCATCCACGACAGCGTCTGCCGGGCGTCGCGGCTCGCGGAGGCCTGCTCTTCCGCCCAGCGCGCCAGCTCGCGCGCCTCGACGGGCGGCGGTCCGACCGGCAGATCGGGCAGCTCCGTCGCGGCCTCCCGCGCCGAGCGCCGGTGGTGGTCGGCCACCTTGTGGCGCGCGATCCCGAGGAGCCAGCGCCGGAGCTCCGTCGGGTCGGCCGGGCGCCCCTGCGACGCGAGCGCGTCGCAGAGGACCGTCTGCACCACGTCGTCGACCTCGCCGCTCGGGACGCGCCGCCGCACGAAATCCTCGAGGGCTCGGCGGAGCCCCGGCTCTGCCAGGGGGTTCGTCGCGGGGGTGCGGTCCTCGGTGGTCATCGGCGTGCTCATCGACCGTGCATCGCGCCGCGGCCGCGGAGTGTGACGCGCCCGATCGAGAATACTGCAGGCCCCGGCCGGGCGTCACACTCTCCAGCCCGGCGCCGACGGTCGGGCATGCTCCTCAGGCCCCCTCTCGTCGTCGCCGCGGCGTTGCTCGCCGCTTCCCTCACCCACACGGTCCCCTCCCTGACCGCCGCCCAGGGCGGCGGCCCGCCGGTCACCGAGATCCGGATCGACAAGAGCGAGCACACGCTCGATCTCGTCGCGGGGGGCAAGATCGTCCGGTCCTACCGGGTCGCGCTCGGGCCGGGCGGGCCGGGGCCGAAGCGCTACGAGGGCGACAGGCGCACCCCCGTCGGCACGTACCGCGTCGCGGGCCGCATCAACGGCCTGTTCCATCGGTTCCTGATCGTCAGCTACCCGAACGAGGAAGATCGCGCGCGCTTCGCCGAGCTCAAGCGGCGCGGCGAGGTCCCGCCGGGCCGCGGCGTCGGGCACAGCATCGGCATCCACGGCGTCGGCAGCGCGCAGCTCGCCGGCGTGCACAAGGAGAGCGACTGGACGCTCGGCTGCATCGCCCTCGACGACGACGAGATTGACGAGATCGCGCGGCGAACGCCGGACGGCGCCAAGATCGTGATCACCGACTGAACGGGCGGTGCTAGGGTAGCCGGTCAAATCGACGGGCTGTCCGTCGAGGATGAGAGCGCGACGGCGAGGCCGGCGCCGCCCTCGCGCCTGCCCTGGAGATCGTGCATGTCTCGCCGTTACTGGCTGATGAAGAGCGAACCTCAGAAATATTCGTTCGCGCAGCTCGTGCGCGACGGCCAGACGATGTGGGACGGCGTCCGGAACTTCGAGGCCCGCAACAACATGCGGGCCATGAAGCAGGGGGATCTCGTGCTCTTCTATCACTCGAGCGAGGGCAAGGCCGTCGCGGGCGTGGCGCGCGTCAAGCGCGAAGCGTACCCGGATCCGACGGCCGACGCCGACGAGGACTGGAGCGTGGTGGACATCGAGCCGGTCGCGCCGCTCAAGGCGCAGGTGAGCCTCGACACGATCCGCGGCGACGAGTCGCTGGCCGAGATCTCGCTCTTGAAGCGGTCGCGGCTCAGCGTGGTGCCCGTCTCGAAGGAGCACTTCGATCGGGTGCTGAAGCTGGGCAAGACCAAGATCGCTTGACGCGCGGGCCCGGGGAAACGACTAATCCCGTCGTGAACCTCCGCCCTGGAGCCCGACCCCTCGCCGTCTTTTTCCTCGGCAGCTTCCTCGCCAGCGCCGCGTGCGGCGGCCCGCCCACCCCGTCCCCGATCGAGGGGGAGCCGATCTGCCCCGATTTCGAGATCGGCGCGACGCGCGCGCAGATGCGCGGGAGCCTTCGCTTCCCGGTCACGCTGACGGTGCGCGAGGGCAAGGAGCCGATCACCCGGACGACGCTCACCGGGCGCCGGTCCAAGGACGATCCGCCGAGCCGGATCCTGCTCTCCGACGAGGACGCCGAGTACGAGATCGAGTGGGCCCAGTGCGAGAACCAGCGCGCGCCCCGGACGCGCGTGGTGGTGCGCGAGTCGAAGGACGCCGCGGAGTACGCGTGCGGCAACGCGACCGTGTACAAGACCGACAAGCTCGTCACCCGGAAGGGCGACGCCGCGTCGCGCACGGTCCACTTCGCGGCGCCCCCGAAGTCGGAGTGCTGGGAGAGCGAGGTCCCCCCGGCGCCCCCGCCGCCCGCGCCCCCCGCGCCCCCCGACCAGCCGCCGCCGGACGCGGGTGCCGAGGCCGACGCGGGCGCCGCGCCGGTGGACGCGGGCGCGCCCCGCGACGGGGGCTCAGGCGGCGCTGCGAAGCCTCGCCGCACGGGGGCCGCGGACGCCGGCACGACCCCGCCGAGCCCCTAGTTCCGCCCGCCGGAGGTCCGGCCCGGGATCCGGAGAGAGATTTCGACGCAAAGCCGCAAAGCCGCAAAGCCGCAAAAAAAAGAACAGATTTTTATATTTCGCGTCTTTGCGCTCTTGGCATCTTTGCGTCGAATCTAGCTTCGTTTGCGGGGCAGATCCCTGGCGGGATCTGTGGCACGCGGCGCCAGAGCCTGTTCGTATACCTCATGAGGCGATCGGTCCGCGGGCTTGGCCGCCGGCGACACCCTAGCTGCCTTGGCCCGTGCGCGACGCGAGCAAGGCCTCACAGCCCCCCTCCGATCGCGCGAGGCCCCCGGGAGAGGCGTCGTAAGGGAGCGGGCTCGACACGGGAGGCACGCCGGGCGCCCATCCCTGGAGGCAATGACGTCGAGAGCCGGCCACGAGCTCCCTGTAGTGCTGCTTTTTCGCCCCGCGATGCGGGCGATCTCGTGACCGATCAGGCGGCGCACGAGATCGTCGTTGCGCATCCCGAACACCGCATCATGGTCAGCGGGGCCGTGGGAGCGCTCGCCGGCCCGGCGCGCCTCCGCGGTCGCCTGGACCTCGGCGGCGCGCCATCGCCGCGCCGCACACGACCGCTGTTCTCCGGGGATCCCGTTCCCTAGAACGTGGTCCACCGGCGCTTTCACCCCGGCGCTTCCACCGTCCTTCCAACGTCCCTCTCCGCCCCGGATCCACACACCGTCTCATGTCCGCTCCGCCCATGCCGCCGCCTCAGGCGCCCCGCCCGTTTCCTTCCCCTGATTCCCCTGATTCACACCAAAGCTCCGGTGAAGCTCCCCGCGAGCCCTCTCCCCGCCTCGCGCCGCCCTCGTCGCGCGGCGGCGGGCTCGCATCGCGCCTCGCCGAGCTCCAGGTGAAGCGGCCGGCGCTGCCGCTGCTCGCGACCGGGATCCTCACCGTCATCGCCCTCTTCCTGGCGACGCGGCTCCATGTGCTGACCGGGTTCGAGTCGCTGCTGCCGGCGTCGCGGCCCAGCGTGCAGGAGCTCGACCGGGTCGCCGCGAAGACGGCCGGCGTCTCCACGCTCTTCGTCGTGCTCCAGGGCGGCGAGGGCACGCCCACGGCCGCGCTCCAGCGGGCCGCGGACGCGCTCGTCCCGGAGATCGAGAAGATCGGCCCCCCGTGGGTCGGCAGCGTCGAGGACGGGGTGCACGAGGCCTACCGCTTCCTCGCGCCGCGCGCCGGGCTCTACGTCGACCGCGACAGGCTCACGAAGCTCAGGGACGACATCGAGGCGCGTTACGCCTACGAGGTCAACAAGGCGACGGGCGCGCTGCTCGACGACGACGAGCCGCCCCCCGAGGTGAGCGCCAGCTCGATCGAGCAGAGCCTCGGCCTCCAGGGGGTCGACACGGGGCGCTACCCCGACGGCTACTACCAGTCGAAGGACGGCAAGACCGTCGTCGTCGCCATCCGCTCGAAGGTGATGGCCAGCGATTTCGCCGCCGGCTCCGAGGCGATCCGGCGCGTGAGCGAGATCGTCGAGCGCGTGCGCCCCGCCTCGTTCGACCCGGGGATCACCTACGGCCTCGCCGGCGATCTTCAGACCGGCATCGCCGAGTACGCGGCGATCAACGAGGACCTGACCGACGTCGGCGTCTCGGGCGCGGTGCTCATCGCCGCTGTCGTGTTCCTCTACTACCTGCGCCTGCGCACGCTCGTCGCCATGCTGATCACGATCGGCATCGGCGTCGCCTGGACGTTCGGCGCCACGCAGCTCGCGCTCGGCCACCTCAACATGGCGACCGGGTTCCTCTTCTCGATCGTCGCCGGCAACGGGATCAACTTCGGGATCATCTACATGGCGCGCTACCTCGAGGCGCGCCGCGGCGGCGCGAGCCTGCTCGAGGGCGTGCGCGTCGCCCACCGCGAGACCTGGCTGCCCACGCTCACGGCCGGCTGCGCGGCCGCGGCCGCCTACGGCTCGCTGCTCGTCACCGAGTTCCGCGGCTTCCACGACTTCGGCCTCATCGGCAGCGCCGGCATGGTGCTCTGCTGGGTCGCCACGTTCGTCGCGCTGCCGAGCATCCTCGCGGTGATGGACCGGATCGTCCCCCACGAGCAGGAGTCGCAGGGCCTGCTCGGCAGGCTGCGGCGGCGCGCCCAGGGCGGCGTCGCGTTCGGCGCGCCGTTCGCGCGGCTAGCGTCTCGCAGCCCGGTCACGCTCACGCTCGCGGGCCTCGCCCTCGCCGCGGCCGGCCTCGTCGCCACGGTGAGCTACGTGCGCGCCGATCCGATGGAGTACAACCTCCAGAACCTCCGCAACGACGAAGGGGCCCGCGCGGCGCAGATCCGCCTGAGCTCGCTCGCGGAGGAGATCACCGGCTACGTCGGCACCGACGGCATGGCGATCCTCGTGGACCGGCCCGAGCAGGTCGAGCCGCTCCGCGCAGCGCTCTACGCGAGGCGTGACGCGGCGCCCGAGGGCGCGAAGCCGTTCAAGGAGATCTACGCCCTCCAGGATCTGGTCCCGCGGGATCAGGAGGCGAAGCTCCCGCTGCTCCAGGAGATCAAGGATCGCGTCCTCAGGGCCCGGAAGCGCGGCCTCGTGGGGGACGAGGACTGGCGCCGCATCCAGGCGGTCATCCCGCCGGACGATCTCGCGCCGTTCGGGATCGACGATCTGCCGGCGGGCGTGGCGCGCGCCTTCACCGAGACCGACGGGACGCGCGGGCGCATCGTGTACATCAGCCCGATCACGCCCGAGAGCGTGCACGACGCGCACTACCTCTTCCGGTGGGCGGACGCGTACCGCGAGACGCGGCTCCCCGACGGCAGCGTCGTGCGCGGCTCGGGGCGCGCGGTCATCTACGCGGACATGTGGGCGGCGGTCATCGACGACGTGCCGCCGGCGGTGCTGTTCTCGCTGGCGGCGACGGTCCTCGTCGTGCTCGTCGCCTTCCGCGGCGGCCGCCCGGCGTTCGCGGTGCTCGGCGCGCTGCTCGTCGGCGTCTCGTGGATGGCGGGGTTGCTCGTGCTGATGAACGTGAAGCTCAACTTCCTGAACTTCATCGCCTTGCCGCTGACGTTCGGCATCGGCGTCGACTACGCCGTGAACATCGTGCAGCGGTACGCGCGGGAGGGCGCCGGCGGCGCGCTGACCGCGGTGCGCGAGACGGGCGGCGCCGTGATCCTCTGCAGCCTCACGACGGCGCTGGGCTACCTGGCCCTGATCCGCTCGCAGAACTACGCGGTGCGGAGCCTGGGCGTCGCCGCGGTCATCGGCGAGCTCGCGTGCCTCTTCGCGGCCGTGCTGGTCTTGCCTGCGGCGCTCGTCTGGCGCGACCGGCGGCGCCCGAAGGGCGAGGAGGCCTTCGTCGCGGTCGGCCGCCCCACGACCTGAGGGCGTCCCGACGGGCTCGATCCGTTACGGACCCCCCGGCGGCGGGCCCCTCGCGCTCACTCGATCCGTTGGAGACCCCCGGCGGCAGGCCCCTCACGCTCACTCGATCCGTTGGAGACCCCCGGCGGCGGGCCCCTCGCGCTCACTCGATCCGTTGGAGACCCCCGGCGGCGGGCCCCTCGCGCTCACTCGATCCGTTGGAGACCCCCGGCGGCGGGCCCCTCGCGCTCACTCGATCCGTTGGAGACCCCCGGCGGCAGGCCCCTCGCGCTCACTCGATCCCTTGAAAGCCCCCGGCGACGGCCCCTCCCAACGGTTGCGATCCGTTGAAGACCCCCGGCGGCAGGCCCCTCCCAACGGTTGCGATCCGTTGAAGACCCCCGGCGCCGCCCCTCCGGCGGTTGCCATCGGGCGCCGGCCCGCTGCTGCCATCCCTCGCGGAGCCGTGGGGCTCCACCTCGGCCCCGCGCGCGCGGCCGAGGCCGCTGTGCATCACACGGAGCGGCGGCGGTTCGCGAAGTGCTCCTTGATGGCGACGATCTCCTTCGCGGTGAGGGCCGCGACCGACGGGACGACCTTCTCAGGCTCATGGCCCGGCGCGACGCCGAACTCCCGGGGCCACTCGAGGAACGTCTTGCCCGGCTCGGTCGTGATCCGGCGGAGCCGGTAGGTCGCGATGTACCCCTCGATGCCCAGAACCTGCCCGAGCAGCCGGTACGTGACGGAGTGCTCGGTCTCGGATCGCGCGACCACCTCCTCCACGGCCTTGTCTCCCGACGGGTGGAGCGTGAACTCGAAGCGCGACGGGATCTTCTCCGCCGAGCCGCCGTCCACGTAACGGTACTCCTTGACGCCGTCACCGAAGACGATCGGCAGGAGCGCGACGATATCGCGGAGCTCTCTCCATGCCTCCTCGATGGGCGCGTCGAGCACCGCTGAATCGTAGACGTGATATCGGGCTGCGAGCATCGATGGTCCTCCCGGCGGTGTCGCACGAGCGCGACGTCCTCCCGCGCAGCGGCCGATGCTACCAGATCGTCCCGCGCCGCCGCGACCGCTCGCCCGTCACAACGGCGCGCGCAGATCCGCGCAGCAGCGGACGCCGGTCGAGTAGTCGAAGTACGTGAAGTCGTGCGACGCGACGCGCGCCATGCACCCCTCCCGGGTCGCGCGCGCGTAGAACCCGCCGACGAACGTCCCCTCCGGATCGTCGATCCACTCGTCCAGGTTGCCGACCATGTCGGCGATCGCGTCGTCCTCCCACGCGCTCGCGCACGTCGCGGTCTCGCCCGTCCGCCGCAAGAGCGGCGCCCCGGCGACGCGCACCAGGTTGAGCCGAGGGTCGCTGTGCCCGAGCGACACGTCGCGGTGGAGCACGCCGGCCGGGTGGTGCTCGCGGAACACGTTGCACCGCCCGTCCGCGTAAGTCGGCCCGTACGGGAACTGCTCGTCCCGCTCGCCGCGGCACGCCGTCCGCCACTCGTCGAGCGAGCAGAGCCGCTTGCCCGCGTTCCGGCACGCGAGCTCCGCCTGCGCGCCGGTCGTGTAGCCCTGCGGGAGCACGCCCCTGCGCGACACCGCGCGCGGCTCGAACTCGCGCTGCTTCTGCCAGCCGGGCAGGAGCGGCAGCTCCATGCGGCGCGCCTCGTCGTCCCCGAGCTGTAGCCGCATCTTCGACCACACGCGCTCGACGGACGCGGCCGCCTGGCGCGACGGAGGATAGAACGCCGAGATCTCGAGCCCCGTCTCCTTGTCGAGCAGCACCGCCTCGTAGCGATCGACGCAGAACCGGCGCGCGACCCGCACCATCTCCGGCGGACAGCGCGGCTCCGCCGGCGGCGCGAGCGCCCTCGGCCCCGGAGGCGCCCCCACGAGCGGCGGCGCCACGTCCGGTGTCCCGGCCCCGGCGTCCGCGGCGCTCGGCCCCGCGTCCGCCGCGCTCGGCCCCGCGTCCGCCGCGCCGCGCTCCGGCTCCGAGCGGCAGCCCGCGAGCCCCGTCCACGCGAGCGCCGCGGCGCCGACGTAGGCGAGCGCCGCGGCCGCGAGGCGGCCGCCGGCGCGAGGCCGCGTGAGGCCCTCCGCGGAGCGCGCCGGCATCAGGTCAGCGGATCGCGCCGGCATACGGGTCGATGGACGCGGGCTCGCGGCAGAAGAAGCGGCGGAGCACGAGGTAGTGATGGATCGGCAGCAGCCGCGTCTCCTCCTTCATCGACAGCCCCATCCGGCTGATCTCGGCGCCCGGGAACGGCGTCTTCGGATAGCAGCGGACGATCCCGGAGAGCGCCTCGTACTCGTCGAGCAGCCCGAGCACGTGCCCCACCTCGTGGGCGAGCACGGGCAGCGACCAGCCGGCCCGCATCGCGCTGAAGTACGGCGTCCTGCCGCACGTCGGCGAGAGCGGCACCGCGAGGTCGACCCGGAGCGCCCGCGCGCGCGCCTCGTCCGCCAGCACGAAGTCGAAGTCGTAGCGCACCGGCAGCCCGAAGGCGCGCGCGTCGCGGTTCCAGTACCCCTCGGCCTCGTCCGACCAGCGCGCGAGCAGCGCGCGGATCGCGGCCGGCGTCGCCCTCGCCGTGAACACGCCGGACCCCGGGCAAGCGTCCGTCGATCCCGAGCGCGCGTACGGCGTCCCGCGGCACGCGATCGCGCCCCCGAGCCGGGCGGAGAGCCCGCAGTCGGGCAGATCGAGCCAGCCCGCGCCCTCCGGCGGGTCGACCGCGATCCGCACGCCGACCTCCCAGGCGCCGCCGCGCCGCCGCACGAGGTAGCTCATCGGGCCGAAGAAGAGGCCGTAGTGCGGCATCACCCCGGCGATCCGCCGCTCCCCCTCCGGCACGTCGCCGCGCGCGCCGGAAAAGACGCGGCGCGGAGCCGGCTGGCACAGGTACGCGTCCTTCGCGATCGCGTCGGCCAGGATGTCCCGGAACGTCGCTTCCCGCCCTTCGAGGACCGCGCCGCTCATCGCCTCGAGCTCGGCGGCGATCGCTTCGACCGGGAGCTCGCGCCCGGAGGCCGCATCACCCGCCGCGCCGCCCGGCGCGCCGATCCCCGCGCGCGGAGCCCCGCCGCAGCCGGCCGCCCCCAGCGAGAGCGCCGCGAGCACCGGGAGCGCCCCGCGGCGCGGGTGGACGAGGATGCGCCACGGCGCCGGCGCGCCGCGCTGGACGCTTTGTCTTGCGCCTGCCGTCCGAAGCGAGTTACGTCGTGCATGGAACGCTGCACGCTGGCCGCGCGCCCCAGCCGCAGAGGCTACGCCGCCGGACGCCGTGCACGCAGGGGGGGCTCGCGTGGGCGTGGAGATCAACCCCGCTCACTTACGGGGAGTTGAATGAAGAATCAACGCGTCCGAAGTGAAACCGTGGAACCGGCCGGGCGTAGTGACGCGTAGCCGATGGGCTCGGCGCGGTCGAGAGGCCGGCGAGACCCGACGGGCTCCAGCGTGCGGGCGCGCCATGCTGGCGAGGCGCGCGGTGGGCTCGATGATCGCGACGAAGACGAGCGTGGAGGATCAGATGACGATCGACATGGGCAAGACGTTGGCGTTGACGGCGGTGTCGGGCATGGTGGCGGGCCTCGCGGGCTGCGCCTCGTCGCCTCCGCCCGCGCCCGAGACGGGCGCCGCCCCCGCGGCCGACGCGCCTCCGGCCGCGGCGCCGGAGAACGCCGCGAAGGCGTGCTGTGCCGGCAAGAACGAGTGCAAGGGCAAGGGCGGCTGCAAGAGCGACAGCCACGCGTGTTCCGGCCAGAACGAGTGCAAGGGCAAGGGCGGCTGCAAGCCGGCCGACTGCTCGTCGTAGCTCGGCGCGCCCGACCCGGCGGAGTCCGGCGGATCCACGCGGATCCGCCCGACCCGCTGGGCCGTCGGGCCATGCTGCGCGGATCCGCCGGATCCGCTGGCTCGTGAGGCGCCACGGCGCACCCCTCCACCCCTGAGCAAGGCTCGCGGTGAACCATGGTGAACCCCGAACGGATGCGGCTGGGACTCCCCGACCTCGGCGTCGGCGTCGGGCTGCGCATCCCGCACTACCGGCACATCTTCGAGCACCGGCCCCGGGTCGACTGGTTCGAGATCATCAGCGAGAACTTCATGGTCGACGGCGGCATGCCGATCGCCAACCTCGAGCGCGTCCTCTCGAGCTACCGCCTCGTCCAGCACGGCGTCTCGCTGTCGATCGGCAGCACGGATCCGCTCGATTTCGACTACCTGCGCCGGCTGAAGGCGCTGCTCGCCAGGGTGGGCTCGCCCTGGGTGAGCGATCACCTGTGCTGGACGGGCGCGCACGGGATCAACCTGCACGACCTGCTCCCCTTGCCGTACACCGAAGAGGCCGTGCGGCACGTCGCGGCGCGGGCGCGGGTGGTGCAGGACTTCCTCGAGGTCCGGCTCGCCCTCGAGAACGTGTCGAGCTACCTGACCTTCACGGCCAGCCGGATGAGCGAGTGGGCGTTCCTCTCGGCGATCGCGGAGGAGGCCGACTGCGGCATCCTGCTCGACGTCAACAACGTCTACGTCTCCTCGTACAACCACGGCTTCGATCCGGAGGCCTACATCGACGGCGTGCCGCACCACCGGATCGTGCAGTTCCACCTCGCCGGCCACACGCATCAGGGCGCGTACATCCTCGACACCCACAGCGATCACGTGGTCGACGCCGTGTGGGCGCTCTACCGGCGCGCTGTCGCCCGCGCCGGCGATGTCTCGACGCTGATCGAGTGGGACGACGACATCCCCTCGTTCGAGGTCCTCGCCGCCGAGGCGGAGAAGGCGCGGGCGATCCGGCAGGAGGTGGCGCGTGCGCGCGCCGCTTGACCCCGCGCCCCCGGCCGGCCTCGCCGCCCTGATGCGCCAGCTCACCCGCATGTTCACGGCGGGCGCGCCGCTCCCGGACGACGCCGAGCTGGCCGGCCTGTGCCGCGAGCACGTCGCCGGGAGCCAGCGGCTCGCGCCCGCCGAGCAGGCCGACATCTACCGGCGGCAGTTCTGGCTGCGGCACAGGGACGCGCTCCGCGAGGACTACCCCGCGCTGGCGCACGTCCTCGGCGACGACGGCTTCGACGCGTTCGCGAGGGCCTACCTCGCGGCGCACCCGCCCGCGAGCTTCACGCTGCGCGACCTCGGGCGGTACGTCGCCGATTTCGCGGGCGCGCACGAGGGGTTCCCCCCTGCCCTGCGGGATCTCGCGCGCGACGTGGCGCGGTACGAGCACGCCCTCGTCGATCTGTTCGACGGCGCCTCGCCCCCTCCGCTCGATCCGGCGAAGGTGACGGGCATGCCGGCGGACGGCTGGTCCACCGCCAGGATCGTCCTTCACCCGCTGCTCGCGCTGGTGCGGCTCGACCACCCGGCGCACGTCCTCCGGAGCGAGCTCAAGCAGGGCCGGTCGCCCGCGCTGCCCGCGCCCCGCCCCGTCCGCCTCGCCGTGTTCCGCGGCGCCGATCTCACGATCCGCTTCGAGGAGCTCGAGCCGCCGGCGTTCGCCCTCCTCGAGGCGCTCGGGCGGGGCGTGCCGCTCGTCCCGGCGTGTGAAGAGGTGGCGGCCGGAGCCCACGGAGCGGGAGCGGAGGCCTCCAGCGAGGCGACGGGCGCCGGAGAGGGGGCGGGCGCGGCGCTGGCCGAGCGCGTCGGCGCGTGGTTCCAGCGATGGACGAGCTGGGGGCTCATCGTCGACGTCGTGCCGGGCGCCCGCGCGGAAGGCGGCTAAGATGGCGCGGTGACCACCATCGTCCAGCGCACGCTCGAGATCCGCACGAACGGCCGGGGTTTCGTCGATATCACGCGCGAGGTCGCGCGCGTCGTCGCCGGCGCGGGCGTCGACGTCGGGCTCTGCGCCGTGTTCCTGCAGCACACGTCCGCGAGCCTCATCCTCCAGGAAAACGCCGATCCGGCCGTCCTCCGCGATCTGGAGCGCTGGATGTCGCGCCTCGCCCCGGAGGGCCGCGAGTACGAGCACGACGACGAGGGCCCCGACGACATGCCGGGCCACCTCAGGAGCGCCATCACCCGCTCGAGCGAGGTGATCCCGATCTCCGGCGGCCGCCTGGGGCTCGGGACCTGGCAGGCCCTGTATGTCTGGGAGCACCGTAGTTCTCCCCACGTGCGCCGCGTGGTAGTGACCGTGACCGGCACCACAGCCGGGGGTTGAGTGGTATACTTTGCGGCGTTCGCGTACGAACGCGCAGCGGACGAGCGCTGGATGAGCGCTGGATGAGCTCGGCGCCCCTCGGGGTCGCTTGCCCGCCGCGTACGGCAGGGCCTGCTCGGTCGCCAGCGCGCCACGCGATCCCCTCACCTTTCAGCGGAACCAGCGGGAAGAGAGCGATGAGCCTTCAGACGACGTTCATGGGAATCTTCGACACTGCCCGGATCTGCTTTCCGACCGTGGTGGACGCGATGATCGGGCGTGTGACCCTCGAGCGCTGCGATGAGCGGCTGGACTGGTGGGCGCGCAAGGTGCTCGAGGACGCGGACGTGGATCTGGTGGTGCGCGGGCGCGAGCACGCCTCGGGCACGCGGCCGTTCGTCGTGATGTCGAACCACCAGAGCCTCTTCGACATCCCGGTGGTGTTCCGCGCGATCCCCGGGCGGCTCCGGATGATCGCCAAGAAGGAGCTGTTCAACGTGCCGATCTTCGGCCAGGCGATGAAGGCGGCGGGGTTCATCCGGATCAACCGGAGCGACCACGTCCAGGCCAGCGCGAGCCTGCAGGTGGGCGCGTCCATGCTGCAGGACGGGACCCGGGTCTGGATCGCGCCCGAGGGGACGCGGAGCAAGACCGGCGCGCTCCTCCCGTTCAAGAGCGGCGGCTTCCGGATGGCGATCGAGACCAACACGCCCATCCTCCCGGTGGCGATCGACGGCACGCGGCACGTGCTCCGGGCCAAGGATTTCGTGGTGCAGGAGCACCACCGCGTGGTGGTCACGATCATGCCGCCGATCGATCCGGCGCCCTACGGCGCCGGGGGCCGCAACCGGCTCATGCGGGACGTGAGGGCGGCGATCGCAGGGGCGCTCGGCCACGATCCTGGGCTTGTCCACCGCGGCGCTGGCGTCGCGACGTCGGCGGCGTAGAGCGGCGGGCACCCGCTTCGGAGACGGGCCCATCTCGACGTTTTCGGTGCTCAGCTCCCTTTCGTGCGCTTCCGCGCCGAAAACGCCGATCTGGACCCGTCTCCTGTGCGGGTGACCGCCGCTCTGCGGCGCTCGTACCAGCTCGTACCAGCTCGTACCAGGGTCAGCTCAGGATCACTGGGCGCGTGGCTGGGATGCCTGCTCGCGGCGCTGCGGCGCGCTCTCCGGGGGCTCCGCCCGGGAGCGGTGCTCCTCCGGCGGAGACGGCCGGAGCGCCCAGGGGCTGCGCGCCGGCGCCGCCTCGCCTCGCTCCTCGCCGGCCGGAAGGTGCTCCGCCGTGAGCCAGCTCCAGAAGGCCTCGGCCCAGCGCGCGCCGCCCACCTCGTTCGGGTGGATCTTGTCCTTCTGGCGCGGGAGGGGGCCCGGCACCAGCGCGTCGGAGTCGAAGAAGCGGCACGGCGCCGAGTTCGTCCGGATCACGTCGATGATGCCGGTGTCCTTGCGCCAGAGCGGCGGCGAGACCCACACGCACGGGCGACCGCCGATCGCCTTGACGATGCGGCGGATCGCGCCGGCGTGGGCCGGCGGGTTGACGTTCTCCACCTCGTTGGCGCCCAGGCTGATGATCACGAGGTCCGGCTGGTAGTTCGCGACAAGGAGCTCCATCCTGGAGGCCCACGTCACCGTGTACGAGCTGGTCTCCGCCTTCACCGCGTAGCGCACGCGGTGCGCCTGCATCCTCGGGCGGAGCGCCTGCGCGAAGCCCGCCACAGCGAACGAGTCGCCGACGTGGAGGACCGCCGTGTTGGGCGGAACCGCAAACTCGGGCGGCACGGCGGCCGTCGGCGCGGCAGCGGCCTCGGCCGGCGCGGAGGCCTCGGGCGGGCGGGCGGCGGCCGGCGCGGAGGCCTCCGGCGGCGGCGCGGGCGGCGGCACGGCCCCCGGGGATGGCGCGGGCGCCGGTGCGGCGCCGCACGCCATGCCCGCCGCGGCGACCCCGGCGAGCGCCCATCTCCTGACCCGGATCTCCCTGCCCATGCTCGCTCCCGGCGCCGCGTCCGCGCGGCCGCGCGCGCGGCGCGCACTCTACGGCCGGCCGCGTCCGCACGGCAATCATTGAGCGAACGGCCCGCACGGCTTATTACATGCGCATGAGCTTCCGTCTGTTTGGAGTCTCGGTCGACGTCCAGATCGGGTTCTGGCTCTCCGCCGCCCTGCTCGGGTACGGGTTCCTGGCTGCGCAGCAGTACCAGCTGTTCCTCGTCTGGATCCTCGTGGTCTTCCTGTCGGTCCTGATGCACGAGTTCGGCCACGCGCTCGCCATCAAGCGGTACCGGATCGAGCCGGAGATCACGCTCCACTTCATGGGCGGGACCACGACCTGGCGCTCGCTCCTGCCCCTCGGGCGGCTCCAGCACGTGCTGATCAGCCTGGCAGGCCCCTTCGCCGGCTTCGCCGTCGCCGGGCTCCTTCACCTCGTGCTCAGCTACGGCCCGGCGCTCTATGCCCTCCCGGACATGGTGCTGAGCGGGATGGAGCTGCTCATCAAGGTCAACCTGGTGTGGGGCCTCCTCAACCTGATCCCCGTTCTCCCGTTCGACGGCGGCCACGTGCTCGAGCACGCGCTCGGCCCGAAGCGGGCCCGGCTGACGGCGGCCATCTCGGGCGTCGCCGCCGTGCTCCTCGCCATCCTCTTCCTGAGGGCGGGGTTCTTCTTCTTCTCCTTCATCCTCGTCATGTCCGCGTTCCAGAGCCTGCAGCGGTTCCGCAGCGAGCCGGCGGCGCCGTCGCCCTCCATGAACCGCCGGCGAGCGGAGTTCCAGGAGGAGCCGATGCCGCCCGAGACGGCCGTCCTGCTCCAGCGGGCGCGCCGGGCCGTGGAGGACGAGCGGACGGGCGAGGCGATGGCGCTCTCGGCGGAGGTGCTCGCGCAGTCGCCGGCGCCGCCGAAGCGCGCGCTCCGGGAGGCGCACGAGCTCATCGGCTGGTCGCACCTGCTCCTCGGCGACGCGAAGCGCGCGGAGGAAGCGCTCGCGCAGGCGCGCAAGCAGGGCGAGCCCGACCCGGCGCTGGTCGGCGCGATTCACCTCGCGCTCGGGGAGCTGAAGCAGGCGCGGAAGGTGCTCGAGGCGGCCCGCGCGGCCGGCGACGACCGGAAGGAGGTCGCGGGCCCGCTGATCCGGGTGCTCGTGGAGCAGGGCGAGGCGGCGCGGGCCGCGGCCGTGGCGCTGGACATCGTGGATCAGCTCTCGGAGGACGACGCGCGGAGGATGGCGGAGATCGCGTTCGAGCGCGGCGCGTTCGACTGGTCGGCGCGGCTCTACGAGGCGATCTTCCGCCGCGTGGGCCTCGGCGAGGACGCATACGGCGCGGCGCGCGCGAGCGCCAAGGACGGGAACCTCGAGGGGGCGCTCGATCTGCTCCGGCGCGCGGTGGAGGCCGGGTTCTCGGATCGGGCGCGGGCGTGGTCGGACTCGGCGCTCGAGGCGCTCCGGGGCTCGGCGCTCGAGGCGGTGCTGCCGCGCCCGTGACCGGCTAGGCTCTGCCGCGTGCGCATCCAGGTGCCTTTCCTCCGCGTGGGGCCGATCGAGGTCCCTCCCCCCGCCTACCAGTCCGAGGGAGCCGTCGGGCTCGATCTCTGCGCGGCCATCGAGGCGCCGGTGACGCTCGCGCCCGGGGAGCGGAGGCTCGTGCCCACGGGCTACGCGGTCGCCCTCCCCGACGGCCACGAGGGGCAGGTGCGGCCGCGCTCGGGGCTCGCGCTGCACCACGGCGTCACCGTGCTGAACAGCCCCGGGACGATCGATCCGGACTACCGCGGGGAGATCAAGGTCGTCCTGATCAACCTCGGCGCAGCGCCGTTCACGGTGCACCGCGGCGACCGGATCGCCCAGCTCGTGATCTGCCCGGTCGCCCTCGCCGACGTGGTCGTGGTCTCCGCGCTCGCGCCGACGGCGCGCGGCGCGGGCGGCTACGGATCGACGGGCGTGCGGCGCGAGGAGCCGTAGCTCCGCCGGCGCGAGGCGTCCCACCGCGTGTCGCCCAGGTCCTGCGGCTTCGCGGGCATGGGCTGCGCTAGCGGTCCGACGAGAAGAGCCGGAACACCGCGATCCCGATCCCCAGGACCACGAGGCCCACCGCGACGTGGAAGAGCCCGATCGGGCCCACGCCGCCGATGGGGCCGACGCCGATGCGCTGGCCGCCGAAGAGCAGCGAGGCGGCCGCGAGATCGAGGAGGGTGATGACGACGCCCGCGCCGGCGAGCCGCACCGGCAGCGCGAACATCGCCATGAGCTCCCCGGTGCTCAGGCTGGGGCGCGCGGGCGCGCGCTCCATCATCGGGGGCGGCATCCTCGACGGCGCATGGGACGGCCGCGCGAAGGGCGCGGGAGGAGACCAGTCGAGCGCGAGCGGCACGACCGGCTCGGTGGGGAGGCTGTGCGGCGGCAAGCGGCCGCCGCCGCGCTCCGGCAGGTGGAGCTCCCGGGCCGTCGCCTCCGCGAACGCCGCCGGCGCCGCGAGGGCGGTGCCCTGGAGGAGATCCTGCGACCGCGTCGATCCCGGCGACGAGGGCGACGCGGGCAACACCGAGGAGCGGACGCGGGCGGCGGCCGGCGCCTGGCTCCGGCTGGGCACCGCGATCGGCGGAGCGCTCCGCGGCAGCCCGAGCGCCTGCTCGACCTCGTCCCAGAACGCCCCGATGTCCCGGAAGCGCTCGCGCGGATCCACGGCCAGCGCCCGACGGAAGGCGGCCTCCAGCGCGTCGGGCACGAAGATGCCCTCGCTCCTCGGCGTGGGGCGGCGCTTCTCGTCGAGCACCGTGCCCATCATCGCCACGTGATCCCCGCCGATGATCTCGCGGCCGGCGAGCGCCTCGACGACGGTCACGGCGAGCCCCCAGACGTCGGTCCAGGGGCCCGTCTTGCCGAAGCGCTTCGGCGCCCACTGCTCGGGCGCGCCGTAGGCGGGCGTGAACGCCGTCGAGAGGCCGCCCGACGTGGTCGCGGTCTGGCCGGCCATGACCGTCGCGGCGTCGCGGGCGCGGGCGATGCCGAAGTCGAGGATCTTGACGACCTCCGCGCCGTGGATCTGGGCGAGGAAGATGTTCGCCGGCTTGAGATCGCGGTGCACCACGCACGTGGGGCCGCTCGGCCCGGGGAAGTGGTGCGCCGCCTCGAGCGCGCGCGCGACCGGCGCGAGCAGCCGGATCACCTCCCCCGGCGCGAGCAGCGGCGCTCCCATCGCCGCGCGGGAGGCGATGTGGCTCGCGAGCGTGCGGCCCTCGAGCCACTCCAGCGCGATGAACGGCACGAAGGCGCCGGTCGCGGTCGAGATCACGTCGTGGTGCAGCGGCCTGACGACCGCAGGGATCGCGGCCGACAGGCGGAACAGCAGTTCCGCTTCTTCACGAAATTTTTCAAGAAACTGCATGCGCAGCTGCTCGGGCAGCGTCGCCGGGACCTTGAGGCACTTCAGCGCGACCGGCGCTCGAAAAGCCTCGTGGTACGCCCGATAGACGACGCCGAACCCACCTTCGGCGACGACCCGCTCCACCTTGAACGCCCCCTGGGTCGTGCCGACGATCCCGAACACGTCATCGGCCATCCGCAGGAGGGTACACGAGCTCGACGAGGCTTCGAAAGGGCGCGGATGAACGGGCGATGCATGGACCGTGCTCGCACCACCGCCCACCCGCCCAGGCCCCGAGGCGCGCCACCTGCCCCGGCGCCACCGACCGTCCGCCCAGGCCACACTCGGTGGTCCGTTTTACGCCGCATCGCGCTAGGCTGGCGCCCATGCCGCCGCGTCGTCGCGAGGTCGATCGACCTCTTCGCAAAGAAGTTCGCCTGCTCGGACGCCTGCTCGGGGAAGTGTTGATCGAGCAGGAGGGAGAAGAGCTCTTCGCCATCGAGGAGCGCATCCGCACGCTCGCCATCCGCCGGCGGCGCGGCCCCAGCGACGGCCGCGCGCACGCGGCCGCGGAGCTCAGCAAGCTGCTCGCGGAGCTGCCCCACGATCGCCTCGAGCCCGTCATCCGCGCGTTCACCGTCTACTTCCGGCTCGTCAACCTCGCGGAGCAGCACCACCGCATCCGCCGGGCGCGCGCGTACGCGACGGATCCCGGCGCGCGGCCGCAGCGCGGGTCGATCGAGGCCGCGATGCACACGCTCAAGAAGGCCGGCGTGCCGGCGGAGCGCGTGCGCGCCGCGCTCAGGACGCTCGACGTGACGCTCACCCTCACCGCGCACCCGACGGAGGCCGCGCGGCGCACGGTGCTCGAGAAGCTCTACCGCATCGCGAAGAACCTCGAGGAGCGCGATCGCTGCCAGCTGACGCCCGACGAGTCGGCGCGCAAGCTCGCCGAGATCCGCGAGGAGATCACCGCGCTCTGGCAGACCGACGAGGTGCGCCGCGATCGCCCCACCGTCGGCGACGAGGTGAAGAACGTCGCCTGGTACATCGAGGAGATCCTCTGGGATCTGCTCCCCGATCTGCCCACCGTGATCGGGCGCGCGTTCGAGGCCGCCTACGGCGAGCCGCTCGACGCGGAGATCGCGCCGCTCCGGATCCACTCGTGGGTCGGCGCCGACATGGACGGCAACCCGCTCGTCGTGCCCGCCGTGCTCGAGGACGCGCTGTTCGCCTACCGCATCCGCGGGCTGCGCCGGCTCGTCCGGGCGGTGCGCGACCTCGGCGGCGCGCTGTCGCAGTCGGTCCGGCACGTCACGCCGCCGCCCTGGCTGCTCGCCTCGATCGAGGAGGACGCCGCCGCGATGCCCGAGGTGGCCGCGCACTTCGGCCCGCGCACCGAGGGCGAGCCGTGGCGCCGCAAGCTGCACTTCATCGAGGCGCGCCTCACCGCGACGCTCGAGCACGCGGAGCACGGCCGCGCGGAGGCGCGCGCGCGCTCCGGGCAGGGCCCCGCGCGCGAGGGGCGCGCCTTCGTGCGCCCGGAGGAGCCGACGCTCGCCGTCCCCTACCGCGAGCCCGCGGAGCTCGAGCGCGACCTCGCGGTCGTCGCCGACAGCCTGCGCGCCGCGCGCTGCGCGAGCTCGGGCGAGCGGCGCGCGCGGGCGCTGCTCTCGCAGGTGCGCGCGCTCGGGTTCGCGCTCGCGGAGCTCGAGATGCGCGCGCCGGCCGAGGACGCGCGCGCCGCGGCGGCCAGCCTCGCGGAGGGCCGCGTCGAGCCGGCGCAGATGACGCCCGAGGCGCGCCGCGTGTTCGAGGCGCTCCAGCGCATCGCCGCGGCGCAGCGCGACGGCGGCGAGTCGTCCTGCCGCACGCTCGTGCTGTCGATGACCCACAGCGAGGACGACGTCCTCGCCGCGCTCGCGAGCGCGAAGGCCGCCGGGCTGTGGGACGAGGCGCGCTCGTGCGCGCGGATCGACGTCGTGCCGCTGTTCGAGTCGCTCGCCGCGCTGAACGACAGCGCGAGGATCCTGCGCGCGCTGCTCGCGCACCCCGAGTACCGGCCGCACGTCCTCGCCCGCGGCGTGCAGGAGGTGATGATCGGCTACAGCGACTCCGGCAAGGAGGTCGGCCTGCTCGCGGCGAGCGCCGCGCTCCGGCGCGTGCAGGAGACGCTGCCGAAGATCGCCGCGGAGGCGGAGCTGCCGCTCCGCGTCTTCCACGGCCGCGGCGAGTCGGTGGCGCGCGGCGGCGGACCGGCGCACCAGGCGCTGCTCGCCCTGCCGGCCGGCAGCGTCGGCGGCCGCTACAAGGCGACCGAGCAGGGAGAGGCGCTCGACCACAAGTACGCGCGCCCCGAGCTCGCGATGCGCACGCTCGAGATCATGCTGAGCGGCGTGCTCCTGCACACGCTGGGCGCGCAGCCGCGGCCGCCCGCCGCGTCCGAGCTGCGCTACGCCGCGGCGTTCGACGAGCTCGCCGAGACGGGCCGGCGCGCCTACCGCGCGCTCGTCTGGGAGGAGCCCAAGTTCGTCGAGTTCTTCACGGCCGTGACCCCGATCGACGAGATCGCGCGCCTGCCGCTCGGCTCGCGCCCGAGCAAGCGCCGCGCGGGCGGCCTCGAGTCGCTGCGCGCGATCCCGTGGGTCTTCGCGTGGACGCAGAACCGGGCCATCCTCCCGGGGTGGTACGGCGTCGGCAGCGGCCTGGAGGCGATGGGCCAGCGCCCCGAGGGCGCGGAGCTGCTGAAGGAGATGATGGCGTCGTGGCCGTTCTTCCGGGCGGTCATCGACAACGTCGAGATGGTGCTCGCGAAGGCGGACATGACGATCTTCGCGGGCTACGCGGAGCTCGCGCCGGCCGCCGCGCGCAAGGCGGTCGCGCCGCGGATCATCGCGGAATACAAGCGGACGCGGTCGTGGCTCAAGCGGCTCACGGGCAACCGGCGGCTGCTCGAGGGCAACCCGACGCTCCAGCGGTCCATCTCGCTGCGCAATCCTTACGTCGACCCCCTTTCATTCCTGCAAGTCGAGCTCCTGCGGGCGAGCCGCGGCGGGGACTCGGGGCGCGATCGCTCGCTCCTGCTCACGCTGAACGGCATCGCCGCCGGCATGCGCAACACGGGGTGAACGGCGCGCCCTCGACGTCACGCGCTCGCTCGACGCCGCGCGGAGCGCCACGCGGCGCGGCGCGCTCGCTCGACGCCGCGCGGCGCTGTCGTCCAACGCCCGGCGTCGTCGAGCAACGAGTGCGAACGTGTGACAATCGCTCAGCCAACCTCGTCGTCGCGTGGTAGAAGGCCGGCGCCATGACCAGCATCGTCGAGTTCGGACGTCCCGACACCCTCCCGGCATCGGACAAGCGCCTGCTGCTCGTCTTCGACGGCGGCAACGCCCCTGGCTACTCCTCGGTCGCCGTCGCGCTGACCGAGGAGGCGGCGCGGCGAGGCTACGAGGTGTGGGCCGCGACCGAGGGCTTCCGCTCCCTGACCGCGGACGCGCGCGCCCAGCCCCAGTTCGAGCGCCTCATCATGAGCCGCCGCCAGCGCTACGATCTGCTCGCGCAGGGCATCCCGGCGCGCTCGATGGGGCGGCGCGTGCTCGACGCGGGCAGCGATTTCCGCAGCGAGCGCTACTCCGGCTTCCTCGAGCGCGAGAAGCGCAAGCAGGCCGCCGCGACGTTCAAGGCGCAGGGGTTCACGCACCTCATCTGCGTCGGCGGCAACGGCACGTTCGAGGGCATCAAGGCGTGGCTCGACGAGTTCGAGGTGCGCCCGCAGGCCGGCTTCGTGAACGTCTCCATCGACAACGATCTGGAGGGCGATCGCGCGATCGGCTTCCTGTCCGGCGTGGAGACGGGCGCGACCATCGCGCGCGGGCTCTACGAGGACGCTTATACGCACAAGCGCATCTACATCCTCGAGATGATGGGCAACCGCAGCGGGCGGCACGCGCTGCACTGCGCGGTGGCTGCCCGGGCGCACCTCATCGTGCTCCCCTTCTTCCGCTTCCCGCAGGACGTGCTGAGCGAGCTCGCCGACGGCCTCAAGCGCGCCGACTACGCGCTCGTGGTCGTGGCCGAGGGCTACGAGGCCGAGCGCCGCCGCAAGGAGCACCCCGGCCTGTCGGCGAGCGAGTTCCTGAAGAAGCAGCTCGAGGGCGCGGGGCTCCGCGACTCGCCGGACAAGCGCGTGATCGCGGAGCCGTTCAGCCGGTACATCCGCGGCATCCGCCCCGCCTTCCTCGACGTCTCGGCCGCCTTCCTCAAGGGGTCGCTGCTGCTCGCGGCCTTCGACGAGGGGCGCACCGAGGTGATGCCGTACGTGCTCGCCGCGAACGACGTCGGCGTGCTCGACTTCGCCTCCATTCGCCGCGAGGACGGCGTGGAGCGGGCGTTCCTGCCGCTGCTCGACCGGCTCGACCTGAACCGCTTCAAGACCTGGATCCTCGACCACTTCATCAGCCTCGGAGCGGCCCGACCGAGCCGCGCGCCGTCTCACGTCGGATGAGCCCCGCGCCCGCGCGGGCCGGGTGAGCCCGGCGCGCGGGGCAGCAGGTGGACCGGTGGACCGCGCGCCGGATCGACGCGGCGCCCTCGCAGGCCCACGCGACCGCTCGGGTCGCGCGCCCGCGAGGTGCACGCGCGCCCGGTCTTCGGCCGCACGGCGCGGCGCCGCGCTCGCCTGCGCGGTCAGGGCTGGCCGCTGATGACGCTCGCGATGGTGTAGGCGATCGCGGCGAGGGCGGCCGAGGCGGGGATCGTGAAGATCCAGGCCCAGACGATGCGCCCGGCGACGCCCCAGCGAACCGCGGAGAGGCGCCCGCTCGTGGCGCCGACCCCGACGATCGCGCCCGTGATCGTGTGGGTCGTGCTCACGGGGATGCCGAGCGCCGTGGCGCTGAACAGCGTCGCCGCGCCGGCCGTCTCGGCCGCGAAGCCGCCCACCGGCTTCAGCTTCGTGATCTTCATCCCCATGGTCTTCACGATGCGCCAGCCGCCGGAGAGCGTGCCGAGGCCCATCGCCGCGTGACAGACGAGCACGACCCAGAGCATCGGCTTCGGGTCCTTGCCGCCCTCCTGGAGGCCCGCGGAGATGAGGAGCGCCGTGATGATGCCCATCGTCTTCTGGGCGTCGTTGCCGCCGTGCCCGAGCGAGTAGGCGGCGGCGGAGAGCAGCTGCAGCCGCCGGAACCGGGTGCTCACCTTCTTGGGCGTCCAGCCCCGCGCGAGCCACCGGATGGCGTGCATGAGCGAGAACCCGATGACCGCGCCGAGCAAGGGCGAGACCAGGATGAACGCCGCCGTCTTGCCGAAGACCGTCGCGTCGAGCACCGACAGCCGCCCCGCGCTCTTCACCGCGGCCCCGGCGAACGCGCCCATGAGCGCGTGCGACGACGACGACGGCAGCCCCCACCACCACGTGAGCAGGTTCCAGATGATCGCGCCGAGCAGGCCGCCCAGGATGACGTTCGGCGTGATGAACCCCGGCTCGACGCCCTTCGCGATGTTGCGCGCCACCGTGGGCTCGAACAGCGCGAACGCGATGAAGTTGAAGGCGGCTGCCCAGAGCACCGCGGTGCGCGGCGACAGGACGCGCGTCGAGACGACCGTGGCGATCGAGTTCGCGGCGTCGTGAAAGCCGTTGATGTAATCAAACGCCAGCGCGATGATGAGGATGGCGAGGATGTAGGTCGTCATGCGTGCTCGAGCACGATGCCCTCGATGATGTTCGCGACGTCCTCGCAGCGGTCGGTCGCGTGCTCGAGGAGGTCATAGATGTCGCGCCACTTCATCACGAGGAGCGGGTCGTTCCCCTTCTTGAAGAGCGCCGCCAAGCCGTTGCGGTAGTGCGCGTCGGCCGCGTTCTCGATCTTGTTGATCTCGACGCAGAGCTCGAGGAGGTGCGGCGGTTTGTTCAGGTCCCTGAGGGACTGGATGGCGGAGCTCATGACGGTGCACGCGTCGACGACATCCTGCGCGAGCAGCCGCGCGTCCGGCAGGGCGCTGGTGATCTCGAAGAGCACGAGCCTCACGCTCGCCGCCTCGATGCAGTCGAGCACGTCGTCGAGGCGGGTGATGAGCGCGTGGATCTCCTCGCGATCGAGCGGCGTGATCCACGTCTGGTGGAGGGCGGCCAGGCACTCGTGGGTGATCTTGTCGGCCTCGTCCTCGAGGTCGGAGATCCGCTGCACCAGGGCCGGGGCTTCGTCGAGCCGGTCGAGCATCTCCAGGAGGAGCTCGCTCGCTGCGACGCTCTGCCGCGCATGGTTGGCAAGCGCGTCAAAGAAGACTGCGTCACGGGTCAATCCCATGGGGCCGGGCGTTTACCCGTCTCACCGCATCTCGTCAACGAGTCGTCATGGAACGGACAAAACCAGGTAGCATAAGGATCTTCGCCCACGTCGCGCGCGGCGTGAGCCGGGCACGCTGGTGACATGGGTATACGAAGCAAGCTCATCGCGTTCGCGGTGGGGATCGCGATCCTCGCGGCGCTGGTGTTCGACGGCTATGTCCTGAAGACGCTCGGGGCAGAGCTCTCGGCGCACACGGAGGACGACCTGGCGACGCGGACGGCGCTCGTCACCGAGATCGCCGCGAGATCAGGAGACCTCGCGGCCGAGGCGCCCGCCCTCGCGACGGCGCTGTCGAAGATCGCAGGAGCGCGCGTCACGTTCATCGATCCGCAGGGCGCGGTGCGGGGCGACTCGTCGGTCGCGCCGGAGGGGCTCGGCCAGCTCGACACGCACGCGACGCGCGACGAGGTCGCCGACGCGCGGCACCAGGGCACGGGGCGCAGCGAGCGCGTGAGCAAGACGACGCGGATGCGGATGCTCTACGCCGCGCAGCGGCTCGATCGCCCGGACGGGCCGTGGGTGGTGCGGGTCGCGTTCGAGCCGGTCGCGATCTACCGCAGCCTGTCCGCCGCCCGCACGCGCGTGGTGGAGGGCACCCTCCTGGCCCTCGCGCTCGCCGTCGCGGCGGCGCTCGCCGGGGCGCGCGCCCTCTCCGGGCGCCTCGTGTACCTGACGGGCGTCGCGCGGGAGATGCGGGCCGACCTCGGCCGGCGCGCGCGCATGCAGGGGCACGACGAGATCGCCACGCTGGGCGGCGCGCTGGACGACCTCGCCGAGAGCCTGGAGGTGTCGCGGCGCGAGCTCGGGGGCGAGGGAGAGCGCTTCGGCGCGGTGCTCGAGTCGATGCGCGAGGGCGTGCTCGTCACGGACGAGAAGGGCGACATCACGCTGGTCAACCCGGCGCTCTCGCAGCTGCTCGGCATCCGCAGGGACCCGGTCGGCCGCCCGCCGCTCGAGGTGCTGCGCTCGTCGAGCCTGCACGAGCTGCTCGAGGAGGTCGCGCTCGCGCGCGCGGCGGCGACGCGCGAGATCGAGATCGCGCCCGCGGCGCCGGGCGTGGCCGGGCCTCCGGGGCGCAGGATCCTGCTCGTGAACGCCGCGCCGCTCGCGCTGCCGGCGCAGAGCCGCGGGGCCGCGGGGGTCGTCGCCGTCTTCTTCGACGTGACGGAGCTGCGGCGCATCGAGGGCCTGCAGCGCAACTTCATCGCCAACGCGTCGCACGAGCTGCGCACGCCGGTCGCGTCGATCCGCGCGAGCAGCGAGACGCTGCTCGGCGGGGCGCTCGACGACCCGGAGGCGGCGCGCGATTTCGTCGAGGTGATCGAGCGGAACGCGACCCGGCTCCACCGGCTCGTGGACGATCTGCTCGATCTGTCGCGCATCGAGGGCGGCGAGCGGCCGCTCTCGCCGGGCACGCTCGACCTCTCGGTGCAGGCCGAGGCGGCTGTGGCGCTCCTGCGCGGGCGCGCCATGGAGAGGGGCACCGACGTGAAGATCGACGTGGCGCCGGGCACGCTCGTCGCGGCGGATCCGCGCGCGCTGGACCAGATCTTGACCAACCTCGTCGACAACGCGATCCATCACACGCCGAACGGCTCGCACGTGGTGGTGCGCGCGCGGGCCGCGAACGGGCGCGTCGTCCTGGAGGTCGAGGACGACGGTCCGGGCATCCCTGCGGTGCACCAGGCCCGCGTCTTCGATCGGTTCTACCGGGTGGATCCGGGCCGCTCCCGCGCGTCGGGCGGCACCGGGCTCGGCCTGTCCATCGCGAAGCACCTCGTCGAGGCGATGAGCGGCGACATCACGGTGACGACCGGCGCGGCCGGCGGCGCGCTCTTCCGGATCACGCTGCCGACCGGCGCCCAGAAGAAGTAGGCTCGGCGGCGCTGGAGCCGGCCTCGCCGAGCGGGGCGGGAGCTACGGCGCGCAGGCGGTGCGGCAGGAGTCGAACGAGCTCTGGCACGCCGCCGGATCGGCGAGCGCGGGCAAGCCGCCGTCCGCGGGGAACTTCGGCGTCAGGCAGGTCTGGAGGATCGACTGGCACTTCGCGGCGCACTCCGCGAGCTTGGTCGAGAGCGCGCCCGCGTCGGCCGTGGTGGTGGCGCCCCCGTCCTTCGGCGCGCCCGCGTCCACCGGCGCGCCCGCGTCCGGCTTCGGGGTCGCCGGGGCGGCCGGGGTCGGGGCGGCGGTCGTGGTCGCTGGAGGCGCCGCCGGGGTCGGCGTCGCGGCTGGCGCCGTCCCGGTCGCCGCGGGCGGCGGCGCCGTCGCGGTCGGCGCCGTGACGGCGCCTGGCGCCGGGGCGACCTCCTCCGGCTCGTCGCTGGATTTGCACGCCGCGATCAGCAGCGCCGGCGAGGCGATCATCACGGCGAAGGCGGCGAGGAGCTTGTGAGCGCGCATGGGTGCTTCATGCTGCGCCTCCGCCGGGAACGCAACCCTTGCGCGCGCGGCCCGCGAGGCGCCGTGACGATGCGTGGCCTGCGAGGCGAGGCCGCGCGCGGGCAGGCAGAGAGGTCTCCGGCGGGAGGCTCGCCCTCGGCAGGAGCGCTATTCCGTCCTGAAGATCACGTGGAAGCCATAGCGGGTCTCCACGACGTCGCTGAGCTGCTGGAGTTCGAGCTCGAACGCCGCATCGGCGAAGGGCGGCAGGACGTCGGCGCGCTCCACGGTGCCGAGCGAGCCGCCGCGCGACGCCGCGCCGGCCTCCTCGCTGTACTGCGCCACCGCCTCGCCGAAGTCGGCGCCGCCGCGGATCTTGTCCCGCGCCTCCATCGCGCGCAGGCACGCCTCCTCGCGTGTGCGCGTCGCGCCCTCGGCGCGATCGGCGCCGGCATAGCGGACGAGGATGTGCTTCACGCCGATCCGCGGCGGCTCGTCGGGGCGGGCCTGCCGCGGTGCGCTGGCGGCCGCGAGGCACGCCGCGGCGCTCGAGGCGCTCTCCTCGGCAGGGGCGGCGCCGTGCGGAGGGGCGTGCGGCGCCGCCTGGGGCGCGCTGCACGCGGCGGCGAGCGCCGCGCCGAGGAACGTAAGGAAGCCGAGGGGAGCGGATCGCTCGATCGGGCGCATCGGCCGCGGAGCATATCCAGGCGTTCACGAGATCGGAACACTGGATGGGGCGGTGGATGGGACGGTGGATGGGACGGTGGCGGGGTGGTGTGGCGACCCGGTGACGCGCACGGCGTCAGGAGCCGATCCACCCGCGAGCAACCTGCGAGAGGCGGCGTGCCGCAGGGTCGGCTGGCGTCCCTGGTGCGCGTCGGCTGCGTCCATGATGCACGGGGTTTGCATCGCGCGTCGCATCGCTGGTAAGAAGGCAACATGCAGCGCCTCCTCCTCTCGGCGGCCCTGGGTGCCGCGCTGATCGCCGGTTGCAGCACTCCTTTCCGAGACAAACGCACGCCTTCGGGCGAGTTCTGCAGCGACATGCACGTCGTGCCGGCGGGCCAGCTGCCCGATCGCGAGTACCATCGCCTTCAGCCGATCGCGAGCGATCCGACGGCCCGCACGGAGGCGGAGCGCCTCGAGTCGCTCCGCAAGGCCGCGTGCGCTGTCGGCGGCGACGCGGTCATCGAGGCGGTCAACGAGGAGATCCGCACCGAGGACGGCCGCTATGCCAGCGTGGCGAGCGGGACGGCGGTGATCTGGGTCCGCCGCACCGAGGGAGAGGCGAGGCCGTTGACGTTGCACCCGGCGACGCCGCCCGCCGACTCGGCCGCGCCTGCCGAGCCGGAGGCGCCGCCGGCGGACCAGCCTGCTGCTGCTCCGGCTGCGTCCGACGAGCCGTACGAGGACTCGCCCGCTCCTGCGACCTCGGCCAAGCCAGGCAAGCCGGGGGCGAAGCCCGCGTCGCCCACCCCGCTGTCGTCGGCCAAGCCGGCCTCCTCTGCCCCGCCGTCGTCGCTCCCCCCGTCGTCGTCGGCCAAGCCCGCCACGTCATCGGCGCCCGCGAAGCCCGCGCCGAAGAAGTAAGCGCAACAGAAGACGTCAGCGTCGCGCGGTTCCTGCCGCTGTGACGCTGACGTCCGTCTGACCTCTCCCCCTGAGGCGCTCGGAGCTCGGCGGCCTCGAGTCACGCATGCGCTTCGCGCATGCGTGCTCGATCGCCATCGAGCCCCTATCCATTCATCTCCGCAGGCCCGAGGATCGGCGCCCTCCTAGCGAGTCCCCCCGCCTCCGGGAGCAGGCGGCTGGCTCGAGGAGGACGGCGCCGGCGCCGGCGGCGGCGGCGCGGGCGCGGGGGTACCGGATCGCGGCAGCACGCCCGTGTTGCTCGGGAGGCCGCCCGCGTTGCCGCGGTTCGGCAGGGGGGCCGCGCCGCCGGGCGCCCCGCCCGCAGGCGGAAGCGAGGATCCGCCGCTCGGCAGCACGTTCGACTTGAGGACCCCCTGCCCCGGCAGCGTGCCCTGACTGGGCAGCGTGCCCTGGGTCTTCTGCGGCAGCACCCCGCCGGACGGCAGGAGCTGCTCGCTCCCCTCGGGCGCGCCGGTGAGCGGCTTCGCCCCCGCGGCGCCGTAGCGCAGGATGCGGAAGACGACGCGCCGGTTCTTCGACGTCATGAACTGGCAGTCGGGCGACAGCTGATCGTCGGGCCCCTGGCAGCCGGTGTCGTCGTAGATCGGCTGCGTGTGCCCGTAGCCGACCGCCTGGAGCCGCGAGGATTCGACGCCCTTCGCGATCAGGTACGCCATGACGCTCGCCACGCGGCGCTGGGACAGGGCCATGTTGTACAGATCGGTCGCACGCACGTCGGTGTGGCCCTCGATCCGCACCTCGCGGATATCGGGGTTGTCGATCAGCACCTGCGCGACCGCTTCGAGCGTCGAGTTCGAGTCCTCGAGGATGATGTCCTTGTCGGTCGCGAAGTGGACCTGCTCGGTGATCACGATCTCGTCGCCCCGGATGAAGGCGAGCGGACAGCCGTCCTTCCCGTGCGGACCGGCGGGCTTGTCGGGGCACTTGTCGTCGCGATCGAAGATGCCGTCGCCGTCGGTGTCCAGGTCCGGACAGCCGAAGTTCTCGGGGCTCCCGGGCACGTCGGGGCAGCGGTCCGCGGCGCCGATGAGGCCGTCGCGATCCGGATCGTCTTTGTCGCGCTGCTGCAGGCGGTTGATCTCCTCCTGTTCCTGGGAGGTCTTCGGCTGCCACGTGATGACGTTGAAGAAGCGGATCGAGGGCGCGCCGAAGCCGCACGCCGCGCCGAAGCTCCCGCCGAAGGTGATCGTGATGCCGTGCTTGGTCTGCCAGCGCAGCCCGAGGAGCGCCTCCGCGGGGATCTGCCCCGGGTCGTCGGGGTAGCTCGTGAGCGAGGGGTACCCGTACACCTCGCCGATGACCGACAGGCCCCAGCTCTGGACGACGTACTGCTCGGCCGCCACGCCGAACTGCGCCATGTCGCCGACGCGCACGCCCGCGAACTGGTTGTCGGGCCGCAGCCAGATGCCAGCGTTCGCGGCGAGGAGCAGCCCGAAGTTGAACCGGTAGTCGCCGATGAGCGTCGCGCCGCCGCTCAGCGCGCCGTCGCTGGTGAACGCGTTCTGGTCGCCCGTGGGGAAGTTGAGGTTGCCCGCGATGGCCATCCCGAACCCCTCCTTGACCTGCTCCTTCCGGTTCAGGTACGGGAGCGAGATCTTCGTGGACAGGCGGAGATCGCCGACGGAGGAGCTCTTGACGGATCCCTCCGTGCCGAAGCGGCGGAGGTTGCCGCCCTCCTGGAAGAGGACGAGCGGCATGGCCATCGTGACGTCGAACACGTCGAAGAACCCGATGCCCGCGAGCAAGGCGAGCTCGAGCCGCCCGGAGATGGCGTCGACGGCCTGCCTCGTGTCGTCGCCCGCGACCAGCAGCACGAGCGGGTCGGCCGCGATGTCGCTGTAGAGACCGACGGTCGGCGAGAGGTTCCCGATGACCTCGGACTTCTGGACCATCACGAGATCGCGCGGGGCCGCTGCAGGGCGGAAGACCTGGGCATCGAAGCGCCCCTCCTCGGCGAGCGCGGGGCGCCCGGCGAGGAGCGCGGACAGCGCGAGGAGCGGGGCGAGGAGTGGACGCGTTCTCACGAGGCACCTCCGCTGCGCCGGCGGCGCTTTCGCTCGATCAGGGCCAGCGCCGCGAGGGCGACGAGCCCGGCGGCCCTCGGATCGGCGCCCTTCTGGCCGACGGCCGAGACGCTGCAGATCTCGGCGAGCGTGCCGCCGCACGCGACGTTGTCGGGCATCGGGCCGAGCGCGCACTCCTTGGCGTCCGCCTCGTCGGTCCAGCGGCAGTGCTCGTTCCCGAGGCAGTCCAGGTTCGTCTTGCAGGAGATGTCGCAGGTGTTCGTCGCGAGGTCGCACGTGTTGCCGCACGGGCACTGCGTGTCGGCGTAGCACTCGACGCACCTCTCGCCGTCGCAGTACGGGGTGTCCTCGCCGCAGGTCGCCATGCACCCCGGCGGGTCGCACTGGTGGGTCTCGCGGTTGCAGGTCGTGCCGGCGCACTGCTCGTCCGACGTGCAGCGCACGCAGACCGCGAGCTCGGAGAACTGGCCGAAGCAGAACGGCGTATCGCCGCCGCAGCTGTCGCAGCGCGGCCCGCAGCGCCGGTCCTTGACGCACTCCTTGCACTCGCCGCTCAGGCAGTACTGCCCCTCGGCGCAATCCATGTCGTTGCGGCACGCGGCGCACGCCGTCCCGATGGGCCCGGGCAGGCAGAACGGCACCGGGGGCGACTGCGGATCGTTCGGGTCCTCGGGGTGCATGCAGTCGACGCAGCCCTCGCCGCAGCAGTTGGGCAGGGCGTTCGTCGGGAGCGGCCTGTCCATGCAGTGGCCCGTGGGCAGGTGACACACCTTGCCGTCAGGGCACTGCTCGTCGGTGAGGCACTCGACGCACATCGGGGTGCCGCCCGGCTCGACGGCGGCGCAGTCCATCTGCGTGCCGTTGATGCCGTTCGGACAGCAGTTGCACGAATTGCCGGCGCACCGGTCGGAGGTGTCACACAGGACGCACGTGTGATCGACGCAGATCTTGTCGCGCGGGCAGTCCGGGTCCTCCTCGCACTCGTACTCTTCCTTGCACTCGTGCGTCTCGGGGTCGCAGACGAAGCCGCCCTGGCAGTCGGCGCTGGTGCGGCACTCGGCGCACTGAGCCCTGCCCTCCAGGTTGATGCAGAACAGCGTGTCGCCCGTGCAGGCCGAGCACGATTCGCCGCAGAATCGTGCCGTGTCACACGGGGCGCACAGGGCCGCTTCGTTGCAGTAGTAGCTTCCAGGACAGCCGTTGGTCCCGTGCTGGCCGGCGAACTGGCGATTGCACTGCTGGCACTGGTCGAGATCGGGGAACGACGGCGACCCGCTCATCGTCTGGAAGAACTGCGCGGGTTGGAAGATGGAATAGCCAGCCGCCTTGAGGCTCTCGCTGCCCTCTACCCGCGCGCCGAGCTCGAAGTCGTCGAAGTCGCCGACGAAGTAGGACATCTCGAGCGCCGCGTGCTCGGCGATTTCGACGTAGAGGATCTCGAGCGGGTACAGGCCTGCCTTCACGAAGATGACGGTGTTCGTGAGGCGCCATGTCGGAAGGCCGAGCCGCGCCGGACGGACCATGACGGGCTTCACGCCGTTGGACTTGTCCCAGAAGGTGAGGCTTACCGCATCGTCGGCGTAGAAACCGATATGAACGGGTCGACCCGCCATCTCCTCGGGGACGAGCAAGAACCCGCGGAGCCTGGAGCCGAACGGCTGGCTGGTGCCATGGCTGTTCCAGGGGAAGTCGCACCCGCCCTGCTGGCACGTCGTCGACATCAGTCCGGTGAAATCGCCGTAGCTCAGCGGGCCTTCGTCGTTCTCGTTCTCGTCCTCATCAACGTCGCTGTTGTTGTTGCTGAGATCCAGGACGGTCCGAACGACGTATTCGTGATACTCTGCCGCGGCATCGCCGATCTTGCTGGTGATGAACGCATTGACCTTGTCATTGTAGGCCAGGCGCTCGCCAGGATCGTTAGGGTCGATGAGGGGCACGTAGAAATCCCTATCCACGTTGTCGGACAGGGCCGATGCGGCGCAGAGGCCGGTCCCCTCGACCTCCGGCAACGTGTCGATGGTGGGCTCATAGAGGGTGACCGGGCCGAATGGCTGCGATTGTGCGCGCGCCGGCGCCGGCAGCAGCCCGAGCAGGGCCGTGGCGACTAGAGCAGCTCGTCGAATGCGCATGGCTCGCTCGCGGGTCCTTTGCATCGCTCGCGGGTCCTCAGCACCCGAGCTCCGGAAGTACGAGCTCCAGGCTAGCCGCTCCGCGCCGCGATCTGCAAGAGGAAGGCTGCGAAAGCCCGCTCTGCATGTAGGCGACGGTCCTCTACCTCCCCTACCGCCCGATGGTCCGATGCTGTCATGCGCGCGGGACGGCTGGCAAACCGCGCGGGCGATCGGCCGCACACGCCTGGAGCGGATGGTCGGGTGACGGGAACGGCACGAGGTCGACACCTGCGCGCGATCTTCGGCTCCCCAGAGCCGATGACGCGCCCGAGGCCCTCGCGCGATCTTGCCGCGTTGCGGCAAGATCGCGCGGAAAGATTGCTGACCGGGGCCCCCGCAGATCAGGGCACGGCCCGCTCGCGATCCTGGACGAAGCAGCATAAAAGGCTCGCTCCATGACCACGACCTCGGGCCTCGGTATCGTCACAGGCGCCTCGTCCGGCATCGGCGCGGAGATCGCCCGGCAGCTCTCGGCGCGCGGGCAGCCGGTGCTCGCCATCGGCAGGCGGGCGCACCGTCTGGAGGAGCTCTCCGCAAGGGCGAGCGCCGCTGGGCACGCGCCCATCCACCCTCTGGAGCTCGATATCACCAGCGAGGGCGCTGCCCTCCGCGTGCGGGATCGGGCGCGCGAGCTGGGCGGCGCGGCCTGGCTCGTCAATAACGCGGGAACGACGCGGTTCGGGCCCTTTCTGGACGGTGATCCCGCGGCGCAGGCGATGCTGGTGCGGCTCAACTGCGAGAGCGTCGTCGCGCTCTGCGCGGCGGTCGTCCCCGACCTGGTGGCCCGCGGCGGAGGGCGCGTGCTCAACGTCGCGTCGCTCGCCGCGTTCCAGCCGACCCCGGGACATGCGGTGTACGGAGCCACCAAGGCGTTCGTGCTCTCGCTGTCCGAGAGCCTGGCCGTCGAGCTCGACGGGACCGGCGTCACGGTGACCGCCCTGTGCCCGGGGCCGGTGACCACCGAGATCTTCGACGCGGGCGCGCCCGGCGTGCCGCGCAGGAAGATGCCGTTCGAGCTCACCGCCGAGGACTGCGCGGCCTACGGCATCGCGGCGGCGGATCGGGGCGACGTGGTCGCCGTCCCGACCGCGCTGAGCAAGGCGACGGCCCAGCTCTCCCGCTTCCTCCCTCGCGCGGCGATTCGCCGGCTCTCATCGCGGATCGGGCTCTCGGTCCTCGGCTACGGCGCCCCGACGCGAGGCGTCCGAGGCTAGCGAGAGAGCGCGCGCCGCGCCCCGTGGCGCTCGATCCGGGGACGCGGCGCTGGCGGCTCTGTCGGTGTGATAGCCTCTGTTCCGGCGCCCGGGGGACCGCTTCCGCTGGAGCGCTCGAGCGAGAAGAACGTCTCATGCAAGCACAAGCGTATGTCCTTGGTTCCGTCGTCGGCCTGACCGTGTGCGCCAGCGGGTGCGCGGCGCTGCTCGGTCTCGATACGTTCGTCGATCAGTCGACGGACAGCGCGGGCGCTGGAGGTGCGGGAGGAGCCGGCAGTGCTGGGGGCGCAGGGGACGATGGTGAGCCCACGGCCTGCACACCGGACACGTCGGAAGCGTGCTACGTGGGGCCACCGATCACCCAGAACAAAGGGGTGTGCCGGGGAGGGATGCGCACCTGTGACACCGACGGGACCTGGGGCATATGCGAGGGAGAGGTCGTACCCGGAGTGGAGCGCTGCGACACGGCAGATGACGAGAACTGTGACGGCCTGGAGTGCGTCGTCTGGACGACCGCGTACAAGCAAACGGGCGACATCTACTTGATGGACATCGCAGGTGATGCCGAAGGGAACGTGTTCGCCAGCGGCGCGTTCATGAACACCTTCACGATCGGCGACGATACACTCTCTTCCTCCAGCACCACCGATGTGCTGCTCCTCAAGCTGAACCCGGCGGGAGAGCCCCTGTGGGCCAAGAATTTCGGCGACTACTTGACGGACGAGCCGAGCGTGCTCGTCGTCGACTCCAAGGGCAACCCGATCCTGGCTGGCACCAGCAGCGGCGGCATCGATTTCGGCGATGGCCAGCTTCCGGCGGGAACCTTTATCGCGAAGCTCGATGCGTCGGGCAAACCAGTCTGGAGCAAGGGCCTTCAAGGCGGTGGAATCCACGCCGTCGCGATCGACGCAAACGATCGCATCATCGTCGCGGGGACGTTCAGTCGGCCGATCGATCTGGGCGGCGGGCCGATCCAGCCCGGCGACGACTCGGACGTCTTCGTGGCCAAGCTCGACGGTGACACAGGGCTCGTGACCGCGCCGGGCTGCTGGGTGCGCACGTTCGTTGGCGATAACGCGACCATGCGCATCATCGACATCGCGGTCGACCGCTCGAACAACATCTTCATCGCCGGGTCGACGCTCGAAACCGCTGAGCTCGATCGGTTCACGATTGACAAAGGCAGCTTCGTCATGAAGACGACACCGTCCGGAGCACCGGACTGGCTCAGGAAGATGTACGCGCTCGAGCCGCTCCCGGCAAGCGTAGATGTCATGGGCATCACCGTGGATCCCTTGGGAAGGCCCGTGTTGGCCGGGTATCACAGCGGCGATGTGAAGATAGGTTCATCGACGATAACGTCGATCGACCGAGACGTCTTCGTGGTGCAGTTCGAGGCCAACGGTGCGGCGGGATGGGTACGTACCTTCGGCGGTGCAAAGGACCAGTGGGCCCGCGACATCGCGATGGATCCCTTCGGCAACGCCGTCATCGTCGGGAACGCCACGGGCCAGATCGACTTCGGCAACGGCCCGCTCGCGCTGGAGGATAGCTCCGGCTTCGTCGCCAAGATCGGCCCCGACGCGGAGCTCGTATGGAAACGCCTCTTGGGCAAGGACACCGTCGGTTACGCCGTCGCCGTCACGCCGGACGGCGAGACGCTCGTTGCGGGCTGGACGAGAGCAAACGCCGCGGATTGGGGCGCGGGTCCCATCCCCGGCCTTGGAGACAACGACCGCCAACACCTCATCGTCGGCAAGCTCGGTCGATAGGGCCGCCGTCGCCCCGGCTGCCTGGCCTCAGCGTAGCGCCGGCGGCCCCGAGCCTCCAGCGTAGCGAAACGCCCCACTGTGACGCGGGCGCTGTCGTCCCCCGACGCCGAGCGAGCGAGGTCCTCGCCCTCCAGCCCGAGAATCCGCCCCTTCGCGGTGGCACCCACGTTGCTTTGCTCCTCGAACACCCCGACACGGGGCCGGAGGTCATTCGATGAGCAAGATTCTGCGTGGGATCGCGGCGGGTTACGGCGCGAAGAAGCTCGGCGGCGGGTGCTTCAGCACCCTCCTCATCTTCGTCCTGCTCTGGTGGGCGCTCGGCCACTTCGGCATCTTCCGCTGAGCGCCGCCCGCGCGCCGCTCAGCGCGATCGGCCCTTCTTCCGCTGCGCCTTGCGGGCGAAGAACGCCCTCCGCGCGTCCGAGGACGTCGCGCTCTGCCGCTTCTTCACCTTCGGCGGGAGCTTCGCGAGCGGCACATCGCCCACGACGTCGCTCGCGCCGCGCGGCCCGCCGAGGAGGCCGCGCGACGTGAGCGACGCGCGCTGGTACGTGATGAGCTCGCCCGCCTTCTCGAACGAGTCCTCGCGCACGCAGACGAGGCCCGCCCGCACGAGCCCGCCGAGGAGGTGCTCGAAGTCGCGCCGCTCCAGCGATCCGTCGGCGAACGCCTCGCGGTAGAGCCGGCCGGTCGGCTGCTCGCTCTCGCGGAGCGCCGCCAGGATCTTCGCGATCGCCTGCGCCTCGTCGCGGCTCGGCGCCCGGAACTCCCGCGCGGCGCAGGCGGCCGGCGCGCAGACGTCGCAGAGGCCGCAGGGCTCGCCCGTGTCCTCCTGGTCGCCGAAATGGCGGACCAGGTGGAGCATGCGGCAGCCGTGGCCCTCGGTGAACCGCGCCATCTGCACGAGCTCGGCGAGCTTGTGGCGCCGCTGCGCCTCGTAGGGCCCGCGCCACCCCGGCTCGCCCAGGGCGATACCCCCGTCCGGATCCACGCGCGCGCCGCCGTGGATCCAGAGCTTCTCGAGGGCCTTGTCGGCCACCTCGGGATCGATGCCGAGATCGCCCAGGATCGCCTCCTTCGGGCGGGGCTCTTCCGACAGGACCTCTTCGATGCGCTGGAGCATCGCCGGATCAGGGTAGTCGCGCTCGTGGAAGAACTCGTGCATTCGCCGGTCGACATACGAGTGCATCAGCACGGCCCGCGAGGGGAGCCCGTCGCGGCCGGCCCGGCCGATCTCCTGGTAATACCCCTCGACGCTCCCGGGCAGCCCGGCGTGGACGACCGTGCGGACATCGGGCTTGTCGATGCCCATGCCGAAGGCGATCGTGGCGACGATGATCTCGGTGCTGCCGTCCAGAAAGGCCGCCTGGATCCGGTCGCGCACCTGGGCGGCGAGGCCCGCGTGGTACGCCTCGGCCGGGAGATCCTCCGAGAGGCCGGCGGCGAGCGCCTCGGCGTCCTTCCGCGTCCCGGCGTAGACGATGGCCGGCGTCCGGCCCTCCTGCCCGAGCAGCGCGCGCACCCGGGCGAGGCGCTCTCCCGGGCTGACCTCGAGGATCTCGATACCCAGGTTGCTCCGCCGGAAGCCGTGAATGAACCGCGCCGCGGACGCGAGACCGAGCTGCTCGACGATGTCGTCCTGCACGACCGGCGTGGCGGTGGCGGTCAGCGCGATGACCGGCGCCGGCCGGAGCGCCGGGAGGCGCTGGCCGAGCATCCGGTAATCAGGGCGGAAGTCGTGGCCCCATTTCGAGATGCAATGGGCCTCGTCGACGGCGACGAGCACGGGCTTCCGGCGGGCGAGCAGCTCCGGGAACCCGGGCACACGGAGCCGCTCGGGGGCGATGAAGAGGAAGTCGAGCGCGCCTTCGAGGTAATCGATGCAGGCCTTCCGCGACTCGGCCCGGCTCCGGCCGGAGTGGATCCGCTCGGCGGCGAAGCCGCACGCCCGGAGCTTCGAGGCCTGATCCTCCATGAGCGCGATGAGCGGGCTCACGACGAGCGTCGTGCCGCCTCGGGCGATGCCGGGGAGCTGGTAACAGAGCGATTTGCCGGCGCCGGTGGGCATGACGAGCAGCACGTCGCTCCCCGCGGCCGCCGTCCGGCAGACGGCCTCCTGGTAGGGGCGGAACACGCTGAAGCCGAAGCATTGGTGGAGCAGCTCGACGAGATCCTCCGGCCGGCGCGCTGGAGACGAGGCGACCGCCGGCGAGGACACCGTGCCCGCCCCACGCGCCGGGAAGGACCCGATGGCCGCCGCACGCGCGGGCGGCGGCGCTACCGCCGCGGGTCGCGCCGGCGGCGACGTCGCTGCCGCAGGCCGCGCGAGCGACGGCGCTATGGCCGCGGATCGCGCCGGTGGTGACGTCGCTGCTACAGGCCGCGCAGTCGACGGGGCTACCGCCACGCGTCGCGCCGTCGCCGCCGCCGGTCGCGCTGGCGACGGCGCCGCCGCACGCGACCGCGCCTGCGCCCGAGCCGGCGGCGATGCTGCCGCCGCCGCCGCGACCGCCTGCAGCGTGCCAGCCGATGCGTCGCCCGGCACGGCCCCTGCGCTGCTGCCCGGAGCGCGGCGAGGCGTCGCCTCGCGGCCTCGACCGGTCCCCGGCGCCGCGGCCGCGGCGCGGTCCCCCTTCGCGCGCGACCGCGCCTCGCCGCGCTCCTGAAACGGCGACGCCCCGGCCTCCGGGGAGAGCGCACCGCCCCCGGCCGCGCGCCGCCCCGCGCTCACCTCCGCCACCACCTGGCGCACGTACGACTCGATACCCGCCATGAACGACGGCAGATCGCCTCCGCCCCGGGCCATGCGGGCGAGCTTCGCCTCCCAGGCGCCCGTCATCGCGGGGCTCTTCACGTCCGCGTGGACGACCTCGATCAGCCCGACGCCCTTGTCGGTCGCGTGCAGCAGCTTGCCCTTGCGCACGATGTACTCGCGCCGGAGGAGCGTCTCGATGATCGCGGCCCGCGTGGCCGGCGTGCCCAGGCCCGAGTCCTTCATCGCCGCGGAGAGCTCCTTCTCTTCCAGGCTGCTGCCCGCGGTCTCCATGGCGGTGAGCAGCGTGGCCTCGGTGAAGCGCGGCGGCGGACGCGTCTTCTTGGCCTGCGCCTCCGCGTCGAGCACGAGCTGCACCTGCCCCCTCGCGAGGCCCGGCGGGAGCCGCTGATCCGCGGTCTCGCGCTCGCCCTCGCCGCCCTCCCCGTCGCGCGCATCGCGCGCATCGGGCCCATCACCGTCCGATTCGCCCTTCCTGCGCGGCCGCGCAGGCGGCTTGCCGAAGCCGATGTCGAGCACCTTCCACCCGACCTTCTCCACGACGCTGCCCGCGCTGTGGTAGCGGTCCACGATCGGCTCGCCGCCGCGCGCGCCCGCGCCGCCGCGCGTGGTGATCTCGGTGATGACGGTGGTGATCGAGGTGACGTGATCCTCGTGCCACGCCGAGAGGAGGCGCCGGCAGATGAGGTCGAAGATCTTCTGCTCGTCGGTCGAGAGCTCCGCGCGCGAGGACCGAGCCCCCGTGGGGATGATGGCGTGGTGATCCCCGACCTTGCCGTCGTCGACGAAGCGCTTGCCGAGCGGCCGGGCCCCCGTCCCCGGGGCGAGCATCCCCCGATACGAGCCCTCGATCGCCTGCACCGCGGCGCCGAGCGTGGCCGCGACCTCCGTCGAGAGGTGCCGGCTGTCGGTGCGCGGATAGCTGATGAGCTTCCTGCGCTCGTACAGCGCCTGGGCCACCTCCAGCGTCTTCTGCGCAGAGAAGCCGTAAAGGCGGTTGGCGTGCCGCTGGAGCTCGGTCAGGTCGTAGAGCAGCGGCGGCGGGAGGCGGCGAGACTCCGACCGGACCGCCTCGATGCGCGCCTCGCCGCGCCGGGCCCGCTCGATGATGCGCCGCGCCTCCTCGCCGTCCGGGGGCAGGCGCCTCCGCGACGGCGCGGTCTCGGGCCGCTCGCCGGCGTTCGGCCGCTCGCCGGCATTCGGCCGCTCGCCGGCATTCGGCCGCTCGCCGGCGCCGGGCGGCTCGCCGGGGACCGGTTTGTCGTTGAAATACGTGCCCTTGTACGACTCGTCGGCCGCGCCCGAGGCGTCCTCCCGGAGCGGGCAGAAGGTCGCGACGACCTCGAGGTACGGCTCGGGGACGAACCGCCGGATCGCGAGCTCGCGCTCGACGACCATGGACAGCGTTGGCGTCTGCACGCGACCGACCGAGAGATCCTGGTCGAAGACCAGGCTGTAGGCGCGCGAGAGGTTCATGCCGACGAGCCAGTCCGCCCGGCTGCGCCCGCGCGCCGCGTCGGCGAGGCCGTCGTAGCCGCGCGCGTCCCGCAGCCGACGGAGCCCGTCGCGGATGGCGTCGGGCGTGAGGGACGAGATCCAGAGCCGCTCGACCGGCTTCTTGCACCCGGCCGCCTCGTAGATGTACCGGAAGATGAGCTCGCCCTCGCGGCCGGCGTCCGTGGCGCAGACGACGCGCTCGACGTCGCGCCGGCCCAGGACTTTGCGGACGATCTCGAACTGGGCCCGCGTCCCGGGGAGGACGACGAGCGGAAACTGCCCGGGCAGCATCGGGAGGAGGTCGAGGCGCCAGCGCTTCCAGGCGGGGTCGATCTGGTGCGGCTCGGCGATGGCGACGAGGTGCCCGATCGCCCACGTGACGACGTAGCCGCCGCCCTCGAGGAAGCCCTCGGCGCGCTTCGAGGCCCCGAGCACCGCGGCGATGTCACGGGCGACGGCGGGCTTCTCTGCGACCACGGCGATCATGCGGCGACCATGCGAAACGAGCGAAACGCGCGAAACGAGCGAAACGCGCGAGAACCGAGGGCGGCGGGCGTCGTCCGCACCTCACGCAGGCGTTGATAGCGCGAGCCGCGGGCGGGCGGTATGGGGAAGCGGGCGGCCAGCGAGGCCCGCGCCCGACCGGCGCCTTGACACGCTGGCGCCGAGCGGGTTCACGTAGCGCCTGGACGGGAGTCATCACTTTCGTCAAGTACGTCAACCCGTGGTTGACATCTCGGCGCGACGACGCGCCGCCATGAGGACGCCCACGCCACGAGCGCTGCGCGGGCTCCCGGGCACACCGTGAACCATCGGTAGGCGGTTCCAGGCAAGTGGCATTGTCGTTGCCTGTCTCGCGGCAGCGGAGCAGCGCCGGCCCGGTTCGGTGGCCACCATCTCCGGGCCGCGGGTCGCCCATCATGATTTCAGAACGAGAGGTAGCGACATGAGATTAGGAATGAAGTCGGCTTTCACTTTGCTGCTCGTGATCGGCGCCGCCGGAGCCATCCAGCTCGGCTGTTCAGACGACGCGGGGACCCCGGACGGCGGCCAGGGAGGCAGCAGCTCGAGCAGCAGCACCGCCGCGACCGGCGGGAGCACCAGCGGCACGGGAGGCGCCGGCGGCGGCAGCACCGCCGCGAGCACCACGAGCGGCGCGACCACGAGCAGCTCCAGCACCACGGCCGCGAGCACCACGGCCGCGAGCACCACGAGCAGCTCCAGCACCACGGCCGCGAGCACCACGAGCAGCGGCACGGGGGGAGAGGAGCCGCTCGGCGACGAGCTCCCGATGGAGATCCCGACGCCCACGAACGGCAACGGCGAGATCAGGACCCAGACGACGGTGCTCAAGAACGCCGCCCACGGCGGGCAGGACGTCTACGACTTCAACAACCAGAAGATCGGCGTGAACAACACGGCGGACTGCGACGACGGCGAGGGCCAGAAGACCGTGTTCGAGGTCGAGGACGGCGTCACCGTGAAGAACCTCATCATCGCCGGCGGCCTCCCCGGCGGCAACGGCATCGTCTGCAAGGGCGACTGCACGCTCGATCACGTCTACTGGGAGGACGTCTGCGAGGACGCGGCGACCAACAGCGCCGACGGGGCGACGATGCACATCAACAGCTCCATCGCCCTGCACTCGGCCGACAAGATCTTCCAGCACAACGCCAAGGGCGGCTCCACGACCATCGTCACGAACTCGTACATCGCCGACTTCGGGAAGCTCTGGCGCTCGTGCGGCGACTGCACCGCGAACGGCGGCCCGCGGCACCTGATCATCGACAACGTCAGGGTCGACCGGGTGAAGACGACGGTCGCCGGCGCGAACCAGAACTACGGGGACACGGTCACGATCACGAACCTCTACGTCAAGGGGGGCTACGACGCGGGCGACGACAAGCCGAAGATCTGCCAGGAGTACAGGGCCGTCACCGATCACATGGGCGAGTCCGAGAAGCTCCACGGGGGCGCGAGCCAGTGGGACACCGCCACGTGCCGCGTGAGCAAGAGCGACGTGAAGAGCTGGTGAGCGCGCGAGGGGCAACGCGCGCCGGCGCCGCTATGCGCCCGCGTCGAGCTTCCGGCGCAGGTTGTCGCGCGCGCGCGCCTCGAGGCGCGCGTGGAAGTACGGCGAGAGGAAGATCCGCTCCGCCGCGAGCAGCTTCTCGAAGAAGCGCCGCCGGCCTGCAGCGTAGAGCTCGGGCGGCACGGCGCTGTACTCCGCGGCGATCGCCCGGTCGTACGCGTCGAACGCCGCCGCGTCGCTGCCCAAGATCGCCATGTCGCAATCGAGGAAGAGGGCCTCCTCCTCGCCGACGTCCGCCGGATCGAGGGCCCCGTGGCGCGCCGTGAGCAGGATGAGCCGCTCGATGAGGCCCTCGTCGAGCCCCTCGCCGGGCAGCCAGCGCACCACCGCCTCGCGCGCGAGCTCCGCGCTGCGCGCCTCGTTGTCGTGGCGGCCGGGCACGTACACGGCGTCGTGGAAGAGCGCGGCCAGGAACACCTCCCGCGGCCTCCGCCAGCCGACGTCGCGGGCGACCTCGCCCACCCGGCGGAGCACCTCGCCCACGTGCGCCAGGTCGTGGTACGCGCGCCCGGGCTCGCCGTAGGCCGCGCGCACCGCGCCCCACAGCGGCTCGGGCAGGACCAGGCCATCCGGGGCCTCCGGCGGCGCGTCGCCCACGTTCCGCTCGGCGCGCGCCTCGCCCGCCGCGATCCAGCCGTCCGGCCTCACGCGAGCACCAGATCCTCGGGGCGGAACAGCTCCCCGTCGTACGTGGCGACGCTGCCCTTCTCCGTGGCCTTCGCGTGGTTCTTGGCGAGGTTGGCGCGCCCCTGGATCTCGCGATCGGTCAGGAAGCAGTCGACGTCGGCGACGCACAGCCCGGCCGAGAACGTCGGCGACCGCTCGACGCGGCGGTAGCGGCGGCGGGCGAGCCGCTCCTGGAGCGCGCGCAGGAAGTCCACCGCCCACGCGCGCGTCGCGTTCGGCAGCGTGATCATGTACTCGTCGCCGCCGAACCGGTACGCGTGCCCGTGCGCGAAGACGTGCGCCTCGATGCTCTCCATGAGCGGCGGGAGCACGTGGAGATCGACCGCGGTCTCGGTGTGCTGGACGTTGAACGCCTTGAAGTCGTCGATGTCGATGAACGCCACGGCGATCGAGGCGCCGCGCAGCGCGCAGCGCGCCCGGTAGTGCGCCAGATCGGGCAGGAAGAGCCCGGGCGCCTCGAGGATGTGGAACTTCTCGTCGTACTCGCGCGGGCGCAGCGGCGGCGCCTCCGGCATCACGGCCTCGGCGTGCCGGATCGACATGTAGTCGGTCAGCTGCGGCACCTTGAGCGCGCGCGTGGCTGCGAACCAGGGCGCGGCCATCAGCTGCTCCAGCCCGTGGACCTCGCGCCGGAGGTGCCGGATCGTCTCGGCGTTCACGGCCTTCTGCAGCGGCTCCTCGATCGCCGTCGCGCTGTCGCGCCGGAGATCGATCAGGATGCGCTTGAGCAGCGGGCCCTGCGTGTCGTGGATCTGCGCGTGCGGCGGGCGCAGCTCGAGCTGCCGCCCGAGGAGGCTCAGCTGCCCGATCAGCTCCGTCACCTCCGGCGGCTCGTAGCCGCGGAACTCCTGCCGGATCACGTCCGCCACGTCGCGGCGGAACGCATCCGTGAAGCGGGTGACGCACTGGGACAGGATCTTGGCCTCGGACTGCGTGAACTCGAGCACCTCACGAGGATACCCTGGCGGCGGTGCGCCCAGCGCCCCGGACGCACCGTGCGCTGGAAATCCGCCGGAAATTCGGAGATGCTGCCCCGTCCCCCTCCCGCGCGATCCATGCACGACCCCACCCGGACGATCACGACCCTCCGAAGCGACGCGGTCGAGCTCCCGGACCTGCGCATCCTCGTCACCCCGCAGAAGAGCCCGCCGATCGAGGCCGCGCTCGGCGTCGCGCCGCTCGTGCTCGGGACGAGCGGCGAGTGCGACGTCATCATCCCCGACTCCCGCGTCTCGCGCCGCCACTGCCAGCTCCGGTTCTCGCCGCGCGGGGTCGTCCTCACCGATCTCGGCAGCAAGAACGGCACGTTCATCAACGACGTCCTGATCGTCGAGGGCTTCCTCACCCCGGGCGCCATCGCGTCCCTGGGCGGCGTGCCCCTCACCGTGCGCGTCGGCGGCGCCCCGGTCGTCGTCCCGCTCTCCACCTCGGCCAGCTTCGGCGAGGCCCTCGGCGGCAGCGTCCCCATGCGCGCGCTCTTCGCCCGCCTCGAGCGCGCCGCGGCCACCTCGGAGACGATCCTCCTGCTCGGCGAGTCCGGCACCGGCAAGGAGGTCCTCGCCCGCGCCATCCACGCGGCGAGCCCGCGCAGCGGCGGCCCCTTCGTCGTGTTCGACTGCAGCGCCGTCGCCCCGAACCTCATCGAGGCCGAGCTCTTCGGCTACACGAAGGGCGCGTTCACGGGCGCCCAGAGCGCGCGCGCCGGCCTGCTCGAGGAGGCGAGCGGCGGCACGCTCTTCCTCGACGAGATCGGCGAGCTCCCGCTCGATCTCCAGCCGAAGCTCCTGCGCGCGCTCGAGGCCCGCCAGGTGCGCCGCATCGGTGCCGCCGCGTACACGTCGTTCGACGCCCGCGTCGTCGCCGCCACGCACCGCGATCTCCAGGGCCGCGTCGCGTCGGGCGCGTTCCGCGAGGATCTCTACTACCGGCTCGCCGTCGTCGAGACCGTCGTGCCCCCGCTGCGCGAGCGCAAGGAGGACATCCCGCTGCTCGTCGAGCGCTTCCTCGCGGCGCAGGTGCCGGCGCGCTCGCTCGCCGACCTGCCGCCGAACGCGCTGGAGCTGCTCCGCGGGCACCACTGGCCGGGCAACGTGCGCGAGCTCCGCAACACCGTCGCGCGGCTCATGCTGTTCCCGCACCTCGCCGAGGAGGCGATCGTCAAGGTGGCGCCGCGGCCCGCCGACATGGGCGTCGGCCAGTTCGTCGCGCTGCCGCTCCGCGAGGCGCGCGACATGGTCGTCGAGCAGTTCGAGCGGACGTACATCGCGATGAAGCTCCGGGAGAGCGGCGGCAACGTGGCGCGGGCCGCCGCGTCGATGGGCGTCTCCCGGCAGCTCGTCCACCGGCTGATGGAGCGCTACGGCATCCGCAGCAAGGGCTGACGGGGGGCGCGGCGCTCAGGGTGCGCGGCGCGGCGCTCGCGGCACCGGGAGCCGAGAGCGACAAACGCGTTGAAACCCCAGAAAAGAGCAGGAATTTGAACCGTCAAGGACGCCAAGATTGTGAATTGTTCTTGGCGTACTTGGCGCCTTGGCGACTCATTTCTCGCTCGAACAACGTGATTGGTGTCCTAGTACTACAGCCGTACTTGCGGTCCATTTGCGGCTGTAGACGGGCGGACGGGCACGGATTTCTCGACGATTTTGATGTCTACAGCCGCACCTCGGACCAAGTACGGCTGTAGTACTAGAGCGGAGTCTACGGCTTGGTTGATGTTCTTGGGCTCGCCGCCAGGATGAGCCCCCTCGTGTCGAGGAGCAAGCCGTCGCTCGTCGGGAAAGGCTTGCGCTTCCGCTCCCGCCAGGCGCGGAGCGCTGCGGCGCGCTGGTGCTGCGCCCAGGTCACGGGAACGGACTCCATGTGGAAGGCGCTGGATCTCCTTGAGCAGGTCGGCCCAAATGTCTCTCACGTCCTCCTCGGGGAAGACGGAACGCGCGACGAACAGAGAGGGGCGCGAGTCGAAGTAGCAGTGCCGGACGAGGTTCTCCAGAAGGCTCCGGGCGTGGACATGGGCGGTGCGCTCCACCCCGAGCGCGCCTGCATGCGAGATGGCGAGGATGTCGGCTCGTGCAGCGTTCAAGAACGCCGGGACCGTCGCAAAGCCGCTGCAGTGCCACGCGAGCCAGTTCAGGTAGGCGAGGGTCTGCTGGGAGGCGGCGAGTTCCGATCCGGAGCCTCCGAGCCGGCGCTCGACCTGCCGGCCGACCTCCGCGAGCAGCTTCTCGCGCGGTGACACGCGGCGCTGTCGCCTACTCGCCATGGGCCTTCTTTCTGTTGATACGACGTGTCTCCGCGATCGCTCGGTCGGCAGGGCTGCGCAGCCCTTCGGCCAGCAAGTGCGTCGTGATGCCCCCGCTCTTCGCGGGCGCGAGGCGCTCCGCGTCCTTGAAGAGCCTCTCTGCGAGGTGCCGGCGCGATTCCTGGGCCTTGTAGGGCAGTGGAACCGGCGCCCACGTGGTCCGGAGCTGCGCGATGGAGTGCAACGTCGGCAGCACGATCACGTTCTCTTCAATTGCTGCGATCGCGAGGTTGCGGAGAATCGATTCAATCCTTTTTCATGCTCTGCCCCCGCAGCCTCTGACGTGTTCCTTAGCAGCTCCGCGATTGTGAACGCTCGCGCGGAAGGCGCGAGGCGTAGGTTATCTATGTTGCGGAGCGCTTGCTCGATGACGTCGTTGATCGGGGAATCCGGCTGCACATTCGCAGATTTGCCGAGGAGTCCACGGAGCTTCTTTTCGACATCGGCATTGTCGTGGGCCAACTTGAGTAGCTCGTCTTTGACAATTTCGAGCAACCGCTCGATCGAGACCGGCCCGTGGTCCTCGTCCGTGGGGCTCTGCTGCCGCTTGAAGTCGCGGAGCAGCTGGAGGACCTGCGCCAGCTCCTTCTGCCCGCCGAGGATCGCCTCGGCGGCCTGGAAGTCGTCTGCGGAGTGCTCCTCGACCAGGCTCAGCAGCGCTCGCGCTGCCCGTATCCCCTCAGTGCCTGCACGCTCAGGGCTCGTCACGGCTGTGCCTCCGCCGTCTCCGGACGAGAGCCGCGCCACACGTCGTCGCCCCGCAATGGCTCCGCGGGCTCTCGCCGTCTTCTTCGAGCGCGCTCGCGTACGATAAGCCGCTGTGCGCTGCGCTCGATGGCTTCACCTTGCACGCAGCGACGCGCGCCGGTGCGCACCATGCCGATGCGCCCCGTAGCGCGCTCGGCGCCGCCCCGGACCACGCTCTTTCGGCCCAGGACCGAGCCATCACGACGCTCGCGGCCCCACCCTTTCGGTTTGCTGCGCTACACTTCTTCGCGCTGCGATCCAGCTTCTTTTACCTACGCGCTGAGCCCCGCGCCTGCCACGACGCCCCCCTCCCCTGGCGGGTGCCGTGCGACGGCCTGCGGAGCACGAGTCTCGCTCACACGCTCGCTTGACTTTTTGGAGAGTCGGCGCAGCATAGGACCGCCATATGCGCTCCTGCATGCACTCCGCCCCTTGCGACGCGCCGGCTCTTGCCGCTCGCGTCGGCGCGCGACGCGCCAGGTGGACGTGCGGCTGCTCGAGTGATGCGAGCAGCGAACGAGACGGGGCAGTGGGCAAAGCGTAGCGTGAGACACCTTTAGCGATTCGCAGGCCCGCCCCGGACTTCGGAGCGGGCCTTTTTCGTTCCTGAAGTCCCCACGGGCCGCGCGACTGGAGGACCATCATGACGAACGAGCCATCTCCTTCTTCGGGCACCGACACACCATCCTTCTCTCCCTCGGACTCGGACGCGCGGGAGGCGCCGAAGCGCGCGCCCGAGCTCGCGTTCGGGACTTACCGCGTGAGCGGCGAGGCGGCCGCTCGGGCGGTCACGCGAGCGCTCGAGGCCGGGGTTCGCAGCATCGACACGGCGCACCTCTACAAGAACGAGGGCGCGGTGTTCGGTGCCGTGTGCGCCTTCGAGGCCGCGCATCCCGAGGCGGGCCCGATCCGCGTGTGCACCAAGATCTTCAAGAACCTGATCTTCGATCAGACCATCCGCGCCGTCGAGAGCTCGGCGGAGCGGCTCGGGCGCGCGCTCGACGTGGTGCTCCTCCATCGCCCGCTCCCCGGCGCGATGTGGCGCGCCCTGAGCGCCTGCGCCGACCGCGGCCTGGTGAAGGAGATTGGCGTCTCCAACTACTCGGCGACGCGGCTTTCAGCGCTCCTGGCGTTTTGCGATGGGCTCGGGGGTGGCCCGCCGTGCCGTCGCCCCGCGCTCAATCAGATCGAGCTCCATCCCTTCGTCGGCCCCGTCCAGCCGCTGCTCGGGCTCTGCCGCTCGGAAGGCATTCGCGTGCAAGGTCACACGGTGTTCGCGCGCGGCCAGTACTTCGATTTCGCGCCGCTCGTGCGCCTCGCAGCCGCGCTCGGGGTCTCGCCCGCCGTGGTGCTCTTGCGTTGGGCGCAGCAGCTCGGCGCCGATGTCGTGTTTCATACTTCGCGCGAGGACCATCTCGGTGAGGTCGTGCGCGCGACGGCGGCGGCGGCGCCCGTGCTCAGCGCGCGGGACATGGCCGAGATCAGCGGCTATTACGCGCTCGAGACGCGGCGCTTCTATCCCGAGCCCCTCTCCCCGGCGCTCGACGACGACGAGCTCGGAGGCGTCGTCGATACGACGCGCTACGTGGCGCTCGTCGCCGAGCGCCTGGACGCGGACCGCCGCGCCCTGGACCTCGGGCTTCCCGTGTCGGACACCGCGCTGAACCTGCCCGCCAACACGAATCGCCAATTGCTGACGGACCCGATCGCCAATCAGATCGCGTTGCAGCTCTTCCCGGTCGAGCACGGAAAGACGGCCGAGGGGAGCTATTCGCGCTTCCGCGAGCTCATCCGTAAGCTTCGCTCGACGGCCCACGCGAAAAAGGACACCGAGCCGCAGCCGAAGGCGCTGAGCTGCACCCTGCACTTGGCCCACCGTAGGATCGGCCCCCAACGCTTCGTGAAGGGAGAGCCGGTGTCGATGGCGATCGCTTATCCGGAGGCCATGCCGGTCGAAGTGGCTCCCGCGCAGGAGCTCGCGCCGTTCTTCGAGTTCCTCGGAGACCCGGAGCGGCTGGCCCCGGAGGCGTGCGACTCCACGGAAGCACCGCTGGTGTTCACGCGCGGCGCCTATTTCCCGGATGAGCGCATGGACCTCTGCAAACAGGTCGTGGGCCCGGACCACATCGCGAAGCTGTGCGAGGCGGTCGAGCGGCCGTTCCTCGCCGAGCGTGCGCCACGCTGGGGACGCGTGCGCCACTTCCTGCTCGGGAACAACATCGCCTGCGAAGGCGACTCCGTCGCCGGCGCGCAGGCGTTGGCGCGGCTCATGGCGAACCCGCGCGCCGAGATCGAGACGTGGTATCTCGCTGGCAATGGCATCGGGCCGGAGGCCATGGGCATCCTCGCGGGCGCTCTCGAGGGGAACGTGCACGCCCGCGCGCTGTGGCTGAAGCGAAACCCCTTGGGCACCGAAGGAGGGGCGCACCTCGGTCGCCTCCTCGCCAAGAACCGGACGCTTCACCTGCTCGACGTGCACAACACCGGGCTCTTCGACGAGGGCATCGAGGCGCTTTCGCGCGCCTTCGAGTCCGCGGACGGCGTGCTTCATTTGCGGCACGTCTATGCATCGGCCAACGCGCTCTCCGAGCGCAGCCTTTCGGCGCTGCGTCCGTTGCTCACGAAGGCGCTCCCGGCGCCTTGCTCGCTCGTCTCCTTGTCGTTGTCGCTCAATCGTTTCGGGAACGGAGGCCTCGACGTGTTCGTGGACATCCTCGAGACCGGCGCTCTCGGAAATCTCGAGCGGCTCGATCTTGGTTCGATCGGGCTCGAGGGGCCGGACCTCTCGCGGCTCACGCGCGCGCTCCTTCGACACTGCGAAAAGCTCCGCAGCTTGGATCTCGGGACGTATCTCAGCACGCGCGACCTGGGCGAGAAGAAGAACCGGCTCGATCCGGACGTGACAGAGCTCGAGCGCCTCTTGCGCGAGCATCCGGCGCTCGAGCTCCTCGACGTATCCATTTGCGGATTGCCGACGAGCTCCATCGACCGGCTCGTCGCCGCGTGCGGGGAGCACCAATCGCTGCACGGCGTCCGCGGGCACGCGGTTCATCACACCGAGCGCGAGCGGCGCTTCCTCAAGCATCCGAAGCGCGTGCTCCACATCGACTCGATCTATCGCGGTCGCGCGTGATCACCACGAATGGACCGCGCTCGCGGGCACGCACGGGATGAGGCCCTCGTCCCAGGTGGGCAGCATGCGGGCGTACGCGACGGCGCCGCCCGGATCACCAGCTCGAGCGCGCCCTGGCCATCCTCGAGAAGGCGCTCGGCGCCGACCACCCCGAGGTCGGCCGCGACCTCTACAACTTGGGCATGGCGCTCACGGACGCGGGCGAGCACGCAGAGGCCATCGCGACCTACGAGCGCGCGATCGCCATCCGGGAGAAGGTCGCGGCGCCCGACCCCGTGCTCGCCTCGTCGCTCACCAACATGGCCTCGCTGCTCGACGACATGGGGGACTACCCGCGAGCCCTCGCCGCCCACGAGCGCGCGCTGGGCCTGACGAAGCGACCTCCGAGTGTCACGAGATCCGCGCGAGGTCGGTCAGGTCCTAGAGCACGCCGTCGGGCGGATGCTCCGTTACCTCCGGCAGCACGGGCATCTCGAGATCGATCACGACGTCGAGGAGGACGACGAGCCCGAGGCAGCGCTCTGTGCCTCCGCCGTCTCCGGACGAGAGCCGCGCCACACGTCATCGCCCCGCAATGGCTCCGCGGGCTCTCGCCGTCTTCTCCGAGCGCGCTCGCGTACGATAAGCCGCTGTGCGCTGCGCTCGATGGCTTCACCTTGCACGCAGCGACGCGCGCCGGTGCGCGGTGACGGGAGGCGGTGGTGATCGCGAAAGAGAAGGAGGCCGAGGTTCTGCGCCTCTATCATGGTGAGAAGTGGCCAGTGGGCACCATTGCCGCTCAGCTCGGGCTGCACCACACCACCGTTCAGCGCGTGCTCGGGCAATCGGGCGTCGACCCGAAGGTCGTCGCGCCGCGCCCGTCGATGGTCGACCCGTTCGTGCCCTTCATCGTCGAGCAGCTCGGCAAGTATCCCTCGCTGCGCTCCAGTCGCCTCTTCGGCATGCTCAAGGAGCGGGGCTATCCGGGCGGTCCCGATCATCTGCGTCGGGTGATCCGCCGTCTCCGCCCCGAGAAACCGGCAGAGGCATTTCAGCGGCTGCGCACGCTGCCCGGCGAGCAAGCGCAGGTCGACTGGGCGCACTTCGGCAAGCTGGCTGTCGGCCGGGCGCTGCGCCCGCTCTGGGCCTTCGTCATGGTGCTCAGCTACTCGCGGCGGATCTTCCTGCGCTTCTTCCCGAGCGCGGCGATGCCCTTCTTCGTGCGCGGGCACGTCGAGGCGTTCGCCGACATCGACGGCGTCCCGCGCGTGCTGCTCTACGACAACCTCAAGAGCGCTGTCGTGGAGCGCCACGGCGACGCGATCCGGTTTCACCCCATGCTCCTGGCTCTGTCGGCGCATTACCGCTTCGAGCCGCGCCCTGTCGCCGTCGCCCGCGGCAACGAGAAGGGCCGCGTCGAGCGCGCTATCCGCTACGTCCGCGAGGCGTTCTTCGAGGCCCGGACCTACGCCGACCTCGACGACCTCAACCGACAAGCGACCGAGTGGACCAGCTCCGCAGCGCTCGATCGCTCCTGGGTCGAGGACCGCGCCCGCACCGTGCGCCAGGCCTTCGACGACGAGCGCAGCGTGCTGCTCTCGCTCCCCGACACGCCGTTTCCAGCCCACGAGCGCGTCGAGGTCGAGGTCGGAAAGACCCCCTACGCGCGCTTCGATCTCAACGACTACTCGGTTCCCCACGACCGGACCAGCCGCACGCTCGTCGTCCTCGCCGACCTCGAGCAGGTGCGCATCGCCGACGGCAACGAGATCGTCGCGACCCATGTCCGCTCGTGGGACCGCGGCCAGCAGATCGAGCAGCCCGTGCACATCCAGCGCCTGGTCGACGAGAAGCGCCGCGCCCGCGAGCATCGCGGCCTCGATCGCCTCGCCCGCGCCGCCCGCAGCAGCCAGGCATTCCTGCGCATCCTCGCCGAGCGTGGAGACAACGTCGGCAGCGCCATCGCCCGGCTTCTGCACCTGCTCGACGCCGTCGGCGCCGCCGAGCTCGAAGAGGCGCTCGTCGAGGTGCTCGAGCGCGACACCATCCACGTTGGCGCCGTGCGCCAGGTGATCGACCGCCGCCGCTCCGAGCGCCACCTGCCGCCTCCGATCTCGATCCCCGTCACGCGCGGCCAGCACGCCGCCCTCGTCGTCACGCCGCATTCGCTCGCCACCTACGACGCCCTGAAGAAGGACCCGACGCCATGACCGATCTAACGCCCACCGAGACGAAGGCCCGCCTGAAGGGCCTCGGCCTGTTTGGTCTGCTCGCGTGCTGGGAGGAGCTCGCCGACAAGCCCTGGCTTCGCGAGGTGCTCGCCATCGAGGAGCGCGAGCGCCACAAGCGCAGCCTTGAACGCCGCATCAAAAACTCCCGCGTATCCGCCTTCAAGCCCATGGCCGACTTCGACTGGTCCTGGCCCAAGAAAATCGACCGCGAGGCCGTCGACGACCTCTTCGCTCCCGGCTTCATCACCGCCGGCCACAACGCCGTGCTCGTCGGCCCCAACGGCGTCGGCAAGACCATGATCTTGAAGACGTCGCCCACCAGGCCGTCATCCGCGGTCACACGGTCCGCTTCTCGACCGCGAGCGACATGCTCGCCGACCTCGCCGCGCAGGAGTCCTCGGCCGCGCTCGCGCGCCGGCTGCACCGCTACACGGTTCCCGCCCTTCTTTGCATCGACGAAGTCGGCTATCTCTCCTACGACGGCCGCTACGCCGACCTGCTGTTCGAGGTCGTCACTCGTCGCTACGACGCGCAGAAGCCGATCCTGCTCAGCACGAACAAGGCCTTCTCCGACTGGGGCCAGGTCTTCCCGCACGCCGCCTGCGTCGTCACGCTCGTCGACCGGCTCGTGCACCGCGCCGAGGTGATCGAGATCGAGGCCGAGAGCTACCGGCTCAAGGAAGCCAAGGAGCTGAGCGCCTCCCGCATCAAGCAGCGCCGCGCCAAGAAGCACTGAGCCGCCTCTTCACCGGTGAACTTCACCGGCGTCGGATGCGGGTTTCACCGGCACCGGGCGCGGATTTCACCGGTGAACTTCACCGAACCCCCGCGGATTGCCGCGATCATCAACACCGGCGTCTTCCCGGAAAAGGTCCTCGTCAGCGCCTACACAAGCGACAGCGGCAAAGTCGTCGTCGTCGCCATCAACGAGACAACCTCCGCCCAGACCGTCCCCCTCGCCTTCGCAGGCGGCACCGCGCCAAGCGCGATGGTCCCCTTCGTGACCGCCGCTCCGAAGAACTGGGCCGAAGGAACTCCCGTCACCGTAACGGACGCCACGCTCCCGATGGCCCTCGAAGCCATGAGCGTGACGACGTTCGTGAGTCAGTGAAGCCTAGCCAGATCGGCCCCGTCGCTCAGGGGACCTTCATCAGGGCGTTCTGCTCTGCTTGCACGCGGCCATCGGTGCAGAACTTGCAGTTGTCGCCGTAGAAGAAGTTCCTGTTCGCTGTGTCATCCATCAGATGAACGCGGAACCAGGCCGCGGCCGACGACAGGGACACGCCATTTGCGCCCTGATAGACCCAGCTACCGTGATCCGCGTTGAGCTCGTTGAGGAAAAACGCGGGCTGATCGGTGACCGTCTTGAAGACATCGTGGACCCCGCTGCATTTCACCGTGGAGTCGTTCCCCCCGCAGAAGAACAACATGGGGGTGTGCACTCCCTTGAGGGCACTGGTGCCGCAAATCGTGCCGAGGGCCGAGAAACGGGGATCGGAGGCCGTCTTGCAAGTCGACATGCCCCCATAGGAATGGCCAAGCTGGCCGATCTTCGTGGTGTCGAGGGCGTGATAGTACGGGCTGCTCGCCTCCTCGGCTTGTTCCAAGATCCAATCGAGGCCCGCGGTCGTGGGAAGAGGATCGCCTTCGGCGGTCGCGGTGCTGAGAGAAGCCACCACGACGAAACCGTGGGACGCGAGATGGTTGACGATCGGTCCGTATTGTCCGCACCACTGATTGCTGCCGGCGTTGACGACGCATTTCGGCGGCCTCTGCTCCGGATTGTCCCGGTAGCCATTGGCCCAGATCAGGATCGGATGGCAGTGGCCGCTGGTTGCGATATTGCTCGGGCGGTACACGTTGAAGCGCTGTTGCTCGTCCCCATAGATCGGATCGGGAACGACGCCGGCGAGGGGGCCGACGTTCTTGTCTGCGGTGACCGAGAAGGGGCCCGTCTTGGTAGGATCGGCCGTGGGGAACGGGTCGCCGACGCAGCTACTGACCGAGCCGCCGCTACCGGTCGTGCCGCCGCTTCCGGCATTTCCTTGGCCGCCGCTGCCCGTTTGCCCGCCCGAAGCCGCGCCACCCGTGGCCCCACTCGAGCCGCCCGACCCCGAGCCGCCAGCCCCACCACTGGATGCGCCGCCGCTGGATGCGCCGCCGCTTTCGGCCGTTCCCCCAGAGCCCGTCGCACCACCGGAGGCCGTGCCCCCGCTGCCCGTCCCACCGCTGTCCGTGCCAACCGCGCCCCCGCTCGCGGCAGCGTCCCCATTCGATCCGTTACCACACGCCGCGGTGGAAACGCACACGCCCAAAGCCAGTAGCCAACGCCTCATGGTGACTCTGTCCTCGCCCAGCCGCTCAGCGTCGTCAAGCGCTTTGGCGGATAGGACAAGCAAACGCGTTCCGCAAAGTCAAGATTCTCGGAGCCGTTCCTGGCTCGTGCAGTCCGACTGTACGAGCTTATCGACAGAACGGGCCTTATGCGATCAGACAGGCCTTCCACTCGTGAAACGCCTGCGATTACCGCGACGTCGCACCAAGCGGAAGGCATCCTACCGTATAGCTGTACACTACTGGCACCAAGCGGAAGGCATCCTACCGTATAGCTGTACACTACTGAGCTCGTCCAAACGGCCGCCCCGTCACGCGCGGCCAGCACGCCGCCCTCGTCGTCACGCCGCATTCGCTCGCCACCTACGACGCCCTGAAGAAGGACCCGACGCCATGACCGATCTAACGCCCACCGAGACGAAGGCCCGCCTGAAGGGCCTCGGCCTGTTTGGTCTGCTCGCGTGCTGGGAGGAGCTCGCCGACAAGCCCTGGCTTCGCGAGGTGCTCGCCATCGAGGAGCGCGAGCGCCACAAGCGCAGCCTTGAACGCCGCATCAAAAACTCCCGCGTAGCCGCCTTCAAGCCCATGGCCGACTTCGACTGGTCCTGGCCCAAGAAAATCGACCGCGAGGCCGTCGACGACCTCTTCGCTCCCGGCTTCATCACCGCCGGCCACAACGCCGTGCTCGTCGGCCCCAACGGCGTCGGCAAGACCATGATCTTGAAGAACGTCGCCCACCAGGCCGTCATCCGCGGTCACACGGTCCGCTTCTCGACCGCGAGCGACATGCTCGCCGACCTCGCCGCGCAGGAGTCCTCGGCCGCGCTCGCGCGCCGGCTGCACCGCTACACGGTTCCCGCCCTTCTTTGCATCGACGAAGTCGGCTATCTCTCCTACGACGGCCGCTACGCCGAGCTGCTGTTCGAGGTCGTCACTCGTCGATACGACGCGCAGAAGCCGATCCTGCTCAGCACGAACAAGGCCTTCTCCGACTGGGGCCAGGTCTTCCCGCACGCCGCCTGCGTCGTCACGCTCGTCGACCGGCTCGTGCACCGCGCCGAGGTGATCGAGATCGAGGCCGAGAGCTACCGGCTCAAGGAAGCCAAGGAGCTGAGCGCCTCCCGCATCAAGCAGCGCCGCGCCAAGAAGCACTGAGCCGCCTCTTCACCGGTGAACTTCACCGAACCCCCGCGGATTGCCGCGATCATCAACATCCAGCTGACCGAGAGCGCCGAGAGCCCACCGATGCCAATCGTGGCGAACGGCGGGCCGTTATCGGAGCGGATGCGATGCGGTAGCCCGAACTCGCGGAACGCGCGCTCGAAGTGCGGCCGCACCGAGGCCTCGTGCGGCTTCGCCACGCCCTCGCACTTGAGCAGGTACCGCGACGCCTGGTCCGTCAACGTCAGCGGGTGGCAGCGCGTCCTGTCGCCGAGCGCGAAGTGCCCTTTGAAATCGGCGCACCACGTGTCATTCGGCTGCTCGGCTGGAGCCAGCGGCGACGGCATCGCGGTCGGCGGCGTCACCACGCGGCGTCGACGGGGCCGGATCAACCCGTGCTTCTTGAGCAGCTCGCCGATGGTGCTCGCCGCCGGTAGCCCCTCCAGACCCAGGCTCTCCAGCCGGGCGCGCAGCTTCTTCGGCCCCCACGTGGGGCGCTCCTTCCGCAGCTCGATCAGCGCGTCGACGAGCACCGTTGGCGTCGCATGCGGGAACGTGTGCGCCACGGGCCGCCGCTCCTCCAGCCCGCTCGGTCCGGCCTGCTCGTAGCGCTCGACCCACTTGTACCCCGTCTTCCGGCTGATGCCGAACCGCCGGCACAGCTCCGCGAACGTCTCGTCCGACTCGTTGACCTGCGCGATGAACCGAAGCCTCTCGTCCACTGAACATGTCTCTTTCCAAGGCACCAGCGCTCCTCCGTCGCCGGTCCTCTACGACATGTGTCACCTAAGCTCCCGGTCCGTCCAGGTGCTACCCAGGCTCCCGGTCTGAACCGTTACCCAGGCCACCGGTCCGTACCCAGGAGGAGGCCGAGGTTGCGCAGGAGGCGCCGGCGCCGCGCAGGAGGAGGCCGAGGTTGCGCAGGAGGCGCCGGCGCTGCGCAGGAGGAGGCCGCAAGCAGCACAGGCCTCGTGCGTGCGCTCAGAACACGCCGCGGAGCGAGAGCCCGGGGCCGCCCGGCGAGAACGAGAAGCTCGCGACCGGCGTGGCGGGCGCGACGGGATCGAGCTGGAAATAGAGCACCGCGCCCAGGCCGGCCGCGAGGAACCCCACGCCCGCGGAGATCGCGCCTGCCTTCCACGTGAGATCGATCGCCTCGACGTCCTCCGCCGGGCAGCCGGGCGCGCACCGCCTGCGGAGCTCGCTCCGGTCGAGGTGCCCCTTGATGCCGAGGAACGCGCCCACGCCCAGCCCCGCCGCGCCGACGCCGACGAGCACGAGCGGCCAGCGCTGCCGCACGGGCGGCGCGTCGGCGCCGACCGCGGGGCGGGACAGCGCCGGCGCAGGGAAGCGCACCGCGATCGGCAGCGCCTTGTCGCCCGGCGGCACCGTGACCACCGTGACGACCCGCGTCCCCGCCGCGTCCTCGAACGTCAGCGTGTGGCGCCCTGGATCGAGCTCGATCGGATCCTTCGGGAGCGCGTCGACCAGCGGCGCGCCGTCGAGGAGCACCCTGACCCGGCCCGGTGCGCCGCCGTCCGCGGACGTGGCCGACAGCGCGACGCTGGGCATGTCGCGCTCGACCTGCTCACTCCATCGCTGGCAATCGCGGGCGAGCGTCGCCGGGCACGAGCTCACGCAGACGCGGAGCTCGGCCCGCGCGCGCAGCAGCGCCCGGTCGCGGACGAGCTGCTGCGCTTGCTCGTACGAGGCCGCGCACGTCTCGCCCACGCCCTGAGCACGGGCGCGCGAGCTGGCGACGAGCGTGACGGCCGCGCCTAGGGCGGCGAGGAGGCCTCGTTTCATCGCGGCGTAGGCTACACGCTTCCGCCGTTCACAGGCACTCACGCTTGATCCGCCGGATGCCGCTGGCATCGACGTAGTACGGGGGCACGCAGCGGGATCGCGGCCGCGCGGTGCGCGCGGGAGCCGCGGCGCGCTCCTGCGCGGTGGCGGGCGCGACCGGCTCCGGCGCCGCCGCGGTGCTCGCAGGCGCCGCAGCGGCGCTCGCAGAGGCCGCAGGCGCGCTCGTGGCGGGCGCCACAGGCGCGGCCCCGGACGCCGACGGCGCCGCCGCGCTCGTGGCGAGCGCCGCAAGCCCCGGCGCCGGGGCGACGGCCAGCGGAGAGGTCTCGCCGGCGCCGGCGCGCTCGTCCTGCGGCGCATCGGGCTCTGGACGCACGCTACAGCTCCTGCCGAGCGCCACGGCGAGCACCAGCGCGCTGGCCCCGAGCGCGAGCGTGGAGGCGCGGACGAGCTGCGCGCTCGCCAGCCGCGGCGGCGCCGCCGCGGCGACCGGCGTCGCGAGCGCCGACGCCACGGGCCGCGCCATGTCCTCGACCGTCCTCGTCATCGTCGGAACCGTGACCGAGGTCCGCATCGCGCGCCCGCGGCCGCCCGACGGCTGCGCGAGGCGCGCCTCGACGTCCCGCGGCGGCGCGTCGTCCACGGCGGCGGGCCTCGGCGGCGGCGGCGCTGGGGCCGCGCTCCGCTGCGACGTCTCGATCGCGGCGAGGCTCTTCGCCCGCGCCTCCAGGAGCGTCCCCGCCGTCGCCTCGACCCACGCCCCGACCGCGCGCGGGCTCGCCGGCGGCAGCGCCTCCTCCAGCGCGGCCGCCATCTCCAGCGCGGTCGCGTAACGCCGGGAGGGATCCCTGTCGAGGCCGCGGAGCACCACCTCGTCGAGCGCCTTCGGCACGTCGCCGTACACGCTCGGCGGCTGGACGACGCCCTCGAGGATCCGCCCGAAGATCTCCGCGTCACACTCCCCCGTGAACAGCCGCCGCCCGGTGAGCACCTCCCAGAGGACCACCGAAGCGGCGTAGATGTCGGCGCGGCGGGTCAAGGGGGCTCCGCGCAGCTGCTCCGGCGCCATGTAGCTGAGCTTGCCCTTGAGCTGCCCGGCGCGGCTCACCTGGCTCCGCACCGCCGCCCGCGCGATGCCGAAATCGAGCACGCGCGCGATGCCGTCCTCGCCGACGAGGATGTTCTGCGGGGATACGTCGCGGTGGACGATCTGGAGCGCGGCGCCCTCCTCGTCGGTCGCCTCGTGCGCCGCGTGCAGGCCCGCGAGGGCGCCGGCGATGATGGCCGAGCCGACCGGCTGCGGCACCTGGGCCCCTCGCCTGCCGGCCTCGCGCAGCAGGCTCGAGAGCGATTCCCCGGCGATGTACTCCATGACCACGAAGAGCTCGTCGTCGGCCTGCACGCTGTCGAGCGTGGTGACGACGTTCGGGTGGCGGATGCGCACCGCGAGCCGCGCCTCGTCGAGGAGCATCGACGAGAACTCGGGATCCCTGGCGAACTGCGGGTGCAGGCGCTTGATCGCGACCGTGCGGGCAAAGCCGTGGGCGCCCACGAGCCGCCCGAAATGGACGGAGGCCATCCCCCCGGCGGCGATCACGCCATGGAGCGTGTACCGATCGAGGGTCCGCCGCTCGCGCTCCTGAGCAGGTGCCATGGTGGCCCTGTTCTACAACATCTCGGCAGCGTTGCCGGACGGTACCTGCGCGCCGCGCTCGCGTCGGTCGGCCAATGACGCCAGGCAGCGGCGGGGGCGCTCGACCCGGCGGATGGGTGACTGACCGCCCCTGCCGAGGTGCACCGGTGGAGAAGCAACTGCGTGTGTCTACAGTGTCAACTCACCGTTGACGTGGGCCGGGCTGGCGGCGCGCGCCGTCGGATCGAGCGCCCCGTAGGCGCGGCGCGGCAGAGGCGCGGCGGCCTCCTGCTACAGGGGAACCTCGATCACGCTCTCGCAGGTGAAATCGACGCTCAGCTTCGCCACCATGTCCGCCTGGACCGTGGTGCACGCGTCGACACACAGCACGATCTGCGTCGGACTCGCGGGCTCGTCGTAGCGCCAGGCGCCCTCGGTCGCGCAGCTCTGGTCGTACACGAGCTCCGTGGTCGCGCTCGATCCGCTCGTGTAGAGCACGCGGACCTTCTCCTTGTCGAACGTGCTCCCGTCCGGCGGGAGCGGGATCGCCATCGTGCACGAGACCGAGGCGCCGCGGATCCGGTCGACCGCCGCCCTGAAAGCGGCCGTGGTCTGCGAGGGATCGCCTGTGTCGATGAGCACGGCGCCCTCCGTGCCGCCGGCCGCGGCGATCTCGTGCAGGTCGTCGAGGGTGTCCGGCGCGCCGTCGATCGGCGGGTTCTCGACCCCGATGACGTAGGTCGGGACGCCCTCCGCCAGCGCCGCCTGGGCGTCGGCCACGACGGCATCGATCGTGTCGGAGGCCTCGTCGCAGCCCTGCGGGTAGCCGTCCGTCACGAGCACGATCGCGTATTTCCCGGGGTTCTGCCGCCGCTGCGCCTCGATGAACCCGCTCGTGCCCCGCATCACCCACGCGGTCGGCGTGCCGCCGCGCCAGTCGTCCGAGCTCGCCGGCTCGATCGCGTCGATCGCCTCGGTGAAGGCCGCCGAGGGGAGCGGCGTCAGCGGCACGTCCGGCGTCGCGTAGATCTCGGACGAACACCTGTCGTCGTCGGCGGGAAAGAACGAGAGCGAGGCCGTCAGCCCTTCGGACCCGGGATCCGAGAAGAACTGCTTGGTCGCGGCGACCACGGGATCCCACTTGAGGGCCTTGTCGTGCCAGTCCTTGTCGCCCTTGCCCATGCTGCCCGACACGTCGAACGCGAACGCCAGGTACACGGGCTGGAGGGATGCCGCCGCCGTCTGGGTGGCGCACGCTCCGCCTCCGCCCGTGGGGCTGGCGCCGCCCGCGCCGCTCGATCCGGGCCCGATCCCGCCGATGTCCAGCGAGCCCCCCTCGCCCGAGCCGGCGCCGGAGCTGCCGCCGGAGCTCGCCCCTTCACCTCCTCCCCCGTCGCTCGGGCTGCTGCCGCACCCGAGCCCGACCACAGCCACGGTCAGCACCGCCATGGCAACTCCAAGCAATTTCATGCATCGACTCCTTGCACCACCGCGCGCCGGCGCTGCGCCGCCGGCATCGAGTCACCTGGATTGCGCGTGGTCCCAGGCCTCCGGTCTCCAAGCACACGGGGTGCCAGCGCGCGGGGGCGCTCACTGCATGGGCGGGCTCGTGCTCAGCGTCGCAAGAACGATGGATGACGGGATTCGAGGTGCGCCGATCGCGTGGCGTGTTGGAGCGGCAGCAGCGCGACCAGCCGGGTTGTCGTCAGGGCGGAGGGGGCCCGACGAGCATGCTCGGTATGTCTTGCTCATCGATTGGAATGCTCGCAGCGCTCGCGCTCACCCGCGCCCATCGAAGTTCACAACCGCCGTTGCGCGACAGCCGCGCGGCGCGGGGCTTCGCGATGGTGGCAGCTCCTGGATCGGGGCACGCCCGCCGCGGTCGTGGTCGTCGAGCGTCCGGAGCACGCGTGCGGGTCGCGCGCTGGCTGGCGCGAGCAGCAGCTGGGCGCGGCGCGGGAGGTCAACGTCTTGCGTTGCCATGGCCTTCGCGGTAAGGGGGGCGGCAATGAGTGGTCCCGAACTCGGCCGCCTCATCGACGAGGTCGATCGCACGGTGGACGTCCAGTTCGCCGCAGCCGGCGATCTCGATGAGCTGAACCGCCTGTATGCCAGCCTGCTCGGGCGCCGCGGGTCGCTCAATGCGCTGATGAAGCAGCTGCCCGGCGCGGCGCCCGAGGAGCGCAAGGCGCTCGGCCAGCGCCTCAACGCCGTCAAGGGCCGCGTGGAGCGCGCGCGCGAGGAGGCGACGGCGAGGATCAAGCGCGCTGCGCGCGATCGCGAGCTCTCTGCGCCGCCCCTCGATATCACCCTGCCCGGCCGCTGGCGCGCGCCCGGGCGGCCGCACCCGATCATGCGGACCCTCGACGAGATCGTCGATATCTTCGTCGGGCTCGGGTTCGACGTGGCCGAAGGGCCGCAGATCGAGCTCGCGCGCTACAACTTCGATCTCCTCGGGTTCCCGGCGGATCACCCGGCCATGGACATGCACGACACGTTCTACATGGCCGGCGATCCTGGCCAGAACGTGCTCCTCCGGACGCACACGAGCCCGGTCCAGGTGCGCGAGATGCTCTCCCACCCTCCGCCGGTGATGATCGTCGCGCCCGGGGTCGTGTACCGCCGCGACGACGACGCGAGCCACAGCCCCATGTTCGTGCAGATCGAGGGGCTCGTGGTCGACCGCGACGTGTCGCTCGCCGATCTGAAGGGCCTGCTCGAGGTCTACAGCCGCCGGATGTTCGGCGAGGCCACGAGGACGCGCTTCCGGCCGAGCTACTTCCCCTTCACCGAGCCCAGCGCGGAGCTCGACGTGTCCTGCCTCGTCTGTTTCGGCGAGAACCGCGCCTGCCCGCAGTGCAAGGGGACGGGCTGGCTGGAGGTCCTCGGGTGCGGCATGGTCCACCCGACGGTGCTCCGGAACGTCGGGATCGACCCGGAGGAATACACGGGGCTGGCGTTCGGCATCGGCGTGGATCGCACGGCCAACATGAAGTTCGCCGTCGACGATATCCGCGCCTTCTACGAGAACGACGTCCGCTTCCTCGGAAGCCTCTAGGCCACTGCCCCTCGCCCGCAGCCCCGATTCCCCATGTTGATATCCTACAAGTGGCTTCAAGAGATCCTCGGCGCCGATCCCGGCGTCGACGCGGTGACCTCGGCGCTCGGCCGCGGCGGGCTCGAGGTCGACCGCGTGACGCACGTCGGCGCCGCGCTGCGCTCGGTGGTCCTCGCGAGCGTCGTCGCGACGCGGCCGCACCCGGCGGGCAAGAAGGGCCTGACGGTGGTCCGCGTGGACGCGGGTGATCGAGAGGTCGAGGTCGCGTGCGGCGCGCCGGTCATCCCGGCGGCTCCGGCGCTCGTCTGTTATGCGCCCGTGGGGGCGCAGGTGCTCGACCGCACCGGCGCGCTCGTGACACTGACCGAGAAGGCGGTCGCCGGCTTCACGTCGCCCGGCATGCTCTGCGCCGAGGACGAGCTCGGGCTCGGGTCGAGCCACGAGGGGCTCCTGACCGTGGAGGGCGGGCGTCCGGGGCAATCGCTGCTCGACTGGGAGCCTCGCCTCGAGGACTGGATCATCGAGCTGAGCGTCACCCCGAACCGGCCCGACGCGCTGGGGCACCTGGGCGTGGCGCGGGACGTGGCCGCGGTGCTCGGCCTGCCGTTCCGCCCGCCCGCCGTCGCCGCGCCGCGAGCGAACGGCGCGAACGGGGCCGGAGCGCCCGCGGACGTGCAGACACGCGCCGCCGTGGAGGTGCGCGACGGGGACCGCTGCCCCCGGTATGACGGGCAGGTGATCGAGGGCGTCAGCGTGGGCCCCTCGCCGCTCTGGGCGCGGGTGCGGCTCGGCCGCCTCGGCGTCCGGCCGATCACCAACATCGTCGACGCGACCAACCTGGTGATGCTCGAGCGGGGGCAGCCGCTCCACGCCTTCGATCTCGACACGCTGCGGCTTCCGATCGAGATCCGGAGGGCCAAGCCCGGCGAGGCGTTCGTCGCGCTCGACGGGCAGAAGCTGTCCCTGGACGAGGACGACCTGGTCATCGCCGACGCGGACCGCGTGGTGGCCCTTGCGGGCGTCATCGGCGGCGCGGACAGCGGCGTCACCGCGACGACCCGGCGGGTGTTCCTCGAGTCGGCGTACTTCGAGCCGCGCGGGATCCGCAGGTCGGCGCGCCGGTACGGCTTCCACACCGAGGCGTCGCACCGCTTCGAGCGGGAGGTGGACCTCTCGGGGGTCCCCCTGTCGCGCGACCGCGGGAGCGCCCTCATCTGCGAGCTCGCGGGCGGCGAGGCGGCGGGCGAACCGATCGACGCGTATGTGGCGCCGCGCGCGCCGCGCCGCCTGACGCTGCGGCTCCCGCGGTACCAGCGCATCATCGGGGCCGAGGCCCCGGCGCGCGCGCGGGAGATCCTGGAGACGCTGGGGCTCTCGGTGCTGGAGCAGAAGGCGGACCGGCTCCTCGTCGAGGTGCCGGAGCACCGGCCCGACATCGCGGAGGAGATCGACCTCATCGAGGAGGTCGCGCGCATCGCTGGCTACGACCAGATCCCGAGCCGGCTGCCGCGCGTGGGGGCCGCGCCCGCGGGCGCCCGCGGCGATTACCGGCTGCGGCGCAGGGTGCGGCAGATCTGCACGGGGATCGGCCTGCACGAGGCCGTGACGTACTCGTTCCTTTCGCCCCAGGAGCTGAAGGCGGCGCGCTACGACGACGGGTCGCTCCTGCGGCTGCTCAACCCGCTCTCCGAGGAGAAGTCGGTGATGCGGCCGTCGCTGGTCCCTGGGCTGCTCACGGTGGTGCAGCGCTCACAGCGGTACAACGTGCCGCGGGTGCGGCTGTTCGAGGTGAGCCAGGTGTTCCTGCCGTGGCAGGGCGAGGCGGGCGGCGCGAGCCAGCTGGCGCGGGTCGAGCGGCCGCCGGTGAACGAGCCGACGCGGCTCACGATCTTCCTCGCGGGGCCGCGCGACAGCTACCTGACGCGGCCCGAGGACGTCGATTTCTACGACGGCAAGGGCGCGGTCGAGGCGGTGCTCGCGGAGCTCGCGGGCAGCGTGACGCCGGCGTTCGACCTCTCGGGCGAGGCGCCGCCGTGGGCGCACCCGAAGAAGGGCGCCCGCGTCCTGCTCGACGGCCGCGAGGTCGGGTACGTGGCGGAGCTGCACCCGGACGTCCGGGAGGCGCTGGAGATCACGAGCGGGGCCGTCGTGGCGGAGCTGGATCTCGCGGCGGTGGCGGCGGCGTACAAGGCGCCGGCGGCCGCGAAGCCGAGCCGGTTCCCGGCGATGCGGCACGACGTGGCGCTGCTCCTGCCGCTCGACGTGCCGGCGGGAGAGGTGCTCGAGGTGCTGCGGACGACCGCGGGAGAGCGCTGCGAGAAGGTCGAGATGTTCGATCGGTACCGCGGCGAAGAGCTGCCGGCGGGGACGCACTCGCTGGGGTTCGCGCTGTGGTTCCGGTCGGCCGAGCGGACGCTGACGGACGACGAGGTCGACAAGTGGACGAAGGCCGCGGTGGACGCGGCGAAGGCGCGGTTCGGGGCGCAGCAGCGCTGAGGGCCGGCGGCGGGCGGGGGGGATCCGGGCTGTCCGGCCCCCGGCGAGGGCATCCGTCGCACGGTGCGGGGGCTCCGCCGGACTTGCCTGGGACGTCGTCTCTCCGGCCGCCGTGCCAAACCCGCGGCCGCGCTGCCCCGAGCCGCTCCGCGCCGATGTCCCGCGGCTGAGCCCTCGGGATCCGCCCGGTCTGACGCCCTGTTCGCCTCAACCCTGGTGGCCTGGCTCTCTGCGGCAACGGCGTCGTAGAGGCCGGCAAAGACTGCTATGGCGGCAACCGGAGCGGCGGCGAGGGCTGCAGCGCCAAGTGCCGTTCCGACAAGCGCTGCGCGCAATGACACGGTCGATACGGTGCTCGCGACGAGATGCGACTGCGGCGTACACGACGGCATCACTCGAGCTGCAATGTCTCGGGCTCAAGAACCCGGAGCCACCATTCCTGGCAGAACGCAACCCATGACGAACTCCATCATTGTCGTGGTCGAGCGGTCCATTGATATCGACGAAAGTACTCACCTGTACCTCGCCTCCGGGCCCTGCGGCGACAGCGTGCTCGACGCAGCTCGCGGTGCGACCTGCGCTTGCGGCGGCTGGGCTGACCGCCGCGAGACGGAGCGCGCCGCCAGCTCGTCCGCTGCCCCGCAAGCACTTGCGCAAGTGCGCAAGGACATAGCTGGTCTCCAGTCCGCACACGGTGAAAGAGTGGCACGTCACCGGACCAGGCCCCTCCAGCTCCGGGCACGCAGTGCTCTCGGCCTACGGGCATCGTCGGCGGCACGCCACGTGCACTGAAACAGCGTAGAAACGATGCGAGTGCCTATACAGAGACGGGATATGAAGTCGAGAGGCGTCGGAGCGCTTCACCATGGGGCTGCGATGGCGTTCGTGATGGCGCTGATGGTCATCGCCTGCGCATGCCTCGAAGCCGGGGTCCCCTGCGGCGATGGCTTCTGCCCCATCGGCCATACATGCTCCAATGATAAAGTATGTAGCGATCCAGAACAGGCCAATACGTGCGGCAACGGCATCGTCGACACGACACGCGGCGAGACATGCGATCCCAACATGTCCTGCGTGGACCTACGCTATGATTTTGGCCGCCCCCGGTGCACGAGCGACTGCAAGGACCTCTCAACGGATTCGTGCGGAGACTGGAACTGGCGCACGCAGGAATCCGGCGCACTGGAATCACTCCGCGTCGCATTAGGCGTGTGGGGACGCGGGTCGCAGGATGTCTTTGCGGTAGGCGACGGAGGCAGGATCCTGCATTATGATGGTCAGCATTGGCAGAACATAAAATCACCCACATCAAAAACATTGCGCGGCATATGGGGAACCGGTTCGCAAGACGTCTTTGCCGTGGGTGACGGAGGCACGATTCTTCAGCGCGACAACCAACAATGGAAAATCAATGAATCCCCCACATCAACAGAATTGAATGGCATATGGGGAAGCGGGCCGAAAGATGTATTTTCCGTGGGTGAAGAAGGCACGATCCTGCACTACGATGGCAAAAAGTGGCACAACAGCAGCCCGGCCATACATGAATGGTTATCGAGCGTATGGGGAAGCGGACCACAAGACGTCTTTGTCGTGGGTGAAAAAGGCACGATCCTGCACTACGACGGCCTACAATGGCAGCGGATGGATTCAGCCACATCGGAATCGTTGACTAGCGTGTGGGGAAGCGGGCCGCAGGATGTCTTCGCTGCTGGTTTACAAGGTACGATCCTACACTACAACGGCAAACAATGGCAGCGTTTGAAATCGCGCTCATCGGCACGGTTGTATGGCATATGGGGAAGCGGGCCGCAGAACGTCTTTGCTGTTGGTGAGAAAGGCACGATCCTGCACTACGACGGCCTGCAATGGCAGACCATGAATTCATCCACCCTAGGATCTTTGCTCGGGGTATGGGGAAGCGGGCCGCAGGATGTATTTGCTGTTGGCACAGAGGGTCCGATTCTTCACTACGACGGCCATGAATGGCAGAGCATAAGATCACCCACACCAGAATCGATCTTCGGCGTCTGGGGAAGCGGGTCGCAGGATGTCTTCGCCGTCGGCGATGGGCGCACCATCCTGCACTACGACGGCCTGGACTGGAGGACCATGAACTCAAAACCGTCGGAGTCATGGAATGACGTATGGCGAAGCACCACACAAGAAATTGTCGCCGTGGGCTCTGGAAGTTTTGGATCCATGATCCTGTACGACGACGGCCATAGCTCAATGGTCAGCGAATCAGCGCCCTGGAATTCGTGGAATGGCGTGTGGGGAGACGGGGCGCAGGGTGCCTTCGCTGTCGGCAATGGAGGCGCAATTCTGCACTTCCACGGCTTCCGATACCATGACAACACCGTGGAACTTGACGAGTCGGATTGGCAGGAAATCGACTCAACCACAACGGAGAACCTGTACGACGTTTGGGGAAGCGGTCCGGAAGACGTATTTTCGGTAGGTTCGCGAGGAACGATCCTCCACTACGACGGCCAACATTGGCAGGCCATGGACTCAGTCACGTCGGCATCGTTGAACGGCGTATGGGGAAGCGGGCCGCGCGACGTATTTGCTGTGGGTTCGCAAGGAACGATCCTCCACTACGACGGCCAACATTGGCAGGCCATGGACTCAATCACATCGGCATCGCTGAACAGTGTGTGGGGAAATGGGCCACGAGACGTCTTCGCTGTGGGCTCGCAAGGCACGATCCTTCACTACGACGGCCAGCAATGGCAATACATGAACTCAACCACGTCAGCATCGTTGAACGGCGTATGGGGAAGCGGGCCGCAGGACGTCTTTGCCGTGGGTGAGAGAGGCACAATACTTCATTACGATGATCAGGGATGGAATGCAGTAGATTCGCCCACATCGGCACCATTGAACAGTGTATGGGGAAGCAGTCCACGCGATATCTCTGCTGTTGGTGGAGGAACGATCCTTCACTATGACGGCCAGTACTGGGAGGTCGCAACTTCGACCTCATCGAGATCGGAATCATTGACTAGCGTATGGGGAAGCGGCCCGCAGGATGTATTTGCTGTAAGCGGTGGATTTTTTTATGGAGGTACGATCCTGCACTACGATGGCAACGAATGGGAGTTGATGGATTCTCCAGCATCGTCCATCGTTCCATCTGAATCGAGATCTTTGAATTGTGTATGGGGAAGCGGCCCGCGCGATGTCTTCGCTGTGGGCACGGAAGGCACCATCCTCCACTACGACGGTCAGAGCTGGCAGATTATGGCGTCGCCTACATCGAAATCATTGAATGGCGTGTGGGGCAGTGCTCCGCGCGATGTCTTCGCTGTGGGCGCGGAAGGCACCATCCTCCACTACGACGGTCAGGGCTGGCGCACCATAAATTCCCCTACATCAAAATCGTTGAATGACGTGTGGGGAAGCAGCCCGATTGATATATTTGTCGTGGCTGATGAAGGCACGATCCTGCGCTATGACGGTCAAACTTGGCTGCCGATGGATTCGGCCACATCAGCAATTCTGCACGGTGTATGGGGGAACGGCCCACATGATGTATTTGCTGTCGGCAACCACGGCACGCTCTTGCATTACGACGGCATCTCCTGGCTAAAGCTCAATTCTACGACAGATTCGTCGCTCAATGCCGTGTGGGGCGCGGGTGGATCCTCCTTTGTCGTCGGCAACGATGGCGCCCTCTATCGTCACACTCGACCGGCGCCGCCGCGTTAGCAGCGCAGCCTCCCGTTCAGAGAAAACGCCGAGATCTCGCGCAGTGCCTCGACAAAGAGCGCTCCCGCAGCGGGCTCCGCACACGCTTCGACGCCTCGTCCGCGACCTGAAGAGGCCCGCATGCCTCCCGTCTCCCATGGCGCGCCCGCTATCTCAATGTCTTCTCGATCCTCCCCACAGCCCGCTCGATGAGCTGCTCCTGCTCGCTCTTGCTCCGCAGCACCGCCTCGGCCGCTGCCTTGGCCTTCTTCTCCTCATCGGTGGCCTTGACCTGGGCCTTGCGCGCATCGGCCTCGACCCTCCGCGCGTCATCCCGCGCCATCTGCGCCTGGGCAGCCGCAACGCGCGCCCTCTCGGCCTCAGCCTCTGCCCTATCCCGGGCCTCCTCGGCGTCGCGCTGCATCTGCTCGGCCCGCCGTCGCTGTGCCTCGCTATCCTGCCGCGCCGCCTCGCTGTCCTGCCGTGCCCTCTCCGCCGCGGTCCGGGCCGCCTCCTCGCGGGAGAGCGCCCCCTTCAGCGTGGCCTCCGTCGTCTGGATCTCGTCGAGCTGCGCCGTGATGACCCGGTTTTGACGGACCACCTTCACGATCCCCAAGCCCGCCGCGACCACCAGGAGCGACAGCGCCGCGATGATGCCGGACACGAGACGGCGTCTCCCGCGGTACTGCTGATCCGCGAACCGGAGCACCTCCTCCAGATAGAGCCGCTCCCGCTCCGGCAGCTCCCCCCGGCAGCGCCCGCGAAAACGGCGCGCTTCGTCGGCGACCTTGCCGCGCCAGAGCGTGTCGGCGGCGCGACCACTCGAATCCCAGAGCCTCGCCGCCGCGCGCAGCCGATCCAGGAACGCGGCGTCTTCCTGGTTCTCGTCCAGCCAGCGCTTGAGCGTCGGCCACCTCTCGATGAGCGACTCGTGCACAATCTCGACCGTGCTGCCCGCTTGGTCGCTCCCCGTCTCGATCGCCAGCAGCCGCGCATCGGCGAGCAGCCCCAACACCCGCTCGATCTCCCCTCGATCCCCAGGCAGCTCGCAGAGCTCGGCCAGGCTGGCCACGGCCCGCGTCCGCTCCGGCGTCACCAGGCGCTCCAGGACCGCCCGCGCCAGCTTCGCCCGGCGCTCGCTCATCCCCGCCAGCACCGTGTCGGCATGGCTCGCCAGCGCGCCAGCGACGCCGCCGAGCGCCTCGTAGCTCTCCCGCGTGAGCAGCCTGCGCCCCCGATCGCGCATCTCCCACAGTCGGGCCGCGGTGAACTGCAAGAGCGGCAACGCGCCGCGCGTGGTCTCCAGCGCGTCGAGTAGGCCCTCGATCATCGCGGGATCCTCGATCTCGTGCCTCGCCGCCTCGATCGGCTTCATCAAGGCCTCACGCAGCCCCTCGCGCCCCATCGGCCGGAGGAACACGAGGCCGCGGGTCATCGCCGCCATGAAGTGCTCGTGTTCGGCCATCCGCTCGAGGAAGTCCGATCGCACAGCCAACACGACACGGAGCGGCGAGGAGGCATCGTCGGCGACCCCCGCGAGGCACGCGAGGAACGCCTCGCGCTCGCCGACCGGGGTGCCCAGGGTGAAGAGCTCCTCGAACTGATCGATGAACACCAACAAGCGTCGCTGCGCGCCGTCCGACCACGCGCGCAACGACGTGCCGAGGAGGCCCGGCTCCGCGCGCAGCCGCAGGGCCAGCGCCGCGTCCGTCGCTGCGCCTCCCTCCGGGGCGAGCGCCGGCGGGGCTGCGCTCCGCCTCAACGCGGGGTGGCTGAAGAGCTGCGCGAGGGCTGCCATGGGCTCGCGCCCGGGCCGCAGGACGAGCGCCTCCCAGCCCTCCCCGGAGCGCTTCAGCGCCGGGATGACCCCTGCCCTCACAAGCGACGACTTCCCGATGCCCGACGCCCCCGCGATCGCGAGCAGCGGCTGGCTCCTGAGGCGCGCCACCACGCCCGCCAGATCCTGCGCGCGACCGAAGAAGCGGTCGGCGTCGGCCTCCTGGAACGACGACAGGCCAGCGAACGGGCTCTCGTCGCTGCCGAGGAGGATCTCCCGGCGCCCGGGCAGGAGGGGCAAAAGCTCGGTCAAGAGCTCCAGCGCGGAGGCGAACCGCTCGGATTTCCGCTTGCAGAGGCAGCGATCGATGATCGCTCCGAGCGCGCCGAGCTCCGGGTAGCGCGCGCTGACCTGGGGCATCGGCTCGTCGAGGAGCGCCACGCCGAAGAGCTTGCCCTGGTTGACCGGCGCGAGCGGGTGGGCGCCGAGCACGAGCTCGTGGAGCATGATGCCGACCGCCCAGATATCGCTGGACTGGTCGATGTCCTTTCCCCTCCACTGTTCGGGCGACATATAAGGCATCGTGCCGATGACCGCGCCTTCACCAGTCAGGGGCGTATGCCCGGCGGCTGCGCGCTCGACCGCGAGTGCGAAGCTCGTCTCGTCCTCGTGCAGCTTGGCGATGCCGAAATCGACCACCTTGATCGTCCCCGACGCGTCCAGCATGATGTTCTCGGGTTTGAGGTCGCGATGGATGATGCCGGACGCGTGCGCGCGACAGAGCGCGCGTACGACGGGGACCATCATGTCGACAGCCAGGCTGGGCGGCACGGGCGTCGTCGACACCTCCTCGTCGGCATCCGCGGTCCTGCGCTGATTCATCCAGGCGCGGAGACTCTGTCCCTCGATGTACTCGAGCACCATGTACGGATAGCCATCGTGCTCGTTCACCTCGTGGATGGTCACGATGTGCTCGTGATTGCAACGCGCGGTGGCCCGCGCTTCGATCAGAAAGCGCTGTACACCGCTGCTGTTCAGCCTGGTCAGGAGCTTGATCGCGACGAGGCGAGCGAGCCGCGTGTCGCGCGCCAGAAAGACCGTGCCCATGCCACCCCGACCGAGCTCGCGCAAGAGCTCGTAGTGGCCGATGCGGGCGCCGGCCGACGGCGGATCTACGCGGGGAAGCGAAGAGGACGGCGGAGCGCTCGAGCTGGTCACCGCATCTCGCTCCACCCCGCGAACGCCGGCCGGCACGACGCCGATCCTCGCCGAAGCGGCGGCCAGCGCGGCCGCTGCGGGCGCTGCGCCGACGAGCACGGTGCTGGCGTAGCCCGTGTCCACGAGGCCTTCGGTGCGCATACCAGAGCAAGCCTCGTCATCCCGCACGGCCACGTCGGACGATCGACCGGCCGGCTCCAGGATGCTCAGCTCAGTGGACAACTTCCCTCCTCTATGCAAATCATCACCATCATCAAAATCGCGTTCACCGCTGCGGCCAGAGCAAGGACGAGAGCATAGGCGCCCGATGCCGCCATGTATATACAGATCTGTCACGAGATCGCTTCACAGAAGACATGCGCGGGCATACTCTCAGGCGCGGCGCTCGCTCGCCGGACCGGCGAACCGGGACAAACGCGCGAGGATGCATCACGAGCGAGCTGGAGGAGAGCGATTGGCTTTCATGGCGACGACGAACCGAAGTCAACCCGTTCACGTCGCCCTTGCGACGGCGAGGCGCCTTCTGACCATCGCCGTCGTGACGCTGTCCGCCGCGCCCGCGCGAGCCCAGGCGCCGGCGCCTGCGCCACTGGCACCGTCATCATCGTCGCTGCCTCCAGCGTCTCCGGCGACAGCGGAGTCGTCATCGCCCCCGACATCGCTGCCACCATGGCACCAGGGCGTCTCCGAGGATCGAAAGCGGGCGGCACAGGTGCTCTTCACGGAAGCGCGGGACTTTCACCGGCGCATGATGCTCGCCGAGGCGCGGGAGAAATATGAAGCAGCGCTAGCCTTTTGGGAGCACCCCGAGCTCCGGCTCTACCTCGGGCGGGTGTTGAGGAGCATCGGCCTGCCGCTCCTGGCCTACGACAACCTGCGCCTCTCCCTGCGGTGGGGGCCCGGTTCGCTCGATGCGGCGAAGGAGCAGGAGGCGCGCGCGGCGCTGCGCGCGCTCATGGCGCAGGAGCTCGCCGCCATCGAGATCCGCTGCGATGAGGCGGGCGCCACCGTGCTGCTGGACGGAAAGCCCTGGTTCGTCGGCCCCGGCGCCGAACGCCGGATGGTCACGCCCGGAGAGCATGTCATCACGGCGAGAAAGAACGGATACTTCACGGTCGTCAAGCCCATTCTCGTGCTCGCGGGCAAAGAGGCTTCAGGCAAGCTCACACTGAGCACCGATACCGTCGTCGCGACGCAGCGATGGCCCGCCTGGCTTCCGTGGGCCGCGGTCGGGGTCGGCGCGGCGCTGGGCGTCGTGGGCGGCGGGTTAATGCAGCACGCCAACACGAACCACGAAGATACCCACGAGCGCCTCCAGGCCGCCTGCGATCCGTCGTGTGCGCCGTCTTCCCACGACGAGTACGAAGGCAGCGTCTTCGAGAACGACCTGGCCATCGGCACCCTCATCGCCGGCGGAGCGACCGTGCTCACGGGGACCGTCCTGCTCTTCGTGAACAGGCCGCACTCCTACCGCACCAAAGACCGGGGCGGCGTGCAGGTCGAGCTCCGACCCGCTGCGTCGCTCGAGGCCGCGAGCTTATCAGCCCGGCTCGTGTTCTGATCCGGCCGAACCGGAGTAACCTCGTGCCGCGAGCGCGCCCAGGCGTGGCGTCCGTCCCGTGGGGGCCTCGCGCAACACAGCGCGCGCGTCGCGACGATGTTCCCGTCCCCGTCCCGGAACCTTCGCGTCCCGCGCCTGTCTGGAGCCGTATCCAAGGAGGTACTCGTCATGGTCGAAGCCTTCCACATGGGCGGCTGGGGCATGTATCCCACGCTCGTCTTCGGGCTCCTGCTCCTTGCCGCATCCGTCCGTTATGCCATCTCGCCCGAGCGGCGGTTCGTGCCGCTCCAGGTGAGCCTCGGTATCCTGACGCTGGTGGCCGGCGGGCTCGGCTTCGTCAGCGGCACCATCAAATCGCTCACGTACATCGGCGCTGTGGATCCCGACACGCGCTGGATCTGGCTGGTCGGCCTCGGCGAGTCGCTCAACAACATCGGGCTCGCGCTCGCGCTCCTCGTCCTCTCATCCATCGCCGCCACCGTCGGGGCGTATCGCTTCTCGCAGATGGATCCCGCCCGCTGACGTGAAGGCGCCCGACCGCGCCGTCCGAGCCATCCCGGCAGCCGCGCCGCTGCCGGCGCCGCGCCGCAGGTCACCTCATCCGCCGCTGGCCGGCGGCGTCAGGGCGCCGGACGCCCCGCAGCCGCAAGCGCGACGCGCCGCTCGATCCCGAGGAACAGCAGCGGCAGCGCCACCGTGAACGCGATCGACAGCCCCGCGACGAGCGGCATGCCATCGAGGCGGTGGTCCGGCAGCTCGTGGAGCATCCTGGCCGCCGCGAACGCTGCGATCGCGGACGACATGTGCTGTACGGCCGACTGCATCGAGGTGAAGCGCGCCCGCTCGGCGGGGCGCGGCACCTTCGACGTCAGCGTGTTGTGCGAGACGTTGCGGAACGTCATGCCCAGCATGAAGACGATGAAGATGGCGAGCACCGGCAGCCCCGGCGTGTACGAGACGAACCCCGCATAGAGGACGCTCACGAGCACCGCCGCGCCCACAGAGCCTGTCTGAAACGCGCCGAAGCGGTCCACCAACGGTCCCACGGCCCGCATCGCGGCGAAGCTCACCAGGCCTCCCACGAAGTAGAGCAGCCCGAGCCGCTCGCGCGGATACCCGAGGTTGTACTGCACGTAAGCCGAGATGTTGGGGATCACCAGGAACGACGCCACCGTCAGGATCGCCGTCGTCGCGTACGAGAGCAGCACGATCGGCCGGCCGAGGAGCGCGCCGAGCTCGCCGAGCGCGCTGCCCGACGGCGGCGCGCCGGTCAGGTGATCCCGCATCGACGGCAGGAGGAAGATCGCGAGCCCGGCGACGAGCAACCCGAGCCCCGCGACCGCGAAGAACGGCAGCGGAAAGCCGCCGCGGCGGGCGAGCTCCAGCCCGGCGGGGACGCCGAGCACCGAGGCGACCGAGAACGAGCCCATCACGACGCCCATCGCCTTGCCGCGCCGCTCGGGCGGGATCACGTCGGCGACGATCGAGAACGCGACCGAGGTCGCGGGCCCGCCGAACGCCCCGGCGAGCACGCGCGCCGCCATGAGGCTCGGGAGCCCCGTGGCGAAGCCCCCGGCCGCCGTGCCGGCGACGAGGCCGAGCATCGCCACGGCGAGCGCGCTGCGCCGGTCGAAGCGGTCGAGGAAGAACGCGCCCGCGAGGCCCGAGACCGCGGCCGCCGCCGTGTAGCTGCCGCCGATGAGGCCGATGCTGGACATCGGGATCCCGAGCGCGACCGCGAAGTCGGGCCCGAGCGGCATCACCATCACGAAGTCGAGGATGTTGATGAACTGGACAGCAGCGACAAGGAAGATGATGCTCGATTCGGAGCGCCGTTTGGACACGAGGGTCGACTCTAGTCGACTCCAGGCGCGCCCGCCCCGCCTCCGCACGAAAAAGCGCCGCGCTCACGCCGAGACGCGCCCCCTCACCGCTCCCCTGCTCCACCCAGCCCGCGCGGCGGCTCGCACGTCGCGCGCGTTGCTCCCGGCGCAACGCCACGTTGCGCGCTAGCACCGTTGTCCCCCCATGAGGTCCACCTTACGATGAGACGATGAGCCCCATGGATCGCCGCACAGCCCTCGGCGCCCTCGCCGCAACGCCCGTCGTCGCCGCGTGCGACCCCGCCGCGCCCCCGCCTCGCACCGACGAGGCCGCGCTCGCCGCGGAGGACGTCGTCCGCGACGCCGCGCCGCTCGGGTTCCCCTGGGAGACGCTCGATCCCTTCCTGTTCTGCGTCCACCACGACGACGCGTACCCGGCCGGCAACGAGCGGATGGGGCCGGCCGCATCGCTCTCGGGCCGCGCCATCGGGCGCGACTTCGCGGGCAAGGACGGCTGGCGCATGTACCACGGCGACGTGGTCCCCGGCTTTCCGCAGCACCCGCACCGCGGCTTCGAGACCGTGACCGTCGTGCGGCGCGGGCTCGTCGATCACGCGGACTCGCTCGGCGCGGCCGCGCGCTACGGCCGCGGCGACGTCCAGTGGCTCACGGCGGGGGGCGGCATCGTCCACGCGGAGATGTTCCCGCTCGTCGAGAAGGACGGGCCCAACCCGCTCGAGCTCTTCCAGATCTGGCTCAACCTGCCGCGCGCCGACAAGCTCGCCGAGCCGCGCTTCGTGATGATGTGGGGCGACACGATCCCCAGGCAGATCGCGCGCGACGCCGCGGGCAGGACGACCGAGATCACGATCATCGCCGGCCGCCTCGGCGAGCTCCGCCCACCGGCCCCGCCGCCGAGGTCGTGGGCGGCGCGCGCCGCGTCCGACGTGGCGATCTGGACGCTCAAGATGGCCCCGGGCGCGCGGTTCACGCTGCCGGCCGCCTCCCCCGGCACGAACCGCGCGCTCTATTTCTTCCGCGGCGCCGAGCTGCGCGTCGGCGCCCGCCGCGTCCCCGCGGCCCACAGGATCACGCTCCGCGACGGCGCCGCCGCGCTGCTCGAGAACGGCCCCGACGAGGCCGAGCTCCTGCTCCTCCAGGGCAAGCCCATCGGCGAGCCCGTCGCGCAGCAAGGCCCCTTCGTGATGACCTCGATGGCGGAGGTCCAGCAGGCCTTCCTCGACTACCGGCGGACGGGCTTCGGCGGATGGCCGTGGCCGAGCGACGGCCCGGTCCACGGGCGCGCGGAAGGCCGCTTCGCGCGCTACCCCGACGGCCGCATCGACAAGGCGGGCTGAGCGCCCCGCCTCCGCGTCCCGGCGCGCCGATCCCTCACCTCGCGTCGAGCTCGGGCTCCTCGCTCCAGCAGTCGTTCGCGCTCGCGCGGTGCCGCGCGCGGTACTCCGAGGGGCTGACGCCCTCGGAGCGCCGGAATTGCTCGGCGAAGCGCGACGCCGAGTCGTAGCCGCAGGCCGTCGCGACCTCCAGCACGCCGTGGCGCCCGGAGCGCAGGAGCCCCTTGGCGAGATCGAGGCGCTCCTTCCACAGGAGGGCCCTGAACGAGACCCCCTTCGCGCCGAGCCGGCGGCGCAGCGTCGCGTCGCTCACCCCGAGCGCGCGCGCGACCTCCGGGGCCGCCCACGGGCGCGCCGGATCGCGGCGCACAAGCGCCCGCACCGCGAGCGTCGGATCGAGCGCCAGCGTCGAGGAGGCGGCGCGCGCCTCGTCGAGCTGCTCCCGGTGCTGCAGGAGCAGGGTCAGGATGAGATCCTCCAGCCGGTGCTCGATGAGCAGCGCGTGCGCGCCGGGCAAGAGCAGCGTGTTCACGAGGTGGATCAGCGCCTGGATCGACGGCATCGCGGAGCGCAGGAGGTGCGGCCGATCCGCCTCGAAGCCGCCGAGCCCCCGCTGGACGCAGAGCGTGGGATACCGGCGCTGGAGCCGCTCGTCGACCTCGCTCAAGAGCTCGATCGTGAACGAGCGGTAGGCGCCGCGCTCGGGATCGGGCTCGTTCACGAGCTCGAGCGGGATGCCCTGCGGCACGAGCAGGATCTGCCCCTCCCGGGCGACGAGGCGCGTGTTGCCGTCCGGGCCGTCGAGGAAGATCCGCTTCGCGCCGTCGAGGATGAGCACGACGAGCGGCCGGGAGAGCCGCTGTATCGTGATCCGATCGCGCGTGCGGGTGAAAACGCCGACCCACCGGGCCAGGCCGGCGCCGCTCGCCGAGGACGTGCGCTCCAGGCGGGAGATGGCCTCTCTGAGCGCGCCCCAGGCCTGGGCTTGATCGGTGGGCTCGAGCAGTCGGGTGAGCTGGGTCTTCATCGTCGCTCCTGATGGAAAAGGGCGCCTCTCTCGCCGCGCAGACGCAGCGCGGGGCCGGCCGGGGCGGCGCAGCGTAACCGCGCCGCCCCTGGGCCCAAAGCGCTGTTCCGCCGGCTCACTTCACGTCGAGCAGGACGATCTCGCCGTCGTTGAAGAGCGGGACGAGCAGGCGATTTCTCGCGCGGTCCCAGCCGAGATCGGCGGGGCTCGGGAGATCCGCCGCGAGCGTGGAGACGCGCGGCGCCGCGTCCCCGGCGGGGTCGATCTCGAAGACGGCGCCCGCGTCCCAGCTCGACACGAGGAGCCGGCCGTCGTCGAGGCGCACGAGGCCGTCCAGCGTGCCAGCGGGCAGGGAGATCTCGCGCCGCGGCCGCGGGGATACGTCGAGCGCGTCGAGCGCGTCGACCCGCGCTGCGCCGAGGTAAGCCACCCAGATCTCGCCCTCCGCGCACGCCACGCCGTTCGGGTGCGGCAGCGCGGGATCCGCGATCAGCCGGGAGACCTCCCCGCCCGGATCGACCGCGATGAGCGCGTCGGTGCCGATCGAGGTGAACCCGCCCTCCCCGATGGCCACGCCGGAGTCCGAGACCACGATCGACCCGTCGGGCATGGCCGCGACGTCGTTGAGCAGGCCGGCGCCGGCGACCTCGATGTCCTCGATGGGCGCGCCGTCGCTCGCGTCGAAGACGCGGATCACGTCGATATCGGCCACATAGAGCCTGCCGCCCGCGATGGCCATGCCCTTCGGGGCGCTCAGCGTCACGCCCTCCGACGCGCCGTCGATCCATGTCAGGTCGAGGATCTCGCCGTCCGGCGAGACGCGCGAGATGAACGCGCGGTCGTCCTTCTCGACGGGTGAGCCGACGATGTTCGAGACGAGGTAAACGTCGCGCTCCTCGTCGTGGAGCACCGACTCGGGTGTGCTGAAGCCGCCGACGCGGCGGAGCTCCGGCGCGGTCGGGGCCTCGCTCTCGGCGCACGCCGGGAGGACGGCGACGAGGCAGGCGAGGACGGCGGCGAGGCGTTTCGGTTGCGTTTTCATGGTGCGCTCTCTCGTGTGAACGGGCCGGCGACGCGCCGGCTGGTGCGCCTACCCTGCGCCCGCGCGCCGCGCGGCGCGCGCCCGCGGCGCTCATTGGTACGCCCGAAACGCTCACGCACCGCGCTTTGCGACGATGCCGGCCAAGACACGAGGCCTCGCGCGGGCGGCGGGGCCACACCCGGCCATGGCGCGTCTCGACCAGGGAAGAGCCGATCGTTCAAGGCGCCTCCGTCGTTCCACCCGACCGGGAATCGATAACCGCGAGACAACGAATCTCACGTCCACGCCGCTTCATCGGCCACGCGCAACGCACAACCATCGTCCGCGTTGTACGAGGCGGATTCCCGGCCTCCGCAGATCCTGTCCTGACAAATGAGCACGGGTCCAGCTTGAACGGCGCGTAAATGGCGGGTAACCGGCGCGTAACGCTGCGTAACGGCGCATAACGCCGCGCAACGCCGCGTAAACGGCCGGTAAACACCGCGTAACGCCGCGCGCTCGCCCTCCGCACGGGCGAGGAACGTCTTGGTCGACATCCACGGGACCTGCCTGCCCACACCGAGGGCACGCCGTGAGCCGACAACGGACATCGAGCGCTTGACAAGTGTTGCGCCCCCGACAATCATGCGGTCACCGTGGCCCGGCCGACGCGTGGTACCCTGTAATGCAGTGTCTTTCAGATCCAGATAGCGAGACGTCGCTGCACGAGCAGGTCGCGGCGCTCCGCAGGCGCGTCGCGGACCTGGAGCAGGCCCTGGCCGAGGCGCAGCGGACGAGCTCGGCCGTACGCGAGGCGCGGCCCGCCGCGGGGGAGCAGGAGCTCCTGGCCAGCTTCTTCGCGGCGGAGGCCTCGGGGTACGCCGCGCTGCTCGACGCGATCCCGGCGATGGTGTTCTTCAAGGCTCGGGACCACCGGTACCTCGCCGTCAACAAGGCCTATGCGGAGCACTATCGCCTCTCGAGCGACAGGATCGTCGGGAAGCGCGACGAGGAGATATTCGTCGACGAGGTCGCGCGCAGCTACCGCGAGAACGACGAGATCATCATGTCCGAGGGGATCCCGCGGGTCAACGTGGAGCTCCGGTGGAAGCTCGAGGACGGGAGCGACGGCTGGACGCTGGAGAACAACGTCCCGTTCCGCGACGCGAGCGGGCGCGTGATCGGGATGGTCGGGGTCGTGGTCGACATGACCGCACGAAAGAGGACGGAAGAGGCGCTGCGGAGCACCGAGGCCGATCTCCTCGGCATCCAGGCGCGCCTCCTCGAGACGATAGCCGCGCTCTCGACGCCGGTCCTGCCCATCGACCACGGGGTCATCGTCGTGCCGCTCATCGGCCATCTCGACACGATGCGGGGCACCCAGCTCATGGCGGCGCTGCTGCAAGGCGTGGAGCGCCACGACGCCCAGTTCGTGATCGTCGATCTCACCGGCGTCCCGATGATCGACAGCGCCGTCGCGCTCCACCTCCTGCGCGCGGTGCAGGCCGTGGGCCTGCTCGGCGCCGAGAGCGTCCTCGTGGGGATGTCGGCCAGCACCGCCGCGGCGCTCGCGAGCCTCGGCGAGACGCTGGAGGGGATCGTCCTCCTGAGAGATCTCCGGGCCGGCGTGCGTTACGCGATGGCGCGGCGAAGGAGATGACCGGCGTGCGGCCGATGGCGCCACCTTAGACGTCAGGAGACGTCAGGCGACGCCGAGCGGCGCCGACAGACATCTCCCTCCCTCGCACCTTGTTCCACGCAGCGGGCGACATCACACCCTCTCGAAGTGCTCACACACCGAGGTCTCGCTTGACCCTCCGGCGAGGCGCCGGCTAAATTCCGTTCAGCCTTTTAGCGCTGCAATCCCGGCTGATATAGGGACGGTCGGTTCACCACTTCACTCACCACACCTCAGCGAGCTCGACGCGCCCGGTGTCCCCCGCGCGTCGAACGTCCAGGCCAGCGATGACGCCGCGTATCCGCCCGTTGCCCCTCGACCAGATCCGCCCCGCCACCACCGCCCTCCTCGTCATCGACATGCAGCGGGACTTCGTCGAGGAGGGCGCGCCCTGCGAGGCGCGCGGGGCGCTCGATATCGTACAGCGCGTCAACGCGCTCGCCGCGTGGGCGAGAGGGCACGGCCTGCCGGTCGTCTTCACCCAGGAGATGCACAGGGCCGATCGGTGCGACTTCGGCATCGAGCTGGAGTTCGAGCCGCCGCACTGCCTCGAGGGATCCCGCGGCGCCGAGATGGTCGATGGGCTGCAGATCGAGCCGCAGGATCATCGGATCTTCACCAAGCGGCGCTACGACTGCTTTCTGGGCACCGACCTCGACCTGCTGCTCCGGTGCAAGCGGGTGGAGAATCTCATCTGCTGCGGCGTGTGCACCAACATCTGCGTGCTCAGCACCGTGCTCACCGCGAGGAACCTGGATTACCGCGTGCTGCTCCCGGTCGACGCCGTGGCCGGGACCTCACGGGAGCTCCACGACGCCGCGATCCTCTGCATGAGCAACGCGTTCGCCTACGTCACCGAGAGCGCCGCGGTGATGCAGCTCTTCGGCTGACGGATGCCCGGCGACCGAGCGCCGCGAGCCCCGCCGCGACAGTGCGAGCGACCACCGCCGCGCTGGCTCGCGCTCGGCCGCCCCGTTTCCGCCCGGGTCCGTCTCGCGCTCGGCGCGGCGAGCTTCCTCGCCACCCTCGCGGCGTACGCCTGGCTCGCGGGCCGCGACGGGGTGAACACCGCCCTCGCTCCCACGCTCGCGAGCATCGGGCGGGCGACGGCCGAAGCGCTCGGCTCGGCGGAGCTCTGGCTCGACGTCCGCTATAGCTTCCTCCGGGTCACGGCCGGGTTCGTGGCCGCCGCGCTCCTCGCGGTCCCGCTCGGCGTGCTCGCCGGCGCGTTCCGATCGATCGCCGCGCTGATCGAGCCGCCGACCGAGTTCCTCCGCTATGTCCCCGTGCCGGCGCTGATCCCGCTCGTCATGATCGCGGCGGGCATCGGCGAGGGCGCGAAGGTCCTCCTCGTCTTCCTGGGGACCTTCTTCCAGCTGCTGCTCATGACCGCGGACGAGGTGCGGCGGGTCCCGGCGCCGCTGCTCCAGGTCAGCCAGAGCCTCGGAGCCACCCGGCGGGAGATCGTCTGGCGCGTGCTGGCCCCGGCCGCCCTCCCCGGCATCTGGAGCGCGCTGCGCATGTGCAACGGGTGGGCGTGGAGCTACGTCGTCGTCGCGGAGCTCGTGGCCGCCACCGAGGGCCTCGGCTTCCGCGTCCTCAGGTTCTATCGCTTCATCCAGACGCCCAGCATCTACGCGTACCTGGCGGTGCTGGGCGCGATCGGCCTGGGGCTCGACTGGGCGTTCGGCGCAGCGCACCGCCGGCTCTTCCGCTGGGCCAGGGGGCGCGACGCGTGATGCTCTCCGTGCGCGGCGTCAGCAAGGCGTACGCCGGCCGCCGCGGCGAGACCAGCGCCCTCTGCCCGCTCGACCTCGACGTCGGCGAGGGCGAGTTCGTGAGCCTCGTGGGCCCCTCCGGGTGCGGGAAATCCACGCTGCTGCACATCGTCGCGGGGCTCGAGCCGGCGACCACCGGGACCGTCACGCTCGGCGGCGAACGCGTCCTCGGCCCCGGCGCCGAGCTCGGCGTCGTGTTCCAGCAACAGACGCTCTTCCCGTGGCTCAGCGTGCGGGAGAACGTCCGCTTCCCGCTGACGCTGGCCCGCCACCGCGGCCGGGCGCGGCAGGCCGGCTCCGAGCGAGAGGCGGACCGCGTCGAGCGCCTCCTGCGCCTCGTCGATCTGTGGGACTTCCGCGACAGCGCGCCCGCGGAGCTGAGCGGCGGCATGCAGCAGCGCGCCGCGCTGGCGCGGGCGCTCGCCGCGCGGCCGGAGGTGCTGCTGATGGATGAGCCGTTCGGCGCCCTCGACGCCCAGACACGTGAGGAGATGCAGGGGCTCCTGCTCCATGTGATCCAGCATCACCGGATCATGACGCTCTTCGTCACCCACGACGTGGAGGAGGCCCTGATCCTGTCCGATCGCGTGGTGGTCTTCTCCGAGCGCCCCGGCCGCGTCGTGGCCACCTTCGACGTGCCGGTACCCCGGGCGGATCGCTCGCCCGACCTCAAGCTCGACGAGGCGTTGCTGCGCCTCAAACGGGATATTCTCTCGCTCCTGCGGGGGAGGGCCCGCCCCGAGGAGCAGCGCCGACGCTTGCTCCTCGGGCTCACGCATACGCCGAGGGGAGAGGATCCATGAACCGAAGGACCGTCGTGCTAGAGCTCGGGGCAGCGCTCGCCTGCCTCCTCCTGTCGCCAGGCTGCTCGAAGAAGGACGAGCCGGCGCGCGAGGTGCCCGCCGCCGCCGCGCCCGGCGAGAAGCCCGGGGCCGCGGCGAACGCGCCGGTGAAGCTGACCGTGGGACACGATCTGTGGATTGGCTATGCGGGCGTGTTCATCGCGAACGAGCTCGGGCTGTTCAAGCAGGCTGGCCTCGACGTCGAGCTCAAGCCGTTCTCGAACCCCGGGGACACGCTGCCGGCGCTGGCCGCGGGGAAGCTCGATATCGGCCTGACGACCCTGCAGAACCTGGCCGTGCTGAGCGGCAACGGCGACACGGACGTCGTGGCCATCGCGCTCATCGACAGCTCGAACGGCGCGGACGCGGTGGTGGCGAAGGAGGGGGTCGCGTCCATGGCCGATCTCAAGGGCAAGACGGTCGCGCTCACCCTCGGCGAGGTCAATCACATGCTGTTCCTCGCCGGCCTGAAGAAGTCCGGGCTCTCCGCGGACGACGTGAAGGTCACGAGCATGAGCGCAGACGACGCCGGGGCCGCGTTCGTGGCGGGGAAGGTCGACGCCGCGGTCACCTGGGAGCCGTGGATCACCAAGGCGACCAAGGGCGGCGGTCGCGTGATCTTCTCGAGCGCCAGCGTCCCCGACACCATCATGGACGCGGTGGCCGTGCGCCGATCGCGGCTCGCCGAGTCCGGTGACGCCTGCTCGAGGTTCATCGGCGCCATCGATCAGGGGGTGCGCGTCCTGCGCGGCGAGCCCGACAAGGCGATTCCCATCATCGGCAAGTACTTGAACGCTCCGCCCGAGGACGTGAAGGGCATGCTGGCCGGCGACAAGATCTACGACCTGGCCGACAACAAGCAGCTCTTCGGCACGGCGGAGAAGGCCGGCCCCGTGTACGCCTCGATGAAGGCGGTTGTCGACTTCGCGGTCGAGTCCAAGCTCGTCAAGAAGGCGCCGGCGCCGGAGTCGCTGCTCGAACCGAGGCTCGTCCGATGAGCCGCGACGAGGCGCTCATGGGGCGCGCGCTGGAGCTCGCGCGCGGCGCGCAGCGCGCCGGCGAGCCGCCGTTCGGCGCCCTGGTGGCCGCCCCCGACGGCGCCGTCGTGGCCGAGGCGACCGACGAGGTGAACGCCCAGCGCGACTTCACGTGGCACGCCGAGGTCGGCGCCGTTCGCCGCGCCTGCGCGGCCGTCGGGCCGGACTTGCAGGGATACACGCTGTACACGACCGTGGAGCCCTGCCCGATGTGCTTCACCGCGGCCTGGCTCGCCCGGATCAGCCGCATCGTCTACGGCTGCACGATGCGGGAGGTCACGGAGGCGACCGGCGGCGCGCAGCGCGAGCTGGCCGTCCCGGCGGAGTGGATGAACGAGAGATCTGGCGCGCCGCTCGATCTCGTCGGCGGCGTCCTCGACGCGCAGTGCCTCGCGCTGTTCGGCCCGGCGTGACCCGCTCGCCGGCGCGCCGCTGCCATGACCCGCTCGCGGCGCAGGTCGAGCGAAATCCCGTCACAGATCTCGGCTGTCCCATCACAGCCTGAGGGAGGCCGGAGCGGCCCGACCTTCCGGTGGCGGTCGGGGCGCCAGCAAGGTTTGCTTACCTGAGCAAGCCCTGCGTTCTCCACTCGCCCCTTCTACGCAGCCGTTGCGTACCCGAGGTCGAGGCGCCGCTCGCGCGGCCCGAGGGGGCGCTGCGGATGTCTGGCATGCGGGGTGCTCATGGCACGTGACGGGACGCGGACCGCGCGGCGGGGCCTGAAGGAAGACGGCCCCCGCTCCGGGGCGGAGCTGCCCTGGCGAGACGGTCGGCGCCTTGCCGCCCGTGGCGGCTCGTCGGGTGAGCTCTGCGCACCCAGCGCCGTCCTCTCTGCGCTGCATTCCGAGAAGGAGACACTTGCAATGAAACGATTCTTTTATCCGTTGGTCCTCGTGGCGATTCCGGCAGCTCTCTCTGCCTGTGGCTCCGGCCATTCGTCGGAGTCGGACGCGCTCGCCGCGCCAGACGAGCTCACCGAGACGGCCGAGGGCGCCCTCGCGTGCGGAGGGCTCGCCCCGGGGGAGTCTCTCGATCGAAGCCAGTCGATCCGATCGTGCAACGGCCGCGTGAAGCTCGTGCATCAGACGGACGGCAACGTCGTCGCCTACGACGAGACCGGCGCGTCCTGGGCCACGCACACGGCGCCCCGGTCGGATACGACGAGGCTCATCATGCAGACCGACGGGAACCTGGTCCTCTACGCCGGCACCCGCGCGCTCTGGAGCTCCAGGACCGCGGGAAACCCAGGCGCACGTTTCGCCCTCCAGGACGACTGCAACCTCGTCATCTACAACACCGCCGGCAGGCCCATCTGGACGACCTCGACGTCCTGCCGGACCTCCAGCGTCGTCGACCTCTTCGACTACATGACGCCGGGATGCAGCGCGAGCGGCCCCCAGTACGCAACGCAGGTGACCGGAGCTCGATGGTACGTCCCGCAGGGCAAGGACAGCTCGGGCCGCAGGCAGTTCGTGTACGTGAAGGGCAGGAACGGCGCCGATTACGAGTCCTACACGGCTGACGAGCAGTGGATCCGGCTGTGGAAGGACACCTCGTGGGCGTACTTCGACACCGGCATCCAGACGTACTGCGATGAGCAGTGCGGCGCGCTGAACAGGCCGACCGACTGCAGGCACCAGTGGCGCGGAGACCCTGTTCCGGGCGGCTACGCCTACCAGGCCCCGAAGGACACCACCGACTGGGGAGGAGCGAAGGTGCTGCCGCGCTATTTCGACAAGTCACGCGGCGTCCAGACCTACACGTTCGACATCTACGTCGACGCGCAGAGCGAGACGACCTGCGGCGCCTGCGACTCGTGGCACGAGGGCTGGACGTGGCAGCGGTACACGGTCGAGCACCTGTCCTCCGTCACCGCTCCGAACGGTCAAGTCTACACGGACGTGATCAAGAAGGTCATCATCGACGGCGCCGGAAAGGACGAGGTGTACTACTTCGCCAAGGGGATCGGCTGGATCGGCTACGAGGTGCAGCACTCGACCTACAAGGACTGGATCAACGGGACCACCACCGGCGTCAGCCTCCCGACCATCTGCCCCGGCGGTGGCCCGGCGAGCAGCTGCTAGCTGGCGCTTCACGGCCGCCATGGGTACGGCGACCGGGGCCGCGCGCGACAAGGCGTCCGGGTGTTGCTGCGGAAGCAGCCGCGCTGAACCGCTGCTCGGATCCGAGCAGCGCGCGCGGCGAGCGCGCCGGAGGGGCGCCGAGATCCGCGGTCGAGAGCGCAAGACCCCTCGGCGCCGGCGCCGGGGCACGCGTGTTGCAGCGAGCGGCGCGCCAGCACGGCCATCGACCATCCACCGGCGGCCTCGGTGCGCCCCTACCCTTCTCCGGAGTCTTCATGACCGACCGTATCGCTCGTCTCAAGGCCTCGCCCTCCGTGGCGGTCAAGGAAAAGCTCGATTACCCCGTCATCGACACGGACATCCACACCAACGATTACTCGCCGGCGCTCGAGGATTTCGTCGCCACGTACGGCGGCGCCAAGCTCGTCGACGATCTGCGCAAGGCGCTGAGCTCCCGCCGCCGCAACGCCGAGAACAGCAGCGGCAAGGACTGGTACAGCCAGACGCCCGAGGAGCGGCAGCACTACCGCACCGTCAGGTCGCCGTGGTGGGCGCGGGTGACGCGCAACACGCTGGACGTGGCCACGTACCACCTGCCGGAGCTGCTCGCCGAGCGCCTGGAGGAGCAAGGGTCCGACTACTCGGTCCTGTTCCCGAACAACACCCTCGCGCCGCTCGCCGTGAAGGACCCGGGCGCGCGGCAGGCGCTCCAGCGCGCGATCAACCATTATCATGCGGAGCTGTTTCGCAAGTACAGCGACCGCCTCACCCCGGTCGCCGGGATCCCCCTGAACACGCCCGAGGAGGGGATCGAAGAGCTGGAGTTCGCCGTCAAGAAGCTCGGGCTCAAGGCGATCAACATCGCCGGCGGCGTGCGCCGCCCCATCAAGGCGATCGCGGAGAAGTACCCGCCGGCGCACCACCCGGAGATCGCGAAGTACGCGACGTACATCGATTTCTACGGCATCGACAGCGAGTACGACTACGATCCTTTCTGGGCGAAGGTGGTCGAGCTCGGCGTGCCTGTCCTCACCCATTACGGGAGCCAGGGCTGGACGGGGCGCTCGTCGATCAGCAACTACATGAACAACCACGTCGGCCACTTCGCCGACGGCTCGGAGGCGTTCGCCAAGGCGCTGTTCTTCGGCGGCGTCACCCGCCGCTTCCCCGGGCTCCGCATCGGCATGCTCGAGGGCGGGGCGGACTGGGGCGCGCGGGTGTACATCCACCTGGTCGACCGCTTCCAGAAGCGCGGCCCCGAGGGCCTCAAGCACTACGACCCCGCGGCGACCGACCGCGCGCTCTTCACCGAGCTCTTCCGGCGGTACGGCGCGGATCTCGCAAAGCTCGCAAACGGGCGATCGATCGAGGGCGAGCAGCTGATCGCCGACACGCTGGGCGCCGGGTACACGAGCGACGCCCGCCAGCCCGCGCCGGAGTACCGCAATGACTTCGAGGCCGCGGGCATCGAGAAGATCGAGGACATCCGCGACCGCTGGGTGAACAACTTCTTCTTCGGATCCGAGTCGGACGACCGCACCATCGCGTCCGCGTTCAACGCCAAGGCGAACCCGCTCGGCGTGAAGATCAACGCCATCTACTCCTCCGACGTCGGCCACTGGGACGTCCCCGACCTGACCGAGGCGCTCGCGGAGAGCTGGAGTCTCGTGGAGGAGGGCGTCCTCAGCCCCGAGGACTTCAAGGCATATGTGTTCGAGAACCCGTACAAGCTCTACACCGAGGCCAACGCGAGCTTCTTCAAGGGCACGCGGGTCGAGGAGAAGCTGAAGCGCAAGGCGTCGAGCGGCGCCGGCGACGAGCGGCGCGGCCCGCAACCGGGCGCGAGGAGCGAGGGTCTACCCGGCAAGTCGGTCGAAATACGCGCGTAGCGCCGCCCCGTCGAGCCCCGCCCCGAGCGCGAACATCAGCGCGAGCCTCGCCTTGGGCCCCGAGAGCGCGCCCGCGGCGATCACCCCGAGATCCCGCAGCCGCCGCCCGCCGCCGGGCGCGCCGTACGTCGGCGTGACCCGCCCGCCGGGGCAGCGCGAGCTCAGCACGACCGGCGTGCCGGCCTGCACGAGCGCGCCGATCGCCCCCTCCCAGCTCCCGCAGACGTTTCCCGCGCCCGAGCCCTCGATCACCACCCCGCGCGCCCCGGCCTCGAGGATCGCGCGCAGCAGGAGATCGTCCATCCCGGACGCCATCTTGACGAGGTAGACCCGCGGCTCGGGCGGCGCGAGCGGCAGGGTCGGCGTCCTCGCGGGGCGCGCGTGGACGCCGACGCCCTCGCCGTCGACCCAGCCGAGCGGCCCGACACCCGGCGAGGCGAACGTGCCGAGCGCGGTCGTGTGGGTCTTCATCACGCACCGGGCCGCGTGGAGCTCGTCGTTCAGCGCGACGAGCACGCCGAGCCCCCGCGCTGACGGCTCGACGGCGATCCGCGCGGCCGAGACGAGGTTGCGCGGGCCGTCGGTCCCCGCCGTGCTCGCGTCCCGCATCGCGCCGGTGAGCACCACCGGGGTGTCCCCGTCGAGCAGCAGATCCAGCGCGAACGCCGTCTCCTCGAGGGTGTCCGTGCCGTGGGTGACGACGACGCCGGTCACCTCGGGATCGGCCTGGAGATCGCGCACGGCGCGCGCGAGCGCCGCGATCCTGTCCGGGCCGAGGTTCCAGCTGCTCTCGAGGCAGAACTCGGTCACCGCGATCTCAGCGACGCGGCCGAGCGCGGGCACGTCGGCGACGAGCTCCTCCGCGCGGACGGCGGGCACGGCGGCGCCCGTCTTCGGGTCGACGCGGCTCGCGATGGTGCCGCCGGTGGTGACGAGGTGAACGCGAGGCATGGATGGTTGTTGGCGTGAAGCCGATCACCGCATGTGCGCGAGCGGGAGCCCCGCGACGGGCGCGCGGAACGTGAGGAGGTGGGGCATCGCCAGCGACCCCATGTAACACGTGCGGAGATCGGGGCCGCCGAACGCGATGCTCGTGGGCAGCTGCAGCGTGTTTCCCGCGCAGGCGCCGAGATCGGCCGGCTCGATGGTGCCGTTCCTCTGCTTCACGGTCATCGCCTCGAGGACGGCAGGGCGCGGATCCTCGAAGACGGTCTGGTAGCTGCCGTCGGGGAAGATCACCCCGAGGCCGTTGCGACAGACGGCCGCCACCCAGATGTTGCCCTCGGCGTCGAAGGCGAAGCCATCCATGTACCCGCCGATGCCGAGGCTGTCGGGCCCGAACTGCTCGGGATCGCCGAGGCTGCCGTCGTCGCGCACCGAGAACCGGAGGAGGCGGCCGGGGACGGTCTCGACGGCGTACAGGAACCGCTCGGCGGCGTCGAGGCGCACCTCGTTCGTCAAGCTGAGGCCGTCGGCCACGATGCGGGCACCCTTCTCGTCGACGAGCGCGATGTACCCGTCGCGGACGCTGCCCACGACCGCGGACCACCACGGGAGATGCCGTGTCGTGACGGAGATCCAGAGGCGATCCCGCGAGTCGATGAAGCAGAAGTTCACGGCGCCGAGCGGCTTGCCGTCGATGGAGTCGAGGAGGACCTCGGACCGGCCGTCGCGGTGGAGCTTGTGGATCTTGCCGCCGGACATGCTGGCGACGATGAGGTTGCCCTGCCGATCCATCGCCATGCCGTTCGGCTCGGGCACCTCCGGGCCGAGGGTCGCCTGCCTGCCGTCCGGCTCGATGCGCGTCGCGATGCCGCGAGCGTCCGAGGCCCAGAGCGTGCCGCCGGGCTCGACGATCACGCACTCCGGCCGGACAAGGCCTTGCCCGACGTACTCGATCCGAGACAGCTCGAGGGTGAAACCCCTGACAGATGACATCCACCGACCTCCCGGCACGGCGCCGCGCCGCGCCCGCTCGACGCGCGCGAGCATAACACCCCCCTCGCCGACGGGGACATCTCGTTCGGGCGCGCCGCCCCGGGCCGACAGGCTCGGGAACGAGATCGCTCAGGAGTTCGCCTTGAGCGCGGTGAACTCGCCTGGATCGTGGATGGTCGGCGGATTGACCCCGCCGCCGATGAAGTCCTCCGTCCGGTCGTACATGCCGTAGTGGGTCACCGGCGCCGAACCGCCCTTTGCCGGGAAACCATCCGCGCCTGCCTTGACCCCGAGGGCGTTCATCAAGCTGCAGAAGTACTTGTTGATCGGCGCGTTGGCGAGCGACGGATCGGTCCCCGTCTCCTGGGAGATCGCGTCGACCTGGTTCGAGGTGCCTTCAGTACACGTGATCTCGCTGTTGCCGGTCGTGAGATCGGGCGAGCCGTCATCGACGTTCACGGCCCAGCCGGTCTTGAAATAGCCGCCGGCGCTGCCGGCCTGGATGATCGGCAGGTTGTTGAGGTTGCGGGCGCAGCCGTCCGACACGTCCTGGAACCAGACGGCCGCGCAGCTGTCGAGGAGCGTCCCGTCGCCCTCCTCGATTTGGCTCAGCTGCTCGACGAGGTGGGCGAACTTCCTCGCATAGTAGTCGTCGATCGTGAGGAGCATGTCGATCGCACCGGCGACGCAGGTGCCCGTCATGTTCGCGTTTCCCAGGCGACGCGAGAGACCGGCGCTCTCGAACGTCACGCCGAGCCCCTTGAAGAGGTAGTTCCCGGGGTATTTCAGGAAGATGACGGGGTTCGCGTTGCACGCCGCCGCGAGCACGGCGAGGTTCGAGCAGAGGTCCGCTCCGTCCAGAGTGTCCGAGATCCGCCGCGTCAGCCTGTCGTCGTCGCTCGGGGGCGTGCCCCACAGGGTGATGTTCTCTTGCGTCGCGCCGAGCGCCGCGGCGAGGGACGTGTCGCACTGCGCAGAAGCCACCACGTTTCCTGTCGCGTTGATGAGCTCCTTCCAGGCGGAGAGCTTCTGCTTGTCGGCGCGGCTCATGTCGAACCGCTCGAGCCTCTGCAGATCGTCCTTCACGATGTCGAGGACGCTCTTGCCGCGCATCGCCGCGTAGGTGTCCGGAGACGGCGGCTTCCCCGGCTCGAAGATGCCCGTGAGGCTGCTGAAGAGCTGCAACGGGTTGAGGCCCCTGAAGAGGGTCTCGGCGGCGGAGTAGGAGATCGCCATCTGAGGGTTTTCATTCTGACCAACCATGTTCAAGAGCAACGGAGTGCCTTGCGGGCTGAGCTGTCGTGCGATGACGTGGTCCAGCGAGGGACCGGTCGGCATGGCGTTGAACTTCGTCTCCGCCCTGAAGCTGAACGGGTCGTCGCTGTTGGGAGTGACCGGGTGGCAAGTGAAGTACGACCCGACCACCTGCGTGTGGGGATCGTTCCCCTGCCCCCGCGCCAGCGTCGCCGTCCACTCGTTCATCGCGCGGATGCCGCGGGGCATGAGGAGCTTGTCGACGTGAGGCGCCAGGTGCTTGAGCGTCGTCGACTGGAGGTCCGCGGCGGTGAGCGGGCCGTGCGACTTCTTCGGGAACCACCGCGTCGTGATGCAGCCATAGGGCGTGAACATCACGATCAGCCGCTTCGGCGGCGCGGCCGGCTGTGCCATCACGGAGCGGTCGAGGATCGAGCCGAGGAACGGCGCCGCGACGCAAGCTCCGCCCAGCCCCCGGAGGAAAATTCTTCGGTTCATGCGCTTTGACATGGTCGTACTTTTCCCGCCTCAATGGACGCAGATACCCGGCGTGCCACTCGGAACGCCCTCGGATGCCCGAGTTTGCCTCGGCTCCACCCTCCCCATAATCTCCGGGGGTCCGCGAACGTATTTGGAATTCGCTCGGCGGGGCGCGTTGGGCGAGCGGAAAGGTGCCCCGCCGATCGCCGCGCCAGGCGGCAGCCCGACACGTCGCGGCAGTCCTCGAGAGTGATCTCGGATCAGGGCGTCGGGGTGCCCTCGCAGTACATACTGCGATGGCAAACAATTGCGTTTACCGCAGATGCCGGCATCTCGGTCACGCTCAGGGCGCGAAGCCCGCCCCCCTCCACCCCGCCATCGGTCACCAACGCGTACGTTTACATGAACGTTCACGTAAACGTTGGGACGTAGGAGGACGGGGCGCGAAGCTTGGTAAACGCCTATGGGGGCGCAAAGGCCCTTCCAGCATCGTTGAATTATATTGGTGAAGCATTCCGCGCGCCCCGGCGGCGTGCCTTCCAGTGCGTCCACGACCACGATACGGCCTCACAGGCACGGCAAGCGGGCCGCCGAAGCGGACCACGCGGCGGCCTGCCTCTCGCGCGGCGCCCGGGCGGCCAGGCGCCCTTGCGCGCGCTCGGCGTCAACCGGCCGCTCGAGCTCGCCACGCTCCCAGCACAGCACGCCGCGAGGCCCATTCCCTCGATCCACGATCTTCTGCCATGAGATGTTCTCCAACCCTCCCGATCAGCGGTTTCAAACAAATTCTGGCAATTCTCAGCCATGACACGCAATGAGCCACACCCGTGATTCAGCGGGAGCGCTCCCGTCCGGCTCATCGCTTTTTTGGCTCACGACGCGTGAAGCCCCTTTTCGCCGTCGCCGGCTGTGCAATGGATCTGCGCGTCGATGCCGCTCGTCTTTCTGCCAGGCGATCTCCGCTTCTTCCTCTGGGACGACACGGCCGTGGATCAGCTCGCGGCCCGGTCGCTCGGCGCGACGACGCCGGCGGAGGCGATCGTGGTCTCCGAGGCGGGCCGCGCCGTGAGGAAGGCCGGAGAGGCCGCGGGGCTCCTCGGCGGCCTGGCCGCGCTCGCCAGCATGGCCCAGGACGACCTCGAGCGAGCGCCGCCGTCCGTCGCCGCATGGAGCCTGGCGAGCAAGCTCGCGCTCGATCTCGTGGTGCGCGAGCGGGTCGTGCCCCGTGTGGTGCCGGTCGGCGCCACACCGGGACGCACGGAGGCCCGCTGGGCGGTGTCGCTCGCCGCCCCGGAGGACGCCGCGCGCGTCGCGGCGCTCGCCCGCGCCATGCCGCCGGCCGCACACGCGGTGCCGGCGGGCGCGCAGCAAGCCAGCGGCGACGGCGGGCACCCCCGCGGGCCACGCGCCGCGGAGGTCTGGTCCGCGGAGGCCCTGCTGCGCGCCTTCCTGGACGCCGCGGCCGACGCGCTCGCGCGCGGCAGCGCCGCGGATCGCCCGGCGCGCGCGCCGCGTCCCGCGCACGCCCCGTGGGAGCGCCGGCTGGTGCTCGCCCTGACGGGCCCGCGGCGCGCCTTCGCCGCGGAAGGGCTCGCCGAGCGCGCGCTCGTGGCCGATCTCGACGCGTGGGTCCGGCCCGCGCTCGGCGCGTGCGACGCGCTGCGCGCCTGCTTCCGGCTGGAGCTGCCCCAGGGCGACCGCGGCTTCGTGCTCCGCTTCCTGCTGCAGGCGACCGACGATCCGAGCCTGCTCGTGCCCGCGGCCGACGTGTGGAAGACCCAGGGACGCACGCTGAAGGCGCTCGGGCGCGCGTTCTCCGGCGCCGAGGAGGTGCTCCTCGGCGCGCTCGGCGCCGCGGCGCGGCGCTTCGCGCCGATCGCCCGGGCCCTCGGCGAGGCGCGGCCGGAGCATGTGGACCTCGATCCGGCGGAGGCGTGGGACTTCCTCGCGCAGGCCGCGCCGGCGCTGGGCGAGGCCGGGTTCGGCGTGGTCGTGCCGGGCGAGCTCCTGGCCTCGGGGCAGCGCCGCCTGCGCCTCCGCATGCGCGTCGGCGCGGCGCGCCCCACCGCGGGCGTCGTCGCGGGCAGCGCCGGGCTCGGCCTCGACGAGGCGCTCGATTTCGCGTGGGAGGCGGCGCTCGGCGACGAGGCGCTCTCCGCGCGCGAGCTCGCCGCCCTCGCGCGGCAGAAATCGCCGCTCGTCCGGCACCGCGGGGCCTGGGTGGTCGTGGTGCCCGAGGAGCTCGCCGAGATAGCGCGGCGCCTCGAGGCCGGCGGCGGCCGCATCTCGGCGCGCGAGGCGCTGGAGGGCGCGCTCGCGGGCGAGACCCGCGTCGACGGCCTGGTCGTCCCCGTGGTCGCCGAGGGCGCGCTCGCGCGCGCGATGGAGCGGCTCCGCTCGGGCGCCGAGCGCGCCGCCGCGCCGCCCGCGGGGTTCGTGGGGACGCTGCGCCCGTACCAGGCGCGCGGCGTCGCCTGGCTGCAGACGATGGCGAGCCTCGGCCTGGGCGCCTGCCTGGCCGATGACATGGGCCTCGGCAAGACCGTCCAGCTGCTGGCGTTCCTCGCCGGCCGGCGGGCGGCGGCGCCCGAGGATGCGCGTCCGACGCTGCTCGTCGCCCCGACGTCGGTCGTCGGCAACTGGGAGCGGGAAGCAGCGCGCTTCGCCCCTGCCCTGCCCGTCGTGCGGCACTACGGCGAGGGGCGCGCCCGCTCGGCCGAGGAGCTCGCGTCGCGGGCGTCCGGCGCGAGCGAGCGGCCCGCCGAGGGCGGCGGGCTCGTCCTGACCACGTACGGCCTGCTCCGCCGCGACGCCGCGGCGCTCGCCGGCGTGGACTGGGCCGCGGTCGTGCTGGACGAGGCGCAGAACATCAAGAACGCCTCGTCGCGCACCGCCCGCGCCGCGCGCGCGCTCCGCGCACCGCACCGCGTCGCGCTGACCGGAACGCCCGTCGAGAACCGCCTCGCCGAGCTCTGGTCGATCCTCGAGTTCGCGAACCCCGGCCTGCTCGGCCCGCTCGAGGCGTTCCGCCGCGCCTACGCGGTGCCCATCGAGCGCTACGGCGACCGGAAGGCCGCAGAGCGGCTCCGGCGCGTTGCCGGGCCGTTCTTGCTGCGACGCGTCAAGAGCGATCCCGCCGTGCTTCAGGACCTTCCGCCGAAGGACGAGGCCAGGGTCTTCTGCACGCTCACGCGCGAGCAGGTGACGCTCTACCAGGCGGCGCTCGACGAGGCGATGCGCCGCATCGAGGAGGCCGAGGGCATCGAGCGGCGCGGGCTCGTGCTCTCGCTGCTGACGGTGCTCAAGCAGATCTGCAACCACCCGGCGCAGTGCCTCGGGGAGGCGGGGCCGCTCGCGGGCCGGTCCGGCAAGCTCGCGCGGCTCACGGAGATGCTCGAGGAGGCGCTCGCGGCGGGCGATCGCGCGCTCGTGTTCACGCAGTTCCGCGAGATGGGCGACCGGCTGGTCCGGCACCTCGCGCCTTCGCTCGACGCGGAGGTCCTCTTCCTGCACGGCGGCACGCCGAGGCTCGCGCGCGACGAGATGGTGCGGCGGTTCCAGGACGATCCGCGGGGGCCGCGCGTGTTCGTGCTCTCGCTGAGGGCCGGCGGCGCGGGGCTCAACCTGACGGCGGCGAGCCACGTGTTCCACTTCGATCGCTGGTGGAACCCCGCGGTCGAGGACCAGGCGACGGACCGCGCGCACCGGATCGGGCAGCGGCGCGCGGTGCAGGTCCACAAGCTCGTCTGCGCGGGCACCGTGGAGGAGAAGGTCGACCGGATGCTGGAGCAGAAGCGCGATCTGGCGGCGCAGGTGGTGGGCCAGGGCGAGGCGTGGATCACCGAGCTCGACGACGCGGCGCTGCGCGAGCTGTTCGCGCTGTCGAGGGACGCCGTGACCGGCGCGGGCGAGCTGGACGATCGCGAGGAGCCGGAATGAGCCCGCCGGCGCGCTGGGCGCCGTTCGACCGGGAGGCCGGGCCGAAGCCGCCGCCTCCGGCGCGAGGCATCCGGATGAAGCGGGCCGGCACGACCTGGTGGGGCAAGCGCTGGGTGGAGGCGCTGGAGCGGATGGCGCCCGACGACGCGGGCCGCCTCGCGCGCGGGCGCACGTACGCGCGCACGGGGAGGACGCACGATCTCACGGTGAAGCCCGGCCTCGTGACCGCGCGCGTGACCGGCTCGCAGCCGAGGCCGTACAAGGTGATCCTCACGATCGCGCGGCTCGACGACGCCACCTGGGCGAAGGCGATCGCCGCCATGGCGAAGCGGGCGAGCTTCGCGGCGGAGCTCCTCGCGGGCCGGATGCCGGAGGACATCGAGTCCGCGTTCCGGAGCGCCGGGACGAGCCTGTTCCCGGAGCGGCCGGAGGACCTCACCACGGCCTGCTCGTGCCCCGACATGGCGAACCCCTGCAAGCACGTCGCGGCGACGCACTACGTGCTCGGGGAGGCGTTCGACAAGGACCCCTTCCTGCTGTTCGAGCTGCGCGGGCGCACGCGCGAGCAGGTGATCGAGGCGATCCGCGCAGCGCGGGGCGCCCCCGCGCGCGCCAGGCGGGCGGGCGCCGGCAAAGGCGCCCCCTGCGCCGGAGGCGCGCCGGCGATCGCGACGGTGACGCCCGGCAAGATGGCGGCGAAGGACTACGACGCCTGGCGCGAGGCGCCGCCGGCGCTCGACGTGGCGCTGGAGCCGCCCGCGGCGCACGCGGCGCTGCTGTCCCAGCTCGGCGCGCCGCCGGGCTGGACGGAGGAGCGCTCCCCGGCGGAGCTCCTCGGACCGCTCCTCCGGGCGGCGTCGGAGCGGGCGCGGGAGATCGCGATGGCGGAGGGCGCGCCGCGGGGGCGAGGGCGCGGCTGAGCCGCGCGTCAGCAGTTCCGCACGGCGGCGGCCCCTGCCCGGGACGCGGCGGCGCGCACGGCCGCCCGCTCCGACTCGGAGAGCACCACGTTCAGCTCGAGCACGTCGCAATCGCCGCTCCGCTCCACGTTCACGCTCACCTGGTCCAGGTCGATCCGCTCGTACTTCGAGATCACCTGGAGCAGCTCCTGCTTGAGCCGCGGCAGGTAGTCCGGCTCGCCCGTCGGGCGCGCGCGCTCGCGCGCCACGATGATCTGCAGGCGCTCCTTCGCCACGGTCGCCGACTTCGGCTGCGACCTACGAAAATAGTCCATGATCGACATGGCAGAACTCCCTCAGACGGTCGCCGCCTGGCCGCCAAAAATCCGGCTGAAGAACCCCTTCTTGGTCGGCTCCAGGAAGCGGTGGGGGCGCTCCGCGCCAAGGAAGCGCTGGACCACGTCGAGGTAGGCCTGCGCCGCGTCGCTCGTCGGATCGAGCACCACGGGCGTCCCGGCGTTCGACGCCTGGAGCACCGCCGTCGACTCCGGGATCACGCCGAGCAGCGGGATGCCGAGGAGCTCCAGCACGTCCTGGTGCGCCAGCATCTCGCCCTTGGCGACGCGCGCCGGCGCGTACCGCGTGAGCAGGAGGTGCGTCTTCACCGGCGCCTCGCCGAGCTCCGCCCTGCGGGTCTTCGCGTCCAGGAGGCCGAGCACGCGATCCGAGTCCCGCACCGAGGAGACCTCGGGGTTCGTCACCACGATCGCCTCGTCGGCGAAATACATCGCCATCTGCGCGCCCCACTCGATGCCCGCCGGCGAGTCGCAGAAGATGTACTCGAAGCCCGCGCCCCGCAGCTCGTCGAGGATGCGCCCGACGCCGTCGAGCGTGAGGGCGTCCTTGTCCCGCGTCTGCGACGCGGGGAGCACGTAGAGCGAATCGAGCCTCTTGTCGCGGATCACCGCCTGACGGAGCGTCGCCTCTCCGCGGATCACGTTGACGAGATCGTAGACCACGCGCCGCTCGCACCCCATCACGAGATCGAGGTTGCGGAGCCCCACGTCGAAATCGATGGCGATCGTCTTGCAACCGACGGCCGCGAGGCCGGACGCGAGGTTTGCGGTCGTGGTGGTCTTGCCGACTCCGCCTTTGCCCGAGGTGACGACGACTACCTTTGACACCAGAAACCTCCTTGAGATGGTTCGAGAGACGTGGCTGTCCTACGGCCGAGCCCGCGCGGATGCCCGCCTCCCGGCGTTGAGGGGGCGGCGTCGACGTGATGGGAGCTCGGCGCCCACCCGATTCCATTGAGGCCGGGGACGCGCTCGACTGGGTACGTCATCGCGAACCGAACGAACAACTTTTTCGCGACGAAACTTGCAGCGTAACCCGGCCGGCGTTCTGGATCCAAATTACCTACATGTAGGTGCGTCCTGCCGGCGGCAGGTTCGCGCCGGGCGCGGCTCGACGAGCTCGGCGCCCTCGACAGCACGTTCGGCGTCGAGATCGAGGCGTTCGGCTCCCAGCCCGACCCGGCGCTCACCACGGGCGCGCTCAGCGAGCTCACGCAAGCATTCTCCACCCCCTTCCGTGACGGGCGGCGATCTGCCGAGACGCGCCGTCGGCGCGAGGCGAGGTGTGTAATCGTGCTTCCATGGCGCGCCCTGCACGTGATGCCTTCGGCCGCGATCCCGCACCTCGCCTTCACGCCACTCCTTATATCGGCGATTCTCCGTGCCTATTGACAGTCACTTCGTCGACGTCGTATCTCAAAATTGCAAACATGGGTTTCAGGACGCCCACGACGCTGCAATGCGCCCGTCGAACCGACATGGTGCTCGTTTATCGCAGATGTCGGCCGCGCTGTATGGAGACCAGGACGCTTGTGGGACCCGCGTCCCAGATCTCGGGATCGTGTTCGCCGGCCGCCGAGGAGGGAATGTCATGAAGATGACAGGACGATGCTGGATGACGGCCCTCGGGCTCATGGTGATGACGGCGGCGTGCGCGGCGGAGGACGCCACCCAGTCGGACAAGCCGACCGAGGAGATCGCGCTGATCAAGCGAGACCGGACTCCGATTACCGAGTTCACGCCAAGGGAGCTCGAGGAGACGGTCGACAATCTCGTCAGCGCGATCAACCAGAGCGGGCTCGAGCCGGTCCAGATGGTGATCCTGCTGAAGCACCTCTCCACCTTCTTCGAGCCGATCGCCACCGGCGCGAACCGCGCCATGGGCGAGCTCGAGGCCGTGGGGAACGTGCTCGGCCCCAGCACGCAGACGAACATGGACAGCGGCACGGAGTCGCAGACGCTCCAGAATCAACAGATCGCGAACGCGATAGAGGATGGCGCCCAGGGCATCGGCGTATCGCCCTACGATTCTTTCAACGAGGTCTCCATCAGGAATGCCGTGGCGGAGGGGCTCCACGTGGTGACGTTCGACACCGACCTGAAGGACTCGGGGCGCGCGCTCTACGTCGGGGCCATCCAGGAGGAAGCCGGCAAGTTGGGGGCGGAGACCCTGATCAAGCTGCTACCGAAAGGGCCAGGCACGGTGGTGGTCCACGGCGACACGTCAACGCAGTGGTACGACGGGTCCCAGCGAACGTTCGGCGTCCTGGATGCGCTCGGGAAGACCGGTTACACGACGCAGGTGGTCCAGGCCGTCTTCATCAACGGTCAGGAAAACTTTGACCTCGATCAGCTGAAAACCCTGCTCCTGAACGCGGACCCGCCCGTCGTGGGCATGATCGGCGTGTTCAACATCTCGTATCGCTGCGTGATGGCCGCAGAGGCCACCGACAGGCTGGACATCCCCATCGTCACGTTCGACTTCGATCCGAAGACCGCCGAATACATGCAGAAGAAGCGCATCAAGGCGACGATCGTCCAGCGGCAGTACTACGAGGGGTACCTCGTGCCCTACATTCTCTATGGCATCCAGCACATCGGCCTCGAAGCGACGAAGCAGATCCTCCGTCCGCTGATGGTCAACGAGAGCGGGATGGTCGACGAGCACCGGGTCAATATCGGCGTCGACGTGGTTCCCGCGGACAAGTTCCAGGCCTACAACGACTTCCTCGACCAGATCGGCTCGATCCAGTAGCGGCGCCTTGGATGGCGGCGGGCTCGCGGCGAGGTTCCACCCCGGCGCCGCCGGGGCCGTGGGGTAGACTGGGCTCATGACCGTCATCCGCTTCTATCGCTCCGGCGACGCTCACGGGTTCTTCTCCAACTTCTCGCGCCACCCGGTCACGCTCAAAGGCAAGGTGTGGCCGACGAGCGAGCACTACTTCCAGGCCCAGAAGTTCCCCGGCACCGAGCACGAGGAGGTGATCCGCAACGCCCCCGGCCCCGGCGAGGCGGCCCGCATGGGCCGGCAGCGGAGCCGCCCGCTGCGCCCCGACTGGGAGCAGGTCAAAGACGATATCATGCGCGAGGTGGTGCTGGCGAAGTTCACCCAGCACGAGGATCTCCGGCGCGCCCTGCTCGACACCGGGGACGCGGAGCTGGTCGAGCACACGGCGAACGACGCCTACTGGGCCGACGGCGGCGACGGGAGCGGGCGGAACATGCTGGGCGTCATCCTGATGGAAGTCCGCGCGCAGCTTCGCCGCTGACGCGTCAGGGCGGCGCTCTCTCCGCGGACGGCCCGGGATCGCTGGCGATGCGCAGGGCGCGCGTGGCGACCGGGGCACGCGCTTCCCGCCCGCTCAGGCGCTTTGGCGGAGACGCCTGCGCCGGTCGGGTGTACCACGGCGCACATCCATGAGGAGAACCCCCCTGTCCGTGCGCCTGGCGTTTCCCAGACTTGTCACCGTGGCCGGGCTGGTCGCGCTCGCGTCCTGCGGAGGGCCCCCCGCGGCGACGCCGCCGCGCTCGGCCGCGGCCCCGGCGCTCACGGGGACGGCGCCGCCGGCCGGCCCCGAGATGCCGCGAAGCGTGGAGTCGCTCGTCGACGTCATCCCCGGCGACGCGGTGCTGGTCGCGAGCGTCCCGCAGACCGGCGCGCTCCTCGCCGGCGCTGCGCCGGCCATCCGGGAGGCGCTCCTCGCGGAGGTCACGGCGGTCCTGGCGCGCCAGCCCGGCCTGAGCCCTGAGCTCGCCCGAGATCTGATGGCATCGCTCGACGGCGCCACGGTGTTCGTCGGGGGCGAGGCGGCTCCACGCGAATCCCTGGGGGCGCTCGTCGAGCGCGGCTGCGTGGCGGCGCGGTTCCGCGACGGCGCCCCGGTCGAGCGGCTGCTGAAGGAGCTGCCGCGCGAGGCCGGCGAGGGCCGGTTCGCGCTCCGAGGCGACGAGGACGACGTGCTCGCGCACGGCGCGTGGCTCGCCGAGGCGCGGGTCGCCCTCGTTTGCGCCCGGCCGGAGCCGCTGTCGAGGGCCCTGCGCGTCGCGGGGCAGCGCGAGCCGTCGTTCAAGACGTCCGCGCTCTTCCAGGCCGAGCGCGCGAATGATCCCTGGCTCGCGATCGACCTCCACCGGCTGCAAGGCGGCGGCGCGACAGGCCCCGAGCCCGGCTCGCGGCTCTTCATCGCCCTTCCCATCAGCCAGGACGCGCCCGGGCTCCGCGTGGAGCTCGAGCTTTACGGACCGGAAGTTCCCGCGCTCGGCACGGTGCTCGCGGCGACGGACCATGCCGCCGTGGCGAAGCTGCCCCAGGGAGCGCTTGTGACGTTCGGGCTGTCCCTTCAGCGGTCGCCGGGAAAGACGGTGAGCGACGTCCTCGGCGCCTTCGACCGGCTCGCCGGCGAGCCCACCGCGGCGTCGGCCGCGGCCGCGCTCGCGGAGGTAGGGCTCGAGCTCGGCGATGTGGACGGGGCGCTCGGCGGCGAGGCCGCGGTCGGGATCTACCGCGATCCGAAGCACAAGCTCGGCCTCGCAGGCGAAAGGCGCGCCGAGGCGCTCAGGCACAGCGCCGTGCTGATCGCGCTGGCGACCGCGGATGAGGCAGCGCAAAAGAAGGTGTTCGGCGCGGTCGCCGCGCACATGAAGCGGACATCAAAGAAGCTCAGGGCCAAGCCTGGGTCGCTCGCGCAAGATCTCGATGACGGCAACGAGCTGAGGGCCGAGACCCGGCCTGGGTTCATCCTGATCGGCGCGGGCGACCGGCGCTATCTCGCTCAGGTCGCCGCGCGCTTCGGGAAGGACAAGGAATCGCTGGCCGCGACCCCATCGTTCGCCGAGGCCCGGGCGCTCGCGAAGGGCGCCTCGCATCTGCAGCTGTACATCGACCGTCAGGCGTTCGCGGGAATGCTCGAGGGCCCCGTGGCGGCGAGCTTCGGCGCGCTCGGCATATCGCCGACGCTGGTCTCGCTCGCGCTCGCGCCGAGCGACCGCGGGCTGGATCTCACGCTGAGCGGCCATGGCGGGGTCGAGATCCTCGGCGCGAGCGCCGCGCTCGCCGTCGCCGGCGTCAGGCGTTACATCAACTCCGCGAAGGCAGCGGCGGGGGGCGAGCTGGAGTAACGCGCCGGGGCCGCGCCTGGTGCACATATCAGGGACAGCCATGCTCCACCGCAGACGGCTGGCCGCGACCGTGGCTTCGCGCTCAGAACTCTGCCACGTCGAACAGCTCCGTGTAGCCCGAGTAGACCGAGCCTTCCGGTCTGCCACCGATCGGGTAGCCGTCGCCCCTCCCGCCGATCGAGCCCTCGATCGCGCCGGGGCTCAGTTTGCCGTACAGGTGGACCCTGACCTCCCGGAACTCCGCAGGATCGATCTCGGTGATTTCGTACGAGCCCTGGAGCGCGGCGAGGTCGAACCAGTGCACGAAGTCGGCAACGTCGGGCTGATAGGCCCGGAGCTTGACCACGAGCGATTCGTCGAACACGCCGTCCTCGGTCGAGAAGGCCAGCGGAACATCCACCTGGACGTGATCGGAGCAGGCCGAGGGGTACAGCTCCGTGCTGCCGCTCGATTCGCCCGGATCGGGCTCCGTGGATCGCACGAGACGCGCGGCGACGAGCTCGCCCACGGAGAATGTCGCGGTCGTGCTCTTGTCCCCCCTCCACAGGAGCGGGACGGAGCGCTCTCCGGAGACTGCGGAGGCGACGTCCCGCGCCGAGAAGCCCAGCGGCGAGACGTCGTCTGCGTCGATGTCCTCCGCCTCCCAATCGCACCCCCGGTAGACCCCCCCGATCTGGCCGCCCTGTGGCCTGTTGTCCGGTGGACCTTGGCCTACGCCATCCGCGCACCCGGAGAGCCCGGCGCTCATCACCGCCGCAACAAGCCAAGAAAGCCAACGCCGCTCGCGCATGTTCACGACCTCCTGCGGCGTACCTTGCGTTCGTCGCCGGCGCGATGCCAGGTCAGCTTCGCACATTCCATAGGGCAAACTGGCCTCCACATGTGCGAATCTGCCGTATGTGGACCATGAATCCCTTGCAAAGGAGCTGATCCGCGCCCTGCGCGGCCGGCGCTCGCAGCTGGCCTTCAGCCGCCGGCTCGGCTTCCGCACCAACGTCGTCTACACGTGGGAGTCCGGAAGGCGCTGGCCGACCGCGGCCACCTTCCTCGTCGCCGCGCGGCGCGCGGGGGTCGACGTCGCGGCGGCGGTGAGGCGCTTTTTCCCCTCGCTGCCCGCGTGGCTCGCGCGCGTCGATCCAGCGTCGGCCGAGGGCGTCGCGGCGCTCCTCTCGGAGATGCGCTCCATGTCGCCCATCGTGGACGTGGCGCGCCGCGCGGGCAGGAGCCGCTACGCGGTCGCGCGCTGGCTCTCGGGCGAGGCCGAGCCGCGGCTCCCGGACTTCCTGCGGATGGTCGAGGCCTGCTCGCTGCGCCTGCTCGATTTCGTGGCGCTCTTCGCCGACCCGGCGGCGCTCCCGGCGGCGAGCGCGGCGTGGCGCACGCTCGAGGCCCAGCGCCGCGCGGTCTACGAGGAGCCGCTGCTCCCCGCCGTCCTGCTCGCGCTGGAGCTGCCGGCTTACCGGGCGCTGCCGCGCCACGAGCCGGGGTGGATCGCGCGGCGGCTCGGGTTCCCCGTCGAGGACGAGGCGCGCTGCCTGGATCGGCTCGCGGAGGCCGGCCAGATCCGGAGGAGCCGCGGGCGGTGGATCGTCGCGCCGATCCGGACGGTGGACACGCGCCCGGATCCGGACGCGGAGCACCGGCTCAAATGCTTCTGGGCCGGCGTCGGGCTGGCGCGGCTCACGCGCAAGGCCGAGGGGCGCTTCTCGTTCAACGTCTTCACGGTCTCCGCGGCCGATCTCGAGAAGCTCTCCGAGCTCCACGTGAGCTATTTCCAGAACATGCGCGCGGTGATCGCGGAGTCGCGGCCGCCCGAGCGCGTCGTCGCCGTGAACCTGCAGCTCTTCCCGCTCGACGGAGGCTGAGCCGGAAATCGCGCGAGGAGCGTGAGGCGACCCGGAAATCGGTGGCGGACCGGTCGAGTTGACATGTGCCCACATGCGCCGATAGAGTGCGAGCGCGGCGACACCTGGCCCGATGGTTCACGGGGGCGAGGGTCGTGCATGGGTGCCTCGGCGGGGGCCGGGCGTCGTCGCTGGAGTGGTCACGGGAACGGAGCGTCGCGGGGGGGTCGAGATCGCCCGCGTGGAGAGGTGGATGTCTGGGATGAGTCGAACCATGCCGCGCCGCGCGTTCGTCCTGTCGGCGCTGCTGCTGTCCACCTGCGCCGCGCCGGGCTGTCGTTCGAAGAATGGCAGCGAGAACCCGTCCGCCGCTCCGGAGCGGGCGGCGGCGCCGGGGGGGTCGGCGCAGGCGGCGGCCGCCTCCGCGCAGCAGCCCCCGCCGAAGCGGGCCGCGGTGGTGACGATCGCGAGGGAGCAGCAGGCCACCTGGGTGCGCAACTTCAACCCCCTGCTCCCCGAGGGGAGCGCGCGCTTCCCGACGGTCGCCGGCATCTACGAGCCGATGCTCGTCTACAACACGATGCGGAGCGATTACACGCCGTGGCTCGCGACGGGCTACGCGTGGAGCGACGCGAACAAGAAGCTCACCTTCACGACCCGCTCCGGCGTCAAGTGGTCGGACGGACAGGCGTTCACGGCGAGGGACGTCGCGTTCACGTTCGCGCTCCTCAAGAAGCACGCGGCGCTCGATCTCGCCGGGGTGTGGCGGTTCCTCGGCGCCGTGACGGCGATCGACGACACCACCGTCGAGTTCACGCTGCGGCGGCCCTATGTCCCCGGGCTCAGCTACATCGGCCACCAGCCGATCGTGCCGGAGCACGTGTGGAAGGACGTCGTCGATCCGGTCACGTTCGCGAACGAGAACCCCGTGGCGACAGGGCCCTTCACCGAGGTGAAGGTCTTCCAGAACCAGGTGTACGAGCTCGGCAAGAACCCGCGCTACTGGCAGGAGGGCAAGCCGGCGGTCGACGGGCTGCGCTTCCCGGCGTATCCGAGCAACGACCAGGTCACCCTGGCGCTCGTCAACGGCGAGATCGACTGGGCAGGCGCGTTCGTGCCGGACATCGAGCGGGTCTTCGTCGCCAAGGATCCGGCCCATCATCATTACTGGTTCCCGCTCGTCGGGGGCACCGCCACGCTGTACCCGAACGCCACGAAGAAGCCGTTCGACGACGTGCGCGTGCGCAAGGCCATCAGCATGGCGATCGACCGCGACCAGATCGTCAAGCTCGCCGCGGACAACTACACCCATGGCGCGGACGCGACGGGGCTGGACGACTCCTACGAGCGGTTTCGCAGCGAGAAGGCGGTGGAGGCCGGCGACTGGGTGAAGTTCGATCCGCAGCGGGCGAACCAGATCCTCGACGAGGCGGGCTATCCGAGGGGCGCGGACGGGATCCGGACGAGGCTCGGCAAGCCGATGCACTTCGAGATCAACGTCGTCAGCGGCTGGTCCGACTGGGTCCGCGCGGTCCAGATCATCACGCAGAACCTGGAGAGCGTGGGCATCGCCGCGTCGATGAAGACATACGACTTCAGCGCGTTCTACGCGGCGCTGCAGAAGGGCCTGTTCGATATGTCGATGGGCTGGACGAGCGTCGAGCCCACGCCGTACAATTTCTACCGCGATCTGATGAGCGCGGATCTCGTGAAGCCGCTCGGCGAGGTGGCGCCGCGCAACTGGCACCGTTTCGGCGCCAGGGAGGCCGACGTGCTGTTCCACGCGTTCGAGTCCGCGACGGCCCCTGCCGATCAGAAGCGCATCCTGGACGGGCTGCAGATGATCTTCGTGCAGGCCGCGCCGGTGATCCCGCTCTTCAACAACCCGTCGTGGGGCGAATACAGCACGAAGCGGTTCACCGGCTTCCCGACGATGGAGAACCCGTACGCGAAGCTGACGCCGAACAACCCGCCCGAGTACCTCCTCGTCCTGACCGAGCTCCGGCCGAGATAAAGAGCGGCGGGGGGAACCGGTCTAGAGGCGGGTGACCACGAGCCCGTCGTTCTGCACGGAGATGCGGGCCGGCTTGCCGCGGTGCTCGTCGGGGATCTCGTCGGCCATGAGGTAGCGGCCGGCGATGGAGACGAACTCGGCCTCGAGGCTCATGCAGAAGATGCTCGCGTCCGCGTTGTTGTGGGCGCCGGCCATGGCGCGGCCGCGGAGCGGCGCATAGACATGGATGTTGTCGTTGGCGATGAGCTCTGCGCCCGAGCTGACCGGCGAGAGGACCACGAGGTCGCCGTGCGGCACGTAGATGACCTGCCCGCTGCGCACCGGCTGCCGCACGGTGAGCCCCGCCGGCGGCGGCTCCCCGGCCGCGTCCGGCGGCGGCGCGGCGTCCCTCGGGCGGCGGGCGGGCCCCGCCGCGGCGGCCCCTGGCCCGCTGCGGTCTGGCGCGGGCCCCACCGCCACGGGCCCCGGCGTGGGGGTGCTCCCCTCGGCCGGCCCGGCCTGGCGTGACGAGCGCGTGAGCGGCGTCCGCAGCACGCCGAGGCCGGCGGCGACGGCCCGCTCGCGCTGGGCGTCCGTCGGGTTGCGCACGGCGATGGGCACGAGGTTGTGCTTCCTCAGCAGCCCGGCGAGGGCGCCGAGATCGACGGGCTCGTCGCCGAGCTCCGCGAGGTCGAGCAGGATCGGCAGGTGCAGGAAGAAGTGCGGCATCTGCGAGATGTGGTCGGCGAGCTGACGCTCGACGGCCGAGACATTCGCCGTCTTGAGACAGAGCATCGTGATGGCAGGCATCGTGCCCTTGAGCGCAAACGCCTGCTGCTCCTGCCGCTTCTCCCCTCGCCTGCCCGACACCATCGCTGTCCTCGCTCGCAAAAAGGTGCTCCCGCGGCGGCACTCTACCCCGGATCCGGGGGCACGCGCGGGAAAAACCGCTGGGGTTCCGGGCCTCGCCGCGCGGCCGGCGCGTCGCTGGTTGGCTGGTCGCCTGGCGCGGTGATAACGGTGGTTTGGCATGCCGACCGCGCGCCGCGCCTCCGTACTGCGGATCGAGCCCCGTCCCGGCTCGTCCTCCTCTTCCCCTTCTCCGCACGCGACTTCCCCGCGCGCGACGCCCCCGCCGGTCGGCGCGCTCGATCGCCACTTCGCGCTGGAGGTTCCTCGCGTGTTCTCCGAGGAGGAGCGCGCCGCGCTCGTCGCGGCGGTCCGCGCGGCCCGCGACGAGTGGACTGCCGACTTCGGAGGCGAGCAGTTCTCGCTCGGACGCGCCTTCTACACCCACCTGGAACAGGGGCGCTCCCGGGACTATTTCGCCGACGCGGCGGCCTCCGACGCCCGCGTCGAACGCCACCTCCCCGGCCTCCAGCGCCGCATGCGCGAGCTCGTCGCGGCGCTGACCGGCGGGCTCGCGCAGCCCCGGCGCGGCTTCTGCGGGCCAGGCGTCCACATCTTCCCTGCGGGGGAGAAGGTCGCGCGCGAGGGCGGCGTCGTGCACTTCGACACGGAGGGACTCTCCGACTACCACCTTGCCCGCCGGCTCCGCGCCATCACCGTCGTGGTGATGCTGGAGCTCCCGGACGGGGACGGCGGGCTCAAGCTGTGGGACGTTCTCTACGACGGGCGAGACGACCCGGGCGGCGACGCGCTCTCCGCGCAGAGCCTCGTCGCCGGCTACAGCCCCGGCGGAGCGCTGGTGATCGACAGCTACCGCCTGCACCAGATACAGCCGTTCCCGGGCGACCGCGACCGCATCTCCGCGACGGTGCACGCTGCCGAGATCGACAGCGGCCGCTGGGAGACATGGTTCTAGCCGACCCACAGTCGTGACGATCCGTTTCGCCCGGCTCGTGCGTCTGGGTGGGCGTGATGGAAGAACGAAAGCAGCCGCGGACGTCTACGGATCGGCGACGGCCGCCTCCAGCGCGGCCGCGACCCAGCCACGCAGGTGGTTGTCGTGATCCGGGCTCGGCAGCAGCCGCTCCTCGACCGGCACGCGCGCGACCATGGCCGTCAGCTCCTCGACGTCGAACGGCAGCGCGATACGGCCGTCGATCGCCACCTGGAGCCGCCCCTCGCGCGCGTCGCCCACCAGGCACGCGAGGTGGCGCCCGTCGCGGCTGAAGACCAGCGTTCCGTCCACCACGAGATCGAACGCGCTCTCGCTGCGGCCGTGCACCACCAGCGAGCGCTCGCCGCGCCGCGCGAGGTAGGCGTGATCGCGCCCGTCGGATCGGAAGGCGATCTGCCCCACCCAGCCGTACGCGGGCCCCTCGACGCCATCGACCACCGCGAAGCTCGATCGCCCGCGGCGCGCCGAATACCCGATCGCCTCGCCTCCCTCCGCGAACACGGGCGCGCCGACCTCGTCGTAGGCCGGCCCCTCCGTCCCCTCGAACACCACGCGCCACGCGGCGCCTCGGCGCGCCGCGTACGCGAGCCGCCCTTCCCTGCTGAAGGCCAGGCTCCACGGCATCACCGCGTCGTATGCGGGCCCCATCGCGCCGTCGATCACCACCTGCTCCTTGCGGCCACGGCGCGCGGCGTACGCCACCCGATCGCCGCGCGCGCTGAACTGGATGGCCGAGAGCCGCTCGAAGCCCTCCCCCCTCGCGCCGTCGATCACGGCGTGCCAGAGCCCGCCCTCTTTCACGCTCAGGGCCACGCGCCCGCCGGCGGGGCTCAGCGCGATCTCGGCGATGGCCTCGTACGCGGGCGACAGCACGCCGTCGACCACCCCGTGCGTCTCTCCGCCGCGGTGCGCGATGTACGCGGCTCGCCGGCCGTCGGCGCTGAAGCGCAGCCCGCCGATGCCGTCGTACGGCGGCCCCTCCACGCCGTCGATCACCGCGATCGCTCGACCATCGCGCTCGCCCGCGTAGCCGAAGCGGCGCCCGTCGCGGCTGTAGACCAGCGATCGACCGAACAGCGCGTCGAAGGCCGGTCCCTCGCGGCCACCGCGCACCACCATCCAGCGCCCAGCGCGCGTGGCCGCGTACGAGAGCTCGCCCGCCGCGCTCCAGACGATCGCGCCGATCCCAGAGAAAACAGGCCCCTCGTGGCCGCCCTGCACCACCGTCCAGCCGTCACGCCTTCGCGCCGGGTACGCGAGGCGCTTGCCGTCAGGGCTCCACGCGATCCCCTCGACGCCGACGCCGAGGTACTCGGGGCCGTCCCGGCCGTCGACGCGCACGAGCTGGCGCGCGGCACCGTGCTCGATCACCTCGACCGCGTGGCGCCGGTCCGGGCTCCGGCCGAACCACACGACACGGGATCCCACGCATCCCGCGCAGAGCAGGCCGGCGAGCGCCAGAGCGAGCCTCATGGCGGCGAGGGGAAGCGCACGCCGTGGGTGCCGGTCATCACGCCCTTGGCCACCAGGCGGCCCTCGACCTGGGCCTCCACGTCGAAGCGCAAGAGGTTCTCGAACACGTGGCTCTGGGCCACCTGGTACTCGAGGCGCTGCCCGGCGAAGACCGGATGGAGCAGCTTGACGTCCACCGCGGCGCTCATGCCCAGGCGCGACGGCAGATCGGTACGCGCGAGCATCTCCAGGAGCGGCGCCGACGCCTCCGGCCGGTAGCCGGGCCTGAGCTTGTAGCCCAGCTCCAGGTTGCGCAGGGCCGCGAGCACGCCGGCCGGATCGCCGCCGTGCTCCTCGAAGCCGCGCTCGAAGGCCCAGATGATCTGGAGCAGGTTGCAGCTCTGCCCCATGCCCTCGATGGTGTAGACGCCCGGCCAGAGGTGGAGCCCCGGGAAGTGCCCCTCGAAGATCGGCTCGTTGGCCGAGATCTGGCGCGCCGCCCGCAGCGTGGGCCGCGGCGCGCGTCCGTAGGCCTCCACCGTATCGACCATCAGAAAGGGCCGTCGGTGCGGGATCAGGCGCTCGATCACGTCGGGGCCCAGATGCAGGGGCTCGATCGCGCTCATCCGGGTCCTCCCAGGGCCTCTAGGGTGCGGGCCAGATCGCGCGCGTCCTCCGTCCCGTGGACGCGCGCCCGCGTGAGCGCGGCGCTCTTGCGCGCGAGGCCGCGCAGCACGGCGCCAGGGCTCACCGTGATGAAGTCGTTCACGCCACGATCGGCGAGGGTCGCCAGCGAGCGCGCCCACTCGACCGGACAGGCGATCTGGTCCGCGAGCCGATCCGGGATCTCGCCCGCGCGATCGGCGTCGAGGACCGCGCCGTCGCGGTTCGACACGAAGGCCGCCTCCAAAGGACGGCGCGGCAGCGCGTGGAGCGCGGTCCGCAGCTCCTCCACCGCGCCGGCCATGGCGGGCCCGTGCCAGGCGCCGGCGACCGGGAGGCGGCGCGAGGGCAGCGCCGCGGCCACCGCGCGCAGGGCTGCGTCGTCGCCGGTGAGCACCACCTCGTCGGGCGCGTTGACGGCGCCGACGTCGATCGCGCCGCGCTTCTTTCCGATCGCGATCGCCGCGCGCACGGCCGTCTCCGTGCCGTCGAGCAGGGCCAGGAGGCCGCCGGGCCGGCGCGCCGCCTCGCGCGCCATCAGGCGCCCGCGCAGGGCCGCGATCTCCACCGCGTCCTCCGGCGCGATCGCACCGGCAGCGCACCACGCGGCGATCTCGCCCAGCGAGTGCCCGGCGACCGCACGGGCGCGCACGCCCGCCGCACGCAGGCGTCGGTGCGCGGCCAGCGCGATCGCCGTGAGCACTGGCTGGAGCACCTCGGTGCGATCGAGCGCGCGCCCGCCCTGCGCCGCGATCTGTTCGATCGCGACGCCGGCCGCGGCGGCCGCGCGTTCAACCAGCGATCGACCCTCTGCAAACGACGTCGCAAGCTCGAGCCCGGCCAGCACGCCCTTGCTTCCCTGTCCCGGGAAGAGCAGCGCGACCGTCACAGCGAGAGCCCTCCGTCCACCACCAGCGCCTGGCCGATCACGTAGGCCGCGCCGTCCGAGGCGAGGAAGAGCACCACCCTGGCCACCTCCTCCGGCGTGCCGAAGCGCTTGAGCGGGATCTCGCCGCGGACCTGATCCGCGACCCGCCGATCGAGGCGCGCGGCCATCCCCGTCGCGATCATGCCCGGCACCACGGCGTTGACGCGGATGCCCTTCGGCGCCAGCTCCGCGCCGAGCGTCGCGGTGAGCGCGAGCACGCCCCCCTTGGAGGCCGCGTAATTCGCCTGCCCCGCGCTGGCGCGCAGCCCCGCGATCGAGGCGACGTTGACGATCGCGCCGCGCTTCCTCGCGAGCATCGGGCGCACGGCCGCGCGGCAGAAATGGAAGACACCGTCGAGATTCACGGCCAGGACATCGTCCCAGCTCCGCTGCTCCATCATGGCGAACGGCTCGTCGCAGGCCAGCCCCGCGTTGTTCACCAGCACGTCGAGGCCGCCGCGCTCGCTCGCGATCCGATCCACCGCCGCGTCCGCCGCCGCCCGATCGCGCGCGTCCGCGCCGAGGATCGCGCCCTCGCCGCCCGCCGCGCGCACGAGCCGCAGCGTCTGTTCCGCCTCGTCCGCCCGCGCGCTGTAGCCCACGTACACGAAATCCCCGCACGCTCCGAAGGCCACCGCGATCGCGCGGCCGAGGCCGCGGGACGCTCCGGTGACCAGCACGGTGCGCGCGTCGCTCATACGAGGGGCGGGAACGCATCGCCAGCGCGCGTGCGGTAGCCGTGCCGCTGCGGGCTCACGTAGAGGCTGCGGTTGTGGACCAGCGGCGGAGAGACCGTGCGGATCGGCACCGTCCGTCCCTCGCTCCGCGCCGCGTAACGATCGATGCCGGCGTGCGCGTAGGGCCGATCGATCAGCGCGATCGCCACCCAGCCGCCGCGGGTGGGCGACGCGGCCGCCTGGATGAGCGCGCCGATCTGGGCCTCGCCGAGCACCACGGAATCTCGCTCGGCAAGCGGCTCCTCGCCGACGGTGTACGTGACGCGCCGCGCGGCTCCACGCTCGCGCAGCGCGCGGAGCGCCGCGGATCCAGCGTACTCACGCGTCGACGATGTGCGCCACTGGAGCTGCAGCTCCAGCGGGTCGAGCCCCGCGCATCCCGGGTGCCGGATGTTGAAGAAGCCGTTCTCCAGCGCGCAGCGATCGACGGCCGCGAGGCTCACGGCGCCGAGATCGAAGGCGCGGCCAACCTCCTCGATCCGCGCGCGCAGCGCGCCCTCGCGGCGCCGGTCCACCACCAGGTCGTAGCCGTACTCGCCGGTCTTGCCGCCGCGGAAGCAGATCACCGCGTCCCCCTCGAACGGGACGCGATAGAAGCTGAGGTAGGGCATGCCCACCAGATCCGGCACCAGGCACTCGCCCAGCAGCTCCCAGGCGTAGGGGCCGTGCAGCGACAGGATCGCGTGCGTCTCGCCGAGGTCGTCGATCGTCACGGCCGCGCCCTCCGGGAAGCGATCGCGCAGCCACGCGATCAGATCGGCGGCGGAGGGGCCCTCGGAGAGCAGGAAGAAGCTCTCGTCGTCGCGGCACACGTAGATGTCGGCGAACGGGACGCCGTCGTCGCGGAGCAGCAGCGACGGGCGCATCTGCGCGTCCTGCAGGAACAGATCAGCCGACGAGACGCGGTCGAGCGCGTCGAAGGCGCCCTCGCCCGCGAGGCGGAGGCACACCACGTGCGACCCGTCGCCGAGGGCCACCGCGCTGCGGATGGATCGGACCTCATCCTCGATCGCCACCGGCGTGCTCCTTGTCGCTCGGACCCTCGATCACGAAATCGACCAGCGTGTTCACCGTGCGCATCCAGCGGCGGCCCTGGCCGCCGTCGGCCAGCCGCTTGCCGAAGACCGCCTCCAGCGCGACCACCAGCTCCACCGCGTCGACCGAGTCGAGCCCCAGGCCGGTGCCGAACAGCGGCGTGTCCGGATCGATCTCGCCGGGCTCGCGTCGCACGTGCAGCTCCTCGATCAAGATCCGGCGCACGCGCTCGAGGAGATCCTCGCGCCGCGCGATGATCCGCTGCAGATCCTCATCCATGACGTCCGTCCCCGGGCCGTACGGCCGAAAGGACCACGGCGCAAGACGTCGATTCCTCGCCGGGGTCGGTCACCAGCACGCGATCGATCTCGCCGCGCGCGATCGCCGCGAAGGCCGCCGCGCACGCGAACGCCGGCCCCGCGGCCGGCGCGCGTCCGATCACCTCGGCCGGATCCGGGAGGCGGCGCACCTCGTCCGCGCCGATCTCCGCGGAAGCCAGGGCCGCGCGGATCGCCTCCGCCACCTGCCCCGGCCCCGCGAGACCCCAGCCGGCGAGGCGCACCCCGGGGCCCGCATCCGGCGCCACGGACAGCGACAGGCAGGCCGCGCCCTCGCTCCACGGCGCGTCGGCCTCGCTCGCGCCGAACTCGTCCACGCCGCCGACGATCAGCACGTCGGCGTCATCGCGGCTCTCCAGCCAGCGCGCGGCGTATGCGATGGCCACCAGGCTGCTGCCGGAGCCCGTGGTGATGGTGGTGGTCGGCCCCTTGAGCGAGAGCAGCTTGGCGCACGCCCCCGCGGGCGCGTTGAGCCCCATGCGCGTGAAGGCGCTGGCCGACAGCCGCGGCAGCCCGCGCGCCTCCACGCTGGCGTCGTACTCCGCGACGCTCTCGGGCGAGACGCGCAACGCGCCCGCGAAGATCCCCGCGCGCTCGCGCGCCGCGCCGCGCAGGGTGAGGCCCGCATCCCCGATCGCCCGCGCCGCCGCCGCGGTGAGCAGCAGCGCGGATCGATCGATCCCGCGCGGATCCGCCGTGGGCACCAGCGCCTCCAGGCGGACCTCGGGCGCGCGCCGTCCGAGCCGCGCCCCCGCGGCGATCGCGCGCTCGAGATCCTCGACCGTGAGGCCGTGCGGGCCAACGGCGCCCGCGCCGAGGACGGTCACCGCGCGGCGCGCGCGCGCCGCTCGCGGCCGTCCTTCTTCACCGGCCGCACCCAGCAGCACCGCCGCATTGGCCCCGCCGAAGGCCGAGTTGTTGCACAGCGCGCGGCGCACCTCGAGCGGCCGCGGCCGCCCTTCACCGACGGGATCCGCGGGGCTGCGCGGCCGCGGGCCCTTGAACTGCGCGGTCGGCGGGATCATCCCGCTGCGCATACCGAGCAAGGTGGCGATCACCTCGAGCACGCCCGCCGCGCCCTGCGCGTGGCCGAGGAAGCCCTTGGTCGAGCTGACCGGCAGGCGCCGCGCGCGCTCGCCGAACACGAGCTCGATCGCGCGCCACTCGGCCGGATCGTTGGCGAGCGTGCCGGTGCCATGCGCGTTGAAGTAGTCGACGTCGTCCGGCGCGATCCCGGCGTCGCCGAGCGCCCCGCGGATCGCGCGCGCCACGCCGGATCCCGTGGGATCGGGCGTGGTCGCGTGATACGCGTCGGCCGACAATCCATAGCCGAGCAGCCGCGCGATCGGCCGGGCGCCGCGCGCGATCGCCCGGTGCTCGCGCTCCAAGAGGAGCAGGCCCGCGCCCTCGCCGACGGTGGTGCCCGCGGGGTGGCTGAAGGGCGCACACTTGTCCCCGGACAGGAGCCCGAGCGCATGGAAGCCCGCGAAGAGGTCGGGCGTGAGCGCGTCGGTGCCTCCGGCCAGCACCACGTCGGCGGCGCCCGCGTCGATCAGATCCTTGCCGAGCCCGAGCGCGTTGGTCGACGAGGCGCAGGCGGTCGACACCGTGATGCGCGGCCCGCGGATCCCGATCGCTTCGCCCACCAGCTCGGTCACCTGGTGGAGCCGCCGCACGCGGCTGCCGAAGTTCGATCCAAGCACCAGCGCGACGCGCTCGGGCGGCACCGAGGCAGCGATCGGCGCGCAGGCGAGCGCCTCGCGCGCCGCGGCGATGGCCAGATCCACGCAGAGATCGCCGGCCTCCACCCGCTCGTCGGCCATGCGATCGTATCCAGGCACCATCGCGCCGAGGTGGACAGTGAAGCCCTCGGTCGAGAAGCGCTCGATCGGCCGGATCCCGTCGCGCCCGGCCGCGATCGCGTCCCACAGCGCGGCGGCGTCGGGCCCCAGCGCGGAGATCGCGCCGAGCCCGGTGATCGCGACGCCCAGAGTCAAGCCATCGCCCGCAGCACGACGCTGACGATCAGCGTGATCAGCCCCACGAGCCCGAGGATCGCGCCGACCGTGATCACGACGGCCCCGCCCATACCGCCGACAGCGGCGCCGATACCGGCCGTGATCGCGGCGACCCCCAGCAGGCTGGCGCCCACGATGATCCCCACCGTGCCCCGCTTGAGCCCGGTCTCGCGCGGAGGCGATGCGTGCGCGGGCGGGCCGTAGGTGGGCGGCACGTCGGTCGCGGTCCCCGTGGCGGCCAGCGCGACGTCCCAGCGGCGGCGCGACTCGATCATCTGATCGCGGTACGCGAAGAAGGCCTCCTCCCCCATGCGCGCGGCCATGCGGCGCTCGGCCTCCTCGATCGATCCCTGGCGCGCGGCGATCTTGCGCACCTTGGTGTTGTACTCGTCGATGAAGAGCGACGGCGACTGCTTGAGGCGCGCGCACGCCTCCACCGCGATGGCGCGCATCTGCAGCCGGCGCGAGAGCGGCACGCCGGCCTTCACGCCCTCCGCGTCGAGGGTCTCGACCACCCGCATGCCCAGATCCGGATCGTCGCGCAGCGCCCGCGCCATGTCCGCGCGCTCGGTGGGCGTGAGGTTCGCCATCATGTCGTTCATGCCGAGCATGGAGTCGTCCATCTCGCCCAGCGATCGCGACATCCGCTCCTGCATCCCCGGGTGCATCCGATCCTCCACGGAGAGATCGTGGAACGACCCGGCCAGGAGCAGCGATCGCACCGTCTTGCGGAAGAGGAGATCGCCCTTCCGAAACTCCGGATCGTTCGCCGCGAACGGGTTCTTCACGCCCGCGGGAAGCATGCCCGCCACCGCGTCGGTGGTGAACACGGCGTTCATCGAGTGATCGAGCCGATCGAGGTACTTCTGCATGTCCGCCGGCGAGAACGCGATCACCGGCGGCGCCAGCACGCCCAGCCCTGCGCACCCCGAGCTGCCCACGGCCACCGCGCCCGCCCCCGCCATCGCGCCCACCCTCAGGAATTCGCGGCGTTCCATTGGATCTCCTTACCCTGCTGCGAGGCTAGCCCAACCGCCGCCAGCGTCGCAATCCCGGGGTCACGCTCGCGACGCGCGTGCGATCCTGCGCGCTTGACCGTCGATCGGTCCGGTGCAGCATGGTTGAATGGAATCGGAGGCCGCGGGCGATCGACGCTTCGATGTCGTCGTGGTGGGCAGCGGCATCGGCGGACTCACCGCCGCGCTGCACGCCGCCGTGCGCGGCCGCAGCGTGCTGGTGCTGGAGGCCGCCAAGGAGATCGGCGGCCTGCTGGCCCCGTTCCGCCGCGGCGCCTACCGCTTCGACACCGGCCTGCACTACCTCGGCGAGTGCGGCCCCGGCCAGGCCTTCGCGCGCATCCTCGAAGCGCTCGGCCTCGCGGACGCCATCCACTTCCACGAGCTCTGCCCCGACGGCTTCGATCGGATCGTCTTCCCCGGTTACGAGATCTCGATGCCGAAGGGCGCCGAGCGCTACCACGCGCGTCTCGCCGCCGATTTCCCCCGCGAGCGGCGCGGCCTCGACGCCTTCTTCGATCACCTGCGCGCCTTCCGCGAGGCCTCCGCGAGCTGGACCGAGATCCGCCGCGGCGCGCCTTACCCACGCTTCTTCGCCGAGCATGCGCGCACCACGTACGGCGATCTGATCGACGGCCTGATCGGCGACCCGCTGCTCAGGGCCGTGCTCGCTGCGCAGGGAGGCAACTACGCGCTGCCGCCGGGGAAGGCGTCGGCGCTGGTCGGCCTCGGCATCCTCGATCACTACCTGGGCGGCGCCTACTTCCCGCGCGGCGGATCCGGCGCGCTCCGCGACGCGCTGGTGCGCGCGATAGCAAAACGCGGGGGCCTCGTCCGCAAGGGCCGCGCGGTCACGCGGATCCTCACGCGCCGCGGCCGCGTCGAGGGCGTGCGCTGCGAAGACGGCGAAGCGATCTTCGCCCCCGCCGTGATCTCGAACGCCGACGCGGCGGTCACTTACCTCGAATTGATGGACGCCGAGAGCGTCCCCGCGCGCACGCGCAACAAGGCCGAGCACACGCGCCCTTCGCTGGGATCGCTCACCCTCTTCCTCGGCACCTCGCTCGATCTCGCGACCGCCGGCATGACCGACGCCAACGTGTGGCATTTATCGAGCCACGCGATCGATCGCGCCTACGCGCCGCTCTTCGCGGGCGAGCTGCCCTCCGAGGACTCGTTCTTCCTGTCCTCGCCCTCGCTCAAAGACCCTTCCTCCGGTCCGCACACGCTGGTGCTGTCGACCATCGTGCCCTACGAGCCCTTTTCCCGCTGGAGCGGCCTCCGATCGATGCGGCGCGGCCCGGAGTACGAGGATCTCAAGCGCCGCCTGCTCGATCGCTACCTCGGCGGCATCGAGCGCTACGTGCCTGCCATCCGCGATCACCTCGACGTGATCGAGGTGGCCACGCCCCTCACCCACGTGACGTACACCGGCTCGCCGCGCGGCGGCATGTACGGCCCCGAGCACACGCCCGATCAGGTGGGCCCCTTCCGCCACCGCATCGAGGGCACGATCCCGGGCCTCTACCTGTGCGGCGCCTCCACGCTCGGCGCGGGCGTGGTGGTGAGCGCGGTCTCGGGCTTCCTCGCCGGCGCGCTGGCCACCGGCGCGAAGGGCGCCTGAACACCGCACTTTTCAGCTATTTGGGGTTCTGCGTCCGCGCGAGGGTAGTCACCGCGGCGCCGCGGAACCCGGGACTCGGCCTGTCATACCATCTCGTTCTAGCTGGAACACCGGCAATGAGGCAGCCCCGAGGTCGAGGGCTTTAGCGCTCTTTTCCCGTAGCTGGCCGGCTTCGGGCAGGTTGACGTGGCCTTGCCCATGAGCAGGCGTGTGCCCTCGGCGACCGCACGCCCTCTACGCAGCGCGCCGCCTGAGCGGCGAGATCCGTCGCCAGGCTCCTGCCCGCGATCATCACGACCATCGACCCGTCAATCCGAGGGGATGAGCGGCGTGGAGAGGGCGCGCAGCGCGGCCTCCCGCGTGCGCTGCATCTCCTCCTGCAGCCGCCGGTTCTCCCCCTCGGCCGCCTGGCGCTCGAGGAGATCGAGCTGCTGCCGGGTCACGTCGCGGTGCGCCTCGATGACGTATTTGGCGCCGGCCTCGTCGGTGACGGGGAAGAAGAGCGTGTCAATCCACAGCTTGATGTCGTAGGCGCCCGGCAAGCCCACGGTTGGCGCCGATGGACGCTCCGTCCGCGCGACGGACGACGATGCCGATGGGGGTCGGCCGGATAGATGAAAGTGGGTCGCCTCGGCGGTTTCCTGGCCTTCGATCGTCCCGGCGAGGTCACGACCTTCTTCCTCGGCCAGCAGTACACGGACGGGCTCATCCGGCACAACCTCGGCCTCGAGGAGGCGCTGTGCATGATCCCCGTCACGGCGGTGATCGTCGCGCCGGGGCAGAGGTGCCCCCCAGGTCGCCGCGCCGTGACCACGCCGGTCACAACTCAGGAGCACCGAGCCGCGCTTCGATGGACGAGGACTGATGCCGCACGAGGATCGTCTGTGGCCCTGGAACGCACAACGAGGCAGCCGCTTCGCACCTCCACCGGGGCGATCGAACCTGGCATGGGAACTTCCGTCCTCCCTGCGGCCTTGAAGTCCTGGCATGGCGCTTGCGCTGTCATGGGGTGTTGGCCCGGATCGGCCCGAGCAAGGAGCCCACCATGTTCATCCCTCCATCCATTCACGGTTCTCTCCTCCTTTTGTTCGCCTCCTCCGTCCTCGCGGCGGGCTGCATCGTCGACCCGTCGTCCGATGCGGGCGAGCCCGTCGGTGATACTTACCAGAGCTTCGATGAATGGAAGGCCAGCCTCCCGCGCGATCCGAACGACGGCGCTTATCTCGTCGACGGCGACATCGGCGTTCACGACGACGTGACCCTGAAGGAGCTCTCCGCCGAGTACCAGCAGCCGGGGGCGCTCATCGTCAACACGCGCGGCGACGGGAGCGATGACCGCTGGAGCGACGAGCAGAAGACGAACCTGACGTATTGCGTCTCTCCGCGCTTCGGCGACGATCATGACGCGGTGGTCGCCGCGACGCGGTCGGCCGGGTCCGCCTGGGCGCGCGCCGCCGCCGTCCGCTTCGTCTATGAGCCCGACCACGACGAGGCCTGCGAGCAATACGAGGAGCATCCCGTGCTGTTCGAGGTCGTCCCCGCCAGCGGCACCACGTACAACGGGCGAGCTTTCCTTCCGAGCATGGTCGCGCGGGGGTATCACCGGGTCTTCATCGATCTGGAGAACATCGCGCGGGCCGCCCCGAAGACCCTGACCGGCGTCCTCCGGCACGAGCTCGGGCACGTCCTCGGCTTCCGGCACGAGCACGCCCGGCCGGAGGGCAACGGCGCCTGCACGGAACGCCCCGGTTGGCGGGCGCTCACGCCGTATGATCCGGGGTCGGTGATGCACTACAACGCGGAGAGCCGGTGCGAGGGCACCAACGGGGGAGACTACGTGCTGACCTGGCTCGACAAGGCAGGGGCGGCGGAGCTGTATGGCGAGCCTTGATGAGCTCCTGCTGCGACCCGTAACATCCATGAAGTGAGCGGGGCGCGCTCGGGCTTGAAGGATTGATTGCTCACTCGGCGGATCACCCCGAGGGCTGTTTGAATCAGCCTTCACGCCTACGCCGGTGGCCAGCCGTCCCCAGCAAACGTCGGGGCAATGGCAGCGGCCCCGAGCCACTCCCGTGCGAGCTCCAAGATCTGCGCATTCTCGGAGACGTTCCGGAGGAAACCGTCGCGACGGCGGAGATCGTCGATCCGCGCCGCGGTCGCGAGGAGGCGGTCGCGCGCGTCCGCGATGGCGGCGCGCGCTGCCGGGTGGTCGCCGGTCGCCTCGAGCGCCCGCGCGTACACGAGGCGGGCGAGCTCCTCGCCCTCCTCGACCTTGCCGAGCGAGGCGAGCAGCGCCATCGCTTCACGCGCCTCGGCGAGCGCCTCGGACGGCCTCCCGCGCGCGAGCATCACCTCGGCCCGCGTCGCCAGGGCCACGACCTGGAACGGCTTCGCCGCCTCGAGCAGCGCCACCGCACGCTGGGCCTCCTTTTCGGCCGCTTCGAGCTCACCCGCGCTCCGCAAGAGCCACGCGAGGTAGGCGCGCGAGACCCCCTCGATGCTCCGCCAGTCGCCTCTCACGGCGGCGGTGACAGCCTCCGACTCGACAGCGAGCCCCTCGTCGATCGCGCCGAGGCGGCCGAGGGCGAAGCCGAGGTTGTGCCGGCCCGTGATGACCGCGCGCTCGAGCCCCATGCGCTCGGCGTCGGCGACCGCGCCGCGGAGGAGCGCCACCGCTTCGGCGTAGGCGCCGAGCCTGATCTCGGCCTCCGCGAGGTTGCCGCGGGCGACGCAGGCGTTGCGGACGTCGCCCGTCTGCTCGAAGCAGCGCAGCGAGGCCTCCGTCAGCGCTCGGCAGCGATCGAGGTGCCCGGCGAACTGCGCGCGCACGCTGAGCGCCCGGAAGATCGGCCCGCTCACGGCCGGGTCGCCCGAGAACCGCCCGGCGACGGCCTCGATCCGCGCGTGGAGCAGCTCGGCCCGATCGTAGATGCCCGCGAAGAACAGCCGCACGACCACCCGCGTGGCGGCCATCACCGCCGGGCCGGTCGTCCCGTCATCGGACCAGGCGCCCGCGAGCTCATCGGCGAGCGCCACCAGCCGCTCGTGATGTCCGAGCCTCCCCGCTGTCTGGCCCACGTCGCCCACGGCCACGTACCAGCGAGCGCTGCCCCTCGGCAGCGACTCCATCGCCACCTGCGCCCAGCGGAGCGCCTCGGCGATGTCCCCGCGCCAGTGATGCGCCTCGGTCCGAACGAGCGCCAGCTCCCCGCGCGCCTCGCCGCTCGCGCCGAGCGCGAGGGCGCGAGCGGTGTGGGAAAACACGGCCTCCAGGTCGTTTCCAGCGAGCGCCTGCGCCGCTGCGCGCCGGTACCCGTCGGCGGCGCGCGCGGGGTCGCCGCCCCGATCGAAGTGCTCGGCGATCACCGCAGCTGCCGGCTCAGACGCCTGCTCGAGCCATGCGCCGGCGAGCTTGTGCCCGAGCGTCCTGTCGCTTTCGATCAGCGTCGCATACGCCCCCTCGCGGAGGAGCGCGTGCCGGAACGCGAGCTCCTCCTCGCCCGAGAAGCGGCTCTCGCGGCGCCGCACCAGGATCTCGCGTTCCACGAGGGGCGCGAGATCGTGCGCGATCTCGCTCCGGCGCGCCGCTCCGCCCAGGAGCGCGGCGACGCTCCCCACCCAGAAGACCTCGCCGAAGATGCTGGCCGCGCGGAGGAGCCGCCGCGCCCCTTCGTCGAGCTCCCCGAGCCGCGACTCGACCATGGCCACCACCGTCTCCGGCATGTCGGAGCCCTTGCCCTCGGCCGTCCAGCGGATCAGCTCCTCCAGGTAAAAGGCATTTCCCTCCGACAAGCGCACGATGCGTGCAATCGTCTCGGCGGCCGCCCGCTCGCCCAGGACGTGCCGCGCGAGGCGCTCGCCGGCCCGCCGGCTCAGCTCCACGAGCCGTAGCTCGTGCAGCCGGCGGCCTTCCCAGAGCTTCGGAAAGACGTCGCGCACCTCGGGGCGCGCCGCGGCCAGGACGAAGAGCGGCCGCTCCTCCAGCGTGCGCAACGCCGCGTCGAGGAGCTGTACCGTCGGCCGATCTCCCCAGTGCAGATCCTCCAGCAGGACGAGCACCGGCGCCTTCGCGCAGGCCGCGCCGAGGAAGTCGAGGAACGCCGCGCGCACCTGGTCCGCCATGAGCGGCGCGTCACGCCGCGCGGATCGCAGCGCAAGGCTGTCCTCGTCCGGGAAGGGTGCGCCCACGATCTCGCCCAGGAACTCCGCGACACGCCGCCGCTCGCCCGGCGCGCTCCACGCTGCCACCTGCGCCAGCAGCTTCTCCCGCCGGATCTCCGGCGGCTCGCCCTCGTGGATGCCGCACGCGCTCCGCAGCGCCTGGCCGAGCATCTCGAGGGGGGAGCCGGCGCGCAGCGTGTCGCCGCGGGCGATCCAGATCGACACCGGCTCATCCCGCGCCCTGAGCTCCTGCAGAAGCTCGTGGGCCAGCCGCGACTTGCCCGTGCCCGGCGGCGCCACGATCAGCGCCGCCTGCGGGGTGGCCTCTTCCACGGTCTCGGTGAACAGCGCCCGCAGCATGCCGAGCTCGCGCTCACGCCCCACGCACGGCGTGGCCTTGCCCAGGAGCAGCCGTGTGCCCTCGGCGACCGCACGCTCTCCATGCAACACGAAGACGCCATCGTCCTCGCGCACATCGAAGCGCGCGTCGAGCAGCCCCGCGACCACCTCGTCGATCATCACCGCGCCCGCTGCCGCCGCAGCGCCGCGCGCCATGGTGCCAGAGAGCAATGCCACCCGGTCGATGGCGGGCCCCAGCGACCGAGCCGAGCGGTCGCTGCGTCCGATGGTGAGGGCGACGCGCCGCCCGCCGGCCTGGGCGCGCAGCGAGAGCGCGCAGCGCGCCGCCTGCGCGGCGAGATCCGTCGCCAGGCTCCTGCCCGCGATCATCACGACCACCGACCCGTCCATCAGCGGCTCGCTCGCGCCGCCATGCACCTCGGCCTCGCGCAGGATGACCGCATCGTCGGGGGTTAACGTGAGCGTGGAACTCCCATTGAATCGCGGAACCTCGACGCCTGGCGGCGCGCTCACGAGGATCACCGCCACCGCGCGCTGCTCGCTGCTCGTCAATGACGGTGTTCCGGTGGAGCGTGAAGGCAGCCTGACAGGCGGCTCCCCGAGCGCCCGCAGCGCCTCCGCTGTTGCCCTGCCGTCGCGCGGTCGCTCCTCTCTGCCCTTGGACAGCATCCTTCGCAGCAGCGCGTCGAGCGCCTCGGGCACCTCCGGCCGCACGCTCCGCACGCTCGGGGTCTCCTCGAAGAGCACCTTCGTCAGGATTGCCGCCAGGTGCTGGCCGCCGAACGCAGACTCGCCCGTCAGACATTCGAAGAGCACACAGCCGAGCGAGAAGACGTCCGCGCGCGTATCGATGTTCGCCTCGCCCCGCGCCTGCTCGGGCGCCATGTACCCGGGCGTTCCGAGCAGCGTCCCTGCGCACGTCATCGTCGTCGCGTGCTCGAGCCGCGCGATACCGAAGTCGAGCACCTTCGCCTCCTCCAGGCGCTTCCCCGGCAAGAACAGGTTGCTCGGCTTCAGATCGCGGTGGATCACCCCCTGCGCGTGCGCATACGCGAGCAAGTCCGCGACCCTCAGGGCGAGGGCGACGCTCTCGTCGATGCCGAGCGGACCACGCCCGAGCCGAGCCGAGAGATCCTCGCCATCGAGCCACTCCATGACGAGGTAAGGAGCCCCATCGACGCTCACGCCGTGCGCCAGGTAACGCACGATGTACGGATGGGAGAGGCCCGCGAGGATCTGCGCCTCTCGCGCGAACCGGGCCGCGTCATCGAGGGCGCCGCCAAGCAATACCTTGACCGCCACCGGCTCGCCCGTCTCCTGGTCGAGCGCCTTCCACACCTCCCCCATTCCGCCCGCGCCGACACGGCGCTCCAGGCGGTAGCGCTCCGTGAAGACCGTCGCTGGTTGCACGGGGCGAGTATCGGCGCGCCGGACCGGGGTGTAAAGGCCGGGTCGGCCGGCGGGCGGGCGTCTCGCCCTTCAGCTCCTCGTGGACCTTCTCGATGCGGTATCCCTCGGTCTACTCGGTCTACTCGGTCTACACGAGCTTCCGCAGGTAGTGGAACTTGGGATCCGTCAGATCGTCGGCCGTCAGGGCCCAGCCCTCGTCCCGCGGGATCAGGTAGATGACATCCGACTTCACGCTGGCGAAGCTCACGTGACCGAGGTTCTGGAGGATGTGGCCAAACACGTCGCGGCGCCACAGGCGGTCCTTGGGGATGTCGCAGACCGTGCGGAGCATCCGATCCGTGGGTGAGCCCTGGATCAGCAGGAACGCCATCGTGAAGGTCAGGTAGCGGGGCTGGCCGCGGTACGGGTCCGGCGTCCCCGACGGCCCCTTGCGCGCGCCCTCCTCCGTGATCATGCCACGGGACCACATGCCGTAATCGTTGAGCGCCCGGGAGTCGTCGTCGAAGTAGTCCCAGCACCCCTTCTCGATGGCGTGCAGATTCGACAGCAGCGCCATCTGCGCGCGGCGGTACTGGTACCACTTGTATTGCAGGCTCATCTTCTCGAACTGGACCTGGACGGCCTCGTGCAGCGTGCGCTGCAGCGTGCTCCCGGCGTCCATGCGCGCGCACACCTCCATCGCGAAGATCGAGTGCTCCACCGTCAGCCTCCGTATCCGCCCGACGCCCGGTTCCACGAGCCGCTGCGGCTGAGGGCCGCGCCGAGGATCACGCCGGTGCCGAGCGCCACGACGACTGGCACCGTCCCGAAGCCGTCCGGGATCGGCGCCCCCCCGCTCGACGCGGCGCCGCTCGAGAACGCCGTCGCGCGCTGCGCCGGCACGTACGATTTGCCCGGCCTCGGCGCGCTCGGCTCGACCGGCGCCGGTCGAGGGGGCGGCCCCCACGGATAGTCGATCCAGAACCAGCCGTGCGACGCGGCGCGGCCACCATAGTAGTAGGGAGGCCAGTCCTCGGTCTCGTTCGCGGGCTTCGGCTCCGCCGGGTCGGCGGCAAAGACGTTCGCGGCCAACAACCCGACATCGAGCCGGCGCGACCGGAACGCAACGAGGTCGTCGTTGAGGTCGTCGGACTCGGTCGTGACCCTCTCCGTGGGCACCACATAGAGCACATGGCGAACCCCTCGGTCCCAGAGCGCATCGGCGGACGGCAGTTTCGCGACATGCCGGTTGTCGAACTGCGTCGCGTCGTCCGAATAGGGCGAGAGCCGCTGTCGATCGAGGACGAACATCGTCGCGCGGGGGCCGGGGGCCGAGCGGGCGAAGAGCGGCTGGTAGTACGCCGCCGCGGCGAGCGTCAGGTGCGCCTTGACGACGCCCCGCGGGTGCGGCCAGTTGTCGAACGTGAACACCGGGTCGAACGCCTCCGCCGCGCCCGCGGCAAAGGCCACCGACTCGGGGCCGTCGAGATCCACGATGACCGCGATGTCGCGGCGAAGGCCGCTGTCCGTCCGGGCGGCGAGGAGGAGCGACGCGAGCGCCTTGCCGCTCCGGTAGGCGCGGTCCATCGCCGGCGTGAAGATCGGCCGGAGCACGTCGCCGAGCGGCGTGATGGGCGCCGGATCCCCCTCGGCGACGAGCGTGGGCACGGCCGACGGCGACTCGAACAGCGCGGGCACGTAGTAAGCGCGCGCTCCCTCGTCCGCCGGCCTGAGGTCGGTGGACATCCTCGCGAGCGCGGCCCGATCGAACGGCTTCTTCGACTCGCCGTCGAACGTCACGCTCTCCTGCGCGGCGCCGAAGCTCCAGCCGAACGTCCGCTGCATGTCGAGCGCCCGCTTCCGCTGCACCGCGGTCTCATCGTCCGAGCACCCGTCCGCGGCCACGGCGATCGCGGCCGCCACGCCGACGAGCCCGACCGCGCCGAGCGCGGCCAGGATCGCGTTCCGCCGCGACGCGTCCTTCGGCGCGTCGGCCAGGCCCTTGTGCCACCAGCGCGCCCCGACGATCCCGGGCTTGTCGAGCACCTCGGCGCGCTCGAACGGCTCGTCCATCCGGCTCACGCGGCGGCCTCCCCGGCGCCCTGCGGCGCGCGCTCGGCCTGCGCGGGCGGCGCGACACCGGCCGCCCCGGCGTGGTCGCGCCGGAGCGCCTCGATGAACTCCGGCGTGAAGGTGCCGTCGATGCGCACCGAGTACCTGAAGTACGGGTCCGCCTCGACGCCGTGGTAATCGTGATCGTTGAACCAGTAGGCCCGGCCGGCGACCGCCGTCTTCCGCCGCGCCCGCTCGTCCCACAGGAACAGGCGCTTGTTGCCCGCGGGGCAGAGCGTGATGAAATGGTCGGGCTCGCTGTCCGGCGCTCTCCCCTCCCCGTCGTGGTGCACCGTGCCGTGATCGTTGGCCTCGAGACCCATGATGTTGCAGCGCCCTATCGACGCGAACGGCAGGCGCTTCACGTAGGCGATCGTCCTCGGGAAGAACGACTTCGCCAGGCGGGTGAAGTCCTTGCCTTCACTCCGGCTCTTGTCGCCCCAGTAGCGGTTCGGGATGAGCTCGACATAGACCTTCCAGGGGAAGTACACCCCATGGCGGAACTTGAGCCACAGCATCTGCCGCCGGGAGAGCGGGATCTCGCGCTCCTCGCCGAACTCGAGCGCGGCGCGCGCGGAGCTCTCGATCGACGAAGGGTCGTCCGAGAGGCGCTGGAACGTCGCGAACTCCTCGTCGTCGAGGCCGCGGATCACCTCGCCGTAGTCGGCGAACGCCTCGCCGACGCGCGACGGCGGCATGATGCCCATCGCGCGGTGGCTGCCGCCGGTGTAATCGATCGGCACCTGCGTGAGCCCGAGGCAGATCTCGTCGTGGATCTCGCCGAGCGGGGTGAGGTCGAGGTACGGCTCGAGATCGATATAGGGTCGCGCGAAGATGCCCTGGATGCCGGAGTCACAAGGAGGTTCGACCATGGGTCCGCCGCCGGAGCCGGGGCGTCACAGCCCGGCAGGCCTACCCATATCACAAAGCCCGGGGGGCGCCCCGCAAACCCCGAAACCCGCCTGCGCCTCGCGGCGGCGTGACGCGAGGCTTGGGCTTGTGAGGGCGCGGCGCGTTCTGTAGCGTGCGTCCCATGGATCTGTCCTACGTCATGGGGTTCGGGCTGGGCACCACGCTCGCTCTGCTCGCCCTGCTGCGCATCGGGCAGAGGGTCTTCTCACCGGCGCACACGGCCGCCCGCGATCTCACGGAGAGCAACGCCGCCCGCCGGCTGCTCACGGTGGGCCAGGTCCTCGCGGTGTTCCTCGTCGCCGCGAACGCCGTGAAGAACTGCCTCGAGGGCGAGGGCTTCGCGCGCGACCTCCTCTGGGTGAGCGCGTTCGCCGTCGTGGGCCTGCTCCTCGTCCTCGCGACCGGCCAGCTCGGGATCCGCCTTCTGCTCAGGGCGCGGCTCCCGGCCGAGATCGAGCGCGGCAACGCGGCCGCGGGGCTCGCGGCGGGCGCGCACTACGTGGCGACCGGGCTCATCACCTCGCGCGCGATCGCGGGCAAGGATCTCGGCGATCTCGCGATCTCCCTCGGCTTCTTCGTCCTCGCGCAGATCACGCTGCACGTGTTCATCTCGCTCTTCCGGGCGCTCACCACGTACGATGACGCCGAGCAGATCCAGGGAGAGAACCTCGCCGCCGCGCTGAGCTACGCCGGCGCCTCGATCGCGGTGGCCATCATCATCGCGCGGGCGCTGGAGGGCGACTTCGAGGGTCTCTTCATCTCGCTGAAGGGCTATGGCGGGGTGCTGCTCTACCTGTTCGCCCTCTACCCCGTGCGGCAGCTCCTCGTGCAGAGCGTGCTGCTCGGCGCGCCGCTCGCGCTGCGCGGCGGCCGCCTCGACGCGGGCATCGCGGCCGACCGCAACGAGGGGCTCGGCGCGCTCGAGGCGACGACCTACCTCGCGACCTCGATCGCCATCGCGCGCCTCCTATGACCTCCGCTGACCGCGCCTACGACGCCTTCGCCGCGAAGATCGTCGACACGGGCCTCATCACCGACCCCTGGTTCGACGGGGCCCCGCGCTTCCGCGAGGAGCCGGTGTTCGTCACGGCCGCCGAGCAGCGCGCCCTGTACCGCGCCGCCGAGGAGGTCGCGGCGGTCTACAACGAGCTTTGCCTGATCGTCGCGGACGAGCCGTCGCTGCTCGACGACTTCTTCTGTCTGACGCCCTGTCAGAAGGCCATGTGGCTCTCGTCACAGCCGCTGTGGCACGGCATCGCGCGCGCCGACGTCTTCCTGACGGATGAGGGCCCGGCGATCGCCGAGCTGAACTGCGACACCCCGACGGGCGAGGCGGAGGCGGTCGTGCTGAGCGCGCTCGCGGCGCCGGATCACCCGGGCGCGCGCGACCCCAACGGCGAGCTCGGCGCCCGGTTCTGCGCGATGGTGGACGAGGTCGCCCGCGCGCTCCTCGGCGAGGCCGCGACGCGGCGCCTCGGCTTCGTTTATCCGACGGAGTTCACCGAGGACCTCTCGGTCATCCGCCTCTACCAGCGCTGGCTCACGGAGCGCGGGTATTCCGTGCTCCTCGGCTCGCCGTACAACCTCGGCCACGACGAGCGCGGCCTGTCGCTCTTCGACGTCCCCTTCTCGGTCCTCTTGCGCCATTACAAGACGGACTGGTGGGGAGAGCGCTCGAGCGTGTGGACCGACGAGCAGATCCCCGACGCCGAGCCGCTCGCCGGCCCGCTCGGCGCCGTGCTGTCCGCCGCGGCCGACGGGCGCGCCGCGATCCTGAACCCGCTCGGCGCCGTGCTGCCGCAGAACAAGCGCTCGATGGCGTTCATGTGGGAGCACCTCCACCGCTTCTCGCCGCACGCGCAGTCGGTCATCCAGCGTCACGTCCCGGTGACGTCGCGGCTGGAGACGGTGCACCCCGAGCTGCTCCTTGCGCAGCGCGAGGAGTGGGTCCTGAAGAGCGATTACGGCGCCGAGGGAGAAGAGGTGATCCTCGGGCGCCACACCCCCGACGAGGTCTGGCGCGCGTCCCTGGCCAAGGCCCGGGAGGGGCGGTGGATCGCGCAGCGGTACTTCTCCGCCCTGGAGAACGCGCGGCGCGAGTCGGTCAACTACGGCATCTACCTGATCGCCGGCGAGGCGTGCGGCATCTACGCGCGCGTCCAGGCCGGGATGACGGACGCGGCCGCGCTGAGCGCGCCGGCGCTCGTGCGGTAGGCGCGTTCGCAGGGCGAGCGCGCCCGCGGGCGGCTACTGGGCGGGTCGGGCCGGGGCATCCATGGCGCGCACCGCGCGGAACGCGTCGGCCGTGGCCTGCGTGTTCTGCGTCGTCACGATCTGGAGCCGGTCCCCCGCGCGCCGCGCCACGTGCACAAGGATGCCCTGCATATCGGGCACGGGCTGGCCATCCGGGGTGACGACGCCCGTCAGCTCCCATGCCCAGCGGACGACCGCGAGATCCGGCGCGACGAAGCGTGTCTCGACACGCACGCTGGCGAGGCGGCTCTTCGCAAAGACGGTCTTGTGAATGCCGACGTGATTCGCCCGGATCTCCTCCCGCCCATGCCACCACATCCCGAAGATGTTCACGAAATCGGCGTCCTCCGCTTGAAGCGCGGCGAACGCATCCATGTCGTGCCGGTTCCAGGCGTCGTTGAAGGCGGCGACGAGCTCCTCCCCCAGCGCCGCCTGCTCGCGGGCGTCGGGCGCCGCCGCCTCGATGGCCGGCGCTGGCGCCGCCGGCGCGACGGGCTGGGGCGTCGTGGGGGCGCACGCGAGGACCAGGAGCGGGAGCGCAGCCAGGGCGAGGGCTCTATGCATGGAACGCCCCTTACTGCGAACCGGCGCGGGACGTCAACCGGGGGCGCGCTCGATCCTGACTGCGGGTCAGACTGCTGTCCTCGCAGGCGGAGAGCTGCCTCGATCACGTCGAACAGGCGTTGACCCGCTCGCGCCGTCATCGAGGATCAGCGCTCGACCGGATCGCAGGTTGCCAGGGCGGCCGCGGATAGGTACGCTTGGGTCTCCGCTGGGCTCGCTCCGCGCGCTGCCCGGCGGTGCTGTCGAGGCGTCGAGGCGATGAGCTGCGCTTGTGATCACAGAATGCTGAAGGAGCTCGCGTTCACTGCGCACCACGACGTCAGCTCGACTTCATGATGTCAATCGCCGGACTGAGCCGACGCGCGTTACGAGCCCGGTTCCCGGAGTCGAGGACGTCCGCCTTCGTGGACAGCCGGCCGGTGCCCTTCGAATCGTTGTCGGTTCGCTCGATGAACTTCGGCCAGCATTGGCGCACCCCGGACGTACCGCTGATTTCTTACTTTCTGGAGCTCCCCGGCGCCTACTTCGTTGCTTTCCTGGCAGAGCCCGAGCAGCTTCCAGCGCTCATCGAGGACACGAGGCGCTTTCCCGAGTCGACGGAGGCGCTCGACAGGGCGCTCATCGACGCGGACTTCCCAAGCGCCGCGGACGCAGTGAAGCACCCCGTCCTCGCCAGGGAGCTCGCGCGCTTCTTCGCGCACGAGGCGCTCCTCCGCTGGCTCGGCGATGGGCCGCCGGATCTGGAGCCAGGTTTCGTTCTCAATTCGCTCGACAAGGTCCTCCTTGGCCCCACCGGCTTGTTGCTCGAGGGCCAAGGTCGGACGTCCGGTATCACGGTCGCGTACCAGGATGTCTGAGAGACCCGCCCCAGGTTGACATTCCCACGACCGGGGCGCGACGACCCGGCGACCCGACCCAGGTTGACGGATGAGGAGAGAGATGCATCGATTTGTCTTCAGAACGTGCGGATACCTGGCCACGATGTGCCTGCTCACGCTCGTGGCTTGCGGTGACGACGAGGCCCCCGACGACACGTCGACATCGGGGAGCGGGGGCGCGGGCGCTTCAGGCTCGGCGGCCTCGACAGGCTCGGGCGGCACGGGAGGGTCAGGCGAGGGAGGCGGGGGCGGGGGCGCGACGAGCTGTCCAGAGCTCGTTGGCCGCGTCCCCATGCCGGAGCTCGGTCCGTGGATGTATGGGCCTCATCCCGGGCCGTGCGCCCAGACGGACACGGAGACGGACACGGGACAGGAGACGTCGTTCGTTTACGAATACGATGGCCAGCGTCTCGTCGGAGCGGTCGAGACGATGGGCAGCGAGACCTTCACACACACCTTCGACTACGAGGGCGAGCGCATGGTCCGCATGACCCGGACCGGCGCGGCCGAGACCCGTGTCCTCGAAATCGACTACAACGACGACGCGCGGGCGATCACCTATGGGAACGACGACTACTTCGTCCGATACGAGCGCGACGACCAGGGGCGCCTCGCGCAGCTGACGTTCGACCGCTTCACGGATGATCTGCCGACCATCACGACGGAGATCGTCTACGAGGGTTGTCGTCTCCTCCGCCGGGAGCAGGGGGTGAACCCGCTCGACGGCATGCCCAGCCCATCGATCCCGGCCTTCACCTACGTCTTCGACGGCGATCTGCTGGTCGAGCGCCTCGGGGAGACGTCGCGCACGGTTTACGACTACAGCTGCTGGTGATCAGCTCGGCGGGTTCGCCGGCGCGTGGCCGCCGAGCGCGCGCACGTCGTCGGCCGTATCGACGTCGATCGCCCCGCCCGCCCAGTCGATCGCCGCGACGTCCTCGACGCGCAGCAGGCGGCCGGCGCCCTGGTCGCCCTGGAGGCGCGAGAGCGCGTCCCAGCGAGATCGGTCGAACACCGCCGGCGCGCCCACGACGCCGCTGAACCGCGACGCGGCGATCGGCGCGCCCGCGAGCCAGGCGTCCCGCAGCGCGGTGAGGTGCTCGACCGTGAGCAGGGGCTGGTCCGCGAGCGCGATCAGGAGCGCGTCGGCCTTCGAGGCCTCCGCCCACCGGACCGCGGCGCGGACCGAGGAGGCGATGCCCTCTTCCCAGCCATCGTTCGCGATGTGCGCGACCTCCAGATCGCCGAGAGCGCGCGCGACCGCGCCGGCGCTGGCGCCGAGCACGACGCCGACCGGCCCGGATCGAGCCTCGACGCACGTGGTCGCCACGCGCCGGACGAGTGGCGCGCCGTCGAGCTCGACGAGCTGCTTGGGGCGACCGAGGCGACGTGAGCCGCCGGCGGCGAGCACGACCAGCGCCACGCGCGCGTGCAGAGGCCGGGCGCGGGCGCGGAGCTTTCCCCCCTGCGCCCGGCGCGCGACGGCCTGGAGCTCGCCCACGATCGAGAGCGCGATCTGCTCGGGCGTCTCGGCGCCGAGATCGAGGCCGATCGGCGCGTGGATCCGCGGATCGCCGCCGGGGTGGCCGATCTCGGCGAGGAGATCGCGCGTGCGGCGCGCGGGCCCGAGCACGCCGATGTAGCGGGCGCGCGACGCGAGGGCGACGGCGAGCGCATCGCGATCCGGCGTGACCTGATGGTGCATGATCACGACGTACGGCTCGGCCGCGGCGTCGATGAGCGCGCGGAGGCGATCCGCCGCGCCGCCGGTCGAGACGACGCGATCCGCGGCGCGGAACCGGGCGCCCTGGCGGATCGTGGGACAAGCGACCGTGACCCGAAACCCGACCGACGTCGCGAGCGTGACGATGGACACCGCGTCGTGCCCGCCCCCGAGCACGAAGAGCTGCGGCGACGGCGCGATCTTCTCGACGAGCACGGAGATCCCCAGCCCGTCGAGCTCCACGACGCCGGCCGGCCCCCGCGCCGCGGCCTCGATCGCGGAGCGCGCGGCCGGATCGGTCACCGGGTGCGCGAGCGCGCACGGCGGACCGAACGCGAGGCGCGCGCCGACCCGGACCGCGCCGGCCGTCGAGCGGATCACCGTGACCAGCGTGCCGGTGGTCTCCTCGGCGAAGCAGGCCGCGGCGAACGCGAGCGCGTCGTGGGTCGCCCCGGCCGCGACGTGCTCGAGCAGGACATCGACGACGCCGTTGCAGCCGAGCCCCACGCCCCATGTCTCTCCGTCTTCGGTTGTCGAGTCGTAAGTGACCACCACGGCGCCATCGCGGCACCGGTGCTCTCCGCGGAGCATCACGTCGCCCTCGAGGCAGCCGCCGCTCACACACCCGGATACCCAGCGATCGCCGGCGACCAGCATCCGCGCGCCCGGACGCCGGTACGACGACCCCGACACCCGCACGACCGTCGCGAGGAGAAACGGGGATCGCTCTGCCACCAACGTCGCCGCTTCGCGCACGATCCGCTCAAGCTCGTTCATGCGCTCGGCATCATTCACCCTTCGTGACGCGCCCGCCAGGGCGTTCATCGTCGCTGGTGACGCCGGTGACGCCGGTAACCACCGCTCGCCCTCCTCACCGCTCGCCCTCCTCACCGCTCGGTCGGTCGCGGTCGGGGGTGCGAGCGTGACAGGTGACAGAGCGCCGGCGAGCCGCGGGCCGATGGTAAAGAAATGATAAGAACATGTGCAGTCGCTTGACGGCGGGCCAGCCCAAACGTATGGCCTGAACGGCCATGAAGCTCGATGTCAACGGCGTTGTTCGTGACGTGGATGCCAGTCCGGAGATGCCCCTGCTCTGGGTGCTCCGTGATCTGCTGGGATTGACCGGCACAAAATACGGCTGTGGCATGGCCCAGTGCGGCGCCTGCACGGTCCACCTCGACGGCAAACCCGCGCGTTCGTGCGTCCTGCCGGTGTCGAGCGTCGGCACGCGCAAGGTGACGACGATCGAGGGCCTGTCGCCCGACGGGTCACACGCGGTGCAGCAGGCGTGGGCGCAGGCCGACGTCGTCCAGTGCGGCTACTGCCAGTCCGGGCAGATCATGACCGCGGTCGCCTTGCTCGAACAGAAGCCCGATCCGAGCGACGCCGACATCGACGCTGCGCTGTCCGGCAACGTGTGTCGCTGCGGGACGTACGTTCGTGTACGCGAAGCGGTGATCCTCGCGTCGAGGCTCAAGCGAGGTGGCAAGTGACCGTCTCCCGGCGTGACTTCTTGCAAGCGGCCGCTGGATCGGCGGCCGGGCTCCTGATCAGCTTCTACGTCCCGCAGGGGGTCCGCGCCGCGCCGAAGGCGGCGCAGCCGCCGCCGCTCTCGCCGAACGCGTTCGTCCGCGTCGGCACCGACGAGTCCGTGACCGTGGTGCTCGCGCACTCCGAGATGGGCCAGGGCATCTGGACCGGGCTCGCGATGCTGATCGCCGAGGAGCTCGAGTGCGACTGGTCGAAGGTGCGGTCGGAGCACGCGCCGGCCGCGCCGGTCTACGGCCATCCGGTGATGAACATCCAGATGACCGGGGGGTCGTCGACGACGAACAGCGAGTTCGAGCGGTACCGCACCGTCGGCGCGATGGCGAAGGACATGCTGCTGCGCGCGGCGGCCGCCCGGTGGAAGGTCTCGCCCGCAGCGTGCACCGCCGCGAACGGCGTCGTCACCCACGGCAAGGACAAGCTGACGTATGGCCAGCTCGCCGAGGAGGCGATGAAGCTGGCGCCGCCGGCGAAGGTGAAGCTGAAGGACGCAAAGGACTGGAAGCTGATCGGCACCCTCGTGCGCCGCATCGACACGCCGGAGAAGATCACGGGCAAGGCGCAGTTCGGGCTCGACGTGCACTTCCCCGGGCTCCGCACCGCCGTCGTGCTCCGCCCGCCTGCGTTCGGCGCCAAGCTCGTCAAGTTCGACGCCGCCGACGCCCTCAAGGTGCCCGGCGTCGAGAAGGTCGTCCCCACCGCGGACGGCGTCGCCGTCGTCGCCGCGCATTTCTGGGCCGCCAAGCTCGGGCGCGACGCGCTCCGCGCCGAGTGGGCGCAGCCCGAGGGAGGCGGGGTCGACAGCGCCAAGCTGCTCGCCGAGTTCCACGCGAAGGCGCGGACGCCCGGCACCGTCGCCGCCAGCGTCGGCAAGGTGGAAGACGCGCTCGCCGCCGCCAAATCCCGGCTCGAGGCGGAGTACGACGTGCCCTACCTCGCGCACGCGCCGATGGAGCCGCTCAACTGCACGGTCAAGATCGACGGCGATCGCTGCGAGATCTGGACCGGCACGCAGTTCCAGACCGGCGACCAGATGGCCGCGGCGAAGATCCTCGGCACGACGCCCGACAAGGTCCAGATCCACACGACGTTCCTCGGCGGCGGCTTCGGGCGGCGCGCCAGCCCCGTGGCGGATTTCGTCGCGGAGGCCGTGATCGTCGCGAAGGCCGCCGGCGTGCCGGTGAAGGTGGTGTGGACGCGGGAGGACGACATGCGCGGCGGCTTTTACCGCCCCGCCTTCGTCCACCGGATCCAGGTCGGCGTCGACGCCCGCGGCCTGCCGGCGGCGTGGGATCAGGTGGTCGTGGGCCAGTCGATCGTCGCCGGCACGCCGCTCGAGTCGTTCGTCACGAGGAACGGCGTCGACTTGACCTCGGTGGAAGGGATCGCCGAGTCGCCCTATGTCGAGCGGACGCCCGCGCTCCGCGTGTCGCTGCACTCGCCGAGGACGCCGGTCACCGTGCTGTGGTGGCGCTCCGTCGGCAACACCCACACGGCCTTCGCGGTGGAGAGCATGGTGGACGAGCTGGCGCACGCCGCAGGGCAGGATCCGCTCGCGTACCGCCTCGAGCTGCTCAAGGACAAGCCGCGGCACGCGAACGCGCTGAAGGTCGCCGCCGAGAAGGCCGGCTGGGGCACCGCGCCCGCCCCGGGACGGGCGCGGGGGCTCGCGATGCACGAGTCGTTCGGATCCATCATCGCCGAGGTGGCCGAGGTCTCGATCGAGGAGGGGCGCATCCGCGTCCACTCGGTCACCTGCAGCGTCGATTGCGGTACGGCGGTGAACCCGCTCGGCATCGAGGCGCAGATCCAGGGCAGCGTCGCTTTCGGCCTCACGGCCGCGCTCTACGGCAAGATCAACATCGCCGAGGGGAAGGTCCAGGAGAGCAACTTCCACGACTATCCCATGCTCCGGATGTTCGACATGCCGCGCATCGCCGTCCATCTCATCCCGAGCAAGGCCAAGATGGGCGGCATCGGGGAGCCCGCCACCGCGCCGATCGCGCCGGCCGTGGCAAACGCAGTGTTCGCGCTGACCAAGCAGCGGCTGCGCTCCCTTCCGTTTCGCCTCGCGTAGGAACTGACCATGATCCGATCCTCTCTTGTCCTCGCCTCTCTCCTCGCAGCGTGCGGGGGACAGACGCCCGGGGCCTCGCCGGCGCCCTCGCCTTCGCCGGTCAGCCGCGAGACCGCCCTCGCCGCGTTCGAGACCGTGCGCGGCGTCCTCCAGCACCCTCGCTGCCAGAACTGTCACCCCGCCGGCGATGTGCCGCTCCAGGGCGACGAGGGCCGCCCGCACACGCAGTTCGTGCTGCGCGGCCCCACGGGCCACGGCATGCCAGGCGCGGAGTGCACGACGTGCCACGGGCCGGCCAACCCGCCGAACAGCTTTGGCGTGCACGTGCCGCCGGGCGTCTCGAAGGGCTGGCACATGCCGCCGCCCGAGATGCCGATGGTGTTCGTCGGTGTCGCCCCGGGCGCCCTGTGCGAGCAGATCAAGGATCCGAAGCGCAATGGCGGCAAGGACATGGCGGCGTTGCGTGTCCACCTCGAGGATCCCCTCGTGACCTGGGGCTGGAACCCTGGCGCTGGCCGCACGCCCATCCCGACGCCGTACGCCGAGTTCGTCGCTGCGTGGGAGACCTGGGCCCGCGCCGGCGCGCCCTGCCCGGGTGGATGATCGACGGTCACGCGCTTCGCGGGCGGCGCGGCGGCCGCAGGCGACGCCGGGCGAGGAGCGGAGGACGCGCCGCCCTTGCGAGACCTGCCTTTGCGCTTTCGGGCCATCGGGGGAGCCGGGAGATACCATGACCGGCGGCGCTCGGGCGATCGGCCCGCGCGCGGCGACGGCGGCGCCGCTACCGGCTGGCCGGGTCCTGACAGTAGAACGCCTTCAGCTGCTCGTAGAGCTCCGGGTGCTTCGCCCTGAGCTTCCGTGGCTTCTCGAAGAAGGCCTCGGTGACGACGGCGAAGAACTCGGCCGGGTTCGTCGCGCCGTACGGGTCGATCACCGTGCGCTTGAGGCTCGCCTCGTCGCGGAGGAGGCGCTCGTACTCGCGGCCGAGAATGCGCGCCCACGCCGCGTACATCGAGCGCTCGGGCAGCTCGGGCGCGCCGTCGGCGGGGCCTTCCTCCTGGTCGAGCTGGTGCGCGAACTCGTGGAGCACGAGGTTGTGACCGTCGCTCATGTCCGCCGCGCCCGCGAGCACGCCGTCCCACGCGAGCACGACCGACCCCCGCGACCACGACTCTCCGAGCCGCGCGTGATCACCCTCGACGACGACGCCCCCCTCCCGCACCTCCCGGCCGCGGGCCACGTAGGTGCTCGGGTAAACGAGGATCACCTCGAGCTCGGGGTAGTAGTCGGTCTCGCGGTGCAAGAGGAGGAGGCACGCCTGCGCCGCCACCGTGACCCGGATCTCGTCGGTGATCTCCAGGCCGCCGCACCCCTCGAACGGCTTCTCGTCCAGAAAGACCTGGATATGCCCGAGGAGCTCCTGCTGGTCCTCGGCCGGGAGGCGGCCGAAGCAGGGCACGTTCCGGTCGAGGATCTCGCGCCACGCGGGCGGAAAGGGCTCGCGTCGGACGGCGTCGCGCCGCCGCTTCCTGAAAAAGGCCAGCATCGACGACCACGTTACCCGCTCGCGTGGCGCTGTCGGAAGAGCGGTGCGCGGCGCTCGCGGAGTGCCCGTGCCGCAGCAGCGGATCACCACCGGCTGCTGCCATGGCAGCAACGAGGGACCACGGCGCCGCCGCGAGCAGGCGAGCCGCCCGCGGCGGTCCGTCGGAGCCGGCTCTACGCCTGCGCCGTCGCCTGCGCCGCGCCGGCCGCGCGTACGCCGGACGCGGGCACGGCCTCCGGCGTCGATCCCGCCTGGCTCAGGCGCCGCTTCGCCTCGGCGACGACCTCCCTCGGCAGGGGGCCCTTCCTCGCGAACTCCAGGTTATCGCGCAGGTGCTTCGGGTTCCGGGTCCCGACGATCGTCGTGCTGAGTCCCGGGTGCGACAGCGTGAAGCGCAGGGTGAACTCGATCCGGCTCAGGCCATCGAGCAGCTCGTCGAGCCTGGCTCGCTCCCACCGGTCCTGCATCGTGGTGCCCGGCAGCATGTAGTTCGTGCGCTGCCAGTCGGTGGGCGCGCCGCGCGCCACGCCGCCGCGGATGATGGTCCCGGCGCCGGCCTGGGCGGCCTTGCCGATCACCTCTTCGTGCTCGCGCTGCAGCGCGGAGTACGGGATCTGGAAGGCGTCGAAGACGCCGAGCTCGATCTGCTCGACCAGGTTGGGCAGCGTGCCCGAGACGCCGAGAAAGCGCACCTTCCCCTCGCTCTTGAGCTTCAGCGCCTCTTCCAGGGCGCCGTCCTGCTCGAGCTCCTGCCGGGTGAGGCTCCGGTGAAACTGCACCAGATCGAGGTGGTCCGTCTTCAGCAGGCGCAAGCTGTTCTCGACGCCGTGCCGGATGTTCTGCGCCGTATGCACGTGCTCGCCCTGGGCTCCGCCGACGACGCACCCGCATTTCGAGGCCAGGAAGTACTCGTGCCTGCGGTGCGAGAGGAAGCGCCCGATCCGCTCCTCGCTGCGACCGTAGTCGATGGAGGTGTCGATGAAGTTGATCCCGGCGTCCAGCACGTCGTTCAGAATGCGCTCCGCCTCCTGATCCGAGAGCTCAGGGCCCCGCGGCGCGCCGCGCAGCTCCATGGCACCGAAGCCGAGGGTGGTGACGCGGACGCCGGTGCGTCCGAGCAGGCGAGTGGGCAGATCGGTCATGGTCTTCCTCCGAGAGCGAACACGAGCTGGTCGCAACGGCTGATTGCGCCCTGAGCGAGGGATGTTGGTATTCCGCGTCACACACACGACGCGCGATTCACGGCTGCGCTGAGCGCCCCCGCAATCTGCAACTGCAGAGTCTGCAAACAGTGAGCCAAGGGCGGGCCAGGCGGAACGCCGCTTGACACGGCCGCCGCCCGCAGAAACCCTGGGCTCCTCCTCCGTGACCCCGCGCCCCGCGACCCAGCCGGCCACGGTCTTCGCGCAGGCGCTCGGCATCGCGGTCGTGACCGCCTCGCAGCGCGACGGCATCGCGCCGGCCGAGGTGTGCGCGCGGGTCGGCGTCGACCCCGCGGTGCTCGGCCGCCCCGACGCGCGGGTGACGCACGACGAGCTCTGCCGCGCGTGGGCCGCGTTCTCGGCTGCGGACGAGTCGTTCGGCCTGCGCGCCGCGGTGCTCGTCGACGCCGCGCCTCAGTCGCTCGTCGAGTACACGTTCGCGAGCGCGGGCGACGTGCGCGGCGCGGTGCGGGCGTTCCTGCGCTTCCAGCGGCTCATCCACGACGCCGCCGCGCACACGTTCGAGGAGGGGCCGGACCACGTGACGTTCCGCTTCGCGCTCGCGCCCGGCCACACGGCCCCGAGCGCGGTGTGGGACTACCTCGCGGCGACCACCGTCCTGCGCTTCCGGCGCGCCGCGACGCCCCCCCGCGAGCCCACGGTCGTCCGCCTCGTGCGCCCGCCGCCCGCGGACGGCGCGCTCGCGCGCAGCGTCTTCCGCGCGCCCATCCGCTACGGCGAGCCGCGCGCCGAGATCGAGTACCCGAGGGCGCTCCTCGACGCGCGGATGAGCACCACCGATCCGATGCTCTACACGCTCCTCGCCCAGCAGCTCGAGCGCGCGCTCGGCTTGCCCGCGAGCGAGCACCGCGTGCTGCCGCGCGCCGAGGAGGACGTGCTCGCGCGCGTGCGGCGCGAGCTGCGCACGGCGATCCCGCAGGGCGAGGCCACGCTCGACCACGTCGCGCGCGCCGTCGGCCAGAGCGCGCGCAGCCTCCAGCGCCGCCTGTCCGAGCGCGGGACGAGCTTCCAGGCGATCGTCGACGACGCGCGGCGCGCGATGGCCGAGGAGCTCCTCGCGGCGCACCGCGCGACCGTGACCGAGGCGGCGTTCGCGGTCGGGTTCACCGACGTCGCCGCGTTCACCCGCGCGTTCAAGCGCTGGAACGGGGTGCCGCCGGGCGCGTGGTCCCGCCGCCGCTGAGCTGCTCCGGCGTGGGCGCGGCGTCGAGCGACCCCCGGCGGCGCAAGCCCCGAACCCCCGCGACCGCCGACGTTCCCCTCGAGACACCCGTGAGCACGGACACGAGGGTAAAATTTTCTCACCCCCCTACACAGCGCTTCGATAAGACCTTACACAGCCGCGGCGGCAGCTGACCGGCGCGAAGCGCCCCATCGAGCGTCACGCGCTCGTGCTAGGATGCGCCCGCCCGCCAAGAAAGGTGCATAATGTGGCTCGATCGGGTCATCAAATCGCTCTTACCTCATGAAGAGCACTTCTTCGACTTGCTCGAGCGGGGCGCCGACTGCGCGCTGCAGAGCGCCAACGTCCTCTCGGAGTGCTGCAGCGCCCGGAGCGCCAGCGAGAGGCAAGCCCTGGTCTCGCGAATCACCGACATCGAGCACGCCGCCGACGCGGTGATCCGCGACGTCTACGACGCTCTCAACAAGACATTTGTCACGCCGCTCGATCGCTCCGACATCTACGCCCTGGCGACGGACCTCGAGAACGTCTCCGATCGCGTCCACTCCACGATGATGCGGGTCGTGGTCCACGCCATGGAGGATCTCCCGCCGGCGAGCCAGGAGCTCGCCGTCAAGATCCTGGAAGGATGCTCCGAGATTCACAGCGCCGTCAAGCTGCTCCGGGGGATGAAGCGGGTGGCGGAGATCAACCGGCACTGCAAGGCCATCGCCAAGCTCGAGCACGACGGCGATCAGATATTCCGCTCGGCGATCGTCGAGCTCTTCAACACCGAGAAGGACGCCATCCACCTCATCAAGCACAAGGAGTTCCTCGAGGGGCTCGAGAACACGCTCGACGCCTGCGATGACGTCGCCAACGCGCTGGAGGCGCTGGTGATCAAGAACGCCTGAGGGGCGCGCCATGAACACTCTCCTCGTCACGCTGACCCTCGTGATCGTGGTCGCGCTCGTCTTCGACTACATCAACGGCTTCCACGACACGGCCAACGCCATCGCCACGGTGGTGAGCACCGGAGTCCTCCCCATCCGCACCGCCGTGCTGCTCGCGGCGCTGTTCAATTTCGGGGGCGCGCTCACCGGCACGGCGGTGGCGAGCACCATCGGGAAAGGGCTCATCGTCCCTTCGGCGGTGACCCAGGTGGTGGTGCTCAGCGCCCTCGTCGGCGCGATCTTCTGGAACCTCTTCACCTGGTATTTCGGTATCCCATCGTCATCGTCCCACGCCCTCGTGGGCGGGCTCGTGGGCGCCGGCGCCGGGCGGGCGGGCACCGCGGCCGTGCAGGGGGCGGGGCTCTTGAAGGTGGTCAAGAGCCTGATCATCAGCCCCGTCGTGGGCTTCGTGATCTCCTTCCTCGGGATGATCGCCATCTTCTGGCTCGTCCGGCGCACCCGGCCGGCGGTGGTCAATCGGCGCTTCCGGATCCTGCAGATGGTCTCCGCGGGCTTCATGGCGCTCTCGCACGGGAGCAACGACGCCCAGAAGACCATGGGCATCATCACGATGGCGCTCGTCGCGTACGGCGCGATCCCCGCGGGCCACGGCGACTTCCACGTGCCGCTCTGGGTGGTCTTCGCCTGCGCGACGGCCATGGCCCTCGGCACGGCGGCGGGCGGGGTGCGGATCATCAAGACCATGGGCACCAAGATCATCGACCTCAAGCCGATTCATGGCTTCGCCGCCGAGACCAGCGCGGCGGCGACCATCTTGACCTCGTCGTTCCTGGGGATGCCGGTGTCGACGACCCACGTGATCACCGGCTGCATCATGGGCGCGGGCGCGAGCCAGCGGGTGAGCGCGGTGCGCTGGGGCGTGACCACGCGCATCCTCTGGGCGTGGGTGCTCACGATCCCGGTGAGCGCCGTCGTGGCCTGGGCCTGCTATCTCGGGCTCTCGTCGATCCTCGGCGGTTGAGCGCCGACGCGCCGCGCTGCGCCGGCACGCTGACCCCTGACCGCTGACCGCTTCCCAAGGAGGCCCTCCGTGCACCGTCGCCATGCGCTCTGGATCTTCATGCTCTGCCTGGCTCCCCTGCTCGCCGCGTGCGGGCACCCCTGGAAGACCCTGCGTGAAGCCGTGCCGAACCCGTTTTACGGCCAGGGGCGCTTCGGGGTCGTCCCGATCGTCTTCTACGGCCTCCAGGTCGGCGACGGCTCCGAGGCCGAGTGGATGGCGGAGAAGGACGCCGAGCAGCAGCAGAGCTGGCAGGAGGACAAGGCGGCGATGAACGAGGAGTTCACGGAGGCGCTGATCGCGACGGCGGCGTCGGAGGGCGTCGCCATCGTCAGGGCGAGGAGCGCAGCCGACGCGCCGTTCTTCCTCCGCGCGAACGTGACGTTCTACGAGCCCGGCATCTTCGCGGTCGTGCTCAACAAGAACACGCGCCTCAAGGCGATGGTGCAGCTCACCGATCCGGCCGGGGGCGTGTTCGACGAGTTCTTGATCGACACCGCGGTGCCAGCCTCGTTGACCAACCCATCGAGCGGAGGGCGCGCGCGGACCGCGGCGAGCCAGCTCGGGAAGCTCGCCGCGAAGTACATCATCCATCGCGTCCAGGGCGAGGACTGAGCGCCGCGATCTGCGCGAGCGTCGCCTCGGCCGACGGCGCGGCGAGCCCCAGCTCCGTCGCCCCGTAGCGCGCGAGCGCCCGGCGGTCTGCCGGCGAGAGCGGCCGCGCGCGGAGCGCCTTCGCCGCCGCGGCGGCGCCCTCTCCGCAGGACGCCGGCACGCTCGAACCGTAGCGCAGCGCCCGGTGCGTCCGGATCATCGCGAGCACGTCGAGCGACGCGCCCGCGTAGTGCGCCACCTGTTCGAGCAGGAACGTCGCCAGGGGCCGCGGCACGGGCACGCTGTCGAGCGCGTCGGTCGGGCGGAGCTCGTAGACGACACGCTGCTTCGACGGCAGGAACGTCGTCCGGTCGAACGTCGCGTCGCACGAGAGGAAGATCTGCGACGTCGGGACCAGCACGCGGACGGACGGGGCCACGTCCCACGCGGCGATCGTGTGGTTCCACGTCGGCCAGAAGAGGCCGACCCCGCGGACGTCGAGCCGGCGCGCGAGCCCGGCGAAGAGCGCCGAGAGCTCGTCGCACTCGGCCGTCGCCGAGGGCCCGGCCGACGACGCGAGCGGAGGGCTCTGCCTCCACGCGGCCCAGATGTGCCAGGCTGTCGGGTTGCGATCGGTGATGCTCCAGCGCAGCCGGAACGGACCGCCGTCGCGCGTCATCTCGAAGAGCGTCCGGACGCGCACGTAGTCGCGGACCCGCCCGGCGCCGCACTCGAGCCCGTGCTCCGCGCAGAAGCGCTCGGCGTCGGGGCGCCGCGCGTCGGCGGCGCACGCGTCGATGCGCTCGCCGAGGCGGGCGGCGAAGTCGCGCATCGGCAGCGCGTCCGGGAGCGCCTGGCTCTCGGTGGCGGCGCAGGCCTCGGCGCGCGCGGGGGCGGCGGGCGCGGTCAGCGCCGCGGCCAGCGCGAGCGCGAGCAGGTGATGCGGTCCGGGGGGCGATCGGCGGTTCGGCATCCCCCTTCATCGCGCGGCGGCGGCGGAGTGTGACCGGATGTCCGCCGGGCGCGACCGGCCGCCCTCACTGGATGGTCGACGCCGTGACCATGATCGGCGTGTCGTCGTGGTTCGAGATCTGCGGATAGGTCGGGTACCACGACCCGCCGATGTTGTTGGTGATCACCGACCGGTCGATGACGATGTTCCCGGTGTGATCGTTGCTCACGAAGAAGATCGCGCTCCCGTGGGCGTTCACCTCGTTTCGCTCGATCCGGGTCCCGCAGAGCGTGAGCGTCATCGTGGCGCCGTCGTTGTAGATGGCCCCGCCGCTGCCGCCGCCCGGCGTCCCGGCCATCGCGGGGTTGCCGCCGTTGCCGAGCGCGCGGTTGTGGGAGAACAGGCTGTTGATGACCGTCCAGGAGACGCCGATGCTGCTGATGCCGCCGCCGTTCGCGCACTCGTTCCCGTAGCCTTCGGCGCCGCCGAAGGTGCTGTTCACCACGTGGAGCGGAAGGCCGTTGTACTGCATGAACGCCCGGATCCCGGCGCCTCCGATGTCGGGGCCGGCCGGATCACACGTGTTGTTGAAGAAGCGTGAGTTGACGACCTTCAGGCGCCCGCCTTGCGCGAAGATGGCTCCACCGCCCTCGTCGTCATCGTTCGTCGAGTTGCCCCCGAGGAAGGTGAGGTTCTGGACCGTCAGGCGCGGGTGGTCCTGGTTGTCGCAGTTCGGCGTCGTCCAGACCTGCGCCTCGTCGCAGGTGTTCATGTAGAGGATCCGCCGCTGCCCGCCGCCGCTCAGGGTCACGAGCCCGCCGCCGTCGATCACGATCTCGGGGCCGGTATCGTTGAAGATCTTCGCCGTCTCCTCGAGCGTGATGGTGATCGGCTCCGGGCCGCAGTCGAATGTGATGATGCCGCCGGCCGCGACGGCGCTGACGACGGCCTCCGAGGTGCAGCTCTCCGGCGTCCCGTCGCCGATCACCGTCGTCGGCGACGAGGTGTCGGCGGCCTGAGCCTCGGCCGGAACGGCGCAGCTCCCCTCCGGGTTGCCTGCCGCGGGGCCATCGCCCTCGTGCATCGGAGGCTCCGGCGCCGAGCCGCCCGAGCCCGGGCCGGCTCCCGAGGAGCTCGTCGCTCCGGCGCCGCCCGTGCCTGTCCCCCCGTCACCCCCATGCGGGTCGTCCCCGCAAGCCGCAACCCCGGTCGCCATCGACAAGCACAAGATCAGCCCCAGTGATCGCCGCATCACGCCCTCCTCGATCCGAAAGGTTTTGCTCAGCGGCGTGGACACCTCTCGGGCCGCTCGCTCCTCGCGTGGCCAGTCGCCAGCATCATCGCAGAGTACCTCCGTCGTGCGGCGGTCCGCTCATCGATCCCACGGCGACCGAAGAGCCCATGGCACACCCGCGACACGGATGTCCCCCGAGATCAGCCGCTGCGCCCTGTGGGGTTGGGGACACACACCAGGCACACACGTTGCACTGAGAGCTCACCGGAGGGACGAGATGCACAACATGGCGTGGATGGTCGCGGCGCTCCTGGTGGTCGGCTGTGGCGGGGCGGACTTGCCCGAGGGCTGGGAGGATGCAGAGGCGATCGAGGGCCTCACCCAGAGCGAGTGCAAGGCGGGCGCGTCCGAAGACACGGTGCAGGAAGCGCTTGTGGCGACGCCCGAGCGCGGCGCTGTTCACATCGAGTACCGCGCCGCGCAGTTCCGATGCGATCAGGAGGTGGAAGGGTTTGTCCGGATCGCCGGCAGCAGGGTGGATGTGCTCGTGCAGCCCGTGGACATGGACCCCGGGTCCGTGGCCGGGTGCGACTGCCGCTATGACATCGACATGGCCATCAAGGGCCTGAGCAAGGGGGCCTTTGCCGTCGAGCTGTACCGCCGCTGGGACAACATCAACGATCCGAACGATCCGAAGAAGATCGGCTCCGCCGAGGTGCAGATCCCCTGAGGACGGCCGCAAACCGAGGCGGAAGCCGTGGAGCTCCGTCGCACGGGGAGCGATGCGCAGCCCGAACCCCTGCCCTTGATCCAGGCGCCGATGCCGCCTGTGCGCGACCCACGACGCCAGGCGAACCCGACGTGGTCCGCTTGCCGCCTCGGGAGCGGCCATGCAAACTGGTCCGCGCGCCATGGTCGAGCTGAACGATCAACAGATCGAGCGCTTCATCGCCGATGGATTCGTCCGGATCGACGCGGCGTTCCCGCGGGTCCTCGCCGACGAGGGCCGCGCCATCCTGTGGCGTGACACCGGGATGGATCCCCACGATCCGAAGACCTGGACGAAGCCGGTCGTTCGACTCGGGCTGTACGGCCAGCGGCCGTTCGCCGAGGCGGTGAACACGCCGGTGCTGCGGGCCGCGTTCGATCGGCTGGTCGGCCGCAGGCGCTGGCAACCGCTGAACACGCTGGGCACCTTCCCCGTGCGCTTCCCGTCTCCCGACGATCCTGGGGATGCCGGCTGGCACGTCGACATGAGCTTCGGCACCGAGAACCCCGACTTCATGTCATGGCGCGTGAACGTCGCGTCGCGCGGCCGCGCGCTGCTCATGCTGTTCCTCTTCTCGGATGTCGGCGAATCCGACGCGCCGACGCGCATCCGGGCGGGGTCCCATCTGGACATCGCGCGGCAGCTCGCGCCGGCAGGCGAGCCGGGGCTGACGTTGCGTGAGCTGGCCGCGAACGGCTTCGCCGAGACGGCCCAGCGACCGCAGGTGCTCGCGACCGGCGAGGCGGGAACGGTCTACCTGTGCCACCCGTTCCTGGTCCACGCGGCGCAGCCGCACCGCGGCACGCGCCCGCGCTTTTTGGCCCAGCCGCCCCTGCTCCCGACCGAACCGTTGCGGCTCGATCGCGAAGACGGCGAGAGCTCACCCGTCGAGCAAGCCATCCGCGCGGCGCTGCGCGGCGATCCGTGAGCATCGGACACGCCTCGACATACCGGCCGCGCGCGTCGAATCACCGTCAGCCCGCGGCGGCGCGCGCCCCCCGCGCGCGCCGCACCCGGTCGACCGCGACGGCGATCACGATGATCGCGCCCGTCGCGATCTCCTGCACCCAGCTCGGCAACCCGAGGTGGACGCCGCCGGTCCGGATGACCGTGATGAGCAGCGCCCCGATCACGCTCCCCGCGACGCTCCCCTCGCCGCCCGAGAGCGGCGCGCCGCCGATGACCACCGCCGCGATGACCTCGAGCTCCAGGCCGATCGAGTCGGTCGGGTCGCCCACCGTCAGCGTCGAGAACTCCATCACCCCCGCGACGCCGGCGAGGAGGCTCGACAGCGTGTACACCGCGATCTTCACGCGCCCCGTGTCGATGCCGCACAGGCGCGCCGCGGCCTCGTTGCTGCCGACCGCGAACACGTGCCGCCCGAAGCGCGTGAACATGAGCACGGCGAAGACCAGGATCGCCAGCGCCGCCGCAATCCACAGCCCGGGCGCGGTGATGTCCGACGACAGCAGCGCGTCGAGCCCGCGCGGATCCGCGTCGATCTTCTGCTCGGACGCGAGCCCCTTCGCCGCGCCTCGCAGCGCGCTCATCGTGCCCAGCGTCACGACGAAGGGCACCATCCGCGCCCGCCCCACGAGCGTCCCGACGAGGGCGCCCACGAGGCCCGCCGCCGCCGCGGCGACGAGCGCCGCCGGGAGCGCCGGCACCCCCGCGCGCAGGAGCTTCGCGAGGACGACCGTCGTGAACGCGACGAGCGAGCCCGTGGAGAGGTCGATCCCGCCGGTCGCGATGACGAGCGTCATGCCGACGGCGCAGATGCCGACCACCACCGTCTGCCGCGCCATCGTGAGCAGGTTCTGGCTGCGCAGGAACGTGTCGGGCGTCAGCGCCGCGAAGAGCGCGTAGACGAGCAGCAGCGCCACGAGCGGCCCCACCCACGGCGGACGCTTCTTCACGAGGATGCCTCCAGGAGGAGCGACGCCTCGGTCCACGACGACGCGGGCCGCGGCGGGTCGAGGGTCCCCCGGCGGAGGACCGCGATGCGATCGCAGGTCGTGACGAGCTCCTCGAGCTGGCTCGACACGAGCACGATCGCCTTGCCGGCGCGCGCCAGATCGCGGAGCAGCGCCAGCACCTGCGCCTTGCTCGCCACGTCGATGCCGCGCGTCGGCTCGTCGACGAGGAGCACGTCGAAGTCCTCGCGGAGCAGCCGCGCGATCTGGACCTTCTGCTGGTTGCCTCCCGAGAGCTCGCCGGCGCGCTGCTCCGGCCCGCGCGCGCGGATCGCGAGCGCCTCGATCCAGCGCGCGCCCTCCGAGAGGACCGATCTCGGCCTGGCGAAGCGCGGGGCGCGCGGCGAGAGCCAGACGTTCTCGGCGAGCGAGCGGCCGAGCATCAACCCTTCCCCGCCGCGATCCTCGCTCAGCAGGCCGATCCCGCGAGGGGCGCGCAGCGCGACCGTCCCGCCGCGCCTCGGATCGAGCCCAGCGAGGATGCGGAGGAGCTCCGTCCGCCCCGAGCCCACGAGGCCGGCGATGCCCAGGATCTCCCCCCGGCGCAGCGTCAGCGACGCGCGCTTCGGCCGCTTCACGCCGGAGACGCCCTCGGCCTCGAGCACCACCTCGCCGCCGTCCGGGCGCGCCTCCTCGGGTACGGCGCTCGCGCGCGTGTCGGCGCATGCGCGCGTGTCGGCGCATGCGCGCGTGTCATCGAGCGCGCGGCCCAGCATCTCGCGGACGATCTGCGCCGGCTCGATCTCGCGCGGATCGCCCTCTCCCGCGACGCGGCCGTCGCGGAGCACCGTGTAGCGATCGGCGTGCGCGCGCACGTCCGAGAGGAAGTGGGTCACGAGCAGCACCGCGAGGCCGGCGTCTCGCAGGGCGCCGACGCGCTCGAACAGGCGCGCGGCGTCCGACCGGCCCAGGCTCGACGTCGGCTCGTCGAGGACGAGGAGCCGCGCCGCGAGCCGCCCGTCCTCGCGGAGGCCGCCCTGCGCGAGCGCCCGCGCGATCTCGACGAGCTGCTGATCGGCGACGCCGAGCTCCCCGGCCCGCGCGTCGAGCGGCACGCGGCCCGGATCGGCGGTGACGAGCGCGATCGCCGCCCGCGCCACGGCGCGCGCGCGCGAGCGGTCCCGGATCCCGAGCCGCGCGCGCACGAGCGGCTCGATCCCGAGCACCACGTTGTCGACGACCGTGAGGTGCGCGCAGAGCGTCCGTTCCTGCGGCACCAGGACGACGCCCGCGCGGCGCGCCTCCTCGGCCGACGCCGGCGCGTACCGCGCCCCTCCGAGCAGGATCGCGCCCGCGTCGGCGCGCTCCATGCCGAGCAGGACGCGCGCCAGCGTGCTCTTGCCCGCGCCGTTCTCGCCGAGGAGCGCGTGGACGCTCGCGGGCGCGACGAGCAGCGAGACGTCGCGCAGCACCGGGTTCGGGCCGAACGCCTTCGCGAGGCCGGTCACCTCGAGGAGGGGCGCGCGCTCTCCGCCCACGGGCCGCTCACTCCCCGAGCCACCGGGCGAGGTCGGGTCTCACGATCTCCTGCACCGCCGGATCGTCGAGGTCCTGCCTCGTGACGACGCGCGAGCCCGTGTCGATGCGCGCCGCGACCTTCTCTCCGTGGAGGTGCGCCACCATCGTCTTGACCGCGACGTACCCCATGTTGAACGGGTTCTGCACGGCGAGCGCCTCGATGTCGCCCTCGCGCAGCGCGCCGAGGAGCTTCTCCGACGCGTCGAAGCCGACGAACTTCACCTTCCTCGCGACGTTCGTCTTGCGGAGCGCCTGGAGCATCCCGAACGTCGTCGACTCGTTCGGCGTGAAGACCCCGGCGATGGCCCCTTCCGCCGCCCTCTGCGCGAGCAGCAGGCTCTCGCTCTTGTGGAACGCCGACTCCGTGGTCGCGCCGCCGTACTGGTTCTCGCTCGCGACCGTGACGCCGGGCATCGCGCGGACCGCGTCGAGGAACCCCTTCTCGCGGTGCTGCGTGCTCGCCGAGCCCTCCTGGTAGCGGAGCACGACGACCTTGCCGTCCTCGCCGATCGCCTTGCCGAGGTGCTCACCGGCGAGCCTCCCGGCCGCCTCGTTGTCGGTCGCGACGAAGCTCACGTGATCGTCGCTGGCGAGATCGGAGTCGAACACGACCACCGGGATCTTCGCCTGCCTCGCCGCCCGCACCGGCGCCCTCAGCGCCGTGGCGTCGAGCGGCGCGAGCACGATGCCGGACACGCCCTGCGCGACGAAGCTCGAGACGACATCGACCTGCGCCTTGAGGTCGTCCTCCCGGAGCGGCCCTTTCCACACGACGTCGACGTCGAGCTCGCGCGAGGCCTTCACCGCGCCTGCGTGCACGCTCTTCCAGAACTCGTGTGTCGTCCCCTTCGGCACGACGGCGATGCGGAGGCGCGCGCCGCCCGACGCGCCCGCATCCGTCGACGTCGTCGCCGATGACGACGTCTTGGAGCACGCGGCGAGGAGGGCAATCACGAACGCGCACACGACGACATGGACGCTCATGGGCGCGAGAGGATAGTCGACGGATCGCGGCCACGCTCGCGCGGGCGAGCATGTCGCCTGCGGAGTTCCGTCCGACTAGCACCATGGGAGTCCTCGCCTGCGCCCGGCGCAGGCGAGCTCATCCCGGCGCGACGCTCGCCTGCAGCTCGTCATTCACCCGGGTCGAACCGGCGAGCGCGCGCGCAGGTCGAGCCGGGCCGGACGGCGCCGCTCAGTCAGCTCGGCGGCGCCGACTTCAACTCAGAGGCCGAGGAGCTCCTGGAGAAACACGCCGCCCTTCCCGGCCCCTGCGTGCGTGAAGAACAGGCGCCCCGCCTCGAAGTCGCCGCCCTCCGCGATCCACTCCGCCGCGTGGGCGCGCAGCCGGGCGACGGGGTGCGGCGCGAACGCGAACGGCGAGCGCGAGCGGTAGACGAACGTGGCGTCGTAGTCGACAGGATAGCTGGTGATCGTCAGGTAAAACCACCCTTTCCGCTCGAACACGAACGGCGACTCGGTATAACCGCTGTTGCGCATCGCCGTCTCCGGCCCGAGCGTGAGCGCCATGGCCGGCGGGCTCCAGTGGAAGAGATCCAGCGACGTGCGGTAGGCGACGCCGCTCCGTGGCGACGCGATCGACGCGCAGCGCGTATAGTACACCACCCACAGATCGCCGAGCCGGGCGAGCATCGGATCACGGGCGACGCAGATGTCCTCGAACAGCGTCCCCCCCTCGCGGCCCCAGGTGAAACCGTCGCGCGAGCGCGCGATCCGGAAGCCGGATCGGTCAGGGTCGTGCGTGCCCACGTGAAAGATCATGACCAGGCTGCCGTCCCGGTCGTGGACCATGTGCGGGGCCCAGATCCAGCGCTCGTCGGAGAGAGCGCGAATCGAGAAGCGCGCCGGCGCCAGCGTGAGGCTCGGTGAGACGGACTCCATCCAGCTCACCGGCCCGGGTCCAGGCGCGGTGGCGAGGACGAACTCTCGTTCGGTGTCCGGTCGATAGGGCTCGGGGTTGAAGATGCCGGTGAGGATCCACCGGCCGTCGGCGAGCTGGATCATCGAGTGATCGTTCACATAGAACGGCCCCCCGGGGATGTTCTCCGAGTCGAAGATCTCCACCGCGGGCCCCTGCGTGAGCTGAGGCGTGGGCGGTCCGGAGAAGAACCGCAGCGTGTAACCCCGCTCGCTCCACGGCGCCGGAGAGTGTGTCGCGTCGATCTCGAGGACCGGGCGCCTGCCTGCGCCGCACTGTTCGGGGAGGAGGTCGATCCACAGCGCGTCCTCGGCGAGCGACCGGACAGGGTTCGCCTGCATCTCGTGGAGCACGCCGACCTCCCGCCCGTCGAGCCGCACGCGCGCCGTCTGGGGGGCGTTCGCCGCGGAGTACGCGCGGAGCAGCAACAGGCCGCGCGCGTCGGACGGGCACGCGACCTCGATCCGGGTGATCCCGCGGCCCTCGCTGGACCACGAGCGCCGCCGGAGCTCCAGCCGCTCGGCGTCGACGGCCGAATGCACGAGCCGCCGCCGCCCGGCCGCACGGACCTCCTGCTCGCCGATCACCTGATATTCCGAGAATGCGTAAGAGAGGCCCAGCGAGCGCACCCGCAGCGGCGTGTAGGCGCCGGTCGGCCCGGCCTCGATGCCGAAGCGCAGACCGGAGCGGCTCACGATGGGATCGGCCACGTGCAGGCGGTACAGCGAATGGACGAACGTGGCGTTCCTCCATCCATCCTCGGGATCGACGACGAGGAAGCGGAGCAGCCCGCTGAAGGGGTTATGGTGCGCGCCCAGGAAATAGAAGCCTCCATTGAAGTAGTCCTCGGTGCCGGTCCCTATCTGCAGCGGGTGCGACATCCCGTCGGTCCGGATCATCTCGTCGCCCTCGAGGTACGTCCGATCGTTCGGCCGGCCGCCGCTGATCTCCTCGAGAAGCGCGACGAGCTGGAGCGGCTCATCGCTCTCGAAGAGGGGCATCGTCGTCTCGCGTCCGGGGGCCATCTGATCGCGGTACTGCGCGATCAGCCGCACGCCTCGGCGGGCGGGCGCGAGGCCGACGGCCGCCTCGACACCCGCGATCTCCTGCCCGGGCGCGGCCTCGAGCGAGAGCACCTCGCCTTCGGCCAGCGGGATCGGCAGGCGCGTCGCGAGCCTGCCCGCCCCTGCGGCGTCGGGCGTCCAGGCGGCGTGCAGCGCGCTCCTGAAGGTGGTCCATCCGCCGTCGGCGTCGGTGCCCGAGCTGGCGAGGCCGAAGAAGAACGACGCTGGTATGGGCGGCTGTCCGCCGATCCTCACCGACAGGTCGTTCAGGCTCCCCGCCGGGATGTGAACGTCGACCCCCGATACCGTCGCGGGGCCAGTCGCCAGGACGAGCGGCGCGCTGGCGCTCAGGCTCTCCCGGCGCGACCGGGCAGGCAGGGTGGCTGTCCAGTCCTCCGTCATGAATCGCGACAGCTCCTCGGGCGTCGGTCCCGACGCGGCCCCGGGGCCCTCGCGGTACGTGATCTGGTAATAGATGGGAACGCCCCGGAAGAGGACCTTGGCCTCGCTCGACCAGGCGAAGGGGACGTAGCTCGTATACGCGCCCGAGCTCGCGTCCACGTCGAGCACGAGAGGCGATCTCCAGGGGCCCCTACCCCCGAAGAAATCGCCGGGGGACCCGCGGAACGCGGTGTGTCCGTCGATCTCGATCCAGATCTCCTGGTCCGGCCTCTCGAGCTCCGCGCGGGGGGCGGTCATCCAGATCCGCGCGATTCTCCCCTCCCCGCGGCCGTGAAACAGCACCCGGTGCTCCCCCTCGATCGCGACCCCCGGGCGATATCCATCATCGTTGCCCCCTGCAGGGTCATGCGTGGTCACGCTCCGTGTCATCCACCCGGGATGAAAGGAGAGGAGATCCTCCAGCACAGGCGTGATGGACGCGACGCCCGGCGCAATGGCGAGGGATGCGCCGAGGAGATGGCGGGCCGCGCTCGAGACGAGGTGGTCCAGGAGCGCGCGCGCGCCGCGCCCGTCGAGACATCCGGCGTTCATGATCGAAACCTAATGGCGCGGACAGCGCCAGGGGAGCGGGCTCGGCGGGGCACCTCGCTTGCACCGCCGCGAAGCGAGGACATGCGCGGCGCACCGATCGCGCACTCGAGGGGGGTAATTCATGCGCACCCGCCGCGATCGACGCCCTGTCGAAGGCTCGCCCCGCATCGGGTGGTGGCGTAGTTACTCCACCCTGCCAGAATGCTGGAACCGCCAAGACGCCACAAGACGCCAAGATTTTTGCGTTTTTCTTGGCGTCTTGTGGCGTCTTGGCGGTTCGAAAGACCCCGCTTTCGGCCAAAGAACCCCACCACCCCGCATCGGGCCTCGCGCGTGGGCGCGCGGCCTCCTGCTCGCGCTCCTCTCTCTATCTCCGCTCGCGGGCGCCGGCGATGCGCCGCGCCGCGCGCTCGCCGCGCCCATGGAGCAACGGGGCGCCCCGGGAATGTCCCCGAGGCCGCGGCTCCAGCTCGATCGCGCGGCCTACGCCGAGCGGCTCCGCGCGATGTGGATTGGCGCGTGCATCGCCAACTGGACAGGGCTTCGCACGGAGGGCGTCCGCATCGAGCGCCCCTTCTTCACCGACGCTGACTGGGGAAAGCCCCTGGGGCGCGGCGGGGCGCCGATCGACTTCGTCCTCCTCGACCCCTGCCCGGCCGACGATGACACCGACATCGAGTATGTCTATCTCCACCTCATGACCGAGGCGGGGACGCTCTTCCTCTCCCCCGAGCGAATCCGGGACGGATGGCGCGCGCACATCAACGACTTCATCTGGGTCTCCAACCGGAGGGCGCGCGCTCTCCTCGAGCGCGGCGTGCTGCCCCCCGCGACGAGCGATCCGGCGCTCAACCCGGACGCGCTCCAGATCGACGCCCAGCTCACCACGGAGATCTTCGGCGCCCTCGCGCCCGGCATGCCGGAGCTGGCGCTGCGGATCGCCGACCTCCCCATCCGGACCACCGCGCGCGATCACGCCGCGCACGCCGCGCAGTTCCATGTTCTCCTCTTCTCGCTCGCGGCGACCGTCGATCTGGAGAGGCCGCGGCGACAGGAGATCGTGCGCATCGTCCGTGAGGCCAGGAGCTACCTGCCAGCGGAGTCCAAGGCCGCCGACGTCATCGACTTCGTGCTGTCCGCCTATCTATCGACAAGCGATCGCGACGACTGGGAGCGCGCCCGCGACGCCATTGCGGATCGCTACCAGGAGCGGGCCTCGGCGCATGGCTTCGTCTACCGGGGGTTCACGGAATCCGCGATCAACCTGGCGACCGCGACGCTGGCCCTCTTGTTCGGTGAGGGGAGCTTCCGGCGCACCGTACAGATCGGCACCCTGTCCGGCTGGGACTCCGACAACGGCACGGCGACCATGGGCTCGCTCGTCGCGCTGATCGGCGGGATGGAGGAGCTGCGCCGCGCCTTCCCCGGCGCGCGCCTGTCCGACCGCTATCGTATCCACCGCACGCGCCCCACCCTGCCGGACCGGCTGCCGCGAGATCGCGAGGCCGAGGACACCTTCACGGATGTAGCGACGAGGATGGCCGCGCTGGTCGACCTCGCCGTGCGGGAGGGAGGAGGCCAGGTCGAGCCGACCCGATGGGTCGTCCCGCCTCGCCCCCGCGACGGCGCAGGACCCAGCGCGCGCGCCGCCCCCGGCTCCGAGCCGCGGCCCCGCGCTCCTCGCTCGGCGAGATGACCTGGCGCTCAAGGCGCCTCGGGCCAACCCGTCGTCGTGAAGCTGCTGCTCACGGTCATGCTGTGGACGTCGCGAATCGCGCCGTCGAGCAGCCGGAAGGACGGCGCGGCTCTGCACCCGCGACGCCCGGATGTGAGATTTCACGCCGACGACCATGCCGGTTGCGTGAACGGGGGCGCATTGCGCGATGGCGACCGCGACTCGACGCTGCGTCTTTTCGGACTGTATCCCGCGCAAAGATCAGCGTCATCGACTATACTCGTCATCGATCCCGGGGCTCCGGCGAGGCATGCACTGGAAATTTCCGCCTCTGGAGACCTCTCGTCGCTATCTAACTTCGTGCCCGCGGACCGCGCTGGCACGCGTTCCAGTAGGAGTCGGCTCATGAGATTGCCTAGGATAGCCATTGCATTGCCAGTGGTGGCTTTGATCGGCGCAGCGTGCGGCGGGGCCAACGATGGCAGCGAGGACAGCGCTGGCTCACAGAGCAGCACCGGCTCCGGCTCTGGCTCCGGCGCCGGCGCCGGCTCGGGCACCAGCACCAGCACCAGCACCGGCTACGACGACACCTTTGGCAACGGAAGCGGCACGGGCTCGAGCGGGAGCTCCGGCACGACCGGCAGCAGCAGCGGGGGCTCGACGGGCGCGGGGGAGGCGTGCGCCACCCAGTCGTCCCAGGCCGGGTTTCAACAGGTGTACCTCGTGTTCGCGTTCGACGTGTCGGCCAGCATGACAGCGAGCGACGTGGAGTGGCGCAGGAAGGATCTCAAGTGGGATCCGGTCGTGGCCGCGACGAAGCAGTTCTTCGTGGATCCCGCGTCCACCGGGTTCCAGGCGTCGCTCACGTTCTTCCCGGGCGCGGCGCAGGCGACTCAGGCGTGCCAGGCCGCCGACTACTCGACCCCGGATGTCCCGATGACGCCGCTGCCCTCCCCGGCGTTCGGCCAGGCGATCGACGTCATCGAGCCGGAGATCAGCGAAAGGCTCTCGTGGCGCACCAGCACGCCGACGGCATTCGCGGTCGAAGGCATCGTCGATTTCATCGAAGCGCAGCGCCAGCAGAGCCCCGGGAAATATGCGATCGTGCTCGTGACCGACGGCTATCCGGAAGGGTGCCGGCAAGGAGGCAACACGCTCGAGGACGTCGTGAGCAGCGTCGAGGCCGCGCTCTCCAGCAACATCTCGACCTTCGTGATCGGGGTCGACAGTCCGCCGGGGGAAGGCGCGCCGCCCAGCCTCACCAACCTTCACGAGATCGCCGCTGCGGGCGGCACGGGAGAGGCGTCCATGCTGAACACCGGCGACCCCGCGCAGACGACGGCCGCGTTCAAGGCCGCGATCGAGAAGATCCGCGGCGCCGCCGTCTCGTGCACGATCCCGATCCCGCCGCCGCCCGACGGGAGGAGCTTCGACAAGCAAAAGGTCAACGTGACGTACACGAGCGCCACGAGCAACATGCCGACGACGCTCTCGTATGATCAAGCCTGCTCGGTCGCAGGCACGTGGCGCTACGACGAGCCTGCGAACCCGACGGCGATCATCCTCTGCGACGATACGTGCGCCGTGGTCCAAGCCGACGTCGAGGTCTCCCTGGGCGTCGACTTCACCTGCGAGGACGTGATCCAGGTGCCCCAGTGATCGAGGACGCTCGCTGACCGACACGGGTCCTCGCGAGGAGACGCCGGCCAGCTGCTCGCCTCCCGATACGCAGCCAGCGAGCGGGTTCACGATCCAAGATGGGGTCGTGAACCCGGCTCAGGCCAGAGACACTGACGCTAACATGGAGAGCGCGCGCCGGCCTCCGTGCGAGACGCGGGCGCGCCCGAGCTCCTTCGGTCGAGGGAGCTCGTCCAGGTCAGCGCGCCGGCTCCGCGTCAACCACCACGGTCCAGGAAGTCCATCAGCCACTGCATCGCCGGCCGCATGGTGCCGTTCTCCTGCTGGAGGCCGGTGCCGTTCCTCCAGGTCTTGCCGACGATGTAACCCCACAGGGTGATCCCCGGGATCTTGGGGTGATTCCAGAACATGGTGAACTGCTCCTCCATGATCTGCTTCTGCCTGTTGTCGTTCGCTTCGCCGATGTCGTACTCGGTGATGTACACGGGCTTGCCCAGCTCGGCGAGCGAGTCGATGTACCCCTTGACCGTGTTGGTGTTGATCTTGAAGGCGTCGTGCGCCTGCGCGCCGAGGGCGTCGACCGGGGCGCCCGCCTCGATCACCTTCTTCGCGATGTCCTTGAAGTGCCTGTGCTCGTTCTCGTACTCGATGTTGTTGTAGTCGTTGAGGATCAGAATCGCGTTCGGGCAGAACTCGCGAGCCCACTTGAAAGAGTTGACGATCCAGTCCCAGCCGCTCGCGCCGTTGCCGCCGAGGCCGGCCGTGTACGAAGGCGTGGTGTGGGGCGGCGGCTCGTTGACGACGTCGATGTACTTCGTGTCCGGGTAGCGCTTGCAGAACTCCTCCATCCAGCTCCGCACGGCCTTCTTCTGCTCATCCGGCGAGAGGCTCCCGACCCAGGAGGGTTGCTGGCTGCCCCACACGAAGACGTGGTGCTTGAAGATGATCTTGTTGTCCTGCGCGTACTTGTAAGTCCTGTCGAGCGAGCTCCAGTTCTTGTTCCCGCGGGAGCTCTCGACGGAGCCCCACTTGCCCTCGTTCTCGGGCGTGATCTGGTTCCAGTACTTCGCGAAGCCGTCGCGCACGGCGCCGCTCGTCGTGATGTTGCCGACGAACTTCTCCTCGGGCTCGGTTCCGCCGGTTCCGGTCGACGCGCTGGTCGACGCGTCCCCGCCGCCGACCCCCGTGGTCGCGCCGCCGGAGCTGGAGCTGGTCGCCGCGGGATCGCCCGAGCTGCTGCTGGTGGCAGGGCCGACGCCGGTCGTCGTGTTGGCGCTGGAGCTGCTGTTCGTGCTGTTGCTGGAGCTCGTGCTGGCGCTGGTGCTCCCCGCCCCGCCCGAGCCGCCCACGCCGTCGTCAACCCCGTCGCCCCCGTCCCCGCATCCAAAGAGGGTCGCCATTCCGAGCGCGATCCAAGCCGTGCTGCACAGCAATCGAGAAGAACGCTTCTTGTTCATGTTGGACTTCCGCAAATCGGACGATTGTCGTGGGTGAAGCTGGGCGCGAGAAGGCCGAGGGGCAGCGGCACGAACGGACTCAGCGATACGCACGCCGTGCAACTCGCGGCGGATGATTCCCGCCGCACCTGGAAGTGATCACGACAGGCGCGCGGAGCCTCCTACGTTTCATGTTCCTGGCTGATAGGAAACATGCATCGCCAGCACATGCCGCAATCATGAAGCAACTTTGCACTTCGAGCGGCAGCCCAGCCCGGTACCCCTGGCTTGCCCGCTCAAGGCCCGGTCCGTGAACCCATCACGGAGTCGGTACCGTTGAGCGCGCACGGTCTCACCGGCGCCGGGGGACGGCCGTGCTCTTGCGCACGACGAGCTCGGTCTCGACCACGACCCGCGACCACGAGCGCTGGCCGCTCTCGATCTGCCCGAGCAGGACGTGGAGACACCGGCGCCCGAGCTCGGAGAAGTCCTGGCGCACCGTGGTGAGCGGCGGCGTGAAGTAGGCCGCCTCCGGGATGTCGTCGAAGCCGACGACGCTGATGTCCCGCGGCGTCTCGCGCCCGCTCTCGTGGAGGAAGCGGAGGAGGCCGAGCGCCATCTGGTCGTTGGCCACGAACACGGCGGTGACGCCCGGCGTGCGCGTCAGCTGCGGGGCGAGCTCGTAGCCGGAGCGCGCGCTCCAGTCCCCCCGCAGGAGCGGCGGGATCTCCGCGCCGGCCGCCTGCAGCGCCGAGCGCCAGCCGTCGATGCGCTGGTCGGCCTCGAGCCAGTCGGTCGGGCCGGCGATGTGCCACACGGTCTTGTGGCCCAGATCGAGCAGGTGGCGGGTCGCGGACACGGCGCCCCCGAGCTGGTCGACCGCGACCACCGGCACCGAGTCGTCCGGACCGCCCTCGACCGCGACCACCGGCACATCGGAGGTGACATGACGCAGCGCGTCCACCGCCGACCGCTGCGGGGCGATCACGACGACGCCGTCGGCCCCCTGGTCGCGCAGCCGCTGCACGGCCTCCAGCACCGGCGCGCGGCTGAACGACTTCAAGCTGGCGATGCTCACGCCGTACCCCGCGTCGTGCGCCGCCTCCTCGAGCCCCAGGAGCGTCGACGCCGGACCGTAGAGCGTCGTGTCGAAGCTGACCACGCCGAGCGTCCGCGACCGCCCGGTGACGAGCGCCTGTGCCACCGAGCTGGGCCGGTAGTCGAGCTGGCGGATGGCATCCAGCACCCGCTCCCTCGTGTCGCGGCGCACGTGGGGGCTGTCGTGCAGGACCCGCGAGACCGTCTGGTACGAGACGCCTGCGAGCTTGGCCACGTCGACCATGACCGCGGCCCGCCGTCCGCCGCCCCTTTTGACGCGGCGCGCCGGAAGAGATTTGTCAGCCATCGGCGCGGGAGGATAGTCGCGGACCGGTCGATTGGAACGGAGTTCTTCAATGTGAGCGTTCACAAACTGGTCGGAGTTCTTCATTTCACTCGGCTTTCGCGTCACTGAGCGGGTGCGCGCCGGGATCGTCGCCATCGGGATCGAGCGCGGCACCGACGCAGGTCGTTCGTCGTCGTAGATGCCATTCCCGGTGGAGCCGCGATCGATCCCGCAGATTTCACGCCGGCTGTCACATTTGGCCGATGCGAACGGTATGCCGACGCCTACCGGCGGGCATGGCCACGTCGACCAGGCCCGCAGCCCGACCCCTCCTCCCCTTGAGGGCGGCGCTTCGGAGGAGCGCCGCTGCCCCTCCTACTCAACCGGTTCAGAAATCGTTGGGTGCCGGTCGATTCCCGTTGACACAGCCCATGTGAACGCTCACAATCAGGGGGACATCCTTAGGGCATTGCACCTGCTGGGTCACCGTCGTACGCGTGTAGGCGTTCGTCATCGCTGGCAGCGCGATGCGAGACGGCGGGCCTGAGCTGCTGCGCGATGCGTTTGCCTCCCGCGACACCGCCCATCGGGGTCGGCCACGCGGCGGCAGTTGCGGTTCGTGAAGGTGTTACGCGGCGCGGCGCGGCGCCGGCTCATCGACCGCAGACCATACGTCAGGAAGGCACCTTTTCACACAGCAGGGCGGACTCACAGGAGGGATCGTGTGAAACTATCTTCGTTATTGGCCGCCGCCTTGAGGCGAGCGCGCCGCAAAGCGCCGAGGTGGCTCGATGGCCGAGATCGCGCGGCAGGAGCCATGAAATCTTCCACTCACAATACCGGTCCGAACGCCGCATGTGATCGATGGGAGGTGGAAACATTCACTCACAGCGGGGTGGCCTCCCGGCTGCTGGGAGCTGCCGCGTGCGCGTCGCTCCTCGTTGCAGGGTGCGTGGGTGATATCGGCAGCTACTCGAGCTCCTCCTCCGGCGCAGGGGCGAACCCGACGGGCGGCGGCACGAGCTCCTCGGGCGGCGGAGACGCCGTATGCAACCCGCGGCTCGAACGGCGGGTCGTGCTGCTCGCCGACCTGCAGTTCATGAACGCCATCCGGGATCTCCTGGGGGACGAGGCCATCGAGGCGGAGCAGGCGCCGGACGCGCGGATGAAGCCGTTTGCCAAGAAGGGCCTTGTCGTGGGGACCTCCCTTGTGCATACGCGGCTCGCGAGGGCTGCCTACGCGGCCGAGAGCATCTCTGGGCGCTTCGAGCAGGTGACTGGGTGCGCCCCCGACGGAGACGACGCCTGCGCCAAGACGTTCCTGACGAAGTTCGCGCAGCGGGCGTTCCGCCGGCCCGTGGACCAGACGGAGCTCGACAACCTCTGGTCGGTCTACGCGCTCGGGAAAGAGACGAGCTACGAGCGCGGCGTCTCGCTCGCGCTCGAGGCGCTCATCGCGTCCCCCTCGTTCTCCTACCGCACCGAGCTCGGTGGCGAGGCGGACGGTGACGTGGTGAAGCTCGCCGCGCACGAGGTCGCGAGCGAGCTCTCGTTCTTCTTGACGGACAGCGTGCCGGACCCGGAGCTCGCCGCCGCCGCCGACTCCGGCGCCCTGAACGATCCGGAGGAGCTGACGCGCCAGGCCGAGCGGCTGCTCAAGAAGCCCGAGACGCGCAGCACCTTGAACACCACGCTGATCGCGGCGTGGGGGCTCAGCAACCTGTTCGGCACGGTGAAGGATCCAGGGCTCTTCCCGGAGTACACCCCCGCGCTCCAGGCGAGCATGTTCCACGAGACCGAGCTGCTCCTGGACGACCTGCTGTGGAGCCGCGGAGCCGACGTGTCGGCCCTGCTCACCACGAGGGAGACGTTCGTGAACCGCGTGCTCGCGGAGGTCTACGGCGTGGAGCACACGGGCGCGAGCCCGGAGGAGTTCACGAAGGTCGAGCTGCCTGCCGAGGAGCGCGCCGGGATCCTCACGCAGCCCGGCCTGCTGTCGGCGCTGGCCCGGACCGACAACACGAGCGTGGTGGCGCGAGGGCTCTTCGTGCGCGGCGCCCTGCTCTGCCTCGGGAAGATCCCGTCGCCCCCGGAGTCGCTCTCGGACGCGATCAAGGAGCTGCTCGAGGCCGACATGACCGAGCGCGAGCGCGCCGACGCGCGCGCCGCGAACTCCACCTGCGCCGCGTGTCACGCCCAGTTCGACGCGTTCGGCCTGCTGCTCGAGAACTACGATCCGGTCGGCCGGTACCGCGACACCCTCGAGGGGGAGCCGATCGACGCGCGCGTCAACCTGGGCAACATCTCCGAGGTCGCCGGGAGCTACGCGAGCGCCGTCGAGTTCGCCGAGGCCGTCGCGCAGAACGACGGGTTCGCCGCGTGCATCACGCGGCACCTGCTGACCTACGGCACCGACGATGAGACGCTCCAGACCCGCGACTGTCAGGTCGAGCGCGTGATCGAGGCGCTGCCAGAGGGCCAGCGGACGCTGGCCAACGTCGTGAAAGCCATCGTGACGTCGCCCGCGCTGACCGAGCGCGTCAGGGAGGAATGACCGTGGGTTACAACCTTTCTTACGGATGGTCTCGCCGCCGCTTCCTGCAAGGCATCGGCGCCGCCGCGGGTCTCGTGACGGTGCTCAAGGGCCTCGAGTCGGCCGCCGAGGGCGCGGCGCCCCCGAGGCGCCTGCTGATCGTGCAGCGCCCCGTGGGCACCGTGTACGAGAACTACTGGCCGCAAGGGAACGGGACCAACTTCACGCTCTCCCGCATCCTGACGCCGTTCGAGGCCATGAAGTCTCGGATGGTCGTGATGCGCGACCTGAAGCTGCCGCACGAGGGGTCCGTCGGCGGCGGCCACGAGCGCGGGACGGTGCTGATGTGCACGGGGACGCGGACCAAGCAGCTGTACCCGGGCAACGGCGGCGACGATCCGATGGCCGAGGCGCCGAGCATCGACCAGCTGCTCGTGAAGCAGTCGGCCGAGCTCCAGGGCACGCCCATCGCGTCGCTCCAGGTCTCCTGCGACAACCGCGCCGACACGCCCGAGGTGTCGACCCGCCACATGTCCTATTCGGGCGCGCGCGCGCCGATGAAGCCCTACTACCAGCCGCTCGAGGTGTACAGGCGGGTGTTCGGCACGCTCATGCCGGGCGGCCCGACGGACGAGAACCTGGACGCCCTGAATCGGGCGCGCCTCCAAAAGAAGAGCGTGCTCGACTTCGCGCTGAAGGACCTGCAGCGCCTTCAGAGCCTCGCGCCGAGCTCGCAGCGAGAGGCGCTGGAGGGGCACGCCGCCGCCATCCGCGAGGTGGAGAAGGAGTTCGACGCCGACCCGAGGGATCCCGCGTCCTGCGGTGTGCCGCAGGAGCCCGAGACGATCGAGGTGAGCGGGCACATCGATCCCTACGGCAGCTCGCACGTCGTGAGCGAGCGCGACGACGTGAAGCACGCGCGCATCGGCGCCCTGCACTTCGCCGTGATCAAGGCCGCGTTCCGCTGCGACCTGACGCGCGTGGTCACGTTCCAGTGGTCCCCTGGCACGAACCACGTGAGCTTCGGCGAGCTGTGGCCGCCCAACTCCGCCATCTTCAAGGTGCACCACACCACGAGCCACGATCCCGATACGCCCGACACCCTCGAGTTCCTCACGCGGGTGGAAGAGTTCTACGCCGGTCACGTCGCCGGCTTCCTGAAGGAGCTCGCGGAGACGAAGGACGTGGCCGGCGGGACGCTGCTCGACACCACGCTGGTCCCGTACATCACGGAGGTCGGCACGCGGCATCACAACTGGGACAAGATGGCGTGGGTGCTGTTCGGCGGCGAGGGCACTGCGCTGCGCGGCGGGCAGGTGTGGACCAACGGCAACCGCGGCGGCCGCTCCACCAACGACCTGTGGATGGCGATCGCGGGCTCCTTCGGGGTCCCGGATCTCGTGATGGGGGACAACGACCTGCACACCACGGCGATCGAGGGGCTGTTCGGCTGAACGTGGTCCGGCCGTAGCCGTCAACCAAGCCCCGCGCCGAGTCCTCCCCCATCCGAACGCTTACGTGAACGTTTGCGTAAACGTTCACGTGAACGTTTACGTGGTCGTGGTCGTAGTCGTCAACGATCGGCCGTGAACGACCACGTAAACGTAAACGTCCACGTAAACGTAAACGTCCACGTAAACGTTCACGTTGGTGAACTGGTGAACGATGGTGGGTGAAGGGGGTGGGTTTCGTGCCTAGCGTGATCGAACGAGCTTGGTTGACGCCTATGGATCCTCGGGGATGGGATACGGTGGAGCTTGGCGTGGACGCGGCCTGCGAAAGGTCGTGAGGTGAACATGACGAAGTCGAGCTTCCACCTGCACCTCGTGAGCCTCATGGCGCTCTGCGCCTGCGGCGAGGCACCGGACAGCCCCGCGGCGACGACCGACGGCGGCGGCACGTCGGAGGGCAGCACCTCCGCGTCCGGCGGCGCTGCCAGCAGCGGAGCAACAGGCAGCGGAACTCCGGGCTCCGGCGGCGCGGGCGGCGCGGCCCAGAGCGGCTCGACCGGCACGGGCGCCGGGGGGAGCTTCGTGCCCGGCGGCACAGGCGGAGGCGACTCCGCTTACGTCCTCGATTGCGGCGCGAACGGCGTGGCCATCGAGAGCGCGGGCCCACCAGAGAACCGCATCAACTACGTCATCGTGGGCGACGGCTACGACGCCACGACCGTGAACACCACGTACCTCCAGCACATCGAGGAGGCGATGGCCAAGCGCTTCAGCAGCCCGATCGGCGAGCCGTACGGCAGGTATCGCAAGTTCGTCAACATCTGCGCCGTCAAGCTGGTCAGCCGCTCGAACGGCATCCCTGGAGCGCTCGGCTGCACGGGCGACGACGAGAGCCGCCTCGCCGAGTGCGACACCCGCGCGGCGGATCAGGCGCTCAAGGCGAACCTCCCCGAGGACTTCGAGGTCGACTGGCACGCCATCGTGTTGAACAACGATCGCTGGTGGAACACGGGCTCGGCCTGGATGCTCTGGTCCGGCGGACATGAGGAGGCTGCCGGAGCGGCCCTGCACGAAGGTGGCCACGGCTTCCATCAGCTCGCCGACGAGTATTGCGCCAAGGCGACGGGCTCTGCCTGCGGCGCGAACACCTGCAGCGGCAGCGGCACGGAGTACGTCGAGGTGAACACCACGGGCAACTGCACGACGACCGCGGGCAAATGGGACAAGTGGCTGGAGTACGACGCCGCCGACGCCACGGGCGTCCAGGGCGCGTTCATCGGCAGCCGCTACGTGGATAGCGGACAGTACCGCCCGTCCTCGAACTCGATGATGAACAGCCTGTTCGGAGACAACAAGAACACGAGCTTCAACCCCGTCTCGCGCGAGAAGATGATCATGGACATCTGGATGCGCATCAAGCCGATCGACTCGGCCGATCCACCCGCGGGCGCCGTCACCGATCCGGCGACGCTCGCGGTCAAGGTGATCGATCCCGACGTCATCAGCGTGGATTGGACGCTCGACGGCGAGGTGATCGCGACGGACGGCGGCCCCGTCTACAACGTCGCCGCGGCGGGCCTCGCCTCGGGCACCCACACCATCGTCGCCAAGGCCTACGACAACGCCGGCGAGGAGCTGGTGCGCTACCGCAGCGGCGAGTGCCTCGATCCTCCTCCCTCGACCAATCCCCGCTACATCGATCCCTGCTGGGGTCGCGACAACTGGCCCCGCTCGCAAGAGACGGTGACGTGGACGGTGACGATTCCATGAGGTCGGCGCGCAGGCGCTGGTCCGCCGCCGCGCTGCTGCTCCTCGGCGTGGCGCTTTACCTCGTGCATCGCTCTCGAGAGCCCGACGCGCGACCGCCGCCTTCCTCTCGGCAAGAGACGTCGCGAGCGGAGGCGCCGCGCGAGACAACGTCGCGCGGTGGGTCGAACGAACCACCCGCGTCGGCCGGCAGCACCGTGCTCGCCGCGGCGATCGACGACCTTCCCGTCATCGGGCCGAGCCCCGACGACCGCCACGACGGCCCCGCCCACCCCCACCCCATCACGCAGCGCCACGTCGAGATCCAGCATGAGAACGGCCTGATCGGGCTGCTGAACGACGCGATGAGCGCGCGGAACGGCGCGCGCATGCGGGAGCTCGTGCACGAATATCGTCGCACGCATCCCGGCGACCCGAACCATCTCCAGGACGGCTACGAGATCATCGCAAACTGCCTCGACGCGCCGGGCGAGGCGTCGAGAGCCGCGGCGGAGGGCTACTACGCCGAGCATCGCGCCTCGACCGTGAGGCGCTTCGTGCGCAGGATCTGCCTCGAAGGCGGCTGAGCCGCGTCCCCACAGGCGTTCGCCAAGCTCGTTCGATCACGCTCACCCCTCCACCGCCATTGGTCACGCAACGTGAGCGTGCACGTGGTCGTGGTCGTGCGCGTGGTCGTGCGCGTGCACGTGCACGTGCACGACCACGCGCACGACCACGCGCACGACCACGCGCACGACCACGCGCACGACCACGTGCACGACCACGTGCACGCGGCCGCAGCCGTCGTCGCGTGAGCCGACCGACCATCGCCCCCTCCCGGCCTGACCGCAGGAGAAGAGAGTTGCAGCCAGGGTCATCCTCCGGGACGCGAGAAGCGTCTCGATCCGGCAGATTGTGATTGACAGTCACATTGTGAACGTTCACATTGAACTCGGGTCACATCCTTACTGGCTTAGTCCGGCCAACGGGTCGTCATGCGCAACGGAACATTCGTCATCGGGATCGATTTCGGCACCGACTCCGTTCGGGCGGTCGTCGCAGACGCGCGGAACGGCGAGCTCGCGGGGGCCTCGGTCGCGCCCTACCCGCGCTGGGCGCAGGGCCTCTATTGCGACGCGCGCGCACACAGGTTCCGCCAGCACCCGCTCGACTACCTGCATGCCATGGAGGCGTCCATCCGCGCGGCGCTGGACCAGGCGGGCAGCGACGTCGCCGCGCACGTGCGCGGAATCGCGGTCGATACGACCGGATCCACGCCGGTCCTGGCCGACGCGAAGGGCAGGCCTCTCTCGCTCAGCCCGCGCTTCGAGGAGGACCCGGACGCGATGTTCATCCTCTGGAAGGACCACACCGCGGTGGCCGAGGCGGCGCGGATCAACAGCGTCGCTCGGACCTGGGGCGGCGTGGACTACACGAAGTACGAGGGCGGGGTGTACTCGTCCGAGTGGTTCTGGGCCAAGGTGCTCCACGTCCTCGAGACCAATCCGGCGGTCGCGCGCGCGGCGGTCACCGTCCTGGAGCACTGCGACTGGATCCCCGCCGTCCTGACCGGCACCGAGGACCTCCGGCAGATCCGGCGGAGCCGCTGCGCCGCCGGGCACAAGGCGATGTGGCACCCGGAGTTCGACGGTTATCCCTCGAACGAGTTCCTGGCGAGGCTCCATCCGCGCCTGCCCGCGCTCAAGGCCACCCTCGGCTCGCAGACGTGGACAGCCGACGTGCCCTTCGGGACGATCTCGCCCGGGTGGGCCGCGGCGCTCGGCGTCCCGGACGACGTCGTCGTCGCGGTCGGCGCCTTCGACGCGCACATGGGCGCGGTCGGCGGCAACATCCAGCCGCACCGCCTGCTCAAGGTCATGGGCACGAGCACGTGCGACATGCTCGTCGTCCCGAAGACCGGCGCGCCCGAGGTCCTCGTCGCCGGGATCTGCGGCCAGGTCGACGGGTCGATCCTCCCGGGCGCAATCGGCTACGAAGCGGGGCAGTCCGCCTTCGGTGACGTCTTTGCCTGGTTCAAGCAGCTCCTTAGCTGGCCGCTCCTCGCCATCCTCCCTGCCCTGCCCGGCGACGGCCACTCGCTCCGGACGACGATCGCCGACGTGACGCTCGCCGACGCGGCGATCGAGCGGATCATCCCCGAGCTGGAACGGGCGGCCGCGGAGATCCCGCCGGCGCGGAGCTCCGTGCTGGCGCTCGACTGGCTGAACGGGCGCAGGACCCCGGACGCGGATCAGCGGCTCCGGGGCGCCATCGTCGGCCTCGATCTGGGCACGGACGCGCCGCGGATCTACCGCGCGCTCGTGGAGGGGATCGCCTTCGGATCGCGCGCCATCGTCGAGCGCTTCCGATCCGAGGGGCTCCGCATCGACGGCATCATCGGTGTCGGCGGCGTCGCGCGCAAGAGCCCCCTCACCATGCAGGTCCTCTCGGACGTGCTCGACATGACGGTCGAGGTCCGCGCCGGCGAGCAGCCGGTCGCGCTGGGCGCGGCGATGTTCGCCGCGACCGCCGCCGGCCTTCACGCCACCGTCGAGGACGCGCAGCGCGCGATGTCGCCTGGGACCGAGGCCCGGTATCTGCCGGATCCCACGCGCGCCAGGCTCTATGACGCGCTGTACCGGGATTATGTCGCGCTGGGATCGTTTGTGGAGAGGGAGTTGACGCAATGAGCGGGATCGCCATGCAGGATCTTCGAGAAGGCTTCGAGGTATGGTTCTTGACCGGCAGTCAGGACCTCTACGGTGAGGAGGCGCTGAAGCAGGTCGCCGAACACGCGCGCGAGATCGCCGCGTCCCTCGACGCCTCGGGCAAGCTCCCGGTCAGGGTCGTCTGGAAGCCGACGCTCAAGAGCTCCGAGGCGATCCTCGCCGTCTGTCGCGAGGCCAACGCGTCGCCGCGGTGCGCCGGCGTGATCACGTGGATGCACACGTTCTCGCCCGCGAAGATGTGGATCGCGGGGCTCAAGCGCCTGGAGAAGCCGATCGCGCACCTGCACACGCAGTACGGCCGCGAGCTGCCCTGGGACAGCATCGATATGGACTTCATGAACCTGAACCAGTCGGCCCACGGGGACCGCGAGTTCGGGTACATCGGCGCTCGCCTGCGCATCGACCGGAGGGTCATCGTCGGCCACTGGACGGACGGCGACGTCCTCGCCAAGCTCGACGTCTGGGCGCGCGCGGCCTGCGCCATCCTCGACGGGCGGCGGCTCAAGATCGCGCGCTTCGGCGGCATGAACATGAGAGAGGTGGCCGTCACCGGCGGCGACCGCGTCGAGGCGCAGGTCAAGTTCGGCTGGTCGGTGAACGGCTACGGCGTGGGCGATCTCGTGGGGCGCATCGCCGACGTCGACGAGCGCGAGGTCGATCGCCTGGTGGCCGAGTACGACGAGGCGTACACCATCGCCCCCGCCCTGAGGAGGGGCGGAGATCGCCACGGGGATTTGCGGTACGCGGCGAGGCAGGAGGCGGCGATGCGCTCCTTCCTGAAGGAGGGCGGCTTCGGCGGCTTCACCACGACCTTCGAGGATCTGCACGGGCTCAAGCAGCTCCCCGGCCTCGCGGTGCAGCGGCTCATGGAGGACGGCTACGGCTTCGGGGCGGAGGGCGACTGGAAGTCCTGCGGCCTGGTCCGCGCCCTGAAGGTCATGGCGACGGGCCTGCGCGGGGGCGTCTCCTTCATGGAGGACTACACGTATCACCTGGTCCCGGGGCGAGAGCGCGTGCTCGGCGCCCACATGCTGGAGATCTGTCCGTCGATCGCCGCCGGGAGGCCGTCGCTGGAGATCCACCCGCTCTCGATCGGCGGCAAGGGGGACCCGTGCCGGCTCGTCTTCGACGCCGGGGTCGGGCCCGCTGTGAACGTTGCCATGATCGACATGGGCGGCCGCATGCGGATCGTCGCCAACGAGCTCGAGTCGGTGGCGCCCGACAGGGCGATGCCGAAGCTGCCCGTGGCGCGCGCGGTGTGGGTCCCGAAGCCTGATTTCAGGCTCGCCTGCGAGGCGTGGATCCTGGCTGGGGGTGCCCATCACTGTGCCCACAGCCGCGCCGTGACCATGGCGCACGTGGAGGACTTCGCCTCCATCGCCGGCGTGGAGCTGGTCCGCATCGGCGAAGGGACCGACATCCGCTCGCTCAAGAACGAGCTCCGCTGGAACGATCTCGCCTACCGGCTGGCGCACTGAGGACCACGACGTGAGCGCGACCTATCGAGAGCTGCGCGAGCGCGCCTTCACGGCGAACATGGAGATCCCGCGCCGAGGGCTCGCGATCTACACGTTCGGCAACGTCTCGGCGTTCGATCGCGACAGGGGCGTCCTGGCGATCAAGCCGAGTGGCGTCCCTTACGATCGGCTGTCGGCCGACGACATGGTCGTGGTCGATCTGGAGGGGAAGGTGGTAGAAGGACACCTCCGCCCCTCCTCGGACACCAAGACGCATATCGTTCTCTATGCGAGCTTCCGCGGGTTGGGCGGCGTTGTGCACACGCACTCGACCTACGCGACCGGCTGGGCGCAGACAGGCACGCCGATCCCGATCTACGGTACGACGCACGCGGATCACCTGGCCGAGGACGTACCCTGCACCGAGGTGATGCGGCCGGACGCCGTGGAGGGCGATTACGAGACGGAGACGGGAAAACAGATCATCGAGTGCTTCAGGGATCGTAGCCCGCTTCACACACCCATGGTGCTGGTGGCGGGACACGGCCCCTTCGCGTGGGGAGAGGACGCTGAGAAGGCCGTGTACAATGCGGCGGTGCTCGAGGAGATCGCGAGGATGGCGTTCATCACCCGCACGATCCACCCGGGCGCCGCGCGCCTGCCGGACGCGCTCGTGCGCAAGCACTTCGACCGGAAGCACGGGAAGCGGGCGTATTACGGGCAGAAGTGACGCCGGACGTCGGGGGACGACGGCGAGGATGAGTCAGGTGCCTCATGGAACGAGGCGATGGACGAGAGGAGACGAGCTGCGCCATGAAGAGGAGAAACTTTGTCACCACGGGGATGGTGGCGCTGGCAGGGCTGGCGCTGATCCTGGTCGGGCAGGGCTGTCAAAAGGAAAATAAGCAGATCACGCTCGGGTTCTCCCAGATCGGCGCGGAGAGCGAGTGGCGGACCGCGAACACCAAGTCGATCGAGGAGTCCGCCAAGGCGGCCGGGATCGACCTCAAGCTCTCCGACGCGCAGCAGAAGCAGGAGAACCAGATCAAGGCCATCCGGTCGTTCATCGCCCAGAAGGTCGACGTCATCGCCTTCTCGCCCGTGGTCGAGACCGGCTGGGAGCCCGTCCTGCGCGAGGCCAAGGAGGCGAAGATCCCCGTCATCCTGACCGATCGCGCGGTGGACACGAAGGACGACAGCCTCTGGGTCAGCTTCATGGGGTCGGACTTCGTCGAGGAGGGCCGCCGCGCCGCGAACTGGCTGGTCGAGAAGACGAAGGACCAGAAGGACCCGGTCAACATCGTCGAGCTGCAGGGCACCGTCGGCTCGGCCCCCGCGATCGATCGCAAGAAGGGGTTCGAGGAGGTCATCAAGGACAAGCCCCAGTTCAAGATCATCCGCTCGCAGACGGGCGACTTCACGCGCGCCAAGGGCAAGGAGGTCATGGAGGCCTTCCTCAAGGCGGAGGGCAAGAACATCAACGTCCTCTACGCCCACAACGACGACATGGCGATCGGCGCGATCCAGGCCATCGAGGAGGCGGGGCTCCGCCCCGGCAAGGACATCCTCATCATCTCGATCGACGCGGTGAAGGGCGCGTTCGAGGCGATGATGGCGGGCAAGCTCAACGTGACGGTCGAGTGCAGCCCCCTCCTCGGGCCGCAGCTGATGACCGCTGTGAAGGACCTGATGGCGGGCAAGCAGCTGCCGAAGCGCATCGTGACCGAGGAGGGCGTCTTCCCGATGGAGACCGCCGCCCAGGAGTTCCCGAAGCGCAAGTACTGAGCGCGTGACGGTGGCGCCGCGGAGGCCGCCGGGGAGGACGTGAGCGATGCAGAGCGGAGCGGTGCCCGTGCTCGAGATGAAGCGGATCTCCAAGGGATTTCCTGGCGTACAGGCGCTCTCTTCCGTCGATTTTCGCATGCTGCCCGGGGAGGTGCACACGCTCATGGGGCAGAACGGCGCGGGCAAATCGACGCTGGTCAAGGTCTTGACCGGCGTCCACCCCCCGGATGACGGGCAGATCCTGCTCGAGGGCCGGGAGATCAGGCCCTCGAGCCCGCAGGGCGCGCAGGCGCTCGGCATCAGCGCCGTGTTCCAGGAGGTGAACCTCTGCCCCAACCTCTCCGTGGCCGAGAACATCTTCCTCGGGCGCGAGGACGCCGGCGTCTTCGCGATCCGGTGGGGGGAGATGCGCCGGAAGGCGAGCGCCCTGCTCTCGGACCTCAACATCCACGTCGACGTCACCGCGCCGCTCTCGACCTTCTCGATCGCCGTGCAGCAGCTCGTCGCGATCGCCCGCGCGCTCTGCGCCCAGGCGAAGATCCTCGTCCTCGACGAGCCGACCTCGAGCCTGGCCGAGGACGAGGTGAAGACGCTCTTCTCCGTCATCCAGCGGCTCAAGGCGCAGGGGATGGCGATCCTGTTCATCTCGCACTTCCTCGACCAGGTGTTCGAGATCTCCGACCGGATCACGGTGCTGAGGAACGGTCAGCTGGTCAGCGAGACGCCGGCCGCCGAGCTGTCGCGCATGGAGCTCGTCACGCGGATGGTCGGGCGCGAGGTCGCGGAGGACGGCCCGACCCGGGCCGAGCGCGCGCGGGCGACGATGCCGGCGGGCGGGCAGGCGCCCCTGTTGCGGGCGCGAGGGCTCGGCAAGAAGGGCTCGGTCAGCGATGTCGATCTCGACGTGCAGCGCGGCGAAGCGCTCGGCCTCGCCGGCCTCCTGGGCGCCGGAAAGACGGAGACGGTGCGGCTCTTGTTCGGGCTCGACGGGGCGGACCAGGGATCCATCGAGATCGACGGGGAGCCGGCGCGCATCGGCTCGCCGCTCGACGCGATCGCGCGCGGCCTCGGCTTCTGCCCCGAGGACCGGAAGGTCGAGGGGATCCTCGGCGACCTGTCGCTGCGCGAGAACATCGTCGTCGCCCTCCAGGCCAAGCGCGGCATCTTCCGCAACCTGTCCCGGGACGAGCAGGACGACATCGCCCGCCGCTACATCCAGCGGCTCGGCATCGTGGCTGCCGACGCGGAGGTGCCCATCTCCAAGCTGAGCGGCGGCAACCAGCAGAAGGCGCTCCTGGCTCGCTGGCTGGCGACCGATCCGCGCATGCTCATCCTCGACGAGCCGACCCGCGGCATCGACGTGGCGGCCAAGGGCGAGATCATGGGCCAGGTCATGGAGCTCTGCGATCGGGGCATGGCGGTGGTGCTCGTCTCCTCGGAGATGGCCGAGGCGCTGCGCTACTCGGACCAGGTCGTCGTCCTGCGCGACCGGCGCAAGGTGGCGGAGCTCGCCACGGACAAGACCGACGAGCAGGCGGTCTACCAGATCATCGCGGGAGGTCAGCCGTGAGCGCGGCCGCCGCCTCCCTGCGCCGGCTCGCCAGCGGGAGCGCGTTCTGGCCGCTGGCGATGCTCGGCTCCCTCCTGCTGTTCAACCTCGTCAGCAATCCGCAATTCTTCGCGATCACGGTCAAGGACGGCCACCTCTACGGCAGCGTCATCGACATCCTGAACCGCGCGTCGCCGCTCATGATCATCGCCATGGGGCTCACCCTGGTGATCGCGACCCGCGGCATCGACATCTCCGTCGGCGCGGTCGTGGCCATCTCCGGCGCGGTCGCGGCGGTGCTGATCGGCGGCGAGCTCTCGCCGAGCGGCGGGACCGGCATGGCGGACGCGACGCGCGTCCCGCTGCCGATCGTCGTCTGGAGCGCGCTGGGCGTGGCGCTGGCGCTCGGCATGTGGAACGGCACGCTGGTGTCGATCTTCGGCATGCAGCCGATCATCGCGACCCTGATCCTGCTCGTCACGGGGCGAGGCATCGCCCAGCTCATCACGGGCGGCCAGATCATCACCATCTACTACAGCCCGTATCACGTCATCGGGAACGGCTTCCTCCTCGGGATCCCGGTCTCGCTGTTCATCGTGGCGGGCGTGGGCGCCGTCGTCTGGCTCTTGACCCGCAAGACCGCGCTCGGCATGTTCATCGAGGCGATCGGCGTGAACCCGGTCGCCTCGCGGCTGGCCGGGATCCGCGCGCGCACGATCACCTTCGCCTGCTACGCCGTGTGCGGCCTGTGCGCCGGCATCGCCGGGCTCATCGTGAGCTCGAACGTCAAGAGCGCTGACGGGAACAACGCGGGCCTCCTCTTCGAGCTCGACGCCATCCTGGCCGTGGTGCTGGGCGGGACGTCGCTCTCCGGGGGCAAGTTCACGCTGGCGGGGAGCGTCATCGGGGCCCTGATCATCCAGACGCTCACCACCACCATCTACTCCGCCGGCGTGCCGCCCGAGGTCAACCTGGTGGTGAAGGCGCTCGTCGTCTTCCTGATCACCGTCGTGCAATCGCAGAAGGTCAGGGATCTCATCGCAAAGCAACGGACGAGGAGGGTGGTCACACCATGATCGACACCGCCGCCGTGACCGGACGGAGCGGCACCATCGCCGCGACCGGACGGAGCGGCACCACCGCCGCGACCGGGCGCGCCGTCCGGATCGACCCGAGGCACCTGCCGCTCGCGGTCACCAGCGGCCTGTTCGTGCTCATGTTCGCGGCCGGGTCGTACCTGTTCAACGGGTTCTTCTCGCTGCAGGTGTTCCTCAACTTCTTCATCGACAATGCGTTCCTCTTGATCACCGCCATCGGGATGACCTTCGTCATCCTCTCCGGCGGGATCGACCTCTCCGTCGGCTCGGTCATCGCGCTGACCACGATGGTCTCGGCGTCGCTCGTCGAGAAGCACGGCGTGAGCCCTGCCGTGGTCATCCCGCTCGTGCTGGCCATGGGCTCGGGCATCGGCCTCGTGATGGGGGTCGTCATCCAGTACTTCAAGGTGCAGCCCTTCATCGTCACGCTGGCGGGCATGTTCCTGGCGCGCGGGCTCTGTTACCTCATCAGCATCGACTCCATCACGATCCGCAACGGTTTCTACGTCGACGTCTCGTCGCACCGCATCCCGTTCCTGTTCGACACCTCGATCACCTGGAACGTGGTCATCGCGCTCGCGCTGTTCGCCGCGGCGATCTACGTCGCCCACTACACGAGCTTCGGCCGCACGGTCTATGCGATCGGCGGCAGCGAACAGTCCGCCCTGCTCATGGGCCTGCCGGTGCCGCGGACCAAGGTGCTCATCTATACCTTGAGCGGATTCTGCTCGGCGCTGGCGGGCGTCGCCTTCACGTTCTACATGGTGTCCGGCTACGCGCTGCACGCCGGCGGAATGGAGATGGACGCCATCGCCGCCGTCGTCATCGGCGGGACCCTGCTGACCGGCGGCCATGGCACGGTCGTCGGCACCCTCTTTGGTGTGCTCATCTACGGCACCATCCAGACCCTCATCATGTTCGAGGGCACGCTCAGCTCCTGGTGGACCAAGATCGTCATCGGCCTGCTCCTCCTGGTCGCCTGCCTGCTCCAGCGGCTCTTCGAGCGGCGCGCCCGTACGGCGTAACACGACGGGGATGAAGTGCGTTCCGCCAAGGTCCGTGTGGCTCCGATAGGCACTTTCGTGCCCGTTCATTGATCAATTCGGAAGCCATCGGGAATTCAAGGGTCCACAACAAGGAACTGAGAGGTCATCGTGCGCTCTTATGCAGCAGGGATTATCACTTTCATTGGATTGATCGCGATGGGGTGCGGCTCGGACGAGCCCAATCCCAGCCAGGCGGGATCTAGCACCTCGTCCGGGTCAACCTCGGGTCAGGGCGGCGACGGCGGCGGCGGAGACGGAGGCGGCGGCGACGGCGGCGGCGGCGGCGACGGCGGCTCCGGGGGCACGGGTGGCTCTCCGAACGCCGGCGGCGGTGGCGCGGGCGGCGACGGCGACGCGGCCTTCGAGGTGACGACCTACCAGAACCCCGTTCTGCCCGGTGATCACCCGGACATGAACATCTACCGGGAAGGCGACGACTTCTACCTGGTCGGGTCGAACTTCCACATGATGCCCGCCTTCGAGATCCTGCGCTCGACGGATCTCCTCCACTGGGAGCGCATGAACCGGGTGGTCCACTCCACCGCTCCCGCGCTGGAGGCGCAGCTCGGCCCGGGCCAGGGCACCTGGGGCGGCTTCATCGTCAAGGCCGGCGATGTGTACCGGGTCTATTACTCCATCGGGGCCACCCAGCATTTCTCCTCGGCGCCGAGCCTCGAGGGCCCGTGGTCAGAGCCCACCAAGGTCGACATCTTCCCCTACACGCCGCCCGGCAGCGAGACCTCGTACGAACGAGGGACCGGCTCCGACAATTCGGTGTTCGTCGATCCCGACAGCGGCAAGACGTACATGATCATCAAGAACGGTCTGTGCAAATGGGACGCGGATCACCCCAACGACTTCGGCATCAACCTGGTCACGGAGATCGATCCCGACACCGGGATGCTGCTGCCCGAGTCGAGCATCGACATGAGCTTCATCAACTGGGACCAGGAGACCGGCGGCTGCGGCGACTTCACGAATCCTGACTGGAGCAAGTGGGCCGAGGGGCCGACGATGGCCAAGCGCGGCGAGTGGTACTACTACTTCGTCTCGACGCACACGGCCTGCGGCGGCCAGCTGCACGCCTGGGCGTCGAAGAAGCTGGTCGGCAGCACCGCCGAGGACTGGACGTGGCTCGGCTACGTCCTTACCGGCGAGGAGCCGTACGCCGGCGTCCAGCACACCACGGCGCCGATCGAGCTGGAGGACGGCTCGTGGTGGGCCTTTGCCCACTCGTACGACTGCAGCAACGTGGGCACCGACGACACCAAGACCGAGAAGAACGGCGACTGGCAGGGGCTTGGCCGCGAGGGGCTGCTGCTGGAGGTGACCTGGGTCGACCAGGAGGTGAACGGGAAGACGATCCCGGTCCCGCAATACCCGACCAAGAAGGGCGATCTGTCCGCGCCCAAGCTGCCGCAGAGCGGCGTGCCCTTCCTGCTGCCCGTGAACGACGATTTCTCGTCGGCCACGATCAACCCCGCGTGGACCACCTACGGCCCGTCGGAGGACAAGTACTCGGTGGTGGATCGCCCGGGGTGGCTGCGGATCACGCCGGGTACCGGAGGGACCACGTGGGTCGTTCAGAAGGACGCGCTGCACTCGAGCAGCATGGTCGCGAAGGTCGAGTTCACGCCCACGGCCGACGGGGACGCGGCCGGCATCCGCGTGGGCAACGGCTACTGGCAGGACGAGCAGGTGCTTTCCTGCCCGACGTGGATGAACGACAGCGAGAAGTTCAGGCTCCCCGCCATCATGGACGTCTCGGTGGCGCGGGTCATGGAGGGCGAGGAAGACGTGATTCGCTTCTCCTTCCGGTCGCGCTCGGTGCAGGCCCCGGCCGAGGCGGGGGCGGCGTACAGCGAGCTTGCCGAGCCGGTCGTCGTGGGCGCGTCGGTCCCCGCTCCCTCCGGGAAAGCGGTCTGGCTGAAGCTGGTCCGCTCCGAGCACAAGGCTACGGGCTGGTTCAGCACGGATGGAGTCGAATGGACCCAGGTAGGCTCCGAGATCGACATCTCCGCGCTCGACGGGTTCTATGCCATGGCTCACACCTGGATTGGCAACCAGGCCGGCATGTTCGCGACCAATAGCCGTGCCTACTTCGACCTGTTCACCTATCGTGACGGATTCACCCCGATCCCGGCCGCGGAGGCGGACCAGGTATCCGGCGCCCACGTCGTGTCGAGCACGTCGGCGGGACGGGTGCTCGGTGATCTGCAGGACGGCGATTGGGCCATGTTCGGGAGCGTCGACCTCGGCAGCGGGGGTGTACAGTCGAAGGCGATCGCGCTGGAGGCCTCGAGCGCCGGGAACGGCGGCAGCGTGGAGGTCTGGATCGATCCGCTGGCAGGCGGCTCGATGATCGGCACCTGCGCCCTCCCGGGTACCGACGGCTGGGAGAAGTGGACGACGACGACGTGCAACGTGGCGCCCACGTCCGGCACGCACGAGGTCTACTTGAAGGTGAAGGGCGGCCAGGGCGAGCTCGTGCGCCTCGCATCGCTGCGTTTCGTGGCCACCAACTGACCTGCCCGCCACGGGTGGCAAAGCCGCCGGCGGAGTCGCCGGCGGCCGCCCCCTTCCCGGTCGGCCTGACGGCCGCGAGCAGCGAGGAAGCTGCGGCTGGACCTGAACCTCCAAGAAGTGTAGCGCCGAAGCCCGGCCGCGGAGGGCAAGGCCGCGCCGCTCGCCGTGAGCTCGAGCGATCACCCGGGCGTCATCCGGGTTGTGAACGATCTCAAGGCCGACATCGGCCGGGTCACCCAGATCGAACCGCAGGTCTCGCTCGACGAGATCCCGGCCGCTGGGTCGATTCCCAACCTGGGTCGGGCTGAAGCGCTCAACCTGGGTCGGGTCGCCGGCATTCTTGCCACACCGAGACACTTCGCGACGTCCGTCCACGGCGCGTCGGGTCCTACCCGTGTCGCGAGCGCCGAGCCGCAGGCCTGGCATACGGCTTGCGATCCTTGTGATCGCGAGCAGAGGCCGACACGATCGAGACCGCTCAACCCACCATGACCAATCGCTTCGACAGTCTGATCGCGCGCCTGCGCAGCGCATGGAAGCGGACCAAGCAGCCCACCGCCCCGCGCGCCTACCGCTGCCAGTGCGAAAGGCCGGTGTTCTTCCGCAACAGCGAATGTCTGGCCTGCAAGACGCCGCTCGGCTACGAGCCCGAGCGCGCCCAGGTCCTGCCGCTCGAGGCCGGCCCGACCGAGGGCACCTGGCAGATCTGGCACGACACGGCGGACGCGCCGCAGCTCTACAGGCGCTGCGGCAACTTCGACCTGGCGTCGGGTTGCAACTGGCTGATCCCGGCGGCGGAGGCGCCCGCGCTCTGCGCCGCGTGCCGGCTCAACCGCACCATTCCAGATCTCTCCGTCGCCGAGCACCAGGCGCAGTGGCGCCTGCTCGAGACGGCCAAACGACGGCTCGTGTCGCAGCTCCTGGCGCTGAACCTGCCGGTGAAGTCCAAGATCGGCGAGGATCCGGAGCGCGGCCTCTGCTTCGATTTCCTCGCCTCGCCGCCCGACGGGCCCAGGGTGATGACGGGCCACGCCGATGGAGTGATCACGCTGAACATCGAGGAGGCGGACGACGCCACGCGCGAGCGCACCCGCGCCGCGATGCGCGAGCCCTACCGCACGCTGCTCGGGCATTTCCGGCACGAGGTCGGCCATTATTACTGGGATCGCCTGGTGCGCGACACCGGGTGGCTGGCGCCGTTCCGGGAGCTGTTCGGCGACGAGCAGCAGGACTACGCCGCCGCGCTGAAGGCCAACTACGAGCAGGGGCCGCCGGCCGACTGGCCCGGGCGCTTCGTCAGCGCCTACGCCAGCATGCACCCGTGGGAAGACTGGGCCGAGACCTGGGCCCACTATCTCCACATGGTCGACACCGTCGATACGGCGCTCAGCTTCGGCATCGACGCCGACGAGGTGGAGCTCGACGTCGAACCATGGGGCGCGGACGCGCTGTGGCGGCCGGACGACCGAGGGGCCGGGGCCTTCCTGGGCTTCTTGAACGCCTGGGTGGAGCTGACGGCCGTGCTCAACGAGATGTCGCGCAGCATGGGCCAGCATGACTTCTACCCGTTCGTGCTGCCGCGCCCCGCCGTGGCGAAGCTGCAGTTCATCCACCTCGTGGTGAACGGGGCCTCGCCGGCGGCGCGCTAGCCGGCGGAGCGCTCACGGCACGGCGCTCGCCCGCGCCTACCGCCCGTACAGGCGCTGGAGCCGCTTCATGAACTCCGGCTTGAACACGCCGTCCACGCGGATCGAGTACCGGAAGAACGGGTCCGGCTCGACGCCGTGGTAATCCATGTCGTTGAACCAGTAGATGGGCGCGCGGACGACCGTGCGCTCCTCCCCTGCCCTGTCGCAGACATAGAACCGCTTGTCGCCGCGCGGGTCGAACGAGATGGACTGCGCCGCGCCGATCGCGCTCCCCGGCTCGGTGTCCCGGTGCGCGGGCGCGTGATCGTTCGCCTCGAGGCCGAAGATCACGCACCGCCCGATCTCGACGAACGGCAGGCCCCGGATGAACTCGACCGTCCGGGGGAACGTCGCCTTGGCCTCCGCCGAGAAGTCCTTGCCTGCGCCCGAGTGCTTGTCTTCCCAGCGATCGTTCTCGAGCAGATGATAGCAGACCTTCCAGGGGAAATAGACGCCGTAACGGTACTTCAGGTACAGCATCTGCGCCCGCGTGAGCGGGTGATCCGTCTCGTCTCCGAACGTGTACTCGCGCCGCCGGTCGGGATCGAAGGCGGACGGGTCGTCGCCGAGCGCGATGAAGTCGCAGAACTCGTCGCGCGAGAAGCCCGCGATGACCTCCCCGTAATCCATGTACGGGTCGTCGTGCACCCAGGGCGCGACCACGCCCATCCATTTCAGGCTGCCGCCGGTGTACGAGGGCTCGACGCGGCAGAGCCCGCGCACGATCTCGCGATCGAGCTCGGGGAAGCACGCCGCGTCGATCAGCGGCGACAGGTCGATGTACGGGCGGCCCCACAGGCCGCAGAGCTTGCTCATGCCGTCCTCGCTCCGAGCGGTACCCGCGCGCGACCAGGCCGTCAAACGTGCGGGCGCCGTCCTCCACCAGGGCGCAGGTCGACGGGGCGTGGCCCGGCGCGCGGATCCCTCGGTGCCGGCGCGCACAGAGGGCGCGGTCCTCCCGGTTCACGGCGTCCCAGGAGGCGCGCACGTGGCCCGGATCGAAGCCTGGCGTGAACCAGGACGAGCGGGAGGCCGCGCGCTCGGGCGTGGAGCGCTCGGGACCGAACGCCCCGGCGGCGCCCCAGAAGGAAGGGCCGTGGCGCAGACACCGAATTCGACTCTCGCCCGAAATGTTCAATCCACCGACATGAACGCGACGTCTCGCATCCAGGCATAGGCGAGTATGCCTATACATCGAGTCAGCAGGTTTGGGTACGACGTCGTGGCAGTCACCTGCATCGGGCGAACGCGGCCCCTTCGATGCATGGATGAATTGTCAATACAAGGCAATGAATGGCTTTCGCCGCTTGAAACGTCGGCGCCAAGCGGACACTGGAGAAATAAAATGAGGTCGATACCTTCCTACGCTGCTACGAAACTGAGCGTTCTCGGTCTCCTGAGCATCGGCATCTGGGCCTGCGGTGAGGCCAATGACGGTGGTACGTCCTCGACCGGCGGAGGCGGCCCTGACGGGACCACCACCAGCAGCGCGGAGACCACGGCCACGGTCGGCTCGGGCGGCGCGGCCACGACCGGCGCCGGAGGCGCGACAGCCGGGAGCACCTCGAGCAGCAGCAGCAGCAGCAGCAGCGCAAGCACCGCGGAGGCCAGCAGCTCGGCCAGCGGCGGAGAGACGGTCGGCACGGGCGGAGACCCGGCCGAATGCGTCAAGGGCCAGACCAAGGGGAATCAAGTCGCGGTCATCGGAGAGTCGTTCATCGCCGCGACGCACGGCATCACGCAGCAGATCGAGAAGCAGGCCAAGGCGAACGGCTCCCTCGCCCAGAGCGACCGCTACATCGACAACTCGGTCAGCGGCACGACGCTGGCCAACGATCAGATCCCCAGCCAGTACCGCAAAGCCGCGGAGAACGGCATGATCAAGTACGTGCTGATGGATGGGGGCGGGAACGACTGCTTGTTGAGAGGGGACGGCGACGGGGCCCTCGCGGCGGCGGAGTCGCTGTTCGAGACCATGGAGAAGGACAACGTCGAAAAGGTGGTCTATTTCTTCTATCCAGACCCCATCGGAAACAACTTCTCGTCGCTCAAGAGCTGCCTCGACACGCTCCGGCCGAAGATGAAGGCGTTGTGCGACGGGCTCACGTCGCCGAAGTGCTACTGGCTGGACCTTCGTCCGACCTGGAACGGACACAACGAATACACGCAAGACGGTATCCATCCCACCTCTGCCGGTAGCATCGCCACCGGAGATGCAGTCTGGGAAGTGATGAAGGAGAACTGCGTCGCGCAGTAGCGAGGGATCGGTCCACGGGCGACCCCACCGGCCGCGGCGCCCGCTCATGCCGTCCGCGCGCGGAGCGCCGAGAGGTACCTGCGCGCGACGATGCAGTCGAAGGCGTGGACGCCGTCTTCCACCATGGCGTAGGTCGACGGCGTGTAGCCGGGCGCGCGGATCCCGCGCTGCTGCCGCTCGCAGATGGCGCGGTCTTCCCGGTTCACCGCATCCCAGAAGGTGAACACGTCGCCCGGATCGAAGCCTTTCGTGAACGCCGCAGGGTGGAAGTACGTGTCGGCGATCACGAGCGTCCGGTCGGGCGCGCGCGGGGCGAGCCGGTACGTGAGCAGGTAGTCGGGCTGGAGGCTCGTGAGCAGGCCCGGGAAGAGCATGGCGTCGCGCACGCGCCGCCGCTCCGCCTCGGGGACGATGAGCGGCCGCGCGCCGGGCGCCGCGCTCGTCGAGACGGTGTCGGCGCCCGGCGCGAGGTCCATGACGCCGCCGAGCCACGGGCCCCCCCGGCCCCAGGACACGGCGTCGTCGCACGGGGTCAGCCGCTCCAGCGCGGGGTGCACGCGCGGGAAATGGTGAGACTCCTGGAAGTTCTCCACGCAGAGCTTCCAGTTCGCGGCGACCTCGTACTCCACCCGCCTGCCCCGCCGGAGCGAGCGCAGCCCGGGGCGCGAGAGCCAGGGCGGCGCCTCGCCGATCGCGCTCTCGAGCGGCGGCGCGCCGGGATCGAGCGTCACGAAGAGGAAGCCGAAGAGGGCGCCGGCGCGCGCCGGGAGGAGCCCGTGCGCGCCGCGGTCGAAGCCGGGCGGCGCGTGCGGCGCGGCGCGCAGCGCGCCGGAGAGCTCGTAGGTCCAGCCGTGGTACGGGCACTCGAGGTGCGCGAGGCGGCCGCACGGGCCGTCGAGCAGCGTCGCCGCCCGGTGGCGGCAGACGTTGTGGAACGCGCGGATCTCCAGATCGGCGCCGCGGAGGACGACGACGCCCGCCGGCGTGAGGGGGGCGAGCAGCCACTCTCCTGGGCGGGCGATCTCGTCCTCGCGGCCGACGCAGAGCCAGGAGCGCCCGAAGATCTCGGCCTGCTCGAAGGCAAAGACGTCCTCGTCCCAGTACGCGCGCGCGGGCAGCGGCCGGGCGCTGGGGAGCGGCGCCAGCACCGCGTCGAGATCGGCGGGGGTGAGAGGGAGCTCCGGCAAGGCGGGCGATGCTACCAGAACGAGGGCGCGGATCGCGCCGCCCGGGAGCGGCTCAGGGGGGCGGGCTGCGGATCAGCACCCGAGGATGCTGGCGTTGCCGCACGAGTAATAACACTCATCGCAGTTCACGCATGTGTCGTAGTCGAGATAGAGCTGCGCTCCATCCGGATGTCCGTCCATGCACGCGGTGAAGCAGGCGTCGTCCCCGTCCTTGCAGGTCACGGCGCACCGAGCGAACAGGATGCAGTCGTCGTTGAGGGCGCACGCATCGAGCTCATCGGCGCAGCTCCCCTGGACCGCGCATCCGACGCACCCGCTCGTGTCGCTGCCGCACTCGTCGAGGTCGTCGCAGGCCAGGGTGGCGTTGCAATCGGCGAGGTCCGTGCCCTCCTCGCAGAGACCGGTGCCTTCGGGCTCGTCGCACTCGCCGTTGTTCGTGGAAGCGCACGGCGCGCCTGCCGCGCAGTCCGCGACGTCCGTGCCCTCCTCGCAGCGCCCGGTGCCCTCGGGCTCGTCGCAGACGCCGTCCCGCACGCGGTCGCACGACGCGAGCTTGCAGTCGTCGACGTCCGTGCCCTCCTCGCAGCGCCCGGTGCCCTCGGGCTCGTCGCAGGTGCCGTTGCCGGTCAAGGGACAGGGAGAGAGGCAGTCGGCGGGGTCGGTCCCGGCCGGGCACTTGCCGGTGCCCTGGGGCTCGTCGCAGATGCCGTCACCCGCGCTGGGACAGTGGCCCGTGGGATCGAGACAGTCCAGGAGGGCCGCCGCATGGTCGTCGCAGACCTCCGCCAGGTAATGACCGTCCACGCACCGGCCCTCCAGCCGGACACAGTCGATGTACGCCGCGTGCTCGTCCTGGCAGCGCTCCTCGGCTCGCTTCGCGGCGGCCTCCTCCTCGGCCTCGCACAGGCCCTCTTTGTCGCCAGAGCAGTCCTCGCAGGCGCAGCGGGCCTCACAGACCGTCCCGTAGACCGGCCGCTCGATCTTGCCACCATCGCTCTCCGCGCCGGCGCAGGCCGCGAATAGACCGGCGATCGCTGCTGTGATCATCACGTGTCGGACACGCATGGGGGTCTCCTCATCCTCTGACTGAAATGAGAGGTCGTCCGCCGAGGCGCAGGGCGCCGACGCGACGCGGCAAGGGCAAGACGACATGGCTGGCACTGGAAGCACCAGGGCCCCCTTCACCTGCGCACACGGTGCTCGACCGCCTTTTGCTTCAGCTGCGACTGGAAAATTCGACTCAAAGAAAACGGCTACCTATACCAGCTCCGACGGCGGCCGGTCAATCATCGCGAGGCGACGCTCGGTCGAGAGCGCGTCGCGAGGCGACGCTGGGGTCGAGAGCGGGCGGGGCAGCGGCCGCCGCTGCGCTCGTGGCGACAGGGGCGGAATGGCCAACGCTTCACGGAACTCAGGAGGTGCGCTCGATGCGCTCGGGCTTGCCAACGAGCTGAGGAGCGGACGCCCGAAACCTCACGGACATCGGGAGGTGCGCTGCGGCTCGGGAAGGTGCTGAGAAGAGAAACGCGCAGGCCGGCAAGGACGGCTCGCCGGACGGGTGGAACGGGTGAGAACGAGTGGAGAAGAGAGCCTCGCGACCTCCAAAACGCGCTCCACGCACGTGGAGCGGACGCGACAATCGCGCGCGCTCGGCCGTCGAAAAGCTGCTTCGCTCGTCGTTGGCCCGGGGCGAGGAGGAGCGTGGACGAGGTAGGATGCGGACAGCGCGGGCGCCCTCCGCCCGAAAGCGCCGTGAAGGAGTAAAGAGGCGTTGGCATCCGCGCCGTTTCGACAGAAGATGCGTGCGCGCGTATCGCGCTGCGGCTCCTCGCCTCCGGCGGCCGGCGCCGCGTCACTGGACCCCTACCGGCTGGAGAACAGCGGATGAAGATGCGATCTTTGGTGTGTCTCTTCGTTCTTGGACTGATGACGACGACGGCGTGCGGCGACGACGACTCGACGGTCATCGGGACTGGGGGCGGCGGGGGTGCGGGCGGCGGCACCGGCGGCGAAGGCGCCACCTCGGCCAGCAGCACGACAGGAAACGGCGGCAGCGATACCGGCGGCGGCGGCACCGGCGGCACGGGCGGCGGCACCGGCGGCGGCGACACGGGCGGCGGCGGTGCGGGCGGCACCGGCGGCACCGGCGGCGGCACCGGCGGTGGCGATACGGGCGGCGGCGGTGCGGGCGGCACCGGCGGCACGGGCGGCGGCACCGGCGGCGGCGACACGGGCGGCGGCGGTGCGGGCGGCAGCACCACCTCGAGCTCGGCCTCCTCGAGCAGCGCCTCCTCGACCTCGGCCGCTGCCACCACCGGCGCTGGCGGCGACGGCGGCGGCAGCGCCTCCTCGACCTCGGGCGCTGCCACCACCGGCGCTGGCGGCGACGGCGGCGGCAGCGTCTCCTCGACCTCGGGCGCTGCCACCACCGGCGCTGGCGGCGACGGCGGCGGCAGCGTCTCCTCCACGACCTCGGTCACCACCGGCGCTGGCGGCGACGGCGGCGGCAGCGTCTCCTCCACGACCTCGGTCACCACGACCGCGGCCACCACGGGCGCTGGCGGCGACGGCGGCGGCAGCGTCTCCTCCACGACCTCGGTCACCACGGTCGCGGCCACCACCTCGACGACCTCCGTCACCACCGGGGGCGGCGGCGAGCCACGCGCCGACGGCGCTGCCTGCGCCACCGACGCCGAGTGCGCCAGCGGGTTCTGCCTCAGTGAGACGGAATTTGGGTTCCCCTCCGGGCACTGTACCGCCGAGTGCGCGACGGACAGCGACTGTGCCGGCGGCGGCGTCTGCGTCTACATCAACGCATCCCTCAACCTCTGCGTCGCCGAGTGTGAGACAGCGGCCAACTGCCGCGACGGCTACATGTGCGACGTCGACTCCACCTGCTGGCCGAACTGCACCAGCGACGCGCAGTGCCCGGAGGTGGGCACGTGCGACACGGAGTCGGGCGGCTGCTACCCCCCGATCGAGACGAGCCCGGACGGCAGCGCTTGCGCGCTCGATAGCGAGTGCACTGGCGACTTCTGCATCACCGAGGCCCTGAACGGCTGGCCGGGTGGCGCCTGCTCGGGCGGCTGCAACACGGACAGCGACTGCAACGGCGGTGCCTGCCTCGAGAACGCCAGCGGCTTCCGTTTCTGCATCGCCGAGTGCGCCACGTCCGGAGACTGCCGAAGCAGCTATTCGTGCCGGAATGGCCTCTGCCTTCCGGAATGCACCAGCGACGCTGAGTGCACGGAGCCGGGCTTCACCTGCAGGATGGAGGTGGGCACCTGCGCGCCGCCGCCCGGCGAGGGCGCCGACGGCGCCCCCTGCACCACCGACGGCGACTGCGCCGGCGGCTACTGCTCTCCCGACGAGTCCGGCTGGCCTGGCGGCTACTGCTGGGGCGTCTGTGACGACACGACCCCCTGCGCCGGCGGCGGGATCTGCACAGTGGACGGCTACTGCAACAGCGATTGCGCGACGTCGGCCGACTGCCGCGACGGCTATGAGTGCACGGCGGAGGGCTGCTACCCGGCGGAGTGACTCGGCGACGGGGGGGCTCGCAGGCTGGTCCGTACGACCTGACGACGGACCCCTGCGGCTCCCCTGAAGCGATGAACCTCCGCGTCGCCATGAGGCGACGACGAGGCCTCTCCGACGAGCCGACGAGGCGCGGCGCGGCTGCTCACCACTCCTGGCGCAGCCGGCGCGCGCGCGCCTCCTTCCCCGCTCCACCAGCTCTCCACGAGGCGCCGCTCGGCGCTCAGCCCTGCCCGCGCGAGCGGCGGCGGCGCAGGCCCGCGAGCGCGACCAGCGCGAGCGCTGCCGCGGCCACGGGGCCCTGGCCGGCGGCGGTCCGGCAGCCGCAGCCGCCGGCGCTCCCAGGCGCGACCCCGCCCGAGCTGGCCGCGGCCTCGGCGCTGCCCGTCGCCGCCGTGCTTCCGCTCGATCCGGCCGTGGCGCCCCTTCCCCCCTCACCTGCGCTCCCGGCGCTGCCCGTCGCCGCCGTGCTTCCGCTCGATCCGGCCGTGGCGCCCCTTCCCCCCTCGCCTGCGCTCCCGGCGCCGCCCGCCGCCTCCGCGCTCCCGCTCGATCCGGCCGTGGCGCCACCCCCGGCGGCGCCGCCCCCCGCGGCGCCCCCTCCCCCTGCAGCCGCGCTCCCGGCGCTGCTCGACGACGACGCGGTCGACGAGCCCTCCTCGCGGACCAGCGCGAGGTACGCCTCGGCGAAGCGCTCGCCGAGGAGCTGGTACGCGGCGGAGTCGAAGTGATACGCGTCGTCGGGCGATCGCACGGTGAAATCGTCCGTGTCGACCCATGCGACCCGCGGGTCCTCCTCGGCCACGGTCACCTGCGCCGCGCGCACGGCGTCGATGTTCGCCTCCTTTCCGGCGGCGATGGGCCCGCCGTTCGCGGGGTAGAGGTTGTCGCTGACCCTGCCGAGCACGACCGGGAGCCCGGGGACGCCGAGATCCGCGCGGATCGCCGCGATGAAGCCGCGCAGCGTGTTGCCATAGGAGAACGCGGCCGACCACCCTGCCTCGTTCTCGCCCTGCATCCAGACGAGCGCGGCGATCTCGTAGGGGTGCCCCTCCGACTCGAGCCTCGCCAGTGCGCCGTCGAGCCGCGTCACCTCCTCGGGATAACGGAGGGCGCGGTCGCCCTCGTACGTCGCGGAGTCCAGCTTGCCGAGGAGCGCGTGGTAGAGCTGCGATTTGTAGAGCACCTCGGGATCCGGCGCGAGGCCGCGCCCCCAGTGATCGACGAGGTTGGTGCCCCCCTGCGCCATCTTCACGATCGCGATCCGGTGCTCCGGGTACGCCGCGGCGATCGCGCGGCCGAACGTGATCTCGGGCCCGTAGCGGCGGGCTTCGCCCTTCGGCTCGAGCGGCCCCCAGTCGGCGCTCGTCGCCGCGGCGTACGGCCCTCCCTCGCGCGCGTCGGGGTTGTAGTGGTCGTACCAGACGTCCGGCTGGCTCTGGAGCTCGACCGGGAGCTGGCGGCCCACGCCGTAGCCGACCATGTTCGACTGGCCCGCGAGGACGAACACCTTCACCGGCTGCGCGATCGCGGGAGCGGAGAGGGACAGCGCGAAAGCCGCCAGGGCGATGCAAGACCGCTTCATGGCGCTGTGTATCCCCCGCGCGCGGTGGAACGTCAACGCGGCGGGATCGCGATCGACCGGAGGGAGCGCGCGGCGCCTCGTCGGCGAGCCGATCGAGGAGAGCGCGCGGAGAGACCACGACGCACGAGGATGGGAGCCTCGTTTGCGACGCGCTCGCCTCGTGTCCTCAGGACACGTATCGGGCGCTCGTGTCCCTGACAGCCGCGCGGTCCCGTCGAGCTCGCCTCGCGATCACGTCGCGTCGGGCGTCGACTGGTAGGCCGCGCTCGACGCCGCGTAGACCCCGTTGGTCGCATACGAGTAGCGGTGCGGCCGGACGTGGTGCTCCGCGTGGCGCGCGCACCAGAGCGCTGCGCCGCCCGTCTCTTGCCGGTGCTTCACGCACTCCGGGCAGGGCGGCTCGATCTCGGGGACCCGGCCGGCGGTCGCGTGATCCTTCGGCCGGACGATCCACACCGGGCAGCGCGCGAGCCGGGAGACGCGCTCTGCGACCGAGCCGAGGAGCAGCCGTTCGAGCCCGCGGTAGCCGTGCGAGCCGACGACCACGAGGTCGGCGTCCAGGTCGGCGGCGAGCTGGGCGATGTTCTCGGCCGCATCCCCGCGGCGGAAGTGGACGACGACGCGCTTCAGCCGCCCCCCGTCGAGCTTGTCGCCCATGGCGCTCACGCGCTCGCTCGCGCGCTGCTGGAGCTGCTGGAGCGCCACGTCGGGCTGGGTCGCCACCATGGGCGCCCGCGCGAGCCCGATGCCGACCCAGCTCTCGGGCTCGACGTAGACCCCGTGCACCTCGGCGTTCTCGCGACAGCAAGCGGACTCGAGCGCTTGATCAAGCGCACGGTTGCTCGGCTCCGAGAAGTCGATCCCGACGACGACGACGAACCGATTCGTTGCGTTTGCGCTCGACATGACAGCCTCCTCAGCCTCCATGCGAGGCCCCGACCAGCGGTCGCCTCGCTCTATCCATCTGCCCACTTGCCCGTCTGCCCTACACCCAGCACGCTGCATGCCAGGCGTTCCGGGCGCCGGAGAGGAGGGCTTCGCGCGCGCTGGCTCCCTGGCACGAGCGGGGCTCTTCCCGCGACCTGGACGCTCCGCGCGAGCCGCGAGCGAGCTCCTCGCGCCGCGAGCGCTGCGGGCGGGCGCCTCGCGAGGCAGCCCGCCGCCGTTTGCGCCGCGGCGCAAACGGCGCGCGGAGGCGCAGACGCGACCGCGGCGTACCAGGGCCGCCGCCGCCCGCCGGGGATCTCGCGGGCGTGGCACGAACGGTGCTCATCCCACGGCGCACCTCGAGCGAAGGACGCAGAGGCGAACGGGAGACGACGATGACAACCCTTGGACCTACCGGCGGACAGCACCAGCTCCGGCACCACACGATCCGCAGCGCGCACATCGTTGGAGACGACGGCGAGGAATCGGTCGTGGCGACCGTCTACTGCCCGTTGCGGGAGCGTTCGATGGCGGCGCGAGAGTGCGAGTCGTGCAGTCGCTTCCATGCGCTGCACTTCGACAAGGGCTCGCGCACGACGTCGGTCGTCTGCCATGCAAGCCACGCGGCGCCGGGCACGGAGGAATCGGATCCGCTGCGCAACGCGGGCGTCGACGTGGCCGTGAATCCGGAGGCGCCGCTCGCCGAGATCATGACCAAGGACGTCATCTGCATCCGAACGGAGGTCTCCCTCGACGACATCACGGCCCTGCTCGTCCGCCACGAGATCAGCGGGATGCCGGTCGTGGACGCGGCGGGCAAGCCGGTCGGCATGGTGTCGCGGGCCGACGTGCTCCGTGCAGCAGACGAGCGCGGCGACACCGAGGAGTCGCGGCGGGTGGCCTCGCGGTCGGGCGAGGTCGCGCCGCTCGAGATGAGCCAGGGCTTCCATGTCTACGAGCCCGTCAGGGTCACCGCGCGCGACGTGATGACGCCCGTCGTGGTGCAGCTGCACGAGAGCGCGAGCATCCGGCAGGCCGCGTCGCTCATGGCCTACGAGGGCGTGCACCGGCTGCCGGTCGTCTCGGACGACGGCAAGGTCGTCGGCATCCTGTCGTCGCTCGACGTGCTGCGGTGGTTCGGGCGGTGCTGCGGGTACCTGATCCCGCCGGCGCGCAAGCGGGCCTGAGGAGATGGCTCGCCGATGAAGCGTACGCGCCGCACGCCCGCTGCGTGTCGTAGCGCGGACGCCGATCCAGGCGGTCCGCATCTTGCAAACCCGCCTCGTGGCCCATCGTGGCAAACCGAGCTTGATCGAAGGGCGCCGGTTCGATCAGCTCGAATCGATCATCGCGGACGTCCAGCGCCAGGGAAGGCCTCATGAGCTCTTCGACCATTCGCATCCAGGACTGCATGACCCGGAGCCCCCACTCGATCGGCGCCGATCAGAAGGTCGGCCTCGCCCGCGCGCTCATGCGCGGACATCGCATCCGGCACCTGCCGGTGCTGAGCGGCGGCCGGCTGGTCGGCATCCTCTCCGAGCGGGACATCTACTGGATAGAGACGCTCAAGGAGCAAGAGGGGGATGAGCTCGTCGTCAGCGAGGCCATGTCGCCGTGCCCCTACGCCGTCGCGCCGAGCGCGCCGCTCTCCGAGGTGGTCCGCGAGATGGCAGAGCACAAGTATGGATCGGCGGTGGTGCTGGACGGCGCACAGGTCGTCGGCGTCTTCACGACGACCGACGCGCTCGCCGTGCTGGCCGCGCTGCTCACCGAGAGAGAGATCTCCTGACCCGAGGCTCGACCCGCGTGACGGCGCGGCCAGCCATCGCCCGCCCCGACGGCGAACGCGCTCCGTTCATCCCCCCAAGAACACCGGAAGAAGGCACACGATGCAGCAGACGATCACGGACTGGCGATCGCGCTTCGGCGACAAGATCAAGACGGCCGAGGAGGCCATCCGCGCGATCCCCCCGGGGCGGCGCATCCTCGTCGGCTCGGGCGCCGCGGAACCGACCGATCTCGTGAACGCCATGGTTCAGTCCGGCGACCACCTCGCCGGCAACGAGATCGTCCACCTGATGACCGAGGGCCCCGCGCCGTATGTCCGCCCCGGTCTCGAGCGGCGGTTCCGCCACACGGCGTTCTTCATCGGCCAGAACGTCCGCGAGGCGATCCACGAGGGGCGCGCCGACTTCATGCCGGTCTTCCTCTCCGAGATCCCGAGCCTGATCCTCTCGGGCCGGGTGGGCATCGATGTGGCCCTCATCCAGGTGAGCCCCCCGGACGCCCACGGCTTCGTCAGCCTCGGCGTCTCCGTCGATATCGTCCGCGCCGCCGTCGACTCGGCGGCTCTGGTCCTCGCCGAGGTCAACCCGCGGATGCCCCGCACCCACGGAGACTCGTTCTTGCACGTGGATCGGATAACCCACCTCGTCCCGGTGGACCGCGAGCTCCCCGAGCGCGCGATCGAGCCGCTCGACGACGTCGACCGCGCCATCGGCCGCAACGTGGCGACGCTCGTGCCCGACGGCGCGACGCTCCAGACCGGCATCGGCAAGATCCCGAACGCCGTGCTCGCCGCCCTGGGAGGCAGGAGCGACCTCGGCGTGCACACCGAGATGCTCTCCGACGGCGTGATGGATCTCGTCCAGCGCGGCGTCATCACGAACCGCAGGAAGACCCTCCTGCCGGGGAAGCTCGTGACCTCGTTCCTCCTCGGCAGCCGCGCCCTCTACGCCTGGGCCCACGAAAACCCCGTCATCGAGATGCGCGGGTCCGCCTTCACCAACGATCCGCTGACGATCGCGAGGAACGACAGGATGATCGCGATCAACGCGGCCCTCGCCGTCGATCTGACGGGCCAGGTCGCCGCCGACACGCTGATGGGCCGCTTCTTCTCCGGGATCGGGGGGCAGGTCGACTTCATCCGGGGCGCAGCGCGGAGCGCCGGCGGCAAGCCGATCATCGCGCTCCGGTCCACCGCGAAGGACGGCACGATCAGCCGGATCCAGCCGGCGTTCGAGCAGGGCGCCGGCATCGTGACGAGCCGCGGGGACGTGCACTACGTGGTGACGGAGCATGGCGTCGCGGATCTCTGGGGCCGGAACATCCGGCAGCGCGCGCTGGCGCTCATCGAGATCGCCCACCCCGATCACCGCGCCGATCTCCTCGCGGCGGCCAAGCAGCGCCGCTATGTGTTCGGCGATCCTGTCGTCTCGCGCGCGGATTCCCCCTGACGAGCGCCGGGCTCAGCCACGCATGACTCGCCGCGTCCAGACGGGAGAGCGCCGCGCGAGCCGATCGAGGCGGCCGCGGCGACCCGGCATCGCCGCGGGGAGCCCCGTGCCGCGCCCCACACATCGGCGCGCGCCTCGCCGGGCGCGCGAGGTGCGTCCCCGGATCCTGCCATGATATAGAGCGCCTCGCCCGTCCATGAGCCCTCTTGATCACAACGATGTCGCCGTGAAGCCCTCCGCCCTCGTCCCCTCGCTCGACGATCCGCTCGACGAGGGATCCGGGGCGCCGGCCGCGCCGGCCTCGGCGTACGACGCGGCGCTCCGGGAGGCCGAGGAGCTCCGCAGGCGCCCCTATGTCTCCGCGGGCCCGGAGAACATCATCCGGCAGCACAGCAAAGGCCGGATGACGATCTGGGAGCGCATCCGGGTGCTCACGCCCGAGCCGCCGCGCGTCGTCTTCGAGAACTGGGGGCCCAACCTGGACGGCGCCTCGCTGGTCACCGCGATCCTGCGCATCGGCAGCCGCGACGTGGCGCTGTACGGCCACGATTTCACGATCCGCGCGGGGTCGATGGACGCGACGAACGGCCGCAAGCTCGCGCGGCTGTTCCAGCTCGCGGGAGAGCGGGGCATCCCGCTCATCGGCCTCAACGACAGCGCCGGCGCCTACGTCCCCGCGGGCGTCGGCGGGCTCGACGGCTACGCCGAGGCGTTCGCGGCGCTGCGCAAGATCAGCGGCGTGGTCCCGAGCATCATGTGCATGTTCGGGTTCAACGCCGGCGGCGGCTCCTACCTGCCCCGGCAGGGCAGCTTCGTCATCCAGCCGGGCGGCACGTTCTTCGGCCTGACCGGGGCGGCGGTCGTCAAATCGGTCCTCGGCGAGGTGGTCTCGCCCGACGACCTCGGCGGCCCGCGCGTCCACGGCGCCTCGGGGGTGGCCGATCTCACGGTGCCAGACGAGGTGGGCGCGCTGCGCACCACCGTCCGGCTGCTCGGTTACCTGCCGAGCAACAACCGCGAGAGCGCGCCTTTCCAGCGGACGAGCGATCCGGTGGGCAGGGAGACGACCGAGATCGACACGCTCCTCCGCAGGACGATCTCGTCGCCGACCGGCTATAACACGCCGCTCGACATCAACATCATCATCCAGCGCATCTGCGATCACGGCGACTACTTCGAGGTGCAGCCGCAGCGCGCGCGCAACACGATCACCGCGTTCGGGCGGGTCGGCGGGCGCGTCGTCGGCTTCGTGGCGAACAACAGCGCTGTCGCGTCGGGCCAGATCGACGTGGCGGCCGCTTACAAGAACGCTCGCTTCATCCGCTTCTGCAACCTCTACAACATCCCGCTCCTCTTCATGGAGGACACCACAGGGTTCCTCCCGGGCAGAGAGCAAGAGGCGATGGGCATCGTGCAGGCCGGCCGGGCCATGCTCGACGCGATCATCGACGTCCGCACCCCGCGCATCCTGCTGCTCGTGCGCAACGCGTTCGGCGGCGCCTATGCCTCGTTCAACAACTACGCGACCGGCGCGGACGTCGTGCTCGCGCTCCCCACGACCCGCGTCGCCGTGATGGGCCCCGCCGGCAAGGAGTTCGTCTACAAGGACGAGCTCCGCAAGGTGCGCGCGCAGGCGAGCGCCAGGGAGAAGGCCGGCGTCAAGGAGCGGCTCGCCCGCGGCCTCGACGAGGCCAAGGCGAAGGCGGAGGCCCGCGACGAGGCCGCCGTGTGGCTGAAGGCGAGAGAGGCCGAGTTCAGCGCGCGGTACGAGCGGGAGCTCATGAACCCGCGCGAGGGGCTCAGCCTGGGCTCCATCTCGCGGCTCGTGATGCCGCGCGAGCTCCGCTCGGTGATCGCAGAGAACCTCGAGTTCCTGCTGCGGCACTACCAGCCAGGGCCGTTCACCGGCGTTCAGCGGGAGTTTCATTGATCATGGATGGATTCGAGACCAGGCGAGGTTACGACCGCAACCCGAGGGTGGTGCGCGACCGCAGGCTCGGCCGCTCGAGCTCGGCGTGGGCGCGCTCGTTCGCCGCCGACGACGTGCGGCCGCTGATCGTCTGCCGGGGCCCGATCCGGAAAGAGGCGATGGATGTCTTCGCCCAGATGGGGATCGAGCATTACGGCATCCTCCTGTCGGAGAAGGACTCGATCGTCTACACGCACGCCCTGGCGCCGGAGCTGCGCTGTCTCCACCCGGCGCACGTGCACCGCGTGAAGGACTATACCGGCGCCACCAAGGACGAGCGCGTCAAGCTGATGCAGGAGATCGTCGCGATCGCCCGTGCCGGCGGCTACACGCACGTGTTCGCGGGCTACGGCTTCATGGCCGAAGACGAGGAGTTCGTGCGCACGCTCGAGGAGGCGGGGCTCGTCTTCATCGGCCCGCGCTCGTCGGTGCAGCGCGCCGCCGGGCTCAAGGACGAGGCGAAGCGGACGGCGCTCGCGGCCGCGGTCAGCGTGACGCCCGGCATCGACGACGCGACCCGGCGGATCGTGCTCCGCAAGTGGCCCGATCACGCGGCGCTGCGCGCGGCCGCGGCGGACCGCGGGCTGCTCGGCGCGGGCGCCCCGGGCGCGCGGCTCGCCGACGGGATCCCGCTCGCCGAGGCGGCGGACGCCCTGCTCGCGGCGGCGTACGCGCGGCGCGTGGATCTCTACACGACCGACGAGCTCTGCGAGGAGCTCGAGCGGGGCGCGGCCGAGCTGCTCGCTCGCCACCCGGGGCGGCGGATCCGGCTCAAGGCCATCGGCGGCGGCGGCGGCAAGGGGCAGCGGCTCCTCGCCGGCGTCGCGCCCGACGCGGCGCCCCTCGAGGCCGCGGCGCGGGCGCGCGCGGCCGAGGTCCCCGCGCTGGCGCGGGAGATCCTCGCGGAGGTGAAGGCCGCGGGCGTCGGCGACAACAAGAACATCCTGCTCGAGCTCAACGTCGAGGAGACGCGGCACAACGAGATCCAGCTCGTCGGCAACGGCGCGTGGTGCGTCGCGCTGGGCGGGCGCGACTGCTCGCTGCAGATGCACGAGCAGAAGCTGCTCGAGGTGGCGATGACGCAGGAGGGGCTGCTCGAGGCGATCGAGCGGGCGCGCGCGGCCGGCGAGGCGCCGCGCGCGGCGTCGCTCGAGCGCGAGCGCGCGTCGCTCGCCCGGATGGAGGCCGAGGCGGAGCGGTTCGGGCAGGCGGTCGGGCTGAACTCGGCCTCGACGTTCGAGTGCATCGTCGAGGGGGATCACCACTATTTCATGGAGGTCAACACCCGTATCCAGGTCGAGCACCGGGTGTCGGAGCTCTGTTATGCCCTCCGCTTCGAGAACCCGGCCGATCCGGCCGACGCGTTCGAGGTGACCTCGCTCGTCGAGTGCATGGTCCTCCTCGCGCGCCACGGGGAGCGGCTGCCCCGGCCGATCCGCGTCCGGCGGGAAGGGTCCGCGGTGGAGGCGCGCCTCAACGCGACGAACGGCGCGCTGGAGCCCCACGCGGCCGGCATCATCGTGTCCTGGAGCGATCCGCACCCGCACGAGATCCGCGACGATCAGGGCATCTGCGTGAAGAACCCCGACACGGGGGTGTTCATGCATTACCGGGTCGCCGGCGCCTACGACAGCAACATCGCGCTCCTCGTGACCTACGGCGCCTCGCGCGAGGAGGCCTACCAGCGGATCTGCGAGATCCTGCGCACGACCACGCTGCGCGGCAGCGATCTCCACACGAACCTCCTGTTTCATTACGGGCTCGTGCACTGGTTCCTCGCGCGGAGCGTGTGGGCGAAGCCGACGACGGGCTTCGTGGTCCCCTACCTCACGCAGGTCGGCCTGCTCGCGGTGGAGCTCGGGGGGCTCGATTTCGACGTGATGTGGGCCGAGCTCGGCGCCCGTCACGAGCGCCGCCTCGCGGCGCGGGCCGGGGCCGCGGAGGCGACCGGCGGAGGAGCGCTGAAGAAGGTCTTCGCGCTGAAGGACACGCTGGTGCGCCGTCCCGTGGAGAAGATCTGCGCGGAGCCGCACCTCCTGTCGGCGTGGCTCAGCCGGAACATGGGGTCCTTCGAGATCCGATCGGGGCGGGTGCGCTGGCTCAAGAACCCGATCGAGGTACTCGCGGACACGTACTGGCTGCTCAACATGACGCCGCAGCCGCAGGCGCCCGCGGCCCACGTGATCTGGGATCACGACCAGGAGGTGCTCTCGCGGGCGCTCGGCTTCTACCGGCGCGTCGGCGAGCGGATGGGCCAGGCGGGCGGCGCGCCTTCGTGGCCCGAGCTGCGAGCGCACCTGTCCGGGGATACCGCGCCTCACGGCTACGACGCCGAGCTCTGGCGGCGGGTTCGCGGCGCGCACCTCGGCTTCCAGGCGGGGCTGGAGCTGCTCGACGCGCTGGTCCTCGCGGGGGACGCCGCGCGCTTCTTCGAGCTCCGCGCGCGGGAGGATGGCACGGTCGACATCCCCGAGCGCCTGCTCGATCGCGAGCTCTCGGCCCGCATGCGCAAGGTGCTCGCGCCGCCGCCCGCCATGCGGGCCAACGAGATCGTCGCGGTCACCGGCGGCATGTTCTACGCCCAGGAGGCGCCGGACCGGCCCCCGTTCGTGACGAAGGGCAGCCATTTCGCCGCCGGTGACCCGCTCTACGTGATCGAGGTCATGAAGATGTTCAACAAGGTGCTCGCGCCGTGCTCCGGCACCGTCGAGGAGGTGCTCATCGACGGCGGCGAGGGGACGATCGTGCAGAAGGGCCAGCCGCTCTTCCGCGTGAAGCCCGACGAGGTGCTCGTGGAGGAGGACTCGGCCGAGCGCGCGCGCCGCCGGCGCGAGACGACGCTGCGTTACGTGGACGCGATCTTCGACGCCGAGGGCGCCTGAGGCCGCGCGTGGGCCGAGGCGCCGCGGGCCGCGTCGGCCCGGTCAAGGAGCCCGAGGCCCCGCCGCGGCCGTCGAGGACCGGTGAGCGGCGCGCTTCACGGCGTCGCGCGCCGCGGCGAGCCGATCGAGCAGGCGCGCGACGGCCGGCTCGGGCAGCTCCCGGTCAGCCCACGGATACAGCCCTTCCTCCTCGTGGGCGGCGTGCTGCCGCAGCGCCCGGACGAACGCCTCCACCCGCTCTTCCCGCAAGGTGTGGAGCTCGATCGCGACCCCCATCTCCGCGATCAGCTTGCGGATGCCGAGGTGCTCGGCGCGAACGGTGCCCGCCTCCTCCGGATCGAAGCGATCGAGCACCGGCAGGAGCACCGCCTCCTCCGCCTCCATGTGCGCCGAGAGCTCGCGCTCGAACGCTCCCCACATCTCGCGCGCCGCCTCCGCATCGCCGGCATGCATCCGGTTGAGCAGGCCCTCGAACACCTCGTCCAGCCGCTGATGATCCCAGCGCAGCGCGTCGTACAGCCCCTTCTTCATGGTGTCCTCCGATCCAGGGACCGAGCATGAGACGTACCAGCGCCGAGCCCCGCCGGCAGCGCGGCGCCGCGCGGCAGGAGGTGCAAACGCCGCGCGTCGGCGCAACGCGCCGGGCGCCGCGTTCTCATGAAATTCTCATGATCGCCAGAGGTCCGGTCCAGGTTCCGGGAAGACGTTGAGGGCTGAACCGAGCGAGGTCCTCATGAACGCAGCGCATCTTCACCTCATCATCAACCACCTCCCCATCGTCGGCTTCGCCATCGCGGCGGTGCTCCTGATCCTGGCGTTCTTCCATCCCGCCGAGCGCGGCGCCTTGCGGTCCGCGGTGCTCGTGCTGGTGCTCTCGGCCGCCGGCGCCGCCGCCGCTTACCTGAGCGGCGAGCCGGCCGAGGACGTCATCGAGCGCCAGCCAGGCACCTCCGAGCAGGCCATGGAGGTCCACGAGGAGCGGGCCGGCGTGGCGACCGCGCTCGCGGGCCTGACCGCGCTCGCGGGGATGGCGGCGCTGCTGCTCGCCGAGCGCCGCCGGACGGCGCCCGGCGCGCCGGCGGCGATCACGCTCGCCGATGCGCCCGAGCGCCGGCCGACGGTGTCCAGCGCGCCGGTGGTGATCACCCTCGGAGCCGCGATCCTGACCAGCGGCGCCATGGCCTGGACCGGCGCCGCGGGCGGCGAGATCCGGCACCCAGAGACGCGCGGCGGCGCCCTGGCCGCCGAGCCTGCCCGAGGCCAGAGTGCACCGGCCAGCGAGGCGACGCCTGCCGCCGGCGCGGATCGACGCGAACGGGAAGAGGACGACGACTGAGCCCCCGGCTCGAGTACGGCGGAGACCCATGCGCATCCTGGTCATCGAAGACGAGCGCAAGATCGCGGGCTTCCTGCGCCGCGGCCTCGCCGAGGAAGGGCACCAGGTGCACGTGGAGGAGGACCTCGCAGGCGCCCGGCGCGCGCTCGCCCAGGGCGACTATGACCTCCTCCTCGTCGACCGCGCCTTGCCCGACGGTGACGGCCTGGACCTCATCCGCGAGCTCCGCCGCGGCGGCGCCGCCACCCCGGCGATCTGCCTCACCGCGCGCGACCGGGTCGGCGAGCGCGTGGAGGGCCTCCACGGCGGCGCGGACGACTACCTCCCCAAGCCGTTCTCGTTCGAGGAGCTGCTGGCGCGCATCGCCGCCGTATCGCGCCGCGCCGGGCGCAGCGAGCGCGTCGAGGTGGCCGACCTGCTGATCGATCTCGCGGCCCACCGGGTCGAGCGCGCCGGGCGGGAGATCCACCTCACGGCGAAGGAGTTCGCGCTGCTGCGCGCGCTCGCGGAGAGCGCCGGCCGGGTGCTCAGCCGCACCCGCCTGCTGGAGCGCGTCTGGGACGTGGGCCACGACCCTGGTACCAACGTCGTCGACGTGGCCATCAGCGCGCTGCGGGCCAAGGTGGATCGCGGCTTCGCGCGCCCGCTGATCCACACGGTGCGGGGCGTCGGGTATGTCCTCGAGGAGCGGCCGCGGTGAGCCGCTCGCTGGCCGATGCGCTCGTCGCGGGCGCGGTCACCGTGGTGCTCGGCGCGCTCGCAGGCGTCGGCGTCGGCACCGCCGCGCTGCTGCACGAGGCCGAGGTGCGCGCGCTCGACCGGGCGCTGCTCGCCGCGGCCCACGAGCACGCCCACCCGGAGGCCCCCGGCGCGTGGGAGGTGGAGCACAGCCGCTCGCCGGCGTCGGTGTGGGTCTCGATCCAGAGCGACCCGCGCGTCCCGGCGGATCTGGCGCGGGAAGCGCTCGCCGCGGAGCGCCCAACCGCGGGCGACGTCGGCGATCTCCGCCTCCTGGTCCTGCCGGCCGAGGTCGAGGCCGAGCGCGACGGACATGGCGAGCACGTGCTCATCGCCGCCGCTGCCCCGCGCGTCACCCTCGCGCGCAGCGTCGGCCCTTTCGCCGCCATCTACGGCGCGCTCGCCGCCGCCGCCGCGCTGACCGCGGCGCTGCTGCTCCGGCGCACGGTGCGCCGCGCGCTCGCGCCGCTCGATCGCGCGTGCGCCGAGGCCGCGCGCGTGACCGCGCTCGCGGGCGGCGACCGCCTCACCGAGGCGGGCCCGGCGGAGCTCCGCGCCCTGCTCGCCGCCGTGAACGCGCTGCTCGACCGCCTGGGCGCAGCGCACCGCGCCCAGGTCCGCTTCACCGCCGACGCGGCCCACGAGCTGCGCACCCCGGTGACGGCGATGCTCGGCGAGATCGAGGTGGCGCTGCGCCGGTCCCGCGGGGCCGAGGAGTACCGCGAGGTGCTCGACTCCGTGCGCGAGGAGGTGGAGCGCCTGCGGGGCCTCGTGGAGGGCCTGCTCGCGCTGGCCCGGGTCGACGCGGGCCAGGTCGAGCAGGGCCTCGAGCCGGCCGGCGCCGTCGCGCTGGCGGAAGAGGCCGCGGCCCGCGAGCGGCCGGGGCTGGTCCGCGCGGGCTGCGCCTTCGAGCTCGATGCGCAGGGTGACGCCGATCTGCGCGTGCACCCGGCGCTCGTGGAGGCGGCACTCTCGAATCTCCTCCGCAACGCGGCCGCCTACGCCGCGGGCGCGCCAGTGGTCCTGAGGGTCGTGCCGGAGCCCGACCGGGTGGTCTTCCAGGTCGACGATCGAGGCCCCGGCGTGCCGCCCGGCGAGCGCGACGCGGTGTTCGACCGGTTCACGCGCACCGGCGAGGGGCGGCGCCGCAACCGCGCCGGCCTCGGCCTCGGCCTGCCGCTCGCGCGCGAGGTGGCGCGCCGCCACGGCGGCGAGTGCTGGCTCGAGGCCGCGCCCGGCGGCGGCTGCCGCGCGGTGCTCACGCTGCGCCGCCCCGCGGCAGGCCTCGGGGCGCCCGCGCCGCCGGAGACCGCGCGTCGTGTGCCTTAGCTCTGCTGGGGGAAGTTGCCCCGGATCAGCAGAAAAACCGCCAAGCCGCCAAGGACGCCAAGGGGAGAGGGGAAAGCCATCTCCGCGTCCCGCGCGTACAGCTTCTGGGGGATCTGGAGCTGATCGGACGCGTCGTGCTCCCCCGGTGTGAACGGTTTGATCGTCCCACTCAGGGTCCACTCGGCGAGACATCTCTCCAGATCGCGCCGGAGGCCGCGAGCGCTCTGATAGAGATCCTCGGGCGTCTTGGAGAGGAGCCCGGAGCCGCGGCTCGCGCCTGGCCGGGCCCGTCGCTGCCACCCAGGGCGCTGGCCTGCTCCCGCGGGATGCGGTACCCTCCTTGCCGAGCGCGCTCGCGCGATGGGATGACCGACGAACCGAAGGTCAAGGGGGTGGCGTTTCGCTCCGTGGTGGCGAGCTTTGGCAAGCTGCGCGGCGAGCCTCTCCAGAAGCGCAGCCTGGATGAGATGTGTGAACCGCTGCGCGACGGCATCCGCTACGGCAGCCTCGTCTCCACCGGCTGGTACCCGATCGCCTGGTACAAGGACCTGTTCCAGGCCATCCGGCGCACGACCGGCGAAGGCAAAGAGCTCATCCACCAGATTGGCCGTCAGTGCACGCACGACGACATGAGCGGCATCTACAAGGTCATCGCGGGCCTCATCTCCCCTTCCACCCTCTTCTCCCTCGGCCAGCGCGTCTTCTCCAACTACTATTCCGCCGGCCACGTCCGTGTCCTCGAATCCCGCCGCGGCTTCACCCGCGCTCTCTGGATCGGTTGCCACGGCTTCGATGAGAACATGTGGACCGAAGTCATCGGCTCCTGCGAGCAGCTCCTCGTGATCGGCGGCGCAGACCACGTCCGCCAGCGCATCATCTCGGGCGGTGGCGACAACGATGATCACCTCGAGTTAACCGCACACTGGAGCTGAGGCTCCGTGCAGAGCGTCCGTGAAGCGATCGCGGGCAGGCCCGGCAAGCTCGGAGGCATCCATGCGACAGGAGACGATCTCGATGAAGCCAGCCGAGCCCACGGCGGCCACCCGCGCGGGCACCCCGCGATTCCCGGCCTTCCTTCTCACGACGGGCACGGCGCTCGCGGGGTGCACCACCGAGATCGCCGTCATCGGTCGCGACCTCGGCGCCACGACGTCGTCGTCGCCCGCCTCGTCCTCGTCCACCGCCGGCGGTGATGACCCCGGCACCCTCGATCCCGGCGCCGGTGGCGGCTCCGCACAAGGCAGCGCCGGCGCTGGCGGAGACGAGCGTTGCGAGCCGAAGCTCGCGGGGGTGGTGCGCGACTTCAAGGCCTTCAGCACGGACGGCGGGCACCCCGACTTCGAGAACTTCGCGGGCAACGGCCTGAAAGGGATCGTCGCACCCGAGCTCGGCCCCGACGACAAGCCGGTCTATGCCCATGAGGGCGGGACGGAGCACACGACCGGTCCCGAGGCGTTCTATCAGTGGTATCACGACGACCCCACGGTCAACGTACCGATCCGGTACGACGTCCCGCTCCAGGTGAGCGAGAGCGGCCTCGGGCTCTTCTCTGGAGACCAGTTCTTCCCCATCGACGATCAGGGGTGGGGCAACGAGGGGCGTGTTCACAACTTCGGCTTCACGTACGAGCTCCACATGACGTTCGACTACCAGCGCGGCGGCGTCTTCTTCTTCAACGGCGACGACGACCTCTGGGTGTTCATCAACAGGCGCCTCGCGATCGACATGGGCGGGCTCCACAGCCCGACCTCGGCGCTCCTCGAGCTCGACGCGTACGCCGAGGCGCTCGGCATCGAGGTCGGCAAGGAGTATCCGCTCGACTTCTTCTACGCGGAGCGCCGCAGCGGCAGTGCGGTGTTCACGATGATGACGTCGTTCAAGTTCACGAACTGCGACCCGATCCTGAAGTAGCATCGACGGTCTTCATGCGATCATGCATCGGCGTGGTGAGCCCGTGACGACGCGGAAAATTGCGCGGCTCAGGGCTTGACCTCGCGGCCGGCCCTCCGGCAGACTCCCGCGCCTCGAGCACCTATGCCGCACAAAGTCTGCGTCGCCACGCCGTTCGCGCTGGCGTCCGCCTTGCTCCTCCAGGCCGGGGCCGCCCGCGCGTCCGGCGCGCTGGAGATCACCGGCGCTCCCACGAGCGCCAACGGGCTGAACGCACGGGCGCTCGCGCGGGGACCGGAAGCCGCGTTCTTCAACCCCGCGCTCCTGCCGTTTGCGCCCGCGACGACGCAAGCGGGCTTCTTCGTGCTCGTCACGCGCGGCGACATCACCCTGGCGCCCCGCCCCCCGGGCGTCGACGTGCCCGAGTCGGTGTACGATGGCCAGATCCGGAATCCGGACGGCTCGACCTCTCGGCTCACCCACCGGCCCTTGCCCGGGTCGAAGCTCCCGAGCCCGCGGGATGACACGCGCGATCGGCAGATCAACAGCTACGCGACGCTCGGGTTCGTGCGGCCGCTCTACGAGGACCGCCTCGTCCTGGGCTTCTACGCCCTGCTGCCGCTCAGGAGCTTCCAGGAGCAGCGGGCCTTCTTCGCCGACGAGCGCGCGCAGTACTTCTCGAATCGGCTGGAGTTCGAGCTGCTGGGAGATCGGTTGTCGGTCACCAGCCTGGCCGTGTCGATGGCTGGCCGAATCACCCGCTGGCTGTCCGTCGGGGCGGGCGTCGACGTCACGATCGGCACCAGCGCGCGGACCGCCGTCCACGTGCCCGACGCCAGCGACCAGCGGACCGCCCTCATCAACCCCGACGTGGAGGTCGAGAGCGTCTTCGCTCCTTACTTCGCCTTCGCGACCAGCCCAGCCCCCTGGCTGCGCCTCTCGGCCACGCTCCACCTCGCCTCGGCGTCGGACACCGACGGCGAGAACAGGATCCGCTTCTGGAACACTACCTATCCGGAGGGCGAGACCTCGGTCCCCCAGGCCTATCGCTTGACGCTCGGCCATCAGCCGACCCGCGTCGGCGTCGGGGCCTCGGTCATGGGCCCGCCGAGCGAGGACCGAGGGGGCGAGCGCGCCGCGCGCTCGAAGAGCCCGGCGCCGCCCGTCTGGGAGATCGGCGCGCACGCGCTCCTGACGCGGTGGTCAGAGTACCGCGATCGGCACGCGGAGACCCCGCCCGACCCGTGGTCGAGCACGGTGTCCGTGGGGCTCGGCGGCGCGGTCGTGCTGGGGAGTCGCAGGGTCTCCGCGGACGTCGCCTTCACGCCGTCTCCCGTGCCGGACCAGACCGGCAGGACCAACTACGTCGACAACGCGCGCCTCGCGGCCAGCGCCTCGTTCGAGACGCCGGTGTCGCTCTTCGGCGCCGACTTCGGCGTGGGAGCGTTCCTGCATGGCCAGCTGCTCGTGCCGCGGGAGGTGTCGAAGAGCCCGTCCGCCAGGAACCCCGTGTTCGACGAGGTCCCCGACAACCTTGTCGACATCGTGAGCGGCGAGCCGCTCGACGGCGTGGAAGGGCTGCAGACGAACAACCCAGGTTATCCCGGCTTCTCCAGCGGCGGCTGGCTCGCCGGCGCCGGCTTCGTCCTGCGGCTGCCCGAGTGAGCAGCCCAGCGAAGCCGGTGTCCTCTCGATCGGTGACCCGGAGGCGCTCGGTCACGCGGGGCGCCGCGAGCGCCGGGAGCGGCTTTACTGGAAGAGCGTGTCGGCCCTTTCCATGATCCAGGCGCAGTCCGCCTCGTCAGGGGTACGGACCATCACGAAGGTGCTGTTGCACTCCTCCGGATCGGGATACGTCCTCGAGGCGGCCATGGTCGCCTTCAGGCTCGGAGGATCCGTCTCGAGCACGCTCTGCTCCGACACGAAACCGAGCCGCCCCTCGATGCGATCGGTCGCGACCGCCACGCCGTCGAGCTCGGTCCGCGCCCGCTCGGCCACGTACACCGACCCGTCGATGAGCCCCTGGAGCTGAACCGTCATCCCCGGGTGCCCATCCTCGTCCTGATCGACGACGCGAGCGTCCTCCGGATCCGTGGGCAGCTCGTCCTGCGCCGGGTCGCCGAGCGCCGCGCCGATCACCTCGTGGAGGGGCCCGAGCTTGTAGCGGAGCCCCCCTTCGTTTGCCGCAAACGTGCCCTCGCGGGTCACCGGCGCGAGCGCCCCGCGGAAGCTGTCCGGGATGACGGCGTGCACGATCGCGTCCGGGTCCTCGGTGTAGTGATCGCAATACGTGCCCTGCAGGGAGATGGCGTCTCCATTCTGCTGCTGCGTGATGAGCATCACGCTGACGATGCGCGTCTGGAACGGCGGGAGACCCTGCGCCTGGGTGAGCTGCGACCCGATGGCGCGGTACGCCCACGTGCCGGAGACATCGGTGACGTCCGGGGCCGCGGCCGGAGCGCAGCCCGGCGATTCCCCGCCAGCGCCTCCCGTCCCCGCGGAGCCCGTGCTCGTCGTCGCGCCCGTCGTCGTCGCGCCCTCGTTGTCAGCGGGATCCGATCCGCAACCCAGGAGGGGCAAGGCAAGCAATCCAACGAACAGACAGTACCTCATTCAAAGCTCCATGCATCGCCGGCCCGCGCGTCGAGGCGGCCGTGAGGATGGCTGCCTTCGGTCGTCCATGGCCAGCTCGTCTGCGTTCGGACGACCGGCGCGGTTGTTAGCATGAGCGCGCGCGGTGGACGCGCGTCGGCGCGCCTGTTCCTCGCTTTTTCAGCAGTCAGGCCATGGCGATACGGGAGAGCCCAGCGATCTGGGTCGCCAGCGGAGCGCGCCTCTGTTCAGGCCTCCACGCCCCGGGGGCGCTCCGTGCTCGCGGGCTCGCGGCGCAGCGGCCGACCCTCCCTGGAAAAGACCATGGTGCCGTCGTCCACCGGGCCGAGCTTCATCGCGAGCAGATCGAGCACGTAGTTCTGGCGGAAGTACCACGGCGCCTTCGATCCCTGCTTGGGCAGGTGGTCCACCGAGCGCCGCACATAGCCCGACGTCAGGCCGAGCAGGGGCCGAGTATCGAGGACGGCTTCCTCAGGGCGCGGCGAGCACTGCCGGTAGCCGTGGCGATCCATGTGGCTTAGCAGCCGGCAGACGTACGTCGAGGCCAGCTCCGCGCGGAGCGTCCACGAGGCGTTCGTGTAACCGAGGCAGAGCGCGAAGTTCGGGACGCCGCCCAGCATCAACCCCTTGTAGATGAACGACCTGCCGGGCTCGAGGACGTCACCGTCGACGGCGAGCCGGATTCCGCCGCAAAGCAGGAGCTCCAGGCCCGTCGCCGTCACGATGATGTCCGCCTGGAGCTCCTTGCCCGACTCGAGCAGAATGCCGTTCTTCGTGAAGGTCCGGATGCCGTCGGTGACCACCGAGGCGCGCCCCTCCCTCACCGCGCGGAAGAGATCGGCGTCCGGCACGAGGCAGAGGCGCTGATCCCATGGATCGTAGCGAGGGTTGAAGTGGGTATCGATGTCGAAGTCGGGCGGCAACTGCCGGGCGACGCCGCCGCGGAGCATCCGCCGGGCCAGCCGCGGCGCGCGCTGGCAGACCTGGTAGATGAGCAGGCTGAGCGCGACGTTCTTCCAGCGGGCGACGCGGTGGGCGATCCGCTCCGGCAGGTGCTCGCGGATCGCATTGGCTATCGGGTCCTCCGAGGGCAGCGAGGCGATGTACGTCGGCGAGCGCTGGAGCATCGTCACATGCGCCGCGTCGGCGGCCATCGCGGGCACCAGCGTCACGGCCGTGGCGCCGCTGCCGATGACGACGACGCGCTTGCCCCGGTAGTCGAGATCCTCCGGCCACTGCTGGGGGTGCACGAGCTGTCCCTGGAAGTCGTCGCGGCCAGGGAAGCTCGGCGTATACCCGCTCTCGTAGCGGTAGTAGCCGCTGCAGACGTACAGGAAGCTGCAGGAGATGCGGACGCGCTCCTCGCCTGGGCCGACGTCCACCTCGACGGTCCAGCGCGCCTGCTCCGAGGACCATGACGCGGCTCGAACCCGGTGATTGAACCGGATGTGCCGATCGATGCCGAGCTCCCGGGCCGTGTCGCGCACGTACTCGCGGATCGACGGCCCGTCCGCGATCGCCTTGGCCTCCTTCCAGGGGCGGAAGGAATAGCCGAGGGTGAACATGTCCGAGTCCGAGCGGACGCCGGGGTAGCGGAACAGATCCCAGGTACCGCCGATCGCGCTGCGCCCCTCGAGGATCGCATACCGCTTGCCGGGGCAGCGCGTCTGGAGGTGGTAGGCGGCCCCGATGCCGGAGAGGCCGGCGCCTACGATCAGGACGTCGAAGTGCTCGGTGGACATGCTGGGTTCCCGGGGGCGAGCGCCGTGGCGCTCCAGGGCCCGAGCATAGCCTGGCGGATCACGGCTGAGCTCGATACCACGAGCACATTTCTGGGCGCCGCGCGGCGGCGGCGAGGAGGCGCGCCAGCGCGCTGCCGGGCGCTGGCGCGCGGGTGATCAGGCCGCCGGCGCGCCGCTCGCCGCCGGCGTGGCCATCCCCGCCGCCTCACCTTCGGGCGCGGGCTTTACCGAGGCAGCGCCCGCCGGCCGGCGGGTGAAGAGCCCCGCGACGAACCCGACGAAGGCCAGGACACCGACGATGAACAGGCTGTCTCCGACGAGCCGCATCCAGCGCAGCGCCTCGAGGACGGGCTGCTGCAGGAACTCCGCGCTCCGCGCATACCACAGCCCGCGCTCGACGCTGGCCCACGCCTGCGCCAGCCCGATCGGCAGGAGGCTCAGGAGGATCATGAGCCCGAGGCCGCCGTTCATCCCCCAGAACGCCACCCGGAGCCGCGCCTCGTTCCACACCGCGTCGGGGCGCAGGCGGCGGAGCATCACCAGCACGAGGCCGAGGGACAACAGCCCGTAGACGCCGAACAGGGCAGCGTGCGCGTGCACCGGGGTCGTGTTGAGGCCCTGCATGTAATAGAGCGCGATCGGCGGGTTGATGAGGAAGCCGAAGACCCCCGCGCCCACGAAGTTCCAGAACGCGACGGCGACGAAGAACTGGATGGGCCAGCGATAGGCCTGCATCCACCCGCTCCGGTGCTGCATCTGCCAGGTCTCGTGCGCCTCCATCCCCACGAGGACGAGCGGCACGACCTCCAGGGCGCTGAAGCTCGCGCCGACGGCCATGACCGAGACCGGCGTGCCGCTGAAGTAGAGGTGGTGGAACGTGCCGGGGATGCCCGAGACGAGGAAGATGCAGGTCGACAGGAGCGCGGCCCGCGCCGCGCTGTCGGGCCGCACGAGCCCGAACCGGGTGAACAGGAACGCGATCGCCGCGGTGGCGAACACCTCCATGAACCCCTCGACCCACAGGTGGACGACCCACCAGCGCCAGTACTCCATGACCGACAGGTGCGTCTTCGCGCCGTAGAACAGCCCCACGCCGTAGAACATCCCGATCGCCACCGTCGCGCCAGTGAAGAGCAGCACGATGTGCCGGCTCATGTCGCGCCGCGAGAGCGCGGGCCAGAGCGCGCGCAGCATCAGGAAGAGCCAGAGCGCGAGCCCGCCGAAGAGCGCAATCTGGAAGGCGCGGCCGAGATCGACGTACTCGTACCCCTGGTGCCCGAACCAGAACGAGTGCTCGAGCGCGAAGCGCTGCTTCACCGACAGCCACTCTCCGGCGAGCGAGCCGAAGACCACGAGGACGAGCGCCCCGAAGAGGACGTTCACGCCGAGCCGCTGCCCCCTCGGCTCTCGCCCGCCCACCGCCGGCGCGAGGAACAGCCCCGCCGCGAGGAACGCGGTCGCGATCCAGAAGACGCCGAGCTGGACGTGCCAGGTGCGCGTCACCGCGTACGGCAGGTAGTCCGCGACCGGCAGGCCGAAGACCTCGTGTCCCTCCACCGTGTAGTGCGCGGTCAGGGCGCCGAGCGCGACCTGGAGCACGAGCAGCGCGACCACGACGAGGCAGTACTTCCCGACGGCCCGCATCGACGGGGTGAGCACCCACCCCGAGAGCGGGTCGCGCGCCGGCGCGGCGACGGCCGGCTCCTCGCTGCGGCGGAACGCGTGGTACCAGACGAGCGCGCCGATCCCGGCGAGCAAGAGCACGATGCTCACGATCGACCAGATCACGTTGGCGGCCGTGGGGACGTTTCCGACGAGCGGCTCATGAGGCCAGTTGTTGGTGTAGCTGGCGCCGGTGCCAGGGCGCTCCGCGGCCGTGGCCCACGAGGTCCAGAAGAAGAAGGCCGTCAGCTTGTCGCGCCGCCCGGCGTCGGGGACCGCGCCCGTGTGCAGCGCGTAGCTCTCGCGCAGGCCGGTGAGGCTCGGCTCGTCGCCGAAGAGCGCGCGGTAGTGCGCCGCGGTCTGCTCGATCGCCAGCGCGCGATCCTCGGAGACCGTGAGCGCGCCGGTCGCGGCGTCGTAGCCGTTGTGGCGCATCGTCCGCTGGAGCCGCGCCTTGAGCGCGGCCTGCGCCTCGTCCGGGAGCTCCGCGAACGCCGCGCCGTGCTCTCGCTCGCTCCAGAGCGCGAGCTGCGCCTCGGCCTCGCGATGGAGCCAGTCGGCCGACCAGTCCGGCGCCTGGTAAGCGCCGTGCCCCCAGACGCTGCCGACCTGCTGTCCGCCGATGCTCTGATAGACGAGCTGCCCGTCCAGGATATCGTCCTTCGTGAGCAGCACCCGGCCGGACGGCGTCTCGACCCGCTCGGGGATCGGCGGCGCCTTGCGGTACACCTCCCGACCCATGAAGCCGAGTATCAAGAAGCCAGCGGTGATGACGGCGGCGAGCGCCAGCCAGAGTCGTCGTAGGTTATGCATAGCGACCTCGTTGTTCGCGTGAGCCCCGGCGCGCCCGCGCCTCCGCGGCGCGACCTCGAGGGCTCCGGTCGTGACGCCCGCCCCTGAAGCAGCCGGCGTGCCGCTCCCGCGCGCCCCTTCGCTTCGTGCTCCCAGGCGGGGGATGTTGCGGTTTCCGCAACATCCGGGCGTTGTCAAATCAACAACCACGTTGTACGATCGACAACATGGCGAAGCCGAACCTGGAGGCGCTGCTGTCGGTCGCGCTCGATCTCACGACGTCGCTGGGCGCCGAGGATCGGTACCGGCGCCTGCTCGAGGCGGTGCGGCACGTGGTGCCGTGTGATGCGGCGTGCCTGATGCGGTATCAGGACGGCGTGCTGGTGCCGCTCGCGGCGCACGGGCTCGCGCCGGAGGCGCTGGGGCGCACGTTTTGCACCAAGGCGCACCCTCGGCTCGACATCCTCTGCCACGCCGAGGCGCCGGTGCGCTTCGCGCCGGACACCGAGCTGCCGGATCCGTTCGACGGGCTGCTCGCGTCGGACGCGACCGCGCTGGCGCACGTGCACGCGTGCCTCGGCTGTCCGCTGCGGGTCGAGGGCACGCTCATCGGGCTGCTGACGGCCGACGCGCGCGACCCGCGCGCCTTCGAGGGGGTCGACGCGGCGACGCTCTCCTGGCTGGGCGCGCTGGCCGGCGCGGCGGTGCGCACGAGCCAGCTCATCGACGCGCTCGAGCACAGCGCCGAGCGGCTCGGCCTGGTCGCCGACGACCTACGGCGGGCGGCGGAGCGGGAGCGGGGCGCGAGCCTGCTCGGGACGAGCCCGGCGATGCAGCGGCTGCGCGACGAGATCGCGCTCGTGGGGCCGTCGGATCTCACGGTGTTGATCACGGGCGAGACGGGCGTGGGGAAAGAGCTCGTGGCGCGCGCCGTCCACGCGGCGTCGGGGCGGCGGGGCGAGCCGCTGCTCCACGTGAACTGCGCGGCGCTGCCCGAGTCGGTGGCGGAGAGCGAGCTGTTCGGGCACGTGCGCGGCGCGTTCACGGGGGCGGAGCAGAGCCGGCCGGGGAAGCTCGAGGTGGCGGACAAAGGCACGCTGCTCCTCGACGAGATCGGCGAGCTGCCGCTGTCGATCCAGCCGAAGTTGCTGCGGGCGCTGCAGGAGGGCGAGGTGCAGCGGGTCGGCGCCGATCGGTCGCTGCGCGTCGACGTGCGCGTCGTGGCGGCAACGAACCGCGATATCGAGCGGGAGGTGGCCGAGGGGCGCTTCCGGGCCGACCTGTTCCACCGGCTCAACGTCTATCGCCTCGCGGTGCCGCCGCTGCGCGAGCGGAGGAGCGATATCCCGCTGCTCGCCGGCCACTTCTGCGACGAGGCGCGCGCGCGGCTCGGCGTCGGGCCGGTGCGGCTGACGAAGGCGGCGCGCGAGCTGCTCGCGGCCGGCGCCTGGCCGGGGAACGTGCGCGAGCTGGAGAACACGGTGTTCCGGATGGTGCTGCAGGCGTCGCGGGGCGTGCCCCGCGGGGCGCCCGTGGTCGTCAAGCCGGCCCACCTCGGGGTCGACGTCGCCGCGGCGTCGGAGCCCGCGCCGCGCGAGGACGACGCGGAGAAGGCGACGCCCGCCGCGGCGGCGGCGCCGCTGAACGAGCAGGTCGACGCGTTCCAGCGCGGGCTCATCGAGCGGGCCGTTGCGCAGCACGACGGCAACTGGGCCGCCGCGGCGCGATCGCTCGGGATGCACCGCAGCAACCTGCACCACCTCGCGAAGCGGCTCGGGCTGCGCTGAGGCGGACGGGGACGGCGAAGGGCCGCCGTCGCGCCGGGGCCTCCGGGTGGGGTATCCTCGGCCGCGCGCGCCGCTCCCCTACCCCGGCGCCGTCGCGGAGGCTCTCCCCATGTTCAAACGCATCGCGCACGTCTGTCTCAACGTGAGGGATCTGCAGCGCTCGGTCGACTTCTACGGCAAGCTCGGGTTCGCCACCAAGTTCAGCTTCACCCGCGAAGGCGCGCCGTTCGGCGCTTACCTCGAGATCGCCGACGGCAACTATGTAGAGATGTTCGAGGACCGGAACCTCGGCGAGGTGGTCAATACCGGGATCGCCCACTTCTGCCTGGAGACCGACGACATGGACGCCGTGATGGCGACGCTGAAGAGCCGCGGCGTCCCGTTCACCGAAAAGAAGCTCGGCTGCGACAACACGTACCAGATCTGGCTGGCGGACCCCGACGGGAACAAGTTCGAGGTGCACCAGTACACGAAGGCCAGCACGCAGTACACCGGGGGGGTGATCGAGGCGGACTGGTAGCCGGCACCGGTGCGGCAGCCGAGGTTGGATGGAGGGGCGCTCCCCCGTCTGCTCGTGGCGAGAGGCGAGGAGATCGGCGGGCTCATCGGTCCAGAGGAGCGGTGGAGCGGTGGAGCGGTGGACAGAGGAGCAGCCGAGTGGCAACCCGAGTCCATGGACAACCGAAGATCAGGCCGCTGCTGGGTCCGGCGTGGGGTGGCTCAGGTGCTCTTGGTCGGCGCCGGCGCGGGCGCGCTGGCCTCCTGCTCGCCCAAGCGCGCCGAGGTCACACCGCAGCCAGCGCCCACCGACAGGATCCTCACCGGCGCCGACGCGCTGGGCGACTGGACGACGGACGCGCCGGGCGTGAAGCGCAAGATCACCGTCGCCGACCTCCCCGCGCCCAACGAGGGGGAGTCGGTGAGCAACAGCCCGAGCAAGGCAGATCGTCCAGCCGGTGCGTTCCCCAAAGTCCCGTCGGGATTCACCGTCGCCGAGCTCGCCACGGGCCTGGAGAAGCCGCGCGTCGTGCAGGTGGCGCCGAACGGCGACGTGTTCGTGGCCGAGAGCGCGGCGGACCGGGTGCAGGTGCTCCGGGACACGGACGGCGACGGCATGGCCGACGTCCGCAGCGTCTACGCCGAGGACCTGAACCGCCCCTTCGGCATCGCCTTCTATCCGAGCGGGACCGAGGCGCCGACGCACGTCTACATCGCGAACACCGACAGCGTGGTGCGGTTCCCTTACAAGGCGGGCGACACCAGGGCCAGCGGCCCGGCCGAGGCGCTTGTCACCAACATCCCCTCGGGCAGGGAGGCGGTGGGCGGCGGCGGCCACTGGACCCGCGATATCGTCTTCAGCGAGGACAACCAGCGGATGTTCGTGTCCGTGGGCTCCCGCTCCAACGTCGATGACGACGAGGACGAGATCCGCCGCGCGTGCATCCTGGCCTTCACGCCCGACGGCAAGAACGAGGTGCTCTATGCGTCAGGCATCCGCAACCCGGTCGGCCTCGCCATCGAGCCGGCGACGGGAGCGCTCTGGACCAGCGTGAACGAGCGCGACGAGCTGGGCGACAACCTGGTCCCCGACTACGTGACGCGCGTGCAAGAGGGCGGCTTCTACGGCTGGCCCTGGTACTACCTCGGCGGGCATCAGGATCCGCGGCACGAGGGCAAGCGCCCCGAGCTCCGGGACAAGGTCCTCGTGCCCGACGTGCTGATCCAGTCGCACTCGGCCTCCCTCGACCTCTGCTTCTACACGGGCCAGCAGTTCCCGGCCGACTACCAGGGACACATCTTCGCGGCGGAGCACGGCTCGTGGAACCGCTCGCAGCGCACCGGATACAAGGTGATCCGCATCCCGGTCAAGGACGGCAAGGCGGCGGGATATTACGAAGACTTCATGACCGGCTTCGTCACGAGCACCGGAGACGTGTGGGGTCGTCCGGTCGGCGTCGCCGTGGCCAGGGACGGCGCGCTGCTGGTGACCGACGACCAGAGCAACACCGTGTGGCGGGTGGCCTACGGCAAGTGAGACCCTGGTCTTCCCGCGCGCTCAGCGCGGGCGGCGCTTCTGGCGGCCGAGCAGCAATCCCAGCGCCGCGAGGAGGAAACCCGCCTGGGCGCCAGCGTCTCTCGCGTCGTTGCCCACGGCGCAGCTGCAGCCGGAGCTGGAGCCTTCTCCTCCTGTCGAGTCGCCGGTTCCCGCGCTGGCGTCCTGTCCGTTCGCCCCCCCGGACGCGGTGTCCATCGCGCCGCCGCTGCCTGCGCTGCCGCCTGAGCCACTTACCGTGACCCCGCCCGCGCCTCCGGCTCCGGCTCCGGCCTCGCCCCCCGCGCCTCCGGCTCCGACCTCGCCCCCCGCGCCTCCGGTTCCGGCCTCGCCACCCGCGCCTCCGGCGCCGGTCGCGCCACCTGCACCTCCTGTGTCGCTGCCGCCGGGGACGGCGCCGGGACAAGCCGCCGTCTCCGGATCCTGACCACCGGCCCTGTCGAGGCCGAAATAGGCGGCGACGGCGGGTCCGTCGAACGGCACAGCGTGCCCGACGCCATCCATCGAGAAGGCCTCATAGACCGTGTAGCCGCAGGCGCTCTTCCAGAACTGGCGCGTGGTTCCGCGCTTTGGCGTGTCGGTCCCGCTCGGGGTTTCGCTCAACCCCAGGACGTTCGTCCACTCTTTGATGTCTTCAGCCATGTTCTTGTAGCTGAGGATCGTGTCGGCGGTGCCATGCCAGTGCTGCAGGCGCGGGCGATGGCCGGTGTAACCGGGATAGTACGAACGAACGAGGTCTCCCCACTGCTGTCCGGTCTTCGTGACGTTGCCGCCCCCGCAGGGCCCGCTCCACTGGGCCGAGCTCCCCGTCCCGGTGACGTCGTTGTAGCCCTCGGCCCAGCAGCCACACGGAACGCCCATGAGCGAGACGCCGGCCATGAACACGTCGGGGTACACACCGAGCAGCGCCTCGGTCATGATGCCGCCCGACGACCCGCCGACCGAGTACACGCGGCCCGCATCGCCGCCGTACTTCGCGAGCGTGTATTTCACCATCTGGACGATGGCCCCCGTGTCGCCGCCGCCGCCGTGGTTGAGCGATCTCGTCGATCCCGCGTCCCAGCAGTTCTGCCCGGTGGCCTCGGGGAAGATCATGATGAAGCCGCTGGTGTTCGCTATGGAAACCAGGCTCGACATCTCGCTGAACGTCCCCTGGCCGTTTCCCTGGCAATGGTGGGGAGCGACGACGATGGGAGGTTTGGTCGCCAGCTTGTCAGGCACGTAAATGTACATGTTGACGTAGCTGGGGAGGCCGTCCGCCCCCCATTCGCTCTGGTTGACTTTCTGCAGCGATGCCCCGCGCGCAGGCAGCGCAACGAGCAGCGCCAGCGAGAGCGACGCGAGCCCGAGGACGTGAGTTTTGAATTGGTCCATCGAACAGAGACTCCATGTCAACGACAACCTGGCACGCGAGCCAGCGCCGCTTTGTTTCGCGCACTCTAGAGCGACAAGCGGGTCGAAACCCCGAGAAAAACAGAAATTTCACAGGGAGGCGGGGAGGCGGGGAGCGAGAGACGGCGAGAAGGAGAGATTCTTTTTGTCTTCCTCCCCGCCTCCTCGCCTCCCTGTGAAATTTCTCCGGGTTTCAACACGATTGATATTCTAGAACTGATTTAGGAACGCCCACACTTCCTCGGGCATCCACGACATCTGCTTCCCGGCGTCGTTCGGCGACGGGGTATGACCGCCGTCGTAATCACACCAGCGGGTGGGGTGCCCCGCGGAGCAGCCCTTGTAGTCCGAGCAGGCGTGGCCACCTCTGGGCGCCTTGGGCAGGGCCTCCACCGTGCATCCATTTTGCTTGGCGAAGAAATCGCTGTTGGAGGTTTGTCCGGCTCCGCCGCTCTCCTGCTGACCGAGCGAGGACATGAAGGCGACCGGCGGACAGCTCGCCGGCCGGGGGAGACCGCCGCCGGAGTGGACCACCGCGGCACGGTAAACCTCCGGACGCGCGCAGGCCAGCGTCCACGCCATGGCGCCCCCCTGGCTGAAGCCTTCGAGCTCGATGCGCGAGGTGTCGATGCAGAGATCGCCCGTGACCTGCTCGAGGATGTCGTCGACGAAGGTCACATCGTCGGCTGACCAGAACCCGTCGACAGCGTCGGGCGCGATGAAGATGGTGCTCCCTTCGGAGAGCGACCAGAGCCCGAAATAGGAGGGCGCAACTTGGCCGCTGTTGCCCGTGGCCCCGTGGAAAGAGAGAATGAGCCGGTACGGGTGGCCGTTGTCGTAATCGTCGGGGACGCGCAGGGCGTACTTGCGGCTCTTCCCGCCGCTCTGCACGGTGCCAGCGCCGTTCTGGAGCGTGCGCATCTTGCCGCAGCCTGCGGACTTCACCGCGTCACCTCCACCTCCGCCCCCGCCGGAGCCGCCTGTCCCGGCGCCGCCCGCGCCGCCCGCTCCACCCGAGCCCGCTCCACCCGAGCCCGCTCCACCGGCGCCGGCGGTCGCTCCGCCGCTGCTGGCTGCTTCGCCGCTGCTCGTGCCGCCGGAAGCGCTGCTTGACCCAGCGGTGACGCCGGTCGACGCCGCGCTGGCGGCCGACACGCTCGAGCTGCCCGCGCCCGCGGCTTGTGCCGCGTCGCCGCTCTCGTCGCCGCACGCCAGCATCGCGACGCTCGAGAGCAAACAGAAGACATGGAAGCGACTGACGGCTTTCTTTTCGTAGTGCACGATGCCCCTCTGGTTGCGTTACGCCTGCGCGAAGCGCTCACTCCAGGCCGACGGCGGCGAACGGCGAGATTGGCGGACGGGTGGTTGCCAGATGTTCCGCGCTTGGAGTGCGCCCTGATGTCACCCCAGCCGAGCCCAACCTCTGCTCCTCCTTTCCCCCGGCATGCGCCTCGTCCGGAGCCACGGCGCGACCGTCAACGTGAACGCGCAGAAGGACGCAAGACCCGGTGCGCATGGCGGCCCATCCAGGGAAAGGCAAAAGAAGTTTCGGAGCGCCGAATGTGAACGCTCACATTGTCGGCGTCAATCACAAACTGGCGCGGCGAGCGCCGACGATCGTCGGCGCGCCCGGCGGGGACCGGAGCGGGTGGCGCGGCGTGACCGCGCCTTCGAGCCTCACGCTCGCGTCGCTGACCGCAGCCGCACCGACGCGTTGCGGCGCGGGCTTGCCGCGCCGACGCCGCTCGAGGGGCGAGCGGCGGCGGGTCCAGGGCGCCGCGGCGCGGTGGCCACGGCGGGAGAGCGCGCAGGCGACCGGCCTGCCCGCGGCGTCACGCTCACTCCGTCGAGGCTCCGCACGCGTGCTGCGGCGCGCTGACATAGGCCTGACCGAGCTCGTTGAGCTCGCCGTCGTCGCCGAGCAAGCTCGCGTGCCGGACGTTGTCGGCGCGGCCCGAGAACCACGCGTACTTCGCGATCCGGGGCTCGTTCTCGAGGTACGCCAGCGCGTCGACAAGGAACTCCTTCTGCTCGGCGAGGGAGCCCGCGCTGTCGCAGGCGAACTCCGTGAGCCAGAGGGGCTTGTCGAACCGTGACTTGTACGTCTCGACGTGGTTGATGAGCCACTGGGCCTGATTGTCGCCTTCTCCCTTGCAGCCGGTGTAGATGTGGATGCCGATGTAATCGACCCGGCACCCGCTGCACGCGGCGAAGAAGTCGTCCAGGTACTTGAAGGGATCGGTCTCCTGGCAATCGCCGCCGCAGAAGTTCACGGCCGGCGACACGAGCGCGAGGCCGCGCGCGTCGGCCACCGCCTCGACGTGTGGCCAGAGCGCCGCGGCTTCGGCCGCGGAGAGGTCGGCCTGCGCCCCGAAGTTCGGCTCGTTGAACCCCAGCAGGAACCTCGCGCCCTCGGGGATCTCGGAGGCGATTCGGCCGGCGGCGGCGCTGTCGAGGTTGCCCCCGCCCCACACCATCGGCACGTAGTCGACGCCGAGCGTCCTGTAATAATCGGGCCGGACCCCCTCGTCCGGCACATGAGTCCAGTTGTACCACCAGGACACCGCCGGGGAGAGGACATCCATGTCCGCCTTCGAGTGATAGCCATACGCGAGGCCGCGCTTGCAGCCCGCGGGCTGAGCACCGCCGCTGCCGCTCGAGCTGCCCGCACCGCTGCTGCTCGCGCTGCCAGCGCTGGCGCCGTCACTGCTCGAGCTTGCTGCGCTGCTGCTGCTCGAGCTGCCCGCGCCGGCGCCGCTCGAGCTTGCCGCGCCGCTGCCGCTCGCGCTGCCCGCGCCGGCGCCGCTCGACCCCGACGACGCCTGTGCCTCGTCGTCGCTGCTCGAGCACGCCGGCACCGCGGCGAAGGAGGCGATAGCGGCGATGAAGAGCCACCGCGCCGGAGGCTGACGGAATATGTGCATGGTGTTCCTCGGTTTCATGGGGCTCACTCCGGCAGGCGCATCGAGAGCATGGCGTCGATCGAGCCGCGCGAGAGCCCGCCCGGTAAATCGGGGAGCATCTCGGCCGCGGCGGAGGGGATCCTCTCGGGGTGGATGACCGCGACCTGGATCGTGCGCTTCGCCTCATCGAGCAGGATCATGAAGTAGCGATCGCCGCTGGGCCGGCGCCACGTCGGGCAGCCGTCCGAGGGCCCGCCGGCCTCGATGACGGGCCCCTTGTCGTAGGCCTTTTGCGCGCACGCATCCACCACCTCGACATCCTCGGCGAACTCGTCGCGATCACAGCCCGTCCCGCAGACGCTGCCGCCGATGTGCCCCTCCTGGTACGAGCGGACACCGGTGCTCATGAACTCGCGGTTGCTGTACTCGTTGTTGTCCATCACGACCTCGAACACGTTGATCTCGCCGCAGCCGTCGCCGACGGTGCCCGTCTTCGAGTAGCAGTTGCAGAGCCCGTTCCACTTGCGGCCGCCGTCGCGGATGAGCTCGGACGCGACGAACGCGACCCACGGGCCGGGGTGGCCCTGCCCATCGCCGTCGCATTTCTCGACGCCCGCGTCGTCGAACGTCATCGACGCCAGGAAGACCACCAGCTTCGAGCCCGCCCAGCCGAGGTGCATGATGCCCGGATCGTCGGGACAGTAATAGTCCTTGCCGTCACCGCACGCGAAGGGCTTGTCCTGCGTGAAGTACGTGACGCAGTCCTTCTTCGTGAGGTCGCCCGTGAAGTCGGCGGAGGTGGTCTGCCCTTCCGTGACGAGCAGATTGGATCCCACGCCGTTCTTCGCGTCCCACGACGAGACCATCTGCCATGCGGCAGGGTCGCTGCCGGGCTGATAGACGGCGAGCTGCTTCACGCGGATCGCCTTCATGATGAGGGTCATCTCTTCATCGAACGGGGCGAGCTTGTCGCTCGTCGTCTGATGCTCGGTCATGCAGCAGTGCCCGCCCCAGGTGTCGTCGCCGTCCTTGTAGTCGCACGCCGGGTCGCCCGGCTCGCGGTCGATGCGGCGGGGCCACCAGCCGGGCGCGCCGATGTTCGTGAACGTCATCGTCCCGCCGCGCGTCGGCGTGCTCGGCTCAGGGACGTGGGGGCCGAGGCCCCCGCCGGCGCCCGTCGTGCTGGCGGACGGCCCTGCGCCGGCGCCCGCCGTGCTGGCGGACGAGCCTGCGCCGGCGCCTGTCTTGCCGGTGGACGGGCCTCCGCTCGCCTGGCCCCCCTGGCCGCCCTGGCCGCCGGCATCGCCTCCGTCACCGCAGGCGCACGCGAGGAGGACGAGGGCAGCCTGCACGATCAACGAGGAGCGCTTCATGCCCGTGACTGTCTCCGGAGCGCGCGCGTTCCGTGATCGAAAACAGAGGGGTCGGCGCGGATAGGTGATCGAGAGGCCCACATGGGCGCCGCTCGGGCCCGACCCGAGCAGATCGAGCGCGGTCGAGCCATGACCCATCCCGGAGCGAGGTCGCTCGAGCAGACATCCGCAGGGGCTTCGATCTCGCGTCCGTGCTCCCCGAGAGCCCGCCTGACGCGGCGTAGCGCCCTGGTGCGCCTCGACGCCGACTCGCACGCTCGCACACAGGGTTCATGGCTCGTCTGGGACACCTCGGCACCGGCGAGATCGTCGTCGTGCCTGGTTGATCGCGGCCCGAGCCCGCCGCGGGGACGACCTGCGGCGAGACGGAGATGAGCCGCCAAGGCGCCAAGGACGCCAAGAACAAACCACAATCTTGGCGTCCCTGGCGCGCTTGGCGGTTCGAATTCCTGCTCTTTTCTGGGGTTTTAACCTGCTTGTCGCTCTGGAGCGAGCTGGGCAAAGGTCTGCAGTTTCTGGTCTTTGCCTTCCCGGTCAGACGATGCCGCCGTTCACGAAGATCGTCTGTCCGTTGACCCAGCCGCAATCATCGCCGCACAGGGCAGAGATGACGTTCGCGATGTCCGACGGCTCGCCGAGGCGCTTGTGCGGTGTTCGCTGCACAAAGCTCGCGATCTGCTCGGCGGTCTTGCCGTCCGTGAACAGGGTTGTGTTCACCACGCCCGGCGCGATCGCGTTCACGGAGATCTGGCGTCCTTCGAGCTCTCTCGCGAGGACGTTCGCGAATATTTCTTGTGCGCTCTTGGTCGCAGCGTAGGCGCCGTACGTGCCCGTGCGCAGCTGCGTGATGCTCGACGACAGCGCGATGATCCTGCCGCCGCTCCGTACCCTCCTCGCTCCTTCGCGCAAGACGAAGAAGCTGCCCTTCTGGTTGACGTCGAGCATCCTCGCGAAGTCCGAGTCGCTCATCGCGTGAAACGGGGCGAGGCGCATGACGCCGGCGTTGCTGACGACGACGTCGATGCCGCCAAAGGCACGCTCGGTCTCGTCGAACAGCCGTCGTACCGCGTCCGCCTCGCTGACGTCGGCCTGTACCCAGATGGCGCGTCCGCCGGCAGCCTTGATCTCGTCGACCACCGCGGATGCCAGCTCGCGATTCTTTACGCAGTTCACCGCCACGGCGAATCCATCGCGAGCGAGCCGCTTCGCCGTGGCCGCTCCGATCCCCCGGGACGAGCCGGTCACGAGCGCCACCTTTCCGTTTGCCCGCGGCCCCTGGGTCTGCGCACACGCTACCGCAGCGACGCCAGCGACCGCCATCACCGGTGCAAGCGCCGCAGCCCCAGCCAAGAACCTGCGCCGCGAATCGCTCTCAGAGTCCGACATGTTCCATGCCCTTTCTGCGTTGGTTGCGGGCTTCAGCATGCTCGCGCGCTCGGTCCCCGTCCTGCCTGGTCGCACCAAAAGCTTGCCTAATCCTTCAAGACGGGCTACCGTTTCCACCGGCGCTCGGGGTCGGACGGCGCGAGGGCGAGGCGATGGACAATCTTCGGCGCGCGGTGCGAGACTACGCGAGCAAGCACGCGAATGGAGACGGGCTGGCGCTCACCAAGGTTCCGGGCCTGCGCATGATGTGCGTGCATGCGCCGAGCGGCCCGCTCCACTCGATCTATCGGCCGCTCGTATGTCTCGTCCTCCAAGGTGCGAAGCGCATGCTCGTCGGCTCCGAGGAGCGGATCGTCTCTCGCGGCGAGTCGGTGATAGTCACCGCAGACATGCCGGTCACGGGGCGAATCGTTCAGGCGAGTCAGTCAGAGCCCTATCTGGCCCTGGCGGTCGAGCTGGATGTCGCGCTCATCAGGGAAATCGCCTCCGGGTTGAGCTCGACGGCAGAGGACGCATCGAAGGCGCCGCCTCTCCTCGTCGCGAACATCGATGAGGTGGTGCTGGACTGCGCGTTGCGTCTGATGCGATTGCTCGGTCGACCCGAGGCGATTCCGCTGCTCCATCCGGGGATCGCGCGAGAGTTGCACTACTGGCTCCTGTCAGGGCCCCACGGAGCGGTGCTGCGGGCCCTTTCGCTGCCCACGAGCAGCGCCAGCCGGCTCGCGGCCGCGGTCGCGATGCTGCGCGCCGAGTATCGGACGCGTATCCCGGTCCGTCGCCTGGCGAAGAGCGCGGGGATGAGCTCGACGGCGTTTCACGTGCAGTTCAAGCAGCTCACGTCGTTGGCGCCGGTCCAGTTTCAGAAGCGGTTGCGGCTCATGGAGGCGCGGCGGCTCATGGTGCATGAAGGCGTATCGGCGACAGCCGCCGCCTTCGAGGTGGGCTACGAGAGCGCGTCGCAGTTCTCTCGCGAGTACGCGCGGTTGTTTGGCGCGCCTCCGAAGCGGGACGCCCTTCGGGCACGTTCCGCGCCGCTGCCCAGGACGTCGGCCCGGCAGCAGGCGGCGATCAGCGCTTCGAAATGATCGCATCGCCACGAGCGGCGCCGAGCGCGACGGCGCGGCCCTCGCCGCCGCCGGCCTGTGCCACGTCCCCTTCGCCCGCACCTCCCGGAGCGACCAGGGCCCCCGAGTTGTGCCACCTCGGGGTGGATGTGTGCCAAATCAGGGGGGTCCGACACCGGCACAACTGCAATGCATTGCGACACACCGGGTCCCGGACCCCCTGGAGACGCTCCGCAGAGCGCCTCAGCAAGGTCCATCTGTGTCAAATGCCGCTTTCCTCCGCGTTCTTTTGTGCCACCGACCCCCTGGAAGCTCCGTTGGTTGTGCCAGAAGGGGGGTCCGGGACCCTCCGGACCGCAACGCAGAGCGCCCACCAGGGTGTCGGACCCCTCCGGACCGCAACGCAGAGCGCCCGCCGGGCGGCCGGACCCCTCCGGACCGCAACGCAGAGCGCCCGCCGGAGGGCCGGACCCTGGCGGAGGAAGGATGCTCCGCGTCGCCCTCGCTCCCCATGAGACGCCAAGGAAATACAAAATCTTGGCGTCTCATGGCGGCTTGGCGGTTCGAAATTCTGCGCTTTCCAGGCGGTTTCAACCCGTTTGTTGCGCTAGGGTGAGCCCGTCGCGCGGCGCTCGATCTGGCCGCGGCTCACGCTAGCTTCCGGGCCGAGCCCCCCTGCTCCGGTCCGACCCATGCGCCCCTCTCTCCTGGTCCTCGTGCGCCACGGCCACACCGCCGGTAACCGCGCCGGCCCCGCGACGCCGATGAGCGGGTGGACCGACACGCCGCTCGACGCGCGAGGGCGTGACGAGGCCGAGGCGCTGCGCCGCCGCCTCGCCGGAGGCCCGGCGCTCGACGCCGTGTACGCCAGCCCGCTGAGCCGCGCGCTCGAGACGGCGCGGATCGCGGCCGGCGCGTGGGGCCCGGTCCGCCCCCACGACGGGCTGCGCGAGATCTGCTGCGGCGACGTGGACGGCCTCCCGATCGAGGAGGTCAAGGCGCGCCACGCCCCGCTCTGGGAGGCGCACCTGCGCCAGGCCGACGACGATTTCCGCTGGCCAGGCGGGGAGAGCTACCGGGAGCTCCGCGCGCGCTGCCTCGCGGCGATCGCGGCGATCGCCGCGGCGCACCCGGGGCAGCGCGTGCTCGTGGTCACGCACGCGGGCGTCATCGGCCAGATCCTCGGGGCGCTGCACGGCGTCCCGCCCGCGCGCTGGGAGCCGTTCCGACCGGGCAACGCCAGCCTCACGTCGCTCTCGTGGCAGGGCGAGCGCGGCGTCCTCTTGCGCTTCGACGACCGCGAGCACCTCAGCTCCAGCACGCGTCGGCCCGGCGGATGACGCGCAGCCAGTCCGCCGCGTTCCGCGCCGCGGCCGCGAGCACGCCGGGCGCGCTCGCGCCGCAGGCCATCGCGAGGTGGTGCCCGAGCGCGCCCGCGAGCGCGTTGGACGCGGATGCGAACCAGTAGACGTCGCGCAGCGGCCGGGTCAGCGCGGGGGGGAGCCCTCGCGCCGAGAGGTAGCCGGCGAGCAACGTATCGTGGCGGCGCCGCGCCTCCGGCTCCCAGTACCCGAGGGCCTGGAGCCACGAGCTCACGTCCTCCAGCGGCGAGCCCATCCGCGCGCGCGCCCAGTCGAGCAGCACCGGCTCCACGACGCCGTCGCGCCGGCGGACCATGACGTTGCCCGGGTGCACGTCCCCGTGGATCACCGCGCGGCCGAGCGGCTGGAACGCGAGGAGCTGGCGGCGCATCGCTGGCAGCGCCGAGACGACCCGCCGCAGGGCGGGCAGCGCCCGGGCGAGCGCCGGGACCTCGCCGCGGGGCAGGCGCTCGGCCAGCGAGAGCGTGTCCCGCGCCATGGCCAGGTTCTCGGCCTCGTAGTCCCAGGCCGGCAGCGCGGCGCCCTGCGGCGTCTCCTCGTGGAGGCGCGCCAGCCGCTCGAGCACCCGGGCCGTGTGCCCGCTGTCGGCCCAGGGCCAGGCGTGCGCCGGCTCGATCCGCTCGAGGTAGAGCAGCCAGCGCCCGCGCCCGAGCCGCTCCGCGCCGAGCAGCTCGGGCGAGAAGCGCCGGCCGACGGACCTCGAGAGACGCCGGTAGACGGCCGCCTCGCGCGCGGCCGTGCCGTGCACGAGCTTGGCCACGAGCGTGACGCGGCGAGCCCCCGCGGCGCCGCGCAGCCGCGCGGTGACGAGCGCGACCTCCGAGCAGAGCCCGCCGGGGAGCGGGCGTATCTCGATGGCCGAGTCGCAGACGGCGTCGCCGTGGCGGGCGACCAGAAAGGCCGTCACCGCGGCGCGATCCAGGGCATCTCGCGTCATCCGTCGCCTCCCGGCCCCACGATGCGCCGAGGCCAGCTCACGATCCACCCTGCGCCTCGAGTCCGATCCATGCGCCCGACCGCGCCCGACCGGCGCGCCCGTTCGCGCTGGATCCGGTTGCCTGAACGAGTATTCTCCCGTGCGGGTGTCGCGGCGGCGGAGCGCCGCGACAGGTCTTCATGGGACGGTCGGGCCGCCTTCCCCCCTCGCGCGACGTCGCTCGCGCCTCGGTGGTCCATTGCGTCGATCCCCGTCTCAGGAGCTTGCCCCCGGAACGTGGGCCCCCGCGCGCCGCATCGCCGAGCGCGTCCTCGGCCCGATCGAGCGCTTCTTGCACGTCGAGGCCGCGAGCGGGATCGTCCTGCTGATCGCGTCCGCCGTCGCCCTCGCGTGGGCGAACTCGCCGTGGGGCGACGCCTACGAGCACCTCTGGCACGTGCCGATCTCGCTCGGCGCGGGCTCGCTGGCGTTCACGCAGCCCCTCCACTTCTGGATCAACGAAGGGCTGATGACGATCTTCTTCTTCGTCGCCGGCCTGGAGATCCGGCGGGAGATCCACGAGGGGGAGCTCTCGGATCTCAAGCGCGCGGCGCTGCCGATCGCCGCCGCGGTGGGCGGCATGATCGCGCCCGCGCTCCTCTACCTGTCGCTCAACGCCTCGCCGGTCTCGCGGCACGGCTGGGGCGTCCCCATGGCGACCGACATCGCGTTCGCGGTGGGCGTCCTGGCGTTGCTCGGCAAGCGCGTGCCCCCTGCCCTGCGCGTGCTGCTGCTCGCGCTCGCCATCATCGACGACATCGGCGCCATCATCGTCATCGCGCTGTTCTACTCGTCGGGCGTCGTGTGGAGCGGCCTGCTCGTCGCGGCCGGCGGGGCGCTCGCGGTGGGGGTGCTCCAGCGCTTCGGCGTCCGCTCGCCCGCCGCCTACGTGGCCCCAGGCGCCGTCGTCTGGTGGGGCATGCTCCGCGCCGGCGTCCACCCCACGATCGCCGGCGTCGCCATCGGGCTCCTGACGCCGGTGCGCTCGTGGTTCGGCACCCAGGGGTTCGTCGCCGCGGCGCGCGACGCGGTGGACAGGGTCGCCGCGCTCACCAGCCGCGACGGCCACCGCGCGGACGAGCTGCTCAAGCCCCTCGGGCGGATCCGGCAGGCCCAGCGCGAGGCGCTGCCGCCCGTGGTCCGGCTCCAGGCGGCGCTCCACCCGTGGGTCGCGTACGGCATCATGCCGCTGTTCGCGTTCGCCAACGCCGGCGTCCGCATCGATGCTTCCTCGCTGGGCCACGCGGCCTCGGGGACGATCCTGCTCGGGGTCACGCTCGGCCTGGTCGCCGGCAAGCCGCTCGGCGTCTTCCTCGCGAGCTTCGCGATGGTCCGGCTCGGCGTCTGCGCCCTGCCGCGCGGCGTCGGCTGGCGCGGGATCGCGGTCGTGGGCTGCGTCGCGGGCATCGGCTTCACGATGGCGATCTTCATCGCGGGCCTCGCGTTCGGCGACGCCGCGATGCTGGCCGCGGCGAAGCTGGGCGTCCTGCTCGCCTCGGCCGTGGCGGCCGTGGTGGGGCTCCTCGTCGGCAGGCTCGCGCTGTCCGGGGCCCCGGCGCCCGGCGCGGCGCTGACGCTCGCGGAGGCCGAGGCGTCGACGGAGCAGTAGCCGTCGCAAAGGCATGAATCGGACGTGGAACGCGCGTGGAACCCGGCGCGGGTCAGGCGTGGAGCCTGGCGTCGAGCCCCGCGGGGCCGGCGTGGCCAGCGGGGCCGGCGTGGCCAGCGTGGACCGAGCGCAGCAGGCTCCGCACCGCGCCCGGGTCGGGCAGCCGGTAAGCGGCGCGGCTGCTCTCGTTGCCGACGTGGATGGTGCACGCGGACGGCGGCAGCGCCGCGAAGATGTCCTCGTCCGTGCGGTCGTCGCCGATCGCGATCACCGCCGCCCTCGCCGGGACCTCGTCGAGGATGAGCGGCACCACCCTGCCCTTGTGGACGCCGCGCGGCCGGACCTCGACCACCTTCGCGCCGGCGAGGAGCTCCAGGGTATCCATGGGGAGGCGCTCCTCGAGGCACGCGCGCAGCTCGCGCACGTGCTGGCTCGCCAGCTCGGGCTCGGCCGTGCGGTAGTGCCACGCCAGGGTCACCGTCTTCTCCTCGATGAAGCTGCCCGGGGTGCGCCGGGTGACGCCCTCGAGGATCGCCCGCGCCTCGCCCTTCCAGGCGGCGGCGTCCGGCTCGAGCGCGACCCAGTCGTCGCTCGCCTCGAGGCGCGACCAGAAGCCGTGCTCGGCGTGGAGGTGGAGCGGCAGCGCGCCGAGCCATCGCTCGATGTCGGCGCGGCGGCGGCCGCTCACGATGTGCACGCGGTCGCGCTCGGACAGCGCCCTGAGCAGCGCGAGCAGCTCCTCGTCCGGCGCGGCGAGGTCGGGCACCGGCGCGAACGGGACCAGCGTGCCGTCGTAGTCGAGGATCCACACGCGCTGCGGCGCGAGGCGCACGCGCTCGACGACGCCCTCGGGCATCCCTCGGCGCGACGGCGCCGCGGCCCCCTCGGGCTCCGGCGCCGCGGCGCGGTCGAGCTCGTCGAGGAACGCCTGCGCCCAGGCGTGGACGTCGTGCGTGGCCACGCGGCCGCGCAGCGCCGCCATCCGGCGCTGCTGCTCGGCGGGCGGCATGGCGATCGCCTGCTTCACGGCGGCGGCGACCGAGCCGATGTCGTACGGGTTGACGGAGACCGCCTCCGCGAGCTCGGAGGACGCGCCCGCGAACTCGCTCAGGATCAGGGCGCCGTCGTCGTCGACCCGCGCGGCGACGTACTCCTTCGCGACGAGGTTCATGCCGTCGCGCAGCGGGGTCACGAGCATCACGTCGGCGGCGAGGTAGAGGGCGACCACCTGCTCGAGCGGCAGCGAGCGGTGCATGTAGTGGATCGGCGTCGCGTACGTCGTTCCGTACTGCCCGTTGATGCGGCCGACCATCTCGTGCACGACCCGCCGGAAGTCGGCGTACGCGCCGGCCATCTCGCGCGTGGGCACGGCCAGCTGGAGGAAGCGGACCTGATCGCGCAGCTCCGGCTCGCGCTCGAGGAACCGCTGGATCGCGAGCAGCCGGCGCGGGATCCCCTTCGTGTAGTCGAGCCGGTCGATCCCGAGCACGATCTTGCGGCCGCGCGCCTCGGCGCGGATGCGCGCCGCCTCCTCCCGCACGCCGGGGTGGCCCGCGAGCCGCTCGATCTCGGCGGCGTCGATGCTGATGGGGTGGACCCCCAGCGCGACCCTGCGCCCGTCGTGCTCGAGCTCCGCCTCGCCCGGCTCGACGCCGAGCACGTGCGCCGCCGACGCCGCGAAGTTCCTGCGGTAGGCCGCCGTGTGGAAGCCGATCAGGTCCGCGCCGAGCAGGCCCCGGACGATCTGCTCCCGCCACGGGAGGATGCGGAAGACCTCGGCGGAGGGAAACGGGACGTGGAGGAAGAAGCCGATCCGGGCCCCGGGGAGGCGCCGCCGGAGGAGCGCCGGGAGGAGCAGGAGCTGGTAGTCGTGCACCCAGATCGCGTCGCCCGGCGTGTACTGCGCGACGACGACGTCGGCGAAGCGCTCGTTGACGCGCTGGTAGGCCTCCCAGTCGAGCTCCGCGTCGAGGTTCACCTTGTCGAGCAGGTAGTGGAGCAGGGGCCAGAGGACGCCGTTCGAGAAGCCGTCGTAGAAGCGGTGCTGCTCCGCGGCGCCGAGGTGCACGGGCACGGCGCGCATCCCGGCGAGCGCCACGTCGGCGTCCCTCCGCTGCTCCGGGGAGAGGCTCGTGACGCTGCCCGGCCACCCTATCCAGACCGCGCAGCGCCGCTCGTGGGGGCCGCGCATGGCGGCGGCGAGGCCGCCCGAGGAGCGCGTGAGGCAGAGCGCGCCGCGGTCGACGCGCACGCTGATCGGGAGACGGTTGGAGACGATGAGCAGTCGGGCCATGGAACTCCCCTCCTTGGCGGCGACGAGGCGCCGCTCCCCGGGCGCGAGGCGCGGCACGTCCCTCATCCGCCGGGCGCGAGGCGCGCCGGCGCAGGGACGAGCCGCGCGCCGCGAGGCGCGGTGCCGCGAGCCGTCGGAAATGAACAGGGCGCGACGCCCACCGCGGGATCGCCGCGGGCGAGCGGCGGAACGAATACTTTGAACTCAAAACATATCGCGCGGCGTCGCGCAAGCTGATCCGGCACGTCGGGGGGCGTCGCGCGTCGATCGATCCCGGTTCAGGCCGAGCACCCCGCTGAAATATTTTGATCTCAAACGATGGGCGAACTAGAAATCCTGGGATGAGCCTGTCCTTCTCCGGACCGAAGGGGTGGATCGAGCAGCGCTGGATCGTGTATGCGCTCATGCGCGACAGCATCCAGCACCACCTCGAGGACGGGCGGCCGAGCGCGGAGTTTGCGGCGATCCACGGCGCCGCCGCGGCGCTCGGCGGGCAGCGCGTGATGCTCCCTGCGCGAAAGCTCCACGACGAGCTCAGGCGCGCGCGCGCCGAGCTCGCGGGCCGACCGATCGACGCCCTGGCGATCAGCGGCCGGACCCGCGCGGTCCTCAGCCTGCGCTGGCCGCCGCCGGAGGGGCTCGAGACGATGCTCGTCACGGACTGGGGGGACTCGGTGCCGCTGCTCGGCGCGCCGCGCGGCGACAGCCTCGACGACGTCTTCGGCCACCTGCTCGATGGCCTCTTGCGCATCACGGAGGGGGCATCCGAGTCGGATCACGTCGAGATCATGGACCTGTAAGCGCGAGTCTCGCCGGAGCTCACTCCTTGGATAGATAAGCGATCATGAAGCACATCTCCTGATTCGTCCCTTCCCCCCAGGGCACGTCAACTGGCGGGAGGGAGAACTGCCCCTCGCTGTCCACCGTGTTGTCCCATGTGCACTCGGTGACGAAGCGATCGCCCGACCCCCAGCGCATCGGCTCATCGAACATGTAGAGCGCCTGGTGGTGGAACTCGAACTCGCCGCGCGCGGCGCACTCGCGCTCTCCGCCGTCGCGCTCGATCCAGGCCCGGTAAGAGCGGCCGAGCACGTGCATGTGCGGCATGACGCCGTACACGAGCAGCGGCGGGCCCTCGTTCGGCGCGGAGCTCCGCTCGGTGTGCGCCTCGGCGCCCGCGGGGATCGTGAAGGGGACCGGGCCGAACACATCCATGTAGACCTCGGCGCGAGGCGCCTCGCGCGAGAGCTCCAGGCGGTAGCCGGACCGATCGCGCGCCTCCGAGTTTCTGCGCCCGAAATAGTGCATCTGCATCACGAGCTGCTGTCCGGGCTCGACGCGGACCCCGGCGCCGTCCGGCAGCCGCGTCACCCCGACGCCGGGCGCCCAGCTGTGGAGCAGCTGCCAGTCGAGCTCGATGACCGGATCGCGGCACGGGAATGCGCGCGTCCCCGGCGCGACGCCGTAACCGATGCCCGCGTCGCCGCCGAGATCCCGGTACACGGCCATGTGGTGCACCACGGCCGGATTGCCGACCTCCGCCTCGAACGCCGTGATCCAGGCCGGCTCGGAGAAGGGGTTGTCGATGATCGTGCAGAAGTACTCGTTGCCGTCGTCGTCGAGGGAGACGTCGTGCTCCTCGGGCATCTCGAGCGTGGCGTCGGGCGATTCGATGCTGTCCGCCCGGCCCCGCGGCGGCGGCGAATCGACCGGATCGCCGAGCGGAGCGCCGTCGCGCGCCCATGCGTCGAAGAGGAGGCGCTCCTCTTGACTGAGGCTCATCCTCTCCGCGCCTTCGTAGCTGCGGCAGCTCGGGTCCAGCACCGGCGGCGGCATGTCCCCCGCGCTCACCCGCAGCGACATGAGCGCTGCCAGCCGCTGCGCCGTCGCCGCGTCCGTCAGCGCCACCCCGCCGACGCCCGCGCCGTCGTGGCAGGAGGCGCACGAGCGCTCCACGAGCGGCTGGATGTCCCGGAACCACGTCACCCCCGGCCCCGGCGACGCGGGCGCCTCCCCGTCGCCCCCACACCCCATCATCCCCACCGCCCCGAGCACGAACACCACCGCGCTCCGTGCCCTGCGCACAGCTTCGCCCCTCGTCATCCCACGCCTCCTGTCGTCCCGGCCGGCTCAGGCGCCGCATCTCCGCGAGCGCTCCTGTCAATCGACCGTTTCAAACAGTTGTTTAATAGCCAGTCGGCGGTGTGTCAAGGGTCGAGCTCGAGGAGGACGGCGGCGGTCCTCGAGCGGCGCCGACGTGAGAACGGAGAGGCGCGTGTCGGCGCGCGTGCGGATGCCAGCGCACATCCAGCACGGGGGCCGAGCCGCGTGCGCTCGGCTAGGATCGCCCGCATGCGCAACCCCCGCCTTCTTCTGCCGCTGGCGACGGCCCTGGTCCTGGGATCCTTGCAAGGTGCCGGCTGCTCCGGCGAGTCGCCCGCTGGCGCGGGCGCGACCGCTGGCGGGTCGCCCGGCCCCGAGGGGTCGCGCTGCGAGCCGTCGGGCGGCGGACCCCACTGGCTCCTCGAGGGCGAGACCGTGACGTTCCCCGTGACGTGCGCGACCGGCCTCGCGCTCCCCGACGGCGCGTTCGAGGTCGGCCCGCTCCCCGACGGCGCCACCTACGACCCGGTCGCGCGCGAGGTGACGTTCTCACCCGGGCTCGACCAGGCCGCCGTCTACGAGATCGAGATCCGCGTCGCGCAGACGTCGGAGGTCGGGCGCGTGAAGATCGGCGTCGCCGACGCCTTTGCCGATCCGTCGAACGTGCCTGTCGTCGATCCGGCCCGCTATCCCGAGGAGTACGGCCTGCCGGTGCTCTTCCTCTCGCCGACCCCCGAGGCGAAGGAGTACGCGCCGGCCACGGTCGTCTACCGCGGCCACACGTACACGGCCGAGGCGGAGCTCCGCGGCGAGAGCTCGCTCGGGTATCCGAAGAACAGCTTCACCCTCAAGTTCCCGAAGGAAGACAAGTTCAACGAGCCCGACGAGGCCGGCGGGTTCACCGACCGCCGCAAGGTCGTGCTCGTCAGCACGTTCGACGACAACTCCTATGTTCGGCAGCGCCTTGCGTACGACCTCTGGAACCGCCTCGATCCGGAGCACATCCAGATCAAGACGTACAGCGCCGTGGTGTACCTCGACGGGCAGTACACGGGGCTCTACACCGTGGCCGATCACGTCGACGGCTACCTGATGGAGGACCACGGGTACTCGCAGGACGGCAACCTCTACAAGGCGGTCAGCCACGCCGCGAACTTCGCGCTGACCACGCGCAACGGCGAGCCGAAGGAGACGCTGCACGACGGCTTCGAGAAGAAAGAGGGGACGCCGCCGGAGGGCGAGCCGGAGGCGTTCGCGGACCTGGAGGACCTCGTGAGCTTCGTCGCCACGTCCGAAGAGGCCGCGTTCGCCGCCGAGATCGGGTCACGGATCGATCTGCGCGATTACGAGGACTGGTGGATCTTCGCGACGTTCATCATGGCCGACGACTCGGCCGGAAAGAACAGCTACCACTACCGCGATCCGGTCGCAGGCGGCGTGTTCCGCTACGCGCCGTGGGACTTCAACGCGAGCTTCGGCCAGACGTGGGAGACGGAGCGCGAGCCGGCCTCCGATCGCGTCGAGTACCTCCAGGTGAACCTCCTCTTCCAGCGCCTCCTGGAGGCGCCCTCGATCGGCGATCCGCTGCGCGCCCGCTACGGAGAGGTCCTGCGCGGCGCGCTCGCCGACGCCGAGATCCAGGCCATCGTGGACGGCTACGTGGCGCGCATCGACGCGAGCGCGCGCCGGGACGAGGCGAGGTGGGGCGAGGCGTACCGGAGCTACGAGGGCTGGAGCTGGCGCGACGACTTCACGACGTACGAGGAGGAGATCGCGTACCTGAAGGCGTGGATCTCGGAGCGGTGGCAGCACCAGGACGCGCTCTACTGAGCGGCTGCCCGGGTTGGAGCGCCTGACGAGGCCAGGCTGCGGCCTGATCGGCGCGCCCGCCCGGCGCGGGGCCGCTGGCCGCTCGTCGCGCGGCCGGAGCGGACGTTGACACCGACCGACATGGCGGCGTGAATGCTGCGCGTGGATCCCTCGCCTCCCCCCTCATCCTGGTCGGGAGCGCCGCGCTCGGCCCAGCCCGGCGGTCGCGGCAATCGCGCGGAGCCCGCGCTGACGGTCGCCTCGCCGGGCGCGCCGTCCGTGCCGCCGCCCTCCGCGGCCGCCGGCGCGGCCGCCGCCGCGGCCGCCGTCGCGCCCCGGCCGCGCGCCGTGTGGATGCGACCGGCCTCCCTCCTGGCCGGCAGCGCCGTCCTCCTGGGGCTCGACCTCGCGTTCGCGATCAGCCCGCGCGTCTCGATGGCGCTGACCGCGCTGGAGACGCTGCTCGTGCCCGCCTGGGTCGTGGCGGTCGTCTCGCTGGAGCGCGCGCACCGGACGCTCACCGGCGCGCAGGCCGAGGCCAGCCGGCCTCGGCTCGCGCTGTTCCTGCTGGCGCTCGGCCTGCTGCTCGCGTGCATCGGCGAGAAGTGGCACCTCGTCTGGCAGCCGACCGGCGACACGGGGCATCGCGGCGTCGTGCTCTACCGCTCGTACACCGTGCTCGCGTTCTCCCTGGCCCTCGGCGGCCTGCTCGGGCGCCGGCCGCTCGAGCGGCTCATGGCCACCGCCGCGGAGCACCCGGCGCGGCTCATGGCCGTGTCGTTCGGGGTCGCCACGCTGATCGGGAGCTTCCTGCTCACGCTGCCGCAGTCGCTCCGGAACATCGAGGACGCCTCGTTCGTCGACGGCCTGTTCATGTCCGCGAGCGCTGTGTGCGTGACCGGGCTCGCCGTCCACGGCATCGCCGAGACGTACACGCCGTTCGGCCAGGCGGTCCTGCTCCTGCTGGTCCAGATCGGCGGGCTCGGGATCATGGTGCTGTCGACGTTCTTCGCCATCCTCGCCGGCAGGCGGCTCAGGCTGCGCGACGCCGCCGTGATGGCCGAGCTCATCGACGCCGAGTCGTTCGCCCGCCTCCGCCGCAACGTGGCCGCGATCGTCCTGTTCACGCTCGGCGTCGAGCTCGTGGGGGCGATCGCGCTCCTGTTCAGCTTCCTGCCGTACCACGCGATCGCCTCCGGGCCCGTGCCCGGCGAGCCCCTGTCCGGCGCCGGCGATCACCTCTGGGCGGCCGTCTTCCACGCGGTCAGCGCGTACTGCAACGCGGGCTTCTCGCTGTTCGGCGGCGGGCTGGTCCCGCTGGTCGGCTCGCCCGCGGTCTCCGCCGTGCTGGGGGGGCTCGTGATCTTCGGCAGCCTGGGCTTCCCGGTCCACGACGAGCTCGTCCGCCGGCTCCGGCTGCGGCTCCGCGGCGAGCGGCCGCCGCGGCTGTCGCTGCACAGCCGGGTCGTGCTGCTCACGACCGCGGTGCTGCTCGTGGCCGGCGCGGCGGGCTTCCTGCTGCTCGAGTGGCGCCGGTCGATGGCCGGCCTGTCGTGGCCCGTCAAGGTGATGGCCAGCTTCTTCCAGTCGGCGATGACGCGCTCGGCAGGCCTGACCACGGTCGACTTCGGCCTCATGGGCCCGGCGGCGCTGATGCTCACCTCCATGATGATGTTCATCGGAGGCGCGCCGGGATCGACCTCGGGCGGGGTCAAGGTCACGACCGTCGCGGCGCTGTTCGCGGCGCTGCGCGCCGAGCTGCGCGGCGACGAGGCGCCGCACCTGCTCGGGCGGACGCTCCCCGCGGCCACCGTGCGCCGCGCCCTCGGGGTCGCGTTCCTCAGCATGGTGCTCGTCTCGGTGTTCGTGCTGATCCTGCTCGCCCTGGAGCCGCACGACCCGATGGGCCTCGCGATGGAGGCGGTCAGCGCGTTCGCCACGGCCGGGCTGTCGGCGAACGTCACGCCGTCGCTGAGCGCGCCGGGCAAGGTGGTCGTCACGCTCGCGATGTTCATCGGCCGCATCGGGCCGCTGACCATGGCCCTGGCGCTCGCCAACCAGGCGAGGGCGCGGAGCTACCGGCTGCCCGAGGAGCGCGTCGGCATCGGCTGAGCGCGCGTCCGGGCGGCGGCCCGGCCCCGGCGCCGCCGCCCGGCCCGCGGATCAGTGGCGCTTGCCGCGGATCCGTGAGACGTTTGCGGCGCTGCGCCGCCGGGCGGCGGCGCGCGCCGCGGGACCATGAGATCGAAGAGCGTCCTTGTCATCGGGCTCGGCAGGTTCGGCACGTCGATCGTCGAGACCCTCTGGAAGAACGGCGCGGAGGTGATCGCGATCGACAACAACCCCGAGGCGGTCGACGCGGTCAAGGACAAGACCTCGGCCGCCTTCGTCGGCGACGCGACGGTGCACAAGGTGCTCGAGGGGATCGGCGCGCAGTACGCGGACACCGCGATCGTGACGTTCGGCGAGCACTTCGAGCCGTCGGTGCTCTGCGTGGCCTCCCTGGTCCGGATGCGGGTGCGCGAGGTGATCGCCCGCGCCGCCACCGATCGCCAGGCCGACATCCTGCGCGCCGTGGGCGCGGCCCGGGTGATCCAGCTCGAGACCGAGATGGGCCGCCGCATCGGCGCCGACATCACGATGCCGCTCGCCCAGGATCTGCTCGATCTGGCCAGCCACTACCGCGTGGTCCCCTGGAACGCGCACGGGCCGCTCGTCGGGCAGACGCTCGCCGGCTCGAAGATCCGCCAGCGGTACCGGATCAACGTGCTCGGCGTGCGGCCGCACACGAGCAAGCTGCCCGGCGACAAGCCGCGCCTCGAGGCGCCCACGCCGGACTACGTGATCCGGGATGGAGACACGCTGCTGCTCGTGGGCGACGCCGACGACGTGAGCCGGTTCGTGGCCGAAGTCGGGGGCTGATCGGCCTCCGCGCCCCGCGTCGAGGCGCCCCGAACAGGCCACCCGAGCACATCCCGGCCGCGCGTTCCCGCTTCTCCCCTCGTCCTCGATGTGCGAGAGCGCCAGGCACATGCGTCCTTTCAAAGCGCCCTCTGCGATGCGCCTCGCTGTCTCGGAAGCGCTGCTGCTCGCGGTCGCGATGACCGCCAGCGCGGCGCGCGCGCAGCCCGCCGACGACCCTCCGCCCGAGGGAGACGTGGGCGGGGCCTCCGTTCCTCGCGGCGGAGCCGGCGCGGTCGTCGTCCCCCAGCCGGGCACGGCCCAGCCGGCGCAGCCCGCCGCCGTCAGCCCGCCGAAGCTGATCACGTACGCCCCGCCCGTGTATCCGGAAGAGGCCCAGCGCGCCGGCGTCGAGGGGAGCGTCATCCTCAAGCTCGACATCGACAAGACCGGGCGCGTCACCAAGGCCGAGGTCCAGACGCCGGGCGGACACGGCTTCGACGAGGCCGCGCTCGCGGCCGCGCCCGGCCTCGTGTTCGAGCCGGCGCGGCGCCCGGACGGCACGCCGGCGCCGGCGCGCATCCTCTACCGGTACGCGTTCACGCTCACCCCCAAGCCCGCCGATGCGGCGGCGCCGGCCCCGCCCGCCGACGTCGAGACGGTCGTCGGGACCGTCCTGTCCGCGAGCACCGGCGAGGGGCTCCCGGACATCTCGGTCAGCCTCCTCCGGCCCGACGGCGGCCGCGAGGACGTGAAGACCGACCAGCGCGGCAAGTTCCGCTTCAAGAACCTCCCGCCCGGCAAGTACCGCGTCGAGGTCGCCGCCGCGGGGTTCGAGCCGTTCACGGCCGAGGAGGACATCGCGGAGGGCGAGGCGATCGAGGTGCGCTACCGCATCTCGCTCGCGAAGCCCAAGGACGGCGCGGCGCCGGGCATCGAGGTGACCGTGCAGGGCGAGCGCCCGCCGCGCGAGGTGACCCGGAGGACGCTCGAGCGCCGCGAGATCGACCGCATCCCGGGGACGGGCGGCGACGCGCTGCGCTCGCTGCAGAGCCTGCCCGGCGTCGCGCGCAGCGGGTTCGGGCTGCTCATCGTGCGCGGGTCCGCGCCGCAGGACACGCTCACGTTCATCGATCGCACCCCGGTGCCGATCATCTACCACTTCGGCGGCCTCTCCTCGGTCGTGCCCACCGAGATGCTCGAGAAGATCGACTTCTACCCGGGCAATTTCAGCGCCGTGTACGGCCGCGCCATGGGCGGCATCGTCGACGTCGGGCTCCGCTCGCCGAAGCAGGACGGCAAGTACCACGGCGTCGTCCAGCTCGATCTCATCGACGGGCGCGTGCTCCTCGAGGGGCCCGTCCCGTACCTCAAGGACTGGAAGTTCATCGCGGCGGGCCGGCGGAGCTGGGTCGACGCGTGGCTCGGGCCCGTGCTCAAGGAGGCGGGCTCCAGCGTGACGCAGGCGCCCGTCTACTACGACTACCAGTTCGTCCTCGAAGGCCGCCCCTCCGCCAGCGAGCGCGTGCGCGCGAGCTTCTACGGATCGGACGACGCCTTCAAGATCACCCTGGACAAGCCGCCGGAGGACGAGCCGGCGCTGACGGGCGACTTCGGGCTGCACACCGCCTTCCAGCGCTTCCAGGTCAGCTACGAGAACCGCCTGGGGAACCGGGACAGGATCCTCTGGTCGCTGGCGCTCGGCAGGGACGTCTTCGACTTCGGGATCGCGCCCTTCGCCTTCAACATCACCACGGCCTCGCTCGACCTGCGGCTGGAGTACTCGCACCGGTTCGCCAGGTTCCTCACGATGAACGTCGGCACCGACCTGACGAGCGGCATCGCGACGGTCAAGCTCCACGCGCCGACGAGGCAGCCCGCGGGCCACCCGTCGAACCAGCCGTTCTCGACGCTCCCCGCGCAGGACCAGTCGTTCGACGGCCCGTACTCCCGGCCCGCCGCCTACGCCGAGTTCGAGGTGGTCCCCTCGCCGCGCGCGCGGATCGTCCCCGGGGTGCGCGTCGACTACGCGCTCGACACGCGCACGCTCGACGTGAGCCCGCGGATCAACGCGCGCTACGACATCCGGAGCGGCTTCCCGCGGACGACGGCCAAGGGCGGCGTGGGCCTCTACTACCAGGCGCCCCAGTTCCAGGAGAGCGTCGAGCCGTTCGGAAACCCGGATATCAAGTCGAACCGATCCATCCACTACGGCCTCGGGGTGGAGCAGGAGATCACGCCGCAGATCGACGTGACGGTGGACGGGTTCTACAAGCAGCTCGATCGGCAGGTCGTCTTCTCGGCCGAGAAGGACGGATATGCGAACGACGGCACCGGGTACGCGGTGGGCGGCGAGGTGCTCCTGAAGTACAAGCCTGACGATCGCTTCTTCGGCTGGGCGGCGTACACCCTCTCGCGGTCGGTGCGCACGGACGGCCCCGGCGAGGAGGAGCACCCCACGCCATGGGACCAGACGCACGTGCTGACCGTGCTCGGGAACCTGCAGCTCGGCCGGGGCTGGGAGGTCGGCGCGCGCTTCCGCCTCGTGTCGGGCAACCTGGAGACACCCTATGTCTGCGATCCGGAGCAGAAGGGGTGTGATCCGAACCGGGTGAACGCGATCTACCATGCTTCCTCGGGCAAGTACTCGCCCTTCCCGCTCGGGGGCGACTACAGCGAGCGGATGCCGCTGTTCCATCAGCTCGACGTCCGCGTCGACAAGACGTGGCGATTCAAGAGGTGGCAGCTCGGGCTCTACCTGGATGTGCAGAACGTCTACAATCACCAGGCCGCGGAGGGCATCAGCTACAACTTCAACTTCACGAAGCGGGAGTACGTGACGGGGCTCCCCTTCCTGCCCACGCTCGGGCTGCGAGGAGACTTCTGATGAAACGGACCCGACTGCCCTCTCGCCGCGCGCTGCTCGCCGCGCTCTCGACCCTGGCCCTCGGCATTCCCTGCTGCTCGGGGAGCGACCTGGCTCCGTCGTCCGAGGTCGAGGGGCTCCGCGTCCTCGCCGTGACGGCGGACAAGCCGTACCCGGCGCGGGGCACGCCCGTGACGTTCCAGATGACGTACGCCGACGGGCTGGGCGACGCCGACGGCAACCCGCGGAACGTCGAGGTCATGTGGATCGGGGGCTGCGTGAACCCGCCTGTCGGGATAGACGCGCAGATCGGGTGCCTCGGGCAGTGGATAGGCACCTACATAGCGGCAAAGATCCCGCCGCAGGGAGGCGGAGGTGGCGGCGGCAACGGCGGCGGCGGCAACGGCGGCAGTGGCAACGCCAACGGCGACGGTGGCAACGGCGGCAGCGCCAACGGCGGCGGCGACGGTGGCAACGGCGGCAGCGCCAACGGCGGCGGTGCCAACGATGGCGACGGAGGCAACGGCGACGGCAATGGCGGCCAGGAGGAGCAGACCGCTCTCTTCAAGCGCCAGGAGCTCGAATCGGAGCTGAGCGGCAAGCCCAACGCAGCGTCGTTTACGTGGACGCTGTCCGGCGACATCCTCAGGCGGGAGGACGCAGGAACCACGGCGGCCGGAACGAAGTACTCGTCGGCCTACGTGTTGTTCGCCGTGTGCGCCGGCAAGATGCGGCCGACTCCGGCGCTGTCCGCAGCGCTGGAGGCGATGCTGGCAGGCGATGACCCGCTCGCGGCGATGTCCGCGGCGATATCCGCGGCGCTGGCCGGCGGCATCGAGATTCCACTGGAGTGCGTCGACGAGGACGGGAAGGTGCTCGGTCCGGACAGCTTCGTCGTGGGCTACACGCAGGTGTTTGTCTTCCAGGATTCGGATCAGCGAGCCAACACGAACCCGCCCATCGACGACTTCACGCTGAAGCTGGACGACAAGGAGGTCGAGCTCGGCGAGAGCGGCCTGCCCGTCGTGGAGCCGTGCATCCGGCCGGAAACGAAGGCCCAGGGATGCGGCCCGGCAGAGCCGGACGCCGACGACTGCGCGACCTACGACATCGACGTGATCGTGCCGCCGGGCGCCGCCGACGTGGACGTGGAGGCCACGGGGCTCGGGGGGCCGCCCGCGCGCGAGGCGATCTGGGTCGACTACTACACGGACGGGGGCGGATTCGACGGGGCGAGGCGCCTCGTGAGCGACGCGGTGACGGGCCCCGGCGAGCGCCACGGGACCACCTGGACGCCGCCCTCGAAGCCGGGGCGCGTGTCGCTGTGGGCGGTCGTCCACGACACGCGGGGCGGATCGAGCGTCAGGCAGATGGAGGTCGAGGTGCGGGAGAAGGAGTAGTCATGCCGCCGCTCGATCTGCACGTCGCCCTGTTCGGCGCCTCCGGCGCAGGCAAGACGGTCCTCCTGGCGGCCTTCTACCGGGCGCAGACGCAGCCCTCGTTTCAGATCGAGCACGCGTACAAGATCCAGGCGGTCAACAAGGCGCAGGGCAACCAGCTCCTCGGGCGCTTCTACCGCCTCGAAGAGGGCAGGTTCCCGGACGGCAGCACGCGCTTCGACGCGTACGAGTTCGACTTCTTCCCGAGGGACCTGCCGGAGGCGGCGGTCCGCATCCACTGGTACGACTACCCCGGGCGCTGGTGGGAGGACGAGCCGATCGACGCGGAAGAGCGGGAGGCGATGCGCCAGGGCCTGCTCAAGCTCGGCATGAGCCATGTGGGGATCCTCCTTGCGGACGGCGCGAAGTACCGGAGCGAGGGGACCGGCTACATCCGGTGGCTCTTCGAGCACTTCGCCGACGAGTGCGACCGGCTGCGCCGGACCAGCGCCGCCACCGGCGACGAGGTGAGCTTCCCGCGCGAGTGGATCCTCGCCCTCAGCAAGGCCGACCTGTTCCCGCCGGAGTACAGCGCGAGCGACTTCGAGCGCGAGGTCTGCCGCGACGCCGACGATCAGCTCGCCAAGCTCTGCGCCGTGCTCCGCGCCGAGCGCGCGTTCGGCCACCGGTTCATGCTGCTCTCGTCGGTCGCCGCGCCGGTCGACGCCGGCGCGCAGGTCGACCCGGGCACCTCGCTCGGCGTGCGCACGCTCGCGCCCGCGGTCCTCGTGAGCACCGTCGAGGGCGCGGTCCGCGAGGCGCAGGCCACGCGGAAGGAGAGGTCGGCCGGAGAGACGTTCTTCCAGGGCCTGCGCGATCTGGTCACGTTCGTCGACTCCCTCGACGACTTCCTCCCGAAGCGATACCAGATCGTGAGCAAGATCCTCCGGTTCGTCTCGATCAAGGACTTCGCGACCACGCGGCTCGACAGGCTCCAGAAGACCCGCGAGGACGCGATCCGGAGGGGCGACGCGTTCACGGCGGTCCTGAGCGCGATGGCCGCGGCCCTGCGCAACGACGAGGGGGCGCGGGCCTACCACCAGAACCAGTAGGACAGCCATGCTCGCGCCCGCGCCAGCGCCCGTCGTCGAGACCTCGCGCCTCCTCTGGAGGACGCGCGGCGAGCACTGGGACTACGAGTTCATCTGCGTGCCCGAGATCCCGGCGCTCCCCGCCTGGCTCACGGCGCTCGAGGCCATGATCGGCGACGCCGACGCGAGCGCCGGAGAGCTCCGTTATGGCCTGCTCGAGATCGACGAGCCCGGGCCGAGAGGCCCTCTCGTGTTTCCCTACGTGGCGACGCGGTTCCTCGATCCGGCGCGGAAGGACTGGACCGGAAGGCAGGTCCAGCACTTCGCCGTGTGGTTCCCGCCGATCCCGGAGGAGGCGATCGAGGCGCTGCCCGGGGCGATCCCCGCCGACTGGCACCTTCGCGTGCTCGAGGGCCTCGCGGGGACGTACGGCTCCGGCGAGGTGTTCGGGCTGCCCGAGGCGGCGATCCGCGCGTCGAGGCGGGGTGCTCCGGAGAGCCGGGCGGCGCGCGCGATGGCGATCGTGAAGCGCACGCCCCCGGTGGCGCTGCTCGAGGGCGAAGCCGCGCCCGCGCGGTGGAAGCGGGTGCCCACCGTAAAAAAAAAGTGCCTGGATCCTCCGGGCGCGGTGAGCCTGCAGGTGGCGGGAGCAGGCGATAACGGCAAGCGCCCGGGACTCGGCTGCTTCGCGGTCAGCCTGCTGGTGATCCTCGCCGTCGGCCGACTGGTGATCGGATGGGCGGCGGGCTGAGGCGGCTTCGCGGCGCGCGCGCCCTGGAGCACGCGCGCGGGACGGCGGTCATTGACCGCCTTGACCGTCCATGGCCTGGCGCAGGCTCAGCGGCCGCATGTCGGTCCAGACCTTCTCGATGTGCTGGAGGCACGCCGCGCGCGTCCCCTCGGTGCCCTCGGCACGCCAGCCGAGCGGCAGATCACGGGTCGCCGGCCAGATCGAGTACTGTTCTTCGTGATTGACGACCACCCGGAAGATGGTCTCGCTGTCCTCGGAGTCGCTCATCGTGCACCTGCGCGGGTGTCGGCCAGCGCGCATGGTAGGAGCGGCTGCGGTGGCATGCAAGCCATTCGTGGAGGTGGCCACTTCACGCCGGATGGCCGTGGCCCGACCCGCCGGCGCCCACTATGCTCGCCCCGATCGCCGCGCCAGAGGCGGCGCGCCATCAACACATGACGGAGATCTGCTGTGAATGACCATCCCGCATTGACACCTGGCCGCGCCGCCGTGGTGACCGGCGCCGCCAGCGGCATCGGCCTCGCGGCCGCCGAGCGCTTCGCGCGCATGGGCATGAAGGTCTGTCTCGCCGACCTGGACGGACCGGCGCTGCACGAGGCGGCCGGGCGCGTCGCCGCCGCCGCGCCCGGCGGCCAGGCCGATGTGCGCGCGGTGCCGGCCGACGTCGCCAGGCTCGAGGACGTGCATCGGTTGAAGCAGGCCGCCTACGACGCGTTCGGCGAGGTGGCGGTCCTGATGAACAACGCCGGAGTCGGCGGCGGCGGCAAGCCGTGGAAGGACATCGAGCGCTGGCGGCGGCTCATCGAGGTCAATCTGTGGGGCGTGATCCACGGCGTGCAGGCGTTCACCGAGGCGATGATCGCGCAGGGAACCCCCTGCGCCATCGTCAACACGGGCTCGAAGCAGGGCATCACCACCCCGCCCGGCGACGCTGCCTACAACGTCTCGAAGGCCGGCGTGAAGGTGCTGACAGAGCAGCTCGCCCACGAGCTGCGCAACGTGGCGGGTTGCAAGATCACCGCCCATCTGCTGATCCCGGGCTACACGTTCACCGCGATGACCGCGCGAGGCCCGGAGAAGCCCGCGGAGGCATGGACCGCCGATCAGGTGGTGGATCGGATGATCGGCGGCATGGCCCGCGGCGACTTCTATCTGCTCTGTCCCGACAACGCGGTGACGCGCGAGATGGACGAGCGCCGCGTGCAGTGGGCGGCCGACGACCTGATCCGGAACCGACCTGCGCTGTCGCGCTGGCATCCAGAGTACGCCGACGCGTTCGCCGCGTTCATGGCGGGCGCCGCGAAGCCCTGACGGGGCAGTCTGCCCGGAGCGCGCGCCGCTCGCAAGCGAGGCGGACTCGGCCCCGGGCAGCATAAAGATCCGTCGCTGTGACAGGAGAACTGCACAGGTTGTTTTCAGCCGCCCGAATTGAATGTTTCACTTCGCGTGATGGTCGGGTTTCTCACAACACAACAGTGCAGAGAGGCTGGCCCGTTGCGCTGCTCCTCCTCTGGATGCAGATCTTGCGACGAGGTCCTCGACGAACGGTCGCCCGCGGCCCAGTCTACCCGCCAGCTGTATGGTCCCGCTCCCTGCCCGTCCGCTTCAGACCCACTGGTGCAACGAGGGCACGGTAAAGATCTGGTGTCCCGCGCCGGCGCTGATGGTCACGTGTGTCACCGGAGTGCTGGTGGAGGCGGGCGCCGCGGCGATCGAGGAGGTGTTCTTGCGGCGGGTCGCCGCGGAGGGCCGAGTGCTGGTCTTCAATGACTGGGAGGCGATGACCGATTACGAGCACGTGACGCGCACGCGGCTGACCGCGGCGACGATTTCCGTCCTTCATGCGGTCGAGGGAGGTCACTTCCTGCTCCAATCCAGGGTGGTCATCTTCGGGGTTCAGATCGCGAATACCGCCATCCGGAAGCTGACCGTCCATCCGTCGCGCGCGGTGTTCGAGCGCGCGCTGGAGGACGCGCTCCGCCAGCGCGCGCCGGAGGGCACGGTCTAGTCCCTGGGTCGGCCCGCGCGGCTGGCGGGGAGCTACGATCCGGATTGATCTTTATCTGTCGGCGTCCACGCGCTCCGGCCCGCGCCACCGCGCCGAGCGCTCGCCGCGGGGATCCCCGTTGATTTGGGGCGTATTTTTTGGTAGCCCGACGGATCGGTAGTAGGGTGTCCCGCCATTCACAGCCCACGATAAGATTGTCGGCGTATTGAAATCGCTTTGCGCGGACCATGCTCTCGGGAGACCCACGTGACTACCGACATGACGGGTGGCGTGGTCGACGGCGGCGCCGATGCAGCCCTCGTGGACGTCGGAACGTGAACCCGCGTAGCCGATTCACCGCCGGAGGAGATTGTTCATGATCACTTGGAAGACGCCCAGCGCAGCCCTTGTCGTCTCTCTCGCGCTGGCCGGGGTCGCTGCGCCGGCCACGAGCAATGCGCAGCCGGCGGAGGCGGCTCAGCAGGCTGCGCCGGGCGCGGCCGCGCCGACGCCCGTGGAGGAGCCCCGTCCCGAGCCTCCTCCGCCGCCTGTCGAGCAGAAGAAGGCCGATGACAAGCCTCTCGTGCGTGTCTACGGGATCGTCAAGCCCACGGTCGTCGTGGGGAACGGCCTCGAGTCCTTCGGCAACCCGAACTACACCGCCCCGACGGCCGCGGTGAACCCGCTGTTCCTCGCCGATCCGGACGCCGTGGGCCTCACCTTTCAGGCGCAGCAGACGCGCCTTGGCGTGGCCGTCGGGGAGGGCACGCCGGTGAAGGGGCAGGTCGAGGTCGATTTCATCGATTTCGGCAAGTCCTCTCCGGCCCAGGGGACGAGCCTTCGCGTGCGTCAGGCGTTCCTGGACTGGACTCCCGCCGACGGGCACAAGCTCACGCTCGGCCAGACCTGGGATCTGTTCTCGCCGCTGAACACGCACACGTACAACCTCGTGGGCGGGATGTTTCAGTCCGGAAACTCGGGCTTCGTGCGCCACCAGTTCATCTACCTGGCGAACGTCGGCAGCCTCGAGGTGGGCGCCGCGCTCGGTCTTGTCAGCCAGAACGTCACGGCCATCCTCAACAACGTCGAGTACTCGCGCACGCCGACCGTCGCGCTGCGCGCGAGCTATCGCGCCGAGAAGACAGCATGGGTGGGCGCCTCGGTGATCGGCACGCGGCTCGCCTTCGACGCGAACCTGCCGACCGAAGAGGGTCGGCTGGCGCTCGGCGGCAACCTGTTCGGCGAGATCACGAGCGGTTCGCTGAACGTGCGGGCCGAAGCGTACGGCGGGAAGAACCTCGCCAACCTGGGTCTCCTGACGCTCGGGCAGGGCTATCGCACGGACGACGTCGCCGAGGTAGGCGGCTGGGTGTCGGGGAAGGTCACGTTCGACAAGCACTCTTTGCACCTCGTCGCCGGGACCGCGATGGTGCTCAGCACCGACGAGATGCAGCTCGGCTACACGCCCGGAACACCCGCGGCGGGCGGCACGCCGGCCACGGCTCCCGCGCGCGTGGGCGCCAATGGTCCCGGCATCGAGCGCAACGTGACCCTGCGCGCGGGGTATGCCTTCGCGCCCCTGAAGGGGCTCTCGATCGTGCTCGAGCCCTCCCTGTTGCTCACGCGCCACAAGCTCGATCCGGCGGCCGCAGTGCAGCATGACGCCGACCGCACCGGCTGGGGCGTCGAGGCGGGCGGGCTCTACCAGTTCTGACAGCGCTGACGGCCCCCGGGAGGAGCGCTCAACGTCGCCCGCTCCGCCGGCGCTCTCCCCGGCGCTCGGGCGAGGGTGGCGCGAAGATCTCCGCGAGAAAATCGACGAACACGCGCACCTTCGGCAAGAGGTGCCGGTTCTTCGGGTACAGCGCGTGAATCGGCCAGGTCGTCGTCGGGAATTCGTCGAGCACGGTCACGAGCGTCCCCTCGGCGAGCGCGTCCTTCGCGAGGAAGTCGAACATCGCGATGATCCCGCTCCCGGCGATCGCGAGGTGCCTCAGGACATCCACGTCGTTCGCGTGGAACGGCCCGGAGATGGGCACCTCGAGCACGGCGTCGCCGTCTCCGGTCAGGAAGCGGAACCCCGTGGGCCGCCCGTCGCGCAGGTACCCGACGCAGTCGTGGCCCGCGAGATCGGCCGGCGTCGCGGGCGCGCCGCGCCGCGCGATGTACGACGGCGCCGCGCAGTGGACGAGGCGGCTCGCGCCGAGCCGGCGCGCGACGAGGCTCGAGTCGCCGAGCGGGCCGATGCGCACGAGCAGGTCGAGCCCCTCGGCCACGGGGTCGACGTGCTGATCGCGCAGCGTCAGGTTGATCCGGACGTCGGGGTAGCGCGCCGCGAAGCGCGGCAGGCTCGGCGCGATCACGTCCCGTCCGAGCGCCACCGGCGCGTCGACGCGCAGGAGCCCCACCGGCTTCTTGCTCGCGCGCGCGATCGCCTCGGTCGCCTCCCCGAGCTCCTCGACGATGCGGACGCAGCGCGCGTAGAAGGCCTGCCCGTCGTCCGTCAGGCGGAGCGACCGCGTCGTGCGCGCCAGGAGCGCCACGCCGAGCTCCTGCTCGAGGCGCATCACGCGCCGGCTCACCGCGGACGGCGTGACGCCGAGCCGGCGCGCGGCGCCCGAGAAGCTACCGGTCTCGACGGTGGCGACGAGCAGCTCGATCGCGGCGAGCGAGATCATGATCTGTGCTGAAATAGCACAGGTGACGTTCCCTCGCGCGGACTACTGCGCCCGGAGGAATGGATCTACGGATGGGGTGTCCACGGAAGATTGGAGGACACGCCATGAAGACTGTCATCATTCGGAAGAACGCTTCGGAGTCGGACGCATGGACGCTCGCCGAGCGCCCCGCGCCCAGGCCCGGTCCGGGGCAGGTGCTCGTGCGCGTCCGCGCCGCGTCGATCAACTACCGTGACCTCATGGTCGTGCGCGGCCGGTACGGCGGGGAGCGCAAGGACGAGCTTGTCCCGCTGAGCGATGCGGCGGGCGAGGTGGTCGCGATCGGAGCGGGCGTGCGGCGCTGGAAGGAGGGAGATCGCGTGATCTCGACGTTCTTCCCGACGTGGGCCTCGGGGCCGTTCCGCGGGGAGTACCGCACCACGACGCTCGGCGCGGGCGGGAACGACGGGGTGCTCGCGGAGCTGGTGGTGTTCGGGGAGGACGCGATCGTCCGCGCGCCGGCGCACCTCGGGTTCAACGAGGCGGCGACGCTGACGTGCGCCGGGGTGACGGCGTGGACGGCGCTGTTCGAGTCGGGGCCGCGGCCGGCGCCGGGGGAGACGGTGCTTGTCCAGGGGACCGGCGGGGTGTCGCTGTTCGCCGCGCAGCTGGCGCGCGCGGCGGGGCTGCGGGTGATCGCCACGTCGTCCAGCGCGGCGAAGATCGAGCGGCTGCGCGCGCTCGGCGTGACCGAGGCGATCGACTACCGGAAGCAGCCGGAGTGGCACGAGGAGGTGCTGCGGCTGACGGGCGGCGAAGGGGTGGACCGGGTGATCGAGGTGGGCGGCGCGGGGACGCTGCCGCGATCGATGCAGGCGGTGAAGACGGGGGGCGTGGTGAGCTTGATCGGGCTGCTCAGCGGGGTTGGGAGCCAGATCGATCCGATGCCGATCCTGTTCCGGGCGATCCGCGTCGAGGGGACCGTGGTCGGGTCGCGGCAGGCGACCGTGGAGCTCGGGGCGGCGCTCGAGCTGCACGGGATCCGGCCGGTGGTCGATGAGGTCTTTCCGATCGAGCGGGCCAACGAGGCGCTCGCGAAGCTCGCGGCGGGGAAGCACTTCGGGAAGGTGGTGATCGGGCTCGACTGAGGCGAAGCGGCGGCGGGGCGGTCGTCGCGGGCGAGCGCGACAGGGCGCGGCGTCGCGCGGTGAGCAGGCGCCGGAGACGACGGGCTGACAGCGGCGCGGCCGGAGCTGCGCAGTGGGGCGTGCGCGGCGGCGTTCCCCGCGAGAGCGGTTGTGGCGGCCCGGCCTGCCCCCGCCGCTGGCGCCTACGCTCGGACGGCTTGACCTCCCATAGCGAGAATGAGCCTCGCCAGATCGAGGTCCGGTGGCTCCCCGGGCGTCAGCCGCCAGGCCCCGATGCCGAACCGCTCGCGGAACTCGCCCGCGAACCAAGGCTGACATTCGGGATCGATGGCTGGGACGAGGAGCAGCCCGCCGCTGCATCGACCGCCAAATGTCTCCCACCTCAGCGCGTCACGATAAATGTGGAGCGAGGCGAAGGAATCCGCGAGCGCCTGACGACGTACCCGGTACTTGGCGTCCAGACAAATCCACGAATGCGGCTCATCTGGTGACTCGAACGAGATCACGATGTCGGGTCGACGCTCGCCGGAGATGCTATATCGGTCCGAGGTCCCCCGGGCGAGGTATCCGGGGAACGTCATATTGTACCGGAGTTCGAGCCGCGCCCCGTCGTTCGGACGCCTCGCGGTGAACGCGGCCCCCGTCCCGAAGCCGGCGAGCAGATCGTTCTCCCTCCCCTGCTTCCAGGTCCACGTCCACCCGTCGAGGATCCCGGCGAGCGCCCGCTGGACGGCGAGCAGTGTCCACAGCTCGTAAAGCTCGAAGCTCGGGCGCACCGGGGCTTCACCGCCGGCCAGCGACTCGCGCAGGCGGAATCGCGGCGACAGGAAGGGCCGAGCCAGCGCGTGGGCGCGGGCGTAGACAGGATCGTCCTGCACCGCAAGGAGCGCGGCCTCGGTGACGGGCATGGGCGTCAGCGACCCGAGAAACGTCCGTCGCAGCGTGGTTGACAGCTCGTCCGCCGCGCCTGCGGCCGCGCGAGCTCGTGCACGGCACCATTGCGCGGTGTCCGGCTGCAGGCGTCGTTTGACCGCGGCGTCGCCAAGCACGACGCTGAGGTCGCCGAGCACGCGAGCGACCCGCCCGACGAGCCAGGCAACGTAGCGGTTCACCGAGTGATCGACGGTCTCGTGCGTTATGTCCTGCGGCACGTACGGGTCCTGCTCGCCGGCGTGAGCAGCCAACCAGGGATCCACCGCACGTGCAGCCGCCGGATGCCTCGCCAGCCAGTGGAGCGTCTCCCGATCCGCGCGACGCACGCCTCGCAACGGGACGTCCTCGCGCGTGGATGCCGCGAGCTCCCGCGGCGCCGCGGCGATGGCCTGAACGGCGCGGACGAGCGCCGGCACCAGCGGCAGCAGCGCTGTGGCTAAAACAGTCGCCGTGGTGCCCTCCGACTGGACGGCGCCGACGCCGCCGCCCTCGAGGCCGATAGCCAGGCCTGGCGACCACGCCTCCAGGTCCGCGAGGAGCGCGAGCCATGCCCCGTCGGAGAGCTTCTCATCGCGCGGGGCCACCTGGACGGCGACCTCCGTCTCCTGGGCGTCGTGCGCCACCTTGAGCACCGCCGAGCCGACCCAGTGGCCCACCTCGAGCGTGAACGACCCGCGCTCCTGGCTCCAGGGCAGCTCCAGCGGTCCGAGCCACGCCCGCGGCGCGCCGGCACCAGGAGGCGCGTCGACGTGGTAGGTCCTCGCCTCTTCGAGGTGCAGGACGCCGTCGACGATGTGCTGGTCCAGGCCGTCCGCGTCGCGGACTTGAAGGCTCATGCCCAGAACCGGGTCACGCCCGTGCGCTTGAGCAGCTCCATCATCGTCGCGAGCTTGGCCTCGCACATGGTGAGGCCGCGGCGCTTGCAGATCCCCTGGAGGGTCTCGAGCGCGCCCTTGAACGCCGGCGTGTCCTCGCCGCGCAGGCGCGGCAGCACCTTCGAGAACACGGCCTGGTCGAGGAACGTCTCTTGCGCCGCGCCGCCCAGCTCCGGGACGGCGTGCATGAACGCGAGCACCTCGCCGGCCGTGCGGTAGCCGAAGTGACGACGGACCGTGCGCATGGCACCGTGCAGCTCGAGCAGCACCGCCTCCACGTCCGGGAGCCGCTTGCCCGGGCTCTTGGTCGCGGCGCGCTCGAAGAAGCGCTTGAGATCCACGTCCCAGAACTCGAGCGTGAAGGCCCGGTCCAGCACCTTGTCGCTGAACGGATGGGTCGTCTCGTCCATGTTGACGGTGCCCGCGATGTGGAGATTCGCCGGCCAGGGGACGCGCGGCGGAACGTCGTTGACCTCGGCGCCATTGGCGTGGAGCACGAGCTCCTTGCCCGTCTCCATGGCCGAGAGAAACGGCGCGAAATAGCGCTCGACGCGGGCGAGGTTCATCTCGTCGAGGACGAGGAAATAGGGGCGCCCCGGGTCGGCGGCGGCGCGCAGGACGAGGCGGAGCGCCGGCTCGGCCTGGAAGGTCGGATTGGCGTGCAGTGCGTTGAAGTAGCCGAGCAGCCCCGAGGGATCCCGCCAGTCGGGCGAGACGGGGACGATCTCCCGGTGCTCGGAGACGGAGAGCCCCATCAGCTCGCAGACCGCGCGCGAATAACACAGGGTGACGGCGGTCTTGCCGGTGCCGGAGAGGCCGGAGAGGAGCACGAAGCGCTTGCGTGGATTGCTGCGCCACGCAGCGTGGAGGCTCGCGAGCTGGCGGTCTTCGAAGACGAAGTCGGCGATCTCCGGATCGGACTTGAAGTGCGTGAGGATCGCGTCAAAGGCGGGATACGGGATCTCCTTCGCCACGACGGCAGTCGTGCCCCCGGGGGGGTTGGTATCGATGATCTCCCCGGCCGGAGGCTTCGGGAGCTCCTTCGGAAGCCGGGCGGCCCGGGCAGCGCCGTACTCCGTCAGCTGGAGGCCGCCGTCTTGGTCGCGCTTGAGCAGGCCGAGGTAGAGGCTCCAGTTCCGGAGATCGTTGGGAACCCCCGCGGTGGTCCAGGCGGGATAGATCTTCTGCAGAGCGTCGACAACGGCCGCGTCGGTCGCCCCTCGATGCTCGTCGACGTACCGGAGGAGATGGGCGAAGCCGAAGACGCGCTCGATGAGGCGGTCGATGAGGATGTCCGGCTGCTCGCTGCCCAACAGCTCGTCGCCATCCTTCGTGGCGTAGAGCAGACCGTCGCGCTGCTCGATGAACCCGAGGCCCTTGGCGCGGATGATGAGCTGGCGCAGCGTCGGCGCCGGGACTTTGTCGAAGCTTCCGCTCGCCTGGAGCACCCCCACAAGGTCGTCTTGCGAGAGCCCCGGGAGCGCCGCTTGCACCACGGCGCGGTACGCGCCGGCGAAGTTGCGCACCGCGAGATAGCCCACGTACTGCTTGGCGAAGGGCCAGACCAGGAGCGGAGGCAGCTTGTCGTCTGGCGGGGGCATCGCACCTCCGTCGGCAGGCTCGTCGCTTTTCCACGGCGGCATCCGCCCAGCCGAGAGCCGCTCGTAGTTCTCGTGGAGCCACCAGCAGAAGGTCGAGCGCTGCACGTGCTCGGCCAGGGTCTTCTCCTCACCGAGCACGGCCCGGAGCCGCGCGCGCATCTTCACCTGGGCAACGATCGGGGGATCGTTCGCGTCCCCCAGGAGGAGCTTCGCTATATTCCGGACGGCATCGTAACTGAGCACGCAGCTCAGCTCGGCTGGCACGAGCGCGCCGACCAGCCGCTGGAGCTTGGCGTGCGGCCTGGGCTTGACCTCACGCGCCACGGCCATGCCGAGGATGCGCTCGTACTCGCCCTGGATCTCGGCGGCCCGGACCGCGACGTCGGGCGAAAAGGCGCGCCCACGGAGGCCGACGATGGTGTCAACGAACTCGGGATCGGCGAGGAGCGCGTCGATGTTGATGGCGTCGCCGTAGCCGGCAGGGGTGATCGCGCGGGCGTTCCAGAGCTTCCTCTGCGCAGCTTCGGTGCGCAGCTCGGACTCGGGGATGTCGCGCGCCCAGCGCAGGAAGTCGAGGTAGTCTTTCTGCCACTTCGCCCACCCAGCAGGTGGGGTGAAGCCCTTCCATACGGTGGTGAGCTGTTCGTCGGTCAGCATGACGATGCGCTGCGACGGTAGCGGACCGTGGAGAGGTCACGCAAGATCGCGGAGGGCGCAGAGACGCTGGCGCTCGCGGTCGCGCATCCTCGCACATGGGCTCCGCGTGAGCCGCTGGATGCAACCGCCACGACCGGTGGCAGGAACGACGGCGCTGCGGGGCTAGCCGGGTTCGAGCTGATCGCGAAGGCGCTCGGCGTTCCCCATCCTGTGAAGCTCAGGTTGTGATGACGGCGAAGCACGCGCTACGCGTCTTCACGGAGCCTGCCGCGTTGGTCTCGCGGCGCACCAGTCATGAGCGCGTCACGCCCCGGCTGCCGCGATGGATCTGCGCCTTTCAGGCGGTCTCAGCCCGTTCGTCGCGCCGTGCGCTCAGGTCGCCAGCACTTTCCGGATCTGCGCCTCGAACGCCGTCCAGTGGAACCGCACCGACTCGATGAGCTGTGCGCGGTAGGGCTCGAGATCGTTCCAGTACTCCCCTGTCGCGGTCTCGTAGCGGTATGCGGGCCACCAGGGGCTGGAGGTGAGCCTGTGCTCCTTGAGGAGGCCGGCCTCTCCGAAGGCCGCGCGAAGCTTCCGCGACAGCTCCTTGCCGCCGGCGATGTCGATGTCCACCCACACACCTGTGAAGACGCAAGCAGGCGCGGTCGTGAAGTTCAGGCGTCTCGACTTGTTCCATTCCAGGCCGATCCCGACCCTGGGGGCGACCTCGGGCCCGCGGACGAGCTCGCCTTCGCTCGACGGGAACCATCCTGGCAAGACCAGCAGGATCTTCGGCCAGTCCTCGTCATCCTTCAGAAATTTGAAAACTTCGACGTCTGGAGAGAGCTCGGAGGCAAGCTCGGCGATCCCGTCGGCGCACGAGCATAGAAACGCGTGCGTGAGGTCGGCGACGGACGCGCCGATGGCGGCCCACTCCTCGATGAGCGCCTGGTTCCGGAGGTAGAATATGGCACGCGGATCGTCAATGCGGTTCATCGGAACTCCCTCTCCAGGGTGGCGAGATAGTTGGAGGCGGCCTCGCGCCCACGCGCCGTCGCGCCCTTGCCCGGCGCCGAGGCGAGCGCGTCGCGGAGCATCGCCGCGATATCGGCGTAGCTCATCGGCGTGAACGCCTCCCACGCGCCGCCCGTGGCTGTCACGGGCGCTCGTCCGGATGGCGACAGAAAGATGAACAGCGCGCCCGGCGCGTGACAGAAGCTCTCATACAGGCGATCGCATTGCTGGGGCTGTTCACGGGCATCGATCTTGTTCTCGAGCACGAGGCAGAGCCCAGGCCCAGCGACGACGACATCGGCGCGGGCGTTGCCCCGGCTCACCTCGAGCGCGGGCCGGGCGCGGCCCAGCTCGGCCCTCGGCGGATCGGCCGTGCAGCGGCGGAGCAACGCCTCGAGGAAGCCAGCGCCGAAGCCATGTCGCCCCTGGGGATCGAGCAGCCACGCCAGCAGCGCAGAGTGATACCGCTCCTGCCGGCTCTGCCCGAGGATGCTCAGGAGATCATCCGGTCCGCCGACCCAGCGGCCCCCCCTCAGGAGCGCCTCTTGCTCGGCGCGGAGCTCGGCGAGCTTTGCATCCCACGCGGCGACCTGCGCCACGCAATTCTCCTGCTCCCTTGCCACGATGGCGCGCCATTCCGCGGCGAGGCCGGCGAGCCGGGTCTCGTCTGCTTCAGGCGTCGACGCGAAGATTGTCATCTACCTAGCTCCTCCTCGCTGTGCCCTCCACGGGTCGCTGGACGGCCTCATGGTCGGGTGGCCATGGTCGGCCTCCGGCGAGGGCAGATTATGCCGGCGCCGAATCAACAATCAACACCGAGCCTTCGCGATTCTGTACGGTCGCTGGAATTGTGGGGAGGGGGTCAGCACCTGGCGGCTGCCGGCCTACCTCGACGGCTGTCGCTTCGCTCGCGGGCTGCGCGGCGGCCTCCCGCGCGTCACCTCGGGCAGCGTGGCGCGGCGCAGCAGGACGCTCGGCAGGATACAGCCATACGGTAGGATGCCTTCGCATGGTGCTACGTCGCGGTGATCCCAGGCGTTTCAGGCGTGGAAGACCTGCCCCATCACATGAGGCCCGTTCTGTCAATGAGCTCGTATGGTCGGACTGCACGAGTCAGGAACCGCATAGGTCGAGCGGCCAGATCCACACGACAAGCGCGCCGCGCGCAAGGTCGCGGAGCTCAGCTTGAGCGACGTTGCTTGGATGAGGCGATCCCCGAGCTGAGAGGCAAGGGAGGCTCTCTTGCCGCTGGCGTTCTCGCCGATGAGCACCAGCGGCTTGCCTGGAGGCAGCGAGATCTCCACGTCCTTGAGCGCGCGGAAGCCTTTTCTACGCCGCCGAGGGCGGGGGCGCCGGGACGGCCTCGAGCTTTCTGGCGGGGGCGCTCCGGCGGGATCGCGCCCGGTCGTCGGCCATCTCGACGTACGGCGCCAGCAGGAATCCGACGAGCGCCTCGCTCCCCGGGTAGGGCGAGGGCGGGGTTGTGGCCAGGGAGAGGAGCGTGCCGTGGGGTACGATGGCGAACCGAACCTACATCGGCGACCTAGAGACCCCCTCCTTCCTCGGCTGCGAACCGGCACGGCCATGCACGAGCCCTATCCCCCGGCGGGCGAGCGGCACCCGACTCGCTCGCGCCTCATGAGCCCGGTTTTCACCCTGCCACCGTGCCGCGGGCGGAAGCATGTTTCTCCTGCGGCCGGCCCTCACGGACGGCCGCCATCCCGGAGAATCGAAAGGAGCGCCCATGTCCAAGAGTAAGCCCACCCCCAACGATCAGCGGTCCGTCACCAAGAACCCCACCAGCGACGCGTACCGGGCCGACCGGGACAACCGGATCGCCCAGGGCCACCCCAACCCGCCGCCCCCACCTGCGCCGCAACCCGAGGCGTCGCAGCCCACGAAGAAATGACGGCATTGGAGGCGCCCCGGTGCTCCTTGCTGGGGCGCCTCCCTGAGTCTCGACGTCGCGACCTATGCCCAAGGCCAAAGTGATGAGCCCCCCTGTCATCCCCGGACCCTTGCCGATGCGCGGGGGTCTCCTAGCCCTGCTGGCCTCAGCCTTCCGGCTGCGCGAGCGCATCCAGGATCGGCCTGGCGGCATGTCCACGGCCACCGCCAAGCGCGTCCTCGGAGACGAGCCGCAGGTTCGCTCCGAAAAGCGGGCCGTCGTTGTTCGCGTGCTGATCGAAGCCCTCTTCACCCCTGACTACCTCGCCGCGCGAGGTCTCACAGCCGACGAGATACACATCCACAATGAGCTCGTGGCCACCGCTTTGGAGGACGTGCTTGATCAATGGGACGAGCTCGCACGGCTGTTGAATCCCGGCGCGCTCCCGGCCGACTCCTTCCTCTTCTCGTTTCTCCTGCAACGCACCGGGCTGCTCGCCGATGTCCTCGTACGATGCGCCGCGTACCTCGTGCTGCACCGAGGCCTACATCCGGTTCTCGAGGCGATCCCGGCGTGGTCCAAGCAACCTGGTCTCCGAGGCGTTTACGACGATTTGGTCCGCCGGGCGCGCAGAGGCATCCCATCCCAGGAACGCCTCCGCCGAGCCACCCGCCTGGACAAGCGCACCTTGCAGGCCATTCGGAAGGGCACGGGCGAGCTGCCCCAGGGCGAAACCCTCGTGCAGCTCGCCCGCGCGTGCGCGACGTACGACGTGGCGAGCCGCACCGGCAGCCGGCTATCGACCGCCGAGATCGAGCTCGAGCTACGCGTTGCCTGTGCCGTCGCCCGCGTGCGCGCTCATGTACACGCCGATTCATCGCTGGGCGCCATCCTCGGCGGGCACTTCGCGCAGCTCCGGCAGCTACGCTCAGAGCTGCGAAGATACACACCTGACGAGCTTGCGGTGATTGTCGTCCGAGGCATGCGTTCGCCACATGGCGATGCACTACGGCGCGTCGCCGAGATGCACGCAATCGAAAGCATCCACAGCTTGGTCATGCAGGAAGAACAGCGCGCAGCGCGCATCCATACTCTCCTCAAAACGCAACCCGAAAAGGCGATGCGCGAGATAGCCGCACAAACGTCGGACATGGCGCAGCAGGTGCGACGCGAACTGGAGCAGCACGAATTCCTGGGGATGTCCAAGGCACCAGGGCTACTGGTACAGTTCTTGGAACAGAGCGCCGCACTCTTCACCGAGTTCACCAAGGGACCGGTGGAGCGTTCTACTGCGACGGAGGTAGCCTTCAGGAGCTTGCATGAAAGCCTCGATGAGCTCGAGGCGGAGTCGCTGGTTTATCGAGCACTTGCGCCATGGGAGCACCTGACCGAAGCTGCGCGCGAGGCGCTTCTCCGCGAGGCGGTGGCGCGTTCGCCCTCCTCTGTGTTCGCCCGTGGATTTTTGGCCGATCTTCTTATTCGTCACGGCAGGACCGACGAGGCCATCGCGCACCTCTACGCTGTCCTGGGCGAGAGACCAGATGCCCACGAGACCCGGGAACGCTTGGCCCTGCTGCTGGTCGACGCAACGCCTCGCGAAGCACTCGCCGAGGCCGAGACCGCGCTTGAGCGTGGTAGCCGGACAGCCCTATCCCACTATATACATGGCGAGTGCCTCATCAAACTCAACCGTCTACCTGATGCCGAGGCTTCTTTTCGGCGAGCATTGAAGATGAACCCGCGCCACGCCTTGTCTCTAGACGGCCTGTCGAGATGCCATCGTGCCCTGGGGAACGAGTGCGAAGCGCGCAGGCTGGAGCAACAAGCTGCCTTCTACGGCGGCGTAGCAGGGGGTATCACGAATCAATAGCGCATCGAGACCGCAAGACGCTCGCGACAGTCTCGAGTGAGCGCGGCACCCTCTTACGTCAGGCGAAAGCGGAGGATTTTGCCTGCTTCGGCCGGGTGATGTTCATCGTTGAGCTCGTTGGCTAGGCAGCCATGTGCTCCCGGACTGGGCTGCCGCACAAGCAGTCGCAGGGTCCGGCTTCGCGAGGTTTTCGGCAGCGAACCTATGGCCTCGTCAGGCCCGAGCTCGTCGCGCCGGACCCGGACCCACGCGGCCACCCGGGTGGGTAGATCGAGTACCCGTCTCGTCACCCAACACCTCGCGCGATCCCCTGATATGCTCCGGCCCCCTGAGGCCGTCGCCCGCGCTCGGGCACCGCCGGAGGCAGGAATGCCCGCGAAAAAGTCGCTCAAAGCGCCCGAGAGTATCGCCACCTTTCAGCCCTTCGTTCCGGCCCAGGACCCCTCGACGCCCACGGTCCCCTCGGTCCTCGCCGTCATCTCCGCGGGGCGGCTCCTCGACCTCTGCCGGCTGCTCGGCTGCGAGGTGCGCGACATCGCCGGCAACAGGGACCGCCTCGGCTCCAGGCTCTCCGAGCACCTGGGCGGGCGGCTCCCTACCCTGCTCCGTGAGCTCGGGCGCGACGAGCTCCGCGCCGTCTGCCGCCGGCACGGCCTCGACCCGTCCGCCCGGGCGCGCGGCGACCTCCAGGCGCTCGTGCTCGCGGCCGCGGGGTTCGATCCGCGCGCGGCGACGGTACGGCCGCCCGCTGCCAGCGCGGACAGCCTGCCGGCCAAGGGCCAGATCGTGCACGCCCGGCACCGCCAGTGGCTCGTGGACGACGTCGTCCTGGGCGCGGGCGACGAGTCGCCGCTCGTTCGCCTCGTCTGCCTCGACGACGACGATCCTGGACGCCAGCTCGACGTGCTCTGGAACCTCGAGCTCGGCGCGCGCGTCGTCGAGCCGGAGACCCACGGGCTGGGCGACGCCTCGCGGCTCGATCCCCCCGCGCACTTCGGCGCCTACCTGCACGCCCTCAAGTGGAGCGCCGTGAGCGCCGCGGACGCCACCCGCTTCCAGTCCCCCTTCCGGGCGGGCATCAAGCTGATGGCCCACCAGCTCACGCCGCTCATGAAGGCGCTCGAGCTGCCGCGCGCCAACCTGTTCATCGCCGACGACGTCGGCCTCGGCAAGACCATCGAGGCGGGCCTCGTGCTCCAGGAGCTACTCCTGCGCCAGCAGGCGAGCTTCGTCCTGGTCGTGTGCCCCGCCTCGGTCTGCCTCCAGTGGCAGGGCGAGATGCAGCGCCGCTTCGGCCTGCGCTTCGAGGTCATGACGCGGCAGTTCGTGGCCTACCGGCGGCAGGAGCACGGGTTCGGTATCAACCCCTGGAGCACCCACAACCGCTTCATCGTCTCGCACGCGCTCCTGCGCCGGAGCGAGTACCGCGAGCCGCTCCTTCACCACCTCGGCGAGCGGGCGCGCAAAGGCTTGCTCATCCTCGACGAAGCCCACGTCGCCGCGCCGGCCTCCGCCAGCAAGTACGCGACCGACACGGACATCACCCGGACGATCCGCGACCTCGCGCCCCGCTTCGACAACCGCATGTTCCTCAGCGCCACACCGCACAACGGGCACTCGAACAGCTTCAGCGCGCTGCTCGAGATCCTCGATCCGGTACGCTTCACCCGCGGCGTCCCGGTCGAGGGCAAAAAAGATCTCGATCCGGTCATGGTGCGCCGGCTCAAGCGGGATCTCCGCCAGCTCGGCGTCGAGCGGTTCCCCAGCCGCCTCCTCGTGCAGCTCGCCCTCTCGAACCGCGGTGGGACCTGGCGCCTAGAGCGGACGAGCTACGACGCCGAGACCGGAGCGGAGAGCAAGACGGTGGCGAGCGACATCGCCCAAGGGCAGCCGATCGAGCTCTCGCTCAGCGAGAAGCTCCAGCGCTACATGGAGCTCTGCGCGCCGGAGTCCGGGCAGGGCCGGCTCCCGTTCATCCACATGCAGCAGCGGCTCCTCTCGAGCCCCGAGGCGTTCGCGCGCACGCTCGAGGTCCACGCGCAGGGCCTCGCGAAGAAGGGCGGCCCGGTCGCCGCGCCGCAGCAGCAGAAGCTCGCCCTCAAGGCGCGGGCGGCCAGGGGCTCGGCCGCGACCGACGTCGAGGCCGACCCGGAGACGCACGGCCTCTCCGACGACGCGCTCGCCGAGGAGAGCGACGCGGCCGTCCGTCGCGCCAGCGCGGCGCTCCCGAGCCCGACCGACGAGGCCCGCGCGCTCCTCGCCGAGATGCGCGCGCTCGCCGAGAAGGCCCGCGGGGAGCCCGACGCCAAGTCGCTCGCCCTGCTCGGCTGGATGCGGGAGCACCTGTGCCCGGCCATCGGCCTCGGCCCGGACGCGCGCGCGAGCCGCGCCTGGACGCCGCGCCGGGTCATCCTCTTCACCGAGTACGCCGACACGAAGCGCTACCTCGTCGAGCTCCTCACCGCGGCGGTCGCGCACACCGACGAGGGCGACCAGCGGATCATGCAGTTCCACGGCGGCATGGGCGACGACGCCCGCGACGAGGTGCAGCGGGCGTTCAACAGCGCGCCCGACGAGCACCCCGTGCGCATCCTCGTCGCCACCGACGCCGCGCGCGAGGGCGTCAACCTGCAGGCGCACTGCGCCGACCTCTTCCACACCGACATCCCCTGGAACCCGGCCCGCATGGAGCAGCGCAACGGCCGCATCGACCGCACGCTCCAGCCGGCCGCGGAGGTCCGCTGCCACTACTTCGTCTACCCGCAGCGCAGCGAGGACCAGGTGCTCGAGACCGTCGTGCGCAAGATCGCCACGGTGCAGCGCGAGCTCGGCTCCCTCGGGGCGGTGCTGCTCGGCCAGATCGAGGTGGCGCTCGCGAACGGCATCACGCACAAGGCGCGCGCCACCGTGGAGAAGGTCGGATCCGATACGAAGACCGCCACGGTCGACGCCGAGCTCGAGGCGCGGCGCACCGATCTGGAGGTCGTGCGCGCCGAGGTCGAGCGCGCCGGCCGGCGCCTGGAGAGCTCCCGGCGCACGCTCGAGGTCGAGCCCGAGTCGCTGCGGGGCGTCGTCGAGATCGGGCTGCGGCTCGCGGGCGCGTCGTCGCTGAAGGACGCGGGCAAGACGAGCGACGGCCGCCCGACGTACGAGCTGCCGGCGCTCGACCGCTCCTGGGAGGCGACGCTCGACACGCTGAGGCCGCCCCGCGCGCGCACTGAGGATTTCTGGGAGTGGCGCCAGAAGCCGCCGCGGCCGGTGACCTTCCACCCGCTGGCGAGCCTCTCCGAGGGGGCCGAGCAGCTCCACCTCGCGCACCCGCTCGTGAAGCGCATCCTCGATCGCTTCCTCGCGCAGGGCTTCGGCGCGCACGACCTCACCCGGGTGAGCGCCGTCGTCGCGCCGGGCGAGAGCGTCGTGCGCGTCGTCGGGTTCGCCCGCCTCACGCTCTTCGGCATCGGGGCGGCGAGGCTCCACGACCAGCTCGTGCCGGTCGCGGCCGCGTGGTCCGGCGAGGCGAGCGAGATCAAGCCGTACAAGGACCGCGCCACGTCGGTGAACGCGATCACCTCGACCGAGCGGCTCCTGGCGGGCTCGGGCCGCGCGCCCAACGCGACCATCTGCAAACGCATCCAGCAGCACGCCGACGCCCTCTTCCGGGCCCTCTGGCCGCACCTGGAGGCCGAGGCCGACGCGCTGGCGGTCGAGGCGCGCCAGGGCCTCGCCGAGCGCGCGCGGCGCGAGGCCGACGACATGCGCGGCCTGCTCGCGCGGCAGCGCCAGGCGATCGACAAGGCGGAGGCGCGCCTCCGCCAGCCGGACCTCTTCAACGTGCAGGACAAGGAGCAGAAGCGCCAGGTGGACCTCGATCTGCGGCACCTCGAGCGGCGGCGCGCGGCGGCCGCGGGCGAGATGGAGTCCGAGCCGGCCGCGATCGAGGCGCTCTACGACGTTCGCATGTCGCGCCTCACGCCGGTGGGGCTCGTCGTCGCATGGCCGGAGTCGATGACATGAAGGATCGCGACGTTCTCTTTCACAAGAAGTGGCTCGGCCTCGCGCAGCCCATCGAGGGCCTCGTCTTCAGCGTGCCCGCGCTCGCCGACGCGCAGATCGCCCCCGAGGAGCGGCCGGAGCTCTCGGCGGCCTTCGAGGCGCAGCTCACGGGCGAGCCGCCGCGCATCCGGAGCCTCGAGGCGTTCTTCCGCGACTTCCTCGGCTACGCGTCGCCGGGGATGCTGGTGCCGCGCGCCGAGCTGCCGGCCGAGCTCTCGTTCTATGCCGCCGAGGGCGGGCAGGAGATCCGTCCGAGCTTCGCCCTCGGGCGCGGCCCATTTGCCGCCGACGACCCGTTCGCCGCGTTCGACGAGGCGCCGAGCGCCTCACAGGACGGGGCGGCGCGCGACGGCGGGTCACGGGCCTCCTCGGAGACCGCCGCGCAGACGGCTGCCTCCGCCGCGCAGAAGCCGTGGTTCGCGCTCCTGTGGGACCTCACGGAGACCGGCGCCGGCGTCGACCTCGACGAGCCGGAGAGCCAGACCGGGCCGTGGCGCTACCCGCCGACGGCGAAGCTCGAGCGCCTCCTGCGGCACGCCGGCGTCCCCGTCGGCTTCCTCTTCAACGGCGCGCACCTGCGCCTCCTCTACGCGCCGACCGGCGAGTCGACGGCCCACCTCACGTTCCGGGTCGAGCACCTGCGCGGCTCGGAGGGCCGCCCGCTCCTCACGGCGCTCGACCTGCTGCTCCACGCGCGGCGGGCGTACAGCGCCTCGCCCGAGCACACGCTCGAGGGGCTGCTCGCCGAGAGCCGGCGCCGGCAGGCCGACGTCACCGAGGAGCTGGCGAAGCAGGTCTTCGAGGCGGTCGAGACGCTCGTCGCCGGCTTCGAGGCCGCGGCCGCCCGCGACTGCGGGCGCGACCAGCTCGACTGGCTGAGGCCGGCGATCGAGGCCGAGGGCGACCACCTCTACCAGGGCGTGCTCTCGGTCGTGCTGCGGCTGGTCTTCCTGCTCTACGCGGAGGACCAGGCGCTCCTGCCGGTGGAGCACCGCACGTACGCCGAGCACCTGAGCCTCGGCGGCCTGTACGCGCGGCTCAGCCACAACGCCGGCGCCCACCCCGAGAGCATGCACCATCGCTTCGGCGCGTACGGGCAGCTCCTCGCGCTCTTCCGGGCCGTCTTCTTCGGCGTGAAGCACGGCACGCTCGAGCTCCCGCCGCGCCGAGGCCGCTTGTTCGACCCGAACACGTACCCGTTCCTCGAGGGCGGTCTGCCGGGGTGGACGGCCGCGGTCACCGACCCGGGCGCGCGGGCGCAGGCGCGGCCGCCGAGCATCGATGACGGCACGGTCTACAAGGTGATGCACCGACTGATCGTCTTCGGCGGGCAGCGGCTCAGCTACCGCACGCTCGACGTCGAGCAGATCGGCAGCGTCTACGAGTCGCTGATGGGCTACCACGTGCTCCGGATCGAGAGCCCCGCGGTGCGGCTCGGCAAGCACGGCGTGTGGGTCGAGACCCGGGCCCTCCGCGCGATGAGCCCGACCGACAGGGCGCGCTTCCTCAAGGAGACGTGCGGGCTGAATCCGGGGCCGGTCCAGGCGATCGAGAAGGCGGTGAAGGAGGCCGGCAAGGACGACGGTGCGCTCGCGGAGGCGCTCGCGGCGCACGCCACGGGCCGCCGCGGCGAGGGGAGCCGCCACCGCGCGGGCGCCGGCCGGCTGGCGCTGCAGCCCGGCGAGGAGCGCCGCCGCACGGGCAGCCACTACACGCCGCGCTCGCTCACCGAGAAGGTCGTGCGGCGCACGCTGGAGCCGCTCCTCTCGTGCCTGGGCGACGCGCGCACGCCGGAGCAGATCCTCCAGCTCAAGATCTGCGACCCGGCCATGGGATCCGGCGCGTTCCTGGTCGCCGCGTGCCGCGAGCTGGCCGGGGAGATCGTCGCCGCGTGGACGCGCCAGGGCGAGCTGGCACGCGTCATCGAGCAGCACGGCGACGCGCACCTGCACGCGCGGCGGCTCGTGGCGCAGCAGTGCCTGTACGGCGTCGACAAGAACGCGGCGGCGGTCGAGCTGGCGAAGCTGTCGCTCTGGCTGGTGACGTTGAGCCGGACGCTACCGTTCACGTTCGTGGATCACGCGCTACGGCACGGGGACAGCCTCGTGGGGCTCAATTTCAAGCAGATCGAGGCGTTTCACTGGGCGCTGTCGGAGCAGACGGAGACGGTCCGGGTGCTGTTGCGGGACGCACTCGACCAGGCGGTGGAGCTGCGGCAGCAGATCCTCGCGCTCGCCGACCACGAGGATCCGATTTCGCAGGGCACGAAGCGGCGGCTGTTCGAGTTCTCGCAGCAGGCGATCGAGCGCGTACGAATCGTCGCGGATGCGTGCGTGGGCGCGTTCTTCGCCGAGACGAAGGACGCCGCGCGCGAGAAGGAGCGGAAGCGGAGGCTCGCGCTGGTCGAGACGTGGCTGGGGCGGGAGAACGGTGCACAGGACGATACGCGCGCGGAGAAAGAGCGGGCGGCGGACCTCGCGGCGGCGACAGCGACGCGGGAGGAGTTGGAGACGCTCGCGGCCGAGGTGCGTGAGAAGCTGCCGCCGTTTCACTGGTGGATTGAGTTCCCCGAGGTGTTCTTCGAGGAGCGGCCAGATCCGCTCGACCGTGGACGCACCAATGGTGCAGCTAGCATGGACGCGTTCATCGGAAACCCGCCTTTTCTCGGCGGATCGAAAGTGAGCGGAGCACTCGGTGAACATTATCGCGATTGGTTGAAGGCGACCCATCCAACTGCAGACGGAAGGGGAGATCTCAGCGCACATTTCTTCTGGCGCACTCACTCCTTACTAGGGTCTCACGGCGCTGCCGGCCTCATCGCAACAAACTCAATTTCACAAGGCGACACACGAGACACGGGACTTGCAGCTATCGTTCGAAGCAGAGGGCTCATATACGATGCCACATCCACCCTCTACTGGCCGGGCGAGGCAAACGTGGCTGTCGCCATCGTCCACTTTGCCGTCGGCATACCCGCATCGCATGCCAGCGCGCGATGCACTCTCGATGGCCGCGAAGTCAGCACCATCAACTCGTTACTGCGCCCGAAGCCTGAGAAAGACAATCCGGTATCGCTGAGAACCAACGACAAAATCTGCTACCAAGGACACAAGATTAGTGGCGCAGGCTTCGTTCTTTCGCCCAGCGAGCGCGACGCATTCGTTTCGAGACGTCCCTCCAGCGCAAACGTGATTTTTCCCTACCTGGGAGGCGAGGAGATTAACACACATCCGTCACAAATCCCCAATCGATTCGTGATTAATTTCGGCAAGAGAGATCTGCCAGATGCCTCCCAGTGGCCGGAAGTCCTCGAGAGAGTGCGAACCCTCGTAAAACCCGCACGAGACGCGGCACGAGACAACACTGGCACGGGAGCTCACGGAAAGAAGTACTGGTGGCAGTTCGTGGACAGATGCGATCTTCTGCATGAAGCTCTTAAGTCGCGAAGCAGGTGCCTTGTAACATCAAGTGTAACCAAGCACCTCGCCTTCACATGGCAACCACTCGACCGCGTCTTATCGAATGCCGTTTTCGTTTTCGCGCTCGACCGTGCAACACAATTTTCATGCCTTCAATCGCGGATCCACGAACGCTGGGCGCGCCTGCTCTCTTCATCGATGAGGACGGATTTACGCTACGCGCCCACTGATTGTTTTGAGACCTTTCCATTTCCGAAGCCAGATCCGCACACGCCAATCCCCGAGCTCGAATCGATCGGCGAGCGCCTCTATGCTGCCCGCGCGCGTTTCATGGTCGACACCGACCAGGGCCTTACGAAAACGTACAACGCGCTGAAGGACCCCGCCTGCGACAACCCACTCATCCTCGATCTGCGCCGTCTCCACGAGGAGATGGACCGCGCCGTCCTCGCCGCCTACGGCTGGAGCGACATCGCCGTGCCGCCCTATTGCCCCCTCACGGACAAGGACCGCGAAACGCTTCAGGCGTTCGAGGACGAGGTCATCGATCGGCTCTACGTGCTCAACGCCGAGCGCGCGCGCGAGGAGCAGCGGCTCGGGCTCGCGGGGAACAAGAAGGGCCGCACGGTGAGGGTCGACGGCGATGCGAACGAGGACGCGCCGCAGGAAGCACCGGCACCGAAGAAGCCGGGCAAGGGCAAGAAATCCGCGACCACGCAGGGGAAACTCTTCTGAGCCGAGCGTGGACGCATGCTCTCGCTACGCCTTCTCATGCTTCGGTGGCCATTGGCCTTTGAGAATGGCCGGCACGCCTTCAGGCCACAGGAGCGCGTCCTCGAACTTGATCCCGCCTTCCTCCGGATCTTCGTACGCATCCCACCCGCAGGCGGGTGGCTTGATGCCTTCATGATCCATGAGAGCACGTGAAATCTCGATGACCTCCTGAGGGAACTCTGGCTGTGTCCAGCTCTCGAAGAGCTCACGCAGCCGTGTCGCAAGCGGCAGGCGGCGTTCGTAGTGCACCGGCTGAAACTGCGGCGCCATATAGTGAGCCCCCTTCGTCACGTACGCAGTATAGACATCCAGCAAGCGGAGGATGTGCTCGCGTGGCGGCACACGGCTGAACGTCCGGTAGATACGCGGGGCAGCAAACACCGACAGCCAGTAGATGACATTGATGACATCCGCCGTATCATCGATGTCCTCTCTTCCATCGTCGCTCGCGAATGTGAAGGTGTTCCCGTCCTCGAACGTGACTTTCATTGTTCCTCCCTCACCAGTACGTGCATCGAGGTCTGCTGGGGCCCCAGCCGCGCGTGTTCAGAATGTACGCTCCAGCCACGAGGCTACCCTGCTTGAGGCAGCCATAGGCGCACCATGACTTGAAAAGGAGGTTCCCGAGCCCCCACGGGCACCAGGGACATTCACCCGTTCCACAGTGTGTCACCATGCAGAACGCCTGCTCGCCGTTGCTCAATGGACATTCGGTCGTCTGAGGGCACCCATACGGCTCATTGAAGCACGCGAAATCGGGGTAGATGCCGTCGGTCGCAGCCAGCGTGGTCGCCTCGGGCGACTCGATCCAGAGGCGCGCCGAGTCCCATCCGGCCGGTGCGTGCTGCCCGATCAGCGCGTCAAGCGCCTCGAAATCGAGCGTCGCTGGATCGACGACCTGCGTTTCCACGAGGCTCGCGACCATCACCGCCGCGTAGGAAGCCGCCATCGTCTTGAGCGCGACCTCGTGGGGGTCGATGCTCATGAGCTCGTCGTAGGCTGCCTCGGCCTCGGCCGACATCGTCTCGCTCTCCTGATCGTCCTCCACGTCGTCGTCCGTCTCACTGTCCTCGTCGGGGTGCGCCGGCGGGGGGTGCTCCGCGGATTCGCTCTCGATCTCGTCACCATCGGATGGGCGTAGATGGATCGTGCATGCCGGAACCAGCGCAGAGACCATGCCCCCCGTCAACACGAGCGCACCCACACGATGCATCCATGCCTGCATGATGCCCTCCTTGACGCGGCGCACCGTACGCAGGCTCGCCAGCGGCGTCCATGCGGCCCTCCCGGGGTGCGAATGTAGGGGTATACCTGACCCTTTCCCTTCCCCAGATCGACGCCGAGCGCGGCGCAAGCCGCTGGATCGTCCTTATATTTCGTGCGTCTCTCCACGGTGATCCCCGCCATGACGTCTCGCTGAAGACGTTCCCCGCGCGGAGGGTACGGCGCCGCCTCGATGCCCGGCAGCTCCGGCGCTGGAGGAACCCGGCAGGGGCAAGCGACCCGTGACCGCACACGGAGAGCGCTCCTGAGCCGAGCCTGCACGCGTGCTTGACGGCCACGAGCGCGTCCGCCGGGCTCGCCTCGCGTTCGTTCTCCGGTATATGGTCACGCCGTCCGGACCATGAAGATCACCCGCCTCTCCCTCCGCGACTTCCGGGGCTTCAGGAGCCTCGATCTGGACGTTTCGCCGGACGTCACCGCGCTCGTCGGCGTCAACGGCGCCGGCAAGACGTCGATCCTCGACGCGCTCGCGCTCCTGCTCTCGTGTCTCGTGGAGCGCATCCGTTCGGGGAAGCTCGTGATTATCACGCCGAGCGCGGGCGATGTCCGGGTCGGGGCGTCGAGCACACGCCTCTCCGTGACCGCCGAGTTCAACGGGCAACCTGTCCAGTGGAGCATCTCGAAGACACTGCCGGGGCATCCGTCTGCGACGTTGAGCGCGCTCGACGCGCTGCATGAGCCCGTCGCGGCCGCGCAGGCCACGATCGCACTCGGCTCCCCTCTCCTCCCGCTCGTCGTCTACTTCCCCACGAACCGGAGCGCGCTCGATATCCCGGAGCGGATCCGCACCCCCCACGCCTTCGATGCACTGAGCGCCTACGACGGCGCACTCGAGCGCGGGGCGAGCAACTTCCGGGGCTTCTTCGAGTGGTTCCGCGAAGAAGAAGACATCCTCAACGAGCAGAAGGTCCTCGAGATCTCGAACGAGCAGCAGGGCCCCCGCGAGCCCGCCACACCGTCGCCATTGCCGGTCGTCCGCAGGGCGATCGAGGCTCTCCTGCCCGGCGCGCGTAGGGTCCGTATCGAGCGGCGACCGCAGCGCATGACCGTCGAGCTGAACGGCACCCGCCTCGACGTCGCCCAGCTCTCGGACGGCGAAAAGTGCCTCCTCGCCATGGCGGGGGACCTCGCGCGGCGCATGGCGCTCGCGGCGCCGAAGATTGAGAACCCGCTCGATCACCCCGCGGTCGTCCTGATCGACGAGATCGAGCTCCACCTCCATCCCGGGCTTCAGCGGGTGATCCTGCCGCGGCTCCAGAAGGTGTTCCCGCGGGCCCAGTTCATCATCACCACCCACTCTCCCCAGGTGCTCTCCTCGCTGCACGCGGCGAACGTCCGCGTCCTGGAGCGCTTCGAGCTCCGGACGCTCGACCGCGGCACCTGGCGGCGCGACACCAACCGCATCCTCGAGGCGGCCTTCGGCGATCCAGGGCGGCCGCCCGAAGTGGCGGCCAAGCTGAACCTGTTGCGCGACGCAGTCGACGCGGATCGCTACGACGAGGCGCGCCAGCTCATCCGTGAGCTGTCCACCATGATCGAGGGGGACGACCCCGACGTCTTCTTCTACCAGCAGCTCCTGCCTCCTGAAGACACCACCGAGGCCGCTTCGTGAGGCACATCGCGAAGGGCGCCGAGCCGGCGACGGTCACGGAGACACGCACCGCATCGACGACCGACCTCTCCACGGTGGCTCGGGCTCGCACCGCGTTCGATCAGATCGACAAGGGTCGCGTGCGCGCCAATCTCGCGCACGAGCAGGGCTGGCTCTGCGCCTTCTGCATGCGCCGTATCGCCCCTGACGCCGCCGATGCTCGTGGCGAGCGCACGATGAAGATCGCCCACCGCACGCCGATAGACGTCGATCCAGCGCAGGCCCTCTCGTGGCGCAACCTCCTGGGCTCATGCGACGGCGGGCAGCGCTCCGGGTGGCGGACGAGGAGCTGCGACGCCGCGCAGGGATCTACGGCGTTGACCGTCGACCCGACCGTGCAAGCCTCGTGCATTCAGCTTCGGTACGAGCGCCGCGACACCCACGAGGGGCTCTTCATCACATCGGATCACTCCGCTCTCAGAGCCGATGTCGAGCAGACGCTCGGCCTGAACTCTGGAGACCTCCCCCTGCTGCGGGAGCAGGCGTGGAAGGCATTTTGCGCTCTCCAGCAGAAGCACGCGCCGAAGCAGTACGGCCGCCCCGCGCGGGCCGCGTTCTTCCAGACGTGGATGAAGCAGCAGCCCGCGCGCCTCCCCGAGATGCTCGGCGTCATCGAGGAGCGGCTCCGGTGAGCACGCCAAAGGGTTGCCTTCACGCCGGCATGGACGCGATCCTGCTGCGGTGACCCCTGCCGACGTTCGCCGTCACCTCGTCGAAGCCCTCGAAGCCGATCTGATCGGCCCCTTCGTGCCCGACAGCCACGCGCAGGGAGGCCAGGAGATCCTGCCGATCCCGCCGTCGCGCTGGTACCTGACCGGCTTCCTCGCGCCGCAGGGCGGCCGCGTCCCCGATCCGGACGATCGCGACTCCACCGACACCGGATTCGCCGCCGGCAGCGAGAGCCAGAACGAGGACGCAGGCAACGAGGAGCCGGAGCCCAAGCGGCCGGTCCGCTTCCCCGCATCGATGGGCCTGTCCGTGTTCCTGCCCCCGGGCAAGGACGACACGATCCACGTCGATGTCTGGTACGCGGACTACGACAAGATCGAGGTCGCGCTCGACCACACCGACAAGAAGGTCCCCGGCTGGAAGCGGGTGCCGTACGGCCCGGTCCGCGTCGCGGTCCCGCTCGACCCGAGCGTCCTCCAGCAGAAGGACGGGATCCCCATCCCCGGCTCGCGCAACCTCATCTTGAAGGGCGAGCTCCGCACGACGGCCATGGACGGCCTCGATCCCGGCACGCGCGTGCTGAGCCTGTTCCTCGTGAACGACCGCACCGCGGTGGAGCAGGACCGCGACACGCAATTCGCCTTCCAGGTGCGGATGGAGCTCAGCTACGAGCGCGGCTTCGTCTCCCGCCCGAACCGGCGCGGCGAGGAAGGCGACGAGGATCAGCGCGCCCTCGCGCTCGCGTTCCGCGATCACAAGGAGTGGGCCGTCGGCCACAACACGAGCGTCGAGCGCCCGGTGGAGAAGAACGGCAAGGTCCTCCGCCTCCGCACGACGCAGCTCCCCTGCTTCGAGGTGCCGCGCGTCGGTCACCGGGAGCTCAAGGACGCCACCTTGGGCATGATGGACCTCGGCAAGCTCGACGCCAAGGGCATCGCGAACGCGCTCTCGCCCCTCATCGAGGCTTACGGCGCGTGGATTGACAAGCAGCGTTACACACCGCTCGATCGGCTCGAGGGCACGCGCGATGAGCTGATGAACAAAGCGGCGCGGGCCAAGGAACGCATCGCCGCGGGCATCGCCCTGCTGGGCGAGAAAGATGAGGTGCTGAAGGCCTTCAAGTACATGAACCAGGCGATGCACGTCGCGGCGATGCAAGCGGACAGAACCCGCGAGGATCGCCGCTACACCGGCGGCAGGCAGCCCGAGTGGCGCCCGTTCCAGCTCGCCTTTATCCTATTGAACCTGCCGTCGGTCGTGGACGCGAGCCACCCCGAGCGGAAGCTCGCGGAGCTCATCTACTTTCCTACCGGCGGCGGCAAGACCGAGGCCTACCTGGGCCTCATCGCGTTCGTGCTCCTGCTCCGACGCCTGCGCGGGCGAGGGACGCCGCACGAGGGGCGCGGGGTCGCGGTCCTGCTCCGGTACACGCTGCGGCTCCTCACCCTGGACCAGCTGGGGCGCGCGGCCACCTTGATATGCGCGCTCGAGGAGCTCCGGCGCCGGTACCCCAAGGAGCTCGGCAACGCCCGGTTCACCATCGGCCTCTGGGTCGGCGCGAGCGCCAGCGCCAACCGGCTGAAGGACGTGCACGAGGCGCTCTCCGACTACACGCCGGGCAGGACCGACTCCCCCTTCCCGCTCACGACCTGCCCATGGTGCGGCGAGCCGATCAAGATCCAGAACATCAAGCTCGTCGACGCCGAGGGGAAGCCGACCAAGAAGAGCTTCGCGCGCGCCGCCGTCTACTGCGACGACGCGAAGTGCCTTTACACCGAGGCGAGGACGCCGGGCCTCGGCCTCCCGGTGCTGTTCGTCGACGAGCAGATCTACCAGGAGGTCCCGAGCTTCCTCGTCGCCACCGTCGACAAGTTCGCGATGATGCCCTGGCTCGGCGACGCCGGCATGCTGTTCGGCCGCGCGACGCACCTCGACGCGCAGCGGGCCTACGGCGTGATGCACGATCCCAGGCCCGGCGCGAAGCCGCTCCCCGAGGGGCTCCTGCCCCCCGAGCTCATCGTGCAGGACGAGCTGCACCTGATCAGCGGCCCGCTCGGCACCATGGTAGGCCTCTACGAGGCCGCGGTCGACTACCTCTGCGAGCACCCCATCGGCGGCGCGCCCCGGCCGCCGAAGGTGGTCTGCTCGACGGCGACGGTCCGGCGCGCGCGCGAGCAGATCAAGGCGCTCTTCGGGCGCACGATGGTCCTCTTCCCACCGCGCGGCATTGCCGAAGGTGACACCTTCTTCTCCGAGGTCGAGCGCGACGAGCCCGGCCGGCTGTACGTGGGCGTCGGCGCCCCCGGCCGCGCGCTCCGCGCGGTCTCGGTGCGCTCCTACGCAGCCCTGCTCGCTGCCGCGCGAAAGCACTTCGATCCGAAGGGCGACCCGAAGCAGCCGGCCGACCCTTACATGACGCTCATCGGGTACTTCAACAGCCTGCGCGAGCTCGGGGGCATGCGGCGCCTCGTCGAGGACGAGGTGCGCAACCGCGTCGACAACATCGAGGAGGAGAAGCGACCGCTGCTCTTCCTCGGGCCGCACCCGTGGGCCAAGGACCGCAACCTCGAGATGCCCGCCGAGCTCACGTCCCGCGAGCGGACCGAGAACGTCAAGCAGACGAAGCAGCGTCTCAACGCCCGGCGCACCTCGACCGACCCCGAGCCGCTCGACGTGGTGCTCGCCTCCAACATGATCTCGGTCGGCCTGGACGTCGACCGCCTGGGGCTGATGGTCGTCACGGGCCAGCCGAAGACGACAAGCGAGTACATCCAGGCGACGAGCCGCGTCGGGCGAACCTACCCGGGCCTGGTCGTCACCTGCCTGAACGTCATGCGGCCGCGCGATCGCTCGCATTACGAGCGCTTCGTCGCATACCACGAGAGCCTGTACCGCGAGGTCGAGGCGACGAGCGTCACGCCGTTCAGCGGCCAGGCGCTGGATCGAGGCCTCGTGGGCAGCCTCCTGTCGATGATCCGGCACGGCGTCCCCCGGATGGAGCCCCCGGCGGGCGTGATGAACATCCACGAGCAGCGGCCCGCGGCCGAGGCGATGGTCGCCTGGATGGTGGCGCGGGCCAGCCATCACCGGCACTTCCCCGAGAAGCAGTCCGAGGACCGCATCGCCGCGCTGGTGCGCGCGCGCGGCCGGAGCTTCCTCGACGCGTGGGAGCGCGTCGTCGACAAGGCGCGAACGGGCGCGGCGAGGCGCGTCTACAGCAAGAACGACCGCGCCGGCCAGGAGGGCCTCCACCTCTTGTTCACGGCGAGCGACGACCCGCCCGACGACCACGACGCCCGGTACTTCCAGGTCCCGACGTCCATGCGTGACGTCGAGCCGAGCGTGCATGTCTGGCTGCGGTTCAAGCAGCTCGACGAGAGGGGCTGATGAACGATCCGAAGAAGAGGAAGGACGCCCGCAGGGCACTGCGTTCGGACGGACAGCTCCGGCAGAGCCAGCTCGTCAGCACGTTCGGCCCCGGCGCGATGGTCGATCTTGTCGATCGCGCGGTCGTCATCGGCGGCCTGGAGCACTGGAGCTATGGCGCCAAGGGGTATGTCGCGCTGGACGACCCTCGGCTCCGGCGCTCGCTCATCCCCCGCCTGAAGGCGCTCGATCCGGACCTCGATCTGGCGCGCGAGGGCTATTTCCGCATGGCCCCCGAGGGCGACGCGCGCAACCACCATCCGAGCGTCGGCGTCCGCGCGCTCGAGTTTCCCCGGTGGTTCGTCTGCCAGAAGTGCCGCCGCCTGGCGCGGGCGTCGGAGCAGTTCGAGAACAAGAGCGGTCGTTATCGCCACGAGTGCGCGAAGAACAAGTGGTCGAGCGTCGTACCGGTCCGCTTCGTCGCCGCGTGCAAGCGCGGGCACCTGTCGGATTTCCCGTGGATCCCATTCGCGCACCTGGGCCGAGAGGGCGTGTGCGACCGGCCGGAGCTCTACCTGGAGGAGAGGGCGATCGGCGATATCGCGCGCATCCTCGTGCACTGCAAGAATTGCGACGCAACGACGCCCATGAGCAAGGCGACGGTGCTGCCCTACAACTGCAACGGGGATCGCCCCTGGCTCGGCGGGCGCGCGGCGAGCGAGCCGTGCGACCAGCGCAGCGAGCTGCTCGTCCGCACGGCGTCGCACGCATACTTCGGGCAGGTGGTGAGCGCGCTGCGCCTGCCGGACCCGGAGCCCGACCCGCTGCACCAGCGGCTGCGGGAGAAGGACGTCTGGAAGGCCGTCCAGAAGGTCAAGACGGCGGAGCAGCTCTCGATGATCGCTGGGCTCATGGAGCACGTCGCGAGCGCGATCGGCGAAGCTCCGGCGGAGAAGGTGCTCGCGGCGATCCGCGCCGAGAACGAGGCCACGACCGCGACGTCGGAGCGCCCCTTGCGCAGCGCGGAGTACGACCGGCTGGTCCACGCACCGACCGAGCAGCCTGGAGCGGTCCCTGACCGGGGTGTCCAGTTCGCGGCGTACCGGGTGCCGAAGCCGCGCATCGAGCTGCCGCCGGGTGTTGGTGGCCTCGTCGTCGTCCCCGAGCTCCGCGAGGTGCGCGTGCAGGTGAGCTTCAGCCGGTTCGACTCGATCGGCGCCAACCTGCAGGGGGAGTACGAGTTCGCGGGGCGCAAGGTAAAGCCGACCGTGCTCACGCTCCCCACGGGGAACGAGAAGTGGCTCCCGGCCGCCGAGGTCCGCGGCGAGGGCGTCTTCGTGGAGCTGGACGAGAAGGCGCTCTCCGACTGGGAGAAGCGTGACGCCGTGAAAGAGCGCACCAAGCAGCTCGAGCGGGCCTTTGGCTTGGACAAGAGGGGCGAGTTTCCGGGCATCCGGTTCTTCCTGCTGCACTCGCTCTCGCACCTCTTGCTCACCGCGGTGAGCCTCGAGTGCGGCTATGCCGCCAGCGCCATCCGGGAGCGCATCTATTGCGGCCAGGCCGAGGTCGATGGGCCCAACATGGCCGCCGTGATGCTCACGACGGGCACGACCGGCAGCGAGGGCACCCTGGGCGGGCTCGTCGAGGAGGGCCGGAGGATCCAGCATCACCTGCGCGAGGCGTGGGATCTCGGACGGCTCTGCTCGAACGACCCCGTCTGCGCGGCGCACGACCCGAGCTCCGAGTCGAGCGATCGCCGCACGGAGGGCGCCGCGTGTCACGGTTGCCTCTACATCGCCGAGTGCTCCTGCGAGTGGTTCAACCGGTTCCTCGACCGCGCGCTGGTCGTGCCCACGATCGGGAACGACCCCGAGCTGGCCTTCTTCCGGGAGCGTCCATGAGCGGCGCCGCCGGCTCCCGGCCCACGTTGAAGCACGTCGGCACCGGGGTGCTCGCGGCGCTCCGGGAGGCGATCGCGTCGGGGCTCTTGCGGACCCCGGTGGACAGGGCGTCGCTGGTCGGCCTAGGCATCCGGCATCAGGTCGAGACCATCGAGCACGCGCTCGCCGGCCACAAGGCGGCCGCGTGCCTGGCGATCCTCGACGTCGCGCTCGCCGAGCGCGAGGCCCGCCGGCCGGCACCGGAGCTCGTGTGGACGGGCCCTGACGTGCCCGTCGGGACGGCCCGAGACACGGCGGTCGTGCTGCGGTCGCTGTTCGAGGGCGCGCAGGAGAGCGTGCTCCTCGCCGGCTACAGCTTCGATCACGCGGAGGATGTGCTGGCGCCGCTGTACAGCGCGATGCGGAGCCGCCAGGTCGACGCCCGGTTCTTCATCGACATTCCGCAGATCGAGCGCCGCGCCTCCGCGGATGCGCACCTCACGCGGTACTTCAGCAAGTTCCTCGCCGAGAGCTGGCCGTTCGGCGAGCCTCGCCCGCGCCTCTACTACGACAAGCGTGCGCTCGCGCCCGGCCCGCCGTACTGCAGCCTGCACGCGAAGTGCGTCGTCGTGGACAGCGCGAAGGCCTTCGTGTCCAGCGCGAACTTCACGCAGCGAGGTCAGGAGAGAAACATCGAGGTCGGCGTCCTCATCGAGGACCCGAGCTTCGCGAGCTACCTGGCTGGGCAGTGGCTCGGCTTGATCGACGCGCGCATTGTGGGCGAATACACAAAGCATACGCTCGACCAGCCCTAGCGCAGCGCTGCCGGAGTCGATGGCATGAAGGATCGCGACGTCTCCAGCCAGCCGCGTGCTCCCGTCGGCTCCAGCTCAAGGCCCGAGCACGTCGAGGAGGCGACCGAGGTCCGGACAACGGCTCAGCACCTCAGCGCGTCGCGCGGCGTCTGGTTTGATCCGCAGGCGCAGGAGATCCTCGTCATCACGTCCCTTCTTGTAATGCCGATCGGCGATGACCTGGAACACACGATCCAGACACTCCGTCGGCTTGCGGTAGCTGACGACGAAATCCGCGGCGCTGAGCGTCGCCGGAGCAGGGACGCACGCGTCCAGCAGCGCTCGAACCCGCTCGCGGCGACCTCCAGCATGCTCGAGGAGCGCGTCAGGGCACGCGACGAGAAGACTCTCCTTGCTCCAGCGCATACAGCATACGTACAACCTGGACGCCGCCTCCTCGGAGAGCTTGGACTCTCTCACGAGGTGATCCTTCCATGACGCCTCGAAGACGCGCACCCACTGGTCGAGCGCCGCGCTGTCCGCCCCAGCGGGCGCTGGCGGCGCGCGCGGCACGAGGTCTTGCGGCCGGTCGGCGTCGGCCAAGCACACGACGCGATCGGGCGGGAGCTTCGTCTGCTTGAGCGGCGTCCGCAGGAGCCTGGGCGTCTCATGCACGAAGTTGCCGGTGCCCCGAACAGGCCTCCCCTCCACGATCATTCCGGGGAGAACGCGGTCCTGGCGCAACGCCTTGACCAGCAGGTGCAGCTCTTCGTAGTAGTCGTCCTCGTAGGCGATGACGATCGTTCTCACGACACGGACGTCCCGTCTTGAGGAGGCGACTCCAGCATGCCTCGGGCGCGCAGCTCCGAGAGCGAATATTCCTTGAGCCAGGCGTCGAGCAGCTCGCCGTCGAGCGTCTCCACGGTGACGCCGGCGTCGCTCGAAAAGCGCGTGATGCCGAGCGACGCGGCGGGGTCCTCCAGGTGATCGAGCAGGCGGTCGGCGTGCGTGGCCGCCAGGATCGGGGTCTTCTCCGCGCGCGACTCCATCACCTTCACGAGCCGCCGCATCGCCCTGGGGTGGAGGCTCCGCTCCGGCTCATCGAACGCGATCAGCGCCGGGCTGTCCGGCGCGTGCAGCGCGGCGAGCAGCGCAAGGTAGACGCGCATGCCTTCGCTCATGTCGTCGAGGTAGAGGGTCGCCCCCGAGCGCTTGTCACGCCACGTCAGGGTGATCACGCCTCGGCCGGGCCCGGGAGGGAATCGCATCTCCTCGCACCAGGGAAAGACGGCCTGCAGGTCGGCGAGCAGCGCGCTCCACGTGTCAGGGTATTCCTGCGAGAGGGTGTGGAGCGCGTTGAGGAGGTCGCGCCCAGACCGCTTGATGCGGCGCGTCCGCTCCACGGGCCGCGCGTTGATGGGCTCGTGCGCGCCCTCCGAGCCGTCGGGGGCGGCGCCGAGGGCGAACGACGGATAGAAGGCGATGCTCTGCAGCGCCTCCTTGACGTGCATCGGCGTCGGGTAACGCACCTCGTCCGAGATGGCCGCGAGGCTGGAGTTCGTGAGCATCGCGCTGTCCGACTCGACCGGGGCGACGACATCGTTCTTCCTTGTCTGGACGTTGGCCGCCCAGGACGCGGCGCCGCCCTTCAGCGCGATGAACGGGCGCTGGTCGAAGCCGTTCTTGTAAACCCGGACCTCCTCGTCGAGGACGGTCGGGCTCGCCCGGACGCTCCCGAAGCGGATCATGTATTCGACCGGCGCCCTCTCCCGCTGAAAGACGGGCGAGCGCTCCGAGAAACGGGCGAGCAGCTCGATCTCGGTGCTCGTCCCGGCCCACGCGACAGCGGCCCATCCGCCCCGATCGAGGATCGCCCGCCCGGCCCGCCCGCCCGCGGCCGCGCAGATCATCGCGACTCCATCCAGGATGGTGCTCTTGCCGCTGGCGTTCTCGCCGATGAGCACCAGCGGTTTGCCTGGAGGCAGCGAGATCTCCACGTCCTTGAGCGCACGGAAGCCTTGGATGCGGATCTTCTCGAGCATGGCGGCGCTCGCCGTCTATCGCGCGGATACGGTTCGTCGTCCAGATCTCATGCACGCCGGAGCAGCGGGGACGAGTCGACGGGCTGGAGAGCGAGACCGGGCCGTGGCGCCAGCCGCCGACGGCGAAGCTCGAGCGCCTCCTGCGGGAACGCCGGCGTCCCGTCGGTTCCCTCTTCAACGGCGCGCACCTGCGCCTGGTCTACTACGTCCGGCGCAGCCTGAATCCGGGGCCGGTCCAGGCGATCGAGAAGGCGGTGAAGGAGGCCGGCAAGGACGACGCCGCGCTCGCCGAGGCGCTCGCGTGATGGGTTCGAGCTCCGAGCAATGCCGAGAAGACAGCCGCGGGTGGTTCACTTACGTGCGCCCCAGGCAGGCACTTTGTCCGCAGGATCGGGCGAGGTTCGCTTTACGCCACCGCCGCCGCGAACGACGCGAACAGGTCCCCCGGCAGCGCATGCTGCAGCCGCCACGTGATCGCCATCGGCAACTCCGACTCGTGCCGCACATAGCTCGCCGGCCCCAGGAACCAGAACGCCCGCTCGTCGCTGCGCAGCCGCGCGAACAGCATCACCGCCGTGCCGAGCGCCTCGTGCTGCTGGTAGCGCTGCCCCGTCTCGCTCTCGGCGCGGGTGGTCGACTGGCTCTCCCAGTGGATCAGCTGCCGGCTGATGGCATGGTCGCGGTAACGCGTCGTCGGCGAGAACTGCCCGTTCGTCTTGTCGAGCGTGAACGCGAGCAGGTCGGCGCGGGCGTCCTTCGCCCAGTACACGCCTGTCTGCCAGGGCGCGACCTTCGCGCTGCCCCCGACGCCGAACGCCGCCAGGATCTCGATGCGCGAGTAGCGCGCGTGCACCTGGAGCGGCACGTCCGGATGGGTCGCGAGCCCCCGGTGAACGTGGTCCACGCGGGCAGCGAGCAGGTCCATCACCTCGACGAGCTCCGCGCGCACCTGCGGGTGCGCCCAGACGAGGGCGCACGCCTGCGCAAGGGTGGTCGCCTTGTCGATGGCGCGATCGGCCACGGTGGCGACGAGCATGCGCAGGAGGCGGCGCTCGCGCAGGCTCATCGCCCCCGGATCGGGACACGCGTCAGACGCGAGCAGCCGGCGAACCACCTCGATCCGCACGAAGTCGTCGACGTGGAGCAGCCGCCCGCACGCGCGCCGCAGCGCCTGCTCGTGCGGCCCCACGCCGAGCGACGGGAGCCCCGCGTCATCACGGAGGTCTGACCACGAGCGCTGCCCGGCATAGACGTCCTCGAGCTCGATCCCGGTCTCTTCGAGGAACCGCGCAAGGCTCACGTCGCCGCTGCGGGCGAGCCGCCGCAGCTCGTCGACCTTGGCCGTCCACCCCGACGGCACCGCTTGCCGGATGTTCTCGAGCACGAGCTCCGATGCCTTCTGGTCGAGCTCCATGTGGCAGCCCGCGGGTAGAAACGGGAACCCGCGTTCGACCTGCTGAACGAGCTCCTTCCGGCTCCCGCCGAGCAGCGCTGCGAAGCGGCGATCGAAGCGGAACTCGCGCCGATGGTGCCCGACGAAGTCGAGCACCGTGCAAACGGTCTTGCCGGCGCTGCGCCGCAGGCCGCGCCCGAGCTGCTGCAAGAAGAGCGTGGGGCTGTCGGTCGGGCGCAGGAGGATCAGCGTGTCGACCGCAGGGACGTCGATACCCTCGTTGAACAGATCCACGGAGAAGACAACGTTGATCCGCCGCGCCCCGAGATCCGCGAGGGCCGCGCGCCGCTCGTCATCGGGGCTGTCCCCCCAGACCGCGGTCGCCGCGACACCGGCCTCGCGAAAGACGCGCGCCATGAACCGCGCGTGCTCGATGCTGACGCAGAATCCAAGCGCCCGAATCGTTCGCGTGTCATCGACGTGTGCGACGAGCTGGGCCACCACCTGCCGGGCCCAGGCGTCGTTGGCTGTGAGCAGCTTGGAGAGGCCATCGACGTCGTAGCCGCGCCCGCGACGCCAGGGCACATCGCGCAGGTCCAGCCCGTCGTGGATGCCATAGTAGACGAACGGAACGAGCCGGTGCTGATCGATCGCGTCCCAGAGCCGCAGCTCTGCCGCGATCCGGTCATCGAACCAGCCGAGGAGCGGGAGCCCATCGCTCCTCTCGGGCGTGGCCGTGAGGCCGAGGAGCTCGACGGGACGCACGCGCTCCAGCAGCGCGCGGTACGAGGGCGCGGCGGCGTGGTGAAACTCATCGATGATCACCACGTCGAAATGGGACGGATCCAGGTCATCGAGCCCTGTTGCCGAGAGGCTCTGGATCGACGCAAAGACATGCTCGAAGCGCCGCGGGTGACGGCCGCCGACCCACAGCTCGCCAAAGGCATGATCGCGCAGGCCGTGACGAAACGTCGCGAGGCTCTGCTCCAGGATCTCCCCGCGGTGCGCGACGAAGAGCAGGCGTGCGCGGGGGAGCGCCTCCCGGAGTCGGGCGTAGTCGATGGCGGCCATGACGGTCTTGCCGGTGCCGGTCGCCGATACCAGCAGGTTGCGGTGATGCCCGCGCTCGCGGGAGAGGGCGATCTGCTCGAGCAGACGCTCCTGGAACGGCTCGGCGCGGAGCTCGATCGGGCTGAGCATCACCGATGGCGCCGCGTTCGTCGCCAGATCGACGCGCTCAAGGAACTCCGCGCGGTCGTACGGCACGAAGTCGCCGCTGTTCCAGTAGCTCTCGAAGACGGCGGCGACCTTGGCGATGACATCCGGGTTGCGCGCGCCGGACACGCGAACGTTCCACTCGAGCCCGCTCGTCTGCGCGGTGTGCGTCAGGTTGGAGGAGCCGATATAGGCGGTCGAGAAGCCCGACGCGCGATGAAACAGCCAGGCCTTCGCGTGCAGGCGCGTCGTCCCCGTGTCGTACGAGACGCACACCTCGGCGCCGATCTTGCGGAGCGCCTCGAGCGCCTTTGCTTCGGTCGAGCCCGTGTACGTGGTCGTCAGCACACGCAGCGCGCGGCCCTCCTGACAGTGCACGCGGAGCGCCTCGAGCAGCGGGGCGATGCCGCTCCGGCGGACGAACGCCATGACGACGTCGATGCGGTCCGCCGAGCGAACCTCGGTCAGGAGCTGGTGGCCCACCCTCGGCTCGCCAGGCGCGTTGGTGAGCAGCGCCGTGTCGAGGAGCGGGATGAGCGGCTCGGGGATCGTCTCCGGCTTGCCGTCCGGCTGGCGCCCGACGATGGCGTGGAGCACCGTCGCCGGCTCGACGGGCGCCTCGGGCTGGAGCTCTGCGCCGGCGATCACCTGGTCGATCTGCTCGACGAGCCTCCGCGCCAGACCCACGCCGACGGCCACACGCTCTGCGTCGGGTACGCCGGAGATGGCGCGCTGCACGAGGCGACCCAGGTGCAGTGCGATACGGTCGGCGGCCTCAGCGGCCCGGAGCGCCGCGGTGCGGACCTCCAAGCTGGCGTCGAGCTCGCGCAGGCTGGACGCCAACGCCTCGGTGATCAGATCCTGGTAGAGACCGCGCCGGCTCGCCGTCATGGCCAGCGAGTCTACGGCAGGCGAGCCCACGTCCAAGAGGCATTCGACCGGTCGCTCGGCGCAGCGCCAGCACCGGAGAGGGGTCTTCCTCCCCAACGACCCTTCTGAGGGTCGCCTGGACGGGTAACCGGACGACCCGAAACGAGCGGAGCGACCTGCGCCTCAGCGACGTTTGGCGACGTGCCGCCCAAGGCCTCGGCGCGGACTCCCCTGCTCCGGAGGAAGGCGGCTCCGTTCTGGCTGCGGACGCCGTGACGGCAGTAGACCATCGCGTCGTGCGGTTCACGCTCGTCAATGACCGACGACGGAGAGCGCCATCACCACGCAAGCGAGAATGAGCGCCGAGCAGATGGGCAATACGATCCAGAAACCGAGGTACGGCGTGGAAGGGTGACGAACGCGAACGACGCTGATGACAAGGACGTAGAGCGCACAAGTCAGCGCGAAGGCAAACGCCAACGGCTTGAGCATTTTCGCCCCTTCAATCGAAAAGACGTAGAGGGAAAACAGAGTTGGCAGCGCGAGCAAAATGACGATGAGGATCTTGAGGAACATGCCGAACGCTCGTCTTGTCGATCAGGGTTTCAGGTTCACAACAACAGCGATTTTGCGCGGAATCAGGGCAGCGGCCGCCTCACTCGATCCGGCCGGCGCCGGGGGTCGTGTCGCATAGTCGGCCGGCGCCACGATCGGTTCTTTGGCGATCCTGTCTGCCATCCTGTGGTTCCTCCCTTCGCTCCCAGCGAGAGCCTATCCCACGACCGGCTGCCGGAACATCGCGCCCGCGAGGCGACCCTCGCGACGGTGGCCCAGTTCATCAGGACGCATCGCGCGGGTCCGGCCTCGGACGGCGGCGGTGCGCGCCGGGCGGGACGCCGACCCAGCCCTCGAACACGCGGTTGAACGCGTCGTCGGGCCCGCAGCGCACCTCCGCCGCGTCCTGGATACTCAGGCGCCCGCCCTCGAGCAGCCTCACGGCGTGCCGCATTCGCCCCCCCGTCACCTGCGCGAGCGGCGGCTCGCCCACCTGCGGCTCGCGCGTCCACCGGGAGACGAGTGCTACTCGTCTTTTCTTGGAGGTTCGTCCACCGGGAGACGAGTCCCACTCGTCTTTTGCTGGAGCCACGTCCACCGGGAGACGAGTCCCACTCGTCTTTTGCTGGAGCCACGTCCACCGGGAGACGAGTCCCACTCGTCTTTTCTTGGAGCCACGTCCACCGGGAGACGAGTCCCACTCGTCTCCCGCGTGGACGCGCCACCTCACCCGGATGGGTTCACGGCGTCCCGCCCGCCCCGAGCGGTGGCGCCGGGACGGCTTCGAGCTTTGTCGCGGAGGCTCTTCGACGGGGCTTCGCGAGGTCGTCGACCATCTCGACGTAGGGCGCCAGCAGGAACGCGGCGAGCGCCTCGCTCCCCGGGATCTCCGGGTCGGCGTGGCTCTCGATCTTCTGGATCAGGCTCCGCAGCGCATCCCGGGCGGCGCTCCACTGCGGCCGGCCATCGGTCGGCCCGCCCTCCTTGGCGAGCACCACGGTCGTGAAGCCGTACGCCTCGCCGAAGCGCGCGTGGGCGGCGACGAGCTGCCGGTAGTGCCGGGTCCCGCCGAACTGCTCGATCACCGCCTGGGCGCGCTCCTCCTCCAGCGTCTTCATCCGCTGCACCATCGCGGCCCACTGGACCCGCGGACGGCGCGTGATGAAGCGAAGCCCCTCGGGCGCCGGAAAGAGCTGCCCGTACAGCCAGCGCGCGTCGGACGGCGACGGCGTCTGCCCATCCTCGGAGAGCCCGGCGGCTCCCGCGTTCCACTGCTCGAGCGCGCGCCATCGGTCGTCGCTGCCGGTGTTCGCCGCGCTCCGCTCGGCCTCGCTCGCCCCGGAATGGCGCTGGTCGGCCTGCGCGCTCGCCCGCAGGCCGCGGAACCCCTGAAGCTCCGTCGCGGCCGCCTCGAACCGCTTCCACGGTCTGTCGATGTGCGGCGGCAGCGCCGCGACCGGCTCGACCCCCTTGGGCAGCGGCGCGTCGCCCTCCTTGCGCTTGCCGCCCTTCGGCCGGAGCACCGCCGCGATCCGCGCGCTCATCTGATCTCGGAGACCGATCACGTCGTCCGCGACGAGCTCCAGGGGAAGGACCATGGTCGAAAACATCGGTGTTTCACTCACGGGGTAAACCTCCTGTGATGTCTGATGGGTTCTGGCCTGCCGCCGTGGCGACACGCCATGGTTTCGTTGCGGCGTGGCCCACGGCAACCCACGTGCCGGCGCGAGATGCGTGAATGTCTCGGCAAAACGTCTCAGACAGCGAGGAGCTGAGCGCAATGCCCCGTCATGACCCGCAACGGATTGCGCTGTTGCGCAACGCTTCCGCCGGCGCGTCGCGACCGCTTGTCGAGCACGATCCTATCACCGCGCACGCCTGTCGATGCCGCGGCCCCTCGCATCGAGCACGCCGCGTGATGGCGAGAAGTGCTACCCGACGAAGCGCGGGCCGTGCTGGCGGTCGAGAAGCTGCCGCTCGCTATTGCTGCGAGCGCTGGTAGGTATTCCCGAAGTCGTCCTGCACCACGACGGCGAGCCCGTCCACCGCCTCCACCTCGAGCTTTTCGTCGAGCACCCGCGTTCGAAACGCCCAGCCGTCGGGAAGCGTCAATGTCTCGCCGAGCTTCGCGAGCGACGCCTCGTCCTGCTGCACCTCCTGCACGCTGTACGACTGCAACTCGTAGACCGCGCCCTCCGGATCGACGAGCTCGTAGACGCTCTTGCCCGCGTCGTAGCCCCACGTCGTGTCGCGCCGCACGGCGCGTGTCTCGTAGGGCTTCGCCTTGCCCGAGGCCTCGGCGAGGGCGACGGTGAGCGTGCCCGTCTTGCGCATCTCGATGCCGCCGAGCGTGCGCACCTCCGGATCGAGCACCTTCGAGCCCTCGAAGCTGTCGATCATCCAGTGGCGCGGGCCGTTCATGACCACCACATCCGCCATCGTCTCGGCCTTCACCTCGGCCTCATCGACCGCGACCCACGCCGCCTCGGGGCACTCGTTCAGGCCCTGTGTGTTGTACACGTCGATCGTCACCGATCCCGCGACGAGATCCGCGTCGCCGAGCAGGATCTCGCAGTAGCGGCTCCCCCGCAGGGCCTCCTGCGCGGGCCCGCGCGACTCGGCTTCGACGGGCTCCGTGCTGCCACAGCCGACCGCGGCGAGAAGGAGCGACAGGAAAAGGGCGAGCGACGACGGCTTGTTCATGGCGTGTACCTCGGGCAGAAGGCGATCGTGGAACGCGTGGATCGCGCTCTCTTTCCCCTACTCCCGTAAAAGCACCCGCCGACCCGACACGGCCTCGGTCGATTTTTCTCCGAGCTCCTCCCGTTGGGTTGGCCGGGATCTCCAGGGAGCGAAAAGAACATCCCCTCTCCACGGCCGGGCGACGCCCCTCTCGCCGCCCCCCCTCGCTCCGACAGCTCCGGCAGCCCCGATGGGCGCCTGTCATCGCGGCGCAACACCCGCTGTCCGCGCGGCGGTCAGCTGTAACGCCGCCGTACCACCTCGCCGGGAGACACGCGGCCAGATCCGCCGCCGCCGCGCCGCTCGCACGCATGGCACGGCACATGCTCTTGTCCCCGGCACGCAGCGCGGCGATCATGGCCGCTTGTGTCCACGCTCGGCGAGCTCGCCGTTGCCGTGAACGAAGGCTCGAAACTCTCTGGACGAGGAGATCGCGATGAAGCGCTCAGTCGGTGTGCACGGGATGGTGATGGGCGTCGGGCTCCTCTTGGCGGCTTGCGGGCCGGCGTCGGAGTCGGAGATCGAAGTCGAGCTCGACGAACCAGGGCTTGAGGCGACGGGGATGAAGCCCGGTATCCCGGACACCAACGGGACCCCGAAGCTCGCGTGGCACACCTGGAAGTACGCGGTGGTCACGGCGCTGCGGAGCCCGCTGCTCCAGGGCGACCAGATCCACCCGGTCATCCTCGCCACCAAGATCCTCGACGCGGCGGCCCCCGGGGGCGTGGACGGCAAGGAGGTCTTCGATCACACCGTCCGCTGCGCCGCCGCCGCCGGCACCGTCGTGCACCACGGCGGGGAGGTCTACCTGGGGCGAGGGATGGTGAGCAGCGCGTCGGCCTGGACGGAGGAGGGGCTCTCCGATGCCGTGATCGGCAACGTGCTGGAGTGCGTGATCGCCTACGTCAACGACGTGACCGACGGCCTCAGCGTCCTGCTCACGGGCACCCAGGTGACCGACGACGGGGCGCCTCACACCGAGTACATTCACCGCGAGGCGCTCTGGTGCGCGGTCCCCTCGACCGCGTTCGGCGCCATGGTGTCCGTCTATGCGACGGCCCCGTTCATCGCCCACTGCGATGTCGACCCTGGGTCGGCGCTGAAGCAGCGGTACTGCTACAAGGAGGGGGCCTGCGGCCTCAACTACATGGGGCCCCTGGCGGACAGCATCGATAACGGCACCTGCCAGCCCGTCGGGCTCCCGGGGCACGGCCAGTTCATCTGCAACGACAAGCCGTGCACGATGACGTGGCTGAAGGACATCGAGCCCGACTGGTGCCGTGAGCCCGGGCGCATGCGCACGATCGATCGCGCGCTGTTCCCCCGGTGAGCGCCGCGGGCCGCGGGGGCGGTCAGGGCGCGGCGGGGTCGGGCGCCTGGCCCGCGAGCCGCCGCGCCTCCGCGAGGCGCGCGCCCTCGGTCCGGGCGCGCAGCGGGTTCGCCAGGAGGGCCGCCTCCAGGGCCGCAACCCCGCGCCGGGCGGCCTCCCGCCGGGCCGCCGCGCCGGGCGCGGCCGCGGCGCGCAGCAGCCAGAGCCCGCCCTGGGCCACGAGCGCCCGGTCGAACCGCGGGTGGAGCCCGAGCGCCGCGTCCGCATGCCGGAGCCCCTCCGCGATGTCGGCGGCGGCGTCCCCCCCGCGGTCCGCCCGGTGGGCGGCGCGGGCCTCGTGGATCTCGGCCAGCAGCGCGGGGAACCGGGGATCGGCGCGCTGCCCGCCATCGGCGCGCTGCCCGCCGAGCAGGGGGTCGAGCACGGCAAGCGCCGCGTCGAGCCGCGCCGGGTCCGGCCGGCCGCGCTGCGCGCTCCACCGGTAGGCGAGCAGCTCCACCTCGGCGCGCTGCAGCCGGTCCGACACGTCCCAGGGCGCCACCGCGATCTGGCGATCGAGCGCCTCACGCGCGATCCGGATCGAGGGCGACGGGTCCTCACCCCGCGCGACCCCGGCGCGCGCCTCGAGCACCGCCAGCATCGCCCGCAGCGACTCCGGGAAGGCGGTCGCGTCCGGCGCCACCTCCAGCGCGCTCGCCCGGACGCGCGCGAGCGCCGGGCCGGGATCCGCGCCCGCGTCGAGCGCGTGCAGCGCGAGCGCGTGCTCCAGCCAGACCCGCCAGTAGGGCGCCCAGCCCCAGGAAGGGTCCTTTTGATGCATCGCCTCGATCACCCGGTGCGTCCGCTGGACCGCCTCCTCGGGGGAGCGGCCGGCGCGGACGAGGTGCTCTGCCTCGTAGACGCCGGTGACGAGCCGCGAGGTGCGCGCGCCGTCGAGGCCCGGGTCGAGCGCGAGGACCTGATCGCAGCGGGCGCCCGCGCGCTCGAAGGAGCGGCTCGGGTCGCGGCCGTGCAGGGAGTCATGGCGGCCGAGCTCGGCGTGGACGGAGCAGAGCTCGGCGAGGGCCCAGGCGAAATCGGGCTCGCGCTGGAGCGCGGCCTCGTAGCCCTGGATGGCGCGCTCCAGGTCCTCGCGCTGGTCGCGGCCGAGCATGTCGGCGCGGTACGCCCGCGCGCGGGCGACCGCGGCGGCGACGTACCGGGCGAAGGCGTCGTCCGGGCTCCTGTCGAGCGCCGCCTCGGCGCGCGCGGTCGCGGCGCGCAGGGCGGCCTCGGCGTCCTCGCCCGGCTGCATGCCGCTCGCCGCCCACCAGGCGAAGCAGTTGTGGACCCAGGCGAGCTTGACCAGCGCCTCGGGGCTCCGCGGGCTCGCCTCGAGCGCCCGCTCGCAGGCCGCCCGCGCGCGCTCGAAGCTCGGGCGCATCGAGTCGCCGCGCTTGCCGGCGGCGTTCATGGTCTGGGTCCAGAGCTCGCACGCGGCGGCGTGGACCGAGGGGTCGGACCGGCCGTGCTCGGCGGCGATCCGGTACGCCTCGGCGGCGGGGTCGAAGTAGCCCTTCATGCGGTCGAAGTCGAAGGCGGCGTCGTGCCGGTGGCGGCTCCCGAGGGCGAAGAGCACGTCGCCCTCCAGCTTCTTCGCCTCGTGGAGCCACGGCGCCGCCGCGAACGCCTCCCGGGCCCTCTCCAGCGCCTCGTCGTGCCTGCCCTCGGCGAACGCGAGAAGCCCTTCCACGTAGGCGGGCGCCTCGATGGCGCCGTGCGCCGGCGCCTCGCCGGCGCCGCCCAGCGCCGCGCGGAGGTGCCGGACCGCCGGGGCCTTGTACTCGGCCTCGAGCGCCGCGATCCGGGCCTCGCGCTGCGCCGGGTCGCGGATGCGGCGGGTCTCCTCCAGGGCGCGGCGGTAGAGCTCGGAGAGCGCCACGCCGGCAGCGTGGTCGAGCCCCGGCGATCGGTACCCGGCCCGCTCGGCCGCGCGGAGGTGGTCGAGCGCGGCGCGCGGCTCCTGGAGCGCGAGCAGGCCGCGGCCGAGCGCGTACTCGCCGGGGCCGCGGCCGACCTCGCCCGCGGTCGCCATCCGGGCCTCGACGGCCCCGAGCCGGGCGCGGACCACATCGCGCTCGCGCTCGACGTCGTGGAGCGGCATCGCGTGGGCGGCGCGCAGGAAGAGCTCCATCTCCTTCACGGTCTCGCCGAGCTCGCGGGCGAGGTTGGCCTGCTCCGCGGCGGCGCGCTGGCCGCGGACGAGGAGCCCGGCGACGACGAGCGCCGTCAGCAGCAGCGCGGCCGCGCCCGCGACCGCCGCCCGGTGCCGCCGCGCGTGCCGGGCGAGGCGGCGGCCGAGGGAGGCGCGGCGCGCGAGCACGGGATCGCCGTCCAGGAAGCGCTGCAGGTCCTCGCCGAGCGCGCGCGCCGACTCGTAGCGGGCGCCGGGCTGCTTCTCGAGGCAGCGCATCACCACCGCCTCGAGGTCCTGGGGGATGTCGCGGTCCAGGGTCCGGAGCGGCGGCGCGTCCGCCTCCAGCACCTGGCGGAGCACGTCCATCACGGTGCCCCCGGTGAACGGCGGGCGGCCGGCGAGCAGCGCGTAGAGCGTCGCGCCCAGGCCGTAGACGTCGGTCCGCCGATCGAGGGCGTGCACCCGCCCCGCGGCCTGCTCGGGCGCCATGTACGCGGGGGTTCCGAGCAGGGCGCCGGTCAGGGTGGGCCCGCTCTCCCCGGCCTCGCGCGCGATGCCGAAGTCCATGAGGTAGGGGCGGTAGGCGCCGTCCGTGCCCCGCTCCAGCATGACGTTGCTCGGCTTGACGTCGCGGTGCACGAGGCCGAGCCGGTGCGCCTCGTGGAGCGCGGCGGCGACGGCCCGGGCCACGCGCACCTTCTCCTCGAGGGTCAGGTCGCCGCGGGCGTCCTGGAGGGAGGGGCCGTCGATGCAGCGCATGACGAGGAAGGGCACGTGATCGGCGACGCCTGCCTCGTGGACCTCGCAGACGTTCTCGTGGCGGAGCCGCGCCTGGGAGCGCGCCTCGCGCAGGAAGCTCCCGTCGATCTGCGCGCCCGCCGAGAGGAGCTTGATGGCGACGCGCCGGCCGAGCCGGAGATCCCGGGCCCGGTAGACGACGCCCATGCCGCCGCGGCCAAGGAGGTGGAAGTCCTCGAAGCGGGCGTGGAGCGAGGGCGGGATCGGCGAGGGTGGGATCGACGAGGGCGCGGCGGGCGCGGCGGCGCGCCGGCTCTCCTCGCCGAGGCCGAGATCGGACGTGGCCTCGAACGCGGCGGGCGATGCCCCGGGCGCGGCGGGCGATGCCCCGGGCGCGGCCGGCGATGCCCCGGGCGCGGCGGGCGATGCCCCAGGCGCGGCCGGGCCGGTGACGGTCGCGTCGTCGCGCCCGCGCCGCGGCCACGGCGGGGCGTCGACGCGGGGCTCGTCGCCGTCCACGGGCACGATCATCGGGCGCGGAGGCCGTGGCGCTGGAGCAGCCGGTGGACGAGCTGGCGGGAGACGCCCATCGCGTCGGCAGCGTGCGAGATGTTGCCCCCGTGCTGGCGGAGCTTCTCGGTGACGTAGGCGCGCTCCAGCTCCTCCAGCACGACCTCCCGCGCTTCGGGCAGCGGCAGCTCGAGGAGCCTGCGGAGGCGGGCGTCCCCGGACCCTGCCGGCGACGCGCCGGAGGGCGCCGCGCCCGGCGAAGCCGCTCCGGAGGGCGCCGCGCCCGAGGGATCGGGCCGCGTCGCTTCTGCGCTCAGGCTCCCCTGCGGCGCCGGCGGCGCGGCGCCGAGGATCTCGTGGAGCAGCTCGGGGAAGAGGACGAGCCGCGCGACGGTGTTCCGGAGCTCGCGCACGTTCCCCGGCCAGTCGTACGCCTCCAGCAGCGGGAGCGCGCCCGGCGGCAGGTCCGCGAGCGCGCGCGGCGGATCCCGCGCGACGAGGAAGCGCTCGACGAGGAGCGGGATGTCGTCCTTGCGCTCCCGGAGCGCGGGGACGTGGACCTCCACCACCGAGAGCCGGAAGTAGAGATCGGCCCGGAACGAGCCGTCCTGGGCCTTCGCGCGCAGGTTCCGGTGCGTGGCCGCCACGATCCGCGCGTCGAAGGGGAGCCACTCGTTCGATCCGAGCCGCCGGATCTGCCGCCCCTCGATGGCGCGGAGGAGCTTCGGCTGGAGCTCGAGCGGGAGCTCACCGATCTCGTCGATGAAGAGCGTGCCGCGGCTCGCCTGCTCGAGCAGGCCCGGCCGCGCCGCCGCGGCGCCCGTGAACGCGCCCCGGGCGTGGCCGAAGAGCTCGCTCTCGACGAGGTTCGGGGCGATGGCGCCGCAGTCCACGACCACGAACGGGCCGTCCTTGCGGCGGCTTTGCGCGTGGATCGCCCGCGCCAGCACCTCCTTGCCGGTGCCGGACTCGCCCAGCAGGAGCAGCGTCTCGTCGGTCGGCGCCGCGCGCTCCAGCCGCGCGAACAGCGCGCGCATGGGGAGGCTCCGCCCCGCCGCCTCGCCGAACGCGTCCGCGGCGGAGAGCGGCAGGACGGCCGCGGGCCCCGCGGGGCCGACGACGATCTCGGAGCCGCCGACCGTCGCGGGGACGCGCGGCGGGAGGAAGGCCTCGCGGATCCGGACGTCGCGGATCAGCGTGCCGTTCTTGCTGCCCAGGTCGCGCAGGAGCACGCCCTGCTCGGTCAACCGGATCTCGCAGTGCCGGCGCGAGGCGCGCGGATCGGCGAGGACCAGATCGCAGTCGGCGCCCGCGCCCACGAGGAGGGGGCGCAGATCGAGCGGCGCGGTGAGCGTGCGGCGGTCCGGGAGGGTGACGGTCACCGAGACGGACGGGAGCCGGAGAGAGCGCCCCTCATCGAAGCTCGTGAGCGTGCAGGCCTCCCCGGGATCGTCGCCCATGATCGCCATGGTGCCCCTGGAGGGGGCCGCGTCAACCAGGAACCGGCGCGCCCGCGGGCCACACCGGCGCCTGCAGCTCACCGCCGGCGCGCCTGCGGGACCTCTCTGCTGGACCGCTGTCACGCCGCCGCGACAGCGCCCGTCGCGCGCGCGTGACAGCTGTCCCGGCGGCGTGTCGGCGCGGGGCGAAGCGCTCGCCGGAGACGCGCGGATCCGCCTGGAAACGCGGCGATTCGCGCTGCAAACCGATTCCGGCACACGCGTTGCGATGCGCCCCTCGAACGCGGCGAAACGCGGATTGAGGAGGATGCGGACATGACGTCTCGAAACAGCGGCGCGGGCAACGTGGATCACCAGGGGATCGCCGGCGCGCGCCGATCGGCGCGGCTCGGGCTCGTCGCGCTCGCCGCGCTGGCGAGCGCCGTCTCGGCGAGCCGCCCCGCGGCCGCGGTGAGCGCCGAGCCCGGGCTGCGCGAGATCCCGCTCGACACGACCGGCGCGACCTTCCGCGCCGAGGTGATCGGCGACGAGCACTTCGATTACCTCCGGATGGCGGACGGCACGGCCGTCGTGCTCAACGAGCTCTCGGGCGACTACGAGGTCGCCGAGCTCGGCTCGGACGCGCGCGGCGCCCTCAGGCTCGTCCCCTCCGGGGTGCTGGTCCGCGATCTCCGCGGGCAGGGCGGCCCCGTGGATCCGGCGTTGCTCCAGCGCATCGACGACGAGGCGCTCGATACCCTCTGGGAGGCGGAGATCGCACATTCCCGGGGCGCGCTCTCGTTCGCGGCGAATCCGACCGTGATCTCCGGGATCCGGCGCCCCCTGCTGACCATCCTGCTGGAGTTCACCCAGGGGGGCGGGCTCGCGGCGCCAGGCGCGTTCACCGGCAACTTCAGCACCGACCTCGCGTACTGGAAGCAGACGATGTACGGGAGCCTCCCGGGCTCGGTGAACCATTATTACGCCGACATGTCGCGCGGGAAGTTCTCCTTCACCCGCGCGAAGGAGACCCAGGGCACCGCCAACGACGGCATCGTCCGGATCAAGCTCCCGTTCGCGCACCCCAACAGCAAGAAGGATTTCTCCCTCCTCCAGCTCTACCTGAAGGAGGCGCTGGTGATGGCGGATCCCTTCGTCAACTTCGCCTCCTACGACACCAACGCGGACGGCAAGGTCCGCGGCGACGAGCTCAACACGGTCTTCATCGTGGCCGGCTACGAGACAGCGAACACGAGCAAGACGCCCTCCATCTGGGCCCATGCGAAGGGCTTCGAGGACCCGATCACCCTCGACGGCAAGGTCCTCACCGGCTACGCCGCGCTCGGCGAACGGCAGGTCCACGCCGTCCGCGGCGTGCCCACCACGATGCCGGCCACGGTGGGTGTCATCGTCCACGAGCTCGGGCACGCGGCGGTCGGCCTGCCGGATCTCTACAAGGGCCCTACCCCGCTCGGGTCATGGTGCGTGATGGCGAGCGGGAGCTGGGGGAGCACGAGCGGCTCGCCCGCGGGCTCGGTGCCCGTGGCGATGGGCGCCTGGAGCCGGATCAAGGCCGGATTCCTGGCGCCGACGGTGATCGAGCCCGGGTCCCCGCCGCAGGACATTGCCATCGTCCGGACGGCCGGCGCGGAGTTCCTCGGGCAGGGCGTCGCGCCGACGATTTACAAGGTCGAGACCTCGGATCCGGACCAGTACTTCCTGATCGACAACCGCCAGAACGAGGGATACGACCGCGGCCTGCAGCGCTGGCTCGACTTCGATGACGCCTCCGGCGGCGTGGCGATCTACCGCGTCGACGAGGCCAGGAAGGCGGGCGCCGGGAAGATCGCGGTCATGGCGAGCAACCCGAGCTCGCCGAGCTCCATCGCCAACCTCTACAACGAGGAGGGGGGCCGGACCTTCACGCCGTTCACCGACCCGAGCAGCGACGACGCGGACGGGCAGTTCACCGGGCTCTCGGTCACGGACTTCAACGTCTCCGGGCCCATCATGCTCGCGCACGTGAGCTACGTCCCCTTCGCCTGCAACGCGATCACCGCGTCCGTGGCGGAGCACGAGATCCACGGCCGCGCCCACAAGCAGATCGTGGACCTCGGGGACGACCAGATCTTCCTTGGATACCGCACAACGGGCGTGCAGCAGGCGCTCGGGTTCGACGAGGACGAGATCGTCACGCTCCACGTGGAGGCGCCCGGGATGTGGAGCGTCGGGGAGTGCGACTGAGCGGCCTGGCCTCCTGCCCGCGGAAGCGCGTGACCGTCTCGATCAGCGCGCGGAGCTTCGGCTGCTCCTGCGTGCGCGCGGGGAAATAGAGGCAGAAGCCAGGCCCCTTCGTGATGAACGCCTCGAGCACGCGCTCCAGCCGCCCCTCCGAGAGGTCGCGCTCGATGGCCTGGTCCGGCACGTACGCGAGGCCCGCCCCCGCGCACGCGAGCGCGACCATGAGCCCGATATCGTCGGTGACGACGCCGCCGGGGACGTCGACCGTGATCGTCTTGCCCCGGCGTTCCAGCTCCCAGCGATAGACGACGCCGCTCGCGAGGAGGCGCTGGCGGATCGCGCGATGGCGGACGAGGTCCTCCGGCGAGCGCGGCCGCCCCGCCTTCGCGAGGTAGGCCGGCGAGCCGACGATCGACCACGACGAGTGGCTCGAGATCGGGACCCGCACCATGTCCTTCTCCACCGCGTCGCCGAGCCGGATGCCCGCGTCGAAGCCGGACGCCACGAGGTCGACGAAGGCGTCGTCGAGCGAGACCTCGATCGACAGCTCCGGGTACGCCTCCCGCATCTGCGCCACGAGCGGGGCGACGAGCCACGCGCCGCTCACGCGCGGCGCGGTGATGCGGAGGTTCCCGGAGGGGCGCCCGCGGTAGTCGCCGAGCGCGGCGAGCGCGTCCTCGACGTCGGCGATCGCGGGCCGCAGGCGCTGAAAGAGGCTCTCGCCCGGCTCCGTGAGCGCGACGCGCCTCGTGGTCCGCTGAAACAGCACGACGCCGCACCGCCGCTCGAGGAGCTTGATCTTCTGGCTCACGGCGGTGGGGGTGACGCCGAGCGCGGCGGCCGCGGCGGTGAAGCTCTTGTGGCGGCCCACGGCGAGGAACGTCGTGAGCCCGTCGAGCGCGTCGGTCATGCTGGATTATGAACAAAAGGTTCATAAAGCATCAACCTCTTCGCGCATTTTCTTCATGCTCGGGATGTTGCATCTTCCGTCGTGTGAGGGGCGCGGCGCCCCGGGCAACGAAGAGGAGATCCCCATGGAAACGAGCAAGCACGAGCGGGTGTGGTTCATCACGGGCGCGTCGCGCGGCATCGGCGCGGAGATCGCGAAGGCGGCGCTCGCCGCCGGCGATCGGGTGGTCGCCACCGCGCGCGATCCGAAGAGCATCACGGACCGCTTCGGGCGGCCCGAGGCGCTCCTCCCCGTCGCGCTCGACGTGACGGACGAGGCGTCGGTCGCCGCCGCGGTCGAGGCGGCCGTCGCTCGGTTCGGCCGGATCGACGTCCTCGTGAACAACGCCGGTTACGGCGTCATGGGCGCGATCGAGGAGACCTCGGGCGACGAGGTCCGGCGCGTCTTCGAGACGAACGTGTTCGGCCTGCTCGCGGTGACGCGCGCCGTGCTCCCGCAGCTCCGGAAGCAGCGCGCCGGCCAGATCCTGAACATCTCGTCGCTCGGCGGTTACCGGGCGGGAGCCGGGTTCGGCGTTTACTGCTCGACGAAGTTCGCCATCGAGGGGATCTCGGAGGCGCTCCACGCCGAGCTCGCGCCGCTCGGCATCGCGGTGACGGTCATCGAGCCGGGTTACTTCCGGACGGAGTTCCTGGAGGCGAAGTCCGTCGTCGAGACGGGCAAGGTCATCGCCGATTATGCGGACACCGCGGGCAGGGTCCGGAGCCGTGCGAAGGCGGTCAGCCTCCAGCAGCCCGGCGACCCGGAGCGGCTCGCGCGCGTGGTCGTCGAGCTCACCCGCGCGAAGAATCCCCCGCTCCGCCTCCCGCTCGGCAGCGACGCCGTCGCCGCGATCGAGGCGAAGAACGCGCTCGTGGCGCAGGAGCTCGCCGCGTGGCGCGCCGTCGCCGAGTCGACGGATTTTCCGAAGTGAAGCGAGGTTGATGCCCCCGGAGGCGCGAGCGCGCAGGGGGAGACGGAGGTCACGCGCCCGCCGCCTCCGGATCGTCCACCAGGGGCGCCACGCCGGGCGCCGCGCCCTTCGCTGTACCGGTCGCGCGACTGACACAGTGCTTTCGCGCGGCGCGCCCCCTGTGCCTTCACCGGCCAGCACCGTCTCCTTACGCTCCGGTCCATCCCCGACCGGAGCGATCTGTGATGACCGAGCTGCTGCCCCTCCTGACCTATTGCTTCGTGATGTCGAGCACCCCTGGGCCGAACAACATGATGCTCACCGCCTCGGGCGCCAACTTCGGCTACCGCGGCTCGCTGCCGCATCTCCTGGGCATCGGCGTGGGCGGCGCGGTCCAGACCTTCGTCGCCTGCCTGGGCCTGGGCGCGCTCTTCGCCGCCTACCCGGCGCTGCACGCCGTGCTGCGAGTGACCGGCGCGGTGTACCTGCTGGTGCTGGCGTGGAAGCTGACCGGCGGCGCCGCGGTCAAGGGCGCCGAGGCGCCGCGGCCGCTGTCGTTCGCGCAGGGGGCGCTGTTCCAGGCCGTCAACCCGAAGAGCTGGGTCAAGGCGATCACGGTGGCCTCGGTGTTCATGCCGGCGAGCATGGGCGTGGCGAGCGGCGCCCTGCTCGTGTCCGTCGTCGGCCTCGCCATCACCTTTCCGTGCACCTCGGCGTGGGCGCTGTTCGGCGTGGCGATCCGGCGATTTCTGACCGATCCGCGACGGCACCGGCTGTTCAATGGCATCATGGCCGGCGCGCTGGCGGTGCTGGCCATCCTGCTCCTGCGTTGACCCATGTTCTCGCTCGACCGCGACTCCGCCGTTCCCCTGGCCGACCAGATCGAGGCGCGGCTGCGCGCGCTGATCGAGGGCGCGCGGCTGCCGCCCGGCGCGCGGCTGACGTCGATCCGCCAGCTGGCGGGTCAGCTCGGCGTGAGCCCCAACACCGTGGTGACGGCCTACGATCGGCTGGTGGCGGCCGGGCTGCTCGAGTCGCGCGGCACGGCCGGGTTCTTCGTGTGTGAGGCGGCCTCGGCCATGCCGAGCGAGGCGTGGCTGGAAGCCGGCGAGGAGCAGGAACCTGTGTGGCTGGCGCAGCAATCGAACGACCAGCGCGCCGGCGTGCTGCTGGCCAGCAGCGGCGCGTTGCCGGCGAGCTGGCTGAGCGACGCCATCCCTGCGACCGTGCTCCAGCGCGCGCTCGCCAGGAGCGACGCCGGCATGGCGGCGCGCTGTCCGCCGCAGGGGCTGCCCGAGCTACGGGAGCGCATCGCGATGCTGATGCGCTCCCAGGGCATCGCGGCCGACGCGGGCCGCGTGCTCACGACCTGGGGCGGCACGCATGCGATCGACCTGATCTGTCGGGGCTACCTCCAGCCAGGCGACGCGGTGCTGGTGGAGGACCCGGGTTATTTCCTGCTGTTCGGCCGCCTGCGGCAGGCGGGCTACCGCCTCGTCCCGGTGGCGCGAAGGCCGGACGGCGTGGATCTGGGGGCGCTGGAAGCTGCGTGCCGCGAGCACCGGCCCAGGTTGATGTTCCTCCAGAGCGTTCTGCACAACCCGACCGGCTGGGGCTCGAGCGCCGCCAACCTGCACCGCGTGCTGACGATCGCGCACCAGCACGGCGTCCTCATCGCCGAGGACGACGTGCACGGCCACTTCCACCCCGGGCATCCCACGCGGCTGGCGCAGCTCTCGGGGCTGGATGGGGTCATCTATTACTCCAGCTTCTGCAAGGCGCTGAGCCCGGCGCTGCGCCTCGGCTACGTCGCGGCCGAGCCAGGGCGGCTGAAGCCGCTCTTGCGCGAGAAGATCTATTCGGTGCTGACGAGCGGCGCGCTGAACGAGCTCGTGCTCCTCGAGGTGCTGTCGGCCGGCAGGTGGCGCAAGCACATCGACCGGCTGCAGCAGAAGCTCGGCGCGGCCCGGAACGCGGCGGCGCGCCGGCTGCGCGACGCCGGCGTGCTGCTGGACCACCCGGGTGAAGGCGGGCTGTTCCTCTGGGGCGCGGCGCCGCGCGGGGTGGACGTCGACGAGCTGGTGCAGGACGCGTACCTCAACAAGATCCTGCTGGCGCGCGGGGCGACGTTCATGGCGGATGGGGCGGGAGATCCGCATATCCGGTTCAATGTGGTGTTCAGCCAGAATGTGCGGGTGGCGGAGTACCTGGGACAGCGGTTTGCGGCCATGGCGAGCGCGCGGGGGGCGATGGAGAGGGCGGTAGTAGGGGTGTAGCGGGCATGGGCGTTAACCAGGCTCGTTCGATCACAGACGCCCGCGCCGCTCGCCCTCGCGCGAGGAACGAGGCGGCCTATCTCACGCCTCGCGCTCGCACCCGTCGCGGCCGTGCCAGCAGGAGACCTCCAGCCTGTCCCCCAGCGGGATCTCCACCGACCCGTAGCCGCTGTCCGCGCCGCGCACGTACTCCAGGTACGGCCGCAGGTCATCCGGGGCGATGTCGAGATCGTCCGCGACGATGAGCGCGCCCCTCCGCAACCGGGGCTCGAGCATCCGGAGCATGGGCAAATAAAGGTTCTTCCATCCGTCCAGCAGGACCAGATCGATCGGCCCCTCCACGTCCCGCAGCGTCACCAGCGCGTCTCCCTCGCGGATCTCGACGAGATCGCCGAGCCCGCTCTCATCGAGGTTCTGCCGCGCCCGCCGCACCTTCTCCGGGTGCAGCTCGCTGCCGATCACCCGCCCGCCGCCGCCATCGCGGATGGCCGCGGCCAGGAACACCGTCGAGATCCCGAACGACGTGCCGAACTCCACCACCGTGCGCGCCCGCGCCGCGAAGGCGAGCAGATGGAGCAGCCGCCCGACCTCGCGGGAGACCGGCAGATACGCGTCGGCGAGCATGTGAGCCAGCGTCTCGGGGTCGGGGCTCGGCCCGCGGCGCTCCCAGTCGCCGCGGACGCGGGCGATGATGCGCGGATCGCCGCTGTCGGCGTCCTGGAAGAGGCGGTCGAGGGTCCTTTGAACGCGCGGCGAATCGAGCGTCGTGCTCATGATGGCATGTCTCCTCCGGGCAGGCACGGGCAACGGCTCCCCTGCCCTCGCGGCTGCCCTGTTCGACACCGAACCTGCGCCCGAACAGACATGACTTCCAGTGCATGTACGGTAAGTTATTGCTGCGTCCCATGCACTCCATGGATCTGAACCTGCTCGTCGCGCTCGACGTGCTCCTCGAGGAGGAGAGCGTCCTCCTGGCCGCGAAGCGGATGCACCTCAGCCCCTCGGCGATGAGCCGCACGCTCGCGCGCGTCCGCGAGGCCGTGGGCGACCCGATCCTCGTGCGCGCCGGCCGGCGGCTCGTGCCCACGCCGCGCGCCGCCGAGCTGCGCCCGCGCGTGCGCGCGGTGGTCGCCTCGGCCAGCGCGGTCCTCCGCGAGCGGGGCGCGCTCGACGTCGCCGCGCTCACCCGCAGCTTCGCCGTCCGGACCAGCGATGGCATGCTCGGGCTCGTCGGCGCCCCGCTCCTCGACGCGCTGAGGGCCGAGGCCCCGCGCGTCACCGTCCGCTTCCTGCCCGAGGGCGACGAGGACGTCGCCGCGCTCCGCGAAGGCCGGATCGATCTCGATCTCGGCATCATCGGCGACATGGGCCCGGAGATCCGCGTGCAGGCGCTCGCCAGGGACCGCTTCGTCGGCGTCGTGCGCCGCGGCAGTCCGCTCGCGTCCGGCAAGGTGACGCTGGAGCGGTTCGTCGAGCACGCCCACCTCGGTGTCTCCAGGCTGGGCAAGACCTGGGGCCCCATCGACGAGGCCCTCAAGAAGAAAGGGCTCGCCCGGACCACCGCGGCCGTGGCGTCAGGCCATTACGCGGCGCTGTGCCTCCTCGCCAGCTCCGACCTCGTCGGCGCGTTCCCGTCGAAATGGCTCGCGCACGCCGCCCCGCGCTTCGATCTCGTCACGTTCCCGCTGCCCGTGACCACGCCGGCCATCACCATCTCGCAGGCATGGCACCCCCGCTTCGATTCCGACCCCGCGCACCGGTGGCTGCGCGACCGGCTCCGCCGCGTCTTCCGGTCGCTCGCGGAGTTCGGGGCGTAGCCGCGCTAACGCCTCTCCGCGGGCACACCATCTGCGGCGATGCTGCCGCCGAAGAATGCCTCCACGCGATGCATCGGTTCCATGGTCGGGCGCTTCTTGTGATCGTCGTTCGCGCTTCGATCCCCTGCCTGCCAGGGCGCATTCACCGTAGGGCACCGATCACGTTGAGCGAGCGAGAAGTGAACCGCCAAGGCGCCATAAGACGCCAAGATTTTTGTGATTCTCTTGGCGTCCTTGGCGCCTTGGCGGTTCGAATTCTGCTCTCTTCTGGCGGTTTCAACCCGTTTGTCGCTCTAGAAGCTCATCCGGCCAGAGCGCCATGATGAGCCGCTCCGGACCGCGCAGCGCGCTCAGCGAAGCTCGGCCCCGCCAGCTCCTTCAGCAGCGCCTTGGCTTCCACCAGCGCTGGCGTGTCGAGCCCCTCCTTGAACCACGCGTAGATCGGCGCGAGCGACACGCACGCCTCCTCGCGCCGCCCGCGGTCCCGGAGGACGCGCGCGAGCGACGTCACCGCCTTGAGCTCTGGCATCTTCACGTCCTGCGCCTGCGCCACGGCGATGGCGTCCCGGAAGCAGCGCTCGGCCGCGTCGAGGGCGCGCGGATCCCGCTTCAGGACGAACTCTCCTTTGACGTGGTGGAGCAAGGATACGTAGTAGAGCTCGACGTCGTGCTCGGCCTTCTCGAGGCACTCGTCGATCCGCGTGATCGCCGCGTCGAGGTCGCCGGCCAGCGCCTCGCACTCGGCCACGATCGAGGCCCAGTACGGGAAGGCGACCTCGGCGCCCATCGCCCGGAACCCGGAGAGGAGCTGCCGAGGCACCGTCGGATCGCCGTCGATCCAACCCTGGAACATGGCCGCGAGCCCTGCCCACTGCGGCAGACCGTGCCGCTCTGCGACGGCGGCGAGCGTCGCGGCGACCTCGCGCGCCGGCTCCCGCTCGCCGCGGTAGTGCCAGACGCCGAGCAGGTGGCCGAGCGCCATGCCGAGGCTGTTCGCGTCGTCGAGCTCGCGGGCGAACGCGACCGCCGCCGTCCCGGCCTCGAGCGCCCGCTCCGGGTAGCCGAGCAGCCACCACTGCAGCCCCGACAGGGCGAGCGCGTGGACCTTCGAGTCCTGACCGAAGGTGCTGGCGTGCGCGCGGTGGACGGCCGGATCGTAGCTCGCGAGCGCGCGGTCGAGGCACGCCCTCGCCTCGGCGTGCTTGCCCGAGAAGAACAGGCACTGCGCGTAGATCGGCAGGACCGCGACAACGTTCCCCGCGTCGCCGGACCGCTCGGCGAGCCGCAGCGCGCGCTCGGCCAGCGACTGCGCCTCCACCCGGTGCGAGCGGGCGTGGTGGTAGGTGATCAGGGCCCACAGGGTCGGTATCGCTCCAGGGCTGTCTCCGAGGCGATCGAGCAGCGCCTGGGCGCGATCCAGGGCGCTCTTGAGCTCGTCGTCGCCCCAGCCCCGGCTGGCCATCAGCGCGGGCGTGACGACGCCGTGCAGCTCGAGCTCCGCCTGGATCCGCTCCGACGCCGTCATCGGCTGCCCTTGCAGCGCGGACCCTGGCGCGGCCGCCGCGGCCGCCGCGACCTGCTCGTCGTCTTCCTTCGATGACGCGATCCACCCGAGCGCCTGCCGGGCCGCCGCGATCGCCTCCGCGTACGCCGAGCGCTGGAGCGCGGCCATCCCGGCCTTCCTCGCGTACCCGACCGCTTCCCGCCGCTGCTCCGCGGCCGCGTGGTGGTGCGCGAGGAGGTCGGGCCGCTTGCTCGCGATCTCCGGGAACCGCTCCTCGAGCGCCCTCGCGATGCGCAGGTGCACCTCGCGGCACGTGCGCTCGAGCAGCGACTCGTACGCAGCGTCCCGGACCAGCGCGTGCTTGAAGACGTACGCTGGGTTCTTGATCCGCCGCTTGCGGTACACCAGCTCCGAGGCGACGAGCTTGTCGAGATCCTCCTGCACCTCGGCCTCCTCGAGCGGGCTCACGACCCCGAGCAGCTCGAACGTGAACTCCCGCCCGATCGCCGCCGCGACCTGGGCGGTCTCCTTGGCCCGGCCGAGCCGGTCGAGGCGCGCCACCAGCGAATCGCGCAGCGTGGCGGGGATCGAGAGATCCGAGAGCGGCCGCACCAGCGCGCAGCCGCCCTCTCGCTCGGCGAGCGCGCCCGCCTCGATCATCGCCAGGACCAGCTCCTCGATGAAGAGCGGGACGCCGTCGGTCCGGCTCGTGATGTGATCGAGCACCTCCGCCGGCAAGCTCCGGCCGCCCATAATCTGCGCCGTCATCCGCTCGACCTCCGGCCTGCCGAAGCGGCCGAGCTGGATCTGGAGCAACGAGCCAGGCGACCACGGGTGAACGAACTCCTGCCGCGCGGTGAAGATCCCGAGCAGGCGGCTCGATCCGATCTCGCTGACGAGCTGACCGAGCAGCTCGACCGTGCTCGGATCGCCCCAGTGCAGGTCCTCGACCAGGAGCGCGACGGGCTCTTTCTCGCCCATCTCGAAGAGCAGGGAGAGGACCGCGTTGCGCGTCATCTCGCGCTTCCTCTGCGGCGAGACGTCGAGCGGCGTCCACCGCTTCGGGAGCGGGAGCGAGAGGAGGGACGCGAAGAGCGGGACCGCCTCGCGCAGCTCGAAGCCATAGAGCGAGAGCAGGGCCTCGAGCCTGTCCACCCTGCCCTCGGGGTTCGCCTCGCGCCGCGGGTCGAGCATGCGCTCGAGCAGCTCGATGATGGGATAGAACGCGCTGTGCACGCTGTCGGGCGTGCAGCGGCACGCGATCCAGGCGTGCGGGCGGGTGCCGATCCGCTCCTCGAGCGCCCGGGCGAGGCGGGACTTTCCAATCCCCGGCTCGCCGCTGATCAGCACGGCCTGCCCGGCGCCATCCGAGGAGGCCCGCGCCCAGCGTTCGAGCAGCGCCTCGATCTCCCGGTCGCGGCCGACGAGCGGCACCTCCCGGAGCGCGGCGGAGGGGGCACCGTCGCGCAGCGCGAAGGCCGAGACCGGCATCGTGGAGTCGTCCGTGACGCGGATGCCGGTCTCCTCGAGGAGGAACTGCTTCCGGAGGAGCCGCTCGGTGCCGCCGCTGACGAGGATGCCGCCCGGCTCGGCGAGGTGGCTGAGGCGGGACGCCAGCTTCGGGGTGGTGCCAACGACGTAACCGAGACCCGCGGACGCGGGATTGCGCAGCTCACGCGCGACCACGAGCCCGGTGTGAATGCCGATCCGGACATCGACGCGCAGCTTGCGGGCCGCCTCGAGCGCGGCGCTGCGACGTGCGACCTCGGATGCGATCGCGAGCGCCGCGCGGGCCGCGCGCCTGGCATCGTCCTCGCGCGCCTTCGGGTAGCCGAAATAGAAGAGCACGGCGTCGCCGAGCCCGCCGGCGACATGGCCGCCGAAGCGGCGCGCGAGCTCGGCGCACACCTCCTGCTGGAGGCCGAGGACATGGTCGAGCTCCTCCAGGTCGGCGGCCCGTGACCCGACGCCCGCGGCGCTGAGGATGCAGCACACCGCGGTGATCTGCCGACGCTCGCCCTGGACGAGCCGCAGGTGGCGCCCGTCGCTCCCCGGCTTGCCCGGGCTCACGGGAGTCTCCGCGTCCTGGGCCGCCCGGCCCGGGTGACGGTCGCGCGCGCCCGGGCGAAGCCCGGCCACGTCGCAGGCCTCGAGCTCGCGGAGGAGCGACGCCGCCGTGACCTGGCGCGCCGCCGGATCCTTCGCGGTCACGCGGCGGAGGATGTCGCCCAGGGGGTGGTCGGCGATCTCCGGCGGGATGGGGATCGGCTCGGCGGAGAGCTGTTTGAAGACGACCTCGGCCACCGTCGCTCCCTCGACCACGCGCTTGCCCGTGAGGCACTCGAGGAAGAGGAGGCCCCAGGCGTAGAAGTCGGAGCGCGGCGTCGTGTGCTGGCTGCGGAGCTGCTCCGGCGCGGCGTACGAGGGCGTGCCCACGGACTCGTCGGTCAGGGTGATCCGGGCCTCCTTCTCGTGGCGGGCCTCGTGGATGAACCCCCCGATGCCAAAGTCGAGCACGAGCGCGTTCCTCCGGGCTCCGGTGGGCACGATCATGATGTTCGCCGGCTTGAGATCGCGGTGGACCACCCCCTGCGCGTGCGCGCACGCGAGCGCATCGAGGATCTGCATCATGAGGTGCCGGGTCTCGACGGGATCGAGCTGGCCCTCCCTCTCGAGCACCTCGGCGAGGTTGTTCCCGGGGACGAACTCGAAGACCGAGCAGACCACGGAGCCCTCCGCGTGCCTCGAGTCGATGAGCCGGACGATGTTGGGGTGGTGCAGCTGCGCGCAGAGCTGCATCTCGCGGTGGAAGCGCGCGATGCGCTGCTCCTGCGCCTGCGCCGTGCTCTCCTTCGGGAGCCGCAGCACCTTGATCGCCACGTGCTGCCCCGTGGCGAGCTGCCGCGCCTTGAAGACGGTGCCGAATCCGCCCTCGCCCAGCGCAGAGACGAGCTGGTACCGCTCCCCGAAGACCGCGCTCATGGCCACCGTTGAATCGACGTCCACCATGTCGCTCCCCCACCCCGGTGTTCTGATCTGGTGCAGCTTACACCTGTACACCTTTTCCGCGGTGAGCGGAGCAATTTTCCTGGATGCGAGGGCCTCGACGTTGAGGACGGTGCGCGGCGGCGGCCCTCGGTCCGCGGCGCATCGGCGACGCCGTCGTCGGCGGCGAGCGCTGGAGCTCGGCCCGCGACGCGCCCAGTCGCCGCGGACGCGGGCGATGATGTGCGGATAGCCGCCGCCGGCGTCCTGGAAGAGGCGTTCGAGGGTCCTTTGAACGCGCGGCGAATCGAGCGTGGTGCTCATGATGGCGTGTCTCCTCCGGGCAGGTCGACGGCGACAGCGCTGCTGCGCGCCCTCGCTGCTTCCCTGTTCGACACCGGATCTGCGCTCGAGAAGGCATGATCTCATGTGCATGTACGGCAAGTCGCCGTGCGCTCCGGCCGGCGGCGCGTGCCCACGCCGCGCGCCGCCGAGCTGCGCCCGCGCCCGCGCGTGCGCGCGGTGGTCGCCTCGGCCGGCGCGGTCCTCCGCGAACGCAGCGCGCTCGGCGTCGCCGAAGGCGGCCCCTTCGCTGCATGAAGAACAAGATGCTCGAATCACCCAAATTTTTCAGGAGAACCGGATCGCCGTTGGAACGGTGTCCTCTCACCCCGGGGCAGCCCGGCAGTTGGGGCTTGACGCCTCGGAGCGGTTGGATTTCCTTCTCCCCCAGCAGCGTCATCTGGATCGCGGCGCTCCGCGTCGTTCAAGGTCGGGTCGTCAGCCCGGACACGATGGCTGATGGACCCACGAGCACGTCAGTTTTAGACGAATCAAGAATGCCACGGTTCAGGTGCCCCTCACGACCAGCAGCCCCGGGCCAGGTTTCGATCTTTCCGGAGCTGCTCGAGGTCGGCGACTCGGCGCATCACCCCTGCTTGCGAGCATAAACCACGTGGACATCACCCGGCGATGTTCACGCCGAGCGCGTCCTCAGCAGGATGCGAGCTCGAACACGAGGACAGCGATGAACTTGCGAATGCTAACGTCTCCCGTCGCATCGGCATGGTTTGCGGTCACGGTGATCGCCTGCGCGCCCAGCAACCAAGGCACCCAGGTCGGCTCGCCCGATCCGGCGAGCTCCGCGAACCCGGCCGGCAGCGCCGCTCCGGCCAGCACCGCGAGCCCCAGCGCCGCGGCCCAGACGCCCGCCCCGGCGGAGCCCGCGCCCCTCGGTCCGCCGCTCAAGCCCGCTGCCACGGGGGCGTTCGTCACGGGGGAGTACCGCAACCTGTTCGCCGAGCTGGGACACAAGCCCGCCGAGATCGACGCGAAGATCGCGAAGGCCTACGAGCAGCTGTTCCACGGCGATCCCAAGGAGCAGGCCGTCCTGTTCCCCGCGGGAAAGAACGCGAACGGCCCCAAGGCGTACATCATGGACATCGGCAACAACGACGTCCGCTCCGAGGGGATGTCGTACGGCATGATGATCGCCGTGCAGGTCGATCGCAAAGACGACTTCGACGCCCTGTGGAACTGGGCCAAGTCCCACATGTACCGCGCGGATCCGAAGCACCCCGGCTTCGGCTACTTCTCGTGGCAGATGCGCCCGGACGGCACGGCCATGGATGAGAATCCGGCCCCGGACGCGGAGGAGTATTTCGCCACCGCGCTCCTGTTCGCGTCCAACCGCTGGGGGAACGGCAAGGGGATCTACGATTACAAGAAGGAAGCCTTCGCCATCCTCGACGCGATGAAGAACCGGAAGCCGATCACCGGGCCGGTCAACAAGGACAAGCGCAAGACGACGCTGCACTCGCTCTTCAACACCGAGCACAAGATGGTGCGGTTCACGCCCGACGCGGACAACTTCGCGAAGAACGGCGATCACACCGATCCGTCGTATCACCTGCCGGCGTTCTACGACCTCTGGGCGGCCTGGGGCCCCGAGGCGGACCGCGCGTTCTGGGCCGAGGCGGCCAAGGTGAGCCGCGATTACTTCGTCAAGGTGACCCACCCGAAGACCGGGCTCGCTCCGGATTACGCCAACTTCGATGGCACCCCCAAGGCTGCCTCCTGGGACGCGGGGACCGCCAACTTCCGTCAGGACGCGTTCCGCACCGCGATGAACTGGTCGGTGGACGCGGCGTGGTGGGCGAAGGATCCGCGGCAGACCGAGCTGAGCGATCGCCTCCTCGCGTTCTTCGAGGCGCAGGGCCCCAAGTACAAGGGCAACTTCACCCTCGAGGGCAAGCCCATCGTCGACTACGACTCGCTCGGGCTCGTGGCGGCGAACGCCGTCGCGGCGCTGGCCGCCACCCATCCGCGGGCCTGGCGCTTTGTCGAAGAGCTGTATCAGCGCGAGGCGCCCACCGGCAAGTGGCGGTACTACGACGGCATGCTGTACACGATGTCGCTGCTGCACCTGAGCGGGAAATTCCGCATCATCACGCCGCAGGCGCAGGCCGCGGCGCCGGCCGCTGCAGCGAAGGCGCCTGCTGCCGCTGCCGCGAAGAAGTAGCTCGGCGGGCGTGGGGGCGCTCGGGATCACGCCGGTGATCGCGGGCGCCCGACGCCGACGCCCCTCGCAAGGCATGGCCCGCCGGGAGGTGGCGTTCCAGGACCTGCACCGCGTCGCAGCGGGCCTGGAATAGCGTTCACGCTGTTCAAGCGAGAAATGAACCGCCAAGACACCAAGGACGCCAAGAGAAGATTCTCTTCTTGGCGCTCTTGGCGCTCCTGGCGTCTCGGCGGTTCGAAATTCCGCGCTTTTCAGGCAAATTCAGCCCGTTTGTCGCTCTAGCCTGCGCCCCCCGGATCACCGGGCGACGCCGCGGAGCTCCAGCTCGCCTCCCGGCGAGCGCGCCGCGACCACGGTGATCGTCGCGGAAGCCGACGGCCCGAACAGCTCGGACGCCGAGAGCCCGGGGACGTCGGCCGCGGGCGCCGAGAGATCGGCCGGCCTCCGCCGCAAGGACGCGTTGCCGTCCGCGGGCCGCTGCACCCACTCGATGAGCTCGCCGCGGACCTCGGGGAGCACGTACGGCCGGCCCGATTGCTCGATGCTCGCGGCCAGGGCGTCGCCGTCGGCAGGCGCGGTGATGTCCCCGATCCGCAGATCGAACTGCTCGAACTTGGGCTCCGGATGAGACGGCGCCCATTCGAGATAGGCCACCACCCTCTCTCCGGCGCCGAGCATCGGGAAGGACTGCTTGCCTTCCCGGGATCGCGGGATAGCGCGCCTCGTGCGCCGGTCATAGACCACGATGTCCGCGAGATCGCGCGCGTCCTCGTCGAAGCGGCCGTCGGGATCCTCCGAGAAATCAGCGAAGGCGACGTGCGTCGCCGAGATGTCCGGGAAACGCTGCTGCCCCGGGCCGGACGCGATCTGGACCGCCTCCGCCTGGCCGATCTCGTACAGGAAGACGTCCGTGTCGCCGCTCTCGTCCGCGGTCAGCCAGCCCGTCAGCACCACGGCGTCTCCCTCCACGCGCGGCTCGCCCGCGTGATCGAACGGGCCGCGGATCGTCTGCGTCTGGCCGCCCCGGCGCACGCGCACGACGCGTGTTCCATCGTCCGTCGCCTCCCAGACCACGACGTCGCCGGCGAGCGCGGGCCGGCGCGGCGCCTCGGCGGCCGGCGCGAGGAGGAGCTCCTCGCCCGTACCGAGATCACGCAGCCTCAGGGCGCCGCTCGCGTCGCCAGCCTCGCGCGGCGCGACGTAGGCCAGCAAGCAGCCGTCGATCGCGTAGGGGGGAGCTCCGGGCGCCTGCGGGGCGCCTGTATCGACGTTCGAGGCGAAGACGGCGACGCCATCGGCCGCGGAGGCGTCGCACGCGGCGGGCGGAGGCGGCGCGGTGGGGGCGCCGCCTCCGCCGTCCGGCAGGAGCGCCGGCGATCCGTCGACGACCGCAGGCGGTTCTCCGACCACCGCCCGCGATTCGTCGACGACCGCAGGCGAGCAGCCCGCGACGAGCAGCGCGAGCGCGAACCGCCGGCTCCATCCACGGCGAGAGCTCGGTCCTCGATGGTCGGGGCGCGGGGAGATCGGAAAGACCGTTTCTCCTGCCGCGCGGCCCTGTCGGCGCTCCTCCTCGAGCCTCGATGTGTTCAGTGCTCCGGAACCGCTGCCCTTCATAAAGAGTCCTCCACTACCGCGTCTGCTTGCCTCTCTGTCGTCAGTGGCGCCTTCTCGAGGGGATTCACTCCGCTTTCCTCTGCGACCCGGAGGGGGCGCGCATGCCGAGGCGCGCCATGCGCTTCTTCAGACCCTGGCGCGTGATGCCGAGGCGCGCGGCCGCGCGGCTGATGTTCCCGCCGGTCTCCGCGAGCGCGCGCCGGATCGGCTCGCGCTCGTCGTCGTCGGCCAGCGCGTGGCGCGCCTCGCCCGAGATTCCCCGCCCCGTGGCCGGCGGCGGGACGGGTCCGGCCGTCGGCGGTCGGGCCGGCGACGCGGGGGGCCCGGCGGCGTCGGGCGTCCGGCGCGCGCTCGCCCGCATCCCGCGCGGGAGGTGCTCCAGCTCGACGCGGCGCACGCCCAGCGCGGCCAGGCGCTGGGCCAGGTGCGCGAGCTCCCGCACGTTGCCGGGCCACGCGTAGGCATCGAGCGCCGCGAGCGCGCGCGGCGCGATCTCGATGGGGGCGCCCGTCCGAGCCAGATACCCGGCGAGCAGCAGCGGCACGTCGCCCTCCCGATCGCGGAGCGGCGGCAGGTGGATCTCGATGGCGTTCACCCGGAAGAGCAGGTCCTGCCGGAACGCCCGCTCGGCGATCGCCTGCGCGAGATCCCGGTTCGTGGCCGCGACGATCCGCACGTCGAACGGCCGCTCGTCGTCGCTGCCCACCGGGCGGTAGCGCCGTGACTCCAGCGCCCGCAGCAGCGCCGCCTGTCGCGCGAGCGGCAGCTCCCCCAGCTCGTCGAGGAAGAGCGTGCCGCCCTCGGCCCGGGCGAGCAGGCCGGGGCGCGCGCGCTCGGCCCCCGTGAACGACGCCCGCGCGTGGCCGAAGAGCTCCGCCTCGAAGAGCGCGTCGGGTACGGCGCCGCAGTTGACGGCGACGAGATCGCGCGAACGGCGCGGGCCGAGATCGTGGAGCGCGCGGGCGAAGAGCTCCTTGCCCGTGCCGGTCTCGCCCATGAGGAGCACGGGCAGATCGCTGTCGATGGCCGCGTCGAGGCGCGCGAGCGCCCGGCCCAGCGCGGCGCTCTGGCCGAGGATGTCGGGGAAGCTCCTCCGCGGCTGGGCCGCGGGCACGACGGTCGTGTCGGCGCGACGGAGATCGGGCGCGGGCTCCGCGAGCGAGGCGACGCAGGGAGGCGCCAGGCCTTCGCGGCGGGGCTCTTCCGGCGCTCCGGGGCGGGTGAAGAGCCGCAGATCTTCCGGCGCTCCGGGGCGGGTGAAGAGCCGCAGATCTTCCGGCGCTCCGGGGCCGGCGAAGAGCCGCAGGAAGAGCCCCGCGAGCGACGCCCAGCGAGCGGCCCGCGCCTCCGTGACGGCGTCGAAGCACGCCGGGCGGAACCGGTGCTCGACCACGATGAGCGCGCGCGGAGGCCCGGGGAGCGCCGGACCTGGCGAGGCCGCGCTCGCCGCCAGGACGCGCGCGCCCATCGAGGCGTGGCCCGCGCCGGCGCGCAGCACGAGCCGCGAGCCGCGGCCGCCCGGCGTCTCCACGTCGCGCTGGTAGTGGACGGGCGCGGCCTGGCTCAGCGCGAGCTGCGCCAGGTCGGGCGCGACGCGCCGGGCCGCCTCGGCGATCTCCAGCCCGTCGAGGTCGGCGCCCCAGGCCGCGACCACCCGCCCCTGCTCGTCGACCACGGCGAGCAGCGCGCGCTCGGCCCCCGACTGCTGCACGAGGGCGCGCGCGAGCCCGACGGCGGCCTCGGCGGCGCCGTCCGCTGTCGCCACCGACGCGAGCCACGCCCAGAGCGCGCCGTCCTCTCCGCTCGCCGCCGCGGTCATGCCTGGGCCAGCATACGCGCCGCCCGCCGCCGCCGGCGCGCCCTGCGCCGCCGCCAGTGCGCCCTGCGCCGCGGACGGTGCGCCCTGCGCCGCCGCCGGTGCGCCCTGCGCCCCATGCGCGCCGCCCCGCGCCGTCGCCGCGGCCGGCGCCCGCCGTGCGCCCGGCCGCGCCGAGCGCAGCACGTCGAGCGCCTGCGCCTCCACCTCCGCGAGCATCGCCGCGCGCGCCCGCCGCGCGGCCCGGATCGCCCCCCGCGCCGCCCGCCGGGGCTCCGCCGGCAGCTTGGTAAGGTACGCCTGCGCCTCCGCCACCTGAGCCCGCGCGTCCACCAGCGGGTCGTTCGCCCGCACGCCCGGGTCCAGCGCCGCGAGCGCCGCGAGCGCCCGCCGCCCGTCGCCGTCGAGCAGCGCGACGTTCGCCCGCGCGATCACCAGATCGGCCTGGATCGCCGCAGGGAGCGACGCCGCGAGCGCCCACGCCTCCTCGATGCAGCGCTCCGCCGCGCGCGCGTCGCCGCGGCGCACCTCGATGTCCGCGCGCGCCGACAGGCACCAGCCGCGCCCCGCCACCTGCCCCAGCGATCGCGCGAGGTGCATCGCCTCGTCGAGCGCGCCGAAGGCCTCCTCGTAGCGCGACGCCTTCCCGAGCGCGATCCCGAGGTTCATCAGGCACGAGCGCATGCCGGCGCGGTCCCCGAGGGTCCGCTTGACCGCGAGCGACGCCTCGAACGTCCGCACCGCGCCGTCCACCTGGCCGCGGTACAGGGCGACGATGCCCGCGTTGTGGTGGAGCCGCGCCACCTCTTCCACGTCGTCCACGCGCTCGCCTTCCACGTCGTCCACGCGCTCGCCCGCCGAGGGCAGCTTCGCCTGCGCCCCCGCGAGCCACGCCTCCGCCTCGCCCCAGTCGGCGCGCATCAGCGCCACGAGCCCCAGCGTCGACAGCGCGAACGCCTCGGCCGCGCCGCCGCCGAGCCTCCGCGCCGCCGCGAGCGCCGCCAGCGCCTGCTCCTTCGCCGCCGTCGCGTCGCCATCCCGCGCGCGCTTCTCCGCGCGCCGCCGCAGCGCGAGCACGAGCACCCGCTCGTCGCGCTGCGCCGCCTCGTCGAGCCACGCCACGACCTGCGGGTGCGCCGCGCCCACGCCCGCGTCGCGCGTCAGCCGCTCGAGCCTGCAGAGGAGCGCCGGGGTCCTCCGGTCCGCGTCCTCGCCGAGCGCGAGCAGCGCCTGGATCTCCTCCGACCGCAGCCCGGCCTCGCGCGCCTGCGCCGCGGCCCGCTCGTGGAGCTCTGCGCGCCGGGCCTTCGTGCACGGCGCCGCCGCCGCCGAGAGGAGCGCCGACGCGGGCGCGCCAGGATCCGCGAGCAGCGCCGCGGCGACCTCCTCGGCGACCTCCGGCGTGGCGAGCGCCGCGGCGAGATCCCTCGCCAGGGCGGGAGCGGACAGCGTGCAGAGCGCGCCGGCCGCCGCCTCCCGCCGCGCGATCAGCGCGCCCGCGAGCAGCTCGCCGAGGGCTCGCTCGCCGGAGGCGCGCGGCTGCCCGCCGCCCCGCGCGTCCGCCCGGCCGCCGCGCCCGAACCCGAGAGCGCAGCGCGCCTCGGGCAGGGCGCCGCCCGCGATCGCGATCGCGGCGAGCGTCGCGCAGGCGCCGGCCGACAGCCCGCGCACGCGCTCGATCGCCGTGTCCTTCGTGAGCGGCACGCGGCCGAGCGACGCGAAGAGCCACCCCGGGTTCTTCCCCGACGCCACGGCGGCCTCTCGCACGCTCGCCTCGTCGTCCACGCCGAGCGCGCGGCACAGCGCGCCGAAGCTCGCGTCGCCGAGCGGCCCGAGCGCCACGCACGCCGCGCCCTCGGGCGCGCTCCGCGCCGTCGCGACCACCTCGATCGCCGCGCCGCCGGGCACCGCCGGCCGGCACCGGTACGCGTCGAGCGCGGCGCGGAGCTCGGCCGGGGCCTGATCCAGGTCGTCCAGCAAGAGCAGGAGCGGGGGCCCCTCGCCGGGCGGCGTCACGAACGGCGGCGCCCGCTCGGCGCCCCGGAAGAACGCGATGAGCCGCAGCAGGAGCGGGTCGGCCTCGCGCGGGAACGCCACGTAGCGGGCGCTCCGCCCGGCGAGCAGCGCCCGCGTCACGAGCTCGCGGCCGAGGTGGCTCTTGCCGGCGCCGCTCGGCCCCGTGACGTAGCGCACGCGGCCTGGCGGTGACGGCGCCTGCTGCAGCGCCTCGAGCTCGCGCTCCCGCCCGATGGGCGCGGGCGGCGTCCCGACGGCGATGCCCGCCTCCGCGGCCGCGACGCCGAGCTGCCGGAGCACCTCGCGCGCCTCGGCAGGGCGGTCTCGCGGGTGCAGCGCGAGCAGCGCCTCGATCACCTCGGCCACGCTCGGCTGGACCCACGACGCGGCGTCACGCAGCGGTCGCCGCGCGCGAAAGGGCCCGGGCGGGCGGCCCGCGGCCGAGCACCACGCGAGCGCCCCCAGGCTGTAGAGGTCGGACGCGGCCGACGGCGCGCCCCCGGCGAGCAGCTCGGGCGCGGCGAAAGCCGAGGTGAACGCGACGGCGCCGCCCGGCGCGCGCGCCCTCGACACCGCCGCCCCGAGGTCGAGGAGCACGGCCTCGGCGCCGCCCCCGCCGAGGGGCCGCATCCGGACGTGCGCCGGCTTGAGATCGCTGTGCACGAACCCCGCGTCGTGCAGGGCGGCGAGCGTCCTCGCGACGCCGGCGAGCACGCCCGCGAGCCGCGCCGGGCGTTCGCCGGCCGGGGCCCGCTGCACCCACGCCGCGGCGTCGTCGCCGGCCACGTACTCCTCGACGAGGAAGGGCGCTGCCGTCCGCTCGTCCCGCCCGAGATCGTGCGCCCGCACCACGCCGGGGACGCGCAGGCGCGCGAGCAGCGCGAACTCGCCGAGCAGGGTGTCCTCGCGGAAGGCGCCCTGTCGGAACACCTTCGCGACGAGCTCGCGCCCCCGCGCCTCGCGGTCGATCACGCGCCCCACGACGCCCTGCGCCCCCTGCCCGAGGATCTCGCCGGGCTCGTACCGAGCATGGGCCACGAAGGGCTCGCGCCGCGGGGCGTGCATGGCCGAGAGGTTACTCGCGCGCGGCGCTCGCCGTCGCTCCGGCTGCGATGCGGGCGAGCAGGGGCTCGCCGTACGCGGGCTCGCCGAGGAGCGCGAGCGCGCGGCGGAGGCGCGGCTCGGCGAAGCGCCCGAGATCGTCGAAGTGGCGCGCGGCGCCGGCGGCGAGGGACGGATCTGCGAGCCGCCGCGCCGCGCCGACGTCCGCTGCCTCGATCTCGGGCGAGAGCACCTCGACGCGGAGCATCATGACGCGCACGATGTCGGCTGGCGCGGGATCGATGAGGATCGGGATCGAGGCGTCGGTCCACGCCTGAGGAGCGAGGTAGAGCACCCGGACGCCGGGCGTCCGGAACCACTGGCGCTTCCAGGTGTTCACCATGGCGACGGCCTCGTCGTGGTACAGGCCTGTCGCGTCGAGGGCGTCGATCATGCTCGCGCCGAGCGACGCGACGAACTCGTCGAGGGGCGGCGCTCCGTCGAGCGACGGGGCGCGCTCGACGAGCGTGCCGCCCGTGGTGATGCCCTGGGGGTGCGCGACGAACGCCCCCGCCGAGGCGCCGACGTTGAGGACGAAGACGGCGCCGATCGCCTCGTCGAGGGTATTCTCGGCGGAGATCGCCCCGCCGGTGCCGGCCGTCACGCGGACGGGCAGGTCGAAGTTGCCGAGCCCTCGATAGAACAGGAAGCGCTCGTGCTGGGGCGCCTCCGTCGCGCCGGGGACGCCTGCGACGCGGAGCGGGTTGGCGCCGACCTGGCGCGCGTGAGCCCACGTGAACCGATCGAGCGGCGCCTCGGGCAGAGGGACGTCGCTGTCGCGCCCGAGGATCTCGAACGTACTCCACTGGAGGAGGCCGTTCACGCTCGGGCCGTACATCTCTGAACACATCGGCGAGCCAAAGGGGAACTCGGGGTCGAACGCCGGGTCCGCGTACGTCGTCACGCCAGCAACGGTGTTGGGCGCGATGATGGGCGGGTAGAAGTCGCGGACGGCGGGGTACCACTGCGTGAAGATCCCTTTGCGGAACGCTATCTGGACGTGCGCGGTGAGCGGCTCCTCGGCGTAGAAGTAAGTGACCGGCGTCTCCATCTTCACGTTGACGTTCGTCGATATCGAGCCATCGAGCGAGCCGGCTTCGAGCCGGTCATAGACGAAGGAAGGGAGGTCCTCCTCTTCGTGGTGCAGCCCCGGTTGAAGCGAGCCGTCGGAGCCGACGACCACGGTGTCGGTGCCCCATTCGTGGACGATGAAGCCCTTGCCGGGGTACGCGAGATCCGGCGCCGACGGCACAGCGGGCGCGGCCTGCTGGTCGGAGGGGACGCCCTCGTGAGGCGCTGGACCGGGCGGATCGGGCGCCACGCCATCGTGAGGCGCTGGACCGGGCGGATCGGGCGCCACGCCGCCGGTCGAGCTGCCGCTGTCGGTCGTTCCGGAGCACGCGGCGATCAGGGTGGCGAGGAGGACGGAAAGCGTCAGGCGGTGGGATGTCGGTGCGGTTACCATGGCAAGATCTCCTGCCCGGCCTTGAGGCATCTCTCGGGCCATCACGCCAATCCGTTGAATTTCAATGGATTGCGAGCGTCGCACCGACGCCGTTACCAGAGGAGGTGGTAACCGGAACGGCGTGGTGACCAGGAGCTGGTAACCGTGGACGACCGGCCGAGCGAGGAGCGCTCCAACGAGGTCCCCGAGCTCTCCCCGCTCGAAGCGTGCATGCAACTGTCGCTCTTCGGCTCGGCGGCACCTCTGTGCGCCTCGACGAGGACGGCGTCCCCCTCGCAGAGGCGGACGACGAGGAACGCTCCCGTCCCCGGTGGTGGCCTGATTTGCCCCGGAGTGATTCACATCAAGGTGGTAAAGCGGGAAGATCATCGATCTTTTCTTCCCGCCTTACCGCCTTCATGTTCAAATTGGGCCACCACCCAGACACGCGTGTTAACGTGCGCCGCATGCGGATCGCGCCTCGGATGGTCGTCACGCCGGCCATCGGCCTCGTCTTGGTGCTGCTCGCGAATCAGGCGGGCGGCTGAGTGAAACCCATGGCCACTTTGCCGATTGCCGACCGCTGGTTCGAGATCACGCGCGTCAGCGATGACATCACGCTGCTTACCGAGCCGCACGTGGTGCCGCTGATGCGCTGCAACATCTGGCATGTGCGCGGTCGCGATCGCGACCTGATGATCGACACGGGTATGGGCATCGTCAGCCTGCGGGAGGCCATAAAGCACCTGATCGACAAGCCGGTGACGGCGGTCGCGACCCACACCCACACCGATCATGTGGGCAGCCACCATGAGTTCGAGCACACCTTGGTGCACGATCTCGAGGCGGCGAACCTGCGCTCACCGACCGACCGCGGCACCTTGCTGGCCTCGATGATGAGCGCCGCGGAGATACGCACGCTGCGCGACGCTGGCTATCCGATCGAGGGCGATGTGATCACCGCCCTGCCCTACGCGGAGTACGACATGGCAAGCTACGCCCTGCAGGACGCGCCGGTCACGGAGGTCGTCGTCGAAGGCGACATCGTGGATCTCGGCGACCGTCACTTCGAGGTGCTGCACCTGCCCGGTCACTCGCCGGGCAGCATCGGTCTGTGGGAGGCGGCGACCGGAACCTTGTTCTCGGGCGATGCGATCTATGACGGGCCGCTGCTGGATGAGATCGAGGGCGCAGACATTCCCGCCTACGTCCGCACCATGAAGCGGTTGCGGGAGCTCCCAGTGCAGATCGTGCATGCAGGCCACGACCCCAGCTTCGGCCGGGCACGGCTGATCGAGCTGGTCGATGCCTACCTGGCGAAGCGCACCTAGTGCGACAACCGGGTTGAAACCCCAGAAAGAGCAGGGATTTGAACCCCAACCTGGGTCGGCTGCCCCGTCGACCCCAACCTGGGTCGGCTGCCCCGTCGCTTGACAAAATAGAACGGTCGTTCTATCCAGTCGAGGTGGCGAAAGGTGAAGATACCCGGCAGGCCATCCTGGCCGAGGCGCTGGCGCTGGCGAGCGAGGTCGGGCTCTCGGGCGTGACCGTTGGCGCCCTGGCCGAGCGCGTGAAGATGTCGAAGAGCGGCCTCTTCGCGCACTTCAGCTCCAAGGAGAACCTGGACGTCGCCATCCTCGAAGAGGCCAAGCGCCGCTTCGTCGACCTCGTGGTCGCGCCCGCGCTGCGCGAGCCGCGCGGCGAGCCCCGCGTGCGCGCGCTCATCGATCGGTGGTTCGTCTGGACCGAGCAGGACTTCATGCCAGGCGGCTGCGTCTTCCATGCCGCCGCGGCCGAGCTGGACGACAAGCCCGGTCCGGCGCGCGACGCGCTCGTCGCGTCGCAGAAAGACTGGCTGGCCACGCTCGCCACCGCCGCGCGCATCGCCGTCGAAGAGGGCCACTTCCGCTCGGACCTCGACCTGGCGCAGTTCGCCTTCGAGGCCTATGCCATCGCGTCCGGCTCCCACGCGCTCGGCCGCTTGATGCGCGACACGGCGTCGGAGCGCCGGGCCCGCGCCGCCTTCGAGAGGCTCGTGACCGACGCCCGGCGTTCGCCCTGCCGCTCTGCCTGATCCGTCTCGCAACCCCCGAGGAGGTCCCCCATGCAGGAAGCCAATCAGGTCCAATCGTCGCCCAATAAAAGAACGATCGTTCGTACTGATCCGCGGCAGGTCCTCCTGCGCGGTGGGATTCGGTTCGGGTTCAAGCTCCTCAACAAGGCCGCGCCGGATCTGGCCTCCCTGGCGGCCGAACGGCTGTTCCGCTCTCCGCGCCGGCACGCGCGCCCGGCCTGGGAAGAGGAGATCCTCGCCGGCGCGGCGCGCTTCTCGCTGCCGTGGGGCGCGGAGGCGCTGCCCGCGTGGTCGTGGGGGCACGGGCCGACCGTGCTGCTCGTGCACGGCTGGGAGGGGCGGGGCAGCCAGCTCGGCGCGTTCGTGAGGCCGCTCGTGGAGCTGGGCTTTCGCGTGGTGACCTTCGACGCGCCGGGGCACGGCGATGGGCCGAGCCGGTCGGCCACGCTCGTGGAGCTGGCCCGCGCGGTCACCGTCGCGATGGACGAGGTCGGGCCCGTCCACGCCATCGTCGCGCACTCGCTCGGGGGCGCCGCGACGACGTATGCCCTGTCCCGCGCGGCGTCCGTCCGGCGCGCGGGCGCTCCGGCGCCGAAGCTCGTGTTCATCGCGCCGCCGATCAGCGCGGTCCGCTACACCCAGCATTTCGCGAAGCTCCTCGGCATCGACGAGGCCGTCCGGCGCCGCATGGTCGCCCGCCTCGAGGCGCGCTACGGCGTGCCGCTCGCGGACCTCGACGCGCTCTCTGCGGCCCCGCGGATGAACGCGCCGCTGTTCGTCGTGCACGATCGCGACGATCGCGAGGTGTCGTTCGAGGCAGGCGCGGCGCTCGCCGATCGCTGGCCGGGCGCGCGGCTCATGTCGACCCGCGGCCTCGGCCACAGGCGCGTCCTGCGCGCGCCGGAGGTGATCGCCGAGGTGGTCGAGGTCGTGACCGGCACCCCGTGGCCGGTCCGGACAGGGCTCGAGACGTTCGAGCTGGAGCGCGAGCTGTTCGAGCGCGACCGCCGGCGCGCGGTGTGACGCGGTCGCTGACCACGAGCGGGTGGGAATGATCCGGCCGGCTCGTCCTGGCCTCCCGAGCCCTCGATAGAACAGGAAGCGCTCGTGCTGGGGCGCCTCGACCAGGGGATGTGGTGACCGGAACGGGCGGGGTGACTCGGGACTGGATGGCTCGATCCGGGGGAATCCTCGGGCACACCTACGAGACCATCCTCTACGTCCTGGAGGGAGAGGGTCGCGCATGGCCTGCCGCGGGCCATCTCGGCAGCCCTCGAGCTGATGGGCACGCGGGTCGGGCCGCTCCGGGCCCCGCTGCAGCCCCTCGACAAGGCGCGGACAGAGGAGCTCCGGCGGATCCTGGTCGATCTCGCCGTACTGCCCTCCGCATGAGCCGTCCGGAATCTTCGCTACCGCTCGTCACGCCATCGCTCGCGCCTTGATCGCGTCTCGCCCAGCAAGATCCCGGCGATGCCTCATCTGTTCCGGTGTGGTGCGTCATCGCGTACACTCGATCCCACGATGAAATCTCCTGGCTTGTTCCCGTTGATCGGGTTGCTCTTGGGCGCCGCGGCCGCTTGCGGCACGTCCTCGAAGCCGCAGCAAATGGCGTCCGGGACCGGCGGGGCGGGCGGCGGCGAGCTCCACGGGTCCGGTGGAGCGGGCAACACGGGTGGAGCGGGCGGCCAGGGCGGCGCGGGCGGTGCCGGCGGCCAGGCCGATGCCGGCTGGCCGGCCGGTTGCGCAGAGCAGCCGGCGTCCATCAGGAGCGAGGGCGCCATCGTCGAGCTCGCGTTCGAGCTCGTCCTCGGCGGTGAGCCGTTCCTGTTCGGCGAGCCGAACGTCGCGCCGGACGGCAGCACGGTCACGCCGCTCAACGTTCGCTTCTACGTCTCGCACGCGGCGCTGATCGGGGCGGACGGCGATCTCGTGCCCGTCGATATCGTCGGCCCGGAAGGCGCCGCCACCCCTTACGGGGTCCACTTCTACAACGCCGAAGACCCGGGCTCGGCCACGCTCCGGCTGCGCGCTCCGGCTGGCAGCTATGAAGGCGTCAGCTTCGTCTGGGGCTTGCACCAGGCCTGCAACACCTCCCGGCCCGAAACCAACGTCGCGCCTCTGTCGGAAGCCTCCCAGATGACGTGGCCGCACACCGGCTACCTCTTCCTGCGCTACGAGGGCAGCGTGGCTCCGCCGGCCGAGGGTGAGGGTGGTTCCGGCGATCCGGACGGAGAGACGGCCACGGTTCCGCCCGCGGTCCACATGGGGGGCAACCTGGCCATGGATCTCGCCCCCAGGGTCGAGGTACGAGGCGCCCTGTCCGTGCCCGCGAGCGGCTCGACGGGCAAGGTCGTCCGGGTCGTCCTCGATGAGGTCTTCGCGGGCGCCACGGCGGACATCGACCTGACCGGGTATGTCCCGCCGCCCGGCCCCGTGGGAGACGAGCTCTACGCGGGTGAGCGCCTGCGGCGGGGCCTCCCCGACCTGACGGTGTTCTCCTTCGGTCCGTGACGTCGAGCTCCAACCGTGGCGGGGCGATCAGCCTGGCGGCGTTGCTCCTTGCGGGCGGATGCAGCGATGACGGGCCGGCGGCCGCTGGACCTTTGCCGCCGCTCGTCACGGACGCCATCCCCGCCGGTTTTCCGGCGCGCACCGCGGCGGCCAGAGCGCCGGCCGACAACGCGCTCACCGAGGCGAGGGCCCAGCTCGGCAAGAGGCTCTTCTTCGACAAGCGCCTCTCTCGCACCGGCGAGGTAGCGTGCGCGAGCTGCCACCGCCAGGAGTACGCCTTTGCCGATCCGGACCCCGTCTCCCGGGGGGTCGACGGCCGCCTCGGACAGCGGAACGCGCCCGCGCTGGTGAACCTGGCCTGGGGCGAGAGCTTTTTCTGGGATGGCCGCGCGGCCACCCTGGAAGAGCAGGTGGGGAAGCCCATCGAGAACCCCGATGAGATGGATCTGCCGCTCGCCGAGGCCGTCGCCCGTGTCGCCGGCGAGGACGTCTACGTGAAGGCGTTCAAGGATGCCTATGGCGGGCCTCCCGGGGAGGAGCCCTTGCGCCATGCCCTGGCCAGCTTCGTCCGTTCGATCGTCAGCGCCGACAGCCCATTCGACCGGCACCGGCGCGGAGACGACACGAGCTTTGGAGACGCCGAGCGCCGCGGCGAGGCGCTGTTCCTGACCGAGCGGGCTGGCTGCTTTCATTGCCACCCGTCCGGAATGCTCACCAACGAAGGCTTCTTCAACAACGGCACCTACCTCGACGGCGGCGACGTCGGGCGGCAGAGAATCACCGGTCGCACGGGAGACCTTGGCAAATTCAAGGTGCCCGGTTTGCGGAACATCGCGGCGAGCGCCCCCTATATGCACGACGGATCGCTGGCGACCCTGGAGGAGGTGGTCGACCATTACGATCGCGGCGGCCTGGGCCATTTCTCGACCGATCCGCAGATCGATGAGCTGGGGCTCTCTCCGGACGAGAAGGCCGATCTGGTGGCGTTCCTGCGGTCGCTGACCGATCCCGCCTTCCTCGACGATCCGCGGTACCGTCCGTGAGCGGCGAGGGCGAGCGCGAGGTACGCGCGCTGCTCGCTCATCGCGAACACCGCGCTCATGTCGGCGAAGGAGTCGTCGACCCGATCCATCATCTCGATGATCACGGTCATCGCCGCCCGATGTAGCGCGAGGCGCTCCAGATCCGAGGCTGCCATCGCTCCGAGGAGGTCGAACTGGCCCTCTAGGCGGTCCGCTGGCTGCGGCAGGCGCCTCACTCGGCCAACGTCTCTTTTCACCATCGCCTTAGCGAGCTTTCCCGCTTCCAGCGCTCGAAGAAGGCGCGGCGCCGCGACTGTCGCTTCCGCATCGCCTTGAACCTCTCCGTGAACGCTGCGTTCGTGCCGTCTCGGGCGGCCAGGTCGCGAAGGTCGATCGCCAGCTTCAGCGCCTCGTCGTAGGCGCTCTTCGCGACCAGGGCCTCCAGCTCGCTCCACGCTGCGTCGAGCCGCTTGGCGAGCGCGTCGAGCCGCTTCGTCCGGGCGGCCTCTGCGGTCTTGCGCGACCGTTCGGCGCGGAGCGCCTCGGCGCGCTCTCTCTTCTCGCGACGCGCCTCGGCCGCGGCACGCAGCTCCGCGACGGTCCGTGGAACCCTGGTTGTTTTCGCCTTCACCCGAGCACGGAACGCGCGGCGCAGCTCGGCGCCGAGCGCGAGCTCCGGCTCGTCCACCGCGCGCCGTAGCCATTGATCCTTGGTGCGCGCGGGGAGCACGCCGACCCACGCGCGGAGCGCGTCGGTATCCTCCGGCTCCGCGCCGCTCGGCTCCGCCGCGGCCGCCAGGAGATCGCCGTCGATGCGGAGGAAGCCGACCATCGCCTCGAGCGGCGCGGAGAGCTCGCGGAGCCCCGGCGGCAGCGGCGGCTCCGTCTCGTCGTCCTCGACATCGCCCGCCTCGACTGCGAGGAGCCAGGCGAGGTACGCGGCGCGCAGATCTCCGCGCAGGAGCTCGCTCCGCACGGGTGCCAGCGACGCGAGCGACACGCCGCTCGTGAAGTCGTCCTCGGGCTCCTCGGTGTCGCTCACCAGCTCGATCACGACGTGCTCGCCGGCCTTCGTCATGCGCGCGGCGCCGCCGGGGAAGTACGGGTGGAGCTGCTTCTCGTCGGCGCGCGCCGCCGGCAGCCGGAACATCAGCCGCCGCGTACCCCAGTTGGCGAAGTAGAGGTGCGCGTCGAAGTAGCGTTCGAGCAGCTTCGCCGGGTCGGCCTTGAGGTTACCCCACTGGTACTCGTTCCAGAAGCGCGTGGGCGTGATGTCGGCGCGCGTCGAGATGTCCCTGAGCTCCGCCATCTGCTTGGGCGTGAGGGGACGATCGAGCGCGACGAACTCGTACCATTGGTACTCGCTCATCTGTGCCAGGTCGTCTCAGCGAGGAGCGCCTCGATGTTGTGCGGCGTCACGTGCTTCCCTGTGCGGAGGTCGTGAGCAACCTGGGTTTCGATGTTCGCGTTCGCTTGGTGCGTTGATGACGAGAGCAGCCCCACCGCACAGCCGCACGGGGACGACGCGGCCGAGCAGCACCAGGGGCCGCGAGCTCGCATCCTTGTTCGCGCACCACCTCGTCAGCGAGCGCGACCCCGAGAGCGAGAAGGCGAACGCACCGACGGCGACTTCGTGGAGGACGTCCCGACGTGGCGCGCACTGCGGATCGTCGCGCTCGAGCGTGCGGCTCGGCTCAGGCGTCGGCTCACGCCGGCCGCTCGCGCGCGAGGAGCGGGCCCCACGTATCCGCTCGCTGGTCGCCGGCTGGGGCCGTCGCAGGACGCTCGGAGGAGGTCCGCGAGCGCCTCGGCCACACGGCGATCGCCTCGACGCACCGCTACGCGCACCTGAGCGGGACGGCCGTCAAGGGCGCCGTCCGCCAGACGCCCGGGTGGGCAGCGCCGCTGCCCACCTCGCCCTCGATTCCTCCGGAGGTTTCGCATCTAACCTCTCGGAATCATTCAGTGGGTCGACAGGGACTCGAACCTCTAGCGCCGGTGATCGCCAACGTGACGATGGTGCTCGCTTTTCTGGCGTAGGGCACGGGCGAGCTGGTCATCGAGGCGCTCTCGCCGGAGGTCCGCGATAATCCCGGAGAGCTCGCGGACGGCGAGGTTCGCGTGCTCCTCCTGGAGCGCCCCCAGGAAGTCGCCGACGCTACGGAGCAACCCGTAATCCTCCCACACGGCGAGCTCGAGGAGGTCGCGCACGATCCCGTCGAGCCCGGCATGGTCGCGGGCGAGCGCAAGGTACGTGCGCTCGCTCGCCGCGAACACCTCGCTCATGTCGGCGAGGGAGTCGTCGACCCGGTCCATCATCTCAATGATCACGGTCATCGCCGCCCGATGTAGCGCCAGCCGCTCCAGATCCGAGGCTGCCATCGCTGCGAGGAGGTCGACATGGCTCTCGAGGAGGTGCGCGACCAGATCCGTGGCGCGCTGATCGTAGTACGCGTGGTCACCGACGACGCGGCGGAGCTCGGGCTCGAAGCGCGCGGGCGACACCGGGAAGCGCGGCCAGTTCCCCCGGAGCGCGTGTGCCTCGAGCCGCCGGCGAGGCGTGTTGCGCATCGCGTCCGTGCGGCGGTTCGGACCGTCATGCCAGACCCGCTTCCAGGCTTTCTTCAGCAGCCACCCGCTCGCTCGCTCTGCCGCATCGAGGACCTCTTCCGGAGTTCGCGCGAGGCGCGCGAGCCGGCCACGCAGGTCGACCACCTGCGCGAGCAACGCCTCGGCGGCCTCACCGCTGACGCGTCGACTCGCCGCGCGCGCACGGAGCTCACACGCGATCGCATCGAGACCGCGCGGCTCCGCCAGCGCGAGCCGCAGGAGCCACCGGTCCCAGTGCGAGAAGCCTTGTCGAGCTTGCCGAAGCGGTTCCCGAAGCAGCGATGAACCGTGATGGAGTCCGCGACTTCGACGTATCCATCCTCTCCGAACTCCAGCTTGCAGTGGTAGATGCCTCTGGCGACGGTCCTCCCGTCGGCCAGGTGGAACGGGCAGGGCGTCTCCGGATCGTCACCGCCCGCTCACGCCCCCGATGGCTGCCGCTCGATCTGCTGGACGAGGCGCGTCAGCACGTTCCCCGGGCCAATCTCCCTGAACTCTTTCACCCCCTGCGCCATCAGGAAGCTCACGCTCTGCACCCACTGCACGGGACGGGTGATCTGCTGGACGAGCAGCGACTTGATGGTCGCTGATGGGTCCTTCGCCTCGTAGGGCCTCGCGGAGACATTGCTGATGACCGGGATCCGGAGTGCCTCGAACCTCATCGGAGCGATGAAGTCGGCGAAGGCGCGCCCCGTCTCCTCGACGTAGCGCGAGTGAAATGCGGCGCTGACCGGCAATATCACGTACGTGCGCGCGCCAGCGTCCTCGAACACCGTGTGGCCTCGGGCGATGTCGGCGACTGGGCCAGAGATGACGATCTGCGAGGGAGAGTTGAAGTTCGCGACGTCGATCGTACCCAGCCCGTTCTCCGTGAGGACCTGCTTGATGCGACCTTCGTCCATCCCGATCACGGCGGCCATGCCTCCGCTCACGGACGCCGCCATCAGCTCGCCGCGCTTCTTCACGAGGCGCAGCCCGGTCAAGAGGTCGAAGGCGCCCGCCGCGAGCAGGGCGTTGTACTCGCCGAGGCTGTGGCCGGCCACGTAGTCCGGCCGCTGCCCTCGCGCGATCGCGTCGTAGTAGTGGAGCGCGTTCACGACGTAGAGCGCGGGCTGCGTGTACTGTGTCTCCTTCAGGCGCCCGTCGGGATCCTCGTGGCAGAGCGCGCGCATGGAGTAGCCGAGCAACGCGTCGACCTCCCGCTCGACCGCCGCGTACTCGGGCACCGAGTCGAAGAGCCCCGCGCCCATTCCGCGCTTCTGCGACCCTTGCCCAGGGAACATGAAGGCGACCGTCGCCCGCGGGCCAGCGTGCACGCCGTTCGTGGCGGCCGCGCCGCTCGCCTCCGCGCGGAGCGGCCGCGGCCCGTCGCTCGGGGCGCGCGCCGGCGCGCCGGATGGCTCAGAACCCACGGCGCGATCGCTCGAGCTCGCACCCGCAGGCGCCGCAGGGCGCGAGGCCGCCTCGAAGCCCCGAGGCGACGGCCCGGCGGCACGCGCGTCCGCGGCGGCGCCCGAAGGCGACGGCGCCTCGGCGCGCTCGTCCGTGCCGGGACGCGGGGGGCGCGCGCCGAGCTCGGTGGCGGCAGCGGTGAAACGCTCGAAATCGCGGCCGAACGGGGACAGCACCGTGTGATGCGTGGATCGGGAGCCCCCCTTCGAGAGGATGTACTTCATGAACGTCGCCAGCGTGCCCGACGGACCAACGTCCACGTAGCGATAGGGTCCGCTCTCCTCGAGGCGCTTCATCGTCTCGAAGAAGCGGATCGGCTCACGGGCCACGGACCACGCATGGTCGGCCGTGAACGTGTCGATCGCCCTCGTGCGCGCGCAGCAGACCAGCGGCAGGCGCGCCGGACGGGCGCGCATCGATCTCGATCGCTCCTTGAAGAGCGCCTCCGCGGCGTCGAGCCACCGCGAGTGGAAGGCGAACGAGACCGCCAAACGCTGGAAGACGATGTCCTTCACGCGCAGGATCTTCTCGATCTCCGCTGCTCCCTGCATCGTGGCGGCCACGACGAAATGCGCGTCGAAATTGACCGCCGCCAGCTCGCCGTGACGGCTCAAGCCGGCGTCGTCGTACAGGCTCGTCGGCCCGAGCACCGCGATCATGGCCCCTCGCTCGCAGCAGGCCTCCAGGGACCGCGCGTGCCGGATCGTCATCTCCAGGGCTGCCTCGACGTCGAGGCAGCCGGCCACGCAGGCGGCGGCGACGGTCCCCAGGCTGGCGCCGATCACGACGTCCGGCACGACGCCGGCCTCGATCAGCGACTCCGCGAGCGCGTACTCCATCATGAGGAGCGCCGGGTGCGTGAGCAGCGTCCGATCGAACACGTCCCCCTTGCCGCGGCCCTCCTGGTAGAGCGCCTCGACGACCGAGCTCCCCGCGAGATCGCGCACCAGGACGTCCAGGCGGTCCATCCAGCGACGGAACGTCGGGTGCCGGGCGTAGAGCCCCTCGCCCATTCGAAAGTAATGCGAGCCCTGACCGGAGAACATGAAGGCTAACTTCGGCGTCGACAAGCTCGTGCTCCTTTCAAGAATTCGCGCCGAGACCGGCGCCGCTGGCGACAAACCCGGGGACGAAGCGCTGCTTGAACTCGGCGCGCAGCAAGAGAACGCTGGCGATCGCCTGGAGCGTCGTGCTCGCGATCGACAGGTACCAGACGAGCTCGATGCGGAAGCCGGGCAGCGTGGACAGCCAGATCGCGGGCACGGCGAACGTCACCAGTCGCGCGCCGGAGCTGAGCAACGACGGTGTGGTGTTGCCCAACCCCTGGAAGATGCTCGAACACGTGAAGATGAGCCCCTGCGCGACGAAATTCCAGCACGCGAAGCGGAGGAACTGCGCGCCCACGGCGATGGAGTCCGCGTTCTTGGCGAAGCTGCCGATCAGGGCCTCGGCGCGCCAGCCGACGAACAGCGTCAGAAGGACCATCAGCGCGCTGATGATCGCCGCCGAGATGCTGAACGTGCTCCGCACGCGGTCGGCCAGCTTCGCGCCGAAGTTCTGGCCGGCGATGGGCCCCGCCGCGAAGGAGACCGCCATCGCCGGCAAGATGAGCCCCTGGATGAGGCGCGAGCCGGCTCCGTAGCCGGCTTGCGCCGCCGAGCCGAACTCGCGGAGCGTCCAGTAGACGATCGCGGAGTACACGAAGATGAGCGCGAACTCGCCTCCCGACGGGAGCCCGATCGCGAGGAGCTGCCGCCAGATGGGCAGGCGCGGCCGGAGGAGCGGCGCGGACACGCCGACGTAGCGCTCGAGCCGCCGGAAATAGGCCCACAGCGCGATGACCGCGACGACGAGCGAGAGCGTGCTCGCGAGACCCGCCCCGGCGACCCCCATCGGGCGGTGGGTCCCCCACCCCGCGATGAGGATCGGCGCGAGGATGGCGTTGAGGACGATCGTGAGGAGCTGAACGACGAGCGTCGGCTGGACGAGACCGGTGCCGCGGAGCGCTGAACCCATGGCGACGAGCGCGAACTGGAGCGCAAGGCCGGGCATGAACCAGAACAGGTACGTGCGTCCGGCCTCGACCGTCGCGGCGTCGGCGGCGACCGAGCGCATGTAAGGCGTCGTCGTCAGGTACCCTAGGACGAGCACGGCCAGGCCGCTGACCGCGGCCAGGGTGAGCGACTGATTGAAGACGACGTTGGCCTCGTCGCGGTCCTTCCGACCGACGGCCTGCGATATCATTGCCACCGTGCCGACGCCGAGGACCTGTGTCAGGGCGAGCACGAGGAACGTCGCGTTACCCGCCGCGCTGACGCCGGCGAGCGGCACATCGCCGAGCTCCCCGACGAAATACAGATCGATCATGTAGTAGAGCGTCTGGAAGATCATCCCCACCGCGATGGGCACCGCCATCGTCACGATGTGACGGGCTATCGAGCCCTGTGTCAGGTCCTTCATGAGATCTCCTCGCTAAGCGATGTGGAAGCTCGGCCCGCCGCGGCTCCGGCGAACGGCTTCGTCCCCTCGGCGCTCACGCCGTAGAGGCGGCGACACGTATCACGAATCCTCTCGAACGGATCCGCCTCGGAGAGCAGCGAGAAGTGATCGGTCGCGCTGGTGAGGTGCAGGGAGAAGCGCGGCAGGCGCCGCATCCACGCCTCGGCGCACCCCTTGTCCCGGAAGTAATCGTTCGTCCGCTCCACCATGGCCCCGGCGAAGCGGCTGGGATCGAAGTACACGCCGGCCGTCCTCCGCTGGAAGTAGTGGCACTCGACGGCGCCAGGCCGCGGCAGATCCGCGATCTCGTAGGATTCCGCGGCCCTCTCATTCGCCTCGGCGATGCGGTGGAAGCGCTCGATGGTCTCGCGCAGCTCGTCAGGCGAGTAAGGCAACCCTCTCTCCAGGCCATGCCGGACGAGGAGAGGCAAGACGTCTTCGGCGCTCGCTCCCTGGAGCGGCAGGGCACCGATGTCGGTGAAGCCGCCCAGCTTGTTGATCATCAGGATATTGGCGTAGACCATCGCGTAGCGCAGCTTCCGCGTGTCCTCGTCCTTCAAGAGATGAACCCCGCCGTGGAGGTACGGCGTGTCGATCATCACGAGGCTCCTCACGTCGTGACCCATTCGCTGGAGGTGCCGTGTCACCTCGTAGGCGATCAAGCCGCCTTCCGAGTACCCGCCGAGCTGAAACGCGGCGCCCGCGCCGCCCCGAGCGGCGAGCAGGATCTCGGCGTAGTACTTCGCCATCTCGGAGAGATCGTCGATCGGCTCCTCGTTCGCCTTCACCCCCCTCGACTGGACCGCGTAGAACGGCAGCGTCGGCCCGAGGCCCCGCGACAACCCGAGGTACGTCTGGACGGTGCCCAGCGACCCGTGGAACCAGAAGACGGGCGGCAGGTCCCCCTTGGACTGGAGCACCTCGAGCTCCTTGTACCTCCTCGGCAGGGTCCCTGCGCCGGCGCGCGCCCCGGCCTTGCCGCGCAACATCGCGCAGAGCGCGGCGATCGACGCGCAGCTCGTCACGTCCTCCAGCGACACATGAATGGAATACCGATCCTCAAGGGCGCCGATCATGTTCATCAAGAGGAGCGAGTCAATCCCGAGGTCGGCGAGCGGCCGCGCTGTGTCAATGGCGTCGATAGGGCGCTTCGAATACCCCGCGATGAGCTCGAGGATCGGGTCGAGCGCCCCGGACGCCGCCTCGCGCGAGCGGCCGCCGGCCGTGAACGGATACGCGGGGAGGGAGACCCGCCTCGATTGCGCTCGCTCGTGCACCTGGCTCCAGTCGACCGCGGCGCCGCGCACCCAAGCCTCCGCGAGCTCGGCGGCGCGGGAAGGGTCCGCCGTCGCGATCGTGCGCTCCTGGCCGGTGGTGAAGATCGATCGCGACTGGAGGCCCTCGTCGCCCGACGCGCTCGCGTAGACGTCGAGCTTCTCGATCGCCGCGCTCACCGAGGAGGCGACGAGGGCCAGCCGGCACGGCATCGCCTCACGCCCGGTTTGCAGGGTGAAGGCGACGTCGTGCAGGTCGGAGAGCGGCGTGCTCGCGAGGCGCGCCCGGAGGGTCCGCGCATAGGACCGGAGCGCCGCGTCGCTCCTCGCCGACAGGACGATCACGGCGCGCCCGGACGCGGCGGCGCCCAGCGCGCCCGGCGCGTGGGCGCTCGCTCGCTCCGGCTCGTGCTCCTCGACGACGGCGAAGACGTTCGTCCCGCTCATGCCCGTCGCCCCGACCATCCCGCACCGGCGTTCGCCGGCCGCCGACACCGTCCACGGCCGCGCGACGTCGCTGATGGTGAACGGGCATGTCGCGAGATCGATGTACTCGCTCGGCCGGCGATAGTTCGACGTGCCGGGGATCTGGCGGTGTCTCATGGCCAGGCATATCGCGATCAGGCTGACGACCCCGGACGCGGCGAAGGTGTGTCCGATCACCGGCTTGATCGATCCGAGGGCGAAGGGCCGGCGCCCCTCGGTCCGCTGGTCGAACGCGTCGCGCAGCGCCTGCGCCTCGATGGGATCGCCGAGCGCGGAGCCCACGCTGTGCCCGAGCACGTACTGGATTCGCTCCGGGCCGATCTCCGCGCGGCGCAGGACGCTCTCGATGAGGCGCTGCTGCGAGAGGCCGCTCGGCGCCGTGATCCCGTTCGTCCTGCCGTCGTAGTTGACGCCGGTCGCCCTGATCACGGCGTGGATCGGGTCGCCGTCCGCCACGGCCTGCGACAGGCGCTTCAGCACCACCGCCGCCACCGCTTCGCCCGGGACCATGCCGCTGGCCCGCTCGTCGAACGCGTAGCACTCGCCCTCGGCCGAGAGCATGCCGCTCCGGGTCAGGGCCACGTACGTCGCCGGCGACGTGAGCACGTTCACCCCCCCGGCGAGCGCCATCGAGCACTCGCCGTGCAGCAGGCTCTGGCAGGCCGTGTGCACCGCGACGAGCCCGGAAGAGCACGCCGTATTGAGCGCCAGGTTGGGCCCGCGCAGGTCGAGCACGTACGAGATCCGCGCGGCCAGGATCCCGTTGTGAGCGCTCGTCGCGGGCCCCGGCGCCGCGTCCGGCGCGGGGAGGGCCTCCTCCACGCCGATGAAGACGCCGCAATCGGTCCCGCGCAGCCGCTCGCCCGCGTACCCCGCGTCCTCGAACGCGCGCCACGCCTCCTGGAGCATCAGCCGCTGGCGCGGCTCCATCCACTCTGCCTCGCGCGGCGAGATCTCGAAGAACAGCGGGTCGAAGTGGTCGAGCCCGCGGAGGAACGCGCCCCTGTTGCTGGCGATCCGATTGTCCGTCGCGCCAGGACCGCTGTAGTAGGGCCGCCAGTCCCAGCGTTCCTGCGGCACCTCCTGAATCTGCTTGTGGCCCTTCAGGAGCAGCTCCCACAGATCGTCGACGTCGTCTGCCCCCGCGGCGCGCACCGACATCCCGATGATCGCCACCGGCTCCTGCACCGAAGGCGACACGCGCGCGCCCAGGCGACGCGGGCCCTCGCGCGGGACGTCGGGTCGCGCGGCATGATGCGCGCCGTTCACGAGCGGGGCGCGCGCGATCGCCGCGCCGCGGCGGTCGTCCGCCTGGCGCGGCTCCGCGGGCGCAAGGGGCGCGTCGGCGCGCTGATACGCCGCCTCGATCGCGTCGCGGTGTTGCTCGACGAGGTGCGCGGCGAGCTTCTCGATCGTGCTGTAGCTGAAGAAGACGTTCGGCATCACCTCGAAGCCGAAATGCCTCGTGAGGAGCCGCGCGAGCTGCGCCAGGCCGATCGAGTCGAGGCCGATATCGGCGAAGCTCGCGTCCTCGTCCAGGCGCCCCGCGGGGAGCTTCAGCGCCCCCTCGACGCGCGCCTTCACCTCGGCGGCGACCCGCTCCCGCAGCGTCGCCGGCGACCGGGCGGCCGACCCAGGCGCAGCGGCGGCCAGCGGCGCGGCCGCAGCGCTGGCGCCCCGCTGCTCTCGTCGAGCGATCGACGCACCGACGCCCCCTTCCGCGCTCGGCGGCGAGCGGAGGGCCGCGCTGGTGCCCGCGTAGATGCGCGAGAGGAAGCCGTGCACGCGCCGCGGCTGCCCCGCCAGCACGAGCCGCGGGCTCACCCCCGCGCCCATCGCCCGCTCCCACGCCGCCAACCCTTCGGCGCGCTCCAGATAGCGCTGGCCGCTGGTCCGCAGGTACATCTCGATCCCCTCGGAGCCCACCGCTCCCATCCCCCCGTCGCGCCACAGCGGCCAGCACACCGCCACCGTCGCCCCGCTCCGCTCCCCGCGCCTCCGCAGCTGCTCGCGGTGCTGCGCGTACGCCACCTGGAAGCGGTTCGCGGTCGCGTAGTCGCACGACCCGCCGTCCCCCAGCACCGCCGCCGTCGACGAGAACAGGCACATGAAGTCCAGCGGCTGCCGCGCCGTCACCTCGTCGATCACGCGCGTCCCCTCCACCTTCGGCCGCGCGACCGCCGCCACCTGCTCCCAGCTCCTGTCCACCACCGCGCCGCTCGACTCAACCCCCGCCGCGTGCAGCACCCCGTGGATCGCTCCCCACCTCGCCTCGATGGCAGCCACCGCCCCGCTCATCTGCGCCGCGTCCGCCACGTCCGCCTCGAAGTACTCGGCCTCCGTCGCACCCGCCTCGCGCAGCCGCCCTAGCTGCGCCTCGATGCGCTCGTCTCGCCTCCGCCGTCCCACCAGCGCTATCCGACCCGCGCAGCGCCGCGCCAGGTGCTCGCCGAACACCTGGCCCAGACCTCCAGCCCCGCCCGTGATCACGTACACGCCGCCGTCCCGGAGCTGCGCCTGCGCCGCGCCGCTCGACGACGCGCGCCGGACCCCCAGGCGGTATCGCTCTGCCGCCTCGCAGCGGATCACCCCCGCCATCCACGCCTCACGCGCCACCGCGTCGGCCTCGACACCCTCCGCGCCCCCGAGCACCACCCCCACACTCAGCTCCGGCAGCGCAAAGGCCGCCGAGCGCTCCACCCCGATCAGCGACGCGTCGTAGCACCCGCTCACCTCGCCGTCGGCAACACGACCCGTCAGCACCAGGCGACGCAGCGGCGCGCCGCTGCCGCGCGCCCCTCGAAGCAGACCGTGCACGCCCTGCAGCCGCTCCAGCTCTCGGCCCCACGCGTACACCACACCGAGCGCTCGACCCGCGCTTCCCCGCGCGGCGTCTCGCCTCTCCATCTCCTCGAACAGCGACAGGAACCACGCCTCGCTCGCCTCCGGCACCGCGCTCCGCGCGCCGCCGTCCCACCCGAACGCGCCCCCCACGCTCACCCCGATCGCCTCGCACCCGGGCTCGTGCCTGCCCAGGGCCTCCACCACCGACGCCCGCCAGGGCTCGTCCCCTCCGACCACCAGCCAGCGCAGCCCCGGCTCGCCCGCGGCGCGCTCCTCCCTTCCGAGCCGCTCCCACACCTCCTCGTACTCCACGACCGCCGCGGCCTCGGGCGACGCCTCGACCGCCGGCGCCGCCGCGGTCACGGCTCCCTCGCCCAGCGGCAGCCAGTGCCGCTCCCGCGCGAACGGGTACGCAGGCAAGCTGATTCGCCGCGGCTTGCGCTCGCCGTAGAGCCGCTCCCAGTCCAGATCGAGGCCGCGCCCCCAGAGCTCGGCGAGCTTCCGCAGCTTGCCGCGCTGGATCCACTTGCCGATCGTCTCCTCGAAGTCGTCGTCGTGCGCGACGACGCCGAGCGCGTCCTTCTCGAGCCGCGCTCGTCCGCGGATCACCTCGCCCGGCGCCGCCGATCCCGCGACGAACGCGCGCAGCTTCTCCTCGAGATCCGCGACGCTGCCGACGATCACCGCGAGGCGCTCATCCATGGCCTCGCGCCCCACCTGCAGCGTGTACGCGACGTCGCGCAGGTCCGCGTCGGTGAGCCCGCGCGAGCGGATGGCGGCGACGAGATCGCGCGCGCGCTCGACCACGGCGTCGCTCGATTTCGCGCTCAGCGCGATGAGCACCGGGGCGGCGGCGGGCGCGTTCGCGTCGCGGTCTCGACGCTCCGCCTGGGCATACTCCGCGACGATCACGTGCGCGTTCGCGCCGCCGGCGCCGAAGGACGAGATCCCGGCGATCCGCGGCGCTTCCACGGAGCGGCCGCCCACCGTGAGCGTCGGGCGCTTCCACTCGCCGAGCCGCCGCTGCACCACGAAGGGCGTCTCCTCGAACGCGATGTGCGGGTTCAGCTCCTCGACGTGCAGGCTCGGCGCGATCTGGCCGTGCTTCATCTGCAGGAGCACCTTCGTCAGCCCCGCGATCCCCGCCGCCGCCTCGCAGTGGCCGATGTTCGACTTCGCCGACGCGATCGCGCAGAACTGCACGTCCGGCGTCGACGCGCGGAACGCCTGCGTCAGCCCGGCGATCTCGATCGGATCGCCCAGCTCCGTCCCCGTCCCGTGCGCCTCGACGTAGCTCACCGCGCGGGCGTCGACCCCCGCCCTGGCGAGCGCGCTCAGGATGAGCTCCCGGTGCGCCGCAGGGTTCGGCACGAGATAGCCGTTCGTCTTGCCGCCGTGGTTGATGCTCGTGCCGAGGATCACGCCATAGATGGGGTCGCCGTCGGCCTCCGCGCGCGACAGGGGCTTGAGCAGCACCGCGCCCACCGCCTCCCCGGGCACCATCCCGTCGGCCCCGCGGCCGAAGCTCCTGCTGCGCCCCTGCTTGGAGAGCATCCCCGCCATGCACAGGAGCACGTAGCTGCTCGGGTGCAGGTACAGGTTCACGCCGCCGGCGATCGCGAGCTCGCACTCGCCGCGGAGGAGGTGCTCGCACGCCTCGTGGATCGCCGTCAGCGACGACGAGCACATCGTGTCGATCGGCATGCTCGGGCCGCGGATGTTCAAGAAATACGAGACCCGGTTGGCCACCGAGCTGAACGACGTGTGCGGGAACGCGGCAGCCCCTCGCCGCCAGAGCTCCGGGCCGTACAGATCGAACCCCGTCTTCGTGATGCCGGCGAAGACGCCGACCCGCCCGCCGTGCCGGCGCGCGAGCGACTCGCGCGTGTACCCCGCGTCCTCGAGCACGTCCCAGCTCGCCTGCATGAACAGCCGCTCCTGGGGGTCGATCCCCTCCGCCTCGAGCGGCGAGATGTTGAAGAACATCGGGTCGAACTCGGCGAACCCGTCGAGGAAGCCGCCCCAGCGGCAGTAGCTCTTGCCAGCCTCCACCGCGGCGCGCGGGTCCTCGCAGTAGAATCCCTCGATCGCCCACCGCTCGGGCGGTATCTCGACGACGCTGTCCTTGCCCGCCTTCAGGTTCTCCCAGTACTCGTCGATGGTGCGCGCCTGCGGGTACCGCCCGCTCAGGCCGATGATCGCGATCCTGCGATCGTCCGCCGCGCGCTCGGCCGCCGCCGTCTCGACGCGCCCTCCGCGCGACACGCTCGGCCGGACGCGCGCGCCGGCGCGCCGCCCCGCGCGCACCGGCGGCGCCGCGACCGACGACGCGGGCGCCGTCGTCGACGGCGCGGCCGCCGCGGCGTCGCCGACGCCCGTGAGGCGGCGCAGCACGTCCCGCTTCGTTCGCAGGAGGTGGTCGACGAGCGCGTTGATCGTCTGGTGCTCGAAGAACAGCGTGCTGCTGATGTCCGGGATGGCCTCCTTCAGCGCGTCGGTGAGCTGCACGACCAGGATCGAGTCGATCCCGTAGCTCTCGAGCGACTCCGCCGGGTCGAGCTGCGCGACGTCGATCTTCAGCGCCTTCCCGACGAGGCCAAGGAGGTGCGCGACGGTCCTCTCGCGGAGGAGCTGTTCGCGCCCTCCGGCCGCCGGCGGCGTGGCGTCGACCGCGGGCGTCGCGGCGCGCTCGGTCGGCCGAGCGCGCCGTGACTCCGCGATCTCCGCGCCGGAGCGCGCCGGGCTCCGGGGGGGCTGCGCCGCCGGCAGGGGCTGCGCTGCCGGCATCGGCTCCGGGGGCCGCGGCCGACGGACGATGCCGTCGCTCTCGGCGGCGATCACCTGCTGCCCGATCTCCGCGGCGCGCTCGGTCGGAAAGAGCACCGAGCGGAAGCCCTCGTCCTCCAGCACGCGTCGCCAGGTTTGCGCGCTCAGCCCCGGCGTGCCGGGCATCCGCAGCGCGTCGTCCTCGTACCGCCACCAGCCCTCGAGCAACCCGAACGTCAGGTGCACGAGGAGCGCGTGGCTGGTGATCTCGTTCAGCACGAGGACGCCGTTCGGCTTCAGCATCGCCTTCACGTTGCGCAGCGTCCGGCGCACGTTCCTCGTCGCGTGGAGCACGTTCGCGGCGATCGCGACGTCGTAGGTGCCGATCTCGATCGACTGCTCCGACGGGTCGCGCTCGACGTCGAAGATCTGGCACTTCAGGTACGGCGCGCGCGTGGCGTAGTGCTCCTGGGCGTGGAACAGGAACGCCTTCGACAGATCCGTGTAGCGGTACACCTCGACGTGCTCGCGTCGGCTCCACAGCCTCTCGAACACGTGGGCGCTGGCGCTCCCGGTGCCGGCGCCGATCTCGACGATCCGGATGCGCGCCGCGGGGTCCCGCGCGATCCGGGCGCCGACGAAGGCGAGCACCTGATCGGCGAGCGCCGCGTTGAAGTAGTCGGCCGGGCCGTTGTTCTTGTAGACGTCCTCGACCAGCGCCATCGACGAGCGCGGGAAGATCACCTCGGTCGCGGGGATCGCGCCGGTGAGGATCCGCGGCAGCGCGCGCAGCGTGGCCTCGACCAGGCGCACCTGGGCGCGGAGGTTGGGCTCGGCCGACCACGCCACCTTCTCCTGCTCCCAGCGCCGCCATGCCTGCGCGGCGTCGACGTCGCTCCGCGCCGCGCCGCGAGCGCGGAGGAGCCGGAGGCTCTCGCGGAGCCACCGGTCGTAGAGAGGCGGCATGCCGATGGCCCTGCTCTTCTCGACGAGCGACGCTCCTCCCTCGTCCAGCAGGCCGAGATCGCGCAGATGGATCGAGAGGATCTCGCGCAGGTGCTCGTCGAGCTGCTCGAACATCCTCCGCGAGGCGCGGTCCGCGTCCAGGGCCGGCGGCGGCGCCTCGCGGAGCGACATGGCGCCGATCACGGACGGATCCCGCGGCGGGGGAGCCACGAGCCACGGCGTCTCCGCCTCGACCGAGCCCGACGTGCCCGCGCGCGCCACCTTGTTCAGCCCGAGCTTCTCGAACTTCATCAGCCCGAGCTGATCGAACGGGCCGGCGAGGAGCGCCTCGAGCGCGCTCGCCGCGTCCTCGGCGCCGATCGCGCTGATCCCCGCGAGCGCCATGCGGTTCTTGTACGACTGCGGCACGACGCCGGCGGCGCCGACCTCGCCCCACCAGCCCCAGTTCATCGTCTTCACCGCGAACGGCCGGCTCTTGCCGAGCTGGTGCGCGTACGCGTCCTCGAACGTGCCGCCGGCCGAATAGCCGCACTTGCCCGCGTCCTTCGAGAACGAGTTCATCCCTGAGAAGAACATCGCGAAGTCGAGCGGCTCGTTCCCGAAGACCTGCGCCAGCCGCACGCTCACATCCACCTTCGCCCTCAGCACCTCCGCGAACTGCTCCGGCGTCGTGTTCGCCACGCTCTTGTCGAACGTCCCCACCGCCGAGTGCACCACCCCGTGAATCGCTCCGTGCCGCGCCTTGATCCTCGCGTACGCCTGCTCCAGCGCCTCACGGTCCGCCGCATCCGCCTGCTCGTACTCAGGCCTCGGCCCAAGCTCCCCGAGCCGCTTTCGCTTCGACTCCAGCTCCTCCGTCGCCCCCCGCCGGCCTATCCACACCACCTGCGCCCGGTAACGGCGGATCAGGTGCTCGCTCAGCACCTCGCCGATCCCGCCCCCTCCCCCGATCACCACGTACACTCCGCCCTCGCGGTAGCCTCGGCCTCCGCCCGACGGCGACACCTCGCACGGCAGCAGCGTCTGCCGGAACCACTCACCCCCTCGGTTCGCCCACGCGTCGCCCTCGCCCGCGGGCGCGAGCGTCAGCACCTCCGACCAGCCCGCTCCCCGCTCGCCCTCCAGATCCGCCACACGGACCTTCCACCTCGGGTACTCCTTCGCAACCGTGCCCAAAAGACCGTGCACGCTCGCGTGCGTCGGGTCGATCTCCTCTCCCTTCCTCACCGCTTGCGCCCGGACCGTCACCGCCGTCAGCGCCAGCTCCTTCGACCCGTAGCCCCGCGCCAGCAGCGCCTTCACCAGCCGGAAGCAGCTCTCCACTCCCGCCCGCTGCTCCTCCAGCACGCTCTCGCCCTCGATCGCCGTGTACCGGCTCCGCGGCGCGATCCACACAACCTCCCCCACCTCGCCGCCCGCGCCGAGCTGCTCCGCCAGCTGCTCGACGCTCGCCTCGTGCCCTCCCGCCACCGGCAGCCACGACGCGCCCAGCAGCGCTCGCTGCTCCTCGTTCCCACCCACCACCCACACCGCGCCCCGCGGCGCCTCCACACGCCCCACCGCTCGCGCTTCCACCGGCTCCCATACCGGCACCAGCCGCAGCGCCTGGCCGCCTCCGCTCCCCTCCACTGCCGCCTCCACGGACGCGCGACGCGCCGGGGCGCCGTCGTGTACACGCGCGCTCACGCCGGACAGGCGCGCGCAGACGACGCCCTCCTCGTCGCACACGTCGATGTCGAACTGCCGCACGCGCTCGGTGCTGGCCGCGCTCACGCGGATCCACGCCCACATCCGCGGCGCGCTGGCCCGAACGACGTCGACGTCGCGCACCGAGAACAGGAGCGCTGCCTTCGGCGCCGATCCCGCTGCCCCGGGCCCCTCCGGCTCGCCCATGCTCACACAGGCGGTCCCCTGGAGCGCCCCGTCGAGGACGCTCGGATGGATCACGAACGCCGACGACGCTCGCTGCTCCTCGGGGAGCTCGAGCTCGACGAGCGCCTCGCGCGCGCCGAGGTGAGCGCGCCGAAGCACGCGGAACGCAGCCCCGTACGCGATGCCGGCCGCGTCGAACGCCTCGTAGCACCCGGCGCCGTCCACCTCGCCGGCCGCGCAGCGCGCGCGCAGCTCGCCGAGGTCGAGGCGCTGCGGCGCGCTCTTCTCGACGAGCGCCGCCTCGCCGCGGCAATGGACGATCTCCGAGCCCCCTTCGCCCTCGCTGTACACCTCGAACCGCGACGCGCCATGCTCGTCCGGCACATCGAGCGAGACGTGAAGCGCCGACCGCCCGTCCACGACCGTGAACGGCTGGAGCCACGCGACGTCGTGGAGCGCGACGTCGCCCGCGCCGTCCCCGCTCGAGAGCTCGAGCGCCGCGCGCACCATCTCGAGGTACGCAGCCCCCGGGAGCACGCCCCTCCCCTGGACGACGTGCTCCTTCAGGAAGAACTCGCTCCCCGTGAGCTCGCTCGTGAAGCGCTGCCCCGCGAAGTCCGACGTATTTCGATGAAGGAGCGGGTGCAGCGCCGCGACGGCGCCGTCGCTCGCCTGGAGGGCCGAAGCGGCGCCCATCGCGCCGCCCGCGGGCCAGTAGCGGTCCCGCGCGAACGGGTACGTGGGGAGCGGGACCCGCCTCGGCGCGCCGCCCTCGTGAAGCCTCGTCCAGTCGATGGAGAGCCCCCTGACCCACAGCTCGAGCAGCCGGCCGTACTTCTTCTTGCCGATCCAAGCGTCGACCGCGCGCCGCAGGTCCTCGTCCTCGGCGAAGAGCGATATCCCGTCCTTGGCGCGCTTGATCTCGCCGCGATGGATATCCTCGCTCGGCTCGCCCCCCGCGACGAAGCGGGCGAGCTTGCCGCACAGCTCCCTCACCGACGCCGCCGTGAACGCGAGGCGGTGGTCCATCGCCTCGCGCCCCACCTGCAGCGTGTACGCGATGTCGGGGAGCTCGGCGTCGCCGTACTCGCTGCTGCGCACGGCGGCGAGGAGCTGCGCGGCCCTCGCCTCGAGCTGCGCCTCGGTCCGGGCGGACAGGACGACGGCGACCGGCGCGGGTGACGCCGCGCTCGCCCTTCCGAGGGCCGCGCGCTCGTCGACGTACTCCGCGACGATCACGTGCGCGTTCGCGCCGCCGGCGCCGAAGGACGAGATCCCGGCGATCCGCGGCGCCTCCACGGAGCGGCCGCCCACCGTGAGCGTCGGGCGCTTCCACTCGCCGAGCCGCCGCTGCACGACGAAGGGCGTCTTCTCGAACGCGATGTGCGGGTTCAGCTCGTCGACGTGCAGGCTCGGCGCGATCTGGCCGTGCTTCATCTGCAGGAGCACCTTCGTCAGCCCCGCGATCCCCGCCGCCGCCTCGCAGTGGCCGATGTTCGACTTCGCCGACGCGATCGCGCAGAACTGCACGTCTGGCGTCGACGCGCGGAACGCCTGCGTCAGCCCGGCGATCTCGATCGGATCGCCCAGCTCCGTCCCCGTCCCGTGCGCCTCGACGTAGCTCACTGCGCGGGCGTCGACCCCCGCCTTGCCGAGCGCGCTCAGGATCAGCGCCTTGTGCGCCGCCGGGTTCGGCACGGTGTACCCGTTCGTCTTGCCGCCGTGGTTGATGCTCGTGCCGAGGATGACTCCGTAGATGTGGTCGCCGTCGGCCTCCGCGCGCGACAGGCGCTTGAGCAGCACCGTGCCCACCCCCTCGCCGGGCACCATCCCGTCTCCGTCGACCCCGAAGCTCCTGCACCGCCCTCGCGGCGAGAGCATCCTGCCCAGGCAAAGCATCACGTACGAGCTCGGGTGCACGTACAGGTTCACGCCGCCAGCGATCGCGAGCTCGCACTCGTCGCGGAGGAGGTGCTCACACGCCTCGTGGATCGCCGTCAGCGACGAGGAGCACATCGTGTCGACCGGCATGCTCGGGCCGTGCAGGTTCAGGAAGTACGAGACCCGGTTGGCCACCGAGCTGAACGATGTGCGAGGAAACGCCGCGATGCCGCGCTGCCAGAGCCCGGGGCCGTGGAGCTCGAAGCCGCCCCGCGTGATCCCGGCGAACACGCCGACCCGCCCGCCGTGCCGGCGCGCGAGCGACTCGCGGGTGTATCCCGCGTCCTCGAGCACGTCCCAGCTCGCCTGCATGAACAGCCGCTCTTGGGGATCGATCCCCTCCGCCTCGAGCGGTGAGATGTGGAAGAAGAGCGGATCGAACTCGGTGAACCCGTCGAGGAAGCCGCCCCACCGGCAATAGCTCTTGCCCCGGGTAACCGCCTCCTCGACGTCATCGCAATAGAAGCCGTCCAGCGACCATCGCTCGGGCGGTATCTCGACGACGCTGTCCTTGCCCGCCTTCAGGTTCTCCCAGTACTCATCGACGGTGCGCGCCTGCGGGTACCGCCCGCTCAGGCCGATGATCGCGATCCTGCGGTCGTCGAGGGCGTCGCGCGCCGGTCCGGCCGCCGGCGAGCCGTTCGCGCGCGGCGCGCTGCGCGCGCTCGCCAGGCTCGGAGGCGCAGGCCCCTCGGCGCCGTGCGCCGCTCGAGGCCCCTCGGCAGCTGACGCGGCCGCGGACGACGTGAGCCCGGTCAGCTGGCGCATCGCCTCGCGGTGCGTGCTCACCAGGTGATCGGCGAGCGCGTCGATCGTCTGGTGCTCGAAGAACAGCGTGCTGCCGACGTCCGGGATGGCCTCCTTCAGCGCGTCGATCAGCTGCATGACCAGGATCGAGTCGATCCCGTAGCGCTCTAGCGGCTCCGTCACGTCGATGAGCGCCGCGTTGACCCTCAGCGTCCGGCTGACCAACGCGCGCAGGTACGCCACGCTCTTGGCGCGGAGGAGCGACTCGTCGAGCTGCTCGTCCGGCGCGGCCGCCTCCGCCTCGACGCCGTGGCGCGCGCGTTCGGCAGGCAGGCGCTCCGGCTCGCCCCGAGCGGCGATCGCCGGCGGCAGCCGGTCCTCCGGCCGCGCGGGGTCCGTCGCCGGCGCGCTCGGACCGAGGGCTTGCGCCCCTGTGGTCTTGGTCAGCCCGAGCTGATCGAACGGGCCGGCGAGGAGCGCCTCGAGCGCGCTCATGGCGTCCTCGGCGTCGATCACGCCGATCCCCGCGAGCGCGATGCGGTTCTTGTACGACTGCGGCACGACGCCGGCGGAGCCGACCTCGCCCCACCAGCCCCAGTTCATCGTCTTCACCGCGAACGGCCGGCTCTTGCCGAGCTGGTGCGCGTACGCGTCCTCGAACGTGCTGCCGGCCGAATAGCCACACTTGCCCGCGCCCTTGGCGAAGGCGTTGAGGCTCGAGAAGAACATCGCGAAGTCGAGCGGCTCGTTCCCGAAGACCTGCGCCAGCCGCACGCTCACATCCACCTTCGCCCTCAGCACCTCCGCGAACTGCTCCGGCGTCGTGTTCGCCACGCTCTTGTCGAACGTCCCCACCGCCGAGTGCACCACCCCGTGAATCGCTCCGTGCCGCGCCTTGATCCTCGCGTACGCCTGCTCCAGCGCCTCACGGTCCGCCGCATCCGCCTGCTCGTACTCAGGCCTCGGCCCAAGCTCCCCGAGCCGCTTTCGCTTCGACTCCAGCTCCTCCGTCGCCCCCCGCCGGCCTATCCACACCACCTGCGCCCGGTAACGGCGGATCAGGTGCTCGCTCAGCACCTCGCCGATCCCGCCCCCTCCCCCGATCACCACGTACACACCGCCCTCGCGGTAGCCTCGGCCTCCGCTCGACGGCGACACCTCGCACGGCAGCAGCGTCTGCCGGAACCACTCACCCCCTCGGTTCGCCCACGCGTCGCCCTCGCCCGCGGGCGCGAGCGTCAGCACCTCCGACCAGCCCGCTCCCCGCTCGCCCTCCAGATCCGCCACACGGACCTTCCACCTCGGGTACTCCTTCGCAACCGTGCCCAAAAGACCGTGCACGCTCGCGTGCGTCGGGTCGATCTCCTCTCCCTTCCTCACCGCTTGCGCCCTGACCGTCACCGCCGTCAGCGCCAGCTCCCTCGACCCGTAGCCCCGCGCCAGCAGCGCCTTCACCAGCCGGAAGCAGCTCTCCACCCCCGCCCGCTGCTCTTCCAGCACGCTCTCGCCCTCGATCGCCGTGTACCGGCTCCGCGGCGCGATCCACACCACCTCCCCCACCTCGCCGCCCGCGCCGAGCTGCTCCGCCAGCTGCTCGACGCTCGCCTCGTGCCCTCCCGCCACCGGCAGCCACGACGCGCCCAGCAGCGCTCGCTGCTCCTCGTTCCCACCCACCACCCACACCGCGCCCCGCGGCGCCTCCACACGCCCCACCGCTCGCGCTTCCACCGGCTCCCATACCGGCACCAGCCGCAGCGCCTGGCCGCCTCCGCTCCCCTCCACTGCCGCCTCCACGGACGCGCGACGCGCGGTCGCCGCCTCCGCCGGAGCCATCTCGACCCGCGCCCGCTCCCCCGCGTGCCGCTGCGGCCCTGCGCCCCGCGCGCGGCGGTCGCCCGCCTCTTCGCGGCTCGCAGCCCGCGGCGTCGCCTCGCTCCAGTACCGGTCGCGCGCGAACGGGTACGTCGGCGCGCTCACCTTGGACCGCCGCGCGCCCGCGTGGAGCGAGCTCCAGTCCACGGCGTATCCCTCGACCCACCGCTCCGCCAGCCGGCGCAGCGCATCGCCGGGCGCGCCAACGGCGCCGTCGCCCCCGTCCGAACCGGAGGCACGCTCGGGCGCCTTGGCCTTCTTCACCTTGCCGCGAAAGCACCCCTCGACCCGCTCCTTGCCCGCCACGACGTCGCTCAGCCGGCTCGCAAGCGACTCCAGGTTGTCGGCGATGACGGCGAGCCGGTGCTCGAACGCCTCGCGCCCCACCTGGAACGTGTAGGCCAGGTCGGCCAACCGCTCGTGCCGGGTGGTCCTGTCGGCCTCCGCCGCGGACAGCGCGTTCACGTGCGCGAGGACATCCGACACATACTGGAGGAGCTGATCGCCGGTCCTCGCCGAGATCGGGAGCAGCGATGGCCCGTCATCGGCGGTGCCGTGCCCGTCGCGCGACGGCGGGACATACTCCTCGATCACGACGTGCGCGTTCGTCCCGCTGAAGCCGAACGAGCTGACCGCGGCCCGGCGGCGCTTTCCGCCCTCCACGACCCACGGGACAGCGCTCGTGTTGACGTAGAACGGGCTGTTCTCGAAATCGATGTGACGGTTCGGGATGCCGTAGTTGAGAAGGCCAGGCAGGAGGCGGTGCCTCAGCGCGAGCAGCACGTTGATGACGCCGGTGACCCCCGCGACCGTCACCGTGTGCCCGACGTTCGGCTTGACCGAGCCGATCGCGCAGAACCGGCGCCGATCGGTGAACCGCTGGAACGCCTCGGTGAGCGCGCGCACCTCGATCGGATCGCCCAGCTTCGTCCCCGTCCCGTGCGCCTCGACGTACTGAATCACGCCGGGATCGATCCCGAAGCGATTGTAGACATCGAGCTCGAGCTGACGCTGTGACGCGGCGCTCGGCGCCGTGATCCCGTTCGTAGCGCCGTCCTGGTTGATGCCGCTGCCGACGATGACGCCGTGGATGCGGTCGCCGTTCGCGATCGCGTCGTCCAGCCGCTCGAGGACCAAGACCGCGACGGCTTCGCCCGAGACCATGCCGTTCGCGCGGTCGTCGAACGTGAAGCACTTGCCGTCGGCGGACAGCATCTGCGCGCGGCCGGCGGCGACGCCGAAGTGCGGCGTGGCCTGGATGAACGCGCCGCCCGCGAGGATCACGTCCGTCTCGCGGCTCCACAGGCTCTGGCAGCCGATGTGGACCGCGACGAGCGAGCTCGAGCACGCGGTGTCGATCGCGATCGCCGGCCCCTTCAGGTTGAGGAAATAGGCGATCCGCGCCGGCAGGATCGAGCCCGCCGTACCCCAGAACGAGTGGCCGACCTTGTCCTCCTCGATGTAGCTCGCGTACTTGCCGTCGACGACGCCGGCGACGACCCCGGTGCGGCTTCCGTCGAGGCGCGCCAGCGTCAGCCCCGCGTCCTCCAGCGCCTTCCAGCTCTCCTGCAGGAAGATCCGCTGCTGCGGGTCCATGTGCTGCGCCTCCTGGCCCGAGATGCTGAAGAAGAGCGGATCGAAGCACTCGATGTCGTCGAGGTAGCTCCCCCACGGGTCCATCTCGACTCCGCGCTGCGCCGCCGGGAGCTCCAGCGATTGGAACAGACGCTTCCGCCCTTCGGGCAGCTGGGTGATCAGGCCCCTCATCTCCACGACGCATCGCCAGAGCTCGTCGATGTCCTTCGCGGCGCCGAAGCGCCCCGACATCCCGACGATCGCGATCGGCTGCTCGCCGCGCGCGCCGGCCCTGTCCGCGGGGCGCGCCGCCGGCCGCGCGCGCATTGGCGCCTCCCGGCGCACGCTCGCCGTCTTCGGCCCAGGCACGGTGACGACCACCTTGCCGATGTTCCGGCGGTCCGCGAGGTACCGGTACGCGTCGCCGATGGCGTCGAAGTCGAACGTCTTGCCGACCACGATCCGGAGCTCCCCCCGCTCGACGAGCGAGAAGAGCTCCTCGCCGAGGTCCGCGGCGTGCTCGGGGACGTCGAGCAAGAGCTTCCGCAGATCGAGGCTGTGGAAACTCTGGTTGTTCGACATCCTGCTGAGATCGATGCTCCGGGCCGATTTGAGCCCGGTCATCGCGATCTCGACGTAGCGCCCCCGCGGGCTCAGGCAGTTGATCCCCTTCTGGATGGCTTCGCCCGCGAGCGTGTTGATGACCGCGTCCACCCCCTTCCCCTTCGTGATCGCCATGACCTCGGCCTCGAAGTCGCGGCGGACGTAGTCGATGACGTGGGGCACCCCCATCGCGGTCAGGTAGCGGAGCTTCTCGTCGGAGCTGGCGGTCGCGATGATCGTCGCGCCGGCGCGCTGCGCGAGCTGCACGGCCACGAGCCCGGTGCCGCCGGTGGCGCTCTGGATGAGGATCGTCTCCCCCTTGGCCAGCCGCAGCCGGCGGAACGCCTCGACGATCGTGAGCCCCACCGTCAGGAACGAGGCCGCCTCTTCGAAGGACAGCCGCGCAGGCTTCGCGACGAGCTGCGACTCGTCCGCCACGATCAGGGTGGATTGAATCCCGAGCCGGACGCTCGCGGAGACGATCACCTCGTCGCCGACCGCGAAGCGGGTCACCTTGCTGCCGACCGCCCGGACGATCCCCGACGCCTCGAAGCCGGGCGTGAACGGGTACGCGGGCATCGTGGGATAGAGCCCCTGCACGCACAGCAGGTCGCCGAAGTTGAGCGAGATCGCCACGGTGTCGACGTGGATCGCGTGCTCCTCCGGCGCGCCGACCTCGTCCTCGACGACCCGGATGTCCTCGATCGAGCCGGGGCCGTCGAGGACCACCCTCCGACGCCGGACGGTCTGCGTCGCGCCGGCCCTGTCCGCGGGGCGCGCCGGCGCGCCGTCGCTGCCGCTGGCGACGAGCTGCGCGTAGCGCGCCCTGAGCTCCGCCTCCGACAGCAGCCCGGACTGGTACTCGCGCAGCAGCGCTTCGATTTGGCTCTTCACTGTGCTCTCTCCACGTGGCTCGTAAGAATGCTCAGGCATGCGCGCGCCGACGGGCCGATCAGGCCCTGAGGCGATCCAAGGTCTGGTCGAGCGAGATCCGCCCCAGGGCCAGCTCCTCGGCGAGCGCCTCGACGGCGCGCCTCTCGAGGACGGCGCCTCCGTTCGCCTGCGTTCCCGCCTGACGGCGCGCGAGGTCGTCCGGATGTTCGGCGCACAGATGCGCGGCCAGCCGTCGAATGTTCGGGAAGTCGAAGATGACGGTCGTCTTCAGCGACAGCCCCAGCGATGCGTTGATCCGGCGGACGAGATCGACCGCGACGATCGAGTCGACGCCGAGGTCCGACAGCGCGAGGCCGGGATCGAGGTCGTCGTCCGACAGCTTGAGGACGTCGCCGACCGCTCTGCGCACCTGCGCCTCGACGTACGCCGGCAGATCGCCCTGGGTGTCGCGCGCCTTGCGCGCGCCCGACGCTCTCGTCGGCGGGCGCGCCGGGGCCGCGGGCGCCGCTCGCGGCCCCGGGTCCGCCCGCCGCACCCGCCCGTCGCTCTCCGCGAGGATCACGAACTCCTGCGCGGCGGACGACGCCGGCGCCGACGCCCAGGCCCGCCCGAAGCCTTCTTCGGCGAGGCAGCGCGTCCACTGGTCGCGCGAGAGCGCGGGGCTGCCCTCGAGCCGCTCCTCGCGGTCCTCTGCGGCCCACCACCCGTCGAGGAGGCCGAACGTCAGCGTCGTGAACGGGCGCTTGCCGCCGATCTCGTTGAGGACGAGCAGCCCGTTCCGCTTCATGCAGCGCTTCACGTTGCGGAGGGTGCTCGCGATGACCTTCGTCGCGTGCAGCACGTTGGCGGCGACGACGACATCGAAGCCCCCCTCCTCGATCCCCTGCTCGACCGGCGCGCGCTCCACGTCGAAGGGCCGGACCCTCATGTACGGCGCGATCTCGGAGTATTTCGCCTGCGCGAGGCCAAGGAAGCTCCTGGAGACGTCGGTGTAGACGTACTCGACGCGATCGCGGTGCGCGGCGAGGCGCTCGAAGATGCCCTGGCTCGTCCCGCCGGTGCCGGCGCCGATCTCCAGGATCCTGACCTTCGCCGGCCCCGAAGGCGCCTCGCTCCGCGCCGTGACGGCGGCCTCGACGGCATCGGCGACGAGGCCGTTGAGGAAGTCGGCGTAGGCGTTCTTCTTGTAGATGCCCTCGACGAGCGACGTGCTGGACCCCGGGAAGAGCACCTCCGTCGCGAGCACCTCGCCGCGCAACACCTGCGGGAGCGACCCGAGGCACGCGTCGGCGAGCGCCACGTGGGGGGCGAGCTCGGGGTACCGCGACGTCACGTCTTCCGCGCGGCGAGGCGCGCCCGGCGAGGGCGCGTCGCTGCGCATGATCCTCACGATCTCCTCGAAGAGCGGCCGCTGCTTGTCCACGACCGCGGCGCGCGCCGCGAGCGCCTCGACCGGAGCCGCCTCTGCCCGCGGATCGCCGACGCCGGCCGCGCCCATCACCGCCCGGAGGCGGTCGACGACGTACTCGTTGAGGCACGCATCCGCGGCGTCGAGCTCCCGGAGCTGCGCGGCGTCGACGTCGCGCAGCGCTCGGCCCGCGCCGACCGCCGCCTGGACCCGCTCGAAGCACGAGGGTTGCGTCGCGGCGTACAGCTCCTCTCCGTCCGGGCGGATCCCCAGCGCGTCGCGCGTCGCAGGCGCCAGGTCGACGGCGAGGACGTGGCTGACCCGGTGCGCGATCACCGCCTCCTGCACGCGTATCCCGTCGCGCGGCTCGAGCGATCCGATGCCGAGCGAGGCCATCCGGCTCCGGTAGGCCTCGTTCGCCACGACGCCCACGGTGCCCCAGTACCCCCAGTCGATGGTGTGGACGGGGAACGAGCAGGCCATCGAGAGCGCCCGCGCGTACGCGTCCTTGAAGGTGCAGCCGGCCGCGTAGTTGCTCTGCCCCGCGCCCGCGTACACTGACTGCATCGACGAGTAGAAGCAGATCCAGTCGAGGTCCTCGCGCCCGAAGGCCTCGCCGAGCACGGCGCTCCCTTTGACCTTCGGATCCAGCGCCTCGCGGAAGCGCGGCTCGTCCATCTCGCGGAGGCTCCGGTCCCGGAGGACGATCGCCGAGTGGATCACGCCGTGAATCCGGCCGTGCTTCTCCTTGATGACGTCGCGGGCTCGCGCGACGTCGGAGAGGCTCGTGAGGTCGACGGTCGCGTACGCGACCGTCCCGGGGCCGTCGGCGAGGCGGCTCAGCTGGTCGCGGATCGCCTCGTCCATCGGCCGCCGCCCCCACCAGACGACGTGCGCGCCGTACCGCCGGACGAGGTGCTCGGTCATCACCCGACCGAGCCCCCCCGCGCCCCCTGCGATGACGTAGACGCCGCCCTCGGTGAAGGCCGGCCGCTCGTCGCGCGGCAGGACCAGCGGCGCGATCTCGCGCTCGTAGCGCGCGCCCGCCCTGTACGCGACCGGGAGCGGCGAGCCCGCCGCCTCGCGCTGGAGCAGCTCCGCGATCTGCCGGGCCGCGCCTGGCCCGGACATGTCCGCCTTGCCGATGTCGACGTGGCGCACGCTCCAGTGCGGGTACTCCCGGGCGAGCGACTGTGTGAGCCCTGGCAACGCACCGCCGCCGGCGTTGAGCTCCGCCTGCAGCGGCAGCGACTCGCCGTCCTGCGTGAGCACCGTGACGTCCAGCGAGGCCTGGTCGTACCCCTGCTCGATGAGCGCCTTGATCGTCCGCAGCCAGGGGATGACCGTGCGCTCCTGCTCCTCCTCGACGTACGCCGTGTCCAGGCGATAGTCACGGTCGCCGAGCAGCGCCGCGAGGAAGTACACGCGCCCCACGCGCCCGACGTCGCGCAGGACGCGCGCGATGGCGCCTGGATCGCGGACGTCGATGATCCACCCCTGCTCGCCGGTCCGCTCCGTGCGGTCGCCCAGGCACACATTGACGCTGCCCGGCGCGAGCTCGCTCAGGGCGTCCTCGAGGCGAAAGCCGTTCTGCCGGTGGATGATCAGCGCGCGGGCGCCCTCGCGCGCCGGCGCGGCCGGCGCGAGCCCCCTGCGGCGCCATCGCCCGACGTACGTGAGCTGCCGCGGAGGCGCGGCCTTCGCCGGGCGCACGACGAAGTCGCGCAGCGCCGCGAGCGGCGCGCCAGCGCCGTCGACGACGACGATGTCGAACCGCCCGGGCGCGAGCCTGCGCGCGTGCACGAACGCGCGCCCCTCGATCGGCCCCAGGAGCTCGACCCGCCCGATGGAGTACGGCAGGTAGACCTCGCCATCCCCCTGCGGCGCGACATCGCTCGCCGCGATGCCGGCGACGCTCTGGAGCGCGGCGTCGGCGACGCACGGCGTCCATGCGTACCGCCGCGGGTCGTCCTGCGCCTCGCGCGGCGGCTCGACGAGCCCCAGGCTCTCGCTCGTGGAGCCCCAGAGGCGACGGAGCCCGCGGAAGTACGGCCCGTAGTCGACGCCGTTCGCGCGGTGCTTCTCGTAGAAGCCGTCGTGGCCCGCGTCGTCGCCCCACCGCGGCGTCAGCGTGCGCATGAGCGCCTGGACGTCGATCGCCGGCGTGTCGGTGTCGACCTCGTCGAAGGCGACGAGCCCCTGCGCATGGACCTGCTGCGCTCCCTCCACGACGGCGCGGATCTCGAACCGGAGCTGGCCGCCGTGCGGCTCGAGCTGCGCGAGCAGCGTCCGCCCGCCGTCGGGTACGTCCACCGGCTTCATCCAGACGACGTCCTTCAGGACGGCGCGGCGCTCCGCGTGCACGCGCTGCGCGGCCTCCATCGCCATCTCGATCATCGCGACGCCCGGGAGGACGCGGCGGCCCTGCACGCGGTGGTGCGCGACGAGCGGGTCGCTGGCCTCGAGCTCGGCCTCGAAGACGACCCTGGGCGCCTCCCCGAGGCTGGCCGCCGGCAGCATGCGCTGCAGCAGGCCGCCGGCGACCTCGCGGCCGGCGGCGCGGCTCGCGGGCCGCTGCACGGGCAGCCCGCATCGCTTTCGCTCAAACGAGTACGTCGGGAGCGAGATCCTGCGCGGCCGGCGCCCACCAGGCGCCCCCGAGCCGGACAGGAGATCCCAGTCGAGATCGAGCCCCTTGGCCCAGAACGCCGCCAGCTTGTCGAGCCGCCCCGCGCCGATCCACTTCGCGACGACGGCGCCCTTCACGTCCTCGTCGGCGAGGAGGTCGAGGCCGTCCTCGCTCGCGTGCCCCGCGCGGTAGCCCCCTTGTTCCCGCGAGAGAAAGCGCCTCATCTCGGCCGCGAGGCCGCCCAGGTCCGCCGCGACGAACGCTACGCGGTACGGCATCGGCTCACGCCCGGTTTGCAGGGTGAACGCCACGTCGGCGAGCTCGATCGCGGATCCCTCTCCCGCCGCCGCGCGCGCGATGACGTCGAGCATCGCGCCGACGACCGCGTGGAGCCGCTCCTCGGTGCGCGCCGACATCGGGACGATCACCGCCGCGCCGCGCGCGCTCCGCGCGTCCGCCAGAGGCGCGTCGTCCTCCGTCCACTCCTCGATGATGACGTGCGCGTTCGCGCCGCCAGCGCCGAAGGAGCTGACGCCGGCGACGCGCGGGCGCGGCTCGCCGTGGATCGTCGGGGCCCGCCACGGGGCGAGCTCGCGCTGCACGACGAACGGCGTGCTCGCGAAGTCGATGTACGGGTTGAGCTCAGCGGCGTGCAGCGAGGGGGCGAGCGTCCGGTGCTTCATCTGGAGGAGCACCTTGCAAACGCCGGCGATGCCGGCCGCCGACTCGCAGTGGCCGATGTTCGACTTCGCGGAGCCGATCGCGCAGTACTGCTTGTCGTCGCTCGCGCGCCCGAACGCGCGGACCAGCCCGGCGATCTCGATCGGATCGCCGAGGCTCGTGCCTGTCCCGTGCGCCTCGATGTAGCTGATCTCCCGCGGATCGACGCCCGCCTCGCGGATCGCGAGCGCGATCGTCGACGCCTGCGCGACCGGGCTCGGGACCGTGTACCCGCTCGCCTTGCCGCCGTGGCTCAGCGCCGATCCCTTGATGACCCCGTAGATGTGATCGCGGTCGGCGCGCGCGCGCTCGAGCGGCTTCAACAGGACGCAGCCGACGCCCTCGCCAGGGACGTACCCTTCGCCCCCCTTGCCGAAGCTCTCGCAGCGCCCCCGGGTCGAGATGATCCGCGCCTGGCTGAGGACGGCGTACTTGTTGGGGTGGATGCTGACGTTCACGCCGCCCGCGAGGGCGAGCCCGCACTCGCCGCTCCTCAGCGCGCGGCACGCGAGGTGGATCGCCGTAAGCGACGACGAGCACATGGTGTCGAGGGCGATGCTCGGCCCGTGGAGATCGAGGACGTAGGAGACGCGATTCGCGACGCCGGCGATGTTCCCGGCCACGCCGAAGATGCGACGGTCCTCCTCGACCTCGAAGCCGTAGAGCTGGTACTCCGAGTACATGACGCCCACGTAGACGCCGACGCGCTCCTCGGGGCGCAGGCTCTCGGCCCGCCCCGCGCCGAGCGCGGCGCGCGTGTACCCCCCGTCTTCCAGCGTCTCCCATGCGGCCTGCAGGAACAGCCGCTCCTGCGGATCCATCATCCCCGCCTCGAGCGGCGAGATCTTGAAGAAGAGCGGATCGAACTCGTCAACGCCGTCGATGAACCCGCCCCACTTGCAGTGCACCTTGCCGGCGGCCGACGTGTCGGGGTCGTAGTACCGGTCCGCGTCCCAGCGAGACGCCGGGACCTCGGTGATGCAGTCGCGCCCGGCGCGCAGGTTGTCCCAGAACTCGTCGACGCTGCGCGCGCGCGGGAACCGGCCGCTCATCCCGATGATGGCGATGTCCAGCGGGCCGCTGCCCCCTCGCCTCTCCGCGGCGGCGCGGACCGGCGGGGGCGCGCTCCGCGCCGAGGCCGCCGCCCCCGCGTCGCCCGCCGCCGGCTCGCGCGCGCTGGGCGGCGCCCCTGCGGACGCGGCCGCCCCGGGGAGGCGCAGCGCGCGCTCCAGCGAGGCGCCGTGCTCGGCGACGAGGTACTCCGCCAAGGCGTCGAGCGTCCGGTACTCGTAGAAGAGCGTCTTCGGCAACGGGCCGAGATCCACCTCCAGCGCGGCGGTCAGCGCCAGGACGTTGGCCGAGTCGATCCCGAACGCGTCGAGCGGGGCGCGGGGATCGAGCCGCTCCGGAGGGAGCCGGAAGACCCGCGAGAGCGCGTCGCTCAGGTACCGGACGGCGTGACGCCTCAGCGGCTCGGCCCCGGCGCGCGTCGCCTCGGCCGGGCCTCTGTCGGGCGCCGCGCGGACCGCCGCCGGCGCGCTCGCGTTCTCCGCGCGGACCGCCGGCCGGGGGGCGAATATCTGTCGGCCGCCGTCGATCGCGCACACGATCCGCTGGCTCTCGGCCCCGCGGATCGCCTGCTCGAACGCCTGCAGCCCGTCCCCCCGAGAGAGCGGGATCATGCCCGTCTTTTCCTTCAGGACGAGCTCGTCGCGGGCGTCGATCCGCATCCCTCCGTCACGCCACAGAGGCCACGCGATGGACACCGTCTTTCCGCGGCGCTCGCCGCGCGCGACGCGCGCGTCGCGGAGCGCCGCGTACGCGTCGAGGAAGCCGTTCGCCGCCGCGTAGTCCGCCTGGCCGACGTTCCCCCAGATGGCTGCGACGGACGAGAAGAACGCGACGAACTCGAGCGGGGAGCGCCGCGTCGCCTCGTCGATCGCCTCGGCCCCGAGGACCTTGGCCGCGAGGACCTCCTCGGCCTGACGCACTGTCTTGCGCAGGAGGAGCGCGTCCCTGGTCACGCCGGCGCAGTGGAGGACCCCCGTCAGCGGCCCGAAGCGCTCCTCGATCGCGCGGGCGGCGCGCTCCACGTCGTCCCTGGCGCTCACGTCGCAGGGCACGAGCTCGACGCGCGAGGCGGGGGCGCCGAGCGCCTCGAGCTCGCGGCGCTGCGCCTCGGAGGGGGCGGTTCGTCCGCTCAGGATGACCGTGGTGCCCTCGACGCTCGCGATGTAACGCGCGAAGAGCCTCCCCAGGCCGCCGAGGCCGCCCGTGATCCAGTAGACGCCGCCGGGTCGAAACACGGTGCCCTCCACGGCGCCGGGCTCGACCTCCTCGTGGACTCGCACCTCCCGCCGGCCCTCGCTCGTGTAGCGGACGTCGACGTCGTCGTCGCTCGAGGCGAGCTCGTCTCGCACGGCGCGAGCGGCGCGCGAGGGGTCGAGGGCGCTGGCGATCGTGATCACCTTGACCCGGAGATCGCGGCTCTCGCGCCTCGCCGACTTCAGCAGCGCGGACAGCGGCGCGTACACCACCTCCGGCGCGCGCTCGTCCACGATCACGGCGAGCTGCCGCACCTCCGGCGCCCGTCGCGCCAGCGCGTCCTTCACGATCCCGAGCGCGTGCAGGAAGGCGCGGGTCGCGCTCTCCGCGAGCGAGCCGCCCTCGGACCGCGGCAGCCGCTCGCGCGAGGCGAGCGGGATCGACCGCTCGACGGCGGCCACGACCTCGTCCGACAGCCCCCCCGCCAGCAGGAGCACGCTCGACCCATGCGCCGCGCTCTCGGCCCGCTCGGGCGCGACGGAGGCGGCCGCCTTCTCCCGCCAGGCCGCGGTCCCGTGGACCACGGCGGCGCGGGGCGCGGTGAGCTCCCGCGCCTCGCCGGACGTCGTGATCGCGTGGCGGCTCCGCTCGAACGGGTACATCGGCGCGGCGACGCGGCGCCTCGCGCGCCCCTCGTGCAATCGCGTCCAGTCCACGTCGGCGCCTCGGACCCACGCCTCGGCGATCCGGCCGAGGGCCCGCGCGCTCCCGACGTCCTCGGCGCGCGGCGCCACGGCGGCGACCGCGCCCGGCCCGGCGCTCCCCGAGAAGACGCCCTCGTGCGCGCCGCGGCCCGCGCAGAGGTCGCGCAGCGCGTCGCGCAGCTCAGCGGCGCTCGCCGCCACGAAGGCGACGCGGTGCTGCATCGCCGTCCGCCCCGTCTGGAGCGTGTACGCGAGATCCGCGAGGGCGGCGCTGTGCTCGTCGCCGCCCCTCTCCAGATGCGCGAGGAGGTCGGCGCAGTACCGCTCCAGCGCCGACTTGGTCTTCGCTGAGAGCGGGACGATCTCGCTCCGCGGCGCCGACGCTGCCGCGGCCCTCGCGTCGGCGCCAGCGTCGTGGCCGCGCACGACCATGAACGCGTTCGTCCCGCCGATCCCGAACGAGTGGATGCCAGCGACGCGCCGCCCCTCCGGCGCGGGCCAGCCCACCGGCTCGCGGGGGATCACGAACGGCGTGCTCTCCAGGCGCAGGCCCGGGTGGATCGTCTGCACGTTGGCGCACGGCGGGATCCGGCCGTGCCGGATGGCCAGGAGCACCTTGGTGAGCGAGCAGATACCCGACGCGGACTCGAGGTGGCCCAGGTTCGCCTTCGACCCCAGCGCGCAGCGCGGCGCCGCCGCGTCGGTGCGACCGAGCGCCTTCGCGAGCGCCTGCACCTCGATCGGATCCCCCACCGGAGAGCCGGTGCCGTGCGCCTCGACGTACGTCAGCGCCTCGGCGTCGACGCCGGCGTCGGCGAGGCCGCGCCCGATGACGTCGGTCAAGGCGTTCAGGTTCGGGCTGTACCTCCCGCCGCCGCGTCCGGAGTGGTTGACCGCGCTGCCGGTGATGACGCCGTAGATGCGATCGCCATCGGCCACCGCCCTCTCCAGCGGCTTCAGCAGCGCGACGCCGACCCCCTCGCCCGGAACGTAGCCGTTCGCCGCGGCGTCGAACGTCTTCTCGGAGCCGTCGGGAGACATGACGCCGAGGCCGGCGAGCAACAGGTACTTGCTCCGGTGGAGGCTCAGGTTGACCCCCCCCGCGAACGCCGCGTCGCACTCGCCGTGGGCCAGCGCGACGCGCGCCAGGTGGAGGGCGACCATCGAGCTGGCGCACGCGGCCTCGACCGTCATGCTCGGGCCGCGCAGGTTCAGGTGGTACGAGATCCTGTTCGCGAGCTCGTGCGCATAGCTCCCCGCGCTGGCGTATTCGCCCGTCCTCGCCAGACGCTCGGCGGCTATCCAAGTGTAGTCGTCGTTCATGACGCCGACGTAAACGCCGGTCCGGGACCGCTGCAGCGAGTCGACGGTGACGCCGGCGTCCTCCATGGCGTGCCAGGCGGTCTCGAGGACGAGCCGGAGCTGCGGGTCGAGCGCGTCAGCCTCGACGGGCGTGACCTGGAAGAAGAGCGAATCGAACGCGTCGACGTCGTCGAGGACGCCGCCAAAGCACGGCGGCGAGGGCGCCCCGGCAGCGCGCGCGGGCGCCGCGTCGGGGCCCGCGAAGCGCCCCCAGTGCTCGGACGGCAGCTCGCGCGTGCAGATCCGCCCCTCGACCACGACATCCCAGAAGTCCTCCAGCGTCGAAGCGCCGGGGTACCGGCCGGCCAGACCGACGACCGCGATGTCGCGCGCGGCGCGCCGGGCGTCGCCTAGCGCTGCGCCCGGGCGCCCGGCGCCGGTGACCTCGACGGGCGCGCTCCGCGCCACGCCGTTCACGCGCGCCGCGCCGGCGCCCCGCGCAACGATGGGGTCCGCCGGCGCGCCCGCGCCGCTCGGTCTCGCGACGAGCGCGCGCGAGGGCGCGAAGTGGGCGCGCTCGTGCTCGTACAGGTACCCGATCAGCGCGTTCAGCGTCTGGTACTCGAAGAGCAACGTCGGATACAGGTCGTGCCCGCACCGCTTCTCCAGCGCGCGCACCAGGCGGAGGAGGTGCGTCGAGTCCAACCCGGCGTCGAAGAAGAGGGCGTCGGGATCGAGCGGCGGCGTACCCGGCCCCTTCAGGCCGACGAGCTGCTCCTCGACGAACCGGGCGACGCTCGACGCGAAGAGCTTCGCGTCGTCCCCCGCTTCGCCTGCCGGCTCCGCTTCGGCGCCCGCGGCGACGGGCTCCGTCGCGATCAGCTTCTCGACGTCGATCTCCTGCCGCACGCGCTTGTACGAGAGCCGTTCGAGCTCCGCGAGGACCGCCCCGTCCTCGCCGTAGATCGTCAGGTCCGACGCGGTGACCTCGCGCGGCGCGGCGCCGCGCTTGACGTCCAGCTTGTCGGCGTGCCTGCTGTACACGAAGATCTGCGACGAGAACGGCCGGTGCAAGCGCACGCGCCGGATGGCGAACGGGATGTACGGCCGAACGTCTCGGTAGTCGGCCGCTGATCCTCCGGCGAGCTTGTAGGAGCTCCCCGCGAACGTCGCGCCGTCGAGGAACGCCGGGTGGGCGTGGAACATCTCCCGGAGCGCCTCCGCCTCGTCGCCGAGCGACAGGCGCATCAGCTCCTCGTCGCCCCGCTGGTACACGTCGCCCAGCGTCTGCATGAACGGCCCGTGGACGACCCCCACCTCGCGGACGCCGCGGTAGATCTCGTCGACGCTCCAGCGCCGCTCCGCCGTGCGGATGAACGCGGCGCAGTCGAAGCCCCGCGCGGCCCGCGGCTCCTCGTCGGTGCACCTCAGGAGGCACTCCGCGTTCTCGTCGACCCGATCCGACACCCCGCCTGCGCTGGACACGCGCACGCTCGAGATCTCGACCCTCCATTCGCCCTGCTGGAGCGGCGTGAACGAGGCGTGGATCCTCCGCGCGAACTCCCTCGTGGTGGCGATGGGCACCTTGAACAGCACGTTGACGAGCTCGAAGCGGTCGTGCCCGACGACGTGGGCGCCCAGCCTGTACACCACGTCGATCAGCGTGACGCCGGGGACGATGTGGACCCCATAGACGCGATGATCGCGCACGATGGGGTTATCGTTGTCGAACTCGATCTCGAATGTTTCGTTCGCGCGGACGGTCATGGACGGCTCTTCGATTGGCTGGCTTCGAGCGACGGAGCGCGCGTCGCGACGTCGCGCTCGATCCTCTTGACGGCAAAGTACTTCGGCATCGCCCTCTGGGCGGTCACGCTGCCCGGGGCGTCCGCGGTGACGCGCGCCGCGAAAGCGCTGTCCGCGCCGCCCGACACGCCGGGCGACGGCCTCGGAGCCGCCGCGTCCGGCCAGTAGCGCTTCCGCTCGAAGACGACCGGCGCGCCGCGCGGATCCATCGTCGCCCGCCGCTCCTCGGGTATCCCCTCGTCGCTGACGATGACATGGGCGTTGTGGCCGCCCAGGCCGAACGCGCTGACGCCGGCGCGATGAACGCCGTCGACCCCCGCCCACTCCTCGTTCCGGAGCACGGGATAGAGCGGCGACTGCTCGAAATCGAACCGCGGATTCGGCCGGCTGCAATGCAGCGTCGGCGGGAGGCGCCGGTGGACGATCGACAGGAGCACCTTGACCAGCCCCGCCGCGCCGGCGGCGCTCAGGAGGTGTCCGAGGTTGCTCTTGACGCTCCCGACACCGCACACGTGGCGCGACTCTCTCCCGAGGACGTTCGTCAGGCTGCGGAGCTCGATCGGATCGCCGATCAGCGTGCCGGTGCCGTGCGCTTCGACGTAGCTGATCGTGCGGGCGTCGACCCCGGCTGCGGCGATGGCGCGCTCGATCAGCTCCTGTTGGCGGCGCGGGTTCGGCGTCGTGATCCCCATGGTGTGGCCATCGCAGTTGATCGCCGAGCCGTCGATCACGCCGTATACCTTGTCTCCGTCGCGCAGGGCGGCCGAGAGCGGCTTCAGTATCACGACGCCGCAGCCTTCACCGATGCCGATCCCGTCCGCGGTCTCGTCGAACGCCTTGCAGCGCCCCTCCGAGGACAGGATCTTCGCGCTGCTGAGAAGGACGAACGGCCCTTCGTCCAGGAGGATATCGACGCCGCCCGCGATCGCGAGCGCCGACTCGCCGCGCTCGATGCTCTGCACCGCCATGTGCACGGCGGTCAGCGCGCTGGCGCAGGCCGTGTCGACGATGACGTTCGGCCCGGCGAAGTTGTAGGAGTGCGAGAGGTGGGCGGAGATGAAGTTCTGCCCCACGCCGATGACAGCCTTGCTGTCGAGCTGACCGTGCTTGCTCGCATAGTTGCTGCTGCGGGTGCCGCAGAAGACGCCGACCCGCTGATCCCACAGGTCCGTCTTGCCGTATCCGGCGTCGGCGAGGGCCTCTGCGCACACCTCCAGCCACTGACGCGCCAGCGGATCGACGCCGATCGCGATCGACTCCTGGATCCCGAAATACGACGGGTCGAACGACTCGATGTCTTCCAGGAAGCCGCCCCATTTGCTGACGCTCCGCCCCGGCTCGCGCTCAGGATCGCCGTGGTAGCGCTCGGCGTCCCACCGCGACGCCGGGACGGGGCCAATCGCGTCCTTCCCTTCGCACAGGTTCTTCCAGAATTGCTGGATGTCGGGCGCCCCCGGGAAGTGGCACGCCATTCCGACGATCGCCACCTTGTCCGCCCGCCCCTCCGTAACCCGGCCAGCCGCGCCCTGAGCCTCCGTGGAGCGCCGGTCGAGCTGCCGCTCCGTGACGCGGCCAGCCGCGCCCTTCGCGAAAGCGAACTGCCGGTCGAGCTGATCGCGGTACGTGCGTACGAGGTACGCGCCGAGGCGCTCGATGCTGGGGTTCTCGATGACGACGGTGGGATCGACCTTGATGCCGGGGAGGCCTGCGTCGATCTGCCGGATCATCTGCGCCAGCATGATGGAGTCGACGCCGTACTGATCGAAGGACCGGGCTGCGTCGACGTCGGCGTACTTGACCTTGAGCTCCTGGCTCACGAGCCGCCGGAGCCACTCGTTTACGGCAGAAGCGGTATCCGTCGAGGAACCGGCGTGATGCGCGTTCATGTCGCGCGCCACGTCAGCCGAAGGCGCGCGGCGGCTCGCCTCGGCGGCGTGGCCGACGGGATCCGCGGAGCGCTCGGGTGAGGGGCCGGCCTGCCCCTTCGCGGGCGTGGCGCGGCGCAGGAGAGCGCGCGTATCGAAGCGCGCCTCGTCGATCACGAGCGGCATGACGACGGGGCCGAGGCGCCGCGCGAGGATCTCGTCGAGGAAGCGCAGCCCCTCGTCGTCGGCGCAGGTCTGGAGGCCGGTGCTCCGGTACGCCGCGCTGCTCGCGGCGCCCATCCCCGTGTCCTTCCAGCTCGGCCATTGGATGCTCGCGCAATGCGCCACCTTGGGTCCGAAGCCCGCCGCGGCGACGTAGTCGAGGTACGCGTTCGCCATCGCGTATTCGCTCTGGCCGACGGCCAGGCGCGGCACCGCCGCGGCGACCGACGAGAAGAGCAGGACGAAGCGCAGCGGCACGTCGGCGAAGACCTGGCGCAGCACGTCGACTCCGCGGATCTTCGGCGCGGAGACGCCCTCGATCCCCGCGCGCGTCTTGCGGACGAAGGCTGGATTCGTGAAATCGGTGTTCCCGGCGCAGTGAACCACCCCGAGCGCCTCGCCCATCTCGCGTCGAACGCGGGCGACCTCGCTCGCCATCCGCGCCTCATCGGTGAGCGGCGTCGTGCTCACGCGCACCTGCGCGCCGCGCGCCTCTAGGTACAGGATGTCCTCGATCTTCCGCTTGCAGATCTCATCGCTGCCGGACGTGAGGTACGCGTCCCACGCATCGCGCTCCGGGAGCGCTTCGCGCCCCATGAGGACGAGCTTCCGGACCCCGTGCGCGTCGACGAAATGCTTCGCGCACAGCATGCCGATCCCACGCGTGCCGCCGGTGATCCAGAGGACTTCAGCGGGCGGGTACTGCGCCGGACGCTGCGCGCCAGGCTCGCGCGCGCGCGCCGCCTCGTCCAAACGCTCCAGCGCGGCCTCGTACCGGACGCCGTCGCGGTAGCAGACCTCGCCCGCCTCGCTGGCAGCGCCGAGCTCGGCGACCACCTGCGCGACGAGATCGCGTCGCTCGCCGTCGAGCGTGGCGTCGGTGTCGACGTGCCGCGAGAGGACCTTGCTGTACTCGCTCTGGAGCATGCGATAGAGCCCGGCCCGCTTGGCCCCCGCGAGCCGCGCCCGCTCACCGCGAAAGCGCTCGAGGCCTGACGTCACCTGGAGGACGACGAGCGGCGCGGCGCGACGCGCGTCCGCTCGGCCGACCAGCTCCTGGAGCCACTCGATCCAGCCGAGATCCTCGTCGCGGTGCCCGGGGTCGAGCCCGGTGAGATCGACGCACCCCGCGTAGGCGTCCCACGGCGCCGCGCCTCCACGCACGGCCGCGTGGACGTCCTCGGGCATCAGGATCTCGGAGCGCGGCAGCCTGCGCAGCAGCTCGTCGGCCGGGGCTCGCGTCCCCGGCGTCGCCAGGATCGCGAAGCAGCGCCCGGCGAGGTCCACCTCCGCCGTCGCGACCTGGGCGCGCGCCGGAAGCCACGTCTTCTCCACCAGGCACGTCGGGCGGGGCGCGGCGTCGCGCCGCCCCTCCGTCCCGGCACGCGCGAAACGAACCTTCTCGAACGGGTACGTGGGCAGAGGCACACGCCTGCGCGCGCCAGCGGGGCGGTGAAGCTCGGCCTCCCAGTCCACGGCGCCGCCCGAGGCCCAGAACGCGGCGAGCTGCGCCGGCGTGCTCCCGGCGGGCCGCCCTTCGCGGCGCCCCGTCGCGTGCCCCGAGAAGCACCCCTGCGAGCTCTCCGCACCGGCGAGGTACGCGGAGAGTCGCCCCCGCAGCTCCTCGAACGTCGCCGCCACGATCGCCAAGCGGTAATCCATCGCCGCGCGACCGATCTGCGACGTCCACGCGACGTCGGCGAGCGATGTGCCAGCCGCGGGCGTGAACGCGAGGAGGCGTCGGGCGTATTCATGGAGCAGCTCCGGCCTCTTCGCCGAGAGCACCACGACCTGCTCCTCCGGCGGCGCGGACGCCCGCGGCGCGGACGCTTCGCGCCGGGCGAGCCCTTCGATCACGACATGCGCGTTGGTCCCGCTGAAGCCAAAGGCGCTCACCGCCGCGAGCCGCGAGCCGCCGGGGTTCTCGGGCCACGGGGCGGGGCGCGTGCTCACGTAAAACGGGCTGTCCGCGAGATCGATGTGCCGGTTGGGTCGTGTGAAGTTGATCGCGGGGGGGATGCAGCCGTGCTCCATGGCGAGGAGCACCTTGATCAGCCCGAGCACACCGGACGCGGCCGTGGTGTGGCCGATGTTGGCCTTGAGCGACCCGATCGCGCAGAACTGGCGCGCCTGGGTCGACGCCCTGAAGGCCTCCGTGAGCGCGTGGATCTCCACCGGATCGCCGAGCTTCGTCCCCGTGCCGTGGGCCTCCACGACCTGGAGCTGCTCCGGCGAGATCCCGGCCTTCTCGTAGACCTCGCGCTCCAGGCGGCTCTGGGCGAGGAAGCTCGGCGCGGTGATCCCGGACGTCTTGCCGTCCTGGTTCGTCCCGATCGCGCGGATGACCCCGTAGACGTGCGCGCCCTCGCCAATCGCCCTCGAGAGCGGCATCAGCACCACCACGCCGACGCCGTCTCCCACGACGATGCCATCTGCGCCATCATCGAAGGGGCGGCACCGCCCGCTGGGCGAGAGCATCCCGGCGTTGTGCATCATCACGAACGACGCAGGCTGCGAGTACAGGGTCACGCCTCCCGCGACCGCCATGTCGATGTCGCCGCTGCGAAGCTTCTGGCACGCCAGCTCGACGGCGACGAGCGACGACGAACACGCGGAGTTGACCGTGATGGCCGGCCCGGCGAAGTTCAGGTGGTACGCGATGCGCGACGACAGGATCGCGCCGTCGCTCCCCAGCATCGCGAGGTGCGACGTCCCGCGCGGCGCGCCGGTGCCCATCGATCCGATGAACGTCCCGACGCGGCGCCCGCTCAACGAGCGAGGGTCGTAGCCCGCGTCCTCGAGCGCAGCGTGGATCCCCTCGAGGACGAGGCGCTGCGAAGCGTCCATCTGGTCCGCCTCGACCGGAGAGATATCGAAGAAGAGCGAGTCGAAACAATCCGCGTCGTCGATGAAGCCGGCGTGGAGCGATGACGGGTCAACCCCCTGCTCGACGCACGCCTCCCGCCACTCGGGGTATCGCTCCTCGACGCGCTCGACGTGCTGTCGCCCCTCGACGATCACGTCCCAGAGCTCGCGCTTGTCGCGCGCCCCGGCGCAGCGGCACGACATCCCGACGATCGCGATGCCTTCGGCCGGCGCTGCGGGCTGCCGGGTTGTCGCGGCCTCCTGCACCCGCGCGGAGGGCGGCGCGAGCGCCGCCGCGGTGGCGCGCGCGGGCGGCGCGGCCACGACGATCTTCGAGGCCAGGTGCTCGGCGAGCGACTGGAGGTCGTGGAACTGGAACATCACGCTCGTCGGCTCGCGGAGATCGAACGCGGTGTTGATCGTCTGGAGCAGACGGACGGCGATGAGCGAGCCGACCCCCATCGCCGAGAACGTCGTCGCCGCGGCCAGCTCGTCGCGCGTGAGCTGCAGCGCCTCCTCGAAGATCTGCTCGAGCCGCCGCCGGACGTGATCGACGGACGCCCCCTGCCGGGGCGCGCGTTCGTCCTCCGCGGCCGCCTCAGGGCGCGGAGACCCGGGCGCCTCTTGGAGCTCGGCGAGCGCCGCGGCGTACGGCGTCTTCTTGGCGATTTTCGACGCGTTGTGGGCGCGGAGCCGGTCCGCCGTCCAGCCAGGGCCCGCCTTCGTCAACCGGAGCAGGCAGTAGGAGATCCACTCCTCCCGCAGCGAGACGGCCATGTTGGCGAAGTTGCGGGACGAGCGCCGCGCCGCCTCGGGGAAATGCGCGATGTTCTTCTCCACGTCCGGATCGAAGACGTAGTTGGCGATCTGCGGGCTCAGGTCGACGATGTCGTCGACGACGAGCGAGCTCGCCGTGAGCACGTTGATCCACTCGTCCTGCGTCGATATCGCGATATCGACGTTCCCGTCGACGATCGCCCCGCGCAGGTTCGACACGAAGTCCATGAGCAGCACGCTCCCGTGCGGCGAGAGCGCCGACGAGATATTGCCGAAGACGCCGGTCTTGTCCGCGATATGGCAGGTGACCTCGAAGCCGAGGATCAGGTCGTACGTGTCCGGGAAACGATCCTTCGAGCTGTCGGCGTGGAACACCCGGACGCGCTCGGCGAGGCCGAGGCGCCCGATCCGCCGGTTCGCCAGGTCGGCCTGAGCCCGCGTGATCGTGAACCCGTGCGCCTTGGCGTGCGGACAACGCTTCGCCACCTCCACGAGGTCGGTCCCGCAACCGCACCCGATATCCAGGACCTTCCGCACGGACTCGAGCCGCTCGTGCCGGAAGATCACCCGCCGCATCTCGAGCTGCTTCTCGATCACGAGCCGGTACTCGTCCGGAAATGCTTCGGGCGCGCTGAGGACACGTGTCATCGAGAATCCGGGGACCTCCCGTTCGAACGGGCAGAACGTCAGGTACTCCTCCCGGTACTCGTCCGATCGGCGCTGCGCATCGAACGTGTAGTACTCGGCGGCCTTGTCGCCGGGCGCTGCGTCCTGCGGTCGCGCGGGCGGCGCAGGGGCCGCCGGAGCGCCGCCCCGCTCGCCCTGCGAGACCGAGCGCCTCGCGAAGGGGTACGTCGGGAGCCCCGCGAGCCTCGTCGGCTTCGCCGCAGGGTAGAGCGCGGCGGGGTCCAGCACCCCGCCCGCTGCCCAGGCGCGCGCGGCGTCGTGCAGCGGGTCGCCGTCGGCGCTCGGAGCCGGCACCGCGCTCGAGGCGCTCGTCCAGATCGCGCGGTCCGAGAGCGCGCGACCGTCGGCGGCGTCGAGAACCACGTCGAGCTGCTCGATGAGCGCGCCCACCGACGGGGCGACGATCGCCAGCCGGCACGGCATGGCCTCGCGCCCGGTCTGGAGCGTGTAGGCCAGCCCGTGGAGGTCCACGGCCGGGTGCTTCACGAGGTGGGCGCGGAGACGCTGCGCGTACTGGCGCAGCGCCCCGTCGCTCTTCGCCGACAGCGCGATCAGGGCGCGATCGGCGGCCCCGGCCGCGCGCCGCGGCAGCGGCGTCGCCCGGCTCGGCGCGTGCTCCTCGATCAACGCAAAGGCGTTCGTCCCGCTCATCCCCGTCGCGCCCACGAGGCCGCGGCGCCGCCGCTCAGGACCCGAGCCGATCCAGGGCCGCTCGACGTCGCTCACGAAGAAGGGGCTGCGCGCGATGTCGATGATGTACTCGTTCGCCCGGCGGTAGTTGCGCGTCGCCGGGATCGTCCCATGCTTCATCGCGAGGCACATCGCGATCAGGCTCACGACGCCCGACGCCGCGAACGTGTGGCCGATCAGCGGCTTGATCGAGCCCAGCGCGCACCATTGCCGCTCACCCGGCTCGGCGCGGAAGGCGTCGCGGAGCGCTTGCACCTCGACCGGATCGCCGAGCTGCGAGCCCACGCTGTGCCCGAGAACGTACTGGACGTCGGCCGGGCGGAGCTCCGCCTGCCGGAGGACGCTCTCGACGAGGTGTTGCTGCGAGACGCTGCTCGGCGCGGTGATCCCGTTCGTCTTGCCGTCGTAGTTCACCCCGCTGGCCTTGATGACGGCGTGGATCGGATCGCCGTCCGCAATGGCCTGCGAGAGCAGCTTCAGCACCACCGCGGCGACGGCCTCGCCCGGGACCATTCCGCTCGCTCGCTCGTCGAACGCATAGCACTCGCCCTCGGCCGACAGCATTCCGCTCTGGCTGAGCGCGACGTAGGTCAGCGGCGAGGTGAGGACGTTCACCCCTCCGGCGAGCGCCATCGAGCACTCGCCGCGCAGAAGGCTCTGACACGCGGAGTGCACCGCCACGAGGCCCGACGAGCACGCGGTGTTCAGCGCGAGGTTCGGGCCGTGCAGATCGAGGACGTAGGAGATGCGCGCCGCCAGGATGCCGTTGTGGTGGCTGGTCGCGAGCCCGGGCGCGCCGTCGCCCGTATGTGCCATCTCCTCCACGCCGATGAAGACCCCGCAATTCGTGCCGCGCAGGCGCGCTCCGGCGTGGCCCGCGTCCTCGAACGCAGCCCACGCCGCCTCGAGCATCAGCCGCTGCCGCGGATCCATCCATTGCGCCTCGCGCGGGGAGATCTCGAAGAAGAGCGGATCGAACTCGTCGAGGCCGCGCAGGAAGGCCCCTCTGTTCGTGGTGATCCGGTTTCCCGGCGCGCCCGGGCCCTCGTAGTAGGCGTGAAAGTCCCAGCGCTCCGAGGGGATCTCCTGGATCTGCTTGCGCCCCTCGAGCAAGAGCGCCCACAGGGCGTCGGCGTCATCCGCCCCGGCGACACGCGCAGACATGCCGATGATCGCGACCTCGTCGCGCGCGGGCGAGGGAGCAGCCGCGCGCGGGGCCGCGCGGTCCGCCTCGAGAGGGCTGGGAGGCGCGTCGTCGAGCGCCGGGTGAGCTGGGAGAGCCCGCGCTGGCTCGCCGTTCGCTCGATACAGATGCTCCAGCGCCTCGCGATGCTCCCTCACGAGATGACCTGCGAGCTTTCTGATCGTGCTGTGGTTGAGGAGGGCATTCGGGAGGACGTCAAAGCCGAGTTGTGTCGTGAGAAGACGGGCGAACTGCGCAAGCCCGATCGAATCGAATCCGATGTCGGCAAAGCTCGTCTCCTCGTCAATCCTGCCCGCTGGGATCTTCAGGACCGCCTCGGCGTGCACCTTCAGATCGTGCACGACACGCTCCGGAAGCGACGCCGAGCCTCGCTCGTGTCGCGCGGGAGCGCCGCCGCTCGGGAGGCCGGGCGCCGCCGCGGTCGAGATCGACGGCGCTACCGCGCTGCGCGAGCCGGACGGCGCGCCGTTGACGGCGGAGGCGCGTGCGCCAGCGTAGATGCGCGAGAGGAAGGCGTGCACGCGGCGCGGCTGCCCCGCGAACACGAGCCGCGGGCTGACGGCCGCGCCCATCGCGCGCTCCCACGCCCCCAGCCCCTCATCGCTCTCCAGGTAACGCTGACCGCTGCTCCGCAGGTACATCGCCATGCCTTCTCGCTCGGCCGTGCCCATTCCACCCGCACGCCACAGCGGCCAGCACACCGCCACCGTCGCTCCGCTCCGCTCCCCTCTCTCTCTCAGCTCTTGCCGCATCTGCGCGTACGCCACCTGGAACCGGTTCGCGCTCGCGTAATCGCACGACCCTCCGTCCCCCAGCACCGCCGCCGTCGATGAGAACAGGCACATGAAGTCCAGCGGATGCCCCGCCGTCACCTCATCCACCACACGCGTGCCCTCCATCTTCGGCCGCGTTATCTCCTCGACCTCTTCCCACCTCTTGTCCAACAACGCTCCACCCGACTCCACTCCTGCCGCGTGCAGAACGCCGTGGATTGAACCCCACCTCGACTCCAGCGCCTCCACCACGCACCGCATCTGCGCCGCGTCCGAAACGTCCGCCTCGTAGTACTCCGCTTCCCTCGCTCCAGCGCCCCGAAGCCGCGACAGCACACCCTCGATCTGCTCGTCACGTCCACGCCGACCCACCAGCGCAAGCCGACCCGCGCAGCGCCGCGCCAAGTGCTCCGCGAACAGCCGCCCAAGCCCCCCGGCTCCACCGGTGATCACGTACACGCCTCCGTCCCGCAGCGGCGCCTCGCTCCTCCCGCTGGGCAACGCTCGACGGACACCGAGCCGCTGACGCTCTCCTCCCTCGTGACGGATCACTCCCCCGCTCCACACCTCCCGCGCCAGCGCGCCCGCCTCTATCCCCTCCGCGCCCCCCAGCACCACACCGACGCTCAGCTCCGGCAAAACGAGGCCCAGCGACCGCTCGACCCCGATCAGCGCCGCGTCGTAGCACCCGCTCACCTCGCCCCGGACCTGACGACCCGTCAGCACGAGACGGCGCAGCAACGCTCCGCTCCCCTTCGCGCCTCGCACCAGCGCGTGCACGCCGCGCAGCCGCTCCAGCCCCCTGCCCCACGCGTACACCACGCCGCACGGCCGGCCCCCACCCCCATGCGCCCCGTCCCGCGCCCCGAGCTGCTCGAACACCGACCGGAACCAGACCTCGCTCGCCTCGGGCACCGTGCACCGCGCGCTTCCCTCCCACCCGTACGCGCCGCCCACGCTCACCCCGAGCGCCTCGCTCCCGGGCTCCTCCCTCCTCAGCGCCTCCACCACCGACGCCCGCCACGCCTCGTCTCCGCCGACCACCAGCCAGCGCACGCCTTCCTGGCGCCGCTCACGCTCTTCCCACCCCAGCCGCTCCCAGACCTCCTCGTACTCCACCACCTCCGCAGCCTCGCCCGCCTCCACGCGCGACACCTCGGCCGTGCCGGACCCCTGCTCCAGCCGTCCGCCGCACGCCGCTGCGCACGACGCCTCGACCGGCGGCGCAGCTCCCGCCACGACCGCGCCCTCGCCCTGCGGCAGCCAGTAACGCTCCCGCTCGAACGGGTACGTCGGCAGGTGGATCCGCCGCGGCTTGCGCTCGCCGTACAGCCGCTCCCAGTCCACCTCCAACCCGCGCACCCAGAGCTCGCAAAGGCTGGCGAGCTTGCCTTGCCGCATCCACGTCGCGACCATCTCGTTGGCGCTCGCATCGGCGTTGAGCACCTTCATGCTGTCGCGCTCGCGTCGAACTTGGCCCGTGAAGGCGCCGTCCGTCTCCTCGGCGCCCGCGAGGAAGCGCTCGAGCTTCCGTTCGAGCTCCTCGACGTCACGCGCCAGGAAGGCGACCCGGTGGTCCATCGCGTCGCGACCGACCTGCAGCGTGTACGCGACGTCGACGAGGAGCGCCGGCCCCGGACGAACGCGCTTCGGCGCCCCGGCGCGCCTCGTCTCGGCGCTCTCCGCGCGGCTGGCGACGGGGTAGCGCGCGCACAGCGACTCCCGGTGCCGCTCGAACAGGTACGGGACGAGGGCGTCGATCGAGCCCGCCTCGCCGATGGCCTGCGCCGTGATGTGGATCCCGAGCGCGCGGTGGGCCTCATTGGCGAGCAGTCCGAGATCCGCCCCGTAGTCCGCGAAGCGCTCGTCGGCGCTGACGTCCGACGCCTGAATCGCCATCGTCGCGGCCACGACGCCGACGAGATCGCGCCGCAGCTGCTCCGCGACCTCATCGGGGACCGAGCCGGGCTGCGCGCCCGCGCTGGCCGTGACCTCGCGGAGGAACGCGAGGAGCTGCCCCGCGTAGGCGCGGAGGCGCGCCTCGCTGCGCGCCGAGAGCGGAACGATCTGGAGGGGCCGCTCTCGGGCGATCTCGTCGAGCGCGCCCCCTCCGCCCTCCGCGTGCTCCTCCACGATCACGTGCGCGTTGGCGCCGCCGAACCCGAAACCGCTGATGCCCGCGAGGCGCGGCGCGACGCCGCCGTCCGGCATGGCGGGACGCAGCCACGGCCGGCGCTCCTTGAGCAGGAAGAACGGACTCCCCTCGAGCTCGATGTACGGGTTCGTCTCCTCGCAATGCAGCGTCTTCGGCAGCTCGCCGTGGTGCATCGCCATCAGCACCTTGAAGATCCCCGCGATGCCGGCGGCGACCTCGAGGTGACCGACATTCGTCTTGACGCTGCCGAGCGCGCAGCGCTGGGCCTCGATCGCGCCCCCCTGCCTCTCGTACAGGGCGCCGAACGCCTTCTTCAGCGCGTTGATCTCGACCGGATCGCCGAGCGGAGTGCCGGTGCCATGGGTCTCGACGTACGTCACCGCGCGGACATCCACGCCAGCCCTGGAATACGCGTCGAAGAGGAGCTCGGCCTGCGCGCTCGCGTTCGGCGCCGTGAGCGACGCGGCGCGCCCGCCGTGGTTCACGTTCGTTCCCCGGATGACGCCGTAGATGGCGTCGCGATCCGCCTGCGCCTGCCGGAGGCGCTTCAGCAGCATCACGCCCACGCCCTCGCCCCGCACGTACCCGTCGGCGCGGCGGGAGAACGTCTTGCACCGGCCGTCGACGCTCAGCATCCCGGCCTTGCTGAAGCAGATGTGGAGCTCCGGGCTGTACATCACGTTGACGGCGCCGACGAACGCCTGATCGCAGACGCCCGCGTCGATCGCCTGCACCGCGCGGTGCACGGCGATCAGCGCGCTCGAGCACGCCGTCTCCACCGGCTCGCTCGGGCCGCGCAGGTTGAGGAAGAACGAGATCCGGTTCGGCGCCATCGACGGCACCGCGCCGGTCGCGCTGTACGCCTCGATCGGCTGCGATGCCGGCTGGCGATAGCTGCCCGGCCCGATCGCGAGGAACACCCCGGTGCGCGTGCCCGACAACGCCTTCGCCGAGTACCCGGCGTCCTCCATCGCGGACCACACGTGCTCCATGAGCAGGCGGTGCTGCGGGTCCATGAGCTCCGCCTCCTTCGGCGAGATCCCGAAGAACTGCGGGTCGAACGAGGCCAGCTCGTCGATGAAGCCGCCCCACTTCACGTTCGTCTTGTTCGCCTCGGCGTGCGGATCCCCGTAGATCGCGCGCCAATCCCAGCGATCCTCCGGGACGACCTCGATGCAGTCGCGCCCCTCGATCAGGTTGCTCCAGAACGCGTCGACGTCGCTGGCCCGCGGAAACCGGCCGCTGATCCCGATGATCGCTGTCCCGGCGGGGCGCGCGTCGCGCGCGTCCGCCCGGTCGACGACGGCTGCGGCCGGCGCGTCGTGCGCGCCGGCCTGGTCGATGATCGCGGCGGGGCGCTCGATCGGCGGCCGCGCCGGCTCCCGCCGCGGCGCGCGGGCCGCGACCTCCGCTCGGAACGTCCTCGCCAGCGCGCCGAGGTGGGTCGCGAGGAGGAACGTCTCGAGCGCGGCCAGCGACGGGTGCTCGAAGAAGACCGTCGGGAGGAGCTCGACGCCGAGCTCGGCGCTCAGCCGGTTGCTGAGCTCCGTCAGGCTGAGCGAGTCGAAGCCGAACGCGCTCAGCTCCGCGTCGAGCTCGATGTCCGCCTCGTGGATCTTCAGGACGCGGGAGACGGCGCGGACCAGCGTGCGCTCCACGAGATCGCGGAGGCCGCTCGCCTCGCCTGCACCGTCCGCGAGAGGCGCGGGCTGCTCGCTCGCCGGCGTGGCGCCCACGGGCTCCGCGGCGACGCGGGCCGCGGCGTCGGCGACCTCGCGCTCCGCCCCGATGACCTTGCTCCGCAGCTTCTCCGCCTGGCCGGAGAGGACCACCACCTGGGCCAGCGACGATCGCATCGCGACCTCGAACGCCCAGAGCCCGGCCGCCTCGTCGAGCGGCACGAGGCCGTACGCGCGCTCCACCATCCGTTCGTTGGCGTCGTCGACCTTCATCCCGCCGGAGCGCCACAGCGGCCAGTCGATCGACAGCGTCCGCCCGGAGCGCCGACCAGCCTTCACCAGCTCGTTCCGGTGGACGGCGAACTCATCGAGCAGCGCGTTGGCCGCGACGTAGTCGGCCTGCCCGGCGTTGCCCCACACCGCCGACGCCGACGAGAACAGGACCAGGAAGTCGAGGTCTTCGTGCCGCGTGGCCTCGTCGATCGCGAGGAGGCCGAGCGCCTTGGCGGCGAAGACGGCCTCGAGCTCAGCGGCGGTCTTCTTCGCGATCGTGCTGTCGCGAAGGACGCCCGCGCCGTGGAGGATTCCGGTCAGCCTCCCGTGGCGCTCCTTGATGTCGGCGAGCACCGTCCGCAGCCTCCGCTCGTCGGCGACGTCGGCGGGGAGGTAGTCGATCGTCGCGCCGGTCGTCGCCCGCAGCGCATCGAGCCACGCGCGGCTCTCCTCGGAGAGCGGCGAGCGGCCGGTCAAGACGACCGTCGCCCCGGCGGTGCCGGCGATGTGGCGCGCGAAGATTCGCCCGAGGCCGCCAAGGCCGCCCGTCAGCCAGTACACACCGCCAGCCTCGAACGTCGGCCGCAGCGCGGCCCCTCCGGCCAGCTCGATCTCGATGAACCGCCGGACCTCGCGGCGCTCGCTCCGGTCGTACCGGACCTCGACGTCGTCGTACGCGGCATCGAGCTCGAGCGACAGGAGCCGCGCGCGGGCCTCCGGGCCGAGCTCTGCGGGGACGAGCACGAGCTTGCCGCGGAGGTCGCGGTGCTCGCGGCGCATCGTCTTGAGCAACCCGGCGAGGGGCGCGTGCGCGAACGCCTCATCTCGCACCGACGCGAGCGCGACGACCTCGCGCGGGCCGCTCGGCCGCCCGCTCACGACGCGCTGGATCGCCTCGAGGGCCTGCCGCGCCGCCGCGACGACGCGCGCGTGCTCGACGGCGCCCCCGGCGTCGAGCACGCGCGGGAGGCGGACCGTCTGCGCCCGCTCCGAGACCAGCGCGGCCAGCTCGTCGCTCTCGCCAGCGAGGAGGACGAGCGCGTCCCGGCGCGCTGGCGCGCCTCGCTCGGCCGGACGCGGCGGCGCGAGCGGCTCCGCGAGCCACGTGGTCGTGCCGAAGAGCACGCCCGCGGCCGGCGCCTTGTCGTACCGCCGGCTCGCGAACTCGCGCATCGACACGCAGACGACGCCCGCCTCGTCGACGATGTCGATATCGAACTTCAGGACGTTGCTCCGGGGCGACGCGCCCGGGCTCCACCGCGCGACGACGTACCCAGCGGCGGGGGTTTGCGTGTGGAGCACGAGCTCCTTCAGCGAGAACGGCACGTGCACGGAGCCTGCTGGCAAGCGCCCATCGCCGACGAGGAGCCCCACCGTCGACTGCAGGGCGGCGTCGGTCACGCCGGGGTGGAGCTCGAAGGGCGCGCCGACCTGGATCGCCGGCGGAGCCAGGCGGAACCTCGCGAGCACCTCCGCGTCGCTCCGCCGGAGCTCCTCGATGCAGCGGAACGTCTCCCCGTACGTCAGCCCCTGCCGCTCGAAGAGCGCGTACAGGTCGGCGCCAGACAACGTCGACGCGCACCGCGCGCGGATCTCGTCGAGTTCGACGCGCGAGGCCGGTGCGGTCGCGCCGCCGCTCTCGGCGGTGACGACCTCGCCCTGCCCGTGGAGGACCTCCGGCTCGCTCGCTCCGCCGCGCGCGCTGCGCACCGAGAAGCGCGTCTTGCCGGCCTTCGCGGCGATCTCGATCCGCACGGCACGGGGGGTCCCGTTGACGACCACGGGGGCGAGCCACACCACGTTCCGCAGGCCGAGCACGCGAGCGCGCCCGCTGTGGACCGTGGCCGCTCTGGCCATCTCGAGATAGGCGGCGCCGGGGAGGACGGCCTCCCCGAGGACACGATGGTCATCGAGGAAGAACTCCCGTCCGTCCAGCAGGGTCTCGAACGTTTGACTGCTTTCCATGAGGCCGCTCGTCATACCGACACGATCCGGTGAACCAGGGGGTGGAGAGCGCGTGGCGTCGGCGCGGCGCGCTCGGCAGGCGGCCGCGGCTCGCGCGAGCCGTTCGCGGACGAGAGGCGGGCCGCGGCGTGGAAGGGATAGGTCGGGAGCCGCGTCTTCACCGGCCGCGCGCCTGGAACCATCGCGCGCCAGTCGACCGCCTCCCCGCGCGCCCACCGGGCGGCCAGCTCGTCCGCGTCGCGATCGTCCGCGCCGCGCCCGGGCCCCGCGGCCGCATACGCGCGGAGCTTGCTCTCGAGCTCGTCGAGATCGCGGACGCAGAAGACCGCCCTGTGCCGCATCGCCTCGCGCCCTGTTTGCAGCGTGTAAGCGACGCTCGCGAGGTCGGGCGCCTCCGCGCCGGCGCGCCTGCCGTCGGCCAGGAACGCCCGCAGGCTCTCCGCGTACGCAACGAGGTCGTCGCCCCTCCGCGCGGAGAGCGGGACGATCGCGACGGCCCCGGCGGGCAGGGCCGCGTGTCCGGCGGCGGCCGCCTCGGGCACGTGCTCCTCGATCACGACATGGGCGTTCGTGCCGCTCATCCCGAAGGCGCTGATCGCGCCGAGCCGCTTCGCCCCTCCGCGCGCCAGCCACGCGCGCGGACGGTCGTTGACGTAGAAGGCCCCCTTCGCGAAGTCGATGAACTCGTTGTTCTGCGCGTGGTTGGCCGACGGTGGGATCTGCCGGTGCCGCATCGCCATGAGCATCGCGACGAGGCTCACGAGGCCGGAGGCGGCGAACGTGTGGCCGAAGTTGGGCTTGACCGATCCCACCGCGCAGAAGCCCCGGGCGCTGGTGCGCCGGCCGAAGACATCCATCAAGCTGTTCACCTCCACGGGGTCGCCGAGCTTGGTCCCCGTGCCGTGCGCGATGATGTAGGTGATGTCCTCGACGTCGATCGCGTGGTCCCGGTACATCTCCTCGAGGAGCGACGCCTGGGCGAGGCCGCTCGGCGCGGTGAGGCCGTTGGTCCTGCCGTCGTAGTTCACGCCGCTGGCCCTGATCACGCCGAGGACCGTGTCGCCGTCCGTGATGGCCTGAGAGAGCCGCTTCACGACCACGGCAACGGCGGCCTCGCCGGGCACGAGCCCGTTGGCGCGCTGGTCGAACGCGTAGCACTCGCCGTCGGCGGAGAGCATCCCGCCTTGGCTGAGCGCGACGTACATCAGCGGCGAGGCGAGGACGTTCACCGCGCCGACGAGCGCCATCGAGCACTCGCCGCGTCGAACGCTCTGACACGCGGTGTGCAGCGCGACGAGCCCGGAGGAGCAAGCCGTGTTGATCGCCAGGTTCGGGCCGCGCAGGTCGAGGACGTAGGAGATGCGCGCGGCGAGGATGGCGTTGTGGTGGCTCGTCGCGAGCCCCTCCGTGCCGTCCTGCGCGCTCACCCCCTCCTCCACGCCGACGAAGACGCCGGCGCGCGTGCCGCGCAGCGCGTCGCCGGCGTAGCCTGCGTCCTCGAACGCGCGCCACGCCTCCTGGAGCATCAGCCGCTGGCGCGGATCCATCGACTGCGCCTCGCGCGGGGAGATCTCGAAGAAGAGCGGGTCGAAGCGGTCGAGCCCCCGGATGAAGCCCCCCTTGTTCGTGACGATCCGGTTGCCCGGCGCGCCGGGGCCCGCGTAGTACGGGCGAGCGTCCCAGCGCTCACCCGGGATCTCTTCGATATGCGTGCGGCCCTCGATCAGGAGCTGCCACAGCTCGTCGACGTCGCCGGCCCCCGCGGCGCGCGCCGACATCCCGATGATCGCCACGGGCTCGTCCGGCGACGACGGCGCGAGCGCCGGCCGGCTGGCTGAGGCTGCGCGCGCGCCGTGGAGGCGCTGCGCTTCTGGCTCGCGGCCGGGCTCGGCGGCGACGGCCGCCGAATCGTCCGAGCTCCCGTGGGCGTCGCGCGCCGGCGCGCGGGCGGCGCCCGGGTCGGGCGGGAGTGCGGATTCATAGAGGCGCTCCAGCGCGTCGCGGTGCTGCTCGAGCAGATGACCACAGAACTTCTCGAGCGTCGTGTAGCTGAAGAAGACGCTCGGCACGATCTCGAAGCCGAAATGCTTCGAAAGAAGGCGCGCGACGCGCGTGAGCCCGATCGAGTCGAAGCCAATATCGGCGAAGCTCGTGTCCTCGCTCAGCCGCGACGCGGGGACCTTCAACACCGCCTCGACGCACGACTTCAGATCGCGCAGGACGCGCTCCGCGGTGGACGTCGACGGCGCGCCGGCAGGCCGGGCCGGGAGATCCCTGCGCGGCGGCGCGCCGCGGGTGAGCTCGCCGTCCGTGGACGCGCCGTCTGCGCGCGCGCCGGCGTAGATGCGCGAGAGGAAGGCGTGCACGCGGCGCGGCTGCCCCGCGAACACGAGCCGCGGGCTGACGGCCGCGCCCATCGCGCGCTCCCACGCCCCCAGCCCCTCATCGCTCTCCAGGTAACGCTGACCGCTGCTCCGCAGGTACACCGCCATGCCTTCTCGCTCGGCCGTGCCCATTCCACCCGCGCGCCACAGCGGCCAGCACACCGCCACCGTCGCTCCGCTCCGCTCCCCTCTCTCTCTCAGCTCTTGCCGCATCTGCGCGTACGCCACCTGGAACCGGTTCGCGCTCGCGTAGTCGCACGACCCTCCGTCCCCCAGCACCGCCGCCGTCGATGAGAACAGGCACATGAAGTCCAGCGGATGCCCCGCCGTCACCTCATCCACCACACGCGTGCCCTCCATCTTCGGCCGCGTTATCTCCTCGACCTCTTCCCACCTCTTGTCCAACAACGCTCCACCCGACTCCACTCCTGCCGCGTGCAGAACGCCGTGGATTGAACCCCACCTCGACTCCAGCGCCTCCACCACGCACCGCATCTGCGCCGCGTCCGAAACGTCCGCCTCGTAGTACTCCGCTTCCCTCGCTCCAGCGCCCCGAAGCCGCGACAGCACACCCTCGATCTGCTCGTCACGTCCACGCCGACCCACCAGCGCAAGCCGACCCGCGCAGCGCCGCGCCAAGTGCTCCGCGAACAGCCGCCCAAGCCCCCCGGCTCCACCGGTGATCACGTACACGCCTCCGTCCCGCAGCGGCGCCTCGCTCCTCCCGCTGGGCAACGCTCGACGGACACCGAGCCGCTGACGCTCTCCTCCCTCGTGACGGATCACTCCCCCGCTCCACACCTCCCGCGCCAGCGCGCCCGCCTCTATCCCCTCCGCGCCCCCCAGCACCACACCGACGCTCAGCTCCGGCAAAACGAGGCCCAGCGACCGCTCGACCCCGATCAGCGCCGCGTCGTAGCACCCGCTCACCTCGCCCCGGACCTGACGACCCGTCAGCACGAGACGGCGCAGCAACGCTCCGCTCCCCTTCGCGCCTCGCACCAGCGCGTGCACGCCGCGCAGCCGCTCCAGCCCCCTGCCCCACGCGTACACCACGCCGCACGGCCGGCCCCCACCACCACGCGCCGCCTCCCACGCCCCTAGCCGCTCGAACACCGACCGGAACCAGACCTCGCTCGCCTCGGGCACCGTGCACCGCGCGCTTCCTTCCCAGCCGTACGCGCCGCCCACGCTCACCCCGAGCGCCTCGCTCCCGGGCTCCTCCCTCCTCAGCGCCTCCACCACCGACGCCCGCCACGCCTCGTCTCCGCCGACCACCACCCAGCGCACGCCTTCCTGGCGCCGCTCTCGCTCTTCCCACCCCAGCCGCTCCCAGGCCTCCTCGTACTCCACCACCTCCGCAGCCTCGCCCGCCTCCACTCGCGACACCTCGGCCGTGCCGGGCCCCTGCTCCAGCCGTCCGCCGCCCGCCGCTGCGCCCGACGCCTCGACCGGCGACGCAGCTCCCGCAACGACCGCGCCCTCGCCCTGCGGCAGCCAGTAACGCTCCCGCTCGAACGGATACGTCGGCAGGCTGATCCGCCGCGGCTTGCGCTCGCCGTACAGCTGCTCCCAGTCCACCTCCAGCCCGCTGACCCACAGCTCGAGGAGCTGCGCGTAGCGGCGCCGCTCGATCCACCTCGATACGACCTCGCGTAGCTCCTCGTTCGCCGCGAACGCCGATACGTCCTTTCGCTTCCGCGCCGAACCTCGATAGATCCCCGGCGCGGTTGAAGGCGACGCGACGAACGCTCCCAGCGTCGCGACCAGCTCATCGAGGCTCGATGCCACGCACGCGAGGCGCTCCTCCATCGCCTCGCGCCCCGTCTGCAGCGTCCAGGCGATCCTCGCCAGATCGCCGTCGGTGCGGCGCTGAACCCGGATCGCGCGCAGGAGGTTCCGCGCCTGCTCCGCGAGCTGCGCCTCGGTACGCGCCGACAGGACGATGATCGCCGGGGGCTGCTCCCCATCGGCGGACGGCTCTTCGGGCGCCGGGGCGTACTCCTGGATCACGACGTGTGCGTTCGCGCCGCCCGCGCCGAACGACGAGATCCCCGCGATCCGCGGGAGCTCCTCGGTGCGGCCGTCGACGACCTGGGTGAGACGCCCCCAGCTCTCGAGCTCCTGCTGCACCACGAAGGGCGTGCGATCGAAGTCGATGTTCGGGTTCGGCGTCCGCGCGTGCAAGCTCGGCACGAGCTGGCCGTGCTTCATCTGCAAGAGGACCTTCGTCACGCCGGCGATGCCCGCGGCGCTCTCGGCATGGCCGATGTTGCTCTTGAGCGAGCCGATCGCGCACCGGCGCGTGAGCGGCCCCGCGGCGCTCGCGCGGAATGCCTTGGTGAGGCCCGTGATCTCGATGGGATCGCCGAGCTCCGTGCCGGTCCCGTGCGCCTCGATATAGCTGACCGCGCGCGCGTCGATCCGGGCGCGGGCCAGCGCCATCGCGACCACCTCCGCCTGGGCATTCGGGTTGGGCACGGTGTACCCGTGTGTCCGCCCGCCGTGGTTGATCGCTGTCCCCTTGATGACACCGTAGATGTGATCGCCGTCCGCCTCGGCCCGCCGAAGGAGCTTGAGCAGCACAGCGCCCACCCCCTCCCCGGGCACGTACCCGTTGGCCCCCGCGCCGAAACTCCTGCACTTGCCGTCAGGCGACAGCATGCGGTGACTGCAGAGGATCACGTAGTTGGACGGGTGCAGGTAGAGATTGACGCCGCCCGCTATCGCGAGCTCGCACTCGCCGCGCTTCAGGTGCTCGCACGCCTCGTGGATCGCCGTCAGCGACGCCGAGCACATGGTGTCGACCGGGATGCTCGGGCCGCGGAGATCGAAGAGGTACGACACGCGGTTCGCGAGGGAGCTGAAGGACGTGTGCGGATAGGCGTCCTTTCCCGTCGCCCAGAGCGCAGGCCCGTAGAGGTCGAACCCGGTCTTCGTGATCCCCGCATACACGCCCACGCGGCCGCCGTGCCGCGACTGCAGCGTGCGCCGCGTATAGCCGGCGTCCTCGATGACCTCCCAGCAGATCTCGAGGAAGCTACGCTCCTGGGGATCCAGGCTCTCCGCTTCGCCCGGAGAGATCCCGAAGAAGAGCGGATCGAAATCCGCGAATCCCTCGAGGAAGCCGCCCCACTTGCTGTAGCTCTTCCCGTTCCCCGGCGACGACTCGGCCGCGCCGTCATAGAAACCCTCGATCGGCCAGCGGTCCGGGGGGACCTCCGTAATGCAGTCCTTCCCCGCGCGCAGGTTCTCCCAGAACTCGTCGAGGGTGCGCGCGTGCGGATAGCGGCCGGCCAGCCCGATGATCGCCACGTCGAGCTCCTGCGCAGGCAGCGCCGCCTCCGCCGGCGCGCGCTCGCCGGATCGGGCCTCCTGCGCGGCGCGCGACGGCCCCCGCGGCTCAGCGCGGGCGACATCGTCCGGCGCGCCGTCGCCCGGGCCTCCCGCCCAGCGCTGACACGCCTCGCGGTGCTCCTCGGCGAGGTGCTGCGCCAGGCCCTCGAGCGTCCGGTGCTCGAAGAAGAGCGTCTTCGAGATCGCGCCGAAGATCGCCTCCAGCCGCTGATTGAGCTGGGTGATCATGATCGAGTCGAGGCCGTACGCCTCGAACGGCTCGGCGCCGTCGATGCGCTCCGCCTCGATCGTCGTGACGACGGCCAGGAGCTCCTTGAGGCGCGCCAGCGTCGCATGAAGGAGCGACGCGCCTTCCCTGGCGACACCGCCGGTCGGCTCGGGTCGGCGCGGCGCGCGCGGCGAGGAGGGCTCGAAGAACGCCTCGAGCTTGCCCTCGTCGCCGGTCAGCACGACGACGCGCGGGCTCTTCCGCGCGACGGCCGCGGAACAAGCCGCGAGGCCGTCGCGCGTATCCAGCTCCCGGAGGCCAGCGGCGTGCATCCTCGCCTTGCCGGCGTCGGTCATCTTCATCCCGCCGTCGGCCCACAGCGGCCAGGCGATCGCGAGGCTCGTCCCGTGTCGGCGCCCCTCCTCGACGAGCCCGCGGCGATACTCGACATAGGCGTCCATGAAGGCGTTCGCCGCGGCGTAGTCGGCTTGCCCCGGATTGCCGTACACACCGGCGAACGCGGAGAAGCACACGAAGTGGTCGAGCGGAAGGTCGCGCGTCGCCTCGTCGAGGTGGACCAGGCCGGCGACCTTCGGGCGGAGGACGTCGTTCACCTCCTCCGGCGTCTTTCTCGGCAAGAGCGCGTCGCGCGTCGTCCCGGCCGCGTGGAGGACGCCCGTGAGCGCGCCGTGGCTCGCCCGTACGTGCTCGATGAGCCCGTCGACGTCCCGCGCGTCGCCCACGTCGCGTCGCTGGTCGTCCACGCGCGCGCCGAGCGACCGCAGCGCGTCGAGGCGGGCTCGCTGCTCGCCGCTCGGCGCGGATCGGTGGACGAGGACGAGCGTGGAACCTCGCGTGCTCTCCGCGATGGCCGTGGCGAAGAGGTAGCCGAGGCCGCCGAGGCCGCCGGTGATCAGGTAGACGCCGCCGTCCCGCCAAGGCGCCTGGATCGTCCTGGGATCGTCGAGACGCGCGGCCCGCTCGAGCCGCCGCACCCACCGGCGGCCGTCGCGGTAGAGGAGCTCCGGCTCGTCGACGTCGCGCGCGTCCTCAAGGAGCGCGCGCGGGAGCACGTCGACCGCGCCTGCGTCGCCGAGCTCGAGCGTCTGCGTCGCGAGCCGCGGGTTCTCGCGGCTCGCCGTCTTCAGCAGCCCCGAGAGCCCGGCGAAGCACGCCTCGCGGCGATCACCGCCGGTCGCGACGACGAGCTGCACGAGCGACGATCGCCCTCCGCCCTCCTCGAGCGCGAGCCGCACGCTCCGGAGGGCCGCCACGGCCGCGCGCTCGTACCGCTGCGCGAGCGAGCCCTCCCGCGGCGCCACGACCTCGCAGCGCGCGCGCGGTAGTTGCTCGCGGAGCGCACGGAGAGCGGCCTCCGGGAGCTCGCCCGCGATGAGCACCCGGTGCGCCGCGAAGTCGACGTCGCGCATGCGCGCGCCGTCCCCGGCAGCGGGCTGCGCCCTCCAGGCGGGGAGCGCGAGGAGCGTCGTCGCGCGCTCCGCCTGGGTGGCCCCCTCCAGCGCCGACGCCGCGCCTGCCCGGCCGCGCGCCTTGACCCAGTACGCCTCGCGAGCGAACGGGTATGTCGGGAGCGGCACGCGCCGGTAGGCGCCGGGTGCGAAGAGGTCCGCGTAGTCGAGCGCGTACCCCTGGACGAACAGGTCGCCGACGACCTCGAGCCGCTCGATGTAGTCGCGCCCCGCGACCTCGCCCCGGCGGCACTCGAGGATGCACTGATTGCCATACCGCCTGAGCGAGGGGCGCTCCCGGCTCTCGTTGTCCTTGAAGTGCCCCGCCAGGACGCCCGGCGCGCTCTCGCTCTCGATCCACTGGCCCAGGGCGCCGACGAGCTCGTCGAGGCTCCGCGAGACGCACGCCAGGCGGTGCGCGAGGCGCTTCCGACCGACCATCAGCGTAAAACACACGTCGCCCAGGTCCGCGTGCGGGCGCGCCGCCACGTGGTCGAGCAGGTTGCGCACCTGGGTCCGGAGCTGCTCCTGCGTGCGCGCAGAGAGCACCAGCAGGTGGCCGGGACGCTCGACGCGCTCCGGGCGGCGCACCGGGTCGGCCTCCTCGACGACGAGGTGCGCGTTCGTGCCGCTGAAGCCGAACGAGCTGACGGCCGCGCGGCGCTTCTTGCCCGCGTCGCAGCCCCAGTCGGTGAGCGTCGTGTTCACGTAAAAGGGGCTCGCCTCGAAATCGATCGCGGGGTTCGGCTGGGCGTAGTGGACGGCGGGCGGCAGCTGCCGATGCCGGAGCGCGAGGAGCACCTTGAGCAGCCCGGCGATCCCTGCCGCAGCCGCCGTGTGGCCGATGTTCGTCTTGATCGAGTCGACGGCGCAGAAGCGCGTCCTCGACGTGTCTTTGCGGAACGCGCTCGTCAGCGCGCGGAACTCGACCGGGTCGCCGAGCTTCGTGCCGGTGCCGTGCGCCTCGACGAGCTGGATGCTCTCGGCGTGGATGCCGAACGTGTCGTACACCTGCCGCTCGAGCCGCTCCTGGGACAGGGCGCTCGGCGCGGTGATCCCGTTCGTGTTGCCGTCCTGGTTGACGCCGGAGCCGCAGATCACGCCGTGGATGTGATCGCCGTCGGAGATCGCGTCGCACAGCCGCTTGAGGAGGACGACGCCCACGCCCTCGCCGGGGACGAAGCCGTCGGCCCTCGCGTCGAACGTGTAGCAGCGGCCGGAGGGCGACAGCATCCCCGCACGCCCCGCGAGGAGGTAGAACCCGGGCGTCGTCTGGAGGAACGCGCCGCCCGCGAGCGCCATCTCCGTCTCGTGGTTCCAGAGCCCCTGACAGGCGAGGTGGGTCGCGACGAGCGCGCTGGAGCAGGCCGTATCGACCGTGATCGCCGGCCCTTGCAGGTTCAGATAGTACGAGATCCGCGCCGACAGGATTGACCCTGCGTTGCCCCACATCGCCTGCGGCGGCGCGTCCTCACCGAGCAGCGTCTGGTAGTCCGTCACGTTGTAGCCGACGTAGACCCCGCAGCGGCTCCCGCTCAGGCCGTCTCCCGCATAGCCGCCGTCTTCGAGGGCCTTCCACGCCTCCTCGAGGAAGAAGCGCTGCTGCGGATCCATCGTCGTCGCTTCAGTGACCGAGATATTGAAGAACAGCGGATCGAATCGGTCGATGCCGTTCAAGAGCCCGCCGTGGCGGCAGAAAGGCTCTCCAGTGGCGGTCTGCTCCGGCAGCCGCCAGCGCGTGACGGGTCGGACGAGATCGGCGCCGGCCGCGAGGTGCCTCCACAGCGCGTCGAGATCATCCGCCTCGGCGAAGCGGCCGCTCATGCCGATGACTGCGATCGGCTCGCGCCGGTACGCGGGCTCCGGTGACGGCGCGTGGCCCTGCGAGGACACCGTCGACGCGGCGGCGCGCTCGCGCGCGTGGCTCGCCGCGCTCCCGGACGCGTCGGGCGCGCTCGCGAACGCTGCGATGGCAGCGCCGCCGTTCATCGAGGACGCGCGCCGCGGCTCGCTCGCAGCGGCCCGGCCGCCGTCGTTCGTGGCCCGCCGCGCGCGGAGCTCGGGGCCCCACGCCGAGAGCATGTGCTCGGCTAGGCGCTGGATCGAGCTGAAATCGTAGAGGTGCGTCGTCTCGAGGCGGATGCCGAAAGCGCCGTTGAGCTGCTGGATCAGCCGCACGCCCGAGATCGAGTCGACCCCGTAATCGCCGAACGCATCGTGATATCCAATCTGGGAGATCGGCACGCGCAGGTTGATCGAAAGCTGCGCGGCGATCGCTCGCCGAACCTCATCGGCCAGCGCGTCGTCGTCCACATTGACCGGCTCCCGCGGCACCGGCGCCTGCGCCTCGGGGCGGCGCGCCTCCGTGCTCGGCGCGATCTTCTTCGCGTGCGCCGACGCTGGGCGGATCACCCCATCACTCCGCGCCATGATGATCTGCTGGCCCAGCGCCGACGCTTCGGCGGCCGGCCAGCGGACGCGATCGAACCCTTCCTCGGTCAAGAGCGCGTTCCAGCCGTCGATCGACAGCGCCGGGCACCCCTCGATCCGCAGCTCCGGATCCTCGACCAGCCACCACCCCTCGGTGAGCCCGAAGGTCAGGTGGGCGAACAGGCTCTTTGCCACGATCTCGTTGATCAGCAGCGCGCCGTTGCGCTTGAGCGCCGCCTTCGTGTGGCGCACCGTCGTCCGGATGTCTTTCGTCGCGTGCAGGACGTTGGCCGCAATGACGATATCGTAGGTCCCAAGCGAGAGCCCCTGGGCCTCGAGCGGCTGCTGGATGTCGAGCAGCCGATACCGGAGGTAGGGCCGGCCCGCGCCATAGGCATCCTCGGCGTGCAGGAGGAACGCCTTCGAGACGTCCGTGTAGGTGTACGTCCCGACGAGGTCCTGGAGCGGTCTGAGCGCCTCGAAGACGACCTCGCTGGTGCCGCCGGTCCCCGCGCCGATCTCCAGGATATGCAGCGGCTCTGTGTGGCCGTACGCCCGCCGCGCCTCGATCAGCGACGCGACGCGCTGCGCGAGCACGCCATTGAAATAGTCGGCCTGCGGGTTGTTCTTGTAGACCGCCTCGACCCTCGACATCGACGCGCCGGGGAAGAGGACATCCGTCGCGCGGCGCCGCCCGGTGAGGATGTCCGGCAATGCCTCGAGCGTCGCCTGGACCAGGTCCGCTTGTTTGACCAGCCCCGCCTGCTCGACGCGCCCCTCCGTGCGATATCGCTCCCAGCGCGCCCAGAGCGCGTCGAGGTCGCCGACGGCCGCTCCCGCGGCCGGGTATCCGTGGCGACGGAGGAGGCGCTCGGTCTCATCGAGCCAGCGCGCGTACAGCGGGCGGGCGCGCGCCGACTCGCGCCAGCCGTCGCCGGTGAGCCGCAGCCCGGTCCTGTCGAGCTGCCTCCACACGATCGCGAGCAGCAGCGTCGTGATCTCCTCGTACGCCGCGTCCTGCTCCGAGCTGGGGAGCGGCGGCGCGAGCACGGTTATTCGGCCCACATTGCCTCCATGGCGGGCGCCGTCTGCGCCGCCAGCGTCGTCTCCACGACCCCCATCGCTCTCATCGTCGGCCCCTCCTGCGGCGCCGGCGTCGTCTCCACGGCGGCGGCCGCCGAGCGCTCCGTCGCCCCGATCCACTTCACGACCGCGAGCTGCCGGACGGGCAGCCGCAGCAGCGTCTCCACCGCGTCCATCCCCTCGTCAGGTTCGATCGACCCGATCCCCGCGCCCGCCATTCGTCTCCGATGTCCCTCGTCCGCGACGCTGCCGGTGCTGCCCCAGTAGCCCCAGTTCACGACCTTGACCGGGCACTTCCACGCCTGGCCCAGGCGCTGCGCGAAGGCGTCGCTGAACGTGCAGCCAGCCGCGTAGTTGCTCTGCCCCGGCGCCTTGACGAACGTCTGCATCGAGGAAAAGAAGGCGACGAAGTCGAGGTCGTCCTCGCCGAACGTCTGCGCGAGCCGCACCGCGGTATCGACCTTCGCGCGGAGCCCCGCCTCGAACTGCCGCTCTTCCATGCGGGCGAGGCTCCGATCGCTCAGGACGAGCGGACCGTGCACGACGCCGTGGATCCGGTCGAAGCGGGACAGCACGTCGCGGCGGGCGCGCGCGAGGGCCGACGCATCGGCCGCGTCGGCCTGGATGTACACCGGCCGGGGGCCGAGCCGGGAGATGCGATCCGCCTTGGCGTCGATCGTGGCGTCGAGGGCGCGGCGGCCGAGCCACACCACGTTCGCGTGGTACTCGCGGACGAGGTGCTCGGTCAGCGCCTCCCCGAGCCCGCCGGCCCCGCCGATCACCACGTAGACGCCGCCGCGACGGAAGGCGGCCGACGCCTGCTCGGCGGGGACCTCGAACGGCAAGAGCCTCTGCCGGTACCATCGGCCGTCGCGCCACGCGGACGCGTCGCCGTCGGGGTCCGCCTCGAGGTGCAGTGAGTCGATGAGGATGCGGGCCGCCCGGTCCACGGCGAGCGGCAGGTCCACGAGCCGGACCGACCAGCTCCGCAGCTCCTTGGCGAGCGACCCGATCAGGCCGTGCACGCTCGCGTGCGTGGGGTACACGAACTCGCCGTGGACGCCTTGCGTCTGCCAGGTCACGACGTCGATCCGGAGCGGTCTCCCGCCGTACCCCAGCGCGAGGAGCGCCTTGATCCATCGGAACCCGAAGAGCGCCCCCGCGGACTGCGCGGCGATGTGCTCCTCCGCCGCGACGGAGCTCGCGCTCTCCTCCGGGAGCAGCCAGATCACCGTGTCGATCGGGGCCGCGCGCAGCGCCTCGACGAGCTCATCGATCGACGCGTCGCACGGCGCGTCCACGAAGCGGGCGCGCGGCGCGCGCGCCGCGAGCGCATCTCGGAGCGGGCCGGGCCGGGCGCCGAGGACGGCGATCCCACGCTCCGGTCCGAGCCCGGCGCCTCGAGCCGGCGCCTGCTCCACGATCTCCCAGCGCGGCGCGAGCATCTCGAGCGGCGTTACGCGGCCCGGCACCGGCGGCGCCACCTCCGGCGCGGCGCCGCTGTCGACCCAGCACCTCTGCCTCGAGAGCGGATAGGTCGGCAGCCGCACACGCTGCGGCGTGGCTCCGTCGCCGTACGGCTCGCTCCACGCGCAGGCGCCGCCGTCGACCCAGCGCGCGAGAAGCTCCGTCGGTGTGGCGCCGCCCGCTGTCTCCCGCCGCGCCGCCCCCACCGGACGTGCGTTCTTCGCCCGCCCGCGCGCCAGGTTCGGCGAGAGCGGGCCGCCGTCGAGGAACGCGCGGAGGCCGCTGCGCAGCGCGTCCAGCGAGCTGGCGGCGATACCGAGCCGCTCCTCGAGGTGCGCGCGCCCCACGCGAAGCGTGTACGCGATGTCCAGGAGGTCATCGTCGGTCCAACGCGGCGACGAGAGCGCATCTCGAAGCCGGCCCGCGAGCGTCTGGAGCTGCGCCTCGGTCTTGGCCGAGAGGACGACGAGCGCGGGGTTGCTCGGCGTGACGCGTCGCCCGGGCCGCCGCGTCGGGGCGACGTACTCCTCAATCACGAGGTGCGCGTTCGTCCCGCTGAAGCCGAACGAGCTGACCGCCGCGCGCCGCGGGGAAGCACCGTCCCGCTCCCAGGGCCTCACCTCGGTGTTGACGTAAAATGGCGAATCCTCGAACGAGAAATGGCTGTTGGGTCGGGTGAAGTGCAGCGTGGGGACGAGCCGCCCGTGCTGCATGCAGGCGAGCACCTTGTGGACACCGGCGACGCCTGCCGCGGCGGTGGTGTGCCCCACGTTGCTCTTCACCGAGCCGAGCGCACAACGGCGCCCGTCGCGCGCTCCGAAGGCGGCCGACAGCGCCGCGAGCTCGATCGGATCGCCGAGCTTCGTGCCGGTGCCGTGGGTCTCCACGTACGAAATGGTCCGGGGATCGATCCCGAAGCGCGCGTAGACGTCTTTCAGGAGCGCAGTCTGGCTCTGCACGCTCGGCGCGGTGATGCCGTTCGTCTTGCCGTCCTGGTTGACGCCAGAGCCGATGATGACGCCGTGAATGAAGTCGCCGTCGCGCTCGGCGTCCGGAAGGCGCTTGAGCACGACGACGCCGACGCCCTCGCCTGGAACGAAGCCGTTCGCCGCCTCGTCGAACGTCTTGCAACGTCCGTCGGGCGACAGCATTCCGGCCTCGCACATCGCGATATAGGCGTCCGGAGTCAGGTAGAGGGTGACCCCGCCTGCGAGCGCCATCTCTATCTCCCCCGCCCGCAGCGCCTGGACGGCCAGGTGAATCGCGACGAGCGACGACGAGCACGCGGTATCGACAGGAATCGCAGGTCCCTTCAGGTTCAGGTGATATGCGACCCTCCCGGCGCCGATCGCGGCGCTGTTCGCGGTCGCGCTCCTGCGTCCGCTCTGCGCGACGATCTGCGTGTACTCGCTCCCCATGATGCCGAGGTAGACACCGCAGCGCGCGCCGTCCAAGCGCGACGGCGAATACCCCGCATCCTCGAAGGCTTTGTAGCTCTCTTCGAGGAACAGGCGGTGCTGCGGGTCCATCAGATCGGCCTCCGCCGGGCTGATGTTGAAGAACAGCGGATCGAAGCGGTCGACGTCCTCGAGCGCCGCGAGCCACTTGCAGTACACCTTCCCCGTGGAGGGCACGGCGGGGTCGTAGTAGCGCTCCACGCTCCATCGCGAGGCGGGCACCTCTGCCACGGCGTCGACGCCCCTGGCGAGGTTGCTCCAGTATTCGTCGAGATCTCCGGCTCTCGGGTACCGCCCCGACGCGCCGATCACCGCGATCCTGCACGCGGCCTCGCCCGGTCCCGCCGCGATGACGCGCTCGCGAACTGCGACGCACGCGACCGCGTCGGACGCGCGGCGCGCTTCGACCTCGAAGCTGGCCTCGGGCTCATGGCGCGCCGCGACCTGGCGCTCTGCGGCGTCTTCGCGCGCACGCCGCGCCGCGGCCTCGCGCTCGGCTGCGCCTTCGCGTTCACGCCGCGCCGTGCTCTCGTGCGCGCCGGCGCGCTCCGCCGCGGAGATACCGTCGACGGCGGCTCGCACAGCGGTCGCGTCGAGCGTCGCGAGGTGCTCGGCGAGCTGGTGAATCGTCGGGTGGTCGAACAGGACCGTCGCCTTCAGATCCAGGTGAAATGTCGCGTTGATCCGGCGCACCCACTCGACGCTGATGACGGAGTCGACGCCGTGATCGACGAAGAGCCTGTCCGGATCGATGTCGGACGCGTCCGCGTACAGCGCGGCGGCGAGCGTCTGTGTCAGCCCCGCCACCAGCTCCTCCACCGGGCGCGGCGCGACCTCAGGGATCGAGATCTCATGCTGGGCGCCACGCGCGGGCAGCGCCGGGCTCGCGGGCGCTTCGGGGACCTCAGGCGCTGGCCCGGGCGCGGCTCGCAGGTCCGCGCGGGCCGACGTCATCAGGCCCGACACGTGCGCCGATAGCCGGGTGAGCGTCGGGTGGTCGTAGAGCGTCGACGCGGTGAGGGGGACATCGAGCTCGCGCTCGATCGACCGCGCCCACTCTACGCCGATGACCGAGTCCAGCCCAAGGTCGTTGAAGACAGCGTCCTGATCGAGGTCCGCTTCGTCCGTGCACAGGGCGCGCGCAAGGCTGGCGCGCAACCGACCGGTCAGCGGCTCTCCGCCGGACGCAGGCGGCTCGTCCGAAGCGCGGCGAGCCACGGCGGCGGAAGCAGGCTCCGCGCGGAGCGGGCTCAGCGAGATGGCGACGGGCGCGCTGCGCGCCGCGGAGGACGCGGCGGTGTCCATGGCAGCGGGCGGAACGAGCGCCACGAGCGAGATCGGCGCCGCGTCGGCTCGGATCTCCGCGGCGCGCTCCTTGGGCGCGCTCCGGGCGATCGGCGGGCTCGCCGCGTCGGAGCGGACCGCCGCGTCCGCGCCAGCCAGCGCGATCGAGGTAGGAGGCGAAGCCGGCCGGCTCGGCGCCGTCGCCGGAGGGGCCGCGCTCGGCGCCGGCCACGGGCCCCAGTACCTCTTCATCGCGAACGGGTACGGCGGCAGGCTCACGCGTCGCGGCCGGACGCCGGCCGGCGGCACCTGGTCCCAGTCGAACGTGAGCCCCTTGACCCAGAGCTCGACGAGCCTGGAGAGCTTCCCTCGCTCGAGCCATGCGCGAACGAGGCCGCGGAAATCGTCGTCTTGCGCGAAGACGGACACGAGCTCACCGCGGCCCTCCGCCACGCCTCGAACCCAGTCACCGAGGTCGGGCGGCTCCGAGCACGCGCGCTCGAGGCGCTCGAGGAGCGACGACATCGTCGTCACCGTCGTCGCCATCCGCTCCTGCATCGGCTCGCGGCCGACCTGGAGCGTGTACGCGATCGACGGCAGATCGCGCTGCGTGTACCCCTCGCGCCGGATCGCCGCGAGGAGGTTGCGCGCCTGCGCGCGGAGCTGCGCCTCGGTCGCCGCCGAAAGGACGATGACCACCGGGGCGTCGCTGACGGACGTCGGCGCGTCGTCGAGCTCGACGTGCTCTTCGATGATCAAGTGCGCGTTGGACCCGCCCGCCCCAAATGCAGAGATCGCCGCGATCCGGGGGGCTTCGCGCTCGACGCCGTCGACGCGCAGGCGCGGCCGCCGCCACGCTTCGAGCTCTTGCTGCACGCGGAACGGAGTGCTGCCGAAATCGATGTAAGGGTTCAGCGTTCGCGAGTGCAGGCTCGGGACGAGCTGACGGTGCTTGAGCTGGAGCAGCACCTTCGTCACGCCAGCGATGCCCGCCGCGCTCTCGCAGTGACCGATGTTCGACTTCACCGAGCCGATCGCGCACGTCTGCACGATCGCCTCGCCGCTCGCCCGTTGGAACGCCTTGCTCAGCCCGGCGATCTCGATCGGGTCGCCGAGGCTCGTCCCCGTCCCGTGCGCTTCGACGTAGCTGATCGCGCGGGGATCGACCCGCGCCTTCTCGATCGCTGCGAGGATCAGGTCGGTCTGCGCCGTGGGGTTTGGCACGGTGTAGCCGTTCGTCTTGCCGCCGTGATTGATGCTGGTCCCCTTGATCACGCCATAGATGTGGTCGCGGTCGGCGATCGCACGGGAGAGCGGCTTGAGCAGCACCGCGCCGACCCCCTCGCCGGGGACGTAGCCGTCTCCGCCTGCGCCGAAGCTCTCGCACCGCCCCGTGCTGGAGACGAACTGCCCCTGGCTGAGGCCGAGGTATTTGTTCGGGTGAATCGACGCGTTCACGCCGCCCGCGAGCGCCAGCTCGCATTCGCCCTGCTGGAGGCTCTGGCAGGCGAGGTGGATCGCGGTGAGCGACGACGAGCACATCGTGCTCAACGTCAGGCTCGGCCCGTGGAAGTCGCAGAAGTACGAGACGCGGTTCGCGATCGACGACAAGGTGCCGCCGGGGATGTAGGGCTGGGCGACCTCCGCCGACGGCGTGCTGTACAGGTGATACTCCTCGTACATCACGCCGGCGAACACGCCCACGCGGCCGCGGACCGCGGGCCCGCTCAGCGCTTCGCGCGTGTAGCCCGCGTCCTCGAGCGTCTGGTACGCGCACAGGAGAAAGAGCCGCTCCTGCGGGTCCATGAGCTGCGCTTCGCGCGGCGAGATGTTGAAGAAGAGCGGATCAAACTGGTCGATCCCCTCCAGGAAGCCACCCCATTTGCTGTAGCTCTTTCCGGGCTTCCCTCGCTCCGCGTCGAAATAGGCGCGGTGGTCCCACCGGTCGCGCGGGATCTCGGTAATGCAGTCCTTGCCCGACCTCAGGTTCTCCCAGAACTCCGCGAGATCGTTCGCCTGCGGGTAGCGGCCGCTCAGGCCAATGATCGCAATGGCCGCCTCGCGCTCCTCGCCAGCGCGGCCGCGCGACGGGAGGCGGCGCGTACGGCGGCGCGCCGGCCCTGCTCCGGCGGAGACCGCCGTCGCCGGCGCGGCCGGGGCGGTCGCCCCGCCGAGCAGTGAGCCCAGCGTCGCCGCGTGGTGCTCGACGAAGTAGTCCGCCAGCTCGCGGACCGTCTTCGCCTCGAACAGGAGCGTCTTCGACAGCGGGCCGAACACCGCCTCGAGCCGATCCGTGAGCTCGACCGCCATCACCGATTCGATGCCGTACGTCTCGAACGACGCCGCCGCGTCGATCCGCTCGACCGGAAGCTTGATCACCGGGGCGAGGAGCTTCTTCACCTGCCTCAGCGCCTCTTCGCGGATCGCCGGAGTGGACGCGTTCGCCGGCGATGCGGCCGCAAGATCGCCGGGCGACGGCCGGTTGGAGCGGGCGAGGAGCGCGCCGCGGATCGCGCGCGCGTCGCCGAACAGGACCACCACGTGGCTCGGGCGCCCGGGATCGCGGATGCATCGCGCCAGCGCTGCGAGCCCGGCGGCGGTGCCGAGCGGGGTGAGCCCATCGCGCCGGAGCCTGGCCTCGACGGCGGAGTCGACGTGCATCCCGCCCTCGGCCCACAGCGGCCAGCCGATCGAGATCGTTCGGCCCGAGCGGGCGCCCCGCTCCACCTGCTCGGCGCGACGCCTCGCGTAGGCGTCCATGAAAGCGTTCGCCGCCGCGTAGTCGGACTGGCCAACGTTCCCCATCGCCCCTGCGACGGACGAGAAGCAGACGAAGCAGTCGAGGGGCTCGCCTCGTGTGGCCTCGTCGAGGTTGGCGATCCCCGCCACCTTCGCGGCGAACACCCGGCGCAGCTCGTCGTCTGTCTTCCGCACGAGGAAGCTGTCCTCGACGACGCCGGCGGTGTGGACGACTCCGTCGAGCTGGCCGTACGTCGCCCGGACATGGCGGACGAGATCCTCGACGGCGGCGCGGTCGGCGACGTCGACGCTCCGGTACTCGACCCGCGCGCCGAGGGCGCGGAGCTCGGCGAGCTTCGACTGGCCATCCGAGCCCACGACAGGCGACCGGCCCGTGACGACCAGCGCCGCGCCGCGGCTCGCGCGCGCGATCGACGTCGCCACGACGAGCCCGAGCCCACCCAGGCCGCCGGTGATCCAGTACACCCCGCCGTCGCGCCAGGGGGGAGCCGCCCCGTCGCTGGCGTCGAGGCGAGCGAGCTCCACGAGCCGCCGCACCTCGCGGCGCTCGCCTCGGTACCGGATCTCGTCCGCGTCGAGGCGCGCTGCCTCGTCGTCGAGCACGTCGAACCACCCGTTCGCCGACGCCGGCTCGCCGATCGTGATGTGCTGTGTGACGAGGTGCGGGTTCTCCCGGCTCGCCGATTTCAACATCGCGCTGAGGCCGGCGTAGAGCGCGCCTTCCTCGGGGTCACTCGACGCGACGACGACCTGCAGCAGGCGACGCCGGGCTGGCGCGCGCACCAGGAGCGCGCGGAGGACCCCGAGCAGCGCAGCGGCAACACGCTCGTACCTCTCGGCGAGCGAGCCGGTGCCCGGCGCGATGAAGTGAAGCTCGCCTCCGCGCAGCTGCCGCTCGAGCGCCGCTCGCTGCTCCGAGCCGAGCGCGCCGACGACAAAGAGCCTCCGGTCCTCGTCGGCGATGGCCGCGTGGGCACGCGCGCCGCGCGCGGGCTCCTCGGCCCATCGCGGCTCGAGGAGCATCGTCTCTGCGCGCGGCGCGTCGCTCATCACGCGCAGGGTCAGCCCATCGAGCTGCGCGCGGACCTCGCCCAGCTCGTCGCATAGGCTGATGTCGATCGCCCTGACGTCGTCGTCGGGGCTGCTCCCGTCGCGGAAGCGGAGCCAGGCGTACGCGCGCTGCGGCGTCGGGCCGTAGAGCGACAGCGCCGCGAGCCCTGAGGGAAGCGCGGGACGGCTCGCTCGTTCGCTCGCTCCTCCCGCGGGGAGCGCGAGGCCGACCGCGGCCTGGATCGCGCCGTCGACGATGCTCGGGTGGAGCTGGAACTCCCCCGCCGCGCCGGCGACGCACTCCGGGATCGCCAGCCGGGCGAGCACCTGCGGGCGCCCCGCGGCGTCGCTCCCGACGCGGAGCTCCTCGATGCTACGATGCGCGGGGCCGTACTCGAGCCCGGCCGCCCCGAGCGCCTCGTACGCGCGCTCGGGCGCGAGCTCGGCGCGCGAGCACGCCTCGCGCAGGCGCGAGAGGTCGAGCGCCGGTGGACGTGCGGCAGCGACGACGCGCGCGAGGCCGCGGCAGTACACGACGTCCGCGTCGTCGCCGGGTCCGCTGTGGATCTCGAACTCCGCCTCCGTCTCGCTGCTGGCGATCACGTCGATCTGCACCATGCGACCCCCCTGGGCCACGGCCAGCGGCCGGAGCCACGCGACGCCCGCGAGCGTGACCGCGCGATCCGTGTCCAGGCTCCTTTTAGCGGCCGCCAGCGCCATCTCGAGGTGGCAGGCGCCGGGCAGCACCGCGTCGCGCCGGACGCGGTGATCGCGGAGGAAAGGCTCGTCGCCCGTGAACGTCGAGACGAACTTCGACTCGAACGCCGTCGACACGTTCTCGTGCAGGAGCGGGTGCAGGCGCGCCGCGCCCGAGGGCCGCGCAGCAGGCCGGGTCTCCACCCAGTAGCGCTCGTTCGCGAAGGGGTACTTCGGCAGCCGGACGCGCCCCGGCCCCCCGGCCGGGTAGAGCCTCTCCCAGTCGAAGGGGAGGCCCTTCACCCAGAGCCCTGCGATCCGGTCGTAGTGCCGCCTGAAGACCCAGCTCGCGAGCAGCTCGCGGCCTTCGTCGTCCGACTTGAAGAACGCGATCGCCGCCTTGCTCGTCTCGACCGACCCTCTTGTCCAGTCGCGTTCATCGGGCGGCTCGGCGCACAGCATCTCGAGGCGCTCGACGAGCGCCGCGAGGCTGGCCACCGTGGTCGCGGCGCGCTCCTCCATCGGCTCGCGACCGACCTGGAGAGTGTACGCGATCGACGGCAGATCGGCTTCGGTGTAGCCCTCACGGCGGATCGCCGCGACGAGGTTGCGCGCCTGCGCGCGGAGCTGCGCTTCGCTCTTCGCCGACAGGACGATCACCACCGGTAGCTCGGCCGGCGGCGCCGGCGCCTCGTCGCGCGCGACGTACTCCTCGATGATCACGTGGGCGTTCGAGCCACCCGCGCCGAACGCCGACACCCCCGCGAGCCGCGGGACTTCGCGCTCGACGCCGTCGATGCGGAGGCGCGGCCGCGGCCACGCTGCGAGCTCCTGCTGGACGCGGAACGGAGTGCGGTCGAAATCGATGTGCGGGTTCAAGGTCCGCGCGTGCAGGCTCGGGGCGAGCTGGCGATGCTCGAGCTGGAGGAGCACCTTCGTCACGCCGGCGATGCCGGCCGCGCTCTCGCCATGGCCGATGTTCGACTTCACCGAGCCGATCGCGCACGTTTGCACGAGCGCCTCGCCGCTGGCCTTCTGGAACGCCTTGCTCAGGCCGGCGATCTCGATCGGGTCGCCGAGGCTCGTCCCCGTCCCGTGCGCCTCGATGTAGCTGATCGCGCGCGGATCGATGCCCGCCCTCTGCAGGGCGTCGGTGATTACCTCGCTCTGCGCGTTCGGGTTCGGGACGGAGTAGCCGTTCGTCCTGCCGCCGTGGTTGACGCTGGTCCCCTTGATCACGCCATAGATGTGATCGCGGTCGGCGATGGCGCGGGAGAGCGGCTTGAGCAGCACCGCGCCGACCCCTTCGCTAGGAACGTAGCCGTCTCCTCCCTCGCCGAAGCTCTCGCACCGCCCCGCGCTCGAAACGAACTGCCCCTGGCTCAAGGCGAGGTATTTGTTCGGGTGAACGGAGACGTTCACCCCGCCGGCGATCGCCAGATCGCACTCGCCTTCGAGGATGCTGCGGCAGGCGAAGTGGATCGCGGTGAGCGCCGACGAGCACATCGTGTCCACCGCCACGCTCGGCCCGTGGAAGTTGCAGAAGAACGAGACGCGATTCGCGATCGACGATGGGCGGCCGCTCGGCACCAGCGGCTGCTCGGCGCCTTGTGAAGGGACGCCGTAGAGCTGGTATTCCTCGTACATCACCCCGACGAACACGCCCACACGGCCGCGCACCGCGGGCCCGCTCAGCGAATCGCGCGTGTAACCGGCATCCTCGAGCGTCTCGTACGCGCACTGCAGGAAGAGCCGCTCCTGCGGGTCGATGAGCTGCGCCTCGCGCGGCGAGACGTGGAAGAAGAGCGGATCGAACCGGTCCACACCGTCGATAAATCCGCCCCACTTGCTGTAGCTCTTTCCGATCCGCCCTTTCTGCGCGTCGAAATAGGCGCGGTAGTCCCAGCGGTCGGGCGGGATCTCGGTGATGCAGTCCTTGCCCGACCTCAAGTTGTCCCAGAACTCCCCGAGATCGTTCGCCTGCGGGTAACGGCCGCTCACGCCGATGATCGCGATGTCATACGGGCCGGCGCCACGAGCGGATACGCCAGGAGGCGCCGCAACGGGCGGCGCTGCAATAGGCGGCGCTGCAACGGGCGGTGCTGCAACGGGCGGCGCTGCGACAGGCGGCGCTGCAACAGGCGAATCGACGCTGGCAGAGACGGCCTTGCGCACGGCCACAACCGGACGGCCGAGGGGACGCGCGCTGCGCGGAGGCGCGCTGACCGGACGGTCGAGCGCGCTAGGAGCGCTTTTCCCGAGGATCCGGGACAGCGCGGCGCGGTGGTTCTCGAGGAAGTGCCGCGCGACAGCGTCGATCGTGTCGAACTCGAAGAACAGGGTCTTCGACAGCGGGCCGAAGTGCTTCTCCAGCGCGCTCGTCAGGTGCATGACGACGACCGAGTCAATCCCGTACCGCTCGAGAGGTGTGTCGGCATCGACCCGATCGAGCGGCAGCTTGAGCGCCGATGCGACCTGCTTCCGGAAGTAATCGACGACCTCGGCCTCGACGAGCTCGACTGCACCGCCTGACGGGGGCGTCGCGGCGATTTGCGCGGCCGCCGGCGCGGCGGCTCGCTCTGAGCGGAGGCGAGCGCGGACGGCGCGAAGGCGGTCCAGCGCCTCCGCGCGCGTCAGCTTCTGCTCCTTGATCAGCGAGAACAGCGCGGCGATCTCGTCCCGCGCATCCGCGTCGTGCGACCCCTGCGTCATGCTACGAGCCACTCCCGGAACTCGTCCTCCGACAGGACGCCTTCCACCATCGTTTCGAAGAGCTCCATGTAAAGCGTGGAGTCGTCGTCCGCGTCCGTGAGCGCTTCTCGTGACGCCTCGGTCGCGAAGACCCCGACATGTGCGAGGCCGCTCGCCATGGTCCGGTAGAACGCCGCGATGCCGTGCTCGGTCGCGAGCGGGATCACACCATGCGTCTGACGCAGCCGCTGCACGGTCGAGGCGTCCATCTGCATGCCGCCGCTCTCCCACAGCGGCCAGTCGATCGACACCGTCCGGCCCTGGCGACGGCCAGCGCGCACAAGCTCGCTGCGCTGCTCCGCAAACCGCGCCATGAACGCGTTCGCCGCCGCGTAGTCCGCCTGCCCCACATTCCCAACGAGCCCCGCCACCGACGAAAACACCACCATGTGGTCCAGCGCCAGATGCTTCGTCGCCTCATCCAGGTGCACGAGGCCACGCACCTTCGGCCCCAGCACGCTGCGCCACTGCGCCTCCGTCTTGTTCACCACGAAGCTGTCCTGGAGCACCCCCGCCGCGTGCACTAGCCCGTTCAGCCCTCCGTGCTCCGACTGCAGCTGCTCCACCGCTCGCGACACCGCTGCTCCGTCGCTCACGTCGAGCTGCATGTACTCCACGCGCGAACCTCGACCGCGCAGCGACTCCACCGCCGCTTGCTTCGTGCCGCTCAGCCGCGAGCGCCCCGTCAGGATCAGCGTCGCTCCAGGCGCTCGGTCGATGATCTCCTTCGCAAACAGAAGCCCAAGGCCCCCCGCTCCCCCCGTGATCAGGTACACGCCGTCTTGCTTCCACGGCACCTCGGCCGCTGCTGCTCGCGACTCCACCACAGGTTCCAGCGCCGACGTCTGCCGCTCCCCACCCTGGTAGCGGATCTCTACATCACCTCTCGCCGCCGCGTTCTCCTCGAGCTTGTCCAGCAGCGTCGCGCTGTCCTCAAGCTCCAGCACCTGACCCACGAGCTTCGGGTTTTCCTGGCTCGCGCTCTTCAGCAGCCCGGACACCGCACCGAGCCGCTCGCCTCGCTCACCCCGCGACAGCGCCACCTGCAGCAGCACCTCACCCCGGGGTCGCTCCCGCAGGATCGTCTGCACCGTCGTCATCACCTGCTCGACGACCTGCTCGAACTCCTCCGCCACGCCGCCGCCGGCGCGCAGCGTCGTAATCTGTGCTCCCGGCAGCCGCTCGCTCAGCGCTGCGACCTGCGAGCCGTAGGCGCTGTCCAGCAGCACCCATCGCTGTACGTCCCCAGAACGCCCGCTCTGCGCCGAATGCTCCACCGGGCTGTGCCGCCAGCGCCGCCGCAAGAGCTCTACCCCGCTCCGGTGCTGCGCCCGGCTCGCGAAGCCGGCCAGCCGCACGCACACAACACCCCCGTCGTCGCACAGCTCCAGCGTCAGCTTCTCGCCTCCACGCTCCTCGCGGATCACCACGTACCCGGACGGCGGGCTCGCTCCGAACACCTGCGCCGCGTCCAGCGCAAACGGCAGCGTCAGCGTCTGACCATCGCTCAGCGCTATCGTCGCTTGCAGCGCGCTGTCCAGCACCGACGGGTGAAGCACATACTCCTCCCGCCCCGACACCGCGCTCGCAGGCAGCTGCACACGCGCCAGCGCAAAGCGCTCTCCGCCTGTCTCCTCCCCGCGCCACACGCTCACCAGCCCTCGATGCGACGGCCCGTAGTGCAGGCCCATCGCATCGAACGCCGCGTAACACGACGCACCGCTCCGCTCTTGCTCGCACCGCGAACGCAGCTCGCTCACGTCAACCCGCGGCGCTGGCTGCTTCTCCACCAGCCGCGCGTAGCCCTGCGAGTGCACCACACGCTCGCCCGACACGCCCGACACGCCCGCTCCCCCAGAGTAGATCTCGTAGCGCAGCGTCCAGCCCTCGGCTGGCTCAGACCCCTCCGCGCTCTCGACCTGCACGTGCACACGCACGGCCTCCGCACCTCGCTGCACGATCGGCTGCGACCACACCACGTGATGCAGCTCGATCCCGTGCTCGCCTACCTCCCCCTCGCCTCCCACCGCCTCCTGCACCGCACGCCGCGCCATCTCCAGGTACGCGACCCCAGGCAGCACCCGCTCCTCATCCACCACGTGGTCCGCGAAGAACGGCTCTTGCCCCGTGAACTCCGACGTGAACCGCTCCTCCGACAGGCTCGAGGTGTTTGCATGCACCAGCGGGTGAATACGCCCCGCACCCGCTCCCGCCGCCCCAGACCTCCCCCTCGACGACGGCAGCCAGTATCGCTCCCTCTCGAACGGATACGTCGGCAGCGACACTCGCCTCGCCCTGCGCCCCGCGTGCACTCGCGACCAGTCGAAAGCAAGCCCCTTGACCCACAGCTCCAAGAGCCGCGCGTACTTGCCGCGCAATGCCCACTTGCTGATCGCCTCCTGCAGCTCTTCGTCCGACCCGAGCAGCGAAAGCACCTCCTTCTCTCGCTTCACCTCCCCTTGCCAGAGCTCCTCGATCTTGCCTCCGCCGCGCTCGTACGCCGACAGCTTCGACTTCACCTCGTCCAGGTTGGAGGCGATGAACCCGAGACGGTGCTCCATCGCCTCTCGCCCCGTCTGCAGCGTGTACGCGATGTCCTCCAGATCCCCTTCCCCGTACTCCCCCCGCTCCAGCGCTCGTCTCAGCCGGCTCGCCTGCCGACGCAGCGCCTCCGCGCTCCGCGCCGACAGCACCACCGCCACCGCGCCTCGTCCTGCTCCGCTCGCGAGCGCACCCCGCTCGCCCGCGCGCTCCACGTACTCCTCGAGCACCACGGAGGCGTTGGCGCCGCCCGCCCCGAACGACGAGACCCCGGCGATGCGCGGATGCTCTCGCTCCTTCCCATCCACCTTCACCACCGGCCGCCGCCACGCCGACAGCTCGCGCTGCACGAAGAACGGGCTGTTCTCGAAGTCGATGTGCGGGTTGAGCCGCTCCGAATGCAGCGATGGGACCAGCACCCCGTGCTTCATCTGCAGCACCACCTTCGTCACACCCGCTATCCCAGCCGCGCTCTCGCAGTGCCCGATGTTCGACTTCACAGACCCGATCGCGCAGTACCCTCGCTCCTCCGTCCGACGACGAAACGCCTGCGTCAGGCCCGCCAGCTCGATGGGATCCCCGAGCGGCGTGCCCGTCCCATGCGCCTCCACGTAGCTCACGGCACGCGCGTCGACGTTGGCCCTCTCGAGCACCGCCGAGATCACCTCACTCTGCGCCGCCGGATTCGGCACGGTGTAGCCGTTCGTCTTGCCGCCGTGGTTGATGCTCGTCCCCTTGACCACGGCGTAGATGTGATCGCCGTCGTCAATCGCCCGCTGCAGCGGCTTGAGCAGCACCGCCCCGACGCCTTCGGCCGGCACGTAGCCGTCCCCGCCCTCCCCGAAGCTCTCGCAGCGACCCCGGCTCGACACGAACTGAGCCTGGCTCAGCGCCAGATATTTGTTCGGGTGAATCGAGACGTTCACCCCACCGGCGATCGCCAGTTCGCATTCGCCTTCAAGGATGCTGCGGCAGGCGAAGTGGATCGCGGTGAGCGACGACGAGCACATCGTGTCCACTGCCACGCTCGGCCCCTGGAAGTTGCAGAAGTAAGAGACACGATTCGCGATCGACGATGGGCTGACGCTCGGCATCAGCAGCTGCTCCGTGTCCTGCGAAGGGAGGCCATAGAGCAGGTACTCTTCGTACATCACGCCGACGAACACCCCTACACGGCCACGCACCGCAGGCCCGCGCAGCGCGTCGCGCGTGTAGCCGGCGTCCTCGATCGTCTCGTACGCGCACTCAAGGAAGAGCCGCTCCTGCGGGTCCATGATCTGCGCCTCGCGCGGCGAGATGTTGAAGAAGAGCGGATCGAACCGGTCGACGCCGTCGATGAAGCCGCCCCAGCGGCTATAGGTCTTCCCCGGCTTCCCCCTCTGCGGATCGAAGAACTCCTCCAAGCTCCAGCGGTCCTCCGGGATCTCGGTGATGCAATCCCGGCCGGACTTGAGGTTCTCCCAGAACGCTTCGAGGTCGTCGGCGCCGGGGTATCTCCCGCTCACGCCGATGATCGCGATGTCGTGCGGCCGAAGCGGGCGCGCGACAGCGCCTCCGCGCGGCTGCGTGACGAGGCGGTCCCTGCGCGGAGCGCTCGCCGATGCCGGCTCCTGCGGCCGGCGCGCGGCGCTCTTCGCCGGCTCGTCGTCGCCGCCGAGCACCTCGATGAGCCGACGGCGATGCGCCTCCGCGAAATACCGGCTCAGCGACCGGATGTCCTGGTGTTCGAAGAAGAGCGTCTTCGATAGCGGACCGAAGGTCTTCTCAAGCTCCCGCGTCAGCTCCATCACCATCACCGACTCGATCCCATAGCGGTCGAGCGGCGTGTCCCCCTCTATCCGCTCCAGCGGCACCTTCAAGCTCGACGACAGCACCTTTCGGAGCAGCTGCGCTGCCTTCGCCTCCATGACGTCGGACGCGACGGCAGTCGAGCCCGCGTCGTGCGAGGCGTCCCCCTCGCCGGCGGTCGCGTGGGTGGCCGCAAGCTGCGAGCGCCACTTCGCCACATCACCTGCGACGACGCCGACGTGCGCGAGGCCGCTCGCCATGGTCCGGTAGAACGCCGCGATGCCGTGCTCGGTCGCGAGCGGGGTCACGCCGTATGTCTGGCGCAGCCGCCGCACGGTCGAGGCGTCCACCTGCATGCCGCCGCTCTCCCACAGCGGCCAATCGATCGACACCGTCCGGCCCTGGCGATGGCCAGCGCGCACAAGCTCGCTGCGCTGCTCCGCAAACCGCGCCATGAACGCGTTCGCCGCCGCGTAGTCCGCCTGCCCCACATTCCCAACGAGCCCCGCCACCGACGAAAACACCACCATGTGGTCCAGCGCCAGATGCTTCGTCGCCTCATCCAGGTGCACGAGGCCACGCACCTTCGGCCCCAGCACGCTGCGCCACTGCGCCTCCGTCTTGTTCACCACGAAGCTGTCCTGGAGCACCCCCGCCGCGTGCACTAGCCCGTTCAGCCCTCCGTGCTCCGACTGCAGCTGCTCCACCGCTCGCGACACCGCTGCTCCGTCGCTCACGTCGAGCTGCATGTACTCCACGCGCGAACCTCGACCGCGCAGCGACTCCACCGCCGCTTGCTTCGTGCCGCTCAGCCGCGAGCGCCCCGTCAGGATCAGCGTCGCTCCAGGCGCTCGGTCGATGATCTCCTTCGCAAACAGAAGCCCAAGGCCCCCCGCTCCCCCCGTGATCAGGTACACGCCGTCTTGCTTCCACGGCACCTCGGCCGCTGCTGCTCGCGACTCCACCACAGGTTCCAGCGCCGGCGTCTGCCGCTCCCCACCCTGGTAGCGGATCTCTACATCACCTCTCGCCGCCGCGTTCTCCTCGAGCTTGTCCAGCAGCGTCGCGCTGTCCTCAAGCTCCAGCACCTGACCCACGAGCTTCGGGTTTTCCTGGCTCGCGCTCTTCAGCAGCCCGGACACCGCACCGAGCCGCTCGCCTCGCTCACCCCGCGACAGCGCCACCTGCAGCAGCACCTCACCCCGGGGTCGCTCCCGCAGGATCGTCTGCACCGTCGTCATCACCTGCTCGACGACCTGCTCGAACTCCTCCGCCACGCCGCCGCTGGCGCGCAGCGCCGTGATCTGGGCTCCCGGCAGCCGCTCGCTCAGCGCTGCTGCCTGCGAGCCATAGGCGCTGTCCAGCAGCACCCATCGCTGCACATGCCCGCTCTGCGCCGAATGCTCCACCGGGCTGCGCCGCCAGCGCCGCTGCAAGAGCTCTACCCCGCTCCGGTGCTGCACCCGGCTCGCGAAGCCGGCCAGCCGCACACACACAACACCCCCGTCGTCGCACAGCTCCAGCGTCAGCTTCTCGCCTCCACGCTCCTCGCGGATCACCACGTACCCGGACGGCGGGCTCGCTCCGAACACCTGCGCCGCGTCCAGCGCGAACGGCAGCGTCAGCGTCTGACCATCGCTCAGCGCTATCGTCGCTTGCAGCGCGCTGTCCAGCACCGACGGGTGAAGCACATACTCCTCCCGCCCGGACATCGCGCTCGCAGGCAGCTGCACACGCGCCAGCGCGAAGCGCTCTCCGCCTGTCTCCTCCCCACGCCACACGCTCACCAGCCCTCGATGCGACGGCCCGTAGTGCAGGCCCATCGCATCGAACGCCGCGTAACACGACGCACCGCTCCGCTCTTGCTCGCACCGCGAACGCAGCTCGCTCACGTCAACCCGCGGCGCTGGCTGCTTCTCCACCAGCCGCGCGTAGCCCTGCGAGTGCACCACACGCTCGCCCGACACGCCCGCTCCCCCAGAGTAGATCTCGTAGCGCAGCGTCCAGCCCTCGGCTGGCTCAGCTCCCTCCGCGCTCTCGACCTGCACGTGCACACGCACGGCCTCCGCACCTCGCTGCACGATCGGCTGCGACCACACCACGTGATGCAGCTCGATCCCGTGCTCGCCTACCTCCCCCTCGCCTCCCACCGCCTCCTGCACCGCACGCCGCGCCATCTCCAGGTACGCGACCCCAGGCAGCACCCGCTCCTCATCCACCACGTGGTCCGCGAAGAACGGCTCTTGCCCCGTGAACTCCGACGTGAACCGCTCCTCCGACAGGCTCGAGGTGTTTGCATGCACCAGCGGGTGAATACGCCCCGCTCCCGCCGACCCAGACCTCCCCCTCGACGACGGCAGCCAGTATCGCTCCCTCTCGAACGGATACGTCGGCAGCGACACTCGCCTCGCCCTGCGCCCCGCGTGCACTCGCGACCAGTCGAAAGCAAGCCCCTTGACCCACAGCTCCAAGAGCCGCGCGTACTTGCCGCGCAATGCCCACTTGCCGATCGCCTCCTGCAGCTCTTCGTCCGACCCGAGCAGCGAAAGCACCTCCTTCTCTCGCTTCACCTCCCCTTGCCAGAGCTCCTCGAGCTCACCTGCGCCTCGCTCGTACGCCGACAGCTTCGACTTCACCTCGTCCAGGTTGGAGGCGATGAACCCGAGACGGTGCTCCATCGCCTCTCGCCCCGTCTGCAGCGTGTACGCGATGTCCTCCAGATCCCCTTCCCCGTACTCCCCCCGCTCCAGCGCTCGTCTCAGCCGGCTCGCCTGCCGACGCAGCGCCTCCGCGCTCCGCGCCGACAGCACCACCGCCACCGCGCCTCGCCCCGCTCCGCTCGCGAGCGCACCCCGCTCGCCCGCGCGCTCCACATACTCCTCGAGCACCACGTGCGCATTGGCCCCGCCCGCCCCGAACGACGAGACCCCGGCGATGCGCGGATGCTCTCGCTCTTTCCCGTCCACCTTCACCACCGGCCGCCGCCACGCCGACAGCTCACGCTGCACGAAGAACGGGCTGTTCTCGAAGTCGATGTGCGGGTTGAGCCGCTCCGAATGCAGCGACGGGACCAGCACCCCGTGCTTCATCTGCAGCACCACCTTCGTCACACCCGCTATCCCAGCCGCGCTCTCGCAGTGCCCGATGTTCGACTTCACAGACCCGATCGCGCAGTATTCTCGCTCCTCCGTCCAGGCTCGGAACGCCTGCGTCAGGCCCGCCAGCTCGATGGGATCCCCGAGCTCCGTCCCCGTCCCATGCGCCTCCACGTAGCTCACCGCGCGCGGCTCGATCTTGGCTTCCGTGAGCGCCTGCGCGACGAGCTGCGCCTGCGCCACGGGGCTCGGCACGGTGTAGCCATTCGTCTTGCCGCCGTGGTTGATGCTCGTCCCCTTGATCACGGCGTAGATGTGATCACCGTCGTCAATCGCCCGCTGCAGCGGCTTGAGCAGCACCGCCCCGACGCCTTCGGCCGGCACGTAGCCGTCCCCGCCTTCCCCGAAGCTCTCGCAGCGACCCCGGCTCGACGCGAACTGCCCCTGGCTCAGCGCCAGATATTTGTTCGGATGAATCGAGACGTTCACCCCACCGGCGATCGCCAGATCGCACCCGCCGTGGAGCAGGCTCTGGCAGGCGAGGTGAATCGCGGTGAGCGACGACGAGCACATCGTGTCCACCGCCATGCTCGGCCCGTGGCAATCGAGAAAATACGAGACGCGGTTGGCGATCGACGAAGGATTGCCGTTGAGCGCAAACGGCTGACCCAGGACTTGCGCCTGCGCGCCGAAGAGTTGGTATTCCTCGTACATCACGCCGACGAATACGCCCACGGTGCCGGGCGGGCCGCCGGCCGCGGCGGGCTTCTTCAGCGCGTCTCGCGTGTAGCCGGCGTCCTCGATCGTCTCGTACGCGCACTCAAGGAAGAGCCGCTCCTGCGGGTCCATGATCTGCGCTTCACGCGGCGAGATGTTGAAGAAGAGCGGATCGAACCGGTCGACGCCGTCGATGAAGCCGCCCCAGCGGCTATAGATCTTCCCCGGCTTCCCCCTCTGCGGATCGAAGAACTCCTCCAAGCTCCAGCGGTCCTCCGGGATCTCGGTGATGCAATCCCGGCCGGACTTGAGGTTCTCCCAGAACGCTTCGAGGTCGTCGGCGCCGGGGTATCTCCCGCTCACGCCGATGATCGCGATGTCGTGCGGCCGAAGCGGGCGCGCGACAGCGCCTCCGCGCGGCTGCGTGACGAGGCGGTCCCTGCGCGGAGCGCTCGCCGATGCCGGCTCCTGCGGCCGGCGCGCGGCGCTCTTCGCCGGCTCGTCGTCGCCGCCGAGCACCTCGATGAGCCGACGGCGATGCGCCTCCGCGAAATACCGGCTCAGCGACCGGATGTCCTGGTGCTCGAAGAAGAGCGTCTTCGATAGCGGACCGAAGGTCTTCTCAAGCTCCCGCGTCAGCTCCATCACCATCACCGACTCGATCCCATAGCGGTCGAGCGGCGTGTCCCCCTCTATCCGCTCCAGCGGCACCTTCAAGCTCGACGACAGCACCTTTCGGAGCAGCTGCGCTGCCTTCGCCTCCATGACGTCGGACGCGACGGCAGTCGAGCCCGCGTCGTGCGAGGCGTCCCCCTCGCCGGCGGTCGCGTGGGTGGCCGCAAGCTGCGAGCGCCACTTCGCCACATCACCTGCGACGACGCCGACGTGCGCGAGGCCGCTCGCCATGGTCCGGTAGAACGCCGCGATGCCGTGCTCGGTCGCGAGCGGGGTCACGCCGTATGTCTGGCGCAGCCGCCGCACGGTCGAGGCGTCCACCTGCATGCCGCCGCTCTCCCACAGCGGCCAATCGATCGACACCGTCCGGCCCTGGCGATGGCCAGCGCGCACAAGCTCGCTGCGCTGCTCCGCAAACCGCGCCATGAACGCGTTCGCCGCCGCGTAGTCCGCCTGCCCCACATTCCCAACGAGCCCCGCCACCGACGAAAACACCACCATGTGGTCCAGCGCCAGATGCTTCGTCGCCTCATCCAGGTGCACGAGGCCACGCACCTTCGGCCCCAGCACGCTGCGCCACTGCGCCTCCGTCTTGTTCACCACGAAGCTGTCCTGGAGCACCCCCGCCGCGTGCACTAGCCCGTTCAGCCCTCCGTGCTCCGACTGCAGCTGCTCCACCGCTCGCGACACCGCTGCTCCGTCGCTCACGTCGAGCTGCATGTACTCCACGCGCGAACCTCGACCGCGCAGCGACTCCACCGCCGCTTGCTTCGTGCCGCTCAGCCGCGAGCGCCCCGTCAGGATCAGCGTCGCTCCAGGCGCTCGGTCGATGATCTCCTTCGCAAACAGAAGCCCAAGGCCCCCCGCTCCCCCCGTGATCAGGTACACGCCGTCTTGCTTCCACGGCACCTCGGCCGCTGCTGCTCGCGACTCCACCACAGGTTCCAGCGCCGGCGTCTGCCGCTCCCCACCCTGGTAGCGGATCTCTACATCGCCTCTCGCCGCCGCGTTCTCCTCGAGCTTGTCCAGCAGCGTCGCGCTGTCCTCAAGCTCCAGCACCTGACCCACGAGCTTCGGGTTTTCCTGGCTCGCGCTCTTCAGCAGCCCGGACACCGCACCGAGCCGCTCGCCTCGCTCACCCCGCGACAGCGCTATCTGCAGCAGCACCTCACCCCGCGGCCGCTCCCGCAGGATCGTCTGCACCGTCGCCATCACCTGCTCGACGACCTGCTCGAACTCCTCCGCCACGCCGCCGCTGGCGCGCAGCGCCGTGATCTGGGCTCCCGGCAGCCGCTCGCTCAGCGCTGCTGCCTGCGAGCCATAGGCGCTGTCCAGCAGCACCCATCGCTGCACATGCCCGCTCTGCGCCGAATGCTCCACCGGGCTGCGCCGCCAGCGCCGCTGCAAGAGCTCTACCCCGCTCCGGTGCTGCACCCGGCTCGCGAAGCCGGCCAGCCGCACACACACAACACCCCCGTCGTCGCACAGCTCCAGCGTCAGCTTCTCGCCTCCACGCTCCTCGCGGATCACCACGTACCCGGACGGCGGGCTCGCTCCGAACACCTGCGCCGCGTCCAGCGCGAACGGCAGCGTCAGCGTCTGACCATCGCTCAGCGCTATCGTCGCTTGCAGCGCGCTGTCCAGCACCGACGGGTGAAGCACATACTCCTCCCGCCCGGACATCGCGCTCGCAGGCAGCTGCACACGCGCCAGCGCGAAGCGCTCTCCGCCTGTCTCCTCCCCACGCCACACGCTCACCAGCCCTCGATGCGACGGCCCGTAGTGCAGGCCCATCGCATCGAACGCCGCGTAACACGACGCACCGCTCCGCTCTTGCTCGCACCGCGAACGCAGCTCGCTCACGTCAACCCGCGGCGCAGGCTGCTTCTCCACCAGCCGCGCGTAGCCCTGCGAGTGCACCACACGCTCGCTCGACACGCCCGACACCACACGCTCGCCCGACACGCCCGACACGCCCGCTCCCCCAGAGTAGATCTCGTAGCGCAGCGTCCAGCCCTCGGCTGGCTCAGACCCCTCCGCGCTCTCGACCTGCACGTGCACACGCACGGCCTCCGCACCTCGCTGCACGATCGGCTGCGACCACACCACGTGATGCAGCTCGATCCCGTGCTCGCCTACCTCCCCCTCGCCTCCCACCGCCTCCTGCACCGCACGCCGCGCCATCTCCAGGTACGCGACCCCAGGCAGCACCCGCTCCTCATCCACCACGTGGTCCGCGAAGAACGGCTCTTGCCCCGTGAACTCCGACGTGAACCGCTCCTCCGACAGGCTCGAGGTGTTTGCATGCACCAGCGGGTGAATACGCCCCGCACCCGCTCCCGCCGACCCAGACCTCCCCCTCGACGACGGCAGCCAGTATCGCTCCCTCTCGAACGGATACGTCGGCAGCGACACTCGCCTCGCCCTGCGCCCCGCGTGCACTCGCGACCAGTCGAAAGCAAGCCCCTTGACCCACAGCTCCAAGAGCCGCGCGTACTTGCCGCGCAATGCCCACTTGCCGATCGCCTCCTGCAGCTCTTCGTCCGACCCGAGCAGCGAGAGCATCTCCTTCTCTCGCTTCACCTCCCCTTGCCAGAACTCCTCGAGCTCACCTGCGCCTCGCTCGTACGCCGACAGCTTCGACTTCACCTCGTCCAGGTTGGAGGCGATGAACCCGAGACGGTGCTCCATCGCCTCTCGCCCCGTCTGCAGCGTGTACGCGATGTCCTCCAGATCCCCTTCCCCGTACTCCCCCCGCTCCAGCGCTCGTCTCAGCCGGCTCGCCTGCCGACGCAGCGCCTCCGCGCTCCGCGCCGACAGCACCACCGCCACCGCGCCTCGCCCCGCTCCGCTCGCGAGCGCACCCCGCTCGCCCGCGCGCTCCACATACTCCTCGAGCACCACGTGCGCATTGGCCCCGCCCGCCCCGAACGACGAGACCCCGGCGATGCGCGGATGCTCTCGCTCTTTCCCATCCACCTTCACCACCGGCCGCCGCCACGCCGACAGCTCACGCTGCACGAAGAATGGGCTGTTCTCGAAGTCGATGTGCGGGTTGAGCCGCTCCGAATGCAGCGACGGGACCAGCACCCCGTGCTTCATCTGCAGCACCACCTTCGTCACACCCGCTATCCCAGCCGCGCTCTCGCAGTGCCCGATGTTCGACTTCACAGACCCGATCGCGCAGTATTCTCGCTCCTCCGTCCAGGCTCGGAACGCCTGCGTCAGGCCCGCCAGCTCGATGGGATCCCCGAGCTCCGTCCCCGTCCCATGCGCCTCCACGTAGCTCACCGCGCGCGCGTCGACCCCCGCCCTGGCGAGCGCGCTCAGGATCAGCTCGCGCTGCGCCACCGGATTCGGCACGGTGTAGCCGTTCGTCTTGCCACCGTGGTTGATGCTCGTCCCCTTGACCACGGCGTAGATGTGATCACCGTCGTCAATCGCCCGCTGCAGCGGCTTGAGCAGCACCGCCCCGACGCACTCGCCGGGGACGAAGCCGTCGCCCCCTTCGCCGAAGCTCTTGCAGTGCCCGGTCCGGGAGAGCATCCGCTGCGCGGACAGCCCGACGTACGTCGACGGGTGCACGTAAAGATTCACGCCGCCGGCGATCGCGATCTCGCACTCGTCGCGCAGCAGGTGCTCGCACGCCTCGTGGATCGCCGTCAGCGACGACGAGCACATCGTGTCGATCGGCATGCTCGGGCCGCGCAGGTTCAGCAGATAGGAGACGCGATTGGCCACCGAGCCGAACGACGTGTGCGGAAAGCTCTGTCGGTCGTGGAGGCGCATCTCCGGGCCGTGGAGATCGAAGCCGGTCTTCGTGATCCCGGCGAAGACGCCGACCCGCCCCCCGTGCTGCGACGCGATCAGGTCGCGCGTGTAGCCGGCGTCCTCGAGCACGCTCCAGCAGCACTCGATGAAGAGCCGCTCCTGCGGATCGATGTTCATCGACTCGCGCGGCGAGACATTGAAGAAGAGCGGATCGAAGTCGGCGAAGCCGTCGAGGAAACCGCCCCACTTGCCGTAGCTCTTCCCCTCCATCACTGCCTGTTCGGGGTCGGGCTCGTAAAAACCGTCGAGCGACCAGCGATCGGCGGGTATCTCGCGAGTGCAGCTCCGCCCGGCCTTGAGGTGCTCCCAGAACTCGCCGACGTCCTCCGCCTGCGGGTACCGGCCGCTGAGGCCGATGATCGCGATGGGGCCGCGCGCCGGCCGCGCCCCGGCAGCCTCCTCGCTTCGCGGCAGAGGCGCCTCGTCGCGTCGCGCCCCCGCGTCCAGCGGGGCCATGGCGCCGCCCGGCTCGTTCGCGTGGACCGGAGCGTCGGCGAGGCGATCCATTCCGGTCCAGCGCGCGCACGCGGCGGCGTGACGCGCGCTCAGGTGGCCGGCGAGCGCGGCGAGCGTCTGGTACTCGAACCAGAGCGTCTTCGAGATGTCGCCGAACACCTTCGACAGCGCCTCGTTCAGGCGCATGATGAGGAGCGAGTCGATCCCATACAGCTCCAGCGACTCCTCTGGATCGATCTGGCTCGACGGCAGCTTCGTGACGTCAGCAAAGAGCCCGCGGAGCCTGCGCAGCGTCTTCTCTTCGAGGAGTCGCGGATCGATCGCCGCGGCGTCGCGCGCCGCGGTGATCGGCGCCGCCTCGCGCACCGCCTGCGCGGCCGTCGCCGCGGCGCTCCGCGTCGCCGGAGCGGGCGCCGGACCCGTCGCCACCCCCATGGCTTGCAGCCGCTCGATCCCACCTGCGAGGACGACGACACGCGCACGGCTCGACGCGAGCGCCTCGTGAAGCGCGGCGAGCCCTTGCGCGGCGGAGAGCGGCGCGAGCCCGGCTCGATCGAGCGCCTCGGCGGTGACGGGATCCACGTGCATCCCGCCGTCCGCCCACAGGGGCCACGCGATCGCGATCGTCCGCCCGCGGCGCTCCCCGTCCGCGACCAGCCGATCGCGGTAGGCGGCGTACCCGTCCAGGAAGCCGTTCGCCGCCGCGTAGTCCGCCTGCCCCACGTTTCCGAAGACGCCAGCGATCGAGGAGAAGATCGCGAAGAAGTCGAGCGGGAGACGAGCGGTCGCGCGATCGAGGTGGACGACGCCACGCACCTTCGGCGCGAGCACGGCATGCAGGTCGCTCGTCTGCTTTCGAACGATGAAGCCGTCGCGGAGCACGCCTGCCGCGTGAATGACGCCGCTCAGACGGCCGTATCGCTCGAGGATGTCTCGAACGCGCCCCTCCACCGCGGCGACGTCCGCGACGTCCATGGTCAGGTACTCGACGCGCGCCCGCCGCCGCTCGCCCTCCGCGCGCAGTGCATCGAGCGCGGCGCGCAGCTCGCCGGTGAGCGGCGAGCGTCCCGCGAGGAGCACCGTCGCCCCGTCGGCGTGCTCGACGATGTCGCGCGCGACGATCCGCCCGATGCCGCCGCCTCCGCCGGCGATCAGGTACACGCCATCGCTCTTCCAGCCGGCCTGCGCGCCCGGCGCCCGAGCGCCGTCGTCCGGCGCCGGTGCGAGCGCGGCCACGGTCGCGACGTACCGGCCGCCCTCGCGATAGCGAATCACCCGATCGTCGCTCGCCGCCGCGTCGCTCCGCAACCTCGCTGCCAGCTCGTCGGCCCGCATCGGCGAGGCGATCTGGACGAGCTGCGCGACGAGGTCGGGGTTCTCCCGGCTCGCCGTCTTCAGCAGACCGGAGACCCCCGCGAGCGCCTCCGCCCCCTCGCCCTGGTGGCTCACCACGACCTGGAGCAGCGCTCGCCCGTCGAGCCGATCGCGCAGGAGCTCGCGGACGCGCTCGAACACCTGCTCGACACGCCCCGCGAAGCGATCTGCCAGCGTGCCGCCGTGGACTCGCAGCGCCTCGATCTCGGTCCCGGGGCAGGCGCTCGCCAGCGCGCGCGCCGCGTCTTCGTACGCCGGCTCCACGAGGACGCAGCGCCTCGCGAACCGCGCCGCGGCGCGGTCGCCCTCGCGCGCATCGCCGGCCGCCTCCTTCGCGTCCCAGCGTGGCTCGAAGAGGAGCGGGGCAGACGCCGTGCCGCCGGGCAACGGGAACCAATACCGCTCCCTCGCGAACGGATAGGTCGGAATGCTCAGGCGGGCGGGCGTACGATCCTGGTACAGCGCATCCCACGCGATCGTCGTTCCTTGCACCCAGAGCTCGCCCAGCTCGCTCAGCCGCTCCTCGCGCGCGCGGGCACCGAGCAGCCGGCCCGTGGCTGCATCGCTCGCGGACGGCGCCCCCGTCTCGCCGCGGCGCTTCGCCTGCCCCATGAAGACCCCGGGAGCGCGGACACCTCGCGCCAGCTCGCCGAGGACGTCGACGATCCGGCGCCGGCCGTCGGCCACGAACGCCGCCCGGCAGGCCATCGCCTCTCGCCCGATCTGGAGCGTGTAGGCAAGGGCGGTCAGGTCGAGCGCCGGCTGCCGTTCAAGCCATCGCGCGAGCTTCGCAGCGTACGCCTCGAGGCGCTCCGGCCTCTTCGCCGAGAGGACGATCAGCACCGGCAGACCCGCCTCCGCGAACGTCACCTCGCCCGAGCGCGGCGGCGCCTCCTCGATCACGACGTGCGCGTTCGTCCCGCTGAAGCCGAACGAGTTGATCGCAGCGCGCCGCGGCGACCCCGCCCGCCGCGCCCACGGACGGAGCTCGGTGTTGACGTAGAATGGGCTTCCCTCGAAGGTGATGTGCTCGTTCCGCGTCGCGTAGTGGATCGTCGGCGGCAGCCGTTCGTGTCGAAGCGCGAGCAGGACCTTGAGCACGCCGGCAACGCCGGCGCCGGCGAGCCCGTGACCGATGTTGCTCTTCACCGAGCCGAGCGCGCAGTACTCCCGCTCGTCGGTGTACGCTCGGAACGACTCGGTCAGCGCCTGCACCTCGATCGGGTCGCCTAGCTTGGTGCCGGTGCCGTGCGCCTCCACGAGGGAGATGGTCTCGGGGTCGATCCCGAAATGGTCGTACACCTGCTTCTGCAGCGCGGCTTGGGAGGTCACGCTGGGCGCGGTGATGCCGTTGGTCCGCCCATCCTGGTTCAGCGCCCATCCACGAAGGACCCCGGCGATGATGTCCCCGTCCCGCACCGCGTCGGCGAGCCGCTTCAAGAGGACGACGCCGACGCACTCCGCCGGCACGAAGCCGTCGGCGCGCGCGTCGAACGTGAAGCAGCGCCCGCGCGGGGAGAGCATCCCCGCGCCGCTGCCGATGATATGGGTCTCCGGCCGCACGGCGACGCTCACGCCGCCCGCGAGGGCGAGATCACTCCGCCCGAGCAGCAGCGAGTCGCACGCCTCGACGATCGCGACGAGCGACGACGAGCAGGCCGTGTCAATCGCGAGGCACGGCCCCTTCAGGTTCAAGCAGTACGAGATCCGCGCAGCGAGGATCGATGACGAGCTGCCCATCAGCCAGTGCAGCGTGAGATCGGTGCCGTCGCCCACCCGGACGTAGTCGCCCGGCATGCAGCCAACGTAGACCCCGCAGCGGCTCCCCGAGAGCCGCTGCGGATCGATCCCGGCCGACTCGATGCAGCTCCAGCAGTGCTCGAGGAACAGCCGTTGCTGGGGATCCATCAGCTCGGCTTCCGTCGGCGTGATGCCGAAGAACAGCGGATCGAACCGATCCACGTCGTCCAGCACCCCCATCCACTTGCTGTAGGTCTTGCGCGGGGCGTCCGGCCTCGGGTCGTAGTGCTCCGCGATCGCCCAGCGATCCGGCGGGATCTCCGTCACGCAGTCGACGCCGCGCGCGATGTTCTCCCAGAACTCGTCCAGGTCCCTCGCCTTCGGAAACGCCCCCGACATCCCGATAACCGCGATGCCTTCATGCTCAGGTGCCGGGCGCGGGGCGCGCGCCTCGGGCTCGCGCGCGGGACGCGCTGCAATGTCGCCCCCGAGAGCGGGGCGCTCTCGCTCGGTCGCGACAGGTCTCCCCGCGGCTGCACGCACATCGAGCTCGCCCGAGAGGTGCGCCGCGAGCCGTCGAACGGTGGAGTGGTCGTAGAGGCGCGTCGCCGGCAGGGACACGCCGTACGCCTTGTTGATCGCCCGTGTCCACTCGACGCCCACGATCGAGTCGAGCCCCAGATCCACGAACGGACGGTCCACGTCGACGTCGCCGGGTTCCATGTAGAGCGCGTCCGCAAGGCTCTTTGCGAGCTCGACCTGGAGCGCGTCGAGCTCGCTCGATCGCGCCGCCCCGACGCGCGCGTCGCGAGGTTGCCCTTCAGCATCGTCGCGCGAGAGATGCAGCGCATCCTCCCCGCCATGCTGCGCCGACGGGCCGGCGCCCGCTCCGCCGAGCATCGGCGAAAGGTGCCGGGCCAGGCGGCCAATCGTGGGGTGGTCGTACACGCATGTCGCCGGCAGCGATAGTCCGTACGCTTTGTTGATCGCCCGTATCCACTCGACGCCGACGATCGAGTCGAGACCGAGCTCCGTGAAGGGACGATCCGGATCGATCTCCGCACGGTCCGTGTAGAGCGCCTCGGCCAGGCTGCTCGTCAACCCCTCTTCCAGCGCCCCGAGGTCGTGCGCTCGCGCGCGTCCAGCCTCGGCCGCGCCGCCGCGCGGGCGGCGGTGCGCGACCGCCGATACCTCCGTGCGCGGGGCGATCGACGACAGGTGGGCCGCGAGGCGGCGGATCGTGGGATGGTCGTACACGCACGTCGCCGGCAGCGACAGCCCGTACGTCGTGTTGATCACCCGTACCCACTCGACGCCGACGATCGAGTCGAGACCGAGCTCCATGAAAGGACGGTCGGGCTCGACGTCCGCCCGGTCCATGAAGAGCGCCTCGGCCAGACTCCCCGTGAGCTCCTGCTCCAACGCGGCGAGCGATCGCCCGCCGGCTGCGTTATCCACGGGCGACGCGCGCCGGTCGCGTGCGGTCGCCGTCGTTCCTGGCATGTGGCCTCCCACGCCGCCCTCGGTCGCGCGGGGGGTCACCCGCTCGACGCCCGCGATGGCCGACGAGGCCGCCCCGCCGGCTGGTGAACCGCCCCCGTACGGCGCGGCTCCCATGGCCGACCCGGCGACGACCGCCGCCTGGTTCACGGCGGCGCCCACAGGCGAGAGCGACACCGTATGTTCGACGCCCGACGACACTGCGGGCGCAGCGAACCGCTCTTCCCCGGGCGCTCGCAGCGCGATGCCGCTTGGCTTCTCGATCGCGGCCGGGCCAGGCGGCGCCACGGTGGGCGAGACCTCGGGCGCGGGGGCGACCTGACGCCGCGTCACCCAGTACCTGCGCCGCTCGAACGAGAACAACGGCAGCGCGATCGTGCGGGGGACGGCGCCGGCGTACAGGCCGCGCCACGGGATCGACTGGCCGCGGACCCAGAGCTCCGCGAGCGACGACAGCGCCCGGCCGCCGATGTGCGCGTCGACGACCGCCGCGTCCACCGGCGCGCCCTTCGCCGTCCGCACATTCCCTCGGAAGCAACCGGCAGGGTCGACGCCCGAGACAAACGCTCGCAGCTGCTCGGACAGCGCCGCGGAGTCCTCCGCGATCAGCGCGAGTCGCTCCTCGAACTCCTCGCGCGTCGTCTGCAGGGAGTAAGCGAGCTCCGAGAGCGCAACCGGCGCCTCGACCGCTCTCGCCCCGATGTGCTCGACGAGCGCCTCCGCCCAGGCGCGCAGCCGCGCCGGCGTGGGGGCCGACAGCGCGACGAGGTGGGGGCCGGGGGCCGGCGCGCTCGCCTCGGGCGGCGGCGCGCAGTGCTCCTCGACGACGACGTGCGCGTACGCGCCGCCGTACCCGAACGCGCTCACGCCTGCGCGCCTCGGCGGCGCACCGTCACCCGGCTCGCCCGCGGGCCATGCGCGGGTGCTCGTCGGGAAGTAGAACGACGTTCCGTCGAGCGAGATCCGCGAATTGAGCTCGTCGAAGTGGAGGTTTCCGGGGATCGCCCCGTGCTTCAGGGACAGGAGCACCTTGATGAGGCCGGCGACGCCGGCCGCGGCCTCGAGGTGGCCGATGTTGGTCTTGAGCGCGCCCAGCGCGCACGTTCCGGGCCGCACTCGCCGCTCGCTGCCCTGCTCTCTCAGCGCTTCGAACGCCTGCTTGAGCCCGAGGAACTCGATGGGATCGCCGAGCGACGTGCCGGTCCCGTGCGTCTCGATGTAGCCGACGGTGTCGGGGTGCACACCGGCGTCGCGGTACGCGTCGATCAGGAGCTGGCGCTGCTGCGCCGGGCTCGTGACGGTCAACCCGCGCGTTCGGCCGCCGTGGTTGATCGCTCCCCCCTTGATGACACCGTAGATGTAGTCACCGTCGCGAAGCGCATCGCGGAGCGGCCTCAGGAGGACCGCGCCGGCGCCCTCGCCACGCAAGTAGCCGTTGGCCCGAGCGTCGAACGTCCTGCACACGCCGTCCTTCGACAGCATCCCGGCGCTCCTGAAGGCCAAGAAGCGACTCTCCGTCCAGCAGAGGTTGGCGCCGCCCGCGAGCGCCGCCTCACATTCCCCCGCACGGATCGCCCTCGCAGCCAGGTGCACGGCCACGAGCGAGCTGGAGCACGCCGTGTCGACCGTGACGCTCGGCCCGCGGAAATCGAAGAAAAACGAGACGCGGTTGGAGAGGATCGAGCCAGAGGTCCCGGTCGAGCCGTAGAGGCTGGCGTCATACGCGTCGTGCTCGTGCAGGAGCTCTGCGTAGTCGTCGTTGCACACCCCCATGAAAACGCCGATCTTCCGTCCCTCCAGCGACGACGGCTTGACGCGCGCGTCCTCGAGCGTGTGCCAGAGGACCTCGAGCAGCATTCGCTGCTGCGGGTCCATGAGCTCGGCCTCCTTCGGCGAGATCTTGAAGAACGCGGCGTCGAAGCAGTCCGCGTCCTCCACGAAGCCACCGCGGAACTCGCCCGCGCGCGCCGCATCGCTCCACCGCCCGGGCGGCACTGCCGTGATCGCGCACCGGCCGCTGCGCAGGTTCTCCCAGAGCTGCTCGGGCCCGCGAGCCTGCGGGAATCGGCCCCCCACGCCGACGACGGCGACATCCGACCCGCCGAGGTCCGGGCTCTTCTTCTCATCTTTCATGCGATGAGCCTCCCGTCGAACCGCCGGACGAGCAGCGGCTCGATCGTCGGCGGCGCCGGCACGTCACGCTCCACGAAGCGCCGGTGGAGCAGCGCCGTCGAGAGAAGGAACAGAAATGTCTGATTCTCCGCCTGGCTGATCGATTCGGCCGGCTTCGAGAGAATCCGCTCGACGAACGCCGCGCAGAATTTCACATCCAGCACGCCGATCTTCTCGAGCTCGGCCTTGGATCGGATCACGGAGAGGTAGTCGGGCTGGCGCTTCAGGAACGCGCTCGCGTCCGGCGCGCGGTAAGGCTGCTTCGGCTTCTTCAGAATTCGCTCGGGCAGCTTTGCGGCGAACGCCTTCTTGAGCAGGTATTTCTCGTCGAAGCCGTCGTCGAACGCGAGGCTCGTCGCGCACCCCAGCGCGACGACGTCCGGATCCAGGAACGGGCAGCGATTCTCCACGCCGTGCGCGAGGCTCATCCGGTCGCCCTGGGTCGACAGCAGATATCCTGCCAGCAACGTCTTGAACTCCAGCCACTGCGCCTTCTGGACGCGCGAGAGGGGCGCGTACCGCTCGTGCGGCGCCGCGACGTGCTCGGTCAGGGGCCGGAGCGCGTCGTGCCGCCCCGCCAGCAACCTCGCCGAGAGCTGCGAATTGAGGAATCGCAGCTCATGCGAGAAGAAATCGGTGGGCGGATCGCGCGAGAGCCGCTCGAAGAGCGCGGCGAGCGCCGCGTGGTTCCGCTCGTCGAACTGCCGCAGATACGGATACAGGCGCGAGAGCTTGCGCTGCCGCGCGGCGGGCTCCATCTCCGCCCACTCGGCGCGGAGCAGGGTCTCTCTGAAGATGTCGTAGCCGAGGAACGCCTCGTCCGCGCCCTCGCCGGTCAGCACCACCTTGATGCCGTGGTCCTTCACCAGCCGGGACAGGAGAAACATCGGCACGAACGCGGTCCGGAACACCGGGACCTCGGCGTGCCAGAGCGCCTCGGGGAAGGCGTCGACGATCTCCTGGCTCCCGATCCGGATCGATGCGTGCTCCGTCCCGAGGAAGGACGACATCAGCTCCTGGTCGCCCGATTCGTCGAACTCGTCCTCTTCGAAGCGGATCGAGAAGCTCTTCGTTCTACCGGTCGAGTTCTCCGCGATCAACGTCGCGACGATCGCAGAGTCGATCCCCCCGCTCAGGTAGGTGCCGACCTCGACGTCGCTGCGCAATCGGAGCTGCACGCTCTTCGAGAGCGCGTCGCGCACCTGCGCTGCGGCCTCCTGCTCGGAGAGGTCGGGCGGGGGGCGATCGATCCTCAGCGGCGCGTAGTGAACGATGTCGAACGAGCTCCCCGTGACCTGCGCGTACGCGCCGGCCGGGACCTGCCTCACCGAGCGGAACCCGCATTGATCCTCCAGCGGCGTCCAGATGCGGAAGATCGACGCGAGCTGTCCAGGGTCGAGCTCGAAGCGGAACGGCTCGTACTCCAGGAAGCACTTCAGCTCCGAGCCGAAGACGACCCCTTCCGCGTCGCGCACGTAGTAGAGCGGCCGCTTGCCGAACCGATCTCTCGCCAGCACCAGCGTTTTGTCGCGCCGATCGTAGATACAGAACGCGAACGCGCCGTTCAGACGCGTGAACGCCGCCGGGCCCCACGCGATCCACGCGTGAAGCAGCACCTCCGTGTCGGAGCTCGAGGCGAACCGGTGGCCGGCGGCGGCCAGCTCCGCTCCGAGCTCCTTGTAGTTGTAGATCTCGCCGTTGAAGACAATCCAGTACCGGCCCGTCGGATCGCCGATCGGCTGCTGGCCGCCGGCGAGATCCACGATGCTGAGGCGCGCGTTGCCGATCGCGACGGAGTCGTCGAAGTAGTACCCCATCTCGTCGGGGCCGCGGTGGCGGAGGCGCGCCAGCATTCGCACCACGCAATCACGGCGCGCCTCCGGCGAGAGCTCTTCCTGGAACAAACCTGCTATCCCGCACATGCAACGCCCTCGCCGTGGAATGCGCTGAACTCGGCCTGTCGATCGATGAAGAACCCGAACTTCGTAAGGCTATTCCCGTACCCGACCTCGACGAACCGACGGCACCCGAGCGCAGCGAGCTTCTTGATCCCACGCTCCCACTGCACGGGGTGGCTGATGTGGCGCGCCAGGCCGTCGCGCAGCGCTTCGGGCTCGTCGGGCAGCCAGTCCCCCGTGACGTTGTCCAGCACCGGCGCCGCGCGGGGCCCGAAGCGGACGCCCGCCAGCACCTCGGCGAATCTCACCTGCGCGTCCTCCAGCATCGGGCAGTGCCATGCGCCGCTGACCGGCAGCCGGACGATCTTCTTCGGCCGGTGCGCTCGCAGCTCCTCCTCGGCGAGCTCGATCGCCGGCACGGCGCCGGAGATCGAGTACTGCCCGACGCAGTTGTAGTTCGCGATGAACACGAGATGCCCCCGCGAGCGCAGGTCGGCCAGCACCTGCTCGAGCACCGCTTCCCGGAGCCCGATCACCGCGCACATCGCGCCAGGGCGACGGTCCACGCACTCGTCCATGAGGCGCGCGCGCTCGACGAGCGCCTCGATCGTCTGCTCGTACGTGAGCATCCCCGCGGCGTACATGGCCGACCACTGACCGACGCTGTACCCGGCGAAATACTCAGGGGTCGCCGCATCACGCTCCCGGAGCATGTCGAGCAAGATCGCGCTGACCAACACGGTCATCAGCGAGCTGAACCGGTTTTGATCGAGGATCCCGGCGTCGCCTTCCTGGATCCTCCGCAAGACGTCGGTGCGCGTCGAATCGCAGATCACGCCGTATCGCTCGGCGAACCGGGGGTGCCCCACCACCCCCGCACACATGGCCGGATCTTGCGCCCCTTGCCCGGGGAACAGGAGGGCCTTCATCCCCGGAGCGCGTTCTGACGCGCGCGTTCGTCCATTGCACCGGACACAAGCGAGACGATCCCGGACAGCGAGACCACCACGTTGGACAGGAGCTCTTCGTCCGTGAATCTCAGGCCGAACTCACGTTCGACAAACTGGATGAGCTCGACGTAGGCCTGAGAATCCATCAAGCCGAGCTGGAACAGATCGCTGTCTGCGTCGACTCCGCTTTCGCCGTCGAATTCGATCAAGAGCCGCTCGGACAGATACCTCTTGACAATCGCTTCCATAGAGACGAGCTCCGGGCGTTGAACGCCTCTGAAATAGCTCATGGACCAATCCCGCAGGCAGCAGTGTCAGACGGCGGACCATATCTGCGCCTGTTGCCTTGTCAAGGCTGGAGCAAAGCAACCGCGACACCCGCATGAGCCATGGGAACAGCTTCTTTCTGTTTCTGATTCTGTTTCTGCCTTGTGCCGTTCTGTTTCCTTGTCCCTTGCCGGTTCCATTCAGGGCGATTTCAATATCACTGCACCAAGGGGTCGCGAGGATGAGCGGATGCGCCATGCGGTGTGACAGAGGGTTGCAGACAGGTAACGAGGCAGCCGCGCATTTCACTTGACGCCGTCCAGAATCGGTTAAGCAGACCGGAGCAGACGAGCGTCACCATCGACGACAGCGCCCCTCCCCGTCGGCCAGGTCCGGGAGGTGGGGCAAGGCGCGCGCGAGGGAGTGGACATGGTCACCGGCCTGGGTCAGCAGGGTGCGGAGACGTTCTGGGATCCGCTCGATCTGTGGTTCAAGGTGCCGGCGTTCTCGCTCCAGCCGCGCGTTTCTCTCGTGCAGCGTCTCGACCTCGTCGGCGAGCACGCCCCGCTCGATGCACCCACGCAGCAGCCGTGCAGGTTATCGTGCCGCGCGCGCCCGTCAAGCCGATGTAAGCGCACCGACGGCTTTGCTCGACCTCGGCGCGGCGTCGTAGCGTACTGGTGGCGCGCTCGTCGCGTACGGCGCACTCAGCACTCGTTATGTAACTCGTCACGTACGACGCCGTCGCGCCGTCAGCCCGCACCCTCCTCCAGTCTCATCAGTGCGTGCGTTCAAATTGAATCCACATTGAAATTATCCACATACACACTTGGTGCGCCCATCGACGGCGAAACGGCGCGTGTAGCATCCATGGGGCGAGGGACTCCTTATATCCCATAGACGGGACATCCCCGCGCTGGGTTCCCCTCTTGCGCGCCTCGGTGCAGCGTGGTATCTGCCACGGGCGTCGCGAACGAATGAGTCGCTGACGATATCAGGATTCGCGGAGAGGGCTCGAACCTGCCCTGATTGAAGGGGTTGTACGTGCGTTTTCGCATCTCAAGGGAATCGCTCTCGATACGACGACTCCCTGCGATCCGTGGCCTACGTCGAACGGCGGTAGCTCCTCGATGATCACCGCGAAATCCCTGGGCGATCGCTCGTTCAAGGCGGACTATGGCGTGGACTACGCCTACGTCGCGGGGGCGATGTACAAGGGCATCGCGTCCAAGGAGCTCGTCGTCGCGATGGGCAAGGCGGGCTTCATCGCGTACCTCGGTACGGGTGGGCTCGACGAGCGCGAGATCGAGGCGTCCATTCGCTCTATCCAGTCCGTGATCGCGGGGAGAGCGTATGGAATGAACCTGCTCTCGAACCTCGAGTCGCCGGAGCTGGAAGAGCGCACGATCGATCTCTATCTGCGGCACGGGGTGCGGTGTGTCGAGGCCGCGGCCTACATGCGGGTCACGCCAGCGCTCGTGCGGTACCGGCTCCAGGGGCTCGCGAGCGGCGCGGGGCGGACCCTGGTCGCGCCCCGGCGCGTCCTCGCCAAGGTGTCGCGGCCCGAGGTGGCGGCGGCCTTCATGCAGCCCGCTCCGGAGGCGGTGGTCCGACAGCTCGTCGAGTCGGGGAAGCTCACCGAGCAGGACGCCGCGCTCGCTCCTCTCGTGCCGATGGCGGACGACGTCTGCGTGGAGGCGGACTCGGGGGGCCACACCGATCAGGGCGTCGCGTTCGCGCTGCTGCCGGCGATGCTCGTGCTCCGCGACGAGATGATGACGAGGTACCGCTACGAGAAGCGTATCCGCGTCGGCGCGGCGGGCGGGATAGGCACGCCTCACGCGGCCGCGGCGGCCTTCGTCATGGGCGCCGACTTCATCCTCACGGGCTCGATCAACCAGTGTACGCGCGAAGCGGGCACGAGCGAGCCGGTGAAGGCGCTGCTCCAGCATTTGAACGTGCAGGACACGACGTACGCGCCGGCCGGCGACATGTTCGAGCTCGGGTCGAAGATTCAAGTCGTGCGGCGCGGGCTGTTCTTCCCGGCGCGGGCGAACAAGCTCCACGAGCTCTACATGCGACACGGCTCGCTGGAGGAGATCGACGCGAAGACCCGGCAGCAGATCCAGGAGAAGTACTTCCGGCGATCGTTCGACGCGGTCTGGAGCGAGACGAGGAGCTACTACGCGAGGACCTACCCGCACAGGCTCGCGGAGATCGAGCGCAGCCCGAAGCAGAAGATGGCCGCGGTGTTTCGGTGGTATTTCGCCCACACGACGCGCCTCGCCCTGGAGGGCGTCGAGGACCAGCGTCTCGATTACCAGATCCACTGCGGCCCCGCGCTGGGCGCGTTCAACCAATGGACGAAGGGGACCGCGATCGAGCCGTGGCAGAACCGCTATGTCGCCGACATCGCTCGACGCATCATGGAAGGGACTGCTGATCTGTTGAACGCACGGTTCGGCGCGATGAAGGAAGCCGCCGAGCCCTCTCAATCTGTGAGCTCGTAATCATGAACCGGCAAGAAATATTCGATTTAATCGCCCGCCATGCGCGCGAGGTGCTGCCCGAGCTGGAGCAGCACCGGTTCCAGGACAGCGACCGGTTGCAGGATCTGGGAGCCAACTCCGTGGACCGCGCCGAGATCGTCATGCTGACGCTCGAGTCGCTGTCGCTCAAGATCCCGCGGGTCGAGACGTTCGGTCCAAGCAACATCGGCGAGCTTGCGGATCTGTTGCATGCGAAGCTCCGGGGAGCCTGAAGCGGCCATCACGGGCGTCGGCGTCACCTCGGCGATCGGGCAGACGCGCGACGCGTTCGCGCGTGCCCTTCTGCGCGGCGAGTCGGCCTTCGGGGTGATGCAGCGACCCGGGCGCCAGAAGGGCACTGCTTTCCTGGGGGCCGAGATCGCCTCGCTCCAGGTTCCGGAGGGTATGGCGCCGCAGACGCTGCGCAAGGCGTCGTTCTCCGCCCGGGTCGCCCTCGCGACATTGCACGAGGCATGGCGCGACGCGCGCCTCGACGACGTCGATCCGCGGCGTATCGGCCTCATCGTCGGCGGCTCGAACGTGCAGCAGCGCGACCTCGTCCTGGCGCACGAGGAGTACGCGGGCCGGGCAGACTTCCTCCGGCCGACCTACGGCGTGTCGTTCATGGACACGGATCTGTGCGGCTTCTGCACCGAGCAGTTCGGTATCCGGGGGCTCGCGTACACCGCGGGCGGCGCGTCCGCGAGCGGGCAGCTCGCGATCATCCAAGCGATCCAGGCGGTGCAGGCCGGCCACGTCGACGTGTGCATCGCCCTCGGCGCGCTGATGGATATCTCTTTCTGGGAGTGCCAAGGGCTCGCGAGCCTCGGCGCGATGGGCTCCGAGCGCCACGCCGCCGCCCCCGAGCGGGCGTGTCGCCCGTTCGACCGCGCTCGCGACGGGTTCATCTACGGCGAGTGCTGCGGCGCGGTGGTCGTCGAGGCGCTGCCGCGCGCTGCGCGCCGCGGCGTCAGACCCTACGCCTGGCTGTCGGGCTGGGGGATCGCGATGGACGCCAACCGGAACCCGGATCCGTCGCTCGACGGCGAGGTCGAGGCGATCCGCAGGGCGCTGCGATGCGCCGGGTGCGCGCCCGCTGACATCGACTACGTGAACCCGCACGGCACGGGCTCGGTGGTGGGCGACGAGACGGAGCTCGAGGCGCTCCGCGCCTGCGGGCTATCCCACGCTCGCCTGAACGCGACCAAATCGCTGGTGGGCCACGGGCTGAGCGCCGCGGGCGCGGTCGAGGTGATCGCGACGCTCCTTCAGATGCAGGAAGGTCGGCTGCACCCGTCAAGAAATCTCGACGACCCGATCGACCCGTCATTCAACTGGGTGCGCGGAGAGGCCGTCGCGCACACGATGAAGACCGCGCTCACGCTGAGCATGGGCTTCGGCGGGATCAACACAGCCTTGTGTCTGCGCAAGTACAGCGGATGACCTAGGGAGCGGCGGCATGATGGCAGTAGGAATCGAAGCGATAAACGCGTTCTGCGGGACGGCGTGCCTCGACGTTGCGCAGCTCGCGCGACACCGGAAGCTGGATGCGGGCCGCTTCCAGGGGCTCCTGATGATGGAGAAGACGGTCGCCCTGCCCTACGAGGATCCTGTGACGTTCGGCGCGAACGCCGCGCGGCCGATCGTCGACGCGCTCTCCACCGCGGAGAAGGATCGTATCGAGATGCTGATCACGTGCACGGAGTCGGGCATCGACTTCGGCAAGTCGATCAGCACGTACCTGCACCATCACCTGAGGCTGAGTCGCAACTGCCGTCTCTTCGAGATCAAGCAGGCCTGCTACTCCGGAACCGCTGGGCTCCAGGCGGCCGTGAGCTTCGTGCTCTCGCAGGTATCGCCCGGGGCGAAGGCGCTGGTCGTGGCGACGGACATCTCGCGCTACATGGTGGCCGAGGGCGCGGACGCGCCGGCGCCGGAGGCGGCGTTCGCGGAGCCTAGCGCCGGCGCCGGCGCCGTCGCGCTCCTCGTCAGCGATCGCCCGCGCGTCTTCCAGCTTGACGTTGGGGCCAGCGGTTACTACGGCTACGAGGTGATGGATACGTGCCGTCCGGCTCCCGACATCGAGGCTGGCGACGCCGATCTATCGCTGCTCTCGTACCTCGACTGCTGCGAGAACGCATTCCTCGAATACAAGAAGAGGGTCCGCGACGTCGATTACGTGCGCTCGTTCGGATACCTGGCGTTCCACACGCCGTTCGGCGGGATGGTGAAGGGCGCGCACCGCACCATGATGCGCAAGATGGCGCGGGCGAAGCCGGCGGAGATCGAGGAGGACTTCGCGCGGCGCGTGAGCCCGGGGCTCGTCTACTGCCAGCGCGTCGGCAACATCATGGGCGCCACGTCGCTGCTGTCGCTCGTGAGCACGATCGCCCACGGCGACTTCCAGGCACCGGAGCGCATCGGGTATTTCTCGTACGGCTCGGGGTGCTGTTCCGAGTTCCTGAGCGGCGTCGTACGCCGCGAGGGGCAGGAAGCCGTGCGCGAGCTCCGCATCGACCGGCAGCTCGACGACCGTCACCCGTTGTCGATCGCAGAGTACGATTACCTGATCCGCGGAAATAGCCAGCTCCGGTTCGGCACGCGGGACGTCGAGGTGCGCGAGGCAGGCCTGCCGGCGGCGAAGCCGGTCCGCGAAGGGGAGCGCCGTCTGAAGCTCCGGGCGGTAGCGAACTTCCACCGCGAGTACGAGTGGACGCCGTGACCGCCGTCCCTCCCTACCAGACGCTGCGCGTCAGGAACCAGGACGGGATCTGCTTCATGCAGATCCACCGACCCGAGGCGCAGAACACGATCGACGATCGGCTGATCGACGAATGTTCCGACGTGCTCGATCGCTGCGAGGACGCCGCGACCATCGTGGTGATCGAGGGGCTCCCGGAGACGTTCTGCTTCGGCGCCGACTTCTCGGCAATACGGGCGGCGCAGGGCGTAATGCGCGGCCCCGAGCCGCTGTACGACCTCTGGATGCGGCTCACCACCGGCCCGTACGTCGTGATCTCGCACGTGCGCGGGAAGGCGAACGCCGGCGGCATCGGCTTCGTCGCGGCGAGCGACATCGTGGTCGCCGACGCGACAGCGACGTTCAGCCTCTCCGAGCTCCTCTTCGGGTTGATCCCGGCCTGCGTCATGCCGTTCCTTGTGCGCCGCGTGGGCTTCCAGAAGGCGCACTATATGACCCTCATGACTCATCCGCTCGACGTGTCACAAGCCGCGGCGTACGGTCTCGTCGACGCGTACGACGCGAACAGCGACGCGCTCCTCCGGCGGCACCTCTCGCGCCTCCGGAGGTTGAGCAAGACCGCGGTAGCCCGCTACAAGCGGTTCTCGTCAGCCCTCGGCGGCGCCGTCGCCGCGAGCCGGCCGCTGGCGCTCGCGACGAACAAGGAGGTGTTCTCCGATCCGCGCAACATCGAGGGCATCATGCGCTACGTCGATGAGGGGATCTTCCCCTGGGAGCGCCCCTAACATGGCAACGCCCGTCGTTCACCTCACGACCGTCGAGCCTTCCATCGTGCAGATCAAGATGGAAGATCGCACGTACAAGAACACGTTCTCCGAGGGGATCTGCGCCGGGCTGGTGGACGCGTTCCGTCGCGTGGCGTCCGATCCGGATTGCAAGGTCGTCGTCGTCACCGGGTACGACACCTACTTCTGCTCGGGAGGCACGCAGGAGGGGCTCCTGAGCCTCTCCGGTGGGCAGGGGAAGTTCACCGACACGCCGATCTACCACCTCCCGCTCGCCTGCGAGGTGCCGGTGATCTCCGCCATGCAAGGGCACGGGATCGGCGGCGGCTTCGCGCTCGGCCTGTTCGCCGACTTCGTCGTCCTCAGCCGCGAGAGCGTCTACACCGCCAACTTCATGAAATACGGATTCACGCCCGGCTTCGGCTCGACGCTCATCTTGCGCGAGAAGCTGGGCCTCCCGCTGGCGCAGGAGATGCTCATGACGGCGGGGAGCTACCGGGGCGCCGAGCTGGCCCAGCGGGGCGTGTCGTTCCCGGTCGTGCCGAGGGCGGAGGTGCTGCCGCACGCGTACCAGCTCGCGCGACAGCTCGCGGAGAAGCCGCGCCGCTCGCTCGTCATCCTGAAGAGCCACCTGGTCGCCGATCTCCGAGCACGGCTCCCCGTGGTCGCCGACATGGAGGTCGCCATGCATGAGCAGACCTTTCATCACCCCGAGGTCCGGGAGCGGATCAAGTCCCGCTTCGGAGCGTAGCGCCCGGCGAGCCCCGCGATCGTTAGGTCATCGAGGACGAGATGCACGTGAGAATCGTCGACAGGCCCGGCGCGGGCGAGCGGGAAGACGCGATCGACATCTCGATCGAACGCCCCGCGGGAAAGGAGACCTTCGCCGCCTCGGCGAACGCCGCGCTCGCCGGCGCCGAGCTCGACGCACGGCTCGCCTGGTACTTCGCGGAGTATCCCCAGACCACGGCGCTGCCGCCCGACGATCGCGGCGTCGCGAGCGCCATCGCCGACGTAGGGCGGGCGATGGGCGAGCGCCTCGCGAACGGCGAGGAGCGCCCCGCCGCGCTCGCCTCGGCGATCGGGGAGCGCGAGCCGCGCCGCGTCGGCGTCCTCATCGAGTCGTCGCGCGCCTCGTTCCTCGCGGCGCCGTGGGAGCTCATGGTGCTGCCGGGCGCCGACCAGCCGTGGTCGACGCTGGCGGCGCACTTCGTCCGCCGCTTTCATCGCGCAGGGCGCTCGGAGGACGATTCTCAGATCGCCTACGAGCTGGGCGTGACGCCGCCGGAGCCGGAGGCGGTGGCCGCATTGAAGGCGCAGATGCGGGGCGACGCGCCGGCGCCGCAACCCCCGCCCGACGCGCCCTTGCGGATCCTCCACGTCGTGTCGAGGGCTCTCCGCGATCTCCTGCCGTTCGCCTCGAGCCACGCGCTCGAGTGGGCCGCGGAGTCGCTCGGCGCCGAGGGGGCCGTCGACTACGAGATCTTCCCCGCGGGCTGGGCCGAGCTCCAGGCGCGCCTCGTCGATCGCCGGCGCCCGGTGCACGTCCTCCACTACGATGGGCCGATCGTCCTCGACGGCGGCATCGCCAGCGTGCTCCTCGGCGGGCCCGACGGCCCGTTCGAGCGCGTGGCGGTGGCGGAGCTCGCCTGGGCGCTCGTGCGCAGCAAGGTGGCGGCGCTCGCGGTCGACACCCGCGGAGCCTTCGACGGCGCCCACCCCGTCGCTGTGCCCGCGGCGGTGAGCGCCGTCGCGAGCGCCGCGCGCGACGCGTCCCTCGGCAACGTCATCGCCGCGGCGTACGCGGCCGATCCGTGGACGAGCGGACGATGCTTCCAGGAAGTCTACACGCGCCTGGCCGCGGGCCTCACGCTCGGCGAGGCGGTGGTCGACGCCCGGCGCGCGCTCTGCGAGCGCGCGGAGGCATCGCGCTTCACGTCGGAGCCGCGCCCGTTCCACGCCTGGCCCCTGCTCGTCCACTACGGCGGGCAGTCCGTCTCGTTCTTCGCGCAGGCGCAGGCGCGCGCGAGCCTCGAAGAATCGCAGGCGCTCGCGCGCGCACGGCGCCGTCTGCTCGGCTTTCACGCGACGCTCCTGCCGCCCCTCCTCCGGCACGCCGGCGACGGCGTCGCGGTCGCCGCGCTCGGCGCCATCGCCCGGGGCCGGCGCGCGATCGCGCTGACGGGCGAGCCCGGCGCCGGCAAGTCTCACGCCGCGCACCGCGTCGCGCTGTACCTCGCGCAGCGCGACGCGGTCGACTTCGCCTTCTACTTCGACTTTGGCGCCGAACCGTACTCGGTGGACGACATACTCGAGATGATCGCGCCGGTCCTCGGGCTCGCGCCAGATCGAAAGGCCGAGACGAGGGTCGCGCTCGCGAAGCTCCGCTGCTGCTTCGCGCTCGACGACGTGGATCGCGCCGCCCATCGCGCCAACGGTGCGCCGGGGGCAGCCGCCGGCCCGTTGCTCGAGTTCGTCCGCGAGCTCCTCGCGGCCGGACACGTCGTGGTCACGATCGGGGCGACCAAGGCCGCCGCTCTCGCGCCGGACTTCGTCGAGCTCCCGGTGGCTCCGCTCTCCGCCGACGAGCAGCAGGCGCTGGCGGCCGACGAGCTCCGCGCGCGCGACCTCCAGGGCCGGGACCGCGACGCGGACTGGCCCGCGCTCCTCGCGGCGACGCGAGGCCACCCGTTCCTCCTCGAGCGCGCGGTCCGCCTCCTGCGCGACGGCTCGGTGAGGGGCGTCGCCGACGGGGTACGATCGCGCGTCCCGACGGGGCACGCCCCGGTCGAGGCGTTCTACGGGTGGCAGTGGGCTGAGATGCCGCAGCCCTGGAGGAGCCTGCTCCTCGCGTGCGCGCAGGTCGACGGCCTGCTCCTCGAGATCCTGATGGTGGCCGTCGATCAAAAGACGCCGTTCGCGCCGGCGAAGAGGCTCCTGGCGCGGCTGGGCGACGAGTCCGCCGTCTTCTCCCAGGGGCTCGCGCTGTGGGAGCGGCGTGGGTTCCTCGTGCGACTCCCGCACGGCCGGATGATCGACCCGCGGTGCCGCGCCTTCCTGGAGCTCGCCGGCCGAAGCGAGCGCTGGGACGGCGGCTCGGCCGACGCGGAGCTCGAGCTCAGCCAGACGCTCTGCGAGGGGCTGCGGATCCTGAGCGCGCACCTGCAGGGCCGGGCCAACCCCGCGCTCACGCACTATCTCCTGATGAACCGGCGGCACTGGGTCGCGCATTTCGAGCGCCTCTGGTTCGCGGGCGATCTCCGCGGCTTCCTCGGCGTGATGCACGCGTTCAACCAGCTCTTGCGCCAGGCCCAGCTCGGAGCGGAGGGCGCCGCGTGGTCGCTCCGCCTCGTGCAGCGGTCGCCTGTGCCCGACGTGGACGGCGAGGCGCCGCCGGAGGCTTCGCTGGCCTGGCTGGTCGTCGCGCTACAGGCGCTCGGCGCGAGCGGCGCCGCTGCCGACCGGGCGCTGTGCGAGGGGGCCGCCGCCTGGCAGCGGTGGCTCGACGCGCTGCCGGAGCCCATCGAGCTGCGCCGCGCGCGCCAGTTCCAGCAGGTCGCCACCTTCCTCGACGCGCTCTACCGCGCCCGGCAGGACTGGGCGACGGCCATCGCCGTCGACGAGAAGGCTCACCGCTTCTACAAGCGCATCGGGGCGTGGCCGGCCGCCGTTCAGGCGCTCAGGTCGCTCGCGCGCTGTCACGTCGAGCTCGGCGACGCGGGGGCGGCGCTGCGTCTCGAGGACGAGATCCTCCACGACATCCCGTACGCGGACGCGCCGCCCGGGTTCCAGGCGCAGCAGCTCTTCGACGTCGCCGTGGCGCGCGCCGCGCGGGGCGCCTTCGCCGGCGCGCAGTCGGCGCTGGACCGACTGAAAGCGATGGATGACGCGAAGCGGTTCGGCGACTCGCTCGAGGCGCTGCAGGCCGACGTGCGCTATGAGCAGGGGAGCTACGCCGACGCTCTGCGCGACTACTGCGCGCTGTGGACGCGCGCCCTAGAGACGCAGCAGGCGCCGTTCGTCGAGCGCCTGCGGACGCGGCTCCTCGATCTGCGCGGCAAGCTCGGCGAAAAGGAGTTCGAGCGGCGCATCGAGCGCGAGCTGCCCGAGGGGATCGCTCGCCCCTAGGGCACCGCCGAAGGAGATATCGATATGGGAACGGAGTTGATCGAGAGAGGCTCGCTGCGGATCGTCCATGTCACCTCGACGGACAAGCCCATCCGCGCACGGCAGGACGCGCTCGACGTGATGGTGGGGCACGGCTACACCGACGTGGCCGGCATCGCGATCGACGAGACCTGCTTCGACCCCGACTTCTTCCGCCTGAAGACCGGGATCGCAGGTGAGCTCTTGCAGATCTTCGTCAACTACCGTATCCGCGTCGCGATCCTCGGCGATTTCTCGAAATACCCCGGCGACACCCTTCACGCCTTCATCGCCGAGTGCAATCGAGGGCAACACATCTTCTTCGTCCATGACGTGGAAGAGGCGATTCGATATTTCAGCCACCACGCATGAAAGGGTCCGGGCCGATGACGCTTGCGGACAATCTGGTAAATTACGACGCCTCCGCGCTGGCGGAGGCGATCCGGCAGCGGAGCCTCTCCGCCGCTGACGTCGTCGAGGCATGCTATGCGCGCATCGAGCGGCTGAACGGCGCGGTCAACGCGATCGTAACGCTGGACAAGGAGCGCGCCCGCGCGCGAGCACGCGCGGCCGACCTCGCGCTCGCGCGCGGCGAGGCCGTCGGACCGCTGCACGGCGTCCCGGTGACAGTGAAGGACGCCCTGCACACCGCCGGCCTCCGGACCACCGCCGGCCACGAGCGGCTCCGCGATTTCGTCCCGGAGCGCGACGCAGCTGCCATCGACCGGATCCAGGAGGCCGGCGCGATCGTGATCGGCAAGACGAACTGCTCGACCTTGTGCGGCGACCTGCAGACGAGCAACCCCATCTTCGGGACCACGAACAACCCGTGGGAGAACACGCGGACGTCGGGCGGCAGCTCCGGCGGCGAGGCCGCGGCGGTGGCGCTCGGGCTCTCCGCGCTCGGCATCGGGACCGACACGGGCGGGAGCATCCGCGTGCCCGCGAGCTACTGCGGCGTCTACGGCTTCAAGCCGTCGCTGCGGAAGGTGCCGTCGGACGGGCCGGCGTTTCCGCTCGACGCCGCCCCTCGCCGGGAAGATCACCTGACGGTGATCGGGCCGATCGCGCGCTCGGTGCGCGATCTCATGCTCTGCTATGATGTGCTCTCCGGCGAGTCATGCTCGGCCGCGACGAGCGCTCCACCGCCCCGCGTCGCGTGGACGCACGAGTTCGCCTTCCCCATGGACGACGCGGTAACGGCGGAGCTCGAGAGGGCGTTCGACGCGCTGCGCGGGAGCGCGGCGCAGGTCGAGAAGGTCGCCTCTCCGTTCGATCTCTGGAAGACGAACCTGAGCTATTTCATGCTGAACATGTACGAATTCAAGACGAAGGAGACCGACGCGGCGTTCTATCGCTTGTTCTGGATGTTCGAGTGGATGCGCTCGGCGTTCCGCGGCGGGCTCGATGGCAGCTACGCCAGGCTCAAGGCGGAGCAGCGCGAGCTGTCGGGGCGCTTCGAGAGCTTCATTGAAGCATACGATTGTTGGGTGGTCCCCGCGACTCCGTCGGTCGCCATCCGCCATCAAAAGACTGGCCGCTCCGTCCCCATGACGGTGAACGGGAAAGAGAAGAAGGTCGAATACTGGAACGCGGTCGGTGGATTCGCCTTCTTCGTGAATCTGCTCGGCAACCCGAGCGTCGTGATCCCTGTCGGCAGGAGCAAGGACGGGTTGCCCGTAGGCGTGCAGGTCGTCGGGAAGCACGGACAGGACGCGAGCCTCCTGCGCGCCGCGCGGTTCATCGCCGACACGATCGGCCAGCTCCGCACGGCGTGACCGACCCGGCGCTCTTCAGGTTGATTTCCTTCCGCGCTGGCGATGGAGTAGGATCGGCCCCGGATGGCCGACATTCATCGATGCATGGGATGATCAGGTAAAAATGGTGAATGGATTCGACAGGGATCGGAAGACGCATATGCTCCGCTCCCGAGGTGCCGAATGATCCGGACCGTGCGCACGACCCGCTATGTAGCCCCGCTCCGTGAGGGCGGGTCGGTGCCGGCCATCGTCGAGGCGGACGACGATGGCCTCTACGTGGTGAAGCTCCGCGGCGCCGGCCAGGGGCCGAAGGCCCTGATCGCGGAGCTCGTCGCGGGGCAGATCGGGCGAGCCCTCGGGCTGCCAGTGCCGGAGATCGTCCTCATCGAGCTCGACGTGGAGTTCGGGCGCACCGAGCCGGACCCCGAGATCGCTAAGATACTCTCGGCGAGCGCCGGCCTGAACGTCGCGCTCGACTACCTCCCCGGGTCGCTCGCGTTCCAGCCGTTCACCGGCGGAAAGCTCGATCCGGCGCTCGCGTCGGCCGTGGTCTGGTTCGACGCCTTCGTCAGCAACATGGACCGCACTCCCCGCAACCCGAACCTGCTCCTCTGGCACAGGAAGCTCTGGCTCATCGATCACGGCGCGGCGCTGTACGTCCATCACGCCTGGAGCGAGGGCGTCGATCCCCTGGCCGAGGCCCACGATCGCTTCCCGCAGATCGAGAGCCACATACTGCTCCCCTATGCGACCGACATCGCGGCTGCGGACGCCGTGCAGAGCGCCCTGCTCACGCCCGAGAAGATCGCGGGCATCGTCGCGGAGATCCCGGATGCGTGGCTGGTCGATCGGGCGCCCTCGACGGACCCCGAGGAGAGCCGCGCGGCCTACGCCGACTATCTGAACCGCCGCCTCGCTCCGCCGCGGGGATTCGTGGAGGAGGCGCTCGATGCTCGGGCCAGGCGCTAGCCCTCCGGGCCGATTCGGGGCCCGCGAGGCCTTCGCCTATGCGGTGCTCCGCGTGGTCCCGCGCATCGAGCGCGGCGAGCGCGTCAACGTCGGGGTGGTGCTCCACTGTCGCTCCCGGGGCTTTCTCGACGTGCGCTGCGAGCCTGACGATCGCCGCCTGCTCGCCCTGGCGCCGGACCTCGATCTACCGGCGGTGCGCCAGCACCTGGAGTTTGTGCGCCTGGTGTGCGCCGGCGATCCGGCCTCGGGCTATGTCGCCGGGCTCCCTCAGGAGGAGCGGTTTGGGTGGCTGGTCTCCCCGTCGAGTACCATCGTGCAGCCGTCGCCCTCCCACACCGGGCTGTGCGCCGATCCTGCCGAGACCCTGGGGTGGCTGCTCGATCGCCTCGTGCGGGTCTGAGGACCTGCGCGGATCCCTGGATCGACGGCAGCTGGTGCACTTATCATATGCCTTCACCAGAGAGAGGAGATCCTTCGATGGGTGGAATGAGTCCACCTTGCTCTTCTGGTGTGAGCTCTGGACGCAGAGCTTGGGCAGACGAGGTTTCGCATCGGCCGGTGGACGCTGTCCATCTGAGATCGACTCACCATCGCGAGCGTCGGGGGCCGAAGCGGGAGCCTCCATGGTTGGCCCGGGCAGTGCATATCCGTGCTGGCGGCAGGAGGTTCCGCTTTCATGGTGGCGTTCCCGCCCAGGGATGCAGCCTTTGGCGCATGGGTTCGCGCGCTCCCGCGCTCCATCCCCATGACCATGGTCTGCCCGGACGCCACGGGAGCTGCCTCTTGCGAGGCGTTCACAGGAAGCTGTCCGATCGGAGGGGACTGAGAGCACCCCGCCCCCGAAGACAGCACGGCAAGAAGCGCGATGGTGCAACGCCACGGAACCGTTTCTCTCACCATGGTGATGCCCCCTTTCGGGCGGGGGGGACCCACGGTCGAGCGGGAAGAGCGGGAAGGGCTCACCGAGCGCCAGCGTGCCCGGCGAATGCGCCGTCGCTCCTCGGCCGCAAGTCGCCTTGCGCGCGAGCTCCCGATCTCGGCGGGGTGGACCTGCCCGGCCTCATCGCTCCCCGCAGGGCTCGCTGTCGCCCGCCACGACCGGTGGCGGCCACGCCAGGCTTCCCGCGTGCCGGGCACCGCGAGTCTCGACGACCATGGGCTACATGCACCTGTCGCCGAGCGCGAAGCGGACCGCTATCGCGCTGCTCGACGGGCCGCCTGCCGGGGCGGTCTGTGGAGAAAACCTGGAACAGGCGGGGGTACCGGTCGGAAAGGTCAGCAGTTCCGCGTAGTTACTTAGTGGGTCGACAGGGACTCGAACCCTGGACCTACGGATTAAAAGTCCGCAGCTCTACCGACTGAGCTATCGACCCGATTCAGCGGCCGGCGAAGCTAGCAGAAGCCCCCGCCAGGTTCCACCTTTCCGTTCCCGCCGCCTCCTTGCTCTCCGCCCTCCCCGTCCTCTCCCCGGTCCCGTCCCCCTCTCCTCCCCCTTCGGCCCCTGCCCCTGCTTCGGCCCCCTCCCCCTCCTCCCGCCTCTCCCCTCGCTTCCCGCTCACCGCCGCCTTCCTCGCGCCCTCGCCTCGCGCTATGAGGTCGCGCCATGTCGTCGTCACGCCCTTCCGCCGCCTCCAAGGAATCGTTCGCTTCGCTCTTCGAGCAGTCCGAAGGAGCTGGCAAGCAGCGTCGCCGCCAGTACCACACGGGGGAGACCGTCGAGGTGACCGTGGTCGCGATCGCTCGCGAGGCGGTCTTCGCGGATCTTGGCGGCAAGCAGGAGGGCATGTTCGAGCGCGTCGCGCTCGCCGACGGCGACGGCAACCTCCGGGTCACGGTCGGCTCGCGCATCTCGGCCGTGGTATCCGGCGTCGACGCTGGCACCGGCCAGGTGCGCCTCACGCCGGTCGTCGTGCGCGCGAGCGACGACGGCGACGGCGGGACGTCGCTCGCGGTCTCCGCGCCTGCCGCGGGCGGCGCGCCGCTGCTCGTCGAGGGAGCGCGGGTCAAGGGCAAGGTGACGGGCGTCGAGCGTTACGGCGTCTTCGTCCAGATCGCGGGCACCTCGGGCCGCTCGGGCCGCGGCCTCGTCCCGACGGCCGAGACGGCGACGCCTCGCTCCGCCGACCTGAAGAAGCACTTCACGGTGGGGCAGGACGTCGAGGCGAAGATCCTCAACGTGGACGAGTCCGGCAAGATCCGCCTCTCGATCTCCGCGCTCCGCGTGGACGAGGAGCGCGGCCAGTTCGAGTCGTACGCCAAGGGCGAGCGCTCCGGCGGCGGCAACGACAAGGGCGCCAAGCCTGCGCCTCGCAACTTCGGCACGCTGGGTGACCTCCTCGCGAAGAAGGTCAAGCGCTAGCCTCGTCACGTCTCCCTCTCCCCCTCCCGTCTCCCTCTCCCCTCCCGCCTCCCTCCTCTCCTTCCCCCCACGCCGCCGGCAGGAGATTGCATCTCCCCCTCGGTTCAGCATACACCTCGCCCGCTCAGCCCCCCGCGGCTCCAGCTTCGGCTTCCCGTCGCCCGCTGGCCCGCTGGCCCGCGCGCCTTCGCACCTCGGGCCTGGCTCTCCCTGCCTCCGCCTTCGCGTCGATGCCTTCCCTCGCTCGAGCCTCCGCCCCCGCGTCGCTGCCCGCACCGCAGCGCTCTCCGCGCACTCGCGCTCGCCCCCGCGTCGGCTCTCGCGCCACGGCGCCCTCCCGCTCGCTCTCCGGCGCCCTGCTCCGCGCTGGCGCTCTCGCTGTCGCCTTCGCCGGCGCCTCCCCGCTCGTCCTTTCGGTCGCGGCCTGCGCTCCGTCCCAGGATCCGCCCGGCAGGGCCACCGACGATCACCGCTCCGGCGCCGCCCACGCGACCGCCCCGCTCGCCACCGGTGCCGCCCTCGCCGTCCCGGGTCTCTCCTCGGCCGAACCGCTGGCTCCCTCTCCTGGGTCCGCCGCGCCGGACGCCGTGTCCCCTGCGTCGCTCGCGTCGCCGGCCGCCGCATCACCGTCCTCGAAGGAGGCCACGCTCCCGGGCCGGGGCGCGAAGATCGCCAGCATCGCGATGCGCACCTGGATCTACGTCGCTCCCGACGAGCGCTCGACGAAGCTCGGTTACCTGCGCGCCGGCGCGGTCGTCGATCGGGCCGAGCTCCCCGCGGGCACCGACGGTTGTGCCGGCGGCTGGTACCGGATCGCGCCGCGCGGTTACGTCTGCGTGGGCAAGGGCGCGTCGCTCGCGCTCGAGCACCAGGTGGTCGCCGCCGCCGTGCGCGGCCCGCGCCGTGGTGCGCCGGTGCCTTATCACTACGTCATGTCGGGCTCGCCCCCGCCGCACCTCTACTTCCGGCTCCCGACCGTCGAGGATCAGCGCCGCGTCGAGGGGTCCAAGCTCGGCGTCCACCTCGCCCGCGCCGCTGTCGCGCCCTCGTCGTTGCCGCTCGATCCCGTGCCGGAGTTCCTCCTCGCCGGCCGGGATCTCCCCAAGCCGTACGGCGCCGAGGAGAAGCTCCACTACTCGGTGCACACGGGCCGCACCAAGGAGAGCTCCGCCTTCGGCCTGATCACGACCTTCGAGTGGACCAACCGCCGCTTCGGCCTCACGACCGAGCTCGACCTCATCCCGCTCGATCGCACCCGCCCCGCGCGCCTCAGCGCGATGCGCGGCGTGATCATCAAGGATCTCGACGCCGAGGGCGCCGAGGTCCCCGCGAGCGCCTCCGACACGGCATCGGCGGCCGCCGCGGCGTCGTCGGCATCCCCCACGTCCTCTGCCGCCCCGACGCCCGCCGCCGCTCCACCGGCCGACACCGCGCGCTTCTCCATCGCCGAGCTGCCCGCCGACGAGCTGCCTCCCCCGCCGCCCGGCACCGATCCCCGCCCCGATCCCGCCCTGAAGGGCGCCCCTGCCTTCGTCCGCGTCCACGGCACCACGCGGCAGCGCCCCTCCGCGTCGGGCCGCGCGCTCGTCGACGCGGGCCTCGCGCCGCACCGCTCGGGGTGGGTGCTCACCGGCCGCACGCGTGGCGGCGCCAAGGGGCTGCTCGAGACCACCGAGGGCTCATGGCTCGCCGCCGACCACCTCGTCATCGCCGAGCTGCGCAAGGACCCTCAGGGGTTCGCGCGCGCCGGCAAGAAGTGGATCGACATCTCGATCCGCCGCCAGATGCTCGTCGCCTACGAGGGCACGCGCCCCGTGTTCGCGGCGCTCATCTCCAGCGGTCGCAGCGGCATGGCCGATCCCGAGGAGACCGACGCCACCGTCCGTGGCTCGTTCTACATCCACGCGAAGCACGTCTCGACCACGATGGACGGCGATGACGAGGCGTCCGAGGCGGCGTTCGACCTGCGTGACGTGCCGTACACCCAGTACTTCCACGGGGGCTACGCGCTGCACGGCGCGTACTGGCACGACGAGTTCGGCAAGGCGCGCAGCCACGGCTGCATCAACCTGGCCCCTGCCGACGCGGCCTGGCTCTTCGAGTGGACCGAGCCCGCCGTCCCGCCCGAGTGGCACGGAGCGATGAACATCGAGGGCGGCGGCACGCTCGTCTATGTACACGGCTGACGGCTCCGTGCACGGCTGACGGCTCCGGCCGCCCGACCCCCTCACGACAGCCGGACGACCGGCCCAGCTCGCCAGGTGCATCTGGCAAGCTGGGCGGGGGCCTGCTCACCCGACCGCTGTGGCCCTCCCGTCCGTCCCGTTACTGGCAGGACGCCGGCATCTGCGCGCCGACCAGGAGGCCGCGCAGGGTCGAGAGCGCTTGCCGCCCCTGCGGCGAGTTCGCCAGGCCGTCGCACGCCGACGCGGCCGCGAGGTAGCCGCCCTGCTGCTCGGGCGGGGCCGACTTCGCGTTCTGGCGCAGCGCCGCGCAGCACTTGCGGATCCCGCTGGGATCGCCCGTGCCGACCACCTTCTTTCCAGCGTCCGCGTCCGCCGTGTCGGCGTCCGCCGCATCCGCCCCGGCGTCCTCTTCGGGCACGATCTGCGTCGTGGGGGTCGGCGTCGGGGCCGGCGTCGGCACGACGGGCGCCGAGGGCACCGGCGGGACTTCGTCCTCTTCCTTCTTGGGGCACCCGCTGGTGACCAGAGCCACTGCAAGGGGGAACATCAGCGCCCCCAGAACCGTGAAGAGCCGTGTAGGTTTCATCTCACCTCAAGTATCCGATTCGCGTTTGCGTGGGAACTTCTGTTCGACGAGGAACGCCCCGATCGCAACCAACTTCCCCGAGCGCACGCGGTCATGAGGCGCGCCGGCTGCACGCCCTCGGCGATCCGAGCGGCCAGAGTATGGGCGTCACGAGCCCGCTCGCAAGATCGCGAACGCCGCCGACGGGCGCGCTTCAGGTGCTCCCCGACCTCGGTAGCAGGCGCGTGCGTCGCGGCGAACACGGCGAGCGCGACGGACGCGAGGCACGCGGCGAGCGCGGCGAACGCCGGCGCGCGCGCGGGGCGGAATCGCTCGCGGCGCTCGGCGACCGCCGCCGATCAGCGTGGGCCTGGGCGCGCGGCGGGCCCAAGCACGCGCGCGCGTGCATGTCCAAATCTCGAAAGGACACGCCGACCGGCCGGCGCAGGCGCGCGACTCCAGCGCTCGATCGATACGGCTGAAGCGGGAGCAACCATGAAGTACACGCAGCACGAGGAGTGGTCGAACGAACCGCGAGCCGCCTCCACCAGCCCCGGAGAAGACACATCGGTCTCGTTCTCGGTGGACGCGCCCTCGCTGGATACGCCGGCGATCACGGAGGACGCCGCCGTCACGACCCCGCCCGCGGCGCGCGCCGCGAGCGAGGAGTGCGACGCGTGCGACGCGTCCTCGGGGCAGATCGACCTCACCGCGCTGAAGGCCGGCGAGGAGGGCGCCCGCCCCCAGGTCCTCGACCTCTTGCCGATCTTCCCGTTCGGCGAGCCGCCCGCGTCCGCACCCGTGCCCGAGGCGCCGGCGCTCGACGTGCCGGCGCGCGCGTGGCGCGCCCGCTCGGTCGCCGTCCTGCTCGCGGGCGCCGCCGCGATCGCGGCCCTCACGGCGGGCATCTCTGCCCCGGATGCCGCCGCCACCGGCCCTCGCGCGGCGGCCGGCCTCGCCGCCGCCGCCCGCGCGGTCGAGGCGCGGCTCCCGCGTGTCGAGGCGCCCGCCGAGCGCGCGCCGGTCGCGCCTCCTGCCGAGCGCAGCAGCTCTGGCGACGCGCCCGACGGCGTCGCCGCCTCGCAGCGCGCGCCCGAGCACCGCGTACGGGCCACGGGCGCAGCCGCGCCTGCGCGCGCCAAGCCGGCCCCTGCGGCGCCGAACACGACCGACCGCCGCGCTCCCACCGACCCGTGCCGCGGCGACCTCCTCTGCGCGATGCGCCGCGCCACGGGCGGCTGATCCGCCGCCGAGCCCCTCAGCAGCTCCGCCGCGGCCTCGGTCGGGCTCATGCCGGGGATGAACCCGCTCAGGCAGCACGCCCGGCTGGCGCCCGGCGACCCCGCTCAGATAACTCGTTCAGGCAGCGCGCCGGGCTCGCGCCCGGCATGCCCCCCGCAAGCGCGCGCCAGGCCCGCGCCCGGCCCGGACCCGCTCAGGCGGAGGCAGGGCTCGGGCCGGACGGGCACCCCGCGTGCGCCGCGATCGAATCGAGCAAGCGGTTCAGATCGAACGGCTTTGCGACCGACGCGCACGCGCCCACCTCGCGGGCCCAGGTGCCGGCGTCCACCGCGGCCGTCATCACGAGGATGGGCGCGCGCGGACCCGGACACGACGCGTACGCGCGGGCGAACCCCCAACCGTCCATCACCGGCATGCGCATGTCGAGCAGGATGAGATTCGGCCGGTTGCGCTCCAGCAGCGCGAGCGCGGCCTCGCCGTCGCTCGCCGAGAGGACGTCATAGCCCTCCTCCTCCAGCGTGATCTCGAGCATTTCCCGGATCTCCTGGTCGTCATCCACGATCAGGATCTGCTTGCGCCGTGTCACGCGGCTCCTTTCGGTTTGCAGCTTGGCCCGAGGCTCGGCGCTCGCCGTCCCCTCCACTCCGGTTCCACAGTACCCGTCTGCCACGATATCCCCCCACACGGGCGCTTCCCATGCGCGAACACCACTCAGGCAAACGATGTCACGCCCGCGTCCCATGTCGCACGCGACGAGCGCAATATCGACTGCGGAGCCCGTTCGGGTCAGACGCTCACGGCCGCAAACGCGCCCCGGACGGCGAGGGCGGCGCGACATCGCCCGCGATCTCCATCCTGGGCAGAAGCGAGGCGTCGATCTCGGTTCTCTCTCCGCTCGCGAGCTGCTCGATCACGGCTGCTGCGCGGGTGATGTCGTCGACGAGCAGCGGGATCGCCAGCCCGCCCATGCCATCCGGCGTGCCCGCGAGCCGAGCGCGCGCCTTGTCGAGCAGGCGCAACGCCCCCGGTGGGCTCTGCATCCTCGTGAGCTTGTGCATGGCCGCGGCGACGAGGATGAGCCCCTGGAGAAACGTCTTCCTCACGGGGTCCGGCTCGTCTCGCCATCCGGACTCCCACAGCTCGTGCGCCTCGAAGAACCGCCCCGCGCGGTAGGCTTCCAGCCCGCGCTGGACGATCGATTCGAGCGCGGCGTCGGTGGAGGAGCTCATGGCGCGGAGCGACAGCGGACAGCGGAGCGTACCACGCGCCCCGGACGCCCGCGCTCCGGCGCTCCGGTGCTACGCTCGGCGCGTGCAGCGGTGGATCCTCGTCGCGGTGATTGCTGGGCTCCACCTCCTGGCGTTCGCGATCGGCATCCTCCTGCGCCGCCGCAGGCGACGGCGGCGCATGCTGGCCGACGAGGCGCGCGCCATCGCCGCGCACGCTGACGCCGCGCGCGCCCGCGCCGCCCGCCCGCGCTGACCCCGCTCGCCCGCGCCGAGGCCCCGCGCGTCCGCGCCGGCCACCGCGCCCTCAGCGCGCGAGCAGGCTGCGCAGCCGATCGAGCGCCGCCGCGTGCGCCCGCACCGAGAGCCGGCCGCCGACGTCGTCGTACTCCTCCGAGAGCACGCGCGCGTTCTCGTAGATCTCCCCGATGAGGCCCTGCTTCGCGTACGGCAAGAGCAGCTCGGCCTCCACCATCGACTGCTCGAAGAACGCGATGATCGCCTCCCGCAGCGCCGCCACGTCGTCCGGGATCTTCGCCGACAGCTGCGTCGCCTCGGGGAACTCGAGGCGCAGCGCGTCCCGCTCCTCCTCGGAGAGCCGGTCCACCTTGTTCAGCAGGAGCCGGCTCGGCACCTCGCTCGCGCCGATCTCGGAGAGCACGCCGCGCGTCACCGCGAGCTGATCGCGGAACGTCGGATCCGACGCGTCGGCCACGTAGAGCAGGAGCGACGCCTCGAGCGCCTCGTCCAGCGTCGAGCGGAAGCTCGCCACGAGATCGTGCGGCAGCTTCTTGATGAAGCCGACCGTGTCCGAGACGAGGATCCGCGGGCGCACCTCCGGGTGGAGCGCGCGCACCGTCGTGTCGAGCGTCGCGAAGAGCTTGTCGGCGACGAGCACCTCGCTGCCCGTCAGCGCCCGCATCAGCGACGACTTCCCCGCGTTCGTGTAGCCGACCAGCGCGACGCGGCGCTGCCCTTGCCGGAGCGCGCGGCGCGTCGACTGCTCGCGCTGGACCGCGGCGAGCTCCTCCTTCAGCTCCGCGATGCGATCGCGGATCTTGCGCCGATCGAGCTCGAGCGCGCTCTCGCCGGCGCCCTTGCCGCCGATCCCGCCGCGCTGCCGGTCCCCGCCGCCGCCCGTCTCCCGGAGCCGCGGCGCGACGTAGTTGAGCCGCGCGATCTCGACCTCGAGCTTCGCCTCCCGGCTCCGCGCGTGGCGGTGGAAGATCTCGATGATCACGCCCGCCCGGTCGAGCACCTGCGCGCCCGTCGCCCGCTCGAGGTTGCGCGCCTGGCTCGGCGAGATGTCGTGATCGACCGCCACGACCGTCGCCAGGCGCGCCGCCTGCCCGGCGCCGCCCGCGCGCGGCTCCGCGCCGCCGTCGTCGCCCGCGCCGTCGCCGTCGTCTCCGCCGAGCTCGACGTCGTCCTCGTCGCCCTCACCGCTCTCCGCGGCCCGGCGCGCGCGCGCCTTGTTCTTCCGCTCCGGCGCGCCCGAGGGCACGACGCCGCTGCCGCCCGTGAGCTCCGCGAGCTCCCTGAGCTTGCCCTCCCCGAGCACCGCGGCCGCCGCGAGCGCGCTGCGCCGCTGCGACACGGTCGCGATTACGTCGAAGCCGAGCGTGTGCACGAGGCGGCCGAGCTCGGCGAGATCGGCGGCGTGCTCTACATCGTCGACGCCGGGGAGCTGCACCCCGACGAGCACAGCGAGGGGACGTTCTTGGTTGGTGGTGGTCATACGGTCGTGTGCGAAGGCGGGAGCTTCGCCTCATCCACCCCCGCGACGCAAGCCGCCGCGCGCTCGCCCGCGCCTCGCCGCGTCGCCTCGGACGAAACCGCCGGGCTCGCTCCGGCGAACCGCCGAGCTCGCCCCGACGCGGACCACGAGGGCGGGCGGGGACAGCCCGACACCGGTGGCGGGCGTCGCCCTCCGAGCACGCCCGCCTCACATCGCGAGGCGCACGAGCAGCGTCACCTCGCTCGCGCCGCCTCGCCGTGCAGCCGCGCGCTCTCGATGGCCAGCGACGCGAAGCGCCCGAGCTCCGCGGCCACGCCCGTGTCGTCTTGCCGGAGCTCGCGCTCCACGGTCCAGAGGCTCAGCAGGCCGAGCTTGCGGCCGCGCGCCGCGAGCGGCACGAGGATCGCCGAGCGGGCGCCGAGCTCTCGCAGCGCCGAGAGGTGCTCCGGCCCGCGGGCGATCCGCTGCAGCCACGGATCGGTGACCAGCGGGATCAGCGTGGCCTCCCTGCGGGCCGTCGCCTCGGCCAGCGAGGCGGTGTCGCCGAGCAGCAGCGGCGGGTGCTTGAGCAGCCTCGGCAGGAGCGCCCGCGCCTCGGGCAGGCGCGCGGACGCGACGAGCCGCGGGGCGCCGCCGCCGTCGTCGAGATCGAGCGCGCAGAGGTCCGCGAAGCGCTCGCCGCCGAGGCGCACCACCTGCTCGATCGTCCCGTCGTGGTCGATCGACTCCGCCATCAGCGCGCTCGCGTCGATCAGGATCTGCCGCGCGCGCTCGGCCTTCCTGAGCTCGGTCACGTCCTCGACCGTCATCACGGCCGCGGTGATGCGCCCGTCGGCGTCGCGCACGGGGGCCACGCTGAAGCTCCCGAGGCGGCGCTCTCCGTCCGCGCGGACGAACTCCATCTCGTCGCGGGAGACCGTCTCGCCGCCGTGCAGCGCCCGGTGGAGCAGCCAGCGCGCGCGCTGGTCGTCGTCGGTCTCGCTGAGCAGCGTCCGAAGCGGCGCGTTGCTCGGGGTCTCCTCGGGGCCGCGGACGATCTCCGCGAACCGCCGGTTGTTGAGCGCGACGGCGCCCGACGTCCCCTCCGCGACGACCACGCCGACCGGGAGCCGCTGGATCGTCGCCTCGAACCGGCCGCGCTCCGCGGCGAGCTGCTCGCGCAGCTGGGCCTGGGTCGCGAGCGCGGCCGCGCGCTCGGCCGCCTTCTTGAAGAGCAGCCGGTCCCCCTCGGAGAACTCCGCCACGCGGCGGGAGCTCACGACCGTGACGCCGACGAGGCGGCCCTCCGAGAGCATCGGCACGCCGTAGAGCGCGTGGAGCGCGTCGCTCGGGCGCTCGCTCTGCGCCCCCGACTCCGGCCCCGCCGCGCCACCCCCGGCGTCGGTGGCCAGCGGATCCGGCGCGGCCGAGCGCAGCGCCACCGGGCGCCGCTCGCGGACCACGCGCCCGACGAAGCCCTCCGCCAGCCTGTAGGCGCGCAGGCCCCACAGCGCCTCGTCGACGCCGATGCCGGCGCGGATCCGCAGCACCTCGCCCTCGAGCAGCAGCATCACCGCCCAGTCGACCGACCGCGCCGACTCGACGAGCACCTCCACCAGCCGCCGCAGCAGCCGATCGATGTGGACGTTGCCCATGCCCTCGGCCGAGACGCGATCCAGCGCGCCGAGCGCGCGCTCGCGCAGCGCGGCGCTCCGCGTCGCCGGATCGATGATCACCTGATCGAGCACCTCGTGCAGGATCGTCATCTCGACCCACGACGGCTGCGTGCCTGTCCGCTCGAGCATCCGGAGCACGCAGCGGCGCAGCACCGAGTACTGCGCGGCCACGTCCTCCAGCTCGAACCCGTCGCGGAGCTTGTCGAGCACGCGGAAGCCGAGCAGCGGCTCGGGGAACTCGACCGACACCGACTCGACGCCGCTCCACGCGTCCTGCTCCTGGTCGCCCGGCGGCGCAGCCGCGGCGGACACGGCCGCCTCGAGGCGCTCGGCGAGGCGCGCGAAGATGGAGGGCAGCTCCTCGCGCAGCGCGATGTAGCCGGGGGACTGCTCGCCCGGCGCGCGGCGACGCTCGGCGCGCTCCCATGCCTCCAGGATCTCCCCGCTGTGAGCGCGCAGGAAGACGGCGAGCGGCGATCTGGGAAGGTCTCTAGGGGCCATTCACGCGCTGGCCGGAGCCGCGGCACCCTCAGTCTACGCCAGCCCACGAGGACGTAGATCCAGAAACGAACCGCCGGCGGCTTGCCCGTCCTGCGCCCCCGCGGACGGCGCCGAGTCGGTCCGCCCTCTCCGTCCGTACCCTTCTGCCCGCGCGATGCGAGCGCTCTTCCATAAGCGGTTATGTCGCGCTCGCCTGCACGCCTGCGCCACCGCGCTCGCCTGGGTCGCCGCGCTAGCGTGCGCGCCGGCGCCGCCGCGCGCTCGCGAGGCCCGCCGCGAGCGCGAACCCGATCGCGCCGCTGGTGGGCGGCGCGGCGTCCTCGCCCCGCCCCGCGCCTGCCGCACCGATCTTGCACCCGCACCCGTCCGACGCCTCCGCTGGCGGCGGCTCGGAGCCCCCGCCGCCGCTGCCGGTCGCTCCGGCGCCGTCGCACTGCTGCGAGCCGATGGTGAGCGCCGTCGCACCCCACAGCGGCGCGCAGGTCGAGGTCGCGCCGCTCTCCGGTGCGCACTCGATCGGCCCGCAGAGCCCGTCGAGGTGCAGCAGCGCGGAGAAGCTCTCGCCGTCGTCGATCGATCGGCCCACCGTGAAGCCGTCGGTGAACTCGTCCCCGCAGGCGAAGAGCGCCGCGGTGGTCCAGGTCAAGCACCGCGCGCCGACGTCCGAGATCTTCTCGAACTCGAGCGACGCGGCCGGCGCGCGCCAGATTCCGTCCTGGGGCCCGCCCACGATCACGGTCGCGCCGTCCGGCGAGAGCGCGAAGCCGAGGAGGTCGCCGGCGCTCTCGAAGGCGGTGGTGAAGCTGCGCCCTCCGTCCTTCGAGACGAGCAGCGCGTCGGTCGGATCGCCGTCGAGCCGCACGTAAACGATGTCGGGGTCGACGGGATCGATCGCGCCCAGGAACGGCAGGCGCATGTCGTCGCTCCCCGGGATGTCGAGCCGCTCCCAGGTCGCGCCGCGATCGTCGGTGCGCTGGAGGGCCCCGGCGTAGTCGGGCGCGCCGTAGCGGCCGCTCACGTAGACGCGCGCGCGGTCCGAGGGGGCAGCGTCGACCGTGTGGGCGAGGAAGTCCCCGGGCAGATCGACGCCGGCCTTCGTCCAGCTGTCCGCGTTGTCGCTCGTCTCCCAGAGCTGGGTCAGGAACTGGCCCGCCCCGAGCCCCGCGCTGACGACGAGCACGGCACGGGAGGGGTCCTCGCGATCGGCCGAGAGGTCGATGACGTAGCGGTTCATCAGATCGCCCTGGGCGAACGACCAGTCGCAGCCGCCGTTCTTCGACGCGCTGAGGCCGTCGAAGACCCCGGCGATGATCGTCCCGTCGGCGAGGAAGGCGAGCATCGGATCCTCGTTCCCGCCGAAGCCGACGACCGGCTCGCAGATCCAGCGCCAGCGCTCGCCGCCGTCGTGCGTGGCGAGCAGGCCGTAGGTCGCGCGGACCATGAGGCGCGACGGGTCGCTCGGGTGCGACGCGATCAAGCCCGCGGCCGGGAAGCGGCCGTTGGCCGAGGCCGGCGCGGAGAGCGCCGCGACCGAGAGCAGCGCCGCGACCGAGAGCAGCGCCGCCGCGCAGGACGAGAGGGGACCGCGCCGCCGCGCGCCTGGCCCGCTGTGGGAGTGACGCGTCAGCGCAGGGAGGGCTCGCACGGAGCGTTCTGTAGGGGCTCGCACGAGGGCTGAGCCTAGTGGACGTCGAACTCGAATGCCGCCTCGTCGATGAGGGACGAGGTCAGGGCCCGGCATTGCACGTCCCAGAGGCCCCCCATCCCGAAGGGCACGTCGGCGACCTCGTACAGGCCGGGCTCGATCTCCGTGCCCTCGTGCACGGACCCGTGCCCCATGCCCGTCATGCTGGCGTAGCAGCGGAGCTTCATCCGCTGCGCCGGGTCCCGCGAGTCGGTCCAGGTGAGCCGCACGTGGAAGGTGTTGAAGCCTCGCTTGATCGGCTCGGTCGACTCCACAGCGAACTCGATGCGCCCGTTCGCACCGACGTCCAGCCGGTGGCCGTCGTCCGGCTCCACGTCCCGGGATCCGCAGCCCGCCGGCGAGAGGACGGCGAGCGCCACGAGGAGGGCGGCGCGGGCGCGCGCCCAGCGGCGCCTGGCAGGTGACTTCGGCGAGGGCTGTTCACGAGGTTCAATCACGTCTTCCCCACACGTAGCGGAGGCCTGCGGACAGGGCGGCGAACGCGCCCTCGTTGCGGCCGATCCCGGAGATCGGCACGTCCACCTGGAGGTTGCCGACGGCGGTCCAGCGCGCGCCGATGTCGTGGGCCAGCACGGCGAGCAGCGCCGTCCGCGCGCGCTCCTTTCCCATGGGATTGCGGGGGCCCGGGCCAGGCTCGTCCTCGCGCGGCGCGCCCTCGCGCTCGTGGAGCGCGCCCACGGTGAGCGAGGCGCCGGAGGGCCACGAGGGCCCCGCCGCGGCGAGGATCTGCACGCGGGGCGCGGACCGCACCGCGTCGCCGTCGGGGAGACGGTGGCTGGTGCGGACGCTCGTCGAGGCGGCGAGCAGCGCGTGGAACGAGCCCCACGACTTCTCGAAGACCATCCCCGGCCGGATCTCGGCCACCCCGAGGCCGGTCGTGTCGGCGCCCGTGATGTCGACGCCCATCGCGCGGGCGCCGGTCGCGCCGCTCACGCCGGCGTCGGGCAGCGCCGTCCCGGTGCTCGGGCCGCGCCCGGTCGGGAGCGTCACGCCGAGCGTGAACGCGGCGGACGGGATCCACGGCGACGCCGCGCCGTCGATGAGGTCGATCCTGGCTGCCGCGCCCAGGTCACCCGGCCCGCCGCCGGACGACGTGGCGCCGAGCCCCACCCCGCTCCAGGTGACCATCATCGGAACGGACACGGCGAGCTGGAGGTGATCCCCGGCCCGCACCAGCCACCCGGCCTCGGCCTTCAGCTCGCGGTGGTAGACGCCCTCGCCGGACGTGTCGAAGCCTCCGTCCACCGCCCACGCCCCGAGCTGCTCGGTGAGCCGGACGGAGAAGCTCGCCGCGGCGCGCTCCGAGGGAGCGAGCCACTGGGCCATGCCGTGGCCCGCGCCGCAGCAGGCCGACGCGCGCGCGGCCCTCGGGTGCACCGCGAGCGACAGCAGGAGCACCACACCGGCGACGGCTCTGGCCAGCACGGCCGCTCCTATAGGCGAGGCTCCTGCCCCGCGCCAATGCGACACGTTGTCGCGCGGAGGCCGCCTGATCTCGGTCGGGCCCCACCTTCACGCGGTGTCCCGAGCCGTTTCCGTTCCGCGCGCAGCGCCTCGCGACCGCGCGCTGGGCTCGGCGACGGCGCTCAGCTGGCGAGGGCCTGGCGGTAGACCTGGACGTAGCGGCGCGCGGGGCGGTCCCAGCCGAGGTCGAGGCGCATGATGCGGCGCTGGACCGCGGGCCAGCGGGGCGACGTGAGGGCCGCGAGGGCGCGCTGGACGCCGCCGAGCAGCGACGTGGCCGTCGGCTTGTCGAACAGGAACCCCGTGCCGGTCTCCAGGGCGGCGTCGATGTCGACGATCGTGTCGACGAGGCCTCCGGTCCTGCACGCCACCGGGGCAGCGCCGTAGCGTTGCGCGTACAGCTGCACGAGGCCGCACGGCTCGAAGCGCGACGGCACGACCACGAGGTCGGCCGCGGCCATGAGCCGGTGCACGACGGCCTCGCTCACCCCGCCGAGGAACTTCGCCCGCTCGGGCGCCTTGGCCGCGGCGGCGGAGAGCTTCTCCATGAGCTCGGCGTCGCCCTCGCCGGCCACGACGACGCTGACGTCGCCCTTCAGGATCTTCGGCATGGCGTTCGCGAGCAGGTCGCTGCCCTTCTGCGCGACCACCCTGCCGATGGACACGAGGAGCGGGCGATCCGGCCGGATCTCGAGCCCGAGCTCCTGGAGGAGCGCGCTCTTGCAGCGGCCCTTGTTGCTCACGTCCTCCGCGTCGTAGCGGGCGATGATGGCCGGATCGGTCATCGGGTTCCAGACGGCGTAGTCGATGCCGTTGACGATGCCGGACAGCTGGTTCGCCCGGGTGCGGAGCACGCCATCGAGGCGCTCGCCTTGCTTCGGCGTGAGGATCTCGCTCGCGTACGTGGTCGAGACGGTGGTGAGCGCGTCCGCGGCCAGGATGCCGCCCTTGAGGAAATTGAGCTGGCCGTAGAACTCGAGCCGCTCGGGCCGGAAGTGGTCGTCGTCGAGGCCGAGGTACGCGAGCGCGTCCTTCGGGAAGAGGCCCTGGTGCGCGGCGTTGTGGAGGGTCAGCACGGTCCGGCCAGGCGCGGACGGCTGGTGGCGGAGCAGGTACGGCACCATGGCCGTGGGCCAGTCGTGGGCGTGGACGATATCGAACGGCGAGCCCGAGCGGGCGCGCTGGCGGACGAGCTCCACGACGGCGCGGGAGAACAGGGAGAACCGGCGCGCGTTGTCCTCGTAATCGCGCCCCTCCTCGCCGTAGATGCCGGGTCGATCGTGGAAGCCTGGTACGTCGAGGACGACGAGCTCCACGCCCGTGCTGAGCCGCCCGTCGAAGAGCGTCACCTGGATCGGCCCGCCCGGCGACACCTTCGCGTCGACCTCGAGCGGCATCGGGGTGAGGCGGCGCGCCATCATCAGCCCGCTCGAGTCGAGCGCCTGGTAGCGCGGCAGCGCGATCGTCACCTTGTGCCCGAGCAGCCGGAGCGCCTTCGAGAGCGACGAAACGACGTCGGCCAGGCCGCCGACCTTGATGATGGGCGCGATCTCGGACGCAGCGAAGAGGATGTCCATGCGGGCGCCGTGTGTAGCACGAACCGGGGCGCGTACAGCGCGGCTTCCGAACCCACAGCGGCGCTGAACGCTGGCCAGCGCCCGGATGTCGCCGCAGAGGCAGCGCCACGCGCGCCGTTTTGGAGCAACTTTCCATCCGCGCCGCATCCATTTCCAGGGCCCCCTACATGGCGGAGACGGGCCGTCCCGCGCTGTGTATCGTTTCTCCATGAGCAGTACGCTTTACTTTCCCAGGCTTTCCTTGGTCCTCGCCGTCCTCGCCGCCGGCATCGCCGTGAGCTGCGGCGGCAAGAACGACGGAGACGGTTCGTCCCAGGGCTCCGGCGGCATCGGTGGCCATGGCGGCAGCGGCGGCGCGGGTGACGGCGTCGGCGGCGTCGGCCCCGGATCGGGCTCGGGCTTCGGCGATGGCGGCGCGGGGCTCGACTTCGCCGGCTCGCACGGATCGAGCGGCACGGACGGCGGCGGCGGCGGCGCGTGCCAGCAGCTCGACATCACGTTCGAGCCGCAGACGCCGACCGTGATGATCGTCGTCGATCGCTCGGGCAGCATGTACGGCAGCGGCTTCTGGGATCCGCTCAAGACCGCGGTGCTCAGCGTCGTCGACAGGCTGCAGGACAGGGTGCGGTTCGGCTTCCTGACGTTCACCGGGACCGCCAACCAGCAGTGCCCGCTGCTCGCGGGGGCCGACGGCATCGCCCTCAACCACCACGCCGCCATCGCGGCCGCCTACGACGAGGCCTCCACGGTGCCGCCCGGCAAGCTCGAGACGCCCACCGCCATGACGTTCAACGAGACGGTCGTCCCGGAGCTCCTCGCGTTCCCGGAGCCCGGCCCCAAGTACATCCTGTTCGTCACCGACGGCGAGCCCGATCGCTGCGACGACGTGCGGGCCGAGTGCGCGCGCGACGACGTCGTCGGCGCGGTGCAGGACGCCTACGAGCAGGGCATCGGCACGTTCGTCTTCGGCCTCGGGTCGGGCGCGCTCGCGCAGCACCTGCAGGACGTGGCGAACGCCGGCGCGGGCCAGCCGGTCGAGCGGCCCAGGAGCGGCACGGACGCGGACTGCTTCCTCGGCGCAGGCACTTACGCCGACGCCGGCGGCACCGCCACGTACTACACGCCGGATCCCACCGACGCGTCCTCCCTGGAGGACGAGCTCGACGCGGCCATCGCCGGCGTCAAGAGCTGCACGTTCGACCTCCAGGGGTCGATCGAGGTCGACCTCCGCAACGCGTCGCTCGGCCAGGTGCTCCTCGACGGCACGCCCGTGCCCTACGACGCGCAGAACGGCTGGACGATGGAGAGCGCCACCCAGCTCACCCTCGTCGGCGACGCCTGCGAGCAGCTCAAGGACGCGCAGGAGATCTCGTTCGACTTCCCCTGCGAGATCCTCGTCCCCCAGTAAACCCGGCGAACGGCGCGCGGGCGCGCGCCGCCCCTTTTCCGCGCCACGGGCCGGCGCTTTTGCTAAAGGCGAAGGCCGGCTCGACCCATGACCAGGATCAGCGCGCGAGAGCTCGCCGGCACGAGCGGCCCATTCGGCCGCGGCACGCCGGTGGTGCGCCCCGCGGAGGTGCCGGAGGGGTCGGTCGTCACCGTGCTGCGCGTGCCGCCCGAGTCGGCCGGCATGCGGCTCGACCGGTTCGTGCAGACCCAGCTCAAGCGGACGAGCCGCACGCGCGCCGCCGAGATCGTCGCCCGCGGCGCCTACTCGCCCGAGGCGCGGCGCCTGCGCGGCAGCGATCGCGTCCGGCCGGAGCAGTGCATCCTCCTCTGGCGCGAGCCGTGGGACGAGCAGGCGCCCGACACCCCGATCCCGGTCCTCCACGAGGACGACGCGCTGCTCGCCATCGACAAGCCGGCGGGCCTGCCGGTGCACCCCACGGCGCGGTACCACAAGAGCACCGTGATCAAGATGATGGAGGCCGCGCGCCCCGGCGAGCGGCTGTTCCTGGCCCACCGGCTCGACCGGGAGACGAGCGGCGTGCTGCTGCTCTGCCGCACGCCCGAGGCCGACCGGACCGTGAAGGCGCAGTTCGAGGAGCGCACCGGCGTCGTCAAGCGCTACGCCGCGATCGCCTGGGGCTGGCCCGAGCGCGATACGTTCCGGGTCGAGCTGCCGCTCGAGCTCGACGACGCGAGCCGCTACAAGGTCAAGATGCGGGTCGCGCCGCCGGGCCGCGGCCTCGCGTCGGCCACCGCGTGCGAGGTGCTGGGCCGCCGCGCCGATCCCCTCACCGGCCGGCGCTACGCGCTCGTCCGCTGCACGCTCGAGACCGGCCGGCAGCACCAGATCCGGGTCCACCTCGCGGCGAGCGGCCTCCCGCTCGTCGGCGACAAGCTCTACGGCCCGGACGAGGGCATGTTCGCGCGCGGCGCCGACGGCGTGCTCACCGACGACGACCGCCGCGCGCTCGAGCTCGACCGTCACGCCCTCCACGCCGCGCTCCTTGAGCTCACGCACCCGATGACAGGCGAACGCGTGCGCATCGAGGCGCCGCTCTCGGACGATCTGCGCACCTTCTGGGACGCGCTCGACGCGTGATCCACGCGGAAGGCGGAGGATCCATCGCGGGCCACCCCTCCGCTCGTGTGTGTGCGGGGTGACGCTTGCGGGACGCGATGACACCGGTGGGCGAGGCGGCGCCTGCGGCGCGCCATGGACGCTGCAGACCGGAGCCCCGCGCGAGCGCCTGCGGATCTTGTGCCGAAGTGCCGACTTACGTACGATGGCCGAGATGACGCGTGCGCGAGACGACCTCGAGGCGCTGCGGGATCCAGCGCTCCGGTCCACACCGCTCGAGGCCGAGAGCACCGCCCAGAGCACGACATCCGGGCCGGCGCCTGGTCCGGGAGAGACGATGCAGGACGCGGCGGCGCCCTCTCCGGGAGCGCCTGCCGGCGCCGGAGAGCCGCGGCAGGGGGGCCCGGAGCGGGCCGCAGCGACCTCGTCGGCCGGCGCCGCGCCGCTGCAGGCCGACCCGCGGGCCCGGGGCGACGAGAGCCTGGATCGGGAGCGCTACGAGCGGTACGCGATGCCGGCGAGCGACCTGCCCGCGGCCAACGTGCAGGCCTTTCGCGGCGACGCGAGCGGGGTGCTCGCGATCGTCCGGCGCGCCGTGCAGTCCGTCACGCGCGATCCGGCGCGCCACCGGCGGCGGCTGCCGAAGTCCCGCTTCGACGCGATCCGCAGCTTGCCGGAGCTCGCGATGGCGCTCGACTACGCGGTGACGCGCATGCAGCCCGAGATCGCGCCGCCGCCCGAGATCGTCGAGAAGCTCGATCTGCTGTACGGGGCGCTGCGCCCGACGCTCGCCACGGCCGAGGTGTACTTCCCGCGCAGCATCGTCCCGGAGACCTTCGGCATCGTCCGGCGCGCGCTCGTCGCCGGCGATCCCGCGAGCGCGACGGCCACCATCACCAACCTCATCCTGGACCGGTGGAGCCACGTGCAGAGCCGGATCCCGATCACGAGGGAGGAGCTGACGCAGCTGAACAGCACCGCGAAGTGGCTGCTCAGCAACACGCGCCCGCCGGAGCGGCTCGACTCGAGGGACATCCGCGATCGGCTGTGGTCGCTCCTGCGCGAGCGCTACGAGCAGCTGCGGGCGATCGCCCAGGAGGTCTCGGGCGACGACTCGCGGGAGTACGCGCCCGAGCGGCTCGCGGCCGATTGATCCGGCGCGCGGAGCCGCCCCGGCGCGGCGTGGAAGCCCGACCAGGTCCGGACGGACCTCCGGGGGGCGGGGCGGGTGTACCGCCCCGCGGGCTCGATCTACGCTGCCGCCATGCAGGAGCTCCGCAAGACGACCTGTAACCGCGACTGCCCCGACGCCTGCAGCATCGTGGCCACCGTGGAGGACGGCCGCGTCGTGCGCCTCGGCGGCGATCCGGACCACCCGATCACGCGGGGCTTCCTCTGCTACCGCACGTCGCGCTTCCTGGAGACCCAGTACTCGCCCGAGCGGCTGACGACGCCGCTGCTCCGCAAGGGCGGCGAGCTCACGCCCGTCTCCTGGGAGGAAGCGCTCGACACAGCGGCCGAGCAGCTCCTCACGATCCGGCGCGAGTCGGGCCCGGCCGCGATCTTCCATTACCGGAGCGGCGGCTCGCTCGGGATGCTCACGGGCATCGCCGACGCGTTCTTCGCGCGGTTCGGGCCGGTCACGGTCAAGCGCGGCGACATCTGCTCCGGCGCGGGCGACGCCGCGCAGCTCGCCGATTTCGGGGAGGAGGACAGCCATGACCTCGCCGATCTGCTCAATGCCCGGCACATCCTCCTCTGGGGCAAGAACGTCTTCACCTCGAGCCCTCACACGCTCCCGGTGCTGCGCGAGGCGAAGGCGCGCGGCGCCGAGCTCGTGCTCATCGATCCGGTGCACCACAGGACGGCATCGCTCTGCGGGGCGTTCTACCAGCCGCGCCCCGGCGGCGACTTCGCGCTCGCGATGGCCGTCGCGCGCGTGCTCTTCGACGAGAGGTGGGCCGATCCGCGCGCCGCGGACTACTGCGATCACCTCGACGCCTTCCGCGCGCTCGCGCGCCGGAGCTCGGTCGCCGCGTGGTGCCGCGACGCCGACGTGCCCGAGCGCGCGGCCCTGGACCTCGCGCGCCGCCTCGCCGAGCGGCCCGCGGCGATCCTCGTGGGCTGGGGCATGGGCCGGCGCACCACGGGCGGCGCGATCGTGCGCGCCCTCGACGCGCTGGGTGCGGTGAGCGGGAACCTCGGCATCCCGGGCGGCGGCGTCTCGTTCTATTTCAAGCGGCGCCGCGCGTTCGATCTCTCGCCGTTCGAGGGCGAGCGCCCGGCGCCCCGCACCGTCTGCGAGCCCCTGCTCGGGCGCGAGGTGCTCGAGATGAGCGACCCGCCGATCCGCGCCGTCTGGGTGACTGCAGGCAACCCGGTCGCCATGCTGCCCGCGTCCGACACCGTCGCGGAGGCGCTCCGGACGCGTGAGCTCGTCGTCGTGGTCGACTCCTTCCTCACGGACACGGCGCGGGTCGCCCACCTCGTGCTGCCCACGACGACGCTCCTCGAGGCGGACGACGTGGTCGGCGCCTACGGCCACCATTACCTCGGCGTCGCCACGCCCGTGGTCCCGCCCCCTGCGGGGGTGAAGAGCGATCTCGAGATCATGCAGGCGCTCGCGCGGCGCGTGGGCCTCGGCGGCGCGCTCGACGGCAGCGCCCGCGACTGGAAGCGGCGGGTCACCGAGCCCAGGCTCGCGCCGCTCGGCGTCACGCTCGAGACGCTGGAGCGCGGGCCGGTGCGCAACCCGCTGGCGCCGAAGGTGCTGTTCGAGGACCGCAAGTTCCCGACCCCGAGCGGCCGGGTCAACCTCATCACCGAAGCGCCCGAGGAGCGCGTGGATCCCGACGCGAGCGAGTTCCCGCTGCTGCTCATGGCGCTCTCCACCGAGAAGTCCCAGTCGTCGCAGTGGGCGCGACCCCAGCACGGTCCGGCCGTCGTCACGGTCCACCCGGACGCGGCCGGCGGCGTGCCCGACGGCGGCGCCTGCCGGATCACGTCGCGCGTCGGCGCCATGACGGCGCTGCTCCGCCACGATCCTGCCCAGCGCCGCGACGTCGCGCTCCTCCCGAAGGGAGGCCACCTCCGGGACGGCCGCTGCGCCAACGCGCTGATCACCGCGCGCACCACCGACATCGGCGAGGGCGGCGCGCTCTACGAGGAGCGGGTGCGCGTCGAGCCGATCGACCCGCCGGCGCCCCTGCCCTAGCCCGCGGCGCGCCGCGGACGCGCTCCGGGCGCGACGGAGCTCCCGCTCCGGTCGGCCAGGCCGCGCCCGCGAGATCCCCTGGCCCGCGCGGCCGGCGGTCTCTTACGCTCGCGGGATGGCGAGAGAGCTGCCTGCAAGGTTCGGGATCACACCGCACGCGGCGCGCCGCCTCGCGAACCGGCAGATCGCGATCGGCGGGGCGATGGCGCTGGTGGGCGCGGGAGTGAGCGCGGCGGGGATCGGCAGCGTCGCGGCCGGGGTGCCGTTCGGGATGGCCGGCGCGCTCTTGATCGCGATCGGGCTACGCGCCCGATCGATCGGCGTCGCCGTGCAGGTCGTCAACAAGGCGTACAACCTCGCGGCGTCCGGCCAGCGCGAGGACGCCGCCGAGCTGCTCGACTACGCGGAAGCGACGTGCCGCTCGCGCTACGTCCTGCGCGTCATCGACGTCCAGCGCGCGCTCGCCGCCATGCAGCGCGGCGATCTCGCGGGCGCGCTCGCCCGCGCCGACGCGGCGGTGACCCGCCGCACCGACCCGCTCTCCTTTCACCTGGAGCACGCGACGATCGCCGCGGCGCGCTCGCTGAGGGCCCTGCTCCGCGCCTCGACGAGCGATCGCGACGGCGCCGCGGCGGACATCGAGTTCGTACGGACGAGCGCCCTGGCGTCGCCCGAGGTGCTCGCCCGCGCGGAGCTCGCGGCCGCGGTGCTCCTGGAGCGCTCGGGCGACAGGGAGGCGCTGCGGGCGCACCTGCTCCGCGAGCGGGGCCTCCTCGTCGAGCACACGCGCCCGCGCGAGCGCGCCCTCGTCCGCGCCTACCAGCGCATGCTGAAGGCGAAGGCGAGCTCGGTCTACCGCACCGGCGCGAAGCGGGAGCCGGAGGCCGGAGGCGAGCTCTCGGCGGCGGACTGGGCGGCGCGCATCTCGCCCGACGCGGCGCCGTTCATGCGCGCCCCCGCGATGGCGGCGGGCGGTGTCGAGGAGCTGTCGCGCGCGGAGGTGGACCGCGCGGACGCCTCCGCGCGCGCCGCGGCGGAGGGGCGCGCGGGGAGCAACCGCCAGCCGGTGACGAAGGCGGCGCGCCGCGTGCTGCTCCTGTGGGTGGCCCTGGTGATGCTGTTCCTGGGGGTGTGGCAGCTCTTGAGCTCCGATCGGGCGCCGCCGGTGGCGCCCGAGGTCGAGCGCCTGCCAGCGGAGCCGATCTTCGGACCGCTCTCCATCGTCCTGGCGTTGCCGATCATCTTCATCGTGATGCTCGTCGGGGCCGTGCTCGTGAACATGGCGCGCGCGCGCAAGCTCTCGCAGCGCTTCATGGCCGCCCAGGTCGCCGTGGCGAAGGGCGAGGAGCAGCGGGGGAAGGGTGAGCTCGAGGCCCTCACGCGGAGCATGGTGCCCGCGGCCGCGGCGCAGGCGCACCTCGCGCTCGCCGAGCTCTCGGAGCGGCAAGGGGAGCTGCCGGCGGCGCTCGCGGCGTGCGAGGCGGGGCTCGCGCGGCTGGGCACCGCGGCGGCGCGCGCGATGGCGGCGGACATCCTGCTGCCTGCGCTCCTGGCCGAGCGCGCGTTCCTGTTCGCGGCGATGGACCGGCGCGCCGACGCGCGCGCCGAGATGGCGCTGCTCGCGGAGCGGTACGCGTCGTACCCGTTCCTGGAGAGGGCCAGGATGCGGGTGGCGCTCGCGCTGCGCGCGCGCGAGGGCGACATCGCCGGGGCCGCGCGCATCACCGAGCGGGACGCGGACCTGCCGCTGAACGCGCGCGACGAGCTGCTCGCCGACGTGTGCCGCGCGGCGGCGAGCCCGGGCGCCGCTGGCGCTGGCGAGGTCGAGCGGCTCCGCGAGGAGCTCCGGCTCGACGCCGCGAGCCGGCGCTGGCTCTCGGCGGTCGCGCCGGCGGCGCTCGCGGCGTTCGAGCGCCTGAGGGAGCAAGGCGACGCGGAGGCGCTCGCCGGGGCCGAGGCCCTCGCGGAGACGGAAGCGCTCGCGGAGGCCGAGGCCCTCGCGGAGCGCGCCGGGGTGCGCCCGCCGGACGCCGGGGCGGCCTGAGCGCCGCCGCGCCCCCCGAGCGGACCAGGCTTCACGCGCAGCTGCGGGCGCAGCTCCTCGCGCCGGACGCACGCGGCGCCCGATCGATCATCCGCGGCGCGCGCGTCGCCGCTCAGTCTTCTCGCGCAGGCGCCCGCATCGGCTCCCTCGGCCTGGTCCGCTCGGGGGGCGCGGCGGCCGAGCCCTCCACGGCGTCGCCGATCTCGCGCGCCACGTCCTCCACGGTGCGCAGGCTGATCCTCCCGGCGAGCACCAGGGTCGCGCCGATCTCGCTGCAGTCGATGGGATCCAGCCGCACGGGCGACGCGAACGCGTTGACGGCCGCCATCTGCCCGGCGGCGTAATCGAGTCGCGCGCCGAACACGAGGTCGCCGTACCGGGTATAGGAGACCAACCCGAGCGACGCGTGGGCGCCGCTCATCCGCTCGAAGAAGAGCTTCGACTCGGCGGACATGGGGCCTCGCAGGCTCGACAGCGCGTTGAAATCGGAGGCGACGCCGCCCACGAGGCTGAGGTCGCGCGTGAGGAACACCTCGGCGCCGAGCCCGACGTTGACGATGGGCGCCGCCGCCTCGACGATGTCGAGGCGGCCCCGCGCCCGGCTCGTCACTGCGCCCCCCGCGATCGCGATCTCCTCGCGATCGGCGGTGATCCGCGCGAACTCGCGCTGGCCCATGTAGAAGAATCCGTCGAGCTCCAGCCGCAGCCTGCTCCACTCCGCGCTCGCGCCGACCGCGACGCGGGCTGGGGAGGGGGCCACGAACTCCCCTTCACCGGCCCAGTAGCGCGCCGCCGCCGTCCCGTCGGCGCGCGTGTCGACGTAGCTCGCGTCCAGGGAGTCGACGGCATGAACGCTGGGCGTCCGCAGGCTGATCCCGGCCGAGAACACCCGGTTCAGCCGGTACGTCACGCCGAGGTGCGCCAGGAGGTCCCATGAATCGCCCGAAAGCGCGGCCTGGTAGGTAGCGCTGCTCGCCGAGCCCGCGCTGGTGTCCTCCACGACGCTGGCGACGCCGAGCGAGCTCGTGTAGCGGGTGCGCACGAGCGAGAGCGAGGCGCCCACGGCGAGGCGCGAGGTGGCGCTGTAGCTCCACGAAGGGCCGGCGCTGAAGCGACCCCACGCGTAGCGGAGCGTCTGCGCCTGGCTCACGCGCCGCGAGGCGGACTCCCCCGAGAATCGCAGCGCGTCGAACCCGAACTCGTTCTCCTCCGTCTTGCCGAGGCAGGCGGCGACGACTTGGCGGCCGACCGGCACCCGCGTCGACTCCGCGCCTCGTGCGCCGCTCTTCCAGTTGAAGAAATAGCATGTCGCGTCGGGGAGGCTGTCCAGCCCATGATCGCTCACCGACGTGCGATCGAGCCGGAGATCGCCGTAGAGGCCGGGGTCGACCGGCCCTGGCTGGTGCCACCGTTGCAGTGTGCGGTGCGCGTAGCGGAAGAACGCCGACGAGAACGCGATGTTCCGGTCCTCGATGCGGACGATCGTGGCTGGGTTCAGGAAGGGCGCGGCGCCGTCGACGCCCAGCACGACCCCCGTGCCCCCCAGGAGCGCCGATCGCCCGCCGAGCAGCGCGGATTCGTACCTTCCCTGCGCGCGTGCCGCGCCTCCGCCGAGCGTCCCGAGCAGCGCGCTGGCGAGGCCGAGCAGCGCTCGGCGCGCTCCAGAGCTGCGAACCATGGCGCGCGGGCTCGGCATGGCAGGCGCCAGCATGGATCACAGCGCCGTCGCCGCAATGGCGGCAGCGCCCGCCCGCCCACGGCCACCTCCTGAGGCCGCGTGCTCCTGCCCGATCCTCGCCCGCCGCGCCGCGTGTCCCTGCGACGCCGCCCCGCGGTCTCTCTTGAGTCGCCGCTGGAGGGGGCGAGAAGTAAACTGCGAGGGATGTCTGATCCGCTTCGCAGAGATGGGTCCGCCATGCCCGTGCCGCCCCTCGCCCCGCTGAAGGCGGTTGATCTCGAGGACGACCGGCTAAAACGCTTGAACGCCCTCGGGCATTTTCTGGACAACTCCATCCGAATCCCTGGAGTCGGCTACCGGGTCGGTTATGACGCCGTGATCGGGTTGATCCCTGGGGTCGGCGATCTCATCGGTTTCGCGCTCTCGATTTACATCGTGCTCGCGGCGACGCGTTACCGTCTCCCCGCCTCCGCGGTGCTGCGCATGGTGCTCAACGTGGGCCTCGAGACGCTGCTCGGCACGGTCCCACTCGTAGGCGATCTCTTCGATGCGACCTACAAGGCGAACGCGCGCAACCTCGACCTGCTGCGCGCCCACCTCGCAGCGCGAACGCAGGGCGGCGCGCCGCCCTCCAATCTTCGCTTCTACGCCGGCCTGTTCCTGGCGCTGGCAGGCATCCTCGCCCTCGCAGCTCTCATGCTCTTCTCGCTCACGAGAGCGCTACAAGCCCTCTTCAGCTCCTGACGCCCCCTCTCCTCACTTCTCCGCAACGGCCCCCCGCCCGATTCCTTCTCCGCAACGGCCCCTGCCCGAGCAGGGTGCACCCGCACAGGAGACGGGCCCAGATCGGCGTTTTCGGCGCGCAGGCGTACTCTCGTCTCAGGATTGATCATATTTTCCCCACCTCCCTCGCGGCGCTCCAGCCCTGGACGAGGGTGAGCAGCTGCTCGTAGCCACGGCCCAAGGTCTGCCAGCCGGGCTCGCCGTTTCGCCGGAGGTGTCCGCCGAGCCCGGCGATCGCCAGGAAGGCATCGCGGGCCGTGGCGTTCTCGGGCAGGGGCTTGCGCGCGAAGACCCGCAGCACCTCGAGCTGGGTGGGCGTGAGCACGGCGGTCGCGGGCTGCTCCGGAGCGCGCCGAGCCTCGCTGCGCAGCAGCAATAGCTGCCAGGCGATGGGCGCGAAGAGCGCCAGCACGTTGCGCAGGCCGTGCAGGTCCTCGATCTGGCGCTTCTCGTAGGCGCATCCGGTCTTCAGGGCCTTGAAGAACTCCTCCACCATCCAGCGCGCCCGGTACCAGTCGACCAGCTGCGTCAGCTGCTCGACGGACTCGACCGGCTCGCTCGTGAGCAGCACCCACTCGACCGGCGCTTCGCCCGGCGGCGGCTCGATCTCCCAGACGCGTACGACCCGCAACGAGAGCGTCGCAGGCAGCTCGCGCGGCTGGGATCTCGGTCGCCGCAGGGTCACGCGCGTGCTTCCAAGGGCGAGCTTGGCCAAGCGTCCTGCGCGCGGAGGATGCAGCCGTTTCTGTTGAGGGCTGCGATTGCCCGCCGGCCGCGGCGAAAGCTCTACCTCGCGCACGGCCACCGCTTGAACATGCGCGAGCGCCTGCTCGAGCTTGGCCTCCGCTCCGAGGGCGTCAGCCTCGACGAGGCGATTGTGCGCGAGCCGAATCACGAACCGATGCCCTGCGCTCAAAAGCTGCGCGAACAGGCCGTAGTCGTCGCCTTCGCGGTCCATGACGTGCACCACATCGTGCGGCGCAGCGCCCAAGACCGCGACTCGCTCCACCTGCTCTCCCCAGCGGTCGTGCTCGTTGTCCGTCGTGCCGTCGTCGCGCACGTGCGTGCTCAGATCGAGCACGCCGAGCGGGCGGCGCGTTCCATCGCCGCTGACCGCCAGCGTGAAGTGGGCGAAGAACGTCTGCCCCGAGGAGCGCAGCCGTCCGAGCCCCTGCCGCTGGCCGTCCGAGCGGAAGGAAAGGGTCGTGGTGTCATGGATGGCGAGCACGACCGGCTCGGCCTCCATGCGCGCGAGGGTGGCGCGCACATGCGGAGCCAGAATCGCCGCGGGCGTGACGGCGTCGTTGCCGAAGAAACGGTACGCCGCCTCCAGCTCGCTGTCGGACAAGAGCGAGGGGAAGCTCTTGTCCGGCGCCTGCGCCAGCTTCTGCACCAGCTTGGTCTGGCGCTTCGAAAGCCGCGCATCGCCGAAGTGCGCGTCGCTCATCTCCTCGGCGAGTGCCGCTGCGTGCTCTGCTGCAGGTGAACCCATCCGCAGCTTTGATCACGTCGCCCAGCACACATCAAGCGAGATGTGTAGGATCTTGAGACTCTCGTACGCCGAGCACCGAAAACGCCGAGGTGGGCCCGTATCCGAAGCGGGTGCGCCCTGCTCAGTTGCGGGAGCTGATGAAGAGGCGGAGCACGTGCCAGAACAGCATGGCGACCGACGCGAAGAGCTCGAGCGCGGCGCCGACGTACCGGTCCTCGGGGAAGTGGTGCAGGATGTTCGACGTGTCGTACAGGATGGCGGCCCCAGCGAACGCGACCATGGCGACGCTGAAGAAGGTGCCGAGCTGGAAGCCGAACAGCACGCCTGCCGCGATGAGGACGAGCGCGCAGATGGCGCCCCAGCGCAGGAGCGCCCCAAGGAACGAGAAATCCTTGCGGGTCACGAACGCGATCGCGGTGAGCCCGGCGAAGCCGGCCATCGTGGCGAGCCCAGCGCTCTGGATCGCGCCAGGAGCGACCATGTCCGCGATGTAAAGGAGCGGCACGAAGACGATCGCCTGGGCGAGCACGAAACCGCCGAGCGCGGCGTACTGCGCCGGCTTCGATACCGACGTGTGCGCCGCGCGGCTGGCCAGCCAGCTCACGAGCATGAACGCCCCGAGAACCAGCAGCCAGCTCGTGCCCATCATCGCCCTGGCGATGACCGAGGCGACGCCGGTCTTGAACAGCGCGACCTCGATCGCAGCGAAGAGGACGATCGCACCGAACAGGTGGTTGTACGTCCGCACGATGAAGCGCTCGCGCGACTCGGCACCGGCGCGGAGCACCGACGAGCGTGTCCCGTATCCTACGTAGTTCTGGTCCATGTTCCCTCTCTGGTAGGCCTCGACTCTAGCACGTGAAGCACGCCGCATGCCCGCGGCGAGGCGGCCGGGGGACGAAGCGCGGCGCCACGACGCCGCGAGCGCCGGCGTGTGAACGGGCCCTCCGCCGCTCGCCGGCTCCCGGGAAAGCCGGCCGCCCGCAGGTGCCCCACGGCACTGCGCAGGGCCACCTGGAGCCCGCGGCGCCCGCCGCACGATGACGGAAATGCGGACGTCGCGCCCTGCGTCCTGTCGAAGTCTCCCTGGAAGAAGGGGTTAAATCCCCTTCGGGATCTTGTCGAGGTCCACCTGGGAGAGCGCATGCCGGATCAGCGCGCTCCTGTTGGCCTTGGTCATCCCGCGCGCCTTGAGCGAGCTGACCATCTCGTCCAGCCGCTCGAGATCCTCGGTGTACATCGAGATACAGATGACCTTGTAGTGCTGCGGTCTCTCCGGCGCCGGCGCAGCACCCGGCTCGGATGCGGCGCCGCTCGTCCGGGCCTTCGCGCGCACGCGAGGCGCTTCCGTGGACGTATAGAACGCCCCGGACAAAACACCTTCCACTTCGTCGCGATCGAGCAGCGCCCGCGCGGCGCCCCCGAGATCGCCTTCGCTTTTCATTGCTTCCTCCAGCTCCCCTGCCCGGTCGAGGCTCCGCGACTGCGGGCCCTTCATTCAGCGAACCCCCGCGTCCGCGGGTCCTTCACCCAGCGGGACCCCGCGTCCGCGGGTCCCTTCACCCAGCGGGACCCCGCGTCCGCGGGTCCCTTCATCCAGCGGGACCCCGCGTCCGCGGGTCCCTTCATCCAGCGGGACCCCGCGTCCGCGGGTCCCTTCACGCCCCCGCCGCCGCAGCGCCCGGCCGCTCGGTGGCCGCGTCCCCCCGGTCGACGCTCCACGCTGCCCCGTCGCGCGCCGCCCCTGCCTCGGGGCCCGCCGTGCCGCGCTCGCGGCTCTCGATGATGCGATCGACCACCGCCAGGTAGTCGTCCGCGGCAGGGGTTCCCGACGCGTACTCGAAGATCGTCTGCCCTTGCGCGGGCGCCTCCTTGACCTTGATCGCCTGCCGGATCGGCGCGAGGCAGCGCTCCCCGAAGTGCTGCTTCATCGTGCTCACCGCCTCGCGCGCGATCTTCGCGCGGCCGTCGTAGAAGGTCGGCAGCACGCCCCAGATCTGCACCGGGTGATGCAGCAGCGCGTTCACGTTCTTCACCGTCTTGATGACCTGCCGGACGCCGACGAGCGACAGATAGTCACACGCGACCGGGACGAGCACGCTGTCGGCGAACACCAGCGCGTTCTGGTTCATCAACGACAGGCTCGGCGAGCAGTCGAGCACCACGTAATCGTACTCGGCCGCCGCGGCGGAGAGGCGATCCGAGAGCACGCGGTCGCGGTTCTGGCGCCCTGCCAGGTAGAGCTCTGCCGCGGCGAGCGTCTCGTTGGACGGCAGGAGATCCAGGTTCGGTCGCACCGTCTTGGTCGCGTCCGCGACCCGGAGCCCCATCACGAGCACGTGATAGAGCGACCGCTCCGCGCCCGCGCCGAGCGAGACAGAGACGTTCCCCTGCGCGTCGGTGTCGACGAGGAGCACCCGCTTGTCGCGCGCCGCGAGCCCGGCCGCCACGCTCACGGCCGTCGTCGTCTTGCCCGTACCGCCCTTGTGGTTGAACACGGCCAGGCAGCGGGGCACCCCGGCCGGGCGCTGCGGCGGCTGCGCCGGCCGCTTCGCGCCCCCCGCCGGCGACAGGGGCACCGCGACCGCGCCCTGCCCTTTGAGCTCCGCCGGGCGAGCGGCAGACGCGGCCGGCGCAACCCGCCCCGTCGCCTCGCCCTGGGCGCTCGCCCGAGCCGCCGGCGGCGCCGGATCACCTGCCGCCACGGCGGAGCGCGACCCGCCTCCTGCCAGCGGCGCCTCGTCACCGATGGGCGTTGCTCCCTCGGCCGGCGCCGCGGCCGCCGCCGCGATGTCGCCGAGCCGTACCCCCTTCGCCTCACGGACCAGCTGCGTCCGGCACCCCAGCGAGCACGCGTAGTGCCGGCGCCCGGCGACGTAGAGCACCTGGGACACGAGATCCGGCGGAAACCGCTTCGCGCACGCGTCGCACGTGGCGAGCGCGGCGCCGTCCTGCCCGCCGATCTGGCTCTTTTCCAGGCATTTCTGCGAGCAGAAGAAGGAGAAGCCGCCGTCCTTCTCCTCCATCTGGTACCGGAACTGGACCTCGAATCCGGTCCCGCACACGCTGCACGTCTCGCTGATTCCGCCCACAGCTCGCTCCTTCGCGCCGCGCACAGCGCTTTGCCCAGGCGCAGCGTTGACCATCATCACAGTCAAGGCGCAAAGGTCAACTTTTCTGCAAGCGTGACCCGCCCTTCCGGCGCAAGGGCGTGGGAGCGCGCGCATCCCGGGACAGAGGCGCGAGGCGGTTCAGCGGCGGGACCTCGGCGCCAGGCCAGCTCAGTGACGGAAGTGCCGGGCCCCGGTGAACACCATCGCGATCCCCGCCGCGTCGGCCGCGGCGATGACCTCCGCGTCCTTCACGCTGCCTCCTGGCTGCGCGACCGCCGTGATCCCGTGCTCCGCGGCGAGCACCACGTTGTCCGGGAACGGGAAGAACGCGTCCGACGCGAGGACGCTCCCGCGAGCCCGCTCGCCCGCCTTGCTGCAGGCGATGCGCACGCTCTCGACCCGCGACATCTGTCCGGCGCCGATCCCGACCGTCCTCCCCGGAATCGCGAGCACAATCGCGTTGGATTTCACGTGCTTGCAGACGCGCCAGCCGAGATCGAGCGCCTCGATCTCCTCCGCGGTCGGCGCGCGCTTCGTCACGACCCGGCCGCCGCGCACCTCGCCGGCCGCCGAGGCGTCCCGCTCCTGGACCACCAGGCCGCCGCCGACGCGCTTGAACGTCAGCTCCCGGTGATCCGCGGGCAGGAGCGCGCCGGTCGCGAGCAGCCGGAGGTTCTTCTTGGTCCGGAGCACCTCCAGCGCATCGGGCGTATAGGCGGGCGCGACAACGCACTCCAGGAACGTCTCGACGAGCACCTCGGCGGCAGCGCGGTCGACCTCGCGGTTCAGAGCGACGATCCCGCCGAAGGCGCTCACGGCGTCCGCGTCGCGCGCCGTCCGGTAGGCGGCCGCGAGGCTGTCGCCGGTCGCGACGCCGCACGGGTTCGTGTGCTTCACGACGACCGCGGCGGGCTGCGTGAACTCGCGCACCGCCTCGAACGCGGCGTCCACGTCGACGAGGTTGTTGAACGAGAGCTCCTTGCCGCCCGCGCCCAGCGACTCCGCCAGCGCGAGCGACCCCGCGGCCGCGCCCCGCTCACGATAGAAGGCGCCGGACTGGTGCGGGTTCTCGCCGTACCGGAGCGGATAGGCCCGCTCGAGGGCGAGCGTGAGGAAGCGCGGATAGGCCTCGCGCTCCGCGGCGCTCGGCTCACCCTCCTCGGGGAGCGAGGAGAGGTAACCGGACACCATCCCGTCGTAGGCCGCCGTGTGCGCAAACGCCTTGGTGGCGAGCCGGCGGCGGGTGGCGCTCGACACCTCACCTTGCCTGTCGATCTCGGCGAGCACAGCATCGTAGTCGGCCGGATCGACCACCACCGCGACGCGCGCGTGGTTCTTGGCCGCGCTCCGCACCATCGACGGCCCGCCGATATCGATGTTCTCGATGATCTCGGGGTGCGTGACCCCCGGTTTCCTGACGGTCGCCTCGAAGGGATAGAGATTGCACACAACGAGATCGATCGGCGCCCCGCCGAGCCGCGCGAGGTCCTCGTCGTCGATCGCGCCGCGCATCAGGATGCCGCCGTGCACCCGCGGATGGAGCGTCTTCACCCGGCCATCCATGACCTCGGGCGAGCCGGTATAGGCCTCCACCCCGATGACCGGGACGCCGGCGTCCGCGAGCGCCCGCTGCGTCCCCCCGGTCGAGAGGATCTCCACGCCCTTCTCCGCGAGCCGCCTGGCCAGCGGGAGCAATCCCGTCTTGTCGGATACCGAAATCAGTGCGCGTCGAATCATTGCGACGGACAGCTAGTCCGTCTCTGCGGCCGCCGCCAGCCCCGCGCTCACGCGCCGGGCGGCGCGGCCGGCGTCGGCTCGCCCGCCGCGGCCGGCGGCGCCTTGACCGGCGCGGCCTCGGTGACGAGCTCGCCGTCCCGGTACTCCAGGACGCCCTTGGGCGGCCCGAAGATCGCATAGGCGTCCGGCAGGATGAGCGCCTCACGGAGCACGTCGTCGACGTGCTCGACGAGCACGAGCCGCAGCGCCTTCAGCACCCGCCGCGGCACGTCCCGGAGATCTTTCCGGTTCTCCTTCGGCAGGATGACGGTCGCGATGCCGCCGCGGTGGGCCGCGAGCAGCTTCTCCTTGAGCCCGCCGATCGGCATCACGCGCCCGCGCAGGGTGATCTCGCCCGTCATCGCGAGATCCCGCCGGACAGGCACCTTCATGAGCGAGCTGACGAGCGCGGTCACCATCGTGACGCCGGCGCTGGGGCCGTCCTTGCGGACGAAATCGGGGAAGTGAATGTGGACGTCGACCTTCTGATAGACGTCCGCCTCGAGCCCGAGGCGGTCGAGGCGCGAGCGGACATAGCTCATCGCCGCGTGCCCGCTCTCCTCCATCCCCTTCTCGAGCAGCCCGGTGATCACGAGCTTGCCCTTGCCCGGCACCACCGTCGCCTCGGCCGGGAGCAGATCGCCCCCGACGTTGGTCACGGCGAGGCCGTTCACGAGGCCCACCTCATCGCGCTCCTCGCGCCGGCCGAGCCGGTACTTCGGGACGCCGAGGTACTTCGGGATGCTCTTCGCGACGACCTCGATCGGCTTCTCCTTGCCGTCGGACACCACCCGCCTGGCCACCTTGCGGCAGACGCTCGCGATCTCGCGCTCCAGCGAGCGCACGCCGCTCTCCTTCGTGTAGTGGTGGATGATCGTCCGGAGCGCGCCCTCCGTGAAGTCGAGCGACACGTCCTCGAGGCCGCACTCCTTGCGCTGCCGGGGCACGAGGTACTTCACCGCGATGTTCAGCTTCTCGAACTCCGTGTAGCCCGAGAGCTGAATGACCTCCATGCGGTCCTGGAGCGGCACCGGGATGCCAGAGAGCGTGTTCGCCGTCGTGATGAACATCACGTCGGAGAGGTCGTAATCGAGATCCAGGTAGTGGTCGTTGAACGTGTGGTTCTGCTCCGGATCGAGCACCTCGAGCAGCGCAGCCGCCGGATCCCCGCGGAAGTCGGTCGACATCTTGTCGACCTCGTCGAGCAGGAACACGGGGTTGTTCGTCCCGACCTTCTTGAGCGACTGGATCAGCTTGCCGGGCAGCGCGCCGATGTACGTCCGCCGGTGGCCGCGGATCTCCGCCTCGTCGCGCACGCCGCCGAGCGACAGCCTCACGAACTTGCGCCCCGTCGCGCGCGCGATCGACTTCGCCAGGCTCGTCTTGCCGACGCCGGGCGGCCCCACGAAGCAGAGCACCGGGCCCTTGAGCTTCTTCGTGAGCGCCTGGACCGCCAGGTACTCGAGGATCCGCTCCTTGATCTTCTTGAGGCCGTAGTGGTCCTCATCGAGGATCCGCTCGGCCTCGACGAGGTCATAACGCTCCTCGCTCTTGTCGTACCAGGGGAGCTCCAGGATCCAATCGATGTAGTTGCGCACCACGGTCGCCTCGGCGCTCGTGGGGTGCATCATCTTCAGCTTCTTGAGCTCCTTCTTGACCTTCGCGGCGGCCTCCTTGCTCATCCGCTTGGTCTTGAGGGCCTCTTCGATCTCCTGGATCTCGTTCTTGAACTCGTCTCGCTCGCCGCCGCCCAGCTCCTTCTGGATGGCCTGCATCTGCTCGTTGAGATAGTATTCCTTCTGCGTCTTCTCCATCTGCTTCTTGACGCGACTCCGGATCTTCTTCTCCACCTGGAGAATCTCGATCTCGGCCTGCATCAACTCGATGAGACGCTCGAGCCGCTTCTGCGGCTCCTCCATCTCGAGCAGCGCCTGCCGGTCGGTCAGCTTGATGGTCGGCAGGTTGGCGATGATGGTGTCGGCCAGCCGCGAGGCCTCGTCGATGGCCTGCACCGCCATCAGGACCTCGGGCTGGATCTTCTTGTTGAGCTTGACGTACATCTCGAACGTCGACTGGACCGAGCGCATCAGCGCCTCGACCTCGACGCTCGCGACCGAGCTCTCGACGATCTCGTCGTACTCGATCAGGAAGTACGCATCGCTCTGGACATAGCGGCGGATGCGCGCCCGGCGCTTGCCCTCGATGAGGACCTTGACGGTGCCGTCCGGGAGGCGGAGCAGCTGCATGATCGCGCCGACCGATCCGACGCCGAAGATGTCGTCCGGCGTCGGATCGTTCGTCTTGGCGTTGCGCTGCGCGGCGAGGAAGATCTCCTTGCCGCGGTTCATCGCCTCGTCGAGCGCGGCGATGCTGCGCTCGCGCCCGACGAACAGCTGCGAGACCATGTGTGGAAAGACGATGATGTCGCGAAGCGGGAGCAACGGGACGATCCCGCGCTCGGGTGCGTTCTTGCCGCGATCACTGTCGTTCTTGAAGAACATCCGCCGTCTTTCCGGGAGTATCGGGAGGTCGGGGCACCCCCGCCTCGGTTGTCACAAATGCCTTGATCTGATGCTGAACTTCCGCCGGCTCGTCCCGCTGCCCCTCCAGGGACACGCGGCGCCGGCATGCTCGGAGGCGCCTCCGGGGGGTGAGGGCGCACAGCTCGGGCCGCGCCTGCGCCTCGGCCCGCCGCCCCCCGGGGGCGGAGCGCTACGCGAGCTCCGCCTCCTTCGTGTACACGATGAGCGGAGGCTCGTGCTTCACGATCACGTCCTCGCTGACGACGACCTCCTTGATCCCCGTGCGGGACGGGACGTCGTACATGATGTCGAGCATCGCCGACTCGAGGATGGCGCGAAGACCGCGGGCGCCGCTGTTCCTCTCGAGGGCCTGGCGAGCCACCGCCACGAGCGCGCCGCGGGTGAACTTGACCTTCACCCCGTCCATCTCGAAGAGCTTCTGGTACTGCTTGACCAGGCTGTTCTTCGGCTTCGTGAGGATGTCGATGAGCGCCTCCTCGTTCAGCTCATGGAGCGTCGCCACGACCGGCAGGCGCCCGATGAACTCCGGGATGAGCCCGAACTTGAGGAGGTCCTCCGGCTGGACGACGCTGAGCAGGTCGCCCAGCTTGAAGTCCTTCTTCGCCTTGATGTCCGCGCCGAAGCCGAGGGTGTTCTGGCCGATGCGCCGCTGGATGATCTGGTCGAGCCCGACGAACGCGCCGCCGCAGATGAACAGGATGTTCGTCGTGTCGACCTGCAGGAAATCCTGCTGCGGGTGCTTGCGCCCGCCCTTCGGGGGGACATTGGCGATCGTCCCCTCGATGATCTTGAGCAGCGCCTGCTGCACGCCCTCTCCGGAGACGTCGCGGGTGATGCTCGGGTTGTCGCTCTTCCGGCTGATCTTGTCGATCTCGTCGATGTAGACGATGCCGCGCTGCGCGCGCTCGACGTCGTGATCCGCGTTCTGCAGGAGCTGGACGATGATGTTCTCGACGTCCTCGCCGACGTACCCCGCCTCGGTCAGCGTCGTCGCGTCCGCGATGGCGAAGGGGACGTTGATGATCTTGGCGAGCGTCTGCGCGAGGAGGGTCTTGCCGGACCCCGTCGGCCCCAGCAGGAGGATGTTCGACTTGGACAGCTCCACGTCGTCCGAGGAGACCCGGCTGTCGATGCGCTTGTAGTGGTTGTGCACCGCCACAGCGAGGATCTTCTTGGCGCGGTTCTGGCCGACGACGTACTCGTCCAAGGTCGCTTTGATGTCGGCGGGCTTGGGCACCGGGGTCGACCCCGCGTACGGCTCGTCCTTCTCGACCTCCTCCGCGATGATGTCATTGCACAGCCCGATGCACTCATCGCAGATGTACACCGTGGGGCCCGCGATGAGCTTCTTCACCTCTTTCTGCGACTTGCCGCAGAAAGAGCAGCTTAGATTGCCATTCGAGTGATCGTCCCGCCTTCGCTCCACTTCGACCCTCAGTGCGGTCTGCCGACGCTACCGCTTCAATGAGAGGTGGGGTCCCGCCGCGGCGGCGGCCCCTCCAACTTGCGGCGGGAACGGCTTCCACCGTTCCCTGGATTTTCAGCGATGCGCAGCCAAACGCCGCGCTCGGATTCTAGTGCGGTGCCCGTACCGTCGCAAGCTAACGGGGGTGGTCTCCAGCCTGTGGCCGAAGTCAGGGAATCACCCGATGGCGCCCCGCGGTCGACCACAGACGCGGCCGCGCATCGCGTGAAAAGCGCGAAAAGCAGCGGATCGAGCGAGCGCAGCGCGGCGCATGCGGCGCCGAGCCCGCGTGCTCCGCTGCTGCGCGCCCGCGCGCAATGCCCCGCCCGCCACAGCGGCGGGGCGTGACGCGGCATCGCGACGCCGCGACGCGGCGCGGCCCGGGGCAACACCGCGCCGGCCTTCATCCCGAGCATGCCCGCCGGACGCGGCGGCGCGGCCACCTACTTGTTCCGCTTCGGGAAGACCTCGTCGATCAGGCCATACTCCTTGGCCTGCGTCGCGCTCAGGTAGAAGTCGCGCTCGATGTCCTTCGCCAGCTCGTCCCGGTTCTTGCCGGTCGCGTCGACGAGGATGTCGATCAGCGTCTCCTTGATCTTCTTGATCTCGCGCGCCTGGATCTCGATGTCCGTCGCCTGGCCGCGCGCGCCGCCGAGCGGCTGGTGGATCATCATCCGCGCGTGCGGCAGCGCGAAGCGCCGACCCTTGCGGCCGGCGCCGAGCAGCACGGCGCCCATCGACGCGGCCTGGCCGATGCACATCGTCGACACCGGGCAACGCACGTACTGCATCGTGTCGTACATCGCGAGCCCCGACGTCACCACGCCGCCCGGGCTGTTGATGTAGACCTGGATCTCCTTCTCGGGATCCTCGCTCTCCAGGAAGAGGAACTGCGCGATCACGGCGTTCGCGACGAAGTCGTCGATCTCCGTGCCGATGAAGACGATGCGATCCTTGAGGAGACGGCTGAAGATGTTCCACTCCCGCTCGCCGCGGTGGGTCACCTCGGTGACCGTCGGGAGGATGTAGGCCTTCTCGCGTTCGAGAAACTCGATGGCTTGGGTGCGGGTTTCTACTCGTCGGGTCATCCGGTGCTCCGGGGGGTTCGCTGCCGCGCGGCAGGGGCTCTACTCCTGGGCCAGACTGCGTCCGATCGCAAGACCGAACGCGCCCGAGGTTACCGGAAATATCGGCCGCTCGCCGCGCGGCGCACGGAACACGCGGCGCGCCGCGGCCCGCTCGATCCAGCCGCGCGCGCCCGACGTCGATCGAGAGCGCGAGAGGCGCGACCTGGACAAACGGCGCACGCCGGCGCAGCAGAGCTGAGGCGCCGGCGTGCGGTGCAGGAGTCCGGCCATTCCGCGCCGGACCGCTGCTGGGCGGAGCTAGCTCGCGTCGGCGACCTTCGCCGCAGCCTCGATGATGTCGAGGATCTTGTCCTCGAGGATCATCCCGGCGAAGAGCTCGCGCTTCTGCGGCTCGCGGTACTCCGCCTTGATCTTCGCCACGTTCTTGCCGGTCTGCTCGGCGAGCTCCTCGTAGCCCTTCTCGAGGTCGGCCTCGGTGATCCTGACCGCCTTCGCCTTCGCGATCTCGGCCATGACCAGGCCCGCGCGCACCTTCATCTCGGCGTCGAGCCGCACGCGGGCGCGGAACTCCGGCGTCGGATCGACGCGCTGCCCCTGCCTCCGCGCCGTCGCGAGCAGCTCGCGCTCGGCGAGCTGCGCCTGCTGATCGACGAGCGACGGCGGGACCGGGATCGGGTTCGCCTTGCAGAGCTCCACCACGAGCTGCTCGGCGACGGCGTCGCTCGCCCGCTGCGTCAGCTCCTTCTCGAGCTTCTTGCGGAGCGACTCGCGGAGCGCGGACAGGCTCTCGTCGCCGCAGTCCTTCGCGAACTCGTCGTCCACCTCGGGGAAGATGCGCTCCCGCAGATCCTTCAGCGTGATGTGGAAGGTCGCCTGCTTGCCCCGCAGATCCGCGTTGGAGTGCTGCTCGGAGAACGTGACCGGGACGTCCTTCGACTGGCCGGGCGTCATCCCGGCGAGGGCGTCCTCGATCTCCTTGAAGACCTGGCCGCTGCCGAGCTCGGTCTCGATCTCCTGCTCCTTCGTGTCGCGCAGCGCGCCGCCGACCTCGAGGGTGAACGCGATCGTCGCGACATCCCCCTTCGCCGCGGGGCGCTCCGGCTCGGGCGCCTGCAGCGTCGAGTGCTCGCGCCGGAGGGCGGTGATCTCGGCGTCGATCATCTCGTCCGTCGGCGTCGTCGAGGGGCGCTTCACCTCGAAGCCCTCCCACTTCACCTCGGCGATGTCGGGGCGGACCTCGAAGCGGGCCTTGTAGGAGAACGCGTCGTCAGGGCGGAGCTCGGTGGGCGCGATGGCCGGCTGGGACAGGGGCTGCACCTGCTTGTCGGCGAGCGCCTGGTTCAGGGTGGCGTCGACGAGCCGCTGGGCGACATCGGCGTGGATGCGGCCGCCGTAGAGGTGCGCGAGCACCTGGCGCGGCGCCTTGCCAGGCCGGTAGCCCCGGACCCGGGCCGTCCGCTGGAGCGCCGTATAGGCCTTGTCGACCTCGCTCCGGACCCGGTCCGCGGGGACCTCCACCTGAAACTCCATCAGCACGGGAGAAAGCTTTTCGACGTTGACTTGCATGGCGTTTTTTTCGAAGGGCGGCACTCGTGCCACGCGTCGCTGGGGGGGTCAAGACGAGCGACAGGACGCTGCTTTAAAAAAAAGGAGCCCCGGCGGAGAGGCGGCCGCCGGGGCTCGGATCCCGGGAGGGATCGTGCAAGCTGATGTGCAGCGCCGAGCGCGACCGCGAGGACGTGCGAGGACGTCGAAGCCACGCCTCGCCGCCGCGCGGCCGTGCTCAGTCGTCGTCCGAGACGTCGAAGGGATCCTTGTCGAAGTCGAGCTCGGCGTCGAAGGACCCCTCCTCCTCGACGATGTCCTCGAGCGAGAAGCCGACACGGCTCGGGCGGAGAATCTCCCGCTCGAACTCTGAAAAGCTCTGATACGACCTGGGAAGCGGCATCTGTCCTCCTCACATGTGCCGAGGCGACGTCGGTGCGTCGGTCTGCTCGGCGAAGCTGGGCACCACGTCCGTGATCAAGGGGCGGTCGACGTCGTCCCGCGACTCGAGGTCGAAGGCGGACGACGGCGCGAGCCGATCGCCGACCTGCGTTGAAGCGAAGGCGAAAGCACGAGGACCTGCGCAGGAGCGAGCGGCGCAGGGCCGCGCCCGTCACCCCAGAAGGCGCGAGCAAGGACCCGATCGACGGGCCCGGAGTCGCAGCAGGCGAGCAGCGCCCCGCCGAGGCCGAAGCTGCGGCCTCGCCTCGAGGCTCGACCGCGCGCCCATGCCTTCGCCGTTCGGCCACTTTTGCCTACATCAAGCGACATGTGGGCACTGTAGAGCCCCCTGCCGTTCAGGCCAACAATCCGGCAAGCGAACGGTGGGATGGCGGCGACCGCAGGACCGCAGGACAGACCCGCACGCTCGGTCGACGTTTGTGTCGAGGCGCCCGCTTCTCTCGACGTGCCGATGGGGGTCGTGTAAGCAGCCTGGTCGGACGCGACACAGCACGATGCCATCGCCCAACGAGGGGGGCGCGCCCGGCAAGCCCGGCTCCGCCCCCAAGCCTTCGCCTGTCATCTTCGCCGTCGCCAACCAGAAGGGGGGCGTCGGCAAGACCACGACCTCGGTCAACCTGGCCGCGAGCTTCGCCGCGGCAGAGTGCCGTACGCTGCTCGTCGACTGCGATCCGCAGGGGAACGCCTCGAGCGGCGTCGGCGTGCGGCGCGGGAGCTTCGAGCTGTCCCTCTACGACGTCCTGATCGGGCGGGCGGCGCTGAAGGACGCGATCGTCGCGACCGAGGTGCCGCTCCTCGGCGTGGTGCCCGCGACCCAGGACCTCGTCGCGGCGGAGCTCGAGCTGGTCGACGCGGACGACCGCGCGGTGCGGTTGCGCAACGCCCTGCGCCCGCAGCTCGCGGGCTACGACTACGTCGTGCTCGATTGCCCGCCGTCGCTCGGGCTCCTCACGCTGAACGCGCTCACCGCGGCGCACCGGGTGCTCGTGCCGCTCCAGTGCGAGTACTACGCGCTCGAGGGGCTCACGCACCTGATGGCGACCATCGACCGGGTGCGGAGCGCCTTCAACCCGGAGCTCACGGTCGAGGGCGTCGTCCTCACGATGTACGACGGGCGCAACTCGCTCACCCACCAGGTGGCCGACGAGGTGAAGGCGCACTTCCGCGTCTTCGACGCGATCATCCCGCGCAACGTGAAGCTCAGCGAGGCGCCGTCGCACGGCAAGCCGGCGCTGCTCTACGACGCGCAGTCGAAGGGGGCGCAGGGCTACCTGAGCCTCGCGCGCGAGATCCTGGACGGCCCGCCCGCCGCGGCAGACACGAAGAAGCGGCCGCGCGGGGACGCCGTCGAGGCGGAGCCGCCGGCCGAGCCTTCGCCCCCGCAGAACCCCGGAGAGCGCGCGAGGGACGCACGACCCAGATCATGAATGCCGATCAGAAAGGGGCGCGGCGCGCGCTCGGACGGGGTCTCGACGCCCTGCTCCCCGCGGCGCCGCCGGCGACAGCGACTGCGGCCGAGGGGCGCAGCGTGTTCGTGTGCGCGATCGAGAAGATCGTCCCGCAGAAGGGGCAGCCGCGGCAGCACTTCGACGAGACCGAGCTGGAGGAGCTCACCGGCAGCATCCGCGAGCACGGGCTCATCGAGCCGCTCATCGTGCGCAGGACGCAGGCGGGGAACGACGCCTTCGAGCTCATCGCGGGCGAGCGGCGGTGGCGCGCCGCGCAGCGCGCGGGGCTCAGGGAGGTGCTCGTCGTCGTCAAGGACGTCTCCCCGAAGGAGGCGTTCGAGCTCGCGCTCGTCGAGAACGTGCAGCGGGCCGACCTCAACCCGATCGAGATCGCCGAGGCGTTCGATCGGCTGCTGCGCGAGCACAGCTACACGCACCAGACCCTCGCCGAGCGCGTCGGCAAGGACCGCACGACGATCGTCAACTCGCTCCGGCTGCTCCGGCTGCCGCCGCGGATCCGCACCATGGTCATCTCGCGCGAGCTCAGCGAGGGCCACGCGCGCGCGCTGCTCGGCGCGCCCAGCGACAAGGTCATGGCCGACGTCGCGGAGCGGACCGTCCACGGCAAGCTCCCCGTCCGCAAGGTCGAGGCGCTGATCAAGGCGGCGAAGGAGAAGGAGCTCCGGGCCGCCGAGAGCGAGGAGCCGGGCGAGAAGAAGCGCGGCGGGAAGTCGCCCGCGATCAAGGACCTGGAGGCGCGGCTCGCGCGGCGGCTCGGGACCCGCGTCGAGGTGCGCGACGAGGGCGGCCACGGCGAGCTCGGCATCACCTACGGCTCGCTCGACGAGCTCGACAGGATCATCGCGCTGCTCGGCGCGTGAGCCGGCGCGGCCGGGCGCTACTTCTGCCTGGCGCTGAGCTCCTTGACCTTGGCGCGGGCGCGCTTGCCGATCTCGGTGTCGCCGCCGTGCTTCCCGGCCTCGGTGAGCGCGGCGATCGCGCTCTGCAGCTTGCGCTCGGCCAGGAACGACAGGCCGAGGTAGTAGTGCGCGGCCGCGAACCGCGGGTCCACCTTGATCGCCGCCTGGTAGTCGGCGCGCGCCCCCGGCTCGTCGCCGAGCTCGTGGCGGCACGTCCCGCGGCGCACGTGGAACTCGGCCTCCGGCTTCAGCTTGATGGCGCGGTCGAACGCCGCCACGCAGTCGGCGTAGGCCTTCGCCGGCCCGAGCATCCGCCCGATCGTCGCGATCGTCGCCACGTCGTCGCCGGTCGCCGCGAGCGCCTTCCTGAGCTCCGCCGCGGCCCGGTCGAGCACCTTCGCCTCGAACAGCATCGCGCCGTAGGCGAAGCGCGTGGCGGCCGTGTCCTCCGCCTTGAGCGCCGCCTCGTAGTGCTTGCTCGCGCTCGCGACGTCGCCCTTCAGCCCGTACGCGTAGCCCAGGTTCTGGTGGAGCGCGGCCCGGTCCGGCGCCTGCTCGATCGCCTTCGACAGGACCGCGATCGCCTCGTCCGGCCGAGGCGGCTCGTCCAGGTAGAGCGCGGCCAGGTTCAGCGCGGCGGCCTCGAGCTTGGGGTCGCTCGCGAGCGCCTTCTTGTACGACGCCTCGGCGCCGGCGCGATCGTTCGTCTTCTCGTTCGCGAGGCCGAGGTAGTAGTGCGCCTCGGCGCTGCCCGGCTCGTGCTCGATCGCCTCGAGGAGGTGCTGCTTCGCCTCCTCGTACTTCTCGTTCTTGATGTACGCGATGCCCCGGTCCAGCGCCGTGGACGACGCGCCCTTCGAGGCCGCAGCGTCGCTGCCTTCGGGCGGATCGGCCAGGAGCGGGTCGCGCTGGGGCTCCTGCGCTCCACCACACGAAATGGCGCACGTCGCGACGCACGCGGCGAGCGCCATCGCCCCGAGCACCCGCTGCGCGGCGGGCCTCGACGTCGTCGTCCACACAGCGCGCGTAAACCACCTCTCGTTCATCCGACACTCCCTTCGCCGTCCAGGCCCTGGAGGACCGCGTGCAGCCGCTCCTCCACCTCTTGCGTCCGCTTGCCGTTCGCGATCTTCGTCCCGTCCGCGTCGCTCACGTAGAACACGTCGGCCACGCGCGTCCCCTCCGTGTTGATCTTGGCGACCGAGATCGAGAGGCCGAGCTGGTAGAGCGCGTCCGAGATCGCGAACAGGAGGCCCGGGCGATCGCGCGTGAGCACCTCGATCACCGTGTGGTGCGAGGCGCGATCGTCGATGGATATCTGCGTCCGGACCTTCGGCGTCGGGCGCTCGCGCAGCGCGCCGCCCCGGCGCTTCTTGGCGAGCTCGGCGCCGGAGAGCTGCCCCGAGAGCACCGCCTGGATGTCGGTCACGAGCTTCGGGATGGCGCGCGCCACCCCCCCTACCCCTTCGCCGCGGTCGCGCACCCAGAAGAGGTCGACGGCTTGCAGGCGCACGCCGGCGGGCGGGGACGAGCCCGCCCTCGCGCGGATCACGCCGCCGTCGTCCATCACGCCGTCGTCGCACGCGCGCGAGTGGATCTGCGCCGCGTGGACCTCGAGGCGCGAGGCCGCGAGCGCGGCCGTGATCGCCGCGAGCAAGCCGGGGCGATCCGGCGCCACGACGCAGACCTCCGCGGCCTCCGGGTGGCGCGACGGGACGAGCGCGACCGAGACGCTGTTGCCGCCGGACTGCTGCTGCCGGGCGAGCTCCGAGTGCGCGGCGATCGCGGCCGGGCTGTTCGCGAGCAGGTAGCGCTCGGGCATCGACGCGAGGTAGCGGGCCAGGAAGTCCCGCTGCGCGCGCCGCTCGGCCTCGTTCGCGGCCGGGAGGTCCTCGAGGGCGCCGACGGTGCCGCTGATCGCGCGGGCCATGCGCTGGTCGTCGATGTCGAACGCCCCCGCGTCCTCGCGCGCGCCGCGCAGGGCCCTGTCCGCGGACAGGTACAGCTCGTCGAGCATGCGCGCCTTCCACGACGTCATCGACGTGGGGCTCGTGGTCGAGATGTCGGCGACCGTGAGCAGGTAGAGATCGCGCAGCCCCTCGCGGCCGTGCACCTCGTGGCAGAACTCCGAGATCGTCGCGGGATCATCGAGATCGCGCCGGGTCGCGATGAGGTACATCACGAGGTGCTTCAGCACGAGGTGGCACGCCTCGTCGATGTCCTCCTGAGGGAAGCCGAGCCGCGCCAGGATCTTCCGGGCCATCTCGGCGCCGCGCCCGCTGTGATCGGTGCCCCCGATCGCCTTGCCCACGTCGTGCAGGAGCGTGGCGAAGAACAGCATCGTCGGCCGCGTCGCCTCGGCGGCGAGCCGGCACGCGAGCCCGAACTCGCCCGCGAGCTCGCCCCGCACGAGCGCCGCCAGCCGATCGACCGCGGCGACCGAGTGAACGTCGACCGTGTACACGTGGTAGACGTCGTGGTGGACGCGCCCGACGACCGGCGAAAACTCCGGGATCATCGCGAGCAGGAGGCCGAGGTCGTGCAGCTCGCGGACGACCGAGCCGCTCTGCAGCTGCGTCTCCTTGCACGTGGCGACGAGGGTCCGGAACCGCTCGGCGGCCTCGGGGCTCTCGCGGAGCGCCGCGCAGAACGCCGGATCGCCGGCGGCGCGGACGATCGCGCCGCGCGCGTAGGGCAGGAGCGGCACGCCGCGCTCGACGGCCTCGGAGACGAGCCGCAGCGCGATCGCCGGATCGGTCCTCAGCAGATCCGGATCGCTCATCGTGATGCAGCCGTCGAAGAGGCGGACCCCGGCGCCGAGGTCCTCGTCGCGGCGGCGGCGCCGCGTCAGCGTCGGCGTGGCGCGCGAGACGATCATGTCGAGGGAGCGCGAGATGGTCCGGGCGCTCCGGTAGTAGTCGCTCATCATCCGCTCGATCGCCTCGGGCGACACGGCGGCCTCGCCGGGGGGCGGCGCGCCCTTCCGGCCGGCGTCGGCGGGACCGGCGCCCTTGCTGTAGCCGAGCGCGCCCGCGCACAGCTCCTGCTCGTCGAACGTCAGCCGGTCGGTCCTCCGCCCGGAGTGGGCGTGGAGCAGGTTGCGGATGCGCCAGAGCATCTCCGCCGCGCTCCGGATCTCCTCCGCCTCGCGGGCGACGAGCGCGCCGAAGCGGACGAGCGCGTCGAACTCGCCGACGCCGTAGCGCGCCTTCGCGGCCCAGCGGGCGACGTCGAGATCGCGCAGCCCGCCCGCGCCGTTCTTCACGTCCGGCTCCAGGAGGTAGACCGAGCCGCCGAAGCGCTCGTGCCGCTGGGAGATCTCCTTCCCGAGCCGCTCGATGAAGCGGGGCAGCTCCGAGTGCGCGAAGATGCCCGACGCGGCGCGCTGCCAGAGCGACTCCGACAGCGACGCGTCGCCGACGACGTGCCGCCAGTCGAGCAGGCTCGTCGCCGTGGGCAGGTCCTCGCGCGCGCCGTCGATGAGGTCGTCGATGGTGACGACCTGGTGCCCCACGGCGACCCCCATGTCCCAGAGCGGGTAGAGCAGCGCGTCCGCGATGGCGCTGGCGCGCTGGGCGTTGTGGGCGAGGATGCGCAGATCGAGGTCGCTCCGCAGCGCGACAGCGCCGCGGCCGTAGCCGCCGACCCCGGCGATCGCGACCGAGTCCCACTCCTTGCGGCTGGGCCCGCCGGACTCGCGCAGCAGGTGGAAGAGGCGCGCCAGGAGATCGTCGAGCAGGCGCGCGTGGCGCCGCCCCAGGGCGACCCCGACGGCGGCCGGGTCCGCGGCCGGGGTGGGGCCGCTCGGCGCCGTGCGATCGAGCTCGGCGCGCTCGCGCGCATAGGCGGCGCGGAGCTCGACGAGCCCGCTGGGCCTGGACGTGGGGGAGAGGTCGACGCTCATGCGGTGTCGTTCTGCTTTCTCAGGCGCCCGGGGCGCGGAAGGCGGTGACGTGCGCGTTCACCTTGACCGGGGTGAGGCCGGCGCCGCAGAGGCGCGGCGCCTCGCTCGCGGCGGAGAACAGGAGCCCGCCCGGGCCGAGCTCGGCCGCGAGGCGCCGCGCCACCGCGTCGCCGGCGGGCTCTGCGAGATACAGGAGCACGTTCTTGAAGAAGATGATCTGGAACCCACCGCTCGGCACGGCGTGCACCAGATCGCAGACCTCGAAGGACACGACCTCGCGGAGCTGCTGGCCGACGTGCAGCGCGCCGCCCTTCTCTTCACAGTAGCGCTGAACGAAGGACGGGGGGAGCTGGTCGACGGCCTCGGCGGAGTAGACGCCCTCGCGCGCCGCCTCGATCGCCGGAGCGGCGCGGTCGACCCCGAGCACGCTGAAGCGGCGGCCCGCGCTCGCGAGCACCATCGCCAGGGTATACGCCTCCTCGCCGGTGCTGCACCCGGCCGAGAGGCCGGCGATGGGCAGGTCGGGCGGGAGCCTGGGCAGCACCGAGGCGGAGATGGCCTCCCAGATGATCGGGTCGCGGTAGAAGCGCGTCTCGCCGACGCGGAGCGCGCTGACGATCTCCTCGATGGCCTCCCTGTCGTCCCGCAGCCGCTCGGCGGCCGCGAGCGGCGACACGCCGTGGCGCGCGGCCACGGCGCTGAGCACGGCGAGGACCCGCTCGCGCACCCAGCCCGGGGCCGCGAGGCTGCGGCCCAGGCCGAACCGGCGCTGCAGCTCGGCGAGCGCGAGGTCGACGGCCCGCTGGGCGGACCGCGCCGCAGGACCTCCTCCCGCTCTCGACGATCGGGCCATGAAAGGTCGTCGCGATCAGCCGAGGAAGCCGGCTTTCCTGGCCTGGGCTCCCTTGCCGCCGCCGTCGAGGGCGATGGCGAACACGTCCTTCAGCGCGAGCACGAACGTCTCGCCCTTGGTGCTGCGCGCCTTGAGGAGCCCGCCCGCGCTCGACACGGCCTCGATCTTGGTCACCGGGAGCGACACGCCGTCGTGCGCGGCGTAGATCGTGAGCACGCGCCCTTCAGGGAGCTCGGCCCAGCCGTCTTTGTCGGTCTTCGCCTCTGCCGTCTCGAGGGCTGCCTTGAGTAGGTCGTCGGTCATGAGCAACGTTTCCGTCCCGCGCCCTGCCGCGTCAAGCACGTGCTCGCCCTTACCGTGATGCAAGGCGATCGGCGTCCTGGGGGGCCTCCTCCGTGGTACCGTACTGCGCGGATGTCGAGAAGGCCGCCCAGCCAGGTCCCCCCGGAGGCGCAGCAGGTGGGCAACATGCCGCCGGGGTGGCAGCCGGGGGATCACCTCTTCGTCGACGACATCAAGAAATCGTTCGGGGCGACGAAGGTGCTGCACGGCATCACCATGCACCTCCGGCGGACCGAGACGGCGGTGATCATCGGCGGGTCGGGCGCTGGCAAGACCACGCTGCTCCGGCTGCTCATCGGGCTGGAGCGGCCGACCACCGGTCACATCTGGGTCGACGGCGTGGACATGGGCGCGCTCGATGATTTCGAGATGAACCGGATGCGCCAGCGGTTCGGCATGGTGTTCCAGTACGCGGCGCTGCTCGACTCGCTGACGATCTTCGACAACGTGGCGTTCCCGCTGCGCGAGCACCGGAAGCACATGTCGAAGCGGGACATCCGCGACAAGGTCGTGGGCATGCTGAACTCGCTCGGCCTCGAGAACAAGGAGGACCGGATGCCGTCGGAGCTGTCCGGCGGGCAGCGCAAGCGCGTGGGCCTGGCGCGCGCGCTGATGCTGGAGCCCGAGATCCTCATCTACGACGAGCCGACCAGCGGGCTCGATCCGCTGACGAGCCGGATGGTCGACGATCTGATCGAGGAGACGCGGGCGCGCTTCAAGGTGACGAGCGTGGTGATCTCGCACGACATGGCGAGCACGTTCCGCATCGCGCACCAGGCGTTCCTCGTGATCCAGGGGCGCGTCGTCGCGTCGGGGACGCCGGACGAGCTGGCGCACGGCGACAACGAGCAGGCGCGCCAGTTCATCGCGGCGTCGGGGGTGGCGACGGACGAGGTGTCGCGGGTGAACCGGCCCGCGCTGGCGGACGGCAAGGGCGGGCAGGTGATCGAGTTCAGGAAGGCGGCGGAGTAGCCGGGGAAGCGCTCGCTCCGGAGGCCCTGCCGGGTCTACCCTTCCGTGCTCGCAAGCAGAGCTCAAACACCGACCCTCCGCGCGCCGCGCGACGAGCTCCCTCTCCTCGGGCCTACCCTTCCGTGATCGCAAGCAGAGCTCGCACGACGCTCTACAAACGGAGCAGCGCGACGCGGCGGCCGCGGGGCGTCGTAGCCTCACTGAACCGGGGCGCGGTTCGGGCCAGGCGGCCCCGCGCATCGAAGATCACGAGCGTCCCGCGCCTCTGACGCAGGCGTGAAAGGTAGTCGTCGAGCTGGACGAGGCCCTCGCGAAGCGGGTCCTTCTGGCCCTTGCGCCACACCTTGAGCTCGATCGCGCGCCGCTGGACGGCTCTGGAACCGTCGGGCTTATGGTAGGGAAAGCGGACGAGCAGGTCGATGCGCCCGCGGCCGACGCCGTACTCGCGATCGATGAAGCCGCCGCCGTTGACCGCGCGCTGGAGGAAGGCCATCAGGACGAGCTGCGGGGCGACCTCGGGGTACGGCATCCCGGACGCGAGCACCTCGCCGTGCTCGTGCCAGAAGGCCGCGAACGCGCGGAGCAGGCGCCGGAAAGCGAGGCGGCCATCGGGCAGGCGGAAGCGCTCGGGCGGGGCGTCGATCCGCTCCTCGGCAGACGAGGACAGGACGCGGGCGATCACCTCGCGGTAGATGGGGTTCGCGACACGCAGCGGCTTGCCCTGGGCCACGAGGCCGAGATCGCGGACGTAGGAGGCGTCGTCGTCGTACGTGTCGCCGCCGCCCTCGTAGGTTCCCGCGAGCAAGGGCTCGAGCACGCGGCGGACGCGGGGCTCGGCGAGCTTGCTGACCAGCGAATCGAGGTGGGTGGCGCGCGCGAGGATGAGGTGTTCCTTGGCCTGCTCGACGTGCGCGCGGGTGATGGGCTCGCTGGGCGGGACGGCCATCTTCTCGACGATCTCGCGGCCGAGGGCGTTGACGAGCCATGGCTGGCCGGCGGTGAGCTCGAAGGCCCGGGAGAGCGCCGCATCGACGAAGACTTGGCCGGTGTCCTCGGTGTGCTGGGCATAGAGCGCGCGGAGCTCTTCGTCCGAGAAGTCTCCGAGCCGCAGGGATTCGAGCTTGATGTTGAACGAGCTCGCGGTGCCGAGGCGCCCGGGATCACCGCCGCTTGCGGCCTTGTAGTCGCGCACGTCGCGCAGCCCGCAGAGGATGATCGAGGCGGGGAAGTGCTCGGGACGGCTGGGGAAGCCGGCACGGAGCTGGCGCAGGACGCTGAGGAGGCCCTGTCCGCGCAGGGAGTCGATCTCATCGAAGATGAGGGCGAGCGGGCGCGGGCAGGTACGCGCCCAGGCGGTGAGGGCCGCCGAGAGGAGTCCCTCATCGCCCTCGAGGGAGAACGGGGGCGGCTGGAGCTCGGGGGGAAGCGCGATCTGGGCCGCGCGCGTGAGCTCTCGCAGGACGGCGCGCTGGGCGGAGCCGTAGTCGTCGCCGGCGGCGCTTCCCTCCTCGCAGGAGAAGAGGACGGCGGCGTGTCGACCCGAGGCGGTGAGCCGCTCGGCAACGGCGCGGAGGGCGGTCGTCTTGCCCGTCTGCCTGGGGGCGTGGACGACGAAGTAGCCCATCTGCTCGACGAGCCCCGGGGCCTCGGGCAGGCGGCTCTCGGCCGGGATCATGTAGTGAAGATCGGGGCGGCACGGCCCGGTCGTGTTGAAGCGGCGCTTCACCCGCGCGAGCGTTGGGCCAGCGGCGGTGAGGACGCAAGGGCACGGCGGCCGAGCACGGTCGTCGCGACTCGAGCGAGTAAGGTGGAACGAATGGAGCGGTGGTTCTGGATCGGCCTCGGCGGCGCAGCGGGGACCCTCGCCCGCTACGGGCTCTCGACGTGGTGCCAGCAGCGCTTCGGCGCCGAGTTTCCGTATGGGACGCTCGCGGTCAACGTGATCGGGTCGTTCTTGCTCGGCGCCATCGGTGAGATCGCCGCGACGACGGAGCTCCTGTCGCCGACGCTCCGCCTCAGCCTGAGCACCGGCGTCATGGGCGGCTTCACCACGTACTCGAGCTTCAACAACGAGACGATCCGCCTCATCGAGTACAAGTCGTGGGCGGCGGGGCTCGCCAACATCGCGATCACGCTGGTCGTCTGCTTGCTCGCCGGCGTGCTCGGGATGGTCGTCGCGAGGCGGCTCATCGCGGGCTGAAGGCGTGGAGACGGGCCGCGGTGAGCACGGGCGGCAGGCGGTGCCGCCCGTGGTCCTGGGGGATGAGGCTCAGCCGTCGGCGCCGAGGCTCGGCGCCGTCTCGCCCTGCGCCGGCGGAGCGCCGGGCGCCGCTCCGCCGGCGGCGGGCGGAGGCGCCTCTCCGCCGGACGAGGGCTTCTCTCCGGCGGGCGGGGGCTTCTTGCCGGAGCTGCCGGAGCGGGCCTCGAACATCCATGCGGCCTTGTTCAGCTCGGGGACCAGGATCGTTCCATCGACCCGGCGCGCCGCGCGGAAGGCGCGGAGGATCTTCTCGATCACGACCGCGACCCTCCCGTCCTGCAGATCGAGCGCGCGCTGCGTCACCCGCCGCCCCGCGGCGATCTGGACGCTGGCGACGCCGCGCACCCGCTGCGCCGTGGCCCGGAGCGCGGCCGCGCACTCGGCGCCGACGCCATAGTCCTCGAGGAGCTTCGCGTCCTGCGCCGGATCGGCCCTTCGGGTCTCGTCGATGAAGCTCGCGAGCGCCTCGAGGCCCTTGGCGAGGCTCTCGGGGGAGTCGGCGCGCCCCACGACGGCGTCGACCCGCGCCATGCGGCGAGCGCCGAGCGCGTTGCGCAGGCCGTCGTAGCAGAGATCGCGCTCGCCGATGCCGTCGCGCATGGCGCTCCGCCCCTGCACCTCGAGCGCCGCCCTCGCGCCGGCCGCCTCGGTCGCCGCCGCGTCGTGCGATCGCTTCATCGCCTGGAGCCTGCCCGCCTCGGCGACGAGCAGCGGCAGGAGCGCCTCGGGCATGCGCACCTTGCCGCGCTGCGCCTCGGACAGCGATCCCAGAATCCGCCGCGCCGAGGCGACGAAGTGCGGGACGTCATCGATGAGGCTCTGCGAGTCGATCCGCGTGCCCTCGGTGACGAGGTCCTCCTCGGGGATGCCCGCGTAGGTGCGCGCGGCGAACGCGCCATCCGCGGGGCCGAGCTCCCGCGCGAGCGCGTCGAGGCTGATGGTGGTGGATGAAACGGTCGGTACCTCGGCCGGCGATGCCGCCGGCGCGGGCTTCTTGGTCTTGGAAATGGCCATGAGAGGAGAAGCTATGAGAAAGCTTCAACGCGAGGAAAGGGAGCACCTCCAGAGGGCACGATCACGTCGCGACGATCCAGTCCGAACGAATGCTTGGGGGCCGGGAAAGCGGCGCAGGGTCGGCCGCTGCAGCGCGCTCGGCGGGGCGCGACGCGCGCACCAGGCGAGATCAACGGTGCCACGAGGGCGGCCGGCGCGCGCGAGAGCGGCGGGGGAGCGCGCGCAACCCCGGTCGCGCCGGCGCACCACGGGCGCGGGGGGCGCGCACGGCGCGGGACGACGTGCGCACAGGCGGCTCGGACGCGTGCACGACGCGGAGGCATCATGCGGCAAGCCCGTCACCCTCGCGCGCCAGAGATCCCGGGCACGCGCACGACGCGCCGGAGACGCGCGCACGACGCGCCGGGAACGCGCGCACGACGCGCCGCATCATCCATCTCCCCTGCACTCCATGGCCGGCGATCGCCGTACCGCAGGATCGCCGCGTCCAGTACGACGGGTGAGATCTCCTGCCGGGGATCTGCCTCACGAGAGATGAAGAGAGTTCAACGCAAAGGCGCAAAGGCGCAAAACTACATGAGATTTTTTCTCCGCCTTTGCGTTGAACTCTCTCTCGATCCCTGGCCCGACTCCTGGCGGGTGGAACCAGGGAAACTCAGGACGGGCGCGCTGCGGCACGGACCAGCTCGTCCCACGCGGGCACGCCGAGGCACGGTCGCGGCCCCCGTCGACCCCCTGGGTCATGCGATGAGCCCGCGCTCCCGGCTCGCCTCGTCCAGCCGCACGAAGCTCGCCCCCCCACGCGCGAGCTCCTCCACGAACGCCCCCAGCGCCTCGATCCGCCTGCCCAGCGCGATCCGGAGCTCCGGCTGGAACGGCGCGAGCGCCTCGAGGCCGTCGCTCCGGTCGAGGAAGTCCATCCCGTGCAGCTCCAGGTTCACGAGGGCCTCCCCGGCGCAGACGCGCGCCAGGAGCCGCGCGCCCGCCGCGCCCGCGAGCGCCACGCTGCCGCCGATGACCGGCAGCCGGAGCCCCGGCGTCACCTGGATCGGCAACTCGACGAAGCGCCGGCCGCCTCGGCGATACCACGGCCGCCCCGGCCGGTAAGGCCGGCGCGGCGCCGCGAGCACGCGCGGGGTGTCCAGGATCGCCGACGACCCCCTGCCCTTCACCCGCTGCACGCCCATCGCGAGCGCCTTCGCGGCGTAGTACGGCGGGCACGGGAACACCGAGGAGTCGAACGCGACCCCCACGGCGTCGAGCGCGTCGAACAGCGCGTCGCTCACCGTGTACCCCGGCGCGCGGAAGCCCGTCGGACGCCGGCCGACCGCCTCCGCGATGGCCTCGGCGCCCAGCAGGACCTCCCGCGCGATCGCGGCGCGCGGGAGCCGCGAGAGATCGTAGCGGTGCCCGTACGAGTGGTTCTCGACCGCGTGGCCAGCGTCGCTCAGCGCGCGCAAGGCCGCCGCGCTCTCGGGGTGCGCGAGGTCGCGGCCGATCGCGAACAGCGTGACGGGGATGCCGTGGGAGGCAGCGAAATCAGCGATGCGCGGCAGCGCCGTGTCGTAGACGGCGCTCAGCGCGGCCGCCGCCCCGGAGCGTTCCGGGACGGCGAGCCCGTGGATGGCGAAATAGTTCGGGACCTCGTCGAGGTCGATCGAGACGGCGGCGAGGCGCCCCCGCATCGGACCGCGTCAGCTCGCGGCCATCTTCGCCACCTCGGCGGCGAAGTCGTCCTCTTTCTTGTCTAGGCCCTCGCCGCGCTCGAACCGCACGAAGCGCGTGAGCTTGAGCTCGCCGCCGGCCGCCTTCGCCGCCGCCTGGAGGAGCTTCTCGATCGTCTGCCCCGACTCGCCGCGCGACACCGCCTCCTGCGACTCCTGCTCGAGCAGCGCGATGTCCGAGTACCACTTGTTGAACTTGCCCTCGATGATCTTCGGCCACGCCGACTGCGGCTTCGGCTTCGGATCCTCGCGCAGCTGCGCCTCGAAGATCTCCTGCTGCTTGGCCTTCAGCTCCTCCGTGACCTCGTTGCGATGGAGGACGATCGGGCTCATCGCTGCGGCCTGCATCGCCGTCTCGTCGATGAACTTCTGCACCGCAGGGTGCTCCACAACCGCCTGGCTCGACGCCTCGAGCGCCACGATCACGCCGATCTTGCCGCCGAGGTGCACGTAAGCGTGCGTGATGCCGTGCTTGCCCGCGGGGATCGACACGCGGTCCCAGCGGCGTACCGCGATCTTCTCGCCGATGCGCGCGGTCAGCTCGGTCGCCGTGTCAGCGATCGACTTGCCGCCGATCGAGAGCTGAGCCGCGTCCGCGCCGTCGGGCGCCTTCTCGACCGCCGCGAGCACGTCGCCGACGAACTGCCGGAACGCGTCGTTGCGGGCGGCGAAGTCGGTCTGGATGTTGACCTCGACCATCGTCGCACTCCGCCGGTCGGCCGCGACCACCGCGCGGACCTCGCCCTCGGTGGCGGACGCGCCGGCCCGCTTGGCGCTCTTCGCGAGACCCTTCTTCAGGATGATCTCGACCGCCTTCTCCATGTCGCCCTCGGCCTCCGCGAGGGCGCTCTTGCAGTCGCTCATCCCCGCCTGGGTACGCTCACGAAGCTCCTTGATCGCCTGCGCATTGATGCCGGCCATGGCTCTTTCTCCTTCAACCTGAAACCTAGATAGGAAGAGGCCGCGCCGAGCGGCCCCCGTTCACCACACGTCCGACTGCTGTTGCACGAACGGCCCGAGCGAGGGCGGGTCGAACCGCAGAGGCACAGAAGGCGCAGAGGCGTGAAATTTTCATTTCTGTCCCTGCGCCCTCTCTGCTCTCTCGCGGCTGCCACACCGCCCAGCCGAGCGGCGACGTCGTCGTCACCGCGCCGCCCGAGCGCTGGGCCGCTCCGTTGCGGCTCGCGCCGCGCTACGACGCCTGCTGCTGGCGCGGACCGCCGCCGCGGCCGCCGCGGCCGCCCTGGTAGACGTTGATCTCGTCGCGCTGGCCGCGACCGCCGCCCGCCGCCTGCTGCCCGCCCTCGCCGTGATCCTTGCGGCGCTGCGCGCCCTCGACGCACGCGTCCGCGACGCGGGCCGTGATCAGCCGGATCGAGCGGATGGCGTCGTCGTTGCCAGGGATCACGAAGTCGACGAGATCCGGGTCGCAGTTCGTGTCCGTGATGGCCACGACCGGGACGTTCAGCTTGCGCGCCTCGCTGATCGCGATGGACTCCTGGTGCGGATCGATCACGAAGATCGCCGCCGGGAGGCCGCCCATCCCCTTGAGGCCGCCCAGGTACTTCTCGAGCCGCTCGCGCTCCTTCTCGAGGCGGACGACCTCCTTCTTGAGCAGCTGCTCGTAGGTGCCGTCCTCCTTCATGCGCTCGAGGGTGCGCAGGCGATCGAGGCCCTGCTTGATCGTCCGGAAGTTCGTCAGGGTGCCGCCGAGCCAGCGGTTCGTGACGAAGTACATGCCCGCCCGGCGGGCCTCCTCCTGCACGATGTCCTGCGCCTGGCGCTTCGTGCCGACGAACAGCACGTGGCCGCCGCGGCCGACGGCGTCGGTCAGGAAGTCGTACGCGCGCTTGAAGAGCCGCGTCGTCTGATCGAGATCGATGATGTGGATGCCGTTGCGCGCGCCGTAGATGAACGGCCGCATCTTCGGGTTCCAGCGCTTCGTCTGGTGGCCGAAGTGCACGCCCGCGTCGAGCAGCGAGCGGAGCGGAAGCGGGAAATCCCCCGGCTGGGGGGCAACGGCCTGCATGGTGTCGGCCGCGGGGACGGATGCGGAGAAGCTGGTATCGGTCACGGCAGTGCCCTTTCGGTTGGTCCGCCGCTCCCCCTCCCGCGACCAACCCCAGGCGCGGACAGGAGCGTCCGTGCTGCTGGGGCACCGGGCCGCGGAATGCCGTGGGTGCCAGGAGAGCGTGTGGATTCGGTTCTGCGGCAGCGAAGGCGAGGATTCAGCCTCCGCTGTCCCCCTCGTCACGAGACCGCAAGAAGGGGGCGGTTTGCTACCCCGAGGTGCCTCGCTTGTCAAGCGATGGAGCCGCCACCTCGGCATGCACAATTTCCGTGTGTTTGCGTGTGTCTTCGCGCGGCTCTCCGCGCAGGCGTACACTCGCCTCGTGCGAACCGCATCACGAGGCTTTCTTACCGCACGCTTCGCTTCGGTCGGCGCTGGGCTCGCGATCGTCTCCGCCTGCATCGCCTCGGCGCCGGAGGGCATCCGCCGGCAGACCGACGGCGACGGCGGCGATTTCGGCGTGGACCCGCAGACCACGTCGACGTCATCGTCCGCCGGCGCAGGGCTGCCCGGCGGCGATCCGCACGCGCTGCTCGGCGCGGACCCGACGCACGGGCCGTTCAACGGCGGCCAGCGCGTCCTGCTCCACGGCAACGGCTTCAGCTCCCAGGTCCGCGTCTGGTTCGGCGACGTCGAGGTCGATCCGTCCGCGATCGTGCCCATCGATCCCAGCCGGGTCCAGGTGGCGGCGCCGCCGGGCGCGGCGGGCCCGGTGGAGCTCGCCGTGCAGAACGGCGACGACACGTCGACCCGGCGAACGCTGCCGGGCGGCTACGTGTACGACGCGCTCTATGCGTCCCCGTCGAGCGGGCCCATCTCCGGCGGGACGACCATCGAGCTCGTCGGCCAGGGCACGCGCTGGAACGAGAGGACGGTCGCGAAGATCGATCAGAAGCCGTGCACGTCGCTCGCCGTCCAGGAGCCGACGCGGCTCCTGTGCACGGTGCCCCAGGGCACGCCGGGCGCGAAGACGATCTCGGTGACGACCGGCGGCGAGACGATCCTGGTGCTGGACGGCTACACCTACGAGGACAGCGAGAACGGCTACAAGGGCGGGCTCAGCGGCGCGCCGCTCGCCGGACGCCTCAAGGTGCTCGTCTACAACAACTTCACCGGTGATCCGATCCCGGGAGCGAGCGTCGTCGTCGGCACCGACACGACCTCCGCGATCACGGTCGACGCGTCCGGCGTCGCGGTGATCGAGGACGCGTCGCTCGATTCGCCGCGCACCGTCACGGTGGCCGCGACGTGCCATAGCCCGATCTCGTTCGTCGATGTGCCGGTCGACACGGTGACCGTCTACCTGGATCCAGTGCTCACCCCCGCGTGCGGCGCGTCCGGCGATCCGCCCCCGCCGGTCGGCGGCAAGGTCGGCAGCGCAGGGGCGATCGAGGGCGAGCTCGTCTGGGACACGTCGCTGGACCCCGGGAGCTCCGCGTGGGGCAACATCCCGAGCCCGCGCCGCGAAACCGAGCGAAAGGCGGCGTACCTGTTCACGACGGGCGCCGATCCTCTCGCGACCTTCAGGCTGCCGTCCGAGTACCAGGCCATCACGCCGGAGACGTCGGGCGAGCTCGGGCACGGGTTCACGATGTACATCGCGCCCGGCAACCGGACGATCTACGCGCTGGCGGGCCTCGAGGATCGCTCGACGACCCCGCCGCGGTTCACCGCGTACGCCATGGGCGTGGTCCGCGGGATCCCCGTGCTCCCGAACAAGTGGACGAGGGAGGTGTTCGTGCGGATCAATCAGCCGCTCGACCACGCCCTCTCGATGGACGTCAGGGCGCCGGCGAAGGGGCCGAAGGGGCCGGATCGGATCCAGGCGAACGTGTCGCTGATGATCGGCAACGACGGGTTCGCGACGCTCCCGATCGGCGCGCAGAGCCCGCTGATCCCGTTCGACGGGGGGCTGACGTTCGTGGGCGTGCCGCCGCTCGCCCGCGACCTGCTCGGCGCGAGCTACCACTCGTCCGCGCGCGCGGTGACCGGCCAGGCCGGGCTCGCGCCGCTGTCCGTCGTGGGGCGGGTCCTGTCGACCAGCACGAGCGAGCCCGTGCGCATCGGCGACTTCGTGGGGGTGCCGACGCTCGAGGCGCCCGCGCAGAACAGCGCCTGGGATGGGTCCCACCTCGCGACCTCGTTCGGCGCGGGCGCGCCCGTCGATCTCAGCGTCTACGACATCGCGAGCGGAAACGGCCTCATCCGGTGGACCGTGGCCGTGCCGGCAGGGTCGCACGCCGTCGAGGTGCCGGACCTCCGGCAGCTCGGGCTCGAGCACGGCGCGCTGCCGCCGGGGCCGCTCACGATCGGGGTGTACGGGGCGCGGATCGACGGCTTCGACTACGGCAAGCTCGTCTACCGGCAGCTCAAGCCGGCAGGGATGGCGGCCTACTCCCTCGACAGCTTCAACGCACACCTGTGATGAGCGCCCCGCCCCACCCGACGCGAGCGCGCAGGCCGGCGCGCGCACGGAAGCCAGGACGCCGGGCCCGATCGCGGCGCGCTGCAGCCGCCGCCCTCGTCGCCGTCGCCGCGGGGCTCGGGCTCGCGCCGAGCTGCTTCGACAGCGGCACGCGGTGGGGTGAGCGGCCGGAGGCGCCGCCGCCCTGCACGGCCGGCGACGTGCGCTGCGGCGCGGAGCTCGTCCGCTGCGAGGAGACCGGCGCAGGGCTGGCCTGGGTGACGCTCGACGACTGCGCCGCTCGAGGGCTCGTCTGCGCGTCGGTCGAGCTCGGCTGCCGGCCCTGCGTGCCCGCTGCGCACTCGTGCCGCGAGCAGGACGTCGTCGTCTGCGACGCGGACGGCAGCTTCGGCCGCGTGATCGACACGTGCGACACGGAGGCCGGCGAGGCGTGCCGGAGCGGGAGCTGCCAGCAGCTCTGCGCCGTCGCGGAGCTCGAGCGGAGCAACGTGGGGTGCGAGTACTGGGCGGTCGATCTGGACAACGCGCGGATCGACGCGACCGGAAACGCGGCGGCGCAGCAGTTCGCGGTGGTGGTCTCGAACCCGCAGCCGGACGTGCCGAACGAGATCCACATCTTCCAGGACGACGGCGCGCCGGGCGACGCGCCCGCCCCGGTGGAGATCGCGAGCGCGCTCATCGCGCCGCTCTATCTCCAGGTGTTCAAGCTCGGGCCGCGCGAGGTCGATGGCAGCCCGGAGGGCGAGTACAACACGGGCACGCACACGGCGCTCACGCGGCACGCGTACAAGATCACGTCGAAGTTCCCCATCGTCGCCTACCAGTTCAACCCGCTGGAGAACGCCAACGTGTTCTCCAACGACGCCTCGCTGCTGAAGCCGCGCGAGGCGCTGACGTACAGCCCGGGCGCGATGGCGACGGCGTACGTCGTCACGGGGTGGCCGCAGACCATCGCGGTCACGGACGATCCGGACACGAACTTCGATCCGCAGAACCCGATCGATCTTCGGGCGTTCCTGACCATCGTCGGGACGCGCGAGAACACGACCGTGCAGGTGACGACGAAAGCGAAGGTCGTCGGGGGCGGGCCCGTCCCGGAGACGCCGGAGGGCGGGTCGATCGAGGTCAAGCTCGGCGCGTTCGACGTGCTCAACCTGGAGAGCGGCGGGTTCAACGCGGACTTCACCGGGTCGATCGTGAAGGCCGATCAGCCGATCGCGGTCTTCACCGGGAGCGAGGCCTCGGACGCGCCGCACTTCGAGGTGCTCGCGGATCGCCGCTGCTGCGCCGACCACCTGGAGGATCAGCTCGATCCGACCCGGACCGCCGGCAAGCGGTTCGCGGTGCCGCACACGCCGAGCCGGTCGCTGACCGTCAAGGAGGCCGGCGCGCGGATCGAGGCCGTGCCCGAGCCGGAGTACGTCAGGATCGTGGCGGCCAGCGGCAAGGGCGCCGTGATCGAGACGACCCTGCCGCCGCCGGACGATCGGATCACGCTGTCGGCGCTGGGCGAGTTCCGCGAGGTGACGGCGTGGGGCGACTTCATGATCGAGAGCTCCGAGCCGGTCATCGTGTCGCAGATCATGGCCAGCCAGAACGCGACGGGGGTCAAGCAGGGGCTGCCAGGCGGAGACCCGAGCCTCATCATCCTGCCGCCCATCGAGCAGTTCCGGCCGGACTACGTGTTCCTGACGCCGGACAAGTACGCGTTCGACTTCATCTCGGTGGTCGCGCCGCGGTCGGCCGTCGTGCGGCTCGACGACGCGACGCTCGGGCCGGACGAGTGCGAGATCGCGCCCGCGGACGGGCTCACGGAGGAGCAGCGCGGGGGCGGCGCGCCGTCGTTCGTCGTCTACCGCTGCCAGCTGAGCTTCGCGGCGATCGATCCGGCGCGGCAGGCGCCGGACAACGTGCTGCCGGGGATGCAGCGCGACGGCGTGCACTGGCTCACGGCCTCCGCGCCCGTGGGGCTGCTCGTGACGGGGTTCGACTCGTTCGTGAGCTACGGGTACGCGGGCGGCACCGAGCTGCGCGAGATCGCGCCGCCGGACTGAGCCGCCGCGGTCAGCCGCCGCCGCCGAGGAGCCCCTTCAGCTTGGCCACGAGCCGCAGCGCGTCGAGCGGCGCGAGCCGATCGACGTCCACGGCGCGCAGGGTCTCGATGACGGCCGACTGCTCCGGCGGCACCGCGGCCTGCGCGGGGGCGAACAGGTCGAGCTGCGCGGCGCCGCCGCGCGTGCGGCCGCGGAGGGAGGCGTGCTTGCCGCCCGGCAGCGCGGCGCCCGACTCCAGCGTCGCGAGGATCGCGCGGGCGCGCGCGAGCACCCCCTCGGGGACCCCGGCGAGCCGCGCGACCGCCACGCCGTAGCTGCGGCTCGCGGGGCCCGCCTCGAGCTTGTGGAGGAAGATCACGTCGTCGCCGTGCTCGCGCGCGGCGACGGAGTAGTTCGCGATGCCCGGCGCGCGCGCGGAGAGCTCCGTCAGCTCGTGGTAGTGCGTCGCGAACAGGGCGCGGCAGCCGATCGCGTCGAACAGGTGCTCCGCCACGGCCCACGCGATCGCGAGGCCGTCGTACGTGCTCGTGCCGCGGCCGATCTCGTCGAGGATCACCAGCGATCTGCGCGTCGCGTCGCGGAGGATCTCGGCGGTCTCCCGCATCTCCACCATGAACGTGCTCTCGCCGCGCGCGACGTTGTCGCTCGCGCCCACCCGCGAGAGGATCCGGTCGACGAGGCCGATCTCCGCCTCGCGCGCCGGGACGTAGCTGCCCATCTGCGCGAGGACCACGATCAGCGCCACCTGGCGCATGAGCGTCGATTTGCCCGCCATGTTGGGGCCCGTGATCAGCCAGAGCCGCTCGCCCGAGAGATCGAGGCGGGTGTCGTTCGGCACGAAGTGCCCCGCGGCCGCGTAGCGCTCGACCACCGGGTGGCGGCCGTCGCGGATCGCGAGCGCCTCGCCCGCCGTGACGTGCGGCCTCACGTAGTCGTTGCGGTGGGCGACGTCGGCGAGGGCGGCGGCGACGTCCCACGCCGCGAGCTTGCGCGCGAGCGCGCGGAGGCGGCCCTCGCTCTTCGCGACGAGGGCCCGCAGCCGGTCGAAGAGCGCGGTCTCCCGCTCCAGCGCGCGCGCCCCGGCGTGCTCGATCTTGTCGGCGAGCTCGTCGAGCTCGTCGCTCGTGTAGCGCTCGCCGGTCGCGACGGTCTGCTTGCGGCGGAAGGTCTCCGGGACCTTGGCGATGTGCGCGCGCGTCACCTCGATGTACCAGCCGAAGACGCGCGTGTACTTGACCCGGAGCGAGGGCGCGCCCGTCTGCGTGCGCAGCTTCGCCTCGAGCGCGAGGATGAGCTCCGTCGCGTTCTTCTCCACGCCGCGCGCGTCGTCGAGCTCCTTGTCGTACCCCTCGCGGAAGATGCCTCCCTCGCGCGTGTTCGGGGGCGGCCGCTCGATCAGCGCGGCCGTGAGCTCGGCGCACACGTCGGCGACGACATCCAGCGCCGCGGCCTCGGCGAGGAGCGGCTCGGAGCCGGAGCTCGACCCGGCCGCAGCGCCGTCCTTGCCCCGCGCAGCGGCGCCGTCCTTGCCCCGCGCAGCGGCGCCGTCGTCGCTCCGCGCCGCCGCCTTGCCGAGGTCGGGGATCGACCGGACCGCGGCGATCGCCGCCGGGGCCGCCGTGAGGCCGTCGCGCAGGAGGCCGAGGTCGCGCGGCGTGGCCTCGCCGAGGAGCGCGCGGACGCTGAGGCGCTCGAGATCGCCGACGCCGCCGAGCGCTTGCCGCAGCTCGCCGCGGGCGCGCGGGTGCGAGACGAAGAGCTCCACCTCGTCGAGGCGCCGGCGGATGCCGGCCAGGTCGGCGAGCGGCGAGAGCAGGCGGCGGCGCAGGAGCCGGGCGCCGCCCGGGGTGACCGTGCAGTCGATGACGTCGAGCAGGGTGCCGCGGCGGCCGCCGTCCGCGGCGCGCACGAGCTCCAGGTGCGCCTGGGCCGTCTCGTCGATGCGCAGCGTGCCCGAGGTGTCGTGCGGGGCGATGCGGCGCACCGGGATGCGCGCGCCGGGGCTGCAGCGGCGCGCGAAGCGCAGCGCCCGGGCCGCGGCGCGCACCGCCGGGAGCGGGTGCTCGGCCAGCGCCGCCGCCGAGATCGGCTCGATCGCGGCGTCGTCGAGGATCGACGCGACGTGCGCGCTGTCGAGCTCCTCGTCGTCGCGCAGCGCCGCGCGGCAGGCGAGCGAGGCCGCCGCCGCGCGGACGTCCGGGAGGTCCCGGGCGATGAGCGCCTCGCGCGGATCCGCCCGGGCGAGCTCCGCGAGCAGCGTCGCGGCGTCCGGGACCGAGGTGGCCGAGAGCTCGCCGGTGGAGAGATCCAGCAGCGAGAGGCCGTACGGGCCCCCCGCTCCGAGGGCGTCGCCGCGCGGCGCGCCGCCGCCGTCGACCGCCGCCAGGTAGTGGTTGGCGCGCGCGTCGAGCTGCTCGGTCTCGGTGACGAGCCCCGGCGTGACGACGCGCACGACCTGCCGCGGCACGAGCCCCTTGATCTTCGACGGATCCCCGCACTGCTCGCAGATCGCCACCTTGTGGCCGAGCGCGAGCAGCCGCGCGATGTACCCGTGCGCCGCGTGGTGCGGGACGCCGGCCATCGGGGATTCGTCGGGCTCGCCCTTGTTGCGGCTCGTGAGCGTCAGGTTCAGCGCGCGCGACACGAGGACCGCGTCGTCGTTGAACATCTCGTAGAAGTCGCCCATCCGGAAGAAGAGGATGGCGTCGGGGTGGAGCGCCTTCGCATCCTCGTACTGGCGCATCACCGGGGTCAGCTTCTTCCTGGCCGCAGGCTGCTCGGACGGCTGCATCGCCGGCGTCTTAGTCTCGACCGCCGGTGAGGTCTACGCGTGATTCGCGCGTTTGTTCCGCTGTTTTCGTGGAAAACTCGGCGCCGAAACCGCAATGCCGCGGGGCCGGCAGGCGGCTCAGCGGTACCGGCGCGTCACGGTGACGTCGCGTGAGCTCAGCAGGAACAGGCCCTGGACCGAGCCGTCGGTGACGGCGAGCTGGCCCGTGGCCGGAACGAGCTGGATGGCCTGCGGCTGGAGCTCCGCTGTGTCGCTGATGTCCGCGAGGTCCAGGGCGAGCGGCGTGAACGCCCCCTGGGTGGTGAAGCGGAACTGCATGTCCTGCTCGGGCACGCCGCCCGTGACCGCGAACCGGAACATCGGGTTGATGAACGCACCCACATCACCGTCGGTGACGCGCCCGTCGCTCGGCGTATGGACGACGCGCCCGTTGAACCGCGAGAGGCGCGTGTCGCACGAGTTGCGGCAATAGCCGCCCTCGGGATCGGCGATCACGTGGTGCAGGAACCCGGCGCCGTTGCTCCGGACGACCCACTGGCCTCCGGCGCGGATGCCGAGCTGCACCGAGCCGGCGAAGCAGCACGCCGCGAACTCGACCTCGTCCGTCCGCTCGAGCTCGAGGTGGTCCTCGTAGGCCTCGACGATGCGGAGCGCCGGGCGCGACGTGATGACGCTGCCGTACTTCGCGTTGCAGGTGTCGAACGAGCAGACGGCCGGGTCGACGCTCGTCCAGTGGGTGGCGTCTTCGTCCGGGAGCTCGGACGTGATCTGCGCGAAGTCGGCGAGCTGCTCGGCGCGTGTCTCGGCCTCGCCCTCCGGGACGCCCGCGGCCTTCAGCTGCGCCTTCACGCTGGTCAGGCTCTGCACGCCGCGGCGGCAGAAGCGGGCGTCGGCGCCCCTCAGGTGGAGGTTCTCGTCGAAGGCGACGGAGGCCCGGGTGATCGACGTGAGCACCCCCTCGTACGTCACGTTCCATGTCTCGTTGGCGATGTGCACCCGCGGGTCCTCGAGGTTCATCGTCAGCGCGTGCTGCGGCCCGCCGGACCTCAGCACGAGCCCCCGCTCATCGAGCTCGCTTTCGGCGCTGTCGCTCGACGCGATCGCCTCGCGCTGCACCCCCACCGCGAGCGCGAGGTCAGGCGCGGACCCCGCGGGCGGGAACGTGGCGCGCATCTTCGGGCTCTCGCCGGAGAGCGGCACGACCGCGCCGCTGCGATCGTAGAGGATCGGCAGGCCCTGCACGCCGGGCTCGAGCTGGCCGGAGCCGTCGCTCGCCACGATGTAGCTCTCCGAGCGGACAGCGTGCGGGAGGACGACGTTGCAGGACGCCTCGCCGCTCGTCTCGAGCGGCGGGCTGCTCGGCGAAGCGTCCGCCTCGCAGCCCGCGCGGACGCTCTGGCGCTCGGGTCCGCGGCAGGCCGCGTCGAGATCGTCGATGTCGACGATCGCGACCTGCCCGTTCGTGAGCGCCATGTACGCGAACGTGCCCCGGAGCTTCAGCGGGCCGGCGCCGGAGTCGCGATCGGTCGACGTGCGGTACAGCGTCTCGAGGTCGCACGACGTGACGCTGCTGTCGCACGTCTTGAGCTCCGGGAGGGGGCTGCACCGGATCCCCCTCGGCACCACGCCCGTCGCCGGGAGGCTCCTCGGGACCTCGCGCTGCACGATCGCGAGATCGCGGACAGGCGCCGGCAGGCGGATGCGGTCGGGCGGCTGGAACGGGTTCCAGTCCGGGTTCTCGCGAGAGAGCGGCGACCGGCTGGACGCGCCGTCGCTGACGTCGAAGACCATCACGCTGCCGTCGCCGGCGTCGACAGCGTAGAGGTAGCGGTTGAACTCGGGGGGCGACGCCAGGCTCACCGCGAGGCGCCTCGTCGTGACGACGCGCCCGGGGTCGAGCGTCGACGCGGGCAGCAGCGGGGGCAGCTCGCGCGGCTCGCAGGGCGTCGGGAGGTCGACGACGTGGATCACCGGCGCGTCGAGATCGGCGACGAACAGCCGGTCGCCGGAGAGCGCGAGCCCCGCGGGCCGGGGCTTGTCGAAGGCCTGCTCCGGGCTGGCCGCGATCGCCGGCTGAGAGCACGACACGTCGTCGGGCGACACGTCGCCGGGCGGCGGCTCGTCGGGCGGCGCGGCCGGCGGGAGCGAGACCTGGAGAGGGACCCACCGCTCCACCTTGCACTCCTTGAAGCCGCCGTCCTTGTAGTCCTCGTGCTCGAGGAGCGTCTGCGCGTCGATCACGACGAAGCCGCCGAGATCGGGCAGGGTCACGACGAGCTTCTGCCGGCCGCCGCCCTCCATGGCGAGGCTCCCGTTCGAGGTGGCGCAGACGTCGTCAACGAACGCGCCGGGGTCGCCAGGCGGGGTCGGCTCGACGTCGTACGGGGGGAGGCCGGCGTCACACGAGCTCCGCACGTTGCCGTCGGCGTCCGGCGGGTCGGCGAGGAGCAGCATCTCGCCCGGCGCCGAGGGGAGCGAGCAGGCCGGCCAGGAGCTGAGCGACGGGACCGGGCAGCCCTCGCGCGGCAGCACCTTCGCCGACGGGAGCGCGTAGATCCCCGCGCGCCCCGGCTCGGCGACGGCGACGAACGACGCGGTCCCGCCCGGCGTCGCGACGATGTCGACCGGCTGCGCGCCGACCGGGAGGAAGCTCGGGGCGGGCGTGCCCGTGTCCCGATCGACGATGTGCGAGGACTCGGTCGTCAGATCGACGACCGCGACCTCGCCGTGCGAGGTCTGCGTGACGAGGCCGTAGAGGTGCGGGCGCGTGGCCCTGCCCCCGTCCTTGGCGTCGACCTCGTAGTCGGTGGACGACTCGACGGTGCCGTACGAGCAGTCCGTGATCGGCAGCGAGCGCATCACGCCCGGCTTGTCGGGATCCGGCCGGTCGATGGCCAGGCAGACGAAGGCGCTGCGGCCGGACTGCGCCAGGGCCTCGACGGGCACCGGCGTGGCCTCCGCGGCGCACCCGGCGAGCGCCAGGGCGGAGGTGGAGGCGACGAGCGCGAGGCGCGGCTTCATTGGGACTCCCGGGGCGGGACGGGCGTGCCCACCGTGAGGATCATCGTTCCGAACGTGTTCGTCTTGCGCATGTCGAGGTCGACAACGCCGAGGTAGGAGTCGGTGAAATGCGCGATGTACATGAGGGAATAGGGGTCGCAGCCGGCGCTGGCCTGCTCGCGTCCGCAGCGCTTCTTGTCGTCATCGTCGCCGCGCGTGGAACCCGTGTCGAACGCGAGCGCCTGCGGCCCGCGCCCGGTCTTGATGACGGCGTCGACGCGGCGCGCTTCCGGGTCGTAGGAGAACGCGAGCCCCGAGTCGAACGCGAGCGCGAAGACCCTGCGGCGAGGCACGCCTTCCTGGTCGATCACCTCGCCCACCTCGATCCGAGACGGGTACGCCCCGAGCGGGGCGGCGTCGCGGAACCCGATCGAGTAGAACACCGAGGCCCGCTTCGCCGCGGGGACGTCCGAGTCCTTCTTGACCAGCGTCGTCGTCAGCTCGCCGATGAGCAGCGAGTTCGGGCCCCGATGCGCCACGTACACCGGGATCGGGATCTCCACGCACCGCTCGAGGCACTCGACCACGCCTGCGCAGCCGTCCTCGCACGCCTTCCGCTCGCTCGCGTCGAACGCGATCCCGCGGGAGTCGGTGCCGCTCGCGAGCGCGGTGATCGGCGTCGGGGTCGACTCGTTCAGGCGCGGCGCCCCGCCTGAAGCGGCGTCCTGATAGCGGAGCAGGCCGAGCTCCGGCGCCGCGAGGTACGTGACCGCGAACGCGGGCTGGTCGTCGATCGCCCACCCGCCCTGCTGCAGCGCCCCGAGCACGCTCGGGCGCGGCACGGCCGCGACCTCCGTCGGCCCGAAGGCGAGATCCGTGAGGACGTGCGCGAGCTGCGGTCGCTCGTTCGCTTCCCAGCGGTTCACGATGACGCTCGCGGCGTTCTCCGTCTGGTGCGAGACGACGATGCTCGTCCCGCCCGGGCCGGCGGCGATCCCGAACGGCTCCAGCGGCAGCTTGCGCCGGATGAGCTCCCGGCCCGGGTCCTCGCCGATGCGGTGATCTCTGCCGCAGCGCCCGCCCGCCGCGCTCGCGCCGCAGTCCAGCTGGAAGCAGGCGTCGCCCTCGCAGGGCCGCGCGCCGGGCTCGTCGGACCGATCGTCGGCGACGTCGAAGAAGGTCACCGAGGGGTCGCCGCGCACGGGCACGAACAGGCGCGCCTGCCGCTCCGCGCCGGGGTCGGCGCCCTCGCCGCTGAGCGGCCTGTGCACGAGGAGGAGGTTGGACGCGAACGCGCCGATCACGGCCGAGCTCCGGACGACCTCGTCGTCGCCCTCGAGGGCGGAGATGTCGAGCGGCCCGCACGGCCCCGGGTAGAGCGACGACGCGGCGTTCGTCGCCAGCCCCACGCTCTTGCACGCATCGCGTACGCTGGCGTTCCGCCCGCCGGGAGCGAGCGCCGACTGGAGCGTGAGCGCCCGCTTGCGCAGCCGCTGGAGATCCAGCGCCTGGACCGTGCCGCCGTTGAACTGGAGATCGAAGTCCGAGTTCGCGACGTAGAGGACCCGTCCCCCGAGAGACGCCGCCAGGCCCGTCGGGTAATAGAGCCCCTCGACCGGCGGCGGGAGGCCCTCGCCCTCGACGAAGCAGCCCACGACCCCGAGCCCGCCCACGCCCACGATCGAGGCCGCGAGGCCCACGCCAACGATGCGAGGTGTCTGGAGAAGTGTGCGGGCGAGCTTCATGCGGGCGCGGAGACTAGTCAGCACCAGGAGCACTGGCAACCCGCTCCGCTCGGTGGGTTCGTTTGCGGCGGACACGCGCCGGGCGCGCGGCGCGCGGCGCTCGCAGCGGGCCTCGTGGCGAACGAGCGGCAGACGCCCGCTGCGAAGGCCCTCGTTTCTCGCGCGCACCTGCCGCAGCGCAGCACGCCCGCACGGCCTGCCCCGGGTGAGCGCGCACAGCCCGCCAGGCGCAGCCTCTCCCTGGCGAGGCGCGCTTCTCTGGGCGAGGCGCTCTGCAGCGGTCGCCCGTCACGGGGTGGCGAGCCCTGCCGCGGGGTGAGGTGGCGCTCCCTGCGCCGGGTGGTGCCCAAGGTGCGCCCCTGCAGTGTGAGCTCCGCAGGTCAAGGTCGACCAGGATCGATCGCCGTCGTCCGTCCCCCTGCACGTTGATCTCGGAGACGCGGCGCGCCTTTGCTACGTTGGTCGCCGGGACATGGCCGATCTCGCAGCCGCCCTTGTCATGGGAATCGCCCTTCTTGGGCTGATCTATTGGTATTTTCGCTCGAACAACGGCGACCGGGCCCGCCCTCGCGCGGCGACGGCGCTGACGCAGGGGGGCCCAGGAGCCCAAGCCCTCGACGAGGGGGAGGGAGATCTCGAAGATTCAACGACGAGGCCAGGCGCAGCAGCGCTGCGGGGCGGCGCGCCCGCGAGCGAGAGCGCGCACGCGAAGACAGCAGGAGGTCACGGCCGCACCGAGCGGGTCTCGAGCGCCGACTGGAAGCGTTCGAACGGCCCATCGCGCTGCGACGACGACGACGCGTTCGACGACGATGACGACGACCTCACGCTGATCACGCTGGCGCCGCCGGAGGTGCTGCAGAGCACGATCAAGCGCGCGAGCATCCCGTCGTACGGCGGCGACGACGACGACGACGACGACGATGACGACGGGCACGAGCGCGAGGAGCCGTCCGCCGTCCCCATCATCTACGACGACGAGGCCGCCGTCGACGAGCCGACCAGCTCGTCGCCGCTCCTGCTCATCAGCGCCGTCGGTCAGACGGATCCCGGTCAGAAGCGCAAGAAGAACGAGGACTGCTACCTCTGCCTGGACGAGCACTACCTGTTCGCCGTGGCGGACGGCATGGGCGGCCACGCGGGCGGCGACGTCGCCAGCCGCCTCGCGGTGGACACGATCGCGCGCGCGTTCAAGGATCAGTCGTTCGTGGACAGCGACGCGGAGAGCCCCTACCCCGACGTCCCTCGTCGCGGCAGCGAGCTCGCGGTCGCGATCCAGCAAGCGAACCAGGCGATCTACGAGCGGGCCCACGCCGAGCGGAGCCTCACGGGCATGGGCACGACCCTCGTCAGCGCGCGGTTCTCGCCCAACAAGCAGCGCCTCTACATCGGCCACGTGGGCGACAGCCGCTGTTATCGCCTGCGCGACAACGAGCTGACGCAGCTCACCACCGATCACACGATGGGCGCCGCGGGGATCACCGGGCCGATGGCGAACCACCTGAGCCGGGCGATCGGAATCTCCCCCGCAGTCAAGGTCGATCTGATCATCGCCCGGCCCCACCCCGGAGACGTCTACCTCCTCTGCTCCGACGGCCTGTCGAAGATGACGACCCACGAGGCGATCCGCGACATCCTGCTCGCCGAGCCCGATCCCGAGAAGGCGTCGCAGGCGCTCATCGAGAAGGCGAACGCGGGCGGCGGGCGGGACAACATCACCGTCATCCTCGTCCGCGTCAGCGATCCCAAGGACCTCGCGCGGCTCGCCTCGCGCGCTGGCGCCAGCGCCGGCGCCAGCGCGGGCTGACCGCTCGCCGTCCCCTTCCCCCTCGCCCTCTCGGCCCTCCTCCCCCTCCAGCGAGATCGACCGCGCACGGCGCTGACCGAGAGGTCCGCGCGGCCGGCGGAGCATGCCCGCCGCGCGCAGGCCATTGCAGACAGCAAGTCTGCATTGCCGCGAACCCCGACGGATTCTCACGCTCCGCGCCGGTCAGCTGCCTGCGTGCATACGGACGAGTGGTCTCGCTCGTCACGGATCCGGATCCCGCTCGCGCGCAATCGCGATTTCGCGGCCATTACCATTCACGAGCTTCGATTATCACGTCAATTGACGTCAGCCGGGATCGTGAAGAGAAACGACATGAGCTCTTGACGTGCTTTGCCTCGAGAGCGCTTCATGGCGGCCACGGATGGCTCGTTTAGCGGAGCCACTGACCGGGGATATGGCACGCTCCTTTCTCTGCATGATCGTCTTCGCCTCTCTGCTGCTCAGCGCGCCGTCGCGCGCGGCGGAGCCGGCACGCCGCGCGCTGCGGCTGCGCTACAGCGAGGATGCGCAAGCGGCCTCGTGCCCTGGAGAGCGCGCGCTGCGCGAGCGGATCCGGCTGCGCGTCGGGTACGACCCTTTCCGCGAGGACGCGACCGAGGAGGTCGAGGTCGCGATCAGGCCTCACGGCGCCCAGGTCGTCGCGACGACGACGTACCGGAACGCCGACGGGCGGGTCTCCGGCCGAGGCTTCGACCTCTCGCACGGAGACGGCGCCTGCGAGCAGCTCACCCATACCGTCGCGGTCGCGATCTCCTTCACGCTGACGCCGTTCGCGAGCGACGAGCGAGCGCCCGCCGCGCCGCCTCGCCCGGAGATCGCGCCGGCGCGCCCGGAGCCCGGGAGCAGGCCCGGCGAGCCGTGGAGCTCGGCGCGGGTCGGCATAGGCGCGATAGCGGGGCTCGGGGTGCCCGAGGGGCTGTTCGGCGGCGCCTCCTTGCTCGTCAGGGTTCGCTGGTCACAGAGCCTCTCCTTCTCGCTGGAGAGCCGGGGCACGTTCGTCGTCTCGAAGCCGAGCGCGCTCGAACACGGCGAGGTGTCGAGTCCGGACGCCCCGAGCCCCGGCGGGAGCACGAAAGCGCGATCGTCGTACCCGCGCACGCACACGAGCGGCGCCTTCGTTCCGTGCCTTCACACGGTCGACCTGCTGGTCACATGCGCTCTCGTCGAGATGGGCGTCGCGCAGGTCGCCGATCGGGCCGTCCCCGCCACCGACGTGTCCCTGCTGTTCATGGCGCTCGGGCTCCGCGGCGGGATCGAGCTCGCGCTCAACGACACGCTCTCGTTCTATACCCACGCCGAGGTCCTCGCCGCGCTCGGGCTCGTCGACCACCCGCTCGCCGGCGCGCTGAGACCTCTGCGTCCGAGCGCTTCCCTCGGCGCCGGGCTGCTCGCGGGGTTCTGAGCGCACGGAGGGCCCCGCGCGGGCAGGAGGGTGGTGCGGACGGCGCGGCGGCGCGGATGCTGGCTGGAATTTTCGAGCGCCGTGTCCCGATCGCGCCGGTCATGGCGTCGCTACGCTGCGGAGCAGCACGACGATGGCGCGCGATTCGGGCCTCGGCCCAGGTCGCCCGCCGGCGCTCCGCGCTGCGCGGGGCGCCTTCTCGCTGGCATGAAGGCGCGAGGTTCGCGTAGCCTATCCGGACGGTGCTCCCGGAGTTCACCGACCCGACCGACCGCTTCATGATCGAAGCCCGCAGCCGAAGCGGCGGCATGGGTGACATTTTCAAGGGCACGGATCAGACCACCGGCGCCCCGGTCGCGCTCAAGATCCTGCGCGCCGCCGCGTCGCCCCACGAGCGCGCCCGCTTCGCGCGCGAGATCTCGATCCTCGCCGATCTGCGGCACCCCAACATCGTTCAGTACGTCGCGCACGGCACCTGGCTCGACGGGCGCCTCTTCTTCGCGATGGAGTGGCTGGACGGCGAGGATCTGGGGCAGCGCCAGCGGCGCGCGCCGCTCGGCCTGCGCGACTCGGTGGAGGTCGTCCGGCGCAGCGCCGCCGCGATGGCCGCCATCCACGCCCGCGGCGTCGTCCACCGCGACCTCAAGCTCTCCAACATCTTTCTCGTCCGCGGCAAGGGCACCGCGATCAAGCTGATCGACTTCGGCGTCGTGAAGCTCCCGGTCCCGGACGACTGCCCCACCGAGCGCGGCACGATCATCGGCACCCCGCATTTCATGGCGCCCGAGCAGGCGCGCGGCGAGGCGGTCGATGCGCGGGCCGACGTGTACTCGCTGGGCGCCGTCCTGTTCCGCCTGGTCACGGGCAGGAACGTGTTCGAGACCGAGAACGCGATCGCCCTGCTCAGCCGCCTCGTGGTCGAGGATCCCCCGCGCTCGCAGCAGATCCGCTTCGACGTGCCCGAGGCCCTCGACGAGGTGCTCGCGCGCGCCATCGCCCGCGATCGCGAGCAGCGGTACGAGAACGGCGGCGAGTTGGCGCGCGCGCTCGCGCGGGTCGGGGAGCTGAGCAACGATCCCCCCGCGACCGACAGGTCCGCCTCGATCGTCCGGCGCGCGCCCGCGCAGGAGACGATGCCGAGGCCCGCCGGGCCGGGCGACGAGCGGCCGCAGGTGCGGCTCGCCAACAGCGAGCGGCGCGTGGTCGCCTGCGTGCTCTTCGAGCTGGGCGCCGGCCCGCTCCGCCCCGCGGTGGACGCCGCGCTCCGCGAGGTCCTCGGCGACGACCCGCGGTTCGAGCCGCTCCCCGACGGGAGGCTCGCCGCGGCGCTCGGGGTGGAGCGCTCGCGGGGTGACGAGGCGGCGCGCGCCGCGCGGGCGGCGCTGACCGTGGCCCGATCGACGCCGGGCGCGCGGGCCTCGGTCGCGGTCGGGCACGCCGTCCGCGGCAGGGCGAGCCTCGCCGGCGAGGCGCTCGATCGCGCGGCGCAGCAGCTGGAGTACGCGGCGCCCGGCGCGGTCCGGATCGACGCCCACGCGATCGCCGCGCTGGAGGGGCGGTTCGTGGTCCAGGAGGACGCGCGCGGCGGCGTGATCGTCCACGAGGACGCGGCCGGCTTCGACGCGCGCAAGCTCGCCGGGCTCCCCACGGCGACCCTCGGGCGCGAGCACGAGCTCGCCAGGCTCCAGGGCATCTTCAGCAAGATCGCCGAGGACGGCGCGCCGCGCGCGGCGCTCGTGACGGGTCCCGCCGGCATCGGAAAGAGCCGCGTCCGCGCCGAGCTGATCCAGCACCTCGAGACGGCGCCGCACGCGCCGATCATCCTGCTCTGCCGCGGCGACGCGATGAGCCAGGGCGCTGGCCTCACGACGCTGGGCCGCGCCCTGCGCGCGCTCATGGGCATCCGCGACGGCGAGCGCCTCGAGGACCAGGTGCAGAAGGTGAGCGCCCACGTGGCGATGCGCCTGGCCCGCCCGCTCCGCTTCCTCGCCGGCTTCATCGGGGAGCTCGCCGGCGTGCCCTTCCCCGACGAGGGGAACGAGCCGCTGCGCGCGGCCCGCGAGAGCCCGCAGCTCATGGAATCGCGCACGCGGATGGCGGTGGAGGCGTTCTTCCGCTCGAAGTCCGAGACGACGCCGCAGATCCTGGTCATCGAGGACATGCACTGGGCCGACAGCACCACGGTCGAGCTCGTCGACTGGCTGCTCGGCTGCGCCGATCTCCGCTTCGGGGTCTTCGCCTTCGCGCGGCCCGAGCTCTCCGCCCGGTTCCCGTCGCTGTGGGAGCACCGCGACGTGACCCGCGTGACGCTCCCGCCGCTGTCCCCAGAGGCCGCGGATCGGCTCGCGGCGAGCGCCCTCCCGCAGGCCGACCCGGCCACGCGCGGCGCCATCGTCCAGCGCGCCGGCGGCTACGGGCTCTTCCTGGAGGAGCTCATCCGGTCCGCCGCCGAGGGGCGCGACGACGTGCCGCTCAGCGTGCAGGCCCTGGTGCAGGCCCGCGTCGATCGCATGTCGAGCGGGGTGCGCGGGGCGCTGCGCGCCGCGTCCGTCTTCGGCCAGGTCTTCTGGACGGCGGGCGTCGCGGCGCTGCTCGAGCGCGCCGTGGGCGCGGAGCTCGCCGAGCTGGAGGCGGGCGAGATGATCGCGCGCCAGCTGGAGCCGCGGGTCCCGGGGCAGGTGCAGTGGACGTTCCGGCAGGCGGTCGTGCGCGACGCGGCGTACGCGTCGATCCTCGAGGAAGATCGCGCCGCGCTCCACCTCGCCGCGGCCGCCTGGCTCGAGTCCGCGGGCGTCGATCCGGGGCTGATCGCGCGCCACGCCGAGGCGGGCGGCGACAAGGCGCGGGCGGCGCTGCTCTACGCGCGCGCGACGCGGGACCCGGCGGCGAGCGGCGCGGAGCTCGACGAGGCGCTCGAGCTCGCGACGCGCGGGCTCGCCTGCGGGGCCGAGGGGACCACGCGCGCCGCGCTCCTGGTCCGCCGGGCGGAGATCCTCGAGCTCCTCGGCCGCCTCGACGAGGCGCTCGACGCCGCGGAGCAGGCGTCGCGCCTCGCGCTGCCCGGCTCGGATCTGTGGGGCGAGGCGCAGGTCGTCGCGGCGACCTGCATGATCGAGGCGGGCCAGGGCGCCGAGGGCGACGCGCGCGCCGCGTCCGCGCTCTCTCCGCAGTTCGCGGCGGCGCTCTCGCCGTCGATCCGCGCGAAGCTCCTCGCGTCGCGCGTCCGCGCCCTCGCGGCGCTGGGCCGGCCCGCCGAGGCGCTCCGCGCCGCGCATGCGGCGATGGAGGCCGCGCGCGGGAGCGGCTCGGCCGACGCGCTCCTCCACGCCCGGGAGGCCCACCTGGCCGCGCTGATCCACGCCGGCGATCTGGCCGCCGCGGCCTCTCTGGGCGCGTCGCTCGTCGCGGACGCCGACGGGGCCGGCGACGCCGTCATCGCGGCGAGGGCCCGCCTGAACACCGGCTCGGCGCTGAACCAGCTCGGCCTGTTCGAGGAGGCGCAGGAGCTGCTCGAGCGCGCGCTGCTCGACGCGCGGGGCCGGAAGCTCCGGGCGATCGAGGGGTTCGCGCTCCACAACCTCGGGATGTCGCACGCGCGGCTCGGCAACATCGAGGAGGGCGTCGCGCTCGAGCGCCAGGCGAGCGGGATCGCCGACGCGTGCCAGATCTCCCGCCTCAGGTTCGCCGGCCGGCTGTACGAGGCGCTCTTCCTCGTCTGGCGCGGCGCCCCCGGCGACCACGCGACAGCGCACGCCGTCGCGCGCTGGCTCTGCGAGGAGGCGGCGCACCACGCGGCCGCGCTGCAGGCGATGGCGAGCTTCGCGATGGCGCGCGTCCAGCTGGCGCGCCGCGAGCTCAGGGCCGCGGTCGACGCGGCGCGCGAGGCCTCGCGCCACCTCGCGGGTGGGCCCGTCGAGGAGTGGAGCGACGCGATCCGCGTCACGCTCGTGGAGGCCCTCCTCGCGATCGGGGACGAGCGCGAGGCGAACGCCGCGCTCGACGCCGCGTTCTCCGCCCTGGCCGCGCGCGTCGAGGCCCTGCGGGATCCCCGCCAGCGCGACGCGTTCCTTCGGGGGAACGATGACGTCGGGCGTCTGATCGCCCTCGCTCGAGAGCGCCTCGGCCGGTCGCTGCCGTCGACGGCGCGGCCACCGCACGCGGCGGACCCGTCCGCCCAGCGGGCCGCCGGGGCGCCGTCGCGGAGCAAGGTCGCGAAGACCGCCAGCGCCCTGGGACGGAAGGAGCGCGCCGAGGCGCCGAGCAACAACGATCCGGCAGCGCACCGGAGCGCGAGCGCTGCGCAGAGCAAGGAAGCGCACCCGGAGGGCGCGGCGGCAGCAGCGCACGAGAAGGGCGCGCCACGTTCTTGACGTTGGGTGGCCGGGTAGCTAAGGCCATCCGCGATGCGAAACAACGCTCCTGAGCGGCTCGTCGCGCGCTGTTCCACGTTCTCCACCCCTGCGCGCCCGGCCGGCGCGAGCCAGGGTGCTGCGCTGGCAGCCCGCCCGACCTCGGGCCGGAGGCTCACGGCGCGCGTCCTGCCGCTGCTCGCGGCCGCGGCGCTCGGCAGCGCGGCGCTGCTGTCGCCCGCGCCCGCGTCCGCGCAGTCGAAGATCGCCGTCGTCGACGTGCGCCGCGCCATGCTGGAGACCGAGGAAGGGCTCCGCGTCCAGGCGACGCTCAAGAAGCTGTTCGACAGCCGCCAGGTGGAGCTCGACACGAAGCGCCGCGCGCTCGACGACGAGCGGGACAAGCTCGACAAGGAGGCCCAGGCGGGCAAGACGCCGAAGGACGTCCTCCAGCGCAGGTTCGAGACCTGGCAGCGTCAGGCCGCCGAGTTCCAGGCGACGACGCTCGACGCCCAGCGCGAGATGCAGCGCAAGGAGAGCGAGCTCACGACGCCGATGCTGCAGAAGGTGCTCGGCCTCCTCCGGCGCCTCGCGGCGCAGGAGGGTTACGACCTCATCCTCGACAAGTCGGCCGTTCCCTACTACCGCGCCGATCTCGAGCTCACCGATCGCGCGATCCAGATGTACAACAGCGGGCAGGCCGGCGAGGCGCCGCCCGCGAAGGGCGCGCCGGCCAAGGGCGCGCCGCCCGCCGCCCCGGCGAAGCCGGCCGCGCCCGCCAAGAAGTAGCCGCGCAGCGTACGTCGCTCGCGGAGCGCTCGTGGCTCACGCCGCGCGGCGCGATATCCTCTGGGCGGAGGCACGGAGCGCGAACGGGCGCTGCGCGGCCACCTGGCACGGAGGTGGTCCGGTGGGCTCTTTTCTCGTCGACCGCGGAGCGCACCTCACGGCCTGCATCGGGCTCGGCGCCGCAGGCGCCCTGGCCGCCGTTTACCCTACGCGCCGGCGGGGCCGCGTCCAGCGGCCCGGGGCGCCGGAGGCGCGCGCCGCGATCGGCCGCCAGGCCTGGATCGCCTCCTCCTGCGCCACCACGAAGTCGTGCGGATCGAAGCGCACGAAGTGCCCGGTGCGGACGATCAGCTCGCGCTGGAGCAGCCGGCGCTCGCCCGGGGTGACCCGCCCCGTATCCAGCTCGTCGAGCACGACGTCGGGCGTGTAGGGGCGCCCGCGGCGGTAGCGCGCGGTCATGTCCCAGCCCTGGCAGCGCTCGCGCCAGAAGGCCCGCCAGCGCGCGGCATCCACCGTGGGCTGCTCCGCCATCTCCGGCGCCGGCGCCTCGGGCAGGTCGTTGGGATCGCTGACCAGCTGCGCGAGCTTGAGCTCGCGAGGCTCGCCCACGTCGGGCTCGGGCGGCTCGGCGACGAAGATCTCCTCGTCCTCCACCGCGACCTCCTCCCACATCCCCGCGCCGGTGATCCGCTCCAGCGCGTAGGCCGCGGCGAGCTTCACGTCCCCGTCGACGTCGCGCTCGAGCAGGTCGATGAGCAGCGGCACCGCGGCGGCCGCGCCGGCCCAGCCCACGGCGAAGATCAGGCCGCGGCGCGGCGCCTCGGCGACGCGCGAGGCGAGCAGCCGCGCGTCGGCGTCGTCGCCCGCGAGCGCGAGCAGGAGCGCCGCAGCGTCCGCGCCGTCGGCCTCCTCCAGCGCGCCGCGCAGCGCGAGCGGGGCGTGCGGGTGATCCGAGAGCGCCATGGCCGTCCAGGCGGCCTCGCGGAGCGCCGGGTCCGGCGCCGCGGTCGACGCGAGCGCCCGCTGGATCAGCTCGGGCAAGCGGGGGCCCGGCGTGCAGCCGAGGTGGTGGAGCGCGCACGCCGCCACGGGGGGCTCGTCGTCCGACGCCGCCGCGACGAGCTCGTCCTCTGTCGCGAAGCCGCGGTAGGCGAGGACGTCGATCGCCATCGCGCGGACCAGCGGCTCGGGCTCGCGGAGCAGGCTGCGGAGCGCGAGCGGCAGGAGCTCGTGCGGGACCAGCTTCAAGGCCGCGCCGAGCGCGTCGATGAACGCCCTGTCCTTGCCGCTCCGGAGCAGCGCGAGCTCGGCCGCGGCGAGCGCGTCGCGGCCGGCGAAGCAGCCGAGCACCATCGCGCTCGCGAACGCGACGCTCGCGTCCTTCACGGGCGCGTCGGCCACGAGCCGCGGCACGTGCTCGAGCGCCGGCGCCCCGATCGCCGCGATCACGTCGATGGCCGCGAGCATGCGCCGCTCGAGGATCAGCGCCCCGCGGAACGGATCGCCGAGCAGCGGCGCCCGCTGCATGCCGACCATCGCGACCTCCTCGAAGCACTCGCGGGCGCGGGCGCGGAGGAAGGCGAGATCGTCGATCGCGTCGCCGATCTCGGGCGCGAAGCCCGGCGGCACGGCGCGCGCAGCTCCCTCGTCCGGGCGCGCCGCGGGCGGCCGCACCTCCGCCGCCGCGGGGAGCGCGCCGGGCGCGGGCGCCTGCTGCTTCAGCGCCTCGACGGCGGCCTCGAGCTCCTCGAACGTCCGCGGCCGCGGGATCGGCGGCGGGGGCTTCGCGACGAGCTCGGCCGGGGGCGGCTCCGGGACCTTGAGGAGCGGCGCGAGCGACGCCCGCTGGACCGCGTGCAGGCGCGGCCGGTCGCGGCTCGCCAGGATCGGCGGAAGGTCGAGCGGCGGCGCCGGCGGCACGAGGGCGAGCCGCGCCGCGGCTTGCTCGAGCCAGCCGCGCGCGCTCCGGAGCAGCTCGTCCACCGCCGCGAAGCCCGCGTCGAGCCCGATCGCCTGCTCGATCCGAGCGGCGATGTCGTCGGTTTCTGCCAGGGCGGCACGCACGGCGCCGAGGGGTTCGGCGCGGCCGTCGAAGGCGTCGTAGATCGCGCCGAGGGCCCGCTCCAGGGCGCGCGCGGGCCCGGTCAGGTCGGTCACCGGCTCGACGTCGTGCTCGAGCGACAGCGCTGCGCGGCGGAGCGCGGCGTGCGCGTTCTCGAGCTTGTCGTGGGCGAGCACGTCCGTGCCGACGGGCGCGGAGGGCTGCCCCTCCTGACCGCCGGGCGCGACGAAGGGCAGGTATGAGAAGGACACGCGCCATGAATACACCTGCGCGAAGGAGGCCCCAAGACGCGCGCTGAGGTAGCCTGCCCGGACGATGAAGGATCCTCCGCGGGGCGCGCAGAACGTCGACGACGTCGAGGTGTACGCGACGCTGGCCGCCCAGCTCGCGGACCCGAGCGCCGATCGCGCGGCGCTCCTCGCGGCACACGGGCTCGACGAGGCCGGCTGGGAGGCGCTCGACGACGCCTGGCAGGCGCGGCTCTCCGAGGCGGACGACGACGACGGCGAGGAGGTGGTCGTGCCGCCGCTCGTCGTCGCCTTCGCCGAGACGTTCGCGCGGGTGCAGCGCGCCCGAGCGAAGAGCGAGCTGTCGTTCGAGCGCTTCCTCGAGGCCGCGCGCGGGTTGAAGCGGGGCACCGACATGGCGACGGTGCTGAGCCGCCTGGACCTGACGCTCGAGGACTACCTGAGCGCGCAGCAGCGATGGACCGCGGCGATGCTCGAGGACGAGGCGCTCATGGCGCGGTTTCAGCGGGCGATGAGGTAACCGGGACGGCAGCGGGGCGACATCGGCCGGGCCGCCGCAGCGCGCCGCCCGACGGTGACGAGGGGGTATGTTCGTGGACATGGAGGAGCGCGACGAGGAGGTCCGATCGATCCAGCTCGAGGAGCTCGCCGCCGTGGCCGGGGCCCTCGAGGCGGGCCTGCCGCGCGACGAGGTGCTCGCGGGCGCGGGGCTCTCGGCCGCGGCGTGGGAGGCGGCGCGGGAGCGGTGGATGTCCAGGCTCGCCGCGCAGGCCGCGCGCGGGCAGCTGCGATCGAGCCGCCGGTACCTGGAGCTCGTCGCCGCGCAGAAGCGCCGCGCCGAGGAGAAGGCGCGGGGCGCGCGCAGGAAGCTGGAAGGGCCGATGCCGGTGGCGCCTGCTGCGCGCATCGCCCCGCTGCAGGGGGCGCCTCTGGATGGGGCGACGCCGCCGCCCGCCGCGGGCGTGAGCGACGAGGGGGCTGCGCGATCTCCCTGGGCCAGGCTGAATGCCGCCGCGCCGCGGCCCGGGGTCGTGCAGCCTTCGCCGTTGCCGCCGGCCGTGCCTTCGCCGTTGCCGCCGGTCATGCCTTCGCCGTTGCCGCCGGTCATGCCTTCGCCGTTGCCGCCGGTCATGCCTTCGCCGTCGCTGCTGCCGGGGGTGCCGTCGCCGCTGCCCATGCCGAGCCTGGAGCGGCCATCGACGACGACGCGAGCGCGCATGACGCTCCTCGGCACGACGCCTCTCCCGGGCCGGGATGCGCTGCCGTTCCGTCAAGACGTGTCGAGCGCGCCCGCGGTCGAGGGCACAACTGCGTCACCGGCAGACAGCCCGGAGATGGACACGACGGCCATCGGCACGGTCGGCGCGCTGGGGCCCGACAGAGCCTTGCCCTTTTCAGGCACGGCCCCGTTACCTCCGCTCGATGCCGCTCTGCCCTTCTCGCGACCGGCCCCGTTGCCTCCGCTCGATGCCGCTCTGCCCTTCTCGCGACCGGCCCCTGTGCCTCCGGCCGACAACGCCTTGCCCTTCTCGCGCCCGGCCTCCTCGCCGCCGGCCGCCAATCCCCTGCCCTTCTCGCGACCGGCCCCTGTGCCTCCGGCCGACAACGCCTTGCCCTTCTCGCGCCCGGCCTCCTCGCCGCCGGCCGCCAATCCCCTGCCCTTCTCTCGCCCAGCCTCCTCGCCGCCGGCCGCCAACGCCCTGCCGTTCTCGCGACCGACCCGCTCGCCGCCCGCCGACAACGCGCTGCCCTTCGCTCGCCCGGGCCAATCACCCGCGCCATCGCGGCCCGCCAGGGGGGAGATCGCTCCGCAACCGCCCCAGATCCCGACGGGGAGCTGGGCCCTGCCCTTCCTTCAGCCAAGCGCCGCCGAGCCGTCCGCGAGCCCGTCGCCCGCGGAGCCCGCCGCGCAAGCGCACGCCGGCATGGAGGACGACGAGGCGATGCGCCGCGTGGAGCGCATCTCCCTCGCGCGGTACGCGCGCCTGTGCGCCGACCTGCGCGACCATCCGAATCTCATCCCGCAGATCCAGAGCCACTATGGGTTGACCCCGCAGAGCTGGATCGCGCTGCACAGGATCTGGCATGAGCGCCTCGAGTCCGATCCGGCGCTCAAGGCGCAGTGGCAGGCGCTCATCGACCAGAGCGCGCAGGGCTGAGGACACCCGCGCTCGAGTCGGGCGCCGTTCAGCGCCGACGTCGAGGCGTGTCGAGGCGCGCCACGCGCCGGTCCATTTTGATTGACATCGGCCATGTGAACGTTCACATTTGACCACCAGGGACATCCTTTCGCTTCGCCCTGGAAGCCTGCGCTCGGGACCTCGCCTGCACCAGTTCTGGGGCGAAGCGCCGCCCGAGCAGCAGAGTTCGAGGGCTCTGGACCAACAGGTAAGGTGAACATGCGTCGCTCACGTACATTGGCGAGAACGGCTTGTTGCGGGTTCGCGCTCACCGCGGTCGGGCTCGTCGCGAGCCCCTCCGCGCTGGCCGATTACCCCATCGCCTCGCACCGCTACCTCGCCGACCCGGCCTCGCTGGTGCACGACGGGCGCGTCTATCTCTACGGCTCGAACGACGACGACAACGTCAAGGCGGACGGCTCGGACGACGGCTACAAGATGGCCTCGTTCGTGGCCATCTCGAGCAGCGACATGAAGAACTGGACCGACCACGGGGAAGTGATCCGCGTGCCCCGCGACGCCTCCTGGGCGGCCAACACGTGGGCCCCCTCGCTCGTGGAGCGCAACGGCAACATCTACATGTACTTCGCCAACAACGGATCAGGTATCGGCGTCGCCAAGAGCGACAGCCCGACCGGACCGTTCAGAGACGCGAAGGGCAGCGCCCTGATCACCTCGAGCACCCCCGGCGCCTCGGGCCAGAACATCTGGCTCTTCGATCCGGGGGTCTTCATCGATGACGACGGCCAGGCGTACCTCTACTTCGGCGGCAACGGCGAGCAGAACGCGCGCGTCATCAAGCTGAACAACGACATGGTGAGCGTCTCGGGCTCGGCCTCCACGATCACGATCCCGTACTTCTTCGAGGCCTCGTGGATGCACAAGCGGAACGGCGTTTACTATCTGTCGTACTCGACGAACCCCGCGAACGGCATGCGGATCGACTACCTCACGAGCTCGAGCCCCACCTCCGGCTTCACCCACCGCGGCACGGTGGGGCCCCAGCCGCCGAAGAACAACAACAACAACAACCACGCGGCAATCTTCGAGTTCGGCGGCTCCTGGTACCACGCCTACCACAATCGCTCCGTCGCCAACGACGCCGGCGAGCCCCCGGGCTATCGCCGGAACCTCGGGATCGAGTCGTTCACCTACAAGGAAGACGGCTCGATCGTGCCGGTGACCTACACGACGGACGGGCTCAAGCAGCTCGCGAACCTCGACCCCTACGCGCGCGTCGAAGCCGAGACCTTCAACGCGCAGAGCGGCATCGAGACGGAGCCCTGCGAGGAGGGCGGGATGGACCTCTCGTTCATCAACAACGGAGACTGGGTGCGCCTCCGTGGGGTCGACTTCGGCGAAGGGGCGGAGAGCTTCAGCGCGCGCGTCGCGAGCGGCGCGGAGGGGGGCAGCATCGAGCTCCGCCTGGATGCGCGCGACGGCAAGCTCGTGGGCACCTGCGCGGTCGGGGCGACGGGGGGCTGGCAGAAGTGGAGCGACGTGTCGTGTGCGGTCGACGGCGCCGCAGGCGTGCACGATCTCTATCTCGTCTTCACCGGCGGCGGGTCGAACCTCTTCAACATGAACTTCTGGCAGTTCTCGCCCGTCGGGGGCGAGGGCGCCGGCGGGGGTGGCGCGGGGGGAAGCACGAGCGGCGGCGGCGACGGCAGCGTCAGCAGCGTCAGCGCCAGCAGCGGCGGTGGCGCCGGCTCCGGCTCCGGCTCAGGAGGAGCGCCCTCGACGGGCACGGCCGCGGGTGGGGGGTCCCCCAGCTCAACGTCAGCCGCCCAGGCGTCGTCGGGGGGCACCTCCGACGAGCAGTCGGGCGAGCCGGCTGGTTGTAGCTGTCGCGCGGCGAGCCGCGCTCCATCCGGAGGTGCCCTCGCGCTGACAGCGCTGCTCGCGGCGTCCCTGGGGCTCCGGCAGCGCGGCCGGAAGGGGCGTCGTCCGGGAGTGACGAGCTGAATCGGTAACCCACGCGGCGATGGCCACATCGCCGCGGACGCGTGGGGTCAGCCCTCTTCGAGCCCGGGCCCGATCTCCGAGAACCAGTCGTCGAGGCTGGCGAGCGTCCTCGCCCAGGCCACGAGCGCGGCTTCGCCCCCCAGGCGCAGGAGGAGCGTGTCCAGGCACGCGCCGTTGTCATAACTCCGATCGTACGTGAAGAGAGGCGTGATCTCGGCGATCGTGGGGCGCCACGCATCGGGTGAGGCGCGCTCCCGCCACACGTCGCACAGGCTCTCTTCCGGCATCCAGGGAAACATGCTGCAGAGCGTGTCGTCCGACTCCTCGGGGGGCTCGCGGAGCACCGCATTCACCGTGTCGGCGACGGCGGCGGACAACCTCTCCCTCGCTTCCGGGGAGAGCGACGGGAACACGGCCGCCCACGCGGACAGCCTGTTCGATGCTCGGGTAGCGCCGCGCACGAGCTCCGCGAAGCGAGCCGCGTCCTCCTCGCGCTTCAGCGCCTTCCCTACCATCTCGAGCATTCCAGACGCTTCCTCGTCTTCCAGGTCCGGACGCACGAGGCGCTCCACGTCGGAAAACGAGCCCAGAGCGAGCGCGATCTCCAGATCGGCCTGATGCCGGTCGTCGTCCCCTTCCATCGCCGCACAAAAGCTGGTCGCAAGGTCTCTGTCGCCGAGCGCCACGGCTCGGCGACAGAGCGCCGCAAGCACATCGTCAATCTGAGAGCCCATGCACGGCAACACCTTCTGGTGAATGGTGCGCAGCTCCTCCAGCGTCGCCGATTCCGCCCAGTTCTCGATGGCGCGGTCCTCGCCGCGGAAGGCCTCTGGAGGGACCGAGAAGAACACGCGTGCCAGCTCCGCTCGGACGTCCGCCGTGACCAAGGAGACGAGCTCGGAGGCGACGAAGTTGCGGTCGGAGACGTCCGTCCGCTCTTTCACCTCCGCGAGGGGAGCATCCTGCACCTCGGCAGCGAGCCACGGAGGCAGCTGCCCGCAGCGGAGCGGCCCGAGCGAATCCGCGGATCCTCGCGATTCGCCTTGCCAGCGACGGACGAGCGCTCGGGCCTCGTCGGGAACACATCGGTTCCATTCACTCTCGGGAACATGAAAGAGAAAGCGCTGCGCCGTGAGCGGAAACCGTTCGGAGGACAGCAGCCATCCCATGGCTCGTTGAACGATCGCGCTCGCTCCCGCCGAGGTCCCCAGGAGCCGCTCCGTCAAGACTTCGAGGCGATCTCCGAGCTCCGGCAAGGCGGAGATCTGCGCGTCCACGTCTTCGAGTCGCTCGGCGCGGCGCTCCTCGGGGTAGAGCGGCGCCAGCAGGGCAGCCCAGAGCGCGCGCCTCTCTGGATGGATCGCGGCAAGGCGCCTGGCCGCCAGCAGCAGGACCTCCTCCCGCGCGGGGGAGCGCAGCCGCTCGGCGATACGCCGGAGCGCGCCGATCACGAGCGCTTTCACGAAACGTCGTGATTTCAGCGCGCGCAGCACGACGTCTCTGCGATCTCGCTCGTGCGCCGAACGCGCTGCGCTCGCGCCGGACGCCTCGATCCCTGCAACGGCGCGGTCGGCTTCGCGCAGCAACGGCGCCGGCCAGAGGGCGTCCGCCTCGGACACGGCGGGCCGGACCGCCCGCCACAGCCGCACCCTGTCGTTCTCGCTCAGCGGCTTGGCGAGCTCGATGCCTGCGCCAGGCCGAAAGATCCCTTCGTGGATGGCGCCGGCGACCATCTCCGGGAGCGCGTGCACGAGCGACGTGATGAGCTGCTCGAAGATCGTACGCAGCCGCAGCGCCTGCACCATGCACCGACCGCGCGCGGCTTCCGACGTCGCCTCGCCGAAGGCCGCGTGGCTCCGCCGCCACGCGGCGACGACGAGCGCACGAAAGCCGAACGCACCGCCGTCCAGGGGTTCCCAGGCGGCGCGCATCGGCTCGGCGATCACGCGATCGAGCTCTTCCGCCGTGGCATCGTGTCGCAAGAAATGCATCGCCCCGTATCGGATGACGTATTCCGATCGAGCGACAGGGGCGATGCTCCCTTCGGAGTAGCTATCGAGAGTCGCCCGGACATGTGCGGTCAAGAGCGCCTGACCACGGACGTCGCCCAGATGGCTCAAGCGCAGAGCGAGCTCTTTCCCGAGACTTCGATGCAGGAACGCGGCGCCATGGGTTGTGTGACAGAGCCATGGCTCGAGCTCCCGCAACGTGGCAGACACTCGTGCCTCGGCCTGATCGCCTCCCACGATCTGGACCAGCTCTGCCTCTGAGATCGGCCCGCTGGCAGCGCTCAAGACACACACGGTATCTGCGTCGGCGTCACCGGGCAACGGCGTGGCGGAGCGCTCCGACGGCATCTCCAGGACGACCTCAGACCGATCGTTCAACCAATGAAGGGCCTCACCCCATCGGGCGGCGGTGACACCAGGGTCATTGTCCGCAGACACCCACACGCGGACGCTCCCGGGCAGGCCCGTTGACCATCCGATGCGCGGCCATACCGCCGGATCATCGTTCTCGTGGGCACCGTCGAGGACGATCAGCAGCGGCACCTCGGGATTCTCGTCACCGTCGAGGATCGGTCGGATGTCATCTGCCACGCGAGGAGCGAGCGCACGCTCGGACACCTTCCTCGAAGTCAATGCTCCGAGCCGCGCATGCAGCGCGGCGACCCATATCGAGGGATCCGCCATGCCGCCGTGGACCGAGATCGGGATGAACGCCACGCGGGCCAGTCCTCGCCGCGTGAGATGAAGGCAGAATGCGCCGAGCAAAGAGCTCGCACCAGAGCCCCCAGGAGCCCTGATCAAGGCCCGCTCGCCTGGGCGGGAGCTCGCCCAGAGCGCTTCCAGCGCTGACCACGGGCCCGGTTCGGGCGCGGCGGGAGGACGCGGCTCGCCGTGGAGCCAGGCCGCCACAGCCGGCGAGGCGAGGAGGGCCCGCGCGGCGTGCCAGACCCCATCCGGCGCGCGCTCCAGCCCGGCGAGCAAGCCCGAAATCGCGGATTCTTCCCCGATGTCTGCCATCTCTACTTCCGGGTCGGGTCGGTGTTGTCGTCCTCGGGCGGCACGAACTTCGGATCCGGCGGCGGCGGCTGCTTGTCCGGTCGCTTGTAATTGCCTTGCCCGTCCATGAATGCGTTCGGGTCGCGCGAGTTCTTCTGCTGCGAGCCGTCCGGATTCAGCTTGGGGACGACGTTGGTCGCGGAGGGATTCTCCAGCGCGACGTTCTTCCCCGGATCGTTCCTGTCCGGGTCGTAGACGCCGTCTCTCTTGTGATCCCACTTCTTGCCGTTGGACATGACGCCCCCTTTGGCGTCCCCGGTGGTGAGCCCGGCTTTCTCCTTCGCCCCCTTGGGCACGTCAGCGTTCGGATCAGCATTGATATTGTCCGGATGGATGCCCAGCTCGCGGAAGACCTGCGCGCAGAACGGGCAAGGCTTCTCCGAGGAATCCTTGGGTTTCCCCTTCTTCGAGTGCGCCTCGATCTTCGCGCCGCGACGGTACTCCTCGCGCAGCTCGTTCCGGACCCGGGCGTTCCGCTCGGCCTCGGACATCTTCGCCCACTTGTCGCAATCCTTGCCGTTCGCATCCTTGCTCAGGCGCTGCCGGATGTCCTTGGCCTGCTGGTTCAACCCGTCGATCTCCGCGCATCTGCCTGCCTTGCTGGACGCGTTCGGCTTGACCTTGCCGTCGGCGTCCAGGTTTCGAGGATCGCTGTCGGGCTTACTGGGGTCCTTGAATTTCTCGCGCGAGTTCGATACCGCGTCCCTCAGCGCCGGGTCGAGGTCGTCGTCGCTCTGGACGGTCGAGCTCTTCCCCTGGATGTCCGGCAGCGGATTTCCGTTCGCGTCCTTCCGCCCCGTGGTGGTCGAGAACATCAACCCCGTGGGGTCGACCATCTTCGTGGGCCGATTGCCCGCGTAGGAGAACCCGTTCTGCCCGCCGAGCAGCCCGACCGGGTCGACGCTGATGTACCGTCCTACGGCGGGGTCGTAGTAGCGATAGCGGTTGTACGCGAGGCCCGTCTCGTCATCGTAGTACTGCCCGAGGAACCGCAGCGGCGTCTCCGTGCGCGCGCCTTCCCGCGGGCGCGCGGCGCCCCACACGGTGCGGTCGAGCTCGCAGGCGACATTCCCGGCGGCGTCGAGCAGGCGTTCCGGCCTGCCGACAGGGTCGTTCAGGTAATAGTACCACTCGGCCGACACGGCGTCGCCTTCGCCGCTCCTGGCGTCCTTCTGCGCCCACGGCGCCGACGTCTCCTCGTCGGTGCAGTACGTCCTCTCCTGGGTGACCCGATCGCCCTCCGGGCCCCACTCGCGTTTGATCTCATGAACGAGCGTGTCCCCGTCCCAGATGAACCGCGTCGTGGACAGCGTGTCCATGCGCCCGCCTTCGCCTCGCCTGACCACGCGCTTCTCGAGGCGTCGGGCAAAGGGATCGTAGACATGCTCGATCCGGACGCCATCGGGGCGCACCACCGCGCTCAGGAGACCCGCGCCGTTCCATTCGTAGCTCGTCGTTGCTTCCTGACCGCTCGGCATGACCACGCGGCGCTTGATCAGCCTCCCGTCGCCGTCCCACACGTACGACACAGGTCCGCGCCGGAGAAGCACGTTGCCGCGCCCGTACTCGCGCTCCGGCGCGCCGGGGCCGAGCTCGCGCACGTTCCCCTCCGCGTCGTACCGGAAGTGCTCGCCCTGCCCGTGGACGCCGGTGCGCGCCAGCACCTGCCCGCGCGGATCGTGCTCCCATCGCTCGGCGCCCGAGCGATCGTCGTCGATCGCGGCCACATCGCCCTGCGGCGTGTAGTGAACCGATTGCCGGAGGGTGAGGTCATGGGGGAGCGCCCCGATCCAGTCGGGCTGACCTGCGGCCACCACAGGGCCTGCGACCCCACGAGACACGGTGCGCTGGACCATGCGGTCGAGCCCGTCATAGACCACATCCACACGCCCGCCGCCGGGCAAATAGCGGGCGGTCTCTCGCCCGAGCGCGTCGCGGACGACGCCGAGCTGCTCGTCGCCGTCGAGCGTCACCCGGAGCGCGCGGCCGGCGACGTCGCGCACCCAGGTCTGGTGGTGTCCGCGGGAGGTCTTTCGCTCGACGACATTGCCCATCAGGTCATGTTTCGTCTCCACCGAGAACGTCTCGCCGCCGCTCACCTGCCGCTCACACGTCACCCAGCCCAGGAGATTGCGCTCGAAGAAGATGTCGCCCGAGGGGCCGTGCGCCGCGATGATGTAATCCAGCTCGTCGTACTCGAACGTCTCGACGCCGCCGTCGGGGTACTGGTGCTCCACGACGCGACCGACGAGATCGTACACGTACCCGGTCTTCTCGCCGAGTCCGTTCTCGAACTGCACGACACGCCCCATGGCATCGTAACGATAACGAAGCGTGCGGCCGTCGAAGGTGATCTCCTCCGAGACGAGCCTGGCGGCGTTCAGGCGGATGCGGTGCACCTCTCCGTGGCTGTTGTGCACCTCGACGAGGCGCCCCTCGCGGTTGTATCGATATTTGCTGATCCGCCCGTCGGGCTCTCGCGTCTCGACGATGCGGTTGTACCCCGCATAGCGGTGCGTGGTCGTGTGGCCGTTCGGGTGCCAGATCGACGTGCAGTTTCCGGACGGGTCGTACTCGTAGCGCGTCACGCCGCCGTCCGGCGTTCGCTCGGATCGGAGGCGGCCGGCGTCGTCGTGAGCGTACGTGACCATCGCCCCCGACGCGTCGAGCATGCTCTGGCGCCGGCCCCAGTAGTCGTACGTGTACTGCGTCACCGCGCCCGTGGGGTCGGTCCGCTCGATGAGGTTTCCGTGATCGTCGTACCTGTAGAGCGTCTGCCCGCCGTTCGGCGCGACGGTCCGCGTGGTGAGCCCGCGGCGATCGAAGTGCACCTCGAAGGTGGCGCCGATGGCGTCGCGCCACACGAGCCCGCCCGTGAGGCGCCCGGTCTCGATGACGCCCCCTGCGGGATCGACCGCCCTCCGGATGTGCCCGTCGGCGTCCCGCTCGAACGTGGTCACGCGGCCGAGAGCGTCCGTGATCCGGAGCTCCCGCCCGCGGGCGTCCCGCTCCCAGCGGGTCGTCGCCCCCGTCGCGTCGGTGAACGACAGCAGGTTTCCCCACGCGTCGTACGTGCGGCAGAAGACGCCGGCGGCCGTGACCGCCTTGTCGACGCTCCCGAAGTCGTTTCCGAAGAAGCGCTCGACCGAGATCGAGTCGGCCGCCTCCACATAGTTGTGAGGCCCGTACTCGAGCTTCGTGTGAAAGATGCCCTTGGCGGCCGTGATCCCGTCGGCGAGCACCGCCGGAACGTCGGCGGCGAGGCTCTCGTCCTCGCGCCCCGGGTACGCGCCCCAGGTCTCGACGCACCGCCCTTCCCCGTCATAGACGAAGTAGAAGCAAAGGCCCGTCGGGTGCTCCTGGCACGTCAGGAGATGATCCGTGTACGTATACCGGGTCGCCGCGCCCATCGCGTCCTCGGCGAGCACCAGGTCCCCCGCGTCGTCGTAGCGATACCGCGCGAACGGGACGAGCTGGCCCCGGTGCGCCGCGTTCTTCACCTCGAACGAGGCAATGCGCCCTTCCCTCGTGGAGCGGACCTCGACCCTGCGACCGACCGAGTCGACGATCTGCGCCAGGACACCTTCCTTGTAGAAGAACGAGATCCGGTTGTCGTGAGAGTCGGTCTCCGCCGACAGGAGGAACCGGTCTTGCCAGGCGTGCTCGAAGACGAGCCACCGGCCGTCGCCCCGATCGAGCACGAAGCCCGTCTTGCCGCGGACGAGCAGCCACCCGGAAGGGCCCACCGCCGACTCGCCGACGCGCATGGGCGTGAAGTCGACGTACATGCCGTTCCCGGTCCAGAGCCTCGTCCGGCCGCGGTGCACCTCCACCTCCCACGCGTACGAGTGGTACCAGCCGCGCCCGAGCCCGACGTCGCGGTCGCGCGCGGCGCTCGTGTAGCTGCGGGTCAGCGTCAGCGGCAGCGGGCCCGGCAAGTGCACGTCGGTGACGGGGATCGTGAAGACACGCCCTGTCACGATGTCGACAGGGTCTCCCTTGGAGCCTTTGCCGCTCCCCTTCTTGCCATGATGGTTGGGGCACGCACCGCCGTTCTGGCCGGAGCCGCAGGCGCCTTTGCCGCCCCCGGACGCGTCATCGCCCCCGTTCTTGCCGTTCGCGCCTTGCTTGTCCTTGCCCGCGCCGCCGCCGCGGCCGCCGGCCCCGCCGCCGTCACCGCCGCCGCCGAGAACGAAGACTCCGGGGTTCATCCCCGGGATGGCCGGGATGTTGGGGACAGGTGCCGTTCGCATTGCTGTTTCAACGCTCCCTGAGTGAAAGCTATGATAGCCCAGCCTTCCAGCGGGCACGCCGCGCGTGCCGTCAATTCAACCGCAAGAGCCTTCCGACGATCCGGAACAGCCCCCGCGACGCGGCGCTGATGCGGCTGCCCACGACCTCGATGTCGCCGTCCTGGCGAATGCGGACCGCGCCGCGGCCCGAGCGGAGCAGCAGCTCCTGCTCCGCCTCGATGGCGACGGTGGTCGCCTTGAGGTGGAGCGTATTCGGCCGCTGCGTCGTCAGGGCCGCGACGATCAGCGGGGGCTCGCCCTCGCAGAGCTCGACGAGCACGGCGTCGCCGCGGGCGCGGGCGTCGGCGATCACCTCGGGATCGACGTCGGGCGCGATCTGGGCGTCGACGGGCCCCTCGGCGCCACGGACGTGGATCGACGCCTTCCGCCCCGCGATCGAGGCGACGCGCGCGGTCCGCATGGCGGCGCCGAGCGGCTGCGCCTTCCGCGCAGGGAGCGGCGCCGCGGCCGGCTCGGCGAGCACGTCGTCCAGGGTCACGCGCGGCGACCCGGACGCCTCCTCCGCCGTGGCCGCGGCGTCCGGCTCCTCCAGCGAGAGCGACGCGCCGGCCTCCCGCGAGCCACCGTCGAACGGAGTCGTCATCAGACCTCCGAGACCTTCTTCGGCAGCTGGATCTTCGGCGCCAGGATGGTCACGAGCGGGGACGTGATGGTGACGCCCGCGCCGTCGATCACCACCTCGCTGGCGCCGCACTTGAAGACGATGGCGCCCTTCGCCTCCACCTTGTGGAAGGCCCCGATGAACGTCGCAGGCCCGACGGCCTGCACCACGTGCGACCCCTTGAGCTTGTCGACGACCGCGCCGCCCACCATCGCGGTGCGCGAGCCGGTGACCGTCTCGCTCTCGCCCCCGTTGCTCAGGACGACCAGGCCCGTCGCCTTCTCGCTCTTCGAGCCCGTGACGCTCTCCGCGTAGCTGCCGAACGCCACCTGCACTGTCGCGGCGCCGACGTCGATCGTCTTCTTGCCGGTCACGTTGTTGTCGAGGTCCTGGATCGCGCCCAGGACCTTCATCGAGCCCACGTCCTCCTTGTGGGTGCCCGTGACCTTGGCTGTCGTGTGCCCGGGCCCCTTCTCGCGGTCGGTCGCGTCGACGCCATCGACGGCGCCGTCCGGCCCGCCGACGTTGGCCGTCGACCCGCCGCCGCCGCCGCCCCCGTCCATGCCGAGGGCCGAGGCGAGCGCCTCCGGCTTCACGAAGACCTTCCCGGCGAGGCTGCTCTGCGCCACGTTCGAGGCGATCGAGGCGAGCATGTTGGGCGCCGCGGCGCCCGGCGCGCCGCCGGCGGCGCCGCCCCCGCCCCCGCCGCCGCCCATCGAGGCCGCGAGCTGGCTCGCGCCGGGGATGCCCGACGCGCCCGCGATCATCCCGGGCATGCGGCTCATGTCGCCGCCGGCGACGGCCTGCATCGCGCCCGCCACCCCCGCCGCCTTCTGGGTCAGCCCGTTGATCGGCGCCATCACCTGGTTGATGGCGCCGTCGACCTGCCCCTGGACCGCCGCGATCGCGTTGTTGGCCATCACGCTCGCGAACTGCACCGCCGCCTGCGCCGCGAGCGCGAGCATCGCCTCGAGGGGGTTGCCGTCCATCTCGAACTGGTTGCCGCCGACGGTGGTCGTCGCGTTGCCCTTCGCCGTCAGCGCCGACACCGCGTTCACCTCGACGTTGCGGTTGCCTCCGACGCTGATCGTCTGGTTCGCGCCCACCGTGTTCTGCGAGCCCTTCGTGATCTTCGTCGTCTGGTTGCCGCCGACCTCGAGCGACGCGTTGTTCCCGACGACCGACGTCTCGTTGTTGCCGATGTTCCTCTTCGCGTTGTTCGCCGCGACCGTCTTCATGTCGCGCTGGGCGTGCACCATGATCTCCTCGGAGCCCGCCTTGTCCTCGAAGCGGATCTCGTTGGCTCCGCCGCCGCCCGGCGTGCTCGATGTCTGGATCGCCGTCCGGGTCTTGCCCTCCGGCAGCGCGTACGGCGGCATGGTGACGCCGTTGTAGAGGCGCCCGGTCACGATCGGCCGATCGGGGTTCCCCTCGAGGAACTCGACGATCACCTCCCAGCCGATGCGCGGGAGCATCATCGAGCCGGAGGTCTGGAGCTGCGCGACCCGCATCCAGCACGACGCCTTGTCGTCGATCACGTCGCTGCGATCCCAGTGGAACTTCACCTTGCAGCGGCCGAACTCATCGGCGTGGATCGCCTCGGTCTGGGAGCCGGCGGGCGCCACCACCGTCGCGGTCTGCGGCCCCTCGATGAGCGGGATCGGCGTGATGCGCCGCGGCCTGTACTTCACGGAGGCCGGCACGAGGCGCGCCCGCGCCCTGGAGCGCGGCGTCGCGCGCTCGCCGCCGCGCGCGTCGTCCTCCTCGTGGACGTAGGTGTGCTTCACCGCGAAGAGGAAGTACTCGCCGTCGAGCTCGCCGGCGTCCGTGATCGTGAGCTTCTGGCCGACCGCGAGGCGCGAGCAGACGGTGTCGATCTCGATCGTGCGCCGCTCGACCTGCTCTTCCTCCAGCCGGATCTGCGCGAGCCGCCGCCCCTCGCTCGGCTCGAAGTAGCCGCCCGGGTAGTCGTAGCGCTCCAGCGCGTCGTTCTCCCCCTGCGCCGCGGTCGCCGTGAGATCGAGCTTCGGCCGCTTGAAGTCGAAATCGCGGAGGACGAACTTGCCGGAGCGCACCCGCTCGAGCTCGCGGATCGCGTAGATCGCGTCGCGCTCGTCGGCCGCGCTGAGCCCGGTGCGCCGGCGGAACGGCAGCGCGGGGTCGCCCGCGATCGGCCCGGCGACGGTGCTGTCGTCGTCGAAGACGAGGAGCTCGCCGTCGGCGTCCACCTCGACGAAGCTGTAGACGCCCTCGTGCTCCATGAGCCGCGAGATGAACGCGAGCGCGCTCTCCTGGTACTGCACGCAGTACTCGCGCTTCGGACAGTCGCCGCTCAGCCGCCACGCTACCCTGGTGATCCCGTGATCCTCGAGGACCTTCGCCACGATCTCCTTGGCGCTCATGTCCTGGAAGATCCGCGAGTCGACGCTGCGCGCGAGGAGCGCGAGCGAGGAGACGACGCGGACGGCGTAGCGGACGCCCAGCAGCCCCTCGACGCCGAGCTCGGTGGTGCCGATCGAGGTCGCGGCCTCCACCGTGCCCGCGATGACGCGCGGGACCTCCCCGGGCACGCCGAAGGAGAGCGCCGCGGGCTTGCCGATCATCGCATCGAGCTCCTGGTACGTGTGGAGGTACACCTCGACGTCGAGGACGAGCGGCCTGCCGGCCTCGTGGATCGACTCGAACCGGAGCACCCGGGCCGCGGGGACCTCGTCGATCGTGAAGTGCGCAATCATCTCGCGTGCCACGTTCGCCTCCTCCTCAGTTGTCGAGCACCAGCGCGGCGGTGTCGGAGACGTCGCCGTCGAGCTTCGCGGAGACGCCGATGATCGCGACGCTCGCGGGCGTCAGCGAGAGGATCGACGCGCCCATGACCAGCGTGAGCGCGCCGGTCGCCTCGAAGACGGCGTTGTTCGCCTTGACGAGCTGCGCGCCCCCCGCGAGCTCGGTGTACGTGCCCAGCGAGCTCTCCACGCGGTTCCCGTTCGCCACGTTGACGATCGCGCCGCCGACCTTCACGTTCATCGATCCGCCGACCTGGACGCCGCGGCCCGACTTGACCGCGATCACCTTCGCGCCGGTGGCCGTCTCGCTCCGGTCGCCCTGGACCGTCACGGAGCGGTGCCCCAGCGCGAGCTCGACGAGCGCCGCGCCGACCTCGTGGTTGAAGCCGGCCAGGGTCTGATCCGTGACCGAGCCGACCACGAGATCGATCTGGTTGCCGGACACCGTGAGCGAGCTGTTGCCGGTGACGTCGCGCTTGTGATCCCCGCCGATCTTCATGTCGCGGTTCCCGCCGATCGAGAGCGAGTGATCGCCGCCCACGTCGTCGACGTGGAAGGTCTCGATCTTCATCGACTGGTTGCCCGAGACCGAGAGCGTCTGGTTCGACCCGATGCTGGTCGTCATGCTGTCCGTGACGTTCGTCGTCTGGTCCGCGCCGATCTTCTTCTTGTGGTTGTTGCCGATCGACTCGGTGGCGTTGTTCTTCACCTCGGTGGACATGTCCTTCGAGGCGTTGATGAACATCTCCTCGCCGCCCTTCGTGTCCGACATCCGGAGCTCGTTGGTGCTGCCCCCGCCCGGCGTCGTCGCGGTCTGGAGGGAGCTCTTCCCCGCCTCCTTCGGGAGCGCGTAGGGCGGCGGCGTGAGCGCGTTGTACATGCGGCCCATCACGAACGGCCGGTCCGCGTCGCCCTCGACGTGGCGCACGGTGACCTCCCACCCGACGCGCGGCAGCAGCATGGATCCGCCCGTCGGCACCTGGCTCGTGCGGATCCAGCGGCTCGAGGTGTCGTCCTTCTTTCCGGAGCGATCCCAGTGGAAGGAGACCTTCACCTGCCCGCTCGCGTCGGTGTGGATCTCCTGCCCCGAGGGCCCGGTGGTCATCGCGGTCTGCGCGCCCGGGATCACCTGCTCGCGGGCGCGCCGCGGGGGCCGGTAGCGCGTCGTCCCGGTCGGCACGCCCCAGAACTCGCAGCTCGACCGGAGGTCGCGCGCGCCGTCCTCCGCGCCCCCGCGGCCGGAGAGCTCGAAGTTCCGCGGCCGGCTGCCGGCGATGCGCGCGCGGACCACGAGGTATTCCTGGTTGAGCGGATCGTAGGGGTGGCCGTCGACCGAGAAGCGCCGGCCCGGGAGCAGCGCGAGCGAGCCGCTCTCGCCGTGCACGACGTCGCGCGCCGCCTGCACCGAGTCGAGCAGCACCTTGGCGAGCCGCTCCGCGACGCTCGCGTCGGCGGTGCGCGCCGGGTGCTCGTAGATCTCGAGCACGTGCTCCCCGGGATCGCTCCCCTCGGCCGACGCCTCCGGCTTCGTCGAGGGCTTCTCCGGATCGTAGTCGCGGACGAACACCTTGTCGCTCCGCACGGAGACCTCCCGCGAGAGGCGGACGACGCGATCCCCGAAGCCCTCGACGCCGAAGTCCTGGAAGAACGGCAGCGACGTCGCGCCCTCGATGTCCTCGAGGCCGGTCGGCGAGTCGCCGAAGACGATGACGTCCTCTTCGTCCTTCATGTGGATCGCGAAGTAGATCCCCTCCTCGGCGAGGAGGCGGTGCACGAAATCGAGGTCCCGCTCGCGGTACTGGACCGTGTAGACCCGCGTCGGGTGGGGCTCGGTCACGCGCCAGTCCTGCTGGCCCGCGGGCACGCCCGCGCCCTCGAGGACCTCCTTCACGATGTCGACAGCGCTCTTGTCCTGGAAGATCCGGCAGTCGGAGCGCTGCCCGAGGTTCCAGAGCGCCGGCGCGACCTCGATCCGCAGCGTGGGCACGTCGTCGGGGTCGGGCACGAGCTCGGCGAGGACGATGGTCCCGGCGAAAGAGCGCGTCTGCGTGTCATCGCTGCGCGACAGCGTGAACACGGCGCGCTTGCCGAGGACCTCTTTCGGCCTCGGCAGCGCCGCCTCGTCGTCGAGCAGCTCGCACTCGAGGCGGGTGAGCTCCGAGAGCTGCTCCGTGAGCTCGAAGCGCAGCACCCGGTAGATCTTGCCCTCCACGCTGAGGGAGGGGATCGCGAGGACATGATGATCAGCCACTCTTCACCTCTCTCTTCACGTCACCAGCGCTCATGGGCCCTCACGATCCGAGCTTCATCGACGCGCCCATCTTGACGACGAGCGCGCCCTTGACCGCGATCTTCGACCCCTTGATCACGACGGGCCCGCCGCCGAGCTTGAGCTCGCTGCCGCCGCCCTTGAAGACGCCGACGGCGCCGAGGAGGGTGATGAGCGGCGCCTGCACCACGAGATCGCCGTCCAGCTTCTGGTAATGGAGGCCGCCGACCATGTTGGTGACGCCGAGCGCCACGTGGGAGAGGGAGCCCTTCGTGAGGTGGAGCTCCGCCGCAAGCGAGGTCTGGTCCTTGTTGGCCGTGATCTGCTCTCCGTGGCTGCCGTTGATGATCTGCGCCTTCACGGCGCCCACCGTCTCCGTCATCCCGCCGAGGACGTTGTCGTTGATCGAGCCCAGGCTGCCGGAGAGCTGCAGCGCGCCGACCTTGCGGCTCATGTCCCCTGTGATGGAGTGCCTGACGCCGTTCGAGATCGTGATCTGGTTGCCGCTCACCGTGTAGGAGCGGTTGCCGGTGACCTTCTCGACGTGGTTGCTGATCGCGTTGGTCGTGTCGTTGCCGCCGATCGAGATGCTCTGGTTGCCGGTGATCTTGTGCGAGAGCACCGCGCCGACGTCGAGCGATTGATTGCCGGCGACGGAGGTCGAGTCGTCGACCTTCACCGAGCGGGAGCCGTTCACGCTGATGTGCTGCTCCTCGTTGACCGTGACCTCCTCGACCTTGTCGTTCTTGATGGTGACGTTGAGGTCCTTCTGGGCATGGATGCCGAACCCCTGGCTCCCCGCGGTGTCGGACATGCCGATCTGGTTGTGACCGCCCGCGCCGGGCGACGACATGCTCTTCAGCGTGCCGGACGCCTTGGCGGCGGGGAGCGCGTCGGGCGGCGTCTTCTCCGCGTTGTACGTGCGCCCGAGGACGAGCGGCCGGTCCGGGTCGCCGTCGAGGAACGCGACCGAGACCTCCCAGCCGACGCGGGGCAGGATCATCGAGCCGCCCATCGCGATCTGCGAGACGCGCAGCCAGCAGCTCGAGGTGTGGTCCTGCTGGCCCTGCCGGTCCCAGAAGAAGCGGACCTTGATGCGGCCGTACTTGTCGACGTGGATCGCCTGCTCCTGGGTGCTCGACCCGGTGACGACCGCCGTCTGGATGCCGCGGATGCGCGGCCGCCGCGCGCGGCGCTCGGCCGCGAAGGGCGCGCCCTTGGGGACGCCGCGGAAGTGGTTCTCGACGTCGTAGTTCGCCACGCCGCCGGTGAGCGTCTGGTTGCCGCGCGAGACGAGGCGGGTGACCACGAACTCGCCGTTCAGGCACGGCTCCGCGGCGCCCTCGACGGCGAACGGCTCGCCCACCTTGAGCCCGGCCGCGCGGCTCTCGCCCTCGCACACGTCGGCGTCGGCGGAGAGCTCGCGCATGCGGGCCTCGGCGCGGCGGGAGCCCACGCTCCCTTTCGTGAAGCCGGCGGGGTACTCGAAGTAGGGCAGCGCGATGGCCTCCTTGCGGGGCAGCGCGGACTCCGGCTTCACGTCGGGCTTCTCGAAATCGTGGTCCCGGAGGTGGACGAGGCTCGTGCGCAGCGCGCGCGTCCTCGTGAATTTGGAGAGCGGCAGGCTCCCGGGCAGGCCGCCCTGCGCCATGCGGAAGCTCACCGGCAGCCCCTCTTCCACCTCGAAGGCGGCGGGGTCGTCGGTGATGATCATCGTGTGCCCGGCGGCCTCGTGCCGGAAGTAATAGAAGAGGCCGTTGTCCTCGAGGAGCCGCGACACGAAGTTGAGGTGCGACTCGCGGTACTGGACGATGAACTCGCGCGGCTCGTACTCCTTCGCGATCCGCCACTCGACCTTGTCGCCGAAGCCGGCGTCTTCGAAGACCGACTGCGCGACCTGGACGATCGTCTTCTCCTGGAAGATACGGCACCCCTCGCGGTGCGCGAGCGCGGCCAGCGCGGGCCGAAGGCGGACGTCGAACTGGCGGCTCTCGCCCACGATGTGCGCAAAGCCGGCGCGGTCCACGATGCCGTCGTACAGCCGCTCCTGGCCCGACGTGTCGACGACGCGCAGGCAGAGGCGGCTGCGCAGGCAGTCCTCGACCCGGAACGACGTGTCCAGCGTCGCGAAGCGCACCTCGACCGTGTAGGGGGTGGAGATCGCCTCGACGGCCTCGAAGCGGGTCACGGCGACGTCCGCGGGGAGCTTGTCGCCCTCCAGGGAGAAGGTGGCGAAGGTAGCGGCCATTGGGGGCATGGTAGGCGATCGGCGGACGGCGCCAAGCCCCGGCGCCGGAACGCGACGCGGGGCCGACGCGGGGAGAGGGGCGTGGGGGGCGGATCGTGCGGAGCTCCGGGCGGTGGGGTACTTACCCCTCCCTGCCGGAACGATGGAGCCGCCAGTACGCCATAAGACGCCAAGATTCTTGTGTTTTTTGTCGTTCGTGGCGCGCTTGGCGGTTCAAGCGATCCGACCTTCGGCCAACGTACACCAGTACACCACGGGCGAGCGGCGCGGCAGTGCGGCGGTATTTGTCAGCTACCCCCTGCGGCCGCCCAGCAGCAGCAACGAAGGGAACAGGTGGTTGGCGGGCGAGATGCCGAGGTTATGCGAGAACGCCCGCACACCCAAGAAGAGGGCGGCCTTGTGGCTGCCTATCCGGTGACCGTCGAATGTCTGCCTGCCTTTCTCATGATCACGAACGCCGCGCGTTCAGGAAACAGCTGGAGGTACGCCCGAGATCAGAGCGTCGGTGCGCGGCGCGGCTCACATGGCCTCCTCCCCGACCGGAGCATGGTCTACCATCGGTGCCATGGATCCCGATGTCCAGCTGCTCGGCGGGGATTTCCTTATCCTGGGTCCGATGGGCCACGGGGGGATGGCAAGCGTCTACACAGCAGAGCGGCGCTCCACGGGTGAGCTGTGCGCGATCAAGATGGCGCAGGGAGGGCGCTCTACATCCCCGGAAGCAGCGCACCGATTCCGCCGAGAGCCACGACTGATCCTGCGGATCCCGAGCGATCACGTGCCCCAGGTGATCCGAGTGAGCGATGCCAGCGATGAACTGGCGTGGTTCGCCATGGAGTTGCTCGACGGCGAAGGCCTCGGCAGCCGGCTCCAGCGCGAAGGGCGCCTTGAACCGGGAGAGGCGGTCGCCGTCCTGGCTCAGCTCTGCACGGCGCTCGACGTCGCGCATCGCAGAGGTATTGTCCACTGCAACATCAAGCCAGGAAACATCTACCTGTCCAGAGCCGGCCACGGACAGACCGTCGCGAAGGTGCTGGGATTCGGAATAGCCAAGTGGACCCGGGATCCCGAGGGCGACGAATCGATACGCGGAACGCCTCTGTACATGGGCCCCGAGCAGATCAAGTCTCGCGGGTCAGTGTCTCCGGCCACCGATCTCTGGGCGCTCGGCTTGCTCGGATTCGAGATGCTCACCGGGTGGCACTACTGGGAACACCTGCGCCGTTCTCCGCTGGATCTTGTCGAGCTGCTTCGCGAGATCACGGTCGGCAAGATCGACCGGGCTTCTGCCCGAGCCGAGGATCTGGGTATACCTGGGCGCATTCCGGCGTGGTTCGACGACTGGTTCGCGCGATGCGTGTCCAGGGATGGATCCAGCCTGTTCGCAACAGCGGGAGAGGCTCTCCAGGCGCTGCGCGGCTCCGTCGCCGCAGCGCACGTCGCGCCGGTCTGGTCCATCGCGCTGCGGGGCGATTTCTCGGAGCCCGTCGAGGCCGCTGTCGACCTCCTGCGGATGATCACCGGCGAATCGAGCCTCATGCTGAACCGCACCGTCCCGGGGTCGATCGTCCTGCTCATCGAGGGCTCACGCAGGGCGTACGACGCGGCCCGCGCGCTGTTCGAGCAGCGCCGCCTGCCCGGGGCGCTCGGCGCGGCCGTCAAGGACGTCGCGTGGCGCTGCGGCTCATCGAAGACAGGCGCCGACCTCTTCGGCGCGCTCGGCCGCTCTGGCCCATCCATTCCTTCCGCCCAGGCCCACGATATCGAAGCGTCGCGGGTGTTCATCTCGTATGTGGAGCGCGACAGCGATCTCTGTGACGAGCTCTTGATTCACCTGTCCATGATGCGTCGTCAGGGCCTCGTCGAGGAGTGGTACGATCGGCTGGTTGCGCCGGGCTCGGAGCGGACCCTGGAGGCACACCGGGCGTTGGAACGCTCGGATGTGGTCCTTCCGCTCGTGAGCGCCGACTTCATCTCCTCGGACGAGCGATTCACGCTGGAGATGCGAAAGGCGCTGGAGAGGCATGAGCGAGGAGAGACCCAGGTCCTTCCTGTCATCGTCCGAGCCTGTGACTGGAAGCATCCGCCGCTCGGCCTCTTGCAGGTGCTCCCGACGGGCGCGAGGCCCGTCACAAGCTGGACCAACCGTGACGAAGCATGGCTGGATGTGACATGTGGTATCAGGAGCGCCGTCGAGCGCCTGCGCACGAGGTGACCTCTCCACGCGCAAGGATCTCGCCCGAAAATCGTCGCTCGGACGCCGGCGCGCGTGGAGGGTGAACCGGTATCCAGGAGCGCCGATCACTCGATCACGATGAACCGCGCCGGGACCACCGCGCGCGGCAGCTCCTCCTGCGCCACCCGGGCCTGCGCCTCGGGCGCCGTCACCTTCCCGGCGAGGGCGAAGCGCACCGGGATCTCCACAAGCGTCGCGAGCCGGCTCGCCTCCAGGGAAGCCCGCAGCGCGAGGACGCCGTTCACCTGCCGCACGCCCCCGAGCGGCGCGGCCAGCGACACCCCTGGGGGAAGCGGGATGCGCACGTCGACCTCGACCGGGCGGCCCAGCGTGTGGCGCAGCGAGACCGCGAGCTTGCCCGTCGTTCCCGCGCGCGGGCGCTTCGGCCAGGAGATCTCCACCTGCACGGGGCTCGCCGCCGCGGCCGGCGGCCGGCTCCACCGCCGTAGCGCCGGGCGCTCCAGGCGCGCCACGACCGCGGGCCCCGCTGCCTCGACCGACGCCTCCGTCGCACCCGCGTCGAGCGGCACCACGAGCCGCCCCGACGGCCCGACCTCCACGTCGCGGCGCACGCCGCCCGACGTGACCGTGACCCGCGCCGCCCCTCGGCCCTCGCCCCCGTGGGCCAGGAGCGCGCGCACCACCACGCGCGTGCTGGCCGGCGCGCCGTAGCCGCCGCGCACGTCGCGCTGCACGCCCACCCAGCCGAGGAGCCTCGCGGGCGGCGCCGCGCTCCGGCCGAGCCCGGCGGCGCGGAGGAGCGCCGCGTAGACCACCGCGCGCGCGCTCCGATCCTCGGCCTGGCCCGGCGGCAAGGTGATGCCGCCGGTCGGGAGCAGCGCCACCCAGGCGCGCAGCCGATCCGCCACGTTCGCGGCCAGCGCCGCCCGGTGCGGCCGCTCCGCGAGCGCGAGCAGGACCCGGGCGAGCGCCACGCGATCGCCGCTCCGGATCACCTCGTCCAGCGTCCTCGTGACGAACGCGTCCCAGCACGCATTCACCGCGCCCCCCGCCGGCGAGGGCTCGACCTCGAGCGCGTCGAGCGCCGCCGCAGGCTGCAGGGGCTCGGGCGGGCAGCGCGCGTCGATCGCCGGCAGCTCCTCCGCCACGGACGCGGGCGCGAAGGTCCGCGCCCGCAGCGCCGGAGGCCAGGAGACCAGGTCCTTCTTGGTGCCCTTGTACGCGAGCAGCCGGCCCACGGCGCGGCGGCCGATGTCCTCCGCGCGCGCGGCGAGCGGCGCGCCCTCGCCCCCGCGCGCGGCGGCCCAGCGGCACACGAGCGCCGCGACCTCCACCGCGTCCGCCATCGCGCCTGCGGACGAGAGCCGATCGGGATCCATCGCCTCGAGCGCCGCGGTGAGCGCGCCCGCGAGGCCGCGCTCGACGACGAGCCGCGGGCGGCCGGTGGGCTGGTAGCGCTGCGCGTCCGCCGCAATGCGCAGCGTGGCCGTGGCGCCGCCCTCGACGACCTGGGCGATGTTCAGATCGGTGGGCTCGCCCGCGGGGCGCACGTCCCACGCGTGCACGAGCGTGTCGCCCGCAATCCCCTGCGCCTTCACGGCGACCGCGAGCTCCGCCCGCCCCGCGCGCAGCGCCCGCACCCGCGCGCGCACCGGGGCCGCGCCCCCCGCGGGCACGTCGACCGCCATTGCCCGGCGCCGTGGGTCCGCGAGGGCGGCCACGCCGCGCGCCATGAGCTCCACGTTCGCGCGGAGCGGCCTCGATGAGCGGTTCCGGACCGAGATCTCCACGTCGACCTCGTCGCCCTCGACCCACGCGGCGCCCGCCTCCACGCGCGCCGAGAGCGGCTGCGCGGTGGGCACGTCGAGCGTGGTCGTGGCCGGCGTGGCGCCGTCCGGCACGCCGACGAAGACGAGCCGGAAGGTCGTCTCGACGTCGCCGAGCGGGACGCGCATCCGCAGCCGGCCATCCTTTTCGGTGCGCTGGGGCGGCGACCAGAAGAACACGCCCCGCGGCGCGCCGAACGAGGTGCGGTGGGATCCACCCAGCCTGCCGTGGCCTGAACCGAACCCGCCGCCGGAGCCCGAGCCCACGCCGGAGAGGCCGAGGCCGCCCAGGCCGATCCCCTCGCCGAGCGACGTGCCCGTGAGCTCCTCCAGGAGGCTCTCCCACGCCGACACCGTGGCGTCGCCGACCTCCATGTCGAACTTCGCGTCGACGAGGCGATCCTCTCCGACCGCCCTGGCGTACGGCGTCCCCGAGCGCAGCACGCGCTCGAACGGATCGCGCACGTCGTCGCCCGTGCCGATCCGGCCGTCGGGCCCGGGCGCGTGAAGGGCGAAGCCGCGCCGCACCGTGAGGAACGGCGCGGGCGGCGCGGTCGTCGGGGTGAACTGGATCGTGCCGCCCCACGGATCGAGCAGGAGCGACTCCTCGAGCTGCGCGTCGCGCACCAGGCGGCGGAGCAGCGCGTTCGGATCGCGGAGCGCCGGCTCGTCCGGGTCGAGCAGCCGCTCGCGCCGGAACGCGCGCGCCGCGGCGAGGATGCGGAAGAGCTTGAGGCGGGTGACGCGGCGAGCGACGTGATCGAACGTGACCTGCGGGTCCACCGCCAGGAGGTCCGCGAGCGAGAGCGGCTCGCCGCCGGGCGTCTCGGGGGGCGCATCCATGGCGGCGGTGACCAGGGTCATCAGCTCGGGGTTCCATGCATAGGCGCCGCCCGGCCCGCGGCGGCGCACGTCGCGCAGCCGCTCCGGGTCGCCGGTGGCCTCGAAGACCGCCCCCTCGAGCGAGCGGAGCACCTGGCCGAACGCCTCGTCGAGCGCCGCCCGCGCGGAGCCGGCCGGATCGTTCGCCGGCGCGATCGCCTCGCGCGCCCGCGCGCCGAGCTCCGCGCGCCGGAGCGGATCGAGCGCGGGATCGCCCTGCAGGAAGGCGCCGCAGCGCTCGGGCTCGACCATGCCCTGGCAGAGCCGCGCGCGCGTGTCGAGCGCCGCGAGGCCGCCGGCGCTGCCCCCGCCGTGCAGATCCACGACGACGGCCGCGACGGTCCCGGGCAGGCCGCGGCCGCCCCCGTCGGTGAGCGCGAGGTCCACGTCGACGGCGCCGCGCGGGGCCGCGCGGCCGCCCGTGATGCGGGCCTCGAGCCGGGGGAGGACACGCGGCGTGACGAGCACCGCGCCGCCTGCCTGCCGCGCGGCGGCGCCCGGCCGGGGAGCGGCGGCGCTGAGCGTCCAGACGCCCGCCGCGCCCTCGGGCAGGCCGAGCGCGCCGCCCTCCGGACCCCCGGCGATCCAGGCGCTCGCCGCGCGGGCCGAGTTGCCTGCCTGGACGATCACGCTCCAGCCCACGCCGTCCGCTGCGCTGCTGCCGGCGCCGTCCGCCGCCCCGCCGCCCTCCGGCCGCCGGCCAGCGCGCGGGCGCGCGCCACCGGCGTCGATCAAGCGGAGCGGGAGCGCGTCGCCGGCGCGGGCGAGGAGCCGCTCGGGCCGGAGCAGCGCCGTGGCGTCGCGATCGACGGAGATGCACAGCGCGAACGGCTCGCGCCGCGACCCGAGCGCCGGGAGCTCGCCGGATGGCCGCACGCGCACCGCCGCCGCGACGCCGCCGGCGCACGGCCCGACGTTGCGGAAGGCCCCGAGCTCGACGGGCGCGTCCCAGGTCACCTCGGCCTCGCCGTACGCGTCGGTGGTCACGGCGGCCTGGAGCCCGTCGCCCTCGACGGTGAAGGTGCCCTGCACCGGCTTCCGCCGGGCATCGCGGACGCGCAGGAGCATGCGCTGAGCGACGCCCGGAACGATCGCGCCCGCCTCCGGGAGCAGCGCCGCCTCCGAGGTCGGGCTCTCCACGGAGACGGTGGCCTCGCGCTCGAGCTCGTGCCCCTCGAACGTCGCGCGCGCGACGACGCGCAGCGTGGTCCCTGCGCCCTGCACCACGGTGGTGGGCGCCACGGCCGCGCCGCGGACCTCGCCGGCCGCGTCGGTGCGCGCGGGCGTGGTGAGCTTCTCCCACGTGGCCTTGTCCTCGGGCGGGCTCGTGCCCTTCGGCCCGGTCCAGGTCCGCACCGGCAGCCCGGCCACGGGCTGGCCGGCGCCATCGCGGATCCGGATCACGTAGCTTGCGCGATCCCCGGCGCGCAGATCCTGCTCGGACCACTCGGCCAGCATCTGCGGGGCGCCGGGCGTCTCCTCGCGCGGCGAGAGGGAGATCTCCGCGGCGTTCGACGAGGCCCCCGCCGCGCTCCGCGCGCGGGCGCGGAGGATCCACCGCCAGCCGGGCTCGTCGATCCAGGGGACGGGCACGCGCGTCATGGCGACGCCGGCCGCGTCCGTCGTGACCACGGCCGTGTGCCGCGCGACGCCGCCCTCGAGCAGGCTGACCTCCACGGGGACCCGCGGGGCCGGCTGCCCCGAGGCCTGGCTCTGCACGGTGATCCACGCCGACATCGCGCTGCCCGGCACCACGCGCGTGTCAGGGACGTGCAGGTCGACCTGGAGCGGCGAGAGGCGGTGCACGATGAGCGTCCGCGTCCGCTGCCGGTCGCCAGCGCGCACGCCGAGCAGCAGCCGGAGCTTGCGCTCGGGCCCCTCGGGGATCGGGACGTCGAGGTGAGCGCGCCCCTTCGCGTCTGTGGTGACCCGCACGGGCGGCGGGACGGCGCTGACCTTGCCGAGGTGCTCGGGATCCCAGGTCGCCTCCACGGTGACCGCCTCGAGCGGCCTGAGCGCGATCGCGGTGGGGAAGCCGAGCGCGAGGACCTGGACCGGCAGGGTGGCGCCGGGCGCGCCGCGGTCGGGCGCGTGAAGGAAGAGGTCGAGGCCGCGGGCGACCGCATCGCGGCCGTCCGTGGCCGCGTCGGAGGTCGCGGCGGCGCCGAGGGAGGCGACGAGGAGGAGGCCGGCGAGCGGAACGGAAGGCCTGGGCATGGTGCCTTTCGACACGGCAGAGGGGCGCAGGTTCCTGCGCTGCACGGCGCCGCGCGGAGTGGCCGGCGCGCCGGCCGGCGACGGGCTCCGGCGCAAAGGGGTCGACGACCTCCGGGCTGAATTTCAATTCTCCTGGGAGGCTGTCGACAACCTCCCGGCGAAGTTTCATCGATGGTGCTGCACTTTGGGGGGGAAAGTGCAGCACTCGCTCTCAAAATACAGCACTGTGCGGAAGCGAAGTGCAGCACTCACGACCCCTCCGGGGGATCGTGACGGCTGCGTCGATCCGACGGGTCACCTGCTCGCCGCGCCCCATGCCTCCGCAAGTATCAGGATGCGGGCGTGTTCCGGTACGGCTTCGAGGAAGCTGCGGCGCAGGGTGGGCGACTCGATGGCGCCCGCCTCGGCGCACAGCTGATCGCTGGCGGCGGCCAGCGCTGCCCGGGCCGCATCGTCGTCGCCGCAGGCTCGGAGCGCCTCGGCCCAGGCGAGGCGCACCAGTGCTTCATCCTCATCGAGACTTCCAAGCCGCTCCACGACCTCGATCCCCGCGCGCGCGGCGGCGAGCGCCTCGACTGCACGCCCGTCCCGGAGCAGGGCATGGGCGAGCGTGGCCTGCGCAACGGCGTGCTGCGCCGGGTAGGGCTGCGTCTCGCCAAGCACGGTGGTCGCCTGCGCGCACGCCTCTGCGACCTCTCCGAGGTCGACCATGGCTCGCGCAAGCAGCATCCTCGCCTGGAGAATGTGCCAGCCGTTGTCGAACGCTCGCGCCTTCTCGATGACCCCGGCCGCCAGCGTCTTCGCTGCGGCGCTCTGCCCCTGCGCTACGTAGGTGCGCCCCAGGTAGATGGTGGCCGCGTTGTCCGCATAGTGCAGGTCGAGCTGAGCCGCGACTCCCCTCGCCGCCTCAAGCGTTGCCTGTGCAGGTCCCCAGATGCCGAGCCGCTGTTGCAGCGTGCCGACCGCCAGGCGCATGAGGCACATATCCCGGAGCGCACCGGCGCGCTCGTATGCCTCCAACGCGGCCTCGGTGAGACGCAGGGCGAGCTCGAGGCGGCGCGGGTAGAAGCACGGCGTGACGCTCCTCGAGTTATAGATGTGCCCCGCCAGGAGGGGTTCCAGCTCTTCGCACCGCACCTCGTCCATGACCCGCTCGAGCGCCTCGGCCGCTGCGTGGCGCCCGAGCTCCCGCAGCCAGATGGTGGTGCTGTGCCAGGCGAGGACGAAATCCCGGTCGAGCGCTGTGCGCTTTACGGCGCGCGGCAGCGACAATGCCACCTCCTCGAGCTGCTCTGCCTTCCCGAGCGCCCCGCGCGCCCAGGCGAGCATCGCCAGCGCGGCGTCAGCCGTCCTGCCCCTCTTGGATGCCAAGGCGACGGCCGTCGATGCCGCGCGCTCCGCCTCGACGAACGCGCCTCGCCAGTTGTGCGCGGTCGCCGCGATCGTGTGGAGCCGCGCGGCGGCCTGCTCTCCCGGCGCGCACGCTAACGCCCGTGCCACCCGCGCCAGCGCACCGTCGAGATCGCTCGCCTCCAGCGCCTGCTCCGCCGCCTGCTCATACCAGCGCGCGGCCGCTTCGATCTCTCCGCCATGCTCAAAGTGCTCCGCGAGCACCAGCGCGTCGCGCTCGCCGGCTTCCTCCAACCACGCACCGGCAAGCCGGTGACCGAGCCGCCGATCCACCTCGGTCAGCATGCTGTACGCCGCCTCGCGCACGAGTCCGTGCCGGAAGGTGAACTCCGTCTCCCCAGCGAACCGCGGCTCGGGTTGCGGTACGATCCACTCGCGCCGCCCGAGATCCGCGAGCCTTGCGTCGAGCACCGCACGTTCGTCCTGCCCGAGCCCGAGCAGGCGCGCTATTGCGCTTCGCCAGAACACCTCTCCGAGCACGCTCCCGGCACGCAGGAGCCGCCGCTCCTCGGCATCGAGGTCCTTGAAGCGCGCCTGCACCATCGCCAGCACCGTCGCCGGCGCCTCTCGCGCGTCTCGGCCCTCATCGGCCGCGCGCACAAGCTCCTCCACGAAGAATGGGTTGCCCGCAGCGCGCCGGACGATCTCCGTTACATGCTCGGCGGAGGCTTGCTCGCCCAACGCGGCCTGTACCATCCGCTCGCAGGCCCGGCGAGGCAATTCCCCGAGCACGAGATCCATCGTGCCCCGCTCGGTCCAGAGGGCCGGGAAGATCGCCCGCACCTCCGGCCGTGCCACGGCGAGCACCATGAGCGGCCGCTCCGCGAGCAGACGCAGCGCCACGTCGATGCACTGCACGGTCGGCTGGTCGCCCCAGTGCAGGTCCTCCAGCACGAGCAGCACCGGGCGCGCCCGGCACTCCGCGTCTACGAAGTCCACCCACGCCCGGCGGATCTGGTCGCCCATGAGCAATGGATCCTTCCGCGCCGCGCGCAGCTGCACTCGCTCTTCATCCGGGAACGGCACACCGACCATCTCCCCGAGGAACTCCGTCACCCGTTCCCGGAGCGCCGGCTCCACATACCGGGCCACGCGGGCCGCGAGTTGTTCCCTCCGGCGCACGAAGGGTTCGCCGTCGACGAGGCGCGCCGCGCGGCGCACCACCTGTCCGAGCAGGTCGAGGGGCGCCCCGGCGCGCGCCGGGTCCGCCTGCGCGATCCAGATCTCGGGCGGCTCGGTGCGCGCCCTGAGCCGCCGTACGAACTCCAGGCGCAGGCGTGACTTGCCCATCCCTGCCGCCGCAATCACGAGCCCCGCCCGCGCGCAGGGTTCGCCGGTGCACTCGTCGAACAGGTCGAGGAGGGCGCGCAGCTCCCGGTCACGCCCCACGAACTGGGTGGACTTGCCGAGCAGGGTGCGCGTCTCGTCGAACCGCTCGCGCTCGCCGACGACCGCGGTCGCTCCAGGCCCATGCGCGATCTCGAACCCCGGTCCGAGCAGGCTGGCCGTAATCGCATCCACGAGCATCGGAGCCTGCGCTGCCGGCTTGCCGGCAACGTCGCCGCGCGGCCCAGCGTCGCCGATGACGAGCAGCTTGGAGGCGCGGTCGATGACAGGGCCGACAGGCTGCCCTCCGTCCAGCGCATCCCAGCCAGTTGCGACGGCGAGGCGGGCACCAGGAAAGAGCTTCCGCAACGCGAGACCACAGCGTACGGCACGTGCGGCCAGGTCGGTCGGCGTCGCCGCACCAGTGAGGATCGCGGCGACTCCGCCGTCCTTCAACGGTTCGAGGCGGCCGCCGTGCTCTGCCGCTGCGTGGCGCAGGTCCGGCAATGCCGGCGCTGTTCCTGTCAACGCCGCAACCATCTCATGCACGTCGAGCGTCGCGGCCTCAGCGCGCAGCGCAGGGACCGCCGCGGCCTCAGCGCGCAGCGCAGGGACCGTGAAGGCCTCCGTGCGCAGCATCGGGACCGTGAAGGCCTCAGCGCGCAGCATCGGGACCGTGAAGGCCAGGAGCGGGGCCTCCACCCTGGCTAGCACGACGCTGACGAGCCCTCGCTCGCGGCGCGTCAGCGCGGGTGCTGGCAGCCCCATGGTGGCGTGCTCCGGCGAACGCGCGGCAAGCGCCTTCGCGGCCGCGGCCGCGTCCTTCGGACGGCCATCGCGATCCTTCGCCGTGAACCACGCTGTGAGCAGGTCGATGGCCTCGGGCACCTCGGGGCGCAGCGCGCTCGGAGCCAGCGCGTCCTCGAACAGCACCTTCACGAGCACCGCGAACGCGTGCTCGGCCCAGAAGGGTGGCTGGCCGGTGAGGCACTCGAACAGGATGCACCCGAGCGCGTACACGTCAGCGCGCGCGTCGATGTCCTGCTCGCCGCGAACCTGCTCCGGTGCCATGTAGGCCGGCGTGCCGAGGGGCACACCGGGTTCGGTCAGCCCGCCGGTCGCGGTCGCGTCGCGCGCGATCCCGAAATCGAGGATCTTCACCTGATCGAGCCGGCCGTCCTGCAGGAACAGGTTTGCCGGCTTAAGATCGCGGTGGGTCACGCCGCGTGCATGCACGAGCGACAGCGCCTCGGCTACGCGGTGGACGAGGGCGAGCCCCTCACCGATGCCGAGCGGCCCGCGGGCGAGCCTCGCGGCGAGGTCCTCGCCCTCGAGCCACTCCATGGCGAGGTAGTGCTGTCCCTGGTCCGAGACGCCGTGAGCCACGTAGCGAGCGATCGCCGGGTGCCGCAGCTCGGCCAGGAGTCGCGCCTCCCGCTGGAACCGCACGACGAGCCGCGCGTCCGCGTTCCTCAGGAGCTTGATCGCGACCAGCGATTCGTCTTGCCGATCGCGCGCGCAGTAGACGTCGCCCATGCCCCCGGCGCCGACGACGCGCTCGAGCTTGAACCGACCGGCAAGGACCATCGGCGGACCCGTCATGCACACGCCCCGATGATACTGCTTCCGTCGTCCACCAGACGTGAGGCAAACCGGGATCCAGGTCGAATGGCGGGAGACCACCGGTCAGGTGCTGATCGTCGCCACCCCCCCGGCGAGCCTTGGCGGATGGGTGGCGCTCGTGGTCTGGCCTGAGATGAGCCGGCGTCACCAAGCCAGCTCGCGCTCATCCGCTCCGCCGACGGGCGCGGGGACAAGGTGCACCTCCCCCGCCCACTTCGGCCAAGAGCGCCTGCCGAGCGGGCACCCGCGCCTCCGTAGTGCTCCGGACCGGCGCGCGCGAGCTTGATGGCCACGTGCGCGCCGCCGCCCTCAGGCTCGGCCTCGAAGACGAGGCCGAAGCCGCCCTTCCCCAGCGTCCTGCGGGTCCAGTAGCCGGGGAAGCGCGGCAAGGAGATGGGGACGACCTCCGTGATGTCCGGAGGAATCGACGACTGGCCGGCCGGCGGCCGAGCGGGCTGCGCGCATTCGGGGCACGCGCCCTGGTTCCGCCGCCCGCAGGCCGGACAGCGCCCCGATTCCCGGGGCGCGCGTTCCGGCGCCTCGTCTCGCAGGGCTTCCGAGCCCATTCACGCTCCTAGGGGCCGGCCGTCAAGAACGTGGTAACCACCTGGTCCGTGCGCACATAAGGGCTGACCGAATAATTTGTGACACACCCTTTGAAGTAGCCGGCCGTCGAGTCTACCCCGTTGCACAGCTGATGGCACGAGCCCCAGATCACCATGGGTCCGCACTGCTGCCAAGTGGTCTCCCCCGTCACCGGGTCGACCTCGACGTGGCCGGCCGCGCAGTCGCGTTGCACCTCGCGCGCACGAACATAGCCCGCCGAGTCGTAGCAGGCCCCCAGATAGGGTGTCGGGGCGAACACGTTGCCCCAGAACGCGCCCTCTCGCACCGGATAGGCCGCGCGCTCCTCCAGAGTCGACGCAAACTCTTGGTTGCGCAGGGAGATGGTCACCGAGATACCATACCAGTTAATCCGCGCGGCAAGGCAGGCCGTGATCTGATGCTGGACAAAGGTATCGTTACCGATGGCGCGGGTCGCCCACCAGTGCGCGTAGCCGAGGTCGCCGCGGTACACCTCCTGGTGGTCGATCCCGCTGCTGTCGGTCCATGAGAACGAGAACGTCTGGTCGGGGCGCAGCGCGCAGCTCACTGTGTACCGCAGCATTTCTCTCGATAGGGAGCCGTTGGTCCCGGGATCCTTGATCGCCGCGAGCGCGGTTGAGCTAAGCTGGCTCGGGTTGAGCACGCGGCTGGCGAGGTCCCTGGGGGTGAGCCCGTTCCGGTTGAGCGCGTTTCGGTTGAGCGCGTTGGAGAGCATGCCATTCGCCGAGATCATCTCACCTTCGGCTACCCCGACGAGTTCCTCCGGCTCTTCCTCGATCTCGGAGCCAACGCAAGCGGCGGCAGCCAAAGGCACGACAAGAAGCAAACTCAGATAAGGATAGCGAATACCCATCACAATCTCCTTTTTTTACGCTGGGCCTCGGCGCTCAATGGCAAAAGGCAGCAAATTTCAATTTATCATTTCGAAGCGCTTCCGCATAGGACCGTGGTCGCGGCGGCGTTGCTACACCACGTCGATGTGACGCCGACCACCGCGCCGTTCCACGACGATGTATCCGACCTCGAGCAAGTCGTCCACGATGGACGCACCGAGCAGCGGATTGCTCGACGCGCCCGAATTCTGCTCGCCATGGCGTCCTCGACCTAACCGCCCAGCCATCGTCATGGGCGTGGCCCTTGCTTGTCTGACCGGGGTCGCGGATGCTGGCCGCGGGGCGGCGTCGGTCCGCGGTCCGGGCGGGCTTGGGACGGTGCCCTGCGAGGAAGTTTCGGCCCGCGTCGAAGTCCGCGGCCTACGTCGCTCAAGACGCGCCGGCATCGCCGGCAGCTCCACTTCTTAACGTTCGTCGGGTGGTTACGCCTTGCCGACAGTCGGGTGGCTAAAATATCGCTGCACTATCGGACCTTGGGTGACGCTGGCAGGCGACGCAGCCCGGTCGCCTGCCAGCGTCGCGGGCTGCATTTTTTCGGCCAAACTTGGCCCGTCATGGCGAGTCCGGAGTCGAAGTACAGCACTCAGATCCAAAGCGCAGCACTACCGTTTTATCTCTCCGGGCAGGCCGTCGACAACCTCCAGGCGAAGTTTCATCTCTCCGGGCAGGCCGTCGACAACCTCCAGGCTGAGTTTCATCTCTCCGGGGAGACCGTCGACAACCTACAGGCGAAGTTTCATCTCTTTGGGGAGGCCGTCGACAACCTCCAGGCTGAGTTTCATCTCTCCGGGGAGGCTGTCGACAACCTCCAGGCTGAGTTTCATCTCTCCGGGGAGGCTGTCGACAACCTCCAGGCTGAGTTTCATCTCTCCGGGGAAGCTGTCGACAGGTGGAGAGGGAATTCCCCGACCCTGCCGGAATGATGGAGCCGCCAAGCCGCCATAAGAGGCCAGAGATTTTGTGGTTTTCTCGGCGTCCGTGGCGCGCGTGGCGGTTCCAAAGGCACCACCTTCGGTCGAAGCACGCATCTTCCGCGGGCGCCAGTTCGGCGGCTCCATGTGGACCTGGTCCGCCAGGTTGCGCCGTCACCCCGGCGCCACGACCACCATCGCCGCGCGCTCCCCGCCGTCGCTCCCGGCGAGGGAGACCGCACACGGGTGCGGCGCGAAGCCCCGCGCGAACGCCTCCGACGCGATCGCGAGGTGCAGCGGCATGGCCGCGGCCCCGAGCGCCCCGATCCGCTGGGCGGGGCACTCCAGCTGCTGCGGATCGCAGAAGAGTTGCTGCGTGCGCACCGACGCGGCCTGGAGCTCGAAATGGCGGAAGGTCTCGAAGCTGATGTCGGTGAGCATCCAGCCCGCGCGCAGCCCGCGCTCGGCCAGCGGCGCGAGCGCGGCGCGCAGCGCGGCGGTGAGGCCCGTGGCCTGGAACGCGGGCTCGTCGTTGTCCGGGCGGGCCCGCTCATGCGCTGTGGAGAGGCCGACGATCTGCCCGAGCTCACGGAGGAGCGCGCGCCGCGCGACGTCGGGGCGCGTGAGGACCACGAAGGCCGCGCACTCGCCGGGGACGAGGGCGTCGAGGTTGTCCGGCCGGAAGAGCCGGCCGGCGGCGTCGAGCGCGGCGATGCGCGCCGGGTCGTAGTCGGTGTGCACGCCGCCGAGCAGCGCCGCGTCGATCGCGCCTCGCGCGAGCGCGTCGCACAGCTCCGGCAGCAGGTACCCCGGCGCTGCGGGGCCGCGCGTCGAGACCTTGACCGCGATCTCCGGCGCGCCCCCGTACGATTGCGCCCGCGCGGCGAGCTCGGCGGCGATCCGCTGCGCCGGGGCCTCGCCGCCCGGCGGCCGCTGCCCGAGGTGCTCGTCGAGGCACAGGCCCATCTGCATGCGCAGCCCCCGCGCCGCGGGACCGAGCTTCTCGATCGCCTCGCCGAGCGCGCGCTCCGCGAGCAGCACGGCGCGCGCCGCGCCCGTGACGCGCGGATCGAGCGTGGGCAGAAAGCACATCGTGACGGGCTCGCCCTGCCCGTCCACGAGCGGGGACTCGCGCATCGCCGCGGCCGAGGCGCGGTGCGAGAACGCTGTGTCGATCGAGCGCAGCCCGACGGGCGTGACCGCGCCCGCGGCCACCATGACGGCGAGGGGCCTCACGCTCGCCCCCGCTCGCGCACGATCACGCGCGCGTCCTTCATCCGCCGGGGCGCCTTGACGTGCGCGCGCCAGACCATCTCGACGGCCACCGGCTTCTGCGGGCCGGTGGCGTAGAGGTCGACGAGCACGGTGTCGAGGTGCGGCGCGAAGGCGACCGGCGCGCGGTCCTTCACGTGGAACTCGATCTCGACCTGCACCTTCGGGAGCTCGAAGCTGAGCGCCCCCTCGGGCGTGAGGTTGAGCGCCCGCACCGGCTCGCCGCCCGCGAGCGGCGGATCCGCGATGAGGCCCGGCGAGGCGCACAGGTTGAAGCGGTGGTCGAAGTCCTCGGGCAGGAGCGGCGCGCGGTTCTCCCGCCACGCGGCGTCGTACGTCCCGGCGTACCCGCGGCGCGGCTCCCAGTGCCGGCCGACGGCCCCGATCCCCGCGGGCGGCGGCGCGGTCTTCGCGGTCCGGATCGGGTACGAGGGGTCCTCGATGGCCGGCGCCGGCTGGTGGGTGAGCGAGGCCGGCGCGCGCGTGACGCCCGTGCCGATCGGGTTGCGCGGCTCCTCGAGGGGCGCCGCGGGATCGTCGTCGTCCCGCCCGCCCCAGGCGTGGTCGTAGCGCATGTCGATCTGCTCGATGGGCGCCGGCGCGGTGAGGGCAGCGCCCTTGTCCACCCAGAGCCGCTTGCCGAACACGACGAGCGATTTCTTGAGCGGGCCCACCTCGACGCGCACGTCGAACGACGGCACGGCCTTGCCGTTCGGCGCGTACGCCGTGGCCACGAAGATCACGTCGGTCGCCGGCTTGAACAGGCAGACGTCGGCGGGGTACGCGACGCTCTCGGGCTTCTTCTCCTCCCAGGGCAGGTCGGCGAGGCGAACTCCGCGCGTGCGCTCGGGGGGCGCGAGCTCGAGGCTGCCGTCGTCCTGGAGCTCGAAGCTCGCCTTGACGATCGTGACCAGCTGCTCGCCGTCCCGGTCGACGAGCAGCTGTGGATGCGCGGCGAAATCCGTCTTGTTATCGAGCGGGGGCTGGCTCATCGCGGGCGCATTATCGACAGGATCGGAGGCGATGTCTCTCCGAGTTCGACGGACGCGCGCGCGATCACCCGGCCATGGCCGCTTCGGCGGCGTACGCGTCGAGGCCGTGGCCGCGCAGCGTCGCCTCCACGAGCGCGATCGGCTCGGCGCAGGCCGGATCGTCCGCGCCCTCCCCTGCAATGACCGCCGGCAGCGCCCGGGCCACGACGAGCCGCACGGCCCGATCGCGGAGCGCGGCCGAGAGCGGCAGCGCCCCGATCAGGCGGTGGCCGTGCAAGGCCGCGCGGAGGGTGAAGCGCTCGCGGTCGCCGACGCGCGCGCGCACGGGCGAGAGGAGCAGCGCAGCGAGCAGGTCGGGCTCGGCCAGCGCCAGGGTCGCGTCCGCGATCCACCGCGTGGCCCTCCGGGCGAGGTCCCGCTCGCTCCGCCAGGCGGCGTCCTCGCGCGCCCGCCGCGCCGCGCGGCCGTGGAGCGCGGCGAGCCAGGGCGCGAGCGACGCCGGATCCAGCGGATCGGGCCGCTCGAAGCGCGCGATCGCCCCGCCGGCGAGGCCCTCGGCCTCGAGCGCGGCGGCGAGCGAGAAGAGGCCGGCGGCGACGTCGGGCGGGGGCGCAGCCGCGGCGAGGCGCCGCGACCAGGCGACGACCTCGGCGCGGGAGGCGGTCGCGCCGGGCGCCACCTGCGCGCTGTCGGGCAGCCGGGCGACGTCGATGCGCTCGTCCAGATCCCCCCGCGTGACGAGCCGCGGATCGAGCAGCGGCGCGCCGCCGGGGCGGCCCACGCTGGCCAGCACGCAAGCGCACTCCACGGCGACCGAGACGCGCACCGACTCGCCGTCGTCGATGAAGCTGGTCGGGAAGGTGCGGCACCCGAGCGGCTTGGCCTCGGGCCCGCCCCTCGCGTGGAGCGAGCAGCGCCCCTCGCCCTCGAGGTAGGCGCACCGGCCGTCGCGCATCGCCACGACGGAGGCCGCGCACGGCCACGTCCCGCGCTCCGGCGTGAAGGCCCGCTCGTGGCGCGCGCCCCCGCTCAGCACGTCGGGCCGCAATGCCCGCGCCCGCGCGGCCTCCTCGGGATCGAAGAGGATCGAGGCGTAGATCCGGCAGCAGCTCCCGCGGCCGTCGCAGTGCAGGCTGAAGTCGGGCAGCACCTCCAGCGGGCGCTCGCGGGGATCGCGCTCCCCCGGGTCGAGCCCGGGCGCCGCGGGCGTCGCGGCACGCCAGGGTCCCGCGTCCTCGCCGGGATCATCCGCTCCCAGCAGCCCCGCGGCGTGGAGCTCCGCGAAGAACGCCTGCGCCGCGGGCACACGCGCGTGTGCGCCCTCGCGGGCCGCCGCGATGACGATGCCCTCGACGTCGCGCGTCCCGTCGGCCGCGGAGAGCAGGACCCACTCCCGTGGGCCGAGCTGGAGCAGCTGCCCTGTGCGGACATCGTGGAGGATGACGCGCTCCTCCTCGCCGACCAGGTGGCGCCGCGCGAGCACGTGGGCGGCGAGGCGAGGGCGCGCCGGCGGCGTGCTCGGGCTCACCCGAGCCACGCTATCCGACGCCGGCGGCAGCGCGCCACCGAAACGAGGCGCGGCGGCGCCGGCCGCCGCCGCCGCGCTCTCCCCGGGCGGAGCACGACGGCCGTGGCGGCGCTCTCAGCGCACGCACTTCACCCACGCGGCCGTGAAGTGGTTCCACTTGCCGCTCTCTCCGGCGTTGAACCCGGTGAAGCCGTCGTCGAAGTTGAGCGCCCAGGCCGCCGAGGCGTTCCCCACGGCCGCGTGGGAGCTCCAGTACCAGTCGTTGCTGCGGGCGCCGTACTGCGTGTCGGGGAACATCGTGCGGTTGATCGACGGCGCCACCTGCGCCTCGTCGACGAGGGTCGCGAGCTCCCGGATGCTGGGCAAGCGCCACGCGTGGCCATTGAGATCGAGCGTCGCGCAGTAGCTCTCCGCCTCGGTCCAGGCGAGCGTGGCCGGCGAATACCCCTGTTGCCAGACGAGGCCTGTGTACCTGTCCATCACCTCGCCGGGCGACACGACGGCGTACTGGTCGGGCGGGGCCACGGCCGGGCTGCTCGGCGCCTCGCCCTCGCCGTTGCCTCGCACGCAGCGCAGGCTCGCCGCGGTCGCCTTGGAGTAGGCGTTGCTGACGATCCCGTCGCTCAGGTTGAAGGCCCAGGCGTAGTCGCGCCCCGCGCCGGCGCCGGCCTGCCGGATGGTGAGGATCCAGTCGGACGACGTCTTGTGGAAGCCCCCGCCCGCCCCCGGGAAAGCGCCCCTGTCGATGGCCGGGCTCCGGGTGAAGTCGACGATCGACGTCATCTCGATGCGCGTCGGAAGGCGCCAGTCGGAGAACCCGCCGAGCGTCAGGTCGTCGCAATAGCGGATCGCCTGCTCCCACGTGTACACCTCGGAAGGAGGGGTCTCTTGCCATTCGAGGCATGTGACGTCGTCGCGCACCACGCCGCCCCCCACATCGGTATAACTCGCGGGGTTGGGCAGGCCGCTGCCCGCCGGGTTGGGCATGGGCCAGCACGCCCACTTGTGCGTCCCGCAGGCCGCGGCCCTGCTGCATCGTTCGGCCGCTCCGCCCGCGCCGCCGCTGCCCGGGCCACCGCCCTCCCCGGCCGCTCCGCCCTCCCCGACCGCTCCGCCCTCCCCGGCCGCTCCGCCCTCCCCGGCCGCTCCGCCGTCCCCCGGCGCTCCGCCGTCCCCAGGCGCGCCGCCGCCCGCGGTGCTCTCCGCTCCGCCGACCCCGGCGCCCGTCTCCGAGGCTCCGCCTGTCGCGAGCGCGCCGCCCGTCCCCCACCCGCCGCTCCCCGCGATCGCATCGGGGTCGCCGCCCTCCTGGCCGCACGCCGCGGCCGCGAGCACCACGCCGAGCGCGACCCCCATCCGGGCACGCGGCGCTGGGACGGACATCACCCAGGTCGCGTCGACGACCCACCGCTTGCTTCGATTCACAGGCACCTCCGCGCGCTCAAGCCAATGCCGCAAGACAAATATGTTCGAACCGCACCAACCTATCACACGCTGCGCGAGGAGGTTCGCCAACGCACGTACCGGAAGAACGGCAACTTCCTGCCAATCGACAGAAATCGCCCAGCGCCGTCATCTCAGCGCGTGCTCGATGTGCCGAGTCGCAGGCCCTGCGCGCCTTCGGCAGGCGCAACGCCCCTGATCACACCGGGCGACCGCGCGTTCCCGTGTCCTGACAATTCTTCGATCAGCCTTAACCCGTGACGTCCCGCGCGCACAGCACCCGCCGATCGTGGTTGACACCGAAAATGTGAACGTTCACAGTGCATTCCTGCGGGCGTCCTTTGTCCTCCACATCCATTCCGATGGTGGAGACCAAGGAGTGGTTCGGCCTCCAGGGACGCGGAGGGTAGACCCCAGCCACCGGGGCGCACTGTGGGAAGAACGCGCCGCCAGCTTTGCGGCAGATCACGGGGACAACGGCCGGGTAAGGGCGACGCCACGCGTGATGTCGACACGTTCTTGAAAGTGAATCAGCAAGGAGACCAGCCGTGAAAGAGACGAAGTCCTGGGGCAAGGGGTGGGCGGTCGTGGCGCCCTTCGTGTTGGCGCTGCTCGCGATGACGGGGTGCAACGAGAAGAGCGAGGGGACGGGCGCCGCGCCAGCCGAGGGAGGCGGCGCGAAGCCGAAGATCGTCAAGCTCGCCTTCGTCACCAACAACGCGTCCGAGTTCTGGAAGATCGCCCAGGCGGGCGTCCGGAAATATGAGCAAGAGAGCAAGGTCCAGGTCGACGTGAAGATGCCGTCGAACGGCACCACCGAGGAGCAGAACCAGATCCTCGAGAACCTTTCGAGTCAGGGCTACGACGCCATCGCCGTGAGCGCCATCGCGCCGGCCGATCAGGTCCCGGTGCTCAACAAGGTGGCCGAGAAGAGCAAGCTCATCACCTTCGACTCCGACGCCCCGGCGTCGAGCCGCCTGCTCTACATCGGCACCAACAACCACGAGGCCGGCAAGGCGCTCGGCGCGCACATCGTGAAGCTCCTCCCGGACGGCGGCAAGATGGCCGTGTTCGTCGGCACGCTCTCCGCGGACAACGCGAAGCAGCGGCTGCAAGGCATCCAGGACGCGATCGCCGGCAAGAACATCGAGATCGTCGACAAGCGGGAGGACAACACCGACCGCGCGAAGGCGCGCTCCAACGTCGAGGACATCATCAACGCGCACCCGGACCTGAAGCTCGTCGCGGGCCTGTGGTCTTACAACGGCCCCGCCATCGCGGCGGCCATCGAGGCGCTCGGGAAGAAGGGCAAGGTCCTCGCGGCGGTGTTCGACGAGGAAGAGGAGACGCTCACGGCCATCGAGAACGGCACGATCTCGGCCACGGTCGTCCAGAAGCCGTTTCAGTTCGGTTACCTGGCGAGCAAGTGGGCGCATGAGCTCTCGGTCAAGCCCGACACGGCGAAGGCCCAGATCCCGGCCAACAAGAGCATCGACACCGGCATCGACGTGATCGAAAAGACCAACGTGGCGACCTTCAAACAGCAGCTCGCCGAAATGAAGAAGTGAGCGTGGCTGCGTCGGCTCCCGATCTGCTCTCGATGCGCGCGATCACCAAGCGGTTCGCCGGCGTGGTCGCGCTCCAGGGCGTCTCTCTCTCGCTGAAGCCGGGCGAGGTGCTCGCCCTCATGGGCGAGAACGGCGCCGGCAAGAGCACGCTCATGAAGATCCTCGGGGGCGCCCTGCAGCCCGACGGAGGCGAGATCTGCATCGACGGGAAGAGCGTCGCTATCGAGAGCGTGCGCGCCGCCAAGCGCCTCGGCATCGCGCTCATCCATCAGGAGCTGATGCTGGCGCCGAACCTGGACATCGCGGCCAACATCTTCCTCGGCAACGAAGGCGGCGCGACAGGGCTGCTCCTCCGTCCGCTGCCGAAGGGCGACATGGCCGCCCGCGCCAGGGAGCTGCTCCTGCGCGTGGGCTTGCGGCTCTCGCCCTCGACCCCGGTGTCCGCGTTGACCGCCGGTCAGATGCAGATGGTCGAGATCGCCAAGGCGCTCGCCCTGAGCGCGCGCATCCTCATCATGGACGAGCCGACCTCGTCGCTCACGAGCGGTGAGTCCGAGCATCTCTTCGGGATCATCCGCAAGCTCCGGGCGGACGGCATCGGCATCGTCTACATCTCGCACCGCATGGAAGAGGTCATGGCGCTGGCCGACCGCGTGACGGTCCTGCGCGACGGCCGCCATGTCGGGGACCTCACGCGCGCGGGAGCGACGCGCGAACGGATCGTCTCCATGATGGTGGGCCGCGAGCTCAGCGCGCACTACTTCCCGGAGAAGCGGCCCCGTGCATCGACCGAGCCCGTGCTGGTGGTCGAAGGGCTCGTCGTGCCCGGCGCGCCCGCGCAGATCTCCTTCTCGGCAGGACGCGGGGAGATCCTCGGCTTCGCCGGCCTGGTCGGCTCGGGCCGCACGGAGCTCATGGAGACGATCTTCGGGGTCACGCCGGCGCTCGGGGGACGCATGACGCTCGAAGGCAAGGAGTTTGCTCCTCGAAAACCCAGGGACGCCATCGACCGCGGCGTCTACCTGGCGCCGGAGGATCGCAAGCGCCACGGCCTCGTGCTGCCGCTCAGCGTCGCGGAGAACACCTCCCTGCCCGACATCGGCAACTACAGCCGCTGGGGCTTCCTGAACAGGGAGACGGAGCGCCGGGTCGCCGAATCGGAGGTGGAGCGCTTGAGGACGAAGACGCCCGGCATCCGTCAGCCCGTCGTGAACCTCTCCGGCGGAAACCAGCAGAAGGTGGTGCTCGGGAAATGGCTGGCCATGAACCCGCGCGTGCTCATCCTGGACGAGCCGACGCGGGGCATCGACGTCGGCGCCAAGGCCGAGATCTACCGCCACATGACCGCCCTCGCGGATGAAGGCATCACCATCTTGATGGTCAGCTCGGACATGGAAGAGATCATCGGAATGAGCGATCGCGTCGCCGTCATGCACGAGCGGCGCATCAAGGGCGTCTTGCCGCGGGAACGGCTCAGCCAGGAGCGGATCGCGACCTTGATGACGGGGCACGCCGACAAGGAGGATCTGTCGTGAGGCGCGAGCTTGGGATGACCATCGCGCTCGTCGTGATGTGTCTGGGCCTCTACATCTCGAACCCGGATTTTCTCGGGCAGTCGAACTCGATCAACACCCTGCGGCAGATCTCGATGCTCGGGATCTTCGCGATCGGCATCGGGTTCGTCATCATCGCCGGCGGCATCGATCTGTCGATCGGGTCCGTGATCGGCCTGACGGGCGTCCTCATCGCCAAGCTCTCGTCGAGCCAGCTCGGCGGCCTGGGTTACCCGCTCTGGATCGGCATTCCGGTGGCGCTCGGCGTGGCGCTGCTGATCGGCCTCGGCCAGGGCCTGTTGATCACGCGGCTCAAGCTGCAGCCGTTCATCGTCACGCTCGGCGGCATGTTGTTCTTGCGCGGCGTCTCGCAGACCATCGCCGGGGGAGGCACGCTGAGCCTCGGTGGCTCGCCGCTGCTCGCCCTTGCGAACGGCGGGCTGCTCAAGAGCGGGAGCGACGCGCTCATCCCGTATCCGCTCCTGATGTTCCTCGCCGTGAGCGGCGTGGCGGCCTACGCGCTGCACTTCACGGTGTTCGGCCGTTACGTCTACGCGATCGGCGGCAACCGCGACGCGGCCGAGTACTCCGGCATCAACGTGAAGCGGGTGGAGACGTCCACGTATGTGATCTCGGCGGGCCTCGGCGGCGTGGCTGGCGTCTGTTACGCGTCGTACATCGGGCAGATGTCGCAGCAGGTCGGCATCGCGTACGAGATGTACGCGATCGCCGCGGCCGTGCTCGGCGGCTGCTCGCTTCGCGGGGGTGAAGGCACGGTGCTCGGCATCATCATCGGCTCCGCGGTGATGCGCGTCATCGACAACGGCATCAACATGTTTCAGCTGCCGTACGAGGACGCCGACCGCATCCAGCGCATCTGGCGCCTGGACCCGAACTGGACCTTCATCATCATCGGCGCCGTGATCCTCGTCGCCGTGATCCTCGACCAGATCGTGCACATCGTGCAGGCGAAGCGACGCATCCGGCATGCCTCCGCGGGCGCCGCCGAGGCGGCGTCGAGCCTGCAGGCGGCCACGGCGGTCAGCGCAGCGGGGCCTCCTGCCGCGAGAGCGCCCGATAGCGAGAGCGTCTGAGCTTTCCGGCAATGGGCGACGAACTGGCAAGTCGCCAGCGCCCCCCTGACCCTCAGGGAAGTCGTTACCTCCTCAGCCCGGCGGCCCGTCCTGAGCCGCGCCGGAGCTCGTGACCCCTGTCGCCCGCCCCGTCTCGGCGCCATGACGGGTCCATGTCAGTCCACTCGAAGAAGACGTCTATCGGTTGCTCCGGCAACAGCAGGCCGAAGAACAAGAACAAGCGACATCACTGGAAGCGCTACCGCGGCCAGGGCAAGTCACACCACGGGTGATCGCCGTCACGGCGAGGTGAGCCGGCGAGCGCAGCCCGCCGCCCGACCCACGAGCGCTGCGGCCGCGATCACGCCGCGCGCCCGCAGCGTCTCCCGGGGCGAGCGCAGCTCCGGCGGCGCGACAAACGCGTCGAGCCAGGCCTCGGCCGGCGGCCGCGCCAGCACCCCGCCGAGGTCGAACAGCGAGAGATCCGAGACCCCGGCCGCCACCGCGGCGGCCACGTCCTCGCGGAGCTCGGCGACCGAGCGGTAGACCGGCTCGTCGCCGAGCGCGCCTTTGCCCACCGCGCCCAGCGAGGCGCCCGCCCTCGGACCGAACCGCCGTGCGGCGGCGCGGCACCCCCACGCGAGCAGCGTGACCGCATCCTCCCGGCCGAGCGCGCCGCGCGAATACCCCTCGAACAGCGATGTGTACAGCATCGCGCCGACACGCCCCCACGGCGGCGCGGACACGGGCGTCCCGAGCAGCCGCTCCCAGCCGCATGCCGGCCCGTCGCGCCCGTCGGTCAAGACGAGCGGCACGATCGCGGCCGAGGTCGCCACCCCGCGCGCGTGCACCGCGCCCGCCAGCTCGGCGTACACGCGCTGCGAATCGCTCCACCGCGGGCTCCCCCGGGCTCCACGCGGCCCACCGCCGAGCAGATCGAGCGCGCCGCGCCCCCCCGCGAGCGCCCGCCGCACCGCCTCGATCGGCGGCTCGAGATCGAACACGACCTCCGCCGCGGCAAGGCGCCGCGCGTCGAGCGCGTCCAGCAGCCGCGCGACGAACGCGCCGAACGCCGCCGCGTTGCCGGCGCTCGCCCAGCGCCCGTCCTCGTCCGCGATCATCGGCCACACCGCGACCGCCACCCCCGCGTCCGCGCACGCCGCCGCGAGATCCGGCAGCCCCGCCGCGGTCTCCGGCCGCACGGCGATCGAGAGCTCCAGCGCATACCGCCGCAGCAGCGCGAGCGTCCCGGGCGCCCGCACCACCTCGAGCGGCAGCAGCTCGCTCCAGATCCTGCGGCGGGGCGTCACGCCCACCGCCCTCGCCGCGGCGCCGCCTGCGCTCGGCCGCCGCACGCGCCGCACGCGTTGCGGCGCCGCCGTTTCCTTCCGAACGCCCCAGAGCCCCCGCTACACTCGTGCGTCATGAAGATCCTCTATGGCGTCGTCGGCGAAGGGATGGGGCACGCCATGCGCTCGCGCGTGGTGATCGAACACCTGCTCGCGCAGGGACACGAGCTCGAGATCATGGCGTCGGGCAGGGCGACCGACTTCCTGTCCAAGCGCTTCGCGGGGGTGAACCGCATCCACGGGCTCCACATGATCTACGAGGAGAACCGGGTGCGGCGCGGCAAGACGCTCTGGTCCAACGTGCTCTCCGGCGCGACGGGCACGCCGAAGAACATCGCCGCGTACTTCGAGCTCATCAAGGACTTTCGCCCCGAGCTCACCGTCAGCGACTTCGAGTCGTGGACGTACCTCTACGCCAAGATCCACCGGCTGCCGATCCTCTCGGTCGACAACATGCAGATCATCAACCGGTGCACCCACGACGCGGAGATCCTCGCCGGCCACGAGGCGGGTTTCCAGCTCACGCGCGCGTTCGTGAAGAGCAAGCTGCCGTTCTGCAACCATTACGTCATCGCCACGTTCTTCCGCCCGCCGGTCCGCAAGCAGGAGACGACGCTCGTGCCGCCGATCCTCCGCCCCGAGATCATCGCCGCGAACCGCCGCCCCGGGGAGCACCTGCTCGTCTACCAGACCGCCGAGGGGAACGACGCGCTGTCGGCGACGCTCGCGAAGACCGGGCTCGAGTGCCGCATCTACGGGATGCGCCGGAACATCACGGAGGAGCAGGTCGAGGGCAACCTCCGCTACCGCCCCTTCAGCGAGGAGGGCTTCATCGACGACCTCGCCTCGTGCCGCGCCGTCATCGCCGGCGGCGGGTTCACGCTGATGGGGGAGGCGGTCTACCTGCGCAAGCCGATGCTCGCCGTCCCCCTCGGCCGCCAGTTCGAGCAGGTGCTCAACGCCCGCTACCTCGAGCGCGAGGGGTTCGGCCGCGGCGCCGATTCGCTGGACGACCCGGCCGTCGTCGCGGATTTCGTGAAGGCCATCCCGGCCTGTGAAGAGAAGCTCGCGGGCTACTCCCAGGACGGCAACCGGCGGCTGTTCGAGGTGATGGACGGCCTGCTCGATCGCGCGCACGCCGGCGTGCTCTGAGCGCGGCGCGCTGGCCGCCGCGCTCCGCCGGGATCCCTCCCCTACTTCGGCCTGCAGCCCTTGAGGTCCGAGCCGGAGATACCGTTGCACTCCTGGTCCGCGGGGCAGTCCGTCTGCTCGACGCACGTCTTCAGGCACTCGAGCGCCGCGCTGTCGTCGGGCTTGCCGCAGACCGCCCCGCTCTCACACTCGCCGTCCGCGCCCGCTTCGTCGCATGCCTCGCCGAGCGCCGCCTCGCCGCCGCAGCCCCACGCGAGCAGCGCGCTGACGAAGAGCCCCATCCCGATCCACCTGGTTCGCATGCATGACCTCCCTTGTGTTCAGCCCATTTGCGGGCGGCAGGGGCGCGGCAGCGCCGCTCACGCGATGGCGCGGCGTGCTCTCGGCCCCTGCGCACGCAGCCCGATGCTACCGCGCGCTGCGGCTCTTGACGCCCTGGCGCTGGCTCCACGACGCCGATGCCGTCTCCTCGATCCGGATGAGCACGGCGGTGATGTTGTCGCGGCCACCGTTCTCGTTGGCGCAGTCGATGAGCTTGCCGCACGCGTCGGCGAGCACGGCGTTGTCCTCGACGATGCGCGCGATCTCGCGATCGTCCACGAGCCCGTGGAGGCCGTCGGAGCAGAGGAGGAACACGTCACCCGCCTCGACGCGCTCCGCGCGCAGGTCGATGTCGACGCTGGGGCCGATGCCGAGCGCCCGCGTGATCACGTTGCGGGGCAGGTAGGCGAGGTCGCGCTCGGTGAGGTCGGGCCGCTCAAGGAGCGCGTCCGCGATGAGCGAGTGGTCGCGGGTCAGCTGCGAGATATCGCCGTTGCGGAGGAGGTAGCAGCGGCTGTCGCCGGCGTGGGCGACGTAGAATTTCCGCTCCCGCGGCGAGAACGCCGCGGCGACGACCGTGGTCCCCATCCCGCGGTAGAACCGCGAGTCGTCGGCGTGCGCGAAGATGCGCGCGTTCGCGTACGTCACGGCGGCGCGCAGCCTGTCGCCGGTCGACGCCTTGCGCCGCTTGCCGTTCGCCTCGCGGAAGTAGCCGGCGATGGCGCTCGCGGCGATCCGGCTCGCGACCTCGCCGGCCTCGTGCCCGCCCATGCCATCCGCGACGACGTAGACGTTGAACTCGGGGAGGAGGATGTATCGGTCCTCGTTGTGGACCCGCTCCCTGCCGACGTCGGATAGACCTGCCGCGGTGGCGCGCATTCGCCCCGAGTCTAGACGACGCTTGGCCCCCCAGGGAACTGGGTTAATCTCCCCGCCATGTCCGACCTCGTGATCGACAACCCGTATACCCTCGAGGAAGCCGTCCGCCGGCCTCTTGCAGACGAGGCCGCCGTCGACCGGCTCCTCGACACCGCGACCGCCGCCGCGCGGCGCTTCTCGCGCACATCCATCGCCGAGCGCGCCGCCCTGTGCCAGCGCGCGGTCGAGCACATCGAGGCCAACACCCCGTCGATCGCCGCCGACATCACCCGCATGATGGGCAAGCCCCTGCGCCAATCCCGCAATGAAGTCGCGGGGATGGCCAAGCGAGCCCGGCACATGATCGCGATCGCCGAGGGCGCGCTCGCCGATGTGATCCTGCCGGAGCTCCCCGGGCTCGAGCGGCGGATCGTGCGCGCTCCGCTCGGCGTGGTCTTCAATCTGCCCGCCTGGAATTATCCGCTCCTCACCGCCGTGAACGTGGTCATCCCCGCGGTGCTCTCGGGCAATGTGGTGCTGCTCAAGCACTCGCCGCGCTCGCCGCTCTGCGGAGAGCACTTCGCGACGGCGTTCGCGGAGGCCGGCGCGCCGCCCGGCCTCGTCCAGGCCTTCCACTGCGACCACGCCACGTCCGAGCGCATCGCATCGGACCCGCGGGTCAACTTCGTCGGTTTCACCGGTTCCGTCGAAGGCGGACGCCGGATCTACGCGGCCACATCGAAGAAGGTGGCCGTCGACGCCGGCCTGGAGCTCGGCGGGAAGGACGGCGCCTACGTCGCGGCCGACGCGGACCTGGAGAAGGCGGTGGACGGGATCGTCGACGGCGCCTGTTACAACGCCGGACAGAGCTGCTGCGCTGTCGAGCGCGCGTATGTGCACCGCGACCTCTATCCGAAGTTCGTGGAGGCCGCGCTGGAGCTGATGAAGCGCTACGTCCTCGGCGATCCGACCGACGAGCGGACGAACCTGGGTCCGATGGCGCAGCCTCACGCGCCGGCGTTCCTGGAGGCGCAGGTGAAGCAGGCGCTCTCCCGGGGGGCGAAGGCGCTCTGCGGCGGCCGGGCGACCCAGATCGACGGACGCGGCCGCTTCTTCGAGCCGACGCTCCTCGTGGACACGGCGCCCGATCTCGACGTGATGCGCATCGAGTCGTTCGGGCCGGTGCTGCCCATCGTGCCGGTCTCGTCCGACGAGGAGGCGCTCGCGCTGATGAACGACAGCGATCTCGGGCTCACCGCGTCGGTCTGGACGCGCGACCGCGAGCGCGCCGCGCGGCTCGCGCGCGAGCTCGACGTCGGCACGGTCTACATGAACCAGTGTGACACCCTGGATCCGGCGCTCCCGTGGACGGGCGCGAAGAACAGCGGCAAGGGCGCGACGCTCTCGACGCTCGGATTCCTGCACCTGACGCGGCCGAAATCGATCAACTTCAAGATCGGCTGAAGGCCCGGGCGCGCGCAGCCCGCGAGCAGATGAGCTCGAATGAGTCCGCTTGCACCGGGGGCGAAGTGCGGTATCCCGAGGCGATGGAAATTCAAGAGATCTATCGCGGGCGCCTCATCGATCATGTTCAGCTCGTCGTGGCCGACCTGGCGGCGAGCAAGAAGTTCTATCGTGCCGTCTTCGAGGTGATCGGGATCCCGATCGGAGGCGAGGCCGACGATTACTTCTGGGCCGACGAGCTCTTCATCTCGAGCGTGAACTCGCCGGCCGCGGCCGGCGTGACCACCGGCCGGACGCACCTCGCCTTCCAGGCGAGCGACCGCGCGACGGTCGATCGTTTCCACGCCGCCGCGGTCGCCGCGGGCGGCAAGGACAACGGCGCTCCGGGCGAGCGCCCGTACCATCCCGGCTACTATGCGGCGTTCGTGCTGGACCCGGATGGCAACAACATCGAGGTCGTGCACCACGGCCGGGCGAACAGGTCGGCGGACGCGATAAAGATCACGTTCTGATCGCGAAGATGTCGCGAGGGCGCTGAAGCACCGACAGAGGATCGATTGAAGTCGGCACGGGCGCCAGCGCACCACCGCGGCTCCTCCCGCGCTGCTTTCCCTGCGTCCCTCTCCGCGCCTCCTCGCTTCTCCCACCGCTGCACCACGCACAGCAGAGCGGCGGTCTCCCGCACAGGAGACGGGCCCAGATCGGCGTTTTCGGCGCGGAAGCGCACTCCGGTGCGCTGAGCACCGAAAACGTCGAGGTGGGCCCGTATCCGAAGCGGGTGACCGCCGCTCTAGGCCGACTGCCCTGCTGGCGCACCGTCGATACAGACCCGCTTCCTGGCGACGGGCCTCGGCGCGACGTCGTTCAGGACCACCCCGAGGATGCGGCGATCGCCGAGCTGCTCGGCGGCGCTCGTCAGCGACGACGCCCGGGTCAGCGAGGCACGCGCGACCAGGACGACGCCGTCGGAGGCGTCCTCGATGACGTTGGCGTCGCCCGAGCCAAGGATCGGAGGGCCGTCGATGACGACGTAATCGTGATAGCGCCGCAGCGTGCGCATCGCGGCCTCGAAGTGGACCGAGTGGAGCGCCGCGGGGTAGCTCGCCTCGAGCGATGGCTCCGCGAGCACCGAGAGCGACTGGCTGACGGCGATGACGCCGAGCGGTCGGGTCTCGCCCGCCATCCGCCGCCGGAGCTGCTCCGAGAAGCTCGCGTGCGCGGGCAGCCGCAGGCCGAGCGTCGCCGCGACGCGGGGGCACGCGAGGTGGCCGTCGACGAGCAGCACCCGGGCGCGCTCGGCCTCGGCGAGCGTCATCGCGAGGCGGACCGCGAGCGCGGTCTTGCCCTCGGCCCGGCCGGGGCTCACCACCGCGACCGCGAGCGGCTCGCCCGCCCGCCGCTGATCGAGCCGGTGCCGGAGGACCCGGAGCGCCGCGAGCGCGGGCGCGGGCGCCCCCCGGAGCAGCTCGAACACGCCGTGCCCCTCGGGATCGAGGTCCGCGCCGATGATCTCCACCTCGGGCCCATCGAACGCGGGGCCGCCGGCGCGCGCGAACGAGCGCACGCCCATGCAGGCGAGCGGCGCCTCGGGCGCGCTCCAGGACGACCGGTCGACCACCTCGCAGTCGCCGAGGGCGAGGCTGTCCCGGAGCGTGTCCTCCGGGGCGGCGCCGGCCGGAGCGGCCTCTTCCGAGGCGGCGGGCGGCTCTGCGCCGTGCCCGAGCCCGCCTGGCGGCTCGGGGCCGGGCCCAGCCGCGCCGGATGGCCCCGCGCCGTACCCGGGCCCGCCGGGCGGCTCCGTGCCGTACCCCGGCTCGCGGGGCGGCTCTGCGTAGTACGCCGGCACGATCGTGCGCTCGCGCAGCGGCGGGCGCGCCGGGAGCTCCGGCATCGCGGCCAGCAGGGCGGGGCCGCCGAGCGCGTGGATGTCGCCGCCGTCGTAGAGCGTGTCGTTGAGCAGCACCCGGGCCCCGGCGACGCCGAGCGCGAAGAAGAACGTCACCGCGGCGCCCGCGAAGAAGACGCGGCCCCGCCCCCGGTCAGGGCGGCTCGGCAGGTAGGCCTGGTCGAGGACGTCGAGCTCGGTCTCGCTCTTGTTCTCGGCGGCGTCCGCGGACAGGTCCGCGGCCCGCTCGTTGGCCTGAACGGTCTTCAGGTACTCGCGCGCCCGCTCCAGATCGAGGCGGAGCCGGTGCCACTCGGTCTCGAGCTCGATCACGCGCTCCTCGGCGCCCCCGTCGGCCGCCCACGGCTGCGCCTCGCCCCTGGCCGCGCTCTCCGCCGGCGCGCGCGGCGCCTCGCCCCCCGCCGGCGCCCTGCCGCCTCCGGCGCGCGCGCGCAGGCCCGCGATCTGCCGGAGGAGCGCGGTCCGCTCCGCCGCGAGCGCCGCGCGCCGCGACGGCGTGAGCGCGCGCGCCTCGCGCGCCTCGCCGATCGACGCGTCGGTGACGCCCGCGCGCACGAGCCCGAGCGCGCTCTCGGCCGCGGTGAGCTGGCTCTTCGCCGCCTCGACGCGGCGCTTCGCGGCGACGGCGTCGGGGTGGATCGGGGTCACGGTCGTGAGCTTCTCGGCGAGCGCCGCCTCGGCCGCCGCGACCGCGGCGACGGCGGCGGTGCGGGCCCGCTGCGCCTCGACGACGCTCTGGGGCAGCGGCTGCCCCGGCGCCGCCGCTGGCGACCGCCCGGCCCCGAGCAGCGCCTCGACCCGGGCGAGCTGCCGCTCGAGCGCCGCGAGCTGCGGGTCGACCGGGCGGGCAGGCTGCGCTGGCGACGGAGCGCGCGCTCCAGGCGCGGGCGCGGGGACGCCGGGCGAGCCGAACGGCTGGGGCGCCGGCGCATAGGGCGAGTCGTTGAGCCCCCACTGGAACTGCGGATTCCTGGCGAGGAACGTCGCCAGCGCGCGGCTCGCCGCGTCGACCTTGGAGCTGGCCTCGGCGAGCTCCTTCCGCAGGAAATCGCGGGTCATCGTCGCCGTGCCGAGGCTGTCGCGGCGGTAGTCGTCGAGCAGGATCTGCGTGAGGCGGGCGGCGACCTGCTGCGCCACGTGCGGATCGTCGTGGGTGAACGAGACGACGTACGTATCGCTGCTCTGCGCGCGGAAGCCGACGTGGGTCTTCATCTCCTCGACGGCCTCGACCATCGAGCGGGCGGTCTTCTCCGGGTAGAGCCCGAACGCCTCGACGACGCCGGCGAGCGTCCCGCGCGCGGTGAGCGCGTCCTTGAGCTTCGACCCGAGGCGCGCCGCGCGCGCGGTGCTGCTCTGGGGATCGCGGCCGGTCTGGATGGTGTCGCGGTAGAGGATCGTGGCCTCGCTCCGCCACACCCGCTTCGTGGCGAGCGCCAGCGAGAAGGAGATCGCGAGTCCGACGGCCATCATCGCGGCCGCTCCGCGCCAGTACATCCGGACCCGGCCGAGGACGCTGATCGCGCGATCCAGGCGCTCGCGGGGTGTGCTCTCCGTGCTCAGGCTGGCCATGGTGTTCCTCGCCCCTGTGGGCAGCGCGTCCAGCGCCGCGCGGCGCGGAGGGCGCGCGCGGGGGCGCTCCGCCCCTGCACGGCAAGGCGCGTGCTCGCGGGCGCGTCACCCCGGGACGCACCCGGCTCGGCGCCACCACGCGCGCCGGCCGCGCGAGCGAGGCCCGATGCCGACGAACGCCATGGACATTCCGCATCCGGCGAGCGCGGCTCGCTTCGCGGACGCTCCAGGAAGGCGGGCGCTCGTCGCGACCGCCCCGCGCCGACGGAGGCGGGCTCGCCAGCGCGGCGAGCCCTGGTCCTCGTCACAGCCGCTGCGAGTAGTACTCGATGATCAGCTGAACCGCGATGGGGAACGGGATGCTCGTCTCGTCCGGCAGCGCGGCCACGCGCGCCTGCCGGGCGTCCTTGTCGACCGCGAGCCACGTGGGGGCTTCCATGTCCGTCCTCGCGAGGCCCTCCACGACGGTCCGGTGGTCACGCCGCTTCTCGCTCACGCTCACCGTCTCTCCGATGGTGACGCGGTAGGACGGGATATCGACGCGCTTTCCGTTGATGAGCACGTGCCCGTGCGCCACCAGCTGCCGCGCGGCCGGGATGGTGCGCGCGAAGCCCGCGCGGAAGATGACGTTGTCGAGCCGCCGCTCGAGCAGCTCGATGAGCTTCGTCCCGGCGGCGAGATCGCTCCTGCGGGCCTCGAGCATGAGCGTCTTCAGCTGCGTATCGGTGAGGCCGTAGTTGAGCCTGACCTTCTGCTTCTCGCGGAGCCGCAGGGCGAACTCGCTGAGCTTCTTGCGGGCCTGTCCGTGCTGTCCGGGGGGGTAAGGCCTCCGCTCCGTCTTCCTGGCCGACAGCCCGGGGAGCTCGACCCCGAGCGCGCGCATGACCTTGACGCGAGGTCCGGTGTAACGGCTCATGCCCGGGCCCTCCCCAGGGACGCGCGCGCGTCGCGATGGTGGAGCGCGGCGCCGCAGGGCGCCGGTGCGTCAACGTAGTCCTGGATGTTCATCGAGCGTCTCTGTCCTTGTTCATGGGTCTTGCTGTTGCTTGTTATGGAGGTGTTATCGAGGGTGCCATCGAGGGCTCACACGCGCCGGAGGTGGCGGAGGATCGGGAACTGCGCTTTACGGAAGAAGCGCGCGAGTCCATTCGTGGTCCGGATGCGGGCGCCGAGCGGCTCGGGGTAGTCGTTATCGCCCAGGACGCGCAGCCATGGAAACGTCTCGACGACGCCTCCCTCTCGGTGGAGCTCGACGTGACGCGCGCCCCTCGCCGCGGTGGGACGGAGCTGGAGGCACGGGCTCGCGTCGAGCAGGAGCTCCACGTCCTTGGCGAGGCGCAGGGAGACCTGGGTCAAGAAGGCGCCGATCCGCTCGGGGCCGAGATGAGAGAAGAGGCCGAGGCCGAGGATCAACGTGGGCCAGTCCTGCGCGTCGGCGAGCTGATCGATCCAGTGATCGCAGCCGGGGGACGCCGTGGCCAGCGCATACCGCGGCGTCCGCGGGGCGCGCCGGGACTTCCACGCGACCACGCGGGGGACGTCGATGTCGATCCAGTGGAGCTGCCCGTTGTCGACGCGCGAGAACCGGGTGCACGGCCCGGAGAAGAGCCCGATGGCCAACCCGTCCGGGTGACGGCGGAAGAAGTCGTCCACGACGTCGTCGACCAGCCGCGTGCGGGTCGCGAGGGGGCGGAGCTCCTGTTCCGTGAAGCCGGCGCGCTCGACCTCGAGCACGCGGGCGAGCTGGCGCGCTTCCTCGTCGTGGAGCCCGAGGTCAGGAAACGCGTCGGAGGCGTACGCGCACGCGGCGACTCCCGCGAGCTCGCGTCGAGCAAACGAAGGGGCAGCGTCGATACTGAAAATCATTTTCACTTTCGTTACAGGGATGTGCGTCCTGTGTCAAGCAGCGAACAGCAGCGACCTCACCCAGGTCGAGCCTGCGACCCACCCAGGTTGAGCTGCGGCGACCCCACCCAGGTTGAGCCTGCGACCCACCCAGGTTGAGCCTGCGACCCCACCCAGGTTGAGCCTGCGACCCCACCCAGGTTGAGCCTGCGACCCCACCCAGGTTGAGCTGCGGCGACCCCACCCAGGTTGCCCCCGGCGCCTCTCCCCATCGCTGCGTGCTGCGACCGTGCCCGGCGCGCGAGCCTGCGGTCGTCCGCCCCGCCTCTTGACGGCCTACAGTCGAGAGCTATCTTTTAGATATATCTTTTAGAATATCGACCCGGCCGCCACAGTCCGCCGGGCCGTGGAGCCGGGGTGGCCTGCGCACGAGCGCGCGGCAGCTGCGTGTTCGCCGCCGTGGTGGTCCGCCGCCGAGCCAGAGAGGGATTTTGTCTATGTTCTGGGGATACGAACACCATCACTGCGCAGGCCCGCGAGGGCCGAGGGGGGGTCCGTTCGGGAGGGGTCGGCCCGGCATGGGTGGCGGCCCGCCGGGCTGGTGGGGCGACTGGTTTGGAGGTCCGCCGCTCCGCGCCGATCGCGGCGGCGTGCGCTACCTCGTCCTCGACGTGCTCGCCGAGCGAGCTCGCCATGGCTACGAGGTCATCCAGGCGATCGAGCAGCGCAGCGGCGACACCTACCGGCCGAGCCCCGGCGTCATCTATCCGACGCTGCAAATGCTCGAGGAGCTCGGCCACGCGCGTGTCATCGAGGCCGAGGGGCGCAAGATCTACGAGATCACCGACGCGGGGCGCGAGGACCTCAAGGCGAACCGCGAGTACGTCGACGAGTTCTACGAGCGCTTCGTCGAGACCTCGTGGGAGCGCTTCGCCGAGGATTTCGGCGACGTCATGAAGCGCATCGGCTCGCTCATGAAGATGCTGCGCCACGCGATGCGCCGGGGGCGCATCACGCCCGCCGTGCTCGCGCGCACCGTGAAGGTGCTCGACAAGGCGGCGGCCGAGATCGAGGAGCTGCTCGCCGAAGATCCGGAGGGGCGCGCCGGTCGGCGCCCGTGATCCGCGCCGCCGTGGAATCAGGGCGTGGCGCGCTCAGGCACGCTCTCGAAGCAGAACACCCGCCAGGCGTGTGGCTGACCAGGACGCACGAGCTCCGTCACAGCGCCGCTCGTGAACTGCGCGACGACGCCGCGCCAGAACGCCAGAGCGCCCCGGTTCCCCTCGGCGACGCGCACGGTCCACTTCCCGGGAACACCGTTCCATAGGAGGCACGCCGCCTGGCGGCCCACGCCAGAGCGGCGATAGCGGCGAAGGACGAAGAACTCGGCCACATCGAGGGTCTCCGGGTCCTCCACCGCCGGCGAGCCGCGCGTCGCCAGGACGAACCCCGCGACGCGCCCGCCGCATCGAATGAGGAACGCGAGCCGCCGCTCCCGCTCCGACCAGTAGAGAGGGAGCTTGGGGTAGCCGAAGCGCCCGTCCTGCCCCAGCTCGACGCCGGGGAACACATCGCTGAGATCGTGAATGTACAGCTCGAGAAGGTTGGACAGGATCACGGCATCCGCTGGCGTCGCCGCGTCCAGAGAGACCGTCTGCGCATCTTCCATATCCAGCTCTCCCGTCCGCCGGCGCGCGCTCGGGCGCTCCTCGGCGGCGCGCAGCGCATCGTCCCACGCGTCGATTCACCACGACAGGCACCGTCGCTCGCCAGCCGCGCGCCGCGGCCTGGGCCCCTCGGCTCAGCCGAGGAAGCCGCGCGCGCGGGCGATCGCCTCGATCGCCGGCCTCCGCCGCTCCAGCTCCTCGACGTCCTTGACGGGAAGGAACCGGGCCGCGAGGCCCTCGCGCGGCACGCGAACGAACCGGGCCGGCAGCCCGAACGTGATCTCGTTCAGGATGCGCTCGAACTGGATCGCCTTGCGGTCGTCCACCTTCTTCTCGACCTCCACATAGATCCAGTCCAGCGCGAGCGTGCTGAGCGCCTCGGCGCTCGCCAGGAAGGTGTTGGTGTTGAAGACGGGCACGACCTTCGGATCGAACCCGACCGGCAGCCGGAAGTCCTCCGCCATCACCGGTCGGCCGTTCCACCGCAGCGGCCCGCCGCCCTTGTCGCCGCCCTTGTCGACCACCTCGACGGAGAGGGGCCCGCCGTGGCCGAGGTGCCAGCCCAGGAGGACCGGATCGACGGTCGCGCCGAGGTTGTCGAGGTTGGCGATCCAGACGATCTTCCCGCCGCGGGCGATGAAGCGGCCGAGGAGGCCGCTCTCGCGGAGGGCATCCGGGAGATCGCCGTGGCCGGTGGCGTAGACGCTCGGCTCGCCCGCCTCGTCCAGGAACAGCCCGCCTTCCGGGGTCAGGCGCAGCGAGACGTGCTGCTCGAACGTGGCGCACAGATCGCCCGGCTCGTCGAGGCGCGGGCCGAGCGCCTCGCGGATCGGTCCATTCGTCGCCTCGCTGGTCATCAACCACAGCGGGACCGGGACCCCCGTCGTGCGCCGGAGGTGATCGCTCTCGGCGAGGCGCAGATCGAGGAAGGTCCGACCGGGCAGCACCTCGACGAGCGCCTTGACCACGCCGCCCATCCGGGTGGCCATCCCGCCGGCGAGGACGCAGAGGGCGACCTCGCCCCGGCGCAGCGCGGCCAGGCCCGCCTCGCGGCAGCGGGCGTGCTCGGGCGTGCCCTCGGCGGGCAGGTCGGCGACATCGCCGGGCGCGGGCGGCTCGACCGTGCCCTGGAGGCGGTTGCGGGCGTCCCGGTCCTTGCCGATGGACGCGGCCCACCGGGCGACGCGATCGGGGTCGAACCCGCGGGCCCGGAGGCGAGCGAGGAGCGGGCCAGGGAGCGCGGCGATCTGCTGGGTGAGGGAAGACACGGTATCCTCAAAAGACCACGAGGCGATGCGCGTGGCAACGGCATCGTGCAACCGGTCACGCCATTCAGAATGGGCGCGCCTCCTGCTTGAGAGGCATCTCGCGCCTGCGCACACACCCGAGATCCGGATGGCGCTGAATGCGTCGTACGTGGCTCCCTGATGCCGCGTCGCTCGCCTGAAGATCGCCAGTTCCATTCCGAGAATGGCCCCTCTCCAGGAAATCACGCGGACCGGGGCACCGGTCCGGCTTCCGTCAGCGGCCGGTCGACTCCAGGAACAGCTCCTCCACCGCCGCCGCGGTCGCCGCGCGCTGGAGCCAGCGTCCCAGGACGTCCACGTCCGTCTCGCGGAGGATCCGGCCGCGCGCCTCCTCGCTCGCCGGGACGCCGCGCGCGTTCAGCAGCATCAGGATCGCCGCCGACAGCTGCCCCACCGCCTGCTCTGCCCGCGCCTGCTCCTGCTCGATCCGGGCCTCGGCCGCCTCGATCGTCCCCTCCAGCTTGCCCACCAGCTCGCTGGCGGTGACCAGCTCAGCGGTGTCCGCGTAAAAGCGGAGGCGCCCCGCCTCCACCGCCAGATCCAGATCGAGGACCTCCGATCGGTACCGCCCTGCGCGCGAGGGGATGCTCTCGTAGCGCCGCACGCCGGTGGGCGGTAGCCGGTGCGCTTTGAGGTGCCCGCGCGGGATGTCGTAGATGAAGTACTCACGGATCCCGAGGGTCGCGTAGCGCACGACGTTGTCGACGAAGTCCTTGCGCCAGTTGCCGGCGTAGTGCACCTCGATCGCGAGGTCGATCCCCTTGCCTTCGGCGCTGACCATCCAGCAGAGGCGCGGGGTGGGATCGACGTCGGTCACCGCGATCACGTCGGGCGTGAAGCCCTTCTCGCCCGGATAGTGGGCCTTCATGTCGGCGCCGATGTAGATGCGCCGCCCGCGCCGGCCGAACCAGGCGCGGAGCGTGTCGCGGGCTTCCACCTTGGCGTCGAAGTGCGGGTCCCCTTCGGCCATGGCCAGGCGCTCGTCGATCTCCTCCTGGGACATGGAGTCGACGAGCGCCGCGATCGCCTGCTGGCGCTGAGCGGGTGACATCGCGGCCCACTCGGCCTCCGTCGGGGCGCGCGGCGCCTCGGCCGGGATGGGCGCCGCGGCGGGGTCGACGGGCTTGCGGATGGGAGCCGACATCCCGCCCAGCATACCACCATTCCCGGGCGCTCCCGCCGGACGACCTGCCAGGCCGCGCCGCGGCCGGCCCAGGGGTCCCCGGAGCTCGCGGGCGCGCTCACCCGAGGAACCGGAGCAGGACGTTGAGCAGCACGAGCACCAGGGACATCCCGCCGCACACGAGCGCGACCTCCCTCCCGGACACGCGCACCACGACGCGGCTGTCCTCGGCCCGCGCGGCGCCGTAGAGCGCGGCGGAGGCGCCGAACACCATGTAGAGGATGTCCTTGTAGGCCCACGAGAGGAAGAAGATGCCGATCAGCGCGCCGCACAGGCTCACGAAGATCGCCGGCGCGAACCGCCTCGCCGTGGGGCCGACATCGACGTCGCCCAGCCAGATCGACAGCGGCACCTTGATCGACGCGTACAGGACGAGCGCGAACAGGCACATCCCGAGCAGGCCCGTCTCGGCCGCGGCGAGGAGATAGGAGTTGTGGGCGGTCAAGCCGAGCGACGACTCGTCGCCGAACTGCCCCGCGCCGACGCCGATCCCCTTCGTCCGGCGGATCAGCTCGAACGCCTCCCGGAGCAGCTCGACGCGCTCGCCCGAGCTCTCGCTCGCCTCCTCGCCGCTCCGGCCGCCGAGCAGGAGCATGGGCGGCCCGACGAAGCAGGCGGCGATGACGCCGAGGGTCCCGCTCCGCCGGATGAAGCTGATGCCGAGGACCGCCAGGTACACGATGACGCCCGAGCGCGAGCGCGACAGGACGACCATCGCGCCGATCGCCGCGATGACGGCCGTCACGGGGAGCGCGCGGAGCGCCGCGGCCACGCGCGAGATCAGCCGATCCGTGAGCAGGACGGGCAGCGCCAGCGCGCGGCGCGCCCCGCCGGCCCGCGCGGGCCCTGGCGCAGCGCCGCCGGGCGGCGCGCCGGCCGACGGGGCCTGGCCCCCGCGGACGGACCTGCGCGTCCGGCGCGGGCCGGAGCGCCGCTCGGCGAGCGCGATCGCGAGCGGGATCGACATTCCGGCCATCAGCGAGAGCTCGTTGGGATCGGCGAGCGAGCCGCGGTAGCGGACACGGCCATCGATGGTCGACGTGCCGAGCGGCCCAGGGCGCTCGCACCGGTAGTTGCCATCGGGCACGGGCGCCTCGATGCGGCAGTCGAGGTTGGTCTCGCAGGGGCGCCCATCCGGCTCGAGCTCGCCCTTGCCTTCCCAGTCGTCGGGAGCGGCGATCATGCAGCCGTGGGGCTGGAACGCCTGCACGATCGCGACCACGGTCGTGAGGACGGCGCAGCCGACGAGCGTGATCGCGAGCGCCCGCAGCCCCCGCGGCGAGGCGGCGGCGACGGCGACGGCGACGAAGATGCCCGCGACGGTCGCGAGCTGCATCCCGCGCTCCTCGAGCGCGGCCGGGCGCTTCAGCGCGGTGGTCAGCGCCGCCCAGGCGAGGAACGCGAGCGCATAGACGACCTGAGGCGCGAGCGTCGGTTTGAGCCGCCGCCACACGACGTCGAGGGCGACGCAGAGCAGGGTGAGCCCGAACGCCGCGTGCACGAGCGGAATCCCCGAGAGCGCGGGGATGAACTCCTGCGGCTTGATGATGACGAGCGCGCACAGCGCGCACACGACCCACGCTGCCATGGTGTGGCGCGCCGTTCGCGTGGCGCGCGCCGCGCACGGGCGGCCCGCGCCGCGCCCTCGTGACGGCCGCGCAGAGGCGCCCTGCGCGGGCGCGATGAGGCGCGGCGCGCATTCCCCCCTTCCGCGCGACGGATCTAGCACCGCGGGCACGCGCGGCACGCGGGAAGAGCGCCAGTGCGCGCGCGAGGAGCAGGCGCACCGCGCGGCGGCGGGATCGGCGCTTGCTGGAGCGCCATCGCATCAAGGAGGCTGGAAACCGCATGTGCTCCCGCTGTGTCCGGATTGCCCTGCTCTGCTCCGCGCTCACGGTCCTCATGGCGCTCCCGGGCTGCGGCGCGCGCGCGCGCGCACCACGCGTCGATTTCGACGCGGAGCGCCGCGCGACGAGCGCCTATGCGGTCGGCCCCGGAGACGTGCTGGAGGTGCGCGCCTGGAAGAACGAGGCGCTGAGCCAGCGCGTCACGGTGCGACCCGACGGGTTCATCACGATCCCGCTCGTCGGCGACGTCCTGGCGTCGGGGCGCACCGTCATGGGCATCGCCGAGGACATCGCGACGCAGGCCGCCAAATTCTATCATGAGAAGCCGGTCGTCAGCGTCGAGGTGGCAGAGCTCCACAGCTACCGGGTCTACGTGATGGGCGAGGTGTCGCGCCCTGGCGAGTTCACGCCGAGGGCGCAGATCACCGTGCTCCAGGCGCTCGCCCTCGCGGGCGGATTCACGCGCTTCGCCGATCCCGACGAGGTGGTGATCGTCCGGCGCGACGCGAGCGGCGAGCGCAGGATTCCGTTCGTGTTCGATGAGGTCGTCGGGAAAGGCGATCTCCGCGGGGATCTGCCGCTGCAAACGAACGATACCGTGGTGGTGCCGTAGAAGGCCCGCATCGGGGACACGTCGTTCCGGGAGCAGGCTTATCCGCGTGCGGCTGCGGCGCGCGCGGGTGAGCAGCGTCCACGTCGCAGAGAGCCCGTCGCGCTTCGATGGGCGTCCTCCCCTGCCCCGACGGACATCGTTGGATGATCGCCGCACCAAGTTCTGGCATCCTGGGCACGATGCACCCCGGGGCCACGCCGCTCGTCGCCGTCTTGACCCTCGCGTTGCCGGTGATCGTCGCGGCGTGTGCCCCCGCGAGCCCTGGCCCTCCGGGCCCCGCCGGCAAGGCCGCGGCGCCGCCAGGCACGCCGGCCCTCGCGGCGGCCAGCGCGCCTTCTGGCCCGGGAACCCCTGGGCTTGCCGGCGCCGCGTCCTCGGGGGCGGCGCGGGCCGATGGCGCGCAGGGCGCCGCGCCCTCCCCCGCCCCGACCGAGCCGGCCCCCGCCATCTCGGCCGATGAAGCCGAGGCGATCCTGTTCCCGGGCGACGCCGCCGCCCACCGGGACGCCATCGACGCCTGCCGGCGCGGGAACGACGGGACAGCGGCCGCGAAAAGCCCAGCGCACGAGCGCATCCGCTGCCTGCTCGCGCTCCGCTACAAGGGCGACCCGCAGGCCGCAGCGAGCGCCACCGCGCTCTTCGACCAGAACGGCAGCGTCGCCGGGCTGGAGCGGGAGCACATGATGGACGGCGGTTACCGCGGCATGCTCCACCTCGTCCCGGAGCTGCCGGTGCGCGCCGAGCGCCGCCACCTCGAGTGGACGGTGTCGGCGATCGCCGACTTCGACGCCTTCGTCGCGGATCTCGCCGCCGCGGCCAGCTCGCCCGTGCGCTACCGGCACCGCGCCCTCGCGCTCCGGTACTTCCGGTCCGTGCGGGCGCGGACGCCTTCCGCCTACGCGTCGGGCTGGACGGTCGCGTACAACCTCTCCGGCTCGCTCCACCGCTCCGCGGACGACGTGCGGGAGACGCTCTTCCACGAGCTCTTCCACCTGAACGACGGCGCGCACGGCGGGTGGTCGCAGGCGGCGCTCTCGCCGATCTACGACGGGATCGTCGCGCGCTGCGGGACGAGGATCACCTGCCTCACGCCGTACTCGCCGAACGAGACCATCGTGAAGGGCGGCACGTATTACTCGTTCCAGCCTGGAAACGGCGTGGTGGAGTACGCCGCCGAGCTGGCGATCCGCTACTACCGCGAGCAGCGCGCGGCGCTCCGCGGCAAGCCGCTCGCGAAGGCGCCGTTCAAGTGCGGCCCGCCGGAGAACGCGCGGGCGTGGTCGCTGCTCGCGGGAGAGTTCTTCGGCGGCGCGGATCGGGTGGCGCCCTGCCGGGAAGGTCCTCCGGCGGCGCCCTGAGCCACACCGCGGCACGCGCTCTCATCGCCCCACGCGCGGCGCATGCCGTGACGATGGGGCGCAATCACCCTCGGAGGCTCGGTCGCGCGCGGGCGCATCACCCCACCTGCGACCGGTGGACGATCGAGGGTCGCGGCAGCTCGAGCGGCGGCATCGGATCGAAGAGCGAGCGCTCCGCGTCGGCCACCTCCTAGGCGTTCAAGCTGGATTCCGAGCGCGGCGGGATCGGCGCTGAGCCCCCGGGCGGCTGCGCTATCCTCGGCGCACGCCATGTCCGACGGCGATCTCGTGTTCGCATCCATGCCCGCCGGGCTCATCGCCTTCGGCTCGTCGTGCGGAGTCCCGCAGGAGGATCTCCTCCGGGCTGCCGGCGTCGCGCCCGAGGTCCTCGCCGCGCCCGACGAGCTCGTGCCGTATGCATCGCTCTTCTCGCTGTGGGAGCTCCTTCTCCAGCGCCTCCCCGGCGAGCCGCTCGGGCTGCGTTATGCGCGCTGCATCCCGGTGTCGGTCGTCGGCATCGTGGGGCACGTCCTTCGCCACAGCGAGACCGTGCGGCAGGGCGTCGACGTCTATGGCCGCTTCTGCCGGCTGATGGACCCGCACCTCCGAATCACCCTCGAGGAGCACGGCGGGGTCGCCCGCCTCGCGCTCGAGCACGAGCCGCGCGTCGTCGCCATGGCCGAGCCGATCGAGATGATGATCGCGACGCTCGCGCGCTTCATCGCGCTCTACCTCGGCGGGTCGGCGCGGCCGATCGAGGCGCTGTTCCGCCATCCTCGCCGGCACCCGCCGTCGCTCTACGAGGAGGCAATCGGGGCCCCCGCCCGCTTCGAGGCGGGCGCGATGGGCCTCGTCTACGAGGCGCGTGTGCTCGACGCGCCCGTGGTCGGCGCGGACCCGTCGGTCCGCGACTACCTCGTTCGCCACGCCGAGCAGCTCCTCGCCGCGCGCGCCAGCGCCGCGACGCTCGACGCGCGCGTGCGCGCCCGCATCGACGAGCGGCTCGACCGCGGCGACGTGGACCAGGAGGGGATCGCGCGCTCTCTGGGCATGAGCACGCGGTCGCTCCAGCGCGCGCTCAAGGACATCGGCACGTCGTTCACGGCGCAGCTCGACGAGGCCCGGCGGGAGAAGGCGCTCGATCTCGTCCGGCGGCCTGACCTCGCGCTCCAGGAGATCGCGTTCCTGCTCGGCTATGGCGAGCCGCGCCACTTCTACCGCAGCTTCCGTCGCTGGACGGGCACGACACCGGGAGAGTACCGGCGCGCCCGCGCCCGGTAGCTGTTCGTCGCCACGTGGACGGGCTCCCAAGGCGGACGACGACAAGCCCCAAACCCTCTCTACCCCGACGAGGACAAGCGCCTCATGGCTGCGGTGGATATTCCACTGTCTTATCGGATCTATGACGGGTTTCTGATCCGTGAGGGGATGCGCGCAGACGCAGCTGGCAGGCTGGAGCGCTCATCGGTTCCGGGGACCGCGGCGGTGCTCTTGCGCAAGACCAGCTCGGCCTCGACGACGACGCGCGAGCAGGAGCGGCGGCCGCTCTCGATCTGCCCGAGCAGCACGTGGAGACACCTGCGCCCCAGCTCGGCGAAGTCCTGGCGGACGGTGGTGAGCGGAGGCGTGAAGTAGGCCGCCTCCGGGATGTCGTCGAAGCCGACGATGCTGATGTCCCGCGGCACCGCGCGTCCGATCTCGTGGAGGTAGCGGAGCACGCCCAGCGCCATCTGGTCGTTGGCCACGAACACGGCGGTGGCGCCTGGCGTGCGCGCCAGCTGCGGGGCGAGCTCGTAGCCCGAGCGTGCGCTCCAGTCGCCGCGCAGGAGAGGCGGCGGCTCGACGCCCGCGGCCTCCAGCGTCGAACGCCAGCCGTCGATGCGCTGCTCGGCCTCGAGCGAGTCGGTCGAACCGGCGATGTGCCACACCGCCCGGTGACCCAGGTCGAGGAGATGGCGGGTCGCGGCCGTCGCGCCGCCGTGCTGGTCGACGGCGACCACCGGGACCGAATCGTCCGGCCCCCCCTCGACGGCGACCACCGGCACGTCGGAGCTGACGTGGCGGAGCGCGTCCACCGCCGACCGCAGCGGGGCGATGACCATGATCCCGTCGGCGCCCTGATCGCACAGCCCCTTCACCGCATCCACCACCGGCGCGCGGCTGAGCGATTTCAGGCTGACGACGCTGACGCCGTACCCGGCGTCGTGCGCCGCCGTCTCGAGCCCGTGGAGCGTCGACGCCGGGCCGTAGTGCGTCGTGTCGAAGCTGACCACACCGAGCGTCCGCGAGCGCCCGGTGACGAGCGCCTGCGCCACGGAGCTCGGGCGGTAGTCGAGCTGGCGGATCGCGTCGAGCACGCGCTCCCGCGTGTCCCGATGCACGTGGGGGCTGTCGTGCAGGACCCGCGAGACCGTCTGGTACGAGACGCCGGCGAGCTTGGCCACATCGACCATGACCGCGGCCCGGCGCCCGCCTCGCTTGATGCGCCCCTCGGGAGGAGAGTTATCGTCCATCGGGGCCAAGCTTAGTCGCGCGCGGGGGGATATGGTATCGACATCCACCACGACCGCGCCCCGGCGCCCGCCTCTCTTGATGCGCCCCTCGAGCGGAGCCTTGCCATTGGCCGGGCCCGATCTCGGCGGCGGAGGGGCGGATCGGTGTGAACCTCCCCGGTCGGGCCTCGTCCTCCGACGTTGCCCTGAGTCGGTCGTCAGCCGCCGGTGGTCGCGCCGCTCGCCTCGAGCCGGACACGATCGGCCACCGCACGCGTCGGCGACCCAACTCGCACCTGCCTTTCGCGCGCGATGCTGCGCCACGACCGCGCCCAGCGCGACCAGGGCGGCGACCGCGCCCGCCGGGGAGCTGGGCGCCGATTCGACCCGGTGGATGACGGCGGCCGGGTGGTCGCGTCGGGCCCGACCATCCGCTGATCGCTGAACCATCGTCTCTCGAAAAGCTTCGAATACGCCGGTCTCAGGCGAATTCTCCAAGCTCGCCCTGGTCACGATCTCCTGAGCTCCGCAGGCCGGATCGCCGGGCCGAACATGTTCCCCGACGTAGCGGGCCTGCGCCCCGGTAGCCATGCGAGAGAACGCAACCATGCGGCCAAGCAGCCGCACGACGCCGAGCGCGCTCCGCAGCATGGTGGCGTGAACGACGAGTTGCCAGGTCAGCAGGCTCGTGCCTTGCCGCAGCGCTCGTGTTACGAGGTCGGTGTCCATGGGGGATGCTGGAACGCCGGGCGCCACGGTCGCGAAAGAACGGTTCCGCAAGTGGGACGACTTCGTCCGCGAGCTGGATCTCGCCGACCCGCTGCGCCGTCTCGTACTCGACTCATGGGAGCGCAGCTGGGCGGCGGCGGTCGATCCCGTTCGTCCGCCCTTCCGGCGGATCAACGACGAGGAGCTCGCGAGGAGGCTGGAACGGAGCGCCGACCTGGTCCGGGCCGCCATCCCTCACCTGCACTGGGCCGCCGCGCTCCTACGGGCGTCGGAGCCGGCCATCTATGTCGTCGATGGGGACGGCATCGTCCTTTGCTCGGTCGGCGCGTCTCGTTCGATGATGGAGACATTCGGCCTCCTGCCCGGATTCGACTGGTCGGAGCGGGCGATGGGGACCAACGGCGCCGGCACCGCCATTGCCGCCAATCGCCCGGTCGCGATCGTCGGGCCGGAGCACTTCGCGAGCGCGTTCGACGACTGCACGTGCACCGGCGCGCCGATCCACGCGCCCGACGGTACGATCATCGGCGCGATCGACGTCAGCACGTCCGTCGCGACCGGCAGCCCCGAGCGGCTCGCGCTGGTGGCGCATATCGCCTACACCATCGAGCGCGAGCTGCAGGCGTCATGGGAAAGTCGCCGCCGCGAGGCCGAGGAGGCGGGCCGGATCCAGGCCGAGGAGGCGCGCGAGCAGCTCGCCCGCCTGCAGGCCGTCACGGCCGCGCTCGCCCGCACGAGCACCGCCGGAGAGTCCGCCTGCGTCGCGATCCGCGCGATCGGCACGATCCTGCGGGCCCAGGGCGCGCGGGCCTACCTGCGAACGGACGACCCACGAGGGCTGCGCCTCGTGGCCTCGACCGGCGACGACGGGACGTCGCCCTTCCCGGCGATCCCGTCCGATCCGGAGCAGCCGATCGTCCTGGCCCTGTTTCGCGGCGAGCTGGTCATCCTGCCGGACCCCGACGAGGTCGAGGGGGCCGCCACGCGCTTCGCCCCGGGCCCCACCCTGTCCGCGATGGCCTCGCCATGCCTCGTGGCGCTGCCGCTCCGGATCCAGGGTCGGGATCTCGGCGGCCTGGTATTCGTCATCGAGGGTCCGTGCCGCCTCGATCCGGCGATTCGCAAGCTGGTCGCCACGATGGCCGAGCAGTGCGCTCAGGCGGTCGAGCGCAATTCCCTCTTCGAGTCGGAGAAGCGCGCCCGCGCCGAGGCACAGGAGGCGGTCCGGCAGCGCGAGCAGATGCTCGGCATCGTGGCCCACGATCTTCGCAACCCCCTCAGCGCGATCATGCTCCGGGCGGCCCTGCTGAAGCGGGAGCTGGCGTCCCGCGTGGACGAGGAGAAGTGGCGGGACGGCGTACGGACGATCGAGCGCGCAGCGCGCCACAGCAACCGCCTCATCGCCGACCTGCTCGACGTGGCGAGCATCGACGCTCACCGACTCTCGATCCTGCCCGCCCCCCACGAGGTGTCCGACCTCGTGGCGGATGCGACGGAAACGGTGCGCCTCGGCGCGACCGGCCGCTCGTTGTCGGTGCACGTGGAGGTTCCGACGGATCTGCCGCGGGTGCTCGCCGATCGCGACCGGGTCGTCCAGGTCCTCTCCAACCTGCTCGGGAATGCCCACAAGTTCACGCCGGACGGCGGGACGATCGGCGTGCGTGCCGAGGCGCTCGACGGCGAGGTGGGGATCCACATCCGGGATTCCGGTGTCGGAATCGCGGCCGAACACCTTTCACGCATCTTCGACCCGTACTGGACGCGCCCGAACAACAGGCAGCGCGGCACTGGCCTCGGTCTGGCGATTGCGCGGGGGATCGTCCAGGCGCACGGAGGGCGAATCTGGGTGGAGAGCCGGGTCGGCGACGGGAGCACCTTTTCGTTTACGTTGCCGCTCGCCGGTCGCTGAAGCGCGCTTCGCGCCGCCCAAATGAAAAATTACCAACACACAGGAACGGCTTCGCACAGGCTCTCCTTCGCGGGCTGTTGACCGTGACACCATTTGGTTAAAGTAAGCGCTCCAACGCCGAGTCATGCGCATCCGACGAATTTCAAATGTGATTGGGTTCGACGATGCGCCGTTCGAGCGGGGGATGGGTGGGAAGGTAGCGCTCGTGGGGACGGTTTGTTCGGGGACGCGGCTCGACATCGTGGTGCGCGGGCACGTCGAGCAAGATGGCAGCGACGCCACCGGGGTGATGGCAGAGCTCGTGAAAGAGAACGAGTTGGTCCACGTGCGCGGCGTGCTGATGCAGGGCATCACGGTGGCGGGGTTCAATGTCGTCGACATCAACGCCCTTGCGGAGGAGCTCGGGGTGCCGGTGATGGTCGTGATGCGCAAGCGGCCAAAGATGCAGAAATTCCTCGAAGCGCTCGAACAGGTGAAGAGCGCGCGCGAGAAGCGGAGCGTGATCGAGCGAGCCGGACCGATCGAGCCTTGCGCTGGCCTGTGGGTGCACCGCGCCGGCTTGTCGCTCGAGGAGGGGCGCGAGCTCATCGAACGGACCACGTTGCACGGCGCCATCCCCGAGCCGCTGCGCCTCGCGCACATCATCGCGGGAGGGACGACGCGTGGAGTGAGCCGTGGCCGAGCTTGAACGCCCGCTCCGAGAACCCCGGGCGCCAGATGTTCGCGGCCTGGGTCGAGCAGCGCGCGACCTCGTTTCGCGAGCTGCTCCCCCCGGTGGGTGGCTCGTCGGCGAATGGCTCGCGCTTGCGCATTCGACCCGTTACGAGCTCCGCCACGAGCCATTCGTGGTCTTCGACGCCTTTCATGAGGGCCGACAATGGACGTTCGACGAGCTCGACGCTCGGTTGCGAGGCGCATTTCCTCGTCCGGCGCTCTTGCATCGAGGTGGCGCGCTCGGCATCTCGGCCATGCTCGAACGGCTGGGCAGAGGCGGCCACGGCGCCATCGAGCCGCCGGAAGGCGCTGTTTGGCGGGTCGAGCGCGCCGGGCGCGTCGTCGGCATGGCGAAATACGTGCGCGGTGACAAGATCGACGGTGCGCTCCTCCCCGAGAATTCAGGGCATGAAGCGGTCTGGAACTGGAAGCCATGAAGACGGTCACCTTCGTCACCGGTAACGGCTGGCGGCACGACGAGGCCAAGCGCCTGCTGTCGGGGCTGCACGTCGAACGCGCGCGCATCACGCTCGCCAAAGGCGACTCCGAGAAGCTCGAAGAGATCGCCACGGCGCGCGTGCTCGACGCCTTCAGGCAGCTCGAGACACCTTGCTTCATCGAAAATACGGGCATGTACCTGGAGTCGAGCGAGGCCTTCGCGGGGGCGCAGGTGAAGCAGCTGCTGCAAGAGCTCGGGCCCGCCGCTTTCAGCGCGCGCTTCGGGGGGCTGCGCGGCGTGACCCGCGTGGTGGTGGCGTACACGGCGGACGGCCGCAGCGTGAAGCTCTTCGCAGGTGAAAACTCCGGGAGCGTCGCGAAGGAACCGCGCGGCGAGCAGGGCTACGGCTGGGACCCTGTGTGGATCCCGGACGGCTTCGAGCGCACGTTGGCCGAGCTCCGGAGCTCGAAATATGTCGTCAATATGCGGCTCTTGCCTTTTCTCGAGCTCGCCGCCGAGCTGCGTGGCACGGGCTTCGAAGGCGTGTTCGAGTCTCACGTGACCGTCGCCGCCTGCGACGAAGCCGCGTTCGCCAAGACCTGCGACGCGCTCGGCGTGAGGGCGCTGCTTATCTCGCTGCCGCGCGGCCGGACGCCGCGTCAGCCGATGACGGGAGCACACCACCGCGGCTCGCTGCAGGAGGTCCTGCTGGTCGTACATCAGCTGGCTCGCGATCTCGCGCAAGCTGGCTTCGAGGTCATCCGCACCAAGGTGGAGGCCGTCGGCCCGCATCGCGATCTGCCGCTCACGGACGATGTGGCCGCGCGGGCGCCGCGCACCAACTATTTCGAGCACCACGCCAAGGTCGTGCTGCCTTCGCCTGACAGCGAGGCCGAGGTGTCGCGCGCGTTTGCCGAGCTGGGGGCCTACCTGTCGCGCGGCGCGCCGCGCGCGGACGGCGTCGAGCTCCGCTTCGTCACGCTGCGCTCGTGGGGCCTGGGGCAGGCTTCGGCCGACGCGCGCTTCGATCAGGTGCTGGCGCTCGCGGCGCGGCTCGGTCTACCTCTGCGCAATCGTGCGCGTGAGTACACCGTCTATGATTCGGCGCTCGATGTGGACACGGGGTGGATGGCATGAGCCTGATCCGTTCGTGGCTCGAGCTCATGCCACACACCGAATTCGGCGCCGACGCCGTGCTGCGAGGCAGCCAGCTCACGGCGAGCTGGGTCCCCGGGCGCGTCGCGGCGGATCTCGACTTCGTCCTCATGGGCGACTGGAGCCTCGATCGCGCCACGCGCGTCGTGAATCAGCTCCTGGGTTCGAGCGAGCTGCCGGCGGAAGGCGTCGTCGCTGACCTCTGCGTCAAAGCGTGGGGCATCTGGCTCGAGACGCCCTGTCCTGGCCTGCGGCTCGAGCTTTCACGCGGTGAACGAAAGCTACAGGTCGACTTCGGTTGGGGCGAGGTGCTCGGCGTCGCTCCGCGCCCTTTCGAGCTAGAAGGTCTCACGCTGCCGGCCGTCGCACCCGAGGTGATGTTCGCCTGGAAGGTTCACTCGCTGGTGGAGCTCGGTCCGCGTGGTCGCTGGCACCCGAAGACGCTCATCGATCTGGTGCTCTTGGCTCGGCACTGCACGCTCGATCCCGTGGCCACCAAGCGTTGCATCGAGAGCGCCTTCGCCAGCCGCGAGATGAGCCTCAGCGCGCTCGACGCCTTCTTCACGGCCGAGGATTGGGGGTCTGGCCGCAGCAGCCGTCACAAGTGGAAGAAGTACGTGGCAACGGCGCCGTGGGTCACCTTCTCGCGCACCGACGCCATCAGCGAAGCGCGCGAGGTCGTGCGGTCGTTCCTGCACCCCGTCAGCTGACGAAGCCGCGCCGAACACCGAGCGCCGGCTCGAGGTCCAGTCGGGCGAGCTCCCTGCGTGTCAGGGAAGGTGTCGCCGAAGGGCCACGCGCAGCGACATCTCGCGAGCTCCCCGGCGCGCATCCAGCAGGTGGAGATCGCTTTCCCTTGCGTCCCTTGCGCTCTTGCGGTGTCCTCTCCATGGATCACGTCGTTGGTGGCGGGAGATCGCGTCGGAGGACGAGCATGGAGAGCTTCTCGCGCTGGTCGATGGGGGTGTCAGGGCTCGGGCTGGTCGTGGCCCTGACGGGAGCCGCCGGCTGTTTCGGCACGGCCGAGGGGGACGACGCAGTGCTGGCCGAGCCGATCGCGTCGGAGGCGCAAGCGCTGACCGGGTGGCAGTGCGCGGCGTGCGCCAGCGGTGAAACCACGCACTCCGTGTCGCTGAGCCAGGGCAGCGCGCTCGGCTGCGCGAACGGCGAAGCCTACCGCTGCGAGCTCATCCCCTGGGCCACGCGGGCGTCCTTCGCGCATTGCGGCGCCTCCGTCGCCTGTCCGCCCGGCTGGTACGTGAGCGGCTCTCAGAGCGGGCCGAGCTACTGCGCCGGGATCTACGACCGGATCTCGTGCGGCGCGGTGCCGTACCCGAGCGGGACCTACGCGACGTGCGACCCGATCTGCTACCCCGGCTTCACCGAGACGGTGGTGAATGCCGGTGTGCCGAGCTGTGATTACCAGGACAAGCGCACCTGCGTGAAATGAGCGGCGGCTTTCTTCTCTCCGACACCTACGTGCAGCTCCTCGACGGCGGCGCCGCGGTGAGCAACCGCTTCGACATGTTCACGCGCGCAGAGCGCCCGGATCTCGGCGCCCTGATGGATGTCGTCGTCGCGCAGGCATGGGCCGCGACGCCGTTCATCTACTCCAACGACGTCGAGGACGCCTATCTGGAGATCATCCGGGAGACCCCCGCGTTCACGTTCGGCCTCGTCGAGAGGGCGACGGGGCGCCTGGCCGCGGTCGGCAACGCCGCGCCGATCGCCGTGTCGAGCGACGATCTGGCGGCGCTGCCCGACAGCGGCTGGAAGTGGCAGGTCCTCCGCGCGAAGGCGGTCCGCGACGGCGACCCGCCAACGCACCTGGGCGCCTTCACCGCCTCGGTGTCGCCGCTGTTCCGCGGCCAGGGCGTGAGCGCGCTCGTGCTCGCCGGCTTCAAGGCGCTGGCGAGGCGATCGGGCCTCTCCGGCGTGCTCGCCCCGGTGCGCCCCCCGTCCAAGGCATCCTGCCCAGGCATCGACATCGAGGAGTTCCTCGATCGCGCCCGCGAGGACGGCTTGCCCGCCGACCCGTGGGTCCGAACGCATGTCCGCATTGGGGGCCGGATCGCCGGGACTCCCCGTTGCGCCCTCGTGGTCGACCTGGAGCTCGATTTCTGGGAGGTCTGGCTCGGCAGGCCTATCCTGCCTTCCGAGCGGTCTTTCGAGATCCCCGGCGGCCTTGCCCCCGTGTACGTCCAGGGTCGGCGCGGACGTTATGAAGAGCCAGCCGTCTGGATCGTTCACTCGCTCTGACATCGAGCTGCTGGACCCGACTGGCGATGTGGATTTCGGTCCCTATGGCCGCCCAGCACAGGCCTCGTCGCTGTCCCATCGGGGGCGCACCAGCCGCTCGGCGGTCGCAACCGTGCCTCGCGCGTCGGTCACCACCCCCCTGATCCGGAGCGTTTGACCGATGGCACAAGCTGGCTCGCGGAGCACGGCCGGCCATCCGATGAACTCGCACCGGCCATCCTCGAGCTCCTCGAGCGCGATCCTCCCCCGGCTGGTCGTCGCCGAGGACGGATCGCCGATCACGGTCGTCGTGACCTCGAGCTCTACGCCCTCGGGCTCCAGGCCGAGCGTCCTGACGCTTGTCCATACGTGCCAGCCGCCCTGAGCGCCGTGGGCGAGCTCGACCTCCTGGCCGTCGGCCAGCGGCTCGAACTGCCACTCGCCGGTGCCGAGCTCGGCGATGCCCTGCGCCGGCGGCTCGTCCCCGCCGGCGCAGCCAGGAGCGAACGCGAGGAGCACGGCGAAACCGGCGGCGGAGGTCGAGCTGGCCACGGCGTGGACTCCTACGAGCGCCGGCGGCGGCGCGCGGCCACCAGCAGCCCGAGCAGCACGCCGCTGAGACCGACGGCGCTGCCAGCGTGGCCGCCGGCGTTGCAGCCTCCAGAGGCGGCCGCGACGGCGGGCGGCGGCACGTCGACCGGTCGGCCGCCCGGCAGCGAATCGGGCAGCTGCGGGACGCGCCTGTCGTAGAAGGACGCGGGGACGGGCTCGTCGGGAAGCACGCAGGTCGTCGTGCGGCTGCCGTCGGCGGCCATCGTGCCTACCGCCACATAACCGGTCGAACAGCGGCAGGTCGGCGTCATGTTCATGGGCACGCACTCGCCGTTCGCGCCGCAATCGAACGTCGCGCAAGGATCCGCGAGCGGCGGCGCGTCAGGGAGCGCCCGGTCACCCGGGTTGAGGAACGACATGCGGAGGTCCTGGCAGGTCACCGTCGGCCGACCCGACGGATCGAGCGTGGTGCGCGCGGTCGTCCCGGGCACGCACGCGCAGGCGGCGACGGGCTGGGCGCCGTCCGCGCCCTCGACGACGCGGCACAGGCCGCCTGCGCCGCACGCCGCGAAGTCGCACGGCGACGCGGCGCCGGCGGCCTCGGCGCCCGGCGCGCCCACACACAGGTCGCGGTCCTCGACGTAGCGCTGGAGCAGGCGGGTGTTCGACACCACGGGACCGTCGGTGCGCCGGAAGATCGGATCGACGGTCATCTCCTCGGGCGACAGGCGCGTATAGAGCCGTGTGATGGTCGCGTTGCCCTCCAGCAGCGGCAGCAGCGCGTCGCGCGCGGCCAGCTGATCCTCGTCCGAGGTCATCGTGTTGCGGACCTGCTCGGCGATGCTCGTCGTGGGTCCGCTCATCTCCGTGACGAAGCCTCGACCGCCGGCCTCGTCGACGCCGCGCGCGACGAGCGCCGTCCAGTTCGTCTGCAGCGGCCACTGGTTCGCGCTCCAGACGATCTGGTTGTCGTCGATCTCGACGTCCGGCCAGTTGGCCGGCCCATAACGCCGGTCGCCGAGGATCATCACGGTGATGCCCATCTCCGGCTCGGCCGCGATCGCCGTCAGCCGGATCGGGATCGACGGCGACCCCGACGGAAGCGTGAAGCGGAACGGCTGGATGTCGGTGACCGCAGCGTCCGGCTGGAGCCGCAGCGCGAGGAACTTCATCCCCTCGCTCGTATAGATGCGAATGTACGGCACCATCGCGTCGTTGACGCGGAAGTTGTTGTCGCGAAGCCAGCCGACGAGCGCCGTGGGATCGGTCGACTCGACAACGGCCACGTCGTACGGCCCGACCTCTTCCCGGATGTGCACCGTGACGTCGCCGTCGTCGGTGCCGCCCGCGGTGGGCCCGCTCCCCCCGAATTGGGGGAAGGAGGAGTAGCAGTTCGGGTCGTTGGGCCACTGGAACTGCGGGCCCGTCGCTGTATCGAGGGCGGTGAGCGCGAGCTGCGGGAATACAGCGAGGCTCTCCACCGCCGGCACCTCGGCCAGCGGAACCACCCACGCGAAGTCCGGCGCCGCGCCCGCATACTGGATCTGCGTCACCATCGTGACCGAGCCATCCTGGTTCGTCGCGAACAGGATCCGCTCCGCGGTCTGGTCCACCGGCTGTCGTCCGCAAAAGAATCCGCCGCACGCCTCAGCGGGTCGTGGCGCTGAAGTCAGCGCCGCCGCCGCCATCACCGTAGCCGCCCATAGCTTGCGCATGGTCTACACCCTCCTCGCCCGACCGATCGGGCGAACGCCCCCAGGCAAACACAGTGCCATGCACAAGAAAAGGCGATTCCTGGGTACGACGCCCGAGATAGCATCGATTCATGACAAGCGTACTCGCGATCATCAGCGCCGCCGCGCTCGCCGGCCTCGAGAAGCAACACGGGGCGTGCGAGCCAGGGAGCGTCCTGCCCCTCGATCGCTACCTGAGCCGACACCGCGCCCTCGAGCCCCTCGCCGAGGGAGGCACGCTCTACCTGGCCACGGTGCGCCAGCCCGGAGAGCGCCTCTGGCTCGTGGCCGCGCTCCGCTTCCCCCAGGCAGAGGCGGCGATGTGGACGGCGGAGGCGAACGTCGCTCCCATCACCGACATCACCGATCTGGTCGGCAGCCTGCGCTTCTCGAGCGGCAAGGGCCTGACGGCGGCGCCCGGGAAGCTCGCGATGTCGCTCCAGACGCCCCGCGCCCTGACCGACGACGACCAGGTCCTGCTCGAAGCGCGCGTCAGCCCGAGCGCGCGCGCCGCGTACGAGGCCGCCAGGCGAGACGCGCTGCCGCCCAGGAAGGCCGCGAAGTCCGCGATGAAGCCCACCAAGAACGGCAAACCAGACGCCATCGCCGCGCCGGCCGCCGTGGACGACCTCGATCTCGTCGCCGCGCTCGCGAACATCGACGACTGGCGGCGCCTGTCGAAGGGCGGCAAGGAACGCGTGCTCGCCGAGCTCGTGGAGCGCCTCGCCGCGGAGGCTTCCGGACCGCGCTTCGAGCTCGCCGCGCCCCACGTGGGCAGCGACGGCCTCGGCGTCCTGCGCGACACCGAGACGGGGCACGAGCTCGTGGTCGTGCCCGGCGGCGTCGCGCGCGTGGGCTTCGCGCCCGACGACATGCTCACCTGCTGGGCCGCGGCCGACCTCGGCGACGTCGACGAAGCGGCGTTCCAGGACGGCTTCCGCTCGGCCCGGCCCCCGCGCTGGTTCCGCCTTGCGCCATTCCTGGTCGCGCGCCGCGGCGCCCCGTGCGCGGAGGCCGAGCGCGACGGCTACCTCGCCGAGGCCGCCCGGCGTGGCTACCGCGAGATCCGTGAGGTCGAGTGGGAATGGTGCGCCCAGGAGGGCGGCGCCGTCTCGTTCGTGGGGATGGCGCGGGGCGCGCCCGACTTCTCGCCGAACCAGGAGCCCGCGCCCCTCGATCCCACCGGCTTCGGGCTCCACGAGCTCATCGACGAGCCCTGCCGCATGGCCGACGCCTTTCACCCCACCTGGGACGCCGCGCTCGAGACGGGCGACTTCCCGCCGGGCCCAGGCGACGCCCCGCGCGCCCTCCGGCTCGCGCACACCCAGTGGCAGTCCCGCGAGGAGCTGATCGCCTGGCACCGCGCGGCGCGGGCCTGCGAGTCGGAGCACACGCGGGGCACCCTCCGCCTCGTGCGCGACTTGCCCTGCAAGGACGCGGCGCTCGACCTGCTCGCCCGGGTCGCTCTGCCCGCCGAGGCGCCCATCGCTCGCCTGATCGAGGCGCTCGGCGGCAAGACGCCCGACAGGAAGCGCGCGCTCCGCGTCCTCGACGATCTCGCCACCGACCCCGCCGGTGCGCCCGAAGCTCCCGCGCTCCTCGCCCACCTCGTGAAGGGCGATCCAGCGTGGGATCCGAAGGTGCACCTGCACGCCCTCCGGCTCGGCGTCCGCCTGGCCGAGGACCGGGGAGCGCGCGAGGAGCGCCCCGCAGCGCGCGCCGCCGCGCGCGCGGCCCTCGCCAGCCACGAGCCCACGTTCGCAGCGTGGCTCGGGGACGCGGCGCCGAACGTCCGCGCCCACGCCCTCTACGCCCTCTCCCACGTCGCGCCGTCGAGCGCGACGCGGGCGGCCGTGCTCGAGCTCGCACAGCGCGAGAAGCAGGAGCCGACGCGCATGGCCGCCTTCCTCTGCCTCGGCGCGTGGCTCGCGCGCGAGCAGGACACCGAAGCGCACGCGCTGCTCGCGGGCATCGTGAAGGGACGCTCGGCTCCCCTCGCCTCGGTCGCCGCGCTCGCGCTCGCGCTCGGCACCCCGCTCGAGCGACTGCCCGAAGGAGGGCTCCTGCGCCTCTGCCAGGCGCTCGGACTGAAGTCCAAGGCGGCCGACGCCCTGCCCTTCTGGGATGGAAACCTCCGTGAGCGCGCCTTCGCGATCCTCCGGAACGCGAGCGAGGCCACGCGCGAGGAGGCCGCGCGCTCCCTGCTCGCGCCGCTCGAGGGCCCGGACGCCCCCTCCGCGAGGATCGTGGCGCTCGGGCTGGCGCTCCTGTTCCCGCCTCGGCCGAACGAGCGCGAGACGGTCCGCCCCGAGGCGCTCTCCCCGATGGCGCGGCGCCTGCTCGAGCTCACCGCCGAGCGCGAGGTCGACGCCCCCGTCGACTTCGCGTCCTACGCGGTGCCCCGTTTCCTCGGCCTGCGCCGCGCGCTGATCGGCCTCGGCCCCCGGCTCCCGAGCGATCGGCTGGTGCGCCTCCGCTTCGGCGAGGAGGACGTGGAGCTGCCGCTCTGGCGGGCCAGCGAGCGCATCGACGCCGAGGACGACGACCAGGCCAGGGAAGCCCTGAAGAAGCTCGTCGCCGGCCTCTCGCCGCTCGAACGGCTCGCGCTCTGGCTCGACCCCCGCCGGCTCGACAACCTCGACCTCCCCGACTCGCCCAGAGGCCAGCGGAAGCTCATCGCCGGCGCGGTGGCCCAGGACAGGCATGGGACCGTGGCGCTCGCCCAGGCCGAGCTCGCGCGCCTCGACGACCTGCGCGCGCGCGGCGCAAAGGTCACGTACTCGACCGTGCTCCGGCTCTTCGCCTGCCTCGTCGAGCCTGGAAAAGAGCTTGATCCGAGCCTCCTTGGGCACCTCGATCTCACGCTGAAGGAGTCCGAGTCGCTGCCCGAGGAGGTGTGGCGCGCGCTGCCGCGGGCCGCGGCGCACGAGCTGCTCGAGCGCACCGCCACGGCCTTCCTCGACGAGGAGCTCGCCGATTTGCACACGCTGCGCACCAGGTCGCGCGGCGAGAAGGTCGTCGATGCGGCGCTCCTGCTCAAGAGCTTGCGCGGGCTCAAGCTCGGCCTCCTGCTCATGGCCCCCTTCGGCGCCAGCTGGAAGGCCGAGGCGATCGAGCCCACGCTCGACGCCTGGCCGGAGGCGAAATCGTTCGTGGCCACCTTCCGCGCCGATTACGCAAAGGTGAACAGCGTGCGCGCCGCCGTCGACTTCATCATCGCCCAGCGCCCGAAGCTGGGAGTTTGAGCGACGGCCGCGCTCCGCCCCCGCCGGCGATGTCGTGCAATCCGCTGGGAAACGGGCGCGCGGCGTCGCCCAGCGTGTCGTGGACGGGCTCCTTCGATGCGCGGACAAGTTGCGGATCCAGCGTCACCATTCCGGGAGGGAGCGGTTCGCTCGGGTTGAGCAACTGGGTTGGCGCCGCGCGCCGCCGCGTTGGCATGGAGCGCGCTTGGCCTCCTTCGGATACCGCGGGAATAGCGCTCTTCTCCGCCTGGAGAGCAGTCCCCTCACGGGTACGCGTGTTGCCAATACCACCCATGATGTGGCAAATGAGGTCTCTCCATCTCGCATGGTTGACGCTCGCCGCCGCGGCGTGCGGCACGGATCCGGTGGCGGTGGACCCCCGGACAACCTCGCAGCTGGTCCTCGACGGAGGGCTCATCAACGAGAGCCCGCAGGTCATCGTGCTGGTCGTCGATGACGCGGACACGGCCGAAGCCGCGCAGCTCCGCGAGCGCGTCGCCCAGAGCGTGCGCGCGGGCCTCCTTGCCGTGATCGAATCGCGGTGGGGAACATGCGGCAGCCCGGATCCGGCCCAGTGGCACTCCGGCGAGCTCCGGGTGGTCGTCGCGCGGCCGAGCGCGCCCGACGCTGCGGCGCTCGTCACATCGAGGGAAATCCCCTCGCTCGCGTGGACCACGCAGACCTCGCGCGAGGAGGAGGTCGAGGCGGTGATGGCAGGCGTGACGGAGGCGCTGGGTCAGCGGCTCGCCGAGCCCGGGGAGGAGTACCTCCCGCTACGGACGGCCAGGCGTGCGCTGGAGCTCGTCACGGGCGCGCGCGCCCCCGTGGGGGAGGCGGAGGTAGCCCTCGTCAGGTCGCTGCCCCAGGACAGGATCGCGAGGCTGCTCGTCGCGAGCACGCGCGACGACGAGGGGCCCGGGCCCGTCGCCGACGAGGTACCCAGCCAGACAGCGCTGTCGATGACCCTGGACACGGAGGTGGCCGGGCCTTTCACCACGCGCGATTCGACCTGTAGCGCCATCGACGAAGGCAGCGGGCGACTCGCGGCGTGGAGCGAGCTCGTGCGCGCGGAGCCGATCGCCTCGCGCTGCGACGATCAGCAGACGTGGGACATGCTGCTTCACCCGGGTTTTGCCGATTGCGGCTTCATCTGCCAGGCCCACCCGCTCGCCGTGGACGCCGGAGGCGTGGTCGCTTGCAAGGTCATGATCGATCAGGCCGATCTCGAGCGCTGCGATGCCGCGCGCGGTCGGCACGATCCGGACGGGCAGCCGACGTTCGTCGAGCGCGGCGGCAAGGAGCTGCGCCGCTGCGAGGTCGTGCAGCTCGCCGGCGCCGACCTGGAGCGCTGCCGGCATTCGCTCGACTGTCCTGGATGCCCGAGCGGCTTCTGCGCGACCGAGGTGCCGGAGCTCGTGTCGCAGTGGCGCTGCATGCCCTCGGAGCACCCATGGCCGCTCCGGTTCATCGGCGGCGCGATCGAAGGCCGTCGAGGGTGGATCAACATCACCTGCAGCACCGAAGCAGAGAAATGAGAGGCGACATCGCGCGGTGCGCCGTGCCCGGTCGTCGATACCTCGTTCCGAACCTGACAATTCCTCTCATTTGTTGGCATCATAAAAAAAAAAAAAAAGAAAAGCAATTGAACAGGGAGGCGGGGAGGCGGGGAGACTGATGGGATTCTACTCCCCGTCTCCCCGCCTCCCTGTGAATTTTCCCGAAAAGGAACCAGCAGGGTCGGGTTCAGTCGATGATGGACCAGGTGGCCTTGGCGGTGCAGCCGTAGGCGTCGAGCGCGCCGGGGTGCGAGAGGGGGACGAGCTTGGTCTGCCCCTTGGCGAGCGGCCCAGTGACCGAGCGGGTGTAGGGCCCAGGATCGCCGTAGTAGTGCGTGACCGTGAAGGTGATCTTCGCATCCTCCGGAACGCCAAAGAGCGAGGTGTTCTTGATCGCCGCGTTCGGGTTGAAGATGCTGGGATAGGTGATCGAGCACGAGAGGTTCACGGTCTTCGTGACCGGGCCGCCGCCGTCCTCGCCGCCAGGACCGATGATCGCCTCTGCGCCCTCACCCACGACCTCGGCTGCGTCGCTCGCGCCCTCATCGGCGCTGTCGCCGTCGAGCGGCTCGGCGATGCAGCCGACGAGCGAGAAGGACGAGATGAGCGAGCAGAGGAGCAGGTTCTTGAGCTTCATGGTGGTGTATCCTTGTGTCAGGGTTCACGCTCACGAGATCGCGTCTCGGCGGCCTCTGGTGATACCGAGTCGTCCAGGTGGCCCTCGTCGCTGTCTCGCGGCGTCGCATCCCGATAGAGCAACCGGCAGGCCAGGTTGTCGGGGCGCTTCGGGCCGCCCCCAGCACGCCCGGGATCCGCTGGAAAGACGGCCTCTTTCGGGGTGTTCGCGCGCCACCGCGCGGCGCCGGGGGGGCGCCCGCGCGGCGCGGTGGAGGTCAGAGCCCCCACGCCGGCGGCGCGAGCCTCCACCACGTGTCTTCTCAGGTGCTCTCTGGCCCGGGAGGCCACGGCCGGCTCAAGCTCTGTGCTCGTTCGACGGGTCGGCGCCGCCCGCGCCGCCCACGTCCCGCACCCCGTGAAGGGAGCGCGGCGCCTTCGATGCACGAGCCCGAGGAGTCGAGCGCCCGTCCGTCGCGATCCGGCGGCCTCCTTGACGGCGATCGGCGCCCCATGGGATCGTCGGACATGCAGGCCGAGGCGCGTTTCTCCGAGGCGCGCGGCGTGCGGCGCGCTCCTCGGCGCCCGGGTGGTCCTGCCGTGGGCAGGGCGCCTCGGTGAAGCTCGAGGAGCGTTGATGCTGGCACCGGGCGATCATCCCCCCTCTTTCTCGTCGGCCCCTCCGAGGGTCCACGCCGCGTGCGTGGGTGTCCTGGTCGGCCCCTGCGTCGTGCTCGCCGTCCTCGCGGGCAAGGAAGTGGCCGTCCCGTGGTTCGTGATGGAGGCGGGCTTGCTCGCCGCGCTCCTCTGCGTCGCCGCCGCGGCCCGCAGCCCTGCGCTGCGCGTCTCTCTTCCCCTCTTCGTTTTTCCGCTCGCGTACCTTGTCTACCGCATGACCCGGGATGGGATGACGTGCCCCGACATCCCCCCTTCCTGGTACGCATGGCGAGCGTGGTTGCCGATGATCGGGCGCCCGTTCGGGCTCCTGTCCGCCCTCGCCGGCGCCCTCGGGGCGGTGTTCTTCGCTGCCATGACGACCACCATGGTCCGCGTGCCGCCGCGCGCTCTCCACGCGGCGAGCGTCGCCGTCCTCGCGCTGGCCACGGGCCTCATTGCCGTATCGACCGCTCACGCCGTGCGAGAGCCCGATCCGGAGGATCACATCGCGTCCCTTCCGACCATCGGAGTCGTCCCGCCCGTCGAGGGGGGGCCCTCGATGATCGACGAGGGCTTGTCGGACCCGTCCGGACCGCCGCTCGTGACGCGCATCCACGACGTGACCATCGGCCGGCTGGGCGTGCGCCGGTTGTGCCCGAGCCTGTCCGAGAGGTGTTTTCTCGATGTGGAGGAGGCCGGGAGGCCTTTCGACGCTCTCCTCGTGACGTGGCTATCTCAGCGCGGCACGTACACGATGGTCGACCCCGAGGCGTGCCGGCAGCAGCCGGGCTGGGTCAATCCCCGCGATTCTCTCGTCATCCGCCAGGCGTCGCCGCTCGTTCGCGAAGCGTCTCTGTTCGCCAAGGGCCGCGAGCTGAGCCAGCTGCTCGTGCTCGACGGAGCGATCTACGATGCCCATCGCGGCGGCGAAGCAGGTCCGGTCGTCCTCGCGGCGCCGCGGTTCGTCGCGATGCCCGCGTCCATGCGCCTCGTCGCAGACATGCTCGGCGCCCACCGGCGCGCGATCGCCGTCGCCGCCTGCGGAGCGCTGCTCTCCGCGGCGCTGCTCCGTTATCGCTGGCGCGCCCGCCGCGCCCTCGCGCGGATCGCGGGCGCAAGGGCCGCGGTGCTCGCGGAAAACGGCTGGCTCGACTTCGCGGACGGCTCGCCTCCCGTGCGCGCCGCAGACCGCGGCTTGCCGCCCGGACCGGTGGTGGTCCTCGGACCGACGTCCGCGGGCACGTACCGCGGAGGGGCTCTCTCCGGCGCCGAGCTCATCGCAGGAGAGCAGGCCGGGCTGCTCGAGCGAGGGAGCGCCCGGATTGCGCAGATCGACGTCCTCGTCTTCTTCGTCGCGGTGCTCGCGCCGCTGCCGCTGCTGACCGTCGCGGTCACGCTGAGCCTCTGGTAGCCCCCTGCCCGCCGTTGCGCGCCCCATGCGGGTGCTAGGGTGGCGCTCATGTCGAACGCGCTCCGAGCGACGCTCCTGAGCCTCTTCGGCAGCCTCGCCCCCGGCTGTGCCTCGCCGGGCCTGCTCGCCGCGACGGCGGCGCCCTCGGCGCCCGCAGATCTCGTGATCACGGCCAGCGTCGTCCGGACCATGGACCCCGGGAACCCGCGCGCCGAGGCGGTCGCCGTGCGCGGCGAGCGGATCGTGTTCGTGGGCAGCGCGGCCGGCGCGAAGGCCTTCGTCGGGCCGGGGACGCGCGTCGAGGAGCTGCCGGGGCGCGCGATCGTGCCCGGGCTCGTCGACGGGCATGCCCATCTTTACGGGCTCGGGGTCGCGCTGGAGACGCTGAGCGTGCGCGGCGCGAAGAGCGCCGAGGACGCGGCGGCGATCGTGGCCGAGGCGGCGAAGGCCCGCTCGACGGCCGAGTGGATCACCGGGCGCGGCTGGGACCAGAACCTCTGGCCGGGCGCCGCGTTCCCCACGCACGCCCCGCTCGACGCGGCGGCGCCGGAGCACCCGGTGGCGTTGCGCCGCGTCGACGGGCACGCGCTCTGGGCGAACGCGGCGGCGATGCGCGCGGCCGGGGTCGGCCGAGGCACGCCGGATCCGCCGGGCGGGCGCGTCCTGCGCGACGCCGCGGGCGAGCCGACGGGCGTCTTCATCGACAACGCGATGGGCCTCATCGAGGCCAAGGTCCCGGCCGACCCGCCCGCCGTGCGCGAGCGGCGCATCCTGCGCGCGGCCGAGGCGGCGCTCTCGTCCGGGCTCACGGGCGTGCACGAGATGGGCATCGACGACGAGACCGCGGCCGTCTACCGCGCGCTCGCCGCCTCCGGGCGGCTGCCGATCCGCGTTACCGCGTACCTCGCGGGCGACGGGAACCTCGAGGGGCTGAAGGCGCGCGCGCCCGACGTGGACCCGAAAGGCACGGCGATGTTCGTCCTGCGCGGGGTCAAGCTCTTCGCGGACGGCGCGCTCGGCTCGCGCGGCGCGGCGCTGCTCGCGCCATACGCGGACGAGCCCTCGACGAGCGGGCTCCTGCTGATGGATCGCGAGGCGCTCGCGCGCGCGGCGCGGCTCGTCGCGGACGCGGGCTTCCAGCTCGCGGTGCACGCGATCGGCGACCGCGCCAACCGCGCCGTGCTCGACGCCTTCGAGGCGCTCGGCCCGGGGCGGGCGGCGGCGCTCCGGTTCCGGGTGGAGCACGCGCAGATCCTCTCGCCCGACGATCTGCCGCGCTTCGCGGCGCTCGGGGTGATCGCCTCGATGCAGCCGACCCACGCGACGAGCGACATGCCCTGGGCGCCCGCACGGCTCGGCGCCCATCGCCTGAAGGGCGCGTATGCCTGGCGGTCGCTCTTGTCGTCGGGCGCCCGCCTCGTGTTCGGCTCGGATTTCCCGGTGGAGGACGCCTCTCCGCTGCTCGGCATCCATGCCGCCGTGACCCGGCAGGATCTCTCGGGCCACCCCCCGGGCGGGTGGATGCCCGAGGAGCGGCTCGACCTCGACGAGGCGCTCCTGGCCTTCACCGAGGCGCCCGCGTACGCGGCCTTCGCCGAGGGCCAGCGGGGCCGGATCGCGCCTGGCTACGTGGCCGATCTGACCGTCCTCGGCCGCGATCTCTCGCCCGATCGCTCGCTCGTCGACACGAAGGTCGACATGGTGGTCGTGGGCGGCCGCGTGGCGCGCGCGCCGGCGCCGCGGTGAGCGGCGCGTGTTGCGCTCCGTCCGGACCGCCATGACACCTCACGGCCGACGCATGCAAACGACGAACGAAAGGAGGAATGAGCACCTATGCTTGCACGCTACCAGATCGTCCGCGGGCACCGTCGGGAGGACGATCCGCTGCCAGAAGGCAAGCGGTACGACACGCGCAAACACACGCACCACGTCCTGAGGACCACCCCGGAGATCGTCGAAGAGTTCCTGTCGGATCCCTCGCAAGCTGGCTTCAAGAGGTTTCGCGCCGCCTACTATGCGGTGCTCGACAGGCGGTTTGCGGAGCAACGGGAGCACTTCGACGCGCTGGCGCGGGAGGCCCGGCAAGGTGACGTGTTCCTCGGCTGCAACTGCCCCACGGCGCGCCAGCCCGACGTCCGGCACTGCCACACGTGGCTGGCGCTGGAGTACCTTGCCCGCAAGTACCCGGACCTGGACGTGAGGTTCGATGCGCGGTGAGCGGCGTTCCCTCATGCCCACGGCGAGCGAGGCCGCTCGGGCGTCGCGCTTTCCCCGGGTGCGGCGAGGGACCCGCGGTTCAGCGCCGCATCCGTGAGCAACAGTCGTCCGCCTCGGGAGCGCCGGCGGCGGGCCGCGCGCCGCTCGAGTCGGACAGGTCCTCCTGCTCGTCGGGGTAGCGGATGCGCTCGTCGCCGGCCTTGGCGCCCAGCCCGGTGCTGCGCCCCTTGGGCTCTTCCCATTCCTCCTGGCGCCCGAGCGCGGTCAGATCGAGGGAATAGTACGAGCCGCCCGTCGACTCCGTGCCGCGCCCGTACGTCGAGTAGGTGTGGTACACGCGCTCGCCGTCGCGCAGGAAGCAGCTCAGCCCGTGCAGATCGAAGGGCTGTTTGCCCCCCAGGTAATAAGCGGATCCCGCCTGCTCGTGCTCGACGGGCGTTCGGTAGTTGTACTCCACGGGCGCGACCGACTCGTCCAGCGTGACGTGGTAGTCGTGGTTGAAGCGGCTGCCCGCGGACGAGTACCAGGGCACGTGCCAGCCCATCCGCGCCTTGAACGGCGCGATCTTCTCCCAGGGACCGCGCGAGATGAGCGCGAACGTGGTGCCGACGTTGTGCCAGTGCCGCAGGTGGCCCTTCGAGATCTGATCGGCGAAGCCCGAGCAGCTCGGGCAGCCGCGATCCTTGGGTGTGCCGTCGTCCTCGAACAGCCACATGAAATGATAGACGATGAGCTGCTGCCGGCCCTCGAACAGATCGAGCAGGCGCAGCTTGCCGTGGGCGCCCGAGAACTCGTACGGCTCGGTCACCTCGACCATCGGCATTCGCCGGCGATCCGCGTTGAGCCGATCGCGCGCTCTCGTCAGCTCTTTCTCGCGGGCGAGCAGCGCCTTGCGCGCCTCCAGCCACTCGGCGCGCGACACGACGCGGGGCAATTCGATCCGGGTCATGGGGACATCTCCATGGTCATCGGGAATGGGCCTCGCCCAATGCGGGCGCTGCCGCGGAACGGGTTCGGAAGGTCGACTGCCGAAGCGCGCGAAACTCATCGGTGCATCCGTCAAAAAAACGTCGCCGGCCGCAGCCATATGCATGGCACGAATATTGCATAAATCATAAAAAGCCACCAGCAACGACCCACGCGGGCTCTTCGGAAAGTGAGCGCGGTAGCGCCGGCCGACCCCGACGGGGTGGTCACGAGGGCCTTGGTCGGACGGACACCGCGCGGCGCGCCCCCGCCTGGCGCCTTCCGTCGCAACATTGGCGCCCGACGCCGCTGCCGCAGCGGCGCGCCGAGCCCATCCTTGCGTCGATCCCGGTGAGGCGCCGCGCGCCCCCGGGGTCGAGCCCCCGCCGAGGTACGCCATGAGCCAGTTGCCCCGAGGCCCGCGCAGCCGACTTCTTACGACCTACAAGTTCCTCACCCGTCCGTTCGAGTTCCTCACGCATTGCGCCGCCACCTACGGCGATGTCTTCAACGTCCCCGTGGTCAGCGGCGATGTCGTGATCGCCGGAGGCCCCAGGACGGTGCAGGACGTGTTGACGGCGCCGCCCGAGACCTTCCTTCCCTTCGCCACCAAGGCGATCGCGCCGCTCGTGGGGGAGCACTCGCTGCTCATGCTCTCGGACGAGCGCCACAGGCGCGAGCGGAAGCTGCTGACGCCGCCGTTCCACGGCGATCGCATGCGCGCCTACGCGGCGGCGATGGCGGACACCGCCGCGCGCCGGCTCACCGAGGCGGCGCGCGCGCCCCGCGCCGTCGCCCAGGAGCTCACGCAGGCGATCTCGCTCGACGTCATCATCCGCGCCGTCTTCGGCGTGGAGGAGCCGTCTCGAACGAGCGCGTTCGCTCGGGCCGTCGTCGCCATGACCGACGCGCTGACCCCGGCGCTGACCTTCCTGCCGCCCTTGCAGCGGGAGCTCGGCGGCCTCGGCCCCTACGCGCGCTTCCGCCGGCGCGTCGGCGAGCTGGACGCCCTGTTCCGGGCGCAGATCGAGCGGGCGCGCGCGGCGCCGGGCGACGACATCCTGAGCCTCATGGTCTCGGCCCGTTACGACGACGGATCGCGCATGAGCGATCAGGCCATCTTCGACGAGCTCCGGACGCTGCTGTTCGCCGGGCACGAGACCACGGCGCTCGCCCTGGCGTGGGCCCTCGATCACGTGCACCGCCACCCCGGCGTCCTCGCGCGCCTCCGCGACGAGATCGACGCCCTCGGCCCGGAGCCCGACCCCGAGCGCCTGGCTGCCCTGCCCTACCTGGACGCCGTGTGCAAGGAGGCGCTGCGCGTCTATCCGATCGTCACCGAGTCGCCGCGCCTCCTGGCGCAGCCGTTCCGCCTCGGCGAGCACGAGCTCCTGCCGGGAACGGGGGTGGCGCCCTGCATCCTGCTCGTGCACCACCACCCCGAGCTCTACCCCGAGCCGTCCCGGTTCAGGCCAGAGCGCTTCCTGGAGCGAAAGTTCTCCCCGTTCGAGTACCTGCCTTTCGGCGGCGGACACCGCCGCTGCATCGGCGCGGCCTTCGCGATGTTCGAGATGAAGATCGTGCTCGGCGTGGCGCTGTCAGCATGGGAGTTCCGCCTGCTCGACGAGCGTCCGCCCCGCCCCGTGCGCCGCAACCTGACGCTGAGCCCCTCGGGCGGCGTCCCGCTCGTCCTGCGCGCCCGGGGCCGCAGCCGCCTTTACGCCGCCGCCTGATCCTGGCGCGAGGAGGCGCAGGGGAAGCCCCAGCACGGGAATGCGCCGCCGTGGATGCCACGACACGGCGGACATGGAGGAGAGAGAGAAGATCACGACGTAAAACCTCCGCGCTCCCGGCGCTTCGGCGATCGCCAGGGGTGGATCTGGAATAGAGGGGCTCCCCCGCTTGCCGCATCGCCCCCATGCTGAGACGCCTCCTCCGCTCGACCGCCGCCTCCTCTCCCCGTGCATCTCTCTCTGGACCGGTCGTACCGATCGGCGCGGCCGCGGGCGCCCCTCGGCAGCGCGCCCCAGGCCCATCGCGTCACGCGCGGCCGCTCACCCGCCTCGGATGGGCTGCCGCGCTGCTCCTGGCGGCCCCCTCGTGCGAATCGGTCATCCCCTCGGGTTCGCCGCGCCCCTCCGCGGCGGCGCAAGCCCGGCTGGAGCTGCACGCGGGCGATGCCGACGTCTGGGCCTTCAGCGCGCGCGTCCAGGGCGCCCTCGCCGGAGCGGGCACGCTGGAGGACTGCGCGATCCGGGTGGGCGGCGACGTGTTCCCCGCGGCGATCGAGCAGCAGCGGTTCTTCGCGGACGTCCCGCTGCGCGAGGGCGAGAACGAGATCGTCGCGCGCTGCCGGGAGGCGAGCGCGGGTGACCTGGACTCTCCGCCCGTCACCTACCGCGTCCGGCTGGAGGACACGCCGCGCGCCCGCGCCCGCGCCGCGCTGGCCGGCGGCAAGCTCGTCCTCGACGCGACGAGCAGCGAGCCCAGCGAGCGCTCCCGCGCCGAGATCGTCGCCTTCGACTGGCTCCGCCTGCGCGGCGGCGCGGCGCCGGAGCCGCTCGGACAGGGCGCTCGCCTCGAGCTGCCGGCGCCCGACGCCGGCGATCAGGCGCTCTACGAGCTCAGGGTGCGCGACGAGCGCGGCCGAGGCGACGCCGCGCGTGTCGCGCCGCCGCTCGAGGCCGCCTCCGGCAGGGCCGCACCGGCGTGGATCGACGACGCCGTCCTCTACGGCGTCGTGCCGCCGTTCTTCGGCGATCCGCCGCTCCGGAGCGTCCGCGCCGCCCTCCCCGCGATCGAGCGGCTCGGCGTCACGGCGATCTGGCTATCTCCACTCTTCGCCGCGCCCGAGGGCGACTTCGGGTATGCCGTCACCGATTACTTCAGCGTGCGCCCCGACTACGGGACCGAGCAAGATCTCCGCGAGCTCGTGGACGACGCGCACCGGCGCGGCCTGCGCGTGCTGCTCGATCTCGTGCCCAACCACACCTCGGCCGAGCACCCGTATTTCCGGGAAGCCGAGCGGCGCATGCGCCGCGCGCACAGCTTCGCCTTCTACGATCGCGACGAAGGAGGCGAACCGACGCATTACTTCGACTGGAAGCACCTGCCGAACCTGAACTACGACAGCGCCGAGGTGGCGCGCTGGATGCTCGAGGCGTCGCTGCACTGGGTGCGCCGGTTCGACATCGATGGCTATCGCGTCGACGCCGCGTGGGGCATCAAGCAGCGGCGGGGCGAGCTCTGGTCCCCCTGGGCCGCCGAGCTCCGGCGCGTGGGCCCGCATGTCGCGCTGATCGCCGAGGCCTCGGCGCGCGATCCGTACTACCTGCGGAACGGGTTCGACGCGGCGTATGACTGGACCGAGGAGCTCGGACACTGGGCCTGGAAAGACGTGTTCGGCGCGCCGCGGGGCATCGCGGCCCGGCTCGGCGCGGCGCTCGCCGCCACCGCCGCGCGCGCCGAGCGCCCCGAGCGCACGCTCAGGTTCATCAACAACAACGACACGGGCGCGCGCTTCGTCACCCGCCACGGGCCGGGGCTGACGCGCGTCGCCGCGGCGGCGCTGCTGACGTTGCCGGGGATCCCGTGCGTCTACACGTTCGACGAGCTCGGCGCCGAGTACGAGCCTTACGGCGGCCTCGCCCCGGTCTCACGGCCCCCGCGCGGCCAGCTGGCGCGGCATTACGAGCAGCTGATCCGGCTCAGGCGCGGCGTCGCGGCGCTCCGGTCGCCGGGGCACCACACGGTGCACGCCGGGGGGCCGGACGACGAGGTCTTCGCCTATGTCAGGCACGGCGACGACGCGTCTCGCTTCGCGCTCGTGGTCCTGAACTTCAGCGAGCGATCGGTGAGGAAGCGGCTCACCGTCCCGGAGCCGTTCGCCGCCCACGCGCGAGGCGGCCTGCGCGACGCGCTGAGCGGCGCCGGCGCGCACCTCCGGGCCGGCGCCCTCGCGCTGGACCTCGCGCCCTGGGACGTCCGCGTCCTCGTGCCGCGGTAGGACGAAGGACGAGCCCCGCGCGGCGGCGAGGGCTGCGCTCACCCCAGACATCTGTTATAACGGACAAACATCCAACGTTTGACCTGGCGGCGAGGCGCCCCTGCGAGGGCGCTCAGCATCGCCGATACATGCAGTAAAGTTCAACACTTGGCGCTCAACTCACCTGTGCGAGGCGACGGGGGTCGCCCGACGTGAGGAGGATGATTTTCATGGCTCAGGAGCAATGGTCCGCCGTCGATCGCTACCTCACCGATCTGCTCGTGCCGTCCGACGCCGCGCTCGATGCGGCGCTCGCGGCCAGCGCCGCGGCCGGCCTGCCGCCGATCAACGTCGCGCCGAATCAGGGCAAGCTGCTGCATCTCCTGGCGCTGATCCAGGGGGCGCGAGCCATCCTGGAGATCGGCACGCTCGGGGGTTACAGCACGATCTGGCTCGCGCGGGCGCTGCCCGCCGGCGGCCGCCTGATCACGCTGGAGTCGGAGCCGAAGCACGCCGAGGTCGCCCGCGCGAACCTCGATCGCGCCGGGCTGGCCGACATCGTCGAGCTGCGCCTGGGGCGAGCGCTGGACACGCTGCCAAAGCTCGCCGCGGAGGGCCGCGGCCCGTTCGACCTCATCTTCATCGACGCCGACAAGCCGAGCAATCCCGACTACTTCGCGTGGGCGCTCAAGCTCTCCCGCCGCGGCAGCGTCATCGTGATCGACAACGTCGTGCGCAAGGGGGCGGTCATCGACCCCGAGAGCGCCGATCCCAACGTCCAGGGGGTGCGCCGCCTGAACAAGCTGCTCGCCGCCGAGCGACGCGTGAGCGCGACGGCGATCCAGACCGTGGGCAGCAAGGGATACGACGGCCTCGCGATCGTCCTCGTCACCGAGGATCCGTAGCCGCAGCGGCCGAGCGTCTCGCCGGGCGCTCCTCGCGCCCTCTCGCGCCGGCCCACAAAAAACAGAGCGCCCATTCGACGGCGGGGGGGGAAGCCGTCACGGGCGCTCTGCCGTGGTTATCTAGCAGGACACGGGCCAGGGCCTTTCCGCACCTTTTTCAAGGACTTACCCATCAGGAAGCCCCTGAAGCTTTCGATCCTGAGATCGCCGCTTGCAGACCTGACGGATGCACTCGGGGCGAGCGCCGCTTCAGCCCCGGTCTGACGAGCCGCTGCGCGGCGCTCGCGCTCGAGGAATGCTTCGGGTCGCGTCGATCGGGGTGGCATGAGCGCGGAGAGTTCGGTGGTGCCTGAGAATGTGGAGAGCCTGCGAGCGGCTCTGGAGCAGCTCCGAAGGGCGCGCCGGGAGCACGGGACGGCGGGCTGCCTGCTCGTGGCGCTCTCCGGCTACGGACGCGACGAGGACAAGGCCGAGGCGCGGCGCGCCGGCTTCGATCTTCACTTGACCAAGCCGGCCGACACAGAGGCCATCGCTGAGCTGCTCGCCAAGCGCTGCGCGGCGCGCGGTGGGGGCGCGGACCCGTAACCTCAGCGGCCCAGCGCGGGCTCCTCGCGCCGGCCCACAAAAAACAGAGCGCCCATTCGACGGCGGGGGGGGAGCCGTCACGGGCGCTCTGCCGTGGTCACTTAGCAGGACACGGGCCAGGGCTTCTCCGCACTTGTTTCAAGGACTTACCCGTAAGGGAACCCCTGAAGCTTTCGATCCTGAGATGGTCGATTGCAGACCTGGAGGGATGCTCTCGCGCCGCGACCCGGGCCGTGCGGCGGCGGCCCAGCGCGGCGTGCCAGGGCTCGCCGAAGGGGGTCGGCTTTCCGGGCAAGGTCGTGGTTCAGCGCTTGAGCCCGGTCCGCGCGAGCCCCTCCACGAAGTACCGCTGCGCGAACAGGAAGAGCACCACGAGCGGCAACATCGCGAGGGAGGCGCCCGCCATGAGCACGGCCGGCTCGCCGCCGTAGGCGTTCTGGGTGCCGGCGATCATCTGCTGGATGTTCATCTTCCGCGGAGAGGTGATGTAGACGAGCGGCCCGAAGTAGTCGTTCCAGGCGGCCTTGAGCCCAAGGACCGCGAGCGTCGCGACGGCCGGCCCAGCGAGGGGGAAGACCACCCGCGTGAACGTCTGGAAAGGGTTCGCGCCGTCCAGCGTCGCGGCCTCGATGAGCTCGTCCGGAATGCTCGCGAAGTACTGCCGCATCAGGAAGATCGCGACCGCGCTGCCCGTCGCGCCCGGCACGATGAGCGGATAGTAGGTGTCGATCCAGCCGATCCGGGCGAAGCCCACGAACTGCGGGATCAACGTGACCACGCCCGGCAGCATCATCGTCGACAGGAGCGCGGCGAAGATCGCGTCGCGCCCCGGAAAACGGAGCTTCGCGAAGGCGTAGCCGGCGAACGAGGCGGTGAGGAGGCCGCCGAGGGTCGAGGGGACGGCGATGAGGAGCGTGTTCCAGGTGCCGCGGAGGATGTCGATCTCGGCGAAGGCTTGCCGGTAGTTGGCGAGCGTCGGGCGGGCCGGGATCCAGCGGATCGGGACCGCGTAGATCTCGTCCGCCGGCTTCACGCTGGTGCTGATCATGAACGCGAAGGGCGCGAGCACGAAGACGGCCACCAGCGCGAGGACGGCATAGGAGAGGAGCCGGAGCGCGCGTCGCCCTCGGGACCTCCGGCCGCTACTCATCGTGCACCCAGCGCCGGGCGAGGCGGAACTGGAGCACGGTCACGATCATCACGAGCGCGCCGAGCACCCAGGCCATCGCCGACGCATAACCCATCTGGAAGTACTGAAAGCCGGTGAGGTAGAGATAGAGCATGAACGTCGCCGAGCGGAACTCCGGGCCGCCGCGCGTCATCACGTAGACCTGATCGAAGCTCTGCAGCCCGCCGATGACGCTGGTGACGGCGATGAAGAACGTCATCGGGCTGATGGCCGGCAGGGTCACGTGCCGGAAGCGCTGCCAGGCGTTCGCCCCGTCGAGCTCCGCGGCTTCGAGCAGCGATCGCGGCACGCCCTGGAGCGCGGCCAGGAAGAGGACCATGTTGTAGCCGAGCCCGCTCCAGATCCCCATCACGACGAGCGCGGGCTTGACCAGGCGCGGGCTCGAGAGCCACGCGGGCGGGTCGGCGACGCCGAGGGCGCGGAGGTACGTGTTGATGAGCCCGTAATCGGCGTTGTAGATCCACTTCCAGAGCAGCGCCGCGGCCACGATCGAGCACACGGAGGGGATGAAATAGACGGTGCGGAAGAGCCCCTCGAGCCTGAGCTTCTGGTTCAACAGGAGCGCGAGCAAGAGGGAGATGGCGATGCCGATCGGGATGCCGAGGAGGTAAAAGGCCGTGTTGGCGAGCGTCCGCCAGACGAAGAAATCCCGGGCGAAGAGGCGAGCGTAGTTATCGAGGCCGACCCAGCGCGGCGGCGTGAGCACCTCGAAGCGGGTGAAGCTCAGGTAGAGCGACGCCAGCATCGGGCCGAGCGCGAACACGACGAAGCCGAGCACGGGGACCGCCACGAACGCACAACCCCAGCGCGCCTCGGCGCGGGCGCGCGGTATCTGCTTCTTCAACGCGCCGCCTCCGGTCCGGGGTTGTTCTCCCGCATGGTTTGCACGACGATCGGCGCGAGGGCCGGGAGCAGCTCGCGCGCGCGCCGCTCGCCGCGCCAGACCTGGGGGAGGAAGCTCGAGAACACCTCGTGCCAGAAGGCGTTGGGCAGCTCGGTCTCTGGGCTCGGACGGCTCGTCTCGGCGGCGCGCAGGAAGACCTCGGCGTGGGCCGGCCGCTGCCCGGGCTGGAGGAAAGCGGCGGTCGCGGCGACCGATCGCTGATTGGGCACCTGGAGCCCGGATCGGGCCAGCTCGCGTTGTCCCTCGGGGCCGGCCAGGTACTCGATCAACGTGAACGCCTCGGCGATGCGCCGGCTCGCGGCGCTGACGGCGAGCCCCACGGAGCCAGACCAGCTCACCGAGGTCATGCCCGGCTTCGGGACCGGCACCGGCGCGACATCCCAGTCGAAGCGCATCCGGCGATAACGCGGGACCATCCAGCGACCATCGATGTGCATGGCGACGAGCCCGGCCTCGAAGAGCTCGCTCTGCCCGGCGCCGCCGCCGCGGGCGAGGTTGGGCGCCACGTGATGGCGGAGGGCCAGATCCGCGCACCACTGCACCGCGTCCATCGACACGTCGGAGTCCATGAGCCACCGGCGCTTCTCCGCGTCCACGATCTCGCCGCCCGCGGACCACACCGCGGCTTCGTAGGGATATCCGGTGATCCCCCAGTGCTGGACATAGCCTTCGCGGTACGTGAGCGCGCGAAAGGCGGCGATGGCCTGGTCCCAGGTCATCGGCACCTCGGGATCCGGCGCGGGGACGCCGCGGCGGCGCAGCGCGTCCTTGTTGTAGTAGAGCACCGTGGGGCCGATGTCCTTCGGCAGCGCGTACAGGCTGCCCTCGTGGAGGACGCGGCCATTCCACCGATAGCGGTCCAGGGCGGTCGGCCAGATGTCGGCGAGGTCGAGGGTCCGACTCTCCTGCACGAGACCGTCGATGTCGCGCAAGACGCCCTGACTGACCATCTCGCCGAACGCGCCGTCGGGAACGTAGAAGACGTCGGGCGCGCGCTTCGCCACGATCATCAGCCGGAGCTTGTTGAGGTAGTCGTAGCCGACGCCGGGCACCTGCGTGTACTCGACGTGGATCTCCGGGTGGATCCGCTCGAAGGCGGCGAGCGCCGACCGCATGATGGCCCGCTCCTCCGGCATCCCCCAGCCGACGAAGGTGATGGTGGTGCGCGCGACCTGCGGCGGGGCATCGGCCTTCGAGGCGCATCCGGCGGGCGAGATGGACGCGCACCAGACCACGAGCCAGAGCGCGCGACGGGCCATCTCAGACCCGCTCCTCGGTGCGCGGATCGAACAGGTGGACGTGCTCCGGCGCGGCGCCCAGCGTCACGCGCGCGCCGACGGCCGGCGTCGTGCCGCGATCCGACCAGCGGGACACGATCGCGGCGTCGCCGACGCGCAGGTGGACGTACGACTCGAACCCCATCACCTCGACCATCTCGACATCGCCCTGCACGCCGAGCGAAGCGCCGGCGGGCGCGGGGCCGAGGTGCTCGGGCCGGACGCCGGCGATCACCCGGCCCTCGCGGTGCTCCGGCGTCCTCGGCAGCGCGAGCCGCACGCTGGGCGCCGAGAGCACCGAGGTCGGGCCGTCGAGGCGGAGCTCGGCGGGGATCAGGTTCATCGGCGGTGAGCCGATGAACGTCGCGACGAAGACGTTCGCCGGCCGGTCGTAGAGCTGCAGCGGGCTGTCGTGCTGGAGGAGCGCGCCTCCGCGGAGGACGGCGATCCGCTCCCCGAGCGTGAGCGCCTCCGTCTGATCGTGGGTCACGTACACGAGCGTCGTTCCGAGGCGACGATGCAGGCGGCGCAGCTCGGCGCGCATCGAGCTGCGCAGCGCGGCGTCGAGGTTCGAGAGCGGCTCGTCCATGAGCAGCACGCCGGGCTCGCGCACGATGGCGCGCCCGATGGCCACGCGCTGCTGCTGGCCGCCCGAGAGAGCCCGCGGCTTGCGATCGAGGAGGTGATCGATCGCCAGCGCGCGCGCCGTGGCCTCCACGCGGCGCTTCACCTCGCCGCGCGGCACGCGGCGGAGCGCGAGCGCGAAGGCCATGTTCTCGAAGCACGTCATGTGCGGGTAGAGCGCGTAGCTCTGGAAGACCATGGCGACGTCGCGCTGCTTCGGGGGCACGTCGTTGACCACGCGGCCGCCGATGGAGAGCGTCCCGCCGTCGACGTCCTCGAGGCCCGCGATCATCCGGAGCGTCGTCGACTTGCCGCACCCGGAAGGCCCGACGAGCACGAGGAGCTCGCCGTCCTCGATGCGCAGCGACAGGTCCTCCACGATGGGCGCGCTCCCCTGGTAGCGCTTGTACACATGCTCGAACGCGATCGCGGCCACGCTTCCGCCTCCTCGGCGCCGCTGCTCGTGAACCGCGGCGTGCGCGAGATCAAGCTGCCGGACGAGCGCCGCCTTCGCGTCGCCGGGCGAGCTTCCAGCTGAACGCTGAGCCAAGGATCTCGGCCAGATCCGCGACGTCGTGGCCGCGCGCGACGAGCTCTTCGGTGATCGCGCTGCCCATGTGGCCGGGTCCGCCGGTGACCAGGATGCGCATGAGACCTCCTAACTTCGTGGCCGGGGGTCACGCTCCGCGACGTAGCGCGCGAGCGCGTCGTCGAGCGACGGCAACAAGAGCCCGCGGCCGCTCCCGAGCGCGCTGTACCGCGGGCGCGGCGCGGCCAGGCCGAGCGCGCGGCTCGGGCAGCGCACGAGCCGCGTCGCGGGGACGCGCGCGAGCGCCGCGCTGCGCGAGGCGAGCTCCGCCCAGCTCGTGGCGTCCCGGTTGGCGAGGTGCCAGATGCCGCGCTCGCCGTCGATCAGCAGATCGAGGGTCGCGTGCACGAGATCCGGAACATAGGTCGGCGAGACGATCACGTCGTCCGCCGCGTGGAAGCTCCGGCCCTCGCCGAGGGCGCGGAGCGCGGCGCCGACGAAGTTCGCTTCGTCCCAGGGACCGAAGAACGCGGCCGTCCGCACCACCAGCGCCTCCGGGAGGATCGCGAGGACGTTCCACTCCGCCGTCGCCTTGCTTCGCCCGTAGACGTTGAGCGGCCGCGCGGGATCGGTCTCCACGTACGGCGAGCGCTGCGCGCCGTCGAAGACCAGATCGGCCGAGAAGGTGACGAGCCGCGCGTCACGCCGGCGGCACGCGATCGCGAGCACGGCGGGCCCCAGCGCGTTCTCGCGCTCGCAGCGGTGCGGCTCGCGCTCGGCCTCGTCGACACGCACGAACCCCGCCGTGTTGACGACCGCCCACGGGGCGAGCCGATCGAGGGCGCGCTCGACCGACGCGGGATCGGCGATGTCCATCTCGTCGCGCCCGATCGTGCGATGGGGCAGGCCGCGCAGCGCGCACAGGCGCGCGAACGCGCGGCCGAGCGTCCCCTTCGCGCCGGTGATCAGGATGGGCGGGCCGGCGGCGTCAGCCTCGGACGCGGGCGCGACGGCCGCGGCCGCGGCCGGACCGTACGTCAGCCGCTCCGGGCGCCGCCACCAGCCCGGCGGGGCGAGCACGGGGTGATCGAAGCGATCGCCGCGCGCGAGCGCGGAGACCAGCCGCGCGAGCGCCGTGGACCGCGGCTCGGGGCCGCGCACGTCGAACACGCCCGGCTCGTAGTGCCCGCGCTCCTCGGTGACGAGGCATCTCCAGTCGAAGCAGCCGAGCAACGACCACGCGGTGACCGCGCGCACGTCCACGCCCGCCGCGCGCGCCGCCTCTGCGGCGCGGAACGCCTCGACCAGCCATCGGAGCTGCTCCTCGCGCGGCCCGCCGAGGTGCACCTCGCTGATCGCCACGGGCCGGCGGTAGCGATCCCAGGCCTCCTGGAGCCGCGCGCGGTGCCCGTCGATGCCTCCGGCGACCGCGCGCACGGCCTCGACATCGGCATACGCGTGCTTGCCATTTCCGCCGTGCGACCAGGCGGGGTAAGAGGCCAGCCGCTCGTCGAGGAAGCGCTCGCTCGTGATGTAGTAGTTGATGCCGAGGATGTCCGGCGGACATGGTTCCTCGACGAACCACGCGAGCTCGGCGGGCGAGGCGCCCCACCCGAGGAGCAGCGGAAACAGCGGGTGCTCGCCGTCCACGCGCCCCGTGAGCAGATCGAAGCTGAGCCAGCGCCGGTGATTCTCGTGCTCGGCCTGGTAGGCGAGCAGCGGCGTGCTCATCGTCTTGCCGACGTCCTCGGTCTGGATCAGGCGCGCCCGGGGGATCACCTCCCGGATGGCGCGCATGGCGAGCGCGATCGCGCGGCACTGGATGAGCAGCGCGCGCACGAACGTGCGCGGATCGCGGCCGTGCGGGTACCAGTGCCCGTAGAGGCCCGAGAAGCGGGCCGTCGTGAGCGGCTCGTTCACCGGCGTCCAGTCGGTGACCCACGGATAGCGCTCGGCCGCCGCGCGGGCGAAGCGGGCGAGCCCCTCGGAGAAGCCCGGATCGACGAGGCTCGTGTAACGCGGGCCGCTGCCGTGGTGGACGAGCCCGATGATGGGCCGCACGGCGAGCTCCCGAAGCCGCTCGATCCGCGCGTCGGCCCAGCCGAAGTCCACGCGCTCCGGCCGATCGGGCGCCGTCTGCTCCCAGAGCACGGGCATGCGCAGCGCCTGGATCCCGAGCGCGGCGAAGCGATCGAGATCCTCGAGGCGGCGCGCGTGCCCGCTCCGCTCGAGCTGGTGGTGAACCACGTCGCCGACGCGGTTGACCGTGCACTCCACGCCGCCCCAGATCTCGAGGTGCGCCCTCGCCTCTTCGGCCATGCTCAAGCCGCCTTGGCCGCGGCGAGCTGTCGGTTCGGCACGCCGGCTAGCTTGCCATAGAGGGTGAGCGCCTGCGCCACCACCTGGTCCATGTTGTAGTAGCGATAGGTCCCGAGCCGCCCGGCGAAGTGGACGCCGGGCGTCTCTTTGGCGAGCTCCTCGTACTTGCGGTAGAGGGCCGCGTTCTCCGGCCGCGGCACGGGGTAATACGGATCGCCCTCGCCCTTCGGGATCTCGTAGACGATGGTCGTCTTCGGGTGCACCTGGCCCGTGAGGTACTTGAACTCGGTGACCCGGGTATAGGGGTTCTCGTTCGGATAGTTGATGACCGGCGCGTCCTGGTACCTCTCTTGATCCTTGGTCTCGAAGTGGAACTCCAGGGATCGATACGGCAGCTTCCCGAAGCGATGGTCGAAGAAGGCGTCGACGGGGCCGGTGAAGATCACCTCGCGATGAGGGATCTCGCTCTGCATCTCGCGAAACGAGGCGTTGAGCAGGATCTTGATGTTCGGGTGATCGACCATCCGCTCGAACATGCGCGTGAAGCCGTGGAGCGGCATGGCCTGGTAGGTGTCGGTGAAGTACCGATCGTCGCGGTTGCTCCGCACCGGCACGCGCGCGGTCACGGCGGCGTCGAGCTCGGACGGGTCGAGTCCCCACTGCTTCCGGGTGTAGTGCTTGAAGAACTTCTCGTAGAGCTCGACGCCGACCTTGCTGACGATCACGTCCTCGCTGGTGCGGATCTGCTCGCGTCGCACGGCGCGGGAGGCGAGGAACGCCTCCACCTCGGGCGCGCTCAGGCGCAGGCCGTAGAGCTGGTTGATGGTGTCGAGGTTGATGGGGATGGGGACGAGCTGCCCGTCCACCCAGGCGCGCACGCGGTGCTGGTACGGGCGCCACTCGGTGAACCGCGAGAGGTACTCGAAGACCTCCCGCGAGCTCGTGTGGAAGACGTGGGGGCCGTACCTGTGCACAAGCACGCCGGCGGCGTCGTGGTGATCATAGGCGTTGCCGCCGATGTGCGGGCGGACATCGCAGAGCACCACCTTCTTGCCCGAGCCGCGCGCGAGCCGCTCGGCGAGCACGCAGCCGGCGAAGCCGGCGCCGACGATGAGATAGTCAAACATCGGCGCCCTGCCGCGCCGCCGGGCGCCGGGCCACCATCAGCACGCCGTCGAGGAGCTTCTCGATCTTCGACCATGTCGCGTCCCACGATCCCTGTGCGAGCAGCGCGTCGGCCCGCGCGAGCCGCGCGGCGTGGTCCTCGGCGAGGTACGCCTCGACGGCGGCCACGAAATCGCCCGCGGTGTCCGCGATGCGCGCGAGGCCGAGCTCGCCGTAGGGCCGGACGACATCGCGGATCGACGTGGAGACGACGGGCTTGCCGCCCGCGAGGTACTCCGGCGTCTTGGTGGGGCTGATGAACCGCGTGGCCTCGTTGCGCGCGAACGGGAGGAGCGCCACGTCCCAGCCCGCGAGGTAGGCGGGCAGCTCCTCGTAGGTCTTCTTGCCGAGATAGTGAATGTTGGGCGCGCGCGGCAGGCTCGCCGGATCGATCTTCACGACCGGACCGACGAAGACGAGGTGCCACCCGGGCCGGGCGGCGGCCACGCCGGCGATGAGATCGAGATCCATGCGCTCGTCGATGACGCCGAAGTAGCCGAGCCGCGGGCCCGGAATCGTGGCCTGATCGGCGGGCGGCGCGAGCGGCCGGCGCGCCGCCGAGAAGTGGGCGACGTCGACGCTGCTCGGGAGCAGGTGCACGTTCGCGTGCAGCGCCCTCTTGGACTCGTAGAGGCTGCGCCCTCCCGTGAAGACAACGTCGGCGCGGCGGAGCAGCTCGGCCTCGTGATGCTTGAGCGCGGGCGGCGCGCCGGCGAAAGCGGAGAGCTCGTCCATGCAGTCGTACACGACCGCCCTGGCCGCGAGGTGCCGCGAGAACAGGAGCGCCATCGGCGTGTAGTACCAGAGCACGTGATCGTCGATGCCGAAGCGATCGAGCATGTCGTCGACGAGATCGCGCTGCAGCGCGTGGATCCGCGCATCGTCGAGGCCAGACGGGAGGTGCGGCGTGACGACGCGCACGCCGTGGCGATCGACGGACGCGGCCTCGATCCGCGGCGGCCCGTCGCTCCACACCGGCTCCTCGAAGAAGAACACGCGTCGCGTGCGCGCGCAGCGCGAGAGGAGGTGTTGCGGGCGCTGGAAGACGAAGCTCCAGCGCAGGTGCGAGAAGCAGACGACGTCCGGCCGCCGTTTCGGGCTCATGCTTGTCCTCCTCGGTGGCGGCCGCGGCGCGGTTGATGTGCACGAGCGTGCCGCCCGGGAGGGGCAATACAAGGAACGTACCTGACAGGAAGTACGTGTCACGAACAGCAGAGCTCGCGAGCGAGTGCTCACGCCATCGGGACGAGCACCCTCGGGGTGAACCCGGATCGGGCGTCGTACGCCCGCGCAACGCGCTCGGCCACGGCGCGACCGGATCCGCGCTTCGCGAGGATCACCGCCGCGCCGCCGAAGATTGCCCGCTCGATCGCCCGAGGGCCACCTCCATCGCGGAGCTCGGCCGCCTCTCAGCCGCCCGGTGTGGCGAGGCTCCGTTTGAACATCACTCCTCCCCGGCGATCACCTCGTCCATGATGATGCCTTCTTGGCGCGGGCCGGCGCACTCCGCGAGCTCCATCGGGTCGGGGTGCACCTGCCCGGTGGCCCGACCGCGCGTGGCGGCGGCGATGGCGTCGATCGGGAATTTCGGCGTCCGATCGGCGTAAAGCAGCCCGTTGGCCTCCTGGTAGGTATCGGTGAGCTGCGTGTAGCAGAAGCCCGCGAGCAGCGGTGTTGCGCGCACCACGGCGAGGAGGCGCTCGTACGCCCGCTCCAGCGCCGCTGGGTTGTCGGCGGAGGTGTATCCCCACGTGCCGGGGCGGCGGAGCGCGATACCGCCCATCTCCGAGAGCACGATCGGGTGCTCCAGCTTGCGCGAGTGGCCGTCGAGCACGAGCGCGCGGCCGCCCGGGCGCTCGCGCCGGAAGAGCCGCGGGCGAGACTCGCCGCCGTCGTAGCGCTGGGCGATCCGGGCCGGATCCGGATCGTAGTCGTGAATACCGATGATGTCGGTGGCCACGGCCTCCCAGCCGTCGTTGCCGATCACCGGGCGCGTCGGGTCGAGCGTCTTGGTGAGGTGATAGAGCGCCTTGACCCCGTGCCGCTCACGCGCGCTGTCCGGCAAGTTGGGCACGCCCCAGGACTCGTTGAAGGGCACCCAGGCGATGACGCACGGATGGCTGAAATCGCGGTTGATCGCCTCCGTCCACTCGCGGGTCAGGCGCTCGATCGAGAGGGGCGTGAAGCGGTAAGCGCTCGGCATCTCCTCCCACACGAGCAAGCCCAGCCGATCGGCCCAGTAGAGATAGCGCGGATCCTCGATCTTCTGGTGCTTGCGTGCGCCGTTGAACCCCATGGCGCGCGTGAGCTCGACGTCACGCCGGAGCGCGTCGTCGTCGGGCGCGGTCATCCCGGTCTCGGGCCAGTAGCCCTGATCGAGCACCATCCGGAGCACGATGGGCCGCCCGTTGAGCAGCACGCGGTCGCCCTGAACCGCGATGGCTCGGAGCGCGGTGTAGCTGTGCACGCGATCGATCGTCTCGCCGTCGCGGGTGACGAGCTCGATCTCGGCGTCGATGAGCGTGGGTGACTCCGGGCTCCAGAGCAGCTGGTTGCGCGAGTCGTCGATGCCCGGATCGGAGAGCGCGATCCGGCGGTGGACCTCGCCGAGCACGACGGCGTAGCTGTCCTCGGCGAGCAGCGCGCCGTTCGCGGTGAGGCGCAGGCGCAGGCGCAGTCCGTCCCGGCGCTCGCCGCCGATCCGGGCGTAGAAATCGAGCTCCCATCGGTCGAGGCTCGACTGCCAGCGGAGGGCCGCGATCGAGCTCGCGGGCACGCGCTCCATCCACACCGTCTGCCAGATGCCGGTCGTGCGCGGGTACCAGATGGAGTGCGGCTCGAGCTGCCAGTCCTGCTTGCCGCGCGGCTTGGCGAGGTCGAGCGGATCGTCCTCCGCGCGCACGACGATCTCGACGGCGCGCGCCGAACCGACGAGGTCGGTGATGTCGACGCTGAAGGGGGTGTAGCCGCCGGCGTGATGCGCCGCGCGGCTCCCCGCGATCCAGACGGTCGCGTCGTAGTCGACGGCTCCGAAGTGCAGCATCAGCCGCTCTCCGCCGCAGAGCTCCGGCACCGCGATGGTGCGCCGGTACCAGACGGCGCGGAAGAGGCCGCGCGCGCATACGCCGCTCCGCGGGGTCTCCGGCGCGAAGGGGACCTCGATGAAGCCCTCCCAGCCGACGTCGGCTGGCTCCCGGAAGCGCGCCTCGGGATCGAGCGCGAAGCTCCACGTACCGTTGAGTGATTCCCACCCGGCGCGCCGGAGCTGCGGCCGCGGGTAGCCATGCGCGCGCCCGCCGGCGAGGGAGAGGTCTGCTCCGGGGGATGGATCGGCGGCGACGGACGGCTGGTTCATCCTTCGAGGTGCTTCCTTTGCTGTACGGCGGGGCAGACCTTACAGCGCCTCAGGCGTCACGCCATGCCGCCAGCGCTGGTTTTGATCCGCGCGGTGGCGCAGATTTCATCGACGCGAGAATACCGGACAATGACCGCCTGTCCATGAGTCCGCGAATTCCGGTGTTCCGAGCGGGCCCAGCGGCAAGCGGACAGGTAGCCTCGATCGGTGGGCTGGATCCGACAGGGAAGCTGCGCGCCGCGAGCTGGTCGAGCCTCACTCGGCGTAGACGGCCACCGTCGCGGTGCACGAGGTGTTGCCGACGCAGCCGGCGCGGAAGGTGTAGTAGTCCGAGAGCGCCGCGACGTGCGTCGTCTTCGGCATCTCGGAGCAGCCGATTATCTCGGCGGAGTCCACCGCGACCTGGACGCCGTTGCGATCGAAGAGGCGGATGTACGACATCCCCGAGCGGCTCGCCCCGTAGAGCACCGCCGCGCAGGTGCCGAAGGAGATCGTCTCTCCGGCGTTGAAGAAGTATGCCTGGTCGACGTAGTTGGTCGTGGCGTAGTTCGTGCTGCTCCTCGAGTACGAGAAGGTGCCTTTGCCGTGCGCGATCGCGACCGTGCCGCTGCACGAGGAGAAGCCGTCACAGCCGGCCCGGATCTGGAAGGGCCAGCCCGTCGACGACGTCGTATAGCGGATCTGCGCCGAGATCGACCCCGAGGGGCCGTCGTTCGCCGAGGCCACCTGCACGGGCGACCCGGAGCTCAGGTCGAAGAGGCGGAGGAACGTGTCGCCCGAGGAGCTGGCGCCGACGATGCCGGTCGTGCCGATCATCACGCGCCTGTTCGGGTTGATATTGAGGTTGAAGTTGGCCGTGTTCACGGTGGCGTTGTTGGTCGCGCTCCGGCTGAAGGAGAAGACCGATATCGCCTCCTCCGCCTCGCCCACGACCTCGCTCTGCTCCTCTTCGCTCAACGCCTCGGCCGCGCAACCTGCAGAGAGCGTCATCGTCAGGGCCCAAAGGACTCGTTCAAACCAGCGGGTGTTCATGTTCTTCCTTCGCTGCCTTTCTCTGGGGTCGCGCGGGCGCGTGAGCGGATCTCGCGGGCTCGCGCGTGCGGGGACTCGGTCCATTCCTGCGCGGGCGGAGCCCGCGGGCGCGTCAGGGGACGCCACCTCGAGAGGTGTCGCGTGGCCTGCGCGGTAGCTCGATCGGTTTCAGCGTACCGCCAAGCTCAGCCGTAGCAAAGCCCTTGCCTGGCACAAGGCGAGCCCCTGCACCTTATTTTTGCCCGGCGCTCGACCCGCCTCGGGGGGGGGCGCGAGGCTCGCGCTGGCGCTCGGCCCCGCCAGCAGTGGAGGCTCTTCCCTCCACCTCGGCGCCGGGCGGCGCGCTCAGCCGGGCGTGGCGATCTCGTCGTAGCCGCGGCCGCTGAACTGAAGGAGGCAGACGCCGTGGCCGAAGGGATCGGCCAGGCGGAGCATGCGCCCCCACGCCGCCACCTCGATCTCGGCTTCGGGGACCGCGCCTGCCTCCTGCGCGCGGCGCGCGGCGGCCTCGAGATCGTCGACCACGAAATCGAGGTGGACCGGCGTCCAGTGACGCCGGTAGTCGCGCGGCGACGCACCGGCGGCTGGCTCGCTGCCGGCCGGCTTCAGCAGGAGGTAGATGGGGGCCGCCGCGCCGAGCAGCTCGACCCCGGAAGCACCAAGGCGCCGCCCGACGCGCAAGCCGAACGCGCGCGTGTAGAACGCGATGGCAGGATCGAGCGCCGGAACATCGATGTTGACGAGCAGATCGGACATGCGATGAGTCTAGCTGCTGGCAGCGGGACCGTCCTCGCCGTTCCACACGCGGCGTTCAGGCTGGCACCTCGCCCTTCATGGCAGATAGGGAGCGTATCGCGTGGACAAGGCGACCGGAAGGGCCCCTCCCCTCCACTCAAGCCATCATCGCGCTCTGGGCCGCTCCGTCCGGGCGCCCCGCCAGGAGCAACCTCGACGCCGGCCGCACGATCTCCTCGATCGCGCGCGCGGCCGCGTCGCCGCGCGCCGCGGCGCCGAACCGCCCGTGCGCCGCGAGCTGCGCGCCTCCCGCGTTATCGCCTCCCCCGAGCTCCGCGCGCCCGAGCCCCGCGAACACCTCTTCCACCGCCGCGCGCACCCGCTCGCCGCCCGCGCGGATCGCCCACGCCACCGTGCCCCACGCGAGCTCCGCGTGCCGCGCCTCGTCCGCGGCGATGATCGCGAGCGCGCTCCGCACCGCCGGGTCCTCCGCGGCGCCGAGCTCCTCGGCCGCGACCACCGCCGCGATGGTCTCTCCGATGCAGCCCTCCTTCGCGGCGCGCGCCGCGATCGACGCGAGGTCTGCCTCGACCTCCACCCGCCCGTCGAAGGGAAACGCGCCCGGCGCGATCGCCTCGCCCGCATAGGCGCTCGCGAGGGCGAAGCAGAGGCGCGCGTGGCGGGCCTCGTCGAGCGCCGCGCGGTGCGCCTCCTCCACGAGATCGGCCGGCGCCCCCGCGGCGAGCAGCTCGAGCGCGAAGCGCCCGAACGAGGCCACGGACGCGTGCTCGAAGAGCGCGTCGCGCGTCCACGCCGCGGCCAGCTCCGCCCGCAGATCCGCGGTGAGGTGATCGATCCGAGGCGCGAGGGCCTCCGCCGCGCCCCATCCGGCGCTGCCGCGGGCGCGGACGAACGGCGCTGTCCGCGCCGCCTCCTCGACGAGGTAGGGGCGCCCCTCGCACATCGGGATGAAGTACGCCTGATAGCAGCACTGGCCGTCCTGCAAGGCGCCATCGCTCTTGACGCTGTGCGATCCGAAGCCGGTTCGATTCAGGATTTCCTGCGCCTCCGGCCGCGGGGGGCACGCGACAGGCTCGCTCTCGCCGGCACCTCCGCCGCCCCCGGCTCCCCCCTCGCCGCCAGCATCTCCGAGGCCGCTCGCATCGTCCTGCGGCCACGCGAAGCAGGCCACCTTGGAGACGGGCTCGGGATCCTCGGGACAGCTGCTGTAGGCCGTGGTGCAGCCGGCCGCGCCCGCCGCAGCGGGGAGCGCGAGCAGGGCGAAGAGGCGATGGGCAAGCGTGCGGCGGAAGGCATGTGCGGTGTTCATCGGGGACCTCGTTGATGAAGAGCAGGGATCGACGCGCTCGACGCGCTCGACACGCTCGACGCGCTCGACACGCTCGACGCGGTTGCACGACGCATGCCTCCGCGAATTCAGGCCAACTTCGAGCCCGCCGCGCCGGCGGAGTATGGTCGGGCGGTCATGGAGGGCGGCGAGCCCGAAGGCGGGGGCCCTCTCGAGGCCGGCCCCTCCACTCCTGTTCATGCACCAGTCGCCAGACTGGCGGTGAGAGCCGCGGACTCCCGGGCAACCTGGCCAGCTCCCTTCGCCCACGCCACGCTCACGCAGCTTTACGCCCTCTCGCGGATAGGGCACGTCCCCTTCCATGGAGGAGCCTCGAAATCCGACCGAAGCGCAGCCCCCCGCCCCCGAGGCCGAACCGCCGGAGTCGCTCGAGGCGCTCGTGCCGAAGCGCAGGCTCTGGCCGGTCTTCGCGGTCCTCGGCCTCGTGATCGCGGCGGCGGGCCTCCTCGCCTTCCGCTCGATGACGGCGACCGATCCGCTGCGCATCCTCGTGGCGATCGATCTCGACGGGACCTGGTGGGAAGGGTCGCAGCCCGCGGCGAGGCTGGCCGACGAGCTCGGCGAGCACCTCGCGGAACTCGGGTTCGATCCCGTGAAGGGCGGCGACCCGAAGGTGATGAAGGCGCTCGAGAGCGCCAAGGACCCGAAGGAGGCCGCGAAGGCGCTCGGCGCCGGCTTCATCATCGAGGCGCGCCTCGCGCCCGAGATCGTGGAGCACCCGATCAAGGAGGGTTACTTCGAGCTCCGGGTCGACGCGCCGGTGACGCTCACGTTCCTCGACAAGGGCACGTCGACCGAGCGGCGGATCCGCGGCTACTCCGGGGCGACGAAGAAGGACCGCGCCATGGCGCTGCTCGCGAACTCCATGGCGTCCCAGGCGCTCGACGCGGTGATCGCGCAGCTCATGGACCACCCCTCGGTGCGCGAGATCACGGAGGGATCGGACATCAAGCTGCTGGAGCGGCTGGCGTCGGCGCGCAGGTTCGTGAAGGACCGGGCCGCGAACCTCGACCGCGCCGCCGGCGCGTACGTCGCCCGCGCGAAGGAGATCGAGGCCGAGGAGCAGGGGCGCGTGACCTTCCTGTCGCCCCAGGCGGCGGAGGACCTGCTCGTGGGCACGGCCGAGGGCGGCTATTTCGTCAAGACGGCCGATGTCTCGGTGTTCCACTCGGTGAGGTCCAGGGACCTCGCCCGCAGCGAAGCGCTGGAGACGGTCGAGTGGCGGCCGCTCGATCGGCCGGCCGTCCCGACGACGGATCCCGCCGCGGTCAAGCCGATGTGGAGGGGTTATCACGTGTACTCGTACCCGTCGTCGCAGCGCGACGGCGACCGGGTCGCGCTGGTGGAGGACTTCTTCGGCTGGGCGAAGACGATCACGGTCGTCGACCGATCCGGGCAGAGCAAGCGCGTGCGCATCGATCCGGAGCACCGCTTCGTCGACCCGAAGCTCGCCCCCGGCGGCAGGTTCGTGGCGGTCTACGATCGCCCGGACGCGGACGCGCAGGCCGATCTGATGGTGCTCGACACCGACGGCGGCAAGGAGGTGTTCGGCCTCCACACCGAGAACCAGTCGCTCGGCGGGTTCGCGTGGCTCGACGAGACGAGGCTCGCGTTCGTCTACGTGCCCGACGCGTCGGAGGGCGACGCGCCGCACCTCGCGGTGGTCGACGTGGGCAAGCAGCCGCTGTCGATCGAGCGCCCGTTCCGCGCGAAGCCCGGGGAGGACCTGCGCAACCCGGCGGCATCGAGCGACGGGACGAAGATCGTGTGCGTCGTCGACGGCGACGAGCCGGGGATCGCGCTCATCGACACGGCGACGTGGCGCCGGAAGGTGTACGCGGCCCCGGGCGGGGCTTCGTGGCCCGCGTTCTCGCCCGACGCCGCGCGCGTCGCGTTCGAGACGCGGGGCGCGGGCGGTACGGACATCGCGGTGCTGGCGCTCTCCACGGGCGAGATCAAGAAGCTGACGGTGGGCTCCGCGACGGAGCGGGTGCCGCGGTTCTCCGCCGATGGGAAGCGCGTGCTGTTCGAGGTGCGGTACCGCGACCCGGTGTTCCCGCAGAAGCGGTCGATCTCGCGCATCGCGAGCGCGGCGGTCGAGCCGTGAGCGCGCCCCTCCTCCCTCCGCAGCACGGCGCCAGCGCCCCGCGGAACGCCGGCGCACCGCCACCGGACGCCGCCGCACCTCCCGGGGAGGAGAGCGCCGCGACCGCGATGTTCTACCGCATGTCGGCCGAGCGCCTCCGCGCGCGCTGCCTGTGGAGCGGCCTCGCGCTCGCGCTGTCGGCGCTGGTGCCGTACGAGGTCGCCTACGGCCACGGGATCTTCGTGTGGAGCGTGCTCCCCGAGCTCGCGCCCGCCGCCCAGGTCGCCGCACTCGCGCCCGCGATCGCCGGCCTGTGGTTGCTCTTCCTCGGGGCGCGCACCGAGCGGCGCGCGGGCCTGCTCGTCGAGCGGCCGACGTCGCGCGCGATCGCCGTGCTCGCCGCGTTCGTGGCCGTGAACGTCGCCGTGTGGATCGGCCGCCGGAGCTCCGCGTGGGACATGCTGCCGCTGCCGGACAGCCTGCTGACGCGGCCGGCCCCGTTCCTCGCGGTCTTCGCGTTCACCGCGGCGGGCGTGGTGCTGCGCTTCCACGCCCGGGCGCGCAGGGGCGGCAGCGCGCTGCTCGTCGCGTCGCTCGCCGCGGCGCTCGTCTTCTACCTCTGGCCATCGCGCGGCGAGATCCCCGCGCAGACGATCGCGCGCGCGGCCGTGCTCGTCGCGACGCTGCCCGACGCCCGCTTCCAGCTCGGCTACGGCATGGTCCTGCTCTTCGTGCTCGGCCCGCTCGCGATCGCCCTGCTGGGCCTCGCGTACGCGCGCCGCGTGCCCCGGCGCGAGCACCCGGGCCTCGCGATCGCGGCCGTGTGGGCCATGCCGGGCCTCATGCTGCTCTTCGTGTACCGCGCGTTCCTCTCGGGCGGCTGGGGCGTCGAGGCGGGCACCGTCGCCTTCTTCGCGCTCCTGCTCGCCGCGGTCGTGGCGGTGCTCGCCTCCGCGATCGAGGTGCTCGCGCTCGGCGTGATGGTGCCCGAAGCCGAGCTGGAGCCAGGCACCGGGGCCAGCGCGGGCGGCGCCCGGCCGATCGTGGCGGCGGGCGCGGCCGCGGCCTCGGTCGCCGCGCTGCTGGTCACCCTGCTCGTGCTCGGCCGCCCCGCGCCGAAGGGCGTCGACTGGAAACTCGGCGCGCCCACGGCCGAATGGGACAAGGTGTACGGCGAGCTCTTGCCGAGCTGGGAGCGCGCGCGCATCGCCCGCGACGCGCACGCGCGCAGCGGACGCGCGCAGGGCACGGGCGCGGAGGCGCAGGTGCTGACCAGGGCACGCAGCCGCGAGATGCTCGCGGTCGCCAGGGCGCAGCCCGACGGCAAGGACGTCGCCGCGGCGCTCACGACGCTGGCCGCTCAAGTGGACGATCTCGAGCTCTCCGGCCGCGCGTTCGGCCGGCTCGTCGCCGAGGCCAACGACGCGGCGCGACGCGCCGGGCTCGGGTACTACCTCGACGCGGCCGTCAATCTCAGCGTCTCGGCCGACGGCGCCACGCGGCGCTTCTACACCACGCCTTACCGGGTCAAGGAGGTCCGCGCCTACCGCGTCGGCGACGACCGCTTCGCGACGCTCCTCGTGGAGCCGATGACGGACGAGCGCCGCGTCCACCTCGGCTTCTCGCGCGACCAGGATCCCTTCGCGCTCGTCCTCGGCTCCGAGGTCCGGTCCTATGCCGAGCGGTTCGATCAGGAGGGCGCGACGTGCCACGCGGCGGCGGACGGCGTGGCCGGCGCTCGCGCCGGCGCCCTCGCGCGCTGCGACGCCGCGCTCGCGAAGCTGCGCGAGCGCCTGGGCTCCACGCTCGAGCGGGCCGTGCTCGCCGGCACCGAGCGGCACGAGCTCCAGCACCAGATCGACGGCCCTCACCTGCCCCTCTCGCCCGCGGTGACCGAGCTGCTCGCCGGCTTCTCCGACGAGGCGCAGGACCGCGTGAGCCGCGAGCTCTCCGCATACATCGCCGAGATGACGGCCGGCGACGCGCCGCCGCAGCTCACGCTCGTGCACCTGTTCCCCTTCGGCGTCGTGGCCCGCGGCGGCGCCGAGCATCGGGTGGCCACGCTCGTCCTCGAGACGCTCTCCGGGAAGAAGCTGCGCTTCGGCGCGCGGCAGGTCGATCCCGAGACGTACGCGCAGGCGTTCGAGGAGCAGGTCAGCCGCGGCGACGACGAGCTGCGCGAGGCCGCGCGGCGCGGCTACCGCGAGCACTTCGGGGTGGATCTGCAGGAGCCCGTGCGGGAGTGACCGCCCCTCTCGCCTGGAAGCGCCGCCGCGGCGGCCGGCCCAACTCGCCTGCGCGCCTCAGGGCAGGACGCGCGTCTCCCGCGCCGCCGACAGCGCCGCGCCGCCGGCCCACGGCTCCATCCGGTCTCCCAGCGAGGCGCGCACCTTCGCGACCTCGTCCCGCGTGATGGCGGGCGCGCTGTTCCCCCAGCTCGACCGGACGTAGGTGAGCACCAGCGCGACGTCCTCGTCCGACAGCGTGACGCCCAGGTTGGGCATCACGTCGTTGTAGAGCGCGCCGTTCACCTCCATCGGGCCGGCGGCGCCGAGCAGCGTGATCCGGATCGGCGTCTCCTTGTCCTCGAGCAGCCATGAGGAGCCGGTGAGGGGCGGATAGCGTCCGGGCTTCCCCTCGCCCCTGGCCTGGTGACAGTTGGCGCACGAGCGATAATAGATCTTGCCGCCCTGGGCGAGGTCCTCGGCCGGGACGCCGGAGGCCGCCACGCCGCCCGTCGGCGTCCGGGCGTCCAGCTTCCGGAGGACCATCCACGGCAGCGCGAGCACGCCGAAGGCCACGATCAGCATGATCACCACGACGTGCGCCGTGCTCTGCGCTCCGTCTCGAGCGTCGTCGCGCTTGCTTGTTGGACCCACGGGGTGCTCCTCCGCCGCAGGTGAAGCGCACACGTCCGCGGCCGTCAAGGATCCCCTGACGCCCGCGGACGCGCCTCGGCTCGACGCGACTACGCGGTCGCCGTGGCCACCGCGACCCCGGCGCTCTCGCTCCTCGCGGCGGCGGCGCGCGGCGCCTTCTTGCGGGTCACGCTGCGCCGGCCGTCGATGCTGACGGGCGCGTCCCCGTCCACCGTCACGCGGCGCACCACGCGGACCTGATCGCCGTAGTCGTTGATCGCGTAGTGCTGCGTGGCGCGGTTGTCCCAGATCGCCACGTCGCCCGCGGCCCAGCGCCAGCGGACGGTGTTCTCGAGGCGCGTGACGTGCTCCTGGAGCACCTGGAAGAGGTGCGCCGAGTCGTGGGACGAGACGCCGAGCAGCCGCTTGACGAAGTGGCCGAGCACGAGCGACCGCTCCCCGGTCTCCGGGTGGACGCGCACGACGGGGTGCTCGGTCTCGTACACGGTCGACGTGAACACTTCCTGATAGCGCCGCACGTCGTCCGCCGACGAGTTCGGCTTCCGCGCCTGGTAGTCGTACTCGTTGCTGTGGACCGCCCACAGCGTGTCCGCGAGCGCGCGCAGCGCGGGCGGCAGATCCTGGTACGCAGCGACCGTGTTGGCCCAGACGGTGTCGCCACCGTACGCCGGGATCACGAGCGCCCGGAGGATCGAGGCCCTCGGGTAGGCGTCCACGAACGTGACGTCGGTGTGCCAGGAGTTCGCGCGCCCGCCCTCCCGCGAGTCGAGCTCATGGATGTAATCGGTGCCATTGACCACGGGCACCGTCGGGTGCGCGACGGGCTTGGCGCCGAACAGCGTGGTGAGCGCTTCCTGCGAGGCGTCGTCGAGGTGGTGCTGGCCCCTGAAGAAGATGACCTTGTGTCGCAGCCAGGCTTTCCGGATCTCGCTCACGGTGGCGGCGTCGAGATCGGCGCGGAGGCGCACGCCGCGCACCTCCGCGCCGATCCGGCCAGCGACGGGGACGATCTCGAGGACGTTGTTGCTCTGGTTCTGTGTAGCGCTCATGCGGAGTTCTCCTCGTGGCAGAGAAAGCGAAAAGGGTGCTGGGATGGCGTCGCGGTGCGGTGGTCGGCTATCGACCTGTCAGCTCAGTGCGACGCCGGTTTGTGTGCGATGGCGAAGAGCCGCTTCCCCTCGAGCCGGATGCCCTCGGGTGTCCGGAAGGCCTCGAGCTCGCGCTGGATGTCCTCGATGGCCTGGCTGCGCAGCGACTCGGGCAGGTGGCCGAGGAAGTTGCCGAACGAGCTCGCCTGGGAGAAGGCGATGGCGGCGCGCCCGTCCGGCTGATGGTGCACGTTCTCCTGGGCCTCGATCTTCTGCACGGTGAAGCCGGCGCCCCCGAGCAGCCCGGCGAGCTCCACGGCGGTGACCCAGTGGGGCGTCCCATCCCGGGACTCCGGATAACGCGCGTAGGGCTCGCGCGAGAGCACCTCCCGCTTGATGGCCTGCAGGCGGTTCGGGTGATCCTTCGCGCCCGTGGTGAGCCCGATCCGGCCCCCTGGCTTGAGCAGGCGGTGGATCTGCCGCAGCGGCTCGGTCTTCTCGGGGAGCCAGTGGAAGACGGCGTTGAGGTACACGACATCGAAGCTGCCGGAGGGGAGCCCGTCGAGCGCGTAGGCGTTGCCGACCTGGAAGGAGAGGTTCGCCTTCGCCTTTTGCTGGGCGATCTCCACGCGCAGCGGCAGCGGGTCGATCCCGAGCACCTTCCCGGTCGGCCCGACGAGGCCGGCCACGTGCTCCGCGAGCAGCCCGGTGCCGCTGCCGACGTCGAGCACGTGATCGCCGGGGCGGACGCCGAGCTCGGCGATCAGCCGCTTTCCATGGCGGAACTGCCGATCGGCGCTGCGCAGCTCGTAGTCCTGCGCGAGCTGGGGCGTATCGAAGACGAGACTGAGACCACTCATGCGACGGCTCCGTGAAAGGTTGTTTTCGGGCGCGCTCGGCGGGGTGACGGCCCGGGCGGCGCGCCGCCGCGCCCTCCGTGCCGGGTCGCTGCGCTGAGGCGCGCCGTCGTCGGCGTATCGCACGCGCCGTGCCAGGCATTTCCACGCGCTTCGGCCGGACATCGCGCGCCAGGTGCTGCGTCACGAGCACGCGGTCAGCAGCGCCTGCTGCCGAGGCCGCACCGCGCCCGCGCGAGCATGGCGCCGGAGCGGCGCAAGAGCGCGGCGGACAGGCGATGCCGGGTGTCCAGGCGGTGAACGATCCGGCGCTGGACGCGAGGAGTACAGCAAGGGTGGACCATTCGATAGGTTCACCTTTTTCAGAAGGCGCCCTGCCCTCATCGGGCTCTGTCGGCCCCACCGCTTCTGTCCGGTCGATCGTCGATTGATCGACGTTCACATCCCTGTGAAGGCAGACGACCGGTGACCGGATGAAGCGCGCGGCGCGGAGGCGATGCGCGATGCGGCATGGAGAAGGCGCGACTCCACGCTCCCAAGCGCTCCTCTCCTGTGGCAGACTGCGCGCATGCTTTTTCATGTCGTGAGGAACGGTTCACTCGTCGGCGCGCTGCTGCTCGCGGCGGGATGCAGCTCGGGCGGCGGGCCGGCGCAGCCCGAGGGCGAAGGGGGGTCGGGCGCCACGGTGGGCAGCGGCGGATCGGGCGCGCAGACGAGCGGCGCAGGCGGCGCTGGTGGCGCTGGGGGCGCGAGCTGCGCAGAGTTCGCGATGCCCACCGACGTGGACTGCGCTGCGCCGCTCGACGGCGTGCTGCCGGTGGATCTGCGCTGTACGGGGCTCTACGGGAACTTCGATCAGCGCGAGATCGCGTGCGGGGTGCTCGAGTACAAGCCTGCCGTGGAGCTCTGGAGCGACGGCGCCAAGAAGCGGCGCTTCGTGTCGATTCCGAAAGGGCAGCAGGTGGACACGAGCAATCCGGACGCGTTCATCTACCCCGAGGGGACGCAGTTCTGGAAGGAGTTCAGCGTGACGGGCGCGGGCGGCGCGCAGCGCCTCGCGGAGACTCGCCTCCTGCGCAAGACGGCCGCCGGCTGGGTGTACACGAGCTATGTGTGGTCCGAGGACGAGAAGCAGGCGATCCAGATGCAGAACGACTTCGGCGTGACCGATCTCTACGGCACCGGCCACACGGTGCCGAACCGCGATCAGTGCCAGGAGTGCCACGTCGGACGCGCCGATTACGTCCTCGGCTGGGACGCGCTGATGCTCGGCTCTGGTGCCCAGGGGCTCTCGGCCGAGACGCTGGTCGAGCTCGGGGTGATCGCGGACGCGAGCAATCTCGCCCTCACGATTCCTGGCAACGAGGTGGAGCGCCAGGCGCTCGGCTACCTGCACGCCAACTGCGGCGTGAGCTGTCACAACGACCTGCCCGAGGCGGCGGCCCACGATACGGGCCTGTACCTGCGGCTCGAGGCGAGCGAGCTCGGCGAAGTGATGGCCACGGACGCCGCCCGGACGGCCATCAACAAGCGCCCCGCGGAAAACGCGAAGTACGAGGGCCTCACGAACCCCGACCCCGCCAACTGGTACGACATCCGGCCGGGGGACCCGTCGCGCAGCTTGCTTGTCGCCCGCCAGGTGCTCCGCGGCTTCGAAGGGCAGATGCCGCGCATCGGGACGCACAAGGTCGACGAGACGGGCGTGGAGGTGGTCTCGCGCTGGATCCAGGAGATGAAGGAGACCTACCCGCCGCCTGGACCCTAGTACGGCCTCGCCCAGGTCCGTCTCCGGTTGCGTGCAAGGTAGTGCCGAGCTGCTCGCCCCAGGGCGCCTCACAGGCGGCAACCAAGCTCGTTCGATCACGCTCAAGGCACGAAGCCCGCTCCCCCCACCGCCGGTCCCCCACGTCAACGTGAACATTCACGTTTACGTGAACCTGAACGTGAACGTGAACGTGAACGTTTACGTGGACGTGAACGTTTACGTGGACGTGGACGTGAACGTTTACGTGGTCGTGGACGTGGACGTGGTCGTGGTCGTCAACGGTAAGCCGTAAACGACCACGACCACGTCCACGTAAACGTAAACGTTAGGATGTAGGGGAACGCGACGCGAAGCGTGGTTCACGCCTATGCCACGGGGCGAGCAACGGGATCGATATACGAAGGCGGAGCGCCCCGGGCCTGCTCTGACGCTTCGGGTGCGGTGCGGGGAGGAGGTCGCCGATAGCGCCCCCGAGCCCCGAACATCGTGAGGTCGGCAGCTCGGATTCCCGCCGACCTCAAACGTTCGCCAGGATCACGTCGGTCCCGGGGCGCCGTCCGCGATCCATTTACGCAGGATCTCCAGCTGCGCCGGGCTGACCGTCGGCCCCCCCGTGCTGGGCGGCATCACGCCCGAGATGCACTGCGCCGTGGAGGACTGCTGGCAACCCGCGGCCCCCGCCTTGTCGGAGGCCTTGAGGTAGAGCCAGCTGTGGTCGGGGTCGCCCGGGACGACGAGCTTGAACTGACCACCGCCGCGGGAGGCCACGTTGACCAGACCGTCGACGATCTCCCTGGAGCTGAGTCGGCCACCGAGCGACAGCCCCGCGTTGGGGCCCGACTCGGCGTGGCAGCCGCTGCACAGGTTCGTCGCGCTCTCGAAGATGGGCCGCACCTTCTCGTGGAAGTATCCGGACTCGTCCGGCAAAGGCGCATTGGGATCCCTGACATCCTCGGGGTCCAGGTTCTCCTTGATGATCTTGATCTCGGTATCCATCTCGCGGCACTGCGCGACGAGATCGTCCTTCAGCTTCTGATCGGTCGGCAACATCCCCTTGGCGCGCCGGTACTTCTCCCACACGTTGTCGATCCAGCCGTGGAGCTTCCAGAACATGTAGTTGTCGATGTTCGCGTTGGTGTTGTTCACACCGTGCGTCGTGTTGCCCGGCCGCGCCCACTTGGCGTGCAGCACGAAGTGGAGCCCCACCCACGGCATGTTGGTCGCCCCCGCCAGCTTCTGCCCCACGTTGCACTGAAGCCAGAAGCCGAGCTCGCCTTCGTCCTTGAACCTCGCGAGGTTCTCGGGCTTGTCGATCTCATCGCCGATCTTCCCGGCTTCGAGGGCGGCCGCGTCCCAGTTCTTCCAGGCGGAGCGCCACTGGGGCGGCACGTCCTCCGCCTTGGTCGGGAACTTGGTGAAGCCCTCGAACTGCTCGCTATGCTTGGGCCAGAGCTGCTTCAACGCCTGGATCATGTGGCGGTGAAACACAAGGAACTGATAGCCGTCGCCGGCGGACTGACAGTTCTGATCCTTCGGGACCAGCTGCTTGAATTTGCAGATGCCCACCTTGCTTCCGGCGCCCCCGAAGTTGCAGGCGCGGATCGCGTGCCACTCGACGTGAGCGTCCTGCCACCTGTTTTCATACATCCAGTCCAGGACCTGGGGCTGCACCGTCGTATCGACGATGTCCGGGCTGTTGTTGCCGGGCGGATAGAACTCCGCCGGGCCATCCTTCATGTTGGGATCCGAGTCGCTCGGGTGGGGCATGTACCCGCTCACGCAGTGGTCGTACGCAGGATGGTCGTCCGGACCGCCGCCGACACCCGCGCCTCCGGAGCCCGAGGCCGAGCTCGAGCCCGAATCCGCGCCCGTGCTCGCCTGCGAGCCCGCGCCGGTGCCCGCGCCAGAGCCTGAGTTCACGCTCGATTGCGAGCCCGCGCCGCCCGTCCCGCCCGTCGCGTCGGGTCCTCCCGCGCCGCCCTCCGACGCGCCGCTCAACGAGTTGCCATCGTCGCCGGCGCACGCGCTGAGCAACAACGCGGCCAGCGCGGCGAGCGTGGCCAGGCCCCGCCGGGATGTACGGAGGTCGGTCGCAGACACCTGGTGCAGGTCGATAAATCGCATGTCGCTCTCTCAGGCTCTCAGGCCGTTAGGCTCAGTCCGTCAGGCGCAACCCGCCTCACCTCGGGCAGGTAACACCACTCTACCAGCGCAAAGCAAACTTCGTCAACGGTGTTAACGAACGTACTGTACTCGTGTATTTATAAACCTGTGAACGCTCACAGGCAGGCTGTGCAGTGAGGGCGGCCGATTCGACGCGTGGTGACTCGGTAGCCAGGCCGTCGGCTTCAGATATCGAGTCGAGCGAGGCGACTCGCTAGCGCCGGTGTCTCAGCGGACGTGGATATCCGGCTTCGGCGCCGCAGCCATCCCCTCCCCGATATGGAAGCTCGGGTGAGGCGGCTGGTTGTAGGCGCCGTTCTGCCACGAGATGGCAACGCGGTACTGCGGATCGTGCATCAAGGTGTAGATCCGGTTCGTCGCGACCTGGTTCGTGGTGAAGATGCGGATGGAATCGCCGCAGCGGAAGATCACCTCTTCACGCCAGTCGCCCAGGATGTCGGCGCTGAGCGTCGGCGTGCTCTTCGTGCCGTTGTTCGAGGTACACCCGGCGGCCGTGAAGTTCCCCCCTTGGCCGTCGGCCTGGCGGATGCCGTTTCCGTCGAGGAGCTCCCGGCTCAGGTCCGCGTCCCACCAGATGAGGAAGTTGCTCGACGCAGGGCGGCTCCCGACGCCATCGCCGTCCGAGCCGCGCAGCAGCTCGCTGTTGTTGACCCACGCCTCGCTGCCAGGGCTGCGCGGGTCGACATCCGCCGCCACGCCCCGGCCAGGGCCCTCCTCACCGCCGTTGCCTGGCCCCTTCCAGAGGACCTCGCACGTGCGGGCGTCGCGCATGGCGTAGGCGGGTGCGTCGCCGCTCTCGTACGGCTGGAACACCTCGAGGCCAGGGCGCGACGGGATGTGATCCGTGACGTGCAGCGCGTCGCCGTGAGCGTAGTAGTCCACCGCGCAGAGGCCCGTGCCGTCGTTGTCGAACGTGGCGCCGCCGTTGATGATCTCCTGCTGCGGGTCGTCGTCCACGTTCGCGACGCTGATGGAGTGGCAGCCCTTGCCGCCGAACGCCTCGTTGGCGCGGCTCGAGCTGGAGTCGAACGTCCAGAGGTTCGAGAGCGCGCCGTCGCGGTAGTTCCAGGCCGAGAGCGTGGTGCGCGCGTAATAGCCGCGCCCGAACACCACGCTCGGGCGCCCCGTGTCATCGAGGAACGCGATGGTGCCGACGAAGCGGTCGACGCGGTTGCCATAGCACTCGTTGTTGCCCCAGCTGCACACGTCGCCGCGCCCGACCTTGAACTCGGTCGTGGCGAGCTCCGCGCCGGTGTCGCCGGCAAACACGGTGAGGTACTCCGGGCCGGTGAGGATATAACCGTCGTTGTTGCGGTAATCCTTGGAATCGTCATCGCCGGCCGCGGGCCCCTTGCTCAGGTACTCGCCCCTCCCATCGCGCGTCCCCGGCGCCGTCTTGACGGCCACCTCCGCCTTCCCGTCGCCGTCGAGATCGTACACGAGGAACGGGGAATAGTGCGCTCCGGCCCGGATGTTCACGCCGAGATCGATGCGCCAGAGCCGCTTGCCGTCGAGCGAGTAAGCGTCGAGGTAGGTCTTGCCGGTGCGGCCGGCCTTCGAGTTGTCCTGGAGGTTCGACGGATCCCACTTGAGGATGATCTCGTAACGCCCGTCGCCGTCCACGTCTCCCACGCTGCCATCGCCGCTCGAGTACGTGTAGCCGTCCCCCGCGGGCGGCGGTGTCGTCGGGATGGACAGGGCTCCATCCTTCCACACGGGCGCGGACTCCGACTCGCCTTGCTCGACGCCGCCGATGACGGGGCGCACGGTGTAGACCGAGCTCGGAGAGCCGTCGCGGTCGACGAGGTTCGTGGAGTCCGTGAGCGGCGCGGCGTTGACCTTGGCGCCGTCGCGGTAGACGTTGAACGCGATGTCGTCGGGGTCGTAGCCGAACAGGCGAAAGCCCACGTACGTGCCCCCGTCGGTGGGCACGGCCACGACACCGCGGTCGAGGTCTTCCATCTGCGCGAACCCCGTCGGCTCGCCGGCGCCCGAGCCGGCGCCCGAGCCGCCGCTGCCGGTCGCGGCGCTGGTCCCAGCGCCGCCGCTGCCGGACACAGCGCTGGTGCCCGCGCCGCTGCCGCTGCCGCTGCCGCTGCCGCTGGACGCCGCGCCGGTCGCGCCGCCGCCGCCCGTCCCGGCGCCCTCCCCGCCCGCGCCGTCCGAGCCGTCCGAGCCGGTTCCGGGTTCACCGCTCGATCCGCATGCCAGGTGAGCGGCAGCGAGCGAAAAGCAAATCAAGAAAATAGGTCGTCTCATGCATACCTCGTGCGGCCCCTCATCGTCCGGTCGGCACCTCGCCTCCCGGCCGTGAGCGGAATGGTGGCCTCGTTTCTCACCCAGGTTGTGAGAGCAGGCCGAAGTCAGTCACAAGAATTGCGCGGGACGCACGATTTCTCGGGCATTGAAAATTTACCGCCACGCACCTGAGGACAGCGGGCTCGACTGGCCCGAGCCTCTTCAGGGCAGCAGGTGCTCGCGTTCGAAACGGCTCGCCGCGAGACCTGTTGTGGCGGGCATGCGGATGGGGGGCTGCAGCCGTGAAGGCACGCGGAGGCGCTCGCGGCGCCTCTAGGTCTGCCGAGCGACCGTGAGGACGCGGAACGTCTCGTCGGCGGCGGCGCCCGGCTTGCGCCGGGTGCCCCAGCCCACCGCGGCCCGGTAGCTCCCGAGCAGCCCGGACGCCTCGAGCCGTTCCGCGTCCACGGCGACCGGCCGCTCCGCTTCCGGAGCCACGTAGAGCGCGTCCACCGGGCAGTAGGCCTCGCACATGAAGCACGTCTGGCAGTCGCCCTGCCGGGCGATGACCGGCGCGCCGCCCGGGACGCGGTCGAAGACGTCGGTGGGGCAGACCTCGACGCAGAGATCGCACCCGATGCACCGGGCATCGCTGACGAGCTCGATCATGGCGCCTGCGCCTCCGCCGCGGCCGCGCCGATCGACGCCGGCGCGGTGGACTCCGGGCGCACCCACACGTGGTCCAGACCGCCGGTGATCAGCCGCCGCTGCTGCGCCGGGTCGAGCCCGGGATGGTCCTTGTGTTTGTGCATGCCGCGCGTCTCGGTGCGCGCGCGCGCCGCGTTGAACATCCAGCGCGCGGTGGCCACCATCGCGGCGCTCTCCCGTGCCCGCACGGCCCCGCGCACCGCCGCCCCGGGCGAGGCCTGCCGCACCTCCCTCCACAGCCCATCGAGCCTGTCGAGCGAGGCGGCGAGCCCCCGCGCGGTGCGGAAGAGGTTCTTGTCGTACGGGAACACCTCGTTTTGCACCGACCGGATCACCCCTTCCGCGTCGAGCGGCCTCGTCCCGCCCGCCGCCGGGAGCGCGGCGCGGCCGGCCCCCTCGACGACCCGCCGGCCGGCGCGCGGGCCGACGCTGCGCGCGAACAGGGCTGCTCCCTCGCCGGCCCACTGGCCCGAGGAGATGGCCCACGCGGCGTTGTGGCTGCCGCCGCCCGTGAATCCGCCGCAGATGAGCTCTCGCGTCGCGGCGTCTCCGGCGGCGTAGAGCCCCGGCGCCGAGGTGGCGCAGCCGTGGCTGGTGATGCGGATCCCGCCCGTGCCGCGCACGGTGCCCTCGAGCCGCAGCGTGACGGGGAACCGCTGCCGGAAGGGGTCGATGCCGGCGCGATCGAAGGGAAGGAAGAAGTTCGGCTGGGCCGTGCGCATCCACGCCTGGAGCGCCTCGTCGGCCTTGTCGAGCTGGGCGTAGACCGGCTGCGTGAGGAGGGTCTCCGCGATCACGGACCGGCCGCGCTGCGAGCCGGCCCCCTCGATGACGCGCCCGTCCTCGTAATAGAACGTCGCCCAGTTGTAGAAGAGGGTCTTGGTGACCGACGCGAAGGCCGGGGCGATCGCGTAGGCGTTGGAGAACTCCATCCCTGACATGTCGGCGCCCGCCTCGGCGGCCATCAGCCCTCCGTCGCCGGTGAGGACGTTGGTGCCGAGCGCCTTGCTCAGGAAGGCGCAGCCGCCGGTGGCGATGACAACGGCCCCGGCCCTCACCACCCACCTGTGCCCGAGCTGCCGGCAGATGCCGGCCGCCCCGGCGACCACGCCGCTCGCGTCGACGAGGAGCTCGATCGCGGGGCTGTGGTCGAGGATGCGGACGCCCGCGAGCTTCACCCGCTTGCGCATCAGGCGCATGTACTCGGGGCCTTGCAGGCTGCGGCGGACGGGCTGCCCGCTGTCGTCGACAGGAAACGGATAACCCCAGGTCGCGAGGTCGTTCACGCTGGCCCACGTCCTGTCGAGCACGCGGTCCATCCAGCCCCGGTCCGCGAGGAACCCGCCCAGCCCCTCTCGGCTGGCCTTGGCCGCCTCGCGCATCTCGGGGACCGGGGGCACGTACCACACGCCGACCCCCGAAGGCGCCGTGGCGCCGCTGCTGCCGCAATACCCCTTGTCCGCAAGCACGACGCGCGCGCCCTTCGCCGCCGCGGCGAGCGCGGCCCAGGTCCCGGCGGGCCCGCCGCCCAGCACCAGGACGTCGGCCTCCAGCGCCAGCGTGTCGCTCCCGTCGAGGACGCGTCCTCCCTCGCCCTCAGGCTCCAGTTCCTCGCTCATGATGGGAAGGCTCCCTTGTTCAGGCCAGCTGCCTTATCCGCCCCCTTTCACTGCAATTGCAGCCGACATGCCATGGCCTGTTTCCCGGCATCGATCCGGTGGCCGGCTTCCTGATTGCTGGAGAGGCACCAAGGGCTGCTGCCCAGGTGCTGCTCCGGGCGCACCTCCGCGGCACCTCGCGCGCATCGACCGCTGGGCTCCGGCTATTGCAGCCGGAACCCCATCGCCAGGAGCGCCGCGCGCAGCCGGTCGCGCCCGCGCAGCGCCTGGGCCGACTCGACGCGCGCGGCCGAGTGGCGGCTCCAGCTCCCCTGCACGCCCATGCGCTCCTTCGTATAGAAGCGCTCCATGAGCTGGTCGTAGGCATCGAGCGCGCCCACGCTTCGCTCGAACGCGCCGTACTGCTCGCGGTGCAGGACGACCTCTTGCGGGAGCCGCGGCTTGATGCTCGCCGGGGTGGCCGCGTCGGGCCAGCCCACGCACAGGCCGAACGTCGCGAACACCTGGGGTGGCAGGCCGAGCTCGGCCGCGACCGCTTCGGGGTGGTTCCGCAGCGCGCCGATGTAGACGGTGCCGAGGCCGAGCGACTCGGCCGCGACGAGCGCGTTCTGCGCGGCGAGCGCCGCGTCGACCACCGCCATGACGAACATCTCGAGGTAGTCGAGCCCCTCGTGCCCCACGCCGCGGAGCTTCGCGAGCTCGCCGAGCCGCTGCAGATCGGCGAGCCAGACAAGGAACAGCCCGCAATCGCACACGTGCGCCTGGCCGCCGGCGAGCTCCGAAAGGCGCCGCCGCCGCTCGGCGTCCTGCACCGAGAGCACGCTCCAGAGCTGCAGGTTCGAGGAGCTCGGCGCCGACTGCGCCGCGGCCACGAGCAGCTCGAGCGTGCCCTCCGGGAGCGGCCTCGGCGCGTAACGCCGCACCGAGCGATGCCCGAGCAGCGCCTCGATCACCTCGTTCCACTGCGCGAAGCGGGGCGCCGGCCCCTCGCCGCCGTACCGCTCGCCGAAATACGCCACGCCGCGATCACTCATCGGTCTGCTCCTTGCCATCCTTCGCCATCGAGCGTCTCTCGCAGCGCGGGACGTGCTCCCCTGCCGCGATGCCAGGCTGTTCCAGGCGCGCCTCGGCGCCGCGCTCGCACAGCGCGACGATCCGTGGAAGCGCGCCAGCTGGACTCGTCCGTTATAACGGACGAACCGTCCACCATAAAGAACAAAACCGCGCTGCTCGCCGGGTGAGCGGACCCCCTCAAAAAATAGGTCGTCTCATCCATACCTCGCGCGGTCCCTCATCGTCCGGACCGTCGTCATGATCGCGGTGGACCTGGGTCATCTCCTGATCGGCCACCAGGGGGGCCGCTGATCCAGCTGGCCCGCGCATCCGCCGTGCGGCGCCCCGCTTGCCGTCGGCCGGTCCTGGCACCACGGCAGTCGTATGAAGTTCTCCGTTCTCGCTCTGGCCGGCCTCGGCGTCGCCATGCTCACGACGGGGTGTAGCAAGGAGGACCGAGCCCTCGCGGAGGAGCGCCCGGTGCAGCCCGCGAGGGTCGAGCGGCAGCCCGTCGAGCCGCCGCTCACGGCGGCCGAGGTGCCCGTGCCAGGCGACTTGCCGGCGTTCGTCGTCACCGGGCCGCTCGGCGCGTGTCCACGGATGGTGTTCCTTCACGGCATGTGCGGGCACGGGCTGGGCTACGTGCAGGCCTTCACGAGGACGGCGCGGGAGCACGGCGGGGTGCTCGGGCTCCAGGGCGACGTGCCTTGCGGCGCCGACCGGGTGTTCAGCAAGTACTCGCCCGACGTCGACGAGCAGGACGGCCGCATCCGGAACGCGCTGGCGGCGTGCGGCGGCGAGGCGGAAGACCTCGTGGTCATCGGCTACTCGCAGGGTGCCTATCTCGCGGAGCGGCTCGCGGAGCGGTGGCCGGAGCGGTATTCGCGGCTGGTGCTGCTCGGCGCGCCCACGACGCCCTCGGCCGCGCGCCTCCGGGACATCCGGGGAGCGGTGATGATCAGCGGCGAGCTCGACGCCACGTACCGCATGAAGGAGGGCGCGAGCGGGCTCCTCGCCGCCAAGATACCGGCGGTCTACCGGGAGATGCCGGGCGCGCACCACGGAGCGCTGCCGGACGCCGAACGGGTGATGGACGAGGCGCTCGACTGGCTCGACGCGAACGCGCGGCCCCGCCCTTGAATCGACATGACGAGGGCCCTCGTCGTCACGCCGACCAGGGCCCGGCTCGGGCCCCTCCTTGCGAAAAGTCCTCTTCACCGTGGAGAGCCAGCGGGGGAGGTGGAGCAGCGCGGGGCGCCGGCGGGGCAGGCCCCCACAAACCCGAGCGCCGGCCCGCAGCGAAGTGATCTCTCCCCGATCTCGCCCCCCGTTCAACGGGCAATAGCCACCACAAGGCGCGAGTTTGTGGGACAGCCCCGCCGGCGCCCCGCGCTGCTCCACCTCCCCCGCTGGCTCCGCTGCAGCCGGATCGTGCTAATTGGAAGACGCCATGGCCGCCCGCGGTCACCCGCCGCTCGCGCTGCGGCACCGCTCGACGTCCTCCCAGAACGTCGGGTACGTCTTCGCGACGCAGGCCGGATCCTCGATGGTGATCCCCGGCCGGCACAGCCCCAGGATCGCGAAGCTCATCGCCATGCGGTGGTCGCTGTAGCTGCGCACGAGCGCGGGCGTCAGCGGCCGAGGCTCGATACGGAGCCAGTCGTCGCCGTGGGTCACCTCCTGGCCCAGGCGGCGGAGCTCCGCGACCGTGGCGGCGAGGCGGTCCGTCTCCTTGATCCGGATGTTCGCCACGTTCCGGATCGTCGTCGGCCCCTCGAGGAGCGGAGCGATCGCGGCCAGCGTCATCACGGTGTCCGAGATGTGGTGCATGTCGACGTCGATGCCGCGCAGGCGCCCGTCGCTGCGCACGGTGGTGGCATCGGCCTGCCGGCTCACGCGCGCGCCCGCCTGCTCCAGGAGCTCGACGAACCGGTAGTCTCCCTGCAACGCCCCCTCGGAAAGTCCGGGCACGGTGATGGCGCCGCCCGCGGCCGCGGCGAGCGCGAACGGATAGCTCGCGGACGACGCGTCGGGCTCGATCGGGTACGCCCGCGGGCGGTACCCCGCGGCGGGATGGACCGTGAACCCGCCCGCGGCCTCGTCGATGCGGCCGCCGAAATCCGCGACCATGCGCCGCGTGATCTCGACGTAGGGGCGACTGACCAGCTCGCCGGCCACGCGCAGGTCGATGGCGGCGTCGGCGAAGGGGCCTGCCATCATCACCGCCGAGAAGTACTGGCTGGAGCGATCGCCGCGCATCGTCAGCGTGCCGCCCTTCAGCCGGCCGCCCCGGATCCGGAGCGGCGGGCACCCGGTCGCGCACTCCACGTCCGCCCCGAGCTGCCTCAGGCCGTCGACCAGATCGGCGATCGGCCGCTTGGCCATGTGCTCGTCGCCGACCAGCACCACCTCGCCCGGCACGAGGCACGCGAGCGCCGCGAGGAACCGCACCGTGGTGCCGCTGTTCCCGATGAACAGCTCGCGCCCCGGCGCGCGCAGCCGCCGCCGCCCTCCCTTCACCACCAGCGTGTGCGGCCCGGCGTCCTCGATCCCGATCCCCAGCGCTTCCAGGGCGGACCGCATGTGCCGGGTGTCGTCGCTATGGAGCACGCCCTCCAGCGTGCTCTCACCGTCGGCGAGCGCAGCCAGCACGAGCGCGCGGTTCGTGATGCTCTTCGAGCCAGGGACCCGCCAGATCCGATCCGGCGGCGAGGACAGCGGGGTGATGGGCAGTGGACCGGCAGGGATCATGGAGGCGGCGGACTATAGCGGGGCGCATCTTCGTGCGCCACGGGCTCATCGCGTCGCTCGACGGAGCCTGGATCACACGAATCTGCGCGCCGCCGCGCCGCCGCGCCTCACTGCGGCGCGTACGCCTGGAACTGACCGCCCACGTGCAGCAGCGCCATGAAGTACAGCATGCCGTCGTAGTAGCGGTACTGCCCGCTCGGGGGATCGAGGTCCCAGAGCGCCTGGACGAAATCGGCGGACCGCGGGTCTTTGGCCGCCAGGCTGGCGGCCGCGTTCATGGCGACGAGCCCCGAGGAGTGGTCGGCGCTCAGCGCCTCGCCGTCGAGGGTGAACTGGTTCCCGTACTCCGCTCCTTGCGCCTCGAAGAACGCCTGGATCCGATCGCTGAGCTCCTGCTGGCGCTCATCCTTCGCCCACCACGCCCAGTCGACGGACCAGTTCATCGCGGTGCGCCACGCGTCGAAGCGGAAGTCCACGGACTCGGGTTTCCACGACGCCGCCTTGGGCGTGCCGTCGAAATTCGCGTAATCGGGCGTGAGCCCCGTCTCCGGGTGAGCCGCGAGGTGGAAGTAGCCGCGGCTCACCTCGGCCGCCTCGCTCCAGAAGGCGCGGTCCGCCTCCGGACCGTACTTGGCCCAGATCTCGTAGAAGGCCGGCAGGTGATACGACGGATCGGTGTGGTCCCCGTTGGTCTCGAAGTTCCCCGTGTCCGGCGTGAAGCGGATCTGGTGGTTCTCGGTGTTGAAGAGCGTCGACCCGGTCGTCGTGCGCGTCTCCCCGTTCCCGAAGGACTCCCCGGTGATCTCCGGTCGGTTCTTCATCAGGTCGAGCAAGCGATCCGCTTCCGCCCGGTAGTTGTAGATGCCCTCACCATTGCCCCAGCGCCCCGACGCGAAATAGAGCGCCGTCGCGAAGTACTCCTCGCCGTCCGGCGCCGGCATCTCGTCCAGCGGGGTGCCGTCGAAGTTCATCTGCCACGAGAAGTACCCGTACGCCGGGTGCGTCTCGTCGGCGTGGAACATGTAGGTCTTCGCCCAGTTCCAGAGCGCGTCGAACTCCGCCTGATGATCGGTCTGGACGGCGATCATCATGCCGTAGCTCATGCCCTCCGAGCGCACGTCCTCGCTCGCGATGTCGCGGATCTGCGCGAGCGGGCCGTTGTCGTTCTCCTCCTGCTCGAAATAGACGGCCTCTTGGGCCGGATCCCCCTTGAAGAGATGGTCCCAGGCGGCCGTGATCTTGGCGTTCACCTCGTCCTGCGTGCGCCCGTTCTCGACGAAGAGGTTGCGGTACACCCCCGTATCGACAGCCCCGCTCCCGCCAGGCGTCGACGCGCCGCCCCCGCCGTCGCCACCCCCGCCCCCGCCATCGGCAGAGCCGCCGGTCCCCCCTGCTCCGCCCGTGCCCGAGGACACGCTCCCTGCACCGCCGGAGCCACCGTCGTCATCCCCGCACGCGACGGCCGCCAGGAGCAGACCCACCGAGAGAAACCGCAGCGAATTCCGATTCATAAGATAGACCTCCTGGTGACGAAGCCCAGCGTGATCCCCGTGGATCGGGCACCGTTCAGGCCGCCTCGCCATGCATGACACGCCATGATCCGACGCGCGCAACAGCGCCGCGGCTCGGTTGCGAACACCCCAGCTCAGGACGAGCGCGGTTTGACAGCGATGCTCACGACCGCACACGCGAGAGCGCCCGGGGCGTCACGCGATGAACAGTGACCATGTAATAATCGAGGCCCCCCTGTAAAGACAATTCACACACCGCTTTCCTCGCCCCAATCGCCGACCGCTGCCCACGACATGGTCGCGGTCGATCGCGCCAGCCCGAACCGCCCGGTCCGATCGAGCGCGATGACGCCCCCGGTGATGTCGAGGCGCTCCGCCAGGTGCGCGATGATCCCGCTCGCCGCGTCGACCGCGCAGGTGCCCGCGCGCATCCGCTCCACGGCCGAGTGCGCCACGACGAGCCGGATCATCCCCTCGCCGTGGCCGGTCGTCGACACGGCACCGGCCTCGTCGTCCGCGTACGTCCCTGCCCCGATGAGGGGCGAGTCCCCCACCCGCCCGACCCGCTTGTTGACCGTGCCCCCCGTGCTCGTCGCCGCGGCGGTGAGCCCGCCCTCGTCGAGCGCCACCGCGCCGACCGTGTTGCCGGCCCAGGAGGTCGCGCGGACGCCTTGCTGGGCCGCCGCGAGCGCCTCCCGGGCCGCCTCCGTGATGAGCGCCGCCTCGCCCACGGGCGTGAACCCCTTCATCCGCGCGAACCGCGCGGCGCCGTGCGCGGCGTACAGCACGTGCCGGCCGTCCTCCAGCGCCGCGCGCGCGATCGCGATCGGCTCGGCGAACTCCGAGAGCGCGCAGACCGCGCCGGCCCTGAGCCCCCGGCCCTCCATGATCGACGCGTCGAGCTCGACGTGGCCCTCCTCGTTGAGGCACGCGCCCGTGCCCGCGTTGAAGAGCGGATCGTCCTCGAGGACGCGCACCGCGCGCTCGACCGCGTCGAGCGCGCTCCCTCCCTCGGAGAGAACGCGCGCTCCCTCGCGCGCCGCGCGGAGGCACCCCGCCGCATGCAGCGGCCGCCGCTCCGGAGCGACGTTGCCCGCGCCGCCGTGGACCAGGACGGTGCGCCGCCCGCCGCGCCCGCCCAGAGAATGGATGACGTGCTTCACGACCGTGGCACCCTACCGCGGCGCGCGCCCGGAGGTCCACGCCCAGCCGACGCTCACTCGGGCGGGAGCGCGCTCCGCTTGGCCTTGAGATCGTAGGCCATGCCGCACGGCAGCGCCGCGAGCACCGGCGCGACGCTGAGCTCTCCGGCGACGAGGTCCTCGCACCGCGACCCCGCCGTGGGCACGAACTCGAAGGACATCGTCGCCTTGAACCCCACGACGTCATCCCCTCTGCCGCCGAGCTGCCCGAGCGCCCGGTCGCGGCGCTCGACGGAGCACGGCGGCCCCGGCGGCGCGTCGCCGGCGCGCATGTCCACCACCACGCGCCCGTCGATCGAGAAGCTCACCTCGTCGTCGTCGATGACGCCTGCGATCACGCCGGCGCCGTTGTTCCAGTACAGGGCGCCGTCGCCGCGCGCGAGCTCGACGTCGAATTCCCACAGGCGCTTCGCGCCGAGCGCCCCCTCCCCGCACGTGTTCGCCGTCTGTGTCCCCACCACGTGGAACGCGCCGAGCGCGGTCCCCCGCTCCGGCGCCTCCTGATCCCCGAAGGCGTCGGCGCACGCTGGGAGCAGGGGCAACGCCGGCAGCAGCGCGAGCAGCAGCATCCGCATCGAGCCCGCGTACCAGACGGGCACGGCGCAGGACAAAAAAGCGCTCGCGGGCAATGGAAATAAAAACGGGCCGGGTGCTTCGCTCGCACCCGACCCGTCCCGTGGGCCTCTACCGGAGGCCTTCTGGACCCCGCTTGATCCCGCCTGTGCGGCGCACCCCCTGTCCCATCGCGACGAGCGTTCAGCCCCGGAGCGCCGGTGAGAATCGTTGCCGGAAGACCTGAGTCTTCCTCGATTCCCTCTCTGCCGGCCTCGCGGAGGTCGCGATGGCAGTCAACAGGTTATCGAGCGCCGGACCTGGCCGAGCGCGGTAGCGTTTTGCAAGGCCCCGATGACCCTGCGTCCACGCTCCACGAGGGTCAGCCGTTCCCAGCCTCCGGTATAGAAGAGCCACTGGTACTGTGCATGGTGTCCATCCCTCCTCCGGCTTGCCGGCACCCCGCGCCGGATCGAAAGAGATCGTCCGGCATGGCAAGGGTGTTCGATTGCGGATCAGCGGAGAGCCCGCCGATCTGGTGTCGACCCCAGCACCGTGGTGCTCCACGGCAGGACCATCCTGGAGCTGATGCTCCGTCCGAGGCCGAGGACCAGCGTATCACCGCTGTTCAGGCGAGCAAGGGGCTCACGCACCGAAACATCGAAAGCGATTCTCTTCCATTCCATCCATGTCCACCCCATGTCCACCCACGGTCCGCATCGTCCCACCGCTCCCACCGCGTCTCGCAGCGCAGCCGGGCAGGCGTCGGTCGTCGCCGCACGCCGCACGCCGCACGCCGCACGCCGCACGCCGCATGCGGCCAGGCAGGCGTCGCCGGAGGAGCAGCCAGGCAGGTCGAGGTGCAAGGCGCGTCTCGGCAGGACGAGGCGCAGCGCGCTCCAGCGAGACGACGTGCCGGACGCAAGCGCAGCTGCCGGAACAGGTCCGGTGAAACAAGGGCGAGGACGTCGCGCGGCGGGCTGGCGCGCCGTGACCGGGCCCCGCGCGCGTCAGACGTGTGCGAACCAGCTCGCCTCCTCGCCCTCCGGCAGCGCCGTGGCGAGGACCGCGAGCATCGCGTCGATCTCTTCCTTCGTGTGGACCCCGCTGCGCAGGATGGCCGCCGGGCCGTCGCCCCCGGGCACCACGACCGACTCCACGGCGAGCGCGGTGTTGACTCCGTAGCCGTAGGACGCCAGCGTCACGACCGCGGTGGCCTCGCGGTCGTCGAGCAGCCGGCGGATCGTCAGCGTGCGGCGCACGCGCTCGCTGTCCTCGGCCCACGACGCGAGCCACGCGCGCGCCGCCTCGTCGAGGCCGACGAGCACGAGCTGCGCGGGAGGCAGCGCGTCAGGATCGGCCGCGGCGACGGCGGCGCGGTGGAAGCCCCGCACCTCCCGGCACCAGAGCGGCGGCGCGCCGTCGACCCGCACGAGAAAGCCGTAGGGGCCTCGGGCCCCCTCTCGCTCCGAGCCCCCCGAAGAAGCGGAAGAGAAACTGTCGTTCGACACGAAGGGAGACGATACACGAGCTCTGCTCGGCGGAGGAAGCCCGCTCAATTGCGCAGCACGTCGAGCCGACACGGCTCCGCCCCGGTCACACGCACGCCACCTGGGTACGCCCGCCGATGCCCACCATGGCGGCCACAACGAGAGCGCCACACTCCTGGGATTTCGGCTAAGGTGGCGCCGCCTCCCCCGTGGAGCCCGTCCGGGACGGGGTGCGTCCTGCACCTACGGCGTCGCCCCGGCCGACGGGCTCCAGCCCGCAGCGACGGGTCGGGGCGGCAGCAGCGCCCGACGCCGGGCGCGCTGCCGCGGAAGGCCGGCGAAGAGGCCCGCCGGCGCGTCCCGCGTCACCTCGATCCCGATCCGAACCGCAGGCAATGAAGCTCACGTCACAACAAGTCATCGAGATCGTCATCGCGCTCTGCGCCTACTTCGGCGTCGCGTTCGCGCTCAACTGGTTCGCCCCGCCGCGGCTCCGCGTGCTCGCGCGGTACGGCACGGTCGCCGCGGGCGTCGCGCTCTTCTTCCATGGTCTGGACCGGTACATCGACGAGCACGCCCGCGCCGTGGACATGGCGAAGGTGGCGATCGCGATGGGCGCCGCGCTCTGCGTCTTCTACGAGACGCACCGCGAGGGGATGCGCCGGCCGATCGCGGAGCGCTGGAAGCGGTTCGCCGGCGTGGCGCTCGGTGTCGCCGCCATCATCGCGTACTTCAACGGCTTCCGCTTCGGCTATCCCAAGTATTACCACCGCTGGGATCAGTTCCATTATTACATGGGGGCCAAGTACTTCCCGGAGATGGGGTACGACGGCCTCTACAAATGCGCGCTGATCGCGCAGGACGAGCTGGGGCTCGTCACGTACACGAACGAGGACACCGGGCGGCAGGTCAAGCTGGACATGGCGAAGGAGGTGCGCCACCCGGACAAGAAGATCCGGAACCTCGGTGGCGACAACCTCCTCATGCCGGCGAGCGAGGTGCTCAGCACGCCCGAGATCTGCAAGGCGCACTTCTCACCGGAGCGCTGGGACGCGTTCAAGGCCGACGTGCAGTTCTTCAGGACGGCCTCGGACAAGGGCTACTGGGAGGACATGCAGAAGGACCACGGCTACAACCCGCCGCCGGTCTGGACGATCATGGGTAAGTTCTGGGCGGACCTCCAGCCGGCCAGCACCCGCTACCTGCAGTTCCTCGCCAGCTTCGATATTTTCTATCTGCTCGGGATGTTCGCCGCCCTCTACTGGGCCTTCGGGTGGCGGGTCTTCGCCGTCGCGGCGATCTTCTGGGGCTGCCAGTCGTCGGCGCCGTTCTACTGGACGGGCGGCGCGTTCCTCCGGCAGGACTGGCTCTTCTACCTGGTCCTCTCGGCCTGCCTCATCCGGAAGCGCTACTTCAAGCTCGCGGGCGCGAGCATGGTCTACGCTGGCCTCCTGCGCATCTTCCCGGGCCTGCCCGTGATCGGCTGGCTCACCGTCGCCGGGATTCACCTCGTCCGCCACAAGCGCATGGCGAAGTCGCACGTGCAGGTGCTGATCGGCGGCGTGCTCGCGGCCGCCGTGCTCATTCCGGTGAGCATGAAGGTCTCGGGCACGGACTCGTACCGGCAGTTCTACGAGCACACGCTCAAGGTGCACGACCAGACGCCGCTGACGAACCACATGGGCCTCCGCGTGCTCGTCGGCCACGAGCCCGGCACGGGCGTCGAGTCCGGCCGCATGAAGTACACGAAGGACACGAAGCTCGTCGATCCGTTCGAGGTCTGGAAGCGGATGCGCAACGAGCGCTACGCGAAATACCGCTGGATCGCCTACGGGATCATCGCCGCGAGCCTGGCGGGCTTCGTCTACGTGTGCCGGCGCGTCCGCTCGCTGTGGGTGGCCCAGTGCCTCGCCCAGATCTTCGTCATCCTGCTCTCGCAGCTGACCTGTTATTACTACTCATTCATGATCTTGAGCGCGCCGCTCACCCGGGTGAAGCGCCAGATCGAGGTACCCCTGTTCGGCCTGGCAGCGCTCAGCCAGTTCATCTGGATCACGTTCAACTACAACGACGACAAGTACACGGTGCTCACCGCTGTCTCACTCGCCTTCTGCTATTACCTGCTCTGGATCTTCTCGGGTAAGACGATGCCGTGGGCGCGGCAGCCCGAGCCGGCGAGCGAGGACGGCGGAAAGCCGACGGCCCAGCAGGCTTGAGGCGCTCGCCTCCTGCTGGGTCGCCAGGGCAGCGCCTCCCATGCCTGGAAGTGCCTGGAAACGAACGATGACAGAAGTAGAGCGAGAGCATCCCGACGAGCGAAGCGACGTCCAGGGAGACGAGGCCCGGCCCAGCGATCCTGGGGCGGCGGCCGACCGGGGAAACACGCCGGCTCCTCCGCGCGGCGACGACCGGGCGGTCCACGCTTTCCGGAAGGTCCCGCGGACGGGCGTCATCTACGTGACGGCCGAGGCCGCGCGCCTGGGGTTCAAGCCTGGGGCCGACGAGGGGACGGACGGCTGGTGCAACCTCGGGCAGGGCCAGCCGGAGACGGGCCCGCTCCCGGGCTCGCCCGCGCGCTGCGCGGCGGTGCCGATCTCCGGAGACGACCAGGAGTACGCGCCGGTGGCTGGCCTGTGGGAGCTGCGCGAGGCGATCGCGTCGCTCTACAACCGCGCGTACCGGCGGGGCATGCCGTCGCGCTACACGGCCGAGAACGTGGCGGTGTCGGGCGGGGGTCGCATCGCCCTCACCCGCGCCGCGGCGGCGCTCGGGCAGATCAACCTCGGCCACTTCCTCCCCGATTACACCGCCTACGAGGAGCTGCTCGACGTCTTCCGGCTGTTCTCGCCGATCCCGATCCTGCTCGAGGGCGAACGCGGCTACTCGTTCTCCGTCGGCGACCTGCGCCGCGAGATCCTGGGCCGCGGCCTGAGCGCGATCCTCGCCTCGAACCCCTGCAACCCGACCGGGAAGCACGTGCGCGGCGAGGAGCTCGCCGCCTGGGTCCGCACCGCGAAGGAGCTCGATTGCGCGCTCCTGCTCGACGAGTTCTACTCGCACTACATCTACGGGATGGGCGACGTCGCCCCGATGGAGAGCGCCGCGCGCTACGTCGAGGAGGTCGACCGCGATCCGGTCGTGATCTTCGACGGCCTGACCAAGAACTGGCGCTACCCCGGCTGGCGCGTCACGTGGACGCTGGGGCCGCGCGAGGTCATCGAGGCGGTGGCGAGCGCCGGCAGCTTCCTCGACGGCGGCGGCTCCAAGCCGATGCAGCGCGCCGCGGCAGAGCTGCTTACCATCGAGCACACCCGCGCCGAGACGACGGCCATCCACCGGACGTTCTCGCACAAACGTGAGATCATGCTCGAGGGGCTGCGCAGGATCGGCGTCACGGTCGACGCGGAGCCCGAGGGCACGTTCTACGTCTGGGGCTCGGTCGCGGATCTGCCCCCGGGGCTCTCCGACGGCTACGGCTTCTTCCGGGCGGCCCTCGGGGAGCGGATCATCGTCGTGCCGGGCGAGTTCTTCGACGTCAACCCCGGCAAGCGCCGGGCGGGGAGGCCGTCGCGGTTCCGCCACCACGTCCGCTTTTCTTTCGGCCCGAGCGAGGACGTCCTCGTCCGGGCGCTCGGGCGGCTAGAGCGCATGGTAGGCGAGCGTCGCCGGGCCTGACACCGGCGGCGCCGCGCAGCGGAGCGGGAAGACGGGGCCGAGCGCCAGGTCTTGTCGCGCTGCACGTCTTCCGACATGGTGGGGGAGCGCGTGGCCAAAGATCCGTGGAGTGATTGGAACGACGACGACCCCGGTAACTTCCAGCCGGGCGATACGATCGGCCCCTACGAGCTGCTGTTCCCGGCAGCCGTGGGCGGCATGGCCGCCGTTTGGGCTGCGCGGCTCAGGCGGCCCAACGGCTCCGTCCAGATCGTCGCCGTCAAGCTGCTGTCGGACGCGATGCGCGGGGATGACGACGCGCGGGCGATGTTCCTCGACGAGGCGTGCACCGCGTCGCGGATCCTCCACCCGAACGTCGTGCACATCCTCGCGTACGGCGAGGTCCGCGATCGGCCGTACCTCGCGATGGAGTGGATCGACGGCGCCCCGATCGCGAAGATCTTCTCGAACCAGAAGGCGAAGCGCGCGCTCTTGCCCCTGGGCTGGGTGCTCCACGTGATGATCGACGCGTGCGCCGGGCTGCACGCGGCGCACGAGGTCCGCGACGACACGGGCGAGCTCCTCAACCTGATCCACCGCGACGTCACGCCGGAGAACGTGATGGTGACGTTCGACGGCATGGTCAAGGTCGTCGACTTCGGCGTCGCGAAGACGCGGGCGCGCGCGCAGACCAGCCGCGTCGGCGCAATCAAGGGCAAGACCGGGTATTTCTCGCCCGAGCAGGTCATGGGCGGGGCGCTCGACCGCCGCAGCGATCTCTTCTCGATGGGCGTGCTGCTCTACCTGCTGGTGACGGGCCACACGCCGTTCCGCGGCAAGGGCCCGCTGGAGGCGATGCAGCAGATCGCCAACCGCAACCCGCAGCCGCCGCGCGAGATCATGCCCGAGGTCCACCCGGAGCTCGACCGCATCATCATGCGGGCGCTCGCCAAGAACCCGAACGAGCGGTACCAGACGGCCGCGGAGCTGCGCCGCGATCTCGAGCAGGTGAGCGCCGCGGTCCGCGAGAGCTACACCGACAAACAGGTGGGCCAGCTCGTGCGCGATCTGCTCCCCGGGGTCGCCGAGGCGCGCAAGGAGCGGATCGATCAGGCGCTCGACGAGCTCGACCGGATCCTCGCCGAGCGCGCCCACCCTCAGAAGCCGCAGGCCTCGCGCCCCGAGGACGCGACCGAGGTGATGCTGCGGCGCATCTCCATGCTGCCGATCCTGCAGGACGGCCCGGAGGCGACGGAGGGCGGGGGCGCGGCCGACGCGGCGCCGCCCTCGTCCCCGGCGGGCCCCGCGAGCTCGCGCATGTCGGGGCCGGCCAGCTCGCGCATGTCGGGGCCGGCCAGCTCGCGCATGTCGGGACCGGCCAGCTCGCGCATGTCGGGGCCGGCCAGCTCGCGCATGCCGGCGCCGACGAGCCCGCGCCGCGCGAACGCCGACCCGATGCGCAAGTCGAATCCGGACGCGACGCGCAAATCGACCCCGGATGCGACGCGCAAGTCGAACCCCGACGGCGCAGGCTCGCCGCTCGATTTCCCGGCGGGGCTTTCGCCGCTGCCGCTGCTCCCGCCGCCGCTGCACATGGGGCCGCCGGTGCCCCCGGGGCCGGCGGCTTACGTCGGTCCGGCGGCGCACGCGAGCGGCCCCGCGAGCGCCGTCGCGTCCGCGCCGGAGCGCCGCGCGTCCCCTCCCGCGAAGGGGTCCTTCGTGCGCGTGGCGTTGCTCGCGCTGATCGTCCTCGGCGTGGTCGCGGCCGTTGCGTTCCTGCTGCTCGCGCGTTCCGGCCGCATGCCGCTCGGCGGTGTGGTGGTGCCTTCCGCCAGCCCCAGCGCGTCCGCGCCGACGGTGCAGGCGCCCGACGCCGGCGCTGATGCCGCGGCGACGCCGGACGCGGCAGCGACGGCGTCGCCGGTCGCGAGCGACGCCGTCGCGGACGCCGCGGCCCCGACCGATGCAGCCGCGGCCGAGCTGATCGCCGACGCGGCCGCCCCCGCCGACGCGGCCGCCCCGGCCGACGCGGCCGCGGATGCCGCGGTGCCCGCCGATGCAGCCGCCCCTGTCCCGAGCGGACAGCCGGCGTACGTCCCCGGCGCCGTACCCGCGCCGGGGACGCCGTACCCGGGCTCCTCGGCCACCCCTGCGCCGCGCGTCCCAGGGCCCCTGCCCACGCCATCCGTCACCGGGTGGCCTCCGCCACGGCCCGCGAGCCAGCCCGGACTGCCGGCGACGCCGCCCGCCTCCACGCTGCCGCGCGGGCCCGTCCCCGGTCAGGCGCCGCCGCGGCCGCGCCCCGCTGCGCCCCCCCTCGACCTGGCGCCGCGGTAGCGCCTTCGGACCGGGCGCGGCTGCCTCCCCCGCAGCCCGCGCGGCCGGCGCATCGCGCTCAGTCCTCCTTCGGCTCCTCCGGCTGCGCCTCGTCGGGCGGGGGCGGGGTGGCGCGGGCCGCTGCTTTCTTCAGCGACGACTCCGCGAGCGACACCAGCATGGCGAGGTTCACCGGCTTCGAGAGCAGGAAGATCGCGTGCCGTCGCAGCGCGCGGATGCGCGCCTGCTGCGACTCATCGGCCGTCACGACGAAGACGGGCGTGTCCCGGTTCAGCGCTCCCTTGGCCGAGAGCGACTCGAGCACGCTGAAGCCGTCGATCAGCGGCATGTGCAGATCGAGCACCACGAGATCGAACTTGCGCGCGGCGAGCCGGCGCAGCGCCGGCGCCCCGCCGTTCGCCTCCTCCACGTCGCCCAGCGTACGGAGCGAACGCGCAAACATGGATCGGATCGCGGCGTCGTCGTCGATGACGAGGATGCACGTCACAGCGTCATGATCGCACGGACGCAGGAGCGCTGGAAGCCCGCCGCCAGCCTCCGCATCGCCCGGAGCGTGCGTACGCGACCGTGCGCAGCGCCTGTCTCCAGCACGCGGCGTCGCCTCCAGTCCCGCGGCGGCTTCGCGCCCCCGCGTCCGCCCGCGCTCGGCGTGACCTCGCGCGCCACGCGATCGGGGCGACGAGCGCCAGGCGCGCGCAGCGCAGACGGACGCGTTGCCAGCGCAGATCCCGTGTTCAGCGGTGCTGGTCGAGACATGGACGCCACGTACGGGCTGCGGTAAACGCGGAGCTGGACGTCATCGACCCCGCGCACCGCAAAGGAACGATCCCATGGGCAAGTTCACCCTCACACACGAGATCAACTGCAACCTCGAGACGTTCTGGAAGCTGTTCCTGGACAAGACGTTCAACGAGGAGCTCTACAGGAAGGAGCTCGGTTTCCCCGAGTTCACGATCACGGAGCAGGTCGAGACGGCGACGGAGATCATCCGGAGGTCGGCCGGGAAGCCGAAGATGAATTTGCCCGGCCCCGTCGAGAAGCTGCTCGGCTCCGGGTTCCGCTACACCGAAGAGGGCAGGCTGAACAAGGCGACGAACGTGTGGACCTTCAAGCTGACGCCAAGCACCCTGGCCGACAAGATGCGCAACGAAGGCGTCGTGCGCGCCGAGGCCATCGGCGACAACAAGGTGCGTCGGATCGCCGAGATCACGATCGAAGCGAAGGTGTTCGGCGTCGGCGGCATGCTCGAGAGCAGCGCCGAGAAGGAGCTGCGGCAAGGATGGGAGCTCAGCGCGGTCTTCATGAACAAGTGGATCGCCCAGGGCAAAACGGCTTAGCCGGGCCGGTGGCGATCAGCCGATCCCTGCCGCGCACCGCCTGGGGCGCCTGACGCCGGCGCTGCCCGACGAACGGACGGCGACGTCCGACGAGAGGGGGACGAGAGCGGATCGCGAGCGGCCGTCTCGCGGCCTCCATCCCGCGAACGAGCGAGGGCGCACCCCTGCACGTCCAGGGTCAAAGCGGGAGATCTGCGGCTCCGGCTCTTGCTGCGGTGGCGTGCGGGAACCAGGGCCACGGCATGGAGCACGTCGTCATCATCGGTGCCGGCTTCGGCGGCCTCTACGCGGCGCGGGCGCTCCGGCGCGAGCCGGTACGGGTGACCGTGATCGACCGGCACAACCATCACACGTTCCAGCCCCTCCTGTATCAGGTCGCGACGGCGGGCCTGAGCGCGAGCGACATCGCCACGCCCATCCGCCACGTGCTGCGCAAGCAGAAGAACACGAGCGTGATCCTCGCCGAGGTGAAGGCGATCGATCCCGTCCAGAAGCGGGTGATCTTCGAGGACGGCGAGCTCGGCTACGACAAGCTGATCGTCGCGGCCGGGGCGTCGCATTCGTACTTCGGGAACGACGCGTGGGCGGCCGTCGCGCCCGGGCTCAAGACCGTCGAGGACGCGCTCGAGATTCGCCGGCGCGTCCTCCTCGCCTTCGAGGCGGCCGAGCGCGAGCCGGATCCGGCGCGGCGGAGCGCCTGGATGACGTTCGTGGTGGTGGGCGCGGGCCCGACGGGCGTCGAGCTCGCCGGCGCCCTCTCGGAGCTCGCGCGGCACACGCTCGTGCGCGAGTTCCGGCGCATCGATCCGAGCAAGGCCCGCATCCTCCTGCTGGAAGGGGCCGGGCAGGTGCTGCCGTCGTACGTGCCGGAGCTCGGGGAGAAGGCGCGCCAGCAGCTGGCCGCGCTCAACGTGGAGGTGCGGACGAACTGCCGCGTCACCGACATCGACGAGGAGGGGGTCTCGATCGGCGACAAGCGGATCGAAGCCAGGACCGTGCTCTGGGGGGCCGGCGTGGCGGCGTCCGCCCTCGCCCGCACCCTCGGGGTGCCGCTCGACCGGGCAGGGCGCGTGCTGGTGGCGCCGGACCTGACGGTGCCGGGTCACGAGGACATCTACGTGATCGGCGACCTCGCGTCGGTGAAGCAGGAGGACGGGACGCCCGTGCCCGGCGTGGCGCCCGCGGCGATCCAGGGAGGGCGCCACGCCGCGCGCTGCATCGCGCGCACCCTGCGCGGGCTGCCGCGGCTGCCGTTCCGGTACAACGACCGGGGATCCCTGTCGACGATCGGGCGCGCCGCGGCGGTCGCCGACTTCGGCAGGCTGAAGCTCTCCGGGTTCCTGGCGTGGCTCGCGTGGCTGTTCGTGCATATCCTCTTCCTGATCGGCTTCCGTAACCGCTTCCTGGTGCTGTTCTCGTGGGCCCTGTCCTACGTGACCTACGAGCGCGCCTCGCGGTTGATCACGGGCGAGATCCCGCCGCTCCTGGAGGACCACCACGCGCCGGAGCTCGAGGCGCGCATGGATGGTGGCGCCGTGAGGAGGCACCAGCCAATGGAGCCCGCGCGCACGCGCGCATAACCGCCGCCCGGGAGCACACACGCCGCCCGCCGGCGTCCTGCGCTCGTCTGGACCTTGGCGACGGAGCTGCGTTAGCGTCGTTGATCATGACGATCCATCCCGGACAGGGCGCCTCGACGCACCCGTGGCGAGCGCTCCTCGCCAGCGCAGCACCTCTCGCCGCACTCCTGCTCAGCGCCCCCTCCGCCTTCGCGCAGGCGCCTCCTGCGTCCTCGCCGCGCGCAGGCGCCCCTGCCGGCGCCGAGCCGCAGCCCGCGCCTCACGGGGCCCCTGCGCCGTACGGCGCGCCTGCCCCGTATGGGCAGCAGCCCGGCTACTACCCGCCTCCGGGATACGCGCCGCCTCCGGGATACGCCCCGCCCCCGGGATACGCGCCGCCTCCGGGGTACGCCCCGCCCCCGGGGTACGCCCCGCCTCCGGGATACGCCTCGCCTTCCGGCTCGTATCCGGTCGGCCCGAGGATCATGAACTACGAGGAAGGACAGGCCGTCCCGGAGGGGTACCGCGTCGAGGAGAGGGCGCGCCGCGGCCTGGTCATCGGCGGCGCCGTGACGTTCGGCGTCACCTACATCCTCTCGGCGATGGTCGGGCTCGTGGCGGAGAGCGCCGACAGGGCGAGCGGCGGAAGCGGCGAGAGCTACCTCCCGCTCTACATCCCGCTCGCCGGCCCCTTCATCACCGTCAGCACCGCGGATGCGAAGGGCGGCGGCGTCTTCGTCCTCATGGTCGACGGGCTGGCTCAGGTCGCCGGGGCCGCGATGTTCATCGGCGGCCTCGCCGCGCCGGAGAAGAAGCTCGTCCGCAACGACGTCGCCCTGTCGGTGAAGCCGATCGTCACGGGCGACACCGTCGGGTTCGGCGTCTCCGGCTCGCTCTGAGCGCGCGCCGCCCGCGGCCCGGCGTCACGGCGCGACGGGCGGCGTCTCATCCATCGTCTTGACGGCGCGCTTGGCCCTGCGGCGCACGTCGACGTGCAGCGACTCGTCGAAGTTGATGGCCGAGAACGCCGCCCGCGCCTCGATGTTCTTGCCGAGCGCGGCGTACGCCTCGGCCTCGTTCCACCGCAGCTTCCAGTCGCGCTTCGCGAGGTCCGTGAGCTTCGCGGCATCGGCGATGATGTCCGGGTACCGCTGCTGCTTCCCGAGCTCGGTCCAGTACTCGGCCCGGAGGTCGTCGTCCCCGGGCGCGAGCGCGACGGCCGCCGCGAAGCCCGCGAGCGCGTCGTCGATCCGACCTGCGACCAGCTCGGCGCGGGCGAGCGAGCGGCGCGCGCCGGCGCTCTCGGGGTGAGCCGCGACGAAGGCGGCGAGCGCGGGGATCGCCTCGTTGACCTTCTGGATGTCCGCGGGATCGCTCGGCCAGAACCGGAGCGAGAGCGCCGCGAGGTCGCCTGGGTCGCTCTCCAGCGCGCGCTCGACCGCGGCGGGCACCTCCGCGCCGCGGCCCGCCTGGGACAGGCATTTGGCGAGCTCGACCCAGGCGCCCGACGAGGACGGCGCCGTCGCGACGAAGGCCTCGGCCGCGCCGAGCGCCTCGTCGGTGCGCCCGAGCGAGCGGAGCGCGGCGATCCGCGCGAGGTGCGCGCGCTCGCGGCTCGCCCCTTCGCCCGAGGCGGCGGCGGCGCGCTCCGCTGCAGCCAGCGCGACGTCGTGGCGGAGCTCGCGCTCGTGGTAGGCGAGCTGCTCGAGATAGAAGGCGCCGTCGCGGGGCGCCGCGTCCCACTGGCCCGCGAGGTACTCGAGCACCGCGTCGGAGCGCACGTAGACGAGCGAGGCCGCGTCGCGCGGGTTCTCGTAGATCGGCAGGAGGACCCCGAGCTGGACCATCGCGTCCAGCGCCGGCTGGCAGTCGGGCTTCGCCTCGAGCGCGAGCACCATCTCGTCGAGGGCGGCGTCCTTTTTCTGCATCGCCAGGTGCACTTGCCCGACCGCCACGTGGTAGTCGGCGTCCCCCTGGAACGTCTTTCGGATCGCCTGGAAGCTCTTCAGCGCCGCGGGGTGATCGCCCATGTTCGCCTGCGCCGAGGCGAGGTTCAGCCGCGCGGCGTGATCGTCGGGATCCATCGTGATGATGCGCTTGAGCGCCGAGATCGCCTTCTCGTAGTCGCGCTCGCCGAACGCCTTCTGCGCGCGCTCCCAGACCGGAGCCTTGTCGAGGAACGCCTCGAACTGCGAGACGAGCGTGCTGTTCTGCTTGCGCCAGACGCCGCTCTTGCCTGGCTCGGAGTTCGTGAGGAAGTCTTTGATCCACTTGCGGGCGGCGTCGATGCTGAGCCCCTTGTCAGCCAGCCCTTCGAACTCCCCCCGAGGCACCGGCATGCGCGCGGGGATCCCCTGCCGGCGCGCCGTGGTCTCATCCAGGCCGATCAGCACCCAGTCGCTTTGCTCGCTCATGATCCAAGGACGGTAGCTGCCGTGCCCCGCCGGGATCAAGCGACGTCTCGGCGCGTCGGGCGCGCGCGGCGGCGCTTCAGGAATAGAACCAGGCCAGCAAGACGAACGCCATGAAGGCCGCCGCAGCGACGGCGAGCGCGAGCGCGCGCGGCACGCCGAGGAGCATCGGCCGGAGGCTGGCCTGAAACGCGACGGCGTCCGCGGCGGTGGGCGGGCCGATCGCGTCGCCGGCAGCGTCGCCCCGGACGGCGAGCGCGGCGGATGGCGCGCCTGCCGCGTCGCTCCTCGCGGGGTCGGCGCCCATGAACGGCTGGGCCGCGCCCGCATCCCAGGGCGTCGGCGTGAGCCGATACGGGGCCGCGCTCGCGTCCCCGGGCGCCGGAGTGAGCCGATGCGGGGGCGCGCCGAAATCCGAGGGCCGCGACGTGGTCGGTGACGCCAGGTGCTCGAGGCCGAGCTGGGCGAGGATGGCCCGCTGCTCGTTGCCCCACGCGAGAGGCAGCGCCGTCGTCTCGGGCGCGAGCGTGAGCGGCGCGGACATCACCTTGTGCATCGCCCGCTCGAGCGCGAGCGCCTCGTCGAGGCGGTGCGACGCGCGCTCCGGGGCGGCGCTCGCGGAGAGGCGCAGCGCCTCGGTGGCCATCTCGGAGAGGTGAGCAGCCACCTTGGCCAGCGCCAGCTTGCGCTCGGCGTGGGCGACCGCGAAGCGCGCCTCCTCGCGAAGCCGGAGCGCCTCGGTCGTGAGGCGGTCGACCTCCGCGTGCAGCGGCCTCGCCCCTCCCGGCGCGCCCTGCGCCGTGAGCGGTGTGTCGGCGTCGTGATCCACGGAGAACACGCCCGCGGGAGAGATCGAGGGCGTCACCTCGTTCCCGGACGTCGCGCGCAGCTCGTCCCCCGACACCGGCTGCGGCTCGCTGTTCCGATCGGTGATGGATCCGTACGAGGGCAGGCTGCTGCGGCGCCGTGCTCCGCTCGAGCTGGAGGACCCGGGGTCCGCGCGCACCCTGCCGTTGCTGCCGACGACGACCGTCGCCTCGTCGGCCGTCTCGGAGGCCATCGGTCCGCGCCGGCCGGGGTCGTCGTCCGCGGCGTCCGCCTCGCGCGGCGTGAGGCCGGTCGGCGACGGGGACAGCGTCCCGCGGCGCGCCTCGATGTCGGTCGCGTCGTCGTTCTGAGCGCGCGCGCCCCCGCCGCCGCGGAGCCGACCGGGGGCGTTCGCCCCCCTGCCCCGCGGATCGGCCGAGGGCCGGCGCGGGATCGCCTCGGCTGTCGAGAGCGAGGGGCGCGGCGCCTTGGCGACCCCGGCGAAGCCGCCGGTGACGGCGCGCTCGAACCAGCGCATCTGTCTCATCGCGTTGCGCCGCACGAAGCGCCCGAGCGCCTCCTCGTTCCCCTCGTGGTACCCGTGGCTGTGCAGCCAGCCCTCCAGCCGCGCGAGGATCTCGTCCGCGCTCTGGAAGCGCGACGGCGGGTCCCTCTCGAGACAGCGCATGACGATCGACACGAGCTCCTTGTCGATCTTCGGCCGGAGCTCCCGCAGGTCGGCCGCTGGCTGCGTCGACATGCTCCGCAGGAGCTCGTAGTCGCTCGTCGACGGCCACGGGTGCTTGCCGGTGAAGAGCTCGAACAGCACGACGCCGAGCGAGAACAGGTCGGAGCGCCTGTCGGCGGCGCCCCCGCGGGCCTGCTCCGGCGCCATGTACGTCGTCACGCGCCGGCGCGCCCCGACGGCCGTCGTCATCACGCGGAGCGACGATTTGGCGAGCCCGAAATCGGCGATCTTCACCTCGCCCTGGAACCCGACGAGCACGTTGCCCGGCGTCAGATCGCGGTGCACGAGGTTGAGCAACGCGCCGGCAGGCGAGCGCAGCTCGTGCGCCGCGCTGAGCCCGCGGCAGAGCGTCGCGCCGACGTGGACGACGAGCCGCTCGGAGAACATCTCGCCGGTGTCGAAGACGGTCTTCATGAGCCGCGCGAGGCTCACGCCCTGCACGAGCTCGACGGCGAAGTACCACCCCTGCTCGTCCGTCCCCCAGCCGGCGACCTCGACCACGTTCGGGTGCTTGAGCGCCGCCGTCGTGCGCACCTCGTCGAGGAACCGGGTGGAGACGTTCTGATCCTCGGCGAAGTGCGGGTGCAGCCGCTTGACGGCGAGCAGCTCCCCAGGCCGGTGCGGACCTGCCGACCTGCAGAGATCAACGCGGGTGGTGGCCCCGGATGCGATCTCGGCAAGGAACTGGAGCGAGAGCGCAGCCGGCGCGGGCTCGGGGAGCCGAGACATGCACGGAGAAGTCTAGCGGGCGACGGGCCCCACCGGAAAGAGCCTCAGAGGCCCGCGCGCACCGCGGCGATCGCGGCGGCGACCCCGGAGGGGGTGGCCTTGAGGTGCACGTCCAGGTGGTCATCCTTGGTCTTGAGCGCACGGACACCGAGCACCGGCGCGCAGATGCGCAGCGCCCGCACGACCGTCGGATTCCCGCCCAGGGCCGGGATTTTGAGGAGATCCAGGGTAATCCTGTCACCCTTGGCGTCGATCAGCGCGGCGGGTCGCTTGGGCATGAAGGAGACGAGATCGCCCGGCTTGTTCAGGTCGATCGCCCCCGAGCCGATCAGCCCGGCGATCGGCGAGGCCTCGTCGCCCATCACCTGCAGCTTGAGGTCGGCGATCCGCAGGCCGACCTGGATCGCGTCCGCGCGCACGTCGAGCTCCTCGGCGAAGGCCGTGAACGAGGCCCGGATCGGGGCGCCCATGATCTTCACCGTCAGGGCGAGGCGCAGGCCCGGGGGCGCGGCCTCGATCACGATGTCCTTCGGCGCGCGTTTGCCGCCGCTGAGCTCTCGCGCCAGATAGCGCAGCGCATCGATCGGGACGCCGAGCCGCAGGCGGAGCGCGCCGCGGAGCGCCCTCGCGATCTCCTCGGGGTGCGCCTTGAGATAGCCACCGGCGTGGCGAAGCAAGACCTTCGGATCGGGCTTGGGCATCGTTTGGGGCGCTACGATTGCCCGGAGTCGGGCCAGCGCGCAAGGGGCGAGCGCGGACCGGAGGTCGCTGTTCTAACGGGGGCGACTCGGTCACACTCGGGCCCGATGCAGACCAGGATCCTACTTGTCATGGCGACAACAGCGCTCGCGATCGGCTGCGGATCGGCCGACGCGACGCTCGAGTGGACGCCGAGCGGAGGCGGGGGTGGTGGCCAAAGAGGCGATGCCGATGGCCGGGGCAGCGATGGCGATGGCCAGGACAGCGGCGGGGGCCAGAAGGAGGGCGGCGGGGGCAAGGGCGATGGCGGCGGCGACGCGCCGAGCGGCGAGGACGGCGGTTCGAGCGGCGGCGAGGCGCCGGGAGCCTCCTGCAACCCACCTCCGGCGTGCGACGCGGCGCCGCCCGATCCGGGCGAGGAGCTCGCGTGGAATCACCCGTCTTCGTACCTCATCGCCGGCGCTGGGAGCCCCAACCACCGCGGACGCGACCTCTACCTGACGCCGGACGACCCGCAGTGGATCATCGGAAAGTTCGCCTACGGGATCACGGACAAGGACCTGAAGGATGAGCGGGTCGACATCTATCTGCTCCGCGGCTGCGGCGGCGCGTGGGAGCGCCTCGGCTCGGCGACCACGACGGAAGCGGACTCGGCGCACCGCGCGGTCGAGGGTGTCAGCGATGACGGCGGCCGCGTCTACTTCGAGATCCCCGCGGCGCAGCGGCTCGGTCCGGGCCGGCACCGGGTCCACCTGGTCGTCCGCGGCGACCTCTCGAGCACCGACCTCTTCATCGAGGTCGTCCCGCGGGGCGCGCCGATGTTCGTCAGCGACGTCGATGGGACGCTCACCGGCACGGAGACCGAGGAGTTCACCTCGCTCCTCCTCGGCGAGCTGCCCGACGCGCACGCGCACGCCGCGGCGGCGTTCCACCGGCTCACGTCGAAGGGCTATCGCCCGATGTACCTGACCGCGCGGCCGGAGTGGCTCGTCCAGCGCACGCGCGATTTCCTCGAGGCGTACGGCTTCCCGCCTGGCATCGTGCACACCACGCTGAGCCTGACAGGCGCGACGGGCGACGGCGCCGTGGAGTACAAGACAGTGGAGCTGGAGCGGCTGTTCGACGGAAGGGAGATGCTGCCCGCGTGGGCCTTCGGCAACACGGCGACCGACGCCGAGGCCTACGACAACGGCGGCGTGATGCCGGTCGCGCGGCGCGTGTTCTACCGGTTCGACGATGAGGAGCACGGTGGCCGTCGCATCGACGGCTACGACGAGCTGTTCGCCGAGATCGACGCGCTCCCCAGCCTCTGCGATTGATCCGCCCCGCCGGCGCGTCGCCCCGTCAGCCGGACGCCTGCTCGGTCCGGGCGCCGCTCGCCGGCGCCTCCGACGCGGCCGCGGCGCCGGCCGGCGGTTCGACGCGACCGCCGATCGAGCGGAGGAGCTCGCTCACCGCGGCGTGGGCGCGCTCGCGCAGGTCGTTGACCCGCGCGCCCTCGCGGCCGTCCGGGCGCACGGCGATCGGCGCGCCAACCCGGACGCGGACGATCCGCAGGGTGCCGTCGCCGGTGTCGAGGGCGCCCTTCTTCATGAGGAGGTGCGTGCCGTCGATGGCGACCGGCACCACGGGCACGCCGGCGCGGACGGCTGCATAGAAGCCGCCGTTCTTGAACTGCCGGAGGATGCCGTCCTCGCTCCGCGTCCCCTCGGGGAAGACGAGCAGCGGCTTGCCGCTCTTGAGCACCGCCTCGAACCGCGAGATCGCCTCGACCGCGGCGCGGGAGCCGACCGTGCGATCGACCGGCACATGGCCCGCGAGCCGGAGGTGCCAGCCGAGGAATGGGATCTTCATGAGGGAGCGCTTGGCGGCCCACTTGAAATCGCCCGGCAACACGGCGCCGAGGGCCAGGATGTCAAGAAGGCTCTGGTGGTTGGAGCAGTAGACGAACACCCCGGGAGGGACGTTCTCGAGTCCGCTCGCCTGGATCTCGATATCCAGCCCTCGCGCGCTCGCCTGACACCAGCGCCGCATCGCCCACAGGCTCGCCGAGCGCTGCGGCGTGAGGGGGCCCAGCGTCAGAGACACGGTGCCGTACGCCATGGTCCTGAGGGTGAAAGGGACCCACTGGCGCGTCGCCAGCCATGCGCTCCTGAGATCCATACTACAGCGCTTACCACTCTCCATGTCGGGCGAAAACGCGTAGCGTCTTGCGCACCGGCGCTGCATGCAATCGGCGTTACTCGACTCGGGATCGCCGCTTCGCGGCGCGGCGAGATGCGCGATCCGTCGCTCGCCCATCTCGGAAGTTCCCCATGGCCCACAGGCCCGCTCCTCGGGCCCGGGTGGTGGATCGAGCGACGCGCTCTTTCGATGGCGTGCGGTTACGGCTCGAGCGGCGGTGTGAGCAGCCCCCAGCCGACCGTGGCCGGCCGCCCGGCGCGCTCGAACTTGACCGTGTACAGGCCTGTCTCTTCGGCGCTCTGCACGACGGCGGGACGCAGCGCGCCGACCCATTCGGCCCAGACGCTCGCCCCGATCTTGAGCTTTGGCTTGACGGGGAGTGGACGGAGCGCCGACTCGTCGGCGAGCAGCGCGGCGCCGCCGTAACCGAGGGCAAACCACCGCGCGGAGCTGCTGGACAGCGACGTCAGGACGGCGCCGGGCTCGGCCGGAGGACCGCCGAGCCGCGACACGAGCAGCACGTGGCGCCACGTCTCGCCGTCCTTCCATGCGGCGAAGTTGCCGGGGGCGAGCCCCGCGGTCTGCACGACGAAGCGAACGCCCTTGAGCTGCGCGAGCGGGGTCCGCGGGTCCATGTCGGTGTAGCGGACCTCGATCTTGTCCTTCACGAAGCGGGTGAGGACGGCGTGCTTCATGACGCCGTTCCACTCCGTGAGCAGCGGGTCGTGGGGCCGGAGGCGGGGCGCGTCGGGCACGGGGATGACGTAGCCCGGGTGAACCTTGTACGATGGTCCCCCCCTCCCCTCGACGATGAGGTCGTCGCCGTCGAAGCCGACCACGGTCGCCGCGTACAGCACGAGCGTGGACCCGAGCTTGGCCCCGGCGAGCATCCGGTCCGAGAAGGTGAACACGCGGCGGCCTGGCTCGAGCTTGATCGGGTACGGGGGCAGGCCGAGCGGGTTCGACGCGTGCGCCGCGCCGGTCGGCGTCGAGGTCTCCGCGAACGCAGGCCGCGGCAGCGCAGCGACCGGCGGGCTCTGAGAGGGCATCGGCGTCGGGGTCGACACAGGCGTCGACTCGCACGCGACCGCGCAGCTCGCTGCCAGGAGGCAAGCGAGCGCCGCGAGCACGCCGCGGGAACGCGGCGCTCGGGCCCCGAGGCATCGCATCGCGCGGCGCTCGCGATCGTTCGAGGTGGCGCGACGCAGCCTGCGGGACCCGGCCCCGAGACCGCCGGGACGTCGGTCAGCCATCGCGGGCGAGCATGGACTGCGAAACGGACGACGGCGAGCAGAAATGGACAGAAGAACGACCCGGCGAAGCGTCGGCGGTGAGACCTGACCGCCCGCGTCAGAGCCGGAGAAGGAGGGCGCCGCGGTGCGGCGGAGCACCCCGCTCCTCGCGACGCGCTCGGCGCCTCTGCGCTACCCTGCGGCGCGATGAAGCGCGCGTTCAGCGTCGATGAGCTCAAGCAGACCGCGCCGCGCCTCGCCGTGGAGCGCCGCGCCGTGCGCTTCCAGGACGTCGACGCGGCCGGGATCGTCTTCTATCCGCGGGTCCTCGAGTATTTCAGCGACGCGTACATGATCGCGCTGAAGGAGCGAGGCATCGACCTTCCTGCGATGATCGCGGGCGGCACGATCAAGCTGCCGCTCGTCCACGCCGAGGCGGATTACCTCCTGCCGCTCCGGTTCGGTGACGCCATCGAGGTCGAGGTGCTCGCGCCGAAGCTCGGCGACACGTCGTTCACGGTGGGCTACCGCGTGACGACGGCGGGCCGGGTCGCCGCCGTCGGGCAGACCGTGCACGTGTGCATCGACGGCGCGCGCTTCACGCCGTGCCCGCTCCCGGACGATCTGCGCAGCGCGCTCGCCTAGCCGCGCCGAGCGGCGGCCGCCGGCCGGCGCGCCGGGCGCTAGCGCGGCGGGAACGGGGCTAGCGCGGCCGCGAGCTGCGCCGCCGCGCCCGCGCGATCGAGCTTGCCGGCCGCGGTGAGCGGCAGCGCCGCGACGGCGCAGAGGCGCCGCGGGCGCTTGTGCGGGGCGAGCCGCGCCGCGACGACGGCCGCGAGATCGCCGAGCCATGCGGGGGAGGGTGCGGCGCCGCCCGCCTCGCAGGGCGAGGCCTGATCGGGGACGATCGCCGCGGCGACGACCTGGCCCCAGCGATCGTCAGGCACGCCGAACACCACCGCGCCGGCGACGCCCTCGCAGGACGCGAGGACCTGCTCCACCTCGGCGGGGTAGACGTTCTCTCCGCCGGTCACGATGAGATCGCTGCGGCGCGCCGCGACGTGCAGGCGCCCGGCGGCGTCGAGCGCGCCGAGATCGCCGGTGCCGAACCACCCGGCGCCGTCGACCGAGAGCTCCGGCGCGCGGTCGGGGCCGCGGTAGTAGCCGCGGAACAGCACCGGGCCGCGGATCTCGATGCGGCCCACGCCGTCGCTGCCGGCGCCCTCGATGCGGAGCTCGACGCCGGCGATCGGGGAGCCGGAGCCCGGCTCTGTCGCGCGCGGATCGCGCGGGCGCTGCACGGTGACCTGCGAGCACGCCTCGGTGAGGCCGTACGTGGTGAGCGCGGGGACCCCGCGGCGCGCGCACTCGTCGAGCGCCCGCGCCGGAGCGCCCGCGCCGCCGACGAGCACCGCGCGGAGCCGGGCGAGGACGTTGTCGCGATCGGCCTCCAGCAGCGCGAGCAGCATCGTCGGCACCACGGAGAGCAGCGTCGCGCGGTCGCGGACGATCGAGGCGAGCACCGAGGCGGGCTCGAAGCGAGGCGCGAGGATGACGGCGCGGCGCGAGAGCAAGCAGCGGGTCACGATCGAGAGGCCACCGACGTGGCAGAGCGGAAGGCAGAGCAGCCAGCGGTCGTCGTCGCGCACGCCGAGGTTGGCCGCGCTCCCCTCGGCGGCGGCGAGGAACGCGCGGCGCGAGAGCACCGCGCCCTTGGGACGCCCGGTGGTGCCCGAGGTGTAGACGATCGCCAGATCGCCGGAAGCGTCCGGCGGCGGGACGCGCGCGGCCTCGGCGGCGCGCGCCCCGCGCTCGCGGAGCGCGCTTATCTCCGGCGCGGCGTCGTCGAGCAGGGCGGCGAGCGCAGGCTCGCGCAGCACGAGGTCGGGGCGCGCGTCGTCGAGCAGGAGGCCAGCCTCGCCGGCCGTGAGACGTGGATGGATCGGGACGAGCACGGCGCCGAGCGCGAGCAGCGCGTGGATGACGACCACGGTCCCGAGCGCGTTCGGCGCGACGAGCGCCACGCGGGCTCCCTGCCCTATCCCCGCGCGGGCGAGCCGGCCGGATACGGTCGCGACCGCGTGCGCCAGCTCGCCGAAGCGAAGGGCGCCGCCGGGGCCGACGCCGAGGGCGGGGACGTCGATCGCGCGCGGCGCGTCGTCCTCGGCGCCGCCGAGGACGATCGCTGTCCGGGCGGCGATCGCGGGATCGCGCGCGGCATCGAGGAGGCTCAGCCCGTCCATGGCCGGATGCCGAGGCCGGGCCGATCGCTGGCCGCGACCAGGCCGCCCTCGCGGAGCTGCGGGATCCGGATCGCGGGCCACGCCTCCAGGCCGGCGTGCGCGTCGAGGCCGCACGCGAGCGGCGCGCGCGGCAAGGCGAGCGCGAGCTCACACGAGGCGGCGAGCGCGATGGGCCCGTCGAAGAGGTGCGTCACCACGGCGTCGATGCCGCGCGCCTGCGCCCTGCCGCCGAGCGCGTGCGCGCGCAGCAGGCCGAGCATCGCGGGCTTCAGGATGAACGCAGCGCAGCCTTCCGCTTCGAGCAGGCGCTCCGGCATGCCCTCGACCGCGAGCGACTCGTCGGCCGCCCACGGGACATCGCGCGCGCCGAGGTGATGGAGGAGCGCCGGCGCGACCGGCTGCTCGACGAAGCGCGGGCCGAGCGGCGCGAGGAGCGCGAGCCGACGGGGCGCCTCGTCGAGCGACCACGCCGCGTTCGCGTCGAGCCGGAGCTCGACGCCCGGGTGCTCCCGCCGCAGCGCGCGCAGCGCCTCGAGGTCGCGCGCGAAGCCGTCCTCCCCGCGCGAGCGGAGCTTCACCTTGATCGCGCGGACGCCGCGCGCGGCGAGCGCGCTAGCGCGCGCGAGCATCTCCGGCAGCGGCACCGAGGTCGTGAGCAGCCCGTTGACCTGGACCTCGGCGTAGCGCACGTGTCCGCCGAGGCACGCCGACATCGAGAGGCCGAGGCGCTGGCCCAGCAGATCGAGCAGCGCCGTCTCCAGGGCGAAGCGCGCCGCCGGGAGATCGCGCAGCCGCGATGACAGCGGCGCGAGCGCGCGCAGGATCGCCGTCGCCGTCGGCGCAGCGCCCTCGGCCGGAAGGTCGACCGCGCCGAGCGCCCCCGGCAGCTCGGCGAGCGCGCGCTGGTCCTCGTCGGCCGTGTCGGGTGAGAAGCCGGGGAGCGGCGTGGCCTCACCCAGGCCGACGCGCCCCTCGTCGTCGGTGAGCGACAGCACGAGGCCCCGGCGCGCTCCATCAAGGACCCGGGACGCGAGGCGGGCATCGACGACGCGCATGATCCCTACAGCTGGGCCGCGAGGCCGAGCGAGAAGAGCAGCGCATAGGCGAGCAGCAGCTTCGCCGTCCCGGCGAGGCAGTCGTTGAGCGGCCGGCCGTCGGTCGTCGCCAGCACCCGGAGCAGGCGCACCGCGCGAGGGAACGTCGCGAGCACGAGGAGCGTCCATCGCCGGCCCTCGCCGACGGCGAGCGCGACCGGCACCGCGTAGGCGGCGGCGAAGAGCATCGCGTACTCGATGACGCCCGCGCGGCGCCCGAGCCGGACGGCGAGCGTGCGCTTGCCGGCGACGACGTCCGTCTCGCGATCGCGGACGTTGTTGACGACGAGCACGGCGGTGGCGATGGCGCCGATCGGCACGGCCGCCGCCCACGCGAGCGGCGGGACCGAGCCGAGCTGGACGAACGCCGTACCGCAGACGGCGACGAGGCCGAAGAACACGAACACGAAGAGGTCGCCGAGGCCGTGATAGCCGAGCGGGTACGGCCCACCGGTGTACGCGACCCCCGCGAGGATCGAGGCGACGCCGATCACCACGATGGGCCACCCGCCCACGAGCGCCAGGTGCACCCCGAACGGCAGCGTGAGCGCGATCGTGACGAGCAGCCCGACGCGCACCTGGCGCGGCGTGAGCAGCCCCGCCTGCACGGCGCGCGTGGGGCCGAGCCGCTCGTGCGTGTCGGCGCCCTTCTCGTGATCGAAGACGTCGTTCGCGAAGTTCGTCGCGATCTGGATGAGCATCGCTCCGGCGAGCGCCGAGAGCGCGGGGCCGAGCCGCATCCCGCCGAGCGCGTAGGCGACGGCGGTCCCGACCATCACCGGCGCGAGCGCAGCGGTGAGCGTCGCCGGCCGGCACGCGAGGAGCCACGCCCGGAGCGAGCCGGGGCGCACTCCCCCCGGGGCGGCTGCGCCCGCCGCGCCCGTCGCCCGATGCGCCGCCGCGGCGCTCACGATCCCCTCTCCGGCTCGCGGGGCCCGCGCGCCCTCGCCGGACGCGCCGCGCGCGACGTCGTCGGGTGCCGGACTCGTGTTCGCGTTGACCTGGCTCATGATCGTGGATCCCTCTCGGCAAGCTCGGGGTTCTCAGCGCGCGCGCCGCTCATGGAGTCTGCAGATCGGCCGCCGCGCCGTCCGCGGCCGGCGCGCTGCCCAGGGCCGCGACGTCGCGACGAACGTCGGACCAGAGCCGCGCCACGCGGGCGGCGCCGTCGTGGGGCGGCACCACCGCCTCGATCAGCGTCGCGCCCGCCCGCTGGTACCCCGCGGCGAGCGCGCGGGCGAGCTCCCCGGCGGTGCCGGCGCGCTCGTAGGCGAGCCCGAACATCGCCGCCGCGGGCGCGAAATCGAGGTGCTGCGGCATCGTGAAGCACCGCTCGAGCAGCGCGGCGCCGCGCCTGGCGATGGGGAGGTGCTCGAAGATGCGGCCGCCGTCGTTCTGGACCACCACGATGACGAGCGGCGCTCGGCCGTCGCCCGTTGCCTTCGCGGCGAGGAGCAGCCCGGTCAGATCGTGCAGCAGGCTGAGATCGCCGAGCAGCAACGTGACCGGCGCGGCGGCCGCCACGCGCGCGCCGGCCGCCGCCGACACGAGGCCGTCGATCCCGCTCGCCCCGCGCTGGTGCAGCACGCGCAGCGCGCGCGCCGACGGCGGGCAGTACGTGTCGAGATCGCGCACCGGCATGCTGTTGCCGATCGCGAGCAGCGAGCCCGCAGGGCACGCGCTGGCCACCATCCGGGCGATGGCGCCCTCCGTCAGCTCGTCCCCGGCGCAAGCGCGCGCGGCGTGCCCCGCCGCGATCTCGCCGGCGCGCGCGAACGTCGCGGCCCAGTCCCGCCGCCCGCGCCCCAGGCTCAGCGCCGCCCCGCCGAGGCGCGCCACGAGCGCCTCGCACACCTCCACGGGCTCACCCATGACGAGGGCGGCCGCGGCGCTCGTCGGGTCGTTCCAGCCGTGCGAGGAGACGACGACGCGGCGCGCGCTCGCGTGCTCGGCGATGTAGGTCGCGTAGCCGGCCGACGTCGGCGGGGCGCCGAGCTCGAGGATGAGGTCGGGCGCGTTCGCCGCGCGGAACTCGGGCGCGCGGAGGAACGAATCGAACGACGCCGGCATCACGACGCCCTCGGTGAGGCCGCCAAAGCAGATCTGGCTCGTGCCCTCGGCGAGCACCGGGAAGCCCGTCGCGCGCGAGAGCGCGAGCACCGCGCGGCGCGCGCGCGCGTCGTCCTCTCGGCTCTCGGCGGGGCCGCACACGATGAGCCCCCGCTCCGCGCGCGCGCAGCGCGCGGCGAGCTCCTCGATCGCCCGCCCGTCGACCCCGGCGCGGGCCGACACGACCCGCGTGCCGGCGCGGCGCATCAGCGCCTCCCACTCTGCCTGCCACGGCTCGGGCCCGGTCGCGTCGACCGGCTCGAGCGGCTTGCGGAAGCGCGCGTTGATGTGGACCGCGCCCGGCGTCGGCGACAGCGCGCGCGTGACCGCCTGGGCCGCGATGCGCGTCACCGCGCGCAACGCGAGGGGCGACGGATCCGGCAGCCCGAGCTCGGCGAAGTGACGGACGTGGTCGCCGAAGAGCTTGGTCTGATCGATGGTCTGCGCGGCCGCGGCGTCGGCGAGCTCCCACGGGCGGTCGGCCGTGATCGCGATGAGCGGGGTGAAGCTCTGGTGCGCCTCGATGATCGCCGGGAGCGCGTGCGCGCCGGCGGTGCCCGAGGTGCACACGAAGACGCTGGGCCGCCCGGTGACGCGCGCCTGCCCGAGCGCGAAGAACGCGGCGGCGCGCTCGTCGACGACGCTGTGGCAGCGCACCTCCTCGCTCTCCATCGCCGCGATCGCGAGCGGCGTGGAGCGCGAGCCGGGGCAGAGGACCAGGTCGCGCACCCCGGCCTGCGCGAGCGCGCGGACGAACAGCTGCGCCCAGGCAGAGTGGAGGTTCGACCCGCCCATCACCGCCCCCCTAGGCCCTCTCTCGCGCGCACCTCAGGCCCCCTCGGGCGTCGCGACGAAGAGGCACACGACGCCCATCGTGAGCGGCTCCACGCGGAGCACGCGCAGCCCCGCGCCGCGCATCAGCTCCGCGAACTCGTCCGGCGGCGGGAACCTCGCGATCGAGTCCTGCAGGTACCGGTACTCGTCCTTGCCGGAGATCGCGCCGCCCACGTACGGGACGACCGTGTGGATGTGGAAGCGCGCGAGCTTGCCCATGAGCCCGCTGCGCGGCTCGCTGAGCTCGAGGATCGCGATGCGCCCCCCGGGCCGCGTGACGCGCGCCATCTCGCGGAGCGCTCGCGCGCGATCCGGGACGTTGCGGATCCCGAACGCCATCGAGATGGCGTCGACGCTCGCGTCGCCGAGCTGGAGCTGCTGCGCGTCGCCGACCTCGAGCTCGACCCGCCCCGCGAGCCCCGCGGCCTCCACCTTCCGGCGGCCGACGCCGAGCATCCCCTGCGACGGATCGACCCCGATGACCTTCACCTCGTGCGCCCGCGCGATCGCGATCGCGAGATCGGCGGTGCCGGTCGCGAGATCGAGCACCGTCGCGCCGGGCGAGAGCTCGAGCGAGCGCACCGCGCGCCGCCGCCAGCCCTGATCGAGCCCCAGCGAGATGACCCGGTTCAGGAGGTCGTACCGCTCCGCGATGCCGTCGAACATCTCCCCCGTGCCGAAGCGGCGCCCGCCGCGCGGCGCCTGATCCTGGCTCGCCTCGCTCATGTCCCGCCCCCCGCCTGGTGCACCGCGAGCGGCGCCTCGGCGCGCTCTGCGGCGAACCGCTTGCCTTCGCCGGACGGCGGCGCGGCGGGCTCCCCGCCCGCCGTCGACGCGCCGCCGAGCGCGCGCTTCCGCTCGTGGAGCCGCATGTGGCCTCGCTGGATGCCCTCGCTCGCGAGCGCGCGCAGCGCCGCCAGGTTGGACGCCAGCCCGACGGACGCCAGCACCACCGCGAGCTCGCGCGCGCTCTTCGCGCCCACGAGCTGCAGCGCCGCGCGCACGCCGGCGTGCACCTCGGTCGCGCCGCCCACCGTGCCGACGGCGAGCGGCAGCTCCGCCCGCCCCACGAGCCCGCCCGGGATGCGCTCCCACGTGCTGAGCGGCCGGTACCGGCCGCCGATCGCCGCGTACGCGTGCGCGCCCGCCTCGATGGCACGGAAGTCCTGCCCGAGCGCCACCGCGGCCGCGTCGAGCCCGTTCATGAAGCCCTTGTTGTGGGTCGTCGCCCGGTACGGATCGAGCTCCGCGAAGCGGCTCGCCCGCGCGATGCCGCTCGCCACGTCCGCGCCCCCGAGCGCGTCGTCCGCCACGGTGGCCGTCACCCGGACGAGGCGGCGGACGGTCAGGTTCGAGAGGATCCGCAGGCCCAGCGTCCCGCCGGCGATGCGCTGCACGAGCGGCGCCACCGCCTCTGCGACGGTGTCGACCAGGTTCGCGCCCATGGCGTCGCCGACCTCGACGTAGAGGTGCACGACGAGCACGCCGAGCTCCGCCGAGAGGACGCGCGCCTCGAGATCGCGGCAGCCGCCGCCGCGCGCCACCATCCTGGGGATGGCCGCGTCCCCGGCCGCGAGCAGGCTCGCGCGGGCCGCCTCCAGCCGGGCCGCAGCCGCCTCCGCGTCCGGCACGTCGTCGAGCTGGACCTGGGCGGTCATGATCGGCGGGTCCGCCTCGCCGGAGAAGCCGCCCGACCGCCGGACCATGCGCGCCGCGTTCGACGCGGCGGCGATGACGCTCGGCTCCTCCACCGCCATCGGCACCAGCACGTCGCGCTGGTTCACGCGGAAGTTCAGCGCCAGGCCGAGCGGGAGCGCGTGCGTCGCGATGACGTTCTCGCACATCCGATCGGCCACCGCCGTCGGCAGCCCTCCCCCGCTGGCGAGGTGCGCGAGCGCCTCCTCGTCGAGCAGACCGAGCGCCTGGATCGCGTGGAGTCGCTCCTCGAGGCACCGCTTGTAGAAGCCGCTGATCCGGCTGGACACGTGTTGGCTCATCGGGTGTCTCCGCGCGCCGCGCGCGCTCGCGAGCGGGGCGCGCGCTCCGCGCACTGCATCAAGGGGTTCGTCATCGCCGCTCACCGCTTCCGCCGGGGCGTCGACATCGCGACCCCCTCCAGCGCCGCCTTCGCCGGGCTCTCCGGGAGCGGCTCGATGCTCCGCACCGCGTCCCCGCAGAGCCGGGACGCGAGCTCGAGACAGTCGTCCACGACGCGCTTCTCGACCATGATCTGCGCGATGCGCCGGCCGAGCTCCGGCTCGACGGCCGTGTCCTCCGACGCGCAGTGCGCCTCGAGGGCGGGCGTGAGCTCGCGGTCGCGCTCCATGGCGAGGAGCAGCGGGTACGTCATCTTGCCCTCGCGCAGATCCGTGAGCAGCGCCTTGCCGGTCGCCTCCGGGTCGCCGGCGAAGTCGAGGACATCGTCGACGAGCTGGAACGCGACCCCGAGGCTCGTCCCGAAGCTCTCGAGCGCCTTGCAGAGCGGCTCGTTCACGCCGCCCGCGCGCGCCCCTGCGAACATCGCCCATCGGAACAGCGACGCCGTCTTGCCGTCGACGATCTGGAAGTACTCGCTCGTGCTCGTGCGCACGCGGCCCCGCGACGCGAGCTGGAGCGCCTCGGCCACGACCATCTCCTTGATCACGAGGAGCACCCGCTCGAGCACGTCGGTCATGCCGACCGCCTGGATCTTGGAGAGCGCGTCGAGCAGGAGGTAGTCGCCGCCGAAGATCGAGGCGGCGTTGCCGTAGATGACCCGCGCCGCGTCCGCGCCGCGCCGGCGGTCGCCGAGGTCGACGACGTCGTCGTGCAGCAGCGTCGCGTTGTGGACGAGCTCGACCGCGACCGCGAACGTCCGCGCGGCGTCGTTGAAGCCGCTCCCGATGTGGGAGGCGAGCGCGACGCAGATGGGCCGCAGGCGCTTGCCGTTCAGGCCGAGCAAGTGCCGAGCGCTCCGGTGCGCCGGCGTCTCGCCGTCCAGCCCGACCTTCGCGATCTCGCGCTCGATGTCGCCGAGGTCCCCGTCGAGCAGGCGCCTCAGCTCCGCGAGGCGCGCGGCGAGCGCGTCGAGCCCTCGCCCAGCGCACATGCCTCCGAGGCTCGAGACGACATCGCTCCGCTGGACCGTCCCAGTAAACGTTGTAGTCGCAGTCATCCCATCTCCACCTGGAAGCACGAGCGCACGCTGCGCCCCGCACCGCGCGGGGCCCCCCGTGACGGTCGAGCTCTCCGAAATCACGGTCCCGCTAGGCGCCTCGCCGGGAACGCACGGCGCGGATGGGGAACCGGACCAGATCCCCGAACCGCGAGAAATCCACGGTCCTGCTCTTGATGAACCCGTCGAGCGCCGCCTGCGCGACGATGACGAACGAGAGGAGCCGCTCCACCCGATCGAGGCTGAACCGGGCGGCGTCGGTGGGAGGCAGGCCCTCGAGCAGCGCCGAAGCCCGCTCGAGGCGCTCCCTCACGGAGTCGGCGATCAGCCGCTCGCGCTCGGCGAACACTTTGGAAATCATCTTCCAGAAGTCCGTCTCGGCCTCGAAGAACTCCTTCCGCTCGCCCGGTTTCCATACTCTTCGTACTACACCCCACCTTTGCAATTCTGTCAGCGACATACTCATTGCGCCGGAGGAAACCTGCAGCCGCTCGCCGATCTCGGCGGCGGAGAGGGCTCCGCCCTCGATGAACAGGACGGTCCAGATCCGCCCGAGCACCCGGCGGAAGCCCCAGTGCTCGATGACGTCGCCGATCGCGTCCGCCGCGAGCAGCTCCGCCTGGCGATGGATGTCGCTTGCGTGACTCATGAAAGTTTCAAAATTCTTTGAAAGAACTGTGTGGGCCAACCTGTGCCGGCGTCAAGACATTCCCGCCCATTATCGCCATGCAGCGCGGACGAGCGGGTCGCTTGCTGGGGGCCAGCGCGCGAGCGCGCGGCCTGACTTCGAGCGCCGGGTGCTTCTGTGCGGGGCTCGCACGTCGCGAGCGCGAGCCTTCGGCCCGGGGGCCATTCGGGCCTCGTGGCGGTGCGTGGCGTGAACCGCTCTCGACGGCGCTAGCTCACGCCCGGATCCGGGCCATGAGATCCCGGTTTTGCCGGAGCAGCGCCTCGGGCATGCGCGAGCCGAACGACTCCAGGAACGCCTCGCGATCGCGCGCCTCCTCCAGCCACGCGTCGCGATCGATGGCGAAGAGCTCGCGCATTGCCTCGTCGTTCACGCCGAGGCCGCTCGTGTCGAGCTCGCCGTCGGTGGGCATGATCCCGACCGGGGTGTCGTGTCCCTTCGCCTCCCCGCGCACGCGCGCGACGATCCAGCGGAGGACGCGGAGGTTCTCGCCGAAGCCTGGCCAGAGGAGCGCGCCCGCCTCGCTCTGCCGGAACCAGTTCACGTGGAAGATCTTCGGGAACGCCGCGCGGTTCTCGCCGAGCTCGATCCAGTGCCGGAAGTAGTCGGCCATGTTGTATCCGCAGAAGGGGCGCATCGCCATCGGGTCGCGGCGGACGACCCCGACCTTCCCGGTGGCCGCCGCGGTCGTCTCCGAGGCCATCGTCGCGCCCAGATAGACGCCGTGGGCCCAGCCGCGCGCCTCGCAGACGAGCGGCGCGAGCCGCGCGCGCCGTCCGCCGAAGACGATGGCCGAGATGGGCACGCCCGCCGCGGCGTCGAACTCCGTCGAGATCGACGGGCACTGGCGGGCCGGCGCGGTGAACCGGCTGTTGGGATGCGCCGCGGGCTCCTTGCTGTCGGGCGTCCATCGGCGTCCCCTCCAGTCGGTGAGCACCGGCGGCACCGGACCGTCGAAGCCTTCCCACCACGGCGTCCCCTCCGGCGTGAGCGCCACGTTCGTGAAGATCGAGTTCCTGGCCAGCGTCGCCAGGGCGTTCGGGTTCGTCCTCGAGCTCGTCCCCGGCGCCACGCCGAAGAAGCCGGCCTCGGGGTTGATCGCCCAGAGCCGACCATCCCGGCCGATCCGCAGCCAGGCAATGTCGTCGCCGACCGTCCACACCTTCCACCCCTTCTGGGACGCCGGCGGCACGAGCATGGCGAGGTTCGTCTTCCCGCAGGCGCTCGGGAACGCCGCGCAGACGTACGTCACCCGCCCTCCCGGGTCCTCCAGGCCGAGGATGAGCATGTGCTCCGCGAACCACCCTTCGTCGCGCGCCATCGTGCTCGCGATGCGCAGCGCGAAACACTTCTTCCCGAGCAGCGCGTTGCCCCCATACCCGGAGCCGACGCTCCAGATGAGCCGCTCCGCCGGGAAATGGCAGACGAAGCGGCGCTCGGGGCTCAGGTCCCCGAGCGAGTGCAGCCCTCTGCAGAAGTCCTCGGAGCTGCCCAGCGCATCGAGCGCGACCCGGCCCATACGGGTCATGATCCGCATGCTCGCCACGACATAAGGGCTGTCGGTGATCTCGATTCCAACCTTCGCCGAGGGCGATCCCACTGGGCCCATCAGGTACGGCACGACGAACATCGTCCGCCCCTTCATCGCCCCGTCAAACAGCCGTCCGACCCGCTGCGAGGCCTCGTCCGGCGACATCCAGTTGTTCGTCGGGCCCGCGTCTTCCTTATCGCGAGTGCAGATGAACGTGAGGTGCTCAGTCCGGGCGACGTCGGTCGGATCGCTCCGGTGAAGATAGCAGTTGGGGTATCTCTCCCCATCGAGCGCGAGGAGCGTACCGTCGCTCAGCATCCCCTGGATCAGCGTTCGGTTCTCCGCCTCGGAGCCGTCACAGAAGACGACCCGATCAGGCCGCGTCTGATCGGCGACCTCGTCCACCCACGCTGAAAGTTTCCGGTTTTGCATACGACTGCGAGCCTAGCCTGAGCGAGAACCTCCGCCAAGTCACAGTACTATTGTAATACTTCGTCAAATCTGGATGATCTGGCAGAGGGCGTGGCGTTGCAGCCAGCCGGCGTTCACGCGTCGGATGGGCTCAGTTCACGCGAGGCGAACGCAGGGACGTTCGGCTATGCTGGAGACGTGCAGCGTGTCGTCGACCTCCCTGATCGGGGCAGACTCATCGTCGCCACCGATTTACAGGGCAATGTCGCGGATTTCGAGCGAATCGCCGAGATCTTCGAGCAGGCGGCGACCGGCCGTGACGGCGCGGTCCTCGTGATCACGGGCGACCTGGTCCACGGGCCCGAGCTCGACGAAGGTGAATGGCCCGACTACCTGGGCTCGTTCTACCGGGGCGATTCCGTGACCTTGCTGAAAAAGGCGAGGAGTCTCGCGGAACGCCACCCCGGCAGGGTTCACTACCTGCTCGGAAACCACGAGCACGCGCACGTGGGAGGTCCGGTGGTGGCCAAATTCTTCCCGGACGAGGCGCTGCGGCTCGAAGACCTCCTCGGCCCGGAGGACACGCTGGCGATGCGAAGCTGGTTCCGCGGGTGGCCGTTCGTGGCGGCCGCGCGCGCGGCCCGGCTGGTCATGCTGCATGCGGCGCCGCACGCCCGCATTCAGAGCCGGCAAGATCTCGATCGGCTCCCGCTCGACGGGTTCCTCGACGTACCGCTCTCGGAGATGAGCCTGCACGGGACGCTCGGCGCGCTGCTCTGGGCGCGGAGCACGTCGAGCGACCGCGCCTATGCCTTCCTCCGTGCGATCGACCCGGACGCTCGCGTGGCGATCTACGGGCACGACGTCGCGCGCGAGGGGTATGCCACCGAGCGCGAGCCGCTGCTCTGCCTGTCGACGAGCTTCGGTTGCTACGACGGCGACAAGCTCTACCTGGAATGGGATCTCGCCGAGCCCGCGGAGAGCGCGGCCGACGTCGCCTGGCGCGGGCTGCGGTCGCTGTACCCCGACGCGCCGCGCGTCCACAGCGAACCCTGAGCGTCCCGACGAGAACATCGCCAGCGCGCTAGCGACCGAGCTCCTCGACGAGGGCCGCGACGCCCTGGTCGATCTCGGCGTCGGTGAGGTAAGGCGCGGGGCCGATGCGGAGCACGTCGCGCCGGGCGTCGACGAGCACGCGCCGGGCGCGGAGGCGCTCCACGACGTCGCCCGCCCGCGCCGAGCGCACGGCGACGAAGCCGCCCCGGCGCTCGGGCTCGCGGGGCGAGACGACGTCGCCGCCGCGGCCCGCGGCGTCGAGGAGGCCGAGGATGCGCCCGGTCTGCCGGAGCGATATCGCGCGCAGCCGCGGGACGGTGAGGCCGAAGCGATCCCAGTGCTCGATCACCGCGGCGGCGCGGTAGAGCGCGGAGGGGTCGAACGTGGAGCCCGCGAACCGCGCGCCCCCGGGCGCGTACGCGACGCCGCCGCTGCTGCCCGCGAGCGAGCCGAAGTCGGCGAACCAGCCGGTGAAGACCGGGCGCAGCCCGCAGCCGTGCGGGACGCGCATCCAGCAGATCCCCTCGCCCATCGCCGCGTACTTGTAGCCCCCCGCGACCGCGAAGACGTGAGGCGCCGCGCTGCCCCACGCGAGCGGGACGACGTTGAACGCGTGGTAAGCGTCCACGAGCGGGACGGCGCCGATCTCGGCCGCGCGCGCGACGACCTCGTCGAGCCGCTGCACCACCGTCGCGCTCTCGAAGAGCACGGCCGAGATCGCGAGCATCGAGGTGCCTGGCCGGAGCGCGGCGAGCAGCCGGTCGGCGAGCGCGTGGCGCGGCTCGACGCTCACCCAGTCGATCTCGACGCCCTCCTCGGCGAGGCGGGCGAGCTGGCGCCTGAGCGAGTGGAACTCGCCCTGCGTGGTGACGATCCGGAGCCGCTCGCGCCGAGGGAGCGACGTGATCAGGCGGTAGACGAGCTCGTGGGTGTTCTGGCCGAAGGTGATGGCGTCGCCGCGCTCGAAGCCCATCCGCTCCAGGATCGCCGCGCCGACGGCCGAGAGCCTCGGCAACACCGCGGCGTCCCACTTGCCGTCGACGAGCCGCGCGGCGTCGTCGAAGCATGCGGAGAGCGCGTCGCGCGCCGCATCCGGCCAGGCCTGGTGCGAGTGCCCCGTGAGCAGGACGCGCGGCGCCGCGTCCCCCGCCGGCGCGAGGAAGCGCGAGTACGCCGCGCGAAACGCGTCGAGGTCGAGAGAGAATCCCTGTTCCACGTCTCCTTGCATTCCAGCTCTTCGGCCGCGGCATCGCGCGGCGAACACGCGGGGCGACGAGGCCCCGCACGCGCTGCCGCTTAACCCACTTCGATGCCCACTTCCACCCAGTCGGTCCGTGGGGTGCGGTGCGTTGCGCAGGATGCGTGGATTGCGTCCTCGACGCGCGTGGCGCGGCGTGGAGCGCTCTGCCGTCTGCCCAACGTGCGCGCCGACGGCCCAGGCGGCCGGACGCGAGAGGACCCGCTGCTGCACGAGATCGAGCACCAACGGGGCTGGTTCATCGCCCCGCCATGTCGTGCTCGCCGGGGCGATGCGGCGGAGCGCGCGGGCGGGGGCGCGCCTCCGGCCGGTCCGATCATCGTAGGGGGAGGTAGCTCTCTCGGAGCCATGTGGAGCGGCACGCGCTCCGGATCGAGGTGGGAGGTTCCATGACGGGCGAGGATTGCTGCGGCGTGGGAGGGGGGCCGGCGCGTCGGCGCGCTAGACTGCGCAACTTGCCGATGCGACCGCGCGCGGAATACCTCGAAGGGCTCGTCGACCTCACGTCCCACGACGACCCGAACGTCCGGCGCGCGCTCTTCCGGCAGACGATCGCCTCGCTGGCGCTGGTCGATGCGCTCGATGGATCGACCCCGCTCGACTCCCTCAGCCCGGATGGCCTGCTCCGGAGCGTCCAGACCGCCATGGCCGACGGGCTGCTCGACGATCTGAGCTGGCTCGCGCCGGCCGCGGCGAGCGTGGCGCTCTACGAGATCGCCGGGGCGCTCCCGCTCGGGCCGGAGCGGCGCGAGCTGGGCAGGCGCGTCCTCGGACAGCTCTACGCCGGCAACGCAGCGACGTTCGTCGCCCTCGCGACGCGCATGGCGGCCGGCTCGGCCCGCGGCCTGTCCGGGGCAGGGATCCGCGCGCGCGTGATGCTCTCGCTCTGGCTCCCCGCCGGCACCGACATCCCGGTCGAACCGCTCGCGCTCCTGCTCGCCTCGCGGCGCGAGCTGTCGCGCGACTGGATCGCCGCGCCGTCGACCGGCTCGCTCCCGGAGCGACGGCTCGCCGCGCGCCTGCTCGAGCGCGCCGCCCGCGAGGCGACCCGCCGGGCCATGCAGGGCGACGACCTCCCGCTCCGGCTGTTCCGTAACGTCGGCGACGGGCGGCGGCGCGACCTCGACCGCAGCGCCGACGGGATCGCGCTCGCCTGGCAGACGCTCCTCGCCGATCGCGAGCCGCTCGTGTGGCGCCACGTCGCCGCGGCGCGAGGGCTGCTCGCCGGGGTGCTGCCCGATTTCGCCGAGGAGGTGCGCGCGCTGCTCGCCCAGGATCTCTCCCCCACCGAGTGGCGGCGCGGCGCGGCGTCGCTGGCCGCGAGCATCGCCGTGGATCCGGACGGCGCGCTCGGACGCGCGATCGAGCTCCTCCGGAGCCCGCTGCTCGCCGCGGACCCGGGCATCGCCACCGCGATGGCCTGGGGGCTCCCCGTCGCGGCCGACGCGGAGCCCGAGGCCGCCGACGCGCTGCTCGACGAGATCGCGCGCACGTCTCCGATGGCGACCGCCGAGGCGATCGTCGAGCTCCGGCGCGAGCTGCGCGGCGTGATGAGCCGCGGCGAGCCGCTCGGCGCCCGCGCCGCGGCGCGCTGCGCCCGCGCGCTCGAGGACGCGCTCGAGGCCCCGCCCAGCGCGCACGTGCGCGACGACGGGCTCGCGGCGCTGGCGCGCGTCATCCACCGCGACCTCTCGATGGACAGCGCCGGGGTGGCGCTGCTGCGGGGCGCGCTCGACAGCGCCGTCGCGGCGTTCGTCGAGACCGGCCCGCGCGACGCGCACGGCCGCGCGCTCGAGGCCTACGCGCTCGCGACCGAGGTGGTGGGCGCGCTCGAGGAGATCGAGCTCCGCGAGCACGACGACGCGCAGAGCACCGCGGCGCGCAGGGCCGCGGTGGGGCTCGTGCGCGAGCTGGACGCCGAGCTGCTCGGCTCCGGCCTGCTGAAGAGCCTCCTCCTCCTGAACCGGCGGCCGAGCGAGGACGCGACCGGGGTCGCGTCCCTCGACGATCTCGACGAGCGGCTCGCCCGCTGGCTGCTCCGCGCCGAGGGGACCGCCGCCCGGGCGAGCGCCTCGCCGCCCCTGCACGTCACCGTGCACCAGCGCAACCTGCGCGCGCTCATCCACCTGATCGACGGCGAGAGCACCGACTTCGGCAGCGAGCCCGAGCTCAAGGCGCGGGTGCTCGCCCGCTGGACGGGCGCCATCGGCGTGCTGCTCGACCGGCTGCGCGCCGAGCGCGGCTCGTCGCTCCGCCGCGCCATCGCCGCCTCGGTCGCCCGCGGCCTCGACGCGCTCGTGCGCGAAGGCGCCGCCGACGCGGCCGACATCTTCTTGCACGCGGCGATGCGCGGCGGCGACCCCGACGACCTCGACGTGCTCGGTCAGGCGAGCATGCACCCGGACGTCGCCCAGCTGCTGCGCGCCTACGCGCGGTTCGCGCGCGGCGGGCGCGACGGCGGCGCCCGCGCGCGCGCGCCGGAGAGCGACGCCGCGGCGTCGCGCCGGTCGACCCGGCAAGGCGGCCTCGACGCGGAGCTCGCCGAGGCGGAGCGCGCGCGCGTGGCGCTCGAGCGCATCGCCGCCGTCGAGGCGCTCGTCACGGCGCTCCCTGCGGGCGCGTCGCAGCGCACGGAGATCGTGCGGGGCGCGCTCGCCCGCCTCTCGCGCGCGCTCGGAGCGATCAACGCGGCCCGCGCGCTCAGCGCGCTGACCGGCGCGGGTGACGGCGACGCGGACGCCTCGCCGCTCGCCGCCCTCGAGGAGGCCCTGACGCGCCTCGCCCAGTTGACCGCGGGCGCGCGCCGGCGCTGCGGGGAGCACCCGGCCTCCGCGCCCTCCGGCGCGACCGAGCCGCTGCGCCTCGCCATCGAGGTCGCGCTGCAGGAGGAAGGCGACGCGGAGCCGAGCGTCGCCGCGCCGATCGAGGCGCTCGTCTCGGCCGCGCGCGCGAGCATCCCGAGCGCGCTCGCCGATGTGGTCGCCCTCGTCGTGCCGCGCGTCCTGCTGCTCCCGGTCCGGCGGCAGAGCGCGCCGAGCGGGGTCGCCCTGCCCGAGCAGCCGCTGCCCGCGTGGCTGCCGAGCCGGCGCACGCTCGGCGGCTTCTACGTGCACCGCCAGCTCGGCGGCGGCTCGCTGGGGACGGTGTTCGTCGTCACCCGCACCGAGGAACGACACGATCCGTCGGCGGAGCGCTTCGCCCTCAAGGTGCCGGAGTACGATCACACGGCGGCCAGGAGCGTCTCGGAGGCCGACTTCCTCCGCCTGTTCCGGGAGGAGGCGGGCGCGCTGCTCTCGCTGCCCGATCACCCGAACCTCGCCCGCTTCGTCACGTTCGACGCGGGCGCCCGCCCCAAGCCGATCCTCGTGATGGAGCTCATCGAGGGCATCCGCTGCGACAAGCTGCTCGACGCTCGAGGCCTCACCTCGCGGAGCGCGGTGGCGCTGCTCGACGGCGTCCTCGCCGGGCTGGAAGCCATGCACGCCGTCGGCGTCGGGCACCTCGACATCAAGCCGACGAACGTGATCCTGCGCGGGGGACGCGAGCCCGTGCTCGTCGATTTCGGCCTCGCCGGCCGCCACATCCGCCCTGGCTGCGCCACCGGTTGCTACGGCGCCCCGGAGATCTGGGGCGTCGTCCCCGCCGGGGTCACGCCCACCCCGCTCACGGCCGACATCTACAGCTTCGGCTGCCTCGCCTACGAGATCCTCACCGGCAAGACGCTGTTCGACGCGCCCACCGAGGTCGCGCTCATCACGGCGCACGTCACCCACGACGGGCTCCCTGCGCCGATCAAGCGCATCGCCGACGATCCGAGGACCGCAGACATCGCGGCGTTCATGTATGCCTGTTTACGACACAACCCGAACGATCGCGCGACCGCCTCCTCCCTGAGGGAGATGCTGCTGCGGATCACCGGCCAGCTCGCTGACCTGAGATGGCCGCTCGACGACGAGCGGGCTGCCAGGCCCGGCACCGGTGGACCTCGGAAAGTCCATACAGGAAATTCCTGATGCGTTTTTCCTCTGAATCCTGTCGGCTCAAAGAAGGATTTAAGCAGTAGGTTGTTTCTCGGCGGCGCGTTCGGGGGGGCCGCGTATCAGGCCGCCATGGCCCCCGGGTCAGCGCTGCTCGATCCCCATCGACGTCCCGGCGCACCCCGGCGGCCAACCTTTCTCGATCGCGGCTGAGCGCTGGAGTCGCGCCCCGCGATGCTCTAAGGGCGGCGTCGTTGATCTCTGCGCTGAAACCGCCTCGCGACGAGGCCGAGCTCCGGTGCCGGGCGGCCGCGCTCGCCGGTCTGACGCTCGCCGATCTCGCACGCGCGCTCGGTTGCGCCGTGCCCCGAGGCGGCGTGCGCACGAAGGGCGCCGCCGGCGCGCTCGTCGAGCGCGCGCTCGGCGCGACGGCCGGCTCGACGTCGAGGCCCGATTTTCCCCACCTCGGGATCGAGCTCAAGACGATCCCCGTCGAGGTCACCGGGGCGCCGCAGGAGTCGACGTTCGTCTGCTCGATCTCGCTGTCGGACGCCGATCGTGCGGAGTGGGAGACGTCGCGCGCTCGCGCGAAGCTCGCCTGTGTGCTCTGGGTCCCGATCATCGCCGCTCCGGGCCGGCCGAGCGAGGAGCGACGGCTGGGCGCCCCGCGGCTCTGGCGGCCGACGGACGCGCAGGAGCGCGTCCTGCGCGCCGATTTCGAGGACCTGATGGGGCTCATCGGCATCGGCGCCGTCGAGGCGCTCACCGCGCACGCGGGGCGCTGGCTCCAGGTGCGGCCGAAGGCCGCGAGCGGGCGCTCGCGGACGCTCGCGTTCGGACGCGACGGGGAGATGATCGCCGCGCTGCCGCGCGGCTTCTACCTGCGCCCCAGCTTCACCGGCGCGATCCTCGGCGATCCGGCCGCGATCCCGGCGTGACCGGAGAGCCCCCGCCGCGCACGGGCGGCCCGGCGCGCGTCACTTGCAGGGGACGACCTTCTTGGAGCCGTCCGGCATCGTGGCGGTGCATGTCTCCAGCGAGAGATCGTCGTTCACGGTCGGCGTGACGGCGCGCGGCGCCGCCGGCGCATCCACGGCAGCTCCCCCAGCCTCCGCTGGGCGCGTGCGCCCTCGCCCGCCCGCGCCGGCGCGCGGCGGCTTGCCAGCGCTGGCGCTCGGCGACGTCGTCCCCGCTGCGGACGGCCCGCTCCCCGCGTCCGCCGCTGTCTCGGTGGAGCTGACGCCCGCATCCGATGCGCCTGCGTCCACCTCGCTCGCGCTCGCCACGCTCGCGCCCGCGTCAGCGGCCGCTGCGGTGGCCGCAGGGGCAGCGACCGTCGGGATCGCGGCCGTGTCTGGCGCCTGAGGCGCCGTCGCCGTCGGCGCGCCGGGTGCCGCGGTGTCGGCTGACGAAGGCGCGTCCGCCGGGGCGGTCGCCTCGCTCCCTCCCACGGCGAAGCGGCTGCGCTGGAACTGGAGCGCGCCCCACGCGCCCACGAGGACGGCGACGGCCCCGACCCCCACGTAGAGCAGCGTGCGCCCGCGGCGCGGGGCCTCTTCCTCCACCGGAGGCGCAGAGCTGCCCGTGCGCGCGCCCCTGTCGCTCACCGACGGCCCGCCGCTGCTCGCGCGCGAGGCGCGCGACGTCCGCGTCATGGCCGTCCGCGAGGCCGGCGGAGGCAGGTCGAGCTCCACGGCGTGCTGGCGAAGGATCGCGCCGATGGTCGTGCGCGTGCCCGGAGCGGCGTACGGCGCGAGCGCCTGAACGAACTCCGCGATCGACTGGAAGCGATCCTCCGGCTCGCGCGCGATCGACTTCTCGATCACCTCGACGAGGCCCTCCGGCACCTCGGGGCGGAGGTCCTGGAGCGCCTCGGGCGGCGATGTGTAGATCTTCGCGCACAGCTCGGGGAAGCTGTCGGCGACGTACGGCGGCCTGCCGCCGATGATCTCGAAGAGGCACACGCCGAGCGCGTAGATGTCGGTGCGAGGATCGACGCTCTTCGAGGAGCGCATCTGCTCGGGGGACATGTACAGCGCGGATCCGAGGATCGTGGTCGTCTGCGTGAGCGAGACGTTGCCCGTGTCGCCGGTGAGGATCTTCGAGACGCCGAAGTCGAGCACCTTGATGTGCGGCGCGCCGTCCGGGCGCTTCGTCAGGAACAGGTTCGCCGGCTTCAGATCGCGGTGGACGATCCCGAGCGCGTGCGCCTCCGCGAGCGCCTCGCACGCCTGGACGATGTGATCGATGCACTCGCCGATCGCGAGCGTGCCCGCCTCGGCGGCGTGGCCCGCGAGGTCCACGCCGTCGAGCAGCTCCATCACCATGTACGGCTCGCCGCTGTCGAGGGCGGCCACGTCGAGCACGCGCACGACGTGGTGCGTCTGCAGCTTGGCGACCGTACGCGCCTCGCGCATGAACCGCTCCGACGCCTCGGTGTACGACATGAACTCCGGGAGCAGGAACTTGATGGCGACACGCGTATCGAGATCGAGGTGCAGCGCCTCGACCACGAGGCCCATGCCTCCACGGCCGATCGTGCGCTCGACGCGGTACTTGCGCGCAATGACGGTGCCAGGCGCGATCGTGTAGACGTTGTCAGCCTTCGGTTCCCCCGGGCCGAGCGGAAACGCAGCCGTCTCCGGGCCGACCGAGACTTCTCCTTCGGTCGAGTCCGGCTCACCAGAGGAGGGCGCCATCGAGCTAAGGTATACACGTCGCGCTTCTCCGAAGCGATTCCCCTCACGCCGCAGGAATGCAAAGAGCTGCGAAAAACCGCCTCCCAGGTGGGACCCGGGCGCGGAACAGGCGGAATCAAGCGCAGCCCAGGGTCAGCCTGCGCGCCTCACGCACCGCCGCACCGCGGACGAAGCGCCCCTGCAGTGCGTTTGTGAGCGCCGATGACCGCCGGGCCGTTCCTTCAGGTTCGGCTCAGCGGTCCGCCCGCGCTCGTGGCCTCTCGATACCGGTTGACAGCGGGCTCAACGGGTGCGCGCCGGCGGAGTCCGGGATCGGCGCATGTTCGCCGTCGAGGAGGTCCGGTGCGGTCCCTCGGTGCCGTGCGCCGGGGTTTGCCGCGTCGCCTTGAGGTTGCCGAGATCGGCCTCGATCTCGACGCCGAGCGCGCGGCAGCGACGGATGAGCCGCTCCAGATCGACCCCCGCCTCGATCAGCAAGCCCGAGGGGGGTGACGGATCGACGAACATCTCGGCCGCCGGCCTCCGCGTGCGGAGCAGCTCGCGGATCTCGGGATCCTCGATCCAGAGGAAGCCGGAGGCGCCGACGAAGCTCGCCTTGCCGATGACGACGCTCGCCTGGATGAGCATGCGCGAGATGGTGTCCGGCAGCGGCGCGACCGCCTCGATGCGAGAGCGCAGGGCGTCGCTGTCGAGGCCTACCGACAGCGCGCGCGCGATCGACGGCGGCGTGAGCAGGAGATCGACCTGATCGCCGACGCGGCCGATCTCGGCGAACGACGAGAGCCCGAGCACGGCAGCGACCTTGGCGCTCAGGCCGACGCGCAGCGCGTGCGCCTCGACGAACTTGCTCTTGCTGTTGTCCGAGCTCGGCGCGGAGCCCGCGAGGAGCGCCCGCCCGCGCGGCGTCAGCCGGAGCGCCAGCTCCGCGCTGGCCACGTCCTCGGCCCCGCCGAGATCGATGATCCCGAGCGCCGGCAGCGACTCCAGCGCGATCCGCCGCGTGATGTCGGGGACCTCCGGCGCCTCGACCGAGGCGCGCTCGGCCCAGCGACGGACCAGCCGCTCGACCCCGGCGATGCGCTCGTCCGCCGCCAGGTAGCCCTGCAGCGACTGCCAGGGGACCCAGCGGCCCTCGCCGAGGTCGTGCAGCGCGTCGAGCACCATCTCGCGGAGCGCGCCGATGGGGCTCGCGTCGCGGTTGTCCGACGCGACCCGGAGCACTTCCCGCTCGGCGCGCGCTTCATCCCACGCGCCGCCGCGGCGCCACGTCGTGAACAGGAGCGGCGTCAGCTCCTGCACCTGGAGCGAGCCGGGCGGCGTCGCCGGCGACGCGGCCGATGCGTCCCAGAGCCCGACGGCGCGCGACAGCGCCGCGACGAGCGCGACGCCCTCGACGTCCCGCCCGAAGCGCTGCGCGAGCCGGACGAGCAGCGACCGCGGCGTCCCGACGCCGGGGCGCACGTCGCTGCCGGGCTCGCGCACGCAGTACGCGAGCGCCAGCGCGAGCATCCCGGGATCCGAGGCGAAGCGAGCGCGCCGCGGAGCGTGATCCTCCTCCAGGACGAACGACCGGATCTGCTCGCGCCGCTTCTCGCGCATCCGGCGGCGATCCGCGCCGACGATGGCGGCCACCTCGGTCGGCACGACGTGCCGGTTCGGATGGATCGGGATGAGGAAGGCGCGGCGCTCGAGCGCGAAGCCCGCGCCGCGGCGGCTCGCCGTCACCCCGCTCGCGCTGCGCAGGCGCATCGGCTCCCGCTCCAGATCGAGAAGCTCCTGCGTGTCCACCTCGCCGCCGACGGCCTCGATGGACTCGAGCAGGCGGCGCTCGACGGGCGCGAGGCGATCGATCTCCTCGCGGAGCCGCTCCGGATCGCTCAGCGTCTCCCACGCGTTCTCGAGGGACAGCGCGATGGGCGGCGTGGCGGGGCGGCCGAGGTAGTGCGTCGCGATCGCGCTCATCGTCTCGAAGGGCGCCTGCGCGAGCAGCGCCCTGATCGCCCGGGGGTCCTCGCTCTCCCAGCTCTTCAGCTGGACGAGGAACGCCGCAGGGAGCACGAGCTCGATGCCCTCGTCGGTCTTGCGCGCGTAGACGACGCCACGGGCGATGAGCGGCTCGAGGCCGGCCGGGAGCGAGGGGACGACGAGCACGCCGCCCGCCTCGGCGATGCGATGGAGCAGCTCGCGGCTGGCGGTCGGGAGCCGCGACGGGTCGCGCACGTCGGGGAGGCCGACCAGCGCCCGCGCCGCCTGAGAAGGCGCGTCGATGCGCTTCGCGGCGTCGATACGGATCCCCATGCGGGTGATGAGGCCCTTGAGCTCCGACTCTGGGAGGGCGCGGAGGATGGCGTCGAGCCGCCTCGGCGACTCGTCGAGCTCAGCATCATCACTGCTCGCCATGCCTCCCGATTCGCGTGTCACCCGACCTTGCTCCTCATCTGCAGGATGCTCCCGCCCCGCCTGTCGTCCGTTGGTCGTGGTCATGCGCTCGACTTGATCTCCCGGATATCCGATGACCCGCGTTAACCAACGGAATAGTCAGCCTCCTACCGTACACCAGGATGCTCGTCCAGCTTCAAGAAATCGAGCACTTTCCTCCTCCGAACACAATTTTCTCCGATCGCAATTTCGCTCGATGGCATCGCGGCGCCTCCTTTTCGGCTGTTCTTCGTCTGTTCTCGTCTGTTCGCGGCTGTTCGCGGCTGTTCACCCCGCTTCACCCCGCTGTGGTTCACGTCGTCCTCGCACGTCCTCGCGCGTTCCTCGCAGGGTCACGCGCTGTTCGCCCGATTCGCCTCAGGCATCTCAGCCGCGCATCTCGCGCGCTCGCCTCGTGTACCGCGACCGCACGAAACCGCACGCAGCCGCACGCAATCACACGCGCTCGTACGCAATCGCAGGCGGCCGCGGGACAGCGTTCGCGGTGCCATGGTGCGCCACGCGCGCCTTCTCGCGCGACGCTCGACACGATTTGCCCCTCGCTCGACCTTGGCGACGTCCGCGACGTCGGCCGCACGACGTCCGCCCCGCGATTCCGCCTCGGCGTGGCTGGCCCCGCCGCGTGGATTCCGTCGCACGCCACGCTCATGGCGCCCCGGTCCCGCGCGCCTGCCGTCCTCGTCCGGCGGAGCCGACCGGTTCGCTGGATCGCTCACGAGGAAGGCTCGGCGACGAGCCGCGCTTGCCTTCCCGCGGGCCCACGTGGGAACGTCGCATACCTCCTTGATTTCCCGCCCCTGTTCGAGGCGCACCATGCCGTGCTCCACACCGCACGCCCGAAGCAATGAGCCCTCCCCCCCGCGCGCACGCCCGCAGATCGACGCCATCAGGCGACTCCTGAGTGACTCGGCGCCGTTTGCGCCCATGGCGTCGAGTGGAGACCCATCTTGATTCTGCGCGACCCAGTCCACGGCTTGATCGAGTTCGAGAGCGGCGAAGCGGCCATCGTTCCGCGCTTGCTCGGCGCTCGCGAGGTGCAGCGGCTGCGGCGCATCCGTCAGCTCGGGCTGACGTCGCTCGCCTTCCCAGGCGCCGAGCACACCCGCTTCTCGCACGCGCTCGGGGCCGCCCACGTGATGCGCCTCCTGATCGCGAGGCTCCGTCAAATCGATCGCGACCTTCCGTTCTGGCAGAGAGTGACCAGCGACCGCGCGCGCGACGCGATCGCCGCAGCGTTCCTGCACGATCTCGGCCACGGCCCGCTGTCGCACCTCTTCGAGGAGGCCATGCCGGGGGCGCTCCACCACGAGCGCTGGACCGAGCGCATCCTGCTCGACCCGTCCTCGGACGTGCACCAGGTGCTCGTGCGCCAGGATCCCTACCTCCCGCGGCGGGTCGCCGACCTCATCGGCGGGCGGCACGAGCTGCCTTACCTCGCCAAGGCGGTGAGCGGCACCTTTGACGTCGATCGCTGCGACTACCTGCTCCGCGACGCGCACGCGACGGGCGTCAGGTACGGCGAGTACGACCTGCCATGGCTGCTCCGCAGCCTCAGGTTCAGCGACGTCCAGGTGGAGATGCCCGGCGGCGGCGCCGCGTCTGCCCCGCCAGCGCCCGCGCTCGCCATCGACGGGACGAAGGGGATGAGCGCGATAGAGTCGTTCCTGCTCGCCCGCTTCTTCATGTTTCAGCAGGTCTATTTCCACAAGACGACGCGCAGCGCGGAGTGGATGATCGGCGCCATCCTCCGGCGCGTCGTCACCCGCCTCGCCGCCGGGGACCGGATCCCCGAGGTCCCCACGGCCGTCGCCGCGATGGCCGTCGGCGAGATGCCCACCCTGGAGCAGTACCTCGAGCTCGACGATCAGGTCCTGCTGGGGGCCATCCACGCCTGGGAAGCGGCGCCCGATCCCGTGCTGTCCGATCTCGCCCGCCGCCTGCGCGTACGCTCGCTCTTCAAGTCGGTCGAGCTGTTCCCGGAGCCCGGCGAGTCGCCGGCCGAGCGCGACGCCCGGCGCGCGTCAGCGCTCGAGACGGTGCGCGAGATCGCGCAGAGCGGCGGGCTCGACCCGGAGGTGTACGTCGGCGTCGACGTCGCCGAGGACACGCCCTACGCCGAGGACGCGTCGCTCATGGTCGTCTACTCCAAAGGGCGCCCGCGACGCCCCGCCGAGGTGTCCTTCTTGCTGGATCGGCTGCGCAACGAGACGATGACACGCACCCGGATCCTCTTCGCGCCCGAGCTGCGGGATACGGTGCGGGAGGCGCTGATACGCTGATGACCACCAGGGACAAGGCAGCCGGTGGATCGTCCGAGCCCACGCGCCGCGCCATCACCAGAGCGCTCGCCAGCGTCGCAGCGCTCGCGGTGCTCGCGGTGGCGTCCACGGCGCACGCGGAAGGCGACGGCGCGTACGGCCGGCTGGACGGAGACCTCGATCTGCGCGCGGGCGCGGGCGCCTCGTTCGCGGACGGCGGTCCGGCGCTCTGCGCGCGCGGCGCCGCGGTGTACCTCTCGACCGCCGGCGTGTACGCGCACTACACCGACGCGCTCGGCGCAGAGGGAGCGCCCGTCGCGCGCTCGATCGCGGGCGGCGTCTTCATCCAGCCGCTCTTCCTCGCCCGCTATGCGAGCGATCTCGAGCGCAGCGCCCCCTGGCTCGACCTCTTCATCGATTCCGTGGCGCTCGGCGTGGGCTCGTTCTGGGAAGCGCCGCCCGGAGCCGGGCTCGCCGCGGAGCCCGGGCTGGAGCTCTCGCTGTCGCTCGACGTGCCGCTCCTGGGAGACGCCACGGGCCCGTTCCTCGGCCTGCGGGGCGCGCTCCGCTTTCGCGGGCCGGAGCTCTCGGGCGACGACGGCCCGCGCGACGCGCAGCGGGCGCTCCTCTCGGTCACGCTCGGCTGGCACCACGTCCTCCGCGCGCACCTCGTCGACGCAGGCGACCGCGCCCCCGCCCAGGGGGCGGCGCAGCGCGGCGTGGTCGGCGCGAGGACCCGTTGAGCGCCGCGCTCGACGAGCTGCGCGCGGCGCTGGTGGCCGCGTTCCGCGCCGGGCTGACAGAGCTCGACCCAGCTCGGCTCGTCGAGCGCGCGCTCGACGCCGAGGCCGGAGCGCACCGCGGCCGCGTGTTCGTGATCGCGGCGGGGAAGGCGGCGCCCGGGATGGCCCAGGGGGCGCTCCGCCGCTGGGGTGACAGGATCGCCGGAGGGCTCGTCGTCACCGTCGCGGCCCCGGCGCTCGCCGCGCGCGATGAGACGACATCGCTGGCCGACCCCGAGGAGGCCGCGCTTCGCCCGCTGCGCGTGATGCGCGCGGCGCACCCCATCCCCGACGCGCGCAGCGTGGACGCGGCCGAGGCGGCCCTCGCCGTCGCGGCCGCGCTCGGGCCCGAGGATCTGTTGATCGCCCTCCTCTCCGGCGGCGCCTCGGCGCTGCTCGCCGCGCCGCCTCCGGGCGTGCCCCTCGCGGACAAGCAGGCCGTCGTCGCAGAGCTCCTGGAAGCAGGCGCGCCGATCCAGGACGTCAACCTCGTTCGCCGCCACCTGTCGCGGATCAAGGGCGGGCGGCTCGCGGCGGCGGCGGCCCCGGCGCGGGTGCTGACGCTGCTCATGAGCGACGTCGTGGGTGGACTCCCGCACGACGTCGGCTCGGGCCCCACCGTCCCGGACCCGACGCGCGTGGAGCAGGCGCTCGCCGCGCTCGATCGCTGGGCCCCTCGGTTCGCGCGGCTCGCGCCCGCGTTCAGCGAGTCGCTGAAGCCGGCGGACGCGCGGCGCCTGGAAGCGCGCGTGCTCGCCGATCCGGACAAGCTCGCGGAGCGCGTGGCGGCGGCCCTCGCCGACAGGGCAGGCCTCCGCGCCACCGCCGCCCCCGCCGAGGACGGCGACGCGCGCGCGATCGTGGAGCGTCGCCTCGCGCTCGCGCGCACCCTCGCTCCCGGCGAAGCGGTCGTGATCCCGTGCGAACCGACGCTGGCGCTGCCGGCCCACCGCGGCGCCGGCGGCCGCGCAGGATGGATCGCGCTCGCCGCCCTGCGCGGCTTGCCGCCGGACGTCGCGCTCCTCTGCGCGGCCTCCGACGGCGTCGACGGCAGCTCCGGCGCGGCGGGAGCGGCCGTTGCCCGCGCGGCAGCCGCCGCGATGGACGACCGCACGATCGACGCCGCGCTCGCGCGCTTCGACGACGCCGTCGTCCACCGCGCGCTCGGCACGCGCGTCGAGACGGGCCCGACAGGTCACAACCTCACGGACCTGCACATCGTCGCGCGAGACTTCCCCGGAGGCGCGCGCGTGCGCTGACGCGGCAGCGCGCGCCGCGGCGCGGCAGCGCGCGTGAGCTCACGCGGCGGCGCGGGCTACGAGGCGAGCTCACGCGCGCAGGCGCGATGAGCGGCACGCACGCCGCGGGGGCGGCGCGCCCTCACTGCGGCTCGGTGACCGCGGCCGTGGTGTCGCCCATCGCTTCGCGCACCGCGAGCGCGAGCGCGCAGCTGTTCGCCTGCCGCTGCCGTGCGTCGAGCACGCTCCCCTCGACCGAGGGCGTCCCGCCGATGAGATTGCCGCTCGCTTCGCGGCGCACCCGCAGGATGGGCTTGCCGTCCGACAGCCGCCACACCCCGACCCGCGCCATGTGCGGCACCCCGAGCAACGCCTCGGTGCTCGCCGCTCCCTCGGCCGGCTCGTCGAGGACGAGGAGGTAATACTGTGCCCGCGTGAGGAGCTCCGCCGCGAGCGGAACATCGTCGCGCATCGTGTCCTCGAAGCTGGACTCCAGCAGCCGCAAGCGGAGCTCGCTCGAGGCATCCTGTGCGTCACGCACCCACTCGTCCGAGAGGACGTGCATCGTCCGGTAGGCGACGCGCAGGTTGAACGGCTGCGCGGGCCTGGAGCAGCGCTCGGCCTCGTTGCAGTACTCGCCCGCCGGGCAGTCCCGCGTGCGCTTGCACTCCGCGCCGGCCAGCGGGTTCGGGTTCGGCACACGCAAGAGGCACGCAGTGAACGCGTCGCGGAGCGACTGCTGCGCGTTCTTCCGGACGGCGTCGACGCCCGTGGCCTCGTCTACCCGGAGGCGCAGGTAAATGCCCGCAAGCTCACGGAAATTCCACGTCTTGAGCGCCTCCCGATCCACGAGATCGGCGCCGGCGCTCCGCGCAAGATCGAGGGTCCAGCCCTCCACGCGCTCGCGCATGGGGAACCAGCGCGGGCCGAGCTCGACGGCGACCGCGCGCTGGCGCGCCATCAGCTTCTGGCGCGCGCTCTCCATCTGCCCCTGCGACCACTTCCAGTGGAGGATCGCCGAGACCGCCAGGACGAGGGCCGTGTAACCCCAGAACTTCGCCGGGGGCCAGCGCATCTTGGAGCGCGCCTCGCGCGCCTTGTAGACCGACGGCAGGCCGCGCTCGCGGGGCGGCTGTTCAGAGGACATAGCAGAGGCTCCACGCAGGAGGCCCCAGCCCGATCACCCGAGCAAGGCAGCCTCCTCCACGCGAGCCGCGTAGAGGCGAAGGCCGCGCCGAGCGCGCCGCTGGAGCCACCACGTTCCATGGTGACCGAGGCCGCCGGGGGTCGCCCGGCGTGCCCCATCCTTCTGTGCTCGATAGGTCAAGAAGCGGGGATCACTGCGACTTCGGGAGCTTGCTGACCATGAAGCTGACGTTCGGGTAACCGGCGAACGCCGCGGTCTGGAACACGCTCTTCACGACCAGCGCGGGCACGTTCTGATCGACCTGGAGGATGCACACGCCGGGGAACGGCTTGTTCGGCTGCACCTGCTTCCACAGCTCGCGCTTGTTCTTGAGCAGGTTGAAGAGCTCGTCGATCTTCTGAAGCCGCCCGAGCTCCTCGATCGCGCGGGTCGACCCGGCCAGGGCGCCGTCGACGAGGATCTGGTTGCCGTTCACGGCGACCATCGGTGCGTCGATGACGTCCTCGACGTTCTCCGCCTTCGGGAGCTTGACGTTCTTGTCGACGGCGATCTCGCCTGACGCCGAGAAGGACATCAGGAGGAAGATCACGGTCACGACGAGGAAGTCGATGAAGCTCACGAGGTTGAGCCCCGCGTTCGGGCTTCGAGCCCCGTGCCCGGACACCTTGTTCCACACGAACCGGAGCGGCACGCCCTTCATCAGCCGGCGGCCCGGCTGGTGGATCACGTGGGCGTGGGGGTTCTTGTGGTGCTTCGGATTGAACCTATCCATGTGCGCGCTCCTGCCTCAGCGGACCGAGAACGTCATGTTGAACACGGGGACCTGCTTGTTCCCATCGGGCAGCCGCATCTCGCGCTTGGGCGCGTAGAGCGCGTCGAGCACCGCGACGATCTCCTTGAAGGGCGTCCGGTTGTCGGTGTGGAGGATGGCCTGGTCGAGCTTCTTGTCGCTCGGATCCCGGTGGCCGCCGTGGGTCTTCCACTCCTCCTCGATCCGCTTCGCCAGCTCGGGGTAGCGGACGATCTTCGAGTCCGCGCTGCCGATCTCGACGGGCGACTTGTTCACCTTGACCTCGTTGACCACCGTCGCGCCCTGCTTCCACACGAGCCCGAACTCGCTCTCGCCGATGTGCAGGTTCAGCACCTTCTCCGGCGTCTGCGGGGTGAGCTCCTTGTTCGGGTCCGGAGGGCCAGGGACCTGGGCGTCCGCGTTCATGCGCGAGTTGGTGACCCAGACCGCCGTGATCAACAGGAATGCAATCGTGACCATCAGCAGGTCGATGAACGGGATCATGTTGATATCGCTGTTCGTCGACCGCTTCTTGCCGCCACCGTCGCCGACGTCTACGCCGCCCATATTGCCTTCCCAACGTGAGCCTGAGCTCACCTATCCAAGTTGTTCCGGGGAACGCCCTGCCCGCAGCTCGCGGTGGGCCACCATGCTGGGTCTGACTTCGTCGCTCTTCCGAAGTTCCCGGGGCCCCGGCGGCGGAAGCCGCCGTCCGGGGCTTCGAGGCGCGAAAGCGGGCCCAGGCGGCATCGCGCGCGGAGGGCGCTCGACGACCCGGGCCCGCCGAGGACCATCAGGCAGCCGCCTGACCTACTGCTGCGACATTCACCTTCTGACGGTTCGCGACGACGAGGTTGAGGATCTGCACCGACGCCTCGTTGATGTCGTCCTCGATGTGCTGCGTCTTGCCGTTCAGCACGGCGAAGCCGATGAGGCCGATGATGGCCACGCCGAGGCCGAAGGCGGTGCAGTTCATGGCCTCGGAGATCCCGAGCGCGAGCACGCGGGCCTTCTGGCTGGGGTCGACCGACTCGCCGGCGACGGAGCCGAACGACTTGATGAGGCCCGTCACGGTCCCGAGGAGGCCGGAGAGCATCGCGAGGTTCGCGAGCAGCGCGAGGTACGAGGTGCGCGCCGAGATCTTCGGCAGCTCGCGGAGAGCCGCCTCGTCCATCGCCGCCTGGACCTCCTCGTCGGGACGGTTCACCTTGACAAGGCCGGCCTGGACGATGCGGGCGAGCGGGGCGTTCGCCGCTGAACACATCTTCACGGCCTTGGCAACGTCACCCGCCAGGATGCACTTCTGCATGGTGGCGAGAAAGACGTCCTTGTTGATGGACGAGCCGAACAGGTAGAGGGCGCGTTCGACGATGATGCCGATCGTGAGGATCGACCAGAACAGGATGGGCCACATACCCCACCCACCCTCTTTGAAAGCTTCATACGCTCCGTGCATTGCTTCTGTCCTCCAGTTCGCCTCGCGTCCCCGGGATGAGGTTTCGCGCAACTCGATCGGTTCCCTTTGTCAGACTCGTGTTGCCGAGGGGCGGCAGTCTTTCACTCACACGTAAAGACGGATGAGAGGCCTATTTTGCTTGGCGGCGCTGGCCGTGGACGGCGTGCTGCTGTCGCTCTCTGGCGAAATGCCCACGGGACGCTAACCGAGCGGCGCTGACCTCTGCAAGAGTCCTGATCGTCTCTTCTGGTGCCGGCGCGCGGCGCCGTCCCAGCTCTCCCACCTGTCGTCCAAGACTGACTTCGCGTCGTCGCGCCAGGGGCCCTTTCATGGCTCTGGGCGCGGCTCCCCGTTCACCGCAGAGCGTGCCGCCTTGTGGCCGAGCTACGCCGACGCGCCCGGGGGACTCGCGCATCTTCGCGATTGAGACCCGGCGCCGTCAAGAGAGATTTGGCCACACGTGAGCGCTCTGATACGGGCAAAACTTTACAACAATCGCGGGGTTATGTCATGATCGGCCGGGAGCGGTGCGGGCCGACCAGCGGCAGATGCCGCGGATTTCAGGGGGCGCAGCGCCCGCATGACCGCCGCCGGCCCGATCGCGCGCCGCGGCAGTGCGAGCCGCGTCACCCGAGAGCGAGCGCAGCGGCTCATCCGCCCAGACGACGCGGCGATGGCAGAGCACGGCAGCCCGCTCGGACGCCGGCAGCCGGAGCGAATCAGGCGTCTCCGGACCGACCTGTCCGGCCTCGGCGCGGACGGCGCCCCTCCGCGCCGAGGCCGGAGCGAGCTCGGCGTGAGATACGCTGGTTCTTGCGGCGATTTTCGTCGATCCCGGCCTCGCGGCTCGGAGCGCCGCAGCATCGCCGAGCTTGCGCGCGGGATCGGGCGGCAGTTATAGTCGCCGCGCCTGGAGATTGTCGGGCTTCTGACGACGCTGAGAAAGGGACTTCGAGGATGCGTCATCTGCTGATGTTGGCGGCCGAGGGTGGTGGCGAAGGTGGGATGTGGGAGGCCATCAAGCACAATCCGACCTTCCTGATCGCGAACCTGGTCGTCTCCGCGGTCGTGGTGACCATCATCATCGAACGAACCGCGTTCCAGCTGGGACGCTACCGCGTGAACTCCAAGGAGTTCTTCGCGCAGGTCAAGAAGCTTGTGGCGGCCGGCAACATCGACCGCGCCATCAAGCTCTGCGACGCGAGCGACTACCCGATCCTGCAGCTCGTCAAGGCCGGCCTGACCCACGCGAACAAGGGGGCCGACGAGATCGACGCCGCCCTCAGCGAGAAGCTGTCCGAGCTCAAGCCGGCCGTGGAGAAGCGCATCGGCGCCCTGTGGTCGCTCGCGAACATCGCGACGCTGATCGGCCTCATCGGGACGGTCTCCGGCCTGATCAACACGTTCGCCTCCATCGCAGCCCAGGGCCTCTCGCAGGCCGACAAGCAGCGGATGCTCTCGAACGGCATCGCGGAGGCCATGTACAACACGGCGTTCGGCCTCGCCATCGCGGTCGTGTGCATGATCGCGCACGTGCTGCTCCACACCCGCTCCAAGAACATCCAGCACGATCTCGAGTCGACGACCGAGCGCGTCTTCAACCTGCTCACGATCAGCAGCAAGCCTGGCTACTAGCCCATGGCGGACCCGCAAGACGTCCCGCTCAGCTCGGCGCAGCGATCGAAGATCCGGCGCCTATCGCAGCCCAAGGAGCCCGAAGCCGGGGAGGAGGCCGGCGAGCTCAACGTCGTTCCGTACCTCGACATCATCACGAACATCCTCATCTTCGTGCTCGCCAGCGTGTCGGTGACATTCGTGTCGTCGATCGACACGACCCCGCCGTCCATCGGCGGCGGAAAGGTGCGCAGCGAGCTCTCGAGCAAGGCGTTGAACCTCTCCGCGTTCATCACCAGCCAGGGGATCTCGCTGAAGACGTCGAGCGGCAACATCGCGACCGGCTGCCAGGACGTGGGCGGCGGGGTCACGGTGCCGAAGGCGAACGACAGCTATGACTACCCCGCGCTCACGGCGTGCGCGAAGCGCCTCAAGAACGCCCGCCCCGAGTTCAAAGAGGAGACGCAGGTGACCATCACGGCGAACCCGGGCATCGACTACAAGACGATCATCGACGTGATGGATGCGCTGAGGAGCGACGACGGGGAGGTGCTGTTCCCGGAGGTCCACTTCGGGGTGGCCCGATGAGCGCCGAGCAGCGACCTGCCCCGCGGCCGAAGGCGAGCGTCGTCCGCTACAAAGCGGCCCTCCGGAAGGCGATCCGAAGGAACCGGCGGGACCCTGAGATCGACTTCCTGAACATCACGGCGATGCTCGACCTGATGACGATCATCCTCGTCTTCTTGCTGAAGAGCGTGGGATCGTCGGCGGCATCCATCCCGCAGTCGAAGGACCTCACCCTGCCGAAGTCGGTGATGCAGGCCGAGCCCTCCCAGGAGGGTGTCGTCGTCATCGTCTCGAAGTCGCAGATCCTGGTCGGCGAGGATCCGACCCCGATCGTCATGCTGCCCAACCGCGAGCAGCTCGCGCAGTCGGGCGTCGACGCAAAGTACAAGCGCAGCGGCCCGAACGATCTCTACATCGTGCCGCTGGCGAACGCCCTGTCCCACGCGCGCGAGACGGACAAGGCCATTCGCGCTGCGAAAGGGCTCGATCCATCGTCGTCGGAGGCGATCATCGTCGCCGACGCAACCACGCCGTACCGCCTCCTGATCGAGGTCCTGTTCACCCTGGGGCAGAGCGAGTTCGGCAAGTACCACCTGATGGTCCTGAGCGGCGGCCGCAAGCCGTAGCCCCCCTCCCCCGCCCTGCGGTGCCGGAAGGCGCCGCGAGCGCCACTCCGAGCGCCGCCATGGATCCACCCGTGCCCCCATGAAGGGCGCGCTCCCCTGCGCGCCCTCATGGCTCGGCCGGGAGCGCCCCGATCGGCGCGCCCCCCTGCGCGCGCCGTCGTTCTTTCAGTCCACCGCGAACAGCTCTTCCAGGTCGGCCTTGGTGAGCTTCTTCGCGCCGCCCGCGTCCTCGCTGAGGACGGAGGCGACGAGCTGACGCTTCTTGTCCTTGAGCAGCAGGATCTTCTCCTCGATCGTCCCCTCGGCGATGAGCCGGTAGGCCGTCACCACCTTCGTCTGCCCGATGCGGTGGGCGCGGTCGGTGGCCTGCTGCTCGACCGCCGGGTTCCACCACGGATCGAAGTGGATGACCGTGTCGGCCGCGGTGAGGTTCAGGCCCGTGCCGCCCGCCTTGAGGCTGATGAGGAAGACGGGCACGCTCGGATCGTTCTGGAAGCGCTCGACGCGCTCCGCCCGGTCCTTCGTGGAGCCGTCGAGGTACTCGTAGGCGACACCATCCTCCTTCATCGCCTTCTCGATGAGCCTCAGCATCATCACGAACTGGCTGAAGACGAGGACCTTGTGCCCGCCCTCGACGGCGTTCGCGATGAGCTCCCGGACCGCGACGAGCTTGCCCGAGTCGTCGTCGCCGAACTCCCGCGGCAAGCCGAGCAGCCGCGGGTCGCAGGCCGCCTGCCGGAGGCGGGTGAGGCCGGCGAGGATCTGCAGCTGGCTCTTCGCGAGGCCGACGCGCTCGACCTCGCCGAGGACCTGCGCCCGCACCTCGCGCGCGACCTGCAGGTAGAGCGCCCGCTGCTCGCCGGTGAGATCGCAGATCTGATCCATCTCGATCTTCTCGGGGAGATCCTTGGCGACCTCCTGCTTCGTGCGGCGCAGGATGAACGGGTGGATGGCGGCGCGGAGGCGCTGCGCGGTCTTGTAGTCGCCCGCCTCGATCGGGCGCGAGAAGCGGGCCTCGAACTTGTCGAGCGAGCCGAGCAGGCCCGGCGAGACGAAGTCGAAGATGGACCAGATCTCCGAGAGCCGGTTCTCGATGGGCGTGCCCGTCAGCGCGAGCCGGCGCTTCGCGCGGAGCCGCTTGGCCGCCGCGGCGGTGGCGCTCATCGGGTTCTTGATGTGCTGCGCCTCGTCGAGGATGGCGTAGCTGAGGTCGAGCTGCGCGAGGAAATCCTCGTCGCGACGGAGGAGCGCATAGCTCGTGATCACCACCTCCGCGGCCTTCACCTCGTCGATCTGATCCTTGCGATCGGCGCCGTGCCAGAGGGCGACCGACAGCGACGGCGCGAACCGGGCGAGCTCGCGCTCCCAGTTCGTGACGACGCTCGTCGGGGCGACGATCAGCGCGCGCATGTGCTTCTCCTCCTGCTTGACGGCGAGCAGGAGGGCGAGCGTCTGGACCGTCTTGCCGAGGCCCATGTCGTCGGCGAGCACGCCGCCCGAGCCGATGTCATGGATGAACTTGAGCCACGAGAGGCCCGCCTCCTGGTAGGGGCGGAGCGTGGCCTTCAGGTTCCTGGGCCGCTTGGTGCTGCCGATCTCGTCGATGTTGCTGAGCTTCTGGAACAGCTCGCGCGCGGAGGCGGTCACGCTCGATCCGCTCGCGTGCTGGAGGAGCTCGTGCACCCGACCGGCCTGCGCGAGCGGCAGCCGGCCGTTCTTGCCGGCCGCCATCATCAGCTCGACCTCGCGATCGAGCATCGCGCGCACGGCGTCGGGATCGAACGCGGCGAACGACCCGTCCTCGAGGCGGACGTAGCGCTTGCCCTCGGCGAGACAGCGGCGCAGCTCGTCGCGATCGACGCCGATGCCCTCGCTCTCGAAGCTGAGCTTGACGTTCAGCCAGTCCATCCCCGAGGTGACCTTGGCGAACACGCCGATCGGCCTGCCGCGCACCTGCGTGTCGACGAGATCCTCGGGGACGAAGAGGTCCCAGTCGTCGGGGAGCTCGGCGAGCCCCTCGGTCCAGAAGGTGAGCGCCTGGTCGCCGTTCGCGATGAAGCCCTGGCCCGTCTCGTCCGGCTTGAGCCCGAGGGCGAGCAGCCTGCTCGCCGCCTCCTGCTGAGCGGCGATGTCCACGCGGATGCAGCGGGCGCGCTTCATCCCCTCCTCGGGCGGCTGCACGAGCACCGGGGGCGACATGCCGTCGGCGCGCACCGCGACCTCGGCGTCGCCGTAGGCGGCGGTCAGCGTGACGCGCGCCTCGATGAGCGAGCCGCCCGCGCGCATGCGGAACGTGGGCACGAGATCGACGACCTCGGCGATCTGGTTGAGATCGGGCAGCTCCGCGCCGACCTCGAGCGCGATCTTGGGCAGCCCCTGCATGATGATGCGGGCCAGCTCGCTCATCGGCTCGCCGATGGTCGGCGAGCGGAGCAGGCGGCGCATCGCCGCAGGGGAGACGCGCTTGTCGATGCGGCGCGCGAGCCCCTCCTGCGTGTCGATGTGCCAGCCCGGCCAGCCCTCGAACCACCCGCCCTGCAGCAGCGAGAAGCGGCGCTTGTCGTTCCCCCGCTCGAAGCTCGTCTTCACGATGATGGTGTCGCCGCCGACGGTCTCGAGATCGAAGCGCGGCCGCAGGCTGTCGTCGCCGAAGCGGAGCTGCATCAGGGCCGGCTCGAGCAGCACGCGCTGGCCCTCGAGCAGCGGGAGCAGCTCGGCCACGTCCTCGCCGCGGATGTCGACGGCCGGGTGGCGCGGGTTGCCGCTCTCGAACCGGGCGAGCAGCCGGAGCGCGTCGCGATCCGGCGTCGGATAGAGCGCCTGCCAGGCGAGCGCCGCAGAGGGCAGCACCGGCACGCGCGCCTCGGCGTCGAGGACGGTGACGGTCAGCGCCCCTTGCCGCACGTGGAGGCGGAACTCCACGCGCCGTGCCCCGGTGACGCCCTCGGGCGGAAGCCAGGCGCCGATCCCGGTCTGCTTGGCCGTCGCGTCCAGGATCGGCGCCGCGAGGGCGACGGGTGAGCCCGGCGGCCCGTGGGTGCCGACGACGGTCGGGACGGGCGCCGCCGGCGTGATCGCCAGGCGCCCGCGGCGATCGCGGCGGCGCACGCGCTTCAGGGCGTCACCGCCGGCGTGGGCGGTCTGCGGGACGAGCGCCGGGATCGGCGGCTCGCGCCGCGGCTGCGCGCCGCGCGCCTGGTCGCGGATGCTGATGAGCAGCGCCGCGACGTGCTTGCAGTGCTGCCCAGCCTTCTGGAACGCCGGACAGGAACACTGCGACTGGATGCCATCGGGCGATAGCTCGACCTTGACCGGATACGGCTCGGAGTCGGCGGCGCGGACGGTGCCGCTCGCCATCGTCTCGTTGATGGAGATGTCCTCGACGACGCGGCGGCGGAAGTACTCCAGCCCGCGGAGGAAGGTGCGGGCGCCAAGCAGCCTTCGCAGGCCACGATCGCTGAGGGTGGAGAGTGCGTCGGAGATCGGAGGCGGCACGTCGTGGGCTCGGGATACGGGTGCGGCGGTTATTCGCCGGGATGGGTCGGGTGAACGGGATCTCTTGGCAAATCCCGCTGGGTGAAGAACCGTCATCAGATGAAGAACGGCAAGAACACGATGATCACGGCGGGGAGCATCTTGATGAGCACGTGGATCGCGGGGCCGGCCACGTCCTTGAGCGGATCGCCGATCGTGTCGCCGACGACGGCGGCACCATAGGTGGGGTTGTCCGCCCGCGCCCCCGTCTCGTCGACAAGGTAGCGCCCACCGTGCGCGCCGGTCGCGATGTACTGCCTCGCATTGTCCCAGATCGCCCCGGTATTCCCCAAGAAGAGCGACCCGAGGACGCCTGCGACCGTCCCGGCCATGATCAAGGCCGCGACTGAATCGGCCGCGACCAGAGGATTATCTTCCGTCCTTGCAAAGCGCAAGGCAAGTCCCACGACGACGGGCACCACCGCGGAGACGAGGGCTGGCGCGATCATATGGCGCAGCGCGGCCCGAGAGACCATCTCGACGCAGGGCTCGTGGTCGCCGACGAAACCCGGCGGGCGGGCGCGGGCCTGGCGCCTCACCTCGTCGAGGACGCGCCGGCCAGCCTGGAGGACGTTGCGAATGCAGCGGCCGGCCAGCCAGAAGACAAGGAGGATCCCCACCAGGGCGCCGAGATAGACCTCGGGCCGGTCGAGGCGCAGGACCATCGCGGTCGTCTCGCCGCGGATCGGCGCGCTCGACGTCAACGCGCGGCGCCGGGACTCATCGAGGTAGCCGGCGACGAGCAGCAGCGAGGCGAGCGCGGCCACGCCGGCCGTGTACGCCTTCGTGAGCGCCTTGGTCGTGTTGCCGACAGCGTCGAGCACGAGGGTGCGGCCACGCACGTCCGGCCGCTCGCGGGCGACGGTCACGGCGACGATGCCGCCCGCGTTGTCCACGATGGGGCCGAACGCATCCATGGCGAGGACGTACCCCGCGGTGCCCAGCATCCCCATCGTCGCGACCGCGGTGCCAAACAGGCCGCCCCCGGCGAGCCCGGAGCGGGCGCCGAGCAGGTAGGAGCCGAAGGTGGCGCCGACGACGACCAGGAGCGGGAGCACCGAGCTCTCGAGGCCGATGGCGAGCCCGCGCAGCACCGCCATCGCGGAGCCGCTGCGGGCCGCCTCGGCGAGCTCGCGCACCGGGCGGTGCCGCTGCTCGGTGTAGTACTGCGTGACGTGCAGCACGCCGATGCCGGTGACGATGCCGATCACGCCGCAGGCGAAGAAGATGACCCAGTGGGCGCCGAGCAGCCACTTGGCGGCCCCGGCGATGCCGACGGCGTGGAGGGTGGCCGTGACGTAGAGCCCCCGCACGAGGGCGTTGAAGGCGTCCTCGCGGTCGTCGGTCTTGACGACCATCACGCCGAAGAGCGTCGCGATGAGGCCGAACGCGCGGCTGACGAGCGGGAAGAGCACGACGGCGAGGGCGCTCGGGAGCCCGACGTTGTTGCGGAAGAGCATCGCGCCGACCACCATGGCGCCCGCGTTCTCGGCGACGGAGGAGGCGAAGACGCCGGCCGCGCGCCCGGCGCAGTCGCCGACCGTATCGCCTGCCAGATCGACGATCGTGGCCGGGTTCTGGAGGTCGTCCTCGTCGAGCCCGACCTCCGCGCCGGCGAGGTCCGCGCCGAGGTCGGCCGCCTTGGAGAAGGTGCCGCCGCCGAGCTGCGCCATCAGGGCGGCGAAGGAGGCGCCGAGCGGGTAACCGGCGATGACCCAGGGGATGGTCGGGGCGAGCGCGAGCGCCTCGGCCGGCTCGGCGCCGAAGCCGCCACGGAACGCGAGGACCGCGGCGAACAGGCCGCCGAGGCCGAGCAGGCTCATGCTCGCGACGAAGAGCCCCGACACGGCGCCGCCGCGGAGGGCGATCTGCAAGGCGAGATCGAGCGAGCGGCGGGCGCCGCTCGCGGCGCGTACGCTGGTGCGAGGCGCGATCCAGGCGGCGACGCGGCCGGTCGCGACCGCGCTGGCGGCCCCGACCGCGAACGAGAGCGTCAGCCAGACACCGAGCTCCAGCGCTGGCACCGGGTTGTTCTCCCCGGTGCGCCGGAGGAGGCCGTAAGCGAGGAAGATGGCGCCTCCGAGCATCGCGGAGACCGCACCGATCACGCTGCTCTGGCGGCGAAAGTACGCCTCCGCGACCCCCTGGATGATCGCGGCGACGCGCTGCATCTCGGGCTCGACCGCGGGGCGCGCGACGACCCAGCGAGCGAGGTAAGCCGCAAAGGCGAGCCCGAGCAGGCCGCCGCTGAGGATGAGCGCAAGCTCCGTCATGACGGGCGGACCGGGCGCGCACCGTGGACGCGCTACCTCGGCCGGTGAGGGATGATGCGGGTGGTTGCCGCGGTGTCGACAAAGGCGCCGCAGGAACCCGCGCTGCAGCGGCGCACGCCTTCCCTACTCCGGCCAGGAGGGCCGTGCAAGCGAAGAAGACGCGCGCGGCAAGGTCATTTCACGTCCTTCGCGTCGCGCCCGACCACGTGATCCAGCCGGGTCTTGGCGACGAGCGCGCCGACGCGCGCGTTGAGCTGCTGGAGCCGCGCGCGCGTCACCTCGCCCTCGGCGTCGACAACGTCGACGCTCGTGGCCCGCCCTGCCCGGAACAGCTCGGATCGGACGCGCATCGACTCCGCGGCCGCCGCGAGCTGGCGCTCTGCCGACTCGATGCTGCTCGCGGCCTTGTTCAGCTCGGAATACGCCGAGACCACCTCGAGGCGGAGGGCGTCGCGCAGCGCGGCCTTCTGCTCTGCGATCTGCGTGGTGCGGGCGTTCGCCTCGGCGGACGCGCCCGCGGTGGCGAAGATGTCGTTGACGACCCACGTGGCGCGGACGCCGGCGGACCACGTCGCATCGAACCTGTCCTGAGCTCCGAAGACGCGTTGGTTGGGGTTCGCGTAGGTGAGATCGGCGAACCCGTCCAACCGCGGGAAGTAGCCGGCCCTCGTGACCGCCTCGGCCTTCTCGAGCGAGTACTGCGTCTCGTCGAGGGCGCGGATCTCGAGGCGCTTCTGAAGCGCCTCCTGGACCAGCGCCGGAAGCGCCTCCGCGGGCGGCTTCGCAGGCGCGCTCCCCATCACGTCGATCCCCAACGTGAGCGGCCTGTCCGGCGCGGCGCCGAGCGCGATACGGATCTGGTCGTCCGCGACCAGGAGCGCGGCCTGCGCCTCGTTGAGCACCTGCTCCGCGCCGGCCACCTGGGCCTCGAGCCGGAGCACGTCGGCGCGCGAGAGCAGCCCGACTTCGAAGGTGCGGCGCGCGTCCTCGACGTGCGCCCTGGCCTGAGACACCGCCTCACCTGCGACGACGACCTGCCCCTTCACGCGGACCCAGTTGAAGAACGCGATCTTCGCGTCGGCGGCGGCTTGCAGCGTCTCCGCCTGCAGCTCGAGCTTCTTCGCGCTCTCTGCGTGGGACGCAGCGGCGTATCCCTGCGAGATGCGGAACACGTAATCCGAAATGGGTACGGCGAGGCTGGCCGTCAGGGAGTAGGAGTTGACGGACGAAGGGAGGCTAAGCCCAGGAGATCTGGCAAGTTCCACGAAGACGCGGCTGGCGGGGTCGGTGTTGGCGTCGACGATGCACTGCGAGTCGGCGGCGCCTGGGCAGGGCGCGGTGGAGAGGCGGCCCGGGGTAAATCTAGGTAGCCCCGCCGCATCGAAAACAGGTTCCCCCTCCGCATCGACTACGCTGAAGGCCGGCGCCCCCGCGCCGAGGGCCGGGGTCTCGACCTCTGACAAACGCGTGTAGGTGGCCGTGAGCGTCAGCCGCGGAAAGAAATTGACCATCGCCTGGTCGACCTTCGCAGCCGCCGCGCGGAGATCGGCCTGCTTGGCGCGGAGCGACGCGCGCGTCCGCAGCGCAGCCTTCGCGACGTCGTCCGGCGTCAGCCCTCCCGGCTGCGGCGCGAGGGCCGTGGCGAGCGGATCGGCCTTCGGCGCCGCCGGCTGGGCCGCAGGGACAGGAGCGCCCGTGGGCTGCGGTTGGCCCGCGGCAGGAGGCACCGGGGCGGGCGGCGGGGTGACCGGCTGCGGAGCCGCCGGTCGGGGGGCGGCCGGCTGCCCCGCGGCCGGTGAGGCGATGAGCCCGAGGGCGAGCAGCCCGGCGAGCGTCGAAGCCAGCGAGATGCTGCGTCGAGACGAGGGTGCGGTGCTTTTCATGACCGGTCGGTCACTTATGGGCGGCGAGAGCACCCGTCAAGTCACAGGCGATCCCACCCATCGCGTCTCGGCGATGGCTCGCCTCGCCGTCTGGAGAAGGTGACCGGGCAGCCCGCGCTCTCGGCCCACGGAATGCTTGCGCCCCCAGGCCCGGGTCATGGGCTGGCCGCGCAGGACACCGTCCGGGACCACGCCGGACCCGATGGTCTGGTGCGCTCGTCATGCCGTGCCGCAATGGGCCACGACAGCAGGGACGGCGTCACCGATGCGCATCACGGGACCCTCGCCAGACGCGCCACCCAACCCGCTCACGCGCGTTGTGGACGGCAGGAATACGTCGCTCTCTAAGCGGCAACACGTATTGCCGCGCGCAATCGGATGGAAGAACATCGAATGAAGTGGCCGCCATCTTGCTTGGCGGCGGACCGGAGGCCCTCATGCATAGACTGCTTGCGTCGCGCCGCAGCTTCTCCCCGTTCCTCGCCATCCTCGTGATCGCATCACCCTTTGCCGCCTGCGCTCCGTGGGAGCTCGGTGAGGACGACACCCCCGACATCGGCGATCCTGGGAGCGTCGCGGTCGCGGCGGAGCCGCCGCCCGCCATCAGCGGCGGAACGCTCGCCGTGAGCAAGAGCGCCCTCCGCGCGGTGGCCGCCGATCCGGATCGCGACCGGGTGTGGATCGTCGATCTCCAGGCGCAGAAGCTGACCGCGGAGATCGCCTTGCAGAAGGGCGACGAGCCGGGCAGGGTCGTCGAGGACGACGCGGGTCGCTTCCACGTCGCGCTCCGCCGCGGCGGCGCGATCGTGACGGTCGACGCGGACAGCGGGACGATCGTCGACCGGCGCGACGTATGCCCGGCCCCGCGGGGGGTCGCCTACGATGCGCAGGCCGACGCGCTCCATGTCGCCTGCCTCGGCGGCGAGCTCGTCACGCTCCCGGCCGGTCCCGGCGCGGCGACGCGCCGCCTGAAGCTCGATCGCGACCTGCGCGACGTGGTCGTTGACGGGGACCGGCTCCTGGTCAGCAAGTTCCGGTCTGCCGAGCTGCTCACCGTCGGGGCGGACGGCATCGTCATGGAGCAAAAGAAGCTCCCGAATTTCAACCTGTTCGGGCAGGAGTTCGCGCCGACCGTCGCATGGCGGACGATCAAGCTGCCGACAGGCGGTATCGCGATGGTCCACCAGCGCGCCTTGATCGCGCCCGTCGAGATCGTGGAGGGGGGCTACAGCTCCGGCGGGTGCGATGGGAGCGTCGTCCACGGCACGGTCTCGGAGGTCGGCACGCCCGACTCCGACGGCCAGCCGAACCTGGCCGCTGCCCTCCCCTCCGCGACCCTGCCGGTCGATGTCGCGGTGTCCGATGACGGTCTCTCGTATGCGGTCGTCGCGGCCGGCAGGAGCGAGATCCTCATGACCAGCCGCGCGAACTTGAACGTGACGATGGATTCCTTCGAAGGAACCTGCGTCGAGGCGGAGCAGCGCGTGGTCGTGGAAGGCGAGCCCACGGCCGTCGCGTTCGCCGGCGGCTCTGTGGTGGTGCAGACCCGCGAGCCGGCGGGCATCCAGGTCCTCGGGGCGCCCAACACCGCCGGCAACCGCGTCGCCAAGGTCATCACGCTCCCCGGGGAGAGCCGCAGGGACACCGGCCACGAGATGTTCCACCGGAACGCTGCAGGCCCGATGGCGTGTGCGTCATGCCATCCTGAGGGTGGCGAGGACAGCCACACCTGGCACTTCAACCCCATCGGACCGCGGCGCACCCAGTTCGTCAGCGGCGGGATCCTCAACACGGCCCCGTTCCACTGGGACGGCGATATGTCGGGTATCGAGGCCATCATGGACGAGGTCTTCGAGCGGCGCATGGGCGGCATGCACCAGGGGCCGCGCCGGGTGAAGGTCTTCGCCCGGTGGATCGACAGCCTCCCCGCTCCGCCGGTGTCGTCGGCGCCCGACGCAGAGGCCGTCGCGCGCGGCGAGGCCCTCTTCCACGACAAGGCCGTCGACTGCGCGAGCTGCCACGCGGGCGCTCAGCTCACGACCAACGACTCGTTCGACGTCGGCACGGGCAAGGCCTTCCAGGTCCCGTCGCTGGTCCGCATCGGCGCGCGCGCGCCGTTCATGCACGACGGATGCGCGCCGACGCTGAAGGACCGGTTCACCAACCCCGCCTGCGGCGGCGGCGACCGGCACGGCAAGACGTCCCAGCTCTCGGACGCCCAGATCGACGATCTGGTCGCCTACCTCGAGACCCTCTGACCCCTTCCGGCGGGATTTTCCGCCGATGAGCCCGCCCGATCGCGCCCCTTCACCGCGAATGATGTAACGAGCGCCGAGCCGCGATATGCTGGCGCGGCGTGAACGTCGCCGAAAAAGTCGCCACCCTCGAAGCGCTCCTCCACCGGGTGCAGCGGAACGCCGCTGCGCCTCGCACCCGGGCGCAGCTCGCGGCCTCCGCCGAGCTCGTCCCGCATCGCGGCGAGGCGCCCGGCGCCATCGCCAACGACACGGCGGGCGCGGCCTCGCCCGACCCCAGGTTCAGCTCGCCGGCGAACGAAGCACGGCCGGCAGCGGCGGCCAGCGCGGTCGCCGCGAGCGGGCCGTCTGCGCCGCGCGCCATCGAGCCCGTCCTGGACGATGTCGGTGGCATCGACGCCTTCAGCCCGGCGGCCGCGCAGGCATCGCAGACCGCGGCGGCCAGCGCCGCGAAGCAGCCGGCAGCGGCCGCGAAGGCACCGCAGCAATCTCCGGCGAAGACGCCGCAACAGCCGCCGGTGAAGGCGGCCGCAGCAGCCACGCCCGCAGCGAGCGGGGTCAAGGCCGCGGCCGTCAAGCCGGCAGCGGCGACGCCGGCGCGCAACCCTGCGCCGCCTCCCAGCTCACCCGGGAAGCCGGTCGCGAGGCCCGCCGCCTCGATCGATCTCCCGCGGGCTGACGCCGGCCCCCCCGCCGGTGCTCAGGAGACCTTCCGCCCTCCCGCGGAGGCGGCCGAGCTGAAGCCGAGAGAGGCAGCCAGGACCGCGGCCAAGGTCACGGCGCCTGCGGCCAGGTCAGCTGCCCTGGGCAAGGACGCGCCCGCTGCAGGCCCGGCGGTGCCCCCGGCCCGGGGCTCCAGCCCGCGCGCAGAGACGAAGCCGTTCTTCCCTCACGAGGACGTCGCTGCGCGGCCGAAGGTCGCGGAGGGCGACAGCGAGCTCTCGTTCGCAGGGCTCCTCCCCGACGAGCCGGAACCCGGCCAGAAGCCCGCTGCCGCGCTGAAGCTCCCGGCCGAGCGCAGGGCGGCGCCGGACGCCGAGGCGCGCGCGGAGCGCAGACCCCGCGCGGAGGCACACGCCGCGATCGCGTCGGCCGCCGCGGACGACGCCTCCGCGCTCGATGCGGTCACTGCCCGTGGGCCGTCCTCTTCTGGTGAGCCGGTCACCCCCAAGGCGCCGGATCCGATCGCCGCCGCCACGCGGCGCGCGATGGGGGAGCCTGCCACCGAACGAGAGTTCAGCCGCGAGATGGTCGACGACGAGCCGACCGTGATCCGCGGCATGCTCGAGGACGAGCCCACCGTCATTCGTTCTCGCCCCGAGGGCCTCGAAGACGAGGAGACGGCCGTCCGTTCCGCCCGGTCCGAAGCCCAGGCCGTCGCGCGCTCGGTCGCGGAAGAGGCCGGCGATGCATCGCCCGGAACGCTGTCAAGAGACGCGGGCGACGAAGCGGATCGCAGGTCCAGGCCGAAGGCGGCCGACCGCGACCTTCTCCCGAAGGTCATCACCAAGGACCCGCCCCTCCCGGCCGACAAGGACGTGAAGCCTTCCGACCACGTCACGGCGCGGCCCGCCGCGGACGCCGGCATCACCGTGCGACCGCCGCCGCGCCCGCGCTCCCGCGTGGGCATCGTGATCGCCGCCGTGGCGCTCCTCGTGGGCGGCGCAGCGGTCGCGTACCGGCTCAGCGCGTCTGACCCCGAGCCCGCGCCCCTCCCCAACGTCGACACGCCTCCGGGAGCGACCCAGGGCGCGACCGCGCAGCCGCCGGCCACTGCGCCGACGCCGACCGCCGCGCCCACCGAGACGGCGCCCGCTGCGCCGTCCGCGGCCGAGACCGCGACGCCGGCAGCGAGCGCTGCGCCCGAAGCGAGCGCCGCGCCCGAGGCGAGCGCTGCACCCGAGGCGAGCGCTGCGCCGGCCGCAGGCAAGGCCGAGGATCTGCCGCCGAGCCGGGGCCACCTGACGGTCAATTCGCCAGAGCGCGCGTCGGTGTATGTGAACGGCTCGCTCGCGGGAAGCACCGGAGAGACGCTCGACGTGCCTTGCGGGACGCGTTACGTGCGGCTCGGCAAGCTGACGACGGAGAAGACGTCGACCCCCGCGTGGCTCTCCGCCGGCCAGGCGGTCATCGTCGGTTGCCGCAAGCAAACGGTCGTGTCGATCACGCCCTCCGCGGCGAGCCCGACGCCCGACCGCTCCACGAAGCGGAAAGGCAGCCCCGCCGGCACCGCCACCCCGGACGGTGAGGGCGCTGCGCCCACGCCCGCTGAAGAGACCGCGCCTGCGCCTGATCCCGCTCCGTAGAAACCCGCGCCCCCGGCCGGTCCGGTCGGGGCCTGCTCCCTAGGGTCGCGACATGCCCCATGCCGAGGGGCAGGAGCGCGGTGCTAGGCTCCGCGCCCGATGGCTTCCGAGACGACTCCCCTTCCCCACGAGGCCGGCGCCGCAGCTGGCGACGCGGCGTCGTCGGCGCCCGCCAGGGTAGCGCGCTCCGATCCCTTCTCTCTGCGCAGCCCGGCAGGGGGAGCGCCCCTCGACGGCGTGGCAGAGACAGAGCTCAGCGCCCTCGCGACGATCGTCGCCAGCGCGCGGGCGGCGCAGATCGCCTGGGCGGAGGTCCCGATCAGGGAGCGCGCCGAGCTCATCGCGCGCGTCAAGAACCGCCTGCTCGCGCGGGCCGAGGAGATCGCGACGCTCGTGCACCGCGAGTGCGGCAAGCCGATCGAGGAGGCCGCGCTCGCTGAAGTGCTCCCGAACGCGGATCTCATCGACTACTGGACCCGGTCCATCGAGGAGCTCCTCGACGACTCCCCCGTCGCGCTCGACCCGCTCGCCTACCCCGGCAAGGTCGGGCGCATCCAGAGGGATCCGCGCGGCGTCGTCGCGCTCATCACGCCCTGGAACTACCCTGTCGCGATCCCGCTGCGCACGATCGTGCCGGCGCTGCTCGCGGGCAACGCCGTCGTTTTCAAGCCGAGCGAGGTCACGCCGCGCTCCGGCGCGCTCGTCACCTCGCTGTTCGACGGGCTGCTCCCGGACGGCGTCCTCGCCGTCGCGCAGGGCGGCAGCGACGTCGGCGCCGCGCTCGTCGGGGCCGGCGTCGATCTCGTCGTCTTCACCGGCAGCGTCGCCACCGGCAAGAAGATCGCCGTCGCGTGCGCCGAGCGCCTCATCCCGACGTCCCTGGAGCTCGGCGGGAAGGACAGCGCCATCGTCCTCGGCGACTGCGATCTGGAGCGCGCCGCGCGCGGCGTCCTCTGGGGCGCCTTCACGAACGCCGGACAGAACTGCGCCTCCATCGAGCGCGTCTACGTCGAGCAGGCGATCGCGGACCGCTTCATCGCGCGCGTCATCGCGCTCACGGGGCAGCTCCGAGCCGGCATCGACGTCGGCGTGATGACGACGGCGCGGCAGGCGGAGATCGTGCGGCATCAGCTCGAGGCGGCCGTCGAGGGCGGGGCGGAGATCCTCGCCGGCGGCGCGCCGGAAGAGGGCTCGCTCGCCTTCCCGCCGACGGTCCTCAAGGTGGAGCGCGAGGACACGCCGCTGCTCCTGGAGGAGACGTTCGGCCCCGTTCTCCCCATCATCGTGGTGAAGGACGCCGAGGAGGCGATCGCGCGCACCAACGCGTCCCGCTTCGCGCTCACGACCAGCCTCTGGACCCGCGGCTACGAGCGGGCCCACGCGCTCGCGCGACGGCTGCGCTCCGGCGTGGTGACGATCAACAACCACGGCTTCACGGGCGCGCTCCCGGCCGCGCCGTGGACGGGGGCGGGCGACAGCGGCTACGGCGTCACGAGCAGCCCACACGCGCTCGCGGAGCTCACGCGGCCGCGCTTCTTGCTCGAGGACCGCAGCAGGGCGAAGAGCGAGCTGTGGTGGTACCCTTATACGCCCGCGCTCCGGACGGTGGCCTTCGCGATGGCGCGGGCGCGAGGTGGAGCGAGATGGTTCGGCCGCGTCAGCGCCCTCGTCGAGCTCGTCGCCGCGCTCGCGAGGCGCCTGCTCGGTCGCTGATCCAGAGACCCATCGAACGAACGCATGCGCCCTCTGATCCTCCTCTCCAACGATGACGGCTACTCAGCGCCGGGTCTGACCGCGGTGCGGGACGAGCTCGCCCGGCACGCCGACGTGGTGGTGTGCGCCCCCGCGGTCAACCAGAGCGCGACGAGCCACTCCCTGAGCCTGCACCGCGTCCTCCGGCTGCTGGAGGCTGCGCCCGGCGTGTTCGCGGTCGACGGGACGCCCGCCGACTGCATCTACGTCGCCCTTCACGCCGGCACGCGCGTGCTGCCGCGGCGCCCCGATCTGGTCGTGTCGGGCATGAACCACGGGCTCAACCTGGGCGCCGACATCTTCTACTCGGGCACCGTGGCCGCCGCGCGCGAAGGAGCGCTCCGCGGCGTCCCCTCGATCGCGCTCTCCGCCGATGCAGGCGCGTCGCTCCCGGCCGCAGCGGCGCTCGGCGTCAAGCTCGCCCTCGCCCTCCACCGCGCCGCCGGGCAGGAGGGACGCCGGCCAGCGCCGCTGCTCAATGTCAACATCCCCGCGGGCAGCAGCTGGCCCGTGCGAGCCACGCGCATGGGCGCGCGCTTGTACACCGAAGAGGTGATCTTCCGCCGGGATCCGCGCGGGCACGAGTACCTCTGGATCGGCGGCGCGGGCGTACGCCACGACCTCGTCCCCGGCTCGGACACCGAGGCCTACGACGCAGGGGCCGTCAGCGTCACGCCGCTGACCCTCGACCTCTTCGCCGCGCAGCACGAGGGCATCGCAGGCCTGCTCGCCGCGGAGCTCAACGACGGCCCCATCCCCTGACGTAGCGCGCGTCGCGACGCGTGGAGCGCTTTCCGGCTCGAATGCGCTCGCCTACGCTCGGCGTCATGTTCAATCACGACGCCCTGCCCTCCGAGCACGCGCTCCGTTATCTCAAGGCGCACCTCCGGAACGTCCCGGATTTTCCGAAGCCCGGGATCCTCTTCAAGGACATCACGCCGCTCCTCGCGGATCCGCGGGCGCTCCACATCACGCTCGATCTCCTGGCCCAGCGCTTCGTCGGCGAGCACGTCGACGTCGTGGTCGGCGTCGAGTCCCGGGGCTTCATCTTCGGCGGCGCGCTGTCGGCCCGGCTCAACGCCAGCTTCGTGCCCGTGCGCAAGCCAGGCAAGCTCCCGGCCGCGACCGATCGCGTGGCGTACGCGCTCGAATACGGCACGGCAGAGCTCGAGATGCACAAGGGCTCGATCAGGCCGGGGGCCAGGGTCCTGATCGTGGACGATCTGCTCGCGACCGGCGGCACGGCCTCGGCCGCGGCCGAGCTCGCGCGCAAGCAGGGCGGCGAGGTCGCCGGCTTCGCCTTCGTCGTCGAGCTCGATTTCCTCGGCGGTCGTGCGCTCCTCGCGGAGCGCGCCGGCGACGCGGCGCCGGTCTTCTCGATCGTGCACTTCGCCGCGGGCGAGTGAGCGTTCACTCCTGGCCCACGCCGACCTGCAGCTTGCGCGCGACGGTGCGGCTCGCGGTCGTCGCCCGGGTCGGCCCGCCGACGGGGAACGTGATGACGACCGCGCCTGTCCCGCCCTTGGTGATGCCCCCGCCGTGTACCCCCACCAGCTTCCCCAGGCTCGCCGCGTCGAGCGAGGCGCCTGCGCCGCGCAAGGCGTCGATCGGCCCCACCCCTGGCAGCGCGGCGAGCGCCCCTCGATCGACCGCCGACATCTCGGCGAAGAGTCCGGACGCATAGACGAGCGCCGTCGCCGCCGTGGCCGGATCCGAGCCGCGGAACCAGGCGCCGGCGTCGTGGTAGGGCAGGTGCGCGCAGCGCGCGTACAGGGCGCCCAGCGCCGCGGCGGCCGCGTCGGCCATGCGATCGCCGAGCGCGACGAAGCGCGCCCGGTGCGCAGGATCGAAGTATGCCCGCGCGTATCCGCCGGAGAAGCGCGCGGTGATCGCGCGCCACGACGGAGAGCGCCTTGCCTCCTCCGCATCGAACCCGGGGACGATCTCCACGGCCCCGTCGGTGATCGCGGCGAGCTCGGCGTCGGCGCCCGCCGTCAGCTTGCCCTGCGCGATGAGCGCGCCGAGCCCCACGGACTCGGCGGCCAGGGCTGCTGGCTCCCCGGCGCCGGCGGCGACCTCTTCTGCAGCGGCGCCGCGCGGCATCGCCAGCCAGAGCTCGGCGACCCAGCCCGCGAGCTCGAAGGGCCCCATGGAAGCCCCGGCGTAGATCCGCTTGCGCGCGGCCTCGCAGGTGCGCGCGTTCCGCGCCGCGTCCTCGCCGGCGGTCGTCTCCGGCTCCGTGGGCGACGCGGCCGGGGCCTCTCGCGATCGGAGCATGCGCGACGCGAAGAGCGCGCCGACGATCACCAGCGCGAGCACGCCGACGGGGATCACGAGGTGCCGCGCTGGCCGGACCCGGGCGGCCGGCGCTGGCGGCGCGAGCGAGCTCACCGAGCGGTGCGCCTGAGCGAGCCGCCGCGCGATGTCGGACGCCTTACGCGTGCGTAGCTCTTGTGGCAGAAGCGGCCACTGCTCGACCAGCTGCTCCAGATCGATGGCCACGGGCGCACCGCGCCCACGCAGCGCGATCTGGCGTCCCTGCACGCTCACCGAGCCCGATGTTCCAAACAGGCCCAGGGCCTCCTGTACAGCCGCCTCGATCTCCCGCGCGCTGGGGTCGTCCACGATCGCAGGGTAGCCGGATTTGCCGCCGGCATGCCGCCGCTTCTTCACGCCGCCCGGCTGTCACGGTCGCAGGCGCGGGCGGCGATGGAAATGCCGCGGAGGGCCGGCGGACATGGCACATTCCCGCGCGTGCAGAAGACGCGCGTCTACCTGTCGCCGGGCATGTTCGGCTTCGCGACCCTCGCCTCCCTCGAGTATTTCGAGCACTTCATCCGCGCGATCGAGGAGCGGTTCCGCGATCGCGGCCGTATCGTCGAGATCCACGTCTGCGAGGTCCACCCGACGGCCTCCATCCTCCGCCGGGCGGCGAAGCTCGCCCGCCTCGTGGACGAGAGCGCCGGGGACGACGGCGGCCCCATCCACATCGTGGGCCACTCGACCGGAGGCCTGGACGCTCGCCTCGTCGCCTCGCCGACGGCGCGGCTCCCCGGGAACGCTCACCGCCGGCTCGGCTGGACGAGCCGGCTGCGGTCCGTCACCACCATCAACACGCCTCATTTCGGCACCCCGCTCGCCGCCTTCTTCGCCACGGTGAGCGGCCAGCGCCTGCTCTACGCCGTCACCGCGCTCACGGTGGCCGGCCTCAAGCTCGGCGCGCCGCCGCTCGCGGCCGCGTCGGCGCTGGTCGCCGCGTTCGGCCGGGCGCAGCTCGGCTTCTTCGAGATCGAGCTCATCGATCGCGCGGTCGAGAGCTTCATCCGCGTGCTCGACGACGCCTCGAGCCGCGAGCTGCGCGCCTGGCTGAAGCTCTTGCGCGACGACCAGGGCGCCATCGTCCAGCTCATGCCCGAGGCGATGGATCTCCTCCACGCTGGCCTCGAGGACCGCGCGGGCTTGCGGTACCAGAGCGTCGCGACGTACGCGCCGCGCAACGCCGTCCGCGACTGGGTGTCGGCGCTCCGGTCGCCGTGGGGAGCGATGTCGGCAGCCATCTTCACCGCGCTGTCGAACATCACCGCCCGCCTGAACGAGCACTACCCTTGTCGCTCCCATGACGGCTCGATCGAGCAGAAGCTCGCGCGCGTGCTCGGGGAGCTGCCGCCGCCGGACGCCAACGACGGCGTGGTTCCGCTGGCCTCGCAGGTCTGGGGGGAGCTCATCTGGGCCGGCAAGGCCGACCACCTGGACATCGTGGGCCATTTTCCGGGCAAGGGCGGGCACATCGACTGGCTGGCGAGCGGAGCCCGCTTCAATCGCCTGCGCTTCGACGCGGTGCTCGACCGCATCGTGACCGGGATGGTGGCCGGCGAGCGGGGCGGCCTGACAGAGCACGCGGCGGCGCCGCCGCGCCCGCTCGCATCGGAGCGCGGCGCGGACGTGGGGCAGAGCAGCGCCTCGACGAGCTCGGGCGGCGAGCCCGCCGCGTGAGCCGCGGCGGCGCGGCGCGCGCGCTCGATCTGATCACGGCGGAGCTCGTCGAGTGCCGGCGCTGCCCGCGGCTCGTGGCGTGGCGCGAGGACGTCGCGCGAGAGAAGCGGCGCGCTTACCGGGACCAGACCTACTGGGGCCGCCCTGTGCCGGCCTTCGGCGATCCGGACGCGCCGCTCGTGATCGTCGGGCTCGCCCCGGCGGCGCACGGAGGGAATCGCACCGGCCGCATGTTCACGGGCGATCGATCGGGTGACTTCCTCTACGCGGCGCTCTACCGAGCGGGGCTCGCCTCGCAGCCGACGAGCACCTCGCGCGACGATGGGCTCTCGCTCCGGGGCGTGTTCATCACCGCCCCCTGTCGCTGCGCTCCGCCGGACAACAAGCCCACGATCGCCGAGCTCGCGGCGTGCCGCGGGTGGATCGACCGAGAGCTCGCGGTGCTGCATCGGGCGCGCGTCTACCTCGCGCTCGGCAAGATCGGCTATGACGCCGTCGGCGCGCTCGCCCGCTCGCGCGGCGCGTCCGCGGGGGATCGCGCGGAGGCACACCCGCGCCTCCCACCGTTCGCGCACGGCGTGGAGGCGGCGATCCCCGATCCGCGCGGCGGCGCCGGGGCGGCGCTGCTCTTCGGCAGCTACCACGTCAGCCAGCAGAACACCCAGACGGGGCGGCTCACCGGCGACATGTTCGACGAGGTCCTGCGCCGCGCAGTCAGCGCGGCGGGGCTTCGCGCCCCCGAGCGATCCGGACGTTAGTCCTGCTTCGACAGGAGCTTCTGCAGATCGCCCGACTGGAACATCTCCATCAGGATGTCGGAGCCGCCGATGAACTTCCCGTCCACGTAGACCTGCGGGATCGTCGGCCACTGCGAGTAGTCCTTGATGCCTTGGCGCAGCGAGGGATCGGACAGCACGTTGACGTCCTTGAAGTCCACGCCGCACTTTTTCAGGATGTCGACGGCCCGCGCCGAGAACCCGCATTGCGGGAAGGTCTTGGTGCCCTTCATGAAGAGGACGACGCGGTTGCTCTCGACGGTATCCTTGATTGCCTGGTGGATGTCGCTCATGGCTCGTTCCTGATCTCCCGCCGCGAGCGGGATCGCCCATTGTTCAATCTACACAGAAGCGGCGCGTGACAGCCGGGCCGCACGCCGTGGCGTGCCGGCGGGGCTCGCGACGGGACCGCGCTGGGCTCGCCAAGCGGACCACATGACCGCCCCGCCCCGCGCGCGGTTGTGAACGGGGTTTCTGGTGTCGCCCTCCGCCCGCGTCAACTGGGCTGGAGCGCCGCAGGGGTCCCATGGAGGGCTGCATGGACTGGTGGTTCCTCTGGTGGGTGCGCCGACGGCTTGGTGCGTCTTCGCGAGGGATGGGGGGCGGTAGGCGGCGCCGGCCAGGCTCAGCGCATCCGTCGGGGGGCTCGACGGCCGCGGCCGTGCGGGGGCACGGCGGGCGATCGACACCGCCGACACCGCGCGCGCCCGCCCGCGAACACGGAAACGTCGAACGCTGGTCGACAACGTGCTCCAGGACCTGTGTACCCAGGCCGCGGCGACGCCGCTTTCCGCTCGCTGGACGCGCCTCGTGCCATCTGCACCGCAGCGTCTGGCCTCGCGCCGCCAAGTCGTTGTAGAACACGCCCCCACCTCGGCCGTCTTACCGACCGTGACCAGCGGCGGTGAGCCGCCGCGGGTGCGGCGAGCGTCCCATTGTGGCGGCCTCACCCGCACAACCCTGAAGGAGCCTCGTATGCGCTTGCACGTCCTCATCCCAGCGGCCCTGCTCGGCCTCGCGCCCCTCGCCTGCGGCGGCAGCGACCCGGAGCCGAACAACCCGTCGCAGATGCAGAACCAGTACGGGGCGTCAACCCAGTACCCCCCCGGACAATACCCGCCCGGCCAGTACGGTCAGCCCACCCAGCCGGGCCAGTACGGCCAGCCCACCCAGCCGGGCCAGTATCCGCCGCCGGCCACCACGACCCCTACCCCGACGCCGACGACGCCGACCGCGACGGGCACGAGCACCGGCCAGGCGACCCCGATCGCGCCTGCCGCGGTCAGCGCAGCGACCCCGATCCTCACCGCCATGGCGGCCTCCGAGGTCCAGGGCATGCAGCCGGAGGGCGGCGCGTTCGCCGGGCAGTTCCAGGACGGCCAGACGCTCGAGCAGCCGTTCAATATCCAGCCGGGCAAGTGTTACTCGGTGATCGGCGTGGGCCTCGGCGTCCAGGAGCTCAACCTGCAGATCGTCGCGCAGCCCGCGCCGATGCTGCCGCCCGTGGTGCTCTCCCAGGACAACACCACCGGACCGAACGCCACGCTCGGCGGCAAAGGTTCTTGCTTCAAAAATCCGCTCCCCGTGGGCGGCCCCGCGAAGGCCGTCATGACCGTCCGGGGCAGCGGCCTCGCCGTCGCCCAGATCTACGTGAAGTAGTCGCGTCCCTTCGGGCCGGCGCCGTCTGCCTCACGCATCGAGGCGCGGCGCCGCCGCTCGCGCCTCGGGACCTCCGTCGTACGTTTGCCCCTCCACTGTTCGCCGGGGGAGATGCAAGGTACACTCCAAGGGTGAGCTTGCCTTGGAAGTACTCGGCTCCCTGGATCGCCATCGTCGGACTGGCGTCCTGCTCTTTTCGTATGGCCGATGAGTCGGCGGACAGCCCCGAGTTGCCCGGGGACACCGCTCAACCGGCCGTCCTGGCGTTCGAGGAGGAAGGGACGCTGCAGCTCGTGCCAGGGGAGCTGCGCACGGTCTGGGTCACCGGACGACCGCCAGCGCCCTACGAGGTGAGCTTCACCCTCCTCGGCGAAGCTGCAGGTGCATGGGTCGACCGCACGACGGCCGTCGCGGACGAAAATGGCAGGGCCTCGGTTCAGCTCCACGCGTCGACTTTGGGAAGCACGTTTCGGCTCCGCGCCGCGACAAAGGGCGGGCCGTCCGCGGAGCTCGGTGTTTCGGTGAGCGCGGAGGGCTTCGGCACGCTCCGCGTCATCCCGGTCTACGAGGGGACGCGTGTCGCGAAGGACTGGACGGCGAGCGTCGTCGCGGAGGCCACCTGCGAGGAGATCGCAGCCGCTGCGCCCGAAGCCCCCGTGGGCGCGCTCGTGGCGCACGGCGGTCCAGACGAACCGGTCGTCGTCGAGGGCGCGCCTGTAGGGCCGAGCCTTACCGTCGCTCTCCACAGCGGTCGGATCATGTGGGGTTGCGTGGGTGAACGAGAGCTGCAGGCCGGCTCAGCGCGCGACGTCTGGGTCCCGATCAAGGACCTGCCGATCGATATGGCGGCGACGCGCCTCGACACGAAGCTGACCCTCGTGACGGCGGACGGGCTGACCGCGATGCTCGAAGCAGCGGCCGAGCAGCTGCTCGACGCGTTCTTGCCTGCCGGCGCGGAAGCCGCGTCCCTGCTCGACGCCATGCAGCGCGCGGCGCCGCCGGACCAGGCGCGCGCGTTTGCCGCGCAGCGGATCGAGCGTGACTGGGACGCTGCAGCACAGGCGCACCTCGCCGCGCTCCCGCTCCCCCTGCGCGACAGGTGTCGTGGATGGGCGCGTGCCGGGCTCGCGGGTACGCCGCTCGCGCTCGACGGCCAGCTGAGCGGCGTGGCAGACATGCAGGGACGCGCGCTCTTCGAGGCGAGCTGGCTCGGCAGCGTGACCGCTGACGACGCGGGCGTACCACCGGCACATTTCATGTCGTGGAAGGCGGATCCCGGCGACGTGCTCCGGCTCGCGGGGACGCTGACGTGGTCACCAACCCACTACATCGGCGGAGTGACCGGGCTCGGGGTCGCAGCGGAGGCGGACGCGGAGTCCGTCCCCGCGGCGCTCGCCACCGCCGCAGAGTGCCAGGCGCTCGGCGAGCTGCTCGGCGGCTACTCCGACTGCACAGGCGACTGCATGGCGATGCTGTGCGCTGGCGGGCTCAAGCTCCTGTGGCGCGCTGGCACCGAGGCATCGGAGACGGCCGGGATGATCGGCGAGATCGTCGTGAACGCTTCAGGCCCTGCGCAGCTCAACAGCTCCGCCGCGCCGATCGCATGGACGGCCGACTGGCTCGGGACCATCCGCTACGGCGAAGGCGAGGAGGTCGGCGTCGAGGGACGGGTGAACGCCGTTTCGCCGGAGGCCATCACCCGCTAGCGGATCATCTGGCGGCGTCCTTCGGCTCGCAGCGCAACCGCCACCTCCGGCCCGTTGCGCGCTCGGTCGCAGCGAGCGGGATCGCGCTGGCGCCAACGTCGTTCGGCTTCTCGGGTGCCTTCGAGAAGGCGCCCTGCAGCCTCACCGCCATCGCCTCGACGCACGCGCTGCCTGGATCCAGGCGAAGCCGGAACTCGGCGCCGTCGACAGAGGGAGCGCTTCCGCCGAGATCGAAGCTCGGCGAGCCCTCCAGGCTCGTGTCGAGGAGCCAGCCGTCCTGACCCGGAGCGCAGCGCTCGATCCGCGTATCCGCGAGGTCCTTGCGACCGAGCGGCACGGCCTCGCCGAGCGCGCCGGTCTCGCGGTCGATCGGGAGCACGTGCCAGGAGCCGGCGCGCACGCCAGGGTCGGGAGCCGCCGAGATGAGCAGGCCGACGCCGCCGCCCAGCGCACGCCGGACCAGCCGCGGAGGATCCACGCCGTAGCCCGTGCGGCCAGGGCGATAGTAGGTCGCCAGCTGCCGCGCGATGCCGAGGTCGGCGCGCCACAGCGCCACGACGTCGTACGAGCCGCCGGGCGTCACGAAGAACCACGTCTCGCCGAGCCGCACGGCGCCGTTCGGAAATGGCCGGAGGAAATTGCCGGCGCGGCCGGCGCTGTCGCGCAACGGAAGGATCGGCAGCCCTTCGGAGGCTGCGAACAGGCTGCATCCGGCGCCCCGACACACGTGGGTCAGCGCGGCCCGTCCGCCGGGATCGAGGTACGCGCCCCAGGACGCCGCCCCCTGGCTCACCACGCCGAGCGCCTCAGCGGCCGACGCCTCATCCGACCAAGGCGAGGCGCTCACGCCGCTGGAACGCACCCCGCCATCCGGGTCGAAGCGATCGTCGAAGCGGAGGAGCCAGCGCCCGGCGCGCGCCCAGTCTGCGCCTCGCTTGCCCCATGCGTAGGCGCGCATCGTCACGATGTCGTACGGAGCCCCGTTATCGAGTCCGATCTCGTCCGCCCCACGCTTGGGCGGGGGCGTGTTGCGGAAAGGAGCCCACGGCGACGTCGGTATCTCCGTCGACGCCGAGCGCGTGACCGACGAGGCCGGGCGCGCTCCCTCGGCGCGCGCGGAAGGCGCCGCGGGAGGCTTGTCCGGCAGCGGCGGCGTCGAGGAGCCGAGGGCCTCGCAGCGCATCGCGATCGGGCTCCCCGCGCGGAGCGGCGTCTGGAGCACCGGCGGCGGCTTCGCCTCGGCGAGATCGTCCGGCAGCGCCGTCTTGCCCCAGCCGACCCGGATCCAGCCCCTGAAGACGCAGCCGACAGGGCCGCACGCGCGCGTCCTCGACGCCGCGGTGTCGTCGTCCCGCTCCGGCAGATCGAGCGAGCGCCAGGTCATGCCGCCGTCCGTCGACTCGGCGGCGCGCTCGCCTTCTCCGAGGGAGAACGCGAACCGCCCGGACAACAGCGCGCCCGTGCCGTCCTGGCGCGGCGCCCCCGCGGTCACCTTCCCGCTCTTCGTGTCGATCCGAACGCCCACGATCGGACCGCCTGCCTCCACCCAGCCGCCGATGACGCCGGGCTCACGCTCCTCGAACCCTTCGATCCACATACCGCGCTGCAGATCGCGCGCGGTGCTGCGCGGCTTGGGCGGGAGGATCAGCGGGACGGTCGTGACGTCGCTCCCCTTGAGCAGCGTGAGCTGCCCCGAAGCGTCCAGGCGAGGCGGCGAGAGGACGGCGATGCGGCCGTCGGACAGCGCGACGACGCGCTCGATGCCGACGTCTCGCGCGGGCGCGCGGACGTGGATCTCGCGGGTGCGCCCGTCGGCGGCGACGACGCAGTACGCACGCCCGGCGCGCACCGCGCTGTCTTCGCTGCAGGAGCCGCGGATCACCAGCGCGCCGTTGCCGCTCGCGACCACGAAGCGGGGCTCGTCGAAGCGCATCAGCCGGCGCATGCCGAGCGGCGGCTGGAACGCGTACACGGTCGTCGGCCCCTCGCGCTCGCCGCACACGAACCCGAACGACGCCCCGGCGCGGATCGCATGGCAGGCCGCCTCTCGCTCCGGATAGGCGTCGGGCGCGACGTCGATGACCGCCCCGTCGCGCAGCGAGACGCGCGCCAGGGCGCCGCCGCGCGCCACCACCGCGGTCGCGCTCGAGTCGGGCCACCCGTCCTCGACCGCGGCGCGGAGCGGGCGCCTCCCGAGAGGCCCCTGGGCGCGCGCCGGCGGCTCCTGCACGTCGTCGGAAGCCTCCAGCGCGCGGTATGTCACGCCGCCGCGCGCATCGACCGCGTAGAGCCCGCTCGCGGTCATGACGGCAGGATCGCCGCCGACGACGGCGACAGAGGTCGGCCGCGCGTCGATCTCGACCTCACGCCAGGTGGCCCCGGCGTCGAACGTGACGAGCAAGCCGCGCAGATCGGCCTCGACCAGGGCGCGCCATCCGTCGGCGAACGCGATCTGGCCGTACGTGCTCGCCGGTGGGAGCGGGCCGAGCGGCATCGCCGCGCCCGTCTGCGCGTCGAGCGCGAGGAGCCGGTGGCTGTGCGAGAGCCGCGCGTAGAGGCGATCGAACCCCGCGAGGATCTCGTTCGCCTCCGACGGCAGCTGGACGAGCGGCTCGAGCGGGGCGAGCCACCCCTGGGCCCGCCAGAGCTGCGCGCTGCCGCGGTTCGAGGCGTGGAACAGGTACCCGCCGCCCAGGCGCGTCGGCAGCTTGAGCGAGGTGACCTGACCTGACGGCAACAGGTCGGCCGCGCGCTCGAGCGATCCATCGTCGTGCGCGACGACGCGCATGCGATCGATGAGCACCCGCTTGGCCCCCGCCTCGCTGGCCACCACGCCGCGCTCTCCGACGAGATCCGGGAGCAGCCGCGATGGAGTGACCATGGTCACGAGCGCCTCCTGCGAGGATCGCCCGCCCGGAGCCGGGCGCGACGCTTGCCCGGAAGCGCTGCGATCGCTCGACGCCGGTCCTCCGGAGGGCGCCATCGCCGCCTGTCCACCGCACCCTGCCGCGCTCGCGCAGAGGACCAGCGCCATCGCGGAGCGCCGCGCCGCGCCCGGCATCCGCCGAGGAACCGGCGCGCGCAGCCGCCCGTCGGGCTCACTCATGACGGACGATGCTAGCGCGGCGGTCCAGGCGCCGCACCGTCCTTGCGAGCGCACACGCCAAGCTTCAGCCGCGGCTCGCGTCGCGCGTGTCTGCAGCGGCTGGCTCACGCCGGTCGCGCACCGCACGCCCAGCGCCGGAGCAGCCGCTGCACGCGCGGCTCCGGCGACGAGGATCTCCGCTCACCGATCGGACGGCGGCCGACGCGCGTTCACTTGCCCTTTGCGGAGCACTGCATCGCGCACATCAGATCGCCGACCGCGCACCCGCAGCCGCCGCGCTTCGCGGGGGCCGGAGCGGCCGGCGCCGGGGCGGCCGCAGCAGGCGCCTGCTTGCCTGCGGTGCTACCGCCGGTGTTCGGTCGCGGCGACGGCTTCGCGTTCGGGCGCGCCCCCGCTGCCGTCGGCGTCGCGCTCGGCGCAGCGCTCGCGACCGGCTCTGCCGTCGCGGTCGCCGACGCCGTCGCCGACGCGGTGGGCGCGGGCGCCGGCGCCGTGTCGAGGGGCGCCGGCGTCGCCGGCGCGGCGGCCGTGGGCGGCGCGGTCTCGACCGCGGTGGGAACCGGCGTGCTGCCCCCGCCCTTCATCAGGAAGAAGACACCTGCGATCGCGATGCCCGCGATCGCGATGCCGGCGGCGATGATCAACGGGGCGCGGTTCTTGGAAGGGGCCTCGCCGACGTTCGGCGGCGCGACCGACGGCGCTCGCGCCGTGGTCACGATCGGCGCGCTGAGCTGGAACAGGCCGCCGTCGTTGGCGACGATGCTCGCGACGGGCGACGGCGCTCGGACGCCGGCTCCCGACGCGAGGGCCTTCAGGTCGATGAGGCCGGAGTCGTCCGAGGCGCTGACGGCCGCCCGCGCCGGGGCCGGAGCGGCGGCCTTCGCCGTGAGGGCGCTCAGCGAGAACAGCATCGAGTTCTCGTCGCGCTGGCCAGGCGCGGCGCCGCTCTTGAAGAGCGGAGCGCTCGTGGCCACGTCGTCGGAGCTGGGCCGGTGCGCCTCGACGCCCGGGCTCGCGCCGAAGAGATCCTGCGTCGGACGCGCCGGATCGCGACGCACCGCCGCTGCTCGAGGAGCGGCCGCCGCGACCGACTCGACGCCCGGGGAGGTCTGCCCGAGGGCCGCTCCCCCGCTGGGCGCGGACGTCGACTGCACCGGCGCCGCCTCCTGCGCGGCCACGGAGGCAGGAGCGCTGCCTGCATGCAGGGCCGCGACGATCGTGTCGATCTGGCCGAGCGGCTGCCAGTCGGCCATGCCGTCCGCCCAGACGTACGTCTCGGCGTTGATCACCCCCGACTGGTAGCTCGTGACGATCTCGGCCAGCGCCATCGAGCGCTGATCGCCGTCCGCCACGTTGACTAGGTACGTCGTCCCGTCATTCGGAACGCTCGTGCCGGAGACCGGATCGGCGACTCCGCCGTTGGTCGTCACGCCCGAGCTGTTCACGAGGATCGTCGCGCCGCATTTGCGGCACTTGATCTTGACGGTTCTGCCTTGGACCTTCTCGTCCGAGACGGTGTATTTCGACTGACAGGACTGGCAGGTGATCTTCATTGGGGGCTGGCCCGCTGGGGTGTAGTGCCGGCGAGGCGTCGCGTAGAGTTTACCTTGATGCCGCGCCGGTGGCTCGCTCTCTGACGTGCCAGTCGCGCGTCTGATCTCGCAGCTCCGCTTTACGATAGCCGAGGTCGTCGTCCCTTCGTAAAGCACAAAGGGACGGACCTCCGACGGGACCGTTGTCGGGGTGCGGCGCAGCAGCGCGCAGGTCGGGCTCCGGAGTGCGACCAGCCGCCTGGCGGCGCGGCTCGGGCGCCCATCCGCGCGGGGAGGCGCCTCACACTCGACGCGCCCGCCCGACCCGTGATTGCTGCTGTACTGCGAACCTGCGGTGTGGCGGTGTGAGCTCGCGGCGCGGCGCGGTGTGGCCTCGCGGCGCAGAGCGGCAAGGAGGCTCCGTCAGGCGTCGCCGCGCGCGGAACCGAGCTCTTCCAGGACGGGCTCGTCGGTGACGACCGGCACATCGTCGACCGGGTCTTGCGGCTCGGCGCTCTCGCTGTGCCCCTGGGCCTCGTGGCTCCCCACGTGCTCCCCGTACGCCTGCAGCTTCGAGTACAGGCCGCGGCGGCTGATCCCGAGCACGCGGGCGGCGCGCTGTTTGTTGCCGCGCACCGCCTCGAGGGTCAGCAGGATGAGCTTGCGCTCCGCGTCCGCCAGGCGCGTTCCGACCGGAAGGCGCAGCACGAGCGGGTGCTCGGCCGCTTCGCCGGCGTCCCGCGACGGCTCGGCCTCGTGCGTGCCCGCCTCCCCCGGCCTCCGCGGCATCGAGGCTGGGCCGATGGAGGACGGCACCGGCTGCGCGCCGACGTGCGACGGCACGGGCTCGGAGGGGACCACCAGGTCGGCGGCATGAACGATCGGCACCGAGAGCGGCTCGGCCGGCTCGGCAGGGACGACCGGCGCCGCCACCCTCGCCGACGGGATGCTGTCATAGGAACGCCGGCCCGAGCGCCGCTCGATCCGGCCCTGGCCGAGCTGGACGTCGTTGGCCGAGACCAGCTCGTTCGAGGCGAAGAGCGCCGTCTGCTCGATGACGTTGCGCAGCTCGCGGACGTTGCCCGGCCAGTCGTGCTCGGCCAGCCGCTCGACGGCGGCGTCCGAGAGGCGGCGGGCCGGGGTGCCGTAGCGCTTGGCGAACTTCAGCAGGAAGCGCTCGGCGATGGGCAGGATGTCCTCCCTGCGCTCGCGCAGCGGGGGCAGCGTCACCGTGAACACGTTGAGCCGGTAGTAGAGGTCCTCGCGGAAGACGCAGTCGTCGACGAGGTCGAGCAGGTCCTTGTTCGTGGCGGCGACGACGCGGACGTCGGCCTCGATCTCCTTGCGGCCGCCGACGCGCGTGAACCGGTACGTCTCGAGCACGCGGAGGAGGCTGACCTGCACGGCCGCGTCCATCGTGCCCACCTCGTCGAGGAAGACGGTGCCGCCCGCCGCCGCCTCGAACTTGCCCTCCGCGGCCGCGAACGCGCCGGTGAACGAGCCCTTCTCGTGGCCGAAGAGCTCGCTGCCGATGAGCTCGCGCGGGATCGCGCCCGTGTGGACCGGCACGAACGGGCCCGCGCGGCGGCGGCTCCGGTTGTGGATGGCGCGCGCGACGAGCTCCTTGCCCGTGCCGCTCTCGCCGACGATGAGCACGGGGGCCATCGTCGCGGCGACGCGATCGATGCGGGTGAAGACCTCCCGCATCCGCGGCGAGCCGCCGATCATCCCCTCGAACACGAGCTGCCCATGGAGGGGATCGTCGTCGTCGAACTCGGTCGGCGGCGACGAGAGGAGCTCGCGCACGAGCAGCACGAGGCGCGCCGGATCGAGCGGCTTCTGGAGGTAGTCGGCCGCTCCGAGCTTGAGCGCGTCGACGGCGCTGGTGATCGACGCCGCGCCGGTGACCATGACCACGTGGGGCGGCGGCGCCTTCGGCTCGGGACCCTCGAGCTCGCCGGGCGAGAGCCGGCGCATCAGATCGACCCCCGTCATGCCCGGCAGGTTGAGATCCGTGACGAGCACGTCAGCCGGCGTCCGCTGGTGGATCTCGAGCGCTTGCTCGCCGCTCGACGCAACGACGACGTCGAGCCCTTCGTGGCGCAGCACCGCCTCGAGGATGGCCGCCTGGTCGGGCTCGTCCTCGACGAGGAGCACACGGCCGTGATGGCTGTGGCTCCGATGCGGCGAGCGCGCTTGTCCGCGCGGAATTGCAGCTGAAACTGCGTTCGGTCCCAAAGCTTCCCTCCCAGCTCGGCGGACGGACGGCTCGGCCCCGTGCGAGTTGAAACGTGCCGTTAAACTTGTACCTCGCGGGGGCCTCGTATCAACTCGGGAGTTGCCTCCTTCTCGGGTGCAAAGCCCCCCTCACATGCCGTCCGCGACATGCCGTGCCTGCCCGACGGATGCAGCGCCCCTGGCTCACTGACTCCTGTGGTGACACGCCGCCGCGCGCCTCACCAGCGCTCGATGATGCCGCATGCGATGCGATCGGCCAGCGCCATGCACGTAAGCATCGGATTCACGGCGGGACTTCCGGGAAAGATGCTCGTGTCAGCGACGTACACATTGTCCAGATCGTGGCAGCGCCCCGCCTCATCGACCACCCCGTCCCGCGGGCGCCTCGACATCCGCGCCGTACCGAAGGCGTGATTCGCCGCGGTGATCGTGTCGCGCCCGTCGAGCCGTTTGCTCTTCAGGATCTCGGCTTCTTTCGGCGACGTCAGCTCGTCGGGCACGCCGTGCAGCCCGGGCAGTATCGACGAGGCCCCCGCCGCCCAGCAGATGTCGGACAGGATGCCGAGACCGCGCTGGATCTTCTCGACGTCGCGCGGTGCGTAGTCGAATCGCACATCAGGGTCCCAGCTGCCGCGCTTCGGACGCACCGTCCCGCGCGACTGCTCGGCTGCAATGATGACGTCGAACGGCGCCATCCGGTTGTATGTCCGGAGATGACGCTGGTAGTCGTGCCCGAGGCCGGGAAATCGCGCGGCGAGCACGGCCGGAGGCGACCAGAGGACCTCCAGCTTGATCCCTTGCTCGATGAAGTGGAGCGAGTGATAGCCCTGCGTCGCGCCCTCCCATGGATCGATGGGCTCAGGGAACACCGCCATGATGGCGAGCCCAGGGTGGAGCTGCAGCTCGTTGCCCACATAGCCGCTCGATCCGGCGGCGCCGCTGCGGAGCAGGATGAGCGGGGTCGCCATGCAGCCGGCCGCGAGCACGACGAGCTCCGCCCGTATCTCGACGGGCGCCCCCTCGCGCCAGGTGAACGGCTCGATCGTGCGCCCGCGCATCCCGGCGGCGCGCCTGCCGGAGAGGAGCAGCTGCTCGGCGCGCACGCTGGTGAAGACGCGCGCGCCCGCCCGGATCGCGGCGGGGACGTACGAGACGTCGGTCGACATCTTCGCGCGGTTGCGACACCCCGTGAAGCATTCGCCCGAGCCGCGGCAGCCGCGCACGTTGCGGTGGGTCGGCTCGCTCGACAGCCCCAGCGCGTCGCAGCCGCGCTTGAAGCGCAGGTTGCGCTCGCCCTGCACCTCCATCGGCGTGGGCGAGACGCCGAGCAGGCGCTCGACGCGATCGTAGTGGGGCAGCAGCGCGTCCAGGGTGAGCGAGGACGTGCCGGTCCGCTCTGCCCACTTGTCGAACACCCAGGCGGGCGAGCGCGCGCAGATGGCCGAGTTGACGACCGAGCCGCCCCCGAGCGCGATCGCCTGCATGGTCGGGATGAGCATGCGCCCGCGGGCGGCGCGCATCCCCCCCTCGCGCAGCGTGCGCGCAAGCGACTCGCCCGGCTCCTGGCGGAAATCGTCCACGCCGAACGGCGGCCCCTCCTCGACGAGGATCACGTCGCGCCCCGCCTCGGCGAGCTCCTTGGCGACGACCGCGCCGCCCGGACCCGAGCCGACGACGAGCACCTCGCACGACGCCCGCACCTCGCGCTCGTAGTCGGCGAACACCTTCACCTGCGAGCGCGGCTCGCCGGGCGCGAGCGGCTCCACCGCGCCCCTCGATCGGAGCGTCGCCTCGGAGAGCGAGCGCCGCTCGCGGCCCGCGGCGCGAGGCGGCTCCGGGAAGACGGGGAGCTTCACGCCGTCACCCCCGGCGCGAGCGACGGGGGCGCCGCGGCGGCGAGCTCACCCGCCGCTCTCCCGGCGGCGCGGCGCTCGAAGGGCGTGGCGCAGCAGGCGACGCCGATCGCGCCGGCGACCTTCTCGTTCGCGAGATACCCCATCGAGAGCATCGTCCGCAGCGAGAGGAACGTCACCCGCCGGAGGTAGATGCAGCTCTGCGCCATCGACGCGAGCACCGCGATGCGATCGGCCTGCGGGAGGCGCGTGAAGCGTGCGCGGCGCGGCCCGAAGACCCAGGGCGAGAGCTCGACGAAGTGGAACAGCAGCCGCATGTAGGGCCGGAGAGGCCGCGGTGTGCGCGCGACGTAGCGGTCCACGTACTCGACCAGCCCGGCCTCCGTGCCGGAGACCGGGATCGGGCCCCCGGCCGGGAACAGGGCGTCAGCGCAGGCCGCCACGATGGCCCGCTCCTTCACGGACAGCGCGGAAGAGGGCGCGCCGGGGGCCGACGCCCTGCGCACGAGGAAGACGGCGGCGAAGGCGAGCGCCGCCAGGACGACGACGGGACCGATCACGGGCAGGTGCGCAACGAGCTCGCTCATCACTCGACTCCTTCCTTGTCAGCACGGGAAGCCGTCGCCGTGGCTGCCTCGACAGCGTAGCCCTACAGTCAGAGTGCGCAATTTCGTTCGCACTGCGTCCGGGTGTTCGCACACCATCCTGTCCCGATTTACGCAGCTCGACGTTGTGGCTGTGACAATCGCGGTATCGTCGGCGCCCGATGAGCGACGAGCCCGTGACCGCAGTGGGGAGGAACGAGGAGGTGGGACACGACGAGTCCATCGAAGGCGACGAGCCGTCGGGAGCCGAGCGCCACAGCTCGCCGGCGCGCGATCTTCGAACCTGGCTCGCCGGCGCTCCCCTCCCCGCCTCGCTGGAGCTCACGCTCGGGCTGCTCGCGCCGATGGTGATCACGATCGCGGCCGCGCTCCGCGTCGCGAGCTTCACGATCGACGACGCATACATCTCGTTCCGGTACGCGGAGAACCTCGCGAACGGAAACGGGCTCGTTTACAACGTGGGCGAGCGCGTCGAGGGCTACACGAACTTCCTCTGGACGGTGCTCCTCGCCGCGGCGGTGAAGCTCGGCGCGGCGCCGGCGGCTGCGTCGAAGGTGCTCGGCGCCGCCTGCGCCGCAGGTGCGCTCGTCCCGACCTACCTCCTCTCCAGGCGGCTGCGTCCGTTCTCGAACGTGCCCTGCCTCGCGACGTGGCTGCTCGCGATGAGCGTCCTCTTCTCCGGCTACGCGGTGTTCGGGCTGGAGACGCCGCTGTTCCTCCTGCTCACGCTCGCGGGGACCGAGCTCTTCTTCCGCGAAGAGGACGCCGCCAGCGACGACAGCGACGCTCGACCCGCGCTCGTCTCCTCATGGTCCTCATGGTTCCCCTGGTCCGGCGCGGTGTTCGCGCTCGCCGCGCTCACCCGCCCGGAGGCGCCGCTGTTCCTCGGGCTGCTCGTCGTCTGGCACTCGGAGCAGGCGCTCTCGCGCCGGAGCGTGCTGCGCCTGGTCGCGTTCGCGCTCCCGGTCGCCGCGCACCTCGTGTGGCGGCACAGCTACTACGGCGCGTGGCTCCCGAACACGCTCGCCGCGAAGACGGGCGACTTCGCGCAGCAGATCCAGGGCGGAGGCGACTACGTCCGCAAGTACGCGCAGCACGCCGGCGCCTTCCTGTGGCTCGGGATCCTCTCGGTCGCCTCATCCATCGTCCACCGGCGCCGGAGCGGCCTCGCGATCGCGTCGATCGCGCTGCTGTTCGGCGTGTACGTCGTCGCGGTGGGCGGCGACTGGATGCCTTACTTCCGGTTCCTCGCGCCCGCGGAGCCGTTCGCGTTCCTGCTCGCCGACGACGCGGTCCGCGCGATCGCCGCGCGCCGCGAGCGCGTGGCGTCGCTCGCGATCGCGGCGTTCGGCGCGATCACGATCGCGACCCGCGCCGGCGAGCTCGTGCGGGCCCAGCGGAACCTCCTCGTCAACGACAAGGGCTTCTGGGACGACGCCGCAGGGCGCTCCGCGGAGTGGCTCGTCCAGAACGCGGAGCCTGGCCCCATCGCGCTCGCCGACATCGGCTACATCGGTTACCGCACGGGCTTCCCGGTCGTCGACATGCTCGGGCTGCTCAGCCCCGAGGTCTCCCGCCTGCCGGGCGCGTACACGCACAAGGTCGGGGCCGGCTACACCGACGCGATCTTCGCGAAGAACCCGCGTTACTTCTTGCTCATCTCCTCCGGGATCGACTGCAAGACCCCGACGGTGCCCTCCTCCCGCGCCTCGTACGAGGACCCCAGGTTCAAGGCGGACTACAGGCTCCGCCAGGTCATCGCCCTCCGGAGGGGCGGTGCCTGGTGCATCTACGGGAAGACGTCGTATCCCTGACGAGCGCTCCGGCGCGGCGCGCGCGTCGCCGCAGCGCGCGCCTCATCCCGCGCTTCGCCTCGCGGCTCCTCCACGCCGCGCCTCACGTCCGCGCCGGCGCTCCTCCTCGCTCCGCTTCCGCGTCGGCCGCGCGGGCCGCCCAGAAGGCGCGCACGTCCTCGATGCGGTCGGTCCGGCGTGCGTCGGGCAAGCTGTCGAGCAGCACGCGGCCATAGCCGCGCGTGCGGATCCTGCGGTCCAGGATCGCGACGATGCCACGATCGGTCCGCGCGCGGATCAGCCGGCCGAAGCCCTGCTTCAAGGTGATCGCGGCCTGCGGCACGCTGTAGGCGATGAACGGGTTGCCGCCGCCCTGCTCGATCGCCGTGCACCGGGCCGCGACGACGGGATCGGTCGGCACCGCGAACGGGAGCTTCTCGATGATCACGAGGCGCAGGGCCTCGCCGGGGACGTCCACCCCTTCCCAGAAGCTCATCGTCGCGACGAGCACCGCGTGCCGCTCTGCGCGGAAGCGGCGGAGCAGCGCGCCCTTCGGCGCGTCCCCCTGCACGAGCAGCGGGGCCTGCCGCCCCGGAGCGCCGCCGTCCGCGCGGGCCACCGCCGCGGCGCGCCCGAGCCGGACGCGGAGGGCCGCGGCGAGCGCGTTCATGGCGCGGATCGACGTGCAGAGGAGGAACGCGCCGCCGCCCGTGATGCCGATGAGCTCGGCCGCGCGATCGGCGGCCCGCTCGACGAACGCCGCGTCGGTCGCCTCGGGGAGGTCGCGCGGCGTGTAGAGCAGCGCGGCGGTCGGGTAGTCGAAGGGCGAAGGGACCTCGAGCTCGTCGACAGGGACCGACACGTCCTCGTCGAGGCCCATCCGCGAGCGGAGGAAGCGGAACCCCGCCCCGGCGGAGCCGCCCGTCGTCAGCGTGGCGCTCGTCAGCACCACGGCGCCGATCCGCTCGAAGACGTGCTCGCGCAGCATGTCCCCGAGATCGACCGGCGACGCGCCGAACGAGACGGCGCGGCCGCGCACCTCGACCCACGTGACCTGGTTCGTCGCGGGGTCGACGATCCGCGCCGCGTCGTCCCGCAGCTGCGCGGCGCGGTTGCCGACGAGCTGCACCGCCTCGCTGATCGCGTTCGCGCTCGCGTACGCCGCGAGCGCCTCGAGGTGGTCGTCGAGGCGGTGGTACGCGTCGAGCAGCTCGCCGGACCAGGCGTCCCTGGCGAGCGGGCTCCGGGCTTCGCCGCGATCCCCGCCGCCGGCGGCGCCGCCCAGCGACGCGAGCCGATCGAAGAGCGCGTCCGCGGACTCGCGCACCACGGCCGTGATCGCCGTCCCCTCGCCCCGCCCGAGGATGCGATCGGCGAGGCCCGACGCGATGAAGGCCCGGTCCGCGTCGCGCAGCATCGAGTCGACCCGCGCGCGAGAGACGCGGACGCCGAAGAAGCCCGTCGCGATGTCCTCGAGCTGGTGCGCCTCGTCGAAGATGACCGCATCGTACGGCGGGAGCGCGCCGGCGCCGGCGAAGCCGCGGCGCGCTCCGGCCATCTTCAGCGCGAGATCCGCGAAGAAGAGGTGGTGGTTGACGACGAGGAGGCGCGCCGCCTCGCTGTCGCGCTTCATCCGCGTGACGAAGCACCTCTCGAAGTACTCGCACGAGGCGCCGAGGCGCGTCTCGCTGGACGACGCGACCTCTCGCCAGAGCGGATCCCCCTCGGCGAGGTGGGCGAGCTCCGCGACGTCGCCCATCTCGGTCTCCTGCGCCCATGCCTCGATCAGCGGCAGCGAGCGCCCCGCGATCCCGGCGCCCGCGCCAGGGCTGGTCCGGAGCTCGCTGAAGCGCCGCAGGCACAGGTAGTTGCCGAGCCCCTTCACCAGCGCCGCGCGCGGATCCAGCCGGAGGTGCTCGGCCACGAGCGGCAGGTCCTTCGTGTAGATCTGGTCCTCGAGCGCCTTCGTCGCGGTCGAGACGACGACCTTGCGACCGCTCAGGATCGCGGGCACGAGGTAGGCGAGCGTCTTGCCCGTCCCGGTGCCCGCCTCGCAGAGGAGGATGCGGTCCTCCGCGAGCGCCCGCTCGACGGCGCTCGCCATCGCCACCTGCCCCTGTCGGTCCTCGTACCCGTCCAGGCCGCGCGCGAACGGGCCCGAGGGCCCGAGCAGGCTCGCGGCGCGGTCAAAGGGCATCGCGTACCGCTCACCGCGGCAGGGCAGTCTTCTCCAGCGAGAGGGCGAACCCCACCTCGCTGACGGCGAGCTCGAGCGACGCCACCCGCTTCTCGAAGTGGACCTCGCACCACGTATCGAGCGTCCGCTCGGCGTCGCCGGGGTCGCGGACGTGGCGGAGGGCGGCCTCGGCCTCGGTGTAGCCATGCGCCACGGCGGACTCGGCCATCCTGCGCGCCCGCTCGAAGAGCTGCTCGTCCGCCGCCCCCGGGAAGTCGTTGCGCTGGGCGCGCACGACGAACCCGACCCGCAGCGGCTCGGCGCCCACGACGATCCCCGAGTCCATGAGGAGGTTCTCCCGCACCCGCTCCGCGACCTGCACGGCGTCGCCCCGGGTGCGGTAGACCTCGAATCCGGCCTGGAGCAGGGCCTTCTTTATCTCCGCGGGTGTCGGCATCTTCCGCTGGTTTCCGGCTACCCCCAGCTGTCAGCAGGAACATCCATCGCAAAATTGCGGGTGCCTCGTCAAGCCGACAGCGCCGACCACGTGTGGCGCTCTGGCGCGCCGGCGCGCTCCTGTGGGCTCAGGAGCTCGATCGCGGCGACCTCGAGGGGCCTCCTTCCAGGCCCCCCAGACCGTTGATGCCCTCCCGATCCTCCAGACCATCGAGGAAACACACCCCGACGATCGATCCATCGGGCTCGTCCTGGACCCACATTATCCTACCTGGACGCGGGCTTCTGCCGTCGAGCCAGACCGTCAGCTCGGTACCGGGATCGAGTGAATTTTCTATCACCACCCTGAGCCCGCCGACGCTCACGTTCAGCGTCCAGCCGGCGACGGCGCGCTCGCCGGTCTCCAGGCGTACCCGCTCGCTCAGCTCGCGGCGTGGGCTCCTGCGACGGTTGGCCAGGAGCTCAGGTGGAATCTGGAGTGACGGGGGTGTGAGGGTTCTGCGTCGAATCACGAAAGAAAATTACAAGCACACGCCGTACCCGGGGACAGAAATGTGGGCTCCGGTCGATATTCAGTATGGACGGGAGCTGCGTCCTGCGCGGTGCACGAGGATCCGCCCCTTACGGCGGCCGCTCAGTGCGCGTCGGCGTGATCGGGCTGGTGGCCGGAGCCGTCGCTCGGCTCCTCGAAGACGGAGACGGGCTCGAGCAGGGAGAGCTGCTCGCGCTTGATGCCTACGCCCTTGTCGGAGAAGAAGAGGTCGTTCTCCTGAAGCCGCGAACGCACACGGGCGATGAACAGGATAGGCATGCCTGCCTGCGTGTAACCGAGCTGCACGAGCGTGCCCTTCGGCCAGTTGCCGCCGTCGAACGCGAGCTCCTTGCGAAGCGTGTAGAACCCTTCGGCGGGGAGGCGCTGCAGGGAGTCTGCCCACGTCGTGCCCCGGAACGCGACGGCAGGGCCGTGGAAGTGCCAGCGGTTGTGAACGTTGTGGTCGGGCGTCGTCACCGTCGGCAGACCGTTGTCCGAGTGGTTGTGGAAGGAGACGATGGTGCCAGCAGGCACCTTGTCCTCGTTTCCGGGGAGCGGCTTTGTCGTCAGGTAGAGGCCGCAATCGGGGAGGTGTGACTTCGAGCTTGCCATGGCATGTGCCCCTAGCCCCGCTCCCGACCGCCGTAAAGACACGCCGTCGACGCCGTGCTATGCCGCGCCAGGCCAAGGCGGGAGGCCGCTCGAAGAGCGAGCGGCGCACGCCCCGGGAGCGAACCCTTCGTGAACAGACTGAGCCAAATCTTCGGCGCCGCCATCATCATCGCGATCGCCGTCGTCTTCATCGTCCAGTTCCGCCCGAGCACGGGGCCCGTGCAGTCGGCCGGGAACACCTGTGCGGTCGAGGTCCGAGGCAGCTGCATCTCCTCGATCGACTTCAACGCGTCGAAGAACCTGCTCGCGATGCGGAGCCCCGACGAAAACCGCCTCCGGGCGATGGGCTACCGGCGGCTCACGGCGGAGGGGCTCTACGAGCGGTGGCTCCTCAACGAGGACGCGAAGCGCCTCGGGATCACCGTCTCGGACGACGAGCTCACGAGCGAGCTCGTGGCTGGCAGGGTGCATGTCTCGCTCCCGGCAGACAAGATCCGCCAGGTCGGTTACGCCCTCAGCCTCCGGGAAGACCTCATTCGCTACCTGGACGTCCGCAACCGGCAAACGAAGAAATTCGACAACAAGCAGTACGAGAAGCAAATCCGGAACATCACGAAGATGAGCCCCACGGACTTCCGCGAATACCAGCGGAAGGAGCTCATCGCCGCCCGGATGCGCGAGCTCATCCGGGCGCGGGTCCGGGTCGGCGAGAACGAGGCGTTCGAGCAGTTCTCGCGCGAGAAATCCACGAGGACGCTCGCCTATGTGCGCTTCGACCGGCGCTTCTACAGCGATCTCATCGTGGACACGTCGGAGAAGGCGATCCAGGCCTGGGCCGACAACAACAAAGAAGAGCTCGACAAGGCCTGGGAGGGGCGGAAGGCGCAGTATCAGCCCGAGTGCCGCGTCGCCCGAGTCCTCGCGGTCGAGGTGAGGCCCGAGGAGGCCGAGCAGGGGCCGGAGGCGGGCAAGGCCGCCGCGAAGGCGCGGATCGAGGGCGCGGTCCAGCGCCTCAAGAAGGGCGAGAGCTTCGCCGACGTGGCCCGCAGCGCGAGCGACGATCCGAGCGCGGCGCGCGGCGGCGAGCTCGGATGCGTGGCCAAGGGGCGCCTGAGCAAGCCTGTCGAGGACAAGCTCTTCGAGATGAAGGCGGGCGACGTGTCGGACCTCATCGAGACCGAGGACGGCTTCCACGTGATCAAGCTCGAGCAGATCGCGAAGGACGCCGAGGCCGAGAAGATCGGCCGGCAGGAGACGGCGCGCGACCTCTACATCGCCCATGAGTCGGAGCGGCTCGCGGCCGAGGCCGCGAAGCAGGTGCTCGCCGCCGCCGCGGGCGGCAAGTCGCTGGAGGACGCGCTCGCCGCGTACATGGCCCAGCTCACGCCGGCGAACTCGAAGGAGAAGGCGAGCGCGAAGGAGGGTGGCGCCGCGCCGGGCGCGAAGGCTGGCGGCGGGGCCGCCGCAGGGAAGCAGGACGGCGACAAGGACGCGGGCGCGAAGGAGGGTGGCCAGGCCGAGGCGCGGGCTCCCTACACGATCGCGACGCACCCGAACCGGCCCACCGTCGAGACGAGCCTGCCGTTCAACGTCTCCGGCTCGCCCATCGCCGACGCGAGGGACAGCACCGAGGCCGCGCGCATCGCCTTCCAGCTCGACAAGCCGGGCGACCTGCCCAAGGACGTCGTGGCGCTGGCGAACGGTTATGCGGTGATCCAGCTCAAGGAGAAGACCTCCGCGAGCCAGGAGCAGTGGGACAAGGATCGCGAGTTCTACACGTCGGCCATGCGCGCCGCGAAGCAGAACGACGCGCTCATCGGGTACGTGCGCCGGCTGAAGTCGACGATCGGCAGCGAGGTGAAGTACGACCAGAACCTCCTCAAGGAGTCCAGGCCAGCCGAGGACGGCTCCGGCGAGCCGCCGCTGCCGCTCGAAGAGGGGGAATGACGTCGCTCCCCCTGCGTGACGCGCGCGACGTCGTCCTCTCGAACGGCCTCAAGGTCGTCCTCGTCCCGCAACCGCACGTCCACCGGGCGGTCGCCTCGCTCTACCTGCGCGTCGGCTCGCGGTTCGAGAGCCAGCAGAACAACGGGATCTCTCACTTCCTGGAGCACATGGTGTTCCGGGGGACGCCGACGCTGCCGACCGCGCACGCGCAGGCGCTCGCCTTCGAGCGCCTCGGAGGGACGCTCTACGCGGCGACCCACGTCGACCACGGCGTGATGAGCATCTCCGTGCCGCCGACGAACCTGGAGCCGGTGCTCGCCCTGCTGGGCGAGGTGACGACGTCGCCCCGCTTCACCGCGATCGAGGTCGAGCGCGGCATCGTGCGCGAGGAGATCCTCGAGGACCTCGACGACGAGGGGCGCGACATCGACGCGGACAACAACGCGCGCGCGCTCATGTACGAGCGACACCCGCTCGGGTTCACCATCACGGGCGACATCGAGGCGCTCGATCGCTTCGACGAGCCGATGCTGCGCGCCCACCACGCCCGGCACTACACGACGGCGAACGCGGTGCTCTGCCTCGCGGGGCGGCTCGATCCCGAGGCGTGCGCGCGGGTCGCCGAGCGGCACTTCGGCGCCATGCCGCGCGGCGAGCAGGTGCCCGCCGCGCCCCCGCCCAACGGGCAGAAGAAGCCGAGGTTCCGCTTCATCGAGAACCAGTCGAGCCAGACCGATCTGCGGATCGCGTTCCGGGGCGTGAGCGAGCGCGATCCGCGCGAGCCCGCCGTGGAGATGCTGCTCCGCGTCCTCGACGACGGCATGTCGACGCGGCTGTACGAGCGGATCTGCGATCGGCTGGGCCTCTGCTACGACGTGTCGGGGATGTTCGAGGCCTACGAGGACGACGGGGTCGTCGACATCGCCGCGGGCGTCCAGCACGACCGCGCGACCGTGGTGGTCCGGGAGATCTTCGCGTTGCTCCGCGAGCTCGCCGAGGTCGGCCCGCGCGAGGACGAGCTCGCCAAGGCGCGCGACCGCCACCTCTGGTCGGTGGAGGCAATGCTCGACGACGCCGAGGCGACCGCCGGCTTCCATGGGCTCGCCGCGCTCGCCGACATCACGCGCACCCCGGAGGCGCGGCACGAGGAGCTCGCCCGCGTCAGCGTCGCCGACGTGCGCGACGCCGCGCGCGCGCTGTTCCGGCCGGAGCGCCTCACCGTGGTGGCCGTGGGCCTGCTCCGCTCCTCGGAAGAGGCGAAGCTGGAGAAGGCCGTCCGCTCGTTCGGTTGACCCGGCGCGAGCCAAGCGCCGCGGCGCACCACGACAGCGGCGATCGCAAGGAAGCGGAAGGAGCCCCGTGCGCGGGCAGCCATTGAAGGGCGCCCGCCGTGCGCACGGCCGGCCACGGCTGCCCGCTGCAGGGGAGCCTTCCTCGGCGTGCGATCCCGGGTGCCCAGGCACACGTGTCGGCCGGGGCTTTCGCGGCGAATCGGGCGCGTTCAGGGCCTTGCTCAAACTATTTGCATCTATGCGCATCAACACATATACATGACCCATGGTCTCGGTCGCAGAGACGCCGGCTCAACCGGAGGAGGCGGTGGCGCGGTGCGAGCTGTACCGGCTGCTGGCGGATCCGGTGCGGGTGCGGCTCCTCGGCCTGGCCGCGGCGGAGGAGCTCGCCGTCGGAGAGCTGGCCGAGCTGCTCCGCGAGGGCCAGCCGAAGATCTCGCGCCACGCGGCCGCGCTCCGTGAAGCGGGGATCCTGCTCGCCAGGCGCCAGGGGACGTGGACGCTGCTCCGCCTGGATCCGCGCGCGACGACCGATCCCGTGGTCGACGACGCGGTGCGCGCGGGCCAGCGCGCGTGCGCGGCGGACGGGACGCTCGCGCGCGTCGAGGAGGTGCTGGCCGCGCGCGACGCCGAGACGCGCGAGTTCTTCGCGCGCGGCGGGCGGCCGTTGCGCCCGGGGCCGCCGGCCGAGCTCGCCGCCTACCTCGCGGCGCTCGCGCCGCTCCTGCCCCATCGGCGGCTGGCGGTCGACGCGGGCACCGGCGACGGGGCGCTGCTCGAGGTGCTGTCGCCCGTCTTCGATCGCGTCGTCGCGCTCGATCGCGCGAGCGCGCAGCTGCAGCTCGCCGGGGAGCGCCTGCGGCGGCGCAGCCTCGAGAACGTCGAGCTGGTGTGCGGCGAGATCGACGGGCCCGAGGTGATCCGGGCCGTGGCGCGCGCGCTCGGCGGCGATCCTCCGGAGGCCGGCGAGGCCCTCTCCGGGGGCGCCGACGTCGTCTTCGCGGCGCGCGTGCTGCACCACGCGCCTCAGCCGGCGAAGGCGATGCGCGCGCTCGTCGAGCTCGCGCGCCCGGCCGCGCCCGGAGGCGGCGACGGCGCTCACGCCCGCGGGGGCGCGGTGTGCGTGCTCGATTACGAGGCGCACCACGATCAGGCCCTCCGGGAGCAGGAGGCGGACATCTGGCTCGGCTTCTCGCCGGGCGACCTCCGAGGCCTCGCCGAGGAGGCCGGGCTCTCCGGCGTCGAGCTCCGGCGGCTGCCGTCCGCATGGCAGGGCGAAGGCCCGGATCGACACCTGGTTTGGCAGCTGCTCGTCGGCTGGCGCGGCGCGCGCACAAGCGCATTCACCGAAAAGGCAAAGGGACACCATGACTGCTGAGAAGAAGCTCTCCTACAAGGTCGCCGACATCACGCTCGCGGACTGGGGTCGCAAGGAGATCCGCATCGCCGAGAAGGAGATGCCCGGGCTGATGGCGCTCAGGGCGGAGTACGGCCCGACGCAGCCGCTCAAGGGCGCGCGCGTCGCCGGCTGCCTCCACATGACGATCCAGACCGCGGTGCTGATCGAGACGCTGGTGGCCCTCGGCGCGGAGGTCACCTGGACGAGCTGCAACATCTACTCGACGCAGGACCACGCGGCGGCGGCGATCGCGGCGGCCGGCATCCCGGTCTTCGCGTGGAAGGGCGAGACCCTCGAGGAGTACGACTGGTGCATCGAGCAGCAGCTCTACGCCTTCAAGGGCGGCAAGGGGCCCAACATGATCCTCGATGACGGCGGCGATCTCACGATCGTCGCCCACGAGAAGCACCCGGAGCTCTTCACCGGCGCCGACCCGATCCGCGGGCTCTCCGAGGAGACGACGACCGGCGTGCACCGGCTCTACGAGATGCACCGCGCGGGCAAGCTGAAGGTGCCCGCGATCAACGTCAACGACTCGGTGACCAAGAGCAAATTCGACAACCTCTACGGTTGCCGCGAGTCGCTGGGCGACGGGATCAAGCGGGCCACCGACGTGATGTTCGCCGGCAAGGTCGCCGTCGTGTGCGGCTACGGCGACGTCGGCAAGGGGTGCGCGCAGTCGCTGCGCGGCCTGGGGGCGCGCGTGATCATCACCGAGATCGACCCGATCTGCGCGCTGCAGGCGGCGATGGAGGGCTACGAGGTGAAGCGCCTCGAGACCGTCGCCCCGGTCGGCGACATCTTCGTCACGGCGACCGGCTGCGCCGACGTCGTCCGGGCGGAGCACATGCTCGCGATGAAGGACGAGGCGATCCTCTGCAACATCGGGCACTTCGACTCGGAGATCCAGATCGCGTGGCTCGAGAAGAACCCCGAGATCAAGGAGGAGAACATCAAGCCGCAGGTCGATCACTTCATCTTCCCGGACGGCAAGCGGCTGATCGTCCTCGCGCGCGGCCGGCTCGTGAACCTCGGGTGCGCCACCGGCCACCCGTCGTTCGTGATGTCGACCTCGTTCTCCAACCAGGTCCTCGCGCAGATCGCCCTGTGGACCGAGAAGCACACGATCGGCGTCCACCTGCTGCCGAAGAAGCTCGACGAGAAGGTCGCGGCGCTGCACCTGCCGAAGCTCGGGGTCGAGCTGACCCAGCTCACGACGGAGCAGGCGAAGTACCTGGGCGTCCCCGCCGAGGGCCCCTTCAAGGCCGAGAACTACCGCTACTGAGCGGCGGGCTTTCGGCGCCTCCGCCGCTGGGGTAGGCGGCCGATCGATGGATCCTCGCCACAGCAAGGACGAAGCCCAGCGCCACCTCGACACCTACGCCTCGACCTGGGGCGAGGATCTCGCCCTCCGCGTCTACACCTCCCGCCTGCTCGGCGCCGATCCGTCGCTCGTCCTCCACGGCGGCGGGAACACGAGCGTCAAGAGCACGGCCGTCGACCTGCTCGGCGATCGCGTCGACGTGCTCTTCATCAAGGGCAGCGGGTGGGACCTCGCGACCATCGAGCCGCGCGGCTTCCCGGCGTGCCGCCTCGCGCCGCTCCAGCGCGCTTGCGCGCTCGAGGCGATGACCGACGAGCAGATGGTCGCGCTGCTGCGCGGCCAGATGCTGGATCCGGCGAGCCCGACGCCGTCGGTCGAGGCGCTGCTGCACGCGATCATCCCCGCGAAGTTCGTCGATCACACGCACGCGGACGCGGTGCTCGCGGTCATCGATCAGCCCGGCTCGGCCGAGGTCGTCCAGGCGATCTACGGGGACGGCGCGCTCTTCGTGCCGTACGTCATGCCGGGCTTCGCGCTCGCCCGCCGCGTCGCCGAGCTCGTCCGGGAGCGCCTCGCACACGGGGCGCTCCCGTCGCTGATGATCCTCGACAAGCACGGCGTCTTCACGTGGGGAGACACCGCCGAGGAGAGCTACACGCGCATGATCGACGCCGTGACGCGCGCCGAGCATTACATCGCCGAGCGCAGCGTGATCGTCTCGCACCCCACGGTCGTGGCGGATCCGGACCTCCGGGCCGCCATCGGGCCGGTCGTCCGCGGAGCGCTCGCCCGCGCGTCGGGGCGCCCCTGGGTCTCTACGCTCCGCACCGGCCTGGAGCTGCTCGCGTTCTGCGCGCGCGACGATCTGGCCAGGGTCTCGCAGATCGGCTGCGCCACGCCGGATCACGTCATCCGCACCAAGGCGCGGCCGCTCGTCATCCACGGCCACGACATCGCCGACACGGCGCGCTTCCGCGCGACCGTCGAGCAGGCCATCGCGAGGTACGTGGACGAGTACCACGAGTACTTCCGCCGCTCCTGCGCGGCGCGTGGCGTCGTTCGCGACGAGCTCGATCCGTTCCCGCGGGTGCTGCTGTTCCCCGGGGCGGGCGCGCTGTGCGTGGGCGGCTCCCGCGCCGAGGCCGAGATCGTCGCGGACGTCTACGCCCATACCGTCTCCGTGATCGAGGCCGCCGAGGCGCTCGGCGGGTACCAGCCGGTCCCCGAGCTCGATCTCTTCGACATGGAGTACTGGAGCCTCGAGCAGGCGAAGCTGAAGCTCGGCGCAGGCCAGCGGGGCCCGCTCGATCGGCGGATCGCGCTGATCACCGGCGCCGCCTCGGGGATCGGCCGCGCGACGGCGGCGGCGTTCCTCGCCGCGGGGGCGCACGTGGTGCTGGCGGATCGCGACGAGGAGTCGCTCGAGAAGGCCGCCGCCGAGCTCGGGGGCCGCTACCGCGGCCGCTGCATGAAGGTCGCCTGCGACGTGCGCAGCGAGGCGAGCGTGCACCGCGCGTTCGCGCAGAGCGCGGCGCACTTCGGCGGCGTCGACGTCGTCGTGTCGAACGCCGGCCGCGCGTTCTCTGGAGCCCTCCACACGTCCGAGGGGCACGAGGCCCTGTGCGCGTCGCTCGAGCTGAACCTGCTCGGCCACCAGAACGTCGCCCGCGCGGCGGCGCGGGTGCTGCTCGCGCAGGGCTCAGGCGGCGCGATCCTGTTCAACGCGTCGAAGAGCGCGTTCAACCAGGGGCCCGATTTCGGCCCCTACGGCGTCGCCAAGGCGGCGCTCGTCTCGCTGATGCGCCAGTACGCCGTGGACCTCGGACCTCAGGGCATCCGGGCCAACGCCGTGAACGCCGACCGGATCCGCACCGCGCTCTTCGGCGCCGGCTTGCTGGAGGCGCGCGCCCACGCCCGCAACGTCTCGGTCGACGACTACTTCCGCGACAACCTGCTCCGGCGCGAGACCACCGCGGCGGACGTGGCGCAGGCCTTCCTCTATCTCGCGACCGCCGAGGCCACGACGGGCTGCGTCGTGACCGTCGACGGCGGGAACGCCGCCGCTTTCCCGCGCTGAGCCGCTCGGCTCAGAGCCCCTACGCGCTCGCCCCGCCGCCGCCCTCGCCGAGCGCGGCCTCGTCGACGGGCTTCTGGCCGTCGAGCCGGATCTTCTTCCAGTCCCCCGAGCGGAACTTCCACACCATGATCGCGGCGAGGAGGACCACGTAGACGACGCCGGCGCCCCAGATGCCCATCAGGCCGAAGCCGAGCGTGATGCCGAGCAGCCACGCCAGCGGGACGAGGCAGGTGAAGTGCAGGATGAGCTCCACGATCATCACGAACATCGTGTTGCCCGCGCCGAAGAGCGCCTGCGTGAGGATCATGCCGACCGCGACGAGCGGCGTGCAGATGCCCATGATCTGGAGCGGCCGGAGCGCCGCGGCCTGGACGAGCTCGCTGCTGCTGGCGAACGCGAGGATCTGCGGCGCGAAGATCGCCTCGAGCAGGCCGACGACGCCGAAGATCGCGAGCCCCAGCCGGACGCTGGTCCAGCCGAAGCGCGCGGCCTTGTCGCCGTCCTTCTCGCCGAGCGACTGCGCGACGAGCGTCGCCGTCGACGTGCCGAAGGCGAGGCAGGCGGTGAACGTGAGCTTCAGGATCCCGACGATCACCGTGGTCGCGGCGCCGTACACCGGCTCCGCGCGGCCGCCGGGACAGAGCGGCGAGACGACGCCCGCCGGCGCGACCTGGTCGAGCTTGCTGGCGATCGCGTAGAAGAGGGCGAAGCCCGTCATGATCGCGACGGTCGCGACGGCGCTCGGGATCGACAGCCTGAGGATGGACCAGACGAGCGGGGCCGACAGCTTGCTCGTGGCGAACGGGCGGTAGCGGCGCCGGTACTCCGGCAGGAGCGCGTACGCGAGCATGATCGCGAGGCCGACGTAGGTCGAGATGAAGCCGGCCATGCCCGCGCCGGCGATGCCGTACTTCGGGATGCCGAGCGAGGCGTTGCCGAAGATGAGCAGGAGGCAGAGCACGATGTTCAGCCCGTTCATCGCGAGGGCCGAGACCAGGTGGATGTGCGTCTTGCCGATCCCGTCGAAGAACGCCTTCAGCGCGAACGTCGCCGCCATCGACGTCACGCCGAGCAGGCGCCAGCCGAGGTAATCGAGCGCCGCCTGCCGCGCGTCCGGCACCTTGATGATGACGGACAGGATGTACGGCATCGTCAGGTACCCGATCGCGGAGAACACGACGCCGGCGACGATCGCGAAGAACAGGGCGTTCGCGAGGACCGCGCCGGCGTCCCCGGGGCGATTCTCGGCGAAGCGGCGCGCCGTGAACGCCTGCGTGCCGACCGAGATCGCGCTGAGCGAGCCGCCGAACAGCCACAGGACGATCAGCGATGGCAAGAGCGCCGCGTGCGCGTTCGACGACTCGGGGCACGGCAGGTGCGCGAAGAAGACGATGTCGACCTCGTTGACGATGCTCTGGGTGAGCATCGCCGCCACGGTCGGCAGCGCGAGCCGCAGGATGGCGCGATGGGGTGGGCCCGAGGTAACGGCGTTCGAGCCCGGCGCGGACAAGGCGATCTGAGCCATCGCAGGCTGCGCGGTATACAACGCCGCAGCCCACGCGCGAGCGAAATGCGCCGCGCGACGCGCGGCTACTCCGCTTTCGCGACCCGGGACCGCCGCTTGTGACGGCGCCGCTTCGCTTCGCTGCGATCCTCGTGCGCGTCTTTCGTCGCCGTGTCAGCCTCGCCACGCGCGGGCGTCGGGGCGGCGGACTCGCGCGCCGCGGACGAGGACGATCGCTCGCGCGCCTTCGGCTCGCGCTTCGCGACCTCGCGGGAGGCGCGATCCGCCGCGCCGCGCGCCGCAGGTTTGCCGGCCTTCGGCGCCGGCGCGCGCGCGGTCAACGCCGAGGCGCGCCGGGCGGGCTCGTCCCTCGCGGGCGGCTTCGCCGCGTCGCTCTTCGCGACGGCGGCCTGCGCAGGCGACACGACCGCCGCAGGCTGCGCGGCTCCCTCTCGGGGCGCGGCGGCATCGGAGCCGGCGGCGGGCACAGCCGCGAGGGCCGGAGGCGTGGCGCTCCCCTGCCCTGCCGCGCTGGCCGCTGCGAGAGCTGCCGCGACGGACGCCGGCGCGTAGGAAGCTGCCGCGAGCACGCCGCCCGCCGGCGCCTCCGCGGCTGCCGCCGGCGCCTCCGCGGCAACGGCCGCCGCCTCCGCGGCGATGGCCGGCGCGGCGGGCTGCGCCGCATCACCCGACGTCGCGGCCGCCTCGCCCGCAGCGCCGACGAGCGCAGCGACCGCGGGGACACGGGCCACCAGCTCGCGCCCCTTGCCGACGACCAGCACGCCCGCGAGCGTCATCGCGGCAGCGACCGCGGCGAACCCCAGCGCGCGGCGGCGGGTGCGCGCGCGAGCGGGTCGCCCCAGCGCCTCCAGGATGGCCTGTCGCATCTCGGCGGCGCTCTGGAAGCGGACGCTCGGGTGACGGGCCAGCGCGCGCATCACCAGATCGTCGACGAAGGTCGGGATCTGCCGGGTCGGCGCGCGCTCGCGGAGGCGCTCGGGGCTGCCCTTGATCTTCGCGTCGATCAGCGCGACGAGGCTCTGCTCGACGAACGGCAGGCGCCCCGTGAGCATCTCGTAGAGGACGCAGCCGAGCGCGTAGAGATCGGCGCGCCCGTCGATGCGCCCCGACGCGGCCTGCTCGGGGGCCATGTACTCGGGCGTCCCGACGATCGCGACCGCGGCCCGGGCCGGCCCTTCGCCGGCCCCCGTCTCGTCCGCGACGCCACAGGCCTCGCCGCGATCCTCGGAGAGGCGCTTCGCGAGCCCGAAATCGAGCAGCTTCAGGCCGGCGTCCGCGAGGGAGAGCGCCCCCTCGGCGCCGCGAGGGCGCGTCATGAAGAGGTTCTCGGGCTTGATGTCCCGGTGAACGAGCCCCTCGGCGTGCGCGAGCTCGAGCGCGCTCAGCACCTTGGCGGCCATCGCGAGCGCGTCCCTCCAGTCGATCGCGCCGCCGCGGACGAGCAGGGCGTCGAGCGTCTCGCCCTCCAGGAGGTCCATGGCGCAGAACAGCCGGCCGTCCGCGGCCATGCCGAAATCGTGGACCTTCACGAGGTGCTCGTGGGAGAGGCGCGAGAGGACGCGAGCCTCGCGGCGGAAGCGGCTCGCGATCACGTCGGTCGCCGAGTGCTCCGCCGAGACGACCTTGAGCGCCACGCGGCGCCCCAGATCGACGTGTTCCGCCTCGTGGACGGTGCTGCTCGCGCCCGTCCCGATCTCGCGCAGCAGCCGGTAGCGCGTCCCGGGCAGCGTGCCGTCGTCCACGCGCTCGGCGGAGGCCATGGCCTCGGCGCGCGGGCTCACCGGCGTCACGGCCGTGGCGCGATGGGCCTTGGCGGCGGCGACGAGGGCCGCGAACTCGCCGCGCGAGCGCCCCGGCTCGCCAGGGAACAGGCGCTGCATCAGGTGCGCGGCCCGCGCGCGCACGCCGCGTTCGCCGCCGGGCAGGGCGACCGCCGCCCCGAGGAGCGCGGCGAGGTCGCGCGCGGCGGCGCGGCTCGACGGGTACCGGGCCTCGCGGTCGAAGGCCGTGAGCCGCCCGATGGCGGCGTCGAGCGCCGACGGGGCCCCGAGCGACAGCGCGATCGGCGGCGGGTCGTTCTGGTTGCGCGCGACCGCGGCCATGTGCGTCTGCGCGTCGCCCTGCAGGAACCGGCGCCCCGCGCACAGCTCCCAGAGCATGATCCCGAGCGCATAGAGATCGACCCGCGCGTCGCCCGGGTCGCCGTTGGCGACCTCCGGCGCGACGTAGCCCGGCTTCGCGAAGACGACGCCCGCGACCGTGTGGCAGCGCCGGTTCTGGCCGCGGGCGGTGCCGAAATCGATGATCTTCACGTCGCCGGCGAAGCCGAGCATCACGTTCTGCGGCGACAGATCGCGGTGGACGATGGCGAGCGCGGCGCCCGACGGGTCCCTGCGCTCGTGCACGTGGGCGAGCGCCTCGGCGATCATCGTCGCGATCGCGACCGCCTCCGCCCAGTCGAAGCGGTGCCCGAGCTGCACCGCGCGGGCCCGGACCTCGCCGAGGCTCCGGCCCTCGACGTGCTCGACCACCGCGTAAGGCTCCCCCGTCGCGGGGTCGACGTCCGCCTCGATGACCTGCGCGACGCCGGAGTGCTGGAGCTGCGCCTGCACCCGCGCCTCGTCCAGGAAGCGGGCGATGTAGCTCGGATCGGACGCGTGCTCGCGGCGGATGATCTTCACGACGACGGGGCGCTCGGCCCCCTCCAGCCCGGTCGTGGAGGCGAGGAACACCTCCCCCATGCCTCCCCGAGCGATGCGCCGCAGGAGCACGTAACGGCCGAGCGGCCGGGGAACATCGTCCGCAGCGAAGCCGCTCTTGGCGGGCTCGTGCGAGGGCGGAGGAACCGGGCGAGGCACGGTCGCGGAGGAGTTCGCCATGCAGCGAACCTACCGGATGTAGGACAAGGTGGGCCAAGTTCGCGCGAACCGCTGCACGACGCGGAAACCGGCCGTACTCCTGCTGGCGCGGGCCGCTCGAACCACCGTTTCGACACAGGGGATCTCCAACTTATCCACAGGGTTATCCACACCCTGTCGACAAGTGGCGTCCTCCGGGCGGTACCCTGGAGAAGCGTCGGGATCCGTCCAGGAAGACCCCGAAGTGTCGCGTTCCTGCGGGGATCCGGGCCATTGCTCTCCCTGCACGCCTCGGCTAATCCTTGCGAGGGATGTCGCGACACGCTGTCCAGCGCCTGATGACCGTGCTGACGTTCGCGTTGGCGCTGGTCCTGCCGCTTACAGCGCGCGCTGCGATCGTCCCCGTGTGCGAGGACGACCGGATGACGATCGTCGCACCGCCGGACGAGCCGTCGTGCACCGTCCTGACCAGCGTCGATGATGCGACGGGCGAGACGAGGGACGCGCCGATCTGCGATCCCCGCGGAGCTTCCTCGGTCGCTCCGCCCCGCACCCTCCCGATCACCGACGCGCGGATCGACGCGGCGCCAGGCTGCGCCAGGGGCGATGGCGGGCCGATGGTCGGCCCGAACTCGCGGCACCCCGGCCCTGTGAGCGAGCTCTCCAGCCCCCCGCAGCAGGCGTTGCTCCTTGCTGACCTCGTCCTCCCTGCCCCGTGCGCGCCGCTCTCGCTCTTCTCGTTCGCGGCGGTCTCCGGAGGACCGCGTCCCGGCGTCGCGCAGGGCGTCTACCACCCGCCTCGATGAGGCGAGCTCGCCGGCAGCCCACACCCGATCGCGCCGCGTGGTCTCTCGTAGACCGCAGCTGTCGGCGCGAGGGCGGCGCTGCCGCGAGGTCCGGAGCGCTTGCCGGTCTGACCCGAGCCTCCTAGGCGCTGGTCCGGTCCCACGTCGCGCAGGCTCGCCCTCTCGAGGGCGACGTGCCAGCCGCGCCTGAGGCCGGTCGCTGGCGCCGGCGTGAGGGGTCGAGAGCGGCTCTGGCGCTCCGCCGGGGGCTGCGCCGCGCGCACGCGGCGGCGGCTCCCTTGGCCCGGGGTGGCTCGCCGCCCCGGGAGGTCACGATGGGCGATCTTGTCGCGGGCGCTGCACCCGGTGCCGCGCCCGCGTTGAAGGAGGGGCCCGCCTGGCGGAGCCCCACCACGTTGAGAGAGGAAACATCATGAACAAGGGAACAGCCATCGTCGGCTTTCTTCTCTGCTTCATCGCAGGGATGGGGCTGATGTGGAGCATCGATCGGAGCGCCGGCTCGCGCGGGCACGAGATCTCGGCGGTCCACGAGGACGGTCAGCCGTGGACCGACGAGGACGCGGCGGTCCCGGTGTCGTCGAAGGACCCCATGTGGGGCACGCGGGCGGCGCCGGTGACGATGGTCGTCTTCAGCGACTTCGAGTGTCCGTTCTGCACCAAGGTCGAGACCACGATCAACCAGCTCAAGGACAAGTACGGTCCCGAGAAGCTGCGCATCATCTGGAAGAACAACCCGCTCCCCTTCCACAAGAACGCGCGCCCGGCGGCGCTCGCGGCCGAGACCGTGTTCCGCCTCGGCGGCTCGAAGGCGTTCTGGAAGTTCCACGAGCTCGCCTTCCAGAACCAGAAGAGCCTCACGCCCGAGAACTTCGAGAAGTGGGCCGGCGACGCCGGCGTCGACAGGGCGAAGTTCAAGGCGGCGTTCGATCGGCAGGAGTACATGGCCAAGATCGACGCCGACATGGCGGTCGGCAAGAGCTCGGGTGTCACCGGCACGCCCGCCTCGATCATCAACGGCGTGTTCCTGAGCGGCGCTCAGCCGATCGACAAGTTCACGTCGGTCATCGACGAGCAGCTCAAGGCCGCGCAGGCGGCGGTCGCCGCCGGGACCAAGCCCGACAAGGTGTACGCGAAGCTCGCCGCGGAGAACAAGGCGAAGGCGCCGCCGCAGAAGGACCGCGAGCGCCCGCAGGAGGACGACAAGACCGTCTGGAAGGTGCCCGTCGGCGACGCGCCGGCGAAAGGCCCGGCCACCGCGCTGGTCACCATCGTCGAGTGGTCCGACTTCCAGTGCCCGTTCTGCAGCAAGGTCGTCCCGACCATCGACGAGATCCTCACGACCTACGGGGACAAGGTCCGGTTCGTCTGGAAGAACAACCCGCTCCCGTTCCACCAGCGCGCCGAGCCCGCGGCTGAGCTCGCCATGGAGGCCCGCGCGCAGAAGGGCGAGAAGGGCTTCTGGGACGCGTACTACCTGCTCTGGAAGAACCAGCAGAAGCTCAACGACGAGGACCTGCTCGGCTACGCCAAGGAGCTGGGGCTCGACGTCGAGAAGGTGAAGGCCGCGATCGCCACCAAGAAGTTCGGCGCGTCCATCGCCGCCGATCAGGAGCTCGCGGACGACCTGCAGGCGTCCGGGACCCCGCACTTCTTCATCAACGGCCGCCGGCTCGTCGGCGCGCAGCCGATCGACAAGTTCAAGACGATCATCGACGAGGAGATCAAGAAGTCGGAGGCGCTGCTCGCCAAGGGCGTCGCCGCCAAGGACCTCTACGCCGAGATCATCAAGGACGGCAAGGAGCCGCCGCCGCCCGAGCGCAAGGAGGTCTCCGCGCCGGCGCCGAACAGCCCGTGGAAGGGCGGCGAGAGGGCCAAGGTCGTGATGCAGGTCTTCTCGGACTTCGAGTGCCCGTTCTGCAAGCGCGTCGAGGACACGGTCTCCCAGATCTCGAAGACCTACGGCGACAAGCTGAAGATCGTGTGGCGCCACCGGCCGCTGCCGATGCACAAGAACGCGCCGCTCGCGTCCGAGGCCGCGCAGGAGGCCTACACGCAGAAGGGCAACGCCGGGTTCTGGGCGTACCACGAGGTGCTCTTCAAGAATCAGGGGCAGCCGGACGCCTTCTCGCGCGCCTCGCTCGAGAAGTACGCCGAGGAGCAGGGCCTCGACATGACGAAGTTCAAGAAGGCGCTCGACGCGAACACCCACAAGGCGTTCGTGGATTCCGAGAACTCCGTCGCGGACAAGGCGGGCATCAGCGGGACGCCGGCGTTCGTCGTGAACGGCTACTTCATCAGCGGCGCGCAGCCGTTCTCGAAGTTCAAGAAGCTCATCGACAAGGCCATGAAGGAGGCCGGCGAGACCGCGCCCGCCGGGCTGCCCGCCAAGAGGCCGGCGCCCGCCACGCAGCCGGCCGCCGCCCCCGCCGCGCCGAAGTGAACCGCCGCCGCGCGGTTCGCTCTCTCCCCTTCCCCTGACCCTCCCTGAAGCCCACCCGACGGGCGGCTCCCGCTGAGCAGCTGAGCCGCCCGCCTCCCCGCCGCCGCCCGCGCCATGGTGGCGGCGTCAGCCGGTGGTGCGGAACCGCGAGCGCCCCTCGGAGATCCACCACGCGCGGTAGCGCTCCTGGGCGGCCTCCCGCTCCTGCCGCGGCAGGTCCTCGTAGTACCCGAAGTACTCCTTGGTGACGCCCTTCAGCTCGTCGATCGCCGCGCGGCGGATGGCAGGCTTCTCGTGCGTGAGCGCGTCGATGATCCACTCGATGCGATGGCGCTCGCCGTTCCTCGACCACCACGACAGCCACCTGCGCGCGTCTCGGCCGAGATCGTCCCGCGTGATGACGACCAGCGCCCGCGCCGCCGCCTCGACGATCGCCTCGTGAGGATCGGTGAGCGCGCTGATGAGCGCCGGCACGCTGGCTCCCGAGCGGATCTCGGTCATCGTCTCGATGGCCGCGAGCCGCCGCGCGGACGCCTCCTCGCGGTCGCGCGCGATGTGGTCGAGCCCCTGCAGGATCGGGCCGCCCGCAGGCGGCGCCGCGATCAGCGAGGCGGCCGACTGGATCGCGATCCGCCGCACGGCGATGCTGTCGTCGAAGAGCCGCGGGAGCAGCGCGTTGGCGGCCTCCGGGTACGGCAGCTCGCCGAGCACGTGCGCGGCCCACAGGCGCACCTCGGGATCGGGCGAGGCGCTCCGCACGGTCATGAAGGGCAGCGCCGGGCGCCGGATCGCGACGATGAGCTCGAGCAGCGGCCCGCACTGGGAGGCGGGGGGCGCGGAGGCGACGATCGCGGCGCCCTCCGGGCCGGCGAGCTGCTCACGGAAGCGCTGACGATCGACCCGGAGCGGACCCGGAAACCGCGCGGCGACGACCGAGATCGCCGTGTCGCCGTTGCGCACGAGCTCGGCGAACGCCCTCGCGCCGGCCTCGCCGCCCGCGAGGACGTGTTGAAGGAGCGAGGTGTATTCCGCGCGCAAGTCGCCGGCCGGCGACGGCGAGACCGCGGCGCGCCGCTCGGACGGGGGCCTCGCGTACGCCGTGGCGGTCTCGACGGCAACAGGCGTACGGCGGCGCCACGAGGGCCGCCCGGCGGCCGGCGCCGGCCCGAGCTCGCGGTGCTCTTCTGCGCCCGGCATGATCGAGCTGTCGAGCATCCACGGAGGCCGTGAGTACCGCTTCGTCCGCGCCTCTTCCGGCTCGCCGAGATCGAGGTCCTCCGACGCCGAGGGGACCGGCGCCGCGGGGATCTCGAGGTCGGGGATCTCGTCGATGATCGCCGGCGCCGACGACGCCGCGGCGCGCGGCGCAGGCAGCGGCGTGATCGCCGGCATCATCGGCGCTGTGACCGCCGGCATCATCGGCGGCGTGATCGCCGGCATCATCGGCGCCGTGACGGCCGTGCCGGACACGACGTCCGCGTCCACCTCGAGGCCCGACCGGAACTGCGGCTCGGAGCCCATGCGCTGCGCGTGCGGCGTCGGGGCCGGCGGGATCGTCGAGCTGAAGGCCATCGCGTGCGCGACACCTTCGTTCGGCCGCACGGGCTCGGTCTCCACGCCGGTGCCGCGAAGGCCGAAGGCCCGCGCGACGGCGTCGATCCCAGAAGCGCCGTCCTCCGTGGTCCAGCCGCCCTGCGGCCGCACGGCTTGCGGCGCGACATCGGAGGGGTCGGCGGGCGGGGGCTCTCCCGCGTCGCGGTCTGCATCCGCCGCAGGCAGCTGCGCGCCCGCGGCGGCGACGTGCGAGCCGTGCGCGTCCGCGCGGACCATGCTGCTCAGCTCCATGAGCGCGGCGCGGGTGCGCAGGGAGAGCGGTCCCTCCGTCGCCGGCTCGTCCATCGGCGCAGCGGCGTCCTCCGAACGCGCGGCGGCGTCCTCCGGAGGCACGGGCGCGGGAGGCTGCGGCGCGGGCGCCTTCTGCTGAGGCGAGGCGGCCTCGTGGGGCGCCGGGCCGTCGCCTGGCTGGGCTCCGCCGCTGCGGTTCTGCTTCTTCCGCAGGATGAGCCGCTCCAGCACCGTCGCCGCGATGCCGGCGAGCGCGATGAGGTCTCCGATGCTCGAGAGCTCGACCGAGGTGGCGCCGTCGTCGCCGTAGACGAGCGCAACGACGCGGCCGCGCACGACGATCGGGACGACCGCCACGGCGGCCGCATGGACCTTCCTGCCGAGCTCGCGCTGGAGCTCGGCGTCAGGCGCGCTGCCTGCGACGGTCGTGACGACCGGCGCGCGGAGCGCGCGCGCCCTGGCGAGGGCGCTCGGACGTTCGAAGGGCACGGCGATCTTCGTGACGCGCTCGCGATCGGCGCCTGGACCTGAAGCGTTGCGGCCCTCGGCGCGCTCGCCGTGCACCGTGAACAGGACCGTGTACTCGAAGTACTGTTGAGCGAAGTCGAAGAGGACCCCGAGCACCTCTTCGCTCGATCCGACGGCGGCGAGCGCCTGCTCGGCCATGGCCAGCGTGAAGGGGCCCTTCCGCCGCTGCGCAGCGGACGCAGACCGTCCCGCCTCGCGCATGGAGACCTTCGCCGCCGGCGCGCTCGAGGAGAGCTCGCGTCGCTCCGCCGGAGCTGCCGCAGGTGCCGGCGCCGCGGGTGCCGGCGCCGCAGGTGCTGACGGCACGGGTGCCGGCGCCTCAAGTGTCGATACTGCGGGTACCGATGCCGCCGTTGTCGACGCCGTGGATGCGGATCCGTGGGGCTGCTGCTGGAGCGCCGCGGCGGCTCGCGGCAGCGGCTCCTGCTGAGGCCGGTGTGCAGCAGAGGCCCGCTTCAGCCAGCCCGTCAGGAGCTGAGTGCCTGGCGCTGGCGAACGCACGCCGGACAGCGCCGACGCCGGCGAAGCCGCTGCTTTCGGCGCCGGCTCCGGGATTTCGACGGGCGGCCCCGGGGCCTCTACGGGCGGCGACGTGCGCACGGCCTCCGATGGCGCCAGCGGCGAAAGGTGCGGCGCGAGCTGCGCGGAGCGCGGCGTCGGCACTGCCGGCTCGATCGCCGGCTCTGCCTGCAGCGCGGCCGCCTGGACGGTATGCGCGGCCGCCTCACCAGGACCTGGCGTGGCGCGCGGTGAAGCGACCGCCTCGACCCGAGGCATGTGCGCCTCGGGATAGCGGAGCAAGGAGAGATCGAGCGGATACGCAGCGACGACCGTCGGCTCGTCATCCATCTCGTGGAGCGGCGGCTTCCTCGGCGTGGGCACCGCCTCGTTGAGCGCCACGTCCGCGACGACCGTGTCCTCGTCGTAGATCGAGGTCAGCGATTCGACCGTCGGAGCATCCTCGATGCTGGGTCGCTTTTGCCGGGTCTCAGCGGCATCCTCGGGCTCATCGACGCTGGCCAGCGAAGCCGCCTCGACTCCTGGAGGCGACGTGGGGCGGACGTCTGCCGGTGAATCCGCATCGGCGCCAGGGGGCGAGGCGCCAGCGAGCTCAGCTGATGGATCCGCGACGACCTCGGCAGGTGAACCCGTGTCGATCTGCGCGGACGCGCTGGCGTCGACGGCCGCGCGTGGAGCCGCGTCGATGCCCGCAGGTGAGGCGGGCGGCGGCGCCGGCGGGACCGCAGCGGCGACCGGAGGGCCAGGCTCGTTCGCGAGGTTCGACTCGCTCGACTCGTTCGGGCTCGGCTCGGCGCGCGCGTCGAGCTGCTTCACCAGCCGCGACAACCGCCGCTCCAGGGCCACGCCGTAGTGCTCGGCGAGCGCCTGGCGGATGCGCACCAGCGGCGCGGCGAGCTGCCGCAGGCTGACCCCCAGCGCGAAGCTCAGCTCCTCCGCCACGGGCAACGCGAGGGGCTCTGCCGTGGCGATGACGAGCGTCGCCTCGCGCTGCAGGGCTCCCGTCGCTGCCACGTCGAGGCCCGCGCGTACGTCGAGGGGGAACACGCGGTGCTGGACCGCAAGATCGACGGGGATCGTCCTGAGCACCTCGGGCGACGCGGGTCGCAGCCGGCCCACGGCGGGCGGGAGCCCGAGGCTCTCCGCGAGCAGCGCCGTGAGCTCTCGCTCGCGCACCGCGCCCAGCTCCAGCACATTCGTGGCGAGATCGCCGCCGTGGAGCACTTGGCGGGCGATCGCCTCCTCGACCACCCGCATCGAGGTAACCCCATGCTGCACGAGGAGAGAGCTCAGCGTCGGCATCGAGGCGCATTCATCGGTGGGCAGTGGAAGTTGGAGCACGCTCGCGACGTGCGACCCCGTCCATCCTAGACGAAGTCTTCATCGGACACGATCCGCGCGTTGCGAGCCCAGGGCGAGATCTCATCCGTCATCGCCGCTCGCGCTCGCCGCACGGCCGCGACCCGTCGTTTCGGGCGACCCGGGGGGAGAGCCCCGCCGAACGCCGCCGAGAGAGCACGTGAAACGCAGCCCCGTCGCGGAGAGCCCCGAGGCCGGCTCCGTCGAGCCGCCGCCCGCGCGCCCGGACGACGGCTCCACGGTCAGCCCGCCCCCGTGCGCACCGAGGATGCCACGCGCGATCGCGAGCCCGAGGCCCAGCCGCTCTCGACGGCGCGGCGCGACAGGGTCGGCGGGGATCGCCGCCCGCTCGCCGAACGGGTCGAGCAGCCGGGCGAGCGGCTCGGGCGCGACGGGGCCGGCCTCGTCGATGACGGTCACCACCGCCTCACCGCCAGCGATGGAGACGCGCATCTGCACGGGGCGATCGCGCGAGCGCAGGATGGCGAAGCCGAGCACGTACTCGATCGCCACCCGGAGCAGCTCCGGATCCCCCTCCACGGGCGCGCCGCCGTCGGGCTCGGCATCGAAGGAGATGCGCACGCCACGCGCGGTGGCCGCTTCCTCGAGATGCCCCGCCGCGCGGTGGGCGAGCTCGCCTGCATCGCACGAGGCGATCGCCATGGGACGGCTCGGGTCCGCGCGGAGCCAGATGGAGTTGTCGAACTCGTCGAGCAGCCGCTTCAGCCGCTCGCCCGCGCCGCGCACGCGCTCCAGCATATCCCGCGGCGCCGCCCCGAGGTCCTTCTGGTAACGCAGGAGATAGTGGACCCCCGCCAGCATGGTCGCCAGCTCGCCCCGAAGATCGTGGCCCACACGCGCGAAGAACTCGTCATCCATCCACATAAACGCCTGCTCCGAATATGCAGCAGCGCGGACCGCGAGCATCAGACGAGCAAGCCAACTGTCGTCGGGGCTGCCCCGAAACAGCGGTCGCCGGAGGCTGGGGGTGAACCGCGCAGAGATCCCCCATCTGCGCTGGACAGTTGATGGTTGCGGATAAGCGACCTGGGCACAAGGTGTACCTGGGGTTCAGGTTCCGCCTCCAACAGCGCGGGGGGGCCTTTCCAGAAACGCCGGCGGGAGGCCGTTGCTCCTCATTGCTCTCCTTCCATGGGTCCATGGTCTGCTTCCGCGCATCAGCGCATCGAAGCCCGAGCACCTGGGGAGCGCTGTCAGCCGAGCCGCGAGCGGGGGCGCATGTCCGAGGCAGAGCGCAGAGAGTTCACCGAGCATCACGACGAGCAGGGAGACGAGGATACCCTGGTGATCGAGCGGCGGCGCCGGGTCCTCATCGTCGATGATGATCCCGATTTCCTCGTCATGGCGGAGGCGGCGCTCGCTGCGCACGGCTTCCTGGTAGAGCGGGCAGCCGGCGGGTTGCGCGGCGTGTTCCTCGCGACGCAGGACGTGCCGGATGTGATCCTGTGTGACCTGAGGATGCCCGGCATCGACGGCTTCGTCGTCGCCGAGGCGCTCCGCGCCGATCCGGCGACCCAGCACGTCGCCATCTTCGCGTGCACTGGCCGGCGCGATCTCGAGGCCCGCGCCGCCCTCAACGCCTCGGCGTTCGACGGTGTCCTCGTGAAGCCGGTCGACTGGGACAGCGCCGCTCGTTTGCTCCACGAGATCGTCGGCGTCCGCCGCCCCTACGGACCTACCTAGGCCACATCAGGAGCAGCCTGAGACCCCTTCAGGGCAAATGCAGGATAACCCCTGCGCGGGAGGGGAAATGCCCGGCATAGTGCCCGCAATCAGGTATACAAACATGACGTGACCCGAGCGGATCGCCCCCCTACATGACCCTGCGTGAGAGGCCGGCCGAGCGATGCCGGAGCCCCTTACGATCGATCGGGCGGCGCGGTGCGCCGAGGAATGGAAAGGTTCACTGGGATGGAAGTGAAGTCTGATGACAACGCGGTCTCGCCGCTCGTCCTGGTTGTGGACGACTTCCAGGACAACCGGGAGATGTTCGCGGAGTACCTGTCTTTCTCCGGGTTCCGCGTGGCCGAGGCGGCGACGGGGCGCGAGGCGCTCGACCGCGCGTTCGAGCTGATCCCGGACCTCATCCTGATGGACCTCTCGCTCCCCGAGATCGACGGCTGGGAGGCGACGCGCCACCTCAAGAGCGATCCTCGCACCATGAGGATCCCCATCGTCGCCCTCACGGGTCACACGCTCGCGGGGCACTCGCGCGAGGCGAAGGACGCGGGGTGCGACGCCTTCCTGACGAAGCCGTGCCTGCCGGACACGCTCGTGCTCGAGATTCGCCGCCTCCTGTCGCGCGGCAGCGCGTCATCGCAGCCGGAAAGCGCTCCCTGACGCGCCGCGAATCTCCCCTCCAAAGAACCGGCGAAACCTACACAGCGCGCACGAGCTCGCGAGATCCGCGAGGGGCGTGCCCTCCGCGAGACCGCGGTGAGACTGCGGCGAGACTGCGGCGAGACTGCGGCGAGACTGCGGCGAGACTGCGAATCGCGCACCTGCGCTCCCGCGCTGCCAGGACTTGACTGCGGCACCACCTGACTATTCTCGGTGCGGTCTTTCTGGCTAACTGAGGGCTTGAGAGGCACGAGGGGAGAAGAATGGCGGGGGTGACGAGAAAAAAAGCCGGGAAGAACGCGACGGACGGCGCGGACGCAGCGCACGGCCGCACGCTCCGCGGGCGCACCACGGTGGCGCCCCTGCGCGCTCCGAAGCGGGGCTCGACGTCCGCCGCGGCGAGCGGGCCTCGATCCGCGGGACCGGCGACCCTGCGCGCCAGGGCGCCCAGGCGATCGAAGGCGGACGCGGAGCGGCTCGCCCCGCGGGGCGACGCGGCGAAGCGCGAGCGGATGATCGAGGAGCAGCGCCAGCTCCTCGAGCGCCGCGCGGAGGCGGCGGAGCGCATCCTGCGCGAGACCGTCTCCACCATCTCTCACGACCTCAGGAACTCGCTGAGCGTGATCGTCGTGAGCGCCCGCATGCTGATGCGATCCGTCCCTCAGGAGGGCCCGGGCAAGCGGCAGCTCGAGGCGATCACCCGCGCGGCGGACGAGATCAACCAGCTCGCGCAGGATCTGGTCGACGCCATGAGCATCGAGAACGGCTCGCTGAAGGTCGGCAAAGGCGCGCACGAGGTCGAGCCGATCCTCGACAAGGCGATCGAGCTCGTGGCACCCACGGTCGCGCTGAAGCCGCTCGAGATCGCGAAGGAGCTGCCGCACGAGCTGCCGCCCATCGCGTGCGATCGGGAGCGCATCGTCCAGGTCATCGCCACCCTGCTCGGCAACGCCATGCGCTTCACGCCGAAGGGCGGACGCATCACGGTGCGCGCCGAGCCGTCGGGCACCGACGCGCGATTCTCGATCTCCGATACGGGACCTGGCATCTCCCCCGAGCAACAACTGCTGCTCTTCGCCCGCCACGCGCCCCCCCGAAGGCCCATGGGACAAGGGATGGGGCTCGCCGCGTTCGTCACCAAGGGCATCGTGGAGGCCCACGGCGGTACGATCTGGGTCGAGAGCTCGCCCGGCCAGGGCAGCACGTTCTTCTTCACCATCCCCGCCGCCGGGCTCTCGGTGCGCACGGCCACCTGAAGGGATACGAGGATCACCGGGGCGCGCCCCGAACGCCGCGCGTGATCAGGTGGGCTCCCCCCTGACACGAAGCGCGCGCAGCGGGTGCGCGCGGCCTCAGGCCGGTCCGAGCGCCGAGAGCCAGCGGCGGAGGATCGTGCGACCCTCGGACAGCTTTCGAAGCGACGACCACTCGTTCCGCTGGTGCGCCTGGGCGTTCTCGCCGGGGCCGAAGTTGACCGCGGGCACCCCGAGCTCCGCGAAGCGGGCCACGTCGGTCCACGCCTGCTTCGGCTCGACCGCGGCGACGCCCGCCTCGCGCAGCGCGACGACGAGCGGGTGCGACGCGTGCGGCGGCGCCGAAGGGCTGAGGTCGCGCCAGGCGATCTCGGCGCGGCCGTCCACGAGCGCCTCGATGGTCCGCTGCGCCTCCTGGATCGACGTCCCAGGCGGGAAGCGGTGGTTCAGGTTCATCGTGAACTCGTCCGGAACGACGTTCCGCCCGCGCCCGCCCTGCGCCATCGTCGCCGTCGTCACGGCGCGGTAGACGAAGCCGTCGATCTCGACCTCGCGCGGCGCGAGCGCGGCGAGCTCGCACAGGAGCGGGCCCGCCTTGTAGATGGCGTTCTCCCCTTGCCACGGCCGCGCGCTGTGCGCCGTCCGCCCGCGGAACGTCAGCCCCGCGTGGAGCGACCCGCTCGCGCCGAGGCTCAGCCGGTTGTCGCTCGGCTCGAGGCAGACCGCGAGATCGAGCGCGCGGAGGTCCGGCTCGCGATCGATGACCAGCGCGAGCTCGTTCTCCAGGTACGGGCCCTCCTCCCGCGCGTAGAACACGAGCGTCAGATCGACGCCCGCGATCGCCTCGCGCTCGCCCTCGACGAGGTCGAGCATCAGCGCGAGCCCCGACTTCATGTCGCTCGCGCCGGGGCCGTAGAGGCGATCCCCCTCGATCCGCGGCGGCCCGTCGTGCGAGGTGCGCACCACGTCGAGGTGCCCGGCCAGCGCGATCTTCGGGCCGCCCGTGCCCTGCGTCACCTGCACGACGAGCGAGTCGCCGTGGCGGCGCACCGGCGCGGCGAGCCGAGCCCGACCGAGCCGCTCCGCCACCGCGCAGCACAGCTCCTGCTCTTCGCCCGTGGGCGACGGGACGGAGCAGAGCCAGAGCAACGTGTCCGCGAGATCGGCCGCGGCCGCCGCGTCCGCGTCGGCGCGCGCGCTCACACCGGCACCGCGAAATCTCGCAGCGCCGCGTTGAGCGACACCTTGCGGTCCGTCGCCTCGCTCCGCTTGCCGATGATGAGCGCGCAGGGGATCGAGAACTCCCCTGCGGGGAAGCGCTTCGGCCGCGTCCCCGGGATCACCACGCTGCGCGCGGGCACCCGGCCGCGGTGCTCGACGACCTCCGGCCCCGTGACGTCCAGGATCGCCGTCGACGCGGTGAGCACCACGCCGGCGCCGAGCACCGCCTCCTCCTCGACCACGACGCCCTCCACCACGATCACGCGGGAGCCGACGAAGACGCCGTCCTCGATGATCACCGGCCGCGCCCCCGGCGGCTCGAGCACCCCGCCGATGCCGACGCCCCCGGCGAGGTGCACCCCTCGCCCGATCTGCGCGCAGCTGCCGACCGTCGCCCAGGTGTCGACCATCGACCCCGAGCCGACCCACGCGCCGATGTTCACGTAGCCGGGCATCACGATCGCGCCCTGCTCGAGGAACGCGCCGTAACGCACCGTCCCCGGCGGGACGACGCGCACGCCCGCCTTGTCGAGGCCGCGCTTGAGCGGGATCTTGTCGTGGAACTCGAAGGGGCCGACCTCCATCACGCTCATGCCGCGGAGCGAGAAGTAGAGAAGGATCGCCTCCTTGATCCACGCGTGCGTCACCCACCTGTGCGGGGCGCCCTCGCCGGTGGACGCCGCGCCTTCGCCGCCCGCCTGCGCGGTCTTGTCGGGCTCGGCGACGCGGAGCAGGCCTTGATCGAGGCACTCGATCGTGCGGAGGACCGCGGCCTCGTGCGCGGGCGAGCGGAGGAGCTCGCGGTCGCGGAACGCCGCCTCAACAAGGGACTTCATGGATTCTTCGGTGGCCATGGCGCCGCCTTTAGCACGGCCGAGCCAGCACCGGCACCGGGGTCAGAACGTCATGGTGACGACGCGCCCGCCCGTCGCCTCGACGAGCTCGATGCGCGCGCGGCGCGCGACGACGCGGGCCACCGCGGCCGCCCGCTCGCCGCCGTCGCGCAGCACCACGTCGAGGGCGACCGCCGGCGCGCCCTCGCGCGGGCCGCGCTCGGCGATGCGCACCATCGAGCGCCCGTCCGAGAGGCGGGACACCGTGAGGTGCGGGCTCGCCACGCCCGCGGCGCTGACCATGCCGACCGCGAGCTCCATGAGCCCGCTCACGGCGCGCACGTCGCCTTCCACCTCGTTGGCGCGGCCATCGGAGGAGGCGACCGAGATGCCGACCACGGGCCGCCCCTCGGCCGGGGCGGCGCTCCAGTTGCGGAGCACGTCGATGAGATCGAGCGGCGTCGGGCGCAGCTCTAGGGTCGCGATCACGAGCTCGGACAGGCGAAGCGCGCCGCTGAGCTCCCGGGCAGTCCTGCGCACCGACGCCTCGAGCCCGAGGCGCTGCCGCGCGTCGATGCCGCGCTCGGAGCCGCCGCGATCCGCGCGGCCGCGGCCAGCGCCGCGCGCCGGCGAGGCGCCCGCCGCCGCGCGGGACAGCTCGTCCGTGAGGCGCGCGACCTCGACGCCCGCGTGGCCGAGGACCGCGCAGGCGGCGTCGGCCGCCGCGACGTCGGCCGCCACGGCGGAGCCTGTCTCGACGAAGCCGTCGCGGACCGCCGAGGACAGGCTGTCGAGGGCAACGACGAGCGCCGCGCACCCCTCGCACACCTCCGGCAGCGCGAGCGCGACCCCGCGCGGCCCGACGCGGCGCGAGCCGAGCAGGTGCGCGAAGCTCTCGATGCCTGCCGCGCCGTCCCGCGCCGCGCCGAGCGCAGCCGCGAGCCGCTCGCCGAGCATCAGGCCGTCGCGCTCGGGGCGACCTCGTAACCCGCGAAGAAGTAGGCGATCTCCCGCGCGGCCGTCGCCGGCTTGTCGGACCCGTGGACCGCGTTCTCGCCCACGTTCGCCCCGTAGAGCTTGCGGATCGTCCCCGCCGCCGCCTTGGCCGGATCCGTCGCGCCGATGACCTCGCGGTACTTCGCCACCGCGTCCTCGCGCTCGAGCGCCATCACCAGGATGGGGCTGCGCGACATGAACGTCACGAGCTCGTCGAAGAAGCCGCGCCCCCGGTGCTCCGCGTAGAAGCCCTCGGCCTCCGCGCGGGTGAGGTGGATGCGCTTCATCGCTTTGACCGTGAAGCCCTCCTGCTCGAGGCGGGCGACGATCGCGCCGGCCGTGTTCTTTTCCATCGCATCAGGCTTGATGATTGAGAGAGTTCGCTCGAGGGCCATGGGCGGCCCAGTTAGGCGAAAACGCCGAGCGTTGCAAGCTTCACGCATTCCGTCCTGGGAGTCCGCCGCCCGCCTCGCTGCACGATCCTCCGCCCGGCCGCGCTTCCGTCATCGCTGTTCATCCCGCCGCACCGCTCCAGGCTGCTCTCCCGGCCGCGCCCCCGGTCGCGGATCGGCCGCGCCCGATCCCCCCGACGTCTGTCTCGCCTCTCCGCGCTCTCCTCACGCTCGCGCTCCACCTCGTCCTTGTCGCAATTCCGTCTCGCGAGGGCGACGCGCGACACGCGCGATCGCCATCAAGCTGTCACAATGCGCTGCTACATACATCCGCCATGCCGAGCCACGTGCTCATCGTGGAGGACGAGCGCGACCTGCAGCGCGTCCTCACCTACAATTTTCGTCAGGCCGGGTTCGATGTGGTGTCCGCCGGGAGCGGAGAGACAGCGCTCCGGGCGGTCAAAGAGGAGCGGTTCGATCTCGTCCTGCTCGACCTGATGCTCCCGGACATGTCGGGCACGGAGATCTGCCGCCGCCTCAAGCAGAACCCGCAGACCTCGGCGGTGCCCGTCATCATGGTCACGGCCAAGGGCGAGGAGATCGACCGGATCGTCGGCTTCGAGCTCGGGGCCGACGACTACGTCGTCAAGCCGTTCAGCGTGCGCGAGCTCATCCTGCGCGCGCGGGCGATCCTCAAGCGCTCGGAGAGCCCGGCGTCGGCGCCGGAGAAGTTCGACTTCGGCATCCTGCGGGTCGACCGCGCCGCGCACCGGGCCTGGGTGCAGGAGGCCGAGATCGCGCTGACCGCGCTCGAGTTCCGCCTGCTCATGATGCTCTACGATCGCCGCGGGCGCGTGCTGTCGCGCGATCTCCTGCTCGACGAGGTGTGGGGCTCGCACGTCGACGTCACCGCGCGCAACGTCGACACCCACGTGAAGCGCGTCCGCGAGAAGCTCGGGGCGGCGGGCGATTACATCGAGACCGTGCGCGGCGTCGGCTACCGGTTCCGCGCCGAGCCCGAGGTCGCCTAGAGGGCCCATGCGCTTGCGGAGGGGGCTGGGCATCGGCGCGAAGCTCGCGGCGGGGACGGTGCTCGCCCTCCTCGTCGCTGGCGTCCCCATCGAGCGCCTCGCCGCGCGCGATATGGAAGCGGCGCTGCTCGCCGAGCACAGCCCGCGCGCCGCCGTCGACGCCGCCCTCCTTCGCTCGCGGCGCACCCTGCTGCTCGGCATGGGCGCCGTGATCGTCGTCGCCGTCTCGGTCGGCGCCGCCACGGCCTTCTTCGTCGCGCGCCCGATCCGGGGGCTGACCCGCTTCGCGCAGGCGATGTCCGAGGGCGACCTGTCGACGCGCGCCCCGCTGCGCGGCTCGGGCGAGCTCCGCCAGCTCGCGCGCGCGCTGAACCACCTCACGAGCGAGCTCTCCCGCTCGACCGCCGAGGTCCGGACGGAGCGCGCCCTGCTGGCAGGCATCCTCGACGGGATGAGCGAGGGCGTCCTCGTGCTCGATCGCGACGGGAGGATCCTCCTCGCCAACCGGGCGCTCCGCGCGATGGCCTCCCTCGGCGAGGACGCGCTCGGTCGATCCGTCATCGAGTCGATCCGCAACGCGCGGCTCACCGAGGCGATCCAGCTCGCCGGCAAGCGGGACGAGCCGGTCGACGTCGAGGTCGATCTCGGGCGGACGCTGCCGAGACGGCTGCTCGTGCGCGTGTCGCGCCGGAAGGGCCCGGAGCGGCTCGGGCACGATGAGCGCGAGGCCCTCGCCGCGTGGGGCGCGGATCACGACGGCGCGTCCGCCGAGCCGGGGCTCATCGCGGTGTTCCACGACGTCACCGACCTCCGCCGGCTGGAGACGATCCGGACCGACTTCGTCGCCAACGTGTCCCACGAGCTGCGCACCCCGGTCACCGCGATCAGCACCGCCGCCGAGACGCTGCAGCTCGGCGCGCTGAAGGACCCCCACGAGGCCGCCGAGTTCGTCGACGTGATCGATCGGCACGCGAAGCGCCTCCGCCACCTCGTCGACGACCTGCTCGACCTCTCCAAGATCGAGGCGAAGAACTTCCGCCTCGCGCTGTCGGAGCTCGACATCGCCCCCGCCATCGAGCACGTCACGCAGCTGCTCGCCGAGGCGGCGCGCCGGCGCAGGGTCACGCTGACGGTCGACGCCTCCGCGCTCCCGCCCGTTCGGTGCGACCGCCGCGCGCTCGAGCAGGTGCTCATGAACCTGCTCGACAATGCCATCAAGTACGCGGGCGAGGGAGCTCACGTCACGGTGAGGGCGCGCTCGGTCGATCAGCAGGTGACGCTCGCCGTCGCCGACGACGGCCCCGGTATTCCGCCTCACCACCTGGGCCGCATCTTCGAGCGGTTCTACCGGGTCGACGCCGGCCGCTCACGCGATCTGGGCGGCACCGGTCTCGGCCTCGCCATCGTGAAGCACCTGGTCGAGCTGATGAACGGCTCGATCGAGGTCGAGAGCGCCATCGGCCGCGGCACCCAGTTCACCGTCCGCCTGGCGCGCGCCGGGTGAGCGACGCGAACCACGCAAAGCCAGGAAAGCGCGGTACTCGCTGTTCCACCTTGCCGTCACGGAGCTGTCACAAACCTCGATTACGCCTTGCTGTGCATGGCTCGAATTCTGCTCACCCTGGCGATGTTCCTCCTGACCGCGGCGTGCGGTCGCTCCGATGCCCCCCAGGAAACCGGCTCTCTCCCCGGCGCGAAGAAGGACAGCGCGCCGCAGCCGACCGCTGACGGGGACATCACCTTGACGGGCGCGGGTGCGACGTTCCCGTACCCTCTCTACACGAAGTGGATCGCTGAGTTCCAGAAGGCCAACTCCAAGGTCAAGATCAACTACCAGTCCATCGGCTCTGGGGGGGGGATCCGGCAGATCACCGAGCGGACCGTCGACTTCGGCGCCTCCGATGCGCCGATGAACGAGGAGCAGATCGGGAAGGCCGCCGGCATCCTTCACCTGCCGACGTGCCTGGGCGCGGTCGTGCTGACCTACAACCTCGAGGGCGTCCCGTCTGGCCTGAAGCTCACGCCGGAGGCGGCCGCGCACATCTTCCTGGGCAAGATCAAGAAGTGGAACGACCCGGCCCTCCAGAAGGAGAACCCGGACGTGAAGCTCCCCGACAAGGAGATCGCGACGGTCCACCGCTCGGACGGCAGCGGGACGACCAAGATCTTCGTCGACTACCTGAGCGCGGTCAGCCCGGAGTGGAAGAGCGGACCAGGGACCGGGACAAGCGTCAACTGGCCTGGCGGCCTCGGCGCCAAGGGCAACGACGGCGTCTCCGCCCTGATCACGAGCACGCCGGCCTCGATCGGCTACATCGAGCTCGCGTACGCGATGCAGAACAAGCTCACGTTCGCCTCGCTCAAGAACAAGAGCGGGAAGTTCATCACCCCGTCGCTGGAGAGCACGACCGCCGCGGGCGCCGGCGCCGCCGCCAGGATGCCCGACGACCTCCGGATCTCGCTCGTGGATGCCGAGGGCGAGGACGCCTACCCCATCGCCGGCTTCACGTATCTCCTCGTGTACCAGGAGCAGAAGGACCTCGCGAAGGGCAAGGTGCTCTCCAGCTTCATCAAGTGGGCGATGCAAGACGGCCAGAAGTTCACGAACGACCTCCATTACGCCCCGCTGCCCGCGGCGGTCATCGAGAAGGTCAACAAGAAGCTCGCCGCGCTGGTCGGCCCTGACGGCAAGCCCCTGCTCGCCCCATGACCCCAGGAATGCGCGTCAGCCGCGCGACCGGCGCCCCGCCGTGCGCGGCTGGCGTGCGCGCAGGAGCGCAGGATAGGTCCATGAGCACCGCAGAAGTCCCGATGCAACAAGCCGCCTCGTCCGCGCCGCACAGCGACGCGCCACATGGCACGCGCGGAGCCGATCGAGCGTTCCGCGCCATCCTGACGATGTTCGGCCTCACGGTGCTCGCCGTGCCAGCGCTGATGGTGCTGGAGCTCATCCGATCGTCGCGCCTCGCGATCGACAAGTTCGGGCTGGGGTTCCTCGGCGGGAGCGTGTGGGACCCTGCGCGCGAGGAGTTCGGCGCGCTCCCGTTCGTCTACGGCACGGTCGTCACCTCGCTGATCGCCATCGTGCTCGCCGTCCCCGTCTCGCTCGGTCTCGCGATCTTCCTGTCGGATCTGGCCCCCCACCGGATCCGCAAGCCGCTCGGGTTCATGGTCGAGCTCCTCGCGGCGATCCCGAGCGTCGTCTACGGCTTCTGGGGCATCGCCGTGCTCCGCCCCTGGCTCCGGGACACCGTCGAGCCGGTCATCATCAAGTACTTCGGCTACATCCCCCTCTTCGAGGGCCCGCCGCTCGGCTTCGGCATGTTCGCCGCGGGCGTCATCCTCGCCATCATGATCGTCCCCACGATCACGTCGGTGTCGCGCGAGGTGATGCAGGCGGTGCCCCAGCTGCACCGCGAGGCGGCGGTCGGCCTCGGCGCGTGCGCGTGGGACACGATCCGCTACGCGGTCCTCCCCTCGGCGCGCTCGGGCATCATCGGGGCCATCATCCTCGGGCTGAACCGGGCGCTCGGCGAGACGATGGCCGTCACGATGATGATCGGCAATGTCCCGAAGGTGAGCGCGTCGATCTTCCACCCCGGCTATTCGATGGCGAGCGTCATCGCCAACGAGTTCGTCGAGGCGACCAGCGACATGTACGTGTCGGCGCTGTCCAAGATCGCGCTGCTCCTCTTCGGGGTCGCCCTCCTCCTCAACCTCTTCGCCCGGTGGCTCGTGAGCTCGACCAAGAGCAAGCTGGAGAAGCGCGCATGAACAGCGACACCCCTGTCCCCGTGGCGAGCCCCACGAGCGCCCCCCGGCGCACGCTGCTCGAGCCCGCGCCCGGCGAGACGCTGCGCCGCGTACGCAGCTACTTCTTCGAAGGGCTCTGCGTGTCGAGCGCCGTCGTCGTCCTGGTCCCGCTGTTCCTGATCTTCGTCTACGTCGTCAGCAAAGGCCTTAGCGGGCTGTCCCTCGACTTCTTCACCCAGCTGCCGAAGCCCGTCGGCGACGAGCGGAGCGGCATGGGCAACGCGGTCGTCGGCACGCTCATCCTCGTCGCCATCGGCTGCGGCATCGGGTTGCCGACGGGCATCCTCGCCGGCATCTACCTGGCCGAGATCGGGCGCGGCAAGCTCGCTGCCGCCATCCGGTTCATCGCCGACGTGCTCGGCGGCGTCCCCTCGATCACCATCGGCGTGTTCGTCTACGCCCTCGTCGTCGTCACGATGAAGCGCTTCTCGGCGCTCGCGGGCGGCATCGCGCTCGCGATCGTGATGCTCCCGACGGTGACCCGCACGACGGAGGAGCTGCTCAAGCTGGTGCCCGCCCACCTCCGCGAGGCGTCGCTCGCCCTCGGCGTGCCGGAGTGGCGCACGAGCCTCCTCGTCGTGCTCCGGACGGCCTCGCCCGGGATCGGCACCGGCGTGATGCTCGCCGTGGCCCGCATCGCCGGCGAGACCGCGCCGGTGCTCCTCACCGCGCTCGGCTCATCGTACTGGAGCTTCGCCATCGACCGCCCCATCGCCTCGCTGCCGGTGCAGATCTGGCGGAACGCTACTTCGCCCTACCCGAAGTGGCAGCAGGAGGCGTGGACCGGCGCCCTCGTGCTGATCGTCATCGTCTTCCTCCTGAACTTGCTCGCGCGTATCGCCACGTCGCGGAGCGTCAAGGCGCGCTAAAGGCACTCGATGAGCTCGTTTGACTCACTGCACAACAAAGTACGGCTCGGGGAACGTCGCAGCGGGCTCGACACGGACGGCATCGACAGCCGCTCCATGGAGCCAGAGGACGAGGCGCCGCCAGCCAAGATCAGCGTCACGCGGCTCAACGCCTATTTCCACAAGTTCCACGCCATCCACGACATCACGCTGAACATCCCCGACGGCCAGGTCACAGCGGTCATCGGCCCGTCCGGGTGCGGGAAGTCGACGTTCCTGCGCTGTCTCAACCGGATGCACGAGCAGGTGCCCGGGGCCTCGGCGAAGGGCTCCGTCATGATCGACGGCGTGAACATCTATGACAAAGCCGTCGACCCGGTGCGGCTGCGGCGCCGCGTCGGCATGGTGTTCCAGAAACCCAACCCGTTTCCAACGATGTCCATCCGCGAGAACGTCCTCGCCGGGCACAAGCTGAACGGCATCTCCGTGAAGGATCCCACTGGCCTCGTCGAGAAGTGCCTGCGCCAGGTGGCGCTCTGGGACGAGGTGAAGGACAAGCTCGATCAGTCCGGGCTATCCCTCTCGGGCGGCCAGCAGCAGCGGCTCTGCATCGCCCGCGTCCTCGCGGTGGAGCCGGAGGTGATCCTGCTCGACGAGCCGTGCTCTGCGCTCGATCCCATCGCGACCGCGCGCGTCGAGGAGCTCATCGACGAGCTGAAAGAGCGATATACTTGCGTGCTCGTAACACACAACATGCAGCAGGCCGCGCGGTGCTCTGACTATACCGCCTTCTTCTACATGGGGGACTTGGTGGAGTTCGACAGGACCCAGACGATCTTCACCAACCCCAAGGAGAGCAAGACGGAAGACTACGTCACCGGGAAGTTCGGCTGATGGAAGCGGGGGATAGAGTCATGCCGACGTCGCACACGAGCAAGGTCTACGAGCACGAGCTACGCACGCTTCGCGAGAAGCTGCTGCTCATGGGCAGCCTCGTCGAGGAGATGATCCAGAAGGGCTCGACCGCGCTCACGACGCGCGACACGGGCCTCGCCAAGGCGACGATCCGGCTCGATCGCCGGATCAACCGCCTCGAGTGCGAGGTCGACGAGCTCTGTATGAGGATCCTCGCGACGCGCCAGCCCGTCGCGTCCGACCTGCGCTTCGTGACCACGGCGCTCAAGATCGTCACCGATCTGGAGCGGGTCGGCGACCTCGTGGTGAACGTCTGCGAGCGCGTGCAGGAGCTCAACGAGGAGCCGCCGCTCGCGCCGGTGGCGGATCTGCAGGGCCTCGCGGACGAGGCGATCGAGGTGGTGCACGAGGCGCTGGACGCGCTGGTCGCCCGCGACTGCGAGCGAGCGAACCAGCTGCTCACGCGCGATGACGTGATCGACGAGCACTACGCCCGCATCTTCCAGGAGGTGCTCCTCGTCATGAGCCGCGACCCGAGCACGGTGTACAGGGCCACACGCATCCAGTCGATCGCCAAGTACCTGGAGCGCATCGCCGATCACGCGATGAACATCGCCGAGTCGGTCGTCTTCCTCGTCAAGGGGACGGACATCCGGCACCACAACCGCCTGAAGGAGAACGACCCGCTCTCCTCGCCTCCGCCGGCCGGGCTTCGCCTGCGCTAGGCGCCAGCGCCGCCCGGAGGCGCCGCCCGGCCGGCGCCTGCGCTAGGCGCCAGCGCTGGCCGGAGGCGCCGCCCCACCGTGCCCGTGGGGCCCCTCGTCGCCGTGCGCGTGCCCGTGGGGCTCTTCGCCGTGCGCGTGCCCGCGGGGCGCCTCGTGCCCGTGCTCGCCGGCGCAGCGGGCGTCCTCCCATCCGACCCAGTAGGGGCCGTCCGGCCCGTGCTCACGCTTCCAGATCGGCAGGCGTTCCTTGATGCGGTCGATGAGCAGGCGGCACCCGCGGAACGCCTCTCCCCGGTGCGGCGCGCTCGCGGCGCAGGCGACGGCGACATCGCCGACGCGGAGCGCGCCCACCCGGTGCGTCGCGGCGACGCGCACGCCCGGGATCTCTGCGGCGATCTCCGACAGGATCCGCTCTAGCTCGGCCTCGGCCATCGTCCCGTAGGCCTCGTACTCCAGCAGCGTGACCGAACGGCCCTCGTTGACGTCGCGCACCGCGCCCAGGAACGTGGCGATGCCGCCCGCGCCAGGGTGAGACACCGCGGCGATGAGCTCGTCGAGGCCGAGCGGCTCGGCGCGGATCCGGGTCACGGCGCGCTCCGCTGGAAATGGCCGGAGCGGCCCCCGCTCTTCTCGAGCAGCTTGATGTCCGAGATCACCATCTCGCGATCGATCCCCTTGAGCATGTCGTAGATCGTCAAGCACGCGGCGCTCACCGCGACCATGGCCTCCATCTCGACCCCTGTGCGATCCACCGCCTCCGCGGCGGCGGTCACCCGGATCGTCGCGGAGGGCTCGTCCACGTCGAGCGAGACCGAGACGTGCGTGAGCGCGATGCCGTGGCAGAGCGGGATGAGCTCCGGCGTGCGCTTCGCCGCCATGATCCCGGCGATCCGCGCCGCGGCCAGCACGTCGCCCTTCGGGGCGTCGTCGCGCGCGACCCGGGCGATGGTCTCGGGGCGCATCATGACGGCGCCGGACGCGACAGCGCGGCGGTGCGTGACGGGCTTGCCTTCGACAGGCACCATGCGGGCCTCGCCGCTCGGAGAGAGGTGAGTCGAGAGCGCTTCGCCCTCGCCGGGTCGATCAGGGGTTCGCGGCATCGCCCCGGAATCTGACACGGCAGCCGTGAGGACCGGAAGCCGAACGTGATCCGGCCCCGCGCGGATCCGCCCGCTCCGTCAGCCGCCGATCGCGCGGATCGACACCGCGGAGGCCGTCTCTTCGGTGCAGCCCTTCCAGACCTTGCCGTCCGGCTTGAGGCGCCACGCCTCGTCCAGGCGCAGGCGGATCGCCGCCCGATCGCCGCTCTTCGCCTCGCGCGAGGCGTCGACGCCATCGTCGGTGGCGAGGCACGGCCGGAGCACGCCCGTCGAGGAGACGCGCAGGCGATCACAGCTCTCGCAGAACGTGTCGCTGGTGCCCGTGATGAAACCCACGCGGAGCGACGGGTCGCGGCGAGCGCGGACGTACCTGGCCGGGCCGAGACCGGGCTCGGCGGCCGCCTCCTCCGGGAGGAGGTGCTCGGCGAGGCGCGCCCTCATCTCGGCCGCGGTGACGAGGTGCTTGCCGACGAGCCGAGCGCCCTCGGCGATCGGCATCACCTCGAGGAAGCGCGGCACCATCCGGCGCTCCCAGGCCCACAGCGCGAGCCGCTCGATCTCGTCGTCGTTCACGCCGCGGAGGACCACCGTGTTCAGCTTGATCGGCGAGAAGCCCGCCGCGATCGCGGCGTCGATGCCGTCGAGCACCCGGGCGAGCTCGCCGCCCCGGGTCATCTCGCCGAAGCGCCCGGGATCGAGGGTGTCGATCGAGACGTTCAGCCGGTGCAGCCCGGCGGCGCGCAGCGCCCCGGCGAGCCGCGCGAGCTGCGACGCGTTCGTCGTGAGGGCCAGATCCTCGAAGCCGAGCGCGGCGAGGCACCCGACGATCGACACGATCTCGGGGTGGAGCAGCGGCTCGCCGCCGGTCAGGCGCACCCGCCGGATGCCGGCGTCGCGCAGCGCCTCGAACATGGTGCGCCAGGCGGCCGTCATGAGCTTGCCGTCGGCATAGCCGTCATGCCGCGACGGGCGGCAGTAGGTACACGCGAAGTCGCACCGATCCGTGACCGAGATGCGCACGCTCCGCGGCGCGGGCCCCGCGTGCTCGCCAGCTGCCTCGCGGGAGCCGTCGCGGTACGGGATGACGGCGGCGCGTCGGCCAGCGTCTCCGCCGCCGACCAGCGGCAGCGATCGCCGCCGCTGAGCCGACGCGTCGCCCGCAGTGCGCGCAGGATCGAGGCCGCCGATAGAAGAAGGCATGGCGCGTCCCTCTCGGGTCCTCTCGCTAGCCGCCCGCCACCGGCGGGATCAGCGCGACCTCGTCACCGAAACCTACAGGATCGCTCGGCGTCGCATAGACGCCGTTCACCGCCACCCGGATGGATCCCTTGTAGGGGCCGAGCCCCGGATAACGAGCACAGACGTGCTCCAGGAGCTCCGCTGCGGTGCAGGGGCCAGCCAGCGGCAGCGCCACTTCTCCGGCACCCAGCACATCCCTCGCGCCAGCGAATGCAAGCACGCGTACCGCTGCATCCATCACCGCAACCTAGCATCGCTCCGCGGACCGGACACCACGAACTGCCGGCAAGCGACCTCGGGCCGCCCTGGCCCCTGGCCCCTGGCTCCTGGCTCCTGGCGAGATTCGAGTCTACCGGGCCCGGCCGGCACGGCTATCATCGGGCGGCTCACCGTCATGTCGGAAGAAGGCTTTTTACCGGGCACGATCCTGGCCGGTCGCTATCAGGTCCGCCGAGAGCTGGGTCGCGGCGGCATGGGGGTCGTCTATCTCTGCCGCGATCTCGTGCTCGACGAGCGCGTGGCCGTGAAGCTGCTCGACCGGCCAGGCGCGGCGGCCCGACCCGAGGACGCCTGGTGGTTCCAGGAGGAAGCCCGGGCGCTCGCCGGGCTCTCCCATCCGGCGCTCGTCAAGGCCCGCGACTTCGGGGCGCTCAGCAACGGGACGCCGTACCTCGTGATGGACGCCGTCCCAGGTCGATCGCTCCACGAGTGGCTCTACCTCGCGCGGCTCGAGGACCCGCTGCCCTGGCCGATCATCTGGAGCGTCATCGACCAGGTGCTCGGCGCGCTGGCGCACGCGCACGCGCGCGGCGTGATCCACGGTGACCTGAAGCCGTCCAACGTCCTCGTCGATCTGCAGCACGGGGGCGAGCCGCCGCTCGTGCACGTGCTCGACCTCGGGCTGGCCTGGCTCATCCAGGACCGGGTCGATCACCGGCTCGACGGCTCCAGGGAGAGCGAACCCACGGTGCGCTGGGGCGCCGGCACCCCGGGCTGGATGGCGCCCGAGCAGATCCGCTTCGCGGCGCCCCACGTCGGACCGCCGACGGACCTCTACGCGCTCGGCTGCATCCTCTACGCCCTGCTCGCCGGCGGCGAGGTCTACGACGGCAACAACGACGAGCTCCTCCAGCAGCACCGGAGCGCGCCGATCCCGGACCTGCCGCTCCCCACGGCGGTGCCGGGCGACGTCGCGAAGTTCGCGAAGCGGCTGCTCGCGAAGCGGCCCTGGCACCGCTTCGACTTCGCGGGCGACGCGCGGCGGGTGTGGAAGCGGTTCGAGCCGCGCAACAACGCGAACGTGACCGCGACGCCGCTGCCGATCGCCCTCTTGACGAGCGGCCGCCTGCCCCCGAGCCGCAAGGAGCTGCTCACGCCCGAGCTCATCGAGCCTCCAGACGACGACCCGCCGCCGTCCGTGACGACCACGGGTCTGCTCGCGCTCCGGCCCAGCCCGTTCGTCGCGCGGACGGGGGAGCGGGCGCGGCTCATGGAGGTCGTGGCCGAGATGGTCGACGCGCCGAAGGCGATGCACCGGTTCGTCCTGCTCGCGGGCGAGGCCGGCGTCGGCAAGAGCCGGCTGGCCGAGTGGCTCTGCGAGGAGGTCCACGAGCGGGCGCTCATGGTGCCGCTCCGCGCGCGCTACCGGCGCATCGCGGCGCCGCTCGACGGCGTGCTCGGCGCGGTGACCCAGCACTACCGGCTGGAGCGGGCCGAGCGCGAGATCGTCGAGAAGGTGCTGATGAACCTCTGGGAGGTCCCGCCGGAGGACGAGGTCGGCAAGACGTGGGTCGCGGCGACCGCCGAGTGGATCAAGCCGTCGCCCCCGGGGAGCGAGGCGGTCGGCCCGACGGGGAAGCGCTTCCGCCTGGATCGCCCCGAGCTCCGCTGGCTGATCATCCGCAAGACGCTGGAGAGGATCGGCCGGGACCGGCCGGTGCTGCTCTGGCTCGACGACCTGCACTACGCCTCGTCGACGACGTTCGAGGGGCTCCTCACGCTCCACCGCGACGCGCCGAACCTGGGCCTGCTCGTCGTGGCGACGGTCAGGAGCGAGGCGGTCGAGTGCGATCCGGTGGCGGCGCGGCGGATCGAGGGGGCGCTCGCGGCCTACGTCGGGGAGCGGCTCGACGTCGCCCCGCTGAACCCCACGCAGACGCACGCGCTGCTCCGGGAGACGCTCCCGCTCGACGACGCGGCGGCCGAGGCGGCGACGGCCCGCAGCAAGGGGAACCCGCTCTTCGCGCTGCAGCTGCTGCACGCGTGGGCGGGCGGCGGGCACCTCCAGCTCCGCGCGGGCAAGTACTTCGTGCCGCGGGCGTCGATGGCGGTGCAGGCGGCGACGACCGCCGACCTCTGGGAAGAGCGCCTCGCGGCGCTGCCCGAGGAGCTCCGCACCGGCGCGCGCGCCGCCGCCGCGCTCGGCGGCGACATCCGGCGCGAGATCCTGCGCGCGCTGCTCACCTCGCTCGATATCTCGGCGGACCGGGCGCTCGCGTCCATGCAGCGCGCCCAGATCCTCCTCGCCGTGGGCGATCGCCTGCGCTGGCCGCACGCGCTGCTCCAGGAGCACCTCCTCTCGCAGCTCTTCCTCGAGCCGGACGCGGCCCGCGTGTTCCGCGCCGCCGCCGACGCGCTCGGGGCGCACCCGGCCGCGTCGAGCCGCCGCATCCTCCGGCACCGGGTGGTCAGCCTCCTGCGCGCCGGCGACACCGACGAGGCCGCGGCGCTCATGCACGCGCACGTGGCGGCGCACTGGCAGAGCTCGCGCGACATCGCGGCGACGCTCCGCGATCTCGCCGTGCTTGACGGCAAGCTGCCCGGGGGGAGCGACTCGCGCCCGGGCCTCCGGGGCGGGGTGGACGCGCGGCCCGTGCTGACGGGGACGCGCCTCGGGACGCAGCTGCGCTTCCGCGCCGAGGCGCTGCGGCTGGCGGGGAGGCTCGACGAGGCGCGGCGTGACGCGGAGGACGCGCGGCGCATCTTCGAGCAGGCCGGCGACCGCGAGAACCAGGCGCACTGCCTGCGCCTGCTCGGGCACATCGCGTCGGACCTCGGGGCGGAGGCGCAGGGCCGGCGGCTCGTGGCGCGGGCGCACGCGATCTTCGACGAGATCGGCCACGGCCACGGGCAGGCGCAGTGCGAGGTGCTGCTCGGCGAGATCGACTACCTGCTCGGCGAGCACGCGCGGGCGCGGGCGGTGCTCGCGTCCGGGGCGTCGAGGTTCATGGAGGTCGGCGATCGGCTCGGCCGGGCGCAGTGCCTGCTGCTGCAGAGCATGGTCGAGCAGGCCGGGGCGACCTCGGAGGCGGCGCGCGCGCTGCTCACGACCGCGCACGCCGATTTCGACGCCATCGGCTACCGGCTCGGGCTCGCGCAGTGCGACCTCGCGCTGTCGCACTCGGACCACCGCGCCGGCAACTTCGAGGCGGCGCGCTCGGGCGCGCTCGCGGCGCGGCAGAGCTTCCGCGACGTCGCGAACCCGCGCGGCGAGGCCGGGTGCGAGCGCCTGCTCTCGATGGTGGCCCTCGACGCGGGCGCGCCGGAGCTCGCCGAGGAGCACGCGCTCGCCGCCGGCAGGCTCTTCGAGCGGCTCGGGGATCCGTGGGGCCTGGTGGAGGCGCGGCTGCTCTTCGCGCAGATCGCGCTCCACCGCGGGGAGGCGGAGCTCGCCCGCGAGCACCTGATGGCGTGCGAGGCGGTGGCGCTCGCGGAGGCGGAGCCGCGGCAGCACCGGCACCTGACGCTCGCCTGGCTCGCGTACCACGAGGGGCGCTTCCACGAGGCGGCGCGCGAGCTCGACGCGGCGCGCGCGGCCTTCAAGGACAGCCGCACCGGAGACCACACGCCGCAGCTCCTCGAGCGCTTCGCGCGGATGGGCTGGCCCAAGCCGGCGGGCGCGCGGATCAGCGGCTGGATGCGCACGCTCGAGAACACCTGAGGCGGAGTCCGGGGGGCGCTGGATCCCGGCAACGAGAGCTCTCCAAGGGGATCAGAGGCTGTCGACGGCTGACGCTCTCACAAGATGCGTCGCCGAGCGGGGCTCACCCGCACAGGAGACGGGTGCAGATCGGCGTTTTCGGCGCGCAAGCGCACTCCCGTGCGCTGAGCACCGAAAACGCCGAGATGGGCCCGTATCCGACGCGGGTGAGCCCCGCTCAAAGAGGGAGCCAGAAGTCGGGACCAAAGAGTCGGCGCGCGTCCTCGATGGTGCGGAGGGCACGCGGCAGATCGAGCCTCGCCTGGTGCTCGGCCAGCTGCACGACGTAGGGGATCCAGAGCGGCCTGCAGACGACGAGCGCGGCGAGGTGGAACTCCGCCTCCTCGGTCTGGCCGAGATCCATCGCCACACGCGCCAGGAGGCTGTGCACCGGGACGGGCGACCCGAGCGGCGCGATGGCCGTGGCGCAGCGCCGCACGCTCTCCGCGGCCTCCTCGCTGGGGTGCCGCCGGAACTCCTGGAACGTCTCCTCGAGCTCGTGCTCGTCGCTCACCTGCTCCGGCAAGTGCTGCGCGACGAGCGCCTTCCAGTGATCGACGAACGGCAGACCGGCGAGGGCGCTCGATCCGTCGGCGTGGGCAAGGAGCATATCGGCCTCCTTCCAGTCGCCGGCCTCTCGGGCGAACTCGAGCCCCGAGACGACCCGAGCCTCCTCGTGGAGCCCAGGCTCCTTCGTCAGGAGCCAGCGCTGCCAGTAGAGCGCGCCCCGAAAGGCCACGCGCGCGAGCGGCTCTTTGTCGTCCGCACGCATCTGCAGCGCCATGTCCAGGAGCGCCCCCTTGTGCCGCTGCACGTCGTCGACAACGAGGCTCGCTGGCCAAGCACAGAGCCCGCACGCCTCCGAGATCATCGCACCCCCCCTCGCACCGCACGAGAGCTGCCTGCCGACAGGCAGCGCAGAAGGAACCCCCCGCGATACAGACCAACGCTACCACGGCGCCCGCAGCACGCGAGAGGTCGTCGCCAGCGGGTGGGTGGAAGACAACATCGACGAAGGCAACAGCGCTCGAATGCCACCGCACGAGCGGCCTGCACCGGGATGGATCCCGGACCAGGGAGCGGACGAAGGGCGAAACCGACGAGACTGACTAGACCGACGAGACAGACTAGACCGGCGAGACCGACGAAACCGATCGGGACGACGAGGGCGATGACAACAACCACCGCGCCGAGCCGCGCGCGGGCTCATGGACCTCGATCTCCACAAAGGCTTCCTGCACAATGCGCCGCTGGCGGCAGCGGCAGAGAGGGGGTGTCCGCGGCCGCTCGAGGTGCTGATTGGCGATCGAGATCGAGAGGACAACGCGGCGGCACGGCGCTCCTGACCCCCTGCGGCGCCCACGATGAGCCAGCCTGATCTCCACCGCGCCGCATTCGAGGCGGCCGAAGACGCGATCCTCCTCCTGGAGAACGGCCGCGTGATCGACGCCAATCCGAGCGCGATCCGGCTGCTCACTGGATCCGCGGAGGGCCTCGTCGGACGGGAGCTCGCGGACCTCGCGCCGCTCCTGCAGCCCGACGGGCAGGCCTCCGCCGAACGCCTCGCGCAGCGGCTCGACGCGGCGGGCCGGGGCGAGCCGCAGCGGTTTCGGTGGCTCTACCGGCGCCCGGGCGGGGACTTCATCCAGGCCGACACGCAGATCGCGCGCCTCGCCCTGCCCGACCGCGCAGGGCCGATCCTGCGCGCGGTCGTGCGCGAAGAGGACAAGGAGCAGCGGCGGCTCTACGCGCTCGCCGTTGACATGCTCGGCGCCGCGACGCTCGACGGGCGGTTCAGGGAGCTCAGCCCCTCGTGGGAGCGCACGCTCGGGTTCAGCCGCCAGGAGCTGATGGCGCGGCCCTACCTCGAGTTCATCCACCCCGAGGACAAGGCGCGCACCCTCTCGGAGACAGACACGTTCTCGACGGGCGCGCAGACGATCACCTACGAGAACCGCTTCCTCTGCAAGGACGGCTCGTACCGGTGGCTCGAGTGGAACGCGATGCTCGCGCTCGACGAGGGGCTCGTCTACTTCGTCGCGCGCGACGTCACGCGGCGCAAGACCGCCGAGATCTCGCTCCGTGAGTCCGAGGAGAAGCTGCGGGCGCTGTACGACGGCATCCCGCACTACCTGGTCGTCGTCGACAAAGACGCGCGCATCGTCTCGGTGAACCGGCCGTATCCCGGGGTCCGGGAGGAGAGCGTCGTCGGCCGGAGCCTCTTCGATTTCACGTCGCCGGAGTACCACGACACGGTGAGGGAGGCGCTCCAGACGGTGCTCCGGGAGGGAGGCCGCGCGAGCTACGAGGTGGTCGGCCTCGGGGTGAACGGCGGGCGGGCGTGGTACGCGAACCACGTCAGCGCGATCCGGGGGGCGGACGAGGTCACGAACGCGCTCATCGTGGGGGAGAACATCACCGAGCGCCGGCGCGCCGAGGAGCAGCGCCGGGAGAGCGAGGCGCGCTTCCACGCGGCCGTCGAGGCCAGCATGGACGCGTTCCTCACGCTGGCCTCCCGCCGCGACGACAGCGAGGAGATCGCCGACTTCGCGATCACGGGGCTCAACGCGCGCGCCGCGACGATGCTGTCGTCGATGCCGCGCGAGCAGCTCCTCGGTCAGCGCCTCTCGGAGCTCGTCCACTCGGTCGAGGCCGGCGTCCTCCTCGAGAGGTGCCTGCGCTGCCTCCGGAAGGGGGCGCCGATCGAGGAGGAGATCCGCCTGCCCGCGCCGGACGCCCAGGCGTCGCGCCAGAGCGTCTGGGTGCACCACCAGATCGTGCCGATCCAGGGCGGCGTCGCCGTGACGATGCGGGACACCACCGAGCGCAAGCGGCTCGAAGATCAGCTGCGCCAGTCGATCGAGCGCCTCGAGGTGTACGCCGAGGAGCTGGAAGGCAAGAACCGGATGCTCGCCGCGGAGAACGCCGAACGCGAGCGGACCGCGAGCGTCCTGCGCCAGCAGCAGGAGGCGATCCGCGCGCTCTCGACGCCGATCATCCAGGCGTGGGAGGGCGTCCTCGTGCTGCCGATCATCGGCGCGCTCGACCGCGCCCGGGCCACGGACGTCATGGAGAAGCTGCTCGGGGAGATCGTCCGCACGCAGGCCCACTTCGCCGTGCTCGATCTGACCGGCGTGGAGGGCGTGGACACGCCGACGGTCGACCACCTGTTCCAGGTGGCCCGGGCCGCGAGCCTGCTCGGCAGCCGCTGCCTCGTCTCCGGGATCTCCCCCGGGGTCGCGCAGGCCATCGTGACGCTCGGCAGCGACGCGCGGGCGCTCGAGACCTTCGGCGCGCTGGAGGACGCCCTGCGCTACGCGCTTGTCGTGTCCGGCGCCCGGCTGCCGAGCGCGCCCGGCAAGGCGCGGTAGCGGCGGCCTCCCTACGCCTCGTCGGCCGCGAGCTCGTCGTGGAGCTCCCGGGCGCGCGCCGCGTGGCGCACCGCCGCGGCGCCCTCGCCCATCGCGGCGGCGTGCGCCGCGGCGCGGTCGTGCGCCGCCGCGGCCGCCCGCAGATCGCCGCCCCGCTCGTAGTGGTGGGCGAGGAGCGCGGCCCCCTCGTCGCGCGCCTCCACGCTCGACGCGCGGTGCTCGATCCAGTCGGCGACGAGCAGGTGGATCCGCCGGCGGATCTTGAGGCTCAGCATCTCGTAGGCGACCTCGCACGTCGCCTGCTCCACGAACACGTACTCGCGCTCGCCGGGGAACGACGCGGGGGAGCGGAGCCGGATCAGCTGGCGCTCGCAGAGGCGCGCGAGCAGCTCGGCGGTGGACGCGCCGCCCCCGTGGCGCACCGAGAACGGCGGATCGAGATCCTGGAGCTCCGCGAGGATGCGCTCGCTCGACATCGGCGAGCGCGCCTGCGGGGCGTCGTTCCGGAGCCGCTCGACCGCGCCCTCCCAGAACGTCCGGCCGACGACCGCGGCCTGCGCGAGGAGGCCGCGCGCGCCCTCGTCCAGGCGGTCGAGGCGCGCCTGGACCACGCCGTGCACCGCCGGCGGCAGGCTCAGCGCGCCGAGCGCGTCGTCACGGACGTGCCACGCGCCGTCCTGGGCCTCGATGGCGCCGGCGTCCACGAGGAGGTGGAGGGTCTCCTCCACGGTTCGCGGGTTGCCCTCGGAGCGCTCGGCGATCGCGCGCACGAGCTCGTGGTCGAGCGCGGAGGCGCCGCGGAGCCGATCCCGGATCATCTCCTCCGCGTGCCGCCGCGCGAGCGGCGACGCGTCGACGCGGACGTACGCTTCCTTCCCGACGCCCCAGTCCGGGCGGCGCTCGTAGAGCTCGGGGCGCGCGGTGCACACGATGCAGAGCGGCAGCCCCTCGGCGTGCGCCACGAGCTCCTCGACGAGGTCGAGCGTCGCGTCGTCGGCCCACTGCAGGTCGTCGCACACGATCACCATCGGCGTCCGCTCGAGCGCGAAGGCGACGAGCAGCGCGAGCGCGGAGGCGATCCGGCGCCTCGCCAGCACGCTGCCGCGCGCCGCGGCCTCGAGGAGCCCGGCGGGCGCAGGCCGCGCGCCCAGGATGGCCGCCAGCCGGGCGAGGATCTCCTCGAGGTCGCTCCCCCCGCTCGGCCTCGACAGCGAGGGGGACGGATCGAGCTCGTCGTCGTCCTCGTACCGCGCCGCCCCGGCTCCCCTGCGCCCGCTGACGGTCGAGCTGATCGGCCCTCGGAGGGGGACGGACGACGCGCGGGCCACGATGGGCGACGCGCCCCCGAGCGCGGCGGCCCTGGCCCCCGCGCCGGCGGCCTCCCGCTCGGCGCGGACGCGGGCGCGCGCGGCGCGCAGCCGGATCCAGCGCAGGCCGCGGCGCAGCTTGCGCAGGATGACCTGGGCCGGATCGGCCTCGTGGATCCCGAACCAGCGGCGGAGCAGCGCGCCGGCCAGGCCATAGCTCGAATCCTGCGCGAGCGCCGAGCACTGCGCCGACAGGACGAGCAGCCCCCCGGGCGGCGCGAGCGTGTACCCGCGCTCCGAGGAGGGCGCGCCGCCCCCGGCGCCGCCGTCGCGGAGGCCCGCGAAGAGCTCTGCGAGCATCCGCGTCCGTCCCACGCCGGGCGCGCCAACCAGCGTGATGAGGCGCGGCCGCCGCTCGTGGAAGGCGGTCTCGACGAGATCACACAGGCGCTGCATCTCCGCGCCGCGCCCGACGAGGCGCGTCGAGAGCCCGTGAAAATCGGGCGGCACGAGCGCGTGGTGGAGCGGCGCCTCGCCGAGCACGCGGTAGATCGGCGGCGCCGCGCCGTGCGCGGTGGACGCCGGCGGCGCCCGGCCCGCGCCGGCGCTCGCGCCCGCGTCGAGCGCCTCGACGTGGAAGCGCCCGAGGACGAGGCGGTGGGTGTCGCGGCCGATCACGATCGCGCCGCGCGGCGCGAGCTGCTGCAGGTGCCCCGCGCCGTCGACCGCGTCGCCGATGACGGCGAGATCTTGCCGCGCCGAGCCCCCGGCGCCGACGAAGGCCCGCCCCGTCGCGATCCCGAACCGCACCGAGAGGCGGACCGATCGCGCGGCGCGCGGCAGCGTGAGGCGCGGGATCGCGGCCTGCGCGCCGAGCGCCGCGACGATCGCGCGCTCGGCGTCGCTGTCGGTCGAGCGAGGGACGCCGAAGACCGCCATGACGCGCCCGCCGATCGGCCGCTCGACGATCCCGTGCATCTGCTCGACGTGCTCCGCGAGCACCTGATAACAGCGGTCGACGACGTCCTTGACGTCCTCGGGATCGAGCCGCGACGAGAGCGCGGTCGCCTCGGACAGATCGGCGAACAGGACGGTGCAGACCCGGTGCTCACCGCCCTCGAACGGCAGCGCGGCCCGGGTCCGCGGCGAGCCGCGATCGGAGCTCACGCTCCCCCTCATCCCGCTGCTGTCCGGCGCCCGCCACGGCGTCGACGACGGCGGCAGCGACGGCGGCGGGACGGACAGCGCCGGCGGCGGCGGCAGCGGCGGCAGGTGGACGGCGGCGAGGTCGAGCAACCCGTCCCCCGCGTCGTCGTTCGCGTCGGCCGGGCCGAAGGCGGGCGCGCGCAGGGTGTCGCGCGCCACGACGACGACGCTGGAGCGGTGGGCGGCCTCCAGGGCGGCCCACATCTCGCCGAGGTTGTGGAACCGCTGCGAGGGGTTGATCGCGAGCGCGCGGCCGAGGACCGCCTCGACGTCGGCGTTCGCGTTCACCCCGCGGGCGCGGAAGCTCGGCCGGATCGCCTCGTCGCTCGAGGCGACGAAGAGCTGGATGACGTCGCCGCCCGAGAGGGCGGGCTGACCGCTCGCGACCTCGACGAGGATGAGGGCCATCGCATAGACGTCGGTCCAGGGCCCCGTCGCGCCGAACCGCGGGCTGAACTGCTCCGGCGCGCCGTACTGCGGCGTGAAGGCGCGGAACGTTCGTCCCGTCTGGACGAGCGCCTCTGCGAACGTCGGCGTCTCGGAGAAGACCTTGGCGAGCCCGAAGTCGAGCACCTTCATGCGGTCGCCGAGCAGGAACAGGTTGGCCGGCTTGACGTCGCGGTGAGACACGTTCTCGTCGTGGGCGACGGCGAGCGCGGAGGCGACCGGCGCGAGGAGCCGGATCGCCTCGCCGAGGCTCCTCGGCGGGAGCTTCTCGGCGCTGCGGCGCTTGAGATCCTGCTCGAGCGTCTCGCCCTCCAGCCACTCCATGACGATGTACGGCGTCCACGGCCCCTTCGGAGCGGCGGCGGCGCCGATGTCGAGCGCCTGGACGATGCCCATCGTCCGGCGTGAGAGCTGATGGAGAAGGCGCGCCTCCTCGCGGAACTTGGCGAGGAAGCCGTCCTGCTGGTCAGGGCTTAGACCCGCGGGGATCTTGAGACATTTGACGGCGACCGGCGAATCGAAGCCGAGGTGCCGGGCCCGGTAGACGACGCCGAACGCTCCCTCGCCCGCCAGCGCCTCGACGGCGAACTGGCCGTCGATGATCGACCCCACCCAGCCGAACGGGTCGCTGGCCTGCATCGTTGCCTAGGCTACCTGTTGCGCCGAACCCCGAGCAAGAGATGCAACGGCCGCGGGCGAGGGGATGTGCGAGGCGGGGCGCGCGTGGGGCCCCGCCGAACTCGCATGGGCCGGTCGCGCCTCCCTCGCTGCGCGAGGGAGGCGCGACCGGCAAAAGTGCTCGGACAGCGGCCCGTCCCCACGCGCGCCCCGCCTCGCACATCCCCTCGCCCGCGGCTCCAGGGAAGAAAGGAGGCTATGACGGCCGCGACGGGCGAGCCACGACGGCCGCGACGGGCGAGCCACGACGGCCGCGACGGGCGACTGGCATGGAGACATTTCCGGTGCCCGGGTAGCGAGAGGCCGGAGATTCGAGCTCGATGGCGCTGATTTGCCTACATGACATGGTCGGTTTGCGCTGCAGGACCTCACGGGCCCGCTGCGACGCCGAACGACGTAGTTGTTCCCCGTGCCCCAGAGCGGGAATCCGGAAGCGCGACGGGCGAGCGAGAAGCGCGCCGCATCGGTTCACCGTCGACCGCCGCGGACGGCAGCGCCATCGTGAACGCATGAACTTCCTGCTTCATCGCCACCTCGCCGCGCGCGACCTCGGCTCGGCCGCCGCGGGCGCGGCGGCGATGCTCCCGGACCTCTGGCGCATGGCCGACCGGCGCGTCAGGCCCTCCCGCGCGCCCGATCGCCCCGCCGCCCCGCCGCCCCGCCTCGCCGAGGTGCTGGCCGGCATCGACCACCACGTCGCCGCCGACCGCTGGTTCCACGCCGCCCCCGTCTTCGTGGAGGGCGAACGCCGCCTCGCCGCCGCGTTGCGCGCCGCATCGCTCGGCGCCCCGCGGCTCGCGCTCTTCGCCCACGTGCTCTGGGAGATGTGCCTCGATGGCGCGCTCGTCCGCAGGACCGGCCTCGCGCCCCTCCTCGACGGCCTCCGCGCCGGCCTCGAGGCCATCGACGGCGCACCGACCGAGGCCGCCGCCTCGATCCACCACTTCCAGCAGCGCGCCCCCTCCCCCGCCGGCGCCCTCGCCGATCGCGCCGCCTTCGAGTCGCGGCTCCGTCGCATCCGCGACGAGCTCACCCGCGGCCCCTGGATCGCCGGCTACCAGGACGGCGCCGGCCTCGTTCTTCGCCTCTCAGGCGTGCGCGCGCGCTTCGGCATGCCCCCCTTCACCCCGGACCAGCACACCCGCCTGGCCGCGCTCCTCGACGCCCTCGCCGCCTCCGCGGACGACGCGCTGGCCGACCTCCTCCACACCGCGCCGAAGCACTGAAGCGCCCGCCGCTCCCCTTCCTCCGGACGGCGATCGCCTCCCCTATTTATTCATGCACGATGATCGTCGTGCCCTCGCCAAGCTCCTCGCCTGTGTTGATCGCGTGCCATCCGGGCGGCACCGGGGGATCGGTCCACAGGAACACCCGATGGGCGTCGATGGGCGCCAGGTTGATGCAGCCGTGGCTGCGCGGCGTGCCGAAGACGTCGTGCCAGTACGCTGCGTGGAGCGCGTAGCCGCTCGCGAAGTACTGGATGTACGGCACGTCCTTGAGGGCGTAGGTCCCCTCGCCGCGGCGCCGCGTCACGCCGTACTCCCCGTCACCCTTCCGGGGGACCGCCTTCTCGCCTGCCGCGGGCTTCGCCGCCGCGCTCGCGCCGGGCTTCTTCGAGGCGCGCTCCTTCGACGTGCCGCCCTTGTCCGGCTTCGCGCCGCGCGAGGCCGACGGCGCGTCGGCGGTCGTCTCCGCGCGACCGCCGACGCTCGACGACTCGTTCGAGTCCATCGTCGCCGTGATGTGCTTGTTGCGGATGCGGAAGGCGCCGCGCACCGTCGCGGTCGTGGTCTTGGGATCGGCCACCCCGGCCTGGCCGGTCGAGACCAGCGTGGCGTAGACCGGACGCTTGCCCTCCCAGAGGACCAGCGTCTGGTGCGTGATCGACACCTCGATCCACTTCTCGCCCTTCTCGGCGACCTCCGGCCACGCCGACGGCGCGACCGCGAGCCCGACGTCCAGCTGGCTCACGTACCGCTGATCCCGGGTGCGGTAGTACTTCACGCCCTCGATCCGGCGCATCCTGCCGGTCAGCGGGACGACGTCCCGGAACGGCAGCTCCTTGCCCGGCGTCGCCTTGTCGCCCTGGATCTGGACGTCGCGAGCGCCGCGCGCGCGGACGAAGGCGAGCGGCAGCGTGAGCGCATCGGTCAGCTCGACGCCGTGCCAGGGAGAGCCGGTGTCGGGCTTGATCTTCGTCGCAGGCGCAAGCCGCAGATCGGTCGTGATCGCGAACCGCCGGCTCAGCGACTCCGGTCCGGTCGGGAACGATCCGATCAGCGACAGCCCGGTGAAGCGCCGCGCGCGATCGGCGAAGACCGCGTAGTCCGGGACCTTGAAGTCGCTGATGTTTCGGATGAGCCGCTTGCCGCCCTCGAGCCAGAACGGGATCGGGTCGCCGTCCCCCTCCCCGCCGAGCAACGCGCCCTCGCCGAGCTCGAGCGAGTTCTTCCCCAGGCCGAGCTCGCCGAGCTGCTTGCCCGGAAGCGGCACGCCGCGCGCGTCGATCGCCACGTCGTTCGCGCCGAGGATGACCCGCTGCACGGTCGCCTTGTTCTCCTCGAACCACGACAGGTGCTCGTCGAGCTTGAACTCCGATTTGCGCTGCTCCTCGGCGGTGGGGACGCGCAGGTAGAGCGGCAGCACCGCGCGGACGAAGGCGTACCGGTACGGGAGCGCGGTCCTCAGGTTCGGCCCGGGGCCGGCGGCCTTGAGGATGGGGTCGTTCAGGTCGAGCGTCGCGTCCTCGCCCACGCAGAGGTAGCCGCGGGGCTCGATCGCGTACCAGCCGCCCGGACAGCCCGCGGTGCCGGCGGGCTCGGCGGAGCGAGGCACCCTGGAGCCGACGCGCAGGTACCCGAGCTTCTTCGACGTGTCGCGCGGCTCCTTGTAGACGGTCGCCACGAAGGCCGTCACGCCGAGCAGCGGCTTGTCGCTCGGCGGCCACGCGGGCGCCGCGAGCTCCGCGGGCGCGGCCTGCCCCTCGGTCGCCGTGAGCGCCGCGGGTGCCGCGTCGGCGCCCGCGGCCGCGGCCCCCGCGTCCGCCGCGACGTCCGCGGGCTTCCGACAGCCGCACGCCGCCGCTGCGAGCGCCGCGAGGTGCGCGAGACAGAGAGCGAGGCGCGCCGCGCGCCGCGCGCCGTGAGGCTTCCCGGAGGACAGCAGGGCGCCCATGCGGGCGTACTTGCCAAAATCGGCGCGCGACGAAAAGCCCAAAACACGCGGCGGGCGCGCGCCGGCGCTGGTTCTTCGCGGCTCCGCCCCGAACCCCGGCGCCCGCTCCGCGGCCCCTCTGGTCGCGCGGGTCAGCGATCCCTGGCGGGATCTCCGGCGCGCGCACCTAGGCCAAGAGGCCGGGCAACACCCCCGTGCAGTAGGCGGGGTTGCCGAACGTCGACACGTCCACGCCCATCGCGTTGCAGAGCGCGACGAGCAGGTTGTTGTGGGGATCGCCGGCATAGCGCAAAAATCTGCCAGTCCTGAGCGCCCCGCCGGCGCCCCCCGCGATCACGTACGGCATGTCGCGCCGCGAGTGACTCTGCCCCTCCGAGATGTCCGTGCACCAGAGGACGAGCGTGTTGTCGAGGAGCGTGCCCGTGCCCTCCTGGACGGCGTCGAGCCTCTCGAGCAGGTACGCGAGCTGCTCCGCCTGCCAGCGCCCGATGTCGACGAGCTGCTGCTGCTTTTCCGCGTCGCCGATGTTCGAGTGCGAGAGCGCGTGGTGCGTCTCCGACTGGCCGAGCCACGTGAACACCTTGCCCGCCTGGGTCGCGCTCCACTGGATGGACGCGACCCGCGTGAGATCGCAGGCGAGCGCCATCGCGAGCAGGTCGGTCTGCAGCCTCCCGATCGCGGGGAAGTTGTCGTTCGCGTAGACGTCGAGCGGCTCGCCCAGCGCCGGCAACGCGCACGCGCCGCCGAGGAGCGCCGGCACGTCGAGCCGCTGCTCGATGTCGTTCAGCGCGTCGAGGTGCTGCTCCAGCTTCCGCCGGTCCTCGCCCCCCAGCTCGCGCGCGAGGGCGCCGTAGTCCTCCATGACGCCGCCGAGCACCCGGCGGCGCAGGACGCGCCGCCGCGCGAGCTCCGCCGGATCGGCGCTGAGGTCCAGGAACAGGCGGTCGAACGCCGCGCGCGGATCGTCCTCGGGCGGGACCGGCTGGCCCGGGCCGAGGTACGAGAGGCGCGACGAGACGTTGGCGTACTGGACCTGGACGCCGAGCTCGAGCGACGAGAGCTTCGTGCGATCCCCGAGCCGCGCGGCGAGGAACTGGTCGACCGAGATGCCCCCGCCCCAGCCGACCCGCGCGGCCGGGTTGCAGGCGTACGGGAAGAGGGTCCCCTCCTGGAGCTCCGTGCCCGTGAGCGCCTGGCCGATGCCCTGCTGGTGAGAGTCGCCCGGGCCGTGGTAGGCGGACTCCATGTCGATGCCCTCGACGACGAGCAGCTTGTCCCGGTAGGGAGAGAGCGGCGCGAGGATCTCTCCGAGCTCGAACGACGTCTCGGTCCCGGTCGGCTGCCAGGCCTCCTTCACCGTGCCGAGGCCGGTGAAGAAGACGACGAAGCGCTTCGGGAAATCGACGGCGCTCGCCGATCCCGCCATGGCGTCGAGGAAGGGGAGCGCGAGGGCGAGCCCGCCGGCCCCGCGCAGGAAGGTGCGGCGATCGAGGCGTCCCCTCGACGCCCGGCGCTGCGCGGCGCCGCTCACGGCGCGCCCCCTGCGTCCGGCGCCGCGCGGCGGTAGCGGAACGCGTCCGTCTGGGTCAGCGCCACGAGCAGCGCCTTGATGTTGTACCCGCTCTCGGCGAAAGCCGCCTGGATCTGGCGCATGCTGCACTCGTCCTCCGCCTGCTCGGCGCGGCCGTAGCCGAAGCGGAACCACTGCGTCGCGACGCATTGGCGCACCTCGTCGCTCTCCGCGAGGCGGTGCGCGAGCTCCACCGCCCCGTCGAAGGGCCCATCGACATCCCGGCTCGCCACGATCTCGCCGCTCGCGTCGACCGGGACGCCCTGGTCGACCTCGCGGTAGAGCCCGATCCCGTCGTAGCGCTCGAACCCGAAGCCGATCGGATCCATGAGCCTGTGGCAGCCAGCGCAGCCCGGGTCCTCCGCGTGCCGCTCGAACTGTCGGCGGGTCGGGATCCCCTCCCGCACCGGCGGCGGCTGGATGTCCACGTCGGGCGGCGGCGGCGGCAGGATCTGGCAGAGCAGCCGCTCCCGGACGAACTTGCCGCGGTGGACGGGCGAGGACTGATCCGGCTTCGCGAGCACCGCGAGCACGCTGGCGTGGGTGAGGAAGCCCGCGCGCTGCGCCGGGTCGAGCGGCACGACCGAGAGCTCGCCGGGCGCCCCCGCGCCGCTCGCTCCCAGCCCGTAGAACGCGCGGAGCTCGGCGTTCATCAGCGAGTAGGGCGCCGTCAGCAGGGTCGCCACGTCGCCGGCGCCGTCCTCGAACACGACGTGATCGAGGAACGCCTCGGTCTCCGCCCGGAGGAGCGCGGGGAGCCCGGCGTGGAAGCCGGGGTACACCGCCGGGTCCTTGGTGAGGGTGTCGATGTTCGAGAGCTGCAGCCATTGCGCGTGGAAGTTCGCGACGGCGGCGCGGGCGCGCGGATCCTCGAGCATGCGGCGGGCCTGCGCGGCGATCTGCTCCGCGGAGCGGAGCTCCCCCGCGTCGGCCGCTGCGAACAGCGCGTCATCGGGCATCGAGCTCCAGAGCAGGTACGAGAGCCGCGAGGCGATCTCGTGGTCCGAGAGCGCCACCACGCCCTCGCCGGCCGGATCCGGCATGCCGTGCTCGACGCGGTAAAGGAAGTGCGGCGACTGGAGCATCGCCTGGATCACGAGCTCGACGCCGGTCGAGAAGCCGTGCTCGTCGTTCCCGAAGGCGAAGAGCCGCGCGAGCCGCTCGCTCTCCGCGGGCGCGAGGGGCCGGCGGAACGCGCGCTTGCCGAGGCGCTCGATGAGCTCCGCGGCGCACGCCTCGGGCCCCTGCACGGCCGGGTCGCACCCCGGAAGGAGCTTCCCGAGATCCTTCGCGGCCCGCGCCGCGATCGCCTCGGAGGCCTTCATGAGCTGCTCGGCGAGGAGCTGCGTGACCCCGAGCGCCGCCGCCTGGTTGTTGAACCCGAGCGCCTCCTCCTCGACCACGAAGGCGTCGGCCGGCGCGCTGTCGTCGCCGAGCAGATCGCGGATCGTGTTGTTGTACTCGAATCGCGTCATCCGCCGGAGCGGCGACGCGCCCGGCCTTATCTCCGCGCAGCGCGGCGCCTCGCCTTCCGCTCCCCCCGCGGCCCCGCCGCCGCGCCCGCCGGAGCAGGCGGCGGCCGCCGCCACGACAATCGCAAGCCCGAGAGAGCCGCCGGGGCCGCGCGCCGCGCGGAGGTGCCGTCCTCTTGACCGATCCATCTGCCCTCTCCCCTGGGGGACGCGCTGGCCTGCGATGCGGTGCGTTGCGGCGCCGCGCATCGAGCTAACGACATGTCTCACGTCGCGGGGGCCCGTCAAGGCGCCAAGGAAGACGAGGCTCGGTGAGCCCGCGGGTCCGATCTTAGCGGAGTCTCGTAGCTACACTGCGCGTCATCAGAAATGTCGCGGAGCCCCCTCGAAAGACGCTGGATCCAGCCGCGACATCACCTGTAGGCTCGCGCGCGTGCAAGCTTCGTTTGACGCCGCTGCCGGCAAAAGGCCCGCGCGGAAGCCGATCAGGATCAGAACGCTGTCCCTCTCTTTGAGCCTCTGCGGGAGGATCCTCCTCGGGCTCTCCGCCGCGACGGTCACGACGTTCGCGCTCTCGCCCATCGCGCTCGCCGCCCCCAAGGGGTCGAAGTCGATCGCGATCCACATCGAGGGGCCGAACGCGGACGACATCCGCGAAGACATCGTGTCCCTCGTCCCGGAGACGCTGAAGGTCGTGGACGACGACGCGTTCTCGAAGTCGCTGCGCAGCGCCGGCCAGACCAAGCCGGTGGGCGACGCGCTGGTGATGAAGGCCCAGCGGAAGAAGGCCATCGACCGCATCCGCAAGGCGGGCAAGGCCGCGAAGGCCGAGGGTGTGATCTACGGCGTCTCGCGGACGAACAAGAAGAAGAAGAAAGAGGTCTACCTCGTCTACGTCGACGAGAACGCCGGCGACCTCGCGGTGGACAGCGCGGTGCCGCTGGGCGGCTCGCGGGACGACCGCAAGAGGGCGCTGGAGGATCTGCTCGGCCCGACGCTCTCGCAGATCGCGCCGGCGGCCGCCGCGGCCGACGAGGACCAGCCGAAGGACGGCGCCGGTGACGGCGACGGCGAGAAGGACGGCGACGAGAAGGACGGCGACGAGAAGAGCAGCGACGGCGACGACAAGGGCGGCGACGGCGACGAGGGCGGGAAGCGCAAGCCCCACGACCCCCGCTCGGCGCTCTTCTCGATCGAGGCCGGCGTCGAGTTTGCCGGCCGCTGGTTCGACTACTCCGATCCGGTCACGCAGAACCTCCGGCCCTACGACGTCTTCGGTCAGCCCGCGCTGTCGATCTCCGGCGAGGTGTACCCGCTCGCGTCGACGGACATCCCGGTGCTCAAGGGCCTCGGCATCACCGCGGGGTTCATGATGGCGCCCGGCCTCAACTCGGCGGTGGGCGACGGCGACCCGCTCGGCACGACCTACCAGCGCATCAACCTGGGGCTGCGGGAGCGGCTGTCGATCGGCGAGTCGTCCGTGCTCGGCATCTCCGCCGGGCTCCGGCTCCTGACCTTCGAGGTCGACGCGGCGGAGGCCCTGGCCAGCACGGTGCCGAACGTCTCCTACACGCTGATCCGGGCCGGCCTCGACGCGCGGGTGCCGGTCGGCCCGGTCGCGCTGGCGCTCGGCGCCGACTACCTCTTCCCGCTCTCGTCAGGCCAGGTCTACGAGCGGTTCGCCGGGGCGAGCGTGCAGGGCATCGGCGCGATGGCCGGGGTGCTCGTGCCCGTCACGACCGGCGTCGAGGCGCGGCTCCTCATCGAGTACGCGCGGTTCTTCTCGTCGTTCGAGCCCGCGATCGGCGACCGGTATGTCGCCGGCGGGGCGATCGACCAGTACCTTGGGGTGCGGCTCGCCGGAGCCTACGTTTACTGAGCGAGAGAGAGAGGTAGCACGTGACGTACATCGCTTTCCTTGGCGGGCGCACCGCGCTCGCCGTTGCCGCCATGATGAGCGGCGCCGCGTTCATCATCAGCTGCGCGGGGACCCTCGAGGACAAGGACCAGTACCTCGCCGGCGGCGACGGGCCTGGCGGCGGAAACGGCCAGGGCAACGGCGCGGCGACCAGCGGCGGCGGCGACCCCACGACCACCGGCAGCGGCGACCCCACGACCACCAGCAGCGGCGATCCCACGACCACCAGCGGCGGCGATCCTCCGACCACCAGCGCGAGCAGCGGCGGCGGGGCCGGATGCGCTGAAGCGCAGGCGCTGGTGATGGAGAGGTGCGCCACCTCGGGCTGCCACGACGCGGAGTCGAAGCAGTCGGGCCTCTCGCTCGCAGCGGGGTGGGAAACCGCGGTAGCGGCCCAGAATGCCTCGGCGCCGTGCGGCGGGGGCCCGCTGCTCGTGCCGGGTGACCCGGACGCCAGCTTGATCTACGTGAAGGTCACGGACGACCCGACGTGCAACAACCGGATGCCGCTCGGCCCGATGCTCAACGCCGACGAGATGAAGTGTCTCTACGACTACATCGCGGCGCTCTCGCCCTGAGGTAGCAAGGGAGCCTCTGGCCGCGGCAGCGGCGCGGGCGGCGCGGTCGTCCCCTCGATGAGACCGCCTCGTTGGCGCCCCCGTGGCCAGACGCTACGCTCGCCGCGATGCTGCGCCGGCGCTCGTTCTGGATCGCCGCGGCCGCCGTCGCCTACACCGCCTTCGCCGCGCTCCGGGCGTCCGGCGGCCACGGGCCCGCGTGGCTCGCCCTGCTCGGGCTGCCGGCGTTGCTCGCGCTCGGCCTCCGCTGGGTAGAGCGGCCGCCGCGGGGAGAGGACCGGATCGAGCCGGCGGCCCGCCGCGCGGCGGCCGTCTGCCTCACCGGCGCCGCGATGCTCGCCGCCTCGCGGAGCGGCCCCGCCGGGCTCGCGCTGATCGCGCTCGGCAACCTCGGCGCGGCGGCCGCGGCGATGGCCGCCCTGGTCGGGCTCGCGCGCATCGCGGGCCTCGGCGGCCTCCTCGAGCCTCCGCCGAGCACGCGGCGCCTCGACGCGGCGGCGTTCGCCTCGCTCTTCTGGACCGTGGCGGTCGCCCTGCCCGCCGTCTCCGCGGTGGCGCCCGAGCGCGCGGCGGATCTCGATCCGCTGCTCGTCCACTACGCCACGTCCGCCGCGTCGCTCGGCTCGCTCACGGTGACGCTCGTGGCGATCGCGCGCGTCCGCATCGCGCGGCGGCTCGAGCTCGGCGTGGCCGACCGCGTCGAGGCCGCGCTGCTGCTCACGGCGACCGCGCTGGCGGTCGGCCTCGCGGCGGCCTTCGTCGGCGTCGCGCCCCCCGAGTCGATCCTGCCGGTCACGAGCGCCGTCGCGGCGGTCTGCGTCGCGTTCTGCACCGTGGCCGCGGACGCGGCGCAGGTCTCGCGCGCGCTCCGCGGCACGCTCGCCGTCGCGACGCTCGCGACCCCGCCGGCGCTGCTCGCGGTGTACGCCGTGCACCAGGCGCCGCGCGGCGATCTCGGGCTCCGCGGCGCGCCGCAGTCCTCCGTCGGCGTCGCCGTGTTCGGCGCGTGCGCGCTCTGCGCGCTCGCGGGGCTCGCGGCGCCGGTGCTCGCGCGCCGGTTCGCGCCGGAGGGGGCGCGCTGGCTCGGGGCCTTCGACGCCGCGACGCGCGCGGCGATGAACCCGGAGCCGGAGGCGGCGCTCGAGGCGGCGCTCTCCGCGCTGCGCGAGGCGTCGGACGCCGGCGTCGCCGGGCAGGCCCCGCCGGCGCTCTACCTGCTCTCGCCGCCGGAGCAGGTGACCGTCGATCGCGCCGGTTACAAGCACACCGAGCCGGCGGAGGTGCCGGCGCGCCTCATCGAGCTCGCCCAGCTCGAGCCGGAGCGCGTCCTGCGCGTCGAGGCCGCCGAGGCCGTCGAGGTCCGGCGGCCGGAGGTGCGCCCGCTGCTCGCCTGGCTCGCGGAGCGCGACGTCGGCGTGGTCGCCCTGGTGAACGACGCGGAGGGCCCGATCGGGGCCCTCGCCATCCCGCGGGCCCGGCGCGCGTCGCCGATGACGCTGGAGGAGGTGAGCGGCCTGCGCGCGGTCGCCGACCGGCTCGGGGCGGTGATCGCGGTGTCGGCGATGCTGTCGGGGTCGCGCGGCCGCGAGGTCGCCGCCCGCCGCGAGGCGGAGGAGCGCGCGCGCGAGGTGAGCCGGCTCGAGCGGGCCGTGGCGCAGGGCGCGGGGCGGTTCCGCGCGATCGCGGCGCTGCTCGCGCGGCCGGCGCGGGCCGCCGCCTACAGCCCCGCCGCCCGCGCGGCGCTCGAGCAGCTGGAGCGGCTCGGCGTGGCCGGCGGCCCGGTCACGCTGCTGACGGCGCCCGGGATCGACGCGGTGGCGTGGGGCGCGGTCGTCCACCTGACCTCACCGCGCGCGGGCGGCCCGCTGGCGATCGTCGACGGCGCCGCGCCCGTCCCCGAGGGGTTCGCGCAGGCGCGTGGCGCCGCGCCGGCGCGCGGCGAGGCGGCTGCGATCGAGGGCTCCGCGGGGGCGCCGAGCGCGCTCGCGCTGTGGCGCGATCCGGACAGCTCGCCCATCGAGGCGGCGCGTGGGGGCACGCTGCTCGTGCTCGACGCCCAGGCCTTGCCGTCCGAGGTGCAGAGCTACCTCGGCGCGGCGCTGCCGGACGACGTCGGGCTCGTCGTGGCGGTGCCTCAGACCGTGGACGCGCTCGCGGCGACCGGTCAGCTGAGCGAGCGGCTCGCGGACCGGCTCGGCGACCGGGCCGTCGCGCTGCCCTCGCTGTCGTCGCGCGCCGAGGATCTCCGTGCGCTCGCGCTGGATCACCTCGCGCGCATCGGCGTCCGCCTGCGGGGCCGGCCGTTCGGCCTGGATCTGCGCGCGCTGCAGGCGGTGCTCGACCACCCGTGGCCCGGCAACGACGCCGAGATGGGCGCGGTCCTGCTCCGCGCGGCGCTCGTGGCCAAGGGCGACGTCATCGGCGAGAAGGATCTCGCGGCGATCGGCTTCGCCCCGCCGCCCGAGCCCGCCAGCGGGGCGGACAGCGCCCGCGGCGAGGCGCGCCGCGCCCGGCGGCGGCGCGCGGACCCGAGGGGCTAGGCTACGCCGCGGGCGGGGCCCGCCGCGCTGCCCTGGGTGGCACACCGGGGCGGAGCTGCGCGGGCTGCAGCATGCCCCGTCGCCGTCGCGCGCGGCGCGGTGGTAGGCGTGGATCGGGAAGGCGGTCGGGTGCGCCGGCTGCGCCTCGAGGACGGCCTCGAGGTGGCGCAGGCCCGGTGCGGCCGGCCTCGCAGAGCATGGCGCCGAGGTCGCAGCGGGCCGATACGTCCTCGGGATCGAGGCGAGCGGCGGCCTCGAACGCGTCGCGGGCGGCGTCGAATGCACCGCCGCGTGGGGGGACGCCCGCCGGCATGCACCGCCGCGTGGGGGGACGCCCGCCGGCATGCACCGCCGCGTGGGGGGACGCCCGCCGGCACGCACCGCCGCGTGGGGGGACGCCCGCCGGCTTCCACCCTGGCCGGAAAGGTGAAAGGCGCGGAGCACCGAGCACGGACCGGGGGTGGGCATCCGCTGCCGCTGCTGCGCCCTCTCGCGCGTCTCGCTCGTCGGGCACCGAAGCTCCCGGTGCCCTCACCCGGGCGCCCGACGAGAGAGCGCGATAGGTCGCGAGGCCGCTCAGTAAAAGCGGTAACCGAGGCTCGCCGGCGCCGCGAACACCCAGCCGTCGAGGCCCTTCATGACCGTCGGCGAGACGCTCAGCAGGAGCGCGCCCGACGTCCAGCCCGCGCTCGGAAGGTCCGCGAGCACGAGCGACACGTCGACGCTCCCGCCGAACGCGAGCGTCTCCACGAGCGCGCTCTCGGGCAGGCTGCCCTCGCGCGCGTTCACGGCGACCTCGCTCCGGCCGTAGTTGAGGTGCTCCACCTCGGAGGGGATCTCCCCCTTGATCCCGGTGACCTTCGCCTGCTGCCCCACAGGGCCCACGAGCCCCGAAAGGCCGAGCCAGAGACGCCCGAGGCGCATCGAGGCAGAGGGGCCGCCGACAACGAGATAACCGCCGCCGAACCGGTAGCCGCCCAGCACCCGCGCGCCGAGGTGCAGATCCTCGGAGAGCGCAACCCCGATGAACGCCTCCCCGCCGACGAACGGCCCGATCGCCGGATCGAAGCTCGCATGGCAAACCTCATCGTCGCAGGGCGCGATGAGCTCACCCTCCGGGATGTTGTAGCTGTACGAGTACGCGCTCAGATCGCCGAAGCTGCCGGAGTCCATCAGGCCGATCAACGCGCCGCCGGCCACCCCAGCCTCGATCACGAAGCTCCCGGTGTGCCTCGGCGAGGATCCAGAGCTCGGCTCCTGCTCCTCGGCCGCAGGAGATGCCGCAGGCGACGCATCGGTCTCCGGCCCCGCTGCGCCCTGCCCTGGCGCCGCAGCCACCGCGCCCTTCCCCGGCCCAGCAGCGCCCTTCCCCGGCCCAGCAGCGCCCTTCCCCGGCCCAGCAGCGCCCTTCCCCGGCCCCGCGGCGCCCTTCCCCGGCCCAGCAGCGCCCTTCCCGGCCCCTGCGGCGCCGTCCCCGGACCCCGCGCTCCCCTTCTCCGGCGCCGCCGCCACCGGCGCCGCCGGCGGGGGCGCTTCCGCCGCGGGCGCAGGCTGCGCAGCGGCCGAGGCGTCCTTGGCGAGCGCCGGCACCGCCACCGTCTTCCGCTCGCCCCGCTTGATCGTGACCGACTTCTCCCACGGCTTTCTGCCCGGGGCGCTCGCGCTCACCTTGTGCTGGCCAGGATCGATCGGCCGCGCCTGGCCCCAGAGCGCGCCGTCGACCGGCGCCCCGTCCAGCATCACCTCGAGCCCCTCGACCGCGGCCGCCCGCGGCACGCTCAGCGTCAGCCGCGGGAGCGACAGCTCCAGCTTCGCTCCCCTCGCCTTCGCGTCGGCCTCCAGGCGCTTGTTGCCCTCCTTGCGGGCCGCCGCGCCGAGATCGATGTACTCGGACCACGCCGTCGCGACCTTGCCCTGCTTCTCGTGGCACATCGCCAGCGCGAGGAGCGTCGCCGACCTCGGGCTCAGCCTGTAGCTCTCCTCGAGCTTCGGGCAGGCCTCCTCGACCTTGCCCTTCTTCATCAGGCTCTTGCCCTCGTCGAGCAGCGCCTCCGCCTGCGCGAACGCGACGCCCGGGCTCACCGCGAGCGCGAGCGCGAACGCGACGCCGGCAAGGCGCGCGCAGGAGCGCCCGGCGCGCGGCAACGCCTCGACACAGGAGCCGCGGCGCCGCGCGCGCCAGAGGGAAGCAAGCAACTTGTCGGAAGTCTCAGCGTCTTGCCGGTTCAAACGGTTCGTCGCTCCCAGGGCCATGCCCGTGAGGTGATGTCGAAGGCGCGGGCACGAGGACAGCGCGCCTCTCCAAGGAGGACGGAGCGTACCACGCCCCGTTTGAACCGAGCAAAGCCGCGCGCGGTGCGTGGAGACGACGGGACGGGCGCGTGGCGAGGCGCGGGTCAGCCGGCCGCGGAGCGCTCGTCGAGCAGCTTGATGCCGGCGGCGACCTCGCTGGCGAACGACTCGGCGAGCGCCCGGGCCTGGCCGAACCGCGGCGGGACCTCGCGGGCGGCGCGGGCGAGCGCCGCGACGGCGAGGTCGTGGGGCTGGCGCAGGAGGACGCGGTACGCGAGGCTCCGGCCAGGAGGCGTGGCGACGACCGCGAGCGTCGAGGCCGACCACGCGAACGGCGGATCCTTCCGCGCGGCGGTCGCGAGATCCGTGAGCGGCGTGCGCGTCATCCAGAGGGACAGCGCCTCGGCGAAGTCCGGCGGGGCGAGCCCCGCGACGCCGTGGCCCATGTCCGCGAGGCCGACGCGCCGGGTCTCGACCTGGACGCCGCGCAGCTGCCGCCACCGGAGCAGCCGCGGCGGCGGGCGCTGGCCGCGGAAGCTCGCGCGGCCCGTCCACCAGGCGACGAGCGCGTCCGTGCGAAAGCAGTCGAGCACCCGCGCGAACGTCGCGTGCCGCGAGAGCGCGGACCCGACGTCCGCCGGCGCGGGCACGAGCTCGCAGAGGTCGCGCACGCTCGCGAGCAGGCGGGGATAGCGGCTGCGCGTGAGCACGCCGGCGAGCTCGTGGTTCGTGAGCTGGAGCAGATCGTTCAGCGCGGCCAGGAGCGCCCACTCGGCCGCGCCGAGCTCCGGGAGCACGTCGATCGGGGCGATGAGGCGGGCGACGCGGACGCGGACCAGATCGATGCGCGAGCCGAGGTCGCGATCGAGCGCCGGCGCGCCGTCGCCGAGGAGGAGCGCGAGCCGGACGCCGAAGGGGCGCACCAGGCGCAGCGGACCGCCGAGGACGAGCGGGGCGAGCACGTTCGCCTGGAGCTCGGAGAGCCGCTCGGCGATCGCTTCAGGCTGGGTCATTGGGGCGTCCGGCCAGGGCCCGGCGGCAGCGCCCTCGGCTCGGCCAGCGCCTCGGACGGGGCGAGGTCGCGCAGCGGCCGGATGCCGACGCCGCCGAGCACGACCTCGGGCAGCTCGGTGGCCAGCGCCGCCGTGAGGCCCGCGGACGACACGGCCACCGCCGACCATTGCTGGGCCTCGAGCAGCGCCGTCTCGAGCGCGACGAACGCCTCCTCCGGCACGCCGATCGCCCTCCCGTCGCGCCCGATGAACAGCGCCTGCCCGGCGGGGGCGCCCAGCGCTCGGAACAGCACGCCGGGCGCGACCGCAGGGACAGCGTCGTACCCGGCAGGGATGTAGAGGCCCGGATGGACCTCCCGGAAGAACTCGCCGACCGGGATCCCCTCGATGCCCGTGGGGTGCCGGAGGAACGCGCCTGCCGCGGTGAAGGCGATGCGGGCGCGGCGCAGCGTCTCGGGGCCGAGCGCATAGGCGACGTGCCGCAGGAGCGGCATCTCCTGCGGCCGGATCCACGACGCCGTGACCGACCGCCACGGCTCGGAGCTCGGGACGAGGCGGAGCGAGAGCACGACCGACGCGGGGCGCAGCGCGTCGCCCTCCGCCACCTTCGCCGCGACGGGCTCGCGGCCGAGCTCCACCCGGGCGAACGCCGCGACGTCGCCCATCGCCGGAAGCTTCGCGATCTCCAGCGCCTCGCGGCCCCCGCCCCGGAAGAGCACGAGGCCCGCCTCGCCGAACACCGGGCAGGCGCGGAGGTTGACCGGGTGCCGGAACCCCACCTCCACCGCCGCGCCCGGCGCGACCGGCACGAAGTACCCGAGCCCCGGCGTGCTCGTGAGCAGCGGGACCATCCGGGCAGGGATGGCCGGCGCGCGGAACAGGTACCGGAGCACCGGGGCGTCATCGAAGCTCGACTCCGGCGGCCACTCGCACAGGCCGACCTCGGCCTCGACGCTGCTCCGGGAGAAGTAGCGGATCAGCGCCGGGCCGAGCCCCGACTCCGCGAGCAGCCAGCGCGGGCCCGGGTCCTGCCCGGCGGACGGATCGAGGTGCGGCTCGAGCCGGAGCAGCAGCGTGCGCACGTCGACGCGCCGCTCGACCTCGTACGTCTGCGAGAAGGCGTTGTGGTAGAGCGAGAGCGCCGCGTCGCTGGGCAGGATCTGCGGGACGTCGTACCCGAACGGCGCGGCCGCGTCGCGGTACTGGACGAAGTGCCGGCTCGTGCCGGTGAAGCTGTAGCCGCCCGCGAGCCGCGCGATCTCGGCGACACGGTCGAGCCGATCGCTGCTCTCGGCCGCGAACAGGAGGGTGACCTCCCGCGCCCCCAGCTTCGAGCGCACGATCTCGACGACGAGCGAGCGGAGGATGTCCGCGAGCGAGCCCTGCCGCGTGTAGAGCGCCAGGAAGGCGACGAGCCGATCGATCGACGGCAGGAGGACGAGCCCCTTGGCGCCGAGCGCGACCCCCTTGGCGTCGAGCCCGAGGCCGGGCGTGCGCAGCCGGGTCTGGTGAACGGCGACGCGATCGAGCATCGAAATGGCCCCCGCCGCTCGAACGTAACGTAACGGTGAACGTAACGTAATGTTACGCTGAATGTTACGCTGAACGAGCAGCGGAGCCGACGACCGTAGGAGGAGCCGCCGGATCCGTCAAGGGAGGCCCGCCGCGCGCGCTGCGCGCTGCTCGCTCGACGACGCCTGACGACGCCTCCGGCCGGATCGCCGCGTCCGCCGCGCTGCCGGGTTCCCGTGACCGCGACACTGGAACTGCCATGAGCGACGGCGTAGTCTCTTTCGCGAATGCGCCCTGTCGGAACACCGCAGGCCCACGCGGCCCGGCGCCATGAGATCGCCTCTCCGCTGCGCCGGAGCCCCCCCGGCGCCCATCCCACGGACCACGTCGGCTAGCGCATGAGCTCCGCGCGCATCGAGTCCCCACGGCCGCTCGTCGCAGGCCGCTTCCACATCGAGCACGAGGTCGGCCGCGGCGGGATCGGCACCGTGCACCGCGCGTTCGACGTGCAGACGGAGCGGTACGTCGCGCTGAAGATCATCACGGCGGTCGGCGTCGACGCCGAGGGCCAGGCCCGGCTCTCCCGCGAGGGGCAGGTCCTCTCCGAGCTCGATCACCCGGGGATCGTGAGGGTCGTTGCGTTCGGGACGCTCGAGGCGAGCGCTGTCGACGCGGAGGGGCGGCGGATCGAGGAGGGCGCGACCTTCATCGCGATGGAGTGGCTCGACGGCGAGGACCTGGCGGCGCGCCAGAAGCGCTCCCCGCTCTCGCTGCGCGAGGGGATCGAGGTCGGGCGGCAGGTCGCGAGCGCGCTCGCGGCCGCGCACGCCGCGGGCGTCGTCCACCGCGACATCAAGCCGTCGAACATCCTCCTCCTGCGCGGCTCGCCGGACGCCCCGCTCCGCACCAAGCTCGTGGACTTCGGCGTGGCGGCGTCGAAGGAGCTCGTGCTCACGACGGACGCGGGCGGCCTCGTCGGCACGCCGGCGTACATCTCGCCGGAGCAGGCGCGCGGCGACGCGACCGTGGACGCGCGCAGCGACCTCTACTCGCTCGGCGCGACGCTGTTCGAGCTGGTCGCCGGCCGGCCCCCGCACATGGGGCCGACCTCGATCGCGACCCTCGTCCGCCTGGCGACGACGCCCGCGCCGCGCCTCTCGGAGTTCCTGCTCGACGTGCCACCGGCGCTCGACGACCTGATCCACGCGCTCCTGCTCGCCGACCGGGAGCTCCGGCCGAGCTCGGCGCGCGAGGTGGCGGACAGGCTCGCGGCGCTCGCCGACGAGCCGTACCTGCCCACCCCGTCGCCGCTGCGCGTGAGCGACAACCCGCCGGGCGCGATGGGGACGCGCCTCGTGACCACGATCGTGGCGCTGCACGTGGCCACCGGCGAGGAGCGCCAGCGGGAGCTCGATGCGCTGCGCCGCCGCGGGGCCGACGCGCTGCCGCTCGGCACGGACTCGATCGCCGCCCACCTCGGCGTGCGGCAGGCCCACGGCGACGAGGCGTCCCGCGCCCTGGAGCTCGGGCTCGCGCTCGGCGGCCGCGGCGGCCGCGTCGGCGTCGCCTCCGGCCGCATGCGCGTCGACAGGACGCGCGCGGCCGGCGAGGTCGTCGACCGCGCTGTCGCGCTCGCGCGCGAGGCGGGCCCCGGCAGGGTCCTCGCGGACGCCACCACGGTGGAGCTGTCCCGCGGGCGCTTCATGGGCGAGCCGCTGGAGAGCGGCGCGGTGCGGGTGCTCGCGCGCGCGCCGAAGCGGCCCGACGCGCAGACGCCGTTCGTGGGGCGGGACGCCGAGCTCATCACGACCGTCGCGGCGTTCGAGCGCTGCGTGGAGGACGGGACGCCGGTCGTGATGAGCATCTCGGGGCCTCCGGGGATCGGCAAGAGCCGCCTCGCGCGCGAGTTCGTCGCCCGCATCGTGGATCGACCGGATCCGCCGCGGCTCATCCAGCTGCGCTGCGAGTCGTTCGGCCGCGCGCAGGCGCTCGGCGTCGCCACGGACGCGCTGCGGGTCCTCATGGGCCTTCCGAAGGGCGCGTCGCTGGAGCAGGCCGAGGACGCGGTGCGCGCGCGGCGGCCGCTCCACGGCGACGGCGGGCTCCTCGCGCGCCTGCTCGCGAACCAGCCGTTCCCCGACGGCGTCGACCTGCGCGGCGCGCGCGACGCGCTCTACCTCTCGATGACCGACATCGCCGTCGACGCGGCGTCGAGCGAGCCGTGCGCGCTGCTCGTCGAGGACGCGCAGTGGGCCGACCCTGAGAGCGTCGCGTGGCTCGATCACCTCCTCGGGCGGGCGACCGGGAGGGCGCTGTTCATCCTGCTCATGGTGCGCCCGGCGTTCTGGCGCGACCAGGGCCAGCGCTTCGCCGGCCGCGACCACGTGCGCGTGGAGCTGCGCCCCATCGCGCGCCGGGCCACGCGCGAGATCGCGCGGGCGGTCTTCAGCGCGGCCGCGGCCACGCGGCCGTTCGAGGAGGCCACGCTCGACCGCGTCGCGCAGCAGGCGGCCGGCTCGCCGCTCTTCGCCGAGGAGCTCGCGCGGGTCATCGCCTCAGGCAAGGACGCCGCCACGGCGCCGACCATCGAGGCGGCCATCCAGGTGAGCCTCGACGCGCTCGACGAGCCCACCCGGGAGGCGGTGGTGCGCATGAGCGTCTTCGGCCTGTCGGTGTGGGACGTGGGCCTCGCCGAGGTCGGGGTGGCGGAGCCCGCGACGGCGCTGAAGAAGCTCATCGCCGCGGAGCTCCTCGTCGCGCAGCCCGCGTCGCGCTTCCCGGCCGCGCGCGAGTTCCTGTTCAAGCACGCGCTCGTCCGCGACGTCGCGTACGCCTCCGTCGGCGACGAGCTCCGCCAGAGGCTGCACGCCGCGGCGGCGCGCTGGCTCGATCGGCTCGGCGAGGACAGCGCGACGGTGGCGCAGCACTTCGACCTCGGCGGCGAGCACGAGGAGGCCGCGATCCGCTGGGAGGCCGCCGCGCGGCGCGCCCTGGCGACGAACTCGCTCCTCGACGCGGTCACCATGGCCGATCGCGCGCTCGTGTTCTCCCCCGACAAGCCGACGGCGTTCGCGCGCGCGGTCCTCCTCGAGGAGGCGTACTCGCGGCTCGACGCGCGCTCGCCCGAGCGCGACTCGGCGATCCGGGCGATGTGGGAGAACGTCTTCGACGAGGCGAGCGAGCTGCGCACGCTGACGGCCCGCGCGCGCTACGACCACGCGTGCGGCTCGGGGATCGACCTGGAGGGGCGGCTGACGGCGCTGCGCGACCGCGCCCGGTCGATCGATCTCGTCGAGGAGGAGGCGCAGTGCTCGGCGACGCTGGCGCAGGTCCACGCGTTCGCCGGGCAGCTGGCGATGGCCGAGCAGGAGGCCGCGCACCTGCTCGACCTCGCGGCCCGGCGGAACCTCGTCTGGGCGGCGGTCGACGCCTGGCAGACGCGCGCGGTCGCCCACCAGACCCGCGGCGAGCCGGCCGCCGCGCTGGGGGCGCGCCGGAACGCGGCGCGGGCCGCGCGCCGCGCCGGGCTGCAGGAGCGCGAGGCGATGCTGACGATGAACGTCGGCTTCGCGCTGACGACCATCGGCGCCCGGGAAGAGGCGCTCCAGGAGATCGAGGGGGGCATCGCCAGGGCGCAGGCGATCGGCAGCTCCGGGGCGGCGCGCCACGGGCAGATGATCCTGCTCTGCTGGGCGGCGACGTTCGGCCCCGAGCCCCGGCTCGACGCCGTGCTCGCGGAGCCGCGCGCGAGCGCGGACGAGGCCGCGGGGAGCATGTGGGTCGTGCGCGACCGCGTGACGCTCGGCATCCTGTTCTACCGGGGCTGCGAGCTCTTGCGCCTCGAGTCGTCGGGCCTGGCGCGGGCGCGCTCGCTGCTGAAGAAGGCCACCGACGCGTACCGCGTCACCGACAACCGCGACGTCCTGCCCGTGGCGCTCGGGTTCTGCGCCGAGGCGGAGCGCCGCTTCGGCAACGCCGAGCAGGCCCGCGAGATCGCGCGGGAGGCGGCGGCCCTTGTCGAGGCGGGCGCGCCGAGCCTGCTCAACGAGGCGCCGATCTACCTCGCGCTCCACGACGCCTGCGTGGACATGGGCGATCTGGAGGGCGCGCGGGCCGCGATGGAGCGCGCGATGCCCCCGCTCCTGCGCCGGCTGAAGGGCCTCGAGGGGACGCCCTACGCCAGCTCGTTCCTGCTCAACCTGCCGCAGAACTCGGCGCTGCTCGCGGCCGCCGAGGCCTACGGCTGCGTGCCGCCGGAGCTCGAGGTGATGCTGAGCGGCCGGCCGTAACGCCCCGCGCGGCCTCCGGCGGTCACGCCGAGCCCGCGGCGCTGCCGGTCACTTCCGAGGCGCGGTGCCGCCGCCCGCCTTGGGGGACGTCGACGGCACCGGGCGGAGGTTGATGGTCAGCACCTCGTCGCGCGTGAACACCACGAAGCGCGCCTCCGGGGTGTACCCGTCGGCCGTGACCCGGATGCGGTGCCCGGTGCCATCCCGGCTGAACCTCGCGAAGAACGGGTTGCTGGGGAGCTCCACGTCGTCGAGGTAGATCTTCGCGTCCAGCGGCGTGGCGATGATCCGGAGCTCGACGAGGTTGGCGACCGGGGGCGCGTAGGTCGGAGGAGAAGGCGGCGTGGCCTCGCCCCCCCTGGTCTCCGCAGGAACATCGCCCTCCGGCGTCGTCGTGGGGCGGAGCGTGAGGACCGCCCACGCGCCGCCGATCAGCAGCATCGAGAGCACCGCGATCCCCGCGCTCCAGAGCGCCTTCCGCCGGGTCGACTTGGTGTTGGCGACCATGATCGTGGGGATCGTCTGGCGGTTCGAGATGCTGTCCTCGCGCGACGGGTCGTCGCCCAGCATCTGGTCCCCCACCGGCGCGGAGAACTGCTGCGACATCTGCGAGAGCGGCATGCGCTGAGACCACGGCACGGCGCCGCGCTCCTCGAGCACCGGCAGGATCTCGAACTCCTCCCCGCCCTCGGCCGCGCTGGCGTGGAGCCGCCCCAGCTGGTCGCTGATCGCGGACCGCACCTCGGCGCGGCGGTGCGCGAAGGTCTCACCGATGAGGCGGCCGATCTCGGCCGAGGAGGGGCGGCGGCCCATCGTCGCCAGGTACGCCTCGACGTCGTCACGCATCTGGGCCGCCGTCGCGTACCGCTCCTCGGGCGCCATCGCGAGCGCGCGCGAGCAGATCCGCTCGAGGGCGTCAGGCGCCGCGGGCCACCGCTCGCGCAGCTTCGGGATCTCGCCGAACGTGAGCCGCTGGAGGATCTGCACGTCGGAGAGATCCCCCCAGAAGCGCTCGCCCACGACGAGCTCCCAGAAGATGAGGCCCATCGAGAAGATGTCCGCGCGGCGGTCGACCATCGTCGCGAGGGCCTGCTCCGGCGCCATGTACCGGATCTTCCCCTTCACGACGCCGGTGCTCGTGTCCGCGTCGCGCGTCGCCCACTTCGCGATCCCGAAGTCGACGACCTTCGCCTGCCCGTCGTAGGTGACGAAGATGTTGTGCGGGCTGATGTCGCGGTGGACCACCTGGAGCGGCTGGCCGTTGAAATCCATGAGGTCGTGCGCGTAGTGAAGCCCGGCGAGCGCATCGGCGAGGATCGCCAGGTAGACCGCGCGGTGACGCGACGGGTCGATCTTCCTGCAGATCCGATCGAGGGAGTGCCCTTCCAGGTACTCCATCACGATGTAGTACTGGTCGTCGATCTGGCCGCACTCGTACGTCTGCACGACGTTCGGGTGGTTCAGCCGCGCGGCGAGCCTCGCCTCGTCGAGGAACATCGCGTTGACCTCGGGCTCGGTCGCGATCCCCGGCTTGAGCCGCTTGATCACGACCAGCTTCTCGAACCCGAGCGGGCCGCGATGCGCAGCGAGGAAGACCTCGGCCATCCCTCCCTGCCCAAGCTTTGCGATCAGCCTGTATCTCCCGAAGCCTCTCGCGGACTGCACGGGGAGCCGGACGATCATCGATGACGAGGTCACAGCACCTGATCGTTCGTAAGGATTGCTGACTCGTCAAGCAGACTCATGGAGATGTGCATCCCTCCGGCACAGCGGAGCCCCGGGGCGAGGAGCACACGCGCGCTCCCCCGAGTGCCCCGGGTGCTCCGGTTAATGAGGTGAATTCCGCTACTTAGGCCCTGCTGCCGCGCGGGATCACCCCTCGCCGATGGCGATCCCGAGCGCCTGACGCAGCGCGAAATACTGATCGCTTGTCGAGAAGACGATCAGCTCCTTGAGCCTGTCCTGGGGCGGGAGATCCCCGGGCTGCTGCGGCTCGGCGGCGATGATCTTCTTCGCGATCTCGAGATCGCCCGAGAGGAGCAGGCCGGTGCGCGCCGCGGTGATGTCGACGCACTGGACCCACCGCTTGATGTTGGCCTTCGCGCCCTCCGCAAGGAACTTCTTGACCACCATGCGGAGCCCCTCGAGCTGCATCGGCTGCATGAACCCGCGGAGCGTCTGCGCGGTCGCCGTGATCTGCTTCTCGATGTCCGGCGGGACCGACGTGTCGGGCGCGACCAGCTTGATCCCGGCGAAGAGGAGCACCGTCAGCTCGGTGACCGTCGGGAACAGCGTCTTGATGTAGTGCTCGCCGCGGTACATCGCGAGGTGCTTGCCGACGATGAACGTGAGCTCCTGCGGAGAGAACCCGGTCAGCACGGTCTGCCCCGCGACGGACGCCGGCTGCTCGTTCGCCACCGCGACGAGCGCGCCGGGCACGTCGCTCCGCACGTAGAGCCGCGGCGCCGGCAGGCCGAGGACGTTGGCCGCCCACCCGAAGGTCCGGGCGAACGTCACCGTCGAGGTCGCCGGATCCTGGAGGAAGCGCTGATCGAGGACCGGCAGCTCACGGCGCTGCTTCAGCGTCTCGATCTTCGCCCTGAGCGCGGCCCCCGCGATCATCTCGAAGATCTTGCCGACGTAGAGGTTCTCCTCCTCGTGGAACAGGTTCCTGATCCACTGCTCGTTGTCGAGCCGGCTCTTCGCCTGGATGAGCCCCTGCGGGCGGTAGTCCTCGAAGTACTGCTGCTCGTCGGGATCGGCCTTGCGGAGGAACGACAGCGCCGCCGCGACGCACCAGGCCTGGTCGTAGCGCTTGCTGTCCACGTACAGGCGGTAGAGCCGCTTGTACGGGTCGATCTTCATCGGATCGATCTTGACCATCGCCTGGAACTCGCCGGTCGCCAGATCGAACTGCTCCGACTGCTCGTAGAGCTCCGCGAGGATCAGGTGCTCCGTCGCGTCCTCGGGCTTGAGCCGCGAGGCCATGCGGAACGTCTCGACGGCGGCCGTCCTGTCGCCGAGCCGATCGCGGTAGATGAGCCCGAGCGCGTGCCAGAGGCTGTACTCGAGGTCCGTGTTCCCCTTGCCGGCGACCCTGTGCAGCATCTTGCGGTACGCCCGCTCGAGCTGCTTCCACTCCTTCTGCGCCGTGAGGATCTTGTTGATGCGCTCGAAGGCCTCGAGGGAGTGCGGGTTCAGGTCCAGCGTGTCGTTGAACAGCTCCACCGCGCGCGCCGGGTCGTCCAGCTTGTCGCGGTAGATCTGCGCCATCGTGTAGAGGTAACGGCTCTTCCGATCCGGCTGCGGCTCCAGCTCCGCGATGCGCTGGAGGCAGTCCACCATCCGCTCCCACTGCCCCGTGCGCTGGTAGAGCTGGAGCAGCTTGTGGAGCAGCACGTGGTTCTGCGGCTCCAGGTCGAGCGCCTCCTCGAGGGCCTCCACGCCCTTCGGGATGTTGTTCTCCTTCTCGACCCAGATGTCGCCGATGTCGTTCAACATCTTGAACCGCTCGGCGCCGTCCATGATGTTGTCGAGGATCAGCCGCTTGTAGTGGCAGACCTGCTTCCAGTCCTTGAGCGCGTCGTAGACGGCGACCATCGCCTCGAGCGTCGGCCGGTGCGCGGGCTCGGCCCCGAGCGCCTTCTCGAAGTTGTTGACCGCCTGCTTCGACTGCCCCTGGGCCTGCTTGATGCAGCCGAGCTTGTAGTAGACGGTCGCGCGCTCCTCGGTCTCGGCCTCGTCGAGGCTGGTGAGCACCTTCTGGTAGTTCGTCAGCGCGCTCGCCCAGTCGCCGAGCTTGAAGCTGACGTCCGCCAGGCCCCGGATCGTCTCCTGGTCGGTCAGATCGAGGTTGTGCGCGGCCGTGTACGCCTTGAGCGAAGCGTCGTCCTTGCCGAGCCGCTCGAGGACCCGCCCGAAGGTCCGCTGCAGCCGGTGCTGCTCTGACCTATCGCGCTTGCCGCTCTTCCTGACGAGCATCTCCGCGAGCGGCTCGGCCTGGGCCCACCGCTCGGTGGAGACGTACTCGCTCAGGAGCGGCATCGCGGCGTCCTCGTTGTCGGGATCGCTCTGGAGCGCCATCTCGTACGCCTGCACCGCGAGCGCGTGCTCGCCGAGCATGTCGTCCCGGAGCTTGCCGAGCTCGACGAGCAGCCGCGCCTTGGCGCGGGGCGCGTCGGTGTTCATCTGCTCCTGATCGAGGTAACGCGCCGCCCGGTCCCAGTCGGCCGCGTCGATCGCGATCACCCGCAGCGCCGCCAGCGTCGGCACGTGCGACGGATCGAGATCGAGCGCCATCTCGAAGCGCTCCTGGGCCTGGACCCGCTCGCCGAGCTTCTCGTCGAGCTGCCGGCCGATCCGGAAGTACATCTCGACGCGCTGCTTGCCGTCGGCCGTCAGGTCGGCGACGCGCGTCATGTACTCGATGGCCTTCGCCGAGTTGTCCTGCTTCTCGTAGAGCTTCGCCAGCGCCTCCAGGGCCGGGATGTGCGTGTCCTGGATGTCGACGATGTTCAGGTACGCGTCGATGGCGCGGTCGAGGTCCTCGATCTCCTCCGCGTAGACCTTGGCCGTGTGGGACCAGAGCTCGATCTTCTTCTGCCGATCCTCCGCCGCGTTGATGTGGCGATCGTAGGTGTTGATGAGATCGTGCCACTGGCGGAGCCGGCGATAGCAGCGCTCCAGGGCCTCGAGCGCGGGCTCGTGGCTCGGATCGATCTCGACCACCTGCTCGAGGCGCGCGGCCGACAGATCGGGCTTCAGGAACTGCTCCTCCTGGAGGGTCGCGATCTTCATCAGCACGTCGATGCGCTCGCGCTCCGTGGTGACCACGTCGAGCTGCATCTCGAGGACGCGCACGAGATCGGGCCACTGGTGCGTCGCCGTGTAGACGCGCTCGAGCCCCCGCATCGCGAGGAGGTTCGAGGCGTCGATGTCCAGCACCTCGCGGTAGACCGCGCCGGCCTTCTCGATCAGGCCGAGCTTGGACTCGTAGAGGCCGGCGGTGCGCAGCTTCACGGCCGCGACGACGTCGGGCTCGTTCACGGCCCGCGCCTTGCGGAGCAGGACGTCGACGAGATCGTTCGACTGATCGCGATCCGTGTAGATCCGCTCCAGCGCCTCGAGGGCCGGCAGGTGCAGCGGATCCACGTCGAGGGCACGCCGGTAGAAGCTGAGCCCCTGCTCGACCTCGCCCATGTGCTTCTCGAGCACCTCGCCGAGCTCGGTCAGGACCTCCTTCCGATCGACGTCCGTCACCGCGACGTTGAGGGCGCTCGTCAGCATCTGCCCCTGCTGCTGCCACTGGCCGGTCTTCTTGAAGAAGTTCGCCATCTGGCGCAGCACGGCGACGTTGTTCGGGTCGTGCGCGAGGATCTGCTGGTAGTACGGCTGGGCGTACTCGGGGTGGCCGAGGTCCTCCGCGTACCACTTGGCGAGGCGCAGGCAGAGCGTGATCTTCTGGAGCGGGGCCGTCTGCTGCTGCAGCCACCCGTTCACCGTCTGCACGAGCTCGGGCCAGCGGTTCGTCGCCTGCGCCATGCGCTCGAGGTAGCGGACCGTGTCCATGTCGGAGAAGTCCATCTCGAACGCCGTGAGCAGCGCGTCGAAGGCCTGCGGCTTGTCCTCGAGCTGCTCCTCGAAGACCCGGGCCACCTTGCGGAGGATGTCGGTCTTGTCGGAGACCTCCTCGCGCGACTCGAGCCGCGCGAGGTAGAGCTCGATGAGCGGCTCGCTCCGCCGGGCGGCGTCGTGGAGCTGCTCGAGCGCCGCGAAGGCCTGGTCGTGCGTCGGCTCGAGCTCCAGGACCTTCTCGTACGCGAGCGTGCCCCGGTCCTTCTCCTCGACCTGGTGCTCCCAGATCTGCGCCACCTCGAGGTACTCGCGCACCTTGTCCGCCGGCGACTCGTAGGCCGCCGCCCGGCCCATCTTCACGTCGACGACCTCGACCCAGCGCCCCTCGGCCCGGAGCAGGTTCTCCAGGGCGGCCATCGCCTCGAAGTCCTTCGGGTCGACCTCGAGCAGCTTCCTCCAGGCGTCGATGGCGTCATACGCCTGCCCGAGGACGTGCTGGTAGGTCGTCCCGAGCTCGCGGTACAGCGCGATCACGTTCTCGGCCGGCAGCACGTCCCGCGCCCGATCCACCGTCTGGTGGAGCGAGCTCACGATCTGCTCGGGCTCGTTGCGCAGCCGCCAGATCGCCGCGATCGCGTAGAGCGCCTCGAGGTTCGCGTAGTCGATGTCGAGGACGCGCTGGTAGTCGTCGAGCGACGAGTCGTCGCGGCCGAGCTGCTCGTGGAACAGCTTGGCGCGGCGGAGCAGCACCGCGACGCGCGACTCATCGTCGATCGCGATGTCGTAATGCCGCTCGAGGACGTCGCAGAGCTCGGACCACTGCCCCACCCGCTCGTAGAGGTTGGACAGCGCCCCGAGCGCCTCCGGATCCTCGCCACGGAGGTCGAGGACGCGCTTCCAGGTCTCGACCGCGCCCTGGACGTCGTTCAGCCGATCGGCGAGCAGGTGCGCCATCTTGGCGCGGATATCGGCCTCCTGGCTGTCGCCCATCGCGTTCTCGAGCTCCCGCTCCAGCACGATCTTGAGCTGCGTCCACGCCCCCTTGGCCGTGTAGATGCGCTCGAGGGCGCTGATCGCCTGCTCGTTCGTCGTCTCGAGCTCGTCGAAGATGCGCCGGAACGCGCGGATGGCGTCGTCGAGCTGACCGAGCCGCTCCTCGTACGTCTGACCGAGCCGCAGATACAGGTCGACGAGCTCCGGCCGATCCTCGGTCGCGCGCACCCGCTGCTCGAGCACGCTCGCGAGCTCCGGGTACTGCTCGAGCTGCGTGTAGATCCGATCGAGGTTCGAGAGCGCCTCGGCCTCGAGCGGCTCGATGCCGAGCACGTACCGGTACGTCTCCTCGGCCTTGGCGACGTCGCTGAGGTCGGTCTCGAAGACCCGCGCGAGCCGCTTGCCGATGCCGGTCTGGACGTCCTTGTCGCTGTGGATGCCCAGCACGTCGGCGTACGCGTTGGCGAGCATCTCCCAGCCGCCGTCGACCGAGCCGGCGAGCCGCTCGACCTCCTCGAGCGTCTTCTCGTCGCCCGGGTACTCCTTCAACGCCCGCATGAAGACGGCGAGGGCCCCGTCCGGCGAGATGAGGCGCTCCTCCTGGAGCTCCCCGAGCCGGTAGTACATCGCCTGCCGCTCCTGCGCCTCGGTGAGGTGGGTGAGCTCCGCCTCGAGCACCCCGCCGAGCTTCTCCCACTCCGCCGCCGCCTGGTAGAGCGGCTCCAGGATGGCGCCGATCTCGATCTGCTTGATCCCGGCCGCGAAGAGCCCCTCGAGGGCCTCGAGCGTGGGCGAGTGCTCGGGGGCCGCCGTGAGCACCTCGCGGTACGCCCCGATGGCCGCGGGCAGGTCGTTGAGCCGCGTTTGATAGACCACGCCGAGCCGGTACTTGAACTCGAGGATCTCGTCCGGCGACTGCGCGATCTCCGACTCGCGCGACAGGATGGTGACGAGATCGCCCCACCGCTCTGTCGCGGTGAACAGGCGATCGAGCGACGCGATCGCGGTCTGGTTCTCCGGCTCGACCTCGAGCACGCGCCGGTAGCGCGCGACGGCGCTGTCGATGTCGTCGAGCTGCGTCTCGAAGATCTGCGCGAGCCGGAGCCCGAGCTCCACGAAGCGCGCCGGCTCCTCGTCGAGCCGGCCGAGCTCCGTGTCGTACAGCGCGGCGACCTGCGGCCAGCGGTTCACCATCATCGCGAGCCGCTCCAGGTTCGAGAGCGACTCCTCGTTGCCGATGTCGCACGTCACCGCCCGCGCGTACGTCTCGAACGCGGTGACGTGGTCGCTCAGCATCTCCTCCGAGAGGCGCGCGATGCGGTGGAGCAGATCGACCTTCTCGTACGGGTCCTCGGCCACCTTGACCCGGACCTCGAGCACGCTGATCAGCTTCTGCCACTCGCCGGACGCGTCGTAGATCGGCTCGAGCACCAGCGCGGCGCCGAGCGGCTCGCGGCTGCCGTCCTTGATCTGCTCGAGCGCCCGCAGCGTCGGCTCGTGATCGGGCATCTGCTGCAGGAGATCGCGGTAGAGCTCGATCGCGCGGGACACGTCGTCGAGGTGCTTCTCGTAGAGCTCCGCGATCCGGTACTGGTAGCTGATGCCCTCCGCCGGGTCCGCGGTGATCTCCGCCTCGTGCTGGAGCACGCTGAGCAGCTCGAGCCAGTTCTGCGACGTCTGGTAGAGCACGTCGAGCCGCCCGAGCGCCTGGAGATCATCCGGATCGATCTCGAGCACGCGCTGGTACGTGTCGATCGCGCTCGCGACGTTGCCGAGCTCGCGCTCGTACACCGCGCCGATCTGGTAGTAGATGCGCTTCTTCTCGTTCGAATCGAGGACGAGATCGGCCTTCTTCGCGTAGACCGAGAGGAGCTCCTGCCAGCGTGAGAGGCTGAGGTAGAGCTTCGTCAGCGCGTCGATCGCCCGCAGATCCTCGGCGTCGAGCTCGAGCACCTTGCCGTAGACCGCGATGGCCTGATCGTGCCGCTCGAGCACCTCCTCCTCGAGGCTCGCGGCCTGGAAGAGGGCGAGCTTCTTCTCGCTCAGGTCGTCGAGGATGTCCGCCTTCTGCTGGAGGATCTGCGACAGCTCGTTGTAGCGCTCCGAGGTCCTGAACAGCCGCTCGAGCGACTCGGCCGCGTGCAGGTTGCGCGGATCGATCTCGAGCACGCGCCGGTAGTGCCCGACGGCGCTGTCCATGTCGCCGAGGTCTCCCTCGTAGATCCGCGCGCTCATCGTGTAGAGCGAGCTCGCGAGCTCCGCGTCGGTCTGCTGCGCCGCCAGCGTCTCGAACACGCGCGCCAGGTCGGCGAAGCGACCGGTCGCGCGCGCGAGCCGGTCGAGCCCCTCCTGGGTCGACTCCGAGGCCGGATCCTGGCTCAGCGCCCGCGCGTAGGTGTCGAAGGCCGAGCTGAGGTCGCCGCCCGCGTCCTCGTAGAGCACGGCGATCTGGTGGAGCAGCTCGACGCGACGGGTCACGTCGTCGCTGCGCCGCACCTGCACCTCGTGCACCCCGATGAGCTTCTGGAAGTCGCCCGACTGGCGGTACAGCGGCTCGAGGATCTCCGCGATCGCGAGCTCGTGCTCGGCGACCTTCCCGAGGCGCTCGAGCGCCCCGAGCGCCTCGACGTTGGTCGGCTCGCGCTCGAGCACCTGCCGGTAGATGTCGATCGCCGAGTCGACGAGCCGCATCCGCGACTCCCGCAGCGCGGCGAGCCGGAGCATCAGCCGGATCTGCTCCTCCTCCTCGACCGCGATGCCGAGCTGCGCCTCGAGGTTGTCCGCCAGCTCTTCCCACATGCCCTGGCGGCTGAAGAGCCCGTCGAGCGCCGTCAGCGCCACCAGGCTCGTGTTGTCGATGGAGAGGACCTCGCGGTACGCGGCGATCGCCTCCTCCGGCTGCCCGAGCCGCTGCTCGTAGACCTCGGCCATCTGCGCATAGAGGCCCTCGCGCTCGGTCGGCTCGTGCACGAGCTCGATGCGGCGCCGGTAGACGCCGATGAGGTCGCCCCAGCGCTCGGTGCGCCGGTAGAGCTCGTCCATCGCCTCCAGCGCCTCCGAGTCGGCGGGATCGATCGAGAGCACGCGGAGGTAGCCGTTCGCCGCCTCCTCGACCTTGCCGAGCCGCTCGTGGATGCTCCCGAGGCGCATCCAGTATTCGCGGCTCAGCCGCGCGTCGCTCAGCGAATCGGCGATCTCGCTGAAGATGACGTCGAGCCTGTCCCAGGCGCCCGCCTGCGCGGCGAGCGACTCGAGCTCCGCCCGCGTCTCGGCGTGCGACGGGTCGTCCTTGAGCGCCCGCGACTGCGCGTCGAACGCGCGGCCCAGGTCGCTCAGGCTCTCGGCCGCCGTCCGCGCCACCTTCCGGAGCAGCGCGACGCGGGTCGCCGTGTCGCCCTCGGCCGCGGCGAGGATCTCGAGCGCCTGGATCAGCTTCTCCCAGTCGCCGCGCCCCTCGTAGATCTCCTGCAGGATGGCCGCCGCCTCGGCCCGCAGGGACTCGTTCGAGAGCAGCGCCTCGAGCGCGAGGCGCGCCGCGTCGTTGCCCGGATCGAGGATCAGGATTTCCTTGTAGTTCTCGAGCGCTCCGGCCGCATCGTTCAGGTGCTTCTCGAGGGTGCTCCCGAGCCGGAACTTGAGGTCGATGAGCGCCTGCTCGTCGAGCGGAGAGTCGATCCGCTTGCGGAGCACGTCGACGTAGGACTCCCAGTCCTGCTGCTCGCGGTAGAGCTTGTCGAGCGCCGCGAGCGCCTGCGGGTCCGTCGGCTCGTCGTCGAGCACCTGGCGGTACGTCCCGATCGCCTGCGCCGCGTCGCGCAGCTCCCCTTCGTAGAGCTCCGCGATCGCGTAGAGGATCTGCTTGCGCTCCTCCGGCTCGGTGACGATGCCGAGCTTCTTCTCGTAGATGCCGAGCAGCTCGCCGAACCGGCCCGTCTCGCGGTAGAGCCGCTCCAGCGCGCCGATCGCGGCCTGGTTCTCACCGTCCGCCTCGTACACGGCGCGGAACTGCGAGAGCGCCTCGTCGATGCGCTTCACCTCGTCGAGCAACACCCGCCCGAGCCGGAGCCGGAGATCGACCCCGAGCGCGATGTCCCCCTCGCCCTCCGCGCGCGAGATCGCCGACGAGTAGGCCTGGATCAGGGCGTCCCACCCCTCCGTCGAGCGCGCGGCGCGCTCGACGTCATCGATGCACTGCTCGTCCTGCGGGGCGATCTGGAAGGCCGAGAGGTAACGCTCGAACGCCCGCTGCGGCTCCTTGAGGCGCGTCTCGTAGAGCGCCGCGACCTGCCGGTAGAGGTCGAGCCGGGAGACGTCGTCCTGGTCGTGCGAGAGCTTCACCTCGATGGCGCCGGCGAGCCCCTTCGGGTTGTTCGCCTGCGTGTAGATCGGGATGAGCGCCTCGGCCGCGGCGAGATGCGAGCCGTCGATCGAGAGCACCTTCTCGTAGGCGCGCGCGGCGCGATCCGCCTTCTGCTTCTGGACCATCCAGAGCTCGGCGATCTTGACCAGCAGGCTGATCTTGGCCGCGTCGTCGGTCTCCTTGGCCTCCTGCGACTCGAGGACCCGGATGAACTCGTCCCACTTGCCGCTCTCGGCGTAGAACACCTCGAGGTCGTCCCAGCGCTGCAGCTGGAGGTACGCCTTCTTGAGCGCCTCCTGGGCCTTGCGGTCCTGGGGGTTCAGCGCGATCACCTCTTGCCAGGCCTTGACGGCCGCCTCGTCGTCCTTGAGGCGCTCGCCGTAGAGCTGCGCGAGCTTGCTGAGGAGCGCGAGCTTCTGGGTGCTGTCGAAGGTCGTGTCGACCTGCTTCTGCAGCACCCTCGCGAACGCCTGGTAGTCCTTGTTCTTCTCGTAGAGCCCGGCCAGCGCGTTCAGCGCCTCGGGGTTCTCCGGGTCGTTCGCGAGGACCTCGTCCCAGAGCTCGATGCAGAAGTCGACCTTCTTCACCCGCTCGGACGCGAGCTTCGCGATCTCGAGGTACTTCGCGGCGCGATCGCCGCCCTCCGGGAGCGCTGCGGCTTCGCGGCGGAGCAGCCCGATGAGCTTCTCCCAGTCGCGCCGCTTCTCGTAGCTCTGGCGGAGGAAGTCGATCGCCTGCGCGTGCTCGCCGTCGATCGCGAGGATCGACTCGTAGCACTTCACCGCCTCGGCCGCGTTCGAGAACTTGCCCGAGTAGAGCTCCGCCGCCTTCGCGTAGTTGTCGATCTTCTCGGCAGGATCCGAGACCGCCTCGGCGATCTCGATCAGCGTCTTGACGTACTCGTTGTACCGCTTGGCCTGCTCCTGCTTCTGGGCCTTGGCCTTGAGCTCCTCGACGCGGCCCGCGACCTCCGCGCCTGGAGGCGGCGGCGCTGTCGGCCGCCGGCCGACCTCCGAATCCGCAGGCCTGCTCTCGGCGGGAGCCCGCGCGGGAGGCGGCGGCTCGATGTCGGCCACCGAGGACCTCGCGTCGCGCGCGTCCACCGACGAGGCGTCGACAGGAGCGCTCGCGGGCGCGCTCGCCCTGCCGCTCACCGGGGCCGGCGCGCTCACCGGGGCCGGCGCGCTGAGCGGGGCCGGCGCGCTGACGGGCGCAGGCGCGCTCGTGGGAAGCGGCGTGGCGTCCGCAGGCGCGACGGCCACGGGCGCAGGCGCGACGACGACAGGCGCGGGCGCGACGACGACGGGCGCGGGCGCGACGACGACGGGCGCAGGCGCGGCAGCGGCCGGCGGAGGCGCGGACGGCGCGACAGGCGCGGCCGTGAGGCGCTCGCCGATCTGCGCTTCGAACGCGCTCACGCTCGGGTGCGTCGGGGCGACCGCCGAGAGCCTCTCGAACCAGCTCCTGGCCCGGATCAGGTTGCCGAGCTGGCGCCAGGCGATGCCGCCCGCCTGCGCGATCATGTACGGGGAGCTGCCGTTCTGGTTGGCAGCGCTCTCCGCCAGCGACGCGACGCGCTCCCAGTTGCCCTCCTTCGTCCCCCAGAGCTCGCGCAGGTAGGCGAACGCAGCCTCGTTCGAGGGATCGAACCGGAGCGATTCCTCGAGGAGCTTCGATCCGATCTCGACGTTCTGGTGCCGCGTCGCCCAGCGGACGCCGAACTTGAACGCCGCCTCTCCGCGCGCCACGCCGGCGCGCGCGTCGAGGATGCGCCGCTGCGTCTCCACGATCGCCTGCGGCCGCTCCGCCTCGACGAGGAGCCCCTCGAACATCGCCGCGGCCTGCTTGTCGGAAGGCGCCGTCTCGTACGCCCTCCGGAGCAGGTCCTCGAGCTGACCGCGATCGAAGCGCTTCGCGAGGCGCGCCGCGCGGAGCAGCAGCCGCTTGCGCTCGTCGATGCTCGCGGCCGCGTCGGCCGCGTCCACCAGCTCCGCCATGCGCGCCGACCACGACGACTGATCGACCTGCATGTCGAAGAGGCAGGCACGCGCCTCCTCGCTCGTCCCGCCGGACGCGGCGAGGCCCTTCGCGTACATCTCCGTCGCGCGCTCGAAATCGCCCGCGTCGCAGAGCACGTCGCCGAGCTCCACGCGGAGCTCGGCGGCCGCGGTGCCCTCGGGGGCGTTCCTCAGCTCGAGCTCCAGGAGCTTCTGGACCATGTTGGTCTTGCCGAGGTCCCAGTAGATGGAACGAGCCGACTCCAGCGCCTCGAGCAGCGCTGGATTCAGCTTGTATGCGTCCTGGAAGTGCTTCAGCGCCTTGACGGCCTGAAGGAACTTCTCCTCGAGCAGCCGCCCGAGCTTCAGGTGATATGCCGCCTTCCGGGTCGCGTCCCCTTCGGCCGCAATCCCCTTCTCGAGCTCCTCGACGAGCCCTTGCCAGTCATGAACCGACTCGAGATGATTGAGACGCTGCGCAAGATCCATTGATTATCGACCCTCGGCCCCGACCTTCGAACGAATTGAAACGCTTACGTGCCCCGTGCCGCGCGCGGCATCACGGCTATTGACCGCCGAGCCGCGCGACGAGCGTGTTCGCCGTCTCGCACTCGGTCTTGAAGCTCGCCGCCTTCGATCCCTTGCAGGCGCGCGTGGTGAACCCCTTGAGCATCTGGATTGCCTCCTGCTTGCGCGGCGGATCCAGGGTCGCGTAGGTGCTCCCGAGACTCCAGAGAATCTGCACCGACTCGGGCCCATCCGAGGGCGCCACCGCCTTGGCCGCCTCGAGCTCGGACACCATCTCCGCCGTGGACCCCCGGTCCTGGTAGACCGACGCGAGCAGGCTGTGGACGCCGAAGAGGTACTTGTCCCCCGGCTTCGCGAACGACTTCGCCTCCTTGAGCACCTGCTCGGCCTCCTTCGTGTACCCGAGACGGGTGTACAGGTCGGCGAGCGCCGCGTAGTAGCGGATTTCGCTCGGATTGTGCTCGATCGCCTTGGTCAGGTTCTCGAGCGCCTTCTGCTCGTCGTCCGTCCAGAGATAGACGTTCCCGAGCTGGGAGTAGCAATCCGCGAAGTTGGGGTCGTTCTCGATACACTTCTGGTACGGCTCTTTGGCCTCTTCGTACGAGATCGTCTTCTTCTTCGCCTGCTGCTCGAGCGCCCACCCCCGTTCGAACCAGTAGTTGGCGAACTTCGGGGCGATCTGCGTGGCGCGAGCCAGCGTCGATGCGACCTTGTCCCACGACTCCTGCTTCTTGTGCGCCATCGCCAGCTTGAAGAAGATGCGGTGGTTGTTCGGGTCGAGCTTGGTCGCCTGCTCGTACTTGTTGGCCGCACCGTCGGGGTTGACGGCGACCTCCTTGTCGGCCTGATTCGCCAGGATGACGGCCTCCTGGCGATGGCGGCTGCAGCCCAGGCCTGCCGCGCTCGCCGCGACCAGGCCAACCATCAAGAATGCCCCAAGCTTCATCTCGCTCACCTTTCGAATGGCCCCGGCATCGCCGGCCTCTGAGTGACCTGGGCGTCGCGTCGCCCCTCTTCAAAACGTCCCGGAGTCGGCTGCGCCGCTCCGTCCCCAATCCCGGAGACGGCTGCGCCGCTCCGTCAGCATCCCGGAGACGGCTGCGCCGCTCCGTCAGCATCCCGGAGACGGCTGCGCCGCTCCGTCAGCAATCTAGGAGACGGGCTGCCCCGCTCCGTGTGGCACCGTCACAAGCGTCCCGAGGTGGCGCGCGTTGAACCTCGCGCGGCGACGCGAGAATAGGCGGAGGCAACCGCGGAAGTCCAGGGCTTCAGACCCCGCGCATGCGCCTCGCTGCAGCGCCTCCACGCGGAGCCCCCGCCCCACCCCGCGCGGCGGACGCCGAGCTGGCCACCCCACGGCGCTCGCCGCAGACCCCTGGCCGCGCCTGGCGCCGGCCGCATCCGGCCACATCCAGCGCTGAAACGGAAAACGCCCCGCACTTCGCGTGCGGGGCGTTCGCTCGAACCGAGCGGCGAGGCGGGCTCAGCCGCCGGGGCTGAGCATGATCGGGTAGACGACCGTGACGATACCGCCCTCGGGCTGCGGGAACGACAGGCCGTAGAACGCCCGAACGACGCAGGAAACCACGCCGTTATCGGGCAGATCCGAACCGCCGTTACCCACGTTGGAGACCGCGCCGTCGCGCCCGATGACGAAGCGCACCGCGACACGGCCCTGCAGATTGGGGTTGTTCCTGAGCCCGTTCTCGTAGCAGAGCCGGAATCGGCCGAAGTTCTGGCGGACGATACGCTGGATGACCTCGGGGGGCAGACGGCCGCTCACGCTGGTCGCACCCATGCGCACTTGCGGCGGCTTGGTGCGATGCGACCCGCCGAGGCGGCCATGGCCGGAGCCGAAGCCCTGGCCGGTGCCGGTGCCGGCGCCGTGCCCGATGGTGCCGATCGAGCCGAGGCCGATGCCCTCGCCGCGCCCGCCACCGCCCTCGCCGATGCCGGAGAGACCGAGGCCGCCAGCGCCGAACGAGTCGCCGATCTGATCGCCCCACATGTTGCCGCGGGCGCTCAGCGGATCGTTCCCGAGCGAATCGTCGCGTCCCCACGGCGCGGTCGGCGCGTTCGGATCGCCGCCGGCGCCGGCGTTCAGCAGCCCGATCATGCCGAACTCCGCGGCGTCGCGGAGCGCGGCCTGGCGGGCGATGTGCGGATCCGGGTTGTCGGCGGGCCCCTGGACGCCGTAGCGGTTGCCGGTGGCCTTGGTGTTCGGGTTACCCATCGAACCCTCTTCACCCTTGGCGCGGGTACCGGTGCCACCCTCCTTGTTGTCCGCCGCGTTCTCGGCGACCTGCTCGGTCTCCTTCTCCTCCATCTCCTTCTCGGCGGCCGCCGCGAGGTACTGCTGGATGAGGAACTGCTGGTCAGCGGAGATCCCGTCCTCGCCGGTATCGCCGAGGGGCGGCATGAAGAAGGCCATCGCCGCGAGCAGCCCGAGGTGAACCGCCATCGAGAGGCCCGTGTACAGCAGGCTCTGCGTGTCCAGCTGGAGGTGGCCGGCCACGACCTTGCCTGCGTTCACGGCGGACACCTGGAAGACGATGCCGTCGATCTCGACCTTCGCCTTCCCGCCCGACGGAAGCGCCATCTGATAGGCGCCAGAGAGCTCGGAACACGGCTGCGTGAGGCCCTGATCGATCGCCTGCTGCACCGTCATCTTCGGCCTACCCGGGATCTCGATGGTGCCGGTCGCGCGGGGCAGGAGCACCACGGAGACCGAGCCGGAGCGATCCGCGAGGATGATGGGCGCCCGCGTCGTGCCGAGCTTCTCCGAGGGGATGAAGTAGTCGCACTTGAAGTTCTTCCCCGCCTCCTCCCCCACGTAGAAGGAGCGCGGCGGCGTGAGGTGCGCGACGTGGAGCACCGCGGCATCCCACAGAATCATGATCTCGACGGAGGCCGCCGGGACCTCGGTTTCGTCGCTCGGCACGTCCGGCCCGTTCTTCACGAGCGTGTACGTGTAGGAGCCCTCGGGCGCGTCCGGGGGCACCTCGTCGACGGCCGGCGCCGACTGCGCGAACGGGTTGTTGTAGGAGAACGGGTCCGCCCCGCCCGCGGCGGCCGCGGCGAACGGGTTCCCTGGCGGAGCGGCCGCGAACGGATTCCCGGGCGCCGCAGCGCCGAACGGGTTCCCACCAGGCGCCGCCGCAAACGGGTTGGCGGGAACCGGCTTCGCAGGGCCCGCGGCCGCGGCAACCGCCACCGGCTCCGCGCGCTCCAGCATGATCTTCGTGCCGCCGATCTGGAGCTGATCGCCTGGGCTGATCTTGCACTTGTTGACACGCGCCCCGTTCACCATCGTGCCCGGCTCGTTGCCGAGATCGATGAGCGTGATGTCCTGCGGGGAGGCGACCTCGATGACCGCGTGCATGCGCGAGGCAAGCTCGTCATCGACACGCAGATGGCTCTTCGCGTCCTTGCCTACCTTGACGATATCCTGGGTGATCGTCTCCCGGCGGACGAGCGCATCGTTTTGGTAGAGCGCAAATGTGAGAGCGACCCTTTGCTTGCCTTCCATCTCCGCCAGCCTTCCCTATGCGCCGCGCGGCGCACGCCCCCAGCACCGGGGGGTAAATCGATAGGGCAGGTGCCAAACCTGCCCGTCACATCAGAGGTTCTCGACCGACTTGAGCATCTCCGGAACGAACGAGGTGCGGGGCCTGATCAGCGTCGTCCGGACAGGGCCGGGCCGCACACGGATGGTGGCGTCGTTGGGGCCGAACCCGCCGGCGTTCAGCGGATCGTCCGAGAACTCGTACCCGTACCCCTCGTCCTTCTTCCCACCGCCAGGAGCCGCTCCCTGCGCGAACGCCGATGAGGCGACCACGCTCGTAAGAACGGCAGCCACGACTCCCGCACCCAATCGGGTCAACCCTCTCATTCCAGCCTCCTCACAATGTTTCGACTCGGTTACAGTGCCATTGTACCGCCTTCCGCGGCGGCCGGTCAACCAGCTTCGCATGCTATCGAGGCGTCGGAGAGCACGACCCACACACGCCTCGACAACCGATTCCACCCAAGGTTCCCAGAGAGCTGCGACGAAGACGAAAAAGAGCGAACCCCCTTCTCCTTGATGCAGCTTCGTGCAGCGAGAGAAGGGGGCTCCAGGTGCCGTTGTCTGTCGCACCGCCACGCGGTCCGCCCCGCCCGTCGAGCTCGTCCGGAATACTACCGTATCCCTCGCTCACCCTCCTTGCGACCCGGACCGATCGCGACGTCCGCTGTGGCGGGGCGCATCTTCGTGCGCGACGGGCTCATCCGCGTCGTTCGGCTCGCTGCGGCGTACCTTTGTACGCCTCACTCGCCTGCCCAGCGGCTGAGCCCGTGCCACACGAACCTGCACCCCGCCTCGACGGCGCGCGGGACGAGGCTCCGCTACTGGGCAGGAGCCGGGGCCGGGGTCGTCGCTTCGCCCCCTTCGCCCTCGCTCCCGGCAGCTGCCTCCTGCTCGGCTTCCTTCGTCTTCATGTCGGCCTCGGCCGCCTTCCGCTCGGCCTCGGTCTGCTTGTTGAAGGCGATGATCTGGTCGATCTCGCTCATACGCTCTTTCGACCGCTTCACCGCGTCGGCGAACTCGGCGCTGGCGCCCGCCTTCTGGATGAACTGACCGAACAGCCCCTTCGCCGACATGAGGGCGCCCTCGGCCCCCTTGCCGCCCGACTTCGCCTTGTACTCCTGGGTCAGGATCGCCTCGTTGTAGTAGGTCTCGGCGCGCTCGGGGGCGACCTTCTTGGCGGCTTCGAGCTCAGCGCTGGCGGCGGCCACCATGCTGTCGAAGTTCGCGTCGTCGATCTGACCGCGCAGGGCGAGCGCGAGGCCCAGATGAGCGTCGTAGTCGTTCGGACGCATCTTCAGGGCCGCGCGGTACGCCTCGTCCGCCTGCTGGAACCCGCGGAACTGGAGGTTCACCGCCGCGTAGTTCATCTGCGCCTCGTAGAAGGTCGGATCGAGCCTCCTCGCGAGGTTGAACTCCTGCACGGCGCCGTTCAGGTTCGCGAGCTCGACCTGGATCATCCCCGCGGTGTTGTGGATCGGCGCGTAGTTGGGGTTCTTGCGGATGGCCTGGGAGCAGACAAGCGCCGCGAGCTCCAGCGCCTGGGTGTCGACCTTCTTCTGCTTGCTGACGTTGGTCGCGACCGCCTTGCCCGTCTTCCTGCCCGCCTTCTGCTTCGCCGTCTCCAGGTAGTAGATCGCGAGCTGGTTGAACGCGGGCATGAAGGCGTCATCGACGGCCAGCGCGCTCTGGATGTACCGCTTCGCGCGCTGGAAGTCGTTGGGCCCATCGTTGTCCGCGACCTGGTTGCCGCGCTTCATGTACAGGAGCGCGAGGTGCACGAGCGCCTCGACGTTCTTGTACTGAGCATCGACGACGGCGGCCTGGCGCATCTCGCTGATCGCCGCATCGAGGTTCCTCTCGCCCGACTCCGCCAGGTTGTAGAGCGCCACCTGGACCCGCGCGGGGTGGAACTTCGGGTTCTTCTGAAGCGCTTGCGTGAAGTGCTTCTTCGCCTCCGAGTCCTTCTTGCAACGCTGGTACGCGAGCCCCGCGTTGTAGATGGCCTCGGCGAACGTCGTGTCCCCTTGCTGGTCCGCCGCGTCCAGGAACAGCTGGGCCGTCGAGCTGCAAGTCGCCTCGGACCAGTCCCCAGCCTTGTCGTGCTGGACCATGGCGTCCATGGCGGTCTTGAACTTGTTGGCCGCCTCGACCGACACGGCCTGGCCCTTGCTGTCCGTGATCGTCTTGCCCGTCGTCGGGTCCTTCGCGCCCTGGGCCGAACCGCCGGTGCTGCCGCCGCCACAACCCGTCGCGGCCAGAAGGAGCACCGCAACCGCTGCCAATGAGGTGATGCTTCTCATGTTTCGCTCCATCACTTCCTGGGTCGGGTCGTGGCCCGATCGAGCGCCGAGCCTTCCTTGGACGCGCCAGCCGCCGCCGGCGCCGCCTTCTTGTCCTCGCCCGCCTTCTTGTCCTCGCCCTCTTCCTTGTCCTTGCTCGCAGCCGGCTTGTCGGTCGCGGTCAGCGCTTCTCGGAAGGGGGTCCCGTCGAGGTTCAGCGGCGCAGGGCGTTCGCTCATGCCGGAGTTGACCCGCGACGGCGAGCCACGGAATTCGTCGATGAGGTGGTACTCGGCGCCGTAGTTCTTCGACAGCCACACCTCGCAGGTACGCGAGTAGTCGTCGAAGTACTGGTACTTCACGGACAGGTCGAGGCAGGTCTTGAACGCGCCCTTCGCCATCTGCTTCTGCGGCTCGCTCGCCTCGTCGAGGCGCGAGTAGTACTCACCCCGGATCTCGTCGTACGAGACGTCGGTGCCCGGGACCATGCCGTGCCCCTTCCATTCCTTCGGGATGGGCGCGGCCCGGAACTCGGCGACGAACTTGCCCCACATCTGACCGACGCGCGCACCGGCCGCGATGACCCACTTCGGCGGAGGCGTCGGCTCCAGCTTGAGGATCTTCTGGTACTCGGCGTCGGCTGCCTCGATCGCCGGGCGCTTCTTCTTCACCCAGTCGGCGACCTTGGTGTTGATGTGCTTGAGGACGTCCTCGCGGTTCCCGGAGCCCTTGTACTCGGGGAACTTGATCTTATCGACGTCCTTCCGCTTCTGCTCGGCGAAGTGGAAGTAGGCCTCGCCGACCGCGGTCAGCACCTTGCCGAGCCGGCGCAGCTTCTCCGGCTCCTCGCCGCCGATCGCGTCGAGCTTCTTGAGCGCGGCCGCGGGGTCCTTCCAGTAGCCGCGGACCTTGTTGTACTCGCCGTTCGCCGGGGTCACGCTCTTCGTCTGCAGCAGGACGCGCGCATACATCGCGTGCGCCTGCACCTGGACGTCGAACGTCGCGTTGCGATCGATCTGCGGCATCGCCGTCGACAGCCGCCGGCGCGCCTGATCCCAGTCCTCGCGGTCGATGTAGTGCGCGCCGATCGCGAACGCGATCTGCGCCGTCTGCGCCGGCTTCGCCTTGCCGTAGTTCTTGTTGAAGAGGTCGGCGTCCTTGATCGCCTGGTCCTCCTGACCGAGGCCGAGCCGCAGCACGACCGCGTCCTGGAGCGCCTCGGCGGCCTTCTCCCCCTTCGGGTTCTCGCGGGCGTAGCGCTCGTACCAGTTCGCCGCCTCGTCATAGACCGCGATCGCCTGGTAGTTGCCGCCGATCTCGTAGATCGACGTCTTCGCCAGCTCGGTGTTGTGGAGGTTGTACCGCGGGTCGAGCAGGATCTTGCGGGCCGAGATCGACTTGGCGATGAGGCGGGCGGCCTGGAACGCCTTGGCCGCGTTGTAGAGGATCTCCTCGCTCTTCTCGCACGCAGGCTGCTTCGCCTCGCAGGCGGCCTCGCCGTACTTCTTCCACATGTCCATGTAGGCGACGGCGGCCTTCTCATAGTTCTTGAGGGCCTCGACGCCGCCGGCCGCGTCAGCAGCCTCGACGAGCTTCTGCGCGCGCAGGCGCTCGATGTCGCGCTGGATGCGGATCAGGATGCCGCACTGCTCGGCGTTCTCCTTCTCCTTGCCGCCCTTGCAGTAGAGGTCGATGAACTTGGGCACATCCGCGGCCATGTCGTCGTAACAAGACGGACGCGGCGGATCCATGTTCGCGCCGAGGACGTTGAGCGACTCGAGGTAGAGCTGAGACGCGTAGATGCCGACCTCCTTGTCGGCGTGGTTCAGCGCCACGTCGCGGAACGCGAGCGCGGCCTCCTCCCAGTGCTGCGCCTCGAAGTACGTGCGGCCGCGCGCGTACTTCACCTCGACGTACTGCTCCTGGGCCTCCTTGTCGTTGGCCGCAGGCTTGATGTAGCAGACGTACCGGTTGAAGGCGGTGATCATGCCCTTCTGGCTGTCACTGAAGTCCTTCGGCTGGAACTTCGCCTTCTCCGCCTTCTTGTCGCCCTTCTTGCCCGTCCCCCCGTCGGGGAGGTTGCCGGACCCCTTCTTGTCGGAGCCGTCCTTGTGGGTCTCGGTGTAGATGTTCTGGTAGCAGAGCACCGAGGCGTACGCGGCCTCAGCCGCCTGCGGCCCGTTCGGGTCCTCGGCCACGACCGAGTCGAACGCGGGACCGCACTTGGCCCAGTCCTTCTGGAAGTACAGAAGGTCGGCCATCGCGTACTTGATCTTGAAGATGTTCGGCCAGTCCTCCTTCAGGATGCGGGGGAACTCGAACTTGGCGAACTGCTCCTGCTTGAAGTTGTTGACGACCTTGTCGTAGAGCTGCGCGGCGAGCTGCATCGTCTTCTTGTCGCCGGTGCCGCGCACGCCGCCCGAGCCCACCGCCTCGAGGTGCCAGGCCATCGCCGTCTCGGTCAGCAGACCGGCGGTGATGTTCGAGCACTTCAGCTTGGCGTCCGCCGGGTGCCCCTCGCCCTGGAACTTGTTGTGGACGTCGAGCTGGCGCCCGAGCTCGCCCATGATCTGGTCCTTGTTGCCAGACTTCATGGCGAGCGTCGCCTCCGCGATATGCCCCTGGTAGACGCAGTACCTCGGGCCCCGATCGCGGGTCATCAGGTCGGTGTAGAGCTCGATGCCCTCCTTGTAGTGACCGGTGTCGAGGTAGTTCTGCCCGAGGTCGTCCATCATCTTGAACGTCTTCTCGGAGCTGCCGCTCGCGTCGCCGCTGAGCGGACGGAGGAAGTCGTGCGACTTGCGCGGGTCGCCCGCGAGCGCGTAGACGGGGATGATGTCGCGCCGCGCCGAGACCGCGAGCTGCGCCGCGTTCGGCATCTGCTGGAACTGCTGCCCGTACTCGATCGTCTTCTTGAACTCGCTGATGGCGCGGGCGAAGTCGCCCTTGTTCCAGTAGACGTATCCGAGCTTGTAGTGGGCGTAGCCCCAGACCTTGTTCTCGGGCGGCGGGTACTGGGTGACCTTGACGTACGACTGCTCCGCCAGGTCCCACTTGGACGGGTCGCCCTGCGCCTCGTTGAAGAAGAGCTCACCGAAGGCGAGGTACGCGTTCGGGATGTACTTCGAGTTCGGCCAGTTCTTGATGAGCTCGAAGTAGACCTTGCGAGCGTCCTCGAGCTGCTGGGCCTGCTCGTACTCGTAGGCGAGGTAGTAGAGGACCTCGTCCGTGCAGCCCGTGCTCTTCGCGGGGTCGGCCGCGTTGGTGCTCTGGCAGTACTTCGGATACTGCGTCTTCAGGTCCGTGTAGTACTTGATCGCCTGCTTACGCGCGAGGACGAGGATCTTGTCGGCCTTGGCGACCTCGGCCCGGATCCCGGCGACCGCCTTCGGGTTCTTCCGCTTGGCCTCGTCCGCCTTGATCTGCCCCTCGGTCTTGTCGCGGAACGCCGCCGACTCGAGCTCGACGTAGCCCTCGGCGAGGCGCCGCATCAGCTTCGGCCGGTCCGGCGCGTTCTTCGGCGTCGAGGAGTACAGCCCCTCGAGCCCCTGGATCTCCGTCACCAGCAGGCTCCTCACCTTCGGGGCGAGGCGATTTCGCCGCTCGTCGCGCTGCGCCGAGGCCTGTGAAGCCGTCGGATTGGTCGGCTTCGTCAGGTCATCGCGCTTCTTCAGCTGGATCCCCTGCGGGGCAGACTTGAAGCTGACCTGCGGCTTCTTGCCCGCCGACACCTGGAGCTTGCCGCCCGGACAGGCGGCGATCGCATCCTTCGCCGGCTGCGTGATGCACGCGTCGGCCGCCGACGCGGGGCTCGTTGTGACCGCGCACGCCGCCACGGCCAACGTACCCGCCGCCGCGCGGAGCGCATGCAGTACACCGAACTTCGACTGCTTCATCTCCATCTCCGTCCCTCCGCCACGGACCCCCGTGAGGAAGCGCTGCCTGCCCCGCGACCTCCGGCCGCGGGGCCAACCATGATGAATTCGCTCACTTGCTGCACTTCGACGTCACGACCTGCCGGTAGAAGCCGAGCTCGTCGCGCCAGTACTCGCCGTCGAACGGCCAGAGCACGTGCTCGTCGTCGGGCTTGACGACGCCGTACGTGAGCGCGTCCTCCTTCGACAGCTGGCCGCTGACGACCTGCTGATCGAGCTTGTTCCTCTCGGCCGCGGTGATGTCGATGAGGATCTTCGACGAGTCGCGGAGGTGCTCGTTGAGCTCGTCGAGGTTGCGCTGGTAGCGCTCCCGGCCGAGCGTGCCGGCGTTCCGGATCGCGAGGCTCCTCGCGAACTCGAGCGCGTCGGTCACGTCGCTGCCGACCGGAGAGTTGCGGAAGTTGGCGGGCGCCTTCTTGAATCGATCCGCCTCCTCATCGAGGATGCGCACGTACTCCATGTTGCGGCGGAGCTGGCGGTCGGAGAGCGCGTTCTCGACGATCGGCCGGACCCTCGGCGGGATGTCGCCCTTGCCGGCGCCCACGTCCTTCAGGAACTGGAAGAAGCGCTCCTCGTTCCCCTCCCCCTGGTACCGCACCAGGATCGACTCGAGGTCCTTCTTGATCGGCTCGTACTTCTTCTTCATCTTCGCGACGATCGTGGTCGCGTCGCCGTACTGGCAGATCGTGAACGAGACGACGGCCTTCAGGATGTCGGCCTCGGGATAGAACGAGTTCGGGAAGTAGGGCGACTCGATCGTGTGGATGTTGCCGAGCGCCTGCGGGTACAGCCCGGCCATGAAGTACGCCCAGGACTGCTCGAAGAGGCTGTCCAGCCAGTACTCGCTCGCGACGTCGACGCGGTTCCAGTACTTGACGGCGGCCGAGAGCTTCGCGGCGTCGATCGTCGGAACGTTGTTGTCGTCGAGGCGGACGGAGGCCGAGTAGTAGGTGCGCGCCATCGAGAGGAACGCGAGGTCGCGCATGCGCGCCTCGTCCTCGAGGCCCTCGACGCCCTCGTCGATCGCCTGGACGATGCGCTGGAACGACTTGACAGCCGGCACCGACTTGCGCAGCTGCACGTACGAGATGCCGCTGAAGAACTGGGCCTGGACGTAGTACTTGCTGTTCGGGTCGACCTTGGCGAAGAGGCTGATGGCCTCCTCGTAGTTCCGGTTCCGGTACTTGTAGCGGCCGAGCAGGTAGTTGAGCTGCCAGTAGAGGTCGCGCTGCTGGGGGTTGTTGAAGCGCGCGATCTGCTCGGTCTTGTACTTGCCGACGCGCTCGATGATGTCCGCCGGCTCCGGGAGCTGCGTCGCGAGCTTGGACAGCCAGAGCAGCGTCTCGTTGAACTTGAGGTGGTTCGGCTTGTCGGCGATCTGCGAGAAGATCGCGTAGCTCGCCTGGTAGAACTGCAGGCGGTAGAGCGCGATCGCGAGGTGGTACTGGGCGATCTGCTTGTTGCCCTCGTCATCGCCGGTGTCGCCGTCGACGACGCGCTTCAGCTGCCGCGCGGCGTCGCTCCACCGCTCGCTGTCGAAGAGCCGCTTGCCCTGCGCCGCCTCCTCCGTCATCTGGCCCGCGGTCACGGGGCCCGCATCCTCGTCGGCGCTGACCTCTTTGCTGGGCTTCTTGTCGCCCTTGGCGTCCGCCTTTTCAGCCGCGACGGGCTTACCTTTGCCGGGCTGCGCATGCCCCACGGCGGGGGATAGCAACAGGGCAGAAGCTACAAGGCAGATACTCGCCACCCGGTTCCGCATCGTCGTTCCTCGCTTTCGGCGACGTAAAGATCGTGGCCCCTTCGCCCCGTTCGCGGCTCCACACACGGAGAACGCGCGCCGTAGACCCCCGAGGCAGCTCGGTCAGGAACCAAAAAGTTCAATGAGAATCAACGGATACTTGCGTGTGGCGGGGGATGGTAGGATTGTGGCGCGCAGCTTGTCAAGCGATGCCGGGCGAGGGGCCCCCTCTTGCATTCCCGTCCTGAGACACCGGGCGCCGGGTCGACCTTGGGGTTGCGCACTGCGTAGGAGTCGACGGTGGAATTATCGAACGGAGGCGCGCTCGCTTCCTTAAGCGCGATCGTCGCACGTCGCGCTGTCGCCGCACTGTTGCCGCACTGTTGCCGCCCAGGCGGCAGCCTGACCGCCCGCTGCCAAGGGACCAGCGCGCTCAGGGTCGAACGCCTCGCACCGGCGGCGCCCGCCCACCTCGGCGACGTGGACGGGCGCGCCCCATCCGGCTGTTGACGCTCGAGGCGCGCTTCGTCTAGGGTCCAACCGCTGACGTTGTGCCTTTGAGCACCTCGACTTGAGCGTTTTCTTGCCTCCCGTCCGCGCGCCTCTGCCGAAGCGGTTGCGCGCACCGCCGCCGAAGGAGCACGTTCTGATGACCCGTTCCATTCTGTCCGGCCTGCTCGGCCTGCTCAGCGTCGTCGCAATGGCGAGCCTGCCCTCCGCGTGCGAGAGCGGCGGCGTCGGCGACCCGTGTCTGCCTGAAGACGAGTACGATTCGCAGTTCGCTGGCTTCAAGGTGACGGAAGAGAACATCGAATCGCGATCCTTCCAGTGCCAGACGCGGATCTGCCTGGTGAACCACTTCCAGGGGCGCGTGAGCTGCCCGCTCGGCCAGGAAGCGCCCGCGACGTGCACACCCGGGCAGGCCGGGTGCAGCGACTGCGAGGAGTCGGGGACGTACGCGCCCGACTGCGAACCGTCGAACCCGGACGGCGGCAAGAGCCAGTGCCTCAGCGGCATGTGCGACCCCGCGGGCGCCTTCTGTCGCTGCGGCGGCGACGCGGACTGCCCCGGCACCGGCTGGAAGTGCGAGGAGGGCGTCTGCAAGCTCTACCTCTGCCGCGACGGCTTCACCGGCTGCCAGGACCCGACCAAGTCGGCGGCGGAGAACGAGGGCAAAGCCTGCTGCGTGCCGGGGACCGACGACCAGGTCGCGTCGCCCGTGTGCGGCCAGTGCGCCGCCACCTCGAACCGGAACGCGCAGCAGGCGGTGTACTGCTCGTGCCGGTGCGGCGTGGCCGACGGCGAGCCGGACGATCCGAACTTCAACTTCTGCGAGTGCCCGCAGGGCTTCACCTGCTCGGAGATCCGGCCGAACGTCGGCCTCGGGGACCCGAACATCACCGGCAAGTACTGCATCAAGCAGAACACGCAGTTCGAGAACGAGGGGGCCTGCGGCGACGTGCAGGGCCGCGCCAACTCGGACCAGTGCGAAGGCTTCTAGGCGTCGGGTGACCGGCCGTCGCGGCTCGCGAAGCCCTCGCCCGACGACGGCCGATCTGGCCGGCACCTCCCTCTCCCTCCCTCCCAGCGACGATTCTGGCTCACACGACGGCCCGCCGCCCGGGCGCACCGTGACGCGCAGCGCGCCGGCGGCTTCGGCGACGAGCCGGACCGCGATCGGGTCCGCCGGCGCTCCGGCGGCCGACGCGCGGCGAGCGCTCGGCGCGCGCGCGGAGGACGCGGTGGTCGCTCACCTCGCCGCGCAAGGCGTGGAGATCGTCGCGCGCAACGCGCGGGTCGGGCGGCTCGAGATCGACGTGGTCGCGCGCGACGGCCCCGTCATCGCGATCATCGAGGTGCGGACGCGCGGCGCCGGCTCGTACGTCCGCGCCCTCGACAGCATCGACGCGCGCAAGCGCGCCCGCGTGCGGCGAGCGGGCGAGCGGCTCTGGCGCGCCACGTTCTCGCGCGTGCGCGGCGTGGAGCGGATGCGCTTCGACGCCGCGTCCGTGACGTTCCTCCCGAGCGGCGAAGCGACGGTCGAGATCATCAAGGCCGCCTTCTAGCGCGGTGCTCGCGCGCTGCGGATACGGGCCCATCTCGACGTTTTCGGTACTCGGCGTACTGAAGTACGCCTCCGTGCCGAAAACGCCGATCTGGACCCGTCTCCTGTGCGCGCGAGCACCGCGCGGCGACGCTAGGGCCGGAGGGGTCCGGAGCGCGCGGCCTGATGTTTCTTATTTTTGGCTTGATTTCGGGCTGGATTCGGACGGCGCGTACGTCGATCGAGCGCGCGCGGGCTCGATCACGCGTCGAGCTGCTCCTGCATCTCGCTGCGGAGCCGCTTCAGCTGGGAGAGGCCCTCGGGGTCGATCTCCATCGTCCCCTTCTCGGCGCGCGCCCCCGCCTCGAGCTTCTCGAGGATCGCATCCATCTTGGCGATCTTGCCCTGCTGGCGCGCCCTCAGGTCCTCGACCATCTTCTCGAACGCCTCGAAGAAGTGCTGGAGCTCGTCGCCCTTCCGGAGCTTCTCGCGCACGATCAGCTTGCCCTCGCCGACCTGACGGAGCAGCCGCTTCATCTTGAAGATCGGCCCGGCGATCTTGTGCGTGAAGACGATGCCCGCGACGCCGACGCCGAGGACGAGCAACGACAGGAGCGCGACGATGAGACGGAGCAGCATCTGCTGGTTGTCCGCGACCTCGGCGGCCTGCCGCTCGAGCGCCTCCGCCCGCTGCTGCAGCGTGGCCGCGTCGCGCTCGAGCCGCGCCTGCTCGTCCTTCAGCTTGCTCTCGTCGCGCTGCGCCGCCTCGCCGAACGTCTTCGCGAGCTCGGGGTCATCCTTGTACTCCTTCGCGATGTTCATCGCGACGACCTCGCTGACCCGACGGCTCTGGACGAGCACCTCCTGGCCGCGCTTGACGGTCTCCTGCCCCTGACGGACCGTCTCTTGTCCCTGCTGCACCGCACTGCGGCTCTGCTCGATGATCTTCGAGCTCGCGTTCCAGAGGAGGATCCCGAGCGCCACGGAGAGCGCAAGGCTGATCCCCACGAGGAACCCCGTGTATTTCAGCTGGAAGTTCTGGTCGAGCAGGTAGTTCCGCGCGCTCCGCTGGTAGCGCGCTCTGACCTCCGGCGCGGAGGTCTGCGGGGCCGTGCTGGAAGCGTCGCTCATGGGATCCTCGAAGCTGGCTGGAGATGACAAGGGTCGTGAGGCACTGGAAAAGCCAATATCGAGCAGCGAAGGTGCGTCACAGCGAGGCGACGACCTTGTGGAAGGTGTCGACGGCGTTCTCGACGCACATCTTCATCAGGATGTTCTCGCTCTGGACGTCTTTCTTCGGGGTGCCGCTCTGCGTGAGCTTCGGCGCGAACTCCCCCTGGAGCGACTTGGACGGATAGGTCCACATGCTGACGCGGACCACCTGGGTGAGGTTGCCGCCCTGGTACACGGCGGGCTCGACCGTGGCGAGGAGATAGAAGCCCTTCAGCTTCTTGCCGTTCAGAATCTTCTTGCCTTGCGCCACCGTCTCGCCCTTGGGGGCGACCGCGTAGCCGCCCTTCGCGAGGATCTTCGACTGCATCGCGGCGCGCACGAGCGGCTCGATCTCGGACTCGGGGCGGCCGCTCTTGTTCGTGATCTCGATGGCCACGTAGTACTTCGTGTCCGCGCCCGGAGGCGGCGGCGCCGCCGAGCCGCCCCCGCCGCCGGCGGACAGCGCCGCGATCGACTTCTGCATCTGCGACTTGACGGCCGGCGTCTGCTCGCGGCCCTCGGCGCGCTCCAGGCACGCGAGCCCCGCGGGCTTGCCGAGCTTGCCGAGCGCCGCGGCCGCCGCGACCTTGACCGACGCGTTGCTGTCCGTGAGCGCGTCGCACAGCGGCCTCGTGGCGGCGTCGTCTCCCGACGCGCCGAGCGCGAGCGCCGCCTGCGTGCGGACGCGATAGTCCTCGTTGGTCCTGAGCTGGTCGGCGAGGTAGCTCGTGCGCTGATCCGCGTAGAGCCTCGTGGGTATCAGCGAGAGTACAAGCGTCACAACCAGCAACACGAGCACTGAAAAGGGCCGACGCATTCCACGTCCGACGATACACGAGCGCATCGCCGCCGTGGCGATCGGATCAGCGGGTCTACACCCGAAAATTGGTGCGCACACGCTCGCACTTTTGCCTTGCATTCGCTCGCTCCTCGCTGCGACCAGACTGGACGGTTTGACGCGGCCTGCCCGCGGCGCTTCAACGCGTGAACCATGTTGGGCTCACGGCGAACACGGCTTCACCATCCGCTTATCTACCCACCGCTGCCGCCATCGACCCGACGCGCTGCCGCGAGCTCGCGTGCACGTCCGCTCACGTCCGCTTACGTCCGCACTCGCCGCTCGCTCGCTCGCGCGCTCGCGCAGCAGACGCCGGGCGAGCGCGGGCTCGGCACGGCTTCGGCAGCTCCCCCTTGCCCGTGCCGCGTCGGCGTGACGGATAATGCGCGACCATGACGAGGAGCTCGCCGGAGGCCTTCGGGAGATGCACGGACTGAGACGATGCCTGCCGTGGGCGCTCCTCGCGGCCACGGCGCTCGCGGCGGCGCACGCGGCGCACGCGCAGACGCAAGGTGCGCCGCTCCGCATCCATGTGCGCGGAAGCGCGCAGATCGAGGCGGTCGCATGGACCGAGCCCGACGGGTTCGTCGTGCGCGGAAGCGTGGTCGACGACGCGCGGAGCGCGATCGCCGAGGCGCCGCTCTCCATCGACGCCCTCACGAGCGCCGGCGCCCCCGCGGTCCTGCCGGCGGTCGACGGGTGCGCGGCCGACGGCACAGCGCGCGCCCGCGAGCCCCGCCCCTCGCAAGGCGGCTATGTGATCGCGACAGACGAGCGCGGCGGGTTCTGCCTCCGCGGGCGCGCGCCGCTCGCGGACGCGACGCTGCGCATCCGGTTCGCCGGGGGAAAGCTCTACGACGCGGTCGAGGCGAAGATCCCGATCGAGGCGCACGCGGCCCCGCTCGCGCCGGTGATCCTCCGGTTCGATCCGCCGGTCGACGCGGTCGATCTCGATCGCCCGACGGTGAACGTCACCGTGGCGCTCCGGCTCGATCGCAGCGGCGCGCGCGGCGTGGGGAGCGGCGCGCCGTTCGAGCGCGAGCGCCTCCCGGTCGTGCTCGAGGACGAGCGCGGCGCGCGGCTCGCGGAGGCTCCGACCGGCGGCGACGGCCGCGCGCGCTTCGAGCTCCCGACCGAGCGCCTCGACGGCGCCGGCCAGGGCGTGCTGCGCGCGCGCTTCGATGGAACCGCCACGCTCGCGAAGGCGAGCGTCAGCCAGAGCGTCGTGCGGTACGCGCAGGTCACGCTCGATCTGTCGCATCCTGTCGAGCCGGCGCGCGCGGAGGACGGCGTGCCGATCGACGTCGAGGTGCGCTCGTCCCGCGGCCCGGTCGAGGGCGGCGTGGTCGAGGCGCTGCGCGCGGGCGAGCCCGTCGGGGCGGCCACCGTGATCGGCGGCAAGGCGCGGGTGATCGCCGCGTTCACCGCCGAGCGAGCGGGGACGGTCCCGATCTCGCTCCGCTACGTGCCCGCCTCTCCGTGGTGGATCCCCGGCGCGGAGCTCGCGATCGACGTGCCCGTCGCGGGCCCAGGGGCGTGGCGGCAGATCGCGCTCGGCGCCGCCGTCCTCGCCATCGCGGGCTGGGTGCTCGGCGGCTGGCGGCGGGCGCCGAAGCGCGCCGCAACGACGCGCGCGGGCGACGAGCGGCCCGTCGCGCCGCCCGGCCGCGCCGGCGTGCGCGTCATGGGACCGCTCGAGGGCGCGACCGGCTGGCGTGGCGCCGTCGCCGACGCGCATGACGGAACGCCCATCGCGCGCGCCGAGCTCGTGATCGTCGTCCCCGCCTTCGACGGCAGCGGCGTCATCGCCCGCGCGCTGACCGACGACGTCGGCGAGTTCTCGATCGAGGCGCCGTACCGGAGCGACGCGAGGCTCGTGGTCCGCGCGCCGACGCACAGCAGCCATGAGCAGGCGCTCCCGTCGCCGAGCAAGCTGGGCATCGCGCTGGTCACGCGGCGCCGTGCCGTCCTCGATCGCCTCGTGCGCTGGGCGCGGCGCCAGGGAGCGCCCTTCGAAGGGCCGCCGGAGCCGACGCCCGGGCACGTGCGCCGGGTGGCGAGCAGGGTTCAGCAGCGCGAGGTCGAGCTCTGGGCGAGCCGGATCGAGCACGCCGCCTTCGGTCCCGATCCCGTGGACGAGCGGATCGAGCAGGACCTCGGGGCGTCGGAGCCCAAGCCGGGCGCCTCGCCGCTGGCCCCGTGAGCCAGGCGACGGGGCCCGCGGAGCGCCGGCCCCGTCGCCGCGCCGATCTGCCGTTTCGCTGGTCGGATCGCGCCCCCGCGCGACCGCACGTTGACGTATGGGGTGCGTCCCATATAGTCGGCTCCCTCGCCGGAGAACGCCAACGTGGAAATCGCCCTAATTATCGTCGGCCTCGTCGTGGTGGCGGCGATCGTCTACTTCGTCACGAAGAAGGCGCCGCCACCGGAGATCGCAGCGCCCCCCGAACCGAAGAAGCTCCAGGAGAAGGCGAAGCAGCCCTCCGAGAAGCCGGCGGACAAGCCGACCGAGAAGCCGCGCGCCCAGAAGAAGCCTCCGGCCGAGGAAGCTCCTCCGGCGAAGGCGAAGGAGCCCGCGCCGCAGGAGGAGCCGCCGGCGGCGCCCGCCCCCGTCGAGGCGCCCGTCGCGCCGCCGCCCGCCGTTGCGCCGGCGGCGCCCGAGCCCGCGGTCGCGGAGGCGCCCATCGCGCCCGCGATCGAGGCGCCGGCCATCAAGCCGACCGCCAAGCCAGCGCGGGAGACCGCGCCTCCGGCCGCGCGCAAGCGAGACATCGAGGGGCTCCGCAAAGGCCTCACGAAGGTGCGGGAGAGCGAGGGGTTCTTCGGCCGGCTGAAGGCGCTGTTCGCCGGCAAGAAGGAGATCGATCCCAACGTCGTCGAGCAGATCGAAGAGGTGCTGCTCACCTCGGACGTCGGCGTGAAGACGACAGAGCTCCTCCTCGACGAGATCCGGTCGGCGCTCAGCAGGAACGAGCTCGCCGACACCGACAAGGTCTGGGACGCGCTGCGCGAGCACGCGAAGCGGATCCTGCGCGTCGGCGCCGGCGGCGGGCTGCCGCTGAAGGCGCAGCCCACCGTGGTGATGGTGGTCGGCGTGAACGGCGTGGGAAAGACGACCACGATCGGCAAGCTCGCGACGCAGCTCAAGGCCGAGGGCCGGACGGTAGTGCTCGCGGCGGGCGACACGTTCCGCGCGGCGGCGGTGCAGCAGCTCAACGTCTGGGGCAAGCGCGTCGGCTGCGAGGTCGTGCGCGGCAAGGACGGCGCGAACCCCGGCGCGGTGATCTTCGACGCGATCCAGAAGGCGAAGGACACCGGCGCCGACGTGGTGCTCGCCGACACCGCCGGCAGGCTGCACACGAAGACGAACCTCATGGAGGAGCTGTCCCGGGTCGCGCGCACCATGAACAAGGCGCTCGAGGGCGCGCCTCACGAGACGCTGCTCGTGCTCGACGCGACGAACGGCCAGAACGCCATGCAGCAGGCCGCGCTCTTCAAGGAGGCGCTGCCGATCACCGGCATCGTGCTGACGAAGCTCGACGGCACCGCCAAGGGCGGCGTCATCCTCGGCATCTGCGCCGAGCATGGGCTGCCCGTCCGGTACGTCGGCATCGGCGAGCGCGCGGAAGACCTCCGCGAGTTCGAGCCCGACGAGTTCGTCGAGGCGATGCTCGGCCGCGCCAGCGGCTCCGAAGACGCGGCCGCCTGAAGCGCGGTCGCGGCGTGAGCGCCGGCGGCGCTCGATCTCTCCTCACCACCCAATCGCGCGGCTCGACACCGGTCCAACCAACGGGCGATGGCTCCGATGTCTCAGCACGCCGCGCCTGTGCCGCTGAACCCGTCAGGCGCCACCACCGTCGCGCCCTCGGCGCAGGCACACCGGCGATCCGAGCCCGCGGTGATTGTGCAGCGAGTCTGCCGCTCGCCGCGTGTCCACCCGGCGGGTCCCCTCTGCGACGCCGCCGGTCGTCCGTGGCAAAAGGATTTGGTTGTTGATCCTTTTATTTTCGACGTGATATAGTCCGTCGGGCTTGGCGGTTGACCGAATTATTTAATGAATTCGAGTAGTTAGGAAGCTGTACTACCTGGGCGATCGATCGCTCGCATCGCACGGACTTCGGAAGGGATGGCGATGAACCAGGCTCGCGTGGGGCTTCTCGTTGCGGCTGCGCTGGTCGCGATGCCGCTTACGGCATCAGCTCAGCCAAAAGGGCAACCCAAGGAAATCAACCTCGACGAGCCAGAGACTCCTGCCGAAGGCACGGAGCCGGTGGAGGCACCCGCGGCCCCTGCCGAGGGCGGCGAGACGACGGGGCTTGGGGACATCTGTGCTATCGACCCGACGGCGTGTCCCACGATCAATTTGGAGAAGGAGGCCGCGAAGGATCTCAAGAACGAGACCTACGCGGTGCAGCAGATCTACGCGCTGCGCTACCACCGCTTCGAGGTGAACCCGTACTTCGGGCTGACGATGAACGATCAGTTCGTCGGCCACAACGGGCCGGGGCTCGCTGTCAACTGGTACCTCACCAACGTCCTCGCGATCGGGGTCAACGGCAACTGGTACGGTGGCCTCAACACGCCGTCGGACTTCAACTTCCAGACGAGCAGGGCGGCGCGTATCGGCGAGCCGATCACCGAGTATCAGTGGAACGCGAATGCGAACTTCACGTACGTCCCCGCGTACGGCAAATTCGCCGGGTTCAGCGACTTCATCTTCCACTACGACTTCTTCGTGCTGGGCGGTGTCGGCGCGATCTCGACGAGGCCCATGGCCGTCGTCGATCCCGACAACCGCACCTTCGACTGGAAGCCGAAGCTCTCGTTCCACGTCGGCGGTGGCCTCCGCATCTTCTTCAACCGCTGGTTTGCGGCGATGTTCGAGGTCAGCGACTACATCTTCTTCGACGAGCTCGAGAACCCCAGCGTCGACACGAACAACCCTCAGGACAAGAGCACCTGGCTCGCCGAGGGGAAGAGCTTCACCAACAACGTACAGGCGCAGGTCGGGCTGTCGGTCTTCCTGCCGTTCTCCTGGGAATACCGGCTGCCGAAGTGAGGACTTTGGACGCGGGGACGCGCAGACGCCGAGCGCGAGACATAGGATGATTCAGCCAAAGACGGGGACAGGCATGATGCGTCGATTCGTCCAGAGCCTCTGCACCGTGGTGGCAGGGCTTACCGGCTGTGCACTTCTGATGACGGCTGCGCCCGCGGAGGCGCAGGAGATCCAGCTCACGGGCCCTCTGGCCGGCGCGCCGGCCGTGCGGAAGCTCCGGCTCCACCGTGACGGGCGGTTCGAGGTGGCTCCAGGCGCATCGTTCACGCTGCTGGACGAGTACCGGCGGACGATCATGCCGGGCCTGCGGCTCACCTACCACTTCACGGACTGGCTCGGCTTCGGCGCCTGGGGCGGGTACGGGTTTCAGTACAACACCGGGTTGACGGACGAGCTCCAGCGCGTCGCGATCGACGGGCGTAACTGCGACACCCAGCCGTTCACGACGGCGTGCCAGCTGACCAGGGTCAACCTGACCAAGGGCGATCTGACGAAGGATCAGCTCGGACAGATCCAGTGGGTCGCAGCGCCCCAGGTGACGGTCGTTCCCTTCCGCGGGAAGCTGGCGCTGTTCGCCGAGCTCTTCGTTGACACCGACGTGAGCTTCTTCGCGGGAGCCGCGGCGATCGGCGTGAAGGAACGCAAGGAGTGCGGCACGACCACCCAGAACTCCTGCGCGGACACCTTCGGGCTCGAGAGCCGCATGGCCTTCGCGCCGACGTTCGGCCTCGGCTGGAACTTCTACCCGTCGGACTTCATCGGCTTCGGCGCGGAGTGGCGCGCCCTGCCGTTCGCATGGAATACTTCGGGCTTCGACAACCACGGGCTCGGAACGGACGAGGCGTTCCCTGACCGCAAGGTGGACGACAAGGACCGCGAGTTCCACTTCACGAGCATGGTCACCGTGAGCCTGAGCATTCAGTTCCCCACCGGCATCAAGACGACGGAGTAGACGGCTGCGCCGGCTCGCGGTGACCGAGCCGGTCCGCCCGGGGTAGCTCGGGCGGGGAGGCCCTCTGCAGGGAGCCACTCTAGCGGGGTGCAGGTTCCTGTGATACGGGCTCAGCCGCTAGGCAGGCGCGTGAGGCGTACGAGAGCACGCCGCAGCGAGCCGAACGACGCGGATGAGCCCGTAGCGCACGAAGATGCGCCCCGCTATAGATCGGGCGACGATCGCCGGGTAGCTCGGACCGGGCGGCGGGGACAGCCACCAGAGGTCAGCGTTGGGTATTTTCGATTTTCTCCGCAAAAGCAACCCCCCTGCCGGGGGCGCCCCCTCCGACAAGAAGGTGGCTGGGCCTGCGAAGGTCGTCGCGGACAAGCGCGCTCAGACGTACGACCGCCTCGACGCCATCCAGTCGCTCGCCGCGATGAAGAGCGCGGATGCGGCGGCGGCGCTCCTCAGGCGCTTCACGTTCTCGATCGACCCCTCCATCACGGATCAAGAGGAGAAGGATCTGGCGTTCCGGGGGATCGTCGATGCAGGCAAGGACGCGGTGCCGGCCGTCGTCGACTTCTGCATCAAGGCCGAGGCGCTCACCTGGCCGCTCAAGATCCTGCGGGCGCTGCTCGACGACACCGGGTACCGGACCGAGCTCGTCCAGCTGCTCGACCGCTTCGACACGGAGTATGCGCGCAACGTCGAGCCGAAGCAGCAGCTCATCATGGCGCTGGGCGACATCAAGGGCGACGACGTGCGGGTGGCGGTCGAGCGGTTCCTCGACGATGTCAACGAGACGGTCCGTTTCCACGCCGTGCAGACCATCTTTTCCCAGGAGGATGAGGCGAGCGTGCCAGCGCTGGTGAAGATGCTCGCGGCCGAGGAGTCGGTCCGGGTGAAGAACAAGGTCGCCGAGGGGCTGATGACCCGGGGCTGGACGGTGCCGGCCGAGCTGCGGAGCAGCGCGAGCCAGGCGCTCCAGGACTCGAACGGCTTCAGCGTGGGCTCGGACGGCAAGCTCCGGAAGGGCGCTGGATACAGCTGACCCGGCGCGCATCGTGACAAGTCCGTTCGTCCTGCGATCGGGTTGACAGCATCACCGCACGTGGACGAAACTCCACGCCATGCTTGTTCAGCCCTCGGCGGCAGCTGAGAGCGAAGCCGCGCAGACCGGCCCGCACAAGACGAAAGCGAGCGCAGTCCGTGATTGAGCACCGCTCATGGATGGCGGAGCTTCCGTCACGACCTCGTCCCCGGCGCTCCAGCGACGCGCGCCCAGGCACGCTCGTGGAGAGCGCCCGTCGCGTCCCCCTCGGTCGCCTCCCCCTGTCACGCGCGCTGGCCGCGGCGTGCCTGCTGCCTTGCGCGCTCGCCGCGCGCACCGCGGCCGCAGCCGACTTCGAGGTCGAGTCGACGACCGGCGTCCAGGCCTACGAGGTCGCGGGCCCGTGGGGCGACACGAACATCGAGCGGCGGCGGCTCCTTCAGACGCTGGGGCTCGCCGTCTACAACCTCCAGGGCGACTCCGCCCCAGGCGAGGCCGACTACTCGGCGACCGTGCGGCTCCGGCTCGACGCGGACTTCGGGATGAATGGCCACCTCGACGGCGCGCAGCGGGGCGGCGAGACCGACTACAGCATCGATGGCGGCTCGCGCTACATCCCGGGGCTGCGCGAGGCGCCCCTCGATCTGATGTACGCGTACGTCGAAGGGCGGAACGTCGCCAGCGGGTGGCTCGGCTTCCGGGTCGGCCGCCAGTACGTGAGCGACGTGCTCGGGTGGTGGTCGTTCGACGGCGCGCTCGTCCGGCTGACGACGCCGTACTACGTTCAACTCGAGGCGTACGGCGGGCTCGAGCAGCGCGGCGGCCTGCCGCTCTCCACATCGCGCTTCGAGCGGCAGGGGATCTGGCGCGGCAGCCACCGGGGTTTCGGCGACGACCGGACGCAGCCCGGGAGCGCAGCGGATTTCCCGTCGTATCAGGAGGCCGATCTGGCGCCGGCGTTCGGCGTCGCGCTCGAGAGCGCCGGCCCGAACTACATCCACGGTCGCCTGACCTACCGCCGCGTTTACAACCTGGGAACCTCTGTCACCCAGCAGTTCCCGGATCCGGACGGAGGCGTCCGGACGTCCGATGAGTCGCGCATCTCGCAGGATCGCCTCGGGTATGCCGCCAACATCAACAAGCCGGATCTCGGTGGCATCAAGGGCGGAGTGACCTACGACTTCTACAACCAGCTCGTCGGCTCGTTCTACGGCGGCCTGGAGGTGTACGCCGGGAGCCGCGTCACGCTTGGGGCGGACGTCGACTACTTCGTTCCGACGTTCGACGCTGACTCGATCTGGAACTGGTTCACCCACGATCCGATCACCACGATCACCGGACGGGCGGCGGTGGACATCACCCGCGAGATCGATGTCGCGGCCTGGGGCGGCACGCGGATGTGGATCGCCGAAGGCAACCCGGAGGAGTTCGGCGCTGGCCAGTGCGAGGCGGTGAGGCGACCGGGCTGCGTCGGCGCGACGTCGCTCGATCCGAATGACGGCGATCTCCGCGACTACGCGCGCGACGAGAAGAACCGCGCCACGACGATCTCGACCGACGTGCTCGCGAACCTCGCGGGCCGCTACCGCACCCGCACGACGTCGGTCGAGCTCCGCGGGATGCTGCAGGCGGGGGAGCGCGGGAGGCGGACGGGGGCCGATCTCTCGGGAGAGAAGCGTCTGAGCGGGCAGCGCTACGCGCTCGGAGCGCGGATGTCGCTCTACGACTGGGAGGATCCGCTCAGGCCGGACCGGGGCGCGACGTCGTTCGGATATGTCCTCGGGGCCGGGTATCGGCCGGGCGAGGCCGCGGATTTCAAGATCGAGTGGGAGCACGACATGAACCGGCTTGTGGGCCAGCGCTTCCGGATCGTCGGCCTCGTGAACCTGCGGGTGGCGCCGTGAGCGAGGATCGCATGGACGCAAGACAGGACGGACGCCGCCGCGCCCGGCGAGACGAGGCGAGGTTCGTCCCTGGGTGGGTCGCGATCGTCGCGTGCCTGGGCGCGCTGGCGCTCGCGATCGTGGGCCCCGAGGCGGCTGCCCAGCCGAAGCCGCCGGCGGCAGCGGGAGACGACGGCGCCGAGGCGGCAGAGGATGACGCGGAGGAAGGCGACGCCGAGGGAGAGGCGCCCGCCAAGGCGGCGCGCGGCGGGTACACGTCGGGCCTCCACCCGATGCCCGACGACGCGGAGGTGCCGCTGGCGTGGATGCCGCCTGGGACGAGCGCGACCCCGGTCCCGAGCGACGAGATCTACCCCCCGCAGACGCTGACGATCCGCTTCAACCACAAGAAGCACGTCAAAGGGCTCAAGCAGACGTGCAAATCGTGCCACGGCGCGGCCTACACGAGCGGCGCGGTGACGGACCGGCTGCTGCCGAAGCCGAGCGAGACGTGCGACAACTGTCATGATGTCGATCACTCCGACCTCACCCAGGTGAAGGCGGGGACGAACGAGAACGGACAGTGTGCGTATTGCCATATCGGGGAGAACGCTGGCAGCGACGGAAAGGTGGCGCCGCTCGTGCTGCCGCACGCGAACCTCCGCTTCCCTCACGCGAAGCACGTGAGCCGGAACATCAAGTGCAGCCAGTGCCACGGCCGCGTCGACCAGATCGAGCTCGCTACCCGAGATCAGCTGCCGCGCATGGCCGGTTGCTTCACGTGCCACAACATGAGCGGCGCGGCGCAGGGTGAGGCGAAGAGCGACTGCGACGTCTGCCACCTGACGCGCCCCGACGGGCGGCTCGTGACCGCGTTCGCCACGGGCGATCTGCTGCCGCCCGCGTGGCTGCACAGCGCGGGGCACACGCCCGACTGGCTCGAGCGGCACAAGCAGATCGCCGCGAACGACAGCGCCTTCTGCGGGTCATGCCACAGCGCGAACTACTGCACCGACTGCCACGACGGGAAGATCCGTCCGCGCAATGTCCACCCGAACGACTTCCTCTCGATGCACCCGCAAGCGGCCCGGCAGGACAATCCTCGCTGCGTGAGCTGCCATCAGGAGCAGACGTTCTGTGCGGACTGTCACCGGCGGACGGGCGTGGCGCGCGAGGCGCCGAGCGCAGCGCGGCCCGCGGGGCGCCGCTTCCATCCCCCGCCGGCGGAGTGGACCACGGCGCCGCGCAGCGCGAAGCACCACGCCTGGGAAGCAGAGCGAAACCTGAATGCGTGCGTTTCCTGCCACACCGAGCGGGACTGCGCGACCTGCCACGCGACGCGCGGGGCGTCAGGCGGGCAAGGGCTGAACCCGCACCCGCTCGGGTTCGAGAGCAAGTGCAAGACGGCGTTCTCCCGGAACCCGCGTCCGTGCCTGGTGTGCCATCAGTCGAGCGACAGGTTCGTGCAGCGGTGCCAATGAAAAGTCAAAATCCGTCAGTATATTCCTTGCCCTGGCCTTCCGGCGACGGGTATAGCGAAGTGCGCGCGGCTTCCCTAACGATCGCCGCGAACGCCAAGGAGAACGGGCGTGAAGGAGCTGATCAAGTACCTGATCGACAACCTCTATCTCGATTTCCAGGGGGAAATCACGCTGGAGACAGTGCGGGGCTTCCTCCGCGAGGACGACGGACGGGAGGCACGCCAACTTTTGTCGAAGCTCATCGAGGAGAAAGGGGTAGACGACATGCTGATCACGCTGGCCGACTGTCTCAAGGAGCACATCCAGTCCGGGGTGAACGAGAAGGTCGTCCGCGAGCAGCTCTCGCTCTACTCCGAGAGCTGAGCACGCTGGCTCGCGCGACGCGCCTCGCCCCCCTCCCCCTCTGCCTGCAGGCGGCCCTCGCGACGGCCGGCTGCGACGTGGGGGAGGCCACGCTCCAGCCGATCGACGCCCCTCCTGTCCAGCTGATCGAGGCGCGCGCCACGACCAGCCTGGACCAGAACTACCAGCCCGTCCGCACCGCGCTCGATCCCGCCGGCACGACCGAGGTCCTGTCGACCGCGAGCTTCGTGCTGAAGTTCGATCGCTACCTGCTGCCGAGCTCGGTGAGCGCCACGGTCGGCGCCGAATCCGTGTGCGTCTCGGGCGATCTGGCCACGGTCCAGACCTACGCGGACTGCGTCAATCCGATCGCCCTGGCGCCCACGTACAACCCTGTCCAGCGGGAGGTCATCTTCCGCCAGATCGAGGGCATGCCGGGCCTGGTTCCCGGGACCCGGTATGCGCTGACGGTCTTCAAGCCGGCGGACGAGGCTGCTTCGTCCGGCGTCCGCGCGTTCGACGGCGCGCCCCTCGGCGGCAACACGCGCATCGAGTTCTCCGTCGCGGCGACGAACCCGCCTCAGGCGATGCCGGAGCGCCCGCCGAGCGGCGACTTCTTCTGCCAGCGAGACCTCGAGTGCGTCACGGCCACGGCAGCTTGCCAGGGCGACGCTCCCGCGGATCCGACGTGCGTCGCCTGCGTGAGGGGCGCCGCGTACTACCTCTTCTACGGCTGCTTCGGGTGCCACAACGGCGCGAGCGCCGCCGCAGGGCTGGACCTGAACCTGGGCACGGCGTTCAACCAGCTCGATCCGCTGTTCAAGACCGCGATCGGGCGCACCGCGCACCAGACCCAGATGGGCGAGAAGGCGCACGTGGGGGAGGCATCCCCGGAGCGCTTCGGCAGGGCGATGCCGCTCATCGACCCGGGAAACCCGGGGAACAGCTACCTGCTCTACAAGATCCTCATCGGGCAGAGCGCGGTCGATCCCTCCTTGCCCGCCGATGCGGCGGAGAAGCTCCGCCAGGAGAACGAGCGGCTGCAGGCGGCGTTCGTGGTGGGGATGCCGATGCCGCCCCCGCCATCAAACCCGATCTTCTGGTTCCACCCCCAGGAGCCGGACGATCAGAACACAACGCCCTACGTGGACGGCATGGACATCCTGTCCGCGTGGATCCTCAACGGCGCCGCGCCGCGAGACTGCTCCGCCCCGGCTGCCTCGCCCTGACGGCGCTTGCGCGGCGTCACATCACGCGATTCCGCCCGGCCTTCTTCGCATGATAGAGCCGCTCGTCGGCGCGGCGGTAGAGCTCCATCGGCGAGACCGGCGCGTCCGGCGTGACGCCGGCGACCCCGAAGCTCGCGGTGACGGCGACCTCGCCGTCCTCGAAGCGGAACGGCGTGCGTTCCACGAGCGCGCGCAGCTTCTCGGCCACCAGGCGGGCGCTGTCGACGGCGATCTCCGGCACGAGCAGGGCGAACTCCTCCCCGCCGACGCGCGCGAGGATGTCGTCGCGGCGGACGTTCGCAGCGGCGAGCGCGGCCATCTGGCGGAGCACGGCGTCGCCCGTGAGGTGCCCGCGGGTGTCGTTGATGTTCTTGAAGTGATCGATGTCGAACATGATGAGCGCGAGGTGGCGATGGTAGCGACAAGCCCGCGATACCTCGCGCTCCAGCGCGACCTCGAAGGAGCGCTTGTTGTGGACCTGCGTCAGACCGTCGAAGGTCATCAGCCGGTAGATCTCCTCGTGATACGAGAGCTCGACGTTCCCACCCTGGATGAACTTGAAGATCGTCCGGCCGATCTTCACCTGGTCACCGTCCTTGAGGGCGCGCTCATCGACGGAGACGTCGTTCACGTAGGTGCCATTGGTCGAGCCGAGATCGCGGACAACGTAGCTCATCCCCGTCCAGGAGATGCGCGCATGACGCCGGCTCACCGCGTCGTCGTCGAGCGGGATATCGGTCTGTATCGCGCGCCCACACTCGATCGCCCCGGTCCCTAGCGCGATGCGGCGCCCGAGCTCGGTGCCGTAGATCACCACCAGGCACGCGGTGCCCGGCGCCACCGGCGGCACCGGCGGGGCGATCGCGGTGCAGGTGACGAGCGTCTGCCGGTGATCGTTCTCTTGCTTCGCCACGCTAGGGGACCCAAGTACACCAGAGCCGACGTGCCAGGGCAACGCGCGTCGCGCGTCGGACATGGTAGGCTTCGACCATGAAACACTGCGGTTTCGCGCAGATGTGTGTCGCTGCCACGATGGTCGCCGGGCTCGCCGTTCCTCTGAGCGGGTGTGGCACGAGCTCGCCCCCGATCGACGAGGGCGACGCCGCGCCCGCGCCGCAACAACCCGAGACCGTCACGAGCTTTCCGGACGCGCCGCCGCTCCCGGGCGAGGCCGAGTGCAAGGTCGTCGTCAAGACGGGGATCCCCGTTACATCGGCGCAACACGTGGCCACGTGCGCGCCTGTCCAGTACGCGACCAACCCGCCGAGCGGCGGCGATCACTGGGGCCTGTGGGCCGAGTACAAGCGCTTCGAGTCCGAGGTCCCGCGCGAGATGTACGTCCACAACCTCGAGCACGGCGCGATCGTCCTCGCGTACCGGTGCGCCGCGTCCGGCTGCGCAGAGGTGAAGGCGGTGCTCGACGAGGTGCGGGCCGAGGCCGCCTCCGATCCGAAGTGCCTCCTGGTGCCGGGAGGGCCGGAGGCGCGGCTCGTGATGACGCCCGACAGCGCGCTGGACACCCCGGTCGCGGCCGCGGCCTGGGGCGCGACGTACACCGCGACGTGCCTCGACAAAACGTCGCTCGCGCGCTTCGTGGCGGACCACTACGGCAAGGGCCCGGAAGACACGTGCAGCGACGCGGGGGCCGTCGATATCGATCTGCCAGACGGCGGCGCGCCGATCTGCGGCGAGGGATCAGGCGGCGGAGGCGGCAGCGGAGACGGGGCGGGCGCGGCGGGGGGCGCTCCGCCGGATCCGTAACCGGGTTGACAGGTGGCTCCTCGACCGGGAGCATTCTGGGGATGAGCGAGCCGTCGACCGTGACACCTCGGTTGGCAGAGCGCTTCCGGCTGCTGGACGTCGCGGGGTCCGGCGGGTCGGCCGAGGTCTGGAGGGCCGTCGATCAGGAGCGCGGCGGCGTGGTGGCGCTCAAGATCGAGCCGCGCGAGCGCGGAACGTCCGCGGCGCAGCGCGCCTCCGTGCGGCGGGTGCTCGGCCGCGAGGCGCTGCACGCGGCGCTGGCGCTCTCGCCGCGGCTGCCGGAGCTCGTCGACGTCGGCTGGCTCGCTGCGCCGTCTGGCGTCGCGCGCGCCGCGCGCGCCGAGGGCGCCCCCGGCGAGGAGGGGCGCGCGTTCGTCGCGATGCGCTGGATCGAAGGGAGGGCCGTCGCCGACGCCCTGCGCGGGCTGCCCCCTGGCGAGCGCGCGGCGCTCGCGCTCGCCGCCGCGCGCGACGCGGGCGAGGCGCTCGCCGACCTGCACGGCATCGGCCTGGCGCACGGAGATCTCAAGCCGGAGAACCTGATCCTGACGCCGGAGGGGCGGATCGCGGTGATCGACCTGGGGCTCGCCTGCTCGATCCACGAGACGTCCGTGGACGGGGCGACGCTGCGGTACATCGCGCGCGGGGACGCCGAGCTCGGAGACGCGCGGGCGAGGGATCTGCTCGCGCTGGGGACGCTGCTCGCCGAGATCGCCTTCCCCGGCGTGGCGGACGCGGACGATCCCATCGGAGCGGCGCGGGCCGCGGCGGCCGCGGAGAGCGCGGCCGGGCCGCCGCTCGACGCGATTTGCCGGGCGCTCCTCTCGCCCTCGCCCGCGGCGCGCCCGTCGTCCGCGTGGGTCACCGAGTCGGCCCGCGCCGCTATCGCCGGCGGGCGGCGCGCGCGGCCCCCGTCCGCCGCTCCCCCCGCGGGGCACGCCGGCCGGGATGCGGGGGCGCCCGGCGCAGAGCGCGATCGACAGGACCGCGACGCGCGCCGCGTGCGGGCCGCCTACCTGCGCCTGCGGCGACACGAGCTCGAGGCGGCGCTCGGGGTGCGCGACGATGTCGCCCCCTGGCTCGTGGACGCGTTCGCGGTGGTCGAGCGGGTGCGCGCGCTCTCCGGCGCGTCGCTCCGCGCGGGCGACGGCGCGGCGCGCGTGGGTCCGCCGCAGAGCGACGCGGCGTGGCTGGGGCGGCTCGGGCCGGACCGCGTGGCTCGGTGGCTCACCGCGCTCGCGGGGACGAGCGCGACGGCGTGGCCGATGGGGCCGCTCGCGTCTGCGCCGGAGAGGGCGCTCGCGGACGCGCTCGTCGCGCTCGCGCGGCAGGTCCCGCCGCGCGCCTGGACGTTCGCGGACGTCGAGGCGGCCGTGCTGGGAACCCCGGGGAGCGGCGCGCGGCGGCGGGCGAGCGCGGGGCCGGAGGACCGAGGAGCGGCCGAGGGCGCCGCCGAGGCGCAGGCCATCGGCGCGGCGGAGGCCGCGGCGCTGGCGCTCGCGATCGCGCGTGTGCCGCCGGATCCGCTCGCGCTCGAGGCGATCGAGCAGCGCGACGACGCGCCGGCCAGCCTGGTCGTCGCGGCGGCCAACGCGCTCCGGCTGCACGGGGACGCCGGGCGCGCGCGGAGCCTGATGCTGCGCTCGTGCGTTCGAGGCGCGACGGAGGCCGCGGCGCTCGCGGCGGAGGTGCTGCGGCGCGCCGGCGATCGCGCCCTGGCCGAGGAGCGCGCGCGCGCCGCGATCGACGCCGGCGCGGACCCGGAGGGGCGCGCGCGCGCGGTGCTCGCGCGCGTCGCGATCGACGCGGGGGCGCTGGAGGCGGCCGACGCGCTCGCCGGGGACGCGGTCACGGCGCCGCTCTGCGAGGTGCGCGCGCTGCTCGCCGTGCTGCGCGGCGACACCGCGCGGGCGCTGTCGGAGGTGGCGCGCGGCGAGGCGCTCGCGAGCTCCGTGGAGGAGCTGGCGCGGATGGCCGCCGTGCGCGGCTACGCGTGGCACGCGAGCGATCCGGAGCGCGCGCACGCGTCGTTCAGCGCCGCGGTCGACTACGCCGTCCGCGCCGGCGCGGTGGTCGAGGAGGCGACCTACCGGACCGGCGAGGCGGCGGCGGCGGTGGATCTCGGCGATCTCGACGGCGCGATCGCGACCTCGACCCGCGCGGCGCTGCTCTGGGAGCACCTCGGCCGGCCGGCGCAGGGCGCCCGGGCGCTGCTCGCCTGCGCCGCCGCCTACGCCACCGCGGGCCTGGTGCACGAGACCTGCCGGACCGCCGAGGACGCCATCGCGCGGGCCCGCGACGCGGGCGACGCGAAGGCGGAGGCCTACGCGCTCTGGGCCATCGCCGACGTGGTCGCGGCGCGGGGCGACGGCGTCGTCGGCGCGGACGTCGGATCACACGTCGACCCGCGCGCGGCGGCGGCGCGCGCGGCGGCGCTCCTCGCCGGAGGCTCCGCGGACGACACGCTCAGGGCGGCCGCGCGGCTCCTCCGCCACGGCGCGGGCGAGCTCGATGGGGCCCGCGTCGAGGAGCTCGACGAGCTCGCGAACGGCCCGGAGCCCGCGGCGGCCTCGCGGCTCGACTGGTGGGGAGCGCGCGCCGCGATCGCGCTCGCCGCCGACGACGTCGGCGCCGCGAGCGCCGCGGACGACGCGCCGCGCGGCCCGGCGGGCGCGTCGGGCGCGTCGGCGTCACGCGGCCGCAGCGACCGCGTCCTCGCCGCGATCGCCGCGCTCGCGGGCGCCCGCGCCCCGATCGCGGCGCGCGGCCCGGCGCTGGCCGCGGCGCACGCGCTGGCCGTCAGGGCCGGGCAGACGGACGTCGCGCACCGGGTGCTCGCGGCGCTCGCCGACGCCGCGCGCGAGCTCTGCGGGCGCACCGCGGGCGCTGGCTCGGCGGGCGCCTCCGCTGCCTCGCCAGGGGCGTCGGCGCTCTCCGGCGCGGTCCGGTCGCTCCCGTGGGTCGTCCGCGCGCGGGCGATGCCGGAGAGCGGGCTCCGGCCCGAGCAGGCGCGCGATCTGGAGGCCCTCGTCGGCGCGCTCGGCGAGCGCGAGCGGCTCGCGCCGCTGCTCGACCGGGTCGTCGACGCGCTCGTGCTCTGGACGGGGGTCGAGCGGGGGCTCCTGCTCCTGCGCGCCCCGAACGGGCGCCTCGTCCCGCGGGCCGCGCGCAACCTGGCGCGCTCGCGCCTCGGCGCGGAGCAGCTCGCGCTCTCGGAGACGCTCGCGCGCCGCGCCCTGGAGGCGCGCGAGCCGGTGGTCGCGGTCGACGCGGCGGGGGAGCTGCCGAGCGTGCATCACAGCGTGCACGCGCTGAAGCTGCGGAGCGTGCTGGCCGTCCCGCTCGTGGCGCGCGGCGAGGCGCTCGGCGTCGTCTACCTCGACGACCGCGTGCGCCGCGGCGCGTTCGGCGCGCAGGAGCTGCGGTGGGCGCGCGCCATCGCGTCGGTCGCGGCGCTGGCGATCTCCGACGCGCGCGCGCAGGTCGAGCTGCGCCGCGCCGCGCGCCGCGCGGAGCGCGCCTCGTCGCGCCTCGCCGAGGAGCTCGCGCGGCGCGAGGCGGAGCTCGACGCCGCGGCGCTCGAGCTCGCCAGGGCGCGCGGCGGCCGCGACACGCGCTACAGGTACGACGCCATCATCGGCGAGAGCGAGCCGCTGCGCGCGATGCTGCGCCTCGTCGATCGGGTGACCGCCTCCGAGGTGCCGGTGCTCGTGTGCGGCGAGTCCGGCAGCGGCAAGGAGCTCGTGGCGCGGGCCATCCACCACAACGGCCCGCGCGCCGCGCACGCGTTCGTGAGCGAGAACTGCGGCGCGATCCCCGAAGGGCTCCTCGAGTCGGCGCTCTTCGGGCACGTGCGCGGCGCGTTCACGGGCGCGGATCGCCCGCGCGCCGGGCTCTTCGAGGTGGCCGATCGGGGCACGCTGTTCCTCGACGAGATCGGCGAGATGAGCCTCGCGATGCAGACGAAGCTGCTGCGGGTCATCGAGGACGGCCTCGTGAGGCCGATCGGCTCGGAGCGCGCGCGCAAAGTCGACGTGCGGGTCATCGCCGCGACCCACCGGGATCTGGAGGCGCTCGTGCGGGCCCGCGCATTCCGGGAGGATCTGCTCTACAGGCTGAACATCATCACGATCCGGGTGCCGCCGCTGCGTGAGCGCGCGACCGACGTGCCGCTCATCGTCCAGCACCTCGTCGAGAAGCACAGCCGCGGCCCGGTCCGGGTCACGCGCGGGGCGATGGAGCGGCTCTCGGCCTGCGCGTGGCCGGGCAACGTGCGCCAGCTGGAGAACGAGATCCGGCGGGCGATCGTGCTCTGCGACGGGACCATCGATCGGGAGCACCTCTCACCGGAGATCGCGCACGGCGGCAACGCGATGCCCCGCGAGCTCGGCCTCAACGTCCGAGCGAGGATCGACGCGCTGGAGACGGAGCTCGTGCGCGACGCGCTCGAGCGCACGCGCGGGAACCAGACGCAGGCCGCCAAGCTGCTGGGCCTGTCCAGGTTCGGCCTTCAGAAGATGATCAAGCGGCTCTCCATCGAGGCGTGAGGAGGGCCCGAGCGGCTCACCTCGACTTCACGAGGGCGCCCGCGTCGCGCAGGATCGCGTCGAGCCCGTCGTCGTTCGCCTCGTAGTAGCCGCGGATCACGCCCTGCTGATCGACAAGCACGAGGCGCTCGCCGTGGAAGATGCTGAAGAGGCCAGGGCTCGACTCCTTCTTGCCCATGGCGATCTTGAAGCCGTCGAGGACCGTCGACTCAATCTGATCGAGGGGGCCTGTCAGGAACGTCCAGCGCTCGAGCGGGAGCCGCTGCGACGCCGCGTAGGCCGCGAGCACCGCCGGGGTGTCGTTCTCTGGATCGACGGTGAACGTCACGAGGTGGAGCGCGTCACCGAGATCGCGCCCTCGGCGCTCGATCTCGCTCATGCGCTGCGTGAGCTTGGGACAGACGGTCGGGCAGGTCGTGAAGATGAAGTCCGCGATCCACACGCGGCCCCGGAGCTGCTCCAGCCCGAACCGCGCGCCCCGCTGATCCGTGAGCTCGAAGGCGGGCAGAGGGATGCGGATCGCGGGCGTCTCCGCGGCCCGGCCGTGGAGCGCGCGCCCCGCGACCCCGATGGCGACGAGCGCCACGAGCCCGACCAGCGCGAGGATCGCGGCCCAGAACACCGGCGTGCCCACGAGCCCGCCGCGCCGGGGCCTCCCCGCGTCGCCGCGGTCGGACGGAAATGATTGGCCGGTCGGCTCCGCAGGCGGCAGAGCGCCGCTCGCGTGGCGCGTGGGCTCCGTTGAGACCATCCGGTGACGCTTAAGGGCCTGTCGTCAATGAGTCAAGGCGACGAGGCGCCGCTCAGGCGCCGATCATCAGCGCAGCGAAGAGGAGCACCAGGTAAACCATGGAGGCGAAGAAGACCTGACGCGCCCAGCGAGCGCCGGTGCCCGCGCGGAGACCGTAGACGCCGAGCCCGAAGAACGCGCCGCCGAGGAGGATCGCGGCGCCGAGGTAGACAGGGCCCGCCACGCCGAGCGGGACGAACAGCACCGAGGACAGCACGAGCAGCGCGAGGTAGCCGACGATGTGGCGCCGCGTCGTGAGATCGCCCTTCTCGAGCGGCAGCACCTTGAGCCCCGCGCGCTGGTACTCGTCCTGACGGAAGAGCGATATCGCGAGAAAATGCGGGATCTGCCAGAGGAACATGACAGCGAAGAGCAGGAAGCCGGGCGCGTCGATCTGCCCTGTGACGCTCGTCCACCCGAGCAGCGGCGGGATGGCGCCGGGGATCGCGCCGATCGGCAGCGACAGCGTCGTCCTGCGCTTGAGCGGGGTATAGACGAGGACGTAGCTGAGCAGCGCCGCCGCGGCGAGCACGCCCGTGGTCGCGTTCACCCCGACGAGCAGCACCGGAATCGAGGTGGCCGAGAGCGCGATCCCGAACCAGAGCGCCAGCTCCGGCGAAAGCCGCCGCGCCGGCAAGGGGCGGCTCCGCGTCCGCTCCATCAGCAGATCGGTGTCGCGCTCGATGTACATGTTGAGCGCGTTGGCGCCGGACACGACGAGCACCGTCCCCAGCAACGCCAGCGCGAGCTGCGCCGGCGGCACCGCCGCGCGCTCGATCGCGGCCTCTCCCGCCAGTCCGGCGCGGAGATAACGGCTCGCGACCCACATGCCGCCGAGCATCGTCGCGACCACCATCCTCGTGATGCGCGGCTTGGTGAGGCTCACGAGATCGGCCACTCCCTTGAGCAGCGGGCGCGTGCTCGTGGGGACCGCGCAGCCGCCGCCCTCGGACGGCTCGGCCTGGCGAACGTAAGGGACCGGGGCGCGCTCGGCGGCCTGCTCGACGCTCATGGTCACGCGCGCACCTCGCTGCTGTGCCCGGCGCCCGCGCCCGCGCCGCGCGCTCGCGCGACATCCCCGACGATCCCTGGTCTCGGGACAGCCACACTGAAAAACGACGTCATCACCGGAGCGCGGGAGGCGGGAGAAAACAGCATCGGGGCCGGGAGACTAGCGCGCACAACACGGCTCGGGGAGTCGAGTTCGTCAGTTGTCGCCCGCCTCCCTTTAGGGCACGAGTCGCCTTGCGGCAACCGTCGTGGCGTGCTCATCCGTTCTTTGCGCGTCGAGCGAGCCTGGAAAGGTCGCTCCACCGCGCCGCTCGCCGCCAGCCGGGCGGCCCGGGGCGGGGCGACGCCTGCTGCGAGCGCTGCCATGGAGCTCACCAAAGGCCCTTGAGCTCGTCCTTGTTTTCCGCCGGCTCAGGCTCGGTGCCGGCGTACGTGAACGTGACCTGGGCGGGCTTGTCGTCCGCGACCGTGACGTCGGCCGTCTTCAGGCCATGGTGGGGGTGCCACGCCTCGAGCTTGTACTTGCCGGCAGGGACCTTCTCGATCGTGAACGAGCCGTCATCGCCGCTCACGGCGAAGAACGGGTGATCCGTCACCACGACAAAGCCGCGCATCCACGGGTGGACGTCGCAGGTGAGCTTGATGATGCCGTCCTTCCACGCCTTCGTGAGCGGCGCGGCGCCCCCCGGCTGCGCCTGGTTGAACAGCGTCTCAGAGCCCTTGTAGGTGTGCACGTTGTGCAGCGTCCGGTCGCTGTTCTTGATGTCGACCTGCTGCTCGGAAACCACGCCCTGGATGCGCGGCACATACATGCAGTCCTGCTGGTCGACCACCGCGTGCGCGTCGGGCGCCTTCCAGCTGCCCGGCACGCCTCCGACCGCGATGCGGACGAAGGTGTCCTTGAGCTTGCCATCGTTGACGACAACCGCGTTGTACAGGACATCTTTGTCCTGGCAGACCGGGGCGTCCTTGCGCGCGGCGGGGACCTTCATCTCGACCGGCTTGCCGGTGAACTTGACGACCCCCTTGATGATCCCCTTGCCCGCGGGGGCAGCCGGGGCGGCCTCCTGCGCCGTGGCCTTCGGCGCTTCGGACCCCTGCGGGGCCGCGGCGGGCTTCTCGACCGAGGCCACCGGGGGCGCCGCCGTGGTGGCGGTCGCGGCCGTGCCGCCGCCGGGCCTCGAGGGCTCCTCGGGGCACCCTGCGAGCGCCAGCGCGGTGAGCGCGAGCGCAGAGAGCGAGGCGAGATCGCGACGATGCATGAGGACTCTCCCGCGCCCGCGGCGCGCCACGCGAGCCTGGTTCGCGCCCCTCCGAGCCTGACCTGGCCTTTTCAAGGAGGGATCGTCTGGACCGGGCGGCGGCTCCCCCCGCGTCCTTCTGGCGAGCAGCGGGTGGAATGCCGCGCGCTGTTCTTCCGCACAGCGAGGGCGTGCTTAACGAGTGTCGTCGCTCGCGTCAACCTGACGCGCCGCCGGTGGTGTCCGGTTTCCCGGCGCCCGGGAGAGAGCTCGAGGTGCGCTCGCGCTCGTTCGCGAGCATGGCCGCCCAGAAGCCGCGCTCGTCGCGGGCCGCGAGCGCAATGCAGAGCGCTGCGATCACCAGCGACAGCGCGCCGAGCGGCACCTCCGGGGCGCTGCCCGCGACGAGCAGCAGCGCGAGCGCGCCGCCCAGCGCCGGCAGCCGCGGCGGGGCGACGAGCGCGAGCGCGGCGACCACCACCGAGAGGGCGGCGACGAAGAGCTGCATCGAGAGCGGCACGACCGGCGCGGGGCGGGTGAGCAGCCGGTCGAGCGCGCGGCGGAAGAGCGCCTCGACCATGGATGCGTCGTCGGAGGCGCCCGCGAGCGCCGCCCGCGTGGCGAACAGCGCCGACGCGAGCGCCACCAGCGAGAGCGGGCTCACGAGGCGCGGGCGCGGCGGCTCGGCGTCACGCGTCCGCGCCTCGCGGCCCGCGCCGAGCGCGACCGTCGCCGCGAGGACGGCCAGCGCACCGAGGGCGAACGCGGCGGTCGCGACGGAGCTCGTCGCGCCGGCGAGCGCCTTCGACCCGCGGTCGTTCGCCCAGACGGCCAGGAGGACGCCGGCGAGCCGCACGAGCGCGGAGGCGCCGACGAGCCCGAGCGCGGCCGCGACCGGCCGCACGAACGGGACGCGGAGCGCCTCCCACGCGCTGCCGAGCGCGAGGATCGCGGCGCTCACGCCGATGAGCGCGGCGGACAGATCGGGCACGCGCTGCACGGTCGCGTGCAGCACGACCAGGATGACGAAGCTGCCCGCGACGATCGCGCCGATCCGCAGCGCGTACGGGACGCGGCTCCGCACGACCGCGCTGATCAGCGCCATCGCGACGACGATGGCGCCGATCGCGAAGAGCTGCGAGGCGCCGGCGCCGGCGAGCTCGATCGTGTGGACGGCGCGCTCGATGCCCACCGCCAGGCCGACCATCGCCGGCGCGACCATGCGGCCGAGGATCATCGCGAGCAGGGCGAGGACGGCGAGCGGCCGGACGAGCGCGAGCACGGGCAGGCCGGCGAGCGGAGGCCGCCCGGCGGCGGAGGACCGGCGCTCTGCGGGCGGAGGCTCGCCGCCCTCCTCGCGACGGGGCGAGGCAGCGGCGTCCGGCGCGGCGGAGGGAGGAGGGCCTTCGGGTGGGAGATCGATGGTGAGGAGCATGAAGAACAGCGCCCGTCGCTCAGCCCTTGTCCCAGGCGCGGGGGGCTTCGAGATCCGTGAAGACCGCGGCGGTCGCCGAGGCGTCGATCAGGTCCTGCATCCGCTGGCCGCCGGCCTCCTCGACGATGCGATCGTCGTACTCGTCCGCGAGCACGGACAGATCCCGGAGGGCGACAAGGATCTCGTCGGCGTCGAGCGTCTCGCCGCCGAGGAGCGTGTGGACGATGACCACACACGAGCCTTGCGCGACGTAACCGAAGGCGCCGAAGCGGATGCGCGCGTTCAGGCGGAGCAGCTTCATCGCGAGGTCCGGCGTCATCTCGACGCCGCGGGCGAGCTGCGCGACGAGCCGCACGAGCGCGCGATCGGGCGCCCAGGGAAGGACATGAAGGTAGACGTACGCTGTCCCCTGACGAACGACGTAGAACTGCGGCTCGACTCGGGTGAACGCCGGGGAATCCGCGAGCGCCGCCTCGATGCGCGCGTTGGTCACTCGAACGGCCTCGTCGGAATCCTTCGGCATGACGCGGAGGATACATCGCCGCGGTCCCGGTGCAGAGCCGGGACCTAACGCCTGAGCGGAAGCAGCGGGCCTGGCGGCGCCGGCGCCCCCTCGTCGCCCGGGACGGGCCGCGGCCCCTTGCGCACAGGCGCCGGCTCGATCGGGGCGGCGCCGGAGGGCGCCTTCAGCAGGAACGGGCGGGCGTTGCGGGTCGAGCACGCGTCGTACGGATCCCGGTGGAACTCCCAGTGAAGGTACACATTGCCGTCCGGCGAGACGATCGCGTCCGGCGCCTTGCCGAACGGCGACGCGCGGTGCACCGAGTTCAGCGCGACGATGTCGAAGGCCGTCATCCCGCTCGGCCTCGTGACCCCGAGGCGCACGACGCTGCCGCTGTCCTTGTTCAGGACGATCTCCACGTGCGTGACCCGGTTCTGGTTGAACGCGTGCCCGGAGGGCAAGCTCTCGAGCGACGCCAGGAACTCCTCCGCGAAGATCGGGTGGAGCCGGTTGTGGATCATGTTGATGTACGTCGCGAACGGCACCCGCGCGGCGTTGAGCGAGGTCTGGTTGCCGGGCTTGACCGAAGGATCGTAGTTCTCGATCGCGGCACGCCATTTCTTCCACTTGTCCGTCGTCTCCCACGAGCCCCGGTGCGCGCTCCTGCGGGAGGCGCCGTCCGAGGCCCGCTCCGCCCTGAGCTTCTCGTTGCCGACGGCCGCCTGCACGCCGGTCATGTCCAGGTTGAGGTTGGGCCCGCCGGGGAGCCCCGGCGCGCCGAGGCCGATCGAGCCGACACGGACCGGGCTCTGGTAGGGCTGCGGCGTCGCCTTCTTGCCGGCCACGCGGCTCTTGCCGTCGCCGCCCGGGTTCGCCGGATTGAGGGTGTAGCCGCCGCGCGCGCCGTCGATCACCTCGGGCGACGCAGGGCCGGAGCCGCCCGCGGCGCCCTTCTCCGGCGGCGGAAGCGCGGGAGAGACCTGCGCGACGCGAGCGCCGCCGCTCGCGCCAGGCACGCTCGGGGGGGACGCCGCCCGGGAGGCCTGCGCTGCCTGCGCCGGCGACGCCGGGCTGTGGTGCTCCGCGCTCTCGCTCTCGGGGTTCCCCTCGCCGGGCGCGTTCTTGTCGTTGCCGGCGCGCTCCTCGCTGTGGCCGCTGTGATCGTGGTCGCTGTCGCCGACCGTGTCCGTCGGCGCCTTCGGCCCCGACGGCGTCCCGGGCGTCGGCTCGGGATCGTCCTGATCCTTCGAGCGGATCTGCGCCATGGTCTCCTCGTCGACCTTGTTGGCGTCGTCCGCGATCCGGTTCGCCTCGGGGTTGTCCTGCTGGTCCTTCTGGACGTGCTGGCGGACTGCGATCCGTCGATCCGCCGGCGGCAGCGGCGGCGGCGGCGCCGGCTGGACCGGTACGATCTTGGTCACCTCTTCCTTGGGCGGCTCGGGCTTTGCCTGCGCGGGCGGAGGCGCCTTCGCCTGGCGCGGCGGCTCGGCCTTCGGCGGCTTCCGCGGCGGGATCGTCGCCGCCTTGGTCGGCTCGGGCTCCGGCTGCTGCGGATCGGGCGTCGCGTCCTTATCCGGCTCGCTGTCCGACGATCGCTCAGGCGGTGCGAGCGGGGCGGGGGGCGGCGTGAGCGCCGCGCCGTCGGTCAGGATCTCGAACGTCGTGTCGCCCGGCCTGAGGCCATCCCTCACCGCGTGGACCATCTGGCGGAGCTGGGCGCGATCCTCGATGACCTGCGCCACCTCGACGGCGCCGCCGCCGCCCGCCATGTGCGCCACGATCGCCGCGCAGATCCACAGGGCGAGCGGGATGTGGGCGTCACGCGACACGGCGCTCAACGCCTCCGCGCTGCAGAGGCCGCACCGCACGACATGGCGCAGGCGTAACAGCAGCGAAAGACGGTCACCGGTGGCACCTCCAGACTCCGCGTGAACGACCTGCTCGAACAGTGCGCCGATGCGCCAAACGTACCCCGGAAGCGGTTCGAACCTAGCATCCGGGGATCAGCGCAGCAACGGTCGGCTCGCGCGCCGGCGCCCCGGCCGCGCCCGCCCTCCGCGAGGCGCCCTGCGCCGTCGCGCCGGCGCCAGGATCAGAGCTTGATGATCGCGTCCCAGTGATCCGCGATCTCCTGCGCCGTCCAGACGCCGCCCTCGTCCTTGAACTTCCCTGGGCTCTGGACGACCTTGTAAATGTACATCTGTGCACCGGCGACGGCGAGGACGTTGCCGGTCTTGTCGGCGCACAGGTCGGACGCGAGGAACAGCGCCGCAGGCGCCACGTGCGCCGGCGTGAGCGTGTCGCCCGCCGATTGGAACATGGGCAGATCCTCCGTCAACCGCGTCTTGGCGATGGGCGCGACCGCGTTGACGGTGATCCGTTGCTTCTGCAGCTCGATCGCGGCGGTGCGGGTGAGGCCGTAGATGCCGGCCTTGGCCGCCGCGTAGTTGGCCTGCCCGAAGTTGCCGAGCATCCCGGAGACGCTCGTGGTGTTGACGATCCGCCCTCCCCCGCCCTGCGCGACCATCTGCTTCGCGGCGGCCTGCGTGCAGAGGAACGTCCCCTTCAGGTGAACGGCGATGACGGCGTCCCACATGCCCTCATCCATCTTGAGGAGCGTCTTGTCGCGGACGATTCCCGCGTTGTTGACGAGGATGTCGACCCGGCCGAACGCATCGACGGCGGTCTTCACGATCTTCGCCGCGCCCTCGGGGGTCGCCACGCTGTCGAAGCTCGGCGCGGCCTGCCCGCCCGCGGCCTTGATCTCCTCCGCGACCTGCGCCGCCATCGCGTCGCTCGAGCCCGACCCGTCGCGCGTCCCGCCGAGGTCGTTGACGACGACCTTCGCGCCCTCCCGGGCGAACAGCAGCGCTTCCTCGCGGCCGATCCCGCCGCCGGCTCCCGTGATGATCGCGACCTTTCCGTCGAGCAAGCCCATCGCAGATTCCTCCTGATCCGCGCGCCGGCGCGGTGCGCCGTGCCGTTTTCGCGCGGAGCTTCGCACGGCGGGCCTCGGCCCGGGCACATATTCGTGCGCGCAGGCGCGCGCAACGCAATCGAGCGAGGGCCGAGCGAGCGCCGAGCGACGGTGCGCGCGAGCGGGCCCGTCCGGCCAGGGCGACGGCCGCGCGCCCGAGCGCCCGCGCCGCTTCTTTGCCCGATCGAGCGCGGCAGTGATAACGCCGCCTTCGATGCAACTGCCCAGCCGCCTTTCCACGTCGACCCTGGGAGACCTGCTCGGCGCGCTGCACCGCGAGAAGACCACCGGGCTCCTGGAGCTCTGCGAGCTCCGGACGCCGAGCGGCTCGACGGTGCCGGGCCGCCAGCACAGGATCCAGCTCTTCTCCGGCCTCGTCACGGCCGTCGAGACGCCGCTCCGGGTGCCCCGCCTCGGCGAGATCCTCGCGAAGGAGGGCTCCGCGCCCGAGCCGTCGATCCAGCGGCTCGCCGCGCTCGTCGCCGCGCACCGGGGGCGCCGGACGGGCGAGGTGCTCGTGGCGGCGGGGCTCATCCCGGCGACCGCGGTCGACCGCGCGCTCCGGATCCAGCTCCGCGCGCGCCTCGAGGCGCTCTTCAGCATCGAGGAGGCGACCATCTGCTTCCACACGGCGAGGCCCCTCGCCGGGTCGCTACGGCAGACCGGCCCGCTCCCGCCGAGCGATTTCCTCCACGGCCGCCCGCGCGCGCGGGATCGGCAGCGGCGCGCCGGCTCGTCGGCGCGCGCCGCGCACGGCGGGCCGGCGGGCGCGCCGCCGCGCGCCGCTCGGGCGGACGAGCCGCGCCGCCGGGCGCTCGATGTGCTGGGCCTGCGCGAGGGCGCGACCGAGGCCGAGATCCGCCGCGCATTCCGCCGCCTGGCCGCGTCCCTGCACCCCGACCGCGCCGCCGCGCACGCCGGAGACGGCGCCCAGCGCACCGCGCGGTTCGCCGAGCTCTCGGCCGCCTACCACCTGCTCGTCGCCTGACCGCCTACGCCCGGCCCACGAGGCGCTCGACCAGGAACGACGCCACGGTGATCGGCTTGGTGCCCGGGCCGAAGCCAGCGTCGAAGCCGAGCTCGACGGCCAGGTTGTGATCGATGCGCGGGCCGCCGAGCAGCAGGATCACCTTGTCCCGGAAGCCCTGGCGCGTCGCCAGGTCGACGAGCGCCGCCGCGTTCTCCTTGTGGCAGTTCCGCTGCGTGATCACCTGCGAGACCAGGATCGCGTCCGCGCCGAGCGCCTTGGCCTTCTCGCAGAGCTCGGCGTTCTCGACCTGCGCGCCGAGGTTGTGGGCGTCGAAGCACTTGAAGCTCTCGAGCCCCTTCTCGCCGGCGAACCCCTTGTAGTTCAGGATCGCGTCGATGCCGACGGTGTGCGCGTCGCTGCCCGTACACGCCCCCACGACGACGATCTTCCGGCCGAGCTTCTTCGCCTGCGCCTCGATGTCGTCCCGGGTGAGCGGCTGGGCGGCGAGCTCCTGGACCTCGATGTCCGAGAGGTCGACCCCGTGCTGGGAGTGCCCGTAAACGACGAAATACGTGTGCTCCCGGCTGGCCTGCTCCATCGCCGTGACCAGCGGCTCGCGCAGGCCGTGCGACTCGGCAAAGCGCTTCGCCGCCTCGCGCGCGCGGTCACCCGGCAGGACGCGGAGCGTGAACGACATCTGGACCATCCCGTCCCCCTCTCGGTCGCCGTACGCACGCAGGATGTTTCGCGGTGTCATGCTCACCTCCGTCTACAGACTACAGGGGGCGGACTGCGCCGATCCCTCGTTGACAGTAGCGCCAGGCGGCCTCGCGCGGCTAGGGCGATCGCGCCGCAGAGAGCGAGCGAAAACGACACGACAGCTCCGAGAGCATGCCTTTTGAAGACTCCAGTGACGTGGCTTCCCGGAGCGGTTCGAGCCCGACTCTGGCGCTGTGCTGGGACGAGAAGGGAGTGAGACGCCACGATGTAAGAAGGAGAGATCCAGGGGTTCCTGGCGTCCATGGCGCCTCGGCGGTCCCTTTTCCGATCGTTCCGTTCCCCTCGATCGGCGCGTCAGCGCTGGAAGGAGAGGGGCTCGTTGCAGCGCGGGCATCGACCCGACCAGTACCGCTCGTGGTGGGCCGGCTCGCTGGGATCCGGGCGTCGGATCCGCCGCGCGCAGCGGGCGCAGTGGACCCGATCGACGAGCTCCTCGATGAAGCCGTGCGACGGGTGGGCGTCGACCAGCTTGCGCAGCTCGGAGAACACCTCGGACGAGGGAAGGCGACCCGCGCGGCGCAGGAGATCCTCGGCCGCGCGGCGGATGTCGTCCCTCGTCGGCGGCTTCGCCTTCGCGGGGGGCGCGGGCGCCGGGAGGTGAGCGAGCTGAGCGCGCATCCGCTCGAGCTCCTGCCTGAGCTCGTCGATCGCGCGCTGCTGTCGGTCGAGCGCCTGCCGCTGCTCCTCGACCCGATCCTCGAGGATCTCGATCCGCACCGCGTCGGTCGCGTCGCTCCGGTAAGGCGAACCGCCGCGCCGTTTCCCCTCGGGCGTCCGTCCGCTCATGCGCCCATGCTCGCAGATTCCGGTCGGCTTATGGCCGCTCCAGGACCTCGAGGATCGGGTTCAGGTACTCCGGGTGGCGCGCGACGACCCCCGAGTACCCCTTCCCCCCGGTGCGCGTGCGCCTGACGTCGCCGAACGCGCCGCGCCCGATGGCGTCCCAGACGGTCTCCCGCTCGACCTCCCGCAGCAGCTCGTGCGCCTTGTCGAGGACCTCGCGGGCGCGCCGCTCGACGATGCCGCCCGGCTTCCACTGGATCTCGTCGCCGAGGTGCCGCGCCGCCGTGAAGATGTAGCGGGCGCTCTTCAGCGAGAGATACCTGTCCATGAGGAGCGGTGTGTGGACCGCCTCGCTGAACATCCCGAGCAGCTCGATCGACTGGCCGGTCGTGATCCCGACCAGGTTGAACATCGCGTCGTGGACGTGGCTGTGGAAGATGTCGCCTGTCTTGAACTTGGTGGGCGGCATCCACTTGATCGGGTGCCGGTCGAAGATCTGCCGGACGAGCTGGGCCTGGGCGAGCTCGAAGAGGAGGCTGTCCTCGAGCCAGGGATCGATCTCGAAGGCGTGGCCGAGGCCCATCTGCTCCTCGCGGAGGCCCGCGCGCCGCGCGAACGCCTCGTTGATGAACTGCGACGCGAGCACCGTATGGGCCTTCTCGACCGCGTCGGCGGTCGTGAGGTAGTTGTCCTCTCCCGTGTTGATGACGATGCCGCTCCTCGCGATGATCCTGCGGGAGAAATACTGATCGATGAACGTCCGCTGCATGTTGATGTCGCGGAACAGGATCCCGTACATCGCGTCGTTGAGCAGCATGTCGAGCCGCTCCACCGCCGCCATCCAGGCGATCTCGCTCATGCAGAGGCCGGACGAGTAGTTCGTCTGCGCGAGGTAGGTGCCGGTGTCGCGGGTCGCCTCGTCGGCGGCGCGGCGGATGATCCTGAAGTTCTCCTGGGTCGCGTACGTGCCGCCGTATCCCTCGGTGGTCGGCCCCTCCGGGACGTAGTCGAGGAGCGACTGGGCGGTCGCGCGGATCACGGCGACGATGTCGGCGCCGGCGAACCCGGCGGCCTTGGCCTGCACGGCGTCGTCGTAGATGTTGCCCGTCGCGACGATGACGTACTTGAGCGGCGCGACGCCGACCCGGTGCGCCGCCTTGGTGGCCTCGCGCTCGTCGCGGGCCCTGTCGATCCGGGCGATCGCCTCCCGCGTCGCGGCCTCGAGCGCGCCGCGCGCCTCGGCCGCGGAGGGGCCCGCGCCGAGGTCGGCCGCCTCGCTGAACGCCAGCATCTCCGCGGCCTCCTGCACCGATCCGGCGCCCTCGCAGAGCGCCCGGCCGAGGTGGTACGCGACGCCGCGGCCGGCTTGCCCCGCCCTGTGGATGCGATCGACGAGCGCGTTCACGAGCGGCGTCCCCTCGGCGTCGGCGCCGACCACGCCGTAGGCGCGGGCGACGGTGCGCTCGACGCCGACCGTGGTGTGGCGGTCGATGAAGCGCTGCACCTCGTCGGCGATGTCGGCGGCAAACGCGCGGCACGCCTCCACCTTTTCCTGCTCCACGGGGACAGTCGTCATGAATTTCTCCGGGGCAAGCGCTCTTAGCGCACTCTCACCGCGGCCGGTACTCCGGCGCAGGATCCATGGCGGAGCATGGAACAGCCGGCCTCGCGGGACTCGGCGGCGGCCGATCATGGCGCGGCGCGCGATGACGGCGCGGCGCGCGATGACGGCGCTCGGCAGCGACGCCGGCGGCGGGCGGCCTCACGCGTGCGCGGCGTGGCGGGCGGCGCTAGACGACGGGGGTCATGGGCAAGCTCATCCTGCTCTTCACGGCGCTCCCGATCCTGGAGCTCTGGCTCCTCCTGTCGATCGGCGACGTCATCGGCTTCTGGCCTACCGTGGCGATCGCGCTCGGGACGGCGGTCCTCGGCGCAGCGCTCGCGAAGCGCGAGGGGCTCAAGGTGCTCGCCTCGTGGCGCGGCGCGATGGCCGCGGGGCGCGTCCCGGACGAGGGGCTCACGGGGGGGCTGCTTGTGCTCCTCGGGGCGGCCCTGCTCGTCACGCCGGGGGTGCTGACCGACGTGGCAGGGCTCCTGCTCCTGCTCCCGCCGGTGCGCCGCCGCATCGCGGCGGTGGTGCGGGAGCGGTTCGAGCGGCGGGTGGCCGCGGCGAGCGCCGCCGGCGTCGGCGTCGGCGGCCCCGGCAACGGCGCGTTCTTCAGCATGAGGGTCATCGACCTGGGCGGCGGACCGTTCGGCGAGCGCGCCGAGGGGCGCGCTGGCGCGTCCCGCGGGCGACCGGCGTCATGGCAGGTCATCGACGTCGATGCGGAGGTGACCGAGGGCGCCGACGGGGATGAGGCCGGCGGGCCAGCGCGGACGACGCGACGGCTGCCCGGCTGACACCCCGATGTCATCGATGCCCCGGCGAACGCACGCGCGCTCGCGCTTCCCGGAGCACCAGCGACTCTCACCCACGACACCCGAACACCGGCGTCAGGAGCTCGGCGAGACTCGCGAGCGACGACGCAGGACAATGATTCACGTCCGAGCTGCACGACTGAAACGACAAAGAAACAGAGCGCATTGTAGGCTCATCAACGTCGTCGGCGCAGCCGACATCCCAGGAGAAACGACATGAAGATCTGAACCTGTCCAACACGACGCAACAACGCACAACGACACCAACGCAGCAACCTCTATGAAAGATCCAACTCGAACCTCGATCCCATCGACCCGGCCGCGCCGCCCCGGCAGCAGCGCCAAGAACGACCCTGGCACGACGTCCAGCCCTGAGCAGCGCCGGCGCGCCCGCCTGAACGCCCGGCGGGCGGTGCTCCAGCGGCCCCGGCGCGCGCCCTCGCGGAGGGTGCCGAGATGAGGCTCATCAAGTCGATGGCCGGCTGGCTCCTCGGGTACGTCGATCCACGGGAGCCGCTCGGCAGCTCGCTCATCAACGCTCTTTCCCGGCTCCCCATCCACCTCGCCGCGGACGCCGTATGCCTCCGGAGGAACGCGGACTCCGGCGCCCTCGAGGTGCTCCTGACACAGCGCGGAGCGTCGGCGGCAGGCCCTGGAGAGTGGTGCTGCCCCGGCAGCGTCCTCTCGCCGGGCGAGCAGCCCGAGCACGTCCTCCACCGGGTCGGGATGACGATCTCCGACTTCACGTTCGTCGGCGACTACTTCTCGGCCGCCGCGCGCGGCTGGATGCTCTCCCGGGTCCATCAGGCGAAGCTCGCCGAGGTCCCGGCGACGGGCGCCTGGTGGCCAGTCGAACAGCTGCCGAACAACCTGGTACCCAAGCACCGGGAGCTGGTCATCCCGATGGCGGTCAAGGCCTTCCACGCCCAGCGCGCGAAGCGCTCGCAGAAGGTCGCCAGCGCGCCGCTCACGTGAGGACTGCGGTCGTCCGTCTACGCTGCTCCGGCCGGGCGAGCGCGGCGCGTGGCTGGCGTGACTGGCGCGTGACTGGCGCGTAACTGGCCACGGACAGAGCATGTAGCGCCCGGACACACCAGGAAAGGAAGCGTGGGGAGGCCGCGCCGTCGGTCCGCTCGCGCCGCGCGCGGCCGGCCGCTATGGTTCGCGCGCCGCTTGCGTTACGCTGCGTGGTACGGCTGTGGATCCCCGCGGCGGCGCTCTCCGCGGGTGATTCCGCACGGACATGGAAGACATGACGGTCGACAAGACAGCTCTCATCGTGGGAGGAACGGGCCTCGTCGGCGGCCACTGCCTGCGCCTCCTCGTGCAACAGCCAGCGTACACGAAGGTCGTCGCCCTGCTCCGCCGCCCGGCCCCGATCGAGGATGCGCGGCTCTCGCAGCGCATCGTCGACTTCGACCGGCTCGAAGGCGCGGACTTCGCCGGCGTGAGCGACGTGTTCTGTGCGCTCGGGACGACGATCGCCAAGGCCGGCTCCGAAGAGGCCTTCTACGAGATCGATTATCGCTACCCCATCACCATCGCCAGGCTCGCCGAGAAGGCCGGGGTGAAGCAGTTCGTCCTGGTCTCCTCCGTGGGCGCCGATCCGCGCTCGACCAGCTTCTACCTGCGCGTGAAGGGCGAGCTCGAGCAGGAGCTCTCGGCGGCGAGCTTCGCGGCGGTCCACGTTTTCAGGCCGAGCCTGCTCCTCGGCGAGCGGGGCGAGGTCAGGAAGGGCGAGGCCATCGGCGTCGCGGCGGCGCAGACGCTCCGGTTCACGATGAAGGGCGGCCTGCGCAGGTACCGGCCCATCGACGCGAGGACCGTCGCCGGCGCGATGGTCGCCGCCGCGCTCGACGGGCGCAGCGGTCGCCACGTCTATCACTTCGACGACATGGAAGCGCTCGCCAAGGGCATCGGCGTCGTCCAGGCCTGATCACCGCCATGGCGCCGCCACCCACCGGGCGACGCAAGCGCGCGGAAATGCTAGGGCTCTCGGCAGGCACGGCGCTCGCTCGATGACGCCGCCATGGTCCTCGCTGAACGCCCCTCGCCGATCGTGACCGAGCGCCTCGCCCCCTCCCCGCTGCGCCCGCCGGAGAGCCCGCCACCGTCGCTCGACGCCGTGCTCGCGGAGCGGTTCGGCATCGCCGCGTTCCGGCCGTGGCAGCGGGAGGCGATCGAGGCCCTGCTCGGGGGCGCGGGGCGCGTCCTCGTGGTCGCCCCGACCGGCGGCGGCAAGTCGCTCTGCTACCAGCTCCCGGCCGTCGCCCTGCCCGGCACGGCGCTCGTCCTGAGCCCGCTCATCTCCCTGATGGAAGATCAGGTCCGCGCCCTCGAGGCGCGCGGCATCCCGGCGACGTTCATCGCGTCCAGCCTCGCGCGCGAGGAGAACGGCCGCCGCCTCGCCGCCCTCCGCCGCGGCGAGTACAAGCTCGTCTACGCCGCGCCCGAGCGCCTCGCCCTCGACGGGTTCCTCGAGGCGCTCGCCGCGAGCCGCCTCTCGCTCGTCGCCGTCGACGAGGCGCACTGCATCGTCCAGTGGGGGCACGACTTCCGGCCCGACTACCTGCGCATCGGCGCCGCGCTCGCGCGGCTCCGGCCGCCCCGGGTCCTCGCCTGCACCGCGACGGCGACCCCCGACGCGCGCGACGAGATCATCCGCCGGCTCGGCTGGCCGCTGCCCGCGCCCGACGGCGCGGGCGACGGCGGCGGCGATGCGGTGAGCGGGCGCGGCCCCGAGGAGCCGCCGCCCAAGGTGATCCTGCGCGGCTTCGCCCGGCCCAACCTCCACATGCAGGTCTCCGCCGTCGACGGCCCGCGCGAGGCCGGGCGCCGCACGGCGCGCGCGCTGCTGGAGGCCCTCGGCGATCCCGGGCGGCCCCGCGGGGCGGGCATCGTCTACGCGGCCACCCGCAAGGGAGCCGAGCGCCTCGCCGAGGCGCTCCGCGACGCCGGCTGGAACGCGGAAGCGTACCACGCCGGGCTCGCCCCCGAGTCCCGCGCGCGCATCTCGGCGGGCTTCGCCGATCGGAGCCTCTCCGTGGTCGTGGCCACGAACGCCTTCGGCATGGGGATCGACCGCCCCGACGTCCGCCTCGTCGTGCACGCCCAGCCGCCGTCGTCGATCGAGGCGTATTACCAGGAGGTCGGCCGCGCCGGGCGGGACGGCGGCCCGGCCCGCGGCCTCCTCCTGTTCGCGCCCGCGGACATCGCGCTGCGCCGCCGGCTCTGCCAGCTCGGCGAGGGGGGCGTCGAGGCGAGCGCCGACGACGCCGCGCGCGCCTGGGGGCTGTTCCGCGAGCTGCTCCGCTACGTCGACGCCGCGACGTGCCGGCACGACTTCATCCTCCGCTACTTCGGCGACGAGGCCGAGTCGCTCGGCGGCTGCGGCCACTGCGACGTCTGCCTGGAGGTCGACGCCCTCGAGGCGAGCGACCCGGCCGCGCTCGCCCGCGACAACGACCTCGTGCGCCGCGCGCTCGCCGGCGTCGCGCGGGTGAAGGGCGGCGCCGGGCTGCAGGCGGTCGCGTCGATGCTCATCGGCGAGTCGAACGAGCGCGTCCGCCGCATGGGGCTCGACCGGCTCTCGACGTTCGGCGTCCTCGAGAAGAAGAGCCACGACGAGGCGATGTCGATCCTCCGCGCGCTGCTCGCCAACGCGTGGATCGATCTCACGACCGGCGAGTTCCCCGTCCCCCTCATCACGCCGGCGGGCTGGCGCGTGATGCGCGGAGACGTGCCCGCGCGGGTGCGGCTCCCGGTCCCCGCCGCGCGCCGGCGGCCGCGCCGCGCGGCGCCGGGCCCGTCCCCGGCGCGCTCGCCGGCGGCCGCGCCCTCCCCGCGGGCGCGCGCGCAGCCGGCCCCGCAGGCGTTCACGTCCGCAGCGACCAGCGACGACGCGGCGCGCCCCGCGCCGGGCGCCCCCCTCCCCGCCTCGCGCGCGCAAGCGGAGCCCGGCGTCGAGCTCGAGGAGCGCGACGTGCCGCTGTTCGAGGCGCTCCGGGCCCACAGGGCCGCGCTCGCGAAGGAGAAGTCGCTGCCCGCCTACGTCATCGCGCACGACCGGACGCTCCGGGAGATCGCGCGGATCCGGCCCGCGTCGCTCGACGACCTCGCGCTCGCGCGCGGCATGGGGCAGGCGAAGATCTCGAGCTACGGGGAGGGCATCCTCCGCGTCGTCCGGGAGTTCTCGGGCCCCTGATCGGCCCGGGACCTCAGGCGAGACCCGCGACGCGGAGCTCCGCGATGAGCTGGCCATCCAGGCTGACGAACGTCGTCAGGCGCCCCTCGACGTTGATGAACACGTCGAGCATCAGGCCCGCGCCGAGCTCCAGGACATGGAGGTCCCCCTTGAGGACCACCGTCGGGGCCTCGCCTCCCCTCGGCGGCCGCCTGGGTTCCCTCTCCATGGCCTTCTTCGAGTTCATGCCCGCCTCCGCCCACCGGCCCATCCGCGCCCAGGACCGCCGCCGCACGCCGCGCGGTCGACCCGGACGCGACCGCACGCGCGAGGCAGCCCGCCCGCCGGCCACGACGTCAAGCGCGTTCCATGCCGTGCTCGCGCGGCTGGAGTGATCCTTCCCTTCACGCAGCCCCCTTTCTCGCCCGCTCCTCACCCGACCGGCGCTGCCTTCATTTCATGGGATCGGCTTCACAGGAAGGCACGAAGTTCAGCGAGGCTCGGACTTTTCTTCCCGGCTTCCCATCCTCCCCAGCGAGCCGGGCAACCCCGATCGAGCTGGGCAACCACGGTTCATCCCCTCTCCCTCGCCCAGGACGAGAGCGACGCTGCTGCGCCCACCGAGACCCGGCCCGAGGCGAGCACCGGCCCCAGCGCCGGCTGCTCCACGAGCAGCGCCTCGACCCGCAGCAGCGCCGGCAAGTAGACGACCTCCCGCGCGAGGCCGCCGCCCCGGTGGACGCGCGCCGCGATGCGCAGGGCGTCTGCCGTGGAGCGCGCGCCGCGCGCCTCGAGCAGCCGCGCGGTCTCGACGAAGCCCGCGCCGCGCTCGACGCTCCGCGCGGCGAGGTGGCGCAGCCCGAGCTCGATCCGGCGGGCGCCGACCAGGTACCCCGCGGCGCGCTCGCGCGCGAGCGCCCAGCCCTCCTGATCGTCGCCCCCGTTCGCGGTCCCGATCGCGAAGATCCCGAGCGGGAGCGCCGCGGCGCGCACGCTGGGCGCCGCGTGCCCCTCGATCTCGTGGAGCACCGTGCGCTCGACGTCGTCGCGCGTGAGCATGCGCCCCCGCGCGACCTGGATCACCCCGTCGCCCGTCGCGGCGAGCGGCGCGATGTCGGCGATCACGACCCGGAGGGGCAGGCGCCGCGCCCCGATCTCGCGGCGCATCCGCGACACGAGCGACCGGGGCGAGCGTGCGTCATCGCTCCGCACCCGCTCCTCGTCGCTCGACGCGGCGCCCGCCTCCTGCTCGACCCAGGTCGCGGCGAGCGCGTCCGCCTGCTCGTCGAACGCGTCGCGCGCGGCGTAGCGGCGGCGCGCGGCGGCCCAGCACCCGGCCCCGCCCGCGGCCTCGCAGATGGCGGCCTCCGCGGCGAGCTCGCTCGCGCGGCCGGCGTAGACAGCGCCGAGCTCCCCTTGCCCCGCGAGCCGCTCGGCCGCCGCCTCCATCGCCTTCCGGAGATCGCCGTGGTCCTGCGCGGGCGCGTAGGCGAACCGCGGGAGCTCCCCGCCGCTCCGAGCCCACGAGGCGGCGAGCCGCGCGAGCTCCTCGACGAGGTTCACCGGCGTGCTCGACCCGACGACGCGGATCCGCCGCGCCGCGGCGCCGAGGAGCCGATCCGCGTCCGGCACCCACGCCGGAGGCGCCGGCCGCTCGGCCGACCTAGCTCGAGGACGCCGCGCCACGGCCCGCCGCTCCTTCCAAGTACGCCCCCGCCCCGTGTGCCCCTGCCCCGTGTGCCCCTGCCCCGTGAGAGCGCCGCGCGCCCGGTGCCACCCGCCTCAGAGCAGGTTCGCCGCGAGCTCCGCGAGCTCGCTGCGCTCGCCCTTGGCGAGCACCACGTGACCCGCGATGCGCTCGCGCCTGAACCGCTCCGCCACCACGAGCAGGCCGTTCGACGCGTGGTCCACGTACGGGTTGTCGATCTGCTGAGGGTCGCCGGTCAGCACGATCTTGGTCCCCTCGCCGCACCGCGTGATGATCGTCTTCACCTCGTGCGGGGTGAGGTTCTGGGCCTCGTCCACGATGAGGTACTGGTGCGGCAGGCTGCGCCCCCGGATGTAGGTCAGCGGCTCGACCTGGATCTGCCCGCTCTCCAGGAGCTCCACGAAGCCGCGCGCGTCGCGCCCCGGCCTCGTGCCGCCGTTCGAGAACAGGAACTCGAGGTTGTCGAAGATCGGCTGCATCCACGGGTTCAGCTTCTCGTCCACGTCGCCCGGAAGGAAGCCCAGATCGCGCCCGAGCGGCATGATCGGCCGGCTCACGAGCAGCCGGCTGTAGGCGTTGTCCTCGGTCGTCCGCTTGAGCGCCGCCGCGAGCGCGAGGAGCGTCTTGCCCGTCCCGGCCTTGCCGATCAGCGTGATCAGCCGGACCGAATCGTCGAGCAAAAGGTCCAGCGCGAACGCCTGCTCCTTGTTGCGCGGCCGGACCCCCATCACCCCCTCCCGCCCGACGCGGAGCGCGACGATCTGCCCGCGCGCCGCGTCGAACCGGCCGAGCGCCGTGTGGCTCGGCGCCCCCGCGTCGCGGAGCAGCACCGCAGAATTCGGCAACAAATCCGCGACGTTGGCGACGGAAAGGGAGCCGTTCTGGAAGAACGCGTCGACCTCGGCGCCGGGCACCTCGATCTCCACCACCGACTGCTCGATGGCCGGGTCGTGAACCCGCTGGTTCTCGTACGTCTCCGCCGGGATCCCGAGCGCGTCGGCGCGGATCCGGAGGTTCGTGTCCATCGTCACGAAGATGGTCGGCCGATCCTTGTGCCGATCGCGGATGTCGATCGCCGTCTGCAGGATGGCGTTGTCCTGCGATCCGGACTCCAGCCCCACGAGCAGCTCCGGCCGCCGCTCCGGGATCGCGATCCGCAGCGTTCCGCCGCTCTCGAGCAGCACCCCGGTCGCGAGCGTCCCGGCGCCGCGGACCTCGTCGAGCAGCCGGGCGATCGTCCTCGCGTTGCGCCCGCGCTCGGAGCCCTCCCGCTTGAACTGATCGATCTCCTCGATCGCGTAGATCGGGATGATGACGTCGTTGTCCTCGAACCTGAAGATCGCGTGCGGATCGTGGAGGAGGACGTTCGCGTCGAGAACGTAGTTCTTCTTCATGGGGGAGCGGGACGACGTAGCCGCCTGAAGCGACGGGCGCAAGAGAGCTGTTGTGCCGCCCGCGCCTGGTTGCGGTCACGTCGTCGTCAGAGATCGATCCGGTAGTCCTTGATCTTGTAGAGCAGCGCCCGGTGGCTGATCTCCAGCACCTCGGCCGCCTTGGTCCGGTTGCCTTTCGTCTTCTGGAGCGCGCGCCGGATGAGGATCTCCTCGATGACGCGGGACGTCTTCTTGATCGACAGCTCGCCGCTCGTCAGCTGCATCTGGATCGGATCGCGCGCCTCGCGGATCCGCTCGGGCAGGTCGGCCTCGCCGATGCGCTCGCCCTCGCAGAGCACCATGGCGCGCTCGACGGTGTTCTCCAGCTCCCGCACGTTGCCCGGCCAGCGGTACTCCAGGAGCAGCCGCCTCGCCTCGGGCTCGAAGCCGCGGATGTTGATGCCGAACCGCGCGTTGTTCCTCGCGAGGAAGTGATCCATGAGGATCGGGATGTCCTCCCGCCGCTCGCGGAGCGGAGGGATCGCGATCGGGAGCACGTTGATCCGGTAGAAGAGGTCCTCGCGGAACCGGCCGGCCTGCGTCTCGGCCATGAGGTCGCGGTGGGTCGCCGCGAGGATGCGGACGTCGACCTTGATGTCCTTGCTGTCCCCCAGCCGGCGGAGCGTCTCCTCCTGGAGCACCCGGAGCAGCTTCACCTGCAGCGCGAGCGGCAGTTCGCCGATCTCGTCGAGCAGCAGCGTGCCGTGGTTCGCCTGCTCGAACAGCCCCGCCCTGTCGTTCACCGCGTCGGTGAACGCGCCCCGCTTGTACCCGAAGAGCTCGCTCTCCAGCAGGTTCTCCGGGATGGCGCCGCAGTTGACCGCGACGAACGGCCCGCCGCGGCGGCTCGACCGCCGGTGGATCGCCCGGGCCACGAGCTCCTTGCCGACGCCGCTCTCGCCCGTGATGAGCGCCGTGGTCTTGTAGTCGGCGACCTTCGCGATCGTCTTGAAGATCACCTGCATCGGCGGGCTCTTCGCGAGGATCTCCTCGAAGAGGTTCTCCCGCCGGATCTCCTGGCGCAAGACGCGGTTCTCGCGGCGGAGCGCCTCCCGCTCCTCGGCCTTGCGGAGCGTGAGCAGCACCTCCTCGGCCTTGAACGGCTTCTGGAGGTAATCATAGGCGCCGGCCTTCATCGCCTCGATCGCCAGGTCGACGTTGCCGTAGGCGCTCATCACGATGACCGTGGCCTCGTTGCCCTTCGCCTTCAGCGTCGCCAGCAGATCGAGCCCGCCCATCCTGGGCATCCGGACGTCGGTCAGGATGACGTCGGGCCCGAACGTCTCGACCATCGCGAGCGCCTCCTCGCCGCTCGAGACCGCCTCGACTTCGTAGCCATCCCGCTTGAGGAAGGTGCGCACCACGAGGCGCAGGTTTTCTTCGTCGTCAACGACTAGGACACGGCGCATACACCCTGAAAACTTTTCCTACACCGGCGCGCACCACTCCGCAACGAGTTGCGTCTTTGCCCCTGCCGCAGCCTGTCCTCCGCGGTGTTTGGGAGTCGGGCGCGGCGCGCGCGGGCCCCCGGCGGGCGAGCTCTGCGAAGGTCGCCGCGCACCGCGCGAACGCCCCTGCGCGACGCGGAATGCGCGTGCGCGGCGACGGCGCTTCGCGGCGCTCGTGGCACGCCGGGACGACGCGGTGGTGGCAGTTGACGCGGCCCGCGCAGGCTGCTTTAGCGGCGACACGCGCAGGGAACCAGCAGGGGCCCGCGAGGCCTCGATCCTGCACGCCGGAGCGGCTTTCGCGGACAGGACCGCGCCCCTTAATTCGATCGCGTGAGGAGCCAGGGCATGAGGATGAAGGATCGTCTGGTCGACCAAGCAAAGAAGCTCACCTCGTCGGGCGTGGTCGTCCGTGTCGTCAGCAACGATCGCGTGATGCGGCTCGCCACGGGGGTCATGGACGCGAAGAACCGCCTGCGCGCCGCCCGGGAGCGGGCCGCGGAGGCCTGGGACATCCTGCTCAACGGGCACGCGCTCCCGAACATCGATCCCGCGCTCGACGACGAGGCCGGCGTCCACGTGGCGACGCCGTCCCGCGCGGCGGCCCGCCAGCCCGCCGCGGGCGGCGCGGGGGGCGCGGGGCTGTCGGTCGTGGAGGAGACGGCGAGCAGCGACGCGCCGCGCGAACGTACCGCCGAGCGCGCCGCCGCCCGCACGCACGTGAACGGCGTCGGCGCGAACGGCGCGGGCTCGAACGGCGCCGGCACCTACGTGGCCGCGGCGGCCGAGCAGCAGCTCGCGACCCAGATGGCGGCGCGGACGTCGCTGTCGCGGATCGGCGGGCGCGACGTGTTCGAGAAGGCGTACAAGTTCATGACCGCGGACAACGCCCGCGCCATGGGCGTCTACCCCTTCTTCCGCCCGCTCGACTTCAACAACGGCCCCGAGGCGCAGCTCGAGGGCCGGACCGTGATCATGCTCGGCTCGAACAACTACCTCGGGCTGACGACCCACCCGAAGGTGCGGGAAGCCGCGCGGAACGCCATCGACAAATACGGCACAAGCATGACCGGCTCGCGGCTCGTGAACGGGTCGATGCGCCTCCACAACGAGCTCGAGCAGAAGCTCGCCGCCTTCCACGGCAAGGAGGCGGGGCTCGTGTTCACGACGGGCTATCAGGTGAACATCGCCACCATCTCGGCGCTCCTCAGCAACAAGCGGAGCGTCGCGATGATCGACAAGGACGATCACGCATCCATCTACGACGGCGTGCGGCTCGCGCAGGCGGCCGGCGCCCGGATGGTGCGCTACAAGCACAGCGATCCCGCCGCGCTCGACAGCGCGCTCTCCGAGCTCGCCGACACCGAGGGTGCCCTCGTGATCACCGACGGCGTCTTCAGCGCCCAGGGCGAGATCGCGAGTCTGCCCGGGATCGTCGAGGTGGTGAAGAAGCACAAGGCGCGGCTCCTCGTCGACGACGCGCACGCGCTCGGCGTCATCGGCCCCGGGGGCCGCGGCACGGCCGCGCACTTCGGCCTCGGGAAGGAGGTCGACCTCATCGGCGGCACCTTCTCGAAGTCGCTCGCCTCGATCGGCGGCTGGCTCGTCGGTGAGCGAAAGGTGCTCGATTACATTCAGCATTTTGCCTACAGCTTCCTCTTCGCGGCGAGCGCCGCGCCGCCCTGCGTGGCCGCCGCCATGGCCTCGCTCGAGGTCATGCAGGAGGAGCCCTGGCGCCAGGAGAAGCTCCGCGAGAACTTCACGTACATGCGCACGGAGCTGCAGCGGCTCGGCTTCGAGCTCGGCAAGACCGAGACGGCCGTCATCCCCATCTACATCCGCGACGATCTCAAGACCGTGATGATGTGGAAGTCGCTCCTCGACGACTACTCGCTCTACGTGAATCCGTTCATCACGCCCGGCGTCCCGCCCAAGCAGCAGGTCCTGCGCACGAGCTACATGGCGACCCACGAGCGCAAGCACCTCGATCACGCGCTCGAGGCGTTCGAGAAGGTCGGCAAGAAGTTCGGCGTCATCTGAGCCGGTGAGCCGCTGAGCCGGTGAGCCGCTGAGCCGGGAGGAGCGCCCTCCGGGCCCGCTCCCCGCGCTCGACGTGATCGTGATCGACGCGCGCCCGCCAGGTTCGGCATTTTCGCCGCGCGGCGGGCGTGGTCAGCTGAGCGGTCATGGATCTTCGACCGTTCATGCAAGGTGTCGCCGGGGCGCTGGGACCTGCGCTCCGCTCTTTCTTCCTGACCGCCGCGGCCATGTCGTTCCTGGCCCTCGTCCTCGCGGCCTCGTCGTATGCCATCGCGGCCGACGGCTCGGCGCTGCGCGGGGGGCTGGCGGCCGTCGCGGCGCTCGCGCTCTCCGCCGTGATCGGCTTCACGCTGTCGTGGAAGCGGGCGCTCGGCACGGGCATCCTGCAGATCGTGCGGGCGAAGCGCCTCGGCGGGATGCTCGTGACCGCCGTGTTCGAGCGGCTGCTCGGCGTCTCCGAGCAGGCCGAGGCGGGCGCCCGCGGCGGGCGGATGGCGCAGGCGGTGGAGCGCGTCCCGCTCAACGAGGCGGTGAAGCGCCTGCGCCTCGCCGTGATCCACAGGGTGCAGGCCGCGCCGACGGGGGGCGGCGTGCGGGGGTTCCTGCGGCGCAGGATCGAGGCGCAGCTGCTCGGGACCATCGAGACGCTGACGCTGGCGCGCTTCCGCAACGAGGCCAACCAGGGAGGCGGCATCGACCTGCTGAAGGTGCGGGACGAGCTCGCCCAGGGCGTCGACGGCCTCGTCACCGACCAGATCGAGGGGACGCTGCTGAAGATGACGCTGCTCCTCGTCGGGGCCGCCGCGCTCGCGTCCCTCGGGGCGGCCGCGGGCATCCAGTACATCCCCCTGTGATCCTCCTCTCAAACCACGCGCAGGCCCTCTCCCCTCTGCGCGCCCCCGGCCCTCGGCGAACGGCGCCTCGCCCGATCGAGCGCCGCCAACGGCTCAAGCCGCTCCCCTGCCCGAACGACGCCTGTCGCTAGCGAGTTGCGCCAGCGCACGCAGGCCACGCCGCCGCGCGCCGCTCGGAGGCTCTCCGTGCACATCGGCTTTGCCTAATTGCTCTCCATTACGTTAGTGTCAGCCGACTGCCGTTACGTTTCATGTTGCTCTCATGTTTCATGTTGCTCTCATGTTTCATGTTGCTCTCATGTTTCATGTTGCTCTCATGTTTCATGTTGCTTTCACCTCATGCTGCGCAGAGGAGGCAATTCGATGATGGAGAACGATATGGGGAGATGTTGCTCGGCGCTCGCTTGCGTCGTGGGGTTGCTCGCGTCGCCGGCCGCCTGGGCTCAGGATCCGGCGCCGCCCCCGGCTGATCCGGGCGCAGCGGCCGCGGCCGCGCCGGCGCCCGTGGCGGAGCCCGCCGCGCCGGCGCCGATCCCGAGCTGGTTCCGCTTCGACGCAGACAGCCTCGGTCTCCAGCTCTGGGCCGGCGCCACGCACCAGGTCGGCCCCATCAGCCTCTCGAGCGACATCTACCTCACCACGCTGGGAACCGCGGAGTTCGACATCGGGCCCGCCTTCACGATGGGCCCTGTCACCCTCAACCCGATGGTGGGCTTCTCGTTCAACTTCATGACGATGGAGCCGGCGGCGCTGGTCGCCCCGCAGCTGTTCACCTTCGTCGACGCGAAGCCCGTTTACTTCGAGTCGTGGATCCTGGGGTCGTTCTCCAGCATGTTCAACGAGAGCGTCCAGAACTACGTCTACACGCGGGACTTCCTGCTCTACTACCCCATCGACGACTTCGGCATCGGCCCGCACCTCGAGGCAACGGTCGACCTCAACGAGGTCGTGACCTCCGTGGACGATCCCTTGACCGCCGGTGTGGACGAGGGGAGCGTCGACGAGAGCGGCTTCGCCAGCCTGCAGGTCGGCGGCGTGATCGGGCTGAACTACGGCACGGGAAACAAGCTGCTCCTTTACCTGGGCTACGAGACGCAGGAGGAGAGCCAGGCCGGCGGGAACAAGCTCGCTGGCCGGTTCACGTTCGTCCACAACTTCTGACGTCGCGCGGCGCGCGGCGACGCCCGCCGGCGCGGTAGGGGCGCACGCCCTCGCCGCCTTCCACCTTCCGGTCGAGCTTCCCGCCGGCCTCGCGCGCTGGTACCGCAGCGCCATGGCCAGACCGATCTCGTTCTTCACGACCGCGCTGTGCACGTTGCTGGGGCTCGGGTGTCAGGCCCGGGACGGCGCCCCGCCGGCCGCGCCGGCCCCGAGCGCGTCCTGGTGCGGGCCCGCCGACTGCGGCCCCCTCTCGGTGCCCGTCTGCGACGATGGCTCCAGCGGCGCCCCGCAGTGCGTGCGCGCCCAGAACGGGGCGTGCCAGTGGGTGCGCGTCTGTCAGGGCCCGGAGCCGGCCGCCGGGACGGCAACCCCTGGGCCGAGCGAGCCCGCCACGCCGGACGCTCAGCAGGCCGACCCGCCGCCGGCCCCGGCGCTCGCGGACACGAACGCCGCGTTCGCGCAGCGCCTCTACGGCAAGCTCGCCGCCACGAAAGACAAGCTCTTCTTCTCGCCGGCGAGCATCTCGACCGCGCTGGCCATGACCTACGCCGGCGCCCGGGGCGAGACCGCGGCCCAGATGGCGAAGACGCTCGAGTTCACCCTCCCGCCCGAGGCGCTCCACCCCGCGTTCGGCGGGCTCCTCAAGGAGCTGGCGCTGGAGACCGGGCCCAAGGGGCCCGAGCTCCGGATCGCCAACCGGCTGTGGGGCCAGGCCGGGCTTCCGATCGAGCCCGCGTTCCAGAGCACCACCCAGCAGCACTACGGGGCCGGGATCGAGCTCGTCGACTTCAAGGGCGGGAGCGAGCCGGCGCGGGGGCGCATCAATCAATGGGTCGAACAGCAGACGAACGGGAAGATCAAGGACCTGATGCCCGCCGGCAGCATCACCGGTCTCACGCGGCTCGTGCTCACGAACGCCGTCTACTTCAAGGGGAAGTGGGCGACGCCGTTCGACAAGCAGGCCACCAAGAACGAGCCGTTCACGGTCAAGCCCGGGACGGCGCCGGCCGTGCCGATGATGCGCAAGACGCTCCAGGCGGGCTTTGGAAAGACCGCTGACGCGTCGGTGCTGGAGCTCGCGTACGAGGCGCAGAGCCCCGAGCGCCGGCTGGCCATGGTCGTCGTCCTGCCCGCGCAGGTGGACGGGCTGGCGAAGGTGGAGCAGCGCCTGGCGGCGGGGGAGCTCAAGGCGTACGTGGAGGCGCTCCAGCCGGCGCGGGTCGACGTGGCGCTCCCGCGCTTCAAGATGACCGCCGAGCTCGAGCTGTCGTCGACCCTGAGCGCGCTGGGCATGCCGCTCGCGTTCGACGACAAGAAGGCCGACTTCACCGGGATCACGAGGGCGGAGCCGCTCTTCATCTCCCAGGTCCGCCACAAGGCGTTCGTGGAGGTCAACGAGGAAGGGACCGAGGCCGCCGCGGCCACGGGGGTCGTCATGACGACACGGTCGGCCCCGGCGCAGCCCCAGGTGTTCCGCGCGGATCACCCGTTCGTGTTCCTGATCCGCGACGTCGCGACAGGCACCGTGCTGTTCCTGGGCCGCGTGACCGACCCGCGATGACGCTCCTCCTGGCGGAGGGGGGCCGAAAGTCCGCGCGGAGCGCCAGAACCGCCGTACGATGAGCCGTTTTGCCGGGCCTTCACGGGCTCCGCCAACCCCCATCTCGAGGAGCGAGCGATGAAGAACGAAGACGCCGCGAAGGTGCTGCATGCCGTCCGTGACCTGGCCCCCGCGATCGCCTCACGGAGCGCCGAGATCGAGGAGGCGCGGCGCCTCCCCGCGGATCTCCTCGGCCAGCTCAAGGCGGCGGGTTGCTTCCGGATGTTCGTGCCGAGGAGCCACGGCGGCCACGAGGTCGATCTGCGCACGGGGATGGACGTCCTCGAGGCGCTCGCCCGGGCGGACGGGGCCACCGGCTGGACCGTGATGATCGGCTCGGAGAGCCCGAACCTCTTCGCGCTCCTGCCGCGCGAGCGCTTCGACGCCATCTACGCCGGCGGGCCGGACGTGATCATCGGCGGCGGCTTCAACGCGCAGGGGGAAGCCCACGCGACGGACGGCGGCTACCGGGTCACCGGGCGCTGGAGCTTCGCGAGCGGCTGCGAGCACGCCAGCTGGCTGTTCGGGAACTGCGTGATCATGGACGGCGGCCGCCCGAGGATGAGCCCGGCAGGCGAGGCGGGCGAGGTGCGCGAGATGCCAGAGATGCGGGGCATGCTGTTCCCGGCGAGCGAGGCGCGCATCATCGACACCTGGTCCGTGCTCGGCCTGCGCGGCACGGGGAGCCACGACATCGCGCTGGAAGGGGCCTTCTGCCCCGAGGCGAACACGTTCGATATCTTCCGGGGCGAGCCGTCGGTAGCCAGGCCGGGCTTCGTCGCGCCGCTCCTGCACTTCGTGCTCCACATGGGGGCCGTGGCCGTGGGGATCGCCCAGGGGGCGCTCGACGACGTCGTGACGCTCGCGAGCTCGGGCAAGAAGCGGCTGTATGCGCGCGCCCAGCTGGCGGACTCTCCGCTGTTCCAGGTGAACCTCGGCCGCGCCGAGACGAGCGTCCGCGCGGCGCGCGCCCTGCTGCGCGACACGGGGGACGAGCTCTGGGACGCGTGCGTGAACAACCCGGGCGCCGCCCTCGCCATGGCGCCGCGGATCTCGGGCGCCCTGGCCTGGGTGACGGAGGTGACCGCCCGGGCCGTGGACGCCTGCTATCAGGCAGGCGGAGGCGGAGTCGCCCGGAATGCCTCGCCCGTGCAACGGCGGTTCCGGGACATTCACACCTTCTCGCAGCACGCCGCCGCCGCGGAGGGCTGGTTCGGCCAGGTCGGCGCCGCGCTCCTGGGGCAGCCGACCGGATTCTGGACCTGAACCTTAGCGATCACCGTCGTGAACGTGGACGTGGACGTGAACGTGGTCGTGGTCGTCAACGGCTCGATCGTGAACGTGAACGTCACCCGGAGATCGCCGCTCTCACGATTCACGTCGGCCGGCGCACGACCACGACCACGTTCACGACCACGACCAACGCGGTATACGTGGACATGGTGCGCCCCGCTCCGCTCGCCCTGCTGGTCCTCGCCGCCGTCTCGTTCGTCGCCTGCGCCGGTGCCCCGCGCCACGCGGACGCTCCCGCGCCGCCGCGGCCCAGGGCAGGCGCCTGCCCGGCCCGTCCGGCCTGCGACACGCCGCCCCCGGTCGCCCTGCCGCGCGGGTTCAGGCACACGCGCTCGCGCCTGGTCGCGGCCGGGTGGCCGCGCCACCGCGGGCGCGACCTCTTCGCCCGCGCCGACGGGCCCCAGTGGGCCATCGCGAAGCTCGCTTACGGGCCGCAGGACGACGATCTCGAGGATGAGGACGTCGAGGCCTACCTGCTCCGCGGCTGCAGCGGCGCCTGGGAGCGGCTCGGCACCTTCCGGACGAGCGACGACGACCACCCGCACCCGACCACGGAGGGGATCCCGGACACCGGCGGGCGCGTCTACATCGACCTCACCGCGGGCCGGCGCCTCGAGGTCGGCCGGCACCGCGTCCACCTCGCCGTGGCCGGCGACGCCACGAGCGCGGATCTATTCATCGAGGTCCTCCCGCCCGGCGCGCAGGTGGCCGTGACCGACGTCGACGGGACGCTCACGTCGAGCGAGGTGGCGGTCGTCAGCGAGCTCGTCGGCGGCGGCCCGCCAGCCGCCCACCCCGGCGCGGCAGAGGCGATGCGCGCCCTCGCCGAGAGCGGGATCTACCTTTTCTATGTGACAGCGCGCCCCGAGTGGCTCGTTGGCAGCACGAGGGTCTGGCTGCGAGAGCAGGGCTTCCCGCCGGGCATCCTCCACACCACCATCGGCGTCACCGGCGCGTTCGGCGGCGCGGCGGCCAGGTACAAGACCATCGAGCTCGGATGGCTCAAGGCGCGCACGGGCATCGTGCCCTCCTTCGGCTTCGGCAACATGCCGAGCGACGTGGCGACGTACACGGCCGCCGGGATCCCCGCCTCGCGGTGCTTTTATTACAAGCTCGGCGGCGATCTCCGCGGCGGCGTGCCCCACGAGGACTACCGGAGCCTCGCCCAAGCGCTCTTCAGCCCACAGGCCGCCTGCGCGCCCTGAGGGAAGCGCTCGCGACGCGGGCCTGCGCGCCACGCGCCCCGAGCCACGCGCGCGGCGGGCGCGCCCGGATCAGGGTGCGCCCCCGCCGCCGATCACTGCGGGATGTCGATCACGTCCTCGCAGGTGAAGTCGACGCCCAGGGACGCCTGGGGATCGGACTGTATCGCGCCGCACACGCTCTCGCAGAGCTCGATCTGCGTCGGGTTCGACGGATTGTCGTAGCGCCAGGCGTCGGCGCTCGCGCACTCCTGATCGTACGCGACGGCCTTCGGCTGGCCCCCTCCGCTCGTGTACGTCACGCGCACCCGCTGCTTGTCGAACGTCCGCCCGTCGGGAGCGGCCGGGATCGCGACCGTGCACGACACCGCGGCGCCGCGGATCTCGTCGATCGCCGCCCTGAACGCGGTCGCGGTCGCGTCGGGGTTGCCGGTCTCGATGATGAACGCCTTCCCCGTGCCGCCCGCCACCGCGATGTCGCGCAGGTTGTCGACGTTCCCCGGCTCGTCCTCCGGCGGGTTCGCCACCCCGATCACGTAGGTCGGGACGTTGTCCTGGTGCGCCCCCTCGACACGCCTGACGACGGCCTCGATGCTGTCCGCGTCTCGGCTGCAGCGCTGCGGGTAGCCGTCGGTCACGAGAACGAGCGCGTACTTCCCGGGGTTCTCCTGGCGCTGCGCCTTGATGAAGGTGACCGTCCCGTCGACCACGAACGCCGTCGGCGTGCTCGTGCCCCAGTCGTCGTCGTTCGCGGGCGTGACATCGTCGATCGCCTCGCCGAACGCCTCGGAGGGCAGCGGCGTCATCTCGACGTCCGGCGTGCGGTAGGTGCTGGCGTCGCACATCCGCCGCTCGCCGGGGAAGAACGTGAGCGAGGCGGTGAGCCCCGCGGACGCCGGATCCTTGAAGAACTGCTTGGTCGCGGCGACGACGGGATCCCACTTGAGCTCCTTGCTGTGCGAGGGCCTGTCGTTCATCCCCATGCTGCCTGACACGTCGAACGCGACAGCCAGGTACACGGGCTGGAGCCCGGCCTGGGCCGATTGCGTGGCGCACGCCTCGCCGGCCCCGGTCGAAGGGCCTGCGCCGCTGCTGGGGTTGCCCGAGCCGGCGCCGCTGCCCGAGGTCACCCCCCCTGAACCGAAGCCGCCGTCGTCGCCTCCGCTCCCATTACCCGAGCTGTTCCCGGCGCCCGAGCCGCTCTGATTGAGGTTCTCGTCACCACCGCCGCCGCACGCCGCGCTGGCCACGGCGACCGTGAACAAGGCAATGCCCATCGCAGGCAATCTCATGGCCTGACTCCTTTTTAAGTAAGTACCGGCGCCGCGCGCCGGTAGATAAAGCAGACCACCACACGAGACCTCAGGAGCCGGCGCATCGCCGGACCACGCTCCTGAGAACTCGCCACCCATGCCCAGTATAAGCCATCGCGCAGCGCATTGCGAGATGCGCCTTCTCAAAGTTCGTAGCTCGTATCAGTTTCGTGACATCGGGCTCGTTCGCGCTGGCCCGCGCTGGTTCGCGCTGGCCCGCGCGCCTTCAGCGCAACTCACCCGTGTGGCCGCACGCCTGTGCGCCCGTGTGACCTGTGTGCGCACACAGGCGCGCGCCGGTGCTACGGTTCGCGCCTGATGGTCCGCGCAGTGTGTTTCGATCTGATGGACACCGTCCTCTACGACCCGTACCGGGAAGCGCTCGCCGCGGCGATCCGGTCCGCCGCGCCCGCCGCGCCCGCCGCGCGCGCCGAGATCGCCAAGCACCGCGACCCCACGTGCTGGCCTGCGTTCGAGATCGGCGAGATCGATGAGGCCGAGTTCGCTCGCCGGTTCTTTCGTGAAGGCGCCGAGGGGTTCTCGTTCGACCTCGACGCGTTCAACCGGGTGCGCCGCGCGGGATATCGCTTCTTGCCCGGCGTGCGGGAGGTCGTCGCGTCGCTCGAGGGCCGCGCGCTCAGGTTCGTGGCGAGCAATTACCCCGTGTGGGTCGAGGAGGTGCGCGAGGCGTTCGCGCTCGACGTCCTGTTCGAGGGCGTCTATTCGAGCCATCACCTGGGCGTGCGCAAGCCGGCGCGCGAGTTCTTCGATCGGCTCATGACGCGCATCGGGGTCGGCGCTGGCGAGTGCCTGTTCGTGGACGATCGCGCGGAGAACTGCGAGGCGGCGGCCGCCATCGGGATGCGCGCGCACGTGTTCGACGGGGCCGCGGGGCTGCGCGCGCGGCTGGTCGGCGAGGGGCTGCTCGGCGCGTGACGGGCTCGCCCCGCGCCGCCCCGCGCGTCAGAGCGCCGCGCAGAGCGGGCACGACGCGCCCGCGTGCGGCGCGTCGCCACGATGGAGATCGAGGATGGCGCGGGAGATCTGCGCGAGCTCGCGCCGCACCTCGCGGCGCATCCCCTTCACGCGCGGGATGGCCATCGAGTCGTAGGCCGTGGTCTGGTGCCGCATCCAGGCGATCACGGCCGACTCGGCGCGCTGCGCGACCGGGATCCGCTCGGTGCGGGCGACGGTGCCGCTGCCGACCGGCGTGGCGTGCAGCGTCACCTTGGTCGCGATCGCCCGCGCGAGCGCCGCGTAGCGCGGCGAGAACCGGAGGAACGCGGCCACCGCCGCCTCGAACTCGCGCACGTACTCCTCCTGGTCGCGCTCCCTCCGCCGGGCATCCGCCTCCCGCTTCTTCGCGTACGCGGGCGTGCTGCGCTCGGCCTCGAGCGCCGCGCGGGCGGCCTCGATGGTGGCGGCCGGCGCCCAGAGACCCCGGGAGAACGTCTTCCTCCCGCGCTTCTCGACGACCATCCAGGACGGGCCCGCGAGCTTCACCCGGCGGGTGAGCCCGGCGTCGCCCGGGGGAAGGCACGCCCAGCCTTCGGGCGGCGAGAGCAGCGCGCCGTCGGGCGCGCGGAAGCGGCGGGGATCCGGGGTCGGGGCCAGGGTCAGGCACTCGGGCATGGCAAACCGCCGGCGTGCTAGGCCAGGTCATGCCGCGCGTCCAGAAGACGCCGGCCGGCGCCGTCGCCCCACGCCGAGGCGGCCCCGCCGCCACCCCGCGCCGGAGCGGCCCCGCCGCCACCCCGCGCCGGAGCGGCCCCGCTGGATGGTACGCTCCGCGCCGGCGAGGGGCGCTCGCCGGTGTTCGCCCCGGCGCGGCCAGCAGGACAGGAGGACAGCGTGTCGGACGACGATCGCACGAGGTGGGACGCCCGCTACCGCGAGGGCGGCGGCGATCCGGGGGAGCCGTCCGCCGTGCTCACGGCGCTCGATCCGCTCCTGCCCCGGCGCGGGCGCGCGCTCGACCTGGCGGGCGGCGCGGGTCGTCACGCCCTGTGGCTCGCGCGGCGCGGGCTCGACGTGACGCTGGCCGACATCTCCGAGGTCGGGCTCGGCGTCGCGCGGACCGCCGCGGCGAGAGAAGGGCTCGCGCTGCGCACGGTGGCGCTCGACGTGGAGCGCGACCCGCTCCCCGCCGGGCCGTGGGACCTCCTCCTGATCTTCTACTTCCTCGAGCGCAGGCTCGCGGCCTGCGCGGCGGAGCTCGCCCCGGGCGGGCACCTCGTCGTCGTGCACCCGACGCGGTCGAACCTGCTGCGGCACGCGCACCCGAGCGCGCGCTGGCTGCTCGACGACGGCGAGCTGCCGGGGCTCCTCGGCGAGGCGCTCGAGGTGGTCCGTTACGAGGAAGGGTGGCTCGAGGAAGGGCATCACGAGGCTCGCCTCGTCGCGCGACGCCGGGGCGTCGCGGCGCCTCCTCGGTGACGGCGGCCCGCCGCCGACGTCGCGAGACGACCACGACGCACGAGCTCCGCGCTGGCGGGCGCCCGGCGCTCGAACGTCGCGGCGCGCGGGTCTCCGAGGCTTGCCGCGACGCGAAGATCGCGCTTTGCTCGCGCCATGCGCTTCGCTCGCCTCGCGCCTCCCGATCAGGATCGCCCAGCCTTCTTCGCCCGCCTCGACGGCGCAGCCGCGCTCGTCCTGGACGCTCCGCCCTGGCTCGGCGGCAAGACCACGGGGGAGGCCGTGGCGTGGACCGACATCGACCTCGCCTGCCCCGTGGCCCCCACGAAGATCGTGTGTGTGGGGCGCAATTACGCCGCGCACGCGCAGGAGCTGGGCAACGACGTCCCGGTCGAGCCGCTCCTCTTCCTCAAGCCGCCCTCGGCGCTCATCGGTCCTGGCCAGTCCATCGTGCTCCCTCCGGAGAGCCAGCGGGTCGAGCACGAGGCGGAGCTCGGCGTGATCATCGGCCGCCGCGCCCGGGCCGTGCGGCTGGAGGACGCGCTGGACCACGTGCTCGGGTACACCTGCCTGGGCGACATCACCGCGCGGGATCTGCAGCGGAAGGACGTGCAATTCACGCGGGGCAAGGGGTTCGACACGTTCTGCCCCGTGGGGCCGTGGATCGAGACGGCGCTCGATCCCGCGGCGCTCCGCGTGCGGGCAGTCGTGAACTCCCAGGTGCGGCAGGACGGGATGACGGCGCAGATGATCTGGGGAGTGCCCGAGCTGGTCGCGTACATCAGCCGGGTGATGACGCTGGAGCCTGGCGACGTCATCGCGACCGGGACGCCCCAGGGCGTGGGGCCGATCGTGTCCGGCGACGAGCTCGTCATCGATATCGCCGGCGCCACGGCCGAGGCGCGCGGGGTCGGCGCGCTGCGGGTGTCCGTGGTCGCGCGGGGAGACGGCGCGAGCGGGCGCTAGCTCGGCGAGCGGCCCGGGGGGCGGGGCGGGTCGACGCTCGCTCCCCGGCGCTCACCTCATGGAGAAGCTCACCTCGGCCCTTCCGCTGCTCTGATATCCTTCCACGAGCATCGAGACCTCGCTCAAGGTCCCCATGTTCATGCCCAGGCTCTTCCATGCGTCGAAGTGGTTGGCGACGGTGATGGTTCCGCTCGTGCGCTTCTGCATGCGAACGCTCCAGAACTGGGGAGGGGCATTGACGCCATCAATCCCAATCACATCGGATCGATCGATTCTGTAGATTTCATAGACGCCTCCGTCGCTCGTGACGGTGCCCATGGTCCTTGTTCCGCCAGGGGGGCGCCAGGTGCCCCAGCCGTCAACGATATAATATTCGACGTTCGGGTTCTTCGTCCATCCATAGACACCCAGGTAGGCGTTGCCCGCTGGCTGAAAGTCAGCCTCGTAGGTCACGATCTGATTCCCCGACCCGGGCCTCAGGCCTTTGCGGCCCAGCAAATTGTTGATATCGCTCCATTCCACGCTGAAGCCATCCGCGGTGCTGGTCAGGCAGCCGGTCCCCTGGTCCACCCAGAGTTGATAGGTGAAGCCGCAGTGGTCGCCGGTTTGATTGCTGCAGACCGACTGTTCGGATGTCGTGCACGTGTCGGGCGCGCCGCCGGCCCCACCCTCCCCGGCGGCCCCGCCGGCCCCGCCGCCGCCCGTCCCCGAGCTGCTGCTCGACGACAAGCCCCCGCCCGCCCCACCGGTCCCGCCGCCGCCCGTTCCCGAGCCGCTGCTCGACGACGAGCCCCCGCCGGTTCCGCCGCCGCCCGTTCCCGAGCTGCTGCTCGACGACGAGCCCCCGCCGGCCCCGCCGCCGCCCGTTCCCGAGCTGCTGCTCGACGACGAGCTGCTCGACGAGGAGTCCGGGACTTCGAGGTCCTCGCCCACGATGCGCTCGGCGTTGCACGCCAGCAGGCCGCATGCGACCGAAGCGGATACGTAGACAAGCAAGGGAGCGACGCGCATTTGAAGGGTTCTCCATGATGGACCGGCCGAGCCTCAAACTTCTTCTCTCGATGGATTCATGAACCCATCGAGCCGTCTGCGGCCCCTTCGATCCAGCGGTCAAAACTCGAATGTTCCGGCGAGCGCGCCCATGTTCCCGGTGATCATGGATGCACCCGCAGTGCCTGCGCCGACCACAGGCCTGGCGATCACGACGTTTGTCGAAGAGACACTCAGACACTCACATGCGAATACCCCATGTAATGGGGATAGGCATCACTTCAGAGAGAGCGAGAGCACCCCGGACGCGCAGCCGCAAGAAGCAAGTAATCCCCGCAGTAGCCTCACTCGGCGTCGGCCCTTGCGCGATCCCGCGACCGGCTGCGGCGCCCGGCTGAGAGAAGCCCGGACCGTCAAGGGCGGCTTGGAATATTCTTATATCCATGAGGCGAAAGTCAAGGGTCCTTACGGCTTCATCGCGGCAGTTCCGCTGTGCCGTGCCGCGCAAGATACAGCCACGCTGCGCGCACGGGTTCGATCATGGACCTCTGTCGGCCCTAGATTCGTTCACTCTCCTGGAAAAGCGACGACCGCGCGATCCGGGCGGTCACGACGGCGGAGGCGAAGGTACCGAGGGCGGAACGGCCGCGTCTGGGCTGCGCAGTACCGGTGCGTTGTCAACCGGAAAGCGCGCCATGCGAGGCACCTTGACTCGCTGGTAAGGCCCGTTGACCCTTTGAGACCAACGGCAGCATTGCGGTCTCGGGTGACATTTTCTCGCAAATGGGCCAAAATTCGTAGATTCCTGCGGATTGACCCTGCGCAGCAGGCGTGAGTAGCATGCCCCCGTGTGTTTCATTGCGCATGTGTGCTCGATTCTTCTCACGTTTGGGGCCCCAACCGGCTTCACGAGCTCGGCCGGCGCTGGCAGCAGCCATGCGAAGGTGAAACCGAGCGCCACGGGTATCCGCGTCGTGCCCATGGCAACGAGCGAACGGGCGGGGGTGCTCCTCGAAGGAGCATGGTGAGGCGGAGACGAGGTCATGCGTTCTAGATCGATGGGTCGCGCTCGAGGGGTCCTCCGTGCGCTGGCGTCCGTCGCGCTCGGTCTGGCCGGAGCGGCCGGCAACACGGGGTGCTACTCCGACAGCTGCGCGGACAGCTACTGGTGCGAGGTTCCGCCGCCGGAGCCGTCTCCTTGTGACGGGGATCCGACGACGGCGCCGGCGCTCGACCTGTGCGGCGTGTTCGTCAGCAAGGGGGGCGACGACGACAGCCCCGGCACGAAGGGCGCGCCGGTGAGGACGTTGCAACACGCGATCGGGCTCGCCGCGCACGGACGAGGCCACGGCGAGGCGCCGACCCGGCGCGTGTACGCGTGCGGCGGGTCGTTCGAGGAGGCCATCTCGCTCCCCCAGGGTGTCGACCTCTGGGGCGGCCGTCTGTGCGCCGGCGGCGACTGGTCCTACGGAGGGCCGCTCGACGAGCAGAGCGCGTTGACCGTCATCGCTCCGCCGGTGGGGATCCCGGTGCGCGTCATCGCGGGGGACGACGCGGTCATCGGGCGGGACGACGCGACGTCGGTGATCTTCGGCGTGCGCGTCGAGGCGGCCGACGCCTCCGCGAGCGACCACAAGTCGTCGATCGCGATGATCCTGGAGCAGAGGGCCAGGGCGATCGTGCGGTCGAGCGTGATCCTCGCGGGCGATGGCAAGGATGGAGACCCCGGCGAGGACGCGCCGAGCTTCCGCGCGAAGGCCGGCGTGGTCGGGAACAACGGCGCGGACGCCTGCACCGCGGACGCCGCGCAGGGCGCCCTTCCGGTCGTGACCCTGTGCGACGACGGGATCGAGTCGACGGGTGGCGAGGGGGCTCGTGGAGGCGTCGAGGCGGGTAGCGACGGGACGCCAGGACTGCCGGAGGCGGTCGGGACTTCGGAGGAGCGCGGCCTGGCTGGCAGCGGCGCGTCCGGCATGGCGTGCACCGATGGGCAGAAGGGAGCCAACGGCGCCGATGCGGAGCGCGGCGCCGGAGCGGCGGGAGCTGGCCTCCTCGACATCTACGGATGGGTCGGCGTCCGCGGTAAAGACGGGGAGAAGGGCGGCGTCGGCCAGGGCGGCGGCGGGGGTGGCGGTGGAAAAGGGCGCGACCGCATGAACGTCCCCACGAACGCGTGTCCGGCGGATCGGCCCCAGGGCGGGGCGGCCGGCGGATCAGGCGGCAGCGGCGGGTGCGGGGGCAAGGGGGGCAAGGGAGGCGACTACGGCGGCGCGAGCATCGCCATCGTGGCCTTGAAGGGGAGCGACCTCACGGTCGATGCCAGCACGGTCCTCGGCGCCAAGGGCGGCAACGGCGGGGTCGGCGGAACGGGCCAGTGGGGCGGCTTTGGCGTCGACGGCGGCAAAGGTGGACGCGGTTTCTTGACCAACACGTCGCGAGGGTGCGACGGAGGCCTTGGCGGCGCCGGCGGTCGCGGGGGCGACGCTGGCGGCGGTCACGGTGGCCACTCGTTCGGCATTGCCTCGGTGGGCGCCTCCGTGGCCATCTTGGAGCTCGCGACGGTCTTGCCCGGACAAGCCGGCAAGGGAGGGCCCGGTGGCAATGCATCCGCGGAAACCAAGTACGGCACGGGGAACGATGGGACTGCGTGGTTCTGGTACAGGTTCGATGAGCAAGCTCCGGAACCGCCTCGATGAACCGCCCTGTGCCGGAGGCGCACGTCAGGAGAGCTTCATGAGAAAGAGCACCGCTGCTGCCTTCGTCCTTCTGCTGTCGCCGTGGGCGACCGGCTGCGGAACCGCTCCCGGCGTGAACGACCCTGGCGTGACGCCTTGTGAAGGCACCTCGTGCGAGGACGAGCCGCCCCCGGAGTCGGTCTGCGTCGAGCACGTCGCCGCCGATATCCTCGACGACGGCTGCGGCGTGTTCCTCGCCGGAAACGTCGGTGGCGGCGACGACAGGAACCCCGGCACGAAGGCGAAGCCGGTGTACACCGTCGAGCGCGCCATCGAGCTCGCGCGCACCCGACGAGGGCGCGTGTTCCTCTGCAACGAGGGATTCATCCCGAGTCAGTTCAGGGTGCCCTCCGGCGTGGATCTTCTCGGGGGCTTCCACTGCCTGAAATGGGAGCGCGATCCCGCGCGCCCGTGGACCCTGTTCAATCGCGTGACGGTCGACGGGCCCCTGGTGATCGTCGAGCCGGCTGGGCCCGAGGACAGCGGCGCCGCGGACGGGGTGTCGACGCTCGCCGACCTCCACTTCATCGCGAGGGGTCCGATCGGCGTGCTCGCTCAGTCCAACACGGCAGTGGAGATCCTGCGGAGCGAGATCGGCGCTGACGGCGGCGTGCCAGGCCTCGACGGCGAGATGTGGCCTCGTTACAGCCCACCGGCCGGACCGGATGGCATGTACGCCGCGGAGGCGTGCTCGGCGGCCGTCGTCGCCGGCGGGCCTGCGAACGTGAACGAGTGCGAGAGCGGGCTCACGAGCATCGGCGGCAAGGGAGGGGACGGGCTGCCCGACAGCGCCGGGGATGGAGGCGACGGGGAGCCCGCTTCAGGGCTGGACCCTTCGCCCTCCGGGCTCGGTGGCACCGGAGAGGAGGGCAGCGTCTGGTGCCGCATCGGATCCGACGGGGTCGCTGGGTTTCCGGGGACGCGGGGAGTTCCCGGCACGGGCATCGGGCGCCTCACCGAGACCGGGTGGGAGGGCGGCACGGGGGGCGAGGGGACGTGGGGAACGCCGGGCCAGGGTGGCGGCGGCGGCGGCGGTCGCCTGGGCGGGCTCGCCGCATGCGGCGCGGCTTCCAAGGGAGGCGCAGGAGGAGGCTCGGGCGGGGCCGGCGGTTGCGGAGGCCGGGGGGGTCGCGGGGGAGCGAACGGACATCCGGCCATCGGCGTCCTCGCGCTTCACGCCCGGGTGACCGTGCGCGACAGCGTGATCACGACCGTCTCCGGCGGCAAGGGCGGCGACGGCGGGCCACCCCAGGAAGGCGCCAGAGGCGGTCGAGGCGCGCCGGGCGCCGCCGATCTGGACGCCTTTCAGGGCTGCAGGGGCGGCAGCGGCGGCGAAGGAGGGCCCGGCGGCTACGGCGGCCCGGGGCGAGGCGGCGACTCGATCGGCGTCGCCTACCTCGACGAGGACCAGCTCACGCTCGAGGGCGTCACCTTCGACATCGGCCCCCCGGGCCATGGCGGCATCAGCCGGAACTATGATGGCAGCACGACGGCGGCGGAGGACGGCAACTCCGTCAAGACGCTGCGGTTTCCTGAATAGCTGGATTGACGCTCGCCGCGGCGAGCTCGCCGGCTCGGACCAGGGAGCGTAGCCGCGGACCAGGACAGCCAGACGCCCGCAGGAACGTCCGAGTCACACTGCCGCGGCCCTGAGGCCCTCGATCCTCTACCCCGCGCCGCGCGGTCTCCTCCGGGGCCATGGGACGCGACGTCCTGGGCGACGTGCACGAGCTCGGTCGGGTAGACAGCAACGGCACCGAGGTCACCGACATGCGCCCGCCAGGTGCGCTATCCTCGCAGCATCATGGAACGCGCACCCGACTGGCTCTCCCTGTGCACCGATGGCATCGACCTGGCAGCGCAAGATGCGGCAGCCCTCGAGACCCACCTGCTGAAGAGCTCGAACGACATCGAAGCGCGCGCCAAGTTGCTCGGGTTCTATTTCACGGACCCGAACGACGACGCACAGCAGCGACGCGCAGACCACATTCACTGGCTGATCGCACATCGCCCAGAAATCGATCTTGCTGCCTTCGCGCGCATCCACCCGGAATTTTACCCGGATGCATACAAAGAGGGGAAACGCCTCTGGCTGAGCACGGTATCCAACAGCCCCAACGTGCTCGCCATCCTCAGGAACGCCGGCGGCTTTCTTGAGTCCGGAGATCCAGACATAGCTGAAGAGCTGTACAAGCGAGGAGCCACCATCGAACCAGACGAGTCAGCCTGGCGACAGCGCCTAGGACATCTGCACTTCAGATCCAGCATTGGCGCGACATCGAGCGAGGAGCGCAAACGAATTGCACGCGAAGCACTCGCGGAATACGAAGCGGCGCTCACACTTGAGCGCTGTACACTTGGAGCGCTCGGGATTCTCATGGACATCGCAAAGGCGGCGGTCATGTGTGAGAACTACGAGCGGGCGACGGAAGCCGCAGAGCGACTGCTTGCCGATGCCGCGGATCACGCCGACTCATGGGAGTACGGAAACGCCGTGCACTACGCACACATCGCACTGGGAAAGGTCGCGATGGCACGCAACGACTCGGCCAGCGCGGCAGAACATCTCCGGGCAGCCAGCGAGGTCCGTGGCTCGCCACAGCTCAACTCGTTTGGGCCCGATTTCGGGCTCGCGTCCCAGTTGCTCGCCGTCGGGCAGCGAGATGCTGTCATCGACTACATCGACGGTTGCAAGAGCTTCTGGGACGGGCACGCATCACTGCTGGAAACGTGGACGCTCGCCATCGAGGGCGGCGAAATGCCGGATTTTCGAAAGCGTTGGTCGACCGAATGAGTTCACCATCCCGAAGTCGCTGGACGCCGGCAATAGAGGGACCACAGGCATCGACGCCGGCGCAACCGCCGCGGCCCAGGGGCGCCTCGATCCGAGGTCGCGCGGCGCGAACTCTGGCTCTCGCGGCCAAGACGTCAAGGCGGAAGGAGAAGCGGGGTGATGGTACCACCGTAATCCCTGACCTTGCCTCCCGCCAGCCTACGGATGAAGCCGGCTGCGCTCTCGATGGTGTTCAGCCAGTCAGCGCCCATGAGGCGCACGTGGTCATCGGTCTTGAACCCTAGCACGTCCACGGCCACAGACCACAACCCGTCCGGTTCCTCGCGAAGGTCGCTAATGCGGATCGTTATGGTCCGCGGCGCGCTTCCGTCCGATGGCGTGAAGGTGGAGACGATCTCCAAGATGTTCATCTTTCACAATCCTTGAGGCAGTCACCAAGTTCCAGATTGCACTTGTACATGCAATCCTGGTCCCCCATCCGACAATTCTTTATACAATCCCTGTTGATCGCTTCGCAATTCTTTTTGCACCTTTCAACCGGATCGTCATTCGCGCCATTCACCCACCGGCACGGGCCGCACGACTGCGCGCCCGAGCCGAGGTGCACCCCGTTGGCATATTCACATCGCTCCTTGGCCTCGTCCAGGCTCGCATGCTGGCCCTGGTAGAGCGAGGTGCAGGGACCGGTCTCTCCCCAGTTTTTGCACTGAGTCGAGCCAGCCTTCCACGTCACCGTGCACTCGGCGAGCTGTGAGCCGCCGCTGCACGGATCCTCGTCGTAGCCGGTGTGGTTTTGCGGCTGCAGCGGGACATACCCGAAGCCTCCGACGCCGCCTGTAGGGGTGATGATGCCCCCGCCGGCCCCCTCCGTTCCATGACCCCGGACATAGCACTCTCCCATGTCGAAGTTGCACCCCGTGAGACCGAGAACCAGAAGAACGATCAGCCTGCTCATTTTCATTTTGACTCTCCCCCGAACCTCCAGATAGGCCCAGCCGTGACCATCAGGACCATGCTGCCAGGAAGGACGCGGCTGCTCCCGCCGGCCCAGTCCACGTTGACGCTCGTGGACGCCCCGAGACGACCGGCGAAGTACCAGTCGGACTGGGCGCGGCCGCCCGGAGCGACCCCCATCACGCGGTCGCAGATCACGGCGCCGCACACCTGCATCATGTAGACCGACAGCGACGGCCCGAGGCTGACGTTGCCGGTCTTCGTGGTGTACCCGAAGGTGACCGCCGTCCGATCGTAGAAGCCGAGGCCTGCTCCTGGAACGACGCTGAGCACGTTGTGGACTTCGATCCGGAAGTCGCTCGTCCTGCGCCACAGCCACCCGATGAAGGGGCTCACGGCGAGCCTGGGCTCGGTCCCGACCTGGATCCCACCGACGCTGACACCGCCGCTGAACTCGAGCGCCAGCGCCGGGACGGGGGCGACGACGAGGCTACAAGCGCAGAGCAGGCCGACCTTGCCGTGGAAGCGCATCGACATGGTGAACGCTCCTGGCCGAGCCGCGACACGCGGTGTGGGGACACCCGCCATTGTTCTTGGGGGGATCTGGGCGTCAAACAGAAAATCGGCGAGCAATCCGCAGAGACATGAGTCGACCCGTCCCGGGCATACGCCGGTGTGCTGGCAGTGATGTGATTGGGAGTCTTCGTCAGCCGAGCGGCTCGCCGGTCGGGCCGGCTCGGGGCCGTTCCGGCAGGGGTTCGTGACAGGCGAGATCAGGGCGACTCTTGGTCGTCCCCGTCCTCATCCGGCTCGTCGTCTTCCGGCTCGGCCTCCTCGGACGCGCTGTCCTCCGGCTCGGCCTCCTCGGACGCGCCGTCTGCCTCGCCCTCCTCCTCTCCTCCGGCGGAGGCGCCGCGGGCGACGGGGAACGGCGCATAGTCCTTCAGCTTGTCGGTGCCTGCGTACCAGTACTCCGCGGCGGCGCGCAGCCGCCGCTCGGCGTGCACGACGAGGGTGTACGCGGCGTCGCGGAGCTTGCGCGAGCGCTGCGCCTCGGGCGTGAACGTCTTGTCGGCGAGCATGCGCGCGAGCACCGGCGAGAGCTCGCGGAGACGGGCAACAGCGGCAGCCTCGCCGCGGGGCGCCTTTTGAAGGGCCTCCGCGTGCTCGGAGCAGAGCAAGAGAAGATCGGAGACGTCCTGGACCAGATCCGCGTCTCCACTGCCCGCCCGGATCGCCATGAGCCGCTTCTGGCCCTCGGGGCTCTTCTTGAAGCGGAGATCGAAGAAGCGGAGGAGCGCTTGCTTGATCTGGGCGGCTTCGGCGGCCGGCGTCTGGAAGTCCGCGGCTGCCCGCTCCTGGCGCTGCTGCGCCGCCTGCCAGCGCGATTGCGTGGCGCGCAGGAGCTCGATCTTGTCGCGGAACCCGCGGATCTCCTCGCGCGTGAGCGGGGGCTCGTCGTCGGCGAACGGCGTGCGCACGAGATCCGCCGCGTCGCGCTCGGCGGCGAGCTGGATGCGGCTCGACCAGATGACGCGGCGAGCGAGCTTGCCTGGGAAATACATCGTACTGTCACCGAGCGACTCGGCCTCTCGGCGCAGCTCGGCCTCGCGGTCGGGGCTCAGCGTGTACTCCGCCGCTCCGCGGGACGAGAGAGCCAGGCCCTCCGCATCGCTCGAAGCGCGCTTCTTCGCGGCCTTCGTGGTCCTGGATGTCGTGGCGGTGGGTGATGCCTTCGGTGCCATGGTGAAGATACGCCTCCTTGCTGGGGCCAGCGCCCCTCCGGATGGGGGGCCAAACGATCGATGAGGGTATCGATCGACCGGAACGCTGACCAGAACAGATTGCGCAGGAGGTGGCCGTGGCCGCGCAGGAGAGCCGCCGCCGCCGCGCAGGAGGCGGCCGTGGCCGCGCAGGAGAGCCGCCGCCGCCGCGCAGGAGGTGGCCGTGGCGGCGCAGGAGAGCCGCCGGCGCTGCGCAGGAGGTGGCCGTGGCGGCGCAGGAGAGCCGCCGGCGCTGCGCAGGAGGTGGCCGTGGCCGCGCAGGAGAGCCGCCGCCGCCGCGCAGGAGGTGGCCACGGCTGCGCAGGAGAGCCGCCGACGCTGCGCAGGAGGTGGCCACGGCTGCGCAGGAGAGCCGCCGACGCCGCGCAGGAGGTGGCCATGGCTGCGCAGGAGAGCCGCCGGCGCTGCGCAGGAGGTGGCCATGGCTGCGCAGGAGAGCCGCCGACGCTGCGCAGGAGGTGACCATGGCTGCGCAGGAGGCGGCATTCAGTGATACAGGACACAAAATCGACGAACAGGAGGCCGGCTGAGCTGCGCAGGAGCCGTGCCCAAGCGCGTTCCGGGTATCAAGCCCGCCCCCCCGGCAGTCCCCATCGTGGTCGTGAACGTGGTCGCCGGGGGCGATGACGCGGCGCTACCCGCCAAGAGGGCGCTCCCTCAGACCCCTGCGCCCTCCCGGAGCACGATCGTCACGTGCGACAGCCCTGTCCCTCCGAGGAGCATCGCCTTCACGAGGAACTCCACCATCGTGTCGAGGCACTCGGCGGGCGAGAAGCCCGCCCTCCCCGCCCCGAGCAGCGGCAGCGCCATGCTCCGGAGCTTCATCGTGTCCGCGTGATAAAAGCACCCTTCCAGGAGCCGCAGGATGAGATCGCGCGTCGGCCTGTAGGTCGCCACGTGATCCCAGTCGAGCGTGATCGCGTGGAACACGAACCGCGCGTTCAACCTGCCGCCGGAGCTGACCACCACCCCGCCGTGCCGCACGGGGACGTACTTGCGCGTCTCCATGTGGCACACGCCGCCGCTCGCGTGGTTCAGGGCGAGCGCCACGCCGCCGGACATGGTGAGCTGCCCGTCGTCCGCGCTCACGAGCGCGTCCGCCGACACGCCCGCGATGTTCGCGCGCACGATCGAGAGCGTCCTGTCCCCGTGGAACTGGAAGGCCGTCACCGGCCCCGCAGGGCCGCCCGACAGGAGGGCAGGCCGGAAGCGCTTGTACTGCTCCATGTACACGCGGAGCGTCAGGTCGTGCGGATCCCCCCAGCGGGTGCTCTGGGCGCCCACGAGGGCGGTGTCGATCTCGTCGAAGGACTGGAAGCGGTCCTTCGGGTCCTTGGCCAGGCAGCGCTCCAGGACGGTCTGCACATCCTCGTCGAGCTCGGGACGGAGCGCCCGCGGACGGGCCGGGATGTCCTGCCGGTGCGCGAGCAGGAGCGGCAAGAGCTCCTGCTCCTCGAACGGCCGCTGTCCCGTGGCCGCGTGGTAGAACGAGGCGCCATAGCTGTAGATGTCCGCGCGCGTGTCGCTCTCCTGCGGGCTCCACGCCTGCTCGGGCGCCATGTAGAACGGCGTCCCCAGCACGGTGCCCATCGCGGTGAGGGGCTGCTCCCGGAGCGCCGAGGGCCCCGTCGTGGCGGTCAGGCGCGCGAGGCCGAAATCGGCGACCTTCAGCTCCCCGGACGGGGCGATCAGCATGTTCGACGGCTTCAGGTCGCGGTGCATCACGCCGAGCTCGGTCGCGGCGGCCATCCCCCGCGCCGCATGGAGCATGTAGCGCCGCAGATCGTCGAGCGGCAGCGGCCCATCCTGGAGCCGCGCGGCCAGCGACGGGCCGCCCACGTACTCCATCACCATGAACGGCGATCGGCTCGAGAGGAAGCCGAAGTCGTAGCAGCCCACCACGTGCGGCGACTTGATGAGCGCCGAGATGCGCGCCTCGCGCAGCATCCGCTCCCCGGCGTTCGGATCCGTGTGCCCGGTGAGCACCTTGATCGCCACGACCCGCGCGAGCGCGAGGTGGCGCGCGCGGAAGACGGCGCCCATCGAGCCCACGCCGAGCAGCCCCTCCACGCTGTACCGGCCCGCGAGCTCCTTGCCCAGCGTCGACGCGTCGATCATGAACGGACCATCGCTTGCACCAGCGATGATGTTCGGAACCCCGGGCGCCGCGGTCAAGGGGCACGGCGCGCGACGCGGATCAGACGGCGTACGCCGCGGGAGCGCCGGCCTGCGCGCGCTGGCGCGGCGCCTCGCGCAGCCTCGCGATCTCGGCCTCGACGCGGGCCCTGAGGCGCGGATCGTCGGCGAGGCGCCTGGCCCAGAGCCGCTTCATGCGCACCCACACGGTGCGTCGGATCGCGCGGTCGCCGAGCGCCGCGGCGCCCCCGCTGCGCTCGGTCGCGACGATCAACCGGGCATAGTCGGCCGCATGCAGCGGGCCACAGACGGCTTCCCACGCGCCGACATAGGCGGCGTCGAACCTGTCGCGGAGCGCCCGCTCGCGGCGCCTGGCCTCTTCCGCCATCGAGTCCCTCCACCGCCGCTCGGCCTCTGCCCAGCGCGCCTCCGACAGGCCGTGCGCCCTGAGCACGTCGGCGCGGGGGACCGGCTTCTCGGCGAGCTCCGCCGTGACGATCGCGCACCGCTCGAGGCTCACCTCGTCGCCGTCGCCGAGCGGCGGGAGCGACGCGGAGGGCGGCTCGTCCTCGCGCCGGAGGACGTGAAAGAAGCGGGACGCGGCGGGTCGCTCGGGCTCGCGCGCGAGCACGCCCGAGGCCGGGGCGGCGCAGGACGAAGACTCGACGGGCGGCGGCAACACCTCGGCGGGCGGCGGCAGAGCCTCCTCCAGCGCGAGGGTCGCGAGCCCCATGGACGGGCCGGGCGCCGGTGAAGCGAGCGCGCCAGACCAGGGCGCGCCGGGGATCGGCGCCCTGAGCTCGACGCGCGGCGCCGGCCCCGGGTCGAAGAAGAACGGGATCGCGGGCCGCTCACCGACGCGCACCTCCTCCTCGCTCGAGAGCACGAGCGTCGCGCTCGCGACGGCATCGATCTGCGGTCGCGCTGGCTCGGGCCGGCCCTGCCGCGCCGATCCCGGCGCGGGCGCGAACGGAAGCGCCGGCGCGCGCACCGCGGCCTCGCCCTGCTCGTCGGAGAGCGCGACCGTCTGCAGCGGCGACGGGCGCTGGATCAGGTCGATGATCTCGATCTCGTCGTCCGAGAGGTGGATCGTGCGCCCCGGATCCCCGTCCCGCTGGCGCGCCTGGCCGGGCGCGTCCTCGATGTGCACGGTCCCTCGCGGGCCGATCGGGAGCGCATCCGGAGCCGCTCCGGCGGCGCCCGAGGCCCGCCCGGGGCGCAGGTCGGGCCACGCGAGCTCCTCGCCGCCGACCGCGACGCCGGCCGCGATCCGCACGGCCCCGAGGGCGAGGTCGTCGGGGACGGGGACGATCTGACGCCACACGACCGTGCAGCGCTGCTCGGCGCCGTCGATCCGGAGCGTGTCCGCGTTGAGCTCGATGACGTCGCCCCCCATCGCAGGAGGCGCGGCGAGCCCCTGGATCCGCGCAACGCCGCGCGCTCGGGGCAGGCGCATCTCCAGCCGGCGAGCGGCCGGGTGCAGGTTCTCGAGCACGATCCACTCGTCGCCGCGCAGATACTCGGTCCGCTGGTCCGGGGGCGCCGCCTGGAAGTACGACCAGTCGAAGCCAGCGGGGATCTCCGCGTTCGGGCCCTCGAGCGTCTCGCGCCGGGTCTTGCCGAGCAGCCGCTTGCGCACGGGCCAGGCGCGCGCGATCGGGCCGAGCCCCGCGGGCCGCGCTGGGTCCTGGGGATCGAGGACCTTGGCCTCGCCGTCGCCCGCGTCGATGCCGAAGGGGTTCTCCCACCCGTTCGCGCCGCGCGCTGCCTTCTCGTACACGAGGGGCATCCGCTGGAACGGCTTTTCGTCACGGACGAGGAGGCGTTTGTCGAGCACGCAGCCGCCCGCGCCGAAGACGGCGAGCCGCACCGGCAAGCGCTCGACATGCGCCCCGTCAGGGGCGTGCGCGTCGCCGGTGAAAAGCACGTCCGCGCGGCCCAGGTAGGGCGCGAGATCGCCGGTGAACCGCACGCTCCGCGCGGGGTTCTTGCCGTGATGGACCTCGGCGCGGAGGATCTCCTGCGGCTCCGTCCGCCACATGGCCGCGCCGGGCGTGAACGCGAAGCTCGCCTTGACGATGATCGTGATGTAGCGCTGGCCCTGCGTGCGCCACGAGACGGCGGCGGCCTCGGCGCCCGGGAGCGACGCCACGGCGTCGGGCGGCAGCGCTCTCATGCCCCCGTCCTCCTGCAGAAATACCTCGCCACGGCCCGCATCGCGTCACGCATCGCTCAGCGACCATTGAACCCGCTCAACGTGACCATCGCGTTGCAATCGCGTGATCTGCGTGTGGAGCCGGCGCGGCGGCGAGGGCGTGAGCGGGCGCGGACCGGAGCCGCCGCTCACCCGCCGCAGGGGTTCGCCCGGCATGCCCGGACGAAGGCGATCTCGCTCTGCCCCGCCTCGATCCGCTCGATCCACCAGGTGAGCCCCGGATACGTGGCCCGGATGAACGCCGCCGCGTCCGCGAAGCGCGCCGTGTCTCCCCGCGCGGCGTAGATCTCGGCGCGGAGCGCGTGGGCCTCCGGCTCGTAGACGCCGCGGAGCACGTCGAGGAGGGCCGGATCCACGTCGCCGAGCGGCTGCGGCCCGTACATCAGATAACGCAGGATGCGGTCGAAGCGGAGCGGGTCGCCCGGCTCCACGCGGCTCGTGACCGCCGCGCCGTTGTCGGGAGGGAGGCTCGTCCAGCGGCCCCAGGAGCCCGCGCGGGCGGCCTCGGGCGCGAGGCGCTCGAGCTCGCGCTGCTCCTCGGAGCTCGGCGCCGCGAGCTCGATCGGCGCCGGCGCGCTCTCCGCGCGGTCCGGCGGCCCGACGTAGACGATCGCCAGCGCGTACTGCCCGGGATCGAGCCCCGCCGGGAGGTACGACGAGACGTCGATGAGCATGCGCCTGCACTCGCCCGGGCACAGGCGGAACACCGGCGTGCCGTGCTCGGGGAGCACGACCGGCGCGGGCTCGGTCCTCACGACCTCCTCGCCGGTGCCCGCCCGCGCGAGGCGGAGGCCGATCGCGCCGGCGTTGCCCGCCCAGCTCGGGCGCGGGAGCCGCAGGATGCAGGCCTGAGGGCGGTCGGCGCACAGCGTGATGGCCACGTGCAGGGGAAAGCCGAGCACATAGCGGCGATCGTGATCGAGTGAACGGAGCACCAGCCCAGGCGGGCCGACCGGGTCCCCGGCGCTCCGCGCGTGTTCATCGGACATGACAGCCCCTCATCTCCATCGAAGTCCCCTGTTGTTCTCGAGGCGCACGCGCCGGGTCTCCTTCACGTGGCGCCCGCACAGGTCGTTGCCGACCAGCCCGTCGGTTCCAGGGATGAGCTGCTGGTCGGCGTCCACCATCCAGTGGGACCGATAGTTCATGCAACACGTCGTCTGGCGCGGCGTCCGGTAATCGAAGTAGCCGCACTTGTGCGGCATTCCGAACGCGTGCGTGAGCTCGTGGACGATGGTGTGGAGCGTGGCTTGCTCGTAGCCGCGCCGGGGCCGCGCCCCCTCGGGGTCCCACCACGCCCTGTGATGGGTGAACAGGATGGTCCTGCCGGCGAAGTACCTCGCCGGCCCGATGTCGATCGTGGGGCTCATGCCGGAGGTGTAGGAGGCCCCTGGACCCCTCACGTCGGCTTCGACGCGCGCGGGGATGCCGTAGCCCGGAGGCTCCCATGCCCCGTCCCTGCGGCGGGCCCGCGGGAAGAAGAAGAGGCGCCTCTCGTACGCGTGCGCCAGGGACCCGTCGCCCGCCGTGAACTGGTTCTGGATGTCGTGCGGCGCGAGCCAGAGGCGGGTCCGCGGCGGGTCGTCGAGGACGGCCGCGCTCGCGACCGAGAAGCTCATCCGCCAGCCTTCCCAGCGGAACGTGACGTAGCTCGCGTCCGGGTAGGCGCCAGGGATCTCCACGTACTCGCCGCGCCGCTCGCCCTCGCCGCCGTCCAGGATCGTGACGCTGCCGGAGAACAGCGGCTCGCCCGGGATCTCGGGCACGGGGTGCGGCTCGAGCGCGGCGATCAGGCAGAACCAGCCAGGTTCCCCGGCGTGCTCGAATTGCTCGCTCACGAAGCGCGAGGCCATCTCGCCGAGCGTGCCCGCGTCGAGCGCCATGTGCTGCAGGTCCTGGATCACGCGCGCCTCGGTGAAGTCGAGTTGGGTGAAGACCAGCTCGAAGTGCTCCGGCGCCTGCTCCACGGGCAGCGGGGGCGCGCTCTCCATCCGGATGTACTCGACGTCGATCCGGCGCCAGAGCGTCATGATCCCGGTCTCGTCGCCGGCCGCCTCGGCGATGCCGTCGGCGTCGAGCTCGGCGCGCACGATCACGTTGTCTCCGGCGATATCGGTCATGTGGCGCCGGATCGTGCTCCGCCCCCCCACGATCGCCGTGCTCGCGCTGGTCTCCGTCGCGTCGGACAGCGCATAGCCCTCCACCGCTTCCCAGCCAGGCGCCCTGTCCTGCGATCCCTCGTTGTCGTCTTCGACGGGGGCCACATAGTCCCCCGCGGCGTCGTAATCGTTCTCGTCGAGGGTGGGGGCCCAGTCCGGGTGCACCTCCGGCCGCTCATTCGATGGATCGTCTGGATCGCGCGCGGTCCAGCGAATCCGGGCTCGTTCTGGCAGCTCGCCCCCGGAGCTCGTCACCTCGACGGTGATCTCGACGAGCTGCGTATTCTTTGCCCACTGCCCGTCGAGATCTCGGTTGATGTAGACGCGTCCCCGATCATCGAGGCTCTTGTAACCGGGCTTATATCCAGCCGCCCGCGTCGTCCCCGGCGGCGCCGTGCTGTCGGGAAAGCCCGGCAGATACAGGCCCTTGATGTCGACAATCCGGACCGCGATCATCGGGGCAGAGCATTGCAAATGCCGCGCTCAGCCCGGCCGCCTCCGGGCGTCTCATCTCCCCGCGCGTCCCCGCGCGCGCGCCTTCCGCTTGTCGCTTTCTCCCGGCGCGCGTTCGTGCGTAGACTCCGCGCCCTCATGAGCTTCGAGCCAGTTGCAGGGTTTCGCTTCGGCGCCGTCAGCGCCGGGATCCGGAAAGACGGGCGCATCGACGTCGCGCTCGCGGTGGCCGATCAGCCGGCGGTCGTGGCCGGCATGTTCACGCGGAACGTGGTGCGCGCGGCGCCCGTGGACATCGCGATGCAGCGCGTCCGATCGGGGCGCGCTCGCGCCGTCGTCGCCAACAGCGGGTGCGCGAACGCGTGCACGGGCGAGGCAGGCTGGAAGGCGACGCTCGACACGACGCGCGCCGTCGCCGAGTCCATCGGCGCCTCGGAGGACGAGGTGCTCCCCGCCTCGACCGGCGTGATCGGCGCCGTCCTGCCCGCGCACCGGATCATCGAGCGTGTCCCCGAGCTGTCGGCGCGCCTGTCGCCGACGGGCTACCTCGATTTCGCCCAGGCGATCTGCACGACCGACCGCTGGCCGAAGCTCGCGCAGCGCAAGCTCGGCGCCGGCGCGACGCTGCTCGGCATCGGCAAGGGCGCCGGGATGATCCACCCCGACGTGGGCCCGCCCCACGCGACGATGCTCGTCTTCCTGTTCACCGACGCCGTGCTCGACGCCGGCGAGGCGAGCGACGCGCTGGCGGCCTCGTGCGACGTGACGTTCAACGCGTGCAGCGTCGACGGGGACACCAGCACCAACGATACGGTGCTCCTCCTGTCCTCCGGCGCGTCGCAGCGCCGCGTCTCGCGCGACGAGCTCTCGGCGGGCCTCACCGAGGTGTGCGGCGAGCTCGCGCGCTCGATGGTGGCCGACGGCGAGGGCAGCACGCACGTCGCCGAGATCCGCGTCCGCGGGCTCGCGACCCGCGACGGTGCGCGCGCCGTCGCGCGCACGGTGGCCACGTCGATGCTCGTGAAGACCGCGCTGTTCGGCAAGGACGCGAACTGGGGGCGGCTGCTCGCCGCCGCGGGCCGCGCAGGCGTCCCCTTCGACCCGCGCGAGGCCCAGATCCTCGTCGGCGGGATCCCGATCGTGCGGGACGGCGCGCCGGTCGGGGCGGAAGCCGAGCTCAAGGCGAACGAGGTGCTCGCGCGCGACACCTATGTCATCGAGCTCGTGCTCGGCAGCGGCCCCGGCGACTTCGCGTACCTCACGAGCGACCTCGGACACGGCTACGTCGACGTGAACGCGGGGTACCGCTCCTGATCGTCACGGGGTGACCGGCCGGGCTGCTCGCAGGGAGCGCCGCCGCGCCTTCGCCCCGACCGGAAGCGCCGGGGCTCCGAGCGCCGGCCGTCCCCCGCCTCACACCGCGCGCCCCCACGGATCAGTGAACCTCGCGCGACGAGCGCAGGTGAACGCAGGTTCACAAACGGGCTCACGGAATGAGGGCCTCGTCGGGCTTCCCGGCGCTCCTCTCCTGCCGCCCCGTGGCACGCTGCGTGTTAGCGCGCGTCATGGTAGTCGTGCGGGAAGGCCGCGCCGGTGCCGGCCGCCGCTGGAGGACTTCGATGCTTCTTCATTCCCCCCTTGCGAAGATCCTGGGTCGTGGCGCGCTGTTCCTGATGATCGGCGCGACCGCGACGGGCTGCGGCGGCTGTGGCGATGCGTCGCTCCAGTGCGACGCCGATGGCGAGAACTGTTTCCTCTGCGACGGTTACGGGTGTCGTCCGGTGGAGCCGGACATCGACACCGCCAGCAGTGGGGGTTCGGGCAGCGCGGGTCCGGCAGACCCGGGTCAGGGCGGCGCGGGCCAGGGCGGCGCGGGCCAGGGCGGCGCGGGCCAGGGCGGCGCGGGGGGCGCGGAGGCCGAGTGCGACGCGGAGCTCACCACGTGTCCCTGCGACGGCGACGGCGCGTGCGAGGACGGCACGCGGTGCGTCGACGGGCTCTGCATCGCGGCGTGCGAGTTCAGCTACGAGTGCGGCGACGGCAGGGTGTGCGTGAACGGCGAGTGCGCCGCCGGCTGCTCCAACGCCGCGCCCTGCGCGGAGCCCGGCACGCGCTGCGACCGCGGGGTCTGCGTCCCCGACCCCGCGAACCCCGAGTGCGGCGACGCGGCCCCGTGCGACGGCGGCGCGGTCTGCGTCGACGGCGCCTGCACCACCGGCTGCGCGACGCACGCGGACTGCGCGCCCGGCGAGGTGTGCAACGCGGCCACCGGCGCGTGCATGGACGACCCCTCGCCTCAGCCCGGCTGCGGCGCCAAGGCCTGCGCGGCGCAGGGCCAGGAGTGCATGGAGGACGGCTACTGCCACTACCCGTGCGAGAACACCCGGGCCTGCCAGCTCATCGACAGCCGCTTCGTCGGCTGCGAGGACGGGTTCTGCAAGACGCGGGAGGAGGTCGCGCCGGAGTGCTCGCTCGACGAGCCTTGCCCCGACGGCGAGAGCTGCATCTCGGGCAAGTGCCTCTGACCTCCCGCACACCTTGACCGTCCGTCACGCGGCGGGTAATCGCCTCCAATGGTCTCCCGCTCTCCCGTCCATCGGCCCGCGCCGCTCTTCGCTCGGATCGCCCGCGCCGCCGCCGTCTCGCTCGCCCTCGCCGTGCCGAGCGCCGCCGCCGCCGAGACCCGGATCGCCGTCGTCGACGTGCAGCACGCCGTCATGCAGACGGAGGACGGCATCCGAGCGCAGGCCACGCTGAAGAAGCTCTTCGATCGGCGGCAGCAGGAGCTCGACGCGAAGCAGACCGAGCTCCAGCGGGCGCGCGAGGACATCGAGAAGCAGTCGCGCGTCCTCTCGCGCGAGTCGCTCCAGAAGCGGATGGAGGACTGGCAGCGCCAGATGGTCGAGCTCCAGACCGTGTTCGTCGACTACAACAAGGAGCTCCAGAAGAAGCAGGGCGAGCTCACCGGGCCCATCCTCAAGAAGATGATGCTCATCGTCGGCAGGATCGCGAAGAAGTCGGGCTACGAGATCATCTTCGACAAGCAAGCGGCCCCGTACGTCCGCGCCGATCTCGATCTGACGGAGCAGGTCATCCAGCTCTACAACACAGGCGGCGGCGAGGACGACGCGGGCGGCGACAAGGCAGAGAAGAAGGACGACGCGAAGTAGCGCGCCGCCCGCGCGCTCCACACCGCGGAAAGGAGCCGGCCTTGCCTGAGCGAACCCAAGCGCCCGTCACGCTCGACATCCACCAGATCCTGTCGATCCTGCCGCACCGTTACCCCCTCGTGATGGTCGACCGGGTGACGGAGATCACCGCCAACAAGTGCATCCGCGGCTACAAGTGCGTCGCCTACAACGAGCCCTGGTTTCAGGGGCACTTCCCGCAGCGGCCGATCATGCCCGGGGTGCTGATCCTGGAGTCGCTCACGCAGCTCGGCGGCATCCTCGCCTATGCGTCGGATCCGTTCGACGCCACGTCGAACCTCATGTTCTTCCTCGGCATCGACAAGGCGAAGTTCCGCCACACCGTGACGCCCGGCGACCGGCTCGATCTCTACGCCGAGGTGCTGCACCACCGCTCGAACGTCTGGAAGCTGCGGGGCGAGGCGAGCGTCGACGGGACGCTCTGCGCCGAGGGAGAGATGCTCGCTTCCATCGTCGATCGCGAGCCCTGATCGGGGAGGGAGATCTCGTCATGAGGCCCAGTCCATCGCCGTCGTTCGCCCGTGTCCTCGCGGCCCTCTGCGCATCGCTCGCCCTCTCGCTCGCAGGCGGCTGCGGCGGCGCCGCGCCCGTCGCTCCGCCGGCGCCCGAGACGGGCGGCGGCCTCATCGGCTCGGCGGCGCCCGAGCTCGCGGCCGAGGTCGTGAGCGGCGAGGGGCCCTCCACGCTCAAGGACGCGCGCGGCAAGGTGGTGATCGTCGATTTCTGGGCGACCTACTGCCGCCCCTGCAGAAGATCGTTCCCCAAGTACCAGGAGCTCGTCGACCGCTTCGGCGGCAATCTCGCCGTGATCGCGGTCTCCCTCGACGCACCCGAGGACGTCTCGACGGAGCAGCTCGCGGGGTTCGCGGACGAGGCGGGGGTCAGGTTCAAGATCCTCTGGGACAAGGACCAGCGCGCGGAGAAGGCGTACAGGCCGCGGAGGATGCCGACCGCGTTCGTCGTCGATCGGGGCGGCGTCGTGCGCCATATCCACGCGGGCTACGAGGACGGCGAGGAGGACAAGATCTCCCGGGAGATCGAGGCGCTGCTCGGCCCGGCGGCGGCTCCGCCGCCTGCAGACGGCGGCCGCCGATCCCCTTGAGGCTGCCGAGGAGGAGACGCTCGTCTTGACGACCCCCGCCCTGATCCGGCGCGTCTCGATCGAGGCGCTCGACATCCCGCTGCACGAGCCGTTCGGCATCGCAGGCGGCGCGCAGGAGCGCGCGGCGAACCTCCTCGTCACCGTGGAGCTCGCCGACGGGACGCTCGGCTTCGGCGAGGCGGCGCCGCTGCCCGCGTTCAACGGCGAGACGCAGGACGGGTCGCGCGCCGCCGCCGTCTCCCTGCGCGAGGCGGTGGTGGGCTCGGACGCGCGCGCGTGGCGCGCCGTCGCGCGCGCGCTCCGCGAGGCGTCCGGGGGCGGCGCGGGCGCGGCGCGCTGCGCGATCGAGACCGCGATCCTCGACGCGCTCACGAAGCGCGCGGGCATGCCGCTCTGGGCCTTCTTCGGCGGCTCCGGGACGGCGCTCACGACCGACATCACCATCACCACCGGCTCGCCGGAGCGCGCGGAGGAGGCCGCGCGGCGCGCCTCGGCCATGGGCTTCCGCGCGCTCAAGGTGAAGGTCGGCGGCCGCCTCGCCGCGTCGGACCCGGCGCGCATCGAGGCGATTCACGCGGCCGCGCCCGGGGCGTCGCTGATCCTCGACGGCAACGGCGGGCTGACGGCGGGCGAGGCGCTCGCGCTCGTCGCGCACGCGCGCCGGCTCGGCGCGGACGTCGCGCTGCTGGAGCAGCCGGTGCCGCGGGACGACTGGGACGGCATGAAGGAGGTCACGCGGCGCGCCGGCGTCGACGTGGCCGCCGACGAGAGCGCCGCCTCCGCGGAGGACGTCCTCCGCGTCGCGGCGGAGCGCGCGGCGACCGTGGTGAACATCAAGCTGATGAAGGGCGGCATCGCCGAGGCGCTCGACATCGCGGCGGTCGCCCGCGCCGCGGGGCTCGGGCTCATGATCGGCGGGATGGTCGAGTCGGTCCTCGCGATGACGGCGTCGGCGTGCTTCGCCGCCGGCCTCGGCGGGTTCTCGTTCGTCGATCTCGACACGCCCCTGTTCCTCGCCGAGAACCCGTTCGACGGCGGCTTCGTCCAGCGAGGCCCGGCGCTCTCCCTCGAGGGGATCCGCGCCGGCCACGGCGTCACCCCGCAGCGCCGCTCTCCAGCGGCGGGTTAGCGGCCGCGTCGCCGACAGCGCCGATCCACGCCGGCACGCCCAGCTGATCGAACGGGCCTCGCAGGTCGTCGGGCAGCGGCGCGGCGACGCGCAGCGGCGCGCCCGTCCCGGGGTGGGCGACGGCGAGCTCGGCCGCGTGGAGCGCGAGGCGGTGCAGCGCATACCGCTCGCGGAACAGGCGGTTGTGCTCGCCCTTGCCGTAGTTCACGTCGCCGATGATCGGGTGGCTGATGTGCTTGAGGTGCCTCCGCACCTGGTGCAGGCGGCCCGTGCGCGGGCGCGCCTCGACGACGGCGTAGCGCTCGAGCGCGTGGAGGCGCTCGAAGTCGGTGACGGCCGGCACGCGCGGGCCCCCCTCGCGCCGCGGGATCGGGTGATCGACGCACCCGTGCTCGGGGGGCACGCCGCGCACGAGCGCCAGGTAGCGCTTCCGCGCGAGGCCCTGCTCGAACTGCGCGCAGAGCAGCGCCGCGGCGGCGGGGTCGAGCGCGACGAGCAGCACGCCGCTCGTCGCCCGGTCGAGGCGGTGGACCGGGTAGACCTTCCGGCCCAGCGCGCGCTCGGCGAGGTCGACGAACACGACCGGCGCGTCGCCCCAGCCGCGGTGCACGAGCAGCCCGGACGGCTTCGCGAAGGCCGCGACGCGATCGTCCAGGTGGAGCAGGGAGAGCTGCGTCGCGGCCGCGCTCATCCGGTCCCGAGCGCGAGGTACCGCGCGAGCCGCTGGTACAGGGCGGCCGCGAGCTCCGCGTCGTGCTCGCAGACCTCGGCGAAATCGTCCTTGCGGATCCGGATGAGCCGCGTCCGCGCCGCGGCGACGGGCAGATCGCCCTTGCGCCGCGCCCCCACGAGCGACTCCGGGAAGAGCAGGCCGGAGGACCCGACGCGCCGCCCGTCCGGCAGATTCACGGCCCCGTCGAGCACCAGGTAAGCGACGAGATCGCTGGCGACGTCGCGCGGGATCCGATCCCCCGCGCCGAGCTCCACCTCCACGCCGGCCGCGAGCGCCCCGAGCACCGCCGCGGGGCTCATGCCGGCGAGGAGCGGGCACGCGGAGAGCACCGACAGATCGCGCGAGGACGGGCCGGCGTCGTCCGCGCGCTTGACGAAGCGCTCCTTGATGTCGATGACGATCACGCTCGCGTTGTCGTGGCCCCCCCGCTCGCGCGCGTGGCCGAGGAGGCCGGCGGCGACCTGCTCGGGCTCGCCCTTCGAGCAGAAGCGGGAGAGCGACGCCTCGCTCTCGATCGCGTTGTGCACCCCGTCGGTGCAGAGGACGATGCGGTCGCCGCGCGAGAGATCGACGAACACGGTGTCGACCGCGACGGTGCCCGCGAGCCCGATCGCGTTCACGAGCGGGTTCCGTTGCGGCTTCCTGGCCGGGGTCGGGTTGCCGGCCGCGCGGAGCGTATCGTAGAGAGCATGGTCCTGGGTGAGCTGGACGGTGGTCGTCGGGCGAACCAGGTACGCGCGGCTGTCGCCCGCGTGGGCGAAGAACGCCCGGCTGTGCGCGAGCACGACGAAATCGAGCGTCGTGCCCATCCCCTGGTAGCTCGGCTCCGTGCGGCGCGCCTCCAGGATGGCCGCGTGCGCGGCCTCGCCCACGCGCCGGAGCAGCGCGAACACCTCGCGCCGCGCCTCGATGTTCGGGTCGGCCACGTACGCGTCGAGGATGGCGGCGGCGGGCGGGCGGAGCACCTCGCCGCGCACCGTGTCGACGGCGATCTGAGCCGCGACCTCGCCCGCGGCGTGGCCTCCCATCCCGTCGGCGATGCCGAAGAGGGCGAGCTCGGGGCAACAGAGGATCCGGTCCTCATTGCTCGGGCGGACGAGGCCTACATCGGTCGATGCGGCGAACTCGATGCGATAGTCGAAGCGTGGGAGGATCCGGGACACCGCGACCAGGATAGACACCGTGCGGGCGGCGTCAAAATCGCGCGTCCGTCGGCGACCGCGCGGCGGCTCCACGCCCGCTCGCCTGCGCCCGCCGGCGGTCGGCAACGTGGCGCGCGCTCGCCCCTGTCCCCGCCGCGAGCGCGCGCCACGTTGCCGCCCCCTGCCCCCCTGGCGTGGCGGCGCTCAGCTGGGCCTCGCCCTGGCCCCGCTGACGCGGGCCGGCGCGCCCTGCGCACCGGCCGAGGCGAGGCCGTGCCTCCGGCGGACACACCAGCGTGCAACGCGCACGGATCCACGGTTGGCCCGACTCTCGCGTCTTCGGGGAGCATGCAACTCATCGAGGTGGACGTCGGGCGCTTTCGGCTCGAATTCGGCGGAGGGCTCGGGCTGGAGGTCATCGTCCTGTTCAGCCGCTCGGTCGCCTTCTGGCGCTGGGGCGGCGAGCTCGTTGCGGAGGTCAGCGTCGGCGTGAGCTGAACCGGACAGCCGTCGTCTCGATCCGAGCCCCGCCGGCCACAGCAGATTCGGGGCGCGCAGCGAAAGAGCCCCAGACGAAAAATTCCGGTAGGATTCGGCTCGACCGCATGAGGCCTCGCCGCTGTCTGACATCCACCACGCTCGCACCTGCCGCGGCTCTGCCGGAGGCCTGCGCAGCGACTCGGCCGTTCACGCTCGAGCTCGGCGGTCCCACGCGGACCGCGGGGCGCGCGATCTCGCGCCGCTCGTGGAGCGCGCGATGATGATAGAACCGCGGATCGACGTCGCCACGATGCGGCGCGCGCTGTCCACCGCCGAGGCGGTGATGGCGCTGAACCCTCCCGAGTCGCCGATGACCGAGGGGTACCGGCTGTTCCGGGTGTCAGGCGGCGACGTCGCGTGGCTGGACCTGCCCGCGAACAGCGGCGCATATGCCGTCTTCGGCTCGCACCCGCGCTGCGACATGAAGTTCGCGTCGGGCGACGATGTCTGCGTGCGCCACCTGGTCGCCACCTGCTGCAACCTCCCCGACGGCGGCTTCGGGCTGCGGCTCATGGATCTGCAGACCTCGATCCCCTTCTTCGTGGACGACGACGTGCCGCGGCGGTCGATCGTCGTCAGCGGCCCGCTGCTCGTGCGCATCGGCAAGCACGTGGTCGGCGGGCTCCCGGTCGGGCCGCGCGCCTCGTCGAGGGTGCTCGAGGTGAGCTCGTGCGGGATGAGCGAGCCGCCGCGCGGCCTCGAGAGCGTCGCGGGCAAGGCCGTCAGCGAGGGCGCCGCGCCGCCCGCGGCGACCGAGGGCATCACGACCAGCCACCGCTTCGCGCGCGGAGAGATCTCGCACATCACGTCGGTGCGCCCCGTCTCGCACATCGAGGAGATGGTGGCGCCGCGCGCGAAGAGCGGGTACGTGCGGCTCACGCTGCAATCGAGCGAGCGCAGCGCCGCGGTCGAGCTGCCCCAGCAAGCGCTCGACGACGGCGTGCTGCTCGGGCGCGCCGACAACTGCCTGGACCGCGGCCTGCGCGCCGTCCTGAGCACGCACATCTCGCGGACCCACCTGCTGCTCCTGCGGGACGGCGCGGAGATCATGGCCCTCGATCTCTGCTCGACGAACGGGACGAGGTTCGCAGGCCAGAAGGTCCGCCGCGTGATGGTGCCCGCCGAGGGCCTCGCGCTCACGCTCGGCCCCGAGCTCACGCTGATCTGGCACCCGCAGACCTGACGCGGGTCGCCCTCGCTGCGCGCTACGCCAGGAGCTGGCGCGCGATGACGAGGCGCTGGATCTGGCTCGTGCCTTCGTAGATCTGGAGGACCTTCGCGTCGCGCATCATCTTCTCGACGGGGTACTCCTTCACGTAGCCGTTGCCGCCGAACACCTGCACGGCGTCCACGGCGGTCTGCATGGCGCTGTCAGCGCCGTAGGCCTTCGCGAAGCTCGAGACGATCGGGTCGCGCACCCCGTGATCGAGGTTCCACGCGGCCTTCTGGTAGAGCAGGCGCGTCCCCTCGACGCGGATCGCCATCTCCGCGAGCATCCACTGGATGAGCTGGTGGTTGCCGATCGGCTGGCCGAAGGTCTTGCGCTCCTTGGCGTAGGCCACGCACTCGTCGACGCAGCGCCGCATCAGGCCCGTCGCGGCCGCGCCGATGTCGGGGCGGGTCTGGTTGAAGGTCTCCATGGCGAGCTTGAAGCCCTGCCCCTCGGGCGCGAGCAGGTTCGCCTTCGGCACCTTCACGTCGTCGAGGAACACCTGGGCGGTGTCGCTCGCCCGCTGGCCGAGCTTGTCCTCCTTCTTGCCGACGCGGAGGCCGGGCGTGTCGCGGTCGACGATGAACGCCGCGATCCCCTTGTGCCGCAGCTCCGGGTTCGACGTCGCAAAGATCACGTAGTAGCGCGCGTAGCTCGCGTTCGTGATCCAGCACTTCTGCCCGTTCAGCACGTAGTCGTCCCCGTGCTTCGTGAAGCGCGTCTTGAGGCCCGCGACGTCGCTGCCCGCGTCCGGCTCGCTCGTGCAGTAGCTCGCCATGATCGGCTCGGCGGTGAGCATGCCGAGGTACTTCTTCTTCTGATCCTCGTTGCCGGCGAGCTTGATGGGGGTGAGCGCGAGGCCGTTCGCGAGGAAGCTCGTCTGGATCCCGGTGCACCCGTACGAGAGCTCCTCGGCGAGGAGGGCGTTCTCGAGCTCGCCCATCCCGGGGCCGCCGTACTCGGCCGGGCAGGTCGGGTTGACGAGGCCGATGTTCCAGCCCTCCACGAAGACATCCATCGGGAAGTACGATTTCTGATCGCACTCGGCCGCGATCGGGAGGATGCGCTCCTTCGTGAAGCGACGCGCCGTATCGATGAGAGCCTTGTGCTCTTCGCTCACAGAGAAATCGACCACCTTGTGACCTCCGGCTAGTGGGGCGGGGACGGCGCTCACCGGGCCCGCCAGCTACGCGGGACGAGGGCCTGCGCCCCCGTCACTCCTTCATTCTGCGCCTGCGTCGCTCGAGCTCGGCGCGCACGGCGCGGCTGCCCAGAATGTAGCCGACGATCAGCCCAAGCATCAGCACCACGGGGATGTAGAGCGCGTGCTGCGGGGTCATCTCCCCCAGGTTCGGCATCAGCTCGCCCCCTGGCCCGCTCCAGCCCGCGCCTTCTGCACGGCGGCCTCGAGCGCGTCGATGCGCCGGTCGATCTGCTTCTGCCGGCGCCAGGAGACGAAGACCAGCGCGAAGAGGATGAGCCAGATCGCGGCGTACGCCTCGACCAGCAGCTTCTCTCCGCTCTGCATGTCGTTCCCCCCCTGGACGGGGCGGAACGCCTGCGCTCGGTCGTCCGTCGTGGTGCTCGTCGGCTGCTGCAACGCCGCATGGGAGAACAAGGAATGATTGGATTTCACGTTGTCAGTCCTCTCCGATGCCGGCTTCGAGGGCCTCTTGCTCGAGCTCCGCGAGCCGTGCGGACGCGAGATCGACGCGGTAACGCGCCCACACGAGCGCGAGGGTGAGCAGGGTGAACGAGAGGAAGCCGAAGCCGAGCGCCATCTTCATGTCAGGGTGCCCGAGGCCGCCGCCTTTGCCCGTGATGACCGTGGGGTGGTTACCGCCCCACATCTTCACCGAATAATGGATGATCGGCAGGTTGGCCGCGCCGAGGACGCCGAGGGCCGCCGCGAACTTGCGCTCGGCGTCGCTGTCGCCGGTGAAGGCGCGGAGCACGACGTAAGCGATGTAGATAAGCACGCTGAGCAGCGAGGTCGTGAGGCGCGGATCCCACGTCCAGTACACGCCCCACGCCTTGGCGGCCCACAGCGGACCGGTGACGAGGACGATCAGCCCCATCGCGACGGCGACCTCGGCGCCGGCCTTCGCCAGCGAGTCCCAGCGCTGGGTGCCGCGCGCGAGGTAGCCGGCGGAGCCGATGAAGCAGACGGTCGCGCCGATGTACATCGCGTACCCGGCGGGGGCGTGGAAGTAGAAGATCTTCTGCACGATCCCCATCGAGGCCTCGGTCGGCACGACGTACGCCACGAAGTGGAGAGTGCCGATGACGGCGAGGGCCGACGCCGCGAGCAGGACGTAAAACGCGATGCTGGCGCCCGCGGATGCCCCGCTCGTCGCGCGCCGCGCCGCATCACCGTTCGCTGCCAAAGCCACCTTGTGCGGCGCCCGCTCGACGTTGACGTTGGCTCCCATGCTGTCGCGCACCGTACTGCCAAGGACGGTCGCGTTCAAGCCGGGGTGACGCCGAGCCGAGCGGCGCCCGAGCGGCGCCCGAGCGGCGCCCGAGCGGCGCCCGAGCGGCGCCCGAGCGACGCAGCGCGCGCCTCAGCGCGCCCGCCCCCTCGCTCAGGTGCCGTCCGGCGCGATGGCGTCCCAGCCGGTCGCCTTCGCGAGCCGCGACATCGCCATGTCGAGATCCATCGTCGCGTTCAGCTGGTTGAATCGGTTCGTGGCATATGCCTTGGCTGGATCGATGAGATCCTTGTCCGCCATCGTCCCGACGTCGATTCCTTGCTGCACCATCACGAGCCAGCGCTTCCCGTACTTGGCCGCCTTGGTGTAGGCGTCGAGCCGCTTCTGGGCCTCCACGACCTCGGCATAGGCGGTCTCGACCTCGGTCGCGACCCCGCCCATGGCGAAGCGCTGCGTCGCGGCCATCTCCTCGAGCTGCGCCTCGGCGGCGCGGATGCGCGCCGATTGCGGCAAGAGGTCGAGCTTCCACTGCACCGCGAGCGCCGCGCTGTAATGGAAGAAGTTGCCGGGGTCGCTGGTGAACGGGTTCAGCTGATCCGCGACCTCCGGGGCGGCGCTCACCCCGACCTGCAGGGCGATGCCGATGTCGGGGAACAGCTGCGCGCGCGCGAGCCGCACCTGCGCGGACCTCGCGTCGAAGCCGGCGCGCGCCTGCGCGAGCTCCGGCCGGTACAGGCGCGCGGCGGTCAGGTAACGGGTGACGTGGCCGAGCCGGTGGTTCGGCGGCCGGATCGGGACGTCGGGGATGTCGAGATCCGCGACGCCCGTGTAGAAGCGCAGCCCCGCCAGCGCGACCGAGATGTATTTGTCGACCTCGGCCCCGCGCGCCTCGAGCTCGGCCCCGAAGGTCTGCAGCTTGAGCAGCTCGATGGGATCGCCCTCCTCGCGCTCGACCTGCTCCTCGAGGCGCCGGAGGGCCTTGTCCATCTCGGCCCTCACGTCGACGAGCAGGCTCCGCGAGTCGCGCGCGAGCTGGAGGCCGAAATAGGCCTTGCGGACGTCGAGCCGCACCGCGTCCCGCTCCTTCTCGACGCTCGCCTGGTTGACCCGGACGTTCGCCTCGGCGGCGTCCCAGAGGTTCGTGATCTTCCCGAACGTCCAGAGCGGGATGACGCCGTCGATGTTCACGCGCCAGCCGACCCCGAGGCTCGAGGTGAGCGAGACGTCGGTGTTCGGGCTGAAGACGTTGTTCCCGCGGACGGTCGGCGCGAGCGCGACGCCGCCCGTCAGCTTGAACTGCGAGAACGGGGCGTACCGGGCCTCGTCGAGCTGCGCGCGGACCTGATCGAGCTTCGCGCGCGCGGCGGCGACGTTCGGGTGATTGCGGTCGGCGAGCGCGAGCACGCCGGGGAGATCGTGGACCACCGCCGCCCGCCGCCCGGGCGCCCCGCCGGTGTCGGCGGCGGCAGCGGGGAGCGGCGCGAGCCGGACCGCGAGGGAAACGGCGGCGGCAGCAAGGGCAGCTCGTGCAGCGCGTCGGGCCATTTTCGGCGCAACGTAGCACGAGCCGGCCGCAAGCTTCTGCGACGTGCGCGCGCGACGTGTCCGCGCGTCAGCCCGCGCCGCCCTTGCTCGGCCCCGCCCCGTCGCTCTCCCCCTGCGCCGGCTCGTCTCCGCGCGACGCGACCTTTTTCTTCAGCCTCCGGAAGTTCGAGCGATCCATCCCCGCCTGCCGCGCCGCCTCGCTGAGGTTGTTGCCCGTGCGCTCCAGCAGGCGCCCGACGTAGATCTGATCGAACGCGTCGACGGCGCGCTCCTTGGCCTCCGCGTAGGGGAGATCGCAGAGCTCGGCCGGCAAGACGAGCGCGTCCCGCGGAGGGCGAAGCGGCGGCCCGGGGCGCCCCGACACCGAGGGCGGCAGATCCGCGGGCAAGATCGCCTCGCCGCGCGCGGAGATCACGGCGTGCTCGATGGCGCTCTCGAGCTCGCGCGCGTTGCCCGGCCACGCGTGCTCGCGGAGCAGGCGCGCCGCCTCGGGGCCGATCCGCTTGACGTCGCGCCCGTGCCTGCGCGCGCACCGGTTCAGGAAGTGGCTCGCGAGCAGCGCGACGTCCTCCTTGCGCCGCCGGAGCGGCGGCAGCTCGACGACGATGACGCCGAGCCGGTACGCGAGATCCTCCCGGAGCTGGCCGGCGGAGGCGAGCTCGCGGAGGCCTTCGCACGTCGACGCGATCACGCGCACGTCGACGCGGCGCGGCTCGCCCCCCGCCCTCGCGATCTCGCCGTGCGTGAGGACCCGGAGCAGCCTGGCCTGGGCCGCGGGCGGCAGCGCCGAGACCTCGTCGAGGAAGAGCGTGCCCTTGTCCGCCGCCTCGATCAGGCCCCCGCGGGCGCGCCCGTCCGGCGGGGCGTCGCCGCCTTCGCCGAAGAGCTCGTCCTCGGCCCGCGACCCCGGCAGCGCGCCGCAGTCGACGGCGACGAACGGCCGCGCGGCGCGCGGGCCGCGCCGGTGGACGGCGCGCGCGACGAGCTCCTTGCCCGTCCCGCGCTCGCCGATCAACAGGAGGGGCGCGGCGACGGCCGCCACGCCGAGCGCCTTCCTGTAGGCGTCCTGCATCGCGGCTGAGCTCGTGATCACCTCGCCGAGCTGCTCGTGCTCGTCGACCCGCTCCTCGAGGGCCCGCGCGCGGCCCTCGAGCCGCCGGCGCTCGATCGCGCGCTCGATCGCGATCGAGACCGCGGCCTCCGCGTCGACGGGCTTCGTCACGAACCCGTACGCGCCGGCGCGCACGGCCGCGATCGCGGCGTCGAGGTCGGCGTGGCCGGCCATCACCACGACCTCGACGTCGGGGTACGTCGCCCTGATCCGATCGAGCACCTCGGCGCCGCTCATGCGCGGCATGGCGAGGTCGAGCAGCACCGCCTCGACGCGGGTCGTCGCGAGCAGCCCGAGCGCCGCGGGGCCGTCCTCGGCGGTGAGGACGTCGAAGTCGCGCACGAGCGCGCGCGCCAGGCCGCGGCGCAGGGCCGGCTCGTCGTCGACGAGGAGGATACGGGCGCGATCTGCGGCGTTCACGAGGCGGCGCGGCGGGGCGGGGCTACAGCGGCTTGCGTGAGGCGAAGGGCGGGAGGTCGGTGCCCCGGCGCGTCTGCGGCTCCCTCGGCTCGTCCGTAGCCGAAGGCGCCGTATGCGCCGTATGCGCCGTATGCGCCGCGTGCGTCGCGGCGAAGGCGGGATCGCTGGAGCGGCGGAGCTTCCCCGGCGGCGGCGAGGACTGCGGCTCGCCGCCCGCCGCCGGCGTGTAGATCTGGCCGTGCTGCTGGAAGACGCAGATCCGGTTGCCGCCCTCGCGCTTCGCCTGGTTGAGCGCGCTCTCGGCGGCGCGGATCAGCCCGTCCTTGGAGCGGACGTCGCGCGAGGGGTAGAGCGCGACGCCGATCGAGACGCTGCACGGCCTCGCCTCTCCGCCGAACTCGACCGGGTTGCCGGCGGCCTCGCGCCAGATCCGCTCGGCCACCGTCAGCGACCCGGCGAAGTGGGTGCTCGGCAGGACGATGAGGAACTCCTCGCCGCCGTAGCGCGCGACCACGTCCACCTCCCGGACGGAGCGGCGGATCCCATCGGCCACGCGCCGGATCACGGCGTCGCCGAGCGTGCGCCCCCCGGTCTCGTTCATCACCTTCAGCCGATCGATGTCGACGAGCACGCAGGCGAACGGCTCGTGGTAGCGCTCCGCGCGCTTGAACTCCTCGTTGAGCCGCGTGAAGAGGTACCGGTAGTTGTAGAGCCCCGTCATCTCGTCGTGGATGGAGAGCTGCTCCAGGTAGGCGCGCTGCGCCGCGACCTGGTCGTGCAGCCGCTTGATCCGGAGCATCGCGCCGACCCGCGCGAGGAGCTCCTCCTCCTCGAACGGCTTGCAGACGTAGTCGTCGGCGCCGATCTTGAGCCCCTCGACCCGGTTCGCCGTGTCGCTCTTCACGGTGACCAGCACGACGGGGAGGAACGACTCGGAGGTCATGCTCTTGAGCAGCCTGCACGCCTCGAGGCCGGTGAGCCGGGGCATCACGATGTCGAGGAGCACGAGATCGACCCCTCCCCGCCCGATCAGCTCGATCGCCTCCTGACCGTCGTCGACCGCCTCGACCTGGAAGCCCGCCTTCTGGAGGATGCTCACCAGCATCTGGCGCGCGAGGCGGTCGTCGTCCGCGACGACGATCCTGGCCGGTCGACCGCTCGGGAGCTCGATCGGCGCGGAGAGCGGAGCGCTTCGGAGTTCGTCGCTGTTCGGCACCGGCACATCCTCCCTTCAGCCGGGGCCGGGCGCAACGAGATCGCGCTGCGGCGGACGCCGCCTCGCCGGAGGTCGCGCGCGCTCGCGCGCGGTCGCGCGCAATTACGCGCAATTATGCGCAATTACGCTGACGATCGCGGGAGTTGCCCGGGCGAGTCGCCCCCGCATCGCCGATCTCGCGCGGGCTGCCGTCGCGCTGGTTTCGCGGTAAGGACCCGGCATGACTCAGGCGCGGTTCTGGAAGCTCGCGGCGCTCGCGCTGGCCTTCACGCTCGGCGTGATCCTGTGGGGCGCGTTCGTGCGCGCGACCGGCTCGGGGGCCGGCTGCGGCAGCCACTGGCCGACGTGCAACGGCGACGTCATCCCACGCTCTCCGAGCGCGGCGACCCTCATCGAGTTCACGCACCGCGCCACCTCGGGCGTCGCGTTCCTGCTCGTCGCGCTGCAGCTCGTCTGGGCCTTCGTCGCGTATCCGTCGGGCCACCCCGTGCGCGGCGGCGCGGCCGCGTCGATGCTGTTCATGATCACCGAGGCGGCGGTCGGCGCCGGGATCGTCCTGCTCGAGTACGTCGCCCACGACGCGTCGGCGGCCCGCGCGATCTGGATGGCCGTGCACCTCATCAACACGTTCCTGCTGGTGGGCGCCATGACCTGCACCCTCTACTGGGCGCGCGGGGGCCGGCGCGTGCGCCTGCGCGGCCAGGGGGTGACGGGCGCGCTGCTCGGCGCCGGGCTCGCGGGGGTCCTGGCGGTGGGCGTGACCGGGGCCATCGCCGCGCTCGGGGACACGCTCTTCGCCGCGGCCTCGCTCCGCGAGGGCCTGGCGCAGGATTTCTCGCCCGCGGCGCACTTCCTGCTGCAGCTGCGCGTGCTGCACCCGACCGTGGCGGCGGCCGTCGGCGTCTACCTGCTCTTCGCCCGCGGCGCCGTCGCTGCCCGGCGCCCCTCGCCCGAGGTCGCGCGGCTCTCGGCGGCGACCGGAGCGCTCGTGCTGCTGCAGCTCGGCGCGGGGCTCCTCAACCTCTTCTTGCTCGCGCCGGTATGGATGCAGCTCGTCCACCTCCTGCTCGCCGATCTCCTGTGGATGGTCCTCGTCACGTTCGCCGCGGCGGCGATGAGCGAGCAGGCCTCGCCCGCGGACGCGGGCCCGCCCGGGGAGAAGGCCCGGCGGGAGGCCGTCGCCATCTAGTTGCCGTCTGGCGGTGAGCTCGGCCGCAGCCGACCGGAGTTCTACAGCGGTTTCCGCCCACCTGTGCTGCATGCAGAGCAGAGCGGCGGTCACCCGCACAGGAGACGGGCCCAGATCGGCGTTTTCGGCGCGCAAGCGCACTCCGGTGCGCTGAGCACCGAAAACGTCGAGGTGGGCCCGTATCCGAAGCGGGTGACCGCCGCTCTAGAGATCCGAGCTCTCCTCGTCGCTCCCGGGGTCCTGCGAGATCGTGCGGCGCTCCGAGCGCTTGCGCGCTCCCTCGGCGGGCGCCGCGGAGCGCTGCTCGGGGACGGACGGGGGGAAGTCGACCTGGAGCACCATCCCTTGATCGGTCTCGAGCACGCGGTAGGTCGCGTCGGCCTGGGTGCGGAGGTCGATCACCATGTCGAGATCGTTGCCCTGGCCGACGAGCTGCACCTGGGTCACGGGGGTCGCGAAGAACGACGTCACGAGCGGGAAGCGGTTCGTCTGGATCGCCCCCGCGCCCTTCAGCCGGTAGACGAGGCGTCCGGCGGCCTTCGACTCGGCGACGTCGACCTTGCCGCCGTGGATCTGCACGAACACGCGCGAGCCGCCGGTCGGGAGCATGCGGAAGCCGGGGAAGGTGGCGACCGGCCGCCCGGCGAGGCTCGCCTGCGCGTCCTTCTTGGGCTTGCGCGCGCGCCCGGGGCGCTGCGGCGCGCTGCCGCCGCGCGGCTTGTTGACCGCCGGCTTCTGCGGGGCCGCGGCCTTCTCCGGCGCCGCGGGGGCCTTCGGGGCCGGCTGGGCGGTGGCGCCCTGCGCGAAGGCCAGCGACGAGGCGAGGCCGAGGGCCAGCGAGAGGCTCAGCGAGAGGTGCCTGGAAGGTCGCATCCTAGCAGTACAGCACGACCGCCTGGCCCGGCAAAGACGGCAGCACGGTAAGCTCCGCGTGTGCCGGCCCGCGCTCCACGCTTCTCGCACGTCATCGGCGTCGACGACGCGCCGTTCGCCCGCGACCACCGCGGCGACGTGCTGGTCGTCGGGACCGTCTTTTCGGGGCTGCGCCTCGAGGGCGTCCTCTCCACCCGCGCGAGGCGCGACGGGCGGAACGCCACGCCCGCGATCGCCGCGATGATCCGCGGCTCGCGCTTCTACGCCCAGGCGCAGGTGGTCATGCTCCAGGGCATCGCGGTGGCGGGCTTCAACGTCGTCGATCTCGCGGCGCTCCACGAAGCCCTCGCCCTGCCGGTCGTGGTGGTGGCGCGGCGCCTCCCGGACCTCGACGCGATCCGCGACGCGCTGCTCTCGCGCGTCCGCGGAGGGCGCCGCAAGTGGGCGCTCATCCAGCGCGCCGGCCCGATGGAGCCGGTCGCGGACGTGTACGTGCAGCGCGCCGGCATCTCGCTGGACGACGCGGGCGCGCTCATCGCGCGGCTCTCGGTGAACGGCCACCTCCCCGAGCCCCTGCGCGCCGCGCACCTCATCGCCGGCGGGCTGACCACCGGCGAGAGCCGCGGGCGCGCGTAACTGGACGCTGACGAGCCGCCGACGGGCCGCGACGGCTCGCGCGCGTCAGAGCGCCTGCCGGCGCGGAGCGCTGGCGGCGCCCGCCTTCTCGGGCTTCTCCCCGCGGCCGGTCACCTTCGAGTAGATGACGTCGAGGTTGGCGGTGATGTCGAGGTAGAACTGAGCGTCAGGACTGTGGAAGAAATTCCTGCGCTGGCCGTCGAGGCCGAGCTGCATGTTGCTGTTGTTGTACCCGAGCGTGAGGCCGACGACCTCGTAGACCGGGTAGCTCACGCTGACATCGAAGGCCGTCTGGACGGCGTAGGTGGGCCCCTGGGAGCCCTCGTACGGGGCGCAGCCGGTCGGGAGCCTGGCGCATCCCCCTTCGAACTCGTGCTTGAACTGGCTGATGAACCTGAAGCTCGTCGCCAGGGAGAGATCCTTGTAGAGCGGCAGATCGACCTCGAGGCCCGTGCTCAGGCTATCCATGGTCTGAGACGACCCGCTCAGCTGGTCGTCGAACATCGGGTCACCGCTCGCGGCCGTCCGGGGCCGCCGGAGGCCAGTTTTCACCGGCGTGTACGAGTCCGCGAACAGATGGGCGTAGGTCACGCCGAGCGTCGCCGTCACGTTGTTCAGCCCGTCGGCCTTCGAACCGAGCAGCTTGATCTTCTGGGTGATCTGCGGGCCAACCGACAGGAGGAAGTACTTGCCGGAGTTCGAGCTGTTCGGCGAGGTCGGCAGGAGCACCCGCAGCCGCATGGCCCCGTCCGTCTTGTACTCGCCTTCGTTCGCGCCGCCGCTCTGCCAGAGCTCGCGGCTGTACCGGGCGCTGAGCCCGGTGTCCTTGAACTGCGGCTCACGGTAATCCGTCGTGGTGTCGCTGTTCGTGAGCTCGGTAACCCAGCCGATCTCGGCGGACACCGACACCTTGTCCTTGGGCAGGTCGAGCACATAGAAGTTGGGCCGGAACGTGAAGTCCCAGCCGTAGACCTGGATGGCGGGGATATACTCCCCGCCGACACCGAACAGGGTCGTGCTACCGCCCTGGTTCCAGGTGAACGTCGTCCCTCGCCAGCGCAGGGTCGTCTCTTCGTCTTCCTCCTGGACGGTGTCGGCCGCAGTGGCCTGAGTCCACTGCACCGTCGGGGAGACCGCTGCGTCGGGCCGCGGTGACACCGGGGCGGGCGGCGGCTCTCCGGGAGGCGCCGGCTGCGCGGGCGGCGCTGGCTCCGCGGGCGGAGCAGCAGCGGGCGCCGCAGCCACGCCCGGCGCAGCGGCAGGAGCGCCGGGAGCCGCGGGAGCGCCGGGCGCTGCAGCAGGAGCACCGGGCGCCGCCGGCGCCGGGGCGGCCGGTTGCTCGGTCGGCTGGAGCGGCGTGGGGTCGACCGGCGGAGCTGTCGGCGGCGCGGGCGGCGTCTGCGCGGACGCTACCGAGATGCTGCCCAGGACACCGGCAGCCACAAGCAACGATCGGAACGTCATCTCCACTCCCTCTCCTGGTCGCCTCGGACCCTCACGCTCCACGCGCCCCCGGCGATCAGCACGCCGGAACACCTGCTCGGTCCGCCCCCTCTGCAGAAAACGTACCCCGCCGCAAATCGAGCCCAAGCATCTGAAATCATTCAACATACACGGCCACCGCCGCGCGCCCGTTACGCGACTGACGCGCACCCCCGTTGCGAATGTGACGATGCCTGAAGTAAGCCAGCAGGCGATGGAGCCGATGTCCTTCCCGGGCGACAGGGATTCGCCCCTCTCGCCGCGATCCCCAGGAAGCCCCCGCGGCGACGACGGCGGGGGCCACCGGCCCACCGAGATCAACGCCCTCCTGGGCCGCGGTACGCACTTCGAAGGCAAGCTCTTCTTCGAGGGCCGCGTGCGCATCGACGGCAGCTTCCGCGGCGAGATCCGCGGCGAGGACGTGCTCGTGATCGGCGAAGGGGCGCTCGTGATCGGGGAGATCCACGTCGTGACGTGCATCGTCACGGGCGGCGAGGTCCAGGCGAGCATCCGCGCCCGCGATGCCATCGAGCTCTACGCTCCATCCAAGGTGACCGGCGCCCTGCACGCGCCCGCCATCTTCATCGACCGCGGCGTGCAGTTCGACGGCTCCTGCAAGATGGCCCCGCTCGACGAGGAGCCAGGCGAGCGGCCGCTGCGGCCGCCCGCGGCGTCGTCCGAGCCCGACGCCGACGCTGCCGGACAGGCCGCGAACGCCGCGCCCACGACGCCCACGACGCCGATGACCGACGACAGCGGCGGCAGCGCGCAGCGCGGCGTGAACGCGAAGCGCGCCGACGCCGACCGCTGAATTCCGACCTCGTCCGAAGAAAGCATGTTTTCTGTAGTGCGCAGGCGTGCGGCCGCGTGCTGACGGGGTTACATCTAGCGAGGGGCTGCGGTCTCGCCGCCCGAGGCGCATGTCCGCGACGTGGGGGGGAGCCCGCGCTGACGGACGTCGCTCGAACAGGAGAGTCCATGAAGAAACTGTGGTCCCTGTCCTTGATCGCCTTCTCGCTCGCCGTCCTCGCCCTCTCCCTCTCGCCGCGCGCGGCCCGCGCCGCCGACGCCGAGTCGGAGAAGCTCGCGTCGCTCGGGAAGGCGCTCCGGTACACGCTGAAGACCACCGGGCCCGTCGCCGCGATCGACACCGGGGGCGCGGCGATCCTCGTGAAAGCGCCCCTGCCGACGGTCCGGAAGATCGTCACCTCGTACGGCAACTACAAGACGTTCATCGGCCCCTTCGACCAGAGCCGCGTGCTCACGAAGCGCAAGGGCACGAGCGAGGTCTATCTCCAGGTGCCGATCCTGAACGGCGCCGCGCACATCTGGACGGTCGCCGACATGTCGCCGCCCACGAAGGACGGCGCCGATGAGGTGATCTCCGGCCGCCACAAGCGCGGCAACGTCGCCGACTTCCGCGCCCGCTGGCGGCTCCGCGCCGTCGACGAGCACCACACGATCCTGAAGCTCGAGCTCTTCGTCGCCCCGAAGCTCCCTTTCCCGCCCTCGGTCGTGACGACACAGCTCGTCAAGGCGGCCGACAAGGCGGTGACCGCCGTGCGGAATCGCGCACAGTCCGAGGTGCCCCCCGGCGCCGGGGCGACCACCGCCGCCGCCACCGACGTTCCGCCGGGCGCCGCGGCGAGCGCGTCCGCCGCCGCGTCCGCAGGCGCCGCTCCCGCCGCGCGAGGCGACGAGCAGCGCAGCGTGACAGCGGCGCCCGCCGTGCTGCCAGCGAGCGTGGCCGATCTGCCGCCGGCCGACGACACAAGCGTCCGCCGCGACAAGGACGTGGCGCGCCGCTAGCTCTCTCCGCAACCGACGCCTACGGACGCAACCGACCCGACCGACAGGGCGCCTCGCGACAGAGCGCCCAGCCACCCCCTCCCCGTCTCTCCTTCCGTCCGCCCTTCCCCGCTCGGTCTACCGAGACGGCTCACGCCCCCGTCGTGACGCCCGGTCGCCTCCGATCGCCGCCGCCCGCCGCTGAGCCTGTTGAAAACCCCTGAGCGCCCCGGGCGTGCTCCGGCGCGCGCTCGCTGGGTGCAACTCCGCAGATCTACGGAGGCTACGGCGCGGACCGTCCAGGGTTCCCAACAGGTTTTTCAACACGCATTCCGATTTCCCCACAAGAATTCCCACATTCCGCGAGACTTTTTCAACAAGGCGCGCCCCCGGCGGAGGTTGCGAGGGGACGGATGCATGAAGTAAAGGGTCTGCCGTGAGGTACCCCTTGCTGGACGTGCATTCAGATGCGCCGGCGCCCTCTCAGCCCCCTGCCGCGGCGGGCGCCTGCGCTTCCCGGGAGCGGCGCTCGGCCGTCTCGCGGTGGTGAGCAGAACATCGCTCCTCATTGTCCCGACCGAGCGGCACGTCGAACGCGAGCTCGCCTCTCTCGATCTGCGCGACGCGCGCACCGCGGACCAGGAAATCCGCTCACGGTGGAGCTTCGTCTCCGAGGCGCTCGCCCTGCTGGCGCCGGACGCCGCCATAGCGAGCCCTCACACCACCCGCCTCGCCACCCGGCTCGCCCTCGACGCCCTGCCGCCGGATCGGCTGCGGCAGCCGGTCGAGCCCGCCGCGCGCGTCGCGCTCGCGCACGCCATCGACCGCGCCCTCGGGGCCTTCCGGCGCGCCGGGACCTCCCCGGCGGAGCTGCGGGCGCTCGGGACCCCGTACACGATCGCCATCGCCGAGGTCCTCGATCGGGCGGACGCCGCCCTGCGGGCAGCGCGCCTCGTCGACCCGCGCTGCGCGGGGTTCCTGCTCGCGCGGGCGCTCCGCTCGGCCGGCGCGTCCGCCGCGCTCCCGCTCCCGCGCGAGGTCGCGATCCGCGGCGCCGTGGCCTGGGAGCCCGACGATCTCGCCTGGGTCGAGGCGCTCCACGCCGCGGTCCGCGCCCGCGGCGGCGCGGGCGTCACCGTCGAGCTGCCCGCGCTGCCGGACGACGGCGCGGCGCCGGTCGCCGACGCCCTGGAGCGGCGCTGGGCCTCGCTCGAGGACGCGCCGGAGATCGCGTGGGTGCCCGACGGCGGAGCGGAGCCGCTCGCCGCCATCGCGGCGAAGACCCCGGAGGGCGAGGCGCGCGCCGCCGCCGCCGAGGTGGCCGCCGCGCTCGGCCGCGGGATCCCGCCCGAGCGGATCGCCCTCGTCGTGCCGGCGCTCGACGACGCCGCGCTCGAGCCCCTCCGCGCCGCCCTCGCCGACGCGGGCGTCCGCTCGTCGGAGCCCCGCGGCCGCGCCGCCGCGAGCTGCCCCGACGGGCGCGTCGCGCTCGCCCTCCTGCGCCTCGCCGTCGGGCCGGTGCGCCGCGAGCAGGCGATCGAGATCCTCCGCGCCCCGGGGGTCCACGCCGGCGCCTGGATGGACCGCACGTCCGCCGCCGAGGCGGAGCGGCGCTCGACCGACCTCGCCCACCGGCTGCGCGACGTGCCGGTCGAGGTGGATCGCACGGGCCGGCTGCTCATCGACGGCCTCATCTCGGTCGTGGCGGCCCGCCGCGCGGACCGCCGCGCAGGGACGGCGCGGACGCCGCCGGCGGCCGCGCAAGAGGCGCTGAGCGACGCGGAGCTCGCCCTGGGCTTTTCGGTGCTGGGCGGCGCGCACGGCGACGAGGACGGCGACGACGAGGCGTGGATGCCGCACGCGCTGGAGCGGCTGCTCGCCAGCGCCCGCTGGATCGGCGAGGCGACGACGCGGCCCGAGATCGTGCGGCGCTTCCTGTCGCTCCTCGACAAGCTGGGCTTCGGCGAGCCCGGGATCGAGGAGCTCCGCGCCGCGCTGCGCGGCGAGCGGCGGAGCGGCGGCGCGCTCGAGGCGATGGGTGCGATGGGTCAGGGCGCGCGGGCCGCGCGCGCGATCCGCGAGCAGGCCGAGGCGCTCGCGCGGGCCGCGTACGACCTCGGCTGCGAGGAGCGCCCCGCCACCGCGGCCGAGATCTACGCGGAGCTCGAGCGGGCCGCGGCCGAGCAGGGCGCCGGGCCGCGCGGCGACGCCGGCCGCGCCGGCGCGGTGCGCATCGACGTCGCCGCGGGGTTCACGGCGCTCGAGAACGACGTGGTGGTAGTGACCGGGCTCGACGCGCGCGCCTACGGCGGCAGCCCGGGCGCGGACGAGACGCTGCTCGGCGAGGCGCTCCGCGGGAGGCTGCCGGCGCCGAGCCGCCCCGCGACGGGGCGCGAGCGCCAGGCGGCCCAGCGCGCGGAGCTCGGCTGGGCGCTCGCCGGCGCCCGGCGCGTCGCCCTCTGCTACACGCGCGGGGACGACAGCGAGCCGAACGAGCCGCACCCGCTCTTCATCGCGGCCGCGGCGGCCGGCGCGCACCAGCGGACGGAGCCCGCCTCGCGCGTCGCCCCGGACGCGGCGCCCCTCGGCCCGCGCGACGCGGAGCTCATCGCCCTCGCGGGCGGCGGGCGGCCGGCGGCGGACCTCGCGGAGCGGATCCGGATCGAGCGCGCCCGCGCGGACTTCTTCCTCGATCCGCGCGCGCCGATCGACCTCCACACGGGCCGCGTCCTCGTCGACCGCGACCCCGCGCTCGCCGCGCAGCTCAGGGCCGCGATCGGCGGGGCGCACCCCGACAGGCCGATCGCCGTCACCCACATCGAGCGCGCCGTGGGCTGCGCCTTCGCGGCGTTCGCCCGCCGCGTCCTGCACGTGCGCCGCGCCGAGGATCTCGCCGAGTCGGCCGACGCGCGCGAGCGCGGCACGCTGATCCACCGCGCCCTGCAGGCCTCGTTCGAGGCGCTGCGCGAGCTCGGCCCGGAGCGCGATCCGGCCGAGCAGCTCGCCGCGGCGCGCGCCGCGGCCGAGGCGGCGCTCGGCGTCTCGGCGCCCATGGCCCCGCTCCGCCGCGAGGCGGTCGAGAAGGCGATCGCGGACGTGATGGAGGTCGTGGCCCGCACGCTCGACGGAGACGGGGAGGACGCGTCGCCGGAGCTCCGCTTCTTCCTCGCCGAGCGGCGCTTCGGCGCCGGAGAGCCGCCCCCCTGGCAGCCGCTCGAGCTCCCCCCGCTGTCCGACGAGGAGGGCGGCCCGAGCCTGTGGGTCGACGGCCAGATCGACAGGCTCGATCGATCGACCGACCAGCGCGTCGTGCGGGTCGTCGACTACAAGACCGGCAAGCTCCCCGACGCCAAGGAGCGGCGGAGGGCGCTCCAGCTGCCGCTGTACAGCGCCATCGCGGCGCGCGCGCTGGGCGCGGAGGAGGTGCGGGCCGTCTACATCGGCGTGCGCCAGCGCGGGCTGATCGAGCTGTGGCCGCGCACGGCCGAGGACCAGCGCGCGCTCGCCGAGGGCTGGGCCGAGGCCGCGCGCACGGCGCGGGCCGCGGTCGTCGCGCTCTGGGAGGGCAAGGCCGCGCCGCGGCCGACGCTCTCGACGATGTGCGCGCGGTGCGACGCGCGCGACGTGTGCCGCCGCCCCGCGGTCGTGCCGAGCGACGAGGCCGCGGAGGAGGTCGCGTGAGCGCCGCGCCGCGCGGCGCGGAGCTCGCCGAGGGCGACGCGCTCATCTACGCCTTCCGCCGCAACGTCGTGGTCGCCGCGAGCGCCGGCACCGGCAAGACCCACCGCCTCACGGCGCTCTACGTGCTGCTCGCGCTCGGCCTCACTTCCCTCGGCCTGCCCGACGCCGCGTCCGCCGCGCCGCCCGTGCCGCCGGACCGCATCGTCGCGACGACGTTCTCGCGCGCCGCGGCGCGGGAGATCGCCCACCGCGTCGAGCGCTCGCTCCGCGAGATCGCCCGCTGGAACGGCGAGGCGGACATCCCCTTCGCCGACATCCTCCGGGCGCGGCAGGCGGCCGTCGCCGGCCTCGGCGGCGCGTCGCTGCCCGTCGCCGAGCTGCGCAAGCGCGCGGAGGAGGCGCTCGCCCGCCTCCCCGCCGCGCGCATCGACACGCTCCACGGCGTCGCGAAGCAGATCGTGGACCGGCACGCGATCGCGATGGGGCTCTCGCCCTCGGCCCGGATCCTCGACGAGGAGGAGGCGCAGGCGCTCAGCGACCTCGCGGTCGACGAGGCGCTGAGCCGCGCGCTCGCCGAGGGGGGCGAGCGCGCCGAGGCCGCGCGCGCGCTCATCGCCGCGACGGGCGGCGTCGAGGCCGCGCGGAGCGAGGTCACGCGGCTGCTCGACCGGCTCGACGAGGACGGCCTCGCGCCGCGCCGGCTCGCCGTGTCCGACCACGCCGCCGAGGCCGGCGCGCTCGCGCGGGAGCTCCGCCGCCTCGCCGCCGAGAGCGCCGCGCTCGGCAGCGCCGCCTTCCGCGCGCCGGCGGCGGCGCTCGCGGCCGCGCTCGGCCGCGAGGACGGCGGCGCGCCCTTCCCCGCGAGCGCGGCGAGCGCCCCGCTCATCGAGCTCCTCACGCAGCGCAAGCCGCACAAGAGCAAGTCCACGCCGGCCGACGAGGCGCTCATCGCCTTCCGCGAGGCGCTGCCGGGCGAGACCCACCGCGACAAGGCGCAGCAGCTGCTCGGCTTCCTCCGCGAGGCCCCGGCGCTGTCGCGCCGCGAGGCGCGGATCGTCGAGCTGCTGGAGGAGATCCGCGAGCGGCTCTCGGCGATCCGCCGCACCGAGGGCGGCCTCGGGTTCGGGGATCTCCTGCGCGCCGCCCGCGACGGCCTGCGGGACGATCCGGCGATCGGCGCGGCGGTCCGCGGCTCGGTCGACGTGCTGCTCGTCGACGAGTTCCAGGACACGAGCGCGGTGCAGCGCGATCTCGTCTATCTCCTGCGCGAGCGGGACGACGCGGCCCTCTCGCGCCCGGCCGGCGTGGCCCCGACGGCGGCCGGCCTGTCCGGTCATGGCCTGTTCCTCGTCGGCGATCGCAAGCAATCCATCTACGGGTTCCGCGGGGCCGACGTCTCCATCTTCTGCCGCGTCTGCGCGGAGCTCGCCGGCGCCGCCGCGGGCCGCGCGCTCGAGCTCGCGCCCGCGCTCTGGTCGCCGGATCCGAGCGCGGATTTCGTGGCGCTCCGCGAGAGCCGCCGATCGACGCCCGAGCTGCTCGCGTTCATCAACGCCTTCTCCGCGCGCGATTTCGCCCAGGACCGCGGCGCGGGCGATGGCGGCGCGGGCGCGCGCGAGGTTGGAAGTCCGCCGCGCGAGTTCGAGATCGCCTACAGCGCGGCGGAGCACCTCGTCGCGGCGCCGGGCAGGGCCGCGGAGGGCCCGACGAACGTCGTGCTCGTCAGCGACGGCGGCGGCGCTCCGGACGGGGTCGACGCCCTGGTCCGGGACGCGCGCGGACAGCTGCGCGAGGCGCTGATCGCGGCAGCGTACATCGCGCGGCGCGTCCGCGGCGCGGGCGGCGACGGCGCTGCGGGCGGCGACGGCGCCGCGACCGGCGATCTGCGCTTCCGCGACGTCGCCGTGCTCACCCGCCGGAGGAGCACGATCCCGCTCGTCGAGCTCGCGCTCGCGCGCCTCGAGATCCCGTACGTGGTGGCCGGCCGCGCGCTCTTCGACGCGGCCGAGGTCCGCGATCTGGCCGCGATCCTCCGCCTCCTGCTCGATCCGCGCGATCGCCTTGCCCTGGCGACCGTCCTCCGCGGCCCGGTGGTGGCGCTCTCCGACACGTCGCTCGCGCTCCTCGCGCCTCCTGGGCGCGGCCTCGCCGTCCCGTTGCTCGGCCGCTGGCCGGCCGCCGCGCTGGCGCAGGGGGTCTGGTCGCCCTCCCCGGACGACGCCGAGCTCGACGACGGGCGCCCGCTCCCCGTCCTCGCGCGCCTGCCCGCGGGCGATCGCGAGCGCCTCGAGGCGTTCCGCGCCCGCTATGCCGGACTGCGCCGCGCGGCGCTCCGCTCGACGCCGGGCGAGGCGATCCGCGCCGCGGTCACCGCCTTCGATCTCGACCGCGTCCTCGCGGCGCTCCCTCGCGCCCAGGCCCGCCTCGGCAACGTCGACCGCCTCGTCTCCATCGCCCGCCGCCGGGGCGGCTCGCTCGCGAGCTTCGTCCGCTGGCTCGACCGCCGCATCCGCGACGAGGCGGACGAGCCCGAGGCCGCTGTCTTCTCGCCCGAGGACGACGCCGTGCGGCTCACGACGATCCACGCCAGCAAGGGGCTCGATTTCCCGGCCGTCGTGCTCCTGGATCTCAACGCGGAGCCCCGCGCGTCTCAGCCTGGCCTGAGCTACGTCCCCGCCGCGGGGGACCGGCCTGCCGCCCTGCTCGTGCGCCACTACGCGCGGATCGTCGACGGGCGGTCGCGGACCGGCTCGCTCCACGACGCCGAGGCGTCGGCGCGCGGGCCGTCGTTCCCCGTCAGCACGCCCGCGCTCCAGGCGGCGCGCGCCGAGGTGCGGGCGCGGGAGCGCGCCGAGCGGCAGCGGCTCACGTACGTCGCGATCACGCGCGCCCGCCGCGAGCTCGTGCTCGTCGGCGCCGAGGCGAAGCCGCGGAGCGGCTCGGCGTGGCTCACGCTGAAGGCGGCGGTCGACGCCGAGCCCCGGGCCGCGGCCGCGGTCGACGCGGAGCCCCGCATCGCCGCGGCGGACGTCGGCGTCGAGGCCCCCACGCTCGCCGGCACCCTCCGCGCGACGCTCGACGCCAGCTCGCTGCTCGCCGGGGCGAAGGCGCCCGCGCCTGGCACCGACGCGTACGCCCGCGCCGCGCCGGCCCCCCGGGCGCCGCCGACGATCGGGCCTGCCCGCGCGCAGACCGTGCTGGTCGCGGCGGCGTCGCTGGCGGCGTTCCAGGCGTGCCCGCGCCGCTTCCGGCTGCGCCACCTCCTCGGAATCGCCGAGCCTGCCGGCGAGGGCCAGCTCGGCCTGTTCGACGTCGAGGGCCCGCCCGAGCTCCCGGGCGAGGAGCGCGTCGAGCTCGAGGACGGCGCGGACCCTCGCCCTCCCGGCCGCGCCGTGCACCGGGTGCTCCAGCGCTGGCCGCGCGCGCGCTGGGGTGAGCCGACCGAGCCCCAGGACGTCGCCGCCCGCCTCGCCTTCGAGGGGTTCCCGCCGCACGGCCCGGACGTGCTGCGCACCGCGGAGCGCATCGCGCGCTTCCTGGACGGCCCCTACGCGCGGCAGGTGCGCGGCGAGGAGGCGTCGCTCCTCCGGGAGGAGGCGCTCGTGCTCGACGTCGAGCCCCAGCGCGCCGGACGGCGGCGCGGCGCGAGGCTCGCGCTCTCGCTCGCCATCGATCTCGCCGTCCTGCACCCGGGCGGCCTCATCGACGTCGTCGAGTACAAGCGCGCGCGCCCCCGGGCGGATCTCTCGCCGTACGAGCTCCGCCTGCGCGCGTGTGCGCTCGCGCTCAGGAGGCGCCACCCCGACCGCCCCGTCCGCGCGGGCGTGCTCTTCGTCGGCGCCGAGGTCGAGCCCGTGTGGCTCGCGGCCTCGGGCCCCCTGGGGACGCTCACCGACGACGAGCACGCGCGGTTCGAGCGCGAGCTCGCCCGGCTGGCCGAGCGCTTCGCCGAGGCGAGGGCCGAGGATCGCTTCGACGGCGTCCCGGTCGAGGCGTGCCGCAAGCTGCGCTGCGGCTTCGTGCGCGCTTGCCACGGCTAGCGTCGCCGCGGCCCCGGAGCACGATCGAAATCGAGCGAAGGCGGGGAGGCGCTCGTGGAGCGCCCTCCCGCTACACCCCCGCCTGCTCCTCGAGCTCCTCCGGCGACGCGCTCTGCGCCGGAGCGCGCCGCGGCGGCTCCAGCACCAGCGGCAGGATCTCCTCCATCGACGACACCATCGTGATCTTGATCTGATCCTTGACGTCCTGCGGCACGTCCTCGAGGTCGCGCCGGTTCTTCGCCGGGATGAGCACGTGCCGGATCCCGGCGCGGTGGGCCGCGAGCAGCTTCTCCTTGACGCCGCCGACCGGCATCACCCGCCCGCGCAGCGAGATCTCCCCCGTCATCGCGACGTCGCTGCGCACCGGCGCCCCGAGCAGCAGCGACGCCACCGCGGCGAACATCGTCACGCCCGCGCTCGGCCCGTCCTTCGGCGTCCCGTGCTGCGGGATGTGCACGTGCAGATCGATCTCCTTGAGCCACTCCGGATCGAGGTGCAGCCGATCGGCCTTGCTGCGCACGAAGCTCACCGCCGTGCTCGCCGACTCCTGCATCACGTTCCGCATGTTGCCGGTGAGCACCACGTTGCCCTTGCCCGGCATCTTCGTCGCCTCGATGAAGAGGATCTCGCCGCCCGCCGGCGTCCACGCGAGGCCGGTCGCGACCCCGGGCTGGAGCGTCCGCTCGGCGATCTCGGGGCGGTGCTTGTGCGGGCCGAGCACCTGCTCCACGTGCTCGGGCGTCGCCACCTCGCGCACGTCGTTGCCCTCGGCGACCTTCACCGCCGTCGCGCGGCACACCGCCGCGATCTGCCGCTCCAGGCCGCGCACCCCCGCCTCGCGCGTGTAGTGGTCGACGACCGCCTCGATGCCCGGCTCCGTGAACTCCAGGCGCTCGTCCGTGAGCCCGTGCGCCGACAGCTGCTTCGGCACCAGGAACTCCCGCGCGATCCCCAGCTTGTCCGTCCGCGTGTAGCCGGGCACCTCGATGACCTCCATGCGGTCGACGAGCGGCCCCGGGATCCCGTCCCAGTTGTTCGCGGTCGCGAGGAACATCACCTGCGACAGATCGAACGGCAGGTCGAGGTAGTGGTCCTGGAACGTCGAGTTCTGCTCCGGATCGAGCACCTCCAGGAGCGCCGCCGCCGGATCGCCCCGCAGGTCGACGCCCATCTTGTCGACCTCGTCGAGCACGAGCACCGGGTTCTTGGTCCCCGCCTTCTTCAGCGCCTGCAGGATGCGCCCGGGCAGCGCGCCCACGTACGTGCGCCGGTGCCCCCGGATCTCCGCCTCGTCGCGCACGCCGCCGAGCGCGATCCGCTCGTAGCGGCGCCCCATGCTGCGCGCGATCGACTTGCCGAGCGACGTCTTGCCGACGCCGGGCGGCCCGATGAAGAGCAGGATCGGCCCCTTCTTGTCGGTGCGGAGCTGCCGGATCGCCGAGTACTCGACGATCCGCTTCTTCACCTTCTCCAGCCCGAGGTGATCCTCGTCGAGGCAGCGCCGCACGCTCTCGACGCTCAGCTTGTCCACCGTCGTCTTGGACCACGGCAGATCCGCGATCCACTCGAGGTACGTCTTGGTCACGTTGAACTCGGCCGACTGCTGCGCCATCGAGCGCAGCCGGCTGAGCTGCTTGCGGACCACCTTGTCGACCTCCGCCGGCACCTTGGCGCGCCGGATGCGCTCGCGGAGCTCCTCGATCTCGTCGTCGTCGCCGCCCTCGCCGAGCTCCTCCTTGATCGACTTCATCTGCTGCCGGAGGATGTACTCGCGCTGCGACTTGCCCATCTCCTCCTGCACCATGGAGGAGATCTCCTTCTTGACCCGCAGCACCTCGAGCTGGCGGCCGACCATCGCGAGCACGAGGCGGACGCGCGCCTTCACGTCGAACGCCTCGAGGATCTCCTGCTTGTCGCCGACCGAGGCCTGCGCCTGCGGGAAGTTCGAGGCGATCAGATCGGCGAGCGCGCCCGGCTCGCGCACGTTGTCGAGGATGCCCGCCGTGTCGCGCGGCAGGTTCGGCATCAGGCCGAGCACCTCGCGCGTCGCCTCGCGCAGGCCCGCGCCGAGCGCCTCGAGCTCCACGTCGCGCACGAGCGACTCCGGGATGCGCTCGATCCGCGCGCGCATGTACGGCTCCAGCGAGAACGCCGACTTCACCCGGAAGCGGCCGAGCCCGTTCAGCACGACCGAGTAGTTGTTCGGGCCGAGCCGGATGACCTTCACCACGCGCGCGACGGTCCCGACGGAGTAGAGCTCCTTGAACGTCGGCTCGTCCACGTCGGGCGACCTCTGGCTGATCACGCCGACCAGCGCGCGCTCGCGGCCGAGGAGATCCTCGACCAGGCGCACGCTCCGCGGCCGGCCGACGTTGATCGGCACGACCGACATCGGGAACAGCACCGAGTTGCGCAGCGGGAGGATCGGGACGCTATCCGCGTCGGGCGAGGGAGGCGTTCGCGAAGAAGGATCGCCGGTCGGCATGCAGACAACCCTAGTACAGCGCTCTTCTCGAAGCCATGACGCGGGCGCGCCGCTAGAAGTCCTTGATCTTCCAGACCCCGTGCTCGCGCGTGAAAGCGACCGTGCCGCCGGCGCCATAGGCCATGGACGCGCTGTCCCCGGTCTCCTCGATGGTCGCGGTCGGCAGCGCCGCCTTGATCGCCTGGACGACCCGGTTGATCTGCTCCTTCTGCGGCCCCTCCCAGGCGCTCTTCAGCTTCTCGGGCGTCAGCTGCGCCGAGGCGGCCGCGGCCTTGACCGTCCCGGGCCGACCGCCAGGCTTCTGCGCCGCGTCAGCTCCCGCGGTCCCCGGCGCGGCTCCAGGTCCGGCGGGCTGCGCCGGGCCCTCGCCGCCGGCGCGCGCGGAGCCCGCCTCGGCGAGCGCGCTTGCCTCATCGGGCGCGGCGCCCGCGGGCTCGACGAGGCCTTCCCTCTCGGCGTCGGGAACGTAGCGCATGATCACGTCGTAGCGCCTCCGCTCGAAGGCCCGCAGGAACCCCACCAGCGCCTGCCGGGGCGTCGCCTGACCGTAGAGATCGACCGCCGCCGCGTCGAGCCGCCAGCGACCGCCCTCGAAGACGAGCAGGAGCTCCTCGCCGTTCGGCATGGTGACCGTCGCCGTCACCACCGGATCGGCCGCGGGCCGCGCGATGGCGCGGGCGATCTCGAGCGCGTCGTCCGGGTTGTCCCGCACCGCGCGCCGGAAGGCCTCGAGCGACATCGACCGCTTGGCCTCGTCCGAGAGCAGCCGGTAGGCCGCGTCGACGCGCCCCTCCTGGAGCGCCTGCGCGTAGGCCCGGAGCGTGTCGCTCGGGCCCTGCTGTGCGTAGCTCGATCCGCACGCCGGGAGCGCGAGGGCGAGCAGGAGAAGCGCCGTGCGTTTCACGGATCGCGCCATAGCACACGCGGCGGCGAGCGCGCAGATGGCGCCGCGCCGCCCCCTGCGCTCGCCGCCGTCCCCGTCACTTCGCGCGCTTCAGCACCGCCCCGTCCTTCACCGGCGCGCCGTCGCTGCCGTCCGGCGATCCCTCGTTGATCCAGTAGACGGTCGCCTCGTCCACCGCGATGTCGCCCGGCCGCGCCTGCCCGGAGGCCAGCACCTCCTGCTCCCCGCCGCCCTTCGGCATGCGCACGACCGTCCCCGCGTCGCGCCGCGTCCAGTACACGTGCCCCTCGTCCACCGCGAGGCCGTTCAGCTGGCCCTGATCCGACACGATCTCCTCGGGCGCGCCGACCTCCGCCCCGCTCAGATCCGCCCGGAAGACGCTGCCGCCCTCGAAGCTCGCCCAGTAGACGGCCGCCGCGTTCCCCTCCCCGTCCACGTCGAGCGCGATCTCCCGCGGCGTGCGCTGCTCCGCGGCGACCGTCACCGAGGCCTCTCCCACGCGGCACGCCACCGCCCCGTCGGTCCTGCCCAGCGTGCCCTGGTACGTCCAGCACACGGTGTCCCCCGCGCTGGCCACGCGGTAGGGCGACGAGAACGCCGTGCCGGTCGGCGTCAGCTCCTCCGGCGCGCCGAGCTCGACCTCCGCGCCGCTGCCGCTCAGCTGCGCCCGGAACACCCCGCCTCCCCAGAGCTCGGTCCACGAGAGCGCGCCGCCCGAGAGCGCGAGCCCCTCGGGCTGCTCCAGATCCGCGAGCAGCACGCGCGGCTCGCCGCCCGCGAGCGGGACCACCCGCAGCGTGCCGTCCTCCGCGTTCGTCCAGAAGGCCACCTGCCGCGCCTCGTCGATCGCGAGATCCCGCGGCGAGGCCTGCGTCGCGCCGAGGATCAGCGGCTCGCCGCCGTCCACGGGCGCCGTCTTCAGCGCCCCGTCCTCCCGGGCCATCCCCTCGCCGTCGAACGTGGCGCCCGCGATCCACGTCACGCCGCCCGCCGCCACCCGCAGCGACACCGGGTGGACCTGCGCCACCGCCACGGGGACGGGCGCCGACGCGTCGGGCTCCGTGGACGCGCCGCCCATCAGCGCCGACCAAGGGCCGCACGTCGGCAGATCCGTGCCCTTCCTGCGGCACTGCCCCTCGCCCGCCGCCGCGATCGCGAGCCCCGCGAGCTTGCCGCTCTGCGCCCGCCGGCACACCTCGACCGGCAGCCGGAGCACGTTGCCCGCCTCCACCCGGAAGCCCGCGTCGCTCTCCGCGTCGAGCGGCACGAAACACGCGGTCTCGCCGCAGATCCCGCCGCCCTGCGTGAGCAGCGCGACGTTCACGTCGCCGCTCGGCGCGGCGGCCCGGCAGACGGTGCCGTCCGCGGCGAACGCCTCGAGATCGACGGGCGCCGACGCGGCGGCGGCGAAGCACCGCAAGGTGTCGAAGCAGAGCCCATCGCCGTCGCCTGCCCCGCCGCCGAACACGGTCACGGCCTCGTAATCGGGCAGCTCGCGCGAGTCGACCTCGCGCGGCACGCACGAGCCGGCGACGCAGCTCTGGCCCTCGGGGCAGCTGTTCTTGACGAGCACGTTGCCCTCCGCGTCGCGCAGCGCGTTGCCCTGCGCGTCGCGCTCGACCTCGGCCGAGCCGTCGCACAGGAACTGGATGGGCATGTGCAGCGTCGCCGTGCGCCCCTCGGGCACGGTCGTCAGCACCTCGCGGAGCAGGCGCACCCCGTCCTTCCCGCCGCGGCTCGCGATGACGCGCACCCGGAGCGCCTGCGACGGGTCGTCGGGCGTGAGGAAGCCCAGCGTCGCCGGCAGGAGGATCGATCCCTCGCTCCCGAGCCGCTCGAACGTCTCGTCGTAGACGACGGACCCGTCGAGCGTCGCCTCGATCCGGACCGTATCGATGTCCTTCGGCAGCGACATGTCCGTCTGGAAGACGACCATGAGCTGCCCCTTCTCCCCGCCGCAGCCCGACCCCGCCGCCGCCGCGAGCGAGAGCAACACCGCCGACATCGGTCCCGTCCGCTTCGTCCGTTTCATCCGCATCAACGTCTCCCTCCGAAGCCGAGCGGGACCGTGCCCAGGCTGCCCTGCTCCGCCGGCGTCCCCGGCTCGAAGAGCAGCGAGCCGGCGACGAGCGCGCCCGCGAAGATCGCCGCGCCGCCGCCGATCCAGAGCCACTTGCTCGCGCCGCCCCGCTGCGCGGCGCGCTCCAGCGACACGTCGATCCGGCGGCGCTCGTCGTCGCGGACCAGGATCTGCGCCTCGTGCGGCGTCATCCCCGGCGCCGTCACCCGCAGCGCGTGGGTCCCGCTCTGCACCGAGCCCTCCCAGCGGCCCTTGCCCACCACCTTGCCGTCGATCGCGATGAGATCGTCCGGCCCCGCCGCGATGGCGAGCCGCCCCCGGTGCACCGCCCGGTCGAGCTGCGCCACGAGCGCGACGCTGTCGCCGCCCACGACCTTCACCTGCCGGACGAAATCGACGAAGCCCGGCTTCGACACGCGGATGCGGCGCTCGCCGATGTCGATCGGCACCGGCGCGGCGAGCGGCGTCGTCCCGACCGGCTCGTCGTCCACGAACACAGCGGCCCCCGGCTCGCTCGCCGTGATCGCGAGGAGGGACACGAAGATCCCGGCGGCCTTGAGCAGATCGGCGATGTCCTGCCTGTCGCGCGCCGACAGCGCGGCGCCCCCCTCGGCCTCCAGCCGGCGCAGCGTCGCGAGCATCGACGCGTAGCGCCGCAGGTTCTTCTGGCAGAGCGCGATCTTCCAGAGCAGCCGGTGATCGCGCGACAGCTCGTAGGCGCGCTCGTACCGCGCGAGCGCGCCCGCGTAGTCGCCGTCGTCGAACAGCGCCGCGCCCGCCCCGTGCTCGGCCCTGGCCATCCCGGTCAGCGACTCCGCGAGCGGCGTCTCCGCGGGCGGCGTCCCCGCGGGCGTCGTCCCCGCTGGCGCGGCGGGCGCCGGCTGGGCCGCGGCGACGCCCGCCGCGAGCCCCACGCCGAGCGCGGCCGCGGCGGCGCGCCCCCAATGGCCCAGGTGCTTCCCTCGCATCGATGCTCCTTGCTGGCGGAGGCGCGCCGCGATGGCCGCGCCCCGACTCTCCGACTCTCCACCTCGGATCACCGCGATCCTACCCGATGCACGCGCCGCACGAGCAACTGTTGGAAACGTCTCGGACAAATCGCCTTTGCTCCGCTCGCGGTGGCGGGGATACCATCCGGCGCCCATGAGAGGCTTCATCACGGTGGGCGCGGCGCTCGCGGGCGCGCTGATCGGCATCGCCCTCGGCCCGTCCTCCGCGCGCGCGGAGGGGCCTGGCGCCGTCGCGCTCAGCCGGTTCGAGCCGACACCCGCGGGTGATCCGCTCTTCGGTGTGCCGTCGCCGTTCATCGGAGGGCACCTGGTCCCGCGCGGGCTCGCCCTGTTCGACCACGCGGAGGATCCGCTCACGCTCGGAGGCGGCGGCTCGCCGGAGCGGGCGATCGTCGGCAGCCAGTCGCTCCTCCACGTCGGCGGCTCCCTCTCGCTGTGGGATCGGCTGCTCGTCTCGGCGTCGCTGCCGCTCGCGCTCGCCCAGAGCGGCGACGGCGCGGCGGCGGCGGCCGGCGCGGGCGCGCCCGAGGCGCCCTCTTCCCCGGAGCTCGGCGATCTGCGCCTCGGCGTGCGGGTCCGGCTGCTCGGCGACGACGGCGACCCCTTCCAGATCGGCACGAGCGCGTCCCTGCACCTGCCCACGGGCAGCTCGGACGCGTACGTCGGCGAGGGCGCGGTCCGCGTCACGCCGCAGCTCCTGCTCGGCGGGCGCATCGCGCGCGTCGTGTGGAGCGTCGCGGCCGGCGCGGTGATGCGGAGCTCCGAGAGCCCCTCGACGCTCGCTTATGGCGGCGGCGCGGGCGTGCTCCTCTGGGACGAGCGGCTGCAGCTCGGCCCGGAGGTGTACGCCGAGACGATGCTCCAGGGCGGCTCCCTGTCGCTCACCGCGCGCGAGCGGGTCGAGGTGGAGAGGACGACGAGCGCCGAGCTCCTGCTCGGCGCCCGGTTCCGCCCGTTCCGCCCGTTCCGCCCCCTCGCTGGCCTCGTCGTCGGGGCGGCCGCCGGTCCGGGCATCGGCGACGCGATCGGCACGCCGTCGTTCCGCGCGATGGGGACGGTGGCGTGGGCTCCTCCGGAGCCGCCGCCCGCCGGCGCGGCGGACGCCGGCGCGAACGCGGATCCGGACATGGACGGCATCCCCGGCGCGCGGGACGCGTGCCCGTACGCGCACGGCCCGGCGAGCGCCGACGCGAAGAGGAACGGCTGCCCCGTCGAGGACGAGGACGAGGACGGCGTCGCCGATCAGGACGACCTCTGCCCCCGTACGGCCGCGGGCCCCGGGGGCGGCGATCCGTCGCGGCGCGGCTGCCCCGCCGACCAGGACGGCGACGGATTGCCCGACGCGCTCGACGCGTGCCCCGCGGAGAAGGGCGACGCAGCGGGCGGCGCGACGCGCCCTGGCTGCCCCCCTGCTCCTCGCCAGCCCACGGACCAGGACGGCGACGGCCTGCCCGACGACGCCGACGCGTGCCCGCGCGAGAAGGGCCCGGCGAGCGGCGACGCGCGCGCGAGCGGCTGCCCGACGCGGGTGCGGGTGCAGGGCGAGCAGATCGTGCTGCTCGAGCCCGTCGTGTTCCGCGTGCTGAAGAACGACCCGGCGCCGATCGATCCGAAGAGCGAGGCGGTGCTCGCCGAGGTGCGCGACGTCATCGGGCAGCACCCGGAGTGGGTGAAGATCGAGGTCTCCGCGCACACGGACGGCGCCGGCAACGCCAGGTTCAACGAGACGCTCACGACCGCTCGCGCGGAGGCCGTGCGCCGGTGGCTCGTCGGGAAGGGCATCGCGGCCGAGCGGCTGGTCGCGAAGGGGTACGGGGCGAGCCAGCCGATCTCGGACGACAGGAGCGCGGCCGGGCGGGAGAAGAACCGGCGCGTGCAGCTCCTCGTCCTGGAGAAGAAGTAGCCGGCGGGCGGCGCCGGAGCGCTGACGAGCGCGTCAGGCCGTCCGGCGCGGCCCGGGGAGCGAGAGAGGGATGATGAAGCGAACCGTCATGGCCACAGCAGTCGGCGCCGCGCTGGCCCTCGCCGCGGCGCCGCGGAGCGCGGCGGCGCAGTGCACTGTCACAGGGCCCGTTCAGGAGCTCGTCGATGGTCTCAACTTCCGGTGGGACGTCGGGACGGAGGGGGTGATCAGCGACGGGACCAATGACGCCTTCGACAGCGGCATGCTGCTTCGGGTGGACGGGGTCGCCTTTCCTGCCTCGCCCCGGGCGGAGGAGATGGACGGGCGGCAGCTCGTCCACGGGCCGGCGCTCCTCGGCGATCTCGAGGTCACCCGGAAGGTGTACGTGCCGACCGACGAGGGCTGGGCGCGCTTCCTGGAGATCCTCCACAACCCCACCAGCCGAGAGCGGGCAACGGTCGTGCGGATCGAGACGAACGTCGGAGCCGACCGCGGCACCACCATCACGCAGTCGCACACCGGCGATCTGGACTTCACGCCGGAGGATCGATGGCTCGCCACCGACGACGCCGCCGACATGGCGGGGGATCCGAGCCTCTTTTTCAATTTCCACGGGCCTTCCGCGGCGATCGCCCCGGGGAGCGTCGGGATGGCCACCTTCGACTGCGCGGAGACGCAGGGGCCCGTCGTCGAGTTCACCCTGCTGCTGCCGCCCGGAGCGACGCGGGTCGTCATGCACTTCGGCGGCCAGCGCGCGAGCCGGGCCGATTCCCACGCGGGTGCGGCCCACCTCGACGCGCTCCCGGCGCCGGCGCTCGCCGGGATGTCGGCGGCCGAGCGGGCCTTCGTCGTCAACTGGGACGTGGACGGCGACGGCGACGACGACGGCGTGAAGGACCTCGACGACAACTGCCCGTCCGCGCCGAACCCGGCTCAGGCCGACGCCGACAGCGATGGCGCGGGCGACGCCTGCGATCCCGACGACGACGGCGACGGCGTCCTCGACGGCGACGACAACTGCCCGCTCACGCCGAACGCCGATCAGTCCGACCTCGAGGGGGACGGCGCGGGCGACGCCTGTGATCCCGACGACGACGGCGACGGGGTGCCCGACGACGTCGACAACTGCCCGTCGGCGCCCAACGCGGGGCAGGAGAACAACAAGGACGAGTCGCCGCCGGACGAGCGCGGCGACGCGTGCGACGACGACGACGACAACGACGGCCTGGGCGACGAGGCCGACAACTGCCCGCTCGTCCCCAACCCCGATCAGGCCGACGCCGACACGGACGGCCGGGGCGACGCGTGCGACCTGAACGCGCTGGACAGGGACGACGACGGCGTGGAGGACGGCGTGGACAACTGCGTCTCCGTCCCGAACCCCGACCAGTCCGATCTCGACCGCGACGGCGAGGGCGACGCGTGCGACGGCGACGACGACGGCGACGGCGCGCCCGACGACGGCGACAACTGCCCGCTCGCGGCGAACCCGAGCCAGAGCGACGTCGACGCCGACGGCTACGGCGACCGGTGCGACGACGACGACGACGGCGACGGCGTACCCGACGCCGACGACAACTGCCCGTTCCTCTCGAACGAAGGGCAGGAGGACGCAAACGGCGACGACGTGGGCGACGCGTGCGACTGCAGCGCGCCGGCGAAGCCCGACGGCACGCCCTGCGACGACGGCGACCCCTGCACCCGGACCGACGCCTGCGACGGCGGCGTCTGCAAGGGCGCCGATCCGGTCGTGTGCGCGCCCTCCGGGGACGTCTGCACCTCCGCGCGATGCCACCCGAGGCACGGCGAGTGCGCGCTCTTCCCCAACGAGGGCGCCCGCTGCCCCGGCGGCACCTGCGTGGCCGGCGGCTGCGTGCCCGATGACGCCGGCAGCGGAGGCGGCGGCGCGGGCGGCGAAGACGGGGCGGGCGGCGGTGACGCGGGGGCAGGCGGCGGCGACGCGGGCCCGGGCGGCGGCGACGCGGGCCCGGGCGGCGGCGGAGGCCACGGCGGCGAAGGCGGCTCTGGCGGCGAGGGCGCCGCCCCCAGGCCGCTGCGCGGCGACCCCCGGGCGCACGGCAACGGCTGCGGGCTCGCGGCGGGTGTCGACGGGGCGGCGGGCTCGGCAGCGGCATGCCTCGCCGCCGCGGCGCTCGTCGCGCGGTGGCGGCGGCGGCGCGGGTGACGCGCGCCGCCGGCCGCGTCACTCCACAGGCGGGCTGACCCCGGGCGCGCCTCCGGCGGCGGCGCCCCCCTCCCCCGCTGCCGCCGGCTGGCGAGGCCCCTCGGCGCCGGCGCTCCCGGCCTTGCCGCTGGCGTAGCGCCTGCCGGCTCGCTCGGACGCCTTCAGGACGGGGCCGCGGATCGTCTCGATGGCTTCCGCCGGAGCGCTGGAGATCTCCAGGTTGGAGAGCACCGCGGCGACGACGCGGAGCCATTGATTGCGCGCGGCCAGGATCGTCGCGTTCACGACCGGCGCGGTCTTCTCCTTGGCGGCGAGCGCGTCCCGCCGGTGCTCGATCGTCGAGAGCTCCTTGCCCGACGCGATCCACCGCTGCACGGTGTGGAGCAGCGTCGTCTTGCCCGGCGCCGGGATCGCCTTGAGGAACGCGGCGGTCGAGGGCTCCTCGTCGAGGAGCCGGCCGATCCGCGCCGTGTTGCCCGACTCCGCGGTGGGCGACGCCTTGATGATGGCGAGCCCGGTCGGGAACAGTCTGGCCTGGGCCTGATCACACGCCTCCGCCCCCCCGACGTCCGGCGGCTCCTCCGCCAGGCAGTGCTCGCGGTGCGCGTCGATGCCGTACGAGACCGCCTTGGCCAGGTGATCGTGGCGCTCGTCGACCTTCGAGAGCTCGTCGTTCAAGGCCGTCATCGCGGCGGACACGCCCGTCCTGCTCGGGCGAACCGCCAGCACGGCGCCGTGGACCTCGGCCACCTTGTCGTGCAGCCCGGCGATCTCCGGGATCGACAGGAACAGCCGCTTCCGCTGGGCATCCTCGATCCACGGAGCGACGAGGGCGACCATCTCTTCAATCATCAGGTGTTTCAACATGGGACAGACCTCCACGTGGGGGACAGCGTGTCGTGCCAGGGAAGCGCCGGTCTCGTGTCCTGTCGATGACACCCGATTACAGGAGCAACCGCGGAGCGCGCAGCGCGGCCCCAAGGCGCGCCTCGGGGTGACCGACGCGACGTGACGGCCCTCACCGGCGCCCGTCATGGGCCGAGGCTCACAGGAGCCGGAAGGCGGCCCCGATCTGGCGCGCAGCGTAATTTTGAAGGGAAGCCCAGGTGTGGACCTGGGCTCCGCGATGTCGGCAAGGTCCTGGGAAGATCGCGATCTTGGCGGCACGTCGAAATCCGGCGCTCGGGCAGATCGCGACCTGGGCGAGCGCCTGGCGACGAGCGTCAGCTCAGGTCACGTTCTCGACGGGACACCCGATTTCGAGCGTCCTCCCGGATCGCGACCTGCCGGAGCACCGGACGACGAGCGTCAGCGCAGGTCACGTCCTTGACGGCGGGTCGCCATCGACCGATCTCCCAGGTCGCGACCTGCCGGAACGCCGGACGACGAGCGTCAAGTCAGGTCACGCTCTCGCCGGCACATCGATATCGAGCGCTCGCCCAGATCGCGACCTGCCGGAACGCCGGACGGCGAGCGCTCGGCTGGGTGGAGGGGGTACTTCGGCCGAAGACAGGGTGTTTTGAACCGCCAAGTCGCCAGAAGACGCCAAGATGTTTTTGTTGTTCTTGGCGTCTTCTGGCGACTTGGCGGTTCCATCATCACGGCTTCGCGGAGCCCGACGCCGACCACGGCCCGCACGTCGGCAGGCCCATGGTCTTCTGGACGCACGCGGCCGTCACCGGCGACGTCACCACGGCCGCGATCTTGCCGGCGGCCACCTGATCACAGACGGCGGTCGGCAGCTGGATCCGCCCGTCCTCCGCCACCCGGAAGCCATCGGCGCTGCCCGCGTCGAGCGCCACCAGGCAACGGTCGTCGTCATCGCAGATCCCGTCGCCCGCGGCGGTCTCCAGCGCCACGTTCAGCGGGACCCCGGCCTCGCCCGCGATCGAGCACGCCGCGTCGACCTCCGCAGGCGTCGTGCCCTGGAAGCAGGCCGTCACGTCGAAGCAATCGCCGTCGCCGTCGCCGTCGCCGCCGCCATAGACGTCCCCGGGCGCGTAGTCGGGGAGCGCGCCCGCGTCGACCTCGCTCGACACACACGCCCCCGCGACGCAGGTCTGCCCCTCCGAGCAGTGCTTGTTCACAACGCCCCCGCTCTCGTCGCTCTCGCCCGAGTCGTCGCAGAGGAAGTTGAGCGGCAGCGTCAGCAGCGCGACGCGGTCCTTCGGGATCCTCGTGACCGCCTCGCGCAGGATGCGCGGCGCGCCGAGCTCGTCTCCGATGAGGGCGCTCACCTTGATCCGGATCGCGTCGCCGCCGCCGTTCGAGGAGTAGAAGCCGATCGTCGCCGGCATGCGCGCGGCGGCGTCGGGCTTGCCGAGCCGCTCGTAGGACGCCGAGAACTTGGGGGTTCCGCCCTCGAACACCTGCACCTGGAGGGCGCTGAAGTCGTCGGGCATGGCGAGATCCGTCGAGACGGCGAGCATGATCTCGTCCGGCGGAGAGCACCCTCCCACAGCGACGGCGACGAGCGCGGCGAGCGCCGCCCGGGCGGCGGCGCTCATCGGCCACCCCCGAAGGGGATCGTGAACGTGGCGCCGCCCTTCCGGGCCAGGGAGACCGAGCCGGGCGACGTGCGGCCGTCGACCGGCGGCTCCGGGCCGAAGACCCCCGTGGCGACCAGGACCGCGCCCGCGGCCACCAGCACGCCGCCGCCGATCCAGAGCCAGGTCTCGACGTTCCCTTGCTTGGGCTGCGGGACCAGCGTGACCTGCACGCGGCGCGTCTGGTTATCCTGGATCATCACCTCGGACTGGTGCGTCACCATGCCGGACGCCGTGACGCGGAGCGCGTGACCGCCGCTCGGCACAGGGCCGTCGTAGCCGCCGCGGCCGACCACGCGACCGTCGATGGAGATGACGGCGTCCGGCGCCGCCGTGACGATGAGCCGCCCTTGATGGACCTCTTTCTCCAGCGTGGCCGTCACCGTGACCTCGCCGCCGCCCGTCACCTGCTGGGAGACCTCGACGTCCTTGAAGCCCTTCTTGGTCACCCGGATCTTCCGGGTGCCGACGTCGAGCAGCACGGGCTCGCTCAGCGGCGTCCGGCCGACCTCCTCGCCGTCGACGAAGACCGTGGCCCCCGCCTCGCTGGCCTTCAGATCGAGCCGGCTCACGTAGGCCTTCGTCGCCTCGATGAGCGCCGCGGCGTCCTTGCGATCCTGCTCCCCGAGCTGGGGGCCGGCGTCCCTGAGGAGCCTCTCGACCGTCCCGAGCAGGCGCGCGTAGCGCTTCAGGTTCTTCTGGCAGAGGGCGATGTTCCAGAGCAGCCGCGGGTCGCCGGAGAGCTCGAAGGAACGCTCGAACTTGATGATGGCGTTGCGGTAGTCGCCGTCGTTGAAGAGGATCCGCGCGGCCTCGTACTCGGCCTTGGCCTCGCCGGTGAGCGTCGCGGACAGCGGCCCCTGGACGGCAGGCGCGCCCGCGGCGGGCGCCGGCTGCGCTGCCGCGGGCGCCGGCTGCGCTGCCGCGGGCGCCGGTTGCGCTCCCGCAGGCGCCGGCTGCGCTGCCGCGGGCGCGAGGGCCGCCAGCACGGCGCCGCCGAGCGCGACCGCGGCGCCGGCGCGCAGGCTCCTGCTGCTCCACGGCGGGAGCCGTTCGCTTCCTGGCCAACTCATCTGGGCTTACCTTTGTCGTTCAGCACATCGAAGATGCTCCCCGGCTGCGCGGCGGTCGCGGTCGCGGTCGCGGTCGGCGCGGCGGTCGCGGCCGGTGGGGCCGAGGGCGCGGCGGTGGGCTTCGGCCGAGGCCCCGTGGCGAACGGCGTCGCGCTCGCCGGCGCCTTCGGCCCGGCGGTCGACAGCGGCGCCGCGGTGGCCACCGGCGCGGCGGTCGCCACCGGGGACACGGTCGCTGACGGCGCCGCGGTCGCCGGCGGCTGCGGCTCCGCGGTCACCTCCGGAGGCGCGACCGGCGGGGGCGGGGCCGGCGTCGCGGGCGCCGAGGGCTCGGCGGAGGCGGTCGCCGACACGGCGGACGGGTCGGCGGGAGGAGCGTCCGCGCCGCCATGGAACGTGACGAAGCGCAGGATCCCGCCGATCACCACGGCGGCGCCCACCACGGCCAGCGCGAGCACGACGCCGCTCCGCGAGCGCGTCCCGGGCGCGGCGCCGCCGGCCGTCCAGCCGGGCGCGGTGCCCGCCGGGCCGGCGGTGTGGCCGGCCGCGCCGCCCGCCGTCGCGCCGGCAGGCGGCGCCGCGCTGTGCCGCGCGGTCGCCGCGGGGACGCCGCTCGCGCGCTCCTGCGACGTCTGCCAGGGGGGCGGCGTGCTCATGCGCTCGCGCACGGAGCTCGCCCGCTCCCGGAAGGAGACCGCGGGGACGAGCCCCAGCGTCCGCTCGATCCGCTCCAGCGAGGCCAGCGCGAGCGGAGGCCCGAAATCGACGATGGCGCCCGCGAGCTCGGCGACCGACTTGAAGCGCTTCGCGACGTCCCTCTCGAGGCAGCGCAGGATCGCCGCCTCGAGGCCCGGCGGCAGGTCGCGCCGGAACGTGGTCGGGGGCGGCGGCGGCTCGGTGTTGATCATCAGGATGAGCTCGGACAGCGAGCTCGCGTCGAAGGGGACACGCGCGGTGAGCAGCTGGTAGAGGATGGCGCCGAGCGACCAGATGTCCGCGCGCGCGTCGACCGAGCGCGCCGAGCGCATCTGCTCGGGCGCCATGTAGAGCGGCGAGCCGAGCACCATCGCCGTCTTCGTCAGCCCGAGCTCCGGCTCGGCCCCGGCCGTCGACGGGTCCGCGAGCGCCTTCGAGATGCCGAAGTCGAGCACCTTCACCATGCCGCTGCCGTCCGCCGCGCGCGTGAGGAAGAGGTTCGCCGGCTTGAGATCGCGGTGGATGATGCCGGCCGCGTGCGCCTCGGCGATGGCCTCGCAGGCCTCGAGCACGTAGCCCACGGCCTCCTCCAGCTCGAGCGGGCCGCGCCGCCGCAGCGTCTCCTGGAGGTCGCTGCCCTCCAGGTACTCCATCACCATGAACGGCGCGCCCGTCTCGAGCGTCCCGACGTCGAGCACGCGCGCGACGTGCTCGCTCTTCAGGCGCACCGCCGCGCGCGCCTCGCGCACGAAGCGCTCCACCATCTCGTCGTTGGCGCCGGGGTGGAGCAGCTTGATGGCGACCCGCTGGTGGAGCTGCTCGTGCAACGCGGCGACGACGACGCCCATGCCGCCTTGCCCGAGGATGCGCTCGACCCGGTATTTCCCCGATAGAATTTGACCTTCGGTGACCGGTGAGCTCACGGACGCTCCCGCGCTGGGGCTGCCTCCAGGGCGCCACCACCGCCACGTTATCCAGGGGGCCACCTTATGCGATCCGGCGCTCGCATCCAAGGCCATTGCCGCGTTGCCTGCCACGTCATCGGGATCACGCCGCTTCCCTTGCCGCGAAGGGCGACTACCCTACGCGCCATGCCCCGCATCGCCAACGTCGAGCGCAAGACGCGCGAGACCGACATCCGCATCGAGATCGATCTCGACGGCCAGGGCCGCTCGGAGATCAAGACGCCGCTCCCCTTCCTCACGCACATGCTCGATCAGATCGCCCGCCACGGCCTGTTCGATCTCACCATCCACGCCGAGGGCGACGTCGAGATCGACGGCCACCACACGACCGAGGACTGCGGCATCACCCTGGGCACGGCCGTGCAGAAGGCGCTCGGCGACAAGGCGGGCATCGCCCGCTACGGCGAGGCGACGCTCCCCATGGATGAGGCGCTCGCGCAGTGCGCGCTCGACCTCTCCGGCAGGCCGTACTTCGTCTGGCGCGTGCCGCTGCCCAAGGCGAAGCTCGGCACCTGGGACGTCGAGCTCGCCCCGGTGTTCTTCGAGGGCTTCGCGCGCGGCGTCGGCGCGAACCTCCACGTCCGCCTCATCGAGGGGGACAACCTGCACCACATCGTCGAGATCTGCTTCAAGTCGTTCGCCAAGGCGCTGATGAAGGCGACCCGGATCGAGCCGCGCGTCGCCGGCATCCCGTCCACCAAGGGGAGCCTCTGAGCCATGCAAGCCATCGCGCTCGTCGATTTCGGGATGGGCAACCTGCGCTCCGTGGAGCGGGCGCTCCAGAAGGCCGCCGAGGACGCCGGCGCGCCGTGCGCGGTGACGCGCACGGGCGACCCGGAGATCATCGGCCGGGCCGACAAGGTGGTGGTGCCGGGCCAGGGCGCCTTCCGCGACTGCGCCGCGGCGCTGCAGAGCGGCATCGGCGAGGCGCTGCGCGCGCAGATCCGGAAGGGGACGCCCTACCTCGGCATCTGCCTCGGCATGCAGGCGCTCTTCGACGGGAGCGAGGAGGCGGAGGGCGCGCGCGGGCTCGGCGTGTTCCCCGGCACCGTCAAGCGCCTCACCCCTCAGCCGAGCGCGGCCGAGGCGGACGCGGCTCCCGGCGAGCCCTGGGTCGGGATCAAGATCCCCCACATGGGCTGGAACCGCATCGCGTTCGCGCGCGAGGTAGAGGGCCCGCTCGCGGTGTTCGCCGGCGAGCGCCCCTTCGTCTACTTCGTCCACAGCTACCACGCCGTCCCGCTCGACCCCGCGCTGGTCGCGGCGACGACGGAGCACGGCCCGCACCGCGTCACCGCCGCGATCGAGCGGGACAACGTCACCGCGACGCAGTTCCACCCCGAGAAGAGCCAGGCCGCCGGCCTGCGCCTGCTCGCCCGCTTCCTGAACGGCTGACCCGCCCGCGCGCGTCGCGTCAGTGCGCGCGCAGCAGGCGCTGGTGCACCTGCTTGACCTGCGCGAGCTTGAGGTGCGCGCCCAGGGGCAGCTCGGGCGGGCGCGCCCCGCCCGCGCCGCGCCCGCGCCGCGCCCGCGCCCGCGCCGGGCGCGAGCGGGGAATCGGCGAGGAGGAGGAGATCGACGAGGAGCGCCGCGCCGCCCTCACCCGCTGCGGCCGCCGCGGGGCGAGCGGGAGATCGACGATGAACGCCGCGCCGCAGCCGAGCTCGCTCTCGACGCGGATCGCGCCGCCGTGCGCGCGCGCCGCGACGTGCGCGATGTACAGGCCGAGCCCCAGGCCGCCGAAGCGCTCCACCGGGACGGCCCGCTCGAAGCGCGCGAAGATCCGCTCCTGGTCCTCCCGCGCGATCCCCATGCCGTGGTCGCGCACGATGAGCCGCGCCCGCGCGCGCGACGCGCGCACCTCGATCGAGATCGGCTTGCCCTCGCCGAAGGTGAGCGCGTTCTTGATCAGGTGGAACGCCATGCGCTCGAGGTGAGACCGGTCCCACCAGCCGATCACCGGGCCCTCGGCCGCGACCGAGATGGCGCCGCACGCGGCCGGCCGGTGCGCGACCGCCGTCGCGACCACCTCGCGGATGAGCCCGACGAGATCGACCGGCTCACGGGTCGGGGCGCCGTGGGCCAGGCCGCCGTGCCTCGCCTGGAACATGTCGTCGCAGAGCCGGGCGAGGCGGCCGAGCTGACGGTCGAAGACGATCAGCATCGCCGCCGCCCACGCCGGGGTCTTCTCCGGCTCCTGCTGGCTCATTCGCTTCGTCAGCTGGAGCTGCAGGAGGAGCGATGTCACGGGCGTCCTGATCTCGTGCGCGGCGAGCACGAGGAAATCTTCCCGGATCCGGGCGGTGTCATCCCGGATCGGGACAGCGGGGATACGAGGGTCGACGTCGTCCAAAAACGCGGTCATGGCAGAGCCTGCTGGGCGGAGTTGTGGTGTGCCCCCGCGCCCGCGAACGCATAGAGTGTGCCGCCCGGGAGGGCCCGCAGATTGGCACTTCTGGCGGCAGGAGAGCGCCCCATCTGCCGAGCGGACGCGCGTCAAGGCGTCGCATCGCGCCGTCCACTGCGCAAAAAACCAGCGATGTGCGCCGAGCCGCCTGGACGGCACTGCCGCGCGCGGCGCCTCGGGTCACGCCGGAGCGCCGCCAGGCTCCGGCGGTACACGGGTCAGGGCGCGCCCCTGCTTGCGGGCCGGGGTCCGCGGAGCAGCTTTGTCCGCATGCAACACCAGAGTGAAGAGCAACACCGGAGTATAGAGCCGGGGGCCAGGGCTCAGGTCCGCGGATCCATGAGCGAGCTGCACGCGCTCCTCAGGGAGTTCGACACCGCGATGCTCGTCACGATGACCCCCGAGGGGCTGATGCGGGGGCGGCCGATGGAGATCCAGGAGCCGGCCGAGCTGATGGACTGCGATCTCTGGTTCGTGACGGAGGACGAGGCGGCGAAGACAGGCGAGATCGCCCGCGAGCACCAGGTGGCGGTCTGCTGCTACAGGCCGCGGGATCGGGCGTACATCTCGATCTCGGCGCGCGCGACGATCGAGAGGAACGAGGAGAAGATCCGGAGCCTCTGGAAGCCCTCGTGGAAGGCGTGGCTGCCGGCCGGCCCCACCCACCCTCACGCCGCCCTCCTGAAGCTCTATGTCGAGCGCGCCGAGTACTGGGAGCCCGAGGGCGGGCGGCTGCGGGTCCTCTACGAGAAGGCCAAGGCGCTCGTCCAGCGGAGGTCGGCGGAGGACAAGCTGAACCCGCCGAAGCACATCTGAGCCGCGCCCGCGGCGGCGATCGAGCAGGCGTACCCCGAAGCGAGACGGTCCTCGGGCCGGGTGAAGCTCGGATGGATCAGCCTGGTGTCGGCGTGGCGTCGGCCGCGCGCCGCGCGCGCTCCCCGTCAGGGGCGCCGCTGCCCTCGAGCGCCGCGCAGATCTCGGCAAAGCCGTCGAAGGGTGTGCACGGTACCCCGTCGCGGGAGCAGAGCACGTCGAGGGCGCTGTCCCGCACAGCGAACACGCGATCGCAGCGCCGCGCCGCGGGGTAGTCCAGCCGGCCGTCGCCGATGTAGACCGTGGAGGTCTCGCCGGTGGCCGCCTTCAGCTGGTCGAGCACGCGGATCTTGAAGTCCTCGCCGGGGCCGAGCGGCACCGTCTCCGGCACGGTCACGCGCCAGCGCCCATCGAAGACGGCATCGAAGCAAGAGAACGCGGTGCCCGGCGGCAGGAACTCGCGGATATAGAACGGCAGGCCGTGGCTGATCACGTGGAACACCCACGACCGGCGGGCGCACAGGGCCAGGAGATCCTCGAAGCCCGACCGCAGCTCGGCGTGCGGGCGCAGCTCGGCCAGGAGCTCGGCGGCCGGGCGATCCACGTCGGCGTAGCCGCGGCGGAGGAGCTCGAACGGCGTGAGCTCGCCGGAGGCGGCCGGCGCGAGCAGCACCTGCCGCCAGTCATAGCGAAGATGGGCGTCCCAGATCCGGTTCGTCAGATCGTCGCAGGTGATGGTCCCGTCGAAGTCGCAAAGAATGAGCACGACCGCTGATTTGCACGCCGCCACGCCGGACGCCACCGCCGTGCCACGCGGGCCGGCCCTCGCCACGGGATCGCCTTCCACGGCGAGGGCGCGGTGCGCGCCCGGAGCCGGGCCTCCGCGCAGGATCAACCGCCGGTCGCGACCAGGCCGCGACCGTCAGAGCGCGACAGGGAACGGATTGCGCTCGCTGAACCCGGTCTGGTGAAAGTAGGGATAGGGCAGCTTCGCCTTGCTCGCGGCGTCCAGCTTCGCGATGTGCTCTGGCGCGAGGTTCCAGCCGACGGCGCCGAGGTTCTGTCGAAGCTGCTCCTCGTTGCGAGCGCCGATGATCACGTTCGCGACGCTCGGCCGCTGCAGCAGCCAGTTGAGCGCGATCTGCGGGACGGTCTTGCCCGTCTCCTTCGCCACCGCGTCGAGCGCGTCGACCACACCATAGAGGTACTCGTCGTCGATCTGAGGCCCCCCCTCGACAGACAGCTTGTTCCGGAGCCGGCTGACCTCCGGCAACGGCTGCCCGCGCCGGATCTTCCCCGTGAGCCGCCCCCAGCCCAGCGGGCTCCAGACCACCGCGCCGACCTTCTGATCGAGCGCCAGCGGCATCAGCTCCCACTCGTAGTCGCGCGCCACCAGCGAGTAATACGCCTGGTGCGCCACGTACCGAGAGAGACCATACTTCTCCGACACGGCGAGCGACTTCATCAGGTGCCAGCCGGAGAAATTCGAACATCCGAGGTAGCGGATCTTCCCCGCTCGCACGAGATCGTCCAGCGTGCCGAGCGTCTCCTCGAGCGGCGTGACCGCGTCGAAGCCGTGCAGCTGAAAGAGATCGATATAATCCGTCTGCAGCCGGCGCAGGCTCCCCTCGATCGACCGGATCAGGTGGTACCGCGACGAGCCGACGTCGTTGGGGCCCTTGCCGCTCCGGAACGTCGCCTTGGTGGAGAGGATGACCTTGTCGCGCCTGCCCTTGATCGCGTGGCCGAGGATCTCCTCGGCGAGCCCGTCGGAGTAGATGTCGGCCGAATCGAACATGTTCATCCCGGCCTCGAGCGAGACGTCGACCAGCCGAGTCGCCTCGGCCACGTCGCTCGCGCCCCACCCCCGGAAGAACTCGTTGGAGCCGCCGAACGTCCCCGTTCCGAGGCTCAGCACCGGTACCTTGAAGCCTGACCCGCCGAGCTGTCTGAACTCCATGAATCGCCTCCGCGCCAAATGGGGACAACCTCTGAGCGCAGGGGCAGGAGCGCCGGACACCAGGCTCTCGCCCCCTTGCCGCGGTCGTGGACGGTTAGGAACTCCAAAGCGTTCCGGAAGTCAAGCGCCACCGTGGCCAGCGCGCCGAGCAGAAGGGAGCGTCGCGGCGGCCCGCCGGCACGGCCCGTCTGGCGCGAGATCCCGGCGACGCGAGGACGAGCCGGCGCTGCCGGCGGGGCGTCGCGGCCGCGCGTCGCGTCGACGAGCGCGAGCGCCGCGCTCCGCGATCACAGCCCGAGATCGAACCGGAACGCCCGCAGCGCCTCCGCGCTCGCGGAGCACCGGAGGCGCTCGTCACGCGGCATCTGCCCGAGCGTGCGCGTGTGTCCGGCCGGGATGAACATCGGCTCCCAGTGGATGCCCTCGTCTCCCCGCTGCTCGACGGCGATCTCGCCGGTGACGCTGCCCGTGTAGACACGCAGCGTCCGGCCGTCGCAATAACACACCTTCTGGACCACGTGCGCCGCGCGCGACTGCCCCGGAGGGATGAGGGAGCAAATCCGGTCCTGCAGCCGCTCCCAGAACGGCATCACGAGTGGGCCCGGGAAGCCGTTCAGGTGCTCGATGAAGAGGCCGCCGTGCTCGACGAAGAGCGGCACGAGGGAGAGCCGGTAAGCGGCGAGGGCCTCCTCGCGTACGACGGTGTCGAGATCCGAGGAGAGGATCTGGGGCACGTCGAGCCGGAGCACGCGGAGCGGCGTCGGGGCGTCCTTCCATACATACGTCATGTCCGCGAGCTTGCGGTGGTTCGAGGAGACGAAATAGACCATGACCATCGCCCTCACCCGTCCCCTCACGCGTCCAGCGCGTCGAGCAGGTCCACGACGCTCTTCGTCTTGTCGTTCGGGTCGAGCTCGATCACGTCGATGTGCCAGTCCTCGAGCAGCGCCGGCTGGACGAGCCCGGCGCCGAAGGTCGCCCAGTAGCCGCGGCGGTTCGACGCGCGCCTCGCGAGCTGCGGGCTGCCCTCGATGCGCATCTGCTCCATGCGGTACCAGATGTACCGGATGTCGACGTCGCCGAAGCTGTAGCCGAGGAAGAGGAAGCTGTTGCTGAGCAGATCGGCCCGCAGGCGCTGATCGGGCGCCGCCTCGAGCCGGAGGCGGCCGAAGTACTGCGACTCGGTGAGCACCACCGTCTCGGGCCAGTCGAGATCTCCATGAAACTTGATGACGTGGCACGCCCCCTGCGCCGGGCACCGCGCGAAGTCGTCGAACCTGGCGAGCGCCACGGCCTCTTTTCCCGCGTCCCGCAGCGCCTCCTCGATGTGGTGCTCGAAGTTGGTCGTGTAGATGGTCGAGAAGTCGCGGCGCGCCAGGGCCTTGTGCTGGCACGAGCTCCTGCGCCGCTCGTCGACCTCGCGCGCATGGAAGCGCGCGCGCATCTCGGCGATGAAGCTGTCGAGGCCGCCCGCGCACTCGCGGGCGAAGAAGCCCGCGAGCTGCGGGGGCAGGCCGTGCAGCTCGAAGAGCGCCGGCTCGAAGCCGAGCGCGACGCCCATCCACCCCATCAGCTCCTTCCACATCGGCAGCCGGAGCGGGGCAGAGAAGCCCGCGCCCAGAAAGGGAATGAGGCGACCTTCCCGGTACGCCTGCCGGAGCGGGATCGCCGCTTGCTCGAGCGTGAGTACAGCCATCTTCAGCGAGCGATGGTATCTGCCCGACGACCTCGCGCAACCAGCGCCCGCCGGGCCGGAGCGCCTCGCCCCGAGCGGATGTCGGCGCGGATGTCGGCCGGCGCGCGAGGACAGAAGCCGCGACGCATCAGGACACACGCGGCAGAGCCCGGCGCCGCGGAGGAGGGCGCCGGTCGCACCTCGCTCTCCACGGCGGCAGAGCGGCGTCGAGCGCGCCCTCTCGCGAGCCGAAATGTCAGTAGTATCCCGCGCATGGAGATCCTTGGGATGGCGGCTCGGCGTCCGCTGCGCGCGGTCCGGTCCGCGCTGGTCGAGCGCCTCGGAGCGCGGCGCTGATGCAGATCGCAGCGTCTGCCGTGGCGATGTGGGCGGGGGCATGCCTCGTGTTCGGGGGCTGCACGGCGATCGTGGGCGTGGACAAGCCGTACCACCTGGCGGACGGCGCGGGCGGCGGGAGCGGAGGTGGAGCCGAGACGTGCACGCCAGAGGAGGTGCGGTGCGCGCAGAACAGGCCGCAGACGTGCGACGAAGGCGGAGCGTGGCAGGACGAACCCGAGTGCCCGGCGGAGGCGCCCCTGTGTGACGACGGGCGCTGCACCGTCCCCCGGAGCTGCGCCAAGATGGACGCGATCTGCGGGCCGCGCGGCGACGAGCGCTGCTGCGAGAGCCTGGTGGTGCCCGGAGGCACGTTCGATCGGGGCAGCGCCGAGCCGCGCCTGGTGACGGTGAGCGACTTCCGGCTGGATCGATTCGAGGTGACGGTGGGGCGGTTCCGGGCGTTCCTGTCGGAGTACCCGGCGAGCTGGCCAGCGGTGGGGGCAGGAGCGCACCCGAAGATCCCGGACAGCGGGTGGCGCGCCGCGTGGGACGCCAACTTGCCCGTGGACCGGGCGGCGCTGTCGGCGTCGCTGCACTGCGAGGATCCCTATTTTTCATGGACCGACGAGGCGGGCGAGCGCGAGCTCCTGCCCGCGGCCTGCGTGAGCTGGTACGTGGCGTTCGCGTTCTGCGCGTGGGACGGCGGTCGGCTGCCCACGTCAGCAGAGCGGCGCTACGCGGCCGCCGGCGGGGACGAGCAGCGCGTGTATCCATGGTCGAGCCCGGAGAGCGCCCCGGAGCCCGACGAGAGCTACGCTGTGTACGGTTGCGGCCTCGACGGGTCGTGCGAGATCGCGGACCTCCAGCCGGGCGGGTCGAGGTCGCCGCGGGGAGACGGGCGGTGGGGACACGCGGATCTGGGGGGAAACGTGTGGGAGTGGGTGCTGGATTCGTTCGCGGCGGACGACCCGATCGCGTGCGATGACTGCGCCGTCCTCACCCCCGACACGAACCACATGATCTGGGGCGGGGGCTGGCGCAGCGGGAAGGAGACACTGCTCACCTCCGCCTTCCAGGAGCGCCCGCCGAAGGGCCACTTCGCCGGCGCGGGGCTGCGGTGCGCGCGGGCGCGGTGATGCGCGCAGCTGGGCATCGCGGCGTCTCGGCGTCGCTGCCGCCGCTCCGCAGGGCGCGCGCCGCCCTTCGGGGGTCCCTGGAACCTTGACGCGACAGCCGCCGCGCGCGACCCTCCCGCCGTGTCGGGCACGCTCGCGGACGGAACGGTCTTCGCGCACCGCTATCGCGTGGCGCGCCTCCTCGCCGTGGGCGCGATGGGGTCCGTCTACGAGGTGGTGCACATCGAGACGAACCGCCGCCGGGCGCTGAAGGTGATGCACGCGTACCTCTTCCAGAGCGAGGAGATGCGCAGCCGCTTCAAGCGCGAAGCGCAGATCACGGCGGACATCGAGAGCGAGTACATCGTCGACGTCTTCGACGCGGGCATCGACGAGGCGACGGGCATGCCGTTCCTCGTGATGGAGATGCTCCGCGGCGAGGAGCTCGGCCAGCGCCTCAAGCGCCTCGGCAGGCTGCCTCCCGGCGAGGTCGCGACGTACCTCCAGCAGACCGCGTCGGCCCTCGACCGGACCCACGCGGCGTCCATCATCCACCGGGATCTCAAGCCCGAGAACCTGTTCGTCACCCAGCGGGACGACGGGACGCCCCGCATGAAGATCCTCGACTTCGGCGTGGCGAAGCTGCTCGCCGAGGGCGGGACGGCGGCCGGCATCACGCGGAGCCTCGGGACGCCCATCTACATGGCGCCCGAGCAGTTCCGCACCGACACGAAGCTCACCAGCGCCGTGGACATCTACGCGCTCGGGATGATCGCGTACACGCTGCTCGTGGGGACGCCGTACTGGAGCCCGGAGGCGCTCAGCGCGAACGACGTGATCGCGTTCGCGCTCGTGGCCGTCCACGGGCCGCAGGAGCCGCCGGTCCACCGGGCGATGTCGCAGCGGGTGGTGCTGCCGCAGGGCTTCGATGGCTGGTTCGCCCGGGCCACGGCCGTCGATCCAGCGGCGCGGTTCCGCCTCGCGAGCGAGGCGGCGCAGGCGCTCTCCGAGCTGCTCGGCCTCGCCCCGGCCAGCAGCGGGCGTTCGCCCCGCCCGACCACGCCGCCCTGGGCCCTGGCGAGCCCCTCGGCGCACGCGCTCGCCACGCCAGCGCCCGCGATCACCGCGCTCACGGCGCCCTCGATGATGCCGCCGGTGGCGACGAGCGTCGGCCCGATGGGGCCGGAGCACCCGTCTCGCTCCCCGGTCGCGCCCCTCGCGGCGACCATGGAGACGTCGGTGACGTCCGTCCCTTCGGGGAACATCACGCCGATCGCGCCGAACCGAGCCCCGCTCGTCGCCGCCGCGGTCGTCCTCGGGCTCGGGGTGCTCGGCGCAGGGACCTGGCTCCTGATCCGCGCCGGGGCCGAGGCCGATCCGGCGGTGGCCGCGCCGCCTTCGGCCACGGCGCCGGACGCCGGCTCGGCGAGCGCCGCCGTCGCCGCTGCGCCGAGCGCGACGCCGCCGGCAGCGCCGCCGGCGCCGGCGCCCAGCGCCTCCGCGACGGCGCTCGCCGCGGAGCCCACCCAGCCCGCGACGAGCGCGAGCGCCAGCGCGAGGCCGGCCGCGCGCGGGGCGGCGGGCGCTCCCCCGAAGGCGGCGCCGAAGCCCGCTTCGACCGGGCGAACAGGCGCCGCCGCTCGCCCCCAAGTGCCTTTGCTCGGACGAGATTGAGACCGATGTCCGCCGCGCTGACGGTCCGACCCTCGCCGACACCGGTTGACACCTTCGCCCGTGGATGCCCCAGAACATGACACGTCGCCTGCGCCGGATGGCTCCTCTCGCTCTCGTCCTCTGGCCGCTCGCCGCCGCGACGCCCGCCGCGGCGCAGGACAGCGCGGCCGCGGAAGCCCTCTTCGACCGGGGCCTCGCCGAGATGGAGGCGGGCCGGTACGAGACGGGCTGCGGCGCGATCGCCGAGAGCCATCGGATCGAGCCCAAGCCGGGGGCGCTCTTCACGCTGGCCATCTGCGAGTCGAGGTGGGGCCGCGTCGCGAGCGCGTTCGCGCACTTCGGGGAGTACCTTGCGCTCCACGAGCAGCTGACGCCGGAGCAGAAGCGCCGGCAAGGAGAGCGGCCCAGGGTCGCCCGGGAGGAGCGCGAGAAGCTCGCCCCGCTCGTGCCGGAGCTCGCGCTCTCCCTCCCGCCCGGGGCCCCCGCGGGGACGGTGGTGAAGCGCGACGGCCGCGCGGTGGACAGCGCCGCGCTGGGCGCGAGCGTGCCGGTGGATCCGGGCGAGCACGTCGTGTCGACGCAGGCGCCGGGAGGGCCTGTCCAGGAGACGCGGATCCACCTCGCGCACGGCGAGAAGAAGCGCGTCGAGCTGCAGGTGAGCGGCGCCCCGGCGCCGTCCGCCGAGCGCCTTTCAGGCCGGCGGGCGGCCGTGTACGCGGCCGGCGGCGTCGGCGTCGCGGGGCTCGTGCTCGGCGGGGTGACGGGCGCGCTCACGCTCGGCAAGAAGAGCGTCGTCCGCGACCACTGCGGCAGCGGGATCGGCCTGAGCGACCCGACGGCCTGCGACCCGACGGGCCTGGACGCGGCGGAGAGCGCGAGCACCACCGGGCTCGTGAGCACGATCGGCTTCGGCGTGGGGCTGGCCGGGCTCGGGGCGGCGGCGGTCCTCTACCTGACCGAGCCGCAGCAGAGCGACATGACCGCCGGCGCGCCGTCAAGGCGGATCCGCGCAGGGGTGCTCGCGGCAGGCCCGGAGGGGGTCGTGCTCGGGGCGAGCGGGTCGTGGTGACGCGGCGAGGCCGTTCACCTTCGCGACCTTCGCCGCCTCTACCCGCCGGCGCGGAGGCGCGCTAGACCCGCCGCGTGCAGCTCATCCCCGCCATCGATCTCCTCGGAGGCCAGGCCGTGCGCCTCCACCAAGGGCGCTACGATCAGGTCACCGTCTACGACCAGGACCCGGCGGCGCTCGCCGCTCGCCTCCGCCGCGCCTGCGCTCGGCTGCACGTGGTCGACCTGGAGGGGGCCCGCGCCGGCCTGCCCGTCCAGGCCGACGCCGTCCGCGCCGTCATCGCGGCCTTCGGCGCGGAGGGCGGCAGCGTGCAGGTGGGCGGCGGCATCCGCTCCGCCGCCGCGGCCGAGAGCTACCTCGCGCTGGGCGCCGATCGCATCGTGCTCGGGACCGCCGCGGTGAACGATCCCGCGCTCGTACGCGACCTCGCCGGCCGCTTCCCGGGGCGCGTCGTGGTCGCCGTGGACGCCAAGGACGGGCGCGTGGCCGTGCAGGGCTGGGAGCAGGTCTCCTCCGTCACGGCCCTCGACGTCGCCCGCGCGCTCGCCGGCGCCCCCGTCGCGGCGCTCCTCTACACCGACGTCTCCCGCGACGGCACGCAGGTCGGCCCCAACCTGGAAGCCACCCGCGAGCTCGCCGCCTCGTGTGGCTTCCCCGTCCTGGCCTCCGGCGGAGTCGGATCGCTCGCTCACCTGCGCGCGCTCGCGCAGATCCCCGGCGTCAGCGGCGTCATCGTGGGCCGCGCGCTCTACGAGGGGGCCTTCACGCTCGCCGAGGCGATCGAGGCGGCGAGCGCCTGACGGCGTGTGCGCGTTTTCGTGTACGATCCCCCCGACAATGCACGAGCGCGACGACCCACGGCCCTCCACACGCGAAGTCGCGGCGGAGGAGTTCCTGTTCCACCTGCACCGGGGCAGCGAGCTCCTGCAGGACAACCGGGTCCACGCCGCGAAGGCGGAGCTCGAGCGCGCGCTGTCGCTCCAGCCGAGCGATCCCAAGGGGCAAGACCTGCTCGGGATCGTCTACTTCCGGCTGGGGCTCTACCCGCGGGCGATCGCGATCTATGAGCGGCTGATCCAGGCCCACCCGGAGGCGGTCGAGCCGCGCATCAACCTCGCGCTCTCGTACCTCAAGACCGGGCAGCCGGCGCAGGCGCGGTCCGAGCTCGAGAAGGCGCTCGAGCAGAACCCGAAGCACCAGCGCGCGTGGGGCTACCTGGGGCTCGCGTTCCAGCGCATGGGCGACTACGAGCGCGCGAGCCACGCGTTCGCGGCGGGCGGCCACGACGCGATGGCGCGCCGCCTGCTCGACATGACGGGCGCCGCCACGGGTCGCTACTCGATGGAGCCGCCCGACACCGAGGATCAGCCGCCGATCGAGGCCAAGGCCGAGGTGCAGCGCGCCGCGGGCGAGGCGGTGCAGGTGCTCGATCGCGCCGGCGCGGGCTTCCGGCACGACTCGGATCTGCCGCGCATCCCGTCAGGGACATGGTCGGCCATCGAGCCTGGCCGCGAGATGATGCCGACCATCCCGGCGCCGCCGTCGTTCAAGAGCCTCGGGGCGGACGGCCGCGCGGGAGGCGCGTCGAACCCGCCCGGCGCGGGCAAGGCTCCCGGCCCGAGGGTCGGCGCGGCGCCGACGGTCCCGTCGATGCCGGCGGTGCAGGCGCCGCCGGGAGGGAGCGTGGCCCCGACCGTGCGCCGCAGCACGGTGGCGCCCGAGGAGCCCTCCGCGACGGGCCGCTTCGCGATCGCCGTCCCCGCGGCGGCGGACGCGGCGGCGGCGAGCAAGAAGGCGGCGGGGCGGCCGTCGTCGTCCTCGCTGCCGCCGCCCACGGCGGCGCCGGCCGCGCCGCCGCCGGCCGCGGCGCCGCCGCTGGAGACGCTCTCGGCGCTCGCGCGCGAGCGGCTGCTCGTCTTCCCGCGCGAGGCCGCTGTCACGCGGCACCCGACCGGCGTCGTTCTCGTGCAGTCGGCGAAGGGCTTCGTCGCCCGGCTCGACGCGCTGCGCACCATGAGCGTGCACTCCGGGACCGCCACGCACGTGCTGAAGCGGCAGGCGCGCGGGCGCATCTTCGACGAGCCGCTCGGCGGGCCGAGCACGCCCTTCATCGAGATCGGCGGGCGCTGCGAGCTCGTGCTCGGCGCGCCCGAGGGGCGGCGGCTCCACCCGGTGACGCTCGGAGAAGAGTCCATCTACCTGCGCGAGGACGTGCTCGTCGGCTTCGATCTGCCGATCGGCTACGAGAACGGCCGCCTGCCGGCCGGCGAGGGCGAGGCGGTCGCGATGGTGCAGCTCCGCGGCCGCGGCCACATGGTCCTGTCGGTGCCCGAGCGCGCCGCCGCGCTGGAGATCACCCCGTCGCGGCCGACGTCGACGCGCGCGACCGCGGTGCTCGGGTGGATGGGCCGGCTCCTGCCGCGCACGCTGCCCGCCTCCGAGGCGCCTGGAGGCATGCAGGGCTTCGTGACGTTCGGCGGAGAGGGGATGGTCCTCGTCGATGGTCGCTAGCGCGGGCACGTCCCTGCGGGGCATCAAGGCGCAGCGGCGGCGCACGCTCTGGGAGGACGCGCGGAACCTCCCGAACCTGCTCACGTTCGCCCGGATCCTCATGATCCCGGCCGTCCTCTTGCTGCTGTCGAGGGGCGCGCCGCGGGACTGCTTCTGGGCCGCGGGCGTCTACTCGCTCGCGGCGATCACCGACATGCTCGACGGCTACCTGGCGCGGCGGCAGGGCCTCGTGAGCGTGCTCGGCAAGTTCCTCGATCCGCTCGCCGACAAGCTCATCGTCGCCGCCACGCTCGTGTGGCTCGTGCCGATGGGCCGGATCCCGGCGTGGGCGGTGGTGCTGCTCATCTCGCGCGAGATCACGATCACGGCGCTCCGATCCATCGCCTCGACCGAGGGGCTCGTCATCGCGGCGGGCGACGGCGGGAAGGTCAAGACAGCGCTGCAGATGATCGGGATCGTCTGCCTGATCCTCGGCTACCCGTACCGCATCCACCTCGGCGTCGACTTCGGAGAGGTCGACGTGGTGCACGTCGGACGGCTGCTCATCTATCTATCGCTCGTCTTCTCGATCACGAGCGCCGCGCAGTACATGGGCCTGTTCATCGACGCCATCGACGCCAAGAACCGGCCTACCCCTCCGCAGTAGATGGGCAATAGGCAAGCCCGCCTGGTTCTGCTAGACCAGCGCGCGTGAAAGCCCCGAAGACATCGCGCAACGCCTTGCGCCCCGCGCTCCTCCTGGCCGCGCTCGCCGCGGCGATCGTCGCCTCCGCCGCGAGCTGCAGCCAGCAGCGAGAGGGCGAGCCCTGCGAGATCGCGAACGGCAACGATGACTGCGCCGATGGCCTCGTGTGCATGGGCATCGGTCAGCAGCAGCAACAACATCGTTGCTGCAGACCGAATGTGATCACGCAGGTCTGCGATCCCAACCAGAATCCGACGACGAGCAGCGCGAGCGGCACGGGCGGCGGCGACGGTGGCGGTGGCACCGGCGGCAACGGGACGGCCGGGGGCGGCGGTACAGGCGAGGGCGGAAGCGGCGGCGGTACGGGCGGCGCCGGCGGCACGGGCGGCGCCGGTGGTACGGGCGGCACCGGCGGTACGGGCGGCGCCGGTGGTACGGGCGGCGCCGGTGGCGGCACCGGCGGCGCGGGCGGCACCGGCGGCGCGGGTGGGCGCTAGCGCAGCGAAGGCAGCCCCCGCGCATCACAACACCCAGCGAAGCGACAGGCGCGAGCGCTCCAAGCCTCGCCCTTGCGTGGAGGGCAGGCGCCACGGCGGCGCGCGTCGATGCGCCGCCCGCCGCGTGACGCCAGCGGCCTCAGGCCGTCACTTCAGCCCAGCGCGCGACGCGCCCGCGCACGCCGCCTGAGCACGGCAGCTCCGGCGAGCGCGACCCCGGCGAGCGCCGTCCACGGCGCGACGGGCGCGCTCGGCTCGCCGGCGCGGCAAGCGCACCCCACGGCCGTCGCCTCCGGCTCGGGATCCTCGACCGGATCCGTCGGATCCGGCGTCGCGCCGCCCGTGGAGCCGGCGGGCTCCGGCTCGACGGGCTCCGTCGGATCGACCGGCGGCTCCACCCCGAGATCTTCGCTCTCCACCGTCACGGACGAGGACGGACAGTTCTTGTGACCGATCACCAGGTAGTACGTCTGCGTGGGATCGAACGGCGGATCGGAGGTCTCGTCGATGACGAGCTCACCGCTCGTCTCCGTGATCCCCTCGACGCTGTAATCGTAGTTCGTGGCCTCCGGCAGGAGCTCGCCCAGCGTGAAGCCGACGTGCCGACGGGCCCTCACGTAGATGCTCCACTCGACGTCGTTGCCGCGGTCGGGATCGAGCTCCACGGTGAAGCGGACGCCCTTCGCGGCCCGATCCGGCTTGCTCTTGAAGTGGAAGAGGCTCTGCAGGCTGAGCTGCGAGCGGTAATCCGCGCACGACGCCCCCGAGCCGAAGACCAGCGAGTCGATCCCGAACATGTTCGTCGTCTGCGACTTGCCCCCGCTCAGATCGAGCACCTCCTCGCAGTCGTCGAGGCCCCGGCTCTCGATCAGCGCGTCGACGGCGCCGGCGTCCGCCTCCGTGAGCTCGCCGGCGGTCACCAGCTTGCCGGTCGCCCGCTTCAGCGCCTTGGCGAAATCGCCGAACGAGGCGTTGGGGGTCAGCAGCGTCACCGTGCCCCAGACGAGCTTGTCGCCCACCTTGGCCCCGAACTTCTCGCGCAAGGACCACGCGAGGCTGCCGATCAGCTCGCCGTCCTCGTGCACCTCGCCCACCAGATCGCCGGGGCACGTCTTGGTGTCCTTCGCGAGGTCGCGCGCCATGCCGAAGGGCGCCAGCGTCGCCTCGCCGAGCGTGGAGTCGCCGTTCACGGTGCACGCGAAATAGTCCGCGATGCCCTCATCGATGCTGCCGGCCCAGGGGGAGAGCCCGTATTCGTTGATCGCGAACTGCCCCCCGTTGTAGCCGACCGCGTTGGCGGAGACGTAATGGGTGAACTCGTGGAGGAACACGTCGGAGTCGTCCGAGAAATCGAAGAACGAGCCCTGGCCGATGGCGATGAGGTTCGGCGCGCGGAAGGGCTCGCCCACGCCCTCTCCCGAGAAGAACGCGTTGTCCATCGGCCGGCCCGCCTCCAGCATGTTGGCGACCGCGACGAGCTTCCAGCCAGGCGCCCCCATGTCGATCTGGTGGGTCGACACGAAGTAATCGCGCATCCGGGTGAGGTGGTAATAGATGCCGACCTGCGCGAACTGGTCATGCGCATCGTCCGCGCTCGTGGGCGGATCGTAGAGGAAGTCCTCCCCTGCGTTCGGCTCGACGCTCTGCTCCACGGTGAGCGGGACGCCGCCGATGAGGTCGCCATCCACGTAATTCACCACCTTGAAGTTGCCGTTCCAGCCGCTCAAGGTCTGAGGATCCGCCGCGTCGAGGCCGCTGAGCTCGAGATCCTGGACCTCGGGCGTGACCGCGGAGCTGATGGGGTAAACGCGCCCTCGCGCGTGCACGGCCAGCGAGCGCCTGTGGACGAGCTTGCCTGTGTGCGCGTCGACGAGGTAGCGCTCCCCGCCGCGATCCGACCGGACATCGACGACCCAGACGAGCTTGCCGCCCGTCTCCGCCTCGGGAAACACCGCGAGCGACGCGTTCGGCCGCTCCGCGAGCGTCATCCCATAGGTCCCCTCGACCGCGCGCCGCGCGGCCTCTTCGCCGTGAGTCGGCGTCGTCGCGACCGACAGGTCCCGCGCCACGTCGAGCACCACGACCTCCGCGCGGTTCTCCCGGGTGAGATCGATCGCCACCGCGGCGCCGAGCACGGGCAGTCCGGCGTGGACCTGCGCAAACCGGACAGTGCGGTGTTCGCCATCCACGAGCTCGCTCTGGTAGCGCAGCGAGACGCCCTGGAGGCGGAGGTCTGAAGCGGCGTCCTTCAGCGCCGCCTCCGCCGCGCCCCGCGCGCCATCCGCGCCCCGGAAGGACAGCGCCGTTGCTGGCGAGCCCTTCGGTAGCGTGTGCCACTCCGACGCGGCGGCGAGCCCCGCAGAGGCCAAGGCTGCGAGTGCGGTCAACGGAAGCAAGAGCGGCAGTCGTCTCATGGGTTCATCTCTCCGGCTGGATTTCTGCTGGCTTTCTGCAAGCAGCGCTCGCGTGAGGCGCGGCAGGGCCGGACCGACGAGCGCGACCAACGTAACGAGTTGCGTTGCCTCATCAAGGAGAAGCGACGCGACGTCCTCGCGGAAAATCAAGGAGTTGTGGCCGTGATTGCCTCGTTACGTGACCTCCCTGGTCAACCAGCGTGGTATGTCTCCGGCACCTTCAACGCAGGCTCCCGTGGCGCTCTCTGAAACAAACACCTCCATTGGATTCCCGGCGACGTTCGCCCCGAGCGACATCGTCTCCGCCTGTTCCCCGGGCCGCACCGGTCCCTCCGGCGCGCCGCTGCCCGGCAGGGTTCGCGTCGGCGGCCGCGTGCTCGAGGTCGCGGAGGGCGCGGTCGTCCTCGGCGACGCGTTCAGCGCGCTGCGCGTCGCGCTCGAGGGCGCGCTCGCGCCGCCGCTCGAGGTCGGCGATCTCGCGATCGTCGAGGGCGCGCCGGCGCCGGCTGGCCGCGCGCTCGCGTCGGCGCGGCTCGTCGAGCGGATCGCGCCCCGGAGGCCGCCGCGGGCGCGCGCGGGCGCCGCGGCGCCCCCGTCGAGCGAGACGGAGCGCGCGATCCATCGCGGGCGCGGCGCGGCGCTCGCCCAGCGCGCGGCGGCGCTCGGCGCGGTGCGGGCGCTGTTCGCCGAGCGCGGCTTCCTCGAGGTGGAGACGCCGAGCATGGTCCCCTCCCCTGGGCTCGACCTGCACCTCGACGCGTTCGCGGTGCAGGCGGCGCGCCCGACGTTCCTGATCACGAGCCCGGAGTACCAGATGAAGCGGCTGCTCTCGGGGGGCGTCCCGCGCTGCTTCCAGCTCGCGCGCTGCTTCCGGCGCGGGGAGCTCGGGGACAGGCACAACCCGGAGTTCACGATGCTCGAATGGTACCGCGCCTTCGCCGGCGTGGACGAGGTGATGGCCGACACCGAGGCGATCGTGCGGCGCGTCGCGGGCGCGCTCGGCGCGGAGGGCACGATCTCGACGTCCGGCAAGCAGGTACGTTTGGAGCGGCCGTTCCCGCGGATCTCGATCGGCGAGGCGTTCGCGCGCTGGGCGGGCGTGCCCGCGGACGACGCGATCGCGCTCGCGTCGAGCGACGAGGAGCGGTTCTTCCGCCTGCTCGTGGACGCGGTGGAGCCGGCGATCGCCGCGCTGCCCCACCCGGTGTTCCTGGTCGATTTCCCCGCGCCGTTCGCGTCGCTCGCGCGGCTCAAGCCGAGCGATCCGCGGGTCTGCGAGCGGTTCGAGCTGTATGTCGCGGGCGTCGAGCTCTGCAACGGCTTCGGCGAGCTGACCGACCCGGTCGAGCAGCGCGCGCGGCTCCTCGCGGATCAGGCGGCGCGGGCCGCCCAGGGCAAGCCGGTCTATCCGATCGACGAGCGCTTCCTCGACGCGCTCGAGGAGGGGATGCCGCCCGCGGCGGGCAACGCGCTCGGGGTCGATCGCCTCGTCGCGCTGTGCCTCGGCGCCCCGTCGATCGGCGACGTCCTCGCGTTCCCTCACGGCTGGCTGTGACAGGCGCGGGGGTCCCCGACGGCGACGCGCGCCTCTCACCGGAGGTCCTGTCGCAGCTCGCCCGCAAGTACCTCACGCTCGCGGAGCTCCGGCGCGCGCGGGCGGCCGGGGAGCCGATCCCGGGCAAGGAGGTGTTCCGCGCGCTCGCGGGGGAGTTCCCCGGCGCGCTGAACGAGCTCGACAACCTGCCCTTCGACGAGATCGAGCGGCGCCGCGACGCGCTCTCACGGGCCCTCGCCGGGGGCCCGGAGGAGCGCTGGATGGCGTGGATGCACGGCTACCACACGCTGATGCGGGCGGCGCTCTACGTGAAGATCCGCGTCGCGCGGCGTGAGGAGCTGTCCGACGTCGCGGCGGCGGCGCTCGCGGAGCGGGCGGCGAGGCACGCCGGCGCGCCGGTCGACGCCGCGTTCGTGATCGCGGTCAAGGCGCCGCCGGACGGCCGGCTGAACCGCCTCGTCCTCGGCCGGCTCGCGGCGACGTTCGGCACGTCGATGGCGGAGATCCGGGAGACGATCTTCCCGCGGCGGCGGGCGGAGGGAGACTGACGCGCGGCGCGCTCGGCCGAGCACTCGGCGCCGGCTCGCTGGCAGGGCGGGCGCCAGTGGTCCGCTGGACCGTCACGAGGGTGTGGCGGTGAGCCACACCGAAAGATCGTCTGCGGAGAGGTCGAGCACCACGTCGCCCACCTTCTCCGGGCCTTCTGCGTGCAGGCGCTCGTGGAGCCGGCTTCGCTCCTCTGCCGTGAGCGGGCGCCCCAGTCGCCGCTCGACCTGGTGCGCGAGCAGCGCGAGGCCCTTCTCCAGCCCTTCCTTGAGCCCGGCCGCCTTGCCTTCCCTGTAAATCGAGTTCTGCATGACGATCTCCCGCGGCAGCAATGATTTTACCACATCTGCCAGGCCACGCTCACGCGTGTCCGCTTCGGCCAGGGCCACCATCGCCGCTCCGAGCTCCGCAAACTGACGCTCGCCGGAGCAGGCCCGGAGCGCCTCGATCACCTGGTTCAGCTTGCTGCCATCCGCGTCCGCTGCCAGGGGCGCAAAGATCAGCCAAAACGGGCTTCCCCGCGCCGCCAGCTCGGCCACCGTCCGCTGATAGACAGCCTCGATACGGAACCGCACGCCGGAGAACGGCTCGTCCGGTGACGATGTCCGATACGCGCCGTGCGTCGGCCACGGCGCCTCCCGGCCAGAAAGGACCACCACCACGCTGTCGATCGGCGTGGGTTGCCGAGCAGGGGCGCCCTCGCTCGCTCGCGCCTCGTCCGCCACCGCCAGCGCCGTCAGGCAATGGTACTCGAACACGCGGAACGGAATCTCATCGCCCATCGCCAGCGTCCACTCGGCGTGGAGCAGCCGCCGCTCGCCGCCCACCATCACGGCGAGCGCCCGATCGAGCCGCCGCTGGCGGCCGGTGACCTGCGTGTCGACCCAGCCCAGCGGCTCGATGGGCCCGGCCGCGCCGAGCAGAGCGCGCGCGACGTCGTGCGGGAATTGCCGCGACACGTGGCGGAGGATCAGATCGACGTCGTCCGGCGCGTCGTCCTGCCCCGTGTCCTCCTTTCGGCGCCTGCGGCCTCGCTTGCCCATGTCGACGGACCGTCCTCCTGCACCTCGAACATCGGCGCGAGCCCGCCGCAGTTGCGCACCCAGCCGAGCGCCCCCCCGTGACGAGCTCCGGCCATGGGCTAAGCTCCGCGCCCGATGGAACGTCTCTTCTTCCTGCTCTCGGGCGTTTACGGGTTCCTCGCGGTGGCGCTCGGCGCCTTCGGCGCCCACGGGCTCAAGGCGACGCTCGACGCGGAGGCGGACGGCGCGCTGCGCCTCTCCTGGTGGCAAACGGGCGCCCAGTACCACCTCGCCCACGCGCTCGCGCTGGCGCTCGCCGCCCACCTCGCCGCGCGCACCGGCGGCGTCGCGGCGACCGTCGCCGGCTTCTGCTTCGCGGGCGGCGTGCTCTTCTTCTCCGGCAGCCTCTACGTGATGACCGTGACCGGCGTCCGCGTCCTCGGCATGGTCACGCCGTTCGGCGGGCTGCTCCTGCTCGCGGGCTGGGGCGCGGTGGCCGTGGCCGCGCTCGGGATGGCGAAGGGCTGAGGCGCCCGGCAACGGGCGCCGCCGCGCCTAGGTCGTCCTGCGCGCGAAGAGCCGGCCGAACCGCGCCGACGCGCGCTCGCGGAGGGCGGCCACGCGAGACCGGACCCGCCCCCAGCGCTCGCTGCGCGCGAGATCGTCGAGCAGCGAGTACGAGACCGGCGTGACGATCAGGGTGAGCAGCAGGCTCAGGGACTGGCCGCCGATGACCACCACGGCGATCGTCTGGCGCTCCTCGGCCCCGGGCCCCGTGCCCAGCCAGAGCGGGAGCATGCCCGCGACCAGGGCCAGCGTGGTCATCAGGATGGGCCGCAGCCGATCGCGGTTCGCCTGGAGGATCGCCTCCTCACGCGGCACGCCCTCGCCCCGCAGCTTGTTCATGTGGTCGACCTGGAGGATCGAGTTCTTCTTCACCACGCCGAACAGCACGAGGAAGCCGAGCGCAGAGTACAGGTTCAGCGTGTTCCCGGTCGCCCACAGGCTGAGCAGCGCGAACGGCACCGACAGCGGCAGCGAGAGCAGGATCGTCACCGGGTGCACGAGGCTCTCGAACTGCGACGCCAGGATCATGTACATGAGCACGATCGACAGGAGGAACGCCCAGATGAACTCGCCGAACGTGCGCTCGAGCTCCGCGCCGCGGCCGCGCACGCTGGTCGTGTACGCGGCGGGCATGTCCATCTCCCGGGCGGCGCCGCGCAGCGCCTCCAGCCGGTCGGCGAGCGCGTAGCCGGGGGCGACGCCGGCGCGCAGGCTCGACACCCGCTGGCGATCGAGCCGGTCGATGCGCGACGGGCTCCTCGCCTCCTCGATGCGCACCAGGTTGTCGAGGCGCACGAGGTCGCCCCGGAGCAGCGGCGTCACGGCCGAGGGCGCCGTCGCGCCGCCGGCGCCGCCCGGCTGCGGCGCCGCCTGCGCGCGCGCCGTCCGGGGCACGTACAGGCGGCGGACGGCCGCCACCCGATCGCGATCCTCCTCGATGAGGCGCAGCTGCACGTCGTAGTTCTCGTTCTCGGCCTCGTCCCGGAAGCGCGAGACCGCCTGATCTCCGCCCACCATCAGGCGCAGCGCGGTCGCGATGTCCTGCGTCCGGACCCCGAGCTGCGCCGCGCGATCGCGCTCGATGAGCACCCGGAGCTCCGGCCGGTCGATCTTCAGCGTCACGTCGGCGTCCACGATGCCGCCGAGCTGCGCGGAGCGCTCGCGGAGCTCGTTCGCGTACCGCTCGAGCTGCTCGATGTCGGGGCCCTGGATCGCGAAGTCGATCTCGAAGTTCCCGCCGCCGATGTTGAACGACGGCACGTTGCGCACCGAGATCCGGAGATCGGAGTACTTGCGCAGCTTGCGCCGCACCTCCTGCATCACGTCCTTCTGCGAGTAGTTGTCCTTGAAGGCGCGCCATGGATGGCCGGAGAACGTCTCCCGGAGCAGCCGTGTCAGGGAGAACGTGCGCTCGTCGTGCGGGGCGATCCGCACGAAGGCCTCGCCCGCGCTGACGCCGCCCACGAAGCCGCCGCCCGCTGTGGCGAGCACGCTCCGCACCCCGCGCACCCCGCGGACGTCGTCGCTGATCTCCCGCATCACGTCGTCCATCGCGCCGATGCTCGCGCTGAGCGGGGCCGTGACGCGGATCTCGAACTGCGCGTCGTCCGCGCCCGAGGGGATGTACTCCTGCTTCACGAGCCCGTAGAGCGGCACGGCCGACGCCATCACCAGCGCGCCCGAGACGGCGACGAGCGCCCGGTGCCGCATCGCGAACGCGAGGGCGCGCGTGTACCTGGCCTCGAGCCTCCCGTAGAAGCCCTCCCGCGTCGCCGCCTCGCCCCCGCCGCCCGCCCCGTGCGCGCGGGCGCCCTCCTCGCGGAGCAGGCGCGCGCTCATCATCGGGGTCAGCGTGAAGCTGACGAGCAGGCTCACGAGGATCGCGACCGTGGCCGTGATCCCGAACTGGAACAGGAACCGCCCCGAGATCGACGACATGAACGACACGGGGACGAAGATGACGACGAGCGACAGCGTCGTCGCGAGCACGGCGAGCCCGATCTCCTGCGTCGCGGCCCTGGCCGCCTCGAAGGAGTCCATCTTCTTCTCCTCGACGAAGCGGAAGATGTTCTCCAGGACGACGATCGCGTCGTCGATGACGATGCCCACCATCAGCACGAGCGCCAGCATCGTCACGCTGTTCAGCGTGAAGTCGAGCAGCCACATCATGCCGAACGTCGCGACGACCGACGTCGGGATGGCGACGCCCGCGATGATCGTGGACCGCCACGACCGCATGAAGAGCAGGACGACCGCGCACGCCAGGATGCTGCCGAGGACGAGGTGCACGTTGATCTCGTGCAGCGCCGTGTAGATGTAGCCCGACTGATCGCGGATCACCTCGAGCCGCACGTCCTCGGGCATCTGCTCGGAGAGCTTCGCCAGGTTCGCCTTCACGGCCTCGATCACCGCGACGGTGTTGGCGCCCGACTGCCGCACGACGTCGAGGACGACGGTGGGCTTGCCGTCGAGGCGGGCCAGCGACCGCTGCTCGTAGGTGCCGTCCTCGGCGCGGCCGATGTCGCGCACCCGGACGGGCCGCCCGTCGACGGTGGCGACGACCAGATCGTTGAACGCGCCCGCGTCCTCGATGCGGCCCATCGTGCGCAGCGTCCGCTCCTCCTCCTTCCCCGTGACGTTCCCCGCGGGGATGTTCGCGTTCTGCTGCACGATCGCGTCGCGGACGGCGGTGATCGGCAGGCCGTACGCGGCGAGGCGATCGGCGTTCAGCCAGATCTTGATGGCGCGCTGCTGCCCCCCCACGACGCGCACCTCGCCGACGCCCGACGACCGCTCGAGCTGCACCCGCACGAGCTTGTCGGCCAGCTCGGTGAGCTCCCGGATCGATCGATCGGCCGAGAGGGCGATCGACATGACAGGGGTCGAGTCGTTGTCCTGCTTCGCGATGACGGGCGGATCGGTGCCCACGGGGAGCCGGCGCAGCGCCGCCTGCACGCGATCGCGGACGTCCTGCGCCGCCGAGTCGATGTCCCGGTCGAGGTTGAAGGTGGCGACGACGACGGAGGTCCCGCTCGTCGAGATCGAGCGGAGCTCGGCGATCCCCTCGACGGTGTTGACCGCCGCCTCGATCTCCTCGGAGATCTCCGACTCGACGTCCTCCGGCGCGCCGCCGGGGAGCGTGGTGCGGACCGAGACCGTCGGCAGGTCCACGGCGGGGAAGCGATCCACGCCCAGCTTGAAGTACGCCACGGCGCCGACCACCACGAGGGCGAGCGTCAGCATGGCGGCGAACACGGGCCGCTGGATGCAGATCCTGGCGAGCGCTTGCACCCTAGCCCCCCTCCACCACGCGCACCGGCTGCCCCTGCTGGAGCGACCCGGGCCGCGCGACGACGGACTCCCCCACCGCGACGCCGGACACGATCTCGACCCGATCCCCCGACGTCTTTCCGGTGGTGACCTGCTTCTCCTTCGCCTTGCCGTCCTCGACCGTGATGACCTTCGCGAGGCCGGCGAACCGGACGACGGCGGTCGCCGGCACGGTCGGCACCGGCCTCGAGCTCACGACGATCTGCGCGCTGACGAGGCTGCCCGGCCGCAGGTGGCCGGGGTTCTTGATGTCGCTCTCCACGAGCAGGGTGCGGCTCTGCGGGTCGAGCGCGGGCGCGAGGCGCGCGACCGTCCCCGGATAGGTGGCGCTGTCGCCCGGGAGGCTCACGCGCACGGGCTGGCCCGCGCGCACGCTGGCCGCCTCGAGCTCGGGGATGGCCACGCGCAGCCGCAGCGGGTCGATCCGGACGACGTCCACGATCGGCGCCCCGGCGGCGAGGTACTGGCCGACGTTCGCTCTCCGCACCTGGACGACGCCATCGAGCGGCGACCGCACCAGGGTGTCGGCGAGCTGCTGCCGCGCCATGCGCAGCTCGGAGCGCCGCTGGCGGACGGCGGCCTCGCGGATGCGCACCTCCTCCCGCGCCGACTGCACGGCGGTCTCCGCGCGGACCGCCGCCGCCTCGGCCGCGTCGAGGTCCATGCCCGACATCAGCCCTTCCCTGGCGAGCCCCCGCGCCCGGACCTGGTTGGCCTGCGCTTCCTTGAACGTCGCGAGGGCCTGCCTCACCACCGCCGTGCCCTCGATATCGAGCTCGCTGTCAGGCCCGTCCGGGGGCAAGCCGAGCTGGGCGCGGCTCTGCGCCAGCGCGGCCGTGGCCTGCTCGATGCGCAGCTCGTAGTCCCGCGCCTCCAGCTGAGCGATGACCTGATCCCGCTGGACCGGGCTCGCCAGGTCGACCGAGATCGAGGCGAGGCGCCCGGCCACCTTGGCCCCGAGCGTCACCTGCTCGTCGGCGTCGAGGGTCCCCGAGATGTCGACGGCCTGCTCCATGACGAGCTCCGTCACGGGGGCGAGCGTCACCTCCTTGACGCTGGCCGCAGGCTTCTCCGCCTTCGCGCCGCCGGGCTGGGACGCTCCCTGATCGCACGCGAGGCACTGCAGAGCGGCCGCGAGCGCGACCGCCGATGTCCAGAGCACCCTTGGAGGGCCGGAGGCGCGGTGACGGGAGTTTTCGGGCTGGCGAAGCTCGGAAAGGACAGTCCACATGGCGGCGGCCTCAGATGACCAGGAACGCCCCCCCGAGCGCGTGTTCGCCGCAGGATATTGACGGCATCAGGGTGGGAGCGCAACGTGCGCGCGGGCACGCCGCAGCGGTGTCCGCTTCGCGAAAGCGGCTCGGATCGGGCTCTCGACGTGTCGAATCGCGCTGCCGTCAGGTCGATTCAGGCTCAGGCGCCGCCGGTGTCGGGCTCGATCCAGTCGTCTCGGGCTCATCCTGCTTCACCGCGCGCCGGCGTGCGCGGGCACGCGCGCTCGATGTGCGGAAGAGCGCGAGCACCTTGCGCTCGTCGCGGTAGACATAGCGGCCTGCGGCGCGGATCTCGTCCATGGCCTCGCGCAGCCACCAGAAGGCGCGATTCCGGAGTGCCATCGCGGCGTTGTCGTGGGGATCGACGGCGCGCTCCGCCGCGCCGCTGCTGAGCGCCGCGGCGAGCTCACGAGCGCGCTCCGGGGCGCGCTTCGGAAGATCGGCCCTGGCCAGCGCGTCGCGGTGCTGCTCGAGGAGCTCGGCGAGCTGGCCCAGATCGCTCACCAGGTCGGCGACACCGGTGCCAAGGAGGATCCCGTCGACGCGCCGCTCCACCTCCTCGTCCGCCGCGAGGAAGTAGCGGAGCGCCGCGATGGCGTCGCGCTTGAGGGCCTCCGCGTCCTTGCGCTGCGCCCGCAGGTCCGAGGAGAGCGGGAGCGTGCGGACCTCGGTCCAGGCGGACTCGGCGGCGGCGAGCAGGTCGCGCCGGGCAGAGATCGAGGTGCCGACCTCCTTCGAGAGCCTGCTCTTCTTGTAGATCTCCTTGCCGAGCTTGCTCAAGGCGACCTCGAGCTCTCGCGCCTCCTGCAACGTATCGGAGACGGGGTGGTCGATCGGCGCCTCATAGGCAGGATCGAGATCGAGCAGCTCCTGCCGCTGGGCGGCCGTGAGCGCCGGCTTCTTCTTCTTGCCACCGCGCTGCGGCTCAGCGGAGGGCTTCTCGCCCTGCGTGTCCGCGTCCGAGGCGGCCTCGGTTCGTGACTTCTTCTTCTTTTCGCTGGCCATCGGCGTGAGCGTACGGCAGCTCGCGCCATGCGGTCGAGCGTCAAAGGCGCGTGCTGCCGGCCCGCCGAGGGCGCCGGCTACACCCGGCGCAGCAGAAAACCGCCATGACGCCAAGGCCGCCAAGAGAAGAGGGGAAGATCCATCACGACATCTTCCGCGCCTACTCCGCTGGTTCCTTGGCGCCCACCGTGTCATGGCGGTTCGCTTCGTCGCCCGACTTCCCGCAGCAATGATGGCTGGTCCGGATAGAGGGGATATCCCTGGCGTCGTCGTTCGAAAGGTGAGCGGAGTCCATCCCAGGCTTTCTTACTCGAGACGAGAGGGCTGGGGCCGCCGCCCTCACATCGCTGCTCCCGCGGCAGCGGACATCGCCTGTCCCGTCCCGCCAGGCGCGGCCGCGGTCACGGGCAGGAGCGGCACGCCGTCGCGGTAGATGACCACGTTCCCGAGCGCGGCCGGCACTCTCGGCCCCGGCGTGACGATGCCGACCAGGTTCAGCGGGTCGCACGCCGAGAGCTGCACGATCTCGCCGGACAGGGGCTCTCGGCGGACGGCGCGGAGCGCGTCGAGCGCCTCGGGCAGCGCGAAATGCTCGCCCACGAAGCCGGCGACGAGGTGCCCTCCCCGGAGCTGACCCGCCATCTCGAGCCGCCGGTAGACCCGGAGGAGATCGCGCCACGCGGGCGGCCGCGGCTCGCGCGCGAGCAGCTCGCGACAGACCACGCCGTAGCGGCGGAGGTACTGGTGCGCGAGCGCCTCGACGACGTCGGGGCCCTCGGCGCCCTCGCCGGCAGCGGGCGCCAACGCGTCCGGGCGCGATCGCAGGAGCGACCACCTGCCCGACGCGACGGGGCCGCCCCGCCGCGCCCCGCCGCGCAGGCGGCCCGCGCCCAGCGCGACGGCCGCGCCGCCGCCGAGCAGCGAGCGCAGCGCCGCGAAGCCGTCGCCGGTCACGAGCCCCGCGGCGACGAGCTCCCAGAGCGCCTCCTCGACCTCGTCCCGGGAGCGACCCGCGCCGCCCACGCCGCCCACGCCGACGGCGAGGTCGTCGAAGAACGACGCGCCGGCGCGCGTCAGGAACGACAGCACGCCCTGCGCCGCCTCGGAGAGCGACGCCGGCGGCGGCGCGCCCTCGGCCTCCCGCGGCGCGAGGAGCCACGGGAGATCGCGGCGCAGCGCCAGCGTGATCGGCGCAGCGCGCGTGGGCGCCGCCGCGTCGCGCGGGACCACGCGGCCCCACGCCACCTCGCCGGACAGGCAGAGCGCGTCGAGCAGCCCCTCGTCGTAGCCGGCCACGCGCGCGGGCAGCACCGCCTGCTCCCACGCGCCGGCGGCGAGCTCGAAGCCCTGCAGCTGCTCGATCACCCGCCCGAGGCCCCCCGGCCCGCGCGCCTGCGTGCCCGGCCGCACGCCCTGCCACGCAAGGAGGAACCGGAGGAGCTCCGCCGCGGTCGCGGGCTCGATCGCCTTGCGCAGGCCGGTGACGGTGCGGCGGTGGATGCGGGCGAGGAGATGGCGGTCGCACCACTCGATCGACAGATCGCCGCCGCCCGCGGCGGCCTGCGACAGGTCGCCGCGGGCGGCGGCGGCCTGCGACAGATCGCCGCCGCCCGCGGCGGCCTGCGACGGCCGCGGCGGCGCGCCCGGCAGGAAGCGCCCGCGCAGCGCGCCGCCGGCGAGCTCGATCCGCGCGAGCGCGGACTGCGCCTCGTACGCGGGGATGTCGAGCCGCGACGCGAGATCCTCGGTCGAGATCGGCCCCGCGGCGCTCAGGAAGCCGCGGACGAGCGCCGTGATCGCGGCGCCGCGATCGACCGCCCCGGCGTCCCCGCGCACGGCGGGCGGCACCGCGACGTCCGGCGCGAACACCGCCTCCGGCCAGATCACCTCGACGAGCGGCCGCCGCTCGGTCGCCACCCAGCGCGGCGCGCGCGGCACGCCCGCGCCCGGAGCGGCGCCCACCTCGGCCGCGCGCCCCGCGGCGCAGAGCGCCTCGAAGTGCCTCGCGAGGCCGCTCCGGATCCCCTCCTCCGCGGGGAGCGCGACCCGGTCGAGCAGGAGCTCGTGCAGCTCGTCCGCGTCGCGCACGTCCGGCCGCGCCTCGGCGACCACCTCGGCGACGACCTGCGGATCGAGCCCGCCCAGCCGCTCGGCGACCTCCGCCGGGAGCCCGCGCCGCACCCGGACCGCCCTCGCGCGGCGCTCCTCCAGCGGGGCGTCGTCGAGGAACGCGTAGGGGTTCGCGTTCAGGATCTCGTGCGAGAAGACGCTCGGCTCCGGCGTGTCGAGCGCGACGACGCGGATCGTCCCGCTGCGCAGGCCGACGAGCAGCGCGCGCAGCCCCTCGACATCCATCAGCTCGGTCAGGCAGTCGCGCAGCGCCTCGCGGACGAGCGGGTGATCCGGCGGCTCGACGTGCGCGAAGAGCCCGTGGTTGTCCTGGCAGCCCTGCTGCTCGGGGAAGATCGAGAGCAGGAGGTCGTCGGCGCGCATGCGCTGGAGCGCCGGCGGCACCCGCCGGCCCCCGCGGAACCGGAGCAGCGCGAGCGCGCGGGACGCGGCCCAGCGGAAGCGCGTGCGGAACATCGGGCCCTGGAGAGCTGCCTGGACGAGCACCTCCTCGAGGCCCTCGGGGCGGACCAGATCGAGCACCTCGTCGATCGGGATCCCGTGCTCCGCCGACAGCGAGAGCAGCACGCCGTCGTCGGTCGCCGCCGCCTGGAGCTCGAAGTCGAACGACCGGCAGAAGCGCTTGCGCAGCGCGAGCCCGAGCGCGCGGTTCACGCGGCCGCCGAGCGGCGTGTGGACGACGATCTGCTGCCCCCCGGCCTCGTCGAAGAAGCGCTCGACCACGACGGTCGCGCCGCCCGGGACCGCGCCGAGCGCCGCGCGCCCCGCCTCAATGTAGTCGCGCACGAGCAGCGCCCCGCGCGCGTCGAGCGCGCACGCCCCCATGAGCCAGCGCGCCGCCCGGGACCGCGCCGCCCGCGCCTCCTCGCCGCCCTGGCCCCGCTCGGCCGCTGGCCGCGCTCCATCGGCCCGCTCCTCGTCGAGGCGCGCGGCGACCTCGGCGCGGAGCGCGGCGACCTCGGCCGAGAGCTCCGGCGTGCGCGCCGGCGCCTCTCCGAGCCAGAACGGCACCGTCGGCGCGGCGCCGTGGGCGTCCTCGACCCACATCTGGCCGCCCTCCAGCCGGAGCACCCGCCAGGAGGTGTTGCCCAGCAGGAAGACGTCGCCCCCGGACGACTCGATCGCGAAATCCTCGTCGAGCGTGCCGACCTTGGTGCCGTCGGGCTGGAGCACCACGTCGACCGCCGCGATGTCGGGGATCGCCCCGCCCGAGGTGAGCGCCGCGAGCCGCGCGCCGCGCCGCCCGCGCAGCCGGCCGCCGATCGCGTCGCGGTAGACGAGCGACCCGGCCCGCTGCCGCGCGCCGCGGGCCGCGGACGCGCCGTCGTCCGCCGCGGCGGCGCCGCCCGAGACCATGGCCACCACCGCGTCGAAGTCGCGGCGCGAGAGGCCTTCGTAAGGCGCGGCCCTTCGGACGAGCGCGTAGAGCCCCTCTTCGTCCCGTTCCTCGCACGCGCACGCGGCGATGATCTGCTGCGCGAGCACGTCGAGCGGCCCCTCGCGCGACGTCATCCGATCGAGCTCGCCGCGGCGCGCCGCGCGCACGATCGCCGCGCACTCGACGAGCTGGTCGCGCGTCAGCGGGAAGAGCCGCCCGCGCGGCGTCGCGGCGAGGGCGTGGCCCGAGCGGCCGATGCGCTGGAGGGCGACGTTGATCGACCGCGGCGAGCCGACGAGGCAGGCGAGGTCGACCGCGCCGACGTCGATGCCGAGCTCGAGCGACGCGGTCGCGACGACGACCCGGAGCTCCCCGGCCTTGAGGCGCCGCTCCGCCGAGAGGCGCCGGGCCCGCGAGAGGCTGCCGTGGTGGGCCGCCACGACGTCCTCGCCGAGCCGCGCGCCGAGCGCGTGCGCGACCCGCTCGACGAGGCGGCGCGTGTTGACGAACACCAGGGTCGACCGCGCTCCCTCGGCGAGCGCCGCGATGCGGTCGTAGATCTCGGTCCACTGCTCGTGCGTACAGACCGCGCCGAGCTCGTCGCGGGGCACCTCGATGGCGAGATCGAGGTCCCGCCGCTGCCCGACGTCGACGATCTGGGGCAGCTCGCGCGCGCCGGCGACGAGCCGGGCGGCGATCTCGATGGGGCGGACCGTGGCGCTGAGCCCCACGCGCTGCGGCCGGGCGCCGCCCTGGCTGGTTACGAGGTCCTCGAGCCGCTCGAGCGAGAGCGCGAGGTGGGCGCCGCGTTTGTCGCCGGCGATCGCGTGGACCTCGTCGAGGATCACGGTGCGCACCCCGGAGAGCGCGCGCCGCCCCGACGCGCTGGTCAGCAGGATGAACGCGGACTCCGGCGTCGTGACGAGCACGTGCGGCGGCCGGGCCGCCATGGCGCGCCGCTCCTGCGCGGGGCTGTCGCCGGTCCGAACGAGCGCACGGATGCCCGGCGCGGGCAGGCCCGCGGCCTCCATGGCCGCGGAGATCTCGGCGATCGGCTGCTCGAGGTTGCGGTGGACGTCGTGGGAGAGCGCCTTCAGCGGCGAGATGTAAAGGACATCCGTGCGGTCCTCGAGCGCGCCACGCACCGCGTCGCGGACGAGCCGGTCGAGGCAGAAGAGGAAGGCAGCGAGCGTCTTGCCGGCGCCGGTCGGCGCGCTGATCAGCGCGTCGCGGCCGGCCGCGATGACCGGCCAGGCGCGCTCCTGGGCGGGGGCGGGGGCGCCGAAGCGGTCACGAAACCACCGGTCGACGACGGGGTGAAACATCCCGTCGAGGGTAGCCCGGCGGGGGGAGAGGCGAAAGCGAGAGGGGCGGCGTCCGGTGCGGGAGGCGGCGCGGGGTGAAGGCCCGCGGCGACCTGTGCGAGCGCTCGACGAAAGAAATCGACAGATGCCTGTCGGGTTCTTTTCTGGCCTTCCGGATGAAGGAGTGAAGCGCGCGGAGGGCGGGGTGAGACGCACCCCGAGACCGCACATGCTGCCGGAGCGAGGCTCACAGAGGCTTCTCTCCAGCCCCGAGAGGAGAACCACGATGTCTACCCCCACGACCGCAGAAGTGAAGCTCCCCAACATCCAGCCCCAGCGCACCGAGGCCGTGTACCTCGCGGCCGACGAGTCGCTGATGCAGCTCGTCGTCGACTACTACTACCGGCGTTATGACGAGTACTTCGAGCAGGAGGGAACGCTGCCAGAGCTCGGCGTGAGCTACCTGTACTCCATCCCGGAGTCGCCGAAGCTCAACCTGGCGCCGCTGCCGCCCCAGGTCCAGGTGGGCAGGTCCAACACGCTCTGCACGGTGGAGACGATCCACCTCGCCCTCACCTTCCCGGACCGAAAGCTGGAGTTCATCGCCAGGGCCGACATCCTGGCGACGTGCGCAGCGGCCGGGCCGCGGCTGATCATGAAGGTGGACAAGGCCGTGGCCACCACACAGGGCCAGGTGGATCCCGTCGCGACCCAGGTGCTCGACAGGGTGGTGGTGCCGGCGCTCGTCAAGTGGCTCGAGCGTCTGCTGATTCCGGAGCTGACGCAGGGGCTCGGCGACATCCGAGCGACCTTGATCAGCGCGCAGGTCGAGCACGACCAGATCAACGGGTATGCGCGGGTGTTCGGCGGGAATCAGGCCACGGGGCCTGGCATGGCGATCCCCCGGACGGACCTCACGCCGATCGAGGGGGCCGGGCGCGTGCGGCTCGTCGTCCGCGAGGACGCCATCAACGTGGCCTTCGAGGAGCTGGTCAAGGATCCCTCCTGGAAGGAGAAGGAGAAGGCCAGCTACTCGGTGTTCTCGGGCGAGGCCGAGGTGAAGGCGACCGTCTATTCCCCGAACCTCGAGATCTCCGACGGCAAGGCGACATGCACGCTTCGCGTCAAGGCGTATGCGAAGGTCTCGGGGAAAGTGGCCGGCATCGGCGAGTCCATCAAGCTGGAGGGAGAGTGCGTGCTCAAGCCCGTCGTGCGGCTCGAGCGCCTGGACGGCGACGCGAAGGCGGCCATCCACCTCGACGTGAAGCGCTCAGAGATCGACGTCGAGCTCAAGGGGAGCTGGGGCCCGCTCGATTTCGCCCGCAAGTCGCTCAACAAGACCATCGACGCCCTGCTGGACGCCGTGCTGGACCAGGTGGCGCGCTTCGCCTCCAACATCCAGCTCGTCGCGTTCGACATGAACAAGCTCGCGAAGTCGGCCGGCCTCGACGTGGCCGTCGGCCTGGACGAGCTGAGCTTCAAGAAAGGGATGCTGTGCGGGCAGTTCACCCTTCGCGAGCGCTCCTGAACCGACTGCGCCGCTCCTCCTTGCATGAGGCGTCCCGGAGCTCCCTCGTCTGGGGAGCACGCCTCATTGCGCCTCCAGCTGGCGTCGTCGAGATTCTCGGATTTCAACGCCAAGGCGCCAAGGCGCAATAAGGCGGAGAGGATGACCGAGGAGGGCTCCGGCGCTGGGCTCATCGTGTCCTCGTCCTCGACCCACAGGTAGCAGAGCTTGTTCTTGTAGAGCGCTGAGAGGTGCGCGGGGACAATCCTCATGCGCTGCTCCCGGCTGCCTTCGACGCGCGGAACGTGGCGGAGCGCGGGTCGCCTTCGAAGACGAGGAGGAAGCGCTCGAAGCTGTACGCCTGATCCCACACCGCGTCGGAGTGCGACGCAGCGATGATCTGAACGTTCGGCGCAAGCGCACGCAGCGCCGGGAAGATGGCCGCCTGCCAAGCTGCATGGAGATGGAGCTCGGGCTCATCGATCACCAGAAGCCCGGCCTCGAAGCCGTTCAGGATGATCCAGCCCGCGAACGAGAGCAGTTCGATCTCCCCCGAGCTCAGTTCGTCGACGGAGCAGAGCCGCGTCTCGCCGCGAAGCACGTACAAATCCGCGAGCAGCTCCTCGTCGTCCGGAGCCACGATCTGCGCGTCGATCCTTGTCCCGTCGTCGCCATGGAATCGCGTCCAGGCCTCGTTGATGCGCTCGAGCCAGAGATCCGCCTTGCCGAACCCCGGCAGTGTTGGCGCGTACCCGCCGCGCGCGCGCTCGTCGTTGATCCTCTGCTTGAGCCGCCAGATCCGGTTGGTCTCCGTATCCTGAGGACGCCCGCCGCGGCCGACGAGCGGCTTGACGGGCCCGGCGAGATCCGGCGTGCGCCAAGAGGAGAAGTTCTCGACGGCCAGGTGCTGCAGCCAGGCTGGATTGACAGGGAGCTCGATCCCAGAGGCGGGCGCGCGCGTGACGTGCGCCTCGCGCGTGCGGATCCACGTCATAAGCGGGCCGTCATCGATCGTAACGTCGAGCTCGACACGCGCGCCCTCCGGCAGCTCAGTGCGCCAGTGCTGCGCGCGGTGCGCCTTCTCAAGGTCTCGGACGATGAGGCGCTCCTGCCCGAGCCCGAGGAGGACGGCCTCAAGAACGCTCGTCTTGCCGCAGCCGTTCGGACCGGCGAGCACGACATTCCTCGATGGCACGCCCTTGGGCGACGTCAAATCGAGCTCCAGGGGTTCCTGGATGCGACGGAACTTCTCGACTCGGACGCGGTGGATCTTGGGGATGTGCACGCCGGGGCCTCCATGCTCGTACACTGCGCCGCCCCGCCGCCCCTCCTATACGGCTCCGCCGCCCCTCCTATGCGGCTCCGCCGCCCCTCCTATGCGGCCCCGCCGCCCCTCCTATGCGGCCCCGCCGCCCCTCCTACACACCCATTTCAGTGTCCCGCATCACGATTGTGCGGCTCCAGCGCAGCCCCGCCGCCCTCCTGCGCAACCATGAATCAGCGCCTGCGCCGCCCTGCCACGCTCCTGTACCGCCCCGCCACCCCTCCTGCGCCGCCCCGCCACCCCTCGTGCGCCGCACCGCCCCCTCCTACGCGCCCCATTCCGTGTCCTGCGCAACACTTCCCCCCTCCTGCGCCGCTCTCAGCGCCCGCCACGGCCTCGCCGGGCCGCGCGATCCGCTTCTTCCTCGCCGAGCTCCTCGATCTCCGCCTCCTCTGCATCGAGCGGCGCGATCCGCCGCCCCCGCGGCGCGTCTTCACCTCGCGCCGGCGCCGGCGGCGGAGCGCTCCCGCGGATCTCCTGCGCGATCCGCGAGAGCACCGTCGCGACCCCCTCCTCGACCGCGTGCCCGAAGTCCTCCGCGCTCTGCTCGAGGCGCTGCTTGCGCTCGAGACGCTCGACCCGGCGCTGCTCCTTCAGCCGCCGGTGCTGCTCCTTCCGCGCCTGCTCCGCGCTGCGCTCGATCTCCCGGCGGATCTGCCGCGGGGACACGTCGCTGGAGAGCGCGCCGAGCGCGTGAAAGGCGAGCCCCAGGCCGCACCCGAGCAGCGGCCAGAAGAACCACCATGGCCCGTCCGTGAGCGCGTTCACCGCGAAGAGGAACGCGTTCACGAGGAGGAACGAGAACAGGTGCGAGCGGAGCCCCTTGCGCCGGCGCGCGAGGATGGCCTCGCGCGCCGCCTCCTCGCCCCGGACATGCTCGATGTCGCGCGACGCGGCCTCGATCGCGCCCCGCGAGATGCCGATCTCCTCGGCCGCCGCGACCAGCTCGTCATGGCTCACACCGCGCGTCTCCGCGTCCCGGAGGGCGCGCTCCAGGATGGCCCGCACCTCGGCCTCGGTGTACCGCCGCCCGCTCTGCTTGCCCGGTTTCACCATCGCTCTCCTCGCGACCGCGCGGAGCATACGCTTGACCGCGTGCGGCCGCGCCGCTTCCATGAAGGCAAGGACCCCATGAGCAGCGAAACCGCCTCACAACGCGTGGGGACCACGATCCGCAACAAGTGGACGCTGGAGCGGCTGCTCGGCGCCGGCGGCATGGCCGCCGTCTACGTCGGCGTCCACCGGATCGGCCGCCGGGACGCGCTCAAGATCCTGCACCCGCAGGCCGCAAAATCGAAGGAGATCTGCGACCGGTTCGAGCGCGAGGCCCAGGCCGCGAACCGCTTCCGCCACCCGGGCGCCGTCGAGATCCGCGACATCGACGTCGCCGAGGACGGGGCGCCGTTCCTGGTGATGGAGCTCCTCGAGGGCGAGTCGCTCGCCGAGCGCGAGCGCCGCCTCGGCGGCCTCCCGCTGGCCGAGGTGCTCCGCTTCACCGCGCAGGTGCTCGACACGCTCGCCGCGGCGCACGCGCAGGGGATCATCCACCGCGACATCAAGCCGCCCAACCTGTACGTCGTCGGCGACGGCGCAGCGGACTCGCCCGCGCACGGCGGCGGCCCGCGCATCAAGGTCCTCGATTTCGGGCTCGCGCGCATCCGCCAGGACTCCAGCCTCCAGGGCGAGCTCACGCGGATGGGCCTGGTGCTCGGCACGACGCCCTACATGCCGCCGGAGCAGGCGAAGGGCCGCGACATCGACACCCGCGCCGACCTCTTCGCCGTCGGCGCCACCATGTTCCGGCTCATCGCCGGCCGCCATGTCCACGAGGCGAGCACCGACTTCGACCTCCTGCTGAAGATGGGCAGAGAGCCGGCGCCGCCGCTCGCGCAGCGCGCGCCGCACGCGCCGCGCGACGTGTGCCTCGTCGTCGATCGCGCGCTCGCCTTCGACCGCGATCAGCGCTACCCCGACGCGCGCCAGATGCTCGAGGACGTGCGCGCCCTCCTGCGCAGCGAGCCGCCGCCGCGCGCGTCGCGGTTCGCGCACGCGCTCGCTCCGGACGCGATCACGCTGCGAGAGCAGCCGTCGCCCCGGGGCGCCACGGACGAGGGCGGGCCCGCCACGATCCCGGTGCACCCCGCGAGCGTCTCGACCTCCATCGATGTCATCGCCGTCGACTGGAGCGACGAGCCGCCCGTGAGCGGCGGCTCCATCACCAAGGAGTGGGTGCGCCCCGAGGCCGCGAAGGAGGACTCGATCGCCGTCGACTGGAGCGACGAGCCGCTCGACGCGGGCGCGCCCGCCTCGCGCCCGGCACGGCGCTGACCGGACGGCGGGCGGGTCCATCCGTCGTGGCGAAAGCGCCGCTGCCGCCCGAGCAAGACGGGAGCCGCTCGGCTAGGATGCGCCGGCCATGCTCGGCGAAGCGAAGCGGATCTACCTGGCCACGCGGAAGAAGCACGATCAGCTCTTCAACACGTACCTGATGCGTCCGCTCGCCGGCGGCGTGGTCGCGCTCCTCGCGCGGACCGCGATCACGCCGAACCAGGTGACGCTGCTCAACCTCGCCGTGTTCGTCGTCGCGGCGGCGCTGCTCGTCGCGCTGCCCACGGCCGCGGGCGGCCTCGTCGCCGTCGCCGTGCTCGAGCTGAGCTACCTGCTCGACTGCGCCGACGGGATGCTGGCGCGCCACAAGCAGCTCGCGTCGAAGGAGGGCCACCTCTTCGACTTCTTCACGGACGAGCTCAAGGCGGTGCTCCTCTCGGGCGCCCTCTCGATGCGCCTCTTCAGCGCCGGCGGCCTCGGGCTGGACGGCGACCGCTGGCCCGGCGGAGACCCGCGCTTCCTGCTCGCCGGCGTCGTCGGGGTCGCGGTGATCGCCTCGGCGATCTCGCTCACGAACTTCGTCCGCCGCCCGGAGATCAGCGGCAAGGAGACCTCGGTCTCCGCCTATTACGAGACCGCCACGGAGGAGCGGCCCCGGTCGCCCGCCGCCCGGGCGGCGGGGCTCGTGATGACGTTCCTGCGCTTCCTGAACCACTACCCGAGCCACATCTGGGCGTTCGCGCTCGCGGACCGGCTCGACGTGTTCTTCTGGATGTATGTGCTGATCAACCTCCTCTACCTGGCGAAGGGCTGGCTCGGGCTGCTGCTCAGGTTCGGTCGGTCGTAGCCCCTCATCGCCCCCGCCGTGGGGCCATGTCCCAAGGCGAAGGCGTCGAGACGACCACCCTGCGTTCCTGTGTGCGATGACCGAGCAGCGTGATCCGCCTCGACGGACTGGTGGAGATCCTGGGCCCGGTTGCGGTATGAACGCGCGATGGAGATCCAAGATCTGTCTGACTTCCTGCGCGCCGATCCTCGCTTCACCACCCGTCGCAAGTGGCTGATCCTGAGCGAGTTCGTCTACACGTCCACGGGTGAGAAGGTGGAAGAAGGCTTCCGCTACTTCACCTGCCCGATCGGAGCGCTCACCGCCGCCCTCGAGAGGCGGGACTTCGCGGCCATCGCGAAGCTCCCCTTCGCGCTGGACGGGGATGGCGACCCGGACACCTCCGCGGTTCGCCTGGATCTCGCCTACACCGCGTCCGGTGCGCTCGCCGCCTTCCAGCCCGTGGAGTTTCGCGACCACGCGCCCACGCCGCTCTCGGCGCCCGTGATCCTCGAGCGTGCCGAGGCCCAGGCGCTCCGCGACATCGTGCGAGAACTCGACCAGTCCGCCTGACACGACTGCCGCGGTTCGAGGGCAGCACCCTTGGCGCGCACGCAGCCGGGTGCTGCTCCACTTCGCGCGCCGCGCGGTTATGCTGGCGGCCGCTCCTTGCAAGCTCCCCGGAGGCTCAGTTAAAGCGCCTCGATGCGGAGAGCCCTTCCCTGGCTGCTTTGCGTCCCCCTCGGCCTCGGGCCCGTTGGCTGCGGCACAGAGGGCGATGACATGACCCAGGCCACACCGCCGGAATACAAGCACCCTTTGCCGGAAGGCGAGAGCATCTGTGGGCGAGCCGACTTCGAGGAGATGTTTCCTTTCTCCCTTCGATCCTCGACCCTCCCCGTGCTCGTGCACCATTACAAGGCGGAAGAGCGCGACACCGCGCGCCAGGTCCTCGCGTTCGTCGAGGAGGGCTGGGACTATCATGTGCGCCAGATCGGCATGCGCCCGCCCATCGGCGATGGTGGAGAGTGCGGGCCGGACGACGCGCTCGATGTGTTCGTGTGGAGAGGCCACCGCAGCTGCCTCGTCGACGTCCTCGGAGGCGAGCCGTCGACCTCATGGGACGATCGGCACCCGTACATGATCGTCGATCCGTGGGGGCCTTACGGCGGCTCCGCTCTCGAGGAGACCGTGGTGCACGAGATGGCGCACGCCTCGCAGGCCGCGGACGACTGGAGCGAGAGCCCCGTCGTCTTCGAGATGTCGGCGACGTTCCTCGACCAGGTCCGCGCGGATCGCTATACGAGCGAGGGCCTGGCCGATTTCCAGAGGCACCCGGAATGGGCGATCGACCACAACGACCATTACGAGACATGGTCCATGTACGGCGCCTCCATGGTGCTGCTCTACCTCAAAGATCGGTTCTTCGACGGCGATCCGCGGTTCGTCTCCCGCATGTGGCTCGGGTCGCGCGATGCCCCCGCCACAGGCGGCGGCGCGCGGCCCAACGAGCCTGACTTCGTCGATGCGCTCGATGCGATGCTCCGAGAGGCGGCGGGCATGAGGTATGTCGAGGCCGTCCCCGAGCTCGCGCGCTGGCGCTGGTACACCGGCGATCACATCGACGACCGCCATTTCCGGCACTTCGCGGGCGGCCTCCAGAACCTCGCGGCGGCGAAGCTCTCGCTGGCGGCCCAGGTCGAGGCCAGGCCGGGCAGGATCGACGTCCGCGAGCGCGCGCCGATGTTGCTCGGCACCAGCTATATCGAGCTCTCGGCAGGAGCGGACACGCCACGATCGCTCCGGGTGTCGCTCGAGGCGCCCGGCGACGCGAGGCGCCGCTTCGTCGTCCAGGCCGTCCCCGGTCTGACGCCCGAGTCGGACGGCGAGATCCTGGACCTGTCGACCGGCTCCGCGGAGCTGAGGCTCGCGGCGGATGGGAAACGAACGCTCGTGGTGACCGCGCTGCCCACCGGGGCCTACGATCCCGACGCGAGAGGGGAAGAGCGGTATCCGTTCACCCTCATCGTGCGCGACGGCGCTGCGCCGCGCCCGGCGTGGAGGCGCAGCGCCGCGCCTCGGCCAAGGGAGCCGGGGAAGGTCGATGGTCAGCGCTTCGCGACCGGGGCGAACAGAGGCACGAGGCGCTCTTCGATCTCCGTGAGGTAGTCCATGAGCCCGGTCGCGGCGCCTCGCTGCTTCAGGGTGGTCAAGGGAGGGTCTTTCATACATGCTTCCTCCCGCTCTGGATCCCCTCCCGTGAGCGCATGGAGCACCCGCTTCGCATCGCGCTTCGCGCCTTCCTCGCTCGCCGTGAGCCGCTCGGCGCCCAAGCGGGGGTCGAAACCGAGATCCTTGCGCTCGCGCTCGAGGAGCGCTCTCTCGGCGTCGTCGCGAGGCTCGTAGCCAGCGAGGATCCAGCACTCGCGCTTGGTATTGGCGACGCCGATGACGATCGCGAACGGCCACGGCTGTGAATCCCGCGCCTGCTCGAAGCCCTCGCGACGTCGGCTCAGCTTGTCCGCGTCACGCGTGAGGATCACAACGTCTGGAGGAGAGCCGAGCGTGGCGAGGAGCTTCAGGGCCTGCTCGGCCATCGCTGCGTCTGGTTCGCGCGGTCTTCCGCCGGAGAACCCGTGCGCGACGACATGCCGCTCTCTCGCCATCCCCTTCATGCTCGTCCACTTCAGGTGAGAATCCTGACGGAAGATACCATGATAACGGCGGAAGAAATCGATCGTCTCCGAGCCAATCCAGTCGACGTTTTCGCAGAGCGCTCGATCGGACAGCACGCAGGCCGTGCGCCGGTCGGCGTCCGCTTCACATACGATCGCTATCGAGTAGGCCGCCTGCTCAGGCATGGGGCTGCGGGCCTCGATCGCGGACCCATTCCTCGCCGACCATGCTCCAGATCTCCCCTGGGCTCATGAACTCCTTCCAGCGCTCAAATTGCGGATGATCGTTTAACCGGGCCCACCTCACGGCGCCCGTCTCGTCGGCGCTCATCAGTCGAACCTCCTCAGGCTCGAGATGATCGATGAGGTAGGGGGAGTGGCTCGTCGCGACGATCTGCAGGTCAGGAAGCGCGTCGAGCAGCTTGCGGATCTGCGCGACCAGATCGGCGATGGCCCTCGGGTGGATCGCACGCTCAAGGTCGTCGATAAGGAGCAAGTGCGCGCTCTTACGACCGATGATCGCCGTTAAGATACCCAACACGATAAGCGTCCCCTCGCTCGCGGCATGGGCTGGTAGATTGGCCGCACCGCGCATGTCCAGCACGACACGATGGCCAACGTACTCGCGCTCTACGGTGCTCGTCGTCGTCTGGCCGTTGATGGTCACCCGTTGGATCTCGGGCCGCCTCACCGCTGACCGCTCCAGGCGGATCCTCTCCACAGACGGAATGACTGCGCGCAGCGCCTCCTCAACGCGTCGGAAGTCGTCTGCACGCGAGATGAGCATCTCGGCGAGCACGGCGGCCAGGCCATCGCCGTCCGGATCTATTCGCGGAACGAGCGAGGCGCTGTAGGACGGCTGGGCAAGCTTGATCGCGTCGAGCCTGAGCAAGTCCGCTGGAGGGCGAACAGCATCTATCGCCTCTCGATCGTCCTCTGACAAATGAGAGCTAGCTCCCGGATAGGTGAGCTCGTGGTCACCGTATTGAACGGTCACGTACCTTCCCCAGTGCAGTTCGTCGTATTCCTCTGCACGAAGCTCGATCGAGCCCGCCTTGCCCCTCCAGGTGCCAGTGCATCGAATTTCGATCGGCTCGCTGGTGCCGTGAGAGCGGACCACGGACGGATGTCGCTCACCTTCCAGGGTTGACCACGGGTCTTCCGCGTGGAGAGCTGCCAGCCCTTGAAGCACGCTCGTCTTCCCAGAGGCGTTCGGCCCTACCAGCACCGTGAACCGCTCGAGCGGGAATCGGATGTCCCGCAGCGCTTTGAAATTCTTGAAGCTGACGGTCTCGATCATGGGCGTGCACCGAAGCCTTCCGCGGGCCCCGGGAGCCTAGACGACCCCGTCCATCCCGGCTACCTCGCCCGCCTGACCTGCTCGCCCTCCGGCTTCCTCCAGAAACGAGATCGCCCGGCTTCTCGCTGCGCGGAGGAGCGAGATCGAGCTCGCTCCCGCCGCGGCGTGTCGCCCTGGAACGCAGCTCTATTCCGCTGCGCGGCGCCAGCTCGTCGCGCGGCGCCCTGCTCGGCGTCAGTCCGTCATCGTGCACACGTGCCGCGCGCCTCAGCGCCACGGTCCGCGGTGTGGCGCCGCCATTCCCCCAGGACCGGGACAGAGGCGCCAACCGCCCACAGAACACGCGCCGCCAAAAACTGGCCCTCCTCCCCCTCCCGTGCATTACCGTCGCCGCGCCATGGACACGCCGCCCCGACCGCGCGCCGCAGCTTCACCCGCGGCGCGCCGCCCTGCGTTCGCGTTCCTCGCCCTCGGTGCGCTCCTCTCGGGCTGCGGCCAGCCCCGGTCCGGGAGCACCCCCGACTCGCCACTCGAGGCCCCCGGCAGCGCCAGCGCCAAGGAGGCCGCCGCGCAGGGCCCTGCCTCCGCCTCCTCTCCCGCCTCCCCCGCCCCGGCCGAGGATGAGCCGCCGCCCGGCCTGCCCGAGGGCCCGCCCATCGTCTCGCTCGGCGGCGTCGCCACCCCGCCGGCGCCGATCCCCGAGGGCCGCCCGCGGCTCGCCAGCACCTCGATGCTCACCCGGGTCTACGCGCGGCCCAGCACCGACGCGAAGCCCGTCGGCTTCCTGCGGGCCGGCGCGGTCGTGGAGATGGATCCCGAGCCCGCCGGCACGTCCGGCTGCCCCGGGGGCTTCCGCAAGATCAAGCCGTTCGGCTACGTGTGCGTCGGCCCCGATGCGACGCTCGACCTGGACGACGAGATCGTCCGCGCCACGGCCCGCCGCCCCGACGTCACCCACAAGCTCCCGTACATGTACGGGACCGTCACGCGCGGCGGCCCGGCCTACGCGCGCATCCCGACCGAGGACGATCTCGCGCGCTTCGAGCCGAGCCTCAAGAAGCACCTCGATCGCTGGGCCAAGGACGAGGAGAGCGGCGCCACCTACGGCCTCGACGTCTGGCTCAAATGGAGCGCCGAGCCCGCCCCGCCCGCGCTCGACGCGCTCGCGCAGCGCATCACCGATCGCGAGATCCCCTGGTACCTGCGCGACGGCCGGCGCGCCCCCAACCTCTCCGGCCTCATCAAGACGAGCGACGCCGTGAAGATCGACGAGGTCTCGCGACGCAACGGGATGGCCTTCCTCGAGTCGTTCCTCCACGAGGGCCGGCGCTACAACGTCACCACCGATCTGCGCGTCGTCCCGGCCGACAGGTTCCGCCCTATCCGCGGCTCCGAGTTCCACGGCGTCGAGATCGGCAAGGACATCGACTTCCCGTTCGCGCTCGTGCGCCGCGCCGGGGGCAAGCGATGGCGCGTCGTGGGCAAGAAGCTCGTCGACGGCGGAGAGCTCGAGTGGCGCTCCGCCGTGCCCCTCACCGGCAAACAGCAGTTCTTCGGCGGCAAGCTGCACTACGAGACGAAGGACGGCGACTGGGTCGACGACCGCCACGCCGGCCGCATCGACCCTGCCAAGAAGATGCCTGCCTGGGGCAAGAACGGCGAGAAGTGGCTCGACGTCAACATCACGAAGCAGGTGCTCGTCGCCTACGAGGGCACGAAGCCCGTCTATGCGACGCTGATCTCGAGCGGCGAGGCAGGGCTCGATGATCACAAGTCCAGCACCGCGACAAAGCGCGGGATCTTCCGTATCCACACGAAGTTCGTCACGAGCACCATGGACTCGGACACCGTCGGTGAGGAGTTCGAGCTGCGCGACGTGCCCTACGTGCAGTACTTCGAGGAGGGGTATGCGCTGCACGGCGCGTACTGGCACGACAAGTTCGGCCGGCCCAAGAGCCACGGCTGCATCAACCTGTCGCCAGAGGACGCCCGCCGCCTGTTCTTCTGGACCGAGCCGGCCGTCCCGCCGGGATGGCACGGCGCAGCGCGCTCGCTGACCGGCACCGTGGTGTTCGTCCACCCCTGAGCCGCGCGGCGCCACGGCGCCACGACCGCCAGGCGCCCGGCAGCCCCTCGGCTCGGGCAGGGCAAGGGCAGCACGAACGCTCGGCGCGCGCTCGCGCGCGAGAGGAGCGGGACAGATCGATCGGGGGTCACACGCCGTGCGACTGCCGGCTCGAACGGCGCCGGGGTCGTGGTAGCGTCCCGCCCATGCAGCTTGCCGTCGTGGGAACAGGGTATGTCGGCCTCGTCGCCGGCGCGGGGTTCGCGGATTTCGGGAATGACGTGGCGTGCGTCGACGTGTCCGCTGCCAAGATCGAGATGCTGAAGCGCGGAGAGGTGCCGATCTACGAGCCCGGCCTCGACGTGCTGATCGCCAAGAACACCCGCGACGGCAGGCTCCGGTTCTCCACCGACGTCGCCGGCGCCATCCGCGACGCCGAGATCGTCTTCATCGCCGTCGGTACGCCCCAGGCGGACGACGGCTCCGCCGACCTCTCCGCCGTCGAGGCCGTCGGCGAGACGATCGGCAAGAACCTGAACAATTTCAAAGTGATCGCCACGAAGAGCACCGTCCCCGTCGGCACGGCGGACCGGCTCCGGCAGATCATCGGCGCGAACGCCACCCAGCCGTTCGCTGTCGCGTCGAACCCGGAGTTTCTCAAGGAGGGTGACGCGGTCAACGACTTCATGAAGCCCGACCGCGTGATCATCGGCTCGGACGACCCGAAGGCGCGCGAGATCCTGCGCCACCTCTACAACCCGTTCGTGCGGGCGAGCGACCGCATCCAGCTCATGGACGCGCGCTCGGCCGAGCTCACCAAGTACGCCGCCAACGCGCTGCTCGCGTCGCGCATCTCGTTCATGAACGACCTGGCCGTGCTCGCGGAGAAGCTCGGCGCGGACATCGAGCTCGTGCGCAAGGGCGTCGGGGCCGACCCGCGCATCGGCACGAAGTTCCTGTTCGCCGGCCCGGGGTTCGGCGGGTCGTGCTTCCCCAAGGACCTCTCGGCCATCCTCTACACCGCGGGCTCCGTCGGGCACGATCTGGAGATCGTCCGGGCGACCGAGCGGATCAACGCGCGGCAGAAGCGGCTGCTCGCCAGCAAGGTGAGCGCCCACTTCGACGGCGCGCTGAAGGGGAAGACGATCGCGGTCTGGGGGCTCGCGTTCAAGCCGCAGACGGACGACATCCGCGAGGCGCCGGCGCTCACGCTGATCGACGCGCTGCTCGAGGCGGGCGCGACGGTCCAGGCGCACGACCCGCAGGCGATGCCGAACGTGCGCGCCATCTACGGGAGCCGCATCCTCCTGAGCGACGGCATGTACGGCGCGGCCGAGGGCGCTGACGCGCTGGTCGTCGTCACCGAGTGGCACGAGTACCGGCGCCCGGACTTCCACCGGCTGAAGCGCATCCTGAGCGCCCCGACGCTCTTCGACGGGCGCAACATCTGGGAGCCGGACGAGCTCCGCGGCATGGGGTTCGTCTACACGGGCATCGGCAGGAAGTAGCGCGCCACGCCGGTGGGCGTTGCGCGGCGCGGCGCGGCGCCGACGTGGCGCGCCGCGCCCCTCAGGCGTCGTCGTGGTCTCGCGGCGGCACCTGGCGGCGGGTGCTCGGCGCTTCCTCGCCGCCGTACCGCGGCAAGCTCACGGGCGTGTGGTTGCGGTTGCCCGGCAGCTCCTCGCCGAGGTGCCGCGTCCCGTTCGCGGGCGTGTGCCGCCGGCTGCTCGGCGGCTCCTCGCCGAGGTGGCGCGCGGCCATCGGCGTCGGCATCGACATCCGCCGGCTGCTCGGCGGCTCCTCGCCGGTGTGCCGGTCCCAGCGCCGCTCTAGCATCTTCCGATCGACGCCGATGAGCCGCGCCGCGGCCGCCTTGTTGCCGCCGCAGCTCTCGATCGCGTGGTGTAGGACGGCGCGCTCGATCACCCGGAGCTTCGATCCCAGCCGCTCGGGCAGCGCGAGCAGGGCGCGCGCCAGCCGGTCGATCTCCGCGGTGGCGTCCACGACCGGCCGCTCGCGCGCGAGCTCCTCGAGCGTGGGGACGTCGATGAGATCGTCGTCCGCGAGCAGCCCCAGCCGCTCGACGACGTTCCGGAGCTCGCGCACGTTGCCGGGCCAGGGCCGCCGGACCAGCCACGCGATCGCGTCGTCGGTGTAACGCAGCTTGCGCGGGAGCTCCGCGCTGAACGCGAGCAGGAGCTCGATGAGATCGGCGTCGCGCTCGGCCAGCGACGGGACGTGCACCGTGACGACGTTGAGCCTGTAGAAGAGGTCCTCCCGGAAGCGCCCCTCGCTGATGCGCTTCTCCAGGTCGACGTGGGTCGCGGCGAGGACGCGGGCGCGCAGCGGGATCTCCGACTCGGCGCCGAGGGGGCGGAAGCGGCGATCCTCGACGACGCGGAGGAGCTTCGCCTGGAGCTCGCCGGGCATCTCGGCGATCTCGTCGAGCAGGATGGTGCCCGCGCCCGCGAGCTCGAGCTGGCCGCGCATGCGCTTCTCGGCGCCGGTGAAGGCGCCGCGCTCGTGCCCGAAGATGAGCGACTCGATGAGCGTCCCCGGCAGCGCCGAGCAGTTGACCGCGACGAACGGCTCGCCGCGGCGCGAGCTCATCTCGTGCAGCGCGCGGGCGACCATCTCCTTGCCGGTGCCGGTCTCGCCGCGGATGAGCACCGTCTTGCTCGACTCGGCGACCCGCTCGATGATCCGGCGGACGCGCTCCATCCCCGCGGACGAGCCGAGGAGCGCCTTCGTGCCGAACGTGCGGTCGACCCGCTCGCGGAGCCGCACCACCTCGCCCTTCAGGAGCAGCCGCTCGCGCTGCCCCTCGATGATCGGCAGGAGCATCTCCGGGCAGAGCTCGTCCTTCAGCACGTAGTCCTGCGCGCCGAGCCGCATGGCCTCCCGGATCTCGGAGAGCTCGCTGACCGACGTGACCATCAGCGCCGGCGTGCTCCGCCCCGAGGCCCGCACCCGCCGCAGGATCTCCAGCCCGCCGCGGTCGCGCGGATCGTCCGACAGGCGCACGTCGAGGAGCAGGAGGTCCGGCGCGCTCCGCTCCACGACGGCCATCGCGTCGTCCAGGCCGACCGCCTCCAGCACCTCGACCTCGTCGAGCGCGGCCAGGATCTGCCGCAGCGTGCGGCGGCCGCTCCGCTGATCATCGACGATCAGGATCTTCACGCGACCTCGTCCTCCGCGGTCATGGAGACGTCGGCGGCGGGGATCGAGATCACGAACCGCGTCGTGCCGTCGCGCCGCTCCGGCTCGATCAACCACCCGTGGGCCCGGACGATGCGGTGCGTGATGGCGAGCCCGAGCCCGGTCCCGCGGGGCTTCGTCGTGTACCAGGGCGCGAAGAGGCGCGACGCGTCCCCCGAGATGCCGGGCCCCGTGTCCCACACGACGAGCTCGGCGCCGCTCTCGGTGGTCTCCCAGACGACCCCGATCGTCCCCTTGTCGCCGGCCGCGTCGAGGCCGTTCGAGAGGAGGTTGACGAGCACCTGCGTGGCCTGATCGGGATCGCAGCGGAGCCTCGATCCAGCGCTCACGCGCGCCTCGATCCGCCGCTTGCCGAGCTGATCGCGCAGGAGCATCTCCGCCCGGCTGACGAGCTCCTCGACCGCGAGGCGGCGGCGCTCGAGCTTCCTGTGCGTCACCCGGCGCAGCCCCATCACGAGGCGCTCGAGGCGCTCGACCTCCTCGCAGCCGATGTCGACCTCCTCGGCGTCGAGGCTCTGGTTCTTCGATCCGCGCTTGAACACGGAGCGGAAGAAGTTGATCGGGTAGCGCACCTCGTGGGTGATCTCGGCCGCGAGCGTCTCGATGAGCGCCGCGCGCTCGTCGCGCCACGCGGCGGCCTGCTCCCGCCGCCGCCGCTCCAGCTCGGCGTAGCTGTGGGCGTGCGCCATGGCGAGCGCGGCCTGGTTGCCGATCGTGCGGAGCAGGTCGAGATCCTCGCTGGTGAACAGGGCGCCGCCGCGCTTCTTGCCCACCTCGAGGACGCCGAGCAGCCGGCCGCGGAACATGACGGTCAGCGAGAGCTCGCTCGCGCTCGCGCTCGCCTTGGAGGGCTCGACCTCGATGACCCGCTCGCCGCTCGACTCGTCCGCCCTCTGCGCCGGCTCGCCGGGCGCGGCGCCGGCGCTGCCCGCGCCGTCGGCCGCGTCGACCGCGATGCGGCGGAAGGTGACGCGCTCGCAGGAGAGCCAGCGCGCCACCGTGCGCTCGACCGCGAAGGCGACCTCGTCGGGATCGGCGACGAGCGTCAGCTCCTCGCTGAGCTGCTCGACGGTGGGCTTGTACTCCGCGCGCGCCGGGAAGAGCTTCCGATCGCCGGCGCCGAGCGCGAACACGACGAGCGCCGCGCTGACGACGGCGGCCGGCGCCGCGACCTTGATCGCGCCGAGCAGCGGGAGGCCGGCGTACCCCGCGCACGCGGAGCAGAGGATCACCGTGAGCGCGACCATCATGCAGGCGATGATGACGCGCGTGAGCGGGCGCGACAGGAGCGCGCGGCTCCCCCAGAGGTCGTAGCGGATGAACGCGACGACGCTCGAGACGGGCGTGAGGGCGAGCGCGGGGATCGCGAACCACGCGAGCGTCGACGCCGGGGCGCCGAGCATGGCGAGCATGAAGCCGAGGGCGATCACCACGTGCGGCGGCGCCATCGCGAGGAGCAGCGCGCGCAGCGTGCGGCGGCGATCGCCCTCCGCCGCGGCGAAGCGCAGGATCAGCGTGGTCGCGAAGAAGAAGAACGACGCCACGAACAGGATCGCGCAGACGCTCCGGAGCGCGACGGTGGTCCAGCCCATGGCGTGCGAGGCGAGCAGGGCGGCGGCGAGCAGGCCGCCGAGCCCGTGCGCGATCCGCGCGAAGACGGGGTAGCGCGCGATGAGCGGGACGTCGTCCGGCAGCCGCAGCGCCAGCGTGAAGAAGCTCATCGGGACGAGCGCGTAGGCGACGTGGAAGAACGGGACGAGGTGGCGCGAGCTGTGGTAGTCGAACAGCGCGAACTGGAAGAGCGCGGCGAACAGCGCGGCGCTCGCGAAGGCGCGGGCGAGCTTGCCGTGGGGGCTCGCGCTGAGGGCGATGAGCGCGGCGCCCACGTAGAGCGAGGCGACGACCATCAGCCCGCCGGCGTAGAACCACCAGGCGAGCGCGTCGAAGGGGACGAGGGAGAGCTCGACGTCGCGCAGCCCCTCCGCCGTCTCGACGCGGGCGTGCACCGAGCGGCGCCCCTCGCGCGCCGCCCGCTCGACCGCGGCGTCCCAGGCGCCGGCGCGGTAGCGCCCCTCGGTGCTCTCGAGGTGCCAGCCGTCGACCTCGACGACGCGATCCGGGTACCGGAGGCCCTTCTGGAAGCCCTCCCAGGACGGCAGGCCCACGCTCGAGACCACGCCGTCCGGATCGACGAGCACGCCGGGGAACGGGCGCTCGTACCAGCTCAGAGCGCTCCTCATCCCCGAGCCGCCCAGCACGAGCGCCGCGAGGACGACCACCGCGAGGAGCCAACGGCGATTCTCGATAGCTGGCATCGGGAGAGCCGACGGCGCGCAAATTGCGCCGCCAGCCACTCACGATACGCTGGAACTCCGGGTGAACCAACGGGGCTCGCGCGCCGGACGGGGCGCAACGGGCCCGTCACCCGCGATCCCGGCGCCCCAGCGGCGCTACTACGCAATTATTATTACGTTTTCCCTCGGAGGTGAGAGCGGGATCACCCCGCGGCCGGACGGCAGCGCGCTCAGGCGGCGCCCTCGCGCGCGTCGCCGTCCGTGTCGCCCGCGAACACGATGTCCGCCAGCGCTCCGAAGCGCGACTCGACGTCGGCGACGGCGACGGCGTCGGTCGCCGATCGCTCGAGCCGGTCGAGCAGGGCGGTGATTTCGTCCCGCACACGCGGCGAGGGCGGCGGCGCCGCGCGGCTCGCGGCGAGGGCGCGGACGAGGAGCGAGAGCTGCCGCAGCACGGCGCCAGCGCCGTGGGCGCGCCGGCGCCGCGGGTCGCCCGCGGTGAGGCGGGCGTGGCGCACGAGCGCGCAGACGCCGTGGCAGAGGCTCGGGTCGGCGAGCAGCGCCCGGACCGCCCAGCGCGCGAGGCGGCGCGAGTACAGGCGGCGGGCGAGCGGCCCCTCGGCGCGGGCGTCGTGCCAGATGCGCGCGGCGCCGTCCTCGCCGACGGACACCAGCGCGAGCGCGATGGGATCTCCGGCGGCGAGGCAGGCTCGACCGGCGTCGATGCGGCCGTAGCCGTGCTTGGCGTTGTGGCCGTCGCGATCGCGCCCGTCGGGGAGCACGTCCCACGCGTCGGCGATCGGCTCGGCCGACGCGGGCGCCGCGGGGGGCACCGGGGCGAGCGTGCGCATCACGAGGGCGTCGAGCTCGGGCAGGCGGAGCGACGGGTTCTGCGACAGGACGAGGAGCAGCGAGCCCGCGGCGAGGGCCGAGGCCCCGCTCGACTCGGCATGGCAGAGCCGCTCGAGCGCGGGCGTCGCGCTGGACGCGGACGGCAGCGGGCAGGTGATGTCGTCGCCCGGCGCGAGCCACCGCACCGCCGGGCCGCGGTTGGCGAAGGGGCGGCTGCGCCCCCGCCGGTCCCGCCAGAGGAACCACCCTTCGCCGCGGGCGCCCGGGCCGACGCAGAACACGCGCGGGTCGCTCGCGGGCTCGCCGAACCCGAGCGAGAAGCTCGCGTGCAGCGACTCGGGAGGGCTCGAGGCCTCACGGCCCGTGGGGAACACGACAGGGCAGCCCCGGCCGCGGCGCCCGAGGCGGGCGGCGAACTCGAGCGCGTCGTCGAGCATGGGCGTCGTCGAGCCCTCGACGTACGCGGCGCACACCACGACGTCGGCGCCGTCGCTGACCGCCCGGACGATCGCGACCGGCAGGGCGAGGACGCACGATCCAGGCTTCGGGATCAGGTAGAGCCGGGGCGACGCGTCCGGCGCGACGCCGCGGAACCCGCCGGGGCGACGGCCCCCCACGGCCCACGCGACCATGAACGCGCCGTGGGCCTGGCTCCGCGGCGGCCGCTCCATCATGACGAGCACCTCGCGCTCGAGGCCGAGCTCGTCGGCCGTCCACGCGTCGTCGTCGATGACCCCGAGGCGCGTCCCGGCGCCGCCCCCGCAGCGGCGGCGATCGACGCCGATCCCGCCGCCCTCGTCGCGCAGGAACCAGCGGCCGGGGGTGACGGGATCGTCCTCGACCGACGCGCGGCGCGCGGTCCACCCCTCCGGGCGCGCCGCGGCGCCGGCGGCCGCGTCGAAGCGCGGGGCGACGGCGGCGCTCGGGCGCCGGGCCGACGCGACGTAGCGCACCGGCAGCGCCGCGGCCGAGAGCGCCGCGGCGACGTCGGCGCGCCGCCCGCGGTCGGGGGACCGGACGCGGAGCCAGAAGATGGGCGTCCGTTCGATGACGCGCTCGACCGCGACGCCAGACCAGCGCGCCCCGAGCGCCGCGGCGACCGCGTCGGGCGCGAGGGGGCACCGCGAGGCGACGACGACGTCGAGGGGACCATCGTCGTCGTCGCCGGCGGCGGTGGGGACCGGGGCATAGCCGAAGTCCCACGGCGGGCGCCGCGGGCGCGCCCTGGGCGTCGCGGACGACGCGGGGGGCGGCGCGCTCTTGCGACCTGGCGCCGGACGCGCGCGCGCGGAGCCCTCCTCGGGAGAGCCCGCCCCCCCTCGCGCGGCCGCGCCGCGGCCGCGGCTCATGCCAGCACGGCCTTGGCCCAGGCGTTGAGCGCGTGGGCGCGGTTGGCGAAGCCGGGGCTCTCGGCCTCGCACCGCGCGAGCTCCTGCGCTTGCCCTTCCCTCCCCTCCGCCCAGGCGGCGACGCGGCGGGCGCCGAGCACCGCGGCGCGCCGCCGCGCGGCGCGGAAGCACCGGCGCTCGCCGTCGAGCATCGCCGCGAGGACGCCGGACTCGAGGACCATCCGGCGGACGGGGAGCAAGGACGAGGGCGCGTCGGGGGTCGGCGGCTCGCCCTGCGCCCTCGGCGTCGCCGCGATCCCCCAGGGCGGCGTGCCGAGCGGTCCGTACGCGACCGCGCCGCGGTGGCGCGGCGGCTCCGAGGCGCGCTCCCGATCGCGCTCCTCGGCCCGGGGCTCTCCGTGCGCGCGCGATCGGAGCTCCGAGGCCAGGACGACGGCCCAGGCGCCGCCGCGCTGGTAGTCGTCCTGCCAGTCCATGACGTCGTCGTGGAGCTGCAGCCCGAGCCACACCGACGACAGCAGCCGCGCGAGCACCTCGCGCCGCTCGGCCGTCCAGCCGGCGGCGTGCGCGAGGGCGATCGACGCCGGGAAGCCGACGCTCTGCTTGCTGAGGGAGAGCGCGTAATAGCGGCTGAAGCCGGCGGGCCCGCCGCTCGCGAGGAGGCTGCGCTCGGTCTCGATGGCGAACAGCGTCGCGTCGTCCGCGCGCGCGAAGTCGATGGCCGGGTCGTCGACGCCTGGCGCGACGCGGCGGAGCGCCTCGTCGCGCGCCCGCCGAGCGTGCGCCAGGATGGCCTCGAGCTGCCAGGTCGGGCGGACCTGCTTGTCCTTGATGCGATCGGTGCCGAACGCCTCGATGACGGCGAGCAGGTGCGCGAGGAGCGCGTCCTGCACCGTGGCCCCGCGCACGCCCGGCATGGCCTCCGCGAGCAGCGCGGGGGCGGCCAGCGTGATCTCGTTGCTGAACACGGCGCTCCAGGGCACGTCGCGCGACGGGGACAGGCCGAGCGTGTAAGCCAGCCCCTGCGCGTCGGCGTGCAGCATCCCGGGGAGGGTCCGCCAGAACGCCTTGTAGAGCTCGTCCACCCACAGGGCGTCATCCATGCGCGGGCACCTCCCTCGCCCGGCGCGGCGCGCCGGGCTCGGCGCTCGCGGTGCGCGGCGCGCTCCGGGCGCCGGTAGATGGCACCGGGGCAGAGCCGCGCCGGTGAGACGTACGCCGATGGCGGGATAGCCCCGCCGGTCGCCTGCGCCGCAGCATCAATAGACGTTCGACTCCTTCCAGGGCGACAGGCACACGTTGAAGCGCTCCTCGACCACGATCGCGCGCCACTGGAGCACCTGGGAGGCGCTCAGCCCATCGAAGAAGCCGCCGATCCAGGAGCGGATGCGGCCGTTGAGCTGCGCGCGGATCCTGGCCGCGTCCACCGGCTCCTCATCTGCCTCGGGCGCGACGACGTAGAGGGCGAGCAGCTGCTTGAACTCGTCGAAGTGCTCCTGGTTTCGGAGCAGGGAGATGTAGAGCGCGCGCAGCTGTGCGTGCGGGTCGATCGAATTCACCGTTTGCATGGGCCTCCGCCGCCGGTCCACCACCGGCGTCGGACGGCACATTGCACGTCACGGGCCGCCGTGAGCCAGCGTGTAAGCCATTGAAATTACTCGATCGCCAGCGGCGGCCGGAGCGGGTCGATACCCGAAACCGACCATCATCTGCCCGAATCCGACCGCTCCGCTCGACGCGATGTCGCCTTTCCACAGAGGTGGACATAGACATGTCCAGCGCTGCACGTGCCCGACTCGACACCAGCCGGGATGGCAAACGACACACCGGCACAGGCCGTTCATTTCATACGCAGCCGAATCGATCAGTAGAGCTGGATCACTTCCCGCCGCCGAAGCTCGGGCTGCCCCCACCGCTCGGAATGAAGAGGACGCCGCCGCCGCCCCCACCGCAGTCGCTGAGCGCGATGAGAATGAGGAGGACGACGACGATGACGACGACGATGACGACGACCCTGCCGGCTCCGGCGCCCGTCCCGTCGCCGAACGAGGGGCTCGGCGGGGGTGGCAGGTGGAAGGCGGCGGCGAGCTCCTTCCCTGGAAGCGGTGAGCAGAACGACACGCTCACCTCGGTCGGGGCCTGCTCGATGCTGACCTTGCCGCCCTCGCCCTGGTACTCCGTGGCCTGCACGGCCTCGCCGATCTCGACCTTCCAGTAGAACTCGCCGATGACGTATTCCACCTCGGCGTGGACGCTCTGCTTGAGCGCATACGTCCGCCCTTGATAGCTCGCCGTCGAGCCCATCGGCTGGACCTCGCCGGGCGAGAGAGGCGTCACGAGCTGCCACGCCCCGTCCTCTTCCATGAGCCACAGGTAGCCAATGCTCGGTCCGCCGTAGAGCAGGTACTCGCGCCAGCGGTAACGCTCGCCCTCCACGGTGCAGCCCCGGATGACGAAGCCGATGCAGAGCACGCGCATGCCGCGGAGCTGGCCCTCGGCGCCGAGCGGGACGTACGGCTCCATGGGCGGCCTGGGGACCTGGCCGAGCGCGACGAGCGCGCCCTTCGTGAGGTCGCTCGCAGTACCGCAGTACCGGCAGACGATGCGCTCCGTGGTGCCGGGCGCGGCGAGCGGCAGGTTGCCGCCGCAGTTCGGGCACACGACGGCCGACACCTGCGCCGTGGGCTGGTCCACAGGGGCCCCGGTGTCGAGCTTCATGATGGCCGGGTCGATCTGCCGGCCCAGGTAGAGCTTGGGCGGGATCGTCCGCCCGTCGCCGTAGTCGAGCGTCCCGAACTCGCCCCTCGGCCCCGCGATGTCGACGAAGCCCGTCACCACGCCCGGCGCGGCGACGTAGGGCATCTCTCCCTCGGCCGAGATCACGCGCCGGCGGCCGACCTCGACGACGGTGAACATGCCGTGCCCCTCGAGGTGGACACGGCCGCCCGGCTGGAGGGAGCTCCACTGCGGCAGCCCGTTCAGCGGGAGCGGCGCCTCGGTGGTGGCGTACCAGCGCCCCTGGGCGAACGCGACCCACGTCCAGCGGCCGCTGGCCGGGAACGCGACGAAGATCTCCTGCCAGGGCGCGCCCGGCGCGCTGGCCCGATCGAGCTGGACGCGGCCGTCGACCACGAACGGCTCGTTGCCCCAGCGCCCGGTGACGCCGAGCTGGAGGGGCGTGGGGATCTCGACCAGGTCGGCGACGCGCCCGACGGCGCGGAGGTCCCGATCGGTGCGCGCGACGACGAACTTGCAGTGCTTGCACACCTGCGCCATCGCGCCCGCGAAGCGAAACGTGATCGGCGCGCCGCAGGAGGGGCACGCGGCTGCTCGGTCGAAGGGCGTGCTCACGCGAGCACCATACTAGAAGCCTCGACGACGAAAGAGGAAGCGTTTCAGGTGCGCCGGCGAGCCCGAACAGGCTGTGGTCCAGCGCGAGCGGTGCTAGGACCGCGCCGATGCCGGCTACCGAGGAGAGCCCTGCGGGAGCTCGGGGCGCCCCTCCCGGGGACGCCCTGGCGCCCTTCCCTGCGGCGCAGCCGCTGCCCCGGCTCGTGCACCCGGCGCTCCTCGCGAGCGTGTTCGTCATCGCCACGTCGGGGCTCGTCTACGAGCTCATCACCGGCACGCTCGCGAGCTACGTCCTCGGCGACTCGGTGACGCAGTTCAGCTTCGTCATCGGCCTTTACCTGTTCGCGATGGGCATCGGCTCGTACCTCTCCCAGTACATCGAGAGCCGGCTCCTCGAGCGCTTCGTCGAGATCGAGCTCGGCCTCGCGCTCGTCGGGGGGCTCTCCGCGCCGATGCTCTTCCGGGTCTACACGGCGCTCGGGTCGTTCCGCGCGCTGCTCTACTCGCTCGTGCTGCTCATCGGGATGCTCGTGGGGCTCGAGATCCCGCTGCTCATCCGGCTGCTCAACTTCTCGCTGGATCTCAAGCGGCTCGTCGCGCGCGTGCTCACGCTCGACTACATCGGCGCGCTGGCCGCGAGCCTGCTGTTCCCCTCGCTCCTCCTGCCGCGCCTCGGGATCCACCAGACGAGCCTGTTCTTCGGCGTGCTCAACGCGGCCGTCGCGCTCACGAGCACGTTCCTGTTCCCGCTCGATCGCGCCGTCGTCGTCCGGCTGCGGGCGCTCTGCCTGATCGTGATCGCCGGGCTCGGGGTCGCCTTCGCGCTCGTCTCGCGGTTCGTCGAGCGGTCGGAGGCGCTCTATTTCGGGGCGCCCATCGTCTACGCGGCGCAGTCGCCGTACCAGCGCCTCGTCATCACGAGGAGCCCGCGCACGACGCGCCTCTTCCTCAACGGCAACCTCCAGTTCTCGTCGGACGACGAGCACCGGTACCACGAGGTGCTCGTGCACCCGGCCGTCGCCGCGCTGGGGCGCGAGCCGCGGCGCGCGCTGATCCTCGGCGGCGGCGACGGGCTCGCCGCGCGCGAGCTGCTCCGTTACCCGTCGGTCGAGCAGATCCTGCTCGTCGACCTCGACGGCGCGGTCACCGGCGCCTTCCGCGATCTGCCGCTCGCCGCGGACCTGAACCAGGGCTCGCTGCGCGACCCGCGCGTCGCCGTCCGCAACGAGGACGCGTTCAAGTACCTCGAGGAGTCGACCGAGTCGTTCGATCTCGCGATCGTCGACTTCCCCGATCCCGGCAACTACGCCGTCGGCAAGCTGTACACGGACGCCTTCTATCACCTGCTCCGGCAGCGGCTCTCCGTGCGCGGGCTCGCCGTCGTCCAGGCGACGTCGCCCCACTACGCGCGCGAGTCGTTCTGGAGCGTCGTGACGACGCTCGAGGCGGCCGGCTTCAAGACCGCGCCGCTCCACGTCTACGTGCCGAGCTTCGGCGAGTGGGGCTTCATCCTGGCGGGCGGCGAGGGGCTCGCCGCGCCCGGCGCCCTCCGGATCGATCCGTCGAGGCTCCGCTACCTCGACTCGAGCGGCCTGCCGGAGCTCTTCCGGTTCCCCCGCGATCTCGGCCGCGTCGAGGCGCCGATCAACCGGCTGAACGACCAGAAGCTCGTCTCCGTGTACACGCGCGAGTGGGCCGAGTGGGCCCGGTGAGCCGGTGAACCGCCGCGGCTTCCTGAGCTCCGTGGCCGCGGGCTGGGTCGTGCACGCGGCCTCGCCGGGGCGCGCGCCGCTCGCCGGCGAGATCGTCGGCGCGGCCCACGGCGCGGGCCACCTGCTCCGCGGCGGCCCGCTGCCCGCGGCGAGCGGCCCCGCCGAGCGCGCGGACGTCGTGATCGTCGGCGGCGGGGTGAGCGGGATGTCGGCCGCGTGGCGGCTCGCCGGCGCCGGGCTCGATCTGCGCGTCCTCGAGCTCGAGCCGAGGCCGGGCGGCACGAGCGCGTGGGGCGACGACGGCGTCGTGCCGTACCCGTGGGGCGCGCACTACCTCGCCGCGCCGAACGTCGAGGCGCGCGCGACGCTGCGGCTGCTCGAGCAGATGGGCGTCGTCACCGGGTGGGACGCGGCGGGGCGCCCCGTGTTCGATCCGCGGCGGCTGTGCCACGCGCCGGGCGAGCGGCTGTTCTACGAGGGCGCGTGGCACACCGGCCTCGCGCCGGTCGACGCGCTCTCGAGCGAGGCGCTGGACGAGCTCGAGAGGTTCCACGCGCTCGAGGAGGAGCTCACGGAGCTCACCGGCAGCGACGGGCGCCCGGCGTTCCAGATCCCGCTCGATCGCTCCTCCCGCGACCCCGAGCTGCTCCGGCTCGACCGGATGAGCATGGCGGCGTGGCTCGATCGCGAGGGGTACCGCACGCCGTTCGTGCGCTGGTACGTGCGCTACGCGATGCTCGACGACTTCGGCGGCGAGCCCGAGGAGATCTCGGCCTGGGCGGGGCTGCACTACTTCGCGGGGCGCAAGGCGCGCGCGCCCGAGCTCGCGGGCAGCCGCTACCTCGTCTGGCCCGAGGGCAACGGCCGGCTCGTGAAGGCGCTGATCGAGCGCGCGGCGCCGCGCGTGTCGCTCGGCGCGCTCGTCACGTCGGTGCGCCCGCAGCCGAGCGGCCACGTCGAGATCGACTACGTCGACGTGCAGCGCGGCGAGGCGCGCCGCGTCGAGGCCCGCGCGGCGATCCTCGCGGCGCCGGCGTTCGTCGTGCGCCGGATCTTCGCGGGGAGCGCGGCGGGCGAGCTGCCGGAGCGGGTCGCGTCGGCGTGGCTCGTGGCGAACCTGCACGTCGAGCGGCCCATCGATCCCAACCACGCGTGGGATTCCGTCCTCTACGGCGCGGAGGGGCTCGGCTACGTCGACGCGCGCCACCAGCTCACCGATCTCGCGGCGGCGACGACGCAGCGATCGCGCCTCGAGATGCCGGTGCAGCGCACCGTGCTGACCTACTACCGCGCCTTCGGCGGGCCGGACGTCGCCGCCGCGCGCGCGGCGCTGCTCCGCGCGCCGTGGGCGTCGCTCGCCGACGGCGTGCTGCGCGATCTCGCGCCGGCGCACCCGCACCTGCGCGACGACGTCGAGCGGATGGACGTCATGATCTGGGGGCACGCGATGCCGCGCCCGCGCCCAGGCTTCCTCGGCCCGCGGCCGTTCGAGCCGCGCTGCGCGCTGTCCGAGCGCGTCGCCTGGGCCCACGTCGATCAGCCGGGGATGGCGCTCTTCGAGGAGGCGCACGCGTGCGGCGTGCGCGCCGCCGAGACGATCGCGGCCTCGGCGGGGATCGCGATCGGCGAGAGCTGGCTCTGAGCTCGAGCGCCCGTCGCCTCGGCGCGCGCCGCGCGGCGGGGAGCCCCACGTCCTCCCCCATCTTTCAAGAGCAAAGTGCTTCCGGCGAGCGAGCGCCTCCGGAAGGGTCCTTTACCCCTGCCGCCGGCCGCTTCCAGCGGCCATGGAGCGGCCGCTGTGGGAGATCCAGCCCAGGATTTCAGCTTTGCCCTCGCCTTGAACTTGCGCTGCCCCCCTGCTCCGCGTCTACTCTCTGCCCATGTTGCGGACCCGGTTTGCCGGGATGACGGATACCGGGCTCCTCCGGGACCACAATGAGGACAACCTCCTCGTCAGCGAGGAGTACCGTGTCGTGGCCGTGGCGGATGGAATGGGCGGACACCGCTCGGGCGACGTTGCGAGCCAGCTTGCCGTGAGCACCCTCTCGGACTTCTTGTCCGTGACGGTCGGGAGGGACGCCACCTGGCCCTTCCCAGCCGATCCGAACCTGACCGAGGAGGAGAACTACGTCGTCACCGGCCTCAGGCTGGCGAACCGGCGCATCTTCGATCGCTCGCTGAAGACGCTCGCCGACTTCGGCATGGGCACGACGATCGTGGCGGCGATGTTCTCCAAGGACGCCGAGCACGTGACGGTGGGTCACGTCGGGGACAGCCGCTGCTATCGCCTGCGCGACAGCCAGATCACGCAGCTCACCCGTGACCACTCGCTCGTCAGCGACGCGGCGCACATGGCGCCCTGGATGACCGAGGAGGAGGTCAGGCAGCTGCCCGCCAACGTCATCACGCGCGCGCTCGGCATCCGCGAGGACGTCCTCGTCGATCTCGTGACGGACGAGACGCGGCACGGTGACGTGTACCTCCTCTGCTCGGACGGCCTGTCCGGGCTGGTGAGCGACGATCAGATCCTCGAGCTCGTGATGTCCAGCGGCTCGCTGGACGCTGCGTGCAAGGCGCTCATCGATCGGGCGAACTACTTCGGCGGCACCGACAACATCACGGTCGTCCTCGCCCGCGTCGAAGAGGTGCCCGACGGCAAGCGCCCCTTCAACGACGAGCCCACCCAGGAAAGCCGCTAGCCCGCGGCGCCGCGCCGCTCTGCGGCCGCGCGCGAGCTCCCGACCCTGACGCCGCGCAGGCCTCACCTCCTGCGCGGTTCGCTCTCGCCCGGTGCAGCGAGCGCTCCCCTCGGGCCGGGCAGCTCGACGCCACGATCCCGTCGAGCGCAGCGTCACCATCCCCCCGCGCGCACGACGCCCCGGACCCCGCCCCGATGCGTCGGCGACGCGTCGCCTACAGGACGAAGTGATCCATGAGCTGAAGGACCTCCAGGTTCAGCCCCTTCAGCGCGGCGCACTCGCGCTCCACCTCGGCCTGGAAGACCGGCTTGATGTGGTAGAGCATCGTCGGCAGATCCCGCGGCGCGCGGAACTTCTGGAGCTCGAGGGCGAGCGTCTGCGGCGTGTGGTGGCCGCTCACCGTGGCGAGGCGCTGCTCCCGGTTGGGGAAGCTGACCTCCATCAGCAGCGCGCGGAGGTCCTGCTGCTGGTTCAGCACCTCCCACAGCCGCTCCGTGGGCCCCGTGTCGCCGCTGTACGCGATCGCGCCGCCGTCCCCTTCGATCACGAACGCCGACGCGTCGATCGTGTGCGTCACGTGGACCGCGCGCACGAGCCGCCCGGCGACCGGCGTGGGGCGCTCCGGCTTGAGCTCGAGGTACTGGATGGTCGGCTGCCCGGCGCTCGGGATCACCGCGAAATCGGGCCAGAGCACGTTGTTGAAGAAGTGCTTCTTGAGCGTGCGCAGCGTCTCGCGCGTGCCCGCGATCACGAGCGGCGGGCACCCGAGCTGGCAGCGGTTGTCCGCGATCGTGGCCAGGTCGCGGATGTGATCGAGGTGCGCGTGGCTCACCAGGCACGCCTCGAGCCGCGCCTGGTCCTTCACCTCGAGCCCGCTGGTCAGCGAGCCGGCGTCGATCGCGAGGATGTCGTCCACGACGAACGCGCACGTGCGATGCCTGGGGGTCTCCCCGCCGTGGCAGCCGATGACACGCAGCTCCACTGGTTCAGCTCTCTCCGCCGAACTTCTGCGGCATGTCCAGGAACTCGATGAAATCCCGGAACCTGCGCATGTCGGTCACCATGATCGCCGCGGGTGCGGGCGGCCCGTACGAGAGGAGCTTCAGCCGGCGGAGCCGCTTCATCACCTCGTCCACCGTCTCTTGCTCGACGTCGACCTCACGCGCGATGTCCTCGGGAGAGGAGCGGACGCGGATGCCTTCGGGCGTCTCCTCCCCGAAGGCCTCGGCGTGGCGCGCGAGCGCCAGCATCACGCGCGCCTTCGGGTCACGGTGCATGAGGATCTCGACGAGCGAGTTCGCCGCGTCGAGCCGCTTCGCCAGCTTCTTGAGGAGACGGAGCGCTATCTCGACGTCGCGCTGCAGCATGACCTCCAGCTTCCGCGCGTCGATCACGAGGCAGCGGGACGGCTCGCTCACGGTGGCCGTCGCGTTCCGGGGCTTGCCGTTCAAGATCGCCATCTCGCCGACGAACTCGCCGGGCCCGAGCACCGCGAGCACCTTGTCCTCGCCGGCGACCGACTTCGTGATCCGCACGGCGCCCGACTGGATGACGAACATGACGCCGCCGGAGTCCCCCTCACGAAAGAGCACGTCGCCCGGCACGTACTCGCGGCCATAGCGGGCGAACGACGACTCCGACATTGCCCGGGAGTCTAGCGCCCCACGTGACCGCGGGTCAAAAACCCGGGCAAGAGCGCTGCCGCTCACAAAAACGCGAGGGGCCCCCCAAGCCAGCATGCTTTGGAGGACCCCTCGGCCCGCTTCGTCGGGGCAGCGCGCTCGGCGGGCCGGCGCCGCGCGGAGGCGGCGGCAGCCCGAGAGCGGCGCGGACAGGCGATCAACCCATGTCGAAGTCGCCCATGCCGCCCATGCCGCCCATGCCGCCCATACCCCCCATGCCGCCCATGCCGCCCATGCCACCGGGAGCCCCGCCGGCCGCGGCCTTCTCCTTCTTGGGCTTCTCGGCGACGAGGGCCTCGGTCGTGAGCATCAGCGCGGCGACGCTGGCCGCGTTGGAGATGGCGTGCCGCACGACCTTGGCCGGATCGATGACGCCGCCGGCGAGCAGGTCCTCGTACGAGTCGGTCGCGGCGTTGTAGCCGAACGTCGGCGCGCCCGACCGGACCTTCTCCGCGACCACCGTCCCGTCGACCCCCGCGTTCTGGGCGATCTGGCGGAGCGGCGCCTCCACGGCGCGGCGCACGAGCCGCACGCCGACGTCGCGCTCGTCGTTGAACTTGAGCGACTCGAGCGAGGCGGCCGCCCGGAAGAGCGCCACGCCGCCGCCGACCACGATGCCTTCCTCGACGGCCGCGCGGGTCGCGTGCAGGGCGTCCTCGACGCGCGCCTTCTTCTCCTTCATCTCGGTCTCGGTCGCCGCGCCGACCTTCACCACCGCGACGCCGCCGGCGAGCTTCGCGAGCCGCTCCTGGAGCTTCTCGCGATCGTAGTCGCTCGTCGTGTCCGCGATCTGCTTGCGGATCGCCTCGATGCGGCCCTTGATGGCCGTCTTGTCGCCCTGGCCGTCGACGATGACCGTGTTGTCCTTGTCGATCTCGACCCGCTTGGCCGTCCCGAGGTCGCGCACCGTGGCGCTCTCGAGCTTCTGGCCGAGGTCCTCCATGAAGGGCGTCGCGCCCGTGAGGATGGCGATGTCCTTCAGCATGTCCTTGCGGCGATCACCGAAGCCGGGCGCCTTCACGGCGGCGACCTTGATCGTGCCGCGCAGCTTGTTCACGACGAGCGTGGCGAGCGCCTCCCCCTCGACGTCCTCGGAGAGGATGAGCAGCTCGCGCCCCTGCTTCACCACCTGCTCGAGCAGCGGCAGGAGGTCGGCCATGGCCGAGATCTTCTTCTCGTGCACGAGGATGAGCGGGTTCGTGAGCACCGCGGTCATCTTCTCGGGGTCGGTCACGAAGTAGGGCGAGAGGTAGCCGCGGTCGAACTGCATGCCGTCGACGGTCTCGAGCTCCGTCGTCATGCGCTTGTTCTCCTCGACCGTGATCACGCCCTCCTTGCCGACCTTCTCCATGGCGTCGGCGAGGATCTGGCCGATCTCCTTGTCGCCGTTGGCGCTGACCGTGGCGACCTGGGCGATCTGGTCCTTGTCCTTGGTCGGCTTGGCGGCCTTCTGCACGGCCTCGATGACCTTCGCGACCGCCGCGTCGATGCCGCGCTTCAGATCCATCGGGTTGTGGCCGGCCTCGACGAGCTTGAGGCCCTCGCCGAAGATCGCCTGCGCCAGCACCGTCGCCGTCGTCGTGCCGTCGCCGGCCTTGTCGCTGGTCTTCGAGGCGACCTCGCGCACCATCTGGGCGCCCATGTTCTCGAGCTTGCCGGCGAGCTCGACCTCCTTGGCGACCGTGACGCCGTCCTTCGTCACGACCGGGGAGCCCCAGCTCTTCTCGATGACGACGTTCCGCCCCTTCGGCCCGAGGGTCACCTTGACCGCATCGGCGAGCGTGTTCACGCCCTTGAGGATCGCGGCGCGGGCGCCGCGGCTAAAAACGATCTGCTTCGCAGCCATCTCTCAATCCCCTCGCGGCCGCGCGGCCGCGTGTACTAACGCTTGCGTTCGGTTGCCTCGGACCTGGTTCAGGAGGCGGACTCGGTCACGGCGAGCACGTCGTCCTCGCGGATGAGCACGTGCTCCTCGCCGTCGAGCTTCACCTCGGTGCCGCTGTACTTGCCGAACAGCACCTTGTCCCCGACCTTCACATCGAGCGGGCGAACCTTGCCGTCCTTCAGGACCTTGCCGTTGCCCACCGCGACGACGCGCCCCTCGATCGGCTTCTCCTTCGCGGCGTCGGGGATGATGATGCCCCCCTTGGTCTTCGTCTCGCTCTCGACGCGCTTGACGACAATCCGATCCTGCAGCGGCCTGATTTTCATGCTGGCTCCCTCGTCCTCGGCTTGTTGACTGACCATCGGCTCGCCGGAGGTCCCGTTCGCCCCCCCGCTGGGGCGTTCCGCCCGCGCGACAAGAGCTAAGTGCCCGACATCGCAGTGTCTTGGCACTCTCCTAGGCCGGTGGCTAAACCGCGGCCGAAAGTAAATCAGTCACCCGGCGCGTCAAGGGCACGCAGCAGGGAGCCGCGACTTTTCCGGGACCGAGAGTCCCGAACGGCGAAGCCGAGATGTCTGGAGAAGCGACGGCGAGGCGCGGTCGCGACATCGTGGAGCCTCCTCAGGGACGAGCCCCCCTCCGACAAGCGGGAAGACAGCCTGGACGGATCGTGGCGAGAGCGCGACCGATGGCAGCGCGACGGGCGACGAGCGACGTCAACGGACGGCATGCAACGAGGGCGGAGCGGGTTGAGCGACGAGGGGTTGAGCAGGGGGGAGGCCTCGCTCCACCCGCGAAGCGCTCGAAACACGCGAAATAGGGGCGATTTTTGGCGGCGGGCATTTTTCTTCGGCGGGTCCGATTTTGATCGCTTGACAATCCAGGCAGCCCAAGTAGATTCCGCGGCCCGTGGCGCTGATGAACACGGCGCTGACCCCTTGGGGGATCGTCTAACGGCAGGACGCAAGATTCTGGCTCTTGCTATCAAGGTTCGAATCCTTGTCCCCCAGCCAGGCCGCTCAGCTCTGCTGTCGGTCTTCTCCACAGAACAAGGTCCCATCGTCTAGCGGTTAGGACATCGGCCTCTCACGCCGGTAACGCGGGTTCGATTCCCGCTGGGATCGCCACTTCACCCTCCTCGCCTCGTTTCCTGCTGCTTCCGTCTGATGTCGTGCGTCGAGCACGACGCGAAGCGCAGCGTCATCCGACGTGCGCGAGCACGCAGCACAGCGAAGACGTCCTGCTCCGTTCACGTTGCGCTACCCTGTGGCGCATGGCGGCGCAGGACGAAGAGGAGCTTTTTGACCTCCTCGATGACGGAGGCCGGCCGCTCGGCGTGCGCAAGGCGCGCAGGCTCGTTCACCGCGACGGCGACTGGCACCGGAGCGTTCACGTGTGGGTGCTCCTCGAGCGGGGGCCCGATGGCCTGGAGCCGGACGGCGGCCGGAGCGCCGCGGAGCCGTGGGTGCTCTTCCAGCAGCGCAGCCCCGACAAGGACACCTGGCCCGGCGCGCTCGAGGTCGCCGTGTCGGGGCACTACCGCGCCGGAGAGGATCTCGCGGGGGCGCTGCGCGAGGCGGAGGAGGAGATCGGCCTGCCGCTCTCGCCGCGCGACGTTGTCCGGCTCGGCACGCGCCGCAGCCAGGACGATCACGCGCCGGGCATCGTCGATCGCGAGCTGCAGGACGTGCTGCTCGCGACGACCCGCCGCGCGCTCGAGGAGCTGCGTCCCGATCCGCGCGAGGTGACAGCGCTGCTGTCGCTCCCGCTCGGCGCGGCGCTGCGCCTCGTCCGAGGCGAGGCGCCCCGCGCGAGCGGCCTCGCTCGGCGGCCGCCGGACGCCGCGGGCGCCGTGAAGGTCGAGCCGCGCGACGTGCGGCTCGATGAGTTCGTTGTCGCGCGCGACGGCTATTTCGAGCGCGCGCTCGACACGATCCGCCGGCGCCTCGCGGGCGAGGCGCCGGCCCCATGGCGCCTCGGCTAGGACGGCGGCGCTTTCTCCTCGCGCCCGTGCTGTCAGCCTGAGCCGCGGCGCCCGTCCGCCGGCCGCCGGGGCTTCTCGGGGGGCACCGCCGACGCGACGAGGAACCCTTCGGCGCGGTGCGGGGCGAGCCCGCAACGCGCGTTCATGCGCTTGGCGATCTCGTCGCCGGCCCTGACGAGCGCGTAGAACCACCGGATCCCGAAGCGATCGTGCCCTTCCCGGAGCGCCGCCGCCTGCAGGGGGGCCCCGAGCCCCCGCCCGCGGTGGTCCTCGCGCAGCGAGGTGCAGATCGGCATGGCCGTCCACGAGGGCGCCTCGCCCACGTCGGAGATCCAGAGCGGCGGGGCGCCCAGCAGCCCGAGCTGCGCGAGCGCCTCGCGCCCGCCGATCTCGGCAGGCTGTGGCCGCGTCATGACACACAGGGTGGCGCAGCCGATCAGCGCCCCCGCGCCGTCGCGCAGCGCGAGCGTCAAGGAGCGCCCCTCGCCGCCGCGCAGGGTCCACCCCGGGAGCGGCGCGTGGCCGCTCTCGGCCTGAAGCTCCTGGATCGCGCGGATCGACGCCTCGTCGTCGTCCGGCGACACCCTGGACAGGCGCAGGCCCGGCGGGAATGTGCGAAACCGGCCGAGCCCCTGCACGGCGGCGCGCACCTCGCCGGCCGGGGCGCCCATCACCGAGAGGTCCTCGTCCACGGAGAGCCCCGCCTGGCGCAGCGACGCCGAGAGCGCGGTGAGCTCCGGCCGGGGGGCGTGCAGGATCACGCGCTCGAAGCAGCGCACGAGCGCCTCGCGCCGCTCCGGCGGCGTCCGCTGGGCGTGCAGCAGGATCAGCGAGCGACCGTCGGTGGTGATGCCGTCCTGCTCGCCGATCCAGTCGCGGGCGGCGTACAGGATCCGCTGAGCACGGTAGTCCGCGGCTTCACCGAAACAACCCGGTCCGTCCGCAGGACCGGGGCCGCGCTGCTGCGGGGCGTCGTCGCGATCGAGGTCGAAGGCAAGCATCATGGCGGCATCCCTCCTGTCGAGAAGCAACGGCGGCTTCCACGCATGGCGGCCCCTCGAGGAGCGGCCACCCGGCGCGGGACGCCCGCGCCCAGCGCCCGAGCGAGCCCCTGCCGCGCCGGGCAGGTCCACCGGCGAGATGGCCTGACGCGGCGGTGCGCGAATGCGGGAGAACTCCGCTCCACCAGCGGCTGTCCAGCCCGCGTGTCGAGACTTCAACTTATCCCTGCTCGGCGATCGCGCAAGCGGCGACATGCCATGATCCGGGCAGCGCTCCAGCCCGGACACGCACGCTCATGCATGCTTACAAGCATTCGGAATTACTGATGAATCAGACCCATATCGACTGTCGACCTCAAGGCACATCGCCGCCCGACGGGGCCGCGGCATGGACATAGAACGACCTAGCCTGGAGAGACCCATGGCCCCGGGCGCCCGCGCGTCGGGGGCGGACCGGCGAGGCGCGTCGGACGCGTCCGACGAGCGTGCTCGCTCGCGGTGCCTTCGGCGGTTGAGGACGATCGCGCGCCCTGGTAGGTTGGCGTCCAGTATTGCGCGATGACCACCGCCCTTGTCACCGACCCCGACGACGACGCGCCCGTGACGCCACGCCCGTTCCTCAAATGGGCGGGCGGCAAGGGCCAGCTGCTCCGACAGTTCCAGCCGCTGCTCCCCGCGTCCTACGGGCGCTACTTCGAGCCCTTCATGGGGGGGGCCGCGCTCTTCTTCTGCCTGCAGCCGAAGCGCGCGACGCTGACGGACGTCAACGCCGAGCTCATCGACTGCTACCGGGCGGTGCGCGATCGGGTCGACGAGGTGATCGCCGCGCTGGGCAGGCACGCCTACGAGGAGGCGCACTACTACAAGGTTCGCGACGTCGATCCCGCCTCGCTCACGCTGCCCGAGCGCGCCGCGCGGACCATCTTCCTGAACAAGACGGGGTTCAACGGGCTCTACCGGGTCAACAGCGCCGGCCGCTTCAACGTGCCTTTCGGCCGCTACGTCAAGCCGGCCATCTGCAACCCGCCTCAGCTGCGGGCCTGCTCGGCGGCGCTGCAGGGCGTCGAGCTCGAGGTCCGCGACTTCGAGCGCGTGCTCGACCACGCCCAGGAAGGCGACTTCGTGTACCTGGACCCGCCGTACTCGCCGGTCTCGTCGACCGCGAACTTCACGTCCTACAGCGCGCGCGGCTTCGGCTTCCGCGACCAGGAGCGCCTCGCCGCCCTCTTCGCGGAGCTCGACGGGCGAGGCGTCCAGGTGATGCTCTCGAACTCCGATGTTCCGGAGATCCCGCCGCTCTACAAGCGGTTCAAGATCGACCGCGTCGCGGCGCTCCGGAGCATCAACGCGAAGAGCGACGCCAGAGGCCGCGTGGGGGAGATCGTGATCCGGAACTACGGCGCCAGGCGGAGCCGCAAGGCGGCGCCCGCAGACAAGGCGGGCTGAGCCCGGCGCCGCCGCGCGGCGCGCGGCTCAATCGACGGTCTTCCCCTCGCGCTTCTCCGGATCGGGGGCCGCGCGCTCCTCGGCGTACGCCATCGCCACCTCGATCTCCTCGTGGATCTCGCGCGAGGTGACCTTGTTCCCCGAGGGATCGACGGCCTCCCACACGAAGCCGCGGATCTCACCCGGGCGCTCGGGTATCCAGCGGACCCGCAAGGTCCAGCCGTGCAACTCGGCCGTATAACCACCTTCCTCGTGGTCCCGCTGCCATGCAGAGACGGTCGGGTGCTTCACCATCGCGAGGTCTCCGCCGCAGAAGGTCGAGAGGACAGAAGAACTGTTCCCGAATGGCCGCGCTCCCCCCCCGAGCAACGCCGCCGTCCGGGAACACGGGGAAGATAGCAGGCGCCCGGCGCGCGGCGATCAGGCAGGCGTGTGTTCCTCATGCGGATGCACCTTACCCGAATCCCAGCGCGCGCCGAAAGGTCCTCCCCTTCCGATGGGCCCGTCGGCGCGAGCAGCGTGAACAGCACAGGCATCGTCGCGCGGACGGGCGGCGCCTGCGACGCGCACCCCATGCTACGAAGCATGCATGGGGGCAGGAATCGTCGTCTTCTTCGGGCTCGCGCTCGTCGCCTATCTCCTGGTTGCCCCGCTCGTCGCCTTCGTGTTCGCCGTCCGGGCCAACCGGCGCAACGAGGACCTGCTGCTTCGGATCCACGCGCTGGAGCACCGGGTGGCCGAGCTCTCCGGGCGGCGCGGCCGAGCAGCGCTCAGCGCAGCGGCGGAGAGCCCGCGAAGCACACACGGCCTGGAGCAAGAGCGGATTGCCCAGGGCGCGCTCCCGCCCGCAGCGGCGGCGCCACCCGCGCTCGACGCCGAGGGCGCAGGCGCGCCGCCCGCGCTCGACATGGCCACCGCCGGCGCGCCGCCCGCGCTCGACATGGCCGCCGCCGGCGCGCCGCCCGCGCTCGACATGGCCACCGCCGGCGCGCCGCCCGAGATCGCGCATCCGACCGCCCCCGCGCCCCCGGGGGTCGCGTCCACGGCGTTCGCCGCCGCGGCGGCCGCGGCGCCCCCCTCTGTCGCGTTCCCGGATCCCGCTGCTTTTCCGGTGCCTCGCGCGCCTCGCCCCGCGGCGACGCTCGACGCCAGCGCGCCCGGCGCCGGCTCGGCCGCGCACCGCGAGGTCCCGGAGCGGCCCTCCATCGAGGAGCGGCTCGGCCTCACCTGGCTCACCCGCGCAGGCGCGACCACCTTCTTGCTCGGCGCGCTCTTCTTCTTCAAGTACGCCTCGGACAACGCCTGGATCGGGCCGTTCGGGCGCGTCGCGATCGGCGCCGCGACCGGCGCCGCGCTCCTCGCGATCGCCGAGGTGCTCCGCGGGCGCGCGCAGCGTCGCTTCGTCCACACGCTCATCGGCCTCGGCCTCTCGGTCCTGATCGCGTCGGTGTGGGCGAGCGCCGCGCTGTACGAGCTCGTCCCGATCCCCGCGGCCTTCGCGGCGGACACGGCGCTCCTCCTGCTCGGCGCCGGCCTCGCGCTCCGCCACCGCGGCGAGGCCATCCTGATCCTCAGCCTCGTCGCCGGCTTCCTCAACCCCGTCGTGCTGTCGACGGGGCAGGACCGGCCGCTCGTCCTGTTCGGCTACCTCCTGCTCATGACGAGCGTCGCCCACGCCGTCGCGGCGAGGCTCGGCTTCCGCGTCGCGCCGTGGCTCGCGATCGCAGGCCACACGGCGCTGTTCTGGGGCTGGTACGCCACGCACTTCGACGCCAGCGCCGCCCCGGCCGGCGGAGACCCGGACGCGGCGCCCTGGCTCGACTCGCCCGCGCAGGCGCTCCCGGGGCCCTACTTCCCGCTCGCCGCGCGCGCGGCGCCCCTCGCGTTCGTCGCGCTCGCCGCGGCGCAGGGCATCCTGCGCGCGCTGTGGCTGCGCCGCGCGCCCGCCTCGAGCCCGGATCGAAGCGCCGCGCCAACCGGCGGGGCAGCGACCGGCGTCCTCCGCGTCGCGGCGCGCGCGGACGCCACGGCGACCAGCATCGCCGCCCTCGTGCTCGCCCACGCGGGCGCGGCCGCGCTGCTCTTCGACGCGCCGCGCGCGCTCACGGCCGCCGCCATCGCGCTCGCGCTCGCGGCGCTGGTCGCCCTGCGCCCGCCGGAGGAGGGAGCGTGGCTGCTGGCGCCGATGGGCGCCGCCTTCCTCGCCTTCGCCGCGACGTTCGCGGACGCGCCTGCCGCGCACCGGACGACGCTCGTCGCGCTCGTCGCGGCCTGGACGCTCGTCTACCTCGCGGGGTGGCTCCGCGGCGCCGGGCTCGCGGGCCAGCTCGATCGGAAGACCGCCGTCGCGTGCTCCGCCGGCGCGGCGCTGTTCGCCTGCACCGCGGGCATGCTGCTGATCGAGGCCGATGCGGCGCTCTTCGCGCTCGCGCTCGCGGGCGCGGCCGCCCTCGCGGCGTGGACGGCCGCGCGCGCCGCGCTCCCCGCCCTGCTCCTCGCCGCGGCGATCGTCTCGGCAGGCGCGCTCGCGGCGGCGGCGCATTTCGCGATCGCGCCGGCGGACGGGGGCGCCTCGGCGGCGGCCGATGCCGTCGACGCCGTGAGCGCCGTCAACGCCCTCAACGCAAGTTTCCTCGGCGCATCGGCGCTCGTCATGCTGGTGTTCCTCGGCGCCGCGGGCGCCTCGGCGCGGCGCGCGCGCGAGCCCGGCGCGCCGGCGCTCTCGTGGTCCGACGCGCTCGCCGCGTGCGTGGCGACGCTCGGGTTCGTCGCGGCCGCGCTCGGCGCCACGCCGGAGGACACGCCGACGCTCCGCGCGCTGCTCACCGCGGGTGCCGGCGCCCTGGACCTTTCGCTCGGCGCCGCGCTCCTCCGCGCCGGCGTGACCCGCGAAGGCGCCGCGCCCCCCGCCGATCGCGTCGCCCTGCTCCTCGGACAGGCGCTCGCCCTGTTCGCCGCGGCCGTCGCGTTCGGGCTCGGCGGCGCGACGGTCACCGTGGTCTGGAGCATCCTCGCGGCCGTGGCGGCCGCGATCGCGGCGCGCACCGGCGAGCGCGCCTGGCTCGCCGTCACCTTGCTGCTCTTCGCCGCCACCCTCGGGCGGGCGCTCGTCGTCGATCGGGCCGAGGTCGAGGCGCTCGTGACGACCTGGTTCGCCACGCACGGCCGCGACGGGACCATGGCGGTCCCCGTCCTGCTCAACGCGAGGACCTATGCGTTCGCGGGCGTGAGCGCCGCCCTGCTCGCCGCGGGGCGGCTGCTGTCGCGCGCGGCGTTCGCCCGCCCCCCGGACGCCGCGCGCGGCGAGCTGCGCGGCGCCGCGGTGGCGGCGCTGGGCGCAGGGTATGCGCTGCTCATCACGACCGTCGTCCTCGAGGTGCGGAGCGCGATCACCGCGCTCCCCGCCGCCCCCCCTGCCCCGCTCGACGCGGCCGAGTTCGCCGAGCTCACCGTGCAGCACCGGGCCGCCCTCGAGGGCCAGCAAGGCAGCCTCGCGATGGCGACCACGCTCGTGCTCGCCCTCGCGGCGATCGCGCTGCTCACCGCGGGGTTCGCGGCGCGCGACGCCTTCCATCGCTACGCCGGGCTCTCCCTGTTCGCCGTCACCATCGCGAAGCTCGTGACCTGGGACGTCTGGCACGTCGAGCGCATCTACCAGATCGCCCTCTTCACGGGCGTCGGGGCGCTGCTCGTCGGCGGAGGGTTCCTCTACGCGCGGTTCGGCCGGCGCCTCGTGACGCTCCTGCGCGCCGGATCGCGGGGCGCGGCCGGGCCGCTCGCGCTGCTCGCGGCGATGAGCCTCGCGCGGCCCGCCGAGGCGCAGACCGCCGCGGCGCTCCCGACCGAGAGGCACCCGCTCGTCCGGCCCATCGAGGGCGTGGACGCCGCCGGCGACCACCGCGTCGACGTCGATCTCGACCTCTACCGCGAGAGCCGCGCGGAAGAGCTGCTCGCCGACGTCCGCATCGCAGGCCCCGACGGCGCCGAGGTGCCCTACGTGATCCGCGAGCCGGGCGCCGCGCACGCGTCCGGGCGGATCGCGGCCACGATGCTCGATCCGGGGGTCGACGCCGCCGGCGTGGCGCACGCGACCTGGGCGCTCGACGCGCCCGGCACGCGCCACTGCCGCGTCGAGCTCAGCGTCACCGGCGGCAGCTTCCTCCGCGAAGCGCGGGTCGAGACCGGCGCGGATCCGAGGGCGCTCAGCGAGGTCGCGCGCGGCGCCCACGTCTACCGCATCCCCCAGGGCTCGGAGACGGTCGAGCACCTGTCGGTCCGCTATCCCCTCTCGCGCGCCGCCCTGGTCCGGATCCGCCTTGTCCCCGAGGGCGCCCCGGCGCGCGACGCGGCCGCGGACGTCCGGATCACGGGCGGCGCCGTCTCGTGCGAGCCGCAGGCCCCCACCGAGTCCCCCGCGCTGCCGCCGCTCGCGATCGTCGAGACGCAGCGGGACAGCGAGGCGAAGACGACGCTCGTCACGCTCGACGCCGGCGCCGACGGCGCGCCGCTGGAGGCCGTCCTCCTCGACGTCGCCACGCCGGAGTTCAGCCGCCGCGTCGACGTCGCCTCGACCACGTACCGCGCGGTCTGGCCGGCCGTGGGGAGCGGCATGATCCATCGCATCCGTCCGCGCGGTGCGTCAGGGCCCTCGCTCGAGTCGACGCGGATCCCGCTGAGCCCCACCCGGAAGCGCTTCCTCCGGCTCACGATCCACGACGGCGACTCGGCGCCGCTCTCCCTCTCGGGCGCGCAAGGCGAGGTGCGGGCGCGCGAGATCGTGTTCCGCGCCGCGCGGCCGGGGCCGCACTGGCTCTACATCGGCGACGCGCTCGGCAAGCGCCCGAGCTACGATCTGGCCGACCTGCTCGACCCCACCGTGCGCGAGCGTCCCCCCGCCGCGAGGCTCGGCGCCGCGGCGGCGAACCCGGAGCTCGGCGCCGCCCCGGTCGCGCGCGACCTTCCGTTCACCGAGCGGCACCGCGCGCCGATCGGGGGCGCGCTGGCCGTCGGGTTGCTCGCGCTCTCGCTGTGGGCCGCGCGGCTCCTGAAGCGAGGGGAACCAGAGCGAGGCGCGCCGCCCGACGACCCCGCGCCGCCGCGGCAGCGAACAGAAGACAGCGAGCCCAGGCCGTGATGTGCTCGCATGTTGCCGTGGGCCGCCGGGGACGCGGCGCTCCGGCGGTCCGGACCAACCATCGAGGTGGATGCACCATGAGAGGCGGGCGCTTCGTCTACTTGGGTCTCTGCGCGAGCGTCGGGGCGGCGCTCTGGGCCTCGGGCGCGTGCTCCGCGACGGCGCGCGACCAGCAGGCGCCTGGCGAGGTCGGCGGCGGGGGCGCGAGCAGCGCCACGACGGCGGAGACGGGCAGCGGCGGACGGGTGGAGTCGACGGGCTCGTGGGCTGATTTCGGCGGCGGCACGCCGGCGGAGGAGGGCCCGTCTCCCGACGAGGACGGCGACGGGTTCACCATCGAGGACGGCGACTGCAACGACGGCGACACGAACGTCAACCCAGGCGCCGTCGAGGTCGTGATCACGGAGCCCGACCAGAGCGGCGCGGTGCCCGAGCCGGCCGACGAGGACTGCGATGGCGTGATCGACAACGCGCCGCAGGCCTGCGACAGGAACATCGCTCCTGCCGACTTCGACGCCATCCACGGGGCCCACGCGATCGACCTCTGCGCCAGGGCGTCGCCCGGAGACAGGAAGTGGGGCGTGCTGAGCGCGCAGTACGTGCGCGGCGACGGCTCGCCCGCGGAGCCCTCGCCCGCGGTGGGCGTGCTCGATTCCTTCGGCCCCAACGTGCACCCGCAGGGCGGGACCCGCCTGCTCGTCCTGTCCTCGGGTCGCGCCCGGATCGCCGGGTGGCCGGGCGCGTGCAACACGTATAGCTGCACGAACTACGGGCTGGGCGTGGCGCCGCCCGGCTTCCCGCAAGGCGCCCCCGGGTGCCCTCCCTCGGCAAACATCCACGACGACATCGCCCTCGAGCTCGTCCTCCGCACGCCGACGAACGCGACAGGCTACGAGTTCGCGTTCAAGTTCTACACCTTCGAATATCCCGAGTTCACCGTAGAAGACTGCTTCAACGACCAGTTCGTCGCACTGGCGACGCCCGCCCCGCCAGGGTCGCTCAACGGCAACCTCTCGTTCGATAGCCTTGGCAACCCCGTCGGCGTCAAACTCAGCTTCTTCGATGTCTGCGAGGAGTGCCCGCTCGGGACGGACGAGCTCGAGGGCACCGGCTTCGGGCTCTGGGACGATGCCGGCGCGACCGGCTGGCTGCGCACGCGGGCCCCGGTGACCGGCGGCGAGGAGCTCAAGCTGCGGTTCATGATCTTCGACACCGGCGACGAAATGCGCGACTCGACCGCGCTCGTCGACGGCTTCAAGTGGATCGCGAACGGCGGCACCGTCCCGCTCGAGACCGCGCCCGTCGAGGATCCTCGGTAGCGCCCCGGGGTCCGGACGACCCGAGCCGCCCTCCAGATCGCGCGCGCCGGCCGCGGCGCGAGGTGGACCACGCGCCGTGGCCGGCGCGATCCCGTATTATGCGGCCGGGATTGTTTCGCAAAACGATACGATACCGCGATGCTGCTCCCTTCCTTGGAGAACCTCGCCTGCTTCGAGGCCGCGGCGCGGACGCTGAACTTCCGGACCGCGGCGCGCGCCGTCGCGCTCAGCCCCGCCGCGTTCGGCCAGCGCATCCGGCAGATCGAGGAGCAGGTCGGCGCTCCGCTGTTCGAGCGCACCACGCGCCGGGTGCAGCTGACGCCGCGCGGGCTCGCCTTGCTGCCGCGCGCCCGCCAGTGCCTGGCGCTCGCCGAGGACTGCCTCCGCAGCGCGATGGGCCCCGCGCCCGCTCCGGTCGAGCTGACGCTCGGCACGCGGTTCGAGCTCGGGATGTCGTGGATCGTCCCCCAGCTCGGCGCGCTGACGCGGCGGCGCCCCGAGCTGACGCTCCACCTCTATTTCGGCGCCTCCGACGACCTGCTGAGGCGCCTCTACGACCGCAGCGTCGATTGCGTCGTCACCAGCGCGCGCTGGAGCGCCACGACCCTGGCGGCGGAGACGCTGCACGAGGAGCGCTACGCGTTCGTCGCCTCCCCCAGGCTGCTCCGGCGCGAGGCGTTCGCCCGCCCGGAGCACGCGTCGCGGCACTGCCTGCTCGACATCGACCCGACCATGCCGCTGTTCCGGTACCTCGCGGATCAGGCGGGCGGCGCCGGCTGCTTCGCGTTCGCGCGGCACCGCTGGGTGGGGCTCGGCGCCGCCATCAAGGCGCTGGTGCTCGCCGGCGAGGGCGTCGCCGTGCTGCCGCGCCACATGGTCGCCGCCGAGCTCCGCGGCGGCAAGCTGAAGCGGCTCCTGCCGTCCGCGCCCCTCGCGCGCGATCATTTCCGGCTCATCTACCGGCGCGACGACCCGCGGAGCTCGCTCTACGCGAAGCTCGCCGAGTCGCTGCGCGCGGTGCCGATCCAGTGAGGCGCGCGCTCGCCGGCGCGGCGCGGAGCGGGCTGAACGGCGTAGACTCCCGCCCGAGGACCATGAGCGAGCTCTCCGGCGCCAGCGCGCGCCTCCCCGCGACGCCGATCACGGCGCAGGACATCAACGGCGGACCGGACCCGGAGCGCCGCGTCCCCTTCGTCATCACGGCGCCCGGCGTGTACACCCTCGTGGAAGACGTCGACTGGGTGGCGCGAGACGCGAACGCGCGGGCCATCACGATCGCGAGCGACGACGTCACGCTCGACCTGTGCGGCAGGACGCTGCGGCAGATCGACCCTCCGGCGCCCGTCGTCGCCCCCGACCCGGGCGCGAGGCCTTGCCGGGGCGAGGTCGTCTCCGGGAACGTGGGCGTGTTCGCCGAGGGGAGGACGCGGCTCGTCATCAGGAACGGCAGCGTGCTCGGGATCCAGGGGGTGGGGATCGCCGCCAGGGCGTGCAGCCATCTGGATCTGCTCGATCTGTCGGTCCGGCGGTGCGGCGGCGACGGCGTGATCGACACGGGCTTCCTGTGCCGCAACGGCGGGATCTTCGTGATGGGCGCCCGGGACGCGGCCGGCGGCGTCGCCTTCGCCGAAGGCGTCCGGATGATCAACTGCGTGTGCTCGGAGAACACGAGCCGGCTCGACTTCGTCGTGACGCTGGGCGCGCTCGTCCTGTTCTGCGACGACGTGCAGGTCAAAGGGTGCGTGTTCAACCGCACGGCGAACACGAGCGCCCAGCCGAGCGGCGTGCAGTTCAACGTCGTCGGCGCCGACTTCGTCATCTGCCGCAACGTGCTCGTGGAGGACTGCGAGGCGCACGACAACACGTCGGGTGGAGAGCCGGCCGGCTTCTTCGCGTGGGGAGAGAACTACAAATTCCTGCGCTGCAGGGCGAACCGGAATTTCACGCTCACCGGGAACCGCGCGTGCGGGTTCAACATCTCGACGACGAGCAACCTGGAGATGATCGAGTGCGAGGCGGACGGGAACTACAACGCGAACCCGGCCGCCTCCGCCGATGCGGTCAAGGACTTCTCCGCGCTCGGCTTTCGCATCGGCAGGGCGGTGTACCGCGGGCTTCTCGAGGGGTGCCGCGCGCTCGGCAACCACGGCGCGAGCGCGAACGCGCCCGCCGGCGGCTTCGCGCTCCACGCGACCCGCCACGTCGTGCTGAGGCGCTGCGTGGCCGTGGGGAACAGGAACGCGAGCGGGACCGCCGAGGACGACGGGCTCGCGGCCGGGTTCATCGCGTCGACGCCGCTCGCGGATCCGCAGGGCGGCCTCGTGGGCGGCGAGGGCAACGCGTTCATCGACTGCATCGCCGACGGCAACACCGTGCACCGCGCACCCCTGTTCGTGCAACCGCCGGCCCCGCCCGTCGACGCCGGTCCGTCGCGCGGCGATCCGCAGAAGGGCGCGGGGTTCCTGCTCGAGAGGCAGAGCGACGCGAGGATCATCGGCTGCCAGTCCGCGAACAACGACGGCAAAGGGATCTGGCTGAGGGCCTGCGCGCGCGCGCTGGTCGAGGGAAACACGCTGTCGAGGAACACGCTTTATGGCATCCAGGACGAGGATCCCGCGGGGCTCAGCGCCTTCACCGGCAACCGGGCGCACCTCAACGGGTCCCGGCACCGCCACAACTACGTCGGGCTGCCGCCGGGCACGCCGGTCCGCAAATGGACGCTCGGCTCCCCTCCCCTCGACGGCCCTCCGGACGGGATAGCCAACCTCAGCATCCGGCTGCCCTGAGGGCCGCGAGCGCCTCGCGCCGCGGGGCGGCGATCACCGGCCACGGGCGAGCCCGCCCAGCGAGCGGCTTTCGTGACGCCGGCCTCGCCGCCTCTCTGCCACGCTTCCGCGCGCGTCAGCGATTCCCGTCCTGCGCCTGCTCGACGCGCGCCCGGATGGCCGCGACGGCGCGCGCCGAGCCGTCCAGGTTCTCCGCGTTGAGGAGGCTCTTCGGAAGCGGCAGCTTCGGCCGGAGGAACACCTCGAGGGACAGGCGCGTCGCCTGGGCGTCGTTCTTCTCGAGCCGCCAGGTGGCCTGGAGATCTTGCACATTGCCGGAGATGAAGCGGGACGAGTACGTCTCGACGCCATCCTCGACGACCGGCTTCTGGATCTCGATGCGCGCCCACATCGTGACCGCGCCCGAAAGGGCCGAGACCTCCATGTAGAGATCCCACCCGCCCGCGGGCGTGCGCCCGAGCAGGCGGCACTTCTTGTAGTGCGGCATGAACTCCGGATAACGCTCGAACGAGAGCACCGCGGCCCGCACGCGCTCCAGCGAGCCCTTCACGACCACCGTCGACCGTCCACGCGCAAATCCGGTGCTTCCGATCGGGACTGCCATGCTCGTGACCCCGGTCGTATCGGGCGCCGGCTGCGCGCGCTCGGCCTGCTCGCCGTCGCTCGTGACAGCCGGCAGGACATCGCCTCTGTCGCGCTGTGCCGGCAGGCGCGGTACATCCAGGTTGATCCCCCGTTCCCCCGTGCTGCACGCGGTGGCCGCGAGGGCGAGTCCCCCGGCGAGCGCGCGCGGGATCGGTGCGCGATGGCTGGTCGTGGTCGAGCGAGTTCTCCGCATGACGGCCCAGCTTGCCAGCGACGTGCCGGCCGCCCCCATCGCCCCGATGATACCGCGCAACACATCCGCTCGGGCCGCCCCACCTCGGCCACCAAGAACGGATCACCGGCCCATCGAGCGCGGACGACACGACCTCCCTCCCGATTCTCCACGAGAGCTCGGAAGGCCCCCTGTCTCCTCCTTCCCGCTCCTATCGGTCAGGATTCGCCAGAGAGATAAGCTGTCAGACTCGGAATGGGGATGCCTGTCGGGCGGCCGAACTGCCAGTCCGCCGACTCGACCCCGACGCCGCCGATGTCGAGGTGGATGAACGGCAGCGCCCCGCCCTTGAGCCCCGAGGCGATGTCGAGGAACGCGAAGGGGAACTGGTGCCCGCGCGGCGTGTTCACCGAGGCGAGGCGGTTCGAGGAGACGACGTCCTCGGCGCTCGACCGGGGCGCCACGAACGCGTAGTCCTCGCGCCGCGGCCGGACGCGCTCCATCGGCTCGCCCCAGCGCTCCGCGAGGACGTCGAGCCTGTCGAGCTCCGGCCGCGCGGCGGAGTTGCCGATCGCGCCGGTATAAGGCCCGTGGGCGCGGTAGACGTGCCCGGTCAGCGTCGCGACCGAGAACACGATGGGGTCGGCCGCGCCGCTCATGGCGAGCTCCCGCCCGAGCGCGAGCAGGTCAGCCAGGATGAGGCGGCCCTCGGCGTCGGTGTTGCCGATCCGGACGCGCACGCCGGCGCGGCTGCGGATGATCTCGTCGCTCACATAGGACTCCTCGCCGATGCTGTTGCGCACGAGCCCGAGGAGCCCGACGATGCGCACGCCCTCCAGGCCGAGCGCCGCGGCCGCGCGCACGAGGCCGGCGACCGCGCCGGCGCCGCCCTTGTCCCGGGACATCCCGGCCATGTGCCCGTCGGTCTTCAGATCGACGCCGCCCGTGTCGTAGGTGACGCCCTTGCCCGCGAGCAGCACCGTTCGCCGGATCTCCCCGCGAGGCCTGTAGTCGAGCCGAACGACGCACGGCCGGTGCCGCTCGACGACCCGCGACGCCCGCGAGACCGCGCTGATGAGCGGATAGTCATCGACGTTGCGCTCGATCTTGACGAGCACCCCCGTCCTGGCGAACGCCGCCTCACACATCTCGGCGACGCGGCGGGGCGCCATCCGCTCCGGCTCGGTGCCCGTGATGTCGCGGCAGAGCGCCCGGCCGACCTCGATGGCCGCGATCTCGCGGGCGCGCGCCTCCGACAGCCCGAGCACCGCGACCGACTCGGCCGAGCGCGGGGCCATCTCCGCCTCCCGCGCCTCGAGCGGCGTCCACTGGCTCCCGAGCGCGGCGAGCGCGCCCACCTCGACGGCCCGCGCGAACCGCGGCGCGGCGCCCACCGGAGCGCGCACGACGAGCAGCGGCCGGCTCGCCCCCGCGTCCACCGCCCGCGCGAAGCCGGCCGCCGCGGCCTCCGCGACGGAGCGGACATCATCGACGTCCTCCGAGAGCGGCCCCATCGGCGCGAGCACCAGGCGCCCGCCAGGCACCCCCGGCGCCGGCAGGACGAGCGGAGCACTCTTGCCCTCGAGCGCGGAGTCGACGCGCGCCGCAGCCTCGACCACCGCGCCCACGGCGGACCCGAGCCCCCCCGCGTACTTCGCGATGGGCGACGGCGCGACGAGGACGACAGCATCGCACGCCGCGATCGCCGCGTTCGACTCCGCGAGGGCGTTGGCGGGCAGCCCCGCCAGGGAGGTGACATGGACCATGGCGGCGAATGATGTCACATGGGTCAGCATTTTTGCAGCACCCGTCGCCGCCGATAGGGCACCGACACGGCACCGACATGCGCCCCGAAGAGCAGGCTGTCGCGCGGGCATGGCGCGCAGGCCTGGCGCACGCGCCCGCTCGGCGCGCGCCATGCCCGCGCGCCGAGCGGCCTGGCGCGCTCGTCCGCCCCTGCGGTCGCGCGCGAGGCGGCCGGCGTCGAGCGCCGCGCCGCTTCAGGAGAAGAGCACGACGCTGCGGATCGACTCGCCTTCGTGCATGAGATCGAAGGAGTGGTTGATGTCGTCGAGCGGCATCGTGTGGGTGATCAGCTCGTCGATCTTGATCTTGCCCTCCATGTACCAGTCGACGATCTTGGGAACGTCGGTGCGCCCCCTGGCGCCGCCGAACGCGGTGCCCTTCCAGACGCGCCCGGTGACGAGCTGGAAGGGGCGCGTGGCGATCTCCTCGCCTGCCCCCGCGACGCCGATGATGATGCTCGTCCCCCAGCCCTTGTGGCAGCACTCGAGCGCCTGGCGCATCACCTTGACGTTGCCGATGCACTCGAAGCTGAAATCGGCGCCGCCCCGGGTCAGATCGACGAGGTAGGGCACGAGATCCCCCGCCACCTCGCTCGGGTTGACGAAGTGGGTCATGCCGAACCTCTCGGCCAGCTCGCGGCGCTTCGGGTTGATGTCGACGCCGACGATGATGTCGGCGCCGGCCATCCGGGCGCCCTGGATCACGTTCAGCCCGATGCCGCCGAGGCCGAAGACCACGACGTTGTCGCCGGGCCTCACCTGCGCGGTGTTGATGACGGCGCCGATACCCGTCGTCACGCCGCAGCCGATATAACAGACCTTGTCGAACGGCGCGTCCTCGCGGATCTTGGCGACGGCGATCTCGGGCAGGACGGTGAAGCTCGAGAAGGTCGACGTGCCCATGTAATGGTGAATCCGCTCCTTGCCGATCGAGAATCGGCTCGTTCCGTCCGGCATGAGCCCGCGCCCCTGCGTGGCGCGGATGGCCTGGCAGAGGTTGGTTTTTCCGCTCGTACAATAAGAGCACTGCCGGCACTCGGGCGTGTAGAGGGGAATCACGTGATCGCCTTTCTTGAGGCTCTTCACGGACGGCCCGACGTCGACGACGACGCCCGCGCCCTCATGGCCGAGGATCGCGGGGAAGAGTCCCTCCGGATCCTTGCCTGAGAGCGTGTAAGCGTCGGTGTGACAGACGCCCGTTGCCTTGATCTCGATGAGGACCTCGCCCTCGCGAGGGCCCTCCACCTGGACGTCCTCGACCGTCAGCTTCTCGCCGGCCTTGTGGGCCACGGCTGCGCGCGCTTTCATGATCGGTGGTTCTCCTCCCGCAAGCGGGGCGTTCGGGGCCCGAGCGGCGCCCGAGCCCCTCCCATAGCCGGGCGGGGAAGCAGGTTTCAAGGGGAACCCCGCAAGCGCCGCCCCGACTCGCCCGCCGTCCAGCCTGCCCGCACTGCGCCGCCCTTCCTGCCCGCATCACGCAGCCCGCTCGCTGCCCGCGCCGCCACCCGAGGATGGCGTTCGCGTGACAGCACGCGTACGATCACCCCGCTGTCCTCATGAACACACTCCGTTGCCCACCGGGTCTCCGCGCGCTCATCGCAACAGCCGCGCTGGTCCTCGTCGCCTGCACCGGCGCGAGCCCGCCTGCTGGCGAGGCGACCGGCAAGGGCGCTGGCGGCGGCGGCGGCGGCGGCGAGAGCGCTTCCTCCGAGGGGGGCCACGGAGGACAGGGAGGCGCGCCGATCGACACCATGGAGTGTGTCGACGAGTGCCCCGCAGAGAGCGCTGGTATCACGATCGGCTGCAAGAAGCGCTTCATGTTCGGAATGAACTACGCGTGGCACAACTTCGCCGGCGACTTCGGCGGCATCGCCGCGTGGGACAAGCGCGGCGTCGCGGCCGAGGCGGAGACCCACGCGAAGAACCTCGCCGACATCCGTGCTCACGGGGCGAGCGTCGTGCGGTGGTGGATGCTGCCGGAGATCCGGGGCGAGAGCGTCGTCTTCGACACGAGCGAGAACCCGACTGGCCTCGGCGGGACGACGCGGCGCGACGTCCAGAAGGCGCTCGAGCTCGCCGAGCAGGCGGACGTCAACCTGGTGTTCTGCCTGTTCTCCTTCGACAACTTCCACCCGACGCGGCTCGACGCCGACGTGAAGACCGTCGGTATCACCCCCATCGTGAAGGACGCGAAGCGGCGCGCGAAGCTGATAGACAAGGTCGTCCGGCCGATCGCCAGGGCCGTGGCGGAGAGCCCCTACCGGCACCGGATGGTCGCGTGGGACGTGATCAACGAGCCCGAGCTGGCCATGACCGGACCGAGCCCGGACGACGGCCCTCGCTACGAGCCGGACGCCCAGGTGGATCCGATCGAGCACGCGCAGATGGCGGCGTTCCTCGGCGAGGCCATCCGGGCGCTGCGCGCGGAGAGCACGGCGCTCGTCACGATCGGCTCGGCGTCGATGAAGTGGGCGCGGTCCTGGCGCAACACCGACGTCGATTTCTACACCTTTCATATCAACGACCGGGTCAACCTGTACTGGCCCTACAACCAGTCGCCAAAGGACTACGGCATCACCGACAAGCCCGTCATCATGGGGGATTTCCCGATCGCCGGCCTGGCGACGGCCGCTTTGCCGACGCTCCTGGAGAGCTGGTACAGCAAGGGATACGCGGGCGCGATCAGCTGGGCCTACAGCGACGCGACCGCGGCCGAGCTCCAGACGATCAAGGCCTTCGCCGACGCGAAGGGCTGCGGCGTGACGTACTGAGAGCCCCTCTCAGGACAGCCAGTAGTCGACGAGGGACGCGCCCGTCACGTCGTGGGCGACCCCGGCCGCGATCGCCCACTGGGCCAGCGCGCGGCCGAGCGCCGCCATGGTCGTGAAGCGCCCGTCAGGGTCCTTGGCCAGGCCGCGCTCGATGATCTCCCAGAGCCGCGGGTGCAGCTCGAGGGCCTCGGGGCGCGGCGGGGCGAGGCGCAGCACGTCGTGCACGATGGAGATGCTGCTCGGGCCGCCGAACGGGCGACGGCTGCTCACGAGCTCGTAGAGCACGACGCACGCGCTCCACACGTCGGCGCGCGCGTCCGACTCCTGCCCGCCGCGGACCTGCTCGGGCGCCATGTAGGCCGGGCTCCCGACCAGCGTTTCCCTCCGCTCGTCGCCCGCCGCGCGCACCTCGGTGAACGCGATCCCGAAGTCGATCAGCTTGGGGACCGTGCGGCGGCCCTCGCGCACGAGGACGATGTTCGCCGGCTTCACGTCCCGGTGCACGACCCCCGCGCCGTGCGCCGCGCCGAGCGCGCCGATCACGGGGAGGAGCAGCTGGACCGCGGAGATGGGCGACATCGCGCCCGACTCGGCGAGCGCCTGGGCGAGCGACCGGCCCTGGAGGAGCTCCATCACCGCGAACGGCTCTCCCTCCTCCGTGAAGCAGAGATCGAAGATCCGCACCGCGGCGCGGTGCGACACCCGCGCCGTCGCCTGCGCCTCCCGGATCAGCCGCGAGGCGGCCTCGGGGACGGCGCAGTCGCGACGGATGAGCTTCAGCGCGACATCGAGGCTCAGGGAGAGATTCCGCGCCTTCCACACGGCGCCCATGCTGCCCTCTCCGAGGAGCTCTGTGAGGCGATAGCGCCCCCCGAGGACGTCGCCTGGGGCGTAGCGCCGCAGCGCGGCGGAGCACGGATCGTTCGCAGAAACCGCCAGGGCGGCGGCGGGGGGCGCTCCGGCAAGCCCGGTCCGCAGCGTGGCGGGCGGTACGCTCGCCGGGGTGGCCGGAGCGTCGCTCGGCGTCTCCAGCGGCGCGACGTCCCCGCCGTGACGGAAGGTCGAGCCGGACGGCCGCGACAGGCGGCCCGACGTCCGGAGGTCGACGGGCTCGAACGGAGGGCGGTGAGACGAGGGCCAGCGCGGAGACCGCGGCGAGCGGTACGCGCGCTGAGAGGCTCGTCCCCCGCTCGGGGGGCGGGATCGATTCGACGCGGGATCCATCGAGCCGCCATGTGGCGTCGTGGAGCTGTCAGTTCGGTGGCTGTCCATGTCCTTGCCCACGTGTTTTGCAAGGAGCAGGCCGATGGAAATCGCCGCAGATCCGCCTCTTTCCCGCCCGCCGCGGCGCCGGGATTGCGGTGTGGAGGCATCAGATCCGGCGCCCGCGGCCATCGGCCCGCCCCGGGGCCTGCGCGCGCGTCTTCCGCGGCCGCGGCGCGTCGTCCGCCGGCGCGGTCCCGGGACGAGCGCGCGACCGATCCGTCGGCGCAACGGTCGTCGCACCACGCATTCCCTGCGCGCCACACCGGCGCTCGACGGGTACATCGACAGCGGATGTCGGTCAGGATCGTCCGATAGCCAGCGAGGCCCCCGCGGCGCGCGCCGGGATCGCCGCGGCGCGGTCGCCCCTCGCGCCGCTCAGCGGGCGGAGCCGGGCACGACGCGCCCCTTGAACGCGATCGGCACCTCGAGGGCCCTGGCCGCCTCGACGAGCAGCGCGTGCTCGCTCTCGTGGATCACGCCGTCGGCGGCCACGAGGCGGACGGCCAGCTCTATCGCGGCCTCGCGCATCCGCACGTCGGGCAGGCGGACGCGCAGCGCCGCGAAGCGGCCGCTCCTGCCCTCGTCGCGCACCGAGCGCTCGATGATGGAGATGAGCGACTCGACGACGTCGGCCCCGACGCGCCCCTCGCTCATGGCCGCCACGTGCCGCGCGAGCTCGGCGCGCTCGGCCTCGTTGATGGATCCGTCAGCGTACGCCGCGAGGAACATGATCTCGACCATCGCCTCGAGCCTGCTGATCTCGAGGTGACGAAACGAAAGCTGCGTTTCTTCCATCATGAGGTCCTCAGGATAGCGTATCACGGCCGCGCTTGACACAGCGCCCCTGAGCCCGCTCAGTAACGGCGCTCGCCGCGAGGCGACGGCGCGTGGCAACGGCCTCCGGCAGCGCGCGGCGAAAGTTCTCGTCGAGCGCGACGCCGGTCGGTGCTCAACTCTCCCCACCATGAGCACCACCACCCCGACCGACCTCTTCCTGTCGCTGACGCCGCACAAGGTGATCGAGGCCGTCGAGGCCGCGGGCGTCCACTGCAATCGCGTCTGCTACCCGCTGAACTCGTTCGAGAACCGCGTCTACGAGGTCGAGCGCGAGGATCGCACCCGCGTCATCGCCAAGTTCTACCGGCCGGGGCGCTGGACGCGGGAGCAGATCCTCGAGGAGCACCGGTTCCTCGCGGAGCTGGCGGACGCCGAGATCCCCGTCTGCCCGACGCGCCCGTTCCCCGACGGCGAGACGCTCAAGCAGATCGACCACATCCCGTACTGCCTCTTCGAGCGCATGGGCGGCCGCGCCCCCGACGAGCTCGGCGACGAGCTGTTCGTGCGCCTCGGCAGGCTCGCCGCCCGCATCCACAACGTGGGCGCGGCCAGCGCCGCCGAGCACCGCGTCCGGCTCTCCGCCGACACCTACGCGCGCGAGGACCTCGGCTGGCTCGTCGAGCGCAAGCTCATCCCCGCGCCCGTCGAGCGGCGGTACCTCGCGGCCGCGCGCGCCGTCGCGGACGCGGCCGAGGAGCGCCTGCGCGGCGTCGACGTGCACCGCATCCACGGCGATCTGCACCCGGGCAACCTGCTCCTGCGCGACGGCGCGCTCCGCGTGCTCGACTTCGACGACATGGTCGTCGGCCCCGCCGTGCAGGACCTGTGGCTCCTCCTCCCCGGCCGCGACGAGGCCGCCCGGCAGCAGCGCGAGCTCTTCATCGAGGGCTACGAGGAGCTCCGCCGCTTCGACCGCTCCACCCTCGGGCTGATCGAGCCGCTCCGAGGGCTCCGCATGATCCACTACGCGGCATGGATCGCGCGGCGATGGCACGACCCCATCTTCCCGAGGACCTTTCCGCACTTCGGCACGGAGGCGTACTGGCGCGAGGAGGCGAGCTCGCTCGAGGAGGTGCTCCAGCTGACGCGCGACGGAGACACGGGCGGCCCCGGCGGCGGCGCGGACGAGCCGCCGCCGAGCGGGGGCAAGTACTTCTGGGACCTGAACTGAACCCGCTGTGGGCGCTCGCCGCGGTCGCGCGCGGCGTCGATCGATCAGCGGCGCTTCAGCACCAGGATCAGCCGCCACGCCGCGGCGTGCTCGAACGGCACGTCGACGTTGAAGTCGCCGAGCGTCGCCACCAGCGAGAGCTCCGGCACCCGCTCCGCGACGCGCCGCCACCCGGCGAGGTCCGGGACATACCACGTCGCCTCCTGCCGGATCGACGAGAGCTCCCTCGGCGCGCCGCCGTTGCGCCGGGCCGAGCACACCACCTCGAGGGTCACGGGCACGACGCGATCGGGCGTCGACCGCTCGATGTGGATGCGGAACCGCGCGTCGATCGACTGCTCGCCGCGCAGCTCGGTCCACTCCGTCCTGTTCACGCCGGACGGCGTGAGATCGGCGGGGTGGGTCGCCTCGATGACGTGGACGCCGCCAGGCAGGAGCAGCGAGGCGGCGAGCCGGAGGTGGCGCTCGAGCGCCGCCGGCGTGGCCAGCTGGTGGATCGCCGAGAGCGGCACGAACGAGAGATCGACCGGCGCGACGTCCGGGCGCTCGTCGAGCTCCGCGCACGAGAAGCGGATGCACGCCCCGGCGCCGCGGGCGCCCGCGGCGCGCTCCGCAAAGGCGATCATCGCCGCCGAGCCGTCCGCGCCGGCGCAGCCGACGCCGAGCTCCGCGAAGGCCTCCAGGTGCCGCGCGGGCCCGCAGGCCCACGAGAGGACGCGCTGCACCGGGCGGCCGCCGAAGCGGCGCGCGCACGCGAGCAGGAAGTCGCGCTCGGCGGCGTAGTCGCGGTAGCCGAACGCCGCGTCGTAGAGCGCAGGCTCGGCCGGCGGCGGCGTATCGCCGCGCGCGGGCGCCTCGCTGCGCGCCGGCGCCTCGCCGCGCGCGGGCGCCTCGCCGGCCGAGGGCGCCACCGGGGCGCGCGCCGGGGCGACCCGCTTCGTGTAGATCATGAGATCGTCGCCCGGCGCGTAGAAGTCGGCGAGGACCGCCGCCCGCGTGAACTGCACCGCGTCGTAGAAGCGCACCGCCGCGCCGTGCCCCTCCCGGCTGCCCGTCTCCACGCGCACGAGGCCGCCGCCCTCGCGCGCGATCTCGCTCTCCATCGTGGCCACGAGCCCCCGCGCCACCCCCGACCGGGCGAAATCGGGCGAGGTCGCGATCCAGTACAGGTCGTACGTGGACTGCGTCATCGGCGTGCGGCCGTAGCAGAGGTACCCGAGGAGCCGCGGCGCCCCGTCCCCGCCCGGGGCGCCCTGGAAGCTCAGCACGAACCGGTAGCCATAACCGTCCGTCGAGGGCTGGCCGAGCGTCACGTCGACGAGCTCCAGCGCCACCGCGCGCTCGTCGTCGGTGAACGCCGGGACCGACTCGAGCAGCGCGGCGATGAGCGGCCGATCTTCCGCGCGGAGGCCGCGCTGGGTGATCACGGCGCCTCGGGCGCGGCGGAGAGGGCGCCGCGGGCAGCGGAGCGCGCCGCGGCGCGGCCGCGCGCCGGCGCGCGGCCCCGCGCGCGGAGCAGATCGTCGTGGCGCGCGCCGCGGGCGAGCGCCGCGCGGAGGATCTCCCAGACGACGTCGGCGTACGACAGGCCGGCGCGCGCCGCCGCCCGCGCGAAGCCGGCGTCCGGCGAGAGATCGCAGTTCGGGTTGACGTCGATGACGTGCGGCGTGCCGCGCTCGTCGAGCCGCACGTCCACGCGGCCGTAGTCGCGCAGCCCGAGCACCTCGAACGCGCGGCGGCCCACGGCGACGACCCGGCGCAGCTCGAGCGGCCGCAGCACCGCCGCCGAGGAGGGCGTCCCGATCGACGCGGCCGTCTCCGGGCGCCACTTCGACTCGTACGTGACCACGTGCGGGTGCCCCTCGGGCAGGCCCTGAAACGTGACCTCGCCGGGCGGCAGCACGCGCGGCGTCGGCCACCCGAGCAGCGAGACCGAGATCTCCCGCCCGTGCACGTAACGCTGCACCACCACCGGCTGGCGGCACTGCGCGACGACCGCGGCGACCTGGTCGCGGAGCGCCCTGCGATCGTGGACGACCGAGCCACGATCGATGCCCATCGAGCCGTCCTCGCGCTCCGGCTTGACGATGACCGGGAACGCGACCTCCGGGATGCGATCCGGGCCTTCGACCCGCACCGTCGCCGGCACGCGCACGCCGGCGCGCGCAAGGATCCGGTTCGCCTCGGTCTTGTGCAGGCAGCTCCGGAGCGCGACGTGATCGCTACCCGTGAAGCGGAGGTCGAGCCCCGCGAGCAGCCACGCGCACATGACCTCGTGGCGGCTGTCGCCGTCGAGCGCCTCGCACAGGTTGAAGATCACGTCCGGGCGGTGGTCGCCGATGGCCGCGAGCACCTCGCTCGGCCGGAGCACGGGCCGGTGCGCCACGCGCACGCCCGGGGCCGCGGCGAGGGCCGCGAGCACGCTCTCCGCGACCACCGCGCTGCCGTCCTCGCGACCGAGCCGGAGCCGCCCGCTCCCCACCCGCTGCGCGAGTGGCGGCTCGTCGACGACCTCCTCCGGATCTCTGTTGGACAGGATCAGTATCCGAGGCTCAGGCACCGCACGCCTCCGAGCCTACGCGGGGCAGGAGAGCCCGCGACGGCCGCGCCGGGCTCAGAGAGCGGCCGGAGAGAGGCCTGGCCATCGGTGAACGCGGAGAGGTTACCCTGTCGAGAGACACGCGAACGAAACGGAATCCATGCATGCAAGTGGCCACACTTCACCAGCTTGCCCGGCAATCGCAAGGGGAGATTTGCGCTGTCTGGACGGAAAGGAAGGCGCGACGCGCCGCGGCTCAAAGCGCCGCGCCGGGTCGAATCCGGCGCGCGCGGCCAGGAAGCGAGCTTTCCGAGCACAACGTATCTCGGACAACAGGCTCTTCACACGCCAGCCACACGCGCGGGAGCGTCGGAGACGAGAGGAGACGGCTGGGATGCAGGGGGAAGGGTCGAGTCCGGCGGCGAGAGGGGAGAGCGCGGGACGCGCTCGCGGCGAGCGGGCGGCCTGCCGCCGAGGACGCCTGAAAAGGACTTCCCTTTCCGGCGTCCTCGAGCCTCCGCCGGTCAGGCGGCCTGGCCTTCGGGGCGCGGCCTGCGATCGGCCGGGAAACAGGCCTGGATCTCGTCCATGCCGAGCGTCTCCTTCTCGAGGAGCGCCTTGACGAGCGCCTCGATCTCGCCGCGCCGGGACCTCACGATCTCGATGGCGCGCGAGAGCTGCGCTTCCGTGAGCGCCCGCGCCGTCTCGTCGACCCGGTCGAGCAGGGCCGGGCTCCGCGAGGGGTGCCCGTCGCCGACGCAGATGGGGCCGAGGTGGCTCATGCCGAGCTCCGCGACCATCTTCCACGCGATCGTCGAGGCGCGCTGGATGTCGTCCGAGGCGCCCGCCGTCATCGTCCCGAGGACGACCATCTCGGCGGCGCGGCCGCCCATCAGCATGCAGATCTGATCCTCGAGGTACTCTTTCCGGTACATCAGCCGATCCTTCTCGGGCAGCGCCTGGGTCACGCCGAGCGCGCGGCCCCGCGGCAGGATCGACACCTTGTGCACGGGATCGCAGCTCGGCGCGAGGAGCCCGACCGCGACGTGCCCGGCCTCGTGGACGGCGGTCGCATAACGCTCGTCCTCGTCGACGAGCACCCCCTTGCGCTCGAGCCCCATGAGCACCCGGTCGCGCGCGCGGTCGATGTGCGTCGGGTCCACCGCGTCGGCGCCCTCGCGGGCCGCGAGGATGGCCGCCTCGTTCAGGAGGTTGGCCAGGTCGGCGCCCGAGAAGCCCGGCGTGCCGCGGGCGATGTAGCTGAGATCGACCTCCCCCTGGAGCGGGATCGGCCCGGCGTGGACGTTGAGGATCTCCTCGCGGCCGCGCACGTCGGGGAGCGGCACGGTGACCTTACGGTCGAAGCGCCCCGGCCGGAGCAGCGCCGGATCGAGCATGTCGACGCGGTTGGTCGACGCGATGACCACGATGCCGGTCTCGTGGTCGAACCCGTCCATCTCGACGAGCAGCTGGTTCAGCGTCTGGTCGTGCTCCGCGGAGGCGGAGTCGCCGTGCCCCTTCGCGCGAGCCCGCCCCACGGCGTCGATCTCGTCGATGAAGACGATGCACGGCGCGGACTTGCGCGCCTCGGCGAAGAGCGCGCGGACGCGGGAGGCGCCCACGCCGACGAACATCTCCTGGAAGCTCGACCCCGACGCCGAGAGGAACCGCACGCCCGCCTCGCACGCGACGGCGCGCGCGAGCAGCGTCTTGCCGGTCCCGGGCTCGCCCGTCAGCAGCACGCCGCGCGGCGGGCGGCCGCCGAGGCGCGCGAAGCGATCGGGGCTCTTCAGGAACTCGACCGTCTCGGCGAGCTCCTGCTTGACCTCGTGCATCCCGGCGACGTCGGCGAAGCGCACCGCCGCCCGCGCCGCCCCGGCCTTCACGTCGGAGAAGACCTTCGGGCTGCGCCGCCGGCTCACCGTGAAGAGCGCGAAGCCGACCGCGGCCAGCACGACCACCGGGAGCACCGCGGACGCGGCGCGCGACGGATCCTCCCGGGAGGCGAAGTCGACCGAGGCGCCGGCGCCCGCGAACCGGGAGACCAGCTCCTGCCGGAGCGTCGGCTCGTCGACGACGGCCGTCACCACGGCGCCGCCCGCCTGACGCACGAGGAAGCGATCCCCGCTCACCTCGACCGCGGTCGCCTGCCCCGCCTGCGCGATCTGGAGGAGCTCGGTGTACGTCGCCGTACGCTGCGTAGCCGACTCGCGCGCCGCTCGCAGGGCGAGCCCGAGCGTGACCGCAAGCACCACCCCCATGAACCCAAGCAACCAAAGCCGGCGCCCCGCGGGCCCCAGCCGCTTACTCACCTGCAAGAACCAGGAATTCACTGCTGCGCCACCTCACTGCTCCGGCGTCGGGCCGGAGCGGATCTCAGGTGTAGCAAGGATGCGAACCTCAGGAAGTTCCTTCTGCAATCATTCTGACGATCTGAGCCGTAGAAACCTGCGAAAGGATGGCAGCACCGCAAAACGGAATACGGAGAACGGACAGCGGCAGGATGAATGTCGATTCGATGCTGGGAGGATTGGGAGGATCGATTGACGAGCTCGCCGATGGCGGATTGACGAGCCCGCCTGATAGCCTCCTTCTCGGGATGGGGGCGCCGGTGGAGCAGGAAGCGGGAGAGAGGGGCAGAGAGGGGCTGTCTGCGCGTTACGCCCCGGCGGCTCGCGCGGTATCGGGCGCGAGCGGCAGCGAGAAGCGGAATGTCGTCGCGCCGCCGGGGCTGCTCTCGACGGAGATGCTGCCCCCGTGGGCCTCCACGAGGGCCTTCGTGATGTAGAGGCCGAGACCGACGCCGCGGACGCTGCGCGGAACGGCATCGGGCGCGCGCGAGAAGCGCTTGAACAGGTACGGGAGCGACGACTCCGGGATACCGCCGCCCCAGTTGGTCACCGCGACGTGCGCGCTGCCCGGCCCGGCGTCGACCGCGACCACGATGTCGCCATCGGGCCGACCGTACTTGGCCGCGTTGGAGAGCAGGTTGGTGACGATCTGCTCGAGCCGCCCTGGGTCCGCCAGGACGGCGGGCACATCGCCGTTCACCTCCAGGCGCAGGGCGTGGCCCGCGGTCACCTCGGCCGACTTCTCGAGGATCTCGCCGAGCTGCGCGCGCAGATTCACCGGCGAACGATCCAGCGTGAGCTGCCGCGCATCGATCCGCGACGCGTCGAGGAGGTCGTCGATCATGCGGCGCAGCCGCTCGATGGACGAGGTGATCCTGTCGAGCTGTTTTCGGCAGTCCGCGACGGGCCGCTCGCCGGCAGCGCGACCCAGGAGCTGGCTCGCGGTCGCGATGACCTGGATGGGCTGGCGGAGATCGTGAGCGATGACGCCGATCCACTCCTGGCGCTGCCGCTCCATCTCCTTGAACGCCGAGATGTCATGAAAGACGGCGACGGCGCCCTGGAGCTCCCCGTCGTCCGAGCGCACCTGAGCCGCGTTGACCAGCACCGGGACGAGGCCCCGGTCGGCGCGCCGCAAGAGCCCTTCGGCGCCCGTCACGACCTCCCCGCGCTGAAGGGCCCGGAACAGCGGGCGTTCGTCCCAGGCGAGGGGCTCTCCCGCCGGCGTCCTGTGCTCGAAACACAGCCGGTTGCCCCAGGGATCGGGATCGTCCTCGACGCGCGACGCGTACTGGAGCGCGAGCTTGTTGCAGCTGATGAGCCGCCCCTTGGCGTCGACCAGGATCGCCGCTTCAGGCAGCTGCTCGATGACCGCCTCGAGCTGCGAGCGGATGCGCCGCTCCGCCTCGTGCGCGCTCGCGACCTCGGCCTCCATCGCCTTGCGGCGCCCGATGTCGCGGCAGATCGTCGAGACGCCGGTGGCGCGGCCCGACGCGTCCACGATCGACGACACCGTGACCTCGATGTCGATGCTCTCGCCGCCCTTGGTCCGGCTCACGGCCTCGAAGCGCTCGACGCGCTCGCCGCGGCGCAGGCGCGCGAGGACGGCCTCCGCCTCGCCGGCGCGCTCGGGCAGGCACAGGAGGGGCAGCTTCTTCCCGATCGCCTCGCTGGCGCGGTAGCCGTAAAGGCGCTCCGCCGCCGGGTTCCAGCTCAGGATGGTCCCGTCGAGGGAGGTGCCGATCACGGCGTCGTCCGAGGCCTGCGCGACGGTCGCGAGGAAGGCGCGCGCCTCCTCGGCGCGCTGCCGCGCCTCGTCGAGGAGGTTCATGCGCGCCGCGCTGACCCAGAGCATGGCCCCGAGCAGGAGCGTCGTGATGGCGGAGGCGAGCGATAACGACGCCGCGATGGGGTATGCTCCGCGCGCCGCGCCGAACAGGAAGAGGCGGCCGCTCACGAGCGGAACGAGGACGACGTAGGGCAGGAAGCGCCGCAGCAGGATGCCTCCGGACTTGCTGGCCGTCAGCGTGGCGAGCGCAGTGCAATCGGGCCGCGCCATGAGGAGCCCGGCGCAGAGGGCGAGGAACGCGATCGCCCCGTGGAGCGCCATCCCCATGAACGGAAATAGCGGCGGCAGCCCGTAAAAGTAGCCGACGCCGAACACGTAGCCGGTCAGCGCCGTCAGCGCGAGCGCCGCGGCCAGGAGCGCGCACCATTCCGAGAACAGGCACGCTCGCCGCGTCTCCACGCGGCGCGAGAGGAGCGAAAGGCCGATCAGGACACAGCAGAGCGCGACGTTCGGCGGCGGCCTGCCGGGGAACTTGCCCGGGAAATCCACGCGCCCCGCGAACACCACGCGATCGATGCCGAGGTCCCAGGCGAAGATGTACTGCGCGAGGACCACGAGGCCGAGCGCGACGACGACGGCGGCGCACGCCTGTCCCAGCCGGCGGAGCGGCGCCGGACACGCTCGCAGGCCCAGCGCCCAGAGCGAGACCCCCGCCAGGACGAGGGCGACGGCGGTGTTGGGCACCATGAGCGGCAGGCCGTCCGCGATGGCGACGAGGGCGGTCGCCCCGATCCACCAGCCGAGCAGCGTCACGCACCCAATGGCGAACGAGCAGGTCGCTGCGATGACGACACCGCGCCGCCGCGCGCTGCTCGAAGGTGCCATCGCCTCGGCGTCTCTCATCGGGTCCTCCCGACCCGAGCATAGTGCCGGGACGGCGCGGCTTCACAGGCGCGATTCAAGCGCCCACATGGGTCGGCGCACACGCTGTCCAACCCAGATGGATCAGGGCGCTCCAGCGCGTGCCGACATCATCCGCCCGGCGGGACGCAGCAGGGCAACGCGGCTCAGATCGGCCGCGCGAGAGCGAGCGGCGACGCCCTCGCGCGGATCGGGCGAGGACGCGCGCGAGCGCTCAGCGCTTCGTCCCGAAGACCGCCGCGTCGACGGAGAGCCTCCCCGGCCCGACGAGGAGGAGCGCAACGGAGATGCCGAGGTAGACCGCCGCCGCCTCGTAGGAGGGTCCGCCCATCGCGACGAACGGATCGCCGTTCGAGACGTGAACCGCGACCGCGACGGCCATGGTGGCGGCGAGGCCCAGCGACGCGACCGGCGTCAGGAGGCCGAGGATCCAGGCAAGGCCGCCCCCGAACTCCGAGAGCGCGGCCAGCCCTTGCAAGAACCCCGGAACGGGCGCGGTGGGCCCCATCCAGCTGAAGGGGGCCTGGATCTTCCCCCAGCCGTGAAACATGAACGCGACGCCGATAACGACGCGCAGCGCGAGCAGCCCGACCGAGGCCGAGAACGGCACGTCGGTCACCCGCAGGAATCTCTTGAGCATCGGGATCACTCCTCTCGGCTCGGTAGTAAGGAGGAACGCCCGGGACATCAAGCGCGTACGCGAGGACCGGCGCCGCCGGACCCGGGGCGCCGGGGCCCCGCGGCCCGGGCACGGCGCGCCGGCCCGCGCCTCACGCGCTGGTCTGGGCCTCCAGGTCGTGGCGGTGCGCGGCGGCCGCGCGCTCGTCGCGGAGGGCCTCGAGGCACCGCCGCTTGATCGCCGCGAACTCGCCGGAGCCCACGATCGCCGCCGTCCTCGGCCGCCCGAACGGCACCGCGATCTCCGCGCCGACGCGGCAGGGGCGGCGGGTCATCAGGGCGATCCGGTCGGACAGGAAGATGGCCTCGTCGATGTCGTGCGTGACGAACAGCACCGTCGTGCGGACCTGGCGGAAGACGTCGAGCAAGAGCTCCTGCATCGAGAGCCTGGTCTGGGCGTCCAGCGCGCTGAACGGCTCGTCCATCAGCACGACGCGCGGCTCCGTGATCAGCACGCGCGCGATCTCCACGCGCTGCCGCATGCCGCCGGAGAGCTGCGCCGGATACGCGTCCTCGAACCCCGACAGCCCGACCAGCGAGAGCAGGCGCCGGGACGCCTCCCTGCGCTCGCGCTCGGGGACGCCGCGCATCTTGAGGCCGAAGCCGACGTTGTTCAGCACCGTCTTCCAGGGGAGCAGGGAGCTCTGCTGGAAGACCATGCCGCGCGACGGCCCCGGCCCCTCGACCCGCTCGCCGCCGACGACGATGCTGCCGCGCTCCGGCGCCACGTACCCGGCGACGGCGTTCAGGATCGTCGACTTCCCGCACCCGGACGGGCCGAGGAGGCTCACGAGCTCGCCGCCCTCGACGCGGAGGTCGAGATCCCGCACCGCCTCGACGCGGCGGGCGCCCGTCCCGAGGGCCACGGACAGGCCGCGGATCTCCACGGCGCCCCCCGGGCTCTCCCGGCGCGCCGCCGCGCGGTTCGCGTCGAGCGTCATCGGCCCTTCTCCTGGGGCTCTTGCCACGGGGTGAGCCACGCGCCGACCCGCAGGACGAGCGCGCTGCTGAGCATCCCGAGCAGGCCGATGAGCAGCATGCCGAGGACGATGTCCGGATAACGCTGCAAGTTGTACGACTCCCAGGTGAAGTAGCCGATGCCGTACTGCCCCCCGATCATCTCGGCGGTCACGAGGCAGAACCAGGACGTCCCCATGCCGATGCTCATCCCCGTGACGATGCTCGGCAGCGCGCCCGGCAGGACCACCTCGATGAACAGGCGGAGCGGGCGCGCGCCCAGGCTTCGGGAGCTCGCGATGAGCCGCGGATCGAGGGCGCCCACGCCGTGGATCGTCGCGATCAGGATCGGGAACAGCGCGCCCATGTACGTGATGAAGATCATGCTCAGCTCGGCCGACGGGAACATCAGGATCGCGAGCGGGAGCCAGGCGACGCCGGGGATGGGGCGCAGGATCTCGAGCGGCGGCAGCAGGGTGTCCTCGGCGAGCCGCGACCTGCCGATGAGGAGCCCGAGCACGACCCCCGTGGCGCCCGCGGCGGCGAACCCCGCGAGGACGCGGAACACGCTGTTCCCGAGGTGCTGCCAGAGCTTCTGCGAGGCGAAGAGCTCCCGCGCCGCGGCGAGGACGTCGGTCGGCGCAGGCACGTTGAGGAACGTGACGACGCCGAGATCCGCGCGGGTCATCGACGCCCACTGCCAGAGGCCGACGCACGCCGCCACGGACAGGGCGCGCAGGAAGGCGCGGCGGAGGTCGCGCCGCGGGCGCCCCTCGCCGGGCGCGCGGCCCGGCGCGGGGGACGGCGCGCCCCGCCGGGCCGCGCTCGCCGGGGCGGGCGCGAAGGCCGCGCCCCCGGCGAGCTCCGCCCCGGCCGGCGCGCTGCGCTCGGAGATCATCGTCATGGCGCCGCCGCCGTGAGCTTCGCGCGCTCGGCCCGCAGGGTCGCGAAGTCGACGACCGCCGCGCCGTTCTCCGCGGCCCACCGCTCCGCGTCCTCCTTCGCCAGGAACGCCGACAGGCCGCCGTCCGGGCGCCTCGCGTACCACGCGCGATCGGCGAGGAGCTTCACCCCGCTCGCGCGATCGTGCACGAACACCGCGCGGATCTCCTTGCCCTCGATCGTCAGCTGCCCGAGCGCGGCGAGCGCCGTGCCCGGGCTGGCGTACGCGCGCACCTTCGGCTCGCCCGCGACCCAGATCTGCGCGACGAGCGTCGGCTCGGCGATCGGCTCGCCGGACAGCGCGTCCTTCCCGGACAGCGGGAGCTTCGCGTAGCTCGCGAGCCGCGCCTCGTAGTCGAGCCCGAGCTCCGCCGCCGCGCGCCGGATGTACCGGTCGTCCACGAAGGTGCCGACATCGAGGGTCGTGTCCGTGCGCTTCAGCAGCGTGAGCGTGTCGACCGCCACCTGGAGCGCGCGGCGGACCTCGGGCTTGATCGTGAAGTCCCGCGTCTGGATGCCGAGCGGGCCGTGGAACATGTAGGCGACCTCGGCGTCCACCCCGGTCACCTTCTCGATGAGCTCGCTGTACTTCTCGGGCTCCTCCGCGAACAGGCGGTCGGCCTCGAGCGCCGCCTTGAGGAAGGCCACGACGATCTCCGGGTATTTCTCCGCGTACGCCTCGCGCACCAGCACGCCGTGCGCCGTCGGCACCTTCACGCCGGAGCCGTCGTAGATCTTCCGGGCGAAGCCGCGGAAGGGGAACAGCTCCGCGAACGGGACGAAATCCGCGTGCGCGTCGATCTTGTTCGCCTTGAGCGACGAGCCGCCCACCTCCGGCGACTGCGAGACGAGCGTCACGTCCTTGTCCGGATCCCAGCCGAGATCGCGGATCGCCCGGAGCAGCATGCCGTGGGCCGACGACCCGAACGGCACCGAGATCTGCTTGCCCTTGAGGTCCTTCAGGCCCTGGGCCGGGGAGTCGCTCGGCACGACGATCCCGTTGCCGCTCCCCAGCGCGCTGCCGGAGAGCGTGGCGATGAAGCGGCTGCGGCTCCCCTGCTTCTGGAACGCCACGCCGTTCAGCACGCCGGGGAAGTCGGCCATCGCGCCGATATCGAGCTTCTCGGCCACCATCTCGGTCGTCAGCGGCGGCCCCGAGGTGAAGTCTTTCCACTCGATCTCGTAGGTGACGTCCTTGTACTTGCCGTCTTTCGGCAGGTGCTTCTCGAGCAGCTTGAGCTCCCGGATGAGCAGCCCGCCGGTGGCGCAATTGATGGTCGTGTCCTGCGTCCCGATCGCGATCCGGATCGTCTGCTTCGCCTCGGGCTTGCACGATAGCCCGGCGACGACCGCAGCGAGCAACGTGAGGAAGACGAGCGCGCGAAGTGCCCTGGTCATCGGTTCAATCCCTCGCAAAGGTCTCATGTCGTTCGTCGCCTCGTCCGATCCCCGTCCGGATGGCCTCGAGCGCGCGGCCGGCCGCCTTCCGCACCTCGACGTCGGCGTCGCCGAGCAGCCGGCGGAGCGGCGCCTCCGCGGCCGCCGCCTCGATTTCGCCGAGCGCCTGCGCGGCCGCCTTGCGCAGATCCGCGAGGTCGCTCCCGAGCAGCCCGACGAGGTCCTCCGTGGCCGAGGCGGCCCGGAGCCGCCCGAGCGCGAGCGCCGCCTCCTTCCGGACCTGCCAGGCGCCGTCCTCGAGCGCGCTCCGGAGGTACGGCGCCGCGAGGCCGTGCGCCGAGCGGCCGAGCACGATGGCGGCCTCGACCCGCACCCGCCAGTCCGGATCGGAGAGCAGCCCCACGAGGTCCTGGACGAGCGCGGTATTACCCCGCGCGCCGAGCGACTCGAGCGCGCCGATCGCCACCTGCCGCACCCGCGCGTCGGGATCGCGCAGGCTCGGGCGGAGCGCCGGCGCGGACTCGGGCCGCCGCAGGTAGGCCAGGGAGAGGACCGCCTCGCGCCGCACCTCGGGATCCGGGTCGCCGAGCGCGCCCTCGAGGGGCGCGAGCGCCCGCGGGTCGCGGATCTCGCGGAGCGCCACGATCACCGAGGTGCGGACGAACGGGCTCGCGTGCCCCAGCGCGTCGATGAGGTGCGCGGCGGCGTCTGCCCCGCGGATCTCGCGGAGCGCCGTGGCGGCCGCCTCCCGCACGCGGGCGTCCTCGTCGTCGAGCGCCCCGACGACGGCGGGCACCGCGCGGGCGTCGCCGAGATCCTCGAGGTGCCCGAGCGCGAGCGCCCGCACCGTCGGATCCTCGTCGCGGACGGCCGCGATCAGGGGGTGGATGATCTCCGGATCCGAGAGATCCTCTATCTGCGTCAGCGCCAGCTGGCGCGCGCCGGGGTCGGGATCCCCGAGGATACCCTCGAGATCCCGCGCGAGCGAAGGCTGTGTCATGTCGTCTCCGCCGTGGGGTCGTTATCGGATGAGAAAGGGGATCTTCACGGTGATGGCCTCTTTGGGGCAATCGATCTCGCACGCGAGGCAATACCAGCACTCGTCGTAGGCCATGCGGGCCTTCTTCGTCTCGGGATCGATCGCGAGGCAATCGACCGGGCACGAGTCGATGCAGATGCGGCAGCCCTTGATGCACGACGCCTCGTCGATGACGACGGGCAGATCGAGCCGCACGGCGGCCTCGGCGTGGCCCACGGACCTGGCGCTCTGCGCCTTGACGGATTCGCGGTTGAGCAGGTGACCCATCGCTTGATTGACCTCGTGTTCTCGCGTTCTAACTCGCTCGTCAGGCCGACGCGCGCTGCTCCTCGGCCGGGATGCGCAGCCGGTGGTAGGCCGCGCGCTCTCCGTCGTCGATCGGGAAGAGATAAGGCTCCACCGGCCTCTTGAAGGCGATCATCTCGCCGCGCTCGTCCTTCTTCAGGTTCACGTGCGTGAACCAGCTGCGGTCGTCCATCTCGGGGTAATCGAGCCGGTAGTGGTAGAGTCCCCAGCGGCTCTCGGTCCGGTACAGCGACGCGCGCGCCGCCATCTCCGCGCAGTCGCGGATGAAATGGCACTCCATCACCCGCATGAGCTCGTGGGGGCTCTCCGCGGTGACCTCCTCGAGCTCCTCCTTCGCCCGCAGGAAGTACTCGAGCCCGAGCGTCATCTTGTTCCCCGTCTTGGGCGGCTGGAGATAATCGTTCACCAGGCGCCGCACCTTGTATTCGTACTGGTGCGGCGCCACCCCGCTCCGCCGCGAGAGGGGGGCGAGGATGCGCTCCCGCTCGGCGTCGACCGCGGCGGCGAGCGGCTCGACCGCGGGCGCGCGCTCGAGGTAATCGAGCGCGCTCTGGGCGCAGATCTTCCCGTAGGTGAGCGCGCCGAGCAGGTAGTTGTGCGGCACGCACGCCATGTCGCCGGCGGCGTAGAGCCCGGGCACCGTGGTCTCGCCCTTCTCGTTGACCCAGACCCCCGACGCGCTGTGCCCGCTGCACAGGCCGATCTCGGAGATGTGCATCTCGACGAGATCGCTCGCGTAGCTGTGCCCCCTCCCCTCGTGGAAGCGCCCGCGGCTCGGGCGCTCCGTCTGGTGCAGGACCCGCTCGACCTCGGTGATCGTCTCCGGGGCGAGGTGGGTGAGCTTCAGGTACACGGGGCCGTTCGCGGAGTGGAGCTCCCGGTAGAACTCGAGCATCATCTGCCCGCTCCAGTAATCGCTCTCGATGAAGCGGTGCCCCCGCGCGTTGACCGTGTGCCCGCCGAGCGGGCCTGTCACGTACGCGCACGCCGGACCGTTGTAGTCCTTGATGAGCGGGTTCACCTGGAAGCACTCGATGCCCGAGAGCTCGGCGCCCGCGTGGTACGCCATCGAGTAGCCGTCTCCCGCGTTCGACGGGTTCTCGTACGTCCCGTGGAGATAGCCCGACGCCGGCAGCCCGAGCCGCCCCGAGGCGCCGCAGCACAGGATGACCGCCCTCGCCTTGATGATCTCGATATGTCCTTCCCGGGTGTCGAAGCCGATCACCCCGGCGACGCGCCCGTCGGTGACGAGGATCCGCGTCGCCATCACGCGGTTGACGACCTTCACGCCGGCGCGCTTGACCATGCGCGTCAGGATCTTCTTGAGATCGTAGCCCTCGGGCATCGGGAGGACGTAGCTCCCGTTGTGGTGGACCTTCTTGACGTCGAAATCGCCCGATCGCGTCTTCTGGAACTTCACGCCCCAGGAATCGAGCTCCTGGATCATCGCGAAGCTGTTGCGCGCATATTCATAGACGGCGCGCTGGTTCACGATGCCGTCGTTGGCCACCGTGATCTCCTTCACGTACTGCTCCGGCGTCGCGTGCCCTGGGATGATGGCGTTGTTCAGCCCATCCATGCCTATCGCGATGGCGCCGCTCCGCTTGATATGCGCCTTCTCGAGGAGGACGACCCTCCCCCGGGGCAACCGCTGTTGCGCCTCCACCGCTGCAGTGGAGCCTGCGCTGCCGCCGCCCACGACGACGACGTCCGCCTCTGTCACGCGAATGTCCATTACAAGCCCTCAAGGTTTCGGGCGCGCGCACACGACGACCCCACCGCCTCTCGGCCCAATGGCCAACGGCCAGCGGCCGGGGTCGGACGCCCGGCGTCTCTCATCACAGACGCAGCATCCGTTTTAACAGATGGCCTGTGCTCCGGCAACAGCTTTGTTGCTGCTGGCGCAGCACCGGCCGGATGTCGGGCGCCGTGGGAGGGCGCCTTGCAAGCGGAACGTCAGGGCCGGGGTCTGGCGGCGCCGCCATCGCGGATATGCGGCGCGCGGGCAGGCTCACCCCCGGCGGGGAGCCCCGAGCCACCCAGAAAGATTCGCCTTTCCACCCTGGTTGTCTCCCCGGAGACCCGGGCGGGACGCTACCATGCGGGTCAACCCGTAGTCCTCCCATGGATCGGGGGAACCGAGCGCGGACCTCGTTCATCACCGTCACCCGATTCACCGCGCTCGGCGCCTCCCAGCCAGGGCGCCCGCGCGCCGCTTCGCTGCATGGCCAAGCACCCGTCCCAGCTCGCCGACCTAGAGATCCAGCGCCGCCTCGGCGCTGGCGGCATGGCGGAGGTCTTCCTCGCCAAGAAGCGGGGCGCCGAGGGGACGTACAAGCTCCTCGTCGTCAAGCGCATCCTCCCGGCGCACGGGGCCTCGCGGCGCTTCCGCGCCATGTTCGTGGAGGAGGCCCACCTCGCCACGCGCCTGAACCACCCGAACATCGTCCAGGTCTACGAGTTCTCCGACCACGGCGAGGACGGGCTGCTCCTCTCGATGGAGTACGTCGAGGGCTTCGACCTCGGCAAGCTGATGCGGGCCGCCCAGCAGAAGGAGTCGCGGATCCCGCCGCTCGTGTCGGCGTTCATCGTCTCCGAGGCGGCGAAGGGGCTGCACTACGCCCACGAGCGCAAGGACGAGGGCGGCATGCCGCTCGCCATCGTCCACCGCGACGTCTCGCCGCAGAACATCCTGCTCTCGCTCGAGGGCGTCGTGAAGATCGCCGACTTCGGCATCGCCAGCGCCAACCTCTTCCGCGAGGAGCCCGGCGTGCTGAAGGGCAAGTTCGGGTACATGTCGCCCGAGCAGGCGCGCGGCGAGCGCGTCGACCGGCGCAGCGACATCTACGCCCTCGGCGTCGTGCTCTACGAGCTGCTCGCCATGCGCTCGCCGTACGGCAAGCTCGACGACGAGGCGCTGCTCCAGGCCGTGAAGGAGGGCCGGTTCGACCCGCCGTCGTCGCACGCGCGCGACATCCCCGCGGAGCTCGAGGCGATCGTGATGCGCGCCATGGAGCGCGAGCCCGAGGCCCGCTTCCAGACCGCGCGCGACCTGGCCGGGGCGGTCGCGCGCGCGCTGCTCGCGCGGCAGGAGCTCGTCGACAACGCCTCGGTCGAGCAGACCGTGGCCCACCTGCTCGGCCGCGACCGCGCGGAGGAGGCGCGCGAGGGCGCCGCGCGGCGCATGGAGGGCGCGGAGGGCGCGGAGGAGCAGCCCGCGGACGACGGCTCGGTGGCGCAGCCGCAGACGCTCGCGGCGGTGCCGGCCGCGCGCACCGGAGGCGACGCCGAGGGCACGGGCGCGCCGCGCGCCGTGCGCGAGGTGCGCCACGTCGCCGTGGTCACGCTGCGCATCGAGGGCGTCGACGCGCTGCTCGGGGCGCAGGGCCGGCTCGCCGGCAAGCGCAGCGGGCGCTCGATCCGCACGACCCTCGACGCGATCGCCTTCAAGCACGGGGCGATCTGGTCGTGGGAGTCGCACGCGAGCGCGCGCGCGGTGGTCGGGCTGCTCGCGAACCCCTCGCGCGCCGCGGCCGACGCGGCCTCGCTGGCGGTCGACGTGCACGAGGCGCTCGCGGGCGCGTCGGAGGACCTGCCCGTCGAGCTCCGCGCCGCGATCGGCATCGTCCGCGGCATCGCGTACGGCGAGCGCGACGAGCAGGGGCACCTCATCAACCACGCGCTCAAGGAGCCCGCGAACTTCCTCGCCGAGCGCATCGGCGCCCGCACCCCGTTCGGCAAGACCTGGGTCGCGGGCGGCGTCTACCGCCTCGTCCGCCGCGACTTCCGCTGGGGCGACGCGCCCTCGCTCGACCTCGACGACGCCCGCGGCTACCCGGTCCCGCACCAGATGCGGCTCTACGCGCTCCAGCGCCCGCTCACGCGCGAGGAGCGGATGGCGGAGATCGCGCTCTCGCCGAACGACCTCGTGGGGCGCGACGCGGAGCGGGCCGACCTGCACGCGGCCTACCACCGGGCGATCTCGCCGCCCGTGAAGGGCAACGTCGAGCCGCCCGCGCGCTTCGGCGAGAGCGAGCCGCCGGGGAGCCGGCAGAGCAGGCCCCCGAGCATCTCGAGCAGGCCCTCGAGCCCGCCGGTCGGCGCGCTCCGGGGCCAGTCCGTGGCGCGCGTCATCGTCGGCGAGATGGGCATCGGCAAGAGCGCGCTCATCTCCACGTTCCTCTCGGAGCTCCCCGGCGACGCGCGCGTGCTCCACGTCGAGTGCTCGCCCGTGAAGAGCGAGCTGCCGCTCGCCACGGTCTGCGACGTGCTCCGCGACGTCACCGGGATGGGGCTCGACCACGCGATCGACGACGCCTCCCACGTGATCCGCGCCCTGCTCGGGCCCATCGCGCGCTCGCCGCTCGGCGCGCGCATCGTCACGCGGCTCGCCGAGCTCGTCACGGGCAAGCAGCTCGAGCACCCCGAGGAGGAGGCGGCCGCCTACGGCCGCGACGTGGTGGTGCGGGGCGTGAAGTACCTGCTCGGCTCGCTGGCGCGCCACCAGCCGCTCGTCGTCGTCATCGACGGCCTCCAGTGGGCCGACCGGCCGAGCCTGGAGCTGCTCTCGGAGCTCCTGAAGCAGCGCGCGGAGCGGCTCCCAGTGCTCGTGCTGCTCCTCACGCGCCCCGAGGAGCGCGTGACCCCGTTCATCGAGGGGCTCGTGCGGATCGAGCTCCGCGGGCTCAGCGCCGAGGAGCAGATGCGCCTCGTCGAGGCCCGCCTCGGCGTGCGCGACGGGGTGGCGGCCGTCTGCGGCGAGCTCGTGCCGCGCGTCGCCGGCAACCCGTTCTTCCTGCTCGAGATGATCGACGCGCTCCTCGAGCGGGGCACGCTGGAGATCGTCGAGCACCCGGGCGGGCGGCACGAGCTCGTGCGCCACGACCGGACGGGGGATCGCGGCGAGCCGCTGCCCTCGACGCTGGAGCAGCTCATCGGCGACCGCCTGCGCGAGCTGCCGCCGGCGGAGCACGACGTCGTGAACTGGCTGGCGGTCGCGGGGGGGCCGCTGCTCAAGGACGACATCCTGAACCTGACGCGGCTCGCCGACGACGAGGCGGTGACGCGCCTCTGCGCGCGCGGCCTGTGCGATCGCCGCGCCGGGGCGGTGGACTTCCGGCACCCGCTCGTGCGCGACGTGGCCTACCTCGCGCTCGACGGCGCGAGCCGCGTGCGCATGCACCGGCGGCTCGGCGAGCACCTCTCGACGACGCCGCTCTCGCAGGGGCTCTCGGCCGCGATCGTGGCGCAGCACCTCGCGCGGGGCGAGGCGCCCGGGCCGGCGGCGGAGCTCTACCTCGACGCCGCGCGGGCCGCGCGCGCGGGGCACCAGGCGCAGCTGTCGCGGCGGTACTACGAGCGCGCGCTGTCGCTCCTGCCGAACGGCGACACGCGGCGGATGATCGCGCACGAGGCGCTGGAGGCGATCTTCCGCCACCTCGGCCGCCGCCGCGACCGGCGGCGGCACCTCGCGGCGCTGCGCCAGCTCGCGAAGGAGAGCGGCCACGCCCGCTGGGCGGCGCTCGCCCTCGTGCGCACCGCGCGGTTCGATCTCGACGACGGCTACCTCGCCCGCGGCCTGCCGGTGGCGCAGCGCGCGGCCGAGATCGCGCGCATCGCGCGCCGCCCCGCGCTCGAGGTCGAGGCGCTCACGATCCTGTCGGAGGTGCTGCGCGAGCTCGGCGACGTCCAGGGCGCGATCAGCGCGTCGGATCGCGCGCTCCGGGTGACGCAGGCGGGCGGGCTGACGCCGCGGGCGCGCGCGGAGGTGCTGCGCACGAAGGGGGTGCTCCTGCGCCGGGTCGGCCGCGTGCAGGAGGCGGTGGAGGCCTACGCCGAGGCGATCGCGGTGTTCCGCGCGGTGGGGGCGCGCCGCAGCGAGGCGCGCGCGAAGAACTCGCTCGCGGTGGCGATGTTCGTGCTCGAGCGCTTCGAGGACGCGATCGCGGTCGGGCTCTCGTCGATCTCCATCGATCTCGCGATCGGCGGCCGGTTCCAGATCGCCAAAACATTGAGCAACATCGGCCACGCCTACGCGAAGCTCGGGGACGTACCGCGGAGCCTGGCGTACATGAAGCGGGCGCGCGAGGCCCACGAGCGCTATGACGATCAGGATGCGCGGGCCGACACGCTCCTCTGCTCGGCAGGGATCCTCCTCGAGGCGGGCGACGTCGACGCCGCGCACACGCTCTGCGCCGACGCGGGCGCGCTCATCGCGGTGACCGGCAGCGTCTACGACATGATCCACGAGCGCAACGTCCGCGGCCTCCTGGCGAGGGCGCGAGGCGATATCCAGGGCGCGATCGCGAACGCCTCCGAGGCGCGGCAGCTCGCCGAGTCGCAGGGGCTGATGAGCTACCACGCCCACGCGACGGCGATCGAGGCGGCGTCGCGGGTGGACGCGGGGGAGGTCCACTCCGGGGTGCTGCTCGCGCGGACGGCGCTCGGCGCTGTCGAGGCGGGCAGCTCGGAGTACGGCATCGAGGTGCGCGACCTCTGCTGCGAGGCGCTGCAGAAGGGGGCGCCGGCGAGCTCGACGGACGCGTACCACCGCGCGGCGGCGCACGTACGGAGGGTGGCGGGCTACATCCGCGACGCGCGGCTCAGGGCGCTGTTCCTGGAGCGCACCGTGGTGCGGCGGGTCCTCGCCGCGGAGGCGGACGGACCGGCGGCGGCGCACGACCCGCTCCGCCGCGGGGAGATGGCATGACGGGAACGGGCGCGAGGACCGGGGCGAAGCCGCGGCGCAAGGTGGCGGTGATCCTCTCGGGCGGAGGCGCGCGGGGCGCGTACGAGGTCGGCGTGCTGTCGTACGTCCTCGACGCGTTCGCCCGCCTCCGCGGGGCGCCGCCGCGCATCGACATCCTGTGCGGGACGTCGGTGGGCGCGGTGAACGCGTGTTACCTCGCGGCGCACCTCGACGATCCGACGCTGGGGGTGCGGCGCCTCGTCAACCTGTGGACGCAGCTGAAGCTGGAGACGGTGCTCGGCTTCGGGGTCCGGCAGGCGATCTCGATGCCGAAGCTCCTGTTCGGGGGCGGGTCGGAGGGGGTGGGCCTGTTCGACGTCTCGCCGATGCAGCGGCTCGTCGAGCGGGAGATCCCGTGGCGCGCGATCGCGCGGACGCTGCGCCACGGCTACCTCTCGGCGGTGAGCGTGTCGGCGACGGAGATCGGGACGGGCCGCACGGTGATCTTCATGCAGACGGGCCCGGACGGGGCGCTGCCGACGACGGCGCCGCCGCGGACGATCATCCGGGGGGCGCTGATCGGCCCGCAGCACGCGCTCGCGTCCGCGGCGATCCCGATCCTGTTCCCGCCGGTGCGGATCGGCCGCGATCTGTTCATGGACGGGGGCGTGCGGCAGAACACGCCCATCGCGCCGGCGCTGCGGCTGGGGGCGACGCACGTCCTGGCGATCGGGCTGTCGCGCGAGGTGCGGAGCATCGACGCGGGGGACAGCGGCAAGCCGCCGGGGATGGCGCTCGTGCTCGGCAAGGTGCTGAACGCGTTCCTGCTCGACCACATCCAGACCGATTTCGAGGTGCTGACGCGGGTGAACCACATGATCGAGGACGGGGAGCAGGCGTTCGGCCCGGATTTCCTGCAATCGATCAACGGGGCCGCGGCGCTGCGCGGGGCGCTGCCGTACCGGCGGGTGGAGACGCTGGTGGTGCGTCCGAGCGCGGATCTCGGGCGCCTGGCGGCGGAGCACGTGAGGGCGGGCAAGCTGCAAGGGGGGCCGGCGATGATGCGGAGGCTGCTCTCGCTGGTGGACGTCGGCGCGGCGAACGACGCGGATCTCGCGAGCTACCTCCTGTTCGACGGCTCGTTCACGCGGAAGCTCATCGAGCTGGGGCGCGCGGACGCGGAGGCGAGGCGGCACGACGTCGCGGATTTCTTCGGGAGCGCGGCGGAGGAGGCGGAGCCCAGGTTGTCGGACAGCGCGGAGTGGTCGATCCCGCCGCCGGTGGGGCCGGGGAGATCGGTGTAGGGGGCGAGGGGTGGTCGAATCGATGAACCTCGCAGAACTCCTCCGGAACCGCCTACGTGCCCAGGCGGATCTCTTCGCCGCGCTCACGAACCACCCCACGGTCGTCGGTTCCGGCAGGGAGCACGCGCTTGCCGAGCTGCTCCGCGAGGTGGTTCCGCGCCGCCTGGAGGTCCTCACCGGCGCGATCGCGCGCGTGGACGATCAGGGACAGCCCCAATTGGCGACCGCGCAGGCGGACATCATGCTCGTGGACACGATCGACTATCCGATGCTTCTCCGTGTCGGGACGACGGTCGTCGCGATCCCGCAGGCGGTGCGCGCCGTGGTGGAAGTGAAGAGCGGCCTCGCGCGCGGGGCGAAGTTCATCGATGCCGTCGATCAGCTTGGACGGCTCCAGCTCGACGCCGGAGCCGACAACCCGTTCGTGACCGCCCTCTTCTCCTTCGGAGCGCCGACGAAATCGGCCACGTTCCGCGGCTGGCTCGAAGACGTCATCGAGGCGCGCGCCAAGCGCGGAAACGCCGTAACCGCTGCGTCCGACGCCGAGGCGAAGCGGACCGCACGCGAGGCGCAGGCCGCGCTCGCCCCGCCTTTCCTTCCGGACCTCCTCTTCTCGGACGAGGGTGCCATCGCCATGAAGATCGACGATGCCGGCAAGCCGGCATACCGCTTCTACGAGTGCGAGGCCGGCGCCCCCACCGCCGTCGCGTTTCTCGACCAGATGATGATGTTGACCGCGCCGCGTGTGCTCGAGACGGTCCCCGCGGACCCGGCGGTCGCCGGCCGCGTAACCAAGGCGTTCCGCCTTGTTTCGTCGTTCCTGAGGGCGCCGCTCGCGGAGGCCAAGAAATGTGCGATCCTACAGGTGGCGTAGCGAGAAAGAGCCGGGCGAGCCCATGTTCGTGACCCAGATCTACGATCGGAAGAATTTCCTCGAAAAGGCGCGCGAGATGGGCGTCGAGGTACGGATCGTACGGTCGCCCACGGTCGTCCCGGTGACCGAAGGCAGCACCGTGCTCATGCACCCCGCCATCCGAGTGCAGTACGCGATCGAGTTCCCGTCGGAGGACGGACCCGCGACCTGGATCTACCGAGAGACCCATCTCGCCGACGATCGCGGGAACATCAAGCTGGGCAGCGCGCTCCTCGCGGACGTTGAGGCGCAGAAACTGCCCCACGTCATCCTGAGCCGCAGCGGGTCGATATAGTCTCGACTTGGGCACAGCTGCCCGGAGTCAGGCAGCTGTGCCCAAGTCGAGGCTTGTACCTCGTCGCCCGAGTTCCTCTCTGGCTGCGAGTGAGGTCGTGCCGAGCTACCCAGCCCGTGGACGTGGAAACAGGGAGGAACCCAGCGCTACTGCGGGAAGTCGGACGGAGAAGTGAACCGCCAAGCCGCCAAGAGCGCCAAGAGACCAGGGAACCGGGGGGAATGCCGAGACGGCACGTCCTCCCTCCCCTTGGCGTTCTTGGCGGTTCCACCGTTTCGATCCGTTGCGACCTCTCGGCGGCGCCCGCCGACGAATCCTGATCCTCGTACACCTCCTGCCGCCTGCTTCGGCAAGCGAGCCGGGGCGGCAGGCGCGGCGTCTGGCCCGTGTGCGGGAGGATCTCCGAGCAGCCCACGTCGCCCGCATGCTTACCCGATCAGGCCAGCGCGTCTCGAAGAGACGGAGGTCACTTCCGCCGCTCCCCGCCGGATCCCCAGAGATTGAGGAGCGCGTGTGCAGCCGCGGGCACCCGCACGAGGCGTGGGAGCCAGCCCTTGGGTAGCAGGCGCTGGTGCCCCCCGAGCGCGGCACGCACGGCACGCAGGCCCTTGCGGTGGGCGTGGAGGCGAGCAGCGAGGAACACGACCATTCGCCGCGCGCCTCTGGGCCCCTGGAAGCGCCGGATCTCGATGACGTGAGCTGCCTGGTACGCGTGCCACTGGCGACCGTCCTTCACCACCTGGAGCACGAGGTGGCCCTTCTCAAGGTGCTCGCAGAGAGAGGCCCCAACCCACGCGAACTCCTGAAGCTTTTCGGCACCACGACGGACGCGCCGCGCGGCCGCCGGCCGTGCGCGCTTCGCCTCACGCTCATCGTCCTCGTCCCATTCGTTCGTCGTCAAGGGGACGACCCAGAGCGGCGGATGCTCTGGCACGCCCCCCTTGCTTGAACGCCGGCGGGGGGCAGACGGCGGAGCATGCCCGATCTGCGGGGGCTTGTAGAGCTTCCGCAGCTGCCTGGCGTGTTCGGCCGTCACCTCCTCGCCGAGGTGGCTCTCAACGAAGCGACGAGCTTCGGCGACGACGGCGCGGTCCGTGATCAGCACAGCTGCCTCCTGGAGCACGGAAGCCGACCGGCGGGACACGTTCATCGAGCCGAGGACAACCGTGTCCGCGAACACGAAGACCTTGGCGTGGAGGTTCTCGACGCTGTGGACGGCCACGCCACGGTTGATGAAGTAGAGGAGCTCGGCCGGGTCAGTCTGGCCCGACTTGACGGCGCGCTCGCTGGCGTCGACCACGAGACGGCTTCCGCGCTTGAGCGGCAGCAGCTTCCGCGCCCCCCGGGCGCAGTAGGCGACGGCGACATCTCCCGGCACGCGCCGCGCGAGCTTGGTGATGCGCGACCACACGCCGCTCGCAATGAACTCGGTTCCCATCCCAGCACTCCCTCAGTGCCCGCGAAGCGTCGTACGCGCGTTTGTTCGCCGCGCGGCGAGCGACCATCGTCCGCCGCTCCGACCACGTTGCCGACCGCCCGTCCTGGGCTCCTCGCTGTTCGCGCTTCCCATCTCCGCCTTCAGCTTCACCGGCATCACCTCGGCGGGTTCGTCGTTCGGATTTCGGTGGACGAGCAGGCGCGTCGTGGGCGTCGAGGCGGTCGAAGTTCGGCGAGCCGAGCAGTTGGGGCACGAATCCAAGTCTCGGCCACCGCGTCGCCTTCGTCTACACCGCCGAGTAGTGCTCGATCGAAGGCGAAGCCTCTCGGAGAAAACGATCTCGACGAGACCGTCGAGGAGCTCGTCCTCGTGAGCGACATGCTTGTGGAGGGACATGGCCTCGCCGTGACGACGCTGGCCGACAGCCCGCACCGCCGCGGCGTCGAGGCTAGCCTCATCGGCGAACGCAAGCGCCGCCCGCAGCCCCCGATCCCGCGATAGAGGCGTGCGCAGGTCGGCCCGCCACCATGCTCCGGCGCACCCCTCGACAGAGCCTTGCTCGGCGTCCGCGGCGAGCGCTCCCGGGGTATCGCCGCGACCCCGCTCAGTACGCCGTCATGGTGTCATGAGTCCTCCGCGCTTCTCCGTTGACACGATTACACAACAAACTCATTGTCCAACAGCGCGCTACTCGAAGGTTCACTCTCCGCCAGCACACCTGTCCTTCACCGAGGCGAACGCCGCACCGATCGCCGGCATGACGGCGTTCAGAGGCTGCACAAAGTCGGGAAGAGCCGCGCTGGCGAACACGTATTCGTCGGCGTGCGCGACAAGATTGTCGTCGCCGTCACCGGTTGACCGGCCAGGATTGGAGCGAGAACCATGACCATCAACTCGAAGTTCCTGATCACTGCGCTGGGAGTGGGAGTGGGAATACTGGGTTGGGCCTCCGTGGCGCGCGCCGAGGCTCCCTCCGCAGCACCCGAGGCGGACGCCGCTCCGAACGAGTTCGCCCCGGCCCTGCGCCGCGAGGAATGGCTCTCGTCTCTGGGGTTGCACGCTTCGCTCGGCCTCGCCTTCGGCGGCGATGAGCTCGCCGTGCTCACGTACTCGGACGGCTCCGCGACCACCGTCCACGCCGGAGAAGGGGTCTCCCTCTCCGGCGGACTGACCTGGACGCCTCTCTGGCTCGGGGATCGCGTGGGACTCGGTCTCGGGCTGGACGCCGGGTGGAAGTACAAGAGCACCCTCGTCGACGCCGATGGCTCGATCAAGCTGGAGCGCATCCCGTTGATGGCCTCCGTCCGAAGCCTGGTGGCAATCGACAGCTCGTGGCACGGCGTCGTGGCCGCGGGCGGGATCCTGGAGCTCAACCCGCACCTCTATGGCGACGGCGTCCTCGGCGGCGCCGATGCTCGGTTCGACGACGCCCTGGGCGGCATGCTGGAGCTGGGCGTTCTGTGGGGTCGTCCGAAAAGCTTCGGGTTCGAGATGACCGGGCGCTGGACGATCCTGAGCTACGAGTACATGGGCGAGAGCAGCAACGCCAGCAGCGGGTCCGTCAACCTGACGGCCCACTTCTTCCTCTGAGGAGGAGAAGAAGGAGCCGAGCCCGGACTCGAATGGTTCAGGGCTCCCCGGGGCGCCCCTTCGACCGGCGCTCGATCTCATCCGCGGTCGATTCCAGCGCCGCACGCAGATCGAGCACCGCGCGCTCCAGTTCTTCGACGCGCCGGCGGCTCGCCGCGAGCTCCGCCGTAAGCGTCACCTCCGCCTGCCGTGCGCGCCGATAGGCCACGAGCTGCGGGCGATTCAATCGCAAGCGCTGGACGAAGAACTCGCCCGCGGGGGTGAGGCCAACGAGATGTCCGTCGTCGCTCTCGCGCAGGTGCTGCGCCAGATTATCTCGCCCGGGATGAAGCAGGCGGACATAAGGAGGATCCTGCTCGTGCCAGTAGGCGCCCTTGTGTTCGTTGCACCTGGCACAGCAGTAGACGAGGTTCGTCACGTCATCGGTGCCTCCATGTGCGCGCGGGCGATGGTGGTCGACCGTCAGCGTGGCCCCGACCGCATCCTCGTGCACCCCGCAGTAGGCGCAGCGCGCGCGAAAGCCCTCCCGGACCAGCGCGCGTAACTCATCGGCCACGCGACCACACCCTCAGCGGGCCGGGGCGAGATCGTGCCCCATGAGGCGCCGGTAGTCCTCCGCCAAGGCCGCGTTCTTCTCCCGCAGCTTCTGGAGGTAGGCGGTGGCATCTGCCAGGAGCCCTTCCTGCTCGGCCACGATGCGCGCCAGCGCGTCGGCCTGGGATTCGAGCTGTGCCTTCTGCGCCGCGAGGTCCTCCGCGCGTGCCGCCGCCAGCTCCATCGCCGGGCGCAGCGCGTCGGCCTCTTCCGCGTCGAGATCCTCAAACAGACGAGAGAGCTCCGCGCGCTCGGGGTCCGTCAACGTCCCCCGCGCCTCGGCCGCGCGGAGCGCCTGGAAACGCCGGCTCTTCTCGTCGTTCCACCGCACCCCAGGAGAATGCCACGCCGAGCGCGGCGCGCCAACCCGGCCAGTTCCGCCCGGCCGAGCGCCCCTCAGCGCTCCTTGTCGTCCTTCTTGCCGCTCCCCTTCTCGCTCTTCTTCTTGGCGTCGTCGCCCTTCTTCTTCTCGTGCTTCTCGTTCTTCTCGGGCTTCGACTTCGACGCCACCTTCTTCGACTCGCCGCGGCCGAGCGAGATCTCCAGGCGATCGCCGCGCGCCTTCGCCTTGTAGGCGGGCACGCCGTCCTTGAACTGCAGGGTGACCTCCGCGCCATGCGCGGTGTTGACCACGCGCACCGACGCGATGCGCTTGTCCTTGCGGGCAAGGCCGCTGCCCGACGACAGCGCCCGCCGATCAGGCAGCGATACCGTGAAGCCCATCGCGCCGGCCGCGCCGTTCAGCTCCTCGATCGGGCCGTCCATCTTGAGCTTCAGGACGATGGGGTTCCTCACCGACCCCTGCCCCCACTCCCGCGGCCCCTCCCGGTCGCCGTCGTCCGCCGCCTCCACCTCGTCGTCCTCGCCCGGGCCGCCCGGGACCGCTGCGCCCGGCGCGAGCGCGCCGCCGGCCAGCGCGCTCGGATCCGCCGGCGGCGTCGGCGGCACAGGCTCCGTCGTCGACAGCGGCGTCGCGCCGAACAGCGGGACGTTCGCCGTGAGCGCGCCGCCCGGCGCGCCAGCCGGCCCCGCGGCCGCCGCGAGGGCAGGCGCGCCGGAGGACGCCGACGCTGGCAGCGCCGGCGCGCCCGCGGCCGACTCGGCCCCGGCCGAGGGCGCGTCGCCGCCCCGCAGGCCGAGGAGGCGCGCCGCCCCGAACACGACGAGCACCGCCGCCAGCCCGAGGAAGCTGCCGACCGCGGCCGCCTTCTTGTTGAAGCGCGGCGGCTCCCCGTCCTCGCCCGCCGCCTCCTCGGGCTCCTCGCGCACCAGCCGGCGCCCGCCGGACTTCAGCGCGCCAGCCGGCGGCGGCGCCGTCTTGCGGCGCGGTCCGCCGTCCTTGCCCGACCCGTCGCCGTCGCCTGCACGCGCGGCGCGCCGCGCCTTGATCCTCGCCACGAGGCCCGCCATCGCCGTGGCCGCGCGCGCCCCGGCGCCGGCCAGCGCGGGCGCGATCTTGCCCGCCACCGCCTTGCCCGCCATCGCGGCCTTCTCGCCGACCTCGCGCAGCCGGCCCGGCTGCGCGTCGGCATCGGCAGCCGCCTCGGCGCCCGCGTCCTCGGCCGCGCTCCCCGCGGAGGGCGGCGCTCCGTCGTCCGCGGAGGGCGGGGCCGCCTCGGCGCCCGCGCGCGCTTCCCGGGCCGAGAGCGCCGGCGACACGTCGCTGTCGTGGTCGTCGTCCGCGTGGGCCGCCGCGCCGCCGCTCGCGCCGCCGCTCGCGCCCGATGGGGCGCGCTCGCCCCGAGGCTCGGCCGCCGGCGCCGACGAAGGCCGCGCCGTCGCGCGCTCGCCCTGAGGATCGCGCGCCGGAACCGTCGGCGCCGAGGAAGGCCGCGCAGCCGCGCGCTCGCTCTGATGATCGCGCGCCGGAACCGTCGGCGCCGACGACGGTCGCGAAGCCGCGCGCTCGCCCTGCGGCGGCGACGACGGCGCCCGCGCGCCGGCGTCGTGGGAAGATCGCGCCGGGGCCGGGGGGAGCGCCTCGGGCGACGAGGGCCGCGGCCGCGGCGCCCTGGCCGCGCGCGGCGCCTCGTAGGCCAGCGTGACCACGAGCTGCGGCACGCTCGTCACCGGGTCGACCTCGACCTTCACGTGATCGATGTACGCCTCGCGGCGCGTGCCCTGATCGACCTCCTCCAGCTCGAGGGAGCGGCCTACCTTGAGGAACTCCAGGTTGGAGCCGACCTCGAGGTCGTCGAGCCCGCCGCCGCGCACGCGCGCCTTCATCGGCGAGCCCAGACCCTCGATGTGGAGGCGCACGCGGGAGCCCCGCTGCGCGGCCACGGGCGACGCGGCCGCGGCCTGGACGGCGAGCGCCGGCGCGGGTCCCGCGTCGATCGACGAGCACATCGCGCGCACCGCCTCCTCCGACCCGGCGTCGAGGCCGGTGAAGCGCAGGCCGAACTCGCCGCCGCGCGCCTGCTCGGTGCGCCAGCAGACCTCGCCCTCGACGACCAGCTCCTTGCCGAGCCCGTCGAACCGGCAGATCAGGGCGTCGCCGACCCGCGGCAGGTACGCCGTGCGCAGGCGCATCCCCTCGGGGGACATGTCGATCGACTCGGCCTCGAAGCCGCCGCCCGACGTCTCGCCGACCGCGACGAGCGCCTCGACGCGGACCCGCTGCCCGGCGCCAGCGCGCCGCTCGCCGCCGCCCTCGCGCTCCCTGTCCAAGGATTCCGGCGCCTTGCGAACGCCCTCTCCCTCTGCGCCTCGACCGTTCATACGCCCATACCTCCGCCGCGAAGCCGCGTCCGCCATCGCGGGCCCTCCGCGGTGCAGAGCGCCCATTGGCCGGCAGTACGGCGTAAGCCCCGCGCTGGCCAAGTTTTGGAGGCCCCGGCCATGCGCCACGTGAACACGCGCCGCCGTGATGCGCAGCGTTGCGGCACGGGGAGCAACGGAGCCACCGAGCAACGGGGGCGGAGGCGGTGTGCGACGGGCGGCAGGCGGTGGCTGGCCGTGACTGGCGGTGACTGGGACTGGCGGTGACTGGCGGCGATCGAGCGCTCGCTTCACCTGGCGCTCGGGGGGGCAAACGTGGGAAACTCTCGCGATGGGCAAGGACGAGCCCCCGCAGAACCAGGACACGCCCGCGCCCGCCGCGAATCAGGATGTCGTCTTCATCCATAGCCCCGTCGAGCAGGGGGAAGGCTTCCGGGTGATCCGGAGCCGGGAGGACCGGCTCGAGATCGGCGAGCTGCGGCCCACCGAGCACGGTCGCCCGCTCAACGGGGAGCTCGTGAAGCTGACGCAGCGGTCCGAGCACGCGCGGCTCTTCGACGTGGAGGTGCTCCTCCCGGCGGCGCGCGAGTCGGCCCGGTCAGGCCCCGCGCAGGTCGCGACCGACGCCTACCGCTCGAACTGGGAGGCGATCTTCGGCCCGCGAGAGGCGAACAAGCTCGCCAACTGAGCGCCTGCGATCGCGGGCCGTCAGCGAGGGGCCATCGCGGCGAGCTGCCGCGCCTGGCCGGTCTTCCGGAGCGCGTACGCGATCCCGCGCTGGAGCGTCCCCTGGACGACGGTCTCGCGGAGGTCGATCCCGAGGCTGACCAGCGTCTGCGACACGTGGCCTCGGATCCCGGTGATCACCGCCTCGGCGCCGAGCAGCCGCAGCGCGGTCGCGGCCCGGACGAGCGTCGCGGCGACGCTGCTGTCCACGCCTTTCACGCCCGTGATGTCCAGGATGACGACCTGCGCCGACGTGTCCGCCACGCCGCGCAGCGCCGTCTCGAGCGCCTCGTCCGCCCGCTCCGCGTCCAGGGTCCCGATGAGCGGCATGACCATGATCTGGTCGGTGATCGGAATGAGCGGCGTCGACAGCTCGGCGAGCCGCTCGCGCTGCACGCGGATGAGGTCCTCCTGGAGGGCGGCGCGCGCCCGCTCGGCGCTCTCCCGCTCGACGAGCTCCGCCTCCAGCTGCACCTTCGCCGCGGAGAGCTCCGCGGTGCGGGCGGCGACGGCCGCCTCGAGCGCGTCGTTGGCCCTGCGGAGCTCGTCGCTCGCCGCCTGGACGCGCGCGTAGAGCAGCGCGTTCTTCACGGCGATGGCGGCCTGCGCGGCGACGAGCTCGAGCACGTCGAGGCGGGCGGGCGAGAACACCTCGGGCGCGGCGTTGTTCTCCAGGTAGAGGACGCCCGAGATCTCCCCCTGGCTCACCATGGGCAGCGCGAGCACCGATCGCGGCTTGCGCGCCGCGACGTAGGGGTCGCCGTCGAACCGCCCGTCCTGCGCGGCGTCGGCCACGACGACGGCGCTCCCGGCGCGCATCGCGAGCTCGATCACCCGCGCTGCGACGGCGCCGCTCTCGCGCACGGGCGTGGACGGGCCGACGCACACCTCGCCCCCGTCCTCGGCGACGGCCTCCACGCGCGGCCCGCCCTCGTGGTCCAGGATCAGCGCGCCCCGCTGGGCGCCGACGCTCTCGATGGCGAGCCGGAGCAGCCGCGTCATCACGCGGCCGAGGTCGATCTCGCGCGCCACCGCCTGCGCGGCGCGGATGAGCGCCGCCGCGTCGAGCAGCGCCACGCGCCGCGCGACCGCCTCGGTCGTCGACGAGGCGACCGAGGTCAGGCTCGACAGGACGCTCGCGGACGCGGGCTGGCCCGCCGCCGCGCGGGGGAGCAGCTCGACGTACGCCTCCTCCATCTGCCGAAGCTTGGCCGTGGCGCCCCAGCGCGCGTAGGCCTGGTAGGCCTCGACGAGGCACGAGCGCGCGAGCCACGGCATGCGCCTCGCCGCGAGGAACCTGCCGCAGAGCTCGCTGACGAGCGCGCGGTAGCGCACGTACCCCGCCTGCTCCGCCGCGTCGCTCGCCTGCTGGTAGAGCTCGAGGATCGGCTCCAGCGCCTCCCCGGCGACGCGCGCGCGCTCCGCCCGGACGAGCAGCTCCAGGTGCCGGAGCTCGGGGCAGTCCCGCGCGAGGACGGCGAGCTTGTCGTGGCTCGACGCGAGCATCTCGGCCAGCGCGCCGCCCTCCTCCCCGCTCGCCCGAGGGCCGAGCGCCAGGATGGTGAGGCAGGTGTAGAGCGGCAGATCGACGATGCCGATGTACTGGCCCGTCAGGGCGCGGGCCCGCTCGTGCGCGCGGCGGGCCATCCGCAGCGCGCCCTCGTGATCGCCGTAGAGGTACGCGAGCGCGAGCTTGTTCGTGTAGTAGAAGCCCGCGACGATCGCGAAGCCCATCCCATCGAGCTTCGGCACGAAGGCGTCCTCGTCGAAGCCGGCGTCGCTCAGCGTGCCGCGGTCCAGCGTGCGCCCCTCGAGGTTCTGGATCACCTGCCGCGCGACGGTCTGGACCGCCGTCGACAGCGCGTCCTTCGTGCGGGAGGTGAAGCGCAGGAACCCGCCGACGTCCTCGCGTACGCGCCGGAGCTCGCCTTCCAGGCTGAGCTTCATCTGGGCGACGATGTTGGAGGCCGCCGACGCGAACATGAAGTCGCCGGTCTCCATCCCGGCGACCCGCGCCCGCTGGAGGACCTCGAGCGCCTCGCGCTGCGGCCTCGAGTGGTTCATGACGACCCCGTAGTTGAAGTCGACCTTCGCCCTGATGGCATCGACCCGGTACCTGTCGTTCAGGGCGACGCCCATCCGCACGATCCTGTAGCCCTCGTGCGGCTGGCCCCAGAACGCGGCCAGGTAGAAGCCGTGGAGCGCGTACGCCACGCTGGCCATCGGCGAGATCCCGTGCCGGAGCGACAGGTTCGCCATCCTGACGGCGAGGAGCTGGGCCAGCGGCAGGTTGATGATATACGCCGAGGGCGAGCCGTAACCGAGCATCTCCACCACGATCCTGACGTGCGGATCGGCGAGCTCCGGGCTCGCGCCGACGTCCTCGCCCCGCCGGGCGGCGAAGCCGCGCTCGGCCTCGGCGAGCTCCGCGCGGAGCGCGGCGGCGAGCGCCTCGCCCTCGGTGGGCACCTCCATGCCGAAGAGGCGCAGGCCCTGGAGCGCCACCGCGAGCGAGTCCGCCCAGCGGTGCTGCGCGTTGTAGAGGACCATCCGCATGCGGTAAACGCGCGCGCGCTCCGCGTCCGAGGCGGCGCGCTCGAGGAGGGCGTCGAAGAGCGCCTCCGCCTCGTCGCAGCGGCCGCTCAGGTACGCGCACTCGGCCTTCGCGGCATAAATGTCGAAGATGTCGAAGATGTCGAAGGCGAGGCCCGGCTCGCCGGCCGATGGATCCGGGCCGAGCGCGGACGCCGCGGCGCTCAGGTAGCCGAACGCGGCGTCGTACGCGGTCGCCGCCTGCGCGCGCCGCCCCGCGGCCACGTTGAGCCGCACGAACTCGCCGCGCTCCGCCGCGCCCTCGATCAGGCCCGCGGCGAGGTTCAGGTGGCCGACGACGACGAACAGGTCCTCGTCGCTCGGGTCCTCGCCGAGGCTCGCCGCGAGCAGCCGGCCGATGCGGTGGTGCAGCCGCTTCCGCTCCGGCTCGTCGATGAGCGCGTACGCCGCCTGCTGAACGCGATCGTGCAGGAACCGGTACGAGACGCGGAACGAGGGGTCCTCGAGCAGCCTGCCCGCGACCGCCGCGTCGCCGGCGTGGACGAGGCGGTACTCGGGATCGAGGGGCACGACGAGGCCCGCCCGCAGGGCCTCCCAGAGGGCCGCGGCCACCTCGCCCGGGGGCTGCTCGGCGACGAGCGCGAGCGTCCGGAGGTCGAAGCGGTGGCCCACGCAGGCGGCGAGCCGGAGGGCGCGCTGCGCGCCGGGCGCGAGCCGCCGGATCTTCGCGGCCATCAGCTCGACGACGCCCTCCGCGCCCTCCGCGCTCCGGGCGCGCTCGAGGCTCCACGCCCACGCCCCCGCGGTCGGATCGAAGCGCACGATCCCCTCGCCGGCGAGGGCGTGCAGGAGCTGGTGGATGAAGAACGGGTTGCCCGCGGTCCTCTCCAGGATGAGCGCCGCGAAGGCGTCCGTGTCCTCGAGGCGGCAGCGCAGGGTGTCGGCGAGGAGCCGGCGGATGTCCTCGATCTCGAGCGGCCCGAGCCACACCTCGGAGGCGGACGCGCCCGCCGCCCGCAAGCCGCCGACGAGCCTCGCCAGCGGATGGGCCTCGTCGACTTCCTGGTCGCGGTAGGCGCCGATCACGAGCATCCCGCGGGCGTCGGGATCGGTCATCAGGAGCTCGAGGAGCTTCAGCGAGGCGGGGTCGGCCCACTGGAGGTCGTCGATGAAGAGCACGAGGAGGTGCTCCTCCGTGACGGCGCGGACGAAGGCCTGGAACGCCACGCTGAAGCGGTTCTTCGACTCGGTCGGCCCGAGCGGCTGCACGGCGGGCTGGGGTCCGACGACGCGCTCGAGCTCGGGGATCACGTCGACGACGACCTGCCCGATCGAGCCGAGCGCGGCGCTCAGCCGGGCCTTCCAGCGCGCCACGGACTCTTCGCCCTCCGACAGCATGCGCTCGCACAGCTCGTCGAACGCCTGCGCGATGGCCGCGTAAGGGGTGCGCTGCTTGAGCTGGCCGAACTTCCCCGAGACGAAGTACCCGGGCCGCCGCGCGAGCACCTTGTAGACCTCGCGGACGAGGGCGGACTTGCCGACGCCGGCGTGGCCGGAGATGAGGAACAGCTCGACGGCGCCGGCCGCCGCGCGCTCGCACGCGGCCACGACGGCCTGCGTCTCGGCCTCGCGCCCGTAGAGCTTCTCCGGCAGCCAGAGCCGGCCGCCCGCGTCGCGCTCGCCGAGCGGGAAAGGATCGACGCGGCCGTCGGCCTCGTACCTCCGGAGGCACTCCTCGAGATCGGCGCGCAGCGCCTCGGCGCACGGATACCGATCCTCGGCGGCCTTCGAGAGGAGCTTCATGACGAGATCGGAGACGACGCGCGGGATCTCGGCCGACGCGACGTGCGGCGGCGTCGGCGTCCTGGCCAGGTGGCAGTGCACGAGCTCCATGGCGCTCGGCGCGGTGAACGGAGGCGCGCCCGTGAGCAGCTCGTAGAGGGTGACGCCCAAAGAGTAGAGGTCCGTCCGGCAGTCGAGGCTGCGGTTCATCCAGCCCGTCTGCTCGGGTGACATGTACAGAAGGGTCCCCTCCGCGGCGTCCGGGTTCTCGGCCCTCGGCGCCTCCTGCGACAGGCGCGTCGCGATCCCGAAGTCGGAGAGCTTGACCACCAGCGGCTCGAGGCGGACGAGGAGGTTGTGCGGCTTGATGTCCTTGTGAATGATGCCCGCGTGGTGCAGCGCCGCGAGGGCGTCCGCGACGTGGATGCCGATCCGCAGGGTCGTGGCCAGGCCGAGCCGCTCGCTCCGCAGGACGATGTCGAGCGACGCGCCGCCGAAGTCCTCCAGGACGAGCACGGGCCCCCCGTCGCTCTCCTCGACGTCGAGGACGCGGAGGACGCCCGGGTGCGCGATCTCGCGCGTGATCACCTGCTCGTGGCGGAGCCTCGCGATCGCGCGCGGCGACGCCCGCCCGGCGCTCGGCCCCTTCAGCACGACGGGCTGCCCGTCCGACGCGCGGCGCGCGCGGCGCACCGTGATCATCGTCCCCTCGTGGAGGATGGCCTCCGCGGCGTAGCCCTGCAGCGGGCTCGCGGCTCCGGTGGCATGGACCGCACCGACTGTGGTCATAAGTACACGTTAAACCGATATTGAACCTGCCGTGACGGCGTTTGACATCGCGCAAGGAGCCGCCGTGGCCGACAACGGTAGTCCAGCGCACATTTCATCGATGTTCCTCGTCGTTCCTTGTCTCGAGCTCCTCCGGTGCGCGGGCGTGCCGAATCTTGAGCCGCGGTGGACCACTGGAGAACACTGCTGAGCGTGTTCCCGACGCGCCGGTCGACCGTCCCGCCCTTGACAGCGGTCGCGCCCTTCACGCAAAGGCGAGGCGTGCAGGCGCTACCGCTGGCGGCGACCGACGACGAGGCGCTCGCGCGCGCCGCCGCGCAGGGGCACCCGGGCGCCGCGCCGATCCTCTGGCAGCGGTTCGCGCCGCTCGTGCGCCGGATCCTGACGCGCACCCTCGGGCCGGGCGACGAGGTCGACGATCATGTGCAGGACACATTCCTGCGCTTCTTCCGCGTGGCGAAGGACCTCAGGGACCCTTCGCTGCTCTCGAGCTTCATCGTCGGCATCGCGGTGCGCGTCGCGCGCGCCGAGCTGCGGCGCAGGCGCGTGCGGCGCTGGCTCCAGCTGTCGCCCTCGGGCGAGCTCCCGGAGATGGGGGGCGCGCAGCAGGATCCGCAGGGGCGCGCGGCGCTCACGCGGCTCTACCGCATCCTCGACCAGGTCGACGACAGGTCCCGGACGCTCTTCGTGCTGCGGCACATCGAGGGGCTCGAGCTCACCGAGATCGCCGCCGCGCTCGGCTGCTCCCTGGCCACGACGAAGCGCCACCTCGCGCGCGCGTCCCACCGGATCCTCACCGCCGCGGAGCGCGATCCCGCGCTCTCGGCCTACCTCACCAAGGCCCCGCAAGATCTCGATCGGCCCGGGACCCTCCCCGCCGACGGAGGAGATCGCGATGAATGAAGCGGAGAAGCTGAGCCGGCTCGCGGACCTCGTGCGGAGCGGCGTCCCCGCGGACGTCGACGCGGCGCACGACGCCGCCGAGCGCGCCCGCTTCGTGGAGGCGGTGAGCCGCGGCGCGGGCCGCGCGGGAGCCCTGGGCCGCGCGGGCGCGTGGCTGCGCGCCTCGCCGCTGTGGAGCGCGCTCTCGGGGCGGCCGCGGTGGAGCTTCGCGCTCGCCGGCGCGGCGGCGTTCGCGCTCGCGCTCGTCGCGCTCTGGCCGGCGCGGCCGCTCGACTACGCCGTCGAGGGCGCGCCTTCCACCGCGGGCCGGTACATCGCCGCGACGGCCGGCGGAGAGGCGCGGCTCCGCTTCACGGACGGCACCTCCGTCGCGCTCTCGCCGGGCAGCGCGATGCGCGTGGTCGACGTCGACGCGGCCGGGGCACGCATGCTGCTCGAGGACGGCCGCGCGTCGCTGCGCGTCACGCGGCGGCCGAAGGCGCGCTGGTCCGTCGAGGCGGGGCCGTTCGCGGTGCTGGTCACCGGCACGGCGTTCGACGTGTCCTGGAGCCGCGGCGACGGCACGCTGCGCGTCGATCTGCACGAGGGGAGCGTGACCGTGCGCGGGCCGCTCGCGCCCGACGGGCTGCCGCTCCGCGCCGGGCAGCGGCTCGTGGCGCGGATGCGCGAGGGCGACGTGCAGATCTCGAGCGGCGACGCAGCGAGCGCGGCGGACCCGGCGCCGAAGGCGCTGCCGCCCGCGGGCACGGCGGCGCAGCCCCGGGAGGAGAAGACCATCGGGCCTGGCGGCGCCGGGGGCGGCGACGCTGGGGCCGTACGGCCGGAGGGCTCGCGGGCAGAGGGGGCGCCCGCGAGCTCTCCGACGGACGGTGCGGGGCCGGCGGCGCCGGCCGGCGCGGCGGCGGCGCCGAGCTGGGCCCAGCGCGTGGCGGCGGGGGATTTCCGGGCGGTCCTGGCCGAGGCGGAGCAGCGCGGACTCGGGGGGGTGCTCGAGCGGGGCTCGCTGGACGACCTTGTCGCTCTCGGGGATGCGGCGCGGTACGCGCGGCGCGGCGACGTGGCGCAGCGCGCGCTCTCGGCGACGCGCAAGCGGTTCCCGGGGACGAGCCAGGGCAAGGCGGCGGCCTTCCTGCTCGGCCGCCTGATCCACGACGGCGGCTCGCCCGAGGCGGCCGTCGCCTGGTACGACACGTACCTCGCCGAGTCGCCGGGCGGCCCGTTCGCGGCCGAGGCGCTCGGCCGCAAGATGGTGGCGGTCGAGCGCACGGCGGGCCGGGCGGCGGCGCGCCCCATCGCGGAGCTCTACCTGAAGCGCCACCCGCGCGGCGCGCACGAGCCCGTGGCGCGCGATCTCCTCACGCCGTGAGGCCCGGCGGGGGACTCACGCCGTTCTGGCATCCATCGTTTGATCCGGCGGGAGAGCGTTCGGGTGGTGGGCTTCCCCCCATAGGCGTTAACCAAGCTTCGCCACGTTCTCCTACATCCGAACGTTTACGTGGACGTGAACGTTGCTGACGATGGTGGGTGGCGGGGGGGGCGGGCTTCGTGCCCTGAGCGTCGCTGAACGAGCTTGGCTAACGCCTATGGGCGCTTACCCCCCTGCCGGAACGATGGTTCCGTCAAGACGCCACAAGACGCCAGGATTCGGAGACCAGGAGCGAGCGCTGGCGAGGAGGTGTCAATTCGACCGGCTCAGCGGGTACTTGTAGAAGTTCTGCGCCCACTCGATGGTCCAGATCGTCGGCTCCACGTACACGTTCTTGTCCGCGCCGAGGATCATGCCCCGCTTCATCTTCGCCATCGCCGTCAGGAAGACCTTGCGATCGTCCTCCATGCGCGGCCGCATCACGGTCGACGGGGGATACAGCTCCTTGACCTGGGCCACCGTCGCCGCGTCGTTGATCCACCCGTCGACCCCGTGCTCGCCCTTCGGGAGGCGCGAGCCGCCGGCGTCCAGCCAGTCGCGCAGGTCGTTGTTGCCTCGGTTCATGCCGTCGGCATGGCAACCGATGCAGGAGCTGCCGGTGTTCAGGCGGCGGTCCTGGGTGGCGAAGCCCAGCGTGCTGTTGATCTGCGCGTCCGAGGCGTTCTTCTGGAGGCGCGGATCGCGCACGATGTTGACGAACGCGTCGACGCGGCGCTGGTTGATGCCGCCCCAGAGGGAGTACCCCTGCAGGCCGTTCGGCAGATCCCAGATCACCTCCTCCGCCGACTGCTGGAGCCCGTCGGTCCCCGTGTAATAGCGGCAGTTGATGTAGCTGCCGCCCGCGTAGCTCGGCGCCCCGTCGCACCCCGGCGGCTCCGTGCCGTTCGGCTGCGCCAGCGTCGCGATGAAGCTGTAGTTGCTCGCCGAGCCGCCGGCCCCGCTGATGAACTTGGGGATCGGGTGCGCCCAGAAGGGGAACCGGATCTGGCCCGTCTCGTACGCCTGCTCGATGGTGGTCACGCCGTCGAGCTGCCCGGAGAAGACGTCCCACGTCTTCCAGTAGTACCCGCCGCTCTTCGTCCTGGCCCTGTAGTACATGCGGGAATCGACGGTGATGGCCTGCTTCGTGAGCATGTACTCGTACGACTTGATCCCCGCGTCCTTGATGACGCCGAGCTCGGCCTCGAGATCCTGCGCGTACCAGGGGATCGCCATGATGGCGTTGTAGACGTCCGGGCGTGTCAGCGTGTAGACGAGCTGGCTCGCCTCGATATAATCGGTCTTGAAGCCGTTGACGTTGGGCGGCAGCACCTGGCTGTCCGTGGCGCCCTCTACGTTGCCGGCGAGGACGCGCCCCCAGACGAGCCGGGCGAAGCTCGGATCCACCTGGACCGTCGAGGTGTATCTGTACCGCTCCCTGAACGTGACGTCGGAGCCGACGGGCTCACCCAGGTAGTTGACCGAGGTCCTTCCGAAGAAGACGTCGTCGTCCGATCCTCCGAAGTGGAGCTTCGTGACCCCCTTGTTGTACCCCCAGTAGTTGCGGGTATCGAAGCGGTAGACCATGCCCTTGCCGTTGATGTCCACCGGGTTGACGATCGCGGGGGCCCAGCGCGCGGTCGAGTTCAGGGCCTTCGACAGCCCCACGCGGGCCACGTTGAGCTCCTCTGCGCTGACGCCCGCGTTGTGGAGCTCGTGCAGCGAGGCGTACTTGATGAACTCCGCGTCCGCCGCGGCGACGGTGGCCTTGTCCGTCGCGATCCACGCCTTCACCTGGTCCTCGGTGACCTTCTCGCCGGCCGGGACGGGGCGCGGGGTGGCCGGCAGGGTCGGCGCGACGGCGTTCGCCCACGCCGTGACGGCGTTGAGCATCTGCGTGTTCGCGTCTCTGCAGCTCGTTCCGAAGCAGTTGTGCCGGTCGATGCCCATCCGGACCACGAGCTTGGAGTCCGCCGGCTTCTTGAAGTTGACGCGCGTGAGCGCGTACTCGTGGGCCAGCGCCGGATCGACGTCGGCGTGCATGGGCGCCTGGGCCTTGCCCGTCGAGCTGTGGCAGCCAGAGCAGTTGGCGGTCAAGAGCGGGTAGACCGTCGTCTTGAAGGCCTCCAGCGACGCGGCCATGTTGAAGTTCATCTCCTTCGGAAGGCAGACGGCCTCGACGTTCTTGCCGCCCTTCCCGTCCGGGATCTGGCTGTAGCCCAGCGTGCAGCCCGACGCCGGGTTGACCCCCGTGTCCGCGTCGCTGCCGCCCGAGCCGCCAGCACCGCCCGAGCCGCCAGCACCGCCCGAGCCGCCAGCACCGCCCGAACCACCGACGCCGGTGCTCGCGCTGCTGGAGCTGGTCGAGCTGCTGGCGCTGGTCGAGCCGCCAGCGCCACCAGCGCCACCAGCGCCACCAGCGCCGCCGGCCCCGCCCGAACCACCGCCGCCGGTGCTCGCGCTGCTTGAGCTGCTGCTCGCGCTTGAGCTGCTGCTTGAGCTGCTGCTCGCGCTGCTCGAGCTGCCTCCCACGACCTTGAACGTGAACTTCTGGTTGTCGCCGTTCGCCCAGCTGTACTGCTGGAGGCCGGCGCCTTCCGCCGTCGACCGCCCGATGACGTCGAGCGCCTTGTTGCTGTTTCGGGCCATGATCCGCTGGGCGTTGTTGCCGACGTCCACGAACGAAAATTGCTGGCTCGTGGCGTTGCCGCAGCTGGATTGGACGACGGTGGCACCGTTCGCCGTCGATCCACCGTTGATCCCGAGGCAGAGGCCGCTGTTCACGTTCCGCAGCCGGAAGTATCCGCTCCCCGCGGACTCCGCCCGGAACTGCTGTCGCGTGGAGCCGTTGCACGTGGCGATCTGCGCAGCCGCCGAGCTCGCCGTGCTGCCCCCGCGTATCTCGACGCACTTGTTGCTCTGCACGCCGACGAGCGTGTAGGTCGCGTTCGGGTCGATCGTGAGGCTCTCCTCGAGCGCGTCGCCTTGCTCGCTGCCGGTGTCATCCAGACCAGCGATGCATGAGACGGCGAGAAGGCTCGTCGCGGAGGCAAGCAAGGCGCTCCTTGATGCGAATCTCATGTTGTTCTCCTCTGTCAAGTAAGAAGTACGGTCTATCTACAGCTCGACGCTGCCCTTGCGCTGGTCAGGGGCTCTCGACACGCAATGCGCGATGGAGGCTCCGGAGGGACGGCCGCGGCGGTCATCGGTCATCGCCCCCCAGGGGATCTCGATCACGAGGTGCGGAGCTGGAGGACTCGTTCAACAGGCGGTCAGGCACCGCTAAGAGGATTACTCTTGTCCCGTATCGTGTTGCGAGTCAAGCCCATCATGCGTCCCGCCGCGTCATTTCGCGTCATTTGCACGGTCGTTTGTGTGAACGTTTGCCTGATCGTTCACATGGTCTTTCACGTGAGCGTTCACATGGTCTTTCACATGTCACATGTTCGCTCGCGCGATCGTTGATAAATCCGTGCAAACACGCACAAATTTGCGCATCTCCGCGCCGGTAGCCCGCCCCCGATCCTCGTCACTTCGCCGCGCGCCCGTCCATCTCGTTCAATTTGTCGGCATTTATAAACGACTATTTACGAAGCCACGACCACGACAGTTGATGGCCAATGACCTGTGCCGCGATGTCCCACATTGACCGAGACATTTGGCTTCTCGCGCCCTCTTCGCCCGTGTCACTGAACCGGTCGAGTCTCGCCTGAACGAGAGTTGCCGTGGCCCCCCTGGATCATCGGATGACCAGGGATTCGCCGTGCGTTGATTCCTGCACAAATCCAGGCAGGCCGCTCCCCCGAGGCGGTACCCGGAGGGGCACGGGGCGGATCGCCAAGGGGTCAGGGCGCGGAGAAAGCGTCAGGCGATGGTCAACATTGACAAGTTGAGAACAATTTGTCAAGTTCAGGCCTTGACGGTCGGCGCGCCGATCCCAAAGCTCGTCCGGTGCGTGAGCGAGCCACCCTGGCCGAGCGCGCGCTCCACCCGGAGGAGCCCACGCCTCCTCCGGCGACCAGGCCGCGGAATGGTCGCCTTCGAGGTCGTGTTCCGTCTCGCCAGACACCGCGCCTGGCAGGAGGTCGTCCCCTCATGAACGATTCACGGCGTCGCAAAGGGCTGCGGCTCGAGCGGGCGCGCGCTTCAGCCCAGTTCAAGGACGGCAAGTTCGAGAACCCGTCGGGCGCCGGGCCCACCATGATCAAGGGCTCGACGCTGCCCGTGCTCGGCGAGTTCTTCTTCCGCCGCGGCCGGCGGGAGCCGCCCGCGCCGCTGCCCGTCGTGCGGCCCCACGAGACCTGGGCCCGGCAGAGCGACACCGGCCTGCGGGTCACCTGGCTCGGCCACAGCACCGTCCTCCTCGAGCTCGATGGCCGCCGGGTCCTCACCGATCCGGTGTTCGGCGAGCGCGCCTCGCCGGTCTCCTTCGCCGGCCCGCTGCGCTTCCATCCGGTCCCGGCCGCGCTCGACGAGCTGCCGCCGCTCGACGCGGTCCTGCTCTCGCACGACCACTTCGATCACCTCTGCGCGCCGACGATCGAGGCGCTGGCCCGCACGCGCGTCCCCATCGTCACGCCCCTCGGCGTGGGCGCGCTCCTCGAGGCGCTCGGCGTCGACCCGGCGCGGATCACCGAGCTCGACTGGCACGAGCGCGCGGAGATCGGCGGCGTCCGCTTCACCGCGACGCCCTCACAGCACTTCTCGGGCCGCGGGCCGACGAGCCGCAACGCGACGCTCTGGGCTTCCTGGGTCATCGAGGCGGAGCGGCGCAAGGTCTTCTTCTCCGGCGACACCGGGCTGTTCCCCGGGTTCGAGGACATCGGCAAGCGACACGGCCCCTTCGACCTGGTGATGCTCGAGGTCGGCGCGTATCACCCCGCGTGGGGGACGATCCACCTCGGCCCCGAGAACGCGCTGACCGCGTTCGAGATGCTCGGCGGCGGCACGCTCCTGCCCGTCCACTGGGGCACCTTCAACCTGGCCCTCCACGACTGGGACGAGCCGGCCGAGACGCTGCTCTCCCTGGCCACCGAGCGCGGCGCGCGCGTCGTGACCCCCGGGATCGGCGCCGCGTTCGAGCCCGAGCGCGTCGCGGCGCCGACCCCATGGTGGCGGGCGGTCGCGGGCCCACGATGACGGACCGCGGCCAGCCCCGTTCAGCCGGAAGGTTGCGCCACGCCTCGCGCGGTCACGCCGCCCGGGGCGTCGTCTCGGGCGAGGGCGGCGTGAGCTGCTCGACGGTGTAGGCGAATTCGTAGGTCTTGCGGAACTCGCGCCAGCTCCGGAGCTGCGGCATCCACTCGTCGTCCCGCAGCGCGCTGAGCAGGAGCAGGATGCGCGACTCGGAGGACAGCCGTATCACGGCGTCGCGCGTCTCCTGCGCCGCCATGCAGAGCTCGAGATCGGTCGCGGTGCGGATCCCATGCGCCTTCAGCCTCGAAAGGATGCTCGACGGCGCGTTCCGGGCCGGCTCGGCCTCGTCTCGCGCGTGGAGATACAGGATGGCCTGATCCACGAGGTCGACCAGGCGCGGGGCCGGGATGCGCGTGCGCAGGATCAGCTCGATCAGGTTGTGGTGCGCGAGGTTCTCGATGTTCTCGATGCCCTCCTCGAGCAGGCGCGCCTTGTCGTAGAGCGTGATGCCCTCGAGGTGGGTCAGCGGGTCGCGGTCCTTCAGGGTCGGGACGAAGAAGGTGACCATGCGCGTCTTGAGCAGGTCATGGAGCACGGCGAGCCCGGTGTCCGGGACGATGCCAATGAAGAAGGCGAGCAGGAGCAGGTGCCAGGGCGCGTTGTCGATGGGCGCCGCGCCGCCCGAGGGCGAGGCGCCCTCGAACGTCTTGCTCATGACCCAGGCCAGGATCGTGGCGATGATGATGCGCACGGAGATGTGGCTGTACGCCTTGGGCCCGAGATCCGCCCGCACATAGCGGCGGAATACCATGTTGAGCGCGAAGAAATACGTCCCGAGGAACGCGAACGTGAAGGCGGTCCGGTTGGGGATGAACAGGGAGTGAAGCTCGACCGGCTTGTCGCCCAGCGTCTCCGCCACGGACGCCACCGTCGGCAGCGCCGAGATCACCCAGCCGACCGAGAGGAGGAACGTGCTGAGGATGATCGGGACGAAGAACAGCGGACCGCGCCGGGTGTCCAGCGCGTCCTTCATCAGCGGAGAATAGGCCCGCTCCGCCTCGTCGATCGTGCGGAGCGCGGGGTCGAGCCGCAGCACGTCGCGGTGAAACTGCTCCTTCACCACGTTCCGGCGCTGCTCCGCGAACAGAAAGAACAGGAGCGCGGGCAACGTCGCCGCGGCGCCGATGAACAGCGCAAAGAGGAGCAGCAGCGCCATGCTGCGCATCGATAACGTGAAGATCTCGTGAAGGCGCTTCTCGGCCTGCAGGAGGACCGTGGCGGCGGGGATGCCGAACCCCACAAGGCACACCGCCAGCATGCCGATCGCGCGCCAGAACTGGTCGCGCAGCATCAACGCGGTGCTGCGATGGCGATGCCGGGCCCAGCGCTCCAGCGACGGGAACACCGTGAACGCGATCATCCCGATGCCGACCGTGCCGAAGGCCAGGCGGGCCCAGCCGTCCAGGGTGACCATGAACAGCGACGTGAGCCCCCCGAGGACCAGCACCCCCGCGATGGCGGCGGCGTCGAGGCTCGGCTCTTCGGCCTGGACCGGGGCGCGCTTCTCCACATAACCACGCTCGAGCCAGACGCTCAGATCCAGCCCCTGCGCCGCCGTCTCCGTCGTGCGCACCACGTCGAAAGGCGCCACGACGAGATCGCTGCCATCGCGCCGGATGCAGATCCGGCGAGCCGTCTTGTTGACGAGCTCGATCTCCTCGGCGGGCGGCGCCTGCCGTACGTCCCCTCGCCCGCAGGGCGGCCGCCGCGCCCGCTCTGGCCTGGAAGGAGGCTGCCCGGCCTCCGACGAGGCCTCCTGTTGGCCTGACTGCCCCTGCCGCCCCCCGGTCGTCGGGCTCACGAGCACCAGCGGACCGCCGTCGCGCTTCGAATCCGAGCCGCCGTGTCGGCGCGACGGCAGCTGCTGCAGATCCTCGAGCTCCCCATCTGCCATGGCGTTTCCCCTCGATCGGCGCGGTCGCCCCTGATCCCTGCGGCGGCGCCTCGACGGCAGGTTGGGGCCCAGTCGAGCTTATGCCCATCGACGCTCCTCCGCGAGAGCGCGCCGCATCGTGGAGGTCCTCCCGGTCGCGGCCCGTCCGGACGGACGCTGCGGGATCCCGTGGCTCGGCTCCTCGGGTACGCCGCTGGGCCCCGTGCCCCCTCCCCTCCCCGTTCGCTGCGATGCGCCTCCACCGCCGCCTGCGATCTGATAGAGCCCTGGCGCGTGCGCTCCCCCACTCTCCTGCTCTGGCTCCTCCTCGCGTCGGCGCCCGCCGCGGCGCGGGCCGAGGCGGCGCCGCCCGGCGCGCCCTCACCGAAGGCGGAGGCGGCCGCGTCGCGGGTGGTGATCGTCGACGCCGGCGTGGACGACCCGCTCGTGCTCGAGGCGGCGACGCGGCTGCGGGCCGAGCTCGGCGCGGCGGGGTTCGAGGTGGTGCGCGTCATGCGAGCGCCCGAGGGCGATCTGCGCGCAGGGCTGGAGCGCGCCGCGAAGGAGGCGGACGCGTTCGCGGCCGCGACGATCGTCCGCTCGCGGACGGGCGCGACCGCCGACCTCTGGATCGTCGATCGGGTGACGCAGAAGACGGTGGTGCGCGCCGTGGAGGCGGCCGGCGCGGCGGCGCCGTCGGTGATGGCCGTGCGCGCGGTCGAGCTCCTGCAGGCGAGCCTGCTGGAGGCGAGCTTGCAGGAGCCGCAGGGGCGCGCCGCGCAGGACGGCGGCGCCGCCGTTCCCGAGGACGTGCGGCGGTGGATGGCGCCCGTCCGGCGGCGGGCCGGGATTCCCCCTTCGCCGGAGCGGGCCGGGATGCTCGCGGGCGTGGGCGTGGAGGCCGGCTTCGTGGCGCTCCTGAGCGCGGACGGCGTCGGGCCTGCGCTGGGGCCCGCGCTGCGGCTGTCGTACGGGGTCGGCGCGCACGGCCGCGGCGGCGCGCTGCCCGCGGGGCTCGCGGCGCGGCTGACGTTCGCCGGGCCGACGCTCGGGGCCGCGCTCGAGGGTGAGCTCGGCACGGTGTCCGTCCGTCAGGAGATGGCCTTTCTGGAGGCGGTATGGGCGCTGGACACGGGCGGCGCGATCTCGCCTGTGCTCTCGGCCGGTGTGGGCGGAATTCACCTGTTCGTCAGCGGTGATCCCCTGCCGCCGCTGCGGAGCGCGACGGGCGATGTCTGGTCGGTCGCCGCGGCCCTGGGCGGGGGCGCCGGGCTGCGCCTGACCGACCGCGCGACCCTCCTGGTGGATGCACACGCGATCTTCGCCGAGCCCCGCGCCGTCGTGACGCTCGGCGGCGAGCGGCTCGGCACCGCGGGGAGACCGACGTTCGCCGGGTTTCTTGGGCTGCTCGTGCGGCCCTGAGCGGGGCCGCGCCCGGGTGGGCCGGCGGGGGGCAGCGAACGCCGGCACAAGGCGGTTTGCCGATGTTGGAGAGGCGCCGATTCCGGTACCGTCTGTGAATCAGTCGATGGCGCGCCCGATGGGGGCGCGGCCTCCTGGTTCGGGTGACAGCGATGAGAGTGCGAAGAATTGCGGCGGCTTTGCTCACCACGGTCGCCTTTTCGACGGGATTTCTCGGCTGCTCTGACGATTCCGAAGACGGCCCGGGAGGCACATCGACGAGCGACGGCGCGGGCGCCGGCAGCAACGGCGCGGGCGCGGCGGGCCATGGCGGCTCCGGCGACGGCGGCTCCGGCGACGGCGGGTCCGACGGCAACGACGGCGGCTCCAGCGCCCAGAGCGGCGCCGGGGGCGGCGACGGCGGCTCCGGCGACGGCGGCTCTGGCGACGGCGGCTCCGGCGAAGGGCGGGGGCTCGGCGCCCGATGCGAGAGGGACGCGGATTGCGGCCCGCGCGGCCTCTGCTTCACGGAGTCGGGCGACGAGTTCCTCGGCGGAGGCCCGGCGGGCGGGTATTGCACGAACGAGTGTAAAGGAGACAGCGATTGTGAGGGCGAAGGCAGCGCGTGCTTCGACGGCCTCTGCCTCCTCGGCTGCACCTCGGGCGAGCCCCCGCTCGAGACCATCGTCGACGAGCTCGATCCGACGAAGTGCCGCGGCCGCGAGGAGCTGCGCTGCGAGGTCATCGAGGATGTGTCCGTGTGCATGCCGAACTGCGGATCGGACAGCCAGTGCGGCGGCCGGGTCTGCGATCCCCGCATGAACATCTGCGTCGACAAGGCCACGCAAGGGCTGCCGGCAGGCGCCGCGTGCACGCTCGGAGCCAACGGCAGGGATCCCTGCGCGGCGTGGTGCATCGACATCGGCGCTGACGTCGGCGTGTGCGCCGGGGTGTGTGGGCTCGGCGGGGACGTCGCCAACGAGGACTGCGGAGGGCTGGAGAACGGCGTCTGCATGTATCCGCTGGTAGCCGAGCCCGGGGTGGGTGACCTCGGAATGTGCGCGCCCGCGTGCAACAGCCACAGCGACTGCCTGCTGCCGCACGCCTCGTGTGTGTTCCTCGGCGTGGAGACCAACGGATTCTGCCTCTTCGACGTGACGAAGTGCCCGAGGGGCCAGAGGAACTGCGCGGAGGGAGAGATCTGCACCGTGACGCCCGAAGGCCGTTTGTGCCTCGACGAGAATTACCCCCTGGAGGACGCGGGCACAGGCGGTGCGGGTGGTGGTGGCGGCGCCGGTGGAACGGGCGGCGCGGATGGCACCGGGGGCGCCGATGCAACGGGCGGCGCCGATGCCGCGGGTGGTGCAGGCGGCACGAATGGCGCGGGCGGCACGGATGCCGCAGGCGGCGCAGGCAGCACGAGTGGCGCGGGCGGCGCAGGCGGCACGGATGCCGCGGGTGGCACAGGCGGCACCAATGGCACCGGCGGCACGGATGCCGCAGGCGGCGCAGGCGGCACCAATGGCACCGGCGGCACGGATGCCGCAGGCGGCGCAGGCGGCACCAATGGCACCGGCGGCACGGATGCCGCAGGCGGCACCAATGGCGCAGGCGGCGCCGGCGGCGCGAATGGCGCAGGCGGCACCAATGGCGCAGGCGGCACCAATGGCGCAGGCGGCTCCCTCGATGGGTCGTCGGTGTCTGCCGGGGGCGCCGAGTAGCGGGAAGCGCGATCAGGGCGCTGGCCGCTCCTGTCCAAGCAGCAGCATCGTCGCTTCGGGCGCTCGCCAGTCCCTCGCGCCCGTGAAGCGGAGGGACATCCTGCCGTCCGCCTCCACCAGGAAGGTGTCGGGCAACGTCGAGACCCCGAACCGCTGCTGCACCGCAGGGGATCCGGCCCGCACGACGCCGGGAGGGACCTCGCCCCCGAAGAAGGCGCGCACGACTTCCCAGCTCTCGTCGACGCTCACGGCCACGACCTGGAGCCTCCCGGCCTTCTCCAGCTGCTGGCCGAGCTCCAGCAAGCGCGGGAGCTCGGCGCGGCAGGGGCCGCACCAGGTGGCCCAGAAGTGGAGCAGCACAGGCCGGCCGCGCAAGGCGGCGGCGCGGAGCGTGCTCCCGTCCGGCCGCTCGAAAGCAGCGTCGGGCACACGCTGGCCGTCGTGGAGCCGCTCGACCGCGAAAGCGCGACCTGGCCGCTCGGCGCCGCGGCGGCGCTCCACGGCCCAGTAGAGCCCCACCGCGAGCGCCTGGACGAGGATCAGGACGCCCGCGGCGGCGGCGATCGCGCGGAGGCGGGAGCGCGCACGCATCGCCTACTCCGCGGCGGGCGACAGGGCCGGGCCGGCGCGCCGCGGAGGCTCGGAGGCGCCCGCCTCGCCGGCGGCGTCCGCGCGGAGCCCTCCGCCGACCACGCTGTAGAGCGCCGGCAGGACGAGCAGCGTGAGCAGCGTGGAGGAGATCACGCCGCCGATCACGACGGTCGCGAGCGGGCGCTGGACCTCGGCGCCGACGCCCGTGTTCAGCGCCATCGGCACGAAGCCCAGGGAGGCGACGAGCGCCGTCATGAGGACCGGGCGGAGGCGCCGCTCGGCCGCGAGCTCGATGGCGTCGCGCACCGGCGTCCCGGCCGCGGTGAGCTGCCGGATGGTCGAGACGAGCACCATGTCCCCGAGCACCGCGACGCCCGACAGCGCCACGAACCCGACGCCCGCGGAGATGCTGAACGGCAGATCGCGAAGCCAGAGCGCGACGACGCCGCCGATCGCGGCGAACGGGACGCCCGTGAAGACGCGGACCGCATCCAGGAGCCGCCCGTACGTGAAGTAGAGCAAGAGCAGGATCAGCCCGAGCGCGATGGGCACGACGACGAGCAGGCGCGCCTGCGCCCGCTCGAGGTGCTCGAACTGCCCGCCGAAGCGGACGTAATAGCCGGGCGGGAGCGCGACCTCCCGATCGAGCCTCGCCCTCGCCTCCTCGACGAAGGTGCCCACGTCGCGGCCCCGGACGTTCGCCTGCACGACGATCCGGCGCTTGGCCCACTCGCGGTTGATCGCGGCCGGCCCCTCGGTCGTGCGGATCTTCGCGAGCCGCGCGAGCGGGATGCGCTCCCCGCCCGCCGCGGTGACCAGGATGCGGCCGATGGAGGCGGGGTCCTCCCGGTAGCGATCGTCGATGCGCAGCACCACGGGGAAGCGGCGCTCGCCCTCCTGGAGCTGCCCCACCTCCCGCGCGCCGAGCGCCTCGACGACATCCAGGACGTCGGCGGCCGCGATGCCGTGGCGGGCGATGGCGGCGCGGTCGACCTCGATCTCGAGCACGGGCTGGCCTGTCACCTGCTCGGTCACGACGTCCGCGGCGCCGGGGATCTTCTTGAGGGCGGCCTCGATCTCGCGCGCCTTCTGCTTGAGCGTGTCGAAGTCGTCGCCGAACAGCTTCACCCCGAGATCGGCCCGGATCCCCGCGACCATCTCGTTGACCCGCATCTCGATCGGCTGCGTGTAGATGACGCGCATGCCCGGCATCCCCGCGAGCTCGGACTCCATCGCCTGGACGAGCTCGTCCTGGGTGGCGGCGCGCTTCCATGCCTCGCGCGGCTTGAGCGTGATGAACATGTCGGACAGCTCGAGCCCCATCGGGTCCGTCGCCACCTCCGCGGTGCCCGTGCGCGTCCAGACGCGCTCGATCTCGTCCGGAAACCTGTCGAGGAGGACCCGCTCGAGCCGGGTGCCGTAGCGGATCGACTCGCCCGCCGAGACCCCCGAGAGCCGCACGGTGTTGGCGACGAGGGTGCCCTCACGGAGCCGCGGCACGAACTCGGCGCCGAGCCGCGTCGCGAGGAAGGCCGCGTTGCCGAGGAGCAGCGCGGCGCCGGCGAGCACCGCCCAGCGCCACCTCAGCGCGAGCTGCAACGCGGGCCGGTAGGCCCGCTTGAGGAGGCGCACGAGCACGTTCTCGCGCTCCTTCATGCGGCGCGGCAGGAGCAGGCTCGCGAGCGCCGGCATGAGCGTGAGCGACAGGATCATCGAGCCGATGAGCGCGAAGATGACGGTGAGCGCCATCGGCCGGAACAGCTTCCCCTCCGCCCCCTCGAGCGCGAGGATCGGCAGGTAGACGATCATGATGATGAGCTCGCCGAACATCGTCGGCTTGCGGACCTCGATCGAGGCGTCGCGCACGACGTCCGTCGTGCTCCGGTCGCTCGCGTCCTCGGAGAGCCGCCGGACCGAGTTCTCGACCATGATCACCGAGCTGTCGACGACGAGGCCGAAGTCGATCGCGCCGAGGCTCATCAGGCTCCCCGCGACGCCCGCGCGCAGCATCAGATCGAATGCGAAGAGCATCGACAGGGGGATGGCCGAGGCCACGATGAGCCCGGCGCGGAGGTTGCCGAGGAAGGCGAAGAGCACCGCCACGACCAGCAGCGCGCCCTCGAGCAGGTTCTTCTCCACGGTGCCGAGCACCCTGTCGATGAGCTCGGTGCGGTCGTACACGACGGCGACGTCCACCCCTGGTGGCAGGCTCTTCTCGACCTCCGAAAGGCGCGCCTTGAGCCGCGTCGTGACGTCGTGGCTGTTCTCGCCCATCAGCATGAAGCCGAGGCCGAGCACGACCTCGCCCTGGCCGTCGGCGGTGACAGCGCCCCGCCGGATCTCGCGCCCCTCGACCACCCGGGCGACGTCGCGCACCCGGATGGGCACCCCTCCCTTGGCGGCGACCACGATGTCCTCGATGTCGCTCACGCGCGTGGCGATGCCGATGCCCTGGATCAGGCTGGACTCGCCGGCCTGGTCCAGGTTGCCCCCGCCCACGTTGGCGTTGTTGCGCTCCAGGGCCTCGGAGAGGTCGTGGAGCGAGAGCCCCCGCGCGGTGAGCTCCGCCGGGTCGACGAGCACCTGGATCTGCCGCTCATCGCCGCCCCACGCGTTCACCTCGGCCACGCCGCGCACCGAGCGGAGCTGCGGCGCGATGACCCAGTCGTGGACCGCCCGCAGCTCGCTCAGCGACTTGCTCTTGCCCGTGACCACGTAGTGGAACACCTCGCCGAGCCCGGTGGCGACGGGGCCGAGCTCCGGGCGGTGGATCCCCGGCGGCAGCGTCACGGTCTGGAGCCGCTCCATGACGACCTGGCGGGCCAGGTAGATGTCCGTGTCGTCCTCGAAGCGCGCCGTGACCTGCGAGAGGCCGAAGCGGGAGAGCGAGCGGACCTCCTCGAGCCTGGGCAATCCCGAGATCGCCTGCTCGACGGGGGCCGTGATCTGGCGCTCGATCTCGACGGGGGAGAGAGCAGGCGCGACGGTGTTGATCTGCACCTGCACAGGCGTCGTGTCCGGGAAGGCGTCGATCGGCAGGCGGCGAAAGGCGAGGATGCCCGCCAGGGAGAGGCCGATCGAGGCCAGGATCACGAGGAAACGGTGGCGGAGCGACCACGTGATGACGGCGTTCAGCATGGCCCGCGGCTCAGTCCTCGCCGCAGCAGCCGGCGCCGATGCTCTCCTTGAGGGTCTCGGTCTTGAGCAGGAAGCTCCCTTCGGTCGCGACCTCCTCGCCCGGGCGCACGCCCCTGGTCACCTCGACCAGGTCCCCCTCGGTCGCGCCGACCTCGACCCGCCGCGCCTCGAACTGGTCGTCGGCGAGCCGCACGAACACGAGCTTCACGGTCTTCGCGCGCTGCACCGCGGCGCGGGGCACCACGACCGCCGCGCGGGAGGGGGCGAGGATGCGCGCCCTGCCGAACATGTTGGCCCGCAGCGCGCCGCCCGGGTTCGCGAGCGGGACGCGCGCCTTGGCCGTGCGCGTGGCCGGGTCGATGGCCGGCGCCACGTAGGTGATCTCCCCTCTGAGCTCGCGCCCCTCGATGCCGTCGACCTCGATGACCACCGGCTGCTTCAGCGAGACGGCAGGAAGCTCGGTCTCGGGGACGTCGAGCTCGGCCCACATGCTCGAGACGTCGACCACCTCGAACAAGGTCTCCTCGACGCCGACCAACCTGCCCACGGTCGCCTTCCGCTGCGTCACGACGCCGGCGAGCGGGGTCGTGAGCGTATAGCCCCCGCTCCCGCCCGCGCTCGCGCCCACGACGGCCAGGGAGGCCGCGAAGGAGGCGCGCTCGGCGCGGGCGGCGTCCAGCTCCTGCTGCGCGGCGAGGACGCTCCGGCGCGACGAGATCCCCTCCTTTTCGAGCTGCTCCTCGCGCTTCAGGTTCTCCTCGGCGACCTTGAGGCGCGACTGCGCGCCGGCGAGCCGCGATCGATCCGCCCCCACGTCGGCGCTGTCGATGATCGCGAGCGGCGCGCCCTTCTTGACCTCGGCGCCGACGTCCACGTGCAGCTGCCGGACGACCCCCGCGGCGCGGGCGTTGATCTCCGCCACCTTGAGCGCGTCGTAGACGATCCTGGCGGTCACGGGGATGCCGCCGCCGCCCTGACGCTCGACGGCCTTCGCGGTGAGGATGCCGGCGAGCCGGGCCGTGTCCTTGGTCTTGAGCTTGACCTTCGTCCCGTCGGCAGGCGCGCCGTCGCTCGCCACGTCGGCCGCCGGCTTGCCTCCGCGCTCGGGGTGGCAGATGGGGCAGATGGACTCCGGGAGCTCGTGCTCCTTGCACCAGTCTCCCTTGGCCTGGAAGACCGGGACGAGCCTCGGGTTGCACTTCGTGCAGAGGGCTTCCAGCACGCCGTGCTCCTTGCACATGGCGCCCTCGACGGCCGGCGCCGCGCTCCGCTTCGCCCCGGCCTTCTCCGCCGCGGAGCTGTCGGTCCCTTTGCCCCCGCAGCCCGGGAGCGCGGCGAGGAGCAGGAGCACCGCGATGCCAACGCGGCCTGGCACGTCAGCTCCCCTTCGGCGGCCGGACGATCTTCAGATCAGGATTGCACTTGAGGCACTGCGACTCGGGCAGCCCGTGCTCGGCGCACCAGTCCCCCGTCGCCTTGAAGGCCGGGATCAGATCCGCGTTGCAGCGGGTGCACTGCGACTCGGGCACCTGGTGCTCTCCGCACCAGTCCTCGTGCGAGCCGGGCTTCACGTCGGCCGGCGCGTGCGCCGCCTTCGCCTGCGCCGGCTCGGGCGCGGTCTTGCCGGCGCTCGGCGCCTCCTTCGAGCACGACGCAGCGCCGAGGGCGAAGGCGCAGATCAGGACCGAGATGGAACGAAGCTTCATGGGCCTTTTCTCTTGATTGTTCACGGCGTCACGCGATGGGAGCGCCTCGGACGCGCGCCATCGCACCGCCACCACCGTTACCGCCGCTGACCCTGACCGCAAGCGTAGAGCGCGAGCCGGGGACGAGGTCCGGCCATGGCCATCCCTGGGCCGACCTCTGGCGGGCAGAGCCATCGCCGGTCCCCGCGCGGCGGCAGATCCCTTGTCTGCCGCGCTCGGGAGCGGCGCTCGCCGCGCGGCGGGCCTGCCGCGGCCGCGATTGTGGCGAGTCGCTCCGCTCACGTAGACTCGGGCCCCCGATGCTCCTCACGCTCACCACCACGCACCGGCCGGCGACCGACCTGGGTTACCTGCTCGTCAAGAACCCGGCGAATACGCAGTCGTTCCCGCTGTCGTTCGGCAAGGCGCACGTGTTCTATCCGGAGGCGACCGAGGAGCGGTGCACCGCCGCCCTCCTGCTCGACGTCGATCCCGTGGACCTCGTGCGCGGGCGCGGCGCGGGCGAGCCCGGGACGCTCGCGCAGTACGTGAACGACCGTCCCTACGTCGCCTCGTCGTTCCTCTCCGTGGCGATCGCGCAGGTCTTCGGCTCGGCGCTCGGCGGCAAGTGCCGCGACCGCCCGGAGCTCGCGGACGCGCCGATCCCCCTCTCCGCCACGATCGAGGCCCTGCCGTGCCGCGGCGGAGAGGCGCTGCTCCGGCGGCTCTTCGAGCCGCTCGGCTACGAGATCACGGCCGAGCGCCTCCCGCTCGACGAGGCGTTCCCGGAGTGGGGCCAGAGCGCCTACCTGCGCGTCTCGCTCGCGAGGACGTGCCGGCTCAGGGAGCTGCTCGCGCACCTCTACGTGCTCGTGCCCGTGCTCGACGACAAGAAGCACTACTACGTGGGCGACGCGGAGGTCGAGAACCTCCTCGCCAAGGGAAAGGGGTGGCTCTCGGAGCACCCGGAGCGCGAGGCGATCGCGCTCCGCTACCTGAAGCACAGCCGGCCGCTCTTCCGGGCCGCGCTCGCGCGGCTCGTGGCCGACGACGAGGCGAGCCCCGAGGAGGCCGAGGACGAGAAGGCCGCGCCCGAGGACCGGGGCGAGGCGCGGATGAGCCTCGACGAGGCGCGGCGCGAGGCCGTCGTCGCGGCGCTCCGCCGGGCCGAGGCGAGGAGCGTGCTCGACCTCGGCTGCGGCGAGGGCAAGCTGCTGAAGCGCCTCGTCGACGAGCGCGTCTTCGAGCGCGTCGCGGGCGCGGACGTCTCCGTGCGCAGCCTCGAGATCGCCAGGAACCGGCTGCGCCTCGACGACCTGCCCGACAAGCAGCGGCGGCGCATCCAGCTCTTCCAGGCGTCGGTCACCTACCGCGACGCGCGCTTCTCGGGCTACGACGCCGTGACGCTCGTCGAGGTCATCGAGCACGTGGACCTCTCGCGGCTCGGCGCGCTCACGCGCAGCGTCTTCGAGCACGCGCGGCCGCGCGTCGTCCTCGTGACCACCCCGAACGCCGAGTACAACGCGCTGTTCGAGGGGCTGCCGCGCGGCGCGCTCCGCCACGGCGACCACCGCTTCGAGTGGACGCGGGCCGAGTTCCACGCCTTCTGCGAGGGTGTCGCGGCCGCGCACGGCTACGCCGTCGAGCACCTGCCCATCGGCCCGATGGATCCCTCGCTCGGCGCGCCGACGCAGATGGCGATCTTCACGCGCGAGGGCGGCGCCGGCGGCACACCCAGCACCAACGGCGCGGGTAGCGCAGAGGTCCAGGACGGCAGCGCGGGCGGCGCCGGTAGCGCCCTCGCGCAGGCGACGGAGGTGGCGTCGTGAGCGAGCAGGCCCCCCTCATCGTCCCTTCCCTCTCGCTCGTCGTGCTCGTCGGCGCCTCCGGCTCCGGCAAGAGCACGTTCGCGAGGGCGCACTTCAAGCCGACCGAGATCCTCTCGTCCGATCACTACCGCGGCGTCGTGTCCGACGACGAGAACGATCAGGCCGCCAGCGCTTCCGCCTTCGAGGTCCTGCACTTCATCGCGGGCAAGCGGCTCGCGTCGGGGCGGCTCGCCGTGGTCGACGCGACCAACGTGCAGGCGGACGCGCGCAGGCCGCTCGTCGCGCTCGCGCGCGAGCACCACGTGCTGCCGGTGGCCATCGTGCTCGACATGCCGGAGAAGCTCTGCCACGCGCGCAATGCCGGCCGGCCGGACCGGCAGTTCGGCCCGCACGTCGTGCGGGGCCAGAGCCGCGAGCTGCGCCGCTCGCTCAAGGAGCTCCGGCGCGAGGGCTTCCGCTACGTGCACGTGCTCTCCTCGCCCGAGGAGGTCGCGGCGGCCACGATCGAGCGGCAGCGCCTGTGGACCGATCGCCGCGACGAGCGCGGGCCGTTCGACATCATCGGCGACGTCCACGGCTGCTTCGACGAGCTGGTCGAGCTGCTCGAGGCGCTCGGCTACAAGCTGGAGGGGCTGCCGGACGCGCCGCGCGCGTCGCACCCCGAGGGCCGGCGCGCGATCTTCCTCGGCGACCTCGTGGACCGCGGGCCGCGCTCGCCGGACGTGCTGCGCCTCGCGATGGCGATGGTCGCGTCGGGCGCCGCGCTCTGCGTGCCCGGCAACCACGACGTGAAGCTGCTGAAGAAGCTGCGCGGGCGCGACGTGAAGCCGACGCACGGGCTCGAGCGGACGCTCGAGCAGCTCGAGGCGGAGACGGACGCGTTCAAGGCGAAGGCGGCGGACTTCATCGACGGGCTCGTCAGCCACTACGTGCTCGACGACGGCAACCTCGCGGTCGCGCACGCGGGGGTGAAGGAGGCGTTCCAGGGCCGGGGCTCGGGCGCGGTGCGCGAGTTCTGCCTGTACGGCGAGACCACGGGCGAGACCGACGAGTACGGCCTTCCCGTGCGGTACAACTGGGCCTCGGAGTACCGCGGCAAGGCGATGGTGGTCTACGGCCACACGCCGACGACGGTGGCCGAGTGGGAGAACCGCACGATCTGCATCGACACGGGGTGCGTGTTCGGCGGCGCGCTCACGGCGCTCCGCTACCCGGAGCGCGAGCTGGTCGAGGTCAAGGCGCGCCGCGTGTACTACGAGCCCGCGAAGCCGCTCGCGCCGCTCGCGGGCGAGCCGAAGGCCGGATCGCGCGGGCACGCCTACGACGTGCTCGACATCGACGACGTGCGCGGCCGGCGCGCGATCCGGACGCGGGTGCACGGCATGGTGACGATCCGCGAGGAGAACGCGGCGGCGGCGCTCGAGGCGATGAGCCGCTTCGCCGTGGATCCCCGGTGGCTCATCTACCTGCCGCCGACGATGTCGCCGAGCGAGACGGCGAAGGACGGGGGCCTGCTCGAGCACCCGCGCGAGGCGTTCGCGTACTTCCGGCAGAACGGCGTGGGCCGCGTCGTCTGCGAGGAGAAGCACATGGGGTCGCGCGCGGTGCTGGTCGTGTGCCGCGACGAGGCCGCGCGGCGGCGGAGGTTCCGCCTCGACGAGGGGCCGCTCGGCGTGTGCACGACGCGCACGGGCAGGCCGTTCTTCTCGGACGAGGCGCGGAGCCGGGAGCTCATCGACCGGGTGCGGGCGGCGATGGACAGGGCGGATCTGTGGGCCGAGCTGCGCACGGACTGGGTCTGCCTCGACGCGGAGCTCCTGCCCTGGTCGGCGAAGGCGCAGGATCTCCTGCGCGGCCAGTACGCCGCCGTGGGCGCGTCGGGCCGCGCGTCGCTCGACGCGGCGGTGCGGGCGCTCACGATGACCGCAGCGCGCGACGAGAGCGCGCGGGTGTTGCTCGAGCGGCACGCGGCCCGGAAGGCGGCGATGGACGGGTACGTGGCGGCCTACCGGCGCTACTGCTGGCCGGTGCGGTCGCTCTCGGACATCCGGCTGGCGCCCTTCCACCTGCTCGCGAGCGAGGGCGCGGTGCACGCCTCGCGGGACCACGGCTTCCACCTCCGGCAGCTCGCGCGGCTCGCCGAGGTCGATCCGGCGTTCTTCGTGGAGACCCCCCACCGCGTCGTCGACCTCTCGGACCCGCAGAGCGAGGCGCAGGCGGTGGCCTTCTGGACGGAGATGGTCGAGCGCGGCGGCGAGGGCATGGTGGTGAAATCGTGGGAGTGGGTGGTCCGCGGCCCGCGCGGGCTCGTCCAGCCGGCGATCAAGTGCCGCGGGCCGGAGTACCTGCGCATCATCTACGGGCCGGAGTACCTGGCCCCGCAGCACCTCGCGCGGCTGCGCCACCGCAGCGTGTCCGGGAAGCGCGCGCTCGCGCTGCGGGAGTACGCGCTCGGCCTGGAGGCGCTCCACCGCTTCGTGGAGGGCGAGCCGCTGCACCGCGTGCACGAGTGTGTGTTCGGGGTGCTCGCGCTGGAGAGCGAGCCGGTCGATCCGCGGCTGTGACGGGGGGCTGACTGTCGACGTGGCCGGGCGTCTGGCTGTCCGTGGCAAGGCGTCTCTGGCTGTGATGTGGTCGCGCTCGGCTCGGGTCAATCGCCCTTCTGGCACCCCGCGCATCGCGCCGCGTCATGACGGAGCGCTGTCGGTCAAACCATCTGCTGGCCGGCCACAGGGCCGGCCGTGGCCGCGTCCGGTCCTCGGTCGCGCATGCAAAATCCCATAAACCAAGCCCGTCTTGTGGAGTATACGCCCTCCGCAGGATGGCACTGTTCGTGCTGAAGCGCGAGCAGCCGTCGACCGCCGCTCTCAGGTCAAGCCTGGTGCAAGGCTAGCACCTGCGCGCGCTCGATATCGGCAGTGGCTTCAATGTAGCCAGTGAAGGAGCATGCTTTGTATGGTGAGTTCTAGGGCTCGGAGCACCCGATGGCCCCTCGTGGCGGTCTGTTCGTGGGTGTTCGTCGCTGCGCTCGTGACGATGGGCTGTGGTGATCCAGTCGATGCGAAGCGGTGCGCACCGGGTGAGGTAGCGAGCGAAGACGGACAGTGCGAGCCGAAGCCGTGCGGTCCGGACGAGATCACCCTGCCGACGGGCAAATGCCAACCAGCGGGGCTGCCGCCGGACATGCCGTGTCCGCCGGGCCAGCTTGCGCTGGAGGACGGCCGATGCCAGCCGGCGGGGGTGCCGCCGGAGGCGTGCGGAGAAGGGTTCGTCGCCGATGGCCGCGGCGGCTGCTCGGCGATCCTCCCGGAAGACGAGTGTCCCGAGGGGCAGATGGCTATCCCCGGAGAAACGAGCTGCCGTGAGGTCACCCCCTGCGGCGAAGGGCCATGGGGCGACATCCAGGTCGAGGCGAATACCCAGTTCGTCGACCAAAGCTACGCGGGCGACGACAGCGACGGGACGAAGGATAAGCCGTGGAAGACGATCCAGACGGCGATCAACAAAGCCGATAGCGGCGCCATCGTCGCCGTGGCAGAGGGCACGTACGAGGAAGACGTGTTGATCTCGGGCAAGGCGGTGCGCCTGTGGGGCAGATGTCCTGGGCTTGTGGAGATCCGAGGCGTGGGCAAGGAGACCGCTGCCGTTCGGGTGCTCAGAACGAAGGCGAGCGGGACCGAGATCCGGAGCCTTGCCGTGACCGGGCCGAGCATGGGGATCCGCATCGCCGGTGCGCACGACATCAGCGTAGGCCAAGTGTGGGTGCACCATACGCAAGATTTTGGAATCGCGATCGCATATGCGGACGGCCCAGCGAGCGTAGCGCTGAAGGCTTCCCTCATCGAGGAGAACCATCGCGTCGGCGTGTCCGTATTCAGCTCAGAAGCGATGATCGAAGGAACCGTCATCCGCTCCACCAAGTCCAAGATTAATGAGACAACAGGACTGGGTATCTACATCGCAGACGGTGACCTCACAGGCGAGTCACGCGAGCGAATCGAGCGCGCCAGCGTGAGCATACGCGCATCAATCATTGAATGGAACCACGAATACGGCATACTAATCAACGGATCCGATGCAAAGATCGAGACAACCGTGATCCGCGATACCCAGCCCAACGAAGACAAATCAGGAGGATATGGAATCGGCATCGTGGATGCGTACAATACAACCGACACAGGGCAGCGCGCCAGCGCGAACACACGCGCATCCGTTATTGAGAGAAACCATAATATCGGCGTATACGTCCACGGTTCGGATACAGAGATAGAAGCAACCGTGGTCCGCAGCACTCAGGCTAGCACGGCCGAGGAGGGAGGACGGGGAATCGTCATACAGGATGATCTCAACACAGGCGAACGCGCGAGAGCAACTATCCGTGGGTGCCTCGTCGACGACAATCGCATGGTTGGAACGTCCATCAATGGCTCGGATGCAACTCTGGAGACAACCATCATCCGCGGCACCCAACCCGGCCCGGATGGGTGGGGAGGACGTGGAGTCACTGTCCAGGTTAACCTCGAGACCCACGAGCGCGCAAGCATGATCATGCACGCATGCATCATCGAGGAGAATCAAACGGTTGGCGTGTCCGTCGACGGCGCAGATGCGACAATCGAGGCCACCATCGTCCGAGCTACCCGACCCGGCGCAGATAGGAATTTTGGGCGAGGAGTCAACATTCAGAATGTATTCGATTTAGACGAGCGTTCGAACCTGGCTGTCCGCACAAGCCTAATCGAAGAAAACCACGAATTTGGCGTCTATATCGGCGGCTCGGATGCTACAATCGAAACCAGCGTGATCCGTCGCACCCAGCCCCTCGAAGATGGCATGCGAGGACGTGGCATCAATGCTCAGGACAGCAGCGTCCTAGGCGAGCGCGCGAACCTTCTCGTGCGCTCATGCATTGTTGAGCAAAACCATGATACTGGTGTAGCCGTCTTTGGCTCGGATGCAACCATCGAGACCACCATGGTCCGCAGCACCCAGCCCCGCGGAGACGGTACGCGGGGGCGGGGCATCGTTGTTCAAGACGAAACCGATTTCGGCAAGCGAACGAACGCGAACATAGACACATGTGTTATTGAGCAGAACCATGAAATCGGCATATTCGTCGGCAATTCGGACGTGACGATCGACACCACGCTCGTACAGACAACGAAGGCGCGTCACGACGAGAAGTTCGGGGATGGAGTTGTCATCTTAGGAGCGAGCACGGCCACGATCCAAAGCTCCACGATTACCGACAATGACCGTGCCGGGGTCGCAAACTTCGGCTCCAAGGTCCAGATTCTCGATACGATCCTTACCTGCAACGGATTTGATCTCAACGGCGAGACATTGCTCGAATCCCGCCCCGACTTCCACGGCAGCGACGGCTGGCAGTGCACCCCCGACGATGCCAAAGACTGTACCGAGACGGACGATCACTGCAAGGTGGTGTCTGGCAACCTGGAGCCCCCGCCCGAGGCGGAGCCGCTCCCGCCGCTCTCGCAGCCTTGACACCACGGCGCGCCGCCGTCCGCGCTAGCGGTATTATACACGCCCACTGACTGCGAGCACTTCCGCGCTGCTATAGCCCGGCATACTCCCGCCGTTAGCTTGCCCGCGCTCCAGCATCTGGGGCGGACGCGGCGCCGCGCGCACTCCGGCTAGGGCGAGGCAGGCGCCTGCGGAATCGTGAATGTGCGCTCCGTGATGGTCGGCGGCGCCATGCCTGCGGGCTGAGCATCCCCATCGGTGAAATTCTGCTGCACGGGGGCCGTGTCCGCGTCCCCCGTGAAGCGGAGCTTCTCGATTCTACCTGCCGCAGGACCATCGATCAATAGGCTCTGCCGCGCATTGCCGCTCAGGGTCAGCTCTTCGAGTATCACTTCCGAGCCGCCGAGCCAGTCGACGCCGTCGCCCACGTAGTCGACCGACAGCTCCTCGATCCCGTCCTCATTGATCGCGTCGAAGACAGGCAGCCGCGCGCGCGCGGTCTGCGTGATCGCGGACCTGCACAGGATGATGCTCCTCGACTGGCCCGTGATACCGATGCCCACGCCGACGTTGCCGTCCAGCTTCCCGTTGTGCAGCGTAACGCAACCCGCGCCGCCGCCCTTACAGACGTTCTGGATCCACAGCCCCCGCGTGTTGCGGCTGATCTCGATGGAGTCTTCCTCCTTCTCATCCCCCAGCGCGGCCGTCGATCGGTCGACGAGGATGCCAAAGGAATCGTTATCGAGCACCCGCACCTTCCTTGCGCTTGAAACGCTCGAGCACTCCGCCGCCGAGATGCCGCCTCCGAAGTAGCCCGTCTCGAAGGCGTCGCCAACCTTTGTGTCGTCCACGTCCACGGTATCCAGGCTGGCGGTGGCGCCCCGCAGAGCGACGCCGACGATGTGGTTGCTACGAATGATACTGCTCCTCACCTCCAGCACAGGGCGGTTCGCGCAGGTGCAGCTCGAATCGCAATCATCCTCCGGGATCCCCTCAATCACGATCCCGCCGCGCTGGGCGCCCGAGACGACGCTCCGCTCCAGGGTCACATTGGCATTCTCGGCGAAGACGCCAATGTACCCAGAGTCGGAAATTTCCGAGTCCACAATCGTGACGCTAGACCCCGAATAGAGCTCGACGCCAGCATGCTCGCCGTGTCCCCTCTCCCCGACGACGCGGACTGACTCGATACGCACGCCCTTCGCCCCCTGTACGCTCACGCCCTCTCGGCCGACCTTGAGCCCGCGCACCACGGCTCCCTCGCCCGCCGCGAGCACGATCCCCTCAACCTGCACCGCGGCCGCCGAGCGCCCGAGGAGGCTCACGCCGCCGGGGACGCGGACGACGTCGTACCGGCCCGAGCGGAGCGCGATGCACGTCCCGGGTGAGGCTCCTTGAGCCGCGGACGTGAGCTCATCACCGCTCGTGACGTCGAGCAGCTCGTTGCACTTGGGCCCCTCGGGGCAGCTCTTGCCGACACAGAGGTCCCCTGCCGGAACACCGACGCAGACACCTCGGACCTGGTTCTCCTCGGGGCATGTCGCGGGGCTGAGCTCATCGCTGCCGCATCCAGCGACGGTTGCGCACGCGGCACCGCCCACGAACACCGCCGAAAACCAGGTCCAGAACCCATTCGACATCATCTTTCCTCCAGAATTCGCCGCAAACCCTAGCTTGCCGACGCGCAGCGCGGACATGCAAAAATGAGCGCACCGATGAACCGCTGCCCGTCGACGCAGTGCGACGTCGTTCAGAGGCGATCGCCACCTCGCGCTCCTCGAATTTCACCGGATCGGGCGCCCGCCCGCACGGCGTCCTGCGCTGAGACCAAGAGCTGCCCGGGCCGCCCTCGTCATGTCGCCGGCCGATGGCCGGCCATCGGCCGGCCCTGCGGCAGCGCTTCGCTCGATCCGAACCCCGCTCTCGTCGCATCGGTCCGCGCGGCGGCCAACCCGACACGACGGCACCGTCCCCTCGGACAAAAACGCCCTCTTCTCACGGGATCCGGCAGCCGGTACCCTCCGCTGCGATGACGTTGACGGACCCCTTCGGCTGGGTGGGCGCGACGCTCGACGGCCAGTTCGCCGTCGAGGCGGCGGTCGGCGAGGGCGGGTTCGGCGTCGTCTATCGCGGCGTGCACCTCGGGCTCGACGTCCCTGTCGCCATCAAGTGCCTCCAGATGCAGCGCGGCATGCCGCCCTCCGGGCAGGACGGCTTCCTCGCGATGCTCCGGGCCGAAGGGAAGCTCCTCCACCAGCTCTCGCGGCAGACAGCCAACATCGTCCAGGCGCTCGATATCGGCGCCTCCACCTCTCCGCGCGGCGTCTGGACACCCTACCTGGTGATGGAGTGGCTCGAGGGAGAGACGCTCGCCGCGGCGCTCTCGACGCGCCACGCTCGGGAGTTCCGGCCCATGGATCTCGACGAGGCGATAACGCTCCTCTCTCCGGCTGCCGAGGCGCTCGCCATCGCCCACGAGAACCGCGTGTCGCATCGGGACCTCAAGCCCGCCAATCTGTTCCGTGTACGTTTTCGCGGCGGCACCGGGCTCAAGGTCCTTGACTTCGGCATCGCCAAGGTGTTCGAGGAGACAACACCCTTCGCTGCCGCCTGCGCCGGGACGAGCGGTAGCCAGCGCGTGTTCACCCCCGTCTACGCGGCCCCGGAGCAGTTTGTCCGGGAGTACGGCGCCACCGGGCCATGGACCGACGTCTTCGCCATGGCGCTCATCCTCATCGAGGTCGCGTCGGGCCGGCGCGTGCTTCGAGGCGAATCCATCCCGGAGCTCTTCGCCTCCGCGATCGACGCGTGGCGGCGTCCGGACTTGCTCTCCGGCATCGCCGCGCAGCACCAGGGCGTGGCGTTCGTCCTCCGCCGCGCGCTCACCGCCGAGCCAGGCGCCCGCTTTCTCAACATGAAGGAGTTCTGGTCGAGCCTGGTGAAGGCACGCTCCACCCCCGCGGAGGTGTCGCTCGCCGCGACGGGGCGCGCGCCCGATCAGAGCGACCGCCCGGCAGGGACAGCGCCCATGTCCCAGGGCAGGCGCGGCTCCAGCCCCCCGTACGCGGCGCAGAGCTCGCTCCCTCCGCCCTCCGCGCCGGCGAGCTCCTCTCTCCCGCCGTCGGGCGAGAACCGCGTTTGCACCGTCCTGTGCGTCGACCTCTCCAGCCTCGCCGCGCGCTCATCGCACCTCGACGACGAGGAGATCGCCGAGCTCACCGATCGCAGCCGCGATCTGGTCGTGAAGGAGATCGAGCGCACGGGGGGCGTGATCACGCGCTCCGCCGACGAGCGCGTGATCGCCGTCTTCGGCGTCCCGCGAGCGACCGACAACGACGCGGAGCGCGCCGTCGTCGCCGCGCTCCGCGTGGCCGCCGTGCGCGTGAGCCCCACGCCTCGGCGCGCCGTGCCCCCCACCTCCCTCGCCGCATCGTTCGGGATCGCCACGGGGCGGGTCTTCACGCGGACGAGCGGTGATCCGCAGCGCCCGGAGCTCCTCGTGACCGGAGAGGTCGTGCGGGTCGCCGCCGCGCTGCAGGCGGCCGCGCCTGCCGGGGCCATCGCCGTCGCGCGTGACACGTACCGGCAGATCGCGGGCCGGTTCAACGTGGTGCCGCTCTCCCCCATCGACGTCCCTGGCCGGCGTGAGCCGCTCTCCTGCTACCGCGTCACGGGCGCGCTGCACGGCCACGTCTCGTTCGCCCGAACCGATTTCCTCGGCCTCACGACGCGGCTCGTGGGGCGCGGCGCCGAGACCCAGCGCATGCTCGACGCGCTCGAGACCATGCTCTCCGAGGGCCGGGCCGAGCTCCTGTCGCTCGTCGGACCACCCGGCGCCGGGCGGAGCCGGCTGCTCGCCGAGCTCTTCGCGCACCTCGCAGCCAAGCCCAACAAGGTCCTCGTGCTGACCGCGCAGTGCTCGCCGCTCACCACCGACGTCACCTACAGCCTCGCCGCCGCGCTCCTCCGCCAGCGCTTCCGGATCCACCCGCGAGACAGCCAGCGCGGGATCCGCCGGAAGCTGCGCTTCGGCCTGCGCTGGCTCCACACGCACCACGCCGCCGCGGCGCCGCCCCCGGACGACGATCGCTCGATCGGCTACGCGACCGGCGAGGAGCTCGATGTCGCGGACATCGACGCCGCACTGCTCCAGGTCGAGGCGCTCCTCGGCGGGACTGCCGGGACAGTCGCCACCTGCGACTCGCTCGAGCCCGAAGAGGCCGGGGTGCTCGTGAAGCAGCGGATCGTCGCCGCCTTGACGCGCCTCGCCCGCCTCGCCGCTCGGCAGCTCCCGATCGTGGTGCTCTGCGACGACCTCCAGTGGGCCGACGACGCCAGCCTCGACCTGCTGGAGAGCCTCGTCGAGGGCATGGCGGACCTGCCGCTGCTGCTCGTGTGCAGCGCGCGGGCCGAGCTGATCGAGCGCCGCCCCGGCTTCGGCGTCGACGCCGCGGCGCACCACCGCCAGGAGGTCGCGCCGCTCGCGCGCCGCCACATCGAGGACATGATCAAGGACCGCCTCCGCCGCGTCCCGGGTCTGTCCGCCGACGTCGTGCGGGCGCTCGCCGACCGCGCCGAGGGGAGCCCGCTCGTCGTCGAGGAGCTGCTCCACCTGCTCGTCGACGCGGGCGCGATCGAGGCGCGAGGGCGCGAGGCGTGGGTGCTCCACGAGGAGCGGCTCGGGGCGCTGCGGCTGCCCACGACGATCCAGGGGATCGTGCAGACACGGCTGGACCGGCTCGAGCCCAGGGTCCGCGAGGTGCTCATGCACGCAGCCGTCGTCGGGCGGACGTTCTGGCAAGGGGCCGTCGAGCGCCTGCAGCAGGCGAGCACGACGTTCGACACCGGCGTCCCGGTGGAAGCAGCGCTCGGACAGCTCCGGCAGCGGCGGCTCATCCGCGCACGCGAGCCGTCCACGCTGCAGGGCGAGCGCGAGATGGCCTTCGCCGACGCAGCGACCCACGAGGTCGCGTACGAGATGCTGAGCGTGAAGCTCCGCCGCGCGCTGCACCTCGAGGTGGCCTCCTGGCTCGATCGGCAAGGGGAGACAGGGATCGCCGTGGCGCTCCTGGCCGCGCAGTATGACCGGGCGGGCGACGCGGCGCGCGCGGCCTCGGCGTACGCGCGGGCGGCGGTGCGGGCCATGTCCTTCGGCGAAAACGCGGAGGCGATCCGCCACCTGGAGCGCGCGCGCACCCTGCAAGACCACGACGAGGAGGCTGGCGGCGGCGACGACGCCCAGGAGCGGCGGAGCGCCGCCGCCCGGGAGCGCCTTCGCGTGCGCTTCGACCTCGGCGATGCGCTCCGCCGGGTCGGCCGGCTCGACGACGCCGAGCGCGTGTACGAGGAAGCGCGAGCGCTGATCCGCCGCGGGGAGCGCCGCGGGAGCGCGAGGGAAGATCGGCCCGAAGCGCTCAGCTGGGACGCGCGCATCGACGCGCGGCTCGCGCTGATAGCCAAGGTGCGCGGCGCGCTGCCGGAGGCCCGGGCGCTCGCCGAGCGGGCGATCGCCCGGGCCACGGAGGCGGGGGAACTCCGCGAGACGCTGGCGATGTACGCTCTGCTCACGTTCCTGCATCGCCGCGAGGGGCGGCGCGAAGCGAGCTGGCAGGCCGCTCGGACCGGGCTCCGGATCTGCCGGACCCTGCGCCGGAACGACGAGCGCTGGCGGGAGGACGTCGCAGCGACCCTGCTCGGCGTGGCGCTCGCGCTGGCGGCGCGTGGTCGGACGGTCAGCGCGGAGCGGACCTACCACCAGGTCACCCGCGTGGTCTCGGACGCCTCCCACCCTCACCTCGTCAGCCTGGCCCTGAACGGTGTCGCGGTGATGCGCCTCCGCGTGGGTGATCTCCCGGGGGCGCGCCAGACGTTCCTGCGCGCGATCCGGCTCAAGGAGCGCTCGGGCGATCTGCATCAGATCGCGATCGGGTACAGCAACCTGGCCGAGACCGAGCTCGCCATGAAGGAGCTCACCGCGGCGCGAGATCACGCTCGGCGGGCGGTGCGGATCGGGGAGCAGAGCCGCGCCGGCTCGGACCTGGCGGACATGTACCGGAACCTGGCCGAGGCGGAGCTCGGAACGGGAGATCTCGGCGCGGCGCTCGCGGCGGGCCAGAAGGCGCTCGCGATCGCAGAGACGCGCGGGCAGGTCTACCTCGGCGACGTCGCGGTGACGCTGGCGCGGACGATCGCGCAGGCGGCACCCTCTGCAGACGAGGCGCTGCGCGCGGCCGCTCTGGATGCGACCGCAGCGCTCGACGCATCGCTCGGAGCGCACTTTCGCGACGGAGAGCTGCACCAGAGGGCCGAGGCGTGCCGCGCGCTGCTCGACCGCGCTTGGGGCCCGCGTCAGAAGCGGTGAGCAGCGAAGATCGCGAGGGAAGCGCCGCGCCGGCGAGCCTCAGGGCACGGCCATCCCGAACGCCACCGCGTAGTTCGGCTGCGCGGTCCCCGTCATCGAGCCGACGAAGGGTAGTCCGGAGACGCGGCGATGCAGGCAGCCAGGCAGCAAGCGATCGAGACCGAGCCGAAGCCCAGCAAACTAGCAAAGCGCACGAATTTTCTCCTGAAATCGGCCAAACGAGCAGCGAGCAAACTCTGTAAGATGCCACATTGGAACCGCAGAGGAGACAGCGCTCCTTTGCGGATGCTGGTGGGAAGTCCCCTACCCTACCGGAACAAGGAAACCGCCAAGGCGCCATAAGACGCCAAGATGATTGTGGTTTTCTTGGCGTCTTGTGGCGTCTTGGCGGTTGAAAAACCCACCGCGCGCGGCGCGGCGGAAGGGGGCCGGCGGGGCGCGGGCCCGCTACGTCACGGCGACAGCGTCACGGACTTCGCGTCGAGCGCGACTTCGTAGTAGCCGTGCGGGTCCCAGCTCAGCGGAACGCCGTTCTGCTTGAGCGTGCCGCCGGTGACCGTCACGCGCAGGTACTTGCCCGGCGGGAAGTTGGAGGGGAGCTGCCACGTGTAGGTCGTCGCGCCGCCGGACGTCGAGGTGGTGGCGGAGGAGACCGCCTTCTGGCCGCGCCAGTAAGCGCCGACGTTGACCACGCTGTCGAGCCACATGTCGCCGAGCGCCTTCGAGTGCTTGACGTGATCGACGAAGGCCTGGAGCCCTATGGGCTGATAAGCACCATCGGAGCCGCCGGTGAAGCCGTGCACCAGGACGGTGCGCCACTTCTTGGCATCCCGCGCGCTCGTGACCTGCTGGTCCAGCACCGTCGTGGAGGCGCCGGTCGGCGGGATATAGCAGGGCAGCGTGAACGGATCGGTCGAGTCGTTCGGGCCGATGAGGTTGTTGGCCACACCCCGGTTGATGAGGAAGCGGGTCCTGGCGATGTTCGAGTACACGGACGAGCCGTTCGGAGCCGCCATCGTCCACACCTTGGTGCCGAACCTGCTCTCGATGAACTGCGTCGCGGCGTCCGTATCGGTGCCGCTGTCATTGCTCGAGTGGCTCTTCGTGTGGTTGCCGAGCTCGTGCCCGTCGCTCAGCGCCCTTTGCCACACCGAGTTGGTCGACTCGCTCTTGCCCGTCTGGAGGTAGAAGGTGAACGGAACGTCGAGCGCGTTCAGCGTGTCGTAGTTCTGGATCTGGCTCGAGTTCGAGTCGTCGAACGTGTACGACACGGCGCCCGTGAAGCCGGCCCAGTTGATGACCCTGAACCCGCCGGCCGCGCCGGACGGCTTCGCCACATTGCTGGGTCCGGGCGGCGTCGGAAGGCCGGAATTGACCACCGGGCCTCCACCGCTGCCGCCCGCGCCTCCGCCGCCGGAGCCTCCGCTGCCGCCCGCGCCGCCTCCGCCAGAGCTGGCCGAGGAGCTGCTCGAGGCGCTGCTGGAGCTGCTCGAGGCGCTGCTGGAGCTGCTCGAAGCGCTGCTGGAGCTCGCCGACGTCGAGCCGCCGTTCCCGTTGCCGTTGACCGACGTGATCGAGGGCTTCCCCGTGCCGTTCGCGCAGAACCCCCAGGTCGTCGACGCTGCTGCTCCCGCCGACGCTGCTCCCAGCGAGCCGTTGTAGCTCTCGTTGGTGGCGTTCAGCTGCCCGTTCGACGGCGTGGCCCGCGCGTTCCACAAGCTGACCGGCGTCGCGCCGTTGAGCGCGATCGAAAGGCCCCAGGACGTGCTCGGCTTGGAGCTCATGTTCTTCACGGTCACGTTCGCGCAGTACCCCGTCGACCACTGCGACTGGTACGACAGCTCCGCCGACATCGTCCCGTCCGAGCTGAGCAGCTCGCCCTCCAGCGACAGGATCTCTTCGTCGTCCGGAGACGCGGCGATGCAGGCGGCCAGGCAGCAAGCGATCGAGACCGAGCCGAAGCTCAGCAAGCTAGCAAAGCGCATAAATTTTCTCCTAGGAGCGGCCGAAAGGCCGCAAGCAAGTTCCGTAAGATGCCACGCCGACGCGCCGCGCGCAAAGCAGATGACACGGCGCGCTCAACCCATCTTTGGTTCGTGCCCCCCGATTTCCGATTTCCAATCTCGATGCCGACCAGCGACCCCTCGATCACACCACGTACCGAGTCAATAACAATTGCTCTCCCAAGCCCGCGACGAATCAAATACCATGCTGTAGTTCAATGTAACGAAGCCGCACAGGGCACATCGGCGAGCCCACAGCCATCAGTGACAACGAAACTATTCATCGACGCGATTTGCCAACATCGCGTCTCCCACGGCCGCCCGGGTTCCTTGAGGAGAAACTATTTGAACCACAGGTGCACAGAGCACACGGATGCTCCTCTGTGCACTCGCTGCCTCTGTGGTTCGTGCACGAGATCAGGGCCGCGCATCGAGCGATGCGGTAAGAGAGCGCCCCTCAGCCGAATCGGGCCTGGGCGACCCGCTGCCAGGTCTGCGTGAACGATCGAAGTTGAACAGGGAGGCGGGGAGACGGGGAGGTTGGTGGGACCTCACTCCCCGTCTTCCCGCCTCCCTGTGAGTTCTTCCGGAAATTCGAGGAGATGCCTCAGCTCTACGGGCTCATCCGCGCCGTTCGGCTCGCTGCGGCGTACCTTCGTATGCCTCGCTTCATTGCCTGACGGCTGAGCCCGTATCTCGCGAATCTGCGAGGAGCAGGAGGCGGCGGACGGCGCGCGAGCAGCGCTCCGTCCGCCGGGAGATCGCCGTCAAGCCGGGCGATCGAGCTCGTCCCAGAGGCGCACGTCGCTGCGCTCTTTCAGGAAGATCCCGCCGACGACGACGGTGATGAGCGCCACCGCGATCGGATAGAGGAGCCCCGCGTAGATGTTGCCCGTCGCGACCGTCACCGACGAGGCGATAAGCGGCAAGAGCCCGCCGAACACGCCGTTGCCGACGTGGTACGGGATCGAGAGCGACGTGTAACGCACCTTCGCGGGGAAGGCCTCGACGAGGTAGGCCGCGATCGGGCCGTAGACCATCGTGACGAACAGCACGAGCACGAACACGAGCGCGGTGAGCACGACCGGGTTGTCCGCGTTCTGCTTCATCGCCCAGAACACGGGGAAGAAGCCGATCGCGCCGCACAGGTTGCCCGCGAGCATGATCTTCTTCCGGCCGATGCGATCCGAGAGCGCGCCGAAGAACACGAAGAACGGCATGCCGAGGGCGAGCGCGGTGGCGATCACGATGGTGGCCGTGATGAACGGGACCTTGAGCGTGTTCTGCAGGAAGTAGAGGGCATAGAACTGCCCCGTGTACCAGACCACGCCCTGGCCGGCCGTGGCGCCGAAGAGGGCGATCAGGATGACCTTCCAGTTGCGCTTGTTGCCGAGGCTGTCCTTGATGGGAGCGGTCGACGTCTTCCCCGCGGCCTTGAGCTTGCTGAAGATCGGCGACTCCTTGAGGCGGGCACGCACGTAGAAGGACACGCCGACGAGGAGGACCGACAGGAGGAACGGGATGCGCCAGCCCCAGTCCTTGAAGGCCTCCTCGCCCACGAGGAGGCGGGTGCCGAGGATGACCGCCAGCGAGACGAACAGACCGAGCGTCGCCGTGATCTGGATGAACGAGGTGTAGAAGCCGCGCTTCTCGTCGGGTGAGTGCTCGGCGACGTACACCGCCGCGCCGCCGTACTCGCCGCCGAGCGCGAGGCCCTGAACGAGGCGGATCAGGACGAGCGCGATCGGGGCGAGGAGCCCGATCTTCTCGTACGTCGGCAAGAAGCCGATGAGCGCCGTCGCGCCGCCCATGAGCAGCAGCGTCACGAGGAACGCGTACTTCCGACCCACGATATCGCCGATGCGCCCGAACACGAGCGCGCCGAACGGGCGGACGACGAAGCCCGTGGCGAACGTGCCGAGCGTCAAGAGGAAGCTCGCCGTCGGGTTGTCCTTCGGGAAGAAGTGGGTCGAGATGATCGCGGCGAGACTCCCGAAGATATAGAAGTCGTACCACTCGATCATCGTGCCGCCAGCGGACGCGAAGATGACCTTCCAGAGCGTGGAGCTGCTGACAACCTCACGCTCGGCCGCGGGGGCCTGGCTCGTGGGCGTCACGGCGAAGGTTTGGGGAGACGTCTGTGCCATGAGAACGGTTCCTCGGAGGAGTTCCAGCGCTCGTCGAGAGGGCCGGACACGGGCTTGGAGGCGCGCCGAGCGGAAAGAGGCAGCCAGGGTGTTCTTCATGGCTCCTCCGCCCCCGCACGCGAGGGAGGAGGAGGGGCCGGGCAGCGCACGGGTCGATGCCCTGTCACCCCCGGCTCGCAGAATGCTGCTCTCTTTGATCTCAATACCACGCAAGCAGACTTGAGAATACCTGTTCGTCCACGGGGCAAGCACGTGGGCGGGCTCGTTCGGCCACGTCTCGTTACGATCGGTAACACCCGACGTCCCGCCGCGCCGACCGCTTCACCCCGCGCCCGCGAGCGGCAGCCGGACCACGACCGTCGTCCCCCGCCCCACCGCGCTGCGCAGCGTGAGGGTCCCGCCGTGGTCCTCGACGATCGAGCGCGAGAGCGGCAAGCCGAGCCCCGTGCCGCTCGGGTCGCGCTTCGTCGTCACGAACGGCTCCAGGACCGCGGCGAGCAGCTCCTCGGGGATGCCGCAGCCGTGGTCCTCGACCTCGACGACGATCTGGCCCGCCTCGATCCACCCTCGGACGGCGATGAGCGCGCCGGCCTCGGACGCGTCGCGGGCGTTCGCGAGCAGGTTGACGAAGACCTGGACGAGCTCGCGCCGGTCGCCGATGACGACGAGCGAGTCGGGGCAGGCCTGATCCACCCGGACGTGGGGCGCCGCGCGGTCGAGCCGGATGAGCCGCACGGCCTCGGCGACCACCTCGGCGAGCGCCACGCGCCCGACCCGCGCGCGCGCGCCCTCGCCGGGCTTCGGCACGGCGCCGGTGCGGCTGTGGTCGAGCAGGGAGCGCAGGATGGCCTCGATGCGCGCCGCCTCGCCGAGGATGAGGCCCGCCCGCGCGCGGATCTCGTCGCTGTCGGACTCGGCGCGGAGGTTCTGCGCGAGGCAGGCGATGCCGGTGAGCGGGTTGCCGACCTCGTGGGCCACGCCGGCGGCGAGGCGGCCGAGCTGGGCGAGGCGGTCGCGGTGGGCGAGCTGCGCCTCGAGCGCGCGCTGCTCGGTGCGGTCCTCCACGAGGAGGACCACGCCCCCCGAGGCGGCGCGCGCGTCGAGCGGGTCGAGCGCGGCGCGGTGGACGCGCAGCGAGCGCGCGCGGCCGGCCACGTGCGCCTCGATCTCGTCCGCGCCGGGCTCGCCCGCCGAGGCGGCGCGGGCGGCGCGTGCGAACAGCTCCGCGAACGGGGCCGGCAGCCGGTCGAGCGGCGCCCCGACGAGGTCGCGCTCCTCGGCGCCGACGAGCGCCTCGAGGCGCCGGTTCACGAGGCTGATCGCGCCGTCGGAGCCCACGGCGCAGACGCCGAGGGGGAGCTGCGCGAGCACCGAGCGGAGCCAGCGGCGCAGGAGGTCGAGCTCCTTCGCGGCGCCGACGAACGTCGTCGTGGCCTCCCCGCGCGCGAGGCGCCGCTCCAGCCACCGGAGCTCCTCGGTGAGCGCGCCGCTCGCCGCTCTGCCGCCGAACGCCCCGGGGGCGGCCTGCGCGTCCGCCTCCGCGACCGTCCTCGCGAGCACCGGGCCGACGAGCGGCGACAGGTTGCGGTGCAGGCGCTCCTGGAGCGCGTGGAGCTCCGTGGGCCGCGTCTCGTCGCGCGGGATGTCGAGCTCGATCCGGGCGCGCGTGACCTCGAGCGCGGCCGCCTCGCGGCCGAGCAGCCGCGCGAGCCGCTCCTCCAGCGCGCCCACGCTCGAGGCCACGGTCGCGCGCTCGACCGACGGGCCGATCTCGCGGCGCGTGCACAGGCGCGCCGCCTCGCGCTCCTCCTCGGCCGGGGGGCGCAGGAGCGAGACGAGCCCGAGCGTGGCGCCGTTGACGGCGAGCGACACGAACGTGGGCAGCGACCAGGTGTCCGTGACCGTCACGTACACGGCGGGGTCGGCCCGGCCCGCGCCCTCGCGCAGGAGATCGAGCCACCCCGGGTCGAGCCCGGACAGCTCGGGCAGGAAGGGCGCGAGGCAGGTGGCGGTCCACATGCCGATGCCGGCGAGGAGCCCGGCGAGGAACCCGGCGCGCGTCGCGCGCTCCCAGAAGAGCGCGGCGAGCAGCCCCGGCAGGAACTGCGCGAAGGCGACGAACGACACGATGCCGCTCTCGACGAGCAGCCCGCGGTGCGGCTGCGCGCGGTGGAAGAGCCACCCGCCGGCGAGGATGACGACCAGGAGCCCGCGGCGGAGCCACAGCACGCGCGCGTAGACGTTGCGGCGCAGCGTCCTCCGGGCGAGCGGCAGGAGCAGGTGCGTGGCGCTGGCGCTCGCGAGGGCGACGGCCGTGACCATGACCATGGCGCTCGCCGCGGAGATGCCGCCGATGAACGCGGCGAGCGCGAGCCAGCCCTGGCCGAGCAGCTGCGGCACGAGCAGCACGTAGCTGTCGGCGGGCTCGGCCGGCGCGAGGCGGGTCCCGGCCCAAAGGACGGGCAGGACGGGCAGGTTGAGCGCGAGCAGGAAGAGCGGGAAGGCCCAGGCCGCCTTGGCGAGCGCGCGGTCGCCGGCGCCGCCCGCGAACGCCATGTGCCACTGCCTCGGCAGCAGGAAGGCGGCGGCGAAGCTGATGACGAGCATCGACGTCCAGCCGCTGTCCTCGCGCACGGGGCGGCCGAGCGCCTCGACCTCGGCGGCGTGATCGCCGAGCCAGTCCGCGAGCCCGCCCGCCCCGCCGAAGACCCCGAGCACGGCGACGAGGCCCACGATCGCGAGCACGGCGAGCTTCGCCGCCGACTCGAACGCGACCGCCGCCGCGAGGCCGTCCTCCCGCCCCTGCTCGGCGGCCGGGCGGGCGCCGAAGAACGCCGTGAAGAGCGTGAGCAGCGCCCAGAAGACGGCGCCGACGGCCTCCTCGTGCCCGGGCCCGGAGAGCACGCGGACCGACTGCTCGGTCGCGCGGAACTGCTGCGCGACGTAGGGCACGCTGGCGACGACGGAGAAGGCGGCGACGACCGCCCCTGCCGCGGGGCTCTGGAAGCGGAAGGCGAAGAGGTCGGCGAGCGAGGAGAGGCGCTGCTCGCGCGTGATGCGCAGGACGCGCGACCAGAGGAGCGGGGTGGCGATGCACGCGAGCGTCGGGCCGAGGTAGACCGCGAGGAAGACGAGGCCGTGGCGCTGCGCGAAGCCGACGCCGCCGTAGTAGGTCCACGACGAGGCGTAGACGCCGAGCGAGAGGGCGAGGACGAGCGGGTGACGCGCGAGCGCGCGGGGGATCCGCTCGCGCTGCGCGGCGAGCGCGATCGCGGCGAGCACGGCGAGCCAGGCCACCGTGGCGAAGAGGAGGACGCCGACGTCGATCACGGCGGGCCTCGATCACCGGCGCCGGGCGCCGGGTCGCCGCGCTCGCGCTCGCGCTCGCCGCGGGCGACATCGCCGCTCGGCAGGTCGCCGCGGTCGCCGCGCGCCGCGAGCACGGCGAGCGCGATCAGCGCGGCCCAGACCGCGAAGACCACGGCCACCGCGAGCAGGCCTCGGGCCCAGAGCAGCCGCGCCGGCGACACGAGCAGCACCGTGCCCAGCAGCATGAGCACGAGCGCGCGATCCGCCGCGCCGGCATCCGCGCCGTGTCCTCCGGTCATGCGGAGAGGCTACTCAGGGCCGCCGCGGCTGAACATGCGTTATTTCAATGGATGATGGGGTGCGACGAGCCTGCGCTCACCCGCTCTCGGCCGCGATCCCCGCGAGCAGGTTGCGCGCGTGGGCGATCACGCCCTCGTCGCCGGACTCGACTCCCCACTTCGCCGCGATCGCGGGGAACGCCGCCCAGCGCTCGCCGGCGTGGGCGGCGAGGCCCGGCCACGTCGCGCCGCCGGCCGCCTCGAAGCGCGCGATGCACGCGTCGAGCGCGGCCTTGCCGAAGGCGCCGACGAAGAGCGCGAAGTCGACGGAGGGATCGCCGATGTGGGCCTCGGTCCAGTCCAGGATCCCCGTGAGCCGGCCGCCCTCGTCGAGGAGCATGTGGCCGGGGTGCAGATCGCCGTGCACGAGGGCGAGGTGGCGCGGCCAGATCGCGTCGTCCTCGAGCCAGCGCTGCCACCGGGCCCACAGCGCCTCCGGCGGCGCCAGCGCGGCGCGCGTCTCGTCCATGGCCCGCGCGTGGAGCTGGCGCGCGTCGTCGATGGACTTCACGGGGACGCCCGCCGAACGGGCCGCCGCCGCGTCCACGCGCTGGAGCGCCGCGAGCGCCTCGGCCACCGACGCGATGAACACCTCGGACGGCGCCGCCGGATCGACGCGGCTCCAGCGCGGGCCCGCCTCGGGATCGAAGGAGACGGCGGGCACGTCGCCGAGGCGCGGATAGGCGATCACGTGGTCGGTGTGCACGCGCCAGTCCGGCACGGCCACCGGCAAGCGCGGCCCTACCAGGGCCAGCACGCGGGCCTCGACGCGGGCCGACGCGACGACCGCGAGGCGGCGCGGCGTGCGCACGACCCACGGAACGCCGTCCTCGTCGTGGGCGTGCACGACGAGGAAGTCGAGCCCGCTCCGGTCGAAGTCGGCGTGGGAGGTGACGAGACGGAGCCCCTCGCGGCGCGCCGCATCGAGGAGCGCGCCGGCGGACTCGATCGGCGCGAAGGAGGAAGAAGCGGTGGGAGAACCGGTGGAGGTGTCTTGGCGTTCGGTCATGATCGCGAGCCTCTGGGCGCGCCGCCGGCAGGGCGGCGCGCGTGAAGGGGGGAAGACTCGCGGCGCGAGCTCACGACCGATGCGCGTGGCGTGCTCCATCCAGGCTCCCGGGCGTGAGTCGACGCGCCCCGGTCTTCCACGTTTCGAGCGAACTCGGAGGAAGACAGGGCACGGACAGGCACCCGCGCGCTCGCCGCGTGCCCCGGCGACGCCGGGGCCAGGGGGAGGGCGAGGATGCCGGACTCAGCGGAACCGGATGGAATGCACGGACGGAGAATCTCATGCGGCGCCCCGCGCGGCAACGTCGTCTTCGCCCGCGAGGTCGAGGAGGCGCGCGAGGACGACCTCGAGCCACCCCGCCATGCGCCCGACGCGCCCGCTGCCGCGCGCCACGGGCTCCCCGGCCAGGAGCGCCTGCGCCCCGTTGGAGATGCCGCCGGGCCGCCGCCCGAGGTGCCGCGCGCAGAGGTCGCGCAGGTCGAGGCTCGGCGGGCGCCCGAAGCCCTCCTGTGCGAGCAGGTCACCCGTGAAGGAGCCCCAGGTGCCCAGCACGCCGCCGTCGCCGACGAAGGCGCGGAAGCGGCTCAGGGCCGCGCCGGCGTCCTCGCCGCCCCGCAGGTGGGCCTCGGGCACCTCGAGCTGGTGCGCGACGCTCGGGCCCAGCGGGCGCCGCGGGCGCAGGAACGCCTCGAAGCGCTCGCCCGACGCGCGGCAGGCCACGAGGTGCACGAGCTCGGACGTCGGCTCGGCCGCGCCGGCGCCCGCTGGCCACCCGGAGCTGGCCCCGCCGTCGACGAGCACCACCCTCGCCGGCTCGGCGAGGTAGGGGCGCAGCGGCGCGAGCGGCGAGGCCGCCTGCGCGCGCCGCCGTCGCGGGGCCTTGCTCCGCGCCTGGTGCTCGATCTGCCGGTCGACCATGAACGTGAAGGCCCGCAGCATCTCGTCGAAGCGCGCGGGCTCGCCCTCCAGCGCGCCGAGCGCGCTGGCCACCGCCTCGACCGTGGCGAGGCACTCGGGCCGGGGCTCCTTGCGGATGCGGTAGTTGCCCGGCGCGCGGGGCGTCACGCCGATGCGCCGCGCCGAGGCCAGGCGCGGGTTCAGCGCGAGCATCTTCCTCGCCTGCCACCACGTGCCGTCGACCACGATGAGCGAGCGCACCGGCGCCCCGCCCGCTGCGGGCGCGTCGCCCCCGGGGAAGAGCACGGCCGTGGTCGGATCGCTCGCGAGGGCGGCGATCCGGGCGTCGTCCTCGAAGACCACCCCCTCGTGCAGCTCGGAGTTGGGCAGCGCCAGGTGGGTCATGAGCGCCGTGCCGATGCCCACCCGGCGCTCGCGCGGGTGCTGGAGGAGCACGACCCGCGTCCTCGTCGGCAAGGAGGGCAGGAGCGCGCAATAGCAGACCGGATGGGGGCGCCGGCAGCGCCAGCAGACGTCGCGCATGGGAGGCACCCTAGTACGACAGCCGCACCTAGGACACCGACCGCGTTGATCGAGCGAGAAATGAGCCGCCAAGGCGCCAAGGACGCCAAGAACAAAACACAATCTTGGCGTCCTTGGCGCGCTTGGCGGTTCAAATTCCTGCTCTTTTCTAGGGTTTCAACCCGTTTGTCGCTCTACACATAGGTCAGGTGGGACCCAGGATCCGCCCATGGATCCGGGAGCAAGCGAGCTGCCAGCCGCGCTCGGGTGGGGCGCGCTGGCAATGCCTTGATGGGTTCGCCAAGACCGTGAAGGGCTGGACGGCTCTGAGCGCCGAGACGGTGTGTCCCGCGTGCGAGTGCGGCGAGCCGCAGTGCACGCTCCCCTCCCAGCTCATCGCGCACTCCCCTCCCAGGCTGGTTCACGTTGAGATTGAATCGTCTTCGAGCGGGTGCCCGGGCGGGAGGGTGGCGCTGCATTTCGGTCTGCAACCGTTCGAAATCATCGGTCCCGGCAGGGCGACGTGCGGCATCGCCGGCGGGAGCCGGATGCGGCGAGGAGGGCGAGGACGCGGCCTATCAGGACCGGCTGCGCTGCGCGACTTCTGCTGCGCGTGACACAACCGCCCGTCGTGGCGTAGCGTCGGCGCATGGGCCAGATTTGGGTCGAAGCGCCGGACGACCGCGTGCTGATCTTGACGGACGAGGTGGCCCCAACGCACGGAGGGCGACACGTCACGATCACGGTCACCCAGGGAGGTGCACACGTCGCAACGTTGCGCGGGGTGCGCTCCGAGCAGGATGGAATGCCGACCATCTACCTCCCAGGGGGGCAGCTCGGGGCGATAGATCAGATCCTCCGGGGGCCTCTCGACAATCTGGTAATGCAGGTGAGCTCGGGCGAGGGGCATACGCCGTCCGCCGCCGCGGACCCGTTCCGGGTGGTCGAGGTGGTCTTCCGGAGCGACGACCTCGACGAGCCCTTCGTCGAGGTCGGGGACGAGAGCGCGATCGACGGCGATTCGGACTTACCGAGCGATCCGCTCGACGCGCTCTCCAAGACGGAAGTCGGCCCCTCGGGGAGCGGCTTGCCCGTCGACCTGGGGTTCATCAACGAGCTGAACCCGTTGATGCTCCCGACCAGCGACGACCCCCCTTTCCTCGAGACGTGGGGCGTCGGCGCTCGTGTGACGACGACCACGACGACGACCACGACGACGACGACCACCACCACCACGATCACCCTCACGGACCAGGCATCGGACGCTCCGGCGGACGACGCACCGCCTGGTGAAACCAGCACCGAACAGGTAGAAACGATCCTGGTCGTCGATCTCGGGGGCGAGGCCCTGCCCGAGCAGGACGACATGAAGATCGGCGTCGAGATTGAGGGGATCGGCAACCTGATCATCACCTGGAGCCCCGACAGCGCGCGGCCCAAAGTCGGCAGCATGACCCCCGCGGAGTTCAAGGCGTTCATCGCGACGCTCAAGCGGATGAAGCTCATTCGGTCGAAGGACCTGACCGCGACGAGAGGGGTTTATCTGAGCCCGGAGGAGGTGAGCAGCCGCTCCTCCGCCGGGAGGGATCACCCCGCGGAGCTGGTCTCGTCGCCGCACCCGCTGAACGCCGAGGATCTCCTGGCCCTCTGGAAGTCCGTGAGGACGGCGCTCTTCAGCGCGTCCCCGCCACCGGGTTTCTGGAACCGGACGACCAAGTTCGGCGACGCGACCCTGAGCACCCGATGGGGAAAGAACCGGAGTTTCACCCAGGTGGCCGGCAGCCTCCAGACGACGATCGGCGTCAGCGTGGCGAAGCTGCTCGGGGACGACCCGGCGGCGAGGGACGCGGTCGTCGATCTGCTGATCGCGCCGGGACGGGAGCGGGAGTACACGAAGGCGCTGCTGAGCGCCGCGGTGAGGGGGCAGCAGTTCCTGTCCCAGAACCATGCGGCGATGGCCAGCGGCGGCGATCCCGCGAAGGTGCAGGGCCTCCGCCTCGCGCTGTTCATGTCCCTCATCGATCAGGCCGTGTCGTCGCGGGCCATCCCCGTCGCCAACTGGGAGAAGGAGGCGCTCGGCGCTCATTTCAAAGGGTATTCGTCGTTCGCGGCGTGCGGCCTGGGGCAGGGCGACCTCTGGGCCGGCGCCCCGGCAACGCTCCGGACCGATTTGATCGAGGCGATGACGCGCGGAGGGCCAGGCTGGCTGAGTGAGGCGCTCGCGAGCCTGCGCCTCGCCGACATCGGGAGGCCGGGCCTGTCGATGCAGGTCAAACACGAGAACGCGCCCGCGATACCGTGCTTCTTCAACAGCAAGGGCGAGCTGTGCACCGTCGTGGAGAGCCGCCAGAAAGAAGCGCCGTTGAACCAGCGCATGGCGGCGCTGCTGAACACGAAAGAAGAGGGGGCCAGCAAGACCGCGGTGCGCGGGTTCCTGGCGGACGTCGGAAGAATCGTCGGCGCTGCGACGCAGGCCACGACGTCGTCGAGCCGGACCACGACGACCTCCTCGAGCCGGACCACGACGACCTCCTCGAGCCGGACCACGACGACCTCCTCGAGCCGGACCACGACGGGTGGGGCGGCGCGAACGTCGTCGACCCCCTCGACGACCGGCCGCACCCCGCCGGCAGGCCGCGGCGCGACCACGGCGTCCCGCGGGTCGTCCCACGTGCCTTCGAGCAGCGGCGGGCGCGCCGTCAGCATTCCCGGAGGTGGATCGAGCGGCGTCTCCGCCCCGCAGGGGCGAGGGCGTGGGACCTCCCGGAGCTCGTCCCCCCGAGGCGGTCCGGGTCGGTCGAAGAAGTAGCGACGCGCCCTGGGTCGCTACGCCCCCGTCTCACCCTCCGGCGCCACCGCGACGTCAGGGACGAGCCCGCTCGCGCCGATCCCTCGCCCGTTCGGCAATACAACGCCCGCGAGCTCGGCCCGGAGCCCGTCTTGCCCCGCGATGAGCGTTTGCCCGGAGCCTTTGCCATAGGTCGCCTCCCCGACGAGCAGCGCGCGCCCGTGCGCCTGGAGGCACCCCGCGAACAGCTCGCTCGCGGACGCCGTACCGCGATCCACGAGCACGACGAGCGAATGCCGGTGCGGCGCGCCGGGACGCGCGCGGCGGACGACCTCGTCGCCGTCCTCGTCACGAAGGGTGCAGAGCGGCGTCCCGGGCTCGAGGAAATCCCCCGCGAGCTCCAGCGCCGCGCCCGCGTCGCCCCCCGGGTTGCCCCGGAGATCGAGGAGGAGCGCCGCCGCCCCTCGCCCGGTGAGATCACGCACAAGGGTATGGACGCGCGCCGGGACGTCGCGCGTGAAGAGGCGGATATCGAGATAGCCAGTCCGCTCGTCCAGCAGTTGGCCGCTCACCGGCCCCTCGCCGCGCGCGGCCGGCGCGAGCGCCCGCGCGAGGCGCGCGGCCTCCTCCACGGGAGAGCCCCTTCCGGCGCCGCCCGGCGCGCGCATGGCGAAGACGTTGGTGGCGCTGGGGACGGCGATCAGCCCCGCCGGGGCGTTGAAGTTGTTCCCCGCGGTGAGCGACGAGAGCGTGGCCGCGGGCAGGAAGTTGAAGAACACGTTGACGAACGACGTCGTGACCACCGCCGCGCCCTTGATCGTCGGGTGCATGACCCCGGGCTCGTCGCCGGTCGTCACCGGGATGACGGAGCTCACGGTCAGCGTCGGCATCATCGCCGTGAGCACGTTCGCCGCGAACACCGAGGCCATGGCGTTGAAGCCCAGGTTCACGTAGGGGATGGGCGCGCCGACCGGCGGGGTGGCGCAGACGTCGGGCGCGGCGATGAACACGCCGGCGCCGCGGTTCGCGATGGGGAGCATGGCGGCTTGACCCAGGTATACCCGCCTGGCTCAACCCAGGTGGACCTCTCTGCCGTTGATCGTCACGGTCTCCTCCGTGACGATCGACGCGCGCTTCGCCTGCGTCACCGTCCCCTCGTCCACGACGGTGTGCGCCTGCCCGGCCCGCACGCTGAGCAGCTCGCTCACGCGCTGGTACAACGAGGTGAACTTCTGGACGGCGGCGCCCGCGATCACCTGGAGCTTGCCGGCGTGGATGGCCAGCTCCGGCGCGTGGAGCTCCACCCCGCGATCCCCGACGATGCGGACCGCCCCGCCCTCGGCGCGCACCTCGAGGTCCCCCTGGACGCGGAGCGCCGTCTTCCCGCTGCCGCGGAGCACCCCGATCGCGTAATGCTCGCCGTCCTTGCCGATCACCAGCAGCACGTCGCCGGCCGCGGGCTCGTAGGGGGCGGCGAGCGCGAGCGCCGCGCGCGCGGGCTCGCCGCCCCGGAGCTCGACGACGACCTCGTCGCCCTGGACCTCGACCACCTCCGCCGGACCCAGGAAATCTGCGGCCGCGGGCTCGATCCGGCGCTTCGCAACGGGGTTCATTCAGGCTCCTCCTTCGCAACGGGGTTCATTCAGGCTCCTCGTTCGGCGGCGACCACGCCTCCGCCTCCAGCCGATCGAGATCGGTGCGGCGGGCGCCCCGGAGGCGCGCGCCCTTCCAGCTCGCCTCGGCGTCCCGGAGGCCGTGCAGGTTCGCGCCATCGAGGTCCGCGCCCTGGAAATCCGCGCCCGAGACGTCGGCGTGGGAGAGATCGGCCCCCGCGAGCCGCGCCTCGCGGAAGGACGCGCGGGCCGCGCGGGCGCGGCGCATCACCACGTCCCCGAGATCGGCGCCCGAGAGATCCGCGTGATCGAGGTCGGCCCGGGTGAACGTGGCCCGCCGGAGCCGCGCGTCCCGCGCCCGCGCGCCGGCCAGCGCGGCGTCGCCGAAGAACGCCTCCTTCGCGGTCGCGCCCGAGAGATCCGCGCGCGCGAGATCGGCCTCCATCAGGGTCGCGCGGGTCAGGACGGAGCTCCGGAGATCCGCGCCCCGCAGGTCGGCGCGGGTGAAGTTGCTCCCGGTGAAATCGGCCTCGCGCAGATCCATCCCGGCGAGCTTCGCCTCGATGAAGCAACATTGCGTCATGGTCATGCCCGCGAGGCGCACGCCCTGGAGATCGGTCCCGGTGAGATCGACCCGATCGAAGATCGCCTTGTCGAGGATCACGCCGTCGAGCGCGGCGCCGCGCAGCAGCGTCTGGAGGAGGAGCGCGCGGGTGAGATCCGCGCCGCGGAGGTTCGCGCCGTCGAGGATGGCCCGCTCGAGCCGGGCGCCCTGGAGGTCGGCGCCTTCGAGGTCGGCGTCCACGAGGAGGGTCATCTCGAGATCGGCCCCGGCGAGGCGCTGGCCGCGCAAGATGGCCCCCTGGAGGAGCGCGCGCCGGAGGTTCGCGCCCGTGAGCTCGGCGCCGGTGAGATCACACCCGGCGAGCATCGCCTGCTCCAGGTTGGCGCCGCGCAGGTTCGCGTTCCGCAGGTTGGTCCCGCGGAGCGAGGAGCCGGCGAGGTTCGCTCCGGCGAGCTCCACCCCGGCGAGGTCGTGCCCGTCGAGCTCGGAGGCCGCGAGGTCCGCGCCCGAGAGATCCGGGCGATCGAGCCGGGCCTCGTCGAGCACGGACCGCGTCATGCTCTTCGGGAGGATCGCGCCCCGGAGATCGGCCCGGACCAGGACGACCTTCTCGAGCGTCGCGCCCCCGAGATCCGCGCCGCCGAGCCGCGCGTCGTAGAACGTCGAGCCGGTGATCCGGGCGTCGCGGAGCAGGGCGCGGGTGAGATCGGCCTTGTTGAGCGACGCGCCCTGGAGCACGGCGCCCGCGAGCTCCGCGCCCGGGAGCTTCGCGAAATCGAGGCGGATCCTGTCGAGCTTCGCGCCGGTGAGGCGCGCGCCGGTCAGATCGGCGCCGAGGAGCAGCGTGGCGGTGAGATCGGCGCCCGCGAGATCGGCGCCCGCGAGGTTCGCCCGGAGGAGCTTCGCGCCGGAGAGGTTCGCGCCCCGGAGGCGGGCGCCGCGCAGGTCGGAGCCGGTGAACGTCGCGCCGCGCAGATCGCACCGATCGAGGCTCGCGCCGCGGAGCGGGCAGCGGAACCATTGCGTGTCCTGCAGATCGCTGCCCGCGAGGTCCGCCTCGTCGAGGTGGATGTCCTTGAGCTTCGCGCCGCGGAGCCGCGCGCCCCCGAGCTGCTTCCCGCGGAGATCGAAGCGGGTGATCGTCTTGCCCGCGAACGGCTCGCCCGCGCGCAGCCGCCGCGCGAGGTCTTCCGGCGTCACACGTCCTCCAGCGTGGAGCGCTTGAGGTTGGCGCCCTCGAAATCGCAGCCTGCCCCGGCGGCCTGCAGGAACTTCGATTCGTAGAGGTTCGCTCCCCGGAACGTCGCGCCGGTGAGCACCGCCTTGCCGAAATCGGCGCCGAAGAGGTCGCTCCTCGAGAGATCCGCGCCCTCGAGCGAGGCGCGCCGGAAGCGGGCCTCCGCGAGGCTCGCGCCGGAGAAGCGCGCCCGCGGCGCGCTCGCCCCGGTGAAATGGGCGCCGGGCAGGGCGGCGCCGCGCACGTCCGCGTCCGCGAGCGAGGCGCCGAGCCACACGGTGAGCTCACCGCGCGCGCGAACGAGGCGCGCGCCGCGCAGGTCCGCCCCGGCCAGGCTCGACCGCGTGAGCTCCGCGCCCGACAGGTCGACGCCCTCCGCGCTCGCCTTCGAGAGCTGGCACCGGAGGAGGCGCGCGCCGCGCAGGCTCGCGCGGCGGAGCACGGCGCCCTCCAGGATGCACCGCTCGAAATGGGCCGTGTCGGCCTCGGCGCCGGAGAGATCGACGCCCGGCCAGACGCACCGCTCCCCCTTCGCGCCGGAGAGGACGGCGCGCTCCAGACAGGCGCCGTCGAAGATCGATTGATGGAGCGTCGCCCCCGCGAAGATCGCGCCCTTCGCGTGTGCGCCGCTCGCATTCGCGCCGGTGAGATCCGCGCCCGTGAGGTCCGCGCCCGTGAGGTCCGCCTGCGCGAGGGTCGCGTGCGCGAGGCGCGCCCCGGCGAGGCGGGCGCCCGCGAGGTTCGCCCTCGTGAGGAGGGCCCCCGTGAGGTTCGCGCCGGTGAGATCGGCGCCGCGCAGATCCTTCCCGGAGAGATCTTGCCCCGAGAGATCCCGGCCGGGCCCCGGCTCCTCCGGCGCCGCCGGCTCGCCGCCGAGGGCGAGCGCGGCGAAGCGGGGATCGGCGAGGATCTCGTCGATCACGTCGAGCCCCGGGAGCGCGGTCGCCCCCTTCGCCTTCTCCTTTTCGCGCAGCGCGACGAGCTTGCCGAGCCGGGACCTCAGCGCGCCGAGGATCCGCGCGTCGCGCAGCGGCGCTTCGGGCGACGGCGGAGCGATCGGAGGGCGGGGAGCCTGGAGCGCGGCCTCGATCGCGCCCACCGCGTCGACGCCGCGCCTCGCCGCGGCGGCGTCGATGCGCGCGACGGCCTCGGCCACCCACCGCTGCTGCTCCGCCGCGAAACCGCCCAGCCTCTCGCGCAGGAGCTCGGAGAGCGGATCGGCGGCCTCGGGCTCGGGCGCGCCCTCGCCGTCGCCCTCGCCGTCCAGGAAGGGCAGCCGCGCCTCTTCACGGAGCCCGTCGGGCAGGCTGCCCGCGACGGGATCGCGCTCGAACGCGTCGACGATCGACCGGTAATGCGCCTCGGGGAGCGGCGGCTCGCCGAGCGGCTCCGAGGCGAGGAGCACCGTGCGGACGTCGTCGAGGTCGTCCTCCGCGACCGGATCGACGCCGCGCCAGGTGAGCACGAGGCGCCCGGCGTCGAGATCGGCGAAGAGGGTATCGAGGCTCATCTTCACCTCGCGGAAGCGCGACGACGTGTCGTTGACGAAGGCGCGGATTCGCAGGCACGGCAGCCGGGCTCCGAACACCGGCGCCTCCGGGTGGAGGTTCTGAAACACGAGCTCTTCGTCGCCGCGCAGGTAGGGGACCTGCTGGTCCGGCGGCGCCGCATTGAAATGGGCCCAGTCGAAATCTTCAGAATGGTAAGGGAACCGCGCCGCGCGGTACGACCGGCCGTAGGCGGTCCCGAGCTTCCCGCTGCGCTGCGGCCATGCGGGCGCGATCGGCCCGAACCCCGCGGGCGCCGGCCGATCGCCGCGGGAGCGCACCGGCTCGCCGGGCGCCTCGACGTTGGGGAGCTCCTCGGTCCCGAGCCCCGCGCCCACCGGGTTCGGCGCATGGCCGGGGCCGCCGAAGGCGTGCGCATAATCGATCGGCATCTGCGAAAAAGGCACCGGGGCGGACGGGAACGCGCCGAGCAGATCGTCCACCCACACGCGCCGGCCGACGATACGCAGGTGTTTGGACCAGCTTCCGACCGCGAAGCGCACCGGGCACTCGGGGACGGGCTTCCCGCCGGGAGGGTGGCAGGTCGCGCGCAGGAGCAGGTCCGCCTTCGGCTTGAAATCAGCGAAATCGCCTGGATACAGGCACTCGCCGGCGCGCTCCTCGTCCTCTGCGCGGTAGACCTCCGCGGAGAGCGCGCCCTGTGCGAGCGCCGGCACCCCTTCGACGAGCTGAAGGGGCCTGCCCGGCGCGAGCGTGAACGTCCCCCGCACGATCAGCGTCAGCTCCGGCCGCGGGGGGCGCCGCGAGGTGACCTTGAACCCGAAAGGGAGCGGGGTGAGGTTCTTGATCTTCATGTGTCGGCGGGGCGGACGGGCGGCGTGGCGCTCGTCTCGGGCGCTCAGAAGAAGCTGTGGGTCGCGGCCACGGCGGCGTTGGTCACGAGCGTCTCCACCTTGCTCACGCACTGCTTCACCGCCTTCGGGGTGATGTCGAACTCCGCCTCCGCGTTGAATTTGACCGCCGCACCGAGGCTGACCTCCAGCTTGCCCGCGACGCACACGTCGAGCATCAGCGCGAGGGTGATATCCATCACGGTGCCGATCGTGATCGAGTCCTCCCCGCCGATCGTGAGCTCGCCTGTCTGACCGGTGACGATCTCGACCTCCGAGCCGACGATGGTGGAGACGGTGTCGCCGACGGTCGTGTCGAGGATGACGGGGCACACCGTCGTGCTCGTCATCATGCCGGCCGTGGTGGTGTCCGTGATCGTCCCCGCGGTCGTGCTGCTCGTGATGGCGCCGCTGCACGTCGTCGTGTCGCTCATCGTCGCCGCCGTCGTCTTCGACGTGATGCGGTCGGCCCACGTCTCGTCCGAGATCGACGGCACCGGCCGCGCCGCCGACCCCGTGTACGACGCGATCTCCTCGGCCCAGGTGCGGTCGAGGATCCTCGGGTTCTCCTTGAGATTCGCCGGGCTCTCGGAGCCGGTCGTGCTCTCCTTCAGCCTGCCGTAATAGGTGTCCCTCGTGTCGCCGTGGAACGTGGTGATGACGTCGCCCTTGACGCTCTCCTCGATCACCCTCCAGGTGCCGTCGTAGCTCTGGACCCAGCGGATCTCGCTGCTCCCCTCGAAGGTGATGCCCGCCTCCGACACGTGGCCGCCCGACACGTCCCACCCGGAGTCGTGCTCCTGCCGGCCGAGGACGAGCATTCGATAGTTGCCCTGGATGACCTCGACCTTGTCGCCGCGGGTGGTGGTGATGCGGTTACCGTCGGAGTGGTCGCGCCAGCCGCCCTTGGTGTGGAGCCTGGCCGTCTCGGCCTTGCGGTCCACGACGGGGATGAAATCGGGGCAGCCGTCGCGCGCGCGCTCGTCGTCGATAAAGGTGGTCACCCGCGCCGCGAGGTCCTCCCCCGAGGCCCTTGGCGCCGAGGGGGAGGCGGCGATGCTCGGGTCCTTGACCGCGCCGAGCCGCAGGTACGTGCTCATCTGCTCGGACTCGTTCGCGGCGTCGCTCCAATTCGGCACTTCGAGGAGGAGGTATTTGCCCGACGCGCTCCGACCTTCGGCCTGGCTCATGGGCGGCGGAGCTTAACCGGACGCCCCGGTGGGGTCCAGGCAGACGGGCGGCGGCGAGGTCCATGTTCTGCGGCTCGGAGCGCCCGCGCCACGTCAGCGCTTTCCGGCCGGATTCCAGGCCTCCAGCAGCTGCCGCGCGGCGCGCAGCGGGCTGAGCGCGCCGGTCTCCACGAGGGCCTCCACCTCGGGCATCCGGTCGCGCACGGAGGCGCTCTGCAGGAACGCCTCCCGCAAATGCCCCTCGATGAGCTCGAACAGCCAGCGGCGCGCCTGCCCCGCGCGGCGGCGCAGGAGCCAGCCGCCGGCCTGCATGTGCGCGCGGTGGCGCAGCACGATCTCCCACGCTTCGCGGACACCGCGGCCCTCCTGGGCCGAGCAGACGGAAACCACGGGCGCCCAGCCGTGAGGCGCCGGCGGGAACAGGTGCAAGGCGCTCTCGTAATCGCGGCGCGCTCGCGCCGCCCTGTCGACGTTCCCGCCGTCGGCCTTGTTGATGATCACGAGATCGACGAGCTCCATGATGCCCCGCTTCACGCCTTGCAGCTCGTCGCCGGCGCCAGGCAGCATGAGGAGCAGAAAGCAATCCGTCATGTCGGCCACGGCGACCTCGGATTGCCCGACGCCGACCGTCTCGACAAGGATGTTGCGGTATCCGGCCGCCTCGCAGAGCAGGATGGCCTGGCGCGTGGCCCGCGCCACGCCGCCGAGCGAGCCGCCCGACGGCGAGGGGCGGATGAAGGCCCGCGGGTCGCTCGCCAGCCGCGGCATCCGCGTCTTGTCGCCGAGGATGCTCCCGCCATGGACAGGGCTGCTCGGGTCGACCGCGAGCACGGCCACCGTCTCCTCGCGATCGCGCACGAGGTGAACGCCGAGGGCGTCGACGAACGTGCTCTTGCCGACCCCGGGCACGCCGGTGATGCCGAGGCGCGTGGCGCCGCCGGCGTGCGGCAGGCAGCGCTCCAGGACCTCCTCGGCGAGCTCCTTGTGGCGGGGGAGCGAGCTCTCGGCCAGCGTGATCGCGCGCGCGAGCGCCGCCCGGTCGCCCGCGAGGAGGCCGTCGACGAGCTGCCTCGGGCTCGGCTTCAACCTAGCGCGCCTCCTGCGACGAGAGGCCCCCGAGGAGCGTCCGGACGATCCGCGCCGCGGCCTCGGGGATGACCGTCCCTGGCCCGAAGATCCCCGCGACGCCGCGCTCCTCCAGATACGGGTAGTCCTGCGGCGGGATCACGCCGCCCGCCACCACGAGGATGTCCCCGCGGCCGGCCTGCCCGAGCGCGTCGATGAGCTGCGGCACCAGCGTCTTGTGGCCGCCGGCGAGCGAGGAGACCCCGACCACGTGCACGTCGTTCTCGACGGCGTGGCGCGCCACCTCGTCCGGGGTCTGGAAGAGCGGGCCGATATCGACGTCGAACCCGAGATCCGCGAAGGCGGTGGCGATGACCTTCATCCCCCGGTCGTGCCCGTCTTGACCCATCTTGGCGACCAGGATGCGCGGGCGCCGGCCCTCGAGGGCCGCGAACTCGCGGACGAGCGCCTCCACCTCGCGGCCGGCGCCCGCATCGCGGATCTCCGCGCCGTACACGCCGCTCACCGTGCGCACCGGGGCCTCGTAGCGGCCGAAGACGCGCTCGAGCGCGCCGGAGATCTCGCCGAGCGTCGCGCGGCGGCGCGCGGCGTCGACGGCGAGCGAAAGCAGGTTCCCCTCGCCCGTCTCGGCAGCGCGGGTGAGCGCGGCGAGCGACTCGCCGACAGCGGCCTCCGCGCGGGCGGCCTTCACCTCGCGCAGCCGCGCGAGCTGGTTCTCGCGAACCGCGGTGTTGTCCACCTCGCGGAGCGCGATCGGCGCCTCTCTCTCCAGCCTGTACGCGTTGACCCCGACGATGACGTCGCGGCCCGCGTCGATCCGGGCCTGCTTCCGGGCCGCGGCCTCCTCGATGCGCAGCTTGGGCAGGCCGTTCTCGATGGCCTTGACCATGCCGCCCAGGGACTCCACCTCCTGGATGAACTGCCACGCTCTCCGCGCGAGCCGGTCCGTCAGGCGCTCGACGTGGTAGGAGCCGCCCCACGGGTCGATGACCCGGCAGACATCGGTCTCCCGCTGCAAGAAGAGCTGGGTGTCGCGCGCGATCTTCGCCGAGAAGTCCGAGGGGAGCGCCAGCGCCTCGTCCAGGGCGTTCGTGTGCAGCGACTGCGTGCCGCCGAGCACGGCCGCGAGCGCCTCGATGGCCGTGCGCGTGACGTTGTTGAACGGGTCCTGCTCGGTGAGGCTCCAGCCCGACGTCTGGCAGTGGGTCCTGAGCGCCATCGTCTTCGGGTTCTTCGGGTGGAACCCCTTCACGATCTTCGCCCACAGGAGCCGCGCGGCCCGCAGCTTGGCGATCTCGGTGAAATGGTCCATGCCGATGCCGAAGAAGAACGAGAACCGCCCGGCGAAATCGTCGATATCCATGCCCGACGCGATCCCTGTGCGCAGGTACTCGAGGCCGTCGGCGAGCGTGTACGCGAGCTCCAGCTCGGCGGTCGCGCCGGCCTCCTGCATGTGATAGCCGCTGATGCTGATCGAGTTGAACCTGGGTGTCTTCTCGGCGGTGTAACGGAAGATGTCGGCGACGATCCTCATCGACGGCGCCGGAGGGTAGATATAGGTGTTCCGGACCATGAACTCCTTGAGGATGTCGTTCTGGATGGTCCCGGAGAGCAGCTCGGGGCGCACGCCCTGCTCCTCGGCGGCGACGATGTAGAACGCCATGATGGGGAGCACGGCGCCGTTCATGGTCATCGACACGCTCATCGTATCGAGCGGTATCTGGTCGAAGAGGATCTTCATGTCCTCGACGGTGTCGATGGCCACGCCGGCCTTCCCCACGTCGCCGACCACGCGCGGGTGATCCGAGTCGTAGCCGCGGTGGGTCGCGAGGTCGAAGGCCACCGAGAGCCCGGTCTGCCCGGCGGCCAGGTTGCGGCGGTAGAACGCGTTCGACTCCTCGGCCGTGGAGTACCCGGCGTACTGGCGGACGGTCCACGGGCGGACCACGTACATGCTTGTATACGGCCCGCGCAGGAACGGCGGCGCGCCGGCGGAGAAGCCGAGGTGCTCGAGCGACGCGACGTCCGCCGGGGCCACGCCCGGCTCCGGGATCTCCGTCGTGTCGCCGAGCTGCCGCAGCGCCGCGCGCGCGAGGCTCCGCGCGAGCTGCTCGATGGTCCAGGAGCCGGCCGCAGGGCTGTCTCGCGCGTCGAAGCGGGCCTCCTCGCGGAGGATGACCCGGGCGTTGCCGAGCAGCCGCTCGGGCGGCGTGACGACGATGTCGTCCGCGCCGCCCGCGATGGCCGCCATCATCCCGACGATGCCGCGGAGGAGGTTCTTGTGCTCCTCGTCGCCAGGGACCGCGGCCGACGGGACGACAGCGGTGATCGTGGCGCCCGGCCGCAGGCGCTCGGCCAGGAGGCGCGCGGCGCGGAGGCGGGCGATCTCCAGGAAATAGCTGCATCCCATCGTGAAGCGCAGCTCCGGCGCGCCGCTCCCGAGCTCTGTGACCAGCGACGCCACGAGCGGGCCACCCGCGGCCGGCGGGAGCGGGGGGCTGTCCGGCGCGAAGATCGGCGGCACGAGGAGCCCCTCGGCGCTCGCCCAGGAGAGGTCGTCCGCGGTCTTGCCCTTGAGATCGCGGTGGAGCGCCTGCTTCCACGTCGCGAGCGCGACCGGCGCGAACTCGGCGAAGAGCCTGTCATCCATGGGACTGCACGACCTCGATGAGGTGACCGAACGGCGCGTCATCGCGCGATCGGGGGTGCACGAAGAAGATCGTCGTGCCCCGGGAGCCCGGCCGCGGCGCCGCGTCGATGATGCGGAAGCCGCGCGCCTTGAGCTCGTCGAAGGCGGCCTGGACGTCGCTGACCCGGTAGGCGACGTGGGCGAAGCCCCCGCGACCGCCGTTCTTCTCGATGAGCTTCTGGACGGGAGACTCGGGAGAGAGCGGCTCGAGGAGCTGGACGTGGTTGTCGCTGTCGCCGATGCGGAGCATCACCTCGCGGACCTGATCCGCGCCCCGCACCTCCTCCCGGTGCACCTCGCGGAAGCCGAGCATCTCGTACGCATTCACCTGCGCGTCGAGCTGCCCGGCGGGCACCGCCATGGCGATGTGGTCGATGAACAGAAACCCGGGAATCTGGTCTTTCATGGGCTCTCGTTGGGTCGGGAGGCCGGTCGGGGCTGCAGGGGCCGGCCGTGTCGAGGGGGGCGCCATGCGCGCAGCTTGCGCCGCGGAGCGGGGCGGCGGCAAGAGCCGCGCGACGCGCGACCGGGCTGCGGGCGTGGGCCGGCGTCGTTATAGACTCGCGACGACGCGCGAGAGCGCGAGCGCGCCCGGGGCAACACAGGGGGGAGCGTGCGACATGCAGGGACGGGATCACGACGAGCTCGTCGCGGAACTCGAGCGGCTGCGCCTGCGCGTGAGCGAGCTCGAGAAGGACAGGAGCCGTCGCGACGCGGGGGTGGAACGGCTCGAAGACTACGTGCGACTCCTGACGAGCTACATGCCGGCGGCGGTCGCGCTGTTCGACCGCGACATGCGTTACCTGCTGACGAGCAGGCGCTGGCTCGATGACTATGGCCTCTCGCCGCGCGAGATCATCGGTCTCTCGCACTACGAGGTCTTCCCCGAGATCCCCCAGCGATGGAAGGACATCCATGCGCGCTGTCTCGCGGGGGCGAGCGAGCGCCACGAGGAGGACCCGTTCCAGCGGGCCGACGGGCGCATCGAGTGGGTGCGCTGGCAGGTCTTCCCGTGGCACGACGAGCGCGGCGAGATCGGCGGGATCATGATGTTCACCGAGGTCATCACCAAGCAGAAGGAGCTCCAGGATCGGCTGCGCGTGCAGTCTGCCGCCCTTCGCGAGCTCTCGACGCCGATCATCCCGATCTGCGACGAGGTGCTGGTCCTGCCGCTCATCGGCACGCTGGACGAGCGCCGCTCGCAGCAGCTGGCGGAGGCGCTCCTCGACAAGATCGCCGACAAGGGAGCGCAGTGTTGCATCGTCGACCTCACGGGCGTCTCCGCCTTCGATACGCGGGCAGCGAGCGCGCTCGCGCGGATCGCCCAGGCGGTGCGGCTGCTCGGCGTCGAGGTGGTGTTGACGGGCATCCGGCCCGAGGTCGCTCAGGCGCTGATCGGCCTGGAGGTGGAGCTCAGCAGCATCGTCACGCGCCGCGACCTCTCGCACGGGATCGCGTTCGCGATGGCGACCAGGAAGCCCTGACCGCCCGGCCCCTCGGGCTCACCGGACCCGCCACGCCGGGTGCTCGTCCCCGAGGGCGGGCGCCTCCACCAGGCCGTTCTCGACCGCCCCGTCGTCGCTCTCCGGCTCGCACAGGTACACGGCGATCGCGCCCAGCGGCTGCTCGGTGTCGACCCGGAACCAGCCCTCGGGGGCCCGCCGAGCCTCCTCGCGCCACCGCACCGACACCTCGCCGACCCGGGCCGCCTCCAGGATTGCCCGTCCCCCCTCGGCGCCGAGCGACGCCACCCGGGCGACCTCGACGTCGTGGACGCCCCCTGCCGGCTCGACGCGGAGCCCGTGCCGGCGCAGGGCCTCGGCGATCGCCGGCGGCACGAGGTACGCCCGCGGCCGATCCACCACCGTGGTCCCGACGAACCGCGCGTGGTGCGGGATCCGCAGGGTGACCGGCTCGCCGTCGAACGCCCGCGGGCTGCGCGTCGGGATGTCGATCGGGGTCCCGGTCGGCTCGAGGCGGTACCGGACCGCGACGCGCTCCGGCGGCCGGGCGCTCGCGGCCACGACCTCGCGGACCGCGTCTGCGTGGGCGGCGACCCAGGAGAGGGCCTCGATCTGCCACGCCGAGGCGGTCTGGACGCGCTCCTCGAACGGGAGATAGCTAGTGCACTCGAGCAGCAGGTCGAGCCGCCCCGTGAGCCCGCGGTAGTTCGAGCCGAACCGCGGGTGATGCGGGTAGGTCATCCAGCCGAGGCCGACGGGCGCCGCCGGGTCGACCTCGCCGTCCGCGTCGAGGACCCGCTCGTCCTCGACGAAGTTGCCGTACCAGCCGCTCTCGAAGCCGCGCCGCCGGACCGCGGCGATCACGTCGGGGACCAGGCGGTCGCGCACCATCGCGATCGGCTCCGGGCGGCCGGACTCGATGGTGTGCGGCACGTCGACCGTCATGTGGAACCGGTGCACCGACCCGTTGGTCGCGTGGTTGTCGATCGTGAGATCGGGCGCCCAGGGGATGCACACGCGCTGCTGGAGCAGGCGCATCTCGGGCGCGGCCTGGCGGAGGTAGTCGCGGTTCAGGTTGATGCCCTGGCTCTGGGTGCGGGTGCCCACGACGGGACCTGGCTGGCCGGTGAGCTTCCTGAGGTCGAGGCGGCGGTTCCGCGGATCGAGCGCGTCGTTGCCATCCGCGTTGAACAGCGGAACGACGAGGAGCACGAGCGCGTCGAGCCAGTCGGGGTGGCGGCCGTCGAGCAGATCGCGGACGAGCGCGAGGCTGGCCTCCTTGCCCTCCACCTCACCGGGGTGGATCCCGTCGAGCATCAGCACCACGGGGCGCCCCGCACGGCGGGCCTCGTCCGGGGATCGCAGGCCGTCCTTGGACAGCACGAGCAGCGGCAGCTCCCGCCCGCCCGGGCTGGTCCCGAAGGTGGTCACGTGCAGGCGCGGGTCGTTGCGGCCTTCGAGCGCGCGGACGAACCGCATGACGTCGGCGTGCAGGGAGGTCTCCCGGAATCCGGTGGCTTCGGCGCGGGTGAGCAGCATGGGCCCGATCTCTACCCCGCCGCCCGCGGGAGGGGGCAGCGATCGGCGGCGACGGCGCGACGACGGCCCGCCCCGCCGGAAGAGCCCGCGCGTGGGGTGGTGTGGCGGGTGCGGTGGACGAAGCGACGGAGTCCGCGTCCAGGCTGGTCAGATCGACAGGACAGGATGCGACCCGAAACCATGGAAGGCGCGGCAGGCACGTCAGACACGCATGTCTTCCCGTCGCCACGGTCGCCGGCGCGCGCGGTCGGCGCTCGGTGCCCAACGCGGCGCATGCGGTGACGCGGCGACGCGGCGACGCGGCAACGCGGCAACGCGAAGACAAGGCGCTCAAAGAACGGATTGTCATTTTGGCAGGATGAGCCATTGTACAGGTGGCGGACGTGTCAGCTTTGGCAGAGCGGCGCCAGAAGCACCGCGATCCATGCGCTGGTTCCAGCGGATGGCTGCTGGCACGAGGCTCGCATTCGCAGGAGTGTCACAGGGACGCTGGCAGCGAGCGGGCGCTCGCGAACGAGGCAGGTAGCACCATGTTGAAGATCCTCCGGAAGTTGAATGAAGGGAGCCTCCTCCAGCGCACAATGATGCATATCGCGGTGCTCGTCGCCGGTTCTGCGAGCGTCGTTGCGCTGACCAGCGTGCTGCTGGTGTCGACCGCGAGGACCGTGCTGCCGCGCCACGATGCGACCGAGGCCGACGCCGACAAGGCGGATGACGAGCAGGGCGCGGACTCGGACGCTGATCCGGGCACGTCGGAGGCGGCGGCGAGCCCCGCTGGCCCGAGAGGCGTGCCGAAGGCGCTGGCGCAGGCGCGCATGGCGAACCGGCGCGAGAGCACGGCGCGGTGATCACCGCATCACCTCATCACGGCATCTCCCTCGCGCAAACGCGCGGTTGAACGCGCGGTTGTCGTCGCCTCGCCCCGAGGGCGTGAGCGCCGGCCAAGGGAACGCCGCGCCAGGACGCCTGCGCTGGATCCGCTCGGCGCACACGTGGTAGCACCGTCGCCGATGACCCAGCCCCCGAGCCCCCTCGCCACCCCTGTCGCGTGGAACATGGTCGCCGACGACTACGCGGCCGACATCGTCCCTCACTTCGAGAAGTATGCCGCAGACGCGCTCCGGCTCGCCGGCGTCGGCCCGGGCGCCCGCGTGCTCGACGTGGCCGCCGGGCCAGGCACCCTGTCCCTCCTCGCCGCCGGGGAGGCGCGCGTGACCGCGATCGATTTCGCGCCCGCGATGGTGGAGCAGCTGCGCGAGCGCGCCGCGCGCGCGGGGCTCGCGGTGGAAGCGCGCGTCGGCGACGGCATGGCGCTGCCCTTCGAGGACGGGTCCTTCGATGCCGCCTTCTCGATGTTCGGGCTGATGTTCTTCCCCGACCGCGACCGCGGCTTCCGCGAGCTCCTCCGGGTGCTGCGGCCCGGCGGCCGCGCCGTCGTCGGGAGCTGGGCGCCGATGGACAGGACGCCCATCCTGGCCGAGCTCTTCTCGGGGATCGGCGCCGAGCTGCCCGGGCTGCCCTTCGGCGAGGGCAAGGCGCCGCTCGGGGATCCGGACGAGTTCCGCGCCGAGATGGAAGCTGCCGGGTTCCGAGACGTCTCGGTGCGCGAGGTGGAGCACTCCCGCGAGTCACCCTCGACCGAGGAGTTCTGGCGCTCGGTTTGCCGGACGAACGCGCCGCTCGTGCTGCTGCGGGACAAGCTGGGCGACGAGCGCTGGGAAGCGTTCGGCAAGGCGATCCTCGGCAGGCTGCAGGCGCGGTTCGGCGACGGTCCTCAGCAGCTCTCGATGACCGCCCTCCTGGGCGTCGGCTCGCGGTAGCGACGCCACGAGCGCCCGGCGGAGGCGGAGGCCCGCGCTGCGATGAGCAGCGTCGGGCCTCTCGCGTTCAAGGCGCACGATGCGCCGGCGAGGTCGGCCGCTCACGCCGAAGGCTCACAGATCGAAGCGACCCGACGCCTCGGGCTGATAGGCGATGCGCTCGATCCGGAGCCGCCGGGTGCGGCTCGGCGTGGGCCACTCCACCTCGTCGGCCTCTCGACATCCGAGCAGCGCGAGCCCCATCGGCGCGAGCACCGAGATGCGGCCGCTCTTCACGTCGGCGTTCCCGGGAAACACCACGGTCACGCAGAGCCGCTCCTCTGTGTCGAGATCGACGAGCTCGACCCTGGAGTTCATGGTGACCACGTTCGGCGGGATGTCCGCCGGCTTCACGACGTCGGCGCGCTCGATCTCGATCTCGAGCGCCTCCAGGTTCGGGGAGTCTCCCCCGGGCCGCGCGCGCAGCGCCTCGAGCAGCCGCGCGAGGCGATCGCGGTCAAATTCGGTGAGGACGATGGGGTTCGAGTGAGGTGCCATGAGCTGGGATCTCCTTGTGTCGTCAGTGCGATCCGGGCTCGGCCGAAGGTCCGCGCCGGCGAGCTGGACGGCGTGAGTGCTCGCCCAGGTCGCCGGCTCAGGCGCCCTCGACGCCAGGCCCGCTTCCTTCCGGGAGCGGCCGGCGAAAAACGCCGGAAGGCCGCTCCCCTACGAGCGTGCGGGCGACCTCCGGCAGAGGAGCCGGGATCGCAGGGGAATGAGCGCGCTACGCGCGCCGCGGCAAGGCCACGAACGCGACGCGACGGGGTGCAGGCAGGCGCTCATTCCATGGGCATGGTAACACGACGGTCCCCCCCAGCGCCATGACAAGGGGAGGCGCGCCCGGGAAGCGGTCCTCATTTGCCGTTGGGGTCCCCCCCCGACCTTGCATCACCCCCAGGCGGGCTCGGCCATCGACCGGGCTGGTGCCCTGCGAGGTCGATGGCCTCGGCGCCCCAGCCCTAGACTAGCGATCACGTTGTTCGAGCGAGTGATAGACCGCCACTACCAAGGGCGCCAAGATAAGATTCTCTTCTTGGCGCTCTTGGGGTCTTGGCGGTTCGAAATTCTGCGCTGTTCATGCAATTTCAACCCATCGCTCCAGTGGACTGTTCGCTAAGCTTGTTCAACATCATCACGCGGCATCCCGCTCAACCAGCGGTGCGTCTTCTGCCGCGCCCAGGACCACCCGAACGGGTGAGCGTGGAGCCGGCGAGGCGCAGGCGCCTGAAGAAGGACGCGGCGAGCGCGGCGTACACGGCGCGGGGCGCTGGAGCGGTGAGCGCCGAGCCCGTTTTGTAGCCGGCATCACTCGTAGCGACATGCCGGGGGCGTGCGAAGCAGGGCGCCGGGCAAGTTGGACATGGCCCGGTGCCTGCTCGACCAGACACCTGCCCATGTCCGACATGCCCGGGGGCGTCACCGAGCAGGCGCCCGCCCATGTCCGACATGCCCGGGGGCGTCACCGAGCAGGCGCCCGCCCATGTCCGACATGCCCGGGGGCGTCACCGAGCAGGCGCCCGCCCATGTCCGACATGCCCGGGGGCGTCACCGAGCAGGCGCCCGCCCATGTCCGAGCGCTGGAGCAGCGCGCGCGCCAGGAACAGCCGGCTCCGCTCGCCGTGCGAGAACTGCCGGCCGCGCAGCAGCACGACGGCCGCGCAGCAGCACGAGCCCCGACGACGGCGCGTGAAGGCCGCTGAGCACGGCCGCGAGCGTCGATTTCACGAGCGTCCCCCGCGCGAGGTACGGCGCGGCGAGCGCGACCGCCGCCGCGACCAGCGACAGAGCGACAGCCACGCGCCGCCCGGGTAGAGCCAGACGGCGCCGAGGAGCGTCGCGGCGAACGACAGCGCCGCGCGCGCGATGCGGGCGAAGAGCGCCGGGGCCTCGCGCATCAGGTGCATCGCGTGGCCCCGCGCTGTCATGTCCGAGGTCGGCCGGCCGGCTGCGCTGGTACTCGACGGTGACGCTCTTCACCGCGTCGAACAGCCCGCGGAGGACGACCACGTCGATCGCCGCGATGGCCGCGCTCGCCGCGAGCGCCACCCCGACGAGCACGCGCGCCCCGCCCGCGTCGGCCCAGCAGCCTCCGGCCGCGGCGGGTGTTATCGCAGGATGCCGAGGGCGGTCTCGATCTGGTTGCGGGCGACGACGCCGTGATCGTCGATCGAGTAGTCGTCGGCCTCGAGCCGGAAGGTGCGCGTCGCGGTGACGTCCGCCCGGCCGCTGAAGCGGTACGGGATGACGGGCGACGAGAGCGTCTCGCGGAGCAGCTGGAAGCCGAGATCGACGGGGACGCTGACGGGGACGCGGACCTGGGTCGTGCGGTCGGAAGCGAGCCATACGCCGTCGCCGTCGGCCCGGAAGTCGACCGCCAGCGGGTAGCGGCCGGCGAGCACGACCTGACCGCGCACCGCGCGGACAGCGACGTCGTACGAGTTCGGGTTGTGGACGTTGACGACGATCGTCATGAGGATGCCGAGGCTCGGCGGGAAGCCGATGCGGATCCCTGTGATCTCGGCGTGGTCGAGCTGCATCGTCGGCTTGCTGACGCACGCGGCGCCGGCGATCGCCGTCAGCGCTGCGAGCGCGAGCGCGAGCGCGGGCAGGCGGCGCAGGGGGGTGGTCTTCCGGGGAAACGGCACGAGCGCGAGCTTAACCGCGCAGGGCCGCGCCGTCACCTCGCGGCGTGGCGGGGCGGGCGCGGCGAACGGCGGCGCGCGAACGGCGGCACGCGAACGGCGGGCCGCGGCGCTCCGCTCGCGCCGGCGACGCCGTGAAGCCGTCCACGAGCCCCAGGGGGATGGGGAACACCGGCAGGCCGAGATCGCGGACGTCCAGTCGCCCGAAGACGGGTACGTCGACGACCCCCATGCTCGGGCGTCGCTCCAGAGCAGCGAGCAGGCGAGCGCGCATGTCGCGAGAGCTCGGATCACGACGGGAGGTCGCGTGCAGTGCGGCTGTCGCACGATACGTGCTCGGCAGCCAGGGCCACGCCACGCATCCACGACCGGCTGGTGTCCATCGCGGCCAAAGACGATGTCTGACTCCACCCCTCGGAGGCTCCCGCCGCCGAGCGCCTTTATCATCTTGTCGTGTCGCGTCGTGTCGCGTCGTGCCGCGTCGCGCGCCTCGGAGAGGTCCTCGACGACGTCTACGGGCCGGCGGATGGGGCCGCTCGCGCGCCCGGCGAGCTCGACATCATCGGAGGACCAGCTGGTCCGGAAGTTGCTTCGAACGTGCATATGATGCCGCTACCCAAGATCTGCGCCGCCGAGCTCATGACCGAGAACCCCCGGACCGTGCGGGTCGACGACCCCATCGGCGAGGCGGTGAACGTGCTCCAGACGATGGACTTCCGCCACGTGCCCGTCGTCGACGAGCAAGGTGAGCTGGTCGGGATGCTCAGCGACCGCGACCTGCGCGCGCTCCAGTCGCCCTACGCCGAGGACACCGCGGTGGTCGGGGCAGCGCCGCGGAAGGCCAGCGCGCCGGTGTCCACGATCATGAGCGGCAATGTCGTGAGCGCCAGTCCGGACGCGGACGTGACCGAGCTCATGGAGCTCATGCTCGACAACAAGATCGGCGCGCTCCCGATCATCGACGGAGAAGGCGCGCTGGTCGGCATCGTCAGCTACGTGGACATCTTTCGCGGGCTCCTCATGGAGGAGTGAGCGCCGCTTCAGGGAGGCGGGCCGGGCTATCGTGGCTGACCTACCAGCAGGCCGATGACGGGGAACGACAGCAGGACCGAGACGGAAATTCCCATCATCCAACGCAACCATCGCTTCTCCGGATGATGGACCCAGTAAGACAGCAGCAGCGACAGAGACAGAGACTGCAGGAGAACCTCTGGAAGCCCCCTGAGGTGGACCCATGTCGGCAACGTTGTATAGACCATCCCCTCGATGGATCCCGGAGCCGGTCCGAACGTGCCAAGGATGCCTATCACCGCCAGGGCGATCCACATCACCAGCCACCCGCTCCTCTTCCCGAAGAGCGGCTCGCGCAGCAGATAGAAGACCCCCCCGAACATCACTCCTCGGAGGGGCTGAAAGAGCGGTCCCGCCATCACCCAGGGATCGCTCGTCGGCCGCATCAGGAGGTTCAGGCTGGACTCCGCGAAGAACCGTGTATAATCGAGCAGCGAAGATGCCAGAAGACCCACGATGGTGTAGGTGACAGCGTGGGTCACGGCCGTCTTGACCACGAGCTCGAGAAGCGTTGGTCGCGCTGGACTCACGATGTGCTCCCTGTGAAACGCGATCGTGCTGCAGGCCACGTGCCAGCGATCGCCCTGGGCACGTCAGGCCACGCCGGGGCGACGCGACCCCATCCGTCCGGAGCGCGCTGGCCTGGGATCCGTGTCCACCTCCAGGCCCGTGCAACCCGCGCGCGGACGTCCCGCCGGGCTTCATCGCGAGCTGGCAAGGTGGCGTCGCCGAGGATCCGCAGCGGGGCTCGTGGGCAGCGACCTGCAGTTCTTGCGTCGACGCGAACGACACGCGCAGAGAGCAACAGGGCCGCGCTTCGGATTCACGCCGGCGCGGCCGCGCGGAGGTCGACCACGGAGCGCGCGAGCTCGGGCCCGGCGCGCCGGAACACGACGAGCTCCCCGGCGTCTTCGCCCTCGACCGCGTAGCGGAGGACAGGACCGAACACCTCGCCGAGCTCGCCAGCGCTACACGTGGGCAGGTAGGTGCGCAATACCCGCGGGTCGTAGTAGCGAAAGAACATGGCCGCTCCGTCCGGACCCAGGACGCGGAGCAGCCGGCGCAGGTGCCGCCGCACCGTCTCGAGGGGAGACGGCGTGGCGAGGAAGATACCCCAGCTCTTCCCCCACCCGAGCCGGAGCAGGCGTCGCGTGAGCTCGCCCGATCGCTGGAGCCTCACCAAGTAGGGCGCCACCTGGGCCAGCTCCGGGCCCAGGTCGCCCGCGAGGAGGCAGCAGTGCGGCAGGTCCGAGGAGCGCACCGAACCGGAGATCGCCGTGTCGCGCGCGCCGTCGAGGACGGCGTAGACCAGATCCGCCTCCGCGCCCCAGAGGTGCTGAACGATTCGATCGAGCGCGGCGTCATCCATCCATCACCTCGCGGCGGGGCCGCCCGGCGCGGCCCCGGGCATGATAACCTGCCTCCGTGCTGCGGCTGCGGTTGAACGAGCGCTTTCTCGACCTTGTCTCGCCGGAGGGCGGCGGGCCCGCGAGGCCGGGCGAGGAGCGGTGGATCGCTCTCTTCTGGTCGTGGGAAGAGCCGCCCCCGGGCGATCGCGTGCCGCTTCGCGGAGATGGGCTCGCGGCGCGGCGCACCATCGCCTCGCTCGGCGCGCGCGCCGAGATCCTGCACGAGCTGCGGCGGTTCCTCCGCGAGGATCAGCCCTGGCTCTCGATATCGCCGGACGATCGCGAGGTGATCGACCTCCTCGCGGCCGCGCTCGCGGCGGGACGGGTGCACGTCGCGGAGGCCCCGGACCAGGGTGGCTCCGGGAAGGACCTGGGCCAGCCCGCGCCCTCGCCCGCCGCGGAGGTCCCGGCCCAGCGCCCGCGCGCCGCCGCAGCGCCGGCGGAGGAGCCCGACGACGCGCAGGAGGAGCCGTGCTGGCCGTGCCTGCAGCGGGCCGCCGCCTCGGCCCAGGCGTTCCGGGACGCGGCCGCGGCGGGGCTCGCGTTCATCGCGGACAGCCCGCGCGCCCCCTGACGGCGCGGAGCGCCTCGCCTGATCGAATCCGATCGGCCGGAGTGGTGGTACCGTCGGCCCACCTATGGACGTCGTCTCCGACGGGCCGCTCCCCGTCGCCTCGCTCCTCTGGCAAGTGCGCTCCTTGACCTGGGTGCTCACCGTCGTCTGCAAGGCGACGTTCACGCTCGCGCCGGGCGAGTCGCCGCTCGCGCCCGCGCAGGAGCCGATCCGCGAGCGCGACGCGCACCTGGACGACGACCCCGCGCGCAGCCTCATCGAGGCGAGCGATCTCGCGCCGCTGAAGCAGGGCGCCGATGTCGTCCTCGTCGGCCACGCCCACGCGCCCGGCGGCAGCCCCGCGCGGTCGCTGATCGCGCGGATGGCGGTGGGCGAGATCGACAAACCCATTCAGGTGTTCTGCGATCGCCTGTTCACCCAGGAGGGCGAGCTCCAGGAAGGAGCGCACTTCACGACGATGCCGCTCGCCTACGAGCGCGCCGCGGGCGGGCCGGACACGGACAACCCTGCGGGCATCCATCGCGAGGCGCGCGACGCCCGCGGCAGGGCCGCCGTCCCGAACCTCCTCCCCGTGGATCGGGTCGTGACCAGCCCGGACGACCCCATCGCGGCGGTGGGCTTCGGGCCCATCGCCCCCACCTGGCCTTTGCGGCACCGCAGGCTCGGCAGACACGCGGCGGCCTGGTCGTCGGGAGCGCTCCTCTCGAGCCCGCTGCCGGAGGATCTCGATCGCACCTTCTTCAACGTCGCTCCGCTCGATCAGCGCCTGCTGCAGCTCCGCGAGGACGAGCAGATCGTGCTCGAGAACCTCCATCCTCGCCACCCGCGCCTCGTCACCAGCCTTCCCGGCGTCCGCCCGCGGGCGACCGTCACCGGCCGCGCCGGCGGGCCGCGCGATCTCGCCATGCGCTGCGACACGCTCGTGATCGACACCGATCGCCTCCTCTGCACGCTGACCTGGCGAGGCCAGCTCCCGCTCGCGAGCCCCAAGGAGTCAGGGCAGATCCGCGTCTCGCTGGAGCGGCCCGCGCGGCAGGCGCCCGCCGAGGCACCCACCCCCTCGGCGCCGGGACCCCAGCCCCCGCCGCGGGTGGCCCCGGCCGCGCCCAGGGTGAAGCCGCCCTCCCTCGACCCGTCGAAGCAGACCGTCGACATGCCGGCGAAGTCGCTCGACGTCGTGCAGGCGTCGATCATGCCCTTTCGCGCGGGACCGCCCGCGCCGCCTCCTCCCGAGGCGCCCGCTCCGCGGCCGGCCGAGCCGCCCGGTGTCCGGCCGACGCCGAGCTCGACCGAGGGCCAGACGAGCGATCTGACCGAGGAGGCGACGAAGGTGCCTCTCCCCTTCGTCGCCCCGTCCTCGGCGCCGCCCCCCGCGGCCGCATCGAACACCCCTCCTCCGAACACCCCTCTTCCGAACACCCCTCCTCCGAACACCCCTTCTCCGATCCCTGCCCCGCCGATCGCGATGGCCTCGCCCGGCGAGCCGGTGAGCCCCTGGGCGGCCGGCGCTCCGCTGCCCGGGTCGAGCGCCATGGGCATGATCCCGCACGCGCCGGCGGCGCCGCAGACCATCGGCGCGATGCTCGCGGGCACAGGCGGGGCAGCGGACGCCGGCGCCGCGCTCGCGCCAGCGCAGCGGGACGCGCTGACGCTCGTCTGGTTCGATCGGAAGAGCGTGCCGCGCATCGTCCGCAAGCCGGCCTGGCAGCGCCTGCTCGACGCCATGGAGGCCGAGCCCATCGACCCGGAGGTGGACGATCCGGCCCTCTCCGACGAGCCCGCCGAGATCGAGGATCGGGCGCAGGTCTTCGAGATCCTCGATCGCGGCGCGGCCGCCGACGTCGCGGGCGTGCACGGGGCGCTCGCGCGCGCCGCCGGCAAGCGCGGCATGCCGGTGCCGCCCCTCGAGCTGGTCGAGGGCGAGCTCTCGCTGTCCTTCGACGAAGTGGAGACGCTGAAGGCGCTGGTCTCCACGGCGACGCCGCTCGCGACAGGCGACGACGCGCTCGCGGCGGCGCTCGGTGCCGCCGAGAAATTCCTCGCCACGCCGGGCGTCTCGACGGCGCCCGCCGTCGCCGAGGCGCTGTGCGGGAAGATCCGCGAGGCGCTCGGCCACGGCAAGAAGGGCCGGGTGGAGCTCGCGAACGAGCAGGTGGAGCGCGCGCTGCTGGAGCAGCGGCACTACCAGAAGCGCAAGGTGCTGGGCGGGCCGCACCTTCGCGGCCTGCTGCGCGTCACGGGAGAGACGCAGCCGCTCGTCATCTACCTTCCGGCCTCGATCGCCGAGGCGCTGCCGCTCGCGGCGCGCTTCCGAGCGCGGGTGATCGCGGCGGTGCACCCGGCGATGGACGAGCGGGAGGCGGAGCCTGTGGCGCTCCAGGCGGCGGCGCTGGGGCGCGTGGTGCAGGTCAGGCAGCGGCGCGCATCATGAGGATCCGGACAGGCGCCGTCACGCCCCCCCGAGCCGCAGCACCTCGCCCGTCTCACCCTCGATGACGAACCCGCCGATCTCCGTCCCCAGGATCTCGCTCCGCTGCCGCGCCGAGCACGACGGCAGGAACAACCGGAGCACCCGCGGATCGTAGAACCGGAAATAGAGCCCCTTCCCCGTCTCCTCGTCCCTCACCATCAGCGACCGCCGCAACCTCTGGCGCACCTCTCGAAGAGGCCTCCGCCCGGTCAGGTAGACTCCCCAGCTCTCGCCCCACCCCTCGTTCACGAGCACCGGCAAGAGCGCCGACCCCTTCTCGATCCTCACCAGGTGCGGCGCCGCCCGGGCCATCGCCTCGCCCGCGACGCCCTCGAAGAGCGAGCGATTCTCGTCCTCGCAGGCGCGCAGCAGCGTGAGGATGCGCCGCTCGCGGGCGGCGTCGAGGAGGGCGAAGAGCGGCTCCGGCTCGCTCTGCAGCGCCTCCAGCCCGACCGCCCGCGCGGCGAGCAGCTCCCGTGACGGCGGCGGGCGCGGCAGCGCAGGCGGGAGATCGGCGCCCAGATCGTCGGGCACGAGCCGCAGCAGGAAGCGGGTTTGCCCCGCGACGACGAGGGCGCCGTCGCCGATCGTGGCCTCGGCGACCGCCTTGCCGTCGACCTGCGTCCCCCGGCGGCTCCGATCGACGAGCCGGCACGCGGCGCCGTCCCACGCGATCTCGAAGTGGACCGGCGCCATCTGCTCGTCCTGCGAGATCACGATGTCCGCCCGCCCGAGGCGCCCCACGCGCAGCGCCTCGCCGGCCTGGAGGCGCACGCGCCGCCCGGCGAGCAGACCTGATGTCACATGGAGCAGCGCCTTCACCCGGCGCCGTCCATCCGGCAGCTCTCGCAATCGAGGAACGGAGTCCCCGACACGGACGCGGCGAGCAACGCGTCGATGGTGGGGGTCGAGCCGATGTTCACCGTCGGACACCCCGTCACGATCGCGCCCTTCGGCGCCGTCTCGTCGCCGAGACGCGCGGCCATGGCGCCCTCGATGAACACGGTCGCCGAGCCCTGGACGATCGCGGCGCTGGCCGGGCACGCGGCGCGATCGCCGACCCGCGCCGCGGGCAGAAAGCCGATGTTCACCGTCCTGGCCGACGAGACGATGGGCGTGGGCCCAGGGTGGGTCTGGCAGGTGTGCAGATCGGTGAGGCGCGCGGCGGCGGGCATGATCTCGCTCCTCCTCGTCTCAGGGAGACGGCGTGTCCTTGGGGTGCGCCTCTTCGGCCTCGAGCGGCGCCGCCGGGTTCGCGCCCTGGCCGGCGCCCGGCGCGCCGCCGCTGTTGATGTTGACGATGGATCCCACGATGTCGACGCCCCCCGGGTGGATGTCGATGAAGCCTCCAGGCCCCTTGATGGTGAGCCGCTGCCCGGCCTCGAGCACCAGGGTCGCGCCCGCCTTGATGTGGATCTGCTTGCCGGCCTCGAGCGCGTGGTTCGCGCCCACGCGCTCGTCCCGGTTCACCGCGACCGTGAGCGACACCGAGCCGTCGACGGCCGTTCGCTGGTCCAGCTTCACGTGCACGTGGTCGCCCCCGTGGACGAGCTGCTTTCGCGCGCCCTTCACGACCACGTGCTCGTCGCCTCCCACGGTGCTCCGCTTGTGGCGCGCGGTGCGCTCGACCTCATCGCGCTTGACGAGCTGGTTCCTGTCGCGCTGCGCCTGCATGTAGACGAGCTCCTGGCCCGCCTGGTCATCGAACTTGATCTCGTTGTAACCCGCGCCGCCGGGCGACGAGCTGCTCTTCCAGGTGCTCACCGTCTTGTGATCCGGCAGCTTGTACGGAACGAGCTCTCGGCCGTTGAAGGCGCGCCCGGCCACGATCGGGAGATCTGGATCGCCGTCGAGGAAGGCCACCAGCACCTCCTGGCCGACGCGTGGGAGCATGAACATCCCGAACCCGGCTCCCGCCCAGCCCTGGCTCACGCGCATCCAGCAGGAGCTGTTGTCGTCGAGCTTGCCCTCGCGATCCCACGGGAACTGCACGCGCACCCGCCCGAACTCGTCGGTGTGGATCTCGGCGCCCGGCGGCCCCACCACGGTCGCGCTCTGCAGCCCGGGCGCGACCGGCCTGGGCGTCTTGCGCGCCGGCCGGTACGGGACCTTGGGATCCGCGAAGAGCGCGCGCCCGCGCACGCTCCACGGCTCGCCGAGCGAGGCCACGATCTCGAGCTCGGCCACCAAGAGCGGCCCTTGTCCGAACTCCGGGTGCGGGTGCTGATCGACGGCGAAGACCCGGCCGGGGTAGAGGTCGATCACGTTGGCCTCGAAGAGCACGGCGCGCTTGTCGGCGCGCATCGCCGCGAGGACCCGCGTCGAGAGATCGGCGCCGTGCTTCGGATCGTGGCGGTAAACGCCCTTGGCGTCGCCGACGGGCGCGCCGCCCCCGGCGCCCGCGGCGAGAAACGCGCCGGGCTCGTAGCGGTACTGCTCGTACTTCGCCTCGGGCGCGGGCGCCGGGGGCGCCTCGCCGGTGAGCGCGAACGAGGGCTTGCGGAAGTCGTGGCCGCGGAGCGTGCTCGCGCCGGGCCGGACCTCGTGGCCGAGCCGCACCCGGGTGACGAACTCGCGCTCGGCGGTCTCGATGGGGTTGTCGACGTACGGCAGCGGCGGCCCCGGCCTCAGCGGCTCCGCCTCGAGCTTGTCGCTCAGGGTGAGCCTGGTGTCCGCCCCGCGGTCGGGGAAGGTGTAGGCGATGCCCGCCTCCTCGAGGAGCCGGGAGAGAAAGGCGTGATCACTCTCGCCGTGCTGGACCTTGTACTCGAGCCTGGGATACGCGCCGCGATCGATCTTCCACGCCGGCTCGATCGCCCACTCGCCGAGGAGCGCGTCGACGATGTCGGGGATGGAGAGGTGCTGGTAGATGCGGTGGCCCCGGCGCTGGGTGAGCAGCCAGAGGCGCGGCACGATGCGGAGGTAGTACGTCGAGAGCCCCGTCGGCTCGGCCTGCACCTGCTCCACGTGGCTGCACACGCCTTGCCAGAGCCTGCTGCTCAGCCAGTGGAGGTGCGCGGCGTCGGGCTGGATCTGGAGCGACGCGCTCTGGCCGACGAGCGACTCCAGCTCGAGATCCGAGAGCCTGGACCGGGCCCACACCGAGACGGCGAAGAGCTCGGAGACAGCCTCCTGGACCACGACACGGCGCACGGAGAGCGAGGCCTCCCCGGACTGGAACGAGAGCTCGAAGATCGACATTCGGATCGGTCCTGGGTGCGAGCGCCGCCGCGGGAGGCTGCGGAGAGCGGATGGTAGCCCACCTCGGAAAAGAACGGGGGCGTGGCGACCAGGAGCATCGCGTCGTCCTGGCGCCTGGACCAGACAAACGTCGACGCAATCCAGAAAAAATCATCGAGATTCAGGGGTCATCCTTCGCGTCCCCACGAGTGCGCCGGGGCGAGCCGCGCCTCGAACCAGCAGAACGTCTCGCGCACCCGGAACACGCCGCCGTCGCCGTGCTGCTCGGCGAACCGAGAGAGCGCCGCGGGCTCGACGGCCCGCGGGTCGAACCGCTCGTGGGTCGTCGCCTGCCACCACCTCAGCAATGCGTCCAGCGTCGGATACACGTGAGTTCCATGCTGCTCCTCCAGGCGGAGCAGCTGCAGCCCGGCGCCCTCGACGTGGTGCGCGAGCGCCGCGGCGTCCTCGAAGGCGAAATCCCGCAGGATCTTCTCTCCCGAAGGGTCGGCGAGCCGCGAGAGCTCCCCGACGAGCGCGGGGAGCGACGAGACGCACTGGACGAGGATGCGCCCCGCGGGACGGAGCAGGTCGCGCATCCGGCGGAGGACCGCGCGCTTGTCGCGGATCCAGTGAAACACGAAGTTCGAGAAGACGAGATCGAAGGGGCGGTCCCGGGCGACGTCGCCGAGGGTCTCGGCCGCCGCCACCTGGAACTCCAGGTTGGGCGCGCCCGCGGTGCGCCGCGCGAGCGCGATCCGCGCCTCGTCCGGATCGATCCCGAGGACGCGCCCGTCGGGGCCCACGAGCTCGGCGAGCCGCCGCGTGAGGCCGCCGGTGCCGCACCCGAGGTCGAGCACGAGCTCGCCCCGCCTCACGCCGGCGAACGCGATGAGGCGCTCGCCGCGCCCCCGCTGCCAGAGGCTCCCTCTCCGGTAGGCCTGCGCGGCGCTCGACGCCGCCACGGCGGGCCTCCTGACGCCGACGTCCTTGTCGAGGCTCCGAGGAAGGTCACGTCTCATCTCGCCCCCCCGTGGTCGAAGCGCGCGGTGATGAAGTAGCCAGAGCCCCGGACCACGTTCGCCGAGTGCGGGACGCCCGGCGGGATCCAGATGCTCGTGCTCTCGGTGACGTGGTGGACGCGGGGACCGAGCTCGACGCGGTACTCGAGGCCCGCGGGATCCGGGAGGATCAGGTTGATCTCCGGGCCGTCGTGGGTGTGCAGCGCCGTGTAATCCCGGCGCGCCGCCTCGGCGCTGTCCACCCGGTGAACCGCCAGGTGAACCGGGAACCCCGCGGCGAAGAACCTCCGGATGCACTCGACGTCCTCATGGAACGCGACCGAGGACAGGGGGCTCGGCACGTTGGCGCAGAGGACCGCCTCGCCGATCCGCTCTTCGACGGAGAGGGACCTCGAGAGGAGATTCATTGTCGTCATCGGTATCGGCGCAGACATCATGGCGCTCAGCTCCGTGTGATGGCGCGGCGGCGCCGCGCGCCCGTGGACGGGTGTCGCGAGCGAGCGATCACGCAACGCGCATGCCGCCTGGCGCGCCATCCCCGGCGTGACGTCCCTGGGCGCGGCGCAAGCGCACCGACGCGGCGAATTCGACCCCGATGGGCGAGCCGCGGCGCGCGCCGGGCCGACGGCTCGACCTCTGCGCCGGGCGAGCCGCCGTGACATGTCACGGCCGACAGCGTGACATGTCACACCCGACAGCGTGACATGTCACACCCGACAGCGTGACATGTCACGCCCGCCGTCACGCTCCGGCCGTGCCATCGCGCGCCGCCGGGGCGACCAGTGACCCGTGGCGAGCACCGCGCCGCCGCCGTCAGTCGGTGATCGTCTCGTATTGCAGCATCGTCCCGCACGCCGCCGCGAAGTACCCGAGGAGCAACATCATGTCCACGCCTGGCCCGAACGCGGTCACCTTCGCCGAGGAGAAGAACGCGAACAGGATGTCTCCCACGGCCATGAGCGCGCAGCCCGCGAGCAGCGATCCCCAGATCGCCCACACCTTGCCGCCGCGGAAGGCGCGCGCGATCCGCAGCATCACCAGCGCGGGGACGAGCGCGATCAGATCGAGGATGGGATAGGCGATGTTGATGAGCCGCTCGCCGAGCGGCACCGGCGCGCGCGCGATCGGGGCGAGCAGGGGATAACCGACGATCGCCATCGCCGCCGCCGCGCCCGCGGCGATGCCGAGGTGCTCGCGCGCGCTGCCGACGGGGAAGCCGGACGCGCGGTACACGAAGACGAAGCGCGCCGACGCGGCGATCAGCAGCGCGTATCCCAGGAGGAACGCGGCGTCCGCGATCGACGGCAGCGGCGTGGGCGCGCGCGCGACGAGCGGATAGTACACGAGCCCGACCTGGCCCAGGGTGAAGAGCGCGAGCCAGGCGCCGAGCAGGAACCACGGGGCGCGCGCCGGGTTGTCGCGCTCGAGGCGCGCGGCGCTGAGCAGGCCGAACACGGCGGCGACCGCGAGGCACGCGAGCCGCACGAGCGGCCCCACGGCCTCGAGGACCGGCGTCGGGAGGAGCCGCTCGGAGAGCTCGGCGGTCTGCGGCAGGAGGCGCGGGACGTACACCGCGCACACGATCGTCACCACCACCGGCGCCACGCGGCGAACGGGGACTCGCCTCATCGAGCTCCTCCCTGCGCGCCTATCGCGGCGCGCGCCTCGTCGAGGATCCGCTGGGCCTTGTCGCGCCCGACGAACACGCCGAGCCCCGGCGCGACCGCGGCGAGCAAGCGCTCCACGTCGGCCGGGGAGAGGCGCCCGTGCTTGAACCCCAGCTTCTCCGCCTGGCTGCGCACGGCCGCGCGCGCCATGTTCTCGCCGAGGTACGGCGCGAGCACGTGCACCAGCTTCTGGATGACCTCGTCCGCCGGGAGCATCGCCCTCAGCAGCGGCGCGCCATGGCGGCCGGGAGCTCGCCCTGGCGGACGACGTGGATGGTCATGGGGGCGCTCGCAAGGTAGATCGCGCCGCGCGAGAGGGTCAACGAGGCAGAGGACGCGCCCCCGGGCCGCCCCACATGCTCCGTGACGTTCTCCGAGAGCTCATCGAGCTGCCCACTCGCGAGCCGGCGCTCGAGAGCCGCGGTGTTCGCGCCGCAGCGCGAACGCGATACCCTCCTTCAGGGTTTGAAGCGTCACGAGGTCGCCGAGCCCGACGCCCTGTTCGATCAACGACTGCGCGATCCGCGGCTGGATGCCGGTGAGCACCGCCTGGGCGCCGAGGAGCTTCACCGCCTTGGCCAGCCGGATCATCGCGTCGGCCACCGGGGCGTCGAAGACCCCCACGCCGGTGATATCGACGACCACCGTCCTGGCGTTGTACGTGGTGACCCCCTGGAGGAGGGTCTCTAGCGCCGCCGCGGCGCGGGCGGCGTCCAGGAAGCCGACCAGCGGCATGGCGATGACCTGATCCGCCACCGGCATGAGCGGGGTCGACAGCTCACGAACCAGCTGCTCGAGCTCGCGGTTGAGGCGCCTCACCTCGTCCTCCGCCCGCCGGCGCTCGGTGACATCGACTCCGATGGACTGGAACTCGGCGTGCAGCCCCTCATCACCGACCGGGGCGCGGTTGGTCCACCGTAGCCAGCGGACCGATCCGTCCGGGCACAGGACCCGGTGCTCCGTGTGGAGGATGGGGTTCTCGGGGCCGACGGTCGCGAACTGCTTCTCTAGTAACCGCTGGTCCTCTTCGGGGATGAGTGGTGTGAAGCGATGGCCGACCAGCTCCTCCGGCGTCTTGTCGAAGAATCGGCAGTAGACCTCGTTGACGAAGGTCAGCGTGCCATCCGGGCGGAAACGGCAAATAAGCTCGGTCTGGCCCTCGACGATGGCCCGGAACCGCGCCTCGCTCGCGCGCAGGGCGGTCTCCACGCGCCGCCTCTCGACGAGCTCCCCCTCGAGCTCGGCATTGCGCCGCCGGAGCATCTCCAGCTCCGCGCCCGCTGCAGCACTACCATTCATATGGCTCTCGTTCATGGTCCCGTGCTCCCCCGAAGCGCCGGTACGCAGCAGCGCCCCGCTCGGCCAGGCTATCAAAGGCGCAGCCGCCCGGGGTCCACTTCGGACGAGCTCGCTCGCCGCGTCCAGGATCGCTGGCCTGCGGAGCTCGCCTTCCCGTGGCGCCCCCCCCGATCGCGCACGTCAGCGGAACGGTCGGGTAGAGTCGGGCAATTTATGGCCTCACTGAACGGGAACAACCATCGATACAGCTTCACTTTTCCAAGAGGAAGGCGGATCGCGCGCGGAACCCTCACTCACCTGGGGTGAGCGGCGAATCACGCTTGACTTATTAAAAACTCTTTACTTTCCCTTCCCCCACGCATCATCCAATGACGGCGATGATCGTTTTGCGGCAAATTTACACCCGCTTCTCCGCTCGGAGACCTCGTGCTACGCCAATGGCACCGGCGGTTGGCCGATGCTCCATCTGGCGTCTGGCGCAGCGGCCGCGCGGAAGCATGCGCCCGGCACCCAGCGGTCCGGCATCCAGCGGTAACGAGGAGCACCATGCGAATCAACGATCAGGCAGGTCCGTCCACCGTGTCATTGGGCAAGAGGTCTCAACGCACGTTCGGTTTCCTCTCGTGCGTTACGGCATTGCTGCTGGGCGCCTGTAGCGGCGAAGATCCCGACGCCGGGGGCTCTGGTGGAGCAGGCGGCAGCGTGTCATCCACCTCCACCACGACCTCCTCGTTGACCGGCACCAGCGCCGGCCCCAGCACGAGCGGCGCCGGCGCCGGCGACGCCTCCACCTCCACCGCGACGACGGGCTCCTCCTCGTCGACCGGAGATCCCGCCGGCGGCACCGGCGGATCGAGCGGGACGGGCGACACGCACCCGAAGGATCATTGCGTGGATGGCTACGATCCCCATCCGAGCGACGCGACGATGAAGGACGGCGCGGCGGAGTTCGTGAAGAACAACCAGATCGATCTCACGGTTCAGCCGGAAGTGATCGCCTGGATGGAGGAGAACGAGTGGCAAGCCGCCCACTTCGAGTGGCACAGCATCCGGCGCTGCAATGGCGGCATGGGCATGAGCAGGGTCAATATCTGCAGGTCGGCGGTCCCGGTCCCGGCGGACCAGGAGTGCAAGACGACGGGCGACGGCTACCAGTTCCTCGCCATGCACAGGCACATGATCCAGTCGCTGAAGCAGCTCTGGCCGAAGCACTCGGAGCAGTTCGAGGGCTTCAAGAAGTTCCCCACGACGGCGGAGGAGCTGCCCCAGCAGTGGAGATCGGACTTCAGGCCCTGGAGCGCCACGACGCTCGCCAACGCGAAGATCGGCGACGAGATCGACAAGCCGGAGAACCTGAGCCGCTTCCCGGACGAGGGCGCGCTCGGCATGTGGCTCCAGTGCTTCGCCGGCCAGGCCATCCCGGGCACCAACCAGCAGGCCAGCGGCCTTCACGGCGATCTCCACTTCAAGTGGGTTCGCTCCCAGAACACCGACCACGGCCTCGGCAACCAGTTCACGAACATCGACAACTACATGTTCTGGAAGCTGCACGGCTGGATCGACAACGTCTGGGAGAAGTACCGTGTCGCCAAGGGCATGTCGCCCACCGACCAGAAGCTGAAGGACGCGGTGGCCGCCCAGTGTTACGAGATGGACGCGATCGCCCAGGTCATCAATCCCGACCTGAAGCCGGATACGGATCCGGGAGATCCCCTGCCCGGGGAGTCCGGCGTGTTCCACGAGACCATCCGTCCGATCTTCGAGAGCGCGATCCACAAGTGCAGCGGTTGCCACGCTGCGCCGTCGACCGGTCCCGCAGCAGGTCTGTCGCTCGGCGGCGACATCAGCTCGACGGACATCGTCGCGGGCCTCGTCAACAAAACCGCCAAGGGCGGCGGGCAGTTCAAGCTCGTGGTCCCGGGGAATCCGGACCAGAGCTGGCTCTACCTCAAGGTCGCAGGAACGGCCGGGAGCGCCGGGTGCAGGCCTTCCGCCGGAGGCACCTGCCAGACGGGCGTCATGCCGCAGGCCGCGGACGGCAAGCCGACGGTGACGAGCGCTGAGCTCGCGGCCCTCCGCCAGTGGATCCAGAGCGGCGCGCCCGCGCCGACGAAGAACTAGGCTCGCCCCGCGCCGCCTCCCCCACGGCCTGCTCGCCCCTCCCGTGGGAGCCAACCCCCCGTCAAGGCACGCCTCTCCATCGTCATCGAAGAACGCCGCCGGCTCGATGCCACCCCGTACGGTGGGCGAGCCGGCGGGCGCGCCAGCGCGCCCTCGAGCGGGCCCGTGGGGCGCTCGCTCTCGGCCACGCGGATGACCATGCAGGCTGCCGGCTCGCATCTTACGGCTTGGTTACCTCGAACGACGCGACCTTCACCGAGCCGCCCAGGGACTGTGTGGCGTAGTTGAAGATGCCGAACCGGTAACCGAGGAAGTACTGCCAGTTCTTGTTCATGTTGAGCGTGTTGCCCAGGTTGATGAACCGAGCGCCGTCCGTGCTGTAGGAGAAGCGCGCTTGCGCGCCGCCGTTGTCCGTGCGGACGTTGGCCTCCACGCGCAGCCAGATCGTGCTGCCGGACGCCTCGGCGGAAGCCACCTCGGTGCCCGTGCTCGTCGTGGCCCAGGAGGTGTTCATGTTGACCCCGTTGGTCATCACGACGCGCGTCGCCCCGTTTGCCTTCTTGACCCCGATCCACGCCGACATGTCGCGCAGGGCAGCGAGGCCGGCGACATCGCCGTTCTGCATCTTGCTATGATCGAGCTCGATCGTCGCGATGGACACGGGCCCTTCGATACGGCGCGTCAGCGTGTTTCGAGCGGCATACAGATCGTTGGTCACCGTCGCGGCTTGCAGGGTCAGCCCGGCCCCGGACGACCACTTGGTGCTGTCGGGGTTGTGGTTCCACTCCCACTCGGGGCGCAGGGTCGCCTCCGCGAAGGTGTCCTTGGTCACAGGCGGCTTCACCCGGTTCGAGCCGCAAGGCAGCTTCGGGAAGGGGTATGTACCTCCCCACTTGCCGTCCACCAGGGTGAGCGAGGGCCAGCCGTCGTTCCAGGTCATCGGGGCCATCACCGGGATGCGGCCAGCCGGGTACGAGTCGTTGAACCCGAGGTAGTACCAGTCGCCGTTCTGCGTCTGGACGACGCCGCCCTGGTGCGGGGCGCCGCCGGAGCCCGGAGCGCCGGCGTAGGGCAGCTTGACCGCGAAGGGCCGCAGCTCGTAGGGGCCGAAGGGCCCGCTCGTCGAGCGGAGCACGTACTCACCGTTCGCGTACTGCGTGGTGAAGATGTAGTAGTCCCCGTCCTTCTTGATGATGCGAGAGCCCTCCAGCGGTCCGGAGATGTTGCCCGGCGTCTGGAACACGACCTGATTCTTGACCTGGCTGAAGCCGTCCGCGCTCAGCTGCGCCACGCTGATCGTGTTGTTTCCGTAGGCCACGTACATGGTGTCGTCGTCGTCGATCAACAGCCCCATGTCGTAGTAGCAGCCGCCCTTGTGCTTCTCCCACGGACCTTCGGGGGACTTGGCCGTGAAGACCCAGCCGCCGCCCTTGTTGTGCATGCAGCCCATCCAGTAGAAGGTCTTGTTGCTCTTCCGGTACTGGAGCGTGGAGGCCCAGATGCCGTTCACATAGGATCTATCCCGGCCCAGGTCGTACGACGGGTCGACGTCGAGCAGAGGAACGGAGTGGGAGACGTATTCCCAGTGGACCAGATCGTAGGAGCGGAGCAGGGGCGCTCCAGGCGCATGGTGGAAGGTGGACGCCGTGTAGTAGTAGGCGTCGTCCACGCGAATGACCTCCAGATCGGGGAGGTCCTGCCAGATGAGAGGATTGGAGTAGGTCTCGGGGCAGACGGCGGGGGCGCCGCCGCCGTCACCGCCGTCACCGCCGTCACCGCCGCCGCCGCCGGCGCCGGGGTCACCGCCCCCGGACGCGGCCGAGCTTCCGCTGGCGCTCGTCGAGCCGCCGCTCGTCGTCTGCCCATCGCTCCCGCCCGAGCCGCTGCTGCTCGAAACGCCCGTTCCAGGGCCGGTCGTCGCGCCGGTGGCGCCGCCGCCGCCATCACCGTCGCCCACCTGCGACTCCCCGCTACAACTTGCGAGGAGAGCGAGGAGACAGACAGCAGACGCCGTACCGCCTGCGCGTCGGTTGAGAGAGCGGGTGCCGGTGGGTCGGGAAGTGAAGTGCATGGTGATAACCTGATAAGAGGTGTCAGGGAGAGCGCGCGGCGCGCGGCTGTCAGAAAAAAGAAGATGGAACGCGTCGAGTCGACGCAGCTCGGTCGGGACGACCCGGCGTGATCGCGCGGTCGCCGCCCAGAAGCATTCGCCCGAACCTTTCGGGAAAACTCACGAGGAGGCAGGGAGATGGGGAATAAAATTCCACCGATCTCCCGGTCTCCCCGCCTCCCTGTTCAATTTCCCGCGAAAAATGCCAGCCCAAGGGAGGCTTTGTCAGGTCACCGCCCTGCCCGAGCGCGCCTGAGTCAATTGTGAACGTTCACATTCCACCAGTCAACCAAAATTGACGAGGGCGCGCCGCCGTCGACGGAGGCTCAGGAGCGCGGCCGGGGGATCCCGAGCCGCTGCCGCCGCTCCCACAGCGCCTTGCGGCTGATGCCGAGGCGGCGGGCGATCTCGGTCTCCGTCAGCTCGTGCTGGTGCTCGAGGACGAAGCGGCGGAAATAGCCCTCGAGAGAGTCGGACGGGGGCTCTCCCTCGTGCGCGTCCGCGAGGGGCGCGGGCGAAGGCGGTTGAGGGGGCGCGTCGAGGCCGAGCAGCTCCAGCCCGATCTCGCTCGCATCGGCGAGCACCATCGCGCGGTGAACGGCGTTCTCCAGCTCCCGGATGTTGCCCGGCCAGGGGGCCGCCGCGATGGCGGCGCGCGCCTCCGGCGTCAGCGTGAGCGGCGCGCGGCCCATCGCCCACGCGCGCCGCCGGAGCAGCGACTCCGCGAGGCGCACCGCATCGCCCGGCCGCTCGCGCAGCGGCGGGAGGCGGATCTCGAGGACCCGCAGCCGGAAGTAGAGGTCGCTCATGAACGATCCGTCGCGCACCATCGCCACGAGATCTCGGCGCGTCGCCGCGATGAGCCGCACGTCGACGCGCCGGGCGCGGGTCGCGCCCACGCGCCGCACCTCGCCCGTCTGGAGGAAGCGGAGGAGCCGCGCCTGGACCTTGGGCGGCAGCTCGGCGACCTCGTCGAGCAGCAGCGTCCCGCCCTCCGCGGCCTCGCAGAGCCCCGCGCGCGCCGAGATCGCGCCGGGGACGGCGCCGCGCTCGTATCCGAAGAGCTCCCCCTCGATCTGCCCCTCGGGGATGGCCGCGCAGTGGACCGGGACGAACGCAAGCTGCCGGCGCGGGCTCAACCGGTGCACGGCGCGGGCGAGCGTCTCCTTGCCCGTGCCGCTCTCGCCGAGGACGAGCAGCGTCGCCTCGCTCGGGGCGACCTTGCGCACCCGCGCGAACACCTCGCGCATGACCGCAGAGCCGCCGACCATGCCCTCGAGCTCGTCGTCCTCGGATGTGGGCGGCACGGGCGGCGCAGAAGGCGCGGGCACCGAGGCGCCCGGCGCGACGTCGGGGAGCGCGCTCTGCGCAGGCCGCGCGCCGGGGAGATGATGGTCGAGGAGGGCGACGAGCTCGGCATGATCGAACGGCTTCGACAGGTAATCCGCGGCGCCGCGCTTCACGGCGTCCACGGCCGCCTTCACCGTGGCGTAGCTCGTCATGAGCACGACCGGCGCGCCGCCGCACTGCCCGACGAGCGCGGTGCCCGGCGCGCCCGGCAAGCGCACGTCGGCCAGCACCAGATCGAACGCGCGCAGATCGTGATCCGCCGAGGCATCCTCGACCGACCCCGCCTCGATGACGTCGTGCCCATGACGAACGAGCAGCCGCCGGAGCTCCGTCCGGATGACGACCTCGTCCTCGACCAGCAGGATCCGGCTCACGGCGCCACCTCGAGCCCGCGCATGGGACAAGGCTACTCAGGACAGTTGCGGCTGAATACGCGAGGACGCATAGCGCAACGCGTTAACGCTGACGGCTCAGTTGTCCAGGTCACCGGTCAGAGCGCCCCGCGAGGGCCGAGGCGCTTCTCCGCCGGGGGAGCGGGTGGTCTTCGCCGGGCGCGCGGCAGCTCGGAGCTCCGCGCGCCCGATCGGGCGCCCCCCACGAGCGGCCTCCGCTCTACTTGGGCTGGGGGACGAACAGCAAGAGGTCGACGGCGTTCGCCAGCGCCTCCAGGCCGGTCGGGTTGAAGTGCAGCCCGTCATCCTGGAAGTCGAGGTCAGCCTTCAGCTTGGTGGGATCGCTGGGGTCGACGACCGCCGGCTCGAAATCGATGACCTTGTCGAACTTGCCGCTCATGCGGATCCAGGTGTTGACCGTCTGGCGGGTCGCCTCGCGGGCCGCGGAGAAGTACCCGGTGCCGAGCGGCGTGATGGGCGCTCCGTAAACGAGCATCCCTTTCTCCTTCGCCTTGGTGATGAACTCGCCAAACGCCGCGATCAGGTTGTCGGCGACGGGCGGCTGGCTGTCGTTGCCGATGTCGTTCACGCCGATGAACGTGATCAGCCATTTCGCGCCGCGCTGGTCCAGGACGTCGCGCTGGAAGCGGGCCTTGGCCGTCGGCCCGAGCCCGCCGGCGAGCACGGTGCCCCCGCCGATGCCCAGGTTGAGCACGGCGACCTGCTGAGTCCCCTGATTGGACCGCAGCCGGCGAGACAGGAAGTCCGGCCAGCGGGTGTTCCCGTCCGTGTCCGAGCCGCGGCCATCGGTGATCGAGTCACCCAGGATGACGACCGCCGCCGCCTCGGGAGCCGCATCGACGTCGAGGCCCGTGATGTAGTACCAGTGAGGGGTGGACACAGGGGAGGTCAGGTTCGCCGCCGAGACCCCGTTGCCGGTCTGGATATACGAGTTGGTCCGCGAGCCCGGGTGCCCGGTGATCCCGGCCGGAACGGCGCCGAACTTGATGGTCACCGCCATCTTGGTGTTGGGCTTGATGGCGTACTCGATCGGATCGGAGAAGACGGTCTTGCCCACCGCGATGGTCACCGAATCGGCGCCCGCGAACTTCAGGGCCTGATCGGTGGCCACGTTGATGCCGTCGGCGGTCGTCGACTCAGCGATGTGGACCGACTCCATGGTCACGGGCCCGTCGCCGAACTCGTTCGAGAGCAGCAGCCGCACGCCCTTGCCGCCGATCGAGGTGTAGATCACCTGGCGCAGCGTGTTGTTGGTCAGGCCCGGCTCGGGCGGGTTGTTGTTGGGCTCGGTCAGCTGCGGGCCGGTCGTCCACGTCCCGACCCAGTGCGCCTCCGCCGCCCCGCCGGCGCCGCCGTCGCCGCCACCGCCGCCGTCGCCGCCGCCGCCCGTGGCCCCGCCGCCCCCGGTGTCGCCAGCGCCGCCACCGCCGGTGTCGCCGCCGCCACCGCCACCGCCGCCAGAGGCATCACCCCCGCCGGAGCTCGCCGCGCTGCTCGAGCTGGACGTCGAGCTCGACGTGCTGCTGGATGTCGTGGTGTCCGTGTCATCGCCGCAGCCGGTGACAGCCAAAAACAGAAGAGCGCAAAGTATTCTTCGCATGGTCCTCGAAGCTCGAAAGATTGCTGTGTACGTGATCGTTCGAATTGCCCCTCGGCGCACCGCCCCCGATCAGCAGCTCCTTCAGCGCATTCGAACTTTCGATTTTTATGATTTCAGACGATAGCGCGCCGGTTCGCTCGTGCGCGCAGCGTCGCCCGGATCGAGCCCGGATCGATCGAACAGCTCATCTGGATGGCTGCGCTGCCCACCGTCGATGTCCGGAGGCGCGCGGGAGAGCGCGGGCCAATGCCATGCCCCTCACACGCGCCATCGAGTGTGTCACACGAGGACCCGAACTACTACTCGGTTCATCGCCGGAAGAACGCCCGGGGCGCGCCGTCCGGCCACGTGGCGTTACGTTCGGTAACGCTTCGATGCGCTCGCGTTACGTTCGGTAACACCCGGCGCAACCGTCGTCGAGGCGCTTCGACCCACGGCCCGAGGCCGCCGTGGGTCGCGCGGGCGGCGGAAGCCTCTGAAAGACGCTTTCCGGAGTCGCGTGCTCGAACTCGAAGGAGATGGGAGCGTCCTTGCGCGGCAGCCCAGTACAGGCGCAAAACAAGGTGCTTCACGAGCACGCGTCCGGTCGCCTGCGACCGGCCGAGCCGGAACCCGGCGTAACACGGCCCTCGGCGTCCTCCGTGTCGGAGAAATTGGGCCGTACCCGAGGAGCGCCTCTCCGATGGTACGATGCGGCGCATGTCCCTGCCGCACCTCGATCCCGGAGCCCTCGAGGCCATCGTCGAACCGACGGACGGACCGCCCCCGACCGGAGCGGTCCGCGCGTACCGGCGCTCCTTGCGCCTCCACGGGTGATGAGCGCTCCCATGGACCGAGAGTGGCCGCTCGACGCGGACGACTTCTCCGCCTACTACGCCTTCGCGCCCGCGGCGCTCGCCATCCGCGAGTGCGTGCGGCTGCGCGCCGTGCGCGAGCTCGACCTGCCGGAGCCGCTGCTCGACGTCGGCTGCGGCGACGGCCTGTTCGCGCGCCTCGCCTACCCGGACAAGCAGGCGTGGGGCATCGACATCAACCCGACCGAGGTGCAGCGCGCGCAGCGGACCGCATCGTACCGCACGCTCATCTGCGGCAGCATCGTCAACGTCCACCTGCCCGAGGGGTTCTTCGGCAGCGCCATCGCCAACTGCAGCCTCGAGCACGTGCCCGATCTCCACGGCGCCCTCGTGAACATCCGGCGCGCGCTCAAGCCCGGGGCGCGGTTCGTGCTCATCGTGCCCACGCCCGACTGGACGTACCAGCTCGCCCTGCCCGAGGCGCTCCGCTCCGTGGGCCTGGTCGGCCTCTCGCGCGCGTACGGCGACGCGCTCGATCGGGTCTTCGCGCACGTCCACCTCTACGACGAGGCGGGCTGGCGCGATCACCTCGCGCGCGCGGGCTTCAACCTCGTGGAGACGCGCCCCATCGCGGGCCGGCCGACCTCGTGGGCGTTCGACTTCATGCTGTACCCGAGCTTGCTCGGCTACGTGATGCGCAAGCTCACCGGTCGCTGGATCGCGATGCCAGCGCTCCGCCCGCTCACCGTCGACGTGGCGCGCGCCCTGGTGAACGCGCTCGGGCGCCTCGCCCCGGGCGGCGACGCGGCCGCCGAGTACCTGCTCGTGGCGCAGGCGGGGCCCGATGGCTGAAACGGCGGCGCCGCCCGGCGACTACTTCTCGAACCACCGCCGCCGCGAGCGGTTCCCGTGGTCGCTCTACCACGGCGCGCTCACCCGCCCCCTCGCCCGCGCCATCGCCGCGCGCGGCCCGCGCCCGCGCGTGCTCCTCGTCGGCTGCGGCCTCGAAGGGGAGATCCCCGGCGCGCCGCCCGCGACCGAGCTCTACGGCTGCGATCTCGACGCGCGCGCCATCGAGGCGTGCCGGCGCCTCTACCCGGCGCGCGCGGAGCGCTTCGCCGTCTGCCCGGGGCCCTACGAGCTCCCGACGGGCGGCGGGTTCGACGGCCCGTTCGACGTCGTGCTCGCGAAGGAGGTCGTCGAGCACACCCTCGATCCGTCGCGCTGGGCGCGCGGGCTCTCGGCGCGCCTCGCGCCGGGCGGCGCGCTGCTGCTCACGACCCCGAACTACGGCCGCCTGTCGACGCTGCCGCTCCTCGAGGCCACGGTGCTCGAGTGGATCGCGCGCCGCGACGGCTTCTCGCGCAAGCACATCCACCCGAGCAAGTTCGACGAGCGCAGCCTCGCGGCGCTCGACGTCGGGGAGCGGATGCGGCTCGTGTCGGTGCGGCGCACGCTCACCGGCTGGTCGCTCCTCGGCACCTGGCAGCGCGCCCCGGGCTGACCCGGGCGAAGGCGAGCTCCGCTGATGCTCTACCTCCTGCTCGCGCTCGGCGTCCTCGTCCTCCGGCTGGCCGAGCTCCGCGCCGGCGCGGCCGCCAGCCCCACCGCGCCCGCGCCGGCCGCAGCCGCCGCGCCCGGGCCCGCGCCCGCGCCGGCCGCAGCCGCCGCGCCCGGGCCCGCGCCGCGCCTCGTCTGGCTCGCCGCCGCCGCGGCGGTGGCGGTGGCGCTCCTGCCCGCGCTGCGCGACGCGCCCGCGCTCGCCGGGCCCGGCGCCGCGCTGCCGAAGGACACGATCTCGCACCTCGCCATCGCCTACGACATCGCGACGAGCGGCCTGCCGCACGGGTGGATCGCCACGAACAACGGCGGCTTCCCGATCGCGCTGCACTACCCGCCGGTCGGCTGGCTGCTCGTGGCGGCGCTGATCCGCCTCGGCGTCGCGCCGGTGGTCGCGGTGAAGGGGCTCGGCTTCGCGGCCTTCGTCGGGGCCCCGCTCGTCGTCCTCGCCGCGGCCCGCGCGGTCGGCGCGCGGCCCGCGTCGGCCGCCGCCGGCGCGGTGGCGCTCGCGTGGGTCGCGCCGTACGTGCAGTTCGCCGGCGGGTGGCCGTCGTTCTTCCTCCTCGGGCTGCTCTCGCAGATCCTGGTCATCCCCGTCGTCATCGCCTGGGCCGCCGCGGTGATCCGCCCCGCCCGCTTCGAGCTCGGGCCGGCGCTCGCCGCCGCCTGCGCGGCGACGCACCCGCAGGTCTTCACGGTGAGCGCCGCCGTCCTGGGCGCGGCCGCGATCGCCGCGTGGGATCGGCGGCTGTGCGCGCGCGTGCTCCGCTCGCTCGCCGGCGGCGGCCTGGTCGCGGCCGCGCTCTACGGCCCCGGCATCGCGTCGATGGCCGCGCCCTTCGGCTGGCCCGCCGGCCTCGGCTGGCGGCACATCGGCTTCGGGCCCGAGCGCGTGCTGCCGTGGATGCTCGATGGCGACCTGCTCGACTTCGCGCACACCCCGGTGATCGGCTCCGCGTGGATCGCCGCCTGCTTTCTCCATGCGACGCACCTCCGGGCCCCCGCGTCGCGGGCCGTCCTCGCGGCGTCGGCGGTCGCGCTGCTCCTGTCGATGAGCGGCGGCTGGATCGCCGGCGCAGGCCCGCTCGGCCGCGCGCTGCTCTCGCTGTTCCAGCCGATGCGCGCCCTCGTCCTCCTGCCGCTCGTCGCGGCCGCGGCCATCGTCAGCGCGCTCGACCTCGCGGCGGCGGCGCTCGCGCGCATCGGCGCCGCGCTGGCAGCGCGGGGCGCGCGCCGCTCGCGCCCCGCGCTCGCCGCGGTCCTGCCGGCCGCGCTCGCCGCGGTCCTTCCGGCCGCGCTCGCGCTCGTCGCGGCCCTCGAGATCCCCGCCCGCGCGGCCGAGCTCCATGTCCTTGCGGAGAAGCAGGCCGCGCTCGTCGCGTCGCGCGGCTGCCCGCCGCCCGCCGAGGGCTTCGACCCCGATCTCATCGCCCGCTGGCTCGCCGAGGCGCCGCACGGCCGCGCGAGCTACGCCGCCGAGGACGAGTTCGCGACCTGCTCCATGATGCACGCCGCCGATCTCCGCCGCGCGGTCCCGATGGCCTTCTCGACCGGCGCCGGCGCGCATGTGGGCGTTCACGCGGCGGCCTTCCTCGAGGTGGCGCCCGAGCGCCCGGGGAGCGCCGCGCGCGCGGAGGCGCTCGGCATCCGCACGCTCATCCACCTGACCGCGCAGCGGCCGGGGCCGCCCGAGGCGTGGGCGCTCGTGGACAGGCGCGGCGGGGTCGAGCTGTCCCGGCGGGTGGGCGGCACGGACTACGTGGGGCTCGGCTGCGTGCGCGAGGTGTGGCGCGGCCGGGAGGCCGATCTGCTCGCGGCGCTCTTCGAGCACCTGAAGCAGCCGCGCACCGTGCTCGACACGCCTGGTGAGCTCGTGGCGCTCAAGGCGACCCGCGGCCCGCTGGAGCGCGTGGCCGTGGCCGACGACGGCTGCGACGCGGCCCGCGCCAGCGTGCGCGAGGCGCCGCGCGAGCCGGGCGCGTACGAGGCGATCGTCGACGCCGAGGCGCCGGTCGACGTGGTCTTCCGCGCCACGGCGTACAGCGGCTGGCGCGTGCGCGACGGCGGCGCCGAGCTGGCCACGAGGCGCGTCGCGCCGGGCTTCTTCGCGGTGCGCGTCGGGCCCGGCCGGCACCACCTGGAGGCGGTGGTGGCGCTGCCGCGGTTTTACCTGCCGGCGGTCGCGCTCGCGTGCGGGGCCGCGCTCGCGCTGGGGGCGCCGCGGCTCCGGCGGCCGCTGTTCCGCCGTGGCCGGCTCCCAGTCACCAGGCGCCCGTGACTGGCACGTCGTCTGGCGTCGTCTGGCGTCGTCTGGCACAGACAGCCAGACGCCTGGCCACGGCGGGCAGGCGCGCCGCTTTCGCTTCCACGCGCCGCGCTCGCGCGATAGCCTCGCCGATCGACGCGCGGACAAGGGAGCACCGGATGGCGGGGAAGACGGCGAAGGCGTCGGGTGCAGCGGGGCAGCAAACTCCGACGGACGCGAAGGCGGCTCCAGCAGGCGCGGCGCTCGCCCGGGTCCGAGCGAAAGGCAGCTCCTGGCTGCGCGTCGAGGTGCCGATCGAGGCGGCCGCCGCGCTCCTCGGCGGGTAGCGGGCGCGAGCGGGACGGCGCGCACGCGGAGGACGTCCGCGGAGAGCGAGCAAACGAATGCAGATGGCGGCGGGGGGAGCGATGTATACGCGGGTTGCTGTCGTACAACTCGCCTATTACCCAGCGATCATCATCGATCGACGGTCTCCGCTCGAGGACCCGCTCTTCGATCCAAGGGGAGCAGCGGACTCGCTGCTCCCCGCGCGCGCCGATGTGCCCGACGCGATCAAGCCCAAGCTCGAGGCGCTCCGGCGGCGCATCCGCGAGGCCTACGATGCGCAGCTCCTCGCGCGGATCCGCGCGGTGCTGTCCGCTTGCGCGGAGTACGGGGCGAGGATCGTTGTCTTTCCCGAGTACAGCGTCCCCTGGGAGATCCTCGGCGGCGTCGCCGACGCGGCGGGCGAAATGGTCGTCGTGGCGGGGACGCACTCGGTGGATCGGGCGGCGCGCCGCTCCGGCGTGTACGAGCGCCTTGGCGCCGCGCGGCTCCCCGCGCTCGGTCAGTCGGTGAGCCCGGTGCTCTACCGGAGTCGGCTCCTCGGCCTGCAAGCGAAGCGGACCGCGGCGGCGGTGGAGCGGAGCGCGATGCGCCGAGGCGACACGTGGGCGCCCGTGGAGATGCCGGACGGCATCCCGGGCCCCATGGGCGTGCTGCCCTGTCTCGATTTCCTCCTCCGGGACGGCGCGCACGACCTCTCGCCCGTCGCGGAGAAGCTCGGCGACTGCCGCTTCCTCGCCGTGCCCAGCGCGACGCCGCACACCACGCTGCCAGAGCTCGCAGGAAAGGTGTGGGACGAGGCGCGCCGGTACGGGCGACCCACGCTCTATTGCGACGGCGCCGAAGGCGGCGGCACCTCGATCTACGTCGACGAGGCCCAGGCCCACGAGCTGCGGCGCTTCCCGGATCGGGCGGGGTACCTCGATCCGGGCGACGAAGGCGTGATCGTCGCGGACGTCGATCTCCGGTACGAGCGGGCCAGCGCGCACCTCGCTCGCGCCACGCGCCCGACGGCGCCGCGGCCGGTCGTGCCGGTCGCCGAGGCGACGCTCGTGTACCGAGGCCACCCGGCGGGAGAGGCCTATGCGCAGTGGCTCGACGGCGCCAGGGAGCTCCTTGGGCGCGACGACGACGAGGCGCTCGAGGCGCTCGTCGCGCGGCTCGAGGACGCGCGCGACGTGCTGCTGAACGCGGGCGCCCTGTCCGGGGCCGCGGCGCGCGGGAGGCGGCTGCGCCGGCTCTATGGCGAGCTCGACAAGCTGACCCGCGTCGAGGAGATACGGCAGTTCACGCGGGAGATCATCGTCCCCGCGGAGGTGCTGCCGCTCGAGGCCTTGCGGGCGGCGACGGCGGCGGCGGCCGCGGACGTCGTGTTCGGGTGGATGACCGAGCGGGAAGCGCGCGAGGCCGGGTTCGTGGAGGTCGAGGCGCGGCTCCGCAAGGCGGTGGACGCGAAGCGGAGCAACGGCGAGTGGACGCTCGACGGGATGGCGGCGCTCGGCGCGGTGGCGCAGGCGGTGCGCGGCGCGCCGGAGGCCGGCGACGACGAGCGGGAGAACTCGTCGCCGCCGGATCTGCTGGTCGAGCTACCGCGAAGGCTCGACCCGACAGCGCTGGGAACGCAGCAGTACCGGGGCTGGGTGCTCTCCTTCCAACGGCATCCATCCGACTTCCGGGCCCCGATGGACGACGCCACGCCGCGCGCCCCCGGCGATGCCCGCGCGGCGCTCGGCCCCACCGCCGCGCCGGACAAGGGCGCGCTTACCCCGCGGTTCTCCGAGCACCAGATCCTCTCGGCGGAGACCGTCTTTCTGCTCGCCCTCGCCGAGGGGCGCGAGCACGTGGCGGCGGTCGGCGTCTGGCCTGAAGGCCGGCCGGCGTGGTGCACGCTCATGGTCGCGGCCCTCCGGGACGAGGGGTGGGTCCTGCTGTGGATCGACGGCCTCGAGCGGTGGACAGGGCCCCGGCGAGCGTGGGAGAAGCTCCGCTCCGCGGCCGTCCGGTCAGGGCTGGCCAACGCCACGCTCGAGGCGATCCCGCAGGACGCCCTGGCGCGGCGGATCGCGCGCCTGTCGCCGCGCTTTGACGGCGCGCGCGGCGTCATCGCGGCGCTCCGCGAGCAGCGGCTGCGCGAGGTCGGGGGGCGGTTCGTGGAGCCGGACGCCTTCGTCGACGGGCGCTGCGAGCCCACGCCCCTGCTCGGCGCCCTCGACGCGTGGCTCTCGTCGAGCGAGAAGATGGCGCTGGTCCTCGGCGAGTTCGGCCTGGGGAAGTCCACCGCGCTCGCCGCGTGGGCCGAGCGGCGATGGGCGTCCGCCGAAGGGCCGAGACCCCTGCTCGTCAACCTCGCTGGCGCCTCGCCGCACGCGAGCCCGGAGCAGCTCCTGCTCCAGGCGGCCGGCGCCCCGGACCTCCCTGCGAACCGCGCCGCCCTGCGCCTGCTCATCCGCCACCGGCTCGTCGTCCCCTGCTTCGACGGCTTCGACGAGATGGCGACGCGCCTGGAGGCCTCCGAGTTCGCGGGGCGGCGCGCCAGCCTGCTGGAGGTCGCGGTCGGCGGCGGCAAGGTGGTCGTCTCCTCGCGTGACGACCACTTCCCCGCCGACGCGCACCTCCCGACCACCGGCGAGTTCGGGCCCTCCCAGACGCCAGGCACGTCCGTCGGGATACGTCGCTTCACCATCCTGCCGTTCACCGAGGCGCAAGTGCACGAGCTCGTGCGGCAGATCCGTGGCGAGGACGGCGCCGCGGCGGCGCTCTCGCGCATCGCCGCGATCTACGACCTCAGGGACCTCGTGCACCGGCCGCTGCTGCTCGGGATGGTGCTGACCACGCTGGACGAGTTCGCCTCCGGGGCGAAGGTCGGGCGCGCCGATCTCTACGAGGCGTACCTGAAGCGGTGGCTCGACAACACGCGGAAGGACGACCCGGAGAGCTTCACCGACGAGCAGAAGAAGGAGTTCGCCGAGGCGCTCGCCGAGCAGCTCTGGCGGTCCGGCCAGCCGGCGTGCACCTGGCAGGAGCTGAAGCAGTCGGTCCGCGCTCGGCTCTTTCGATTCCTGCCCGAAGGCATGCCGACCGACGCCGCGTTCCTGGACATCCAGGGCGGGACATTCCTCGTGCAGGAAGGAAGCGACGGCTACCGCTTCGCGCACAAGGCGTTCCTCGAATACTTCCTGGCGCGCGCGCTGGTGGCGACGCTGGCCGAGCGGCCGATCGAGGCGCTCCGCACCAAGCCGATCACGCGGGAGGTCGCGGCGTTCGTGGGCGAGCTCCTGAGGACGTTCGGCGAGCCGAGGCGCGCGGGGGCCGTGCGCGCGGTCCAGTCGTTCCTGAAGATGGACCGTCAGTTGACCCCTTCAACGAGGGAGCCGGCCGAGAACGCCCTCCGGTTGCTGCTCGGCCTCGCGCGATGGGCCGAGGAGACCGCCGGGTGGATCTCGGAGGGGGCCGATCTCCACGGCGTGCAGCTCGCCGGCGAGGACCTGCGCGGCGCGCCGCTCGCGGGCGCGAACCTGCGGGACGCGAACCTGTCCGGCGCCGACCTGTCCGGCGCCGACCTGACGGACGCCGCGCTGAGCGGGGCCATGCTGTCCGGCGCGAAGCTCCACGGGACGATCCTCCGGCGCGCGATCGCGCACCGGGCGGACTTCACGCAGGCCGAGGCGAAGGGGGCCATCGTCGAGCTGGCCAAGCTGAGCGGCGCCGTCCTGCGGCAATCGACCTGGACCGGATGCCGCTGGAACGGCGCGCAGGCCGAAGGGACCGACCTGAGCGCTTGCTTGATCGCGGGCAGGGGCGCTCACCCGGAGCGCGCGCGCAGGCTCGCCGCGACGCCGCCGCTGGCGCACGTCGACCTGGTGTCCGGACACACCGGCACGATCAACGCGCTCGCATGGTCGCCCGACGGGCAGCGCCTCGCGACCGCGGGGTACGATCATACGGTGCGCCTCTGGCACGCGGACACCGGCGCGGAGCTCGCCCGGTTCGAGGGACATTCCGACTGGGTCCTGGCCGTGGCGTGGCGCCCCGACGGCCAGCGCCTGGCGAGCGCTGGATACGACCTGACGGTGCGGATCTGGCACGCTGGCACCGGCAAGGAGCGCGCCCGGCTCGAGGGCCACGCCGACTGGGTGAGGGCCGTGGCGTGGCACCCGGACGGCGAGCTCCTGGCCAGCGGGAGCGATGACCAGACCGTGCGCCTCTGGGACGCGAGCACGGGCAGGGAGCTCGCCCAGATCGAGGGCCACGCGCGCGGGGTCAGGGCCGTGGCGTGGCACCCGGACGGCAGGCGCCTGGCCACCGCGGGCGACGGCAACACCGTGCGCATCTGGGACACCGGCACCGGCAAGGAGATCGCGCGGCTCGAGAGCCATGTGCGCGGGGTCTCGGCCGTGGCGTGGCACCCGGACGGCAGGCGCCTGGCCACCGCGGGCGACGGCAACACCGTGCGCATCTGGGACATCGGCACCGGGGGCGAGATCGCCCGGCTCGAGCGCCGCTCGAGCGGGGTCAGGGTCGTCGCGTGGCGCCCGGACGGCAGGCGCCTGGCCACCGCGGGCGACGGCAACACCGTGCGCATCTGGGATGCGAGCACCGGCTGCGAGCTCCCGCGGCTCGAGGGCCATACCAACTGGGTCAGGGCCATGGCGTGGCACCCGGACAACAGGCGTCTGGCGAGCGCGGGCGACGGCAACACCGTGCGCATCTGGGACACCGGCACCGGCAAGGAGCTGACGCGGCTCGAGGGCCACTCCAACTGGGTGCTGGCCCTCGCCTGGCACCCGAGCGGCGACCGCCTGGCCAGCGCAGGGAACGACTCGATGGTGCGCATCTGGGACACCCGCACCGGCAAGGAGCTGACGCGGCTCGAGGGCCACTCCAACTGGGTGCTGGCCCTCGCCTGGCACCCGGACGGCAACCGCCTGGCCAGCGCCGGCGACGACCAGACGGTGCGGATCTGGGACGCGGGCCAGGGGGAGGAGCTCGCGCGGCTCGAGGGCCACTTGAACGGCGTCCTGGCCCTCGCCTTTCACCCCCTCGGCAATCGCCTGGCCAGCGCCGGGCACGACGGCGCCGTGCGCATCTGGGAGACGACCACGGGCCAGGAGCTCGCTCGGTTCGAGGGCCATTCCGACTGGATCCTCGCGCTGGCGTGGCATCCGGACGGCGGCCGCCTGGCGAGCGCAGGGCACGATACGACGGTGCGGATCTGGGATCCGGACACCGGCAGGCAGCTCGCGCGGCTTCAGGGCCATACGCGCGACGTGAAGGCCCTGGCGTGGCGCCAGGACGGCGAGCGCCTGGCCAGCGCTGGCGACGACACGACGGTGCGGATCTGGGACGCGGGCACCGGCGAGGAGGTCGCCCGGCTCGAGGGCCATACGCTCGGGATCACGGCGGTCGCCTGGTCGCCGCGCGGCGAGCGCCTGGCCAGCGCGGGGCACGACGGCACCGTCCGGATCTGGGACGCAGCCACGGGCGAGGAGATCGACCGGATCGAGGGCCACACGCGGCGGGTCATGGCCATGGCCTGGCAACCGCGCGGCGACCGCCTGGCGAGCGCGGGGCACGACGGCACCGTCCGGATCTGGAGCGCGGATCAGCGCAGGCTCCTCGCCAGCTTCGTCTCCGCCGGCAGGACCACGCTCGCGCGCACGCCCGGCGGCTTCTGCCTGCTCGACGGCGCGGAGCCCGAGCGCGCCCGCCTCGCCCTCCGCCGCCCCGACTCGCGGACGACGCTGTACCTGCCCCTGGCCGGCTTCCGGGACATCCTGCGGCGCCCGGACAAGGTGTTCGCCGCGCTCTCCGGCGATCTCACCGGCGACAACGTCGCAGAGGAGCTCGCGCGCCACGGCTACGCAGGCGGAGTCCCCTGGGACGGCGAGGAGCTCTTCACCTCCGCTGCTCCAGGCGCGCCTCCGCCGCGGACGGTCAGCTCCGTGCCCCCGCGCGCGGCCACGGACGGCCCCCCCGCGCCCGACGCTCCGCTCTCGAGCGCCCTCGCGAACCCCTTCCGTCCCGGCCCGGCGCTCATCGACGCCCCTTCCCTCCCCGGCCGCGCCCCGGTGCTGGCGGAGCTCTTTGCCCTGATCGAGAGCCGCAGCCCCGCGATCCTCCGCGGGCCGCGCCGCTCGGGCAAGACGTCCATCCTTCACCACCTCGCCGCACGCCTCTCCGCGACCCATGCGGTTCACCACAAGACCCTTGAGGGCCGGGCCCAGCCCATCCGCACCGCCGACGATCTCGCCCGCTTCCTCGATCCCTCTCTCCAGTCCGACGCCACCCCCGCGTTCACCCTCCGCGACCGCCTCTCCAGCGCCGGCAACGCCGTCCTGCTCCTCGACGAGGTCGCCAACCTTTACCAGGCCGACGCCACGGTCTTCGCCTGGCTCCGCGCCGTCGGCCAGGAGAGGACCAGCGTGGTGCTCGTCGGCTCGCACTGGGACTGGGTCACCATCGTCGAGCACGCCTTCGCCGCCGCCCCGGGCTCCTCGTTCGGCAACGACGTCACCCCGATCAACCTCGGTCCGCTCCCCGAGGCCGACGCGATCCGCTTCCTCGTCGACACCGCGCCTCCCGACGTCCCGATGGAGGCGGAGCGCACCGCGCGCTGGATCGTCGAGCTCTGCGGCCCATGGCCCTTCTACCTCCAGGTCATGGGCTATGCCCTCGTCCAGGCCGTCCGCGCCGGCCAGCGCCGCGCCCTGGTCGAGCGCGCCGGCGTGCGCGAGCTCTACGAGCTACGCCTGCTCCTCGACCGCGACGCCGCCTTCTTCCGCGCCCGCTGGGCCGAGCTGCCGGAGCGCGCGCGCGCCGTCCTCGGCGCCCTCCGCGGCGCCCCCGACACGGCGCTGCCCGAGGTGCGCAGGCTGCCTTCCGAGGACGTCACCGTCCTCTGCGACGCGGGCCTCTGCGACGCGCTCGGGACGTGGCTCGCGGATCCGCCGTTCTTCGACTGGATTCGACGGGTGGCCAGCGAACCAAGGAGAGAGCCTTGATGCGCGCGTTTGACGTGAGGAACCCCTATTCGCGAGAGCGCGACGTCCGCGATCACGGCCACCTCATGGATCTGCTGCTTTCCCTGCCCACGAACGGCGTCCTCTGGCCGCTCGTGGGCGCGCGCCGGGCCGGAAAGACATGGACCCTCAAGGCGATCGAGCGACGCCTCTGCCTCGCTGAGGAGAGGACCGTGCGCTACCTCGACCTGCGCAACGTCGGCCCCGAGCTCCCGGGCGTGCCGCCGGGGACGACGCTCCTCCTGGATGAGCCGCAGCTCGCCGGCAAAGGCGGCACGCCGCGCGATGCGAGCGCCTTCCTGCGCTGGTGCGGCGATCTCTACAGAAGCAACACGAAGATCCTGCTGGCGATGAGCCCCGCCGAGTGGATAGCGCTCGAGCGCGCGGCCGCCAGAGACGCCGGGTTCCTCTCCTCGCGGGACATGCGTTTCCTCGATCCCCTGACGCCCGCCGAGGCGCTCAAGCTCGCCCGCACCGAGGCGTCGAGGGCGCTGCTCCCCGCGCTGCCCGAGGCCTGGCGCCGGAATCCCTTCCTGCTCGAGCTCGTCTTCGAGCTCGCCGAGCAATCGCCCGATCTGGCGAAAGCCCCGTGGACGCTCCTGCAGACGGCGCGCGTGAGCAGCGAGCGCATGGAGTTCGCCTATCACCGCGCCGTGTTCGAGGACGGCCTGACCGAGGCGCAGCGGTGCGTGCTCCGCGAGATCGCGCGCGGCGGGTCGCCCCGCGACGAGAACGTCGATCTGCTCGAGCGCTGCGGCCTCGTGGAGCGCCGCGGCGGGCGCCCCGTGCTCGCCGACCCGATCCTCGAAGCGAACCTGTGCCCGCTGCGGATCCACCATATCTCCGACATCCACTTCGGCCCGAAGTCCGCCCAGCGCGTCGACGTGAAGGAGAGAGGCCAGCACGGCAGCGCCATGGGTGGTGCGCTGGGCCCCCCGCGCGTCTGCGATCATTATGTCGAGCACGTCGCCGAGCTCGCCGCGTCCGGCCGCGCGCCCCACCTCCTCGTCGTCTCCGGCGACGTCGCCGAGTGGGCCGACGACGCCCAGTATGCCGAGGCCCGGTCCTGGCTAGAGCAGGTGTCCAGGCACCTCGCGGATCACCCTCGCCTGCCGCCCGACGAGCCCAACGTGTTGCTCGTGGGCGGCAATCACGACGTCGACTGGCGGCAGGCGGCGGGGCCCGCGCAGGCCGGGACGCAGGCGCGCCACGAGCCTTTTGCGCGGGCGTTCGGTGATCACCCGCGCTGCGCGCGGCCGCCGCTCGAGGAGCCCCCGGCGACGCGGCCGCTCGCGGTGGCGCGGTATGCGGATCTCGGGGTGGAGTTCGCGCTGCTCGGATCGGCGGAGTTCGGCGGTCAGGAGGAGAAGGATCCGGTCCGGGACGAGCTCCTCTCGCTCATCGGCCGCCTGCGGCAAGGCGCCATGGACGAGCCGGACGCCGAGCGCGCCGCGGCGCTGCGCGACCACGTGGCGCGGATCGATCCCGGCCTGGTCCACAACGCGGATCTCCAGCGCTTGCGCAGGACGCGGTGGCACGCGCCGATCCGGATCGCGGTCCTGCATCACCCGGTGTCGCCGCTGCCGTCCACCGAGCTCGCCCGCTTCGGCGGCCTGATCAACGCCGGTGAGGTGAAGGACGCGCTGGCCCACAAGGAGTTCTGCCTGGTGCTCCACGGCCACAGCCACACGGGCTGGTTCGGCAAGGAGCAATGGCCGGAGCGGCACGAGGACTGGACCATCCGTATCGCCGCGGCGCCGTCGCTCTCCAGCCGGGAGGTGCAGGAGCACAACGGCTACAACGAGATCGAGATAGCGCGCGACGGCGTGGGCGGCGAGGTCGGCTATCAGATCCACGTGAGGCGCATGGTGCGAGAGGGCGCGACCTGGACGCGGCGGGCGTCGATGGGGCCGTTCGCGCCGGGGAAGTAGCGCCGCGGCCGAGGGGGCTCCCGGTCAGAAGTGTTACCAGGGCTCCGCTCGTACACTGCGCGGTCCCCGCGGTCCTGCTGCGCGGCCCGGCGCTCTTCCTGCGCGGTTCCAGCCCCCTCCTGCGCGGTCCCGGCGGTCCTGCTGCGCGGCCTCGGCGCTCTTCCTGCGCAGCCCTGGCAGCCTCCCGCGCGGTTCCAGCCCCCTCCTGCGCGGTCCCCGCGGTCCTGCTGCGCGGCCTCGGCGCTCTTCCTGCGCAGCCCTGGCAGCCGCCTGTGCACCCATTTTTGTGGCCTGCCGTACGTTCGAACGGCTCCTGCGCGGTCCCGGGCCCCCTCCTGCGCCCCCCACTTGGTGCCCTACCACACGTTTCGGCAGCTCCTACGCAGCCCCGGCGCCCTCCTACGCAGCCCCGGCGCCCTCCTGCGAAGCCCCGGGCCCCCCTGTGCGCCCCGCTTGGTGTCCTGCGCTACCATGGCTCGACGCCAGCGCCTGGTCGTCGCCTCCGCGGCGTGGCTCCGGGGTCTCCTGCGCGGCGCTGCTGCCCCTCGCGACCTCGGCTTCGTGCTCTCCTCGGATCGACTCCTCGATATCACCGAGTTCTTCATCGAGCGACCGCATCTCGGCTGCTCGAGCCGCCGGTGGCGCCCCGGCGGCATTCAACGCGGAGATCGCGACGGCGATGGAGAGAATCTTCATCGCAAGGATCACGCAGGCGCAGGACGACGTCGCGCATGCTAGCTTTTCTGCGGCGCACGAGATGCTCGACCTCCCTCTCCTCGGCACCGTGGACATGGAACGGACGCTCAGGAACGCGCGCTCGATCGCGGTGCTGGGGATCAAGCCGGAGAGCCGCCGGGACCTCGATGCGCACCAGATCCCGCTTTACCTCCAGAAGGTCGGTTACCACATCCTCCCCGTCCCGACCCGCTATCCCGAGGCGACCCGGATCCTCGGCGTGCCCGTCCGCCGCCGCCTGATCGAGCTTCCCGCGCCCATCGACGTGCTGAACGTCTTCTGCAAGCCCGAGGAATTCGCGCTCCACGTCGAGGATGCGCTCGTGTTGCGTCCGCCTTTGGTGTGGTTCCAATCCGGGCTGCTCGAGCTCTCGGCGGCGCGCAGGCTACTCGACGCCGGGATTCCGGTCGCGGAGGACTGTATCGGCTGCCGGCGCGCGTCGATGTGGCCTTCCATCGAGCCATTCGAGGCACAACGCTCGGCGGCGGGCTCGCGGACGCCATGAAACCAGGCGCGCGCCCGACGCCTCCCGGCCTCGTGTGGATCCCTGGCGGCACCTTCACGATGGGCCAAGAGCCGATCTTCGAGTCCGAGGCACCCAACCCACCGCACCGCGTCGAGCTGTCGCCCTTCTGGATCGGCGCTCACCCGGTCACCCGCGCCGAATACAGCGCCTTCATCGAGGCCACGGGCGCCACGGCGCCGCCCTCCGCGGGCCGGCCCGAGCTCGACGCGCCCGATCGGCCCGTGGTGAACGTGAGTTACATAGAAGCCCTGCGGTATTGCGCCTGGGCCGGGGGGACCTTGCCCACGGAGGCGCAATGGGAGCTCGCCGCGCGCGGATTCGATGGGCGGCGCTATCCGTGGGGAGACGATCCTCCGGACGAACGGCGCGCCTGCTTCGCCGAGGACTGGAATCGCGGCGGGCCGAGCCCGACAGGCGCGCACCCGGCCGGCGCCAGCCCTTTTGGTTGTCACGATATGGCCGGCAATGTCTGGAGCTGGTGCCTGGACGCGTTCCGCGCGGACGCGCACCTCGAACGAGCGCGCCTCGGCCGCGATCCGTGCGTGGGCGGCGCGACGCGGGTGCGCCCGCTGCGCGGCGGGTGCTGGCGCAGCATCGAGAGCAGGCTCCAGTCGGCGTACCGCAACTGGAGCCACGAGGTCGCGCGGCACACCACCATTGGCTTTCGTATCTGTATCTCGATTGATTGACGCGAAGACTGCAAGGAGGAAGACAGATCGCGTCACCTGAAGTGAGCCTGACGATTCGGCGTTGAAACCGCCAGAAAAGCGCAAATTGAAACCGCCAGGAACGCCAAGGACGCTACGACGGTGTTCTGTCCTTGGCGCTTTGGCGGCTCATCTTACGCTCGATCGATATAATCGGTGTTCTAGGCCTTCGAGCAGGCGCGCATCTGCGCCCGCAAAGGCGCAGAATACGAACAGCTGGCGCGGCGAAGCCGGTGGCTTCACGCTCTGCGCAGCCTCTCAACGGCGGCGCGGAGCGCGTCGGCGACAGCAGCAAAGTGCTCGTCGTGATCGCGGGGCGAGATGGGCAGGTCGTCACGGGGAAGGCCTCGGAGCGCTCCGAGCGCAGTCTGCTTCCAGTCACAACGGCGCAGGTAGATGGGGATCACCAGGGGCCCGCGGCCCGCGCTCTCCCGGGAGCGCGCGAGGGCTCGCTTGAGCTCGGGGCCGCCAAAGTACGGCGATTTGAGGAAGTCGGCGCTAATGAGCACCAGGAAGATCTCGGCGGACTCGACCGCCGCGTCGATCGCGTCCTGTTCGACGGCGCCGAGGTCGGTGGAGTCGCGGTAGTGAAGGCGGATCGCGCCTGCGTGGCAGAGCGCGGAGAGGTGGGTATCGAGCTCGTCGCGCAGCTCGCGGTCCTTGGGCGCAAACATGATGAAGACGTCAACGGGCGCGAGCTCTCTCCGCGGATCCGGCGCCGCGCGGGGTGCGCTGAGCGGCGGTGCAGCCAGCCGGGCGCCAAAGTGCAGCTCCTGCACGGCGGCTCCCTTGCCGGCCGCGATCCACTCGCGCGCCTGCGGGTCGTACTCGCGCCGGACGCGACGCGCGACGCCTGGGCTGTCCACCACGACGGCCTGGTAACCGAGCTGGAGCATCCAGGCGCGCCGCCCGTAGCTCGCGACCCCGGCGCTCGCGCCCCCAGCGGTCGACAGCCACCAGCCCTCGATCTCGCGCACATCCTGCCAGTCGAGGTGCTGATGCCCGTGCAGCACGAGCTGGAAGCGCTGCCGCGCGAGCCAGCGCACGGTCAGCTCCGCGTCGTCCATCACGCTGAAATCGTCGCGGTGGACGCCGGCTGGACGCATCAGGTGATGGTGCACGGCGGCGATCCGAAAGAGATCCCGGCCCTTGGTCGCCTCGAGCAGCGCCTCTGCCCGATCGAGCTGCGCGATGCCGACGCTCCCGTGCTCCTGGCTCCCCGCCGGGTCGAGGGCTTCGCACGAATTGAACCCGATGACCTCCACGCCTAGGTCGGCCACAAAATCGAAGCGTGAGACGCGCTCCCACGGGGCGGTGCTCGGGCCGAAGCCGGCGCGCTCTGCGCCGTAGAACTGTGCCCAGAGCATGTCGAAGAGCGCGTACCGGCGCGCGGGATCCGGATCGCGGGAGACGTCGTGGTTTCCCGGCACCAGCACGACGCAACGCCGAGGTAGCGCAAGCGCCGCGCAGAGCTCGCCGAGAAACGCGACCGCCATCGGAACGCCGTCGGCCGCGCCCCGATCGAGCAGATCTCCGGTGACGATGACAAGAGCCGGTCGCAGCGCCTGCTCGCGCAGGTCGCGCACCAGGCTGCCGGCGAGACCGCGGCGGTTCTGCGGTGCGAGATCCAGCTCGGTCGCCTCGCTGTTCCAATAGTGTCCCTTGGCGGGAGCCGCGCCGAAGTGCAGATCGGTCAGGTGCAGAAGGGTGAATGAGGGGTGCGCCATAACGCATTCCATGGAACAAGGCCACTTCTAGCGCGTCAAGATCGGACGCGGCGAGCCGTACGAGGGTGCACGCTACCCTCACCGAAACCGATCACGCGCAGAGCACGGGACCACCGACGGCGGCCCTGTCCTCCACTTCACCACCAACAGGACGCTCGAGGCCTGGCTCCCGAGCCGAGAGCCCCTGGGCGTTCAGCCCGGGCAAATGTCGCGGCAGCCCGGTAGCCACCCGAGCGGCGGGGAGGGCGAGCGGCCCGTCTGACACTACTGCGGGAAGCTGCCCCGGATCGGCAAAAAAACCGCATCTGGCTAATTGGACGATGGCGGTGATGGTGGCGGGGGTGCCGACTTCACTGGTGCCGATGTGGTCGACGCTGGCGGACGAGAACCACCTCCCGACGTCGTCACACTCGGTGAACTGCTGGATGGCCTTGGCCTCCCCGCGACCGCCGTAAGCGGCACGACGATATGCACGGGATGTTCCGACGGCCCCTGTATGATGCTGTAAGGCTCGAACCCTTCCTTTTGAACCGTTAGTCGAAGGGGATTGCCGCGGACCATTCCATTCTCGAGCGACATCTTTAGCGGCGTGCTTCCCAGCACATCCCCGTTCTCCAGCACCGTCGCCCCCTCGGGGATCGATTCAATAATGATTTCAAAATTAGAGATCGACGAGCCTTTGACGACGGCCAATGGTATCGGCGATGCCGACGTCGGTTCCTCCACGTGATGCGCCAGGGATGGTGTCGGCGATGCCGACGTCGGTTCTTCCAGACGAGACAGCTGGGTTTCAACAAGAACAACGGCGAGTACCACGATTGAGGAGCCAATCAGGAATAACGCAGGAAATTCTAGATCAAAGCGCATGAGGCGGAGCCCCTTCAGGACTCCGGAAGATGGCTGCGGAAGAGCAGCGAGAACCTTGTCAGCCGTCGCAAGAGCAGCGTCCGGCGGGGTCGCTTCATGCCGGCGCTCCTGGGGATTCTGCTTGCCAGATACCATGCAGTTCATCAGCGCGAGGCACAGCTCCCGAGCATTAGCGAACCGCTGCTCCTTGGTCCAGTCGGTCGCCCGCAGGAGCACCGATTTTACTGCGGCGCTGGTCCGAAGCCTGCGAATGATCTTGTTAGGATCACGCACAACCCAATGCGGGAGCTCGCTGCCATGCAGGCAAAAGATTGCGGTCATGCCCAGGCCGTAGACGTCGGACCGTGCGTCCGCATCCTGGGGCCGGTGGAGGAGCTCCGGCGCCGCATAGAGGAATGTTCCGAGTGCACCGGTCCGCGTGCCCCCGGTGGTGTGCGCACCGGCGACCAGATCGAAGTCCGTGAGCTTGACTTGCCCTGACGTATCGACAAGAACGTTGGCAGGTTTGATGTCGCGGTGCACGATTCCATGAGCGTGCGCCTCCGCGAGCGCATCGCCAATCCTGCAGATGATCTCAATAACGTTGTCAGAGCGGACACGTCCGCCGAGCACCGCTTGACGCAAATCGCCGCCGGCGACGAGCTCCATCACAAAGTAGTAATACCCATCGTCTTCGCCATACGGCTTCAGGACTCGCACCACCCCCGGGTGCCGGAGCTGCGCCATCTCTCGCGCTCCTCGAAAGAGTCGCTCACGGCGGATCGCATCTCCCGCCAGCTCGGGATGCAGCACCTTGATGGCCACGCGCTCAAGGGTGCTCCGATCTAGCGCCTCCCATACCACGGCGAACCCTCCTTTACCTAGGCGGTTCAACAAGAGGTAACGACCATCTTCCAACGAGTCTCCCGCCTTCAGCTGGCCTCCTCGACGGAGCTGTCGACGCAAATCCAGGATCTCGCGGTCCACTTCAGCCGTGCTGGCCCCCACGGCAACAAGCTCTGCCTTACGGCTGCGCGCCAGCTCCAGCTTGTTACTGAGAGTCCGAGTCTCTTCGTCAGGAAACCTTGGCACAAGCCTGCGCGGGAGCGCCGGGAGGGCTTTCCCCTCGCGGGTCCCGCTGATGAAGACCCTTATCTCTCGGGCCATGTCCGTCAAATCGATGGCGATCTGATGCTGTGACCCCTGGGAGAGATAGCGATCACGTTGTGGGCGGACCTCGAGCCCGCGGAGCCACTCGGGGCTCTGCCAGTCGCAGGGAGCGGCCAGCAGCGGCACAATGGCGAGGCCGGATTGTGCGCGCCGCTTCAGAAGATGAGGCACAATTTTCGTCTGAAGAAACTCGGACCCGAGAAAGTTTGCGGTCACGATCAAGATTGCGACGGATGCGATATCCATCGCGGCAGTAAGCGCGGCATCCCGATCCTGACCGAAGCCTATCCGGTCCTCGTCCCACGGGTCTAGTAGACCTTGTAAAGCATGGACATTCAGATGCACGAGAACGAGATCTCGCCACTGGCTATCTCGAGGATCGGAGCTGATAAAGACGCTCGGCCGTGTGTCCATCATGGTCTGAACCTGGTGCGGCAGCGGCGACCGCGGCGCGTCGTCGAGGTTACCACAGCGGCGATTTTTGAGAAGATCGCGGTGCGTGGTGGCCCGAAAAGCGCTGCGGTGTCCGGCTTGCGCCAGGAGCTTCCAAAGCCGATGGGCCACCCTACGTGAAGTTGCATTCACAACCAGACGAGGCCCCTCGCGACTCCGGGTCGCTCTACCGTCCGCCGAGCGCCACGATAGATGCTCCCCCGTCTCCCCCATGCCCCGCATGACGAGCTCCTCTTGCTTGCGCTTGCTCCTTAGCGCCGCCTCATCCGCCTGCCGTTTCTCCTCGATCGCGTTAACCTCGGCCTTGCGCGCCTCGACCGCGGACCTCTGCGCCGCGTCCCGCGCCGTCCGCCGCCTCGCGGGCCCGCTTGGCTTCCGCCCCGGCGCGGTCACAGGCCTCCGCCGCCGCCCGCTGCGTCTGCTCTGCCGCCGCCGCTCGGGATCGCCCGCCAGCCGCGCCGTGAGCGCGCTCTTCAGCGTGTCCTCCGCCCGCTGGCTCGCAACGAGCTGCGCCGTGTCCACCCCATTCTGCCGGGTCAGCTTCGCGAGCCTCGTCCCCGTTGCGACAACGACCATGGACAACATCGCCGCGATGGTTCCGATACAACAAGTCGGCGTCGCCGGGGCTGACCGGCCAGCGCACCGGCCACGCCCCCGAGCACCTCGTAGCTCGCCCGCCTGAAGAGCATGCGCCGCCGATCGCGCCTCTCCCGCAGCTTGGCCGCGGTGAACTGGAGCAGCGGCAGCGCCCCGCGCGTCGTCGCCAGCGCGTCGAGGATGCCCTCGCCCCTCGCCGGCTCCTCCGCCTCGTGCCGCCCCGCCTCGCTCGGCTTCACCAGCGCCTCGCGCAGCCCCTCGCACCCCCATCAGCCGGAAGAATACGAGGGCGCGGAGCATCGCCGCGACGAAACGCTCGTGTCCGTCCAGCCGGTCGATGAAATCCGACCAGACTGAAATGACAAAGTTGCGGTGCCGAGTCGGTGCGGTCCGTCGACTCCGCCGGAAGTTTTGGTGAGACGACGGCTCGCTGCTCCTCGGAACGCATAGCCCCAACGCGGGCCCGACTGGCGAGCCTGGAGCCCGGCGACGTCGCGGAGATCGAATCTATCGCCGCGAGCTGCCCTGGTCGCCTCGCTCGTCGGCTCCATGACCCGCGCCGTCGCCCTCGGGGACGAGGTGGCAGCGGAGCAGCGCGTCCGCGAGGCCCAGGAACGAACCAGCGAGCGTGTCGGGCGCGTGCGCTGCTGCGACGGCAGCGTGCCGCCGAGCTGCACCACCACATCCTTCGAAGTCCGCCGCCTGATGTAATCAGCGGGTGCGCCCCTGCTCGCGCCGCTGGCTTGCTCCCGGGATATGCCTCCACGAACTTCCGGAACCGACCCACCGTCACATCGAACCGATCCAGCAAGAACCCTCTCGCCATCGCTGGATACATCGACTCGCTGCTCCGGTCGAACGTGCCTCCGGGTAGCGCCTCCGCGGTCGCGCAGCAGGTCTCTTCTTCACCTGGCCCGCACGTCTCGGCCAGCCCGACACAGCTCGGCCTTGCAACGCATGCCCCTCCACTGCACACGGGCGCTGCCGGAGGGCACGGCGCCGCCCGACATCAGCCGGAAACATACGATCTACGCCCCATCCAGGGTCCGACATCGACCGGAAACATACGGTCTACAACCTATTTTTGGCTCGACATCGACCGGAAACATACGATTTACGACCCATTTACGGTCCTTGTTTTATGGATCCGTCCTGAGGCCTCGAGCGCCGCACCGCGAGGTCCTTCAGAACTTGCAACTTACGAGGACCCATGACCCAGGCTACCAAGGCGACCAAGATCGAGCTATTTTCGCTGTCGACTCCAGCGATGCGCGCATTCCACCTGACCTGGCTGGCGTTCTTCGCCTGCTTCTTCGCGTGGTTCGCGGTGGCACCGCTGATGCCGGTCATCAAGGGCGAATTCGGGCTGACCAAGGAGCAGATCGCCAACATCAACATCGCCGCGGTGGGGATCACGGTGGCGGGTCGTCTGGTGATCGGGCCGCTCTGCGACAAGTACGGCCCGCGGGCGACCTACACGTGCTTGCTGGCGCTCGGCGCCATCCCCGTGCTGGGGATCGCGCTCGCGCAGAGCTATGAGGTCTTCCTGTTCTTCAGGCTGCTGATCGGCATGATCGGCGCGAGCTTCGTCATCACGCAGTATCACACGTCCGTCATGTTCGCTCCCAACGTGGTCGGCACCGCGAACGCCGCAAGCGCGGGCTGGGGCAACGCCGGAGGGGGTGTCACGCAGTCGACCATGCCCTGGGTGCTCGCGGCGGTGCTGAGCCTGGGTGTCGCCTCGTCGATCGGCTGGCGCCTCGCGATGGTGGTGCCGGGCGCGCTCATGCTCGTCGTCGCGGTCCTCTACTGGAAGTACACCCAGGACTGCCCGCAAGGGAACTACAAGGACCTCCGCGCGGCGGGCGTCGAGATCGAGGGCGGGAAGAAGGGTGGATGGGCGGTCTTCAAGGCGGCGATGGGCAACTACCGGTCCTGGATGCTGTTCATCACGTACGGGGCCTGCTTCGGGATCGAGCTCTTCGTGCACAACGTGGCCGCCAGCTACTTCGTGGACCGCTTCAAGCTGGATCTCCAGACCGCAGGCATGGCCGCGGGCAGCTTCGGGCTCCTGGCGCTGTTCGCGCGCGCGGTGGGCGGCATGCTCTCCGATCGGCTGGCGCACCGGAAGGGCCTGGACGCCCGCACGACCCTCCTGTTCGCGCTGATGGTCGGCGAGGGGCTCGGCCTGCTCTGGTTCTCCCGGATGCAGACGGCGGGGATGGCGGTGCTCGCGATGATCGTCTTCGGGCTCTTCACGCACATGGCTTGCGGCGCCACCTACGCGCTCGTGCCCTTCATCGATCGCAAGGCGCTCGGCGGCGTCGCGGGCATCGTGGGCGCGGGCGGCAACGTCGGCGCTGTCGCGGCGGGCTTCCTGCTCAAGGCGGTCGGCGACACCCAGGACTGCTTTGCGGTGCTGGGCTTCGCCGCGCTCGTCTCGTCGGTGTGCGCGATCCTCGTGCGCTTCACGGCCGCCCACAAGGCCAGCGAACAGGCCCTCTACGACAAGGCCCTCGCCGAGCGCCTCGCCCAGAGCGGCGCCCCGACCCCGGTCGGCCTCGCGCGCGCGAGCTGAACACCCCTTGAGGGTGGCCGCTGCTCTGGCTGCGCTACGGCCCCGGCGAGCCCGCGCGCGACGTGGTCGTCTTCCCCGATCTCACCGGCGCGCTCAGGCCCTCTCGGGCGCGAGCCCGGGCGAGCTCGGCGGCCCGCCGCTGCAGCGACAGCACCCGCGGGGCTAGAGCGAGCTCTCACGCGGGCGATCGATCGAAGTCGCTCGGCCGAGCACATCGAGTGCGCGCCGCGTCCGCCGCGCCATCAAGAGCCCGCACCGCGCCACCCCGCATGCGCACGAGGCCTCGCCCGCCATCGTTTCCTGGAGGAGGCCGGGATCTGTTGCGAAGGAAATGGCTTCGGTGATGGAGTGCCCCCGTGGACCGCGACTCCGTACTTGCGCTGTTTGACCACCAGATCAGGCAGGGGCGCTCCGGCGAGCCGGCGACTGAACGTTCCGGCTTCGCCCGCCGCGCCGTACGGGCGGAGGGCTCGGACGGGAGCTGGGCGACCATCATCTGGTCCGACCTCGACGAGTCGACCGTGGACCTCGCGCTCGCCGAGCAGATCGCACGCTTCGCGCCGCTCGGGCGAGCCTTCGAGTGGAAGCTTTACACCCACGATCGGCCGGCAGACCTGGGGCAGCGACTGGTCGCTGCCGGTTTTCATCCGGAGCCGGAGGAGGCGCTGCTCGTCGCCGATACCGCCGAGCTCCCCACGGAGGTCGTGTTGCCCAAAGGCGTGCGGCTGCTTCGCGTGACCGATGCCGAGGGCGTGCGGCTGGTCGTCCGGGCGCACGAGGCGGCCTTCGGTACGGATCACGCTTCGCTGGGCCGCAGGCTGGTGACCCAGCTGGCAGAGGAGCCCGAGGCGATGGCCGCCGTCGTCGCGATGGCCGGCGACGTCCCCATCTGCGCTGGCAGGGTCGAATTCCACCGAGGGACGCAGTTCGCCAGCCTCTGGGGCGGAGGGACCGCGCCTGCGTGGCGTGGTCAAGGCGTTTACAGGGCGCTCGTCGCGTACAGGACCCGCCTCGCGGCCGAGCGCGGTTATCGTTACCTCCAGGTCGATGCTCGGCCCGACAGTCAGCCCATCCTGTCGCGGCTCGGCTTCGTCCGACTCGGCACGACCGTCCCGTACATTTACGAAAACGTTCTCGATGCCCCGAAGTAATTCAGGAGCATGCCGCCGGTCCCGTAGCCGAAGCCGTACGCGTTGTCGGCCGTGATGATGACGCTCACGTCGGTCGAGAGCCCGCTCCCCCCACCGACGCCGACGATCTCGCCCGGCTCGTTCCCGCCATCACCCCCCGCGCCCCCGCCGCTGGAGCCGGCCTAGAACATCGATCGTGTTGATCAAGCGAGGAATGAACCGCCAAGACGCCATAAGACGCCATAAGACGCCAAAAAACACAAAAATCTTGGCGTCTTATGGCGTCTTATGGCGTCTTGGCGGTTGGAAATTCTGCGCTTTTCAGGCAGTTTCAACCCGTTTGTCGCCCTAGTACTACAGCCGTACTTGGTCCGAGGTGCGGCTGTAGACATCAAAATCGTCGAGAAATCCGTGCCCGTCCGCCCGTCTACAGCCGCAAATGGACCGCAAGTACGGCTGTAGTACTAGGGGCCGCCGGGGCCGCCGGGGTCACCCGTGCCAGCGTCGGAACACCCGGAACCATGGAGCGCAACAGCGAGAGCCAGAGCAGGAGCGAGACGTAGGTGCATTGCACAAGGATCGGCGGCGTCGCGGCGCGCGTAAAGCCCCACCGCGGGCGCCCGATCGAGGTATCCCGGCGTCGCGCGCGCCCGCCGAGCTGGCCTCGGACCGCGGGCCCCGGCCAGCGCGCCAGCGGCTGCCCTGAAGCTACCATGGATCCATCTGAAAGTGATCGCGCACGATCCACTGAGGCGTTCCGCAGTCGTGGACGCTGCCCAGCGTGAACCGCTGACCAAAACCGCGCAGCTCCGCCATCTGCTCGGGTGTCGCGGAGGTGATGTTCGCCAACAGCCGCAAGCTCGGCAGCCCCTCGGCGCGCAGAAGCGACAACGCCGCGTCCGCGCCGAGCGGCGTGAAGAATGACATGAGCAGCTCGAGCGATCGATCTCGAGCGTGACTCAACGCGTACGCGGCCGCGTCGTCGAAGTCGCTCTCCTCCACGTTCAGCCGCTGCAGCGAGGCCCAGGTCGCGCTCTCCGCCAGGTCACGCCAGAACGCCGGGCCCGCCGGAGTTCCCCACAAGCTCAGCGAGCGCAGCCGTGCCGAAAGCGGCAGCCCCGACAGACGCGGCATCATGCCGGCGTCCACCTCGCTGCAGCCGAGCGCCAACCGCTCCAACCGAGGCCAGCATGCCCCCTCGAACAGCGTGCACAGCGACCCGCTCAACACCCGCTCGTTGAAGCCCAGCGACAGGTGCCGCAATTGCAACCAGGCACCCGCGCCGTGCAACGCCTCGAGCCCGGCGTCCCCGATCCGCAGGTTCCACAACCCCAGCTGCTCGAGCTCCTCCTTCGGCAGCACGCGAGCAAACTCCGCCATCACGGCGTCCCCCTCGAAGCTCGCGCCGCTCGCCTCCAGCACCAGCTGCCGCAGCATCGTCGCCGCGGGAGCCCGCGCCAGCGTCAACGCATCCCCTGCGTCGAGCAAGGCATCGGACAACAGCAGCCGTCGCGGCTTCAACGACTCGAGCGCAGCCAGGCACTCCTCCAGCTCGGCGCGCGGCAATTGCTCGAGCTCCAGCGAGCTCGCGTCCAGCAGCCGTACTCGAGTCAGACGCCACAGGCACGCCGCATGATGTTTCCTCACCCGACGCACCTTGAACACCCCCCACGCGAACTCGCCGTCGACCCCATCCTTGTCGCCCAACCCCCACGCCCTGCGCAGCTCGTCCCGCGCCCTCCGCCGCGCTTGCCACGCTCCCGCCTCGTCGGCTCTCACGCGCCGCTCCCATTCGATCAGCTCAGCCAGCGGATCACCCGCCGCCGTCAACGTCTCGGCGTACGCGAGCCAGGCCTGCGCATCGGACGGATCACGCCGCAGCGCGGCCTCGAGCTCTCTATCGTTCATCGTTCGCCTCAGCGTCGCTGTGCCTACAATGCCACCTTCACGCAGTCGACGCCAAAGCCAGGCGCCCTCGCAACCGGGGGCGCGAGCGCGGCAGGTCAGCGCGAGAGCGGGCTCGCCGTGCTCCGCAGCTCGCGGCGCCCCGCCGACAGGGCCTCCATCAGCGCGGCGTCCTCGGCTGGCTTGACGAGGTGCTTGTCGAAGCCCGCCTCTCGCGATCTCCTCCGGTCCTCGTCCTGACCGTAGCCGCTCAGGGCGACGAGGCGCGTCGACGCGAGCGACGGCTCGGCGCGGATGGCGCGGGCCACGTCGTACCCATCCATCCCGCCCGGCAACCCGAGGTCGCACAGCACCACATCCGGAGGGCGCGCCCGGGCCGCCGTCAGGCCGGTCGGCCCGTCGAACGCCGTCTCCACGTCGTAGCCGCTCAGGGTCAAGAGCATCTCGAGGCTCTCGGCCGCGTCGTGGTTGTCCTCGATCACGAGGACGCGAACCCCCTGGCGACTGGCCTCCTCCCCGGCGGAGGCGGACGACAGGTCCCGCGCGACCGGCGCCGCGAGCGGCAGCCGCAGCGTGAAGACCGAGCCTCGGCCGGGCCCCTCGCTGTGAGCCGCCACCGTCCCGCCGTGGAGCTCGACGAGCCCCTTCACCAGCGCAAGGCCGAGCCCGAGCCCCCCCTTGCTCCGGGCCAGCCCCTGATCCGCCTGGCTGAACGGATCGAAGATGCGCGATAGCAGCCCCGGATCCATCCCGACGCCGTTGTCCTCGACCGTGATGACGGCCTGTCCAGACACGCCCCCTTCGCGCCCGGGCGCCCGAGGACGAGGGCCCGCCTCGACGCGCACGCCCACGCGCCCTCCCCCGCTCGCGCCCGCGTCGGTGAACTTGCCGGCGTTCTGCAGCAGATTGCCCAGCATCTGCGCCAGCCGGGTGTCGTCGCCCTCGACCCAGAGCGGCTCGTCCGGCACGCTCACGCGGAGCGCCACGCCCTCGGCCTCGAGGTTCGCCCGGTAATCCTCGGCGGTCTGGCGGACGATGCCGACGATATCGCAGCGCGCCTTGCGGAGCTGGATCCGGCCGCGGGCGATGCGAGAGATGTCGAGCAGGTCGTCGATCAGCCGGACCATGTGCGTGACCTGGCGATCGATCACGTCCCGGGCTCGTCGCTGCACGGGATCCGCCGCTCCGACCCTCCGGAGCATCGCGACGGCCGTGCGGACGGGCGCGAGGGGGTTGCGCAGCTCGTGGGCGAGCATGGCCAGGAACTCGTCCTTCCGCCGGTCCGCGTCCCGCAGCGCCTGCTCTGCCAGCTTGAGATCGTGGATGTTGATGGCGATCCCGAACCAGCGGACGATCCGGCCCGAGGCGTCGCGGATGGGCCGCCCGCGCACCTTGAACCACTGGTATCCGCCGTCGCGCCACTGGACGCGGTACTCCAGATCATACGGGGCGAGCCCCCCGACCGCGGCGCGCCAGGCGGCGAAGACCCGCTCCCGATCGTCCGGGTGCAGGACCTCGAGCCACCGGTCGCCGAACTGCCGCTCGGCGGCCACGCCGGTGAACTCGACCCATTGCTCGCTGAAGAACTCGCAGTAGCCGTCGGGCCGGGTCGCCCACACCATGCCCGGGATCGATTCGAGGGTCTGACGGTGAAAGAGCTCGCTCTCGCGCAGGGCGGCCTCGGCCCGGTGGCGCTCGGTCAGATCCAGCATCGAGCCGATCATGCGAGTGGGCGCGCCGCTCGCGCTCCGGCCGATGTAGCCGCGGTCGAGGAAGGGCGCGTACGAGCCGTCGGCCTTGCGAAAGCGGTACTCGCCGGTCCAGCTCTCCCCGTTGCCGTCGATCGCCGCGCGGATCCCCTCGGATATCCGCACCCTGTCCTCCGGGTGGATGCGGTCGTACCAGCCCTCGGGGCCGTCGCCGAGCTCCTCCGGCGTGCAGCCGAAGTGCTGGACGACCGCTCCGTTCCAGGAGACCCGGTTCGTCTCCAGATCCCAGTCCCAGATCACGTCGTTCGTGGCGCGGTTGACGAGGCGATACTGCTCCTCGCTCCGCCGGACGGCCGCCTCGGCCGCCAGCCGGGCGGCTTCTGCGCTGGCCGCGCGGTCGCGGGCCTCGCTCTCCCGCAGCGCCACCTCGGCCTGCCCGGCCGCGGTGGCGCCCTCGGCGCCCTCGGCGCGCTCGCGGCCAGCCCCGTCCACCCGTGTGCTCCGCATCGTCCTCGCTCGGAGGTTTGCGTAGTGGAGCGCTCGGCGTTTGGCCACTCGCCGCGCCGAGAAACGATGCTGGAGACCTCGGCGACGCGGGCCCCCGCGCGGGCCCCGTCCGCCGGCGCGAGCTCGCCTGCGCGGTTGCGGCCGCGGCCTCTGGTAACAATGCATAGAGCGTGGCCGCGCTGGGGAAATCCGCGGAAGAAGGCGCCGCCGACGCGCTCAAGCGACAGCTGGCCGAGCTCGGCGGCGCCGAGGCGTTGCTGCAGGCGATCCTGGACAGCGCATCCGATTGCATCCTGGTGATCTCCCCGGAGGGCACGATCCTGCTGTCCGGCCGCGCGCTGCCGAGGGCGAGCTCGGCGAGCCTGCTGCGGACGAGCATCTACGAGCACATCGCCCCGGAGACGCGCGAGGCGGCCCGCTCCTGCGTCGAGCGCGTGGTGCGGTCGGGTGCGTCCGACAGCTGCGAGTGCACGATCCCCGGCGAGCACGGCCACGCGGCGCGCTACGAGGTGAAGGTCAGCCCCATCCTGCGCGGCGGCCGCGTCGCCACCCTGCTCGTGATCTGCGCCGACGTCACGGAGCGGAGGGCGACGGAAGCGGCGCTCCGGAGGAGCGAGGAGCGCTATCGTTCGGTGATCGCCGCCCTCGACGAGGGGATCGTCCTCCAGGACGCGAGCGGCTCGATCGAGGCGTGCAACGCGAGCGCCGAGCGCATCCTCGGGCTCACGTCCGCCGAGATGGCCGGCCGGGAGAGCCGCGATCCCCGCTGGCGGGCCGTCCACGAGGACGGCGCTCCGTTCAACGGCGACCTGCACCCGGCCATCGTGACGCTCCGCACGGGGGCGCCGCAGAAGAACGTGATCATGGGGGTACACCGGCCGGAGGGCGACATGGCGTGGATCTCCATCAACTCGCAGCCGTTGCTGCGCCCGAGCGAGTCCATCCCGTATGCGGTGGTCACGTCGTTCCACGACATCACGGAGCGCAAGCGGTCCGAGGAGGAGCTGAGGAGGAGCGAGGAGCGCTTTCGCGCCACGTTCAACCAGGCCGCGGTCGGCATCGGCCAGGTGTCGGTCGAGGGCCGGTGGCTCCGGCTGAACGAGAAATTCTGCGATCTCGTGGGTTACTCCCATGCAGAGATGACCAACCTCACGTTCCAGCAGATCACGTATCCGCCGGATCTACCACCCGATATCGAGAACGTGCGCCGCATCTTGTCGGGGGAGGTCCAGACGGCCTCGCGGGAGAAGCGTTATGTCCGGAAGGGCGGCGAGCTGGTCTGGACGAAGGTCACGGTCTCGCTGGTGCGTCACGCCTCCGGGGCGCCTGCCTACTTCGTCGTCATCGCGGAGGACATCACGGACCGGAAGCACGTCGAGGAGACGCGCCAGGAGTTCTTGACCATCGCGTCGCACGAGCTCAAGACGCCCCTCACCCCGGTGATGCTCCGGGTGCAGGCGCTCCTCCGCATCTACCGGCGGGCCGGCGGGCCGCCGCCGGCCGCCGAGGAGGTGATCCCGAAGCTCGAGGCCGTGGAGGCGCTGCTCGGCAGGCTGCACCGGCTCGTCGAGGAGCTGCTCGACATCTCGCAGATCACGGCGGCGCCGATGACGGTGGCGCCGGAGGAGGTCGACCTCAGCGCGCTCCTCCGGGACATCCTGAGCGGACACGCGCCGCTGCTCCGGCGCGCGGCCTGTCCGGTCACCGTCGACGCGCCGAGCGCCCTCCGCGGCCACTGGGACCCGGTGCGGCTCGAGCAGATCATCAGCAACCTGCTCTCCAACGCGTCCAAGTACGGCGGCGGCAAGCCCGTCGACGTGGCGCTCGAGGCGTCCGGCGACATGGCGCGCCTCACCGTCCGCGACCGCGGGATCGGCATCGCGGCGGCCGATCACGAGCGGATCTTCCGCTGCTTTCAGCGGGCGACGACGTCGCGCCATTACAGCGGGTTCGGGCTCGGGCTGTGGATCGTGCGCGAGGCGGCGGAGGCGATGGGCGGGGCGGTCCGCGTGGAGAGCCGCCTGGGCGAGGGCGCGAGGTTCACGGTCGAGCTGCCGCGCGCGCGGCGGCACGCGAGCTCCTGATCAGCTCGCGTCCGGGGGCATGATCCCGCGCACGAGCCTCTGCGCGCTCGCCATGCTGGAGACGAGGCTGTGATGCTGGACGGCCTTCTCGACGGCCGCGATGAGCCCCGACACGTCGCCATTCTTGTCGAAATAGCCGAACGCCTTGTGGGTCGAGAGCAGGTCTTGCTTCTCCAGGATGTCCTGGAACGCGGTGTAGAAGATGATCGGCACCTTGGGGAACAGCGCCTTGATCTTCAGGTAGGCAGTGAGGCCGTCGATGCCCGGCATGCGGATATCCAGGATGACCAGGCTGACCATCTCCGTCATGGCGGCGATGCCCTCCTGCGCGCTCGCGTACAGGCGCACGTCGTAGTCACGCCGCAGCGTGAACTCGAGCGCAGACCGCATCCGCGGGTCGTCGTCGATCACGACCACGATCGCCCGCTCCTTGTCGGGCTCCTGCGGCGCCTCGTCCGAAGCTTCGCGGAAGCGCCTGGTGAATTTCGCCGATGCCATCTTGGCGCCTCCTTTCAGTTCCCGGAGAGGTTGAGATCGAACCGGTCGACGGGCGCGCCGGCCGGCTGCGGCCGTTGCGGCTGCTGCGGCTGCTGGTGGGGCGCCGCGCGCGGAAGCCGGACGACGAACGTCGTTCCGCGCTCCGCGGCGCTCTCGACGTCGATCGTCCCGCGGTACATCGCGACGAGGCGCGAGACGAAGCTGAGCCCCAGGCCCACGCCGGTCGTCGGCTTCGTCGAGAAGAACGGCTGGAAGATCTTCGAGAGGTCGTCGGACGAGATCCCGCCGGCGTTATCGCTGATGGTGAGGACCTGGAGCTCCCCCTCGTCGACCGTCTCGACCCGCATCCGCCGGTCGCGGCCGTCGCCGACCAGGAGCAGCGCGTCGCGCGCGTTCAGGACGATGTTGCTCACGATGGAGTCGAAGTGCGACTCGTACCCGACGACCGCCGAGCCGCCCCGGAGATCGAGCTCGACCGACACGCCCTGGCGCGCGAACTCGTCGCGGTGCCGCGCCGCGACGGACTCGACGACGCGGCGGAGGCTCACGACCTCGTTGCCGGCGAGCGCGACGCCGAGCTTCGAGTACTCCAGGATCCTGTTCGTGACGCTCAGCGCGCGCTCGGTGCAGTCGCCCACCATCCGGAGCACGCTGTCGAGCGTCTCCTCCGCCTCCTCGATGTCGCCCAGATGGGCGATGACCGCCTTGATCTTGCCCTCCGGGATATCGCCCTTGAGCAAGTCGAAGAGCTCGCCGAGCCGGGCCGCGTTCTTCGCGCACAGCGTCTCGCCGCCCTGGGTCACCGACTCGAGCACCATGGCGGCCCCCGAGAGGGCGTTGCGCATCTCGTGCGCGAAGCCGCCCGCCATCTGGTTCTCGACCGCCTCCCGCTCCAGGCGGACGATCGTCGCGTGGGCCTGCTCGAGCTCCGCCGTGCGCTCGCGGACCTTCTGCTCGACGCCCGTGTAGAGCTTCGCGTTCTCGATGGAGATCGCCATCTGCGAGGACAGCATCGACAGCAGCTCCAGCCGATCCTGGGTGAACGTCCCGGTCGCCGTGTTGTTCTCGAGGTAGATGGCCCCGTAAAGGCCGTTATGGTGGGTGATGGGCGTGCACAGGACCGACCTCGGGCAGCGCTGCGCGACGTAGTCGTCGCGCTGGAACTGCCTGTCTGTCGAGGCGTCGGAGAGGACGACGCACTGGCCCGTCCGCGCGACGTACTGCACGATCGCGGCCCACAGGAGCGGACGCTCGTGCGCCGCGGCCTTGTCGAGGGGCAGCCCCGGGAAGCGCGGTTCGTCGCGGCCGTCCGTCCAGTCGACCTCGGCCTCGATCCGCAGGCCGTCGCTGTCCCGGAGGACGAGGCAGCCGCGCTGCGCGCCGGCGTTCTCCATGGCGACCGACAGGAGCTTGGCGAGGAGCCTGTCGAGCACGATCTCCCCGGAGATCGCCTGCGCCGCCTTCAGGACCGTCCTGAGATCGAGGCGAGAGGCGCCGAGCGTGCTCGTCGTGACGAACGTCCGTGAGGGCGCGATCTCCGAGGATCGCGGAGGGTGCGCCTCGCGCGCGGCGAGCTGCGGATACCGCTCCTCCAGGTCCTGCGCCTTGCGGGCGGCGCCCCAGAGGTCGTAGTGGTAACTCGCGTCCGCGAGGTAGACGCGCGCGAGCTTCTCTCTCCCCTGCGCGAGCCAGAACCGCCCCGCCAGCTCGCAGGCCACCGCGGCCTCGTTCACGTAGTCGTGCTCCGAGGCGGACGCGATGGCGCGGTCGTACAGGTCCAGCGCCTCGGCCGCGCGGCCGTCGATCCGCGCGAGCTCGGCCTCCACGAGCAGGTACCTGTGCAGGAAGTTGCTGGCGCACGTCGCGGACAGCGCCTCGAGCTTCGCCTGGTTCTCCGACAGCTTCGCGCGGTAGCGCGCCTTGTCCTCCGGCGAGGCCGCCGGGTAGAGCGCTGTCATGGCGAGGGAGTAATAGAAGGTGTGCAGCGGCGTGAACACCTTGCCCGTGCTCGCGCCGAGGGTCGGCTCCGTCTCGGCGGCGTGCTTGTAGGCGAGCTCGTATTCGCCGAACACGAAATAGAGCATGGCCTGCGCCGTATGGATATAATTGACGGTGTTGAAGTTCTTCGTCGCGTAGAGGCCCGGGAGCGCCTGCTCGGCGTCGAAGAACTCTCCCTTGATCTTCGCCGCGTGCTCGGACCTGCCGGTGAGGTTCCGGATGACCTGCCGCCACACGCTGAGCTGGTTGATGACCTGCTCCTGCTTGAACCTGAACACCTCCTCGATGTGCCTGTCGAACATCGCCTCGAGGTCGAGGAGGTTCTGCCCGGAGACGGCGCCGCAGACGAAGGCGTTGATCAGGCAGTACGCGGCGCTCTCGGCGTCGCCGTTCTCGGCGTAGCTCAGGTATCCTTCGATGAGCGGCGCCTGGCTCTCGCGGGCCGGACGGTAGAAGTGCCGGGAGAGCCCGTAATAGAAGTTGTAGACGCTCGCCTTGTAGAACGGCTCGTCCCGGCGCCGGTGCACCGCGATCGCCAGCTCGCCGAACCGGGATCCCGTCGCGATGTCGCCCACGCCGGCGTTGACGAGCACGCTGAACGCCGCGAACGCATAGGACGAGAGCGGCGACTCGCCGTGATCCATCGTCAGGTCGAGCGCGCGGCAGATGAAGAGCCCGAGCATCTCCGGCGCGGCGAAATACGACGCATGGATCGCGCGCCGGAGGATGACGAGCGCGGCTTGCTTCGGGGCCTCCGTCATCGGGGCGAGCTGGCCGAGGCGCTCGAAGCCTATCTCGGCGACCTGCTTCGTCGTCTTCGTGTAGGCGTCGAGGAAATCCTGCATGCCGGGGCTCGCCGGGAACGTCTCGCCGAGCTGCGCGAGCGCCTCCACGGCGATGTCCACGGCCTTCCGGAACTCCGCCTGGGTGTGGTGATAGAGGATCAGGAGCTCGTAGAGCTTGCTCCTGTTCATGACGTCGTGGATCTCGCACAGGGCGGCGTCCACGAGCTCCTTCATCGCGCCCCAGTCGGCGTTCATGCACGCCGCCTCGGCCGCGCCGACGTGGAGCGCGCTCATCAGCGCAGGATCGCTCTGCCAGGCGCTCGCGGGCAGCAGCGAGAGGCCTCGGGCGAAGTAGCCGCGCGCCGCGTCGAAGGCGGCGGAGAGCAGCGCGCGCCGGCCCGCGAGGAGGTTCAGCTCCGCGAGGCGCCGCTGCTCCGCGGCGTCGCTCAGCAGGTCGGCGCCGCGGTTCAGGTGGTAGACCACGTCGAAGACCTTCTCCTCGGGCGCGCGCCCGCCCAGGCTCCGCAGGAGCAGCCGGCCGATGTCGGCGTGGAGGCCGCTGCGCTCGCCGTCCTCGATCATCGCGTACGCGGCCTGCTGGACGCGATCGTGGAGGAACCTGTAGTCCGGGAAGACGAGCGGCGCGGCGAGATCGTCGGGCGCCGCGGGCTCCATCGGGGAGAGCGGGACGAGGAGGCCCTCCTGGAGCGCGGGCGCGAGGTGCCGGTGGGCATCGGCGCGGGTCTCCTCGCGGATGACCGCGAGCCTGCCCAGGTCGAAGCGGTTGCCGAGGCAGGACGCGGACATGAGCGCTCGCTGCGTGTCCGCGGGGAGCTCGCGGAGCTTGCCGATCATCAGGTCGACGACGTTGTCCGTGATGTTCCTGGACTCGATGTGCTCGACGTCCCACGTCCACGCCGCGAGCCCGGCGTCGTACCGCAGACACCCGGTGTTGTGCAGCGTGCGGAGGAACTCGTTGACGAAGAACGGGTTGCCGCCCGTCTTCCGCGTGACCAGCGCGGCGAGCGGCATGACCGCCGCGGCGTCCGCGCGCAGCGCGTCGGCGAGCATCCGACAGACCATCTCGGCGCCGAGCGGCCCGGGAGAGATCTCGCGCACCCGGCCCACCGCCCCTTCCCGTCGCAGCGCGGCGAGCGCGGCCGAGAGCGGGTGCGCGGCGCCCACCTCGTTGTCGCGGTAGGCGCCGATCACGAGCAGGCCGCGCAGCTTCGCGTCGGTCATCAAGAGCTCGATGACCCTGAGGGACGCGGCGTCGGCCCACTGCAGGTCGTCGAGGAAGATGGCCAGGGGGCGCTCGGCGTCGCAGAACACGCGGACGAAGTTCTGGAGCACGCGCACGAAGCGGTTCTGGGACTCGGCGGGCCCCAGCGCCTGGACGGCCGGCTGGTCGCCCACGATGCGCTCGATCTCGGGGATCACGTCGACGAGGACCTGCCCGTTCGCCCCGAGCGCGGCCTTGATCTTCGAGCGCCAGAGCGCGAACTGCGCCTCGGGCTCGGCGACGATCTGCCGCACCAGGTCGCGGAACGCGCTGGTGATCGCGGTGTACGGGGTGCTTCGCTGGAGCTGGTCGTACTTGCCCGCGACGAAGTACCCGCGCGCCTCGGTGATGGGCTTGTACAGCTCGTGCGCCAGCGCGGACTTGCCGATCCCCGAGTACCCGGCGATGAGCATCAGCTCGGCGCCGCCCCGCGCCGCGCGATCGAACGCCTCGAGCAGCGCCTGCACCTCGCGCTCGCGCCCGTAGAGCTGCTGCGGGATGCGGAGCTCGCCGGAGGCGTCGGCGCGGCCCAGCGGGAACGGGGCGATCTCGCCCGTGGCCGCGAGGCGCCGCTCGCACTCCTCCAGGTCGTGAAGGAGGCCCGCCGCGCTCTGGTAACGGCCCTCGGCCGCCTTCGCCATGAGCTTCATCACGAGGTCCGACAGGACCTCCGGCACGCCCGGACAGCGCGCGCGCGGCGGCGCGGGATCGCGCGCGACGTGGCAGTGGACGAGCTCCATGGCGTCCGTCGCGCTGAAGGGCGGCGCGCCCGTGAGGAGCTCGTAGAAGGTGGCGCCGAGCGAGTAGAAATCGGTGCGATGGTCGAGGGACCGGTTCATGCGGCCGGTCTGCTCGGGAGAGATGTAGGCGAGCGTCCCCTCGAGCACCGCGGGGCTCTTGATCGAGAGCTCTTCCCGGGAAAGCCGCGTCGAGATGCCAAAGTCGATGATCTTGGCGACACCCGTCTCGCGGTTGACTACGATATTGGACGGATTGATATCCTTGTGTATAATTCCGCTTCCGTGGACTTCGCGAAGGGCGCTCGTGATCTGGATCGCAAGCCGGACGAAGTCCGCGGCGTCGAGCGGGCGGCGCTGGAGGTGGTGGAGGTGGTGCGCCAGCGAGCGGCCGCCGAAATCCTCGAGGACGAGGAGGAGCCCGTTCTCGTGCCTGCACAGGTCGAGCGCCCGGACGACGCCCGGCGCGTCCAGGTCGCGGAGCACCGCGTATTCATGCCGGTAGCGCGTGAGCTCCGTCTGGCTGGGATAGTCCGAGCGCAGCAGCTTGAGGATCACGGCGCGCCCGTCTCCGGCGCGCCGGCCCCGGTAGACGCGCGAGCTGCCGCTCTCGTAGATCGTGTCGGTCGCTTGATACCCCGAGATCGTCAGCATCACTCCCCTTGACGTCAGACGTGCTCTGGCGCTGTCAGGCGCGGCCCACAGGCCACGGCGTGGCATGCCCCCACCACGAATGTGTCCTGGATGGTACCACGAAGCCGCTTCGCGGCTGGACGAATCTCGCCGGACGGCGTGGGTGGATATCCGCCGTTGATACCTGTTCTGGTTCAAGGTGCCACCTTGGGAGCCAGGCCTGCGAGGTCTCCGGACAGGCAGCAGGGAACAGAGGGTGATGGCCCACACGGAGCCGGGATGCTGCCCGAGCGCTCGCTCGCCCGGGTGTGAAGTCCGGAGAAGCGAGAGGGGGCACGACGTGCGTCAGGACATCAGGCCGAGCGCGAAGAGGGCGTCGGACCAGAGTGGCCAGAGCGTGCGGAAGGGGTGCGTGGCCAGCACCACGCCGCCGCTTGGCAAACGGCGGACGTGGAACCGGGCGTGATCGACCAGGAACTCGAAGTGGTCGAGGGTGATGTCGACCTGCGAGAGCGGCGAGCCGTCGCCTGTCTCCGTGCCCTGTCCGTCGCGCCCCCTGAACGGGAGCGTCCGCTCGTAGATCTCGCGCGCGCGCGGCTCTGCCGCGCGCCACGCGCCGTCGGGCTTCTCCGCCGCTGCTTCGAGCGCCTCGAGCAGCGCGGAGGGCGGAATCTCCAGCGCCTTGAGGACGGCTTCACGGGAGAGCGAGCGCGAATGCGCGCTGACATGCCTCAATGCGACGCACGCGCCAGGCGGCGCGGCTTCCACCCGCGCGCGGAGCGCTTCCAGCGGCAGGCCCGCGGTGCGCGACACCCTCTCCTTGTCATGGAGGCAGAGCCACGAGAGGGCGAGATCGCGTCCGATGTCGCGGGCGTCGGCGTTGTATGTGGCGCACATGGCGACCGGCGCGAGCCAGGTCCGCGCCGTCGTGCAGCCGCCGGTCGGGACACGCCCGCTCGCGTCCGGCGCGCAGAGGCGGAGCAGGACGTCGTCGATGTCCTCCAGCGCCATGTGCCACGCGAGCACCGCTTCGGCCTGCACGGAGCGCGGACCCCTCCCCAGGGCGAGGTCCATGTGCATGGGGGAGAAGTCCTCGATCTCGCGGGCGTGCATGTGGAGGGGGCCCATCGGCTTGAGACGTTCGCTCCTGTCGGTGAAGCAGCGAAGGATGCAATGGACGAAGTGGTCATAGCTCAACGATGCGACGAAGTAGGTTTCGGCGTCGGTGCGCCCGAAGTGGGCGCGGAGCATGCTGACCACCTCATCTACGGAGGTCGTGTTGCACTCCGTGTCGCGGTCCATGATCGCGCGGATACCGTACTGTGGCTCCTTGATGAGGGCCGACAGCGCCGCGCCGAACGCGTCGACCCTCTGTGCCTCGTCACACCATGCGAAGAAAAACGGCCCTTCTCTCATCGCTCGATCATCCTCATGGTGTAGCCTGCGTCAGGACATCAGGCCGAGCGCGAAGAGCGCGTCGGCCCAGAGCGGCCAGAGCGTGCGGTACGGGTGTGTGGCCAGCACCACGCCGCCCCTCGGCAGGCGGCGCACGTGGAAGGGGGCGTGCTGCTCGATGAATCGAGTGTGCGCGCCCGTATTCACGGTCACGTCCTCGGTGGGCGTCCCCTCCTTCGCTGCCTGAATGGTCTCGAGCGCGATCGGCTCGATCGCGCGCCACGCGTCGTCCGGTACAGCGGAGGCTTCGAGTGCTTCAAGCAGCGTGGCCGGCCGCGTGGAGAGCGCTGCAAGGACTTGCTCGCGCGTCAGCTCGCCGTCGCCCGCGAGCGCGACCCGCGTGCCGACCGGCAGAACCTCGCCGCGCGCGCGCAGCGCGTCCTCCCTCTCTGTGAGCTCGATGGTCTTCCTCCAGCGCGCGCGCGGATCGGGTTCATCGCGCACCAGCAACCCCATCCTCTCCGTCTCTGCGAGATGCTCCAGCGCGGCGTGCTTGCGCGCGCGCGCGACGGTGCCAGCGACCGCGATCCGCGTCCCGCGCGGCGCGGCCTCGACACGCGCTCGGAGCGCATCGAGCGAGTTGCCTGCGGCGCGCGCCACCTTGTAGCCCTCGTGGACGTGCACCCATGAGAGGGCGAGATCGCGCGCGATGAGGGAGTCCGCGTGGTATGTCGCGGCGAGCTCGATCGGTGGACCCCAGGCACTGAGGTCCGAGCATCCGCCGGTCGTCACGTGTTCGCTCGAGCAGACACGGACCAAGAAGTCGTTGATGTCCTGCTGGACATGCACCGACATCACCGCGGCTTCGACCTCGACGGAGCGTGCCCCGACAGCCACGTCGATCCTGTGTGGGAGCAGATCGTGATGATCGCCGCTCGACGCGTTCAGAGGACCGTCCGGGGACCGGCGCTCGTGCTTCTCGTCGGCGCAGCCGACGGTGAGCGGGATGCCGTGGCCGAAGCTCGTCATCGTCCAGAAGCTCGCTCCGATGCGCACATGTGTCCCGAAGGCCGAGCGAGCCACTTCCACGGCTTTCTCGACAGGAAGCGCGGCGTAAGACCTATCGGGACCGTCGAGCGGATGGATCGAGAGCCTCACGAACCACCCCGGCATGACGAGGGCGGACAGAGCAGCCGCAAACGCGTCGACCCTGTGTTCCTCGTCGCACGCCGCATACAGGCGAAGGGGCTCCTCCCTCAGCGTACGATAGCTGCTTGCGCGGCTCACGACGCGGTGCCCTCCGACCTGTGATGAATGGCTACATCATTTACACCTTGCTGACGGATCATCGGTTTCCCTTCGTCACAGAACCAGGTCGGCGACCATCGCGGCCCTCTTGCTGGCCGGCCCCAGCCGTCATTCCCCGGGCTTGATCCTGGCCCATAGCGTCACGACCTCCCGAGCGTGTTGCTCGGCTTCACGTCACGACATCAGGCCGAGCACGAAGATCGCATCGGTCCAGAGCGGCCAGAGGGTGCGGTACGGGTGCGTGGCCAGCACGACGCCGCCGCTCGGGAGGCGGCAAACGTGGAAGGGGGCGTGCTCTTCCAGGAAGCGGGTGTGCTCGCGCGTCGTGACGTCCACCCAGAAGGCGGGGGGGACCTCCCCCGCGGCTTCGTCCTTGAGCTGGCGGCGTAGCTCGAGGAGCTCGCGCGCCTTCGGCTCGGCCGCGCGCCACGCCTCGTCGGGCACCGCCGCGGCCTCGAGCGCTTCGAGCAGCGTGGCCGGCGGCATCGCGAGAACCTTCAGCACGGTCTCGCGCGAGAGCGAGCCCGTGAGCTCGCTCGTGCCTTTCATGGGCACGCGCGCGCCGCGCGGCGCGGCTTCCACCCGCGCGCGGAGCGCCTCCAGCGACGTGCCAGCGATGCGCGAGACGCTCTCCTTGTCATCAAGGCTTACCCACGAGAGGGCCAGATCGCGCGCGAGCTCCGCGGCGTTCGCGTTGTACGTCGCGCACATCTCGACCGGGGCGATCCAGTCCTCCTTGTCCGTGCACGCGCCGGTCGGCACGCGCCCGCTTGTGTCCGGCGCGCAGAGGCGGAGCAGGAGGTCCTCGATGTCGCCTTGGACCATATGGTAGGCGGCTGCGGCCTCGGCCTCCACGGAGCGGGGGCCCCTGCCCACGGGGACCTCGGATGGAAAGAAATCCCGGCTCTCGCATATTCGCAATTTGAGAGGGCCGCTGGAGGAGCGACGCTCGGATTCGTCGGTGTAACACGACAGTCCGACACAGATGACGCGCTCGGAATCGCTCAGCATCACGCCAGAGAGGATGTGAGCGTTGTTCGTTCCTTCGAAGTGGGCGCGGGTCATCGCTAGCACTTCGTCCACGGAGGGTGTCTCGCATCCTTCCTCGGAGCTCATCATCAGGCTGACAAGATCCCCCGGGATGACGATGACCGACAGTGCCGCGGCGAATGCCTCGATCCGTTTCGCCTCATCACACCAGGCGAAAAAGCAAGGCCCTGTCTTGCTCATAGTCGGATCACCATGATGGGCTTGTTGAAGTCTATCAGCGTCACGGTCTTGCCCGTGTTCGCGTTGAACAGGTAGCCGTCCCGTACCGTGAAGTTGGGGTCGTCAAACGTCGCCCCCTGCTCCATGATGAGCTCAACCCGCTCCACATCTCCGTCCAGCCCCTTGTCCTTCAGCGCCTTCATTGCGTTTGATAGCTGATGACGCACATCATCAACATAGATCTTTCCACCTTTTGCCTCGCTTATGATCAGCTTGTGCCCGCTGGATATCGACACGAAGTCAGGCGCCATCGCTTCCTTGGATTTAGGACGCGAGGTCTTCGGAATGCCGACCACGTCGCGCACGCCGTCGTCGCCCACCCCGACGAGCGAGCGGCCGTCGTCCACCAGGAACTTCGCCGCCTTCTTCTCGAAGATGTCCACTTTCTTCTGCTTCGTTACCGCCCCGCGAAGATTCTTGTATCCCCGGACGCGGTTCGTTTTCACGATCTTGGCGAAAAACTCCTCGATCTCGGCGATCTCCCCGGCCACCCGGATCGCCGCTGGCCGCAGTCCGCTGCTGGTCTTGACCGCGCGCCACATCGGCCCGATCGCCCCGAGCCCGAAGCCCAGCCCCGAGAAGATCCGCTCCTCGTCGCTGAGCTCCTCCCCCGACGGCAAGCACCACGCCTTCCCGGTCACCGCCTCGCACAGGTCGAGCGCCGGCCCGACCACCGGCACGAACCCCACCCCGATGCGCGTCGTCGCGTGCACCAGCGTCTGCATCACCTCCGCGTACGCCTCAAAGCCCTCGCCCACCGTCGACATCGCCCCCGCGAAGGCGCTGATCGTCTGGTAGAGCTGCGTCTGCTCCAGGTCGAGCCCGTCCCCCGTCCACTCGTTCAGGCTGTCCTTCATCTGGTCCGCCAGCACATCGAACCGCGGCTTGAGCACCGTGTCCACGTACAAGCGCAGGTCCGCCGGCACCGGCGTGTCCACGAACCAGTCCGACGCATCCATGTACCGCCGCACGAAGCCGGTGATCCGGTTCTGCGCCTTCAGGAACGCGTTGGTCTCCGCCAGCGACACGCCCATCCGGTCGCGCAGCGCGATCTCCAGCGCCGCGCTGTTGGCCCGCCACGCCCGCATGTTCGCCACGAAGTCCGCCCGCGCGACCACCACGTCGCCGCTCACGTCCTTCTCCAGCGCCGCGATCACGCCGTCCGCATACGCCGCATACGGGTCCCTCCCCTCGTCGAACGCACCGTCCACCTCCGCGATGTCCGGCACCTCGACCCACGGCACCTCGCTCTCCCCGAGCGCATACGCCCACGGGTCGTCCGGGTTCCACCCCTCGGCGCGCGCGTCCTGCGTCGCGAGGTCCGCCACCTCGTCGGCCTGCGCGCCGAACTCGTCCATTAGCCGCCCGAGCTCGTCCTCCAGGTCGCTGACGCTCTTCTTCAGGTCGTCGACGAGCTGCTCCATCGCCGCCCGCGTCTCCGCGTCGACAACGTCCTTGTACCGGTCGAGGATCGCGTCGAGGTCGGTCCGCGAGATCTCGTCCAGCGGCCGGTTCACCAGGTCGTGCAGCTCCAGATCGAGCTGCCGCAGCAGGTCCATCCGTGCCCTCAGGTCCGCGACCCTGGCGGCGTTCCGGAGGATCGCCTCCATCAGCTTGCCGATCGCGACCTCCAGCTCCGCGATGTCGCGCGCGAGCGCGGGGTTGATCTCCGCGAGGCTCAGGTCGACGTCGGTGTCGCCCTCGAAGCCGGTCCCGTCGCGGCGGATGTCGAAGAGCGGTTTGTTCAGCCCGAGCGGCTCCGAGACGAGGTGCACCACGTCGTGCGCGTGGGTACACCAGTCGCCGCCGTTCACGTGGACCCCGAAGTGGAAGTCGTTCGCGCCCATGCGCAGCAGCACCGAGTCGAACTCCGCCTCGAGCGTGTTGCTCGCGGAACCGTCGCCGTAAATCTCCACCGCGCCCGGGATCCCATAGGTGGGCAGCGGCGTCTGGTTCACCTCGAAGATGGCGGCGCCCTCCGTCTCCAGCTCGGGGTCCGCGCACGAGGTGGCGTCCTGGCGGCTCATCCACAGCACAGTGTATGGCGTGGTGGCCCAAGCGAACGATGGCGCCAGCACCGCCAGCACCGTGACCACCGCGACCAGCTTGTGGAACACGGCAGCGCTCCAGCCGCGCAGCGCAACGTCCTTCGAGCTTCTCATGTGCCCTCCGCGCCGCGCACGGCGGCGTCATACGCGATCGCGGCGCCCTTCACGTCACCCGCGTCGAGCCTCGCCTGCGCTGCGTCGAGCTCCGCCGCGCCCATCCCCTTCTCCCGCAGCGCCGCGAGGCCCGCCGCGATCTTCTCTGGCAAGCCCGTCCTGAGCTCGGCCTCCGCGGCGTCGAAACGCCCTCGGAGCGCCGCGCACCCCGCCTCGCGCCACGAGGACGGCGCCGCCTCGCAGAGCGGCCGCATCAGCACGACCGCCAAGAGTTCCCCGCACCGCTCGGACAGCAGCGGCAGCCCGAGCTTCTCGCTCATCGGCGGCGCCGCGGAGAGCGCCGCGACCCGCGCGCGCGCTCCCTCGCTGAACACCTCCGAGGCCCGGCGGATCCGCGACCGCGCGATCGCCCCTCGCGCCCCCTCGTCCGCCTGAAGGACTTCGAGCGCCTGCCGGCGCAGCGCGATCCCGCCGAGCAGCGCCGTCGCGGTCGCGTCGCTCCGGCCGACCCGCCGCTGCACATACCCCAGCATCGCGCTCAGCGAGCGCAGCGCCCCCGACGTCATGTCCGGCGCCACCGCGCCGTGCGTCGCAAGGACCTCCCTGTGCGGCGCAATCGCCTCGTCGAACGAGACCGCGAACGCCTGGAGCTCCGCCGACAGCGCCATCACCTCCTCGGCGAGTTCGCTCGGCGCGCGGCTCGCCTCGTGCGCCGCCGCGAGCACCGCCTGCTCCGCGCCGTCGAGCTCGTCGATCGCCGATCGCGACGCATTCGCCGAGAGCGCCACATACGCCGCCGTCTCCGCCGCCTCGGTCGCGCGGTAGGCGGCGAAGCGCGCCGCCGCGCCCGCGTACCTGGATTGCAGCGGCGCGACCTCGTCCCTGGCTCGATCGAAGATCGCTCGCACGGCGGCCATCGCCTGCTTGTCCGCCGCGATCACGGCGACGAGCGGCTCCTGCTCGGCGCTCGCCTTGCCGGTCATCGCCTCCTTGAAGTTCTCGGCTGCATGGGTCGGCTCTGCCCGGAGGGCCTCCTCCTGGCTGTCCCTGATCAGCCGGAGCAGCCTACCGAGCTCGCCGTGCAGCGTCGCCCGGAGCGACTCGGCGTGCTTCTTCTCGTCGCGCACGTAGGACACGACCCGATCGATGGTCCCGAACCAGGCCCTGAGATCCGCGTCGCTCGCGAGAAGCTCGTCGGGCGTCACGCGACCTGACCACCACGCCCACATGAATATCGGCAGCTCGCCGTCCGCCTCGGCCTTGCTCCACGCGCTGGCCGGGCCCTCGCTCGCGTCAACGCAGTGCTCGACAACGCCGGTATTCGGTATCGCGCAGATCGTCCCGCTCAGGGGCTCGTCCTCGCGATCCCACAGGCAGCCGGACGACGCTGCCCCGTACGTCAGAACGGCAAGTGCCGCCGCAACGATCGTCGCCAATCGCACCGTTCTCATCTCATTGCCTCCACCCCGCGATTTTTCTCGCCCGGGCACGCTCGCCCGCCCGTTCTTCAGGCGCAAGCGTCCTCACGAAAGCGGTGGGACATTGTTCGGCCGAGGAGCATGTTGGCCGGCCACGCAGATCCACGGAAATCCATGGGAAATGAATGCGAGCTGGCCACCGGCGAGGGTCCGCCCGTAACGTCGCCGGCGAGGGCGTGACAAAAAGGAAGAGGGCCCAGGTTGCAGCCTGAGCCCTCGGTCGACGCTCAGCTCCGATCAGAGCGCTCTCGGCTCAGGCCGGCGCGTCATCGCCTTCGACCGGATCCTCCTCGTCCGGCGGCGCGCCGCCGGCGCTGCCACTTCCGGCGCTGCCGCTTCCAGTGGCGCCGCCTCCTCCGCCGGGCGTCTCGGTCGCCTTCTTCCTGGTGCTCCGGCTGAAGAGCCGCCGCGTCGCGATGGGCACGAGGCGCGGGATGGTCGGATCCTGCTCGTTGGCGCGCTCGAACACCCGCACGATCTGCTCGAGGAGGATCAGGTTGATGCCGTCGGCCCGGTCGAGGTCGCCGCTCGTGACTTTCTGGCCTGCGGGGCGCGCAGCCGCCGTCTTCGCCGCCTGGGTGAGCTCCTGCGCGGCTTCTTCGAGGCGCTCGACGTAGTCCTGGTCGAGCCGCATCAGCTTGGCGCGCACGGCGAGGGGACCCTTTTTCTGCGCGAGGTAGCGCTTGCCGAGCGCGGCGAGCTGGGTGAGCCCGCGCGCGAGCGCGCCTGGATCTTCCGCGGTGCCGACCGCCTGCGCGAGCTCTTCGCGCGCCTCCTTGCCCGAGCCGGCGACGCCGCGCAGGACCTCGTAGGCCTGGTCGCGCAGGAGCAGCGCGCGCGAGTGCCGCTCCCGCAGCGCCGCGTCCGTCGTGGCGCGCGCCGCGTCCTTCTTCTGCCCGGCGCTCTCGTGCGCCTCGAGCAGCCGCTCCAGGGCGAGCGCCTGCTCGACCGCGAGCGCGAGCAGCTCCGGCGAGAAGCCGCGCAGCTTCTCCCGCTTCTCCTTCGACGCGCTCGACCAGCACGCGTGTGCCGTCGCGTAGAGACGGCGCAGATCGGTCAAGACGCGCGAGGAGGCGATCTGCCGCCCTCGCTCGACGAGCTGGGATTCGGTCGTGCCGTCGAGCAATGCCTCGATGATGCCTGGCTCCGGCTTGCCGAGCCGCTCCGCCAGGGATTCGAGCGTGGGGTCGTTGTCGATGGTCTCTTCGGGAGGAGAGATAGGTTTGGCCATCAGCGCAGGCTATGTGCACAGGGAGCGGGATGTCGAGGGGATCGTCTCGGCCCATGGCGCCTGCGAGCGCCGGAAGGAGCGTGCACGTAGATGACGACAGAGCGACGCCCTACGCGCTAGCACGCGGCGCGGAATCGTCGGCATCGCGGCGGAGGGCGTCGTCGTTCCGGGAGGGGGCCATCGTCATCTGAAGTGGACGTCGTCGTCATCCGCCCAGGAGCCATCTGCATCCGACCCCGAGACATCGGCATCGGGCCTGGGGCCCGCCGGCATGCGGCCGCAGCCCGCCGGCATCCGACCGGAACCCATCGGCATCGGGCGGCGAGCCATCGTCATCCGGCCCGGAGACGTCGTCATCGATGCTGGTACCCGCCGTCATCCAACGGGGGGTTCATCGTCATCCGAGGTGGAACTTGTCGTCATCCGGCGGAGACCCGCCGGCATCCGCTTGCCCGATGAGCTCCACCACCGCTTCCACCCGCCGGTTGCCCCATCCCGAACGAGCCCGACGGGCGCGATGCCGGCAGCGCTCACGGCGAGAAGCGGTACATCTCGACGGCGAACCCGTCGTCCCCCTTGTCGTCGTCCGGCTTGTAGGTCAGGCCTCCCTTGCCCGGAGCGCCGATCAAGAAGGCGACGTCCTCCAAGGTGAGCTGCTCCTCGTCCACGTAGGCGATGCCGATCGACGGCGCCCCTGTCCCGGCGCCGCCGTTGCCGCCGCGACCGCCCCAGCCACCTGAGCCACCGTCGCAAGCCCTACGATAGTCTCCCGGATGTTGTCCTATCCCTCCCCACCGCCCGCCAACCCCGCCGTCCTGTCCGTAATCCCCATCGCCGCCATCACCGCCGTCGCCCGTTTCGATCGCGACCTGGCGCAACGTCACCCTGGCGCCGTCGAGGGCGAGGATGCCGATGCTCGCGCCCCCATAGGCGCCCCCGCGGCCCCCCTGGCCGCCACATCCGCCGGCGCCGCCGGAGCCGCCGGAGGCACCGCCGCGCAGCGACGCACCGCACGCGGCCGAGCCGCCGAAAGAGCCTCCGCCCCCGCCCCCGCCCCTTCCGTTCCCGCCCTGCTTTCCGTCGGTTCCGCTCTCACCCACCCAGCCAGCTCGGCTGATCCGCCCGGGGCCGCGCCCACTCCTGCCGTCCGCGCCGATCTCCCCAGACTGCCCGTCTTTCCCGCGCTCGCACGCGGAGCCCTCCCGCCCCCCGGCGCCTCCGAGGCCGGCGCTGCGAGGGTTCGGCTCTGGAAGCGGCGTCCCATCGCTCCCGGCCTCGCCGCGATCCGCACGGCCATCGCCCCCTTTGCCGCCCGTGGACTCGGAGCCGTCCTCGCAGACGGTGGTGACCGGAGCGCCGCCAGGCACGGTGTCGGCCGAGCAGGCGTCGCCCCCTGGATTCCCGTCTGCGCCGTCGCGTGCGCGCTCGCGCGCGTCCGTGCGGAATCCATCTCCGGGGAGCCCCGCCCCGCCCTCCGCGACGATGATGTGGCTCCGGACCAGCTCCACCACCGCGTTCGACGCGACGCGCATCCCGATCGCCGTCTGGCCGGGCGGCATGCTACCGAACAGCTGGAAATTCATATCCGTGAGCGTCGTGACGCCGTCGTCGAGTCCCTGGCGCTCGCCCTCGTTCGGCACGATGGTATGCGGGTCTCCTACGTCGTGCGCATTCCAGATGCGCGTCCGCAGCGCGTCCCCCTCGTACCGCCAGCCGTCATCGCAATCGAACCCACCGTGGATATCGATTCCCGAGGGAAGGGTCACGCTCTCCCAAAAATTCGCTTGGTTGCACGCGAACACGCGGCGCCGGCCCGCGCGAGCGAGCTCGATCGCGCGCGCCAGCGAGTCCACCGGGCTCGCCATGGTGCCATTCCCTCCCTCGGCGAGGGAGTCCGCGAAGACACCGCACCCGTCCACCGCCCTGTGCGCGGCGAGCGCCTCGATGCAGTCGGCCTCCGCCGGTGCTGCCCCACCACACCACGCCCCGCCGTCGCAGCGGCCGGCCGTTCCACACCCCGCAGAGGCGAGCGCCAACAGCACTGTCGCCCCCATCAACGTCCTCTGGTTCATCGGTCTCCCTCGCGAATCGGCGATTCGAGTCGGATAGCCCGCGGTTCAGCGCGGCGGCTCCTCCTGGGCGGCGATTCCCGCAACCGTCCAGACATCCGCGACGAGGCCGTCGTCTCCTAGGCCGGACGGTGAGTCGGGATCGCCGCTCTTCCCTCCCATGCCCGCCTGGTTCAGCTGGACGACGGCGCTCTCTTGGAGCCTCACGTCGCCCAGCAGGCGGGCAACACCGACGGAGTACCCCCCGAGCCCGCCGCCGCCGGGGCCGCCGGCGCCGCCGTCCCCGCCACGGCCGCCATCGCAGGCATATTCGGGCTGTCCCCCGTTCATCCCGGCTTCTCCACCGTAGCCACCCGGCCAGCCGTACCCGCCGACCTGGCCGCGTCCGCCGCGTCCGCCGTCGCCACCATGCCCGAGGAGGATCCTCGAGTGCTGAATCACGACGACCGCGTTCACGGCGACGACCCCGATGCTGGAGCCGCCCGACTGCCCGCCCCCGCCCGCGCGCCCACCGCAGCCGCCGCCGCCGCCCGAGCCGCCGGATGCGCCGCCCTGGGGCTCCGTGCTCTGACAGACGCCGCGCCCCCGCGTGCCGCCGCCGCCTCCGCCGCCCTCGCCCGGTGTCCCAGGAGTCCCCGCGACTCCCCAGTCGCCGTGCCACCCCACGACGCTGACGCGCGCGGCGCTTCGCGCGCCGCCCTTGCCCGCCGCGCCCTGGACGCCGTCCCGCCCGTCCTGGCCCGCGGTACACGCGTCGGCGCCGGCTTCACCTAGCCCACCCGAGCCGCTCTGCCCGCCCTCCGGCGGATCGACCGCGGGCGTCTTATCGTCAACCGTCCCGTTCTCGCCGTCGCCGCCGGCATCGCGACGGCCGACGCCGCCGCGACCGCCGATGGACGTGACGCCGCCGGGGCAGAGTGTCTCCGCGGGCAAGGCGCCGTGCACGGTCTCCGCCGAGCAGACCGCGGCGCCGTGGTTCCCAGGCGCGCCGTCCTCCGCGACCTCGAGCGGGGCGTCCTCGCCGGGCGCGCCGGGCGCGCCGTCGCCCGGGATGAGCTCGCTCCACGCGACGTTCAACTCGGCGTCGTCCGCCACGATCAGCGCGATCGACGAGCCGCCCGGCTCGATCGCATCCGCCGCCACGAGCCGCACGCCGAACAGCAGCGACTTCCGGTCGATGAAGAGGTCCGAGAGGACGGCGCCGTGCGCATGCACCAGCACCGGCACGAGGCCGGCGGGCGGCGCAACGACGGTCGGGTGGTCCGCGCCGAGGTAGGCCCAGTCCTCGCGCTCGCAGGCGCGGCCTCCCCAGATCTCGACGCCCGACGGCAGGCGCACCGCCTCGTGGAAGTCCTCTGCGCACGCGTAGACGTGCGGCTTGCCCTCCAGCAGCGCCTTCTGGACCGCGTGCTGCAACGTCCTCACGGGCTCTTGCTTCGTCCCCGCGCGGGCGTCGTCTCCGTGGCCGGCGACGAAGACGCCGCACTCCTCTTTCGCTGGCGTAGTGGCGGGATCGCCGGCACACGGCTGCGGGGAGGACGGCGGCGGCTCGCAGCTGAAGGTCTCGGCGCAGTCGTCGGAATAACCGACGGCGGCGCCGCACGAGATCATCGCCCAGCTCAGCGCGAGAACGGTGATCGACGCTCCCGACGCTCCCGCGAGACGACGTTTCATGGCGCCGGACATTACATGGCCGCTGTACGAGCCTGCAACAACGCTGGGGCTGGAGGCGACCGGGAGCTGGAGAGGGGGAGCGCTCAAGGCATGAGAAAACACGTCGAGCTAAGGCAATGGGCGCCGGGCGGCATCGCCTGGACGTACGGCACCGCCACGGGCGGTACCGAGCGCGCCGCTCGCATCGATCAGCCCAGAAATGGGCCGAGAAGTCGCCTCGCGGCACCGTCGTCGGCCGCTCGCTTCACGAAGGCGCCCGGCGTGAGCCCGACGAGCTCCCGGAAGTCGGTGATGAGGTGCGCTTGGTCGTAATAGCCCGCGTCCCTCGCAATACGCGCCCAGTCCTTCGAGGTCGCTGCCATCCGCACGGCACGCTGCAGGCGAACGGTGCGCGCGAAATCCTTCGGCGAGACGCCGACGCTCTCGGTGAACGCACGGCGGAGATGCCGCGCCGTGACGCCCAGCCGCTCCGCCGCGCTCTCCACCCGGACCTCGCCTCCTTCGAGCAAGCGAACCGCGCGGCGCGCGAGCCGCGCCGATGCCGATTCGAACGTCTGGCGGGCACGAAGGGCGATGGCGCAAGACACTCGGTCGAGGAGCTCCGGCAGGCTGCGCGCCGCGAGCAGCTGGTCGCAGAGATCGCCGCCCGAGCGCCCCCAGATGTCTTCCAGCGGGACGATCCGATCCGTCAGCGCGTTCGCGGCCACGCCGAGGAGCGGCGCCGACCAGCCTGGCTTGAACTGGATGCTGATCGCCCGCGCCACGCCGCCGGCGTTCTTGAACAGCGCGCGCGTGCGCGGCCCCGCGACGCACACATCGCCTCTCCGGCCTCCCTCGAGCGCGCGGAAGACGAGCATCGTTCGTCCGTCGGGCAGCCGTTCATGACGTGTGTGCCCGCCCACCGGCAGGAGCGAGTGAACGCCCTCGACGAAGCGCGAGAGCGAGAACGTCGCCGCGGTGTCCGTCGTGTGCAGCACCGTCGCAGTGTCGCGCGCCGGCTGCGATCGTTCAAGCCGAGGCGGAGCGAGCGCTCCGAAAATGTCCGGTCCTTCCAATGAGAGAGCGGTGGCGGGAGCTACCAAGGCGATGAGCGGGGCCGAACCCCCGAAAGGAACTCCACATCATGAGCCAACCGACTCCCGCGGCGAACGCCGCCAGCGCACCCGCGCAGGTCTTCTCGATCCACCCCATCGCGCTGCCCGCTCCCGGCCGCCCCGTCGATCTCCAGGTGCGCGTCTCCGCGCCCGTGACCGGAAGCGAGCTGCCCATCCTGCTGCTCTCGCACGGCCACGGCCCCTCCAACTTCGTCTCGTCCCTCCACGGCTACGCCCCGCTCGCCAACCACTTCGCGGCGCACGGCTTCGTCGTGATCCAGCCCACGCATCTCGACTCGAAGACGCTGCCCTTCAGAGGCTCGGACCACCCCGATGCGCCTCTCTTCTGGCGCGCGCGCGCCGAGGACATGAGCCGCATCCTCGACCAGCTCGACGCGATCGAGCGCGCCGTCCCTGCGATCGCCGGGCGTGTGGATCGAAGCAAGGTGGCCGTCCTCGGCCACTCGATGGGCGGGCACACCGCGAGCGTGCTGCTCGGCGCGCGCCACGTGAATCCCCACGACGGAAGCGAGGTGAGCGTCGCCGAGCCGCGGATCAAGGCGGGCGTGCTGCTCGCCGCGCCCGGCCGAGGCGACGCCCTCAGCAAGTACGCAGCAGAGAACTACCCATTCTTCGCGAACATCGATTTTTCCACCATGACGACGCCCGCGCTCGTGGTCGCCGGCGACAAAGACGGCTCTCCCCACCTGACGACCGCAGGCGCCGCCTGGCACGCTGATCCCTACTTCCTCTCACCAGGCCCCAAGTCGCTGCTCATGCTGGTCGACGCAGGGCACGGGCTGGGGGGCGTCGCGGGCTACGACCTCGCCGAGACCACCGACGAGAACCCCGAGCGCGTGACTGCTGTCCAGCTCCTGACTCGGGCCTACCTCCGCACCGCGCTCTACCCCGGAGACCCCGCCTGGCACGAAGCACAAAGCGCGCTGGCGGGCGCAGCCAAGCCGCTCGGACGAGTCGAGTCCAAGTCGTGATGATCGAGCGCTCGCGGACGAGGCCTGACGAGCACTGGGCAGGCGAGTGAAGCATACGAACGTACCACGCAGCGAGCCGAACGACGCGGCACGAAGATGCGCCGCGTTCACCCCGTGAGCGCGTCGAGGGCCGCGAGCAGCGGCGCGGCCCTCTCGCGATCGATCATCTGCACATAGGCGATCCTGCCGCGCAGGTGCGCCTCGAAGTCCGAGACGCCGCTCCGATTCTGGGCGGCGAGCCCGGTCTTCTTCGCCGCGTGGAGGATCGCGCGCAGGCGGCGCACCTCCTCGCGCGGCGCCGAGGGCTTGTCGTTGACCACGACGCCCGTCACCACCTGCCGCCCGCCGGCGCGCTGGATACGGCCCTTGTCCGGGTTGATGGCAAAGCCCTCCTCCTCGACGATGTGGCGGACGCGGGCGAGCAGCATCGCGATGTCGCCGCGCTTGCCCGGGGGCGCCGAGAAGGTGAGGTCGTCCGCATACCGCGTATACGTGAAGCCCGCGCGGGCGCACATGCCGGCGAGGCGGCGATCGAGCTTCCGCGCGATCTGGTTCGAGAGGGCCGGGCTCGTGCAGGCGCCCTGCGGCAGCGCGCGATCGCCGACAGCGACCCAGTAGCGCTGCCCGTCGTACTCGACCGGCCGCCGCGGCGCCTCGGTGCAGAGCAGGGCGAGGAGCGTGGCCACCGCCGGAGAGTAGCCGAGCCGATGGAAGACGCCGCGCACCCGCGGGAACGTGATGGTCGGGAAGAAATCGGACAGGTCGAGGTTCACGACCACGTCGCGGCGCGTGTGCGGGCGCGCGTTGGTGACCGTGGAGCGGCCCTTCACGAAGCCGTGCGCGGGCGCCTCGACGGGCAGCTTCTCCAGGATCTCGCGCAGGACCCAGGCCTGCGCCGCGGCCAGGGATGCGTGGGGCGCCGCGAGCTGCCTCGTCCCGCCCGAGCGCTTCGGGACGTCGAAGTACACGTAGTGCGGGCGCTCGACGGCCTCGCCGTGAAAGCAGAGCCAGCGCAGGCGCGGGACGGCGACGCCGAGGGCCGCGGCCAGGTCGGCCGGGGTGGACAGCACGGGCAGCCCGCGCTGGGCGAGCGACTCGACGTGCGAGCGCCGGTCCGCGAGGCCCGCCGAGACGTCGGTGCCCAGGAAGAGGATGTCCTCGGCCCGGCGGCGCGCGACCGCCTCGGCCCGCTGCCGCTTGCGCTCGGCGCTCTGGCGCCGCTTCTCCTCCTTGCGCGCGAGCTTCTCGCGCTTGAGCCGCTCGATCGCCTCGTCGGCCGAGCGCGCCGCGACGGTGCCGGCGAGCGCCGCGGCGTCCTTGTGCCTGAGCCAGAGATCGCCGACGCGGTGGATCTCGGCGAGCTGCGCCTCGGTGAGCAGGCCGCGCAGGACAAGGCCCCGATCGATGAGGGCGGTGCGCTCGTCGCTCTGCGGCGGGATCGTGTCCACGCGGCCGATCCAGGCCGTCAGGCGCGGGTTGATCTTGAGCGCGCGCCTGCGCAGCTCGTCGGCGGAGAGGCCGAGGATCCCGCCGCCGTCGTAGGGGTCCGCGGGGCGCGGCTTCGCGCCCGTCGCGACGCGGGGCTGCCCCGCGCGGGCGGCCGGCTGCGTGGCGGCCGCGGGCCCGGCCTGCGCCGGCCGGGCCTGCTCGGCCTCGACCCCGCCCGGCGCTCGCTCGCCCTGCTCCGCCCCGCCCAGGCCGAGCATCGACTTCAGCTTATCCCAGAAGCCCATTCGACCGTTCCTCGGGACAGCACCCGGTCCAGGGTGGTGGGGTATTTACCCCACCTTGCCAGAATCATGGAACCGCCAAGACGCCATGAGACGCCAAGATTTTTTGTGTTTTTCTTGGCGTCTCATGGCGTCTTGGCGGTTCAAAAGACCCCACCTTCGGCCAAAGTACCCTATCACCCGGTCCAGCCCTCCAAGGAGGCCCGCCCGCCCGACTACTTGCTCGTGACCACGCCCGATCACCCAGGCGCCGGGCACCTGCGCGGTTCCAGGACCGTCAGGTCCCTCTGAGTGGAACCGCGCAGGTGCTAAAGGCGCCCAAAGAACATCGGGGGTGGGGATGCATGGAAGAACAACCTCCACCACGGCGGAGCGCCGCAGCATGTTGGGCTCGAGCGGACGGATCTCCTTGCAGGGCTGGACACTCGGATGCTGGGTGAACCTCACTTCGTCGATCGCCTGGCGACGAGCCACGCGAGGCCCACCACCGCGGCGGGGCTCGCCTTGAACTGGTCAGCGACGCGCCGGATCTCGGCCAGCACGTCCGCGTGGACCGGGAGCGTCCTGACGACCGGCGCGCGGAGCTCGCGCGCGCGGAGCGCCCGCTCCGCCTCCGGGCCGCCGAGCGCGAGCGCCTCGACCCAGGAGCGGCAGCCCTGGATGCGCTCGAACGCGAGATCCCACGACGCCTCGACGATCTCCGCGAGCCCCGCCCGCTGGGCGGCCGCGGCGCGCTCGATCTCGACGAGGAGCTCCGCGGGGAACGGCACGGCCTCGCCCCGCGGGGCGGCCGTCGTCGCCCGCGGGCCGCGCGAGCCGGCCTCCGCCTGCCCCGGCGGCTCCGGAGGCTGCAGCGACGGCGCCGCGTCACCGCGGCCGGACAGGTGGAGCTTGACCGCGAGCAGGTGACGGCACGGGCCCGCGCGCAGCCGGTTCTTGTAGAAGTACGAGCAGCTGCACTTCGCCTTCTTGATCGCGCCGTCGGTGTCGAGGAGCAGCTCGCAGCTCGTCGCCTTGGCCCTGGCCATGACGACGCGGCGGCCGCCGGAGAGGGTCTCTTCCCGCGCGATCTCCACGCCGCCCCGGGCGATGCGCCGGCCCTCCGCGAGCTCCGGGGGCTCGGGGCCGAGCAGCGCGTCGGAGAGGGCGACCGGCATCACCGGGCGGCAGCGATAACACTCCGCGGCGTGGTCGTAAACCACCTGCCCCTGCTTCGCGGCGAGGTGCAGCGCGCCGCGGAGCGCGCCGTCCGGCGCGCCCATCGACACGGCGAGCTCGCCGTAGGACGCGCGCCGCACCATCTCGAGGTGGCGCGCGACGCGGTCCGCGAGCTGCGCGTCCGGGGTGAAGGCGTCCGCCATGACGTCGAGGTGAGAGCCCGAGGTCCAGTCGTTCGCCGTCCAGCCCGAGAGCGCGAGGGTGAAGCGCATCTCGCCCATGAAGACGATCCACAGGCTCGGCAACCCGGAGCCGAGCAGCCGCACCTCGATGCGATCGGCGAGCGGCAAGAGCCGCGCGAGCACCGAGAGGCGGCGCCTCCCCCACACCTTGATCTCCTCGGTCACCTCCGCCGCCGGCGCGCCCCTCGGCGCCCCGGAGCGGTACGGGCCGAGCCCACCCGCGCCCGCCGCGGGCCCCACGGCCACGGGGACATCGTCGCAGGTGACGCCGCGGCAGGGGATAGAGACGCCCCAGGGGTCGAGCACCAGGATCGGCGCCTTGCCCGGCGTGAGCTGGAAGCGCAGGCTGCGCGGGCCCGTGCGCTCGCGGTGCCGATCGAGGTGCGCGAGCAGCGAGTAGACCGCCTCCACGGGGACGTCGATCCTCCGGCAGGGCAGGCACATCGCCGCCTGGAGCTGGCCGAAGCCGCGCAGCCACGAGGGAGGGAGATCGATCTTCTCCTCGCGGTAGTCGCCGCGGCCCTCCACCGCGACCTCGAAGCCGGTCGGATCGACGAGGAGCCGCGTCGGCCGGTAGCTGCGGAGCGTCTGGAAGTGCTCGTAGAGCGCGAGCGAGTAGTCGACGTTCGTCGTGCCGAGGCCGGCGTCCTGCGCGCCCCGGAAGGCGTCGCGATCGACCGAGAGGCAGCCGTAGCTCGACTCGTTCTTGGAGAAGCACTCGAAGAAGACGACATCGGGCGCGACGGTCACGACCGGATCGCAGGGGACGAGGTGGCGGAAGAGCTGCGGGTCGCTCCGCGCGAGCTCGTTCGCCCAGCGGACGCGCGCGCCCCAGTAGAGCTTGTGCATCTTCCGGAAGTCGGCCTCGAGGTTCGGCGGCCGCGGTGCGCTCCCGAGGCGCGCGAGCTCGGCCTTCATGGCCTCGCCGTGGAGCTCCCGGCGGAGCCGGGCCTCGCGCTCGGCCTCCTGCTGCTTCCACGCCTCGTGGGCGGAGCGATCCTTCGGCAGGCGCCGCAGGTCGCCCACGACGACGTCGTGGAGCGCGCTGATCGCCTCGCGGAAGCGCACCGGCCGCGCGAGCTCGCCGTCGAAGAAGACCCTGGGGCGCGCGAGGTTGGGCGCGAAGCTCAGGGCGGCGCCGCCGCCGAGCTCCTTCATGCCGCTCGTGCCGAGGTAGCGGAGATCGAAGCTCACGCCGCGTCCTCCCCCTCGAACAGCCGGAGCTCGGGGAGCCTGCGCGCGATGGCGTCGCGCAGCGCGGGGGCGCGGAACGCGGCGCGGGCGAGCGCCCCGAGGGCGGCGCGCCGCTCGGGCGCGCGCACACTGCGGAGCGCGACGCCGAGCAGCGGCAGGAGCGCGTCCGCCTCGCCGGGCCGGGCGACCACGCGGTCCGCGATCTGCCGGACGACCGCGCGCTTGTCGCGCGCGCCGCCGTGGACGGCGAGCAGCGCCGCCGCCCAGACGTGCCGCAGCGCCTCGGGCGAGAAGGCCGCCTTGCGCGCGGCGAGGTGCCGGATCAGGAAGGCGCGCGCGCCTTCGTGCGGCGTCTCGGCCAGCGCGGCCCACAGGCCGGTGTCGTCGCGGAAGCGGGCGTCGGCCTCGAAGAGCTCGAGCGCGCGGGCGCGGACGTCCTCGTGGCGGGAGTCGAGGAGATCGCGCACGTGCTCGGCCCGGCCGTGGGGCGAGCGCCCGAGCACCTCGACGAGCCACGCGACCGCCTCCTCCCGCACGCGCGGCGCGACCGCGGCCGCGAGGCGCGCGATCGTGTCGAGATCGGCGGCGGTCGCGACGGGCTTCGTCCTCGCCCAGCGGAGGCCGAGCTCCGCGACAGGCGCGGCGCGCGCGCAGGCGAGGGCCACGCACTCGGCGAGCGAGAGCCGCGAAGGCGAGACGTGCTCGACCACCGCCTCGCAGACGAAGGCGAGCGCCGCGGCGTTCTCGGTCTGGAGCAGCGAGAGCCAGTCCGCGATCGGCAGGCTCCCGAGGCCCGGGATCTGCCGGAGCAGGCCGGCGGCGAGGGTCCGCACCTCGTCGTGCGGGCTCTCGAGGAGCGCGCGCACGCGGGCGAGCGGCAGGCCGCGGAGCTCGGCGGCGTAGCCGCGCTCGAGCAGCCCGACGGCGAACGCCCGGACGGTGCGGCTCCTCGCGGCCGTGGCCAGGCGGAGCACCTCGTCGAAGGCGCCCTGCCACGCCTCGGGGTAGATCGGCGCGGGCTCGAGCTCGGCGAGGGCGGCGCCCTCCGCGAGGCGGACGCCGCGCGGGAGGCGCTCGAGGGCGGGCGAGCCCCAGTAGAGCGCGTGGAGCAGCCCCCAGGCGTCGAGCAGGCGCTCGGGTCTGTCGAGGTGCTCGTCGCGGTAGAGCGCGAGCGCGGCGCGGATCGCGCGGCCGTAGCGGGCGGCGTCGCGCCGGCCGAGCCGCCGGAAGTAGCGGAACGCGCGGCGCCGCAGGTAGTGGCGCGTCCGCATCGAGAAGCGCGGCGACGCGACGTCGCCCTGCGGGAGGCTGGCCGGCGCGCCGGTGTCGCTGACGAGGCAGGGCTCGTCGCTGGAGGTCCTGGTCACCCAGTCGTAGCGGGTCACCTTGACGAGCTTGCGGCGGACGAGGCGATCGAAGGCGACCATGAAGCGGCCGACGATCTCGTCATCTCCCGCCTGCTCGGCGAGTTTGTAAAGGACCTTGACGAGGCCGCGGTGGTGCGGCCGGTCGCAGCCGTCGTCGATGTAGCGGAGCAGCGCGCGGCGCGCGAACGGGCGCCGGTCCTCGTACCAGCGCGGGGCGAGCGCCTTCAGCTTCCGGCCCGCCTCCGAGGCGAGCACCTCGTCCACGAACCGGTCGTCGCCGGCCTCGAAGTGCTCGTCGAGGAGGAGCGTCGACGCTGTCTGGGATCGAGCGGCGCTCATGAACGGCAGGATGCTAGGGAACCGGCCCGGAGCCGGTCAAGGGCGGCGCCGCCGCGCCGCGCGTCGCGCGATGGGGGTGTCACGCGACGCGCGGCGCGGGCGGCGCCTACGATACCGCCTTACCGGCGCTCAGCGCACTCGCCCTTCGACGCGACCGACACGCCCGCCGAGGCGGCGGCGCAGGCGTTGCCGTACGTCTGGCCGTCGCAGCCGCAGACCGGGTCGTACTGCTCCGTGCACGCCTCCGGGATGGTCTCGCAGGTGCCCGTCTGATCGGCCGCGCCGCACATGGCCTCGATGCTGTAGTTGCAGAACTCGCCCTTCTCGCACGCGAAGCCCGCGATGCCGCCGCAGATCTTGCCGGGAGCAGGCGCGCACTCGCCCTTCGACGCGACCGAGACGCCCGCCGAGGCGGCGGCGCAGGCGTTGCCGTACGTCTGGCCGTCGCAGCCGCAGACCGGGTTGTACTCGAACGTGCACGCCTCCGGGATGGGCGTGCAGACCCCCGGCCCGTCCCACGCGCCGCACTCGACCTCGGGCGGGAAGTTGCAGAACTCGCCCTTCTCGCACGTCCAGCCGCCGCGGGTGCCGCACGCCTTGCCTTCCGACGGCGGCGGCGCGCACTCGCCCTTCGACGCGACCGAGACGCCCGCCGCGTTCGCCATGCACGCGTTGCCGTACGTGTTCCCGTCACAGCCGCAGACGGGGGCGTACTCCTTGGTGCACCCGCCCGGCGTGGGCAGGCAGGTGCCCGTCATGTCGCCCGCGCCGCACTGGGCGTCCGGCGCGAAGTCGCAGAACTCACCCTCCTTGCAGGAGAGGCCGAGGAGGCCGCCGCAGACGTCGCCCGGAGGAGGCGCGCACTGGCCGATCGACGACACCGACGTGCCCGCCGCGTTCGCCATGCATTCGTTGCTGTACGTGTTGCCGTCACAGCCGCAGACCTCCCTGAGCTCCTTCGTGCACACCTCGGGGATGGGCTGGCAGGTGCCCGTCTGATCGGCCGCGCCGCACATGGCGTCGAGCTCGTAGTCGCAGAAGAGGCCCTTCTTGCAGGAGAGGCCGAGGAGGCCGCCGCAGGCCTTGCCCTGCCCGCCGCCGCCCCTCACCTCCGCCGCGTCGGACGCGGTGCTGTCGTCGGCGATCTCCACATGACAGCCCGCGGCGAGCGGGAACATCGACAGCGCGAGCCAGAGGAAGGATCCGATACGGCTGCTCTTGATACGATTCTGGACGTTCATGGGTTCCTCCAAAAGAGCCCCGCCGTCACCGGCGAGGCAATAGACATCCACGAGCCCCTCCCCTCCAGAGGAAGGGCGCCTCGCGCCGCGCGCAGTAAGGCGAGCGCGGCGCGCGAGTTCGATGTTCGTCTCCCCGACCGCTCAGTCGGGGAGCGTCAGCGTCAGGACGCGGCGCCCTGGCTCGGGCGCCGTGACCTCGAGGAAGAGCACGTCCTCGCGCTCCACCCCTTCACCGTCCGCGCGCACCGCGACGACGGCGGACTCGCCCGCCGGCACCACGAACGCCTCCGCCGGGCTGAACCCGAACGGCCCCGCGCCGCGGCGCAGGCGCGGCGCGCCGATGGACACGTCCTCGGCGCACGTGTTGCGGACGACCACGTCGCTCTCGCCGACCTCGAGCGAGACCCACGAAGCGGGCTCGATCGTGAGGCAAGGCAGGTGCGCCAGCATCGTCTGCGCCGCGCTGATGGGCTCCCCCGTGAGCTGCAGATCCACCGGCTCCGACCGGCGCTCGCCCTGCTTCACCTGGATCCGCAGGACCTGATCCGTCGACGCGTCCACCGCGGCCACGAAGCTGCCGTCGCGGCTGATCTCCGCGATGACGGGCGCGTCCGCGCTGTCGAGGTTCGTCACCACGACCACGCCCTCCGCCGGCTCGACCGCGCCAGGCTCGCCCTTGAGGAAGACCTGTTGCCGCAAGACCTGGGGGTCGCCCGACACGCCGACGAGCCCTGTGTCCAGGATCGGCTCGTGGACCGGCGGGCTCGGCTGCGGGCTCACGACACAGCCGCCAACGAGCGCTCCGAGGAGCGTCGCGACGCGCGCGCCCCGCCGTCCTCGGTGTCCGTATGTCGTCCGCATCGCCATGCCGGCCATTAGAGCAAACCTGGTGCCGAATGAAAAAGGACGGAAATCGTCGTGAAATGCGAGGCACAAGTGTCTCATCGAGTGTCTCACTGTCTCAGATGGCACATCCATGAGACACTGCGCGGGTGAGCCAAGCCGAAGGGACCCTGCTCGCCCGCCGCTACCGCCTGATCCGCCCCCTGGGGCGGGGGGGCCTGGCCACCGCGTGGCTCGCGCGGGACGAGGCGCTCGGGCGGGACCTGTGCCTCAAGCTGCTCGGCCACGCGCGCACGGCGGAGCGGGCGGCGTTCCGCGGCGAGTTCAGGATGCTGGCGGGGCTCTTCCATCCGCACCTCGTCCGGGTCCTCGACTTCGGCATGCTGCGGGAGACCGGCGAGCCGCGCTTCTACTTCACGTCGGAGGCGGTGCTGGGCGCGCCGTTCGACGAGTACGTGACAGGCCGGCGCTTCGAGGAGGCGCGGGCCGCGATCGTGGACGTGCTCGATGCGCTGCGGTTCCTCCACCGCGCGCGCATCCGCCACGGCGACGTGAAGCCGGCCAACATCCTCGTCGGGGCCTCGGGGCGTGCGGTCCTGATCGATCTGTCCTGCGCGGCGCGGCTCGGGGGGAGGCCCGACGACGGCGTCTCCGGCACCCGGGGCTACCTCGCGCCCGAGGTGATCCGCGGCGAGCCGGCCGACGGGCGCGCGGACCTGTTCTCGCTCGGCCGCACGCTCGAGGCGATCGCGCCGCTGCTCGCGGAGCCGCTGCCGGAGGCGATCGGCGCGCTCGTCGAGCGCCTCGTGCGGTCCGAGCCGCGCGACCGCCCGGCCGACGCGGGCGAGGTGCTCGACTGGGTGGGCGCCGCGCCGCGCGCCGTGGCCCCGCCGCCGCCGGAGCCGCCCCACCTCGTCGGGCGCGATGGTGAGATGCGCGCGGTCGCCGAGGCGCTCGCCGCGCTCGAGCGAGGCGAGCGCGGCCCGCGCGTCTGCGTGATCGCCGGGGAGCCAGGCTGCGGGAAGAGCCGCCTCCTGCGCGAGGCGACGTGGAGCGCCGAGCTCCGGATGGAGGCCGTGGAGGGCTTCGCCAGGGCCAGCGCGCCGGTGGCCTCGATGCTGCGCCGCGCGACCGGCGAGGAGGCGCTCCCCGCCGGCGCGCTGGGCGCCCTGCGCGCGCACGAGCGCCTGACGCGGGCGCGGGGAGGCGACGCGGGGGCGGGGGCCGGGCCGCTGGTGCTCGTGCTCGACGACGCCGACGAGGTGAGCGGGGCGGACCGGGAGATGCTCGAGGCGCTCGCCCGCCTGCTCGGCCCCGAGGACCCGGTCCTGCTCCTCGCCGCCGAGCGCGTCCCGCACGGCGGCGGCCGGGCGCCGCTCGCCGCGGTGGCCGCCGAGGCGGGGCGGAGCGCGCGCGAGGTCGCGCTGCCGCCGCTCGGGCGCGAGGCGGTGCAGCGCTGGATGGACGACATCGGCCTGGGCGACGCGACGGAGGTCGTGCTGCGCGCGAGCGCGGGGTGGCCCGCCGATCTCGTGGTGATCGCGGGGCGGCTCGCCGAGAGCGGGGACGTGGCCGGGCTCGACGCGACGACGCCCGGGGCGAGCGCGCGCTACGCGCTGCGGCTGCGGGGCCTCGGTCGGCCGCTTCGGGACGCCGTGGCGACGCTGGCCGTGCAGGGGGGCGCGATCGCCGACGAGGAGCTGCCGCCGCTCGGGCTCCCGGTCGCGCACCTGGCCGAGCTCGCCGCCCGCGGCGTCGCCGCGCGCACCGCGGGGGGGTGGACGCTGACGCGCGCCGGGCCGATCGCCGCCCTCCTCTGCGCCCTCGGCGGCGAGGCGGTCCGCGCGGCGCACGCGCGGGCGGCAGCCGCCCTGCCGGCGCATGCCGAGCAGCGGGTGCTGCACCTCGCGCTGTCGGGCGACACGGCCGCCGCCGAGCGCCTGTTCCTCGAGCGCCGCGCGGAGCGCGAGGCGGATCCGAGGCCGTGGGGCGCGGCCGCGGAGGCGCTGCTCGAGGTGGCGACGTCGGCGGAGGCGCGGCTCGAGATCGCGTCCACCCTCCAGCGCGTCGGGCGCGCGGCGCGGGCGCGCGAGGTGCTGGAGCACCTGCTCGCGAGCGACGAGGCCGGAGGGCTCGGCGCGCGGCGCGCGCAGGCCCTCGTCCGGCTGGGCGCGTGCCTGCTGGAGCTGGGCGACCCCACGGCGGCGCTCGCGCGGCTCGACGAGGCCGAGCGGAGCGAGCAGGCCGGCGGGGAGGGCTCGGCGTCGTCATTCACGCCGCGCGAGCGCGCGGGGCTCGCCGATCTGGCGAGCCGGGCGCTCTTGCGGCTCGGATCCCACGCGGAGGCGCGCGCCCGCGCCGAGCCGGCGCTCGCGTGGTGCGACGAGCCGGAGGTGCTGGCGAGCCTCCACGAGGACGTCGGCGTCGCGGCGAGCTACCTCGGGGAGCGCCGGCTCGCTGGGCTGCACCTCGGGCTCGCCGCCGGGCTGCACCGCGATCGGCAGGCGCCGAGGGCGCTGGTGCGGGCGCTGTCGTACCAGGCGATCGACGCCTTCCGGGCCGGGGAGGTCGAGGCGGCGCTCGTCGGGTACCGGCAGGCGCTGGCGACCGCGGAGGAGCACGGGCTCGGCGACCTGGTCGCGCGCTGCAGCCTCAACGTGGGTACGGCGTGCCACCAGTCGGGCGAGCTCGGGGAAGCGCTCGCCGCCTACGAGCGCGGGGCGCGGCTCGCCTCCGCCCTGGGCCAGGCGGACCTGGTCCTCGTCCTCGATTTCGATCTGGCGAAGCTCTGGGCGGACGTGGGGGCGTTCGAGCGGGCCGCCCGCGTGGCCTCGCGGGTGGAGGCGGAGGCCGCGCGGCGGGGCGCGCCGTTCTTCGCGGCGGCGGCGGCCTCGGTCCTCGGGGACTGCGCGCTCGCGGGCGGCGACGCCGAGGAGGCGGCGCGCTGCTTCGAGCGGTCGCGGCGCGGCTTCGAGGCACAAGGGGCGCAGCGGGAGGTGGTGGAGGAGGAGCTGGAGCTCTGCCGGGCGCACCTCGCGCGGGGCGCGGTGGGGGACGCGCGGGCCGCGCTGGGCCGGGCGCGGGAGCACGGCGCCACCCGGGAGGCGCCCGACCTCGGGGCGCGCGCGGCGCTGCTGGAGGGGCGGCTCGCGCTGCTCGACAGCGAGGGCGACGGCAACCTGGGTCAGGGCGATTCCGACCAGGGCGGTTTCAACCTCGGTCAGCCCAACCTCGGTCAGGCTGGCCTCAACCTCGGTCAGCCCAACCTCGGTCAGGCTGGCCTCAACCTCGGTCAGCCCAACCTCGGTCAGGCTGGCCTCAACCTCGGTCAGCCCAACCTCAGTCAGGGCGGCCCCAACCTCGGTCAGCCCAACCTCGGTCAGCCCAACCTCGGTCAGCCCAACCTCGGTCAGCCCAACCTCGGTCAGCCCAACCTCGGTCAGCCCAACCTCGGTCAGGGCGGCCCCAACCTCGGTCAGCCCAACCTCGGTCAGGGCGGCCCCAACCTCGGTCAGCTCAACCTCGGTCAGGATCTCACCGCCGCCCGGGAGCGCCTCGAGCGTGCCCTGGGCCTCGCCGAGCGCGCGGCGCAGCCCGACCTCGCCGCGGACGTCCGCCTGGCGCTGGCCGAAGCCCACGAGCTCGCAGGCGAGCCGGAGGCCGCCGCGGCGCAGCGGGAGCGCGCGGCCGCCGCCTGGACCGCCATGGCGCGCTCGCTGCCAGAGGCGCTGCAGCACGCCTTCTGGACCCACCCCCGGCGCCGCGCGGCGCAGCCGGCGCGCACCCCCGCGGCGACCGAGGCCGCGGCGCCGCCGGCGGCGGAGCGCACGGCCAAGCTCGAGCGGCTCCTCGCGGTGTTCCGCAGGCTCAACTCCTCCGTCGAGATCGCCGACATCCTCGCGATGGCCATGGATGCCGCGATCGACCTCACGGCCGCGGAGCGCGGGTTCCTCCTGATCGAGCAGCCGGGCGGCGAGCTGCGCGTGGCGGTCGCGCGCAACGTCGACCGGGAGAAGGTCGGCAGGAGCCACCTCAAGTTCAGCTACGGCATCGCCGAGCGCGCGATCGCGACGCAGGAGCCCGTGGTCACCGTGGACGCCCAGGAAGATCCGCGCTTCCACGAGCACGCGTCGGTGCACGCGATGCGGCTCAGGTCCGTGATCGCCGTGCCGATCCGCTCGCCGGACGGCGTGCTCGGCGCGCTCTACCTCGACAACCGCTTCCGGCGCGCGCGGTTCGCGCCGGAGGACGTCGACCTGCTCCTCGCCTTCGCCGACCAGGTCGCGCTCGCGCTGCGCAACGCGCGGCTCGTCGACGACCTGCGCCGCCGCACCGTGGAGCTCGAGGCCGAGCGGCGCCGCGTCGAGGAGCTCCTGCGCGGCCAGGCCGCGGAGATCGACCGGCTGCAGGAGCAGGTGCTCGTCCGCCAGCAGGCCCTGGAGCACCGCTACGATTACGGCGCCATCGTGGGGCGCGGCCCGGCGCTCCGCGCGGTGTTCGCGACGCTCGACCGCGTTGTCGACGCGCCGGTCAACGTGCTCGTGACGGGCGAGAGCGGCACCGGCAAGGAGCTCGTCGCGCGCGCCATCCACTTCGCCGGCCCGCGGAAGAGCGGCCCGTTCATGGGGATCAACTGCGCCGCGCTCCCCGCCGCGCTGCTCGAGTCGGAGCTCTTCGGGCACGTCCGCGGCGCGTTCACGGGGGCCGACCGGGACCGGACCGGCCTCGTGGTCGCGGCGCGCGGCGGCACGCTCTTCCTCGACGAGCTGGGCGAGATGCCGCTCGAGGTGCAGGCGAAGCTGCTCCGGGTGCTCCAGGAGCGGGAGGTGCGCCCGGTGGGCAGCGCCGAGGCCGTGCGTGTGGACTTCCGCCTCGTCTGCGCGACGAACCGCGATCTCCTGGCCGAGGCCGCGCGCGGGCGCTTCCGGGAGGACCTCTACTACCGCGTCGCGGTGGTGCAGATCCGGCTGCCCGCGCTGCGCGATCGCCTGGAGGACCTGCCGGAGCTCGCGCTCCACTTCGTGCGCCGCGCCGCCGAGCAGCTGGGCCGCCCGGCGCCGCAGCTGTCCCACGAGGCGCTGCGGCGGCTCGGCCAGCACGGCTGGCCCGGCAACGTGCGCGAGCTGGAGAACGTGATCACGAAGGCGGTCGTGCTGTGCGACGGCCGCAGGATCGGCCCCGACGACGTGGACCTGCCCCGCGCGCAGGAAGGCGGCGGCCGCGGCGCGCCGCGACCGCCCCGCGACGAGCGCGCCGCGCTGCTCGCCGCGCTCGAGCGGACCGGCTGGAACGCGCTCCAGGCCGCGCGCGAGGCGGGCATGTCGAGGGCGACGTTCTACCGGAAGCTGCGGCGGCTCGGAATCGAACGGCCGATCGAACGGCCGATCGAACGGCCTATCGAACGGCCTATCGAATCGCCGATCGCACGCACGACCGAACGGCCGAAAGGCGCCCGCGACGACTGAGCCCTTCCTCCAGCGCCCCGAGCGCGAGCGCGGGCCCGATCGGACGCTGGCGACTGGCGCCCTGGACGGCGTCCGTCACAGGCATACACACGCACCTTCCTCCGCCCGATAGCGTTGTTTCTCCTCTTCTGACATCACCGGCACGGGGCAGTTCGCCCCACTTGGGGCAGTCCGGCCTCTATCCAGTCATGAGCTTGCCTGCCGCGCGGCGCCGCGATGGAAGAGCCGCCCACGACACGGCGTGGAGAGAGGGATCTCATCCATCGGCGTGACGGGGATCATGCTCCACCCTGGCCACGACCGCGCGCCGACAGGCGCTCTCCGCCAGGGGATGGCCCGGGCCTTGCGAGGGTGCCGGGCATGAACACAGCAAAATTCGTCCTGCTGCTGCCTCTCTCGATCGCCGCTGCGGCCGGCTGCGATCGAGCGGAAGGCACGACTCGCTCGGACGGCAATCCCGCGGTTCCGGGCGAGATCGCCCAGCGGGCGAACAACCCCACGCCGACGGCCGCCGACAACACAGGCAAGAACGATCGCGATCGCGATCCCGCCGCGCTGACCCCCGGGGACCAGGGCGAGAACGAGGCCGATCGCACGATCACCCAGAAGATCCGGCAGGCGGTGATCGCGAACGACACGCTCTCGATGAGCGCGAAGAACGTCAAGATCATCACGACGGGGCAGGTGGTGACGCTGCGCGGCCCGGTGAAGAGCGACAAGGAGAAGGCCGACATCGCCGCCATCGCCCTCGGGATCCCGGGTGTGCAGAGGGTCGATAACCAGCTCGAAGTCGACGTTGACTGAACCGACACGAACGGTCCGAAAGGAAGACACCATGGCAACGAAGAAAGCGGTCCTTGGCCTCGTGAGCACGCTCGCTCAGGCAGACATCATCGTCGGCGATCTCCAGCGCGCCGGCTTCATGACCGGCGACATCTCGGCGCTCTTCCCCGACAAGCACGGGACGCGGGACTTCGCGCACGAGAAGCACACGAAGGCGCCCGAGGGCGCGACGGCGGGCGCCAGCGCGGGCGGCGCGGTCGGCGGGACCATCGGGCTGCTCGCCGGCATCGGCGCCCTCGCCATCCCGGGGCTCGGGCCGTTCATCGCGGCCGGCCCCATCATGGCCGCGCTGAGCGGCGCCGCGGCCGGCGCCGCGCTCGGCGGCGTGACCGGCGCCCTGATCGGGCTCGGCATCCCCGAGGTCGAGGCCAAGCAGTACGAGGGCAAGATCAAGGGCGGCAACATCCTCATCTCCGTCCACGTCGAGGACAGCAACGAGCGCGCGCTCGCCAAGCAGATCCTCGAGCGCGGCGGCGCGACCGACGTCGCCGTCCTCACCGAAGAGGGGATCTCGTCGAAGCACAGGGCCGTCGCCTGAGCGTGACGCGCTGTCACCCCACGTGATCTCGGGCAGCTGCCCGCCTGACGCCGCGCATCGGCCGGTGTCAGGCGGGCAGCCGCTCGAGGTCGAGCTCGTCCGACGGCGTGATGTCGGCCTTGAGGAAGCGCTGCATCTGCCGGAGCGCGTGGCCGTTGTCCTCCTCTGTCTCGGAGGCCACGCAGTCCGACGGGACGAGCAGCCGGTAATCGCGCATGTAGGCGTCGTTCGCCGTGAACAGGACGCAGATGTTCCCCGCCATGCCGGTGAGGAGGAGCGTCTGCGCGCCGAGCGACTCGAGCAGGATCTCCAGCGTGGTGCCGTAGAAGCCGGAGTGCTTGGGCTTGAGCACGAAATAATCGTCCTCTCCAGGCCGCAGCAGCGCCGCGATCTCGCGGCCGCGCACGCCCTCTTCCAGGCAGTGCTCGATCTGACGGTGGAAGTTGGATTGCCAGCGGCCGAAGTTGTCGTTCACGTAGACCGCCGGAATGCCGGCGTCGCGACACCGCTGCTTCAGCGCCCGGATGCGGTGCGCCATCGGGAGCGCGTGGGCGAGCAGCCGGTCGCCTCCCGGGAAGTCCAGATCGTTGATCACGTCGATGAGGAGCAGCGCTGTCCGGCTGTCGTCCGGCGCGGCGCCGTGAAGGTCGTGGGAACGCCGAGGCATGTCGTGCGCGGTTATATACTGCGGGCGACGGCGCGTGGGGCAGCGATCACCGCCGATCACCGCCGCGCCCGGTCCGCCGTGGCGAAACGCGACCTCGGCCGTGGCGGCGCGCGGCAGGGGGCGCAGGATCCGCGATGGCCCCCAGGCGGCCAGGACGGGCGCGCGGCGCAGGATGCGCGAGGACGCGTCGTCGGCCGCCGGCTTGCATTGCTCGCCATGACGGACCTGGCGCGGGCCCCTCGGGTCGCCTTCCGGGTCGAAGGAGCGCACATGCCTCGCAGCATCTGGAAAGGGAGTATCAGCTTCGGGCTCGTGCAGATCCCGGTGGCCCTCTACCCCGCCGAGGAGCCCGACGAGCTCCACTTCACGCAGCTCGACAGGCGCACCATGGCGCCGATCCGCTACGAGCGCGTGAACCGGGAGACGGGCGAGCCGGTGAGCTGGGACGATATCGTCCGCGGCTATCCCTACGAGAAGGGCGAGTATGTCGTCCTGTCCGACGAGGACCTGCGCCGCGCGAACGTGGAGGCGACGCAGACCGTGGACATCCTCGACTTCGTCGACGCCTCGGAGATCGACCCGATCTACTACGACAAGCCGTATTTCCTCGCTCCCGCGTCCCAGAACGGCAAGAAGCGATCGCCGGTGACGGCGTATGTCCTCCTGCGCGAGGCGCTGCGGAAGACAGGCAAGGTCGGTATCGCGAAGGTCGTGATCCGGACGCGCGAGCACATCGCCGCGGTGAGGCCGCACGGCAGAGGGCTCGTGCTGAACCTGCTCCGGTTCGCGCACGAGCTCCGCTCCGATGAGGAGCTCGACCTGCCCGAGATGGACGCCCAGGGAAAGGGGCTCGGCAAGCGGGAGCTGGAGATGGCGGAGCGGCTGGTGGCCGAGATGGCCACCGCGTGGGAGCCGGAGAAATACAAGGACGAGTACCGCGACGACGTGATGAAGCTCATCGAGAAGAAGGTGAAATCCGGCCGCACGACGGCGCCCACGGAGCCTGTGGAGGAAGAGCGCCACCGCCGCGCCACCGGCACGGTGGACCTCATCGCGCTGCTCAAGAAGAGCCTCGGACAGAAGGGCGAGAAGGCCGCGAACGACGAAGCGAAAGACCGCGCGAAAAACGGCGCGAAGAACGGCAGAAACGCGCCGGAAGAAGGCGGCAAATCCAGGGTGCGAAAGGCGGAGGCCGCGAAGCGGAAGGGCGGCAGCTCGCGTCGGGCCGCGTAGCCCGCACGGAGAAGCGGCCTGCACGCCGCCCGCCGGTCTGACCGGGGGCGCAGAGGAGGGTAGAGCGAGCTCATGCGCCCCAAGTATCCGGCGGACGTCACCGCGGCTTTCCTCGAGCTGCAAGGGCAGCCCCCGCTCGCGGCGCAGAAGCTGGCTCCGGGCGCCCGCGTCGCCGCCGACGAGGCGCCGCCCTCCTTCGCCGCGATCCTGACGCAGCTGATCGAGACGCTGTTCTTCGCCTCCATGGCGACGGAGGAGGGGCGGCTCAACCCGATCGGCGTCGTGTTCGCCGAGCGCCTCGCCGAGTTCGAGTCCGGAGAGCCCGCGTGGGATCTCGTGCGGTTCGGGTCCCCGGTGGCGTTCGACGCGGAGCACCTGGCCAACCTGGGCCCGGCGAGCGCGTGGCCGCGCGCCTTCCTGGCCGTGGTGCCGCTCGATGGGTCGCTCGCCGTCGCCGGCATCGCGGTGCCGCACGGCCGGCCGTCGTTCGCGCTCGATCAGCTCGTGCGCGTCGTCGCCCCGAAGCCAGGCGTCGTGGCCGTGTACCGCGGCGAATGGGAGGTCGTCCGTTACGAGCGCGGCGCCGTGCGGACGTGGATGCCCAAGAACCGGCCGCTGCTCGACTCCATCGAGCGGACCGTCGCGCGGGACCAGGCGAGCGCGCTCGCCCGCAACGTGCGCGGCTATCTGCTGCGCATCGTCGAGGGGATGGTCGAGCTCGGTCGCGGCGGGCTCCTCGTCGTTCTGGGGCCGGGCGAGGGCCTGCCGCAGCTCTTCGGGGAAGAGGGCAATCAGCTCGACACCGAGGTCAAGCGGCTGGCCCCTGCCCTGTGCCTCGGCTCGGCCATCCTCGACCTCGCCGGCGCGCACGAGACCCACCTGCCGGACGGGCCATGCCCGCCGTCCAGGGGGAGGCCAGCGCCGCGCGACTCGGAGCACGCGCTGCAGAGATCCGAGCGCGTCAGCCGGCTGCTCGAGCTCATCGTGCGGCTGACGACCGTCGACGGCGCGGTCGTGATGAGCCACGCCCTCGACGTGCTCGCGTTCGGCGCGAAGCTGCCGCCTCCGAGGGCGATCATCTCCGAGGTCTTCGCCGCAACCCCCGACCAGCGGATGGACGCGAGCCTGAGCCTCGACGCGCGCGGCACCCGCCACCGCGCGGCCGCGGCGTTCGTCGCGGGGTACCCGGAGCGGATCGCCTTCATCGTCTCCCAGGACGGCAACGCGGCGACGTTCCAGGAGATCGAGGGGAAGGTGGTCTACTGGCCGCTTTGACGAGGCGCAGCGCGCGAGGTGCGACGTGCGATATCAAAGATGCCGCAGGATGGCCGCAGGCATCTGATCGAGAGGCACCGCGGCCGCGGCGAGCCCGGCCTCCAGCACGCGGCGGGGCATGCCGTAAACGACGCAGGACGACTCGGCCTCCGCGAGGACCTTCCCGCCCGCCGCGCGGATCGCCCGGGAGCCCTCCAGGCCGTCGTCCCCCATGCCCGTGAGCACGACCCCGAGGACGCCGGGCCCGAACTCGGCCGCGGCGCTCGCGAAGAGCAGATCCACGGACGGGCAATAGAGGGACGCGCCGGCCGTCGCCGGGAAGCAGACGCTGGCGCGCGCCAGGTTGCGCCGGACCTCGATGTGCGTCCCCCCGCGCGCGATGACCACGAGCCCGGGCCGGAGCGGGAGATCGTCCGACGCCTCGACGATCGAGAGCGCGCTCCCGTCGTCGAGGCGGCGCGCCAGCGATTCCGTGTAGCCAGGAGGGATGTGCAGCGCGACGACGATGGGGGCCGGGAACCCGGCGGGCATCGCCGCGAGGAGCCGCGTCAGCGCCAGCGGGCCGCCGGTCGAGGCGCCGATCACGACGAGCCGCGTGCGCGACAGCGCCGGGATAGCGAAAGGCGCGGGCGGCGGCGCGGACGGCGGCTCCACGCGGTGGACCTTCGCCTCGGCGGCGGCGAGCACCTTGCGGACCAGCTCGTCCGCGAGGCCGAAGAGGCGATCGGTCGCGAGCGCCGTCGGCTTCTCGACGAGATCGGTCGCGCCTTCCTGGAGCGCCCTGACGCCGAGATCGCTGTCCGCGTCGGCGCTGCTGACGACGATCACCCGCGGCGCGCCCTCGCGCGGCAACGACGCGAGCACGCCGAGGCCGTCGAGGTTCGGCATCACGAGATCCAGCGTGACGACATCCGGCTTGTAGCGCGCGATCTTCTCCAGCGCGTCGAAGCCGTCCATGGCCGTGTCGACGACCTCGATCGAGGAGCTCGCGCCGAGGACCTGCCGCAGCACCTTGCGCACGAAGGCGGAGTCGTCGACCACGAGCACGCGGACCGGGGGGCGCCTCATGGCTCCGCGTTCCGGTACAGGAACACGCCGCCCCGCTCCTCGCAGGCGAGCGCGGTGCCGAGCCTGAAGAGCGACTCGGAGACCCCGACCAGGAGGATCCCGCCCGCGGAGAGCGCCCCCGAGAGGTTCTTGACCACCCACCGCGCCGTGTTGTCGTGGAAATAGATGAGCACGTTGCGGCAGATCACGACGTCGAGCTGCCCGAGCGACGCGACATGCGACGCGTCGAGCAGGTTGATCCGCCGCCAGTCGATCGCCCGCCGCAGCTCGGCGCTCACGACGACGCGATCGGGCGTCACCTGCAGCCACCGCTCGGCGAACGGAGGCGGCGGGGCGTTGCTCCGGAGCGAGCGGGGCCCGAGAACGCCGGCCTGAGCCCGCGAGAGCGCCCGCGCGCTGATGTCGCTCGCGATGATCTCGACCTTGTCGAGCAGGCCCCGCTCGGCCAGGAGCATCGCGAGCGTGAACGGCTCCTCGCCGCTCGAGCAGGCCGCCGACCAGATCCGCGGCCGGCCGCCCGCCGCCACGCGCGGCGCGACGAACTCCGAGACCGCGAGCTCGAGCTGCGCGAGCTCGCGGAAGAGGTACGTCTCGCCCACGACCAGCCCGTCGATCAGCGCGTCCATCTCGGCCGCGCCCCCCGGGTCGTAGCGGAGGAAGTAGTAGTAATCGAGCAGCGAGTCGAAGCCGGCGTCGAGGGCGCGCGCCGACAGCTTGTCGCCGAGCAGCTCGCGATCGGCCGCGTCGTAGTGGAAGCCGATCTTCTCGGCGACGAGCGCGCTGAAGATCGCGAAGACCTGCGGAGAGATGGGGAGGCGGCTCGTCATGCCCACGGGATCAGGCCCACTGCGCGAGGACGGACGCGGACACGCGCCGCACCTCGGGATCTGGATCGGTCCGCGCGGCGCGCTCGACCGCCGCGAAGCCCTCGCGGGTGGCCACCGCGGCGAGCGTCGTGGCGGCCGCCTTCCGCGCCGGCGCGCGCGGCATCCGGAGCGCCTCGAGGAGCGCGGCGTGCGCCCCGGGGAGCCGCATCCGCGCGAGCGCCGCGGTCAGGAGCGGCGAGAGCTCGTCGTCCGCCGTCCCCAGCGCGTCGAGGATGCCCTCGATGCGGCCCGGCACGGGCGTCGAGAGCGCGGCGAGCAGCGGGCCCTGCGCCCGCGACGCGACGAGCAGCGCGACCAGGGCCCTCGTCGCCTCGGCGCCGGGCCGCCCCGCGATGAAGCTGGTCGCGGCCGCCCGCACGCTCTCGTCGGGGTCGCCCGCTGCCCGCACGAGGGCAGGCAGGACCTCGGGTGACGAGAAGCCGGAGACGGCCGAGACCGCGACCAGCCGGGTCGCCACGTCCGGGGACGAGAGCGCGTCGAGCAACGTCGGCAGCGACGCCTCCCGCCCCGCGATGCCGAGCCCGATCAGCGCCGACCGCCGCATGTCCGTGTCGCCGTCCCGGGCCGCCTGCTCCAGCGCCGCGAGCGCGAGATCGCCCTTGATCCCCGACAGCGCCTCGATCGCCGCCACGCGCACCTGGCCGCTCTCGTCCCGGAGCCGCTCGGCGATGACCCCTGCCGCCGCCTCCCACCCGAGCTTTCCCAGCGACTGGCAGGCGTAGTACCGGACCCACGCGTCGCCGTCGCCGAGCCCCGCGAGGAGCGCGTCGATCACGCGGGGATCCCGGCGCGACTGCCCGAGCGCCCGCATCGCCACGGCCCGGATCCGCGCCGCGGGATCGGCCGCGACCGCGACGAGCGCGTCGAGCGCCGCCGGCGCCGCGAGGCACGCGAGGCCATGGATCGCCTGCTCGCGCGCCCGCGCGTCGGGGTCGCCGAGGCTGTCGAGGAAGACCGGCAGCGCCGACGGAGGCGCGAGGTGCCCGAGGATCCGGAGGGCCGTCCTCCGCGCGGCCGGGGCCCCGTCGCGGGCCGCGGCGAGCGCGAGGGCCTCGACCTCCGGGCCGCCGAGGCCCTGGATCGCGGTCGTCGCGGCGTGGACCACGCGGGGGCTCGGGTCGTCGAGGACCTGGAACAGCGCGCGCGCCGAGCCGGGCTCCGCGATGCGCGCGAGCGCGTCGCACGCCGCGGCGCGGACCTCCGCGTCCGGATCGGCGAGGCAGCGCTCCACGTCGCCCGCGGCCGCGGTGCCCCGGACGAGCGGCAGGAGCAGGAGCCTGCGCGCGCTGTCGCCGTCGCGCAGCGCCGCGAGCACCCGGGGGTCCGCGCTCCGCGACAGCTGGCCGAGCGCCTCCGCGGCGGCGCTCGCGACGGGAGGATCGGCGTCGAGCAGGCGCGTCAGCTCGAGCAGCGCCTCGTCGCCACCGATCGCGCCGAGCACGCTGCAGAGGGCGGCCTGCTCGGCCGGATCCGCGCCCGCGAGGCTCTGGGAGAGCCGCCGCGCCACGCCGGGCGCCGGGGCCTCGCTCCGGAGTGCCTCGTCGATCGGCGCGACCGTCCCGTAGCGCTCGCGGTACCGCTCGCGCAGCTCGGCGAGCGCCGCCGCGGCGACACGCACGACGCCGTCGCTCGGCCGCCCGAGGAGGCGCACCAGCGGCGCCACGGCGCCGCGGCTGCCGGTGCGGCCGAGCGCCCGCGCCGCCTCGAGCAGGTAGCGCGGATCCTCGAGGAGGACCGCCAGCGGGCCGGTCGCGCGCGGGTCGCCGCTCCGCCCCAGCACGTCGATCGCCGGGAAGACACGGAAGAAATTTCCGCTCGAGACGGCGTCCACGAGCGAGTCGACAGCGGACCTGCCGCCGACCCGGCCGAGCGCCTCGATCGCGGCGACCGCGACGTTGTCGTCGGGGTGCGACGTGAGCTCCGCGAGCCGGGGGACGGCCTTCGCGCTGCCGCGGCGGCCGAGGATCTGCGCCGCGTCGGCGACGAGCGCGGGGCGAGGATCCAGCGTCAGCGCGAGCACGGCGGCGTCGACGTCGCCCAGCGACGCGACGAGCGCGTCGACCGTGGCGGCGAGGCGCGCCTCGCTGTCGCGCCGGGCGGAGAGGCACGCGCAGAGGGGGTGGACCGCCGCGTCGCCGAGCGCGGCGAGCGACGCGACGACCGCCCGCCGCACGGTCCAGCTCGGATCCGCGAGCATCTCGATGAGCCCAGGCGCCCCCGGAGGCCCCGAGGCGGCGAGCCGCTCGACCTGCTCGACGCGCTGCCGCTCCGCGTCCGAGACGGCGAGCGCGGGCGCGGGTCGACGAGCGATCATGGCGTCTCCGGCGGCGTGGGGTGCTGCGTCCCGTTCACCTTGATGTGGGCGACGGCGTGCGCGACCGTCGCGACGACGCCCGCGACCGCGTCCGCGTGCTCCGCGCTCGCCAGCCGGATCCTGCCGAGCTGCTCGAGCACCTGGCCTGCGTCGCTCGCGATCGCGCCGGTGTCCCTCGCGTGCCTGGCCGTGGAGGCGAGCAGCTCCCGGACCGGGTCGCGCAGCCGCGAGAGCGAGGCGGCGTGCTGCTCGCTCCGGGTCGAGAGCTCGAGGGCCCCCTTCTCGGCGGCCTGGAGCGACGACGTGTGCCGGTTCGCGCCCGACGCGAGGGCCGCGATCGCCTCCGCCTGATCGGCCACGGCCCGCGCCGTCTGCCTGGCGATCCGGCGCACGGAATCCCCCTCCTTCGCCAGGGACGCCGTCGCCTTGCCCTGGTCCGCCGTGGCGGCGGTCACCGCCGCCGCGAGCCGCGCGACCTGGCGGGCGGACGCCTCCAGCTGCTTCGCCGCCCGCGCCTGCTCGCCGGTTCCCCGCGCCGACTGGACCGACAGCCGCCGGATGTCGTCCATGGCGCGCGCGATCTCGCTCGCGCCGCCCGCCTGCTCCGCGAGGCCGGCGACCATGCGCTGCGACGCGCCCGAGACCTCCTGCGTGAGCGCGGAGATCCCGGCCAGGGCGCGGGTCTGCTCGACCATCGCGGCGCTGGTTTGCTGGGTCAGCGCGCGCATCTGCGCGGCGACCTTGGCGAGCTGCAACGCCCCCGTCGCCTGCTCGTCCATCGCCCGCGACACCCGCTCGGCGGTGGACGTGAGCTGCGCGTTGGCCTTCACGGCGTCCCGCAGCGCGCGCGCCTGCTCGGCGGTCGCGTCCTTCGTCTGCCGCGCCATGCGCCGCATCTCCGCGCTGCCCTGCGCGAGCGACTGGATCGCCTTGGTCTGCTCGGCCGCGGAGCGCGCGACCGCCCTGCCCTCGTCGCTCATGCGCGACGCCGTCTGGGTCAGGGAGGCCACCGCCTGCACCTGCTCCGCGTTCGCCCGGTCGATGTCGCGGATCGAGCGGCCGAGCTCCTCGACCCCCTGGAGGATGGACGCGAGCGCCCGATCGGCGTCGCTCGCGAGCCGGGTCCCCTCGTCCGCGACCTTCACGCCCTCGCTCGAGGCGGCCACCGCCTCCCGGGCGCTCGCCTGGAGCGCGCGGACGATCTTGGCGATCTCGGCGCTCGAGACGGCGGCCCGATCGGCGAGGTTGCGGATCTCCTCGGCGACGACGGCGAAGCCGCGGCCGTGCTCCCCCGCGCGCGCGGCCTCGATGCTGGCGTTGAGCGAGAGGAGGTTCGTGCGGTCGGCGATCAGGTTGATCGTCTGGACGATGTCGCCGATCTCCTCCGCCCGCTTGCCCATCTCCTTCATGACCGACGCGGAGTCGGCCATCGCCTGCCGGATGCTCCCGAGCCCGGCGATGGACCTGCCGACCGTCGCGGCGCCCTGGCGCGCGGTCGCGATCCCCTGCTCGGCGGTCGCGCGCGCGGTCTCGACGATGGCGACGATCCGCCGCGTCGAGGCCTCGACCTGCGACGACGTGGCGGCGTTGCCGGCCGCGAGCCCGCTGATCTGCTCGGCGCTCTGCGCGACCTGCTGCGCGGTCCGCGCGAGCTGCTCGGCGGCGACCGCGTTCGCCTCGATGGTCGCGGCGTTCTTCTCGGCGGTGGCCGCGACCTCCTCGACCGAGCTCGCGATCTCCGTGATCGTGCTCGCGGTCGTCGACGCGCTCGAGTCGAGCGCCCTCGCGCTCTCGGCCACCCCGCGGATCGACCGCGCCATCTGCTCGGCGGTCGCCGCGGTCTCCTCGACCGCGCTCGCCATCTCGGTCGCGTCCTTCGCGACGCGATCGAGCGAGCCGCTCACGCCCGCGACGGTCCCGGCCATGGTCGAGATCTGCGCCCCGACCCCCTTGGCGTCGGTCGACAGGCGCGCGACGCCCTTCGACATCTCCTCGATCGTGGCCCCGATCTCCTCGATGGCCGCGGCGTTGCTCTCGCCGCGGGCCGCCGCCTCGTCGGCGGATCCGCTCGTCACGGAGACCGACCCGAGGAGCTCCTCGCTGGAGGACGCGAGCTCCTCGGCGCTGGTGCTCACCGCCTTCACCGAGCGGGCGATCTCCTCGAGCGCCGCCGCGGTCGTGTCCGCCGAGGTGGCGAGCGTCTCGGCGTCGCCCTTCACGCTGGCGAGCGCGGGGGCGAGCGCGCCGATGCCGCTCGCCATGCCCTCGGTCGCCCTCACGACGTCGATGACGACGTCGCCCACCCGCTGCCCGGTGCGGGCGAGCCCCTGCGCGGTCGACCCGGCCTCCTCGATCTCGCCCGCGAGCGCCACCGCCATGGCCCCCTGCTCCCTGCCGGCCGCGGCCTGCTCGGCGCCGAGGGCGGCGAGCCGCGCGGCCGCCTGCTCGACGCCGGCGACGGTCGCGACCGCCTGGCGGAGCGCGCGCTCGGTCTGCTCCGCCCGCGCGAGCGCGCCGTCGATGTCCGCGATTGCATCAGATGCCATGATCCTGCTCCTCACCGATGATCCTGCCGACGTCGACGAGCATCACGAGGCGCTCCCCGAGCTTCGCGACGGCCCTGACGAACCCGGCGCTCTCCTCCGCCATGACCTCGGGGGGCGGCCTCAGCTCGCCCTCGGCGATGTTGACCACCTCGCGCGCGCTGTCCACGAGGAGGCCCACGGTGCGGCCGCCGCGCTGAACGACGATGACGCGCGAGTCCAGCGTCGGCTCCGCGCTCGGGAGCCCGAAGCGGACGCGCAGATCCACGACCGGGACCACGCGGCCCCGGATCTGCACCAGGCCGCCGACGTACGATCGCGCCCCCGGCACCCGGGTCGCCCCGGCGAACGACTCCATGTGGAGCACGTCCGCCGCCGAGATGACGTACTCGGTGTCCGCCACCTTCAGGACCACGTGCAGATCGCTCACGAGGCCGCCCGGGCGAGCGCGCCGCGGCCGCCGCGGCCAGCGGAGAGCCTGCCGCTGAGGGTCACGAGGTCGAGCACGAGCGTGGGGCGCCCGTCGCCGAGATCCGTCGCGCCGGACACGCCCGGCACCCGGACGAGCGGGTCCTCGAGAGGCCGCACGACCACCTCCTGCTGGCCGATCACGCGGGTCACGCCGAACGCGAAGGGCGCGCCGTGGCGGCGGACGACGAGCGCCCTGCGCGCCGGCGAGGCCCCGAGCTCGAAGAGGGCGCCGAGATCGACGAGGGGCACGACCTCGCCGCGGCGCTCGATCAACAGGGTCCCGCCCCGTGCTTCGCCCGGCGCTGGCAACATGGTCCCGCCCCGCGCTTCGCCCGGCGCTGGCAACATCGCCCCGCCCCGCGCTTCGCCCGGCGCTGGGCCGCGGAGGACGCGCGCGGCGTCGATCTCCACGACCTCCTCGACGCCCGCGATGGGCGTCACGAACAGCTGATCACCACACAGGAAGGAGAAGGCGTCCACGATGGTCAACGTGAGCGGGATCCGGAGGGTGAAGGTGGTGCCGGCGCGGGGGGACGTGCTCACCGAGAGCTCCCCGCTGAGCTGCTCCACGGCGATGCGGCGCACGATGTCCATCCCGAGCCCGCGGCCGCTGGTCTTCGTCGCCTGGTCGAGCGTCGACAGCCCGGGGAGCGTGATGAGGTCGAGCAGCGCCGCGTCGCTCTCGGGCGCGGGGCGGCCGGCCCGCCTCGCGACCAGCGCGCGATCGATGCCGCGGCCGTCGTCGGCGACGCTGAGCTCGAGCTGATTGCTGGAGCGCTCGAAGCAGGAGACCCGGACGACGCCCTCCTCGGGCTTGCCGAGGCGCCGCCGCTCGGCGGGCGGCTCGATCGCGTGATCGACGGCGTTGCGGAGCAGGTGCACGATCGCAGGGAAGACCCGCTCCGCGACCGCCTTGTCGAGCTCGGCCTTGCCGGCGTCGATCTCGAGCCGGACCTGCTTGCCGGTGGCGCGACCGAGGCCGCGGACGACGAGCGGCACGCGCTCGAGGAGCTCCGCCACGGAGATCATGCGCGCGCGCATGATGGCGCCGCGGAGGTCGCGCAGCGTCCGGTCGTGCTCGCGCAGGATCTCCGACAGATCGCGGATGTCGACCCCGCGGGCGCGCAGCTCGGCGGCCGCCCGAGCGAGCCGGAACCGCGTCACGACCAGCGCCGACAGCTTGTCGAGCGCGTCGTCGAGGCGCGCCACCTCGACGCGGACGACGCCTCGGAGCTGAGGCTCCCGGTCCGCCGGCTCGTCCGGCTCGCGCTCCGCCAGCGCCGCCACGGCCGGCGGGACGGGGGGCTCCACGGTGAGCGCGCGGGCGCCATCCGCCGCCGCCGCGCGCGCGACCTCCTCGTCGGGCGCGCTCGTGAGGACGAGGAGCGCGAAGGCGATGCCGCCCGGCGCGCCATCGCTGGCCGGCACCGAGAGCGGGATGACCTTGACGATCTCGGCGAGCTTGCCGACGCGCTCGCGGACGGTCGTGATGTTCACCCCCTCGGCGGTGCGCGCCGGCGAGGGGACGAAGTCGACCCGCAGCGCGCGCCGCCCGCCGGCCACGCCCTGCGCGAGCTGCACCCGCTCGCCGGGCCCGAGCTTCGCGAGGATCTCGGGATCGGCGCCGATGATCGGCACGGGCGGCGACGGCGCGGCGGCGAGATCGAGCGCGGTGAGCGCGGCGAGGAGCTCGGGCGCCGCCGGCAGCACCGGCTTGCCCTCGGCGAGGGCCCGCGCCCGCTCCTCGATGGACCGGAGCCCGCGGAGCAGCACCTCGATCGACGAGGCGGAGAGGCTCCCGGCCGACCGGTCCGCCGCCCGGAGCACGGTCTCCATCGCGTGGGCGAGATCCACAATCGGCTCCACGCCGACCATGGCGGAGAGGCCCTTGATGGTGTGAAGAGCGCGGAAGAGCTCCCGGATCGCCTTGGGGTTCGACTCGCCGCCGCGGAGGGCCGCCTCGACGGCGAGGAGGTTGGCCGTCGACGCCGAGAGGTGCTCTTCCACCTCGACGAGGTAGCCGGCCACGAACTCGTTCACATCGAGCGCCCCGCCCATCCGATCATCCGGCGCTGGCGCCGCTGTCCTGCAGGAGCGCGCGCACGCTGGCCAGGATGGCGTCGGGAGTGAAGGGCTTCGTCATGAACTCCGACGCCCCCGCGGCGAGCGTGCGGGCGCGGGACTCCTCATCACCCCGGGTCGTCACCACCAGGATCGGCAGGCTCCGCAGCCTGTCTTGACCCCGGATGAACTCGATCACCTCGAGTCCCCCGATATCGGGCATATTCAGGTCGAGCACCACGAGATCGAACGGCCTGAGCGAGAGCGTCTCAATCGCCTCGAGCCCGCTCGCCGCGTGCGCGAACCCGTGCTGCTCTGCACGCAGGCAGGCCACCACCATCTCGCGCATCACCCGGCTGTCATCGACGACGAGGATCTCTGCCACAGCGGTGCTCGATCGAGGGAATAGCCTTTCCGAATGCGGGGTGTCAATCGCGCTTGTGCGTCCTTGCCAGAATCAGGGAACTCCCGTCAGACACGTCCCGAACCGCGGATGCCACGCTCGAGCGTCCAGGCGCTGCCCGCACGTCGAGGAACGCCAGTGCGCCAGCGACGTCGGCGGGCGCGAACGCCATCGCCATGACAGACGTCGATGGAACCCGGCGAGCGCTGGATGATGCGTGGCGCGATGACCAGAAGCGACCTGACGCGCCAGACGCGACCGGAAGCAACCGACGCAGACAGGCAGAAGAGGGCAACAGGGCGCCTTTCATCGTATTAGGCTTGCATCGTCGAGGGCTCTCCCTCAGATGAGACTGGGCGGTAAAGATGCTTGCGGGACCAACGGGTCTCCGCGCCCCGTCCCGCCCCGAGAGGCGCTCCCCTGTGGCGATATGCCTCACGGCCCCTGCTGCTCCTGGAGAACCATGAATCGGCCAATGACGATGGACTTCGCGCTCGCCGACGCCGCGCGCGATGCGAACGGCCCGCCCCGGCGCCCGGCGCCGGCCGCGGGGCGAGGCGTCCGGGAGGGGAGCCTGGAGCCTCCGCCGAGCGAGCACGCGCAGCGCGGGGCGGTGTGGATCCTCGACGATTCGTTGCTGGAGGCCGAGATGGCCGCGCGCGCCCTCGCGCCGGGGTACGAGGCCCAGGTCTTCACGGACGCCGCCGCGATGCTCGAGCGCGTGGCGGGGGGCGATGTGCCGGATGTCCTCGTGCTCGATCAGGTGATGCCGGGCATGTCCGGCACCGAGATCTGTGGCCTCTTGCGGTCGCGCGCCGCCACGGTCGGGCTCCCGATCCTCATCCTGACCGTGGCCGGGCAGGAGGAGGACCTCGTCGAGGGGCTCACCGCGGGCGCCGACGACTACGTGGTCAAGCCCTGCCCGGCGGCCGCGCTGTCGGCGCGCGTCGGTGCGCTCCTTCGCTCGAAGCGGCTCCGCGAGCGGGCCGAGCGGGCCGAGCGGATCGCGGCGGTGGAGCGCGATCTGCTGCGGGCGCTCATCGAGCAGAGCGGCGACGGCATCATGGCCGCGGACGCGTGCGGGGCGCTCCGCATCTGCAACGGCGAGGCCCAGCGGCAGCACGGCGTGTACGAGCGCGACGCGCGCGACGCGCTCGAGTCGCTCCGGAACCGCGGGCTGCTCGCGCTGGACGGCCGGCCGCTGCGCCCCGACGAGGACCCGCTCCACCGCGCGCTCCGGGGCGAGAAGGTCGAGAACGCGCGCTGGCTCGTCACCCGCCCGGACGGCTCGATCCGCGCCCTCTCCGGGACGGCATCGCCGCTCAGGCACGCCGACGGCTCGCCCGCGGGCGCGGTTCTGATCACCCGCGACGAGACCGACGCGATCGAGGCGGAGCGGGCGCTCCGGGACAGCGAGGAGCGCTATCGCGTGATCATCAGCGCGCTCGAGGAGGGCATCACGCTCCAGGACGAGCGCGGCGTCATCCGCACCGCGAACGCGAGCGCCGAGCGGATCCTGGGCCTGCCCATGGCCCAGCTCGTCGGGTCCACGATGATGGGCCCGTCGTGCAGGCTCGTCCGCGAGGACGGCTCGCCGTTCCCTCTCGAGATGGTCCCCTCGCAGATCGCGCTCCGGACCGGCGCGCCCCAGTCGGGCGTCCTGCTCGGGCTGGAGCGGCCGGACGGCTCGGTCCTGTGGCTCTCGGTGAACGCGCAGCCGCTCCGCGGCACCGACGGCTCGGTCGCCGGCGTCGTCTCCTCGTTCTTCGACATCACCGCGCGGAAGCGGGCGGAGGAGGAGCGGCAAGGCCTGCTCGCCGCGGCGGAGTCCGCGCGGCAGGAGGCCGAGGCCGCGAGCCACCTGAAGGACGAGTTCCTGGCGACGATGAGCCACGAGCTCCGCACGCCGCTCACGGCGGTCCTCGGCTGGGTCCGGATGCTGCGCACCGGCAAGCTCCCCGAGGAGCGCCGCGACAAGGCGCTGGAGACGGTGGAGCGCAACGCCCAGGCGCAGGCGCAGCTCATCGACGATCTGCTCGACATCTCGCGCATCATGGCCGGCAAGCTCCGGCTGGACGTCCATCGGATCGAGCTCGTGCCGGTGATCGACGCCGCCCTCGAGGTCGTGCGGCCTGCCGCCGACGCCAAGGGGGTGCGGCTCCTGTCGCTCCTCGAGCCCGGCGTGGGCGCCGTCGCGGGCGACGCGGGCCGGCTGCAGCAGGTCGTCTGGAACCTGCTCAACAACGCGGTGAAGTTCACGCCGCGGGGCGGCGTGGTGCGCATCCGGCTCGATCGCGCCGACGGGTCCGCCGAGATCACCGTGTCCGACACCGGCCAGGGCATCGAGCCCGCGTTCTTGCCTTACGTGTTCGAGCAGTTCCGGCAGGCCGAGAGCGGCACGACCCGCAGGCACGGCGGCCTGGGCCTGGGGCTCACGATCGTGAAGAGCCTCGTGGAGATGCACGGCGGCACGGCCCACGCGCTGAGCGACGGGGAGGGGCGGGGCGCCACGTTCGTCGTCCAGCTGCCGCTCGCGGCGCCGCCGAGCCACGACCGGGGGCGCCGGCTGGCGGCGCTGCCGTCCGCCTCCGCCGGGAGCGACCGCCCGCCGGAGCTCGCGGCGCTGAACGTGCTCGTGGTCGAGGACGAGGACGACACGCGCGAGCTCCTCGTCACGATGCTCGAGCAGTGCGGCGCGCGCGTGACGGCCGTGTCGTCCGCGGCCGAGGCGCTGCTCGCGGTGAAGGCGCTGCAGCCCGACGTGCTCGTGTCCGACGTCGCGATGCCCGGCGAGGACGGCTACGCGCTGATCCGCAAGATCCGCGCGCTCCCGGCGGCGAGCGGGGGGCGGACCCCGGCGATCGCGCTCACCGCCTATGCGCGCACGGAGGATCGCATGCGCGCATTGCGGGCGGGGTTCAACACCCATGTCCCGAAGCCCATCGAGCCGGCGGAGCTGCTCGCGGTGCTCTCGACCATGTGCGGCACGAGGGCGGGCTCCTAGGTCGCCTGCGGCGCGCGATCGCGCCATCGCGCCGCTCGCGCGAGCGGCTCGGCGCCGCGCGCCGCCGGCTCACCCCTTCCGGCAGCTCCGCTCGATGGTGTCCATCAGCTTCAGCACGTCGAACGGCTTGCTGAGGATCGCGTCCGCGTCGATGCCGGCGCGCTCCGTCGCGCCGCGCGCGGTCATCACCACGATAGGCGTGGCGGCGAGCGTCGGGTCGCGCTTCTGCTCGGCGCGAAACTGGAACCCATCCATGACGGGCATCATCAGGTCGAGCAGGACGAGCGCGATGGACGAGGGGTCGTCCCGCAGGCACGCGAGGGCCTCGCGCCCGTTCGCGGCGCAGGCGACCGCATACCCCTCCTCTTCCAGGAGCTCGCTCAACGTGCGGCGGATCGCGGCGTCGTCATCGACGATCAGGATGCGCTTGCTGGGACGGCTCATCGTCATGCGCACTCGCTCCCTCCGCAGGGTGACAGCGACCAGGGCGTCACGACCTCGAGCCGGCCCGCGGGGCCCCCTCGCGCCGGGCGCCTCAGGCGCCCTCGAATCCCGGCAGCCCCTGCCGGCCCGAGGCCCGAGGGCCGGCGAGCGGCAGGGTCACCTTGAAGGTCGAGCCCTCTCCCAGGACAGAGCTCACCTCGATCGAACCGTCCAGCGCTTCGACCACCTGCGTCGTGATGTAGAGCCCCATGCCCAGACCACCATAGTGCCGCGCCGACACGGCGCGCTCGAACCGCCCGAAGATCCGGCCGATGTGCTCCTGCGCGATCCCGATGCCGTGGTCCGCGATCGTCAACGTGGCCATCGAGCCCATCGAGGCGACGGTGATCTCTATCGGGTTTCCCTGACCATACTTGAGCGCGTTCGAGACGAGGTTCTCGACGACCTGCTCGAGCCGCACCCGATCCCAGCTCCCCGCGGCGTCGTCCGCCGCGCTCACGGTGACCCGCGAGCCCGCCTCCGCGATCTCGCCGCCCTCCTGGAAGCGAGACACCACCTGCCGGACGATGTCCGACAGCCGGACTTGCTCGAGCTCCAGGGCGAGGCGCCCCGCGGAAATGCGGGAGATGTCGAGGAGGTTCTCGACGAGCCGCCTCAGCCGCTCGCTCTGCCGGCGAACGAGCCCGAGCCGGTCCATGAGCCACGGGAGGCGCTCGCTGTCGGGGCACAGCTCGGGCGCGCGGCGCATCAGGGTCTGGATCTGCAGCGCGAGCGGGGTGAGCGGCGTCTTCAGCTCGTGGGAGGCGATCGAGAGGAACTCGTCCCGCAGCGCGATCGCGCTCTGCGCGTCCCTGTACAGGCGCGCGTTGTCCACCGCGAGCGCGCAGCGGCGCCCGAGCTCCTCCGCCGCCGCGAGGTCCGCCCGGCTGTACCGGCGCTCGGATCGCACGACCATGAAGGTCAGCGTCCCGAAGAGCCGCCCGCGCCGCGCCAGCGGGACGCACATGAACGAGTGCGCCCCGATGGTCCGTATCACCCGGAGGTGCTCCTCGTTCTGCGCGATGGCGCGCATCAGCTCGTCCGTGAAGTGCTCGACGAGCACCGACCTCTGCTCGAGGAGCACCTTGGTCGGCGGGTGCTCCGGGTTGCCGTCGAGCTTGGGCGCGAAGCGCTTCGCCTCCTCGGCCACGGCTGCGAGCGAAGGGTCCGAGTGCGCCACGCCCACCCGCCGGAAGGTGCCGTCCTCCTCGTCGAGCGCGTCGACGACGCAGAAGTCGGCGAGGACGGGCACCGCGAGCTGCGCCACCCGCGCGAGCGTCGTGGAATAGTCGAGAGACTCGGCCAGCACCACGCTCGCCGCGTCCAGGAAGCGGGGCAGCTCCTGCGCGCGCTCCCGCTCCGCGGCCTCGACGGCGCGCCGCCGCATCCGCGCCATCTCGATCTGCGTCCGGACGCGGGCGAGGAGCTCGCGCGGCGAGAACGGCTTCACCAGGTAATCGTCCGCCCCCGTGTCGAGGCCCTCGACGACGGCGTCCTCCCCCGCCCGAGCGGACACGAGCACCACGGGGACGCTGCTCGTCCTCGGGTCCGCGCGGAGCTCCCGGAGGAGCTCCACGCCGTCGAGCTCGGGCATCATCACGTCGCTCACCACGAGGTCGGGCGGGCGCGCGAGCGCGGCCGCGAGGGCCGCCCGCCCGTTCGAGGCCGCCTCCACGCTCCACCTCGGCGTGAGCAGGTGGACGAGGTACTCCCGCATGTCCGCGTTGTCGTCGGCGACGAGGATCCGGCCCTCTCCGCCGCCCGGGACGACCTGCACGGGCGCGGCGTCGGCGCGCGGCTCCGGGCCCGCTGGCGCCGCTCCTTCGCGCCCGGGTGACTGGGGTGAAGACCACTGGGACGCCTCGAGCACGTGGAGGCTCGCGCTCGCCGCCGAGGGCGCCGGCTCCCCGGCGGCGACCACGCGCTCCGGCGAAAGGTGCGCGCGGCCCCTCGGGATCGCCACGGTGAACGCGCTCCCCTGCCCCACCGTGCTCGAGGCGCGCAGCGAGCCCCCGTGCGCCTTGACGAGCTCCTGGACGAGGGAGAGCCCGATCCCGGTGCCCTCGATGCTCCGGCCGCGCGCGCCGTGCACGCGGTGGAACCGCTCGAAGATGCGCGGGAGCTCCTCCGAGGGGATCCCGGTGCCGGTGTCGCGCACGGTCAGCTCGACGTGGTCCGGGTGAGCGCGCAGCGAGACCGCGATCTCCCCCTCGAACGTGAACTTGAAGGCGTTCGAGAGGAGGTTCATGACGACCTTCTCCCATTGCGCCGCGTCGACGTAGACGGGCTCGGGCAGCGGCGGGCAGTCCACGACGAGCGACAGGCCCGCGCCCTCGATCAGCGAGCGGAAGGAGCTCGCGAGCTCCGCCGTGAGCCGCGCGAGATCGGTGGGCGCGAACGACGTCTGGAGGCGCCCCGCCTCGATGCGGGAGAAATCGAGCAGCGTGTTCACGAGCCGGAGGAGTCGGAGCGTGCTCCGGTGGGCCGCGGCGAGGCCGTCGCCCGCGAGCGACCTCGCCGGGCTCGACAGCGCGTCCTCGACGCGCCCGAGGATGAGCGTGAGCGGGGTGCGGAACTCGTGGCTCACGTTGGCCACGAACTCCGTCTTGAGGCGATCGAGCGTCGCGAGCTCGTCCCGGTGCTGCGCGACCTCGCGCTCGAGCCGCCGCTGCTCGGTGACGTCCCGCCCCTCGGCGATCATGAAGACCACCTTGCCCTGCCGATCCTTCACGGGGTTCAGGTTGAAATCGATCGTGATGCGCTTCTCACCTTCGTTCCCCCCGAGGACCTCCACGTCGTACCTGACGAACTCGCCGCGCGCCGCGCGCCGCACGGCGTCCTTCAGACGCTCCTGGATCTCCGGCGAGCCCTGCCACCAGCGGCACTCCCAGAAGGGCACGCCGTGCACCTCCCTCCGCTCCACGCCGGCGCCGCGGGTCGAGGTATGGTTCGACTCCCAGCTCGTACCGTGCGCGTCGAGCAGGCCGAAGAACTGAAAAGAGCTGTTCATCGCGACCCGCGCCGCGAGGAGCCGCATCAGCCCCGACTCGCGGCCAGGGCTCGCGCGGGCGAGCTCCTGCTTCAGGAGCTCGGTGTCCCAGAGGAGATGTTCTTCGGAGTCGTCCACAGGTCGCACGATCGCAAGGTCTTCCAGGCATTCGATGAAGTCGCTCCCTTCTGCGCGCTCCTCGCTCGACCGCTGTTTCATCCCTTCTCGCATCACGCTCGCGGCTGCTCGCGGCAGAGAACAGCTCATCCTGAAGCGCTTAGTGGAGATCGCCGACCACGCAAGGGCCGAGCGACAACCCCCCTTGAACTTCCACGGGGCCCGCGCGTCGATCCGGATCGTTCGAGCGCACGACCACCCCTGCGCGCGCTGCAGCAGCCGATCACCACCGGCTGCTGCTGAGGCAGCAGCCCTCTCCCACCGCTCCTCCACGGTCATGGCACGGTCATGGCGCGGTCACGGCCAAGGCAGAGCTGGCCCGGTTAGTGCATTTGGCATGTGAGGGCGGAGCGCGCGGTGACCGTCAGCTCATGAGGGCGCGCTGGGCGCCCCAGGACATCTCGGTGGAACCCAAGACCTCTCTGCAGCGCGCCCCCGGCGCTCCGGTGCTTCCGGACACGCCCTTTCGATTCATCATTCACTTCGTCGGTCGTTACCGCGCCTGGTACCTGGCGATGTTCGTGTTCGAGTCCGCCCACGCCTCGTGCGGGATCATGATCCCGTACGCCATCGGGCAGGTCATCCAGGGGGTGACGCAGGCGTCGGGCGCTGGCCGCGCCGTGCTGAGCGGACGGCTGCGCGACGCGCTGGCGCTGTTCGTCGCGCTCATCGCCGGCGAGTTCCTGTTCAGCCGGATCGCCGGCCTCTGCCAGATCCTCGTCGGGCCGTGGCAGCGCCAGAACGTGACCCGCAATCTGTACGCGTACCTCCAGCACCACTCCCATCGTTACTTCAGCAACAACTTCGCCGGGGCGCTCGCCCACCGGATCAGCGAGACGTCGATGGGGGTCTCGCAGACCCTGTGGGCCATCCTCTTCGACTTCTGGCCCATCGCCATCGTCTTCTCGGTCTCGATAGGGCTGCTCTACCGCGCTCACCCGGCGCTCGCCGCGGTCGTCTCGGCCTGGGCGGTGCTGTTCGTCGGCATCTCCTACTGGCTCGCGACCCGGTGTCAGCCCCACGCGGTGCGCGCCGCGTCCGCGCGGAGCGAGACCACAGGCAAGCTCGTCGACTCCGTCACGAACCTCACGAGCGCGCGGCTCTTCGCCCGGTTCGGCTTCGAGCGCGCGTACCTGGACGAGCAGCTCAAGCACGAGCTCCGCGCGGTGCGCAGATCGAACTGGTACTCCGAGCGCGTGCGCTGGTTCCAGTTCGCGTCCGCCGCGCTGCTCAAGGTGGGGACGCTCTACCAATCGCTCAGGCTCTGGGAGCGCGGCGACATCGGCGTCGCCGAGTTCGTCATGGCGACGAGCCTGTCGCTCCTCATCATCAACGAGGCGCGCAACCTCAGCCGCCGCTTCCTCGAGTTCTTCGAGTTCGTCGGCAACGTCGCGAACGGGGTGAACACCATCGTCCGCTCCCACGAGCTCGTCGACCGCCCCGAGGCCGTCGCCCCGACGCTCGAGCGCGGCCGGATCGAGCTCCGGAACGTGACCTTCGGCTACACGCCCGGTCAGCCGATCTTCGAGGGCCTCGACGTGACGATCCCGCGCGGCCAGCGCGTCGGGCTCGTCGGCTTCTCCGGCTCAGGCAAATCCACCTTCGTCAGCCTCATCCTGCGTCTCTACGACATCGACTCCGGTCACATCTTGATCGACGGCGTGGACATCCGAGACATGACGCAGGACGCGCTTCACGCGCAGCTCAGCCTGATCCCGCAGGACCCGAGCCTCTTCCACCGGACGCTCCTCGAGAACATCCGCTATGGCCGGCTGAACGCGACCGACGCAGAGGTGGTCGAGGCCGCGCGCAAGGCGCACGCGCACGAGTTCATCGTGCAGATGAAGGACCAGTATCACTCCATGGTCGGCGAGCGCGGCGTCAAGCTCTCGGGCGGCCAGCGGCAGCGCATCGCCATCGCGCGGGTCATCCTGAAGGACGCGCCGATCCTCCTCCTCGACGAGGCGACCTCGAGCCTCGACTCGATCACCGAGCAGGCCATCCAGGACACGATGGACGGCGTCATGAAGGGGAAGACGGTGCTCGTCGTCGCCCATCGCCTCTCGACCGTGGTGCACCTCGACCGCATCCTGGTGTTCGAGAACGGCCGGATCATCGAGGACGGCACGCACGCCGAGCTGCTCGCGCGAAACGGGGCCTACAAGCGGCTCTGGAGCAAGCAGTCGGACGGATTTCTGCCGGAGAGCGCCGCCGAGGCGCCTGCGGCGATGGAGGCGCCGCCGGCCCGCGTCCACGAAGCACCGCGGCTCCAGCCGGCGGCTGACCGCGCCGACGAGCTCCCGCGGGGTACTCCGCTGAAGGCATGGGAGGCACCGCTCGCCTGAGCGGCCGCGAGATCGAGCAGGCCGCGGGCGCTCGTGCTCACCGAGCTCAGGCCGAGGCCGGCTCCTTGAGGCCAGCTTCCCCCGACGCGAAGGCGCGCGGGACTGGAGCGCGCCGGCGCCCGCGAGGCGTGCTTACCGGAAGCTCCACGGCTGCGGCTGGCCCATGCGGGCGCGGAGCCCCTCCTCCCAGCGGACGAGCCGCGGCGTGAGCCACGCCGTGCCCACGGCCAAGAAGACGCCGGCGACGACGTCGACCGCGTAGTGCCAGCGGAGGAGCATGGTGGAGACGATGATGTTCATGGAGAAGAACGCGGCCACCACGGCGAGCCAGAAGAGGCGCCGGTCGGTGCGGGCGCGGTGGAACGTGTACAGGGCGAACCAGAGCGGAGCGGCCGTGTGCAGGGAGGGAAAGACGTCCTTCATCGCGCCGCCGGCCTGCACGACGCTGCTCACGCAGCCCCAGAAGAAGCCGCCGTCCAGCGGCCCCTGATAGAGGTGGCTCAGCGCCTGGATGGGGCCGTACGCAGGGACCGCCATGTAACCGAGCTGGCCAACACAGTAGACGATCGTGGAGCCGACCGCGTACTCCGTCGTCCCCCGCCCCGGGCGGGCGACCCATACCGCCAGCACCATCGAGAGGAAACAGATCAAGAAGTAGCTGAAATAGAAGAAGGAGAACCACTCCACGATCGGGCGCGTGTTGAAGCGCTCCATCCAGAGCGCCGGCTCGACGCGGAAGAGGAGGAGATCGATGTGGAGGAGCTGCGCGTCGACGCTGTCGCTCCGGACCGCCGGCAAGAGGGTCCGGAGCGACAGGTAGTTGAGGAGGAAGGCGCCGACGAGCGAGAGTCGGTAAAGGACGCTCCGCAGCAAGGGCGCCAGGAACGTCGCCCGGCGCACGAGCACGCAGACGGACACCAGGGCGGCGATGCCCGCCAGATTGCGGTTCATGCACTGCGCTCGCAGCTCCGTCGGCGGCGCGCCAAGCAGGACGATCGTCGTCAAGGCGAGATAGCCGATGAGGATCGCGTCGTGGAGAGCGAACACGCCGACCAGGCCGCGCAGAGCGTCCTTCAACAGCGCGCCTTCGGGCTCGACGTCGACCAGCCCGCCGGAGCCGGCGACCTCGTCGCAGTCCGTCGTGATCCTCTCTTGCATTCGGGGATGTTCCAGGGATGGCATGGTGCGCATGGGCTGATGACGCCGGGCCGCTCTGTATCACGTGTTCGCGCGTGGCGTCACCGTGACATCGGTGACGATCCAGCGACCGGGAGGCAACAGACGGAGCAACTCGGGGGCCACACGGATGTCGAGTTTTTGACGGGCCGCTTCGCGCCGCTCGACAGCGGCAGGGGCCTCCACGCCCCCGGCATGGCGCTCGTGCGACGGCCCAAACGCCGCCTCGCCGGACCGCGCGCGTGCGAACGCGGCGACGCAGCGGCGCAGGGTCTACGCGTCACCACGACGCTGTCGTGTCCCAGGTTGGGCTGCCGGGCTCCGGACGCGCAGAATCTGCGTGACGGCAGCGCCCTGGATTTGCGAAACGGCTGCGCCCACAACGCCGGTGGGGGGATCGGCGATGGCGATCGAGGACGCGCGCCGTCAAGCACGCAGGGCTCCGGAGCTCATCCTCGCGGCGGCCCGGCGGCCGTGACGTCGGCGACGTCGCGAGCGCTGGAGTCGTCCACACGAGAGGGCGCCGTGGATTTCGACCGCGCGGCGCGGACGAGGCGCGATGGCCCGCGCGCTCACGATCGGTGGGGCAGTCTGCCGCGCGGCGGGGCGTCCGCTGGAGCGCCGGTCTCGGCCGGGCTGAGCGGCGCTGGACGCAACGCGACGCGATCGGCGCCGCGCACGTCGGCGCAGAAACCGCGTCTTCCCCGGGCGCGCGCGGAGGATCGCGGCCACCTCACCCTGCTGGAGCGCACCCGGGACGCTCCCGAGCGCTCGCGAGAACCCACGGAAGCCTCGTTGGATCCGCGCCGGTGACGTCGCGTGGCAATGGATCCCTCTTCATGGCACTCACGTTGCAGTCCCCCGGAGGAGCCGACATCGTTCAGCGACGATCCCACAGGGCACCACGCCTGGGTCGCCCCGTGAGGGCGCTGAAGCGATGCGCCCAGACACCAAGGAGACGACTCATGGCACAGCAACACGGTCAGAGCAGCAGTCGTGGGTTCGCCGCGATGGACCAGAAGCAGCAACGCGCGATCGCGAGCATGGGCGGCAAGGCCGCGCACGAGAAGGGCACGGCCCACGAGTTCAGCTCCGAGGAGGCCCGCGCGGCCGGCCGCAAGGGCGGCGCGAGCGTGAGCCAGAATCGCGAGCACATGGCCGCGATCGGCCGCAAGGGCGGCGCAGCCGTGAGCCAGAACCGCGGACACATGGCGCAGATCGGCCGCAAGGGCGGCGAGTCGCGCGGCGACGGACAGAGCGGCGCGCCGGGGGAGAGCGAGCGCGACGGCGAGCAGGGCAGCAGCGCCGCACAGCGCGCCGACGCCGTCGGGCCGCGCCACGAGACGAACTGAGCAGCGCTGCGGCACATCGCCGCCGGTGATCGGGCGCGCGGGGGTGCCTGCGCGCCCGATCGTCCGTCACGGCGACAGGGTGACGAGGAAGACGTCGCCGTTGCGGCGATCGCCCACAGGCGCGCTGTGCTCGATGGCGGGGAGGCCGCCGCCGAGCTCGATCCGCTGGCCGTGGAAGAGGCCGGCGGCAACGGTGTTCCCGCTGCCGGTGACGGCCTGGGCCGTCGTGAAGCAGAAGACCCCATCGCGGTAGACGTCGGACCAGAGCTCCTCGGAGAAATCCGGACTGAGCTTCGCGACGAACGCGTCGCCCGACTCGGGCGGCTCGATCTCCACGGGCGCCCCGCCGAGCTCGAGCGCCTCCGTGAAGTAACCGCTCAGCACGTGGTTGCCCCAGGGGTCCTGCGAGAAGCCCCAGACGAACTCGTCGCCCGCGGACGGGAGCCCACGGGCGGCGAGCGGCTCACCGGTCTCTGCGTCGAGCCGGGCCAGGTAGAGGTCGTAATCCCCGACGGCGGCGCGCTCGATGTCCGTGGGCCCGACGCGGAACGGCGCGCGGTAGTTGCCGAGGACGACCGGATGGCCGTCGAGCCCGAGGCTGATGAACTTGGCGAACTGTTCGCCGGCGGCGCCCAGCGACCGACCCCAGACGAGGCTCCCCGATGCGAGATCGAACCTCAGGACGAGCCCATCGATGCCGTGGATCGGCTCGTCGTCGCGCGAGCCGTCGACGGTGCTCTCCACGACGTGGCCGTCGATCTCGAGCTTTCCGCCGAAGGCGCCGGCCGCGTAGAGGGTCGACCCGCCGACCGCGATGCTGCGGAAGCGCTGCCAGCTCTCCGCGGACCCGAACCGCCGGCTCCAGAGGTGGCCGCCGCCGGCGTCGAGCTTCGCCACGACGACGTTGGGACCGCCGCTCCCCTCGAGCGCGGTCCCGGGCGCCTCGCTGAAATTGATGCTGCCGTCGACCATGCCGAGGACGACGATCTCGCCCGCCTCGGTGACGGCCACGGCCGTGGCGCCCTGGTCGAGCTCGCCGCCAAAGCGCTTGCTGAAGAGGTGGTTGCCGTCGCCGTCGAGCTTGGCGACGAAGAGGTCCTTCCCACCGGCGCTCACGAGCTCCGTGCTCGCGTCCGCGCCGAAGTTGAGGGTTCCCTCGAACTCCCCCGCGACGACGACGTTGCCGATCGAGTCCGTGGCCACCGCGAACGCGACCTGATCGGACTTGCCCCCGAAACGCCTGCTCCAGACGTGGCCTCCCGCCGCGTCGAGCTTCACGACGAAGAGGTCGAGACCACCGTCGCTCGCGAGGGCGTCCGCCTCGCCACCGAAGTTGATCGCCGTCTCGAAGCCGCCGACCAGGACGACGTTGTCGTGCGGATCCGCCGCGATCGCCTCGATTCGCTCGTTCCTCGCCTCGCCGGCGCCGAGCCCCCACAGGGCATCTCCGAGGAACGCCGGAGGCTCGCCGCCGCCACTGCCGCCCGCGCCGCCGTGGCCGCCTGCACCCCCCACCCCGCCTGATGCACCGGCGCCCGCTTCGCCACCTTGCCCCCCCGCACCTCCGACTCCACCGCTGCCGCCGGCGCCTCCGACTCCACCGCCGCCGGCGCCTCCGACTCCACCGCTGCCGCCGGCGCCTCCGACCCCGCCTTGTCCCCCGGCCCCCCCTTCACCACCTTGCCCGCCGTCGCCTCCGGCCCCGCCCTGCCCGGCGACGCCGCCTTCACCGCCTTGCCCGGCGACGCCGCCTTCGCCGCCTTGCCCGCCGCCGCCTCCGGACCCGCCCTGCCCGGCGACGCCGCCTTCACCGCCTTGCCCGCCGCCGCCTCCGACGCCGCTCGCCGACGAGGTGACGCCGTCCTCAGGCTCCGAGTCGCAGCCGTTGCAGCCCAGGGGGAGTCCCATGCTCGTCAGAAGAGCAATCCGAGCCACGTTCGTCACCAGGTGCGCTTTCATCCATCCTCCATGTCTCGACGAAGAGCCCGAGCCGCGGGCGCTCGGTGGAGCCAAGGCCGGTCCGGCACCCCCTCGCTGTGGGCTGTCGAACGTCCTCAATCTGCTGTGTCGTGGACGTCAAGTACGCGTGCGCGCGGATCGAATCAAGCAGCTGTCGCGGCGAATTCGTGGCAACGATCGGCTACCCCTGGATCCGCCGGAACGACGCATCCCGCCTGGACGGCGCGCCTCGCCTGGACGGGGCTCCCCGCTGACCAACCGTTCTCTTGCACGCGGCCCGCGATGGCCTCGAACGCGCGCCGCGCGCGGCGCAGGGTTGCCTCATCGTGGCAGAATGCCCCACCGTGAGCCCCGCGGCACGTCCAACATACAAGCCGCGCCAGGCGGCGGTGGGCGCGGTATGCGATCTGCATCGTCCCGCGAGTGATGTGGGTGGCTTGGCTCAGGAGCGCCACGGCTCTCTTCACGCTCACGCCCTTCGCGTGCAGCGGTGACAGGGGCCGCGCGGGCGAGCGTCGGCACGGCGCTCGGCCGCTCACCCGCCTGTCGCCCGCTCGCTTCAACCACCTCTCCGCCGACCTGCGGGAGGGGCCTGACGAGCTCACCCGGGCGCGCATTCGCGCGCGAACGATGAGCGCCGCCGGCGCGCGTCCCCCCGCGCGCGCCGGCGGCGCGGCGGCCATGGAGGCCGCATCCAGGGCATCTGGCGCGGCGGATCATCACGCCTCCCGGACGGCGGATCCCACGACCGATCACCGAGACGAAGCGCCGGGCCAAAGCGCTCGGCGTCCAGACGCGGAGCGCCTATGACGGAGCGAGCCTACGATAAGAACACCGCCTGGACCCACGCCGTCATCCCTCCGATGACCCCCCTCGCGGCCGACCACGAGGCGGACGTGTGCGTCGTCGGCGCGGGGATCGCCGGGCTGACGACGGCGTATCTCCTCGCGAGGGCCGGCAAACGCGTCGTCGTCCTCGACAACGGCGCCATCGGCGGGGGCGAGTCAGGGCTCACCACCGCGCACATCACGCACGCGCTCGACCGGCGCTGGGCCTCGCTCGCGAAGCTGCACAGCAAAGGACGCCTGCGCCTCGCCGCAAGGAGCCACACGGCGGCCATCGAGACGATCGAGCGGATCGTCGCGGAAGAGAAGATCGACTGCGACTTCCGGCGCGTCCACGGCTATCTCTTCACAGCCCCTGGGTCGCCCCCGGCCACCCTCCGGGACGAGCTCGAGGCCGCGCACCGCGCCGGGCTCGGCTCGACCCATTACGTCGACCGCGCGCCGCTGCTCGATTTCGATACGGGGCCCGCGGTCCGCTTCCCCGATCAGGCGCAGTTCCATATCCGCAGGTACCTCGCGGGGCTCGCGCGGGCGCTCGAGCGCGACGGCGGCAGGCTCTACACGCTCGCGCACGTGGTCGACGTCGACGAGGACACCGTGCCTCACGGGGTGGTCGTCAAGACGGCGCGCGGGCACCGGGTGATCGCCAGCGAGGCCGTGCTCGCCACGAACTCCCCCTTCCTTCCGCGCATCGCCGTCCACCTGAAGCAAGCCGGTTACCGGACCTATGTCGTCGGCCTGCGCATCCCGCGGGGCGCCGTCCCGCCGGGGCTCTACTGGGACACGGCCGAGCCGTTCCATTACGTGCGCCTCGCCGACATCAACGGCGCGGACGGCCCGGACGAGGTGCTCCTCGTGGGAGGAGAGGACCACAAGACCGGACAGGCCAGCGACGCGGACCAGCGCCACGCGCGGCTCGAGGCGTGGGCGAGAGAGCGCTTCACGCAGGCCGGCGAGGTGCTGCACCGCTGGTCCGGCGAGGTGATGGAGACGGTCGACGGCCTCGCGTACATCGGTCGCATCAAGAAGGGATCGAGGATCCTCATCTCCACGGGCGACTGTGGCAACGGCATGACGCACGGGACCATTGCGGGCCTCGTGATCTCCGACCTCGTGCAGGGCCGCGAGAGCCGGATGGCGTCGCTCTTCGATCCCACCCGCGTCAACCTGAGCCTGGCCGCCGTCTCCGAGTACGTGAAGGAGAACCTCAATGTCGCGTGCCAGTACGCCTCGTGGCTCGGCAAGGGCGATGTCCCGGACGTCGCGCAGATCGCGCCCGGCGCCGGCGCCGTCGTGCGCAGGGGCCTGAAGAAGCTCGCCGTCTACCGTGATCCGCAAGGACAGATCCACGAGATGTCGGCCATGTGTACCCACCTCGGCGGCGTGGTCTCGTGGAACTCCGCGGAGCGCAGCTGGGACTGTCGCTGTCACGGCGCCCGCTTCGACGCCATGGGCCGCGTCCTCCGAGGCCCGGCGACGGCCGATCTCACGCCGAGCGCGCCGAGCGAGGCGCCTCTCGGCGCCGGAGGATCGGTTTCGCCGCCGAGGGAGCGGGAGGGGGTCGCCGGTCAGCCGGCGGCCGTGCCCCTGCCCCAGAGTCGCCCGGCCACGTGACGTGAACGGAGCGCGTCGCGAGCGCCAACAACCGATGAGCGCAATGCGCGTGGATCGACGTGTTCGACATGATCAACACGATCGACGCCAACCGCGATGCGCGCGCCATGTCCCCATGAGCACGATGCGCGCGCGCTGGCGTAGTTGACCCCCGCGCGAGCGGCGTGCGATCATGATCGAGTAGTCCGGGACTGTCCCGGACGGCTTGGTGATGAGATGAAATTGTTGCGCCCCCGTGCCTCCCGCGCCGCAGGCATAGCCCTGGCTGTCCTCTCGGTCGCCGGGGCGCTTCCGGCGCGGGCCGAGCCCTCGGCGGCCGATCGGCAGACCGCGCGGACGCTCCTCATCGAGGGGCGCAAGAAGCGCGACGCGGGGGACGTCGCCGGCGCCCGCGACGATTTCCAGGCGGCCCATGCGCTCGTGCGCGTCCCCACGACGGGGCTCGATCTCGCGCGCGCCGACGAGGCGCTCGGTCGCCTGATCGAGGCCCGGGAGACGGCCTACGAGGTCGTCCACCTGCCCCTCGGGAGCGACGAGCCGCCGGTGTTCACGCAGGCGCGGGCGGCCGCCGCGGCGATGGTCGAGCAGCTCGAGGCGCGCATCCCGTCGCTCCAGCTCCGGATCGAGGGCGCGGCGCTGGACCAGCTCGAGGCGCGCGTGGACGGCCAGCCGATCCCCCGCGCGGCGCTCCCCTACCCGCGCAAGCTCAACCCCGGTCGGCACGAGGTGGTGGTGACGGCGCCTGGCTTCCAGACGGCGCGGCGCGAGGTCACGCTGAAGCAGGCGGAGCGCGCGCCGGTGGAGGTCCGCATCCGCCTCGTACCGGGGCAGTCGACCGAGCCGAAGGCAGGCGCTGCCGCAGGTGGGAGCATGGGCGCAAACGTGGGCGGAGGGCAGCTGCCGCCCGCGGATGCGCCGGCGGAGCCCCGCGCGCCGGTGCCGCTGTGGGCATGGACGGCGGGCGGCGTGGGGCTCGCGGCGCTCGCGGGGGGCGCGGTGTTCGCTGCCGACCACCTGACCGCGCGGGCTCGGGTCGAGGACGAGTGCCCCGGGTCCGTATGCGATCGGGGCGTCCACGACTTCGAGAGCATGGAGGCGCTCCGGGCGCGGTGGAACCGCAGCCTGGGGCTGTCGGTGACGCTCGGCGCGGTCGGCCTCGCGGGCGTGGGCGCGGCGCTGGGCGGCATCCTCCTGCGGCCCAAGGCGGGCGGCGACCAGGCGTCGTCGCTCGTGCCGATCGCGACGCCCACAACGCAGGGCCTGGCGTGGCAGGGGGTGTTCTGATGAGGGTGCGGCGGTTCTACTCGGCGACAGCCGGCGCGGCGCTCGGCGTCGTGATGGTCGGCGCTGCGGTCCTCGGCTGCGCTCCCGAGCTCAGCCTGCCGACCCCTGTGGGGGCCGGCGGCGAAGGCGGCGGTGGCGCGCCGCGGTCGGGCGGCGAGGTGCAGTGGGCGCGCGCGCTCGGGGGCGACGGGGAGCGTGCAGGGACGAGCGTGGCCGTCTTCGACGACCGCACCGCGGCGCTCGTTGGCAGGCTCACGAAGGCGGAGGACGTGGCCCTCGACGACGAGAGCGTGACCCCGATCGGCGAGGAGAACGTCTTCTGGGCGCGGCTCGCGGCGAGCGACGGGTCGGGGCTCGGGCTGAAACGCTTCGGTGCGTTCGATCCGCAGACGGTGAACGCGCTCGCGCCGGACGGGAACGAGGGCCTCCTGGTCGCGGGGGAGTTCTCCGGCACGCTGGAGTTCGGCGGCGAGCCGCGGACGAGCGCCGGCGGGCGAGACGGCTACGTCGCGAGGCTCGACGCGGAGGGGAAGGAGCTGTGGCTGCAGCCGCTCGGGGGCATCGGCTTCCAGGCGGCGACGAGCGTGGCGGCGACGGCGGCGGGGCTCCTCGTCGTGGCCGGCCGCTTCTCGGGCGCGCTGCACGTCGGCAAGGACCGGCTCGAGAGCGCCGGGGGCAGCGACGTGTTCCTGGCGAGCTTCAACAACGACGGCGTGCTGCTCTGGAGCAAGCGCTTCGGCGACGGCTTCGATCAGCAGGCCCGCGCCGTGGCGATGGACGCGCGCAACAACGCGATCGTGATCGGAGATTTCGCCGGCACGCTCGATCTGGGCGGCGAGCCGCTGGAGAGCGCCGGGGATTTCGATGTGTTCGTGGCGAGCTTCAACGCGCTCGGCGAGCACCGCTGGAGCAAGCGCTTCGGCGACGCGGGGCCGCAGCGGGCCAAGGCGGTCGCGGTGGACGGGGCGGGCAATGTGATCGTGGGCGGGGAGTTCGGCGCGACGATCGATCTCGGCGGGGGCCCTCGGACGGCCGGAGAGCACCAGGCGGTGTTCGTGGCCAAGCTCGATTCGACGGGCGAGCACATCTATAGCCGGGTGATCGGCGAGGACGGCGCGTCGCTGGGGCAGCTCCTCGTCGACGGCGCGGGGGACGTGGTCGTCGCGGGGGGGTTCCGCGGAGACACGACGCTGGCGGACGGATCGGTGACGAGCGCGGGGGACGACGACGTGTTCGTGGCCAAGCTCGATCCGGAGGGCGGCTACCGGTGGAGCCACCGCTTCGGCGGCGCCGGCGCGGACCGGGCGACGGGCGTGGCCATCGACCGCGACAGGCAGGTCTACGTGACCGGCGCGTTCACCGGGAAGGTGACGTTCGGGGAAAAGCGGATCGAGGGAGGCGAGGGCACGGATGTGTTCGTGACCAAGCTGTCGCCATGAAGGCCATGAAGGACGGAGGCGCGATGAAACGTGCGGGGACGAGGGGCGTGCGGTCGCGCGGGCGACGGTTCTCCGTGGGGCTCGTGGCGGCCCTGTTCGGGCTGATCCTGCCAGCGACCGGCTGGGCGGAGGACCCTGATACCGATCTGGATGGGGTCGTGGATCCCCTGGACAACTGCGTGCAGACTCAGAATCCGGACCAGGCGGATGCCGACGGCGATAAGGTCGGCGATGCGTGCGACGACTGTTCGTCCGTTCGCAACCAGGATCAGCGGGATTCGGATTCCGACGGCGTCGGCGACGCGTGCGACAACTGTCCTGTCGCGATGAACCCGGACCAGTCGGATGCGGAGGCGGACGGCACGGGCGACGCCTGCGACGACGATGACGACAACGACGGTGTCCTGGATGCCGACGACAACTGTCCTTTCACGGCGAACGACGATCAGGTGGACTCCGATGGAGACGGCACCGGCGACGTTTGTGAGGCCGGGGACGACGACGGCGACGGCATCGACAACGACGTCGACAATTGCCGCGACGTCCCGAACTCGCTCCAGCAGGACAGAGACGACGACAAGATCGGCGATCTCTGCGACAACTGCCCTGCCACGCGCAATCCGAACCAGGAGGACAGCGACGGCAACGGCATCGGCGACTTCTGCGAGCCCGACATCGACGCCGACGGCGACGGGCTGCGCAACGGAGAGGACAACTGCCCTGCGGATCAGAACCCCGGCCAGGAGAACGCGGACGGGGACAGCCTCGGGGACGCCTGCGATCCCGACAGCGACGACGACGGCGTGGTCGACGTGGAGGACAACTGCGCCGTCGTTTCCAATCTGTTCCAGGAAGATACGGACGGCGACGGCACCGGCGATGCCTGCGAGGACGACGACGACAACGACGGCGTCGTGGACGCGGAGGACAACTGCCCGCACGTGCCCAACCAGGATCAGACCGACGGCGACGGCGACGGCCGCGGCGACGCCTGCGACCTCGGGGCCGATGTCGACGGCGACCGCGACGGCATACCGGACGAGACGGACAACTGCCCGCACGTGCCGAACCCCGATCAGACGGACGCCGACGACAACGGCGTGGGCAACGCTTGCGAGGACGTGGACGGAGATGGCCTGAGCGACGCGGCGGACAACTGCGACGAGCAGTACAACCCCGATCAGGCCGACAGCGACGGCGACGGTCAGGGCGACGCCTGCGAGGAAGACGACGACAACGACGGCGTCCCGGACGAGCAGGACAACTGCACCTCCGTCCCCAACGCGGATCAGGCCGACAACGACGAGGACGATCAAGGCGACGCCTGCGACGTCGATGACGCGGACGACGACAATGACGGCGTCCCCGACGGCGACGACAACTGCCCGCTCGCGGCCAACGCGGATCAGGGGGATGGCGACGCCGACGGGGTCGGCGACGCCTGCGACGACAGCGGCGGTGCGGGCAGCAGCGGCGGCGGGTCCACGGAGCCGGAGGTCTCGTCCGGGCTGGTCTGCGCGATGCAGCGAGGCGAGCGCGGCGGCGCGCTCGTCGGCCTCGTGGCGCTCCTCGCGGGCGCGCTGGGCCTGGGCGCGCGAAGGCGGCGCGATCACGCGGCGTGACCGCCGCCGCGCGCGGCCCTGGCGCGCAGCGGCCACGCGACCCCATGAGAGCGACGAGCGTGCCCGCTCGGTTGCCACCTGGAAGAGAAGAGACAACCGCGAGCACAACGTGGGTTATCACCCCACGACCACACGCCGGTTTCGCGATGGTTCCGCGTTTTTTTCGCGATCGGTCATTTTTCTGAGCCGTGACCTGACCGCGGTGGAACTGCTCCGGATGAACGCGCCGGTGGTCCCGCTCCGCAGCTCGCGCTGCGGACGGGAGCGCCTGAGCCACCTCTGGAGACACCATGCGCCTAGCTCTCTCTCTCTCGTTGGTGACCGCCCTGTTTGGACTCACCCTCAGCGCCGGCTGTAGCGACAGCACCGTTGACGGCGCCGCCCCATCCGGCGGCGCGGGCGGAGGCGACGCCGCGAGCGGCGGCGGCAGCGCGAGCGGCGGCGGCAGCGCGAGCGGCGGCGGCAGCGCGAGCGGCGGAGGGGCCGGCACCGGCGCTGCGGGCGGAGGCATGGCGACCCCGACGAGCATCGTCGAGTGCCAGGGCAAGACGTACGCGTGCGGCGATCTCGTCGACAACGACGGCGATGGGCTCCTCGACGCGCAGGATCCGGATTGCCTCGGCCCGTGCGACAACACCGAGGGCAGCTACTACGGCGGGATCCCCGGCCAGGCGGGGCCGGCGTGCACCGTCGACTGTTATTTCGACCAGGACTCCGGCTCCGGCAACGACGATTGCCACTGGAACCACAAGTGCGATGAGCACGAGGTCGCGCCCGGGTTTCACCCGGAGTCGAGCAACGGGACGATGTGCGCCTACGACAGCGGGGCCTCGACGCCGGGCGCCGATGGCAAGAGCTGCAGCGATCTCAACGACGAGCAGTCCGATATGTGCCATACGATCTGCGGTCCGCTCACGCCGAACGGCTGCGACTGCTTCGGCTGCTGCGAGCTGCCGGCGGGCGGCGGCAAGTACGTCTGGCTCGGCTCGGACGCCGATGGCACCGGTGAAGGCTCGTGCTCGCGCGGCCACGAGTCCGACCCGACCCGCTGCGAGCCCTGCACGCCCGTGGATGCTTGCCTGAACGAGTGCGGCCGCTGCGAGCTGTGCCTTGGCAAGGACACGCTGCCAGACGACTGCTTCGAGTCTGGCGCCGGCGCCGGGGGCGGCGGAGCTGGAGGCGGAGCCGCGACAGGCGGCGGCGGAGACGCGACCGGCAGCGGCGGCGGGCCCACCGGCGAGCCCCAAGGCCAGTGCGCGGCGGGGGTCCAGCCGTGCGGGCTCTCGGGCCAGGAGCCTTGTGCCGCAGGCTACTACTGCATCACCGGCTGCTGCCAGGTCATCTTGAACTAGCCCTACGCTTGCCCGGGTTCTCCCTGGATTCGAGGACAGGGATTGAACCAGGAAAGACATAGAAGAACCGGAGGGATGTATTGCCCCGGCTCGGAGCCCGCCGCGCCTGCGTGATTCACTGTGCCTGCTCGGAGCGGCGACAGGATCGCAGGCCGCGGCGCTGGCCGCTCACGAGCCGAGAAGCTGAGCTTGCAGCGACAAGACGTGGTTTGAAAGGAGACGAGTCGATGGTGATGCGCTCGATGTCTGTTGGGATGCTGTGCGCCTTGATGGGGATGGGGTGCGGCGGCGACGACGAGGGTCAGCCGCAGCGCTGCTCGGTGGCCGCGCAGACAGGGTGCGCCGCCCCGCAGGTGTGCGAGGAGGTGGAGGGCGCCGAGCCCGCTTGCTTCGAGCCGGTGATCCTGAGGGGGCGCGTCTACGACTCGCTCGACGACAAGGCCATCGCGGGCGCGCGCGTGCTCGCCCGGGACCCGAGCGACGCGGTGATCTCCCGGGTGGCCGTCACCGGGGCCGACGGGACCTATGAGCTCGTCGTGCCCGCGCGGCGCGACGCGAGCGGCGCTCCGATCGAGGTCGACATCACGCTGCGCGCCGACGCGCAGGCGTACGAGACGTTCCCGAAGGCGCCGCGGGTCGCGCTGCCCATCGACCTCTCCACCGCGGCGGGCAAACCGCCCGCGATCGAGTCGGCGGCGACGGAGATCTCGCTGTTGCCGCTCCCGGACAGCGAGGGGCTCGGTTCCATCTCCGGGGTCGTCCACGCCGACCAGCCCGGCGGGACGCTGCTGGTCGCGGGAGGCGCCACCGGCGCGGCCGATCTCGACGGCAGCTACACCATCTACAACGTGGCTGCGGGCGACGTCACGGTGAAGGGTTATGCCGCCGACCTCGCGCTCGATACGGCGAGCGCGACGGTCAGCGCCGGCAAGGAGACGACGGGCGTGGATCTCCACGCGACCGGAGACGCCACGGCGGTGGTGAGCGGCAAGGTCGAGATCGTGAATGCTCCAGGGGGGAGCGCGACCTCGGTCATCCTCGTCGTGGCCGATACCTTTGACGAGGCGGCCGCGCGCGGCGAGGCTCCGCGAGGGCTCCGGCAAGGCAACGTCACCGGAGAGTTCTCGATCGCCGGGGTGCCCGATGGCGATTACGTGGTCCTCGCCGCCTTCGAGGACGACGCGCTCGTGCGGGATCCTGACACGTCGATTGGCGGGACCGAGATCGTGCGCATCACGGTCTCCGGCCAGGATCTGCCCGTCGCGGAGTCGTTCAAGGTGACGGGCGCGCTCGCCGTGGTCTCGCCCGGCGCGAGCGCGCTGGAGGAGGTGAGCGGGACACCGACGTTCGTCTTCGAGGACGACTCCAGCGAAGATCTGTACGAGGTGCGGTTGTTCGACGCGCTCGGCGCCAAGATCTGGGAGGACCTCGAGGTGCCCAGGGTGTCGGGGAGCGAGAACGTCTCCGTCGAGTACGACGGTCCCGCGCTGATCCCGGGGATGATCTACCAGTTCAGGACCACCTCGAAGAAGGACGGCACGCCCATCTCGCAGACCGAGGATCTGAAGGGGGTCTTCGTCTACAGGTGATCGCGGGGCGCGCGGGCGCCGCCGTCAGCAGCGACGGCGGCGGGCGCGGCGCGCGCCGCCGAGCGCCACGAGGACGCCGCACAGCGCGAGCGCGCGGGCCGCTCCGGACGCGTCTCCGGTCTCACCGCCGATGACGGCATACGCGCAGCGGATGCCCAAACAGCAGCAGTGGCCCGGGGGCGCTCCTCCCTCGGATTGGCCCCCTCCCCCTTCCCCACCCCCACCCGCCGCATCTCGGCCACCGCCTACCCCTGTGCCGCTCGCCCCACCGGCATCGGTGGAGCAATCGCCGCCCGCGCCGTCGCTCCTGCCTCCGGCGCCCTCGGCCGGTCCTCCGGCGTCGCCGCCGCCGCCTGCGCCGCTGTCGCCTGCGCCGCTGCCGCCCTGTCCGCTGCCGCCCGCCCCACCGCCGCTTGCGCCGCCGCCGCTTGCGCCGCCGCCGCTTGCGCCGCCGCCGCTTGCGCCGCCGCCGCCCACGCCTGCTGCACCGTCGTCGCCTACACCTCCTCCTCCCGCCGTGGCGCTGATCGGCGTGTTCCGGCAGCCAAAGAAGAAATGGCATTCGTCCGTGGTCGTCGGATCCCCGTCATCGCAGTCGAGCGGGATGTCGTTCAGACAGAGTCCCTGGAAGCAGATCTCGCTGCCATTGCAGACATCGAAATCATCGCATCTGGCGCCGTCCGGCAGGATGACGTCCGCGGGACAGCTCCCTGCGCCGTCGCAATACTCCGCGGGATCGCACAGCGAGGTCGCGATGCGACAGATCGTGGTCGGCGGCTCGGCGGTGCACAGCGCCGAGCAGCAATCCCCGTCGCGCAGGTTGCCGTCGTCGCACTGCTCGCCGAGCCCGAGCTCGCCATCGCCGCAGACGGCGGGGCTCACCGTGAGCACCGTCGGATCGGCCGCGCCGGCGAACAGGGGCTCGTCGGTCATCGCGCTCGACTCGTTGACGCCGTCCGAGTCCGCGTCGAAGAAGAGCGTGCCCTGGTTCGTGACGACGAGTCCATCGGTCAGGGGAAGGAGAATCGCTTCCATCGTGAGCACCACCCACTCCCCCGGCCCGACCTCGCCGTCCCAGCCCACCGTGTTGGTGGCGGGATCGGCCGAGACCGCGCCGCTGTCCGCGAACGCGCCTTCCAGCAGGAGCTCGGGCGGGAGCACGTCCACGAACTCGAACCCTGGATTGTCGGGCTGCACGCGCCCCCCCGTGTTGCTGATGAGCACCGTATAGGCGAGCTCCTCGCCGGCGATGCGCTCGCCGAGGACCGTGAGATAGCCGACCAGGCGCGCTGGCACGGAGACGTCGATGTGCACGCTGCTCTCGTTGTTTTCCGGCGCCGGATCGTGCTCGCTCGAGCTCACCTTCGCCGAGCTCTCGATCTCCTCGTCGACCGTGGGCGGCAGGAGCGTGGGCGCGACCATGGTGACCGCGATCGACGAGCTCTCCCGTGCGGCGAGCGAGGCGCGCCGGCACACGAGCTCTCCGCCGGCCAGGTCGCACGTCCAGCCGGTCCCCGAGGCGCTGGCGAGGCTCGCCCCGTCGGGCAGCACGGACGACACGACGACGTCGCTCGCATCGCCCGGCCCCTCGTTGGCGACGTCGATCGTCATCGTGAGCTGCGCGCCCGGCGATACAGGATCCGGCGCGGCCGTCTGGGTGATGGCCAGATCCGCCCCGCAGGCGCCGGACACGATCGGCACCGCCGCGAATACGATGTTGTCGACCGCGACGCCGCACGGCCCGGGGCGCCCGATATCCGTGCAGACCCGGCTGTCGTCCTGCGTGTAGTCGAAGCGGAGCCTCACGGTCCGCCCGCGCAGCCCCGCGCCAGGGAAGCGGATCGACACGCGCTTGGTCCCGCTGGAGCTGCCGGACCATACCGCGTTGTCCTCCAGGTAGTCGGGGTCGTCGCGGGCTGGAAGGTGCTTTGGGAAGTGGTGGCTCCCGCCGGTGACGATCCGCTCGGCGAACGCCTCCGCGAGCACCGCCCGGGGCGCGGCGCCGGCCGTGAGATCCTCCACGCGCAGCGTCAGACCGTCGAACGCCTGGATGAGCTTTTGCGGATCGTCCTCCAGCTCGTAGGTGAGATCGAAGTCGAGCGTGACGTGGGAGTTCCCGGAGCTCTCCGGGATGGTCACGGCGGGCGACACCAGCGCGACGAGCGACGTCGCCGCCTCCTCGTCGTGAAATGCCGCGTTGTTTCCGGGCGTCAGCGTCTGCGCGACGATCCACGGCGAGGCGGAGGCCGTCCCGCCGGCGCGCACCGACTGCCAGCCGGAGGGCAGCGCTGGCGCGCTCGCTGCGTCGAAATCCTCGCGGAGGAGGACCTCCGCGGCGCCCGGCGAGCCCGTCTCGAGCTGGATCGGCAGCTCGACCGTGCCCTGAGCCGAGCTCACCGTGAGCGTCAGATCGATCGGCCTTCCCGGAACGAAGTCCCGGGCCGTCCTGAGGACGAACGGCGCGTCGCCGGCGACGGTCCGAAGGGGCTCGATATCGGGGTAGAGCGCGCTCGCCCTCACGATGGTCACGGAGGGCGTCTCCGTCGACAGCGTGGCGGTGATCCGGGAGACGGTCGTCCTGCCGGAGATCGGGTTGGCGAGGTAGTTCTCGAGGTAGACGCCGACCTCGACGAGCTCCCCCGGATCGACGCGCTCGTTCGCGAGGGCGCCGCACGCGGTGTCCGCGATCCGGGCGCCGGCCGCGCGCAGCGGCGGGACGCGGGCGAACTCGTCGAGGACGTCGAGGTGGACGTTGGGCGCGATCAGGGAGGTCGACGACGGCTGCCCCTCGTCGAACCGCGGCGGGGTGGCCGTCATGCTGAAGACGCTGTAGAGCTCACCGGCGAGCGCGACGCCGCCGATGCGGTCGCCGAGGTTCTGCCGGGAGGCGTCGTTGCCGTGGCCCGCGTGAAAGGGGTGGTCCGAGATCGGCGCGGGCGGGCTGAAGGAGGCGCCTTGATCGCTCGACGCGGTGTGGACGATCTCGGTCAGGTCGCCCGAGCTCTCGACATCCTGGTCGTAGTAGACGACGTGCGCGGTGCCGGTCGTTCGGTCGACGGCCACGAAGGGGAAGAACTGGGCCCGATCGCGCCCTGGATTGCTGTTGAGGAGGACGGCGGGGCCTGCGGTGCACTGCTCGGTGAAGGAGCGCAGGGCGATGTCGCCTGTGCCGTGGGCGCCGCTCCGCTGGTAGACGACGTAGACCTGCCGCGTGGCCTGGTCGACGTCGATCGACGGGGCGCTCCTTCCGTGGTCGACGCCGAGGATCTGGTCTTCCGTGGGGTAGCTGGCCTCGTCGAGGAGGGTGAGCGGCTCCCAGGTGACGCCTCCGTCGATCGACCGGCGGCAACCGACGTTGCGCAGCGAGGTCCCCGGCTCGATGGCGCGAAAGACAGCATAGACGACCGAGTCCGTGTCGGTCGCCCCGGGGAGGATGCGCGCGCTCGGCCCGTCGAGATCGCCGCCGGCGGGCGCCTGCGCGATCGTGGCCGCGGGCGACCAGGTCTGGCCGAGATCGTCGGAGTGGCTGTAGAGGATCCTCGGAGACGCTCCGCCGCGCTGAACCCCGCCGCGCTGAACCCAGGTAGCGGAGAGGCGCCCGGTCGCCGCGTTGACGTCGATGGAGGCCTGCTCGGCGCTCTCCCCCGCGACGAACGCGGGGGTCACCTCGACCGGTGCGGACCACGAGGAGCCGGCCGTGCTGCTGCCGGGGTTCGAGGCATGGAGGCAGAGGCCCTGGAGGCCATCGGCGGGGCGAACGTAGGTGGAGGAGCTGACGAACACGTCGCGGGTCGGATCGTGGACGACGCGCGGGGCGCCGAGCACCTGGCCGCCGGCGACCGAGGGCAGCACCCCCGCGCCGCTCGGGCCGAGGACCTCGGCGAAGGATCTCCCGCCGTCGGCGGAGCGCGCAACGCCGGACAGGCTGATCGGATCCGCGAGGGCGCCGCGCGGATCGGTGTAGGTCGCGACGAGGATGCTCGCGTCCGCGTTGGCGGCAATCGCGGCCTGGTGCTGAGCGCCCAGCGCATCGACCGCGTGCACGGTGCGGTCGGCGCTCGCGACAACCGCGAGCCGAGCTGCGCCGAGCGCCTCCGGTTCGTCGCTGCCACAACCGGCGCCGGCGGTGAGGAGCCCCCCGCTGAGCAACCAAGCGACCGTGCGTCGCGCGCGCATAACACCTCCGAAAGGAGATAGATGCCGCGAGCTCGCAGGACGTGCCGATTTCCCCGACATTGCGAGGCCTGTCCGGCGAACGGACGCGATGTGCTGGGGTCGGTCTCGCACGACGCCAGCGCAAGCCCCGCGCCGCGCGAGGGATGCGCCCGGCGCGAAGGCGCGGGTCGACGCGCTCTTTCTTCCCGTATGGCAAACGGTGTGCCAGGAAGCCGGTGCATCGCGCAGGGAGCGTCCTGGAAGCGCCCTGGGGCCGGCAGGCGCCTGGACGGACGGCTCAGGCGCGGCGCCCGGGGCCGCCGCAGTCGCGGCTCACCTGGGAGGCGGGCGGCTCGGGTGGACGGGCGGGGAGCACGAGGTCCGCGAGACGGCGTGCCGCGGCGAAGGCCACCTCCGCATCTCCGACGGGGCCCTCACCTGGGTTGGCGGCGGACCCCTCACCCAGGTTGGCGGCGGACCCCTCACCCGGGTTGGGATCCTCACCCGGGTTGAGTGGGAGTAGTGGGAGTAGTGGTGGGGAGGTACCAGCCGGGGCTCCACGCGGAGCTCCACCCAGGCTGGAAGGAACCAGGACGGAAGGAATTTCCCCGGACGAAACCTCACCCAGGTTGGCGCGCCCGAGGTTGGCGAGGTTGGCGCGCCCGAGGTTGGCGCGTCCGCTCAGCGCGAGCATCGCGATGCCATGGAGGCCTGCGAAGAGCACGTAGGTATCCTCCTCCGGCCGCCTGCTGCCGTGATGGCGCAAGAGCTCGACGAATGAGCTCCAGAGAGGGCGCGCGAGCCGCAGGCGCCCCTGTTCGCGCAGGCGGGCGCGATCGAAGCGGCGCTCAGCCATCAGCGAGTACAGGTCCGGATGGCACAGCGCAAATTCGACGTACCCGACGGCAAGCGACCGCGCATCGGCGCCAGCCCGCGCCCGCGCGTCGAGGCGCTCCGCGAGCCGCCGCCACCCGAGGCCATCGACGCGAATGAGGAATCCGTCGAGCGAGCCGAAGTGGTGATACAGCACCATCGTCGTCTGGCCCAGGAATGCGGCGATCTTGCGGGCCGTCAGATCGTCCCGCGTCAGCCGTCCCTCGCAGAGCGCCACGAACACGCGCCCCACCGGCTCATCGGCATCCATCACACCCATGCCCACCATTCTGCCACGTCCGCGCCTCGCCCGTTGACGCCACCAGGATAACATCGTTATCCTTGGTCATGGGATGGCTGCTTCGCAACGCAACGTCGGTCTCCGGGGCGCAGCGCGGGGGCCGCTGGCTGGTAGGGTTGGCGCTTGCGGGGGCGTGCACGTCGCGACCGCCGACGGCGGACGACGCGCCTGCAGGGCCGTACGCGGTCGTGGATGGGTGGCCGCGTGTCCCTGACGGGATGGTGTTCGGCCCAGCGCTTGATGTGGCGGTTGACGCGCGAGGGCGCGTGCTGGTGAGCCATGCGGCCGGGCGCACGTCAGGGAACGACGCGCCGATCCACGAACCCACGATCTTGGCGTTCGATCCAGAGACGGGCGAGCTGCTCGACGCGTGGGGAGAGGGGCTGTTCTTCTATCCACACGGGATCGAGGTGGATCGCAACGACTTCGTCTGGGTGACGGACTCCGAGCAGAACCGGGTGTTCAAGCTGACGGCGGAGGGGGATGTGGTCATGACCCTCGGCGAGGCGCCATGAAGGGCATCGGTGCGTGGATCCTCGTACTGCTCGCGGATATCGGGTGCGCGACGAGCCCCGAGCAGCTCGACCGGCCGACCAACGTGGCGTTCGGCCTGGACGGCGATATCTACGTGGCGGACGGCTACAACCATGCGCGGATCGCGCGCTTCTCCGAGGACGGCAGGTTCGTCATGGAGTGGGGCGAGAGGGGCTTCGGGCCGGGACAACTCGACACGCCTCACGGCATCGTCACCGACGACGAGGGGCGCGTCTACGTGGCGGACCGGGAGAACGCGCGTGTTCAGGTCTTCAGCGCGAACGGCCACTACCTGGCACAGTGGAAGAGCGCAGCGCTGGGGCGACCGTGGGCGATCGCCTTCGGACCCGACCAGCACATCTACGTTGTAGACGGAGGCGATCAGGATCCAGAGCGGCCGCGGGGGCATGTGCTGCGGATGAGCCTCGACGGGAAGATCGTGGACCGGTGGAGCACATCGGGGGACGGTCCCGGGGAGATCGACTGGGGGCACGGGATCGCCGTTGGGCACGACGGCAGCGTCTACGTCACCAGCCTGAGGGGTCGCGGCGTGCAGAAGTTCCGGAGGACGAAGTGAGGAGGAGAGCGCGCGGGCTCGCGCTCACGGTCACCGTGGTTGCCTCGGTCGGAGCGGCGCCGAGCTGGGCACAGACGACGGGGGACATTCCGTCGCGACCTGGTGGCCGCGGCCATGTTGCGCTGTACGGTATTTTCACAGCTTCACCGCAGGATCGGACGGTGGCTACTATTCATGTCGCGCCGCAGGTGGCAGCGGGCGTTCGCCTGAACAGCTGGCTGCTCGCAACCACGGACGTCACCTCGGCCTGGACTACGTTTCGGATCGAGGGCGAGGCGCGGCGCTCGTCGTTTCGCTTCGGGAATCCGTTCGTGACCGTGCAGGCGGCGCTTCTCGAGGAGCGAAACCGCTCGATCTATGCCGGGGTCGGGGTTGCACCGCCAGTGACGACGTTCCCTGGCACCATCCCGAAGAATACGGAGGCCGAGTACAACTACGCGGTAGCTACGGCCGCGCGCGGGTTCGCGGATTACTGGATGTGGGCACCAAACGCGATCCCGATCGCGCTGTTGCTCCGCAGCCGGGCGGAGCTGTCCATCCCGGTGATCGTTGGCGCTGAGTTTGATCCAGCCGTGCTCGTTTCCGTGAACTCCAACCCGTCTCGGCTGGCGGTCGTGGCCGCCGCTCACGCGAGCTTGCGGATGGGTCCGCTGACGCCCGGAGTGCGAGTGCAGATGCTCGCGCAGTCGGCGCCGCTCGCAGGGCGAGATTTCTCACAATGGGCAGCAATCTTGTATGCGAATGTCGAAATCGAGCCGGTGTTCGTACGCTCCCAGGTTGCCGTCAACCTGGATGCGCCGTCCGGGCTGACCGGGCAGCGAGGGGCGACTACGTGGGGGGTATCGCTGGGAGGCGGCGTCCACCTTTAGAATTGTTGAGCTATTTCTTTGGTTCTGTTACCGGCCCACGATGGATCGCCAGCATCCCCTTCATGGTCTTCGCAGCAGCCGCTGTCTACCGAGCCACATTGCGACGTCGCGCTCGACTGATGTTGCGCTACGCACACGCTCTGCTCTGCCCCCCGACCTGACGACTGGGTGGCGCAGGTGGCGAAGAGGATGACGGCCGCCACCTCCCCGATCACCCAAATCCTCAAAAATCAGCCTATTTCGAGTCTGGCACGGCGCTTGACATACCCGTCAGGCATGAGCCAGCCTCGTGCGATCGTCCCCGGCGCTACGTATCTTCTCACCCGCCGTGTACTGCGACGGCATTTTCTCTTCCGCCCCGATTCCGCGATCACACGGCTCGTGATCTATACCCTGGCGATCTCCGCCCATCGCTATGGCATCCTCGTACACGCCCTTTGCGTGATGTCCACGCACATTCATATCGTTGTCACAGACACACACGGTGAGCTCCCACGATTTTTGCAGAGATTCCATCGGCTTGTCGCTCTCGGGACCAAGATCTTGCGCGCGTGGGAGGGGACGGTGTGGGACGATCGAGCAACGAGCGTGGTACGGCTAGCAACACGGGACGCTCTGGTGGAGAAGATCGCTTACACCCTAGCAAATCCGGTCACTGCTGGTCTCGTACGGCATGCGCATGAGTGGCCAGGAGCCAAGGTGCTCGTCGGCGACATCGGCTGCGGCGAGCTGCGCGCCCAACGCCCTGAAATATACTTCAATCCACAGAACCCCGAATGGCCAACCGACGTAGCACTTGCGATCACGCTTCCACCGTCGATCGGCGATTCCAATGCCGACAAATTTCGCCGCGAGATCACAGAACGGATCGAGCTGCACGAGAGACAGGCTCACGCTACCCTACAGCGACAAAGGCTTGGTTTCCTCGGGGCTGCGCGCGCGAGAAACATTTCTCCTTACAAGCGAGCAACGAGCATCGAACCACTTCGCGATCTCAATCCAACATTCGCAATCGGCCGCCGGCAGGCAGACGCAAAGAACGCCGCCATCGAGGCCGTCCAAGCCTTCCGCATCGCATACCGACATTCGATGAATCAATGGCGTGCAGGTGTACGCAGCGTAATTTTCCCTGCGGGTACGTGGTGGATGCGCGTGTTCCACGGGGTCACCGTCAACGAGGGCGAGCCTGCAGCCGCATAGATGCAGGACCAGCCCATGTTGACACAATTTACTTAAGATCGAAAAACGGGAACATCGGTTCGCTCGCCGCACAACACGACCGACGCCTGGATATGGCGTTGTTGCAGGCGACGGGCAGGACCAAGCGCTCGATCTCCTTCAAGGCTCGATTCATGCTCAACAATGGACGATTCGGCTGGCCGGCAGGCGTCCTGGCTCGCCAGCTCGGGTTTGCTCGAGGTTGCCAGGCTTGGCGTGCACAGAGTCCGAGCGGTCGAAATGTCTGCATGGAGTGGAGTCGAGAGTCTACAGCACCATCGTGACGATAGGCGATTCGGGGCCGGACCGAGCTGGCGTGCGCGTCGCGTAGCGCCCCCGCTACGACGTCCCCGGCCGCAGCACGGTGGGGTGGTGCCCCGCGTGGCACGAACCACCGCGTAGCACGAACCACGGTCGGGTCGAGACCGCGACGGTCGGGTCGAGACCGCGGGTCGAATCGCGCCGCCTATGCTAGACCGCGCTGCGCCGATGCCCCCCGAGCGCTCCCTCACTTCCACCTCGAGCTCCCCGCTCAGCGCCACGATCGCCGAGCTCTCAGGCCACGTCGACGACAGCGCCTCGAACGATACCGCTACCAGCGGCCCGCCCGCCTCCACGCCGGCCGACTTCGAGCCGCTCCCGTCGTTCGACCTCCCAGCAGACCGCCGGGTCGTCACGCCCCGTGAGCTCGCCGCAGAGCTCGCCGCGGCGCCGCCTGGCACCCGTCATGTCACAGGCTCGGCCGGCTCGGCCGGCGCCCTCGTCATCCGCCGCCTCGTCGCGGCCGTCGCTGGGCGCCGGCTCATCGCCCTCACCCCCGACGTCGACAGCGCCCGCGCTCTGGCGGCCGATACCTCGTTCCTGCTCGTCGATCGGGATGCCGATGACGCCGAGGCCGCCGGCTCGACCACGTTCGGCCGCGTCCTTCTCTACCTGCCGAACGAGGCCAGCCCTTACGCGGATGTCAACCCGGACCGCCGGGGCGCCCAGACCCGCCTCGCCACGCTCTTCCACCTCGGCATGGACCTTCCCTGGTCGGTCCTCGTCTGCCCCATCACCGCGCTCATCCGCAAGGTCGTACCCAGGGACGAGATCACCGAACACGCCGAGCTCGTCATCGCCGAGCAGGAGATGGATCGCGACGCGCTCTCGGCCCGCCTCGGTGCATCGGGCTACGTCCGCAGCCCCCTCGTGGAAGACCCCGGCACCTTCGCCGTCCGCGGCGCCCTCCTCGATGTCTGGGCGCCTTCCGCCGAGCTGCCGGTGCGAATCGACTTTTACGGGGACATCGTCGCATCGATCAAGACCTTCAACCCCGACGACCAGCGCACGGTCGCCGACGTGAAGGAGGTCTGGATCCCGCCGGCGCGCGAGGCGATCCTCACGCCTGCCAATGTCGAGCGGGCCCGCCAGCGGGTACGCGCCGCGTGTGACGTCATCGACTTCCCCTCAACCAAGGCGCGCGCGCTGGTCGACGACGTCGCGAGCGGCCGCGCCTTCTTCGGGGCCGAAGGCTACTTGCCTGCCTTCATCGATCTCGCCTCCTTCACGTCGTACCTGCCCGACGACGCGCTCATCCTCCTTGAGGACCCGTCCTCCGTCACCGCCGCCGTGCGAAACGAGCTCGGTCGCGCTGGGGCCGATCGGAGCCACAAGGACCGTGAGCCGCACTTCCCGCTGGCCTCCTTCTACGAGGACGAGGCACACGTTGCCTCGTGGCTCGGCGCGCGTGCCGTGCTTGCCCTGCACCGCACCGGGGTTGAGGGTGCTGCGGAAAACCGGAACTCGATGGAGCGCTTCGAGGTCGTCCCTGAGGACGTCCCGTCGCTCGCGACGCGCGACCAGTCGGACCTCGAGCGCGCCATCAAGACGGCTCGCGCGTCACGCGGCAAGCACGGCGCTCTCGACCCGCTCGTTCGTCGCGTGGTCGCCTGGCAAGAAGCAGGCCTACGAGTTCTTATCGCTGCACGCGCGCAGACCCAGGTTGAGCGCCTCGTCGCCCTGCTCCGCCATCGCGACGTGCGGGTGAAGGCCAACCTGGGTCCGTTCGACCCCGCGTTCTTCGATGGCAGCAGCTCCGCCTCTCCGCGCGACACGGCCCTCGTCGTCACGGGCTCTCTTGCGCGCGGCGTCATCGCTCCTGCCGAGGGGCTCGCGCTGGTCACGGAGGAGGAAATCTTCGGTGCCCGCGCTCACCGCCGCGCCGCACGCGCCGCCGCCTCCTCCACGAAGCCGTCGCAGGCCTTCCTCGAGGACCTCCGCAACCTCGGCGTCGGCGACCACGTTGTCCACGTAGAGCACGGCATCGGGCGGTATCTTGGCCTCGTCCACAAGCAGGTCGGGTCAACCACGGTCGATCTCATCGCCGTCGAGTACGCCGGCGGCGACAAGCTCTACCTCCCGGTCTACCGCCTGAACCAGATCCAGAAATTCAGCGGCGGCGAAGGCACCCCCAAGCTCGACCGGCTCGGCGGGCAGACGTTCGCCAAGACAAAGGCGCGGGTCGAGAAGAGCGTCCGCAAGATGGCCGACGAGCTCCTCCGCCTCTACGCCGAGCGCCGCGCCGCCACGGCGGAGCCCGTTCCACCGCCGGACGACGATTACCGCGCCTTCGAAGCGACCTTCCCCTTCGACGAGACGCCCGACCAGGCCCGGGCGATCACCGAGGTTACGGCCGACCTCGAGTCCGGCCGTCCGATGGACCGCCTCGTCTGCGGCGATGTCGGGTTCGGAAAGACCGAGGTTGCCATCCGCGCCGCCTTCCGCGCCGCAAACGCCGGCAGGCAGGTCGCCGTCCTCTGCCCAACCACGGTGCTCGCGCAGCAGCACTACCTCAGCTTCCGATCCCGGATGGCCTCCTACCCCATCGAGGTCCGCGTCATGTCCCGCTTCCAGAGCAAGCAGGAGCAGGACGAGGTCTCCCGCGGCCTCCGCGACGGCAGCGTCGACGTCGTGATCGGCACCCACCGCCTCCTCTCCAAGGACGTCCACTTCAAGCGGCTCGGCCTCCTTGTCGTCGACGAGGAGCAGCGCTTCGGCGTCACCCACAAGGAGCGTATCAAGGCGCTCAAGACCAACGTCGACGTCCTCACGCTCTCGGCCACCCCCATCCCCCGTACCCTCCAGATGGCGGTCTCCGGCCTCCGCGACATGTCGATCATCACGACCCCCCCGGCCGATCGCCGCGCCATCCGCACCGTGGTGACCCGCCACGACGAGGCCGTCCTCCGCGAGGCCGTCCTCCGCGAGCTCGGCCGCGGCGGCCAGGTGTTCTACGTCTACAACCGCGTCGAGGGCCTCTACGAGCGCGCCGCCCGCCTCGCCGAGCTCGTCCCGAGCGCCCGCATCTGCGTCGCCCACGGCCAGATGAGCGAGCAGAGCCTCGAGCAGGCGATGCTCGACTTCGTCGAGGGGCGCTACGACGTCCTCTGCGCCACCGCCATCATCGAGAGCGGTCTCGACATCCCCCGCGCCAACACGATCCTCATCGACCGCGCCGACATGTTCGGCCTCTCGCAGCTCTACCAGCTGCGCGGCCGCGTCGGCCGCTCCAAGGAGCGCGCTTACTGCTACCTCATCGTCCCGCCCCCGAACGCCATGACCGACGAGGCCCGCGCCCGCATCGAGGCCCTCGAGCGCCACACCGAGCTCGGCTCCGGCTTCCAGATCGCCTCGCTCGACCTGGAGCTTCGCGGCTCCGGCGACCTCCTCGGCGCCGAGCAGAGCGGCACCGTCGCCCAGGTTGGCTTCGAGCTCTTCTGCCAGATGCTCGACGAGGCCGTCCACGAGCTGCGCGGCGAACCCGTGGTCCACGACGTCGACACCGAGCTCTCCTTCGACGCCGACGCGCTTCTGCCAGAAGAGTATATTTCCGACGTAGGCGTACGCCTCTCCCTCTACAAGCGGCTCGCCGGTGCCGCCTCGACCGAGGACGTGCAGGATCTCGCGGTCGAGATGGAGGATCGCTTCGGCCCGCCTCCGCTCGAGGCGCGCCGGTTCGTGCACCTCATGCGGCTCAAGACCGAGCTGCGCCGGCTGAAGGCGCTCGCATGCGAGGCGAGCGCCAAGGGCGTGACGCTGCACTTGCGCGAGGACACCCCGCTCGATCATGCCAAGGTGCTCAAGCTGGTCCAGCCGAAGGCCTCACCCTACCGACTCTCGCCCGACATGCGCCTCACCCGCCGAGCCAAGGAGGGCGAAGCCTTCACGAGCGGTCTCGAGGCGACCGACAAGCTCCTGAGCGAGCTCGCCGGCTGTCTCAAGGATGGCAGCGATCTAGCATAGCGTGAGTGCCCACGACGTCGTCGCCCCCCGCTGAAGCGCGCGGCCGAGGCGACGCGGCGCTCCGGCGGTGATAATCTCCCTTGAGCGGAGGGATGGATGATCGATCGCCCGGATCGCGAGCGGCTCGCGGCGCTCCAGCAGAGCGTCATGACGTGCTGGTACAGCCCCTTCCAGCTGGCCCGCTCCGCGCTCGACATGACCGTCTCCCGCCTGATGGGCGCGCGCGGCGATTTCCGCCTCCTCGAGGCGATCGCGGGGCCGCAGCCGCCCTTCGACTATGCCGTCCGAAACGGCGTCATGCGCGACGAGCTCTGGATCGACTACGTGGCGGACACAGGCGATGGCTTCAACCCCACCTACGCGATCGCGAGCCTCCTCGCACGGCCGGTCCTCTCGCTGGGCGGCCGGGAGACGAGGCGCGGAGAGGTGCTCATCATGGGCGGCGACCAGGTCTACCCTTCGGCCACGCGTCAGGCGTACTGGACCCGGCTCGTCGAGCCCTACGCGGCCGCGCTCCCGAAGGCCGATGTGACGGATCCGCCGCACCTGTTCGCCATCCCTGGCAACCACGACTGGTACGACGGGCTGATGAGCTTCATGCGCCTCTTCGGCCAGAAACGCACGCTCGGCGCCTGGAAGACGTTCCAGTCGCGGAGCTACTTCGCGCTGAAGCTGCCCCACGGCTTCTGGCTGCTCGGCGTCGACATCCAGCTCGAGTCCGACATCGACCAGCCGCAGATCGAGTATTTCTGCAAGCTCGCGACGCACGACATGCGCGACGGCGATCGCGTGATCCTCTGCACCGCCGAGCCCGACTGGGTGAAGGGCGCCATCTACAACCCAGAGCTCCAGAGCAACCTCGCCTTCTTCGAGAAGCAGCTCGCCGACGCGCGGCCCGGGGTCGAGATCGTCGCGCGCATCGCCGGAGATCTGCACCACTATCGCCGCCACGAGTCCGCGGACGGCCGGCAAAACATCATCGCCGGCGGCGGCGGCGCGTTCCTCCACCCGACCCACGGCGAGCCGGTCACCGTGGTCCGCTCCGGCGCGGGCGCCGACCAGCGCCCTTACATGTTGCGTGCCTCGTTTCCATCAGAGTCGGAGTCGCGCCGGCTCGCCTGGCGCAACCTCTCGTTCGCTCGGCACAACCTCGGCTTCTGGCCTGCGGCCGCCTTCGTCTACATGCTCTCCTCCCTGACGCTGCCCCGTCCAGGGCCGGGGGCCGTGGGGTGGGTCCTCGTCGTCGTGCTCGTGTTCATCGTCTTCACGGACACCTACAAGACCTGGTATCGCCGGTTCGCGGGCTCGCTCCACGCGCTCGCGCACCTCGGGGCGGCGCTGGGGCTCGCGCACCTCGGCGGCGCGCTGCTCGGCGTCGACCTCCGGGACCTCCCGTCCATGTCCATGTGGAGCCTCCTCGGCGTGACGCTCTTCGTCGGCGCCACCGGCGCCGTGGTCGGGTCGACGATCATGGGCGTCTATCTCCTGATCTCGCTCAACGTCGCGCGCCGGCACGGCAACGAAGCGTTCTCGGCGCTCCGGATCCAGGACTACAAGAACTTCTTGCGGATTCACGTCCACCGCGACGGCCTCACCCTCTATCCCGTCGGGCTGAGGAAGGTGCCGCGCGCGTGGAAGGTGGCCGACGATCACAAGCCCGGCGAGCCGCGCTTCATCCCCGCCCGCGGCGCCCTGGCGCCGGAGCTCATCGAGGAGCCCATCACCATCCCGACCGCGCGGCAGCCGCGCCGGACCGGCCAACTCACGGTCGACGCGGCAGGCGCCGGGCACCGCGAGTGCCCCGCGGGCGAGCGGCGGAGTCGCCCCCCCGCGGCGGGCGCCGCGGCGGGAGCTGGCGCGCCCGAGCCGTAGAGGCGGACCGGAGCCCTGATGATCGTTCCTTCTCCATGAGGCAGTCCGCCTCAGCCGGGACATTCTGCCTTCTCGCTGGCAGGCACAACCACGTCCGGTCGGTCGAATCGTGGAAGCGGTCGACCGCAGAAGGACCCTTACGTGCCGAGCTCGCCGCGCGCTTCCGCGCGCGCGAACGTGAGGTCAATGGGCGCAGCGAGGCTTTCTGGCGCGGGCCGGCTGCGCTCAGGGCGACACGGCGGCGCTGGGCAGCCTCGGCGGAGCGGCCTTGGGACAGATCTCGCGCAGCTCGCCGGGGGGAGAGAGCGGATCGGGGCCTTCCCTGGGGCAGGAGCTCGGGCCATTCGCGATGGCGTCCTGACCACGGTCCTCCGGGGTCCATTCGCGGTTGATGCTGGGCGCGTTCGCGAGCCCCTCGGCGCAAGCCGCGGAGGCGGCGAGGAGCAGCGCGAGCGCGGCGCGCATCGAGGAGCCGCCAAGAGAGCGTTTCATAGGCACATCTCATCTCCCCGCGGCGCCGGCGCTGGCGGCGCCGGTCCACGGAAGCTGTCAGGGTTTCCCGTCCCTCGTGTCCTGTCTCTCGACGGCCTTCACGGTCCGTGCCAGGTCGAGGTTGCCGGGCCGCTCTGGATGCCGGACCGCCCGCCACGGCCGCCATCGGCAGCCTCGAGCGGCGGCCGAGCCGGGCGCGGCAACGGCGACCACAAGTTCCGGTGACGACGTGCGCATGGCTTGCGCCCCCACGCAAATGCCCCAGGTGGTGGGCGGTGGGGTCCGAGCGGAGCGGGATCCCGGAAGGAGTGTCCATCATGGCGAGAGACGTCATCGACGTGCTCAACGACCTCATCCAGCTCGATCGCGACGCGATCGTCGCTTACGACCGCGCCATCGAGGCGTGCGAGCACGCTCATACCAAGGAGCGGCTCGCGAGCTTCAGGGACGATCACGCGCGCCACGTGGTGGATCTGACCGCGCATGTGACGTCGCTCGGCGGCATCGCGGCACAGACCCGCGACCTCAAGGGCAAGCTCATCGAAGGGTTCACGGCGATCACGAGCCAGGGAGACCAGAGCGCGCTCCTCGCCATGCGCGGCAACGAGGAGCTCACGAACCGGCAATACCAGGCGGCGCTGGACGAGTCGCTCACGGCCGAGGCGCGCGCGATCGTCGAGCGCAACTACACTGATGAGCAGCGGCACCTCGCGTGGATCAAGGACGCGCTGTCAAGGAAGGTCTGGGAACAAGCCGCCTAGTGGGCGGTCGGCCCGCGGCGGTGGTGAGTACGATCGGAAGCAGATTCTACGGTTGGGGGTAATATGAAATCGAATCGGTCCATCCAACTCGCGCTCGCCATGGGAGCGCTCGCGGTCGTGCCGGCGCTCGCGGCAGCACAGACGGGCGGCACGGGCTCGCCGCAGCATCGCGAATCGGGCTCGCCGGGAGCGGCGCAGGGCGGCGCGCAGCATCAGGGCGACAAGCCCAGCCCGAGCGGCGCACAGCGCACGCAGCAGCAACAGGGGCAGGGTCAGAAGAAACAGGCGATCAATCTCCAGGAGCAGATCTCGTTCCCGGTCGAGGAAGGGTGCACCTACACGGCCTCCGTCAACGGTCGGATCGATCCCGTCGCGGCGGGCAAGTCGCAGCAGCCGTCGGGCGGCCGGCCCGGCCAGACCGGCAGCGGCAACCAGGGACGGAGCGGCGGCGCGGGTATGCAGGGCCAGACCGACGGCAGCCAGGCCCAGGCCCATGCCGGCGGCGCTCAAGGCGGCAGGCAGCCCCACGAAGGCGCCCAGGCCGGCAGGGCGCAAGCGGGCGGCCAGACGGGGCCAGGAGCTGACTATCGCGAAGGTCAGGAGAAGGTGAAGCCCAACCTCACCGTCGCCGCCAGCGTCAGCTGCCCGAACGCGGTCGATCTCAAGATCTCGGACACGCTGAAGACGGACAAGCCCATCAGCCGCTCGGAGCTCGAGGAGATGATCTCGCGTCGAACGAGCATCGCGACCGAGAAGGGCGGCCGCTTCTGCATGTACGTGCCGCAGTTCGAGCTGACGCGCGAGAAGCTGAGCGGAAAGGGCATCGCCCAGCTCTGCCGCGTGCCCGCGGCGGCCGAGAAGGGCGGCGCGCCGTAACCGCCGAAGGGGGGGAGAGGGCGATCCTGAGGGCGCGCGCCCTCAGGATCGCCCGGCGAACGCGTCGCTGCGCCGGAGGCGCGCCGGCTCAGGGGGTCGGCGTGGGCAGCGGGCAGGAGTTCAGCCTACCGATGACGAAGGGCCGCGCCGGGACAGTCGTGCTCGTGATCGGGAAATAATTGCCGGCCGAAACCGAGGTGACGCTCCAGGTGTGGCCCACGGGGACTCCCGAGGTGTCGGTATAGATGCGCATGTAGCCCGTCCCCGGCCCTGCGACGAAGTCGCTGCACGTGTTCGTCCACCGGCTGTCACGCCAGATCGTGCTGCATCCATGGACCGAACTGGTGGAGTCGGCGATCGGCAGCGCCCACTGCACCGTGCCCGAGTAGATCGGGTTGAGGGCCGTCGTGAGCTGCTGCGCCGGGCCCGTGACGATCACGGTGTGCCCGCCGTATGCGGTCTGCACGCCGGATGCCACCGTCTTGTTGATGACGAGCACGTCACCGGCAGCGACGTTGGAGATGTTCGAGATCAGCGAGACGATGGCCCCGGGCTTGGTGAACTCGGTATAGTACTTCTCCGAGCTCGGGCTCGTCGAACCCCAGTAGTAGGACATATTGGCCGCGTCGTTCACCGCATCCACGATCGGGTCTGGATCGGACCAGAACTCCTCTTTCTGAACGCTCGTGAGGAAGACAGCCCCGGCCGCCGATGGCGTACCGGCAGAGATGAAGTTGAGCGCTCCGCTGGACAGCTGGGAGCACGCGTCGGCCGGCGCAGCGCCGAGCGCGACGACAGAAGCAGCAGCAGACACCATCAGAAAGCGAACCGCATTGCTGAGCATGAAGTACCTCGGTTGACGGTTACCACGTTGCCGTTCCGCAGGCCGAGCAGATTCGGTTGAGGAGGTCGATCGTGTACAGCAAGAGAATCGCACCTGGTCGCGTCGAGCCTAGCATCCAGTGTTTACTTCCAAAGCACGGCATTCGTCAACACACTTCGAGCACGTTATCCATCGATTCAATCACTTTTCTGTGTTCATGTAGGACACGAGAGTTCTTCAGACGGCACTGCCGGATACTGTCCACCGTGTGATGGTGACCTGAAGTCATCGAATCAGTCATCTCGCGGCTGACGCTGCGCGCCAGCGTCCACGAAGGGCTACCTCGTGACACATCGCCCTGGAAACTGGCCTGAGTGGAATCCAGCAACACGCCAAGCGCTGAGCGCGGGGGGGCTCGATGGGGTCGCGACGGCGACCGCAGGAGGGGAATGTCGCGAACAGGGTGAGACGGCGCATGCTGGGGGACGCCGCGAGGCGGCTCGATACAAGCCGCCTCGCCCCGCGCGCCCGTCCGGACGGAGCCCCTCAGTACGGCATCTCATCCAGCGCAGGCACCTCCGGGGGCCGCCCCAGCGCGCCGTTCTTCCCGAGCCGCGCCGTGGTCGGCACGCCCGCCCCAGGCCGCGTCGGCTCGCCGGCGTCTTCCGGACCCGGCACGGGCTCCGTCAACGCGACCCGCCGCCCCGCGAAGCGGAGATCCCGCGCGATCACCTCGGTGCGGTAGCGCTCGATCCAGTCCTTCTCGTAGCTCGACGTGCGCAGCCCGCCCTCGATGAGCACGCCGTCCCCCTTCGTCAGCACCTTGGCCAGCGCCTCGGCGCGCAGCCCCCAGAACACGATGCAGCGCGACTCGGTGCGCTCCTTGCGACCGGTACCTGATCGTCTCCGGTGACCAATGCCGTGCCCCTGCGGGCTCGGCGCGCGGATCTAGCACGGTGGCCGCCGCCGCGGCCGGATGCCCGGTCAGCAGCCCCGAATCCTCTGGGTCCGGGTCACACCGCGGATCTCGGCTTCTGGCAGATCTCATGGATCGCGTCGAAGCTCGGGCTCCGCGCCCGACCGGCCACCTGATCGCAGCGTGATCCTGGTACGTCGTGCGAGATAAGGCCGATGCGCGCGCCGTGTTTGCCGTGCTCGAGGCCCGCGGGATGAGGGGCTCGTGCCGCGCTCTCCGGCCCCCACGCCCGCTGGGCAGCGGCTCGACTTTGCGCCTTCATCGTGATATGAGTTGCGTTCGTGTATGCCTCGTGCAGATTCCAGATGTTCTTACGTGCCGCCGTCGCTCTCTCTTGCTCTGTATTGGGCATCTGTGGGTGTGCTGCGGTAATCGGCCTGGACGAGTTCACGGACGACGCTCCGCCGGGCGACGGTGGAGAAGCGTCGTCCGGCGGAGCGTCGTCCGGCGGAGCGCCGTCCGGGACCGGCGGAGTGGACCGGCCTGACTGTCCAGATGGTCTGGTTGATTGCTCCGGCTCCTGCGTTGACACGAGCTCCGATCCTGAGAACTGCGGAGTGTGTGGTCGCAGCTGCCTGGAACAGCCGTGCACAGAGGCCCTCTGCGAACCCATCGTCCTCGCAACAGGCCAGCCTGACGCCTCTGCCATCGCGGTCGACGCGGACAGTGTCTACTGGACGAATCGCGTCTACGAAGGCAAGGTGATGAAGCTGCCGATCGGCGGCGGTACCCCCGTCAGTCTCGTGCAGGAGCAGAATCACCCCATTGACATCGCGGTCGATGCCAGCAGTGTCTACTGGGTGAACTACGCTCAGATGGGGGATGTGATGAAGGTGCCGGTCGGCGGCGGTACCTCCATGTCTCTCGCCAACGGGGGGAATTACCCCAGCAGAATCGCGGTCAGCGCCACCAGTATCTACTGGACATCGTCCGGTCAGGTGAAAAAGGTACCGATCGCCGGTGGCGCTCCCACCACGCTTGCGGAACAGCAAAACCCGGTGGACATCGCGGTCGATTCTACCAGCGTCTACTGGACGCATTACGATGATGATATCACCATGGGCAGGGTGATGAAGGTGTCTATTGGAGGGGGTATCCCCACCTCCCTCGCTGAGGGGCAAGTTGGCCCGACGGGTATCGCGCTCGACGCTGACAACGTCTATTGGGCAAGCGACGATGGTACGGTGCGGAGAGTGTCGAAGGACGGCGGTGGCCACACCATCCTGGCGGAGAGGCAATACCCGTCCGCTGTCGCCGTCGACGACGTCAATGTCTACTGGACGAACTACGATGATGATACGGGCCTGGTGATGAAGGTGGCGAAGGACGGGGGAACCCCCATCACGCTCGCGGCAGGCCAGAAGTATCCGACTAGCATTGCCGTCGACGCGACCTACGTCTACTGGACGAATTACGATGATTCCGGCACGGTGATGAAGGTGGCGAAGTAGTCCGGGCGAACTGCGCTGGTGGGCTGTTCGGCAGGTTTTTCCCGCTACGGCGCGCGCCCGCCGTTCAGTGTGGGGCGCCTCGCTCTGCTGCCCGACGGCCGCATCGCATATCGGCGCCGGAGGCCACGCCGCAACGGCGCCACACACCTCGCGCTCGAGCCCATCGCGTTCATGGCCAGGCTGGCCGCGCTCATCCTCCCGTCGCGCCGCCGCGCACCGCGAGCGCGACGACGAGGCGCACATGTCGAGGCAGAGCACGCCAGACCCACCACGCGCCCGCGAGCGCGCGCAGCAGGGCTCTTACGAAGCGCCGCGAGGCGGCTCGCACAGCCGCCTCGCGAGAGCTCCCCGCCTGACCGCCTCAGTACGGCAGCTCATCCAGCGCGGGCCCCTCCGGCGGCCGCCCCCGCGCGCCGTTCTTGCCGAGCCGCGCGGTGGTCGGCACCCCCGTCCCGGGCTGCGTCGCCTCGCCGTCGTCCTCCAGCCCCGGCGGCGGCTGCGCCAGGGCCCGGCGGCCGGTGAAGCGGAGGTCCCGCGCGATCACCTCGGTGCGGTAGCGGCGGATCCCGTCTTTCTCGTAGCTCGACGTGCGCAGCCCGCCCTCGATCAGCACGCCGTCGCCCTTGGTCAGCACCTTCGCGAGCGCCTCGGCGCGCTGCCCCCAGAACACGATGTTGTGCCACTCGGTGCGCTCCTTGGGCTCCTTGTTCTTGTCGACGAACGACTCGTTCGTCGCCATGCGGAGCTGGAGCACCGGCGTGCCGTTGCCGGTGTAGCGCAGCTCCGGATCCGCGCCGAGGTTGCCCATGAGAATCACCTTGTTCAGCCCTTCGTTCATGATGTGCTCCTGTGCTTGGTGTCGTCGTCTGCTGTCGTTTGCCGTCGCCAACTATCGTCTACTATCGTTTGCCGTCGTCTCGGTCGTCTCTGCCGTCTTCTCTCGTTGACTTCCTTGTCACCTTGCCTACCGTGCTGCGTCGCTCCTCGTGAGGCGCCGTGTCGTCGTGGAATACGAGGAGCGGGTCCGGCGGCGCCCGTTCGCCGGACTCGCCCTCTCACCGGTCTCCTCAGGAATCCATCGCCGCGCCGCCTCCGGGCCGCCCCGGCGCCGCCGCGTCGACGGCGGCGCGGAGCGACGTGGCGAGCGTCGGCTTGCCGATCAGCGCCTCGCGGGCGCGCTCCCTCCCCTGCCCGATGTGCTCGCCCGCGAACGACAGGTGCGCGCCGCTCTTCTCCACCACGCCGAGCTGGCAGGCGAAGTCGATGAGATCCGCCGCGCCGTCGATGCCCGCTCCCCACCGGATGTCGAACTCGGCTTCTCTGAACGGAGGAGCCATCTTGTTCTTGACCACCTTGACGCGCGTCCTGCTTCCAATGGCCTCGTCGCTCACCTTCACCGGCCCCACCCGGCGCACGTCGAGCCGTACGCTCGCGTAGAACTTGAGCGCATTGCCGCCGGTCGTCACCTCGGGATTACCGAAGACGACGCCGATCTTCTGCCGGAGCTGGTTGATGAAGATGAGCGTGGTGTCGGTGCGGTGGCATATGCCCGTGAGCTTCCGCAGCGCCTGGCTCATCAGCCGCGCCTGGAGCCCCATGTGCGAATCGCCCATGTCCCCCTCGATCTCGGCCTTCGGCGTGAGCGCAGCCACCGAGTCGACGACGATCACGTCAACGGCGCTCGAGCGCGCGAGCATCTCGACGATCTCGAGCGCCTGCTCGCCGTTGTCCGGCTGCGAGACGAGCAGCCTGTCGATGTCGACGCCGACCGAGCGCGCGTACGTGACGTCGAACGCGTGCTCGGCGTCGATGAACGCGGCGACGCCGCCCGCGCGCTGCGCCTCCCGCATCGCGTGCAAGGTGAGCGTCGTCTTCCCCGACGACTCCGGGCCATAGATCTCCACGATGCGCCCGCGCGGGTATCCCCCGATCCCCAGCGCCGCGTCGAGCGACAGGGATCCGGTCCGGATCAGGCCGATGTCCCGGGTCTCGTTCTCGTCGTTCAATGACATGATCGCCCCCTTCCCGAACTGCTTCTCGATGGTGCCGACGACGGTCTTCACGGTGCGGAGCTTCTCAGCGATCTCGGTCATCATCTCGGTCTCTCCTCTTCGACGTGCGTTCGTTGCTTGTCGCGGTTCAACGGTTGCGTGTTGAACGTGCGCGCCCCCGAGCGCGCAGACAGACGATCCAGCGCGGCCGTCGGGGCGGCCGCGATCGCGCCCGCATCTCTGCGGGCGCGGTGCTCCTTGGCCCTGCGGCGAGCTCAGGCGCCCGCGGCGGTGGTGGCGGGGGCCGGCCCGCAGGCGGCCTCGCGATCGAACAGTCGCGCGCCGATCGCCTCGGCCACGTGCGCTGCCCGCACGGCAGAGCTCCTGTCCATGTCGGCGAGCGTGCGGGCGACCCGCAGCACCTTGGTATACGCCCGCGCCGAGAGGCCGAGCCGCTCCACGGCCGACGCGAGCACGCGCGCGCCGGTCGCGTCCGGCATGGCGACGCGCGCGAGATCGCGCGGGCCGAGCTCGGCGTTGTGCGTCGCCGCCACCTCCCCCGCCTCGAAGCGCGCCCGCTGCGCGGCCCGGGCCTCGACCACGCGCGCCCGCACCGCCGCGGAGCTCTCGGGCGCGTCGAGCGACGACCGGCCGTCGGCGAGCGGCGCGCACAGGTGAGCGACGTCGACGGGCGGCAAGGAGATGTGAAGATCGATGCGATCGAGCATCGGCCCGCTCAGCCGCGCGCGGTAGGCGCGGACACGATCGAGGGAGCAGGCGCAGCGATTGCCGCGGTCGCCATGGAAGCCGCACGGACAGGGGTTGATGGCGGCCACCAGGATCGGACGCGCCGGGAACACGACGCGGGCGCGGGCGCGGCAAAGGGCGACCGTGCCCTCTTCGAGCGGCTCGCGGAGCGCCTCGAGGACGCCGCGGCGGAACTCGAGCAGCTCGTCGAGGAACAGGCACCCGTGGTGGGCCAGGGAAACCTCGCCGGGGCGGATGGGATCCCCGCCGCCGACGAGGCCCGCGGCGCTCACGGTATGATGCGGGGCGCGGAACGGGCGAATCGCGACGAGGCCCCTGTCCGGGGAGAGCAGCCCGGCGACGGAGTGGATCGCGGTGATATCGAGCGCCTCGTCGTAGGACATCGGCGGCAAGACCGTTGGCAGGCGCCGAGCAAGCATGGTCTTTCCGCTGCCTGGCGGGCCGACCATGATCAGGTTGTGTCCCCCGGAAGCGGCGATCTCGAGGGCGCGGCGCGCCCCGTGCTGGCCGCGGACCTCCGCGAGATCTGCCGCTGCAGCGCTCGGCTCCGCGTCGATCGCGGCCATGGTCCCCGCGCCCGGAAGGGGCTTGTTGCCGCGGAGGTGCGCGACGACCTGGCCGAGGTGCTCCGCGATGAGGACGTCGATGCCAGCCACGCTCGCCGCTTCGCGCGCGTTTCCCTGGGGCACGATCGCGCGCGTAACCCCCTGCGCCGCCGCGCCGCGCAGCGCCGGCAGGACGCCGCGCACGGGGCGCACCGCGCCGCTCAACGACAGCTCGCCCAGCAGGCCAATCCGGTCGAGCCCCTCGGCGGGCACCTTGCCGAGCGCTGCGAGCGCGGCGATCGCGATGGCGAGGTCGTACGCGCCACCGCTCTTCTTGAGGTCTGCCGGGGCGAGGTTCACGGTGATCACATATTCGTCAAGCTCGATGCCCAGTTGCTGGAGCGCGGCGCGGACCCGCACGCGGCTCTCGCGGACGCTCGCCTCGGCGAGGCCCACCATCTGGAAGAACGACGGACCGCGGCCCGAGTCGACCTCCACCCGGATGGGGTGCGCGTCGAGCCCGAGCAGAGAGAACGTGAGCGCCGTAGCCTGCATGCCAGAGCCCTTTCGCGAAAGGCGTGCCAGGCCGAGAGGGCGGCGAACTCAGGGAATTTCGCGGCGGGAGGGGTGGCGAACGCGGCGGAGAGGGTGGCGGCCGCCAGGGGCTCGGCGCGCGTGCCCGGAACTCCCGCCGTCGCGCCTGGCAGGCGCGCGTGAGCTCCATCATTGACATGGGCGCGCCAGGAGCACAGGGATGGATCCGAGCCGGAACGGATGCGCTGCCGTGGCGCCCCGGCGGAGGAGAGCCGACGAGGCGGAGCGGCCCTGGCCTCCCGGCCCAGCGGCCTTGACCGCCCGGCCCCGCGGCACGGGTGGCTCGACCCATCCAGGAAGACGTGCTCATGCGTGTTGCCAGCGACATCGGCGGGACGTTCACCGACCTCGTCGCCTTCGACGAGGACACAGGAGAGCTCTCGCTCGCCAAGGTCCCCACCACACCGGACGATCTCACGCGCGGCGTCCTGGAGACCCTCGATCCAGCACGGATCGAGGCCGCCCGGATACGGGCTTTCATCCACGGCACCACCTTGATCATCAACGCCCTCACCGAGCGCAAAGGCGCGCGCACTGGGCTGCTCACGACGCGGGGCTTTCGCGACGTGCTGGAGATCGGCCGTGCCAACCGGCCGGACATCTACAACTTCTCCTTCCGCAAGCCCGAGCCCTTCGTCCCCCGAGATCTCCGCCTCGAGGTCACGGAGCGGATGGACCACAAGGGCGAGGCGCTCACGCCCCTGGACGAGGACGGCGTCCGGCGCAGCGTCCGCGCGCTCCTCGACCGGGGCGCCCACGCGATTGCCATCTGCTTCCTGCACGCCTACCGGAACCCGGCCCACGAGCGCCGCGCCGCCGAGATCGCACGGGCGGAGGCCCCCTCCACGCCGGTGAGCGCGTCGTCCGAGATCACGCGGGAGTGGCGCGAGTACGAACGCACGAGCACCGCAGTGCTGAACGCCTATGTCCAGCCGCTCGCCGCCGCCTACCTGAGCGGCCTGGAGAGCAGCCTGACCGGGCTCGGCGCGGCGGGCACATCGCTCCATGTCATGCAGTCGAGCGGCGGCATCACCACGTTTCCCGACGCGCGCGCCGCGCCCATCCGCCTCGTCGAGTCCGGGCCTGCGGGCAGCGTGCTCGGCGCCATCGCCCTCGGGCAGCTCCTCGGGGAGCACGACATCATCTCCCTCGACATCGGGGGCACGACCGCCAAATGCGCTGTCCTCCAGGGCGGGGAGGCGCGCGTCACCACCGAGTACAAGGTGGAGTGGACCCCGACGTCCCCCGGATACCCCGTCATGATCCCGGTGGTCGACATCGCGGAGATCGGCGCCGGCGGCGGCTCCATCGCCCGCATCGACGACGCCGGACGGCTAGAGGTCGGCCCGCGGTCGGCAGGCGCCGTGCCGGGGCCGGCCTGCTACGGTCGAGGAGGAGCGGAGCCGACCACCACCGACGCGAACCTCCTTTGCGGTCGCATCAACCCCGCGTACTTCCTCGGCGGTCGCATCCCGCTCGACGTGCAGGCCGCCCGCAGGGCGATCCGCCGCATCGCCGCGCCCTGCGGCGTCACTGAGCCCGAGGCCGCCCGGGGGATCCTCCGCCTCGCGAACGCGATCACGGAGAGCTTGCTCAGGCGCATGACCCTCCGCCGCGGGCACGATCCGCGGGAGTTCGCGCTTATCGCTTTCGGAGGCGGCGGCTCCATGCACGCCTCGGCCCTGGCGCGCGGCCTCCGGATCCGGCGGGTCGTCATCCCTGTCGCGCCGGCGCATTTCTCGGCCTGGGGCATGCTCATGGCCGATATGCGGGCCGACATCGTCCGAACCGCGATGGTGCGCGCCCAGCCGTCGCAGACGACCGCGCTCGCCGCGCTCCTCCGGGAGATCGAGCACGAGAGCAGCGCCCGCGTCTGCCGGGGAGGGATCGACCCGGCCCGCGTCTCCACGCGCCGCTTCGCCGAGCTGCGTTATGCAGGCCAGGAGCATACGGTCAAGGTCCCCCTCCCCGCAGGCGCGCTGGATGGCTCCGCCCTGGAAGAAACCATCGAGCGCTTCCACGCGCTCCACGAGCAGCACTACACGTTCCGCCTGGACGCGGCGGTGGAGATCGTGAGCCTCCACGTCGCAGCCCTCGGCGCCGTGGACAGGCCGCGCGCGGCGCGGCTCGAGCGCTCGCCGCCGGATCCCGAGCCCGCGCGCAAAGGCGCCCGCGCCGTCGACTTCGACGAGCTCGGTATCCTGCAGAGCCCCCTTTACGAGCGTGCTCGCCTGAGGCCCGGCATGCACGTCGATGGACCGGCCGTCGTCGAGGAGCCGGCCGCGTCGACGGTCCTGTTTCCAGGAGATCGCCTCACGGTCCACGAGCAGGGCAGCCTCCTCATCGACATCGACGCCCCCGCCGGGTGAGGCGCGGCCGACCCCTGAACCGACGGAGCTGTCATGAGCACGACAACGAGGATCGATCCCTTCACGCTCGAGATCATCAAGAACGAGCTCATCGCCGCTGGTGACGAGATGTTCCACGCGCTGCAGCGGACCGCCATGAGCCCCATCATCTACGAGGTCCTCGACTACGCCGCCGGGCTCACGGACGCGCGCGGAGACCTCCTCACCCAGGGCAACGGGGTCGCCGACTTCATCGGCGCACTGAGCTTCGGCGTGGCCCACGTCCTCAACAAGCTCGGCAGAGAGCGCCTGACGAGCGGCGATATCGTCATCCTGAACGATCCCTACGCGGGCGGCGGCACGCACCTGTCCGACGTCGCGCTGATCATGCCGATCTTCCATGAGGGCGAGCTCGTTGCCTTCGCCGTGAACAAGGCGCACTGGACCGAGGTGGGCGGCAAGGACCCGGGCTCATGGACCACGGACGCGACCGACGTGTTCCAGGAAGGGCTCCAGTTCCCGGGCATCAAGCTCTTCGAGGCCGGAAGGCCCGACGAGGGGCTCCTCGAGCTCATCCGGGCCAACGTGCGCACGCCCGACGCGACGCTCGGCGACCTGCACGCCTGCGTGGGCGCGCTGCGCGTGGGCGAGCGGGCGCTGCACCGCATCCTCCGCAAGTTCGGCAAGGGCACCGTCCTCCGCGCCATGGAGGAGCTCCTCGGTGAGGGAGAGCGCAGGGCTCGCCTGGAGCTGGCGAGGCTCCCCCGCGGAACGTACGACGCGACCGACTTCATCGACGACGACGGCATCGGGAACGGCCCGTTCGAGGTGCGGGTGAAGGTGACGATCGACGACAGCTTCCTCTGCGATTTCACAGGGACGAGCGCGCAGGTGCCGGGGCCGATCAACTGCGGCCGCACCGGCCTGCATTCGGCGGTACGCCAGGCCTGGAAGGCGATCACCGATCCTCTGCTCCCGACCAATGAAGGCGTGTTCCGACCGGTCCAGGTCGTGTGCCCTCCGGGGACGATCTTCACGGCGGAAAGGCCGGCTCCCGTCTCCACCTACTGGGAGACGATGCAGTACGCGACCGATCTCGTCTGGAAGGCCCTGGCGCACCTCGCCCCGCGTCGCCTGACCGCCGGACATTTCCTCTCCGTCTGCGGCACGATCATCCATGGCATCCACCCCGACGATGGAACTCCCTTTCTCCTCGTCGAGCCGCAGGCGGGCGGCTGGGGGGCGGGCGCGGACAAGGACGGCGAGAACGGCCTCGTCTGCGCCGGCGACGGCGAGACCTACATGATCCCCGTCGAGATCTGCGAGACCCGTTACGGGCTCCGCGTCGAGCAGTACGCGCTGGATATCGTGGACGGCGGGGCGGGAGAGCGCCGCGGCGGGCGTGGCCTCGTGCGCGATTACCGCATCACGTCGGCGTGGGCTACGGTGACCGCGACCTTCGGTCGGCATCGATTCCCGCCGTGGGGGCTGAACGGCGGCCACCAGGGCTCGCCCAACTACCTGGAGCTCGTGCACGAGGACGGCAGCCGGAGAGCGATGGGCAAGTGCGCCCGTCACCTCCTCAAGCGGGGTGAGCTCTGCCGGCTCCACACCGGCACGGGCGGCGGGTACGGCGATCCCGCGCGGCGGAGCCGCGCGCGCGTGCTCGACGATCTGCGCTGCGGCTACATCACCGAGGAGCAGGCCAGGCGCGATTACGGCCTGCGCGCCGCGGAGGAGCCGGCGCCTTCGCCCCTCCGCTCCGACAAGGCATGAACCCGCGGCTTCGGTGGAGGTGACTGTTCATGCGCATGGGGATCGACGTCGGAGGGACCAACACCGACGCCGTCATGATGGACGGCGCAGACGTCGTGGCAACGGTCAAGGTGCCGACCACGGCCGACGTGAGCGGCGGCGTCCTCGAGGCTGTGAGCCGCCTCTTGGAACGAGCGCGGGTACCGGTCGGCCAGATCCGCGGCGTCATGCTCGGCACCACCCATTTCACGAATGCGCTCGTGGAGCGCCGCCGGCTGCAGGAGGTCGCGGCGGTGCGGCTCGGGCTGCCGGCGACCGCGGCGCTGCCGCCGATGGTGGACTGGCCTTGCGATCTGCGCAGGGCGCTTGGCGACCACGGGTTTCTGGCCCATGGAGGTCACGAGTTCGATGGTCGCCGGCTGTCGCCCGTCGAGGCTGGCGAGCTGCGCCGCATCGCCCGGGAGATCGGCCGGAGAGGCCTCCGCTCCGTCGCGATCGCCAGCGTCTTTTCACCCGTCAACCCCGAGGCCGAGCTCGAGGCCGCGGCGATCCTGCGGGAGGTGCTGCCGGACGCTTCCCTCAGCCTGTCGCACGAGATCGGCCGGATGGGGCTCCTCGAGCGGGAGAACGCCGCCATCTTGAACGCCTGCCTCAAGGACGTTTCGACGACGACGATCCGAGCGTTCCACGACGCCTTGGCGCGGGCCGGCGTCTTGGCGCCGCTCTATCTCACCCAGAACGACGGCACCCTGATGAGCTCCGACCGGGCGGAGCGCTATCCGGCCTTCACCTTGTGCTCGGGCCCCACGAACTCGATGCGCGGCGCCGCTTTCCTCACGGGCCTCACGGACGCGATGGTGGTCGATATCGGCGGCACCACAACCGACGTGGGTGCGCTGCGCCGCGGGCTGCCACGCGAAGCGTCGATGACGCTGCGGGTGGCTGGCGTGCGCTGCAACTTCCGCATGCCCGACGTCCTGTCCATCGGGCTCGGCGGCGGAAGCCATGTGCTCGACGGACCTCTCCGGATCGGGGCGCGAAGCGCCGGCCACGAGCTGACACAGCGAGCGCTGGTGTTCGGGGGCGACACGCTGACCGCCACGGACATCGCCGTGGCCGCAGGGTGCGCCGTCATTGGCGACCGCGCGAAAGTCGCGCACCTCCCAGACGAGCTCGTCGCACGCGCGGCGCTGCGGATCCACGAGATGGTCGAGGCCGCCATCGATCGGGGCAAGCCCGCGGCGGCGGACATTCCGGTGGTCCTCGTGGGCGGCGGCTCCTCGCTGATTTGCAGGCCGCTCCAGGGGACCTCCGAGATCATCAGGCCTCAGCATGCCGAGGTCGCCAACGCAGTCGGCGCCGCCATCGCGCACGTGTCCGGCGAGGTGGACCGGGTCGTCAACCTGGAGAGCCGATCCCGGGACGACGCGCTGGCAGAGGCGCAGGCGGAGGCGATCGCGAAGGCCTCGGCCGCAGGCGCTGACCCGGCCAGCATCCACCTCCTCGACATCGAGGAGGTGCCGCTCGCCTACCTGCCGTCCAGCGCGACCCGGATCCGGGTCAAGGCGATCGGCGATCTGCGGAACGGGTGAGGAGGATGGGATTCATGCTGGAGCGCAAGGACCTGCCCGACCTGTCCCTCGGCGCCGCCTTCCTCGGCACGGGCGGCGGCGGAGATACCTATATCGGCCGGCTGATGCTCGAGCGCGTGATGGAGGAAGGGCGCCGCGTGGAGATCGTCCACCTCGCGGAGGTGGGAGACGGAGATTACGTGATCCCTACGGGGATGATGGGCGCTCCGACCTGCCTCATCGAGAAGATACCGCGCGGCGACGAGACCGCGCTCTCGCTGCGCCGGCTGGAGGCATTCCTCGGCGTCCGGGCGACATGCACCATGCCCGCCGAGGCGGGCGGGATGAACTCGACCGTGCCGCTCATCGTGGGAGCGCAGCTCGGGCTGCCGGTCGTGGACGCCGACGGAATGGGCCGCGCCTTTCCCAACATGTACCAGGTGACATTTCATGTCCACGGCGTCCCCGGAACGCCGATGGCCATCACGGACGAGCACGGCGACACGGTGATCGTCACGGCCTGCGACAACTTCAAGATGGAGTGGATCTCCCGCGGCATCACGATCCGCATGGGAGGCTGCGCGCACACCGCCGAGTACCCCATGGATGGGCCGACGGTGCGGCGAGCGGCCATCGGTGGCACCCTGGGCGTCTGCCTGGCGCTCGGGAAGGCGATCCGGGAGGCGAACGAGCAGCACAGAGATCCGTTCGATCGCCTCGTCGGTGCTCTCCGAGAGACGCCCTACCGTCACGGCCGTGTCCTCTGGACTGGCAAGGTGGTCGAGGTCTACCGCCGCACGACAGAGGGCTTCGCCAGGGGCTGGGTGCAACTCCGGGACACCGAGGGCTCCGGGGAGACGCTGGAGGTGCTAATCCAGAACGAGAATCTGGTCGCCCGCGTCGGGACGCGCGTCCTGTGCAGCGTGCCTGATCTCGTATGCATCCTGGATCGCGAGACCGCGGAGCCGATCACCACGGAGGCGCTGCGCTACGGGCAGCAGGTGAAGGTCATCGGCGTGGCGGCGCCGCCGCTCCTGCGCACACCCGAGGCGCTGGAGGTCTTCGGGCCCCGCGCCTTCGGCATCGATCTCGATTTCGTCCCCCTCGAGGAGAGCGAGCCGTGAGCGCGCGCGACGGACGCGAGACACGCGAGACGCCGCGCGCGGGCCAGCACCACGGCCGCGGGACCACAGCGAAGGCGCGGCGCTAGGGTATGATCGGGCGCGACGACTTCCCCCTTGCCCGGGTGCCCGAGGCCGCGCGCTACCCGTGGTGGAGCGTCGCCGTCCAGCGGTTCGGCGAGCTCTCCGCGCTGTCGCAGCTCCTCCTCGGCGCCACGCTCGGCTTCCACATGACCTTCTGGGGCGCCTTCTGGGCGATAACGCTGGGTGTCGTCCTCCTGGAGGTCGTCGCGGTGCTCACCGGAATCGCCGGCCAGCGAGAGGGCCTGTCCACGTATGTCCTCGCCCAGTGGACCGGCTTGGGACGTCACGGCTCGTCTCTGTTCGGCCTGTGCACGGCGGTGAGCCTGGTCGGGTGGTTCGGTGTCCAGAACGCCATCTTCGCCAAGGGCCTCGCGGCGCTCGCCGGCACGCAGGTGCCGCTGTGGGTCTATTGCGTCCTCACCGGGGCCGCCGTCACGTTGATCGTGATTTACGGGTTCAGCTCGATGGCCTGGACCTCGTACATCACGGTTCCGCTCTTCCTCGCCCTCAGCGCCTGGGCCATCCGGAGCGCCCTCGCCCGGCACCAGCTGGCCGACCTCATATCGATGCCTCCGCCAGGAGAGCCCATGAGCATCGCAGCCGGCGCGACGCTGGTGGCCGGCGGGTTCATCGTGGGCGCGGTCCTCACCCCGGACATGACCCGCTACAACCGTTCGGCGGCCGACGTGGTAAAGCAAACGCTCGTCGGGGTGACTCTCGGCGAGTACACGATCGGCCTCACCGGCGTGCTCCTGGCGCACGCCGTCCAGAGCGCGGATGTCGTCCACATCGTGACGACGGAGGTCGGGGTCGCCGGCGCGGCGATCCTCGTAACGGCCACGTTGAAGATCAACGACTGGAATCTGTACTCGGCCTCCCTCGCCCTGGTGAACACGGTCCATCAGACGACGAGCCGACACGTCCCGCGGAGCGCGATGACGCTCGCGGTGGGTGCGGCAGGGACGGCGCTCTCGATCGCCGGGATCCTGGAGCACCTCATCGGATTTCTCACGCTGCTCGGGATCGCTTTCCCGCCTATCGCCGGCATCATGATCGCCGAATACTACGTCGTGCGCCGACATCGCGCGGTGCTCGAGCGCACCCGGTCCGCCGGCTCGCTTCCCTCGCAGGTGGAACCCCTGAGTCTTCGACCGCTCCTCGCCTGGGCAGGCGGCGTGGCGGCGGGATACCTCATCGACGCTGGCATCCCGGCCATCAACGCGCTCCTGGGCGGCTTGCTCGCCCACGTCGCGCTGAATCGGGGAAAAGCGGCTTCATGAAGAGCCCCGCCCCGCCGCAGCTACTCGGGCGCGCGATACCTCGCCACGACGATCGTGATGTCGTCGTCCGGGCTCGGGCACCACCCCTCGACCGCATCGAGGATCCGGTCGCGAATGACGCCGACAGGCTCCGTCTGGACAGCCTCGATGACGGCGCAGAGCCGCTCCAGCCCGAACTGCTCGTGATGGGCGTTCCGCGCCTCGGTCACGCCATCGCTGTAGAGCACGAGCACGTCCCCATCCCCAAGGTAGAGCTCGGCATCCCGCGTCAGCGCGCCGATCTCGGGCAGCGCGCCGATCCAGACGCCTGAGCTCGGAATGCACCCGCACCGCCGCGTCCGCGCCGAGCACACGACCACGTCGTCGTGCGCGCCCGCGAACGTGACGCGCCCGTTGCGCTCGTACCGGAGCAAGAGGAGCGTCGCGTGCTCGTCGCGCTCCAGACGATCGCGGACGTTCTTGTAGATTGCCTTGTTGAGCGCCGTGATGACCTTCGCCGGGCTCGCGGCCGGGTCGTTGCACGTGAGCGCCGATACCATGCTCTGGATCATCAGCATGATGAGACCCGCCGCGAGCCCGTGCCCCGCGACGTCGCCGATCCCCAGCCACCCGCCCCCGTTCGCCGGGATCACATCGTAGTAATCACCGCCGACCTCGGCCGCCGGCTTCATGACCGCGCAGAGGTCGAGCCCCTCGATCGAGAGCTGCTTCGGCACCAGCGTGGTCTGGATGCGCGCCGCGACCTGGCTCTCCTGACGGACCCGCTCCTGCTCCAGCCGCTCGCGCAGCTCCACCTCCCGGACGACCTGCCGGTGCAGCGCCGCGGCCTTGACCGCGGAGCCGAGCTGGAGGCGCAGCACCTCGTAGATCATCCCGCTGGCGCGGTGGTCGAGCACCGCGACGCCGAACCTCTCCTCGTCGCCGAACGCAACCGGAAGCACGATCCTGCTGATGCGCTCGTCGGCGCTCAGGAAGCCCGGGGGCGCGAGGAGGTGCGCCGGGAAGCTCACGGCCGGCACCTCCACCTCGTGGCCGTCCTCCATCACGAACAGCGGCTTCATGGTGGCGTGCTGAGCGTCGTCGTACAGCGACACGGCGACGTCCGAGAACCGCATCCTCGGCAGCTCCGACGCCAGCAACCCCTTGAGCACGGGCAGGCTCAAGCACGCGGAGAAGCCCCGCGCGCCGTAGGTGACATCGATCGCGGCGAGCTCGACGTTCAGCCGCTGCTCCCCCTCGACGTGCACGCACTCGCTCCCGATCAGGATGCGCGCAGCGTGCCAGAGCTGCTCCAGCGCTGCGTCGCCGCCCACGGGCGACCCCTGTACGCGCGATCGCAAGAGCGATATCACCCCCTGGAACTCCTCGAGGAGCACGCCCTGGCGCCTCGCCCCGTCGAGGAGCGCCTGGAGCGCGCGCAGGAAGCGCCCCTCGTCGCCCGCGAGCTCCGCCTCCATCGCGGCGAGCAGGTCGCCCGCCCAGCCGTCGAGGGCGCCGCTCGGGATCGCCACGCTGCTGGCGAGCGCGCGCTCCAGCGACGCCCGCTGATCCGCGATGGGGCGCGGAAAGCCGCGCACCGAGGGGACCGGCTGAAGGAACGTGTCGCCCGCGCGGTACCCGCAGCCGCAAGACTCGCGCTGCGTGAGCTCCACACGCGCGAGCTGCAGCGCCTCGACAGCCTCACCGTCGATCATGCGGAGGACCGTGCTCACGGCCATCCCCCCGAGCCGCTCGATCGGCTGGCGCACCGTCGTCAACGACGGCTTCGTGAAGCGAGCGATGCCGACGTCATCGAACCCGCAAACGAGGACGTCTTCGGGGATGCGGCGTCCCTCGGCCTTGAGCACCTCGATCGCCGCGAGCGCCATCCTGTCGTTGGCCGCCACCACGGCGTCGAACGCCACCCCGCGCGCCAGGAGCTCGCGCATCGCCGCGCGCCCCGTCGGGATCGTGAACCCACCGAACACGAGGAGGCGCTCGTCGCAAGGGAGCGCCCGCGCCGCAAGCGCCCTCCGGTACCCGCCGGCGCGCAGCGCGGCCTCCTCGCTGCTGCTCGGGCCGCCGATGTACGCGATGCGCCGGCACCCGTGCTCGTCCGCCATGTGCCCGACCGATATCTCGCTCCCGAGGGCGTTGTCGACCATCAGGCTAGGCACACCGTCGATCGCGGTCCCGATGCTGCACACCGGCAGCGGCGCGAAGGACCGGCAGAACGACCGCATGACCTCCATGCCGCCGTAAGGGGAGAGCGTCGACGAGGCGACGATGACGCCGTCGGCGGTCTCAGGGCCGATGAGGTGATAGAAGGTGCCCCGGTCGGCCACCTCCGGCCGGCGAGCCATGGCCGGGTCGCTGAACGCCGTCAGCAGGTTGACGTCGTGCGCCGCGGCGCCGCGCTCGATCCCGGCGCGCAGCTCGGACTGGTAGTCGCCAACGACATTGTCGATCAGAAACGCGAGCGTCCGACGCTTCCTCGTCATGGCCTCGGGCTCTCGATCATGCATCCGCGATCGAGACCAGCTCCGGGCAGATGCGATCCAGGGGCTTCAGGCTCCGGCGCTGCCATGTCCGCTTCGCGTCCGTGACGAACCGTATCCTGCATTTGAGGCCATGGCCCATCAGGCCGCAGATGAAGCCGACGAACGCCTTGAGGCAGCTCGAGCTCATGAAGCGCAGGTCGCGCACGTCGAACTCGACGGTGCTCACCGAGAGGCGCATCACCTCGCCCTCCAGCGCCTTGACGTACCTGCTGAGCGGCGGAGATGCCGCCATGTCCCCCGTGCCGGTGAGCTTGACGCTGAGGGTGTCGTCCCTCAAGGCTGGCTCGATCCCGAAGCTGTCGGTGACGACAGGATCCACGCTCAAGCAGCTCATCTCTTCTCCATCTCTCGACCGAGCGCGCGACGACCGCCGGATCGTTCCTCTGGATGCCGCAGCCGACGGCCGGTGCGATGGTCGATGCGAGCTCTCCATACTACGACGTAGTCGCGCCGGATCCAATCCCTTCCCGCAAGCGCGACGCGGGCCCGGTTGATCGCGCCACGCGCCACGTGCCACGCGTGAGTGCAGGTAGCAGATGGAAGGCGCGCACGATGCGGCGTCTCGCGGTGAGCACCGCAACATTTCGCGAACAGGCTCTCGATGCAGAGCGCGCCCGCTCGATCGCGGCATCCCGGCTCGGAGCGCGGGATGCCTCCGAATTCGTGTGGATGTCGTCCGGGCGCCTGGCGCCTCGCAGGGCAGGCGCAGGGCAGCGCGTCGATGGTCGCGCGTCGCGCCGGCGTGGTTTCAGAGCGCGCTGACGAGCGGCCCGGCGTCGCCTTCGAGCCATTGCTCGGAGATCATGACGCTCGTCGAGAGCCCGGTCTGGAAGCGGTATCCTTCCTCGATCGAGAGGATCTCGATGACCCTCCTGTCGCCGATCCGGACGGGGAAGATCACCGAGACGCTCGACGGAAAGGAACCGTCCTCGTCGGCCCTGTGCTCGCCGACCGAGACAGACTCGCCTCCGGCCCCAGCGCCGAGCGACCTCACGGCGACCACCGACGGAACGCTGCAATCGATCCGCAGCCACTCGCGCTGCCGGCGCGCCTTGCACGCGCCGCCCCTCGCGACGCGCGCGAGCGACACCTGCTCCGCGGCGTCCCACTCGGCCGCTGCCGGCCGCGCCGTCCGCTCGGGAGGCGGCGGCGTCGCCTCGAGCGCGCGCCTCTGCGGCGCCTCCGCGCCTGCTCCCGCGTCCGCCGGGCCTCCCGCGGCTCCCGCCTGCGGCCCGGCCGCCGTGCCTCCCGCCGCTCCCGCCGCTCCCGCCGGGGCGAGCACCGACTCCGCGGCCTGCGCCGGCGCGAGCGCGCCGAGCAGGACCATCCCGATCACCACTCTCTTCTTCATAACGTCCTCAAGAAGGCGGCGAGCGCCGCCTTGTCATTCCTCGACATGTGGCTGGTGCGACCCATCCGGTCCTGGTTTTCGTCGATGAGCTCTTCGAGCGTCTTCGCGGATCCATCGTGGTAATAGGGCGCTGTCCCGCCGACGAAGCGCAGCGAGGGCGTCTTGAACACCTGGCCCGCCTTCTCGTCCGCGAACCCGGGCCGCACCGCGAACCCGGGCATCGGGTAGCCCATGCGGTCGGTGTGCTCCGTCTCGGGCACGTGGCAGCGCGCGCACTGCGCCGTGTCGCTCATGAAGAGGGCGCGGCCATGCTCCTCCTGCGGCGTGAGCTTCCGCGCCTCCCTGGGCGGCGGCGCGAGGCCCACGCGCAGGAACGCGGCCAGGTGGCGCGCCCTCAGGGCGAGCTCGCCGTTGCCTAGACCACCGGGCCCCCACCGGTGAAGGCCGAACCCCTCGCGGAGGCGCTCCGCCAGGTTCTCGCTCTGGGCGTTCCAGCCATAAGGCCCCTCGGCCGACACGCGGCCCGCGAGCATGGGAGTCTGCCGGGGCACGCCGCCGCGCGGCTCCACGTCGGCCGGCTGGTTCTCGGCGGATCCGAGGAAATTGACGCTCTCGCCGCCGATGTCCATCACGCGGGCCTCGTGCCACACATGGCCGTCGTCGCGCCCGTCCGGATGGCAGCCAGCGCATCCGAGGCCGCCGCTCGTGCCCCAGTCGACCGCGTTGTAGAAGAGCTTCCGGCCAAGGGCGGCCTGCTGCGGGACCGGCGCGCCGGCCAGCGCGATGTACGGCACGGGGCTAGCCTCGAACGGAGCGTCGTCGCGGTGCTCGTCGAGGCGGACGATCGCGAGGGCGTCCGTGGAACGGCAAACCACCCACGCCATGGACTCGTCCGCGGACAGCGCGACGCCGCTGGGCGCGCCGCACAGGGTCGCCACATAGACGTCGGGGCCCGCGTGGCGGCCGAGATCGTAGGTGCGGAGCGGCCGGAGCGCCGGATCGACCGCGAGCGCGTCGAGCTCTACCAAGGTGTCGGTGCCCTCGCTGGCGACGAGCAGGGTGCGGGTGCTCTTCCGGTACACGAGCGCGCGCGGCTGGACGAACGGGGCGAGCGAGGTGTTGGGGAGCTCCAGCTCCGCGTCGTCGAACGCGGCACCGTCGAGCGCGCTCGACCGCCAGAGCGGCGCGCCCTGGCGGCGCCGGGGCGCGAGGGGCGCCTCGTCGCTCGTCATGAGGACGTCGACCGTGGAGGCGCCGAACCACGCCTGTTCACCGAGCGCGCCGAGCGCGTGGCGCGCGACGAAGAGGCGGCGGCCATCCGGCGAGAGCGCGGCCGCGTAGCCGAGCGACGCGGAGAGCGACTTGCCATGAGGAGCCCGGAAAGGCGACGGAGGGAGGGCGACCGGCCGGGCCTCGGGAGCGCCGCCCAGCGCGATCCGGGTGAGCGAAGCGGACGTCAGGTGCGTGACGTACGCGGCCGCGCCGTCCTCGCGGATCACGACGCCGCGGGGCTCGCGCGGGACATCGATGGCCCATGTCGCGGTCGCGGTCGCGAGGTCCACCGCGGAGACCTTGCCCGCCCAGGCGCTGGTGACGAGCGCCGTGCGCTCATCGGGCGTGATCGCGAGCCCCCAGGCGTCGGCCGGCAGGGGCACGCGGGCCGCTTCCACGAGCCCCGCCGCCGGATCGGGCCGCAAGATAAGGAGGAGCCCGGGATCGCGGATCGTGACGAGCACGCGATCCGCGAGCGCGAGCACCTGCGCCGGCCGCCCCGGCATGGCGATCTCGACAGGCGGCGTGCTCACGTCGACGGGGAGCGGGATGCGCCGGAGGACGGCGTGGTCCTCGTCGGCCAGATAGAGCGCGTCGTCCTGCGGCGCGCGCGCGAGCGCGCTGCCGACCCGCGTGACGGCCTGAAGCCTCGGCGGCGGCGGAGAGGCCGGCGGAGCCGGCGCCGCCGTCCCGGCGACTTCGGCGCTGCGCTCGACGGCCGGCGTATCTCTGGAAGGGCGCGAGCAAGCCGCGGCGAGGAGCGCGGCCAGGAGGAGGGTTGATGATCGGTGCTTCATCGGTCGCCCGTGCCAACGACGGCGCCTGGCATTCGTATTCCTCGGCACCGTCGGTCCCGATCCTCCGCGCATCGGCCACCGCAGTGCGGGAGGCGTCGCGGCGCCTGCGACAGCCCTCCCCTCTTTATCTTGGCGATCTTGGCGCCATGGCGGTTTCTCTGCTGATCCGGGGCAGCTTCCCGCAGTAAAGCAAGAGAACCTCTCAGCCTCGCTGCGGCGGTGTGTGTGTGACGTGCGCTGTGGTACGGTCATCGCGAGTCCCGTGGGTGGGAACCAGCGACTCGCGTGGAGCCTTGAGGAGCGTTGGTGGGACCGAGGATGGGGTGACTCGGCACATGGGAAGGTGCCGGTGCTGGCCGGCCGCGCGCGCGGCTACGCCCGCCTCGGCCGGCGCCCGGCGCCCGTCACCGCGCGATAGTCGGTGAGGAGCGACCCCAGGATCGTGACCGCCCCCGCGGCGACGTGGATCACCGCGGCGAGCGGGTCGCGCTTCGCGTAGCCGAGCGCGAACGGCGCCGCGATCGCCGACACGCCGAAGGCATGGTCGATGACCTCGTGCGCCTCGATCGGTATCCGCTTTGCCAGGCTCAGCCGGCAGTCGGTGAGCAGGGATACGAAAACGACCGACGCGCCGAGCGCGACGCCCGCGATCTTCGCGGCCTTCGTCCGCGCGGAGAGCCCGGCCAGAGCGACGATGAGCCCGTTCGAATAATCGAGGGCGGAGTGCACGTCCTCGGGGATGATCCGCGCGAGGGGCGCGGCGCCGAGGAGCGGCCTCGAGGGGATCGTCGTCGTCCGCTGCGCGTCCCGCGCGCTCGGGGCGAGCGAGGCGAGCTCCGCAGTCGGTACGTCGTCCGGCGGCAGGTAGGTCGTCGGCAGCTCGTATGCGCCCAGCGAAACGTCGGATTGTGCCATGAGGTCCTCCCGCTCTGCGCGGAGGCAATCCGCAGACCGGGGACAGGCCTCCTGCGCGGCGCGGGGCCCAGCTCTCTTGAGCTCGGCCCCCCCGCGCCGCGCCTCGCGCAGATCGCTCCGCGCGCGCCGCGCGTCCTACGGAGGCCTCTGTCCGTGCGATCCGCGATGCTAGGCTGCGCCCATGGGAGTCCGGATCATTCCTCTCGGCGGCCTCGGCGAGGTCGGGATGAACGCGATGCTGATCGAGGAGGAAGGCCGCCGCGTGCTCGTCGACTGCGGCGTCATGTTCCCCAACGACCAGGTGCTGGGCGTCGAGGTCGCGATCCCCGACCTCAGCTACGTCCGCGAGGCGGGCGGGGTCGACGCGGTGCTGCTCACGCACGGCCACGAGGATCACATCGGCGGGCTGCCGTCGCTGCTGCGCGAGTTCCCCGTCCCCGTGTTCGGGACGCGCTTCACGCTCCGGCTGGTGCGCGAGCGCCTCGCCGAGCACGGCATCGACGTGCCGCTCCGCGAGGTCGAGCCGCAACAGCACTTCGCGGCCGGACCGTTCCGCGCCGAGCCCCTCCGCGTGACCCACTCCATCCCCGACGCGGTCGGCTACGCCATCGAGACGGGCGAGGGGATCCTCATCCACACGGGCGACTACAAGATCGATCTCACCCCCGTGGCCGGCGAGCGGCTCGATCTCGGCCGCTTCGCCGAGTACGGCCGGGCCGGCGTGGCGGCGCTCCTCTCGGACTCGACCAACTCGGAGCGCGACGGCTGGTCGGTCAGCGAGACCGCGGTGGCCGAAGGCTTCACCCGGCGGTTTCGCGAGGCGAAGGGGCGCATCCTCGTCGCGCTGTTCGCCTCCAACGTCCACCGGGTCCAGAGCGTCCTCGACCTCGCCGCCCAGCTCGGCCGCAAGGTGGTGCTCGCCGGGCGCAGCCTCGCGACCAACACGCGGATCGCCGAGGAGATCGGCATCCTGCGCGTCCCGCCCGGCGTGCTCGTCGACGACGCCACGGCGGCCTCGCTCCCGCCCGAGCGCCTCGTCGTGCTCGCTTCGGGCGCGCAGGGCGAGCCGAACAGCGCCCTCGCGCGCATGGCCATGGGCGACCACCACCGGCTGCGGGTCGATCCGGGGGACACGGTGATCTTCTCGTCCCGCGCGATCCCCGGCAACGAGATCGCCGTCAGCCAGCTCGCCAACCGCCTGGCGAAGCGCGGCGCCGTGGTGCTCGATCGCGGCCTCGATCCCATCCACGCGAGCGGCCACGCGCAGGCCGAGGAGCAGAAGGTCCTCCTCGACGCCGTCCGGCCGGAGCACTTCGTCCCCATCCACGGCGAGTACCGGATGCTGCTCGCCCACGCGCGCACGGCGCTCCGGATGGGCGTGCCGGCGTCGGGGGTCTTCGTCGTCGAGGACGGCGACTCGCTGATCCTCGAGGACGGCCGGATGCGCCTCGGCGAGACGGTGAAGAGCGGGCGGGTGTGGCTCGACGCGCGCGGCGGGCTCGACGTCTCCGAGCTGGTGCTCCGCGAGCGCGAGCAGATCTCGGATCAGGGGCTCGTGATGGTCCTGGTGGTGGCCGACCGCAAGACGGGCGAGATCTTGCGCGGCCCCGATCTCCTCGGGCGCGGCGTGGCGCACTTCGAGGAGGGCGGCCCGCTGTACGCCGCCGCGCTCGACAGCGCGCGCGACGCGCTCGCTGCGCTGTCCCCCGCGGCGCGCACGCTGGCGCCGGCGCTGGAGGACGCGCTCAGCCGCGGCGTGCGGCGGGTGTTCCGGCGCGAGGCCTCGCGGCGCCCCGCCGTGCTCCCGCTGGCCGTGTTGCTGTGAGGTCCGGCGCCTCTCGGTCAGGCGGGCCAGGCGAACCGGACGGCCCGCGCGGCCCAGGCGCCTGGCCGCGCTGACAGGCGATCTGGAGTGAGCGCGGCTGTCGTCGACGCTGGATCGCGCGGACCGGCGGAGCTCCTTTGTTCTGTCGCCGCATGACCGGCGTCGCTCCATGGTCCATCCTGGGGGGTTGCCCTCAGGCCGCGTGTCCCGGCGAGCGCCCGAGCCGATCACCGCGCGACGCGGCATCATGGTGGAGCAGGCGAGATGAACGAGAGTCCCACGAGCTCGCGCCTCCTGGGCGAGGCGGAGACGACGATCATGGAGGGAAGGGGCGCTGTCGCCGAGACGCGGGCCGAGGAGCCGATCGGCGCCGATACCCGCCCTCCCCCGTCGTCGCGGCGGGGAGCGCCCACGAGCCAGCGAGCCGCCCCGCCGGCGCGGCCGAGCGAGGACGTCGCCGCGGTCTATCTCCAGGAGATCTCGGCAAGCGCGCCGCTGAGCCGCGAGCTCGAGGTGGAGCTCGGCCGTCGTATCGAGTCGGCGGAGCGCGCGATGATCGAGGCCTGGGTCGCGTCGCCCGTCGCGCTGCGGGCGCTCGCGGCGCTGGCGGACGATGTGCGGGCGGGGCGGGTGGACATGAGCGATCTGCTGCTGAACGCGGACGGAGGCGACGCGCCGAGCGACGCGACGTCCGTGAGGATGGCGCGGCTGCTCGGGCTCGCGCGGTCCCTGGCGGAGGCCGGGCGGACGGAGGCGAGCGGGCAGCGAGCGCGCGCCGCGCTCTCGGCCGGGCTCTCCGACGTGCGCCTGAGCCCCCGGGTGGAGGAGCGGATCGAGCGCGCCCTGAGCGCGGCGATCCCCGCGGTCGACAGGCTCGGGCGCCAGGCGATCGAGGGGACGCTCTCGGCGATGCGCGCCGCCCGCCGGGAGGCGGCGGAGGCGAGGGCCGAGATGGTCCGCGCGAACCTGCGGCTCGTGGCGGCGGCAGCCCGGCAGCTCCGGCACCGCGGCGTGCCGCTGCTCGACCTCATCCAGGAGGGCAATCTCGGGCTGATCCGGGCGGCGGAGAAGTTCGATTACCGGCGCGGCTACCGGTTCAGCACGTATGCGATGTGGTGGATCAAGCAGGCGCTCTCTCGCGCGCTGCTCTATCAGGGCCAGGTCATCCGGGTGCCGGTCCACATCGCCGAGACCCGGCGCCGGGCGCTGCAGGCGCGGCGGGAGCTCGAGCAGGAGCACGCGCGCGAGGCGGCGCCCGAGGAGGTCGCCGAGCGGAGCGGGCTGTCGATGGAGAAGCTCCAGGCGCTGCGGGAGATGGCGCTGCCGCCGGTGTACCTCGACGCTCCGGTGGGGGACGACGACGGCGCGCGCCAGGGTGACTTCTTCGCGAGCGAGGGCGCCGCGCCGGACGAGCTCTTGGTCCACCGCCGCCTGCACGCGCAGGTCTCTGCGCTGCTCGAGTCGCTGACGCCGCGCGAGCGCGACGTGCTGCGGCTCCGGTTCGGCCTCGACGGCGGGCAGCCGCACACGCTCGCCGAGATCGGCGGCATGTTCTCGGTGAGCCGCGAGCGCGTCCGGCAAATCGAGGAGAGCGCGCTGAGCAAATTGCGGACGCTGTCGCGGAGGCAGGCGCTGGAGACGCCGCTCGGCGGCTGACCGGCGCTGCCGTCGCGCCGGCGCCTCGACCCCGGCTCAGCGCGGCGAGTCGCCGTGGCGGAACTCCGCTGTCGCCTCGTCGAGCCGCGCCTTGAGCTGCGGATCGAGCGCGAGCTCGGCCGCGGCGAGCGTGGCGTCGAGCTGGTCCGGCCGGCTGGCGCCGATGATGGCCGACGTGACGGCCGGGTTGGCGAGCACCCACGCCACGGCGACGGTCGTGAGCGACTGGCCTGCTTCGGCGACGATGCCCGCGAGCTTCTCGACGGTCGCGAACGCGCGCTCGTTCCAGTAGCGCTGCTGGTAGATGGACGCCGCCACGCCGAGCGTGAAGCGGGTACCCGCCGTCGGCTCGCCGCGGCGGTGCTTGCCCGTGAGGAACCCGCCGGCGAGCGGGTTGTACGGGATGACGCCGAGGCCCTCCTCCTGCGCGAGCGGGAGCAGCTCGCGCTCGATCTCCCGGAACAGCAGCGCATAACGCGGCTGCACGGACACGAACCGCGCAAGCCCGCGCACGTCGGCGCGGCCGAGCGCGCGCGCCAGGCGATACGCCAGGTAGTTGGACACGCCGATGTACCGCGCCTTGCCCGAGCGAACGACGATGTCGAGCGCCTCCAGCGTCTCGTCGATCGGGGTGTCACGATCGTCGGAGTGGAGCTGATAGAGATCCACGTAGTCGGTGCCGAGCCGGCGCAGGGAGGCGTCGATCGCGTCCAGGATGTGCTTGCGGGAGGCGCCCTGATCCCACGCGTTCGGGCCGACCCGGCCGACGCACTTGGTGGCGAGGATGAAGCGGTCTCGCTTGCCCTTGAGCCAGCGGCCGACGATCTCCTCGGTCCGCCCGGCGGCCTCCAGACCGCCGCCCAGCGGATACACGTCGGCCGTGTCGAGGAAGTTGACGCCGGCGCCCGCGGCCTTGTCGAGGATGGCGCGGGAGGTCTCCTCGTCCGTCTGGAAACCGAACGTCATCGTGCCCAGGCACAGGCGAGAAACGGTGAGGCCGGTACGGCCGAGTCGGGTCGTCGGGATGCTCATGATCTTCCGTTGGTGCTTTGGCTAGGTTTGCGTGAGGCGTCGAGCTGGCGCCCTCGTCTTCAGCTCCCGCGCGTGGCGCGGGGCCGTCGGTTCAGGCCTCAATAATAGATCGGCCCGACGCTGCCACCGCCGGCGACGACGGCGTCGCCGTTGATGGCGACGCTCCTCGGCGAGGCGAGGAACGCGACGACCCACGCGACCTCGCGGGAGTCGACGATCCGGCCGATGCTCACCGAGGCGGCGAGGTCCTTCTCGGGCTCGGGCCGGGTGCGCTCGGTGCGGGTCGCGCCGGGGTGCACGACCGTGACGTTGATCCCCTTCGGGCCGAGCTCGTCCGCGAGGTTCTTCGTGATCGCCGCCACGCCGACGTTCCGCAGGGTGGCGACCGGGCGGCCGGCCTTGCGCACGGCGAGCCCGCCGATGTTGATGATGCGGCCCCAGCCGTTCGCGATGAGGTGCGGCGCGACGGCGCGCGCGGTCCGCAGGTAGCCCACGACCTTGATGTTGATGTCCTCGATCACCTGCGCGTCGACGATCTGGTCGAGGCGCGTCGCGGTCGAGATCCCGCCCGGCACGGCCGCGTTGTTGACGAGGATATCCACGCCGCCCAGCGCGGCGACCGCGCGCTCGACGAGCGCGTTGACCGAGGTCTCGTTGCCGGTGTCGACAACCAGCGGGACGACGCGGCGGCCCGTCTCCGCCGAGAGCTCCGCGGCGGTCGCCTCCAGCTTGTCCTTGCCGCGCGCGGCGATCACGACATCGGCGCCTTCCCGCGCGAGCTCCCGCGCGATCGCCTTGCCGATACCGCGGCTGCCGCCGGTGACGATGGCCCGCTTGCCGGTGAGTTCGAGATCCACGATCAGCTCCTTCCATCGGCGGACACGAGATCGTGTGTCTTCTCGCGCCGAGGGAGCCGCGCCTGAGCACGTTTCATTCCACCCCGCGCTTGCCCTGTGTTCGCAGAGTGGATGGCGCGCGCCGGGCGGCGTGTCTGCTTCGCAGGCAGCAGCCTGCTGGCGACGTGCTGCGGGCGGAGCAGCTCGCCCATCGCCGAGGCGCGAGGAGCGAGCGCGGGGCGCGCGAGGGCGCCCTGCGCGAGCCCGCCGAGGCGGCGCAGGCAGCCGCTCGGCGCGGCGGCGAGCCGTCCGAGAGGGCGCGGGTCACCGCGACCGGAGCCGGTCGACCACCGCGAGCACGCCCGCCGCGATCGCGAGGATCGGCGCGAAGATCACGCCGCCGAACCACGCCAGCGCGTAGGCGATGCCGAGCAACGGATCGCCCCCACCGTTGGGCGGGGGCGTGCCGCTCAGCACGGACACATGCTCGCGCAGGCCGAGCATGTGGCAGGCAGCGAAGGCCGCGATGAGCACCGCGGCGCCGAGGGCCAGCTGTCGGCTCACGGGGCACCTCCCGCGCCGGCGATCCGCTCCCAGAGCGGGCCGAAGCTCAGCGCGTAGAGCAGCGCCGCGTCGCCGACCTGGTTGCTCGCGGCGTACCGCAGCCGGTCGCCCTCGCGGATCGGGAACGCCGCGAGTTCGAGCGACGTGAGAAGCCCCCCGAGGTACGGCGCGTCGCCGAAGGCCGCGGCGCCGAGCAGCGCGAGGCCGCTCGATCCGGCGCTCGCCCCGACGAGCGGCACGATCGGGCCCGAGTCCACGTCCTCCGGGCCGGCCCACGAGCGGGGCCACTCGCGCGCCCAGCCGAAGCCGAGGAGCTCCGCCCCGAGCTCGCGGCGCGCCCGCGCGTACTGATCGCGCGCGAAATCAGGGTCGATCAGGAGCAGCGCGTGCGCGACCAGCCAGAGGGACGAGCCCTCCGGGCCGTCCAGGATCCTGCCGTCGTGGGTGTAGCTCGACACGAGCAGCCCCGTCTTCGGGTCCAGGAGCCGGGCGCGCGCCGCCGCGAGCCAGCGGCGGCCGAGATCGAGGCCGCGGCGCTCGCCGTGCAGCGCGTCGGCCATGCGCATCGCGGAGAGGGCGAGCGTGTTGCAGAAGGTCCAGCACTCGTCCGGGTAGCTCTCGGCCGACAGCACGGGGCTCCGTTCCATGCGGGACCGCATCTCGGCGACGCGCGCGTCGAGCTCGGCCTCGTGATCGGCGCGGCGCGCGACCAGGGCGCGCGCGCCCAGCATGAGCGCGATCTCGCCGTCCACGAAGAGGCTGCGCGCAGGCTGCTGCACGAACGGCCGCCGCGTGGCGTACGGCATCATGAAGTGCAGCATCCCCCGCTCGCGCTCGATCGCGAGGGTCTCGTCGACGATCCGGTCGATGACGGCGAGGTGGCGCGCCTGGGCGCCCGGATCCCGCAGCGCGGCGTTGGCCAGGCCGAGGACGAGGAAGGTCCGGCCCATGAAGTCCCACTCGGCGTTCGCGGCCCGCATCCGCGCGAGCGCCGCGTCCTGCGCGGCGCTGTCCTCCTCCCAGAGCGAGAGCTGATGCGCGAGCAGCGCCTGGCCACGCGGCGAGAGCGCGCCCGAGGCGCGGTGCTCGCCCGGCTCGCTCCGGAAGAAGAGGTGGAGGCACGGGAACCATACGGCCGTGGCGACCAGCAGCGATAGCGCGGCGGCGCCGAGCCGGCGCAGGCGGCCCGCCGCCGCGGGGCGAACGACGACGCCGGCGGTGGAGGAGAGGTCGGTCATGGGACGGAGCGTGGCGCGGCGCCGTGGCCGGGCTGCGCGCGAGATGTGGCGGATCGGAGGAGGCTCCGGGGATTTTCTCACCGGATGGCCAATCTCGTACATGAGCGCGAGGATCGGGTCGACGAAGCGTCGGACCACTCCTGCGACGACACCGACGTCTACCTCGCCTCCCGTTCGCGGTGCGACAAGGACGCCACGTCATCCCATCCGACCTTCACCTACGCGAACATGCCCCCGCGATCGACGGTTGTCCTGCCGCGCGACCGGATCGCGCAAACGAGGAGCCGATCGCCAAAGCGTCGCACACAGGCGCTGGAGCGTCTGATATTCCAAGCGTGAGGGAGCATACATGACGAGTCACGCTGGATTCACGATCGACTTCAGGACCACGGCGGGGTCGCTGGTCCTTGGTATCGCGCTGCTCGCGGGAGGCTGCGCGGAGGAGGCCGCGACCGGCGAGGCGACGAGGGCGTCGAGCGACCGCCTCGCCGCGGGCACGAGCTGGGGGAAGGTGGATGCGGACAAGCACGGGTCCGGGAGCGCGCGCCGCCGCTGGCGATCACGGGGCGTGGGCGGCGGGGGCGCCCTCTATTCGCCGTCCATCAACCCGCACGACGGCCGCGAAATCTTCATGGCCAGCGACATGAAGGGCGTCTATCGCACGAGGGATTTCGGCAGGAGCTGGACGACCCTGCACTTTCACAAGCTCCAGGGCGGCGTCCTCTCACAATTCCGCTTCACCGCCGATCCTGACGTCCTCTATGGGGTGAGCTACAGGCTGTCCACGAACGGCATCCAGGACGTGGCCACGCTGGCCAAGAGCACCGACGGGGGGGCCACGTGGGACGCCGAGATCACGACGCCCGGGCGGCCTGGAGACGGCCACTACCTGTTCGTCGACCGGCGGGGCACGCGGCGGCTGCTCTTCTCGGACTCCACGGAGCTCTACTTCTCGCGCGACGGCGGCCGCACCTTCCGCTCGGTTCACGCGACGACCTGGCCGGGCGGCCTCCTGGTCGGCGGCGTTTACTGGGATGGGCGCGACATCTATGTCGGTACGAGCGACGGACTGCTCGTCTCGCACGACAACGGAGGCACCTTCGCCGTCGACACGTCGATCCGCGGCATACCGGCGGGCGAGAAGATCGTCTCGTTCGCCGGCTCCGGGCGCGGCAAGAGGACGACCTTCCTCGCGGTCACGTTCTCCGCGATGGACAGCGAAGGCAACGCCCTCGTCACCGCGGACACGACCGGCGGGGAGGTGGACGCGTACGCCGGCCTCTACCGGCTGAAGCTCGGCGGGAAGCGCTGGGAAGCCGCGACGTCCGGGCTCGGACCGAGCGACAAGCTCGCCTTCGTGGCGATGCCCGACGACGACGCCCGCGTCGCGTACGTCGCCGGCGGCGATCGCGACAAGCTCTCCCCCATCGTCCTCCGCACGGTGAACGGCGGAGAGACCTGGCAGCACGTGTTCCGCACCGACCACAACGCCAACATCGACACGGGATGGAGCGGATTCGAAGGAGACATGGACTGGGAGTTCGGCGAGTACGCGCTCGGCCTCTCGGTGTCGCCCACGAACCCCGACCGCGTGGCCCTCACGGATCTCGGCTTCGTCCACGTCAGCGAGGATGGGGGCAGGACCTTTCAGCAGGCCTACGTGAAACCAGCGGATGAGAACCCGAGGGGAGCAGACACGCCCCAATCCGGCGTCTACCGCACGAGCGGCGTCGAGCAGACGTCGGGCTGGTGGCTGACGTTCTACGACGAGGACACGATGTTCGCGTCGCTCACGGACATCCGCAGCGCCTTCAGCGAGGATGGCGGCGCGTCCTGGTCTCGCGACGGCGCGAACGGCCTGTCCCTGAACACCACCTATCACGTGGTCCGGCACCCGTACACGGGGGCGCTCTACGCCGCGACCGGGAGCGTCCATGACATCTACCAGAGCCCCTACCTGCGCGACGCGCGCCTCGACGGCACGCCGAGCCGCCCGGCCAGAGGGGGGATCATGGTGTCCACCGACAAGGGCGCCACATGGTCGCTCTTCGCCGATCTCGGCCGTCCCGTCGTCTGGCTTGCGCTCGATCCGAACGATCCAGACCAGCTCTACGCGAGCGCGGTCAACAGCCTGACGGGGGGGATCTATCGCCTCGATCTGAGCGCGCCGGAGGCGGCGCCCGCCGCGCTCCCCGCCCCGCCGCGCACGCAGGGTCACCCCTACAACGTCCATGTGCTGACGGACGGAAGCATCGTGGCCACCTACTCTGGTCATCAGCCCGGCAACACCCGGACGTTCACCGACCGGTCCGGCGTGTTCCTCCTCCAGCCTGGCGCTTCGGCGTGGGATGACCGCTCCTCGCCCGAGATGCACTACTGGACGAAGGACATCGTCATCGATCCGAACGACACGACCGAGAGCACCTGGTACACAGCGGTCTTCAGCCACGACGAGCGCTTCTACGGGGGGCTGTACCGGACCAGGGATCGCGGCGCGACATGGCAGCGCATCAGCGACCGATACCGCGTCGAGTCGTGCGCCATCGACCCGAGAAACCCGGACCGTATGTACATGACCACGCAGCGGGACGGGCTCTGGCTCACCGAGAACCTCAACGACGAGACACCGACGTTCGCGCTGGACGAGGGCTATCCATTCCACCAGCCGGTGCGGGTGTTCTGGAACCCGTACCGCTCCGAGGAGGCGTGGACGGTCAGCTTCGGCGGGGGCATGCGCTCCACGCTCGACCGCTGATCGCGCTCGAGCACCGAGGGCGCCGCCCGGCTGACGTCATCCCGGCGCTCGACGAGGCGCCCACGAGATCGCTCGCCGGAGGCCCCCCGTTGCTCAACGCTTGGCGTCCCGGCGGAAGAGCCTCCGCATGACGGCGCGGGTCATGGCGAGGAGGTTCTCGCTGGTGAAGCGGAACCAGAATCCGGCGTAGCAGCCGTTCGTGCGGAAGCCGGGGTTGGCCGCAGCGTAGCGCCGCGCAGCCGGGCGCTCGAAGTAGCGCGGAGGATACCGGCTCACCGTCTCCTCGGTCATGAAGATGTTGACGCGGACGAGGCCTGTCTCGTCGTCGACGTGGTAGTTGCTCTCCCTGGCGAGCCTGAAGAACGCCTCCCGCACCGCCTCGTCCTCCGCGGCGCCCCGGCGCTTCGGATCGAAGAGCTCGTAGCGCGCGAGCGCCTCGGTGATGGAGACGAACCCGAAGAGGCTGGCGATCGAGAGCCGGTAGAGGCGGGTCCGCGGCGCGCGGCGCTTCGTCTCGATCAGGAACAGGAGACCGGAGACGAGGTGCAGACCGCGGGTCCGGAAATCCGGCGAGATCCTGAGCTTCCCGCCGACGATGGCCCGGCTGCGGGGCAAGGTGAGCGGCGCGGTCTTCCAGAACTGGAAGCCGACGATCGCCCCGGTGTCGGCGCGGCGGAAGACATGGACGACATCGTTGGTCCTCGCGTGGACGCAGAAGTGCCCGAAGTCCTCGGCCATGAGCGCGTTCGAGAGGGCGTGGAGCTCGCGGAGGCGCGGCTCGGTGAAGTCGCGCCGCTCGACGGTCTCGAGGCGGACGGCCGGGCGCAGCGGGGAAAGTCGTAGAAGGAGGTTCAACATGGAGGGCTCCTATGGCTCCGGGATGACCCCGACTCCGCGGCGGGCGACCGCCGCTCGCGTGGTCGCGATGTCACGCCGCGGCCCTGACCACGATCTCGGGGATTCTCGGGGATACGCGGGTCGCGGAGGAGCAGCCATGCGTCCATCAGGCCCTCGAAGACCAGCGAGGTCATGAACGGCGAGCCCCCGTGAGGGCCGTCCCCGCACTCGCCGGGATCGCGGCGCCCCCCGCGAGGAGAAGGACGGGCAGGCCGCGCAGGAGGAGCGCCAGCGCGAAGGGACCGTGGCGCGTTCGCTTGCGGTCGTGTGGGATCGACATCGGCCGGGCGTCGCGTACGATAGCCGGGATGCCGCGAGAGCGTACGGAATTCGCTCTTCTCTGGTCCTTCGCCAGGCTCGCGGTCGTCGGTCTCGTGGGCTGCGCCCCGACCCGGCCCCCGCGGCGCCGCTCGTGGATTCGCCGGGGATCAGCGCGGCAGCGCGACTTCCGTTCCAGACGCGGCCCGGCGAGTTCTTCTGCCGGCTCCACCACGGTGAGCGCGAGGAGCCGCGGCTCCCGTGCCGGATCACGGATCCAGGCGACGGCGGGCGGCAGCTCGCGAGCCTCGGGGAGCCGCGGCGCATCGAGGGGGCGCTGACCCCGATCGATCGCCGCAGCTTCCGGTTCGAGGGCGCGTTCGCCCCGGAGCCGGGCGCCGCGGCCGAGGCCGTCACGGCCACGTTCGAGGCCGTGGATTACCACCTGTACCGCGGGGCAATACGCGCGGCGGGGAGCGAGACCTGGGTGACGCTCGAGTACCTGCCCACGCCGGCGGACCTCGCGGGCCAACGAGCCGCAGCGAGGCCCGGCAGACGGCCGGGGAGCGCAGGCCAGCGCTAGCGCGCTCGTTCCGACCCGCGCCTCTCCGCGGGCCCCGGCCGACCGGGCACCTCGTCAAGACGGCAAGCGACAACGGGGGCGTGACCGCACTCAGGCTGCCCATATCAAGCCGAATGCAGCCCTTGTGTGCAGGGCGCAATATGTCCATCGCCTGAAGCTCAATCCATCATCTCCCAATTTCATCGAATCCCCGGTTGACACGAACGGGAAACAACGCCCCCAAACGCCATGAGACCTCTGCCATCAACGACTGTCGCCGGCGCACGACCAGCACACGAGCAGCGCACCCGACGAAACGATCATGGACTCTCTTACTTGCCCACGAAGGCAGACAAACCACTTTTGGATTCACAGCAAGACGCGAAGACACCGAAAGGTCTTACCATGGCGACACATCTCACGATGCTTCTCGTGCTCGTTGGAGCAACGGTCCCGCTCGGCGTGGCCGCGCTCGCTTGCAACTCGGCCGATCGGGACGAGGTGGCAGAGCGCGTCGCCTCCGCCGAGGACGAACTGCCCCGCCGCCCGCGATTCGGCAATTTCGACGCCACCACAGAACGAAATACGCGCAACTTGCTCCAGCGCGGACAGGAGATCTTCCGATTCGACACCTTCGGCGACGAGGAGTTCTGGGGCGGCAAGCTCCGGTTGCACGAGAGCATCGCCAACGTGACGCCGTCTCAGGCGCTGGGGCTCGGGCTGAAGGTGGACGCGGACGCGCTCCCGTCGCGGCTCCGAGAGAAGATCGCGCGCGGCCAGGTCAACCTCGACGATCCCGCCGTCACGTTGAGCCTCTTGCAGCTCGATGCGATCCTCGGGGTGACGGGCTTCTTCAACGACAGCGGCAACCTGATCTCGATCGGGCTCCAGTGCGCGTTCTGTCACTCCACGGTCAACGACTCCGTGCGTCCAGGCATCGGCACGCGCCTCGACGGCTGGGCCAACCGCGACCTGGACGTCGGCGCCATCATCGCTACGGCCCCGACGCTCCAGCCGATCGTCGCCCTGCTGCCGGAGGTGCCCGAGGGCATCAACGAGGAAGGCGTGAGGAGAGTTCTGCGCAGCTGGGGGCCGGGCAAGTACGACGCCCAGTTGCTCCTCGACGGGAAGGCGTTCCGGCCTGACGGAAAGACCGCCGCGACCTTGCTCCCCAACGCGTTCGACATGGGCGGAGTCAACGAGCACACCTGGACGGGCAACTGGGGCTCGGTGCCCTATTGGAACGCGTACGTCGCCGTGACCCAGCTCCATGGGAGGGGTAATTTCTTCGATCCCAGGCTCAACGATGAAGACAAGTACCCGAACGCCGCGGCCACCGGGATCTGGAATGTGATCGTGGATCCGAAGGAAGATCTCGTCACGTCGAAGCTCCCGGCGCTGCACTTCTATCAACTCGCGCTCCCGGCGCCGAAGCCGGAGCCCGGGCTCGATTTCGACAGGGAGGCCGCCGAGCGCGGCGCGAAGCTGTTCACCGGCGACGCGAAGTGCACCAACTGCCACAACAAGCCGCTCTGGACCGACGCTGGCTGGAACCTTCACACACCCGAGGAGATGAAAATCGACGCCTTCCAGGCGAACCGCGCGCCCGGCAACTCGTACAAGACGATGAACCTGGCCGCCCTCTTCGTCCGAGAATTAGGGCTGTTCATGAAGCCGAAGAACAAGGGTCGCTTCTACCACGATGGCCGCTTCGAGACGCTGCTGGACGTCGTGCGCAGCTATAACGAGCGCTTCAATCTGAGGCTCGACTCCAGCCAGAAGCGTGATCTCGTGGAGTACCTGAAGTCGCTGTAGTCAGACAGGCCGGGGTGGACCGCCCCCGGCCGAGGACAGGCAGAGTCAAGCGCTATCGCGACGGCTCGCAAGCGCAGGGTAGCGCCAGGTTGACTGCGCCGCTGGCGCTGCCCAGGCTCACCTGTCTCGCGCCCAGCTTGGTCACCGCCGTGAACGCCTCCGCCGGGTCGTCCTCGGCGGTGCGCGCCTCGAACGGCTGCACATCGTCTATCCCCCGTCCACCCCGTACACGGCGTGCAGCGCCCGCGTGGCCTCGTCCGCGGCGACGTTCACCGGGTCGACCAGCGCCGCGTCCGCGCCGAACGTCGTGCGCAGCGGCCGTTGCCCGTGCGGCATCTCCAGAAGCCTCAGCAGCACGTCCGCGAGCTCTTCCGGGGGCGGTCCCTTCATGGTCTTGACCATCTCGAGCGTGGCGCGGGCCACGCCCCCGAGCGCCCCGTACTCGGCGGCGCGCGCCGTGTCGTCGTCCAGCCACATGTTGTCGAAGATCTTCGTCTGGACCATTCCCGGCTCCAGGATCACGACCTCGATCCCGAACGACGCGAGGTCGCGCTTGTAGCCCTCGGCGATCATCTCCATCCCGGCCTTCGCCGCGCAGTAGAGCGTCGTGGTCGGTATGACGACGCGCCCGCCCAAGCTGGACGTGAAGGCGAGCACCCCGGTCCTTCGCCGGCGCATGTGCGGCAGCACGGCGCGACAGACGCGCTGCGTCCCGAGGACGTGGGTATCGAGGAGCCGTCGCAGCAGATCGACGCTGCCGCACTCGGTCAGCCCCATCAGGCAGCCGCCCGCGTTGTTCAGGAGCACATCGATCTTCCCTGTCTTCTCCACCACCGTCGCGACCGCCGCGGCCACGGAGGCGTCGTCCGTCACGTCGAGCGCGACCGCCTCGATGGGGATCCCCGCGGCCGCCAGGCCGGCCACCTCGTCGCGCGCCGCTCGGTTCCTGCCATTGGGATCGCGCATGCCCGCGAACGCCACATACCCGTTCCTCGCGAGCGTCTCCGCCACGCTCCGGCCGATCCCCGTGCTCGCGCCCGTCACCAGCGCCACCCGCTTCGCCGTCATCGGTCTTCCCTCCTCGGGCGCCGAGGCCTCACCCGACGCTCGTTGCCCCATCGACGGTGATACACGACCCGGAGAAAATTGGAATTCTGGACGTAGGTATAAGCTGTCATCCAGCCAGGATTGAAATTCAAACCGGAGGCGTCGGCGGTCGCCACCGACGGGCCCTACGCCACGGCGAAGCCGGCGCTGAGCAGGTCCTGCGGCCGGGACGACGAGCCGATGTGGACACGGAAATCCCCCGGCTCCACCACGCGGCGCCCCTCCGCGTCGACCAGGGACAGCTCCGAGACGGGGACATCGAAGCGCACCTTGCGCGCCTCCCCCGCGGCCAGGCTCACGCGGTGGAAGGCCTTCAGCTCCTTCTGCGCCCACGTGGACGACGTCACCAGATCCTCGATGTACAGCTGGACGATCTCGACGCCCTCGCGCCCGCCAGCGTTGGTGACCGTCACCTCGAACGACGCCGTGCCGCCTCGCTCCACGCTCGGCGTCAGGACCTGCAGATCGCCGTAGGTGAAGCGCGTGTAGCTCAGGCCGAAGCCGAAGGCGAACGCAGGCTCCTGCGTGAGGTCGGCATAGCGATTCCCGTGCTGGCCGCGGGCCTGGTTGTAGAATATCGGCTGCTGGCCCACGTGGTAGGGGAACGAGATCGTCAGCTTGCCAGAGGGGTTGATCTTCCCGAACACCGCCTCGGCCACGGCCCGCCCGCCCATCATCCCCGGATTGAACGCCTCGAGGATCGCCGCCGCGCCGAGCGCCGAGCGCGGCAGGACCAGCGGCTTGCTGTTGACGAGGACAACGACCGTGGGCACACAGGTACTGGCGATCGCGTCCGAGAGGGCCCTCTGTCCGCCCATGAGCTCGAGGGTCGCCGTGCTCTTCGTCTCGCCGATGAGCTCGATCCTGTCCCCCAGGACCAGCACCACCGCGTCTGCGCCCCGGGCCAGCTCGACCGCCGCAGGGATGCCCGACTCGTCCTCGCTGAGAACCGAGCAGCCCGCGGCATAGACCACCTCACACCCCGGGGGCGCGAGCTCCCGTATCCCATCCACGATCGTGACGATGCTCGAGCGGGGGTGCTGCGGCCCGTTGCCGCCGCTCATCTGGCCCGAGCCGAGCGACCAGTCGCCCAGCTGGGCGATCGTGTCGTCTGCATTGGGGCCGATCACCGCGATCCGCCGCAAGGGCGTAGACGCCGCGGCCCCCGCGAGCGGCAGGACGCCGTCGTTCTTGAGCAGCACGAGAGACGCCCGCGCGACCTCCAGGTTCAGGTCCCGGTGGGCCGCACACCCGATGATCTCCTGGATGCGCTGCTCGCTGCTGTACCCCGGGTCCTCGAAGAGCCCCAGGGAGAACTTGAGCGACAGGACGCGCCGCACGACCGCGTCGATCTCGGCCTCGGCGAGGAGCCCGCGGCGCACCGCCTCCTGGGCGCCCTCGTAGAACTGCGGTGTCGCCATCATCAGGTCGTTTCCGCTGCGGACCGCCACGGTGGCCGCCTCGGCCATGTCCTTGCAGACCTTCTGATCGAGCACGAGATTGCCCACGTTGTTCCAGTCGGTCACGAGGATCCCCTCGAACCCCCACTCCTCCTTGAGGACCTCCGTCAGGAGCCAGCGGTTGGCGGTGGCCGGGATCCCGTCCATGGACTGATATCCAGTCATGAAGGCCATGCAGCCGCTCCGCGCGGCCCGCTCGAAGGGCGGCAGGAAATACGAGCGCAGGTAGCGCCGCGAGATGTTCGCCTCCGAGGCGTCGCGGCCGCCGAGCGTCTCCGAGTACCCCGCGTAGTGCTTGGCCGTGGCCAGCACCGCGTCCGGATCGTCCAGGCCCTTGCCCTGATACCCCTTGATCATCGCGCAGGCGAGCTCTCCGATCAGATAGGGATCCTCGCCGAAGGTCTCCCCCACCCTGCCCCAGCGGAGATCGCGTGTGAGGCACAGGACGGGAGAGAACGTCCACTTGAGTCCCGTGGCCCGCATCTCGGCGGCGGTAACCCGCGCGACCTGCTCCAGGAGCCCCGTATCCCAGGTGCAGGCCATGGCGAGCTGCGTGGGGAAGATCGTCGCGCCCGCCCAGAAGGAATGGCCATGAATCCCGTCGTCGGCCATCAGCACCGGAATGCCAAGGCGGGTGTCCAGCGCGCGCCGGATCGCCGTGTCAGCGTCCTTCCCGTTGCAGTGCAGGAGGCTGCCGACCTTCATCCGCCCGATCGCGTCCTCCAGATCTCCCTGGGCGTCGAGCTGCATGAGCTGCCCCACCTTCTCGTCCAGGGTCATCCGACTCAGGAGGTCTTCCACCCGCTTTCCCACGGGCTGCTTGGCGTCTTTGTAGAGAGGAGCGTCGTTCATGGGTTCTCCTGCACGATGGGGAGCGCACGGCGACAAGTCCACCGTCACGCTCGTCGCCCTCGTCGCGCGTGTGGCGGTGGAGGGAATCCCCCCACCGCCACCGAGCGCCGCGCGCGGGCCCCCCGGCGGGCCGTGTGCCGGCCGGGCCGCGCGCCGCCAGAGACCGCGGCCCTCGTCGCCTCAGACGCGGAGCACGGCGCTGCCCCACGTGAGGCCGCCGCCGAGCGCGCACAGCAGCACGTGATTTCCGGGCAGGATCCGGCCATCGCGGAGCGCCTCGTCGAGCGCCATGGCGACCGAGCCCGCGCAGGTCCCGGCCGCGCTGGCGCCGTCGACCGCGCCGAGGACGCGCTCGGGCGAGCACCCGAGGCGCTCGGCGAGGAGGGCGACGAGGTGCGGATCGGCGTGGTGCGGGATCACCCAGTCGACGTCCGCGGGCGCAAGCCCGGCGGCCGCGACCGTCGAGAGGGCGTGGGCCCCGAGGTGCTCCTCCGCGGCCTGCCGCAGCTCGGGCTGCTTCACGCGCAGGTAGTGCCGCCGGTCGGCGAGCCGCTCCACGGTGAGCGGCTCCGCGGATCCTCCGCCGGGCACCTGGAGCACATCGGCCCTCTTCCCGTCGGCGCGCAAGCCGACGCTCAGGATCCCCCGACCGTCGCCGGTCGCCGGCCCGATCACCACCGCGCCGGCGCCGTCGCCGAACAGCTGGGCCGAGGCCCTGTCCCGCGGATCCAGGCGGCGGGAGAGCAGGTCCGCGCCGATGACGAGCACGTGCTTCATGGTCCCCGCCGTCACGAACTGGTTCGCCACCGACAGCCCGTAGAGGAAGCCCGTCAGCGACGCGGAGAGGTCGAACGACGGGATGTGCTCGGCGCCGAGCTTCTGCTGCACGTACACCGCGGTCGCCGGCATCGGCGCGTCGCCGCTCGAGGTGGCGAGGATGATCATCTCGAGGTCGCGCGGCCCGACGCCGGCCGCCTCGAGGGCCGCCTTCGCCGCCCGCGCCGCCAGGTCGCTCGTCCGCTCGCCTGGCGCGACGCGGCGCCGCTCGTCGCTCGCGCCAGGGTCGCCCGCCACGCCGTCCGCCGGCGGCGCGCCCGCCTGCGCCTCGCTCGTCGGGACGGCGAGCGGCAGGGAGCGGCCCGTGCCGAGGATGCGCGCGCGTGGATTTCTGGCATCGAACGTCATCGCGGCCGCAGCCTACATCAAGGGCTGCTCGTTGGAACGGGCGATCGTGCCCTGCCGCTCGGTCCACGGAATGCTTGAGTCGCGGGCGCGCTCCGGTACATAAAGCGCCTCGATGGCTACGAGCTCCGAAGACAGAGACCGCCCCGACACGGACGAAGCGCCTCCCGGCGAAACCGACGCGCAGGACACCCGCAGCGAGGAGGACGGCGAGGGCCGCGCCGACGCCGCCGCGCCGGCCAGAGCCTCGCGTCCCGCAAAGCAGGCTGGCGCAGCGCGGCGCCCGGCCGGCAAGAAGCCCGGCGCGCGGCCTCGCGCCGCCGCCCAACCGCAGGGCGGCTCGCTCGGCAAGAGCATGATCCTGTTCCTCATCATCATCGGCGGCCTCGCCGCGGCCTTCGCCTATTTCGGGCGTGAGCCCGCGGCCGGCACGGCCGGCCCCAAGTGGAAACCCGGGGACAAGTCCCAGGTCGAGGTCACCCTCGTGTCCACCGACATCAAGGATCTCGCCTGCTGGTCGGCCGACGAGATCAGCGGCCGGCACTGCGCGTTCGAGTCGCCCACCAAGGGTTGGTCCAAGGGGGACGCGGACGACAAGAAGCTGCTCCGTCCTTACACGACCACGGACCGCGTCCAGTTCCTCGCCGCCGGCCTCTGGAGCGAGCCCGCGCTCACCTCGGGCAAGCTGCCGTCCGCACGGTTCGCGGTGAAGTGCACCTACACCGTCGAAGGCAGGATGAAGCGGCCCGGCATCCGTTGGTCCAGCGAGGGCGCATGGCTCGACAGGACCGATGATTGGTACACGGGGCTCCTGTCGGACTGCAAGCTCATCACCCCCTGATGTCGCAGGCGTCGCTGCGTTCATCGTCCTGACGCGCGTGAAGCGGCGTACGACGCAGCGCATACAGCCGGCGCTGCGCCGTGTGCCATGCCCCCCTCGTGTGGCCGCGCCCCGCCGTGGTAGTGTGATTTTCGGCTTGGAGGTGCTCATGCCCTGTCATCGGGTGATCGCGTTGCTGTCGTGGGCCGCATTGTTCGCCGTCGCTGGATGTGAAGCTGACCCGGGCACCGTGGATCTTTGGCCGATCTATGTCACCGCATCGAGCTCCTCCAGCGGGGGCGCGGGCGGGGAAGGCGGAGCGACCTCCACCGTCGCGACGACGAGCTCGGGGGGCGAGGGCGGCATGGGCGGCGAGGGCGGCACGATGTGCACGTGCGAGACCGGGCTCTCGTGCTGTGGATCGGAGTGCGTCGACCTGTCCGGCGATCCGCGCAATTGCGGGTCGTGCGACACGACCTGCACCGAGACTCAGGTCTGCATCCAGGGCGAGTGCGCGGATGCGTGCGCCCCCGGCTTCGGCTGCGAAGAAGGCCTCTGCTGCGGCGTGCGATGCTGCGACGCCGGCGAGATCTGCTGCGACTACGGCGACAGCGCCGGCGCGCCCGACCTTCATTGTCAGGCGACGGTGAACGGCACCTGCCCCCTCGCCTGCAGCGGCTGCGAGAACTGACGGACGTCGATAGCGGCGCGCGGCGCGAGCAATGCGCCGCGCGCCGGCGCATTGCTCGCGCCGCGCCTCGTGAGCACGGCAGGCAGCGCGTCGCGCGCAGCGCGCCGCGCACGGCACGTCGGCTCACGCCTTCTCGAAGATCTTGCCCGGGTACTTTCGCTCGAAGTGCCCAACAACACCCCGGCCAATCGCCTCGATCGTGAGCCCTGCGATGCCCATCTTGATGGCCGGCCCGATCAGGGGGACGAAGCCGACCGCCCGGGTGGCCAGGAATTTCAGGCCTTGCCCGAGGATCGCGAAGCTCCCGCCGGCGGCGGTCGTCACCACGGATCCCATGTTCTCGCCGTAGATCTCGCCGACCATCGCCATCATGTGCGTCTCGATCGCGACGAGCCCGGTGGAGGTCGAGATCGGGAGCGGAAGCGCGGCGAACGCCGCCCCGCCGATCGCGTAGCGGTGAACCCAGCGGAGAGCTTCATCCCTGCACGTCGTCATGTCCCGAGGTTGCCGCAAGTCGCGCCGTCCGTCCATCGAGCACCGCGCTGACGGCGCGGGCGCGTCGAAGGCCCGGTCACGCCCGGGCCTTCTGTGCGCTGCCTTCCCGCGCCGCGGGAACCGCGCGTGCATGGCCCTCGCTCGGCTCGACCTCCGCGATCGCGCCGGAGGGCGGCGCCCGAGGCAAAGCGACCCCGCGAGGGGATGTTGGACCGTGGGAACCCGTGGCGATCCGGGCTCCAGGGAGGTTGCCCATGACAGCTCGACGCGCGCTCTTCAGCCTGCCCCTGCTCTGCGCCTGCGCCGCCTTCGCGGCGTGCGGCGCGGAGCCGCGCCCCGCCTCGCCCGGAGCGGAGCCGCCGACTGCGCCTGCGGAGGCGCCCGACGCCGAGCGCGTCCCTCTGTTCGAGGACATCGGCGCTCTCCATCACCCCGTGACGACGTCATCGCAGCTCGCGCAACGCTATTTCGATCAGGGGTTGCGGCTCGTCTACGCGTTCAACCACGACGAGGCGAGGAAGGCATTCCGGGAGGCCGCCCGCCTCGATCCGGGCCTCGCCATGGCCCGCTGGGGCATCGCGCTCACGCTCGGCCCCAACATCAACCAGCCGGCCGACGCGGCGCGGGAGCGGGCCGCCCTCGAGGCCGTGGAGGAGGCGCGCGCGCTCGCCGCGTCCGCCAGCGAGCGCGAGCGCGCGTACATCGACGCGCTGGCGGAGCGCCACGCTTCAACGTCGGGCCGCGCGCCGGGCCGCGACCGCGCGGACCTCGACCGCGCCTACGCGAGCGCGATGCGCGAGCTCGCCCGTCGCTTCCCCGACGACCTCGACGCGGGTGTCCTCTTCGCCGAGGCGCTCATGGATCTGCGCCCGTGGGATCTCTGGACGCAGGACGGCCGGCCGCAGCCCGGGACCGAGGAGATCGTCTCCACGCTGGAGGGCGTCCTCCGGCGAGACCCCGAGCACCTCGGCGCGAATCACTACTATATCCACGCGGTCGAGGCGTCGCGCGCGCCGGAGCGGGCGTTGCCGAGCGCCGAGCGGCTCGGCGGTCTGGCCCCAGGCGCTGGGCACCTCGTGCACATGCCCTCGCACATCTTCGTGCGCGTCGGTCGCTACGCCGACGCCTCTGACGCGAACGAGCAGGCGGTGCTGGCCGATCGCCGGTACATCCGCGAGCGGCGCCCGGAGGGCATCTATCCGATGATGTACTTCCCGCACAACCTCCATTTCCTCTCGGTCTCGGCGAGCATGGAGGGGCGCAGCGCCGTCGCCGTGCGCGCCGCGCGAGAGCTGGCCGCGGCGGTGCCCGACCACAACGTCCGACACATGCCGATGCTCGAGATGTTCCGCCCTGCGCTGCTGTTCGCGCTGGTCCGGTTCGGACGGTGGGACGACGTCCTCGCGGAGCCGGCGCCGCCGTCCGAGCTGCGGTACACGGCGGGGATATGGCGCTATGCGCGCGGCCGCGCGCTCGCCGCGACGGGGCGCCATGACGATGCCGCGCGCGAGGCGGCGGTGCTCCGGGCGATGGCGTCCGAGAGCCGGGAGGACGCGACGATCGGCAGGAACCGCGCGAAGGATCTGCTCGAGATCGCCTCGCTCGTGCTCGAGGGCCAGATCGCGTCCGAGCGCGGCGACACCGGCGCCGCTGCTCGCATGCTCGAGGACGCCGCGCGCATCGAGGACGGGCTGCGCTATTTCGAGCCGCCGGACTGGCCCGAGCCGGTCCGCCACACGCTCGGCGCGGTGCTCCTCACGGCGGGCCGCGCGCGCGACGCGGAGGCGACTTACCGGGAGGACCTGCTCCAGCACCCGCAGAATGGCTGGTCGCTGTCCGGGCTCGAGCGCAGCCTCCGCACACAGGGCAAGGAAGAGGAAGCGGACGCCGCACACGCGCGCTTCAAGCGCGCCTGGGCGCGAGCCGACGTGCGGCTGTCCGGGTCACGCCCGTGAATGTCCGGTCTCGAGCGGCTGGAGACGGCGAGAGAGGCGCGCATTGCCGGCGTGCGCACCGGAGCATCTGCTAGGTTGGTGGGGTGTTGCGCACGAAGCTTGGACACTCGGCGCTCTGGTGTCTTTTTTCTCTCGCTTCCGGCCTGTGCGCGGTCTCGCTCTTCGGCTGCGAGAGCACCAACCTGCCGCCGTATACCCACCTCCCGGGGGAAGGCGGCGGCGGCTCGGGGTGTGCGCCGGGGCAGATCAGCGGCGCCAGCGGATGTGCGCAGGTGGGCATTCAGGGCTGCGCCGACGCCTTCGTCGACGAGGACGGCTTCTGTCGTCCCGCGCTCGCGAAGTGCGCGCCCGGGACGATCCCGAAGCACGACGAGGGCTGCATGGACGTCGGGATCCCCGGCTGTGCGGCGGAGTTCGTGGAGGGCGGCGCCTGCCATCCCACCATGGCCAGGTGCCCGGAGGGGACATTCGCGGTCCCGCAGAAGGGCTGTGTTTCCATCGACGGCCCGGACGGCTGCGGCTCGGCGCCGTGGGGCGAGATCGTCGAGTCGCCCGGCGATCTCCACGTCGATCCTGGCTACGAGGGCGGAGACGGCGACGGGTCGCGGGAGAGGCCGTTCACGACGCTGGCGGAGGCGCTGGCGGGCGTTCAGGAGGACGGGCGCGTCGTCTTGGCCGAGGGCGAGTACGACGAGCCGATCGAGATCGCGAAGCCCATCGAGATCGTCGGGCGGTGCGCCTCGCGGGTGGTGCTCCGGGGCGAGACGAGCGATCCCGACGGCAACGTCAGCGCGATCTGGATCCACGACGTCGACCACGCCGGCGTGCGCGGCGTGAGCCTGCTCAGCCCGTCGATCGGGGTGTTGATCCAGTCGGCGGCGGTCTCGGTGCGCGACATCCGGGTGACGGGCGAGAGCGGCAAGGGGCTCGTGGTCGCGCTCCCTGGCGCGAGCCTCGATCTGTCGCGCAGCCTCGTCGAGTCGTCGTGGGCGGACGATGGAACGGGCGAGGGCTGGATCAGCGTGCTCGTCGTCTCCGGGGCCGAGGCGCGGCTCACCGAGAACGCGCTGGTCGGCGGCACCATCAACCTGCGGATCAGCTCCGAGGCGGCGGAGGTGGTCGCGGAGGGCAACCTGCTGGAGGCCGCGGCACTGCCGTCGGCGACGAGAGACGGCGTCGGCGTGCACCTCGAGGACGGCACGCTCCGGCTCGACGCGAACGCGCTCGTCCACCATCACCTGGGCGCGCTGGTGACGGGCGCCGGCGCGGAGCTCGTGGCGGCGCGCAACCTCATCGCCGCCCCCGCGGACCCGGCGCCCGAGGCCGGCGGCCTGGCCGTGGAGCAGGGCGCGCGCGCGTCGCTCGCCTCCAGCGTCCTGTCAGGGGCGTGCGACGCGCTGCTCGCTGTCGCGGGCGCCGGCACGGAGGTCGAGGCCTCTGGCAACCTCTTCGATGGCGCGGCCGCCTCGGAGAGCGGTCACCTCGGAGTCGCCGTCGAGCAGCGCGGCGGAGCGCTCTCGCTGTCGTCGAGCCTCGTGCGCCAGGCCGGCGACGCCGGGCTGTTCGTCTCGGGCGGGACGCTCTCGGCGAGCGGCGTGGTCATCGAGGGCACGCGCGCGAGCCCGCTGCACCGGGATCGCGCCGCCGGCGTGCTCGTGCAGGGTGGCCGCGCCGCGCTCGCGTCGACGTATGTCCTGGAGCCCCACGTCGCGGGCGTGTCCGCGTCCCGGGGCGCGATCCTCGAGATCGCGGACAGCCTCATCGAGCGCTCGCTGCCGGAGGAGCGCGACGGCACGGGCGGCGTCGGCCTGCTGAGCGCCGGGGCGGCGCAGGTCCTCATCCAGAGGTCGGCCGTGCTGGAGAGCCGCGTGGCGGGCCTGCTGCTGGCCTCGCCGAGCACGGTGGAGGAAACGGTCATCCTCGGGGTCGAGGGCGGCACGTTCTCGGCTCTGAGCTCCGGCGGGCAGACGGAATCGGTGCCGGACCTGGGCGACGGCCTCGTGGTCCTGGGCTCGACGGCGCAGGTGAGCTCGGTGCAGGTGCAGCGCTGCGCGCGCGCCGGTTTGCTGTTCAGCGACAGCCACGGCGCGCTCGCGAGCTCGGAGTCCACCGGCAACCGGTTTGGCCTCGTCGTGCAGGGCGCGCAGGCGCCGTCGGTGTCGGAGGACAACAGCTTCGAGGGCAACCACGAGAGCGATCAGCTCGCCGAAGGCGCGCTCCCCGTCCCGAGCAGCGCCACGCCGGCCCCGTGACGATCGCTCGCCGAAGGGCGCGGCACCGCCCGCTCGCGGCCCGCGATCTCTCGTGGATCGCCTCCACGCACCGAGCGCACGACGCGCCGGTGCGCTCAGGCGCGCCGCCTCGCATCTTCCGCGCTCAGGCGCTCGTCGACGGACCTTCACCGCTACGCCTCTACCGTGTGCGTTTCGGACGCCTCCTGTCCGAGCGGGCGCGCCTTCGGAGCGGCGCGTCGGCGTTCGCGCTGGCGCAGAATCTCTCACACGCACTGCAGCGCGCGTTCCCCTCATCGCGCTCTTTTCGCCCAAGACACGGCTCGTATAGAGTCCTCGTTCGATCATGAAATTCACGTGCTTACTCAGGGGTACGATCACCGTCGTTGCTCTCTCGACGTTCGCGGCCCAGCTGGGCTGCGGCGGCGCCGCGCCCACGTCCGTGGCGCCGGTGATGGTCGACGCCGAGCCTGTCGAGACGTCGAGCTCGAAGATGAGCTCGCGTTCCGAGATCGGCGGCATGAACGAGGAGAAGGTGCAAGCGGCGTTCGAGCGCGCGTCGTCTCGGCTCTCGCGCTGCTACCAGAAAGGCGTCCAGCGGATCCCCTATCTCGGGGGCGAGATCCGCTTCAAGGTCCGGGTGACCGAGGAGGGCACGGCGCGCTGGGCGTTCGTGAAGGACTCCAACCTGGGCGATCGCGAGACCGAGGCGTGCATGCTGAGCGTCCTGAAGGCGACGAGGTGGCCGAAGCCGGTCGGCGGAGAGGGCCTGGCGGAGAACAGCTTCACCTTCGAGCCGAGCAGCGACGAGCGCCTGCCCGTGCCCTGGACGCCAGAACAGCTCGGGACGCCGTACAAGAAGGCGAGGCCGGCGCTCGCGTCGTGCCGGAGCCAGGCGGGCGCCAGCCAGATCAAGGCCACGCTCTACATCGACACCGACGGCAAGCCGCTCAGCGTGGGCGTGTCCAGCAACGACGAACGGGGCGAGGAGGCGGCCGAGTGTGTCGCCGGCGCGCTGCGCGAGATCACCTTCCCCTCTCCTGGCAGCTATGCATCGAAGGTGAGCGTCGACATCGATTGACGTGACGCCGCGCACCGCCCGCAGCGATCGCCCGCACGCCGGGCTGGCCGCAGGCGGAGGTGGCCGACAGGCGTGCCGCTGCGCGCTGCGTCCCGCCCTGTCCGACGCGGCGAGGGTCGCAGGGCTCGTCCATTGGCCGCGAAATCTACCGCCCTTGCTGGCAGCGCGCGCCGCGGGACTGCGCTACGCTCTCGTGGTGGGCAAGGTCCTCCGGCAGATCCTGGTGCTCTTGTGGAAGGTGGCTCGCCTCGTCCTGTGGAAGTGGCTGAAGCCGCGCCTCATGAGGTTCGCGATGATCACGGCGGCGCTCGTCGGGGTCATCCTGCTCGTGGTGGCCGTGCTCGGCAGGCTTTAGCGCCGAGCGCGGCTCCCCGGCTGGCAGCCGCCGGCGGCGCGGCTGTCGTTCGCTTGTCCCCGGTCGCATCCGGCAACTAGTCTCTCCCGCTTGCATGGCTAGCTCACCGCCTTCCTTCCTCCTCGCGGCCCTGACGTGCGCGATCGCGTCGGGGGGCGCCGCAGCTTGTTCCGAAGAGAGCCCCGCCGATGCGGCGCCTGCGTCGCTCGAGGCGGACGCCCTGCGGACGCCCCCCGAGGCGGACGCGCCGCGCGCGTCCTCGGGAGCGGCCGCGCCGCCCGCCGCGGTCGTCGAGGCGGCGCACGTCACGAAGGCGCCGGCCCCGGCCCAGGCGGAGGCCGACGCGCCGCCCGCGGCGGCAACGACGCCGCCCGCCAGCGCGGCGGCGGAGGGCGCGCGCATCTACTCCAAGGCGCGGTTTGCGTGGATCAACCCTGGCCCTTACCCGACGCGGGGCTGGAGCGGCTACCTGGGGCTCGGCGGCTCCGTCGCGCTGCGCGGCGGCAGCGTCGAGGCCGCGCGGACGCCGGGCGAGGGGTGCGACGCGTGGTACGCCATCGAGCCGCGGGGCTACGTATGCGCTGGCGCCAGCGCCGCGATCGACCCGAACGACCCGGTCGTGGCCGCGCTGCGGCCGCACGCGCCCAAGGTCGACTCCCCGTGGCCCTACGACTACGCGGAGTCGACCGGCGCGCCGCGCTACCCGCAGCTCCCGAGCGCGAAGGAGCAGCGGCGCTCCGAGTGGGACCTCGAGGAGCACCTCGCGAACATCGCGAAGGTGCGCGCCGCCGAGGGCGCTGGCGAGGAAGCCATCCGCGAGATCGACGAGGCCCTCGTGGGGGTCGACCTGAAGCCCGCGGGCGTCGCCGCCCCGGCGCTGTTTCCTTTCGGCGGCCTCGTGCGCGAGGGGCGCGACCGGATCGTGAACGGCTCGACGGTGGCGTTCACCCGCGCGTTCGACGCGCAGGATCGAACCTGGGTGGTGACCTCGGACCAGGCGTACATGCCGAAGGATCGCCTGAAGCCCTACCCGCGCTCGAGCTTCCAGGGCGTCTGGCTGAAGGACGGGCGTTCGCTCCCGCTCGCGTTCTTCCGCAAGACCGATCGGCCGAAGTACCAGCGGGGCGCCGGCGGCCGCTTCGAGCCGACCGGCGCGTCGTTCGCGCGGCTCGCCTCGGTCGGGCTCACCGGTCGCGCCGAGGTCGAGGACGGCGAGCGGCTCCTCGAGACGCAGGAGCCGGGGGTCTACGTGCGCGCGGACGACGCCGTCGTGATCGAGGCGGCGAAGCGCTCGCCGCTCGAGGGCGACGGCGATCCGTCGTCGCCGCGCAAGTGGATCGAGGTGAGCGTGCTCGGCGGCTGGTTCGTCGCCTACGAAGAGCTCACCCCGGTCTTCGCGACGCTCATCTCACCGGGGCGCGGCGGCGTCCCGAGGCAGGGCATCCCCGCCATCGAGACCGCGGCGACGCCGACCGGGCGCTTCCGCATCGACGGGAAGTTCGTGACGGCGACGATGGTCTCGAGCACGAACGACAAGATCGTCCACTCCGAGGTGCAGTTCGTGCAGAACTTCAGCGGACCTCACGCGCTGCACGGCGCGTACTGGCACGACGCCTGGGGCGAGCCGAAGAGCGGCGGCTGCGTCAACCTCTCCCCCATCGACGCGAAGCAGATGTTCGCCTGGACCGACCCGCCGGTGCCGGAGGGGTGGCACGGCCTGCGGGCCTCCCGCGACGCCGGCCGCTCCACGGTGGTCCTCATTCACCGCTGATCGCGCGCGCGATCCGGCCCACGAGCCGCAGCGCGGCTTCCGCGAACACGTCCGGATCGAGCAGCAGGCCGACCACGAGGAAGCCGTCGCGCGGCATGTCGAAGAAGTAGCCGGGGTGGACGATGATCCCCTCGTCGCGCACGAGGAGCTCGACCCAGCCGTCCTCGTCGTGCACGCGCGGGACCTCCAGCGTCGCGTACCAGCCGCCGTCGATCGGGAGCCGCCGGACCGCGCCCCCCGCGCGCGCGGCGATCGCCGCGTCGAGCGCGGCCAGGTTGGCCTGCACGCGCGACAGGATCGCGCGCTGGACGGGCGCCCGCGAGGCGAGGATCTCCGGCAGCGCGAGCTGCACCGGGGTGCCGACCGAGAGGTAGGTGTCCGCGATGACCTCGAGCCGCTCCAGCGCCGCCGCGGCGAGCTCGGGCGGCCCCGAGACCGCGATCCAGCCGAGCTTGAGCTGCGGCAGCGCCATCACCTTGGAGAGCCCGCTCAGCACGAACGTCAGCGCCTGCCGCGCGCCGGCGAAGCTCGGCAAGCGGTCCGGGGCGAGGTCTCCGTGGGCGTAATCCCCGAAGACCTCGTCGACGATCAGCGCGAGCCCGCGCTCCCTGGCGCACGCCTCGAGCGCGGCGGCGTCGTCGCGGCGCACGAAGGAGCCGGTCGGGTTGTTCGGATGGACGAGCACCACCGCGCGCGTCCGCTCGCCGGCCGCGCGCTCGAGCGCGCCGAGGTCGATGCGCCACCCTTCCTCCCTGAGGAGCGGGTAGGGCGTGAGCGCGACGTCCTCGAGGCAGGCCAGGTACTCGAGCAGCGGGTACGACGGCACGGGGACGAGCACGTCGTCGCCGCGCTCGGCGAGCAGCTTGAGCAGCCAGCCGTACGCTTCGCTGGTGCTGGCCGTCAGCACGACGCTCGACGGATCCACGTCGAGCCCGCGCTCCTGGTAGTAGCGCGACACCGCGGCGCGCGCCGCCGGATCGCCGAGCGGCAGCGGCGCGTACCGCTCGCCGCGCGGCTCGCCGAGCGGCGCGATGAGGTGAGCCGCCTCGACGATCCCGCAGCGCGTCGGGTTCGACTCCGTGAAGTCGACGAGCGCGCGCCCCGCCCCGCGCGCCTCGGCGAGCACGGACGCGAGGCTGTTGCCCGAGAGATCCCAGCCTGTGCGCGCCGCGAACCGCAGCGGTCTCGGTGCGCGCGCGTGTCCCGCGTCCGCCTCTGCCGCGGGAGGTCGATCCAGGATCACCCGTTTCTCCATGCGTCCGTGCTCCATCGCCGTCGTGCTCTACCCCGCCCCGCCGCTCGGCCACGGTGACACGGACGGCGCCGGACGGCAGCCGCGCGTGCACCCGGGCGACGCAAGGGCGCGCGGGCAGCGGGGGTGCTCAGCCACGGCGCCGCCGGCGCGCCGCCGACGCCGCCACGAGGAGGCTCGCGAGGCCCCAGACGGCGCGGCTCGACGGCGGCGACCCGTCCGGGCGAGCCGCGGCCCAGGTGCACGCGCCGCTGGTCGCCTCGAGCTCTCCGTTCGCCATCCAGACGTCGCTCCCCACCGGGAGCTCGCGCGCGCCGAGCGAGGCGCCGTCGTAGAGCACGTCGACGGCCAGCGTCGCCCCTCCGGAGCCGCGCGGCGCGGCGACCGCGAACTGCCACAGCCCGCGGCGCACCTCCCGGAGCGGCGTGTGCATCACCCCGCCGCGGACGGCGACCGTGAGCTTCCCATCGACGCCCCTGACCGGGGCGCCGTCAGGGCGTCGCAGCTCGATCGTCCCCCAGACCGGCCACGACGGGTCGGGCCTCGCGTAGGTGCTCGACAGGACGTACCAGCTCTTGTCGAGCGCCGGCTCGTTCCCGCCGGTCTCGACGGCCTCGAGCGCGAGGCGCGCGCCCTCGAGATCGAGCACGCCGGGACCGAGCTGCGCCTCGATCGGCACGGCGCCCCTCGGGTACCGCGCGCCAGCCTGGAGCGCCTCCGTGACCTCCGCCTGGGTCAGGTTCGGGTTGACCTGGAAGAGGAGCGCGATCGCCCCTGCGACCTGCGGCGCCGCCATGGACGACCCTGACGCGATCGCGTGGTGGTCGTCGACGACGAAGCAAGGCTCGTCGCCGGGGCACCCGGGCGTATCGAACAGCCCTCCGGGATCGTCGCGCGGGTCGACGCCGCTGGCCATGGCGGCCGCGACAAGGCCGCCGGGCGCGCTGATCTCCGGCTTGGCCACGCCGAACGGCGTGGGGCCAGCCGCGCTGAAGTAGCAGGCGCTGTCCTCTTCGATGTCCACGCCGTCGAGGCTCGTGAGCCGCACGCTCGTGGAGCTCCCCTGCGGCTGCCAGCGGACGCGGTTGATGGTGCACCCCACGGCGAGCAGCCCAGGGTGGCTCGCGGGCACGTTGATCGTCCCTTGCTTGATGGCGCGCGGGAACAGGAGCCCGAGATCGTGCGACGGCGAGACGTCGCCGAGCCCCGTCACCCAGAGCTGCGCGTCCCCTCGGCCTCGCAGGCGGATCGCGAACTCGCCCGCCTTCCACGCCCCGCTGAAGGCCACGACGGCGCTGTTCGTCGCCGCGGTGATGGGCGACTTCCCGTTCGCGAGCCGGTTGATGACCGCGCCGGTCGTCTCGCCGTCGTCGCCGGTGTAGCCGGCGTCGTCTCCGGGCTCGATCAGGCCGATCCACGCCTCGCCGCCCGGCCCGTCGAGGCCGACCGACACCTCGTCCCCGGGCCGGAAGGTGATCCAGACGTATCCTTCGCCGCGCTCCGCGCGCGGCGTGCGGATGGGCACGCGCGTCTCGGCGTGCGCCGACACGTGGGCCTCGGTGTGGATCCCGAGCGGCCCTTCGCCGTCGATCTCGTACGTCGCGCCGCTGTTGCCGGCGGCGACGACGATCGCCCGCCCCGGATGAGCGCTGCCGACCATCGCGGCGAGCCCCGCCTCGAGCGGGCTCGTCCCGTCGTGGGGCCCGAAATCGCTCCCGACGCTCAGGTTGACGACCGCCGGCATGTTCAGCTCCTCGGCGCGGTCGAAGATGAACTGCACCGCCTTGAGGATGTCCGGATCGTCGAAGCCCTCGCCGGGCCGCGCGGGAGCGGCGATGATCAGCGTCGCGGCGGGCGCCACGCCGACGTACCGCGGCCGCTCCGAGACCATCGGCCCACCGTTGCCCGCGGCGATGGAGGCCACGTGCGTGCCGTGCCCCGCGATATCGCGGAGGATGCCGGGCTTGCCCTGCGCGAGCATGGCGTCGATGTCGGCGTCGGAGAAGATCGCGCACGCCGACTGGTCCGGATCATCGCACCCGTAGGTGTGCTCGAGCGCCGCGTGCAGCCCCTTCGGGCTTCCGGCCTGCAGCATCCATCGGATCCGTGTCTTGCCGTCCTTGTCTCGAAAATCCGGGTGGGTCACGTCGAGGCCGGTATCGACGACGCCGACGACCACCCCCTCGCCGTCCGCGCCGGTGGCCTTCCTGTACGGCTCGACGCGGATCCACCCCTTCGACCGATCCAGCAGGGGCCGCCGCGGCGGTCCTGTGAGCAGCCTGAGCTCCGGGTGCGCGGCGGAGAAGGCGCCGACGTCACCGGGCGCGAGCCGGATGGTCCCGAAGCCCGGCGCGACCGGGAGCAGCCCGAACGCTCGCGCGTCGGCGCCGGCGGGCAGCGGCACCATCACGGGGATGCGCCCGCGCGGATCGGCGAGCGAGTGCCGACCCAGGCGCGAGCCGAGCAGGCGCGCCACCGCCTGGGCCGGGACGTCGGCGCGCGCTTCACCCGCCGCGAGAGCGAGGCCGAGCAGCGCGATGGAGAGCGGAAACCTGCGGGCGAGCACGCCGCGAGTCTACACCACGTCCGCGCGCGGCCGAGGTCACGAAGGGCGCTGCCCTCGCGGCGCGCTCTCCGGAGCGCGCCGCGCGCCGCTCACACGGGCGGCACGAGGTGCTTCTTTCGCGGCCTCTCCTCGACCTTGCCGGCGTACCGCTCGAAGCGGCGCGCCACCTCGCGGCGGAGGTTCGCCGTCGGGACGATCGCGTCGATCACGAGCTCGCTCGCGAGCTTCTCCAGATCGACGTCGGCCCGGTACTCGTCGCGCAGCTTCTGGACGAGCGCATCGCGCTCGGGCCCCGCCGGGATCGCCTGGATCTTGTTGAAGTAGACGGCGTTCACCGCGGCGCTCGGCCCCATCACCGCGATCGAGGCCGAGGGCAGGGCGATGCACTCGTCGGGCGCGAACGCCGGCCCGCACATCGCGTAGAGCCCGGCCCCGTACGCCTTGCGCACGACGACGGACAGCTTCGGCACGCTGGCCTCGCTCACCGCGGCGATCATCTTCGCCCCGGCCCGGATGATCCCCTGCCTCTCGACGACGGTCCCGATCATGAAGCCGGGCACGTCGGCGAGGTACAGGAGCGGGATGTTGAACGCGTCGCACAGCCAGATGAACCGCGCCGCCTTGTCGGCCGAGTCCACGAACAGCACGCCGCCCTTGTATTTCGGCTGGTTCGCGACGATGCCGACCGCGCGCCCCTCCACGCGCGCGAGCCCGGTGACGATCTCTCGGGCGTAGAGCTTCTTGATCTCGACGAAGCTGCCCTCGTCGATGATCGCGTCGATCACGGCCATGATGTCGAACGGCTTGTTCTCGTCGGCGGGGATCACGTCCTCGAGCGGCCGCTGCCCTGGCTTCTCCGGCCTCGGCTCGACGCGGGGCGCGGCCTCGGCGGAGCTCTGCGGCATCAGCGCGAGGTAGCGCTTCGCGAAGGCGATCGCCTCCTCCTCGGTCTTCACCAGGACGTCGCCGCACCCGGAGACCGAGCAGTGCATGCGCGCTCCGCCGAGCTCTTCGAGCGTGACCTTCTCGCCGATCACCATCTCCGCCATGCGCGGGGAGCCCAGGTACATGCTCGCGTTGCTCTCGACCATGCACACCACGTCGCAGAACGCCGGGATGTAGGCGCCCCCCGCCGCCGACGGGCCGAACAGCAGGCAGATCTGCGGGACGAGGCCGCTCAGCTCGACCTGGTTGTAGAAGATCCGGCCCGCGCCGCGCCGCCCGGGGAACATCTCGATCTGGTCGGTGATGCGCGCCCCCGCGGAGTCGACGAGGTAGAGCAGCGGGCACCGGAGGCGCCGCGCGGTCTCCTGCACGCGCAGGATCTTCTCGACGGTGCGGCGCCCCCACGAGCCGGCCTTCACCGTCGAGTCGTTCGCCATCACGCACACGGGGCGCCCGCCCACCGTCCCGGTGCCCGTGATGACGCCGTCGGCCGGCAGCTCGGGATCCAGCGCGTTGGCGAGCGCCGCGTCCTCGATGAAGCTGCCTTCATCGACGAGCAGCGCGACGCGTTGCCGCGCGAACAGCTTGCCCTGTTCCGCGTTCTTGTCGTGGTACTTCTGCGCGCCTCCCTTCTCGATGCGCGCCGTGAGATCCCGCAGCTTCTGATCGAGCGACATGGCGCGACCCATAGCCCTAAGCGCGCCGGGCGACCACCTCCCGCGCCGCCGATTCGAGCTCCCGCGCGGTCCGGGCGACGAGCACCTTCGTCGCCGCGGCGGCGTACCGCGGCATCGCGCTGTCCCCCGTCCCCCAGGCGCCCGGCCCCTCGGGGCACAGCCACAGGAGCGCCCGCGCCCGGTCACGGAGCCTCCTCACGATCTCCGCCTCGTCCGCGAAGTAGTTCGTGCGCCCGTCGCCCAGGATCACGAGGGTCACCCGCCGGTCCACGTCACGCCCGTGTCGCTCCTCGAAGGCCAGCAGGGCGCGCCCGTAATTCGAGTTGTGCGCCCGGCTCACCACCTCGCCGCGCTGGATCCGCTCGAGCGCCGAGCTCGCCGGTAGCGCCTCGAAGAGCTCGGTCGTCTCGGCGAGCTCGCTCACGAAGACGAACGATCGCGTCCGGTCGAAGAGCTCCTGCGCCGCGCAGACGAACTCGAGCATGAACCGCGCGGCGACGCGGACCGAGTCCGACACGTCGCACAGGATCATCAGGCGCGGCTTGTCGCGCCGCCGCGCTCGCCGCGCCGGCTGGAACGGCACGCCGCCGGTCTGGAGGCTGCGCCGCAGCGTCCGGTGGGGATCGATCCTCCCGCGCCGCGCGCGGCGCCTCCGGAGCCGCTCGGCGCCCCGGAGCCGCACGGACAGCTCCTTCACGGCGCGCCGCACCTCCTCCATCTCGCCGTCGCCGAGCGAAGCGAACGGGACATCCATGCGGCCCTGGGCAGCTGGCTCCTCGCCCTCGACGCGCCGGAGCGACAGCGTCACGTGCTCGCGCACGCGGTGCCGCATCCGCTCCAGCTCGGCGGCGAGCGCCTCCGCCAGGGACCTCCCCCGCTCTTCGCCGAGCGCCTCCTCGAGCGCGCTCCGGATCCGCCGCAGCGCGCTGGCGACGGCCGGCACCCCGAGCTGATCCATCACCCGCTGCGCGAAGAACCCGACCTGGAGCGAGCTCGTCATCGGCGCGAGCACGCGCGCGATCCCGGCCGCCTGGAGCGCTCGGTCGAGCTCCCCGGCGGTCCCTGTGAGCGCCTGGAACGCGATCGCGTCGCCCGAGGCGCCGCTCCGCTCCGCCGCCGCGCTCAGCAGATCGCGCAAGGCGGAGAGCTCCCCATCCGAGAACCCTCGCTCCCGCAGGCGCCCCCACAGATCGCCGACGTGCGCGCCCCCTGGGGAGAAGAAGCGGTCGAAGCAGGCGCGGTACCGGCGGAGATCGGCGGCGCGCTCGACGACCACCGCGCCGATGGCGTCGCGCAGCGTCCCTCGGTCGCCGAAGCCGACGAGGTCGCACGCGCGCGCGACATCGATGGCCTGCGCCGTCGAGACGGCGAAGCCGTCGCGGCGCAGCGCCCAGAGGAACTCGTCGATGGAGAGGAGCATGGAGGGCGTACCGGTCCAGCCGCGCGGCCCCGCGGCGGCTACGGCGCCGGAGCGGGCTCCGCGAGCAGCGCCTTCAGGAGCTTCTCGACCTCGGCGTGCCGGGTCGGGTCGTACCCGACCACCACGTCCCGGATGACGCCCTTCTTGTCGATCACGAACATCGTGGGGAGCGCCTTGACGCCGTAGGCCGCGGAGGTCGACTCCGACGCGTCCGCCGCGACCGCGTAGCGCATCGAGAGGGCCTGCGCTGTCTTCGTCGCGACGCTCACGTCGTCGGTCGTCACGCCCACGACCCGCAGCCCCTGCGCGGCGTACGCCGCGTGCCACGCCGAGAGCTGCGGGGCCATCAAGCGGCACGGCGCGCACCAGGTCGCCCAGAAATCGAGCAGCACCACGTTTCCGCGCAGGGTCCCGATGTTCGCCGGGACGGTCCCTCCGACGGTGGTGAGCGACCTCCAGGCTGGCGCGAACGTGCCGATCTTGTCGAGGCGAAGGATCTGATCGTGCCCGGGGAACGGCACCAGCGTCGGCGCGACGTCTCGCTCTCGTCCGCCGCGCCGGATCCGGAGGTTCACCACGTTTCCAGGCCCCGCGAGCGCGACACGCGCGACGAGCTGCTTTGGCTCGTCGATCTGGACGCCATCCGCCGCGATGACCTGATCCCCGTCCACGATGCCCGCCTTGGCCGCCGGCGAGCTGGTGACGACGTGCTTCGCGACCACCCCCCCGGCCGGCCCTGGCTCCAGCTCCACGCCGAGCCAGGCGCGGCGGGACGCCTCCTCGGCGGCTGCGTGCGGGGCGCCCCCCAGCAGCGCGGCGCCCGACAGCGACACCAGCGTGGCGGCCGAGAGGGCGCGCCATGCGCGGCCTCGCCTGGAAGAGGCCAGGTACATCCGGGCAGTGTAGCATCTCGGCCGGTGCGGTCCCGAACCCGCCTCTCTGCGTGGTGCGCGCTCGCTGCGGCGTCGCTCGCCTCGATGACGCTCTCGACGGAGGCGCGGGTCCGCTCCGGGTGGGCCCCCCTGCCGCTCGGCTGTGCGCCGTCCCCGTCCCCCGCTCACGTCGCGGAGACCACGGCGTGGATCGGACGCGGCTCCAGCTCCATCCCCGAGGCGCGCGCGCCGGCCGCGGCGCCCGCTGCACCGCCGGCCGCGGCGCCTTCGGCGTGGGAGCTCGCCGGGCAGCTCGCGAGCTTCCAGCCCGTCACGGGTCGAGCTCGCTCCCAGCACTTCACCGGCGAGATGGAGGCGGAGGTGAGGATCAACGCGGCGGCTGCGCCCTACCCGCAGCTCGGTCCGGATCGCGTCCTCCCCTCTGGCGCGGCCCTTGTCGAGTTCCACTACCGGGCGGGCGCATCGGAGCCGGACACGCTCCTGGCCATGGTGAAGCGACCGGCTGGCTACGACCCCGACGGCGGCAACTGGGAGTACCTCGTCCTCACGCCCCAGGGTACCTCCACCCACCGCGGCGCTCTGCCCCTCTGCAAGCGCTGTCACGCCGACGCCCCGCACGACCACCTCTTCGGCGGCCCCCGATAGGCGCTCGCGTCGCCCTCGACAGCGCGACGCGTCACGGCGTCCGTTGGCCGGGGCTCTTGGTCCGCAAAGATTGCGAAACACGGCATGGCACGCGACACCGCTGCCCGAGCACCTCGTCGGACACGGGATCCACGACAACCGAAGAAGCCGAAGAAACCGCGGCGAAACGTGAGTATTCCGCTGGATGTACGCGCGCGCGAGGACGGCGCCGAGGAGAGGCCGCGCGATGGCACAGAGGCTGCTCCAGGCGGAATTGGCCGTGTTCTGCGCTGTGGGCTGCAGCGTGTCTCGGTCCTCCTCCCCTCGTAACGGGCCTCACTAGCTTGTGCTTGGTCGTTCAGCGGGCGCCATCCCGCCTCTCCATGGCGCCGCTGCTGCTTGGCTTACGGCTTCTTCCCGTTTCGTCAGCTTGGCCTGCTCATCTCGTTGTGCGCTTCTGGAGCTTCGCTTGCCCTTCGAGAGCGTGTGAAAGCGCGCGGCCATTCCGTGACGGAGTCGCCGCGCGCCCTGTTTTTGTCCGGCGCTCGTTGCCCGCCCCCGGCCTCGTGCGCGTCGCCGGCATGGCCTTTGGCGACGACCTCGGCCGCAAACGCCGCGCATCCGAGCAGACGCCCTCAGGCCTCGATCACTTTTCCTTTGACAGCTCGCTCGGGGGCGTATAAACGCCGGCACTCACTTCGCGCAACCGAGCGCGACGCGGGAGTGCGGTGGCGTAGCCACGTCTTGCACTCGTCTTCACCAGAGCGCCCATAGCTCAGCTGGATAGAGCATCGGCCTACGAAGCCGGGGGTCGGAAGTTCGAATCTTCCTGGGCGCGCCTGATCGGTCGTGTAAAAGGTCCTGAGCCTCTCATGGTTGTCATGGATGACGGAGCGGATTTGCTCCTCTCCCCTGTGGCACAGCCGGAGGAACCAGCGAGCGTCGACGCGCGGTGGATGCGCGAGGCGCTCGCGGAGGCCGAGGCTGCGGCAGGTGCCGGTGACGTCCCTGTGGGGGCGCTCGTCGTCGACGCGGCGGGGACGGTGCTGGCGCGCGGTCGAAACCGTCGCGAGATCGACCAGGATCCGACCGGTCACGCCGAGGTGGACGCGCTGCGGGCGGCGGCCAGGCGGCTTGGTCATTGGCGGCTCGAAGGGGCGACGGTCTACGCGACGCTGGAGCCGTGTCCCATGTGCGCCGGCGCGCTCGTCAATGCCAGGATTGCGCGGCTCGTCTACGGCTGCCCGGACCCGAAGGCGGGAGCGGTCGACACGCTCTTCGCGATCGGGCGCGACAACCGGCTCAACCATCGCTTCGCCGTCACGTCGGGCGTGCTCGCAGACGAGTGCGCCGGCGTGCTCCGCGCGTTCTTCGCGAAGCTCCGGACCGCCGCGTCGAAGCGCTGACGGCCCGGCCCGCGGGCGCGGGCGTCAAGGCGCCGCCCAGGCGCCCCCCTCGTCCTCTCCCGATCTGTCCTCGCCGGCCTCACCGCCGTCCTCGGAGGGCTGACGGGGCGCCAGATGAGGCGCGGGGGAGCCTCGCACCACGACCTCCTGGAGCCCCTTCTCCAGCTCCTCGTCGGAGATCCGGCGGCGCCTGTGCGCGATCTGCATGAGCTTGCGCAGGTACCCGCTCCACGCAGCGGTGACCTCGCCGTTCGCATCGAAGTGCTGCACGCTCGGGTTTGGCAGGATCGACGCGATGTACAGCGCCTGTCCGAGCGAGAGCTGCGCCGCCGACGCATTGAAGTAGTGCCGCGCGGCGGCGCCGATGCCGTAGACCAGCGGCCCGAACTCCACCGCGTTCAGGTAGAGCTCCATGATCTGCTCCTTGGTGAGCTCCTGCTCGAGGTACATGGTGAGCAAGGTCTCCTGGAGCTTGCGCGCCACGCTCTTGGTCCGCTCGAGGTAGAGGTTCTTGGCGAGCTGCATGCTGACGGTGCTCGCCCCCCGCACGAACCTCCTCTTCCGGAGGTTCTCGCGGATCGAGTTCTTGATGGCCTCCTCGTCGAACCCGTGGTGCCGGTGGAAGGCGCCGTCCTCCGTGGTCAGCACGGCGACCTCCATGAAGCGGGAGATGTCCTCGTAGGGGACCCAATCGGCGGTCCCTGGCCCGGACTCGATGTCGACGCGCTTGCCCCCGGGCCCGTAAACCAGGCGCCGGAACGCGCGCTTGAAGCGATCGACGCTGAGCTCCGGCGGCATCTCCGTCACGCGGCAGGTGTTGGAGACGCCCCAGTCAAGCAAAAAGTTCCGGTCGAGGTTCGCGGTATCGAACCGCAGCTTCCCTTCGATCCCGAACGAGCCGGCGAGCCTCATTCCGTGGAGCTTCGCCACGATCCCTTTGGGCACCGAATCCAGCATCGACTGGCAAGCCGTGAGGGGCACCTCGAAGGTGCCGCGGACCCGGTGTGAGTTCCCGGCGTGCTCGTACTCGCCGCGCGCGATCAGCCTCAGCGCACCGAGGTCGACCTCGGCGTCCTCGGCGACGAGCTTGGACCCGTCGAGCTTGCCGTTCGCCTTCGCTCGCCATGCCAGGTCGAGGCCTGCGATGGGCTCGTCTGCCAGGGCCGCGCTCCGCAGGGAGAGGTTTCTCAGCCTTCCTTCGCCGTCGACGCCGAGCGTCTGGCCGTCGGCCGAGAGGACGACCCGCGCGCGGCTGACGATCGACGTCCGCGCCACATCGAACAGGCCCATGTCCCCTTCATGGACGCCGAGGGTGGAGAGCCAGATGGGTCCGCCTTGCACGTCGGCGACGATCTCCTGCGGGGTCTCCTTCGCGTCGCTGAGCGGCACGCGAAGGCGAAAGGTGAGCGCTTGCTGGGCGTCGGCGCCGGCGGCCGCGATCGCGGCGTCTCCAGGCGAGAGCTCCACCACGAGCGAGCCTGCCTCGCGCCGCACGGCGAGGTGCCCCGGTCCCAGGTTGAGGTGATCGGTGTCGCGCCGGAGGCGCGCGGTGACGCCTGCGACGTCGACCTTGGCGTCCTTACCGAGCGCCAGATCGATGCCCTGCGCCGCCCGCAGGAGGGCATCTCGAACCGCAACCCCTCGATTCCGCCCCGCATCGGCCCCGTCGCTGCGCTCGGCCGTCCTCGTCAGCTGCGCCGGATGGGTGCGCCCGCTCTGCTCAGGCACGACCCGAGGTTCAGGGGTCCCCTCCGGGAGCGCCACGCTGGCGTCGATCGAGTCGGCCGAGAGCTCGCTCACCTGGTACCGCCCCTGCTCCAGGGCGAGCACCAGCCGGCCGTGCCGGACCGAGAAGGCGGCCCGTCCCAGGGACAGGATCGCTTCGCGCGCAGCGATGGCTGTCCGCCCTCCCGCGCGCGACAGGTGCACGTCGTCGGCCGACAGGCTCTCCGCGGGCGAGGCGGCCCGATCGGTCCAGACGAGCCGCAAGCCCTCCAGCTCGGTGCTACCGCCCCCCTCGCTCGTCGCGGCGCCGGTACGTCCTGCCGGCTGCCCCGCCCGCCAGGTCTCCAGCTCCTGGAGGATGGCCTCGCGCGGCCCGACGGCGGAGACAGTCCCTCCGCGCATCGTCACGCGCCGTCCCGAGGCGCCCAGCGCGACGGCGACCTCCTCCAGGCGGATGGAGATGCTCGGCGCCCCGCGCAGCTGGACGTCCACCCCCTTCAGGGAGACGCCGCTCCAGGTGGGCCGAACCTGGTCGATCGACAGCGATGCCCCGTACCGATCAGCCGCCTGCTCGGCCTGGTAGCGCACAAAAGGGGCGAACCCGACGACGAGCCCGCCACAGAGGGCTCCCCCGGCGACCGCAGCGATTCTCCTGCGCTTGAATCCCAAGGTTCCCCTAGGGTAGCAACGCCTGGCGGCCGGAAGAAACTCGCAGCGTCATCTTGATCTCGCGCCGCCGTCCCCTGCCGGCCTCCGCGCCGTTGCCTGCGCTGGCACTTCTTCTCACGCGGCGGGCGGCGCCGCACGCAGCGCGAACGACCAGAGCTCGGGTCGGCGAAAATTCAAGCCAGACAACAAAGCGAAAGCCCTCACAGGCTCCTGGTGTACGTCGGCACCAACGATCGCGGGGATCGTGACCGCGCCGCGCTGGCGAAAAGCAGCGCCAACGAAGCGCCGAGGTGGCCTCGGCGCCGCGAAGACGGCGCAGAGCGCATCCCGGGTTCGGAGCGCAATGGACAAAAAAAACCTGCGCACGGCTCTCACCGTGCGCAGGTTCGAAGAAAATCCCGGCGGCGTCCTACTCTCCCACCAGGTTGCCCTGGCAGTACCATCGGCTCCAAGAAGCTTAACTTCCGAGTTCGGTATGGGATCGGGTGTGACCTTCTCGATATCACCACCGGAAACTTGTGGGTGCGTCCAATCGGAACCCGGCGGAGCCCGCTCCTCGCGGTGCTCTGTTCCATGTTTACTCCATGTTTACGCCAGGCCAGCTGTGTCACGCTGCTCGTCACCCGAACTCCGGGCGCGACGCTTCGATGTTTGCCTTAGAAGTATGGTCAAGCCGCACGACCTATTAGTACCGGTTAGCTCCGCCGATTGCTCGGCTTCCACACCCGGCCTATCAACCTCGTGGTCTACGAGGGGTCTTTAGGGGCCTTGCGGCCCGGGACACCTAGTCTTGAGGCCGGCTTCCCGCTTAGATGCTTTCAGCGGTTATCCGTTCCGTACATGGCTACCCGGCTATGCCCTTGGCAGGACAACCGGAGCACCAGAGGTACGTCCACCCAGGTCCTCTCGTACTATGGGCAGCTCCTCTCAAGTGTCCTACGCCCACGGCAGATAGGGACCAAACTGTCTCACGACGTTTTAAACCCAGCTCGCGTACCGCTTTAATCGGCGAACAGCCGAACCCTTGGGACCTGCTCCAGCCCCAGGATGCGATGGGCCGACATCGAGGTGCCAAACCGCGCCGCCGATATGAACTCTCAGGCGCGATCAGCCTGTTATCCCCAGAGTACCTTTTATCCGATGAGCGATGGCCCTTCCATACAGAACCACCGGATCACTAACGCCTGCTTTCGCACCTGTTCGACCTGTCGGTCTCACAGTTAAGCTCCCTTGTGCGTTTGCACTCTACGCCTGGTTTCCAATCAGGCTGAGGGAACCTTCGCACGCCTCCGTTACTTTTTAGGAGGCGACCGCCCCAGTCAAACTGCCCACCAGGCAGTGTCCCCGACCCAGTTCATGGGCCCAGGTTAGATTTCCAGAATACCCAGGGTGGTATTTCAACGTTGGCTCTGCCGAACCCAGAAGCCCGGCTTCATAGCCTCCCACCTATCCTACGCAGAATATCCCGAAAATCACTGCCAAGTTGCAGTAAAGGTTCATGGGGTCTTTCCGTCTTGCCGCGGGTAGAGGGTATCTTCACCCCCGATACAATTTCGCTGAGTCCCTGGTCGAGACAGCGGGGATGTTGTTATGCCATTCGTGCAGGTCGGAACTTACCCGACAAGGAATTTCGCTACCTTAGGACCGTTATAGTTACGGCCGCCGTTTACTGGGGCTTCGGTTCAGAGCTTCGCTTGCGCTGACTCGTCCCCTTAACCTTCCAGCACCGGGCAGGCATCAGACCCTATACGTCGTCTTACGACTTCGCAGAGTCCTGTGTTTTTAGTAAACAGTCA